>OZ245838.1:0-3640000 GCA_965228735.1 Planctomycetota bacterium
CAACATTCGTTCTGTAAGAGCGAGCCCATAGTCGGCGAATCATTTCACTCAGCGTCCATGGAGAGATAGCGACGGCCAGTCACCCAGTCCTCGCTGATCTCCATGAGGACCGCGGTGGCGAGCCGGAGAAGAGAGGCGTCGTTGGGGAAGAGCGTCGCAACGCGGGTGCGGCGCAGGAGCTCCTTGTTGAGGCGCTCGAGCATGTTGGTCGTGCGAAGGCAGCGACGGTGCGTCGCCGGGATCGCGAAGACAGCGAAGCCGTCGGGGACGTTGTCGCGAGCCCACCGGACAAAGTCGGGAGCGGTTTCCGCGTGATCCTCCAGAAGCCTATCAAGAAGCCGTTCGGCCTCAGGTCGGTCTGGAGCGTTGAAGACCGCACGAAGTCCACGAGCGATCGACGGGCGCAACGAGACGGTCGGCACTCGTGGAGCGGCGTTGCGTTGCAGGTGGAACTGGCAGCGTTGCCAAGCGACTCCGGGAAAGCTCGCCGCCAAAGCTTGGCGGAGGCCAGAGTGGTCGTCACTGACGATGAGTCCGAGCCCGTGCAGGCCACGTTCACGCAGGCTGTCGAGGAAGTCGCGCCAGTGGACCTCGGCTTCCGAGCGCGACACGCTGACGCCGAGGACCGAGCGATGGCCTGCATCATCGACGCCCGTCGCGATCAGGACGGCGGCGCTCATGACGGAGCCGGCGTGCCGGACCTTTTCGTAGCGGGCATCGAGGACCAGGTAGCGGCACCGGCCGAGCTCGCGCATCCGCCACTGCTGCAGCTCGTCGTCGAGTGCCGCGGCGGCCCGGGAGACCTGCTGGGACGACACCTGTACTCCGCAGAGCTCCTCGGTGATCGCGGCGACCTTGCGGGTCGAGACGCCCTGGACGTACATCTCGGCGACCGCGAGCTTCAGGGCGCGCTCCGAGCGAATCCCGCGTTCGAGTGCCGTCGGATAGAAGCGTTCGCCGTCGACGGCCTCGCGGACCTGCGGGACGGCGAACTCGATCGCGCCGACGCGAGTCGCCACGGTCTTCGGCTTGAAGCCGTTGGCGTAGCCCCGTCGTGACTCGGTACGCTCGTTTGGACCGGCGCCCAGGAACGCGGATCGCTCGATCTTCATGGCCTCGTTCACGAGGACGCGGATCGCGTCCGCGATCCCTCCCAGACCCTGCGTTGCGATGGATTCCAAGACGGTGTCGAGCGTGCTACTTTCGGATTGGTGGGTCACTTCGTTCTGCTTTCGTTGTGGTTAACAAAAGCTGAGCGTCGTGACTCGCCGACTTGAAGCATCCGTCCGCGCCGGCGGTGGTCGTCGCGGTCGGCCTGGCCACTGCACCCAGGGTGCAGCGCCCAGACCGACCGCGACGACCACCGCCGACTGCGTCAAGCTGCCTCGGGCGGTTTACAGAACGCATGCTGCACTACCAGACGCTGCAGGTGCGGGCACACAGACTGTTAACCAGAATCCAAGCTCTCTCGCCGTCCGCAGAGAGCATCCGCCCTGGTGCCACTCAGGCCGACCCCGTTCCCGGGTGGGGGACCCGCAGCACCCCGGTCTCGCGAACACCCGCCCCCAAGTCCCGCGACCGCCCCCAACCGCCCCCGACACCCCCGCCTACGCCACTCCCCGCACCAAAAGAAAACGCCCCGCGGCTGCTAACCGCGAGGCGTTCTCATCCGCATCATCTGCGGCGACTGGCTCCCCGAGCAGGACTTGAACCTGCGACCCAGTGATTAACAGTCACTTGCTCTACCGACTGAGCTATCGAGGATCGCTGAACGGACCTTTCGGCTCGTTCGGGCGGGAAAACTTAGCGTTCGGGCGACCGCGGTCAAGGGGTTCGCCTGGAACGGGCGGTGGCAGGGGTCAAAACCAGAACGGGCCGCGGATCCGGAGGATCGGCGGCCCGTTCGCGGATGAGTGCTCCTCGGCTTAGCCGCGGGTGCGCTTCATCTTGCGGAACCGGAGTTCCTTGGTCTTCGCCAGGGCGTCCTTGACGGCGTCCTTGGTGACCTTGTCCTTGTCCCGCACGTAGAGCAGGCACTTGCCGTTCAGGCCGTTCGGGTGGGCTCGAATGACACCGTCCAGCTTGGCCAAGACGTCACGCGTCTCGATGGCGGTGCCCATTCAACCAAGCCCCTTGACGGACACTTCGAAGACCACGTCGGCCTTCTCCATGTCCACTTCCTCGAGCTTGGAGACGCGAACGCGCCCCATGCGACCGGCCTTCAGCGCGGCGTTGATCTTGGCGATCTCCGGCGCGTCCTTGCCCTTCAGCTCGAAGTAGCCGACACCCGTGGTGTCGAAGATGAGGTTCTTGATGTAGTTCTCTTTCTCGAGGATCGAACTGACCCTCTTGGCCTGTGAGGCCGCCGCTCAACCGCCGATTCCGGAGCACTGGACTTTCCAGAGCTTCTCGGTCTCGACCTTGGGCTTCGCGTCCTGCCCTTCCGTCTGCGCGACGGTCGGCAGCGCGAAGGCCAGCGCGGCGAGCGCTGCGAATGCGTGCTTGTTCATTGCCTTGGTCTCCATGGATACCGGGCCCGGCATGGACCCGATGAATGCGCACTATCGGCCAAGGGCTGGCCGAATGCCAACCCCTGAAGTTGTCCTACGGTTGCAACTAGCGGTAGGACCGGGAACTGTGCCGGTTCCCATGACGGCACGAGGGCCTTCAGTCGCCGTCTACGAAGCGCCAGCCCGATAGTTCCCGGGCGGGCATTTTTTCGCGCAATGCGGCCCGGAGCACGGCGATCGGGATGTTCCCCTGGCGCAGCACCGCATCGTGGAACTCCTTTTCGGTCCATCGGTTACCGTCGACGAGCTCACCGTTCAGCGCCCGGAACTGGAGGCCCCCGAGCATGTAGGCCGCCTGGTAGAGCGGGCCGTAGCCGCCGCTGATGGACCGGCGCACCTCGGCTTCGGCCGCGGCCGGCTCGTGGCCGACCCGGTCGATCAGGTACTCGATGCACTTCGCGGCGTCCCAGACCCCGAGCTGGAAGTTGAGCGAGAACACGATGCGCGCGCAGCGGTGCTTGCGCCAATAGAGGAAGCCGACCTTGTCCTCGGGCGTCGCCGCGAGCCCGAGGTCGTAGAACCGCATCTCCCAGTAGAGCGCCCAGCCCTCGGTCCAGAACGGGGTCCGGAACGGGCGCCGGTACGTCTTGTAGCGGGCCTCGGAGTACTGCTGCAGCCAGTGCCCGGGGATCAGCTCGTGGTGCACGGTCGCGCGGCAGAAGTGCTCGTTGTTGCTGCGCAGGCTCATGAGCTTCTCGCGGTGTGACATCGCGTCCGTCGGAAACGACACCTGGATCGTCTCGCCGCCGAGGAAGAACGGGTTCACGCGCTGGCGCGCCGGCGACATCATCCGCATGCGCCAGCACTCCTCCGCGAGCTCGGGGATCGTGATGAGGTCGCGCTGCCGCAAGAACGTGATCGCTTCCTGCGCGAGCTCGCGGATCATCTGCGGCTGCTCGCCCGGTGGGCGGTGGCGTTCCTTGGTCTGCTGCAGCGCCCGTCGCCAGTCGTCACCGCAGCCCATCGCGGCGGCGGCCTTGGCCATCTCCGCGTCGCACCAGCGGAACTCCTGCTCGGCGATCGCGACGAGTTCGGCCGGCGTGTAGGGGATCCACTCGTACCGCAGTTCGCGCTTCAGCGCCGCTTCGCCGATCGGCTTGCCGGCCAGCGAGGTGTCGCCGACGTGGTTACGGACGTGCTTACGCAGCTGCACCTCCATCCGATCGAGCTGCTCCTCGACCTGTTCGTACGGCGCGCGCGCCCACCACGAGAACGACGGGTCGTAGCCGTCGCGAAACCGGAACCAGCGACCGAGCGCCCGGCGCAGCGACTGCACGCGGTCCGCGTCGTATTGCATCTCGACCGGGAACTGCTTCTGCAGGTAGTCCGCTAGTTGGCTGGCCGTCTCGGCGATCTGCGTGAGCGTCTCGGCGACGGCCTTGCCGTCGACGTCCTCGTGCCGCCGGCGGGCCTCGCAGAGGTCGACGATCGCCTGCGCGAACCGCAGCCGGCCGTGGAGTCGGTCGTGCTCCTGCACTTCCGCCGCGAGTCGCTCGAGCTCGCGGTTCACGTGGTTGCCGAGCAGCAGCCAGTCGATGCGCGCGTCGCGACCGAGCGCCTCGAAGTCGAGTGCCTCGAGCTCCTGCACCTCGCGTTCGTAGCGCGCCCGCAGCCGGTCGGTGCGCTCGCTCGAGAACGGCACGTCGTAGCGGCGCTGCAGGTCCGCGACGTCCGCGGAGAACTCGGTGATGCGTTGCCGCAGGTCGGCCTGCGCTCTGACGCCCTGGGCGGTGAGCGCGAACGTCAGCGCGGCGAACAGGACTGCTGCGGGGGCGGCGGTAGGGCTGGCGGACATGCCGCCGAGTCTACTGCGGACGGTCGTTCTGCTGCACGTCGTCGCGCCAGGCGTCGAGCGTGGCGCCGAGCGCGACGCGCTGCTCGGGCATCTCGCTCGCGAGATCGGTGCGCTCGCCCGGGTCGTCGGCGAGATCGAAGAGCGCGACTCCCCGGGCGGTCCGCACGAGCTTGAGCGCGCCGTGACGAACGGCGCTCGCGTTGCCGTGCTGCCAGAACAGGTCGCGGTCCGGCAGCTCCGCCGTCGGATCGCGCAGCAGCGGCCCGAGATCGACGCCATCGATCGCGCGATCGGTCGGCACCGGTGCGCCCGCAAGCCCGAGCATCGTCGGCATGAGGTCGAGCGTGATCGCGGGCGCGTTGCTCGTCGTGCCCATCGGAATCGTCCCCGGCCAGCGGCAGATCGCCGGCACGAGGTGGCCGCCCTCCCAGACCGAACCCTTGAAGCCGCGTATGCCCTCGCCCGTCGAACGGTTCTCGCGTGTGCCGCCGTTGTCGGACACGAAGATCACGAGGGTGTCCTCGTCGATGCCGAGCTCCTGCAGCTTGCCGAGCACCTGCCCGACGCTGTCGTCGAGCGCGCGCGTCATCGCCGCGATGGCCGCGTCCTTCGGCTGCAGTTCTCGCCGCGGTCGGCGTTCGGGGCCGCGGATCGGCGGGTCGGTCGGGCCCTGGTTGGGGTTGTGGATCGCGGCGTGCGGCAGGTAGAGGCAGAACGGGCGCTCACTGCTCCCGTGGCGATCGAGGAAGTCGAGGGCGTGCTGCGTGATGAGCTCCGTCGTGTAGCCGCGTTCGCCGACGAGCTGATCGCCGCGCCACCAGTCCTTCGTGCCCATGCGGTCGTACTGCGACAGGTAGTCGACGTTGCCGCTGACGAACCCGACGAACTCGTCGAAGCCGTGATGGATCGGGCTGTGCTCCGGCGCATAGCCGAGGTGCCACTTGCCGAAGATCGCGGTGCGATAGCCGCGCTCCCGCAGCGCTTCCGCGAACGTGATCTCGCCCTTGGGTAGCGCGTTACCGTGCGATTCGTGCTTCGGGTCCGCGTTGATCACGCCGTCGACGCCCGTGCGCTGCTGGTAGCGGCCCGTCAGCAGGCCGGCGCGCGTCGGGCTGCACACCGCGCCCGACGAATGGAAGTCGGTGAAGCGCAGCCCCTCGCGCGCCATGCGGTCGAGATGCGGGGTCTGCCAGTGCGCGTTGCCCGTGCAGCTCAGGCCCGCGTCGCCCATGTCGTCCGCGAGGACGAGGACGATGTTGGGCGGGCGTCGCGTCGGCCCATCGGCGGTGGGCTCCAAGGCGCACGCCGCGAGCAGCGCGGCGGCGGCGGCGGCGAGGGTGGGGCGGGCAGGCGCGCGGCGACGAGAAAGCATGGCGTCATGCTACCGCCGACGCGGCCTGCGCCCGGGCGCCTGCTACGGAATCGCGAAGCCGATCTCGATCGCGCCACCGGGCTGCGCGATGATCGAGCCCGCGGGCCACATCACGAGCTGGTTGAGCGGGCCGTAGTGTGTCGTCGAAACGCCGATCGAGAAGTCGAGGCCCCGGGAGACCTTGAGCGGATCGGTCGGATGCCGCGCCGGGTTGTACATCGCGGACTGCACGAAGACCGACAGACCGATCAGGCTCTGGTGCTGCGGGATCGGGATCACCGGCGTGTTGCCGAGCTCCATCGGCAGGATCTGCAGCGGGTTCACGAGGATCGTGTCGTTGCCGATCGTGAGGCTCGTCTGCTCGAGGCCGATGAGGAGGAAGCACTCCGGCGGTTCGACGTAGCAGATCGTGCCGTTCCAGACGCGCGGCTGAAACACACCGCCGGAGAACGGGAAGTTGGTCGCGGAACCGGCTGACAACGTCAGGTCGGCGTTCTTGTGGACCTGATTGCCGCCGAAGCCATTGGTGTAGCGGTGGGCGGCACCCGTGAGAACGAGCGCGACGCCATACGCTCCAGGTGCGAGCGTGAAGTCGGTGACGTCGGCCGCGGACGGCGTGTCGGTCACAGCGATCGTGCCCGAGCCGGACGAGACGAGCGTCCAGGCCGCCATGTTGGTTTGGTTGCCGACCGCCGTCGTGGGGGTCGTGTAGACGTCGACGGTGAACGGCTGGCCGAGCCCCGGGTTGTCGTTCAGGTTGAGCTCGAGGTCGGTGACGAAGATGCCGTTCGTCGCGGTGACCGTGAGATCGTAGTAGATCGCGCCGCCGACGCTGCCCTGGTTGTTGGACTGGAAGAACGTCGTGAGGCAGCTTTGTGCTGGTGCCAGCGCGGCGCTCGACGCGACGATCGCGCCAACGAGGGTCGAATGATTGAAGCGATGCACGAGACTCTCCTGAGGCGCGAGAAGGGGAGGCGGGCGCGCCCCGCAGACGCACCCGACCGCGGAACTGTGCTATGGGATCGCGAAGCCGATCTCGATCGCGCCACCGGGCTGCGCGATGATCGAGCCCGCGGGCCACATCACGAGCTGGTTGAGCGGGCCGTAGTGGTCGGTCGACACGCCGACGGTGAACTGCAGGCCGCGCGAGACCTTGATCGGATCGGCAGGGTAGATCTCCGGGTTGTAGAGCGCCGTCTGCACGTAGATCGGCAGGCCGATGAGCCCCTGGTTCTGCGGGATCGGGATCACCGGCGTGTTGCCGAGTTCCATCGGCAGGATCTGCATCGGGTCCACGAGGAACGTGTCGTCACCGATGGTGAGGTTGAGCTGCTCGAGGCCGATGAGCAGGAAGCACTCCGCGGGCTGGTCGTAGCAGATCGTGCCGTTCCACACGCGTGGCTGGAAGATGCCGCCCGTGAACGGAACGTTGGTCGCGCTGCCGAGGTCGAGCTGCAGACTGGCGTCCGAGTAGCTCTGGTTGCTGCCGTCGCCGTTGGTGTAGCGGTGGGCAGCGCCGGTGAGCACCAGCGCCATGCCGTAGGTGCCGGCCGCGACCGTGAAGTCGGTCACATCGGCGGCGGACGGCGTCTCCGTCGTGGCGATCGTGCCGCCGCCGGACGAGACCATCGTCCACGCGGCCATGTTGTTCTCGTTGCCGGACGCGCCGCCAGGTGTCGTGTAGACATCGACGGTGAACGCCGTGCCGACGCCCGGGCTGTCGTTCAGGTTGAGCTCGAGGTCGGTGACGAGGATGCCGTTGGCGGCCGTGACGGTGACGTCGAAGTAGACGGCGCCGCCAACCGAGCCGCCGTTGTTCGAATTGAACAGGGTCGAGAGGCAGGACTGGGCGTGCGCGGTCGCGGCGAACGTGGCGCTCACGAGCGCGAGCGTGACGAGACGGATCATGGACTCTCCTCTGAGAGGGGGGAGAAACGGAGGGCGGCCGGATGTGACGACATTCCGGCTCACTCCGCATTGTCTCGCGTCAGGCCGAACGGGGGCAAGCCCCGGTGGCAAGGTCGCTCGGGCGCGCACCTGTCGGTCGTCGCCGGGGGCGTCTCGCGAGCGCGAGAGCGGCGGCCGCAAGGCGCGCCGCCGCAACACGCTGGGCCGATCAGACGCGCGGCGCGGCCGCGCGGATCGCCTCGCTGGCCTGGTCCGCGTACTTCTCGAAGTTCTTCACGAACAGCGACGCGAGGTGCCTGGCCTTCTCGTCGTAGGCCGCCTTGTCGGCCCACGTGTTCCGCGCGATCAGCACGTCGTCCGGCACGCCCGCGCACTTGGTCGGGACGACGAGACCGAACGTCTCGTCCTCGACCGTCGGCGCGTTGGCCAGCGTGCCGTCGTGGATCGCGTCGAGGATCGCGCGCGTGATCTTCAGGCTCATGCGCTTGCCGGTGCCGTAGCCGCCGCCGCTCCAGCCGGTGTTCACGAGCCAGGCATGCGAACCGAACTTGCCGATCTTCTCCGCGAGCAGCTCCGCGTACTTCGTCGGGTGCCACACCATGAACGCGGCGCCGAAGCACGCCGAGAACGTCGCCTGCGGCTCGGTCACGCCCATCTCGGTGCCGGCGACCTTGGCCGTGTAGCCCGAGATGAAGTGGAACATCGCCTGCTCCGGCGTGAGCTTGCTGACCGGCGGCAGCACGCCGAACGCGTCACACGTGAGCAGGATCACGTTCTTCGGGTGGCCGCCCGTGCACGGGATCTTGGCGTTGGGGATGTACTCGACGGGATAGCTGCAGCGCGTGTTCTCGGTGATCGACGAATCGTCGTAGTCGACCTCGCGCGTCTTCTCGTCGTAGACGACGTTCTCGACGACGGAGCCGTAGCGGATCGCGTTGTAGATCTCCGGCTCGCTCTCGGCGCTGAGGTTGATGCACTTGGCGTAGCAGCCGCCCTCGATGTTGAAGACGCCGTCATCGCTCCAGCCGTGCTCGTCGTCGCCGATGAGCGCGCGCGCCGGGTCGGCCGACAGCGTCGTCTTGCCCGTGCCCGACAGCCCGAAGAACAGCGACACGTCGCCACCCTCGCCCTCGTTGGCCGAGCAGTGCATCGACATCACGTCGTTCTTCGGCAGCAGGTAGTTCATGATCGTGAACACACCCTTCTTCATCTCGCCCGCGTAGCCGGTGCCGAGGATCACGAACTCGCCGCGCTCGAAGTTGAGGCAGACCGACGTGCTGCTCCCCATGCCGCTCGTCAGCGGGTTGGCCGGGAACTGGCCGGCGTTGAAGATCACGTAGTCCGGCTCGCCGAAGCCGTCGAGCTGTTCGGCCGTCGGACGGATCAGCATGTTGTGCATGAACAACGCGTGGTAGGCGTTGAGGCAGACGATGCGGATCTTCTTCTGGTGCTTGGGATCCCAGCCCGCGAAGCCGTCGACGACGTAGACCTGATCGCGCGAGTTGATGTAGTCGATCGCGCGGTTGCGGTTGATCTCGAACGTGTGCTCCGTCAATTCGATGTTGACGTCGCCCCACCAGATGTCGTTCTCCGACTCCTTGTTGCGGACGATGCGCTTGTCCTTGGGCGACCGGCCCGTCTTGTCGCCCGAGCGCGCCATGAGCGCGCCGCTGCTCGCGACCATGCCTTCGCCGCGCAGCACCGCTTGTTCGTAGAGGATCGCGGGGGCCGCGTTGCGGACGACGTTGTCGACGGTGATGCCGTACTTCGTGAGGTCGAACTTGCTCATGAGGAATGCAAAGGGGCGCGCTCGGGGACGAAGCGCGAAAGTCGGGGCAAACAAGTTAGCGACGGGTTGGCCGGGGTTCCAGGGGGGCATGCCGCGGGCGCGCGATCGCCAGCAAATCTCGCTTGCGCAGGGCCGGGGCGACTGCTAGCGTCCGCGCCCCGAAACACGCACCCGTAGCTCAATTGGATAGAGCACCTGACTACGGATCAGGAGGTTTCAGGTTCGACTCCTGACGGGTGTGCCACTGTTGATGTCGGTGCCCGCTGCACTTGCAGCAACCGGCCGCCCCGCGGGGGCGGCGCGTGCGGCCCTGGCTTCGCGGCCGCGAGAGTGTCCAGCCAGTCGTGTCCGGTCACCGCACTGAGGCACCCGATGCCAGCCAGCACGCGCCGCCCGAAGCGGTCCGTTCGCCACAGTAGTGTTCTCGCGCTGCAATCGCCATTCGACGAGCAAGCGGACGCGTGTCACCTGGCGTCCGAGTGCGAGGCGGGGCGAGCACAGGAAATCCGAGACGTCGAAGACTGAGTCTCGCCCAGTCGAATCGGATTGCGGGAGCTAACGGACCCGGGCCTTGCCGCAGGATGCGCAGTGTCGCGCCTTCGGAGTTCGAAGCGGATGCCCGCACTCGACGCACTCCGGCCCGAGGAGCGACAGGCGGTGGTGGAAGAGTGCATTGCCGTTGGTCTCGTCGAAGCCGGTTATCCGCTCGTATTCCTCGAGCGCGGCAGCAAAGGCCAGCCTGTACGAACCTCTGGTCTTGCCGCTCTTGAACTCGGACAGGCCCTGAAACAATAGCTTCGACACGCGGGCGAACTCTTCCTCGTCGAGCATTGGGATCACCATCTCGCATCGCCAGCACCAGATCGCCTTCACGGTCGAGTCTCCATCGAGGTAGCGGCCTGCGAATCTCCCGTCTCCGCAAGCGGGAAGACGCCTGTGGTCCGGCTAGTCCCACCAACACGCGACGGCCGCGAATCCGTCGGGCACCTCGCATGGCTCATACTGGCGATCTGCCTGCCAACCCTTCCACGATTCATCCGGCGCCATCTCGGACGAGAACCAGCCACGCACCTCGTCAGGCGAAGCTCTGGTCACGATCCACACGGTGTCGCTGAACGGCCAGTAGTCGGGCTCGTCGAACATCGTGATCTGGACACGGACATCGACGACGTCTTCCCGTCCGGCGATTCGCTCCAAGACCACCCGAAACTCGGCGGGGCTTGGAGTCGGGACCAGGTTGCAGCCAATAGAGCCCTCGCTCTCGTTGCCATCGAAGAACTCGGGGATGGTGAGCAAGTATGTCGGCGACCCCCTCGGCGTCGGGATGGCCGTGCTTGGTGACTCGTGCAGTGATTCGTTCAAGTGGCGACATGATGCGCGTCTGCTCCTCTTGATTCTGGCTTGGCGGCATGGACGAGCATGCCACGTCATGAACACGGTGCGTCGTTCTCGGCTCTCCACGACGCGAGTCTGACCGAACCAACGGAGTGCGTCGACCCTCGCCTGCCGAAACGCCTACTTCCGCATGCGACGCGGGATGACGACGTGGGTGTGGCGTCGAACTGGAAGGGTGCCTTGGTCTACAGACGCATGCTGCGCCACCGAGGTGAGCCCCCACGCTTCCATCGGGGCCCGGCGTACCCCTGCCGCGGAACGTCTCGACGATCAGGCTCCCCGCGAGCGCCCGCAACGCGGAGGGCGGTTGCGGGTCATGCGAAGGCCGCGATCACTTGCCCGATGACTCGGCCGGCTCCTCGGCGCGCTGAGCTGCGGTCTCGTCGAGCGCGGCCATCGCGCCGTCGAGCGCCTTCGCCACCGACTGCATCATGGCGATCTCGCAGTTGCGCCCGCCGTTGCCGATCGTCGGATACGACGAGGTCTCGGCGGCGGTGCCCTGCCCGAGCACGTGGTCGTCGGCGCCGCGGAGCGAGCACTTGGCATCGCACGTGGCGCTCGTTCCGAACATCGTCCCGCTCATGTCGAAGTCGAGATCGATGTCGACCGTCACGTCCGCGGCGGAGCGCTCGACCACGTGCTCGGCGCCGAACATCTTGGTCAGCATCGACCGCGTGGCGTTGCGCACGCCCTGGATCTGGAACGTGTGGCCGCTGGCCTTCGCCGTGAACTCGGCGGGCACGCCCTCGAGATCGAGGTGGACCTTCCGGCCGTCGAGGGCCGAGCCCTGCATCAGGCTGAAGTCGCGCTCGGGGAACGCGTAGCGGTGCGTGCACGCGGTCGACAGCGCCAGGGAGGTGAGGAGGAGGCAACGGGTGAGCGTGGTCATCGTCTTGGTCGGTCTGGGTTTCGGTGGGTCGCCGGCCGCGTTCAGGGCGGTCGCGACGACCCGTTCACCTGCAGGAGGTGGGTGTCCCGGCGATGGTGACCCGCTTTTTCCGGGCCGCTGAGGCCAGCAGGAACCTGGACCGCGCGTGGCGTATCCTGTTCGCGACTCGCGGCCGCACCGGCCGATTCCATCGTGAGCCCGTTCCGAGAACCCGAACACCCGATCCTCGAGGACCCCTGGCGTTACTCGATCGCCGCGATGCGCTACCACGTCGGTCTCGACGGCACCGAACCGACGCTCGACCTCGAGCTCGTGCGGGGTGACGTGACGCGGCGATTGCGCTGCTACTCGCCGCAGGACCTCGTGATCGAGGAAGGCTTCCCGCAGCCGACGCACGGCACGGTCATTCTCGATGCGCGTCACCGCGGACTCGAGGGACTCGGCGTCGAGGTCTCGGACTTCGAAGGGGCCAAGGGCAGCATCACGTTCTGGGCGCGGGACGTCGTCGACCTGGACGAAGACTCCTGAAGTCAGGGCGGGTCGACACGCCGAGGAGGAGGGGGTCGCGTCTCGTCCGCTGTTGGCTGCCGATCACGGCGCGACGATGACGGAGGGCGGCGCCAGCAGCGTGGGGCTGGACATGTATTCTGCATGCAAGCATGCTGTATGCATGGCCAAGGCGCTGCAGATACGGAACGTTCCCGCCGGGGTTCATCGGCGACTCAAGATGCGGGCGGCTGCCGCCGGGATGTCGTTGTCGGAGCTGCTCCTGGCCGAGATCACCCGGTTTGCGGAACTGCCGACGGCGGCCGAGATGCAGGAACGTCTGCGTTCGCGCCGATCCACGAAGCTTGCCGAGTCGGCCGCGGAGGCAGTTCGGAAGGAGCGTGACTCGGCGTGATCGTCGTCGACGCCTCGGCGATGGTGGAGGTGTTGCTCGGGACCGACACCGGTCGCGAAGTCGACGATCTCGTGCTCGGAGCAGATTCACGGCACGCCCCGCATCTGCTCGATATCGAAGTGGCCCAGGTGTTGCGGCGGTTCGTTCGAGCCGAAGCGATCACCGCAGCGCGTGCTCGCCAGGCTCTCGAGGACTTGTGCGCGTTCCCGATGCGGCGGCACGCCCACGTGGAGCTCCTCGAACGCATGTTCGAGTTGCGGGCGAGCTTCACCGCCTACGACGCCGTGTATCTGGCGTTGGCCGAAGCGCTCGATGCCACGTTGGTGACCTGTGACGAGGCCATGGCCCGGGCGCCGCGTCGTCGGGTTCGGGTTCGCGTCTTCCGTTGAGCTGAGTGCGAAGTGGCGAGGGCTACGCGTCCGTGACGTAGGTCACACTCCGAGGTTCGACGAGTCGGGCCGCGCGATCGCGTTCGTCGCGCGTGTGGCTCGAGACCAGCAGCAGCGCTTCGCCGTCCTGCAGCTCGAGAACGAGCCGGCGCAACCGCGGATTGACGAGTCCCGCGCCGACGATGCCCGACATGAGCGCGCCGATCGCGGTGCCCATGATGCCGCCGAGAACGACGCCCATGGCGACCGCCATCTCGAGCACGGAGAACAGCAGATAGCCGAACCCGATGCCCAGCGTCGAGCCGAACAGCAAGCCGATCCGCAGTCCGCGGCGGCCGTCGGACTCGGCCCACGTGCTGTTGTTGCCGAGACCTGCGAGGATCTGTTCGCCGCCCTTGCCATCCGAGCCGTCGCACACGAGGACCTTGCTGACCGTCTGGCCGAGGCCGCGAGCTGGCAACTCGGCTTGCAGGGCGCGCGCCGCTTCGGCGTCGGGCAGGCGGGCGAACACGGCATGGCGGTAGATCATTCTCGTCGGCCCGATCGTCGCATGGGCAACTCGGGTGGTCGGACGCAATTTCGGACCTTGAACGACAGGGCACGATAGGATCGGGCCAACGTCTCACCCAGGAGGATCGGAATGGCACGCGCACGACGCATGTCCAGGGGCTGGCTCCGCCGCCCGTTCGTCACGTTCGGCTTCGTTCTCATGGTTGCGGTCGCGACCGGGAGCATCGGTCGGGCGCAGGCCTACCTGATCGACGCCGAGGTCGCGGACACCGCCTATGCGGCGCTCTCCAGCACTCGCACGTCCCAGGGCTACCGACCGATCTCCGTGACCGCGCGCGGCACGCCCGGCGCGGCGCTGTTCCAGGTCGTCTGGAGCAACGACCAGTCGGTCGCCTGGCAGGCGACGCACGGGTTGACGCGGTCGGCCTACCAGACCTACTACAACAGCGCGGTCGCCGCCGGCTTCCGGCCGTTGTGCGTCGACTCGTACGGCGACGCGCCGAACGAGCAGTACGTCGCGGTGTTCACCGACGACGACATCGGCCAGTGGACAGCCCGCACCGGGATGACGACCGCGTTGTTCCAGACGATCACCAACCAGTTCGTGACCCAGGGCTATCGGGTCTACTGGATGGGGGCGAGCGGCAGCGGCAGCACGACGACGCTCTCGGCGTTGTGGCGGCGTGACGGGCGCGGCTGGCAGACCCTCTACAACGTCTCGCCTGCCAACTTCCCGTCGCAGCTCGCCGGCGCGCACCTCAATCTCGGGCGGTTGTTGTCCACGACGAACTACGGCACCGCGCCGTTCTTCGCTGCGACGTGGGACTACGGCTCGTGCGTCGACAGCGACTTTCGCGCCGGCATGACGCTGGCGACTCTCGGCACCGAGGCGGCGGCGTTCGGCGCGATGGGCTGGCGTCCCAAGACGGTCGATGCCTACGACACGCCGAGCGGCGTGCGATTCAACGCGTCGTGGGAGGAGACCCCGGCACCCCGGGTCTGGACCGTGACCGGTCCGAGCGATCCGAGCCTCGTGTCGTTCGACAACGAGATGCGGGACTACATGGAGTTCGAGGGCACGACCATGGCGGCGTTGGCCGTCGTGCGCGACGGTCGGCTGGTGCACGCTCGCGGCTACACGTGGGCGGCCGCCGGTCACCCGATCACGGAGCCGTGGACGCGTTTTCGGATCGCGAGCATCAGCAAGCCGATGACGTCCGCGGGCATTCTGCGGCTCGTCGACCAGGGTCAGATCCAGCTCGATCAGGCCGTGTCCACGATCCTCGACATGTCGAGTTGGACGGACCCGCGCGCGCAGTCGATCACCGTGCGCCAACTGCTGCAGCATTGGGGTGGTTGGGACCGCCAGGCGTCCGGCGACCCGATGTTCATGGACGCCGCGATCAGCGCGGCGCTGAGTCGTCCGCTGCCGATCGGCGTGCAGGACATCATCGACTACATGTCGACGCGGCCGCTCGACTTCAACCCGGGGCAGCGCTTCGCGTATTCCAACTTCGGCTTCTGTCTGCTCGGTCGCATCATCGAGCAGGTGTCGGGCAAGACCTACGAGCAGTTCATGCTCGAGGAGGTGTTCGGGCCGATCGGTGCGTCTGGCATGCGGATCACCGGCTCACTGCTCGGCGAGCAGATCCCGGACGAGGGGCAGTATCAGCACTGCTTCCTGGAGCAGCCTTCGGTCATGGGCACTCCGGGCAACGTCCCGGTGCCCTACGGCGCGTTCAACATGGGGAACGCGGACTCGGCCGGCGCGTGGGCGGCCTCGGCCGTCGACCTCGCGCGCTTCGCGACCGCGTTCGATGATCCGGCCAACTCGCCGCTGCTGTCGCAGAGTTCGATCAACGAGATGTGGGCCCGGCCGGCGGCGTGGAGCCCCAATGACCCGGTCTACTACGCACTGGGTTGGGTCGTTCACGTTCTCAATCCGCAGGGTGACATCAACACGTGGCACGACGGCGGGCTGCCCGGCACGGCGACCATGATGGTGCGGCGGTCGGACGACACGACCTGGGTCGTGTTGCTCAACCAACGTTCCAGGACGGCCTATGAGATCGACGGCAGGTTGCACACCGCCGCCAACGCCGTCGCGAACTGGCCGGCGCACGACCTGTTCGACACCCACGGCGCGGTCTCGACCTACGGCGACGGCTGTCCGGGCGCGCTCGGCGAGCCCGTGCTGCAACAGGGCGTGAGCAGCAACCCGCGCAGCGGCGGCGCGGTCGAGATCGAGGTCGGCCCGCTGCCGCCGGCGCTGCCCGCGAGCCTCTACCTCGGCTTCTCGAACACGAGCTGGTCCGGTGGTCCGCTGCCGATGCCGCTGACCGGGTTCGGACTCGGTCCGAGCTGCGTGATGCAGGCCGAACCGCTCGTGTCCTACGGCATGATCCGGCAGACCGACCGCGCGCTCCTGACGCTGCCGATCCCGAATGCGGTCGGCCTGTCGATCTTCGGCCAGGCCGTGGCCCTCGACTTCTCGGCGCCCGGCAGCGTGACCGTGACGAACGGCATCGAGATCCGGATCGGCGATCACTAGCGCACGCCGTCCGTGCATCCGGCCGCCGACGATACCCCGGCGGCCGGTTCGCGGCTCAGCTGCCGACCACCGTGCGCAGGTGGTCGCTGCTGGCGAGGGTCGTCGGCGTCGTGAGCGCCGGATCGAACATCGCGGCCTGCCAGAAGATCCCCAGGCCCGTGAACACGGGGCTGTTCGGGATCGTCGTCGGCAGGGTGGCGCCGGACGGCACGAGGCCGAGCGCGATGTCGGCTTCGATCGAGATCGCGCAACCCGGGACGCCGGTGCCCGGAATCGGTGCCGGCAGGTTCTGACCCTGCCAGAACGTGTTGCCGAAGCCCGCGTTCATGAACGACGGCAGCATCACGCCGCTCTCCACGCCGATCTCGAACGTCGAGCCCGTGTGCGTCGAGCCCGTCTGCACGACGCGCAGGGTTGCGCCCGTGCTGTCCGGGCAGCCGGCACCGCCGCGCGCGACCTCGCCGTCGCAGTCGAGCGTGAAGATCTCGAAGTCGTCGACGGCCGCCTCCACGATCGAGCCCGGCGCGTCGTCCGTCGCGATGAAGCGGAACCGCACCTGGTTGCCGGGCGTGACGTAGTCGCTGACCTTGAAGCTGTGCTGATACCAGCCGCCCGTGGCCTCCACGCTGTCGCGCGCGACGGTCTCGACGTTGACCCACTGCTGGGTCGCGCTGTCGAACGCGTCGACGACGAAGTCGTCATCGCGGTTCGACGTGAAGCTGTTGGAATACCAGCGCCAGTAGCTCACGTAACTGTCCGGCGCGTTCGTGAAGTCGAGCGCGGGGGACATGAGCGTCGTGAACCCGTTGTCGACGTCGTTGCTGCCGACGCCGGCGCCCGCGAAGCCGTTGGTGACCCAGCAGTTCACGCCGCCCGGCGTGTGATCGTCGCCGGGCTGCGCGGCGGTCGGCTCCGGATCCATCCGGTTCCACTGACCCGTCGTCGCGGTGTCACCGGGCTGGCCGCCGACCCAGCCGGACGCGACCTCGAACGGATCGGTCGAAGTCACGTTGACCATGGCAGCCGTCGGGACCGTGATCGGCTGGGATTCCCAGACGCCGGCCTGCGTGTCGTTGGCGGCAAACACGATCGTCACGTCGTCGCTGCACGTGAACCCCGGCAGTTCGGCCTCGTAGACGTTCGGCGCCAGTTGCGTCATCGCGATCGTCTGCGTGCCGTTGCCCGGCGAGGTCACGCGCACGCGCCCCGTGCCCGGCTGCGGCGTCGCGTTGGCTCCGGCGACGTCCACGCGGATCGTCGTGCCGCCGGCGGGATCGGCCGAGGTCGGCAGGCCGTTCGGGTACGAGAACGCCAGCCCGGGCGGCGTCAGCTGCACGTCGATCGTCTGGCTCGCGTTGGTCACGGTCACGTTGACGTCGACGGTCTGGTAGCCCGGGAGCTCGAAGCGGATCGTGTGCGGCCCGTTCGGCAAGAACGCGTGGTAGCGGCCGAACGTCGGCTCGCTGCGGTTCTGTTCGCCGAACGCGGCGGGCGTGTTGGGGTAGGTGATCGTCGCCTCGACCGGCAGGCCGGTGATCGCGTCGGTGACGTGCCCCTGCACCGGGATCGGTCGCTCGAGCATCCAGATCGTGCCGGGCCAGAGGAGCGCCGCTTCGGAGTCCGCGCTCGCGCGCGTCGGCGACTGCGTGTTGCTGATCTCGGTCAGGAACGCGTAGTTGCTGTAGGCGCCGAGCTGGTGCTGGTAGTGCTCACCGTCCGAACTCGGCCCGCGGGTCTGCCCGCCGTAGCCCGATGCAGTCGACAGCGCGGTCGCCTCGGCCTGCCACCACGACTGAAACACGTGCGGGCCGCAGGCCTGGTCGTAGCCGTAGAGCACCTCGCGCCCGGAGCTGTGGTAGTCGAGCACCTTGGTGAAGCGCTCGGCCTCGGAGAACGCCATCATCGTCTGCGTCTCGATCTCGGAGCCCGGACTCGGGCCGCGCAGCCCGGAGTTGCACGGGCTCGCCCACGAGAACGGATAGTTGCGGTTGAGGTCGACGCCGCTGTTGTTGTTGCGATTGAACGGATAGCCGTCCGGGTTCCAGCACGGCGCGATCCAGATCTCGTAGCTGTCGACGAGCGCGGTGATCTGCGGGTCCGAGCCGTAGTTGCTGAGGAACTCGTTGATCGCGTAGAGCGCGACGATCGGGGTGCCGTACTCGTTGCTGTGGTGGGACGAGACCATCAGGAACCGCGGTTCGTCCTCGCTGACCGTGACGTTGTCCGAGATCTTGACCGCGTAGATCGAGTTGGCGCCCTGCGTGTTCGACGGCCCGTAGGTCGCCGAGACGTTCACGAGCTGGCAGATGCCGGGGTTGGCGTTCGCCGCGTTGGTCATCGTCGTGACCATGTCGGCGTACGTCGGGAAGTTGGCGATCTGCGAGCGCAGCGCCGGGACGAGAGCGAGGGCCGCGAGTGCGGCGAGCGTGAGACGTGGCATGCGTGAGTGGAGGCGGGGCGGTGGCTGGACCGGGCCGGGGCAGGCTGCCCAATGGTAGCTCCCCGGCGGGGTTTCGCGATCGGGGTGACGGCTGGCCGCAACGGAAAGGCCGGGCGGGGCGGTGCCGAACCCCGGTCGGGCGACTTTCCTGGCGCAGCCGTGGGGGTCACGGGAATGGGCTTCGATGACCCGTTCGATCCAGGACCGTCCCGTTCCGGGCTTCTTCTCCGCGTTCTCCGTCGCCGTGCTCGGCGCCGTGCCGCTCGCAGCCCAGGCGACGTTGCACGTCTCGCCAACCGGACCGTTCACCGAGATCGGCGCTGCTGTGGCCGCGGCGAATCCCGGCGACACGATCGCCGTGCAGTCGGGCACCTACGCGAGCTTCACCGTGACCGAGGCGATCTCGGTGCTCGGTGACTCCGCCGGCGGCGTGTTCGTCACCGGTGGGTTCGAGGTGCGCAACGTTCCGGTCGGGGGCGCGGTGCACATCGCGAACCTCGAGCTCGTGCAGTCGTCGTCGAGCTCGTGGATCCGCGACAACGACGCGCCCGTGCATCTCGATCACGTGCAGAGCCTGCGCACGTTCGGCTTCACCGTCGAACGGTGCGAACTCGTCACGATGTCACGATGCACCTTGCGGGGCGGACCGATCGTGCTCGATGCGCGCAGCAGCACGGTGCTGCTCGACGGGTGCACGCTCGTGAACGAGCCGGTCGGGGTTTCCGGCAGCGTCACGCTGCGGTGCTTCGACTCGCTCGTCGAGCTCGGCGCGACGACGGTGCTCGGCGCGCCGCCCAACGCGCTGCTCTTCGCGACGCCGGGCGCCGTGCTCCTGTCCGGCACGCTCCGGCTCGGGGCCGGCACGCTCGTGCAGTCCGGGGCGAACGCGATCACGGTCACCCCGGGCATCACGACGTTTGGTGGCACGCTCGAGGTCGACGCGGGGGCCGCGATCGTCGGCGCGGGCACATCGATGCCGGTCTTCGGCTCCGTGCAGCCGACGCCGGTGCTCCTCGGTTCGACGCGGTCGTCGGGCGGCACGATCGGCGCGGCATTGGCTGGCGAGGTGAGGGGGCCGTCGGGCGCGTTCGGTGTGACGTTCCTCGGCTTTCCCGCGCCCGCGGCGCCGACGATCGCGGGCTCGATCTGGACGTCGCAACCCGTGGTGTTCGACGTCGGGCCGATCGGTGCCGGCGGCGCGCGGCCGTACTCGGTCGCGGTGCCTGCGAGCGTGCCGCCAGGCACCGCGATCCTGACGCAGGCGCTGCTCGTCACGCCGTCGGCGTTCACGCTCTCGGTGCCGGCCGTCAGCGTGCTGGCGAACTGAACGGAACCGGGAGTTCCCCTGGAGCGCGGACCTCTTGCGTGCGATGGTCCTCGCTCTGGCCCGTATCCTCGTCCTCCTCGGTTGCGTGCTCGCCAACGCGGCGGCCCGATCCCCGGCTGCCCAGGCCCCTGTTGCTGACGCAAAGGAAGCCGAGGCGGCCCGCCCGCAGGAAGAACGGCAGCCGCCCGACCCCGCGCGGCAATGGGGTCAGTGGCGCGGACCGCTCGGCAACGGTGTCGCGCCGCACGGCACGCCGCCGCTGACCTGGAGCGAGCAGGACAACGTGCGCTTCAAGGTGCCGTCGCCGGGGCCGGGTCACGGCAGCCCAGTCGTGTTCGGGGATCGCGTGTTCCTGACGGCGGCGATCCCGGTCGGCGAGGCCAAGGAGCCGGTTCCGGACGACGCGCCCGGGGCGCACGACAACGCGCGGGTGACGCACGATCACGCGTTCGTCGTCGTCGCGCTCGATGCTCGGACGGGCAAGGAGCAGTGGCGCCGGGAAGTGCACCGGCAGCGGCCGCACGCGGTCTATCACTCGACGGGCACCCTCGCCGCGGCGTCCGCGGTCACGGATGGCGAGCACGTCATCGCGTTCTTCGGCTCGTACGGCCTGCACTGCCTGACGGTGGCGGGAGAACCGGTCTGGTCGCACGACCTCGGCGACATGCAGGTCAAGCACGGGCATGGCGAAGGCGCCACCCCCGCGCTGCACGGCGACACGGTCGTCGTCAACTGGGACCACGAGGGGCAGTCGTTCATCGTTGCGTTCGACAAGCGGACGGGGCAGGAGCGCTGGCGGCGGGATCGCGACGAGGTCACGTCGTGGGCGACGCCGCTGATCATCGAACACGAGGGCAAGGTGCTCGCGATCGTGAGCGGCACCGGCGCGTTGCGGGCCTACGACCTGCTGACGGGCGACGTCGTCTGGTCGTGCCGCGGACTGTCCAACAACGTCGTCGCGTCACCGGTCGCGGCCGCCGGCTACGTGTACGCGGGCAGCAGCTACGTGCGGCGTCGCATGTTCGGGATCCGGCTCGAAGGTGCCGTGGGCGACATCACGGCCAAGGACAACGTCGTCTGGCGCCGGCAGCGCAGCACGCCGTACGTGCCGTCACCGCTGCTCGTCGGCGAGTGGCTCTACTTCCTCAATCACTACCAGGGCTTCCTCGCGAAGGTGCGCGCGCAGACCGGCGAAGAGCCGTGGCGGCCGACGCGGCTCCCGGGGATGCGAGCGATCTACAGCTCGCCGGTCGCGGCGGGGAAGCGGCTCTACGTGACCGACCGCGAAGGCGCGACGATCGTGTTGTCGCACGACGACGGGGCGCCGCGGCTGCTCGCGCGCAACGTCCTGGCCGACAGCTTCAGCGCCTCGGCCGCGATCGTCGGCGAAGCGCTGTACCTGCGGGGCGAACGGTTCGTCTACTGCCTCGCGCCAAACTGAGCGGACTAGTCTAGTTGCCCAGCGTCAGGTCGAGCCCGGCGCTGTACTCGAACGTGCCGGCGACGGGGTCGAACTGCCCGGCCTGGTAGTAGAGGTGCACGCCGCGGAACTCGGGTAGGAGCGGCACCTGCTGGTGCAGCGCCGCGAAGCCGAACCCGTTCGCGATCGTCGCGCGCAATCCGAAGCCCGGCGCGACGAGCAGGGTGCAGCCCTGGATCGGCAGGTTGGCCGGCATGAGGCCGAGCACGAGCAGGCTGATCGCGTGCGGCTCACCCTGGATCTCGACCTGGAACGAGTGGTTGCCGAAGTACGGCTCGGCGCTGACGGTCAGGGTCGGCGGCGGCCCGATCGCCGGGCACGCGTTGCCGTAGCTCACGCTGCCCGCGCGCGGCTCGACGTCGAGGCGCCAGACGTCGTTGTTGCCGAACGGCGTGAAGAAGCCCTTGACCCACATCGCGCCGATCCCGCGGTGGTAGAGCATCTGCTCGCCGCGGATGTCGAGGTCCGGCACGTTGAGCGGACTCCACGTGACGCCGTCGAACTCCCACGTGTCCTCGTAGTTGCTCGCGCCGTCGCCGCCGTGCAGCACGATGCGGTCGCGATGTGGATCGAACGCCATCGCCGCGCCGCTGCGGCCCGGCGGTCGCACGGTCGGCTGCAGCCGGGTCCATGCGCCGTGCCGGAACGCCCAGGTCTCGTCGCTCGAGCTCGCGAGGGTCCCCGCGTTGCCGCCGAACATGACGACGCGTCCTCGCACCGAGTCGGTCGCCATCGACGGGTAGGCGCGCAGTCCCGGGCCCGGGCCGGTGACCTGCTGCCACTGCCCGCCGTCGAACGTCCACGTGTCGTCGAACGGGGAGTAGGTCGGCGCGGCCGTGCTGCCGCCGAACAGAACGACGCGCCGCGTGCTCGGATCGAACGCCATGCCGTGGCCCTGACGCGCGGGTGGGCGCACCGCGGCGGCGGCCTGCTGCCAGGTCGTCCCGTTCCACAGCCACGTCGCGTCGGTGATGCCGCCGGTCTCGACGCCGCCGAACAGCACGGCCGTGCCGCGTTCGGCGTCGAACGCCGCCGCGAACCCGCGGCGTCGCGCCGGTCGGGTCCCCGCCGTGACATCGTGCCACGCGCGGCCATCGTGCTCCCACGTGGCCATGTCGTCGTCGATGTCGTCGCCGATCCAGACCACCCGGTCGCGGGCGTCGTCGTAGAGCAACGCGTGCTGGCCCGACTGTTCGCGCAGCATGCGGTGATCGTGATACGCGTACCACTCGCCGCCGAAGTAGCGCCACAGATCCGAGCGCTGCCACGTGCCGCCGTAGAGCAGCACGCCGCCGTCCCTGTGCGTCGCCATCGCCGCGCGCTGGCGGCTCGGCGGCGCGGTCGGCGTCACGACGTTCGTCCAGTCGCTGCCGTTCCACTCCCAGGTGTCCGCGGCCGGGCCACCGAACATGACGATGCGCTGGCTCGCGCGATCCCACGCCATCGCGTGTTCGCCGCGGCCGGGCACGATCGTCGCCGGGTTGGCGTTGCGCCAGTCGTTGCCGTCGTAGAGCCACGTGTCGGCGAGCGGTCCGAGCGTCTGGCCGAACCCGCCGAACATCACGAGCTCCTGCCGCACCTCGTCCCAGGCCATCGCGGAGTAGTAGCGCTTCGGCGGGACGGTCGCGGGCGAACGCTGCGTCCACGTCACGCCGTCGAACTCCCACGTGTCGTCGAGCCGCGCGAAGCTCGGGCCCCAGCCGCCGAACAGCACCGCGCGTTCGCGGGCTGCGTCGTAGCCGAACGCGAAGAACTGGCGCGGCGATGGCTGCGTTGGCGGGCTGAGCTGCTGCCAGCGACCCGCCCGATACTCCCAGGTCTCGCTGTGGTGGCCGAACGCGACCTGACCGGCGTAGCGCAGGATGCGCGCGTTGCTCCGGTCGTAGACGAGGCGATGCGTCATGAGCGCGGTCGGGGCGCCCGCGTTCGTGCAGTCGCGCCAGTCCGCGTGGTCCCACTCGAGCGTCACGAGCTCGTCCTCGTCCGGGATCGCGTCCCCGGCGAGCACGATGCACCCGCGCGCTTCGTCGAGCACCATCGCTGCCTCGGTCGGCATCGTGCGCGCGAGACGCCACTCCGCCTGGGCCCGCAGAGCGTTTGGATCAGCGGTCAACGCGAGCGTCAACAGCAGCGCGATGGCTGCGAAGCGAGGGAGTCGGACAATGAACTCGGGCATGCGACGGTCCTCCGCCTGCATCGTAGCCACCGGCTCGGGCGCCGGATAGCGCCCCTCGTCTCGAAACGGCAGTGGTCGGATCGAAAAGGACGGACCGATGCCATCGTCCGTTCGTGTTCGCCCGGCGCCCGTCCCGAACTGAGTTCCAGCGTCGAACCAGGGAAATGCCGATAGCTGCTGCATGACCGTGGCCCAGTTCCCCGCGAACGCCGCCAACTCGCTGATCGGCGGCTACTGCGACGACTTCGTGTCGTTCGCGACCGGACTCGCGCAGACCCTCGAGCAGATCTCGATGCGCGGGCTCGACATCACGGAGAGTCAGGAGCGCCTCGAGCGGCTCGAGCGCGGCATGCGCGACCTCGCCGACGCGGTGCAGGGGCTCGTGTCGGGCGGCGCGGGCGCGGCACCGCCGGCCGAAGAACCCACGCCGGCATTCGACGCCCCGCCGGCTGCGCCGGCCCCGGCCGCCCCGCGAACCGGTTCGCGGGCCGCGCCGCGCCCCGCGCCGGCGCCGCACACGCCGCCCTCACCGAACACGCCGCCCTCGACCGCGCGGCCGACTACCGGGCCAACGACTGGGCCAACGAGTGGACCGACGGGGGGCGCCGGCGGCGGACCCGAGAGCGCGACGCTCAAGGGCACCAACGACAGCATGCCGCTGCTGTCCGTCGTGCAGTTCCTCGGGCGCATGCGCAAGCACGGCGTCCTGCACGTGCAGGTGGGCGACGAGGACATGAAGTTCGAGCTCGTGAACGGGCTCGTGCAGCGGACGGCGAGCACGAAGTGCCCGCCGCCCGAACGGCTCGGCGATCTGCTCGTCGAACTCGGCCTGTGTTCGCCGGCAGCGATCGAACAGATCGCGATCGACGCCAAGGCCGCGCGTCGCCCGATCGGCGACGCGGTGCTCGAGGCCGGGTTGATCTCACACGGCCAGCTGCTCGAAGTGCTCGAACAGCAGGTGCACCGCCGTTTCGCGCGCGCGTCGAAGTCGAAGACCGCGAGCTACTGGTTCGAGGAGAAGCGGTGCGGCCCGACGGACGGTCGCGTGCGCGTGCACAGCAAGGAGATCGCGTATCAGCAGCGCGGTCGCGTCTGAGCGGCATCGCAGCTGAATCAGCAGCAGCCGCCGCCGCTGCCCGAACTGCTGCTCGCGGAGTTGTCGGGCGTGCGGTCCGCCGACGAGCTGCGCTGCAGGTCCTGGGACTCCGTTGCCCGGAACGGCAGGCTCGATCCGCCGCCCTCGAAGATGCCGTAGTGGCGATCGAAGCTGCCGACGAACTCGAAGTGTGGCCGGAAGCGCGTGTCGTGCAGCATGCGGTAGGTGTTGCCGCAGACGGGGAAAGCCCGGCCGGTCTCGAGCACGTGGTGCGCGTCGAGCTCGAAGCGCTGTTCGCAGTGCGGGATCGTGCCGCGGTAGACGACCGCCTGGCCGTAGTCCTCGCACGCGGGTTCGAGGTCGTCGAGCTTGAACAACCGATAGGTCGCCGAGAAGAACCGCAGTGGTCCGACCTTGGCCGCGAGCCGCGCGTTGTTGATCGAGAGCCGCCGGTCCGTGACGAGGCGCGGATCCGCGAAGCCCGCGTGCTTGCAGAGCGCGAGGAAGTCGCCCCAGTAGAGCGCGCCGCTCAGGCATTCGCCGTAGAGCTCCTTGTCCGACGTCAGCGCGGGGGGCACGCGGCGATCGGCGTAGACGTCGGAGAAATAGAGCTCGCCGCCGGGCTTCAGCAGGCGATGGGCCTGCCGCAGGACCGCCGCCTTGTCCGGCGAGAGGTTGATGACGCAGTTGCTGACGATCACGTCGAACGCGCCGTCCTCGAGATCGAGTTCGTCGAGTCGTTCGATGTAGCCGTCGAGGAAGCGGACGTTGGAGCGCGCGTAGCCGTTCCGTTCGCGGTGGTAGTCCTCGTGCGCGCGGGCGAACGCGAGCTGCTCGGGCGTCATGTCGACGCCGGTCACACTGCCGTTCTCGCCGACGAGCGCGGACAGCACGTAGCAGTCCTGGCCCGTGCCGCAGCCGAGGTCGAGCACGTGGGCACCATCGAGCAGCTCGGGCGCGACGAGTCCGCAGCCGTAGTAGCGGGCGCTGACCTCGGGATGGATCCGCGCGAGGATCGGCTTGAGGTGGTCGGGCACGCTGTCGATCGTGCAGCAGGCGTCGGTCTCGAGGTCGGCCGAACTCTGCAGGCGCTGCCCGTAGTAGTCCTTGACGTCGTCGTGAGTGGGCGAGTTGGTGGTCATGATCGTGGCGGAGGTGGGCGGCCCGAGAATCTCGTTGCCCGTGATAACAGCACCGGCGGCGCGCCGTCCATAGGGCATGATCCCCTGCACCGTGTGCTCGTTCTCCGCTGTCGTCGTCTCTTCGGTCGCTCTGGCGCTGGCGCCCGCGCTGGCCGCGCAAGCCCCGGCGGTGCCGCGTGGCGAGATCGCGTTCAGCCGCGGCGGCCAGATCCTGCTCGTCGACGTGGCGCAGCGCACCGAGCGCGTGCTCGTCGAGGACAACACCTATGACCGGCCGCTGCACTGGCTGCCCGACGGCTCGCGCCTAGTCTACTGGAACCATGACGGCGGCGCGTGGGATCTGTGGGCCGTGTCGCCGGCGACGGGCGAACGCCAGAACCTGACCGGCACCGCGCGTGACAACCGGTCTCCTGGCGCCCGGCCCGATGGCCGGGTCATCGCGTTCCACCGCGGTGGCGACGGCATCTGGCTGATGGGGGCCGACGGTTCGCAGCAGACGCAGCTGCACGAACTGGGTCACCGTGACATCGCGCCGGTGTGGTCGCCGAGTGGCGCCCGCCTCGCGTTCGCCCATCTGGAACGGGTCGGGGAGCGGTCGGTGCAAACCAGCGCGCACCTCGTCGAGCTCGCCGCGGCATCGGTCGACGAGTCCGAGGTCGGCCTGTCCCCCGCGAGCGCCGCGCGGGCCGAGGACCGGACGCTCGGCAGCGGCGAGCCGATGTTCTTCCTCGACGAACGGCGGGTCGTCCTCGCGGGTTGGGCGGCTGGCCATGCGGAGCTCGTCGTGCACGACCTCGAGACGGGCGAGCGGCGCGCGCTGACGAAGGGGCCCGCGAACGATCTGCGGGCCGTGCTGTCCAAGGATCGCGACCGGATCGCGTGGATCGCCGCGACGGAGGAGCGCGATCAGGTCATGGTCATGCGCGCCGACGGGTCGGAGGCCCGCGCTCTCGCGGAGCTGAACTCGTGGTGGGCGGGGCCGTCGTTCTCGCCCGACGGTGAGTTCGTCACGTTCGAGAGCGGCGAGTCGCGTCGCGAGACCGCGGTGTGGATCGTGCCGGTCGCGGGCGGCAAGCCGACATGCCTCGTCGAACAGCCGGCGAAGTTCCCGGTCTGGCGCCCGCGCTCGTAGGCCCTACGATCCGGCGATGGGCAAGGTCACCAGCGAGCTCGCGCTGGCGCAACGCGAGTGGATCGAGCGCCAGCAGATGTTCTTCGTCGCATCCGCGCCGTCGGGCGCCGGCGGGCACGTGAACTGTTCCCCGAAGGGTTTCGACTCGTTCCGCGTGCTCGACGATCGGACGGTGGCCTACCTCGACTTCGTCGGCAGCGGCATCGAGACCGTGGCGCACGTGCGTGAGAACGGCCGCCTGTGCGTCATGTTCTGCGCGTTCGAGGGCAAGCCCAAGATCCTGCGGTTGCACGGCGCCGGGGACGTGGTCGAGCCCGGCGACCGCGAATGGGACGAGCTGCGCAGCGGTTTCCCGCCGGACTCGCGCGCGGCCGAGCGCTGCATCATCCGCCTGCGCGTCGACCGCGTCGCCGACTCCTGCGGCTACGGCGTGCCGCTCTACGACTACGCGGGTGAACGCGAGCAGATGACCGAGTGGCGTGATCGCAAGGGCACCGCGGGCAGCGCCGAATACCAGCGCCGCAAGAACGGCGCGAGCATCGACGGCCTCGCGGGCCTGCACTGGGTCAACGACGGCGAGACGGCGCGATAGTCACCGGGGTGGCCAGCGGACCGCGTCCCATTCCGTCAGGCGGTCGATGCCGCCTTCGCGCGGGCGGCGGCGGGCGGCGCGGACGCGGCGCTGGATCGTCGCGGCCCGTCGCGCGAGGTCGTCGTCGCCGCGGGCGGCCGCGGCGCTGCGGGCGATCTCGAGCGCGCCCATCGCCCATTCTTCGTAACCGCTGCCCCACGACCACTGGGCGGCGAGTTCGTCGCGCTGTTCCTTCTCGGTGAGCGGGCGACCGTCCTGCCAGCGCAACGCGGATGCGATCTCGCACTCTCGCTCGGTGAGCAGGAAGCCGTGTCGCACGACGTTGAGCGCGATCTCCTCGGCGAGCTCCTTGGCCTTCTCGTTGCCGGTGATCGCGAACGCGGCGCCGAAGCCGACGGCTGCGAGCGCGTCCTGCCACGGCGTCCAGTAGAGCGACTTGCCGCGCAGCATGCGGTTGTCGGGCCGGTGCACGGCGAGCGGGCGGGCGTAGTCGGCACCGTTCTGCCGCCCGGCCCACTGCTCGAAGTGCACCTGCTCGATGCGGTCGATGATGCGTTGGCGCAGCCGGGCGTCGCCGGTCGCGAGATACATCCAGCTCGCGGCGAGCAACGTGCGGCCGGCACCGCGCGGTGCGCCGGGACCGGACGTCGAGAACCTGGGGTCCAGCGTCTGGCCTGCGAGGAACAGCGTGATCTCGTGCTCGAGTTCGCGCCGTGCCCAATGCGCGCCGGTGAGCAGGGCGAACGCGCCGAGCGTATTGCTGCTCCAGTGCTGGCGGTCCTTGCCGGTCCACCCGTGCGTGGGGAACTTCGGCTCCGGATGCGGTTTGCCCAGGCGATCGCGCGACTGCTTGGCGTGCCAGTGCGTTCGGCCCGACCACACGACCCACTCGGGGTGCGCCTGCAGGTCGATCGGCTCGCCGCTCTCCTCGTAGAAGTGCACCGGCCGGCAGGCGGCCTGCAGCGCGGACACCTCGGCTTCGTGCAGCAGGCTCGGAATGCCCGAGTGCGCGACGAGCGACAGCCGCACGACGCCGAAGTCGGCCTGGTCGCCGGTCTGATCCGCGTCCTTGGCCTGCTGCATCGGCTGCCGATCGAACGGTCCGCCGCGCGTGTTGGCCGATCGCGCGAACGCCTGGTGGCGATCCGCCAGGTGGAACTCGAGCGCGCTGCCCTGCAGCCAGGGTGGCGGTTCGGGAACGTAGCCGAACGCGCCGAACGCGTGCGTTCCGCGCCAGCTCGTCGCGCCGAGCACCGGCGTCAGCGTCGCCGCCTTGCTGCTCGCATCGGTCAACGCGTCACCCGTGATGCCGGGCACGAGAACGCCGGTGCGTCGAACGCCCTGGCCATCACCGAGCGTCGTGGCGTTGAGCAGCACGACGCGGCTGCCCTCATCCGTCATGCGCTGGCGCACGTCGAGACGCGGCCCGTGGCGGAAGACGGCGGCCAGCCCGCGGCTCTCGAGCGCGACCTCGTCGAACCGAACGTGCATCCGCTCCGTCGTCGGATCCGAGAAGAACAGCGCGACGTCGATCCACGCGTGCGGCTGGCCGCGGCACGACGTGACGAGGACCTCGGCGACGATGCCGGTCTTGCCGATACGGCAGCGCGAGAGTTCGACGCGACGCAGGGCGTTGTGTTCGAGGTCACGAACGCGGACCGGCGTGCCGCGCTGCACGTTGTCGCCCTGCCAGACCAGGAACTCGAACTGTGCTGGCGGCAGCGGGACGGCCCCGGTCGGCAGCTCCGGGCCGGCACCGGCCACGAGCTGCAGTCGCGTCTCCGCCAGGGCGTCGAGTCGCGCCTCGAACAGGCAGAGCGCCTGCCGCAGCGAGCCGTCGTCCCAGCGCGCTCCGAACGGTTGCCACGCCGTGTGGCGCCCTTCGGCGTGCAGCGCGGGCATCCTGCCTTCGGGCACTTCGCCCGGCGCGAACGGGACGACGACCGCGGCCAGCTCGCGGCGCGGGAAGGGCGCGAGGTTCTGCAGGACCAGCTCGCGATCACGCGGTTTCTCCGTGGTCTCCTGCGCTGCCATCGAGCTCGTGACGAGCGCGAGCAGCACGGCGAGCGCGATCCGGTATCGTGTCGCGCGCGATGAGACCGTTGTTGCGACCGCCGCGCCTGCTGCTGCCCTCTGCATTGCTGTCGATCTTCACCGCGTTGGCCGCCCAGGGAAACCCTCGGGGCGACGCTGCAGGCGGGGTTGCGCCCGGCGGCGGCCCGCCCGCGACCCCGCATCCGGCGGAAGTCGAGGTGCTCGCCCGCGGTCGCAAGGAACTCTCCGACTACGCGGCGCTCTGCGCGAGCAAGGGCTTCCCGCGGCGCGCGCGCGAGCTGTGGTTCGAGGTCCTCGGCGAGTACGACCCCGACGACGCGGCCGCCCGGCGGGGCCTCGGCTACTCGAGGTTCGGCAAGGTGTGGAAGCTCGATCCCGAGTTCGACGAAGCGCCGGCGGACGCACTCGACCCCAAGCAGGCAAAGTCGCTGACCCGGCGCTTCGAGGCCTTGGCCAGGACCCTCGCGCGCGCGCACCTCGATGCCGCGACGGCGCTCGTCGCGGCGGGGAACGATGCGCGCGCGAGCTATCATCACCGCCGCGCGCTGCGGTTCGCGCCGACCGAGCCCGAGGTGATCGCGGCATGCGGGCTGCAGCAGTTCGACGGTCTCGTCGGCACCGAGTCCGAACTCCAGATGGTGCGGCGCTCGCGGGTCATGGACCGCGCGATCATGGAGCAGCTGCAGCGTGAGATCGGCGTCGAAGCCATCGCCGGTGATCACGCCGTGCTGCAGAAGCTCGACGGCACGTTCCTCGGCGTTCGGACCGAGCACTTCTCCGTCTACGGCGACTGGGACGAGCCCGTGCTGCAGGAGGCGGCGCGCTGGGCCGAGCGCTCGCTCGCGTTCTGCGAGGCGGCGTTCGACGGGCACCTCCGCCCTGCTCCCGAAGGTCGGCTGCGGCGCACGTTCGTGTTCTTCCGCAACCGCCCGACCTTCGTGCGCCTGCTCGAGACCAACGTGCGCACGGTCGGCGTCGAGCAGGCGCAGTTCCTCGCCGCGAACGCGAGCGCCGGGCTCGTCGGCGAGATTCACGCCGCCGGGTTCCCGCACGTCGAGACCGTCTACGACCTCGCCGTGCGCTGGGTGGTGCACGACTACACCGGCTTTCGCACGGACGCGCTGCGGGCCGGCATCGGCCACGCGGTCGTCGCGATGTTCTTCGGCCGCAACCTGGTCTTCGCGGTCGGGCGGGAGAACCCGCAGCACACGGTGGCCGCGCGGACCAAGGCGAAGCTGCTGCTGCCCGACCTCGATACGTGGATGGAACTCGCGACGGAGCTCGCGTGGTCGCGCACCGCGATGACGGCGGCGCGGCTGCCGCTGCTCGAGGCCGCGAGCTTCCCGACCGAGGGGCGCATCAAGGCGTGGTCGTTCTGCGACTACCTGCTGCGCCGCGATCCGCAGTTGCTCCATCATCTCGACCGGACCGGCGACAAGGCGAAGACGGAACCGCAGGTGCATCAGGCGTTCGCCGAGCTCGCGCATCGGCCGCTCGCGGCGCTCGACGCCGGTTGGCGCACGTTCTGGACCGAGGACTCCCAGGTCCGCCGCGCGATCCTCGATCGCACGACGCCGCTCGAATCGGTGAGTCGCGACGCCGCCAGGTGGCTCGAAGCGTTCAACCAGGCGCGCGAAGAGCTCGGCCGTCGACCCGTCGGCTGGTCGAGCGGGCTGTCGGACGACTGCCGGCAGCACGTGCAGTACCTGCTCGAGAATCGCGACCAGCGCGATGCGGCGGCGTTGCACACGCAGCTGCCCGGTCGCCCCGGCTATTCCAACGCGGGGCGGACGTTCGCGCAGACGGCGGTCGTCGCTGCGGCGCGCAGCCCGAAGAAGGCGATCGCCGGCTGGCTCGATCTGCCGGGGTATCGCGATGCGTTGCTCAACCCGAACGTCGACGCGGTCGGCATCTACGCCGAACGCGGCGTCATGGTGCTCGATGCGCGGCGCGGGCGGATCCCGGCGGAGACCGCCTGGAACATCACGTTCCCGATCCCGGGCCAGGGCAACCGGACGGTGACGCCCGTGCCGCGGTCGGTCGACGTCGGTGATCTCGGACCCGAGGTCGCGCGGCTGCTCGTCAGCAAGGACCGCGGGGGCCAGAAGAAGATCGGCTACCCGCTGACCGCGCACCTCTACTTCGGCAAGCTCGGCAACGTCCGTTGCGAGGTCACGGCGAGCGGGCAACCCGTCGAGGGCTGGCTCGTGCCGGGCAGCGGCAGCAACGGTCGGACCTCGGCCGAAGGGCTGTGGGTGTTCTATCCCGCGGAGCCGCTGCCGAAGGGCATCCCCGTCACCGTGGAGTGGACCTGGGACGACGGCGGCAGCGAGACCACGTTCACGGCGCGGTGAACGATCTCGCGAAGCTCGAGCGTCCGGCGGCGGGCGGGGACGCTGGTGACGGTGCTATTCGACGACCGAGAACCTGATGGTCGGGAACGGTTCGGCCGCATCGATCCGCAGCTCCGCCGGGAGATCCCATTCGATGTCGACGTCCTTGCCGCCCGGTACGGGCTCGAGGCCGACGAACGCGATGCAGCCGTCGGCGCGGCGGCCGACCTCGTCCTGGCAGTTCAGCAGCACCCCGTCCTGGCGTTCGCCGTCGACGTAGACCCGGACGTCGATCGCCGCGATCTGGTCCGCGCTGAGCTCGCGGTGGAAGTGCAGCGTCCAGGGCATCGCGACGACGTCGGTGGGGCCCTTGCCCTTCGCCGCGAGCGCCGCGGCGACGCGCGGGCCGAGGTCCCGAACGCGCGCGCTGCCCGGCACGGGGCCCTGACCGGCCCGCGGCCAGCACAGCGGGCCGCCGCGGGTCGTGTGGTCGACGGGCGAGGTCAGGTCGAGCACGACCGCGTTCTTGTCGCGGTTGCTGCCGAGCAGGCCGCGCCCGGCGTGCAGCAGCGCGTCCCGCGCAGCCGGGATCGCGAGCCACTGCTGGACCGCGGCTGCCGGCTCCACGTCGCGGGCGACGAGCACCGTGTCGCCGACGCTCGCGGGTGCGTCCGGCAGCGGGATGTCGTCCTTGGGTTTGCGTTCGCGGTCGCGTTCGGCCTTCTCGTACGCAGCGACCCAGTCGAGCGCGCCTTCGGCATCTTCGTGTTCGCTGAAGTAGAACCCGACGGGCCCGCGCGCGGCCGCGATGCGCGCGGCGTTGACGGCGTCGACGACTTCGCGGGCGGCTTCCCGCGCCTTGCGCTTCCTGTCCTTCTCCGGGCCGAGCGGGTCGCGCTTCATCGCGGCGCGCAGATCGCCCTGCCGCGCCCAGAACTGCCGCCAGTCGTGGTCGATCTTCGGCAGTTCGAGCCCGGTGCGCTGTTGGAACTCGGCCTCGACCTGCGGCGGCGTCTTCGCGACGTCGTTCTGGCTCTGGTCGAGCTCCCACAGCAGCTCCGGCCGCCAGTGGAACAGGTAGTCGCAGATGGCCCACGCCTTGACGCGCTGCTCCGTCGTGAAGCGCGCCGCCGAGATGAGCACGAGCTCGCTCGTCCGCGTGTCGCTCTTGCTCCACGCGGACTGCTCGGCGATCTTCTTCCACGCGTCGATGTCCGGCACGAGCAGCTGCTGCGCCCATGACGCGACCGTGCGCTGGTCCTGTTGCTCGAGCAGGAACGTGATCGTCTTGCCGAACAGCATGCCGCAGGCCGCGTGACCGAGGCCTTCCCAGAGCCCGTCGGTCACGAGCCCGACGGCGTCCTGGACCGCGCTGCGCACGCTCTGGTCGAACGCCTCGTCGTTGCTGCCGTTGGTCTTGATGAAGCGGACCTGCCCGCCGTCGTGCTTCAAGAACGCGAGGTCGACGTGCTCCTTGAGGAACTGCAGACGTTCCGGCGTGAACTGGTCGGCGCACTGGTCGAGGACCTTGTGATAGACCTTCTCGTCGGTGACGAGGATCAGCGTGCGGTAGCCGCGCGGGAAGAACGGCTCGCCCGTGGTCACGCCGAAGAGCGTGCGGCAGAGCGCGAGCGCGCGTTCGCAGTGCGCCGCGACCTCCTGCAGCTGCGTGCCGGGGAGCGCGCCCCAGATCCGGTAGTTCTCCGTCCGGTATCCGGTGTGCGGCACGCCCGCGCGTTCGAGCAACGGGTGCTTCCCGCCGTCCATCCGCTCGACGGTGAACTCGTGCCGGTGCAGGTACTCGACCGCGCCGCGAATCGCGATGCCGCGGCGCAGCCGGTGCAGCTCGTCGGCCGTGCCCTGGAACCCCTGGAACTCGTCGAGCGCGAGCTCCTTGGTCGCGCTCTTGTCGTCCGGCGACAGCGCGAGCACCCGGCGCCAGTGCGCGGTCGACTTGACCGTTTCGCCGGCCTTCGCCCAGCTCTTCGCGACGTCCCGATGACGCTTGATCTGGTCGCGGCGAAAGCGGTCGAGCTCGCGATCGAGCTTGCGCAGCGCGCTCTTCTTCGCCTCGAGGTTCTTCTCGAGGACGAGCTTGTAGGGGTCGGGCTGCCACCGGCTGCCGACGAGCGTGAAGCCGCAGGCGGCGCGCGCCTTCTCGTCGTCCTCGCGATACTCGAGGAGGATCTCCTTCCGCAACGCGAGCGCCGTGCCGTGCTGCTTCGCCGCGGCGTAGCCGTCCGCGAGCTCGTGGAGCGCCTCGACGGCGAACGCGCGGAGCTCGTCCTCACGCTTCAGTGCGGCGGTCGCGTCCTGCGCGAGCAGGACGGGGCCGGGCGAGACGGCGAGCGCGAGGGCCGCGGCGACGGCGGTCAGGGGTCGGACCATCCCGCCAGTGTAGCGGCCGCCGGCCCTGCAGCAGGACAGCTCGTCCGTAGGACAGCTGTTCCGCAGGTCCGGCGTTCAGTAGGTCAGCTGGTTGACGTCGCCGGCGCTCAGCGTCAGCGTCTCGCGTCGGACCACCTCCTCGCCGCGCAGCAGCACGAGCCGCGCGGCGGTGTCCGGCACGACGAAGACCGGTGACCGGCCGTCCTCGAACGCGAGCGTGTCCGTCGTGCGGCGGCCGTTGCCGGTGAAGACGTTGATCGGCAGCGGCTCGTCCTCGGCGTCGAGCACGGCGAGCGAGGTCGCCAGCGCCGTGTCCTGCAGCGTCACCTGCACGTGCAGCCGCCGGCGGACCGTGATGCGCACGTTCCGTTCGTCGCCTTGGCTGAGTTCGAGCAGGCCGCCGGCCGCGCCGCGGCCGAACTCGCGCGGCAGGATCGGCTCGCCGTCGATGCGCAGGTAGACGCGCGTCTTCGGCACGTCCGTGAGGCGGAACCGCCCCTCGGCGTCCGTCGTCGCCACCTGCTCGGTGCCGCCGTGCATGTTCGTGCGACCGACGCTCACCGTGTCGCACTGCAGGCGCACCGTGGCACCTTCGACGGGCTGGCCGTCGGCGCCGACGATCGTGCCCCCGAGCGTGGCGAACACCGCGTCCGCGGGCATCGTGATCACGTTGCCCGTGCTGCCGGCCGGGATCCCCTGCACGTCGACCATCAAGAGCGTGTCCATCGCCATGGCCCGAAGGGCGTACGCGCGATCCTCGAGACCGCCCAGCTCGAACTCGCCGTTGCTGTCGGTGAACACGAACGGCCACATCGTCGTCGGCGTGCGCGAGACCGTCTGGCGTGGGTTGGTGATCTCGCCGCGGCGGAAGCGCGCGATGATCTCGTCGACCGACACGCAGTCCGATGCGATGCCCTCGCTCACGCTGCCGCCGTGCAGCGTGCCGTCGGTGATCCAGACCTTGATGTCGGCGACGCCGCGGCCGTCGGCGTCCACGACGCGACCGCGGATCGCGAGCGGTTGGGCGCCGAGCGGCAGAACCACGAAGCCTGGCCAACCGTGCTCGGGGCGTTCGGCGATGCCGCGCCGGTGGCCGGGGTGGGCGACCGCGAGCCGCGGTGATTCGCCGTCGTCGTCGATCACGAACATGCCGGCCTCGTCCGTGACGATCGACGCGGACCCGAGCGCGACCGTCGCGCCGGCAACGGGCATGTTGCGCGCGTCGACGACCTGGCCCTGGACCGCGCCGTCCCGGGCCACGGGCTTCTGCAGCACGATGTCGAGGCCGGGGCTGTCGAGAGCCGGCAGTTCCCGGCGGTCGGGCACGTAGCCGTCCTTCGTCGTGACGAGCATCGCGCCGCGAACCCGAGCCGCGGCGAGCGCGAAGGCGCCGTCGTCGCCCGTCGTCATGAACACGGCCTCCGTCGTGGCCGCATCGCTGTTGTCGGACAGCCGCGAACGCAGATCCTCGGGCCAGGCGATCTGCACGTTGGCGCCGGCGAGCACCGCGCCGTCCGCGCCGCGCACGTGACCGGCGAGCGCGAGCGTCGGGGCGGCGACGACGAGCGCGAGCTTGGGGACGCCCGTGTTGCGCACTGCGGCGGCCATGACCGTGGTCCAGCCGGCGTCGGCAGCGACGATGCGGCCGTAGCTGCCGCCGAGCGGGATCTCGAAGGCCGCGGCCGCGTCACTCGTCGTGCGCGGCGCGTCGTCCGCCGGCCCGCCGATCCGCGGCGCGAGCACGACGTCGAGGTTGGGCAGCGGGTTGCCCTCGGGGTCGACGGTGCGGCCGGTTGCGCGGCGCTCGGGCGGTGCCGGTGTCACGTTCGCGACCGGCTCGGCTGGCGGTGTCGTCGGCGTCGCGGCCTCGCGCACGGGGGCGCCGTCGGTGGTCGGTGGCACGGTCGGCCGGTCGACGTCGGCGCTCGCGACCTGCGCGTTGCTGCCCGTCTCGGGTGCGGCGACCGGCGCGTCGGTCCAGTCGATCGTGGTGGCGGTGACGGCGATCGCGGTGACGGCGATCGCTGTGGCGGCGATGAACTTCGTCTTCATGGCAAGGGCGCCGACCGCGGACGCGGTGGCGGGCATCGGAATCAGCGGCAACAGCGCGGCCATCCAGGCCTGGCGGCTGCCGCGGGTCTTGTCGAGCCGCAGCCGCAGGCGTTCGAGACCGCGGGTCAGGTGGGTGTGCACCGTGCCGACCGGGATGCCCTTCTGCCGCGCGATCTCGCGCGGCGGCAGGTCCTCGAAGAAGCGCAACAGGACCGTCGAGCGATACGGCTCGTCGAGCGTGAGCACCGCGTCGACGACCGCGCGCTGCGTCGCGGCGCGTTCGACGAGGTCCGCGGTCGACGGCGCCGACCGACCCGGATCCGCGTCGGTCTGCGCCGCGTCCTCGCGGTTCTTGCGGCGGATGTCCTGTCGTTGCCGCTGGCGAACGAGGTTCTGGAGCACCTTCGCGAGCCAGCCGCGCAGGTTCTCGTGCCGTTCGGGCGGCCGCTGCATCGCGACGAGACACGCGTCCTGGACCAGGTCGTCCGCATCGAGTCCGGGAGCCGCGAGCTGGCGCGCCAGTTCGCGGACCCAGCGGGCCTCGGTCAGGATCTCCTGCAGTCGAAGGGTCACGGTCGGGGGTCGCACGGCAACGGGTTCAATGCCGCCGATGCGTGATTCTCGTCGGGAGATTCGCCTCTGGGGGCGAAAAACTCTGGGGGCGAAAAAGCTGCCGCTGTCCCGCTCAGCGCAGGATCAGTTCGACCGCATGCTGCTTGCCGCTCTCCGCCAGAATCGGCGTGCCGGGCGCGTTGGCGTCGCCGCCGGTGCCGACGAAGACCTCGACGTCACCGGGGCGCACGCCGCGGAAGCCGAACCGGCCCAGGCTGTCCGTGATGCGAACTGGCGCCCGCAGGTTCCGCTTCTCGTCGGCGCGGCGGAGGTGGACCCGCCGTCTTCGGCAACGTGTAGAGCGTGCTTGTCCGAGGACTAGCGTCCTGCGCCGCACCCGTCGAGCCGGCGGCGAACGCGACGACGAACGCGAACTGGCCGGGGCGGAACATGGTGCGAAGACAACGCCGCGCGCGTCGGCCGCTCGCGAGCCCTCTTCGGCCGCGATCGCTGCCGATTGCGCGGTCGACCTCTTGACACCCCGCGGCGAGTGCCGATAGAACGCGGCAGACAACTCATCCAGACCAGCCGAGGGACGGGCCCGACGACGCTGGGGCAACCACGGTTCGCCGCGATCATTCGCGCGATACGCAGGTGCCAACTCCCGCGACCAGTGGGTCGGCTCCGCCGTCCCGTCGTCGAAAGATGAGCTTGTGTTCGAACGTGTGTGCGTTCGGCAGGCTCGTCGACTGGTCGCAGGAGCCTGGCACGGGCCCGGAAGGCAACGATTCCGATGGTTCGACCCGATGCGCGCCCGAGCGGCGCCGATCTCTCGCCGCGGCCTGCCGCCGCTTCTCGTTCCCCAGTGCCGAGCTCGATCGCGCTCGCCACGGCATCCAAGGAGGGCCCGGACACGGTGGGCTTCCGGTCTTCGGGGCAGTCGCCGGGTCGCCGTGCGCTGCACCTCGTCGGGCCGGGCGCCGTCGGGCGGCAGTTCTTGCGGCTCGTGCAGGACGGACAGTTCTGCGTCGTCGCCGTCACGGACTCGACCGCGACGGTGTTCGATCGCGACGGGCTCGACGTCGCGGCGATCGCGCTGCACAAGGAACGCGGCGAATCGCTGGCGACGTTCCCGGGCAGTGAAGCGATCGCGACCGAGCTCGCGATCGAGCTGGTCGCCGCGGACGTCGTCGCCGACGCGACGCCGTCGCGGCCCGGTGATGCCGAGGCCGCGCTCCTGCGCGCGCGCGCGGCGCTGCGCTCCGGTGCCCAGCTCGCGCTGGCCGGCAAGAACGCGGTCGCGCTCGCCGCGCCCGAGCTGCTGCTCGGGAGCAACCGCGGGCGGGTCGGCGTGCGCGCGACGTTCGGCGGCGCGGGGGATCAGCTGCTCACCGAGCTGCCCGAACTGCGCGTCAACTGCCGCGAGATCGCGCTCGTCGGCAACGTCACGACGACGGTGATCGTCAACGCGATCGAGGCTGGCGCGTCGGTCGACGAGGGCGTCGCGGAGGCCGAACGCCGCGGTTTGCTGGAGCCGGACCGCAGTCTCGACCTCGACGGCGTCGACGCCGCGACCAAGCTCGTGGCGGTGCACGGCGCGGTGTTCGGCGAGCGCTGGCTCGCGAGTCTGGATCCGCTGGCCGTCGAGCGTCAGAGCGTGCGTGAACTCGATGCCGACGAGCTGCGGGCGCGGCGCCGGCGTGGTCACACGACGCGACTCGTCGCGCGGTGCGCGCGCGACGGCAAGCCGCGCGTCGCGTTCGAGGAGGTGCCGGTCGGCGCGCCGCTCGCCGCGCCCGCGGATCGCGTCGTCTACACGTTCGATCTGCCGGCCGGGGTGCGCGTGCACACCGGCCTCGCCGTGGGCTACGAGAAGACGGCCGCGGCGCTGCTCGCCGATTGCCGCGCGCTCGTCTCCCGGAGTGGCACCGCGGACGAGGGGGTGCAGCGATGAGCGCCGCCATCACGTTGCCGCCCGATGCCCTGCTCTGCCACCTCCCGGCGACGTTCGAGCTCGAGCGCGGCGGGCACCTGCCGGGCGGCGTCGTCGCCTACGAACTCGACGGCCCGGCGGGTGCGCCCGTCGTCGTCGTGCTCGGCGGGATCTCGGCCGACCGGCGGCCCGCGTCGTGGTGGCGCGGCGTCGTCGGCGACGGGCTCGCGGTCGACACGCGGCGCTTCCGCGTGCTCGCGATCGACTGGCTCGGCGGCGCCGGTTGCTCCACCGGGCCGGGCGCGGGCGAGCCGTTCCCGTTCGTGACGACCCGGGATCAGGCCGACGCGCTCGCGCTCGTGCTCGATCAGCTCGGGGTCGAATGCGTGCACGCGCTCGTCGGCGCGAGCTACGGCGGGATGGTGGGGCTGCAGTTCGCGGCGCGGCACGGCGAACGCGTCGACTGGCTCGCCGTGCTCGCGGCCGCGGACCGCAGTCATCCGCAGGCGAGCGCGTGGCGCTGGCTGCAGCGCGGCATCGTCGAGCTCGGCGAACGCGCGGGCGAACGGGACGCGGCGCTCGCGCTCGCGCGGGGACTCGCGATGACCACGTATCGCTCGCCCGGCGAGCTGGCCGAGCGCTTCGCGAGCGGCGTCGAGGTGCACGACTGGCTCGCGGTCCGCGGCCAGGCGTTCGCGGAGCGGTTCCTGCCCGAGCAGTTCGTGTGCCTCAATCGTTCGATCGACGAGCACGCCGTTCTCGCGGAGAAGATCGCGCTCGCGGCCGTGACGTTCGTCGGCTTCGACAGCGATCAGCTCGTGCCCGCCGCCGACGTGCGCCGGCTTGCGCACGCGGTGCCCGGGGCCAGATACGAGGAAGTGCCGACGCCGTTCGGCCACGACGGGTTCCTGAAGGAAGTCGACGCCGTGTCCGCGATCCTGCGGGAGGTGCTGCGATGACGCTGCTCCCGCGACCTGAGGTCGGCCGCGTTCGCCCCGAGACCGTGGCGGTTCGCGCCGGCATCGCCGAGGACCCGACGCACCGCGCCGTGAGTCCGCCGCTCTACCTGTCGGCGAACTTCGCGTTCGATGGTTATGACGAAAAGCGCCCGTACGACTACACGCGCAGCGGCAATCCGACGCGCGACGAGTTCGGCAGCGCGCTGGCGCGGCTCGAGGGCGGCGCTGGCGGGGTCGTCACCGCGAGCGGCATGGCGGCGATCACGCTCGTGCTGCAGCTGCTCGAGCCCGGCGACCTGCTCGTCGTGCCGCACGACGGCTACGGCGGCACGTGGCGCCTCGTCGACGCGCTGGCGCGGAAGGGGCACTTCGAGGTCGCGCTCGTCGATCAACGCGACGAGGCGGCGCTGATCCGCGCGTTCGAGCGGCGGCCGAAGCTCGTCTGGGCGGAGACGCCGAGCAACCCGCTGCTGCGGCTCGTCGACCTCGAGCGGCTCGCTGGGCGTTGTCGGAACGTGGGGGCGCTGTTCGCGGTCGACAACACGTTCTTGTCGCCGGCCCGCCAGAACCCGATCGCGCACGGTGCGGACCTCGTGATCCACAGCACGACGAAGTACGTGAACGGTCACAGCGACGTCGTCGGCGGTGCGGTGATCGCGCGTTCTGCCGAGCTGCACGAGCGGCTCGCGTGGTGGGCGAACGCGTTAGGCATCACGGGTGCGCCGTTCGACAGCTGGCTCGCGCTGCGCGGCCTGCGCACGCTCGAGGCGCGCCTGCGGCTGCACGAGGAGAACGCCAGGCCGATCGCGGAGCTGCTGGCAGAGCATCCGGCCGTGGCCGCCGTGCACTACCCGGGTCTGCCGAGTCACCCCGACCACGAACTCGCGAAGCGTCAGCAGCGCGGTTTCGGCGGGATGGTCAGCTTCGAGCTGCAGGACTGCGACGCCGTGCCGGACTTCCTCGCGAGTCTCCGCCACTTCACGCTGGCCGAGTCCCTCGGCGGCGTCGAGAGCCTCGTCGCGCACCCGGCAACGATGACGCACGCCGCGATGACTCCCGAGGTGCGGGCCGAGGCTGGTATCAGCGACGGCCTGATCCGCCTCAGCGTCGGCATCGAAGCAACGGCAGACCTGCTGACCGATCTCCAAGCAGCCCTCGCATCGGTGCCCGTACGGAACCTGGTTCAAGGTGCAACGCCCTGAATGCAGGCGGGCGACCGCGTTGCGGTGCAGGCCGGTTGGCGAAGTCGTTGGCAGATGCCCGCGTCGCCGCACGCCGGCCCGGCACCGTGAACCCGGTACCGTACGGCCGGGTTTGGTGCCGCCGTCAGCGTTGGTCGAAGCGTGACATCAGCCAGCCGACGGTGACGACGGCGATCGCGCCGATCACGTTGTACCAGAGGAACTCGACCTTGATCGTGAAGTGCACGATGAGCACGCTCGTCATGCCGGCGATCAGGCCGATCGGGCCCGCGAGGCGGCCGGCGCGGGGCACGAAGAGCGCGAGTGCGAAGATGCCGAGCAGCGTGCCGTAGAAGAACGAGCCGACGCGGTTGATGAGCTCGATCACGCTGCCGCCGCCGCCGAAGAACGTGGCCATGAACGTCGCGACGACGCCCCAGAACAGCGTGACGATGCGGCCGGCCTTGAGCGCGTGACCTTCGCTGCAATTCGGACGGATCCAGCGGCGGTAGTAGTCGACGATGGTTGCGGCGCTGAGGGCGTTGAGGACCGAGTCGATGCTCGACATCGCGGCGGCGAAGATCGCGGCGATCACGAGACCGAGCACGAGCGGCGGCAGCTGGTCGAGGATGAACCGGCAGAAGATCTCGTTGCGGTCGCCGGACTTCTCGCCGGGTGGGGTGACGGCCTCGCGCGCCTGTTGGCGGATCGCGTCGACCTCGGCGATCGCGTCCTGGTAGGACTGCAGCAGCTCGGGGTTGCTGCGCGGACCGTCCGGCAGCGCCGCGACCTGCATCATGAGCTCGCGCCGCTCGGCGGTGGCGCGTTCGAACTCCGCTTCGATCGGCGCGACCACGGCGGCGACGGCCGGGTCCGCGAGCCGCTGCACGTGTTCGGTCTTGTAGAGCAGCGGCTGGCCGTTGACCGCGTAGAACAGCCACATCAGCACACCGATGAACAGGACGAACACCTGCATCGGCACCTTGGCGAATGCCGACAGCAGCAGGCTCTTCTTGCTCGCGCCCGCGTCCTTGCTCGTGAGCAGCCGCTGCGCCTGACTGTGGTCGCAACCGAAATAGGCGAGGTGCAGGAACAGGCCGCCGAGCACGCCCGACCACAGATTGTACTTGTTCTCCCAGAAGCTCGGCTGACCCGCGCCTTCGGCGATCGCCGCGTGCGTCCGCGGCACGAGCTCGGTGCTTACCGGCACGACGTCGACGGCGTTCATCTTCCCGGCCGCCCCCGCGAGATCGAGCATCTGGCCGAACGTGAAGTGCTCGCCGAGATCGACGAGCAGCATGCCGAAGACGAACAGCAGCCCGCCGATGATGACCGTCATCTGCTTGACGTCGGTCCAGACGACGGCCGACACCCCGCCGACCATCGTGTAGAGCGTCGTCAGCGCGCCGATCACGAACGTCGCGGTCGTCGTGTCGATCCCGATCATCGCGCTGAGCGCGACCGACGGCGCGTAGATGACGACGCCGAGCGCGAGACAACGCGATGCGAGGAACACGAGGCCCGCGATCGCGCGCGTGAGCGGTGAGAAGCGTTCTTCGAGATACTCGTACGGCGTCAGGATCGCGCGGCTGCGGTAGAGCGGCACGAGGAAGATGCACAACAGGATCATCGCGAACGGCAGGCCGAAGTAGGCCTGCACGAACCCGAGGCCGCCCTCGTGGCCCTGGCCCGTCGTGCCGATCACCGTGATCGCGCTCGCCTGCGTCGCCATGATCGACAGGCCGGCGGCCCACCACGGGATCGAGCGGCCGCCCGCGTAGTAGCCCTCGAGGTCCTTGCTGTTCACCGACCGCCGCATGCCGTCCCAGACGACGTAGGCGATGAACAGCAGGAAGATGATCCAGTCGACGGTTCTCATCGCGCGTGGTCCGACCTCACGGCATCCGGATGTTGAACGTGGTGGTCATGAGCCACAGCACGAGCATGACGAGCACCGCGAGAACGGCGACGAGGAGATAGAGTCGTGGCCAGCTGCCGAGCGGCGGGTGCGTCTCGGTCCCTCGGTGGTCGTGCGCCATGCGGTGTCCAGGGGAGCAGACGCCCTGTTGCCGGTCCAGCGTCTTGCCGCGGGGTTGTGGGCGCTGCGACAGCGCGGTGGAAGTGTCGGCGACCGGGTCTATGCTGCGGGGCCACCCGATGGCCGACCCGATCTTCGAGGATCTCAACGAACAGCAGGCCCAGGCCGTCGCGCACGGCAGCGGTCCGCTCATGGTGCTCGCCGGCGCCGGATCGGGGAAAACGCGCGTGGTGACGCGACGCATCGCGCGGCTGCTGCGCGACGGCACGCCGAGCGGCGCCGTGCTTGCGATGACGTTCACCAACAAGGCGGCGGGCGAGATGGCGCACCGCGTGCAGCAGCTCGGCGGCGGCTACGTGCGGGTCGCGACGTTCCACTCCGCCTGCGCGCGCTTCCTGCGCCGCGACGGCAGTCGCCTCGGGTATCCGGCGGACTACTCGATCTACGACACACAGGATCGTGACACGCTGATCAAGGAACTGATGCAGGACAACGGCATCAGCACGACGTCGATCCGGCCCGCGGCCGTCGGCAACATGATCAGCAAGCTGAAGAACGCGGCGCTGACTCCCGACGAGACGATCCTCGGCGACGACGATCTCGGGCGCGCGACGCAGCGGCTCTGGTCGCTCTACCACGAGCGGATGAAGGACCAGGGCGCGATGGACTTCGACGACCTGCTGCTGCTGTTCCTCAAGATCCTGCGCGAGTTCCCCGACGTCGCGGAGCAGTACCAGGCGCGCTTCCGCTGGGTGCTCGTCGACGAGTTCCAGGACACCAACCGGGTGCAGTACGACCTGCTCAAGCTGCTGTGTCCGGCCGATGGCCCGGGCGGCCCGGGCAACCTCTGCGTCGTCGGCGACCCGGACCAGTCGATCTACTCGTTCCGCGGTGCCGAGGTGCGCAACATCCTCGACTTCGAGCGCGATTACGACCCGTGCACGGTGGTCCGCCTCGAGCAGAACTACCGCAGCACCGCGACGATCCTCCGCGCGGCGGAGAACGTCATCAGTAACAACGAGCAGCGCCTCGACAAGCGGCTGCGCACCGACAACCCGGCCGGCGATCAGCTCCGGCGCTTCCGGGCGGCGACGGCGACGGAGGAATCGGCCGCGGTCATCGACCGCATCATTGAGCTGCGCGACGAGGGCGTGGAGCTCGACCAGATCGCCATCTTCTACCGCGCGCACTGGCTGTCGCGCACGCTCGAGCAGGCGCTCAAGACCGCGGGCGTGCCGTACACGATCGTCGGCGGCCAGACGTTCTTCGAACGGCGTGAGATCAAGGACCTGCTCGCGTATCTGCGCGTCCTCGTCAACCCGCTCGACGACGTGAGCATGGGGCGCATCATCAACGTGCCGCCGCGCGGCATCGGGAAGACGTCGCTCGAGAAGCTCCGCCAGGCGGCGTTCCGCGAGGGGATGTCACTGCGTGAGGTGGTGGGGGAGCCGGAGCTGCACCAGGGGCTCGCGGCCAAGGGCAGGAAGGGGTTGCGCGAGCTCGCCGACACGCTCGAGCGCGCGAAGGCCGCAGCGGCGCACGGCGTGCACGCGGCGCTCGAGGTGATCCTCAAGGGCACCGAGTACGTCAAGCACGCGACGGGGTACGGCGACGCCGAGGACAGCACGCGCGAGGACAACATCAAGGAGCTCATCAGCGACGCGATCCAGTACGACGACGAGGCCGACGACGAGATCGAGGATCCGTTCGCCGACCCCGATGACGTGGCCGAAGCGCGCCCCGCTGGCGTCGCCGGCTACCTGCAGCACGTGGCGTTGCTCACATCGGCCGACTCCGAGGAGCAGGGGCCGCGCGTGCAGCTCATGACCGTGCACGCGGCCAAGGGACTCGAGTTCGACCACGTCGTCATCGCGGGGCTCGAAGAAGGCGTGTTCCCGAGCTTCCGCAGCATCGAGGACCCCGACGGTCTCGAGGAGGAGCGGCGACTGTGCTACGTCGCGCTGACCCGGGCACGGCAGAGCTCGATGCTGACGCACGCGCGCGAACGGATGGTTGCGGGCAGCATGGAGTCGATGCGGGCGTCGCGGTTCTTCAAGGAGCTGCCCAAGGACGCGATCGTCGACTACGCGCCGACTTGGCGACGCTACGAGGTCGACGACGACATCGATCACGACAGCGGCTGGACCGTGACCGTGGATCCCGAGGTGCTCGCCAACATCCGCGTCGGTGTGCGGGTGCGTCATCAGGAATACGGCAACGGCGAGGTGCGGCGCATCGCCGGTCGCGGGATCTCGGCGCGCGCGGTCGTGCGCTTCGACGACGGTCGTGAGCGCGAGTTCGTGCTGGAGTACGCGGGGCTCGACCTGCTCGAGGACCACTATTGAGCGCCCGGGACGAAATCCTCGCGGCGCTGCGCGCGGTCGTCGAGCGGGCGGCCGCCGAGGCGCCGGAGCTGCTGCCGGACCTGCCGGCCGAGCTCGCCGCGCTGCTGCAACCGGAGCGGTCGCCGTTGCCCGCCACCGATGGCGCGGACGACGAGGGCGACGAGGACGCGGATTGGCACGGGCTGACCGGGACGTCCGAGCCGATGCTCGCGCTGCGGCAGATCGTCGGCAAGTTCGCGCCCGCGAACGCACCCGTCCTGATCACGGGCGAGAGCGGTACGGGCAAGGAACGGGTCGCGCAGGCGCTGCACGAGCTCAGCAAGCGCAACAAGCAGGCGCTCGTCGCCGAGAACTGCGCGGCGATTCCGGACACGTTGCTCGAGTCGGTGCTCTTCGGCCACAAGAAGGGCGCGTTCACGGGCGCGATCGCGGACCACCCCGGGCACTTCGTTGCCGCCGACAAGGGCTCGCTCTTCCTCGACGAGATCGGCGAGATGCCGCTGCCATTGCAGGCCAAGCTGCTGCGCGCGTTGCAGGAGGGCGAGGTCCGGCCCGTCGGTGGCACCAAGGTCAGGAAGGTCGACGTGCGCGTCATCGCCGCGACCAATCAGGCTCTCGAAGCTCGGGTCAAGGCCGGGGCGTTCCGCGAGGACCTGTTCTTCCGCCTCAACGTCCTGCGCATCGAGATGCCGCCGCTGCGCTCGCGCGGGCAGGACATCGCGCAGCTCGCGCGTCGCTTCCTCACGGATGCGGCCAGGAAGGCGGGGCGGGAACTTCGCCTCGGCGACGGTGCCGTCGAGGCGCTGCTCGCGGCGAAGTGGCCCGGCAACGTGCGCCAGCTGCAGAACGAGATGCAGCGGGTCGCGGCGCTCGCGGACGGCGACGAGGTCACGGTGGCCGATCTGTCCGCGAACGTGCGCTGACGCGCTGCGGCTCGTCCGTCGGCCGGCCGTCCGTCGACCGGCAGGCCGTGTTCGAGCGCGGCCCCCCGTGATGGCGATGCGTTTTTTTGGTATCGATAGCGCCGGGCCCGACCCCGACCCCACGCCAATGCACCGACCCCGCACGCTCGCTCTCGCTGCCGCCGCCGTTCTGTTCGGTCTCGCGGCGCCGCTGCCGGCCCAGAAGAAGGGCACGACCAAGGACGACGAGGACGTCCTCAAGATCGAGAAGGAGTGCCCGTACACCAAGAACGACCCCGACGCGATGAAGGCGGCCGGGATCGAGAGCTACGGGCCGTTCCCGTGGGCGGATCACTACACCTCGACGGACATCGAGACGGTGCTCGGCAAGGGCCGGTTCCTCTGGATCGAGACCGCGCACTTCCGCATCGGCTACAGCATGAAGACGCGGCCGTGGCCCGCGGACAACGAGAAGCGCCGCTTCCACAAGGACGAGATCAAGGAGCTGCGCAAGAAGCTGCCGAAGTTCCCGTCGCGGCCGAAGAAGTTCACGCCGTGGGTGAACCTGCACCTGTACGCGCACCGGCTCGAGAAGCTCTACGCCGATGTGCAGGACGTCCTCGGGGTCACGGACGCCGACTTCGGCGACGCGCCGCCGACCAACGGCAAGTACCTCGGCCTCGGTGACAAATACCTCGTCCTGATCTTCGAGAAGAAGTCGGACCTGCAGCGCTACTTCCGCCGCTTCTGCAACGCGGAGGCCGACATCTCGATGCGCTGGTATCACACCAAGACCCATCAGATGGTCGCGGCATGTGCGGCCGAAGGGCTCGAGGGGTTCGACGTCACGGCGATCCACTCGCACATGATCTACTCGACGGCGCACAACCTGCTCTGCGGCTACAAGGGCTTCCACCTCAGCCTGCCGTTGTGGCTCGGCGAAGGTCTCGCGCACTCGTTCACGACCGACATCCCGAGCGACGTGGCGAACGTGAATCTGCTCGACAGCGAACCCAACCCCGACCTCAAGATCGGCGCGTGGCCGATCAAGGTGCGGAAGCGGGCGCGGCACGAGGGCGTGTGCTTCCCGTTCGACGAGATGGGCAAGTGGCAGGACTTCGAAGCCATGGGCTACCAACACCACGCCCAGGCCTGGTCGCGCGTCGACTACCTGCTGAAGACCGACAAGCAGAAGCTCGCGTTCCTCGTGAAGCGCATCAAGGAGATCCCGCCCGTGCCGAACGCGGCGGTGCCCGCGGAGCGCATCGATCAGGTGACGAGGAAGCTCCTGCTCGAGCTATTCGAGCTCGATGCGGCGACGTTCGACGCCAGATGGCGCGAGTGGGTGCTCGACACCTATCCGAAGAAGTAGTCAGAAGCCGTTTGCCGCCGGTGGCTTGGGGTCGTCCGCGCCGCGAGAGGCAGGGCGATCGGGTAACACGCCCGACCCTGTCGACCACGGGCTCGGTTCAGGCTAGGATCCGGCAGGCCGATACTCCTGCCCATCGGTTCGACGACTGCCTCGACCGACCTTCCGGTCCGGGGCCCACGAAAGGCACCAATCATGCATAAGCTGATCGTTCCCGTTCTCGTTGCGGCCATGGGGATCGCCCTCGCGCGCCCCGCCGCCCCGCAATGATGAGGTGGTCCTCCGGCGCCCAGTTGGTCGCCAGGTGATGGAATGGGTGGCGGTGCCGGTCCTGCCGGTGGCGCTGGCGGAATGGGTGGTGGTGCCGGTGGCCCGCGCGGCGGAGCCCCTGGTGCGCCGACGCCCGGGGGTCGCGGTGGCGGGATCGCCCTCGACTTCACCCGCAAGAAGACGGCCAAGAAGCTGCTGAAGATCGACTGGCAGCATCCGGTGTGGAAGCCGGAGGAGTCGACGACGCAGGACGGCAAGACGCAAGGCACGATGGCGCGTCGCGCGCTGCCGATCGAGGAGGCCTACGAGGTCATCGTCGAGGGCGACAAGCGGCCGCTGCTCGTCATGCGCGAGTGTCTGCGCTGCAAGGGCACGGACCACGCGCTGCTGAGTCGGACCATGGACAACGAGCAGACCGTTCTGCTCACGCACTGGTTCCACTGCGTCAAGCTGCCGCCGAACATCCTCGAGAAGGATCACCCGCTGACGAACCTGTTCAAGAAGGAGAGCCCGACGGACAAGTTGCCGCACCTCTTCTTCGTGGACCCCGACGGCACGCACAAGACGCCGCTGCCGGGTGACCAGTCGCAGCGCGCCCTCTGGGGGACGATGTTCGAGTACCTCGATCGCTGCTACGAGGGCAACGCCAAGCGTTCGCTCAAGGACCTGCGCAAGCTGCTCGACCAGTACGACCGGCTCGACGGACTCGAGCAGGACGTGCTGAAGCAGCGCGAGCGCGAGATCGAGAAGAAGGGGCTGAAGTCGAACAAGCTCCGCAAGTACGAGAAGAAGCTCGAGAAGCTCGCGAAGGAACGTGAGAAGCTGCAGGCCGCGGAGAAGAAGCTCCGCGACCTGGCGCTCAAGGACCTCGCCGAAGGCCGCGACGATGCGGCTCCGGACGGCAAGAAGGAGCTCGTCGGCGCTGGCGTCGGCACGGACGGCGACAGCAAGTAGCCGTTCGGTTTCCGTTCCGCGTTGCCGGCCGCGCCCTCGGGTGCGGCCGGTTGCACGTCCGGTCGGTGTTGCGTGGGGTGGGGTGCGGCAATCGTCGCCGCGCGAGATAGGTTGGCAGCCCATGAACGCCGCCATCCTGCTCGCGATCGCTCTGGCCGGGGCGGTCGGTGCCGTCAGCCGCTTCGTCCTCGGCGACCTCGTGCGCTCGTTCGCGGGCGATTTCCCGCTGCACGTGCTCGTGGTGAACGTGCTCGGCTGCCTGGGTTTCGGCCTCTGCTACGGGCTCGGGTCGGACCGTTGGTCGGACGTCATGCGCGCGGCGGTCTTCGTCGGCTTCTTCGGCTCGTTCACGACGTTCTCGACGTTCGCGTTCGACTGCCGCACGTTGTTCGACGAGGGGCGCCTGCTCGCGTTGGGGCTCAACCTGCTCGGGCACAACGCCCTCGGCCTCCTGGCGATCGTCGCGGGGGTCCGGCTGGCGAGCATGTTCCGGTGATGGCGGGCGCCGGGCGCGCGCAGTGCGCACGGTACGCAGCGTGAATCCTGCGCAACCCGCGAGTGAGCGCGTATCATCGGCCGGTCCATGCGACGACTCCCGCTCCTGCTGTTCGCCCTGCTGCTGATCGCGGCGTTGGCGTTCGGCGTGAGCGCGATGTTCGGCACCGGCGCGCGCGAAGCGGCGCCGAGCGGCGCGGCGGCGCAGGGTGGCGGCGACGGCGACGAAATCCCGAAGACGCCGTCGCCGCATCCGCAGGGCCACGTCTATGCGGGGGTGACGGAGGAGCCCGGCGACGTCAACCCGTTCACCGCGCACTCCACCGTCGCCCAGTTCATGGTCCTCGCGTACACGCACGAGGGGTTGGTCGATACGGATCCGCGGACCGGCCAGTTGCGCGGCGCCCTCGCGTCGGCGTGGCAGGCTGCGCCGGACGGCATGTCGTGCACGTTCACGCTGCGCTCCGGCGTGCGCTTCAGCGACGGCAGCCCCGTCACGATGGCCGACGTCTTGTTCGGCTGGGAGCTCGCGCAGGGCGGCGGCTTCGAGATGGGTTTCGTCCACGACGCGTTCTCGCGCGTGGCGAACGCGGCGGTCGTGGGCGAACGCCAGCTGCGCGTCCGGTTCCGCGAGTGCCACTACGCCTCGGTGCGCGCGGTCGGCGAGTCCTGGCTCGTCGGCCAGCGATCGTTCTTCGTCGATCGGGTGCGGGCGCTCGCGACGCAGCTCGGCCAACCCGTGCCGACGCCCGGCACGGTGGAGTTCGGGGTGTTGCTCGCCCAGCTCGATCGCGTGACCGGTCCGGGCACGGGGCCGATGCAGCTGCCGAGCGATCCGGATCCGGCGATCGACGACTCCCCCGGTTGGCGCCAGCGGCAGGATCTGACTCTGAGCGTCAACCCGTTCCATTGGCGCCGCCTCGCCGAGCCGGGCTGCTGGAACCTTGCCGGCGTGCGGTTGCTGTTCCGGCAAGGGGCCGCGGTGCCCAACGCGTTGTTCGAGGGTGAAGTCGACTGGCTCGGGGCCTGGACCGCCGATCAGTTCCTCGCGACCAACGCCGAGCTCGCGGAGCGCTACCGCTACCTCGTCTACGACTACGAGTCGCTCGGTGTGATCGGGATCGCGTGGAACTGCGATCAGCCGGCGCTCGCGGATCCGCGGGTGCGGCGGGCGCTGACGATGCTCATCGATCGCGGGGCGATCGTGGAGCGGTTCGGGTCAGCGGTCGTTCCGGCAGTGGCGTTCCAGAAGCCGGACAACCCGGGCTATCCCGACCTGCAGCCGATCGCGTACGACCCAGGCGCGGCGCGGCGGCTGCTGCGCGAGGCCGGTTTCGATCCCGCGGCGGGCAAGCCGCTGAAGTTGTCGCTGCTCGCGCCACGCGACGGCGGGCCGATGGATCTCGCGGTGAACAACCTGCAGGACGAGGCGCGCCAGGCCGGCATCGAGCTGACGGTCGAGACCCTGGCCTCGTTCGCCGCCTACGTGGCGCGCAAGAACGAGCGCCAATGGGGCGGGCTCGTCGTCAACCGGCGGTTTCGCCCGTGGGACGACCCGTTCGATTTCGTCCACGAGAACGGCATCGACAACGACGGCCATTGGCAGAGCGCCGAGGCCAGTCGGCTGGCCGCCGCAGCGCGACAGGCCCTCGATCCGGATCAGCGTGCGCGACTGTGGCGTCAGCTGCACGAGCTCGTGTACGGCCAGCAGCCGTTCACGTTCCTCGTGCATCCGCGCGCCTGCATCCTCTTCAACAAGCACGTGCAGCAGGCCGACATCGGCCCGCGCGGGCTGTGGCCCGAGCGCTGGTGGGTGCCGGCGGAGCATCAGCGCAAGTAGACGCTGGCGTCACACCAGCACCGGCTGCGCGATGACGCGTCAGTCCGTCGCGTCCCACCCGTGGCGCAACGACGCGAGCGGCGGCCGCGCGGGGCCGTCCCACGCGAGCCACTCCTCGAGCGCTGCGCGGGCCGTCGGCCATTGCGAGTCGAGCATCGCGAACCATGCCGTGTCGCGGTTCTTCTGCTTCACGATCAGGTGGGCGCGGAACAGCCCTTCGAACGCGAACCCGAGCCGCTCCGCTGCGCGCCGTGACGCCTGGTTGCGGGCATCGCACTTCCATTCCACGCGCCGATAGCCGCGGTCGAACGCGGCCTCGAGCAGCAGATAGGCGACCTCCGTGTTGATCGTGGTCCGGTGCGCCTCGAGTCCGTACCAGATGTGACCGATCTCGACGCGCCGGTGGGCGGGGGCGATCGCGAGGAACGACGCCATGCCGACCGGGTCACCGCCGGGGCGGCGCCGCACGGTGAAGAACAGCGGATCGTCCGCCGCCGCGCACTCGGCGAGCCAGGTCGTCATTGCGGCCTCGTCGACGAACGGGCCGTAGCCCATGAACTCCCAGATCGCCTCCCGTTCCTTGCTGCCGTGCGCGATCGCGAACAGTCGCTCGGCGTCGCGGGCGGGATCGACGCGGTCGAGGCGAACGCCGCGGCCGACGATTCGCTGCCGATCGAGCGGGCGGGCGCGGCCGGTCGGCGCGGGTTCCGCGGCAGTGTGTTCGGCCAGCTGCTGCAGGCGGGTCAGGGAAGCCGTGACGCCGCGCACGTGCTGCCGGATCCAGCGGTCGGCGACCTGTTGGATCGGCGTCGGGTTGAGGTGGTTGTGGCGCGTTCGACCCTGACGGCGAACGAGGATCAGGTTGGCGTCCTGCAACACGTCGAGGTGCTTCATCACGCCGGTGCGCCCGATGCCGCCCGCCGTTCCGGAGCCCTGCTGTGAGGCCATGGCGAAGTGCTCGCACAGTTCGCCCGTCGTGCGCGGGCCGGCCGCGAGCACGTCGAGGATCGCGCGCCGCGTCGGGTCCGCGAGCGCCTTCCAGACCGAGTCGCGGCTCGGCATCAGCGCGGTGCGTTCTGTTCGGCGACGGCCTTGAGACCGGTCGAGAACAGCTGCTGCCAGCCCGAACGCATCTCGGCGACCATGCCTTCGGTGAGGTGCCCGTGCAGCGCGTTCGTGACGCGCAGCAGGGTGCCGCTGCCCTGTCCGCCGGGGCCGGTCCCGTGATCCTCGAGCTGGAGCAGGAGCGTCGTCTGGCAGGGGCCGCCGAACGGCGGCGCGACCGTGCCCGCGAGGTTGAGCGACTGCTGGGGCTCGATCGCGAGGACCGTGAACCACAGCAGGCTGCCGCCAGTGGGCGTCTCCTCGACGAGCGCGCCGCCGGCGCGGCGATCGAGCACGACGCGCGAGTCGGCGCCGAGGCAGCGGTAGTCGCCGATCCACCAGTCGTCCGGGCGGTCGCAGACGAGCTCCCAGACGAGGTTGCGGGGGGCCTGGATCGGGATCTCGAGCTCGAACTTCGTGGTCGAGGTCGGAGTGAGCGGGGCGTTCTCGGTCATGGCGGTGGTCGTGGCTGTGGTTCCTCGGGTTGCACCAGATGTCACCATCTGGTGACATGACAGTCAACCCCCTTTGCGGGGCCGTCGCCGGAAGATTCGCGAGAACGTGCCGTCAGAGTCGTCATGCCACGTCATCGTGCCCGTGCTCTCGCCGCGTTCGCCGCCGGAATCGCCGTCATCACGCCGGTTTCGGCCCAGGCCGACGGGACCAGTCCGGCCCGCCCGGCGCTGACCCTGCCGACGGGTGAGGTCCAGGTCGGGGCGCTCGTCGAGTTGGTCGCCAAGTACGCCAGCTGCAACATCCTCGTCGACCCGGCCGTGCTGCACGGCGCCCGCCCCTACGACTTCGAGCAGCCGATCGAGGTCCACGAGTCGTCGGCGCTCGAGACGTTGAGTTCGCTGCTCTACGTGCGGCAGTTCGCGCTGTTGCCGGTGGTCACGGAGAAGCGGGTCTACGAGGTGATCTCGCTCGTGGGGCCGCGGCACGGTGAGCTCGCTGCCGCTGCGATCGAACGGACCGTCGAGCAGGTTCTCGCGGCGCCGGAGAGCAAGCAGTTCGTGACGGTCGTCATCGAGCTGGAACACGTCAACGCGACCGTCATGACCAACTCGCTCCGGCCGCTGTTCGCGGCTACGCGCCCGCGCCCGGGTGTGACGGTAGCATCGGTCGGGGACCCGAAGCGGATGGTCATGACCGGGTTTCAGCACCACATCGCGAGCGCGATCAAGGTCGTGCAGCGCGTCGATCAACCGCGGGTCGACGAGGCGAACGCCGACTCGCGCGCCGCGGCGGACGCGCGGGAGCAGCAGCGCCAGAAGGACGTCGCGTTCAAGCTGCTCACCGATCGCCTCGCGCGCCTCGAGAAGCGGCTCGCGCGCATCGAGAAGCTCATCGAGCCGATCGTCGGCAAGGCGGCCGACGCGCCGGCGACCAAGGCCGGCAAGGCCCCGCAGAAGTAGGCCGGGCAAGCGCCGGGCAGCCCTGGGCTCAGTCCTTGCGGGCGAGCGCCTCGCCCTGCCGGACGAACCGTTGCAGGTAGCTCGCGTGCACCGTGATCGTGCGGCGCCCGCGGTTCCACCCGGCGCCGCCGCTGCCCTGTTTGAAGTGCAACGTCACCTGCGAGTGCCAGTCGAACCGGCGCATGACGTCGCCGAGATGTTGCGCGACGTTGGCCGCGCGGATCTCGGTGCCGAACTCACCATCGAAGTCATCGACGCGTATGCGCACCTCCTTGGATGGCTGCCCGGCCGGCATCCAGAGCGGCCGCAGGATCCGGCGCCAGGACCGGTGGATCTCGGCGCCGTAGTCGCACGCCCCGCGGATCTCGCGATCGAGCATGCCAACAGTGCGGGCAAGCGGCAGGTACTTCTCGCGATCGGCGGCGAGCGCGAGCGCGGCGAGCTGATAGGCCCGCCGCGCGTCGCTGTTGTGTTCGCCCTTGACGGTCCACTCGTGCCGCGGCCGCTCGCGGGCCTCGAACATCAGTGAGTCGATGCGGGCCTTCAGCACGGGCAGCGCGCGGTCCTCGGCGTGCGTCACGAGGTAGTGCGTCGCGAACGCGTCGGCGAGCGTCTCCTCGTTGCCGAGGATCGGCAGGTCGAACTCGCGCACGAGCGCGTGCCCGAGCTCGTGCAGCACGACGTGCTGCATCACGTGGCGCGCGAAGTCCGTCATCTTCAGGTCGATGTGCTCGCCGCCGCCCTCGTGCGTGCAGTTGACGTGGCGGAAGCGTTCGACCTCGGCCGCGAGGCGGTGCACCTCGATCCCGAACTCCGCGGCCGACTTCTCCAGCAGCTGCTGACTGGTTTCGCAGAGCGGCCGCGTGCGAGCGAGGAACGCGCGCACCTGCTCGTTCGGCCTGCCGAAGCCGCGCTCGAGCGCGTTCGAGATGATGTCGCGCATCTGTCCGATACGGGACAGATCGACGTCGCACTGCGCCGCGGATGCGGCCTTCTCGGTCTGCGCGCAGGTTGGCGCGGTATGCAGGCTGGCTCCGAGAACGGTGGCGAGAACGGTCGCGGCAGAGCAGTTCGGCATCCGAGTATCGTAGCGCGCCGTGCCATGCTCGGCTGATCGCGGGCGACGACATGACGTTGACCGTCGCCTCAGCGACGGGTCCAGAACTGCAGGGAGGTCGGCGCGTGGTAGCGATGGTTGTGGGTCACGAGCTCCCGGCCGTTCGACGAGAAGAAGACGTGACGGAGCGGTTGCTGCAGTGCCTCGAGAACGACGATCTCGCGGCGACTCCGGGTGTCGAGCACGTGCAGCGCGCGGCCGCGTCCGACGACCATGCGCTCGCCGTCTGGCGAGTACGCGATGTGACCGTGAACGGGCAGGCGCCAGAGTTCCGTCAACGTGGCGCTCGAGAGCGCGACGGTTTCGAAACGCTGGGGCAGCAAGATCGCGTCTCCGTCTGGCGTGGGGTAGAGCATCGAGGCTCCAGACCAGATTGGACCGACGGTTGTTTCGGCCAGGGTGACGCCCGATGCGGGATCGAGCCGGCGCAGGTGGCCGCCCTCGGCTGCGGCATAGAGCTGCCCGTGCGGACCGAACTCGAGAGCGCAGACCCGGTCCTCCAGCGGCTCGTGCCAGAGCACGTCGAGGGTCGCGCCATCGAGCGCGACCAGGCGCGGTTCGTAGGTGCTGACCACGATTCGGGAACCATCGGGGGACGCGGCGATCGACTGCGCCAGAGCCCCCTCGCACGGCACGTCCAGGTCGACCTCCCGACGCTCGATGTCGATTCGTCGCAAGTGACGGTCCATACCCGGGACCCAGACATGGTCGCCGCGCATTGCGACCCAGTGCGCCGGGGACGGCAGCTCGAGTTGGAGAATCGGCTTGCGGGAGTGCAGGTCGAGCACGCCGACCGTGCCATCGGTGGCGACCCACGCGATCCGGTCGGTGGTTGCGTCGTGGGCGACCTCCCGGCAGTCGTATCCGAGGGCGAACCGTTCGGGTAGTTGCCACGGCCGGCGGTCAAACAGATGCGCATTGCCGTCGATGCCGACCGTGACGACCTCGGAGCCATCGGGCGACACGGCCAGACCGTGCACGCCGCCGCGACACGGGGCGTGGTAGCGGCAGAGCGCTTCGCCGGTTTCGAAGCTCCATGCGCCCGCCATCGGCGTCTCGAACCCGCCTGCGACCAGCAGCGACGTGCCGTCGTTCACGAACTCCTGGGCTGAGCCCGTCAGGTGATCCAGCGCGCGCAGTTGCCCGGTCTCGACATCCCAGAAGATGAGGCGTTCGAGCAGGTCGGCACTCACGAGGGTGTTCGTTCGCTCGTCATGCGCCATTTTCTCGTAGGCCGCCGGCGTCATGGTTGGCGGCAGTGCGAAGGTCGGGCCGATGGGGGTGCCGTCACGCCCAAGACGCAGCAGGCGGCCGTTCTCGGTGCCGACGAACACGCTGTCGCCCGTGTGGTCGAGCTGCAGCCCGGTGATGCGGAGGTCCGGTAGCTCGAGGTGGTGCGGCTCGCCTGCGTCGGTGGCAGGGTCGACCGAGCCCCAATAGAGCCCGCGATGGTCGAGGGAGAACGCGTAGCACCGGCCGTCGCCCGAAACGGTGAACGTGTGGTTCATCGTGCCCGAGAAGCGCATGAGTTCCCGGAGCTCCTCGTTCGTCCGTAGATCCATCACCACGAGTCGCCCAGGCTTGCCGTGCGCGATGAGTGCCAGGTTCCCCCCGAGGCCTGCGAAACCGGCGATCGGTGAGGCGCCGATTGCAGGTGAGTGCCGGGCTTCTTCAGTTGCGGGGTCCCACAGCCAGATGCCACCACGATGGGCGGCGACCGCGACCAGGCCACACTCGAGCCAGGCGGCGCCCTGCCAGAGGTCGTGCGCTTCGCGTAGTCGCACCGACTTCCGCGATAGATCCAGACTGCCGCGCAACAGGTCGTACTCCCAGCCGCGCAGCTTCTCGGGAGTGGCATCGAGGTTACGGTGCGCGACCTGGACATGGCCCTGAATGCGCGCCAGATTCGCGGCGGTCAACTGCGCGTTGTAGCTCTCCTGCCGGGCTGCCTCCTCGAGCTCGTTCGCGTCGTCTCGGGCGGCTGAGACCTCGATCAGGCCCCACGTCAGCGCGGCGCCGCCGCCGGCAATCGCCGTCACGATCAGAATGGTCGCGGCGACCACGAGCCGGTGCCGTTGCGCGAACTTTCGAAGCAGGTAGCCGGTCGACGGTCGGTGGACCTTGATCGGTAGGTGCTCGAGGAAACGGTTGAGGTCGTCGGCGAGCGCTTCGGCCGACGAGTATCGTTGCTCGCGATCGCGGGCGAGCGCGTGCAGCCCGATCCGATCGAGGTCGCCACGAAGGCGCGCGGTGAGGCGCTGGGGTGTCGTCCTGAGTCGTTCGGCTGCCGCCCCGGCAGCATCTCCGAGATCGAGCAAGGTCTGACTCGAGGCGCGCGGTTCCTCGTCACGCACGCGGCGCAGGGCCTCGGTCAACGACGCCGATCGGAGCCGTTCCTTGCCGAGCGGCACGTCACCGGTGAGCAGCTCGTGGAGCATCAGCCCGAGGGCGTAGATGTCCGTGCGAACGTCGATCGTGGCACCCGCTGCCTGCTCGGGGCTGGTGTAGCCTGGTGTGCCGAGGAACCCACCTTCGACCGTCGCCGCAAGGCCGGGGTCGAGGTCCGGGTCCAGGGCCTTGGCGAGTCCGAAGTCGATGATCTTCGGCCGCGGATTCGTGGGTGGCCCGCTCACCAGGACGTTCCCGGGCTTGAGATCGCGGTGCACGATGCTGCGTTGGTGGGCATGCGTCATGGCCTCGCACAGGACCATGACGAGCCGAATGCGGGCCTCGAGATCGAGGCGATGCTGGTCGCAGTATTCCGTGATCGGCACGCCCGACACGAGCTCCATGGCAAGGAACGGACGGTCGTCGGCCGTGACACCGGCGTCGTAGACCTGGGCGATGGCCGGATGCAGCAGGGCACCGAGCGCGCGCCGTTCGCCCGCGAACCGAGCGCGCGCGCGGTCGTCGAGTCGGCTCGTGTGCAGGGCCTTGAGCGCGACCTCGCGTTCGACGGGATACAGCTGCCGGGCGCGAAACACGGTCCCGAACCCGCCGCTGCCGAGCTCACTCAGCAGCTCATAGCCGACGACCGTCGGGCGTTCCGTTGGCTCGTCGATCTCGTCGCTGACGCTGCCGATCAGCTGGTCGGCCTGCTCCAGCCGGCCGAACAGGGCGCGGATGGGTTCGGCGAGCGTTGCGTGATCGGTCGCGATCTGCGCGATCGCATCCGCGCGGTCGCCACTCCGCATCGTGAACCAGATCTCGTAGCAGCGTTGCTCGACCGAGCTCGGGAGGTCGAGCTCGGCGGACTCGTGTTCGCCTGTGGGCATGGCAGGCGCCCGAGTGTAGCGCCTCCGAACGCGCTCGCCTGCGCGCCCCCCGATGTCCTGCTCGGTCACGGGGTCCTTCGTCGCCCGTCCGGTTCGCCGCGATCGCAGGCCGTCGCGAGGCGGCTCATCGCACGACCGAGCCGCATCCTGGCGGCGTCGGGCGACACTCCGAGTTCCGCTGCGAGCTCGGTGTGATCGAGCCCGGCGAACCGGTTGAGCAGGATCACCTCCTGCTCGTCGGAGCGCAGCTGACCGAACGCGTGGTTGAAGCGATCGAGCTCCTCGCGGCCGATTGCGTGACGGCTCGGCGACAACACGTAGGCCGCGGCTTCGGCATCGAATGAGGGTTGCTCACGTTTCGGGGTCCGACACTCGCGGTGCCGATAGCGATGGCGCGCGCGGATCTTGTTGAGCGCACACGTAAAGAGCCAACGCAGGAACGCGCCGCGTCCGCGGTATTCGAATCCCTGTCGAATGTCCTCGATGAGCTCGCGCGAAACCGATTGCGCGAGGTCATCGATCGACTCGTGCGCGCGCAGCTCGGCGCCCATGTGCACACGCAGGTAGGCCCGCAGTCGCGGCATGCTCTCGACGACGAGGTTCTCCAGCCCGCTGGAATCGGGCGGTGGCGTTCCGGGTGCGTCGGGATTCGAGTCCTGCATCGTGGCGTCGGGGCCGGCCACGGTCCGTCGTGGCCGGGCACTCGATGGATCGTAGCGGTGCGGCGGCGCGGGCGAGCGATCCGGTTCAGTTGGTGACCGTGCCGCGCAGCCGGTTGGAGAACGACACCTCCGCCGTGGTGGGGATGAGCCCGCACGGGTTGGAGCCGCTCACGAACGAAGCCCATTGGGTGTAGATCTCGAGGTTCTGGAACGACGGATCGCACGGGATCGCGAGCGGGTAGGACGCGGTGCCGCCCCCGCTGGCCACCGTGAACAGGTAGCTGTTCTGGCTGTTGAACGTGCAGGGGCCGCATGTCTGGGTGGCATCGGCGAACTGGATGCTCGCGAACACGAGCGTGGAGCTTGCCCCGGACAGCACGAGAAACAGCCGGGAGTTGCCGAGCGCGACCTGACTGCTGAACGAGTTGGTGCCGCCGTTGCCGCACGCTCCGCCGAGGTCCGTCACGGGGCCGCCTCGGAACGCCGAATAGCGTTGCACGAGGACCGCGCCGTCGAACAACGGTCCCGTCGCCGCGAAGTCCGCCCAGGTGATCAGCGCGTCGTCAGCGAAGTTCGGGCCGCCCGTGGAGCCACCGTGGTAGCGCGCACCGATCTCGGGCCGGCGATCGAACAGACTCCCGAGCCCGCTCGACGTCTCGCGGACGCCGCACGCCTGACAGTTGGTCGGGTCGATCTCGATCGTCGCGATGTCCGATGCGACGACCCAGGCAACGACGTACTTGAGACCGAGGAACCCGACCGCTGGCTCGACCTCATCGAAGTTGGGGGCGTTTCCGACCGGCACCTCACCGACCGTGTTGACGAGTGTCGACCCGTTCCAGCGGACTCCGCGACAGTAGATGTCGTGCACGTTGGTGCCGGAACTTTCCTCGCGCTCGTAGACGACCACGAAGTCGGTGCCGTCGCCGTCGATGTCGGGCTCGGACTCGTTCCGGCTCGTGGTGATCGCGATGTTGTGAAGCGGGTCGAGGAGGTTGAGGTTGTGATCGACGAGGGCGACGACCACGTTGCGGTCGCCGAAGGCCTCGAGATCCCAGGCGATCGCGTACCGACGGTCGTCGCCGCCGCTCTTGGTGATGGCCGGGTTGCGCGCGAGACTCTGGCCGCCGTAGACCGCGACCGGCACGCCGGCCGTGCTGTTCTGCGTGTTCACCACGACGGCCCCGATCCCGCCGCCGGTATCGGCGAACGTGACGATGGCGTTGCTCCCCGCGGTCGTGCGTTCGCCGCCTGCATCGGGCGTCATCTCGCTGTCGCCGCCGGTCGGCGTGACATCGAAGATCGGTCCGCGGTTGCCGGAGCCGGCTTCGACGAACCGTCCCCGGATGTTCCAGGGGCCGAACGGCGTGCCGCCGTCCTGGTAGGCGACGAAGAAGCGGTCGTTGAGGTTGACGTTCGCGACAGTCGGGTTGATCTCGTTCCCCGACTCGAAGCTGACGTTGATCAGGTTCCCGATCGCGCTGCCCGCGAGGTCGTAACGTTGACCGCGAACGTCGATGTCGAGGGCGGAGAACCGCTCCTCCCACACGGCCAGGAACACGCCGACCGACTCGTCCCAGGCAACGTCTGGATCGGCGGCGGCAGTGGATGCAGCCACGATGTGGGGGCCGACGAGCGGGTCGAGCACGAGCGGATACGCTGCGGTCTCGATGAAGTGCTCCGGCAGGACGAAGCGCAGGAGGTCGGCTTCGAGCGAGAGGTGACCGTCGACGCTACGCCCGGTCGCGTCGATGCCCGTGACCGCGCCGACACGGATGCCGCCGAGCCCTTCGGCGGTGAAGACGAGGCCGTCATCGATCGCGGTGGGGTCGAGCGCGAGTTCTGTCGTGAGACGGCACTCGACAACGAGGTCGCCCTCGCCCGGTGGTCGGTTCGCGAACACGAACTCCTGCTTGAGTCCGCCGACGCCTGCGGTCCAGGTTTCGAGGATGCTCGCGCTCCGCGAGTAACTGGCGACGTGGCCGTCCAGGGTCGGGCGTCCGGCGGTTTCGAGGTTCGAGAGCATGCCGGTGCCGCGCCGGATGGTCTGCAGCCCGACGTGGAACAGGTAGTTCCGCGTCGCGTGCGGCCCGAGTGCGGGAGTGCACGCCACGCCGGAGTGGTCGAGCTCGGCCTTGTAGCGTGGACCGGATGCGCGCAGGCCACCGGCCGTGCGCTCCATCACGAAGCCGGTGTTGATTGCCGCTGCCGCGAGAGCGGTGCTGGCAACATGCGCCGCGGGCGCTGGTGCCTGCTGCGCGGTGACGCGGCCGCACGTCAATGCGAGACCGCCGGCGAGAACGAGACTGAGTTGGTAGGTGTTCATCGGAGGCTGCCTCACTGGATGGTCGAGCGGTAGGCGTCGGAGAGATCGGTGCTGAGCAGCGAGCAGCCTGGGGACAGCGTGTCCTGGGCGAGCCACTGGTAGAGGAACGACACACCCGACAGCGCGTTCGTCGCCGGGATGGGGACGGCGAAGTCGACGCTGCCGTTGCTGTCGGCGGTGCCCTGCAGCACGAAGCCGTTGAACGGATCGGGGACCAACGTGCAGGACCCGCATCCGAGGTCGAGTCGGTCGGGGCTGATGACGAGCCAGGTCAGTCGGGCCGGGAACGTGTTGCGGTAGCGGATCGCGAAGTTCGCGTTGCCGACCATCGCGGCTTCGGCGTAGGACACGCCGGCCGTGCCGCAGCCGCCACCGAGGTTGGTGCGCACGCCGTCGTCGGCGCGGAACCGAATGCCGCGGATGTCACCGGTGTTGCTGGTGGGGTTGCGCTCGCGCCAGACGATGAGCGCGGCATCGACCGAGCTGCCGCCACTGTGACGGCTCACGGCTGCGGCGGGGCCCTGGTCGCCGTTGAGTGCGTTCAACGGCAGCGCGAGCCGCGGCGCGACAGCCTCGCCCGTGAACAGGTCGACCGGCTGGGCGAACGCGTCGAACACTCCCGCGGTCCCGGTCTCCGATCGATACATCACGAGCGCGGAGTCGCCGACCCACGCGACGCTCGCGGTCTTCTCCTCGGCGTTGGTGTTCGAGACGACCACGACGGGATCCTGCCGGAAGCCGCGGCTGCCGCTCGGGAACAGCGAGTTGAACCCGATCGACGCCGCCCGGATGTCGTTGTTGCCGGATACTGGTGAGAGCTCCCACTCCCACGCGACGAGCCAGTTGCGGCCGTCGCCGTCGACGTCGGGTTCCTGGTTGTCGCCGGTCAGGCCGACGCCGAGCACCTGCGACACGGGGATGAGGTCGCGGCTGAAGACGCGGGCGTAGACTTGGCGCAGTCCGGTCGCGTCGACGAACCGGGTCCAGGCGATGCAATGCACGCCGCCCGCGCCGCCGCTCTTGCTGATCGCCGGCGACGTGACGACGGTGCTGGCCGGCGGTGTGCTGACCGTCACGATCGTGCCGAGATTGAACGTGGGGGGTGAGGTCGAGCCGTTGGCCGTGACCTGGCGCGCGCGGATGCGATTCGCGGTGACGTCCCGCCAGACGACGAGCGCTTCGTTGTCGGCCGTCGCTTCGCCGCCGACGTCCGCCCGTTCTTCGTTCGCAGCCGTGGTGACGAGCCCGGTCTCGACGCTGAGGAGGAACGTCGATACCCGCATGATGCGGCCGTAGATGTTGCCGCCGCGGTCCCAGACAATGACGAACGCGTCCTCCGTCTCGACGGTCGCGCAGCTCGGGCGGAAGTTGTTGCCCGACGATTGGATCCCGATGAGGCCGGAGACCGCGGCGCCGTTCGTATCGTACACCATGCCGCGGATCGACGCGGACGACGCGGAGAAGATGCGGCGCCACACCACGAGATACCGGTTCGTCGAGTCGCTGTATGTGACGTCCGCGTCGTGGTCGTTGAAGTTGGAGCCACCGACCGCGACGCTCGTGCCGACGAACGGATCCAGCACGAGCGGCAGCTCGGCGGTGTCGACGAACTTCGCCGGCAGCCGCAGCTCGAGCTCACCGCTCTCGTAGTGCAGCGAGCCGGCCGTGCGGCGACCGCCGGCGTCGATGCCGACTACTCCGCCGATGCGCACACCGCCGGCGTCGCCGTGGCCGAACTCGATCCCACCGTCGGGCGTGGTGCCTGTGAAGCCGAGCTCGGTGTCGACGCGCAGTCGCACGACGAGATCCCCGGTCCCGCGCGGGAGTCGGTCGAACACGAAGCTCTGTTTGACGCCGTCCCGCCGGGCTTGGTAGGTCTCGACGAACTCGGGGTGGCTGCAACGCACCGCATGTGGCGCGTTGCTCTCGGCGACTGTTGCGGGGCCGGGGACCATTGCCGCCATGCCGCGCCCGAACCCGACGACCGTCATGGTCACCGGCATGTCGTGCGGCGCGAGTGGCAGCGCGGGCAGATACACGAACCGGTCCACGAGGAACTCGGCGTGGTAGTGCGGGCCGTTCGCCGTCCAGTTGCCGTCGACGAATTGCGTGCCGAACGCGCCGGCGACCGAGCCGTGCACCGATCGTGCGTCGAGGGTTCCGAGGGATTCTCGTGATGCGGAGGAGTCGGTACTGAGGAACGGAACGAGTGGGTCGAGCTGCGCCGACGCGGTCGGGCTCAGCGCTGCGCCCAAGCCGAGCATCGCGGCGGCTTTGAGGAGGTGTCGCATGGTTTGGGTCGATCGGGTTCGCGAGCTCGACCGTCGGCGTCGAAGCACGTCGACCGCGTTGCTCACAACCGGCGCAGTGCCTCGTGAGCGCGGGGCGAACAGGGATTCTCGATTCCCTCTTCATCATCTCCTGGTCTGCAACCTGTCGGCCCTTCAAGCGCCTCGCTACGCTGTCGGGTTCAAATGCGAAACACCACCTCGATCCTGTGGGTCGCCGCCTTGGCCGCCCCTCTAGCTGCCCAGGGCAGCAACTACACCGGTCCCGCGAACCTCGTCTTCGCGATGGACAACACGGTGGAGATCAACTCGATCAACACCACGAACCAGGCGCACATCGTCGGCGACGAAGCGATCTTCACGTACGCGCCGCAGGGACCGCGGGCCTTCGCGCTGCCCTACTGCGACTACGGCACGTGGAACGCGTTCCTCGGGGACGAGGACGGCGACGGCGACTTCGACGAGAGCATCATCACGTCGATCGACGCGGTGCACGTGCCGCCCGGGGCGCCGTGCCCGCCGAGCATGTTCGACGTCTGGATCTCGATCCAGACGCCGACCGACGGCGCTGGCTACATCGGCGCGCCGATCTCGGACGGCGACATCTTCCGGTTCACGCCGACGGGCATCGAGACGTTCATCAGCCAGGCCCAGATCATCGACGCCGCGGCGAGCACGAGCACGAACGTCGATGTGACCGGGTTCACGATCGACAACGGCGGCGACCTCTACTTCACGTTCAGCGCGACGGTCGACATCAACGGCACGCCGCTGCTCGACGGCGGCATCATCCGGATCCCGGCGACCGGCTACACGCTGACCGGCGGCGTCGTCTCGAGCGTCGTCACGGGCTCGGCCGAGATCGTCATGGACGACGCGGAAGTCAACGCGGTCTTCCTCGCCGCGGGCTACGACGGCGTCTCGGATCTCTCGGGCATCCAGATCGATCCGACCGGTGGCACGTTCGTCAGCAGCTCGACCAGCCTCACGGTGCCGCACCTGTGGCTGAGCGACGACGACACGAGCGACGAAGGGTTGGCGAGCACGGTCGGCGGCGGCGTCGTGCCGACCGTCAACGGTGTCGCGATGCAGGGTGCTGCGGCATTCGGCCTGCGCGGCGGCTTCAGCGGCGGCGCCCTCGGCAGCCCGTTCGGCATCGGCTTCCAGTTCCAGGACCCGACCGGGTCGGGGCCGCTGCACCTCGACGAGTTCCCGCTCTCGCAGGCGACGCCGACGATCTACGACTTCGACGTGTCCGGCGCGACTTCGGGTGGCTTCGTCATCTACGCGTTCAACTTCGGCGACGTGGCGACCAGCGGTGGTTTCACGCCGCGCGCCCCCGCTCCGATCCCGCTCAGCGCCGCCAGCTGGGGCACGCTCTACGGCGGCTTCCCGGTCGCGTTCACGACCGGCACGTTCGCCGACGCGGAGGGCTTCGCGAGCCTGCAGCTCGACCTGCCGATCAACATCGGCACGTTCGGTCTCGTGGCCCAGGCCGGCGACCTCGCATCGCTGACGCTGAGCTCGCCGCTCATCGCGGTCATCGACTGAGCCTGCGGAGTCCGAGGCAACCCGGCGGGATCGGCGCCAAGGCGCCAGGCCCTCGCGATCACCTCTCGACGATTGACGCGACCGACCCTCTCATGGAAGGTCGGACCGGCGGCCGGCCACGAACGGCCATCACGGGGGATCCAGGTCTCCCGTGTCGGCGCCCGACCGCGGTATGCTGCACGACATGGACCGCGACGGTCGCGATGCCGAGCAGTTGCTGCCCCTCGTCTACGACGAACTCCACCGGCTCGCCGGCGGCTTCCTGCGCCGGCAGGGCGCGGGGCCCACGTTGCAGGCCACGGCGGTCGTGCACGAGGCCTACGTCCGGCTGTCCGGCCGGGACGCGGCGTTCGCGGATCGGCAGCACTTCCTGCGGGTGGCCGTACGCGCGATGCGCGGGGTGCTCGTGAACCACGCGCGCGATCGCGGACGGCTCAAGCGGGGTGGCGGGGCGGCGCGCGTGACGCTCGGCACCGGCGACGGCGCGATCAGCGCGCCGATGACCGACGTGCTCGACCTCGACGCGGCGCTCACGGAGCTCGCCGAGAAGGACGACGAACTCGCGCGGATCGTCGAGCTGCGGTTCTTCGCGGGACTGACCGTCGACGAGACCGCGACCATGCTCGGCTGCTCGACACCGACGGTCGAGCGGCGTTGGCGAGTTGCGCGCGCGTTCCTGCGCCAGCACATGCGTGGTGAAGCGGAGCCGTCGCCGTGACGACCTGGACCCGGGTTCGTGAGATCGTCGAGGCCGCGCTCGCGGCCGAGGGCGCGGCGCGGGCGCGCCTCGTGGCCGACCGGTGCGGCGACGACGCGGAGTTGCGAGCCGCGGTCGAGTCGTTGCTCGCGCACGACGAACTGCCCGATCCGTGCCTCGACACGCCGCCGGGCACGCCGGGTCTGCTCGCGGCCGCCCAGGCCCCGCCCGCGCTCGAGCCCGGCACTCGCCTCGGCGCGTGGGTGGTGCGGGACGTGCTCGCGTCGGGCGGGATGGGGACGGTCTACCGGGGTGCCCGCGCCGACGACAGCTTCGACAAGACCGTGGCGATCAAGTTGATCAAGCCGGGGATGGACTCGACCGAGGTGCTCGCGCGCTTCGCGAACGAACGCCGCGTGCTCGCCGAGCTCGAGTCCCCCGGCATCGCGCGGCTGTTGGACGCCGGCACGTCGAGTGATGGGCGCCCGTTCTTCGTGATGGAGTACGTCGACGGGCAGCCGATCGACGCCTGGGTCCGCGACCGGAAACTCGACGTTCGGGCCAGGGTCGAGCTCGTCGTCGCGGTGTGCGACGCGGTCCATGCGGCGCACCAACGGCTCGTCGTGCATCGCGATCTCAAGCCCGACAACATCCTCGTGACGAGCGCCGGCGCGCCGAAGCTGCTCGACTTCGGCATCGCGAAGGTGCTCGAGCCGGATCCGCACGGCGACACGCCGACGATCGGGCCGTCCCGCGTGATGACCCCCGAGTATGCGAGCCCCGAACAGGTGCGAGGCGAACGCATCACGACGGCCAGCGACGTCTACTCGCTCGGCGTGGTGCTCTACGAGCTGCTCGCCGACCAGCGCCCGTTCGACCTGACGGGCTGCACCCGCGCGGAGGTCGAGCGCATCGTCTGTGAGCGCGAGCCGGCGGCGCCGGGTTCGGGCGCGGACCTCGACACGATCGTGCAGAAGGCGATGCACAAGGAGCGCGAACGGCGCTACGGCTCGGCGGCGCAGCTCGCGGAGGATCTGCGCCGGCACCTCGACGGTGTGCCGGTGCTCGCCCGGCCCGATACCTGGTCCTACCGCTTCAGTCGGCTCGTGCGTCGCAATCGCGCTCTCGCGACCGCGGTCGGGCTGGCGTTCGTCGCGTTGACGGTCGGCCTCGTCGTGAGCCTCACCGAACGCAACCGCGCCGTCGTCGCTTCCGAGCTCGCGGAGCGGCGATTCGGCGATGTGCACGCGTTGGCGCGCACGTTCTTGTTCGAGCTCGATGAGCTGCTCGCTGATCTCGATGGCAGCACGCCGGCGCGGGAATTCGTCGTGCGCACGGGCCTGCGGTACCTCGATGGCCTGGCTCGTGAGGTCGAGAACGACCTCGAGTTGCGCCGCGACGTCGTGCTCGGCTACGTCAAGATCGGTGACGTGCAGGGCGGCGCGCTCGCGTCGAACCTCGGCCGGCACGAGGACGCCAGGGCGAGCTATCGCCGCGGCCTCGCGCTCGCGGAGACCCTGCCCAGGGCTGACGCGAAGGACCGCGGCCTGCTCGCGCTCTGCCTGCATCGCCTCGGCGCCATCGAGGAGCAGACGGGATCGATGACGGCGGCGTCGTCGTTCTATGAGCGTGCTCTGGGCCTCGGCGACTTCGAGTCGGCCAGGCTGAGCTCGCCCGAACTGACCCAGGCGCTGCTCGCCGTGCAGGACAGCCTGGTGTCGCACAGCCTGCGGGCAGGCGACCACGCTGCGGCGTTGCGGCACGCCGAGGCCATGGCCGCGATGGTCGACCGCCTGCCGCCGACCGTCTCGGACCGTCTGCAACAGCGGCTGCGGGCGCGGGCGTCGACCCTGCTCGGCGGTGCGCTGGCCTGGTCCGGGCGAGCGGCCGAGGCGATACCCCGGCTGCAGAGCGCCGTTGCCGTTGCGCGCGCACTCGTGGCGGCGAATCCGAAGGACGTAGCGGCGCGCGGGGAGCTGGCGCAGTGCCTGTTTCGGCTCGCGAAGTTCATGCCGCGTGGCGCGGATCAGGCCGCGCGGCTGGCGATCGCCGATGAGGCCGTCGCCATCAGCCGCAGGCTCTACGAGGCGGATTCGGACAACGCCCACATGATCCGTGATCTCGCGGTCGCGCTCGACTTGGCCTCGCGGCTGCGCGCCACGGGCGGGGCCAACGCGCCGAGTCTCGCCGAGAGTCTCGAATACCGCGACCTGACCGCGCGGCTCGTCGACTTGAACCCCGCGCACCCTGACTACCGCAACGATCTCGTCGGCGCCCGGCTGGCGGTGTCGCGCGCGCGTTCGATGCTCGGCGAGCACGAACTCGCCGAGGCGGAGTGCCTGCGCGCGAAGGTCGAGCTCGAGCGCCTCGCGGCCGATCGGCCGGCGGACGTCGGCCCCCGACGCAACCTCGCCGCCATCGGCTCGCACCTCGGCATTCTGCGCGGCAAGTGGGCGCGGGCCACCGCAGTGCCGGCGCGGCAGCTCGAGCTCCGCCGCGCGGCGCGGGCGGCGTTCGAGCAGGCCATCGCGGTGCTGGAAGACTTGCAGCGGGAGGGCGCGTTGGCCGCGAGCGATTCGCGGTTCATCGACCACACCCGGGGTCAGATCGAGCGCTGCGACGAGCAGATCGCGGCGTTGCTCGCCGCGAATCCCGATCTCAAGTGACCGGCCGCCACTGCCCGACGGTCAGTAGGTGCGAGCCCTCGCGCGTGCGGGTCCGCCACGAGGGCGGTCCGCCGGGTGAACGGTTCGTCCTCGCTCCGGCAGCCGGTTGTCGAGCCGGTCCGTGCCGTTCATACTCCCCAGGGGAGAAGCTCATGCGAATCGCCGTCGCCCTCACCGCCGCCGTCGCGGCCCTGTTCTGCCCTGCGAGCACCGCTCTGGCCCAGAAGGACGTCACCGCGCTCCGCGAGTTCGTTGACGGCAAGCTCGCGTCGCATCCGTTCTTCGACAAGATCTCGTATCAGGTCGTCGACAGCTACCCGCCGTTCCTGTTCTACGTGCAGCGGCCGCCGCGCGATCTGCCGGACTATCAACGCCGCATCATCAACTCGTACCTGCCGTTTCTGCGCGAGCTTCGCAAGCAGTGCCGGCAGGAGTACTGGGAGCCGGCCGGCCTCGCGAAGGACGCCGTGACGCCCGCGTTCGCGGTGGCGATCCTGGACAGCGAGGGCAGCTACCTCAACTTCCGCACGGCGATCGGCAACCCGGCGCTGGCGCAGGCCCGCGCGCATTACACGCCGGAGCTGCGGCTCGCGGTGACCTATGTCGACGCGTTCAAGCCGTACGACACCGGGCCCGAGGAACGCCACGCGCTGCTGCACGAGTTCGTGCACGCCCTGCAGCACGCGTTCAGCCCGGTCGACAAGATGCCACGGCCGGTCTGGTACAACGAAGGGCTCGCCGACTATCGCGCGTCGAGCACGAACGTCGCGAAGTCGCTCGTGCGGCCGCCGCTGCAGGATCGGCACATGCGCGCGCTCGCGTTCGGCTACGGCAACCCGGCCGGCCGGTACTACGTCGCGCCGCTGCACGAGCTCGTCGCGGCAACGAGCTACGGTGAGGTCGTCCAGTTCGCGACCAAGCGCAACTCGGCCCAGCTGCGCACGGACGTGATCCTGCCGATGTTCTACTCGCAGTCGGAGATGTTCGTGCGCTTCCTGCACGAGGCGAACGACGGCAAGCGGATGCCGCAGTTCCTCGCCTACATGAAGGCGGCGCAGCACAACGAAGCGGGTCTCGAGCTGTTCCGGCGCGCGTTCGACTGCGCGACCGACGAGCAGCTCGCCGCGTTGCAGCTCGAGTGGTTCACGTGGCTCGACAGCAAGCTGCAGGTGGCGTTCCCCGGGATGCGCAGTCTGGCCAAGGCCGGCGCCGCCCAGCAGAGCAAGAGCGTGCCGTTGTCGCTGCCCGCGCCGATCGACAAGAGTGGGCTGGCGTTTCAGCCGGCCGACACGAAGGAGCGCATCGCGGCGGCGCGCGTGCTCGCGTCCAAGGGTCGTCTGCAGGCCGCGCTGGCGCTGCTGCCGCCGGCCGACGATGAGCTCGAGGCGTCGCAGCGCGCGTTCGCCAGGCGCGTGCGCGGCCGGATCGAATCCGCGATCGCGCTGCGGGACCGCGTGCTGAACCGGTACGCGACGGAGCAGAGCGTCATCCGGCTACCGGACGGCAACGGTCGCGTGAAGCCCGGGCAGGACGGTCCGGAGATCCACGCCGTCGACGCGGCGGGCACGATCCTGCCGCTGTCGGTCGTCGGGCCGCAGGAACTCGTGCGCGAGGGCAACCGGGCCAAGGTGTTCGATGGCAGTGAGCGCTACCTGCGCGTCTGGCTGCGCTGGCTCAACGGCGACAAGCTGTCGCGCTTCAAGCGCACGCTGCAGAAGGGCACGGGCAAGCTCGCCGAGCTGCGCGGCGACCTGAAGGCCGACTTCGACCCGGCCCAGGGCCGGGGCGCGTTCGCGTTGGCCGAGCTGCTCGCGCTGCCGGAGACCGACGACCCGGAGAAGGCCCGCGCGGCGCTCGACTCGCTGCGCAGCCTGCTCGAGACGTCGGGCAAAGAGCCCATGCTCGTCGCGCGCAGGCCGGCGGTCGACAAGCTCGCGCGCGCCTACGCCGAGCGCGCATTCGACCCCGCGCGCATGGCCGACCTCGGCGTCACCGGCAACATCACCGAGCACGACGACGGTCGCGTCACCGTTGCATACCCGAACGCCGAGTCCAGCGTCGACTTCGACTTCACGCTCGACACCGATCTGACGGACTCGCTGTTCGACCTGCCCGACAGCCAGCTGGCCTACGGCGGGCCGTCGGGCGTGCTCGGCGATCCTGCCGACAAGCGCAAGCCGCGTCGCCTGATCGGATCCGGTCAGGCGGTGTGGGGCGTGCCGCTGCAGGGCCCGCAGGTCATCGAGTTCGACTACACGATGAACGGAGTCGGCGACTGGGGCGTGCTGCTGTGCCACGACGAAACGGGGTATCTGTTCGTTGCGCCCAGCGGCCAGGTCGCGGTCTTCGACACGCAGACGAGGATCAGCGACGTCGTCGGCAAGGTCGGCGAGTTCTACCTCGAGAAGAAGTATCGACTGCGCATCGAGCACGACGGCAAGCAGAGGCTGACGGTCAGTCGCGACGGCAAGCCGCTGACGACCGTGAGCAAACTCGGCTCCCGAACTGCCGGCGAGTTCCGACTGTTCGTGCACGCGAGCACCGAGGTGCTCATCAGCGATCTGAGCGTCTCGGGCACGCCGGCCGTCGCGATGGCGGAGGCGCTGCGGGATCGGTTCGTGCAGCGGGTGCTGGCGGGGCTTTGGCCGGAGTAGTTCGGCGATGGCTCCCGTCGGTGCGATCACTCGAGGAGTGCTCCCCACGAGCTTGTCAGGGGGCTTGCCGCGCGGCACGTGCCGTGATGCTGCGACGTCAGCCGCGTGTGCCTGGTCTCGACCTGGCGGAAGTGGTGGAGAGTAGGGGAGTCGAACCCCTGACCTCTACAATGCCATTCTTTGCTGGGCTGTCTTACGGTGTCACGGCATGCCCCTTAGTGTCGTGGAAAGGTCTGGGGAAAAGTGGCTTATGGAGTCTTCGGCGTGTGGCGGGTTGTGACACCGAAGGGCAATCGCTGGGTGACACTTTGGGTGACACCTCGTAGCGTGCCCAAGCCATGGCAAAGAAGGCTCGTCGTCGTCGCCGTCTGAAGACCTCCCATCCGGGCGTGAAGTTGCTCCGGCGGCCGTCCAACGGCGTGTGGATCGCGCGGTGGGCGGACCCGATCTCCGGCAAGTCCTGCCAGTAGTCGATGCCCGCGATCGGCGTCACGTCGGAGGAGGCCCGCGTGGCCTGGGCCAAGAACAAGTCGCAGTCGATCAAGCAGGTCGCAGCGGCGATCGCGAGCGGCACGGCCATCGCCGAGCGGATCACGATCAAGGCTGCGGTCGCCGCGTTCCTTGAGGCGTCCACCGCGCAGCCGAGCACGATCGCGAGCTACAAGCCTGCCCTCGCGCGGTTCGAGCAGTGGGCGGCGAAGGCCGGTGTCCGTGAGACCCAGGACTTGAAGCCGCCGCACCTGACCGCGTTCCGCGAGTTCGCGGCCAAGCTTACGGTCGCGGCGCCGAAGCCCGGCGCGAAACGTGGCAAGCGGCAGGCCAGCACGCGGCGACACTCGACCGTGACCGTGAACACGACCTTGGGGCTGACGAAGATGGCGCTGCGCTGGATGCGGCTCCGGGGCTTCCTGCCGCACGTTGACTCCGACGCCGTGCGCGAGCGCCTGAAGCCGCTGAAGGTGGACAGGGACGCGCCGGAGATTCTGCGGCCGGCGCAGGCGAAGAAGCTGTTGGAGGCCGCGCAGCGCCACGACGCCACGACGTTCGACAAGACCCGCGCCGAGCACAGCGGGGAGGGGGAGGTCGGCACCACGGTTCGCTACGAGCCGTGTGCGCCGTTCGTGCTGCTCCTGCTGCTCACGGGCATGCGCGCGGGGGAAGCGATCGGCCTGCGGTGGGACGAGGTCGATCTCGCGGCCGAGGAGATCCGGCTGCCGGCGTCGCGGGTCAAGACGCGCATGGCGAGAACGATCACGCTGACCGAGTCGCCGACGGCCATCGACCTGCTGCGCGCTCTGCGGCTCCGTGTGCGCGGCTCCCGCGTCTTCCCGGTCTGGACCGCCGACCTGGCGAAGTCGACCAGGGCGCGGCTCCTGAAGGACTACAAGGCGCCTGCGAAGTTCTCGTGGCAGGCGTGCCGCCGCACCTGTGCGGCGATTGGCACGAACGCGCCCGGCGTCTTTGGCGCCGCCAGCGCGTATCGGTCGGCGAAGCGGCTCGGCCACGGTGTGCAGGTCGCCGAGCGGTCATACGTCGACCTAATCCGAAACCTGCCGGCAGACGCGACAACGTTCGAGGCCGCGATGGGGATCGAGGCCGAGGCGAAGGCGATCGTCGAGTCCGTGGGCGGCATCGTCGCCGAGAACGGCGAGCCGGCTGCGACCGGCTGAGTCCCAGCGGGTCGCGACACAGAAAGCGCCTCCGTGTCCCCCATGAGCCCGGCGACCCGGGCTAGGACTGGCGGACATGAGCACGACTACCGCCGCCGAGTTCGACGACCTGCCGCAGCTGTTGACCGTCGAGCAGGTCGCCAACTTCTGCACCTGCCACGACCGCTCCGTCCGCCGCTGGATCGCCCAGGGCCGGCTCGCGATCGTTCGGGTCGGGTCAAGGATCCGGATCACGAAGAACTCGCTGCAGGGCTTCCTGGGGCTCTGAGGGATGGTGGCTGCCACCACAACGAGCACGGGCACCGGCTCCGGCGCGATGCAGAACCTCGACGCCGAGCGCTCGGTCATCGGGGCGCTGCTGCTCGACGCGGACGCCCTCGCAGGCGTCGCCGGGTTGCGCCCCGAGGACTTCACATTGCGCCGTCACTCGCTGATCTTCACTGCCATCCTCGCCGCACGCGCTGCCGATCGCGGCACCGGCCCGCTCGCCGTTGGCGACGAGCTTCAACGACGCGGCCAGTTTGACGAGGCGGGCGGGCACGGGCTGCTGCTGGACCTTCTCGAAGAGGCCCAAGCGCTCGCCGCGAACACTCAGGTTGAGCACCACGCGCGGATCGTCTCCGACCACGCGCGGCGCCGGCGTTTGGCGGCGGGTCTTCGGACCGCTGCGCATCGCGTCGAAGAAGGCGAGGATCCTGCCGAAGTCGAGGCGCGGCTTCGTGAGCACCTGGACGTCGCAGCACCCGCGCCGCGGCGGCGCGTTCGTGGTGCGCTTGAGGCGGCGACGGAGCCACCCGAGTCCTGGCTTGTCGATGATCTCCTACCGCTACGTGGCCTCGCGGTGCTCGCTGGCGCGCCATCGGCGGGCAAGTCGCTGCTCGCGCTCGATGTCAGCATGCGCGCGGCCCACGGGCTGCGGTTCTTCGGGCGCGCCGTGCGCCGCTCCTCGACGATCTACCTCGTAGGCGAAGGCCGGTTCGGCGCTCGCGTTCGCGCGTGGCGTCAGGCGCAGTCCGGGGCGCGCCTCTTGGACTGCGCCTTCGTCGATCTGGTCGACGGGATCCCTGACTTGACGCAATCGACGGGCGTCGCCGAGTTGCGGAGCCTGGTCGAAGATGCCGCACGCCGGCACGGGCACCTTCCCGGGCTCATCGTTGTCGACACGCTGGCGATCGCGACCCCGGGTGCCGACGAGAACGACGCCGGAGCGATCGGGGCTGTCGTGGGGGCCCTGCTTGCGCTGTCGCGCGAGTTCGACCTGTTGGTCCTAGCCCTGCACCACCTCCGAAAGGGGCAGCCTGGGGCTCCTCGCGGCGGCGCAGACGCCGTCCGCGGGTCTGGGGCGCTGGTCGGTGCGGCAGATGCGGTTCTTGTTGCGGGCCAGGACGGCGACAGCAACGTGCTGCGCGTTGAGAAGTCCCGCGACGCGGAGCGTGGCCGGCCCTTGCGATACGAGGTCCGCGGGATTGCGACCGGGATCGCACGAGAGGACGGCAAGCCGGAGTTCGCCCCGGTCGTCATGCGCGCCGACGACAACGCCGGCGCGGCTGAGGAGGCCCGGCGTCGTGAGGTCGCCGCCGATGAACAGCGGCTGCGTGCTGTGGTCGAGGCGGTGGCCGGGATGGACGGAGGATTCGCGAAGTCGAAGCGCGCGATCGTCGCGAGCGTCGCCGGTCGCGACCGCGACATCTACGCCGCGATCCAGGCCGCCGTCGAAGCTCGGAAACTGCTGCCCGAGGGTCGCGGGTTCCGAGTGCCCGAAACGCTGCCCGGAAGTGCTGCCGCTGGTGCTGCCCCCCTACGGGGGGCGGGCAGCACGGGCAGCGGTCAGCAGAGTGCTTCCGACGCTGCCGGGGCAGCACCGGGCAGCACCGGGCAGCACTTGCGGAACGGGGAGTCGGGGGTCGAGCCGCAGAACGACGGCATCGACGAGCGCAGCGGCAAGCGGCGGAGGACTTCCTGATGGTCACGTGCCCGATCTGCGAGGACGGATTGCAGGAACTACAGCGCGGCCTGTGCCCACGCTGCGGCGACGCCGAGCGATCTGCCCGCCGGTCGCTCCGTGAGCGCGTGCTCGCCGCCCTGGAGCGCGGCGATCGGCCGGAGGCCGTCCGGGCCGAGAAGGCCCTACTCGACGAACTGCGCGGCCCTGTGCGGGCACGGAGGCCTCAATGACCCCGCGGTGGACGAAGGCGTGGCGCCGCGCGATGGTCGCGGCGATCGGCGACGACGTGGCCGAGGAGCGGCTGCTCGAACTCCGCGGGCTCGTGTGCGCGCTCGATGATCCGGAGGTCGCCGCAGTCGTCGCTCGCCATCTTGACCGAGGTGCCCTCGGCCGCGCGCTGCAGCGCGCCAGGGACGAATACCGGCGCCGTGTGCCGGCGGGGGCGCTGTGACCCGCGCACCCGCAATCGGACTCCGTCTCGCGCACCGCGTGGACGGCACGCCGTTCCTGCACGGACTCGCCGGCAGCGATTTCACGGTGCCGGCCGGCAGTCGCGTGCAGCTTCGCAGGCTGCGACCGGATGGACCAGGCGACTCGCCGACGCACGCGATCGTCTTCGCGCCGCCGGACCCGCGGGTGACTGAGAAGGAGATCGAGCAGGCCGTGCGAGACAGCGCATGGCATCGCGTTGATCCGCGGCGCGCACCCGGGGAAGCGCCATGACCCCGAACACGAACACCGCTCGACGGCGCGGCCCGCGTCGCCGAGCACCGGCCGTTCGCGCGCAACACAGGGGCGCGTGCGCGGCCTGTCTTCATTCTGTCCGGACACAGCCGCCACGTTGGCGGCGTCGTGACCGGGCCAACCCGACTGATTCACGACATGAGCAACAACACCGATGACCGTGCTGGCGACGTGCTGGCACAACTTGAGCAGCGCCGAGCCGGCCAGGCACAAGCCGAGGCCACCGCGCGCCAGCAGGCCGTGGCCGCCTATGCCGCGGCGATCCGCAGTCAGTGCGACGATGGCGTCGAGGCGCCGGCCGTCGAGCAACTTGACGCCGCACTCCGTGCGCTTGACCTCACCGTCGACGACCTTCGCCATGATGCGAACGTTGTCGCCGGAATCCTGAGAGACCGGGAGAGCGACCCCGCCGAGGCGGTGGCAGTTCTTGAGCGAGCTTCCCGCGAACGCGATCGGCTGCTCGATGAGGCGCGCGAACTGCGAGCGCGGGCGGACGAGATCGAGACCGCAGCGCAGCAGGAGCACGCCGCCGCCGAGCGGGAGGCGCAGGCCGTGCAGCAAGCGCACGCGCAGGCCGACGAGCGCTTGCGCATCATGGTCGACCGTCTCGCGCAACGCGGCGTGACCATCGACGCCGAACTCGCGGCCGTGCTGCAGCGGCCGGCGGAACCGGAACGGCCGGCGCGGCACCTCCACGAAGTTCGCGCCAAGGTCGCCGTTCACGTCGACGGCCGGTCTCGTCAGGCCGGCGAGGTCTTCATTTGGAACTGCGCGGACGAAGAACTCCGCGAGCGCGCGGATGTTCTTGAGCTTGCCCAGCAAGATCCTGCGCCGACTCCGTTCGATGGCCCCGACCCCACGCCCCGCGGAAAGGGCGATGATGATCTGGTCGACCTTCGCGACTGGCCGCACACGAGTGCTGGGTTCGCGGCGCGTGAACGTGCGCTTGCCGAACAGCGCGACACGGCCGAGGCCAAGGCGGCGGTAGGGGAGGGCGCCCCGCAATGACGAGCCTCGACTTCAACGAAGCCGCGACCAAGCTGTTCGGCGGCGCGGGATCGAAGCCGGCCACCACCGCCGCGGCCGAGCCCACGAACTTCCGCGACGCGGCGACCGCGGTCTACGGCACGAGCGAGCCATCCTCTGAGCCGCCCGTCACGCGCGACGACCTGAGCGGCATCTCGTTGTTCGGTTCGCCGGACGAATGGCGTGCCGAGATCGAGCGCGCCTACGGCCCCGATCTGCCGGTCGCGCAGCGGCTGGCCGCGGCCGGGCTTGCTGCTGACTCGGACGATCCGGCCGCAGCCCGGGCAGCGATCGCTCAAGGTGGCGTCTCGCCTGCCCGGTTCCGCGAACTCGTAGCGATCGGCCGTCGTGTCGCTGGGGGCGGCCGATGAGTGCCGTCCCTGATTCGCAGGCCGGAACAGGCGGGCGCGACCCGGCAACGGGTCGATTTCGTCCGGGGTTCTCCGGCAATCCAGCCGGCCGACCTGGGCGCCCGAGCGCGATCCGCATCGCGTCCGAGCGAGCGCAGGAGCGGGGCACAACGATCGAGGCCGAATTGGGTCTCGTGTTCGACGCCTTGCTGGACAGGGCCAAGGCCGGCGATGTTCAGGCGGCGCGACTGCTGCTCGACGCGCTCGTTGAGCGTGACCCGACGCGCGTCGAGGTCATCGAGCACGAGAACCCGGCCGCCATGCCGGAGGACGAGCGGATCGCGCGCGTCATGCAGTTCGTTCGGATCGCCGAAGGGCGCCGCGCAGCTGCAGAGGCCGCAGAAGCTGACCGTGAGGATCCCGAGGGCGATGACGCCGGCTGACACGGTCCGAGCGGCGATGACGCGGTGGGTTCGGCCTGCCGTGACGGCGCCGATGGACTCTGTCGGCGCCGCGGTGTCGGCCGGCGAGGTTGCCATCGCGCGCCGGCACGGCGCCTGGTTCGACGAGTTGATCGTGCATTCCGTCGATGACCGCCGAGACGGGCCGGCTGTCGCTGGGGCGCTCGTGGCGGCGGCCCGCGACCTCGCTCCCGTCCATGTCGTCGTTCTTGATCCGGGGCGCGATCCCGTTGGTCACTTGCGAGCCCTCGCGCTCCAGGTCGAGCAGGTCGACGAGCGCCGGGCTGTCGCCCTTGTCGATCGACTCGTGGAGGCGGCGGGCCGTGAACGCGATCCGATCGCGCTGCCCGACGACCCGTGCCTGCTCGCGCCCCTGTGTGGTCGACAACGTCCCGATGTCCTAGCCTTGGCTGTGGCCACCGCGCTGATCGAAACCCCGCGACGGGACGACGTGCGCGACCTCGCGCGCGGCCACGACCGCAACGAGTTCGATCCGTTCGCCCCCTTCCGCAGGTAGCGTCTCGGCATGTGTCCGCGCCCGCTCCTTCGCCGCGAGCCGGCCGCCGCCCTGCCTCGGTGGGTCGGCGTAGCGCCGCGGGTGCCGGCCGTCATCGTGCGCGACCTGATGGCGCTCGCCGGGCGCTGTGACCGCGCCATCCCAGAGTTGCGTCGAGCGGTCCGGGCGGCCCGTCGAGCCGTCGATCGCGCGTGTCCCGATCCTGGAGTTCACGCCGCGCTACGAGCCCGGCTCCGTGACGCTGAGCAGGAACTGGAGGCGGCCAAGACCGCAGCCGAGGAGGCAGCGCGCTGGGCTCGGGAACTCCGGTCGGCGATGGTGTAGGATCGCGGGCGGGGTGCGCAGTGGAGGGAGCCAGGAGCCCCTGATGCACGACGACGCGCTGTCCCTCCCTCTCGGCCCCAAGCTCGACCGCGAAGTCGCCGAGGCTATCGGGCACCCGACCGCCGACCCGGAGACCGTGAAGTTGGGTCTGCCGACGACCGGGATGGGGGCGACGTTTCCACCGTCCTTCTCAGCCGGCCTGCAGGAAGCGCGGTTGCTGGTCTCATGGATCGGAGAGGCGGACCCGGCCGCGCGGCTGGTCGTGACTCACGACTTCGCATCCGGCACGGTCACGGCCGCGACCGATCGGGGTTCGTCCGGCCCGTGCGCGACCCGCAACGAGGCGCTGTGCCGGCTGATTCTGGCGGCCTACGACCGGCGGCGCCGAGGTCATCACTGAGGTCGCCGCAGGGGCCTCGCTGGACACGTCTCGCGGGCGTCTGGCTCGTCGCGTCGAGGTGTTGCGGTGGGCCGAGGAACTGGTCGCTCGTGAGGCCAGATTCGGGGGCGAATCCGGCTCGCTGGGTGACAGTGTGGGTGACAGCGGGGCGCTTGCTGTCGGGTGCCGCGGCTGTTCGCGGCTCTAACCCTCGGCTGGGCGGCGGGTTATGTGGTGGAGAGTAGGGGAGTCGAACCCCTGACCTCTACAATGCCATTGTAGCGCTCTACCAACTGAGCTAACTCCCCGCCGAGGTCTTGCTTCCGGAGGTGCGGGGACCACCGGGAGGGGCCGAGAAGCTAGCGATCGGCGCGCCGGGGTCAAGCGCGAATCGCCCGGTTGCTCGCCGTGGCTGACATCGGCTTTACCAACGCTTGCGCGATCGGCCCTGGTCGTCGGCGCGTATCGTCGCTACGCTGAGCCGCACTCGCCGAACGATCGTCTAGGCGCGGTTCGCTTCTGCAGTCGGGTGGTTCCGACTACGTGGACCGGGGGTCGTCGGCGGCAGGTCACAAGTGCGGTCCCGTGGTGTCGCGGCGCCGCCCAACAGGTCACCCAATGGTCAAGCAAGGTTCGTTCTTCCAGCGCCTCAAGGAGCGCTGGGGATCCTCGTCCGGCGTCCGCGTGGACAACAGCGCGGAGCCGGTTTCCCGGCGCGCAGGCAGCAGCTCGGCGAAGGCCGCGGTCAAGCCGCAGGCCAGTCGTTCGCAGGCGGGCAACCGTGCGCGGGCGCCGGCGGGCAACGGCAAGTCGGCCGCCGAGACGCGCAGCAAGCCGGTCGAGCCCGCGCCGCAGGCCCGCGTCGAGCGCGTGCAGCCCGGCCGCGAGCTCGCCGATGGTGCGCCGATCGAGCGCCGTTCGTCGCGCAAGATGTCGGAGCGCGAAGAGGCGATGATGGCGCTCAACTCGCAGTTTCAGGAGCTGACGACGCTGCTGCGTGGCTCGCACCAGAGCGTCGACGACAAGCTCGGCAAGCTCGTGCAGGCCACCGACGCGCTGTCGTCGCTGCCCGCGGTCGGCGAACGCCAGCTGCAGGCGCTCAAGGCGATCTCCGATCACATGGAGCGCCAGAACGTCCTCGGCGAGCGCATGGCGTCGTCGGTGACGCAGCTGCCGACCATGCTCAGCAAGGTCGAGAAGGCGCTCGAACGCGCTGCGGCGACCGACGAGCGCACGGCCGCGACGGTCAAGGAGTTCCAGACGACGATGGATCGCATCCACACGTCGATGAGCGATCAGGTCGCGGCGACCCAGCAGCTCGCGGAGCGCAAGGACGAGGGCATGCTCGACATCGCGAAGGGCATCGAGAACTCGAACGAGAAGGCGCTGTCCGATCTCCGTCGCACGACGGACGAGAGCCTGCAGTCGCTGCGCCGCACGCACGAAGACCAGAGCAACCGCCTGCAGAAGGTCGTGCAGGAGAACGCCGGCTGGAACCGCGCGGTGCTCGTCGGCATCGGTCTCGTGGTCGTCGGCATCGGCGCGCTGATCGTGCTGCAGCTGTTCCGCTGAACGGTGGGCTCTTTGGTGGGCGAGCCCGAGACGCGGATGACGCGACGACTCTGGCTCGTGCGCCACGGGGAAACCACGGGCGAGTCGTCGATCCGCTTTCACGGCAGCAACGACGTGCCGCTCGCGGACGCGGGCCGCGCGCAGATTCGCGCGCTCGCGCCGCTGCTGCACGCCGTCGACTTCGGGCGCGTGCTGCACAGTCCGCAGGTGCGCGCCGTCGAGTCCGCGACGATCCTCGCGGCGGCGTGTGCGATCGCCGCCGAGCGCATGCAGGCCGACGAACGCCTGCGGGAGATCTCGTTCGGTGACTGCGAGGGGCTGACGGCCGAGGAGATCGCGGTGCAGTTCCCCGACTTCTGGGCCGCGCGCGAACGTGGCGACGCCGCCGTGTTTCCCGGCGGCGAGCCGTTCGCCGACTACGCAGAGCGCGTCGGCGCCGTCGCGCGCGAGCTCGCCGCCGACGACTGGCAGGGCGACCTGCTCGTGGTCGGGCACCGCGGCACGGTGCGGCAGTTCTTGCGGACGCTGTTGCGGTTCCCGGCCGACGCGGACGATCCGTTCGCGGTCGATCTCGCGAGCCTGACGGTCGTGCGGCAGGACGGTCAGGCCGCCGGCGGGGACGCGCTGGTCGGGTTCGAACTCGAACTGTTCGGGGCCCTGCCGTAGCGTTCTCGCCCCGATGAGCGCCCCCAGACTGCGTTTTGCCCCCTCTCCGACCGGCCCGCTCCATCTCGGTGGGGCGCGCACGGCGATGTACAACTGGGCGCTCGCGCGGGCGCTCGGCGGCACGTTCATCCTGCGCATCGAGGACACGGACCAGCAGCGGTCGACCGACGAATCGCTGCAGATCATCCTCGAGGGGCTGTCGTGGCTCGGCGTCGACTGGGACGAAGGGCCGGAGCTCGAAGTTGGGGGCGACGGCCAGCGCGCGGCGCGCGGTGCGCACGGGCCGTATTTCCAGATGCAGCGGCTCGAGCTCTACCAGCAGGCGCTCGACAAGCTGCTCGCGAGCGGCCACGCCTACCGGTGCTTCTGCACGCCCGAGCGGCTCGAGGAAGTGCGGAGCAAGCAGAAGGCCGAGAAGAGCTCGTTCATCGGCTACGACGGCCATTGCCGTGACCTCGCGCCGGCGGAGGCCGAGGCGCGCGCGGCGGCGGGCGAGAAGGCCAACGTGCGGTTCAAGATGCCGAAGGAGCGGGTGGTCAAAGTGACCGACCTGATCCGCGGCGAGGTCGAGGTCAACAGCAAGCAACTCGACGACTGGGTGATGGCGCGGTCTGGCGGCGTGCCGCTCTACAACTTCGCGTGTGTCGTCGACGACATCGGCATGGCGATCACGCACGTCGTGCGCGGCGAGGAGCACTTCCTCAACGGCGTCAAGCAGCAGCTGCTGTTCGAGGCGCTCGGCGAAGAGGCGCCGGCGTATGCGCACATTCCGCTGATCCTGAATGCCAAGGGTGGCAAGCTCAGCAAGCGCGACCCGGGCGTGAAGAGCGTGCTCGAGTATCGCGACCTCGGCTACCCGCCCGAGGCGGTGTTCAACTACATCGCGCTGCTCGGGTGGGGGTTCTCGGCGGATCGCGACGTGTTCACGCGCGACGAGATGGTGGGCGCGTTCAAGATCGAGAACGTCGGCAAGGCCGGGGCCAAGTTCGATCTCGAGAAGCTGCACTGGATGTGCGGTGAATACGTGCGGCAGTGGACGGTCGAGCAGTGCGTCGAGCGCGCGCGCGCGTGGCTCGAGCCGACGCTGCCGGCGGGCGTGTTCTCGGATCACGCGCCGTGGGTGCGCAACATCGTCGCGTGCTATCAGGAGCGCGTGCAGCTGCTGTCGGAGTTCGCCGAGAAGGTCGGCTGGCTCGTCGCGACCGACGAGCTGCTCGAGCGCGACAAGGGCGCGCAGAAGAAGTGGGACAAGCACGCGGGGGACGCCAAGGGCTGGTTGCTCGGTTTCGCCGACCTGCTCGAGGCGCAGAACGGACCGCCGAGCTGGCCCGCGGACCGCAGCGCGGCGGATCAGGCCGTTCTGCTACCGAGTCAGAAGGACGCGCCGGAGCCGGAGAGTCCGTTCGACACGCCGGCGGCGATCGAGGCGCAGACCCGCGCGTTCTGCGAAGAGCGTGACATCAAATTCGGCCACTTCGTGCACCCGGTCCGCGCGGCGCTGACGGGGACGGATCGCGGGCCGGGGCTGTTCGACGTCGTGTTCCTGCTCGGGAAGGACACGTGCTGTCGACGACTGCGGGCGGCGGCGGCCACGATCTGATCGAGGGCGGCCGTACCGAACCCGCTTCGAATCCGCCACCTGTCCGTCGGCGTAAGCCGTTGCTGTGGTTGTGGTCCGGCCGGTGGTGGGGTGGCGGATTCGAAGCGGGTTCGGTACCGCCATCACTTGCGTTTGCGGAGGTCGCTGAGCTCGGGCGCGAGTGGTCCGATCTCGAGTTCTGCGACCGCGCGTGGCAGATGCGGGTCACCGATGAGGCCGATGACGGCCGCTGCGCGCAGGGCCTGCTTCCTGTCGGGTGACGCGTCGTCCGAGCGGATCCAGCTGTGGTCCCAGCGCGTCGCGGGTTCGACGCACCAGAACGTCAACGACACGAAGAGTGCGGTGCACGCCGCGCGCCACCGCCGGAGCGACGTTCCGGACTCGCGACCGGTCTGGAGCCACAGGAACGTGATCAGAAAGCCCGCGATCAGCCCGCCCACGTGGCCCGTGTTGCTGACGATCGGGATGAACATGCCGATCACGATGTTCATCGCGATCAGGCCGAGCATGCGGCGGGGGCCTTCGAACTCGAGGAACGAGAACAGATGCCGCCCCGATCGCATGTTGATCGCGACGATCGCGCCCATCATGCCGAACAGCGCGCCCGAGCCGCCCAGGACCGGCTGCTGAGGGGCGTAGACGAGGCAGCACGCGATGTGGCCGCCGACCGCTGCGACGAGGTAGAGCAGAGCGTATCGGACGCTGCCGAGCGCCATTTCCAACGACGGCCCGAGCGCGAGCAGTCCGAGCATGTTCAGCCCGATGTGGATCAGGTTGAAGTGCAGGAACGCCGCGCTGACGAGGCGCCACGGTTCGCCGTCGACGACCCAGAGCGGCATCATCATGCCGTAAGTGGCCAGCGCTTCGCCGTAGTCTTCCGCGGCGACTCCGAGGTTGGTCAACACGAACAACGTCCCGTACGCGACCGCGATCACCAACGTCACCGGGATCCGATCCGCCTGCTTGAAGAACTCGTTCATCGTCCACCCCCGCGCCACAGCCACACGCGCGCGAGCGCGCGAAACCAGTTCTCCTCGGGCGTCAGGCGGCCTTGCGGCGGTTCGGCCGCGTAGCGCATCGCCTCGCGCGCACCCTCGCGGTCGCCGGTTGCCGCCCGCGCCTGGCCGAGCCAGTAGTGGCTCTTCTTGCTGCCGCCGTGTTCCCGGCTGTGGTCCTCGAGAATGCGAATGGCGGCCGCGTCGTCGCCGGCCAGGATCGCGCACCGCCCGAGCAGGAGGCGCGCCTCGCCGAACGCGTGGCCCGGGTCGAGGTCGTCCGCGCGCTGGAACGCCTGGATCGCACCCGGCACCTGCCCGATGCGCAGCAGCAATCGGCCGAGCTGAAACCAGGCGCTCGCGACCTGATCGTCGAGCTCGACGGCGCGACCGAGGTGGGTCACTGCTAGCTGCAACTCCGAGCGCACGAGCGCGAGCCGCCCGACCTCGAGATGACGCGCGGCGGTCTCGACGTGCTGCAGTTCCGAGAGCGCGTTGAGCAGCGGGCCGCGGTCGCTCGCGAAGTTGAGCCGGAAGCGCTCGAACATCAGCCGGACCCACGCCGGGAACGGCGGGAACAGCAGCGCCGCGACGATCAGAACGGCGGCGAGGACGATCGCGGCCCACGCCAACGCGTCGAGCAGGTGGAGCTTGAGCCGCACCGCGAGCACGGGGTCGCTCCGCGCGAGCAGCCAGAGCACGACGGGCCAGATCGCGAGGCCCCAGACGAGCACGAGGGGCAGCAGGCGCAGCGCTCGCCGATGCGTCGGGATCACGGGTGGCGCGGTGCCGCCGGCATCCGGCGCGGGCGCGCCCTCCGCGCCGCCGCTACGCATCACCGTTGCCGCCGGTGAGCTTGACGAACGTGCCGCGCGCCTTGTCCTTCGTCACGCCGGGGAACTCGAGTACCCGGTTGTGGAGCACGCTGTAGACGCCGGGCTGCACGAGCTGGACCGCGAGCAGGGCCTCGGTCAGGTTCTGCAGGGCATCCGTGTTGCGCATGATGTAGGGCCGCATCGCGCCGGTCAGCACGATCGGGACCCGCGGCGTGCCGAGGAGTTCATGGATGCGCTCGCCGGTGACGGGCAGCCGGTCCGTCCCGTGCACGATCACGACCCCGTCGTGGGCCTCGGCCATCGAGCCGGCCGTGCGCGCGATCAGATCGTGGTCGCCCGGCGTCATCTCGAGGCTGTCCTTGTTCATCAGCGGGATGCGCACGATGTGCACGCCGTGGAGCTGCATGCCGGCGAGCACGACGTCGAGCACGTTCGTGCTGTTGTCCAGCACGCCGTGCATCTCGTCGTAGGTCTTCTCGATCGTGCCGCCGGTCGAGATCAGAGCGATGCGGGCAGGGGGGCTCACGAGCGCCCTTCTAGCCGGGCGGGCGACCTGCTACAAACGCGGCGTGCAGTATCGCAATCTCGGCGCCTCCGGGCTGAAAGTCAGCGTCGTCGGCCTCGGTTCGTGGCTGACGATGGGCACGATCGTGGACGGAGCGGCCACGAAGCAGATCGTCGGTTGCGCCCGGGATCACGGGGTCAACCTGTTCGACACCGCGGACGTCTACAACCTCGGTGCGGCCGAAGAGGCGCTGGGAACGGTCCTCAAGAAGCTGCCGCGGCACGAATGCGTCGTGGCGACGAAGTGCTTCTTCCCGATGAGCGACGACGTCAACGACCGCGGGCTGTCGCGCAAGCACATCCACGAGTCGATCCGGCGGTCGTTGCAGCGGCTCGGCACCGACTACGTCGACCTCTACCAGTGCCACCGCTACGACGACGACGTGCCGCTGCGCGAGACCGCGCGGGCCATGGACGACCTCGTGCGGCGCGGCATGGTGCTCTACTGGGGCGTGAGCCAGTGGCCGGCGAACCGCATCGCCGAGGTCGTCGAGCTCTGCCGTCGCGAGGGTTGGGCCGAGCCGATCAGCAACCAGCCGCTCTACAACCTCTTCGACCGCGGCATCGAACGCGAGGTGCTGCCGACGGCCGAACGCTACGGCCTCGGGCAACTCGTCTACTCGCCGCTCGCGCAGGGGGTCCTGACGGGCAAGTACAAGCCGCGGGAAGCACCGCCGGCCGGCACCCGCGCGACGGAGAAGGCCGGCAGCCAGTTCATCGAACGCTACCTCACCGAAGAACGCCGCGAGGCCGCGCAGAAGCTCGTTGAGCTGGCTGCCCAGCACGACCTGACCGCGACGCAGCTCGCGCTCGCGTTCTGCCTGCGCGATGACCGCATCTCGACCGTGCTCGTCGGCGCGCGCAGCGCCGAGCAGCTCGAACACAACATCTCGGCGGCCCAGGTCATGCTCGAGCCGTCGCTCGTCGCCGAGCTCGAGCGCCTGTTCCCGATCGCGTAGGTCGCTGATCGTGACCGCCCCCGTTCTCGTTCGCCTGCCGGACCGCGCCGCGCTGGCGCAGATGTTCCGGCTGCGCTACGGCGAGCCCGATCGCCTCGGCTGGGGCCCGCGGCTGCGGCTCGACTACGACTACCACACGCCCGACGACTGGTACGAGGCGTTCATCGCCGGCCTCATCGCGCCCGGCGCGAACTGGCTCGACGTCGGCTGCGGGCGTGAGCTGTTTCCGAGCAACCAACGGCTCGCCGAGTCGCTGTCGCGGCGCTGCGGTCGCCTCGTCGGTCTCGACCCGGATCCGACGTTGCAGGAGAACCGGTGGGTGCACGAGAAGGTCGCGGGCGGCATCGACACGTTCGACGGCGGCGCGGCGTTCGACGTCGTGACGCTGCGCATGGTCGCGGAGCACATCGCCGATCCGGCCGCGTGCGTGCGGCGCATCGCCGACGCGCTGCGGCCCGGTGGCGTCGCCGTGATCTACACCGTCTGGAGCTTCTCGCCGATGCCGATCCTGACGCGGCTCGCGCCGATGGGGCTGCGCCACCGCGTCAAGTCGTGGCTGTGGGGCACGCAGCCGAAGGACACGTTCCCGACGTGCTTCCGGATGAACACGCGTTCGACGCTGCGGAGCCAGTTCACTGCTGTCGGCATGACCGAGGCGGAGTTCGTGCGCCTCGACGACTGCCGCACGTTCGCCCGCTTCCGCCCCCTCAACGAGATCGAGCTCTGGGTGCGCACCGTGTGTCGCGCGCTGCGGTTGCCGTACCCCGAACACTGCGTGCTCGGGGTCTACCGCAAGCCGATCGCGTAGCGGACCGAGTTCACCCGGCTCAATGGCGCAGCTGCGTGCGCTCGAGGTTGGTCAGGTGATCGTCACCCGGGAACACCCAGCCCTGCGCGTGGATCGGCAGGCCGTCGAAGATCCGCGTTGCCGGGAACGTGAGCTGCGCGGTCGCACGGCCGGCCGGCAGCGGCGCGATCAACGGCACGACGGTGAGCAGCGGGTCGAGCCACAGCAGACCCTGCGGCAACACGGTCGGCGTCGGCATCGATCCGATCGACACCCCGACGAACCCGAAGTCGGGGAGCGGGTAGCTCGGGCGCGCGTAGAGGTCGAGCTCGAAGACCTGGCCGGCTTCCGGCGCACGCGGCGCGTGCAGGTGGCGGTGCAGGTTGACCATCAACGTCGCCGACTCGAGGCCCATGAGGAACAGGTCGGGGTCGTCGTCGCCGTCGGCGTCCGCGACCTGGATGCCGAACGCGGCGGTCGTCAGCGGGTCCGTGCCGGCGTCGACGAACACGCCGTTGCCCTGGTTGCGCAGCACCTGCAGGCCCGCGATCCGCCCGGCCGGCGTCGTCTGCACGGCCACGATGTCCGCGTCGCCGTCGAGATCGACGTCGAGGGAGCGCTGCGGCAGCTGTGCCGTTGCCGGCAGCCAGGTCGCGCCGCGGTCGACGAAGCCTGGCGCCAGGTTCTCGAACACGGTGCCGAGCCACACGAGGTCGAGGTCGCCGTCGCCGTCGAGATCGCTCGCGTCGGGCGCGCCCGCGAACAACCCGCCGGGGAAGCCCAGCGGCCACCACGAGGCCGTCACGTCGGTGAAGGTCCCGCTGCCGTTGTTCCGCAGCGCCCAGGAGTCGGACAGCAGATCGAGGTCGCCGTCGCCGTCGGCGTCGGCCGCGATGGCGCTGAAGAACGGCTGCGGCAGGGCCTGACCCGCATCGAAGCCGGCGCCGTTCCAGAGCCAGAGGCGATTGCTGCCGAGGATCGCGCGGCTCACGACGTCGAGGTCGCCGTCGTTGTCGAGGTCGGCGAGCACGCGTCCGTTGGCTTGGCCGAGCCCGACGAACTGTTGCACGGCGAGTGAGAACACCCCCGTGCCGTCATTGAGCCAGACGTGGAACTCCCAGCTGACCGAGCGGAGCAGATCGATGTCGCCGTCACCGTCGATGTCGCCGAACAGGCCCTCGGGGAGCGATTGGGCGAGCGGCGTCGGGAACTCGCCGTGGCCGTCGCCGAGCCAGGTGCCGGTCTCGGTCCAGAGGTCGACGTTGCCGTCGCCGTTGAGGTCGACGAGCTTGCCGGCAGTGACGGGCTCGTGATGGTCGTCGAAGAAATTGCCGTTGCCGTCGTTCTGCAGCAGTCGCAGCGAACCATCGACCGGGAGTTGCCCCGCGTCGTCGCGCCCGACGAGATCGAGGTCGCCGTCGCCGTCGAGGTCGATCAGTTGCTCGACGGCGGTGAGCCGCGCGAACGTCGCGCCGGCCACGCGGCTGAAGTTGGCCAGCCCGTCGTTGTGAAATATGACGACCGCGTCGTTCTCCTGACCGACGAGGTCGAGATCGCCATCGCCGTCGATGTCGCCGACTTTCGGGCCGCGGCCTTCCGACAGGCTGAGCTGTTGGTGCAGGGCGAACGCGCCGCCGCCCGTGCCGCGATAGACGTTGGCCATCCCGAGTGCGTTGTACGGTCCCATCTCGAGCACGAGGTCCTGCGTGCCGTCGCCGTCGAGGTCGGCGACGGTGGCGCCGGAGTGCGACGACACCCCGGTCAACGCGATGCTCTGCAGCGAGAACGAACGCAGACCGTCGTTCCGCAGCGCGTCGCAGCCGGTCGTGCCGCCGGGAATCACGATGTCGAGGTCGCCGTCGCTGTCGTAGTCGCCGAGCGCGTGGCCGCGCCAGACGTTGATCACGTAGCGGTCCCGGGCCGCCGGTCCGGCGGGGCCACCCCAGTAGATGTTGACCGCGTCCGCGCACAGTGCGATGACGTCGTCGAACGAGTCGCCGTCGAGGTCGGCGAACTCGAGGCCCCAGCAGTCGCCGTCGACGGAATGGACCGTCTGCGGCACCGCCGGCGTGAGGCTCGTGCGGAACATCTGGCCGGGAAACGCTTCAAAGATCTCGGGGGTGCCGTCGCCGTCGGTGTCGCCGATGCCGACCATGCGCCACTGCTGGAACGGCGTCAGCGGCAGCGGCACGGGGATGTTGGCGAATGCGCCGGTGCTGTCGTTGATCAGCAGGCGCAGTTCGTCCGCGAGCCCGATGCCCGCGAGGTCGGGGGTGCCGTTGCCGTCGAGGTCCGCGACCGCGACATGGCCGACGAACTGCGCCGGCACGTGGCGGCGGGCGGCTTCGAGGAACTGTTGGGCAGGCAACTGGCTCGTCAACTGGGTCAGAAGCGCGGATGCCGTGAGCAGCGCAGCGCTGACAGACGTGTGGTCGAGTCGGGGGGGTGTCATCAGGAGACCTCGTGGCGCGTATGCCGGGGAACGTCAGCTGCGGGTGATCGTATGGCAGATGCCCTTTGGGGGGAGCGGCGCGGCTGCCCGGGCGGGGTCGCGGCGCATCGGGTCCCGCCGCCTCGGGTCCCGCGGCATACCTGGCCTTCCTCCGGTCGGCCCTGGCCGCTACAGCCATTCCGTGAAATCCGGTGCGTCGCCGCGCGCCCGAGCCGGCGGCGGCTACGCTCGCCCGTGCCAACCGAACCTCATGCCAGTCCGCAAGATTCGCAGTCTGCAGCCGCCGCGGGACGACCTGCGCGCGCTCTATCCCGAGATCGAACCGTTCGACCACGGCCACCTCGCGGTCGGCTCCGGTCACGAGGTCTACTACGAGCAATGCGGCAATCCCGACGGCAAGCCCGTCGTGTTCGTGCACGGTGGGCCCGGCGGCGGCGCGGGGGAGGACTACCGGCGGTTCTTCGATCCGGCGGCCTATCGCATCGTGCTGTTCGATCAGCGCGGGTGCAAACGCAGCCGGCCCTACGCCAGCCTCGTCGACAACACGACGTGGCATCTCGTCGACGACATCGAGCGCATCCGCGAGCACCTCGGGATCGAGCGGTGGCAGGTGTTCGGCGGTTCGTGGGGGAGCACGCTGAGTCTGAGTTACGCGCAGCGCCATCCGGACCGCGTCACGGAACTCGTGCTGCGCGGCATCTTCATGCTGCGGCGCAAGGAGCTGCTGTGGTTCTACCAGGAGGGCGGCAGCAACATCTTCCCCGACGCGTGGGAGGCGTTCCTCGAACCGATCCCCGCGGTCGAACGTGGTGACCTCATGAGCGCGTACTACCGCCGCCTCACGAGTGACGACGAGGCGACCCGGCTCGCGGCGGCGCGCGCGTGGTCCGTGTGGGAGGGGACGACGAGCCTGCTGTATCCGAACGAGAAGAAGATCGCCGAGACGGGCGCCGACGACTTCGCCGTCGCGTTCGCGCGCATCGAGTGCCACTACTTCGTGCACGGCGGGTTCTTCGAGACCGAGGACCAGCTGCTGCGCGGCGTCGACCGCATCCGGCACATCCCGACCGTGATCGTGCAGGGCCGCTACGACGTCGTGTGTCCGGCGCGATCGGCCTGGGACCTGTATCGCGAGTGGCCCGAGGCCGAGCTCGTGATCGTCGAGGACTCGGGACACTCCGCGTTCGAGCCGGGGATCCAGAGCGAGCTGTTGGCGGCGACGGATCGGTTTCCGGGGGTAGCCCGGCCTGCGCGGGGCGAGTCGTCGACACCGGATCGGCGACGAGAAGATGCTCGGTCGCGCCTGATAAACCCGGCCGGTCTCGGCGCATGGGAAGGAGCGTGCGACGGAATCGTCCCCTGTCGTTACGCCCCGGTAGCGCCCCGCGCCATCCACCCCTCGATGACCGCGATGTGGCAACCGGCATGACTCTTGCAGGAAACCGCTCATGACCCTCAGCCGTTTCGTCCTCGGTCTTACCCTTTCCAGCGTTCCGGTCGCCGGACAGTGCGGCCTCGACTGGACCTCGGTGTCCGCGGCGCCGGGCGCCTGGATCCGCGAATTCTTCGAGGTGCCGAACGGCGGACTCGTCGGCTACAGCCTCAGCGAACTGCTGCAGTGGAACGACCCGGGTTGGACCCCGATCGCGTTTCCGCCCCAGAGCAGCGGGAAACCGATCGCGACCACCGGTGGGATCGTCATCGGCACGGCGTTCGGCCCGTACATGCGATGGGATGGCGTCGGTTGGTCGGCGGTCGCGCCGCAGCTCAGCCTCTCGACCTCGATCTCGGGCTCCGGGTTCGGGCTGCCGGACGGGAGCTTCGTGGTCGCGAACGCGACGCTGATCGGTGGCGCGAACTTCGGCGGCTATGCCCGCTGGGACGGCACGGGTTGGTCACCGTTCGCGACCGGATTCGACGGGACGCGCCGGTTCCATCAGCTCGACAGCGGCATGGTCATCGTGACCGGTGACTTCACGGTGGCCGGCGGCGTGGCTGCCGACGGGATCGCGCTCTGGACCGGTTCGGGCTGGGCGGCGATGGGGACACCGTTGCCGGCGCTCGCGCCCGACGTGGAGTTCCGGCGATTCGCCACCGGGCCGAGCGGCGAGGTCTACGCGATCGTCACCCACACGGTCGGCGGCCGCTCCGAGATCCGACAGTTCACTGGCAACCACTGGCTGCCGATCGGCGCGCCGCCGTTCTGGGGCTCTGCCGGCGGGTTCGACGTGCTGCCGAACGGCGACCTGGTGGTCGCGGGCTTCATCGTCGGCGTCGGCACCTCGACCAACTACATCGGCGCGCCGCTGCGCTGGGACGGCAGCAGCTGGACCACGTTCGGCGCCGGGCTCGGTCCGTACGGTGCGACGACCACGGCGATGCGTCGACTGAACGACGATCGCTACGTGTTCGCCGGCACGTTCTCGACGGCCGGTGGTCAGCCGTCGCCGAACTTCGCCGTGCTCGAGTCGACCTGTCCGGCCAGCGCGACCGTCAACGGATCGGGTTGCGCCGGCAGCGGCGGACCGCTGGCGCTCGTCGGGATCGAACGGCCCTGGATCGGGACCCGCAGTCGCGCTCGTGTCGATGGCGCGGTCCCCGGCGCCGCGTTGCTGGGCGTGCTCGGTTGGCAGGCGGTCAACGTGCCGCTCGCGCAGATCCATCCCGCCGCCGCGCCGGGCTGCGCGCTGCGGAACAGCGTCGACGCGACGTTGCTGCTCGGCGCGCCCGAGCTGTCGATCCAGGTCCCGAACGATCCCGGCCTCGTCGGCGTCGTCGTGCGCGCCCAGGTGCTGCAGGGCGAGTTCTCGGCCGGCAACCTCGTGACGCTCGCTGCCTCCAACGGGTTGACGCTGCAGCTCGGCGCGTTGTAGCAGCGCCACGGCGCACCTCTCGGTTCCGGGTGGAGAAGTGAGGGTCGCGGCCTGGACCGCGATCCGGCCGGAGACCTGCGGGGTGTAGGCTCTCGGCAGGCTCTTCGCGGCCCGCCGCGAACCAACCGAACACGAGAGGATGTCGATGAAATACCGCACCGAGCGGGACACGATGGGTGAGGTCCAGGTCCCCGACGACCGCTACTGGGGCGCGCAGACGCAGCGCAGCCTGCAGAACTTCAAGATCGGCGGCCAGCGGATGCCGCTCGAGATCGTGCATGCGTTCGCGGTCCTGAAGAAGGCGGCGGCGCTGACCAACGCCGAGCTGACCGATTTCTCGCGCTCGAAAGCCGCGGCGATCGGCGCGGCCTGCGACGAGGTGCTGACCGGCAGCCTCGACGACCACTTCCCGCTCGTCGTCTGGCAGACCGGTTCGGGCACCCAGAGCAACATGAACGTCAACGAGGTCGTCGCGAACCGGGCGACGGAGATCCTCGGTGGCGACTTCCGCGCGGACCGGCTCGTCCAGGCCAACGACGACGTCAACAGGAGTCAGAGCAGCAACGACACGTTTCCGACGGCGATGCACATCGCCACCTACGGCAAGCTCGTCGAGGTCACGATTCCGCAGGTGCGGGCGCTGCAGGAGGCGCTCGCCGCCAAGGCGGCGGCGTTCGCGGACATCGTGAAGACGGGCCGCACGCACCTGATGGATGCGACGCCGCTGACCCTCGGCCAGGAGTTCGGCGGCTACGCCGCGCAGCTCGCGCGCGGCATCGAGACCCTCGAGGACAGCCTGAAGCACCTCGCCGAGCTCGCGCTCGGCGGCACCGCGGTCGGCACGGGCCTCAATACGCCAACCGGCTACGACGTCGCGGTCGCGGCCAAGATCGCCGAGCTGACCGGGCAGCCGTTCGTCACCGCGGCCGACAAGTTCGAGGCGCTGAGCGCTCATGACGCGATGGTCGAGGCGAGCGGCGCGCTGCGTCGGGTCGCCGTGAGCCTGATGCACATCGGCAACAATATCCGCCTGCTCGCGAGCGGCCCCCGCACGGGCATCGGCGAGATCGTGTTGCCCGCGAACGAGCCCGGCAGCTCGATCATGCCGGGCAAGGTCAACCCGACGCAGTGCGAGGCACTGACGATGGTCTGCGCTCAGGTCATCGGCAATGACACGGCGGTCGCGGTCGCGGGCACGCACGGCCACTTCCAGCTCAACGTGTTCAAACCGGTGATCGCCTACAACGTGCTGACGAGCGCTCAGCTCATCGCCGACGCGTGTCGGAGCTTCCTCGACAACTGCGTCGCCGGCATCGAGCCGAACACGTCGCGGATCGCCGAGCTGGTCGATCAGAGCCTGATGCTCGTCACCGCACTCAACAACCACATCGGCTACTACAAGGCCGCGGAGATCGCGCAGAAGGCGCACGCCGACGGGACCACGCTCAGGGAAGCCGCGCTCGCGCTCGGGCATCTCACGGCGGCCGAGTTCGATCGGATCGTCGTGCCGGCGCAGATGGTGTGACGGCGCGCGGGCGACCCCGCGCGTGCCGATCAGCCGATCACGATCGCCACGGCCTCGGTCGTCGCCGCGCCGAGCGGGAGGCTCGGATCCGGGACGAAGAACTGCGCGGCCAGCTCGAGGCCGGCGAACGGCGGAGGCCGGGATCAGCGCGGTCCGACCCAGCCGACCGAGTACGCGAAGACGAACCAGTTGATGAGACCCAGCACCGCCGCGGGGAGCGCCTCGACCACCGGATCGCCGACCCAGAAACGCGTGGCGACGCCCAGCACCATCAGCAGACCGAGGCCAGCCGAGGCGACGGCCGCGATCGCCGGGACGAAGTAGCCGACGAGGAGCCCGAGCGCCCCGAGCAGCTCGAGACTGCCGATCAACAGACGCAGGTGGGCGAGACCGAAGCGCTCGAACTCGGCGACCATCGAGCCGGCGAGGACGCAGGCGAAGCCGTACCACAGGAACGTGACCATCGACAGGGCCCGGCAGATCTCGAACGCGATCTTCATCGTCAGTTGGCCGGCGCTGCGGCGCGCGGTCGGCGATTGCAGCCCGCGCTCAGGGCAGCGCGACGAGGAGGCAGAGCACCAGCATCGTGAACGCCGGCGCGGTCTTGCGGATCGAGTCGCCGACCTTCACGTGCATCAGGACCGCGCCCAACATCAGGGCGCCCATGCCGGCCGCCGCGGGCAGGGTCAGGCTCGGAAACCAGACGCCGACGATCAGCAGGACGGCCAACGTGATCTTGAAGAAGCCCACCACGTAGACCGCCCACGGCGGCAGGCCGTAGACCGCAAACTCCTCCTTCATGGTCTCGGCGTCACCGCCGCGGTAGTTCGTCGCCCGGCCAGATCGCAGGATCCAGACGTTCAGGATGATCAGGGCGATCGCGATCTGGAGGACGAGCAGGAAGGTGGTCACGGGGCGTTGGCGGGCTGGGGCAGGGTCGTGGGGCCAGCGCTCCGGCCCCGACTGGCTCTTCGATTCGTTCGAATGCCCGGACCGGATGCGGCCGGCTCATGGCCGGCGCCGATCGCGTCACGGCAGGATGACGCGCGGCGACCCGAGCCCGAACGCATTGGGGCCAACGATCGTCCGTTCCCCGGCCCGGACGAGCGCCGCCGGCCCGGCGTGCACGGCCCAGTTGTGCAGCACGTCGACCCGGTCCTCGGGGACGCCGCGGATGACCACGGCGGTGCGCTCGCACAGGAACGTGTTTCGTTCGACCCGCACCCGCGTGCCGGCCACGTCGGTCCCGTCCTTGCGATCACGGCCGCCGTGCATGTCGAACAGGTGGCTCAGCGACGTGCCGCGTTCGACGTTGTGGCGGGCGACGTAGCCCGAGCCGGGCCGGCCCGTGCCGGCGATCGAGTGCCGGTTCCAGTCGAACAGATTGCGTTCGATGGTGGAGAACGCGACGTCGTGGCAGATGCCGTAGCCGAGGCCCTGGCGCTGATTGTGGTGGATGAAGCAGTGCTGGACCAGATGGCCGTCGCCGCCGCGCAGATCGATCGCGGCGTGGCTCCAGCCGGCCAGCTCGCAGTTGTCGATCCGCAGCCGATCGTGGCGGGTGCGGATGCCGTCCGAGGTCGGCAGCGCGTAATAGCGCGTGCGTCCCGGCGGGTGGTCGCCTCGGAACGAGCGGCGATGATGGTCGAGCCGGCGTTCGGGGTCGGGGCCGCGGAGCCGCAGGCCGCTCACCCGCGCGGCGTCGCCGGTGACGCGGATCAGCGGACGGGTCGCGAGGTGGTCGGAGAACAGCAGCGCGCCCGGTGAGCCGCCGTGGCCCCGGTCGCTCGCGAGCGTCACCCCCGCGGGGATCTCGAGGACGAGCCCGTCGATGAGACACGCGGCCGTCAGATCGATCGTGACGTCACCCGGCACGAACACGACCTCCCCGGGCTCGGCCGTCGCGAGGGCATGCGTCAGGCTGTCGAGATCACGCACGGTGCGGTCGCCGGCAGTCACCACGTCGGCATAGCCCGGCCCGCCGCCGATCGGCCCGCGGTCGTTGCCCTCCGCGCCGTAGGTGACCCCGTCGATCGTGACCGCGGTGCGCTCGGGCACGGTGGTGTCGGCGCCGTAGAGGCCGGTCTGCTGCGGCGAGGCGAGCGCGAGAACGACGAGCGCAGCGAGGGTCATGCCGGGCAGGATAACCGGCGATCGCGCGCGGCTCGCGGCGATGACTTCGAGAACTGGCTACCGGTGCTGCCAGCCTGCGGCCAGCTTTCGGAACTTCGCCTCGTGTTCGCGGATCATCGCATCCGTGAGCGGGTTCCTGCGCGGGACGACCTCGAACTCGCCGTCGCCGTGAATCAGCAGGTTGGGGCGGAAGCCCTCGACGTAACCCGCGGGCGGCAGGCGGTCGTGGGCCATGCGGCGCTCCGACGTCGCGGTGTCGACGAGCTCGGACCGGCTGATCGCGCCGTCGCGGTCGCGGTCGTAGGCCGCGACGTAGTTCTTGGTGCGGGTGGTCGCCGCGACCGGGTCGGCGCTCAGTCCGGGGAACGCGCTCTCGACTGCGGCGGCGATCTCGCGACCATCGAGCACGGCGTTCTGATCCGCATCGACGAAGCCGAAGATCGCGTTCAGCGATCTGCGGTTGCTCTCGCGGCGCGCGACGTCGTCGCCGATCGGGTGACGCGCGACGACCCAGTCGTTGAGGCCGTGTTCATCGAGGAACGCGACGTTGGGAAACACCCAGGCGATGACGCCGGCGGCGCGCACGCCGAGGGTGACGCGTTGATCCCACGTGACCTCGGCGCCCTCCGGGCGCGGGGGCAGCATCTGCTGCTGCGACTCGCAGAAGGTGCGGAGGGTGTCGTTCCGGGCGTGGATTGTAGGCGACGGGCGGCGAGCCGTGGGCGGCCGGCCCGGACGGTCCTGAGCGGGTGCGCGGCGAACTCGGGCCCGGCTGGTCGGGCGGCGGCGGCGGCGGGGCTAGCCTTCGCCGGGAAGCTGACTTGCGGCCGGCCGACGCGAGGTTTAGGAAAGCACGGCCCCGGCTCCCGGGTGCGCCGACTTTGGAATTCCAGGACTACTACACGACTCTCGGCATCTCCCGTTCCGCGTCGGCGGACCAGATCAAGTCCGCCTATCGCAAGCTCGCGAAGGAGTGGCATCCGGACAAGCATCCGGCCGAGAAGCGCGACGAGGTCGAGAAGAAGTTCGCCGCGATCTCCGAAGCGCACGAGGTCTTGAGCGACCCCGAGAAGCGCAAGCGCTACGACGCGCTCGGGGCGAACTGGCGGCACGGCCAGGAGTTCGGCGGGCCGCCCGGCGGCGGGTTCCAGGGGAACATCGACCCCGAGGAGTTCGCCCGCATGTTCGGCGGCGCGGGCGGCGGCGGCGGCGGGTTCTCCGACTTCTTCTCGTCGATGTTCGGCGACATGTTCGCGGGGGGCGGCGGGCGGCGGCAGCGCGCGCCGCAGAAGGGTCGCGACGTCGAGGCCGAGATGGAGATCGAGGTCGGGCTCGCGTTGCTCGGCGGCAAGCGCGCGTTCCAGATCGACACCGCGGGCGGTCGTCGGTCGGTGGATCTGACGATCCCGAAGGGCACGCGCGATGGTCAGATGACGCGGCTGCGTGGGCTCGGGCATCCCGGGCCGGCGGGCAACGGCGACCTGCTGCTGCGGTTTCGGCTCGTGCCCGACGACGTCTACCGGCTGCGCGGCAAGGACGTCGAGGCCGACATCGTCGTCGCGCCGTGGGATCTCGTCGACGGCGCGAGCGTCGAGGTCGCGGTGCCGGGCGGGACTGCGACGGTCAAGCTGCAGCCCGGCACGCGCGCTGGCGAACGGCTGCGGCTGCGCGGGCAGGGGCTCAAGCGCGGTGACGGCCAGGCCGCGGGCGATCTGTTCGTGGTCGTCCGGGCCGCGTTGCCGCAACAACTCACGGATCGGCAGAAAGAGCTGCTGCGGGAGGCGGGGCAGGACAGCGCGCCCGTGCGGGGTGGCGCGGCGCGCGGGTAGGCGGGTCGGGCCCGCGAGAACGCGCGAGACAACGATACCGGGTTCGGTACGTTCACGACCATGGCGCTGCTGACGCTCGAGAACATCCATGTGACGATGGGGGACCGGCACCTGCTGCAGGGTGTCGCGCTCGTCGTCAACGAGGGCGAACGCATCGGTCTGCTCGGGCCCAATGGCTGCGGCAAGTCGACGTTGCTGCGCGTGCTCGCCAACGAGCTCGTGCCCGACGAGGGCAAGCGGGCGGTGAAGCGCGGTCTGCGGATCGGGTATCTGGCCCAGGAGCCGCCGCTGCCCACGGATCAGACGGCGCACGCGGTCGTCGTCGGTGGCATTCAGGGCCGCGCCGAGGTCGTGGCGCGGCTCGAGGAGGTTCACGTAGCACTCGCCGATCCCGACAACTCGCCGGACCGGTTGGAGAAGCTGCTCAACGAACAGCAGCGCCTGGACGAACGACTCGAGCAGCTCGGCGGTCACGACGTGGATCACTGCGCGGACGCCGTGCTCGACGGGCTCGGCGTCCGTGATCCGCAGGCTCGGTGCGGGCCGATGTCGGGCGGTGAGAAGCGCCGCGTCGCGCTCGCGCGGCTGCTCGTGGGGCGGCCCGACCTGCTGCTGCTCGACGAGCCGACCAACCACCTCGACGCCAACGTCACGGAGTGGCTCGAGAACTACCTGCTCGAGATGGACACGCCGTTCGTCATGGTGACGCACGACCGCTACTTCCTTGATCGGCTCGTGACGCGGACCGTCGACTTCGACAACGGCCAGCTGCACGATTACGAGGGCGGCTACCGCGCATACCTGGTGAAGCGTGCGGAGCGGCTCGAACACGAGGAGAAGGCCGAGAGCGCGCGACTCAACACGCTGCGGCGCGAGACGGAGTGGATCAAGCGTGGGGCGCCCGCCAGAACGACCAAGGCCAAGGCGCGCATCGGTCGCTGGCAGTCGCTCGTCGACAATGCGCCGCCGCCGGCGGCCGCGGAGCTCGCATTCCAGATCCCCGACGGGCCGCGACTCGGGGACTTCGTTCTGCGTATTCGGCAGCTCGGGGTGCATTTCGAGGGGCGCGGCGACGTGTTGCGGCCGTTCGACCTGGAGATCGGACCGGGGGAACGCGTCGGCATCGTCGGCCCCAATGGTGCGGGCAAGACCACGCTCGTGCGCGCGTGCCTCGGCCAGCTTCAGCCGACGACCGGGGACGTCCACGTCGGTCCGACGGTGCGCTTCGCCGGCATCGACCAGGCGCGTTCCGAGCTCAATCCGGACAAGACGGTGCTCGAGGAGGTCAGCAACGGCAACGACTACGTGTTCGTCGGCGGGCGTGACATGCGGGTCGAGTCGTTCCTCGAACAGTTCTTGTTCCCGGGGGCGATGAAACATGCCAAGGTCGGGAGCCTGTCGGGCGGTGAGCGCAACCGCGTGCTGCTCGCGCGCATGCTCTGCGACGGCGGCAACGTGCTCGTGCTCGACGAACCGACCAACGACCTCGACCTCGCCTCCCTGCGCGCGCTCGAGGATGCGCTGCTCGCGTTCCCGGGCAGCGCGCTGGTCGTCAGCCACGACCGGTGGTTTCTCGATCGCGTCGCGACCCGCGTGTTGCATCTCGACGGCGGCGGCGACGTTCGGGTGCACGAGGGCGACCTGTCATTGCTGCTCGAGAAGCTCGCGCAGGAGGCGGCGGCGCGGGCGGCGGCCGCCAACGCAGCGGCCGCGGCGGCCGCAGAACGGGCGAAGCAGCAGGCGGTGAGCTCGGCGCCGATCAAGGCGAGGAAGCTCAGCACGCGCCAGAAGGCCGAGCTCGAGGAGCTGCCGGGGAAGATCGCGGCCGCGGAGAGCGAGCTCGAAGCCGTCGACGCGGAGCTCGCGGATCCGGCGCTCTACGGTGAAGGCGGCGACACCGCGCGGTTCGATCGACTCACCGCGCGGCGGCAGGAGTTGCCGGGCGAGATCGAAGGTCTCTATGCGCGGTGGGAAGAGCTCGAGGCGATCGCCGAGCAGAGCAGCCTGTAGCGCCGCGGGGCGTGAGACGAGGATACCGGGTTCGGTCTGTTCACCCGCTCAGGGGTCGGTGCGGTCGAGGCGGGCTCGGAGTTCGGCGTTCTCCGTGCGGAGGCGGGCGAGTTCGGCCGCCGGGTCGTCGCAGACCACGTCGCCTGCCGTGCGCAGCGGCGGTTTGCCAGCCGACTCGCCCGGTGACCCGCCCGCCGAATCGGCGGGCGTGACCTCGGGGCCGGGTTCGAGACCGGGCTCGAGCACTCGCTGGTTCGTCAGGTAGACGCCCGCCAGCATGCTCGTCTTGCAGCTCGCGACGCAGCGGTTGCCCGCGGCGTCGCGATACTCGATCGCGTAGAGGCGCGAGGACTGTTCGCCGGCCCAGCCGGGACCGAACGGCGTCCACTGGCGCTTCAGCAGCGTGCAGCCCCGTTGCTGCAGGTAGTCGCGAATGCGGTCGCCATCGATCACACCCGCGATGACGCGGGCGCCGATGACGAGGATCACGACGAGGGCGATGATGACCAGGACTTCCACGCCCGGTACGTGGCCGTACGGGCGCCGAACCTGTCGCCGGGAAGGCGTCGTGCCGACGAGCTCAGTGGAGGCGGCGCAGGCGACGAAGCGCGACGAGGTAGTCGCGGTTCTTCGTCAGCGACCAGGCGAGCTCGAGCTCGGCCATGATCTGCAGATGAGCGCCGTAGCCGGCGTTGCGGCCGACGATCGGGTCGAAGCCGGGCACGGTCGCGGTGACGACCGGCAGGATCGGCGCAGGAGCCGGGAGCGACGCTTCGACGGCCTCGGCCTTGGCCGGGTGCGCCGTCGCTTCGACGGCCTCGACGTCACGACGCAGGCGTTCCGCGGCCTCGTCGAGCTTCTTGGCCTCGGCGAGCTTGCCGAGACGCTCTTGCTCCTTGCCTTCGGCGTCCTCGATCTGCTTGACCGTGAGGGCGTCCTTCTCGGACTTGAAGATCCGCGACTTGCTGAGGAACAACTCGCCGCCGACGACGCGCAGATGAACCGTCGTCTCGGTCTCTTCGAGAACCACGCCTTCGAGGACGTCGGGCTGGCTGCCCTCGACGGTTTCCTTGGCAGGATCGGAGAGCCAGAACTTGTCGGCCTTGGCGGGGGCGCAGAACAGCGCTGCGGCGCAGAGAATCAGGGGGGTGCGCATGGAAGAAGGGTAGCACGCGCGGCGCCAACTCTCCTGGAACGGCGAGCGGCCGCCGGGGTGGCGGCCGCGATCGCGCGCTGGCATCGGCGAAAGCGCGCGATGCAAGGGGTCCCGAAACGAGACCCGTGAGGCTGGACCGCGTGCGCCGCTCAGGCCGGCAGCAGACCCTTGAGCTTCTCGAGCATCGGGCCGAGGACCTGCTTGATCTCCTCGTTGTTCATGAGGCGCGTGATCTGCTCCTGCAGACCGCCGAGGTTCTTCTGCAGCTCGGGGGAGAGCTGGCTCATCGCCGCCTTCGCGCCCTCGGTGACCTTGGTGGCCATGTCGTTGAGCGCGTTGCCGGTGTCCTTGGCGGCGGCTTCGCCGGCCGACTTCAGGCTCTCCATACCCGTCGAGAGGTCCTTGGTCAGCGACTCGAGCTCGGACTTGGCCGCTTTCGCGGTCTCGGCGTCGGTGATGCCCGCGAGCAGCTCGTTCAGCGAGCTGGCCGTCGCATCCGGGGTGGCGGCAGCGCCGGCTTCGCCACCGCAAGCGGCGAACAGGAACATCGGGACGAGAAGGGCGAGATTACGAATCTGAGTCATCGGTCGGTTCTGGGGTTCGGATTGCCGGCCGGCTACGGGCTGACAATCGCGGTTCAGTTGCTGATGATAGCCGATCCATGGTGCGTTGCCTCGTCGCGGTAATTCTCGTTTCGGCGCTCTCGGCCCAACAGGCGCCGGAGGCTCTTTTCGACGGCAAGTCGCTTGCGGGCTGGCGTGGCGATCCGGCGCTCTGGCGCGTCGAGGCCGGTTGCATCGTCGGTTCGACCGTCGGTCAGGAGCGCCGACGCACGACCTACCTGCACTGGCAGGGCGAGCCGGCCGTCGACTTCGAGTTGACCTACCGGCTGCGCGTCGAGGGCGCCAACAACAGCGGCGTCCAGTACCGCAGCCGCGAACTTGAGAACTTCGACGTCGCCGGTCTGCAGTGTGATGCGCATCCGAAGCCCGAGTATTTCGGGATGTTCTACGAGGAGAAGGGGGTCGGCGTCCTCTGCCAGCACGGGCAGTTCGTCGCGCGCGACACTGAAGGCAACCGGCGGGTCGTCGATCGCATCGCGACGCCGCCAGGTGAACCGGTCGATCTCGCGCAGTGGCACACGTTCAAGGTCGTCGCGCGCGGCAACGTGATCGAGCACTACGCCGATGGTCGGCTCGTCGCGATGCTCATGGACGACAAGGCCGACGCGCCGCGCGGGGGCAGCTTCGCGCTGCAGGTCCACGCGGGGCCGGAGATGACCGCGTGGTTCAAGGACATCGCGCTCGTGCGGCTGCCGCGCGAAGAGTTGGCGGCGACGCCGCCGCTCGCCCGGGCGCTGCTCGAGCGCGAGAAGGGCAAGGCGAGCGAGGGGCCGGATCCGGAGTGGATCTGGGATGCCGAGGCGGGCGGCGAGGAGGACCTGTTCTTCCGCCGTGCTTTCGACCTCGATGGCGCGATCGCAGCCGCGGACGTCGTCGTCGCGTGCGACAACAAGTCGCGCGTCTACGTCAACGGTGCCCGTGTGCTCGAGTCGAGTGACTGGGCCGCGCCGTCGCGGGCTGCGATCACCGAGCACCTCGTGCCGGGCAAGAACGTGATCGCGGTGCACGCGTGGAACGAAGGCGGGCCGGCCGCGCTCGCGCTGCGCGTGTCGTGGCGCAGCGCGAAGGGCGACGGTGGGTTCGTCACCGACGCGTCCTGGCGCTGCAGCAACGACGACCCCGAGGGGTGGAACGGACTCGAGTTCGCCGAGGACGACACCTGGGACGCCGCGCGCTCGTTCGGTGCGGTCGGCAAGCCTGGGTTGCCGTGGTCGCCGCGGCTGCGCGCCATCAACCTCGCGCCCCCCGTGCCGCCCGACGCGCCGCAGGTCGCGCTGCCGGCGATGGGGCTCGCGGGGCCCGGTGCGGCCGGCGCGATCGAGCTGCTCGACGTGCCGCGGGGCTACGGGTCGTGGGTCGCGATCTGCGCCGACGACGAGGGCCGGCTCATCGCGAGTGATCAGTCGCGCGGACTCTATCGCGTGACGCCGGCCGATGGACTCGGCGGCGAGAGCCGGATCGAGAAGCTCGACGTCGATCTCGACGGCGCGCAGGGCTTGTGCTGGTTTCGCGATTCGTTGTATGCGGTCGTGTCCTACCGCACGCCGGGGCTCTACCGACTGCGCGACACCGACGGTGACGACGCGTTCGACGAGGTCACGTTGCTGCGCGAACTGAAGAGCGGCGGCGAGCACGGGCCGCACGCGATCATGCCGGCGCCCGACGGCGAGAACCTGCTCGTCGTCATCGGCAATCACGTGCCGCTGACCGCGATCGGCGACGGTCTGCCGCAGCACGAGTGGGGCGAGGATCGTCTGCTCGAGAAGTTCGAGGACCCGCGCGGACACGCCCGCGGGCTGAAGGCGCCGGGCGGCTACATCTGCAAGGTGGACCCGAACGGCGAGAACTGGGAGCTGCTCTCCTGGGGCTTCCGCAACACCTACGACGCCGCGGTCCTGCCGGACGGCCGGATCTACACCTACGACGCCGACATGGAGTGGGACATGGGCATGCCGTGGTATCGCCCGACGCGCATCCTCGAGGTCGTCCCCGGCGTCGACTACGGCTGGCGCAGCGGCAGCAACAAGTGGCCGGCGGACTATCCCGACGCGCCCGCGTCGATCTGTGACATCGGCCCGGGCTCGCCGACGGCGATGGTCCTGCATCACGGCAGCGTGCTCGCATTCGACTGGACGTTCGGGACGATCTGGGCGCTGCCGGTCGGTGGGCGCGAGCCGGTGCAGTGGGTGACGGGCGAGCCGTTCCCCGTGAGTGACGCGTGCTCCGTCGATGGCAAGCTCTATGTGCTCACGGGTGGGCGAGGGCTCAAGTCGCGGCTGCTGCGCATCGATGCGATCCCGCCGTATGCGCTCGGCAGCCCGGCGCCGGCGATCTGGCGCGACGAGCCCGTCGAGCTGCGGCGGCTGCGGACCGAGATCCGCGACGCGACCGTGACGCCGGGTCACGCGCTCGCCCGCCTCGCGACGTTCGATTTCGGGGGGCTCGGTCGCGAGGCGCGGATCTCTTGGGTGCGGGCCCATGCGCTGGCCCTGCTGGCCATGGACGAGATCGGTGCCGACGTGCGCGACGAGCTGACGGCGCGGCTGCTGCCGCTGCTGCCGACGGGTGACGGTCGCGTCGACGCGGACCTCGTCGAGGTGCTCACGGCGATCGACGCTCCGGGGCTGCTCGATCGCGCCGTGCCGTTGCTCGCCGAGGTGAAGTTCGACGAACCGCCGGCGTGGACCGACGTCGTGACGCGCAACGCGCGCTACGGCGGCCCGATCCAGAAGATGATCGACGAGATGCCGCCGACGTCGCAGATCGCGATCGCCTACGCGCTCGTGCATGTCGACAACGGCTGGACGCTCGATCAGCGCGCGACGTTGTTCTCGTTCTTGGCGGCGGCGCGCACCCGGAAGGGCGGCGCGAGCTACGACGGCTACCTCAAGCGCATGATCGACTACGCGTGGGAGCGCTGCAGCCCGGCGGAGCAGAACGCGCTCGCCGATCTCGCCGACAAGGCGCGGGCCGATCTGCCCACATACCGGGCGACGAAGCCGAAGGGGCCGGGGCGCGATTGGCAGCTCGCCGATGCGCAGGCGGAGATCGGGAAGGGTCTGCAGAACGCCGACCTCGTGGCGGGGCACAACCTGTTCCATGCGACCGGATGCGCTGCGTGCCATTACTTCGCGGGCGAGGGCGGCAACCACGGTCCGGACCTCACGAGCCTCGGGAACAAGTTCTCGGCGAACGAGGTGCTCGAGGCGATCCTCGAACCCGACAACGTGATCAGCGATCAGTACTCGGGCTCGGTCGTGACGACGACGAGCGGGGCTGCGTTGCTCGGGCGCGCCGTCAAGGTGACGCACGAAGGCGCGGAGGTCTGGGAGGTGATGCCGGCCGTCGCCGATGCCCGGTTGCAGCGCTTCCCGGTCGCGGACGTGAAGAAGGTCGAGCCGTCGAAGAAGTCGCCGATGCCGGCAGGGCTCGTCGATGCGCTCAACCCGGAAGAGCTGCGCGACCTGCTCGCGTTCCTGCTGTCGCGGGGTGTGCGCTGACGTGCCGATGTCACGTCATGGGTTGCAGCGTTCGTTCCTGATCCCCGTGTTGGCCCTGCTGGCGAGTTTCGCCGCGGGTCAGCGGGGCATCGCGCCGAAGGCCGAGCCGGTCGTCCACTACGACGTGCAGTACGCCGAGGGCATCGCACGCGATGGTCGGCGGAACTCGCTCGACGTCTATCTGCCGCCGGGTGTGAAGGCGCCGCCGCTCGTGATGTTCGTGCACGGCGGTGGCTGGTCGGCGGGTCACAAGGACCTGTACGAGCCGCTCGGCGTCGAGCTCTGCCGGCGTGGACTGGCGTGCGCGACGATCAACACCCGGATGTTTCCGTTCGTGCGCCCGGCGGCGATGGCGCAGGACTGTGCGCGCGCATTCGGTTACCTGCACGCGCACGCCGATGAGCTCGGCTTCGACGGTGACCGGATGTTCCTCATGGGGCACTCGGCGGGCGCGCACCTCGTGTCGTGGGTGGCGGTCGATCAGCAGATGTGGGCGCTGACCCGTGCTGGGCGGTCGGCGTTGCGCGGCGTGATCGCGCTGTCGGGCGTCTACGACGCGCGGCCGCGCCACGGTCTGCTCGAGAAGGTCTTCGGCGAGGATGCCGCCGAGCGCGCCGCGCAGTCGCCGGCGCTGCGCATCAACCTCGACCCGCCGCCGTTCGCGGTCTGGTGGGCGCAGATGGACATCAGCGGCATCGATATCGGGTCGGGCGTTTTCGCCGCGAACCTGCGCCGGCACGGCGCGCGGGTGGCTTCGAGCAGGCTCTTCGGCTGCGATCACGTCAGCTACATTCACGATCTGAAGATGCCGGGCGGCGGCGTTCTCGTGCCACGGGTCGCCGACTTCGTGAAGCAGGTGCTCGACGACCCGAAGGGCATCGGGCGTGGTCTGGAGCTGCAGGAGATCGAACGCGAGCGACTGCTGCTCGGCGTCGCGCGGTTCCCGGCGGAGCTCTTCCGGCCCAAGGGGGCCGCGCGCAAGTGGGGCGTGCTCGCGACGGACGGCGAACGCTTGCCGGTGGCCCGCGCCCTCGCGCGTGAGCTGGCGCGGCGCGGAGCGTTGGTCGCCGTGTTCGATTGCCGCGCCCTCGACCGACTGCCGGCGCCGCGGGCGCTCGAGGTATTCGAGGACTCGCTGACGGCTCTCGCGGCGGCCGTACCGGTCGGCGACGGCCGCGGCCGTCGACCGTTCGGCCTGGCGCCGTTGATCGCGCTCGGCGACGCCGGCTGGCTCGTTCGGGTGACGACGAAGGACACCGCCGGACGGCTGTTGCTCGGCTCGGCGGCCGGGGCGTCGGTCACGCACACGCTGCTCGATGGCAAACGCGCGCACGGCCTGACGGCGGCGCAGCTGCAGCAGGCGGGGATGGAGGTGTCGGTGCTGCTGTCGAGCTCGGGCGATGGCTCCGAATCACGCCGGGACGCGGCGCGCCTGTTTCCCGTGCTGCGAACCAACGGCGACCTCGTCGTCGACCTCGATGCGCCGCCGGTCACGGAGCTGCTCGCGCCAACGGCCGGTGACGCGGGCCTGCTCCCGTTCGTGGCAGCCTTCCTCGACGTGTGACAACGAACCCGTACGGAACCTGGTTCATGCTGCCGGCCGGGAGGGCGTAACCCGTACGGAACCTGGTTCATGCTGCCGGCCGGGAGGGCGTTGTCTCGCAGGTAGCGTTGCGTCGGCCGGCAGCATGAACCAGGTTCCGTACGGGTCAGGTTCCGTACGGGTCACTCCGCGCGGTGGACCGTGAGTTGGGGGAACGGGATGGTCCAGCCGTTCTTCGTGCATGCGTCGACGAGCAGGCGCTGAACGGCCCGCCGCAGGTCGCGGAACCTGGGCGCGGCCTCGCCCGCGAAGTCGGCGCGGGCGGCCATGTCGAGTGAGCTCGAACCGGCGGCCGAGAACTGGACCTGGGAACGCAGCAGGTGCTCTTCGGGCACCATCTCGAGCAGGCCGGCCCGCAGCGCCTCGGCGAGCTTCTGCGGGATCGTCGTCGTCGCGTCCTTCTGGTGCATGTAGTCGATGCCGAACGTCGAGGTGATCGCGAAGCCGTGCGACAGGTTGCGCGGTTCTTCTTCCAGGAACTCGGTCGTCTTGTAGGTGCGCGGGGAACGGAAGTCGTCGACCACGACGACCTCGGGCGTCTGCGTGATGACCTTGCCGATCACGGAGTCGCCGACTTGGACGACGTCACCGACCTCGGTGGGGAACCACGGCTCGTCCGGAGCGGGCTTGCGCGAACGTTGGCCGATCAGCTGTTGGATCGGGATGCGGAGGGCGCCGCCCTGGAGCGCCGGGTTGCGCAGGCGGCTGTGGAAGCGCAGTTGTTCGACGCGATACGGCAGGCCGTCCACGATGATGCGTTCCCCTTCGCGGACCGAACCGACGTTGAGGATGAGGCGGATCTGCTCGAAGAACTGGGGTGCGGCCTTCACGAGAACCCAGCCCGCGCCGATCAGGAAGATGATGCCGAGGCTGAGCAGCACGAAGTCGTTGCGTACCCACGGAACGACGAGCGTGGCGGCGACGGCGAGCACGAGGCCGAGCGCGGAGAACACGACCTCGAGGATGCGCAGGGAGACCGCGCGGTCCTGCCGCTTGCGCGTCAGGACCTTGTTCTGCGACCAACGCATCGTGAACAGCACGAGAATGAACGCGACCACGCAGAGCAGCAGCGTGAGGCCGCGCTCGGCGAAGAACGATCGGACGCTGTCGAGCAGCGGCACCTGAGCGGCCTCGAGCGCGTTGAGGCGGGCCGTGAGGACGGTCCGCTCGTCGCGAATCGTCTCGATCAATGCGCGCCATTCGTCGATCTCGCGCTGCATCTCCGCGCGTGCCGCAGCGTTCTCCGGCAGCAGTTCGAGCGTTCGGCTCGCGAACCGCCGGGCGCGCTCCACGAGCGCCTGACGCGAATCCAGCTCGCTGATGCGATCCGTGATCGCGGCGTGTTGGCGCGAATCCTCTGTGAGCCCCTTGACCCACTGGATCGCTGGCTCGACGAGCGACACGACCTCCGACTCGAGGTCGAAGCCCGGATTGGAGTCCTCGAACTCCTCGATGTTCAGCTGCGTCGCGAGGCTGCCGAACTGCAGCTCACGTTGCTGGATCTGCTCGTTGAGCTCCTTGACGCGCGTCATGTTGGCGTCCTCCTTCGCCGCATCGCGTTGCGTGCGGAGCTGCTGGAGGTCGTCAGCGAGCGTGTTCAGCGCCTTGACCGTGGTCTCCTCGAGCTTGGTCGGCAGCTCCTGCGCCGCGGCCGGCGCGGCAGCGATGCCGAGAACGAGGAGAAACCAGATCGCGGAAAGCACGCGGTAAGCGCCGGGCATCCCGGAAGCCTACTCACGCTGGCATCGCCGTGCCCGCACTTCATGATGGGGCCGAATGAGCAAGGGCATCTCCACCAAGCCGCCGAGCGGCATGCGCGACTTCCTGGCGCCGGACGTCATGCGGCGGCGCTACGTGATGGGCGTCGTCCAGCGCGTCTACGAGTCGTTCGGATTCGTGCCGCTCGAGACGCCGACGATCGAGAACCTGACGACGCTGCTCGGCAAGTACGGCCCCGAGGGCGACCAGCTGCTCTACCGCCTGCTGCATCGCCGCGAGAAGCTCGCGCGCGCGCTCGCAGCGGGCGCGGACGAAGCCGGGCTCGCCGCCGAGGGGCTGCGCTACGACCTCACGGTGCCGCTCGCTCGCGTCGTGGCCAACTACCAGGACCTGCCGACCTACTACAAGCGCTACCAGATCCAGCCCGTCTGGCGCGCGGATCGGCCGGCGCGCGGTCGCTTCCGCGAGTTCTACCAGTGCGATGTCGACGTGATCGGCACGCAGAGCCTGGTCGCGGAGGCCGAGGTCTGCGGCGCGATCGCGACGGTGCTGCAGGAGCTCGGGTTCGACGACTTCGAGATCCACGTCAATCACCGTGAGCTGTTGCGCTCGTTCGTGACCGACGCCGGCATCCAGCCCGAGAACGAGTCGCTCGCGCTCATCGCGCTCGACAAGCTCGACAAGATCGGTCGTGACGGCGTGCTGAAAGAGCTCGCCGAGAAGGGCGTCGGCCCGGCCGCCGGCGAGCAACTGCTCGCGACGCTCGAGGCCGCGCGCGAACCGGGCGCGCTCGAGCAGCTCGAGGGCGGCGCGCCGCTCGTCGAACTGCTCGCGATCGCGGCCGCGGGGCCGGCCGCAAAACACCTCGTCTTCGACCCGACGCTCGCGCGCGGGTTGAGTTACTACACGGGCCCGATCTTCGAGATCACGTGCGAGGGCCTCGCCGGGTCGATGGGCGGCGGCGGCCGCTACGACAACCTCGTCGGCATGTTCGGCAAACAACAGGTGCCGGCCGTCGGCTTCTCGCTCGGGCTCGAACGCGTGCTGCTCGTCATGGAGGAGCGTTCGATGTTCCCCGACCTCGGCATCGGTCCCGAGGTGCTGCTCTGCCGCATGAAGGAGGTGGCCGCCAAGGACGCCGTGCGCATCGCGTCCGAGCTGCGCGGTCACGGCGTGCGCGTCGAGGTCTTCGCCGACACCCCGCAGCTCAAGAAGCAGCTGAACTACGCCAACAACAACGCCGTGCCCTACACGATCGTGCTCGGCGAGGCCGAACTCGCCGCGGGCCAGGTCGCGCTGAAGAACCTCGGGACCGGCGAACAGGTCCAGGTGTCCGTCGCGGAAGCCGCGGAGCGGATACGATCGACGAAGTGATTCCGAAGCGCACCACCCTGGTCGGGCTCGCGCTGGCGAACGTCGAGAAATAGGGCTGCGGTGGGGAACCCAACGCTGCTCGCCGCGTTAGGGGCCGGATGCAGTCGCGCGTTCCCGTTGCGTTCCAGGCGGTCGTGACCGAGTTCTTGCCATCGATCGTTTTCGGCCCGCTGCTCGGTGCGTTGGTCGGTGCCGGGCTCGCGGCGCAGGGCGGGGATGGGCCCGTTCCGCCGCGCTGGCTCGTCAGCGACACGTGGGTCGACGGGCGGTTCGGTGAGGAGGTCGGCAAGGCCAAGACCGGGCACGGTCGGGGGTGGGGGCGGCTGCTGGATGTTGCGGCCGGGGCCGAGGGCAACCTCTACGACGTGCCGACCGGCGAACGGCTGTGGCTCGGGGGTGGCGAAGCGCGGCTCTACGTGCCGCTCGCCGGGATGCGATGGCAGGCCCAGGTCGGTTGCCTCGAGCTCGGTTCCACCCCGCTGCAGTGGCCGCGGTTCACGGCCGATCGCGTCGTCCTGCCGACCCAGAGTGGCGGTCTCGTCGGGGTCGACCGCGCGACCGGCAAGGTGGCGTGGCGAATGCAGGATGCGCCGCATGACCTGTTCTGTCTCGACGCCGGGCTCGTGATCACGGCGGACGCGATGGAGCAAACCATCCGCAAGCCCGAGGTGCGCGGGCTCGCGGCCACGAACGGAGCGCAGGCGTTCGTGGCGACGATCCCGGCCGGGGCGTTCGACATCGCGCCGGCGGACTTTGGCATCGCGATCGCCACGAGTTCGGCCGTCGTCGTCCTCGATCGCGCGGGGCCGGAGCTGTTCTCGGTTCCCGGCAGGGCGCTCAGCATCGCCGCCGGGCGGCATTGGCTCATCGTGATCGACGACGAGGTCATCGCGTTCGATCGCCGCGGCAAGGAGCTCTGGCGGGACGGGTGGCGCACGAAGGACGCGTTCGCCGACTCGGCGCAGTTGTATGCGACCGCGGATCGGCTGTTCGTCGTCGCGCACCATCGGATGGCGGACTCCGGGGTGGTCGTCACGGGGCGGGATCCGGATACCGGGGCGGTCGAGTGGTGCACGCGGGAACCCGGGCTCGGCGTGCCGCACTCGCGGTACCTGCACAACGTGATCGCCGTGCCGGTGGGCGAGCGATTGTTCGTTCTGAGCGACGCGAGCGGCGGCGCGTTCGGCATCGAACTGGATGCTCTCACCGGGCAGCAGCTCGCGCGCTGGCAGCGCAACCCGTGAACCGTGTCCACGTAGCCGGTGGACGGCGGCGTGCAGTTGCGTCAAGATACCCGTCCATGACGCGATCGGAGCGAACGGCCGGCAACCAGCACCCGCTGGATCCGGCCGAGCTCGATCTCGCCGACCGGGTCCTCGCGGCCGTCGAGCGACGCGACGACGAGGCCGCGGGTGCGAGCGCCGCGGCGATTCGCGAACAGCTCGAGTCCCTGCGGCTCTTCGGCGAACTCCTCGCGCGCTACCCGTCGCCGCTCGACGAGCAGCGGCTCGGCTCGATGCGCCGCAGCCTCGACACGCTCGTCGATTCCCTGGTGTCGACCGACCAGGCGAGCTTCCCGTTCCGCGCGCCGACGCAGGCGCTCGTCGGGCGGTCGATGAACATGGCGCACATCAACTTCCTGCGGCTGCTGTGGCACGTCGCGGGCAGCCTCGGCGAGGACGAGGGCGCGAGTGAGCTGCGCGAGGTCGCGGCGCACCGGTTGCGTGCGAGTGTGCATTGCCGGCTGGTGGAGGAAGTGCTCGCCGACATCGTGACGGACGGCGCGATCGAACGGCGGTTGCGCGAGCAGGCCGTGCACAGCCTCGCGCGGTTCTGGGCGAGCCGGCTGACGTGGCGCGTGCAGACGTTCTTTCCGATCCTCGCGGAGACCTGGGAGGCGCGGCAGCGCGTGCGGGTCACGGGCGGCACGCTCGTTGGCTGCACGGAGATGTTCCAGCTGCTCGTGCAGGGCGCGGACGCCGAGTTCGTCGAGCTCTTCGCCGATCGCGAGCCCGGATGTCACGAGGAGCAGGCGTTCCGCGAGTTCCTGTTCGGCACGTCGTCGGAAGAACTCGAACGCCTGGCGCAGCGCATGGCCAGCGAGGGCCTGTCGACGATCGAGATCGACTCGCGCCTCGCGGCCACGGCCGGCAGCAGCCGCGACGCCGGCTCGATCCTGTTCGAGTTCTTCCGCAGCCGCCTCGTCCAATGCAGCGCGCGCCGCAACGCCGGCCTGACCGGTCCCCGCCACACGGCCGAGGGCTACGTGATGCTGGCCTGGCTCGCGCGCCGGTGAGGGTTGGGGACGGTGCCTGGCACCGTACCCAACCTTCGCGGGGTCAGTGGGCTTCCAGCCAGTTCTGGCCGTGGCCCATGGAGATCTCGAGGGGGACCTTGAGGTCGGCGGCGGTCGTCATGGCGTCCTTGACGAGGGCTTCGACCTGTTTGAGTTCGTTCTTCGGAACGTCGAGGACGAGCTCGTCGTGGACCTGGAGGAGGAGGCGGGCTTCGAGCTGTTGGTCCTCGATGGCCCGGTGGACCTTGAGCATCGCGCGTTTCACGATGTCGGCGGCGGCACCCTGCAGCGGCGTGTTGACGGCCATGTTCTCGGCCGCGATGCGCTGCATGGCGTTGGTCGAGTCGATGTCGGGCAGCGGGCGGCGGCGGCCGAACATGGTCTCGGCGTAGCGTTCCTTCTGGGCGTGCGCGAGTGATTCGTCGAGGTAGCGCTTCACGCCTGGCAGCGCCCGGAAGTAGTCGTTGATGAAGCGCTTCGCCTCGGGTGGTCGCATGCCGGTCTCGCGCGCGAGGCGCGACGCGCCCATGCCGTACATCAGGCCGTAGTTCACGATCTTGGCCTGGTTGCGCAGCTCGGGCGTCACCATCGCGGGCAGCAGGCCGTGCACGAGCGCGGCCGTGCGCGCGTGGATGTCCTCGCCGGAGTGGAACGCCTCGACGAGTGCCTTGTCGCCCGACAGGTGCGCGAGCAGGCGCAGCTCGATCTGCGAGTAGTCGGCGGACAGCAGCACCCAGTCGCGCTCCCGCGGCACGAACGCGCGGCGGACGCGGCGCCCCTCCTCGGTGCGGATCGGGATGTTCTGCAGGTTGGGATCTTCGGAGCTCAGGCGGCCGGTCGCGGCGACGGCCTGGTTGAACGTCGTGTGGACGCGACCCGTGGCGTCGTCGACGAGCTGCGGCAACGTGTCGACGTAGGTGCCCTTGAGTTTCGTCAGCTGGCGCCAATCGAGCACGAGCTGCGGCACCTCGTGGTGCGGTGCGAGCTTCTCGAGCACCTCGTGGTCCGTCTTGTAGTTGCCGGCCGCGGTCTTGCGCGGGCGCTGCACGTTCGCGGCGCGGTGGACCTCGAGCTCGTCGAACAGGAGCTTGCCGACCTGCTGGGTCGAACCGAGGTTGAACTCGTGGCCGGCGCGGTCGTGGGCGCGTTCGACGAGCTTGAGCGCGCGCTTCTCGAGCTCGCTACCGAGCTCTGTCAGGTGTTCGGTGTCGATCGCGATGCCTTCCCACTCCATGTCGAGCAGGACGGGCACGAGCGGCATCTCGAGGTCGCGCAGGATGGGAGCGACCTCGCGATCGTCGACGAGCTTCTCGAGCACCTCGGTGAGACGGAGCGCGAGGTCGGCCTCTTCGGCCACGAACTCGCCGGCGACCGACGGCTCGATCTCGTCGAACGTGCGCTGCTTCTTGCCGCTGCCGACGACGTCCTTCTGGGTCTTCTTCTGGTAGGCGAAGTGACGCAGCGCGAGCGCCTCGAGCGAATGCGAGGACACGCCGGGCTCGGCGCAGTAGTTCGCGAGCAGGGTGTCGAAGGCGATGCCCGCGAGCGGCAGCTCGGCGACCCGCAACGCGGCGCGCAGTTGCTTGCTGTCGTGCGCGATCTTCTGGATGCCGCCATCACCGAGGATCGCGCCGAGTTGCGCCGCGACCGCGGCGTTGCCGTCACCCACGATCGGCGGGTCGAGGTTGAGCGGCACGTAGCTCGCCTTGCCGGGTGCGGTGGCGAAGGCGATGCCGATCAGCTGCATGCCCCGCGGATACCGCCCTTCGGTCTGCGCGGCGACCGCGACGCGCTTGCACGCCTTCAGCTCCGTGATCAGCGCGTCGAGGCCCGCCTGATCCCGCACGATCGTGTAGTCCTGCTGCACGTCGTCCTGCGGCTTGGGCGCGGCCGCGAGCTGGGCGGTGAGATTGGTGAACTCGAGCCGTTGGAACAGCGGCCGCAGCTTCTCCGGGTCGGGCTCGGCGGGGCCGAGGTCGGCTGCCGAGACACCGACCGGCACGTCGAGCCGAAGTTGCACGAGCTGCTTGCTCAGCAGCGCCTGCTCACGGTTCTCGATCAGCGAGTTGCGCACCGCCTTCTTCTCGAACTCCTCGGCGTCGTCGAGCGCCTTCTCGAGCGAACCGAAGCGCTCGAGCAGCAGCACGGCGGTCTTCTGGCCGACCTTGGGCACGCCCGGAACGTTGTCCGACGAGTCGCCCATGAGCGCGAGCAGGTCGACCATGAGGGCGGGCGGCACGCCCCACTTCTTCTCGCACGCCGCGGCGTCGAGGATCTCGGGTTTGCTCGTCGAGCTGCGCAGGTTCCACAGCTTGATGTCCTCGTCGACGATCTGCAGGAAGTCCTTGTCGCCCGTGACGAGAAAGACCTCCATGCCGGCTTCCTTGCCCTGCATCGCGAGCGTCGCGATCACGTCGTCGGCCTCGTCCGTCTCGCTCTCGACGATCCGGATGCCGAACCCCTCGGTCGCGGCGCGAATGTCGTCGAGCTGCACCGCCATCTCGTCGGGCATCTTGGTGCGCGTCGACTTGTACTCGGGGTAGACCTTGGTGCGCGTCAGGTCGCCGCGCGGGCCGTCGAACGAGATCGCGATCGCGTCGGGCGACTCGCGTTCGATGAGGGCGCGCAGCGTCGTGCAGAAGCCGTAGGTGGCCGCGGTCGGATGACCGTCGCTCGTCGTCAGCGGCGCGCGCCCGGTGCCCTGGAACGCGAAGAAGCTGCGATATGCCAGGGCGGTGCCGTCGACGAGGAACAGACGTTTGGCCATGCGTTCGTTGTAGCGGTGCGGCCGACCCGGCAGAAGCTTCGGCCTGGACGCGGTGGTCGCGGGATTTCGGGGATTGGTGGCCGGCAGGGGGTCGGATCCTCGTTCGACCGGGAGAGATGATCGGCAAAAGCAAGGCCGGCGCGTCCTGGCGCGCCGTGATGTTCGTGTCCTGGTGCAGTTGCGTGACGGTGCTCGGCGGCTGCTTCAGCGGTCAGCGGTTCCTGTCGCCCAACAACCCGATTCAGAGCTCCGGGATTCTCGACGAGTTCGAGTCGCAGGCGACCAGCGGCGGCTTCCGGGAGCTCATGACCGTCTACTACGAGAGCTCGGACGAAGTCGAGAAGCGCGCCTCCCGCGATCGGATCATCAACGGTCTGACGTTGCTGATCGACAACGAGTACGAGTACTTCGCCACCCGCATGCTGTCGGTCCGAGCGTTCACCAACACCGGGCTCGACACCACCGCCGCCGGGTTGTCGATCGCGGCGACGCTCGTGCCGCACACCGCGACGTCGTCGCTGCTGTCGGGGCTGAGCGCCGGTGTCCTCGGAGTCCGGTTGTCGGTCGACAAGGAGTTCTTCTACGAGCAGAGCTCGCCGATCCTCGTCGCGCAGATGAACCAGGACCGGGAGACCGCCTACCGCAGCCTGAGCACCGGGCTGAGCCAGGATACGACGAAGTACCCGCTCGCTCGCGCCGCTCGCGATCTCGGTTCGTACTACCAGGCCGGCACGCTCGTGAACGCGTTCGCGCAGCTGTCGCAGCGGGTGAGTGGCAGTTCGACGGCCCCCGGACTGGCGGCGGTTCCGCGCCTCGCGGTGACACGATCCGAGGAGAACGACAAGCTCGCGTTCGAGGTCGAGTTCCACAACGCTGCGTTGGTCGGCCGTGACATCAACATCCAGGCCGTCGCCTACGGCGCGGCGTCCGGCGGTCGCCCGGCGCCGATCCTCGAGAACCGGATGGTGGGCGTGAAGCTCGATGCGGAGGGGAAGGGCACCGCCGCGTTCGAGATCGCGCCGGCCGGGGGAGTGACGGTCGAGCGGGTCGAGTTCACGGCGCCGACGAGCACCGCGTACGTCTACGAGGTGCCGAAGTGATGCCGCGCGGTGGGATCCGGGGCGCGGCGCTGCTGCTCGCGGCCTTCGTGTCCGGGTGTGCGGTGCCGGTCGTCGGCCCGGATGCCTACCTGCACATGATCTGCGTCGATCCCAACGGTGACGCCGCGCCACTCGAGGTCGAGGGGCCGGCATCAGGGGGCGATGCGGCCGCGGGGCCGACGTCGCGGCGCGCGACCGCGATCGACCTGCACGTGCGGGACATCGCGCGGCGTTACTGGACGGAGTGCGTCGAGCTCGGGCGCGATCCACGGGATCACACGATCCGGCTCGTGATCCACGGCGGTCTCGTGGGCATGCAACAGTCGGTGCAGGAGGCCGAGGACGCGCTGCCGATCATGCGGCGCGGCAAGGACCGCGGCGGCGTCTTCCCGGTGTTCGTCAACTGGGAGGCGGGGATGGGGCAGTCGTACGGCAATCACCTGTTCTCCGTGCGGGGCGGTCGTGAGGAGCCGTTGTGGTACACGATTCCGACGGCGCCGTTCCTGTTCCTCATCGATGTCGGGCGGGCGGTCACGCGCTTCCTGCCCGTGCTCGCCACGAATCAGCGCAGCAACATCCAGAAGAGCTATCTCGAAACGGCGCCACAGTCCGTGCCACACGGTTGGGAGGAGTCGGCATGGATCGACACGCACGATCAATACGACGGTGGGTGGATCACGGCGCGGAACGTCGCGCAGGAGTTCGTCCCCGGGCTCGCCCGGCTCGTCACGACGCCGCTGCTCGACCTCGTCGGCTACAGCGCCTACGGCAACATGATGCGGCGGACGCGCGTGCTGCTCCTCAAGGATGGGGACTTCGACGGCGGCCACCACCGGCCGTCGGGGGCGCTGTCACTGCTGATGCAGCACCTGCTCGGGGAGAGCCAACAGAAGGACGAGGTCGTCGGCGAGCTGCGGCGCCAGCTGCAGATCGAGCTCGCGATCGCCGCCGAGAGCGAGCGAGGGGCGATTCAACAGCGGTTGGACGTCGCGAACCGGATCCTGAACAGCAACGAGTACGGTCATCGCGACGAGCCGTTCGCGAACGTCGGAGAGCCGACGTTCGAGGTCATCGCGCACAGCATGGGGACGCACATCGCGAACGGACTCGTGCGGCGTTACGGGCATACGGCATCATTCCGCAAGATCGTGTTCCTCGGAGCTGCGTGCAGCATCCGCGAGTTCGCGGGCCAGACGTTGCCCTACATCGTGCGCAACGAGGACTGCACGTTTCACAACCTGTGCCTGCACCCGTTCGACGAGATCGGCGAGTGGAGCTACGGCGGGACGATGCCGCATGGTTCTCTGCTGATCTGGATCGACTCGTACCTGACCGAGCATCGCTCACAGATGGACTACACGCTCGGACAGTGGAACAACGTGATGCGTGCGCTGCCGATCATCGACTATCTGCGGGCGGACGTGCGGCGACGGATCAAGGTCCGAGGCTTTGGACGGCGCGGGCGATATCCCCACTCGCACGGCGCGCTGAACGACGTCGCGTTCGGCTACTGGAAGGAGTCGTATTACGACCCCGAGAAGGACCTGCGAACGCGTCGCCGGGTCCTGCGGCAGATCGAGGAGCACCGCGGGCGCTTGAGTGAACTCGCCGCCGGCTACGCGGCGAAGCTGAAGACGATGCAGCGGGACATGGATCGTCAGCTGGCCGAGACCGACAGTGCGGCGGACGTCGAGCGGGTGCACGCGTCGTTCGTGGAGCAGGCCTACGACCAGCAGCGGCAGGCCCGGGGGCGCGGCGTGCCGCTGAGCGTCGATGCCCTGCTCGCGCGTTGGCGCGAGCAGGTCAAAGCGAGGAAGGCCGACCTGCGGGCCGCGAGCCGGCCCATAGGGTCGATCTGAAGGTCCTCCGAGGGGGCGGGAACGCTACAGCGTGCCGCCGCCCTCGGCCTCACCGTCGGAGTCGGTCGGTTTGCGGTCGCGAATGGTGAGGCGGTTACGCACCCAGACGGCGCCGCCGTCATAGGCGTTCGCGGTGGCGCAGGCCTTCGCCGGGCGGTCGTCGACCGTGCCGGTCAGGACCGCGACGCCATCGTTGACGTCGACCTTGATCGAATCGGCGTCGAGGAACGGACTCCAGCGGAGCTGGGCGCGAATGTCGGACTCGAGCAGCGCGTCGTCGGCGAACGAAACCGGCGGCACGTAGCGGAACCAGCGATGCGTGTAGAGGGGATAGGCATCGACGTAGGGGTCGTAGGCCAGGAAACGCTCGTCGCTCACCGCCAGATAGTTGCGGACGGCGACGACCCCGGGCACGTGCGCGACGACATCATCGGCCCACCCGCGTTCGAACGTCGTGTCAACGGTGCCCTGGAGGCGCAGGACGCCGTGCTTCACCGTCACGTCGATCGCGGGCGCGTCGAGGTAGGCTGCCCGTTCGAGCGCCTCGCGAGCATCCGCGACGATCGCGTCTGCGGGGCGGTCCTCGGCGGAATCCACGCGGATGCGGTTGTCGACGCGCGCGACGCCTACGGTGTTGCGAGCCGTGTTCGCAGCCGCCCTGCGGGCCTTCAGGTTGTCGACACTGCCATGCAGGGTCACCTTGTCGAAGTCGACGTCGACGAGCAGCTGGAAGCGTCGAACACGCGGATCCTGCAGCAGCGCCGCGGCGACCGCGTCCTCGATCTCATCCGGCGCTCGAACGGCCGCCTCGCTCGGGCGCAGGCGGTCGTTGTCGGCCCAGGTTTGGACCCGAAGTTCGCTGCGGTCGACCGATCGCACACCGCGAACCTCGGCGAGACGCTCGGCGCGTTTCGCCTCCGAGGCGCTGCCCACGGTGCCCGAAAGTCCGACGTGACCCTCGTCGACGCGGACCGCGATCAGGCCGTCGTGCACGAGGAGGTCCCAGTGCAGACGTTCTTCGATCTCGGTCTGGAGTTCGGCGTCGGTGCGGATCGATTCGGGGCGCACGTCGATGCGGTTGTCGACATCGGTCACGCCCGCGACACCCTTGCAGACGTTCGCGCAGAGGCGGCGCTCGGCCCACGACTGGGTCGTGCCGGTGAGGGTTACCGTGCCGTCATCGGAAGCCGTGACCTGGATCTCGTAGGAATCGGCAGCCGGGTCACGCAGCAATGCTCGCTTCGTCGCGGCCGCGAGCTCGTCGGCGGTCAGATCGTCGCGGGGCGGCACCCGAACGAGATCGATCACGGAGCGGACGCCGCGCACCGTGCGCGCGATCGCCGCGGACCGCTCGCGCGCGAGCAGGTTGTCGGCCGTGCCCGTGAGCGTCACGATGCCGTCCTCGACGGCAACGTCGAGTTGCGTCGGCATCAGCACGACGTCGGTCACGAGCTCGTTCGCGACGGCGGCGCGGATGGCGGCGTCCGTGAGGTCGTTCGCGGACCGGGTGTCGGTCGGCGCGGCTTCCGGTTGCTGCGTCAGCGCGGTCCCCGGGAGCAGGAGAATCGGGAGAATGGAGACGGTGCCGAGATTGATTGGAATCATGACGTCCCACCCTGGCGCAAGGCCCGTGCCAGGCCCGGTCAGTTCCCCTTAACAGACTTCATCACAGTAGCTTAAGCGTTCGTGTCGTGCGGGGCTCGTCCGCATCAGAAGCGCGACTTCCGGAACCCTCGCCGCGCCGCTTCGGGCGCGGCGAGCGACGCGCATGGGCGTCGTGGCGCTACAGCACGTACTTGATCGCCACGAACCCGCCGACGAGCAGCGCGGTTCCGGCGACCGTCACGAGCGCGAAACGGCGCTCGATGAAGTCCTTGATCGGCGGGCCGTAGTGCCGGAACAGCCAGGCGACGAGGAAGAAGCGCGCCGATCGGCTCACGGCGGACGCGAGGACGAACATCGGGAAGTTGATCGCGAACACGCCGGCCGTGATCGTGATCACCTTGTAGGGGATCGGCGTGAAGCCCGCGGCGAAGACGAGCGCGAAGTCCCACTCGTTGTAGAGCGCCTGCACGCGTTCGTAGCTGTGCTCGTTCACCCCCGGGATGTAGTCGAAGAAGAACTGCTGCAGGTTGTCCCAGAAGAACATGCCGATGCCGTAGCCGGCAACGCCGCCGAGCAGCGAGGCGACCGAGCACCAGAACGCGAAACGATAGCTCTTCTTGACCTCGCCGATGCACAGCGCGATGAGCAGCACGTCGGGCGGGATCGGAAAGAAACTGCTCTCCGCGAAGCTCAGGACGAACAGCGCCGGGACCGCGTAGCGCGTGTCCGCCCAGTGCAGCACCCAGTCGTAGAGCCGGCGGATCGGGCCCTTGCGGCCGCCGGGCTCGGCAGCGGACTCGGCAGCGGACGCGGGAGCTCGATCGGTCGCGGGGCCGGAGCCAGTAGCCGGACCGGACTCGGTCGCCGGATCGGATTCGGTCGGGTTGGTCACGTGCCGTTTGGTTCGTCGGAGCTGAGGGTCATCTCGTGGACGTCGAGAACCACGGGGCCTTCCTCACCACGCGAGCTCAGGCGCGGCGAGTGCAGCAGGGTCCAGGGGCCCGGCTGGCCGCGCAGCTCCTCGAAGCGGCTCGCGCCGCGCACGAGCCGGGCCGGCAGCACGTGCCCGTCGGCGACGACGCGCAGCCGGAGGTCGAGGCCGCGCGCATCGGTCATCGGCAGGCCGACGGTCCGCACGTCCGAGGTCACGAACCGCGGTCGCGGGTGACCGGTGCCGAACGGTCCGAGGGCGTCGAGTCGGCGGATGGTGTGCGGATCGAACTCGTCGAAGTTCGCCGGGCCGTCGTAGTAGACCGACTCGTCGCACGGCAGGCGCTCGCACACGTCGGCGAACTGGTCGCAGAACGCGTCGAAGTTGGCGCGCTTGACCTCGAGCCCGACCGCGGCCTTGTGACCGCCGTGCGATTCGAGCAGCTCGGCGCAGCCGCCGAGCGCGTCGCGCAGGTGCAGGCCGGTGTTGCAGCGGCCGGAGCCGCGGCCCGTCTCGCCGTCGAACGCGACGAGCACGACGGGCTTCTTGAACGTCTCGGCCGCGCGCGCGGCGACGATGCCGAGCACGCCTGGATGCCAGTTCTCCGAGCCGAGCGCGATCGCCGGCTTGTCGATGTCGGCCGCAGCCAGCATGACCTCGTCCTGCATCTGCCGTTCGACGCGGCGCCGGTCCTCGTTGTGGCGTTCGAGCACCTTGGCGGCGGCCTGCGCTTCGGCGTAGCCCGGCGCGAGCAGCAGTTGCACGGCCTCGATCGCGTGCCCCATGCGGCCCGCGGCGTTGATCAGCGGCGCGATCCGGAACGCGATGTCACCGACATCGATGCCGCGGTGCGAGACGCCGGCCGAGTCGAGCAGCGCGCGAATCCCCGGGTTCTTGCTCTGGACGAGCGCGCGCAGGCCGTGGAAGACGAGCGTGCGGTTCTCGCCGACGAGCGGCGCGACGTCGGCGACCGTGCCGAGCGCGATGCACGCGACCGCGTCCGCGAGGAACTCGCCGAACTCCGGGCTCTGCATCATGCTGCCCGAGAACGACTCCGCGATCGCCGCGGCGAGCCGGAACGCGACGCCGCAGCCGGCCAGGTCGCGATCGGGGTAGCCCGAGTCCGGCAGCCGCGGGTTGAGGATGGCGTAGGCATCCGCCACGTTCTCGTCCGTGCCGTGGTGGTCCGTGACGATCACGTCGACGCCGGCGGCCTGCAACTTGGCGATCGAGTCGACCGCGTTGGTGCCGTTGTCGACGGAGATCACGAGCTGATGGCCGCCCGCGAGGACGGCATCGACGCTGGCCTGACTGATCGAGTAGCCGTCGGCGCGCGCCGGGATGTACGGCTTGCTCGTCGCGTGCAGCATCGAGAAGAACTTGTGCAGCAGCACCGTTCCCGTGACGCCGTCGACGTCGTAGTCCCCGTGGATCAGGATCGACTCGCCGCGCTGGATCGCCGTGCGGATGCGGTCGACGGCCCGCTGCATCTGGCCGAACTCGAACGGGTCGTGCAGGGTGCGGAGATCCGGCCGCAGGAAGCGCCGGACTCGGTCCGGATCGTCGTGGCCGCGGGCCAGCAGCACGCGCGCGACGATATCGGGCAGGCCGACCGTCTTGGCGAGCGCCCCCTCGCGCGGATCCACTTCGAGGTTCTTGGGTGCTACGCGGCGCATGTCGCTGCGGTATGGTAGCGAGCCGAAACGAGATGCCTAGGACGGACTCAGCCCGAACGGCAGCGCTGCGCAGTCTGCCGTCGATCGATGCGCTCCTGCGCGATTCGCGCTTCCAGAACCTGCCGCGCACCGTGCTCACGCGCGAGGCGCGGCGGTGGCTCGACGAGACTCGGAACGCGATCCTCGCCGGCGAACTCGACGCCCCTGCCGTCGAGGCGCGCTGTGCGCCCGACGCCGCGGCGCAGGAGCTCGAGCGGCGGTGCGAACGCGCCCAGCGACCGCGTCACCAGCGGGTGATCAACGCGACGGGCATCGTGCTGCACACCGGCATCGGGCGCGCGGCGCTCGCGCCCCGTGCGATCGAGGCGGTCACGGCGGTTGCCGGCTTCGGCATCGTCGAGGTCGATCCCGTTTCGGGCGAGCGCGATCAGCGCGAGCTCGGCGTCGCCGCATTGCTCGCCGACGTCCTCGGCGCCGACGGGGGGCTGGTCGTGAACAACAACGCCGCGGCGACGACCCTCATGCTCGCCGCGCTGTGCGCTGAACGCGAGGTCGTGGTCTCGCGCGGCGAGCTCGTCGAGATCGGCGGCGGTTTCCGCGTGCCTGACGTCATGCGGCGCGCGGGCTGTCACATGGTCGAGGTCGGCGCGACCAACAAGACGCACCTGCGCGATTTCGAGCACGCGACGAGCACCGCGACCGTCGCGTGGCTCAAGGTCCACCCGAGCAACTTCCGGATCGAAGGGTTCGCGAGCGTGCCGACCGTCGCCGAGCTGCGCGCGGCGCGCGACGAGGCGGGGCGCGACCTGCTCGTGCTCGACGATCTCGGCTCCGGACTGCTCTGGCAGGAGCCGATCGCCGGGCTCGAGACCGAGCCGCGCGTGCAGGACAGCATGCAGGGCGGCGCGCACGTGACGTGCTTCTCGGGCGACAAGCTGCTCGGCGGTCCGCAGTGCGGCATCCTCGTCGGCGACAAGGACCTGATCGCGCGTTGCCGGGCGAACCCGCTGTATCGCGCGATGCGGTGCGACAAGCTCGGGCTCGCGGCCCTCGAGGCGACGCTGCAGATCTACCGTGACGGGGATCCGCTGACGGAGATCCCGACGTTGCGCATGCTCGCGGCGCCGCTCGACGAGCTCGACCGCCGCAGCCACGAACTCTGCAATCGCCTCGGCCACGCGGACGCGCGCGTCGTCGACAGCCAGTCGTTCGCCGGCGCCGGTGCGAACCCGGCCAAGCCGCTGGCCAGTCGCGCCGTCGCGATCCCGGGCGGCAACGCGCTGACGGACCGGTTGCGCGCCCTCACGCCGCACGCCGTGTTCGCGCGGATGGCGGACGGTCAGGTCCTGTTCGATGCCAGGACGCTGCTGACCGAGGATCTCGACGCGGTAGCGGCGACTGTTCGGGTCGCGCTGTCGTAGAACACTCCCACGATCATGAGCGCCGACAGCACCACCCCGAAGTCCGTTCGCCTGACGCAGTACGCCTCCGGCTCCGGTTGAGCGGCGAAGCTGCCGCCGGGGAGCCTCGGGCAGGTTCTCCACAAACTGGGTCCGATCGAACATCCCGATCTCATGGCCGGCACGGCCGGGTTCGAGGATGCGGGGGTGTTCCGTCTCGACGCCGATCGCGCGCTCGTGCAGACCCTCGACTTCTTTCCGCCGATCGTCGACGACCCACGCTGGTTCGGGCGCATCGCGGCGTGCAACGCGATCTCCGATGTCTACGCGATGGGGGGGCTGCCGCTCACGGCGATGAACATCGTGGGGTGGCCGCGCGAGCTCGACATCGAGTTCCTCGGTGAGGTGCTCGCGGGCGGCCACGACAAGATCCAGGAAGCCGGCGCCGTGCTCGTCGGTGGGCACTCGGTGGTGGACGCCGAGGTCAAGTATGGCCTGTCGGTGACCGGGATGGTGCACCCCGAGCGCTTCTGGCAGAACGCCGGGGCGCGGGACGGCGATGCGCTGCTGCTCACCAAGCCGCTCGGCATGGGCCCGATCTCGACGGCGATCAAGCGCGACAAGATCGACGCCGCGTTCGCCGAACGCGCGATGATCCAGATGGCGACGCTCAACAAGGCTGCCGTCGAGGCGTTGCGCGAGTTCGAGGTGCACGCGGCGACGGACGTGACCGGCTTCGGTCTCGTCGGGCACAGTCTGGAGATGGCCGAGGGTGCCGGGCTCGCGCTCGCGTTGCGCGCCTCGGATCTGCCGATCGCTGAAGGCGCGCTCGACCTCGTCGCGGCGGGGGTGATGTCCGGTGGCTGCACGCGCGGCCAGCAGCACTATGGCGAACGCATCGCGATCGCCGCCGGTGTCGACGAGGCGCTGCAGAAGCTCGTCTTCGACGCCGAGACCTCGGGCGGGCTGCTCGTTGCGCTGCCCGAAGCGCAGGCGGAGCAGGCCGTGCAGCGGCTGCGGGACGTCGGAGCGCCGAGCCACGCGGTGATCGGACTGTTTGGCGGGAAGCCGGCGAGCGGGCCGATGCTGACGCTCGGGTAGAGCCCCGAGCCGGCGGTCCCGACGACATGTCTTGGGTGAGTCGCCCGATGCAGCGTCCGGGGATTCCGATTTGGCACAACCCCGTTGCCAAGTGAAACATCCGCGTTACGCTTCTGCCACGTGAGGAGTGTCGCCACCACCGGCCTCGTCACATTTGGAGAAAGGGATGCCGCTCGCCACCGGCGCCCGTCGTCCTCTGCTTCGCCCCAAAGCAGAGATCTCGCCACAACTTGCCTCGTCTGGCTTGCCTCTTCCGGTGTACTGATGTTCCAGGCTCAAAGCGGCCTCCTGCAGCGGGGTCTGCAGTCCGTCGACTTCGCGCTCGCGGGGGGCGCGGTCCATCTCGGTTCCGTCGTATCCCTGTCGGCGTTCGAGCCCGGGGCCGACGGCATGCCATTGCTGCTGTTCCAGGCGCTCTTCGCCGGCTGCTTCTGGTTGCTCGGTGCCAGCCTGACCCGGTTCTACACCTCTCGGCGAACCGAGCCATTACGCCGCGAGATCAGCCAGGCGATCGGAGTCGCGATGATCGCGATCGCCGGGAGCACGACCCTCGCCGTCGCAGTGGCAGGCCAACTGGCGTTCGATCCGATCGCGGCGTTCTTCGCGCTTGCGGTGTCGATCATCGGCCTGCGGCTCGTCGTCCGGACCCTGCTCTGGCGACTGCGCGGCGCGGGCTTGAACTACCGCAACATCGTTCTCGTGGGTCAGGGCCAGACCGGCAACGGTCTCGCGAGTGAGTTCCGCGGCAACGATCGGTTCGGCATCCGCCTCCTCGGTGCGTTTCGGCTCGACGGCGAAGTGCCGGCGGTCGGGGGCGCGATCGCCGACCTCGGCGCGGTCGACGGGCTCTCCGACTACCTGCTGCGCGAACGCGTCGATTCCGTGATCCTCAGCCCGTCCATCGATGCGCGCCTGCGCGACATCATCGCGGTGATCGATCGTTGCGATCAGACGGGTGTTCCGTGCACATGCCTGCCGTTCTCCGCGACGCGACACCTCGTCCCGTCGAGCGCGTGGGTCGGCACGATGCCGGCCTTCTCGTTCCATCCGTGGATCGGGACGCCGCTCAGCGTCGGCATCAAGCGGCTCATGGACGTCGCGGTCTCGGGCCTGTTGCTGCTCGCGCTGTTGCCGCTGCTGCTCGGGGTCGCGCTTGCGATCCTGGTCGTCGACGGCGGACCGGTTTTCTTCCGGCAGGTGCGCATCGGCAAGGACGGCCGGCGCTTCCACTGCCTGAAGTTCCGCACGATGCGGCGTGATGCCGAGGCGCTCAAGGCGCGGCTCATGCAGCAGAACGAGTCGGACGGCCCGACGTTCAAGATGGACCGAGATCCGCGGATCACGTCCATCGGGCGGTTCCTGCGCAAGTACAGCCTCGACGAGCTGCCGCAGCTCATCAACGTGCTGCGCGGCGACATGAGCCTCGTCGGCCCGCGCCCGCCGATCCCTGAAGAAGTCGCGAAGTACGAGTTCTGGCAGCGGCGCCGGATCTCGGTGCGGCCGGGGCTCACCTGCTACTGGCAGGTTTTCGGGCGCAACCGCGTGTCGTTCGACGAGTGGATGCAGATGGATCTGACCTACATCGACAACTGGTCGTTGTGGTTGGACGTCAAGCTCATCGCGAAGACGATCCCGGCGGTCGTGCGCGGCACCGGCGTCTGACGCCGGCACCGCCATCGTCGGGCGCCGATCCGGTCAAGCGCGGCTGTCACGCTGGCCGGCGCGGGCCAGTCAGCGCTTCAGCAGCTGGCGTTGTTCGGCCGTGAGTTCGGGCGCGGTCCGCTGGCCGTGGTCTTTCAGCGTGACGACGAAGTCGTTCACGATCTTGCCCTTGCGTGGCCGCCGCGGGAGACCGTTGTCGAACTGCATCGGCGCGTCGGGGTCGACCTCCTCTTCGTCGTCTTCCTCTTCGACCTCGGGGTCGGCTGCCGCGGCACCGCCGACGAACACGGCGACCCCCGCGCCGCCGCCGCCCAGGCGGACGTTCTGATCGATGTAGGAGCGGCATCGAATCTGCTGCACGAGCGCGGTCGCCGGATCGATCGCGATCGCGATGTCGACCGTGGCCGCCGGCAACGGCGCGGCCGTGCGCTTCGCTCCCGCTCGGCCGGCACCGCCGGCCGCGATTCGGAACATGTTCACGCCGAAGCCGCTCGTAGCGAGCGATTCCGGCAGGGCACCGGACCAGATCGCTTCCTTCAGTTGATCTTCGTTGAGCGTCGCGGTCAGGGTCTCGACCGGGCGATCGTCGAGTGAGCCGGTTTCGCGGTGGATCGTCGCGAGATCCCAGCCGGCGAGCAGGTCGACCAGCAGCTCGATGTCGGGCACGTGCGGGATCGGGTTGCCGTCGGCGAACCGGCCGACGCGCCGTTGCCACGCGAGGTCCGCCGAGCGCACGATGGTGCGGCGACCGGCGCGGATGATCTCGTCGCCGTCCTTGCCTGCGATCGCGCACTTGCTCAGGTTAGGGTGCCAAGAGCCCGTGGCCTTGCCGGACTGGCGCTGGGCGAGCATGCGCTGGAAACCGTCCTTGGGCAACTTGCCGTCGGCTGGGCCCCAGCTCGCTTCGAACGCCGTGTTCGACGTCGCCGCGGTCTGCTCCAGCGCCTTGCGCAGCCGCGCGCGGCTCTTCGTCAGGCTCTTCGCCTCGTCCTGGACCGCAGCTGCATCCGGCGCGGTGTTGCCCGTCTGGCCGGGTGCGAGCGGGGAGAGCGACGCCCCGAGCAGGGCGCCGACGACGAACGTCGAGAGTCGCATGGTGCTGGGACGGACGATACCCCGCGGAACTTTCGGTTCCGTGCGTGCGCGCGAGAATCAGCGCGTCTCGGGGTCCGGGCCGGGCGTGTCGCCCGGGCTCGGCGGCGACTCTGGCGGCGGCGCTTCCGGGTCCGATCCATCCTCACGCCCCTCGCGTTCCCGCCGCAGGTCGGCCATCAGCGAGTTGAGGCGAATCGCCTCGGTGATGCCGGTGTCGAACACGAAGTCGAGGTGCGGGACGGTGCGCGTGTGCAGCGTTTCGCCCATGGCGCGCTGGCACAGCCCGCGCGCGCGCCGCAAGACGCCGGCCGTCTTCTTCTGCGCCGCCTCGTCGCCGCTGAGCGACTTGCCGAGCACGGACCAGTAGGCCTTGCAGCGGGTGAACTCCTTGTCGAGCTCGACGCGCGTGATCGTCACCATCCCGAGCCTGGGATCGTTGATCTCGCGCATGAGGATCTCGGCGAGGCGTTGTTTGATCTGCTCCTGCAGGCGGGCGATGCGGCGTTCGTTCATCGGGTCACGTCTGGGGCGAGATGATCTCGAGCTGGTGGTCGGCGAGCGTGCCGTCGCGCCAGTCGTGCAGCTCGTTCAGCAGATGATCCATCGTGCTGTTGAGGTGGGGGATGTCGCTGCCGGCGACGACCGCGCCGAGCGTCGCGACCGTGCAGTCGTCGAGGTCTTCGATCTCGGCGATCGACACGTTGAACGAGCGGCGCAGGCGATCGCGCAGCCCTTTGACGACAGAGCGCTTGTCCTTGAGGCTCTCGGCATACGGGATCTCGAGCGTGAACTGGAGAATGCCGATGTACAACATGCGAGACCTGCCGAAACCTGGTTGGGCGCGCGGCTGCGGCTAGCCGCGCGGACCCGCGACGCGCTCACGCGCCGAGCGTGCGCTTCACGAGGTCGATCTGGACGAACTCGAGGATGTCGCCTTCCTTGATGTCCTGGTAGCCATCGAGCGTCATACCGCACTCGAGCCCCGCCTTGACCTCGCGGACGTCCTCCTCGATGCGGCGCAGGCTCGCGACCTTGCCGGACCAGAGGACTCGGCCATCGCGCGTGAGACGGGTCAACGCGTTGCGGCGCGCGAAGCCGTCCGTGACGCGGCAGCCGGCGATGACGCCGAACTTGCTCGACTTGAACGTCGCCTTGACCTCGGCGTGGCCGATGACCGACTGGACCTCTTCGGGCGCGAGCATCCCTTCCATCGCGTCCCGCACCTCGTCGATGAGGCGGTAGATGACGTCGTAGTAGCGGATGTCGATCCCGGCCCGGTCGGCCATGACGCGCGCCTTGGTGTCCGCGACCGTGTTGAAGCCGATGATCACGGCCTCGGACGCTTCGGCCAGCGTGACGTCGGTTTCGTTGATGCCGCCGAGTCCCGAGTGCACGAGGTTGACGCGCACCTCGTCGGTCTGCAGGTCCTCGAGCGACTTGCGAATCGGCTCGAGCGAACCCATCGCGTCGGCCTTGAGGATGATCTTGATCTCGGCCATCTCGCGCTCGGCGAGCTTCGCGGACAACGTCTCGAGCGTGACTGCGCTGCGTTCGGCGCGCGACAGTTCCTGCACGCGACGCTGGCGCTCTTCGACGACCTCCTTGGCCTTCTTCGCGTCCTCGACGGCGAACAGTTTGTCGCCCGGCGTCGGCAGCCGGTCGAGGCCGAACAGCGTGACCGGCGTCGACGGGCCGGCTTCCTTCAGGTTGTTGCCGTGATCGTCGATCATCGCGCGCACGCGCGCGTAGCTCTCGCCGCAGACGATCTGGTCCTTGAGACGCAGCGTGCCGTCGGTGACGAGCAGCGTGACGACCACGCCCTGCTCCGGCGACTGCCGTGACTCGACGACGATGCCCTTGCCGTGCGCGTCGGGGCGCGCCTCGAGCTCCATGATCTCCGTCTCGAGCAGGATGCGCTCGACGAGTTCGTCGAGCCCCTCGCCCTTGAGCGCGGCCACCTCGACCATGCCGATCTCGCCGCCGAAGTCCTCGGACTGCAGCCCCTTGATCATGAGCTGCTGCTTGACCTGCATGGCGTTGGCGCCGGGCGTGTCGCACTTGGTGATCGCGACGACGATCGGCTTGCTCGCGGCCTTGGCGTGGTTGATCGCCTCCTCGGTCTGCGGCATGACGCCGTCATCGGCCGCGACCACGAGCACCACGACGTCGGTGATGTCGGCGCCGCGGGCGCGCATCGCGGTGAACGCCGCGTGGCCCGGGGTGTCGAGCACGACGAGCGACTGCCCCTTGTCGTTGGTGACCTTGTAGGCCCCGATGTGCTGGGTGATGCCGCCGGCCTCGCCCTTCACGACGTCGCTGTTGTGCAGCGCGTCCATGAGCGTCGTCTTGCCGTGGTCGACGTGACCCATGAACGTCACGACCGGCGCGCGCTCGACGGTCTGCTCGTCCGCGCTGCTCTCGTCGAGCTGCTGGATCAGCTCGTCCATCGCTTCGGTGTGCTCGACGATCTTCACCTTGCGCTCGAGTTCGAGCGCGACGAGCTCCACCTCTTCGTTGCTCAGGAACGAGTTGATGTTCTTGCCCTTGACGTCGAGCTTGAACGTCAGCGTGCCGATCAGCTGGCTCACGCCGATGCCGAGGCCCGCGGACAGGGCCTTGATCGACACGGGTTCTTCGACCTCGACGACCTTGTTCGGGTCGACCGTGGGCGCCGTGCGCTGGCGCTTTCCGCCGGGGCCGCCACGCTGGTCGCGACCGCGGCCGGGACCGCGACGCGAGTTGGGCTGCGGCGCGAAGCGGCTGCCCGTGCGCTGCTGCATCTTCTGCAGCGCCGCGCGGCGCAGGTCGCGCGCCGGCTGGGGCGCGGAGCGGCGGGTCGCGTCGCGGATCGTCTCCTGCGGCAGCTCGATGCGGCCGACGACGCGGGCGCGCTGCTGCGGCATGAGGAGGCGTTTGACGTCCTCGCTCTCCTCGCCGGTCGGGGCCTCACCGGTCGGGGCTTCGGCGGCTTCGCCGGTCGGCGCCTCCGCGCTCGCCGCGGCTTCTGCCGATGCCGCCGTGTCGGCGGGCGCCTCGGGTGCGGCCGCGGCGGCGGCTTCCTGCGGTGCGGTCTCGGCGGGTGCTGCGGGCTCGGGCTCGCCGGTGGGCTCGGCGGCCACGGGCTCGGCGTCGGCCGCCACCGGCTGCTCTGCCGCCGCGGGTGCGGGCTCCGGGGCCGCCTTCGCGGCCGGTTCGGCCGCGGGTTCCATGGCCGTGCCGTCGCCGGCCGGGCTCGTCGCCTCCGGTTCGAGCGGATCGTCGGCCGTCGGCAGCGCCTTCTTTGCGGGGGCCTTCTTCGTCTTGGCCTTGGCCGGCTCGGGGGTCGGCTCCGGCGCCGCGGGCGCGCTCGCCGTCGGCGCGGCCTCGCTCGGCGGCGCGGCGGTGGGGGTGGCTTCCTCGACGGGGGGCTCGGCGGCGGGCGCCGGCGATTCCGCGACTGCGGCCGCGGGTTCCGTCGCCGCGTCCGCGGCGTCGTCGAGCGACTTCTTCGGGAGCGCCTTCTTCTTCGGGAGCGCCTTCTTCTTGGGCAGCGCCTTCTTCTTCGGCAACTCGGCTTCGGGGTCGGCCTCTGTCGCGCTGGCGCCCGGCAGCTTCTTCTTCTTCAACCCGCCGGTCGTCTTGGCGCCCTCGCCCGCCTTCGTCAGGCCCTGCGCCATGAGCTGCGCCTCGACGACCATGACGTCGGGCTCCTCGAGCGAGCCGCGCGCGTTGATGTTCTCAAAGCCCATGGCTTTGAGCCGCTTGGCCAGCTCGGCGCCCTTCATGCCGTACTGCTTGGCTAGTTCGGAGACGCGTACCTTTTTCAAACTGATGGCTCCTGGGCGGGCAGCGACGGCTGCCCCGGGTGGGTGGGAGAGTCGGACGGGAAGCGGAGGGAGGGTGCGGGAGGCGGAACGACCGCTACCGGTCACGATTGTTGGGCCGAACGATCCGGGTCGGCGTCGCCCGAATCGGCCGTGGTGGATTCATCACCGCTGCTGGCGTCACCGGCCGGATCCCCAACAGCAGGATCAGCAGCAGCCGGATCCGCAGCAGCCGGATCCGCAGCAGCCGGATCCGCAGCAGTGGGTTCGGTCGCGGGTGTCTCGGCCGCGGTCTCGGCCGGCGCCTCCGGGGCAGCCTCTGCCGTCCCGCCGCCAGCCTCACCGCCGCCAGCTTCACCGCTGCCGGCGCCATCCTCACCCGTGACGCCCTCGTCTTCTTCGACGGAGCGCTCGAGTTCGGCGCGGGTCATGATGTCGATGTCCCAGCCGGTCAGCTTGCTCGCGAGGCGAACGTTCTGGCCCTTGCGGCCGATGGCGAGGGACTGCTGGTCCTCGTTGACGATGACGAGCGCCTTCTTGGTTGCCGGATCGAGCGTGATGTCGCCGACCTCGGACGGCTTGAGCGCGTTCGCGATCAGCGTCACCGGATCGTTGTTCCAACGGATGATGTCGATGCGCTCGCCGTTGAGCTCGTCGATGATCGACTTGATGCGGTTGCCGCGCACGCCGACGCACGCGCCGACGCAGTCGACCTTGTCGTCGCTCGAATCGACGGCGAGCTTCGTTCGGTAGCCGGGTTCGCGTTCGATGCGGCGGATCATGATCGTGCCGTCGGCGATCTCCGGCACCTCGAGCTCGAACAGCGCGCGCACGAGGTCGCGGTGCGTGCGGCTCAGGATCACCTTGACGCGCGGCCCGACCTTCTTGACCTCGTAGACGAGTGCGCGGATGCGTTCGCCGACGTTGTAGTTCTCACTGCGGACCTTCTCGGACCGCGGCAGGATGCCCTCGATGTTGCGACCGAGGTTGACGATCACGGTGTCGCCCTCGAAGCGCTGGATCGTGCCGATCACGATCTCGCCGAGCTTCATCTCGTACTCGTCGTAGATCACGTCGCGCTCGGCCTCGCGCACGAGCGAGATGATCGCCTGCTTCACCGACATCGCGAAGATGCGGCCCTGCTCCTCCATCGACACGTCGTAGTTGCACTGGAACTCGCCCGTGTCCTGATCGAGCATGATCTCGATGTCGTCGACCCCGTACTTCTTCGCCAGCGCCTGCGCCATCGCGCGCTCGATGCCGGCAATCAACGCTTCCTTGTCGATCTCCTTGTCACGGGCGATCGAGTCGATGTAGCGAAGGATTTCGGAAGCGTTGGCCATGGGGAAGGGAAGCAGGGGGCCCGGGCGCGATCGCGTCGCCGACGGGGCCTCGCCCGCTCGGCGCCACGCTCGCGGAGAACGAGCCTGTCAGTGGCCGTGGTCACACGGCCGATGGAAACAGCAGAGCCCCGGCAGGCAGCACAATCCCCGGCTCCGGAACTGTCGTTTTGCTCGCTGGCAAAGCGCCGGCCCGGAGTGCCTGCGACGAATCGCCGCATCCAAGGTGTTGTGTTGACTGCCCGGGCGGTGCCGGGATGTCGGTTGACGAGCTGCGCGGTGAGCCGTACGGAAGCGAGCCTCCGGACGGCCCGTCGCACATCGCGTCGGGGCGGAGGATGGTAGCCATGAGCCCTGCCGGGTCAACCGAACAACCGTTCCGCGGGGAATATCGTGCTGCACGGCCGGTTCGGGGAGGGTGCCTCGGACCCGGTCGTTCACCGACCGGGCGGGTTCGGCGCGGCCCCGGTCCGACGGATGAACGGGTCGCGCCGGTTACTCGTTCCGGGTAGCGATCTAGAAGCAGCCAGCCGCTCGCTACGGCCCATGACCGACCTCGCCCATAACCTCTCCCTCCGGCCGTTCCGCCTCACCGATGCGGATGCGATCGAGCCGTGGCTGTCCGCGCCGGGCCTGTCGTTGCCCGCGGGCGCCGCCCGCCGCGATTGGCCGGCGCGATTGCTCGCCGATGGCCGGATCGTGCTGCAGGTCGGGGAGTCCGATGGCCGCCAGATCGGTCTCGTGCGGCTCGACTGCGGCCCGGATCGGGTCGCCGAGATCACGCTCGTGATCGCGCCCGAGAGTCGCCGGTGTGGGCTCGGCCGGGCGATGCTGCTGGGCGCGATCCGACAGGCGCGCGCCCTCGGCCTCGTGCAGCTCGTCGCGAGCATCGACCTCGGCAACACCGTCGCGCTCGAGTTCTTCCAGGACATGGGCTTCGTCGCGCGTGGCGTGGTCGCCAACCGCCTGCGCCTCGTCCGCGAGGTGCACGCGGGTGTCGGCCAGCCACCGATCGAGATCGAGATCTGACCCGGCCTGGCCCGCGGGCAGGTTCGCGCGCGCCCGGTCCGTCAGCGTTCGCGGGCGGCGGCCAGGCAACGGGTCGCGAGCGCGGCGACGATCGCCCGCGTCGGGGCGTCCTGCGGCCATTCGGGCGGCAGCACGTTCGCGCTCGCGCTGGCGGCATCCGGGAACGCGGCATCCGGGAATAGGGTCGAAGCCTCCTGGGGCAGGTTGAGGACCCGGTCGCGACAGTGCTGCAGCACCTCGTAGTCGCGCGTCAGCCATTCGCGGTCGAGGCCGGTCAGATCCATCGGTCGGGCATCGTGTTCGAGCGCCGCGGCCGCGCGTGCCAGCAGCTCGGCCGCGTCCGCGCCGCCGCTGCGCAGCTCCGCGATCGCGACCTTGGCGAACGCGGCCCGACCGGGCGCGTAGCGCGCGCCCGCCGCTGCGGCGCGGTTCAGCGTCCGGGCCGCTTCCAGCAATGCCGGGTCGAGGCTGCGGTTCTGGCGCCTGGCTTCGAACTCGAAGCCCGTCGTGTTCGGCAGCTCGAGCACGTGACGCAAGAACCAGGCGACGATGGCATCGTCCGAGGAACGGTCGAGTCGGTCGTAGACCACGATCGTCACGCGTTCGGCCCCGAGGGCCTCGACGGCCTTGACGATCGTGGTTTCCGGTCGGAGCACGTCGCCCGCGCCGAGCACCTGTGACGCGATGTACTCGGGTAGCGACTCGGCCAATCCGTGTTTGATGTCCTCGCGCCAGCGCGACAGGCACGCGGCGCTGCGGCGCCGGATCACGAGGACCCAGTCGAGCGCTGCCGGCTCCGCCAACTCGAGGATCGTGCGCACCTGGTCCGCGGTGAGCCCCGAGAACTCCTCGCTCGATAGCAATGTCCGCGGGGGGCCGGATTGCCGCAACGACTCGAACACCGCGGCCGCGCCCTCGCGGTCGCCGGCCCTGACCAACCTGGCCAACTCGTGGTGACCGGCGAGAAGGCCGCGGCCGGAGCTCGGGTAGGCGATGCCGCGATCCGCGAGCCAGGCCCGATTGGCCGCGTTCGCGAAGTGCGTCTGCAGATGCGTCGTGCCGGTGCGGGGGAGGCCGGCGTGCACGATGAGCGACGTCATGGGGTGGGGCAGAACGCTCGTGATGATGGCCTTGGCCGCAGCCGATTGCCAGCCGGCGACCCGGCCGCGAAACGCGGTTGGGTCGGGCTGCATCGCGGCGTAGCGTGACTCTCGTGACCGCGTCCGCAACAGTGCTCCGCCTGACTCCGAAGGCCAGTCGACTCGCGCGCGGCGGGCGTTTGTGGTTCTTCGCCGACGACATCGCGGAGGGCGTCGCCGCGCCGCCGCGGCTCGTGCGCCTGCACGACGACGGGCGCCGCGATCTCGGGCTCGCGCTGACGGGCAGCGGCAAGATCGTGCTGCGGCGCTGTGGCCCGTGGCCGCTCACGGCGCACTCGGAGCCGAGTGGTTCGCCGGTGCCCGACCGCCAGGCCTTCTTCGGGGCGCGGCTCGATGCGGCGCTCGCCGAACGGGCTGCGCTCGACCCGACGGGCGGCGTGCGGCTCGTGCATGCCGAGGGGGACGCGTTGCCCGGCCTCGTGGTCGACCGCTACGGGCCCGTGCTCGTGCTGCAGGTCACCAACCCCGTCGTCGAGGCCGCGCTCGACGCGATCGTGCCGCACCTCGTCGAGCGCACCGGCTGCGAGACCGTGATCGCGCGCAACGACGTGCCCGTGCGGCGGCGCGAAGGGCTGCCGACCGACGTGCGGTTGCTCCACGGTCGCCGCCGCGACGAGGTCACGATCGCGGAGCACGGTGTCCGCCACGTCGTGCGGCCGTTCGAGGGCCACAAGACCGGGTTCTACCTCGATCAACGGCCGGCGCGGCAGCTCGTGCGCGAGCTCAGCAATGGCCGCGACGTGCTCGACCTCTTCGCCTACCAGGGCGCGTTCGCGCTGGCCGCGCTCGCCGGTGGCGCGCGCAGCGCGGTCGCCGTCGATCAGTCCGACGCGGCGCTCGCGCGCGCGCAGGCCGGCGCGGAGGCGAACGGTCTGAGTGGTCTCGAGGTCGTCGCGGAGAACGCGTTCGATCACGTGCGCGCGCTGCGCGACGCGGGCCGTCGGTTCGGGCTCGTCGTCCTCGATCCGCCGGCGTTCGCGAAGTCGCGGCGCGAGGTCCGCGGCGCCGAGCGCGGCTACCGCGACCTCAACCGGCTGGCGCTGCGCCTGCTCGAGCCCGGCGGTTTCCTGCTCACCTGCACCTGCAGCCATCACATGACCCTGCCGCGGTTCGAAGACGTCGTGCGACAAGCCGCCGCGGGGTTGCCGTTCCGCGTCGCGCTGCGCCAGCGCCTCGGCGCGGGCCCGGACCACCCGGCCCCGATCACCCATCCCGAGTCCGAGTATCTCAAGGTCCTGCTGCTGCAACGGACCGGGGATTGACCCCGACTCCCCGACGCGGACCATCTCCGACGCGGAGCGATCCTCGACCTGGCATGAACGACGCCCCCGACATCTCGATCACCGTCAACGGCGACGCCCGCGCGATCCCGGCTGGCAGCACGGTCGCCGATCTGCTGGCCGCGCTCGGTCTGACCGCCGGGCCGGTCGCGGTCGAACGCAACCGCGAGGTCGTCCGCAAGGCCGTGCACGGCGAGACCGTGCTGGCGGCGGGGGACCGCCTCGAGGTCGTGACGTTCCTGGGCGGTGGCTGAGCTGCCGGCGGGCCTGCGGGCGCCGTCCGTTCCGGCGATTGGGGGCTGGAATCCCGGTGGCCGGACGCTACTGTTCTCCGCCCCATGAAGCTCAAGGTCAGCAACAGCAACCGCAAGCGGGCCAAGAAGGTCGGCTTCCGCACGCGCAGCAAGACGGTCGGCGGCCGCAAGATCATCAAGCGGAAGATCAAGCGCTCCGGCAAGTTCCGCGTGGGCTAGAAGATTCTTCCGCTCGCCGCGGGGGCGGGCGCAGCGCTCGATTCTTCCGCTCGCCGCGGGGGCGGTCTCCCGCTCGCCGCGGGGGCGGTCTCCCGCTCGCCGCGGGGGCGGTCCGCGCTCGGCGCGGGAACGGTTCCCGCCGGCGCTGGCGTTCCGTCTCGAGCCGCGCCCACGTCGCTTGCGCGACGACGTCGTTCCCTGGTCGGGCCCCGCGGCCGACGGGGTGGCCGGCTGGGCTCCTACTTGCCCGGCAGCTGCTGCTTGAGGAACGCCATGTCCTCGGCGAACTGCTTCAGCGCGGTGCGGTCGGCGTCGCGGATCTTGCTGAACTTCGCGGTCACCTTGACCGCGCCATCGCCCGCGTCCTCGACCGCGTCGATGTGGTTCACGGTCTCGAAGAAGCCCTTCTTGATCATCTTGACCTGGAACTTCAGGTTCACGTCGCTGCCGGCGAAGAACAGCTGCTTCGCCTGATCGGCGCTGATGTCGTCCTTCTGGCCCGACCACGTGAAGATCGCGTGGTTGTCGTCGACGTTGCTCATCGTGCCGACGAGCTGCTTCGCGCGCTTCCTTGCCCCGAGCATCTGGTTGCGGACGTCGTCCGAGAACGTGATCAGGACCTTCTGCTGCTCGACGGGCGCATCGCCGGCGAGCTCGGTCTGGTTGATCGACTTGATGATCGCCTTCTTCGCGGCCTCCTCGGTCTCGTGCATCGTGATCAGCTTGTCGATGCCGACCTTGCCGATGACGTCGGCAACGAACGGCGACGGCTGCGCGATCACGAGGTCGCCGTCCTCGGCCCGGCAGCGCTTGTGGACCTTGATGACGGCGCCCAGCGCGGTCGAGTTGATGAACTTGACCAGCCGCATGTTGAGGATGATGTGGCTGACCCCGTCGTCGATCTGGTCCTCGACCTCCTCGATCAGGTTCGGGCAGTAGAACGTGTCGAATTCGCCCTTCAGGGTGAGGATGGCGAAATCATCGTGCAGGGAAACGTCGATCTTCATGGGGACGGGGGTGCGAGCGGGGACGGAATCGGGCGCCGGATTCTGGCCGACCGGGTCCGATCTTGCAAACCTCGGCTGGTCCAGGATCTTGTGAACTCGCAGATGGCCGGCACGACCGGGGTGCGCGGGCCCGGCGCCGTGGCTACAGTCGCGCCCGAATGAAACGGTTCATGTTCTGGAAACGCGACGAGGAGGAGGCTCCGGCCGGGGCCACGGGACGGGATCCGGACGAGTCCAGTCTGTGGACCGGGGACGCTGCCGAGGACGCCCGATCGCTGCAGATCCTGCTCGACACGATCGCTGCGGTGACGGCCAATATCGACCTCGACGGCGTGCTCCGCGACATCGTCGACCGGTCGCTGGTCGTGACCCAGGCCGAGCGCGCCATCCTGCTGCTCGGCGGTTCGCCCGGGGAGCTGGCGGTCCGCGTGGCCCAGGACAAAGCGGGTCAGGAACTCGCCGGCGAACTGCAGTGGAGCCGCAGCCTCGTGAAGCGCTGCCTCGAGGAGCAGCAGGCCGTGCGCTCGGTCGTGCAGTCCGACCAGGAGGCGCTCGAGCTCGGCCAGTCGGTCTACGACCTCAAGCTGCGGGCCGTGATGTGCGCGCCGATGATGGCGCAGGAACGCATCGTCGGTGTGATCTACGTCGACTCGCGCGCCGTGCGTCGCGAGTTCTCCGCGCGCGACCTCGGTCTGTTCGGCGCAATCTCGGCGCAGCTCGCGATCGCGGTCGAGAACGCGCGGCTGCACGCCGACTCACTCGAGAAGGTCAAACTCCAGAAGGACATCGAGATCGCCCGGCGGATCCAACAGCACCTGCTGCCGTCCGTGCCGAGAAAGATCAAGGGTCTCCAGTTCGGTCTGCGCTACGAGGCGGCCGAGCAGGCGTCGGGGGACACCTACGACTTCATGCCGATGCGCGACGGGCGCTACGCGGTGATGATCGGTGACGTGACCGGGCACGGCGTCGGTTCGGCGCTGCTCACGCACACCGTCCAGGCGGCGCTGCGCAGCTACCTCGAACTGCTCGACGATCCGAGCGAGATCGTGACGCGACTCAACCGGCGACTCGTCGCGGGCGTCGAGACCGGTAACTTCATGTCGCTGCTGCTCGCGATCGTCGACCCGGAGAAGCGGACCCTGCAATACGTCAACGCCGGTCACCCCGGCGTGCTCGTGAGCGGGGCCGACGGTGTGACGGTGCACGAGCGCACGGGCATGGTGCTCGGCGTCGTCGACGACCAGACCTACGAGGTCAGTCCGACGATCCAGCTCGCCGCGGGCGATCTGCTCTTCCTGTACACCGACGGCATCGACGAGGCGATGTCGCCCGACCGCGAGGTGTTCGGGACCGAGCGGTTGCACGAGCTGCTCAAGGAATGCCGGTCGGAGAGCGCCAGCGGCGTGATCGACCAGGTGCAGGCGACCCTGGACCGGCACACCGGCAACGCGGCTCCCGAGGACGATTCGACGATGATCGCCGTCAAACTGCTGTGAAGCTCCCTCCGACGCTGCTCGTTCCGATCGTTCTCGTCGTCGCCGCCGGCGGCTGGTTCGGCTACCAGTGGTATGCCGCCGACGCCGCGGTCGCGGCCGAACGCGCCAAACTGCTCGATCACATCGCCATCGAGCTGGCGAAGGACAACCCCGACGGCAGCGAATTGTCGCTCCTCGTCGCGCGGATCAAGGAGTTCGACGACCACAAGACCGCGCCCGATCTGCTCGCGGCACTGACCCGCATCGAGCTGGAGCGCGAGAACGTGCAGCGGGCCTACGACCTGTTCGCGCCGGTGCTCGGCGGCCCGGTCGTTGCGCCCGACAACGCCGCGCTCGGCGCCACGGTGCTGCTGCGGCGGCAGGCGGCCGGCATGCCGGATCGCGGGTCGTCCGTGAAGCTGCTCGAAGAGGCGATCCCGCTCGCACTGCAGGCCTACGCCGACACGGGCGCGCCCGTGCACCTGCTGCGCTGCATGCTCGCGGCGATGCGCCTGTCGGACAAGGAGCGCGCCGCGCAGTTTGGCGATCGGTTGCTGGCCGAGAACGGCGGCTCGGCGGCCGCCGAGTTCGTGAACCTCGTGCGGAAGTTCTCCGACACGACCGCGCGCGTCGACGTGTTGAGTGTCGCGGATCGGATCGAAGAACCGGTCGGTGAGATCGACGCGATGCTCGCGGTGCTCGAGTTGAAGCGCACCGACGTCGAGACCGCGGCCAAAAAGATCGAGCGCGCGCTCGGGCTCTATCCTGGCATCGTCGAAGTTCGCGTCGTGGCGTTCGGCGTGTTCGCCGCGGGCGTTGCCGGCAGCGCTGAGGGCAGTCCCGAGCGGGAGCGCTGGCGGGTGCGTCGCGACGCTCAGCTCGACTGGCTGCTCGAGCACGCCGCGCCCGACGATCCGCGCCGCGAGATCTGGGTGCAGGTGCGCGAGCAGCGCTGACCTTCGGGCCTTCGCCTTCGGGATCTGGATGTCTTCGGGGATCCCGATCCTCAGGCCGTCCGCGCGACGAACGCCGCGCCGACCACAAGACCGATCGCGACCGCGGCGAACAGCGGCGCGATGGCCCATCGCGGCACGCCGCGGTGGTGCACGATGTGGGTGAGGTGCCGCCGGTCGCCGACCCACGGCGCGAGGCCGAGCGCGATGCGCGCGATGACGACCTGCGTGAAATCGAGGAACGGCACGGCGACCGCGGCCAGGGCCCAGGGGTCGAGCACGGCGGCGCGCGCGGCGACGGTCGAGGTCGCGATGCCGAGCAGGTAGGCCCCGGAATCGCCGAGGAACACGCGCGCCCGCGGCCAGTTGAACGGCAGGAACCCGAGCGCGGCGAAGCCGATCGCGGCGAACGGGCCGGTGCCCGCCGCGAGCGCGATGAGGCTGACCGCGGCGAGACTCGCGGTGACGCCGTTCATGTTGTCGAGGAAGTTCGTCGCGTTGGTGAGCACGAACGCGAACACCACGACCGCCGCGAAGAGCCCCGGGCGCGCCATCGGGTCGACCGTTCCCGCGGCGACGAGCCCGGCCGCGACGAACAGCCCGACGGCCTTGAGGCGCCAGTCGAGGTCGCGATCGTGCTCCTTGCCGCGATCGTCGAACCAGCCGACCGCCGCGGCGACGACGACCGCTGCGAGCGCGAACCAGTCCTGCAGCAGGCCGAGCCAGACTCCGGCGACCGGCAGCAGCAGGATGCCGGCGAGCGGGATCGGTCGCCCGTGCTGTTTGCGGGCGGGCCCGGGCGGGTCGTCCGGCAGCCAACCGACGACGTGGCGGTTGAGCCAGTAGCCCACGAGCACGAGCGTCGCCGTCGTGGGGGCGGCGAGCGCGGCGAGGCCGATCGGCCGAAGCGCCTCGAGGTCGATCATGACGCCGCGTAGAGAGCGTGGTCCGCGGCGTAGGCGAGCACGGTGGGGTCGACCTCGGCGACTGGCTGACCGGTCGCGAGCCGCCGCCGCACGGTCGTCGCGGCGACGTCGTCGGCCGGCAGATCGAGGACGTGATCGAGGAGCGCCTGCCGTTCGGCGGCCGTGAGGTCGAGGTCGGCCAGCGCTGCGGCGCAGACCGGATGGCCCTGCCGCGGCCAGGTGACGACCGTCGCCAGCGCGAGCACGCGGTGGTGGTCGTGCCAGCTCGGGAGCAATGGCAGATTGTCGCTGCCGATCAGGAAGTAGAGCGGGCGATCGGGGAACTCGGCCTGCAGCTCGGCGAGCGTCTCCGCCGTGTAGGACAGGCCCGGACGGTGCAGTTCGCGATCGTCGACGACGACGTCCGGCAGCTCGCCGAACGCCAGCTCGCACATCCGCAGTCGGTGCGCCGCGGCCGTCATGCCGCGATCCTGCTTGTGGGGGTGATCGCCCGCCGGAATCACCCGGACCTCCGTCACGGGCAGGCTCCGGAGGGCCTCACGGGCGATTCGCAGATGGGTGCGATGCGGTGGATCGAACGAGCCGCCGAGAATCGCGATGCCGGCCGCTGCGGGCCGCTCCGCGGGCTCTCCGCTCGGTTCTGGTCCGTGGTCCTGCGCGCTCGGCACGTTCATCGGCGGCGTCCGCAGGCTACCCGCGCAGCGGTCCGGCGGGGCCGTCAAGTTGCCCGAAAACCCAGTTGCACCGCCATTTGCCCCTAGCTACCTTCCGTCACTCCCCCGACCGCCGACACGTCCCGTCGGCGATCCCGATCGACCCCTCTCCGCTACGGATTCTCATGCGTAAGCTCGCACTCGCCCTTGCTCTCCTCCCGATGGCCGCCTGCTCGTCGTGGGGCAGTGGTCTGACCGAAGAACAGCGTCAGCGCGGCATCAAGCCGGTCTCGACGCTCTCGAGCGACTACGAGAGCAAGGCCTTCTGGACGCGCCTCGACCAGAGCGCTGACGGCCGCGCCAACGCGTTCGGCCGCGACCTGCGCCGCGTCGGCGACTTCTTCGATCGCCACTTCTGGAACTACGACGCCAACGATCCTTACGTGAACTACCCGACGGATACGACGCGACTCGGTCACACCGGTCGCGCCGGAGCGAGCTTCGCTTCGTCGCTCCCCGTCGTTGGGGACGTTTGGTCGTATTTTCGGTAGGGGTCGCGGCGGCGCGACCGGTGTGACCGAGTCGCGTCGTATCCGCGCAGTTTTGCGCTCGGCGCGCAGCCGGCTGCTCGAGCCGGGGGCGCGAGACGCCCGCCCCGTGGAGCGAGATGCGCCGGGGCTAGATGGCGAGGAGGCGCATTGGGTTTTGCGCCTGTCGGCTTCGCCGACGTGGCGCGGATGCGTCTTCACAACTGGACCTGTCGGTTGTGAACGTACCGAACCCGTTTTGAATCCGCCACTCGGTGGTTAGCTCGCTTGCCAGGTCGCCAGTTTTCGGTGCCTGCCCGTACGGAACCGGGTTCGTGGTGCCGGGGTCTAGGTCGCTTGCCAGGTCGCTAGTTTTCGTTGGCGGTTGGCGGGAGCTGGGAGGGTGTAGGGGAGTTCGGTTTGGAGGCGGAACCGGCCTAGTTTGGGTGGGGTCTCGGCGTCTTCTTCGAGCCAGAGGGTGAGGTGGCCGCCGGGGCGGCATAGGGGGGCGGCCAGGGGGGCTAGGGCTTCGGGGCGGGCTACGGCGCGGGCGGTGATGAGGTCGAACGCGTGGCGCAGGTCGGGTTGGAGTTTGGGGGCCTGGGCGGCGTCGAGCTGGATGGTGTCGATGGTGTTCAGGCCGGCCGTGAGGAGGCAGGTGCCGACGGCGCGGACCTTCTTGCCGGTCTTGTCCATGAGCAGGGTCGTGGCCTTGGGGTGGAGGGCCGCGACGCAGACGCCGGGGAAGCCGTTGCCGGTGCCCAGGTCGAGGATGTGGCGGGGGCGCAGGCCCGTGCGGGCGAACGCTAGGCCGTCGAGAACGTGCAGGATCAGCGCCTGCTCGGGGTCGCGCACGCCCGTGAGGTTGATGCGTTGGTTGAGGTCGAGCATCGCGTCGAGGTAGGCGAGGAGGCGGTCGCCGGTCTCGGGTGTGATCTTGGCCGAGAGTTCGGCCGCCTGGGTCAGCAGGAACGTGCGGCGGTCGGCGTCGCTTCTCGTGGGCTCGTCGGTCATCGTTCGCGTTCGGTTGCGCTGGCTTGCGCGGTGCTCAACTCGGCGTCGTCGCGAGGGCGGTCTGCAGGCCATCGACGCCGGCGCTCGGGTCGAGCCAGGTGATCTCGGGCAGGCGGCGCAGCCACGTGGTCTGGCGGCGGATGAGCTTGTGCGTGCTGCGGCGGATGCGGTTGCGGAGCTCCTCGCGGTCCTTGTAGCGCCCGCGCAGGAAGTCGCGGCATTCGGCGTAGCCGATCGCAGCGCCTGCGGTGCGTGAGAAGCCGCCGCGCTGCTCGATCGCTTCCGTCTCCGCGAGCAGGCCGCCGTCGAGCATCGCCTCGGTGCGGGCGCGGACGCGCGCGTGCAGGTCATCGCGCTGCCGCTGGACCGCGACGATGCGGCACGGCCGGCGCCACTGCTGGCTCTCGAAGTGATCCTGTTGCGAGCTGATCGGCCTGCCCGTGAGTCGGTGGTATTCGAGCGCGCGCACGAGGCGGCGGCGGTCCTTGCAGTGGATACGGCTCGCGGCCTCGGGATCGACGGTCGCGAGTTCCGCGTGCAGGCAGCCCGGCGCGTTCGCCTCGCGCGCCTCGAGCTCCGCGCGGATCTTCGGGTCGGCGGCCGGGCCATCGAGCATGCCCTTGAAGAACGCCATGAGGTAGAGCGGCGTGCCGCCGACGAACAACGCCCGCTTGCCGCGGCGCTCGACGTCCTGCAGTGCGGTTGCCGCGGCGTCACACCAGCGTGCGGTGTCGAACGTCTCGGTCGGTTCGACGAGGTCGACGAGGTGATGCGCGACGCGCTCGCGTTCGGCGGCGGTCGGCTTGGCCGTGCCGACGTCCATGTGCCGGTAGACCGCCATCGAGTCCATGGACAGCACCTCGAGGTCGTGGCGTTCGGCCAGTTCGATCGCGAGCCCGGTCTTGCCCGCCGCTGTCGGGCCGGTCACGACCCAATGCCGCGTACGGGGGCTCGGAACGTCCGCTGTCGGGGCGTTCGCGGGCGGCACTAGTGGGTCGTTCTCGGCGGTCACGGCGGGGGCGCAGGAACTTACCGGCTGCGGCTTTGCACGTCGCGTCTTCGGGCCGTAACCTGCCCGGCCACTTTCGCGGCCCCTGGCCCAGACCCCTCCGGCAATGATCGCGTTCCTGTCCGACATCCACAGCAACATCGAGGCGCTCTCGGTCGCCTTCGCCGAGGTCGACAAGCTCGGCTGTGACCGCGTGATCTGCCTCGGCGACGTGATCGGTTACGGCCCACAGCCGCGCCAGGCGCTCGCCACCATCATGGCTCGCGCCGAGTTCACGATCCTCGGCAACCACGAGCACGGCGCGATGTTCTACGCGTCGGACTTCAACCCGCGCGCGCGCGCCGCGATCGACTGGACGCGCGACCAGCTCTCCCGCCGCGACACCCCGCGCGAGGAGAACATGAAGTTCTGGAACTACCTCGACGAGATGAAGCAGGAGCGGCGCGACGGCAAGATGCTGTTCGTGCACGGCTCGCCGCGCGATCCCGTGCGGGAATACCTCGTTCCGCGCGACGCGACGGACAAGGACAAGATGGCCGGCTGCTTCGAGAAGATGGGCGACGCGCACCTGTGCTTCGTCGGCCACAGCCACGTGCCGGGCGTCTACCTCGAGTCCGGTCAGTTCCTCATGCCCGCCGACATCGGCATGGAATGGCAGGTCAGCGAGCGCGCGATCGTCAACATCGGCTCCGTCGGCCAGCCGCGCGACGGCGATCGGCGGCTGTCGTTCGTGACCTACGACGGCACGGATGGCACCGACGGCACGGTCCGGTTCCACCGGCTCGAGTACGACGTCGAAGCGACGATGCAGAAGATCCGCGACATCCCCGAGCTGCCCGACTACCTCGCCGACCGGCTCGCGCAGGGGCGCTGAGTCCTGTCGTCCCTGGCTCCCGCCCGTTCACCGAGTAGCGCCCCCGCGATGCTGAAGTCGTTCCGTTTCGTCCTCTTCGCCGTTCTGCTGCTGAGCGGGCTCCTTCGCGCGCAGGACAATCCGTTCTTCACGGAGTCGTACGGCCGCGAGAACGAGTTCGGCAGCTTCCGCGTGACGTTCGACAAGCGCGGTGCCGGCATCTTCTCGGTGCAGTTGCTCGATCACTGGCAGGACGTCGAGGCGAGTCAGAAGGACCCGCACGAGACCGGCGACTACATGCTCCTCGTGCACGAGGAGAACAACGACACGCACGACTACGCGCTGCGGCTCGGTGAGATCGGGCTCGCACGGCTGTTCGAGCAGGATCTCCTGGTGGCTCCGTGGGAGATGCGCGAGCTCGACGGCAAAGCCGGGGTCGAGTTCACGATCCGTTCGGGGGGCTTCGTGTTGCGCAAGACCCTGCGCCACGTGCCGGAGGAGCGCGGCTTCGAGTTCACGATCGCGCTGCGCAACGAGAGCGCCGAACCCGCTGTCGGCGCGACTGCGTCGTTCGAGCTGCGTGGTCCGTGGCTCGCCAACCCGTCGCACACGACGCTCGTCGGCAACTCGTCGGTCGCGCTGGCCGTGACCGGCGCGGGAGAAATCGGCAAGCTGACGCCGGCGGCCGGCAAGCCGCAGCGGTTCGACGAGACCGAGATCACGCCGAGCGAGATCTCGTTCGCCGGGACGACGAGCCGCTTCTTCGGTGCGTTCCTCTACCCGCGCGACGAGATGGCGCGCAACGTCCTCACCGACTTCATCGCGGACACCGGGCCGGCCGTGCCGCAGCCGCTCACCGAGACCGCGGCCAACACGGTCATGCGGCTGCGCTACCGGATGACGTTGCCGATCCCGACGGCCGGGAACGAGACCGTCGCGACCTACGGCCTCTATCTCGGGCCGAAGTCGACCCGCGAGTTCGAGAAGCTGCCGGCCGTGATGCAGGAGAAGTTCGCACCCGTGATCGACGTCGATCTCGCGGGCGGCTGCTGCATCGAGATCCCGGGCGCGCGCCAGGTCGGCTACCTGCTGCTCGCGCTGCTCGGCTGGTTCTACGACTTCGTCGGCAACTGGGGGGTCGCGATCATCATGCTGACCGTGCTCGTGCGCGGTCTGCTGATGCCGCTCAACTTCCGCATGCAGAAGTCGATGCGGGCCTACAGCAGCAAGATGGCGGTGCTCAAACCCAAGCTCGACAAGCTCAAGGAACAGCACGCCGACGACCCGAAGGCCTATCAGCAGGCCATGCTCGCGTTCCAGCGCGAGCACAAGATCATGCCGCCGATCGGCGGGTGCCTGCCGATCTTCCTCACGATGCCGGTCTACATCGGCCTCTTCACCGCGCTGCGCACGGCCTACGACCTGCGGCAGCAGCCGTTCATGTTCTGGATCCAGGACCTGAGCCTGTCGGACGCGCTGTTCGAGCTGCCGTTCTGGCCCGGCGTCTTCAACCTGCTCCCGCTCCTCTGGATGGGCCTGTTCCTCTACCTGTCGACGCGCCAGCCGCTGCCGACCGACGAACAGCAGCGCAGCATCCAGAAGATGATGCGCCTCATGCCGCTCATCATGGGCGTGATGCTCTACGGCTACGCCTCGGCGCTGCTGCTCTACATGGTGACGTCGATGGTGTGGTCCCTCGCCGAGAGCTCGATCATCAAGAAGATCCTCGGCCCGGTGGACCCGAACGTGGCGGCGATGACTCCTACCCCGATGTAGATCGGGGCTCTGGGGACCCCCATGTAGATGGGGGCGTCTTTGGACCCCGATGTAGATCGGGGCTGTCGGGCGCCGATGTCGCCGGCGCCGCCGCCTACCGCGGCAGCGTGAAATCGATCTGCAGCGCGCCGTCGATCGCGCGGCGCGCCGTCGCCTGACCACCGTGCCCGAGCACGACGGTCTGCGTGAGGATCAACCCCAGACCGTGCCCGTGACCGCGCAGCAGGCGGCTCGGGTAGAACGGCTCGAACGTGTGCGGCAGGCGCCATTGCGCGAGCGCTTCGCCGCGCAGCACGACGCGCAGTGACACGGCACCGTTGCGATCGAACAGGTCGAGCTCGGTCTCGATGCCCGCGGCCGACATCGCGTCGGCGAAGCGCAGCATCTCGGCGAACGCCGGCGCGAGCTGGTCCGTGTCGCCGCGCACGACGTGGGGGCCGGGTTCGATCGTGACGGTCGCGGGCGCTTCCGTGCGTTCGCCGCGCGCCGCGATCGCGGCCTGCACGAGCTCGGCGAGGTCGACCTCGTCGTGGCGGCGCGGGCCGTGCGCCGCGGTCGAGAGCAGCCGCAGGCGATTCAGCATGCGCTGGACGCGGTGCACGCCGTCGAGCGCCGCCCGGACCTGATCGCGCCGGTCGCTTTCGTGGTTGGGATCGAAGCCGGCGTGCAGCAGCTGCAGGTGACCCGAGACGTAGAGCAGCGGGTTGTTGATCTCGTCGGCCATGCCGTGCGCGAGATCGAGGAACACGTCGGTCCGCGGGCGGTTGCCGCCGAGCAGCGCCTGTTCGATCGTCGCGGCGAGCAGGCCCGGCTTGTCGGGGTAGACGAGCACGCGCGCGTCGAGCCGCTTGCTCACGGCGCTCGCCTCGATCTCGCCCGCGACGTCCGTGACGAGCACGATGCCGACGCGACCCCAGAGACTGCGCAGCAGCCGCAGCGCGCCGACGTCCTCGGCGGGCTCGTCCGAGAGGTGGACCACGAGCAGCTCGGGCTCGAACGTCGCGAGGCCTTCCGAGTCGGCGTGCACGGACCCGAAGGACTGGATCTCGGGGTTCAGCGGCAGGGACCGCAGATCCTTGATCAGCCGAGGATCGACGGGTCCGACCACCGCGATGCGAACGACGCGATCCATCGGCTGGGGTGAGGCAAGCGGAACGGCTCCGCAACTGCGAGCCGTCCGCAGCGTATCTCCTCCTAGATCCGGTGTCACCATATGTGCCGTCGAGGCGGGTTCGGGTCCACGAACACGCGGTGAGCGAACTCCAGCCGTTCCCTGCGCGAGGCCGATAGCATGGCTGTGCCGGTCGGCGGGGACAATCCAAATGATGGCGACGATCCCGTCGATGACACCGGCGTTCCAGCGCCGAGCGGCACCACGCTGCGGCGCGTCGACGGCCCGCTCGAAGCCGGCGCGAGCCCGCCGGCCATCCAGCTGCTGCGCGAATACAAGGGGCTCACGCTCGCGGACCTCGAACGCGACGAGATCGTCGATCGCCTGCCCGGCCGCGTCCGCACCGCGTTGCACCACATCCGAGCCGGCGATCTGCAGGCCGCCGACGCGGCGCTGCCGGGGGAGTTCGCGGCCACTGGTAGCGTGTTGCCGGGGCCGGGCTCGACGGCCGCGACCCGCTCGCGCGCGCGGTTCGGGCTCGTGGTCTGGCTCACCGTCACCGCCGTCATGCTCGCCGCCGTCCTCGCGTCGTATTGGTTTTGAGTCGACGCTTGTGAAAGCGCGCGCACATGCCGTTCATTAACCCCGCCGGATGGAAGCGCCCGCCGAGATCGACCGCTCGCAGAACGAGCCCGACCGCTGCCTCGTGCCGCAGCTCAGTGTCGTCGTGCCGATCTACAACGAACGCGACAACGTCGGGCCGCTGCACGAGTCGCTGACGTTCGCGCTCTCGGCGATGGATCGGCCGTACGAGATCGTGCTCGTCGATGACGGCAGTGAGGACGGGACGCGTGACAAGCTGCGTTCGATCGCGGCGACCGATGCGCACGTGCGGCTCGTCATGTTCCGCCGCAACTACGGTCAGACGGCCGCGATGGCCGCGGGCTTCCGCGCGTGCCGCGGCCGCATCGTCGTGTCGATGGACGGCGACCTGCAGAACGACCCGGCCGACATCCACCGGCTCGTAGCCAAGCTCGAGGAGGGTTTCGACGTCGTCTGCGGCTGGCGCAAGAATCGCCAGGATCGCGTCTCGACGCGCCTGCTGCCGAGCCTCATCGCCAACTTCCTGATCGCGCGGGTCACGGGCGCGCACATCCACGACACCGGGTGTTCGCTCAAGGCCTACCGCAGCTGGGTCGTTCGCAGCCTCACGCTCTACTCCGACATGCACCGCTTCCTCGCGGCGCTCGGTGCGGGCATCGGCGCGCGCATCACGGAGCTGCCCGTGCGGCACCATGCGCGCCGCGCGGGCGAATCGAAGTACGGCCTAGGCCGCGTCTTTCGCGTGCTCGCCGACCTGATCGGCATCAAGATGCTGATTCAGTTCGCGGCGCATCCGATCCGCTGGTTCTCGCTGCTCGCGCTGCCGCTGTTCCTGATCGGCGGCTTCATGATGTTGCTCGGGTTCGTGCAGGTCCGGCGCGGCGAGTGGGATTTCTTCCACGAGGGCGGCTTCGACATGGCGGCGATCGGCGCCGGCGCAGTCGGTTTGCTCTTCGCGGGGAACGTGTTCATGCTCGGCTTCCTCGCCGAGCTGCAGATCCGGGTGTCGCGCTTCTTCAAGGCCCGCACGGCGGTCACCGCGAAGGAGGCCAGCCAGTGAGCGAGCACGCGCCCGCTGCTGCGGCTCCGCGATCCGGTGAGGCCCAGTCGGACGTCTCCGTCGTCGTCGTCTTCACGAGCAGTGACGTCGACGCGCACCCGGCGTCGATCGTCGAGCAGATCGGCCGCGCGCTGACCGATGCCGGGCTGTCCCACGAATTCGTGTTCGTCCTCGACGGCCCGGGCGGCCGCATCGAGCGCGAACTGCACGAACTCACCCCGGGCATCCACGCCGATGGCCCGAGCAGCGAGCCCACGATCGAGATCGTGCAGCTGCAGGGCGGTGGGCTCGGTGAATCGATCGCGCTGTCCGCGGGCGTCGAGCGCGCGCGCGGCCGCTACATCCTCAATCTGCCGGCCTACCTGCAGATGGAGCCCGATGACACGAGCAAGGTGGTCGCGGCGCTCGACGCCGGCGCCGATTGCGTCGCGACGTGGCGCGTCGCGCGCGTCGACCCGTGGCTCAACCAGCTGCAGTCGCGACTCTTCAACCTGGTCCTGCGGATCATCATGAAGACGTCGTTCCATGACCTCAACTCGGGCACGCGCGGGTTCCGCCGCCAGGTGCTCGACGAGGTCTCGGTCTACGGCGAGCTCTACCGCTTCCTGCCCGTGCTCGCCCAGCGCCAGGGCTTCCGCACGGTCGAGGTCAAGGTTCGCCACCGCGAGGAGAAAGGGCGCGCGGGCTTCTACGGCGTCGGCGTCTACCTGCGGCGCATCCTCGACATCGTCGCGATCACGTTCCTCGCGCGGTTCACGCAGCGCCCGCTGCGGTTCTTCGGCTACCTCGGGTTCACGGCCTTCGTGGTCGGCGGCCTGATGGCCGCGTGGCCGCTCTACGAGAAGATGTTCGGGAACGAGGGGCTCAGCGATCAGCCGCTGTTCGTCGTCGGCGCCATCCTCGCGGCGTTCGGCGTGCAGCTCATCGGCTTCGGTCTCATCGGCGAGATCATCATCTTCACGCAGGCGCCCAACCTGCGCGGCTACAAGGTCGAGGACGTCGTCGAAGGGCTCGCGGAGTCCGCGCCCAAGCACCACGACCTGCCGCTCGTCGCGGAGCCGCAGCCGGTGGCCGGGGGCGACGCGGGGGCGACGGGCAAGGCTGCCGCGACTGCGCCCGCGCCGGCAGTAGAACCCGAGACCGAACCCGAGACCGAATCCGAAGCCGACCCCGAACCGAACGGCGAACCGAAGCCGGGTGCGGAGGCCGGCCCCGACCGCAACGGCCACGCCGAGACGGCGATCGCAGCGCCGACCGAGGCCGACCCGCCGACCCGCGTGCGCGAGATCCTGCCGGGCGAGGACGCGCGCTGGGACGCGTTCGTGAGCCGACACCCGCAGGGCACGTTCTTCCATCTCACAGGTTGGTCGCGCGTCGTGCAGCAGACGTTTCGGCACGCATCGCACCACCTCGTCGTCGAACGCGGTCGCCAGTGGCTCGGCGTGCTGCCCCTGTTCGAGGCGAAGAGTCCGTTCCTCGGCCGCAACTTCGTCAGCACGCCGTACGCGGTCTACGGCGGGGTGCTCGCCGAGTCGGTGCCGGCGCAGGACGAGTTGCTGGCGCACGCCGCCGCGCTCGGACGCGAGCACGCGGCGGGCTACGTCGAGCTCCGCCACCTCGAGGAGCGGCCGGGCGAACGTCCGACCTCGCCGCTCTACGTCACGTATCGGTGCGATCTGCCCGACGACCCGGCGGCCGTGCTGCCGTCGCTGCCGAAGAAGGCGCGCGCCGAGTGTCGCTACGCGATCAAGGCCGGCGTCGAGGTCCGCGATGACGGCACGGTCGACCAGCTCTACGAGTTGTTCTCGATCAACAAGCGCCGACTCGGTTCGCCGGCGCTGCCGCGCCGGTGGTTCCACGCGCTCGTCGAGGAGTTCGGCAAGGCGGTCGTCATCCACCGCGCCGTCGATGCCGCCGGCACGACGCTCGCGGCGGTCATGAGCTTCTGCTTCAAGGACACGGTCTACGCCTACTACTCGGGCGCGCTCGACCGGGCCAACGACAAGGGCGTCAACAACCAGATCTACTGCGGCATCATGGAATGGGCCGCCGCCAAGGGTTACGCGCGGTTCGACTTCGGGCGCAGCCGTGCCGACTCCGGGCCGGCCCGCTTCAAGAAGCACATGGGCTTCGTCGCCGAGCCGCTGCACTACGAGTATCTGCTCGTGGGCGACGGCGCGAAGATCCCCGAGTTCCACCCCGGCAACCCGCGCCTCGCGCTGCCGCGGCGCCTGTGGTCGCGCCTGCCGATGTTCGTGACCAACCGACTCGGCGCTCGACTGTCGCGCTACCTGCCGTAGCGTTTCGGGTCATCCGTCGGACCATGGAACAAAAGAACGTCGAACACACGAAGTGGTCACCGGGCCTCATCGGCTTCTACTTGAGCTGCGCCGGCACGGCGATGGGCTCGACGATCGCCGCGTCCGGCTGGTTCTTCTTCGGCTCGCGCGGCGCGATCGTCTTCGGCGCGATCATGGCCGGCATCTCGATGGTGACGTGCTACTACTCGCTGCGCGCGGCGCGGCGACCGCAGTCGTCCCCGGGCGCCGGCGATCAGGGCTGAGCGAGATACCAGTCAGCGAGATACCAATCCACGGCCGCTGCGAGGTCGTCGGCTTCGTGGTCGGGCGCGAACCCCGCATCCCGCAGCTTCGCCGACTCGGCCGCGAACGGTTTGCCCGAACGCACGTGCACCGTGCGGAGCGGCAGATCGCGTCCCATGAGAACGTCGCGCGCCGCGTCGCCGACGAGCAGGCCGTTCTCGAACGCCACACCGAGCACGTCGCGAGCGCGATGCAGCAGCCCGGGCTGCGGTTTGCGGCAGTCGCAGGGTCCACCCCACGGTCCGGCCTCGTCGGGATGGTGCGGGCAGTGCAGGTAGGCGAGCGGCAGGCGGTCGAGCTGGTCGTGCAGCACGGCGTGCATGTGGGCGAGGTCCCGCTCGTCGTAGAGCCCGCGCGCGATGCCGCTCTGGCTCGTCACGACGACGATGCGACAGCCCGCGTCGTGCAGGCGATGCAGCGCGTCGCGCACGCCGGGGAGGACGACGAGCTGCTCCGGGTTCGTGACGAACCCCTGCTCCCGGTTGATCGTGCCGTCGCGATCGAGGAACGCCGTCCGCCGCGCCGTCACTGCGAACTGCGGTCGTCGCCGTTCTCGACGTTCGGACTCCGAGGATCGAGGTTCCCGTTGCGTCGGGCCTCGAGCAGCTCGAAGCCGAGCAAGGGCTCGTCCTCACGATAGAGCTTGACGTGGAGCTCACCCGGGACGATCGCGCCGCGGACGCCGAACGGGAAGAGGAAGTCGCCGAGCGTCCAGAAGATCGGCAGCGGCGGCATGCTCAGGTCCTGAGAGGCGCCGTCGATCCACTTGCTCGTGTAGCCCTCGGTGTGCTGGTAGATCCGGCGCTCGACGGGGCGGTAGCCGGCCTTCTCGAAGCGCACGTCGTGGTCGTTCCCGAAGTTGCCGCCGAGTCGCAGCTTGGCCGGCGTCGTGCGGCCGGTGTCGGTGCCGTCGACGAAGATCCGCGCTCCGAGCGGGTCACTCGTGAACAGCACGTCGTCCTGGCTCGAGAACCAGGTGCAGCCGGGGGCGGTCACGAGCAGCGCCAGGGCGAGCAGGAGTTGCAGCGGCGAGAGGCGACGCATGGCAGGCATGGTATCGGCAGCGATCCCCGGTGGGGCAGTGCCGATCCGGCCGAATCCCGCGCGGCCCCGGAGACGACCATCCAACCCGGAGTTGGTGCGGACCGGACAATCCGGTATCATCGGGCCGGTCTTACTGGGCTCCGACCAGCCGGTCAGCTGCCGGAGCCAGGCGTTTCGTGCCCCAACGCGGGGCCTTGGAGGTTCGATGTTCGGTCGTTCGATGGTCTGCACTTCTTCGGTTGCCAGCGCTGCTGCTGGCGCCCTCGCCTTGCTCCTGTCCGGTTCGCTGGCGGCCCAAGATCCGGCCGGGACCGGACCGGCCGCGAATGGGCCGGCCGCGACAGAACCGGCCGCGACAGAACCGGCTGCGACTGGCACGCCCGCGCCGGCCGGTGATGCGCCGCCGCGCTACGGCCGCATCCTCGCCGACGAGGCGCGCCTCTACTGCTGGCCGAGCGCCGTGCTCGCGCCGCCGCAGTTCGAGGACACGCTGCAGAAGGACCAGGTCGTGCAGCTCGGGCGCACCGAGGGCAAGTTCCTGCAGGTCATCCTGCCGCTCGGTCCGACGGGCTACGTGAGCAAGCGCTTCGCCGCCGCCGACGACGCGGGCGTCGTGCGGAGCAAGGGCAGCAAGGTCGCGTTCCGCTACCGCATGCGCACGACCGAGGCGCCCGTGACGCAGCTCGCGGACGGCACGGAGCTGTTCGTGATCGGCGAGGAAGAGGACTGGTGGCAGGTACGGCTGCCGAGCGTCGAGTCGTGGCTGCCGGCCGAGCAGGTCGCGGTCGCGGACGCGACGGATCCGGCCGTGACCAAGGCCTGGGCGGCGAGCAAGGCCGACTACCGCGGCGCGATCTCGGCCCGGCTCGAGGCGATCGCCGCCCGGAAGGCCAAGGCCGCGCAGGACAAGGCCGACGCCGACGCCGTCGGGATGGTCGAGGAGGCGTTCCGCAAGGAGCTCGAGAAGCCCGAGGCCGATCGTCAGCTCGCGGGGCTCATGACGGCGCTCGACAAACTCGAGGGCACGTTGTCCGAAGAATCGAGCGCGGCGCCGCTCGTCGCGAGCCTGCGCAAGCGCATCCAGATGCAGCAGTGGATCGCCGAGGCGACCGTCGTCGCGAAGGAAGAACCGAAGCCGGCCGAGAACGTCGACGTTCGGGTGCAGCCCAAGGACGCGCTCGAGCGCTTCCAGTCGATCGGCTGGCTGCGCTACCAGAGCCGCCTCGGCGGCGTCGGCTACTTCTTCCTCGAGAAGGGCGGCGTGCGGCTGCACAACATCACGTGCTCGACGGGGCGCTACGACATGTCGCTGTTCGTCGACTGCGAGGTCGCGATCCAGGGGCCGGTGCGGCGCCCATCGACCGCGGCCTTCAGCGAGATGGACACCGAGCGCCTCGAAGTGCTCGGCCACAGCCGCCGCTGAGTCGGCGCACCATCGAAACGGGCGCCGCGCATCGCCCATGCCGTGGGGCGCTCTGCGCGCCCCCGGTTTCGGATCAGCGCGGCCGGTCGCGTTGCCGATCTGCAGAACGTGCATCGTTCGTGGTTCGGCCTGGCGTCCCGACGCCATCGGTGGGGTGTCGCCGCTCTGATCGCGACGCTCGCCACGGCGCTGTGTCCGGCGCAGGAGCCCGTGAGCGGCGATCCGGACGGGCCTCGAACGCCCGATTCCGAGACGCCGTCGCCCGTCGTCGGGTCGCCGCCCGAGCCCCGGTCGGTGCCCGGCCTGCCGGTGCCTGGCGGCGAGGTCGCGTCGATGTGGTGGCAGCGCGAGGGGCGCCGCCGGCTGGACGCCGAAGACCCGTGGCTGGCCTGGCAGCTGTTCCAGCGCGCGGCGACGGTCGCGCCGCCCGGGCCGCCGGACGTCGGGCAGTTGCTCGGGCTCGGCGAGTCCCACCTCATGCTCGGCCGCGCGGCGTTCGCGCGGCGCTACGCGGAGCGCGTCGTCGCGCGCGAGGACGACAACCAGGACGGCATGGCGTTGTGCGTGCGCGCTTTGATCCGGGCCCGCGCGTTCGACCTCGCCGTCACCCGGTCGCGCCGCTACGTCGACAGCGTGCCGCTGCCGGCGCCCGAACTGCTCGCCGCGCGCGGCTCGGCGCTGTTCCGGGTGCAGCGCATCGACGAATCAGCCGCGGTCTATCGGCGCGTCTGTGCGCTCGCCCCGCGGCACCCGGAGGCCAACCTGCGGCTCGGCTCCGGCCTGACCGCGCCCGTCGAGATCGACGTCTCGTCGAATCTGCGGTCCGCGGTCATCGCGAGCCGCGCCGGCAAGCACGATCGCGCGATCGAGCTGCTGCTCGAGGTCCTGCAGGACGAGCCCGGCAATCCGATCGCGCACCGGCTGCTCGGCGAAGCGCTCTACAACGATCGCGCGACGATGGCGATGGCGTCGACGGACGCGGCGTTCGCCGCGCTGCGGGACGCGATGCCGGTGCCCTACGTGCGGGGCCTGCCCGTCGCGGCGTTCGTCGTCGGCTACGACGAGCTGTCGCCGAGTCGCCGCCGCGTCGTCGACCGCACCGCGGCGCTGTTCGCGCGCCACCTCGGCAAGCTCGTCGCGATCGGCAGTCGCCACCAGCTGCTGCTCGAGCTCGAACGCACGACCGACGCGAAGTCGCGGCAGTCGCTGCGCGGTCAGCGCACGTTCGACGGGCGGGTCTGGGACGATGTGCGCGGGATCGGCGGGCTGCAGGCGGCCACGGGAATCGAGAGCCTCGACGAGGCGGCGCAGTTCGGGTTCGACACGATCGCGCACGAGGTCGCGCACCAGGTGCACTTCTACGCGTTCACGCCGCTGCAGCGCGCGAAGATCAAGCGGCTCTACAAGACCGCGCTGCGCGAGAACAGGTGTCTGGACTTCTACGCGGCGAGCAACGAGGCCGAGTACTTCGGGCAGGGTGTCGAGGCGTTCGTGAGTCTCGGCAAGCGACCGGGCTGCGAGACGACGCACGGCCACACGCGGTTCGAGCTCTTCGCCATGGATCCCGCGCTGCACGACTTCATCGCCGGCCTCGTCGACGACGATCCACTGCGGGACTTCCGGCGGCGCGAGGCGATCCTCGCGGCCGCGACCGCCGTGGCGCTGCGCTGCGGCCGCCCGTCCGACGCGATGGTGGCGCTCGGCTGGATGGAGCCGAGCCCGGAACGGGAGCGCCTCGCGCGGGCGGCCGAGACGGCGCTCGCGGCCGCCACGACGCGTTGACGGGCTGGCGCGCCTGAGCGCGGTACCGCGGCGGCTGTAACCAACGGCGCCGGCAACGCCACAGTGAGGGCATGGAGGTCTCCCTCTCACCCGTCGCGCCGCGTTACGGTCCGCGCGAGCGCCTGGCGCAGCTCGGCGAATCGCGCCTCAGCGACGCGGAGTGCATCGCGCTCATCCTGCGCACGGGCGCGCGCGGGGAGACCGCCGAGCAACTCGGGCAGCGCATGCTGCGGCGATTCGGTGGTGTCGCGGGACTCGCGAGTGCGCGCGTGCACGAACTCGCGCAGGAACCGCGGGTCGGGCCGGTGCGCGCCGCGGCGATCGTCGCGGCGTTCGGCCTCGCGCGGCGGCTGACGGAGGTCGAACTGCGACCTGGTCGGGTGGTCCGGCACGCGACCGAGGTCGCGCGTCTGATTCGCGACTCGGTTCGCGGGGCCCGGCGGGAGAGCTTCTTCGCGCTGCTGCTCGACGCTCGCCACCACGTTCTCACGCTGCACGTCGTGAGCACGGGCAGTGTCGACGCTGCGCCCGTGCATCCGCGCGAGGTCTTCGCGCCGGCGATCCGTGACAGCGCTGCGGCCGTCATCGTCGCGCACAATCACCCGACGGGCGATCCGTCGCCGAGCGCCGACGATCGGCGCGTGACGGAGCGGCTGCGCGAGGTCGGGACCCTCGTCGGGATCACCCTGCTGGATCATCTCGTCGTCGGGGAAGACCGGTTCTACTCGTTCGCGGACGAGGCGATTCGCCCCATCGTTTGAGTCGCCCGGCGCCGGTTCCCCGGTCGGAGCGGTCCGCGCCGCGGATTTCTGTCAGAATCTCCCGAAGATCCCGCGGCGGCCGGTTCCTCCCTCCTGACCGACGACCCGACCAGCAAGGGCCACGATGGCAGCGACCGATCCCAGCAAGTTCAACGAGCTCGTGCGCACGCACCACGCCGCGGTGTTCCGCAGCGCGCAGCGCGTCACGGGCGATGCGGATGCGGCGGCCGACGTGGTGCAGGACGTGTTCCTGCGCGTGCTGCGTGGCCGGCAGAGAATTGACCGCGCGGAGAACGTCCGCGCCGTCCTGTGCTGGCTCGGAACCAGGCTCGCGCAGAACCACGTGCGCGCGGCCCGGCGTCGGCAAGCTCGCGAGGACCGCACGATGACCGATCACGACTCCGTATCTTCCGCCCACGATTCCGCTGCCGATCCGGCACAGGCGGCGGCCGACCGCGATCTGCTGCAGCGGCTCGCGGCACTCGTTGCCCGGCTACCGCGCGACCTGCGACTGCCGCTGCAGCTGCGTTGCGAGGACGACCTCACGTTTTCGGCGATCGGCACGGCGCTCGCGATCTCGGAATCGACGGCGCACGATCGCTACGAGCGGGCGCTCGCGCGGTTGCGGAACGACCTCGGTGATCGAACGCGCTACGGCGCGACTGCCGTGCCGATCGCGGAGTTGCTGCGCGGCAACCCGTTGCCGCCAGCACCCGCCGGCCTCGAGGCGCGACTGCTCGAACTCGGCCACGCGTCGGTGTTGTCGACGGTGAGCGTCGCCCGCCGCGTCGCGCTCGTCTGCGTTTCGGCGACCGTGGTGGTCGCGGTCGCCGTGGGCGCTGCGATCGGGGTCGGGGACGAGCCGAAACCGGCCGCGACCTCGTCCGGAGCTGCCGCCGCCGTCGCCGACCCGGAACCCGCACCCGCGGTCGATGCCGGCGCCGTCGCGGCTCGAGAACGCGTGGCGGTTGCGCCGGCGCCGGATGGCGGGCGCGGTCCGACATCCACCCTCGTGCCGGGGACCACAGGTGGACAGATCCTCACCGGCACGGTGCACGATGCCGCTGACTTCCCGGTCGCGATGGCGCGCGTCGTCGTCGTCGCCGGCGGTGGGCTCAAGCCGTTCAAGCTCGGCAGCACGACGACCGACGCCGACGGAGCGTTCGAGGTCGAGCTCGACGGCGGCAAGATCGGGCTCCGGCGCGGTGCGTTCAAGGTGCGCGTCTTCGAGGGCGCGCGGCGACTGCACGAGACCGCCGACATCGCGCTGCCGCGGGCAGCCGATGCCGAGCCGCTCGCGATCGTTTTGCCGGCGGCTGCCGGCACGGCGGCGACGCGCTTCGAGCTCGCGGTCACGGTGCTCGATGCGAACGGGGCACCCGTCGCGGCCGTTCCCGTCAAGGCGCTGCCGGTGCCGGTGTTTCCCGATGGCGCCGAATCGGAGCAGCGCCCGTATCTGCACGGCCGCCGCGAACCCGACGCGACCACGGATGCGCGCGGTTGCGCCGTGATCTCCGGGCGAAAGCCGGGGCCGATGTGGCTCTTTGTCGACGGGCGCGAGGCCGGGCACACGGCGCGTTGTGACCGCCATCTCGTTGCCGGGCCGGGGCGGTCGGCAGCGACCGTTCGGCTCGCGCCCGCGGCCACCGTCACCGTCGAGTTCTCGGTGGTCGACGACGGCACGATGCCGCACCGGCCGTCGCTGTGGATGATCGCCGCGGACGGCGTGCAGCATCAGGCCGAGGTCGGCGGCGATCGCGTCGCGCAGTTCACGAACGTGAGCCCGATCGCGCACACGCTCAAGGTCTCGGGCTACCCGTGGTCCGGCGTCGAGCTCGTCGACGTCGTCCCGCGCGACGAGCCGTATCGCATCGAGCTCAAGCGCGGGGACGATGCGCGCGACGTCGGCGACCACATGGCCGAGATCCACGGTTCGCTCGTCGATGCGGCGACGGGTGAGGTCGTGCCGTATGGCGCGTTCGAGGTCGAGTTCTACGAGGGCCCGGCGCTCGGCAGCTCGGTCGGCAGTTCGACGATCGCGACGGACTGCTGCCCGCCGCCGCCGCCGGTGCAGCGCGCGGCCGGGCCCGGCAAGCAGACGACGTTCGGCAAGACGCACCTCACGGCGGGCCGCTGGGTGCTCGTCGCCACGGTCGACGGCTATGCCGCAACCGCTCACGAGTTCGTGCTCGAACGCAACCAGTTGCTCGCCGACGTCAAGGTGCCGCTGCGCCGCGGCGCGACGGTCAGCGGGCGGATCGTGGACGAGAAGGGCGAGCCGATGTCGCGGGTCCAGGTGCGGGTCGTCGGCGTCGGCCCGGCCGCGGACGCCGTGCTCGATCGCGCGCGGGCGCTCAGCCGCAGTGGTGGCAAGCGCGCGAGCTGGCCGAGCGTCGGCCTCGTCGGCAGCTGGACGCAGAAGGACGGCACGTTCACCCTGCCCGGCATCCCGCCGGACACGGCCGTGCGGATCGTCGCATGGCGGCGCGACACCGGCCTCGCGGTCACGGCTCCCAACGTCTATCGCAGCGATGCCGACGTCGACGATTTCGTGCTGCGGTTGCCCGCGGGACGGTGAGGCGCCGCGGCCGCCAGGCTCACTTGTCCTTGTCGAGCTTGCGGGCGGGCGGGCCGCCGTCGACCGCGACATCGAGCATCCGAACCGGGGGCACCGGTGCGCCCTGGAACGTGCCCGTCACGCTCGTGCCGACGAGCACGCCGCCGTGCGTCTCGAAGTCGCCGAACTGCAGAACGAGTTCACCGAACCGCTGCGTCGGGCCACGCGCCCGCGCCTTCGAGGTGCGCACGACCCCGGCGTCATCGAGTCCGAGCTCGAGCGCGACACCGTCGATCCAGATGGCGAGGCGGTCGTAGCTGCCGCCGGCGCCCGCCGGGGTGTCGATGGCCGCGGCCACGGCCACGACCGCCTGTGGTCGTGTCAGCGCGTGGTGCAAGGCGACGAGCGGTCGGCATCGCAGTCGCCGACCCATCTCGCGGCGGCCCGCGGGGCCCATCGGTTCGTTCTTGCCGTCGGTGATCTGTCGGCTGTGCTTGCCCGCGAGCACGCTCGCGTAGTGCCACGATTCGTCGCCGCGGCGAATCGTCGTGGTGAGTCGCGTGCGGTCCGGGAAGCCGACGACGTAGCGGAGGTCGTACGTGTAGCCGTTGCGTTCGTACTCGCGGCGGAACGCCAGCGACCGGAGCGTGCGCAGGCGTTCCGCTCCGCCATGCGCGGCGACGGCCTTGCCCAGCAACTCACGACCGCGGGCGATCGCCGCGGCGCTCGGCTGCGGGCGCGCAACGTCGGGGTCGAAGCACGCGGCCGGGTTCTTCGCGAACCCGTCGCGGCACGGATCGCTCGCGAAGATGTAGATCCGACCGTCGTGGACGAGGAACCGATCCGGGGATCCACGACCGCTGAGCGGGCCCATGCTCGCGCAGCCGCCGTCCATCTGGATCGCGAAACGCTGCGGCGCGGCGAGGAACGTCGCGCGGTTCTTCGCCGACTCGAAGCGGTAGGTGTAGCCGCCATAGCTCGCCTGGTGCGCCGCCTCACCGGCGGTTTCCTGGCCGGCGGTCAACGACACGGGGTCGAGCCCGCGCAGCGCGGGGGACGTGGTGTCGTCCTGCGCCGGGAGCGACGCCGCGATCGCGAGAGCGGCGGCGCCGAGGGTGAGCCGTCCGGGCCGGCCTGATCGGGAGGGGGAGTGGTTGGTCATGGCAGCGAGACGAATGCGGCAGCGCCGGAATCGACAGCGATCAGCGTGCCCGGCTCGTTCACGGGGCCAATGGTGGGTTGGCGATTCGCGGGCGAGTTTTCGACGGGCCCGGCTTGACCTCGGTTCTACACCTGTAGTAGATACTTCTACAGCTGTGGCAGACAACGTTCGATTGACCGAGGCCGAGTGGGTCGTGATGCGCGCCGTGTGGCGTGACGCGCCGGCCAGCGCCCGCGACGTGCTCGAGCGCGCCACCGGCACGGACTGGGCCTACACCACGGTGAAGACGCTGCTCGCGCGGCTCGTCGACAAGGGCGCGCTCGCGGTCGAACGCCGTGGCAACACCAGCTTCTACTCGCCGCTGTGGCAGCCGGCCGAGGCGCGCCGGTCGGCGGTGAGGTCATTGTTGAAGGCGGCGTTCGACGGCTCGTTCGGACACCTCGTGCAACATCTCGCGACCGAAGAGGAGCTGTCCGATCAGCAACGCCGCGACCTCGATGCGATGCTGCGCCAGGTAGCGGACCCCGACTCGGGTGGCGGCCGACGCGACGCGGATCCAGCAGGGGGCAGAGCGCCGTGACCGAACTCGTCGTGTTGTCCGTGCAGGTCCTGGCCCTCGCGGTGCTCGCGCTCGGGCTCGAAGCGACGTTGCTGCGGCGGTCGCCGGCGGCGGCGCGGGAACTGCTCTGGCTCGTCGTGCTGCTGCGGTTCTTCCTGCCCGTCGAGTGGGGGACCGGCGCGTGGCCGGGTGGCGGCGTGGCCCTCGGTTCGGCGTTCGGGCCGTGGACCGGGTCGGCGACCTCGGCGAGCGGCGACGGGTCGCCGTGGATCGAAGCACTGCGTTGGAGCGGGGCGGCCGCACTCGTCGCAGTCGGTGGCTCGCGCTTTCTCCGCGCGCGGTCCCGCCTCGAGCGGAACGCGATGGAACCGGACGTGGCGTGGCTCACCGCAGCCCGTCACGCGGCCGCGCGCCTCGGCCTGCGTCGCGCACCGCGACTGCGCGTGAGCGCCACGTCGGTGGCACCCTGCGTGGTCGGCGTGGTGCGACCGGTCGTGTTCGTTCCCGCGAGCTCCGCAGGTTCCGCATCCGAACGCGAACACGTCCTGTTGCACGAGTTCGCGCACGTCGCTCGGCGCGACGGTTGGCGCGCCGCCCTCGTCGTCGGCGTGCAGTTGTTGTTCTGGTTCCACCCCGTCGTGTGGCTCGCGGCGCGGCGGCTCGCGTTGCTGCGTGAGATCGGTGCCGATCAGAGGGCAGCGGCGCGCGCTACCGGCGGGGCCTCGGCCTACGGCCGCACGTTGCTCCGCTGGTCGAGCGTGCCGCCTGCATCGTTCGCGATCGCCGGCTGGCAGCAGCGTTCGAGTCTGCGCACCCGGATCGAACAACTCGTGCAGCACTCGGCCGCGCGACGACCCGTGCGCCGCTGCGTCACCTTCGCCGCGTCCGTGACGCTGGCCGTGCTCAGTCAGGCCGCACTCGCCGGTCGCACCGCATCCGAGAGCGCCGATTCGGCTGCGGGCGCGATGGGCGCCGACTTCTCGTTCCCCGCCGATGCGCGTGACCTGCCTGGTTGCCTGCAACGTCGTTACGTCGTGTTCCAGGCGCTTGCCGCCGAGCGGGAGCGCGCGTCGCGGTGATCGTTTCCGCTCGTTCTTCCGACCCTCGATCCAAGAAACCCGTCATGCGCACGCTTGCTGCTTTTGCTCTCGGTTCGCTCTCCGTCCTACTCCTCGGCGCCGTCTCCGGTCGCGTTCTCTCTGCTCCCGCGGCCCAGCCGCAGGATCCGCAGGAACTCGCGAAGATGATGGAGAAGGCCAAGAAGTTCACGCAGCCCGGCCCGCACCACGAACACCTGAAGCGCTTCGTCGGCACGTGGGAGTGGACGAGTCACTTCGTCATGGGCGGGCAGAAGACGCCCGGCGAGACCGGCACGAGCACCGCGAGCTGGCTCATGGACGGCCGCTGGCTGCGCATCGAAGGGCAGGGCACGATGATGGGGCAGAAGTTCAAGAACCACATCCTGCTCGGCTACGACAACTTCAAGCAGAGCTTCGTGATGTCGAACGTGAGCAGCCTCGACACCGCGCTGCGGCACGCCGAGGGCGACATGACACCGACCGGCGACGCGCTCGTGATGTACGGCACCCTCGACGAGTACCTGACCGGCGAGCACGACAAGATGGTGAAGTACGTCTATCGCTTCCTGAGCGACGACGAGTTCGTGCTCGAAGTGCACGACCTGCCGATCGGCCTCGAGAACACGCAGGTCATGGAGGCCCGCTTCCAGCGGGCGAAGTAGCACCACCGCGCGCTGCTATCGCTACGCGAGCGAAACGCGGGCCCTCGTCGTGACGCGGTTCGGGCACGAATCCCGCCCGAGCGCGCGGATTCGCGCGGCCTGGCGGGCCCGGGCATGCCGCTTGCTGAAGTCCGGGTATGCGCGTCGCCGTCCGACGGATCCGGATTCTACCGTTCGCAGCGTTACTCTGTGCCGGGGTGCTCGTCGGTCGCGCCCAGCTGAACGCGCAGGGACGTCCGAGTGTGGCGACGGGCCGACTCGCCGTGTCGCCGACGGCCCGGTTCGAGCCCGGAAAATCGAGCTGGCCGTCCGTGAGCGGTTCGCGGCGCGGTGCGTGCTCGTCGCCGACCGAGATCGCGCTGCGCTACTGGCACTACAACCGTCATCGCTTCCTGCCGAGCGCGCGGCCGGTGCGCGCCGCGGCGGCCCCTGCCGACGCTGCCAACACCGACGCGGCGCGCGGGTCCCGCGACTGGTTGCTCACCGTCGCGCGCACCGGCGAACCGCTCGAGCAGGCCGGGGCCCTGCGAGTGATCGGTTGCGCCGGCGCGGCGCTGGGCGGGCGATCCCTGCTCGAACGCACGGTCGCGGATTCGGCTGCCCGGCCCGAGTTGCGGGAGGCGGCGCTGCTCGGGCTCGGCGAGCACAGCGGCGCGGGTGCGCGCTTCCTGCTCGTGCGCGCGGCGGCGGACCCGGCGCTGGCTGTCGAACTCCGGCGCGTCGCCGTCGTGGCCTACGGGATGACGCTCGCCCAGGACGGCGCACGGCGCGGGCGATCGCTCGCGAGCCTCGCTCGGGCGGCCGGCGATGTCGACCTGCGGGCCGCAATCGTCGCAGCGGCGGCGCTGGGGAACGTCGACTGCGTCGCGCTGGAGTCGCGTCGTTGGCTCGCCGCGGCGCGGTTGCCGGATCGCGACGACCTGCCCGCGACGGCAGCTGCGATGCTGGTCTCCGGACTCTCGCGGGCCGACGCTGCGCGGGCCCTGCATCCGCTGCTCGGCGCCGAGCGTGCCGAACTCGCGCACGCGGCGCGATGCGTGGGAGCGGCGCACGAGACCGCATCCGCCGTGGATCTCGACAAGTGGCTCGGCCAGGGCGTCATCGGTGAGCGCGCGCTGACCCTGCTGGCGTGCGTCGGCCGGTCGGACCTGCCCGCGATCGTCGATCGAATGCTCGTGACGCCGACTCTCGCGGGGGTCGCGGCGTTCGTGCTCGCGCTCGACGTGCGCCTGACGAAGCGGGATCGGCGGGCCGCGCTGACCCGACTCGAGGTCGGTCGCAAGCGCGGTCGCAAGTTCGCCGATCGGCCGCTCTGGCTGCTGGCCGAGGCGCTGCTCGACGACCCCACCGTCGCCCCGCGCGCGCTCGAGCTGCTGCGCGAGCCGCGCACTGCATCCGCGCAACGCATCGCGGCCGTGGATGCGCTCGTCATCGGCGCGCGGCCGGCGCCCGCCGAGCAACTGGACTCCGTGCGCGAGGCCCTGGCGCGTGACCCCGACGCGGCCGTCCGGGCGCAGGCCATCGACGTGCTCGTCCGGCACCGGCGGCACGGTGACGTGGCCGTCCTGCTCGAGGCGGTGGACGGCGCGCCGCCGGCGGAGCGACCGATCTTGCTCGAGATGCTCGGCCGGGCCCGCTCGCCCTGGGCCGAACGCGCTCTGCGGCGGCATTGCACCGATCGCGCGCTGCCGGTCGCCGAACGGATCGCGGCGTGGCGCGGCCTCGCGCATTGCGTGCGGCACAGCGGTCCGAGCACGTTGCAGCGGCTCGGCCACGGTGTCCGCTTCGCGTTCGAGCGCGAGTGGCTGCTGGCGCTGCGCTGACGGCCGTCGGTTCGTCCAGGTCGGCAGGTGCATCGCCGCTGTCGGTGCGGCAGACTGGGGGCATGGGTTCGGTGTCCGGAGGCGGCGCTTCATGATCGGCTCGCGCCGTCGGCGCCGGCAGCTGCGCGGCGCCGAACTGGAGGCCGCACTCGCCAGGCGGCGGCGCTGGCTCGTCGTGCTCGCGACGCTGGTGGCGGCGGGCCTGCGCCTGCTCGAACTCGGTTCCTGGTCGTTCTGGGTGGACGAGTCGCACACGTTCCGTGATGCGACGATGCCGCTCTACGGCGAGAACGGCTTCTTCTCGACGAATCGGTCGTACTATCCGCTGACGTTCCTGCTGCTGCGGGCGCTGATCGACGGCGGCCTGGTGGGCCACGACGAGCTCGCGCTCCGGTTGCCGTTCGCGGTCGTCGGGATCGTGACCGTGCCCGTCTTGTGGGCATGCGGCCGCGCGATCGTCGGCGAGCGGGCGGCGGTCCTGTCCGCGTGGCTGCTGGCGCTCATGCCGTGGCACGTGTTCTGGAGTCAGAGCGCGCGGGGCTACGTGTTCTTGCTGCTGTCATCGATCGTGGTCGCTGCGCTCCTGTGGCGCTGGCATATCGGTCGCCGGCGGCGAGACCTGTGGCTCGCGGTGCTCGTCGGTGTGCTCGGCTACCTGTTCCACCCGACCGCGGCGATGCAGTTCGTCGGCTTCGGGCTATTCGTGCTCCTGCGTGGCCGCAATCCGAGTCCGTGGGTGCTCGCGATCGGGGCGCTCGTTCTGCTCGTTCTGCTGGCCGCCGCGCCATCGCTGCTCGAGCTGCTCTTCCCGGAGTTCGCGCGCTCGAAGGCAGGGCGGACGTCGTTCACGCACTTCGTGACGACGAGCGGCTACTACTTCCGCCCGCTCGTCCTCGTCGCCGCGGTTGCGGGATTCGCGCTGCTGCGTCGGGATGGCGAACCCGCGCGCGTCGCGTTCTTCGGCTGTCTCGCGGCGACGCCGTTCGTGTTGCTCTTCGAGGTCGGCATGACCGTCGCGCAGACCACCGCGCGGTATGCGCTCTGCACTCTGCCGCTCATCCTCTGGTTGGCGGCGCATGGTGCGGTGCGGGTCGGAGATCTGCTGACGAACGATGGCAACGCGGCGAGAGCAGAGGACGGATCACGCGCCGCGACGCGAGTCGCGGGCGCGTTCGTCGCCGTTCTCCTGCTCGCCGACCTCGGCGTCGGGGCCTTCCAATACTTCGCGCATCATCATGGCGAGCGGGCACGGTGGCACGAGGCCGCGGCGTTCCTCGAGCGCGAGTTCGCGGACGACAACCTCTACGTCGTCACGACCAACGAACCGACGGTGCGCTACTACCTGACGCCCGACTACTGGCAGAACGACCGACTCGAGGATCCGCGCCGCATCGTCCGCATCATCGAGGACTTCATGCTCGACGGTGAGTTGCAGGGCAATCGACTACACGAGCCCGGGGCGGCGGAGCACCTGCGATGGCGCCGCGCCGAGGCGAAGGCCGCCGGGGCACGGTTCGTGATCGCGGGCACGATGCCGATGCTCCAATCGGTCGATCCGTCGGGCGACCTGCTGCGGCGGCTGCGGTCCGACTTTCGCCTCGCGCTGCATCTGCCGTGCTGGATCGGTCCCAAGGACGAGAGCATCTTCGTCTACGTCGATACCGCGCCCTGATTGGCTTGCGGTGCGCCCCGCGCTGGCCGATATCATCGCCTGTATGGTGTGCACTTCCGGCAGCTTCCTCTTCGGCAACCCGAGCTCGCTCGCCGCGGCTCTCGTGTTCACGTTCGTCGGCCTCGCCGGTGCGTGTTCTGCTCAGGCCGAGGGGGACGAGCAAGAGCAGGGTCAGGAGCCGGTCCTGTCCGACGCGGCGACCGAGACGCCGAGCGACTTCGTGCGGTTCGTCAGCGAGGGGGCGGGCGGCCACCTCGATACGGCGATCACGACCTACAGCAAGGACGGCGTCGAGGTCGTGTTCTACGGCGCCGTGCACATCGCCGACGAGACGTGCTATCAGGTGCTCAACGATCGGTTCATGGCGCACGACGCGCTGCTCTACGAGCTGGTCGCACCGCCGGATCATCGCCCGACGCGCGAGCGCGAGGTCGGGTTCAACCCGATCAGCCTGCTGCAGATGGGGCTGAAGAACTCGATGGAACTGTCGTTCCAGCTCGACGTCATCGACTACCAGGCGGAGAACTTCGTGCACGCGGACATGACGCCGCAGGAGTTCCAGGCCAGCATGGCGGAGCGCGGCGAGAGCCTGCTGAGCATCATGTTCGACATGATGGTCAACGGCATGAAGATGCAGCGCGAGATGGCGGACTCGGGCGAGCCGATGCCGATGGAGGAGTTCGACCTCGTCACCGCGTTCCGCAACCGCAACGGCCGTCACACGCTGCGCATGGCGCTCGCGTCGCAGCTCGAGCAGATGGAGGCGCTCGCGGCCGGCGCCAAGCCCGGCGGCAGCACGCTGCTGGAGGGCCGGAACGAGAAGTGCCTCGAGGTGCTGAAGCGCGAGATCGCGCAGGGCCGGAAGAACCTCGGCATCTACTACGGCGCGGCTCACCTGCCGCACATGGAGCAGCGCCTCGTCGAGGACATGGGCTTCAAGAAGACCGGCCACGAGTGGCTCGTCGCGTGGGACTGCACGCCGCGACCCGATCCCAAGTTCGACCGGCAGCTCGTCAAGCAGCGCCGCCAGTGCAAGAAGGACATGGCCGAGCTCGCGGCCGCGATGCGCCGCTACCGCCTGGATGAACGCCCGGAGTCGATCCCGACGGTCGCCGAGCTCGCAGCGGCGCAGAAGGACGGCAAGCCGCGCTACACGGGCCCGCAGCAGGACCCGTGGGGCAACGACTTCCTGATCGAGAAGCGTCAGTACGGTCGCCGCTGGCAGCTCCGCAGCCTCGGCCAGGACGGCAAGAAGCTCACGGACGACGACATCCGCGTCCAGGAACCCCGCGGCGGCGGCCTGAAGATCTTCTAGACCCCGAGCGACTGGCGCGACGGGGGTTGCGCAAGCAACCCCGCTACCAGCCCTTTTGGCGCCCTAGGTCCTGCGGGCGCGCATCGGCGTCGGCGACGTTCCATGCGGTCCAGAACGCGAGGCGCGCGACCGACTCCATCGCCGCGTAGCCGAGCTTGTCGGCGTGGTCGGTCACCTGGTGGTAGTCCGGGTGCTCGCCGTCGCAGAAGAACACCACGGGGATGCCCTTCTTCGCGAAGTTGTAGTGGTCGCTGCGCTGGTAGTAGGTGTCGCCGCTCGTGAACTGGATGCCGAACTTGCCGCCGAGCTCGACCGCGTCGCGCACGATCGTCGAGTATTTCTGGTGCGCGTAGCTCGGTGTGATTCGCATCTGCGGCCGCTCGGGCGTGCCGCCGGCGCGGCCGATCATGTCGATGTTGACGTTGGCGATGATGCGCTTGACGGGCCAGGTCGGGTTGTCGGCGAAGTGCTCGGAGCCCCAGAGCCCGAGCTCCTCGCCGCTCACCGACAGGAAGATCACCGACCGTGACGGCGCGGGGCCGCCTTTGGCGAACGCCTCGGCGATCTCGAGCAGCCCCGCGGTGCCGCTCGCGTTGTCGTCGGCGCCGTTGAACACGTCGCCGTCCACGCGTTCGCCGATGTGGTCGTGATGCGCCGAGATGACGACGGCCTCGGCCTTCTTGTCCGAACCGTCCAGCACGGCGACGACGTTGCTCGCGCTCGTGTCGTCCTCCTCGACCACGATGCGGAGCGAGCCCTTGCTGGTCTTCTTGCTGTCCGGCTCCTGCGGCTTGCCGTCCTGGTCGAGTGCCGAGCCGATGTGATCGAGCAGCCCGAGGCTGGTCTTGCGATTTAGAATGAACAGCGGCACCCGCGCCTGCGCTGACCGCCGCCGCGAACTGCCGTACTGAAGCTTGGGGTGGTCCGGCTGCAGCGCGTAACTGTTGAGCGCGTCGCTGAGCCCGGTCGCATCGTCGAGCAGGCAGACGACGACGGCACTCGCGCCCTTGCGCTGCAGCCGCCGGCTCAGATCGACGAACCGGCCGATTGCCTGCAGGCGGTTGCCCGGCGCGTTGCCCGTCACGAGGCCCTGCAGCACGACGACGGGAATGCGACCCTTGAGCTTCGGCATCGCGTCGCCCGTGCCGTTGCCGCAGTAGGCGAACTTGCCGCGCAGCGCGACCGACTCCTCGTCCGCGGACGGCAGGATCGTGTAGCCCTCGCGCACCTTGGTCCGGCCGAACGACAGCTCCGTCTTCTTGCCGATCCGCACGCTCGCCAGCGGATACTCCTGCAGGTAGCCGCGCTTGTCGCCGAGCGGCCGGAGCCCGAGGGCCTTGAAGCGGTCGGCGACGTATTTCGCCGTCGCGCGCTGCCCCGTGCTGCTCGTGTAGCGGCCGTTGCGTTCGTCGCTCGCGAGCCAGTAGGCGTGCTTGGCGAGATCGTTGCGATCGATGAGCTGCAGGTGCGGCGGCGCGCCGTCGGGCGGCTTGGCCGGCTCCCCGAGCTGCGGCGGCTCGTCGGGCGCCGGGCTCGCGGTCGTGGCACCTCCGTTCTTCTTGTCCTGGGCCGACGCGATGGAGGTCGCGCACATGACGGCGAGCAGCGGCGTGAGTCGCATACCGGAGATGCTAGTCGAGGTGCGGGGGCGCCGTCTCGTTCGAGCCGCCCTGGGATTCGCCCAGGCTCGGCCCCCGCAACTCGACCGGCCGGCCGCGGGTCCGCAGCCGCAGGTTGAGTGCCTCGACCAGCACCGAGAACGCCATCGCGAAGTAGAGGTAGCCCTTCGGGATGTCGAAGTGCAGCGCGGCCGTGATCAGCGTGAATCCGATCAGCAGCAGGAAGCTCAGGCCGAGCATCTTGACCGTCGGGTGCCGTTCGATGAACGCGCACACGCGCTCCATGAACGCGAGCATCACGCCGATCGCGATCACGATCGCGATGACCATGACCGCGAGGTGTTGCGCCACGCCGACCGCCGTGATGATCGAGTCGAGCGAGAACACGGCGTCGAGCACGAGGATCTGCACGACGGCCGCGCCGAACGTCAGGGAGCCCTGCGCGGATTCGGATTCGCCGGTGCCCTCGAGCTTGTGGTGAATCTCCGTGACCGCCTTCCACATGAGGAACAGGCCACCCGCGCCGAGGATCAGATCGCGTCCCGTGACCGGGTGTTCGAACACGGTGAACCACGCCGCGGAGAGTCCCATCACCCAGCTGATCGAGAACAGCAGCGCGATGCGCAGCACCATCGCGAGCATCAAGCCGATGCGGCGGGCCCGTTGGCGCTGCGACTCCGGCAGCCGGCTCGAGACGATCGACAGGAACAGCAGGTTGTCGATGCCGAGAACGACCTCGAGCGCGGTCAGGGACAGCAGCGCCAGCCAGGCCTGCGGATCGGTCAGCCACTCCATGGGGCGCCGACGATACGCCTCAGTCGTCCCCGTCCGGCGCGGAATCGAGTAGCCGCTTCAGCCGGCCCTCGACGTGGTCGACCGCGATCGTCTTGGTCCGCGCGGCACGACCGCGCTGCAGGTGTACGGCCGCAACGATCACCCACGTTCGAGGTGCACAGTGGGGTCCATCGCCTCGTGCAACACGCGGCGGACTCGCAGTTCGTCGTCGTCAAAGGTGTAGAACACGACATGGTGCTCCAGTCGCTTCGACCAGTAGCCTGGCGCCTGCGCGTTCCGGTTCGTGCCCTTCTCGGGTCCCTTCACGAGCTGTTCAATGCCTCGCTCGAGCGCCGCGGCGTAGCGCTCGGCCTGGACTTCGCCCCAGGTGTCGAACGAGTAGACCCAAATGCCGATCAGATCGGCTTGGGCCGCGCGGTCATGGACAAGCTTCCTAGGCATTCGCAGGCGGGAGTCCCGCTTGTTTGCGAGCTGCCTGCCTGATCTCGTCGAAGTCGAGCGGTCCGGCGTCGCCGCTTTCTGCGCCCGCTTCGAGTGCTCGCCGCAGAGCTTCCACCTTCTGCTCGTGCTCCTCGAGGAGTCGGAGGCCGGCTCGCACGACCTCGCTCACGTTGGTGTAGCGACCCGCGTCAATCTGCGCGTTGCAGAAGCCGTCGAAGTGGTCCCCGAGGGTGATGCTGGTGTTCTTGGCCATGGCGGTCACGTGCCGGTCTGATACCAAATGATACCACTTATCGGTATGTGGGGCCAGTCGCCTCAGGCCCTGCTGGCGGTCGCAGGCGCCTGCGCATGGAACCGACTGCCGGGGGCACGAACGGTGTCAGCCGTCAGTCGTCGCCGTCCGGCGCGGAATCGAGCAACCGCTTCAGCCGGCCCTCGTCATGGTCGACCGCGATCGTCTTGGTCTGCGACGGCACTACCGCGCCGGCCGGCAGGCCCTTCGGCTTCTTCACGAACTTCTTCAAGCAGTAGACGACGTCGATGCGGCGCTGGCCGCGCGCCTTGCTGAAGTGCACGGCCAGCGTCGCGGCGTCGAGCAGCGACTCGAGGCTCGCGGTCTTCTGTTTGGGCAGGCGAACGACGACGTGCGAGCCCGGGCGGCCGCCGCCGACGTGCAGCCACAGGTCGTTGCCGTTGGCGACGCGCATCGTGAGCCGGTCGTTCTGCTGGTTGTTGCGGCCGACGAGGATCTGGTAGCCCTCGGCCGAGACGAAGCGGCGGAAGTTCTCGCCGGGCGGCGTGCTCGGCTTCTTCTTGTCCTTGCCGCCGGGTTTCGGTTGCTTGCTGCGCGGCAACGCGCCGAGTTCGCCGAGCTTCGTGCGTGCCGCATCGAGCCGCTCGCCGCTGCCCTCCGCGCCGGGCTCGACGGTTTGCAGATCGGCGAGGATCGCGGTGAGGTCCTGCACCTGTGAACCGGCTTCGGCGTGCCGACCGACGGTGATCGCGCGGCCGTCCTCGAGGCGGCGCGCCTTGTCGTAGAGCGCTTCGGCCTGCGCGTGCACCGGCTTCTTCGGGTCGAGCTCCAGCGTCAGCGGTTCGCCGGTCTCCGGGTGCGCGACTTCCATTGCCGATGCCCCGCGCTTGACCGAATGGGCGTAGGCCAGCATCAGATCCGCGCGCTGGCGCAGGCTCGCGGTGTCATCCGCGGCGGCGAGCTGCTTGCCGAGACCCGCGACCTTGGCGCTGGCCTTCTTGAGCGCCCGTTCGGCCGCGCGCAGCAGCTGCTCGTGCTCGTCGCCGCTGGCGGCGAGGCCGTCCGCCGCCGTGAAGTGCGCGTCGATCGCCGCGAGCACGGGAGCGTCGAAACGCGGTGGTTCCTCCGGCTGCTTGCCGTCCGCGCGCGCGGGCGGCGTCGTGTAGCGATCGCCGATCCGCAGCGTGCGAACCGCGGTCTCGACCGGCCGCGACAGCGCGACGGCCTTGCCGTCGTCGTCGAGCAGCGCCCACAGGCCGCGCGCCGAGAACAGTTCGACGACGAGCCGCCGCTCCGCAAACTCGTTCGGGGCCGCGAAGCGGAGCTCGGCGCGCCGTTCTCCCGCCTTGTGTTCGACGGCGAGCAGCCTGGTGTTCAGGAGCCCCTGCTGCAGCCGGTCGCTGGCGGGGCCCTTGCCGTAGTCCTCACGGCGAAAGCGGCGCGCCGTCGTGCAGATGCGCGCGCGACTGCTGCCGAGTGCTACGTGCAGGAAGTGCTTGCGCCCTTGCTCGCGCTGCAGCACGAGCAGCAGGTCGTGGTCCGCCGGCTTGCTCACGACGGTCTGCACGTCGAGCACCGTCGCCGAGCAGAGCGCCTGCAGTTCGTCGACGGCCGCGGCGAGCTCCGTCGCCGTGAGTCCGCGGCCGGCGGTCATCCTCGACTCAGCCCTTCTTGAGCTCTTCGACCGGGTCGTAGGTCCAGTCGTAGGCCGCGAGCTCGTAGTCGACGATGCCTTCCGGGAAGAACAGGCCGAGCTCGCGCTCCGCGGCTTCCGGGCTGTCGCTCCCGTGCACGAGGTTGTAGCTGCGGCTGCTGCCGAAGTCGCCGCGGATCGTGCCCGCATCGGCGTCGGCGCCGAACGTCGCGCCCATGAGCTTGCGGCAGATCGCGATCGCGCCGATGCCCTCGATCGCGAGCGCGACGACGGGCGAGCTCGTCATGAAGCGGACGAGACCCGGGTAGAACGGGCGTTCCTTGTGGGCTTCGTAGTGCTTGGCGGCGAGGTCCTGGCTGATCTGCATCAGCTTCATCGCGCAGATCTTGAGGCCCTTCTGCTCGAAGCGGGAGAGGATCTGGCCGACGAGTCCACGCTGGACGGCGTCGGGTTTCAGTAGAATCAGAGTGCGTTCCATGGCGTATTCCGGGGTCAAACGGGCGAAGATGATACCAACCATGGGCGTCGGTCCTTCACGCAATCTGGGCTCCGGCGGCGGCTCGAGCGCTTGTGCGCGGGTCCGTCTGACGGCGGGTGCGCTGGTGGCCCTGACCCTGCTCTCGGCCTGCGTTCTCGAGCGCGAGACCACGTTGTCGCGGGCGGCTCGGCAGCGCCGCGTCCAGGCGTTGCGCGCCGAGCGCGACCGCCAGCAGCGCGAGGTCGACATCCTGACGATGCGCGAGGCCGAGCTCCTCACCGAGATCGACGCCGTGCGCCAGCGGAACGTGCTCACCGAGGCCCGCCTGCGCGCGATCCGGGCGGATCTCGAGCACGACCTCGGCCGCCTCGTGATCGCCGAAGACGACCTCGAGGCCGCGAAGAAGCGCGCGGCGGACATCGAGAAGGAGCTCGTTCCGCTGCGTCGGCTCGAGCAGACGATCAAGGAGCGCGAAGGTCTGATCGCCGCGGCCAAGAAGCGGGCCGAGCTGCTGCAGGCGGAGCTCACGACGGCCGAGGCCGCGACGAAGAAGCTCCAGGCCGAGCTGCAGCCGAAGATCGACGCGCTGCAGAAGGAGCTCGCGCAGGCGCAGGCCGTCGACAAGGCGATCAACGACGCGCGCGCCGCGATGAAGGAAGGCGCGAAGCTGATCGCGCCGAAGCCGAAGGAACCGAAGAAGGAGTAGGGGGGCTCGGCCGGCGAGCGCGATTGCTCAGCCGTTCGCCGGCAGGTCCGGCCACTCGTGGTGGAAGAACTCGCCTTCGGGCTTGTCGGTCCGTTCGAACGTGTGGGCGCCGAACAGATCGCGCTGCGCCTGGGTGAGGCTCTGCGGCAGGCGCGCGCGGCGGAACGAGTCGAAGTAGCCGAGGCTGCCGGTCATCGCGAGCATCGGAATGCCGTTAGCCGTGCCGAGGCCGACGACGCGGCGCCAGTTGCCCTGGTGCTGTTGCAGGAAGCCGCCGAGTTCGGGGTCGAGCAGCAGGTTCGGCAGCGAACCCTCCTTGCCGTAGGCCGCTTGGATGCTCTTCAGGAAGCGCGCGCGGATGATGCAGCCGCCCTTCCAGATGCGCGCGACCTCGCTGAAATCGAGCCCCCAGTTCTTCTCCGCGTCCGCTGCCGCGAGCAGGTCGAGGCCCTGGGCGTAGGAGCAGATCTTGCTGCAGTAAAGCGCGTCGCGGATCGCGTCGAGCAGACCAGCTTCGGTGACGGTCTCGCGGTCGGGGCCGCGGAGCACCTCGCTCGCACGCACGCGCTCGGCCTTCTGCGACGACAGGATGCGGGCCTCGACGGCGGCCTGCATCGTGGGCACGGGAATCCCGTGGCGCAGCGCGATCTCGGCCGTCCACTTGCCCGTGCCCTTCTGACCCGCCTTGTCGAGGATGACCTCGACCATCGGCTTGCCGGTCTCCGGATCCGTCGCGTGCAGGATCTGCGCGGTGATCTCGATGAGGAACGATTCGAGGAAGCCGTCGTTCCACTCCTGGAACGTCTGTGCCATCTGCGCGTGCGACATCCCGAGCACGTTCTGCATCAGGTCGAAGCACTCAGCGATGAGCTGCATGTCGCCGTACTCGATGCCGTTGTGGACCATCTTGACGAAGTGGCCGGCCGCGCCCGTGCCGACGTGCGTGACGCACGGGCCGTCCTCGACCTGCGCCGCGATCTTGGTCAGGATCGGCGCGAGCTCGTCGTAGGCGTCGCGGCTGCCGCCCGGCATCAGGCTCGGGCCGTTGAGCGCGCCCTCCTCGCCGCCGGAGACGCCCATGCCGACGAAGCGGAAGCCCTGCTCCGCGAGCTCGCGCGAGCGCCGTTCGGTCTCGTCGGGATGCGAGTTGCCCGCGTCGATGATCAGGTCGCCCTCGTCGAGGAACGGCAGGAAAGTGGCGATCGTGTCGTCGACGGGTTGGCCCGCCTTGACGAGCAGCAGCAGGCGCCGCGGCCGTTCGAGCGAGTCCGCGACCTCCTGCGGGGTCTTGCACCCGATCATCGGGTAGCCGTCCTCGGCGCGCTCGAGCGTGGCCTCGGTCTTGCCGTACGACCGGTTGTAGACCGTGATCGGGAAGCCGTTGCGCGCGATGTTGAGGGCCAGGTTCTGGCCCATCACGGCCAGGCCGACGACGGCGATCTGCGACTGAGTCATCGCCCGCAGGATATCGGGCAGCGCTGGTGATTCCCGCGCTCGTTTCGCCTGCAAACGACCGTGCGAGCAGATGCCGCGCCAGCGACCCGGCGTCAGCGACCCGGCGTTTCGGCCGGCTTCTGGTTGGCCTGCAGCTCGGCGTGCCACGCCGCCCAGTCCGTCGCCTTGGCCGGCGGCCTGGATCCCGCGAGGTCCTTCAGCGCGCGACGGTAGGCGCGGGTGATCACCCGTTCTTCGAACACGCCGGCGACGCGCACGTCGAGCACCGCGCCGCTCTGCAGCACGTCGACCTTGGGGTCGGCGATGAACGCGGCCTGCGCGACCTCGACGTCGAAGTCGCGGATGTAGGCCTGCTGCTGCAGGATCGCGACGTGGCCGCGCGTGCCGCCCTGGGCGTTCGCGTTGACCGCGAGGCCGGCACCGGCGCTCGGGCCGGCGAGCACGAGCTGCTGGATCGCCGACGGGTGACCGAGCTCGGCCAGTGCCTCCGCGGTGCGGATGCGGACCTTCGGGATCTTGTGCACGAGGCCGCCCGCGAGGTAGTGGACGGAGTCCTTCGTGGCCTGACCGTGCTCGCGCGCGATCCGGGCCGCCGCCTCGCGCACGTCGTCGTCACCGTCGAGGATCGCCGTGCGCAGCACGAAGCGATACTGGTTCTGCTGCTGGCCGCGGGCCTGCTCGTTCTTGGCGCGCAGGGCGAGCGCTTCGAGCGCGGCGATGCGGCGGTACGGCAGCGAGTTGCGGCGCGCTTCCTTGCGCAACGCGGCGTCGGCGCCCTGCTCCCGCGCGAGGATCTCGCGGATCGCGAGCGTGCGCGCCCGCTTGTTGTTGAGCTTGACCTGCTGGATCAGCTTCTTGACGCGAATCGCGGTGTTGGCCGAACGCCACTGCAGCGGCAGGATCTCGGGCTCGAGGCGCGCGAGGAACTCCTGCATGCGCCGGCCGAGCGCCGCGCTGGCCTCGCCCTGTTCTTCGAGCTTGTGCTGTTTCTTGACCGCCGTCTCGAGGAAGCGCCACATCTCGGGCGACAGGCCGTAGTCGTAGGCGTCGATCGCGAGCTGCAGGTAGGCGAACGGCGTGTTGCCGGCGTTCTGCTTCGTGGTCTCGAGCCGCTGGCGCAGCTCCGCATCGGTCGTGTGGTTCGCGACCTTGGCCGCGGGCACGACGACGAGGCCGTCGCGCGTGTGCACTTCGAAGACCTTCTCGTCCTCCTTGTGCACCACCTTGCCGACGAGCACCCGCCCGTCGTCGAGGCGGAGTTCGTCCGCGGCTACGGGCCCCGCGACGGTGAGCGTCAGCGCGCCGAGGACGGCGGCGCGCAGGGTCGGGCGCAGAACGGTCGTGATCCGGATGTTCATCGTCATCTGCCTGTAGGGTCTCTGCCTGGGAACGGTAGCTGTGGGCTGCTCGGATCCGGGTGCCGGAGGGGACGGCTCCCTGGTAGCATGAGACCATGTTCAGCACGAACCGTGCCATGGGCGCCCAGGCGATCTGCCTCACCGTTCTGCTGCTGTCGTCCGCCGCCCCGGGGCAGGGCGAAGCCGATCAGAAGTCGCCACAAGACGTTGCCATCGAACGGATTGTGTCCCAAGTGCGGGCGGCCGAAGCAGCCCTGAACAGCGTCCAGATGGAGCTGTCGACGGTCGCAGTCTACCCCGCGGACCTGACGATGCGCACCGCGGGGACGCTCAGTGTCCTGCGAGGAGAACAGCCCCGGCTGCGGGCGACCGTCGAGATGCGCTACAGCAACGGGCTCGTCGGGCTCATGGATTCGGCGCAGACCGCCGGCGGCGTGGTGCTCTACAAGTCGGATCCCGCGCTCGGTGACGTCTACGTCCAGGTGCCGCCGGCGATCGTCGAGGACCTCCGGTGGGCGGGCACGGTGCTCGATCGCGCGGACCTGCCCGGCATGCGCGACGCGCGCGCCGAGGCGCCGCTCGGCAGCGCGATGCTCGACGGGCTGCGGCGCGAGTTCGAGCTCGCGATCGGCAAGCGCACGACGCGCGGCGACGACGAGGGCGTTTGGCTCGAAGGAGCGCGCCGGCCCGGTCTCGGCGACCTGCCCGACGGTCTGCCGCTCGCCGATCGCGTCGAGGCCTTCGTCCGCACGCGCGATCACGCGGTGCTCGAAGTGCGCGAGCTGCGCGGCGAGGACGTGATCCTCGGCATCGAGGTGAAGTCGCTCGTCGTCGACGGTGAGATCGCGCCCAAGGTATTCGAGGTCGACGGCCGCGGCGAGGCGCTGCGCGACGTCGAGGACTACCTGCCGCTGTGGACGCAGATCCAGGACGTGATCCGGCGCGCCGAGGCCAAGCTCACGCCCGACGAACAGCCCGAGAACGTGCCGCCGCCGCAGGAAGCCGTGCGCCCCAGCCGCCGGGTGAAGTAGCGGCGGGTGAAGTAGCGGCGGGTGAAGTAGCGGCGGGTGAAGTAGCGGCGCTCGAGCGGCGGCTCGTCGCGCCCGCTAGCCGCCGAGGTCTTCCTCGGCCGGCGGGTGGTCGAACAGCTCGAGGCCCTTGTAGCGCGACTTCGCGTAGTCGATCTCGAAGTCCGAGCTGAACAGCGCGACGAAGCGGCCGGCTTCGTCCTTCACGACCATCGGCAGGATCTCGAGCACCTCGTCGGTGACGTTCGCGACCCAGCGGGCCCGGGTCCACGGCTTGCGATCGAGGCGCAGGCTCACATTGTATTCCGCTTCGAGCCGGGCCTCGAAGACCTGCAGCTGCAGCTCGCCGACCGCGCCGAGGATCGGCTCGCGGGCGCCGATGCGCGGCCAGAAGACCTGCACGACGCCTTCCTCGCCGAGCTGCGCAAGGCCCTTGCCGAAGCCCTTGCTCATCGACGGCTCGCGCGGTGCGACCTGGGCGAAGATCTCGGGCGCGAACCGCGGGAAGTTGCGGACCTCGAACGTCGGCCCCGAGCTCAGCACGTCGCCGACGCGGAACATGCCGGGGTTGATGAGACCGATCACGTCGCCGGGCCACGCATCGTCGATCGACACGCGCTCTTGGCCGAAGAAGCGGTGCGGGTGCGACAGCCGAACGTCGCGACCGAGGCGCAGGTGCTTGGCCGCCATGCCGCGCTCGAAGTGACCCGACGTCACGCGCAGGAACGCGATGCGGTCGCGGTGCGCCTTGTCCATGTTGGCTGCGACCTTGTAGACGAAGCCGGAGAAGAACTTGCTGTTCGGCGCGATCTCGCCGTCGATCGTCGGCAACGGTGCCGGGCCCGGCGCGATCTCGAGGAAGCGCTGCAGGATGTTCTCGACGCCGAAGTTGACGAGCGCGCTGCAGAAGAACATCGGCGAGATCTCCTGCTTCAGGAACTTGTCGAGGTCGAACGGTTCGACGCACTCCTCGACCATCATCAGGTCCTCGAGCAGCTGGCCGTGCTGGCGCTCGCCGATCAGTTCCTTCAGCTGCGGGTCCTCGGGGCCCGTCGTCTGCACCGCGGCCTTCGTCGCGTTGTGCGCGGTCTTCTCGAACAGGAAGATCTCGCGGTCGCGCAGCGAATAGACGCCGCGGAAGTCCTCGCCGCTGCCGATGGGCCAGGTCGCCGGCACGATCGTGATGCCGAGCGTCTTCTCGACCTCGTCCATGAGATCGAGCGGCGCGCGCGACGGCCGGTCCATCTTGTTCACGACGGTGACGATCGGGATGCCGCGATCGCGGCAGACCTTGAACAGCTTGATCGTCTGCGGCTCGACGCCCTTGGCGCCGTCGATGAGCATGAGCGCTGCGTCGGCCGCGACGAGCGTGCGGTAAGTGTCCTCGCTGAAGTCCTGGTGACCCGGCGTGTCGAGCAGGTTGACGCAGTGCCCGTCGTATTCGAACTGCAGCGCCGAGCTGCTGATCGAGATGCCGCGCTTCTTCTCGAGCTCCATCCAGTCGGACGTCGCCGCGTTGCCGCCCTTCTTGGCCTTGACCGATCCTGCTTCACGGATCGCGCCGCCGTACAGCAGCAGCTTCTCCGTCAGGGTGGTCTTGCCCGCGTCCGGGTGCGAGATGATCGCAAACGTGCGGCGGCGCTGGATCTCGTGGTCGAGGTCGGGCATTCGGGGCGAGCACGATAGCGATCCCGCGCGGTGGATTCACCTATTGGTGCCGACGTTGCGTCGGCGCCAACCGTGCCGACTCGAACGGGGTGCGTGCCCAGTCAATGACCCGTCGGAGCCGCGGGGAACGGCAGTCGATCGAGCGGTGTCCGGCTCACGAACGGCACACAATCGAACGAGCGCGCCGCGGCGGTCGCGCGTTCGGCGTTGGTGGACTCGAGGCAGTAGTCGAGCGTGAACACCGGCATGCCGCGGCCGCGCATCGCCTGCAGGCGCCGACCGAGGGTCCTGGTCGACCAGTCGCCGCTCGCCGGGGCGGGCACGTCGCCAGCACCCGGGTCGTGCCACGGGACGTTGGCGGTGCCCCGGAACGACAGGTCTTCCTGCGCGAGTGCGTCGATCGTCGTGAGCAGCTCGGGCCGGCGTTCGGCGAGGGGCAGACCGTTCTGGGCGACGACCAGAAACAGTGGGTAACGCTCGCGCGCGTAGGACCGGAGGTCGCGCAGCAGGCGGACCATCTCGACGGCCGGGTCGACGCCATCGCGCCGGGCGGCCGCTTCGACGTGCGGGTCGAGGAAGCCGAGGACCCAGTCGCAGTAGATGCCGTCGAAGCCATCCGTGAGGATCTGATCGAGCGGGGCGCCCGCGTGGCCGAACAGGCATGCGCGCCACTCGGGCCGCCAGTACGCGACCGGGTAGTTGCCCTGCCAGCCGTCGGGGTCGGTCGCGAGCAGGAAAGCGGGGTCACCGGGTCGCATGCCTTGCGCACTGCCGTCGGTCGCTCGGCCGTCGGTCGCCGCGGGCGGCTGCCAGTCGGGTTGCCAGTAGCCGCGATAGTCCTCGGCCTGACCGACATTGAGATACGCGAGCACGCGCTTCTGCGGCAGCGTCGCGCCAGGGCTCTGCTGCGCGCGCTGCACGAGGTCCCGCATCGGGAAGTCGCCTGCCCCGCGTTGTGACCGCATCGGTTCGATGACGAGCATGTCGACTTCGCGGTGCGCGAACGTCGCGGGAGACGACACCGCGTCGATGCCCTGCAGCTGGATTGCCCAGTTCGACACCACCCCGAGTACGGGAACGTCCAACTCGGGAATCTCCCGTACCTGTTCGGGAATCGTACACGCGGCAGCGAGCAATCCGCACCCGAGCACGGATCTGAGACGTCTCGATCTGGCGACGTATCGCCCGTCAAGCCAGCACGTTCGCGCAGTCGATGAGGCCGCGGGGTCCGCCCCGGCAAAGGTCGTTCGGTGAAGTTCGCGTTGAGGCATCCTGGTGTTGTCCTGCTGGTCGCCGTGTGCGCTATCGGCAAGGTGGACGCTTCTGCCCAAGCCCCGGCCCTAGGGGATCTCCCGCGCCCGGCGCGACCGTCGCCCGAGCCGTTCGCGCGCGACGTCGTGATGCTCGTCGGCCGCGCGGTCGAGGACCTCGAGAGCCCGACGCACGACGCGCCGCGCGAGCTGCTGCAGATGCCGCTCAACTACCTCGGGATGCGGCTCGTTCGCATCGGTGTCGAGGGTCGCGAGGAGCCACCGGCGGAGCTCGACCCGCAGCAGGTGCGCGCCGTCGGGACGTGGTTCGAGAGCGGGCAGGAGCTGCCGGCGTGGGTGTGGCCGTGGCTCGAGCGGCAGGCGGCGCGGATGCGGGTGCTGCATTTCGGCAGCCTGCAGCCGCTCGCCGGCGGCGAACGGCTGCGGCGGCACCTCGACCGCTGCGGGCTCGGCTACGACGCCGCGACGGTCAGCGATCCGTTGCGCATCGTCGTGGAGTATCCCGGCGGGCGAACGAACGTCGTGCCGTTCGAGTCCGAGCCGGTCTACGAACGGCAGCACCTCGGGCCGTGGCCGCTCGTCGCCGACGGCAACGTCGAAATGTGGCTGCTGACTCGGGACCGCACCCGGCCGCGGGCCGTGCGGACCCCGGTCGTGTCGGGGGCCTGGGGTGGCATCGCGCTGCAACCGTGGTTCGCGCGCGGCGGCACGGGCGTCGGCGATCGGCGGTTCTACGTCGACCCGTTCGTGTTCCTGCGCCGCGCGCTCGGCCTCGATGTCGCGCTCGCGCCGGCGCCCGACCCGAGCGTCCGGTTCGGTCGCCGACTGTTCGTGCTGCACGTCGACGGTGACGGCTTCGAGAGCGTGTCTGCGGTGCCGGGCGACGGCCCTCGCCGGCTCAACGCCGAGGTGTTCCGCGACCGCATCATCGATCGGTTCCAGGTGCCGATGACGGTGTCGGTCATCGTCGCGAGCGTCACGGACCACTTCGAGCCGGCCGAACCGACCGCGCGTATGGAGCTGGCGCGCGAGCTGTTCGCCCGCGAGTGGGTCGAGGCGGCGAGTCACTCCGTGCTGCACCCGCTCGACTGGCGCCGGCGCATCACGCCGCGGAGTCTGCCGCGGTCCGTCGTCTGGTTCGACGAGCTGCCGGGCTTCGAGCACGACATGGTCGCGGAGGTGCGCGACTCCATCGCGTTCATCGATCGCTGGCTGCTGCCGGCCGGCAAGCGCTGTCAGGTGATGCTGTGGTCGGGCGACGCGAACCCGACCCGCGCAGCGCTCGCCGCCGCTCGCTCGGCGGGATGCCGCAACCTCAACGGCGACCTCTTCCGGTTCGATCGATGCTTCGACTCGGTCGGCTACGTGTCGCCGTGGGGCCACGCGCTCGGTGACGAGTTCCAGGTCTTCGCCGGCGCGCCGAACGAGAACGTCTACGACGGTTTCTATACGACGATGCCCGGCGCGTTCGCGCACGTCGACGAGACGTTGCGCAACACGGCGCAGGGGGGGCGCATCCTCAAGCCGGCGAACGTCTACGTGCACTTCTACTCGGCCGAGCATCCGGCCAGGCTCGCAGCGCTGGAGCGATTGCTCGAGACGTGGATCGAACGCGAGCCGACGTTCCCGGCGCCGGCGAGCGTGTACGCCGGGGCTGTCGAGGACTGTCACCGGTCTTGCGCGATCGAGCGCATCCCGAACGGGGTGCGGGTCGCGGGCTTCGAGACGTGTCGCACGTTGCGGTTCGATCGCCGCATGCCACCGCTCGACTGGGCGCGCTGCCGGGGTGTGGTCGGCGTGCGGGAGTTCGCGGGGCGGACGTGGGTCCACCTCGGCGCCGCCACGGCGGCGGTCTGCTTCCTGCCGTCGGGCGCACTGGCGAGTGACTGGCCGCACGTCGAGTCCAGCAGCTGCGAACTCGACGAGGTCGCACTGACCGCCCGCACGGCCGCGTTCACGGTCGCGCGTCGCTTCGTCGAGGCCGAGGTCGTCGTGGCGGGCTGGCCTTCGCGGGCGGGGGTGACCGTGCGCGTGGGCGAAAGCGGGCGTGGCGAGCACCGGCAGGCCGACGCCGATGGGCGGCTGACGCTGCCCGTGCCGGCGGGCGCGACCGTGCGCTGTCGCTGCGAGCTCGCTCCTGCCGCGCCGGGACCGGGAGGGCAGAACGGGTGAGCGTTCGCGGACCAAGGCTCGCCGTCTTCGTGGCGGCGGTCAGCGCCGGGCTCGTCTCGGTCATGGGGCTCGCCGCAGTCGGAGCGGACGAGGGCTTCACCGTCGAGCCGACGACGGGTCGCGTGCAGGTCGAACCGTGGCGGCGCGCCGTCGAGCTGCGCGACGTGTCCGATCTCGGCGCGCTGCGGGCCGAGGTGCAGCAGTTCGCGAGCGAGTTCGGTACCGCGTCCGCGACGACGATCGCGCGTCTCGGTCAGATGGTCGAACGCGAGCTCGGTGCGCCGCGGTTCCGGGACGACGTCGGTTCGGACCCGACGCGGCTCGCTCCCGTCGAGGCGTTCTTCGGCCCGACCGCGGGGCCGACGAGCCCGGGGCTCGACGCCCGCGCGGCGTTCTGGGCTGCCGAACTGCGGCGCGGATCGACCGTCGACGCCGAACGGCTCGTGACGTTGGCCGACGAGTTCGAGGCTGCGGGGCGACCGGTCGCCGCGGTGCGGTGGCTGCAGCGCGCGACGACCCGGGCGCCGGCGCACCGCGACGCGGCGATGGCCCTGGCAAGGCTGCACATCGCGCACGGCGATCTCGAGGGCGCGCTGCACGTCGTCGATCGGCATGTCGGGGATCGAGCGAACGATCTCGAGTGGCAGCGCACGCGGGCCCGTCTCGGCGCCTGGCTCGGCCGGGCCGCGCTCGAAGCGGACGCACTCGAGCACGTGGTGGCGCTCGCGCCCGAGCCGGCAGGTCGGGCACGGTTGATCGAGCTCTATGCCCATCTCGGCACGCCCGAGCGCGGCCTGCCCCACGCGGTGGCCATCGCCGACGGCGCGGATGCGGCGGCGACGTCCGAGGCCGCGGCGCGCGCGGCGTTGCAAGCCGGATTCGTGGCGGAAGGGCTCGGGATGCTCGAACGCGCGGCGGCACGGTCGCCGGCGCGCGGCACGTGGCTGCGGCGCTTTGCTGTGTTCGCCGGGCAGGATCTGCGGCTCGACGCCGCCGGTGACGCGCTCGCGGCAGCGGCGCAGGCGACGCCCGGCTCGGCGGAGATCGCGGCGGCGTTGGTCGAGCACTACCGCCGAACCGACCAGCCCCGGCGCCTCGTCGAGGTGCTCGAGCGGGAGCTCTTGCGCCGACCCGGTGACCCGCGACTCTGGCACGAGGTCATCACGCTGCGCGCGGCGCTCGGCGACCACGACGCCGCGACGGCGCTCGGTCGCGAGCGCGACATCGCGTTGGCCGATCCGGAAGCCTTCCTCGCCGCGGTTCCGGCGGAGCGCCGCGCTGCTGCGGGGGCCGTGCGCGCCGAAGCCCTGCAGCTGGCGCTCGCCGGCCCGACGGACGGCGCGATCGTCGGCGCGACGCTGGATCGCCTGCGCGGGTTCTTCGCGCAGCGCGAGTTCCGGGAGCTCGCGGAACTGCTGCTCGCCCGTCATCCCGAGGATCCGCGCGCCAAGCCGATGCGGCGTGAGCTCGTCGACTACGGCCGCACGCCGCGCGCAGCGCTCACTGCCGCGGCCGCGCTGTCGGCGACCTACCCGGACGACCTCGAGCTCGCGGAGCTGTGGCTCGAACGTGCCCAGTGGGCCAATGACGTGCCGGGCCAGATCGCGGCGCGGATGCGCGTTCGGGAACTCGCGCCGACCGACTTCGACAACCGCTACGCGCTCGCGGACCTGCTCGAGTACGGCGACGAGCCCGACCGGGCGCTCACGGAGTGGTGCGCGCTCGTCGAGGAGTGCGGTCTCGGATCACCGGCGGCGCCGCGCGTCGTCGACGCCTTGTTCCAGACGGGGCGCGAGGCGGAGGCGCTCGAGTGGTTGCGTCGGCTCGCCGAACGGCCGGACGCGACGATCGACGATCGACTGCGCGCCGCGGATCAGCTGTTCTGGCGGCGGAGCTACGACCGCGCGCAGGCGCTCTACGCGGCCGTTCTGCGGCACTCCCCCGAACACCCGGCCGCGTTGCTGCGGCTCGGTCAGATCGCGATCTGGACGAACGACCCGCGCCGTGCCCGGGCGTTCCTGCAACGGCGTCTCGCGGCGACCGCGGACGATGCGGGGCTCGTCCGGTTCTACCTCGGGGAGGCGTGCTGGACGCTCGGCGAGGCGGGGGCGGCCCGAGCGCTGCACCGGGCGGCGCTCGCCGAGTTCGAGGCGTTGGCCGAGCCCGACATCGTGACGCGCGGCTGCATCGCGACGATGCTCGCCCGCCTCGGTGATCTGGCGGGGGCGACGGCGGCCTATCGCGATCTCGTTGCGCGCAGTCCGCGGGACGCCGACCTCGTCCTCGACTACGCCGACCTCGCGCTCCGGAGCGGTGACCTCGGGCTCGCGGGCGCGCTCGGGGAGCAGGCGGCGGCCCTCGAGCCGGGCCATCCGCGGCTCATGCGCCTGCTCGGCACGATCGCGGCAGAGCGCGGCGATCTCCTGGCGGCGGACCGCTACTACGACGAAGTGCTCGCACGGGAAGGGCCGGACGCCGCGCTGCTCGGCGAGCAGACCGAGATGCGTTCGGCCCGCGGCGAGTGGCGCCGCGCGCTCGAGTCGGCGACGGCCTGGCGCCGCGTGCAGCCCGACAGCGTCGCCGCCGTGCGAACCGAGACCGAGCTGCGCGAGCGGCTCGCGGACGTCGCGATCGGCGAGGTCGAGCACCGCCGGCTCGGCGACGACCGCGGCACGACCGTCGCGTTCGGTGGCCGCATCGCTCTCGCGGAGCGCGAGTGGTTGCAGGGGCGGGTCGGCTACGTCGAGCGGCGCGGCGTGACGAGCCTCGGCAGCGGTCGCGCCGAGTCCGAGTATGCGCGCCTCGAACTGGGTTGGGGCCGGCGCTTCGCGAACGACGATCGCTTCGTCGTCGGGCTCACGGCGTCCCCGGGGGTCGAGGGCGACGTGCCGATCGGATTGTTCGCGGCGCTCGACCTGCGGTTCGACGGGCCGCTCGAATTGCTGCGCGTGCGGGCGCGGTTGCACGACGTGTGGGACGAGCCGATGGCTGCGCCAGCGCTCGGCGGTCGCCGCAGCAGCATCGACGTCGCGGGCTACACGGAACTCGGGCGCAGTCTGTGGACCGCGTTCGAAGCCGGGCTCGATCGCTTGTCGATCGAGCCCGACGGTGCGGCGGACCGGTCCGACCCGCGCTGGCGCGGCGAGGTCGCGCTCGGCTACCGGCTCGTCGACGGCGACGTCGCCGCGGCCGCGCGCTTCTCTCCGCTCGGTGCGACCGCCGGACCGGACAGCCCGTTCCTGCTCGCGGAGCCGGCCGCGACGCGGTCGTGGCTCGTCAACACGTGGCTGAGCTGGCGGGCCGCGCACCTGATGGGCGATGCCGAGCTCGCCACGGTGTTGCCCGTGCTGCCCGAGGACGAGTTCGTCACGGGCGCCGTGCGCGTCGATCGGCACGTCGCGCGTGGGCACGGACTGTCGGTGACCGGGTTCGTGGGCGCGGACACCAACGCCGGCGACTCGGTCTGGGGCATCGAGACCATGTGGACCTGGCGGCCGTCGTTCCATACGGAGGTCGCGCTGCGCGGTCGCTTCGGTGAGTCGCTCGGTCGTGCGGGCGACGGTGAGGAGCGGATGCTCGGGCTGCAGGTGGTGACGCGATGGTGACCGCCCCGAGCGATCGCATCGGCGGCCACGTCGAGGCCGCGACGGCCGTCGCGGTGGTGCTGTTGGCCGGGCTCCTCACCGGGGACTGGGCCGGGGTCGTCACCCTGTCGCCGAGCCCGCTCGTGCTCGCGGTGCTCTGGGCCGCGTTCCGCCGCGGCCTGGGCGCGACGCTGTCGAGCATCGTGCTCGCGGGGATGCTCTATGCCCTCGCAGTGCTCGTGGACGGTCACAACGATCCGGGCGTGCTCACGCAGACGACGGTCGGTTGGCCGGTCTTCCTGCTCGCGACCGTCGGCTACGTGGCGGCGCAGGCGCGCGACCTGCTGCGGGTGCGGATCGACCGCCTCGAGGCGCGGCGAACGCAGCTGCAGGACGACGCGGCTGCGCGGGCGGAGGAGTTCGACGCTCTGGAGCGCATGAACGGCGACCTCCAGCGGCGGGTGTTCGACCGCACGTTCGACCTCGAGGGGCTCGTCGCGAGCGCCGTAGCCACGGACGACGCACCGATGGCAGTGCTCGACCAGGCGGCCGAGATGCTCGTCGAGCACTGCGGTGCCGAGAAGGCCTCGGTCCTGCTCGTCACGGCCGACGGCACGCTCGACCTCGCGGCGCATCGCGGCTGGCCGCGCGACGAGGTCGTGCCTCGCCTCGCGACGTGCAATCAGAGCGCGCGCGTCCTCACCGCGATCGCGGACGGGACTCCCGCACTCACGTTCGCCGACATCGATGGGGCGGCGTTCGAGCCGGTGCTCGTCGCGCCGGTGCCTGACGCGTCCGGAGCCATCCACGCAGTGCTGTGCCTCGATCAACTGCCGCCGGCCCGCTACGGCGCCGAGACGGTGCGCACGTTCCGCGGCGTCGCGGCGTGGTTGCTCGCGCTGCTCGAACGGCACTCGCTGCGCGACCCCGTCGGGTCGGGCCGCGCCCAGCTGCAGGTCGCGCTCGAACGCACGAAGCGGATCGGGAGCAAGTCGGAACTCGCGGACCGGGTGCGGCTCGAGGACGCGCGACAGCAGCGCTACGGCGTCCCGTCGGCGCTGATCTCGATCCGGTTGCTCGATCTGCGTGTCATGCTGGCGGGCGAGGCCACGGGCCTCGAGACCCGGCTGCTGCACGTGCTCACGACGACGTGCCGGCGCACGGACGACGTCTTCCGCTTCGGCTTCGCCGGCTGCTACGCGCTCGTCGTGACCGGCACGCGTGGCGGCAGCGTCGCGGACATCGTCACGCGCCTGCGCGACCGGTTCGCCGCGTTCGAGGGCAAGGACTTCGGCCCGGTCGACGTGCAGCTCGTCGAGGCCACGCCCGAGTCGCCGACCGTGCGGGCGCAGCTCGAACTGGCGGCCGAGCGCTTTCGCGAGAGCTCGCCGATGCCGCTCGCCCCGGGTTGTCCGGTGAAGACCACGCGCCTGCCGCCCATCGGCGATGCGGCGGCGCTCGGCTGGCGACTGCGGCTCGAGGCCGCGCTCGCCGAACGGCTCGAATCCGAGCTCTACCTCATCGACTTCCGGCGCGAAGGTCCGGGGCTCGGCGTGGGGCCGATGATCGCGCGCCACCTCGCGCTCGGCTTCGGGGCCCGGCTGCGGCAGACGGACGGCATCTTCGTGCTGAACGCCGGCCGCTGCGTCGTCGTTCTGCCACACACGGGTTGCCTCGATGCGGCGATCGTGTGGTCCCGGCTCGACGAGGCGCTGCGGTCGACGCTCCCGGCGGAGCAATACGCGGGCGTGCAGTGCGACTTCCTCGCGGTCGACCCGACCGCGATCGGGACGACGCTCGATCACCTCGCGGGGCAGGGCAAGGTCGCGGTATCCGGCGATGCGCCACCGACCGGTCTGCTGACGGACAGCGAGCTGCAGCAGCTCGCGCTCGAGTTCGGCGGTGGCGGCGGGGAAGGTTTCGGCGACCTCGAACGGGAGATCGAGATCGCCGCGACCAGCGGTGCGGATGTCGTGCTGCCGTCGGCGACCGAGATCGAGGAACGCTGGGACGAGGTGTTCGCCGACAACGGCGCGCCCTCTGCTCCCGAGAACGCGCCCGAGGGCGCGCCGGCGCCGCGCCGCATCGTTCGGGACGACGTCGTACCGCCGCGACTGCCGGATGGTGAGGCGTTGTGCCAACGTTGGGACGAGGTCTTCCACGAGGTCGACGAAGGGGCGCCCGCGCCCGTCGAGCCTGGCGCTGGACTCGCCGCCGCGTCGACGGCGGAGCACGCCGAGCAGGAATCACAACTGGAGGATGAAGTGAGAGACGATGATCCGATCACGACGGCCAAGAACGAGCCCGGTGCGGCCGATCCGGTGCCCGTTGCGGGCCGCGAGCCGATGACCTGGCGCGCGGCGTTCGATGCCCTGGTCGCGGAGTTCGCCGCGAGCGGCGAACGGTTCACGAGTTCCGATCTGCGGACGGCCGCCGCCGCGCGCGGCATCGGGGAGCCGCCGCAGGCGAGCGACTGGGCGACGGCGATCAACGCGGCGCGCCGGGCCGGGTTGATCCGGCGGGCCGGCCGTCGCGTGCCGTCGACGACGGCCGGGCGGCACGGCGCGAAGGTCGCGCAGTGGATCGGCTGCGAGCCGGTCGCCGCGGCCGCAACGGATCAGGCTCCCGAGTTGCTGACAGTGCCGCGGCAACCCGTGCTCAGCGAGGCGCTCTGTGCGGTCGAGTCCGTGCTGAGTGACGAACTGCCCGCGGCGCTCGACGACCCCGCCGCACTCGACGACACGGTGCAGCAGCTCCGCGCGGACCTCGACGCGTTGCGCGCCGAGGTCGGGCAGCGGGAGGCGCAGCGGCTTCCGGCGCGCGAGCCGGTCGAAGGCGGTCGGGAGCTGCAGGAGGTGCAACGCCAGCTGCAGGACCTGCGCGACCTGATCCGGGGTTCCGGCAACGTTCCGGCTGCAGGGCCTGGACGATCGAGCGCACCATCGGATCCGGGCACGGACCCGACGACGCTGGGCCTGCTCGAACGTCAGATCGAGGGCCTGTTCGCGCTTTGTCGGCGCGCGGCCGACAGCACTGCGAACGACTGAGATGACGCGCGCCGACCCGCACTTCCTGCTCCGCGTGCTCGCGGCCGCCGTTGCGGTCGTGGCATCGGTGGGTGCCACCGGTGCGTTCGTGCTGGGGGATGGCACGGGGCAGCTCGGCATCGGCGTGCTGCTGCACGTCGTCGCGGTGGTGCTGTCGTTCCTCGCCGCGGGCGGGCAGGCGCGGGACGAACGCTGGCTGCTCGCCGCGTTGACGGCGACGTTGCCCGTCGGCGGCGCGCTCGCGGTGTGGTGGCGCTGCGTCTGGTGGCCGGCCCGGGCGTCGACGAACGCCCACGCCGCGGCCGAGGTCGAGCGGGAGCCGGCGCCCGGGGCCGAGCGTCGGGCGCCGCCGCGCTGCCGCGAGCCCGGTGTCGAGAGCGCCGTGAGCGTCGTGCGGACCGGCGACCGTTCTCGCCGGCGGGCGTTGCTCCGGCGGCTGGCCGATCTCGGGGAGCCGGAACGGATCGCGTTGTTGCGCACGTTCCTCGCGGCCGGCGATCCGGAGCTGCGCCTCTGTGCGCACGCCGAACTCTCGCGGCTCGGGCGCGACCGCGAGCACCGCATCGCGGACCTCGAGGCGGCGGTGGCGGCGGCGCCGGATGACGTGACGGTCTGGCTCGAGCTCGCGGCGGCGCAGCTCGCCTACGCGGCGAGCGGTTTGCTCGACCCGGCCATGGCGGAGTTCTGGATCGAACGCGCCGAACGCAGCGGCCGGCGCGCGGTCGCGGCGGACAGCGACGACGCGGCCGCCCGCCGCCGGCTGGCGGAGGTCCTGACCGTGCGCGGTCGACTCGACGAGGCGTCGCGTTGCCTCGCCGGCGACTCGGATGCCGACCTCGAGGCGGCGGCCGAGATCGCGTTCCGGCGCCGGCGCGTTGCGGAATGCAGGGCCGCTCGCGAACAGCTGCGCGCCCGCGACGCCGAGGTGCCCGCCTGGCTCGACCACGCGGTGGCGGGAGGGGACCGCTCGTGACCGACGAAGTCGACGTCCTGCTCGTTCTCGAGGGCACGTATCCGTTCGTGCTCGGGGGTGTGTCGAGCTGGGTGCACCGCGTCATCGGACAGCTGCCGGAGCTGCGCTTCGGCGTCGTGCACCTCGCGCCCCGCGTCGGCTTCTACGGGGAGGAGTCGGCGTACGATCTGCCGGACAACGTCACGTTCGTCCGCGAGATCGGCCTGACGCCGCCACCGCGCAAGGCGGCGCGCATCGGTCGCCGGCACGCGCCGCTCTTCGCCTCGATGTGGCGCGATCTCGAACGGTTGCGGCATCCCGAGGTCGAACCGACGGCGTTGCTGCGCGCGTTGCGCGAGCGGGCGGCCCGGCTGCAGGACGCGGGCTTCGGGCCGGCCGAGGTGCTCGCGAGTGCGGCGTGTCGCGACGCGTGTGTGCGCACCTATGAAGCGACGGCGCCGGCCGAGAGCTTCCTCGACTTCTTCTGGACGTGGCGCTTCGCGTATCAGCCCCTCGTCGAGTTGCTGTTCGTCGACGCACCGTCCGCCGCGCTCGTCCATACCGTTTCGACGGGCTACGCCGGGTTCTTCGGCGCGCTCGTCGCCGTCTGCGCGGACCGACCGTTGCTCGTGACCGAGCACGGCATCTACACGAAGGAACGGCGCATCGAGCTCTATGCAGGCGAGTGGGTGCGGGCGGTGGACGGCCGGGGCTCGGCGGGCGCGGTGCCGCTCGACGACCTGGTGATCGATGGCGTGCGGCCGTTCTTCGAACGCTTCTGGACCGCGCACTTCGAAGCGCTCAGCCGGTGTTGCTATGCGCCGGCGAAGCGCATCGTGACCCTGTACGGCGACAACCGCGCGCAGCAGATCGCCGACGGCGCCGAGCCCGAGCGTTGCGAGATCATTCCCAACGGCGTCGACGTTCGCGCCCTGGCCGCTGCGGTCGAGGAGCGCGAGATCGCGGCCTTCGATCGGCCGTTCACGGTCGCCTTCGTCGGTCGCGTGTGTCCGATCAAGGACGTGCGCACGTTCCTCGCAGCGATGCGCCTCGTGGTCGCCGAGGTGCCCGACTGCGTCGTGCGCGTGCTCGGCCCGATGGCGGAGGACGCGGCCTACGCCGAGGAGTGCCGAGCGTTCTGCTCGGAGCTCGGGCTCGACGGCGCCGTGCAGTTCGAAGGGCCCGTCGACGTGCGGCGCGAGTTGCCGGCGGTCGACGTGCTCGTGCTCACGAGCATCTCCGAGGCGCAGCCGCTCGTCGTCCTCGAGGCCGGCGGTTGTGCCGTGCCGGTCGTCGCGACGGACGTCGGCAGCTGCCGCGAACTGCTCGAGGGGCGGACTCCCGAGGACCGCGCGATCGGGCACGGCGGTTTCGTCGCCCCGATCGCCGCGCCCGGGGCGATCGCGAGCCACGTGCTCGACCTCTGGGCCGATCCCGACCTGCGGCGGCGCCTCGGCCGCAACCTGCAGGAGCGGGTGCGGCGGTTCTACGACGAACGCCAGATGATCGCGCGGTACCGCGCGCTGTACGCCGAGCACCTCACCAACGCGGAGGTGGTCTGACGTGGCCGGCATCGGCTTCGATCTGCTGCGACTGTGCCGCGAGGACCGCGGGCTGCTCGCCCGCACGCACGCCTACGTCACCGCGGGCATGGTGACGGCTGGGCCGTGGCTCGTCACGATGGCGAGCCTGTGGCTCGTTCGCCTGCTCGCCGGCGGCCTCGTGCCGGGCATCACGGACGCGACGGTGGACGAGTTCTTCGCCGTCGTGAGTTGCGTGTTCGCAGCGAGCCTCGTCACGACGGGCGGGCTGCAGATGGCTGCCACGCGCTGGCTCGCGGACCTGCTGCACGGCGGCGCCGACGGGCTGCTCGTGCCGACGCTGGCGCGCACCTTGGTTCTCGTCGCCGCGGTGCAGGCGCCGACCGCCGTCGCCGCGACCCTGTGGCTGGGTTTCGACGTCACGCTCGTTCTGCCCGTCACGTTGCTCTACACGGCCGTGAGTCTGTCGTGGATCACGTTCGTCTGGCTCGGACTGATCCGGCAGCACGTCCGCATCGTGATCGTGTTCGCGCTCGGCGCCCTGCTGTTCGCGGCCGCGCTGCTGCTGTGCGGTCCCGGCCTCGATCTGCAGGGGCTGGTGTGGCTCTACGCGCTCGTGAATGCGCTCGTCGTCGCGGCCCTCGTCGGCCTGATCCTCGCGGGAACGGAACGGGCCGATGTCACGGGTGCGGCGGCGGTGCCCGATGTCACGGCGTTGTTGCGGCACCGTACGCTGTGGACCGTCGGCACCGCGTACGCGGCATCCATCTGGATCGACAAGGCGATCTTCTGGTGGGCCGAGGGCGTGCCGGTGGGAGGGTTGCCGACGCACCCGCTCTACGACACGTGCTTCTATCTCGCGTACCTGACCGTCGTGCCGGCGATGGCGGCCAACCTCGTGCACTTCGAGACGCGCTTCTACGGCCACTACCGCGCGTTCTTCGACGGCGTCGAGCGTGGCGCGACGCTCCACGAACTGCGGGCGAGCGCGGGACGGCTGCACGAAGCCGTCACGCTGGGCGCGGGGCAGCTGTTGCGCGTGCAGGGGCCGGTCACGGTCGTGGCCTTGTGGTTCGCTCCGGAGATCGTCGAGCTCGTGGGCCTGCCGCCGTTCGCGGCGCACACCCTGCGGCTCGCGCTCGTCGGCGCGCTCTGTCACGTGCTGCTGCTCGTGGCCGTGTTGACGCTGCTCTACTTCGATCGGCAGCGCAGCGCGCTGCGGGTCACGCTCACGTTCCTGCTGCTGAACGGCGCGCTCGCCGGCGTCAGCCTCGCGGTCGGTCCGCTGGTCTACGGTCTCGGCTACGCCGCGGCGGCACTGCTCGCGCTCGTCGTCGCCGCGTTCGAAGTGGATCGCACGACGCGCCGGCTCGTGGAACTCACGTTCGGCGGCGCCTAGTGGTCTGTCGCGCGGTGCTACAGCCGGTCGGGGTCCTGCCCGCGCAGGACCGAGTTGCCCTCGAACGTCTCGCGCAGGTTGGCGCTCGCCGGCTGCTTCAGCGCCTCGACGTCCATGCGGCCGCTCTGCGCGAAGAAGCCCGTCGGGTTGCCCCAGACGAGGCGCTCGATGTCAGCGCGCGGCACGCCGGCCTGCTCGAGCTTGACGACGGTTCGGGGCACCATCATCGGGTCGCTGACGCCCCAGTCCGCGGCGCTGTTGATGATCATGTGATCGACGCCGTACTCGAGAACGATCGCGACCATCCGGTGCGGATCCATCTTGGTGTTGGGGTAGATCGAGAACCCCGACCAGCAGCCGAGGTCGCGCGTGATCTTGATGGTCTCCTCGTTGCCATGGTCGAGGAGGATGCGCTCCATCGGGAAGCCGTTGTCCTTGATGATGTCGATGCAGCGCTCGAAGCCGCGCTTCTTGTCGCGGTGCGGCGTGTGGACGAGAACGGGCAGCTCGTGCTTCTTGGCGATCTCGAGCTGCGCCAGCATGTACTTCTCCTCCTTCTTCGTCTGGTCGTCGAGCCCGATCTCGCCGACGCCGACGACGGAGTCCTTCTCGCAGTAGCGCGGCAGGATCGCGAGCACGTCGTCGTTGACGCGGTCGTCGTTCGCCTCGCGCGGGTTGAGCGCCATCGTGCAGAGGTGGTGGATGCCGAACTGCTGCGCGCGGTGCCGTTCCCAGCCGATCAGCGTCTCGAAGTAGTCGATGAACGCACCGACGTTGGTGCGCGATTGTCCGAGCCAGAACGCGGGCTCGAGCACGGCGCGGACGCCGGCGAGCGCGAGCTGTTCGTAGTCGTCGGTGACCCGACTGAACATGTGGATGTGGGGTTCGAAGATCAGCATCGTTGGCGGTCGGCGGGGTCTCGGAGGTGAGCGGGGGGCGTTCGTGCGCGCGGGTCAGCTGCCGGCGAGTCGTTGCAGGCGTTCGCGAAGTTCGGGCCGCGGTTCGCGCTCGAGACGTTCGGCGGCGAACGGCCGCAGATCCTGACGATCGAGCGCGAGCAGACCGTCGATCGCCGCGCCGCGGACGCGGTCGTCACCGTGCTCGAGCCCGCCGATGAGGCGAGCCACGGAGCCTGCGGTCGGCGCGCGGCCGATCATGCGCCAGGTGTCGCGCCAGACCGCCCGGCCGGCGGCCTCGCGTTCGGTCGCGAGGTCCTGCAGCATGCGCGAGAGTTCTTCGTTGGCCTGCTCGAGCACCCCGAGCGCGCGCGCCAGCGGCAGGTCGAGGAACGCGTACTTCAGGATGAGCTTGTTGGCGGTCGCCAGATCGAACTCGGGCTGGCCGATGGCGCGCGGGACGAGGTCGCCGTCGCAGACCGCGGCCTCGACGTGCAACACGATGTTGGTTCGTTGGGCCTCGCCGAGGAACTCGATCGTGACGTCGTCGATCGGCAGCACGTGGGCGGCGCGCAGCAGCATCGCGCGTTCTTCGAGGTCGCCGTGCGCCATGAGGTCACGGAGCTCGGCCGCCGTGGCCTCGACGCTCAGGAGCAGCCAGGCCGCGGCCAGATCGCAGCGCCGGAACGCGTCCAGGTCGACGCGACCGGGCCCGAGCTCGACGAGGCCGCCGCCGACGGTCTCGCGGCCCGCGCGCCGCGGCAGGCCGGGAAAAAAGACGGGCAGCTGGCCGCGATCGGCGGCGATGTCGTCGCGCAGCGCGGTGAGTTCGGCGGTGAGTGCGGGTCCCAGGCGCTCGGCCAGGGCGGCGAGAGGGCTCGTCATGGGGCGAAACACAGTAGCGAGTACAACGGTCCGATGCTCGGATCCGTTCACCCCGTTGGCCCTCCGGCCTGGGCGGTATCGTGTTCCGTGACGGCCCGCCGCAGGCCGAAGCCCAGCAGCAGCGTGGCGCAGACGAACGTCGCCGAGACCAGGAATGGCGCCGATACGCCGTAGTGGTCGAACGCGTAGCCGCAGAGCAGCGGCATCGCGATGCGGGCGGAGCCGCCGAACGTCTGCTGCAGGCCCATGTACATCCCGCGATTGTCCTGGTCGACCATGCGGGACAGCAGGGCCGTGACGCACGGGAACGTGAAGGCCGTGCCGAGCGGCAGCAGGCCGACACCGATCGCGAGCGTCGGCAGCGAGTCCGCGAGCCCGGCGACGACGAGGCCGATCGTGAGCAGGATGATGCCGATGCGGGAGAGTCGGACCTCGCCAATGCGGTCGACGAGCGGGCCCAGCGCGAGGACGCGGGTGAACACCGAGATCGCGCCGATCCAGAAGAAGACGTAGCCGATCAGGTCGGCGTCGATGCCGAAGCGCTCCTTGAGCGACAGCGCGATCTGGGCGGTCGTGCCCGTGAACGCACCGATCGCGATCGCGTAGGTCAGGATGAGCCGGGACGACGGCCGGGTCGGGTGCCGCACGACCTCCACGAGGGCGCGGCGCACGGGCACGCGGGTGGTCGACCGACCGCGGCGTTCGTTCGATTCCCGCAGGAACCGCGCGGCGAAGATCATCGTCAGCACGCAGAGCGTCGCGGCGAACACGCCGGGCGCCGCCTGCCGCACGAGCGCGCGGTCGGCTTCGGCCCAGTAGTCGAGCTCGCTGAGCTTGACCGCATAGGAACCGAGAACCGGTCCGAGCGCGACGCCGAGGTTGGTCGCCGCCGAGAGCCAGCCGAGCGCCCGGGCGCGCTGCAGCGGTTCGGTCGTGTCCGCGACGTAGCCCTGGATCACCCCGACCGTGCCGCCGCCAGCACCTTGCACGAGCCGCGCCAGCAGCAACATGAAGAGCGTGTCGGCGAAGCCGACGAGCAGGTACGAGATCGCGGACATGACGAGCGCGATCAGCAGCGCCGGTCGGCGACCGTAGCGGTCCGAGAAGCGACCCCAGAGCGGCGCGCTCAACAGCTGCGCGAGGGTGAACGCGGCGACCACGATGCCGGTGAGCTGGCCCACCTCGAGCTGGAAGCCGAGCATCGGCATCCCGTTCGGCGCCAACCGCTCGACGTAGAACGGCACGAGCGGCACGATCATCAGCAGCCCGACCATGTCGAGGAACGCCGCGGCCATGAGCACGAGCAGGCGGCCCGGAATGCGCGGGATCTGGCGCAGCAGGGTGAGCAGCAGCAGCACGCCGATGCCGACGACCGTCCACGTCGCGCCGCTCGAACGCAGGGCGTCGGTGATTTCGGTGGCGAGCACTGCGCGCAAGAGAACGCGGTCGGTCGCCGCCATGCCAGCGGGATTCCGGGCCAATTCGATGGCGTGCGCGGCGCGTCCGGCGCCGAAAAAACGGGTGCTGCCTCGATTCGAAACCGGCCCGTGACGCCGATGGCAACGCGGTCGCCGCGATCGGCGCCAGGGAGTTCCCGCATGGCCTCAACCGATTGCCCTGGTTGGCCGAAACCACCTCATGGTGGGTGATCTCGTCGGTCCCGGGCCATGGCGGTCTTCTCGGACTGGGCGGGTGTCGCGCCACTGCGCCGATGCATCGCCCGCGGACTCGGGCCAGGCAGGCTACGCGTGAAGGAAGCAGGGCCAGGACAACACGACAGCGCCGAGATTCGGGCGTTGCGGGCGGAGCTCGACCGGACCCGGTCGGCGCTGCGCGATGCCCGTGACGAAGCCCGGCGCGCCGAGGTGTTGGCCGCCCAGTACGAACGTGAGCAGAGTCGGCGACTCGGCGAACTCGAACGCCGGATCGACGAACTGCACGCCTCGCGGCAGGAGTCGCAGGCCGCGGCGGACACGAAGGCGCGTCTGCTCGCGACGATGAGCCACGAGCTCCGGACACCGCTCAACGGCATGGTCGGCAGCGCGGAACTGCTGCTCGGGTCCGAGCTCGACGGCGAGCAGCGGCAGCTCGTCGAACTGCTGCAGCGCTCGAGCAACGCGCTGCTGTCGATCGTCAACGACCTGCTCGACTACTCGCGACTCGAAGCCGACCGCATGCCGCTCGAGCGCACGCCGTTCCGGCTCGAGCCGTGCGTCGAGGACGTGATCGAGCTGCAGCGCACGGTGGCGGACGAGAAGGGGTTGGAGTTGCGCGCGACCTGGCACGCCGGCGTGCCGTCCGTCGTGCTCGGGGACGCGGGCCGGCTGCGTCAGGTGCTGATGAACCTCGTCACGAACGCGCTGAAGTTCACGGCGCATGGGCGAGTGGAGATCGAGATCCAGTCCTCGGGCAGCGGCTTGCTCGAGTTCGCCGTGCGGGACACGGGGATCGGGATCCAACCCACGGATCAGCTCGAGCTGTTCGACGAGTTCCGGCAGGCGACGGCCACGACCGTTCGGGACTACGGCGGCAGCGGCCTCGGACTCGCGGTGTGCAAACGCCTCGTCGCCCTGATGGGCGGGACGATCGCGGTCGAGAGCACGTTCGGCGAAGGGTCGACGTTCACGTTCACGGCCGAACTGCCGTCGGCCGAGGGCGCGGCGCCGACGCCGACGTCGAGCCCGAAGACGCGATCGTCGCGGCCGGGCAACCGTGGCCGCGTGCTCATCGTCGACGACAACCGCAGCAATCGCTACGTCCTCGCTCGGATGCTGGCGCGACTCGGGTTCGAGTGCGACGAGGCGATCGACGGCGTCGACGCGGCCGCCCGCGTGTCCGGCCAGGACTACCGGGTCGTGTTCATGGACTGCGACATGCCCGTGATGAACGGGATGGACGCCACGCAGGTGATCCGATCGCTGCCGGAGCCGCGTTGCAGCGTGCCGATCGTCGCGCTGACTGCCTACTCGTTGTCAGCCGACAAGGAGCGTTGCGAGGCCGCGGGCATGGACGCCTACCTCGGCAAGCCGGTGGCGCTCGCAGAGCTCGCCGCGACTCTCGCCGAGCTCGTGCCCGAGCCGGCCGTGAATCCGGCGGACTGAGCGGTCAGTTGGCGATCAGGAAGTGGCAGATGTCGCCGTCCTGCAGCACGTAGTCCTTGCCCTCGAGTCGCATCTTGCCGGCGTCCTTGATCGCCTTCTCGTTCTGCAGCTCGATGAGATCGCCGAACTGGTAGACCTCGGCGCGCACGAACTTCTTGACGAAGTCCGTGTGGATCACGCCCGCGCCGATGGGGGCCGTGTCGCCCTGGTGGATGACCCACGCCCGCGTCTCCTTCTCGCCCGCGGTGAAGAACGTCTGCAGGCCGAGGAGCTCGAACGTGCGCGTGATGATGCGTGACAGCCCGGACTCGGTGAATCCGAAGTCGGCCATGAACGTCGCCGCGTCCTCGGGCGCCATCGTCGCGAATTCGGCCTCGAGGTCGCCGCAGAGGTGCGCCACCTCGGCGCCCGTCTGCTCCGCGTACTGCCGCAGCGCCGCCACGTGCTCGCTCTGCCCTTCCTGGTCGTCGTCGCCGACGTTCGCGAGGAAGAGCACCGGTTTGATGGTCATGAGGAAGAGCGGGTAGAGGAGCTTCTGTTCCTGGGCCGTGAACTCCGCCTGCCGCAGCAGCGTGCCGCCCTCGAGGACGGCGAACGCCTTCTCGAACGCCTCGAGCTGCGCCTTCATCTCCTTGTCGCCGGTCCGCGCCTTCTTCGCGACGCGCTCGATGTTGCGCTTCAGGGTCTCGCGGTCGGTCTGCGCGAGCTCCATCTCGACGATCTCGGCGTCGGCCGCGGGGTCGATGCCGCCGCCCGTGTGCTGCACGCCGTCGTTCTTGAAACAGCGCACGACGTGCAGCAGCGCGTCGCTCTCCTTGATCGCGCCGAGGAAGCCGACGCCCATGCCGGCACCCTCGCTCGAACCCGACACGAGCGCCGGGATGTCGGTCACGTGCAGCTGTGCCGGGATGATCTTCTTCGTGGGGATGAACTCCGCGATCTTCTGCAGCCGGTCGTCGGGCACGTCGACGACGCCGGGCACGGGCGCGGTCGTCGAGAACTGGTTGATGCTCCGCGACTCGGCCGGAGTTCCGGTGATCGCCTGGAAAACGGTGGTCTTGCCGACGTTGGGGAGACCGACGATGCCTGCGGTGAGCGCCATGAGTTTGGGGCGAACTTCATACCGCGCGGGCCGCGATGCGGCCAGTGCGGTTACGGATCGACCACCAGGGCCATCAGCTCGAACAGACTCAGCACGGCGAGGCCGCCGGACGGCACGAGAACGGCGTCGAGCAACGGGCTGCGGAGGCCGCCGAACGACCCGGAGTTCAGCTCCTTCGCAGCGGTCAGCATACGCTCGTGCCGGCGGACGACGCTGGCCGGGCGCTGCTGGGCGACGAGCTCGGAGATGCGACGGTGGATGCGTTCGAGCGCGCGGTCTCGCGTCCGCGTCATCGTGCGCAGGAGCAGGACGCCGGCGATGAGCACGCCGGCCGCGACCGCGGCCATCAGCACCACGAACGGCATCGGCCAACGCCAGGCGTCGAACGTGGAGAACTGGCCGAACACCATCGCGGCCATCACCGCGAACGGATACCAGAACAAGTTGCCGACGGCAGCCGTCCGCTGGCACATGACCTCGATCCGAAGGTGCTCGATCGCGACGGCGCCGTCGATGCCATGCTCGCGCCGCAGGTCGCGCAACGCATCGCAACCCGGCCAATCGTCGTTGGCTCGGCCGAGCAGCTGGACGAAGCCGGTGGACAGCCGCGCCGTGTCCGTGACCGCGAGCGCGAGCAGCAGCGTGATGACGACGCCGAAGAAGCCGATGACGAGATCCAGCCAGTACACGAGGTCGCCGCGGAACGGGACCTTCGGCGCCGGGGGTGCGAGGAGCACGACGCACGCGATCAGCAACAGCAGCACGAAGTAGGGCGCGATGCGGGCCGCCCGATGGGCCAGGGAGCCGCGCGTCCGGTAACGCTCCCACACTTCGCGCGGTGACAGGCTCGTTCCGGGTGTGGCGATCAGGCCGAGGTCGTGCCACCACGTCGACAGTGCGGCGTCCGTGCGCGGGGGCGTCGGGTTGTTCGTGATCCGCGCGTGCAGGCGCGCCAGCCAGTGCAGTTGCCGCGGCCACGCGAGTCGTTGACGCGGGGCGGCGCCGGGGAAGAACCGTTCGCCGAGCGCGACGTCGGCGCGGTGGATCCGCACGGCGCCCATCCAGAGCAGCACGATGCCGGCGCCCGTGGCGAAGATGCGCACGACCTCGGTGGGCCACATGCTCACGCCTTGCGAAAGGAAGAACGGTTCGCCGCGGCGGTTGGTGTGGAAGTCCCACATCCCGGCGGCGCACAGAACGAGAAGAGCCCCCATGATGCCGAGCCCGATCCACATCCACTTCTTGCGGATGGGTTCGGCGGTCGAGCTGATCCGCAGCAGCGCGCGTCGGCCGGTGCGCACCGCGAACGCGGCGAGGAGGCCTGCCACCAGCAGGTAGAGCACGGACAAGACCGAGACCCGCCAGTTCCAGAACCAGTCGTCCGGTTCCGGATGCAGGTCGGTCGTGGCGTCGAGCGAGCTGAGGTCGATCGCGCGGGTCCTGCCGATCTCGAACGTCCGCGGGGCGAGGTGGCGGTTGAGATCACGCGCGCGGATCTGCTGCTCGGAGTCCGGGTCGAGCGGGGCACCAACACCGAGCAGGGTCGCGACGTGGATCGCGCACTGGTAGCTGTCGCGGAACGCGCCGGATTCCCGCTGGATTCCGCCGACGAGCTCCAGGCCGAAGCCGGACACCACGACGAGGTTCCGGGTGAACGGCGTCAGATCGTTCGGGACGAGCCGGGCGTCCAGGTCGGTCGTGAAGAAGACCTTGTCCGGAAACCGCGGCGCGAGCGCCTGCAGGATCGCGAGCTTGTCGTAGATGTGCCGATGATGCCGATGGCCGCGAATCGCCCCTTGTTGGCCTCGCGCCGCGAGATCGTGTCCGCGAGCTGCAGCACGCGGTCGAACTGGCCGGTGCCGAACGACACGTTGGCCGGCAGCGTGGCGCCGGGTTCGAGCAGGGACCTGACGAGCTGGGTCGTCACGTCGTCCTTGCTGTCCGAGCGGCCGGGGGCCGTGGTCGTGCGTCGGCCGTTGGGGGTCGCGCCGTCGATGCCGCGAAAGTACGAGAACACCTCGAAGTGCTCGTCGATCACCTCGTCATGGTCATGTTTCGGATCGAGCCAGGGTGTCACTCCCGCGTCGGCCTCCGGCATGCGCTTCAGCGCGGCGAGATGGTCTTCGTCCTTCGTCCCGGAGCTGGCCGCCTTGCCGGTCGCCCTGGCCCGACAATACTCGAGCGCACCGTCGAACGTGTGCTCGACGGTGCGCCCGTAGAGCGAGTCGCGTTCGACGATGAGCGCGATGTGGGCATCGTCGTCGTGGATGCCGATGCCGCGTCGATCGAGCTCACGCAGAGCCGCCACGGCCAGGGCGGCGTCGGTGCAGTTGGTGCGGGAGAACACCGGCAGCGCCCCTTCGCGCCAGGGGCCGCGCTGGAACTGGCCGTCGGCGTTCGGCTCGGCACTGCGATAGCCGAAGAGCTGGCGCACCGAGGCGGCGGCCTTGCCGAGCCGTTCTTCGACCCGCGCGAGTCGCAGCAGGTGCGCGTCGGGCACGGTGGCGCGGGGCGAGAAGATGCGGGCCCGGGGCGACAGTTGCTGGATGATGAGATCGCGGACGCCGGCGCGCGCTCCGGCCGGATCGCGGGCGTCGTTCCGCAGCAGGTAGCCGGTGAGGAACCGGTGGGCGGCGTCGTTGTCGGTCGCATCGTCGCCGCACCGTTTGCGGTGGTCGGTCCAGGCGCGCAGGGCGCGGTCGAGCGCGCGCCGGGCAGTGTCGTTCGGCGGTTCTGCCCCGATCTTGTTCGCGAGCTGGTCGATCGCGTCGCTCCAGGCAACGCCGGCTCGTGTCCCCTCCGCGGGCGGGGCGCCGAACCGGGAGGCCAGGCTGTCGGCGATGGCCTTGCGGTCGGCGAAGTCCGCGTCCGGCGGCAGGCGGCGATCGACGAGGCTGCTGACCATCGCGCCGAGGGTGTCCGAGTTGGCGGGGCCGATGACGCTGAACGTGACGCGTTGGGTGAGCGTATGGACGACGCCTGCCCGATCCGTCGGTTCGGTCATCATCACCAGCTCCGTCAGCGGCGCGCTGACGACGTGCTCCCCGCCGAGCAACGGGTCGGAGCCGAGCGTGCGTTCCGGGACCCACAGTACGAGCACCGTGTCGGGGACGGCGCCTGGCCGGACGTCGGGCCCGAGCACCCGAGACCGCCGGTACCACTCGTACGGGATCGGCGTCGAGGGCGGCGCCACCGGGCCCTCGGCGCGGGGCTGGAAGTCGAACGCGCCGACGTGCTCGGTCGAGTACGGCACGTAGTCTGCCGACATGAGCGCCGAGACCACGGCGACGCGATAGCGTCGCCGCACCTCGGCGTCCTCGGCATACGACGACGCCGGGACGAGGACCGGCAGGACGACCAGCTCGTTGGCGGTTGCGGGCGCGACGACGCGCGATCGCAGTTCGTTCGCGAGTTGCGGCAGGGCCGTATCCGGTTTGCGTTCGGGGGCGGCGAGCACCGCGGCGAGCGGGTCCTGCCACAGGCGCGCGTCGATGTTCTGGCCGGCCTGCAGCGGCAGTCGGACCCGCGATGGCGCGACCGGACGGTGACTCGTCAGGTGCTCCCGAACGACGAAGTGGCCGGTGATCGCAGACAGAACGAGCACGGCGCTGGTCAGCGGGCCGAGCAACGACGAGCGGTCGGACATGGCTCTCCTCGACGGCGAGCACCACGCTCGCCGGGTGGCAGACTACCAGGGCGCGCGCCCGAAGTCGCGATCAGCGCTGCGTCGTCGGCGGCTCGAACGGGTGCGCGAACGCCTGCGGCTGCACGTCGGCGATGAGCGAGCTGCGGCCCTGCTCGACGTCGTCGCCGACCTGGCCGACCAGGCCGCGCAGGCGCTCCATCTGCCAGAGGCCGGTGAGCAGCGCCGTGCCCTTGACCCGCGTCCGCAGCTGCTCGCACTGCAACGCGGCGACGTTCTGCTGGCTCACGTCGTTCTTCGCACCGTGATGACACAGCGCGAGCATCGTCGTGAGCTGTTCGATCACCTTACCGAGGCGCTGCAGCGGGATCTGCGCGCGCGTCAGCTCGAGCTGGAACCACAGGTTGATTCCGAGGTAGGCCCAGCGCAGCCAGCGCAGCCGGGTCTCGGCGAAGCGCGCGTAGCCCGCGAGTCTCGGTGGCAGCAGCTGGTAGCGGGGGATCCACTGCGTCGGGAGCAGCAGCAGCGGCAGGCGGAACACTTCGACGATCAGGTTGACGACGATCCAGAGCACGAGCTTCCAGAACGACAGGTTCGTCAGCAGTCGCACCGTCGCGGTAGCCACGCGCCGCGGCTCGGAGAAGATCGTCAGCGGCGTGATCCGGAGGATGCGACGTTCGCGCGGGAGCGGCTTGCCGTCGGGCCCCATGTTGATCGACTGGATCACGCCGAGCATCCCGGCCATGTACTTGCTCGTGAAGCGATCCGTGACGTCCTTCACCATCCCCATGAGGATGAGGTCGTCCTCGCCCTCGACAACGCCGAACACATGCATGTTGCCGCGCGCGTCGTGCACGCGGGAATCCTTGTCGAACGAGCGGCCGCCGAGCACGCGCTCGCACGCGATCTGCGACTCGAGCGCCGACGTCGCGCACGCCGACTTCGTCAGGTCCCGCAGACCCGCGAGGTCGACCCCGCTCGCATCCTGCTGCAGCGACAGGTGACTCAGCGCGCGCGACTGCAGCGCGCCGCCGAGCATGCGTCCGAGGTGCTGCCGCGGCAGCTCGTGCTTGATGACCTTGCCGCCGACACCCTCGCGCGAGTTGGCGTAGTGCGCCGCGTCGGCTGCGAACATGCGCTGGTAGCCCGCCGACATCGCCGCGAGCATGCAGCGACCCATGCGCAGGCAGTAGAACAGCACCTCGACGCCGTCGGCCTGGATCTGTTCATCGGCCTGCAGCGGGAAGTTGCCGAACGACAGCCTGGAGTTGTGGTTGGCCTCGAACACGCCGGTGTTCGAGCTCGTGCACGAGAACGTGTAGCCCTTGCCGTCGGCCTCGGTGACGTCCTGCTCGGGCAGTCTGGTGACGAACAGGCCGACCTTCTTGCCGGTCTCGCCGATGCGCGCCACGATCCCGACGAGCGCGCCGTGCGTCGCGTTGGTGATCCACAGCTTGTTGCGATCACCGGTCGCGTGCAGCCGGAACCCGCCGGTCTGCTCGTCGGGTTCGACGTAGGCCCGCACCTTCTTGGCGTTCACCCCGATGCCGACCTCCGTGAGCCCGAACGCCATGAGCTGACCCTCGGCGACCAGCGGCAGGAACGTCTTCTTCTGCGCGTCGGTGCCGTAGGCGAGCAGCGAACCTGCGCCGATCGTTAGCTCGCCCGAGATCTCGACCGCGAGCGGGCCGAGGCCGTTGGCCGCGAGCGCTTCCTCGGCGAGCGCGAGCTCGACGTAGGGGGCATCCAGTCCGCCGAACTCCGCGGGCACCGTGAAGCCGTAGCCGCCGGCCGCCGCGACCGCCTGCCGCAGCTCGCTCGACAGCTTGCCGTCCGCGGTGAACGCCTCGCCGCGCTCGAGCGTCGCCAGCGCCGCGTCGATCACGGGCTTGCCCGTGCCGGCCGTCCCGTTGGCCGCGACGGCGCCGCTCTGCAGCTCGGCCGTCTCCGGTTGCGGGCCGTAGATCAACCGTTCGACCAGGCTTTGCTTGGTGCGACCGAGGCGCACGGCGGCCTGCTTGGCCGCGTCGTCGAGCGCGCCGACGTCGCGCGCCGATTCGGCGTCACCCGCGGCCGCGAGCGCCTGCGCGGCGGTCGAGGACGGGGTCGGGGAAGTGGATTCGGTTGGGGTGGAGTGGGTCGTCACGGCGGCGTTTCGGGCGCACCATCGTGCCCGCTCCGAGCGCGGAGGGAAAGAGCGCTGGCGCGTCTTGCCGACCGATTCATCGTCGGCCGGCAGCGCCCCCCGACGCGACCCGCAGCGTCGAGCGCGGGGCCGCTCGAACCTGGAGTTGTGTCGCGGCCCGCGCTAGACTATTCGGCCCGAAACTCAACCCAGACCCCACAGAACACCAGGCATGACGCAGATTACGACGACCCAGATCGGTCAGGAACTTCCCGAGTTCGAGCTCGAGACGTTCGACCCCACGACCAAGGACTTCGCGAAGTTCAGCCTCGCGGAGGCCAAGAAGAACGGCAAGTGGACCTTGCTGATGTTCTACCCCGCCGACTTCACGTTCGTCTGCGCCACCGAGTTCGCCGCCCTGGCGGAGCAGCACGCCGCACTCAAGGAGCTCGGCTGCGAGGTGCTGACCGTCAGCACCGACACCAAGTTCACGCACCTCGCGTGGCAGCGCCACGAGGGCGAACTGCAGAACGTGACCTACCAGATGGCCGCGGACCCGACGGGCAAGATCTCGCGGATGTTCGGGGTCTACCTCGAGGACGCGGGCGTGGCGCTGCGCGGCACGTTCCTGATCAGCCCGGAGGGCAAGCTGGCCTCGGCCGAGATCAACCAGCTCAACATCGGCCGCAACATGGAGGAGCTGACCCGCAAGGTCACCGCCTTCGTGCACTTCAGCAAGCTGCCGGCCGAAGCCTGCCCGGCGACCTGGAAGAAGGCCGGCGACAAGAGCCTGAAGCCCGGCGCGAACCTCGTCGGCAACGTGCACCAGGCCATGAACGGCTAGGGGCCGATCCCGCGGCGGAGTCGGGAATCCGATCCCGCCGCCGCTATCGTGAGGGCATGACCGAGACCTCGATCTTGCAGGTCGGGCAGGAAGTGCCCGACTTCTCACTCACGACCTACGATCCGAAGACCAAGGGCTTCGCAGAGTTCAAGCTCAGCGAAGCCAAGAAGAACGGCAAGTGGACGCTGCTGTTCTTCTACCCGGCCGACTACACGTTCGTTTGAGCGACCGAATTCGCTGCTCTGGCAGAGCAGCAAGAACGGTTTGCGAAGATGGGCTGCGAGGTCGTCACCGTCAGCGCGGACACGCAGTTCGTGCACCTGGCGTGGCAGCGTGAGGAGAAGGACCTGGCGAACGTCCAGTTCCAGATGGGCTCCGATCGCAACGGCGACCTCGCCAAGCAGTTCGGCATCTGGAACGGCGGGTTCTGCCTGCGCGGCACCTACCTGATTGCGCCGAACGGCACCCTGATGAACGCGGAGGTCAACTTCCTCAACCTCGGCCGCAACATCGACGAGATCATGCGGAAGTTCAAAGCCAACATCTACCTCGGCAAGAAGCCCAACGAGGGCTGCCCGTCGAAGTGGAAGGACGATGGCGACGCGACGCTGACGCCCGGCCCGGAGATGGTCGGTCGCGTCCACCAGGCGCACAACTGAGGGCCTGTCGACGGGACGCCGGCTTCGCCGACGTCCCGTTCGCACCGACCGCGGCCGGCGCGTCCGCCGGCGCGGTCGCGTCGGGTCCGGAGTGTCCAGAACTTGTATTCCGAGGTCGGCGGGATGGCGGTCCGCGACGTCTGGCTTAGCTTGCCGAAATGGTCAGCAAGCATTTCAGCATCGTCGCGGCCGCGCTGTTCGGCGCCGCCGCGGTCCAGGCGCAGATCCCGGCCGGGTCGCCCGCGCCGGAGTTCGAGTTCAAGACCGTGCTCAACGACGGTCCGGAGTCGTTCGAGGACCTCGCGGGTCGCGTGGTCGTCATCGACTTCGGCGAGACCTGGTGAGGCCCTTGCCGAGCAGGCGTCCCGAAGCTGAATTCTCTGCACGAGAAGTACAGTGATCGGGGGCTGCTCATCTTGGGCGTGTCCCGAGAGAGTGAGAGCAAAGTCCAGGATGTCTTCATCGACCAGCTGGGTGCGAAGTACCCGATCGTGCTGGTCGATGGCTCCGTGAATCAGAACTACGGCGTGCGCGCCTATCCAACGATGTACATCGTCGCGCCGGATGGCACCGTGCACTCCAAGGCGCGACCGACCGAGGCCGTGATCGAAGAACTGCTGCCGCAGGTCTCGCTCGCGCCGAAGTTGCCGGAGGGTTCGCAGTACGACGCGTTGCGTCGGCTGTGGGACAAGAAGGACCACGCCAAGATTCGCGATTACCTCGCCAAGATGTTGGGCCAGGAGAACCTCGACGCGGATCTGCGTGCGGTGTTCACGGCGCAGCAGGAAGAACTCGACAAGCGCGTGCAGCGCGCGAAGGCGAGCATCGTCAAATACGCGAAGGGGCCGAACTACTATCGTTCCAAGCAGAAGCTCGAGGACCTCACCGCGGCCTGGAAGGGCTTCGACTTCGTCGAGCAGGCAGAAGCCGAGCTGAAGCGCTTCAAGTCCGACAGCGACATCAAGCGCGAGATCCGCGCGGGCATGGCGCTGGCGAAACTCATGGGGCGCTACGACACCTCGAGCCAGAGCCAAGCCGACAAGCTCGGGGAGCAACTCGAGAAGTTCATGGAGTCGAAGAAGTTCGCGGGCACCTGGGCGGCGGAAGAAGCGCGCAAGCGCCTGAGTCGCTGAGCCGCGGCCGCGTGCAGCTGCTCGTGATTCGTCGGGGTGGCCTCGGCGACACGCTGCTCACGCTGCCGCTGCTGCGGTGCCTGCGTCGCGCGCACCCGCGCGCGACGCTGACGCTCGCGGGCATCGAGGAGTTCGCCGCACCGCTGCTGGCGCACGGCGCCGTCGACGCGGTGCGCTCGGTCGAGACCCTGCCGCTGTGGCGACCCGAAGCGGCGTCGGCTGCGCTCGCCGAGTTCGATCACGTCGTCGCCGACGTGCCCGGGCTGCCCGGCGCCGTCGAACTGCGGCCACACGAGTTCGAGCCCGGCGCACCTGCCGGCCTGCAGCTGGCCAGGCAGGCGGGTCACGAGCCGGACTGGCCGCGTGATGCGTGGTTGGTCGAGCCGCGCCCGAGCGGGTGTCCCGCCGGCCCGATCGTGCTCGCGCCGGGCAGCGGCGGGCGGCACAAGTGCCATCCGCGCGAGCACTGGCTCGAGCTGGCTGCGAGCCTCGCGCCAGCAAGGCTCGTCGTGGTCGTCGGACCGACCGAGGTCGAACGCGACGATCCGCGGGGTTGGCCTTGGCCCGGCGGTGCGAACGGCGCACCCGGGTTCTTCGTCGATCGACCCGTCGCGGAGCTCGCGACGTTGCTCACGAACGCCCGCGCGTTCTACGGCCACGACAGCGGTCCTTCCCATCTCGCCGCGATGCTCGGCGTCCCGACGACGGTGTTCTTCGTCGCGACCGATCCCGTGGTCTGGGCGCCGGTCGGGCCGCACGTCACGGTGCTCGGGCCGTAGACCAAACCCGCCGGATCGCGCGCGCTACCCGGCGTTCGCGGCCTTCGCCGGCCGCACGCGCGCGAGCAGTTCGCTGCCGATGCCGGCGAACGTGCGGTGGTTGAGCGGGAACTCGAGCAGCACGTGCAGCAGGCTCAGGAACAGCAGCCACCGCAGCCCCGTGACGTAGTCCAGCGCGTAGAGCCCGATCGACGCGAGCCACAGCACCACGATCGCCGCGATGCGCGCCTTGCCGACCTCGTGCCAGCCGATGATCGACGTCTTGGAGAACCAGTTGAGGTAGTGGTAGGTGTAGGCGAACCCGATGAAACGGCCGATCTGCACGCCGAGCGGATCCGTGAACACCTCGCTCGCGTCCTGGAACGGGTAGAATTGCGCTGCCTCGGGCTGAGCACCCGTGCGGCTCGCGATCGCGTCCGCGAAGCCGAGATCCGCCGCGAGAAAGCCGTGCATCGGCGTGAACTCGGCATAGGCCTCGTGCGCGTAGTCCGTCGCCACGTAGCCGAGCATGCCGGGGTCGAGGAACAGCGCGGTCGCGCCGCACGCGACGAACACGAGGAGCGACGAATGTGCCGTCAGGCTGCGCTGCTTGAGCGCGCCGTAGAGCACGAATGCGCCCGTGAACACGAACACGTGGATCACGGTCGGCAGGTAGATGCCGAACCAGATGGTCGTCACCGGCGAGCCGTGCATGAGGAACGCGACGACGGCGAACGCGGCCAGGGCGGTGCCGCGCAGCACGTTGTCCTTGATCAGCGCGAGCGTGAACCCGACGCCGAACGAGAACAGCAGCAGGCTGTGCGCCCAGCCGACGAGGGCGGGGGTCGGGTACGCGATGGCGGTCAGTGTCAGCGCGCTGATCGCGGCCGCGAGGCCGAGCAGCGGCCACCAGTCGCGCTTGTTCTGCGTGAAGCACTGGCGGTCGTGCAGCCACGAGATCTGCGTCAGGTAGTGCAGCGGGCCGAGCACCGCGTAGGCCAGCAGAAACGTCTCGAACGGCACGACCATCGCGACCGCCAACGAGGCCAGCATGAGGCCGATGTTGAGCAGGTTGATGCGCGCGAGACTCATCGCGATCTCACGGTAGCGCCGCGCGGACCCGCCGCCAGTAGCGGTCGGTCGCGCTCTTGCTCGGCCCCGTCGGGCCGCCGTTGTGCGTGCGCGCGATGGTCTCGGCGTCGTTGCTGGCCCAGGCCGCCGCGGCGTAGCGTTCCATGTAGGCCGCGATCACGCGTTCGGCGTAGGCGCGGCGCCGGCAGTCGTCGTAGCTGCCGCCGAGTTCGGGGTCGTGGCCCGTCGCGTCGAGCCAGTAGCCGCGGTGGATCTGGTAGGGGCCGATCGCGCGGCCGCCGTCGCCGTCCGGTGGGGCGTCGTTCCAGCGCGACTCGACCCAGCGGATCGCGTCGAGGATCTCGCGCCGGCTCCAGCTGCCGGCGCGCACGCTGTCGTTCCACCACACCAGCGCAGAGAGCACGAGCACCGCGAGCGCCGTCGCGATGCCGCGCCGCAACGTGCGGCGGCGGAGCTTCCGACGCCGGCGCGTCATCGTCGCGTCACCACGAGCACGATGCCAAGGACGACGAGCGCGGTGCCGATCCACGCCTCGGTGTCGATCGTGCCGTCGCCGACGAGCGCGCCGAGCAACATCGCGACGACCGGGGTCACGTACGTGATGAGCGCGAGCTTGGACGCGGGCGTCGTGCGCAGCAGCCAGAAGTAGACGCCGAACGTCATCGCCGTGCCGAGCAGCGCGAGATACCCGAGCGCCGCGATCCCTCGCGGCGTCCACTCGGTATCGAGCGGGCGTTCGAACGCGAAGGCCAGCACGAACAGCAGCGCGGCGCCGAACAGCATGCCGTTGCGGTTGAGGATGACGGAGCTCGACTCGCTGCCGTACTTCTTCACGAGCGTCGTGCCCGTGCAGGCGACGAACGGACTGCAGAGCAGCAGCAGCGAGTAGCCGAGGTTGCCGCTGTCGATGTCGCCCAGACCGCCGCCGAAGACGGTGACGATGCCGAAGAACGCGACGAGCGTGCCGATCACCTGCTGCCGGTGCAGCCGTTCGTCGAGGAAGAGCACGCCGCTGACCGCCATGAGCAGCGGGAAGATGCCCCAGAGCACCGCGGCCGGGCCGGAGGGCACCACGAGCTCCGCGACGTAGAGGATCGCGTAGCCGCCGGCGAAGTTCGTGAGCCCCGAGACGCACCAGAGCCAGGTGGGCGGCGCGGGCGCGCGTTCCCGCCGCTGCAACCAGGGCGCGACGGCCGCCATCGCGAGGGCCGCGACGAGGAACCGTACCGCGGCCGACGTGAGCGGCGGCTGTTCTTCGAGGCAGATGCGGATGCCGTACCACGTGCTGCCCCAGACCACGCAGAGCACAGCGATCGCGAGGGACGTCGTCCAGCTGGCGGCGGGCGGGCGAGGCATGCGGCGACGTTGTATGCGGCGGGACCGTTGTTCGCCAATCGGGCGTTCGCCATTCGGGTTTCGTCGGCGCTACACTCGCGCGCGTGATTCGCGCTTCGCTGTCGATCCTCGTCGCCTCTGCCGTCGCTCTCTCGCTGGCGTTCACCGGCCGTCCCGATCCCGGCCCAGCAGTGATGCGTATGCAGGACCCCGTGCCGACCCCGACGCCTGCAGAGCTGAAACGGGCGACGGACGTCGCCGGCCCGGGCGAACCGCACGCGATGCTCGCCCGCCTCGTCGGCACCTGGGACCTCGCGATCCGCATGACCTCCGCGGCCGGCGAGACGACCGACGAGGTCGGCTCGGTCGTCGGCAAGATCATCCTCGGCGGCCGCTTCGTCGTGCTGAACTACCGCTTCACGATGGGGGACGAGTCGGTCGAAGGCGTCCAGATCCTCGGCTTCGATCGCCTGCGCCAGCACGTGACGTCATCGTGGCGCGACGACCACAGCACGTGGTCGGTCGAATGCGCCGGCGCGCTCGACCCCAAGGCGCCCGAACGCATTCAGCTGCGCGGTCAGCTGCACGACACGACGACCCCGGGCGGCCGCGCGTTCCGCATGGCGCTGACGCTGCCGGCCGAGGGCGGCGACCGTGTCGCGGTGTCGCTGCACGACACCCGTGACGTGAGGGAAGTGTTGGTCCAGACCCAGGAGTGGACGCGACGGCGGTGAGGGCGGTTCGACGTGACGGTGCGAAGAAGGCTGAACTTCGGGGCTTGACGACACCCCAAGTCCGTGGCACCCTCCCCGCGTGAACTCCCTCCCGGCCAACTCGACCCACGCGATGAGCGCCTGGCGTTGGTGGTGGACCGCATCCTGCGGGCGGCCCGGGTTCACGCGCTGATCGACATCAGCTGACGAACGAAACCGAAGGCGGCCCCGCGAGGCCGCCTTTTTCGTTTCCGGGGGAGGTGGCAGCAGCGGGGTCGCGACACGACCTGCGACGATGCCTACCTCCGACACCCAGGACCTCGACGGCAGCCAGAACGGTGCTGCGGGCCGCCCGTTCGGGCCGCCCGCGGTCGTTGCCGTGCCGCTGGTGCAGGTCACGTCCGCTGCGACCGTGAGCGCGGAGCGGCTCGTCGAACGGTTGCGCGCGGCGGGCGCGACCGCGGCCGGGCTGCTCGCTGAACGGGATCGGGATGGCGGTCACGAGCACGTTCTCGTGGCCGCGCGGTGCCTGCTGCGTGTCGAACTCCGCGGCTCGAGCGCCACGATCAACGCGCTGCAGCCCGACGTCGAGCCGTTGCTCGGTGCGCTCGTCGATCGGTTGCCGGGGGCGACCCGTTCGGGCGATCGGGTGACCGTGCCGGCCGCCGGCAACGCACCGGCCGAGAGCCTCGGCGTGCCCGACGACGAGGTGCTGCGGGCGCCGTCGTGCTTCGACGTCCTGCGCTGCCTCGCGGGCCTGCTCGCCGATTCGCAGGCCGGCGCGCCCGTGCCGCCCGGGCTGCTCGGCGCGTTCGGCTACGAGCTCATCGATCGCTTCGAGGATCTCGGGGAACGCAACCCGGATCCGCTCGATGAGCCGGACTACTCGTTCGTGCTCGTGTCCGACGCCGTCGTCTTCGATGGCGCGGTCGGCACCGTGACGACGATCGTGCGCGGGCTGCCGTGGGAACGCGCGGCCGCCGTGCAGCAGCGGGCGCGCGCCCTCGCGGAGATGCTCGCGCCGGGGGCGTCGGGGAATCACGGGGAGCTCGCGCCGACGAACGGGCAGAGCGCGCCCGCCCCGAGCCCGGCCCCGTTCGATCCCGCGTTCGGCAGCGCGGTCGAGACGCTGCTGCACCACATCCGGATCGGTGACATCTTCCAGGCGGTGCTCTCGCGCCCCGTCGCGCTCGAGGTGGCCGCCGATCCCGTCACCGTGCTGCGCGCGCTCGGCCCGGACGCGCCGTGGCGCTTCGTCGTCGCGCTGGCGGACGGCGATCTGATCGGCGCTTCGCCGGAGACGTGCCTGCGCGTCGAGAACGGCGAACTCGAGCTGCGCCCGCTCGCCGGCACGCTGCCGCGCGGCTTCGCCGCCGATGGCTCGATCGATCCCGACCTCGACCGGCGCCTCGGCGTGCAGCTCCTGCTCGACCACAAGGAACAGGCCGAACACGCGATGCTCGTCGACCTCGCGCGCAACGACGTCGCGCGCGTGAGCGAACCCGGCAGCACGGAGCTCGTCGAAGCGTTCACCCTGCTGCACATGCCCCGGGTGCAACACATCGGCAGCCGCGTGCGCGGTCGATTGCGCCACGGCCTCGACGCGCTGCACGCCTACCGCGCCGTCGCCAACATGGGGACGCTCACCGGCGCGCCCAAGCCCAAGGCGATGCAGCTCGTGCGGTCGCTCGAGGCGACGGGCCGCGGGTTCTACGGCGGCGCGGTCGGCTTCCTCGGCGGCGATGGCACGCTGCGCACCTGCATCGCGATCCGCACGCTGCGCCACGAGCCGACGACCGGGCGCTACCACGCGCGCGCCGGGGCCGGGATCGTGCACGACTCGATCCCCGAGAACGAGTTCGCCGAGACCGAGCACAAGCTCGCGCAGCTGCGGCGCGCGCTCGCGGAGGTGACATCGTGATGCCGCGTGTGCTCCTCGTCGACCACTTCGACAGCTTCGCCTTTCTGTTGGCGGAGCAGTTCGCGGTGCGCGGTGCCGAACTGCGCTGCGTGCGCGCGCCCAGGACCGGCGCCGGGCTCGCGGCGTGCGTGCAGGACTTTCTGCCGCACCTCGTCGTGCTCTCGCCGGGCCCGGGCCATCCGAACGAAGCGACGGGAACGGTCGACTACCTGCGGACCCGGCCCGCGCTCCCGATCTTCGGCGTCTGCCTCGGGCTGCAGGCGATGGTGGCCGCGGCAGGCGGCGAGGTCGGTCCCGCGCCGGCCCCCGTGCACGGCCGCGCGAGCTACGTCACGCTCGCCGAGGATCCGTTGTTCGACGGCCTGCCGCGCCCGTTCGCCGTCGCGCGCTACCACAGCCTCGTGGCGACGCGCATGCCCGACTCACTGCGCGCGATCGCGACGCTCGCCGATCCCGCGTCCGCTGCGCCCGAGCTCGTGATGGGCCTGCGCCACCGCGAGCTGCCGTGGGTCGGCGTCCAGTTCCACCCCGAGTCCGTGCTCTCCCCGCACGGCGGCGAGCTCTGCGCTCGCGTCCTCGCGCACGCCACGGCCACGGCGGCGCACGACCCCTTCAACCCCGCACTGTCATGACCTCCGATTCTCCCACGATTCCCCAGCTCCTGCGTGATCTGACGCACGGCCACGATCTGCGCGCCGACGACTTCGCGCACGTCGTCAGTACGGCAATGAACGGCGAGGCCGACCCGGTCGCATTCGGCGGCCTGCTCGCGGCCTTGTCGATGCGGCCGGTGCAGGCCGAACACCTCGCCGCCGCCGCGCGCGTGATCCGCGAACGCGCGGTGCGCGTGCCGACGCAGGTGCAGCCGCTCGTCGACACCTGCGGCACGGGCGGGGACGGCGCCAACACGTTCAACGTGAGTACCGCGGCGGCGTGCGTCGTCGCCGGCACGGGCTGCGCGGTCGCCAAGCACGGCAACCGCGCGGTGTCGTCGGCGGTCGGCAGCGCGGACGTGCTGGCCGCCGCGGGCTGCGCGCTCGATCTCGAGCCGCGGGCCGCGCGCACGGCGCTCGACGCGGTCGGCTTCGTGTTCTTGTTCGCGCAGCGCCATCACCCGGCGTTCCGCCACGTCGGGCCGATCCGCAAGAGCCTCGGCGTGCGCACGATCTTCAACCTGCTCGGCCCGCTCTGCAATCCGGCGGGCGCCGACCGCCAGGTGGTCGGCGTCTACGACCCGAACGTGACGGGCGCGGTGGCCGAAGCGCTGCGCGCGCTCGGCAGCGAGTCGGCCCTCGTCGTGCATTGCAACGGCCTCGACGAGCTCGGCCTGCACGATCGCACGACCGGGCATCGGCTGCACGACGGCCGGATCGAGCCGTTCGAGCTCGACGCGCGCGACCTCGGGTTCGAGGCCGCGCCGATCGAAGCGTTGCGCGGCGGCGATCTCGAGCGCAACGTCGAGCTGCTGCGCTCCGCGTTGTCCGGCGGCGACGGCGCGCGCAGTGATGCGGTGGCGCTCAACGCCGGCGCAGCGCTCTGGGTCGCCGGCCAGGCCGACGATCTCGCGGCGGGGGTGAAGCTAGCGCAGTCGACGATGGACAGCGGCGCGGCGAGCCGCGTGCTCGTGCGTTACGCCGAGACCAGCACGCGGCTGGCGGCGGAGGCGGTGGCATGAGTCGGCATCTGGAGCAGTTCTTCGACGCCGCTCGCGAACGGGCGGCGACGCTGCCGGACTACCGGCCGCCGGAGCGGGAGTCCGGGGGCGGCATGGAGCGCACCAGTCGCAGTCTGCGCAGCGCGCTCGCGGGGCGTGACGGGCTCGGCGTGATCGCCGAGTTCAAGCGCCGCAGTCCGAGTCAGGGCATGCTGGACAGCAACGCCGACGTCGCGCAGTACGCGCGCAACGCGGTAGCGCGCGGCGCCGTTGCGCTGTCCGTGCTGACCGAGCCGCGGTTCTTCGCCGGCAGCTACACCGATCTCGCGATCGCCCGGGCGGCAGTCGACGTGCCGCTGCTCGCGAAGGACTTCATCGTCGATCCGCGTCAGATCCGGGCCGCGGCACGCCACGGCGCGGACGCCGTCCTGTTCATCCTTCGGGGTCTCGACAGCAATCAACTCGCCGAGCTGTTCGCCGCGGCCGTCGACCATGGCCTCGACGTCGTGCTCGAGTGTCACGACGCCGCCGAGGTCGACCGCGCGATCGCCGTGCCGGACGCGATCGTGGGCGTGAACAACCGCGACCTCGACACGCTCGAAGTCGACATCGCGCACGCCGCGGAACTGCTGCCGCGCGTGCCCGTGGACCGCATCGCGATCGCCGAGTCGGGCTATCGAACGGATGACGAGCTGCGCGCGCTGCGTGGCGTGGCCAACGGCGCGCTGATCGGCACGAGCATCATGCAGGGCGCCGATCTCGCCGCGCTCGTGGCTGGCGGGGGTGGGCGATGAAGGTCAAGATCTGCGGTCTCAAGGCGGCGGCCGACGCGGAGCTCGCGCTGCGGCTCGGCGCGACGCACCTCGGTTGCGTCGTCGCGCCGGATTCGCCGCGTTCGACGACATTGCCGGAGCGCATCGCGATCCGCGAGCTCGCTCGCGAACGCGCGACGTTCGTGCTCGTCGTGCGGGGCGTCGGACCCGAGGCGGTGCTTGCGCTGGCGGCGGATTGTGAGCCGGATCTCGTGCAGTGCCACGGGTTCGATGATGTGGCGGAGGCCGCACTCGCCGAACGGCTGCCGGTGCCGCTGATGCGCGTGCGTCGGCTCGCGCCGGACGCGACGGCGTTGCCGCCCGTGCCGGTCGGCGTGTCCGCGACGAGCCCGGCCGTCTTCGACGGTGGCGTCGGCGGGGCCGGTACGTGCTTCCCGTGGCATCTGCTCGGCACGGCTTCACCCGCCAACGTCTTCATCGCCGGCGGCATCACCGCGGCCAACGTGCGCGACGTGCTCGCGCACGCGCCGTGGGGCATCGACGTCAGCAGCGGCGTCGAGGAATCCCCCGGCCGCAAGGACCCCAGAAAGCTGCGCGCCCTGTTCGACGGGCTGCAGGTGAACCAGTCATGACGACATCGGACATCACTCCCCGCACCGGCGCGTTCGGCGCATTCGGCGGCCGCTACGTCAGCGAACTGCTGTGGCCGGCGCTGCAGGAGCTCGCCACGGCGAGCGCCGTGATCCTCGCGAACGGGACGTTCCGCAGTGACCTGCGCGCCAGGCTGCGCGAGTGGGCCGGTCGACCAACGCCGTTGACTTCGGCCCCCCGGCTGTCCGAACGTGCCGGTCTCGACCTGTACCTGAAGCGCGAGGACCTGCTCCACGGCGGCGCGCACAAGACCAACAACGCGCTCGGTCAGGCGCTGCTCGCGCAACGCCTCGGCAAGCGACGGCTCCTGTGCGAGACGGGCGCGGGCCAACACGGCGTCGCGACCGCGATGGCCGGCGCGCGGCTCGGCCTCGACGTCACCGTGTGCATGGGCGCGCGCGACGTGCAGCGGCAGGCGACCAACGTCGAACGCATGCGGCTCTTCGGCGCCGAGGTGCGCGCAGTCGATCAGGGCGCCGGCACGCTCAAGGACGCGATCAACGAGGCGCTGCGGGACTGGGCGGCGACCGTCGGCGACAGTCACTACGTGCTCGGCTCGGCCTGCGGTCCCGATCCGTTCCCGACGATCGTGCATCGGCTGCAGGCGGTGATCGGTGAGGAGATCCAGGCCCAGTTCGAGGAGCTGGCCGGCGGCAGGCCCGACGCGGTCGTCGCGTGCGTCGGCGGCGGCAGCAACGCGATCGGCGCGTTCTCGCCGTTTCTCAGCGACGAGAAGGTGGCGCTGTTCGGCGTCGAACCGCTCGGCAGCGACGGACCGGAGGTCACGCGGGCCGAACGCGCGACGCCCGGCCTGCTGCACGGCGCGCGCACGCTCGTGCTGCAGGACCGCGACGGGCAGATCCAGTCGAGCAGCAGCATCGCGCCGGGGCTCGACTACCCGGCCGTCGGGCCCGAGCACGCGGCGCTCTGTGCCGAGGGCCGCGTGCGTTACGTCGGCGTCGACGACGCGATGGCGGTCGACGCGCTCCAGGCCACGTGCCGCCTGGAGGGCATCCTGCCGGCGCTCGAGTCGGCCCACGCGATCGCGTTCGCGCTGCGCGCCGTGCAGGACGGCGCGATCGAACGCGGGCGGCGGGTCGTCATCAACGTCTCCGGCCGTGGTGACAAGGACCTCGGGATCCTGGCCCAACGCGGACTCATCCAGGGTGCGGAGGAACGGTCATGACGTTGCCGTCTCTTCGTGAACGCTTCGGTGCGCTGGCGCCGGGGGCCGGGTGCTTCAGCCCGTTCTTCGTCGTCGGTGACCCTGCCGTGGAGCTGTCGGTCGAGTTCGCCAAGGCGTCGGTCGCGGCGGGCGCATCGATGCTCGAGCTCGGCATCCCGTACCGCGATCCGTGCGCCGACGGCGTCGCGATCCAGCGGGCGTGCGCGCGAGCTTTCGCCGGCGGCATCACGACCGATCGCGCGCTCGCCGGCATCGCGGCGATCAGCCAGGCGTGCCCCGGCGTGCCGCTCAACCTGCTGGTCTACGGCAACCTCGCGCACGCGCGCGGCATCGCGACGTTCTGTCGCGAGCTCGCGGCTGCTGGTGCGAGCTCGCTGCTCGTGCCCGACATCCCGCTCGGCGAGGACGAACCGCTGCGCGCCGCGTGCGATGCGGCCGAGCTCGGCTTCGTCCGCCTCGTCGGCCCGCGGTCGTCGGCCGAGCGACTGGCGGCCAGCGCTGCCGGCTGCGCGATGCTCTACGTCGCGGGCGTGCAGGGGGTCACCGGCTCGCACGACGACGTGCGGGCCGAACGCTCGGCGCTGTTGCAGCGCGCCCGCGACGCGGCGGGCGACGTGCCGCTCTGCGCGGGTTTCGGCATCCGGACCCGCGCCGACGTCGAGGACGCGTTCTTTAGCGGCGCCGCGCTCGCGGTCGTCGGCAGCCGGCTCGCCGACGTGATCGGCGACGCCGTCAATGCCGGGGCCGACCCGGTCGCCGCAGTATCCGCCGTCGTGCGCGAGCTCGCGCACCCGGCTTCGAATCGTTCTTCCCAAGCCACCAAGCCCAACCCGACAGGAGCCTGATCGTGCTCGTCATTCTCTCACCAGACAGTTCCGTCGCCGATGTCGCCGCCGTCGAGGCGGCGATCACCGCGATGGGTTTCACCCCGCTCGCCGTGCCGGGCGAGGATCGCACCGCCATCTGCGTCACGGGCAACAAGGGCCCGGTCGACCCCGGGCCCTTGCTGGGCTTGAACGGCGTCGTCGAGTGCATCCGCGTCACCAAGCCCTACAAGCTCGTCAGCCGCGACGTGCAGGCCGAGGACACCGTCGTGCAGGTCGGCGCGCAGAAGATCGGCGGCAAGAACCGCCCCGTCGTGATCGCCGGGCCGTGTAGCGTCGAGACCGAGGCGCGCACGCTGCGCATCGCCGAGGCCGTCAAGGAGGCCGGCGCGACGATGTTCCGCGCGGGTGCGTTCAAGCCGCGAACGAGCCCTTACGACTTCCAGGGCCTCGGCGTCGAGGCGCTTCACACGCTGCGGCAGGTGCGGGAGCAGTTCGATCTGCCGATCGTCTCGGAGATCGTCGACAGCTCGCACCTCGAGCAGATGGTCGACACCGTCGACGTGCTGCAGGTCGGCGCGCGCAACATGCAGAACTTCGCGCTGCTGCAGCGGCTCGCCGATCAGCCGCGACCCGTGCTGCTCAAGCGCGGGGCCGCGAACACGCTGACGGAGTGGCTCATGGCGGCGGAATACCTGCTCGCCGGCGGCAAGCGCGACGTGATCCTCTGCGAACGCGGCATCCGGTCGTTCTCCGATCACTCGCGCAACACGCTCGATCTCAACGTCGTGCCGGTCGTGCGGCAGAAGTCGCACCTGCCGATCATCGTGGACCCGTCGCACGGCACCGGCGATCGCGAGCGGGTGCGAGCCATGGCGCGGGCGGGCATCGCGGCGGGCGCCCAGGGACTGCTCGTCGAGGCGCACTTCGATCCCAAGACGAGCTACACCGACGCGGCGCAGACCGTCTCGGCCGAGGTCATCCAGGGCATCGGGCGCGACATCGAAGTGCTCGCCGGCCTCGAAGCGCTTGCGTGACGGCGCTTCTCAGCGTTCGAGTCTCAGCGTTCGAGTCTCAGCGTTCTAGGCCGAGCTTCTCGAGCTTGCTCGGGATGAACGCGTTGCAGTAGCCGTCGCGCGGGTTCTTGGCCCAGTAGTCCTGGTGGTAGTCCTCGGCCGGCCAAAACGTGCTCGCCGCGGTCACCTCGGTGACGATGCGGTTGTCGAACTTGGGGTTGATCTTCGCGATCACCCTCTCGGCCGTCTGCTTCTGCGCGTCGCTGTGGTAGTAGATCGCGGACCGATACTGCGTGCCGACGTCGTTGCCCTGGCGGTTGAGCGTCGTCGGGTCGTGCATCACGAAGAAGTAGCCGACGAGCTTCTCGTAGCTCGTGACCGCGGGGTCGAAGCGGAACTGCACGACCTCGGCGTGACCCGTGACGCCGTCGCACACCGCGCGGTAGGTCGGGTTGTCGACGTCGCCGCCCATGTAGCCCGACTTGACGTCGCTGACGCCGTCGATGCGATCGAGCACGGCTTCGATGCACCAGAAGCAACCGCCGGCGAACGTGGCGGTCTCGAGGGCGGGCTGATCGGAGTTGTCGGTCATCGGGCGTTCGTTCTGGCTGGTTGGGTCGTCGGGGTTGGGGTCGGCCTCGGGCGGCGGCGCGGGCGGCGGCTCGGCGACCTCGTCGGGCTCGGCCGGCGCGAAGCCGATCGGTTCGTCGGTGGCGTTGGACGCGGTGGTTGCGTCGGGCTGGGTGCAGCCAGCGGTCGCGAGCAGCAGCAGCGACAGCAGGGTGACCGGAATGGCGGCAGCGCGAAGGATCGTCATGTGTTCGATGGAGATCGGGTAGGGCGCGGCGACTCGGAATTCTCGCGGGCGTTTGCGCGATGATCCAACCGCAGTTCTAGCAGTAGGTTCGCAAAACCACACCCAAGCCATCCGTCACCCTGGGCTTGATGTTAGGGTTTTGTTCGGTAGACTACGGGGCCCCACGTCGCCGTCGGCATCGGCCGTTGGCAACCCAGGTTCGCCGGTCGACCGGTGGGCCGCCGACCCGTTTCTCGGAGGAGATACGACCATGGCTGCCGAACGTCTCCTGCAGTCCGAACTGCAATCCGGACTCCTGCAGTCCCTCCGCGTCGCGACCGCGATCCGGCCGGCGAGCCGTTTGCCGGTGGCGGGAGATGCGACTGCAGGAATCGCATTGGCGCCGGATCGGCTGACTCTGGTGGATCTGGCCGGTCGACTCGCCGAACTCAGTGGCGCCGCGGCGGGGCAGCTCAGTATCGCGGTCGGACTCGTGCAGGAAGCGCAGCGCAGCGGCGAGCCCGTGGCGTGGATCCACTCGACGGCCGCGCCGCCGTATCCGCCGGACCTCGCGCAGCGCGCGGTCGACCTCGAGGCGCTCGCGATGGTGCGGGTCAGAAACGAACGCGCGATGCTGCGGGCCGCGGATCAGTTGCTGCGGTCCGGCGCGTTCGGTCTCGTGATCCTCGACTACCTCGAACGGTCGCGGGCGCCGCTGTCGGTGCAGGTGCGACTGACGGGGCTGTGCCGGCAGCACGAGTGCACGTTGCTCTGCCTCGGACCGGAGCCCGCGTTCCCGATGGCGTCGCTGCGGGCGCACGTCGATCGGCGGCGGTGCGAGGGCGATTCCCGCGGTGGCAGTCAGTTCGCCTGCGCGGTCCAGGTCGAGAAGGACAAGCGGCGTGGTCACGCGTGGCACTTCGAACAGTGCTTCGACGGGCCGGTTGGCCTGAGTTGATGGTGGCCTGAATCGATGGTGGATCGGCAGTGAACCGATGGGCGTGTGTCGACCTGGCGGCGTTGCCGCTGCAGCTCGTGCTGCGGCAGCAGCCCGACTGGCGCGGGCATCCGACGGCGGTGGTCGCCGAGGACAAGCCGCAGGGCACGGTCATGTGGATCAACCGGTGCGCGCACGCCGCGCGCATCCGCACCGGCATGCGCTACGCCGAGGCGCTGTCGCTCGTGCCGACGCTGCGCGCGAGCGTCGTGTCGGAGGGCGAGCTCGCAGCGGCGGTCACGGAGATCACCGAGTTGCTGCGACAGTTCTCGCCCGCGGTCGAGGCGAGCGGCTGGCGCGGCGAACCCGGGGTGTTCTGGCTCGACGCGTCCGGCTTCGAGCGGCTGCAGCCATCGTTGCTCGACTGGGCGCAGCAGATCGAGCGCGCGCTGCGGGAAGCGACGCTGCAGTCGACGGTCGTCGTCGGCTTCGACCGCTTCAGCACCTACGCGCTCGCGCGGCAGCTGTCGTTCGGCGCGGCTGCCAGCGCCTCGAGGGCCGGCACTGCGAAGGCTGCCGGCTCGAAGGCCGCTGGTTCGAAGGCCGCTGGGTCGACGGCGAAGGCAACCAGCGGATACGCGATCGCGTTCGAGTCCGTCGCCGAAGAACGCCGGCGTTCGGACACGGTGTCGCTCGATCTGCTCGACCTCGATCCGCGGTTTCGCGATCGGCTCGCGCAACTCGGGATTGACGACGTCGCCGGGGTGCGGCGGCTGCCGGCCGGCGCGCTGATGGAGCGCTTCGGCAAGGAGAGCTTCGAGCTGCGCCGACTGATGACGGGTGATCAGCGCGCGCCACTGTCGCCGGTCGCTCAGGTCGAGGCCGTGCGCGACGAGTTCGAGGTCGACCCCGAGCAACCGCAGGTCGATCGCCAGGCGCTGCTGTTCCTCGTCAAGCAGAGCCTCGGCGAGCTCGAGCAGCAGCTGCGCCGGCGCGGGGAGGTGTTTGCCGCGCTGCAGCTGCGGTGCGAGCTCGACGACGGCCATCCCGAGCACGTCGAACGGATCGAACCAGCAGCGCCGACGCTCGACGCGGTGCAGCTCACTGATCTGGTGCGGCTGCGGCTCGAGCCCGTGACGTTCCCGGCACCGCTCGTCGGGTTCGAGCTCACGGCCGAGACCGCGGCGCCCGAACGGCAGCAGGGCGAGCTGTTCGCCGAGCGATCACAGCGCGATCTGGCGGCCGCGAACCGAGCGCTCGCGCGGTTGCGCGCGGAGTTCGGGGAGAGCGCGGTGCAGCACGCGGCGCTGCACGACGGGCACCTGCCGGAAGCGCGGTTCGTCTGGCGCGAGCTGCGGCGACTCGTGCGGCTGCCCGTGGTCGATGACGTGCGCGAGCGGAGCGCTGCGGCGAGCCGCGATGCGGACGGCAGCAGGGATGGCGACGGCTACGGCAGTTCGTGGCAGGGAATGGTCGTGGGGGAACGCGCCGCAGAACGCGAGGATGTCGGCGCGGGCGGGCCGCAGCTCGTGCGCCGACTGCTGCGCGAACCGATGCCGTTGTCGAGCGCCAAGGATCCGACCGACGGCTGGTATCTCGGCGGGCTCAGCGGCGGGCCGGTGCAGCAGCTGTGGGGGCCGTTCACGATCTCCGGCGGTTGGTGGCGCCGCACGCAGCATCGCGACTACTACTTCGTCGAGACGCGGCGCGGCGATCTGCTCTGGGTGTATCACGACCGCACGCGGCGGCGGTGGTTTCTGCACGGCGTCGTGGAGTGAGGCGTGGCCGACTACGTCCCGCTCTGGTGCAAGAGCAATTACTCGTTCCTCGAGGGGGCGAGCCATCCCGACGAACTCGTCGAGCAGAGTCAGCAGCTCGGGCTCGACGCGCTCGCACTCACGGATCGGGACGGCGTCTACGGCATCGTGCGGGCACACGTGCGGGCGCAGCAGCTCGGGGTCAAGCTGCTGCTCGGCGCCGAGGTGTCGGTCGGGCCAGCCGTCGAGGACGCGCGGCCGATCGTGCTGCTCGCGACGGATCGTCTGGGCTACGGCAACCTCTGCCGGTTGCTCACGGTCGGGCGCCGGCGTTGCGTCAAGGGCAGCTCGGTCGTGCACGAAGGCGAACTGCTCGAACACGCGGACGGCCTGCTCGCGCTGTGGAACGGGGTGTTGTTCGGCGACGATGCCGGCGCTACCGGTCGGCTGCGTGACGCGTTCGGCGACCGGCTCTACGCGATGATCGGCCGGCATCGGGAAGCCGCGGAGGTGGCGCCCGAACGGCAGCTGCGGGCGACTGCCGGACGGCTCGGGATCCCGACCGTCGCCGCGGTCGAGGTGCTCTATCACTCGCGCGCGCGGCGGCCGCTGCAGGACGTGCTGAGCTGCATCCGGCACGGGGTCAACGTGCACAGCGCCGGCACGAGGACGCGCCCCAACGCGGAGCACGCGCTGCTGCAGCCGGCCGCGATGGCACGGTTGTTCGAGGACGATCCGCGGTCGCTCGCGCGCACCGTCGAGGTCGCGGCGCGCTGCACGTTCTCGCTCGCGGAGCTGCGCTACCGGTATCCGACCGAGCGGTTGCCCGATGGTCGCACGTCGATGCAGTGGTTGCGCGAGCTCACGACCGATGGCGCCATGCGACGCTACGGCGGCGCGATCAGCGAACGCGTGCAGCGGCAGCTCGACCGCGAGCTCGACCTCATCGAGGAGCTCGAGTACCCGGGCTACTTCCTCACGATGCGTGAGATCGTGCGCTACTGCGAGGAGCACGGGATCCTGTGCCAGGGGCGCGGTTCGGCGGCCAACTCGGCGGTGTGCTACTGCCTCGGGATCACGGCGGTCGACCCGGTCGCGATGAACCTCTTGTTCGAGCGCTTCCTGTCGCGCGAGCGCGCCGAGCCGCCCGACATCGATCTCGACATCGCGCACGAACGGCGCGAGGAGGTGATCCAGCACGTCTACGACAAGTACGGGCGCAGCCACGCGGCGATGGTCGCCAACGTGATCCGCTATCGCAGCAAGTCGGCGATCCGCGACGTCGGCAAGGCGCTCGATCTGCCGGCGACGTCGCTCGATCGGCTGGCCAAGCTCGCGTCGCGCTGGGGGCACGGCGTCGACTTCGATTGGAGCGGGACCTTGCGGCAGGCCGGGCTCGACCCCGATGCGCCGGTGCACCTGCACCTCGTGCAGCTCGTCGCCGACATCCAGGACTTTCCGCGGCACCTGTCGATCCATCCCGGCGGGTTCCTGCTCGGCCACGAACCCGTCGATTCGATCGTGCCGATCGAGAACGGCTCGATGGCGGACCGCACGGTGATCCAGTGGGACAAGGACGACATCGAGATCCTCGGGTTGTTCAAGGTCGACTGCCTCGGACTCGGCGCGTTGTCGCTGGTCGACCGCGCGTTCCAGCTCCTGCAGGAGCACCGCGGCCTCGTGCTCGATCTCGCGAGCGTGCCCGAGGAGGACCCGGCGACCTACGCGATGATCTGCCGCGGCGACACGGTCGGCGTCTTCCAGATCGAGAGTCGCGCGCAGATGGCGATGCTGCCGCGGCTGCGGCCGCGCACGTTCTACGACCTCGTGATCGAGGTGAGCATCGTTCGGCCCGGCCCGATCTCGGGTGACATGGTGCACCCGTACCTGCGGCGGCGGCACGGCAAGGAGCCCGTGACCTATCCGCACGCGAGCCTCGAGCCCGTGCTCGAACGGACGCTCGGCGTGCCGCTCTTCCAGGAGCAGGTGATGAAGCTCGCGATGGTGGCCGCGGACTACACGCCGGGTGAGGCCGATCAGCTGCGGCGCGACATGGCCGCGTGGCGCAGCAGCGGGCGCATCGATCGCCATCGCGAACGGCTGGTGTCGCGCATGGGGCAGAAGGGCATCGCCGCGGAGTTCGCCGAGCGCGTGTTCGAGCAGATCCGGGGGTTCGGCGAATACGGCTTTCCCGAGAGCCACGCCGCGAGCTTCGCGCTGATCGCCTACGTCACGTCGTGGCTCAAGTGTCACCACCCGGACGTGTTCGCGTGCGCGCTGCTCAACGCGCAGCCGATGGGGTTCTATTCACCGGCGACGATCGTCGATGACGCCAAGCGGCACGGCGTGCTCGTGCGGCCGGTCGATGTGCAGCACAGCGACATCGACTGTTCGCTGGAGATCAGCGGTGAGGCGGCGCTCGCGCTGCGCATGGGGCTGCGCTACGTCAGCGGGCTGTCGGCGGACGGGATGGCGCGGCTCGTCGAGGCGCGGCGCGAACGATCGTTCACGGGCCTGCCCGACTTCCGCCAGCGCGCGCGGCTCAACCAGAAGGAACTCGCGGCGCTCGCGGAGATCGGCGCGTTCGAGAGCCTGGCCAAGGCTAGCGGCGGGGCCGGCGACCGACGCGACGCGTTGTGGCAGGTCTGGAAGCCGGCGGCCGAGGCGGGTGAGCTCGCGCTGCGCGATGGGGGCGAGCAGCCCGAGTTTGCGCCGCTCAACGTGCTCGAAGCCGTGACATGGGACTACCGCGCCGGTCATCACAGCGCGCGCGGCCACCCGCTCGAACACCTGCGCCCACAGCTCCAGCGCCAGCGTCTCGTCGAAGCGCTCGAGATCGGCCGGCTGCGTGACGGCGCGAACGTGAGCACGGCGGGCCTCGTGATCTGCCGCCAGCGCCCGGGCACCGCGAAGGGCGTCGTGTTCATGACGCTCGAGGACGAGACCGGCTTCGTCAACCTCGTCGTCTGGCACGACGTGTTCGAGAAGTTCGCCGCCCTGATCAAGACCGCCACGTTCCTCGCGGTCGCCGGCAAGCTGCAGCACCAGGACGGCGTGCAGCACGTGATCGCCCGGCGGTTCTGGGTGCCCCGGGTCGACCTGCACCCAGAGTCCGGCGGCAGCCGCGACTTCCACTGACTGCCGCGCCGGCCCCGTGAACATACCGGGTTCGGTATGTTCACACCTCCCTCAGGCGAGGGGGAGGTCGGTGTGGGCTCGGCACATGGCGTCGTGGGTGTCGCGGATCTCGGCGCAGCGCGGGTCGGTCGGGCCGTCGCCGAGTTCGGTGAGGAAGCGGCAGGCGGCGTAGCCCTGGGCCTTGGCCTCGTAGCGCTCGATCCACTCCTCGCGTTCGTCGAGGCGTTCGAACGGGACGGGCCAGACCGTGCGCGGGACCATCGCGGGTTGGTCGATGCGCCACGGTTTGGCGCTCACGCGGGTGCGGAAGCAGGCCTGGAGTCGGCAGATACGGGCGTAGTCCGCGTCGCAGTCGAAGTCGCGGAAGAGCTCGGCGGCCTCGTCTCCGGTGGGATCGATCGTCGTGTGCAGCGCAAGCAGGCGGAAGCCGTTGGGCGTCTCGTAGAGCGCGAAGCGCGAACGTGGGTGTCTGGCGACGGTGCTCGCGATGCGGCTATGCACGCGTTCGCGGTGGGCGCGCACGTTCTTCTCGCGGCGGCGGCTGACGCCGAGCCAGATCGTGTAGACGATCAGCGCAACGGGGATCAGGACGAGCGTGCCGCAGCCGAGCACGTACTCGCCGTCCTTGAAGGACATGATCGCAGTGGCCAGGCCGGCAGCGACCAGGAGGGCGCCGACCCACGACGAGGCCTGCTCCGCCACGGGCCCGAGTCTGGGCGACAGGTCGACGTCGCCGAACCACACGTCCGGTTCGTTGAGGCAGCGCGCGCCGTAGCGGTTGCGCGTCACGACGGCGCCGTCGTTGCGGGCGATGACCTCCTCGCGGATGGGCACGCCCTCCTCGCCGTACGGCTTCTTGCGCTCGCGAGCAGGTACCTTCTTGCCGGCCTGCGCCGCGTCGAACGCCGCGGACGCGCGCCGCTGCGCGGTCTCGCTGGCCTCCGTCATGCTCGTCTCGGACCAGCCCCAGCGGCGGATCGTGCGCTGCCGGCCGCGGATCTTGCCAGTGACTTTGGCCTCGGCCCAATGCTCGGGGATCAGCATCGTTCAGCAGTGAGTATGACGGTCGGCTCGGTCGATGCCATAAGCTCGCGGTCCATGGTGCGAGCGTGCGTGTTTCTCGTAGTGGCCGGGTGCGCCGGTGGGCCTGTCGCGATGCCGGAGACCTTGCCCGACACTCGCGTCAGCGCCAGTCGCGCGCGGGCGAACGAGCTCGGCATCCACATCGGCGAGCACCCGGCGGGGCAGCACGATGCGATCACCGATGTCACGGGGGTGCGCGTCGGTCACGCGACGATCCATGCGGGCGAACGCTTCCACACGGGCGTCACGGTGATCCTGCCGCCCGGCGACAACGCGTTCCGTCACAAGCGCAACGCCGCGCTCGCGGTGCAGAACGGCTACGGCAAGCTCGTCGGCGCGACCCAGCTCACGGAGCTCGGCGAACTCGAGAGTCCGATCGCGCTGACCGGCACGCTCAACGTGCATCGGGTCGCCGATGGCCTGCTCGACTGGCTGCTCGAGCGGCCGGGGAACGAACGCGTGCGGTCGATGAACGTCGTCGTCGGGGAGACCAACGACGGCGGCCTGTCGGACATCCGCGCGCGGCCGGTCGGGGCGGATCACGTGCGCTCCGCGATCGCGAGTGCGACGGCCGGCGCGTTCGCGGTGGGGGCGGTCGGCGCGGGTGCTGGCACCCGCTGCTTCGGGTTCAAGGGCGGGATCGGGACCGCGTCACGGCTCGTCGACGGCGTCACGGTCGGCGTGCTCGTCCAGACCAACTTCGGCGGGCGATTGCGGGCCCCGCGCGGCGCCGAGCCGGCGGGAGTCGACCACGACGGCTCGTGCATGATCGTGATCGCCACCGATGCACCGCTGGATCAGCGGGCGCTCGAGCGGCTGGCACGGCGGTCGTTCGCCGGCATGGCGCGGTCGGGTGCGTCCTTCAGCAACGGCAGCGGGGACTACGCGATCGCGTTCTCGACCGCGGACCGCGACGCGACCTCGCGCCGCGGCAGCAAGCTGTCGCCGCTGTTCGTCGCGGTCGCGGACGCCACCGAACAGGCGATCTACGACTCGCTCGCGGCGGCCGAGACCACGACGGGCCAGGGGCGCACCGCGCATGCGATCCCGCTGCAGCGATTGCGTGCGCTCGCCCGTCCGGCCTCCGGGCAGTCGCGATGAAGCGCAGCAAGCCGCCGCTGCCGGACCCGCCAAAGGTCGCGGCCGTCGTGTTCGACGGCTCCAACGTCCTCGCGAGCAACGGGCGCGGCGGGCTCGAACGCATCGACGCCGCGCTCTCGTGGTGCGGCGACCGCTGGCCCGGGCTGCCTCGGATGGTGTTTCTCGACGCCGCGACCGCGCGGCGGCTGCGGCCGGCGGCGCAGGACGTGTTGCGCGCGCGCTGCGCCGATGTCACGCCGGAACGGGCCCGCTGGGCCGTCGCGCCGCCGGAGGAGGAGGCCGACGTGCACGTGCTCGAGTTCGCGCGCGAGCACCGGGCGCTCGTGATCTCCAACGACCGCTTCTTCGATCACGAGGAGCTGCGGCTCGGCGCGATCACGCTGCAGTTCCGGTTCGCCGGCGGCGCATTCGCGCCGTACGACGAGGCGACGTGGTTCCGGCCGTCAGGCGGCGCCCAGCGGGTCGCGGTCTCGGACCTTGTTGTGTGAGCCGAGGAACAGGGCCGCGGTCACGATCCCGGTCACGCCGCACGCCGCCCATAGCGCCGCGTCGCCGAACTCGTCGTAGGCCCAGCCGCCCGCGATCGGCGCGACGACGAGCGACAGCGCGAAGCTCATGCCGTAGGCGCCGTTGTAGGAACCGCGCCGCTCGGGCGGGGCGTAGTCGTTGATGTAGGCCCCGAGCAGGGCCATCTGCAGCACCTCGCCGACCGTGACGACGAGCAGGGCAGCGACGATGGCGAACGCGCCGAGCGGCAGGAGGAAGCAGAAGAAGCCGGCGCCGATCAGCGCCGAGCCGATCGCGACGATCGGCAGCGCGGGGCGGTTGCGCAGCAGGTGCACGATCGGCATCTCCGTCAGCGCGATGAGCACGGGGTTGATCGCGAGGAGCCAGAAGATCGCGCCCTCGCCGTAGCCGTATTCGACCTTGAGGATGCGCGGCCCCGTCGTGAAGTACTGCATGAACGCCGTGATCACGACGAAGTTGACGACCATGAGCCACACGAAGTGCGGGTCCCGGAACGGCCCGAGGGACGGCGGTGCAGACTGGGGCGGAGCGTTGGGGCCGGACGGCTTTGCGGGATCCGTCGACGCCGCGATCTTCTCGCTGTAGGTCCACGGCGTGAACCCGCGCAGGAACACGAACAGGAACACGCACGCGAGCAGGCACGTGCCGCCATCAGTATAGAAGATCGCGTTGGGGTCGAAGTACTCGAACAGGTTGCCGCCGACCGTCGGCCCGACGGCCCAGCCCGCGTTCATCATCAGGCGGTTGAGCGACAGCGCCTTGCGTCGCAACTCGGGGGGCACGCTCGTCGCGACGGCGGTGATGCTGCCCGGCCGGAACGCGTCGTTGATCACGCCGAGGACGAAGACCGCGGCGGCCAGCACGATCGGGTCGGTGATCAGCGTCATCAGCAGCAGCCACACGCCGGCCGCGCCGAGCGTCGCGTACTGCACCCGCACGCACCCGAGCCGGTCGGCGAGCCGACCGCCGATCATGCTGCCGAAGACCGATCCGACGCCGTAGAGCGTCACGACGGCGCCGGCCTCGGTCGCCGTGTAGCCCCACTTCTCGAGCAGATACAGGTTGAGCAGTGGCAACACCATCGACCCGCAGCGATTGATGAACGCCGCGAGGCAGAGCAGCCACGTCGTTGCCGGCAGCCCGCTGAACGAGTCGCGGTAGAGCCGGAACAGCATCATGGACCGACGGAACTACCCGCGCCGGAGCGCCTGGGTCGGCGTCATGCGGGCCGCGCGCAGGGCCGGCCACGCACCGCCGACGAGGCCGAGCATGACCGCGAAGATCACAGCCACGAGCATCGTCATCGGCGTCGTCTGGAACGCGAACGAGACCTCGGTGAACGTCGCGAAGTTGGTCGTGCCGGTCTGCATCCCGTTGAGCGGCAGCACGAGCAGGACGCCCGCGATGCCGCCGAGCAGGCCGAGCAGCGCGGCCTCGAGCTGGAATGCGACGAACACGGCCCACGGCCGGAAGCCGGTTGCGAGCAGGATGCCGATCTCGTGCGTGCGGGACGCGATCGCGGACAGCATCGCGTTGATGCCGGTGAACACCGCCGCGATGCCCATGATGATCGACAGGAACCCGCCGATGAAGAACAGCAGCCCGCTGAGTGCGCCGGTCTGGCTCTCGAGGTACTCGCGTTCGGTCAGGACCTTGGCGGGGATGCGTTGGTCCGTTTCGAGCCGGGTCTTGAGGGCCTCGATGTCGGCGCCCGGGGCGAGCTGCGCGATGATTCGGCTGTAGTGCTGCGTCTCGAGCGCGGCCTGCATGCGGTCGACGTCGCCCCAGATCTCGGTCGCGTAGGCGCCCGTCGACTCGAACACCCCGACGACGCGGAACGGCGTGACGTTGATCGTCAGCGTGTCACCGATCTGGGCGTTCTGCATCCGCTCCGACACCGCGCGCCCGACGATCACCTCGTCCGTCCCCGGCTCGAGCTGGCGTCCTTCGAGCACTCGGAACGACTCGCCGTGGATGGTGAACGTGTTCGGCATGACGCCGCGCAACGGCACGTTGGTCTCGCCGCCGTCGAGGCGCGGCAGCAGGGCCGCGAGGAACGTCTCGCCGGCCGCGATCGGCTTGCCGGCCGTGTCCGTGGCGAACTCCGGGATCTCCTTGAGTGCGATCTGAGCGCGGTCACGGTCGAAGCCGCTCTCGCCCTCGGACGTGGCGCCCGGGCGCAGCATGATGACCATGTCGTCGCGCCCGCCACCCGCGAACATGCGTTCGAAGCCGGCCTGCAGACTCAGGACGCCGGCGAGCACCGCGACGGTCGCGGCGATGGACAGCACCGTGAGCCAGGTGTTCCCGGAACGGGCGACGAGGCTGCGGAAGTTGTAGGTCAGGGGGACGAGCGCCATGTCAGGCCTCCGACCGCAGTGCGGTCACGGGGTCGAGGCGGCGAGCGCGCCACGCGGGGAGCAGACCGGCGACGACGCCGAGCCCGACGGCCAGCAGTAGCCCTTGCACGATGACGGCCGTCTTGATCTGAAAGCCCGGGATGAACGCCGAGAAGAACGACCACAGCGGGCGTTCGGCCACGGTCGTGAGCAGCACGCCGATGCTGCCGCCGGCGACACACAGAGCCAGCGCTTCGGCGACGAGCAGCAGGGAGATCTTGCCGTTGGAGAAGCCGAGGGACTTCAGGATGCCGATGTCACGCGTCCGTTCGCGCGCGGCCATCAGCATGGTGTTGAGCACGGCGAAGAAGATGGCGAACAGCACGCCGCCTCCGATGCTGTAGAGTAGCGTCGGCACGCTGCCGAGCATCGAGATGAACTGGCGCTGGAACTCGCCTTCGGTCGTCGCGCGTACGCGCTGGGGGCCGTTGGCGAACAGCTCCTCGATTCCCGCGATGGTCATGTCGACGTTGGCGTCGTCCTCGAGTCGGGTGAGGAACACTCCGACCCCGCCGGGGCCGCCCGCGATGCCCGTGTCCATCGACTCGTAGAGATAGTCGTAATGGAAGAACATCGTCTGTTGATCGATGCTCGTCGAGTTCGACTCGTAGATGCCGGCGATGTTGAAGTCCCACGCGGAGCCGTCGGTCTTGGGGAAGATGGTGCCCTTCAGCGGCACCCGGTCACCGACCTTCCAGCCGAAGCGCTCGGCGAGGTCCGTGCCGAGAATGCAGTTCGTACGGGCCTCGCACCACTGGTCGAGCGAGCCTTCGACGATCTCGAGTTCGGGGTAGCTCGCGTGCCATTTGCGGGCGTCGACCGCGAACTGGCCGAAGAAGTTGGAGGGGTCCTGATAGACGCCGCCGAACCACTGGAATCGGATGACCTCCTCGACGCCGGCGACCGACTTGATCTTCGACTCGTAGCTGTCCGGCAGGTTGACGAACAGGCTGACGGCCGATTGCACCCAGAGGCGCGTGCGAGACGCGCTCGAGACGGCGGTGTCGAGGCCGGCGATCGCCGCGTCGAGAACGCACATCAGGAACACCGCGATCATCACGGACAGCGTCGTGAGCACCGTCCGGATCGGGTGCGCGAACATGTTGCGGAGCAGCAGCCGGAACGGCATCGCTCAGCTCCCGGCGGCGCCGGTCGTGGCGCTGCGCTGCCGATTGTCCTCGATGCGACCGAGTTTGCCCTTGTCGAGGTGGATCGTCTTGTTCGCGTAGCTCGCGGCCTGCGGATCGTGCGTGACCATGAGGATGGTCTTTTGCAGTTCCTGGTTGAGGCGCGACAGCAGCTCGAGCACGGCGTCCGCGGTGTCGCGATCGAGGTCCCCGGTCGGTTCGTCCGCGAGGATGACCTGCGGGTCACACGCGATCGCGCGGGCGATCGCGACGCGCTGCTCCTGGCCGCCCGACAGCTCCTTCGGCTTGTGGCCCATGCGGTCGCCCAGCCCGACGAGCTCGAGCGCGCGTTCGGCCTGCTCGCGGCGCTGCTTGCCCGAGAGCGGCGCCAGCAGCAGTGGCAGCTCGACGTTCTCGCGCGCCGACAGCACGGGCAGCAGGTTGAAGCCCTGGAACACGAACCCGACGTTCTCCGCGCGCCACTGCGCGAGGTCGGAGCCCTCGAGCTCGTCGAGGTTGGTGTCGCCGACGATGAGGTCGCCCGAGTCGGCGCGGTCGAGACCGCCGACGAGGTTGAGCAGCGTCGTCTTGCCCGAACCCGACGGCCCCATGAGCGCGTAGAACGTGCCACCCGCCATCTCGAGCTCGAGCTCGTCGAGGACGCGCAGCGTCTCGCCGCCGCGGGTGTAGGTCTTGGTGACGGAACGAATGTCGATGGCGGTGGCCATGGCAGGATGGTGTGGGTCAGTTCTGCTGGATGCGAACGCGGTCGCCGTCGCGCAGCGACAGCGGCGGTTCGGCGATGATGCGTTGGCCGGAGCGCAGGCCGGCGTCGATCGTGACGCGACCGTTCTTGCGTTCGCCCACGGTGACCGCGGTAGCGCGCACCGTGTCCCGTTCGAGCACGAACGCGGTCGTCCGACCGTCGATTTCGACGACGGCGGCTTCGGGTATCACGATGCGCTTCTCCGGTGAGCTCTCGCCGTTCACGGATGCTTCGACCGGGCCCGCGCTCGCGGGTCGGAACACGACGCGCACGCCGTACTCGGGTCGCAGCTGCCGCCGTTGTTCCTCGTCGACGACGATGCGCACCTCGACCGTGGCCTTGCTGCGATCGGCGGTCGGCCAGATTCGATCGACGACGCCGGCGAGCTTCTCCTCCGGTCGCGCGTCGACGAACACGTCCGCCGCCGCGCCGAGCTCGACCGAGGACAGCGACGTCTCCGGCACCTCGGCCTGGATCTCGAGTGACGCGAAGTCGACCATCGTGCAAACCGCGCCGCGGGCGTTGGAGCCGCCCTGGGAGTTGGGCGAGACCACCTCGCCGACCTCGGCGTCCTTGAGCACGACGACCCCGTCGAACGGCGCGCGCACGTCGGTCTTGTCGAGCGTGGCCTGGGCCTGCTTGCGCGTGGCGGCGGCGGCGTCGCGCCGGCGCTCCGCGAGGGTGACGTCGTTCCGGCCGACGTCGAGCTGGCGTTCCGCGACGGTCACCGCGAGCTTCGCGTCCTCGACCTCTTCGGTGGCCGTTCGCTGCCTCGCGGCGCTCGCGTCGCGATCGGCGGCGGTGCGCTGCACTTCGCGCTCGGATCCGGACTCCGTGGCGAGCAGTTCGACGGCCCGTTCGTGCTCCTGTTCTGCGAAGCGGGCCTCCGCCGCCGCGGTAGCGAGCCTGGCCCGCGCGGTGGCCAGCGCACTGCGGCTCTGCGAGAGCCGCGCCTCCCGTTCCGCGACGCCGGTCCGGGCGCGTTCGATGTCGGCCTCCGCGACGGCGAGGTCTGCAGCCGCCCGTTCGAGCGCGGCCGCGAACTCGTCGGCGAACAGCCGCGCGACGATGTCGCCCTGCGCTACGACCGAACCTTCGCGCACGTTCATCTCGACGATGCGCCCCGGCACGTCGGAGGACAGCGCGGCCCGCCGCGCAGCCACGACGTAACCGTTGGCCGCGGTGCCGCGCACGGCCGCGACGGATGCCGGCGTGGCCTCCGTCACGAGCAGCGTGCGGACCTCGGGCAGGTTGATGCGGTCGACGAACGCGCTCACGGGGCCCCAGAACACCCAGCCGAGACCGACCAGGACGATGAGAGCGACGGCGCGCACGGGCCAGGGGTTGCGGCGGCGCCGCGCTTTCCGCGGCTGGCGGTCGATCTTGAGCTTCTCGAGGTCCAAGGCGGGGCGGCGGTCGGGGACGAGGGAGTGGCGGGGTGAAGAGGATAGCGCTCGGCCTCTCGAAAAGGAGCGGTCGCTGCGTATCGTTCCCGCCATGCCCGACCGTGTGGTGAGCCGGCTGCTGGTGCCCGTCGAGTTCGTCGACAATCGCGACGCGCGCCTCGACTACGCCATCGGGCTCGCGGCGCAGCTGCGAGCGGAGCTGCTGTTCCTCGCGGTCGTCGACACGTCCGCGACGATCACGCTCATCGGGCGGCATCGCGCGGCGCCCGGGAGCGACAGCGACTTCGAGAAGGCGCTGCACGACGAGGTGCAGGGCATCCTGCAGCAGCTCGTCGACCGAGCGGCCGAGGCCGGCGTGAACGCGCGCGGCCACCTCAAGTTCAGCGAGGAGGTCGAGGAGCAGATCCTCAAGGAGGCACTCGTGGAGAAGGTCGACCTCATCCTCGTGCATTCGCAGGGCAGCTCGATCTTCATGAAGACGCTGCTCGGTTCGACCGCCGGCGAGATCCTCAAGGCGGCGCCCTGCCCGGTGCTCGTGGCCGGCGCGTGACGGCGCGCAAGAAGGGGGGCAAGCGCAGCCGGCGCCAGCCCGCGGGCTCTGCTGTGAACTCTGCTGTGAGCTCCCCCGGGGCCCGGGAGCTGGCGGCGGCCGATCTGCGTTGGACCTGCAAGCCGCTGAAGCCGTCGCGGCGCGCGCCGTCCGTCGCGTTCCTGCTCGAGCAGGAACGACCGATGGCCGCCTTGCGCACGGGCCTGTCGATCCCGGCGTCGGGCTATCATCTGTTCGTCTCCGGCCTCATCGGCTCGGGGCGTACGGCCGTCGTCGATCTGCTGCTGCGCGGTATGCGCCCGGGCAGCAAGCGGGTGCCGGACCGCGTCTACCTGCACAACTTCCGCGAGCCCAACCGGCCGCTGCTCGTGTCGCTGCCGGCCGGTCGCGCCGCGGCGTTCCGCGACGAGCTCGAGGACCTCGGGCACGGTCTGCAGAACGCGCTGCTCTCGGCGTTGCGGTCGCGGCCGCATCGGATGTCGCGGCGCGTCGTCCTGCGCGCGACCGGCTCGCGCGACCGCCGCATCATGGACGCGCTGCAGCGGCAGGCCCAGAAGCAGGGGTGCGCGCTCGTCCGCTTCCAGAGCCAGAGCGGCGCATCGACCGCCGACATCTACCCCGTCGTCGAGGGCGAACCCGTCACGCTCGACGCGTTGTCCGCGCTCGTGATCGAGGGCAAGCTGCCCGAGGACGAACGTGAACGCCTGCTGAAGAGCCGCGAGCAGCTGCTCGACCGGCTCGAAGAAGTGAACGATCGCGTTCGCGAGGAGCATGCGCGCGTGGCGCGCGAGATGCGCGAGATGGACCGCAAGCTCGCGTGGAACGTCTGGAGCGCCAACACCGCGGACTTCATGGAGCGCTGGCCGCAACGCGAGGTCGCGGACTGGCTCGACGCCGCGGGCGAGTTCGTGGAGCGCCATCTCAGCCGGTTCCTCGGCAGCAGCGACGAGGACGGCGAGGAGGAGAGCGCGCTGCCCGATGCCGGCGCGCCGCCCGAGGGCTCGGTGTTCGACTTCGCCGCCGCCGTGGTCAAGACGTCGCTCAACGACGGCAGCCCGGTCGTGATCGAGACGAACCCGACCTGGGTCAACCTGTTCGGCACGATCACGGCACCGCCGGACGGCAGCCCGCCGGGCCCGCGGCACATCCACCCCGGCGCGGTCCTGCGGGCCGACGGCGGCTACCTCGTCCTGCGCTGCCTCGACGTGCTCAGCGAGGCGGGGGTGTGGCAGCATCTGAAGCGGGTCCTGCAGACCGGTCGACTCGAGATCCGCGATGCGGAGCAGAGCGGTAGCGGCCAGCCGTCCGGGCTGCAGCCCGAGGCGATCCCGATCGATCTCAAGGTCGTGCTCATCGGCGAGCCCGGCGTCTACGAGACCCTCGCGGCCGAGGATCCGCAGTTCCCGCAGACGTTCAAGATCCACGCCGAGTTCGACGCGACGATCCCCGTCAGCAAGAAGAACCTCACGCGCTACGCCGACTACGTGCGGTGGCTCATCGGCCACGAGCAGCTGCGCGACTTCACGGGGGACGCGATGGCGGCGATCGCCGAGTACGGCGCCCGCGCCGCGGGCCGCCGCGACCGGCTCATCACGCGCTACAGCGAGCTCGGCGACCTCGCGCGCGAGGCGTCCCACCTGGTCGGGGCGGAAGGGGCGGAGGCGGTCGAGCGGATGCACGTCGTACAGGCGATCGAAGAACGGCGTCGGCGGCACGATCTCGCCCAGGAGCTGACCGAACGCGACTACACGGCCGGCTACATGCGGCTGTCGACGACCGGCGACGCGATCGGGCAGGCCAACGCGCTGACCGTGCTCGATACGGGCACGCTCGAGTTCGGGCGGCCGTGCCGCATCACGTGCAACTCGGGCGTCGCGGTGCCGCAACGCTCGGGGCTGGTGAACATCGAAGGCCTCGCCAATCTGTCGGGCCCGATCCACGACAAGGGCGTGATGATCCTCGAGGGGTTCCTGCTGCAGGAGTTCGGCCGCGACGGGCCGCTCTGCATGCAGGCGACGATCTGCTTCGAGCAGCTCTACAACGGCGTCGAGGGTGACTCCGCGTCACTCGCGCAGCTGCTCGCGCTGCTCAGTTCGCTCGCGTCCGTGCCGCTGCACCAGCACCTCGCGATCACGGGTTCCGTGAACCAGAAGGGCGAGGTCCAGGCCGTCTCGGGCGTCAACGAGAAGATCGAGGGCTTCTTCCGCGTGTGCCGCGCGCGCCGGACGGCGCCGAAGAGCCGTCGCCGGCAGGGCGTCGTCATTCCCGCGGCGAACGCAGGCGACCTGATGCTCGATCACGATGTCGTCGCCGCGGTCGAGGCGGGCGAGTTCCACATCTACACCGCTGCCGACCTGCGGGACGCGCTCGCGCTGTTCACGAGTCAGGACAGCGCCGAGGTGCTCGAGCGCGTGCGCGCGACGCTCGCCGAGTTCCGCACGATCGCGGTAACGAAGTAGCGTCAGCCTTTGCGGGCGCGGCGGCCCGAATCGCGCGGGGCGCCGCGGCGCGCACCGGCGGTGCCGGCGGCCGGATTCGACTCCGGCCGTTGCAGCACGACGGTGGGCTCCTCGCGCGCGAACTGTGTGCCGAGTGCCGTGAGCCGCTGGTCGAGTTCCGTCGCGTGTTTGCTGAGTGTGCCGAGCGGAGTCGCGAGCTCGATCAGCGCGCTGCGCTCGTCCTGCAGGCGCTTGGTCGCGGCGTCGATGCGCGGCCGATACTCCTCGAGGCCGCTGTGCAATCGTTCGATGACCGCGCCCTCGAACTTGCGGCCGAAGTAGCCGACGAGCACGGCGACCGTGCGCGGAGTCAGGTCGGTGCGGAACTGCGCGACGCACTTGTGCAGGTGCAGGCGGCCGGGCTCGCCGAGGCGCGAGGCTTTTTCCTTTCCCGGGATCTTGCGGTCGGCGTTCTTGCCGCTTTCCGGGCCGCCCGCGGTGCCGAACAGGTCCTGGCGGATGCGGTTCACGGACTTGAACCGCACGACGTCGAACATGCCCTTCTTCACCGGGAAGTGGTCGATGTCGACGGGGACGGCCGTATCGCCCTTCCAGGCGACCGCGCCGAGGCTCTGCAGCGCCTCGATCCGCGTCTGCCGGATCTGCACGCCGGCGCGGTCGAGCAGCCCCTCGATGCCGTCGGGCAGGTTCAGGCCGTAGCCGGATTGCTGCTGCTGGCGTTCGAACGCGCGCAACCCGGCCTGCCGCACGTCCTCGCGGAAGTCGCGCACGAGCGGAGTCCATTGGCCGTCCGTGAGCCACGACAGGCTGTGGCTCGAGAGGAACCACGTGTCGATCGACGCGCCGAGTGTGCGCAGCAGCTTGGCGCCCTGGTCGCGCGCCGCGCGTTCGACCTCGCTCTCGATCTCCTCCAGCGAGTGCCGGAACGCCTCGCTCCAGTCGAGCTCGAGCGCGAGCCGGATGCGACGTTGTTCGTGTTCGTAGAACTCGAGCTCTTCGTCGATCTGCGCGATGCGCTGCTGCAGCTGCGCGAGCTCGTCGCCGTCGACGGTCCGGCCGAGTTCCTCGAGCAGGGTCCGACCGCGCTGCAGCGAGTCGTTGAGGAACGCCGCCACGTACTCGGGGCTCGCGAGGTAGTCGCTGAGGTCCTTGCGGAACTCGCGGTAGCTGTCGGGCTGGTCGTTGGTGCTGCGCTTCTGCAGCACGCTGCTCGCGGCGTGGAGCAGGTCGACCGGGTAGATCTTCACGCGGCCCTCCGATGCAGCCTGCTTGAGCGGCGCGGACATCGCCAGCTGTTCGAACGCCTGCAGGATGGCCTGCGGTTCGCTCTGCTCGAGCGCGGGGACGAGCCGGCCGTCCGGGCCGACGTCGCGCTTCTGTGAGTCGACGTTGACGACGAGGAAGATGCGGCTGAACAGCGCGAGCAACTGCTCGAACTCGGTGAACACCTGCTCGAGGAACAGCGTGTCGCTCTTGACGACGAAGATCGCGCACGCGGCGGCGTTGCGGAAGTCACGCGTCATGCGGTCGTAGCCGAAGCGCATGCGCGTGTAGAGCCCGGGGGTGTCGACGAGCACCGTGCTGTCGCTCGCGAGGTGCGTGCCGGGCACGTGCACGTCGACGCGGCGGATTGCGCCCGGGAAGTGATCCTCCGGGTCGAACGCCTGCCCGCGTTGCTCGGCGCGGCGGATCGCCTGCGCCAGGTCCTTGTGCGCTTCCTCGATGTGCTCGTGGATCGCCTGCGGCGCGGTGAATCGTTCCGTCGTGCCGTCGTATTGCGTGCACACGTACTCCCGCTTCTCGCCGTGCCGCACGAACACGAGGCACGGATACGCGGGCAGGCTCGACACCTCGCTCACGTACGCGCCGGCGATCGCATTCATCAGGGTCGACTTGCCGCTCTTCAACGGGCCGAAGATCAGGACGAACGCCTGCTGCTCCTTGACCTTGTCACACAGCGCCGTGAGCTCGGTCCTGATCGCGCCGATGCCCGTCAGGAGTTGCCGCGCCGGCTCGTCTGCCGCCGATCCGTCGAGGGCCGTCGTGGCATCCTGCAGCGCTTGGAGCACGGGCCGCAGGGTGCCGTCGAACTGCTGGCAGTAGCTGGCGAGCTGAGTGGGCATATCGGGGGGTACCGGGGTCGGGGCGAGCGGTGGCGGCGCGGTCAGCGAAGGCGCGCGTTGCGGCGCGGTATTGGACCAGCCGGCGGCGTTCGAAGGCAGCGATCGTTCGGTGTTTTTCGCGTCCGGTCGACGTGGAAAAGTGCGAAGTTCTCCACGTTGCGCGTGGGCACCGATCGCGCGCCCCGCGATGGCGGAACGGCAGAATTGCCCGATTGCAGCCGTCGTTCGCGTTACTTGATCGGCTTCATCGGCATTTCGTCCGCCCGTGACGTATGCCAGGTGAGCCGCAACGTGCGCGGGTCGATCTCGGCGGCCAACACGCGCACCGAGTCCCGCCGCTGCCGTTCCTGCAGCGTTCGGGAACTCGCGAGGAGCATCTCGCACTGGCGCCGCGCGAACGCGCGCGTGAGCGTTTCCTCGTTGCGCCGGGCGAGACTGCGGGCCTCTTCCACGCGCCGATCGAGCGCGTTCTGGGCCCGGGTCGTCGGGCGTCGGCGAGTCAGCGTGTCGCACTGTGAATGGGTGAGCACGAGCACGAGCGCGAGACGCTCGCGTTCGACCTGATGCTCGAGCAGCGCGACCGACTCGCGCGTCACGAACGGGCCGGGATTGCTGATCACGAGCACGTCACGGCGCCGCAGTCCGAGGGCGCTCGCGACATCGAGATCGGCGTCCGAGCAGGCGAACACCGCGCAGAGATAGCGGCCGGCAGCAGCCGGGCGGCGCCGCGGCTTCGGCGTTTCGGTCCGTTCCGCGCGGGCGCGGACGACGGCGGCGCTGCTGCGCTTCAGGTGATCGAGCACGAGGGCCGGCGGCAGATGCGGCTGCGGCGCGTGGGTCGCCCGGGGCCGGGACCCGCGCTTCTGGTCCGCGGTCCTGGCCGGGGTCGAGTCGCTGCGGCCGAGCGGGCGGGAGGCGCCTTCTCGGCTCTTGCCGGCCGGCGGACTCGTCGGCGGGGTCTGAGCCGGCAGCCCGGCGCCCAGCACCGCGATTGCGGCCATGACAGCGCGGGTGCACCGCGGTCTCGATTCGCTCCCCATGCCGGTTTTTTCGACGGGCCGCGCACTCGACCTTCAGACTTTTTGTCCGACGCCGGGGTCCGCGGACACCGGTGCGCCATGAGCACGCTCTCCGTCACCGTTGCCCTGACCTTGGCCGCCGGGCCGCTCGCCGCCCAGTGCGCCCTCGTCGCCGACCTCACGCCGGGGAACGCGAACAACGGCAACATCTCGTACCTGACCCCGGCCTTCGGGCACGAGCTGTGGTTCACGGGTCACTTCAGCGCGACCGGCGGCGAGCTGTGGCGCTGGCGGGCGAACGTCGGCGCCCAGATCGTCGTCGACCTCGTACCCGGCAGTGGCAGCAGCAATCCGCAGCTGCTGACGCCGTGCGTGACCGCGCTCGGTCGCCGGATGTTCTACACCGGGTTCCAGAGCGGCCACGGCCGCGAGCTGTACGCGAGTGACGGCACGCCGGCCGGCACGGGGCGCGTCCTCGAGATCATGCCGGGGTCGGGCGGTGCACAACCGCGCTACCTCTGTGCCAGCGATGGGCTGGTCTACTTCAACGCGCGTGATCCTGGCTTCGGTGAAGAACTCTGGGTCAGCGACGGCACCGCCGCGGGGACGAGTCGCCTGACCGACGTCAATCCGGGCCCGGCGAACGGCCGGCCGGAGGACATCACGGCCTGGCGCGGCGTCGTGTTCTTCTCGGCCGAGGAACCCGGAACTGGGCGCGAGCTCTACGTGAGTGACGGCACGGTGGCGGGCACCCAGAGGCTGCTCGACATCAACCCGGGCGCGTCGTCGTCGAACCCCGAGGAGTTCGTGGCGGCCGGGGACTGGCTCTACTTCGTCGCGACGCACCCGACGACGGGCCGCGAGGTGTGGCGCACCGACGGCACTGCGGCAGGCACGGCACTCGTGAACGACACGTTCCTGCACAACTCGTTCGGTGCCGACGGCCTGTGCGCCCTCGGCGATCGCATGCTCTTCCACGAGGCCTCCGGGGCGGGGCGTGGTCGGCTCTTCGTCTCCGACGGGACCGCCGCGGGCACGATCGATCTCTCCGCCGGCTCCGGCCTGAGTGCCGGTGATCTCGTGCGCTCTGGGGATCGCGTGTTCTTCCACGGCCACATGGCGGGCATCGGGAGCGAACTCGGGGTCACGGACGGCACCGTTGCCGGAACGCAGATCGTCGCCGACCTCGTGCCGAGCGGCTCGGCCTCGCCGAACTACATCACGGACTGTGGGCCGGGGGTGATCTTCCGCGCGAACGTCAACGCGAGCGGCGACCTCTGGTTCTCCGACGGCACGGCGGCAGGCACGTTCCGCGTCTGCAACCTCGATCCCGCCGGCGCGTTCAATCCCGACCGACTCACGATGCTGCGCGGACGCCTGTTCTTCGAGGGCTATGAGCAGAGCGTCGGGCGCGAGCTGTTCGGCGTCGCGACGCCGGGCGCGACTGCGACGCTGCTCGGCGCGACGAGCGGGCCGGGTCATCCGCGGCTCTCGACGATGAACGGCGACGTGCCGGTGCTCGGCGCGACCGTCGACCTCGCGAGTTCGGGGCCGGCCGGCGCGACGGGCTTTCTCGTCGCGGGCGGTCCGCGCCTGCCGGTGCCGGTGCCCGCGAGCCTGATCGACGGCGGCGCCGACTGGGTGGGCCTGCAGGCCGGCCTGGCGGTGCACGTCGCGACGAGCTTCACGCCGAACTTCACCGTGCCGTTCTCGATCCCGAACGACCCGGCATTCGAGGGTGCGATCTTCCAGTTCCAGACCGTGTGGTTCGACCCCGCGACGACGCCGCAGCTGCAGGTGAGCAATGCGATGCAACTCGTGGTCGGGACGAGCGCACCGCATTAGTTCGCTGCGCTCGAGTCCGCTGACCGCGCGCGGTCGGCGACGACTACACGTCGCCGATGGTCCAGCGCACGCCGTTCGACGCGACGAGGCCGAGTGCGTTCACGGCGGGGGACCACGACACCGCCTGCGTCGTGAAGGCGACGCCGAGCAGGGTCGGAGCGGGCGGGATCGCCAGCAGTGCGCTCGACGCGGTGCCGAGTCCGAGCTGCGTCATGCCGGTGCCCGCGACGTGCTGGTAGCAGCCCGGCGCGCCCACCGCCGACAGCTCGGTCGCGTGCGCCGCGCTGTGCCACCCGAAGACGAGCGCGGATGCGATGGTGTCGTGCCGCACGTCGGTGAGATCGACGCGCACGCGCTCGCCGACGACGGGCCGGCCGATCGGCTGCTGGCCGAGTCCAGGGTGATCGGTGCGCGTGACGAACGTCGCCGCCGACGTCAGGTCGAACGGGCCGGGGTCGCGTCCGCCGTCACCGACGCCGTAGCCGACGAGACAGTCGCCGTTGCCGGCCGGGCTGCCGCCGAGGTTCCACGCGATCTCGAGCCGGTTGTCGGGGTGCACGACGATCTCGAAGGTCCGCCCCGGCGCCGAGACGTTCGCCGCCGGCACGTCCCAGTAGATGATCCGGGTCGCGCCGGTCTGGGTCGTCGCGGTGTAGACGTTGCGGGCGCCATGCGGCGCGAGCGCGCACCAGTTGGCCACGAGCAGGGCGGCGCCGCCGCGGAACAGTTCGGCGGGATCCGGGATCGGGGGCGGGGCGAGCAGCCCGGCGTTCTTCAGCACCACGCGGCCGTCGGCGAACGCGAGAACGCGCGACGTCGTGCCGGCCGGATGCTGCAGCGGTGCCGTGAGCTGCACGAACGCGGCGCTGCCGGGCGTGAGGCCGAGGTTCGTCGCGTTCTGCGGCAGCGTGATGTTCGGCGTCGGGCCGCGTACGACGTCGTAGCCGCCGACTGCGTTCGGGAGCAGCTGCAGGCGCTGATGGTCGAGGTCGAACGTGCCGGCCGGGAACAGCTCGTAGAACGATCGCGCGCCCTGCTGGCACCGTTCGCCGAAGCGCTCGGCGCGGGCGACGGCGTGCGGCGCCGTCGTGTCGCGGTAGCGCAGCGTGCCGCTGAAGATGCGCGGCGCGAAGATCGGCGAACCGAGATGCGTGAGCGCCGAGGCGCCGCCAGTGAGCAGGAGGTCCGAGTTGCCGAACGTCTGCCAGACGACCGACTGCACGTAGGCCGGCTTGACGTCGCGGTGGCGCAGGGCGACGCCGTAGCTGCCGACCGGGAGGGCGACCGGGCGATCGAGCACGCACCTCGTCGGCTGCTGCAGGCCCGCGGCGAACACCGTTCCGCTGGCGGCGTGCATCCAGTCGATGTTGGCTTCGGTGTGGCCGAGGAACCGGTCGGGTCGGATCCACACCTCGATCTCGCCCTTGGTGCCGAGCGGCGAGAACAGGTTGACGTCGAGTTCGTAGATCTCGATCGCCTTGCCCGCGGTGAGGTCGAAGTAGACGGCACCGTCGTGCGAGTTGAGGAACGCGTTCGCGGTCCAGTTCGTGGAGAGCGCGTTTTGCGCGGAGGCCGCGGCCATCAGCAGCAGCGCGGTCGTCGTGGTCGGCAGGAGTCGCATCACCAGGGCAGTCGTCCGAACCCGACACGGATTACGTGGCCGGCAAAGGCTCCCGGCGCCCGGCAATCCCGCCGGTGCAGAGCGCCGGGGCGACAATCCGCGATCGTTGTCGCCGCGCCCGTGACGCGGGGGCTTCCACCGCTATGCTCGCTGGCCACTTCCGATGACTACGCAGAATCCCTCGACGGTTGGGGCCAGCAAGCCCGTTCAGGACCTGGATCAGGTGATCATCCGCTTCGCCGGCGACTCCGGCGACGGGATGCAGCTGACGGGTGATCAGTTCACGCGCACGACGGCGCTGATGGGGAACGACATCGCCACGTTCCCCGACTTCCCGGCCGAGATCCGCGCTCCCGCGGGCACGCTGCCCGGCGTATCGGCGTTCCAACTGCGCTTCAGCAGCTTCGATATCCACACCCCGGGTGATGCGCCCGACGTGCTCGTCGCGATGAACCCCGCGGCGCTGAAAGCGCACATCGGCGAGCTCAAGTCTGACGGCGTGCTGCTGCTCAACACGGCGTCGTTCAAGGCGATCGACCTGAAGAAGGCGAAGTACGACGCCGACCCACGCGAGAACGGTTCGCTCGACGGCTACCGGCTCATCGAGGTCGATCTCGAAGCTCGGACCAAGGAAGCGCTCGCGAACTCGCCGCTCGACAACCGCAGCAAGATGCGCTGCAAGAACATGTACGCGCTGGGAATCCTCTACTGGATGTTCCACCGCGACATGGACCCGACGATGAAGGCGATCGCGGCCAAGTTCAGAAAGAAGCCCGACGTCGTCGACGCCAACCTGGCGGCGATGAAGGCCGGTCACGCCTACGCCGAGACGACCGAGATCTTCCAGAGCGCCTATCGCGTGCCGCCCGCCAAGATGCAGGCCGGCACGTACCGCAACATCATGGGCAACCAGGGGCTCTGCCTCGGGCTCGTCGCGGCGAGCAAGCAGGCGAATCTGCCGATCTTCCTCGGCAGTTACCCGATCACCCCGGCGTCCGACATCCTGCACCAGCTCAGCACCTACAAGCACCACGGCGTCGTGACCTTTCAGGCCGAGGACGAGATCGCGGCCGTCGCGAGCGCGATCGGCGCGAGCTACTCGGGTCACCTCGGCGTGACGTCGACGTCGGGGCCGGGCATCGCGCTCAAGGCCGAGGCGATCGGTCTCGCCGTGATGGCGGAGCTGCCGCTCGTCATCCTGGACGTGCAGCGCGCCGGCCCGAGCACGGGAATGCCCACGAAGACGCAGCAGGCCGACCTGCTGCAGGTGATGTACGGGCGCAACGGTGAGTCACCGTGCTGCGTGCTCGCGGCCTCGACGCCGTCGGACGCGTTCGATACGGCCTACGAAGCGGTGCGCATCGCGGTGAAATACATGTTGCCGGTGATCGTGCTGTCCGACGGCTACATCGCGAACGGCAGCGAGCCGTGGTTGCTGCCCGACGTCGAGTCGCTGCCGGAGATCCCGGTCGAGTTCGCCAAGGAGACCGCGGGCGACACCAAGTTCATGCCCTACGAGCGCAACCAGAAGACGCTGGCCCGACCGTGGGCGAAGCCCGGCACCAAGGGGCTCGTGCACCGCATCGGCGGACTCGAGAAGCGCGACGTCACGGGCAACATCGATTACTCGCCGGAGAACCACCAGCACATGATCGATACGCGGGCGCAGAAGGTGCAGAACATCGCTGACGACCTGCCGCCCACGGCCGTGCTCGGGGAGCGCACCGGCGACCTGCTCGTGCTCGGCTGGGGCAGCACCCGCGGCGCGATCACCGCGGCGGTGCAGCAGCTCCAGGGCAAGGGCAAGAAGGTGAGCGCCGCGTTCCTGCGCCACCTCAATCCGCTGCCGAACGATCTCGAGGGTCTGATGCGCGGCTTCGGCAAGGTCGTGCTCCCCGAGATGAACAAGGGCCAGCTCGCGATGATGCTGCGCTCCCGATTCCTGATCGACGTGGTGAGCTACAGTCAGGTGAACGGCCAGCCGTTCAAGAGCCACGACGTCCTCGCCTACCTCGAGAACACGCTGCAGACGATGCAGGAGGGCAACTGATGACCACCGCCGACCGACCGCCGCTCACCAAGAAAGACTACAAGTCCGATCAGGAGGTGCGCTGGTGCCCCGGGTGCGGGGACTATTCGATCCTCAACTCCGTGCAGGGCGCGTTCGCCAAGCTCGGCAAGCAGCTGCACGAGACCGTGATCATCTCCGGCATCGGGTGCAGTTCGCGCTTCCCGTACTACATGGAGACCTACGGCTTCCACACGATCCACGGCCGGGCGCCGGCGATCGCGACGGGTGTCAAGGTCAGCAATCCCGAGCTCGACGTCTGGGTCGTCACCGGTGACGGCGACGCGATGTCGATCGGGGGCAACCACTTCATCCACGCCCTGCGCCGCAACGTCGGCCTCAAGATCCTGATGTTCAACAACCGGATCTACGGGCTCACGAAGGGCCAGTACTCGCCGACCAGCGAGCAGGGCAAGGTCACGAAGAGCACGCCGCTCGGTTCGGTCGACTACCCGTTCTCGCCGATCGCGCTGGCGCTCGGGGCGCGGGCGACCTACGTCGCGCGCAGCATCGACATCCTCGGGCCGCACCTCGAGGGGCAGGTGATGAAGGCCGACGAGCACGACGGGACCGCGGTGCTCGAGATCTATCAGAACTGCAACATCTTCAACGACGGCGCGTTCAAGGGCTTCACGGACAAGGACGTCCGCGACGAGCGCATCATGCAGCTCGAGCACGGTGAGCCGTTGTTGTTCGGGGCGAACAAGGACAAGGGCATCCGCTTCAACGAGAGCTTCCAGCCCGAGATCGTCACGGGCTCCGACCTCGCCTCGGCATTCGTCTGGGACGAGATGGCGGAGAACTTCGCGCCCGCGATGGCGCTCGCGACGATGGACGAGAGCAGGTTCCCCGTGCCGATCGGGGTGTTCCGCCGGCGCGCGAAGGCGCCGTTCGAGACGGCCGTCAACGAGCAGGTGACGGCCGCGATGAAGAACAAGCAGGAGTCGGTGCACGACCTGCTCTACAGCGGCGAGACTTGGACCGTCGAGTGACGCGCGGCCGCCGATCGGCCGTGCGACCCGTGCTGCGGCGATGACGGCGCGCGGGGCCTGGCGCTGGGCGATCGGCGTCGCCGTTCTCGCGTTCGTGCCGTTCTGGCCGGCGCTCGACGCCCAGTTCACCAACTGGGACGACCAGGCGCTGCTGCTCGTCAACGAGCGCTGGCGCGGCTTCTCGGGCGAGTCGCTCGCCTGGATGTTCGGTTCGACGTTCCACGGGCATTACCAGCCGCTCACGTGGTTGAGCTACGCCGTCGATCACGCCTGCTGCGGGCTCGATCCGGCGGCGTTCCATCGGACGAACCTGCTGCTACACGCGCTGAACGCCGTGCTCGTCTTCTGGGTGTTGCGGCTGCTGCGGCCGGGTCGGGTGCCGGCCTGGATCGCCGCGGTCGGGGCGCTGTTGTTCGCGGTCCATCCGCTGCGCGTCGAGGTCGTGGCGTGGGTCACCGAGCGTCGCATGCTGCTCGCGGCTGCGTTCTGGCTCGTCGCGGTCGGGTTGTATCTGCGCGCGCACCAGCGGTCGCCGTCGGGGCGAGTGCGTGACCTCGTGCTCGTCTACGGCAGCATGACGCTGAGCCTGTTCGCTGCCGGTTGGGCGATGACGTTGCCCGTGGTGTTGCTCGTGCTCGATTTCCGGCCGCTGCAGCGGCGGGCGCGCGGCGTCTCGTGGCGGCGTTTGCTCGTCGAGAAGCTGCCGGCCCTCGCCGTGGTGGGAGCGTTCGCCTTGGTCGCGATCGCCGCGCAGTCCGAAGCCGGCGCGCGGATCTCGTACGACGACCACACGCTGATCGCGCGGTGCGCGCAGGCCGCGTACTCGCTCGTGTTCTATCTGGGCGCGACCGTCGTGCCGTTGAACCTGGCGCCGCTCTATCCGCTCGAGCACGCGCTCGACGTCGCCGAGTTCCGGTTCGTGGGCAGCGTGGTCCTGGTGCTCGGGGTTGCCGTCGCGCTCGTGCTGTGCCGGCGGCGCACGCCGTGGCCCGGGGGGCTCGGGGCGGCGGCCATCGTCTACGTCGTCGTGCTCTCGCCCGTGCTCGGGTTCGCGCAGAGCGGCCCGCAGCTCGCCGCGGATCGCTACACCTATCTCGCGGGCCTCGTGCTGCCGGCGCTGCTCGTCTGCTGGCCGGCTGCGATCGCTCGCCCGCGCGTCACCGGGCTCACCGCCGCCGCCGTGCTCGTCGTCTTCGCCGTTCTCACGTATCGGCAGGCGGGCATCTGGCGCGACTCGATTCGACTGTGGGAGCACACGATCGCGCTGCAGCCGGGCAGCTTCAACGCGCACCTCAACTACGCCGGTGCGCTCAAGCAACGCGGCGGTCCGGGCGACGCCGAACGCGCGCTCGCGGAGTTCCGCCGCACGGTCGAGCTGCAGCCGAACGAGTTCAAGGCGTGGACCGCGATCGGTGCGGCCGAGTACCGGGGCGGCAACTTCGCCGCGAGCCTCGCGGCCTACACGCGGGCGCACGAGCTCGTGCCCGGGTCGGCCGCCTACCTGCATGGCATGGCGATCGCGACGTTCGAGCTCGGTCGCTTCGACGACTGCGTGCGCCTCTGCGAGCAGTGTCACGCCGTGGATCCGAGCTGGCCGCATGCCTGGGCCGTGCTCGCCGAGGCCCTCGCGCGGCTCGGCCGGCACGACGAGGCGCAGCGGGCGCGTTCGCGCGTTCGGCGGTGAGCGGTTGCGGCGCCGCGCCGGTGAGCGAAGGAGCGGTCGGCGCGCCCTCAATCGCAGCGCCGCACGAGCACGTGGAAACGCGTCCCGAGCGGCAGCGGCGCGAAACCCTGATTGAAGACGGCCCAGCGCGCCGTGCTGTAATCGTAGTAGACGCCGACCGCGTGGGGGTTGGCCGGAACGCCGGTGCCCGTGCGACGGGTGATCACGGCGACGGCGTCCGGGCGGCCGTTCAGGTCCGGGTGGTCGAGGCGGCTCACGTGCGGCAGGCCGCCGAGGCTGCCGCTCGTCACCGTGTGTTCGAAGGTGGTGAGCTCGCTCGCCAGATCATCGTTGCCGAGCACCTGGAAGCGCTTGCCGGTCGGCAGCGGCGCGCCGTCGAGGTTCTTGATCTGCCACCGTTGTAGACTCGCCGAATACTGCACGCCGGTCGGGTGGTCGTTGGTAACCAGGGCGCGCGGCTGGATGACCGGCAGGGCATTCGGTTGCCCGTTGAGGCTCGGGTGGTCGAGCGTCGTCGTCGCGCCGGTCGTGTTCGTGGCGTCGGCCGTGTGGAAGAACGTCGGCGCCGTGCGGTTGGGATGGACGAGGTTGAACCCCGAGCCCACGGGGATGGCGCCGCCGCTCTCGGACCTCAGATACCAGTGCTGCGGGGGGAGGCCGTAGAAGCCGACGGCGATCTCGGTGTCGTTGTAGACCCCGGTCTGGCCCGGTGGATTCCAGACCTTCGAGATGAAGAACAGGTCCGTCGGATCCGCGATCAGCGGCAGCTGGATGTAGCCCGATCCGCTGCTGCTCACGTACTGCCGCGCGGCGCCGCGCGGCAGCGGATCCATCTCCAGGACGTTGAATGCAGCGCCGGCCGGGATGCCCGGCGATTGGCGGTTCTGCAGCCGCCAGGTGCCGGTGATCAGGAGGTCGAAGTAGAACGTGAAGTGGCCGGGGTTGTAGACGCCCTGCCAGTGCTGGGTTGCGAACAGCAGCGCGCGATCGCCCTCGTGGACGGGCACGGGCACCGTGCTGCCGGGGCCGCTGTGCTGCAAGACCTGGGAGTTGACGACGCCGTGCAGGTGCGCGTCGGCGACGACGACCTGGAAGCTCATGTTCGCCGGCATCGGCGCGATGTCCTGATTGAACACGCGCCAGTGGAGGCCGTCGTAGTAGACGCCGATCGGTGAGTTGTTGTAGGCGCCGCTGCCGGTCCGGAAGAGCTTGGTGACGTGCACGACGGCGTTCGGGTTGCCGTTGAGCGCCGGGTGGTCGAGCCGCGACGTGTGGGTCGAGACGTTCGGGACGTGGTGCTGCTGGAACTGCGTCGCGGCGCTGTTCGGCAGCAGAACGAGGAAGCTCCCCGCGGTCGTCATCGGCGCGAGGTCCTGATGGAAGATCGTCCATCGCTCCGAGCCATGGTTGTACCAGACGCCGATGTCGCTCGATGTCGTCGTGTAGGTCGGTTGCACGAGGAACACCGCGTCGGGTTCGCCGTTCAGGTCCGGGTGGTCGAGCACCGTCCAGTTGTTGCTGATCGTGCCCGCGGTCGGGCGGTGCGAGAACACGTCGGAGGTGTGGTCGAGGCGCAGTTCGACACCGCCTGACCACGAGAGCCCGCCCGGGGCGGCGGTGTCGAGCACCGCCGCCTGGGCGTAGATCGACAGGCGGCACGGATAGTCGGGTAGCGGCATCGTCGCGGCAACCGCGGTGCCCGTGCTCGGCATCAGCAGCGTGATCGCAGCGTCGTTGTAGAGCAGGCAGCCTGGCATGCCGTACGGGGCGAGAGAGACGCCCGGCGACGTGTCGACGAGGCTGAACGCGAGGATCCCGGGGGCGCCGGGTGGCGTGGCGTCACAGACGAGCGGGTAGGGCTGACCGGGCTCGAGCCGGGCGCCCGCGGCGGGCCGCAGCTCGGGTGCGCCGCCGCAGCCCTGGCCGTAGCGCAGGACCTGCGCCATGAGCTGGCTCGTGGATGCGGCCAGGACGAATGCGGAGAGAACCGGGAGCGCGCGTGCCATGAAAGAGGCAGTGCCGTGCGCGGCCTCGCATCGCGCGCCTTTCTGCCGTTCTCGTCGGCAGCTCCGCGGCGAGGCCGAGCGGGAGTTCAGTCGCAGTCGCGCCGAACCATGACCTGGAACTCCGCGTTCGGCACGAGTGGCGCGATGTCCTGGTTGAAGATCAGCCACTTGCCGATCGTGTGGTCGTAGTAGACGCCGATCGTATGCGGGTTCGTGACACCCCAGAAGCTCACGCGCTGGGTCACGACCGGATGCGCGTCGGGTCGACCGTTGAGCGCCGGATGATCGAGCAGCGTGGCGTGCGCGAGGATGGTGTTCGCGGTCGTCGTCGTGTGGTCGAAGAACGCGATCTCCGGGGTGGTCCGCGCGTTGCCGACGACGACGAAGAACGACTTGCCCGTTGGCATCGGCGCGCCGTCGAGGTTCTGGATCTGCCAGCGCGCGAGGCCAGGAATCCACCGCACGCCCGTGGGGTGCGGGTTGCTCACGCCGTCCACGGCCTGGACGAACGGTCGGGCGTCGGGTCGGCCGTTGAGCGCCGGATGATCGAGCGTCATCGCCGCACCGGCAGTGTTGCCGCTGGTCGTGCCGACGAGGACCGCATCCGCCGTGCGGTTGGGAACGAGGCAGTTGAACGAGGCGCCCGCGGTCACGCTGCCGCCGTTCTCCGGGAGGATCTGCCAGTGGGCGGTCGAGTCGTACTGCAACGCCACCTCGTGATCGAAGTAGACGCCGCCCGAGCCCGGCGGGTTCCAGTTGCCCGTCACCAGCATCTTGCGCGCGCCGTCGTCCGTGCTGCCGGGGACGAAGACGGCGGTCGTTGCAGACTGCGCGGTAGCGACCAACGACTCACCGCGCGGGACGGTGTCCATCTGCAGCACGTTGAAGCTCGCGTTGGCCGGGATGTTCTGCTGCGGCAGTGAGTTGTTGCGCAGGAGCCAGAAGTGGCCGAGCCCGTAGCCGAAGTAGACCGTCTGCAGGTTGGGGTTGTAGGCGCCGGGCACGCCCGGCGGGGCGAAGTGCTGGGTGAGGAAGATGCGGCCGCGGTCGTCGCCGTCGAGCGTCGGACTGCGGACCGGCAACTCGAGGACGGCGCCCGGCGCGGTGTAGACGCGATTGGTCTGCACGCCCGCCAGGTGCTGGTCCGCGACGACGATCTGAAATGCCGCCGCCGCGGGCATCGGGGCGAGCGTCTGGTTGAAGATCGTCCAGCGCGCCGCGCCGTGGTCGTACCACACGCCGATCGGGTCCTGGTGGTATCCCGCGAGGCCGCTGCCCGACACGTAGAGCTTGGATACCTGGATCAGCGCGCCGGGGTCGCCGTTGATCGCCGGGTGGTCGAGTCGGGTGATGTGACCCGCCGTGTTGCCGCCGGTCACGCGGTGCCGGAACGTCGTCGCGCCGCTGTTTGGCAGGAGCAGCAGGAACGGATGCAGAGACATCGGCGACTGGTCCTGGTTGAACACCGTCCAGCGCTCGCGGTTGTCGTCGTACCAGACGCCGATGTCCGTCGACCCGATCCAGCCGTCGCGCGCGAGGAAGATCGCGTCCGGTCTGCCGTTGAGATCGGGATGATCGAGCACGCTGAAGTTGGCGACGTTCGTCGAAGCACCCGACCAGTGGACCGGGGTGTCGGAAACGGCGTCGAGGTCGAGGTGAGCGGCCTGGGTCCAGGCGACGCCGAGTGCGTTCGCAGCTGGATCGAGGATCGCTGCCTGGGCGTGGATCCGGACCCGACACGGCCAGTTGGGCATCGGGAACGTCGTGCTCGACACGCTGCCGTTGCCGAGGATCGGCACCGCGATGTCGGCGGCGTTGTAGAGCCGGCAGCCCGGCATCCCGAACGTGTCGAGCGGGACCCCGGGCACGTTGCCGAGCAGGCTCACGAACAGGAGCCCGGGTGCGTTCGTTGGCCCGCCGTGGACTTCGAGGTCGTAGGCCTTGCCGTAGTCGAGCCGGGCGCCGACTGCTGGCATGAGTGTGGGGGGCGAGCCGGCGCCACAGCCAGAGCCGTGGGAATGGAACTGGGCTGCAGCGGTCGGCAGGAGGGCGACGAACACGGCGAGCGCGCGGAACAGCGGTCGGGTCGGGAGCGGAGCACGCGTCATGCCAGAAGCAGTGCCCGGGCACGGAAAAGCGCTCGCTCGGGCCGCGGAATTCGCCTGCCGGGAGACTGCTGGCTTGGGTGTGGATCGCGGGTCGTTCGGAGGTAATGCGGCAAGGCGAAATATCCTGCCAGCATTCCTATGTTGAAATATCACGATCCCGTGATACCTTGATACAGCTGATGGCAGGGGCTCTGACCACACTACCGACCACGCTCAAGCTGCTCTCGGATCCGACCCGATTGCGGCTCTGCGCGTTGCTGGCCCGCCACGAGTTGGCGGTCCAGGAGATCGTCGCGGTCACGGGGCTGCAGCAGAGCCGGGTGAGCAACCACCTCTCGCTGCTGAAGCGCGCCGGCGTGGTGCGCGATCGGCGCGAAGGGTCGTGGAGCTTCCACTCGCTCGTCGAGCCGAGTGCGGACGGTCCGCTTTCGCCCGAGCTCTTCATGGCGACCGTGCAGCGCTGGCTCGAGTCCGAGGAAGGCGCGCCCGACGGCAAGGCCCTCGCGGCCGTGCTGGATCGCCGTCGCAGCAAGAGCCGCGAGATGCACGATCGCCTCGCCGACCAGTGGGCGGGGGCGCAGGACTTCGCGCTCGGCACGCTGCGCAGCGAGATCCTCGCGATGGCGTGGCCTTGCGGCGATGCAATCGTCGACCTCGGCTGCGGCACCGGCTTCCTCGCCGACTGGCTCGCGGGCCGCGGGGCACGCGTGATCGGCGTCGATCACAGTGCGCGCATGCTGGCCGAAGCGCGGCGACGCGCGGAGCACGAGATCGAGTATCGCCAGGGCGAGTTCGACGCGTTGCCGCTCGGCGACTGCGAGGTCGACGGCGCGTTCGCGAACCTGGTCTGGCACCACCTGCCCGACCACGAGGCCGCGGCGCGCGAGGTCTACCGCGTGCTCCGCCCGGGCGGCACGTTCGTCGTCTCCGACATGGCGCCACACGACTCCGACTGGATGCGCGAGTTCATGGGCGATCTACGTCTCGGGCTGCGGCCCGAATCGCTCATCGCCGTGCTCGCGCGTGCCGGCTTCGAGCAGCTCAGCTCCGAACCCGTGCGCGACCGCTACCGCGTGAGCCGCCCCGATTCGGAGCCCATCGACTTCTCCATGTTCGTCGTGCGCGGGCGTCGGCCCGCCGCGGCGGCAATCGAATCCTGAATCTTTGAATCGACCCGATCCGGGTCAGAACACCTGAGAACCATGACTACCACGAACGCCCCGAAGACCAAGAAGAAGGCGAGTTCCAGCAAGAAGAACATCCTGACGCCGGAGGACTACAAGGTCCGCGATCTCGGCGACGCCGAGTTCGGCCGCAAGGAGATCAAGCTGGCCGAGGTCGAGATGCCCGGTCTCATGGCCGCGCGTCGCGAATACAAGAACAAGAAGCCGCTGAAGGGTGCGCGCATCACGGGCTCGTTGCACATGACGATCCAGACGGCGGTGCTCATCGAGACGCTCATCGAGCTCGGCGCCGAAGTGCGCTGGGCGTCGTGCAACATCTTCAGCACGCAGGATCACGCCGCTGCCGCCGTCGCGGTCGGTCCGAAGGGCACGCCGGACAAGCCGCAGGGCGTGCCGGTGTTCGCGTGGAAGGGCGAGACGCTCGAGGAATACTGGTGGTGCACCGAGCAGGCGCTGACGTGGCCGGGCCACGACGGCCCCAACATGATCCTCGACGATGGTGGTGACGCCACGATGATGGTCATGAAGGGCGCCGAGTGGGAGAAGGCCAAGAAGGTCCCGGGCATCAAGAAGAACGACCCGGAGGACATGGTCGAGCTCATCAAGTGCCTGAAGAACACGCTCAAGCACAGCCCCAAGAAGTGGAGCAAGATGCTGCCGGGGATCCGCGGCGTCTCCGAGGAGACGACGACCGGGGTGCACCGGCTCTACCAGCTGCAGAGCGAGGGCAAGCTGCCGTTCCCGGCGATGAACGTGAACGACAGCGTGACGAAGTCGAAGTTCGACAACGTCTACGGCTGTCGCCATTCGCTCGTCGACGGCATCATGCGCGCGACCGACGTCATGCTCTCGGGCAAGACGGCGGTGGTCATGGGCTACGGCGACGTCGGCAAGGGCTCGGCGCAGTCGCTGCGCGGCCAGGGCGCTCGCGTCATCGTCACCGAGATCGACCCGATCTGCGCGCTGCAGGCCGCGATGGAGGGCTACGAGGTCAAGACGATCGACGACGTCGTCGAGTTCGCGGACGTCTTCATCACCGCCACCGGCAACTTCAACGTGATCACCGTCGACCACATGAAGCGCATGAAGAACAACGCGATCGTCGGCAACATCGGTCACTTCGACAACGAGATCGACATGGCCGGCCTCGAGAAGTTCCCCGGCATCAAGCGCGAGAACATCAAGCCGCAGACCGACCGCTACGTCTTCCCCGACAAGCACGGCGTCATCGTTCTCGCCGAGGGCCGCCTCTTGAACCTCGGCTGCGCGACCGGCCACCCGAGCTTCGTGATGTCGAACAGCTTCACCAACCAGGTGATCGCCCAGATCGAGCTGTTCAACAACTTCAAGAAGTACGACAAGGGCGTCTACACGCTGCCGAAGCACCTCGACGAGAAGGTCGCGCGCCTGCACCTCTCGCATCTCGGTGCGAAGCTGACGAAGCTCAGCAAGAAGCAGGCGGACTACCTCGGCGTGAAGGCCGAGGGCCCCTACAAGCCGAACCACTACCGCTACTAGGCGGTCCCGCGGAGCGGCGCGGCCGCTCCCGACGACGACGACGAGCCCGGATCCCGCGCTGCGGGGGGCGGGCTTGTCGCTAGAACACCGTGGCGCGCTGCAGCGGCCAGAACCGGACCCGCACCCGGCCCTTCAGCAACTTCTTGGCGACGAGGCCGAAGTCGCGGGAGTCACAGCTCACCGGGCGATTGTCGCCGAGCACGAAGAAGTTGTCGGACGGCACCGTGAGGCGGGCGAGGTCGTGGTGGTCGTGGATACAGCCATAGTGGTCCACGGCTTCACCGTTGACGAACAGGTCGCCGTCGCGCATCTCGACCTCGTCACCGGGCAGCCCGACGACGCGCTTCACGAAGTCGATCGCATGGTTGCGTGGGTTGCGTAACACGACGACGTCGCCGCGCTCGACTTCGGACATCGAGTAGCTCACGCGGTCCACGACCAGCCGATCGCCGTCGAGCAGGCACGGCTCCATCGAACTGCCACGCACGATGGAGACCTGCAGCACGAACATGTGAATCGTGACCATCAGTGCCGCGCCGAGCACGGCGTCGATGGCGAAGCGCAGGCGGCGCGGTTTGCGAGGCCGCGCGGTGGTCTTCGGGTGGCGCGCCAGGCGTCGCGGGGCGAGGAGGGCCGGAATCCACATGCGTAGGACATCGTCGCGGCGCGCGGTCCGCCTTGACCCTTGTTCGCCGGCTCTGCGGGGATCACCGCACCGTCGCGGGCATCGTGAGCACGTGGCGTTCGTTCGAATTCCGCATTCCGTGAGGAGGAACTGCCCCATGGTCCCGCGGCTTCGGGTTCCGAACGCGCGCCATCGAATCTTGGAGTTCAGGTCTCGATCAAAAACTCCGATCTCTGAGATGCACAGCGTCCGATCCCGACTCGCCGGGATCGGCTGCGTGGAAAAAGGGGGGGGAATGAATCATTCGACGTTGCATCAGATTGCCGGGCAGGAGCGCACGCGGCGCGAGATCCTGCAGCGCGGCGAGCTGATTCCGCCGCTTCCGGATCTGGTCGTCCGGTTGCTCGCGGTGCTCAACCGGCAGGACACCGAGCCGGAGGATCTCGAGCAGTTGATGCAGAACGACCAGGTTCTCGTCGCGAAGATGCTCGCGATGGTGAACTCGCCGTTCTACGGCGTGAGTCGGCCGGTCACGACGATCCGTGAGGCCGTCATGGTCCTCGGTTTCCGCGGCGTTCGCAGTCTCGTGCTCGCCACGAGCACGGCCAAGTTCCTGCAGCGCGACTATTCGTGCTACGGTCATGATCGCAAGGGGCTCTGGCTGCATGCCGCGAGCGTTGCCGCGGGAGCGAAAGCGCTGGCGCGGGCGCTCGGCATGCAGCAGGAGAGGGCGGAGCGACTGTTCGTTTCGGGGTTGCTGCACGACATCGGCAAGCTCGTCCTGGCGCCCTACTTCGTGGAAGCGCAGCAGTCGGTCGCGCCCGGCGAATCGGCCACGGAGGTCGAGCGCCGAGTGATCGGGATCGATCACACCGAAGCCGGTGCGCTGGTGACGGCGAAATGGAACCTGGCCAAGGAGATCCAGGAGGTCGTCAAGACCCATCACGACGCCTCGGGTTCGGAGGCCGATCCCGATGTTGCACGCGCGAGCGCCGTCGTCCGTCTGTCCGACGCGATCGCCCACCACCTCGGCATCGGGTACGTCGAGGGCGCCGTGCCCGCGGCGCAGGTCCTCCCCGAGGACCTCGCCACGTTGGGTCTCGACGACGCGCGCTGGAGTCAGCTGCGCGACGAGATCGCGGCGCAGATGGAGGAGGGCGTCAGCGCGCTGAGCAGCCTGAGCGCCTGACTCCGAGATCCAACATGACGTCGCGCACGGAGACGGTCGCGAACGCGGACCAGCGCGATGCCGCGCTGGCGCCGCTGCACGTCTGTCGAACCCCTTCGGCGTTGGCGAAGGTCGCGGCTGCGTGGCTCGAGCGGGCGCTGCCCGACGCCGCGTTCGCCATCTGCGCCAACGATCCGAGCGGCGGAGCGGTGGCCGAAGCCGTGAGCGGCAACGGTTGCCCGTGGCAGAAGGGCCAGCAGGTCGCCGCGGAGGACTGGCACCCGGATGGCGGCAGTCGGCACGCGATCCTGGTGAACGAGGACCAGATCGGTGAACTCGTCGTGAGTCGGTCGCTCTCGGCCGAGGAGGACGAGCAGATCGCGGCGTTCCTCGAGCACTACTCCGCGGCGAGCGTCAATCTCGCACTCGGCGTCGAATCACAGCAGACCGCGGAGAGCTACTGCGCGAGCTTGCAGGCCCTCGAAGAGGCGGTGGTCCTGTTCCAGGAAGAGGACCCCTGTGTCGTGCACGCTCGACTCCTGAGTCTGGCGTCCTCGCTCCTCCACGCCTCGGCCGCGGCGCTCTACGTGCTGCGGGAGGTCGGCGACATCGAGTCCGGGCTGGAACTCGCGTCCGCGCTCGGGATTCCCGAGACGGTGGTCGATGGGCTGCGGGCGGCGGACGGCGGGCCATGGGCGGAACGCCTGACGGGGCGGCAGGTCGCATTCCTGACCCGAGACGAGTCCGGCGCTCTGGCTGGGTTGGCGCCCGAGAGCACGCTCGAGGTTCTGCAGAACGTCGTCGTCCTGCCGTTGCGCTACCACGGCGTCGAAGCCGGAGTCTGCGTGCTGTTCAACGCGGCGATCGACGAACGGCGCGCCGAGGACCACCTTCGGCGGGTGCAGAGCCTTGGCCAGCTCGGCGCGGCGCTCATGCACCGATTCCAACTCGAGTCGATCGCGGTCCAGAATCGAGCGCTGGCGAAGGAGCTGCAGATCGCCGAGACGATCCAGCGTCAGTTGCTGCCCGCCGAGGCGCCGAACGTGCCGGGGTGCGAGTTTGCCTGGTCCTCGGTCGCGGCTGCATACATCGGTGGCGACTACCTCGACGTGATTCCCGCGGCGAGAGGGGCGGCCCTCGGCGTCGTGGCGGACGTCAGTGGGCACGGGGTGAACTCGGCGCTCCTCATGAGTTCGTTCCGTTCGACGTACCGTGCCGAATGCCGCCGCATGCGGATCGACGCGTTGGCCACGGGGCTCAGCTCGGAGGTCGGTCTGGAAGTCGGCGATACCGGCATGTTCATCACGGCTGCGATGTTCCGCATCGCGCCCGGCGGCCGTCGGTTGACGATCACGAGTGCCGGCCACAACCCGGTCATGATCTACCGTGCGGAATCGCGATCCGTCGACACCGTCGAGGCCTTCGGTCCGCCGCTCGGCCTGTTCCCCGGCGCCGAGTACGGTCACGTCGAGCTCGAACTCCGGGAAGGCGACGTCGTGTTGCTCTACACCGACGGCGTCACCGAAGCGATGGCGGCCGGCGGAGACGAGATGTTCTCCGAGGAGCGGTTGGAGCGGCTCTTGATCGACGTTGCGGGGGAGTCGGCGGCGGCGATCGTCAAGATCATCCGGGACTCGCTCGTGGAGTTCACCGGCTCGGACCAGTTCGAGGACGACGTCTCGATCCTCGTATCGAAGGCGACGCCGGTCGCGGGATAGCCCGGACTCTCGCCGGTTCCGGCTCGGGTCAGAAGTGACGCCGTCTGGTGCTGCTCTCGATGCCGAGCGCCTTGCGGTACTTCGTCACCGTACGTCGCGCGATGTGCACGCCGCGTTTGCCGAGCTCGTCCACGAGCTGATCGTCGGACAGCGGTGAGTCCTTGTCCTCGGCGTCGACGATCTGCTTCAGCGTGTCCTTGATGGCCTGCTGGCTGACCATGTTGCCGGTGTCCGACATCGTGCCGCTGCTGAAGAAGCGCTTCATGTCGAAGATGCCCTGCGGCGTCTGGATGTACTTGCCCGACACGGTGCGGCTCACCGTCGAGATGTGCACGGAGACCGCATCGGCGATGTCCTGCATCTTCATCGGCTTGAGGTGTTGCACGCCGTGGCGGAGGAAGCCCTCCTGGCGTTGCACGATCTCTTTCGCGACCCGCTCGATCGTGCTCTGCCGCTGGTGCACGGCCTCGATGAACCACTTGGCCGATTCGATCTTGCGGCGCAGGTACTCGTAGACCTTGGGGTCGTTCTTGGCCTCGGTCAGCAGATTGCGATAGACGCGGGAGATCGACAGCTCGGGAACCGAGCCGCGGTGCGTCTTGACGACGAACTGACCGTCGATCTCCTCGACCGTGACATCAGGCACGACCGACGTCGTCGTCTCGGCGTCGAACTCGCTGCCCGGATGCGGATTGCAGTGGGTGCGGACGAACTCCCAGCTCTCCTTGACCTCCTCGATGGACGCGCCGGTCTCCTTGGCGATCTTCGGCAGCTTGTTCATCGCCAGGTCGTCGAGATGACGCTCGACGAGCAGCCGCGTCAGCGGGCGCACGAACGCGAGATGATCCAGCTGCATCAGCAGACAGTCGCGCAGGTCGCGCGCGCCGACGCCGAGCGGCTCGAGATCGCGCACGACCTGCACGGCCTCGTCGACGAGCGGCATCGGCGCGCCGAGCCGCGTGGCGATCTGCTCCGCGGTGTCCTCGAGGCGCCCGTTCTCGTCGAGGGAGTAGACGATCTGCTCGATGACGGGCAGGAGCTCCTCGTCGGCCTCCTGCATGCGCACCTGCGCCATGAGATAGTCGGGCAGCGAGATCGACTTCCCCGGCGTGTTGTAGAGCGCCTCGAGTTTCTTGTCCTCGTCGTCGCCGCCGCCGCCGATGCTGCCTTGCCGCCAGTTGGAGTCGACGCGCGACTCGAGCTGGTCGATCTCGGCGGAGAACTCGCGCTGCAGGCGGTCCTCCATCCCAGAATCACGGTCCACCGGGTCGCGGTCCGCCCGGTCGCCCTCCGTCGAGTCTCGATCATCTCGGCTCCGGCGCTCGTCGTTCCCGTCGCCGTCCGAACCACCGAGCCCGTCCCGGCTGCCGGGGCCGTCCTGGCCGTCGGCGTCCTCCTGGCGCTCGAGGAAGACGTTCTCCTGCAGCTCCTGCTCGATCTGATCCTTGAGCTCGATCAGCGGCATCTGCAGGACCTTCATGGCCTGGATCATCTGCGGCGACTGGATCAGTCGCTGTTCTGCACGCAGTGATTGGGTCAGGCCGAGCCGCATCCTCCCTTTGTAGCGCCAGTGCGCGCCCAGGTCACCTCCCGGAAAACCCGACCCGGGCGCGCTCGCGGTCCGCGGTCGGCCTTACCAGCGGACGATCGTGGCGACCGTCGACCGCCGGCGTCGGCCGTCGTGCAGCATCATCGGGCCGTCGCCGTGCAGGATCGGTTGGCCGGCCGCGACTTCGGCGTCGTAGCTGATCGTCTGGGTCGTGAGCTGTGCCAGGTCGAGCGCGCCGGCGGGCAGCATCTGCCGGGTCGGCTGGACGGCGCAGTCCGAGCACTCGGTGAACAGGTCGAGGTGGGCGCGATCGTCGTTCGTCACCACACGCGCGCGCAGCCAGCCGCCGAACTGCAGCAGGTTCACGACCGGGTCGACGGCCTTGGCCTCCTCGGCCACCTCGACGTTGAGGCCGCCGATCACGTTCATCTCGAGACGGCGCGCGACCGTCACGTAACGTCCGGTCAGGGTCGGCACGACGAACTCGTGCAGCGTGCCGCTGTCGTTCTCCTGGCCGCGCACCGAGTGATGGACCGTGACCGATGCGAGCAATCGGTCCTGCAGCGCCTGCAGCAGGTCGGCCGCGCGCTTGCTCGCGGTCTTGGTGCCATGGACGAACAGGTAGCCGCCGCCGATCCGGAGCTCGGTCTCCTCCTGGTCCGATTCGACCAATGAGGAGTAGAGCAGGTCGGTGAGTCGGTCGGGGCTGAGATGGCCGAAGCCGTCCTCCGGGTTCTCGAACTCGAAGTCGATGCCGTACGGATCGACGCCCCGCGGGGCCAGGGGCGGCGAGCCCAGGCGCCCGAGCAGCGCGATGCTCGTGAGGGCGCTCACGGGGAACGCGCTCACCCCGTCCGCGATCGCATGGCCGCCGGCGGCGGCCGGGCGGCCGGTGACGCGGACGGTCAGCACCGCGGCAGCACCGGCGCGCGGGTCGCCCGTCATCACGGCGCACAACGCGCCGCCGTTCTCGAACCGGCCCGACAACGTGCCGCACATCGTGCCGAGTCGGATCGAGTCGATCTGCGGCGCGTCCGGGATGCCGGTGCTGAGTCGGGCGGGGCCGCCGTCCGGCACCGAATGGGCGAACTGGACGTGGGCGACGAAGTCGCTGCTGTCCGAGAGCGCGTGCGGCAGCACGACGACGTGGCTGCCTTCGAAGTACGAGTCCGCACGCGGACGGTGGATCCACGACTTGCTCGCGATCTCGACGTCGACGTCGCGCACGTAGGAGTTCCAGTGCGAACTGTCGAGGGACACGGGCCGGCTGCTGCGCGTGACGGTCTGGCGCCGCCACAGCGGCTGCCGGTTGGCGGCGAACGCTTCATAGGCGGCGGCATCGAGGATGCCCGTGCGCGGCGCGTTGTCGGTGACGGGCCAGAACGCGACCTCGACCGTGAGCGGGCGTGTCACCGCGCGCCGCAGCGCGTCGAGGTCGTTCTTCAGCTGGGCGACGATCCCGCCGTGGCCGAGCAGGATCAGATTGCCGCCATCGACGTCGATCGCGACCTCGTGGTCGGGGAAGCGGCGCTCGTGCATGTTCTGCAGGAACTCGTGGATCGACTCCGGCGAGAACTGTTGCGCCATCGATTGGACTCCGAGCTGGTCGATGTCCTCGACGCCGAAATCGCTGTTCACCGTCGCGGTCATCCAGACCGGCAGGGCGATCTGCGGCGGTTCGGTGCAGACCTGCTGCGTCGGCAGGATCTGCAGCACGGCGCGGTCGCCGTTCTCGTCCTGCGAGCGCGGCGCCGCGGCAAGGGCAGTGAGGATGGTCACTGCCGAGAGCAAGGTGGGTACGGATTTCATGCGTCGGTCCTCCTGATGAGTGCGGTGGGTGAGCGATCGCGGCCAGGCGATCGCCGTTGGCGGTCGGGGGCGAACTCAGTCGCCGGCCGTTTGTCGCCGTCGCCGTGGCCCGTCGCGGAACCACTGCGTGAGTCGCGGGAACGCGTCGTACTTCGCGTTGTGCAGCAGCGAGCGTTCGGTCGCGGTGAGTCGGAGTGGTTGGAGCCACGGTTGCGCTGCCGGCAGCCCGGCGCGCGCGAGCGCCGTGCGCAACACGAACAGCGACCGGTCGGCGGCCGCGCGGCGCGCCGCTTCGGCGAGCCATGCGTGCGGCAGCTGCGACAACGACCACGCCGCGGCGTAGGCCTCTTCGCGGCAGCTCGCGGTCGCCCAGGTCAGCAGCGGTCCGACGACCTGGCGTTCGGGGCTCAGCGCGAGCGCGAGCAGGCAGCGCACGCGCCGATCGACGGAGCGCGCGGCATGCAGCTCGGCGGTCACCTCGCGGAACGTCGCACGGGTCTGCGCGGCGAACAGCTCGCGGGCCGTGTCGGCGTCGTCGAGTTCGTGGCGGCGCGCCACGTCGCTCCAGCAGTCGAGCAGCAGCGTCGCACCGCCGGGGCCGCGAACGGGGAGTCGGAGTGCCGCCGCGACGATCTCGATCGCGGACGCGTGCTGGCGCACGACGTGGCGGATCGCGCGGTCGAGCTCGTCGACCCCGAGGCGGCTCGCCACCGTGAGGGTGGCCATCTCGCGAGTCTGCAGCGGCGTCGTCGGATCCGCGTTCGCGAGGCGTCGCAGCGTCGCGTCGAGGTAGTCCCGGATGTGGGCTTCCCGCCGCACGATGAGCGCGGCGTCGGCCAGCCCGGTCACGTCGCCGTGCCCGGCCGCGAGCGTCCACAGCAGTTCGTCCAGCGCCGCGCCGGCCGCGGGCCGGCCAGGTCGCGTCGCGGCCGCGAGCGCGGTTGCCGCAGCGAGCCGTTCTCGAGCCAGCAGCCCGGGGTCGCTCAGGCGGCCCGCGAGTTGCCGCGGAGTGAGTTCCGCGAGCTCGGGCGACTGGGCCGCTGCGGCGCGCCGGCGATCCAGTCGTGCCCGCAGCCGGCGGGCCGCGTTGTCCGCGATCGCGATCGAATCGGCGCGCGCATCAGGCTGCTCGCCGGCCGCCGGTTCGACGCCGTCCTGGGCGGCCGCCGTGGAGCCCGAGCCCATGGCAACGGGCGTCGCATCACCGGTCGCGTCGAGCCCGTCGGCGCTGGAACCGCGGTCCGCGACCGCGACGGCGTCGCGCGCCGCCTCCGCGAACTGCCACAGCCAACCGAGGCCGCCGAACGCGACGAGCAACAGCAGCGTCGGCACGAGCACGGCCCGTTGCCGGTCGTTCGTGACCGGTTCGTCGGTCACCGCTTCGACCGGGCTCCGGCCACCGTCCCCGAACTCGATGTCCCCAGGCTCGATGTGCCCGAGCTCGATCTCGAGCGGCTCGGCTTCGAATCGCGCGAGCGCCCCGGCGATCACGCGATCGGCCCAAGCCGTGCCGGTGCGGTCCGCGTCGCCGCGGTCACGGTCACCCGCGACCGGCGTCTCGTCCTTGGCCGACCGTCCCGCGTTCTCCGCGAGCATCGCATCGAGCCGCCGCGCCCGCTGCAGCGCGGTGCGGCACCCGTCGCAGTCGCGCAGGTGCTCGGCGAGCAGGTCGGGGCAGACCAGGTCGAAGCCACTGTCTTCGAAGCTGCCGTCGGCCGCCCCGTCGATGTCGCCATCGAGATAGAGCGCGAGCACGGCGTCGGTCCGGGCGCAGAACGCTGCGGGTTCGGCGCTCATGGGTCGAGGTGCTCCTGCACGCGGGACAGCACCTTGCGGCGCGCTTCCAGCACGTGCATCCGGGCCGCGACCGGCGTGCATGCGAGCACTCCCGAGATCGTGGCGTAGTCCATGCCCTCCACGGCCCGCAGATGCAGCGCGGTGCGCTGGCGGTGGGTCAGGCGTTCCATCGCTTCGTCGACGCGGTCCTGCAACTCACGCGCGATCGCGCCGTGCATCGGCAGTGGGCCGAGCGTGTCCGGCACCTCGACGTCGCCGAGCGCCGTCTCGGATTGACCCTGGCGCGGTTCACCGCGGCGCCAGCGCGCGGGCTCGGCCGCGAGCCGAACCAGGATGCGGAACAGCCACGTCCGCAGCGACGAGTCGCCGCGGAAGCCGGGCAGCCCGCGCAGCGCGCGCACGAGCGTCTCCTGCACCAGGTCCTCGGCCCAGTGTGGGTCGCGACAGTGGCGCCGGGCGAGCGCCAGCAGGCCGTTCAGGTACGGCTTGACCAGCGGCTGGAACGCGCTGCTGTCGCCGGCCTTCCAACGGTTCAGCCATTCGCGCTCGGCGGTGGCGGCGGGCGATTGGCTGCGTTGCGGTTGCTGGTCCACTCGGTCCATCGGTTGGCCATTGGACCCTTGCTGCTGCCGCGGTGTAAGGGGCGGGCGCCGAATCCTCGGGATTTCGGTCGGCCGTCGCTCGAGGCTGATGGGTGGGGTGTGGAGGCCTGCGGGAATGCCTCTGTTACCTGTTCGCTGCGAGGGTCTTACGCCGAATCTGCGCCGCGGTCACCGGATCCCGAGCGCCGCGAAGTAGCCGAGGTAGAAGTTGAGGATGAACGCGACCGCGACCGCTCCGGCCCCGAAGTAGGCGATGTTGCCCGCCATTCGCGCCGTCGTGGCGACGTCGCGGGCGGTGACCTCGCGGCGGCGGATCAGGGTCCGATCGAGCGCGTCCTCGAGCTGGCCGGCGCCTTCGCCGGTCGCGAGGATCTGCCGCGTCTCCCGCATCAGCGCGTCCGAGCTCGCGAGCGCCTCGGCGAGATTGCTGCCGTCGCGCAACGCGCGCTCCGCGGCGCGCAGGCGCAGCCGCAGGCTCGTCACGGTCACGCTCGCCGTGGCCTGGGCGTGCGCGTCGATGATCGGCACGCCCGAGGCGTAGAGCGCGTGCAGGGTCTCGAGGTAGGGCAGTTCGCCGAGGCCGGCCGCGAGGGGGCCGAGCCACGGCACCTGCAGCCAGCGATCGCCGCCGAACGTGATGCCGCGGTAGATCCACCAACCGAGCAGGCCGAGCACGACCAGCCCGCTGACAACGGCGATGGCGAGCCCGCTGCCGAAGACCTGGGTGCCGATGAAGCTCAGCAGCAGCGCGAGCGCGAGCACGACCGCGGGGTAGCGCAGGCCCGCACGCAGCTGGCGGCCGAACTCGGCGCGCTGCCGGCGCTGCCGGGCGCGCCCGCGCAGGGCGTCCGTGACCCGGCCAGCCGACCACGCCGCGGCGATCATCAAGTTCTCGGCCGCCGAGATCTTGACCCCGCGGCTGCGCAGGATGCCGTGCACGGCCTGATCGCCGTCCTTCGGATTGCCGCCGAGCGCTTCGATGGCGAGGCCGGCCTCGAGGGCCGAGGCCACGTCATCGTACTGCATGGCGGCGCGGTCGTTCTCGGCGACGTTCAGCAGCATCGGTGGGGAGTCTCGGGCAGGCGGTCGCGGCGCGCAACGGGCAGGGCACAATGGGACGGATGTGCCGCTCGTCTCTTGCCGCGTTTTTCCGCTCGGTCCTCGCGATCGGTCTCCCGTTCCTCCCGACGCTCTCGGCCCAGGCGCCTGCAAAGCTGCAGTCGTGGCTCGCGGCCGAGCTCGCGGAGCTGACGGCGCTCTATCGGCACCTGCACGCGAACCCCGAGCTGTCGTTCCAGGAGCGGGCGACCGCGGCGCGTCTCGCCAAGGAGCTCCGGGCTGCCGGTCTCGAGGTCACGGAGAACGTCGGCGGCACCGGCGTCGTCGCGGTCCTGCGCGGCGGTGACGGTCCGGTCGCGCTCGTGCGCGCCGACATGGACGCGCTGCCGATCGCCGAGGCGACCGGTTTGCCGTACGCGTCGAAGATTCGCGCCGAGAGCGCGGACGGCCGCGCGATCGGGGTGATGCACGCGTGCGGTCACGACGTCCACATGGCCTGCCTCGTCGGCGTCGCGCGCTTCTTCGCCGCGCATCGCGACGCGCTGCCGGGAACGATCGTGTTTCAGTGTCAGCCCGCCGAAGAACGTTCGGGCGGCATGAGCGCGATGCTCAAGGACGGGTTGCTCGAACGCTTCCCGCGGCCGGCGTTCGCGCTCGCGCTGCACACGGCCGACGATCAACCGGTCGGCAACATCGGCGTGCGCGCCGGGCCGGCGATGGCCAACGTCGACAGTTGTGACATCACGATGTTCGGCCGCGGCGGGCACGGCGCGCGGCCGCACCTGACGATCGATCCGATCGTGCAGGCCGCACAGCTCGTCTGTGATCTGCAGACGATCGTCGCGCGCGAGATCGATCCGGTGCAACCCGCGGTCATCACGGTCGGTTCGATCCGCGGCGGCAGCAAGCACAACATCATCTCGGATCGCTGCCATCTGCAGCTCACGATCCGGAGCTACACGCCCGAGGTGCGCGAGCAGATGCTCGCCGCGATCCGTCGCAAGGCCAAGGCGATCGCGCAGTCCTCGCGCGCGCCGGAGCCGGAGGTCGAGTTCAGCGAGAGCACGCCGGCCTTGCGGAACGACGCGGAGCTGACCGCAGCCGTGCGCGCGGCGGCCGTGGCCGAGTTCGGCGCGGAGCACGTCGTCGACATCGCGCCGGCGATGGTGGCCGAGGACTTCGGCCGCCTCGCCGTTGCCGGCATCCCGATCTGCATGTTCCGCCTCGGCACGATCGCGCCAGAACGCCTCGCGAAGATGCGCACCGCCGGCCACGTGGCGCCGCTGCACAGCGCCGGTTACTACCCGGACGCCGGGCCTGCGATCGCGGTCGGCGTGCGCGCGATGGTCGCTGCGGTCGTTGCGCTACAGCTACGCTGATCGTCTCCGCGCCTAGCGGAAATGCTTGCTGAGCTTCAGCCCCTGGCCCTGGTAGTGCGAGCTCAGGCGGCGATCGCCGTACAACACCTCGGGCCGTTCCTGCGTCCGCAGGAACTCGAGCTTGAAGAACACCTGGCCGTCCTCGAGCAGGAACGGCACGTCGTGCGGCCGCACTTCGAGCACGGCGCGCGTGCCCTTCTCACCGCCGAAGCCGTTGTCGAAGAAGCCGGCGTAGTTCGTGCGCAGCTCGCCGATGCCGACGTCGTAGGCGACCATCTCGGCCGCGAGGTGCGGCGGCACGCGGATGCGTTCCTTGCTCGCGAAGATGTAGAACTCCTCGGGCTCGAGGATCATGCGGCCGTCCGGCGGCTCCTCGACCGACTCGAAGTAGGCGTTCGCGTCGTGGCCGCCGATCTCCTGCGTGTCGACGATGCCGGTGTAGCGCCGCGCGGCGTAGCCGATCGGCCCCTGGATGTCGGCGTCGCGCCGGGTCGCGATGCCCATCATCAGGCCGTTGTCGATGCGCAGCTTGTCGGCCGGCAGCGGCTCGCCGCGGTCGTCGAACAGCAGCGGGTTCTCCGCATGCTCGGCGCGCAGCTCGTCGTCGCTGAGGCGCGCGTCGCCCTCCCCGAACCGGATCTGGCACAGCGACAGGCCGGTGCGCACCTTGACCGGGAAGCTGCGCGGGACGATCTCGAGGAACAGCGGACCGGTGTAGCCCGGCGGCACCGTCTCGAAGCGGCCGCAGTTGTCGGCGAGCAGGCGCGTGAACAGGTCGAGGCGACCCGTCGACGACTTGGGGTTCGCGCGAATGAGATACGGCAGCGGCTGGTCGACGTGCTCGAGCAACGGGATCACGTAGCAGTGGCCCTTCTCGAGCACCGCGCCGTCCGTGAGGTCGAACGTGTAGAGCGTGATGTCCTCGAGCCGGTCCGCGACGCGGCACGACTCCGGCAGGAAGCCGCTGCGCACGCGATAGCCGCGCGTCGCGAGCCGCAGATCGAGCGAACTCGGCTGGATCTGCGTGGGCGCGATCGCCGGTTCGGAGGCGAGCGCGCCCGTTTCGATCAGATTGCGAATCTGCTGATAGACCAGGATGCCGTTTGCCGCCACGCGGTGCAGGCTATCCCGGCGTCGGTTCGAATTCCGCGTCGGCTTCGGGAACTTCGGGCGCGTTCCCGGCTGCCGCGGCGGCACCTCCGACGCTGCTCTGCATGTACTCGGCCAGTGTAAAACTATCCACAGCGACGGCCGCGGCGCGCGCGGTCTCGGCCTGCTTCACGAGGTCGCGCTCGGCGGTCGTGAGGATGCCGCCGTCGACGGCCTGGTCGAGCAGCTCGGCGGGTCGCGCCTTCGGCAGCCGCCCGGCGCGCATCGCGTCCTTGAGCTTCCGGATGACCGGCTCGGCGTCGGTGCACAGCTGCAGCGCGTGCTCGAGGCGGCCGAGTGCGGAGCTCGTGTCGGTTGGCTGGTGGATGCGGTCGGTCAGGCGATCGCGCATGCCGCTCGGCGTGAGCAGAACGGCAGCCGCGCGGTGACCGAGCGCATCGCTCGGGCCGCGGCCGAACGGGTTGAGGCGTGCGAGCGGGCCGAACGTCCAGCGCAGCGCGTGCCCGACGCCCGGCAGGCGCAGGTTGTCGTAGATGCCCGTGCGCGCCGTCTGCATGCGCTCGAACGCGTGCTCGAGCACCCAGTGGACGAGCGCGCGGTCCTCGGCCTTCTTGCCTTCGGCTTCGAAGCGACGCAGCGCGGCCGCGCCGAGGAAGAGCCACGAGAACCAGTCGGCGAAGCGACCGGTCAGCTTCTCCTTGCGCTTGAGGTTGCCCCCGAGCGTGCCCATGGCCATGTCGGCGAGCAGCGCGAACTCGGCGCTGGCCCAGTCGAGCCGCTGCCACAGCCGCTTCGTGCCGCTGCTGCCCGGCGTGAACGACAGCACGCCGCGCGTCAGGCCGTGCACGACCGTGCGCACCGCGTTGGTGATCACGTGACCGATGTGCGGCCAGAACGCGCGGTCGAAGGCCTGGCCGTCGCCCTTGCTGATCGCGTCGAGCTCCTGGTAGGCGAACGGGTGACAGCGGATCGCGCCCTGGCCGAAGATCATCAGCGTGCGCGTGAGGATGTTGGCGCCTTCCACCGTGATGCAGATCGGCGTGCCCATGTAGCCGTGCGCGAGCAGGTTCTTCGGGCCGCGCGAGATCGCCGCACCGCCGAGGATGTCCATGCCGTCGTTGATGACGTCGCGCCAGATCTCGGTCGTGTTGAACTTGGCGATCGCGGTGACGACGGCGGGCTGTTGCCCGGCGTCGAGCGCGCCGTTGACGAAACGTCGCAGCGCCTCGAGCAGGTAGGTGTTGCCCGCGATGCGCGCGAGCGGTTCCTCGATGCCCTCGAAGCGGCCGATCGGCAGGCCGAACTGCTGGCGCACGGCGGCGTAGGCCCCGACCGCGCGCGCGACGAGCTGCGTGCCGCCGGTCGCCGTCGCCGGCAGCGACACGCCGCGCCCGGCCGCGAGGCACTCCATGAGCATCTTCCAGCCGCGGCCGGCACCGGCCTTGCCGCCGATGATCGCGTCCTCGAGCTTGACGACGACGTTCTCGCCGGTGGTGGGGCAGTTGTAGAACGGCACGCCCATCGGATCGTGGCGCTTGCCGAGCACGACGCCCTTCGTCGACGTCGGGATCAGCGCGCACGTGATGCCCGGGGCCGGGCCGAGGCCCAGCAGGTTCTCCGGATCCTGCAGCTGGAACGCGAGGCCGAGCACCGTCGCGATCGCCGCGAGCGTGATGTAGCGCTTGTTCCACGACAGCCGCAGGTAGAGCTCGCCGTCCTCGCCGCGGAAGACGACGCCCTTGCTCTGGATCGCGCCGGCGTCCGAGCCAGCGCCCGGTTCGGTCAACGCGAAGCACGGGATCTCCTCGCCCTTGCTGAGCGCGGGCAGCCAGCGGTGCTTTTGCGCATCCGTGCCGTAGTGCGTGAGCAGTTCGCCCGGGCCGAGCGAGTTCGGCACCATGACCGTGATCGCGAGCGGCAGCGAGCGCGACGCGAGCTTGGTGACGACCGCGCTGTTGGCCGACGCCGACATGCCGAGACCGCCGTGCTCCTTCGGGATGATCATGCCGAAGAAGCCGTGCTGCTTGAGTTCGTCCCAGACGGCGGTCGGCAGATCGCGCTCCTGCCAGACCTGCCAGTCGTCCGTCATCGCGCAGACCGTCTCGACGGGGCCGTCGATGAACGCGCGCTCCTCGTCGGTCAGGTCGGGGTAGTTCGCGGCCGCGATCTTGCTCAGCTTCGGTCGCCCGGAGAACAGCTCGCCGTCGAGCCACACCGTGCCGGCCGCGATGGCTTCCCGTTCGGTCGCGCTGATCTGCGGCATGAACCCGCTCTTCTGCATGAAGCGCAGGATGCGATCACTGACGAGCGCCTGGCGCAGCGGCGGCACGCAGAGCACGAACAGCGGCGGCGCGATCGGCAGCCAGAGCCACCACGGCGCGCCGAGGAGCCACATCAGCGCCGCGGTCGCGGTCGCGAACAGCCACATGGGGGCGGCGAAGAACACGACCGTCGTGAGAACGGTCGCGGTGACCAGCAGGGCCGGCCAGAACGACAGGCCGAAGGCTCCGAAGAAGTAGTTGTCCATGGCTGCAGCGCGGGAGTCGATACCTGCGGAGGTATCGGCAGTTCGGGCCGCTGCCCTTCTCTAGTTCGGGAACGGGCGCTGCCTACGCCGGTTGTGGGCGGTTCGCGGGTTTGCAGGACGGTCGCAATAGTCCCTCGCGACTCGACGAACTCGCCACCCGTCCACGCCGCCACGTGGTCCTCATCTTGGTCACAGCATTCATTCATCCGCGCCTGTGCGTTCGCGGCGCCCGAGCCTAGCCCCAGCCCGCCCCGGCCCGGGCTCCCGCGTTGACATACTGCGGGTCCGTTCAAACGTTCGAACTGCTCATGTGACGTCCATTCATCGCGACGCCGCGATCACGTGGAGCCGCTGGCGGCGCCCGACCACTGAATCGCAACCCGAAATGACCCGAGAACGGGCATGCCGCGGGCGGAGTAGCGGGTGTTGGGTTGGGCCGTCGGAGCTTGCATCTTGCATTCGGAGCGTCGCTCTTGCTGCCTGCGGCGGAGTCGTCGACCGGCTGCGGGCTTGCGTTGGGGTCTTGACAGCTTGGTGTCTCGCAGTAGCGTTTGCGTTTGGATAGCGAGAACAACGCAAGTCTCGTCGAAGAAGAGGAGCCCATGAAAATCAGCCGCACCCGCTTGGCTTTCTGCGCCGTCGTTCTGCCCGTTGCGATCGCACTCATGCCCTCGGGGGCGAATTGGGGACCGAACACTGGTTGCCTGTGTGACGCGGACGCGGGGATTCAGAGTTCGTTCGGCGGCAAAGCAACATTCGTTCTGTAAGAGCGAGCCCATAGTCGGCGAATCATTTCACTCAGCGTCCATGGAGAGATAGCGACGGCCAGTCACCCAGTCCTCGCTGATCTCCATGAGGACCGCGGTGGCGAGCCGGAGAAGAGAGGCGTCGTTGGGGAAGAGCGTCGCAACGCGGGTGCGGCGCAGGAGCTCCTTGTTGAGGCGCTCGAGCATGTTGGTCGTGCGAAGGCAGCGACGGTGCGTCGCCGGGATCGCGAAGACAGCGAAGCCGTCGGGGACGTTGTCGCGAGCCCACCGGACAAAGTCGGGAGCGGTTTCCGCGTGATCCTCCAGAAGCCTATCAAGAAGCCGTTCGGCCTCAGGTCGGTCTGGAGCGTTGAAGACCGCACGAAGTCCACGAGCGATCGACGGGCGCAACGAGACGGTCGGCACTCGTGGAGCGGCGTTGCGTTGCAGGTGGAACTGGCAGCGTTGCCAGGCGACTCCGGGAAAGCTCGCCGCCAAAGCTTGGCGGAGGCCAGAGTGGTCGTCACTGACGACGAGTCCGAGCCCGTGCAGGCCACGTTCACGCAGGCTGTCGAGGAAGTCGCGCCAGTGGACCTCGGCTTCCGAGCGCGACACGCTGACGCCGAGGACCGAGCGATGGCCTGCATCATCGACGCCCGTCGCGATCAGGACGGCCGCGCTCATGACGGAGCCGGCGTGCCGGACCTTTTCGTAGCGGGCATCGAGGACCAGGTAGCGGCACCGGCCGAGCTCGCGCATCCGCCACTGCTGCAGCTCGTCGTCGAGTGCCGCGGCGGCCCGGGAGACCTGCTGGGACGACACCTGTACTCCGCAGAGCTCCTCGGTGATCGCGGCGACCTTGCGGGTCGAGACGCCCTGGACGTACATCTCGGCGACCGCGAGCTTCAGGGCGCGCTCCGAGCGAATCCCGCGTTCGAGTGCCGTCGGATAGAAGCGCTCGCCGTCGACGGCCTCGCGGACCTGCGGAACGGCGAACTCGATCGCGCCGACGCGAGTCGCCACGGTCTTCGGCTTGAAGCCGTTGGCGTAGCCCCGTCGTGACTCGGTGCGCTCGTTTGGGCCGGCGCCCAGGAACGCGGATCGCTCGATCTTCATGGCCTCGTTCACGAGGACGCGGATCGCGTCCGCGATCCCTCCCAGACCCTGCGTTGCGATGGATTCCAAGACGGTGTCGAGCGTGCTACTTTCGGATTGGTGGGTCACTTCGTTCTGCTTTCGTTGTGGTTAACAAAAGCTGAGCGTCGTGACTCGCCGACTTGAAGCATCCGTCCGCGCCGGCGGTGGTCGTCGCGGTCGGCCTGGCCACTGCACCCAGGGTGCAGCGCCCAGACCAACCGCGACGACCACCGCCGACTGCGTCAAGCTGCCTCGGGCGGTTTACAGAACGCATGCTGCACTACCCGTTCGGCTCGAACTGCGGTGCGAACCTCCCGTCGGTTTCTCTGATCACCTTTGCGCCAGGCTTCGTCCACGGCTCGTGCGATGGTGGCACCCCCCCTGCCCGGTTGCGCTCCACTGCGCCGGCGTCGTGAACGTCAAATTCACATCGAAGCCGTTCACGACTATGCGTCACTTGGTTGGAGATCCGTGGGCGCAAACGCAGAGCACGACGCTTCAAGTAGGCGGCTGTGGGTCCTTCTCTACGGAGACGTGGGAAGTGGGGCACCACCTGACGTTCGCGAACATCTGCTACTTCGACATTCGGGCTTGGTGCAACTACTGCTCCGAGACCAGCGATGTCTAGCTCGGCCAGGCCCAGCCACCGACTGCTGGCGAGCGTGATAGTCGTCGCGCTCGGGCTGGCCGTTGCTTGGCTCGCGTCGTCCCGGTGTTCACGCCCTGATGGGATTCGTGAGCTAGAGTCCTATCGATCTGCAGAACGCGAACGCCAAGTGCTGCAACAAGCAGCCAGTGACCTTGAGACCATCCGCACGGAGTTTCCAAGTGCCCTCGACATCTTGAGCAAGGGGCAGCAACCTGCCACCTTCGCAGTTCCGAGCCAATCAGAGTGCGTATGGTGGCCTGGCGTCGTCCGCAACACATACGACATCCCGTTCCTGTTCACGCACGGTAAGCTCAAAGCGGATCTGCTTTGGCGCAACGAGCTGCTGAACCGGGAGGATCGCGCTCCATGTCCAGACGACAAGAAGGCGCTCGATTCGCTTCTCAGGGAATTGAACCAGGCGACCATGCCGGTCTCCATCTACTGCGATGAGGTCGAGATAGCAGAACGAACGCGTGTGGTGAGAGCTGGCCTGGTCCCAGCATTCGATGCTCCACCCAAGAGTGACCTCGCACTCAGGAGCATCGCTCGCGTTGCGGTCGAAGATGCCGCGAGACGCGGAATTGACCTCGACTACGACCAGGAGCTTGAGAAGCTCCGTGCCGACCCTCCTCCCGCCCTGGGGGGAATCTCTCGGTTCACGCTCGACGGCGTCCACTACCGGACGGAAGACTTCCCCCCGTTGCCAGACACAGCCAGCGCACGTGAAGCGCTCAAGTACTGCGCGACTGAATCGCTCGCGATCGTGCTCGGGTTCTTCATCAGCCGTGGCTACACGAATTGGGCGCCAGATCTAGAGAAGGTTGTGGAAGGGGTCGCACGTTAGAGCTCGCGAGCACGGGCGTTTGTCGGATCTACATCAAGAGTCAGTGCCCCCGGCGGGAACTCACTCGATGAACCTCGCCGCGACCCGGGGCTCGCGGGCCCCCTGTTGAGCGTGCCCGTTGGTGTGACCTGCGCCGTCGCGTCTTGGTCGATTGACTGCGGTCTGATCCGTCCGTCACAGCGCCCGCTCGAAGAACGTGTCACACCCGTGATGCCCCGTCGCTCCGCGTGGCCCGGGGATCTCCTCGAAGCCGTGCGCGCGATACACGTGCTGCGCCGTCTTCATCCACGACGTCGTCTCGAGGTAGCAGCGCGCGTAGTCAGCGGCGCGCATCTCGTCGAGCAGCAGGTCGAGCAGCGCGTGGCCGAGGCCGTGGCCGCGGGCGGTGTCGCGGAAGTACATCTTGCGCAGTTCGCACACCGAGTCGGCCTCGGTCGTGCCTGCGAGGCGGGCGAAGCCGCCGCCGCCAAACACCTCGCCGCCGCGGGTCACGACGAAGTAGCCGGCTGCGGGTTGCCGATACGCCGCGGTCATCGCCTCGACCTCGGGGTCGTGGATCGCGAATCCTTCGCCCGAGCAATTGTGCTCCGTCATCACGTCGTGGATCACCGCTTTCACGGCCGCATCGTCGGCCGCGCGGATCGGGCGCAGGATCCAGGGGTGATCGCTCATCGGCTGGCTCCCGGGTTGGTCCATCGATCGCGGTGCAGGCGGGCTGTGCCGAGCACGCGTTCCCACTGCATCGCGGGGCCCGGGTCCTGCTTGTTGGTCTGCACGTGGAAGTGGCCGATGATCCCGTCGAACGACTGCAGTCGTTCGTCCGCGAGCTTCTCCTGTACGATCGCGCCGCTGCTCGTGCGCGGCGCCTTCAGCTCGATCCGAGGCAGCGCGAGCGACAGCCCGGCGCAGAGTTTCGCGAGCGCTTCGTACTGCGCGGTCGTGAAGTCGAGCTGGTGGGCGGGGCGGTCATTGATGACGCCCTCCTGGATCTCGGGGCGATCCGGGCGCGCGATGAAGCCCTCGGTGCGGACGCCGGTCTCGGTCATCCACTTCGGGTACTTCATGCGCCAGCCGTCGTCGTCCTTCTCGTACCACCGCCGCATCGGCGCGCCCATCGGCTGCGGGTAGGCGCCCGGGTGCGCGATCTCGACGCCGACGGCGTAGTCGTTGGACGTCGTCGCGTGCCACGCGCGCTCCTTGAGATCGAGCGTCTGGTAGATCGTGCCGTCGACGTCGAGCATGAAGTGCACGGACAGGGTGCGCAGGTCCTGCAGGATCTTGAAGCACTGGCGCGAGGTGCCCGCGACGTCGTAGTGCAGGACGAACGCGTGGACCTGTTCCTGCAGTTCTTCGAGGGTCTGCGGGTTGCCGGGGCGCTGGCCGTAGCGCTTCTTGCCGTCCGGCTCTTCGTCCTCGGTGAAGCGCTTCTTCTCCTCGTAGGCGTTGTAGCCGCCTTCGTCGCTCCACAACACGACGGGCGTGTCGATGTCGACGCGTTCGCCGCAGACGACGATCGAGTAGCCGGCGCGCGGCACCGGGCGCGCCCCGGTGGGGCGGCCGGCGACGCAGCGCACGAAGAGCAGCAGGCCGAGGCCGAGCAGGACGACGGCGACGCGGGTCTTCAGCGGGCGCTGCAGCCAGCGCGCGAACGGGCCGCAACTCGTGCCGGCGCGGGAGCGGGGGGCGGGGGTAGGTTCGGTCATCGGGTGAGTTCGGGTCGGGCGAGGTGCCACTCGGTTTCCCGCTGCCAGGCGTCGGCCACCGCGAGCAGCGCGGCCTCGCCGTCGAGCTGGCCGACGAGCGCGAGCATCGTCGGGCGGCTGCCGCGCTCGTCGTCCTTGCCGACGGGCAGCACGTAGGTCGGGTGACCGGTGAGGTTGGTCGCGGTCAGCGTCGGGCCGCCGTGGGTCGGCGCGACGAGCACGTCGACGCCCGCGAGCGCGCGCTGCATGTCGACCTGCAGTTTGGCGCGATGGCGCGCGGCCTGCAGGAACTCGACGGCCGGGATCGTGCGCGCCGCGCGGAACGAGTTGGGCCAGCTGCCGGCCGCCTGCTGCACGAGCTCGTCGGCGAGGCCGAGCCGCAAGAACTCGTCGAACGCGGTCGCCGCCTCGGCCTCGAGCATCACGAGCATGCTGCGGTAGGGCGCGTCGGGGAGTGTGACCTCGACCGTCTCGCCGGCCTGTTCCTTGATCCACTCGACGAACGCGCGGTCCTCGTCGCGACCCGGAAAGCGGCGCTGCTGCAGGATGCCGACCTTGAGGCCATCGAGCGGCCGGTCGCGCCGCCAATCGAACGCGCAGTCCCGCACGGCCGGATCGTGGCCGTCGCTGCCGCGGATGCAGTCGAAGACGAGCGCCGCGTCGACCGCCGAGCGCGCGATCGGGCCGATCTTGTCCATCGTCCACGACAGCGGCATCGCGCCGTAGCGGCTCACGTTGCCGAACGTCGGGCGCAGTCCCGCGATGCCGGATTGCCGACACGGCGAGACGATGGAGCCGAGCGTCTCCGTGCCGATCGCAAACGGCACGAGCCCGGCGGCGACGGCGGAGCACGGTCCGGCCGACGAGCCGCTGCTGCCCTGCTCCGGCTGGAACGGGTTGCGCGTGCGGCCGCCGAACCAGCGATCGCCCATCGCGAGTTCGCCGAGGGTCAGCTTGGCGACGAGCACGGCGCCGGCGGCCTCCAGTTTGGCGAGCACCGTCGCGCGCACGTCCCACTCGTGGTCCTGGAATGGTGCTGCGCCGAACGTCGTGATCGTGCCGGGCCAGCCGAACAGGTCCTTGGCGCCGTAGGGGATGCCGTGCAGCGGACCGCGGTCCTTGCCGTTCTTCAGTTCGCGGTCGGCCTGGTCGGCGGCCGCGAGCGCGGTCTCCGCGAGCAGGCTCACGACGCACAGCAGCTTCGGGTCGAACTTCTTGAGCCGCGCGATCGCGAGCTCGGTGAGCTTGCGGCTCGTGACGTGACCCTGGCGCAGCAGGCCCGCGAGCTCGTCGACGGTCGCGAACGCGAGGTCGGTGTCGTTCGCCTTGGCCGAGACATCCGTGCGGATCGTGAACGGCACGGGCCCGGTCGGGGCTGCGCGTTCGGCCCCGGGCGGATACGGGTCGAACGCGATGCACGGCGAGAGCTCGAACGGCGGCGACGTGCGGCGGAGCTCTTCGTAGCGGCCGCGCAGGCGCTGCAGGCGCGGACCGGCGAGCTCGCGGTGCGCCTCGGAGAACTCGAGCCCACAGAGCCGCGCGGCGGCAGCCATGTCCTCGGGGTCGTCGATCGGCGGGCGGCCCCGGGGCGTGATCGCGGCCGCACCCGAGGCGGCGCCGAGGCCGAGCAGGAAGTGGCGGCGGGTCCGAAAGGGTGCGGGTGAAATGGCCATGGCGAGCTGGCGGTGGGCCCCGACGATCCGGGGCGCTACGGAAAGGATCCGAAGAACCGTCGGCGCGGAAGCAAAGCCGGGCGACAATCGTCCTGCCCGGCCGGCTACCTACGCCGCTGACCCCGATTGTGCCGATCCTCATGCGCAGATTCTCCGTCCCGTTCTTCCCGATTCTGTCTCTCACGCTCGCCGCGCCCACGCTGGCGCAGGCCGCGGCGGACGCCGTCGCGACGCCGCCCGCGGCCATGTCGACGATCCACGAGAGCAATCTGCTGCGGCATGCCCGCTTCCTCGCGAGCGATCAGCTCGGCGGTCGGCTCACCGGGTCACCGGGTCAGGAAGCCGCGGCCAAGTACATCGCCGGCCACTTCGCGCGCCTCGGGCTCGAGCCGCTCGGGGACGAGGTCGACGGCGGGCGCCGGTCGTGGTTCCAGGACTACGGCATCACGCGCACGGCGCTCGCGGAATCGACGATGCTGAAGGTCGCCGAGGCGACGTGGAACGACGGCTTCGCGGTGCTCGGCGGCTCGACCGACCCGGTCGCGATCACGGGCAAGCTGAAGTTCTACGGCTTCGGCCGCACGCGCGGCGGCAGCGCGGAAGTCGCTGACGGTGAGAGCCTCGAGGGCGTGATCCCGGTCGTGCTCGTGAAGCAGCCCAAGGGCAGGGTCGACCAGCAGCTGTCCGTCGAGCAGAAGTTCATGATGTCGTTCCGCTCGTTCGGCGTGATGCGTCGCACGACGCAGAACCTGAAGAAGCTCGGTGCCGAGGCCGTGGTCTTCGCGCTGCCCGACGACGACTTCGGGACCGCGGACGTGCTCAACTATCTCGGCCTGTCGCCGGGCAAGGACCAGCTGTCACCGCGCTTCCAAGGCGGCGACGGGCAGATGGCCGCGATGAGTCAGATGATGGGCGGGCAGTTCGGCGCGCCGGCGTTCGTGCTGTCGGAGACGCGCAGCCGCGAGCTGCTCGCGGCACTCGGGACCGATCTCGACGCGGTGCGCGCGTTCGCGGCCGGTGATGGCGAGCTGCCGGCGAGCAATGGCGGCATCCCGGGCAGCGCCAGGGCGCAGGTCGTGCGCGACGACGAGGCGACCGCGTGCAACGTCGTCGCCGTTCTGCGGGGCAGGGACCCGGATCTTGCCGACGAGGCGATCGTGTATTCGGCGCACATGGACCACGTCGGCAAGAGGCTCGACGGTGAGGTGTTCAACGGCGCCGACGACAACGCGTCGGGCACGTCGGGTCTGCTCGAGATCGCGCGGGCGTTCACGAAACTGAAGGAGCGGCCGCGCCGCAGCATCATCTTCCTGTCCGTCTCGGGCGAAGAGCTCGGGCTGTGGGGCAGCGCCTACTACGCGGACAACCCGACGTGGGACAGCGAGAAGATCATCGCCGACATCAACACGGACATGATCGGTCGCAGCGGGCCGGAGTCGGGGGCGACGTCGGTCACGGTGACGCCGAGCCATCGGCATCAGATGTTCTCGACGCTCGTGCAGCGCTCGGCCGCGCTCGGCGAGCAGCTCGGGCTGTCGTTCGAGAACGGTGACAAGTACTACACGCGCAGCGACCACTTCAACTTCGCCAAGAAGGGCATCCCGGTGGTGTTCTTCTGCAACGGCGAGCACGAGGACTACCACCAGGTCACCGATCACGCGGAGAAGCTCGACGGTGACAAGATGGAGCGCATTGCGCGGCTCGCGTTCTGGACCGGTTGGGTGACGGCCAACGCCGACGAGCGGCCGGCGACGATCGGGCGGCAGGACGACTGGCGATGAGCCGAGCCCAGCCGCCCGCGATCGCGGACTTCCTCGCGGTGCGGTCGTTCGCGGTCGTTGGCGCATCCGAGGATCGCGCCAAGTTCGGCAACAAGGTGCTGCGGTGCTACGCGCAGCACGATTTGCCCGTCGTCGGGGTCAATCCCAAGCTCGACCGCGTCGAGGGCGTGGCGTGCTACGCGTCGCTCGGTGATGCCGCGGCCGCCGTCGACGGGCCGATCGCGGCGTCGGTCGTGGCGCCGCCGGCGGCAGCGGAGTCGATCGTCTCCGACGCGATCGCCGCGGGCGTGCGGCAGCTCTGGTTCCAGCCCGGTGCCGAGGATCCGGCGGCGAGTGCCGCGGCGCGCGCCGCCGGGATCGCGGTGATCGACGACGGTTCGTGCCTGCTCGTCGCGCTGGGGTAGTGGGAGCAGTATCGTCTTCGGCATGCCCTCGCTCGTCGACCTGACGCGCGACGCGGTGGCCGAGCTCGAGAGCCTGCGGTTCGGCGATCCCGTCGCGTGCGTCTACAACCCGCTCGATCATGCGTGGGATCTGCACCGCAAGTTCCTGCAGCGCTACGGGCGTGGCACCAAGCGCTACGTGCTGCTCGGGATGAACCCCGGCCCGTTCGGCATGGTGCAGACGGGCGTGCCGTTCGGCGAGGTCGAGGCCGTGCGCAGCTGGCTGCGGATCGACGGTGAGGTCAAGCAGCCGAAGAACGTGCACCCGAAGCGCCCCGTCGAGGGGCTCGCGTGCAAGCGCGCCGAGGTGAGCGGGCGCCGGGTCTGGGGCTGGGCCGCGCGGCGCTTCGTGACGCCGACGCGCTTCTTCCGGCAGTTCTACGTGCACAACTACTGCCCGCTCGCGTTCGTGTCGGAGACCGGCAGCAACCTCACGCCTGACAAGCTCAAGAAGGCGGACAGCAAGCCGTTGTTCGAGATCTGTGACCGCATGCTGCGTCGCGTGATCGACGCGCTGCGCCCCGAGCTCGTCATCGGCATCGGCGCCTTTGCCGAGGACCGCGCGCGCCGCGTCCTGTCGAGCGACGGTCCGCGCATCGGCCGCATCCCGCACCCGAGCCCCGCGAGCCCGGCCGCCAACCGCGGCTGGGAGCGCATCGCAGAAGAAGCGTTCGCCGAACTCGGAGTCGAGCTCGGCTGAGAGTGGCGGTACCGAACCCGCTTCAAATCCGCCACCCGGCCAGACCTCCAACCGGCGTTGGCGCAGCGCGTATCGGCTCCCTGCGCGTGGCGGATTTGAAGCGGGTTCGGTACCGCCACCCGCATGCCGGGAGGGACCGGGGGTCTACTGGAAGCAGGCGGGCGGCCGGCGGAGGCGGCCGAGGTGCTTCTGCAGCGCGCCGAAGAGGCGCTTCCTGGCGCGCATGATGCGGATGGCGACGGTGCCGGTCGGCAGGCCGAGCTGCTTGCCGGCCTCCTGGTAGGCGACGCCCTGGCGGACGCAGAGTTCGAAGACCTCGCGGTAGTGGTCCGGCAGTGACGCGACGGCCGCGCGGAACGCGCTCATGAACTCCTCGACCTCGAGCGCGCGGTCGTCGTTCTTGGCCGGGAGCGTCGCGAGCAGGTCGACCTCGTCGCGGTCCGAGGTCTGCAGCGCGCTCGCCGGCCGCGGCAGGCGCTTCTGCGAACGCAGCGCCGACAGCGCCTGATTGCGCGCGATCTCGAAGAGCCACGCCCGGAAGTTGGTGCCGGGGCGGTAGAGGTCGTTCTTCAGCAGCAGCTTCTCGAACACCTCCTGCGTGACGTCCTGCGCCAGGTGCTGATCCCGCACCATGCCCTGCACGAAGTGCAGGATGCGCTTGCCGTAGCGGGCCTCGAGCGCCGTCAGCGCATACTCGCTCTCACCGTTCTGCAGGCTGGCAACGAGGTCTTCGTCGCTGGCTGCGGGCTCGGGAAAGGTGCGGTCGACGGTCGTCATGGCCGCGTCATCTCAAGGACCGTGCCAGCGCTCTGACTTTCTCCGCACAAGTGCGTAAGTGCCGTAGGTATGAGGGTTGTGGTGATCGGGGCCGAACTGGGCAGGCCTCGGTGCCTACGGATTGCGGCACCCGGGTGCCGCTTCGATTTGGCGTTGCATGTCGAATTTCGCGGGCGTGAAAACGCTCGCCTTCAGAACGGAAACAGCTCCGCTCCGCCCGCGAGCGCGGCATCGAGCAGCGCCAGGTTGTGGCCCTGCCGCGGGTCCTCGTCGCCGTGAGTGAGGAAGCTCCAGTTGAGCCGCCGCAGAGCCAGATACGCGACCGCGCTGCGCAGACCCCACTCGGTCCGGATGCGATCACCGCCGACGCTCTCGCCGAACCACCGCTGCACCAGCTGTCGCTTCCATTCCGCGTGGCGCTCGCTGTGGATCCAGAACCACGCGAAGTCGTGGTCGCGGTTGCCGAGGCCGAGGTTCTCGAAGTCGACGAGGTGTGGCCGGCCATCGGCCGTCACGACGACGTTGTCTTCGAGGAACTCACCGTGCACGAGCACGTGGTCGCGCGATTCCGTCCAGCGCAGCGCCTCGGCGAAGAAACTCTGCACCCGCCGCCACCGCGACTCGCCGATGATCAGCAGCACCGAGTCGTACATCGTGCGAACGCGTTCGAGGTAGGACACCGGATCCCAGTGGGCGACGGGGAACCCGCGGCGCCCGACGAGGCGCTCGGTCGGCAGTTCTCGGAGCCGCCGCAGCAACTCCAGCACGTGATCCTGGTCGAGCGTCTCCTCCTTGGGGCCGACCGCGGCCGGCAGCAGTTCGAGGAGCATCCAGGCCGGCGGTTCGCCGGGGCCGAACGCGACGGTGCGCGGCGCCGGCAGCTCGCGACGGTCCGGATCGGTGCTGTCGAGCAGGCGGTAGAACCCGGTCTCGCGCCACGCGTAGTCCGACGGCCGCGCGCCGGCGGGCAGGACCGCATCGGGCGCGGGCGGCAGGTATTGCTTGAGCAGGTAGGCCTGTCCCGCCGCGTTCTCGCCGACCAGTGTCAGCGACGTTCGGCGGCAGTTGGCCAGCGCGCGCGGCAGCTCGACCTCGCGCAGACCGAGGTCCGACAGGACCTCACGGGCCGCGGCCAGCTGGGCGCTGTCGGCGGCGGATCCGGCGGAACCGGGTTCAGTAGGTGGAGTCACGCAGTCCCAGGCATAGCGGATGGGCGAATCCGCCGCCAGCGGGCCCCATGCCATGGGCAGAACGAGACTTGCGGGGCATCCCGTCAAGAACGATGCCGCTCCTGGCCGAGGAACGACATGTCCATGTCCGACGTCGACAACGACACCACTGGTACGGTCGAGGCCCTCGGCGACGGCCTCAAGGCCACGGTATGCGGCCTGATCGACGGGCTCTGCGTCGGCGATGACGAGGCCTACGAGAGCGAGTTCGTCAACCTCGTGGAGAAGGTCGGCGAGTTCGTCGATCGCAAGCTCCGCATGGAGGGGACGAAGACGGCGACGCGCGACTTCCTCGGCGAGCTGCTGTTCACGCGCCTGCGGCGCGGCATGCGCCTGTTCTTGCAGAGCGAGGACGAGGTCGAACCGACGCGCGCGGCCGAGTGGGTCATGGGCGCGCTGTTCTCCGCGACGACGCTCACCGAGTTCGCGCGGGCGTTCGACAAGGTCCTGCTCGGCACGCAGTCGGGGAACACGGACTTCAACTTCGCCGGCCGCACCGACTTCATCTCCGTCGAGGAGGTGATGCAGATGCTGTCGTCGGGCAAGCGCATCGGCTGCCTCAGCCTCGAGAAGGACGACAACCGGCTCGACATCTACCTCAAGGACGGCCGCATCTTCTTCCTCGATCCGCACCAGGTCGTGCGCCGCGTGATGCCGGGGAACGACGCGATGTCGCACCGCGAGATCACCGAGGCGCAGGTTGCCGCGGCGGAGGCCGAACGCAAGAAGAGCGGGCAGCCCGCGATCCTCGCCTTGTGGGAAGTCGGCGTCTTCCAGGGCATGGATCAGCTCGCGATCCTGCGGCAGTTCGGCAAGGAAGTGCTGTTCGACTTCATGCGGTCGCAGGAGCCGTACGCGTTCTACTACCGCAGCCTCGAGGAGCTGCCGGAGTTCGCGATCGAGTACGACATCCGCGTCGGTGTCACGTCGCTGCTGCTCGAGGGCAGCAAGCAGATCGACGACTGGCAGCAGATGCTCGCGGTGATCCCGGATCCCGACGCGTCGCTCGAACCCAAGTCCGACATGTTCGCGCGCATGAGCGACGTCGCGCTCGGCGTGCTCGAGCTCAAGCTCGTGTCGCAGATCAACGGCGACACGTCGCCGCGGTCGCTCGTCGGGTCGCTCGGGCTGCCGCTGTTCGACATCTACATGCTGCTCATCAAGCTCAGCAAGGACGGCGTGATCGCCGTGCCGGGCGGTGACGCGGCGGTGGCGTCCCTGACGCTCAGCGTCGAGGATTCGATGCAGGAGGCGTTCGCCGCGCTCGACGCGAACGACGACGAGAGCCAGCGCCAGAGCGCGATCGACCGCGTGTTCGGCGACAGCGGCGACGGGGACGGCCTCGACGTCCTCGGCGGCACGGCGGCGAGTGCGCTCGATGCGGTCCTCGGCGGCGAGAGCAAGCCCGAGAGCGGCGACGACGACAACGACGGCGAACTGGACAAGGACCTGCTGTCGATCCTGCGGCGCACGCAGGACTGACCCGGTCAGTCCCCCGGGCGGTCGGCAGCCGCGGCGTAGGCGGCGGCGTGCGCGCGGGCGCAACGTTCCCAGGAGAACTGCGCCGCTCGTTCCCGCCCGCGGGTGCGCAGCTGTCGCGCGGTCGCGTCGTCGGTGAGGATGCCGGTGAGCGCGTCGGTGACGGCGGTGACCGAGAGCTCAGGCAACCGGACCGCGGCGTCACCACACAGCTCGGGCAGCGAGCTGATGTCACTGATCACCGTCGGCACGCCGGCGGCGAGCGCGTCCGCGACGGCGAAGCCGAAGCCCTCGTAGGCCGACGGTGACGCGAACGCCGCGGCCTCGGCGTAGACCGCGGGCAGGTCGTCGGCGCTCACGTGCTCGAGCCACAGCGCGGTGTCGTCGCGCTCGATCTCGGCAATGGCCGCGTCGCTGAGCCAGCCGCGGCGCCCGACGACGAGGGCCTGGTGCGGCAGTCCGCGAGCGCGCAGCTCGCGAACGGCGGCGACGACGAGGTCGACGTTCTTGCGCGCCTGGATCGTCCCGACGTGCAGCACGTAATGCTCGGGCAGTCCGAGTCGCGCCCGCACCTCGGCCCGGGTCGCGGCGTCGATCGCGGGCGCCGGATCGATGCCGTGTGGGATCACCTCGAGGCGGTCCGCTGCCGCCGGGAACACCGCGCGCATGTCCTGCGCCGTGGCCTCGGACGGCACGACGATCCGCCGGGCCCGGCGCGCCGCGTCCCGCGTCGCCCGCCGCAGGAATGTCCGGGACCAGAACCCGAACGTCTCCGGCCGCGTGAAGTACGCGAGGTCGTGCACCGTGACGACGCTCGGCACCGGGCACCGCCGCGGCAGCGCGTTCTTGGTGTCGTGGTAGACGTCCGGTCGCACCTCGCGCAGCGCGCGCGGCACCGCGAAGTGCTGCCAGCGCAGGCGGTCGATGCCGCCCTTCATCGGCAGCTCCACGACGTCGGCCTTGGCCGCGGCGAAGTACTGCGGCCGGTCCGTGAGCACCGTCACCCGCAGGTCGTCGACGTGCGCCAGCGCCTCGACGAGCCGCCGCCCGTACGTGGCCGGGCCGCCGGTCGTGCCGCAGAGGCAGGCGATGGCGACGTGCAGTGGGGGCATGGGTGGAGCGGGTGTGGGCGTTGTCGCCGCGCGTCAGCGGCGCACGAAGCTCGCGAGCCACAGGTCGCGGGCATAGGGTCTATCGGCAGCGACGCGATGGCGCCGGAAGCCCGCGCGTTCGAACTCGCGCGTGACGGCGCCCAGCGTGCGCGCGAACCGGGTCGGTGGTTCGCCGGTCAGGCGCCGGAGCTGGCGCCGCAGGTGGTGGGCGCTGCATGGGTGGAAGAAGCTCACGACGACGAAGCGGCGCGCGACGCGGCAGCACTCGGCGATCGCCCGTTTGCTCGCGTCGGGCGGCAGGTGGTGCAGGAAGCGGAACTGCACGACGCCGTCGACCGCGCCGTCGCGAAGCGGCACGGCGAGCGCGTCGGACAGCAGCAGCCGGTCCGTAGCGTGGGCCGCGCGGGCCTGCTGCAGCATCGCGAGCGCGCCGTCGCCGAGCGTGACCTCGTGGCCGAGCTCGTCGCGGAGCCACGGGAGCAGCCGCGCCGCGCCGCACGGCAGGTCGAGCACCGACTCGCCGCGTTGGCCGGGCCAGACGCGGCGCAGCAGCGCCGCCTCGCGTTCCTGACGCCGCGGGTTGCGCGTCGCGTAGGCCGCGCTCTTGCCCGCGCGTTCGTAGCGCCTGGCCGTCCAGAGCGGCGGCAGGGCGGCGAGCACGGCGCGCGCGTCATTGCGGCCAGCGGCGCGGATGAGTCGGACGGCGAACGGCAGGGCGATCACCGGTGCGGCAGCGGGCGTGCCGCGACAGCTGCGGGCGAAGCGCCGCAGGACGCGCCGCAGCAGGCGCCGGTCGGCCGGGCCCGGTCGACCGATGCCGCCGTTGTGCAGGTCGAGGACGCCGAACGTGCCGGGCTCGCCGGCCGCCGCCGCTGCCGAGCCCGATGGCGAGAAGACGTGATCGGGCGCGAGGTCCGGCAGCCGAAAGCCGGCGCCGAGGAGTTGCCCGCAGAATCGCGCGGCCGCGCGCGCGAGGCCAGGGTGTTGCGACGGCGTCGCGAGCGCCGCGGTCAGCGGTGTGCCGGGCAGCTCCGCGCACAGATAGAACGACGCCGGTCCCCGCCGGCCCCAGGCGACGGGTCGCGGAGCGGCGATGCCCGCAGCTCGCAGCGCCTGCGTGACCCGCAGCTCACGTTCGGCGTCGCTGCCGGCCGTCGGGCGGGTCAGGCGGAAGCGCAGTCGGTTCTTCGGCTGCGTCGCGGCGAACGTCTTGAGGAAGTAGGCCCGCTCGTTCCCGGCACTCAGACGCACGACGTGGCGCAGTCGGTTGTCCGGTCCCGCCGGTCGTGACGGCTGCGCGAGCGTCGTCGCCAGCGTCGCGAACCACTCGCGTTCGCGCGCGTCGTCGGTCAACACCTCCCAGGCGTCGGTTCGGTGGTCGCTCTCTGGTTCGGTCAAGGTCTGGCCGCCGACCCTACCGCGCGGGCGCGCGCGTCGCACCAAGCTTGCCGCGTCCGCCTCCGCGTCGCATGATCGCTCCATGCCGAAGTTCGAGGCGACGCGCGACTTCATCCACGATCTGCCCAAGTCCGACCTTCACCTGCACCTCGACGGCAGCTTGCGGCTCGACACGCTGATCGAGCTCGCGAAGAAGAAGAAGGTCAAGCTGCCGAGCAGCACGTCCGACGGGCTGCTCGAGCTCGTGTTCAAGCGGGCCTACAAGAACCTGCCCGAGTATCTGCGCGGGTTCGAGTTCACGGTCGCGTGCCTGCAGGACGCCGAGTCGCTCGAACGCGCGGCCTACGAGCTCGCGATCGACTGCCGCGCGGAGAACGTGTTCTACTGCGAGGTGCGGTTCGCGCCGCAGCTGCACAGCAGCTCCGAGTTCCCCGTCAGCAAGGTGCTCGCGGCCGTCTGCAAGGGGCTCGAGCGCGCCAAGAAGCGGATCAACGCGGCGGCCGACGTGCGGCGCGGCGCGGTGCCGCGCTTCGAGTGCGGGGTGATCGTCTGTGCGATGCGGTTCTTCCTGCCCGTGTTCAGCGCGCAGTATCGCGCCTACTTCGAGGCGTTGCCGAGCGCGCCGGCGAACGAGATCCACGCCCTCGCGTCGCTCGAGCTCGCGCGCGCCGCGGTGGCCGCAGCGGAGTCCGGGCTGCCCGTCGTCGGGCTCGACCTCGCGGGGCAGGAGCGCGGCTTCCCGGCCAAGGACCACCTCGCCGCGTATCAGCTCGCGCACGACCACTTCCTCGGCAAGACCGTGCACGCGGGCGAGGACTACGGTCCCGAGTCGATCTTCCAGGCCATCACGGACCTGCACGCGGACCGCATCGGGCACGGCACGTGGCTCTTCAGCACGCGTCACATCCGCGCTCGGTCGATCGCAGACAAGAAGCGCTATGTCGAACGGCTCGTACGCTACGTCGCCGACCGCCGCATCACGCTGGAGGTCTGCCTCACGAGCAACCAGCAGACGATCCCCGAGCTGCGCAAGGACCTCTCGAAGCACCCGTTCAAGAAGATGCGGCGCGCGCGCTGCAGCGTCGCGCTCTGCACCGACAACCGCCTCGTGTCACGCACGACGATGACGGACGAGGTGGAGAAGGCCGCGACGACGTTCAAGCTCGGCGCCCGCGGGCTCAAGGACGTGCTGATCTACGGCTTCAAGCGCAGCTTCTTCCACGGCAGCTACGCCGAGAAGCGCGACTGGGTGCGCTCGGTCCTCAACTACCTCGAGGACAAGCTGCTCGCCGCGGGGCAGGACGTGCGCGGTGGCCGGCGGTAGGGGATCGACCGGGCGCCTGCGGCTCGATATCGTGTCCGGCGCTCATGAGGAACTCGGTTCGCGTCGGTCTCCTGACCGTGTTCACGACCACGCTGGGGGCGCAGTCCCCGGGGGGCGCCAACCTCGTCGGCGTGACCCCGGCGCGGGAGTTCGTCGCCGTCAATCTGGCGAACGGACTCGCTACCGTCTTGGCGCCGTATCCCCAGATGCCGGAGATGGTCGCGATGGCGTTGCTCAACGGGGCATACTACGGCAGCCTGGACAACTGGTTCGTGACGGTCGATCCGGCCGCTGGCGTGGTGACGCCGGTCAACACGTTTCAGCCCGCCGGCGTGCGGATCAACTCGATGGCGGCCGATCCGACGTCCGGCGTGCTCTACGGTCTCGACAGCTGGCAGAATCCGCCGCGGCTGTACCAGATCGACCCGGCGACCGGCGCGACGCAGTTCGTTGGCGACACGGGCCTCGCCAACCGAACGCAGCGGGGTCTCGCCATCGATTCGGCCGGCAATGCCTATGCGTGGGACACGGGGCCGCAGGGCACGTTGACCGGACGCGGCCTCGTCGCGATCGATCTCACGACCGGCGTTGCGACCGACGTCAACCCGCTCGAGAACGGGCTCGGTGTCACCGACATGGCCTTCGCCGGGGAGGTGCTGTACGCATCGGTCGGGCCCACACTCCGCGTCGTCGATACCGTCAGCGGCGAGCTGCGCGGGCAAGTCGCGATGGCGTCCGGTCTCGTCGGCATGGCGTTTACGTCGCCAGCGAGCGTTCGGGCTCACGGAGTCGGTTGTCTGGGCACGACGTACACGCCGACGCTGATCGCTCGGAGCATCCCGGAGCTCGGTAGCACCTTCGAGCTCCGCCTCGAGTTGTTGGCCGCGAGCGCTGCGGCGGCGGTGCTGGCGATCGGCTTCGATGGCGACAATTCGGCCTTCGGGCCGTTGCCGTTCAGTCTGGCCCAATTCGGACTCAGGCCCACGTGTGCGTTGTGGACGAGTGCGGAGTTCTCGCTGTTCTGGGCCTTGCAGCCCAACGGCGCCCTCGGTCTTCCGTTTGCGGATTACGCGCTGCCGATCCCGGTGGATCCGATGCTGGTCGGCGTCGAGTTCTTCTACCAGGCGCTGGTGAATGACCCAGGGGCGCCGGGTGGAGCGGCCGTTTCGCGCGCGATCGTGGCGGTCGTGGGCTGAGCGGCCGTTCCGATTCACCCGCCGAGGAACGCGTCGAGCGCGCGCAGCGCGTCGCGGTATTCCGCGACGAGCAGCCAATGACGCCGAAGAACCCCTCCTGCACGCGCCACATCGCGGATCAAGTCGCCGTGCTGCGTGCGGTAGTCGAACGCACGGTGCGCACGCCGCGGAGCACGGCGCGGACCCGTTCTTCCTGCCGGCGCGCCTCGTTCCAGTTGTCGACCTGCAGCGCGATGAGGATCGACACGACGAAGCGCGGCGGTGGGGCGAGGAACACGCTGCGCGACGGAATCCCTCGTTCTGGCGTGACGAGGTGGGGCCGCTGGCGTCGAGGGTTCGGGTCGAGGCCGGAGCGGCAGCGGGCCGTCACCTTGCAGACGTCCGGGCCGCACGCCTCGTCCCCTCTCTCTCGCCAGCGCGGGTCGTTCATCGGCCCGGGCGCTTGCACGCGCGCGCGGCTGGCCCGAAGATTCGCCCCATGCGCTCCGCCCTCATCGCTGTGCTGCTGCCGGTCGCCGTCCTCGTCGCGCAGGAGTCTCCCGCCTCGGCCGAGAAGATCGACTTCAGCAAGCAGATCGCGCCGATCTTCGTGTCGCGCTGCATCGAGTGTCACGGGCCCGAGAAGGATAAGGGCGACCTGCGGCTCGACTCGCGAGAGGTCGCGTTCCCCGAGGGGGACGAGGACTACTGGGCGATCGTCGCGGGCAAGCCCGGGGAGAGCGAGCTGCTGCGGCGCGTCAAGCTGCCGCTCGGTGACGACGAGATCATGCCCGAGAAGGGCGAGCCGCTGAGCAAGCAGGAACAGCAGCTCATCGAGCAGTGGATCCGGGAAGGGGCCGAGTGGGGCGAAGCCGGCGACAAGGCGATCGCCGACGCGCTGGCCGCGGCCGAGATCCCGATGATCACGTTCGAGCTGCCGCCGCTCGAGGACGGCGCGGACAAGGCGATCGAGGCCGCGATGGCGGCGCTGCGGCAGCAGGGCGCGGTCGTGCAGCGCGTCGCCGAGGACACCGACGCGATCGACGTCAACCTGTCGCTGCTGCGTGACAAGGTCACGGACGAGACGCTGAAGCTGCTCGAGCCGCTCGCGCCCCGCCTCGTCTGGCTCAACGTCTCCCGCACGGCGATCACCGACGCGAGTGCTGCCTCGCTCGGCAAGCTGAAGCAGCTGCGCCGGCTGCACGTCGCGAACACCGCGGTCGGCGACGGCGCGGTGCGCGCGATGGCCGACCTCGAGAAGCTCGAGTTCGCCAACTTCTACGGCACGAAGATCACGGACGACGCGCTGCCGTTCTTCCTGCTGATGCCCGCACTGAAGAAGCTGCACGCGTGGCAGACCGGCGTGACTGCCGAGGGTGCCAAGGCGGCGCGCGATCACTTCGCCAGGTTCGAAGTCGACGTCGGTGACTACGCCGAGGCGCGCATGGCCGCGGCGCAGAAGGAGATCGCCGAGCGCGAGGCCGCGAAGAAGGCCGAGAAGGACAAGGCCGAGAAGGACAAGGCCGACGCCGAGAAGAAGGCCGCCGAAGCCGCGAAGGCTGCCGCGAAGCCTGCTGGCGCGCCGATCAACGACAAGTGTCCGGTGTCGGGCGCGGACGTCGATCCGGCGCACGTCGTCGAGTTCGAGGGCCGGGTCGTCGCGTTGTGCTGCGGCAAGTGCAAGGCGAAGTTCGAGAAGGACCCGAAGAAGTACGCGGGCAAGCTGCCGGCGAAGACGGCCAAGGCCGGTCCGGTCAACAGCAAGTGTCCGGTGTCGGGCGCGGACGTCGATGCGGCGCAGGTCGTCGACTTCGAGGGCAAGCAAGTCGCGTTCTGCTGCGGCAACTGCAAGAAGAAGTTCGTTGCCGACCCCAAGAAGTACGCGGCGAGGATCAAGGCCAACTGACGGTCCGATGAGCGATCGCTCCGCGACCGAGTGGGCCGAGTTGCTCGCGCAGAACTGGCAGGCGCGCGCCGCGCTGCCGTCGCGCGACCTGTTCGTCGCGTCGCACCCGGGCTGGAACGACGAGGCGGCCTGGGAGCAGCACGCGAGCACCGAGCTCGAGCTCTTCCTCGCAGGACTCGACGCCGACTGGCTGCGGACCGTCGACGTGCTCGAGCTCGGCTGCGGCTCGGGCCGGCTCGCTCGCAAACTGCGCGAGCGCGCGCGGTCCTACACCGGGTTCGACATCGCGCAGGGCATGGTCGAGGCGGCCGAAGCGCGCACGGCGGGCACGCCCGATACGCGCTTCTTCGTCGGTGACGGACTGTCCGTGCCGGCCGGGGCGCGGGATCGCGAGTACGGCCTCGTGCTCGCCTGTGCGGTCTTCATCCACTGCCCGCGACCGGTGATCGCCGCCAACGTGCGCGACGCGTTCCAGGTGATCCAGCCGGGTGGCCAGCTGCGCCTGTCGGTGCTCGCGGTGACGGACGATCCCGAAGGCATCGTCGGCTCGCAGGACGCCGTCGCGCGCGCGAGCGACGCGGCGCAAGGCGACATGCAGCAGGTGATCGACAACCTGACGCCGGAAGAACGGCGCCTCGCGTTCGACACCTACTACATGGGCGATCGGTTCCGGTACGCGGAGCTCGGCCCCTTCCTGGAGGAGCAGGCCGGGGCCGACGGGCTCGGCGCCAGCGTCGAGCTCTACCGCGGCGATCCCGGCGCGATCTACGCCGCGGTGACGAAGCCGGCGTGATGCCCTACTTCAGGATCCGCTCGAACAGCTTGGCGTGCTTCTTCGGGTCCTTGGCCTTCTGCTTCAGCGTCTTCGCGTACTTCTTCGCCGCGGCCTCGTCGCCGAGCGGGCCGGCCGCCCACTGCGCGGCCTGCGCGAGCATCTTCTCGAACAAAGCGCTGTCCTGCGGCTCGAGCGCGACGAGTCCGTCGAGCGCCGTGAGGAACGCGCGCGCGGTCGTGTCGTCCTTGACGCCCTTCATCCGGCTGCTGACGACCTGCTCGTGGAGGCCCTTCTCGTTCTTCGGGTCGAGTTCGAGGGCCTTCTCGATCGTGGTTTCTTCGGCCTGCCCTGACTTCAGCAGCGCTGCGACCGCCTTCTCCACGACCGCCATGTCATTCGAAGCGACGGCGGGTCGGGCGATCGTCGCGAGCTGGTTGGCGCCGATCGCGCCGGGCTCCAGGGTGGCGAGCTTGTCGATGGCGAGAGCCTGCACCGCGGCCTTCGACGGGCCCTTCGCCGCCTCGAACTTCGCGACGAGCTCCTGGATCTCCGCGAGGTTGCGCTTGCCTTCGGTGCGCATCTGGTCGAGCGACTCGACGTATTTTTCCGGGCCACCGCGCTGGTAGCCGGTCTTGCCGTAGACGTCGCCGTCGGCCGTCATCAACAGGACGGTCGGGAAGCCCCGGACCCCGTGCTTGTCCTTGAGCTCGTTGTTGCGCTCCGGGTTCGGGACCTTCGCCTTGGCCTCCTGGCCGCGCGGGAAGTCGAGCGCGACGAGCACGAAGTTCGGCTCGACGCCCTTCTGGAACGCGTCGTGCGCGAAGACCTCCTCATCGAGCTTGATGCACCAGCCGCACCAGTCCGAGCCGGTGAAGTCGACGAGCAGGTCCTTGCCGGCCTTCCTGGCGACCGCGGCGGCCTCGTCGAAGTCGGCGTACCAGTGGCCGGCGCCGTGGCCGGTCTGCGCGTCGTCCTGGCCGATGGCGACGGGGGTCAGGAGCGTGGCGGCGAAGAGAACGGTAGTAACGGATCGTGATCTCATGGTTCACGAGCGCTTACGACCGCGCGCGAGCTGCGTGCCGGCGGAATGCCGAAGATTCGTCCGTGTTACAACCGGACTCCCTCTACACCATCTAGTGCTCGTGCCCGCCCGGCCCGTGCACGTGGCCGTGCTGCTTCTCTTCGTCCGTCGCTTCGCGCACGTCGACGACCTCGACCTTGAAGCTCAGCTGCTGGCCGGCGAGCGGGTGGTTGGCGGTCACGACGACGCTCTCCTCCTCGATCTTGCGGATCCAGACCGGCATCGGCTGGCCGTTCGGGCCGCGCGTCTGGAACGACATGCCGGGCTGCAGCTGGACGTCGCCGGGGAACGCCGACTTCGGTACCGACTGCTCGGCGGTCGGGTCGTACTGGCCGTAGCCCTCCTCCGGGCTGACCTCGACCTCGCAGGTGTCGCCGACGTTCTTGCCGGCCAGCTGCTTCTCGAGGCCGGGGACGATGTTCTGCGCGCCGTGCAGATAGACGAGCGGGTCGCCGCCGAACGAGTCGTCGGCGACCGTGCCGTCGTCGAGGGTCAGGCGGTAGTGAATGGTCACGGCGTGACCGTCGGCGATCGCGGGCTTCATTGATGGCCCAGCCTAGACGGGGTGCGGCCGCATGGAACCGCGCCGTGGACAATACGGGGCTTTCTTTGCCAGCGCCGATCCCGCATAACGGCGCGGCCCCGCTTCCCTAGCCCTCTCTGCGCCGTCCGTTGAGCTCCGAGACCTTCCGCCGCCTCCTCCTCGAAACGAACGTGCTCGACGAGGCCCGCCTCGACAAGGCCGAGGCCGCCGCCTCGTCCCGGGGCGTCGCCCTCGAGCGCGCCGTCGTCGCGCTCAACCTCGCCGACGAGACCTCGGTATGGCGGGCGCTCGCCAAGGCGCACGGCATCAAGTTCGTCGACCCGCAGAAGCTCGTGCCGCAACCCGCGGCGCTCGAGAAGGTGCCGCTCGAGCAGATCGAGGTGAACGAAGCATTGCCGGTGCTGCTCAAGGACGACGTCCTGTGGGTCGCGATCGACGACCCGTTCAAGACGTTCGTCGCGGACAACCTGTCGTTCCTCGCGGGCTGCACGGTGCAGTGCGCGCTCATGCCGCCCGACGCGCTCAAGCAGGCGATCCGCAAGCTCGCGGGCGGCGGCGGTTCCTCGACGACGCGCGACGGTCGGCGCGTGACGAGCTCCGCCACCGAGGCCGAGGGCGAGGACGCGCCGATCATCCGGCTCGTCAGCAAGACGATCGAGGAAGCGCTCGAACAGCGCGCGAGCGATATCCACATCGAGCCGTTCCAGCAGCGCCTGCGTGTGCGGTATCGCGTCGACGGCGTGCTCAAGGAGATCTCGTCGCTCGAGATGTCACTGCACGCGCCGACGACGTCGCGCATCAAGATCATGGCCGGGCTCGACATCGCGGAGAAGCGGCGGCCGCAGGACGGTCGCATCGCGTTCCGCGCGCGCGGCAGCGACGGGCAGACGCGCGACATCGACATCCGCACGTCGGTGCTCCCGGGCAGCCACGGCGAGACCATCGTCATGCGTCTGCTCGACAAGGAGCGCGGGCTCATGAGCCTCGAGGGGCTCGGCTTCGAAGGCGACGACCGCGAGCGCTTCCGCGGCATCATCAAGCGGCCGAACGGCATCGTGCTCGTCACGGGGCCGACCGGTTCTGGCAAGACGACGACGCTGTATGCGGCCCTGCAGGAGCTCAACCGCCCCGACGTCAAGATCATCACGGCCGAGGACCCGGTCGAGTTCAACATCCGCGGCATCAACCAGTGCCAGGTGCGCGCGCCGATCGGACTCACGTTCGCGCGGATCCTGCGCGCGATGCTGCGCCAGGCACCCAACGTCGTGCTCGTCGGTGAGATCCGCGACCGCGAGACCGCGGAGATCGCGGTGCAGGCCGCGCTCACGGGCCACCTCGTATTCAGCACGCTGCACACCAACGACTCGGTCTCGGCGCTGACGCGGCTCATCGACATGGGCGTCAAGCCGTTCCTCGTCGCCGCGTCGGTGCAGGCCGTGCTCGCGCAGCGGCTCGTGCGCGTGCTCTGCAACAACTGCCGGCAGGAGACCGAAGTGTCCGCAACCGACCTGCGCTCCGTCGGCATCGACCCGGCGAGCGCATCGTCGGCGTCGCTCTATCGCGCCGAAGGGTGCGACAACTGTGAACAATCGGGCTATCGCGGCCGACTCGGCGTCTACGAACTGCTGCAGATGGACCGCACGATGCGGGAGATGACGTTCCGCGGCGAACCGACGGTGCGCCTGCGGGAATACGCGTACCAGTCCGGCGGCATGTCGACGCTGCTGCAGGACGGCGCCCGCAAGGTGCTCGGCGGCCGCACGACGGTGAACGAGCTGCTGCGCGTCGTCGCCGCGACCTGATCACCCGCGACCTGAACTGGCCCCTCGGAATCGACTTCGGAGCAACACCCTTGGACATCTTCCAACTCATGGACGCCGCCTACGAACGCGGCGCCTCGGACCTTCATCTGTCGGTCGGCCGCGCGCCCGTCCTGCGCGTGTCGGGCGGCCTCGTCGAGGTCGGTGACGCATCGCTGACGCCGGAGGACACGGCGGCGATGGCCAAGGCCGTGTGTCCGGAGCGCAACCACAAGGAGCTCGAGGAGACCGGGTCGACCGACTTCGGGTACGCGTTCCAGGACAAGTGCCGGTTCCGCGTCAGCGTGCTCACGCAGAAGGGCTCGCGCGGCATCGTCATGCGCCAGATCCCGCAGGAGCTGATGTCGTTCGATCAGATCGGGCTGCCCGAATCGGTCGTCGAGATGCTCGATCTGCACCGCGGTCTAGTGCTCGTCACCGGCCCGACGGGCTCCGGCAAGACGACGACGCTCGCGACGATGATCGATCACATCAACAAGACGCGCGACGTCCACATCATCACGATCGAGGACCCGGTCGAGTACTACCACACGCACCAGAAGTCGCAGATCACGCAGCGCGAGGTCGGGACGGACGTGACGTCGTTCGCCGAGGCGATGCGCCGCGCGCTGCGTCAGGACCCGGACGTGATCCTGCTCGGTGAGATGCGCGATCTCGAGACGACGTCGGCCGCGATCACGGCGGCGGAGACGGGCCACCTCGTCTTCGGCACGCTGCACACGACGGGCGCGGCGCGCACCGTCGATCGCATCATCGATCAATACCCGCGCGAACAGCAGGAACAGATCCGTTCGCAGCTGTCCGTGTCGCTCGTCGCCGTGATCTCGCAGATCCTCGTCCCGGGTGCGAGCGGCGGGCGCTGCGCGGCGTTCGAGGTGATGATCACGAACCCGGCGATCGAGAACCACATCCGCAAGAGCGAGACGTTCAAGATCCCGTCGGTCATCCAGACGAGTCGGCGTCAGGGCATGATGCTCATGGACGACTGCCTGCTCGATCTCTATCGCGAGGGTCGCATCACGCGCGAGGTCGCGCTCGAGCGCGCGTTCGACGAGAAGGCGCTCCTGGCCCGCATGGGCGGCGGGGCGGCGGAGTAGCGGGTCATGGCAGCGCGACGACTGCTGGGCCAGATCCTCAAGGAGATGGGCCTGATCCACGAGGGCAACGTCCAGGAGGCGCTGCAGACGCAGCGTGACAACGGCGGCCGCATCGGCGAGATCCTCGTCGAGATGAAGTGCGTCGAGCCGACCGACGTGGCGCGCGCGCTCGGCGAGCAGGCAGGGCTGCAGTATCACGACCTCGCGGCCGAGCCGCCGCAGCACGAAGCCGTCGCCAAGCTCGACCTCGGCACCGCCCGCGCGTTCGGCGTCATGCCGGTCAAGCTCGACGGCCAGACGCTCACGGTCGCGATCGGCGACCCGGCCAACGCGGCGTTGCTGTCGGATCTCGGGTTCACGACGGGCTGCGAGATCGTCGGCGTCGTCGCCGATCAGCAAGCGATCGACGCGGGCCTCGACAAGTTCTACGTCGAGGAGGCGGCGCAGAGCAAAGAACGCATGCAGGAGCTCGTGTCCGAGCTCTCGCAACAGAGCGGGCAGATCGATCTCGAGGACAAGGCCGCGATGGCTTCGGCCGCGCCGGTCGTCAAGCTGCTCAACTACATCCTCTACCAGGCGATCCGCGATCAGGCGTCCGACGTCCATCTCGAGCCGTTCGAGAACGACTTCAAGATCCGCTACCGCGTCGACGGCTCTCTGTTCGAGCTCGAGGCGCCGCCCCCGCACCTCGCCGAGGCGCTGATCGCCCGCGTCAAGGTCATGTCCGACCTCGACATCGCCGAGACCCGGCTGCCGCAGGACGGCCGCATCGAGCTCACGGTGGGCGGGCGTTCCGTCGATCTGCGTGTTTCCACGCTGCCCACGATGTTCGGCGAGTCGACCGTGATGCGCGTGCTCGACCGTTCGGTCGTGTCGCTGAGCCTCGACCGCCTCGGGCTGCAGCCCAAGGTCAAGCAGCAGCTGCGTCACTTCGTCGAACTGCCGCACGGCATCATGCTCGTGACGGGGCCGACGGGCTCCGGCAAGACGACGACGCTCTACGCGATGCTCAACGAGGCCAACGACGAAGAGACCAAGGTCATCACCGTCGAGGACCCGGTCGAGTACGACCTCGAGGGCATCATCCAGGTGCCGGTCAACGAGGAGATCGACGTCACCTACGCGAAGGTGCTGCGCACGATCCTGCGTCAGGATCCGGACGTGATCCTCGTCGGTGAGATTCGCGACCGCGAGACGGCGCAGACGGCGATCGAGGCGTCGCTCACGGGTCACCTCGTGTTCTCGACGCTGCACACCAACGACGCCGCGTCCGCCGTCACGCGACTCGCGGACATCGGCATCGAACCGTTCCTGCTCACCGCGACGTTGCAGGGCATTCTCGCGCAGCGCCTCGTGCGTCGCATCTGCACCGAGTGCAAGACGTTCTACGAGCCCGGCGACGACGTGCTGCGGCGGCTCGAGCTCACGAACGATCAGGTCGCGGGCGCCAAGTTCGCCTACGGCAAGGGCTGTCAGCTCTGCAACTTCACGGGGTACCGCGGTCGCATGGCGATCACCGAGGTGTTCGTCATCGACGACCGCATCCGCGAGATGATCCTGGATGGCGTGAGCACCGCGCAGCTGCAGGAGGCCGCCGTCGAGGCCGGCATGTCGACGCTGCGCGAGAGCGGCATCGAGGCGATCTTCAGCGGCGAGTCGACGGTCGAGGAAGTGTTGCGCGAGGCCGGTCACTCATGAGTTCTGCCGAAGACCCGAGGAGCGACGAGCCGGCCAAGGCCGAGTTCGAGGCCGCCGTTCGGATCATGCTCGCGCAGCTCGATCCCGAGCCCGAGCGCGAGGGCCTCGTCGACACGCCCAAACGCGTCGAGAAGGCGTTCCGCTTCTACACCGCCGGCTACCAGCGGGACGCGAAAGCGGTCGTCGGTGACGCGCTGTTCGAGGCCGAGACCGACGAGATGGTCGTCGTGAAGGACATCGAGCTCTACTCGCTCTGCGAGCACCATCTCGCGCCGTTCTTCGGCAAGGCCCACGTCGCCTACATCCCCGGTGACAAGATCGTCGGTCTGAGTAAGCTCGCGCGCGTCGTCGACGTCTTCGCGCGGCGCCTGCAGGTGCAGGAACGCCTGACGATGCAGATCGCCGAAGCGCTCAACGACGTGCTCAAGCCGCGCGGTGTCGGCGTCGTGATCGAAGCCAGCCACCTCTGCATGATGATGCGCGGCGTCGCGAAGCAGAACAGCAGCACCGTGACGTCGTGTCTCCTCGGTCTCTTCCGCAAGGACGAGCGCACGCGCGCCGAGTTCTTGCGGCTGATCGGCGGGCGGTAGGGTGTCTGCTGTTGTGGACTGCGGGGTTGGTGGCGCAGCGCGCGCCGACCTTCTTCACCGTCACCGGGCCGGATAACAGCCCGCTCGCCGGGGCAGCCGTGGTCGCGGTTGCCACGCCGAACCTCGCCGCACCGTGGCCACTCGATGTGCGTAGCGGCTTGTCCGACGCGCGGGGGCGCGCGCAGTTCGAACTCGAGATCGGGCGCGTGTACATCTAGAGCGGCGCGGGTGATGGCCCCGTCGACGACGACGACATCCTGTGGCTTCGACGCGGACCGCGAGGGCGAGGTCCAGGTCACTCTCCAGTAGGAGCGCGGGTTCCTCAGCCCAGCCCCGGGTCCGCGTGACGAAGGCCCGTGACCAGGTCGCTCGATGCGCGTCCGTACGCGAGGCCCCTGGTTCCCTTCGCGACGGCCCGTGGCCAGGTCCGTCCGAAGATGTGGTAGCAGGAGCCGGACTTGAACCGGCGACCTATGGCTTATGAAGCCACCGCTCTAACCGACTGAGCTATCCTGCCAGGAAGGACCGAACGCCCTGATCGGGCATTTTCGGGGCGGGGAGGAAACACGATTCGAGGCGGTCGTGCAAGCACGATTTCGGCGGGGCGCCGCTTCGTGCCACGTCTTGATCCTCCTGTGAGCAGGGCGTTTGCGTGCCCGGGGCCGGGCACCCGGGTCATTCCTCGTAGTCTTGGCTGTAACTTTTGTCGGGTCGCGGCGTAGATGGGGGTGCGGGTGGCATGGACCCGCAAACGAGACGAGGTGGGCTCCCTGGCTGGATTCTCCTCCTCCCTGACTGCGACTCTCCTTTGACGTTCCTCCAAACGACATAGCACCCCCAGCCAGGGAGCCTTTTTTTCCTCCGCCGGCGCCTCGCCGCGCGCTCTCGACGTCAGCCTCCCGCCGCGTGAATCGCGGCCCGTGAGTGCGACACCGCGGGTTCGGCTCGCGTCCCCGATCGCTCGATGCTACGAGTCTGGGCGCCATGACCCGTGATCCGGCCGCTGCTTCCCCCGACCCGGCTCAGCCCGACTGGCTCGCTGGCTGGGACCCCGGCGGCGCCGCTACCGCAGACAGCGGCATCTTCGGTCTGCCGTGCCCGGCCGACCAGGCGGCGATCGGCATCGTGCCGGTGCCGTTCGCGGCGACGGTGAGCTACGGCGGTGGGGCCGAACGTGGGCCCGCGGCGGTGCTCGCTGCGAGCCACCAGGTCGACCTCTATGACCTGCAGTTCGGCCGGATCTACGAACGTGGCATCCACCTCGCCGAGCCCGATGCCGCCATCGCCAAGGCGCACGCCGAAGCGCGGCCGCAGTGCGAGGCCGTCATCGAGGCCGGCGGCGCGGGCGCCGGCTCGGATGCGGTCGCCGCCGTCGATGCGGCGGGCGCGCTCGTGAACGAGCGGGTTCGCGCCGCGGTCACCGAGCTGCTCGACGCCGGGCGTGTGCCGGCCGTTCTTGGCGGCGATCACTCCGTGCCGTTCGGCGCGATCGCCGCGGTCGCCGAACGCCACCCCGGCGTCGGCATCCTGCACGTCGACGCGCACGCGGATCTGCGCGCGGCCTACGAGGGGTTCCGCTGGAGTCACGCGTCGATCATGCACAACGTGCTCGCGGAGGTGCCGGGCGTCGCGCGCATCGTGCAGGTCGGCATCCGCGACTTCAGCGAGGACGAGCTGCGCGCGATCGAGGGCGCTGCCGGGCGCGTCGTCACGCACTTCGATGCGGAATGGCAGCGCCGCCGCTTCGAGGGCGAGTCGTTCGCCAGTCTCTGTCATGAGGCGATCGCCGCGCTGCCGAACGAGGTCTACGTGAGCTTCGACATCGACGGGCTCGACCCGGCGCTGTGTCCCAACACGGGCACCCCGGTGCCCTCCGGTCTGCAGTTCGCGGAAGCGACGTTCCTGCTCGGCGCTCTCACGGCCAGCGGTCGTCGCATCGTCGGGTTCGACCTCGTGGAGGTCGCGCCGGCGCCGGTCGACGCGGCCGCCGAGAACGGCGCGGCGTCGGACACGGCGGCCGCGGAATGGGACGCGAACGTCGGCGCCCGGCTGCTCTACAAACTCTGCGGCGCCGCGCTCCACACGCAGTAACCGGGGTTGGGTACGGTGCCAGGCACCGTACGCAACCCCCTCAAGGTCGTCTGGCCGATGGTCGATAGCCGGAAGCGAGGATGTCCGATTCCGTCGACACCAACGGGGCCGCGATCGTGGAGCGTCCTGCCGGCGCCGAGCTGGCGCAGGCCGACGCGGCGCGCGCGTTCGTGCCGTTTGCGCGCGCGACGATCGCGGAGTTGCGGGACGGACTCGAGGCTGGGGCGACGACGGATTGGCATGACGCGCTGCGCGTGCTGAGCGGAACGTTGCAGGCGCTCGATCTGCCGCTGCCCGCGCGGTTGTGTCGGGTCGCGCCCGCGGCGGATCCGGACGCCGTCGACCCATCGGTGCGCGGCGCAGTGCTCGACGTTCTCGGTTCTGCCGTCGACCGGCTCGCGGCCGACCCGGCGGGGGCGGCAACGCCAGCGCCCGAGGATCCGGCGATCGCGGCGGCGCAGCAGCTCGTCGCCACACTGAGCGGGGACGCGGATGCCGACCTCGAATGCGAGCCCGGCGGTGAGTTTGCCGCGGACTGCGCCGAGTTCGTCGGCGCGCTGCGCGACGAGATGGTGCTCGTCGAATCGATCTTCAAGGCCGGTGGGGTGCCGAACGTGGAGCAGCGCACGGAGGCGCGCGGGGCCGCGAGCGGCGTCGCCGCGATCGCCGCGATGCTCGAGGTCGCGCCGATCGTCGAGCTCGCGCGCGTGGTCGCCGGTGTGCTGAGTCGCGAACTGGATTGGGACGCCCTCGACGAACTCGAGCCGGTCGTCGAACGGCTGCGGCAACTCGTCGAGGCGGTCGCCGGCGCCGATGGGCCGACGGTCGGTGAGTTCGGCGCCGCGTTCGATGCGGCGTTCGCCATCACGCTGCGGCGGCCCGTCGACGCCGTTCTCGAAGTCGAGATCGCAGGCGAGGCGGTCGGGGTGCCGGCTGCGTTCGTCGGCGAAGTGCTCGCGGTCGCGGAAGCGACGGCGCGCGGCCTCACGTTGGTCGACCCCCAGGGCGGCAGCGGCGGCAGCAACGCGGTCGGGCCGGTGAGCAGCGTCGTGGCTTTGACCCCGGCGGCGGTCGATGCTGCGGGCGTCGAGGCGCCGGGCGCGGGTTTCGGTCTCGTCGTCGACGCCGTGCTGGGCGTGCGACCGGCGGTCGAGGCCGCGGAACTCGAGCTCCTCGACGTCGAGAGTCTGCTCGCCGACGCCTGAGTCCGACTCCGGACACCGGTGCGCGCCACTGTTGCCTTGCGTCGGGCGTGCGCGGGCACCAAAGTCGTCGGCGATGCCGCAGCCGATCACCCTGTTCGAAGCCCGCGACCACGTTCTCGGAGCCGCCTGCCCCGAGCTGCCCGCCGAGCGGGTGCCGCTCGCCGAAGCGCGCGGCCGGTTCCTCGCGACTGACGTCGCGAGCGATGGACCGTGGCCGGCGACCGACCGTTCCGCGATGGACGGCTTCGCCGCCGCGGCGGGCAGCAGCGGGATCGCCGCCGGCACGACGTTGCCGGTCGTCGGCGAGAGCCTCGCGGGCAAGCCGTTCGATGGCGAGCTCGCCAGCGGGCAGGCGATTCGGATCATGACGGGCGCGGTCGTACCGGCGGGCACTGATGCGGTCGTGCCCGTCGAACTGACGAGCGGCTACGCGGGTGAGACCGTCACGTTCAACGACGCAGTGCAGAGCGGGCAGAACGTGCGGCCACAGGGCTCGGAGCTCTCGGCGGGCGCGGTCGTCCTGCGGGCCGGGCAACGCATCGGCGCGGCCGAGATCGGCGCGCTCGCGGTGCTCGGTCACGCCGAGGTCGGCGTGCGGCGGCGGGTGAGGGTCGGCATCGTCGCGACCGGTGACGAGGTCGTGCCCGTGGACCAGCAACCGTTGCCGCACCAGGTGCGCGAGAGCAACTCGTGGGCGCTCGCCGCGCAGGTCGAGGAGTGCGGCGCCGAGGCGATGCGGCTCGGCATCGCGCCCGACGAATCGGCAGCGTTGCGAGCGATGTTGCAGGACGGGCTCGAACGCGCCGACGTCGTCGTGACCATCGGCGGCGTGAGCAAGGGCACGCACGATCTCGTGCACGGCACGCTGACCGAGCTCGGCGTCGACACGGTGTTCCACGGCATCCGGTTGAAGCCCGGCAAGCCGACCTACTTCGGCACCCGCGCGGCCGGTGTCGCGGGGCAGGGTGGCGCGGCGTTCGCGTTCGGGCTGCCCGGCAACCCGGCGTCGAGCTTCACCGTGTTCGACCTGCTCGTGCGACCGATGCTCGTGCGGCTTGCGGGTGGCGCGCCCGGCGAGTGGGGCGGTGCGCTGCCGCCCGGCGGGCAGCCGTGGCGCAGCAACCGCCGGCTGCAGGCCGTGCCCGCGCGGCTCGCGCTCACCGCGAACGGCGCCGCCGTGGAGCTCGGCTCGGCCCGACCGAGCGGCGATCCGTTCAGCCTGCTCGGCAGCGACCTTTACGCGCTGGTGCCCGCGGAGCGCAGTCCCGACGACGTGGACGCCGTGCAGGTCGTCGGGCGCTCGCGTGGCGTGGAGTTGCCGTGAGCGATCCGGTCGGAGTCGGCGAGCCGGCGACGGCGACGACGACGCGGGCGGGCTGGGCCCTGGCGCTCGTCGGCGGGCTGCTGCTCGCCGCTGCGATGCCGGGCGTGATCGGCTTCGACCATCTGGCGCCGGTGTTCGTGATTCCCGGCCTCATGGCGTGGTTCGCGCTCGCGACGGGTGCGCGGCGGCCGCTGCTCACGACGTATCTCTTCGGCGCGCTCGTCATGGCCGTGTTCTCGTGGTCGCTGCATCACGTGCTCGTGCCGGCATACCTCGCGGTCGTCGTGCTCGGCGCCGGCTACTTCTGGCTCGGCTCGATCGCGACGCGCGTCGCGCCCGCCTCGAAGAGCGGCCTGCGCATCGTCGCGTTCGCGGCCGCGGTCGCGGGCTCGTTCTGGCTGCGCGCCGCGATGCCCGAGATCTACTACCCGCACGGCCAGCCCGCGCACGCGCTCTACCGCTACCCCGTTCTGCTCGGCGCGATCGGCCTCGGGGGTGAGCCGATCGTGAACGCGCTGCTCGCGGCGCTCGCAGCTGCTTTGGTCGAGTGCTGGCGCGGCTGGCGCGTCGCGGTGCCGGCGTTCGGTGGCGCGCGCGCGCGCCTGATCGTCGCGGCGACCGTGGCGATCCTCGCCACGGTGCTCGGTCACTTCCTGCGGCCGCAGCGCGCCGGAGTGGGGGAGATCGATGTCCTCGCGATCGAGCCGGGGCTGCACTCGTTCGACCTGCAGATCATGGGGCAGCTCGATCGCCGGCGGTACGACGCAGCGTTGCGGGGGCTGTTCTTCGAACCGACGCGTCTCGCGTTCGCCGAGCCGTCGCCGCCGGACCTCGTCTGCTGGCCCGAGACGGCGATGCCGCTGTTGCCGCCGTTGGCCGAACTCGGAACCCAGATCGGCCTGCCGCGCGGGCTGGCAAGACGTGCCGTCTCGGGCCGCGTGCTGTTCGGCGCTCTCGTCGGGCGCGACGTCGGCACCACACCCGCGGCGCTGTTGCTCGATCCTCACACCGGCCAAGCGACGGACTGGCAGGGTAAGCGTTGCCTCGTCCCGGGCGGCGAGTTCATCCCGCTGACCCGCGTGCTGCCGTTCGGGCTCGGCGACCTGATGTTCGACGCGTTCGAGAGCGCGCTCGGTGGCGCGCCCGACTTCGTCGCGGGTCCGGTCCGGCCACCGCTCGAGCTGCCGGGCGGGCAGCGCTGCGGCACGTTGCTGTGCTACGACAACGCGTTCCCCGGTCCGGCGCGCGCCCAGGTCGACGCCGGCGCGCAGTTCCTCGTCGTGCTGTCGAACGAATGTTGGTACCAGGGCGGCGCCGAGCTCCAGCAGCTCGTCGCGATGACGGTCTGCCGGGCGCTCGAGAACGGCGTCGCGGTGCTGCGCTGCACCACGGACGGCTGGTCGGTGCTCGTCGGGCCCGACGGTGGGATCCGCGCCGAGCTGCCGTTGCCGGCGCCCGCGGGTGGGGGCGGCCGAATTTTGCGGACGAAAGTGCCGCTGGTGGCGCCACCGGAGCGCCCCATGCCATCGTGGCAAGGGGTTTGGGGGCCGCTGCTCGGGGTTTGGCTCGGTCTCGGGGCCCTGCACAGCCTCTGGCGGTGGGCTAGACTCCGTGTAGCTCGGAACGCTTCCTAGGCGTTCGGGCGGTCCGGGATTCCCCGTATCGCCCGGCGAAGAGGTGCTTGACGGGTCCCTGCACGAAGTTACGATTCCGCCGCCCTAGGCCCCTCTCGCTGTGGGTGCGGTAAGCTTTCGCGCCGGGCCGGCTCGCGCCTCCTGGTCGTTCCATCCGCCTCCAACCCGATTCGCTGTCACGAGATAGCATTCGACCCGCTTCAAACCCCTCTGCTACCTAGCCCTTCCGTCAAGAGCCTGCGTCTTGACCGCAAGTTAGGAGAAACCTGCTCTAACCATGAGTCCCATCGGCCGCGTATTCATCGTTCTCAACCTCGCGCTCGCGGGTGGCTTCGTGTTCTTCGCGGGCACGCACCTGCAAGCCAAGCAAAACTACAAGTCCGAGCTCGAGGCCAAGACGGCCGACTGGGCCGAGAAGGAGAAGGGCTTCAACGCCCAGATCACCCAGCTCCAGACCGAACGCGGTCAGCTCGAGGTCGCCAAGACCCAGCGCGAGACGGAGCTCAACGGCATCAAGGTCGCGCTCGACGACGCGCGCGACGAGAACAAGCGCCTCACGGAGCAGAACGCTTCGCTCGAGGGTGACATCAAGCAGCTCGTGACGGCCGCCGAGGCCAGCAACGCGCAGAGCAAGTCGGCGTTCGACACCGCGACCGCCGCGTTCGAGAAGGCGCAGGCCGACGCCTCGGCCAAGGACGCCGCGATCCGTGAGAAGGACGCCGCGGTCGCCGAGAACCGCACGCTGAAGAACACGATCGAAGAGCTCAACTCGACGGTCCAGGACAAGGACATGCAGCTCGCCGACCTCGCCAAGGAGCGCAACGAGCTCTCCCTGCTGGTCGCGGTCGCCGAGGAGAACGGCTTCGTTCCGGGTCTCGCCGCGCCGACGCTCGCGGGCAGCGTGTTCCACGTCGCCAACAACCGCCTGTGCTCGATCCAGATCACGGACAACCCGAACAACGTCGACATCGCCGACCAGATCGCGAAGCGCAAGTTCAGCTTCGCCATCTACGACGCCTCCTCGGGCTACAAGGGCGAAGCCGTCGCGACCTCCTACAGCTCGGAAGAGAACGTCGTCATGTGCCGCCTGATCCCGCACAAGGGCGAGATCCAGAAGGGCGACAAGGCCTCGACGAAGACTCCGTAGGAGTCCCGGCCTTTCCCCTTCTCACCCAAGAGCATCCAAGGAGACGTTCACCATGGCTTCCAAGCGCAAGTCCAACGCGGCTGCTTCGACGGACGTCGAAGTGGTCGACAAGCCCGGCATGGGCCTCGACGAAGGCATCGTCCTGATGACGACCTTCCTGCTGATCGGCGCGATCGCGTTCGTGATCATCGCCAACGGCAAGTACGGCGTGTAGGGACGGTTCCCCGCTCGCCGCGGGGGCGTTCCCCCGCTCGCCGCGGGGGCGGCCCGCTCGCCGCGGGGGCGGTTCAGCCCTCGCGACGGGAGCGGCTAGCGGTCGCCCTTCTCCCGGGCGATCGAAACCCACCTCGCGGATTCCACGAGGTTTCCACAGCCCGACTGGCGCGGCCGCCAGCCGGGCTCGTTCATGTACGGGAAGGTCGCGAAGTATCCGTTGCGACCGGAGAGCAGCCTGCTACCGTGGGCTCGGCTCGGGGAATCTGCCGCACGGTCTGCGCCGGATTCCAGGTCATCGAGCCCGCCGTTTGGTCAACGGCGTTCGTGTCTGCAACGGTCAACTATCCCGGCATCGAGCCACTCCTCGATCCGGGTGAGGTCCTAGATGTTCAAACCGATCGAGTGGGTGTTGAGCGGCTTCTCCGTCGATCTCGGGATCGACCTCGGCACCGCCAATACCCTCGTGTTCGTGCGTGATCGCGGAGTCGTCCTCGACGAGCCCTCCGTCGTCGCGGTGCGCAAGGGCACCAACGAAGTCCTGCTCGACGGCATGGCCGTCGGCGATGCCGCGCTCGAGTATCTCGGTCGCACGCCGCCCGGCATGCAGGCGGTGCGGCCGATGAAGAGCGGCGTGATCGCCGACTTCGAGATCACCGAGAAGATGCTGCGCTACTTCATGCGCAAGGCGGTCGGTGGTCGGCGGCTCGTCAAACCGCGGCTCGTGATCGCGGTGCCGTACGGCATCACGATGGTCGAGAAGCGCGCGGTCATCGGCAGCGCCGAGCGCGCGGGCGCGCGGCGGGTGTTCCTCGTCGACGAGCCGACCGCGGCGGCGATCGGTTCGGGGCTGCCCGTGCACGAGCCGCGCGGCACGATGATCGTCGACATCGGCGGCGGCACGAGCGAGGTCGCGGTGATCTCGCTCGCCAACGTCGTGATCGCCGAAGCGGTGCGCGTCGCGGGCGACGACTTCAACGAGTCGATCCAGCAGTACATCCGGGCGAAGTACAACCTGCTGATCGGCGAGATCACGGCCGAACGCCTCAAGATCGCGGCGGGCAGCTGCCTGCCGCTCGAAGAAGAACTCGAGGTCGAGATTCGCGGGCGCGACTCGCTCGTCAACCTGCCGCGCCGCACCGTGATCTCGTCGGCCGACGTGCGCGAGGCGCTCATGGAGCCGGTGCGCAAGGTCATCGGCGCGATCAAGGCCGTGCTCGAGAAGACGCCGCCCGAGCTCGCGGCCGACCTCGTCGACTCGGGCATCACGCTGTGCGGCGGTGGTTCGCTGCTCCGCGGTCTGCCCGAGATGATCGCGCGCGAGACCGAGCTCGATGTCACGGTCGCAGAGCGGCCGCTCGAGGCCGTCGCGCGCGGCACCGGCATCTTCCTCGAGAACCTCGAGCTCTATTCGCAGTTCCTCGAAGGCGGCGAGGATCTCGCGTAGAGTGACCGATCGCGTCGCCCGGGCGACCACCCGGAACGGCGCCTGGCGGTGAGCGGGCGGGCTCGTCGCCGTGGTGATCCAGGCGGCCGTCGGCGTTCGGCGGCCGCGTTTGTCCAGGCAGGTGGGAGGCGAGCGTGCAGCAGACGAAGGCGGCGTTTCCGGCAGGGCTCTACGGCATGCTGCTGATCGCCGTGTTCGGGCTCACGTTGCCGTCGCTGTTCGTGCCGGTCGAACGCGTGCTCGTCGGCTCGGCCGCGCTCGTGCCGCGCGTCCTCGGCTACTGGTCCGGAGAACCTGTCGCCGCGGCCGGCGAGAAGGACCTCGAGCGCCTCCAGAATCTCCGTGCGGATCTCGACGCGGCAGTGCGACATCACGACGTCTACGGCGCGGAGTCGCTGATGCCGGCAGGCTGGCAGCCGCTCGTGTGCGCGGCCGTCGCGACCGACCGGCGCGGCGGCGGCGGTCAGCCCTCCGTCGTGCGGCTCGATCGCACGTACGCCGAGGTGCAGGGCTGCAGCGAGTTCGTCACCAAGGGCGATGCGTTGCTCGGGTTCCTCCTGCGGCCCGGCGTCGGCCTCGCGGCGAAGGACCGACCCGAGGACTTCGCGCGCGTGCAGCTGCTCAACGACCGGGCGGCGCGCAGCGTCGCCGCCGGCATGGCGTTCCCGGGGGGCGGCACGTTGCGCATGATCATCGGGCCGGCTGCACGCGTCGATGCGGCGGCGCTCAAGGCGGAGCTCTGGGACGATCCGTATCGCGCGTCGGCGATGAAGGAGAGCGGCTACGCGGTGCACACGCTGCGCCTCGCCGGCGTCGCGAACGAACCCCCGGGCGGGCTGCTGCTCGGCCGCACCGTCATCTGGGGCTACGACGAGACGCCGGACGGCGCGCCGCTGACGATCGGCGTGCTCGTCGCGCCGCCCGTCGACCCGCAGGCGCTGTCGCACGTCGTCTTGTGGCAGAGCAGCGCGGCGGGGCGCTCCGTCGGCGCGGGCTCGGCGCTGCCGCCAACAGTGCGCGCTGCGGAGCTCTCCGAGCATCCGGCCACGGTCTGGGACCTGCCGGGCGCCCGCGGCCGTCACCTCGTCGCGTGCGACGCGTCGATCCCGGACGGCGCGGCGGTCGTGCAGGACGGACTGTTCCTCGGCACGGCCCGCGGGTTGTCGTTCGGGCTCGGTCTCGTGTCGTCGTTCGCCCTGTCGCGCCAACGGTGGAGCCTGCTGCTGCTGCCGCACGCGCCCGAAGCGCGCCCGCGGGAGCTCGTCGCCGAGGTGCTCGAGGGGCAGCAAGGGCGGGCGTTGCTGCGTTGCTCCGTCGATCGCTTCCTGCCCGCGGGTGAGGGGCTCAACGAGGGCTACCTCTTCACCGGCAGCAACGGGCGGCACTGTCCCGCGGGCCTCTGGCTCGGCACCGCGCGGCCGGTGCCCGGCTGGCCCGAGTATCTCGAGGTCACGCTGCCCGTGATGCGCGGGCCGCGGGCGGCAGCCGTGCTCGTGCAGGACGCGATCCCCGAGGTCCCGCGATGAGGCGCTGGTTGCTCTGGTTCCTCGTCGCGCCGCAGACCTACCTGCTGTTCGGGTTGTTGCGCGATCTCGGTGTGCCGCTCGACGCGACGGTGCTGCACTGCCTGTTCCTCGCGTTCTTCGCGGATCGGCGCGCGCTCGCCGGCCTGCTGCTCGGCGCCGCGCTCGGGCGTGCGCTCGTCGACGAGGCCGGGCTCTGCGTGCACCTGCTCGTGATCGGTGCACCCGTTGCGCTGCTCCTGCCGCTGCGGAGCTGGTTCTTCGGGCAGCGCTGGATCTGGCAGGCGACGACCGCCGCGCTCATCGCGTTCGCGATCCCGCGGCTGTCGGGTTGGATCGGTGATCTGTTCGACCAGCCGTCCACGGGGGCGGTGTTCGACGGTTACGTCGTGCTGACGTCCGCCATCTTCCTGCCGCCGCTGCTGTGGTGTCTGCGCGCGGTGCCGCCGTTCTCGGCGTTCGAGGAGGATGAGCCGCAGTGAGGTCGCCCTTCGTGCAGGAGTTGCGGTGAAGACGACCTCGCAAGAACGCATCGGCTGGCTCGGTCTGCTGTTCCTCGGCGCGGGCGCCGTCGTGCTCGTTCACCTGCTGCTCGTCATGGTGCTCGAGCACGACGTGTGGGCCGCGCGCAGTCACCAGAACCGGTGGGCGTTCCGGTCGGTCCCGAGCTTGCGTGGCGCGATCCACGATCGCCAGGGCCGCGTGCTGCGCTACGACGAGCCGAAGATGGCGGTCGCGATCTACTACCTGCGATTTCGGCTTCGGCACCCGGTCGGCGCGGCCGTGCATGGCGCGACGACCTGGGCGCGGCAGCACGAGGGGCGCGAGCTCGTGATGTACAGCTACAAGCCGGGGATCCTCGGACCCGCGACCGCAGCGCGTGATCTGCTCGCGATGCCGGTGCGTGTCTTCGGTCCCGATGGGCTCGACAAGGACGCCCGGAGCGAGCTCGCGACGTGCGTGACCACCGTGCTGTCGGGCACGACGGGCATGACGCGGCGCGCGGTCTACACCGCGCTGCGCGAGGCGGCCGAGGCGTTCCCCGGATTGCCGTGCGGCGACGTGCTCGCCGACTTCTCGCGCGCCGACGTGCTCGCGGCCTACGACGAGCAGCTCGCGGCGCTGCAGCGTTTCGATCGGGAGCTCCTGCTCGACCCGTCGACACAGCGGAGCGAGGTGCGACCGGGTCTGATGGCGCGGCTCGAGTGGCTCTGCAAGGCGAGCCTCGAAGAGCGGGCGCTGACGTTCAAGGACGAGCACGGCAAGGAGCGCGAGGGCGAGCGCTACGAGACGATGGAGTGGCCGATCGCCGAGTTCGTGCCGTTCGCGCTGGCCGCGCCGCTGCGGGTCGGCGCGCGCGCGCATCCGGGGCTGCGCGTTCGCCCCGGTGTGCAGCGGCTGTCGACGGAGGCCGGCGGGCTGTCGCTCGACGCGCTGCTCGGCATCGTGAAGGACGTCGGCCGGGTCGAGCCCGAAGGCTGGATGGACCGCTTCATGGCGCGCGAGCTCGAGGACCAGTGGCTCGACGAGATGGTGCCCGAGGCGGCGGCCGCGTCCGCGGCCGACCGCGAGCAGATGCGACGGAACGCCAAGCGCAGCTTCGCGAACATGACGCGACGCTACGAACGACGCGGCATCGCCGGCGTGGAGGCCGCGTTCGACGACACGCTGAGCGGCCGGCTCGGCATGCGCCTCGTCGAGCGCGACAGTCAGCAGCGCGAGCAGCTGATGTGGAGCAGTCTGCGGGTGAAGTCGGGCGAGGACGTGCGCATCACGATCGACGTCGAGCTGCAGGTGATCGCGGAGCGGCTCGTGGCGGCGGCGCAGCAGCGGGCGCTTCTGGAACACGGCGCGATCGACGAGAAGCGGGCAGAGCGCGTGCAGGCAGCGCTCGCGGTCATCGATGCCCGGACCGGGGACGTCCTCGCTTACGCGGGCGCGCCGGCGGAAGGCAAGACCGCCCGCACGCTGCCCGGGTCCACGTGGGTGAGCAATGGTGCACTGGGCTCCGTGGTCAAGCCGTTCGTGTTGCTCGAGCAGCTGATCAGTGAGACCGTCGGGCGGCCGCACGTGTCGCTGGCCGAGGTGCACACCTGCGACGGCAAGGACTTCGTGTACGGCGGCACGAAGTTGCGCGGGTGTCGTGGCCACGCGCATTGGGACGCGGGGAAGGATCCCGAGCTCGCGCTCGCGCAGTCGTGCAACACGTTCTTCTACCAGCTGTCGCTGGGCCTGCAGAAGGACGGCGTGGACCGCGCGTTGCAGCGGGTCGGCCTGCTGCCGGCCCCCGAGGGGCACGAGTGTCGTGCATGCTGGCAGCCGCGGGTGCAGGGGGTGCCCTGGGCGCGGCCTCGATACCAAAGAGCGACGCTGCCGCAGCACGCGATCGGCTACGGGGTCGCGGCATCCCCGCTGGCCGTAGCGCGGGCCTACGCGGCGCTCGGTACCGGTCGACTGCCGACTCTCGGGCTGCGCGCAGGAGAGTCGCGGCCGGGCATCGAATTCTCGGACATGGGGCCGGAGCTCGAACTCGTGCGCCGTGGGCTCGAGCGCTGTGTGACCACGGGTACCGCGCGGAGCGTGCCGGGGCTCCAGCGTTTTCGCGTTCACGGCAAGACCGGCACCGCGGAGATTGGGCCGAAGACGGACGCCGCGGGCAACAAGCGCCTGCCCGAGAACAACGCGTGGTTCGCGGGCTACCTCCCGTGGGCCGCGCAGGATGGCGTCCAGCTCGCGTTCTGTTCGGTCATCTACTGGGTCACCGACGGTGTCCACGGTGGTGACGCCGCGGGTGGTGTCGTGGCCGACTTCCTCGAGGAGGTGTTCGCCCGCCCAGAGCTCGCGCAGCGCTACATCGAGCCGGGCGGCGGCGGCGCCGTGCCCCTCGGAGACTCCGGCCGATGAACGTCCTGCGCGTCGTCGAGACCCTCAGGTCCGTGAACCCTTGGCCGCTGCTGTTCGCGGCGGCGCTCGCGCTCTGCGGCCTCACGTTCATCGGGTCGGCGACCAACGAGGACGCGCTGTTCGCGGTCCAGAGTCAGCGGCAGAGCCTGTTCCTCGCGTGCGGCATCGGCCTCGGGTTCTTCATGCTGCTGCCGCACTACGTGCACTACCTGCGCCTGAGCTGGGTGCTCTACGGCGGTTCGATCCTGGCGCTGCTCGGCCTGTTCGTGTTCGCGCCCGAGATCAACGGCTCGCGACGGTGGTATCCGATGCCCGGGTTCTCGATCCAGCCGAGCGAGTTCGCCAAGCTCGCGGTCGTGATGGCGCTCGCGGCGCTGCTGCGCTTCAAGAACCGGGCGCGCACGTTCGACGGCCTCATCGTGCCGATGATCGTCGCCGGCGTGCCGGCGCTGCTCATCATGCGGCAGCCGGATCTCGGCAGTTCGCTCGTGTTCGGCCCGGTGCTCCTTGCGATGTGCTACGCGGCCGGCGCGCCGGTGCGTTCGATCCTCGCGGTGCTCGGCATCGGGGTCGCCGTTGCGCTCCTCGGCTACTTCTACCTGCTGCATGGCTACCAGCAGGAACGCGTGACGGTCTGGCTGCAGCACTGGGGCTGGAGCGACGAAGCCCTGCAGGATCCGCAGGTGAAACACGTGCTGCGCGGTCCCGGCTACCAGCCGTGGCAGGCGCTGATCGCGCTCGGCGGCGGTGGTGTCGCCGGGTTCGGCCTCGGGGAGGGGCCGCAGAACCGCTACGACTTCCTGCCGTACCGCAGTGAGGACTACGTGTTCGCCGTCGTCGGCGAAGAGACGGGCTGGCTCGGCTGCCTGCTCGTGATCGGCATCGTCGCCGGCCTCGTGATCACGCTGCTGCAGGTCGCCCAACGCACGCGCGAACGCTTCGGCAAGCTCGTCTGCGTCGGCGTCGCGACCTGGATCGGCGCGCAGAGCCTCATGCACATCGCGGTCTGCGGCTGGCTCGTGCCGGCAACCGGCCTGCCGATGCCGCTCGTGAGTTACGGTGGCAGCTCCGCGCTCGCGACGACGATGGGTATCGCGCTCTGTGCCAACATCTCGGCGCGCCAGGAGCCGATCCTCGCGGGCGACGGTTACGCCTGAGGGCGTCAGCGGCGCGGCACGCGACGCAGGACCAGGAGGCCGAACAGCAGCAGCCCGATCAGCACCGCGCCGCGCCAGAGCAGACCGTCGCCGATGGTCGCGCCGAGGTCGGCTGCGCTTCGTAGAGTCACGTCGAGACGGCCGTCCGGTCCCGCCATGCCGTCGAACCGCTCGAGCAGCGCGGTGAGTTCGACACCGGCATCGCGCGCCGCGGCCGCGGTGTCGCGCAGGTCGTCGAGCTGCAACGGCGGCCGGCCGCGCGCGGGATCGCGGTCGAAGCGTTCGAGGACGCGATCGAGGGCCGTCGCCGTCGCGGTCAGCGCGTTCCCGGCCGCGGTCGCCTCGACGGCCGTCGCCTGCGCGCTCGTCAGCGTGGATTCGATCTCGTTCTGCAGGCGCTCCGTCTCGCTCAGGAGCGCGTCCCGCTCGGTGCGCACGCGGTCGAAGAAGTGATCCACCGCGGCCTCGCGCGCCCGCTCGACGTGCTGCGCGCCATCGGCCATGAGCTTCTGCACGGAGGTCTCGGCGGCAGCGAGCCAGCGGTCGCGTTCGGCATCGAGGTTCTCGAGCCGATCGGCGGCGCTCCTGGCGAGGCGCTCCGTCGCTCGGAGCGTCGCGCGCACGTCACGCATCTCGGGCTGATCCGCCATGCGATACGCGGTCAGCTCGGCTTGTTGCCCGAGCAGGTAGGGGTATCGGCTCGCGAACCACATCGCCCGCTCGCCGAACAGCCGCGCGTCGTCGACCGCCGCCGTCGCCTCGCCGACCTCGGCGAGCAGCCCGGCCGCCTCGCCGCGCGCGACGACCGTCGACAGGTGGCGCTCCTCGGTGAAGTCCGAGAACCTCACGAACGCGACCACGGTCTGGTTCGGATGCTCCGCGATCCAGGTGCCGATGAGGCTTCTCAACCTGGCCTCCTGTTCGTCGTTCACGACCTCGCGCGCGACCACCCACAGCGAGTCCTCGGCGGCCCGCATCCGCGCGATCGCCCGCGCCGCGCGCGCCGGCTGGATGCCCTTGGGCAGCCAGTGCTCGCGGAACGCCCACGACTGCAGCGAGCCGAGCACGAGCAGATCGAGCACGGCGACGTCGGGGTTGGGCCCGGCCGCGATGTCGAGCGCGGCGCCCATGCCGTTCCGCAAGAACGACAGCGCCAGCCAGCGCGCCGTGGGCTCGAGCGCCGCGCGATCGAGCATGAGATACACCGTCTCACCCAGCGCGGCGCTGTAGTCGTCTGCCATCTGCATCGCGATGGACTGCACTTCGAGCTCGGTGCGACTGTCACCGAAGTGGCGCGACGCGGCGTTCGTCGGCGAGCTCGTCGAGGAACAGCTCGTCAGGATCTGGGGCGAGGCGATCAGCAAGCACAGGCCGAGGCGCGTTCCGAGGTGACGGACCATGGGGGGGACTGTAGCCAGACGACGGCGCGTTCCGGCGTGCCGTTCGTGGGCTCGCGTCGGGCCGGCGCTTCCCCGGGTGGGTTCGATCCACTAGCGTCGGCCGGCAGACGATGACGCGTGCCAGAACGAGGATCAGTGGAGCTGCCGTGCTCGTGTTCGCCGCCTGCGCCAGCGCGCCGACGGCGGACGAGATCGCCGCCGCCGAGATCGGGCCGCGGCCCGATCAGGCGGAGGCCGAGGCGCACGCGCTCCGTCTGTTGGCCGAGAACCAGCTGACCCGCGAGAGCTGCGACATCGAGTTCGTGCCGCTGCGCCGGGGCTACTATCGCCCGTCGTCGTTCGGTGGCGTCGAGTTCGGCTGGCAGCTCGATGTCCGGGTCGAACCGCACAGCAAGAAGCTGCGGCGAGCGGCCGGCAGCGGGGCCAACCGGTTCTTCTGGCGGGACGGCCGCTGCGTCGCGCACACGTTCGAGACGCGGATGTTCGACGGCTCGCGGCGGGTCACGACGCTGGTGCTCGCCGAGGACGAGACGAAGGACGTTGCGGTCCCGACGCCGCAGCCGGCGAACGCCGCGGGCGGCCGGGTCGCGGAGCTGCTCGCCCGGCGCGACATGCTCCGCGACATGCGCTACGAAGCGCAGGATGACGCCGCGCAGGTCGCCGCCATCGATGCGCTGCTGACGGCGGTCGACCGCGAACTCAAAGCCGCGGGCTACGACGGTCGTTGAGCCGGCAACGTTACCTGCCGCCGCCCTTCTTGGCCTCGCCCTGCTTGTTCTTCAGGTAGGCCTCCCAGTACTTGCGGTACTTCTGCGGCACCTTCGGCGTCGAGCCGCGGTTCTTCAGTGAGTTCAGGTACGGCTGCAGCTCACCCCAGGTCTCCGCGCCCGTGCCGCGCTTGCCGGCGCCGGTGGCACCTTCGGGCGGTTGTTGTCCGGGGCGGTTCTGGCCCGGCGCGTTGCTCTCCTGGCCGCCCTGCGGGCGGCCGTCCTGCGGCTGGTTCTGTTGACCGGGCTTCTGGCCCTGTTGCTGTTGGCCCTGCTGCTCGCCGGGCTTCTGCCCCTGTTGTTGACCCTGCTGGTCCTGGCCTTCCTGGGGCACGATGTCGGGGGTCTGGTTCTCGCGGCGGTTCCGCTGACCCTGCTGGCCCTGCTGCTGTTGCTGCTGGTCCTGCTGTTGATCCTGCTGCTGTTGGTCGCGCTGGCTCTGGTCCTGCTGATCCTGCTGCGAGTTGCTGCTCTGGCCGCCGCTGTTCTTGAGCTCCGTGAGCTTCTCGATGAGCTCGTCGATGCTCTTCTGCGCCTCGGCGTTCTGCTGTTGCGATTGCTCGAGCAGCTCGACGGGCTTGCTGCGGGCCTGTTGCTTGTTGCTCGACTCGAGCAGCAGGCGGTCGACCTCCTTGAGCTGCTCGCTCGTGCGCTCGGCGATCTCCTGGATCTCGCGCATCGTTTCGCCCTGGGCGCGCAGATTGCCGACGCCGAGAGCCGTCGCGAGAACGAACGTGGTCGCGGTGAGTGCCTTCATCGTGATCTCCTGGGTGTGTCCTTGCTGATTCGATCTACCGACCGCGGTCCTCGCCGTCCTGGCCGCCGCCCTGCTGGTCCTGCATCGACTGCATCGTCTCTTCGACGGCAGCCTTGATCGCGAGGAACAGCTTGGTGATCTCCGCGTGGCGGTGGGCGAGGCGCTCGACGAGCGCGCCCTCCGACTCGGTGATGCGTTCGTCGCCGCGCGAGCTGATCAGCAGGTGCAGGTCACGGTTGCTGCGCTCGGTATCGGCGAGCAGCTGCTTCAGCATCTCGAGCTCGGCGATGAGCCCGACGAGGCGTTCGCGCTGCGGGTTGAACTTGTTCTCGCCCTGCTGGTCGCCCTGCTGCTCCTGCTTCTCCTTGCGTTCCTGCTCGCGGCGCTTCTGTTCGCGCTCGAGAGCGGCCAGCAGGTCCTCGCTGCGGCGCTCGACGTCCTCCTGCATCAGCGTCGTGAAGGAGCCGACGTCGGGGCGCCGGCCGCTCAGTCGATCGCCGATCTCGCGCAGGTCCTCGAAGTTGCTGCGCAGCACGGTCTGGTAGACCATGTTGCCCTCGTCGGTCAGGGCCTGAACGAGGAAGTCGATCCGCGTCGCCAGCTCGAACTCCTCCTCGCCGAGCTGGTTCAGCTTGCGGCGCATCGGGCGCGACAGCCGACCGTTCTCGGCGACCTGCTGCGCTTCCTTCGTCTGCTGCGTGATCGGGCGCTGCTTCTCGAGGAACGCGAGCAGCTCTTCCTTCATCTTGAAGAGCAGCTCCTCCTGGCGCAGGTCCTGGTAGCGGTCGCGCTCCTCCTCGAGCTCCTGGGCCGCCTCTTCGAGCTTCTGGCGGGCCTCTTCCTGCTGCTCGCGGGTCTCCTCCTGGTCGCCGCGTTCCATCGCCTCCTGCGCGCGCTGCGCGGCTTCGGCGGCCTCGTCGAGCTTCTGCTTCGCGCGCTGCTGCTCCTGCTCCTCGAGCATCTTCGCCAGCTGCACGATGTCGTCCTTGAGCTCCTCCTGGCGCTTGGCCTCGGCCGCGAGCTGTTCCTTCTGCGCCTCGTTCATCGGGCGGTTCTGCTGCATCTGCTGCGCCGCCTGCTGCAGCTGGTCCGCGGCCTGCTCCTGCTGCTGTGCCGCGTTGCTCTGCTGCCCGTTCTGCAGGCTCTCGGCGGCCTGCTGCATGCTCTGCTGCGCGCTCTTCATCGCCTGCTGCGCCTGCTTGGCCTGCTGCGGCGACAGCTGGCCGTTCTCGACGGCGTCACGCATGGCCTCCGCGGCCGCCTTGGCCTGCTCGGCGAGCTCCTGCTGGCGCTCGGCGGCGGCCTGCAGGTCGGCCTCGCGGCCCTCGGTTGCCTGATCCAGCGCCTTCTCGAGCGTCGCCTTGGCCTGCTCGAGGTCGTCACGCGCGTTCTCGGCGGCGTTGGTCGCGTCCGTGCGGTTGCCTTCCTGACGGGCCTGCTTGACCTGGTTCTGGATGTCGCGCAGCGTCTCGGCGGCCTGCTGCAGGTCGTCGCTGGCTCGTTGCTCAGCGCTTTCGGCGCTCGGTGAGTTCGCGAGCTCCTCCGCTGCGGCCTTCGACTCGGCCGCCATGCGCGCGGCCAGCTGCTCGGCGTCGGGGTTGGCCTCGGCGTGCTGGCGGCGGGCGCGTTCGAGCTGGGTCAACGCGCGGTCGACCTGCTGCCGCGCCTTCTGCGTGTCGCCCTGAGCCGCGGACTCGCGCGCCTTCTCGAGGGCCTCCGCGGCCGCGGTCAGCGATTCGCCAGCTGGCGAGCTCTTCTCGCCGGCCTTCGGCGGTTCTTCCGGCTCGCCGCCGGCGGCTGCGTTCGCTTCGGCCTGACGCTCACGGTGCTCGGCGTCGAGCCGCTCCGCGATCGCCTTGGCGCGTTCCGCGAGTCGCTCGCCCGCCTCGATGTTGCGCGCGGTCGTCTCTTCGCCGCGTTCGTTCGCGAGCTCCTGACCACGCTTCGCGAGGTCGCCGAGCTCCTGGCGTTCGGCCTCGGTCTCGCCGGCGGGGGCGGAGCGCAGCTCCTTGCCGAGCTCGGCCCACTTCGGATCCGTGCGTTCGCCCGCGAGGCCGTTGTCCGGGATCTTGGGCGCGTCGTTCGCGAGCGCCTCGAGCCGGTTCTTGCTCTGCTGCACCGCGGCCGTGTCGTTGCCCTCGGTCTGCCGGCCGAACTCCGTGGCCGCTTCGCCGAGCTCGCGTTGGCGCTCCTGGTTGCGCACGTCGCGCGCCAGGTCGCGAGTCTGCTGGATGAGCTCCCCGAGGTCGAACTGGCTCTGCTGCTGCGTCGATTGCCGCGTACCGGCCTCTTCCTCGAGCGCGCGGTCGAGGCGGCCACTCTGGTCGAGCAGCTTGTTGACGCGGTCGAGGGCGGACTCGAGGAACGGTCGCCGCATGCCCGCGTCGCGGTTGTTGCGCTCGGCTTCGCCGCGCTCGCGGTCCGCGAGGTTGCCGAGCTGGTCGAGCAGCTCGCGCTCCGCTGCAGTCGGCTCCGCCATGAGCGCGTCGTTCGTCGCCTGCTGCAGCTCGCGCTGGCGCTTCTCGAGCTCGCGCGCCGCGAGCGCGCGCTCCGCGGCGAGCTTCTCGAGCTCCGCGATCGACTCGACCGACCGGCGGTCGAGCAGGATGTCGAGCAGCTTCTCGAGGTTCTGCACGACGTTGCGCTGCTTGCGAACGGCTTCGCTGAACGCCGTCGCGCTGAGGTCGTCGCGGATGCTGGCCGCATCGCGCAGCAGCTGGGCTTCCTGGATGTGCTGCAGGCCCGCCTCGAGCAGATCGACCTGCTCCTTCTTGCCCTCGCGCTCGTAGCGCGTCTTGAGCCGCTGCATGAGCGCTTCGAGGCGCTCGCTCTTGCGCAGGATCTCCTGCTGTTCCTTGCGCAGCCGCTCGAGCTGTTCGGGGTCGACCTGCGCCGCGGCGACGTCGGCGAACACGCCGGTCGCGGTCAGCGTGAGCAGGGCGGAGATCAGCAGGGTCGTCTTGCGTGCCATCATTTGCCTCGCAGTTCTTCCGTTCGCAGCTGGAGGTCACGCTGCCGGTCGCGCAGTGCGCGCGCTTCCTGCACCGTGTCCTGGTAGTCGTTCCATTCCTCGAGGCGGCTCAGCAGGATCTGCAGCGCCTCGGCGATGTCTTGTTGTTGCTCGAGGGCGAGCTGCAGCAGCGTCGCGCGGTCGGCGGGCTTGCAGACCTGCGCCTCCGCGAGCGTGCGGGCAGCGCCCGGGACCGCGATGTTCGCCATCCCGTCGACGATCGCGATCATGGACAGGACCGGGTCGAGCGCGGTCTCCATCGCGCCGAGCGTGCCGGCCTTGCGACGTTCGAACAGGTCGCGGTAGAACGCCGGGTCGCGCGCGAGCGCTTCCTCGAGCGTGCTGCTGTGCTGGCGATAGAGGTCGATCACGAGCGCCGCGTTGGGGCTCGGGTCGAGGCGGTTCCACAGGTGGGCGTCGAACGCCGCCATGAGACCTTGGTGCAGCCGCTCGCAGCTGCTCAAGACCCGGCTCTGACCGACCTCGACGGCGCTCAGCGTCTGCGCGAAGCCGAGCGGTGTCACGTCGTCCTGTTCGGCCAGCTCCTCGAGGCGGAGCCGCCGGTCGATCTGGATGTCGAGGGCCTGGCTCGTCTCCTCGCGCATCCGCCGGAACGACTTCGCGATCGAGTCCGCGAGCTGCTGCGCATCGACGATCTGCACGATGCGGCGCGGCAGCTGGACCTCGCCGGCCTCGGGCGCGCAGTTGTCGGTAATCGTGAGCTGCAGCGCGAGGCTGTCGTTGCCCTGGCTGCTGCCGACGAGTTCGCTGACCTCGAAGATCTCGGTGAGCACGGCCTTGTTCGGGCGCGGGCCACCGCCCTCGGAGCGCGGGAGCAGGTCCTGGGTTCGGACTTCGGTGCCGGCGCGGTCGATCGCGAGCGTGACGGACGCGAGCCCGAAGTCGTCGCGCGCTTCGCCGCGGATGCAGAGCAGGCCGGTGGGGAGCAGCAGCGCGGTCTCGTTGCCGGGCAGCAGCCAGCGCCCGACGGGGGCGTAGTCCTTGAGGGCGCTGATCGGGTAGGTGCCCGGGTTGGGGTTCTTGAGCTCGTTGTCGCCGACGAGATCGATCTGGTAGCGGTCGGGTCCCTGCACGACGAACTCGGCGCGCAGAGCCGTTCTGGTGCCGTTCTCGTCCTCGATCGTCGTCGGCGCGAGGTCGAGCTCGCGGCCGCTCTCGAGGAACACCATGCGCGCGCTCTGCACGGCCGCTGTCGTCGTCACGAACAGCTCGACGCCGCTGCCGACGAGGGCTTCCACCGCGCCGCCGAGCTGCTCGACCTGGGCGACGCCCGTGTACGCGGGCGGCTGCACGTTGGCGCGGATCGTTGCGACCTGCGGCGGGCGCACGGTCGTCACGCGCACGAGCAGGTCACCGTTCTCGTCGTCGCCGCCGCGGGCGTAGAACTCGAACGCGCCGGAGACCTTGCGGAACACGTGGCGAAAGCGGTCGCCGGCTCGCGGCGACATCGGGATGCTGCGCGCGGCGGCGCGCGCCACGTCGTCGCCTGCGCCGCGCAACGGCGTGACGTCGAGGAACACCTCCTTCGGTACCACGCCACCGACCGTCACGACGACGTGCAGTTCGCCGCCGGCGGGCAGCAGCAGCTCGGCCACGCCGTCGTCGTTGCCGTCCGTGTCGACGCGGTGCAGCTCGGCGCTCTCGGCAGGCAGCTGGATCGCGAGGTAGGTCTCGCGCGGATACTCGGCCGCGAAGCCCAGCTGGCGCAGCAGGAAGGTCTTCGCCGTGGTCGGCGAGAGCAACGCGCCACCGATGAGCGTCGCGACCGCGAGCGTCGCGGCGCCGCCGACCCGGCGCGTAGTGCGGCCGTCGAGGAAGCGCTCGAGCGGCAGGCGTTCCACGGCCGTCGCGGTCTCCTCGACGACGCGGTCGATCATCGCGGCCGACTGGTTGCGGAGGGCGCGGGCGTCATCACCGTCGCCTGCGCTGCGCTGGAGCTCGACCGCCGACACGAGGCGCTGGTGCAGCGCCGGGAACGCGCGTTCGAGAGCCTGCGCGATGTCGAGTGCGGTGAACCGCCGGGACATCGGGTAGAGCACGAACCGCGACAGCGCGTAGCCCGCGAGGGCGATCACGGCCAGCGTGTGCAGCAGGCGGATCGCGACGGGCAGGCGCAGCGAGTGGTCGAGCGCGAAGAACAGCAGGATCGCGAGCGCCGGCAGCAGCAGGACGAAGCCGAGGCCGTGCACGACGTAGCGGCGGCGCAGTCGGGCGTGCTGGCGATCGAGCAGCGGCTCGATCGCGCGGGCGAACGTGCGGCGGGCTTCCGCCGCGTTGGGGTTGGTCTCGGGTTCGGTGCTCACTGCGTTCGGTTGCTCGGCCGGGATCGACTGCGGGCGATGTGGGGGGGAGGCGCGACGCGGTCAGCGCTGGAAGATCGGCAGGTACTGCAGCGGGATCTGCAGGATCAGCGTCGCGACCGCGGTGCTGAACGCCTGGCCCGGGCCGGCGCGGCACGGCCAGCTGCCGTCGGGCCGCTGCATGCGCAGCAGCTGCGCCTTGATGTCACGGAAGTAGCGCGTCCACTTCGGATCGCCTGTCACGTAGTAGGCCTGCACGGCGTAGTAGTGGCCGTAGTAGAAGAAGTAGTGGCCTTCCCAGTCGTCGCTGAACGAACCGCGGCGCCGATCGAGGTACTCGATCGCGTTGTCGATGATCGGGCTCTCGTACTCACCCGCCGCGTAGAGCGTCGTCACGCCGGCCGCGGTGAGCGGGAACGTCGCGCGCGTCTGGTCGCGGTTCTGGTACCGGAAGCTGCCGCCGTCGTCGCCGAAGCGACCGCGGCCGTAGTAGTGGTAGGTGCGGTCGTTGCTGCGCACCGCCGAGCGGTAGACGTAGTTCTGCGCGTTGCGGATCGTCGTCAGCGGCACGTGGATACCGACGTTGCGCGCCGAGCGCAGCGCGAGCACCTGGCACACGGTGATCGACATGTCCGACTCGCGCGCGAACGGCCGGTAGCGCCAGCCGCCCTCGGCGTTCTGCGAGTCGACGATGAGGTCGACCGCGCGCTGCAGCGTGCGGCGCACCTCGGGGCGGTCGACCATGCCGTAGATCTCCGCGAGGAACAGCGTCGCGAACGCGTGGCTGTACATTCGCGTGCCGTTCTCGGTGATCTGACCGTCGTCCTTCGCGCACGACAGCACGAAGTCGAGGCCGGCGCGCACGTTGGTGCCGTACTCGCCGCGGTTGGGCAGGTGGCCGCCCGCGAGGAAGCTCATGAGCGCCAGGGCCGAGACGCCGACGTGCGGCTGCGGGTTGGGGTCGAGGGTCTCGTAGTCGGTGTTGAGCTTGTAGCCCACGTACTCGGCCCAGTAGCCGTCCTCGTGCTGGTTCTCCTGCAGCCAATCGAGGCCGCGCTTCACCGCGGCGCGCAGCGGCGCGTCGATCAGGGCGTCGTTGCTCGTGCCGCGTCGCAGCACCTCCTGGCCCGTCAGGCCCGGCGCCATGAAGCCGGCTACGAGAACCGATCCCACGATCACGCGCCCGGCGACGGTTCGGAGAACGGTGGGCGCAGCAGCGCGTGAGAACGCAAGGCGAACGAACGTGCGGATGTCAGCCATCATCGTTTGGTGTTCTCCGGACCGAGGACCACGAGATACTCGGCACAGCAAAGGACAGTGTAAGGGCCCACGGAGCTCAGCGCATAGGTGGGGTCGATGTCGAGCGACCGGTACTTCTGACCGTCGGGCAAAGCGCCACGGCGGTTGTCGAGCCCGATCGAATAGAGCCGGAATCGGCCGCCGCGATCGGGTCGCACGCCGAACGTCAGGAAGCCGTCACCGACCTGCGGCGCGCGCTCGATCTCACCGAGGCCGGCGCTCATGCGTTCGACGAAGCTGGGTATGCCGTCCTCGAGGCCAAAGCAATAGACCCGGCGGTCGCGGCCGTCCGCGGACTCGAGGTCCGAGACCAGGAGCGCGCGCGGTGCCGGACTGCGCGTGAACGTGCGCTGCCAGTTGAGGACGTCGATGTCGTAGCCGAGCGGTTCTTCGCGCAGCGGGTTGCCGGTCGCCGCATCGAGGATGGCGATGCGGCCATCATGGCTGTCGTCGCCGTCCTGCACGATCACCACCTTGTCGCCGAACAGCGCCGCCATCGCGAGTCGGCGGTCGGCCACGCCGCGCCAGTGCCATGCGACCTCGCCCGCGTTGTCGATCGCGAAGAGCTCGGGGATGTCCTTCGAGTACGAGCTGTCGATCGGCAGGTAGATGCGCTCGCTGTCGCCGCACATCGACTGCGGGAAGATGCGGGTCGCGATGCCTTCCGCGCGCGGCACGGCGTCGGGGATCGGGATCGTGCGCAGCGTGCGGCCCGTCAGCGGGTCGAGGCGCAGCAGGCGACGCTGCTTCGGGTCGTCGACCTGGATGACGACGAGCTCGTCACCGATCGGCTTGGGCACGGGGCGCATGCGTTCGCCCGGCAGGGGCCGTGAGAACAGCACCCGGCCGCTCAACGGCTCGACGCCGTAGCAGCGCGACGGGCCTTCGCCGTTGCTCGGCTGCGCGTTGAGGTGGAACACGCCGCGCTGCACCCCGAGGCCGTCGAGCAGCTGGCCGTCGGTCTCGTCGAGCTGCCAGCGCGTCCGGCCGGTGCGGTAGTCGATCGCGAACACGCGCTCGAGGTCGGGCACGATCAGCGTCTCGCCGCACAGCACCACGTGCTCGAGGAACTGCACCGGCAGGGAGTAGAGGATCGGCTTGTGCTCGCCGGCCTGGTGGACGTCGATGGCGAGCAGGTCGGCGCCCGCGACGGCGAACAGCGGCTGGTCGGCCGGCGGCGTGAAGCCGTCCGCGTGGATCGTGTCGACGAGGCGGAACGACTCGCGCGGTGTGCGCGGGCGGATCCGGGCGACCTCGTGCAGCGGCAGCGCGAGGCGGTTGGTCTGCGGCGGCTCGATCAGCGCGGGTCGCAGAGCGGCGAGCACGTCGGCGAAGCGCTTGCCGCCGTCGGCCGGCCAGTCCGACTCGACGTCGCCGAACTTCGCCAACAGGTCCGCGACGCTGCGCGCGAGTCCGCGGTTGCCGCGGACCCGGGCCGCGACGAGCACGCGGCGCAGGATCCGGGGATCCATCTGCTCGCGCGACAGCTCCTGGGCGAGGACGTCGCACGCGATGGCGAGGTCGCCGCGTTCGACGGAACGGTCGAGCACGCGCGTCCGCGCGGTGCGCGCCGCCTCGCTGTTCGGGAAGCGTGCACTGACCGAACGCAGGGCGTCGGGGTCGTCGCCGGCGTCCGCGAGGGCGAGGTCGGCCCGCGTCGCGACGGCCGCGTAACACGCCTTGCCGTGGCGCGCGAGCAGCCGCCCGATCGCCGTCATCGCGAGGTCGCGGGCCGGCTGGCCGCGGAAGCTCGCGCCCGGGTAGTTCTCGAGCAAGTCCTGCCACGTTGCGACCATGCTCGCCGGCTCCTGGCCGGGGAGCTGGGCGCGGCGGTAGAGCACGAACGCGCGGACCGGTTGCGGCCCGTCCGCGAGCAGGAGCTGCTGGCCGACGGCCGTGCGTTCGAGCCGGTCGAGCTCGGTGCGCAGGCGCTGCGGGAACGTCGCGCACTGCTCGAGCACGTGCATCTGCATGTCGATCCAGCGGCGGATGTCGGGCGCGGTCTCGCGCGCCTCCACGAGCAGTTCCAGCGCCTCTGGGGCCGACGTGTTGACCGCGGCGATGGCGGCGCTTTCGGCCTGAATGAACAGCTCGCGCTGCAGCGCGCGGCGCACGGGATGGGAGCGGGCGAGGCCGCGACGCTGGCAGGCCTCGAGCCCTTCGCGATAGAGCGCGGTCACCTCGGCGCGTTCTTCCGCGGTGGGCGATTCCGGCAGCAGCGCCGCGCGCAGCGATGCGAGTCGCAGCACCGCGGCCGGGTCGTCCGGCGAACGGTGGTAGCGTTCTTCGACGCTCGCGAGCACGGCGGTGCGGTCGTAGAACAGATCGAGCGCGCCGAGTCGTAGCGACGACACGATGCCGTCGACGAACACGAGGTTGCCGCCGGCGTAGTCGCGGAGGATCATGCGCTCGGTCGGCGGCAGTTCGTCGCCGTTCCGGTCGAAGGCCGTGATCTGGCCGAGGCGGGCGAGCCAGAGGCGATCCCCGGCGATCGCCGGGCGGCCCGCGACGCCGCCGCCGGCGCGCTGCCGGAAGTTCATCGGGGAGACCAGCTGGCGCACCTCGGTGCGGCCGGCGAGCAGGCCGTCGGAGCGCGCCTTGATCGCGATCGCGCCGCGCCCCGTGAGGATGAACTCGTCGCCGATCGCGCCGGCGAGCCAGCGCACGTCGTGCTCGTCGCCGTTGCACGGTGCCCGGTGGGGGACGCGCCACAGCAACCGCCCCGTCTCGGCGTCGAGGCCGAGCACGAACGGCGAGTCGAGCGGCGTCGAGCAGAGCACGCCGTCGATCACGACGGGTGCGTTGTTCATGAAGTAGACCGGGCGTTCGCGCTGGCGGCGCAGGCTCGCCGTCGGCATCTGGACGACGTCGTGCGAGGTGACCCAACGGGTCTCGCCGCTGCTGGCGTCGATCGCGAACACGACACCGAGGTTGCTCGCGCCGTAGATCACACCGTTGCTGATCGCGAGCGGCGACGCGGCGAACTCCATGCGCGCGTTGCCGAACATGTTGACCTCCTGCTGACTGCTGCAGACGAGCCGGCGCCAGCGCAGTTCGCCGGTGTGGAGGTCGTACGCGCCGATCGAGAACGCGATCGCGCCCGAGCGGTCGTGCACCGGGATGTAGACGGTGTCGTCGACGACGAGCGGCGGGCCACACGCGTCGTGGCCGCGGTAACGGCGCGAGATCGGACCGTCGAGCTCGTCGAAGTGGCGCCACAAGAGCGCGCCGGTCGTGCGGTTCCACGCGAACGTGCGGCGGCGCGCGATCTTCGACAGGATGCGGAAGTTGTTGTGGAAGTCGACGTTCGCCGTCCGCTCGGGCACCTGCAGCGCGGCGACCACGACCTCGTCACCGATGGCGGCCGCGAGCACCATGTCGTGGTTGATGCCCGAGCCCGCCTCGCGGCGCCAGTGCCGGCGCGTGCGGCGGGGCTGCTCATCGTTGCCGAGCGGCGCCTCCGACACCCAGCGCTCCTCGCCCCGCAGCGGGTCGTAGGCGTGCAGGTCGCGGCCGGTGTTGACGAACAGGCCGTCGAGGTCGCCGACCGCGTGCATCGCGTAGTTGCCGCTCTCGCGATTCTGGAAGCCGCTGGCGTAGACCGCACGGCTCCACCGGGGCGCCGGATTGCCCGCGGGCTCGCTCATCGGCGTACGGCCGTCGCCGCCGCCGCCGAGCGCGGGGTAGCCCGTCGGATCGCTGCTCGCGGGCAGCACGTCGAGCACGGCGCTCGTCGCGTCCTCGCGCGGTGCGCCCGTGCCGGCGTCGCCGTTGCTGCGCGCGGCGCGCGCCGTGCGCGGATCGACGAGGGTGCCGGCGGCCTGCAGGCGGTCGGCGAGCCGTCGTTCGGCCGTGCTGCCGATCGCGGTCGCGTCGAGCGCGCGGCGGTAGTGCCCGATCGCGCCCGGGCCGTCGCCCTGTTCGAGCGCGAGGTCGCCGAGTCGGGTGCGGGCCGCGAGCCCGGCCTTGCTCGTCGGGTAGCGCGTCGCGAGCAGCTCGAGCTGTTCGGCCAGCAGCTCGTGCAGCGGCCGTTCGAGCAGGTAGCCGGCTTCGCGGCGAACGAGAGTCTCGTAGGCCTCCTTGGCCTTCGGCGACATGTTCGCGAGCGTCGTGATCACGGCGAGGCGCAGGCCCTGGAAGCGCCCGGGCGCGACCGGCGCGACGCCGCCGAACTCCTGCTGCAGCAACCGGTGCAGGCGCTCGACCGCGGCCGTGTACTCGCCCTTCTCGAGCTCGCCGAGGCCGAGGTCCCACTCGTGGATGTCGTCCTGCGATCGGCGGAGCGAGAACAGGTTGTCGTCGCGCCCCGTGGTGAACTCCATCGGCCGGGTGATCTCGCGCGCCGGGACCGGAGCCTGGGCGAGGGCCCCGACCGTCGGGATCGTGAAGGCCAGGACAGCGACCCCGAGGGACGCGAGGTATCCGGTCGGCGCGGCGGTCTGGGTCATCTCGATGGGTTCCGGCTGGGTTCGGATCTGCACTGGAATCACTGGAATCATCGGCACGATGGCCGTTTCGGCTGCCGCCATTCGCGGTGGTTACACCTTAGGATCCAGCGCCCTGGACGGGGAGCCGAACCCGGCCGCGTGACAGCGTTACGACAGCTTCTAGATGTGACCCACGGCCACGTTACGGAAGTCGCCTTGACACGGCCCGGCGGCGTCCCGCCGCCCGCTTCTCGGGGGCGCCGGTCCAGGAACGGGTAACGTCGCCCGGCCCGCCCGGTTTCCGGACCGATTCGGCGTGGTTTCCGGTCTATACGAGGCGAGCCCGCTTTCGGAGAAGCCACTCGATCGCCAGGATTCCGAGCAGCACCACGAGGCTCCAGGTCGTGTCCCAGATCGACTCCGTGCGGGTGTTCTCGCGCTCCTCGTAGGCCTTGCGGGCGCGGTAGTCCTCGATGAGCTCGGCAGCGTCGGCGAGGAACACGTAGCGCCCGGCGCCGTCCGTGCTGCCGCTGGATTCGGCGATGCGTTCGAGCGCCGGGCGGTCCTGGCTCGACTCGGACATCTCCTGGTCGGGAACTTTGACCAGGATGTCCTCGCGCGCGAGCACCGTGTCCGCCGGATTGTCGTTGGCGAAGACGACGAAGCTGAACGCGCCGGCGTCGTTCATCGTGAAGCTGCCCTGATAGGCGCCCGGCTCGCCCGGGATCGCGCGCAGCACGCGCTTCTCGGTGGCGTTCGTTCCGTCGCGCAGGTAGATCGGCTGCTCGCTCGACACCGCGGGCTGCAGCTCGGCGTCGAGCATGCGCAGCTGCACGCGCACCTTGTCGCCGGTCTCGACCGTCAGCTTGTCGACGGACAGCTCGAGCAGGTCGTTGCGCCGCTGCAGGCGGCCCTGCGCGAGGTAGCGGACGACGTTGCGCCAGAACGCGTCCATGTAGATCTCGCCGTACGGGTTGCGCCACCGCCAGGTCTCGTCGGTCGCGAGGAAGAACGTCATGCCGCGCGGGTAGGGGCTGACGACGGCGACCGGTCTTTTGCCGTAGGCGTTCTCGTCGCGCGGGTGGCGCAGCAACACCGTCGCGCCGGGCTTGGCGCGCTGCACCGGGTGGTAGACCTGGAACCCCGGCAGGCCTTCCTGCCACAGCCGCCGGTTGAGCGCCGGGTCGCGCTGCAGCATGAGGATCTCGTGCGGCGCGAGCTCGTTGTCGAGCAGACAGCGGAACGCGGGTTCGCTGCGCCGCCGCTGTGACATCAGCCAGACCGGATCCTCGAGCACGACGGGCAGCAGGTCCTGCAGCGGCGTGTTGCGGTAGGCCTCCGGCATCGCGATCTGGCTGAAGCCGTCGGGGTGGAAACCCGCGAGGAAGCCGACGCCGCCGCCGAACTCGACGTAGCGCACGAGCAGTTCGAGCCAGTCGTTGATGCCCTGCTCGGTGTTGGCGAGGCGCTCGGGCGCGATCTCGCCCATGAGGATGACGTGATACTGCAGCAGCTCCTTCTCGGTGCGCGGCAGCTCCGGCAGCGCCTCGAGCTCGAAGCTGTGCTCCTGCACGAAGCGCGGGCTTGCGTCGACGAGGTAGGCCTGCATCTGGATGCTCGGGTCGACGCGCTTCAGCCCGTTCTTGATGTAGCGGTAGCGCCAGTTGGGCAGGTCCTCGATGTAGAGCACGCGAATGCGCTCGTCGTTGACGCGCAGGAACCGGACATCCTCGTTGTCGTCGAGCTGGCTCTCTTCCGCCTGCGGCGCGAGCTTGAACTTGAGCGTCCAGTCGCCCGCGTCGCGGAACGCGTGGAACACGCGGACTCGCTGGCCCTCGCCGTTCTCCGGCAACTCGGCGACCTGGGTCGCGAGCGGTTGGAACGGACCGCCGTCGAGCGAGCCGAGCAGCTCGACGCGGGCGCTCTTGCCCTCGAGCCCCTCGGCGCGCAGCGTGACGTCGAAGCCGACCTCCTCCTCACGCAGCGCCTCCTTGGGGCCGCCCGGGCCGATGATCCAAGCGTTGCGCGGCGGCTCGGGGTCGCCGACGCCGATCGTGTGGATCGGGATGCCGCGCGTGGCGTAGCGCTGCGCGACGTCGACCGGATCGAGGCCCGAGTTGTTGCGGCCGTCGCTCACGAGGATCACGCCCTCGAGCGTCTGGTTGCCAGCGGACGAGAGGTGCAGGTCGAGCGCGTCGCCGAGCGTCGTGCGGTTGCCGCGCGACGTCATCTGCGACAGCGACCGGACCGGCACCGGCTTGCGCTGCACCCGGAAGATCCGCACGTCGTGCGACTCCTCGAGGCCCTCGAGCAGGCCGCCCTCGCGCTCGAGGATCGCGCGCACGAGGTCCTGGCGGGTCGTGTTCTCGAGGTCGATCGCGCCGGCGGCCGCGGTCAGCCCGTCGCGCTGCTCGGCGTCGGGGTAGCGGTCCTTGCGCTGCATGCTCGCGCTGTCGTCGACGAGCACGTGGACCTGGTGGCGCGTCTTGCGGTAGCTCGTGATCTCCCACGCGGGCTCGAACACGAGCGCGAGGCACACGAGGATCGCGAGCCAGCGCAGGAGCGAGAGCGCGACCCGCGTCGGCCGTTCGAGCCGCGAGAGGCCGCTGTAGCTCCAGTATGCGAACCCGACGGTGAGCGGCAGGATGACGAGGATCGTGACCCAGAGCGGCGGCGCGTTGAGCAGCCGGAACACGGGGTCGCCGTCGACGACCGGATCCTGCAGGAGGGACAGCATCGACAGCACCGTTCAGCTCCTCCGCACCGAGACGTAACGGGCCATCGCGGCCTCGAACAGGACGAACAGCAAGGTCATCAGCAGCAGCGACGGGCCGATCTCGTTTCGATCCGGGTCGTCCGCGGCCTCGGCCACGGCCGGCAGCCCGGTCAGGACGCGTTCGAGGCCGGTGGCCTCCTTCACCTCGGAGTGCGGCGCGTACTGCAGATCGCCCTCGGCCGGGTCGACGTTCACGGCGAAGCTCGACGTCGCGGGTTCGCGGCCGCTCTCCTCGTCGAGCAGATACTCGAACGTGTAGAAGCCCGCGAAGCGCGTGTTGGACAGCGGGGGCAGCAGGAAGCGCCCGCCCGCGATCGGTCGCGGCTCTTCGGCCAGGGGCATCTTGCCGGAGCCGTCGCGCTCGGGGCGCTGGACCTCGACGTCGAGCGGCCGCGCCGGGACGGAGCAGACGAGCTCGGCGCCGACCTGGACGTGGAACGGATCGAGCGCCGGCAGGGCGAGCCACTTCGCCAGGCCGTGCAGCACGAAGAACGCGACGGGCAGCTCGTGCAGCAGGTTCCAGCGCGCGGGGCGGAACTCCGAGGCCGGCGCCGAGGTCACGAACGCGATCTTGCCCTCGCGGTAGGTGTGGGCGACGACGAGCGGCGAGCGGTCGGCGTCGGTGAGGCGGGCAGCGACGACGGCGTCCGGATCGAGCGAGTCCTCGACGATCGCGAACCAGCGCCAGATCGGCACGGCCTGGAAGACCTCGCGGTAGATCTCCTCCTCGAATTCGCGGAAGACGCCGTGGTCGGGTGCCGTGATCACCGGCTTGCGCGGCACGGACGAGCCCTCGGGGCCGCCGCGCTGCCGGAACAGCCGGAACGGCTGCGGCCCCTGGCCCGATGGACCCGAGCCCGAGCTGTGCAGGTGCAGGTTGTAGCTCTCGGGATCGGTGTTGGGGCCGAACGTGACGAGCACGCCGCGGCCGGCGGCGAGCGCGCCGTCGATGAGCCTGGCCGCGCGATCGTTGAGTCGGTCGACGTCGGCCAGCACCGTGACATCGTACTCGGCGAGCGTCACCTGGCCGCTGAGCAGCGTCAGCGTGTCGACGGTGTGCACCGTGAACGTCGGCAGCGTCAGCGGGTCCGGGTCGAGAACGAGGCTGTAGAGGTGGCTGTAGGACTGCAGCGGATCCGAGCCCGGATCGCCGTCGACCACGAGCACCCGCACGCGCTCCCGGACCTCGACGGCGAGGAAGCGCTCGTCGTCGGCGGCGAGGCCGTCGGCGACGAGGCTGACGCGCACCAGGCGCGTGCCCGATTCGCGGAAGGTCACTTGGAACTCGGCCTCGCCCTCGGCACCGGCCGGCACCGTCACGATGCGCCGCATCGGTTCGCTGCCGTCGATCTCGAGCGTGACCTCGACGTTCTCCTCGACGTCACTCCGGTTCCGCAGTTGCGCGACGATCTCGACCGGGGTGCGCGCCACCGCGACGGGCTCCGTGAGCGCGAGATCCTGGATCTGCAGGTTGTCGATCGTGCCGCCGGTCTTCTGCTCGGCGAACGGGCCGACGTCGATCCAGTGCAGGGTCGCGCGGTCGAGCTGCTGCAGGCGGTCGATGACGTCACTCACCGTGTCGACGAGGTCGGCGCCGACTTCGCCGCCGGGCGGGTCCGTGGTCGCGCTGCCGGCGGGGGGCTGCGGGCCGGCCTGGCTCGCGAAGGCTTCGCCGAACGCGCGCCGTTGCAGATCGGAGAACACGTAGACCTGCACGTCCGGATCGGCGTTCTGCTCGATCGCGTCGGCGACCTGCGACAGCGCGCCCGTGAGGTCCGCGGCGACGTCCTCGGGCCGCGTCATCGCGAACCACTGGCTGCGCGCCAGCGCGAGGTCGAGGTCGTCCTGCACGAGGAAGCGGGGGCGTTCGCCCGCGAACACGAGCGTGACCTTGCCGCTGCTCTGCTCGTCGGCTTCGAGGCGATCGAGCAGCCGGCCGATCAGGTCCCGCGCGCGCTCGAACGGACTCTGCGCGCCGTCCTGCGACAGGCCCATGCTGTAGGTGCCGTCGACGACGAGGACGTGGTGCACCGGGCCGCCACCGAACGCGAGACCCGCGACCGAGTCGAACACCGGGCGGGCGATCGCGAGCGCGAGCAGGATCGGGATCAGGCAGCGCAGGAGCAGCAGCAGCAGGTTCTCGTTCCTGAGCCGGTTGCGCTGCTTCTTGTAGGCGCGGAGCAGGAACTCCATCGCGGCCCACGGCCGGCGCTTGTGGCGCTGGCGGTTGAGCAGGTGGATGATCACCGGCACGGCGGTGAAGGCCGCCGCCGCGCCGAGCAGGAACATCGATCCGTTGAGCAGTCCCACGCGCTACTTCCGACGCTTGGCGCGCGCGGCCCGGGAGCTCAGGTACTGCGTGAGCACGACGTCGAGCGGCGTGTCGTTCGTGACGCGGACGTAGTCGATGCGTTGGGCGAGGCAGCCTTTGCGGACCGTGTCGGCGAAACCCTCGATCTCCTCGAGATACGCCTCGCGCAGCGACTTCGGGTCGCACAGCAGCTCGGGCAGCTGCTCCATGCCCTCGAACAGCGTCATGCGTTCGAACGGGAACTCGACCTCATCGCGATCCAGGATGTGGAAGACGACGATGTCGTGGTTGCGACCGCGTAGCTCGCGCAGGCCCTTGAGCACTTCCTCCGGCTCGTCGAACAGGTCGCTGAAGATCATGACCATGCCGCGTTGCCGCAGGTGGCTCGCGAGCTCCCGGAGCACGCCGCCGATTTTGGTCTTCTGCTCTCGCGCCTTGGCGCCCTCGAGCGCGCCGAACACGTTGCCGAGGCTGGCGCGCGTGTTCGACGGCGGCACCTGCGACACGATCTTGTCGTCGAACAGCGTCAGGCCGACCGCGTCGGCCTGCTGCTGGATCATGTAGGCCAGCGCCGCGCAGCCGGTCGCCGCGTAGTCGAACTTCGACATCGCGCCGTCGTGCGCGTAGTTCATCGACTCGCTCTGGTCGAGGAACAGGTGCGCGCGGAGGTTGGTCTCCTCCTCGTACTGCTTGATCACGAACCGGTCGGCCTTGCCGAAGATCTTCCAGTCCAGGTGGCGCAGGTCGTCACCGGGCACGTACTCCCGGTGCTGCGCGAACTCGACCGAGAAGCCGCGATACGGCGACTTGTGCATCCCGGTGACGAAACCCTCGACGACGAGCCGCGCCCGCAGCTCCAGCCGCGCGACCTTGTCGAGCACGCGCGGATCGAGGTAGTTGGTAGGAATCTCAGTCATGACAGCGGCCGCGCCAGCGCGCGCGGCGGAGAGACAAAGTCACCGGGTTCGTAGGTTCTCGATTCAAGCGCGGGGGGAGTTCGGTTCGGCAACTGCCCCGGTCCTCGGCGGCGAGGGCCTGATGCCACCCGATCCAGCGCGTCGCGCGTCGCGAGGCGAGCGCAGCTCGCCAAGCGAAGCCCCCCGCTGGTCGTGTGCCGGCCCCCGGGCTGATTCGCCCGAGTGGCCATCGGCCCGACCAGCGGACAACGGCCGAGTGATGCGCCGCCTGGCGGCGCATCACTCGGCGATCACGTTCGGGAGCTTGCCGTCCGCGGCGATGCTGGATTGATTGGGGTCGACCTCTTCGAGGAGGCGGTCGACGACCTTGTCCGTCGTGATGCCGTCGGCCTCGGCCGCGAAGCTCGTGATGAGGCGGTGGCGCAGCACGGGCTTGGCGACGGCCTTGATGTCCTCCGCCGAGACGTAGAACTGACCGCTGTCCTGGGCGCGCAGCAGCGCGTGCGCCTTGGCGCCGAGCACGAGGTTCTGGCTCGCGCGCGGGCCGGCACCCCACTGCAGCCATTCCTTGACCCAGTCCGGGGCCTCGCCGGTGGTCAGGCGCGTCTGGCGCACGAGGCGCAACGCGTAGTCGAGCACCGAGTCGCTGATCGGCACGCGGCGCACGATGTTCTGCAGCTCGAAGATCTCGTCGGCGCTCAGCACCGCCTTGATCTCGGTGTCGCGGTCCTCGGTGGTGCGGCGCAGGATCTCGCGCTCCTCGTCGGCCGACGGGTAGTCGACCTTGACCATGAACATGAAGCGGTCGAGCTGGGCTTCGGGCAGCGGGTAGGTGCCTTCCTGCTCGATCGGGTTCTGCGTCGCGAGGACGAAGAACGGCTTCTCCAGCTCGCGGCGCTCACCGCCGATCGTGACCTGGTACTCCTGCATCGACTCGAGCAGGGCGGCCTGGGTCTTGGGCGGCGTGCGGTTGATCTCGTCCGCGAGGATGACGTTCGCGAAGATCGGCCCCGGCAGGAACTTGAACTCGCGCCGGCCGCTCGTCTTGTCCTCCTGGATCACCTCGGTGCCCGTGATGTCGCTGGGCATGAGGTCGGGCGTGAACTGGATGCGGTTGAAGGACAGGTTCAGGACCTTGCTCAAGGTCGAGATCAGCAGCGTCTTCGCGAGGCCCGGGACGCCGATCAGCAGGCAGTGGCCGCGGCAGAACAGCGCCATGAAGAGCTCGTCGACGACGTGGTCCTGGCCGACGATGACCTTCTGGATCTCGGTCTTCATCGACGCGTAGGCGGTGCGCAGCTTCTCGACCTGCTCGAGGTCCTTCGGGGTGGGTTCCTGGCTCATCGTGTTTCTGTCTGGCGTCTGGGGTCTGTTGGGGTGGCCCGCCCGGGAGCGAACGGACTGGCCCTGGGGAACGGACCATAGCGCACCTACGTTCGGCCGTGGCCGGCGGTTGGTGTGTCAAATCCGGCTTTTTCGACCGCGTTTGGACGGGGCCGTCGGGAAGAACTGGGGGAAACTCTTCGAAAACGTGCCCGATTCGCGAGTCGTGGCCCGGCCGGCCAGCGGGGTCGGCCAGCCAACCAGCAGGTCCTACCGGCCGCCGGCATTCTGCCGGCCGTCCGTCGCGGGCTCGTCACCATCGTCGGCTTCCGACGCGTGGGCCTCGTAGAACTCCGCGACCGTGTAGCCTTTCTGATCGATCGCGACGAACAGGCTCTGCAGGTCGAGCGCGGCCGTCGCGTCGCCGCGCGCGCCGGCGAGGCGGGCGGTCTCGATCGCGTTGTCGTGCCGGCGGCGCAGGGTGTCGAGTTCGGCCTCGGCGTGGTCGAGCTCGCGGCGTTCTTCCAACGCCGGCAGCGTGTTGCCGAAGACGAGCGCCGCGGCAGCGAGGCAGCAAAGGCCCGCGATCCACAGGGGCAGCGTCGAGGTCGGATGCGCGTCGGGGTCGGCCATGGCGGAACGGTGGTCCGAATGTAGCTCGGCCGTCGGGGCGTCGCCAGCGTCGGTCCGCGGAGTTCTCGGGGCGCGTTCGTCGATCGGGGGCCAAACCGGCGGGCCTCGATCCACAAGGGTATCCTTGGCATCAATCCGATGAGCAGTGACATGCGCGTGAGAGAAGTTCGCGACCTGGTCGACCGCCGCCCGTTCCGGCCGTTCCGGGTCTGGGTCTCGGACGGGTCCTCGCACGACGTGGCCGATCCCGGCCTCGTGCTCGTGACGAAGGACACGGTCTACTTCCTCGGCTACGAGGAGCCCGACGACGAGTTGCCGTCGGTGGAGCGGCTGCTCGACCCGATCCACATCACGCGCGTCGAGCGGCTGCGGACCGCGGATTGACTGCGCGATGGCTGAATGCGGGTGGAGCTTCGCCTGTTCTGCAATTCCCCCCGCGGTTTCTGAAGCGCTCGATGCACCCAGGTATCCTTGGTTCGATTCAGTAGGTACGCCATGCGCTTGAAAGAAGTCCGTGATCTCGTGGAACGCCGGCCGTTCGAGCCGTTTCGCGTTTGCGTCTCCGATGGCTCGTCGTACGACGTCGTCGATCCCGAGTTGCTCTGGCTCACCAAGAACACCCTGTACTTCATGCGTTACGAAGAGCCGGGCGACGAGCTTCCGGTGACGAAGCGCCTGGTCGACACCATGCACATCACGCGCGTTGAGGCGATCGGGCGCAGCGAATGACCGGTGCCTCGGGCGCGTCGCCGGACTACAGGTGTTTGGTGCTCAGCCCGCGGGCCGGATTGCGCGGCGTGCGCAGTGAACCGAGAAAATCGATGACGAGCTGCTGACGATGCAGCGGCAGCGCGGCGAACGCGTTCCTCGCCGCGAGGGCTTCGCCGCCGTGCATGAGAATCGCTTCGCGGAGCGTGAGAGCACGGCCGTCGTGCAGGTACGGCGCCGTGTCGGCGACGCCCCAGAGGCGGGCCGTGATGAACTCGCGATCGAGCGGGTTGCCGGTCGTCTCCGCGAGATCCGGGCCCATGTCGTGGCGCTTGAGGTCGGAGAACATCGGCACGCGAATGCCGCCCGTCGCCGGGGCGGGGGTGAAGCCGGCGGCGGCGGTCACGAGGTCGACGGCGTAGTAGACGTTCGCGGCCGGGTCCTCCGGCACCTCGGGGAAGCTGTACGTCAGCAGTCGCGAGTTCGTGTTGATGTTCGGCGTGTGGCACTCGGCGCAGCCGATCGCGGCGAAGACCTGACGCCCGCGGCGGGCCCGCTGCGAGGTCGTGCGGACGGGTCGTTCGAGCGTCGTCGCGAAGATCGACAGCGCCGACAGTTCGCCGACGAAAACCTCGAGCGCGACGCCGTCGCCGTCGGCGTCCGCGGTGCCGACGACCTCGACGGGTTGCATCCCGAAATGGAACTGCATGGCCTCGATGTCGAAGGCGCGCACGCTCAGGAACTCGCCCTTGCGTCCGAACGGCCGGACGACGAGGTCGTGGTCGACGCCCTCGACCTGCGACGTGTCGAATCCGCTCGGGGTCCACGTGATCGTGCCGAAGTCGACGCCCTTGGTGACGAGCTGGATCGCGGTGCCGGGCTGCGCCTTGGCCCGCGACTTGAGCATCTGCAGCTCGACCGTCATCTCCTTGGCAACGAGCTCGACTCCGCCCGAACCGAACAGGAACGGCGGGTTGATGAAGCGCCCGTTGAACGCGGCGAAGCCGTTGTTCTGCGAGTCGTCGACGTCGATCGCCGTCGGCAGCGCCATCGCGTTGTTGTTGCCCCCGCCCACGCCGCCGATGCCGAATCGGAACGGCACCTCGGCGGCGCTCACGATCGAGTGGCATTCCATGCACGTCTGCGCGTCGAGCCCGTTCACGCGCAGGAACGCGCCCTGCTCGTCCTGCAGCGCGGGCCGGCCGCCCGGCAACGTCGTGTTCTGCGGATCGGTCGGGCCGTCGCCGTGACCGTCGAGTCGGTTGAATGGCGACGCGAACATGCGCAGTCCGTGGTTCCGGATCTGCCGCAACGGCAACGAACCACTCTGGATCATCGCCTGCGTGATGCGCGGCGGCGTCAGAACCGGATTGCCACCCGGCGCCTGGGCCCAGGCCAGCGAAGACAGCCCGAGCGAAGACAGGGCGAGCGAAGACAGCGCGAGAGGCAGCGCGGCGCTGACGGTGCGGAGGGGGAGGGGGAGGAGCACGGTCTGGTTCGAGAGCGGAGGACGAGCGGATCGCGGCATCGGATTCTCCGCGCCGCGTCGCGATGATACCGGGCCGCGTCGGCCGCGGCATGATGGCCCGTCCCGCACTTGCGTCGGAGCGTGCGTTGCAGCGCAGCGGCAGCCCGCCCGGCGCAACATGTGGTCGTCGCCGTCAGTTCGCCGCCGAGTCGGTCGAGAACGCTCCGCAGAACGCCCCGCAGAACGCGACGTTCGGCGTCTCGGAGCTTCAGATCCCGTAGACCGCGGTCTCGCCGAGGATCTCCTCGATCCGCAGCAATTGGTTGTACTTCGCCACCCGGTCGCTGCGGCACGGCGCGCCCGTCTTGATCTGGCCCGTGTTCGCGGCGACGGCGAGGTCGGCGATCGTGTTGTCCTCGGTCTCGCCGGACCGGTGTGACATCACCGACCGCATGTCGGCGCGCGCCGCCAGCTGGATCGCGGCGAGCGTCTCGCTGAGCGTGCCGATCTGGTTGACCTTGATGAGGATCGCATTCGCCGCGCGTTGTTCGATGCCGCGCTGCAGCCGATCGGTGTTGGTGACGAAGAGGTCGTCGCCGACGAGCTGCACCTTGTCACCGATCGCCGCGGTGAGCTTGCTCCAGCCGGCCCAGTCGTCCTCGTCGAGGCCGTCCTCGATCGAGAAGATCGGGAAGTCGGTGCACCATGACTTGTAGAGCTCGATCATCCCGTCGGAGTCGAGTGTCTTGCCCTCGCCGGCGAGGGTGTACTTGCCGCCGTCGTGGATCTCGGTCGCCGCGGCGTCGAGCGCGAGCATGATGTCGCTGCCCGGCTTGTAGCCCGCGCCTTCGATCGACTCGACGATGATCTCGAACGCGGCCGAGTTGCTCGCGAGGTTCGGCGCGAAGCCGCCTTCGTCACCGACGGCCGTCGCGAGCTTCTTGTCCTTCAGGTTCTGCTTGAGTCGGTGGAAGATCTCGACGCCCATGCGCAGGCCCTCGCGGAACGAGTCGGCGCCGACCGGCATGACCATGAACTCCTGGAAGTCGACGTTGTTGTCCGCGTGCGCGCCGCCGTTGAGGATGTTCATCATCGGCACGGGCAGGCGGTTGGCCATTGCGCCGCCGACGTAGCGGAAGAGCGGCAGTGAGGCTTCCATCGCCGCGGCCTTGGCCGTCGCGAGCGAGACGCCGAGGATCGCGTTGGCGCCGAGCTGCTGCTTGTTGGGCGTGCCGTCGACCTCGCAGAGCAGCGCGTCGATCAGGCCCTGGTCCTCGGCGGGCTGGCCGAGCAGCGCCTCGCAGATGTCGCCGTCGACGTGATCGACGGCCTTGAGCACGCCCTTGCCGAGATAGCGGTCACTGTCGCCGTCGCGCAGTTCGCACGCTTCGTGCGCGCCGGTCGACGCGCCGGACGGCACCATCGCGCGGCCGTGCGCGCCGCTCTCCAGCTCGACTTCACATTCGACGGTCGGGTTGCCGCGCGAGTCGAGGACTTCGCGGGCCTGGACGTGGACGATGGCGGTCATGGTGAGCGCCAGGGATAGCGGGCCGGGGCGGACGGGGCCCGTGCAATCTCGTCAATCCAGCACGCGGGCGGACTCGACGGGGCCGCGCGCCGTGAGCATCGTCGAACCGACGACCTGGCCGTCGGCCTCGTCCAGCCGCAGGCGAAACGCGTCGTCCGGGAAGCGCAGCAGGTTCGGCGCGAGGAGTTCGAGTCGATGGCGCATCGTCGCGCCGTCGCGTTGGAACCAGAGCGCGCCGTCCTCGTGGTCGAGCTGCCAGCCGTCGAACCGGCGGGCCATCGCCGCGAGCTGCTGCTGCGGCAGCGTGAGTGGTTCGGCGAGCCCCTCGCGGTGCCAGCGGTAGCGCTCCGCGTCGGCGTCGCTGTCGGCGTTCTCGATGAGCCCGTCGAGCGCGAGCCGGTGCGCGCGCCGCAGCGCGTCGCCGGCCGCGACCTCGACGTCCGGCACGACGCCCGTGCCTTCCCAGTTGGTGCCGCTGATCGGGTTGATCGCGCGGCCCTGCGGGACCCACATCTCGAAGCGCTCGTCGAGCGGGCGGAGGCCGCCCGGGTGAGCGCCGCCGCCCGTGACCTCGCCGACGATCGTCGCGCGTCCGAGCTGCTGCAGGTCGTAGGTGAACTCCTCCGCGGCCGAGAACGTGCGGCCGCTCGTCAGCACGAACATCGGGCGCTCGGGTCGGCGCTTCCCCGGCACGTGCGGCAGCGTCCAGAACTGGTCGATCTGCTCCTTGCCGCGCCAGAAGAACGAGTTGAGGTGCGTCGGCCGGGCGAAGAAGTAGCTGCACAGCAGCTGGATCATCGTCGGGCTGCCGCCCGTGTTCTGGCGCAGGTCGATGACGAGAGCGTCGGTGTTCTGCAGGAACCGCATCGCCGCGGTCGCCGCGTCGCCGGCCTGCTCGGCGGGCGCGAATCGCCGCAGGTCGAGGTAGCCGACGTTGCCGCCGAGGATCCGGACCTCGCGAAAGCCGAAGTTGTCGGCGTCGGGCCGCGGAGCGCGCTGGCGCGGCCGCCCCGCACCGCCGCTGCGTCGTTGGCGGATGCGCAGGTGCTTGTCCACGGTCACCGAGTGCAGATCCTGCGTCAGCGCGCGCGCGAACGCGTCAGGCTCGACGATCGCGTCGTAGGCGCCTTCCTGCAGCCGGGTGCGCAGCAGGGTCGCACACTCGGCCGCCTTCTCGGGAAAGACGTAGCGTTCCTCGAGCATCGCGATCGCGGCGTCGACCGTGGCGGCGCGGCCCTTGGCGTCGAGGCTCGGGGCGTCGAGTTCGGGAGTCGCGGATTGGGCGAGGAGGGTCGAAGCGAGCGCGATGGCGAGTGAGATCCGAACGACCGATCGTGGCATGGCGGGACCAATACGCACGACAATCGAAACTCGCGAGATGGCGGTACCGAACCCTTGCGCCAGGCGAAGCCTGGACGGGAGAAATCATGACCTGACAGGAATGAGAACCCCGTATTGGAGTCCCGCGGGTGACGAAACCCGCCCGGCGAAGGCTAGCCACCAGCCGGAAGCGAGTCTTGCGTGGCGACCGGGTAACCGCCGCTGCGAAGCGTAGACAGCGAGGATGTGGGCGGCGCGACTGAGCCCCGAAAGTACCGACAGCGAGAGAGCCGACGTGGTGGGTTCATCGGAAGGCAACATGGAAGGGCCGCAACCGGCTTGGCCCGGAAGTCTCTCCGGGGTCCTGAGAACGACCGCACGCATCCATCGGACTCCCCAGGAACCTGGGATCCCCTCGATTGGTCCGATCGTCAACTCCGGCTGGGGCCCGGAAACCAACTCTCCAGGGCCGCGACGTCGTGTCCGCGTCGGTGCCGTCAAGGAATCCGGACACACGGCCGGTACCGCCGAGCGAAGGAAACGAAGCGACGCGGGACGCCAACGAGGGAGTCGGAGTGCGTCATAGTACCAAAGAGTCCGGGGAACCCGCCCCACGGGGACCCGGCGGAGGGAAGGGCGTCACCGGCGACAAGGAACCGCTGGACGGACCGACCACGGAGACGACGGGCTCCGAGCAGGTCTCCACGAAACTCCGGCGGGTAGCGGAGCTGGCGAGGCAGCGACCAGACCTGGTCCTGACCACACTGGCACACCACATGGACATCGCGCTTCTGCGGGAGGCGTATCGCCGCACGCAGAAGTCCAAAGCTCCTGGTGTCGACGGCGTCACGGCTCGCGACTGAACCGCCCCGGGTTTCTCGGAGGCTCCCAGACGTGAGAGGATGTAGCGATGGGAGCAATGAAGTTTCCGGCCGAGGTCCGCGAGAGGGCTGTCCGGATGGTGCTGGAGCACAGCGACGAGCACGGCTCGGAATGGGCGGCGATCTGCTCGACGGCAGAGAAGTTCGGCTGCGCGCCAGAGACGCTGCGCAAGTGGGTTCGGCAGAGCCAGCGTGATATCGGCGATCGGCCCGGGCTGACGACGGCCGAGCGAGACCGTCTCAAGGAGTTGGAGCGCGAGAATCGCGACCTGAAGCGGGCGAATGAGATCCTGCGGAAGGCGTCGGCTTTTTTCGCGCAGGCGGAGCTCGACCGCAAACCAAGGTGATGGTGGCCTTCATCGACGAGCACCGAGCCGAGCACGGGGTCGAGCCGATCTGCAGCCAGTTGCCGATCGCCCCGTCGACGTACTTCGCGTGCAAAGCCGTGGAGCGAGATCCTGACAGGCGAAGCTCTCGGGCGAAACGCGATGCCGAGTTGGTCCCGGAGATTCAGCGTGTCTACGACGAGAATCACTGCGTCTACGGCGCGCGCAAGATCTGGCGGCAACTCCATCGTGATTGCGTTTCTGTCGCTCGCTGCACGGTGGAGCGCCTCATGCGCGAGATCGGCGTACAGGGCGCGGTTCGCGGTCGGAAGTTCAGGACGACCGTCCCGGACGAGACGGCAAGTCGACCGTTGGACTTGGTCCAACGCGAGTTCACAGCGTCGCGCCCCAACCAGCTCTGGGTCGCCGACATCACGTACGTCTCGACCTGGTCGGGCTTCGCATTCACGGCGTTCGTCATCGACGTGTTCTCCCGCTTCATTGCTGGGTGGCGCGTGTCGAGTTCCCTCGCCACAGACCTGCCGCTCGATGCGCTCGAGCAGGCATTGCACGCCCGGCCTGACCGGCAAGGGCTCGTTCACCACAGCGACCGAGGCTGTCAGTACGTGTCGATCAGGTACGCGGACCGCCTCGTCGAAGCCGGCATCGAGCCGTCCGTCGGAAGTGTCGGTGACTCGTACGACAACGCGCTCGCCGAGACGATCATCGGTCTCTACAAGACCGAGGTCATCCAGCAGCGTCGCCCCAGGAAGGGCGTCGAGGACGTCGAGTTCGCGACCCTGAACTGGGTCGACTGGTTCAACAATCGGAGGCTGCTCGAGCCCCTTGGGCACATCCCGCCTTCGGAGTTCGAGAGCAACTACTACAATCAACAACGAGCTGCTGCCGCGGTGGTGGCACTCAACTAACCGAGCCTCCGGAGAACCCGGGGCGGTTCACGACTACGAGCAGGATCTCGAGGGCAACCTCGCGGACCTGCACGAACGCGCGAAGTCAGGGCGCTATCGCGCACCACCGGTCCGGCGCGTGCACATCCCGAAAGGGAAGGGTGGCACGCGTCCAATCGGAGTGCCGACGCTGGAGGACAAGGTCTTGCAGCGGGCGGTGACGCAAGTGATGGAGGCGGTATATGAGCAGGACTTCTTGGACTGCTCGCACGGCTTCCGTCCCGGTCGCTCGCCGCACACGGCACTGGAATCGCTTTGGAAGCATGCGATGTCGATGGGTGGCGGCTGGCTGTTGGAAGTCGACATCCAAGGTTTCTTCGACAACCTGGAGCCGACCCAGGTAGTGCAGCATGCGTTCTGTAAACCGCCCGAGGCAGCTTGACGCAGTCGGCGGTGGTCGTCGCGGTTGGTCTGGGCGCTGCACCCTGGGTGCAGTGGCCAGGCCGACCGCGACGACCACCGCCGGCGCGGACGGATGCTTCAAGTCGGCGAGTCACGACGCTCAGCTTTTGTTAACCACAACGAAAGCAGAACGAAGTGACCCACCAATCCGAAAGTAGCACGCTCGACACCGTCTTGGAATCCATCGCAACGCAGGGTCTGGGAGGGATCGCGGACGCGATCCGCGTCCTCGTGAACGAGGCCATGAAGATCGAGCGATCCGCGTTCCTGGGCGCCGGCCCAAACGAGCGCACCGAGTCACGACGGGGCTACGCCAACGGCTTCAAGCCGAAGACCGTGGCGACTCGCGTCGGCGCGATCGAGTTCGCCGTTCCGCAGGTCCGCGAGGCCGTCGACGGCGAGCGCTTCTATCCGACGGCACTCGAACGCGGGATTCGCTCGGAGCGCGCCCTGAAGCTCGCGGTCGCCGAGATGTACGTCCAGGGCGTCTCGACCCGCAAGGTCGCCGCGATCACCGAGGAGCTCTGCGGAGTACAGGTGTCGTCCCAGCAGGTCTCCCGGGCCGCCGCGGCACTCGACGACGAGCTGCAGCAGTGGCGGATGCGCGAGCTCGGCCGGTGCCGCTACCTGGTCCTCGATGCCCGCTACGAAAAGGTCCGGCACGCCGGCTCCGTCATGAGCGCGGCCGTCCTGATCGCGACGGGCGTCGATGATGCAGGCCATCGCTCGGTCCTCGGCGTCAGCGTGTCGCGCTCGGAAGCCGAGGTCCACTGGCGCGACTTCCTCGACAGCCTGCGTGAACGTGGCCTGCACGGGCTCGGACTCGTCGTCAGTGACGACCACTCTGGCCTCCGCCAAGCTTTGGCGGCGAGCTTTCCCGGAGTCGCCTGGCAACGCTGCCAGTTCCACCTGCAACGCAACGCCGCTCCACGAGTGCCGACCGTCTCGTTGCGCCCGTCGATCGCTCGTGGACTTCGTGCGGTCTTCAACGCTCCAGACCGACCTGAGGCCGAACGGCTTCTTGATAGGCTTCTGGAGGATCACGCGGAAACCGCTCCCGACTTTGTCCGGTGGGCTCGCGACAACGTCCCCGACGGCTTCGCTGTCTTCGCGATCCCGGCGACGCACCGTCGCTGCCTTCGCACGACCAACATGCTCGAGCGCCTCAACAAGGAGCTCCTGCGCCGCACCCGCGTTGCGACGCTCTTCCCCAACGACGCCTCTCTTCTCCGGCTCGCCACCGCGGTCCTCATGGAGATCAGCGAGGACTGGGTGACTGGCCGTCGCTATCTCTCCATGGACGCTGAGTGAAATGATTCGCCGACTATGGGCTCGCTCTTACAGAACGAATGTTGCTTTGCCCCGACCCATCTGCGAGCGATCCTCGACCAGCGGGTGCGCGACGGAGTGTTCCGTCGACTGATCGACAAGTGGCTGAAGGCGGGGGTGCAGGAGGACGGTGCGCTGCATCGCTCTCGCAAAGGCACCCCACAAGGAGGCGTGATTTCGCCGCTGCTGGCGAACATCTATTTGCACGCAGTGCTGGACCGTTGGTTTGTCGAGGAAGTCAAGCCGAGGCTTGCCGGTCGCGCGGAGTTGGTCCGCTATGCGGACGACTTCGTGATCCTGTTTGCCGTCGAAGCCGATGCACGTGCGATGTCGTCGATCCTGGCCCAAAGGCTCGGGCGCTTCGGCCTCACACTGCATCCGGACAAGACCCGGTTAGTCCGCTTCCAACCGCCCGAAGACGGCGCGGCGGGGAGCGGCACTTTCGACTTCCTGGGCTTCACCCATCACTGGTCACGCTCCCGGCGCGGCCGATGGACCGTGCAGCGGCGCACCACACGACACGTCGTGACCCGTACCCTGACTGGGCTACGGGATTGGTGCCGTCGCAATCGGCACGACAAGGTCCGCGTCCAGTACTCCACCCTGTGCTCGAAGCTACGGGGGCACTACCTCTACTTCGGCGTGACCGGCAACTCTGCTGCGTTACGTCGCGTATGGTACGAGGCCCGTCGCATCTGGCATCGGTGGCTGAGCCGGCGCTCGCGGGCGGCCTACATGTCGTGGGCCCGCTTCGAGCAACTGCTGCGTGCATACCCGCTTCCTCCGCCCCGGCTGACCCGGTCGGTCTACGCAGCGAGCCCTTGTCGCTGACGAGCCGGATGCGTTAGCCGCGCACGTCCGGATCTGTGGGAGCCCTGGGGGGAGACCCCCAGGGCCACCCGGCGTTTCAAATCCGCCACCCGGCCGCCGGAGCGTGGCGGATTTGAAACGGGTTCGGTACCGCCATCCGTATGCTGCGGCCTCGCCATGTTGGATCCGCTCGCCGTCGTTCGTTTCGTTCTCGCCGCCGTCGCTGTGCTCGCGCTCGTGTCCGCCCAGCAGGTGCCCGAACCCGCGTTGCGGACCGCGCCCGCGCACCTGCGGGACGGGCAGCTGAGTGAGCGCCGCGCGATCCGTCGTGACATCCCACTGACCCGTTCGATCCGGCGCGCGTTCGCGGCGGGCACGCGGGACTTCACGGGCCGACCCGGGCAGAACTACTGGCAGCTCGAGACCGACTTCACGATCCATGCCAGGCTCGATCGGGAGAACCACGCGATCGTCGGCAGCGAAACGATCGTGGTGCACAACAACAGCCCCGATCCGCTGTTGCGCATCGTGCTGCGGCTCGATCACAACCTGTTCCGCGCGCGCCAGCAGCGCGGCTCGTCGGTGCCAGCGGAACTCACCGACGGCATGGTCGTGAAGCGGCTCGCGGTGAATGGCACCGAGGTCGATCTCACGGCGCGGCCGCGACGCGGGCGCGGGGCCGCGGACCAGATCACCGTCGGTGGCCTGGAGAGCACGGTCGCGGCCGTTCGGCTCGTCGACCCCGTGGCACCTGGCGCGAAGGTCACGCTCGCCATCGACTGGTCGACGCGCCTGCCCGGTGGCAGCGGGGGGCGCGGGCATCGCATGACGCAGCGCTGGGAGGATCGCGTCTATCAGCCGACGCAGTGGTTCCCGCGCCTCGCGAAGTACGACGACCTCAACGGCTGGGACACGAGCCCGTATCTCGGGCCCGCCGAGTTCTACAACAACTTCGGCCGCTTCGACGTGCGTATCGACGTGCCGGCCGGCTGGCTCGTGTCCGCGACCGGCGTGCTGCAGAACGCGGCCGAGGTGCTCGCGCCGGCGGTGCGCGAGCGGCTCGGGACCGTGCTCGACAGCGACGCCGAGGTGGCGATCGTCGCGCCCGGCGAGCGCGGGGCTGGCACGGCGACGGCAGCCGGCGGTCGGCTCGTCTGGCGCTTCGTCGCGGACAAGGTCAACGACTTCGCGTGGGCGACGTCGGCCGAGTACGAGTGGCGCGCCACGCGCGCGACGATCCCGGGCAAGGGGCCGGTGCCGATCCACATGCTCTTCCTGCCCGAGCGCGCGCGGCGGTACGCGCGGGCCGGCGAGGTGACGCGCCACGCGCTCGAGTTCTACTCCGAGAAGTTCGGCGCGTATCCGTTCCCGCAGATCACGCTGCAGGACGGTCCGAGCTCGGGCATGGAGTATCCGATGGTGCTGAACAGCAACCAGGGCGCGGCCGATCACGAGGCGGCGCACCAATGGTGGCCGATGATGGTCGGCACCGACGAGACCACCTACGGCTGGATGGACGAGGGCTTCAACGTCTACATGAACGCGTGGTCGGGTGCGCATCGCCGCGGGCGAGCTGCCAGCTTCGACGGCCGCGGCGCCCTCTACGGTCAGCGCGCGGGGGACGAGAGCGAGCCGCCGATGATGTGGGACGCCAACTACGCGGGGCCGCAGTACGGCTTCCAGACCTACATGAAGACCTCGCTGATGCTGTCCATGCTCGGCGGCATCGTCGGCGACGAAGCCGTGCAGCAGGTCATGAAGGAGTACGCGGAGACCTGGGCGTTCAAGCACCCCTCGCCCTGGGACTTCGCGTTCTTCGTGAGTTCCGAGCTCGAGCGCGACCTCGGCTGGTTCTTCTACTACTGGCTCTTCACGACGGATGCGGTCGACGGCTCGATCCAGGACGTCGCGCGTGACGGCGACGACACGATCGTGACCGTGCACCAGGCCGGGCAGATGCCGTCCCCGGTCGTGCTCCGCGTCGAGTTCGCGACCGACGGCCCGGCGATCCAGCCGATGGGCAACGCGCGCCTGGTCGAGGACAACGTCGCGATCGTGACCTGGCCCGTCGACGTGTGGTTCGACGGCGATCGCAAGTTCGCCGCCCGCCTCACGTTCGGCGGTCGCGCGATCGAGAAGATCACGCTGGATCCGTTCGGCCGCTTCCCGGACGCCACGAAGGACGACAACGTCTGGCCGCGGTGAGGCCCACACCCCGCGGACGATTGACCTGCCGTACGGTACCTGGTTCATGCTGCCGGCCGCGAGGGCGTTGCCGTGCCGGTGGCGTTACGGCGGCCGGCAGCATGAACCAGGTACCGTACGGCCGGGTATCCTCGCGGCATGGCCGAGTTCCGTTACCCGAACGAGTCCGAGGAGTATCGCAGCAAGCGTGACGAACTCCTCGCCAAGGAAGTCGAGCTGCGCGCGCAGGCCGAGGCGGTCGCAGAGCTGCGGCGCGAGCTGCCGCGCGGCGGGCGCGTGCCGGACGGCTACGTGTTCGAGAGGGTCGGGCAGGACGGTGAGGTCCTGCAGGTGCCGTTCGCGGAGCTGTTCGGTGAACGCGACCAGCTGCTCGTCTACACGATGATGTTCGGGCCCGACTGGGACGCGGCGTGTCCGTCGTGCACCTCGATCGTCGACGGCATCGACAGCAACTACGTGCCCGTGAGCAACGAGAGCGCCGTCGCGATCGTTGCGGCGGCTCGGTCCGAGCAGCTGCGCGACTTCGCGGCCTTTCGGGGCTGGCGCGTGCCCGTGCTGTCGGCTCGGTCGGGCGCCGGGGACCGCGACTACATCCGCGACTACTTCCCGTATCCCGATGCCACGGACATGGCGCTCGCGAGCTGCATGAACTCGTTCGAGCGCACCGCGGACGGTGACTTCCACGTGTGGGGGAGCGAGCTGCTGAACCACCCGATGGAGAACGGCCATCCGCGCCACGTCGACCCGATCTGGCCGCTGTGGAACCTGCTCGACATGACGCGCGGCGGGCGCGGTCGGCGGTCGACGCCGCGCCAGGACTTCGAGCACCGGTATTTCACGGAGAACGTGTTCCGGGAGCCCGAGTAGCTGCCGTACGGTACCTAGTAGCTGCCGTACGGTACCTGGTTCATGCTGCCGGCCGCGAGGGCGTTGCCTTGCCGGCGGCGTGCGGCGGCCGGCAGCATGAACCAGGTACCGTACGGCCAGAACCCGATTCTCGCGTCATCGGCGTGCGCTCTGGCACGGCTGGGTCTTGGGGTGGTGAACCCGATTCACCACCAACCCCGACTCACCACCGACCCACGACCAGCCATGACCATCCGTTCCAGCGTTCTCCTGCTCTCCCTCACCTTCGCACTCGGCGGCAACCTGCTCGCGCAGGGGCCGCACATGCTCTTCACCACGACCCAGACCGAGACGACGCTGTCCGGCAGCGGCGGCACCGTGCTCGACACGATCCGGCCGAACGAGATCGCGGCGCTCGAGTTCGGCGCCATGCCGTGCACGGCGCTGTCCGCCGAGAAGTGGGCGCCGCGCACGATGTTCCACACCCAGGCGGGTGACGCGGACAACGACGACTCGATCTTCGAGAGCAACCTGTTCGGCCGCATCGACGCGGTGCTCGCCGGTATGACGCCGACGCCAGCACCCCAGCAGAACCAGCGCACGATCTACTACTCGGTGTCGCAGCCGATGGGGCTCACCGTGAGCGGCGCGCCCGGCTTCCGCCCCGGCGACGTGGCGCGGATCGCCCGCACGGGCGTCGGCGGCGACGGCCAGATCGAGTACTTCCTCACGCAGGAGGACCTGCACAACGCGCTCGGTCTGCCGGCCACGGCGCCGGCCGTGAACCTCGACGCCTGCGCGTGGGGTCCCAACTTCGGCGTGTTCTTCTCGATCGAGAACGACCGCGTCTGCAACCTGCTCGGCAGCGGCGCGACGCTCGTCCAGGACGGCGACATCCTCTGCATCCCGGCCGCCTCGCTCGGCTGGACCCCGCAGATGACGGTGGCCGGCACGCTCGCCGGTGGCGCCGTCGTGATCTACACCGAGCCGCAGGTCGACCAGATGGTCATGAACGCGCGGATCACGAATCGCGACGGCGTGTGCCAGAGCCAGATCGGCGACACGGATGCGCTCGAGGTCGACTGGGCCAACAGCTTCGCGATGAACGTGCCGAGCGGCTACGGCCCGATCGTCACCGTCCCGCATCTGATCTTCGCCGGTCAGAACCTCACGGGCGGCGGCGTGCTCAACACGATCCAGTTCGCCTCGATCCACGTCGAGATGTGTGGTCAGCTCGGCACGAACTGCACGTTCGGTCCGACGCTCGGCGACCAGATCGGCCTGACGCCGCCGGCGGCGACGCAGGGCATCGCCAGTTCCGTCAACGGCATCGCGCTGAGTCGCATCTGCCGCTTCGTGACCGAGCCGCAGCAGCACCAGATCCCGGTCGGCAACCCGATCGAGCTCGACATCGCCTCGCCGGGGCCGTTGACCTGGATCCTGCTGTCCTTCGCGCCGGCCGGCCCCGGCGTCGTGTCGCCGTCGCAGCCGTTCCCCTGGGGCTTCTTCTGCTACCCCGACTACTACGCGCTGCCGACCGTCGTGCTCGGCCCGGTCCCGACGGCGGGTGGCTTCGGCACCTACACCAGCCCCGGCATCCCGTGGCCCGTCGACTTCGTGCTGCAGGGCGTGACGATCACGACGGCCGGCTTCATCGAGGCGAGCACGCCGTCCACGGTCGAGGTCTTCTGATCGACCTCCCAGCCGGCATGCCGGACTCCGACACCCGCGCGCGGTCGCCCGATGGCGGCCGGGCGCGGGCTCGGTTTTGGTGAGAACGGGCGCCGCTGGCCCCGCTCGCGGACGGTTGCGGGAGGGGGCGTGATTTCTCGCGCCGCGCGCGTGCGCTCCGCCGCAGCTGGTTCTTCCTGGAGTGAAGCAACGATCACCACCAAGAACCCGAACCAGCCATGAACCTCCGTCCAGCCAACGTCCTTCTGCCCCTGACCATCGCGCTCTCGAGCAGCCTGCTCGCGCAGGGTCAGCACATGCTCTTCACCACGATGCAGGCCGAGCAGACCGTCTCGGGCAGCGGCGGCACCGTGCTGTCGACGATCCTGCCGAACGAGATCGCCGTGGTCGAGTTCGGCAGCGCGTGCGCCGGCCTGTCGGCCGAGAAGTGGGCGCCGCGCACGATGTTCCACACCCAGGCGGGCGACACCGACGGCGACGACGCGATCTTCGAGAGCAACCTGTTCGGTCGCATCGACGCGGTCATCGCGGGGCTGCCCGGGATGGGGCCGACGAACCAGCGCACCGTCTACTACTCGGTCAGCGAGACCATGGGCGCGGTCGTCAGCGGCCTGCCCGCCTTCCGCCCGGGCGACGTCGCCCGCATCGCGCGCACGGGTGCTGGTCTCGACGGCCAGATCCAGTACTTCCTGCGCCAGGGCGACCTGCAGACCGCGCTCGGCCTGCCGGCCACGGCGCCGCCCGTGAACATCGACGCGTGCGCGTGGGGGCCGAACTTCGGCGTGTTCTTCTCGCTCGAAGAAGACGTCGTCTGCACGCTCGGCGGCGTCGCGACACTCGTGCAGGACGGCGACATCCTCGTGATCCCGCCGGCCGCCCTCGCGTGGAGCCCCAACCTGACCGTGGCGAGCACGGCGCTCGGCGGCGCCGTCGTCGTCCACACCGAGGCCGCCGTCGACCTGATGGTGCAGAACGCGCGGATCACGGATCGCAACGGCGTCTGCCAGAACCAGATCATCGACACCGACGCGCTCGAGATCGACCGCAGCGTCCCGGCCACGACGGTCATCGTCACCGCCGGCGTCACGATCCTCGTCCCCGAGCTCATCTTCGCCGGTGAGTCGCTCACGGGCGGCGGCGTGCTCAACACGGCCGGCGGTGGCACGATCCACGTCGAGCCCTGCGGCCCGCTCGGCACGAACTGCACGTTCGGCCCGACGTTCGGGCACCAGGTCGGGCTCAAGGAGACGTCGGCGGCGCAGGGCATGCCGAGCTCGCTGAACGCGATCGCGAAGGCGCGCGTCTGCCGCTTCGTGACCCAACCGCAGCAGCACCAGGTGCCCGTCGGCACGCCGATCGCGCTCGATATCGCCTCGCCGGGTGCTCTGACCTGGATCCTGCTGTCCTTCGCGCCGGCCGGCCCGGGCGCCGTGTCGCCGTCGCAGCCGTTCCCCTGGGGCTTCCTCTGCTACCCCGACTACTACGCGCTGCCGACCGTCGTGCTCGGCCCGATCCCGACCCCGACCGGCTTCGGCACCTACACCACGCCCGTGATCCCGTGGCCCGTCGACTTCGTGATGCAGGCCGTCACGATCACGCCCTCGGGCGCCATCGAGGCGAGCACGCCGTCGACCGTCGAGGTCTTCTGAGGGACCGGCGCGCCCTCGCGCGCCAGCCGAACGACGAACGCGTCCTGTCGCCGGTTGGCGGCAGGGCGCGTTCTCGCGTCAGGACTCGTCCTCGTCGGCGAACAGCTCGCGCAGCACCGACTGCGGCTCGTTGAGGAACTGCCGCGTCACGCGCCAGTGGTCCGTCTCCGTGTAGTCGACGACCTCGATGCCGTCGTCGTCGAGCAGCCAGACCTCGGCGTCGGGGCACGCCATGACGATCGGCGAGTGTGTCGCGACGACGAACTGCGAGCCCTGGCGCGCGAGATCGTGCATGCGAACGAGCAGCGCGAGCTGGCGCTGGGGCGAGAGCGCGGCCTCCGGTTCGTCGAGGATGTAGATGCCATCCCCCTGAAAACGGTCGAGCACGAGCGCGAGGAACGCCTCACCGTGCGAGCGCGTGTGCAGCGACCCGCCGTAGCCGCGCGCGAGCTCGAGGTCGTCGACCTGGGTCGCCACGTTGTAGAACGACTCCGCGCGCAAGAAGTAGGTGTCGCTCGGGCGCCGCGGGCTGCGCACGAGGTTCAGGTGCTCGAACAGCTCGGAGTGCGTCGCCCGGGTCTCGAAGTTGAAGTTGCGACTGCCGCCCTCGGCGTTCATGCCGAGCGCCACGGCCAGGGCCTCGAGAATCGTCGACTTGCCGCTGCCGTTCTCGCCGACGAGGATCGTCACGTTCTTCTCGAAGCTGCGCCCGTCGAGGTCGCGCACCGCGGGCAGGTCGAACGGGTGCTCGCCGGCCTGGACGGCGGCGACCGTGAGTCCGATCCGGCGCACGAACACCCCTCGATCGATCCGCGGTTTGCGTCTGCGCTTCGTCACGGCGGGGACGATACCGGAACGGCTCGAGGCGTGCGGCGGTGGCGTACTGCGGTACCCTGGCGGACATGGCCACGTTGCCCCGGGAGCCGCTGCAGTTCGCCGCCGTGCGCGAGGACCCGCGCGTCGAGGAGACCGTGTTGCGGGACCAACCGGCGGCCCGCGTGCTGCTCATCGCCTCGGGCGGCTGCACCGCGCTCTACCTGCGCGCCCGCTTCCCCGAGCTCCAGCTCACGTTGGTGGAGCCGAACCCGGCGCAGGTCACGCACCTGCAGCGCAAGCTCGAAGCGCTCGCCGCGTTCGCCCCGGCCCGCTTCAACGTCGGGACCGCCGACCCGAACGGGCTGCAGGGCAGCGGCAACTTCGAACGGCTGTTCGCGGTGCTGCGCGCCGTGCTCGATCAGTTCGTCATCGATGCCGGCGAGCGTCGTGCGCGCTTCGAGAGCGGCGACTCGGACTGGGACGACGTGATCGCGCACCCGTACTGGCCCGTGGCGTTCGCGACCGCGTTCGACGATCTGCTGCTCACGACGATGTTCGGGCCCGACGCCGTGCAACACGCCGTGCCCGGCAGCTACCCGGGCTACTTCCGGGCGCGGCTCGAGGCCGGACTCCGGGCCGACGATCGGGACCGGAACCCGTGGCTGCATCACGTGCTGCTGGGGCACTATCTCGACGATCCGCGGGCGTGGCCGCCGTTCCTGCAGCACCGGCCCGTCGACCTCGCCGCGTTCGAGGTCATCGCCGGCACGCTGCTCGACGTCGAGGCGTTCGCGCCGTTCGACTTCGTCGATCTGTCGAACGTGCCGGACTGGCTGGCGGTTGCCGATTGCCGCCGCCTCGCGGCTCGGCTCGGCGAACTCGCTCCGGGCGCGCGAATTCTCTGGCGTCAGCTCAACGATTCGCGGGACCTCGTCGGCCACGAAGGTTTCGGCGAGCTGTTCGAGTGCTCGCAGACTCGGGATGCCGAGCTGACCGACCTCGAACGCAGCCTGTTCTACGACGAAGTGCACCTCGGAATACGGCGATGAACGCAACTCCCCACGGCACCGACCCAGCGCCGAACGGCGCGCTGTCCTCGGCGATCGACCAGATCCTCGCCGCGCATGCGCCGGCGGCGAACCCGTACCTGCGTGCGCTCGAGGACGGCGGCCTCTCGCGCGAGGAGTTCGTCGAGACGCAGATGCAGTTCTACTACGCGGTCGTGTTCTTCAGCCGGCCGATGGCCGTGCTCGCGGCCAAGATTCCGAGCGCCGCGGTGCGCACCGAGATCCTGCGCAACGTCTGGGAGGAGCACGGTGAGGGCGACTCGCAGCAGCGGCACGGGGTCACGTTCCTCGAGCTGCTGCGGCGGCTCGACGGCAAGACCAAGGCCGACGTCGAGTCGCGCGTGCTCTGGCCCGAGGTGCGCGCGTTCAACACCACGTTGATCGGCTGCTGCGCGCTCGACGACTGGGAGATCGGCGCCGGGTGTCTCGGCATCATCGAGCGCATGTTCGTGGACATCTCCGCGTGGATCGGTCGTCACATCGCGGCGCGCGGGTGGCTGCCGCTCGACCGGGTCGTGCACTACTCGGTGCACGAGAAGCTCGACGTCCGGCACAGCGACGACTTCTTCGCCGTGCTGCAGCCGCAGTGGGACGCGGACCCGCGGGCGCGCTATCGCATCGAGCAGGGGCTGCGGCTCGGCGCCTACGTCTTCGACCGGCTCTATCGCGACCTGTTCGGCGCGCGCACGCGGCGCGAGCAGAGCACCGTCGAACGGCCGCAGCCGCACGTCTACGCCGAGTGAGCGGGGCCGTCGTGCGCCGGGTCGAGGCCGCGGAGATCGCGGCTCGGCAGCTCGAGTTCGCGGCGTTCGAGCGGGAGTTCGTCTATCCGCTCGGTGACGACGCGTTCTGGATCGACCACGGCCGCGACTACCTCGCGTTCTTCACCGGGCTGGGCTCGCCCGACGTGTGGATCGCGGAACGCGACGGGCAGCTGATCGGCGTGGCCGTCGCCGTGTTGCGGCGGCTGCCGCATCCCGTGGGCTACGTCTGCGACCTCAAGGTGCGGCGTGGTGTTCCCGAACGTGGGCTCGTGCGGCGCCTGCTCGCCGGGGTGCTCGGTCCGCTGCGGGCTGCGTCGACGCCGGGGTTCGGCGTATCGATGAATCCGGCGACCGGCGGCAATCGGCTGACGCGGGTCGCGCGACGCATCGTGGGGGCCGGGCTGCGCGACGGGCCGCAACTCGGGATCTGGTCGCTCACGTTCGACGAGTGGCAGCAGGTCCGGGCCGAGGTCGAGGGCGCGCTCGGGACGATCACGTGGCTCGACCCGGCGGGAACGAAGGACATCGTGCTGCGATCGACGGGCCGGCCGATGCCGCTCCTGCACGCGCAACACGGCCCGTTCTCGCGGCCGGACGGCAGTGCGACCGCGGCACCGCGACCGGACGCGGTCCACATGCTCTGCCTGCCGCTCGCCGACCCGCTCGCGACGGCGCTCGCAGAGCGGGTTCCGAGCCGCCCAGCGACGGCCTCGGTCCTGCACGTGGGCATGGCCGATTTCCCGTGGCAGCACCTGCTCACGAGTGACATCTGAGATCCTCGGGCCGATCCGGCCGTTGCGGGAAGGAACGGGCGGTCCGCTCGTCGAACGCGCATGACCTGCTCCGCGCTGGTTCGTTCGTTCGTGCTCGCCGCCGCCGCCGGGCTCGCGGCGTGCTGTTCGGAGCACGCGGTCACCCGTCCCGCGGTGCGGCCGGTCGCACCGCCGGAGTCCGTGGATCCGCTGCCGATGTCCGGGCGATCTGCTGCGGTCGACCCGGGGATCACCGAACCCGCGACCGCCGGGCACGCGGGTGAGCCGGTGGTCGGCGAGCCCCGACGCGTCACGGCCGCGATGTGCGAACGCCATCTCGAGTCGATCCGCGCCCGGATCCCGGCCGGGTTCACGACGCGCATCGAACCGCCGTTCGTCGTGCTCGGTGACGGCGGTGCTGCAGCGGTCGCGCGCAGCAGCCGCAGCACGGTGCGGTGGGCGGTGAACCTCCTGCGCGGGGACTTCTTCCGCGACGATCCCGAACGGCCGCTCGAGGTCTGGTTGTTCGACGGCAAGGCGAGCTACCGCAAGCACACGCGCATGCTCTGGAACGAGCAGCCGACGACGCCGTTCGGCTACTACAGCCGCCGGCACGGCGTGCTCGTGATGAACATCGCGACCGGCGGCGGCACGCTCGTGCACGAGATCGTGCACCCGTTCGTCGAGGCCAACGTCCCGGACTGCCCCGCGTGGCTCAACGAGGGGCTCGGTTCGCTGTTCGAACAATGTCACGAACAGGACGGTCGGATCCGCGGTCTGCTCAACTGGCGGCTCGACGGACTGCAGGACGCGATCGCTGCCGAACGCACGATCTCGATCGCGGAGCTCGTCACGACCACGGATGGCGAGTTCTACGGCGAACGTTCGGGGCTGCACTACGCGATGGCCCGCTACCTGCTCTACTGGCTGCAGGAACGCGGCCAGCTGCGCGCGTTCTGGCGCGACTGGTTGCGCACGCGTGAGCGCGACCGCAGCGGCATCGCCGCACTGCGCCGCGCGCTCGGGGAGAGCGATCTCGCGTCGTTCCAGTCGCGGTGGGAGCGCTGGCTCGCCGGGCTGCGGCGCTAGACGATGCAGAGGGGCCCCTCGACACCATCCAGGGCTGCCTCGGTCAGCGACGGTCGCGCCCGAGTCCGCGACCGACGAGCGTCGCGGCCTTGCGCGCGGACGAGCCGGAGAGGTCTTCGATCGACACGAAGTCGGCCATCGGGGGCGCGAACACCTCGACCCACGGTCGGATGCGCGACACGGAGTGATCGGTGATGCCGCCCGACGGTCGGTAGGAAACGCGCAGCACGACGTCGTCCTGGGGCAGCCTCTCGAAGTCGTACTCGATGCGGAACATCTGGCCCTTCACCGGTGTGAGCGGGTCGAGGGTGATGCGCGGCAGTCGGCCCTCGTCATCACCGAGCGCGCCCGTGCCGAAGCCGGCGCACGCCGCGGTCAGGCCGAGTGTCACTGCCGATAGCGTGAGGGCGAGCGTGCGCCGGGGGCGCTGACGAGCGATGCCGAACATCGGAGCATGCTACGGGTGCGGCCCTGTGGGGCGCCAGCGTCATGCCGACCGGTCGCGGGCGTCGAGGGTTACGGCGCGCGTCGCAGTTGCCTGCACGGAGCTGTTGCAGGAGCGAGCCGCACGTGTTGCAGCCGCTCGACCGCGGTGGAGGCGAGGCCCGGCGCACCGAACTCCTGACCGAGTTCCCCGATGCGTCGGGCCCCGCATTCTGACGAGTCAGCGCGTCAGCGCCTGGAACCGCGGTTCGTCGCGGATCGCGTCGAACGCGGTGCTCGCGACCTTCAAGCGGTGACCGGCGGCGCAGGCCTGTTCGAGCCAGGTGAGCGCACGTTCTCTCAGGTCCGGTCGTGATCCGAGGTCCGGCTGCCGGAGCAGGCCGGTGGCGGCGAGCACGCGCCAGTCCGGCGGGATCTCGAGTTCGCCGAGCTTCAGCGCCGCCTGCTCGAGCTTCTCCCAGCGGTGGTTCTGCATCGTGAACGCGCAGAGCAACCGCAGGTTGAACGCGAGGAGTCGGCCGCTCTCGGGGTGCTTCGGATCGGTCCGCAGCACCCGTTCGACGTCGTCTACGGCGCCGGTCGCGAGTTCGATCGCGGGTTCCCAGTCACCGCGTCGCGCGAGCAGGAGCGCGAGGTTGCCGCGGGCGCCGCTGCGCAGCTTGGGCACCTCGGGGACCTCCGGGTAGCGGGCAACGAGTTGGTCGAGCAGCTCGATGGCCGCGCGCGCCGCGGTGATCGCGTCGGCATCTTGGCGCTGCTGCTGGGCGATGCTCGACCGTTCGTTGAGGGCGAGCGCGCGCGCGAACGCCGGCGTCGGCCAGCCGGTCCGCACGGCCGCATCGGCCGGCGGCAGCGAGTCGAGCATGGCGTCGTTCGCCGCCGTCGCCTCGGCGAACCGTTTCGTGTTCTTCAGGAAGCGGACGAGGTTGAGCCGGGCGGTCGCGTGACGCGCTGCGTAGGGCGCTCCGGCCGCCGACGGGTTCGTCGACGCGTCGGCCGAAGCGTCGGCCGGCGAGGCGGTCGCGGTTGGGTCGCCGTGCGCATGTCCCGGCGCGATCGCCGGGGTCGGTGCGGCGGTCGCGCCGGGGCTCGCCGCGGCCGGCCGTCCGATCTGCGCGGCGATGGCGACGGCCCGGCGCTGTGCGGCTTCGGCGGCCTCGACGTCCCGGCGTTCGAGCGCCGGGCGTACGCGGTTGCCCGCGAGCTGACTCAGGAGGCCGAGGACGTGGTCGCGTTGGTTCGGCACGTCGATGGCAAGTTCGAGATCGGTCTCCGCCGCTTCGATCTCGGCCTCGATGCCGTCCAGATCGCCGTGATCGAGTCGGATCGCGATGAGCCGGGCGCGCGCCATGCCGCGGAGCATGGCCTGGAACCCGCGGAGGTCGCCGTCGCCGAGCGCGGCGAGCACCTGCTCGCAGTGCTCGACCGCGCGTTCGATCTCGTTCAGGTGGCCCGCGTTCTCGGCGAGTTGGCAGTGGGTGCGCAGATACAGCAACCGCGCTTCGGCGCCATGAACGGGATCGTCGGTCAGGTCTTCGAGCAGGACCAGCGCGTCCTCGAATAGACGCGTCGTGATCCGAATGGCGCCGCGGTTCCGCAGCTGGTCGGCGCCGACATCGGCGAGCAGCCGGCGCACCGCGTCGATCGTCGTCTTCGTCCGGTCGTTCGCCCGTTCGATCTGCGCCTGCAACGCCGCGTTGGAACGGGACTGCTGCCACGCGAACACGCCGAGCGCGCCGATCCCGACGACGATGCTCGCGGCAACGGCCGTGGAGAACGCCGCGTGGCGCTGCGTGAAGCGCCGCAGCCGGATTCGGATCGGCAGGCGGCGGGCCTGGATCGGTCGGCTGTCGAGCACGGCCTGCAGATCGTCCGCGAACGCCTCGGCGTCCTGGTAGCGCCGGCCGCGATCGACATCCAATGCACACTCGAGCACGAGGCGCAGCTCCGGCGGCAGGTCGCGGCGACCGCGCAGGCCGTCGGGGTTGCCGGCCAGCAGGCGCTGGCGCAGCAGGTCACCCTCGAGCTCGGGAAACGGCCGTCCGAGCGCGAGCAGCGAGTAGAGCGTGACCGCGAGGCCGTAGATATCGGTCCGTTCGTCCGCCGGTTCGCCGCGCAACTGTTCGGGCGCCATGTAGGCCGGCGAGCCGGCCGTCGTGCCCGTCCGCGTGACACGGTCGTCGCCGCGCGCGTGGGCGAGGCCGAAGTCGAGGACGATCGCCTCGCCGCTCGGCGTGAACATCAGGTTGGATGGCTTGAGGTCGCGGTGCAGCACGCCGCGCGCGTGCGCGTGGCGGATCGCCAGCGCGGCGCCACGAATGAGGCGGACCGCCGCCTGCCAGTATGGGCCCGCGAAGACCGCGGCGGCGCGCGCCTCATCGACGTCGGTGCCGTCCTGGTTGCCGCTGACGATGGCGCGCAGATCGCTGCCCGTGAGCGCGCCCGGTGAGCGACCCCGCAACGCCGCGAGGATGCGTTCGCCGCTGCAGCCGCGCAGTCGCGGCATCACGTACCACGGCACGCCGTCGCTCGCGCCACGCGCGAGGATCGGCACGATCCCCGGGTGGTCCATGCGCGCGACGGCGTCGATCTCGCGGCGGAAGCGTTCGCGCGCGCCCTCGAAGAGCAGGAACTCGGGCCGCACGACCTTCAGCGCGACCTCGCGGCCGAGCGAGTCCTGCTCGGCCAGGTAGACGACGCCCATGCCGCCGGCGCCGAGCTGCGACTTGATCGTGTACTCGCCGAGGCGTTCGGGACACTCGGTGTTGGTCGGCGCGGTGACGCGGTCGAAGTCCGCGACGTGGCCGAGCGCGTCGCGCAGCGCGGCCGCGTGCTCGGGGTGGGCGGCGATGACGTCGAGCAGGCCGTCCTTGCCGGTGTCGTCGAGGCGTTCGAGGGCCTTCGCGAGGACGTCCTCGAGGCCTTCGGCGGGGCGTTTCGCCTGTTCGCCGGAGTCGTCAGCTGGATCCGCGGGTCGGGAACTCATGGCTACGATCGAGACGGAGAGAGAGAGGGCCGCGGTCGGGGAGCGCCCGCCACTACGAGGAGGAAGCGTCCGGACGCCGCGCGATTCTCATCGGATTCGGCCCTTTTTGGCGGGGCCGTTCGCGGGTGTGCCCGCGCTGCCGTCAGAAGGAGACGATCGAGACCTCGGGGTCGGCATCGGGGTGTTGACCGATCAGCAGGTGCTCTGGCGTGCCGTCGATCTTCACGTAGTACGACGACTCCGCGTCGATCGCGTTCTTCACGGCGTTGGCGACGAACGTGCGGTCCCCGACCTCGAGCTCGAGCCCTTCGAGCTTGTACTCGAGCACCGTGCGCTCGGGCAGCACGCCGCGCGGGCCAACGGCGTGCTCGAGGATCTTCGCGTCGCCGGCGACGCCGAACATCGCGCCGTCCCAGCTCGCGCCGCCCGATCCCCCGATCTCCGTCGGCCCGACCTCGAACCACATGCCGAACATCTTCTGCGCGATCGCGCGCAGACGGAAGGGCTCCCGCGGCGCGGCGGCGGGCTTGGCCGTCGCGACGAGCACCTTCGTGCCCCAGCTCGTGCCGCTGCCGTCCACGAGCGTGCACGACCGCAGCGCGGTCGGCAGCGTCTCCGGATCCGGCGCGCCATCGATCCCCGCGAGCACGACGAGCGGCACAGGGTTGCAATCCGTGCGCACGTTCTCGACCGCCATCGCGAGGGCGAACCGATGTCGCAGCTCACCGAGCTCCGCCGCGCCCGCGCCGATCACCCAGACGTCGGGGCGCGTGTCCTCCGCGAGATGGCGCGCCAGTTCGCACCATGCGAAGTCGTCGGGTGCGTCGATCCAGGGCGCGCCGGCGACGTCGAAGCCGGCCTGGTCGAGCGTTGCGACGGCGGGTTGCGGGGGCACTGCGTCATCGCCGAGCGCGAGCCACGTGAGCCACACGGTCTTCTTGGCCATCGCGGCACCTTACGGCGGGGGCTGCGGTTCGCCGCGTCCGAAATGTCTTCGGTGCGCGCGGGGATGCCCGACTACGGTGATGTGTGCGATGAGCAGCGCACTCCCCGAACTGCGGCCGCAGCCGTTCCGCATCATGATCGTCGATGACCTCGTCGGCGATGGCCCGGCGCCGGAGCATCCGGTCGCGGTCGCGCCGTCCGGGCTCGACGACGCGATCGCCGCGCTGCGCGTGCGGCTCGCTCTCGAGGTGCCGAACCAGCTCGCGTCGAAACCGCGCGAACTCGCGGTGGAGCTGCGTTTCGAACGGCTGCGGGACTTCCGCTCCGGACGGCTCGCGGCGCAGGTGCCGGAGCTCGCCGCCGTGGGGCGGTTGCGCGAACGGCTCGTCGACCTGCGCGCGGGCCGAACGAGCGTGGCAGACGTCGAGCGTGGTCTCGACGAGGTCGCCGGCTTCGATCGACTCGGGCCGGCGCTCGCGTCGGCGTTCGGAGCGCCGCCCGCGGGAGCGAGCCCGACGACGCGCGATTCCGACGTGCCGGTGGACGGTGAGCAGCAGCTCGGCCGGGCGCTCCTCGACGAGTTGTTGGGTGGCGAACACGAAGCGCCACCGCCCGCACCGCGAACGAACGACGCATCGGCGATCGACGACGCGATCGCGAACGTCGGTCGACGCGCGGACGCTGACGCTGGTGATGTCGCTCGCGCGCTCGAACTCGTCGACGACCTCGTAGCGGCCCAGCTCCGCGAGATCCGTGCTGCGCCGCGCTTCGTGGCTCTCGAACGCGCATGGCGCAGCCTGCAGTTCCTGCTCCAGCACGTCGGGACGGATCGCAGCCCCGTGCGCGTCGAGCTCTGCGCCGCGACGCCGGAGTCGTTCGCCGAGCGATTCGATGCGCTCGTGGTGGGGCCCGAGATGCGCGGTGAAACGCCCGCGGCGCTCGCGCTGACGGTCGTTGGCTGGCCCTTTCACAACCGCGTGCCCGAGCTCGAGACCGTGCGCGCCGCGTGGCAGCAGTCCGAGGCCGTGCAGGCGCCGCTGCTGTGGTCGATGGCCGACTCGTTCCTCGGTGCCGAGGGTCTGGCGGCGCTCGCCGGGCGTGACTCGCTGGCCTCGGTCCTCGAGGGTGACGAGCTCACGAAGTGGCGCGGCGCGCGCGCCGACGATGCCGCGCGCTGGTCCGGCGCGTGCCTCAACCCGTTCGTGCTGCGCGCGGCCGACGACGGCACGGTCGCGATGTTCGGCATGCCGAGCTACTTCGTCGCCGCACTCGTCGCGCGCAGTGTCGCCGAACGTGGTTGGCCAAGCGGCTTCGCCGGCGTTCGTGCCGGCGCGATCGCCGGCCTGCCCGTCGTCCGGGGGCGGGCCGTGGCGGCCGCGTTCACCGAAGCCAACGTTCGGGACCTCGCGGATGCGGGCATCCTCGCGCTCGCGGCCGTCCAGGGTCGCGACGAAGCGTTGCTCTGGTCCGCGCCGTCGAGCCACGCGCCGGCGAGGTTCGGCAACCGGGATCGGGAAAACCGCGAGAGCCGCCTGCGCAGCACGCTGGCCTACCAGCTCGTCGCGGCCCGGATCGCGGAGACCACGCTCGCGCACCAGGCCGCGCTCCTCTTCGACGGCGAGACCCGCCGGCCGGACGATGAGGTCGCGGGGCGTTTCGAGGCGTTCTTCCGCGCGCTCCTGAGCGACACGGGCAGCGGTGCAGGCGCCGACGTGCGGGTCGAGCGCGAGTCGGATCGCGCGGAGCTGCATTGTGAGGTGCGCGTGGGGGACGCCGTGCTCGATGGCGCGATCATCGAATTCGCGCTGCCGCTCGATTGATCCGCGTATCGTAACCGCGCATGGCGATGCCGTCCCGGATCTCGCGTCGGAGCGTGCTCACCGCGCTCTCCACGGCGGCGGCCGCGACGGCTGCCGGGTGCGCGACCCGGCAGACGGCGGTGGTGCAGGGGCGCCGCAGCGCGCGCTTCCTGCTGCCGCCCGCGCAGGTCTTCCTCAACACGGGGTCACTCGGCGCGTCGCCCGAGGCCGTGCTCGATCGGACGCTCGGCGCCTGGCGCACGCTCGAGCTCGAGCCCGTCCACCAGGGCTTCGGCCCGCTCGTCGCCGAGGCGAACGCGGTGCGCGAACGCGCGGCGGCGCTGCTCGGTGCGACCGCCGCGGATGTGACGATCACCAACAACACGACGGATGGCATGCACCTCGTTGCCGAAGGGCTCGCGCTGCGGCCCGGCGATCGGGTTTTGACCACCGACCACGAGCACCCGGGTGGCGAACGCTGCTGGCAGCATGCCGAGCGCGAGCGCGGTGTCGTGCTCGATCGGATCCGGTTGCCGATGCCGCTCGTGGATCCGGGTACCGTCGTGCAGCTCGTCGCGGAAGCGCTCGCGAAGCAGCCGCGTACGCGCGTCGTGAGCGTGAGCCACGTGACATCGACGACCGGCACGCGGTTGCCGATCGCGGCGATCGCGCAGGTCGTCCGAGCGCACGGGGCAGCCTTCGTCGTCGACGGGGCGCAGGCGCCCGGCGCGATTCGCGTCGACGTCACGGAACTCGGTTGCGATGCCTACGCGACGAGCGCGCACAAGTGGCTGCTCGGTCCCAAGGGCCTCGGTCTGCTGTACATCGCGCCGGCCGCGCGCGACCGCATCCGGCCCGCGCGCCTCGCGGATGGTCCAGGGGTCTACACGGCCGCGGGGGGCACGGCGCCCGTGCCGGCGATCGTGGGGCTCGGCGCGGCTCTCGAGCTGCACGAAGAACTCGGGCCGACTGCGATCGAGGCCCACAATCTCGCGCTGCGCGAACGGCTGATCGACGGACTGAGGTCGGTGCCCGAGGCGCGGCTCGTGAGTCCGACGCGTGGTGACCTCGCGGCGCCGATGGTTGCCGTGGCGTTCGGCGGGTCGATCGACGGTCGGGCGGTGCAGCGGGCGCTCCGCGAGCGGCACGACGTGATCGTGAAGCTCGTGCCCGGCCGTCACTTCAACGGGCTGCGGTTGTCGATGCATCTCTACAATGCGGCCGAGGACGTAGATCGCGCGCTCGATGCGTTGATCGCGGAGCTGTCGCCGCGGTGAAGCAGCGCGCGGCGCAATGCTGTGCAGCGCGCAACACGCTGCGGCTCGAAACGGGTGTGGCCTACCTCGCGCACGGCGGCTTCCAGGAGAACGCGACGGGCGGACAAGGCACGGACACCGCCTACGGCTACGTGCAGATGCGCTGGCGCTTCTGATCGGCCTGCCGTGTAGCTCTGATGTGTTGCTCTGACGTGGGGGGGTCTGGCATGCTGGGGCCTGCCGTTTGCCAGTAACCGTGCCTATGGTCCCAAGCCCACTCGCGTGGTTGCCGCCGGCAACCAGGCTCCTCTCTCTCATTGGCCTGGCGTTGGCCGTCGTTATCCCGGTCCAAGCCGCGCGGTCCCAGGGAACTCCGGCCCAGGCCAGCAAGCCCTGGAAGTTGCAGAGCCTGCTGCCGAAGGACTCGTGGCTGAAGCTCAGCGGCGAGTATCGCCTGCGGTGGGAGGGGCTCGACGGTCAGTTCCGGAACAGCGTGACGCAGTCGCGGCTCTCGAGCGACGACAACTTGCTGCTGCAGCGCACGATCCTGCGCGCGGACGCGGACTTCGACAACGTCGACCTCACCGTCGAGGTCATGGACTCGCGTCACTTCGGGGGCAGCACACGGTCGAGCCTCGACACCCGCAACGTCAACGCGCTCGACTTCCTGCAGGTCTACGCCGAGTTCCAGCTCGGCACCAAGGACTCGGACAGTCACCTGCTGCGGGTCGGGCGGCAGACGATGGACTTCGGGGCCCGCCGCTTCGTGGCGCGCAACCGCTATCGCAACACGATCAACTCGTTCCTCGGGGCGGCCTACTGGTGGCACAGCAAGGACGGCGATGCGAACGCGACGGTGTTCTGGACGCTGCCGACGCTGCGGCGCCCGAGCGATCTCGCCTCCGTCGTCGACAACGAGATCGAACTCGACGACCAGGACATCGACAGCCAGTTCTTCGGCGCGTTCTACCAGCAGAACCTGCCCGAGCGTCACCTCTACGAACTCTATGCCTACGGGCTCTACGAGGACGAGCCCGGGACGCGCATGCGGCAGATCTACACGCCGGGCGCGCGGCTCCTGAGGCAGGCGGCGGTCGGGGAGTTCGACTACCAGTTCGACGCGGCCTACCAGTTCGGCGACTCACGGCGGTCAGCGGGCGGGCCGGATCTCGATCACGACGCGTGGTTCCAGCACAGTTCGGTCGCCTACACGATCGATGCGCCGTGGCAGCCGCGCGTGCGGCTCGCGTTCGACTACGTCAGCGGTGATCGCGACCCGAACGACGGCGACAACAACCGATTCGAGAGCCTCTTCGGCGTCCCGCGCTTCGAGTTCGGGGCAACCGGCATCTTCCGCCCGATCGCACGCGCCAACACGATCTCGCCCGAGCTTCGGGTGATCATGAAGCCGGGCGAGGGGATGAACTGGTTCGTCGCGTGGCGCGGCCTCTACCTCGCGAGCGAACAGGACGCGTGGACGACCGCGGGCATCACGGATCCGACGGGCAACTCGGGTCGCCACGTCGGCCAGCTGTTCGAGACGCGCTTCCGCTGGGACATGTGCGAGAACACGCTGCGCTTCGAGCTCGGCGGCGGCTACATCGCCCACGGCAGCTTCCAGGAACGCGCGCCGGGCAGCCGGAACACCGACACGGCGTTCGGCTACGCGCAGGTGCGCTGGCGGTTTTGAGTCGCTGCTTGCCCGTGAGGATGGCGTTCAACGGTCGGGGCGTTGGATGACGCGGCCTGGCAGGGCGCCGGTCGGTTCACCGTTCTCGACGACGAACGTGCCGTTGACGAGCACGTGGACGAAGCCCGTGCACGGCTGATACGGATCGGCCGCGGTCGCGTGGTCGCGGACCTCGTCGAGGTTCATCACGACGAGGTCGGCGTGCGTCCCGGCGCGGATGACGCCGCGGTCGCGCAAACCGAGGATCTGCGCCGGCAGCGAAGTCGCGGCGCGGATGGCGTGTTCGACGGTGATCGCGCCACGGTCGAGTGCGTAGTGCCGGATCTTGCGCGCGAACGCGCCGTAGAAGCGCGGGTGGACGGGACCGTCACCCGGCAAAGCGATGCCGCCGTCCGTGCAGGTGGCAGTCCACGGCTGTGCACCCAGGAGCTCGACGTCGGGCTCCCACATCGAGTAGCCGCGAATGCGCGCGCCGCCCCGGCGGTCGCGGTAGCCCTCGAGCTGCAGGGTGATCGCCATCTGCGTCGCGGACCGACCGCGTGCCCTCGCGAGCTCCGCCAGCGTCTTGCCGATCAGCGTGCGGTCGGGATGATCGAGCACGACGATCTGCTCCGCGCCGCCGCGGCGCATGATCTCGTGCTCGATGTCGCGGGCGAGGTCGGCCGCGATCGACTCGTCGGCCAACGCCTTCTCGAGCAGTTGAGCGGGTCGAAGGCCATCGCCGTTCTCGCCGACACGCTGCCGCAGCCACGAGGGAACGAGCACCACGCGGCCGTCCGTGCCCGACGTGTTGTAGGGGTATTGATCCGCATAGATCCGAACGCCACGGCTCCGCGCCTCGTCGATCAGCCGGACGATCGCTCCCGCCGAACCCCAGAAGTCCGTACCCTTTACCTTCACGTGGGTCGCGACAACGACCGCGCCCGTGCGTTCGCCGACCTCGATCAGCTCGCGGATGTTGTCGAGCATGCTCGGCTGCGCCGGCGGGTCGCGGCTCGGCAGGTACCACATCGGCGAAGTGCCGGAGCTGCGTTCGTGGAGGATGTAGACGCCGTCGACCGCCGCGACCTCGGCGACGAGTTCGACCATCTCCTCGGTCGTCGCCCACCGGCCGGGCACGTATTCGAGGCCCGCCGAGATGCCGTAGGCGCCATCCTTCAGTGCCTGTCGCACCGCCGCGGCCATGCGCTCGACCTCGTCGTTCGTGGCCGGGCGCCGGTGATCGCGGCCCATCACCCGTTGTCGGATCGTGCCGTGGCCGACGAGCAGCGCGGCGTTGACCCCGATGCCGAGCTCGGTGAAGCGCGCGCGTTGCGCCGCGATCGGCGCGTTGCTGCGACCGTCCTGATTGACGACGACCGTCGTGATGCCCTGGGTCACCAGATTCGTGGCCGCGCGGCGCGCTGCGTCGCGATCGGCGAGCCCGCCGTCGGCGTGGCTGTGCAGATCGATGAACCCAGGGGCCACGATGTGCCCTGTGACGTCGAGTCGTCGCTTCGCCGCTTCGTCGGCCAGCCGGCCGACGGCGACGATGCGTCCGCTGCGGATTCCGACGTCCGCGCGAAACCACGGATTGCCCGAACCGTCGAGCACCCGGCCGCCGGTCAGTACCAGGTCGAACGGTTCGTCCTGGGCGCCGCAGTGCAGGCCGATGCCGAGGAGGGCGGTGAGCAGCCAGCCGAAGGAGCGCAGCATGGTCGCACGGTACGCGGGACCCGCCGTACTGCCAGCGCGTTCAGCGCCCGGTCGTCGTGAGTCGGACGCGCATCAGGCAGGAGTCCGCGGTCATGTAGAGTGTGCGACCGTCGTCGCCGAAGCAGCAGTTGCTCGTGCGTTCGCCGGTGCGGATCGTGCCGAGGTGGTGCCCGTCCGGACTCAGCACGAGCACGCCGCCGGGTCCCGTGGCGAACAGGTTGCCGTGCACGTCGACGGCAAGGCCGTCCGGCATCCCGGGGTTGTCGGGCACGAGCGCGCTCGCGTCGAAGAACACGCGGCCCTCACCGAGCGAGCCGTCGGCCTGCACCGGGAACGCCATCCAGATCGGCCGCTTCGGGTCGGAGTTGGCGACGTAGAGCGTTCTCTCGTCGGGCGCGAACGCGATGCCGTTCGGCCGGCTGAGCGCGCGCGACATCAGCGTGACCGTGCCGTCCGGGGTGACGCGGTACACGCCCTGGAAGTCGATCTCCTTGCTCGGATCCTGCATCTTCCGCGTGAGGCCGTACGGCGGGTCCGTGAAGTAGAGGTCGCCGTTGCTGTGGAACGCGGCGTCGTTCGGGCTGTTGAAGCGCTTGCCGTCCCAGTGCGTCGCGATCGGCTCGTACTCGGCGCGGGGGTTGCCGAGCGGTGCTTTCATGCGACCGACCTGGCGCAGCCCGTGCTGGCATAGCACGAGGTTGCCGTCATGGTCGAGCACCAGGCCGTTCGATCCCGGTTCGTCCGGCTTGATGTGCCCGGGCCGCGGGATCGGGTCGAGGTAGCCGCTCTGCGGCAGATAGACCGACGTGCCGCGACCCGTCTGCCACTTCCAGACCCGGTTGGGCGGGATGTCGGAGAACAGCAGGTAGCCGCCGTCCTCCGGGATCCACACCGGGCCCTCGGACCAGTCGAAGCCTTCCGCCAGCACCTCGATCTCGGCGTCCGGTGCCACGAGCGCGTGGATCGCGGGGTCGAGGCGTTCGACGCGGCCGGCGGTGCGGAGCACGTCGGCTGGGTCGTGCACGAAGCCCGAGGCGCAGCTCGCGGCGAGGAGCGCGAGCGGAAGCGTGGCGATGACGGACGAGGTCTTCATGGTGTCGATCTTAGGCCTACTCGGTTCCCGGCAGAACGCCGAGGGTGTCGAGCAGCTTGTAGACGCCGATCGAGCCGGTCGAGATCACGGCGATCCAGAGCGCCGGATCGACCCACGAGCGCTGGGCGAGCTCACGCCGCGTGGCGCGGTAGCGCAGCAGGCAGACGGCGAGGGCGAGGAACGGCAGGATCGCGGCCTGCGCGATGCCGCCGACGAACACGAGCGTCACGGGTTCGTCGAACAGCAGCGCGACGCTGCACGCGAAGATCGGCAGCCCGATGCCGAACGCGCGGATCAGGCCGCGCCGGGCGCGGTCGTCGAGCTGGCGCATGCCGAACACGTGCACGGCGTCGGTCAGCACGCGCGACGTCGATGCGGCCCAGACGAAGAACGTCGAGAACAGCACCGCGACCGCGCCGGCGGCGTAGATCCAGGTGCCCGCATTCTGGCCGAGCCCGGTCGTGTAGATCACGGACAGCGACTCGTGCAGCGCGTCGCCGTCGACCTCAAGCTCGTTCCGATGCAGGATCGCCGCGCCGAGCAGATAGAACGCGACCGTGCCGGTCGTGTAGACCGCGCAGGCGATCCACGCATCGAGCTGCATGACCCGGATCCAGCCGCGCGCGCGAACGATCCATTCGGGCGAGCCGTCGGCCGGACCGACGTGCCGGGCATAGCCCTTCTCGAGGCACCAGTAGGGATAGAAGACGAGCTCGTTCGCCCCGACGCCCGTGATGCCGAGCACGGCGAACGCCGTGACGATTCCGTCGCTCGGGATCGACGGGGTGAGGCCGGTCGCGACATCCTCGCCGCGAATCGCCGCGTCCGTCGTCTGGACGAGGATCGCCGCCACGAGCGTCGACAGGGTGAACAGCGTGACGAGCGCGGTGGTGGGGCCCTCGACGAAGCGATAGCGCCCGGTGGCGAGTAGCCCGATCGTGAGCACCGCGAACGCGATCGCCCAGAGCCAGTCGGGCGCAGCGCCGAGCCAGCTGCCAGTGGTCGATTGGCCGAGCGTCGACAGGTCGAAGACCTTGGCGAGCGCGAGCAGGATGCCGCCGATCTGGACGGCCGCGCCGACCGTCATCAGCGCCCACAGCACGTTCAGCCAATTGATGCGACCGTGGCGAACGCGAACCGCCGGCCCTGGCACGCGATCGAACGCTTCGAGCACCGTGTGTCCCGACGACACGACGTAACGCCCGAGCTCGATCTGCAGGAAGACCTTGACGACGCACGAGAACAGGATGAGCCAGAGCAGCGCGAAGCCGACCTCGGCGCCGAGTCTGGTCGTCGCGATCAGTTCACCCGAGCCGACGATCGCGCCCGAGATGATGATCCCGGGGCCGATGCGTCGCAGCCGACCGAAGAAGGTCGTCGGCGGGTCGAGAACGGTCGTGGCCAACGTGCGTGGGCGTCAGCGTGCCGGACAGGCGGCGGCGATCAGCTCGCGAATCGCGTCTCGTGACTTGCCGAGATCGGGGCTGCCCTGCGTCTGGGTGAAGAAGATGCCGACGAGATCACGCTTCGGATCGCACCACGCGAAGGTGCCGTCCGAGCCCCCGTGAGCGAACGAGCCGTCGTCGCCGACCGTCCAGCCGAACCCGTAGCTGTGGCCCTCGATGTGTTCGGTCTGCGAGCGGGTCGCGGCGGCCGTCATCGCCGGCGACAGGATCGTCGTCTCACCATGGCGGCCCTGCTGCAGGAACACGCGGCAGAACCGGGCGAAGTCGCGCGCGGTCGAGATCATCCCGCCCGAGCCTCGCACGAACGGGACCGTGGGCGGATCGCCCGGGCTCCAGCTGCTGCGCCAGCCGTCATTCGCCTTGCGCGCCACGGTCGCCATGCGCGATTGGTCGGCCGTCGACTCGTGATGGTTGCTGTCGGGCATCCCGATGGGCTCGTAGAACCGCGCTCGACAGAAGCGTTCGAACGGCTGCCCGGACGCGACCTCGACGATCGCGGCGAGAGTGTTGTAGCCCGGGTTGCTGTACGAGTACGTCGTTCCCGGCTCGACGGCAGGCCCGACCTCCGCGAAGCGCGCGGCCTCGAGCACGAGGTTCGGCGCCGTCGGGTGGTCGGCCGACGGCCGCATGAGCGGTTGCATGAACAGGGACCGGATGCGGAACCCGCTCGTGTGCGTGAGCAGCTGGCGCACGGTGATCGCGCTGGCCTCGCCGTCACCGAACGTCGGCAACCACTTCGACGCCGGGTCGTCGAGTTCGACCTTGCCGTCGTCCACGAGCGCGAGGATCGCGGCCGCGGTTACGGCCTTGGTGTTCGACGCCATGCGAAAGAGCGTGTCCTGCTGCATCGGCTGCTTGCGAGCGATGTCGCGATGGCCGGCCGCGACGTGCAGGATGACCGCGTCGCCGCGCGTGACGAGCAGCACGCCGCCGAGCATGGTGCCGTTCTCGGCGAGCGCGCGGAACGCCGCTGCGGCTGAATCGAGTCTCTCGGCATCGCAGCCGACCGCAGCAGGGTCGCGCGAGGGCAGCTCCTGCGCTGGCGCGGACGCGCTGATCGTCGTGACGGCGAGCGCCACGGTGAGCGCGATTCCGAGGCGAGTTGGACGGATCATGGGGCGCCCGTTCTACAACCCCGTGGTCGCGCGGTCACGCGAGCAGCTCGGGCACGACGCGACCGTGCACGTCCGTGAGGCGGAAGTCCCGACCCGCGTGCCGATACGTGAGCCGTTCGTGGTCGAGTCCGAGCAGGTGCAGGATCGTGGCCTGGATGTCGTGCACGTGGACCGGGTTCTCGGTGATGTGGAAGCCGAAGTCGTCGGTCGCGCCGTGCGTGAGGCCGCGCTTCACGCCGCCGCCGGCCAGCCACATCGTGAACGCCTGCGGGTGGTGATCGCGGCCGAGGCTGCGGCCGAGGGCAGGGTTGGTCTCGACCATCGGCGTGCGGCCGAACTCGCCGCCCCAGATCACGAGCGTGTCGTCGAGCAGGCCGCGGCGGGCGAGGTCGGTGATCAGCGCCGCGGACGCGCGATCCGTCGCGCGGCAGTTACGCGTGGTGTTGCCGCGCACGTCGGTGTGCGCATCCCAGCCCTCGTGGAAGATGTTCACGAAGCGCACGCCACGTTCGATCATGCGGCGGGCGAGCAGGCACGCGCGGGCGAACGACGGCTTGTCCGGGTCGCACCCGTAGAGTGCGAGCGTCGCCTCGCCCTCGCTCTTCAGATCGAGCAGCTCCGGAGCGGAGACCTGCAGTCGCGCGGCCATCTCGAACGCCGCGATGCGCGTCGCGATCTCCGGGTCGCCGACGACGTCGAGGCGCTGCCGGTTGAGCTCGTTCAGGAGCGCGAACGTCTCCGCCTGCGTCCTGCCGCGCAGCTCCTCCGGCGTCGTGAGGTTGAGGATCGGATCCTTGCCGTTCCGCAGCCGCACGCCGGTGTAGGTCGTCGGCAGGAAGCCGCTCGACCACAGCGCCGAGCCGCCGCTGAGACCCGACCCCGTGCTCATCACGACGAACGCGGGCAGGTCCGCCGTTTCGGCGCCGAGGCCGTAGAGCGCCCACGACCCGAGGCTCGGGCGGCCGGGTTGCGAGAAGCCCGAGTTGAGGAACAGCTGCGCCGGCGCGTGGTTGAACTGATCCGTGTGGACCGAGCGCACGATGCAGAGCTCGTCCGCGACCGCGCCGAGGAACTGCAGCGGCTCGCCGAAGTGCGCGCCCGACTCGCCGTGTCGCCGGAACGGGAAGCAGGGACCGAGCACGCCCGCATCGGGTTGGATGAACGCGTAGCGCTGATCGCCGATGATCGAGGGCGGCAGCGGCTTGCCCTCGAAGCGCGCGAGCTCGGGCTTCTCGTCGAACAGCTCGAGCTGGCTCGGGGCGCCGGCCATGAACAGGTGGATCACGGCCTTCGCGCGCGGCCGGAAGTGCGGCTTCTTCGGCTCGAACGCGCGGTCGCCTGCGAGCGGTGCGTTGGCCGAGGCCGACTCCGCGAGCAGTGCCGCGGCTCCGATCTTGCCGAGCCCGACGCCGCAGTCGCGCAGGAACTGGCGACGTGAGCGATGGGGAAAGCGCGGTCCGGCCGGCATCGTCAGTTCCTCGTGAGGGCCTCGTCGACGCAGAGCAGCGCCCGGGCAACGGTGGCGTAGGCCTGCGCGGCGTCACCGCGCGAGAGTTGCGAGCGCCAGAAGTCACGCAGCGCGGCCAGCTCGGCTGCCGTAGGCGGTCGGGTCAGAACCCGACGGAACAGCCGGTGCAGCTGGTCTCTGGCCGACGAGCTGGCGAACTCGGCGCCGAGCGCGTTCGCGAGCTCGAGCATCATCGGATCGTTGAGCAGGGAGAGCGCCTGCAGCGGCGTGTTGGACCGATCGCGCTGCGCCACGCACGACTCGCCGCTAGGCGCGTCGAAGGTCGCGTGGAACGCAAACGGCGCGGTACGCTTCTGGAACGTGTAGAGGCTGCGGCGAAACCGGTTCTCGCCGTCGTCCGCGCGCCACTTCGGGCGGCCGAACGCGATCTCCGTCACGCCGGCGGGTTGCGGTGGGCGCACGGGCGGGCCGAACATCGCGTCGTTGAGCTTCCCGGCGGCGACGAGCGCGGCGTCGCGAATGACCTCCGCGTCGAGCCGGAAGCGCGGAGCGCGCGCGAGCCACCGGTTGTCGGGATCACGCTCGCGATCGTTCGGCCGCACGGCGGAGCTCTGGCGATACGTCGAGCTCGTGACGATCAGCCGATGGAGCTGCTTCCGGCTCCAACCGCGCTGCACGAACTCGACGGCGAGCCAGTCGAGGAGCTCGGGATGGGTGGGTTGCTGCCCTTGGTTGCCGAAGTCGGCGACGGTCGCGACGATCCCGCGCCCGAAGAACGCGGCCCACGCCCGATTGACGACGACGCGTGCCGTCAACGGGTTGTCGTCACGAACGAGCCAGCGCGCGAACTCGAGCCGGTTGCTCGGCGCGTCACCGCGGCGAAGGACTTCGGGGACGTGCGGTGCGACGGACTCGCGGGGCTGCAGGTACTCACCGCGGTGCCGCCGGCGCGTGACGCGGCCGCGGTCGGGGGCGCGTTCCCGCAGGATCAACGTCGTGACGTGTTCCGAGCGGCGTCGGAGCTGATGCACCTTGGTCGCGGGCTTCGTCACCTCCTCGGCTCCGAGCAGGAACGCGTGGCGCAGCCGCAGTCGTTCGGCGGCCGTGAGCGCGTCGTCCTGGCGCAGCAAGGCCTCGTCGGCGCCGTCGATGTCGTACGGCAGCGCGATCGCCTCGGCGCCGCCCTCGCGGTCGGTCGTCGACAGCCGAAAGCGACCGAGCGAGCTCGCGAAGTGGCGGCCGAAGTGCATCTCGATGTGCAGCGCCTGACCGCGCGGGATCGGTCGCTCGGGCACGAACACCGCGACGTGGCGTTCCCCGGTCCGGCCGTGGGTCGACCAGCCGGTCTGGATGTCACCATCGACCGCGTCGGCCGCTCTCGCGGTCTGCTGTCGGAACTGGTTGTTGGCGTAACTCGCGCTGGCCCGCCTGACCTCCATGCGGGTCGCGGCGTCGCCGGCACCCACGGTCAGGATCAACTCCGTGAGGAAGAAGTCGCCCTTGCGGCCTTCGTAGTACGTGAGCCCGGGGCCGCGCGCCGGCAGCCGGGGATCCGGCAGCGCTTCGAGTCGCAGCGCGGTGATCGGTCGGTCGACGGGCGCGAGGGTGAGCCAGTAGGTGTCGTGCTTGGTGGTGTCGCCCGTCACGAACACGGTGCCGGGATCGTCGGCGAGGACGTCGAGGGTCGGGAGGTTGGACCGCGCGTCTTCGATCCGCGCCGGTGTCCAGTCCGTCGCGAGATCGCGCATCGTCGTGAGCCATCGCGCGAACCGCTGCTCCCGCGGTGCGGCGTCGGCGGGCCACTCGTCCCACAGCCGGTTCAACGCCGCCTCGGCCCGCTCTCGATTGCGTCGTCCGCGGGCGTCGGCGGCTGCGTCCGGGACGATGTAGTCCGGCTCGTCGGCGTCGTCGAAGAACGCCATGAGGCCGTAGTACTCGCGATGGGTGATCGGGTCGAACTTGTGCGTGTGACACTGCGCGCAGCCGATCGTGAGGCCGAGGAACACGGTTCCCGTCGTGGCGGTGCGATCCGCGAGCGCGTGGAAGCGGAACTCGAGGGGGTCGATGCCGCCCTCCTCGTTGAGCATCGTGTTGCGGTGGAAGCCGGTCGCGATGCGATCCGCGGGCGTCGCGTCCTCGAGCATGTCGCCGGCCAGCTGCCGGATCGCGAACTCGTCGAACGGCATGTCGTCGTTGATCGCCCGGATGACCCAGTCGCGATACGGCCAGATCGACCGCCGACGGTCTTTCTCGTAACCGTTGGTGTCGGCGTAGCGCGCGAGGTCGAGCCAGCGCCGCGCCTGTCGTTCGCCGTAGTGCGGCGAGCTGAGCAGCTCGTCGACGAGCCGCTCGTAGGCGTCGGGCGAGTCGTCGTTGACGAACACATCGGCCTGGTCGGGCGTCGGCGGCAGCCCGATGAGGTCGAGGTAGAGCCGTCGCACCAACGTGAGCCGGTCGGCCCGGGGCGACGGCTGCAGTCCGTGCTCGCGCAACCGGTGCTGGATGAAGCGATCGATCGGGTGCGATGCGGTGCCCGCGGGGAGCGGGGCTCGGGTCGGTGGGACGAACGACCAATGCCGTTCGTATCGCGTGCCGTCCTCGACCCACTGGCGCAGCACCTCGATCTCTTCGGCGGTCAGCTCCTTGCCGGACTCCGGTGGCGGCATCCGTTCGTCGGGATCCGCCGCCGTGATCCGCTCCAGCAGTTGGGCGGCGCGCCCGTGGCCGGGCTCGTCGAGCCGCAGCTCCGCGGCTCGGGTGTCCTCGTCCGGGCCGTGGCACGCGAAGCACCGATCCGCGAGGATCGGTCGCACGTCACGGCTGTAGCCGGGGGGCGTTGCCGCTTCCGGCTGCCCGGATTGCGCCGGCAGCGGGGCCGAGGCCAGCGCGACGCCGGCGAGCGGCCAGGTCAGCCGAGCGAGGGAGGGCGGCATGGCGAGAGTCTAACGGCCTCGACCCCGGTCGCGCAGAACCCGAGAAATGTGGCAGGGTCCGCGGCCGGATCTCGACGGGTGGGCATTCCGCTTCCTCGGAGACCACTCGATGACCCGAACCACGAACTCGACCCTTCTCGGCGCGATCGCGCTGTTCACCCTGTCCGGCGCGGCCCGGGCGCAGGAGGACTTCCCCGACTTCTTCGCCATTCTCGCTGACGAGCACGAGGCCTATGAGCGGCACGTCCGCCGCACCGGTGCGGGCTTCGACCTCGCCTTCGGCGCCGGGCCAGGGAGCTCGATCGTCAACGAGGTCTACCTGCTCAACGGCAACGCCTCGATCCGCACGATCAACTTGCCGCCCGGCCGCGTCGCGACCACGGCGGTCATCGGCGACCTCGACGGTGATCAGGAGTTCGACGTCCTGATCATGAGCCACGATGCCGGTGGCACTGGTCCTGGTCAGCTGCACGTCTGCTGGAGCGCGAACGCGGACCCGGCCATCGACAATACGTTCCCATCGCTCGGTCCCGGCACGAGCCCGTACGACAACGGCAGTCTCGAGCTGGTCGTGCCGTCGTTGGGCGGTTCGCCGCTCGTGCTGCTCGGCGATCCCGATTACACGCTCCCCGGTCTGCCGAACGCCGGGATCTTCGTCTGCTTCGATCTCGCGACGCGGCAGCCCGCGGTGCAGTTCGGCTACCAGGGTTCGTACCCGGACGCGCACTTCGGGGCCGCGATCGGCGCGCGCGACGCTGCGCAGAGTTTTGGTGCCGCGTTTGCCGTCACCGAACCGGGATATCAGGGGACGGTCGGTGGCGAGGGTCGGGTATGGACGGGCGATCCGGGCAGCGGCGCGCTCTGGTGGAACATCCCGGGGCCGCCGAACGCCGAACTCGGCAACGTCGTCGGGATCAACGAGCATTGGCTCTACGCCGCCAATGGTGACGCCGACGACGTTTCGACCAACAAGACGGACACCGGCGTCCTGCTGCAGATCGACATGCGCAACGTCACCGGGTTCTTCCAGCTCGGCGATCAGGGCGAGAAGCTCGGCATCGATGTCGAAACGTATGACGTGACGAGTCTGGTCGTGGCGAGCGCCCAGAAGGTGACCCGGGTGCCCGTCGGGAGCACCGCGCCGACGCACGAGTGGATCTACTGGAACACGGCCGCGGCGCCGAACGACCAGCGCACGCTCGACGTCCGACCGGTCGCCAACGTCGTGGATCCCGTCGTCACCGTCCGGACGACGGTGCCCGCCGGCGGCGGCCAGTTCGAGTATTGGGCGACCCAGCTGACGACCGACGCCGAGTTGCGTGTCGACATCCTCTCGCTGCCGGCATCGATCCCGAACGTGATCAACCTGCTCGTCGATTCGCCGCCGAACGCCGGTGGTGCGGGGGCGTTCGCCTTCTCGTTCGACCCGAACCCGGGCGAGGTCGTCGTTCCCGGGATCGAAGGCGTGCTGCCGCTGCAGCAGCCGTCGATCTTCCTCGGGATCGCGCCGCTGGACCCGACCGGGCTCGGCATCTTCACCATGAACTGGCCTGCTATCAGCATCGCCGAGCCCTTCAACCTGCTGTTCGGCGCCCTCGTGCTGCCGCCGTTGGGCGCAACCCAGAACCCGCGCTTCGTCAATCCGGTTTGGACCCAGATTCAGGTCTGATCGTCGATGCGAGCCAAGGGCCATGAGCCCGCGGCGCTGCGCCATCGGTGCCGCCGAGTAGGATAACGACGATGCCCAGCTGGTCCCGAGTGCGCGCCGTGTTCGAGGAGGTCGCGGACCTGCCGGCGACCGACCGGACCGCGCGCCTCGCGACGCTCTGCGGCGACGACACCGAGCTCAGGGCCGCCGTCGAACGACTGCTCGTCCGCGATGCCTCGGATGCCGCGCCGGCGATCGAGGCGGTCGCCGTCGTCGACGTCGGCGAGGACGGGACGGGCGGACCAGGACGGCTGCGCCGCGTCGGCGGCTTCGAGATCGTTCGCGCCATCGGCAGCGGCGGGATGGGGACGGTGTTCGAGGCCCGCCAGGAGCGCCCGCGACGCACGGTCGCCCTCAAGGTGCTGCGCACCCTGGCGTCGCCCGCCGCGCATCGCCGCCTCGAGTACGAGGCCGAGACGCTCGCTCGGTTGCAGCACCCGAACATCGCGCAGGTCCACGAGTGCGGCACGTTCGCCGACCCGGAGACGGGCGAGGAGTTGCCGTTCTTCGCGATGGAATACGTCGCGGACGCGACGCGAATCACCGACTACGCCGATGCGCAGAGGCTCGGCTTGCGCGACCGGATCGCGTTGTTCTTGCCGGTCTGTGACGCGGTACAGCACGGCCACCAGCAGGGCGTGCTGCATCGCGACCTCAAGCCCGCGAACATCCTGGTCGATGCGGACGGTCGCCCGAAGGTCATCGACTTCGGGATCGCCCGCGCCACCGACGTAGCGGATGGGGACCGCCCGGTTCGCACGCTGACGGGCCAGGTGCTCGGCACGCCCGGCTACATGAGCCCGGAGCAGCTCGACGGCGACCCAGCGCGAGTCGACGTTCGTGCCGATGTCTACGGACTCGCAGCGACGCTCCATGAGTTGCTCGTCGGGGCGCCGCCCTTGCCGCGGGGCGACGAGGCGTTGGGGCAGTACCTGCGCCGCCTGCGGGAGGCGCCGATGCCGCGGCCATCCACCGTCGAGACCGCCACGGTCTCGGTGCCCGCCGAGCTCGATTGGGTGCTGCTCCGCGCGCTCGCGGTCGACCCGGCGGAGCGCTACGGCTCGGTTTCGGAACTGGCCGCCGAGCTGCGGCGGTTCCTCGCGGACGAACCGCTCCTCGCGCGCCCGCCGACGCGCAGCTACCTCGTGCGCAAGTTCGTGCACCGCTATCGCGTCGCCGTGGGCGCGACCCTCGCGGTCGCGTGCGCGCTCGTGGTGGGCGCGGTGGCAACCACGATCGGTTGGCTGCGAGCGTCGGACGCCCGGGACCAGGCCACCGAGGTCGCGCGCGAGCTGCTCTCGCTCACGATGCTGCAGAGCGACATCCTGCGCGGCGGCCGCGGTGATCGCGGCACGCTGCTCGTCGACGTATTGGATCGGGCCGCGGAGCAGCTCGAGCGGCGGCCGCCGAAGCGCCGCCGGGTGGCCGGTGGTCTGCATCATGCGCTCGGCATCGCGTTCCTCGACCTCGGGGACTTGGACAAAGCCGAACGTCACTTCGAGGCCGCCTTGGCGTTCTTCGAGAACGAACCGCTGTTGCGCGAGTCCTGGATCCGGGCGCGCGGCGACTACGCGAGCGTGTTCGCCGCCAGGGGGCAGGTCGACGCGGCGGAGCAGATCCGCCGTGAGCTCCTGCAGGCCAAGATCGAGATGTTCGGAGCGGAACATTGGGAGGTGGACCTCGCGCGGGTGCAGCTCGCAACCGTGTTGAACGAGCGCCAGCAGTACGATCAGGCGCTGAGTCTCGCGCGTGAGTCGCTTCGCGGGTTGCGGGAACCGCCGCCCGGGGTGAGTTCGTACTACGAGAGCGTGCTCGTGACCCAGGCGCTCGCGCTCCACGGTTTGAAGCGGGACGAGGAGGCGATCGAGCTCTACAGCCAGGCGATCGAGCTCCTGGCGGAGCGTCATGGGCCGCGTGACCTCGAGGTGCTGTCCACGCGGAACTCGCGCGCGGTGTCGTTGCTCGATCTCGGTCGGCTCGACGAGGCAGCTGACGACTTCCGGGAGCTATGGCAGGCGTTACGGGAGGTCGCCGGCCCGGCGCATCCGCGAACGATGCGCGCCGCCACCAACCTGGGATTGTGTTTCGAGCGGGAGGAGCGCTACGCGGAGGCCGCGGCCGTGCATCGAGAGGTTCTCCAGGCGCGCGCCGACGCCGAATTGTCGGAGGACCTCGTGAGCCTGGTCGCGCGCTTCAACCTCGCGGTTGCGCTGCATCGGCAGGACGGCGCGGGGCAACTCGAGGCTGCGCTGGCGCAGCTCGACGAGCTCCTGCAGCGTTCCGCCGGTCTCTTGCCGGCGGATGGTTGGCGCGTCGCGGTCTTTCGGCAGCATCGCGGCATCGTGCTGCGCAAGCTCGAGCGCTACGAGGAGGCCGAACGCGAGTTGCTCGCTGCGGCCGCCACCGTGGAGCGCCGGCTCGGCCCCGATCACAAGCGAACTCGCAGCAACTGGGAACAACTCGCGGTGCTCTACGAGGCCTGGGCGCGCCCCGGAGATGCCGCGCGTTGGCGCGAGCGCCTGGCGGCGAAGACCGACGGCTGAGCGCCCTACTGGGTCGGTTCGCCGAACTCTTCGAGCCACCACGCGCGCGCCAGGCGCCAGCGACGATGGACACTGCGCTCGGAGATGCCGAGGTTGCCGGCGATCTCCGGCATCGTGAGCCCGCCGAAGAACTTGAGTTCGACGAGCTGCGCGAGATCGGGGTCGACTTCGCCGAGGCGCTCCAGCCCGTCGTGGACCGACAACGTATCGTCACTCTGCTCGTCGGCGTTGCCGACGAGTTGCTCGTCGAGAGTGACACGCTTCCCGATCCCGCCACGCTTCTTGGCGAGGCGCGCCCTGGCGCGGTCGACGAGCACGAACCGCATCGCCTTCGCGGCGACGCGGCGGTAGTGCCGCAGGCTTTCGTAGTCGGGCTCGGCCTCGCCGTCGCCGAGGCGGATCCACGCCTCGTGAATGAGCTCGGTCGGCTGAATGGTCGCCTGCGGATGATCGCCGAGCACGCGCTGCGCCAGGGCGCGCAGCTGGTCATAGACGAGGTCCACGAGCCGCGCGTTCGCGGCCTCGTCGCCGACTCGGATCGCGCGCAGCAGGGCCTCGGTTTCGCTGGTCATGACCGGCTACGGATAGGCCTCGACGCGCAGGACCTTGACAGGTTGCCCGATCCGCAGAACGAGATCGGGTTCGAGCCCGTTCAGCGCCGCCACGAGTTCCACGCTCCCGGCGCTCGCGAGCCGTGCGTGCAGTCTCGCGAGCGTATCGCCGGATCGCGCCGTCTCGATGCGGATACGAGTCACATGGATCGATCGCCGCTCGTCGTCGTCGAGATCGCGCACGCTCGTCACGGCTCGTTCCAGCACGGGTAGATCGGCGACGCCGCCGATCGCGAGGAACTCGCCGTAGACGTTCGCGATCCGGACCCAGGCCTGCAACACGACCTGGTCCGCGTTCGCCTCGCGGAACTCGACGAGGCGCATCTCGCGGCCGTTCGACTCCACCCGTTCGTCGCGCGCGATCGTGTAGCCGGCACTCTGCAGCGCGGACTCGACGTCGGCCATCCGTTGCCGCGCGTCTCGGGCGGTCGCGGCCGGGACGCTGAACAGCACCGCGGCTTCGCCGTCCTCGCGCGCGGCCCCGGCGTGCGTCGCGGTGCGGTCTGGTTGCCAGTCCGCGGGGAACGCGATCGCGACGCCGAGCAGCGGATGGAGGAGGCGGTTGCCGTCGAAGACGCCGTGCGCCGGGTTGTCACCCCAGACCAGGCCGTCGAGCGCGCGCAGGTAGGCGACGTCGTCCAGCGCGTCGGGTGACCGGGGCGCCACCGTCAACGTGCTGGCACGCCGCAGGACGTCGGCGACCCGGTTGGGCGTCGGCGGGTGGGTATCGAAATAGCTCGGCACCCGTTCCGTTCCGGTCATCGCTCGCAAGACCCCTGCCATGCGGCCGAGGATGCCGGCCATCGCGGCCGGGTCGTAGCCCGCCGCTGCGGCAAGGGTCTGACCGAGGCGGTCCGATTCGGATTCCTGGCTCCGGCCGTAGCGCGCGAGGGAGAGTCCCTCGAGCGCCCGAATCGGCGCGTTGACAGCCTGTCCGACGTCGGGAGCCAACGCGCCGATCAGTTTGCCGGGCGCCGTGAGCAACGCCGTGAGCGGCCGGGGCTGCTGCATCCTGGCGGCGTGGCGTTGCTCGACGTGGGTCATCTCGTGGCCGAGCACGCAAGCGATCTCGTCCTCGCTGTTGGCCGTAGCGAGCAGTCCGCGCGAGACGAACACGAACCCGCCGGGTGCGGCGAACGCGTTCGGCTCGGGTTGGTCGAGGACGGCGTAGCGGTAGGAGAACTGCGCGTTCTCCTGTTGGGTCTCGATGCGCCGCGCAACGGCGTCGACCCACGCTTGGAGCGCGTCGTCGTGATAGCGGCCGACCTGCGACTCCATCGCGGTGGCGACGCGGGATCCGAGCTCGATGTCTTCTTCGATCGGACGGAGGGCGCAGGCGCCGCTCGCGACCGCAGCGACGAGGATCAGGGGGCGACAGGAGCGGCGCTTCACGCCGTCATGCTACCCGACCGTCGGTGGTTCGAACCCGTGACGATACGCCCGGCGCACGATCGTCCGGGTCGCTTCGTCGTGACCGTCGAACGCGAGCCTCGCCTTGTTCCATCGCAGGTCGACGCCGGGGAAGCGCGTCGCCTTCGTCGCGAGCAGCGCCGGTTCCGTGATGCGGATCGCCTGGGCGAACGGCGTGCGCAGCTCGACGTCCTTGCCGAGGCAGTTGTCGACCCAGCAATGCCAGTGGTTGAGTTCGGGAAAGTCGGGCAGGTCGGGCTCGTCGAGGCCCTTGGTCATCACGCCATCGCGCCAGATCTCGAGCCGGCCGCCCGCGCCGAGCACGAGCGTGCCCTCCTCGCAGACGACGCACGTGCCGTTGCCGTCGAGCCACGCACCGTCGGGGATACGGAGGTCCTCGAACGACGCCTTCTGGCCGTGATCGTTGTAGTGGATCGTGAACGTGCCGCTGGCGAACCGCGGCGAGTCGACCGCATACGTGATCTGTGAGCGGCAGCCGTGCACGTGGAAGTTCGCGTCCGGCGCCTCGTCGCAGTCCGTGCGCACGCCGATCGGCGAGGTGAGTTCGTCGTAGCCGAACAGCACGACGTCGAGAATGTGGCAGCCCCAGTCGCCGAGGCCGTTGGTCCCGTATTCCCACCAGGACCGCCACTTGATCGGCGCGAGCTCGTCGCGATACGGCGCCTCGGCGCAGGGACCGAGCCAGAGGTCCCAGTCGAGATGGCTCGGCGGGGGACTCGGCTCGTGCAGCGTGCGGTTGAAGTTGAAGTAGCGGCCCTCGTTGGGCGCCCCGGTCCAACAGTGCGCCTTGATCGCGCGGCCGAGCCGGCCTTCGCGCAGGATCTCGACGGCCGCGCGGCGACCGGGGAACACCATGCGCTGGTTGCCGAGCTGGGTGACGAGGTCCGGCTTGGCGGCGACGGCGCGCTCCATCAGCACGAGCTCCTCGAGCTGCTGCACGAGCGGCTTCTGGCCGTAGACGTGCTTGTCGTGCGCAAACGCCGTGAGCATGATCGGCGCGTGCGAGTGGTCGGGCGTCGAGACGATCACCGCGTCGAACTCGTCGCTGTGGTGCGCGAACGCGGCGCGGTAGTCCCGACACGTGAACGCGCCGGGGTGTTCCTGGCGCGCCTTCTCGAGCTGTTGATCGTCGACGTCGCAGAGGCCGACGATATCGGCGCGCGGGTGCTTCGCGATCTCGCGCCGATCGCGCTGGCCGATCGTGCCGACGACGCCGATCGACAGCACGCGCAGGCGGTCGGGGCGCAGCCGGCGGGGGCCCGACTGGCAGCCGGCGGCGAGGGCACCGAGCGAGACGGCGGTGGAACCGAGGAACGTCCGACGAGAGTGGCGACCGCGCATGATGCGACGGTAGCGCCGAAGGATAGGCTTGTCCCCAACGATGGTCGCGATCCTCAGCCTGCTCCTCATCGTCACGCTCTCGATCGTCGTGACCCGCGTCGCGACGGTCGCGCTCATCCACACCGGGTTGTCCCGGGAGTCGGCGCGGTTCCAGGCGCGGTCCGCGTTCACCGGAGCCGGGTTCACGACCTCGGAATCGGAGCGCGTCGTGCAGCATCCCGTGCGGCGGCGGATCGTGATGGTGCTCATGCTGCTCGGTAACGCCGGGATCGTGACGGCGATGTCCTCGTTGATCCTGACGTTCGTCCGGGAGGAGGAGTCGGGCTCGGAGACCGGGCTGTTCTGGAAGCTCGGTCTGCTCGTCGTCGGTGTCGCCGGGCTGTGGGCGTTTGCCACCAGCGCCTGGGTGGATCGTCACCTGTCCAACTTCATCGAACGCATGATGGGCAGGTACGCGGCGCTGGAGGTGAAGGACTACACGAGTCTGATGCACCTGGCGGGCGACTATCGGCTGGCGGAGTTGAGCGTCGCCGAAGGCGACTGGCTCGACGGCAAGAGGCTCGGCGAGGCGTTGCTGCGCGACGAAGGGGTCGTCGTGCTCGGGATCACGAGGCCGGATGGTGGTTACCTCGGAACGCCTGGCGGCGACACGGAGGTGCATGGCGGCGACGTCCTGTTGACCTACGCGAGGGTCGCGGCGTTGGAGCGGATCGAGGAGCGCAAGGCGGGAGTCGCCGGCGACGTGGATCACGAGGCGGCTGCCGATGAGCATGAAGAAGTGAAGCTCGACGAGCGCGAGGAGGATGAATGAGCCAGTCCAGCATGGTGGGCGACGCCCCGCGCGTCGGACTGGATCGCATGATCCGTCACCTCGCCGGCACTCTTGCGTTGGCAACGATCTGTCGGGCGCAGGAACCGAAGCCGTCGCCGGCAGCGAAGTCGGGGTTCCGCGAGCAGACCGAGGTCTACAAGACGATCGGGGACGTCCAGCTGCGGATCCACGTTCTGACACCGACCGCGGAGTCCGCGTCGAAGCCAGGGCGTCCCGCGGTCGTATTCTTCTTCGGCGGCGGTTGGAATGGCGGGCGCATCGAGCAGTTTCGGCCGCAGGCGGAGTACATGGCGAGCCGCGGGATGATCGCGGCGCTCGCGGACTATCGCGTGCGGTCGCGGCACGGGACGACGCCGTTTGCGTGCGTTGCGGACGGCAAGAGCGCGGTGCGGTGGTTGCGAACGCACAGCGAGCGGCTCGGGATCGACCCGCGGCGCATCGCGGCCGCGGGCGGTTCGGCCGGGGGCCACGTCGCGGCGACGACCGGAGTCGTTCCGGGGCTCGAGGAGGTCGGTGAGTCGACCGCGGTCAGCTCGCGCGCGGACGCCCTCGTGCTGTTCAACCCGGTGTTCGACAACGGCCCCGGCGGCTACGGCCACGAGCGGCTCGGCGATCGTTGGCGCGAGATCTCGCCGCTGCACAACATCGCAGAGGACGCGCCGCCAACCATCGTGTTCCTCGGGACGAAGGACAGCCTGATCCCGGTCGCGACCGGGAAGCGCTACCGCGATCGCATGCGGGCGGTCGGTGCGCGGTGTGACCTGCACCTCTACGAGGGCCAGCCGCACGGGTTCTTCAACCAGAACCGCAACGCCCGGTGCTTCGCCCTGACGGTGCGGGAGATGGACCGGTTCTTCGGCTCGCTCGGCTGGCTCGAGGGCGAACCGACGATCCCGGTCCCGGAAGTGAAGCCGGCGAAGGGCGCCGGCAGGCGCTAACGCGGAGCTGCCGCCGGCGCCGGCGCGAGCTGCAGCCGGCGGACGACGCCTCGGGAGTGGCGCGTGAGAAGCGGGTCGGTGTCGGGTCGGGCGAGCAGATCGCGATAGAGCTGCACGGCGGCCTCGCGGTCGTTGGTGACGCCGAACACGAAGTCCTTCCGGAACGCGCTGCGCTGGTAATCGGGCAGCACGTCGAGGCAGAGCTCGTAGCCGTTGTCGAGCAGGCGTTGGCGCGTGACCGGGTGGTAGTCCAGCACGAACGTCTCACCGCGCGGCGGCGGGAAGCGGCCCGTCTTCTGCTGCATGCCGAACCACTCCCAGTCGGCGACGAGGCCGTCGAGGTTGGTGACGTGACCGCCGGCGAAGTAGTTCACGAGGCCCGCGCTGTAGGCGCCGATCGTGCCGTAGCGCGCGAGGTCGACGTCCTTGACCCAGCGTCCGAGCTCGGCGAGCCGGCTCTTCTCGGTGCGATAGAGTGGCGTGCACCAGAGAATCTGGCGTTCGGGCAGCGCCAGCAGCGCCAGGATGACCGGCAGCGCGGCGACGGCGCGCCGGTGGGGTGCGACGTTGCGCGGGATCACGAGCACGACGCCAGCCGCGCCGAGCAGCACGAGCGCCGGTAGCCAGGACCACGTCGGCAGCCACCAGTTGGCGATGGCGTCACCGATGCCGTTCGGCCACGCCGTGACGACCATCGCGACGGCGAGCGCGACGAGGCCGGCGGGGTGCCGCGCCATCGCCCCGAGGGCGATCACGAGCACGAGCATCTCGGGCGCGAAGTACCACAGGGCCTGGTTGTGGTAGCCCTGGCACAATGCGTAGTAGAGATGCTTCGGCACGAACGACAGCAGCGCGCACCACAGCACGACCTCGGCGGCCGCCGGGCGTTCGCCGCGACGTTGCAGGAAGACCATGCGGAACGGCACGATCGTGATGATCAGCGTGACGATCGCGAGCGCGCGCGCGATGTGCTGCGTGTTGTCGACGAGCGACTGCGTCGAAAAGAACCAGAACAGCCGGTCCTGGATCCGTTCGGCCCACCACGTCGGATCGGTCCACAGGATCGGTCCCGACCACTGGTTCTTCATCGCGCCGCTGATTGGCATCAGGTGGCCGAACTGCAGGAGGTTGCTGGCCGCGTAGCCGAGGCCGATCGGGCCGAGCGTCGCCGCGATGCGCAGGAGCGGCGGGATCCCGCGGCGGCGATGCAGTGCGAGGACGGTGACGCCGAGCACCGCGGCGAACAGGAAGTTGTCGAGGCGCGCGAGGAACAGCAGTCCGAGCAGCGCACCGAGTCCGTACTGGTGCGCGTTCGATGCGTCGCCCCGGAGCACCGGGATCGCGCAACGCAGCACGACGACGAGGAGGAGGCCGTTGAGTGACGACTCGCACAGCGTGAAGTACGACGTCGCGCAGGGCGCCCACACGACGAGCGCGATGCCGATCAGGATCGCGTCGCGCCGCTCCACCGAGAACGCGCGCAACAGCTGCACGGCCTGCCAGGCGGTCGCGAGCAACGCGATGTTGGCGAGGAAGAACGCGGCGCGCACGAGCCCGTTCGGTGAGAACGACATGGTCCACTGCAGCGCAGCGAGGACGTATTGCCACAAGGGTTGGAACCCGCTCGTCGGGTGGACGCCGTCGAACGTCGGCCCGTTGCCGTCCGCCATGTGCCGTGCGATCTGCAGGAAGTAGAACGCGTCGTCGGCGATCGGCAGCGTGCTCCAGTCGTCGATGAGACGAAGCAGCGACAGCGAGTAATACGGGCCGAACCAGGCCAGTGCGGCCAGCGTGGTGAGTGCCGCGATCAGCGCGTGGCGCCCCCTCGAGGTGTACGAGGATTCGACAGTCGGGGCGACGGTGGGGGACTCCATGGCGGCAGCCGCTCTATCGTCCCTTGGCCAGCCGTGACTGCAGGCGGTGTGGGTGGGGGCCGCAAGTCGGACGCGGTACCTGCCGCAATCGCCGAACGCGCTCGCGGCTTCCCTGTGCCCGATTGCCGTCGTCCCTCCAGCCTGCCTCGCTCCCTCGACGTCAGAGCGCTTTCACGAGCCACTTGTTGTCGAACGTGACGCCACCGACCGCCTTCGTGTGGTCTGCCACGGCCTCGTAGCCGAGGCTGGCGAGCGCCTTCTGCGCGAGCCGCGACGAATCGACCCGTAAGCGTGTGCAGCCAGCAGCGCGAGCCCGGTCCTCGATGGCCTCCACGAGCTGTCGCGCCACACCGCGGCGCCACGCCGTCGGGTCGACGTAAAGGAAATCCAGCCGTTCGTCGGCAGCCACCAGCGTCGCGAAGCCGAGCATGCGGTCGCCTTCGAAGGCGCCGACTACCGCCACCGCCGCGGTTGCTCCGCCCGAGAACATCATCGTCAACCGTTCGACGGTCATGCCTCGCAGCCAGACCGCGACCTGCGCCGGCGAGTAGTCCTGGCCGGACGTCGCCGTGATGGCGCGCCGCGCGAGGGCGACGGCCTCGGCCGCATGCCCGGCGTCACACGCGGCGATCCGGATCACGTGGCTCCGCCGGCAGCGGCCGCGTTCGACTGCTGCTGCGCTGCCTCGTGTTGCGCCAGCATCGAGGACGCCATGGAGCTGCTGCGGAACGAGGTGAGGCACGTCACGCCGAGGCCGAACCCCTTCATCTCGTTGAGCCAGAGTTGCCTGCCGGTCAGCGCGTCGAGGCAGAACGTGTAGCCGTTCACCGACGCGATCAGGCGTTCGCCGTCGAGCATCAGCGCGACGGCGCCGCTGCCCTTCGGGCTCTTCCACTGCCAGACCAGTTCGCCGGTCTCGCGGTGCAGCGCGGCCACGCGCTTGTTGAAGCCGGCGTAGACCAGATCGGCGACGGCGGGTGCGGTCGTGCTCATCCCCCTACGTTCGCTGCACGTCTTCGGTGGGGCAAGGACCCCTCGGCGATGTTGCAGTGACGTGGCGTTGCAGCATCGCGCTCACCCGCGGAGTCTCGGTCGCCGGGCGGTCGCCGGAGATGGCTTACTCGGCCTCGGGAGTCTGCACGCCGTCGGTTGCTTTCCCCTCGTCGATCGCGGCGTTGTGCGACGAGATCATCGACGCGAGGCCCGACCCGACGAGGATGGTGACGAAGAGTCCGAATCCGAAGATGAAGACGTCCGTCATCGCTGCCTCCGAGCCGGGAGCCGGCGAGCGGCGCGCGATCTCGTTTCCCGCCGTCGACCTCGGGCGCGGCCACGGCGGTCCTGGATGCTCGCGATGGACCGCATGTTCCTGGCCTACATGCAGCGCTGCCCTGGCGCGAAGCCCGAGGTCTTCCTGCGCCTGTTCGAGCGGGTCCCCGCCGACGTTCTGGTGCGGTTCCTGTCGGATCGCTGCACTGCCCGCGACGCCGGTCAGGTCATCGCGGCGATGCCGAAGATCCCGATGCTCGCCACGGCGCTCGCGCGGTGGCGACTGTGGCTGCGCCATGACTGACGGCGTCGTCTTCGGGTCGGTCGTGTTCGCGCGCCATCGGGTAGCGGCCGCCGTCCTCACCGGGCTCGCGCTGGTCGGGCACGGCCTGCTGCCCGAACTGCCGCCGGACGGCGAGCTCGTGCTGCTCGTCGTCGCGGTTGCCCTGCTCGGCGTGCCGCACGGTGCCGTCGACCATCTCGTCGCCAAGCCGTTCTTTGCCGGACGCTGGCAACGCGTCTGGCTGCCCGTCTTCGGCCTGTGCTACGTCGGTCTGGCAGCGCTCGTGGTGCTGCTGTGGCTGCTCGCTCCGGGTGTGTCCCTGGCCGGCTTCCTGCTGCTCTCGATCCTGCACTTCGGTGCGGGTGACCAGCGGGACGGACTCGGGGCGTTGGCGTCGGGTTCGCTCGTCGTGCTGGGACCGGTCGCCGTCCATCCAGCGGACTGCGCCACGCTGTTCGCGCCGCTCGCCGGGCGGTCGGGTGACGCGATGGCCGGGCTGCTCGAGGGCTTGCAGCCGTTGCTGTTGGCAACCGTCGCATTGGCGCTGCTGCCGTTCGTTGTCCGCAGTCTGCGCCGACGTTGCTGGGCGATCCTCGCAGAGCTGGGGTTGCTCGCGACGACCGTCGCCCTTCTGCCGCCGCTGCAGGCGTTCGTGCTCTACTTCTGCATCTGGCACGCACCACGTCACGTGCTCGAGATCGCGCAGTCGTTCGCTCCCGGGTCGACGAGGCTCGGCCTCAGGAGGTTCGTGTGGGCGGCGCTGCCGTTCTCGGCGCTGACGATCGCGGGCGGGGCGCTCGCCTGGGCCAGCGTCGCGAGCCTCCGCTCACCGAGCGACGCGACGCTGCAGGTGATCTTCATCGGGTTGGCCGCGCTCACAGTCCCGCACATGATCGTTATGAGTGCCGCGAGTCGCGGCGGCGATCAGCTGGCCCTGAGCGCTACGACTGCGCCAGCACGAAGTCGAGCGCGCCGCGCACCGCCGCGACCTGTGCCCGGTTGCAGTCCTCGTCCGTGACCTTGGGGCTGTCGGGGTAGACCTCGGTCGTGGTCGTGTAGGTCGCGTTCGTCATGCCCATGCACAGGCCGAGCCCCTTCGCCGCATAGTTGATCACGCCGTTCTGCGTGACATCTTCCCCGATGATCTGCCCGTTCTCGTCCGGCGGCGCGATGTGCGTCACCTGCTCGACCGAGCGGATGATCGCGGCCTGGAACTCGGGCTGCGGGTTCTCCGCGTCACCCACGGTGTAGAACCCATCCGGGATCTCGCCCGCGCCGAGCTCGTTGCCGTCGCGCGCGGCCTTCGCCGGGCGGAACTCGGTCTCGTCGGTGTCCGTCGTCTCGTGCAGATCCATGTGCATGACGAAGTCATGGCCGCGTTCCGCGAGCAGCGCCATGACGGCGGCCGACTCTCCGCATGGGCTGTCGGGAACGAACGAACGATTGGGGTCGATCGCCGCGCTGTTCCAGCGGTGGATGACCTCGTAGGCCCAGGGGCTCACGCACGGCAGCACGAGCAGGTTGATGCGATCCGCGTAGTCCTCGGCGTGCTCTGCCACGAACGCGAGCGCGCCCTGCACGCCGCTCGTCTCGTAGCCGTGCACGCCGCCGGTGATCAGCGCCCACGGCTTGTCCGGCGCCGGCGACTTCGGCGCGATCGCGAACAGCGGGAAGCGGTCCGGGTCGATCTCGAGCGCGCCGTATTGCGTGACATCGAAGCGCTCGCGCAACGCGTCGATCTTCTGCACGACCTCGTCGTGATAACTGCGCTTCCTGGTCTGCTGCGAGAGCCAGGTGGCCTTGTCGTCGTCGGTCCAGGGCTGGCCGGGAGTGCCGATGGGGTAGAAGCGTTCCATGGTGTCGGGCCGGAGTCTCGGCGACGCGACGCGCTTTGGCAATCGTCCGAGTGCGGTCCATGCCGGCCATGCCGGGGGCATGCCGACGGCAGCACGACGGCGAGGTCGGTCATGCTCAAGAAACGCCAGTTGTCGTTGCCGAGGTGATCGGGCGAGCGTCTGCACCGCGAGCCCGATAGGATGCCGTTCATGACCAGTCCGCGGATGCGCCCGGTCTTTGCGCAGACGTTCGCCGGAGCCCCCGAGGCGTTCTGGGATCGACTCGGCGAGAGCCTGCGGGGCGAGGACGGCGGGGTTCGTGGTCAGACGTTCGAAGGTGGTGCGATCCTGCGCCTGCGGCACTCCGATCGTCACGTCTGGAGCCCGGCGCTCTACGTTCACGTCGAGCAGGACGACACGGGCCGCGTGCTCGTGCGCGGGCGGTTCTCACCGAGTTCACCGGTCTGGACTGCGTTCGTCGCGATCTACCTCGTGCTGCTCTGTCTGGCGATGGCGGCGGGCTCCTACGGCGGCGCGCAGCTCATCCTCGACGAGTATCCGTGGGCGTTCTGGGGTGTGCCGCTCGCCGTCGTGCTCGCGGCGTTCACCTACGGAGCCGCGTTCATCGGCCAGGGGCTGAGCAGCGACGACATGTATCGCCTGCGTGCGTTCGTCGACGCAGTCGTCGAGACGGCCGGGGACGCGGGGTAGATCGAACCCAGCGCGCACGGGGTCGCGACAGCCGTGCCAACTGGCCTGGCGCTACTCGGACTCCGCCGTCGCGCCGTCGGCTTCGTTCCCGTGGATCACCGCTCGCGCGGCATCGACGAGTCGGCCGAGTCGAACGACGCACGGATCACAGGCGCTGTTGCAGCACGTTCGCCACTCCTCGTCGGGAACGTCCACGTGCTGCGACACGAAGTGCACGTACGACGGATCGACGTCCTCCCGAACGAAGTCGGCGGCGAGGCGCTGCAAGAGTTCTCGGTAGTGCAACGGGCGGTTGGGTGTGGTCGAGGCGTCCGAGGAGCGTAGCAATGGGCAAACCGGCGTGGGCGGTCTATACCGGGAACCATGAGCACCGCGAGCCATGGCCCCGTTGCCACCGAGATGATCCGCCGGCTCGAGGCCGCGCTCGCCCCGACCCGTCTGGTGCTACGCGACGACAGCGACGCCCACCGCGGGCATGCCGGGCACAGCGGGGCCGGCGAGAGCCACTTCTCGCTGCAGATCGAGAGCGCCGAGTTCGCCGGCCAGAATCGCGTCCAGCGGCAGCGCGCGGTCTATCGGGCGCTGGGCGACCTGATGACGACGCGGGTCCATGCCCTGAGCATCGAGGCGACCGCTCCCGAAGAGCGCGAGTCGCGCGAGCGCCGCGGCTGACCGATGCCCAGGGCTACTCGCCGTCGCGCGAGTGCGGCGAGCCATTCCGAGCGAGAACGGGAATACGGCTGTCAGGCCGGGGTGAATGCCGACCTGGAGCTGGCATGAAGCATCTCGCCAGCGCCGTCGCCATCCTGGCCGCCAGCGGTCTCACCGCCCAATGCGGCATCGTCGCCGACCTGACCCAGGGCACCACCAACAACGGCAACATCGCCCATCTCGTCGCCGCGTTCGGCAACGAGCTCTACTTCCAGGGCTACTACCCGGGAACGGGCGGTGAGCTCTGGCGGTGGACCGCTGCGGGCGGCGCGCAGCTCGTCGTCGACCTCGCGCCGGGGTCCGCGCCGACCAATCCCGACCAGATCACGCCGTGCTGCACCGCCGCCGGCCCGCGCGTGCTCTACAGCGCGACGCAGAGCGGGCACGGTCGCGAGCTGTATGCCAGCGATGGCACCGCGGCCGGCACCGGTCGGGTCGCAGAGCTCATGGCGGGCTCGTCGAGCTCGTTGCCGACGGATCTCTGCGCCAGCGGCGGGCGCGTCTACTTCAACGCGCGCGACGCGTCCCACGGGGAGGAACTCTGGGTGTCCGACGGCACCGCGGTCGGGACCGTGCGGCTCAGCGACTTCGGACCAGGCCCGCTCGATGGCCGCCCGAACGACATGTTCGACTTCGATGGTCGCGTGCTGTTCTCGGCCTGGACCCCGAGCACGGGGCGCGAGCTGTTCGTGTCGGACGGCACGGTCGCCGGCACGGGCCTGCTGCGCGATCTCGAGGTGGGGGCCGGCGATTCGGCGCCGCGCGAGTTCACGCGCCTCGGGGATCACGTCTACTTCCTCGCCACGACGACGGCGAACGGCCGCGAGATCTGGCGCACCGACGGCACGCCCGCGGGGACCACGTTGCTGGCGGACCTGTTTCCGTTCAACTCCGCCGGACCCGTCGGTCTGGTCGCGTGCGGCGATCAGCTGTTCTTCCGCGAATGGACGGGCAGCAGCGGCGAGGTCTGGGTGACCGACGGCACCGCCGCGGGGACCGTGAACCTGACGGGGCCGCACGGCGTGACCGGGTCGCGCCTCACCGCATCCGCGACGCGGGTGTTCTTCACGGGCAGCAACGGCGCCGCCGGCAGCGAGCCGTGGGTGACGGACGGCACGGTCGGCGGCACGCAGATGCTCGGCGACCTGAGGCCGGGCAACGCTTCGTCGATGCCGCAGAAGTTCGTGGACTGCGGACCCGGCGTGGTCTTCGTCGCGCGCGTGACGACGCACGGCGAGCTGTGGTTCAGTGACGGCACGGCGGCGGGCACCTCGCACCTGTGCACGCTCGATCCGGGCGGCAGCGCCAACCCCGATCTGCTGACGATGTGCCGCGGTCGGTTGTTCCTGCACGCCTACAGCCCGAACTACGGGCGCGAGTTGTTCGGCATCGACACTCCGGGCGCCAGCCGTGCCCTGCTCGGCGGCGGTGGTGCTCCCGACTGGCCGACGCTGACCACCGGCAGCGGCGGGGTCCCGGTCCTCGGTACGACGGTCGACCTGCAAGGGCACGGTCCCATCGGCCACACCGGCGTGCTGCTCGCGGGTGGCGCGGGGCGGCCCGCGCCGGTGCCGGCGGTCCCTGGCCTGATCGATGGCGGCTGTGACTGGGTCGGTCTGCAGGCCGGCACGGCGGTGACCGTGGCGACGGTGTTCACGTCGAGTTACTCGGTGCCCTTCTCGATCCCGAACAATGGTGCGTTCGAAGGCCTGGTGTTCCAGTTCCAGAACGTCTGGTTCCACCCGACCGCGACGCCGACGCTGCAGGTCAGCAACGGCCTGCAGCTCGTGATCGGGACGGGCGCGCCGCACTGAGCCCGCCGCACTGACCCCGGCGGCCATCGAGTTCTCGATGGCGCGCACCGGCACTGATCTGGCGAGCACGTCGGCTACCGGACGACCGGAACCGACAGCCGTCGGGTGCTCTGGAACTGCACGCCGTCGAACACCCAGTCCTGGAAGTGCAGGGTCGTCGGCGGCAGCCACGCCGGCAGCGGGAACGGCCAGGACGCCGTGCTGCCGACCTGGAAGTTCATCGTTCCGAGATAGGCCGGTCCGGTGTCGACGAGCAGTCGGCAACCCGCGGCGACGGCCGGATTGACGAGCGGCTGGTCGGCTGCCGCCAGCGAGGCGATCAGGAAGTGCCCGGCACCCGCCGGTGCATGGGTCGCCGCGACGGACTGGAACGTCGAGCCGATCTGCTGGTTGCCGCCCCACCAGAGCTGCGCCGGGCTGCACCCATGGCCGGCGGTCGTCCACGGCGCCGGTGTCACGTACTCGAGCGTGCGGCCGTAGAGCAGCCAGGACCCGGGCCCGGTGCGGCCGCCGAACAGGAACACGAAGTCGTCGCTCGGGGCGTGGAACGCGCAGGCCGGCGCGGTGGTCGACTGGTTGGACAGGGCGCTGAGCGTGAACGGGCCCTCGGTCGGCTGGCCGTCGAAGCCGAGGCGATAGCCGAACGCGCCGTTGCTGGTCGAGAACAGCCGCCGGTAACTGACCACCTGGTGGGACGGATCGTCGATGTCGATCGCGATGCCGGCCGGTTCGAGCACGCGGCTGGTGGCGCTCTCGAGCTGCACCGGGGGGTGCACGGTGCCGCTGGCCGGGTTCTCGAAGCGTTCGACCCAGAGCGCCGTGCCCGTGATGCCGCTGGTCGTCGGCGTGCTCGCGACGTCGACGGTGGAGAACAGCACGGTGTAGCGATCGCCGTAGCCGGTGATCACGGGACCGAGCTGATGGGAGGCGCCGCTGACACCGAGCGTGCTCGACCACATCGCGCCCGGGGCGTTGGCGGCATCGATCTGGATGCCGCGCACCCGCCAGTTGCTGCCGGGCGTGGCGTTCAGCGACTGCCACACGACGACCCAGTGCAGGCTGCCGACCTGAGTGATCGAGGGGCGCTCGGAGTCGACGTTCAACGGGCTGGTCGCGATGGGGGTGCCCCACGACGGGCTCGTGTTCGTGAGATCGACGGTGACGCGGTGGATGCGGCTCGTGCTCGTGTTGGCGTGGTGGCCGTTGTTCGGGATGTTGTTCTCGCGCTGGAAGACGACGAACGCAGTCGAGCCCGGGGTCTCACGGCCGCCGACGTCGGGACGCCAGTCGTTCTGCCCTGGCGGCGCGACCAGGTCGGTCGTGATCGGCCAGAAGACGGTCGTGCCGGGGGTCGGCGCCAGGCAGGTCAGGAAGCTGCGGCGGGGCGTCGCGCTGCCGGTGTAGCGGCGGTAGATGACCAGCCAGCGGTCGGCGCCGCGCACGTAGGTGCAGGCCGGCTGGTCGCTGTCGATGCTCGACGACAGATCGGTGAACAGGCCCGACCGGTTGGTCCAGTCGTGGTTGCACGTCTCGACGTAGACGTCGTCGTCGAACTGCGAGGCGTTGCGGGTGTAGGTCAGCAGCGTCGACAGCGTCGAGCCCTGGCTCCAGCTGGCGATGTCGTTCGCCCCGAACGACGAGGAGCTCGTGGCGAGAAACGCCGGGCTCACGAGCGGGTCGAGCGTCACCGGCATAGCGGCGGTCGCGAGCCACTCGGCCGGGATCGTCAACGTGATCCGGCCGTTCGCGTGCGCGGTCGCGACCGCGGTGCGGGCGCCGTTGCCGTCGATCGCGAACGCGTGGCCGTAGCGCACGATCGGCGCCCTCGCGGCGTCGACGAACGTCAGCGCCTGGTGAGAGCTGGCGACGTCGTCGGCGACCAGCGCCGAATCGACCTCCCCGGTCACGACGAGATCGCCGCTCGCGGGCAGCTGGTCGAACACGAAGGTCTGCTCGACGCCTTCCGTGCGCACGTCATAGGCCTCCGTGACGCAAGCGAAGCGATACTCGTAGCGCCAGGAGTCGTGCCAGTGGCGCGGCGTCGAGCCGGGATCGTGCAGCTCCGTCGCGCCGACCCGCACCGAGGTCGTGCGCCAGGACCACGGCTGGTTGTGGGGATAGTCGCTGCCGAGGTAGGGCACGAACGTCAGGCCGTCGTGGAACGAGACCTTGTAGTCCGCGCCCGCCGCCCAGGAGCCGTACGCGACGCCGTCCAGCGGCGCGTTGCTGTGGATCGGGAACCGCGGCGAATCGAGCGCGGCCGAGGACGATTGCGCGGCGATCGCGCCGACCAGGAGGGGGATGGGGAGCCACTGTCGAAGGGAACTTGCCATGTTCCCCGAGGTCGCGGCGCGGTTCGTTCTGACGCGAATCCCCGCCGCGAACTCGCGCGTCGAGTCACTTCACGACGGGCACTTCGAGCCGCTGGCTGGTGCGCAGCACGCTGCCGTCGAACACGAGGTCCTGGAAGTAGAGCGTCAACGGCGGCAACCACTCCGGCAGCGGAAAGCCCCACTGCCCGGCTGCTCCGACCTGCACCGGCATGGTGCCGAGCCAGCCGGCGTTGTTGCTGACCAGCAGACGGCAGTTGGCCGGGAACGCGGGGTGGGTCAGCGGTTGGTCGGTCGAGACCAGCGACACCATCAGGAAGTGCATTGCCGACGGGCCGCCGCCCGATGCGATGATGGACTCGTGCTCCGAGCCGATCAGCTGTCTGCCCCACCACAGCAGCGTCATCGACACGCACGCCGAACCGCTGGTCGTCCAGGGGGCCGGGGTCGGATAGGCGAGCGAATGACCGTAGACCGGATCACCGGGCGTCGGAGTGTTGACGCCGTAGCAGAACATCACTTCGTGCAGATCATCGTTGTACGTCGCCGCGACGCCGGTGGTGTAGTCGCCGGCACTGGTGTAGAGCTCGAACGGCCCTTCGGTCGGTTGACCGGTGTACCCCACCCGGACGCCAGCAGCGGTCGAGGGCGCCGGCGAGCTCTTGCGGTAGCCGATGCCCCAGTGCGAGGAGGTGAACAGGTCGACGGCGATGCCCGTGGCCGCGAAGATCCGGTCGTTGTCGCTGTCCAGCACGACCGGCGGATGTGTTGTGGATGGCTGCGGTTGCCCGTGCGGCCAGTCGAAGCGCTCGACGTACAGCCGGTTCCCCGTCACCAGGCTGTTGGCCGGCACGGCCGCGCCGTCGATCGCCGCGAAAGTCATCGCGTAGCGCCCGATGCGGCCATCGATCTGCGGCGCAAGCTGGTGTTGGCCGGTCGACGCGACTGCGCTCGTCCAGAACCCCGACGCCGTCCCTTGATTGCTGATCCGTCGAGCCAGCGCGTCCCAGTTGCCGTTCGGCGAGTTGTCGTAGCGCTGGAACGCGCAGACCCAGGAGAAGTTCTGGCCGCCTTCGGCGCTGCGATTGACCGTGGGGCGCTCGTAGTCGCTGTTGCCGCCCGCGATCGCGAACGGCACGCCGAACGCACCGCCGCCGGCGGCAGCGTCGAACAACACGCCGTAGACATCCGTGCTCGCAGTCGTCCCCCAGTGCGCGCCGGTGGCCGCGTTGTTCTCGCGTTGGAACACGATCAGGGCGGGGCTGGCGGCCGTGAACGCGGTGCCGATGCCGCCGACCCGCGGGCGCCAGTCGTTGAAGCCCGGGGGCGGTGACATTCCGATCACGCTCGTCGACCACGTCAATTGGCCGCTGTCATGGACGTGACAGCGGAGCTGGCTCCGGCGCACCGCCGCGCTGCCGAAGTAACGCCTAAGAGCGATGACCCACCGTGCCGCGGGGCCGTCGAACGCGACGCTGGCGCCATCGCTGTCCCAGCTCGACGTGACGTCCGAGAAGATCACGAAGATGCCGTTGTAGTGCTGGTCGGTCAATCGCGCGTCGACGTCGTCGTCGAACTGCGAGGCCGAGACCACCGAGACCACGAGCGCCTGTTTCGCATACTTGTCGTAGGCGATATCGACCGTGCGGATCGTCCTGCCGTTGTGGTAGATGACGGGGTGACGGGTCAGCAGCGGGTCGACCGTGACCGGGTACTCGGCCTGCGCGAGCCAGCTGGCCGGCACGCGCAGCCGGATCTCGCCGTCTTGGAACGCGGTCGCGATCGGGATCTTGTCGCCGGTCGCATCGACGGCGAACGCGGCGCCGTACTCGAGGATCTCGTCGCCGGCGTCGTCGCGGAACGTGAGCGGTCCGTGCGCAGCGCTGCGGTCGGCCGCAGCCAGCAGGGAGCCGATCCGACCGGTGACGACCAGGTCGCCGGTGGCCCTGGGCCGGCGGGCGACCACGAAGGTCTGTTCGAGGCCGTCGGTGCGCACGTCATAGGCCTCGGTCACCGCACCGAATCGGTACTCGTAGCGCAGTTCGTCGTGCCACTCGGACGGTTCGGCTGCCGGCAGCAGTTCGGCTTCGCCGACCCGCACCGACGTCGTGCGCCACGACCACGGTTGGTTGTGCGGATACTGCGATCCGAGGTAGGGGACGAACGTCATGCCGTCGTGAAACGAGGCCTTGTAGGTCTCGCCGGCGGCCCACGTGCCATAGCTCGAACCGTGATCGTCGTCGGCGGTGTGGATCGGTACGGGCTGCGGCGCGAGCCGCACAGGGGCGGAGAGCTGCGCTGCGGCCGGCCGGCTCAGCGCCGCGGCCACGGCGAGGATCGAAACGAGGCTGCGTGTCTGCATCGTCCTTGTCGAGTTCGGCACTCCCGGTCTTCTGACCGGAAACCCCGTCAGAAACCCGGAGGGGCCGACATCGACCGCGTGGGCGGTCTCGATCGTGGGCCCGTTGCGCTCGCGCGGGTCTCTGGCCCTGCCGGCGGCCCGCCCGCGTATGCTGGAGCCAGTTCGAGAATCCGATGTCGCCACCGCCGGACCGTTCCGATGAAGCCGCCGAGCTGCCGCCGCCGGGCGGGTTGCCGCGCGACGACGGCGTCGGCGCCGCCGGCAAGTACGAGGTCTTCGGCCGGATCGGAGCCGGCGGCCTCGGCGTCGTGTTGCGTGGTCGCGACCCCGAGCTCGGGCGACCGGTCGCGCTGAAGTTCCTCAAGCGCGGTCACCGCAACGACCCGGCGGCGCTGCAGCGCTTCGTCGAGGAGGCCCAGATCGGCGGCCAGCTCGAGCATCCCGGCATCGCGCCGGTCTACGATCTCGGCGTCGAGGCCGGCCGGCCGTTCTTCGCGATGAAGCTCATCCAGGGGCGCACGCTGGCCGAGTTGCTCGCCGAACGCGACTCGGTGCACGCCGACCGGCGGCGGTTTCTCGACCTGTTCGAGGGGGTCTGTCAGACCGTCGCCTATGCGCACTCGCGCGGGGTGGTGCACCGCGACCTGAAGCCGGGCAACGTCATGGTCGGCACGTTCGGCGAGGTCCAGGTCGTCGACTGGGGGCTCGCGAAGGTGCTCGACCGGCCCGGCGACCCCGGCGCGCCGGGCCCCGCCGAGCCGGTCGACACCGTGCGCAGCGCGACGACGGCTTTTGGCACGACGTCGGTTGCCGGTGAGGTGCTCGGCACGCCGGACTACATGGCGCCCGAACAGGCGCGCGGCGAGTCGGAGACCGTCGACGAACGGGTCGACGTCTACGGTCTCGGCGCCATGCTCTGCGAGATCCTGACCGGTCGGCCACCGCGGGCCGCTGCCGGCGCCCTCGCCGCCAGCGACGCCGACGCCGAGCTCGCCGAACTGTGCCGAGCCTGCCTCGCCGAACGGCGCGAGGATCGTCCGCGCGACGCCTCGGCCGTGGCGGCGCGGGTCGGCGGCTACCTGCATTCGGTCGAAGAGCGGGCGCAGGCAGCCCGTCTCGAGGCCGCGGCGCAGCGCGCGCGCGCCGGATCCGAGCGGCGGGCACGGCGTCTGACCATCGGGCTTGCGGTGAGCGTGCTCGCGACGGTCGCGCTCGGCGTCGCCGGCTGGCTCTGGCGCGAGGCCGAGATCCGGCAGCGTCGCGAGGCCGGCGAGCAGAAGATCCGTGCCGCGCTCGACGACGCGACCCTGCACCGCGGCCAGGGCAACTGGCCCGAGGCCGTCGCCGCTGCGCGGCGCGCGCGTGATCTCGTCGGCGACGATACCGGTGCGGTCGTGCGTGGCGCGGTCGTGCGGCAGGTCGCCGAGATCGAGGCCGCGGCCGCCGACGCCGCGGTCGCACGCGAGCTCCGGGCCGGAGCAGCGCGACTGCTGCGCGCGCTCGAAGACGTTCGTCAGCCCGAGGGGGCTCGGGTGTACGAGGCCGATTGGGCGCGGGTCGCCGCCGACTACGAAGCGACGTTCGCCGCGGCCGGGCTGACGCCGTTGGTCGACAGTGTGACCGGCGCGGTGGGGGAGCTGCGCGCGCGCGGTGAGCCGGTCGCGCTCGCCTCGCATCTCGTCGCCTGGTCCAATGCCGCGGCGCTTGCGGGCGAGGATCACGCGGCCCGCCTCGTGCGGTTGGCCGACGAGCTCGACCCGGCACCCGCGCGCGTCGAACTGCGCCGCGCGATCGCTGGCGGCGACATCGTCCGCTTGCGCGAGCTCGCCGCTCGTGAGGAGTTCGCTCGCGGCGACCCGGTGTCGCTCGGACTGCTCGGCGCTGCACTGCGCGCCGGCGGCGCCCACGCCACGGCGCTCGAGCTCTACCGCCGCGCGCAGCGCGCCGCGCCCGACGACTTCTTCCTCAACCTCGGTCTCGCGCGCACGCTCTGGCAACTGGGTCGCAAGGCCGAGGCGGTGCGCTATCACCAGGCGGCGCTCGCGGCGCGACCGACCAGCACCGAGGTGCGTCACGAACTCGGCCGCACGCTGCAGGAAGTCGGCGAGAACGCCGACGCCCTGCGGCTGTTCGACGACCTGCTGGCGCAGCGGCCGGACGACGGTCACGTCTGGTTCCATCTCGCCTACTGCCGCGACCGGACCGGCGATGTCGAGGGGGCGCTGGCGGCGTATCGCGAAGCAATCCGGCTCGGCGAGGACGTCGCTGCCGCCCACGGCAACAGCGCGGCGATCCTCATGCGGCAGCGCGACCACCTCGGTGCTGTCAGCGAGCTGCGCGCGGCGCTGCAGCACGGGTTCGAGCTGCGCTACCACTTCGATCTCGCGCTCTGCCTCACGCGGGCCGGGGAGAGCGCCACGGTAATCGCCGAGTACGAGGCGCTCGCCGAACGCGAGCCCGACTTCGGACCGTGGCACTTGATGGCGGGTATGGGGCACCACTCGCTCGGCGAGATCGCGGCCGCGACGGCGGCCTACCGCGCCGCGCTCGCGGCCGATCCCGACGACCGGCACGGCACGAACTCGCGGGCCAGCAACCTGCTGGCCCAGTGCCTGCGGAGTGCGGGCGAGCTGCACGAGTCGCTGGCTGCGATCCAGAACAGTCTGCGCCTCGAGCCGAACGACTTCACCGCGCTCCGCGTCGCGATCGACCTGCATCTGCGACTCGACGACCCAGAAGCCGCCGAGCCGTTGCTCGAGCGCTTCGTCGGGTTGCGGCCCGACGAAGCCGAGTCGCATGCCCGCCTCGGCAGGTTGCGGACGAAGCGCGGCGCCTTCGCTGCGGCCAGACCCGTGCTCGCGCGTGCGGTCGAGCTCGACGCCGAGCTCGGAGATGCGCATGCCGACCTCGGTCGCTGCCACGCCGAGCTCGACGAGCCGGAGGCGGCGTTGCGTCACCTGCGCCGGGCGATCGAACTCGGAGTCGACGATCCCGAGCTCGCCGGGTTGATCCGGCGGCTCGAGGCCGGTCGCTGACGGCGTCGGCGCCGCGGACGGCGCTGACGGCCGGCGCGCGCCGTCAGTCGATCTCGGCGAAGACCGACTGCGGCAGCCGCTCGCGCAGCCGGCGCAGCGCCCGCGAGTAGCGTTGGTCGACCGCCGGCGCGGAGATTCCGAGCTGGTCCGAGACCGCCTTGGCAGGCTGCTGCTCGATGCCGCGCAGGATGACGATCTCGCGGTCGTTCTGCTCGAGTTCGTCGATCGCCTGCCGCACCTGTTCGTGCAGTTCGCGATCCTGGACCCGCGCGGCGACGCCCTGGGTCTCGTCGACCGCCTCGAGGTCGGTCTCGTCCAGCAACGCGAGCACCGCGCCCTGCCGGCGCTGGCGCCTGCTCGTGAGGTTGCGAACCTGGTTGGCGATCGCCGTCGTCAGGAACTTCAACAGCACCGGCGTGATGCGGCCCTCGCGCGCCACGAGATCGGCGAGCCGCGGCAGGGTGATCATCCAGGCGCCGCTGACCAGATCCTCGGGTTCGACCTCGCGCCTCGCCCCGGGCCCGAGCCGGTATCTCGCCTGCGCCACCAGCAGCGGCTCGAGCCGCGCGACGAGCCAATCGAGGCTCTTGGGGTCACCGGCGATGGCGGCCCGAGCGTGCATCGTCGTGCGGGCGCCGGCGCCGTCCGGGCGGGTCTGAGGATCGCGCGTCATCGGGTTCCGAGTTGCGGCAGTCTATCCCGATCGGTGGTCCCCGGCCTGCCCGAACCCGAGGGCCGCGCCGGTCGCTGTGACGCGGCGGTCAACGCGGCCGGGTCAGAGCCTTGGCGAGCCAGGCTCGGGCATCTTCGACGTACTCGGCCGGCAGCCGATGGCCGCTGTCGTAGAACACGAGCCGCTTCTTCTCGCCCGGGATCCGGTCGTGGACCCGCTGTGCTGCTGCAACCGTGCATGCCGGGTCGCTGCGCCCCATCAGCATGAGAAAGGGGCGGTCACCGAGCGCGTGCGCGAAGTTGCGCGACTCGAGCAGCGGTCCGCCGCCGGCTTCATCGATGTGGCTGATCGAGGTCACGCACGCGACCGTCACCTGGATGCGGTGATCCAGCGCAGCCAGCGGGAACGCCTCGATGCCGCCCATGCTGTAGCCGATCAGGCCGATGCGCGTCGCGTCGATGTCCGGCCGGGTCTGCAGGTAGTCCACGGCGCGGCGGCAGTCGACGACCGACTGCACGATCATGTCGCGCACGCGGTTCATCCAGCCGCGCTCGAACTCGTTGTCATGCGTGCGCTCGCCGTGGTACTCGGCGTCCGGCGTGAAGACCGCGAACCCATCGCGGAGCAGCGCCGTGGTGAGCGCACCGCCGCGCGCGAAGCTGTCGTCGTCCCACCAGGAAGACTTGTCGGCGCCGATGCCGTGCAGGGCGAGCACGCACGGGTGCGTTGCTTGCCCGTCCTTCGGGATGCCGAGGTAGCCGACGACCCAGCGGTCGCGCGCGCGGAAGACGATCTTCTCGCGCGTGCATCCGGGCAGCTCCTCGCGGTCCACGACCCGCGCCTGGAGCGGGATCTCACGGTCGTAGTCGTAGAGCGACGCCACCACGCCGAAGGCTTCCTTGCCGACAGGAACGGGCGCATCCTGGCCGTGGACGACCGAACCGGTGACGGTCGCGAGGAGGATGGGAAGCAGTCTGGTCCGCTGTCGGGGGCGTTCGAGGGTCATGGTCTCGGGCTCTCGTTCCTTCGGTTCCAATTGCACCATTGTGGCGGAGCCGACGCGGGACCGCGAGCGCGAGTTCGATCGGCGCAACGTTGCCGGCTGGCGGGCCAGCGCGGTGCGGTAGCCATTCTCCGAGCCGGCGCTACCCTCGTTCGGCCATGACCGAGTTCCTCGAGATCACTCCGACCGTCCACGACCTCGGTGAGTTCCGTGTGCGCCGAGTGCTGCCGTCGAAGAGGCGTCGCATGGTCGGCCCGTTCATCTTCGTCGACGAGTTCGGCCCCGCGCAGCTGGCGGTCGGTTCGGGTATGGACGTCCGGCCGCATCCGCACATCAACCTCGCGACGGTCACGTATCTGTTCGAGGGCGCGATCCATCACCGCGACAGCCTCGGCTCGAGCGCGGTGATCCGGCCGGGCGCGGTCAACCTCATGACGGCAGGTGCCGGCATCGTCCACAGCGAGCGGTCGCCGCAGGACGAGCGCGACGAGGGTCCGAGGCTCTATGGCATGCAGACATGGCTCGCGCTGCCCGACGGCAAGGAGGAGATCGAGCCGGCCTTCGATCACGTGCCGGGCGAGCAGTTGCCGCTGGTCGACGGTGATCGCGCCACGGCCCGGGTCCTGATGGGCACGCTGTGGGGCGCGACGGCGAGCACACCGCAGCACAGCCCGACGATCTACGCGGACATCGTGCTCTCGGGCGGCGGCATGCCGATCGAGAACGAGGCGGACGAGCGCGGCGTGCTCGTCACCGAGGGTGAGGTGAGGCTCGGCGAAACCCGACTCGAGCCGTTCACGCTCTACGTGCTTGCGCCCGGGCACGCGGCCGAGCTGCGCGGCACGGGCCGAGCGATGCTGCTCGGCGGCCAGGCCTTCGCCACGAAGCGTCACGTCTGGTGGAACTTCGTTTCGTCGAGTCGCGAGCGGATCGAGCAGGCCAAGGCCGACTGGCAGGCGCAACGGTTCGCGGTCGTGCCCGGTGACGAGACGGAACGCATCCCGTTGCCCGAGACGCCGAAGACGAATACCGGCGACTGAGCGGCACGCGTCGGGGCGCCGCAGTGTCGCCGGGCATGGCTCAGCAGCGCGGGCCGCGTTGAATGCGGCGCGACAGCCGGTCGATCCCGACCGTGAGCAGCACGATGGCGAGGAGGAACGTGGCCGCGCGGCCCATGGCACCGTGCGCCAGCGAGGCGCGGAACAGATGACCGATGCCCGGGGCGCCGACGATGCCGAGCACGACGCCGGTGCGGACGTTGGATTCGAACTGGAACAGCGCGTAGGTCCGCCAGTCCGTTCGGCTCAGCGGGAACGCGCCGTAGAGGAACGTCGTCAGGCGACTCGGCGCGTTCACGTGCTCGAGGCGTTGATACGCTACGTTGTCGACGGTCTCCGTGAACACGCGTGCGAGCAGGCCAGTGCTGTGCAGCACGAGCGCGAACAGCGCGGCTTCGATGCCCGTGAGGAAGAACAGGGCGAAGATCCAGACCCATGCGACCTCGGGCACGCCGCGCAGGACCACGGCGAGTGCGCGCGTGACCGTGACGAGCACGGTGCGCCACGCTCGCAAGAGGAGCGGGCGATGCTCGGGGGCGAAGCGTTGCGAGTGGAGTTGGAACGAGGCCGAGCCCCACCAGGCCATCGCGGCAGCCAAGGCGCACGCGAGCAAAGTGGCGAGCACTCCCAGGGCGATCGGCACGATCAGGCCATGGAGCGCTTCACCGAGGGTCGCGAGGCCGAAGTCCGGGACGAGAAGCTGGCCGAAGTGCTCGCGCAGGTACCGCAGATCGAGGCGTCCGAGTTCTTCGCCGAGGCGCAGGATCGGCTGTCGGATCCGATAGAGGCTCAGTCCGATGACTGCCGCGATGGCGCAGCCGGCGAGCAGGCGACCGCGGCGGGCCTGGGCGAGCGAGCTCGTGCGTTCGCGGCGCAGCAGCCGTCGCAGCAAGTTGCTCAGGATGTCCGCGCTCATCGTGACGACGAGCGCTGCGCCGAGCAACGTCACCGCGCGGTCCTTGTTGTCGTAGCTCAGCTCCTGCAGGATCGCGGCACCGAGGCCGCCGCCGCACACCGCGCCGATGACCGACGCGTTCCGCACGGCGCACTCGAACCGCATGAGCAGGAACGAGAGCATGCCGCGGCCCGCGAGCGGTTGAGTGCTGTAGAGCAGGACGTGCAGCCGGCCCGCGCCGGTGGAGCGGAGCATCTCACCGTTTGCCCGCGGCACGCCGTCCCAGAGCTCACTGAAGATCTTGCCGAGGATGCCCGCGACGTGGACGGCGATCGCGAGCACCGCGGTGATCGCGTTGGGGCCGAAGATCGTGAGCAGCACGAGCGCCCAGGCGAAGTCCGGGACGCCGCGGAGCGCGTCGAGGACGAACCTCGCGACCTCGCGAATGGCGACCCGCAGCCCGTGACCCAGTCCGCGCCCCAATCCGCGCCGGCGGGCGTCGCCTTCGTCCAGGACCGCCGCGCTCGCCAGCACGGCGAGGGGGTAGGCGAGCACGAGTCCGAGACCGACGCCGAGCACGGCAATGGCGAGCGTCTCGGCCGCGAGCTCGGCAGCGAGCCCGAGCGTGCGGGCCGACAGGTCCGGCGCCGCGAAACCCTGCAAGAACGACAGCAGCCGCGTCCAGGCCGACTGCCAGCCCTCGGTCGTCGCGAGATGGCTGAGGTCCCACGGCAGCGCGACGAAGCTCAGTGCGATCGCACCGAGCAGCGCGAGCCAGAGCCAGCTGACGCGCGGCGAACGCACGGGCGGGACGCTGCTCAAGCCTCCGCGGGCCCCGTGGCGATGGCGTTCTGGGGATCGACGGTCGCGAACTCGGCGCCGTAGACCTCGCGCAGGATCGCCTCGTCGACCGCGCTCGGTTCGCCCTGCCAGTGCAGGTGGCCGGATCGGAGGGCGACGACGCGATCGAACCCGCGGTCCAGGAGGTCGAGGCTGTGCAGGCTGACGAGCAGCGTCGCACGACGTTTCGTCGCCAGATTCAGCAACAGGTCGACGACCTGTTGTCCGAGCCGGATGTCGAGCGCGCTGATCGGCTCGTCCGCGAGAATGGCGTCGGGTTCCTGCACGACGAGCCGGGCGATCGCGACGCGTTGCCGTTCACCGCCCGACAGCTCGTCCGGGAGCGCCCAGAGTCGTTCCTCGAGCTCGACGTGACGCAGCGCCGCGCGCGCGCGGTCGAGGTCGCCGGGAAAGAGCAGGTTCCACGCGGCGCGGAACGTCGAGATGTGCCCGAGCCGCCCCATGAGCACGTTGTGCGCGACGCGCAGCGGCGCGATGAGGTTGTCCTGCTGCCGCAGGAATCCGACGCGCCGCCGCAGGTGCCGCAGCGCGCGACCGCCGAGCTGGCTCGCGTCCTCGCCGAGCGTGCGCACGGTGCCCGAGTCGGGCCAGAGGCTGGCGCCGAGCAGCCGCAGCAGTGTCGTCTTGCCTGAGCCCGAGGGGCCGATGAGCGCCACCTTCTCACCGGCTTCGATGCGCAGATCGATGCCGTCGAGGATCGCGCGGCCGCCGGCGTGCACGGTCGCGCCGCGCAACACGAGGGTCGGCGACGCCACTACTTGAGCAGCCCCTTTGACTGGAGCCCCGATACGACGTCGCGGATCATCTGCCACTGCGACGACTCGGCCGCCACGAACTTCTCGGCCTTGAACGCGGCGAGCATCGCCGCGTGCTCCGGCTTGCCGGGATCGAGCTTCGTGAACGCCGCCTGGATCCTGCCGATCAGATCACTGCCGAGGCTCTCACGCGCGACCATGCAGTAGTCGACGTAGGTCGGGGTCTCGTAGATCTTGACCGCCTGCTGCTTCTTCTCGGCGCTCGCGAGCTCGTACGTCGTGTAGTTGACCGCGCCGACGTCGACGCGGCCGTCCGCCACCATGTCGAGCGTGAGCGTGTGGTTGTCCTGGTTCTTCGCGCCGCCCTTCACGCCGTTCTCCGGGTCGATGCCGGCCGCCGCCATGAAGTGACGCGGCATGATGTGACCCGACGTCGAGCGCAGGTTGCCGAACGTGAACGTCAGGTCCTCGAGCTTGGGTGCGAGATCCTCGAGGCTGTCGACCTGACCGACTCGGCCCGCGTCCACGACGGCGCGGTTGGCGATGAAGTAGGTCTTGAACTGCAGATCCTTCGCGCGCGTGGCGATCATCCGGGCCTCGCCGGCGCACGCGTCGACGGCGTCGACGCCGGTCACGCCGCCGAACCACCCGAGGTCGATCTTGTTGCTGCCCATCATCGCGACCGCGGCGTCGTAGTTCGTCGCGTTGATGTACTCGACCTTCATCCCGAGCTCGTTGCCGAGGTAGTCCTCCACGGCCCGGGCCAGTGCGTCGATCTCGGTGCCCTTGCTGTCGGGAATGCCGGACACGCGGAGAACGGCGTCGGCTTCGGCATCGGCGCCGCAGGCGACGAGACCGAGGAGCACGGCCATCGCGGCCGGGGTGGCGAGCTTGATCATCGCGGGCAGTAGAGCGGATCGCCCGCGGGAGCGCACGATGGTGCTCGGTTTGTTCCAGGGGCGACTACTTCTGGTGGACGAGCCAGACGAAGCCCGCGTTGGCGCTCGTCATGAACGTCTGCTTCTCGGTCTCGAGCGCGTCGAGTCGCTCGTCGTCGTCCTTCGCGACGGCCTGCTCGTAACGCGGTTGCCAGTCACGATGCCGCGCGCGGGCGTCGTCGATGCCCAGTCCTTGCCCGGGTCGGTGCACGACGAACGTGTCGCCGAGCAAGAGGTCGAGCTTGCCGTCATCGTCGACGTCCGCGACCCAGACCCGCGTCGAGTTCTGCGGCGTTCGAACGTGGGAGTCGCCGAACCGCAGCTCGAAGTCGTCGTCGAAGCCGCGCGGCTCGACGAGCGTCTCGCGAGGATCGAATCGCGGCGCGATCGCGCTCCCCACGTTGCGGAACAGGAACGCGCCGCCGGCCATCGACCCGCTCACGAGGTCCTGGTCGCCGTCGCCGTCCCAGTCGACGAAGCACGGGTCGCTGTGGCGGTCGACCATGAGCGGTGCGCCGTTCCGCTCGAGCCACGTGCTCGTCGTGGCGAAGCCGCCGTCCGCCTGGCCGCGAAACAGCGCGAACGATCCGTGCATGTTGCCAGCGACGATGTCGAGGTGCCCGTCGCCGTTCAGGTCGACGGCGAACGCGCGGGTCGCGAAGCGATAGAGGTCGGGATCGCGGCCGGACCCCGGCGTGATCCGCAGCGGCTGGCCATCGACGCCGGTCACCGCCTCGGGTGCTGCGAACGTGCCGTCCGCGCGCCGGTGCAGCGCGTAGAACAAGCCCGCGTTGGGCGCCTCGTCACACGCATACGAGCCGGACAGCAGGTCGGCGCGACCGTCCCCGTCGAGATCCACGAACTGTGGAGTCGAGCTCGTGCATCAAAAGACGCCCGGGATCTCGGCGGGTCGGCCGTCGGCCTGGAGCCAGTGACCGGCGCCGAACGAGCCGTCCGGCTGGCGTGGATACACGCGAACGCGGCCATCCTTGAACTGGCCGACGACGAGGTCCGCGCGGCCGTCCGCGTCGACGTCGTGCAGGCAGGGCGCGGCGTAGCCCGGGTGGGGGACCCGAACCGGCTGTCCGCCCGCCATCACGCGGACCGGCGCGGCGAACGAAGTCCGCTTCGCGGTCGGGCGAACCGCCGTCACGACCCAGCGGCCGTCCGCGTCGGTGCGCATCGTGATCGCGACGGTGGGTGACGTTGCGAAAACGGTGCCGTCCTTCTCCTCCCGCAGCTCGAAGTCGGCGATCGTAGTCGCGGTCGGCGTCGCCGGCAGCTTCGCCGCAGCCAACTCCGGCGCGAGGAACGGGGTCACGATGCGGGTGTCCTCGCCGGCGCGGGCGCGCAGGAAGCCGCCCAGGACCTGCCGGGCCGCGAACGTTCGGCCCGTCGACGCGCTCGCGCGGAACGCCATCGCGTGCTGCCACGGCAGGTCGTCGCACTCCTCCGCGGGCGCGAACCCATGCGTCGCCATCTCCCGAATGACCTGCGCCTTGGTCATCATGTGCTCGGGCTTGATCGGCACCTCGGGATCCTCGGCGCGGAACTCGACGAGGACGACGCGCCCCTTCGGCTTCAGCGCGCGCCGCACGCGCTGCATCACCCGTACGGGGTGCGACAGCTCGTGGTAGACGTCGACCATGAGCACGAGGTCGCACGACGCCGCCGCGAGCTTCGGGTCGTCGACGGTCGCCTCGATGTAGTCGAGGTTGTCGAGGTCGCGATCCTGCGCGCGCCGCTTCAGCATCGTGAGCATCTGCGGCTGCAGATCGACGGCGAGCACCCGGCCGTCGTTGCCGACGGACTCGGCGAGCGGCAGCGTGTGGTAGCCGTTCCCGCAGCCGAGATCGCAGACGGCCTGGCCGGGTTGCACCGCGAGCCAGCGTCGCAGCAGCACGCCATTCTCCTCGTCCTCGCGCGTCTTGCGCATGAGCCAGCCGGCGCCGCTCCAGTGCATCGTGTGCGCGACTTCGCGACCGAGATACGATCGGCGACCGGTCTCGGTCGCCTCCGGGTCCTGGGGCGGGCGCGGCTCCTGCTGCGATCGTGCTGGTGGCAGGAACAGCAGCATCGCGAGGCTCGCGCTCAGCGTCGGCAGCATGATGCTGGCAGGATATGGCGGGACGGCGCGGCGATGAAGGGGCACTGGTGCCCGGCGAGGGGTCGCGATTCTTCGCGACCGGTCACTCCTCGCTCGTCGATGCCGGCACCGCGTCGGCCGGCAGACCGCCACCGAGCGCCTTGAACAGCGCGATGAGATTGCTCGCGATCGCGGCGTCGCTGGCCGCGAGGTCGTCCTCGATCGTGGCGGCGCTGCGCTCGGAGTCGAGCACGGCCTGGAAGTCGCTGAGGCCCTCGCGGTACTGCGTCTGGGCGAGCTCGACGGCGCGTCGGGCCTGGTTCGCCGCCGTCACGAGCGCGGCGCGGCGGGCGCGTTCGCGGACGAACGCGGTGATCGCGTTCTCGGTCTCTTCGATCGCGAGCAGCACGGCCTGTTCGTAGGCGATCTGCGCGGCCTCGGCGTTGGCCTCGAGGGCCTGGATGCGGTGCTTGAGCCGGCCGCCGTCGAACAGGTTCCAGCGCACGGACGGGCCGAACCCGCGTTGATCGCTGCTCTGGTCGAACACGTCCTTGGCGCTGTTCGCGGCCAGGCCGAGTTGCCCCGATAGCACGAACGCCGGATAGCGCTCGGCCTCGGCGACGCCGATGCGGGCGACCTCGGCGGCGAACGCGCGCTCGGCGCGACGCACGTCGGGACGGCGGCGGAGCAGGTCCGCGGGGGCGCCGATGGCGACGTCGGCGGTGACCTGCGGCATCCTCACGTTCTCGCCGTTGCCGAGCGCGGCCGGCAGGTCGGCGGGTGCGCGACCGAGGAGCACAGCGATGCGGTGCTCGGCGATCGCCGCGGCGGCTTCGAGCTGCGGCAGGCGCGATCGCGTCGTCTCGACGTTGGTGCTCGCTTGCGCGACGTCGCGCTCGCCGACGAGCCCGGCCGCGAGCCGGGCGCTGACGAGGTCCATCGTCTGCTGCTGCAGTCGCAGGTTCTCGTTCGCGATCGCGAGTCGGCGTTGGGCGGCGCGCAGGTCGACGTAGGCGCGGGCCACCTCGGCGGCAATGCTCAGCGCGACGGACTGCAGATCGAGCACGTTCGCCGCGAGTTCGGCATCGGCCGCCTCGACGGAGCGGCGAACGCGCCCCCAGAGGTCGAGCTCCCACGCCGCGTCGAAGCTCACGGAGTGGATATCGGTGCGCGGAATGAACGCGCCGAACGGCGTGTTGCGGCTCTCCTTGCGGTAGGTGTAGCTGCCGTTGCCGTCGAGCTGCGGCCAGAAGTCCGCGGCGGCGATGCCGCGTTCGGAGCGCGCGGCCGCGATGCGGGCGAGTCCCGCGCGCAGGTCGAGGTTCTGCTGCAGCGCGGTCTCGACGAGCTCGCCGAGGACCGGATCGTCGAACGCGCGCCACCAGGCGTCGTCGCTGACCGAGCCGTTCGTGAGACCGGCGGCCGATTCACTGCGCCAGTCCGATGGCAGTTCGAGCTCGGGCCGTTCGTAGTCGGGGCCGACGGTGCATGCAGCCGTCAGTCCGGCGAGCAGTGCGGCGGCCCGCACGCGGGGTCGTCGTGGATTCGAGACAGGTGACATCAGGCAAACTCCGGCTCGAGGTTGCTGGTGCTGGTGGCGTCCGGCGCGTCCGGTGCTTCGGCGCTCGCTGGGCGGCGCTGATGGTCGCGCGCGATCAGGATGTAGAACACGGGCACGATGAACAGCGTGAACACCGTCCCGAGGAACATCCCGGAGACGAGCACGCGACCGATGCTGTTGCGGGCCTCGGCGCCCGGACCCGTGACGAACACGAGTGGCAGGTGGCCGAAGATCGTCGCCGCCGTCGTCATGAGCACGGGGCGCAGACGCGTCGCCGCGGCTTCCCGCAACGCCTCCAGCTTGCTCTGGCCGCGTTCTTGCAGCGTGTTGGCGAACTCGACGATGAGGATCCCGTTCTTGGCGATCAGCCCGACGAGCGTGATCAACCCGACCTGCGAGTAGACGTTGATCGTCGTCCAGTCGATGTAGGTGAAGACGAGCGCGCCGCTGATCGCGAGCGGCACCGAGCCGAGCAGCACGACGAGCGGATCGCGGAAGCTGCGGAACTGCGCCGCGAGCACCAGATAGACGAGCAGGATCGCGAAGAGCAACGTCGTGACGAGCGAAGACCCTTCGTTGCGGATCTGGCGGGACTCGCCGGCGTAGTTGATCGACACGTCGGGGCCGGCGACGGCGCGGGCCGCCTCCTCGAAGACGCGGAGGCCTTCCTCCTTCGTCACGCCGGGTGCGACGCCGCCGAAGATCTTCACGGCGTTGCGCTGCTGGAAGCGGTTCAGCGTGCGCGGCGCGGCGACCGCCTCGATGTCGACGAACGCCGAGACCGGGACGAGGTCGCCGGTCGGTGTCTTGATCTTGAGATCGAGCAACGGTCCGACGGTCGCTCGATCCTCGCGGCCGATCTGCGGGATGACCTTGTAGCTGCGGTCGTGGTAGTTGAAGCGGTTGACGTAGCCGCCGCCGAGCAGCGCGCCGAGCTCACTGCCGACGCTCTGCAGGTCCATGCCGAGGTCCGCGACCCGTTCGCGGTCGACTTTGACGCGCGCCTCGGGGCGATCGACCTTGAGGTTGGTGTCGACGTAGATGAACTTGCCGCTGGCCCAGCCGGCGCCGACGACCTGCATCGTCGTCGCGAGGAGGTCCTCGAGCGGCTGCGAACTCTGCAGCACGAGTTCGACGTCGTGCTGTCCCGAGGTCGGCAGTGGGGGATCGAGGCGGGGGAACACGCGGACTCCGGGGACCTGCGAGACGGCGCCGTAGAGGTGGCCGTAGAGCTCGGCGGTCGAGCGCTTGCGCTCCTTCCAGTCCTTGTTCACCATGCCGCCGAAGCCGCCCCAGTCGGCGACCAGCGACCACATGAACCTGGTCTCCGGCAGCGTGCCGACCTGTTCGACGACCTGCTTGGTGGCCTCGTCGACCGACTCGATCGTCGCGTCGGGCGCGACGTCGAAGAACAGGCTGACGTGGCTCATGTCCTCCGTCGGCGCCAGCTCGCGACGCGAGTCGGTGTAGAGCGGCCACGCGGCAAGCGCCATCAGGGTCGCGGCGGCGACGAGCGTCCAGCGGATCGACAACGCGAAGTCGAGCAGCCAGGTGTAGACCCCGCGGACCTTCGAGAACAGGTGATCGACGAGTCGGGTCAGGCGGGGCTGGCGGCCGTGCGCGCTGACCATCCACGAACTCATGACCGGTGACAACGTGATCGCGACGAGTCCGGAGACGAGCACCGCGGCCGCGAGCGTGATCGCGAACTCGAGGAAGAGCGCGCCCGTGAGGCCGCCCTGGAAGCCGATCGGCGTGTAGACCGCCGCGAGCGTGATCGTCATCGCGATGATCGGGCCGACGAGCTCACGCGCGGCCTCGGCCGCGGCCTGCATGCGCGACTTGCCCATCCGCACGTGCCGTTCGACGTTCTCCACGACGACGATCGCGTCGTCGACGACGAGGCCGACCGAGAGCACGATCGCGAGGATCGTCAGCAGGTTGAGCGAGAACCCGAACGCGCCCATCACGACGGCTGCGCCGATGAGTGAGACGGGCATCGCGACGAGCGGCACGAGCGCCGTGCGCAGCGAGCCGAGGAACAGGAAGACGATGAGGCCGACGATCGCGATCGTCTCGGCCAGCGTCAGGCTGATCTCCGCGAGGGCGTCACGCATGAACACCGTGCCGTCGTAGGCGAGCTGCATGTCGATGTCCGGCGGGAGTGCCTGGTCGAGGTTCGCCATCGCCGCCGTCAGCTCGGACTGCACCGAGATCTCGTTCGCGCCGACGAGCGGCCAGACGCCGAGGTAGACGGCGGGCTGATCGTCGTACTTCGCGATGAACGCGGGTTCCTCGGCGCCGAGCTCGACCCGGGCCACGTCGCGCAGGCGCACGACCGCGCCGCCGGCGTCACGAACGATCAGCTGCTCGAACTCGTCGACCGACCGCAGGTCGGTATCGGCGAGCAGGTTGACTTGCACGAGGTTGCCCTTCGTCTGGCCGACGGCGGCGAGGTAGTTGTTGCGCTGTAGCGCCGCGTAGATGTCGCCGGGTGCGAGGTTCACGGCCGCGAGCTTGTCCGGGTCGATCCAGATGCGCATCGCGAGCGGGCGGCCGGCCTCGATCGTCACGCGCTGCACGCCCTCGACGGTCGCAAGCTGCGGCTGCGCGTTGCGGATGAGGTAGTCGGTGAGCTGCGACAGGCTGCGTTCGGTCGACGTGAAGCTGATGTAGAACGACGCGTACGGCCGATCCGCGCGCTGCACGGCGACCGACGGTGGTTCGGCTTCGGCGGGCAACTCGCTGCGCACCTGTTGCAGCTGCGCCGTGATCTCCGCGAGCGCGCGCGTCGTGTCGTAGCCGAGCTCGAGGCGGACGGTGATCGTGCTGACGCCCTGCCGGCTCTCGGACTCGACGTGATCGATGCCGCCGATCGACGCGACGGCGCGCTCGATCGGGGTCGTGAGGAACCCGCGCACGGTCTCGGCGTTGGCGCCGGTGTAGACGGTGGTGACGAGGATCGACGCGCTGTCGAGGCTCGGATACTGCTGCACGGGCAGCGTGGTCGCGACGCGCACGCCGACGAGGATCAGCGCGAGGTTCACGACCACGGCCAACACGGGGTGCCGGACGAAGACGTCGGTGATGGCTTTCATTGCGACGGTCTCCTAGCGCCCCTCGGGGCTCGCGTTCGCCACGGCGTTGCCGACCATCACGAGCGCGCCTTCGCGCAGCTTGAACGAACCGGTGGTGGCGACGCGTTCGCCGGCTTCGAGGCCGGACTCGATCACGACCTCGTCACCGAGCACGGCGCCGCTCATGACCCGGCGTTCGTGCGAGCGCAGCTGACCCTCGGGGTCGTTCGCGAGCACGAAGACGCTGCTGCCCGACGGCCCGCGGCGAAGCGCGCTGATCGGGACCACGCAGACGTCGCGCGGGGCGGACACGGGGACGCTCACGCGCACCGAGGAGCCGGGGCGGGGCAGCGGGTCGACCCCGCGGAGTTCGGCTCGCACCCACGTGTTGCGCGTCTCGCTGTCGACGCGGGCGTCGAGCGCGGCGATCCGGGCCGGGACAGCGGGCTGACCGGTGACGACGATCACGTCGATCGTCGTGCCGACCGCGAGCCTCTGCGCGACCTCCTGCGTGACCGCGAAGTCGACGTGCACGGCCTCGTCGATGCCTTGCAGCGTTGTGATCTCCGTGCCCGGCTGGAGATACTGACCGACGTGCAGATCGACGAAGCCGACCCGGGCCGCGAACGGGGCCTTCAGGCGCTTCTGGTCGATGATCGCTTCGAGCCGCTCGACGTTGGCGACGGCCATGTCGCGTTCGGCGCGCGCGCGGTCGACGTCGGCAGCCGAGGCGCCCTGCTGCTGCTGCGCGCGTTCCATGCGGCCGAGCATCGTCTCCGCGAGCCGCGCTTCGGCGCGCAACGCCGCGAGCTGGGCCTCTTCGACCGCGACGTCGAGCTCGACGAGCAGGTCATCGGTCTGGACCGTCGCACCGGTGGTCATCGCGACCTTGCGCACGGTGCCGGCGAGTTCGTTCCGCATGGTGATCGATCGCGTGGCACGCACGGTGCCGATCGCGGTCGAGCGCCGCGTGTAGCTGCGTGTCGTCACGGTCGCCGCTTCGATCGCTTCCGCCGGTTCGCCCTGCTGAGCCGCGGCCTCGGCGGCCGCGACGCCCTGCAGGTACTTCAGGTAATAGAGCCCTGCCGCGACGGCCCCGAGTCCGAGCAGGACGGCGAGCGAGCCGGCGATGCGGAGCAGCCATCGCGGTTTCGTTGTCTGGGTCGCGGGGGCAGGGTCGGGCCGCGGCCGTTCGGGCGGCGCGGACGATGCGGGTTCGGTTGCGGATTGCATTGTGATTTCTTCGCTCGCGGGGTCGACGAACGAGGGCGATCGTTCGTGACCGCGACTTGTGGGTTTTCGGTCAGCGGCGGTCAGGGGGTGCCGGTTGCCGGCGGTCGCACGAGCGCGTCGAACGCGAACGTGAGGAACGCGTCGAGCGGCCCGACGCTCCGGTCGATCTGCATGCGCATCGTCGCGCCCTCCCAGAGCATGATCAGCGTGTCGGCGATCCGCACCGCGTCGTGGTCGACGCGGATCTCGCCGTTCTCCTGACCCTCGCGGATCACGTCGGCGAGCAGCTCGCCCCACATCCGGTAGGCGTTCTGCACGGCCTGGTGCATCGGCACGCTGAGGTGGGCGGTCTCGAGCGCGAGCTTCGGGACCAGGCACTCGACGGTGGGGCCCGTGTGCCGGCACTCCTCGTAGATGTGCTCGAACAGGCCGCGCAGGCGTTCGAGCGGCGACCGGGCGCGATCGCTGAGCAGCGGCTCGAGCTCGCGCTTGAAGTCGTCGCAGGCGGCCTCGACGAGCGCGATCCCGAACTCCTCCTTGGACGAGAAGTAGTGGTAGAACGAACCCTTCGGCACGCCGGCCGTCTTGAGAATCTCGCTCAAGCCACAGCCGTTGAAACCTTTACGGCCGAACAGCTCGGTGCCGACCGCGACGAGGCGGCTGCGGGTGTCGTCGGGAGCCGGATTCTGGTCGCGGGGTGCCATCGTTAGTAGACCGGTCGGTCTAGAGTGTCCTGGCGGCCAACGCAAGAATAATCTGGGATTGGGAGCCGCGCGTGCTTGGCGAGCCGCCTGTTTCGACGTCGACTGACCGGCCGCTCTCAGCGCTCGAGCGCGAGCAGTTCGGGCAGTCGGAGCTCGGCGCGGTAGATCATGGTCCGCCGTTCGTGGCTCGAGTAGTACGACACATGCAGGCGGTCGCCGATCCGGACCAGACCGGCGTAGCTCGTGTCGCCGCCGGAAGGCAGATCGAGCAGCGGCGCCATCGAGCCGTCGAGGCCGACTCTGGCGAGCATCGTCGTCGTGCCCTTGTGGCTGCTCCCGACGCTCTCGGGGTACCGGCGCGTCGCCGCGAGCAGGGTGACGTCGCCCTCGGAGTCGCCGGGTGAACGCTCCAGCACCATGAGTTCCGGGCCGCCGAGCCGGCTGGGAAGCTTCGCGAACTGCCACTCGGTGAACGGCGCCGCCGCGACGCCGATGAGGCCGCGCTGGTCGTCTTCCTCCTGCCGGACGAGCGCGATCATCCGGCCGTCGGGCAGCAAGCGCAGCGCCGTCTCGTTGGGGCGGCCTTTGATGGCGAACCGGGTCACGTGCTCGTAGCGCACGCCGTCGGTCGTGGTCATCAAGTGGAGCTCGGGTCCGCTCGGTTTGCCCTGGTAGACGGTCCCGTAGCCGCGACCGCCGTGCCACGTCACGCGCCAGAGCCAGTCGTGCTCCGACGCGATCGCCGGGTCGATCTCGACGTTCTGCAACGGACCACGGGTGCCGTCCGGCTCGATGAAGCAGACGCGTGATCGCATCCCGACGCGCGTTCGGCCCTCGTACTGGGAGCCACCCATGACGACCATGAGCCGGTCATCGGGCGTCACGCTGAGCTTGGGGTCGCGCAGGTCGATCCCGGCCTCGTCGATCAGGGCCGCTGAACGCCACGTTCCGTCGCGTTCGACGAGGACCCGGGCGACACCGTTGTGTCCGGGCACGTGGCCGCTGCCCTCGCGGAACGAGCACCAGAGCTCGCCCTGCCAGTGCACGAGACCCGTGAACGCACTGTGTTCGGCGCGATCCCAGACCCGTTCGACCCGCACGATCGCCCGGCGCTCGGCGTCGGTCTGCGCAGGCAGTGACGCCGCGATGGCAACCAGGATCGCGAGTAGCGGGCGCATGGTCGGTGGTTGCGTGGCGCCCGGCTGACTCAGCTGTTCGCCGCGCGGATCTTGTCGGCGGCCGCCTTGTCGTAGGCGATGCCGTGCTTGTCGAACAGCTGGTCGAGCTCGCCCGACAGCGTCATCTCCGTGATGATGTCGCACCCGCCGACGAACTCGCCCTTGACGTAGAGCTGCGGGATCGTTGGCCATTCGGAGTAGTCCTTGATGCCCTGGCGAATCGCCTCGTCGGCGAGCACGTTCACGTCGGTGAACGCCACGTCCATGTTGTGCAGGATGCCGGCAACGGTGTTGGAGAATCCGCACTGCGGCATCATCTTCGTGCCCTTCATGAAGAGCACGACGTCGTTGCCGGTGACGGTTTCCTTGATCTTGGTCTGTACGTCGGTCATTGGATCGTGATGGGTCAGTCGGGCGCCTTGGTCGTCAGCGCGAGGGCGTGGAGTTCGCCGTCGGGGCCGTCCATCTTGCCCTTGAGGGCCGCGTAGACGGCGCGCTGCTGCTGCACCCGATTCAGGTCGCGGAAACTCTCGTCCACGACCTTGGCCGTCATGTGCATGCCGTCCTCGCCGGAGACCTCGATCTGGGCGTTCGGAAACCGCTCGCGGAGGAGGGCTTCGATCTCGTGGGCGTGCATCGGCATGGCGGTTTCTCGGATCGCAACCTAGGCCGCTGCCCGGCGATCCGCAAGCCGGATGGGGAGCGATGCCGTTACCACCGGTTCCGGAGCTCGCGCAGCCGCAAGAACACCGTGCGTTCGTCGGGGTCGGCCGGCAGGTCCGGGAACGCCCGCCGCAGGGCGTCGATGACCCCGGGCTCGCGCAGCCGGAAGAACGTGTTGGTCGTCTTCTCCTGCGCCAGCGTCGTGACCGGAGCGTCGGCCCCGTCCTGGCCGCCGACCGCGGCGAGCAGTTCGGCCGCCGCCGCGTTGCCGGGCTCACGGTCCAGCGTGAAGCGCAGGTTGTTCGCGAGGTAGTCGTGGCCCGGGTAGAGCCGGGTGTCGCCGTCGAGAGCGTCGAGCTGCTCCGAGAACGTGCGGAACAGCGCCTCCGGGTCGCCGCCGTTGCGGCAGTTGCCGGCCCCCGCGTTGAACAGCGTGTCGCCCGAGAACAGGGCCGGTTCCGGCGCGTGGGCGAGCAGGCAGATGTGACTCATCGTGTGCCCTGGCGTGTCGAGGCACAAGAGCTCGATAGTTCGCCCGACCCGGACGACGTCGCCCTTGCCGACGCCGCGGTCGATGCCCGGGATGCGATCGCCGGCGCCGTCGTGCGCGATCAGCTTCGCACCCGTCGCCGCGATCAGACCGGCGTTGCCGCCCGTGTGGTCACCGTGTTCGTGCGTGTTGAGCACCTGAGTGATCGTGAAGCCGCGGTCCTGGGCCACCGCCAGGCATTGCCGATGGTCGAGCGGGTCGATCGCGAGCGCCTCGCCCGTCTCGCCGCACGCGACGAGGTAGTTGTAGTTCCTGAGGCGATTCTGCGCCCAGATGCGTTCGACGATCATGACGGTCGCGCGCGAACGCGGGCCTCGACTGCGTCGAGCAGCGCGCCTTCGAGGGCGCCGCCGCCGAGCCGTTCGATCTCGCGGAAGCCGGTCGGGCTCGTGATGTTGATCTCGGTCAGGTAGTCACCGAGCACGTCGATGCCGGCGAGGATCACGCCCTTGTCGCGCAGCACCGGGCCGAGGCGCGCGCAGATCTCGCGTTCGCGGTCGGTCAGCGTCGAGTTCTCGGCGCGGCCGCCGACGTGCAGGTTGGCGCGGGCCTCGTGCGCGGCCGGCACGCGCAGCAGGGCGCCGGCCGGCTCGCCGTCGATCAGGATGATGCGTTTGTCGCCCTGCCGCACCTCGGGAACGTACTGCTGGGCCATGAGCAGGCGCGTGCCGTGTGCCGTGCCGGTCTCGAGGATCGCGCGGGTATTGCGGTCGTTCTCCGTCACGTGAAAGACGCCGGCGCCACCGGCGCCGTCGAGCGGCTTGACGACCATCTGGCCACCGTGTTCGGCGCGAAACTGCAGCAGCTGATCGATGTCGCGCGTCACGAGGGTGGCCGGGCACAGGTCCGGGAACTCGAGCGCGAAGAGCTTCTCGTTCTCGTCGCGCAGCGTCTGCGGATCGTTGACCATCACGGGCCCGGAAGCGCGCGACATCAGCAGCGTCGCGAACAGGTACGCGGAATCGAACGGCGGGTCCTTCCGCATCCACACGGCATCGAACGCGCTCAGTTCTTCGTGCCTGGCCCCGGTCGCGGCACACCAGGACGGACCGTCGCCGGTCGTCGTAACCGCGGCCCGGACGAACGGCGAGCCGTCGCGCTGGCCGAGGTCGCCGATCTCACACGTCTCGACCACGTGGCCGCGCCGCCACGCTTCCCGGATGAACGCGATCGACGAGTCCGACTCCGTGTGGAGCCGACCGAGGGGATCGAGGATGAAGAGGTGACGCATGGGGGTGGGGCGCCGGTAGGGTTTAGCCACCGAGCGAATAGCTCTCGACGAACTCGATCTGTGCCCGGACGCTCGGGGTTGCGTTCACCACGTAGACATTGCTCTTGCGGGCCCATGCGAGGCGGACAGCTTCGTGGAGCAGGGCGTGCAGGAAGCTCTGCGTGCAAACGCGTAGGTTGCGAAAGTCGAGGACTACGGGTTCCCGGCGCAAGAGCCTTGGTTCCAGGAACGAGCTCGAGAACTCATGGGCAGCGACCGTGTCCTCGGCCGCGACGTTGACCAGTAGCGCGTCAGTCTCGCCGGGCTGTTCGTCGAAGCGAATCCAGCGATGAGTGATTCGCTGGGGTGTTCGTTCGCGAGCTAGCTCGTGGATACCGCTGATGATGGCTTCGTAGCTGCCAACCTGATTCAGTGCGGTTTCGAAGACGACGAGTGTTCCGGGATAGTCAGGCGCGTCACTGTTCGTGATTACGGGTTGCGTCCGGTCCGAATGGAAGCGGTCGAGGAAATAGGTGCCTCCGCGAGACGCCAGAAGCAGTCTGCCCCGGGTTTTCCTCGCCATCTCCGAAATGAAGAACAGGCCGAGGCCGGCGTTCTCTACCGTTCCGCTGCCGCCTTCTCGAAACGCACCGGAGACGTGCGGTTCCAGGGCATTCGTGAGAGCCTCTGTTGGGTTTCGGATGCCTGGCCGCGTCGCTCTCAGCGACTCGAATACCCCGACACCGTTGTCGGCGACAACGACCTGAACCGTAGGGCTGCCCTGGTATGGCCCGGCGTCGTTCAACTGCGCGGCCACGACGCCGCCGGCCGTGTCTTGACTGTGTTGCACGACGTTGCGCAGCAACTCGACGAGAACGAACCAGTAGAGATCCGCAGCATCCCGAGCTGTGTGGGAGGGGATCATCAGATCGACGATCTTCCTGGCGACAGCTTCGGTCTCGCTGCGGTTGCGGACGCGGCTCAGCGTGACGGTGCGTTCGCGCTCGGTCGGCTCGCGGCTCGTGCTGCCGTCGAGCACTTCGTCGATACCAACCGCGTGGGCGAACCGGGCCGCGCCCGAGGCTGACGCCGGAACGAGTGTCAGGCGCTGTGCCCCGTCGTGTCGCGCGAGCGCAGCTGTCGCACTGACCGCGAAGATCTGGGCGACGTCGACTTCGTCGAAGCTCGCCCAGCTGGCGTCGATTCTCTCCGCCAGCCAGGACAAGAAGGTGGCTGGATCATCAATCGTGAAACGCGGATTCGCCATCGGCTGCGGTCACACTAGGGCTTCGTCCCTCCGCGAGCCACCGGGAGGGGCAACTACGTGCAGCCCGGCGGCATCGGTGACGGGCAGTCGGGATCGTAGCGCCGATCGATCTCGGTGAGTTCGACCATCGCGCGTTGCAGCACCTCGCGTGGCGACTTGCCGGCGGCGACTTGCGCGAGCCACTGCTGGGCCAGGTTGCCGTCGCGCAGGATCTCTTCGATCGGCGCCAAGCGGTCGCCGAAGCCGTGCGCCGCGGCCGTGTCGACGCAGCTGCGCCAACATGACTCGATCCAGTCGCGCATCCTCACATCTTCGCCGGTGCGCCAGTCCGTCACGGTCGCGTCGAGGCTCGACTCGGCCGCCAGCCGTTCGTTGCGTTCGCAGATGGCGAGCAACTCGTCCTCGGAGCGCACGGCGAGCGGATCGAGGCTCGGGTCCTCGAGCACCTGCCAGATGCGCGCTTCGAACATGCCGATCACGGCGCCGAGCACGTGGGGGCTCGAGATGCGGTCGCAGATGCGCAGCTCGAGTCGTTCGATCTCTTTCGGAGTGGCGACGCCGTTCGGGCGGATCGAGAGCCACAGGTGGCGCGGGTTGAACATCGCGCCGCTCTCGAGCTGTCCTCTGACCCAGGCCTTGAAGTGATCGTGGCTGCGGAAGAACGGGACGACGGGTGGAGTCGGGGGGAACACCCGCCAACGGGTGGAGTGGGCGCCGGTCGGCTTGCCGCGCAGGAATGGCGAGTTCGCCGTGAGCGCGAGATACATCGACGCCTCGGCGCGCAGCACGCGGTAGGCGGCGATGAGCCGGTCGGGGTCGGGGATGCCGACGTTGATGTGCGTACTCGCGGTCACCACCGTGGTGCCGTACGTGTCACGGATGAAGCGGTAGTACGCGTTCTGCTCGTTGGCGATGAAGAACTCGTCGCTCTCCTCGAGGGACAGAGTGCTCCCGGGTACGAGCGTGTAGTGGCCGATGTCCGCGAGGTAGCGCCGGAGCTGGCAGCGCTTGGCCATCAGCCGGTCGAGCAGTTCCTGATAGCTGCGGAAGGGCGCCGTCGTGTACTCGACGTTGCGCGAGTCGGGCTCGGTCACGAAGCCGCTGAGGTCGGCCGCGATCCGGTGGGACAGCGGCACGACATCGCCGTCGACGGTGCCGGTGTAGACCTCCTCCTCGAGGCCCTTCCGCAGCAGTTGTGGGGCCATGTTCCCACTCGCATCGGTGCTCGAGGTCATGTCAGCTCCGCATGCCGACGCCGCGCTTCAGCATCCAGAGCGCGGTCGCGTAGAAGCCGACGATGAACACCACGAGCACCCCGAACGCAACGCCGATCGGCATGTCGGAGCTGCCGAGGAGGCCGTACCGGAACGCGTTCACCATGTAGAGGATCGGGTTGGCGTAGCTGATGGTGCGCCACGGCTCGCTCAGCAGACTGACCGAGTAGAACACGCCGCCGAGCATCGTCAGCGGTGTCAGCACGAACGTCGGGACGATCGAGATGTCGTCGAAGTTGCGCGCGACCATCGCGTTGATGAACCCGCCGAACGCGAACGCGACCGACGTGAGCACCGCGACGGCGATGGTCAGGAGCGGATGCGCGACCGGCAGGTCGACGAACAGCAGCGAGACCAGCGTAACGATCGCGCCGATCGCGAGGCCGCGGAAGACGCCGCCGATCGCGTATCCGAGCAGGATCGTCTGACCCGACATCGGCGAGACGAGCATCTCTTCGATGTGATGCTGGAACTTCGCGCCGAACAGCGACGATACGACGTTCTGATACGAATTCGTCAGCACCGCCATCATGATCAGCCCGGGCGTCACGTACTGCAGATACGTGAAGCCCTCCATCTGGCCGATGCGGTTGCCCAGGACCGGGCCGAAGATGATGAAGTAGAGACTCGTCGTGATGACCGGCGGCAGGAGCGTCTGCGGCCAGATGCGTAGCACGCGGTGGATCTCACGGCGCACCGTCGTGGCGAGGCCGATCCAGGCCTCGGACAGCCGCGAACGGTCACCGTCGGCGACCGATCGCAGGATGGCCATCGGGTCGTCAACCCTTGGGCTGCCCGTGTCGCTCGGGCGCGTGGCGGTGTCGGTCACGTGGATGCCTCCGCCGGCGGAGTCACCGTCGCCGGCGCCTTGGACTCCTCGACGAGCCGCAGGAACAGCTCTTCGAGACGGTTCGCCTTGTTGCGCATCGAACTCACGCCGACGCTCGCGGCATCGAGTGCGCGGAACAACTCGTTGAGGTTCGAGCCACGTTTCAGTTCGACCTCGAAAGAGCCATCGTCGCGCAGTCGCGTCGTGAATCCGGCCAGGCTCGGTGCCGTATCGAGCGGTTCCATCGGGTCGAGCACGAACGTCTCGATCGCGAGCTGGCGCAGCAGCGAGCGGGTGTCGGTGTCCTGCACGATCCGGCCGCCGTCGATGATCGCGATGCGCCGGCACATGGCCTCGGCTTCCTCGAGATAGTGCGTCGTGAGAATGATCGTCGTGCCGCCGCCGTTGATCTGCTCGAGCAGGTCCCAGGTCGCGCGCCGGATCTCGATGTCGACGCCGGCCGTCGGCTCGTCGAGGATCAGCAGGCGCGGGCCGTGGACCAGCGCGCGCGCGATCATCAGGCGGCGCTTCATGCCGCCCGACAGCGAGCGCGCCATCACGTTGCGCTTGTCCCAGAGCCCCATCCACTGCAGGCACGCCTCGGCCCGTTCGCGGGCCTGCTGCCACGGGATGCCGTAGTAGCCCGCCTGCTGCGCGACGATGTGCAGCGGTTGCTCGAACTGGTTGAGGTTGATCTCCTGCGGGACGATGCCGATCAGGCGTTTACTGCCTTCGGGGTCCTTCTCGGTGTCGATCCCGAAGACCTCGATCGAGCCACCGCTGCGGTTGACGAGCGACGTGATGATGCCGATCGTCGTCGACTTGCCCGCGCCGTTGGGGCCGAGCAGGCCGAAGAACTCACCATGGCCGACCTCGAGGTCGATGCCCCGCAGCGCCTGCACACCGTTCTTGTAGGTCTTGCCGAGGCCGCGAATGCGGAGGGCTGGCGGGGATGGGGGGGTGGCCAAGGCCGGTCCTATTTGCCGTAGTGCTCGTCGACGTAGGCGATGATGTCCGCGCTCTCGTACATCTTCACGTCGCGCTCGGGGTCGTGCAGGAACGGCACCTGCGGGCTGCCGCCGAGTGCCACCAGCTCGCGCCGCGTCTCGGAGTCCTGCCCGAGCGTGATCCGCTTCTGCTCGAACGGGATCCCGTTGCTGTCGAGGTGGTCGAGAACCCGCGCACAATACGGGCAACGGGGATCGAAGTACAGCTGGATCATGGAGAGGCGTAGGCCGAGCTTACGGCGCGGACCAGACATTTTCCGGCGCGTCTGTTGCCGGCGTCGGGCTGAGCCTACTCGGGCGTCCAGTCGGGACGGGGCGGGAGCGGCGAGTTCGGCGTCTTGCCCTCCATCCGGTGCGCGACGAAGTCCGCGACGGTCGGGTGACGCAGGTACGGGTTGCTGTCGAGCTGCTCGTTCACCGTGGCGGTCGTCGTCTGACCGTAGTTGTGCCCCGGGTAGAGCACGGTGTCCTCTGGCAGGCGCTGCATGAGCTTCGTGAGCGTCTCGAACATGGTCTCCGGGTCGCCGCCGACGAAGTCGCACCGGCCGCAGCCGTCGATGAAGAGCGTGTCGCCGGTCACCAGTCCGCCCTCGATGCGATAGCTCACGGAGCCCGGCGTGTGGCCCGGCGTGTGCACCATCGTGATCTCGGCGTGCTTGCCGATTCGCACCGTGTCGCCGGGCGCGGCCTGGACGAGGTTCTCGCACCGAAAGCCGCTGAACTCGATCTCCGCGCCGAGCATGTGTACGCGCGCGTCGACGTCCTTCAGCAGCGGATCGACCTGGTCGACGTGATCGAAGTGGCTGTGGGTGCAGAGGACGTCGGTGATCGTGAGGTCGAGCGCGTTCGCCTCACGCAGGATCGTCGCCGCGTCCCACGCCGGGTCGACGACCGCGCACGTGCGGGTCGCCTTGTCGCCGATGAGGTAGAGGAAGTTGTCCCACGGACCGAGCTCGAACTGATGAACGAAGACGCCTTCGCGCATCAGAACATCACCACACTGCGGATCGACTCACCCTCGTGCATCAGATCGAACGCCTTGTTGATGTCCTCGAGCGGCATCGTGTGGGTGATCAGGTCGTCGATGTTGATCTTGCCGTTCATGTACCAGTCGACGATCTTCGGCACGTCGGTGCGGCCCTTGGCGCCGCCGAACGCGGTGCCCTTCCAGACCCGGCCGGTGACGAGCTGGAACGGGCGGGTCGCGATCTCCTCGCCGGCGCCCGCGACGCCGATGATGACCGATTCGCCCCAGCCCTTGTGGCAGCACTCGAGCGCCTGCCGCATCACCTCGACGTTGCCGATGCACTCGAAGCTGTAGTCGGCGCCGCCGCCCGTGAGGTCGACGATGTGTGGGACGAGATCCTGCTCGGTGTCTCTGGGGTTGACGAAGTGCGTCATCCCGAACTTCTCGGCGAGCTCCTTTCGAGCCGGGTTGATATCGACGCCGACGATCATGTTCGCGCCGGCGAGGCGCGCGCCCTGGATGACGTTGAGGCCGATGCCGCCGAGGCCGAACACGACGACGTTCGCGCCCGGCTCCACCTTGGCGGTGTTGATGACGGCGCCGATCCCGGTCGTCACGCCGCAGCCGATGTAGCACACCTTGTCGAACGGCGCGTCCTCGCGGATCTTCGCGACGGCGATCTCCGGCACGACGGTGTGGTTGGAGAACGTCGACGTGCCCATGTAGTGGAACAGCCGATCGCCGCCGATCGAGAAGCGCGACGTCTCGTCGGGCATCAACCCGCGACCCTGCGTCGCACGAACGGCCTGGCACAGGTTGGTCTTGCCCGACGTGCAGTACGAGCACTCGCGGCACTCGGGGATGTAGAGCGGGATGACGTGGTCACCCTTCTTCAGGCTGCGCACGTCCGGGCCGACGTCGACGACGACACCCGCACCTTCGTGACCGAGGATCGCCGGGAAGAGCCCCTCCGGGTCCTTGCCGGACAACGTGTAGGCGTCGGTGTGACAGATGCCCGTGGCCTTGACCTCGATGAGGACCTCGCCGGACTTCGGCCCATCGAGATCGACGGTTTCGATGGTGAGCGGAGCTTCGGCCTTGGTGGCGATCGCGGCGCGCGTCTTCATACCGGTTGGTCTACATGGCCAGCGCGTCGCGGTCTAGCGTGGACTGTCCGGTCGGTCGCTCCGCGGCGGCGTCAAGGTCGGATCACGATCTCCGCGGCGAACGCGAGCGTGCGGTCCTCGTCGATCGTCGCCCACTTCCGCAGCGTCGCGACCGAGGGCGTCACCTTGGCGTCGTGCACGACCTCGCCGTTGCGCTCGATGACGATCGGCTGCTCGAGGTCGAACTCGGAGGGTGAGATCAGCAGGCGAAAGCGCCGCACGCGCAGCGTCGTGGCGGTGACCCGGTTGCCGTCGCGAACGACGTCGACCCGACCCCAGTCGGAGCGCGGCTGCGTCGGTCCGCGCAGTTGGATCCGCGTGCCCCAGCGCGGCAGGATGTTGTCGGGTTCGACATCGCGCCGCGCTCGCGGTGGTTCGAGTTCGTCGATGACGAGCCAGCTGCGGCGGTGGTAGCGGTCCGTGCGTTCGGTCGCCCACGACAGGCGGTCCGGCAGCGGGTCGCGTTCGGTGCCGAACAGGAAGCGCGCGAACTGTTCCTCGCGTTCGCGCGGAATACGGAGCGAGTGGCCCTGACCGGGCAGCACGTAGTGCTCGATGTCGGCGCCCGCCGCGGTGAACAGCGCGAGGTAGCGGCGCAGGTGTTGGATCGGCACCTTCGGGTCGCGCTCGCCGTAGCCGAGGTGGAACCGCTGCCCCGCGAGGTTGGAGACGTGCATCTGGCCGTCGGGCCGGAACTCCCGGCGCACGAGTCGGTCGGGCGGCGCGACGTGACCGGCGAAGCCGGCCCAGCGGTCGGGGGTCCGCATCGCCTGGAAGAACACCGCCGCGCCGCCATCCGAGTTGCCGTAGAGCACGACGCGGTTCTCGTCGATGTTCCACGTCGCCTTGGCCTCGCGCAGGATCGCCTCGAAGTTCTCGACCTGACTCCATTCCCACCACATCGAGTCCCACCAACCCGCCGGCAGGATGACGATCTGGCCGCGCGGAATGCGCCATCCGGGCGACCACGACCCATCGAGCTTCTGCCACTCGGGCGCGCCCATGCCGCCGTGCAGGTCGAAGCGCACGGGCCAGCGGCGGTCGGGCGTGTAATCCTCGGGCACGAGGATCATGTACGGGTGGCGCACGCCAGCGGAGCTGGTGCGCTCGCGCAGGATGCGCCCCGTGGGAACGTCCGTGGCGTACTCGCGCCCCCTTCGATGTCGTGCCAACGCCCCCTGGAAGTCGTCGTCTTGTTGCGCGTCGAGGACACTGGCAAGGGTGACGATGGCAATCGCGGTGAGGCTTCGGACGTGGCGCATTGCTGGCATCGTGGGGGCAGTTGCCGCGGCGGCCCGCGAGGACTCGGGATTCCACCGCGGGCCAGGCATCCACACAGGATCCACACAGGATCCACACATCTTCGCGCCACGCGCGTAGCCGTGTCGACTTGACGATGTCGAGCGGTAACGGCACCGTCAGCTTTCAGCCGCCTTGATTGGTGTGCGCCTGACCGTGATCGGCAGCGGACCGACGTATACTCGCGGGCGTCCCACCCCGTCCCGGAGCACCATGAAAATCAGCCCCTTCGTTCTCGCCGCCCTCCTCAGCACCGTCGCCATTCCCGCGCAGGTCGTCGATCACTACTGGGTCGACGCCGTCAACGGCAGCGACTCGTTCCCCGGCACCCGGGCCCAGCCGTTCCGCACGATGGCGTGGGCCGTCGGCGTCAACTTCGCCAACGTGCACATCCACGTCCTGCCGGGCGTCTACAGTCCGAGCACGACGGGCGACTTCTTCGATCAGGCGCTCAACGTGCCGGCGCGGCTCGATCTGGCGGGGATCCAGAACATCAAGATCACCGGCGTCGACAAGGATACCTGCATCTTCGACTTCGGCGCCGGGAACGGGATCTGGGGCTACATCCGGATCGCGAGCGGTTCGACCGATGTCGAGATCAGCAACCTGACGATGCGCAACGCCGGCGTCGACCCGTGGGGCAACGGCGCGATCACGGTGGACAGCGGCGCGCAGGACGTCGACATCCACAGCTGCTACTTCGAGCAGACCTACAGCACGCTGATCGTGTGGGGCGGGTTCGACGTCGCGTTCCACGACAACGTGATCACGGACGCCGTGCCCAACACGGGCACGTGGCCGAGCGTCGGCGTGCGGGTGCGCACCAACGGCAGCACCGGCGACCGGACCTACATCTACAACAACACGTTCTACGCGATCGGTCAGGGCATCTCGTGGAGCAACGACGCCAACAACCCGCAGCAGTGGATCATGAACAACGTGGTCCTCGACGGCACGGCGACGGGGTTTCCCAACAGCGCCTACCAGGGTCCGCACGTCGTGTTCGAGAACAACCTGGCCTTCAACTGCGCGGTTTGGAACTACGACCCCGTGATCGGTCCGACCGGCAGCGGTGCCGCGCTGTCGCTGAGCAATCTCGAGGTCGACCCGATGCTCGCCAACCCGGCGGCTGGCGACTACTCGCTGGCTGCAGGCTCGCCGTGCATCGAGACCGGATCGGCGATGACGCACCCGTTCATGATGAACGACTACGCGAACAACAACCGCGCGGTCGACTCCGACGAGGACGGCCAGGCCATCCCCGACCGCGGCGCGATCGAGTCCACCGATCTCGCGCTCGTCGTGACCAACTTCGGTCAGGGGCAGACCGCGAACATCGACATCCAGACGACCAACCCGGGCACCTGGGTCATCGGCGCGTTGCTCATGAGCTTCCAGAAGGCGCCGGCCTACAACCCGTGGTGGGGCATGGCCGGCCTCGACCCGGCGGCGATCGTCTCGATCCCGAGCATCCCCGGGACGCTGATCGGGCTGCCGTTCCCCGCGTTCCCCGGCCTCGACGGCCTGCAGGTGCACATGCAGTTCGCGGGCTTGAAACAGATCGGCAACGTGGTCGTGGTCAAGGGCAGCGGGCTGAGCACGAACGTGCTGTGAACGCGCCCTGTTCGGGCTGGCATCGGCGCGCCGTTCGCTCCAAAACCCGAGCATGATTCCCTACGAGCCGAAGCAGTGGTGGCGGATCCTCTTCGACTTCCAGCGCAGTCCGGTGTTCCGCACGCTGATGCTGGACGTGATCGGCGCCGGTGCGTGGGCCGCGCTCGTGGTGTGGATCGAGACTGACGTCTTTCACGTGGCGGTGCCGCTCGGGCCGGCGTTCCTGTCGATCCTCGGCATCATCCTCGGCCTGCTGCTCGTCTTCCGGACCAACACCGCGTACGACCGCTGGTGGGAGGGCCGCAAGGTCTGGGGTCATCTCGTCAACGTCTCGCGCGGGCTCGCGCACCAGCTCGACGCGCAGCTCATGACGACGGCACCCGAGCGGCGCGGGGTCTACGCCGAGCACATCGCGCGGTTTCCGGAGCTGCTGATGGTGCACCTGCGTCAGCCGCGCGACTTCGTCGGTGAGCACGAGCCGAACGGGCTGCTCACGGACCTCCATCGGGACGTCCACAGCGACATCGAGAGCGGCAAACTCGCCGAGGGCGCGCGCATCACGCTGCAGCCGCTGCTGCAGGCGTTCGACGACGTGCTCGGCAAGTGCGAGCGCATCCGCAAGACGCCGATCCCGTTCAGCTACTCGTCGTACATCAAGCAGTTCGTGCTGCTCTACGCGCTCGTGATGCCGTTCGGCCTCGTCACCGAGTTCGGTTACGGCGCGGTGATCGCGTCGATGTTCGCGTTCTTCGCGACGATGGGACTCGAACTGCTCGCGACCGAGATCGAGGAGCCGTTCGGCACGGACCCGAACGATCTCCCGCTCGAGACGATCGGCGAGACGATCGCGCGGGACGTGCGGGAGATCCTCGGGGCGTCGCCCGACTGAGCGAGGTACTGCGGAGCGGGGTACTGCTGGGCGTGCTACTGCGTCCCGCCGAGCAGGGTGTCGACCCCTTCGCTCGCCTTGAGCCCGAGCGCGTTCGCCGCCGGCTGCAGCGAGAAGTACTGCGAGTAGACGTGCCCGCCGAGCAGCTGCGGGTGCTGGAACGTCTGCGTGACCGCGAGGTAGCCTTGCACGTCGGCGACCCCAAAGATCGTCGCCAGCGGATCGACCCGGACGTAGCACGTCGGCGCTCCCAGCTGGGCGAGCGAGAACGGCAGCGGCGTCACGCCGCTGAGCTGGTTCGACAATCCCATCGCGAGCACGGCGGGCGTCCCGGGCTGCGTGTTGGCCATGACGAACCGCAGGGGCTCGCCCAGCTCGGGGTGGCCGTCGACATCGTGGTAGGGTCGCCACGGATACGAACCGCAACCGCTGCCGAACTGGGTGACGAGTCCGTTGTGGTGGGTGCCGTAGCGGTAACCGTAGACGCCTTGGTCCAGGGTGAGGCCCGTGTGGGCGTAGCCGGCGCACACGCCGCGTTGCCAGTTGAGCATGCGCAGAGTGCCGATGAACTGCCCGGCCATCGCCGGCACGCCGACGTAGACCTGCATCCACCCCGGGTTGCTGTGCCACACCTTGGCGACGAACTGGATGCGGTTGCCGCCCGGTTCGACGAGGTCACAGACGTACCCGGCGTAGGTCAGCTGCTCGGTCGGCGTGAGCAGGTTGTCGTCGCGATACATGACGTAGAGGTCCGGGCGGAAGCCGCCGGTCTGTAGACGCCAACGCCCGAGCCACTGATCGGTGTCGACGGGCAACGAGTTGTTGAACACTGGCGTCAGGTAGCCGTCGTTGGCCAGAATCGTCGACGGTGTGCGCGCGTAGCCGCCGTAGGGCGGGTTCGGCAGCGGGCCCGGGTTGTCGTAGTGCTCGCCGGCGAGCTCCTCACCGTCGTCGTCGACGACGCGGTAACGAAACTTGCGGCCCACGGTCGGGCTCTCGCGCAGCTCGTCCCAGCGCATGTTGTCGTTGGGCGCGTTCTTGAACCAGAAGGTCAGCTCCTTGCCCTGGACGTAGCCGTTCACGCGGTGCGCGACCCCGTTGTGGTCGTAGAACGTGCCGATGCGATTGTCCGCGATGTTGATGTTCGCCGCCTGGAACCACGTGTCCATCACGTGCGGCAGGTGATAGACGTCGAGGATGCCGCGCCAGCCGTCGAAGCAGATGCTGCGGCGGCCGAGGAACTGCAGCTCGGGCCAGCCGTGCGGCGTGTTCGCACCCGTCATGTAGCCGGCGCGGCGACCGTAGGCCTGCACGTAGTCGTAGCCGATCCGCGTGAAGCCGCCGGGGTGGCTCGTCTCGCCCCAGGAGTTCTTCACGGTGAAGTACCAGTCCTGCGGGTTCGGCGACGTGCGGTCGTAGCCGACGATCAGCATCGAGTGCCAGCCGATGCTGATCGAGCCCGTGACCGCCCGCCAGATCGCGCCGCGACTGCCGCGGCAGTCGAAGTCCCAGACGACGTCGTGGCCCGCCTGCAACACGGCCTCGATCGCGGTGGTGCTGTCGGGCTGGGGCATGTCGACGTAGCCCGACGCGGAGTAGTAGACGGGCGCGGTCAGCGCCGCCCGCGGCAGGTTGACCGGGTCGAGGTTGAAGCTGTTGGTCGTGAACTGCGAATCCCAATAGGAGTTGTTCCACGCCGGCAGGTTCGGATACGGCGTCGTGCGATACGGCATGTAGACCTCGCTCGGCACGGCGAAGTGCCCGCCCGCGAGCTGTCGCGCGATGCCGGTGCCCTCGCCGCCCCCGAACGCGCCCACCTGGTTCTCGCGGAAGTCCGAGCCGCCGGCCGCGATCGGCGCCCAGTCGCGGTTGAGCCACATCGTCTTGTGGACGTAGTTGCAGAACTCCTCGGACAGGTCGAGGGTCAGCCCATTGCGCTTGTAGCGCGCCTCGAGCGCCGCGACCGCCGCGAACATGATGCAGGTCGTCCGATTGCCCTGGTTCTGGATCGCGGTTTGCCAGTGGGTGTGATCGACGGCGGCCTGGGCCGTGGCCTTGCCCGTCAGGGCGGGAAGTGCCAGTGCGATGGCGAGAACGGCGCGGGGGAGGGTCGGTTGCATCGGATTGCTCGCCTCGGTGGATGCCCGGGGCTCGGCCGGCCGCACGCTTGATTTCGAGGAATCGTGAGACACCGCGGAAAAGGTCGGAATCCCCGTGCTGCGCGCCGCCCTCCGGGCATCCACACCGCAGGCTGCGCGCGCGCGGCGGTATCCTCTCTCGCAGCCCGATGACGCCCCAAGATGACTTCGATCGCGAGCTCGCCCGGGCGGCCACCGGCAGTCCGGAAGCGATCGACGCGCTCCTGGACCGGTATCTCAACCGCCTGCGCGCGTTCATCCGGCTGCGCATGCACGCGCGCCTCCGGCAATACGAGTCGTGTTCGGACCTCGTGCAGTCCGTCTGCCGCGAAGTGCTGACGGCGCAGGAGCGGTTCGAGTTCCGCGGCGAGGCGGCGTTCCGCTCGTGGCTGTTCACGACCGCGCTGCGCAAGATCACGCGGCGGTCGCGCTACCTCACGGCGCAGCGGCGGGATCGCGATCGCCAGGTGCTCGCGGCCGATCTGCCGGACTACGACCAGCTGCTCGCCGGCGTCTCTCCAGAACACAGTCCGAGCACGGTCGCGATGGCCGCGGAGCACGCCGAACGACTGGAGCAGGCGTTCGACCGCCTGCCGGACGATTATCGCGAGGTCATCACGCTCGCGCGCGTGGCCGAGCTGCCGCTGCGTGACGTCGCGCACGCGATGGAACGCAGCGAGGGCGCGACGCGCATGCTGCTCAACCGGGCACTCGTTCAGCTGGCTCGCGAGCTCGATCGCGACGAAGGCGGGCCGGCATGAGCTCGCGGGTGGTGTCCCACCAGGCCGCAGACTCGGCCGATGACCCGGTCGATCGTCTGTTGCTGCGCTGGATCGAGAGCGAACCGGGGCAACGCGACCGCGTGCTCACCCGACTCTGCGACGAGCAACCCGAGCTCGCCGTGGTGTTGCGGCGGCGGGCGAAGAGCCTGTTGGACGCCGGCCTGCTCGACACCGCCGCCCCGGCGCGCCCGCTCGATCGGCTCGGCCCGTTCCGGCTGCAGCGCATGATCGGCGGGGGCGGCATGGGGGTCGTCTACCTCGCCCGGCAGGACGATCCCGCGCGTGACGTCGCGGTGAAGCTGCTGCGCCCGGAGTTCCAGCCGTTCGAGCGTTCGCGCGAGCGTTTCCGCCGCGAGATCGCAGCCGTCTCGCGGTTGCAGCATCCCGGGATCGTGCCGGTCTACGACTGCGGCGAGGACCAGAACGTGCTCTACCTCGCGATGGAGCACGTGGCTGGCATCACCCTGGCCGAGCTGCTGCGGTCGTTGCCGCACCGGTCGGCCGAACGGTTGCGCGGCAGCGACGTGCTCGCGGTGGTCGCCGATCACTCCGAGCCGCAGCCGGCGTTGCGTGAACTCTGCCGCGGCAGCTGGGTCGAGTTCTGCCTGCGCGTCGTCCGCGCGATCGCCGTGGCGTTGCAGCACGCGCACGAACGCGGCGTCGTGCACCGTGACGTCAAGCCGTCCAACGTGATGCTCGGCTTCGACGGTCGCGTCATGCTGATGGACTTCGGCCTCGCCCAGGCGAGCGGCGTCACGCGGCTGACCGCGAGCGGGGCGCAGGCGGGCTCGTTGCCCTACATGGCACCGGAGCAGCTGCGAGGTGCGGTGACCGATGCCCGCACCGACGTCTACGGCCTGGCGGTGACGTGCTACGAACTGCTGTCACTCGCGTGCCCGTACTGGGAGGACGGGCCCGAGGCGCTGCGGGCGCGCATCCTCGAAGCGCGGCCCGTGCCGCTCGCGCACCGCAATCGGTTCGTGGGGCGAGCCGCCGAACTCGTCTGTCACAAGGCCATGGATCCGGTGCCCGGCCGGCGGTACGCGAGCGCCGCCGCGTTCGCCGACGATCTCGACGCGGTGCTCCAGCACCGATCGGTGCGCGCGCGGCCGCCCTCGCTGCTGCGGCGCACCGCGCGCTGGTGTCAGCGCTATCCGACCGCGACCGTGGCGCTCGTCGCCGTCGTGCTGCTCGCCGTCGGCGGGCCACTGCTCGTGAACGTGAGCCTGCGATCGCAGCGGGACGAGGCGCTGCAGCAGGCGTATTCGGCGCACGTCGTCGCCGCGGCGTTCTACTTGTCGATCCACAACGCGCTCGGTGCCAAGCAGCAGCTGCAGGCCTGTGACCCCGAGCTGCGGGGATTCGAGTGGCACCATCTCGACCGGGTTGCGGATCAGAGCATCGGGCACCTGCCGGAACGGCGGGGTTACTTCGCGGCGGTGCACTGGGCGGGCGACGTGCTCGTGCATGCCGGCGAGAACGACGGCACGGTCGCCGTGCTGCAGCCCGACGGCACGCGGCTCTGGCACCGGTCGCTGGCCGGCATGCGCTGGCTCGACGTCAGTTCGGACGGTCGGACGATCGCGGTCGCCGACGGCTCGGACCGCATCACGCGCCTCGATGTCACGACGGGCACGCCGCTCCCGTCGTGGGCCGCTCCCGACGCGATGCCGGTGCGGTGGCTGCAGTTCCTCGGCGACGACGGCGGCCTGGCGCTCGGTTCGCAGGCCGGGTCGGTGGTCGTGCTCGATCGGGACGGCGCGGTGCGATACCGCGCCGAAGGCCTGCCCCCGGCGAGCCGAGCGGTCACGCGGGATGGTCGTCGACTGCTCGCGGCCGATCTCGGCGACGCACCGTTCGCAGAACTCTGGGACCTCGAGCGACGTGAGCGGATCGTCGAGATCGGCCGTGGGCGAGCGGTCTGGTCCGCGGCGTTCCGCGGTGACGGGGAACGCCTCGCGATCGGTTGCGAGGAGGGCGTCATCGAGGTGTTCGATCGTGACGGCGCACGCCTGGCGAGCGTCGTCGGGCACGCCGGCCGAACGGTGAATGCGGTCCGCTTCGCCAGCGCGGATTCGCTGTGGACGGTCGGCAACGACGGCACGATGCAGCGGTGGCACCCGGACAACGGCGAACGCGGCGAGACGCGCTACGGCCACGAAGCGATCGTTCTCGATCTCGATCTGCACGACAGCGACGGTCGCATCGCGACGGTCTCGCCGTTCGACGGCGTGCGGATCTGGGACGGTGGATCGGCGCCGCATCGCACGATCCTGCCGGCCGTGGGGGGCGGCGCCGAGGGGCTCGCGTGGAGCCCGGACGATCGGTTGCTCCACGTCGCGTGCTCCGACGGGGCGGCCCGAACCTGGGACGCCGCGGCGAGACGCCGGCTCGCGACGCTGCCCGCCAGCTCGCGATTGTCCGGCTGTGCCCGCACCGGCGACTTCCTCTTCGGCATCGGCTTCGATCCCGAGCACGCGCTAGTGCGTTGGGACCTCGAGGCCGGCGGGACGGCGACGGCGCTGTCGGTCGCGGGGTTCGAAGACGTCGCGATCGCCACGCATCCGCGTTCGGGCGTGATCGCGTGCGGCCATGCCGACGGCTCGATCCGGCTCTTCGACGCCGAGTCGCTCACCGAACTCACGCGTTTGCCCGGTGCCGGCGGGCCGGCCACGGCGTTGGCGTTCTCGCCCCGGGGCGACGTGCTGGCCGTGGGAGATCTCGAGGGCAACCTGGTGATCCTCGATGTCGACTCGGGCCGTCGCCTCGCGGCGACGAAAGCGCGCGACGGGCTGCGCGCGCTCGCGTTCCGCGGCGGCGATCTCTGGTGCGGTGAGGGCAATGCCGTTGTCGTGCGAGACGCCGCCACGCTCGCGGAGCGCCTGTCGCTGTCCGGCCACCAGGGCTGGGTGCACGACCTCACGGTCGCGCCGGACGGCCGCCGCGTCGCGTCGGCATCGCACGACGGCACGGTGCGCGTGTGGCACGCCGACCGCGGTGACTGCCTGCTCGTGCTGACGGGGTCCGGCGCCTACGTCTACGCGGTGCTGTTCGACGGCTCAGGGGAGTCGCTCGCCGCGGGGTGCGCGGACGGCAGCGTCTATCTCTGGAACGGTGCGGCGCGGTCGATGCGGTGAGCAACAGAGCTCAGTAGCTGCCGATCGTCGCCGCCACCCCGTTGCTGAACGCGACCCCCAGCGGGTTGGCCGCGGGATCGACGCCGAGCCCTTGCGCGTAGTAGACGACGCCGAGCACGGCCGGATCGCTCGGCATCGCGAGTGCCATCTGCAGTTGTCCGGCCGGCGACGCGAAGCCGGCCAGCGTGATGCTGCCGGATGTGCGCTGCCGGCAGCCCGGCGCGCCCAAGCCGGTCATCGAGGCGTCAGGGTCCACGAACCCGATCGCGTGGAACGCGAGGCTTCCGGGCTGCAGGTTGCCGAGCGTCATCGCGGACGCGCCACCGAGCACGGGCGGGGAGCACGTCAGGCTGGGTGCCCCGTTGCTGCCGCAGCCCCCGCTCGTGCTGCTGACCCCGGCCTGCAGGTGCGGCCGGTACTCGAGCTGGTAGTGGTAGCCGTTCGGCAGGCTCTGGTTCCAGACGCCGTTCTGGAAGTACCAGCTGCGCACGTCGGTGGCACCGTGCGTCAGCGTCGAGCTGATCCAGTCGCCGCCGATCGTGAGCGGCGGCACCCAGTAATTGGCCACGAGGAACACGCGCTGGCCCGGCGGCAGCGTGAGCGGAATGGCGAACGAGCTGCGGCAGACCGTCGTCTGGTTGTAGGAGATCGTGACTGCCGGTGTGACCGAGCCGAGCGGCAGGCCGGGGATGAACGTGTTGCCGAGCGGCACCGCCTGCACCCACGAGAAGAACACGTTGGGGTCGCCGAGCAGCGGCAGCAGTCCGAGATTGTGACTCAAGCGCTGTGCGGCCTGGCAGATCTGGATCGGGTAGGGGTGCGGGTTCTGCACGAGGTAGCAGCGCTTCCAGACGTCCCGGAAGTCCCAGTAGTTGTTGAGCAGCGGGCTGCCGTAGTTGGCCTGCAGCTGTGAGCTGCAGGGGGCCTGGGTGGGCATGGCGGTCGCGAGGGCGATGGCGGCGATCAGCGTGGCGAGCAACGGCTTCATGTCCGCTACTCGCGGGCGGAACGTCGGCGGGGCAGTGGATCTCGGAAAAACGGGGTTTCGCGGTTTCGTCGCCGCAGCTCGCGGGGCCGCGACCAGCGGTTGTCGGGCGGTCGGCCTATGCTCTCGGCGTGAGCGAACGCAGAGTGTCGGCCGAACCCACGACCGCCGATGGGCCGGGCCTCGGGGCGGTCGGCCTGGCAGCCGCGGGGGTGTGCCTCACGCTCGCGCTCTGGCAACAGGCGCGACTCTGGCCGCTGTTCGCCGAGGATGCGTTCATCGTGCTGCGCTACGCCGAGAACCTGGTCGCGGGTCACGGTCTGGTGTGGAACGTGGGCGAGCCGGTCGAGGGCTACTCGAACCTGCTCTGGATCCTCGGCTGCGCCGGGTTCTTGTGGGTGGGCGTCGAGGCCGATGTCGCGGCTCGACTGTTCGGCGGGCTCTGCATGTCGGGTGCAGTGTTGGTGCTGTTGCGGATGCGCCGCCCCCGACGATGGTCGGACTTGGCAGTCGTCGCGCTCGGCCCCGCCGTGCTGGCGACGCACGTGACGACCGTCACGTGGACGTTGGGCGGCCTCGAGGGACCGATGGTCGTGCTGCTGATCGTCTGGAGCACGGCCGCGATGCTGCGTCTCGTGGAGCGCGGTGGCGCCGTGTCGACGGCGAGCGCCTTCGTGACCGGCATACCGTTCGCGCTGATGTGCCTCGCGCGTTCGGAAGGACCGCTGTGGCTCGTCGCACCGACGCTCGCGCTGTGGCTGCGCGGTCGCCGCCACGGCGTTTCCTGGTTTCTCACCGTCGTTGCTCTGATCACGCCCGCGGTGATCGCGGTTCTGGGTCAGCTGGTGTTTCGGCTCTCGTACTACGGCGAGTGGGTTCCGAACACCGCGCACCTCAAGGTCGACCTCGGCAGTGCGACGTTGACCGAGGGCCTGGCCTATCTCGATCGCGCTTGGCAGGCATCCAGGGGGCTGCTGCCACTGGCGCTGATCGGCGCGGTCATCGGACTCGTGCGCCGTGACACGCGACTGCGGGCGCTGCTGTTCACCCTGCCGATCGCGCTCTGGTGCGGTTATCTCGCGGCAGTCGGCGGCGACTACTTCCCGTCGCACCGCATGTTCATCGCGGTCGTGCCGTTGCTCGCGTTCCTCGCCGTCGAGGCCGTGGCCTGGATCGCGACCCTCAGCTTCGGAGCCGTGCCGGCGCTCGTGCTCGCTGGCGCTACGGTCGGCGTTCTCACCTGGGACACGCATCACGACCATGAGTCGGCGGCGTTGCGCGACACCGGCCTCGAATGGAAGAACGTCGCGTTCGGCGAGATGATGCATCGCGCGTTCGCGTCGCAGCGACCTCTCGTCGCGGTCGACGCGGCCGGTGGCATCCCGTTCGGCAGCAAGCTGCCGCACGTCGACATGCTCGGCTTCAACGACCCCGTCGTTGCGCGCACGCCGGTGCGAGACTTCGCGTATCGCGCGGTCTCCGAGATTCTCGGGCGGGCCTACATGCCGGGGCACATGAAGGGCAACGGGCGCTACGTGCTCGATCGGCGACCCGATGTCGTGCTCTTCAACAGCGCGCCGTGTGCCGTCGTCCCGACGTTCGTCAGTGGCTACGAGATGCAGAGCGACCCGCGGTGGCTGCGCGACTATCGCTGCGTGCAGCTGCGTTGCCCGCCGGCGCGGCTGCCGAACGGCCTCGACGTTCGGATGCAGGTGTCGATGTGGGTGCGACTCGAGGGCCGGGTCGGCGTGCGACGCGACGGCAACGTCGTCGAGGTGCCCGGGCTGCTGCTCGGCAGCTTCGACCAGACCGTGCCGTTCCGGCTGCTGCACGTCCCACCGCCGGGCACGCCCGAGCGGGTGGCGCTCGATGTCGGGATGCGCAACCAACTCAACTGGTCCCTCAGCACCCCGGTGCTGGCGGTGATCGCGGACGATCGGATCGATTGCGAGCTGCGAGCGCCCGGTGCCGGCACGTGCACGGCACTGCAGCTCGATGCCGGTCGCTGGCGCATCGAACCGCAGCCGGCCCACGACGGCGTCGTGGTGCAGCTGCTCGACGACGCGGGGCAGGTCGTCGGGGTGGCGGGCGCGCCGTTCGACCTCGTCGCGGGCGGCCGCTTCGACCTGCAGACGATCGCCCGGGACGACGCCGCGCTGCCGCTGCGGATCCGCAGCGTGCGGCTCGTCCGCGATCCGTGATCGACCGGGCGGGTCGACGACACGTGTATCGCTGGCGGAGCCGGTTCGGGGTCACGACTGTGGTCGTGGATTCCGTGCGCTAGGCTCTCCGGCGTGACCCGACACCTCCCCGTGACCTTGGCCGTGCTTGCCGTGGGTCTGCTCTCCGCCTCGAGTCCACGGGCCCAGGAGCTCACGCCCGGACGCCAGGTCGAGCGGGCGCTCAGCACGTCGGACGGCGGCACGATGCCGTATCTGTTCTACCTGCCCGAGGGCTACGACCCCGACGGTCCCGCGGTGCCGCTCTTGCTGTTCCTGCACGGGCGCGGCGAGAGCAACGGGCCGCTGTCGCTCGTCGCGAAGTGGGGCCCGCCGCGACGGCTCGCTGCGGGCGAACCCATGAACTACGTCGTGGTCTCGCCGCAATGCCCGCGCGAGTCGTTCTGGTCCAAGAGCGATCAGCAACAGCGCCTGCTCGAACTGCTGGACCACGTCGAACGAACGCACAACGTCGACACCGACCGGATCTACCTCACGGGCCTGAGCATGGGCGGCTACGGCAGCTGGCGGCTCGCGGCGGACCATCCGAACCGGTTCGCCGCCGTGGCGCCCGTCTGCGGCAAGGGCGACCCGCAGGACGCGAGCAAGCTCGTCGATCTGCCGATCTGGGCGTGGCACGGGACCGAGGATCGGGCGGTGCCGTTCGACGGTTCGGCCAAGATGGTCGAAGCGATCCGAGCGGTCGGCGGCACGAAGGTGCGCTTCACGAGCCTCGAGCACGTCGGCCACGCGTCATGGCAGGCGGCGTATCAGTCGACCGAGCTCTATCGCTGGTTCGACAGGCAACGCGCGTCGCAGAACCGGCCGGCACGATTGCGGGCGCTGATCATCGACGGTCAGAACAACCATCGCTGGCAGGAGACGACGCCGCTGCTGCGCGCGACGCTGGAGAACAGCGGCCGGTTCGCCGTCGACGTCGCGACGTCGCCGGGCAGGAAGGAGGAGATCGGCGCGTTCGCGCCGGCGTTCGGCGACTACGACGTCGTGGTCTCCAACTACAACGGCCAGCTGTGGCCGCCGGCGACGCGCGCCGCGTTCGCGGACTACGTGCGCGGCGGCGGCGGCTTCGTCTCCGTGCATGCGGCCGACAACGCGTTCCCGAACTGGCGCGACTAAAACCTGATGATCGGCGTCGGCGGGTGGGGCCGGCGCAACGAACACTCCGGGCCGTACGTGCGTTGGCGCGATGGCAAGATCGTGCGCGACACGGGCCCGGGCCGAGGCGGTTCGCACGGTCGCCGGCACGAGTTCGCACTCGACGTGCGCGATCCCGGGCATCCGATCATGCAGGGACTGCCCGCGCGCTTCCTGCACTGCCAGGACGAGCTCTACGACCGGCTGCGCGGCCCGGCGGAGAACCTGACCGTGCTCGCGACGGCGTTCTCGGACGAGGCGACGGGCGGCAGCGGCGAACACGAACCGCTGCTCATGGCGATCGACTTCGGCAAGGGTCGGTGCTTCCACACCGCGCTCGGGCACGACGGCACGGCGATGAAGTGCGTGGCGTTCCAGGTGACGCTCGTGCGCGGCGCGGAGTGGGCCGCGACCGGCAAGGTGACGACGCCGGTGCCGGCGACGTTCCCGGGCGCCGACGCGGTCGTCGTGCGCGATCCGCTGGCGCCGGCGGGCCGCGCCACCACCGGCCGGTAGCCCGTCATGGCATCCGATCGCGATCGGATCCGGCCGCCCGCGAACCGAATCCGTTGAATACCCTGGGCGGTCTCACGGGATCCGTGCGCGTGAGCCCGATCTCCGTTCCGCTGCCGCTCATGTCCGCCGCCCTCGACCTCGAGACGCTGGTTTCACGCCATCAGGTCGGGGTATGGCGCTACCTGCGTGCCCTCGGCGCGCCGGCCGACCTGGCCGAGGACCTGCTGCAGGACGTTTTCCTCGTTGCGTTCCGGCGGCTGACCGACGACCGCGATGCGGTGGCCGTCGCCGCGTTCTTGCGGCGCACGGCGCGGCACCTTTATCTCCGACGTCGGCGTGATCAAGGCCGCCGCGAGGAGCTGCTCGTCGAGTTGGCCGATCGCCTCTGGGAGCGCGACTGCGGCGACGACGGCGAGGCTTGGATCCAGGCAGCGCGCGCGTGCGTCGAGCAGCTCGACGGCCGGCCGCGGCGCGTGGTGGAGCTGTTCTACGGTGAGGGACTCGGTCGTGACGCGATCGCGGCGGCGACGGGCATGCGAAAGAACGGGGTGAAGACACTGCTGCAGCGGGTGCGAGCCAGGCTGCGCGAGTGCATCGAACGGCGAACCGGAGCGACGCGATGAACGAAGATCGGCAGCACGACGAGGTCATGGACCGACGACTCGACTGGGCGCTCGGCGAAGTGGTGGGGGACGAACGCGCGCCCGACGTGACGGCCGCGGTGCTGCGCCGCGCCGCGCGTGACGAGGTCGTCGAGTTCGAAATCGTGCGGTCGCCGCGGTCCCGCCGCCTGCTGACGGCAGCGGTCGCGCTGATCGGGCTCGGCGCGGTGGTCGGAGCGTTCCTGTTCGAACGAGAACCATCGGGCGGAGCGGCGCAGGTCGTCGCACCGGCGCAGGGCCCCGACGAGCCCGAGTGGACCAAGGTCACCGATCCCGCCGCCATCGAGGGTCTGGCACCCGATGTCGCCGCGGTCGAGGTACGCAACTTCGACGATGCGGCGCTCGCGGCCTTGGTCGCGCGTTGCCCGCGCCTGCAGGCGCTGCGGGTGTCGACGAGCGCGGCGTTCAGGGTGGCGGACGACGCGGCCTCGCCGACCTCGATCACGGACGCCGCACTCGCGGATATCGCGCGATTGACCGAGCTGCGGAGACTCGAGCTCGTCGGCACGACCGAAGTCGAAGGGGCTGAACTGCAGCGGCTCGATGCGCTGCCGTTGCTCGAAACGCTCGTGCTGTCGTGGTTCGACCTGCCCGGCGAAGCGTTGCAAGCGCTGGCGCGCTTCCCGTCCCTGCGGGTGCTCGACGTCAGGTTCAACCACACCGTCGGCAAGGCCGGCTGTGAGGCGATCGCACGATGCGCCGCATTGCGGGAGCTGCACGTCACGACGACGTTCCTCACGCCGGCGGAGATCGCCGTCCTCGGGCGACTGACCGGCCTCGTCGAACTGAGTCTCCAGGGCGGCTTTCGCGATATCCGTCGCCCTGGGATCGGGCCCCGGGCCCGGCTCGAGTCGCAACTGGGCGCCGCGAAGAACGCCGGCGCGGGCCTGCGGATCGCCGGCCTGCCGGGCTGGCCGAGGCTGCGCGTTCTGGATCTCCGTCGCAACCGCGACCTCGAACCCGAGGTCGGTGAGGTGCTGCGCACGAAGTGCCCGGAGTTGCGCGAGGCGCGCCTCGGCAACTGTAGGAAGATCAACGATGTCACGGTCGCCGAACTGGTTGGACTGCGGTGGCTCCACACGCTCGATCTCTCCGAGTGTCCGAACGTGTCCGAGCACTGCGTGCCGCTGCTGCGCGCGGCCCGGCAGGTTCGCGATCTCCGAGTCGACGGGCAGCGGTGGATGACGCTCGCCATCGCCGAGCAGCTGATCCTGAGCGGCAAGCGCCCGATCTGTCGGCTCACGCCCGGGACCGAGGCCGGCGACGGAATGTCGGCCGAGGACTTCAACGCGGGCATGAAGCAGCTGGCGCAGCGGTACGAGCACTTGCTCTCGCAACCAATGGCTCACCTCGTGCAGCGCGTCGAGGATCTCGAGGATCTGCCGGACGACGCACGGTCCGTCCGAGTCGAGAGGGGCGTCTCGATGGACGAGAGCGCGTTCGCCCGGCTGGCGGAACTGTCGGGCCTCGAACGGCTGTCGCTCAGCCAGGTCGACGACGTGAGTCGCGATGGCCTCGAGCACCTGACGCGGCTGCCGAAGCTTCAGGCCTTGGAGTTCACACGCATCAACAAAGGGCAGCGAGACCCGGCCGTGATCCGGTCGCTGCTCGCGCCGCTGCCGCGCATTCCTGCGTTGCAGGAGCTGACGGTGGTCGGAGCGGCCGATCTCGGGGCCGCCAACCGGGCCGCGATCCTGGCGTGCAAGGGCCTGCGCCACCTCGTCCTCGACAGCTGCCGTGCCATGCCGTCGGCCTGGCTCGCCAGCCTCGGCCAGTTGCGCGACCTCGAGGTCCTTCGCCTGGTCAACGTGCAGAACGTGAACGACGAGGTCGTGCGGGGCCTGCAGCCGCTGACAGAGCTCCGCGAACTGGTGCTGTGGCGGGCCGATGTCGGGGCCGCCGCGTTGCAGTCGCTGGCGGGCATGCAGCAGCTGCGCTCCCTGACGCTGTGCGAGAACACCCGACTCGACGAAGCGGCTCTGCAGCAGATCCCGGTGACGATCACGGAGCTCGGCCTCATCGGCTGCCCGAAGCTCGACGTCGGCGCCGCGCGATTGCTGCGCGACCGCTTCCCGACCCTCGAGTCGATCTACCTGTCCGAGAACGCCTGGCTCACCGACGACGCGCTCGCGCTCGTGCTGCAGCTGCCGCGGCTGCGCGCCTTGGACGTGCGCGGCTGCAACGCCCTGACGGCGGACTCGGCCGCCGCGATCGGCGACGTGGCGACGCTGCGCTCACTCAACGTGTGGGATTGCGACTGGCTGACGCTCGACCTCGTCGAGGCCCTGCGCGCCCGGCGGCCGGAGTTGGACATCGCGCACGACACGCGATAGTTCGAGGTCGTTCCGTCGACTACGACTCGCTCACGACGAGTTCGCGAGCTGACCAAGCGTGCCCCCCGTGGTTCGGGCGAGACCAGGGTGATGTCGTCGTGCGAACTGTGCGGTCGGAGAGGCGCTCTAGCCGAAGCCCGCTTCGGAAAGCGCGCGACGAAGGAGGTCGGAGACCCTCAGATCATTCGCCCATTGCTCGAGGTAGGCGTGGTCGATCTCGGGGTTCGACTTGAGTACGCCGAGCACATCGCGCCACTGGGTATCTGAGACTTCGCCACCTTTACGGAACCACGTGAGCTTCTGAAGGACGATGTCCTCCGCAGTAGTGACCCACAGTCCGAGGCCGGTCTCCGGATCGATGGTCTGTCGTTGGCGTCTGCGTTGCTGCTCGCGTGCGAACGGTTCATCTCGCATCACGAACACATCGATGCGGTGGTAGCCCTCTTTTCGAACGAGCTGGAAGGCCTCCCGCCGCATCACCGCTGCCGTGATGAACTGCACGTCGACGAAGAAGTCGCCTTCGAACGCACTCACGAGTCCCTTGACGTCTTCGAGGTTGATCGCTGCGACGAAGTCGACGTCGTGCGTCGATCGTGGTTCGCCGTGGATCGAACTCGCCAGTGAGCCGCCGAGCCAGTAGTCGATTCCGAGGCGTTCCAGGCGAGCCGCGACGTCGAGTGCAGTTGGGACAGGGTCGTCGATCATTCGGCGGGATCACTCTCCGCACCGAACACCCGGACCTGCATGTCCGGATCCAACCAGAAGGCCGCGAGGCGACGATGAATCTCGCTATCGGGTGCGCCGGGGTGACGGTTGCGCAGGCCTGCCACCGCAAACCGTCGGGTCGTCCGGATCAACTCCCTGACTTGCCGGATCTTCTCCGCGGGAGACATGCGCCGCCATCCTTCCACCACGAGCGCCTCTATCTGTGGTGCGACGTCCGCGGATTGCGTGCGATAGGTCATCGCTGTGCATGGTAGCACACGGACTCGGTTTGCATGCGCAAGTACGCGGTCGTGCCTGGTCGTCGCTCGCAGGACGGCCGGCCGATCATGACGTCGGCCGGGTGCGCGTCGCACCACTGCGGGTGCCCGCCATGTCCTTCACCGAGAACGACAGCGTGTACAGCAGGTCGTTCGGCAACGGGACCGGCTGCACGAGCGTGAAGCCGAGCGCGTCGGCCTGCTGCACCTGCATCGAGCCGAGCAGCGCGCTGATCGGGATCGGCAGACCGACGATCGCGGCTCGCAACGTGCTCGCATCGATGTCCTGCCAGCCGTCGGGGTCCTCGAAGCGCAGCGTCGCGGTGCCGTCGGTCGCGATCGAGATCGTGACGCTCGGGCCGTTGGGAGCGACGTTCCCCAGTTGGTGGATCGCGGTGACCGCGTCGACGTCGGCGCTGCCCGAGCCCGGGTCGAAGATCGGTGACCCGTTGCTGTCCAACGATTGCCCGCTGACGACGTCGACGAGCCGGACCTGCACGATCGACTGCAGGTCGACGAGGCTCTGCACGACGAGTGGGTCACCGTTCAGGTCGGCGAGGTCGAACGCGTCACCACCCGCCTCGACGACGTCGCGCGGATCGGCCCCCGCCGTCGTGGCGAGCACGGGCGACTGGCCCGCCAAACCGGAGTAGCTGCCGATCGGGACCGTGCCGAACGGTCCCGGCTGACTCGCCGGGCCGTAGTAACGCGACGGGAAGCGCGCGAAGTGCACGCCGTCGCTGCTGACCTCGACGAACATCACTTCGGCGAAGGTCTGCAGCGGGTTCGATGACAGCCGAAACGGGTTCTCGCTGACGATCAGGTCGGCACCGGGGCCATCGACGATCGCGGTCGAGAACCCGAGCGTGAGGTCGCCGGCGATGCCCAGCGAATGCACATCGGTGCTCCCGCCGGGCGCCCCGAGCGCGTTCGTCGGCGCGAAGATCCCGCCGCCGGCACCGCCGTTGGTATTGGACGCGATGACCTGCGCGGCGAAGACGCCGACTTGAGCTGTGAGAGCGGCGGAGACGGTCAGCGCACCCGCGAGGGTACGGACCACGAGAGTCGAGCAGATGGGGTTCACGGCAGCAGGCGTCACTCGCGCCTCCGGTGAGGTTTGAAGAACGACGCCCTCTCGGCGCCGGCTCCAGCAGATCTTCTGACTTCCGAGTCGTCCTACCGGCGACCCCTTCCCAGCGGCACTACGCGCGCCGCCAGTGGTCATGGTCGCTTTCGTCTTCGGTCACAGCTGCGGGACAGCGCCGGATTCACACCGGACTTCACCGCTTGGAGCGCGGACGGATGTAGCGGGTTCAGGTCCCTCGTGCAACTGCTGTTCGAAGCAGCTGACGTGAAGCGCCGTCGATGGGGATGCCGGTCCCGTGCCGGCGAACCGTTTGGGATCGGCCTCGCTCGACAAACCTCGGTGTAACCACGCGGCCCGCGCGAACCACGGACTGGTGATGGGCTACTGCGACGACGCACCGATCCTGCGGCTGGAGCGCGGCGAGTTCTCGATCGAGCATTGGCCGGCCGAGCTCCGCGTTCCGTTCGGCTTGAGGCGACGCGGCGACCGGCTCATCGGTCCGGCGCGGATGCGGGCGCGGGCCCGGTTGACGTTGCAGGACGCCGGTGTCCTGTTCTTCGACAAGACGGGGATCCGGCCCGGCTCGGGCGGGTTGGACGAGCCGTCGGATCCGTTCGGTGGCGGCGTGCTGCTGACGGCGCTCGCGTTGGCCGACAATCGCGGCCTCGTGCAGGGTCTTGCCGAGGAACGGCGCTACGAACTGGTCGACGAACTCGTTCGGGGTTGGCGGCGGAACGGTCTGGTCCTGACTCGCGACTCGGCCGCGTCGATACGCTGGCGCGAACGGATGGCCGCAGCGGGTCTGGCGCGTGCGGTCGTCGTCGAATCGATCGGGACGCGTGATGTGATGGCCGCCGTCCGGGCGTTCGATCTGCTCATCGTGGATGGCGTCGAGCACGTGCCGCGGACGCGCCTCTTGGCGGTTCTGGACGGCTCGCCGGCGCTCGGTCGGCTGGGGTTTCTCGATCGCCTCGATACCCGGTTGGCGGAGCAGCTGGCGCCCGGCTTGGGGTCGGTGTTGCACTGCTCCGAGCGGGTAGTGGAGCGCGCGCATCGCGAGCTGAGAGTGCCGTTGCCGGACGACGTGCGCGAGGCCTATGACAAGGCCTGGCACACGTTCTTCGCCGCATTCGATCGCTTCGCTTATCGGCGGCCGGACGCTGGGTTCGGCGCGTTCATCGCGGAGGCGCGTCGGGAGCCGGGTTGGCGGCCGGCGCTGACGGCGTGGCACCGCGCCAACCAGATCGCCGGTTGGCATCAGAACAAGCTCGAGCTGATCGGCGACCTGGCGAGCGAGTACGGCGATCGCCGGCTGCTCGTGTTCACGCCGACCCGTCAGGCCGCGTACGACCTGGCGCAGGCGTTCTTGCTGCCCGCCGTGACCGCCGAGATTCCGTTGCACGAACGCCGAGATCTGATCGCGGGTTTCGCCGCTGGCGATTACCCGGCGTTGGTCGGACCGCGGCTGCTCGACCTCGGCGTGTCCGAGGGGGCGGCCGACGTGGCAATCCTTGCCGGTGGTACGGCCGGTGCGAGCCAGCGCGGCGCGCGCGCGAGCCGCGTTCGAAGCGGTGGCGAGATCGTGCAACTCGCGAGTCTCGATACTCTGGAGGTGGGCCGTGCCCAGCGTTGGCGTACCGACGATCGCGCCGCACCGGATACCGTTGACGCAGGTTGACGGCGAGATCGTGCCGAGCTGGCTCGGGGATCGCGATCGACCGTGGTTGCGTGATCTCATCGAGGCCGCTGCCGGCTACGTCGGGCGGCGGGTGCACGAATGGATTCGTCGTTGCCGCGACTCGGACATCGACCCGCGGGCCGGTGGCCGTCAGGCCGTGGCGCTGCACGTGCTGGAGCACTGGTTACGGCGTTCGGCGGCGGCGCCGGCACGTTCGGCGCTGCGGCTGCAGCTGTACCGGGCGCGGTCGGGCGGTGCTGGAGGCGCCGCGGGGGGAGCTGCCGTCGCTGGTGCCACCGACCGGGATTCGATGTTCGACGACGTGCCGCTGCGCCGCGCGATCCGTTGGCCCGACCCGGCGCCGGAACCGACTCGGCTGGCCCATGTCGCCAACACGACGATGGCGCAGAGCCTCCTGCGGCACGCCTCGTCGGTGGTGCTGGGGGTCTTTGGCGCGTCGCACGCGGTGCTTCGCACGGCCTGGCTGCACGGCGCCAGGCTGGAACCGGTGGCCGGCAACGCGGGGGCGCTGCAGGCCCGCTGGCGGCGTTCGACGACCAGCGAGCCGTTCCGCACGATGGCCGCGATCGTGCCGCTGTTGCCGTGGATGCGGCGCTACCGCCTGGTCGCCGAGTGCGACCTCGGCACCCGGCGCGGTTCGTTCGTGCTGACGACCGGCGATCCGCTGCAGCCGGGCGACGAACCGCGACGCTTCGACAGCCGGCTCGAACGACGGTTCGCGGACGATCTGCTGCGGCTGGCTCCCGACTGTCGACTAGTGCGCGAGCCGGTGCCGGTGCTGACGTCACGCGGCCTGGCGTTCCCCGACTTCGCCCTGGTCCGGCCGGGTCGCCCGACCTGGCTGTGCGAGGTCGCCGGCCTGCGCGATCGCACCGCGCTGCCGGCCAAGCTGGCGCTGCTCGACCATCCACGACTGGTCTTGTGCCTGCCCGAGCGCGCGGTGCCGGCGGAGCGGCGAGGCCATCCGCGGGTGGTGCCGTTCCGGCGGTCGGTGGATGTCGCCGCGGTGCTGTCGGTGGTGGGGTGAGTCGTCACTCGCCGGCGAACAGCGCCGGTGACAGCAGCAGTACCTACTTCCACCCGACGGCGGCGAAGGCCCGGCCGGCGCGGGTTGATCCCGATCGCCAGATGGCCGCGAGGTGCGCTCGGGTTGTATGGTCGCAGCAGTTCCGGTCGCTCGCGCGCGGTATGCCTTGCTTCGAGCGGGGCAAGAACATGCTTCGAACGTGCCAGCGGCGAGTCCCTGCACCATGACGAGACCGATCACTCGTTCCGACACCCTGGCCGACCTCGCCGTCCGCCTCGCCGCGCGGCCCGAGCAAATCCGCGATCGGATGAGCGAGCGGACGCCGTTGCTCCGGGCCGGTGCAGCGCGGCCGGCGCCATTTCCCGGCCCGGCTGCGTGCCAGCGTGATCCGAGGGCGCGCGCGGGTCTCGAGAGCGGCGTGCCGTTGCGGCGCGCCTTGCCGACGAATCAACCATGACGCACGTCGTCGCCGAACCCTGCGTCAACTGCAAGTACACCGACTGCGTCGAGGTCTGCCCGGTCGACGCCTTCCGCGAGGGCGAGAACTGCCTGGTCATCAGCCCCGACGACTGCATCGACTGCACGCTGTGCGTGTCGCAGTGCCCGGTCGGCGCCATCCACATCGAGGGCGAGCTGCCCGCGAAGTGGGCCGAGTGGCTCGCGCTGAACGCCACGTTCAGTCGCCGCTGGCCGGTCATCACCAGGCAGAAGGAACCGCGCGCCGATCACGAGCGTTGGGCGGCGGTCGCGGACAAGCGGGCCGCGCTGTCGGAGCGGCCCGGTGGGGGCGATTGACGTTCGCGTGGGACTGCTCGTCGTCGGCGGCCGCATCGAGCAGTTTGTCGAGGCGGCGGCGCAGCGCCTCCTCGTCCCCGCAGAACTCGGCCAGCAAACGCCAGCTACGGTGGCGGGTCGAGCTCGGCAGCCCCTGTCGAGGCGACCCTGGCGATTCTGATCGACGACGTCGTCAAGCTCGCACTCGACTCGCCGCCGATCGGCAGGGACCTCGGCCGTCCGGCGGGGCTCCGGTCCGTCGTCACAAGGACTTCAGATACTCCACCAGAACACGCACCTGCGCGTCGTTCAGCCCGAGGTGCAGATGACCGTCGTAGTGGCGCACGACATCCTCGAGCGTCGCTGCGCTGCCATCGTGGAAGTACGGGGGATGCTGCCACAGGCCGCGCAGCGGCGTTGCACGATATAGACCGGTCGCGCTGCGCTGGGCGTGGCGCGGGTCCGTGCCGACTGCGGCGGCGGGATGGAGTCGACCGTCCGAGAAGGTCGGGCCCGAGTGGCATTCGCTGCAACGGGCCGCACCGGCGAACAGCGCGCGTCCGGCTTCGGCGTCGGCGGGGTCGAACGAGAACGCCGGTGGCGGCGGTGTCGAGAGGCTGTGTTGGTAGGCGGCGAGGGCGGCCAGCTTCGGGGTCACGATGTCGGGGGTGCGCACGACGTGCAGTCCGATCCGCGGATCGTGGATGACACCGCGGCCACCCATCTGGGTGATGGCGACGTAGGCGTTCCAGTAGGAGATGTCGCCATCGCCCGTGAAGGTGGTCAGGGGCACGTCGCGCAGCCCGTACACCGGCGGAATCACCGCCGGGTCGCTCTCACCGTCCTGATTGAAGCGGGCGTCGTACTTGCCCGGCCCCCAGGATGTCAGTGCGGCCTGGATCGCCGGGTCCTGGGTCGCGGGCGACAGGGCCAGGATCTGCCCGGGATCGAGATCGGTGTTGGCCCAGCCATCGAGTCGTGAGCCGATGCCCGGAGCGACCCGATCGTCGACTGTCGAGTGGCACAGGGCGCAGGTGACGCCGAGGCTGGTGAGCTGGCCGGCTTCGACTCGGCCGACGATGCCGACGACAGCGTTGAGTTCGATCAACGCAAGCGTGGTGGCGGGGTCCTGCAGATCGGCGCTCGCGAGCACCGCCTCGGGCACGGCATCGGCGTCGACCTTCAAGCCGACCGCGAGCGCAGTCGCCGGCGTCAGCGTGGCGACCACGTGGTGAAGGCCGAGGCCATCCGTCCACTGGCTCTCGTCGCCGAAGGTGTCATAGCGGAAGATCTGCTTGCCGGCTTCGACCAGTCGGGGTTCGGGCGGCTGCGCGGTAGCCGGGGCGTCGTTGCGGTGGCAGGCGGTGAGGAGCATCGCCGTGACGATCGCCGTACCCGAGAGCACTGGCGACCGGGACGGGTCCGGGTTGCACGTGTTCATTGTGTTCGCCGGCGTCATGGGTGCAGGATGATGGCCCCGGCATTGTCGGGACCGACCGGCTCGGTCAGTTCGATGCCGTTGGCATGCAGCGCGAACGCGAGCACCGACCAGTAGTCCGGTTCGGACAACTTCCGGCGATGCGATGCCTTGGGCGGCATGTTCTGGGTTGCGTACAACGCGACGTCCAGGGCGCTGCGGAACGTCGCCGTGCGCTCCTGATCGGCTCGGGGCATCTTCGGTAGGGCGCCGGCGCCGACCAGAGCGGGCGCGCGGTCACCTTGTCCGGCGGGGCCGTGGCAACGCGCACAGTGCTCGGCGTAGACCGCAGCACCGCGATCCAGTTGGGTGGCCAGTCCGGCGCCCGGGGTTGCGGTTGGCGCGGCGATCCCGGCGCCGGCACAGGCCGCCACCAGAATCGAGAGGGCAGAGACAGCAGAACGTCGCACGGCTACTTCCTTGCTAGAGGTCAGGGTTGGGGGCACCGCCGTGGCGATTCCCGGCGTATGGAGGGCCGCATCCGCGGATCGGTTACCGGAACGTCGGGAGTTCTTTTTTCCTGTAACGTCCACCGGCGTTCGGCCCTCCATGGGCGTGGCCATGCCTGATCCCATTTCTCTGCACCCTGGCTCCTGGCAGCACACCGCGATCTCCGACGAAGACATCGTCGGGCGCGTGCTTGCCGGCGAGACCGAGCTGTTTGAATTGTTGGTCCGACGCCACAATCAGCGCCTCTTTCGCGCTGCTCGCGCGGTGCTCGGCGACGACGAGGCCGCCGAAGAGGCGCTGCAGCGGGGCTACATCCAGATCTGGCGCCGGTTGGAAACCTTCGCCGGTCGCGCGTCGCTGATCAGTTGGATGCACCGCATCGTCTTGCGCGTCGCCTTCGAGGTGGCCAGCGCCGAACAACGGCGACGTAGTGTGCTTGCGACTGCGGCGACCAACCTGCCGCCCAGGACGTCGGACGTCGAGCGGCCACCCGATCGGGGCATTCGCGAGGAAGCTGCTCGCGCGATCGATGCGGCGGTGATGTCCCTCGAACCGACCTACCGGCTCGTGTTCGTGATGCGGATCGTCGACGGCCTGTCGACCGCCGCGGTCGCCGAAGCGTTGGAGGTGAACGAGGGCGTAGTCAAGGTGCGACTACACCGCGCCCGCGAACAGCTGCGGGGGCGGCTGGTTGAGCATGCCGGGATCGATCGATCTGCTCGCGACCTGTGGCGCTTCGACGGTGAGCGTTGCGACCGCGTCACGGGTCGCGTGCTCGCCGCCATCGCGCGTGGTCGAGGGTGATGGTTCAGCCGCCTTGGCGCAAGTCGTTCGGCTGAGCGTTCGGTCGCCGCGGTGACGGACAGCCCTCGGCAGGATCGGCTCCGCGTACCGGGCCCCGAATCGGGCGCAGCCTACGGCACGATCGGCACCTGCAGCCGCTGCGTGCTCTGGAATGCCGGCCCCGGCGCGACATGGAACCACTGGAAGTAGAGGTCCATTGCCGGCAGCCACTCCGGCAGCCGCACGACGCGCCGATCACGGTCTGCTGGGCGACCGGGTCGCATCGTGGTCGGTGATGGCCACGTCGTCCTTCGCGAACGCGTTCGCTGTCCGTCTGCCCGGGGCTCAGTTCGTGTCGAGCTGGCGCTCGAGCACACCATGCAGGCGGGCGGCGGTCTCCGGGTGCTGCGACAAGACGTCGTGCTGCTCCAGGTGATCCTCGCGCAGCGAGTAGAGCTGTTGGCGACCGTCCTTGAACTGGCAGAACTTCCAGCCGTCCTTGTCGATCACGACCCCCTTCATGATGCGGCGGCCGCGGATGAAGATCCAGTCATGGCCGCGGTCCGGCTCGCCCCGCAGCGTCGCGAGGTAAGAGCGACCGTCGGTGCGGTGGATGCGAGGATCCTCGAGGCCGACGATCTCGGCGAGCGTCGCCAGGAAGTCGTAGTGTGTCGTCAGGCGATCGGTCGTGACGCCGGCCGGGATCGTGCCGGGCATGCGCACGAACATCGGGCAGCGTACGCCGCCCTCGAACGCGGACCACTTGAGGTTGGCCATGCCCGCGGCGCCGTCGAAGCTGTCGCCACCGTTGCTGGTGCGCCACTTGTGCTGGTCGTAGTCGGCGGGTGTTCCGTCCAGGAGTCTGTCCTTGCGACGCTTGGGCAAGAGCCCCTGGGCGTTCTCGTAGTAGGTCTCGTGGCCGTTGTCCGACGAGAAGAACACCATCGTATCGTCGTCCATCCCGAGGCGTTCGAGCTCTTCCAGGATGCGGCCGACGTGGTCGTCGAGCATCTTGACCATCGTCGCGTACTTCTTCTCCGACAGCGTCAGCTCATCGCGATCGGCGAAGTCCGCATGCAGCTGTTCGACGGCGACCGGCCCGTGTGGCAGCTGCGTGCTGTGGTAGAGGAAGAAGCGTTCGTCGGCATGGTTGTCGGCGTGGTCGCGCAGGTAGTCGAGGATCTCGCGCAGGAAGACGTCCTGGGAGTAGGTTGCTCCGCCCTGCCCGACCGGCTCACGACCGCGTTCGCTGCGCTTGCCGGCGTCGGCGAACGGGTTGCCGGGCAGCGGCATCTTGTGGCCGTTCTTCCACAAGTACCGGGGGTAGAAGCCGTGCGCGCGGACATGGTCGAAGTAGCCGACGTAGTGCTGCCAGCCGTGCCGCGTCACGCGTTCGTGCCAGGTGAGAAACCCCGCATCCAGCTTGCCGAACTGCGCGGTGCGGTAGCCGGCCAACCTCGCGACCTGGCCCAGCAGGAGGGTGTCGTCGGCGATCGGGGCGGCTTTGCTGCGCCGCGCGATGTGCGCGTCATAGCGGCGGCGCCATTCGACGTCGTCGTCGATCTCCCGGTCGAGACGAACGAGGAAGCCGCCGGCGCTGTGCGAGCCGACGCCCTTGCGGCCATCATGGCGGCCGCTGAGCAGGCTGCTGCGGGCCGGAGCGCAGAACGCATTGCCGTGGTAGTTCGAGAACGCGATGCCCTCGCGCGCGAGGCGGTCGATGTTGGGCGTCGTGACGATCTGCTGGCCGTAGTGCCCGAGCATGCCCAGGCCGAGATCGTCGGCGAGGATCAGCACCACGTTGGGGCGCTGCTGGCTCACGCCCGCTGGGCCCGTTGCGATCGCGGCGACCAGCGCGATCACGCCGGCCCAGCGAGGAGAGGTCGGTTTGGTCGAGAGCATGACGCGGCCATTGCCGTTCGGCGTTGCCGGGCGGCGTAGTGAGTCCATCACCTGCGGGTCCGTGCGGCGGCGGTTCGCGGCAGTCACGACGGCCAGCAGGCCGATGGTCCGGTTGTTCATGTCAGACGGTTCCTGTCCGAAGCGGGAGCTCGGATAGGGCTACCTTAGGAACCACGTGGGAGATCTACCAAGTGGTCCGTCACCGGCTGCCGCGATAGCGTTCCGCGGTGCTCAGAGTCTGCCTCGTCTCGGTTCTCGTTCTCGCCGCCGCTCGAGCCCAGGAACCGCGCTGGCCGCAGTTCCGCGGCGTGCAGGCGTCCGGAGTCTCGGACGGGCACGCGCTGCCGGACCAGTTCGACGTGGCCACGGGGGAGAACGTCCGGTGGCGCACGCCCGTGCCGGGGCTGTCGCACGCCTCGCCGGTGGTCTGGGGCGATCGCTGCTTCGTCGTGACCGCGGTGAAGCAGGGCGGCGACGCCAGTCTCAAGATCGGCCGCTACGGCGACGGGGATTCGGCGGACGACCTCGTCGAGCACACGTTCCAGGTGTGGTGTTTGCGGCTCGAGGACGGCCGTGTCGACTGGGTGCGCACGGCGACGCGCTGCGTCCCGCGGTTTGCCCGCCACACCAAGGCGACGCACGCGGACCCGACGCCGGTGACCGACGGTCGCCACGTCGTCGCCGTGTTCGGGGCGCAGGGCATGTTCTGTTACACGGTCGACGGGGAGGTCGTCTGGCAGAAGGACCTCGGCGCGCTCGACGTCGGCCCGCACGATTCGATGGACCTGCACTGGGGCTACGCCAGTTCGCCAACGATCGCGGGCGGCCTCGTGATCGTGCAGGCCGACGTGAAGGAGGACCCGTTCCTGGCCGCGTGGCGCGTCGACACGGGCGAACTCGCCTGGCGCGTGAAGCGCGATGACACGACGAGCTGGGCGACGCCGACCGTCGTCGACACGGACCGCGGTGCGCTGGTGTTCGTCAACGGCTGCCTGCACATGGGGGCCTACGAGCTCTCCGACGGCTCCGAGGTCTGGCGCATGGCCGGCGGCGGCGGTCTGCCGATCCCGGCTCCGATCGTCAGCGGCGAGCACGTGCTGTTCACGAGCAACCACCGACCGCTGAAGCTCGGGCACCCGCGCCGTCCGATCTTCGCCGTGCACAAGACAGCCGTCGGCGAGCTGCCGATCCCGACCAGGGAAGAACCCGGGAAACACGTGAGCTGGATGCAGACGCGCGTCGGCAACTACATCCAGACGCCGATCGTCTACCGCGGGCTGCTCTACCTGTGCAACTCGAGCGGCGTCGTCTCGATCGTCGACGCCGCGACCGGCGAGGTCCACGGCCGTCCGCGGCTGAGCGAGGGCGCTGCGGCCTATTCGGCGTCCCCGGTCGCGGGCGACGGCAAGCTGTGGTTCACGAGCGAGGAGGGCGATGTCAGCGTCGTGCGCGCGGGGCGGGAGTTCGAGCCCATCGGCGTCAGCCCGCTCGGCGAGATCTGCATGGCGACGCCGGCGATCGCGGGCGGCACGTTGCTGTTCCGGACGCGCGGTCACGTCGTCGCGATCGCAGCCAACTGACTCCGCCGCCCGTTTCGGCGGGCGGGCCGTTGTCGAGTCGGCTCGGGCCTACACCTCGACCGGCGAGAACCCGTCGCGGTACGCCCGCCGCACGACCGTGTCCGTCGCCTCCTGGCTGTTGCTGAACGTCAGCGTCTTCTTGTCCCACTGCAGCTCCTGGCCGGGAAAGCGGCTGGCCTTGACCGGCAGGATCGCGCACTCGGTCATGCGCAGCGCCTGCTCGAACGGCGTCCAGACCTTCACGTCCTCGTCGCCGAGCGCCCGTTCGATCCAGCTGCCCCAGTGCGCGTACTTGCCGACGTCGGTGTTGGCGCCGAGGTCCGCGGGGCTGACCAGCTCGTTCTTCACGTAGCACTCGAGCTTGTTGCCGCCGGCGTTGATGATCAGCGTGCCGTTCTCGCAGACCACGACGGTCTGGTTGGCGCCGACCTTGTCCTTCGGGATCCCGAGCGAGCGCAGGTCGTAGCCGACGCCGGCGTCGTTGTAGTGGACCGGGAACGTGTCGTGCTTGAAGCGATCGCCGCGGACCGCGTAGGTCATCGTCGACTTGCACTCCGTGCAGTGGTACCAATCGGCCGCGCGCGGCGTGTCGCACCGGACCGACACCGGGCTCGTGAGCTCGGGGTAGGCGTACATGATGATGTCCAGCAGGTGCACGCCCCAATCGCCGAGACCGGCGGTGCCGAAGTCCCACCACGCGCGCCACTTGTTCGGTGCGATGCCGTCGCGGTAGGGCTGCTCCGCTGCCGGGCCGAGCCAGAGATCCCAATCGATGTTGGCCGGCGGCTCCTTGCTGGCCGGCAGCTCGAGGCCCTTGGCGCTGCCGCGGCGCGTGCCCGTCCAGACGTATGCCGCGATCGCCGGGCCCAGCAGATTCTGCTCGAGAATGTCCACCGCGATGCGGCGGCCCGGGTTCTGCATCCGCTGGTTGCCCGTGTTGGTGGCGAGGAACGGCCGGTTCCGGACCGCGCTCTCGAGCATCGCGAGCTCCTCGAGCTGCTGCACCAGCGGCTTCTGGGCGTAGACGTGCTTGTTGCCGGCCAGCGCCAGCAGGATCGGACCGATGTGGGAGTGATCGGGCGTGCACACGTTGACCGCGTCGAACTCGTCGAGCCGGTCCGCGAACACCTCGCGGTAGTCGGTCGCCGTGAACGCGTCCGGGAACTGCTTGCCGACCTTCTCGAGCGGGTCGGTGTCGACGTCGACGAGGCCGACGATCCTTGCGCGCTCGTGCCGGTTGATGTTGTTGCGGTCCATCCCGCCGATCCCGCCGACGCCGATCTGCAGCACGCGCAGCTCCTGCCGGCCCGCCGTCGGGTTGGTCGCGATGGCGCAGCCCGGCAGCGTCGGGACCGCCGCGGCACCCAGCAGGGTGGCGGAGGTCTTCACGAACTGGCGGCGGTTCGGGTGGTTCTTGGTGTGCCCCATGCGGGCGGTTGTAGCGCAAGAACGAACGTCGGGCGCGGAGAAGCTACGCGATCCGGCTCACCGCTTGCGAAGGGCAGATCGCGCCGCTTCGACGACGCTCTGCGACGGGTTCTCCAGGAGCGCTTCCAGCTCCGGTTCGAGCAGCCTCGCGAGTTCGCCCGTGAGGCTGCGGACGACGCTCCGAACGCAGAGCGCCGTCCACGAGTTCTCGAGATCGCCCCGGAGCAACGGCCGCAGCTGATCCGCGACGACAGCGCCGCCCGTGCCGTGCGTCTTCAGGGATTCGATCAGCGCGCCGGCGCGGTCGAGAACGCGCAACATCGCGGCCTCGGTCGCGGGCACCCGGATGGCCTCCTTGGCGACCTTGACGAACTCCTCGGGTGTCGCGTGGAGCGCGAGGCAATGCCAGGCCGCGCGCCGGACGAACGACGGTCCGTTGCACTGGGCGAAGCGGATCAGCGGCCCGCGCACGTCGATTCGATCGTCTTGGGTCGACACGAGGACGTGCATGTGCACGAGGGTCGATGCCGGCGACAGGTCGCTCTTCTGCGCGCTCTCGGCCGCCGCCGTGACGAGAGCCTGTCGCCGCGACGCCGCGATCTTCACGCCGCCTGCCGAGCCCGAGTTCGCTACGCGCACCATGACGGCGAACTTCTCGACCCGTGACCAGGTCTGCAGTTCGTCGACAACCGTGAGGCTCTCCGCATGAGCCGCGAACATGCGCAGCGCAACGGCGGGGTCTTCGCGCTCCACGACGGCGTGGATCGCGCCGAGCGGGATCGGGTCGTGCATCGCGACGAACGCGCCGACGCGGCCGTCCGCGGCGTCGTTCTCCCAGAGCTCAGCGATGGCGCCGAACCGCTTCCGCGTTGCCGAGGGCGACGCGCTGTCGAGCGCCCGCCGAATCGCATCGAGGTCGGCCGCGAGCAGCTCGCGCAACATGCGGTGGGAGGGGGAATCGTTCTCGGTCGCGGTGTAGCGCTTCACGAGATCCGCCGGTCGCGGCTCGGCCGACCCCAGCAGATACGCGCGGAACGGGTGCGCGAGCTTCGCCTCCGCCCGTCCGGCGTCGTCGCAGAGCCAGGTGAGTGCATCGCGCTGCCGGTCGCGGTACCCCTTGGCGATCAGCGCACTGAGTGCGGTGCCGGCCGCACTCGCGCTGCCGGTCATGCTCGTCACGACGAGGGGCTCGGGCTCGCGGCCGCGGTCCTGAGCCTGTGCCGGCGCCGTGAGGTGAAGCAGGGCGAGCAAGCCGAAACGCGCGGACTCGGAAAGGGGCATGCCGTGGGTCATGGCTTGAAACGACGTGAAAGCGAGGGCGCGTGCCATGGTGACGGCTCCTGGCGGTGCTCGCAACCCGGAGAGACTCCAGGAGCGGCGCTGGCCGCACCGTTGACGGCCGGAGATCGCCGCGTTCTCCGCGTGATCGAGCGGGCGTCGCCACAGACAGTGATTGCGTTCGGCGCCGACTTTGCTCGAGTTGTCGCCCGACCCCAATGGACTCCGTGACCCAATTCGCGCTGGGGGCTGCCGTCGGCCACGCGGTGCTCGGCAAACACGTCGGCCGCCGCGCGCTCGTCTGGGGTGCGCTGCTCGGCACGCTGCCGGATCTCGACATCGTGATCCCGATGGCGGATCCGGTCGACGCGTTCACCCGGCACCGCTCCTGGACCCACTCGGTGTTCGTGGTGACGCTCGCGGCGCCGCTGTTCGCCTGGCTGGCGCGGCGGATCCACCCGGCAACGCGTGAGCACGGTCGCGGCTGGCTCGCGCTCGTGCTGCTGGTCTTCTGGACGCACGTGCTGCTCGATGCCTGCACGGTCTACGGCACGCAGCTCCTCTGGCCGCTGCCGTTCGCGCCGGCGAGCTGGTCGCTGATCTTCGTCATCGATCCGGTCTACACCCTGCCGCTCCTCGTGGGGATCGTCGGCGCGTGGTTCGGCCGCGCGCGCTGGAACCGGGTCGGGCTCGCGCTGAGCACCGCGTACCTGCTCTGGTGTGGCGCGGCGAAGTGGCACGTCGAGTCGGTCGTGCATGGGCAGCTCGTGACGGAGGGTCGCGCGGACGCGCTCGTGCTGACGACGCCGTCGCCGTTCAACTCCCTGCTCTGGCGCGTCGTCGTGATGGGCGAGCGCAGCTATTCCGAAGGCTACTACTCGCTCGTCGCCGACGACGCCGTCACGTTGACCGAGTACCCGAGCGAAGTCGCGCTGCTCGAGCCGATCGCCGAGCACCCGCCGGTCGCGCGACTGCGGTGGTTCACCGACGGCCTCTACGGCGTGCGGCGGGCGGGCGACAACGTCGTCGTCAGCGACCTGCGGATGGGCAGCGAGCCTGACTACGTCTTCCGCTTCGTCGTCGGTCGTGCGATCGCCGGCCGCATCGAGCCGGTGCCGGCGCGTCGCGACGAGACGGCGCTCGACTACTCCGCGCTGTCACGAGTGTGGGCGCGGATCTGGGATTCGACGGTCGCGTTGTGAAGTCGAATCCGCGCTGGCGCCGAGCGGCCGCACGGGTCTGCGAAGACTCGACCACGAAACTCGCCCTGACGCCTCAGGGCTGAATCGTCAGCGTCAGCGCGTGGCTCGCGCGCACGCCGAACTGGCCGCAGCCGCCGGTGTCGAGCCAGGCGCTTTGCACCGCGAACGACTGCCCGGCGGCGATGTTGGCGAGCGACACCGGCAACATGGCGTGGCCGTTGGCGTCGGCGACGAGGCCGGCCGTGGCGGCGAAGGGCGACGGCAACCAGATCGACAGGTCGAGCACCGTGCTCGGCGCAGTCGCCGGGGCGTAGGCCAGCCACATCACGCCGAGGCTGCCCGCCGGCGCGTGGTCGGTGCGCAGGCCGAACCCGGTGAGGCCGACGCGCGGCCAGGTCGTGGCATTGAGCCAGGTGTCGGCGGCGCACGCCGGCGAACCCGTGCCGTGGCAGGCCGTGCCGACCGGCGGCAGCGCGGCGTCGGCGACGGCGACGATGCGCTCGAAGTACGGCCAGGTCAGCTGGCCGTTGCTGGCGACGACGAACACGCCGGTGACTTCACGCGCCCGATCGATCCAACCGCAGAAACCCCAGAACCCGGGGCTGCTGACGTGCGTCGCTCGACCGGCCGAGTCCTGCTGGTCGACCCACAGCCCGATGCCGTAGGGCGCGCCCTGCGGGTTGGGCGAGAACGTGATCGGCAGGTGGCTGGTCTGGTCCGTCATCATCTCCTCGACCGCGGCCTCGCTGAGGATGCGCACGTTGTTGTGGATCCCGCCGTTTCGCAGCGTCTCGAAGAAGATGCTGTAGTCGCGCAGACTGCTGACGGCGCCGCCCGAGATGCGCGGGTTGTTGGTCATCCCGTGCGCCGTGTAGGACGTGTCGGTGAGGCCGAGCGGGGTCGCGACGCGCTGGTCGAACAGCTGGGCCCACGGTTGGCCAGCGACGACCTCGCACACGGCGCCGGCCACGTGCATTCCGACGCTGCCGTACGAGAAGCGCGTGCCCGGCGTGAACTGCTGCGCTTCGTTGGCGATGTTCTGCGCCGCGGTCCGCAGGTTGATCGAGTGGTTGCTGACCCACTGCGACGAGTTCGGCAGGCCGGACGTGTGCGCGAAGCACATCCGTAACGTGATCGTGTCGAGCGGCGGCGTCGAGTACTCGGGCAGATACATCGCGACCGGATCGTCGAGGGCCAGCAGCTGCTGGTCGACGAGCGACATCAGTACCGTTGCCGACATCGGTTTGGTGGCCGACGCCATGGCGACGACCTGCTGCAGGCTGTACGAGCCGAACGACTGGCGGTAGAGGTTCTGGCCGTGCTGGTTGATCTCCAGGTTGGCGCCTAGCGTGCCGGGCACGGCGGCCATCACCTGCTGCACGATGTTGGTCACCTCGTTGAGGCCGTGGCAGGTCGGCCCCTGGGCGATGGCGGCGGCGGAGAACAGAATGGCGGCGGTCTGGCAGGTGCGCGCGTGCGGCATGACGGTTTCCTCGTGAGTGGGTGGACCGGCGCATGCTGCGACCGAAGCGCGACGACGTCTTGGCCGGAGTTGACCCGTCGGGCGCGGTTTTCCGGTTTGGCTGTCATGTCGGCGGCCGGTCACGCGACCGTGGGGGAGCCGCCCGTGCCCGCCCGATGAGCTACCATCGCCTCGCTCCCCGCCGTCCCGTCGATCGGATCGTCGACCACTATTGGTTGTTCGAGAACGAGACCATGACCGCGGCGCATGGCCAGCTGTTCGCCGATGGCGCGGCCGACCTGATGTTCGATCTCGGCGAGCCAGTGCTGCTGCACCAGCACGGCCGGATCTCGCGTTGGGCCGGAGCCTGGGTGTCGGGTCAGCGCACGGCTCCGATCGGGGTCGAACTCATCGAGCGGCAGGTCACGATGGCCGGCGTGCGGCTGCGGCCCGGCGGGCTCGCAGCGCTGCTCGGCGCGCCGGCCAGCGAAGCCGTGGATGCCATCGTCGAGCTGCGCGAGTTCTGGCGCGGCTTCGCCGGCGAGGCGCTGGATCGGCTTGCGACCGCGCGCGGGCCGCGGGCGCGACTCGCGGCGCTCGCGGCGGTCGTCGAACGCCGGTTCGGGGTGTCCGCGGCGGTGGCGCCGCCGCCGTCGCTCGCGGGCGCGCTCCTCATGATCAAGAACGAGCCCAGGGCGGTGTCGGTGCGTGCGCTGCACGAACGCCTCGGCATCAGCCACAAGCACCTGACCCGGCTGTTCCATCGCCACGTCGGCCTGACGCCGAAGGTCTACCAGCGGATCTGTCGCTTCCGTGACCTGTTCGATCGACTGGCCGTCGAGCGCGGCCCGCTCAACTGGGCCGGGCTCGCCCTCGAGTGCGGCTATACCGACCAGGCGCACCTGTGCACCGAGTTCCGCGCCTTCACCGGTCTGACGCCGACGCGCTACCGCCGGCCGCCGGTGCCGTTGCCGGAGTACCTGCCCCAGCCGGTGGTCTGAGGACCTTCGCCCGAGGTCAGGTTTCGCCAAGACGGTTGCCGCGTCGGTCGCCAACCTCGGCGCCATGTCACCCGTCGTTGCCATCGCGTTCCCGATCACCTTGTTGGTCGCCGCCGCCTCCGGTCAGTGTGCGTTCCAGACCGTTGCCGTCCAGAGTCACGGCGCGGGCTGCAACGAGGTCGTGCCCGTCGTGCCGCAACTCGCGGCCGCGCTCGACGCCGGCAGCTGCACGCTGTCGTTGCGGGTCGATGCCGACCCCGGTTGCTGCAACTCGTCGGTGCAGGCCTACGCGCTCGTCGTGGGCAGCCAGCCGGCGAACCTGCCGCTCCCGCTGTCGGCGCCGGCGTGCCGATTGCTGGTGCAGCCCGACCTGTTCGTCGCGCAGGCCGGCCCGAACGCGAACGCGTTCCACTTCGCGCTTCCGCCCGCCATGCCGCCGGTGACCTTCCTCGTGCAGGGCAGCGCGCTCTATCGGTCGACGGTGACCTGGCCTTCGACGGCGTTCCGTGTCGGCCTGACGCCGGGCTACACCGTCACGCTGCACTGATGCGCGCGGCCCTCGTGTGGGCGGCGGTGCTGGCGCTCGCCGTCACGCTGTTGCGCCTCTGCGGTGAACTCGCCGGCTGGGATGCGGCGGTGTTCGACCGCCGACCCGGCGGCGGTCGGTCGTGGCTCGGCATCACCTGGCTCGTGATCCCGGTCGGCTTCTGGCTCGGTCGTCTGCTGGCGAAGGCCGGTCAACGGCCCAGCTCGGTGCCGCGGTCGGCGGCCGTGCACCTCGGCGGAATCAGTCTGCTGATCGCGTTGTTCGTCGGCGCGTTCGCCGTCACGTCGAGCTGGCCGCTGCGCAGCGTCCTCGTCAACGGCGGCGCGGTGCTCTGCGGCCTGCTGGCGCTGTGGTCGTGGCCGCGAGGCTTCGCGGTCCTGTTCGCATACGGATTGCTGAGCCGATTGCCCGTCGTCGTCGTGCAGTTCGTCGCGATCGCTCGTGGCTGGGACACCCACTTCGCGAAGGGGCCGCCGGGCTCGGACCCGGCGGATGCGTGGTGGATGCTGACGTTGGCGCAGCTCGTGCTCTGGCCGTTTGCCTACACGACGCTGGTCGGCGGTTTCTGTGCGGTCATCGGCGCGCTGACGGTGCGGCGCGCGGTCGGTTCTTGACGCTGCCTCCGCGCAGACGCGCGGGAGGCCGCGGAGCGCGCATGGCCGATGGCGGTGTGGTAGGAACGTGCCATGCCTGACGTGACGCTGCGCCCGATGGAGCCGGCCGACCAACCCGCGGTCGCCGAGTTGATCCTGCGCTCGACGAACGCCTGGTACGAGGCCCACGGCAAGTCGCCGGTGTTCTCTTGCCGGCCAACCGACGTCGAGGTGTTCTGTCGCGTCTACGAAGCGCTGGACCCGGGCTGCTGCGTGCTCGCCGAACTCGATGGCAACCTCGCGGGTTCGTGCTTCTGGCACCCGCGCGAAACCCACGTCGCGCTCGGCATCATGAACACCGCGCCGGAGGCGGCTGGCCGCGGCATCGCCGTGCGGTTGCTCGACCATGTCATCGCGCGCGCCGACGAACGCGGTTTGCCGGTGCGGCTGGTGTCGAGCGCGCAGAACCTGGACTCGTTCTCGCTCTACAACCGGCGCGGTTTCCGGCCGTACGCCGTGCACCAGGACATGGCCATCGCGGTCCCCGAAGGCGGCGTCGCCGTGCCCGCGGGCGTGCGCCCGGCGACGCTGGCCGACGTGCCGGCCATGGTCGAACTCGAACGCGACATCAGCGGGATCGAACGCCGCCGGGACTTCGAGATGTTCGTGCAGAACACGGAAGGGATCTGGCACGTGTCGGTCGCCGAGGGTGATGGCGGCCGCCTGAACGGTTTCCTCGCGTCGGTGCGCCACCCGGCCAGCGCGATGCTCGGCCCGGGTGTCGCGCGCGATGATGCAACGGCGCTGGCGTTGATCCGGGCCGAGCTCGATGCGCACCGAGGCGGAACGCCGATCGTCCTGCCGCCCAGCGATCGGCCCGCGCTGCTCGCGAAGCTGTATGCGCTCGGCGGTCGCAACGTCGAGCTGCACGTGGCGCAGGCGCTCGGTGAAGTCGCTCGGCCGCGCGGTGTCGTGCTGCCGACGTTCCTGCCGGAGACGGGCTGATCGGCGGGCGTTGGCGGCGGCACTTCCGGCCGCCGTCGAGCCGCGGCGACCTCGGCCGCGCGCTGGGCTAGTCGGCATTGACCCCCTCCGAATCCCAAGGATCTTGCATGTCGCTTCTCCATCGCGCGAACGCCGTCTCCGGTCTCGTCCTGCTCGTCAGCGTGACCGCCGTCCCGTCCCTGGCCCAGAACTGGGTGGCCGTCACGAACAGCGTCGAGGTCAGCGACGTACCGTGCGCCTACGACAGCCATCGCGACCGGGTGGTCGCGGTCGACGCGGCGCGCGGTCGCGCGTTCGAGCACGACGGTGAGCGCTGGCTCGCGATCGGCTCGCTGCCGACCGTCTTCGGCACGCCGGTCGCCGTCGCCTACCAGGAACACAGCGGCCGCACGCTCGCGCTCGTCCCGGGCGCCGGTTCCGGGTTCCTGACCTACGAGTACGACGGGCACTCGTTCACGCAGCGGTTGCCCGCGCTCGCGCCGCCGGTGCGGCAGTACACCCAGCTGGCGTACGACGCCGCCCGAGACGTCGTCGTGCTGTTCGGTGGCGGCGACACGAGCCCGCCCGCGAGCTACGGCGACACGTGGGAATGGAACGGCGTCGATTGGACGCAGCGTCAGCCGGCAACGAGCCCGCCGCCGCGCCAGAACGCGGCGATGGCCTACGATCCGGGGCGCGGACGCGTCGTGTTGTTCGGCGGGGTCGACGGCACGACGACGCTCGGTGACCACTGGGAGTGGGACGGCGTCAACTGGACGCAGCCCGCGGTCGGCACCCTGCCGACGGCGCGGCGCCGCGCGCAGCTCGCGTACGACGCGGGCCGCAGTCGCATGGTGCTCTACGGCGGCGTCGGGCCGCAGAACGGGCTGCCGTTCTTCGATCCACAGCCGTGGGAGTTCGACGGCCAGCAGTGGACGCAGCAGGCGATCGCCAACCCGCCCGAGGGGCGGTCGCATCACGCGATGGTCGCGGTGCCCGGCGGCGTCCGGATCTTCGGCGGCTTGCTCAATCCGTTCCAGCCGGCGACGTACAAGCCGCTCGACATCCTGGACTACGACGGCGTGGCGTTCGCGCGGCGCGGTGGCAGCAGCACGGTCGACGTGCACCTGGCATACGACGCCGGGCGCGGCCGCACGGTGGCGCTGACGCGCGAGCTGCCCGGCTCGCGCCCGCCCCGCACGTTGGAGTGGGACGGCTTCGCGCTCGTCGAGGTGCCGGTCGCCGGTCCGAGCGTCGGCGTCACCGGCTTCGCGCTCTCGGCCGGCCTCGGCGGGCCCGGCGGCGGGGTCATCGGCGTCGCCGACAACGGCAGCACCTGGACCTTCGCCGGCACGCAGTGGACGCAGCTCGCGGTGGCCGGGCCGTCGCCGCGCGGCTACGCGGCGCTCGCGACCGACACGGCCCGCGGCGTCGTCGTGCTGTTCGGCGGCGCCGATTCGGCCGGTGAGCGCGACGACACCTGGGAGTGGAACGGGGCGAGCTGGACCAACGTGCCGGTCGCCGGCCCGTCGCCTCGCGCCGCCGCGAGCGCCGCGTTCGAACCCACGGCCGGTCGCGTCGTGCTCTACGGCGGCGGTTCGGGACAGTCGTTCCTGTCCGATACCTGGGCCTACACCGTGGCCGGCTGGACGCAGATCGACAGCGGCAGCCTGCCGGCCGAGTTCGGTCAACTCGCCTGGTCGCCGGAGCGCCAACGCGTGGTGCTCGCGCGCACGACGAACGGCGGCTTCGGCCCTCAGGCGACCTTCGAGCTCGTCGGCAACGCGTGGTCGCCGCTGCTCCCGCCGGAACCCGGGCGCGAGCTCCTGCGCCTCGCCACCGACCCGAACGGGCACGTCGTCGGATTCGGCGGCCCGGACCCGCTCGACGTCGCGTTGCTCACCGGTTCTCCGGCAGTGATCGCGCTCGCCGGCTCGGGCTGCTCCGCGCAGCCGGTCGCGCCGCGCCTCGCGCTGCACGACCGCGCCCGCCCGGGCAACGTGCTGCGCTGCGAGCTCATCGGCGCGGAGCCGAACGCGATCGCACTGTTCGCGGGCAGCCACGCGTTCGCGACGAGCGCGATCGGCCCGTGCCTGCTGCACCTGCAGCAGCCGGCAGTGCTCGCGGTCACCGGAACCAACGCGGTGGGGCAGGCGACGCTGCCGATCGGCGTGCCCGCGGTCGCAGCGCTGGTCGGCGTGCCGATTGGCCTGCAGGTCGCGGCGGCCGAGACCGGCGGTCCGATCGGTGGTGCGCTCGCGCTCAGCGACGCGCTCCGCATCGTGATCGGTGACTGACTGCTCTGGCGGGACCGGGAGTCAGGAAGCTGCCGAGCGTGGTTTCGGTGCGAGTCCCGGCGCTCGAACGAGGGCCTCGGTCCGCCAGGTCCTGCGCCGGCGATCGGTGCACGAGCGGCCGCCGCATGGGGCCGCCCGTCGGCGCCAGCGCCGCCGCGGGCGCCGGTTTTCTCGATTTCGTCGATGGGGCCCATGCCCAAACGGTGATGAGCGAGGTGAACCCGAAACCTCACCGCAAGACCATGCTCACCGACCTGATCACTCTCACGGCTCTCTCGCTCGCCCCCCAGGGGCCTGCCACCACGTTCGTCGACACGACGTTCGACAACGCCACATGGACCACGTCCTACGTCGTCATCGGCCCCGGTATCACGAGCACGGGCAGCGGCGCCCAGGTCCAGAACGGCAACCCCGCGCCGGCCTGGCGCTCGACCCACACGTTCGTCGCCGGCGCCGGCTCGACGACGGTCTGGGCGATCCACATGAGCAGCGCCGCGGTCTACGACCCCGCGACCGACGCGATTGCGCACGTCGACTTCTCGATCGACTACCAGACGAACGTCAACACCGGCGTCCAGCCGGCGCTCACGCAGGGCTCGCGCCACTACGTCTCCCTGACCGGCGCCTGGTTGACGGGCGGCACGGCTGGGGTCTGGGTGACCCGCGGAACCCAGCCCCTGGTGGAACACGACTACGTCGAGCTGCTGCCGAACGGCAACTACGCGCAGAACAACCACCCCGACTTCACGACCGGCGGCTCGCCGATCCAGTTCGGTTTCGTCACCGGCAACTCGACCGCCACGACGGCCACGTACGAGGCCGACTGGGACAACTTCCGCATCGGCCTCAACGGCGTGGCCGCGACCACCGCGGTGCGCCTCGGATCGCCACCGAACCCCGACGCTCTGCGCCCGACGTCGGGCCACGGCCCCGTCCTCGGCACGACCTGGGGACCGGTCGTCGACCACACCACGTTCCTGCCCAACGCGACGCTCGACTTCCTCGCGTTCGGTTTCTTCCCGGCCAGCACCCCGACGCCGCACGGCGTGCTGCTCTGCAGCCCGATCGCCAACGGCTACGGCCTGACCGCGGGTCAGCCGTTCCAGTTCCCGATCCCCAACGACTCGAGCTTCCTCGGCATGCCGTTCTGCCTGCAGGCCGGCTCGATCGACCCGGGGCAAGGCGTGTTCGCGCTGACGAACGCGCTCGATGCCACGATCGGGACGTACTGAGCGCTCCGACGCCACAGCGGCGGTCGCCACGCGCGCGGGCGGCCGTCGAACGAGGCTCATCGTTCGCCGATCAGGCGCTCGACGGCTTCGATGCGCCCGGTGATGCGCTCGACTCGGGTTGCCGAGTCCAGCTGCCCCGCGGCCGCGGCCTTGCGGAACATCGCGTTCGCTGACCGCAGGTGCTGCAGCGCTGCGGCCAGATCCGCGCGCACGCCATCCGACCGTGGGTCGGCGCCGGCATCGATCGCGGCTTCGGCGCGCTCCTGGTGCGCCCAACCGAGGTCGTAGACCAGCGTCGTTCGAAACCGCGGGAGGTTGGCGTTGTCGGCATCGGCGTTGGCGAGCTCGTCGCAGAGCGCGAGGGTCCGGCGACATTCGGCGATCGCATCGTCGAGTCGCGCCGCCTTGATCAGGATCTCGCAGAACGGCACGCCGCGCCGGAGCCGATCGAAGGCGACCAGCGCGTCATCCGGCGCGGCCGCGAGCCGTTCGTCCAGCCGCGCGATGTACGGCTCGAACGCCGCCGCCGCGCGCTCGAACTCCCCGAGCATGTAGAGCGCGAGCCCGACGTCCGCGCCGGCACTCGCGAGCGCGAGCTGGGCACCGTCGTCCGCGGGATTGCGCTCGGCGCGCAGGCGGTGGTGGTCACGCACCGCCTCGAAGCCCGAGAGCGCGTCTTCGTGCCGCCCCTGGCTCCCGGCGATCGAAGCGCTCCGCGCGAGGGCGCGCAGGTACGACTTCTCGACCAACCGGTCCACCGGATCGTCGGGTGCAACGACGAGATTCACGAGCAAGGCACCCAGAACGGAAACGGTCGGTCGCAGGATCATCGTTCACCTCGGTTGGAGTCACCGAGATCAGCGCCGCGCGCCCGCGTTCGTCACGCCTATTGCAGCGATACGCGGAACAGCTCGAACCCAGACGCTCCGGTGGTGCCGCGCTGGGCTCTCCGGGCTCTCGAGCGCCGACCGTATTCGGCCGGCGAGAAACCGCGTTTTCTGCGAACGGTTGTTAGTCCGCCGAAGTGACCGCACCCCTCGCAGTGAGCTCCATCCGTTCCGGATGGCGCCACGACCCACGAGGGAATCTTGAAGTCACCTACCAGTCGCCTGCTGGTTGGCCTCCTGCCGGTGCTCGCATCGGCGGCGGCGGTCCAGCTCATCCCGTTCGAGGCCGGGGCCCATGCGCCGCCGACCATCACCCGCCATTGCCGCGTGCACCTGCACATGCGGCGCCTGCCGCTGGCGCAACAGGTGGCTGCCGCCGATGTGATCGTGCGTGCGACGATCACCGGCGTCGAGAAGTTCGTCGATCCGTCGGACCACAAGGTTCGGCAGCGGATCACGGCTTGGATCGACGAGTCGATCGTCGGCGGTCGCAGCGGCGCGCTGACGTTCGAGTCGCTCGGTGGTCGCTGCGCCGACGTCTGGACCGACGTCGACTTCACGCCGACGTTCACCGTCGGTGACCGGTCGGTGCTGTTGCTCGACGAGACGCGGTATGGGCTGCGGCTCGTCGGGCGGTCGGATGGGGTCTACCCGATCTCGATCGACGCTGACGGCCGACCGGTCGTCCATGGCTGGAACGCCAACGGCATCGGGCTCGCTGAGTTCGAAGGCTCGATCCGCGCCGAGCGCGCGCAACCGAAGTCGCCGAACGACACGACCGAGGAGGGTGGACGATGAACTCCACTTCGCGAGCAATGAGCCGAACGTCCCTGTTGCTGTGTCTCGGCGCCGGCCTCGGCGTCGCGCCGCACCTCACGGTTCCGGGCGGCGGCCAGTTCTGGTGGAACCGCAACATCGCCGGCGGCGGCGCCCACGTCTACGAAGGCTGGACGGTGGCGATCGGCGGCGAGATCCCGTGGCGCATCCACATCGTCGATGACGCGGTCGCGCCGGGCTTCCCGGTGCTCAGTGCGTCGTCGATTCCCGACGTCGACCAGCCCGGCGTGCAGAGCGTCGTGCGCGGGCTGAACGCCTGGAGCGACGCCAAGGTGCCGGGCCACAACGGCAACGCGTCGCTGCTGCGCTTCACGTCGACGCCGACCCTGTGGCGGGACCCGAGGACGGCGCCTGCCACCGTGATGATCGAAGACGGCGTGAACACGGTCTCGATGTGGGTCGACGCTGTGTTCTATGGCGGCGGTGGCACCATCCTCGGCGTCGCGGAGGGCTATCTCGAAACGAACAACGGCCCCGCGACCGGCGAGCTCGTCGAGTGTGACGTCGCGATCAACGCGACCGAAGTCGATGCGTCCGGCATGCCCGTCTTCAGTTTCCTCGAGTCCAACACCGCGACGGGTTGGAACGTCGCGAGTGCCGGCATCGAGGTGCCGAGCGGTTCCTACGTCGATCTCCAGGGCGTGCTGACCCACGAGTTCGGCCACGCCGCGGGCATCGGCCACTCGATGATCGATTCGATCCACTTCACCATGCCGGGACTCTCGTTGATGCACACGCCGACGATGTTCCCGTTTGCGCAGGTCGAGTACGCGACCGATCGGGTCGTGACCCGCGTGTCGGGAACGGCACCCCCGTTTGCGTTCGAGGACGCCAGCACCGACTTCTCGGCGACCGACACCGGGGGCCTGATGGGCAGCTCGGCGGCCACGCTCGAGGTCGACGACATCGCCGCGCTCGGCGTCGCCTACCCGATCGGGTCGACCAGCGACTTCGCGACCAAGCTCGGCACGATCAAGGGGCGCGTCCTGGGCCAATACGGCAACTACCCGGCCAACGGCGTGCACGTGACCGCGGTGCGCAAGCTCGATCCCGATGTGACGCGGGTCTCACGCCTGACCGACAACTTCGGCAACTACGAGATCCAGGGTCTGCCGCCCGGCGACTACCACGTCTACATCGAGGGGGCGGACATCACCGAGGCGACCGTCAAGACCGGGCAGGCCGTCAAGTGGAAGGTCGGCTACCTCGGCACCACGATCCCGACGACCGGTCCGATCACCAACACGGTCGCGAACGGTGCGTTGCCGCAATACATCGAACAGGCGTACGCCGCGTCAGGGAACTTCGACGGCGCCCCGATCCAGCACCTCGAAACGCAGTTCTACACCGGCGCGACGAACAAGCATCCGGCGCAGGCCGCGACAGTGGGCGTCGTCGCCGGTCAGACCGCGACCCTGACCGACATCTGGGTCTACCATGACGACAATGCCGCGTCGCACGACGACTTCCGCATCCTGCCGGGCGCTTGGATCACCCCGCCGACGGGCCACTACCGGCAATGGGAGAGCGGCAGCGGCCGTGGGCTCAATGTCCCCTTCACGACGGGAATGACGATCTCGCTCGAGCACCGGGCCAACGTCGGCACGTCGCCGTATCTCGACACCGTGACCTGCTGGGTGTCACGGGCGCGCTCGTTCAGCCCATACATGAACCCCGGGAAGTCGATCCCGCACGTCTTCCAACTCAACATGGACCCGGCGGTCTTCGAACAGGTGGACCTGAAGTTGCCGCAGGGCGGCAACCAATTCGTGTTCGACTTCAAGCCGCAAGCCGACGATCGCAACCAGATCCTGTTCTTCCAGACCGTCGAACGCCGGGTCGAGGGCCATGGCGAGAACCAGAAAGTGCACTTCGTGCCGTCTGGCAACGTGATCAGCGTGCACCTGAATTGACCGGTGAGTCTGGCCCGTGGTTGGTGCTGCCGCCCGGGTCAGACTTGACTCGATCGAGGGCGTGAATCTCGATGATCTCGGCGTAGCCCGCGACCGCACGATGGGCGGCTCTATCGCGGAGCTCGACCGGCAACATCATTGCTCCTATCGCTACATCCTCTCACGTCTGGGGGCCTCCGAGAAACCCGGGGCGCTTCGATCCTGGGGGTGAGGATGTTGGTCGGGATGCGGATGTCCGTGCCCGTGCGGGGGACCGCCGGGCCCCGGATCGTCGGGCGCGTTGGGCATCGCGATCGTGCCAGGCACCCCGCGCAGCGTGCGCAGGATCCGGTTCGAGCCGGGTGCGCCGACGTGGTAGTGGTAGCCGCGGATCCCGTCCGTATGCCCGCCGAATTCGTCCAGCCCCGCCGCTGGTCGCCCTCGCTCGTCCCGTTCGGCGAAGATGCCGAACCCGTCCATGGCGTAGCCGATCATCGGCGCGTGCTCGTCGGGTTGCTCGACCTTCTTGGTGTGGCCGGTCGCAGCGTGGTAGTGGTAGCCGGCGAACGGGTTGAGGTGTCCGCCGCCGTCGTCGAGCGGTGCGAGCGTGTGTGCGCTGAGGATCGCCTCGACGGGTGCAGGCGGGTCGAACTTGACGCCGTTGAAGGCGACGCCGACCGGCGCGTGCGGTGTTCTGATCCGCTGGCGTGCGAACCGTGGCTGGACCGGGATGACGTAGGTCGTGACGAATCTGTCGGTGTACCAGGATGGATCACCTTCGACGACGTGGTTCTGGTAGCGCGGGTCGACGTCGGGTCGGGCGGCGGCCTCGAAGGCCTCGCGCGTGTCGGTGTAGCGCACCGAGCCATCCTCGCGGACGAGGTCCCACTCAGGGTCGTTGAAGAACGACGGCGCGTTCTTGACGAAGGGGCCGTCGACGTCGCGCAGCTTGCCTTCGTGCATCCAGACGCCTCCCTTCTCGGGACCGTCGGTGACGTGGCGCGGGCTCCAGGGGCCCATCGCGTGCTCGGTGGGTTCCGACTTCGTGGTGATCACGTAGCACGGAGTCACGGTGCCGTCCGACAACTCGCGTTCCTCGATCCGGATCTCCTCGAGCAGCGCCGCGCGAATGAAGTGGGAAGGATCGACTGGCTTGCACTGTTCATCCGTCGAGCTGGCCAGACCTTGATCCGCGGCGGGCGCTGGGACATGTGGGCTAGCCGTGCACGAGCTGAACAGCAGGGCTCCGAGGAGTGCCCACGCGACCGGGCTGGGGCCTCGGCGTAGACGCTTGCCCGCCGTGAACTGCGTCCTCCACGAGGAAGGAAGGGGAGCCTTCGAGGTGTGTGCCATGGAGTTGTTCTTGCTACGGAACGATGGTCTCGACCGTGGGCTCGGAGCCAGGGGCGGATCCGCCGAGGTTGTCTCGGAGCTTGCGAAGTAGGCGATGACTGCTGCGGAGCTGCGTTCGGGTCAGGCCCGCGATCAGGACCTGCTCGACCTCGTCGACCAAGGCGCGTGCGGCGGCGCCTTTCCGGCGCCCCTTGCGAGTGAGCAAGACCCGCACGACCCGCTCGTCCTCGGTGTCGACCCGTCGCTCGATGAGACCCGCTTCATCCATGCGCTTGAGGATCCCGCTCACGGTAGGCGCGGCGATGTTCATCATCGACGTCAATGAACGTTGGCTCACACCGTCGCCCCACTCGAGCAGGTGCAGCACCTGACCCTGGGCAGGATGGAGACCGAGGTCGTCGAAACCGCGGCGCAGGAGGTCGTCGAGCAACTTGCCGGTGTGCTGCAGCAGAATCGTCAGCGTGAACGCGGGCCCCGCTTGGTCCTCGTCGGACCGCGGTCGCGCGCGAGCCGACGGCCTCGCTGCGGCCGCAGAGCGACCTTTGCCCGTTCGTTCGCCTGTCATGATGTGTAGCATGCTAACAAGGCGAGGATGGGGGCGGAAGGACCAACACGAGTCCGGAGCCGTGGGACTCCCGCCGACCTTGTGCGCGGGATCGAGGGGTGGCCGTGTGGTCGAACCAGCGCTCCTTCGACGGCGCGGCGGGCCCGGTCATGCAGGGCGCTCTTGCCGAGGAGGATGCCCGAACCTGCGTGAGTACTCGCGACTGAATTGGCTTACGCTCTGATAGCCGACTTCGAAGGCCGCGTCCGAGACGGTGCATCGGCCGCTCCTGAGCAGTCGCTGCGCCTCGAAGAGCCGCAGGTCTTTCTGGAACTGCAGGGGCGTCGTCGATGTCACGGTCTTGAAGTGCTCGTGGAACGTCGACGTACTCATGGCCGCGAGTCGGGCGACGTCTGGAGGGCCGCGGAGGACAGGGGCTTCAGTAGGAGTTGCATCAGGCGATTCAGCAGGTGTTTCATGATCAGCTCGGCCGGGTGTCAGAAGCTCCTGGGAGCGACCGTTCAGGCCGCTTGGCGGCGCGCGACGGCACGGCGGCGAGGACCGCCGCTTGCAACGGCGGCAGCTCGCGCAACACACAGCGAACGCGATCCCGGACGGCGAACACCCCGCCGATGCCCGCCTCGGGGTCGATCCATGGCGTGAATCCGAGCGCGCCGGGGTCCATGCAGCGCTGGAACCCGACTCCGCCGCATCGGACCGCCTCGAGGTTGCCATGCAGGCTGCGGTGCCACTCGTCGTCAGGTCGAACGACTGTGAGCCCGGCGCCGTCGAGTTCGAGGTTCGACGCAATCGTGTCGGTCGCTTCGCGCACGCTCGGCAGTCCGGGTTGCTGTGGCAAGCACGAGCAACTCCGGAAGGAAACGGCGGTCAGTAGGGCGAGCATCGCCGCACTGTTGTCGGTCGCCGGTCGCACGGGGACCGGCTCGGCGAGTTTCCCGACCGGTGAAGCGCCGGCACCATCGGCGACGCTCACGCCATCGGCTGGCGAACGGTACGGAAGACGCGCCCCCGCTACTGGCACAGCGTGATGCGCAACCCTTGCGTCAGGGCGAACCCGAAAAACGTCCCGGCCCCATCGAGCACTCCGGCCTGCGCCACCAGCGGCAGACCGTGGAATGACGGGTCCGACGGTAGCCCGAACGTCCAGGTGTGCTCGCCTTGACCGTCGGTGACGCCGATCAAAGTGGCGAACGGCTGAACGAGCAGCGGCGAACTCGTCGCGGCACCGCCGACACCGTGCACGACCAGCACATTCGGCGGCCCATCGGCGAACCGCACCCCGAACGCCTGATTGCCGAGAATCGGCAGGCCACCGTCGGGGGAGAGGGTCGGGATGGCAGCGCTGCCTTGGGTCCCTGCTCCGAGCGGAATCGTCGAACAACCTCGCAACTCGCGCCAGAGCAGGTTGTACCAGGCCTCGGCCATCAGCGCGTCGCCCTGCGCGTTGGTGTGGGCGTTGTCGGGCGCGTAGCACGCAGGATGGCAGCACCAGTGGAGATCGTGCTGTTCGGGTCCGGCCTTGATCCAGTCGCGGTTGCTCGCCGCGGCGACCGTGCCGACGAGGTGCTCGACCGCCGCGCGTTCGTGGAAGCACGGGAGTACGTTGGCGGGCTTGTAGCGGTGGCTGCTGAAGTAGACCATCGCGGCCCCGGCGCCGTTGTCGTAGCAGTGGTCGGCGATGTCGATGAGGTTGGTCACGAAGGTGTCGAAGTTCGGATTGCCGGGCGCCGGCGTCTGGATCGGGAACGTGACGTTGTTCGAGAACAGCCCGAGCACGATCGTCGGGTGCTGTCGCGTCGCGAGCATGTTGGCGATCGCCTGATGGCCCTGAGTGCCCGGCGTGGCCCAGCGATAGGCCTGGTGACCCCCGATCCACCGGTTCGTCACCACGAATGCGACGCCGGGCAGCGGCGGCGCCGCGTTGAGCATCGACTGCAAGAACGTGTGGTAGCCGCGATTCTCACTGTGGCCGAGGATCTCGATCTGCACCGTGTTGGTCGAGCCGAGCGATAGAACCTGCGGCGCGGCGCTGTTGACGGCCGCGATCGGCGAGCCCGGTACCAGGGCGCCGCACGGGTTTGGAACGGTCTGCGCCGTCAGGCTGGCGGTGCAGTAGAGCGCGGTGAGAAGGCGTGCTGTCGACATGGCGAGGTGCGGCAGGGGGCGGGGATCCTGGCGGGCACACGGATGAGGCTACCCGGCGGTCAGGGGCACCGGTGGCTGTTGTCGGTCGTGGTTCGCATGGGGACGGGAGAATGAGGAAAAGCGTCGGCTCGGAGGATTGCTCGGGAGTTGCACGAGCTTGTGTGGAACCCGCGGGGAGTGTGCGATGAACGGTGTATTCGCGTGACGGCTGGTGGGATCCTCTGACCCGTAGGGAGCCCACCGATGACCCCGAAGAAGAATGACCGCCACCGAATCCCGGACGAGCTGATCGACCAGCTCCTCGCCAACTACGAGAAGCCAGAAGACCTGACAGGAAAGGACGGCATCCTCAAGGAGCTGACGGCCCGGCTGCTCGGCCGAGCCCTCGAAGGCGAGATGACCGAGCACCTCGGCTACGAGAAGCACGCACCGCGTGCCGAGGGCACGAGCAACGCGCGCAACGGATCACGCAGCAAGACGATCAAGGTCGAGGACGGCGAGCTCGAGATCGAGGTGCCGCGCGATCGCGACAGCACGTTCGAGCCCGAGATCGTCAAGAAGCGCCAGAGACGCTTCGCGGGCTTCGACGAGAAGATCCTGGCGCTCTACGCCCGCGGCATGACCGTCCGCGACATCCAGGGCCACCTGGAGGAGCTGTACGGCGTCGAGGTCTCGCCATCGCTGATCTCGAGCGCCACGTCGGCGGTCCACGAAGACGTCCTGGCCTGGCAGAGCCGGCCGCTCGAGCCGGTCTACCCGATCGTCTTCCTCGATGCGCTCGTCGTGAAGGTGCGCGACGAAAGCGTCGTCCGAAACAAGTCGGTTTACCTGGCGATCGGCGTCACGCTCGACGGCCGCCGCGAAGTCCTCGGGATCTGGATCGAGCAGACGGAGGGCGCCAAGTTCTGGCTGAAGGTCATGAACGAGCTGAAGACGCGGGGCGTCCAGGACATCCTGATTGCGTGCTGCGATGGCCTGAAGGGCTTCCCGGACGCGATCGAGCACGTGTTCCCGCAGGCCACCGTGCAGACCTGCATCGTGCACATGATCCGGAACTCGCTGCGCTTCGTCAGCTACAAGGATCGCAAGGCCGTCGCCAAGGACCTCAAGCCGATCTACACGGCGGCCAACCGTGAAGCCGCCGAGGCAGCGCTGGATGCCTTCGACAAGAAGTGGGGCCGCCGCTACGAGATGATCACCTCGTCCTGGCGAGCGAACTGGGAGCGTGTCGTGCCGTTCCTCGACTTCCCGCCCGAGGTCCGGCGCGTGATCTACACGACCAACCAGATCGAGGCGCTCAACTCGAGCCTGCGCAAGCTGCTGCAGTACCGCGGCCACTTCCCGGACGACAAGTCCGTCACCAAGCTGCTCTACCTCGCGCTGCGTCGCTTCGAGAAGAAGTGGACGCGTGCGCTCTGGAATTGGAGCGCCGTCCTCGGGCAGCTCGCTATCTTCTTTCAAGGCAGGATACCTGCCCTGTAACCGTGACCTCACTCCGCCAGCTGGTCGCCGTTTACACCGTTAGCTGCACACTCCCAACCCGCGCCGCGGCCGTTTGCATTGCTGGGCGAACTCGATGCAGGCATCTGCCGATACCGTTGGGCGCGAGCCAGCCCGTTGGCTGCACACTCCCCTCGGCCATCGACGAAAGTCGGGAAAGTCACAATGCTCCGAGATCTCGCCATTGTCGCGTCGCTCTTGATCGTCGTTCTGCTCTGCCTGTCACGCAGTGTCGTTTCACAGGAGTCGGTCATCGATCGGCCGATCAACCTCGACAAGACCCGGGATCGCAACGTCCCGGTCACCTTCCATCTCCCGGACCGGAAAGAGCCGGCCGCTCAGCCACTGGTAATCTTCTCGCACGGAGCGGCAGGCACTCGCGATGGGTTGTTCGCTCTCGCCTCAGAGACCGCGCGGCAGGGCTACGTTGTCATGTGTCTCGAGCACGTTACCAGCAACCTCGACGCCATCCGAAGCCGGATGCGAGCCGGGCGGCTTGGTTTCAAGGGCGCCCTGATCGCCTGTGGCCAGGACGAAGTGCCGCGGAGGAACCGGCCGCTCGACGTGCGATTCGCGATCGACCTCGCCGAGAAGCTCAACCGCGACGGCGCGAGGCTCGAGGGCCGGATGGATCTGTCGAAGATCGCGATTCTCGGACACTCCTATGGCGCGTACACCGCTATGGCCTGCTGCGGTGTGAAGCCCGTTGAGATCGCGGGTGACCTGACCGAACCGCGAATCAAGCTGGGCATAGCCCTCAGCCCCCAGGCCGGAAACGGGCACTTCTTCGACGAGACCAGTTTCGTCAACGTCCGCGTACCGTTCGTGGGGATCACCGGCACGAAAGACATGACGCGCTTCATCGCATCCATCGACGAGCGCAGAGACTTCTTCGAGCTGATGCCGAGAGGTGACAAGCACCTCTTGTGGATTCACGACGCGGGCCACTTCAGCTTCTCGGATTCCACCGGTTCGGGCCGTCGAGCCGTGATTCCACCCGACCGGGACGTAACTCAGGCGTTGAAGACCATTGTCCCGAGCATTCTGGATGCCTACTTGCGTGGCGAACCGGCGTTGGACGAAGCAGCCCGCAAGGCGCTCGTCAGCGAGAGTCTTGGCGGCACGGTTCAGCGGATCGAGTGGGAGGTAAGGTAGGCACGGTCAGCGCTCGCCAACGGTGTCGAGCAGGGTGTGCCGCTGGATCCGGCCTCGGGATTGATCCTTCGGAATCGAAGCCGGTCTCGGCACGCCGCCTCTTCCCGGGCGATCGAGTTCGCCGCTGCCTGCGACATGGGGGCGGCCGGAACGGCCTCCGCGGTCGGTGCTTGCGGTCACCGTTCCCCCAACCTGAGCAGCGCGTCCTGGTGACTTGCTTCGGACCTCTCGTCGATCGCCGACATCGAGTCTGCGCACGCGACGACGCGGTCGCGGTCTGCGACGTCCGTGCGTGCCGATACGCGATGGCGTTGCACGATGTGTAGCATGCTAACAAAAGGAGACTAGGAGGGGGAAGGGATGGCCGGATCCGACGTCTCAGGTTCGTGCCGGTCGATCGCGAGACTGCGCCGATCGTGGTCACGATCCGGCCCGGCTCTCTTCACAGACCCCAGCTTGAAAGGTGATGCGATGAAGACATCGTGGTTGAGTTCGCTGTGCAGCGTGGCCTGCACGGTGAGTCTGATCGGATTGGTGCCCGGCCAGCAGCGGTCGAAGGTGCAGCGCCCGTACCCGGCGGATGGCCCGCGGGCGGAGCGCGGCGCGGCGGGCGAGACCCGCGGCCCGCGGGGGCGCGGCGGCGCCGCGCTGTTCCCGTTCGAGTTCCGTTCCATCGACGGCCACGGCAACAACCTGGTGCACGTCGAGTGGGGTGCCGCCGAGGTCACCCTGCTGCGCACGATGCCCGCAGCCTATGCCGACGGGATCGGCTCACCGGCCGGATCGCATCGACCGAGCGCCCGCCAGATCAGCAACATCGTCGCCGCGCAGGCCGGTTCGGTTCTCAACCCTCTGCGCGCGTCCGACTTCGTGTGGCAGTGGGGCCAGTTCCTCGACCACGACATCGACGAGACTCCGATCGCGAATCCCGCGGAGCCATTCGATATCCCCGTTCCCGCTGGTGACGCCTGGTTCGATCCGGCCGGGACCGGGACGGTAACGATGCCGCTCGACCGTTCGGGCTACGAGATCGTGGGCGGGGTGCGCGAGCAGGTGAACCTCATCACGGCGTTCGTCGATGCCTCCAATGTCTACGGGTCGGACGACGCGCGGGCCGGTGAACTCCGCACGCTGGACGGGACCGGGCGGCTGAAGACGAGCGACGGAGACCTGCTGCCGTTCAACCTCAGCGGCTTCCCGAACGTGCCGACCTCGGGGCCGGATCTGTTCCTTGCGGGCGACGTCCGCGCCAACGAACAGGTGGCGCTCACTGCGATGCACACGCTGTTCGTCCGGGAGCACAACTTCTGGGCGGACGCCGCGCGGACCGTGTTGCCGGCATTGGACGGCGACCTCGTCTACGAGATCGCCCGTGCCATCGTGGTGGCCGAGATGCAGGCCATCACCTATCGCGAGTTCCTGCCGCTGCTCCTTGGACCGAACGCGTTGCCGCCGTATCGGGGCTACCGCGCCGAAGTGAACGCGGGAATCTCCAACGTCTTCGCGACGGCCGCATACCGGGTCGGCCACACCATGCTGTCGTCGCAGATCCTGCGCCTCGAAGCCGATGGCTCCTTGCACGCATTGGGAGCGCTTCCGTTGGCGAGAGCGTTCTTCAACCCGCAAGAGCTCGTCGCAACCGGCATCGACCCGATCCTGCGCGGGCTCGCCGGCCAACGGGCTCAGGCGGTCGACTCCTACATTGTCGACGACGTTCGGAACTTCCTGTTCGGCCCGCCTGGCTCGGGTGGGCTCGATCTCGTCTCGCTGAACATTCAACGTGGCCGTGATCATGGCCTGCCGTCCTACAACGAGGTGCGCAGGCGCGTGGGGCGCGACCGTGCGAGGTCGTTCGCCGATGTGACTCGGGACCAGAGCATCCGCGCACGCCTCGCGCAGGCCTACGCGGACGTCGATGACATCGACGCCTGGGTCGGCTTGCTTGCCGAGCCACGAGCACGTGAAGGGCTCGTGGGTCGCACGCTGCAGAGGGTGCTCGCCGACCAGTTCCGGCGACTTCGCGATGGTGATCGGTTCTGGTACGAGTCGTACCTCGCGCCTGAGATCGTCGCGTTCGTCGACTCGCAGCGGCTCTCGGTGATCATCCGCCGGAACACCGGCATCGGTGCGGAGTTGCCGGACGACGTGTTCCGCGTGCAGTAGTGGCTCTGCGGAGTGGGGCGACCCGGCTCGCCAGCGCGGGTGCGGCTTCGCCGTTACCGCGCGCGGCCCTCGGTCCGCTAGGACGCCGCGCGCGACGATGTCGATTCCCACTCGGCATCGCAACCAGGCAACTGGCCCGGTGGGCACGTAGGCTTTCCTGGCGTTGCTGGCAGCACAGCACATTCAGCCTCCAGATGCCGTTGCCAACGACAGTCCCTTGACCAATAGCCAAAGACCACCCGGACGCGGCTTCCGCCGCCTCAGCACGCGCCTGGTCGTCTGGGTCGTACTTTGGTCGTTGGCGATTCAGTTGCCTCTGACCCTCTACGAGGCTTACGAATCGGGTGAGACGGTCCATGCGACGATCCGGGCCCAGTCGCGCACGCTCTCGGCGCTGACGATTCAGCGAATCGGCGAGAAGCGACGGTTCGTCGAGCGGGGCGCGCGATCTCTGGCCGAGCGGCTCACCGACCGGCCGAACCTCGGCGATGAGCCCGAGGCCTTCGAGCGCGAGGTCCAGGCCTTCGTACTGTCGAGTTCCGACGTGTTCGGTTCCGCCGTCGCGTTCGAGCCGTCTGCCTTTCGCGAGGGCCGCGAGGCCTTTGCCCCGTACTTCTACAACCGTGTGAACGGCGACGTCGGGCACATCGATCTGGCCGATTCCGAATACGACTATCGGACGAGAGACTGGTACCGCGTGCCCCTGAGCACGCGCACCGGCTCGTGGTCGGGCCCTTACGCGGATGGGGGCGGTGGCGATGTCGCGGTGGCGACGTACTCGTGGCCGTTCTTCTCCGGCGATCGGCCGATCGGTGTCGTCACCGCGGATCTCGCGCTCGCGCACCTCGAGGAAATCGTTGCCGGTTTGGAGGTCAACGAAGCCGGCTATTGCTTCATCCTGGATCGCTCCGGTGCGTTCCTCTTCCATCCCAACGGCGATCATCGGAAGGGCGGCACCATCTTCGATCTTGCCCGCCAGCATGGCAGCGAGGAGCTGCGACGGATCGCGAGCGAAATGCTCGCCAACGAGTCCGGGATCTACAGGAACTACCAGAGCGTGTACTCCGGCAGGTCGGCGCTCGTCGCTTACGCCTCCGATGCAGAATCCGGGTGGTCTGTCGGGCTGGTCTACCACCACGACGTCCTGCACGCCGCGCTGGCCCGTCTCAATTGGATCCGCTCCCTCCGGGGCGGGCTCGGCGTGCTCGCCTTGATCGCCATCGTTGTCATCGCGGCGCGACGAATCACCGTGCCCTTGCGCGACCTCGCCCAGGCGACGGGGGGCATCGCGCGGGGCGATCTCAGCGGTCCGCTGCCCGTCGCCCGAACCGCCGACGAGATCGGGTCGCTCACGCAGGCCTTCCACCGCATGCGCGGCGATCTCCGTCAGTACATCGACGAACTCGAGAGCGCCACCGCCGCCAGGCAGAAGCTCGAAAGCGAGCTCTCGATCGCTCACGGAATTCAGGTCGGTATGGTTCCGCAGGGCGGCTCCGCGGTGGAGCGAGCCCCTCGGTTCGACCTCGCGGCCGAGTTGATTCCTGCCAGCTCGGTCGGCGGCGACTGGTTCGACTACTTCCTGCTGGGCCAGGATCGGCTCGTCGTCGTCGTCGGTGACGTCTGCGGTAAGGGGGTGCCCGCCGCGTTGCTCATGGCGCTGACCGTCTCGTGTATTCGCGCAGCCACGCGTCACGCGCAGACACCGGAGGCGATCCTCGCGATCGCCAACGAGGACTTCGCCAGGAACAACGAGGCCAGCATGTTCGCGACGGTCTTTTGCGGCGTCCTCGATCTCCGCTCCGGGGAGCTGCAGTACGCGAGCGCCGGCCACGAACCACCGGTGATCAAGGCTCTCGATGGAGCGGCCACGATCCTCGAGGTCGACCGTGCGTTGCCGCTCGGGATCGTCGCCGAGACCGAGTACACCGCCCGCTCACGGACGCTCGCCGCCGGCGAGACCCTCGTCCTCTACACCGACGGCGTCACCGAGGCTTTCGACCCCAACCGGACGGTCTACGGCGAGGGTCGTATGCTGGAGGCCATCGCCAAGAGCACCGATTCTGATCCCACTGCTCTCAGTCGCTCCATCCTGGCATCCGTCGAGAGCTTCGCCGATGGCGCACCACAGTCGGACGACATCACCCTCCTGGCCGTTGCTTGGAACCATGAACGATAGGACGCAGACCTTCGCGGCGACGAGCTCCGATGGCGCGGCGCTCAAAGAGATCCGCCAGCAACTCGGGGTGTTCGCGCGGTGCGTCGATCCGAACGGATCGCTCGGCGGCGACGTCGAGACCATCGCCGCCGAGATCCTCGACAACATCCGAGAGCACAGCTCGGGAGAGAGTCGCGTCAACGTGCGCGTCACCCACGGGACCGCCGCGCTGGAGATCGAGTTCCGCGACGCGGGGGTCGCCTTCGACCCGCTGCAAGCTGAGTCCCCCGATCTGGACGTTCCGCTCTGCGAGCGCGATATCGGTGGCCTCGGCATCCACATTGCCTGCAGCCTCGCCAGCGAGCTTCGCTACCGCCGCAGTTCCGAAGGCGAGAACGTCCTCACGGTCCGGCTCTCCCTCTCGAAGGGAAGCGGTCGTCGGCCAGGGAACTGAGGTTCATCATCCACATTCACGTTTCACGCAGAACTGGAGAATCACACATGAGCTTGAAGATCGTCAACCAACAATCCGGCAGGTCGCGCGCGATCCAGGTGGCCCTGAAGGGAAGCCTCGATTCCGAGACCGCTCCGCAGCTCGAAGAGCACCTCGACAGGGTGGTAGATGAGTACATCAAGACACTCACCTTCGATCTGGAGGACCTTGACTTCATCAGCAGCGCCGGCCTTCGCGTCTTCGTCAAGGTCCAGAAGACTCTCGATGCGCGTGGCGGTGAAGTCTTGATGTTTCACCTTCAACCGCAGATCGAGAAGGTCTTCGAGATCGTGAAGGCGCTGCCTTCGATGACTGTCTTCGCCAGCGAACAGGAGATGGACGACTACCTCGAGACCATGCAAGCCAAGGCATCCGGGCAGGAGGAGTAGGGAGACGGACGACCGCTCTGGCCTTCTCTGATTTCCCGAGCCAGGACAGTGCCGCGAGCAGGCCGGTCTCGCGGCTGGCGACGTCAGGGGGATGCGCATCACTCGTACGGCCACGACCGCCCCGCCGCCCTCCCAACTATGACGCCATGACCGTCCGCAACCTCGAGCAGCTCTTCCAGCCATCGTCGGTCGCGGTAGTCGGGGCCTCCAAGCGTGCCCAGAGCGTCGGCGGCGTGGTCATCAGAAACCTCCTTCGCGGCGGTTTCGACGGTCCGATCATGCCGGTCAATCCGAAGTATGCAGCGATCGCCGGTGTGCTGGCGTACCCGGACGTGGCGAGCCTCCCCGATGTTCTGGACCTGTCCGCGATCGCCAGCTGGCCGGTTTTGAAGTGACCGCAACTGGCCGGTTTCAAGGTGTTCCCCGAGGTCTCCTGGCCCTTCTTCGAGCAAGAGGAAATGGAGCGGGTGATCGGGAGCCCACGGCTGATTCTGCATCTGTGGGCTAGCCGGGCGTGCTGCCGCATCGTTCGGAGCGACCTCGCAACACCTTGTCGACTCCGGCTCACCTGCGCAATGTCGCCGCAGCACATGCGATCACCTGCCGGTTCGGCCGCCGGTGGCCCGTGGCGATCGGGGCTGCTTCGCCTCGTTGCCGTCGCCCTCGTCCTGCACGTCGCGGCCGGTGACTGCCACGTTGTCTCTAGCGAACTCGGTGAAGTGCACCGGGTGGAGCGTTTCGTTGATCAGGGTGACTCGCCTTGCGGCGTTGTACCGGCGCAGTTCGCCGATGTCGGTATTCTCCTTCGTGTATCGATCGCCCGTCGTCCCGACGATGATCGGTCGAAGCTTCTCGGGTTCGCTCGTTCTGCTGGAGGTGATCTTGATCCGGTGCCCGCTTCCGGCGATCTCGGCCAGGGCGTGGTCGCCCCTTTCCTGCACGGCGGCACCGAGCAACTCCAGCTCGATGTCCGCATCGTGGCGGTTGCTGTAGGGCATCGTGAGCAGCGGCGAGAAGGCCGCGTCTCCCTTGCACCGGCGAACGACGCCGCTCGGCGGAACGCTGTAGGCGTGGCCTCCCGACTCCAGCACGACGCAGTCGGTGACCGTTCCGCCACTGGCCATCGTGATGGTGATGCCGCCACGCATGCGCTTCACCACGCACTTCTCGACCGTGATGTGGCCGGTTCGGCGCTTGTTGCCCTCGCGATCGCTTCCGTTCAGATAGGCGCGAATGCCGTCCTCAGTGAGGCTCAGCATGTGGCCCTTTGGGATCGCCTCCCCCTTCCTCCATGGGGGGTACATCACTCGGTAGTCATGCTCCTTGGCGAGGCCGGTTTGCTCCTGGTAGATCTCATCAGTCAGGCGCAGCGCGCCCTTCATCGTGACGCCTCGGATCACCGTGTCCTGCGCGCCATGGATGTGGATGCCGTGACCGAAGGCGTACACCTCGAAGTCGCAGTCCTCGACCAGCGTCCGGTCGCCCAGGATCGCCATGGCGGAGTGCTTCTGCAGCTTCGTGAACGCACCGCGGCCCTTGCCGTACAGATCGCCATAGCCGTAGGGCGACGAGCCGCGGATGGTGATCTTGCAGCCTCGGAACACGTTGTCGTTGCCGAGTACCGTGAACTCATTGATGCCCCGGGGCGCGGCGTGCTCGCCGATGTCGACGAACGCGCCACCGATGATCTGGATGTGGTCGCCTTCGAGAAGAAACCCGCTGTGTTCATGCGGCATTCCGCGGGGCATGTCCGCGTGGACCTTCGTGTCGGTCTCGATCCTCACGCCCGTGAGGTCGATCCGGTTGTTGGAGCCGCTGAAACGGAACACGATCTTCGGGTCGTCCGAGTAGATGCGGTCAATCAGGTAGGAGCCGGGCTTCAAGCGGACATGGTTCCCGCTCATCGCCGCGTAGACGGCGAGTTCCTTCAGCGAGGATATCTCGACCGGCTTTGCGTCGGTTTGTGCAGCCGGTGCGGTCAGCATCGAGATCGCTACCACCCATGTCCGTATCATGATTCTGGTCTCAGGGGTTGGTTCAGGTGGTCATCCACGATTGCTTCCGCTGCCTGGCTTGCCGTTGCCGAGGAAGGTCGCCTCGGCCCAACTCGTTCGCTGCCTGCCTGGCCGGATCAGAGCGCGATTCGAACACGGCGCGCAGGCGTGCCGCAATCTCCGAGTGCTGCGACAAAGGCGTCATGCCGCTCCAGGTGATCCTCGCGCAGCGAGTAGAGCTGTTGGCTACCGTCCTTGAATCGGCAGAACTTCCATCCGTCCTTGTCGATCACGACCCCCTTCATGATGCCGCGGCCGCGGATGAAGATCCAATCATGGCCGCGGTCCGGCTCGCCTGAAGCGTCGCGAGGTAGGATCGACCGTCCGTGCGGGTGACGCGAGGATCCTCGAGGCCGACGATCTCGGCGAGTGTCGCAAGAAGGTCGTAGTGCGTCGTCAGGCGATCGCCTACGGCGGCATTACCAGCGCCTGGTCTACGGCTGGGATCCTGACGCTCACTGCTGATGGCCGCGCCGTTCGTCGCGCCTGTGCGTCTGGAACGTGTCGACGTCGGCGGACTGATCCTGCCGATCGCGACGGCCGAGGACAGCGTGCTGACGAAACTCGAGTGGTTCGAGAAAGGCGGCCGAGCTTCCGACCGTCAGTGGCGTGACGTGCTCGGAGTGATCAAGGCGCAGGGTGAACGCCTGGACGTTGCCTACCTCGAGCGCTGGGCCGGTGATCTCGGGCTGAGCGAGATGCTCGATCGCGCGTTGCGTGAGGCGAGCGGCTGACCGGCGGCGCCATACTATGGGCCAAGTGCCAAGCTCGGAGTGCCCTTGCCGGCCGGCTGGGGGATCGAGATCGGCGGTAGAGCGACTGCGCCGACCGGGTCGATGCCGAGCGTGCCGAGGCCGGGACGGGGATCGAGGCCGGCGCGAACGCTGCGAAGGGAGCGGCGAAGTCGCCGAGGCTCGAGGGACAGTGCAGCCGCCAGCGCTCGCGGTAGGCTGCGCATGGCATGGAGCAGCCGCTGGATACCTGCTGGACGATGGTGCGGGCCGCATCACTCGGCGACCGGGCAGCGCGTTCGGTGTTCTCGCGCAGCTACGCGGCGGTCGTGCGTCGCTACCTCGAACACCGCTGGGCAGGCTCGGCGTTGCGCCAGGAAGTCGAGGATGCGCTGCAAGACGTGTTCGTCGAGTGCTTCAAGCCCGATGGTGCGTTGACGAAAGCCGACCCTGCCGGCGGTGATTTCCGCGGACTGCTCTATGCCGTCGTGCGCAACGTCGCGCGCCGCCACGAAAGGGCCGCGAGCAGGCGGCGCGCGCGGGAGGGAGCGGCCGAGTTGCACCCGGACGATGTGCCGGATCGCGCCGAGGCGTTGTCGCGCATGTTCGACCGCACCTGGGCGCAGGGCGTGCTGCGCGAGGCCGTGTTGCGGCACGCCTCACGCGCGCGCCGGGGCGCCGCCGACTTCCGGCAGCGCTACCGGGTGTTGCGACTGCGCCATCATCGCGGCCGGTCGATCCAGCAGATCGCGGCCGATCTCGGTGAGGCCGATGTCGCGGCGGTGCACAACGCCTATCGGCGGGCGCGGCGCGAGTTTCGCCTCGTCCTTCGCGAGGTCGTGGCGCGGCACACCGGCGCCGAAGGTGAGGACAACCTCGACGCCGCCTGCCGCCGCGTGACCGCGCTGCTCGGCTCCTGATCGGCGGCACGATCGCGGGTTTTCCGGGATTCCATGACTGAAACGGGTTGGCGGGCGATGTTTTCGCGACACTGGAACCCGGCCGATGCCCGAAGACACCGACAAGCCCGCTGACGACAGTGGTTTCGATGCCGATCTCGATCGCGCGCTCGATGGCGGGTTCGCGGCGGCGGGTGACGAAAGCGAACAGGACGACTCGGTCCAGAGCCCCAGCGTGCTCGGCCGGATCGCCGAGCTGACCGGTGATACGCCCAAGGTCTCACTGCGCGAGCCGGCCCCGACCGGCAACACCCCGCTGCTGAAACCGCTCGGCCCGGGCGACGACGCCGTGCGCGGCAAGTACATGGTGCAGGGCGAGCTCGGCAAGGGCGGGGTTGGCGCCGTGCACAAGGGTCACGACACCGACCTCGGCCGCGACGTGGCAATGAAGTTCCTGCACGACCGCTACAAGGACGAGCCGGCCGTGCTGCACCGGTTCGTCGAGGAGGCGCAGATCGGCGGCCAGCTGCAGCACCCGGGCATCGTGCCGGTCTACGACCTCGGCATGAGCGACGGGCGACCGTTCTTCACGATGAAGCTCGTGAAGGGCGAGACGCTGGCCAGGCAACTCGGCGATCGCGAGGCGGTGACCGACGACCGGCGGCGGTTGCTGTCGGTGTTCGAGGATGTGTGCCAGACGATGGCGTACGCGCACGCGCGCGGCGTGGTGCACCGCGACCTCAAGCCGGCCAACATCATGGTCGGCGCGTTCGGCGAGGTGCAGGTCGTCGACTGGGGGATGGGGAAGGTGCTCGCGTCTGGCGGCGTTGCCGACGAGAAGCGCGCGGCCGACAAGCAGTCGGCGATGTCGGTGATCGAGACCGTGCGCAGTCAGGGTCACGGCACGCAGTCGTTGATGGGTTCGGTCATGGGGACCCCGGCCTATATGCCGCCGGAGCAGGCGCGTGGTGACGTCGAGGCGATGGACGAGCGCAGTGACGTGTTCGCGCTCGGGGCGATCCTGTGTGAGATCCTGACCGGACTGCCGCCGTACGTCGGCGAGCTCGAGGAACTGATCGGCATGGCGGCGATGGCGCAGCTCGACGACGCGAAGGCGCGGCTGTCAGGCTGTGGCGCCGAGCAGGACCTCGTCGATCTCGCCACGCGTTGCCTGATGCCGGCGCCGGCGGCGCGCCCGAAGTCGGCCGAGGCGGTGGCGCAAGCGGTTCACGATCACCTCGCCGCGGTCGAAGCGCGGGTCCACGATGCACGCGTTGAGGCGGCCGAAGCGAAGGTGCGGGCGACGGCGTTGACGAGGCAGCGCACGTTGGGACTCGCACTCACGACTGCTGTTGCGGCTGGGCTAGTGGTATCGCTGTGGTTCTGGTTCGATGCGGACGAGCAGCGTGCGCTGGCTGTTCAGGCTGCCAAGGACGAGAAGATTGCTGCCGAGCTCGCCGAGGAGCGGCGCATCGAGGCCGAGCGGCAACGCGACCAGGTCGAGCGCATCGCGGAGTTCATGAGTGAGACGCTCGCGGGCGCGGGGCCACGGGTCGCATTGGGGCGCGACACCACGCTGCTGCGCGAGATGATGGATGCTGCCGCCGAGCGGATCGCGGGCGGCGAACTGACTGCGTCGCCCGAGGCCGAACTGCGACTACGTGCGACCATTGGCGGAACGTATCAAGAACTGGCGGCGTACGACGAGGCCGAGCGCATGTTCGCGCCGGCGCTGCAGCTCGCGCGACAGCTGCATGTCGGCGATCACGAGGTCGTCGCGACCGCGGCCGAGAACTTGGCGAGGGTGCATCGCGCGCGGGATGAGTTTGGCCTGGCCGAGCAGCTGATCGGCGAATCCTTGGCGATGCGTCGTCGGATCTACCGCGGCGATCACGAACTCGTGGTGAGGAGCATCGACTGCCTTGCTAGGCTGGTCGGAAGTCAGGGAGATCCAACGAGAAGCGCCGAGCTGCATCGCGAGGCGGTGCAAATGGCGGAGCGTTCGTTCGGGAAGCAGGATCCCAGATACGCGCAGTATCTGGCCCATTGGGCAGACGCGCTGTGGACGCTCGGCGATCAGGACAGCGCCGAGGTCCACCTTCGCGAGAGCCTTGCGATCCATCGGCGGCATTTTCCGGGCGATCACCCGACGGTCGGGTCGGCCCTTGCCAATCTGGGGAAGCTGCTGACGCAGCAAGGCCAGCTCGATGAGGCGGACAAGCTGCTGCGTGAGGCGTTGGCAATCGACAGGCGAGTGTATCCCAGCGGTCACCCGCACACGGCGATCACTCTGGACAGCCTGGCGGCCCTGTTGGTAATCCGCGGGGAGCTGGAGAAGGCCGAGACTTGCGTACGGGAGGCTCTGGCCATTCGTCGGCGGGTATTCCCGGGGGACGGCACCCACGTGGTGACCAGTCTCGGATTGCTTGCGCAGATGCTTGTCCTCCGCGGGAGGCCCGCGGAGGCGGAGCCGCTCCAGCGGGAATCACTGGCCATGGCGAGGCGCCTCCTGGAGGGCGATCACCGTCAGATCGCGCTGGAAATGGCCCGGCTCGGGCACATCCTGCGTCTGCACGGTGATCTGGCAGAGTCGGAGCAGGTCTACCGCGAGTCCTTGGCGATGAGCCGCCGCCTCTACCGTGGCGACCATCCGGACGTGGCCGGGATGATGAACGACCTGGCACTTGTCGTGGGTGACCGTGGGGATGTTGCGGCGGGGGAGTCTCTGCTTCGAGAATCGTTGGCGATGAAGCGCCGGCTGCACGGTCGCGACGATCAGGGCGTCGCAGTGACCCTCATCAACCTGGGCTCCGCGCTGCAGTCCCAGGGGGACCTGGACGCAGCCGAGGACGCCTACCGAGAGGCCTATGGGCTCATGAGCCGGATTGCGACCGGTGACCATCCATACCTTGCCAACTGTGCCTTGCTCTGGGGCCAGCTACTTCTCCAGCGTGGGGATGCGCGCGCCGCGGAGCCACTTCTTCGGGAGGCGTTGGCGCTGCGGCAGCGCGTGTACGAGTCGGGTCACGAGTTGATTCGTGCCGCCAAGGCGGCCCACGACAGCGCCATGGCGCAGTTGGGGAGAAGTGATGGGAGTTCGACACCTGCGGGTGGGAAGCACGACGACGCACCGGGTGATCTCGTTGCGCGTGCCCGGCAGTTGCTCGACCCCAGTGATGGCGAGAGCGACCGAGATCCGAAGCAGGCGCTCGTTCTCGCAGAGCAGGTAGTCGAGGCAACGCGCGCCGTGAAGTGCGGGCCGCTCCAGGTGCTCGCCGAGGCGCTGTTCGCGAACGGCAAGCCCGACGAGGCGAAGTCGAAGATGCAGCGTGCGATGCGCGCGTGGCACTCCACGCGTTCGGCCGAGAAGAAGGAACTCGGCGAGCGCGATCTGAAGTGGATGCAGCAGCGCTTGAGGGAGTACGGCAAGTGACGAACGCCGACCGCGGCTACGACACCGACCCGCCGATGTCGTTGTCCGGCGTGTTGCCGCGACATCATGGCCGCCGACATGTGAGGCGGGCTGACGGGGCGCCACCGTGCGAGATAGCCGGGGTCGTGGGTCGAGCTGGAGCGAGATCGAGCGGCTCGAAGGGGAGCCAGGCGGGGTGGATCGTGGATCGTGGCGAGTTGGGTTCGGGGTGGCCGGCACAATCTGAGCGCCCGGGGGTGAAAAGCTGATCCCCGCGGTGCGTGGCAGAGGCGCTTGGCGGCGCGGCGATCCGCTTCGCGCATAGCTCCTTGCCAGGGAATGGAGTGGGTGATCGGGATCGAACCGACGACATTCAGCTTGGGAAAGGCGTCGGGTCGGAAAGTGACAAGCGCGGACAATAGCGGTCAGGCGCGGTCAAGTGAGGGCGAGCCAGCTGGTTCCGAAGAATCGGGCGAGCCGACTTATGAGCGTGATGCGGACACCTGAGGACATGCGCGGGGCGTATTGTTGGCACTAAGTTGGCAATCCGACATCGGGCGCGATGCGGCAGCCACGGGCAACACGCATGGAGATCACGCCGCCGACGCCGCGCAGTGCTCGACCCGCGCTTGCCAGCTAGTCCCAGTCGCAGAGCGAATCGTTCTCGTCGTAGAACACCTTGCCGTCCTGGAAACACAGGTCCGCGGGCGTGCCGTCTGGCAGCCTGAATGCCGCCCATCCGTAGATGTGGGGCGCGATCGCCTTGAGGATTGGGACCGCAGGGTTGCCCCACCAGCCATCGTGAAGCACGAATCCCGACCAGGCGGAGAAGTCAACGCGTCCTTCGCGGCTCACCAATCCCATGGTGTCCATCGACGCGGAGATCTTCTTGAGCGCCTCGACGTCGAGGTGGTCGATCTTCTGCTCTTCAAAATCTTGTCTATCTCCCATTTCATATGCCCTCCTTTGCATACAACTGAGGGCACACACCTATTTAGTCTTTCGGTTGGCTGGGGAGTCCGCGCTGCCGGTCCGACAGGTTTAAGAAGCTCCAATCCCTCTGCCTGAGATGCGGAAGCGTAGAGACATCCTCACCATCGCGGAGAAGGTGCATTGGGAGCTGCGGGTGCGGGGCGAGACGTCGATCACGACGCTTTGTGAAGCGACCGGGTCGACGCGCGAGACGATCGTCAAAGTGCTGGCGCACCTAAAGAGGCTCGGGCTGGTCCGTGAGCGTCGAGTGCCCGAGGTTGCGCCGCCACGTCCGATGCGCTTCTTCTTTCTTGGCTCTCGACGACGATGATCCGATCGGGGGCGCGACGTCGACTGGCTGGCATGCAGCGGCCCCTCTTCTACTCGCTGCCGTCGCCTCGTGTCGTGGTCAACGAAGGGGCAGCGCTGCAGTCTGCACGCCCTTGCTGGTCCACGCGAAGACGAGCTCTTCGCCATGGCGTGCCATCTGCGGGAAGCCGTTTCCTCGAGCTGTGCCGCTGTCGGCGATCGTTGTCGCCGTTCCTACGGTTCCATCCGGCGCCACCTGCCGCAGTCGTATCGCGCCGCCGCTGGCCGTTGTCGCCAACCAACAGACGAAGATCGAGCCGTTGTCGTGTAGCAGAACCTCGACGCGGCCGGCTGGATTGGAATCGTCGATCGTGATGGGTTCGCCGAATGTTGCGCCCGCGTCCTTCGACACCGCGAGGAGCACCCGTGGCTCTCCGCCAGCGGCGGTGAACCAGGCCACGGCGACGCGTCGTTCGACCGCGGCTACCGAAGGACCGTTGACCGGACACCCGTGAATCTTCCACCCGTCCTCGACAACCGGTCGAGGCTCGGTCCAACGACCGTCAACGCGCCGAACGATCGAGATGTCTCGAACCTCGTCGCCCGATCGATCGCGGTAGGCGACGATGGGGCCGTCCTTCGTCATGGCGGCTGAAGTCTGGCAGCACTCGCAGACGCGAGCGTCGAGGACGGCGGGGTTCTGCAGCGTGCCGTCACGGAGGACTTCGACGAACCGCAAGGTCATGTCTCCTCGGCCCGAATGCTGGTCAGCGGGCTTCATCTCACGTCCGTCGAGCCAGACTGCGGAGAGGACGTCGTCTGCGCCGGCGAACAGGGACACGAACCCGTGCTCTGCCTGAACACCGTCGCGATGCGGCACCAAGCTCGGGGTCCAGGTAGCGCCACCGTCGAAAGACCGCGAGATCGAGACGTCGTAGTCGAACGTGCCCGATCCGCTCTTGACCAGCCAATGGGCCGCCATCGTTCCGTCCGGCAGTGCGATCATCGACGGGAAGTCGGCCCAGTTCACGAACCAGTCCTTGTCCTCCTTGGCGATGATGCGCGGGGCGGACCAGTCGTCGCCCTTGCGAACGGTGAATCTCAGGGAGTGTCGTTCCGAGCTGTGTTCGATCCAGCTCAGGAACAGGCGGCCGTCCGGTCCGGTCGTGAGGTTGGGCTGCCCACTCTGTGGGCCGGCGGGGGAGGGTAGCTCGCGCACCTGTGCGACGAGACCGGATGCGAGCAGTGCAGCGAGAAGCGCATGATGGAGAGCGCATCGGTGGGTTTGGTCGGTGAAGCGGGTTGTCAGCATCTGCGGCAACTATCCCCGGGGGTTGCCCCTCGAGTGAGGGATTTCGACTGACGACTGACCGTCGACCGTCCGGTGGCATCCCGATGGCGCGTCGGCGACTCGACGATGCCGTTCGCGGGCGAGCGGCGAGCCATCATCTCGCTACTCCGCGGCTCGCAGGAGGTTCGGTTGTCGTGATGACGCGACGGCAAGTCGCGCAACCCGGCCTCTCTGCCGCCGGTATGATCCTTGCTGAGAAGTCCGTCCAAGAACTCTAGGAGGCTCCATGCACTGGTCCATCGGCGTTGTTGCTGCATCTTGGTTCGTCGTTTCCCTTGGTGCTCAGACCTGGAATCGCGCCGATGCCTTCCCGAGTGCAGGGTCGGGGATCATGACTCACGACCGCGACCGGGATCGCGTAGTGATGTTCGGGCACTACAACGGCGATGACGTCACCTGGGAGTGGACCGGCGCGACGTGGTCGCCCAATCACACCGCGACGTATCCGTCGGTGACCTTCCGTCACACGTTGGTCTACGACGACGCGCGCCGCCAGACGTGGTTGTTCGACTTCGGTTCGCGCGAGACTTGGGCCTACGACGGTCGGATGTGGTCCCAGGTGAACACGTCGATGGCGCCGTCGTATCGCGAGGCCCCGAGCATGGTGTTCGACCGTCAGCGCGACGTCGCAGTTCTGTTCGGCGGCCAGTTCGACCACCACACTGTGTTGAGCGACACTTGGGAATGGGATGGGACCTCGTGGACTCAGGCGCAACCGCCGGTGATCCCGGGTGCCCGCGCGGGTCACGCGATGACCTACGATCCGGTTGCCGGCGAAGTGTTGATGTTCGGCGGTAGCAACCTCCAAGGCGTGCTCGACGACACCTGGGCCTGGGACGGGACGTTCTGGGTGCAGCAGCAGGCCTTCGTCAGGCCAGCCGCGCGTTGGGGGAGCGCGATGGCGTTCGACTCGGTCCGCCAACGGCCGCTGCTCTTCGGCGGCAGGAGCATCCAGACTTACGACGACACCTGGGAGTGGACCGGTAGCAACTGGCAACAGCTGCAGCCGGCGACGACGCCGCCGTGGGACTTCGGCGCTGCCCTGGTGGCTCACGACGGCACGAACAGTCTGTTATTGCACGGCGCGGCCGAGGGGCAGACCTGGCGCTGGGATGGCACGGATTGGTCCTTGGCCCAGGACTGGCCGGCTCCGGCATTGATGGAGTCCGCCGCCGCGGCCGACCGCGCTCGTGGCAAGATCGTGGTGTTCGGCGATGCGCGCGGCAACAGTACGTTCCCGGCGCCGGTGCCGACCGGCACGTGGGAGTGGGATGGCATCGAGTGGGAGCGCAAGCAGCCGGCGGTCGAGCCGCCCTCGCGCGGCTATGGCGCGATGGCGTCGGATCCGCTGCTCGGCAAGACGATTCTCTACGGCGGCCAGCAGCGGGTGAACTACCAGTGGCTGTTCGACACCTGGGAGTGGGACGGCAACCAGTGGACGCAGCGGTTCCCAACGACATCGCCGCAGGTGCGTTTGCGTTCGACGATGTACTTCGATGCCACGATCGGACGCGCTGTCCTCGCCACCGAGAACGTGGCCGGCCAGCCGACCGGGTTCTACGAGTGGACCTGGGACGGCAACGATTGGCAGCCGCTCACCTCGACGACCGCGCTCGGTCAGTTCCGCGCGGCCGGCTACGACGAAGCGCGAGGAGTCGCCGTCGCGGTCACCTCGAGCGGAACGTTCGAGCGGGTCGGCGGGCAGTGGCAACAATTGACGGGGGCGGGTCCGTTCTTCGGCGCGTTCGACGGTCGCGGTTTCGCCTACGATCCGGCGCGGCAGACGATGGTGGCGATCACCTACGCTACCAGCTTGGGTGCATACTCGGCCCCGGCCTGGGAGTGGGATGGCCTGTCCTGGTCGAGCCTGCCCTCGGCCCAGGGGCACGGCTACTATGCCGCGCGCCTGCTCGTCGAAGACCCCACGCGTGGACAGCTCACCCTCATCGGCGGCAACATCCTCGCTACGCGATTCTGGAACCTCACCGATTCTCCGGCGTTCGGCGAGGCGTTCGGCGGCGCCTGCGGCGGATCTGCCGGTGAGGTCACGGTCACTGCGCGCGGGAAACCGCGCACCGGCAACGCGGCGTTCGGAGTCGACGTCGACCACGCACTCCCCGGGGCTCTCGTCCTGCTCGGCATCTCGATCGGTGAAGGCAACGCCCCGCTCGGCAACGGTTGCTCGTGGTACTTCGGCAGTCCGATCGCATCGCACGTGTTGTTCGCCAGTGCCTCCGGGTTCGCGGCGGTCGATCTTCCGATTCCTCAGAGCACGGCGTTTCGGGGCATCGTCCTGGCGTCGCAGGCGTTCGCCATCGACCCGGCGGGTCCGCACCTGGGTGGTTTGGCGGCCAGTGCGGGGCTTCGTATTCGGATCGGCGACTGACCTGGGTTGCCGGAATCTAGCCGTCAGCAAACGGCCGGCAGTTGTCGGAGCCCGCGGATGTCAACAGTCGTTGCTGGCACTGGCGCGCCACGTCTACCAACTCGATGCGCGGGCGCCGTGCGGTACGTCCCGGGCCCGGTAGTCGCCTAGGACTTTTTCTTCGCGGTCTGCCCGGCCTCTTCAAGGCCGCTCAGAACTGTTTCGACGCTGGTCTTCGCCGGATCGAAGCTGACGATGATGTCGGTCTTGCCGGCTTCCACCTTGGCGCCGGTGACGCCGGGCATGTCGGTCAGCAGGCCACGCACGGTGGCCGCACAACCGCCTCAAGATGGCGCCTTGGCCAGAACGAGTGCGACATCGACACCATTGGAAGCTTGCTGCATCGAGGTACAAGCGCCCAGGGCAAGGAGGAGCGAAGCTGCGCTCGTCAGGGAGGATCGTTTCATTGTTCTTCGAGTTGGGGTGAGGCTGGAGGAATCTAGCGCGCAGCTGACGAGAGGGAAGGCCCTCGGCGCCTCACTTCCGTAGCTTGGCGAGAAAGCGTTCCTTGTCGTCCTCGAACTCCGCGACGCACGGGCGGCAGCAGAACTTGACTTCCTGGTCGCCGTAGACCTTGACGACCGGATCGCCCATCGATCCGAGCTTGTTGTCGGTGACGATGCAGACGTCGGAAGGGTAGGGTCGAACATTGGCGTGGATCGCTGCGCAGGAGGCGAACAGCGCGGCGAATGCAGTAATGGCGAGCGCGCGGATTCGGTTGGTCTTCATGTGGCGGATTAGAAGCGGAAGACCATTCCGAGGCCATAGCCGTGGTCCGAGTGGTACGATGTCGACAGTCCGAGGCGCTGGCTGAGGGCCCAGCCGGAGCCGATCGACCACTCACCGTACGTATTGGTATCGTATTCGAAGGAGCCGAACAGAGACCAGCGGCTGGTGAGCTGAAGCTCCTTCTCGAGTGCGAGCCGGAAGTCGCCCCGGGAGTCGACGCTCAGATTCGACATCACGAAGTAGGGCAGTCGGTATCTCACGCCGGCAAAGGCGCGGCTGGTGGTGCCGGCCGTGTCGGCGTAGCGAAATCCCAGTTCGGTGGCGAGGTCTGGGTCGATGTAGCGAGACCAGCCCAGGTCGACTTCGACGTCGCGCTCGCCGTGCTCGTGGCCGCCGAACGCGGTCGACAAGCCGATGTCCCAGCGGGCGAAGTAGTCGTTGCGCCCCTTCATCACCATCAGGCGACCGGAGGTCATGTGGTTCTGCACGGTGGCATCGAGCAGCAAGTACGCTGGATCGAGCAGTTTGGGATCGATCTTCGGTTCGTGCTCGGGGTCCTGCGAGTAGCTGAAGACGCGCGCCATTCCGGCGTCCATGTGGTACAGCAGGTGGCAGTGGAAGAACCAGTCGCCGCCTTCTTCGTCGGCGATCCACTCGATTACGCGTTTGCCCATCGGCGGCACGTCGACGGTGTGCTTGAGGGGCGCCCTGGCGCCTTGGCCGTTGAGCAGGCGGAAGAAGTGCCCGTGCAGGTGTAGCGGGTGGTGCATCATGGTGTCGTTGATGAGCTCGATCCGTAGCACTTCCCCTCTTTTGACGCGGATGGTGGTCTCCTCACTCAGCGTCTTGTCGTCGAACGACCAGAGGTAACGCTGCATGTCGCCAGTGAGGCGCATCGTCAGCAGGCGCACCTCGGCTTCGTCCGCCGTGATGGTCGTATCCCGGGTTGCGCGCAGAAGGCCGTATGGCGCGAATGGTTGGTCCGATGTCGCGGCTTCTTGAGCGCGCTTCGGCATCAAGGTGGCGAGCCCGGCCTGCAGCATCTCGTCCATCGAGTAGAGTTCCGCCCTCGGCGGATCCGTGGCGGCTCGCAATGGACCGTCGCCGAGCAGGATCGACGCGTGGCCGCTGCCGTCCTGGGCGGTCGCACGAACTTCGACCGTTGCGGCTTCGGCCGGCATCGTGACGATGACGTCGTAGGTCTCCGCCATCCCGACCAGGAGTCGTCGCACGTCGGCTGGCTCGACCCGCTGCCCGTCGGCGCCGACGATCGTGAGGTCTCCCCCGGCCGCGGCCAGGAAGAAGTACGTCGACGCACCCGCATTGATAAATCGCATCAATACGCGTTCCCCGGGCGCGGCGTCGAGTGGCAGCCGGCGCTGGCCGTTGGCGAGGAAGGCGTCGTAGCCGACGTCGGACAGATCCATCGCCGGCATGCGGTCGCCTTCGCGCCGGATGTAGTCGCCGAGCGCGCCTCGTTGGTAGGCGCCCCACAGTGACTGTTGCACGCCCTTCTTGATCGAGTACCACTCGCTACCGCGCATCAGCCAGCGCATCACGGTGGCAGGATCCTCGTCCGTCCAGTCGCCGAGCACGACGACGTGTTCGCGATCGAACTCGATGTCCGGCGTGCGCGGCTCGATGACGATTGCACCCTGGACGCCGCGCTGCTCCTGCAGCCCGGTGTGCGAGTGGTACCAATAGGTTCCCGATTGCCGGAGCGTGAACTCGAACGGGTGCTCGCCGCCCGGCGGGATCGGCGGTGTGGTCAAGTATGGGACACCGTCCATTTCGTTGGGCAAGAGTAGACCGTGCCAGTGGATGGAGGTTTCCTCGGTTGCGAGCCGGTTCTTGACAGTGATGCGGGCGGTGTCGCCTTCGCGAAAGCGCAGGACTGGACCTGGCGAAGTGCCGTTCACGACGAGAACGGGGACGACGTTGCCCGCCGGTGCGCCTTCGACCTCGCTTATCACCAACTCGTATTCGACTGTCTTGCTGCCCGTCGATTGAGCATCGGTCGTCGGGGGAGTGTGCGATGAACGGTGTATTCGCGTGACGGCTGGTGGGATCCTCTGACCCATAGGGAGCCCACCGATGACCCCGAAGAAGAATGACCGCCACCGAATCCCGGACGAGCTGATCGACCAGCTCCTCGCCAACTACGAGAAGCCAGAAGACCTGACAGGAAAGGACGGCATCCTCAAGGAGCTGACGGCCCGGCTGCTCGGCCGCGCCCTCGAAGGCGAGATGACCGAGCACCTCGGCTACGAGAAGCACGCGCCGCGTGCCGAGGGCACGACCAACGCGCGCAACGGATCACGCAGCAAGACGATCAAGGTCGAGGACGGCGAGCTCGAGATCGAGGTGCCGCGCGATCGCGACAGCACGTTCGAGCCCGAGATCGTCAAGAAGCGCCAGAGACGCTTCGCGGGCTTCGACGAGAAGATCCTGGCGCTCTACGCCCGCGGCATGACCGTCCGGGACATCCAGGGCCACCTGGAGGAGCTGTACGGCGTCGAGGTTTCGCCGTCGCTGATCTCGAGCGCCACGTCGGCGGTCCACGAAGACGTCCTGGCCTGGCAGAGCCGGCCGCTCGAGCCAGTTTACCCGATCGTCTTCCTCGACGCGCTCGTCGTGAAGGTGCGCGATGAAAGCGTCGTCCGCAACAAGTCGGTCGACCTGGCGATCGGCGTCACGCTCGACGGCCGTCGCGAAGTCCTCGGGATCTGGATCGAGCAGACGGAGGGCGCCAAGTTCTGGCTGAAGGTCATGAACGAGCTGAAGACGCGCGGCGTCCAGGACATCCTGATTGCGTGCTGCGATGGCCTGAAGGGCTTCCCAGACGCGATCGAGCACGTGTTCCCGCAGGCCACCGTGCAGACCTGCATCGTGCACATGATCCGGCAAAGCAACATTCGTTCTGTAAGAGCGAGCCCATAGTCGGCGAATCATTTCACTCAGCGTCCATGGAGAGATAGCGACGGCCAGTCACCCAGTCCTCGCTGATCTCCATGAGGACCGCGGTGGCGAGCCGGAGAAGAGAGGCGTCGTTGGGGAAGAGCGTCGCAACGCGGGTGCGGCGCAGGAGCTCCTTGTTGAGGCGCTCGAGCATGTTGGTCGTGCGAAGGCAGCGACGGTGCGTCGCCGGGATCGCGAAGACAGCGAAGCCGTCGGGGACGTTGTCGCGAGCCCACCGGACAAAGTCGGGAGCGGTTTCCGCGTGATCCTCCAGAAGCCTATCAAGAAGCCGTTCGGCCTCAGGTCGGTCTGGAGCGTTGAAGACCGCACGAAGTCCACGAGCGATCGACGGGCGCAACGAGACGGTCGGCACTCGTGGAGCGGCGTTGCGTTGCAGGTGGAACTGGCAGCGTTGCCAAGCGACTCCGGGAAAGCTCGCCGCCAAAGCTTGGCGGAGGCCAGAGTGGTCGTCACTGACGATGAGTCCGAGCCCGTGCAGGCCACGTTCACGCAGGCTGTCGAGGAAGTCGCGCCAGTGGACCTCGGCTTCCGAGCGCGACACGCTGACGCCGAGGACCGAGCGATGGCCTGCATCATCGACGCCCGTCGCGATCAGGACGGCGGCGCTCATGACGGAGCCGGCGTGCCGGACCTTTTCGTAGCGGGCATCGAGGACCAGGTAGCGGCACCGGCCGAGCTCGCGCATCCGCCACTGCTGCAGCTCGTCGTCGAGTGCCGCGGCGGCCCGGGAGACCTGCTGGGACGACACCTGTACTCCGCAGAGCTCCTCGGTGATCGCGGCGACCTTGCGGGTCGAGACGCCCTGGACGTACATCTCGGCGACCGCGAGCTTCAGGGCGCGCTCCGAGCGAATCCCGCGTTCGAGTGCCGTCGGATAGAAGCGTTCGCCGTCGACGGCCTCGCGGACCTGCGGGACGGCGAACTCGATCGCGCCGACGCGAGTCGCCACGGTCTTCGGCTTGAAGCCGTTGGCGTAGCCCCGTCGTGACTCGGTACGCTCGTTTGGACCGGCGCCCAGGAACGCGGATCGCTCGATCTTCATGGCCTCGTTCACGAGGACGCGGATCGCGTCCGCGATCCCTCCCAGACCCTGCGTTGCGATGGATTCCAAGACGGTGTCGAGCGTGCTACTTTCGGATTGGTGGGTCACTTCGTTCTGCTTTCGTTGTGGTTAACAAAAGCTGAGCGTCGTGACTCGCCGACTTGAAGCATCCGTCCGCGCCGGCGGTGGTCGTCGCGGTCGGCCTGGCCACTGCACCCAGGGTGCAGCGCCCAGACCGACCGCGACGACCACCGCCGACTGCGTCAAGCTGCCTCGGGCGGTTTACAGAACGCATGCTGCACTACCCATGATCCGGAACTCGCTGCGCTTCGTCAGCTACAAGGATCGCAAGGCCGTCGCCAAGGACCTCAAACCGATCTACACGGCCGCCAACCGTGAGGCCGCCGAGGCAGCGCTCGACGCCTTCGACAAGAAGTGGGGCCGCCGCTACGAGATGATCACCTCGTCCTGGCGAGCGAACTGGGAGCGCGTCGTGCCGTTCCTCGACTTCCCGCCCGAGGTCCGGCGCGTGATCTACACGACCAACCAGATCGAGGCGCTCAACTCGAGCCTGCGCAAGCTGCTGCAGTACCGCGGCCACTTCCCGGACGACAAGTCCGTCACCAAGCTGCTCTACCTCGCGCTGCGTCGCTTCGAGAAGAAGTGGACGCGTGCGCTCTGGAATTGGAGCGCCGTCCTCGGGCAGCTCGCTATCTTCTTTCAAGGCAGGATTCCTGCCCTGTAACCGTGACCTCACTCCGCCAGCTGGTCGCCGATTACACCGTTAGCTGCACACTCCCGTCGTCGGGGCCAACAAGAGAAGCGACAGGATCGCCAGCAGACTTCGAAGTGCAACGTTGCCCATGTGGTTGTGTGTGCGCCGTCATGGATCGTGGCGGCGCGCGGAGATTCTGCGCCGCGATCGCACCCGCGTCCAGACAACACGCCCCGGGACGGTCGCTCGCCTTCCTTCGGTGGCCGGGTCGCATCGGCCGTGACCTACATCCGGCGCCATGACATCGTCGCCATCGAGAGCCGATCCGGAACGCCTCCTCGTTCCGAAGGATCGGACTCGCCACGCAGGATGTCTCGGACCCGGCTATGATCGTTGTCGGGAGGGCCCTGCCATCCCCCCGCTCCTGATCGAGGCCCGACATGAAAACCGCAGCTCTCGTCTCCGTCCTCTTCGCCGCAACCGCGCCGGCGCAACACTGGTCGCTGCACCATCACGGCCACTCGTGCGGCGCCGCAGTCTCGGCGCAGCTCGTGCAGCATGCGCATCAGGTCAGCGTGCAGTTCAACTTGCACACGACTCCGAACTCCCTGGCTGTGCTCGCGATCGGCCACGCCGCGCCGGCGCCGATTCCGCTGCCGGGCGGGTCGTGCCACTTCGGCGTCTCGCCCGCCGGCACGATGCTCGGCATCACGGATTCGCACGGCAACATCCACTTCGGCTTCCATGCCCCGCACGTCGCGCCGGTGAGCGTGCTGTTCCAGGGCGGTGTCGTTCGGCTCGGACCACACGGCCTGACTGCGGGATCGAGCAACGTCATCGAACTCGTCGGCACGTGATCCCCGGCGCCGGGCGGCGCTGGCCGCTTCTGTTACTTGTCGTTGCCTTGATCGTGTCCGCCGGCTCGGCACAGATCTTCACGGCTGACGCCGGGGTTCGGTCGCCGGAGCTGCCGTCGGTGAGGGAACTCGTCGTCATGCGCGGCTATCGGGATGCCACGGAACTGCGTGCCGTCTCCGAACTGACCTGGAGCCCGAGCACGCGGTTCGAGACCAAGCTCGAAGTACCCTTCGTCGGGCGTGACCTCGAGATCCCGGCCGCGTCCGGCGCCGGCTTCGACGGCAGCTACTTCGCCCTCGGGGACACCGTCCTGCGCGGCAAGCTGGCGTTGCTTCGCGATGACGACGTGATGCGTTCCAACCGGGTCGCACTGCTGGCGGCGGTCTACGCGCCGACCGGCGAACACGATCGAACCCTGGGCGGAGTGCGGCTCCCGCGCCGGGTGCAGGCGGGACTTGGCGGGGTTGCGGGGAGCCTGGGCGTGGCCGGCACGATCGTCCGCGATCGGCACCGCGCTTCGCTGTCGGCCGAGTGGTTGCACGGCGCCGCCCACGACGGGTTCGAACCCGGGGATGAACTCGCGGTCGACGCGGCGTGGTGGTATCGACTGTCACCCGGCGTGTTCGACCCGGCCTTGCCAGCTACCGAGTATCGCCTCGTCACCGAACTGCGCAGCGTGCACCGATTCGCGGACCACGAGGGCGGAGTGCGGGCCCCTGACGATGGGCTGCGCAGTGAGATGGTTCTCGGGCTGCAGGCCAACACGTCGAATCAGCGTTTGCGTTTCGAGATCGGTGCCGTCGTTCCTGTCTTCGAAGACACCCCGGGCCCCCTCGGCCGGTTCCGTGCTGGTGGGGTTGTGGCGCTCACACTCTACTTCTGACCACGACCATGAATCTCACTCGGACTCCCCTGTTAGTGCTCACTCTCGTTGGCTGCGCGGCGCCGCCACCGCGACCGGGCACACCGCTTTCGAGCGACTCCGGTCTTCGCGAGGTCCGCATCGAGGCCCTCGGGCTCGAGTGACTGCCTTGAGTGAAAGCCGTCGAGGACGGCCTCCGGCGCCTGGACGGCGTCGAACGCATCAAGACCGACCTGCAGCGCAACCTCGTGACGATGACACCGGCGCGTCGTGTCGCGCCGGACCTGGCGTCGATCCCGCGCGTGATCGCGGAGGCCGGGTTTCGGCCTGGGCGCATGTGGATCACGGCGCACGGCGCGACCGAGGAGTTGGCCGCGGGCCAGCCGGGATTCCGCATCGATGGCTGGCCGGCAGGGCTGCCGCTCTCTGGTTCGACCGCCCGGGGGCGTCGCAAGATCGAGGGGCAGGTTGTCTACAGCGACGACGAGATACGGCTGCGGTTGCCTGAGTAGGTGCGAAGCAGCGGCTTGTCGATTGCTGCGCTCCACCGACCATCTCGATCCACTTGATGCCCCGCGCCGACGCCGTCGCACCGCCCGTGGAGATGCCCAGGTCGGGCCGACTGCGGCGAGGCCTGACCTGGAATACTCTTTGCTACTCGTTCTTCCATCGTAACCAAGCTTCGGACAACCCAGCGTCGGCACCGCGGCGAGGGCGATGGTCCGAACATTGGGTGGTCAGATTCTGGCGCCGGGACTCGACAGGTCCTGACGGCAGTTGAATCTGACTGCGTCGTTTCCGGGTATCAGATGACAGAGCAGCGTGCACACGACCATGAAACACGGTTCGAATCGTTGAGTGTCGCGTATCACGATCCTCGGGCGTCCGCGGACACCCGCAGCTTGAAAGTCCCCTAGATGTTGCCATCCCGCGTGTTCCTGATCTCGTTGTGTTGGGCGGCGGTCCTCTGGATCGGCGTCGCGGCGCAGCGCGGCGATGCGCAGCGCCTGGATAGCGCATGCGGCTCGATGAATGCCACGCCGTCTTCTTCGTGCTGCGGAGAGGAACGTGGCTGCTGCGAGATGGAGGGTGATTCGCAGCGGCTGTGTGGATGTGGCGAGTCGGACCCGGCGCCGCATCCGGCGATTCCGACTCCGAGTGGTCCGCAGGTCGCGCAGATTGCGCCAGATTGGACTTGGCCGCCGGTCGTCGTGCCGCCACGAGCAAGCGGTTCCGCGCCACTGGGAAGCGATCTGCCCATGGGGCTTCTGCCACGCGTCTCGCGGCAGAAGGCGCTCTCGGTCTGGCACTGCTAGCAAGCCGAGTAGGGGCGGTCTGTACGGACCGAACCTACCGAGTTCGTGAGTGCGGCCTTCCAGGTCGCCTCGTCGCCCTTGGCCATTCCCGCCCGAGATCGATTCATGGGATTCGACCGCAACACCTACACCGTGAGCTGCCGGTTCGGCGCGCTCCTGGCACTGGCAGCCTTGACTGCCTGCTCTTCCTTCTACTCCCTGTCGGACGAGGTGCAGCAGCGCATCGCCGAGGAGAGCGGCACGCTCGAGCTGAAGATCAGCGATCACGACGGCGTCCAGGATGCCGCTGCGAAGGCCATCCGCCGCGAGCTCCCGCTTCCCGAGGCCATCGAGATCAAACCGGACGCCAAGCTGCACGACTATGTGGCGCTGGCGCTTTCGCGCAACCCGCGGCTGCAGGCGCGGATTCGCGAAGTCGAGGCTCTGGGAATGCGCGTGCCGCAGGTGTCGTCCTTGAGCGACCCGACACTGTCACTGGTGCCGCCGACGGGCGACATGGTGCAGACTGCCGGCGGCGAGATGGCGGGAGCGGTTGGCCTGAGCCAGGGCATCCCGTGGCCGGGCAAGCTCGAGGCCAAGGGGCGTGTGGCCGAGCAAGTGGTGCGGGTCGCGCTGTCCAATCTCGACACCGAACGCCTTCGAGTCGTGGCCGACGTCAAACGGGCGTACTTCGATCTCTACCGCGCGCAGGTATCGATCGACGTGACCCGCGAGTTGGAAGCGCTACTGCAGCGCGTCCGCGATAGTGCGCAGGCGCGCGTTGCCGCGGGCACCACCAGCCAGCAGGACCTGTTGCGCACCGAGGTCGAGCTCTACGCGTTGACGAACTCGCGCATCGACTATGAGCAGGAGTTCCGTACCGCGATCGCTCGGCTCAACATCCTCATGGATCGAGCCGTCGACGCGGATCTGCCCCGGCCCGCACCGGTGGCTGCCGAGCCACTGCAGTGGCGGTTGCTCGGTCTGTTGCAGCGCGCCGACGAGACCAGCCCCCAGCTCGCGGCGTTGCGCCAGGTCGTCGAGCGCGACCTCGTTCGCGTGGAGCTCGCGAACCTGCAGTTCTACCCTGACCTCAGTATCGGCGGGTTGTTCACGTTCATCATGAACGGCGGCCGCAGCCCGGTTGCGGACGGCAGCGACGTCTGGAGCCTCGGCCTCGGCGTCACGTTGCCGATCTGGTTCGACAAACTGGAGAGCGGCGTGCTGCAGCGCAACGCCGAGACGCTCGCCAGCGTGCTGCGCTACCGCGAGCGCCGCAACGATGTGTTGTTCGTGCTGCAGGAGCTGCTCGTGCGGGTGGACGCCGATTACCGCAAGGCAGTGTTGCTGCGTGACGGCATCCTGCCCCGGGCCGACCAGGCCGTGCGGGTCGCACAGAGTGGCTACGACGCCGGCACCGTCGACTTCGCGACACTGCTCGCGGGTTGGCGCCGGCTGTTCGAGCTCAGCCTCGACTACCACCGGGCGCTCGCGTCGCTCGAGCAGAACATCAGTGAAGTGGAATACGTCGCCGGTGGCGACATGCAGCGGCAGCAGCCGCCGGAGAAATGATCATGAAACCTGCCCCTGATTCGCCCACTACCGATCCGACTCCGGGTGCGCCGGAGCCCTCGCGGCGCCCGCCGAAAGCCTGGCGGACGTTCTTGCTGATCATGTTGCTGCTCGTGGTGGGCGGCACCATGTTGGCCGTCGGCCGTTCGTTCGGTGATCGCATCTACGCGACGCTCGGTCAGATCTGGCAGGACATCGCCGGCGCGCCGCCGGACGACGAAGGTGACGACTCCGGCAATACGTTCTTCACCTGCGGGATGCACCCGTGGGTCATCCTGCCAGCACCTGGGCTGTGTCCGATCTGCCACATGGACCTGACGCCGCTCGATGCGTCGAAGTTCACCGGTGAGATCGCGATCGACCCCGTGCTCGCGCAGAACATCGGCGTGCGCACCGCGGTCGTCGATACGGGGCCGCTCGTCGCCACGGTTCGAACCGTGGGCAAGGTCGACTACGACGAGACCGGCCTGCACGACGTCAACCTGCGCGTAGCGGGCTGGATCGAAGAGCTGCACGTCGACTACCTCGGCACCGCCGTGACGAACGAGCAGCCGCTGTTCGAGCTGTATTCGCCGGATCTGTACTCGGCGCAGCAGGACTACCTCCTCAGATACGAGCAGAAGGACTTGCCAGGGGTCTCGTTCGTGCCGCGGGTCGCCGAGGACGCTGCGAGCGCACTGCAGGCGGCGCGGACGCGGCTCACCTTCTACGGCATCGATGACAAACAGATCGCGGAGCTCGAGCGCGCAGGCGTACCGAGTAGGACCATGACGATCCGGAGTCCACAGCAGGGCACGGTGATCGAGAAGATGGCCGTGGACGGCATGCGGGTCGAGCCGGGGATGCGGATGTATCGCATCGCCGATCTCGACAGGGTGTGGGTGACGGTGACGGTCTACGAGTACCAGCTGCCGTTCGTCGAGCTCGGACAGGAGGCGAGGATGGTGCTGCCGTACGTCCCGGGGCAGGAGTTCACCGGTGAGGTCACCTACATCTACCCGTGGACCGACGAGAAGACCCGTCAGGTCAACGTGCGGCTGGAGTTCGACAACAACGACGGGCGACTCAAGCCAGGCATGTTCGCGAACATCGAGCTGCGGCGCACACTGGCCGCAGAGCGCACGCTCGTCAGTCGCTCGGCGGTCATCGACACCGGCGAGCGGCAGGTCGTACTCATGAGCCTCGGCGGTGGCCGCTTCGAGCCGCGCGAGCTGAAGCTCGGGATCGAGACCGAGGGCGGCTTGGTCGAGGTGCTGGAAGGTCTCGAGCCGGGCGAGCGGGTCGTCACCAGCGGGCAGTTCCTGCTCGACAGCGAGGCGAAGATCCGTGAGGGCCTGCTGCGCATGTTGCGGGGGGACCTCGTCGGCAACGAATCGGCCGGCGACGGACCGGAGCTCGAGTCGCAGCCGCAGGCCCTTGCGGTCGCGTTGACCCGCGCGCTCGAGAGCTACGTCGTGATCGGCGACGAGCTGGCCAGCGACTCGGCTGCGGACATCGCCAAGTCGGCCGCGGACCTCGCGGCTGCGGTGGAGGAGGTCACCGGGGTATCGATCCCCGGCGATGAGCACTTCTGGCACAAGCACACCGAGGTCGCCGCGATTCGCGACAAGGCCACCGAGCTGCGAACGATGACGGATCTCGCTGCGGCGAGACTCGTGTTCTTCGATCTCAGCTCGGCCTTCGTCAAGTTGCTGCGTGCCACGGGGGTGCCACCGACCTACGAGCACGAGGTGCAGGAGCTGCATTGCCCGATGTACCAGGAGGAGCGCGGGGGCGCGACCTGGGTTCAGCACGGTGGAAGCGTGCGCAATCCCTACTACGGCAGCGAGATGCTGGTCTGCTACGACTCGCGGGAGACGTTGCCCGTGGCTGCGGAAGCCGGCGACACCGGCCCTGCGGCTGCAGCTGCTGCGGTGGACGAAGCGGCGATCGATGCGATCGTGACGGTTTACCTCCGGGCTTCGGCAACGCTGGTAGAGGACCGCACCGATGGGCTCGATGCCGCATGGCACGAGTTGCACGAGCTGACCGCGCGCCTGTTCGATGCTCCGGGTGCTGTCGCCGACCTCGCGCGCAAGGTGCGTGACGCCGTGCCGGGCACGGGGCTGAGTATCGAAGCGGCTCGCAAGGAGTTCGAAGGTCTCTCGGCTGCAGTGATCGAGCTCGTGCGCGTCGCGCCTGCGGGGCGTCCGCTCGAGCGTGCGTTCTGTCCGATGGTCGACGCGTCCTGGCTGCAGGCCGAGAAGTCGGTGAAGAACCCCTACATGGGGCAGGACATGCTCGAGTGCGGCAGCGTCAAGGAGACGCTGCCGGGCCGTCAAAACGGAGGGCAGGGCCGATGATTGGCAAGGTCATCGATCTGTGCATTCGCAACCGGGTGATGGTCCTGCTGCTCACGGCGTTCGTCGTGTTCGGCGGCATCTACGCGATCCAGAACATCAAGGTCGACGCGATTCCCGACCTGTCGGACGTGCAGGTCGTGATCCGCACCGAGTACCCGGGCCAGGCTCCGCAGATCGTCGAAGACCAGGTCACGTATCCGCTGACGACGACGATGCTCGCGGTTCCGTACGCGAAGGTCGTGCGCGGCTACTCGATGTTCGGGTCGAGCTTCGTCTACGTGATCTTCGAGGACGGCACGGATCTGTACTGGGCGCGCAGCCGCGTGCTCGAGCAGCTGAGTTTCGTGGCCGGCAAGCTGCCTTCAGGTGTGAGCCCGCAGCTCGGTCCGGATGCGACGGGTGTCGGCTGGGTCTATCAGTACTCCCTCGTGACGGGACCCTACAGTCCCGACCACCCGGGCGGGGCATACCACGATGAAGAGAACGACCGTTGGTATGCCGCTACTGACCTGCCGGAGCTGGCGGCCGACGTTCGGGACCGGCTCGTGCACCATCGCATCTTCGCGCGGCCCAAGACGGTCTACTACGACCGCACCGAGAATCGCCGCTATGACGACATCGAGCGGGCGCCGGCCCGGGCGAAGAAGCGACTCGAACCGATCGAACTGGTGCGCGGCTTCACCGAGTGTCCGCTGAGCGGCGAGCCGCTGCGCGAGCCGGACGTCGATCTCGCCCAGCTCAGGTCCCTGCAGGATTGGTATCTGCGCTACGAACTCACCGCTCTCGAGGGGGTCAGCGAGATCGCGGTGATGGGCGGGTTCGTCAAGCAGTACCAGGTTGTCGTCGACCCCGTGAAGCTGCTTGCGCTCGAGATGCCACTGTCGCGCGTCAAGCAGGCCGTGCGGCGCTCGAACGTCGACGTCGGCGGTCGGCTCATCGAGATGGCCGAGACCGAGTTCATGGTGCGCGGCATCGGCTATCTCGGATCGGTAAGCGACGCCGAGATCGAGACCGCGCGCGCGGCGGGCCGTTCGGTGGAGAAGCTGCGGACCGAGCGCGCGCTCGAGGAGCTGCGGAAGATCGCGCTCGGCGCGAATGCCCAAGGTGCCCCGATCTACCTGCGCGATGTCGCGGAAGTTCGGCTGGGGCCCGACATCCGGCGTGGGGTCGCCGACTGGAATGGCGAGGGCGAGACTGTCGGCGGGGTCGTCGTCATGCGATTCGGCGAGAACGCAAGCAAGACGATCGAGCGAGTGCGCGAGCGGCTGCAGGAGCTCGAGTCCGGCTTGCCGCCCGGTGTGGCGATTCGAACGGCCTACGACCGCAGCGACCTGATCGAACGGTCCGTGCACACTCTGACCGGCACGCTCATCGAGGAGATCCTCGTCGTCTCGTTGATCTGTATCTTGTTTCTGCTGCACGCGCGGAGCGCTCTGGTTGCCATGTTCGTGCTGCCGACGGGCGTGCTCGCGAGCCTGGCGGTGATGTATCTGCTCGACCTCAACGCCAATATCATGAGCTTGGGCGGTATCGCGATCGCGATCGGCGTCATGGTCGACAGCTCGATCATCATGGTCGAGAACGCCCACAAGCACTTCGAGCGCGACAAGCATCGCGTAGCCGCCGGCGGCACGCCGACTCCGCGCGCTGAGTTGATCGGCGAGGCGGCACGAGAAGTCGGCCCGAGCCTGTTCTTCAGCCTGCTGATCATCACCGTCAGCTTCCTGCCGGTGTTTGCACTGGGTGAGCAATCCGGGCGCTTGTTCAAGCCGCTCGCTTACACCAAGACGTTCGCGATGGCGGCCGCCGCCATCCTCGCGGTGACGATCATCCCGGTGCTAATGGTCTACTTCATCAGCGAGCGGGTCCTGCCCAAGGCCATGCCGCGCTGGCAGCGATGGGCGATCTACCTCGCATTCATGGGGCTGCCGGCCGCAGTCTTGGCCGTCGCCCCACTGGCGACGCTCGAGGCCTGGCGGCTCTGGCTCGTGATCGGATGGTTGGTCGTCGGGGGCCTCATCGTGCTGCCGCAGCGGATCCTGTCCGAAGAGCACAACCCCATCAGTCGGCTGCTCCAACGGATCTACGATCCGGCGTTCACGTTCGTGATGCAGTTCCGCTGGAGCGTCCTGACGCTCGCCGTTGCGGTCGTGGCGTTGACGGCGTGGCCGCTCAGCAAGCTCGGCTCGGAGTTCATGCCGCCGCTCGAGGAGGGTGACCTGCTCTACATGCCGACCACCGACCCGGGGATCAGCGTCAACAAGGCGCGCGAACTGCTGCAACAGACCGACGCGCTGATCATGGCGTTGCCGGAGGTGCAGAGCGTGCTGGGCAAGATCGGGCGCGCGGAGACGGCCACCGACCCGGCGCCGCCGAGCATGCTCGAGACGACGATCACGTTGCATCGCGACAAGAGCCTGTGGCGCACGAAGCCCGTGCTTCGCTTCTTCTCGGACTGGCCCGAGTGGGTCCGCGACCCGCTCCACGAGATCTGGCCACCCACGGAGCCGATCACGGTCGACGAACTGGTCTACGGCTACGACTGGCCCGATGGCACGCACGTGCCGGGCCTCAACGAAGTCGTGCAGGTGCCCGGCTTGACGAATGCCTGGACGATGCCGATCAAGACCCGCATCGACATGCTGTCGACCGGCATCAAGACGCCGGTCGGCATCAAGGTCATGGGGCCGGATCTCTCGACACTGGCGGACGTCTCGGAGCGGATCGCCGCCGCCGTGACGACCGCGAAGACGACCGGACCGTTCACGACGAGCGCGTTCCCCGAGAAGTCGGTAGGCGGTAGCTATCTCGATGTCCGCATCAATCGCGACGAGATCGCTCGCCACGGGCTGCTGATCGCCGACGTGCAGGACGTGATCATGAGCGCGATGGGGGGCATGAACGTGACCTCGACGGTCGAGGGGCTCGAGCGCTACCCGGTCAATGTGCGTTACCCCCATGAGCTGCGCGACAACCTGCCCGCACTGCGGCAATCGCTGGTTGCGACTCCTGCCGGCGCGCAGGTGCCGCTCGGGCAGCTGGCGGAGTTCGAGGTCCACAAGGGCCCACCGATGGTCAAGAGCGAGAACGCTCGCCTGACCAGCTGGGTCTACGTCGATATCGCGGGTATCGACGTCGGGACCTACGTGCGCAACGCGCAGGCGGTGGTAGCCAAACAAGTCGAGCTGCCGCAGGGCTACTCGGTCGTGTGGTCGGGGCAGTTCGAGTACATGCAGGAAGCGAACAAGCGCTTGAGCATCGTGATTCCGATCGCGGCGGTGCTGATCGTGCTCTTGCTCTACATGGCGACGCGATCCTGGCTGCGTGTCGGCATCGTGCTGCTGGCCGTTCCGTTCAGCCTGGTCGGAGCGATCTGGCTGCTCTGGTTCCTCGACTACAACATGTCGCTGGCGGTGTGGGTCGGGATCATCGCGCTCGCTGGACTCGACGCCGAGACCGGGCTCGTGATGCTGCTCTATCTCGACAATAGCTTCGAGCGGTTCAAGGCATCCGGTCGGATGCGGAACGCCGACGATCTGTGGTTCGCGATCCACGACGGTGCCGTGAAGCGCATCCGACCGAAGACCATGACCGTGATGACGACGTTCATCGGCCTGGCCCCGTTGCTCTTCGCATCGGGCGCCGGTGCCGACACGATGCGGCGCCTTGCCGCTCCGATGATCGGCGGGCTGGCGACGAGTTTCATCATGGAGCTCCTGATCTATCCGGTGCTGTTCTTCCAGGCCAAGCGCCTGGCGATGCGCGGGACCTGGCGTGCCGCGGCGGGCGCCGCGCCAATGCCGACGAGGTCTTCTTCGTGATCAAAGCCGCACTGGCACCAACCTCTATGGTCCGCCGGGACGAAACGACAGATCTACCAAGGGCGTGTGTCCGGCCGCAGACTCGTGGATTCCACCGGCTAGTAAAGCGCCCACGTCCCATATGTTGCTGCCCGCTCACACTCCCGACACTGCCCATGAGTTCACGACTTCCTCGACGTTCATCCCAGAAGCCTCCGCGCCCGAGCCGACGTCAGTTCCTCGCAGCGTCCGCGTCTGCGGGTGCCTCAGTTGCGCTTGGTAGTTGTCGCCTTGAGCCTGCCTTCCGGCGCCCGGCGAGCGCTGCATGGAGCCCCGCAGATCTGATCGTAGAGCGTCGAACCGTCTCGATCGACGGTCAGGCTACGGAGGCAGTCACTCTAAACGGCTCGCTTCCTGGTCCGACGCTCCGGTTCAAAGAGGGGGATGAGGCGGTTCTGCGCGTGCAGAATCGGCTGGACGTCGACACATCGGTGCACTGGCACGGGCTGATTCTGCCGCCGAACATGGACGGCGTGCCGGGCGTCAGCTTCCGCGGAATCGCCCCTGGCGAGACCTTCACCTACCGATTCCCGATTCGCCAGAGTGGGACCTACTGGTACCACAGCCACTCGGGGTTTCAGGAGCAGCTCGGGATGTTTGGTGCGTTCGTCATCGAACCAGCGGAGGCGGACCCCATCGAGTCCGATGTCGAGCATGTCATTCTCCTGTCCGACTGGACGTTCGAGGATCCGATGCGCATCCTCGCACGGCTGAAGAAGAGCGCGGGCTACTACAACTTCCAGAAGCCGACGATCGCCGCGGATGGCCTCGGCGCCATCGTGAGGAATCGTCTGTCGTGGGGAGCCATGCGGATGGATCCGACCGACATCGCCGACATCACCGGGGCAACGTACACGTACCTGATGAACGGCATGGGGCCGGCGTCGAACTGGACGGGTCTCTTCGAGCCCGGGCAGACCGTTCGACTGCGGCTCGTCAACGCTGCGGCAGCTAGCTACTTCGACGTGCGAATTCCGGGCTTGGCCATGACTGTCGTCCAGGCGGATGGGCAGAACGTCGAACCGGTGACGGTCGATGAGTTGCGGATCTCGATTGCGGAGACCTACGACGTTTTGGTGACCCCTCGAGAAGACCGCGCCTACACGGTGTTCGCCGAGGCCATGGACCGCAGCGGGTTCGCGCGGGGAACCCTGGCCCCACGTGTGGGAATGTCGGCCGCGGTGCCACCTCGCCGGAAGCGTCCGTTGTTGACGATGCGAGACATGGGCATGTCCATGGCGAGCATGCCGGCGGCCGAGATGCCGGGCATGGAGATGGCGAATGGCCACGACATGAACGCGATGCCTGGGCACGACAAGGGAAGCGAGAAGGGTGCCACGACCGAGATGGGGGGCATGCGAAAGAACGGCGGCGGCGAGCCAGGAATGCAAGCGGGCGAGTCCGGACCCGCTTGGGCGCGCTCCGTTCCTCACGGTCCGGATACCCATGGGCCCGGCAACACGATGATCCCCGAGTTCACGAAGGGTCGGCTCGATGAGCCGGGAATCGGCCTGGGCGAGGCTGAGCACCGGGTGTTGGTCTACACCGACCTGAGGCGCCTCGTTCCAGGGAACGACCAGCGCGAGCCGGACCGTGAGATCGAGATGCATCTCACGGGCAACATGGAGCGCTACATCTGGGGATTCGATGGCAAGAAGTACTCAGAGGCGCCGGAGTCGATTGCGTTCCGATACGGGGAACGTCTCCGACTCACCTTCGTCAATGACACGATGATGAATCATCCCATCCACCTCCACGGCATGTGGATGGAACTGGTCAACGGCGCCGGGGAGCACAAGCCTCGCAAGCACACTGTCAACGTGAAACCCGCGGAGCGGCTGTCGGTGGACATCTCAGTCGATGCGCCCGGCCGATGGGCGATGCATTGTCACATCCTCTATCACATGGATGCTGGGATGTTCCGAGTGGTGGAGGTGAGTGAAGCACCCGAGGAGCAGCGACATGGCAAGTAGCTTCCGCTGTCTCGCTGTTAGCTTCGCGGGTCTCCTTGCGGGCTGCTCATCGATGACGCGGGAGTATCGACATGACTCGCTGCCTCACGAACGCGTGGTTGGCGCTGACGTATCGGCAGCGGCGCAAGGACCGGGGCTGGAGCGAATCGCTTTCGACACGGCAAGACCGTCGACGCCGCAAGGCGAGCGCAGGGATTGGCCGCCCCCAGTCCATGACGCCATGCGTTTCACCTTTCTTCGGGCAGAGCAGCTCGAATATCGCCTGCGCGACGATGGAGTCGATGTTGCCCGCTGGGACGCTCAGGGTTGGCACGGAACTGACTACCACAAGCTCTGGCTGAAGGTCGAGGGCGAGCAGTCGCTCGAGGGGCCATCCGAAGGCGATCTGCAGGTTCAGGCTCTCTACAGTCAGCTTGTCGCGCCGTTCTGGGACTTCCAGGTCGGCGTGCGCTACGACTTGAGCTCGGGGCCCGGGCCGAACCTGGACCGCTGGCTAGGCGTGATCGGCGTGCAGGGATTCGCCCCCTACGAGTTTGAGACGGAGCTTGCGCTCTTCGTCAGCGAGGACGCCGATGTCTCTGCGCGCCTCACGGCGTCCACGGACTTCCTGATCACGCAGAGGCTGATTCTTCAGCCGCGGTTCGAGACAGAGGCGTCGATTCAGGCAGTGCCCGAGTTTCAGGTCGGGCAAGGCCTGAACGACCTAGAACTGGGCTTGCGTCTGCGCTACGAGTTCCAGCGCGAGTTCGCGCCGTACATCGGAGTCAACTGGATCCGCAGTCTTGGCGAGACAGAGGACCTGGTCCGCCGGGCTGGTGACAAAGGCCGAGACCTGGCGTTCGTGATCGGTGCTTCGCTGTGGTTCTGACTGGCTTCGCTGCTTTTCGCGTTGGGCGTTGGTGCCGACGCGATGCGGCGCCTCGACGCTCCCTTGCATCATGGAGCTGCTGATTTGCCCCGTGCTGTTCTTCCAGGCCCAAGCGCCTGGCGATGCGCGGGACCTGGCGTGCCGCGGCGCTCGCCGGCACGGGTGTTGCTAGATAGCCCAACGATGCCGTCAGAGTCGAGGTGATGTCGATGACCGGCGGCGATTCAGTTCTTGGCATCCGTGTCGTGGGCGGCGCAGTGTTGCTCGCTACGGAGGCTTCAACCAGTTGAGAGTGCTGCAGATGCAATCGACCAGACGTTTCTTTCTTGCCAGTTCCTTGGTGGCTTCGCTGCTTTGCGGCGCAGCTACAGCCCAACACGAAGGCCACAAAGACCATGGCAAGGGTCACCAGAAACACACCACGGCCCAGACTCGCGTTGGTGACGCCTACCCATTCGATTCCTGCCCGGTATCGGGAAAGAAGCTCGGGACCATGGGGGATCCGTTCATCAAGGTCTACGACGGGAGAGAGGTGCGGTACTGCTGCAAGGGGTGCACTGGGAAGTTCGAGAAGGACCTCGCCAAGAGCTTCGCTGAGATCGACGCCAAGATCATCGCGGACCAGATTCCGCTCTACCCGCTGAAGACCTCCGTCGTCACTGGTAAGAAACTGCCTGGCAAGTCGACAGATCTTGTCTACGGCAATCGGCTGATTCGCCTGGCTTCGCCGAAGGAAAAGGCCGCGTTTGCGAAATCGTCCGCGAAGTTCCTCGAGGCGTTGGACAAGGCCGTCGTGGCGGCGCAAGGGAAGGACTACGTGCTGTCCGACTGCCCCGTCAGCGGCGAGGAGCTCGGCAGCATGGGCAAGCCGGGAGACCTCGTGGTTGCGGGGCGCCTGATCCGGGTGTGCTGCGGTGACTGCTTCGATGCGGTCGAGAAGGCGCCGGCCAAGTACACGGCCATGATCGACCGCGCCATGGCCAAGAAGGGCCACGACCACAAGCCGGGTCAGGAGCACAAGAAGGGGCACGACAAGAAGTGTTGCGGAACCCAGTCTTGATTAGAGGAGGTGCAAGGTGAACCGCTGGCTCTCACGTTGGGTGCTCGTGACGATGACGACGCTGGCGCCGCTAGCGGCGCAGGCGCTCGAGCTGCGATCTGGCGAGGTCGTAATCGGCCGCGTCATCGACGTCGACGACACGTCAGTCAGGATCAAGGTCAACTACCCGGTTGCGGGTGATCGCACGGTCCCACGCGCAGCCCTGTTACCGCGTTCCGTCTACGACGCGCTGGTCAGCCAAGCTGACCGGAGCGATGCCGGGGCGCACCTGCGGTTGGCTGAAGAATGCCGGAAGCTGGGCCTTCACGCCCTGGCGATCGCCGAAGCCCGAGAGGCCATGCAGCTCGATCCGGCGCTTTTGGACAAGGCGACACCTCTGATCGACAGTCTGTTCGAGAAAATCGCCGCGGAGATCGTCGTACGCGCGCGAGATGACTTCGCCCATGACCACCTCGGCTCCGCGCGATTGGCAGCCAGGATCGTGCTGCGCGATCATGGCGACACGGCGGCCGCCCGTGAAGCGCAGGAGCTGCTCGCGAAGATCGCGGCCCGGAGTCCGCAGAAGCCCCGACGCGCGTCTGCGAGAGCGATCGAGGCCGCGATCGACAAGGCGCAACGAACACTGGAGCGCACGGCCAAGGACCTCGACGCGCCGTCTCACGCCGACATGCGAGATCAGCGGGCGCTGCAGCGGGGAGTTGCTCGGCTCGAGAAGGTCTGGCAGTCGTTCGCGAGGCTCATGGCGCCGGACGCCGATGTAGCCCTCACCGACAGGCTAGCGACCGCGCAGGCTGCCATGCGGGCGCGGTTGACCGAAGCATACCTCGCTCTCGGAACCCTTCACCTGGAGCGGCTGGCCCTCACCGATGCCGACGAGTGGTGCAACAAGGCCTGCAAGTTGGATCCGGAGAACGCGCATCTGCATCGGCTTCACGCGTTGATTCTCCAGGCCAAGATCGTCAGCGGTTGGTGGTACTGATTGCAATCCCCCTGCTCACGGACAGAACCATGCGCAAGTACTCCCTGGTGTCGTTGCTGCCGTTCGCGGTGGGGCTGCCGGGCCAGGACCTGGCGGATGTCTTCGCGAAGGTGTCGCCGGCCGTCGTGACCGTCGAGGTCGTCGTGTCGACGTTCGATGGGCCTTCCCGCGACAAGCCCAAGGCGCGCGTGGGTTCGGGAGTGCTGATCGACGAGGGCACGATTCTGACCGCATGGCACCTCGTGGACCTGGCCCACGTTGTGGCCGTGGAGTTTGCGGAAGGGAGCAGGCTGCTGGCGACGGTCGATGCGACGGCGCCAGCAGCCGACCTGGCGCTGCTCTGCATCGAGGGTGAACTGCCGGATGGCGTCAAGCCGGGTGAACTCGGCAACTCGGACGGTGTGCGTGTCGGCAACCAGGTGTTCGCGGTTGGCGCACCGCTGGGGATGCCGCGTACGTTGACGGCGGGGCACGTCAGTGCGCGGCGGCGACACGAGCGGTTTCTCGGGAGCATGCGGCATGTCGAACATCTTCAGACCGATGCGGCGATCAACCCTGGGAACTCCGGCGGACCGTTGTTCGATTCCCACGGGCGGGTGATCGGAATCATCTGCCACATCGCCAATCACGCGAAGGGCGCGGAGGGGATCGGCTTCGCGGTGACGTCGAATGCCGCTCGGGACCTGCTGATCGCGCATCGCGCGTCCTGGCTCGGCTTCGACGGGGTGCAGTTGCCGAACGCACTGGCACGGGCTCTCAACGTGCCGGGTGGAAGAGTCGGCGTACTCGTCACGCGCGTTGCCCAATCAACGCCCGCGAGCGCCGCGGGCCTTCGCGCGGGTCAGATCCCGGTGGCCGTGGAAGGAGAGAGGATTCTGCTCGGCGGCGACATCGTGCTCGAGATCCTCGGCCACTCACTGGAGACGGACGGGCAGTCGAAGGCTGCGCGGGCTGCGGCAGCCGCTCTGAAGCCGGGGGACAAGGTCGAGTTCACCGTCCTGCGTGCGGGGAAGGTCGAGCGGCTGAGCGCGCGGCTGCGGCGATCGCCATGACGAGAGCGGCGGCACCGCAAGGCCGATACGGCTGGCTCGCCGGATCGCTGATCCTGCTGGCGGCTGCTTACCCCACGCTCGCGAACGGGCCGTTCGGACAGCTTGTTTGGACGGTCGTCTTCTGGTTCGTGTTGCTCGCGTGCGTGTGGGCGATCGGGCCGCGGTCGCCGGCGAGGCTCGCCGTTCGCGTGCTGGGTGTCGCTGCGCTCGTAGGCAGCGTGGCCAGTCTCTGGTGCTTTGGCGCCACCGATAGCGGGCATGGGTTCGCCTACGCGATTCTTCACGGTCTGTCGCTGGTGCTCCTCGGACTCACTACGGCGGCAACGCTCCGGGATGTGTTCGGACACCAGCGCGTGACGGGGCGCACACTCGCGGGGGCGGCTTGTGGCTACGTGCTGATCGGGTTGACATTCGCTTTCGCGATGCTCGTTCTCCACAGCGCCAGCGTCGAGACTTTGGCTGTAGGCCAGGGCGAGGCCGAGGCAGCGACGGGCGTGCGTGTGATAGCCAGCTACCTCTACTTCAGCTTCGTCACGCTCAGCACGCTCGGCTACGGCGATGTTGTCCCGCAATCTTCGACGGGAGAGGTGATCGCGCCGGCAGAGGCGATCGTCGGTCAGCTCTATCTCGCCGTGTTCATCGGGCGACTGATCGCCATGCATGTCTCGCATCGCGGTCGGTGCCCGCGTTGTGGTGTCGTGGGAGATGGTCCAGACCCGTGATCACCGCAGCTCGTAGTCGACGATCTTCTTTCGCAGAGTGGTCGGTGAGATCTCCAGGAGCTGGGCTGTCCTGGTGATGTTCCAGCCGGTGTGGTCCAGGGCATGCTTGACGTGGTCCCTTTCGACTTCCCAGAGCTTCTTGACCGGGCTCTCATCGGCGCTCGGTGAGGGTGGCCGCCGGGTGACCTGCAGATCCACCTCCTCGATCACGTCGCCGCGAGCCAGCGCGACGGCTCGCGTCAGCACGTTCTCCAGCTCGCGCACGTTGCCGGGCCACGAATGGTGTTCCAGGGTCTGGAGTGCCGATTCGGTGATGGTAGCGACCTTGCTTTCGAGTCGACGGCAGATTCGGTGCAACAGGTGGATCGCCAACAGCCGAATGTCGCCGCGGCGATCGCGGAGCGCCGGGATCTCGAGGCGCGCAACCGACAGTCGGTAGAGCAGATCCTCCCGGAACTCCTTGTTGGTGACCATCTCGTCGAGGTTGCGATGTGATGCAGCGAGGACTCGTGCCTCGAACTTGACGCTCTGGTTGCCACCGACACGCTCGAAGCTGCGGTCCTGCAATGCGCGCAGCAGCTTGGCCTGCAGCTCCAGCGGCATGTCGCCGATTTCGTCGAGGAAGACGGTCCCGCCGCCGGCCTGTTCGAGTCGCCCGATCTTGCGGGCATCTGCACCGGTGAACGCGCCCTTCTCGTGCCCGAACAGCTCGCTCTCCAGCAGGGTCGGCACGATTGCCGCCGAATTGATGGCGACGAACGGCTGTGATGGCGATGACGCGTTGTGGATCGCGCGGGCTACGAGGTCCTTGCCGGTGCCGCTCTCGCCCTGGATCAGGACCGTGATCTTGCTGCGGGAGAGCAGGCCGACCTGCTGGAGCAGGTCGAGCACCCGCCGATCCTTGCCGACGATCTCGTGCGGCTGATCGGACCCGGCCTCGATCCGAACGAGATCCTGGCGCTGGTGTCGAGGCCTTCGTTGGCGAAGGTGCTGCTTGCACTTCTCGACCGCGACGAGCACGTCTTCGATCGCGAGCGGCTTGCGGACGTAGTCGAGCGCACCGATCTGGATCGCCTCGATCATGGACTTCATGTCCTGGACACCTGTGATCATCACGGTGGCGGGCGGCGCATCGAGGCCCTGGAGTGCGCGCAAGATCCGCAGGCCGCTCTGATCCGGCAGGCGTAGGTCGAGAAACAGCATGTCGAACACGCCGCCATCGCCGACGAGTTGAAGCGCTTCGTCGCCGCGGGTGCAGGTCTTGACCTCGTGGCCGTGCTCTTCGAGCTGGATCTGCAGTGAGCGCCCCAGCGCCGCGTCATCGTCGACTGCGAGGATTCGGAGTGCGTTACGGTTGCTGTGGCTCATAGGGCAGATCGATTCGGAACACCGCGCCGGTCTCTTGGCGTGTCGAGTCCGCACGGTTCGAGGCGCTCACCCTACCACCGTGGTATTCGACGATCTTGCGGACGATCGCGAGTCCTAGTCCGGTCCCGTCTTCCCGCGTGGTGAAGAACGGTTGGAACAGCCGCTCGAGGTTGTCGTCGGAGACGCCTGGGCCGTTGTCTGTGACCTCGAGCCGGACAAGGCGCCGGGCGTGGTCGAGGTGTGTGACGACGACGACTTCTCCACCATCTCCAGTCGCCTGCATGGCGTTCTGGAAGAGATTGACCAAGGCCTGCTGGAAACGCTCGGGATCGATGCGCGCGCGGATGGCGGTATCGATCTCCTGGAGCTGAAAGCGACAGCGCTTGTCGGCAGCCTGCTCCGCTACCGCTTCCAGCGCGTCGATCACGGTTTCGCGCAGTGGGGCAACCCGGAAGTTCATCGCGAGTGGTCGGCTGAGCGACAGTAGATCGCTGAACATCCGCTCGAGGCGGTGCACCTGGGCCTGCGCGATGTCAGCGAGTTCTTCATGGCGGGGGTCGCCGTCGAGCTTGGTACGTATGGCCTGCAGGTTGAGCTTGATCGAGGACAGCGGGTTGCGCATCTCGTGGACGACCGCCGAACTCATCTCTCCCATGGCGGCCAACGTTTCACTCTGGACGACGCGTTGCCGTGCGCCGGCCAGCTTGTCGAGCATGTCGTTCAGCGCCGTGCCGACGGCATTCACTTCGGATTGGGAGGCGGGTTCGGCTCTCGCGTTGTGGTCGCCTCTCGCGACGAGATTGGCGACTTCGGCGAGCTGTTGCAGCGGGGTTGTCATGGTCCGCACACTCCGAAGCGCCAGGAAGATGACGATGATGGCCACGATCAGGGCCGTGAAGGCGGCCCGCCATCCCAGTTCCGGCAGCCACGCGAGGGCCACCTCGGCGTCTTGCTCCATCAGCAGGATCCAGTCCATTCCCGGGATCGAGGCGAACCCGCCGACTACCTCGCGATCGCTGGCATCGCGGTACACGGCGGCGCCGGTTTCGCCGTCGGCGGCGCGACGGAATCCCTCGGTATCAACGCGCTCGCTGAGGGCGGCTCCAGATCGGGCAGGGTTGGCCTCCGTCAACATCAAGCCGTCCGTCGAGACGAGGTAGCACCGGTAGGCCGGGGTCGGGGTTCCACCTCTGAGGACCGCGGTGAGGGCCTTCTGATCGAGAGCGGTGAGAACGTAGCCCGCGGACGCTCGTTCGGCGTCGAGAACCACCGCGCCGAAATGGATGCCGAGCTCGCCGTCTTCGTGGCGGTGGATGCGTCCCACGGCGGGGCCCGTCGCAGCCTGCACGGCTTGCTTGATATCCGAGCGCTCGAAGTCGTCGAGGCCGTGCTCCTCCGTGCCCGCGGCTGCGAGCTCGCGCCATCGTGGGTCGTACAGCCCGATCGCCTCGTAGGTCCCGTACTTCGTCGCGAACAACCTCAGGAACTCCGATGTTGTCGCGGCGGTCGGGCTGTTCTCGTGCTCGGCTCGGCTCTCCTGGCGCACGGTCGGGCAGCTTGCCAGGAACGCGGCATCGGCCAGGCGCTCGGAAAGCCATAGCTCGAGTCGCTGCCGGGAGGCGTCGGTGAGTTCCGCCAGCCGTTCGGTGGCGCTGTCGAGCACGGCCTCGCGGGCGCAGTGATACCCCTGGCTTGCCAGGAGAATCATGGGTACGAGCGCGATCAGCAGCGACCACAGCAGTACGTGGCGTTTGAGTGAATCTCGAGGCGTTTGCTCGGTCGGGGCCGGAGGTGACCCGATCGAGTCCGGTGACACGCGACTAGTTTCTGGTGAGCCGGCCATCAGGATCTGGTGTTGTACGCCGACGGAAACTCCCTTCCGGAGTGGGGGAGAGCATGTCGACTGTCTGGCAGCCTACCGCGCGAGTCACCTACTGCCGGCCGCCGGGATGCGTCGAGTGCCGGTCCATTGCCGGGCGATGTGCGCAAGTTCGCCCATCTCCTGTTCGCAGGTCGGGCTGAGAACGGCAGGAAGGCGGTTGGCACGGGTTGCATTGGGTCTCTGGACAGGGCGGAGCAACTCGAGTGCCGGGTTTCACGGCAGGCTGGCCATCGGCACGGATGTTGCCCCTGTTGGTTGTTCCGAAGCTGATCCACCGTCATCGACATGAACCGTCCAACCCGAAGAAGTCTCGCTCAGTTCGCCTTGTTCGTGGGCCTTGCCATTGCACTGGCTGCCTGCTCCGGGTGCCACTGATGAAGGAGCCCAAGATGAAATCCATGTTCCCGTTCCTGCTCGTAGGCGTGCTTTTCGCGATCCCGTGCGGCGCCCAGGGCATCACACTCAAGTCGGGAGAGGTGGTCATCGGTCGCGTCGTCGATGTGGACGACACGACGCTCAAAGTGGCAGTCACGTTCCCGAAGTTGGAGGTTCGCGAGCTGCCCAGAGCAGACGTCGCGCCACGCTCGATCTACTCCGTTCTCGCGTCTCGCATCGACCGAGACAGCGGCAAGGCACATCTCGACCTTGCCGGGACCTGTGACGAGCTCGGCCTGTTTGCGTTCGGCATCGCCGAGGCCCGGGAGGCCGCGGCGCTGGATCCGTCGCTGGCCCCCAAAGCGAGGCGGATGGAGCGGGAGTTCCGCGAGAAGATCGCGATGCAGATCCTGCGCGCCGCGGAAGCCGACTTTGTCGATGGCCGTCTCGGGGCGGCGGAGCGCACCGTCCATGCGATCGTTCGCGACTACGCAGACACCAGCGTGGTCTCGGAGGCACGCAAGCTCGCCAAGAAGATCGTGCGCCGCAAGAACCCGGCGGCCCGCGAGGCGTCCGCCAGGGAGATCGACGCAGCCGTCAAGAAGACCCGGCGAGCTCTCGAGATCGCGGCCAAGGACCTGGACGTGCCCGTTCACGGCCGGATGCGCCATCAGCGTGCGCTGCAGCAGGCCATCAGGCGGCTCGAGAAGGTGTGGAAGGAAGTCGGTGACCTCGTCGGACCGCCGACCGAGCCCGTGTCCACGACGTCGGCAGTATCGCCGACCGAGCGACTCGCCGCAGCGCAGTCGGATCTGCGCAAGCGCCTCACGGCAGCCTACCTCGCGCTCGGCACGATCTACCTCGAGCGGCGCGCTTTGCCCGATGCCGACGAGTGGTGCAACAAGGCGTGTGACCTCGATCCCGAGAACAAGCGTTCCCACGCGCTGCACACGTTGATCCTGCAAGCCAAGATCGTCAATGGTTGGGGCTACTGATCGCGACTACCTCCGGGAGCGGACCGTGACACGCTACTCTTTCACTACATCGACACGCGCCGGCGAGGGAAAGATCCGCCTGCGCCGCGGGGATCCGAGTCGCCACTGGGTCGTCGTGCTTGCTGGTGGCAACGGATCGCGACTCGGGGCGCTGACCTCGGACGGCATGGGGTGGTCTCTCCCGAAGCAGTACTGTTCGCTCTTCGGCGGGCGCTCACTGCTCGGCGATGCGCTTGCCCGGGCCGAACGTCTCACGGACCGCAGCCGCGTGTTGACGGTCGTGGCGAGTCAGCACGAGCCATTCTGGCGGCGTGACCTCGGTGGCCGCGAGACCGGCAACCTCATCGCGCAGCCGCGCGACCGGGGCACCGCGGCGGGCATCCTGCTGCCGCTGCTTTCGATCCTCGCTCGGGACCCCGACGCGCACGTCACCGTGATGCCGTCGGACCACTACGTCGCGGACGAGGATGGCCTGGCACGATCGGTTCGCTCGGCCCAGAGTGTCGCCGACGCATCACCGGAGCGGGTGATTCTCGTGGGTATCGATCCCGACCGGCCCGAGACGGACTACGGTTGGATCCTGCCCGGCCAGCGCGATGGTGGAGCTTGGCGTGTGACCCGCTTCGTCGAGAAGCCGAGCCGCAAAGAGGCCGTCGAGCTGATGCGGCGCGGGGCGGTCTGGAACGCCTTTCTCATGACGGGTGCGGCTCGCGCCGTGTTGCAACTCTATGTCGAGCGCTTGCCGCAGCTGCTCGCAGCGTTTCGCGGTGCCGACGTGACCGTCGCCAAGGACTGCCTGGCACAGTTGTACGAGACCCTCCCGTCGGTGGATTTCTGCCGTGACCTGTTGGCCGGGGCGGAAACCCGCCTCGGGCTCGTGGTTGCTCGCCGGTGTGGCTGGACCGACCTCGGTACGCCGGCCCGCGTCGCCAGGTGCGCCGAGGCAAACGACCATCCGGTGCCGGCGGGCGACAGTCTGGTGGCTGCCGCGCTGCGCGCCGGTTCGCCTGAAGTGGGCTGAGCCCGTGGAATGAAAAGAGAGGAGAACATGATTCACATAGTGCGTGGCGTGCGTGGCGCGGTCGTCTTCGGTATCGCGGCGGTCGTTCTCACGGGTTGTTGTTCAGTTGCCGACGCGGATGCGTCGGGAAAGACCGCGGTTTGCCAGGAGTGCTTCGACGCCGTCAACCGGGCTCGATCGGACCATCCCGCATCCGGGCCCCAGCACAACGAGACTCTTCGGACCTACGATTGCCCGTGCTGCAAGACAGAGATGTCCGTCTATGTCGAGCGCGGAGTGCACAAGGTGAGGTGCGGGGGATGTGCTGTCGACGGGGTGGCGTGGGATCGCTGCGAGCCCAGCGAACACGTCGCGGGCCAGCGGCCGTGAAGTGTCCCTGATGATCAGAAACCGTGCCGCCGGACGCGCCGGTGTTTCGAACCGTGGAGTCTTGGAGATAGCGAAATGATCAAGTGCAAGCAGTTGGAAGTCTCTTGGATGGGTCCCGTGTTGGTGGCCGTCCTCTTGTCGTCGACAGTGTCGGCGGCGCCCGTTCCGCCGCAGGATCCCGTCGACCACAAGAGCCACGCCGAGCACGTCGCCAAGCAGGAGCCGTCGCTCGCCGAACAGTTGGCGGATCTCAAGGCGAAGGTCGCGAAGCTCGAAGCCGCCCTGCATCAGAATCACCAGGGGCGGTCGCAGCAGCCGGCCCAGACCGGTGCCGCCGCCGGAGGCATGGCCATGGGCGGCAACCAGCAGGGCATGGGGGGCATGGGCATGGGCGGCATGATGAAGGGCATGGGCGGCATGGGCATGGGGACGGGCGGCATGATGAAGGGGATGGGCGGCATGGGCGGCATGAACATGAACGCCACCGGCTCGGTGTCGGGCATGCAGGCCTCTCCCGATGGCTCGAGCATGTCCATGGGCGCAATGGGCGGCATGGGCATGGGCCAGATGAAGCGGATGCGCATGATGGGGTCGATGGGGCGCGCGCAGACCCCTGGTCGATCCGCGGTGCTTTCCGCGCTACCGGGTTTCCCCGGCGCGTCGCACATCTACCACATCGGGGCGAGCAGCCACTTTCTCGAATACGCCGACGCGTTGGGTCTGTCCCGTGACCAGCACAAGCAGCTGTCCGAACTGCACGAGCGATCGGAGTTGCAGCAGAACGACCTGGAGCGGGCTCTCGAGCAGCTCGAGCAGGAGCTGTGGGTGCTGACGAGCGAGGGCGAGCCCGACGTCGCCGCAGTCAGCGGAAAGGTGCGGGAGATCGCCACGAAGAACGCCGAGATGCGCCTCGAGTTCATTCGCAGCGTCGGCGAAGCCGCCAAGGCGCTGACCGACGCGCAGCGCAAGGCACTCGTCGGTGAATACGAAGCCGGCGCGTCTTCGGACAGCAAATGAAGCCGGCGCGTCGAGGCTCGTCGGCGATCACGCGCGGTCCGTTCCTTCTGGCTCTCGTGTGTGGCCTCGTCATGGCGTCATCGGCTGCCGTGACGGCACAGGTGTCTCCCGAAGAGCACGCCAGGCACCATCCGGGACAGCAGGGTGAGGGCGCAGGGGCAGCAAAGCCGTCCGGCGATGCGGGCGGCATGATGGGCGGCATGGGGGAGATGATGAAGAACATGGGCGTGCCGCCGCCCAAGGAGCTCTACCCCTCGCTGATGGCGCTGCCCGATCTGCCACTCGAGATGCGCGCAGAGGTTCAGGCCAAGGCGCACGAGCGCATGAAGTCGGGAACTGCCCGGCTGTCCGACGGGCTCGGTCGCCTCGCTGCCGCCGCTCCGGGAGACGACTGGCAGGCCATGCAGGCGGCCATGGCAACGATTCGAGAGGGTCTTGCAGAGTTCGAGAGCGGCCTCGCCGCGCATCAGGCCCTGGCGGAGGGCAAGGCGCCGCGCAGCGTCGCGATGCACTGGTTCAAGAGCCAGATGAACCTGCTTCCGCCGGCGTCGTCGCCGGCCCGAACGGGACCGTTCGGGCTCGGTTGGTTCCACTTCGCGGCCATGCTCGTGCTCGTCGCGTTCACCGCGGCCATGGTCTGGATGTACTTCCACAAGATGCGGCGTGCGGCCGACCTGGTCGAGAAGCTGACAGCCGGCGCTGCGCTACCGGCGTCGCCGGCGAATGCCGCGGCCACCGGCAACGCAGCCGTTGCGGTCGCAGCCTCATCTCGGCCGAGCGAGACGGGCACCTCCCCCGAACGATGGTCGGGGCGTCTTGCTGTGTGTCGCGTGTTCGTCGAGACGCCGACGATCAAGACCTTCCGCCTGGTCTCCGAAGGCGGGGAGGGCGTGCCGTTTCGGTTCTTGCCGGGACAGTTTCTGACCCTGGCGATGCCGATCGGCGGGAAGGTCGTCAAGCGGTCCTACACGATCGCGTCCTCGCCGACGGTGCAGGGCTACGTCGAGATCACCGTGAAGCGCGAAGAAAACGGCACCGTGTCGAAGCATCTCCACGACCACGTGGCTGCGGGTGACATGCTCGACCTCTCGGCGCCGATGGGCAAGTTCTGCTTCGCGGGAGTGGAGGCCCCGAGCATCGTGCTCATTGGAGGTGGGGTCGGCATCACGCCGCTGATGAGTGTCGTCCGATACCTGACCGACATCGGCTGGCCGGGCCGGATCACGTTGCTTTTCGTGTGTCGTGACCGTCGCGAGTTCGTCTTTCGCGACGAGCTGACCGCGTTGGAGCGTCGCCACCCCAACCTGAGAGTCGTCCCCAGCCTCACTCGTGAGGCGGGCAAGGGCTGGAAGGGCCTACGTGGTCGACTCACCCGGCAGATGATCGCGGATGCCGTGCCGGATCTGTCGGGTCAGAGGATCCACGTCTGCGGGCCGCAGCCGATGATGCAGGCCGCCGAGGAGGCGCTCGTCGAGCTCGGGGTGCCACCCGAGAACATCAGGACCGAGGCCTTCGGCGCCGGGAAGGCGAAGCGAAAGGCCGGATCGCCCGCTTCTGGCGCGGATGCACCTGACGCGGCGGCTCCGGCTACGGTGTCGTTCGCCCAGTCGGGCAAGGTCGGTCCGATCGGCGAGGACGAAACCATCCTGGACGTCGCCGATACCGTCGGCGTCGATATCGAGAACTCCTGCCGTGCCGGCACGTGTGGCTCGTGCAAGGTCCGGCTCGTCGAGGGGTCGGTCGAGATGGAAACGGACGACGCGCTCGAGCCGGACGAGAAGGCCAGTGGTTGGGTCCTCGCTTGCCAGGCCAAGACGCATGGGAGCGTGAAGGTCGATGCCTGATTCGCGGAACAGTTCGGCGGCACAGGAGCGCGAGAGCACGGTCGTCGGCGGCCTCGTGCTGCTGATGCTGGTGCTCTGGCTCGGGTTTCTGCTGCATCGCGCGCCCGAGTTCCCGGGCAGCGGGGTTGGTCACGCCCTCGGGGTCGTGGGCGCGCTGCTGATGCTCGTTCCGCTCGCCTACGTCGTCGTCAAGCGGGTGCCAAGGCTCCGCAAGTCGGTGACGAAGCGGTTCCCGATGCGCACCCTGCTCGCATGGCACATCTATGCGGGGGTTCTCGGGCCCGTGCTCGTGCTATTGCACACCGGCCACCGCTTCGAGAGTCCGCTGGCGATCGCGCTCACCGCGCTGACGATCATCGTCGTCTTGAGTGGCTATGTCGGGCGTTACCTGATGCGGAACATCAACGCCGAGCTGCGGGAGAAGCGGCAGCAGCTGGAGGCGATCGAGGCGGAATACGAACGGATGCGGCAGGTGCTCGCGACGGCGAGCGGTGCTTCCACCGTCCTGGCGCAGAATCGCTCCGTTTGGCGTCGAATCGTGGCCGCGTTCTTCGTCCGTGACGCGGCCCAGGACCCCGTCCTCGCGGCGATGGTGCCGCGAGCGCTGCGTCTGGTGGAGTCGCGTGCCGACCTCGAGTACGCGGTCGGCACGCACGAGCGCTTCAAGCGTTGGTTCGGAGTCTGGCTCCGGTGGCACATCGTGCTGAGCTTCGGGTTGTATGTGCTGCTCGGACTGCACGTCTGGGCGGTCATCTACTTCGGCCTGCGGTGGCTGTCGTGAGTCGCCGCGCGACCTGGGGCTGGATTCTGGTCGCTGGCGCGGTCTTCGTCGGTGCGTTGGCACTCGAGCCGCGTCTGCGCCAGAGCTCGTTGTGGCTGCAGATGGCGAGCCCCGGAGACCTGTCCGCCGCGCACGCCGACCTCGCCGGCGACTGCGCGGCGTGTCATTCCCCGGTTGAAGGGGTGACAGCGGCCAGGTGCATCGTCTGTCACGCCAACAACGAGCGGCTCCTGCAGAGCCAGCCGACGGCGTTTCATGCCGCGGTGTCGAGCTGCAGCGAGTGTCACCCCGAGCATCGCGGCGGTGGGGCGCTGGCGACGTCGATGGATCACGAGGCGCTGGCCACGATCGGCCTGCGGGAGCTGGAGCGTCACCCGGATCCCGAGCGACAACAGTTCGCCCGGTCCATTCGTCACGTCACGCTCGAAGGTAGCGACGATGTTCACCCTGGCCTGACGCCGGTCGAGGGGGCGCTCGACTGCAGTTCCTGTCACACCACGTCGGATCCTCATCTCGGTCTTTTCGGTTCCGGCTGCGCGGCGTGCCACGAAACGCGTTCGTGGTCGATCTCCGAGTTTCGACATCCGTCCGCGGGGTCACGCGACTGTGCGCACTGCCATCAGGCGCCGCCGAGCCACTACATGATGCACTTCAAGATGATCTCCGCGAAGGTCGCGCGCAAACCGCACGCCCGCGTCGAACAGTGCTACGAGTGCCATCGGATCACCTCGTGGAACGACATTCCCGGCATCGGCCACTACAAGCATCACTGAGCAGGAGGCGCGGATGACACGACGTGACGTATCCACGAACCCTGTTTCAGACAGTGGTGCGCCGTGCGAGTTCGGGCACGCGAAGTGGGGTAAGCGTTCGCCGCACGTCGGCGAGACTCGGTTTCTGCTCGGAGCGGGAGGCCGGCTCGCAGACCTGATGCGCGTCGCTCGGATCAGCGTCGAGTTCGTGCGCGGCTTTCGCGCGTTCCGCGGGCTGCCTCCGACCGTGACCGTGTTCGGTTCGGCACGGTTCGGCGAGGGGGATCCACATTACGAGATGGCTCGCGATCTCGGGCGCCAGCTGGCCGAGCACGGGTTTGCGGTCATGACCGGCGGCGGCCCCGGGATGATGGAGGCGGCCAATCGCGGCGCGGCCGAGGCCGGCGGGACGTCCGTGGGCTGCAACATCGTCCTGCCGAAGGAGCAAGAGCCCAACGGGTACGTCCAGCGCTGGACCGAGTTCCGCTACTTCTTCGTGCGCAAGGTGATGCTGCTGAAGTACAGCTGCGGATTCGTCGCTCTGCCCGGTGGCTACGGCACGCTCGATGAGATCTTCGAGACGGCGACGCTGATCCAGACCGAGAAGGTGCGTGACTTCCCGGTCGTGCTGATGGGGCGGGACTACTGGGAGCCGTTGCGGGAGTTCCTGGCCGAGCGCCTGCTGGCACGGGGGGCCATTGAAGGCCTCGACCTCGACCGCCTGACGATTACCGACGATGTGGCGGCCGCCGTGCAGTGCCTGCGCCAATGTGCCGAGCGCAGGTTCGGCATCGCCATTCCCGCCGCCGTGAAAGCGGGCGAGGTGCATCGATGAAGGTGCACTTCCTCGGTGCTGCCGGGACCGTCACGGGCTCGAAGTATCTCGTCGAGTGCCGAGACGGGACCAGAGTGCTCGTCGACTGTGGTCTCTTCCAGGGACCGAAGCGTTTGCGAGAGCGCAACTGGGCCGGGTTTCCGGTGCCGCCGGGCGAGATCGACGCGGTCCTGCTCACGCATGCGCATATCGATCACACCGGCTACCTTCCCGCGCTCGTCAAGCAGGGGTTCGGCGGCGACGTGTTCTGCACCGCAGCGACACGCGATCTGGCCGGGATCCTGCTACCGGACTGCGGCCACATCCAACAGGAGGACGCGAAACACGCCAACAAGTGGGGCTACTCGCGACACAAGGTCGCGTTGCCGCTCTTCACGCGAGCAGACGCGGAGGCGTGCCTACCTCGGCTGCAACCGGTCGCCTACAACGCAAGGTTGCAGCTGACGCCCCGCCTCTCGGTGACGTTCCATCCTGCGGGTCACATCCTCGGGTCCGCGTTCCTCGTTCTAGAGGACGAAGCGACCCGGCTTTTGTTCAGCGGCGATGTCGGACGGCAGAACGACGTCATGATGCGCCCTCCGAGTGCGATTCCGGCAGCCGACTACATCGTGTGCGAGTCGACCTACGGAAACCGCCTGCACGAGGACGCCGATGGCGAGGAGAAGCTCGGCGATGTGATTCGCCGCACCATGGGGCGCGGCGGCAGCGTGGTGATTCCCGCGTTCGCCGTCGGCCGCACGCAGGCGCTGTTGTTCATGCTGTCCGAGCTGCGGCGCAAGGACCGGATTCCCCGGATGCCGGTGTTCCTCGACAGTCCGATGGCGATCGATACGAGCGAGATCTACTGCCGGCACAGGGCGGAGCATCGGCTCGACGAGCCATCATGCCGAGCGGCCTGCACGGTGGCGGAGCGGTTGCGTACCCCGGCCGAATCGATGCGACTGAACTCGATCGCCATCCCCCACGTCGTTCTGTCAGCGAGCGGGATGGCAACGGGAGGTCGGGTCGTTCACCACCTGAAACGGTTGCTCCCTGATGAGCGCAACACCGTTCTGTTGGCCGGCTATCAAGCTGCCGCGACTCGGGGCCGCAAGCTCGCGGAGGGCGCGCCGAGCGTTCGAATTCACGGTTCGGAGATCCCCGTCCGAGCGAACGTCGAATCGCTCGACCACCTGTCCGCGCATGCCGATCGCGCCGAGCTCGTGACCTGGCTGCGCACGGCTCCTGGCCCGCCGCGAAGTCTGCTCGTCACTCACGGTGAAGCCGAGGCCGCACAGGCGTTCTCGGAGCACGTCAGTAGCGAACTCGGATGGACGACGAGGGTGCCCTCGGATGGAGAAGTCATCGATCTCAGCTGACGCGAGCAAGGACCACCGAAGCCCGTTCGAGCTGCGTGTTCGCGCACCTGAGGGGTTGCTCTTCCGTGGTCCGATCGTGGCCCTGCGCATACCGGTTGCCGATGGGTACACCGGAGTGCTCGCGAATCATGCGCCGTTGATCGCATCCCTGAGCTGCGGCGTGATGCAGGTGGTGCATCCTGGCGGTCAGACGGAGAGGATGGCGATCGGAGAGGGATTCGCCGAGGTTGCCCGCAACCGTGTGCGTCTCGTCGTGCACTTCCTGGATTTCCCGGATGGCATCGATCGCGAGCGTGCGCATCGGGCGATGGGGCGGGCGTTGTCGCGCCTTCGCCGCGAGACGGAGGAGGAAAGTCTGGATCTGGTCCGGGCCGAGGCGGCGCTCTGTCGCTCGATCGCTCGGATGTCCGCTTGCGGTTGCGGTTGTGCGATGTGCGGCTCCGCGGCTGGGGTGCCATTACGGCGATGATGAACGAGCTGTTCCGTCCTACGTCCCAGACGTCGCGAGACTTCGTTCTTCGGCCCGGCCACGTTTCGCGAAGCGAGAGTGGAGAATCACACCATGATCACGAGCTTCCGAGGTGTCCGCGCGCTCGCCATCTGCGTCGCGGCGTTTGCCGGTCCGATTGCGGCGCAGGTCGTGACCGTGAACCTGACCGCTGCGCCCGGCACCGTGCAGGTGGCGCCGGGTGTCAACGTCAACGGTTGGTTCTACAACGGCACGCTGCCGGGCCAGCTGCTGCGGATCACGGAGGGGCAGACCCTGCGCGTTCGTTTCCACAACGATCTGCCGGAGTCGACCGCAGTGCATTGGCACGGGCAGCCGGTCCGGCTCGGCATGGACGGCGTGCCTGGGATCTCGCGGCCCGCGATCGCTCCGGGCCAGGAGTTCGTCTACGAACTCCCGAATCTCGTGCCGGGCACCTACTGGTATCACACCCACGGGCACGAGCACCAGCTCGACATCGGCCTCGCTGGTGTGTTGATCGTCGATCCCGCGAACCCGGCGAACGACCCGCAGTTCGACGTCGAGCAGACCATCGTGCTCGATGAATGGAGTAACCCGCTCGGCGGTGGCTTCACGGGCAACCTGATCAACGGCCGCAGCTCCCACGGACAGGCTCCCATCGTCGTGCAGCCGGGCCAGCGGTTGCGGTTGCGCGTGATCAATGCCTCTGCGGTGACGAACTATGTGTTCGCGCTCGACGGCCACGCGATGACCGTGACTCATGCCGACGGCAACCGCGTGCAGCCGGTCACCGTGCAGTCTGTCCCGATCGGCATCGGCGAACGCTACGACGTGATCGTCGACTGCAACAACCCCGGCGTCTGGAGTCTCGCGGCCTCGCGGATCCAGAACCGCAATCAAACCGTCGTTCGCGGCGTGATTCGCTACGCCGGTCAAGCCCAGCCCGATCCTGCGGCGGGCTACGTCCCCGCCAATCTGTCCTCGGGTTCGCTGCTGTCGTACGCGCAGCTCGCGGCCTACTTCCCGGTGACGCCGCTCACGTCGACACCGAACCGAACGCTTCCGGTCGTCCTCGGCATGAGCGGCGGTCCGCAGGGCATGCAGCACACGATCAACGGGCAGGCCTGGCCCAACGAGACGCCGATGCTGGCCGGGTCCGGTGAGCAGGTCCAGATGAACATCACCAACGGCGGAATGATGATGATGTCGGACTACCATCCGATGCACATCCATGGCCATTTCTTCCGCCTGATGAACACCGCCGGGGGCACGACTTTCCCGCCGCTCAAGGACACCGTGCTGATTCGGCCCACGTCGCAGGCTGGCAGCTCGGCGCAGGTGCAGATCACGATGGACAACCCCGGGCGCTGGCTCTTCCACTGCCACAACATGGATCACATGGCGGGCGGCATGATGACCAGCATCGATTATGTCGGCGACGCCGATCTCGATGGCGTTCCCGACGCGCGCGACTTCGAACCTACACGGGCTACGCCCGTGATGCTGATCTCAGACGAGGCGGCGGCGTTCGCTCCCGGCGCCACGAATCAGGTGCAGGTGCAGTGGACTCCGGGCGAAGGCTTCGTGCTGTTCGTCGGCTTGTTCGAGCTCGCGACTCCATTGCCCGCGCCGCCGTACGGCACGTACGTGATGGATCCCGGCAGCTCGGCGTTCTACGGCGGCGCGGTGACGTCCGCGGCGGGCCTCGCCGGCTTCGGCTACACGATCCCGAACGACCCGGGCCTGTCCGGACTGCGCCTGCTGCTGCAGGGTGTCGGCACCACGAATCTCGCAGGTGGCATGCGGCTGTCGACCTGCCAGGCGTTGTGGGGCCGTTGACGCAGGCAAGCAGCCTGGCCGGATTCGTCGCGAGCAGCGCGAGGGCTCAGAGCGCGAGGCGGCGTGTTGTCAGGCTGTCATCGACGATGAGTAGCGTGTCGTCATCCTCTTCGGTCCAGTCCTCGTCGGTTAGGGGCTCGGACGCAACGATCACCGCGCGGCATGGCAGGCGATCGACGGTGGGGTGCGACGGCTTCGCGAGCCGGTGACACTTCGGGCAGTGGCACGTGCCGCAGAGTTCGCACGTGCCCAAGACTTGCCGTTGTAGTGAGAACAATCGCCGGCCACGGCGTGACGCGAGGAGCATTCGGGAGTCCGCGAGCACGAAGTTGAGGGTCGCCTCGGAGGATGTGCGTCGTGCGCAGAGGCTGCGAACATGTCGCAGACCGGTGCGAACGACCTCGGCGACGATCGCCGGCGGCGCCTCGGGCGTGCCGTTTGGCGTGTGTTCAGCGAGCCGCGCCAGCAGCCATAGAAACAGCAGTTCGCTGTCGGTCGTGCCGCGCCGGTGCTGGCGAATCACGCCGGGCAGGTCACCGAGCAGACTCGGCTCGATGGCATCGAATGCGGGAATCGTGCCGTTGTGTGCGAAGACCCATGGCCCGAATGCGAAAGGGTGCACGTTCTCGTTCCGGGTGTCTCCGACCGTCGCCGCCCGCACATGGGCGACGAGCGTGCGGGCGCGGATGTGGCTCGCATCGACGCGGAACCGCGGATCGGCTGCGGCTTGGAACGCGCGCTTGTCCACGTGCGGTTCGCCTTTCTCGAACCACGCGATGCCCCAGCCGTCGGCATTCGCTCGTCCGCGCCGATCCTCGCGGCTTTGTTGCAGCATGGAGTTCTGCGCGCAGACGAGGGCGCATTCGACCGCGGTGGGCTGCTCCGAGAAGTAGCATATAGGCGGCACATCGGTCTAGCGAGGCAGGAGCCCGCTAGCGGCGAGCCAAACGTGAAGGGCCACACCAGCCGCGCAGCCGACCAGGATCACGGGACTCCACACCAGATGGGTCGTGAACGTGTAGGAGCCGCGCGACACTCCCATGAGTGCGACGCCGGCGGCCGATCCGGTCGACAACAGCGAGCCGCCGATGCCGGCGGTCAGAGTTACGAGCAACCAGTCGGATCGACCCATCGCCGGGTCCATCTCGAGAACCGCGAACATGACCGGCACGTTGTCGAGCACAGCGGACCCGACGCCGACGAGCAGGTTCGCAGGGGTTGCGCCGAGCTCGCCGTAGAGCAGCGTCGCGGCGGTGTCGAGGTGACCGAACACGGCGAGGCCGCCGAGGCAGAGGATCACGCCGAAGAAGAACAGCATGGTGTCCCACTCCACGCCGCGGATGTGTTCGAAGACCTTGCGGCCCGGATGATCGAGGTCACCGTGCCGCCGGCAGTCCCAGTAGCAGTAGAGCATGTAGTAGCCGAGACCGGTCGTCATGCCGAGGAACGGTGGCAGGTGGAGGATGCTGTGGAACAGGATGGCGGTCGCGATGGTCGCCACGAACAGCCCCGAGACGATGGCCCAGTCCGCCCCCAGCGTCACGGCCGGCGGCGATTGCGGGGTCTTGGATTGCCCGATGGCAAACTGCATCACGAAGGCCGGCAACAGCCAGCTGATCAGTGCGGGCGGGACGAGCCACAAGAAGCCTGTCGTCTCGACCTTGCCCGCCTGCCAGACCATGAGTGTGGTGAGATCGCCGAAGGGCGAGAACGCGCCGCCGGCGTTGGCGGCAACCACGACGTTGACGCTTGCGATGGCGACGAACCGGGCGTTCCCTTGGCCAATCGCAGCGACGACCGCTCCGAGCACCAGCGCCGTCGTCAGGTTGTCGGCGAGCGGTGAGAGCAGAAGGGCCAGGCTGCCCGTGACCCAGAAGCTGCGACGCAGTCCACCGGGGCCGCTGATCAGTCTGGCGCTGATCCAGTCGAACACCCCGCGCGCCCGGATGGCGTTGACGTACGCCATCGCGACGAGCAGGAACAAGAACAGCTCACCGAACTCGTAGACGCTGTCGCGAACGCTCGCGGTGACCGCTTCGCGGTCGTGCTCTACGGCCGCCATGACCCAGATGGCTCCGGCCCCGAGCAGCAGCGGCTTCGACTTGCGCAGCCTGGTGAAGTCCTCCGCGATGACGAGTGCGTAGGCCAGCGCGAAGATGCCGAGTGCGACCAGAGAAAGGGTCAACGATTCTCCTCAGAGGTGGACGCTCCGCAGACGCAGAGCGTTACCGATCACGGAGACCGAGCTGAGACTCATCGCTGCCGCCGCGATCATCGGACTCAGCAGCAGGCCTGTGAGCGGGAAGAGAACGCCGGCGGCAATCGGCACGCCGATGATGTTGTAGCCGAACGCGAACACCAGATTCTGGGTGATGTTGCGCATCGTCGCATGGCTGAGAGCAGTCGCCCGGGCGATGCCGGCGAGGTCGCCTTTCACGAGTGTCACGGCTGCGCTCTCCATCGCGATGTCGGTGCCCGTGCCCATCGCGATGCCGACGTCGGCGACGGCGAGCGCAGGGGAGTCGTTGATGCCGTCGCCGGCCATCGCGACTCTGTGGCCCTCGGACTGCAGTTGTTTGACGATCCGCACCTTGTCGTCGGGCAGGGCATCGGCATGGACTTCGTCGATCCCGAGCGCGCGCGCCACGGCTTCGGCGGTCTTGCGACTGTCACCGGTGAGCATGACGATCCGCAACCCTGCGCGGTGGAGCTCGTCGATGGCCGGGCCGGTCGTTTCCTTGATGGGATCCGACACAGCGAGCACTCCGGTAGCACTGCCGTCCACACTCAGGAACATCGCAGTGGCACCGCCGCCACGCATGTCGTCGACCTTCGCGGACCAGGCGCTCACGTCGACGTCGAGTTGCTCCATCAGGGCAAGGTTGCCGAGCGCGATGCGGTGGCCGTCCACGACTCCGGTCACACCCTTACCGGTGACTGCCTCGAAGCTCGCCGACTCTGGGACCGCGAGCCGTCGGTCGCGGGCGCCGGCTACGATGGCGAGGCCGATCGGGTGCTCGCTCAGGCTCTCGAGGGCAGCTGCGTATCGCAGGACCTCGTCGTCGGAGCTGTTTGGTCCCGAAACAACTGCGGTCAACGAGGGCTTGCCGCGCGTCAGTGTGCCGGTCTTGTCGACGACGAGGGAGTCGACGTCGCGCATCGCCTCGATTGCGCGTGCGTCGCGGAACAGGACGCCTATGTGCGCGCCTTTCCCGGTCGCGACCATGATGGACATCGGCGTGGCGAGCCCCAGAGCGCAAGGACACGCGATGATCAGCACCGCGACGGCGTTGACGAGGCCGTAGGCCAGCGCGGGTTCTGGTCCGATCGCAGACCACACGACGAAAGTGACCACTGCCGTAGCGATGACGATCGGTACGAACCAGCTCGCCACGGCGTCCACGAGCCGCTGCACCGGTGCGCGCGAACGCTGTGCATCGGCGACCATCTGGACGATCCGGGCGAGCAGGGTGTCGGCTCCGACCTTCTTCGCGACCATCAGCAAGCTGCCGTTGCCGTTGACGGTTCCGGCGACGAGCAGATCATCGGTTGCCTTGTCGACCGGAGTCGGTTCGCCGCTGATCATCGATTCGTCGACGCTGCTCGTGCCCTCGAGGACTCGCCCGTCCACCGGGATCTTCTCGCCGGGACGGATTCTCAGGCGGTCGCCGACCTGCACGCTCGCAATGTCGACTTCTTCCTCCGTGCCATCGGGCTGGAGGCGGTGGGTAGTCTTGGGTGTGAGATCGAGCAGGGCGCGAATGGCTGCACCGGTGCTGCTTCGCGCCTTGAGCTCGAGGACCTGGCCGAGCAGCACGAGGGCCACGATCGTCGCTGCGGCCTCGAAGTAGACGGCAACCTGGCCGTCCGCGTTCTGGAATCCCGGCGGGAACATCGTCGGCGCGATGGTTGCGACGATGCTGTACGCATATGCCACGAGCACGCCCATGCCGATGAGCGTGAACATGTTGAGCTTGCGATGCCGCAGCGAGTCGTACGCGCGCGTCAAGAGCGGCCACGCCGACCACAGGACCACGGGAGTGGTAAGGGTAAGCTCGAGCCACCGCGACAGGGTGTGGCCGAGCAGGCCGGCAATCGGTTTGCCCGGCAGGACCATGTCAGCCATCGCGAGCACGATGACGGGTACCGTGAAGACCGCGGCGACGACGGTACGGCGCTGCATGTCGCGCAGTTCGTCGCTGCCCTCGTCGTCGCCGCTGCCGGGAGTCAGGGGCTCGAGCGACATGCCGCAGATCGGGCACGTGCCCGGCCCGTGTTGCCGCACCTCCGGGTGCATCGGGCAGGTGAAGGTCGCGGTCGAGTTCGTCGGTGCCGCCGGTGAGATCGCCTTCGCGCTACCGGGCAGGAACGACTGCGGGGCCTGTATGAACCGGTCCCGGCAGTGCGCCGAACAGAACGCATAGCTCGTTCCGTCGAACTCGGCGTGGGGCGAATCCGGCCGGACTTGCACGTCCATGCCGCAGACAGGGTCGATCAGGACCGTCTTGGTGTTCTTGGTCAAGTCGTCGGGCCTTGGTTCTTCATGAGGTTGTGGATGACCCCTATGGCACCACCGAGCCCGGGAATCCAACTCGCTTTCTCGATCGGATCCGCCGCACGCAGCAAAGGACGTTCCAACTGTGGCGCCTCCATCGGCATCTCTGAGGGCGCCTGTCGTCGTTGGCCATGGCTGTCGTTGGAGTCCATACGTCTCGTGATCCGCACGTGCCGACTCGCCAGTTCTTGGCGAATGGGCCGTCAGGAACTGCCTACGCGCAGAGGCGTAGGCATGGCGAGTAATGCATGACTTGGCCCGACTCGCGGGGGGCGACGAGGACATCAGCGCCGTGCTGTCGAGCCGGTTTCGGTCCCGCGCGCGGTACGGTGTTTGCCTCGTTCCATCCCGTGGCGCGAGTGTGCACGACGATGATCAGAACGCGAACTGTCGCCGGCGATGCCGCGGCGGAGGGCGGGCCATGGAGTTGGTGATCCAGCCCCCGGCGCAGCCCTGGTGGCGGTATCCGCCGCTTCGCAACGTGCTCCTTGCCGTTCTCGTTGCAGCTGCCGGTTGGGCGATGGTAGACCCTGCCAGCAGCCAGGCCGTACGGAGTCTCCCTTGGCGCGTGGCCCTCGTCATCGCGTCGTATCGGTGGGCCTACCGGTCGATCGATGCCCTGTGTCTCGAGCAACGCCTGAGCGGCGGCCTGCTCGTTCTCATTGCCGTCGTCGGTCTCGGTCTTGTCGGGGCTTGGATCGAAGCAGCGGTCGTCGGCACCCTCTACGCCGGCGCCGATGGGTTGGTTTCCTACCAGTTCGAACGCGTTCGCCAGGCGGCGGATCGCCTTCGGCGGCTCGCTCCTGGCAAGGCGGTCCTGAAGCACAAGCGTCGCCAGAAGACGGTGCCGATCGATCGCCTGAGGGTCGGTGACCACTTCTATGTGGGCCGCGGACAAGTCGTGGCCGCCGACGGCGTGGTGGTGGATGGCGCAAGCAGTGTCTTTCAGCCGTTCGCGATCGGCGAGGCCGTCGTTGTGGACAAGGCGGCAGGCGACTCGGTCCTCGCGGGCAGCATCAATGGACCGGGTGTGTTGACAGTCGAGGCACGTGAGACCCCGAAGGGCGCGGTCCTTGCTCGCACGATCGACCTGTTGGAGAGGGTGCAGAGTAGCCAGGCGGACGAGCGGACCCGAATCGAGGCTGCCGCGAAGTGGACTTGTCTCGGGGTGCTTCTGGTGGCGGTTCCACTGTACGTGATGGCCAGGGCCGGCAACCTGCCGTCGGTGTGGGCGGAGCGTGCCGTTGCGCTCCTGGTTGCGGCCGTGCCGGACGCTGTGATGGTGGCCCGGCCGATCCTTGCGACGGCAATGATCGTCAGTTCTGTTCGAGGGGCCGCAGAAGGTGCGCTTGCGGGTTGTCGCCTCGGTGGCCTGGCCGAGGTCGTGACGCAGAGGGCGCGAAGGTTGGCCGACCCGGTCGCGCGGAAGTCGTTCGTCGTGTCGGCTGCGCTGATCCTACTCGTTGTCTTCGACGTCGTTGGCGTCCTGGGCGCAGCTCTCGTTCAGGCAGCCGTACTGGCGTGGATCGTGGTGACCGGATGGCGTGCGGGACAGGTTTCAGCCTTGGACACGAACGATGGCCGCGACGGACGGGATGTCGTCGATCATGGCGAACAACAAGTAGTGTCCGAGCGGTAGCCGATTCGGGTCGCTCGGCAGGGTGCAGGTGATCGCCGCACCACTCTGGCTGACGGGCAGCTCGAGGCGGCGAGGCACGCCGCCGTCGACCCAGTGCGTCGTGACGCCCGTGCCGATCAACACGACCGACGTCAGGGCCGTGGCAGGCGATACATCGAACGCGACGGTGCCACCGCGTTGGAAGACGCTGGTGGTCAGGTTGTTGATGCGCGGTCGCACGCCGCGGAACAGATACGGCGGGCTCCAGGCGTCGATGTCGGGCGACAGCGGTGTGTTGTTGAACTTGATCTTGGTGCCGCCGGTCGTCGCCACGCGCCCGTCGGGTAGTAGCAGGGTCACCGCGTGGTACTCGCGGAACTTCGGCGTGTCCGCGACACGGCGCCAGGAATCGGCATCCGGATCGTAGAGATCGGTCCGCTTGACGACGCCATAGAGTGTCGGTGTCGCGGTCGACTGGTTGAGCACGTCGCCGCCTTGCACGAGCACCCTGCCGTCGGGCAGTGGCACGACCTCGCACTGCGCACGCTTCAGGCTCGGGCTCGACCGTGCGCTCCACGTACCCGCTACGGGATCGTACACCTCCGCCATGGCAGCCTGGTGGCCGGCGGTCTGGGTGTTGATGCCGATCACGAGTGCTCGACCGTCGTGGAGCACCACGAGACTGTGGTCGGAGTGGCCGGGCCAGCCGCGGTTGCCGCCGACGAACCCGCCGGTCGGCTGCCATGCGCCGGTCGCGGGGTCGTAGAGCTCGGGCGCGCCCCAAGTCCTCAGCACGAGGCCGTTGTAGAGCAGCGCCGCGGGCGGAAACTCGACCGCCTGGCCCATCGTGCCGGTCCACGACCACGTGTTGGTCGCCGGGTCGAAGAGCTCGCAGGTTGGAGTGCGCACCGCGGACGGCGCCGTGCCACCGCCCATGATCAGCAGTCGCCCGTCGTTGAGCCTGGCGAGGCCGGGATACCAGCGACCGGTCGAGTTGAGCAGCCACGGCAGCCCCTGCCAGCCGAGCTGCGCCGACCATGCCTTCACGCGTCGCGTGGCATTCTGGAACTGGCTCGGCGCTGCACCGTCCTGGCCACCGACCAGAATCACGCGGCCGTCTTCGAGCAGGGTGCCGTGCATGCAGCCCTGCTCGGATCCGGACGCCGCGGGAAAGCTCTTCTGGCCGGTGACCGGGTCGAACACGATCGGATCGGTCGTGTCATGGCAGTAGAACAGGCGGCCGTCCGGCAGCAGCACGCCGATGTCGGTGGCGTCGAGCGTCTCGGGGAGAGTGTTGCCGATCACGTTCCATTCGCCGGGGTGCGTCTCGGACTGCAGAGTGAAGCTGCGGGTCGCGCCGGAAGTCCCGATCGTCAGAGCGCTCTCGACGTAGTCGAAGCCGGGTTTGGCGCAGCCGATGCGGAAGTTGCCGGGCAGCACGGGCAACGAGTAGTTGCCGCTCGCGTCGCTGCGCGTTTCGGTGAAGACCTCGAGCTCGGGAGTGAACAAGGTGACCCGGGCCCCCGACACGGGCTGGCTCGTTCCCGTTTCCAGGACCGTTCCGGTGAGATTGACCGTCGGTGACGGCGCCACCGACACAGCGAGTGCGCGCGTGCCGTACCAGGGCTCGCCCGTCGGCAGGCCGAGTGCCTGCAGGTAGAACGTCCAGTTGGCGCCGCCGGGTGGGATGGCGATCGCGACGCTTCCTTCGCCGTTCGGTCCCGCGCCGAACGCGGCCGATGCCACGATCGAGATGTGCAGCGCGCAGCCAGGGGCAAACCCCATGGCTTGCGGCACGACCCACGGCAGAGGTGTGCTGTTCCAGCTCGTCGTCGAGAAACCGAGGAGCAGGAAGTGGGGTGCGCCGGACGCGGCGTCGTTGACTCGCGCTGCGACCGTCTGTCCCGGCACGGGCGAGCCGTAGGCGTCGAGCAGGGTCTGGCGCGCGCCGCAGCCAGCGCCCAGCGGGGCGATCGACTGCGCGGTGAGCGAGACGAGGAACGTCGCGGGCGCGACGATGCGCAAGAGCGTGGGCATGGCGGATCCAAGATACACCGGGGGAACGAGTTCGGAGAGGGGGTGCGCTGCTCGACGATCGTCCCAATGCGGCCGGTATCATGTGAGCGTTCCCCTGCCGGTGAGGTTGTCCGTCATGCAGAGCCGCTCCACCTGTCGCGTTGCATTCGCCGTCGCGTTGTCCCTGTCGTTCGTGGATCGGGTGCCCGCACAAGTGCCGCCGAACACCGCGGTCGTCGCGACGTCGGTCGCGGCGCAGCCCGCGACGCTGCTGCTCGCTGTCGATCTCGCGACGATGGCGGTGACTCCGTTGTCGGGCTTTGCGAACGACCAGTTCGCGCCGCTCGCGCTGCGCATCGATCCGATCAACCGCGACATCCTGCTCGCGGTCGACCTCGGCGGCGGCACGTCGCGCGTGCTGCGGCTTGGCCTCGGCGGCAGCACGATCACGCGGGTGCGCCAGCTCGCGGACGTCACCGGCGTGATCACGGACATCGTCGTGCCGTATCCGGGTGATCTCGCGCTCACGATCAACGGCCCCCAGGGCGGCATCGTGCGCGTCGACCGCAGCGGCGGCGCGCCGGTGCCCGCGCTGACCGCGCCGTTCGCGGTCGGGGCCGGGTCACTGAGCGTGTACAGCGCCGAGCTCTGGATCGCGCAGTCCGGTGTCGGTGCAGTGCCGGGCCAGCTCACGTACTGGCACAGCGGCAGCGGCAATACGGGCGGCACGTATCCGCTCCCATCGATTCAGCCGCCGACGCTGACCGGCATCGCCGAGCTGTTGACGTCGATTCCGACCCACGTGATCTTGACGGCGAGCGGCGAGGTTTGGCAGAACATCCTGCAGCAGAGCCTCGTGCAGCTGCCGATCTCGCCGCCGTTGCCGGCGGGCGGCACCGAGTCGGTGCGCATGGCCGGCGGCAACGACGGCTACGTGCTCGGCAACTCGGCGTATCCGTTTCTGCAGCGGTTCGACGCCTACAGCACGGCTGCGCAGAACTGGGTCGTGATCGCCGGGCCGTTGCCCGGCAGTCCGAAGTCGTTCGACATCAGCGCGCCAGCGTCCGCGCAGGTGCATTCCTTCGGCGAACGCTGTTCGCCGTCGGCGACCGTGCCGTGGATCGGCCTGCAGGGTGGGTATCCCCAGCTCGGCAACGGCAGCTTCACGCTGACCACGACTGGGATCCCGGGTGCGGCCGCGATCGTGACGATCGGTTTCAGCGATCAGTCGGCGTTCGGCTCTCCGCTGCCGTTCGCGTTGCCTGGCGGGGGTTGTGAGCTCCTGGTGTCGCCAGATGCGGCGGTATTGCACATCAACGGCGTCAACGGCCGCTCCACGCAGGCGTTGCCGATTCCCTCGAGCCCGTCATTCGCGGGTGTCGTTCTGTTCGGGCAGTGGATCCACCTGATCGGTGGGCCGCTGATCGCGGCGACCGACGCGCTTGCACTGCACGTATTCTAGCCCGGGGGCGGAAGCGAGCACCCGGTAGCTGCGGTCGCCGCATCGCCCGCGTTGAAGTGAACCGCAAGACACACCCTCGTTGCCTGGGCGTGGCGCCTTCATGGCAACAAGGCGGCACATCCTGCGAGAGCATGGGGCCCCCAATCACAAGGACGGATCGCGAACCGGGCTACGAACATGCGAGAGCATTCGAATTGGCGACATTCAGCCTTCCAGGCTGAATGTCCGTCAGCGTGTCCTCATTTCGGGCTGAAGTTGTTCGCTCGACTCAACTTCAGGATCGAGATTCGCGACGGATTCGAAGCACGTCTCGTTACATTTGTGTGCGCGCCAACGGCGAACGAGCACGACGTAGTCCTTGCCGGCGCAGAGCCTTCGAGGAAATGGAGCGGGTGATCGGGATCGAACCGACGACATTCAGCTTGGGAACCGGCTGAGGGCCTTCGGAGCACCGTCGTCACAACCGCTTCAGGTTGCACGTAGTGCGATACCTAGCAGTGGTTTGAGGGCATTGCAAGCGATTGCGAGAGAGTGCCGGGGAATGCGGTAGTTTTGCGGTAGTAGGCCGGTTTGCGGTAGGTATTGCGGTAGTGTCGCAGACGTCGATGAGACTTCGCGCAGCTTCGATTTTGCTCGGCGTGGTGATCACGAGCCCGGTCGCCGGGTGCCGTTCGTTGCGCCCGGACAAGGTGGTGAAAGTCGAGACCGTGCCGCCCGGTGGCGTGGTGCTGCTCAATGGCCTCAAGGTGGGTACAGCGCCGTGCGAGCTTGTGATGCCATATGAGGGCGTGCTCGACTTCCAGGTTCTTCCGCCGCCGGACTTCTCGGGGCGACTGTTCTCGAAGCGGCAGACGCTGTACTGGAAGAAGCTCCCGGCAAGCGGTGCAGTGGCCTACTTCGATCTCCGCCTGGAGCAGACCGAACCGCTCACTCCGATCGAGGTGAGGCAAAGGTAGTAGCAGGCAGGTCGTCGACTTGTTTGTGGGCGTCGCTATCGGATAGGCTGGGCAATCTGCCGGGGCAGCCATAGCCGACGGGTTATGGACCTGGGTCACGACTCCCGAGCCCGCCCCGGCAGGCATTTGCTCTATCGGGAGTGTAACGGGAGTCTGATATGAGCAAGGCGGAGGCCGACTTGGTGTCGGTCGATGTGCTCGACGGCCTTGGCGGTCGAGACGCAGTTGTGGAGCGTTGGTCGCTCATCCAAGAAGCGCTGAGGGACCGCGCGCGTGATCACAGCGAACGCTGCCGGCAAGACTTCAACGCCCTGTTGAGGCAGCTTGCTGCTGGCCTCGTGCGAGACGTGGAGTACATCCTGCCGCGCAAGAGCCACCCGGATCTATGGCGCGATGTCGAGCTGGGGGTGACCTGGAATCCTATCAACCACGTCGTTCAGTCCGGCCGGCACCTACTGTCTGAGAGTAATGCTCACCGGGCAGAGCTTGATGCCGGCCGCATTCCCTTGTTTCTCGATCTCGCGGGGCGCGTGCTCGGTCACGTTCGCGTTGCCGGATCCGAAGCGCCTGCCGATAAGACCGCCGAAGAGCTCGCCGGCGGGCTTACCGAGCGTCAGCGTCTAGGTCTGCTTATCTATCAGGAGCGTGGGCCACTAACTGACGCGGGGATAGCCAATTGCCTGAAAGGGATGCGGGTCAGGACCTCGCACGATAACTGGTTCGACGAAGGGTCTTGCCGTGATTACATCCGGAGGCCGCTTCGCGATAAGCGTCTCGTTCGAAAAACGGAAGATATCGAGCGGTCTGGATGGGTCGTCACAAGCATCGGAGAGAGCGTTGCTTGCGTTGTCCGCAGTTGGGGGGTGACCTTAGGGGGTGACCCCCCATAAGGGGGTTAACGGTAGGCCGAATTGACGTATTCGAGGGCATACAGAGCAATGCCAGCGAATACGAAACACCAAGAACCACTTCTAACGCTGCGGGAGGCCGCGGCCCTCAAATGGCTTCCTCGCCGCCGTCGCGGTAAGAGGCCGCAGGTCCCGACGTTGTGGCGTTGGATCAACCATGGTTGCTATGGGGTGAAGCTCAGGGCGACGTCGGTTGGCGGAACCTTGTGCGTCACCGAGTCCGACTTGCGCGAGTTCTTCGCTGAACTGACCAGGCTTCGGCAGCAGGCGTCGGCATGATTGCTCGACTCCCATGGTGGCTCGTCGAGCGTCGTTGGTGGATCCGGTCCCTCGCGATTGCCCGCCTCGATAGCCGTGACCCGCACGTGCGCGAGCACGCTCGGCAGTTCATCGCCGACCTCAACGACTACGAGCGCCTGCATCCGGTCCGGAGGCCAGCATGAAGCGGCACCCCGTGTTCACGCTGCTCGATCTGCTACCCGGTGCGGAGCAACGGAACCCCCAGGAGTGGCAGTCGTGCTGCCCGGTCGATGCTCACGACGGCCTGTCCGTACCGCTGACGGTTTTCGTCGATGACTACGGGCATGTCCAAGTGCATTGCCACGGCCACTGCGTCGACATGGCTGTGCTCGACGCTGTCGGGCTCACGTACGACGATCTCCGGCCGGACGACCTGGACGTTGATGTCGTCGAGGAGGGACTGTGACGCCGTCTGTCGCCTCTGTGGGCACGTCGCCCATCGAGCGGGTGTTGGCCCGGCTCGACCCGCAGCACCTGCGTGAGAGCCGTGGGGAGTACTCGGCGCGGTGCCCTGCGCATCCCGACCGCAATCCGAGTCTGACCATTCGCGAGGGCGACGATGGCCGTGCGCTGTTGTGCTGCCATTCGGGATGCTCCGTGGAGGACGTCGTTGCCGCCCTCGATCTGACGATGGCTGACCTTGCGCCGCCGAGTAGCAACGGCGTCGCGCCCATCAGCAAGCCGCGCCCGGTGCCGCAGCGGCCGACGAGGACGTTCGCGAGCGTCGAAGACATCGTCAAGGTCGCCACGAAGCGCGGCGAGACGCTGGTCGCGGCGTTCGTGTATCGGGATGCCGACGGTGATGACGTCGGCGCTGTCCTGCGCTTCTCGACGAACGACGGCAAGAGGATCACACAGACGCGGTGCGTGGACGGCCGCTGGTCGTTCGGTGGGCTACCGCGTCCTGCGCCGCTGTTCAGGCTTCCCGAGCTCCTCGAAGCCGAGGCCGACGAGCCCGTCGTGCTCCTTGAGGGCGAGCAGAAGGCCGATCTCGCAGCCTCGCTCGGGTTCGTGGCGACCTCGTGCTCTGGCGGCGCGGGCAAGGGCAATCTGACGGCCCTGGAGCCGCTTGCCGGCCGGGACGTCGTCCTGCTCGCCGACCACGACGACGCGGGCCGTGCTCACGTTGAGGATCTCGCGGAGCGACTGCGGCGGATCAAGGCGTGCTCGGTCCTGCTGGCGACGTTGCCCGACCTCGGCCCGAAGGAGGACATCGTCGACTACGTCGAGCGACGGCGGGCGTCCGGTTGGGATGACGAGCGGATCCGGCAGGAGATCGCAGGTGTGGTCGCGATGGCCGACGAGATGCCGGAGGAGAAAGAGCCGGACTCGGAGACCCCTGCGGCGACGGCCGACTCAGAGACTCCTGCGGAGTCGGCGGAGTCGGTAGCGCAGGTGCGGACGTTGGCCGACATCGAGCCCCGAGAGATCCGGTGGCTGTGGCCGGGTCGCATCGCCCGCGGCCGGATCACGCTGCTCGTCGGAGTCCCGGGCGCGGGGAAGTCGTTCATGATGGCGGACGTCGCGGCTCGATTGTCTGCTGGTCGCCAGTGGCCCGACGGAGGTGCATGCGAACGCGGCAACGTGCTCCTGATCTCGGCCGAGGACGATCCCGCTGACACGATCCGGCCGCGGTTGGATGCCAACGGTGCCGACGTGCGCCGCGTGCAGTTGCTGACGATGGTCAAGCGTGGCGCAGCGTCGAAGCGGCGGGAGATCCCGTTCACGCTCGAAGACGTCGACGCGCTGGAGGAGACCCTCGTGAGGTTCCCCGGTACCAAGCTGATCGTCATTGACCCGATCGGCTCGTTCCTCGGCGGTCAGACCGACGCGCATCGAGACAACGGCGTCAGAGCCGTCTTGGCGCCTGTCGCAGCCTTGGCTGAGAAGTATGACGTCGCTGTCCTCGTGGTCTGCCACAAGCGAAAGGGCGTCGCGGGCAACGCAGATGAGACCGCGATGGGCAGCGTCGGGTTCGTCGGGCTCGCACGTCAGGTCTGGCACCTGTCCGCCGACACGAAGAATGCGGACCGCAGGCTGTTGCTGCCGGGGAAGTCGAACCTCGCCAAGCGCGCGGAGGGGCTGGCGTTCACGATCGCCGGCAACCCCGCGGCCGTGCAGTGGGAGTCGCAGCCGGTCGCGATGACCGCGGACGAGGCGCTGGCCGAGGAGCGCTCAGCGCAGAGTCGCCGTGGCCCAGATCGGCAGGCTCGTGAGCAAGCGGCGTCGTGGTTGGAGCAGTACCTCGACGGCCGGTGGCGCAGCGTCGCCGAGGTGAAGAACGCAGCCGAGTCCGAGGGTCATAGCTTCCGGACTGTCGAACGCGCCAAGAAGGATCTCGGGGTTCGGTCTCGCCGTAGATTCGATGGCGGACGTGAGTGGGGGATGTCCGAATGACCTACCCGCCAAGTTACTCGCCAAGGCCAAACAACTTGGCGGGGTGGCGGATGGCCGATATCGGCCTCCATTTGGCTATCCGCCACGTTATTGGCCAAAAACAACTTGGCGGGAAGCGATTGGAGCCCCCTGGCAGGCTCTATTTGCCTATCCGCCACGTTTCAGGGTCAAAACAACTTGGCGGGAAGGGAATAGACCTCGGTATCGGGCTCTATTCGGCAATCCGCCACTCCGCCAAGTTAATTGAGTTGGGAGAAACGTGGCGGGTGACCCCCGGCACACGGGTTTTCCACAGCGGCTTTCCACATTCGCACGCGGCGTCGGCTTCGGTCCATCGCCTCGCTGCGGCCATGGTTTCGGTTACGTCGAAGCGTAACTATGTCACGAACGGAGGATGATTGATGCTACTTGACCCCCTGTTGGGCACGGCCGCGCTGGGGTTCGGCGCGTCCGAGCTCTACAACGAGCTAGAAGGCGGCGGCGGTGACTACTGGTTCCCTGAGCTCGAAGATACGGGCTCGCCGTATGAGGAAGGCGCACCTGGATGGGACGCCGACGGCATGCCGATTGGTCGGATGCCCCGTGGCGAGAACGCCTTGCTCTGGCAGTACGAGGCCAACCGCCGCGCGCGCACCCGCCGACAGGCGCTCTGGAACGACGCCACCGGTGCGCTCGACCAAGGCGCCAACCTGCTTCAGAGCTACCGTCCTGGTGGCTCCGCTGCGCTCGCCAGTGGCATCCATCGCCAGAAGGCGCAGATGTTCGGCACGCAGGCGCTGAACTACAGCGCACCTGACCTGCTGATCGGTTACCGCGAGGAGCAGCGCCAGATCGCGTTGAAGAAGAACGAGGACGCACTGCGCGACGCGACGATGCTCGCTGCGTTCAAGCCGCTGTCCGGTGGGCTGTCGGCCTTGCCGCAGCAAGACCAAGGTAGTCCGGCTGCCGGCGCCGTCGACACCGCGGGAGGCGGCCCCGCGCCGGGCGGCGGCGGTGGTCCTGGATCAGTCCCGGGTGGTGGGGCTGGTGCAGGCGCATCGGCGCAGTTGGGGCCAGCGGCGAGTCAGCCCGCTGCGCTTGGTGGTGGCGCTGCCACCGCTGGGCAGGCTGCTGGCGGTACAGCGGCACCCGCCGCGATCGGCGGCGGTAGTGCTCTCGGCGCAGGTGGTGCGGTAGGTGCCGCGCTCGGTGCTGTCACGGGCGGCGTCGGTGCAGCCGCGGGTGCGGCAGGAGGCGCCGCAGCTGGCGGAGCAGCCGGCGGAGCGGCCGCGGGAACGGCGGCGGGCGCCGCGGCTGGCACTGCCGCTGGTGGTGCTGCCGTTGGCGGTGCCGCGGCCGGTGGCGTCGGCACGGGGGCGGGCATCGGTGCTGGCAGTGCGCAAGCTGCTGCGGCTCAGGTTGGCTCGCAGTCCGCGGTGCGGTCGTTCGCCCAGGACGCTGCGCGCAACGCGAGCGTGAAGATCATGGAGCGGTCCGCGATGCAGCGTCTCGAAGAGGCTGCGTGGCTTGAGAACGCCGACCGTCTCGAAGCACTACGACGTGAACAAGGCGGCCGAGTGATGCTGCCGAGGGGGCGATAAGCCATGCAAGACGACATCGCATTGAGATCTCAGCAGTACGCCTTGCAGGCGGACTCCACTCGCATTCCCTACGACATGGCCAAGGCACGCGCGGCAAGCGAAGCCGGCGGCGCCGTCGGCATGGGCATTGGCCGGACGTTCGATCGCATGCAACGCCAGAGCATGTTCGATGCTCGGCGTGCGATGGGCGAACAGTCACTGGCTCTGGATCGAGCCCGCGTCGTCTCCGAACTGGAGAGCGATCGGCTGCGGCAACAGCAGGCGCAGGAGAACCTCCAATGGGCCCGAGCGCTGCACTCGACCGACATGGTCCGCTACCAGAAGGACATGGTGAAGGCCGACAGAGACCTTCACGTCGCCCGTGCGCAGAAGGAGATGATGGAGCTCCACAGCACGGACGCGGACCTCGGCGACGTCAACTCGTACGAGGAGATGATGGCGATCCGTGCGCAGGGCCTCACGGCCAAGATGGTCGGAGGCCGGCTGCGAATCGAGCCGCTTGGCGACCCGAAAGCGCAGGCTGAGGCGAAGCAGGCGTTGGGGTTGTTGCGCAGCCGGATGGCAGGTCGCAGTGGCGATCTCGGGCAGCAACTGCGCTACGTGAACCAGTCGATCCTCGACATGGTCGACGCTGGCCAGGACTCCGTGCCGACGGGCGAGAAGGACGAGAAGGGACTCGATATCCACGAGCCGAGTCCGACGTTCCAACGGCTCCAGAAGCTGCGTGACGCCCTCACGGAGCGCTACACGCAGGGGCTTCAGGGTGGCAAGCCTGGGCCGTCGACCGCTGGTAGCGACAACCAGGGAGTCGACAGAGATGGCGATGCGCCGAACCCGGCGGCTGACGACAACCAAGTTGATCTCGGCAAGGCTGGCGGTGTCCGCAACTTCGATCAGGCTTGGAAGGACGCCGTTCCCGATGCCGAGAAGCTCGCATCCGAGTTGATCAGCGAGGACGTCATGTCTGCCGCGGGCGCGGGGTACGGCAAGTGACCGAACTCACCCCACCCGGTGAACGAACCCGAGCCCTCGTGTTGGAGATCGAGGGATTCCTCGAAGAGTGGGCAAGAGAGCCCGCGGACCGTGTTCATCTCGGCCGTGGGCATGACGCAGCGACTGCGATCGTCTTCGCCTGCACGAAGCACCCGAGGCTCGGCCCCATGCTGCACGACTACATCGCGGACGGTGTCGTCCCGGCCGGGGGCAAAGAGGCGTGATGGAGGAGCCAACGTACATCTGGTGTCCGACCACGTTCGCGCAGCTGCGTCTCGGCCTTGAGGTTCGACTACGTCCCTCGATGGGGGCGGACGTGTCGTTGAAGGGTGAGCCAGCGAAGCGACTGCGTGCTCTAACCGAGGCGTTCGAGCACTTCATGCAGTTGCCGGTCATCACCCCGGACGGTCGCGAGCACCACGACATCGTGTCGGCCGATGACGCCTACCTGTGGACCCTCGAACTGATCGGTGAGTTCGTCTCTACCGGTCGTCGCAGTCTGCCGTTCCTGCGCCGCTACCTGTTCGACGACGGCGTCGGTCTCGCCGAAGCGTTTGAGAAGATCGACGGTCCGTGGCATAGCTGGTAGTGCGCACGGAGGGCATTGGTCCATCGGTAGAGCCTCCGTGAAGCGGATTGGCTTGCTCGTCGCCGCTTGATCACCCACGATCGGACGCATCGCAAGGGCCAGTGCCGTCGGAGAGCATGCCCCGCCCTCGCGACCCAATCGTACCCTCTTATGCGACGCGCCACTCTCCTCGCCGGTCTTCTAGTCTTTCACGGTTGCGTTGCCGCGAACGCGGTCCAGGGATGGGTCAACTCGTCCCGCATTGGTTCGCTCCAGCGCCGGATGGCGATCAATGTCTGGCGATCTGAGGAGGAGGTCGCGAAGGCGACGGTGACGATCACGAGCAACGCGAAGGCGACTGCGGCGATAACTAGGAACAGGAGCTCTCGGCCCCTACGACTTGGATTCGCCGCCCCTGCGTGGAGTAACGGCGGAATCGCAGTTCGGCTAGCGTGGATGTCGGAGCGGGCAGGCAACAGGATCGTGGACACCGGAGGTAAGCCCCTGCCCGAGGACGAGACGTTGCCTGAGCTTCAGGTCGGAGCGTATTCGGAGACGGGGCTCCAGCTTTCGGTGTCGTTCGATGGACAGACTCTGCCGCTGCTCGCCGACGAACTCCAGCGCGACGATGGCTGGAGCAGGGCCCCGTTGACGTTCGCGCAAATGGAAGCCATGCGCAGCGGCCCGGTGCTCGTCGAGGTCGCCTGCGAGGTTGGTGAATGGAAGTTCCGCCTGCCGCCGTCGTACATGCGGGGATTTGAGGCTGCGCTTGCGCGGAATCGGCTGGAACTACCGGGAAGTGCCAGTCGGTAGTCCCGGATGGAGCCGGACTCCGTTCGGCTCCCCCGGGGGTTGGAGTGACGGGCTTGTGTAGCGACGCGGGATCGCTCACGATCGGAACTCGACGCCACTCTGGCGCTGAAGGAGCCGCCCATGCAGAAGACTCTCGTCCCGTTCCTGTTGTGCCTATCGGTGTCCCCCGCGGTCGGGGCGCAGGCAGGGCAGCTCATCGGTGCGCGAATCGATGCGACTACCGCGATCCGCGGTGCGCTGGGATTCGGCGGCGCCGATGACTTCGCAGGCGTGTGTCGCGATAACGCCGGCAACTACTGGACGTCGTGCCGCAGCAACGGCCAGAGGTTTCTGATCCGGCTCGACCCAACGGGCGCCTTCAGTGGGTTCATCACGACAGCGATCGGCATGAACGACCTTGTTCGCGATTTCGCCTTCGACTCCGCGAACGGGCATCTTTGGGTCGCCTATCGCTTCTCCGGTTCGAATGCGTCCACCGCTCGCGTCTACGATGTAGGCACCGGGGCATTACTCGGCGATGTCAACCAGTCGTTTCCGGGTGGGGCTGGAGGGATTGCCTGGGACGGCGCGAACCTCATCCGCGTAGCGGGTACGGCGCAGTCCTATTCAACAGCAACGCGACAAGGCACCACCGCAGCGAGCGGAATCCCGTACGCCTATCGCGGGCTCCTCTACGATCCGACCGCCGACAAGTACTGGGGCGGCCAGAACAGCGCCGCAGACCCGATGAGCGTGACTGCGGAGAAGCTTGAGGAGTTGCCAGCGGCGGTGACCTTGCCCCCTCACCTCGAAGGGATCTCCATCGGGAGTCGCGCTGGCGGACGCTTCGCCGGCTGCGAGCAATGGTTCGACCCGGCCTTGAGCGAATGGGTTGGAGTGTTCGCACAGCGCGGCGACAACGATGCGTTCATGCTCTACACGGCGCACCTTAGTCGCCCGACAGGTCCCGGTTGTGGCGGCCCCATGTTCACGAATGGCCCGGCGATCGTGCAGACGCAGGTCTACAGCAGCGCGTCGAACGCACAGAGCCTCGCGTGGCTGCTCATCTCACTGGCGCCAGGAGCCGTGACCGATCCCTTACTAGCGCCGGGCTGCGTTGCGCACCTCGATCCGCTCGCGGTCATCGCGCTCGGGCCGCTGTTTCCAAGCGCTAGCGGCAATGTCGACGCGGCGACGACCATTCCGGTCAGTGCCTCGTTCCAAGAGCTGCCGCTCTGGTTCCAGTGGGGGACCATCGCGTCGATCGCGAATACTGCGACGCTCGGCGAGGCTCGCTGCACCGTCATCAAGCAGTTCTAGGGGCATATTGACCGATGGTCGATGATCGCCAGAAGGGCCGCGAAGCGGTCCACGAGTTCCGTCGGCACCATGAGGGAGTGAACCGGAGCCTCAAGCTGCTGAGTGCGGCCGCGCTGCACTTTCAGGACACCTGTACCGAGGACTCTCGATCGTTGATATCGTCCTTGATCTCCCGATCTTCGTCGAACTGGGGGGAAGCGAATCTGAGTGTGGGAGCCGTCCCCGATGCTCTCCGTTTCGCGGCCACGAGTGGGCTAGTCGCGGTGCTGTCTGCGTTCGAAGACCTTGGAGATAAGCTTGAGCAAGCGAACCTGATCGTTGTCCCGAGCAAAGAAGAGGCGGACGGCACGAAAGCCGGTCGAGTGGCTTTTGCGATTTCCCAGGCTGCGGGTCACGGTGCCGCAGAATCCGTGCTGATCAACTACTTCGGTCGAGTGCGTAACCGAATTGCGCACCCTGGAACCAGCCTGACCCCGGGGCCTGCCGAGCGACTCGCTCACAAGAAGCTATCGAGCACCAAGACGCGGCCGAGCTTGCCGGTCATGCCCGGCGGGATGGCCTGCGACCAGACGTTGCTGGCAAGTTCGCTTTGCCTGTGCATCGCTGTTCGACTCGTGGAGTGAAGGTCGGAAAGGAAGAGGAGGGGGATCCGGAGTTATGTCCAAGGAGTCCCACCAATCCGTTCGGCTCCCCCCGGGGTTGGGGGTGGGTGGGGTCACTCGTTCAGCAGTTGCAGAACAACGTCCGTCGCGTCGCCTGCTCCACCCGCTTCGGTCTCGTCCATGGGGGCGTGTAGCGCGAACGTCGCCGTTGCGTCGATCAGCGCCTCGCCAACGGGTCGACCTGATCGAGACCGTAGAGTCTCGTCGAGCCACGCCTTCGCTCGTGCCAACGCATGCGGCCTAAGCGACTGAGACTGCCGAAGGTCTCGGAAGGCGACGAGCAGCGCGCCCTTGTAGCGCAGGGATGATTCAGTGAGCTGGTCGCGTCCGGCGGCTATCCAGTCGGCCAGCCTAGCGGCGCACACGTCGATCTCGTCGTTGGTCATCGCGTGCGCGAGTCCGAGGAACCGGCGAACCTCGGCCTGGTGCGCTTGTCTCGCGCGTACTTGCTGTTCCAACGTCGGCGGTGCTGCCGCTGCGGGTGGTTGCCGTTTCGTGCCGCAGACCTTGCAGGACAGACTCTCGTCGATCCACAGCTTGGTGAACGGCTGGCGCTTCTTGCATCTCTCGCAGTGGAAGATCTCGTCCATGTCCCGGCGAGAGCCTAGGCCGGACAGCGCTGCGGTCATGGCCCGAGGTCGCGAAGTCGCAAGATTCTCGAACGCGCGTAGCGAATTCTGATCACGCGACTTGCGACGATCACGGAAGGTGAATCCAAAGAATCTCCTTCATTCCGCGAAACCTTCGGCCGATCTCGCACGTAGTTAGACCACCGCGTGCGGCACGTCGTCGCACGAAGTGAAACAGCCCCTGCCAGCGTTGGCGCGCTGACAAGGGCCTAGACAACCCCTGATTGCTCCAGGAGATGCCATGGCTCCCAAGCCTACCGGCGACCGTTCGCCGTTCTACGCTCGTACAGAGCGCTCTCAGCCGACCCGCGAAGAATGGCTCGGCCGTCTCGTCGACCTGTTGCGCGTCGACTTCACCGCAGCCGGTCATCCGTTGCCCGAACGTATCCGCGTGTCGTGCGGCTGGCCGTCGCGCTCGGCGATGTCCGGCAGCAACCGCAGGATCGGCGAAGCCTGGTCCGCGAGGGCATCCGGTGACGGTGCGCACGAAACGTTCATCACGCCGGCTCTCTGCGATCCGATCGACGTCGGCGCCGTGCTCGTCCACGAACTCGTTCATCACGCCGTCGGTCTGGAGTGTGGGCACAAGGGCCCATTCCGCCGGCTGGCCCTCGCCCTCGGTCTCGAAGGCAAGATGACCGCGACGGTTGCCGGCGAGGAGCTGCGAGACCGTTTACACGCGCTCACGAATCACATCGGTCCGTACCCGCACGCGGCTCTCGAAGGGTCGACCAACAAGAAGCGGCAGACGACGCGCATGCTCAAGGTGACGTGCTCGGCGTGCGGTTGTCTCGTCCGGATGACTCGTCAGTGGCTCGACACCTGCGGCGTCCCAACGTGCGGCTGCGGTGGCGAGATGATCGAGGAGGGCAACCGATGAGCGCTCGCCACGTTCGCGTTGTCGCCGGCCCCGATGCCGTGCGGAAGGTTCGCAGCTCGGTCTCTCCGCGATCGCGGTGGCCGCATCACTCGTGCTCGACTGTCTCCATGGTCGGCCGGGTGTCCGTCGACGAGTCCGGGGCGCTTGCTCTCGCTCTCGGAGAGTGTGTGTTGGCCAACGGTGCAACGCTCGTGCTCTCCGACTTGCCCGAGTGGCGTCGGGAGACGGTCGAGGCTGTCGGCCATGCGTGGCGCGAACAGTCCGTGACCCTGCGGGGTGCATCGCAGCCGGTTCGCGTGCGGTCGTACTTCGATGTCGTCGCCACTCACGAATTCTGCCCGTGCGGGATGCGTGGTCGAGATGGCGCTACGTGCGCATGCACGCCGTCGATGATCCAACGATGGGAGACGCGTTGCAGCGACTTCCTGCGCATGCTCGAAGGGGGTGCCCGATGACTGGCACCCTCGCCGTGCGTCGCTCCTGGCGCCGCGTGCGCTTGTCCCTCGTCAGGGAGCAGGCGATTGCCCCGTACGCAGTTCGTCACGCAGGGGATGTGGTTGGGCTCGTGAGCGAGTTCCTGCGCGACGATCCCCGGGAACGGTTCGTGGCCGTCTATCTGGACAGCCGACACAAGACGATTGCCGTCCACGATGCCCACGTCGGGACGTGCGACTCCTCACCCGTGCATCCGCGCGAGGTCTTCGGGCCGGCGGTCGCGTTGTCGGCGACGGCCGTGATCGTGGCGCACAACCATCCGAGCGGAGACCCGACACCGAGTCCTGAAGATCGTTGCGTGACCGAGCGACTGCGCAAGGCCGGCGACCTGCTCGGTGTCCCGGTGCTCGATCACCTCGTGATCGGGGATGAGCGGTACTACTCGTTCGCCGAGGAGGCGTTCCGCAACATGCCCGGGGGTGCGTCGTGACCGGCAAGGCGATCGGCTACCTACGCGTCTCGTCTGCCTCGCAAGCTCAGGACGGTAAGGATGGCTTCCCGCGACAGCGGGCGGCCGTCCGGGCCTACTGCACGAGCAAGCGTCTCGAACTCGTCGAGGAGCATGCAGACGCAGTGTCCGGGACGACGCCGCTCGAAGGCCGTGAGGCGCTCTCAGAAGCTCTCCGGCGCTGTGACGTTGTCGGGGCCAGTGTCCTCGTCGTCGAGCGCGTGGACCGTCTAGGACGCGACCTCGTGGTCTCTGAGATGATCGTGAAGGCGTTCCGCGATGCTGGCGTGTCGATCGTCTCAGCTGACACCGGGGAGAGCCTGACCGACGCGGAGAACGATCCGAGTCGGAAGCTCATCCGCCAGGTGCTCGCTGCGCTTGCCGAGTACGAGCGCAGTGCGTTGGTGGCGAAGCTCCGTGCAGCTCGAGACCGCAAGAAGCGCAACGGTGGTCACTCGGTCGGGTGCTACCGGTTCGGGGAGCATCCCGAGCGTCCTGGCGAACGAGAGACGTTGGCCAGGATCCGTGAGCTACGTCGGGTGCGTGGTGGACGTCGCCGGTCGTCGATGGCCGACGTGGCTGCGGTGCTCAATGACGAAGGGCGTGAGAGCCGCAGTGGGCGGACGTGGTCGGCTGCGATGGTGCGAGACGTGGTGGCGCGTTAGCGCTCCGATGTGTTCGCGTGCAGGGTGGAGCACGCTGCCGTGCAACACGCACCCAGCCGGAGGCGAATTGCTGCTACGGAATCGGGCCGCACGTCGAGCAAACGGCCTCGACGGTGGCGATGCAGATGAGGTCGCAGTCGTGCTTCTTCTTCACAACGATGTCAGTCTTCTTGGTCTTGCCGCAGCCGTCCACTTTCACCGGTACTGTGATCTCGCGCTTGGTGCATGGAGCGCCAAGACCTGTGCCGACACGCTGTCCTGGCTCCGCCGTGGCGTAGATGTCGATGTGGACATGGCAGCAGTTGAGTGGTGGGCACTCACAGGATTGGCTAGCGGGAAGCCAGTCGATGTAGATGAACGGGGCATCTTCATCGTCGCAGTTGCTCGTATCAACGACCACGTCAGCGACGCAGACCGCGACGGCATGGGCCGGAGCAACCTCCGGTTGCTCAGGTAGTGACAGCAGGGGCGACGCCGCGACAGCGAGCCCGGCGCCAAGGATTGCACTGATGGAAGGGTATTGCATGCTCAGCTCCTATATCGGCGAGTTGACTTGGTCGGAGATTGGGCCGATCGCAAGCCCCGACAACCGTGAGTCCTTTATCGTTCCCAGAACGCCGGGCCGGCCCTCGCAGCTTCTAGACGCGATGTGCCTCCTGACGCGAGGATGGCTGCTTGGTCGTTGCTCGTAATGGTCCCTGCTGAGAGGAACCAAGTGGAGACAACGCCCAGAGCATCGAAGGCGAAGAATTCCATCACCTCATGTGCGCGGTCGGTACGGGGAAGATGAGTGAAACTCGCATAGCGATACACGCGGCCCTTGTGGACAACGCTGTTCGCTCGAACTGATCTAAACCGCCTCTCCTTCAACTTGGCGAGGATCTGGTCCTCGGAGAGGCCGGGATACTCCCCGGATTCGAGGCGGCTCCGAGCCATTGCGCGCAGAGTCGTTTCTGCGGGTAGCTTGTCGGGTTCGGGTTCAACCTCTCCGGCCTTGATCGCAGCCCGCATCTCACTGCCTCGCACCGAACGGTACGCGGCGTGCAGGTCTTCGAGGTTCGAGTTGAGAAGTTCAACGAGTGTGCGTAGGTCGTCGATCTTCTTTTCAGAGAGGGGCTTGTCGGTGGGGTTTAGCTTCTCGTGTCTGACCAGATCGGGAACGTCAAGCCGACCCATTCCGGCGACAAAGTACTCCATGAGCGCGAAGTCCGTTCGGGCGTAGTCTCGCGGCCAATCGTCGTCGCTAGCGGCTGTTTGCGGCGCGTCTGTCGGCTGCCGAGCGTGGAGCGCAATCGCCAAGGTCTCTGCAATTTTCTCCGCGCACGCCTCGAACTCCATGTCAACCGAGGTGCGCTTCTCTGACGCTTCTGCGGAAGCCGCGCTCGGGGGAGAGCTCGTGGGCGTTGGCTGCGCAGGAGATGGAGTTGCTACGGGCTCCGAGGGGGTGAGTGACCGGCCCCACCAAACGAAGATCAGTCCGATGATGATGACTAAGGCGATTGCGTAGAGACCGTTGGTGCGCATTCTCCGTCCTCTTCCTTGGGTTCACCGAACGGAGTCCGGTGGCCAGCATCCCGATGGTGTAGCGGCTGGCTCATGGTGTCAATCCCCTGCGGTGCGTCCGCTCGATGTAGCATCCGATTCGTGGGCAAGCCAGCCGGAACCAAGAACGTCACCGACGAAGAGCGCGAACGAATTCGGGAGCTCTACCGGCAGGGCGTGCGCTTGGTGGACATCGTGGAGGCCGTGGGGCGCTCAGAGTCCGTCGTCTACCGCACCGTGCGCGGCATGAAGCGGCCGCGCCTACCGTTTCGGCACTACAAGAACGACAAGCGCAACGATCGCATCCTGCGGCTCATCGAGAAGGGGCGAACGCATGCCGACGTAGCGCGCACCGTCGGGCTATCGCCTCGCCAGATCGGCTACATCGTCGAGCACCACCCGAGGATCGCGGAGTTGCTCCATCACGAGGACTGGAAGCCGTCGGAGGTGTCTGAGGTCTACCGGATCTCCATCGAGAAGGCGCAGCGCGTCAAGCGTCGGAAGTCGGTGCCTCACGAGCGATGATGTACTTGGTCAAGCCTTGCGCGAGTTCGACCATGCGCAGCAACTCATCCGGGTTGTCTGGCTCCTCCACGACGCCGTGAAGCACGCCGTGTGCCACCCGATTGCGAACCGTGTTCCATGCCGTGACCTGTTCATTCGTGATGTGGCCTGCTGCCGCAAGAGCCTTGAGCTGCGAACGGGGCGAAGGCCGAGCCAGGTGGCCGATGCTGGCGCACAGCCTGTCTCTCAACTTTGGCGGTAGCTCAGATACGGCCTTCTTGGCTGCGTCGATGTCTGCTGGCGAGAACTCTGGCACATTCTGCGTCTCATCTACAGCGAGCCGGATCAGGCCCTCGGTTGCGCTGGCAAGTGCGAGGGAGAAGACCCAGTTCGAGTTGGTCGATGCCTGGATGATCTCGTGGTGCAGCAGCGTGAGCGTGCATGGGGCGAGCACATCCATGCGCCGGTGCTTGGTCACGTAGACAAGACACGAACGGTAGGAGCCCCAAAAGTCCGAGCGGTCAGACGTAGGGGCGAGGCCACCGATAGTTGATCTGAGTGGGTAGATGCGACTCAGAGAGACTTGCGCGTCGCCGTTTCCGAGGTTCCTGGCGACCAGGCGGGGGTAGAGCAGTTTCCCGGTCAGCAGTTGGAGTGGTTCGAAGACGGAGCCCTCGAACCACGGGTGCTCAAGCGCATTGGAGGTTGTCGCAGTAACCCAGAGGCCGCCAGTTTGGGGGTCGCGGAAGATCTCAAACTGGCTGCCCAGATGCTCGAAACGCTCTCGCCCGGCGCCCCACTGTTCAAACACGCAGTCGGTGCCGAAGCGGATCTGCGTGTGCATGGCCTCCGACAACGGAATGCGTGGGGCTGGGTCGAAGTACAACTCGATCCCGCGTTCTTGGCTCACATCCTCGCTCGCTCGCGGGTGAGTCGTGATGCGTTGCAGGTGTCCGACTACTTGGAGTCTCTCGTCGCCGGAGGTAGTCAGTGTTGGGTGAACCCAACCGCAGTGCCACTCGGTACCGAAGTGGTCGGTTGCAACAAGGCGGAAATCAGCGGCCTCGTCGTGGATCGCGATCAGCGAGTGCTGTGAGTAGTTGTCGATGTTGACCGTGAACCTGGGTAGGCACTCGTCTTCGAAACTCACCTCGCCCGTCCCACGGACGGATGGGCATACATCGTCTCGCCCGATGTAGATCAGCATCTCGGCGCAGTCGATGCGGCGAAGGCGATTCGTGAGCTGGGAAACCCACGGGCGAAGTGTGCGCAAGCCACTCCGGTCTGGACGACGGTCAGGTGTGTCTCTCACGGCTGAAGCGGCGGCATCTCGTTCGAACCATTCCGGTACGCCAACCGAAGCTCCCACCACTCAGGAACGCGAACCCCCTTCCTGATGGCGTCTGCTCGACCGCGAAGAGCACCCTTCCTCTGAGCGTCTGTGAGCCTTGCTCCCGTCGTCTTCGCCATGAGGCTCATGCACATGGCTCGATGATCATTCGTCGCACACAGAGCCTTCTCGAACCTTCTACGCACATCTCCCAGATCAGGCACCGTATCCCGGTCTGAACCGCCCCGGGTTCTCCGGAGGCTCGGTTAGTTGAGTGCCACCACCGCGGCAGCAGCTCGTTGTTGATTGTAGTAGTTGCTCTCGAACTCCGAAGGCGGGATGTGCCCAAGGGGCTCGAGCAGCCTCCGATTGTTGAACCAGTCGACCCAGTTCAGGGTCGCGAACTCGACGTCCTCGACGCCCTTCCTGGGGCGACGCTGCTGGATGACCTCGGTCTTGTAGAGACCGATGATCGTCTCGGCGAGCGCGTTGTCGTACGAGTCACCGACACTTCCGACGGACGGCTCGATGCCGGCTTCGACGAGGCGGTCCGCGTACCTGATCGACACGTACTGACAGCCTCGGTCGCTGTGGTGAACGAGCCCTTGCCGGTCAGGCCGGGCGTGCAATGCCTGCTCGAGCGCATCGAGCGGCAGGTCTGTGGCGAGGGAACTCGACACGCGCCACCCAGCAATGAAGCGGGAGAACACGTCGATGACGAACGCCGTGAATGCGAAGCCCGACCAGGTCGAGACGTACGTGATGTCGGCGACCCAGAGCTGGTTGGGGCGCGACGCTGTGAACTCGCGTTGGACCAAGTCCAACGGTCGACTTGCCGTCTCGTCCGGGACGGTCGTCCTGAACTTCCGACCGCGAACCGCGCCCTGTACGCCGATCTCGCGCATGAGGCGCTCCACCGTGCAGCGAGCGACAGAAACGCAATCACGATGGAGTTGCCGCCAGATCTTGCGCGCGCCGTAGACGCAGTGATTCTCGTCGTAGACACGCTGAATCTCCGGGACCAACTCGGCATCGCGTTTCGCCCGAGAGCTTCGCCTGTCAGGATCTCGCTCCACGGCTTTGCACGCGAAGTACGTCGACGGGGCGATCGGCAACTGGCTGCAGATCGGCTCGACCCCGTGCTCGGCTCGGTGCTCGTCGATGAAGGCCACCATCACCTTGGTTTGCGGTCGAGCTCCGCCTGCGCGAAAAAAGCCGACGCCTTCCGCAGGATCTCATTCGCCCGCTTCAGGTCGCGATTCTCGCGCTCCAACTCCTTGAGACGGTCTCGCTCGGCCGTCGTCAGCCCGGGCCGATCGCCGATATCACGCTGGCTCTGCCGAACCCACTTGCGCAGCGTCTCTGGCGCGCAGCCGAACTTCTCTGCCGTCGAGCAGATCGCCGCCCATTCCGAGCCGTGCTCGTCGCTGTGCTCCAGCACCATCCGGACAGCCCTCTCGCGGACCTCGGCCGGAAACTTCATTGCTCCCATCGCTACATCCTCTCACGTCTGGGAGCCTCCGAGAAACCCGGGGCGGTTCAGTCTCTTAGTGGGATACCGAGTCCATGCCATCGATCGATACCCTTGGGGTCCTTGGTCCTGGGCATGGGGGTGATTCTATCGCGCTCCCTTCGGCTCGGGTGGGGGATGCCAACGGCAGAAGTCCGCAGGTCTGTCGAGCTGTAGATGGACGTGTGTTGGGGCGGTCTTCCTCATGTCGAACGATGCGAGCACAATCCGAACCTCTCGCTCCTGTTCGAACGCGATCGGCTTGGATGCGAGATAAGACTGCCAAGATCGGGCCTCTGCCGCAGACCTGACACTGCCATGGTCGTAAGTCACGGTGAAGCACTCGATCCAACTCCAACGCGGCCCTTTGGCTTGGTTTCGCGCCGCTTGGATCAGGCGCTCAATGAACAGGGCCGTTTCGAAGATGCTGACGACGTGACGTCCGAGCTTCTCCGCCTGATAGGTTTGGTCGACCTCAGGGAGGGAGCAGCAGAAGACGTAGTGCGCCTGAACAAGCGACCCTTGGAAGTTGAGATGCCCCTCGACTGGGGAAATCTCGCGCGACTCGTCGGTCTCCACATCGACGGCAACGCGCCGGACCTCTGAGGGAACACGAGACTGCGCGATGCCTTCGCTTTGGTCAGATCGGATGTTCCCCGCACCCGGGATCGACCCGAAGGTCGCGATCTCCGAGAGGCGTAGTTTGCCCTTGTCGACGAATTCCTGGGCGAACTGCTCCTCGTCAAACGCACGCAGCAAGAGAGGCGGAGCCTTGCCTAGTAGTGGTAGTTCTCGTGCGCTCATGGGCCTCGGTCAGTTCCTCGACACGTCCTGCTCGTCCCTCACCCAGCCCTTCAACTGCTCGGCTGCGGTCTGCGCTGCCCGTAGGTCTCGGAGAGCATCCCGGACCGCTTCCCGTAGCTGCGGGATCTGCTGCCGGTAGACCGTTGCCCGGTGTCGCAGCTCGGCGAGGAACACCTCTGGGTGTCGTTCACCGTCGTTGCTGATCGTGCCTCTGACCATGGGGGTTGGATGACGTGCTCGCGTGCGGCTTCGAATTCTACCAGGTGCGAAGTTATCGGCGCGGTAGGCTCTATCGGATGGGAAGTCAAAACATGGCTCGCATCGAGAAGGAGATGCAGGAAGCGGCGAATGGCCGGTTCCGAGTGCCGCTTGACCACGCGCTCCGCCGTGATGTCGCTCTAGTTTGGTCCTTGCGTGCGCGCGCCCTGCAAGCAGTTGATGCGGCAACCAACGGAGAGCCCTGTGGCTCGACGAATGAGATTGACAAGACCGTTGAGGCAATCTGGACAGCCGAGCGATCATGGTTGGACTCCATGCTGCACGGCGTGTGGCGCCGGGAGCGCAGGGAGCTACTCAAGATTGAGGCGGTTGCGCGGGAGGCTCGGCCTGAGTACTCGGGCGTTGAGCCACTCGACGAGTACTACCGTCGTGCGTCCGGATGGTTGGACAAGAAGCGAGTCAGCAAGGGTACGCCGCACCTGTCCAGCTACGAGAAGTTTGAGGCGTCGCCGGTGGAGGGGCAGGATGGCGAGAGTACGGACCGTCGTGACGCTGTGGTCGGGTACTTGATCTTGGCGTGCTCGGCTTTGGGCGCCGTTGTAGGGGGAGTCTTCGGTTCCCAGCTTGGGTCTGAGGCCTTGGGCGCGGGGCTTGGTCTTGGTGTCGGCGTTGCTCTCGGATTCGCGCTCGTGCCGTCTACTTCGTCAGGCATCCGGCGGCCCAAGTGAGGTCGAGTTGTTCGAGTGGCCACATTCTCGATGGCGGCTGACAGCGTTGCTCATCCCGTGCCTCAACGGGGCCAGTGACGTCCGCTGGGAGTTGCCGGACTGGTTGGTCTGCTGAGGTTCTGGGCATTGAGTTGCAAAGACCGTTCGCGCTATCCCATGCTCGCGATGCCACGCCTGATCGGGCCGAGAAGCTGGCTCTCTGCCCAGTCTTGAGTGTACGCACCGCGCCGAACCATGGAGTCGACCGCAAAGTCGAGGATTGCTTCGTAGGCGTGGCCAACGTTGGACAGCACGCCACGGTAGACGTGGTGATGTCCCGATTCGAGTTGGTCGCCCGTGGCGTGCACCAAGTAGTTCGCAACGTATGCGAATGGGGTGAAGTTTGGATCGTGCGGGTGGCTACGGACAGCGGCTTCGTAGTCTTCGGCCTCGGCCTTGCTCCAGGCTTTCACTTGCTTCGCGAGCGAGTCGAGCAGGTCTCTTCCGATCTTGCCGAGATGCAGTCTCGCCAGCTCGTCGGCGGGGTGCGTCTTCGGGAGTTGGACCCTGACGCGGTCGATCTCCGCAAGTAGTTCTTCCACGGCTGGACTCTTGGCTCCAAACATCTTCCCAAACATGGTTCGCACTATACGGAATCCGATGGAGGTGCGCTGGGAAGCTGCTTCTGAATCTCCTCGCAGAGCAGTTGACAGGTGTTGTCGGCGGCAGCGAGGTGGTCTCGGGCGGAGTCTAGCTCATCCACGAGGAGTGTGAATTGACAGCAGCGATCGTCGTCTTCACCGTGTACCAGGCCTTTTACGGTCTCCTGAGCTTCTACTACTCGAACGCAATGCAGAAGCACCCGGAAGACCTATCGGAGATGGAGTGCAAGTTGTGGCGGGAGAACACTGCGCTTTCGGCAGGCGCCACGCTGTTCGTGCTTGCCGCTCGAATCACCGGGGTGGCATGGCTCGTGTGGTTTGGAATTCGAACCGAGTGGTACTATCCCGCCCTACTGTTCGTGGTGACTCTGCTGGGAACGGTCGTGATCAACGGCTTCATCCGAGCGTCCTTTGGCGTCGCCGTTCCGGCGCTGCTTGGATTCGTCGTGCTGCCGGCGTCCGGTACTGCTCTCTGGTTCCTCGCGTGAGGGAGAGCGAGGCAGCCGATTCGAGCTAGAGCGATGTAGCTCTCGTGCGAATTGCGCCTACGGGGTGATCGTCATGCCGACGACAGCGCTGGGATAGAACGGTACGCTGCCAAGTCCGGGTTGCAGTTCAAACGACTGAAACGCGAGCGTCGTTCCGATGAAGGTTGGCTGGTTGGGGACGTAGAGAAAGAAGTTGAACTCACCCGCGACGAACACGGTTGAGAGGGGAGTGACATGGAGCGTGTTGACAGCGGTCCCGCTGTAGCACGAGACGACGGCTGGCGGGATTGGCGTGGGCGCAGTCGCTGGGAGTCCAATGAAGAGCACTGTCAGTGGGCTCGCAAGCGATCCCGCCTGGACACGGATGGTGCTGTTGATCGTGCTGACTCCGCTCACGTCTAAATCGGCGGAGAAGGTCCCTCCTGAGCTGCCGGGACAGGGGCAGGTGATGTGGAAGGACGGCGGTGGCGGGGCGGAGTTGACGTTGCACTGGTACTGGGCGGTGGCCAGAGAAGCGGTGAGCGCGAACGACAAGAAGGAGTGGTGCATGGTCGTCTTCAGGGCCAAGTGTCATCCAACATCGTATCTGCGCCACGCACTGCTTTGGACTGGGTCGAATGCCGGCGCTTCGCATCTCCGCATCGTCATTTGCGTTCGTCGGTAGGTCCGCCTTGGTCAGAGCGCCGAAGGGTGTGATCTTGGACAAGCTCTAGCCGAGGTCGCGCATCACCTCGGTCGCGAGCTTCTGCTGTGCGGCCCTCGTGTAGAGCTGGGTGACATCCAGCGTCCAGTGGCCGCCGATCGCCGCGGCGGCCTCCAGCCCGCGCTTCTCGCGGATCCTTGACAGCGCGGCGTGGCGCAGCATGTGAGGTGTCCACCGACCAACCTTCGCTTTCTCGCATGCGCGGCGGATGGCGACCTGCACGGCGTTCGTCGTGTAGGTGTCCCCCGGGATTCGCTTTGGCTGGGCTTGCCTGCGTCGAGCGTTCTTGGCTTGGCGGGTGGCCGCCTTGGCGTCGTCCAGGTCGGGACGTCGGCGCCCGTTGGCTTCGGTAACGGCGTCGCAGGGGCGGAACCAGGGGCGGTCGGGGGAGATCTGGAGGAAGGGGCGCAGGATCGCTTGTGCCTCGGATCCGATCGGGATCACGCGGTCCTTCCCGCGGTGGGTGGTCTTGTGCTGCGGGGGAGAGAACAGCCAGACATCACCGCGCATTTCGACGTGCTCGCGAGCGAGCTGCACGGCCTCGCCCATCCGCGCGCCGGTGTGCCAACAGAACCAGACGAGTGCAGCGACTGGTCGCGGCAAGTGGGTGACCGTGGCCTTTACCTGGTCCTCGGTGACGGGTTCAAGGCCGCTCGTCTCTCGAGCTCCACTGCGGCCCGCCTTGAGTGCAGGCACCGTCGCGAGGCGGTGGTAGGTAGCCGCAGGGACCAGCTCGTTGGCCTCGGCCCATCGGAACATCTGCTTGATACGACGGACGACGCCGTTGATGTAGTTCCGGCTGAAGGTCTTGCCGGTGCCGGGGATCTCACGGCCAAGCTTGTCGTGCTTCTGGCCGTAGCGGCGCCCGGTGAGTCCATCCTGGAACTGCGCCAGCTTGCTCGGTCCGAACTCCTCGGGGTGGACCTGGCCGAACGACTCGGTCAGCATGAGGCACGCTCGCTGGATCGAGAGGTGTTCGCCAGTGTGCGAGCCGTCTGCTCGACGGTAGTAGCTCTCGGCGTGGGCCTCGAAGCGATCGGCGAGGTCCCGCAGGTTGCGGGGGCGCGCACCTGGCTCGGCGGCCCGGGCGACAGGGAACTCGTTGCCGCCTGCGATCCACTCGGCGAGGAGCTTGCGGTAGCGCTTCTCGGACTCCTCTCCAGGACGGCCGAGGTAGTAGTCGCGGCGCGAACCGCGAGGGTTGGTCAACGTGACGACAGACTGCCCCGTGCGCTTGTGCAGACGCAACTTGGGCAGGGAGCCAGCAGGGGTGCGGGCCATGCGGAACCTCTCGAATGCGGTAGGGATTGCGGTAGTCGCAACCCGAAGAGGCCGCACGACGCCCGCCGCTCGGCGGTTCGCGGTGATCGAACTAGCGATCGACGGCAGGGTTAAGAATGGAGCGGGTGATCGGGATCGAACCGACGACATTCAGCTTGGGAAGCGCGTCTGACGGTCCGGGGGCAGGTGAGGGCGATCGCGGTCGGACGCGGTCAAGTCAAGACAATAGCACGACCTGCGATCACCAAGATGAACCGACTTGTGATGAGGATGGGGACACCTGAGGGCATGCGCGGGGCGAATTGTCGGCACTAAACTGGCACACGAGACGGCGTGGGTCGCTCCATGGAGGTTCCCTTGTTCGCCCACCTCTGGCACGCCGCGGTTGCGGTGAGGCAAGGCCCAGGGGCAACTGAGCGTGGAACTCCGCCGCGCGGCTACTTCGCTACTTCCCCTTCTCCGGTTGCTTGACCGGGGGTGGCGCGGGCTTCTTACTGAGTGCCTTCAGGCGCGCGAGGAACGGTTTGGCCTCCTCGAACTTCCGCAGCTTGTCGACGACCAACCCCTCGGTGCTGATGAAGAACACATCGGGGATACCCTTTACTCCGAAGGCCTTGGCAAGCTCCGGGTTCTTGTCGAGGTCTTACGAGTATGAGCTCGACACCGTCGAGGGCTTTTGCGACCTCTGTCTCCGCCAGCGTGATCTTCTTTAGCTGCTTGCACGGTCCACACCACTCAGCCCAGAAGTCGATCACGATCGGCTTGCCGGCCGCGCGCGCCTTGGTGATGGCGGTCGTGAAGAACTCCGGGGGGCTTCGGAGCGGGCATCTGCTGCGGCTTGGGAGTCGGACTTCCGCTACGATAGGCCGAAATGTACTCAACTGTTGTCGGGAAGGTGCCCGATGCCTAAACTGAGATGATGACCATGGGCTCCCACACGCAGCGCGCGGCGGCTTGGCTAAGCCTGCTGGTTGCCGTGTTCATCGCCCTGGTCCCGGCAAGTGGGGTGACGGTGTGCCTGGGCCATGATGGTCATCTTGGACTGGGCGTCGGTGTGCCATCGGTCGGAACCGGTGACTCCGTGACTCCGTGCCCTTGCCAGCACGACACGGCGCATTCGATGACGGCGCATTCTGCGCCGTCACAGGTAGTTGATGCAGAGCACCCACCGTGCGATGACCTGGTTCTTGACTGTTCGGAGGTAGTCAGGGAGTCCAGTTCCGGTTCGCCGCTTGCAGCGGCGATAGGAGACCTGGACGGGCATGATCTGCCGCCGTTGCCGTCAACGAGATGGGGGCGTGGAGGCCTCTGGCCTGACCGCGACTGCGTGCTGGTGGAGTCGTGGGTAGACGCCGCACGTCACAGACCGAGCCAGCAGCTTGAGCTGCGGCGGTCTGTCGTCCTTCTGATCTGAGTTCTCCTGAGTTCCATGAGTGCGCCGCCATGTCGGTGGCGTCTTGAGAACCTCAGGAGGACAGTTTGGAATCACGAAGTAAATCCGTCCCAAGGGCGGTGCAGAACATCACATCACCGAGGCGCGTTGCGCTCTCGGTAGGGCTCGCATTCACGTTGTCGGGTTGCGCTACGCAATCCTACGAACCCGACCCTATTCTCCGGGAAGAACTCGTTGTCCTCTCGAACGAGCGGGAGGGTCCGTCGGCCGATGCGAAGCCGGGAAAGCTGACTCTTTCCAGGGCAGCTCAGTGGCTCCGCGAGCGTGGTCCCCGAGTGCAAGAAGCAATAGCTCGCTATCGCACAGCTGCTGCCAAGGCTAGGGTCTCGACACCGTGGCCGAACCCTGGGATCTACGCGGGACCCGAGTTTGGCTTCGGGCGGGAAGACCCGATCAACAAAGTCGTTCCCTTCGGCGGGCTCACGCTCACGATTCCAATCAGTGGGCGACTGGGAAGGCAGGACGACGTGAACGCGGCTCTGGCAGGGGCGGCTCGCGCCGAAGCGCTCGCGACCTTCAGGGAACTCTATCTGGATCTTCGCGCGGCCTACGTTCGCCTTGCCGTTGCCGAGAAACGCGCGTTGGTGCGTGAGTCCGTGCTGGGGGCTGCTCGAGCCTCGTTGACTGTCGTCAACGACCTGGTCGTTGCCGGTGGTGCGACAGCGCTCGATGTCTCCCTATTTCAGCTCGAGCATGCTCGGGAATGCAGTCGCGTGCTTGGAGCTCGATTGGACCGAGTCAATGCTGCGGCCGATATGTCGCAGCTTGTGGCCATCCGTGCATCGCGATTGGGAGTGCTGCCCGAGCAGGCATTGCCCGAGCTTCCTGCACAGGTTCCGGGCGCCGAGGATTTGCATGAGTTGGTTGTGAACGAGCACCCACGCCTGTTCCGTATTCGCGCTGAGTACGAGGTCGCTGAACGCCAGCTGCATCTTGAGGTGGTCAGGCAATACCCTGATCTTGTCTTTGGGCCATCCATCGGGGGAGAGACAGGTGAGCGGGGCACGATCCTCGGTCTGAGCCTGGGCATAGAACTCCCAATCTTCGACCGCAACCAGCAAGCGATTGCCCAGGCCCGCAAGCTCCGAGAAGAGACTCGTACACGTTATGAAAGCGAGGCACATCGGGTCTTGAACGCAGTCGAACGCGCGCGCGCAACTGTCGAACTCGCATCGGCACAGCACCGAATTCTCCGTGACGAGGTGCTTCCGGCCGCGCAGACCAACGTCAGAATTGCGGAGCAATCACTCGCTGCTGGCGCCGCCGGTGCACTTCAGTTGATTGACGCCGAACGCAGCCTTCGACAGGTGCAAGTCGAAGTCCTCGAGGCTCGGCTTGCGCAGCACTTGGCGTGGTCGGACCTCGAGAAGGCAGTCGGAATGCCTCTAGTCCGATTCGGTTCGGACCCTGAAGCAGGCGGTCGTACGCCGCCAAGAGAGCTCATCAAAGACAACGCAAGCGAAGAACAAGGAGTAGAGAGATGAGAAAGCACAGGTGGGAGATCACCGTTGTGGCCGCCTTGTGCACCGTCGCAGGGCTCCTTACTGGCGGAATGGTAGCTGGAGGTGACGCGGCAAAGCCGGCAGAAGATGCGGGCGCCGCAAGTCACGGGCCGCATCTTCCGGCTGCAACGATTACGAACCTAGGGATTCGTATCGAGGAGGTTGAGCCGTCGACCTACTTTCGCAAGGCCTCCGTTGCGGCCGTGATCGTCGATACGCCCTCCACCGAGCAGCCGGTGTTTGCACCGATTGGTGGCCGCGTCGAGAGCATCGAGGTGGAACCCGGTACTATCGTGGCCCCGGAGAAAACAGTGGTCACGTTGGTGCGTGATCCTCTTCCCCGTCCAACGCTAACGCTGACCGCCGATGTGCTGCGCCCGGCCCAAGAGCGTCTGCATGAGAACGTGTTGCTTCTGCGCAAGTCTGCTGAGGACGTGCGCATCGCAAGCACAGAGCTCAAGCGCGTGGAGAAGTTCACCGGCAACGTCGGGGGGCGTGAGCTTCCCATTCTCCCGCGGCAGCGCGCTATCGATCTGCGCTACCAGCTCTCGAGATCGACGAAAGAACACGAACAGGCTCGGCTGGAGCTTCAGAAGCACGGGCTCTCGGACGAGCAGATTCGCGATGTTGAGGGAGGGGCGACTCTGCCCGAGTTCACGGAAGAGACTTGGCAGCGTGCGCTAGCGAGGAACGGGCTCTGGCCCGCGGCGGCGCAGAAGCTGAACGCAGTTCTTCCGGAAGCGATTCGCGAACTACCTTGGGCAACTGCAACTGTCGGTGAACTCGCCGCGAGCGGTCTTGCGACCGATGAGCTCACGGAGTGGGTCAAGTCAGAAGACGTTGCCCAACACTTTCTCGACATCGGCGTGTTGTTGCAGCGTGGACACACACTTGCTGACCTCAAGCGACTCCACAAACTCAACGCTTTGGAGCCTGTCGTTCGTGTCGAAGCCCCGACCAACGACGGGACGTGGGACGTCCTCGATGTGCAGGTGAAGCGCGGAGCAAAGGTCAGCGAAGGTCAAGCGCTGATCGTCCTGCGAGACCCGCGGCGTCTGCTGTTGCGCACTGAACCCGTTGGAGGAGAAGTGGCGTCGGTGCTTGCTGCGGCAGGAGATGGCCACAGCATCACTGCGACGCCACTCGTAAAGGGGTCCGGGCCCGTCCTCGAGGGGCTTCGGATCAGCTACGTCGAGAGCTCCACCAAGAACGAGGGCACACTCGCTTTCGTTGAGGTCGCTAACACACCGCAGTCTGAGATCGACCGCGGCGGCGGTCGGAAATCTCGCACGTGGAAGCTGCGCGAGGGGCTGCGCTATCTGCTGAACGTGCCCACGCAGAAGATGGAGAACGTGTACGTGCTACCTGCTTCGGCTGTAACTGAAGACGGGCCGAACAAGGTTGTCTTCCTCCAAGACGGCGACAGCTTCAAGCCGGTGCCGATTGTCGTGGCGTACCAGGATCACGAAGTCGTGGTTGTTCCAGCCTCGAAGGAAGTCGCGCTGTTCCCGGGCGATCCTGTGGTGATGTCCGGAGCGTTCGAGCTCGGGCTCGCCATGAAGAGCGGCGATGCGGTCGACGCTCATGCGGGTCACAACCACTAGGAGGGATGGCAGATGCTGAATCGAATCATCGCAGCGGCTTTGGCCAATCGCGCCATCGTACTTCTCTTTGCTCTGTTGGTTGGCGGGTATGGGTTGTTCAAGGCCGCGAATACGCCGATCGACGTGCTTCCAGACCTGAATCGACCAATCGTCACGGTCATGACGGAAGCCCACGGCATGGTGCCCGAGGACGTGGAGCGGCTCGTCACTTGGCCCATCGAACAGGTGATGAACGGTGCCACGGGGGTGTTCCGAGTACGCTCTGCAAGTGGGCTCGGTCTCTCCGTTGTCTACGTCGAGTTCGACTGGGGAACCGATATCTACCTGGACCGGCAGATCGTTGCCGAGAAACTCCAGAGTGCGGTACCGGCATTGCCGCCCGACGTCCAGCCGATCCTCGCCCCGATCAGCAGCATCATGGGGCAGGTGCAGATGATCGGGTTTCAGAGCAAGACCGGGGAGACCGACATCCTCGAGCTGCGCCGCACGATCGACCGAGACGTTCGACCTCGGATCTTGTCCCTCTCAGGTATCGCGCAGGTCATCACTATTGGCGGCCAGCCATCGGAGCTGCAGGTCGTCGTCGACGCAGACAAGCTCCGTGTGTTCGACGTAACCCTGCAGGAAGTCGCGAAAGCCACGGAGGGTGCGAACATCAATGTGGCAGGCGGCTTCCTTAACATTGGTGCAAAGGGACCCCTCGTGGCTGTCTCGGGCCTCCTGGAGAAACCCGAGGAGCTGACCGGAGCCGTAGTGCGAGAAGACCCGGTTCGCCCGATTCGGATCGAAGACGTTGCGGATGTCGTCTTCGGACCTGCGGCAATTCCGACGGGCACTGCCGGGATCAACGGAGAGCCAGGCATCGTGATGGTGATCATGAAGCAGCCTGGTATCGACACTCTGGCACTGACCGAGCGTGTCAACGCAGAGCTGCGGCAGATTCAGCGAGAGCTACCGAAGGACGTCGTCGTGGACGACGGAGTGTTTCAGCAAGCCGCATTCATCGAGCGCGCCATCGACAACGTGCTCGAGGCGGTGCGGGACGGTGCCATCCTCGTCGTCATCATTCTGTTCCTGTTCCTGCTGAACTTCCGGACAACGTTCATCACGCTCTCCGCGATTCCGCTCTCTGTCGCGATCGCCTCACTCGTCTTCGCCGCATTCGGGCTGACGATCAACACGATGACCCTCGGTGGTCTCGCCGTGGCCATCGGGACACTCGTCGACGACGCAATCGTCGACGTGGAGAATGTGTTTCGGCGTCTGCACGAGAACTCGCGCAGGGAGCGCAAGGAACCCGTGCTCTGGATTCTGTTCGTGGCATCGAGCGAGGTTCGCAAGCCCGTCATGTACGGCACCCTTCTCGTGACAGTCGTCTACCTGCCCCTGTTCTTCTTGAGTGGCATCGAGGGAAGGCTCTTCGCTCCAATCGGGCTTGCTTACATTATCAGCGTGTTCGCGTCGACCCTCGTGGCCCTGACGGTCACGCCCGTGCTTTGCTACTACCTCCTGGGGCGACGCGCACAGCAAGCTTCCGAAGAGAGATACGGCGGCTGGTTGGTCACGCGCTTGCGTGCTGCCGCGGCCTCTGGTGTGCACGTCAGCACCCGACACGTGGAACGCATCCTTGCGGTATGCGTCGTTGCGTTCCTGATCGTCGGAACTCTGTTGATGAACACAGGGTCGACGTTCTTGCCGCCGTTCAACGAAGGAACGGCCCAGGTGAACATCGTGCTTCCTCCCGATGCGAGCTTGAAAACGTCTGACCGATTCGGCCGCCGCATGGAGGATCTGATCAAAGACATCGAGGGCGTCGGCAGCGTGGCTCGAAGAACCGGTCGGGCTCCGCAGGATGAGCACGCGATGCCGGTCAGTGTGAGCGAAGCAATCGTGAACTTCGACCCGAACTCGACTCGGTCTCGAGAGGAGGTCATCGAAGAGATTCGCGACAAGATGTCCTACGAGTTCCCGGGCGTGGCGTATTCAGCAGAGCAACCGCTCGCTCACTTGCTAAGCCACCTACTTTCGGGCGTCACGGCGCAGGTCGCGATCAAAATCGCCGGCCCGGACCTTGACGTTCTTCGGGACACAGCGGCCGAGGTCGAAGCCAAGGTCAAGGCGATCGATGGGGTTCGGGACCTCTACACCGAGCCACAAGTGCTCATCGATCAAGTGGAGGTCAAGCCGCGGCGTACCGAGCTCGCGCGCCAAGGCATCGGTGTCGACACACTAGCGGAGACTGTCGAACTTGCCATGGGAGGTCAGGAGGTCTCCCGACTGCAGGTCGGCCAGATCGCCTACCCGATCAAGGTGCGTTTGCGAGAGGAGGACCGACAGAACCTCTCCCAACTGGCAGGCCTCTACTTGCGGCGCGGAGACGCGTCGTTGGTCCGAATCGCCGACGTTGCCGATGTCCGGGTGTCGAAGACTCCGAACAACATCAACCGAGAGAATGTGCAGCGCCGGATCGTGGTCCAGCACAACGTAGGAGGGCGCTCACTGGGCGAGGTCGTCACCGAGGTCACCGCGGCGCTGGAGCCTGTACGCGAGAAGCTCGCGGCCATGTCCGGCTACACAATTCGAATCAGCGGTCAGTTCGAGGCACAGCAAGAGGCGACGCAACTGATCATGTCGCTGAGCGCGCTGTCGATCGTTTTGATGGTGCTGATTCTCTACATGCACTTCCGGTCCATGCGGCTAGCGATGCTTGTGCTGCTTACTCGACCAGTGGCGTTCATCGGCGCTGGTGCATATGTGGTGCTGAGCGGGCAAGTGATGTCGGTTGCGACGCTCGTTGGCTTCATCGCCTTGCTCGGCGTAGCCGCTCGAAACGCAATCCTGCTAGTCGATCACTACATGCACTTGATGCGTGAGGAGGGCGAGTCGTTCTCCATAGAGATGCTTGTGCGCGCTGGACAGGAACGAATCGTACCCGTGCTGATGACCGCGCTCACAAGCGGCATCGGCCTCGTACCGCTAGCACTTGCTGCCGATCAACCTGGCCGAGAACTCCTGTACCCGGTGGCGACCGTGATCATCGGCGGCCTCGTCACGAACACGCTACTCGACTTCTTGGTGATGCCTGGCCTGTTCTGGCGGTTTGGACGTGCAGAGGCTGAGAGGCTAGCCAGCGAGACCGTACGGGACGAAGACATCGAGCACATTCGTAAGCAACTCCTGCCTGACGAGCAGGAGGATGACCAATTGCAACCTGCGTTGGCCGGTGGGCCACGCCTAACCCCAGAAGGTGAAGACTGATGATGAAGTTCGTTTCGATCGCACTCCCGATGCTGCTTGTCGTTGCATCTTGTTCCGACGAGAAGCACGAAGAAAAGCCAGGCAAGTCCGGTGTAGCTGCGCACGGCCACGAAGGCCCGCACGGTGGCCACCTTCTCGAGGTGGGTGACCATGTCGCGCATCTGGAAGTCATGCACGACGAATCCGCGGGGAAGATGACCATCTACGTTCTTGGTCCGGACGCGAAGTCAGCCTTCACGGGCGCAAAAGCCCCGCAAGTCAAACTGACGACGGACTCGGGACCCAAGGTGCTCTCGACAACTGCGGTCAGCGGTGAGGCCGGAGCCTTTGCCGTGACAGACCCTGCTCTGAAGGAACATGGCCCAGAGGGGCGGATCTCTATCGAGATTGGCGGGAAGAACTACAACCCCGCACTCGAGCACCACCACGAAGACCACTAGTGGGAGCCGGTGGATGAGGAGATGACATGAGCGCGAAACTACCGATATCTCTGGCCGTCGTGCTGCCAGATGTTGAGGAAGGACGCGATGCTTGTGTTCGTCGCCTGGAGGAGCTTCTGGAAGCGAAGAGCGGCGTCAGCAAAGTGCATCGCATCATCGAATGCGATGACGGCACTCCGGAGCGTCTGTGCGTGCACTTCGATCGTCGCCGGCTATCCGTGGCAGATGTCTGCGACTACGCACGGAGAGCGGGGCTAGAGCTCCACGAGCGGTATGGACACGTCGCCTCACGAGCGCCCTCGATGCATGCCCGCAAGGCCCGGCAGCTGAGCGAGAGTCTTCTGCGAGAACCAGGTGTCGTTGAAGCGTGTGTGTCTGCCGATGGCTCGGCCCGTGTCGAGTTCGAGCGAGAAGTCACGGATGAAGCAACCGTTCGCGCGCGTCTCGCCACACTCCTCGGAGACAAACCAGACGCTGTCCAAGAAGAACACGATCATGCACACGCTGGAGGAGGGAAGGTAGAGCTCGTCTTCGCTGCGCTATCGGGTGCATTTCTCCTTCTGGGCTGGCTGCTTCCGAAGGTTGCTGCAGTGCCACCGAGCTTAGTGCTCGGTGGGTTCATCGCGGCATATGTGTTCGGTGGGACCTTCCCGCTCAGGGAGGCTGTTGCGAACCTTCGGCACGGGCGCTTCGAGATTGACTTCTTGATGCTCCTGGCCGCCGCTGGTGCGGCTGTTCTTGGCGAGTGGGCAGAGGGGGCGTTGCTGTTGTTCCTCTTCAGCCTCGGTCATGCACTCGAAAGCTATGCGATGCGCAGGGCAAAGAATGCGATCGAGTCGCTCGCCGAACTTGCACCGGAGACGGCCTGGGTGAGAAGGAACGGCACTGTAGACAAGGTGCCAGTCGAGGAGCTACGCGTTGGAGACACCGTCCTCGTGAAGCCCAACGAGCGCTTTCCTGCAGACGGGTTCGTCACGAAGGGCGAAAGCAGCGTCAACCAGGCTCCGATCACCGGGGAAAGCGTGCCAATCGAGAAGCAGCCGGTCGAAGACCCGCGACGAGCACGAGAAAGACCAGGCGCGGTCGGCTCTGAGAGCAGAGTCTTCGCAGGGACCATCAATGGCAGTGGCGTTCTGGACGTCTACGTCTCCCAAGCGGCAACGGAGTCGACACTGGCTCGTGTCGTGCAGATGGTCAGTGAAGCAGAGACAAGCCGTTCACCGACGCAGAAGCTGACCGACCGTTTCGAGCGAGTCTTCGTCCCGGCTGTTCTTGGAATTGCCGTACTGATGCTCTTCGGCTGGGTGGTCGTTGAGGAGTCTTTCGCAAAGAGCTTCTACCGCGCGATGGCCGTGTTAGTGGCGGCAAGTCCGTGCGCGCTTGCCATCGCGACACCAAGTGCGGTGTTGAGTGCGGTAGCGCGGGCAGCGAGGGGAGGGGTTCTCGTGAAAGGCGGAGGTCCGCTTGAGAACCTTGGGCAAGTAAGCGCGATAGCCTTCGACAAGACTGGGACGCTGACGGAGGGGAAACCAAAGCTCGTCGACGTGCATCCAGCGTCAGGAGCGACACAGCAAGAGTTGCTACGCGTTGCAGTTGGGGTGGAGGCGCTGAGCGACCATCCACTTGCTGCTGCAGTTGAGCGAGATGGGATAGAACGGCTCGGTGCAACTACTCCGGCCACCGCCTCCGGACTGCAAAGCGTGACTGGCCGCGGGGTTCGCGCAGAGGTTGAGGGTCAAGAAGTGCTCATCGGCAAGGATGACTTGTTCGAGGAAGTCCCCGGCGCAGCACTTCCTGAAGAGCTGCAACAACGCGTGGCGGAACTTGAGGAGAATGGGCGAACCACGATGATCGTTCGGCACGGGGACCAGTACCTCGGTGTCCTCGGGCTGATGGACACGCCTCGCGAAGCTGCCAACCGAACGATCGAGAGACTGCGGGCCATCGGCGTCGGGCGGATGATCATGATCTCAGGTGACAACCAACAAGTTGCTGCAGCGATTGCTGAAACCGTTGGTCTGGATGACGCCAGGGGGGATCTAATGCCCGAAGACAAGGTGGAAGCTATCAAGATGCTTCGGTCAGAAGGACTTGTGGCCATGGTCGGCGACGGGGTCAACGACGCTCCGGCAATGGCTAGCGCGACGGTAGGAATCGCCATGGGAGCTGCAGGGTCGGATGTAGCTCTCGAGACGGCGGACGTGGCTCTGATGGCTGACGATCTTGAACGGCTTCCATTCGCGGTTGGGCTGAGTCGAGCCGCGAGCCGGGCGATCAAGCAGAATCTCTGGATGAGCCTCGGTGTCGTGGCTCTTCTGGTTCCGGCCACGATTCTAGGCCTTGGGATTGGCCCGGCTGTTGTCGTCCACGAAGGGTCTACGTTGGTCGTTGTGCTCAACGCTCTGCGCCTACTGAGATTTGAAGACACCGCAAGCGTTGTCTGATTCGCCTTCTTCGACTCCCAGTCTCAGCAGCACGCCTCACCACGCCAAGCTTCGGTACCCTCGCGAACAACAAGGGCTGCGACCCCTAGGGCCGCAAGAGGGTCTGCCCACCACCAACCGAACGCGGCGTTGAGAACAATCCCTGACAGGGCGACGATCGAAAGCCACCAGCATGCCAGGGTCTGAAAGGAGTCGGCTTCAAGCGCTCGGCTCCCCAGAACACGTGCCACGGACGATTTTGCACGCGCTAGCCACCACATGACTGCGATCGAGACTGAGACAAGAATGATCCCGACGACGCTCGTCTCAGGGCGATCCCCGTTCCACAGCGCGAATCCAGCATCCACGGAGACGTAGGCAGCAAGGAGAAACAAGGTGCCGGCCACCAGGCGATGCGCCCGGCGGTCGAGCTTCTCGACAGCTTCCGCCGCAACGGCCGTGTTGCGCCGTTCTCGAGAGAGTCTCCACAGAACGATCAAACCAGAGGCGCTCTCTACGAAGCTATCAAGGCCAAAGCCGAGCAGCGCGACACTCCCAGCAGCAGCCGCTGCGGAAACGGCGATGACACCCTCGACGACATTCCAGCCGATTGTCAGGTAGGCGAGGCTCGCTGCGCGCATGAGCGTTGCTGTCCGCGCCTGATCACTTGTCACGATCCGCATCCGTAGCAAGGAGCACGTCGAGCGGTCGCCCACAAGCAGCCTCCAGCTCGGGGATGCTCTGGGCCACAGACTCAAGCCGTACGACATAGTCACGCCGAGTGGCAAGAAGTCGGTTCTGAGCCTCGAGGACAGATAGAAAGCCTGTCTTGCCTGCCGCGAACGACTCTCGGGCAAGGTCAAGGCTGGCTTGTTGAAGCGGCAAGAGCTCCTTCTGGTAGAGGCGAGCGGTTTCCTGCGCCATCGCGTAGCGTTCGTACGCACCCCGTACTTGTTGGGACACGTTCTCGGACACTCCCTCAAGGCGACGTATCGCCTGAGAGAAGCGCAACTCGGCCTTGGCAATCTGTGCTTGGTTTCGGTCGAAGATCGGAATCTCAAGCCGGAATGCTGGACCCAGTTCTACATCGCTGCCGACCGTTTCGAAGGCCAAGCCACCACCTAGCTTGCGCAGCTGCCGACGCCGCTCAAGAGGCACTGCGTTGCCTGCGGCCTCGACGGCCTTCTTCGCCGCGCGCAGGTCAAGCCGGTGTTCTTCGGCAACTGCGAGCAGTCTCTTGAGGTCAACGCTCCACTCCGGTGGCGTGAGTGGTGGACTCGTGAGCTCAAGTTCCTGCGGCGGTACGGAAACACCCAGCACCATCGCCAGGCGTCGTTTCGCTTCAAACGAAGCGAAGCTTGTGGAACGAACAAGCACCTGTTGCTCGAGGAAACCGGCGCGCGCGGCGTTCTCGTCAACCTGCGTCGCAGCACCGGCAGCCTTGCGTTCACGCGTGAGTTCGAGGAACTCCTGTGCGGTCTTGAGATTCTCTTCTGCAACAGCGAGAGAAGCACTCGAAGCAACGGCCGTGAAGTACGCCGACTTCGCCTGAGCCGCGAGCGTGACCGCGCGGCGAGCAACCTCGAGCACGGTTCGGTCTACTTGGCTTTCCGCAACCCTCGTGCGCGCGGGCAAGTGCCAGAGCTCGATGAGATTGTGGAGAAGTCCGCCCTCCATGTTCGTGCTTCCTCCATCGAGTGGAAGCGCACCATCAGTTGGAGCGACGGGTTCGAGAGCAATCCAGCCTGCACTGCATCCGCACGCCGCACACCGATCTCGTAGAGCTGTTGCTGCAGAAGTCGATTGTTGAGAAGGCAAATCTGGACTGCGTCCTTTGAGGTCAACCCATCCTTCATGAGCTCTGCAACCAGCTTGCGCGCACGCTCTTCCTCTCCGGGCTGATAGAGGGTGTCTTCGCCGGTCGCTGCCTTTACCTCCTCTCGCGCTAGTTCGTAATCCGGCGTTGGGTCTACAGTGGCACATCCGCTCAAGGTGACTAGCAGCGCCACAGCAGCGGCCACGAGCGTTTGCCGACGGAGCCGCCCAGTCTCCAATCTGGTAGTTGTTGCCATGCTACGCAACCTCCCCGTCGGTTGTTGCTGGGACCTTCTTCATGACAAGCAGGTAGAGGATCGGCAGCACAAAGAGAGTCAGGACGGTTGACGTCAGCACACCTGCCACCACAACCGTCGCAAGTGGTCGCTGCACCTCGGCACCGACTCCCGTGGAGATCGCCATCGGAAGAAAACCGACAGCATCCGTGATAGCCGTCGCCAGAACGGGACGAAGCCGTTGCTGTGTGGCTTCTGTGATCGCCGAACGGAGCTCGTTGCCCTGAGCAAGGAAAGAGCGAATGGCCGATACGAGGATCTGTCCGTTCAAGACGGCGATGCCTCCGAGCGCGATGAAGCCCACGGCGGCGCTCACGCTGAACGGCATTCCGCGCAGCCAGAGCGCCAAGACACCTCCGACAGCGGCGAAGGGAATCCCGGTATAGATCAGCAGGACCTCCCGAAGACTCTTCAGGCTGAAGAACAGCAGGAAGAACACGAGAAGGAGCGTGACCGGAACAACGATCATGAACCGCACCTTCGCGTTGGCCAGATTCTCAAACTGACCGCCCCAGTTGATGACGTAGCCATCGGGGAGCTCCAGTTCGTTGGCGATCCGCGTCTGCGCTTCCTCAACAAACGAGGCAACATCGCGGCCGGCTACGTTGCACTGGACGCGGATCAGCCTTCGACCCCACTCACGGTTGATCGTCGAGATGCCCTCTTCTTCTGAGACGTCAGCCACGCTTCGCAGAGGTAGGCGAAGCCCAGATTTCGTTGGAATCAGCGTCGCACGTAGAGCGTCGGCATCGCCCCGGTGGGAATCCGGCAACCGGACAGCCAACGGGAACTTACGTTGTCCCTCGAAGACTTCGCCGACACGGCGTGTCCCGATGACCTCCACGAACTCGAGCACTTCCCGTCCTGACACTCCAACGCGGGCAAGTGCGTCGGGGTCCATGCGGATGCGGAGCGTTGGTTGCCCCGTGACCTGATCGACAGCGACGTCTGACTGTCCGGGGATGTCGACAAGAATGCGCTGTACCTCGTCACTGATGCGCACGAGCTCGTCGAAGTCGTCGCCGTAGATCTTGATGCCGATGTCTGAACGGATGCCCGACGCCATCTCGTTGAGGCGCATCTCGATCGGCTGGGTTGCGATGATGTTCACGCCGGGTAGGTCGTCCACCAGGCTCTGCATGGCAGCGCCGAGCTCAGTCTGCGTGCTGGCCCTCTTCCATTCGCTTCGGGGCTTGAGCGACAAGAAGATGTCGGTCAGCTCGGTGCCCATGGGGTCAGTGGCGATTTCAGCTGTCCCGATGCGGCTCCAGACGTGCCGAACCTCGTCCGGAAAGTTCTCGAGCAAGAGCTTCTCGATGCGCGTGTTGTAGCGAACGGACTCCTCAATAGAGACACCGGCCAGGCGGATGGTGTTCAAGACCACCGCCCCCTCGCTCAAGCGCGGGATGAACTCTCCTCCCAGCCGTGTCGCAGTCCATCCGGCGAACACTAGAAGCAGCATCGCTCCGCTGAGAACGAACCACCGCAGCCGCATCGCTGCCGCAAGGAACCAGGCAAAGGCGCCGTTCATCGCGCGAGCGATAACACCCTCTCGCTCCCGAACACGCTTCGGAAGGAAGTAGTAGCCAAGGACCGGTGACAGGGTGAGGGCGATCAGCAGTGCCCCGCCAAGGGCGAAGATGAACGTCCACGCCATCGGGCGGAACATCTTTCCTTCGATTCCCTCGAGCGCGAGCACGGGGAAGAAGACCACCATGATGATGGCCATGCCGAAGACGATCGGTCGAGCCACCTGCTTGCCCGACTCGGTGATGACCGCGAGACGCTCATCTTTGGTCAGCGGTCTCTTCAGCTCACGCGCACGCTGAGCCAGGTTCCGCATGTTGGCCTCGGTCATCACCACCGAGCCGTCGACGATGATGCCGAAGTCGATTGCACCAAGGCTGAGGAGGCTTGCCGCGATCGCGAAGTGGTACATGCCGATCAAGGCAAACAACATCGCGAGTGGGATGGCGAGGGCTACCAGGAGACCGCCGCGAATGTTGCCAAGCAGTACGAAGAGCACGACGATGACGAGCAAGGCTCCGGCCAACAGGTTGTGCTGCACGGTTCCGATCACCTCGGTTGTCAGCTCGGTGCGGTCGTAGACGACTTCAACGACAACGTCTTCGGGGAGCGATCTCCGGACACCTACGAGCCGCTCCTTGAGCTCTTCGGTGACGGCCTGGGCGTTCTCGCCCATCAGCATGAAAGCAAGGCCTAGCACGACTTCGCCGCGACCGTTCGCCGTGACCGCACCGCGCCGGATCTCGTGGTCGACCCGAACCTCTTGCGCGACATCTCGAATGCGGATCGGCGCACCGTCGAATGCGGAGACAACGATGTTCTCGATCTGGTTGACGGTTGAAACACGCCCGAGGCCATGCACGAGCTGCGACTGCCCACCCGACGTGAGCACGCCACCACCGACGTTCTGATTGTTTTTCTCGAGCGCTTCGAAGACGTCCCCAAGGGTGAGGTCGTATTTGAGCAACGCCTCGGGCGAGACAACCACGTGGTACTGCTTCTCGTACCCGCCCCACGAGTTGACCTCAGCGACACCAGGAACCTTGCGGAGCTCCGGTTTGACGACCCAGTCGTGAAGGGTTCGCAGCTCTTCGAGCGTCCTGCGCGGGTTCTCCGAACGAAGGACGTAGTGGAAGATCTCTCCGAGCCCGGTGGAGATGGGGCCGAGCTGCGGACGCTCAATGCCTTCGGGAAGCTCTACTGTCGCCAGTCGTTCGGAGACGTACTGGCGCGCATCGATGATCCTCGTGTCGTCATCGAACGTCGCGACGACCTGGGACAGTCCAAACTTGGATATGGAACGAACATCGGCCAGACCAGGAAGACCGCCGATCGAGAGCTCGACTGGAAGGGTGAGCTGCTGCTCAATCTCTTCCGGATTGAGCGCGGGGGCCACGGTGTTGATCTGGACCTGGACGGGTGTTGTGTCCGGGAAGGCGTCAACTGGCGTACGCGTTGCCGTGTAGATCCCGCCGCCGACCAGGGCAAATCCCAGCAGCAAGAACAGGAGGCGGTTGCGAAGTGAGAACTCGACGAGGCGCTCAAGCATGGAGTCCCCGTTCACTTGTCATCGACACAGCCAGCGCCGAGCCTCGACTTGAGGAACTCGGACATCACGGTGAATGCTCCTGTAGCAACAACAGGTTCGTCCGCGCGCAGACCTTCGACCACCGCAACGATGTTGTTCGACGGTCGCTCGACCGTGGCGACGCGACGCAACGAGTAGAGGTCGTCTTCGAGTTTGACGAAGACGTAGAGCTTCTTCTCGAACCGCTGGATGGCTTCCTTGGGCACATCCACTGCGCTTCTGGCATCCGAAGTGAAGACGATCGCGTCGCCGAACATCCCTGCGCTGAGCTTCCGGTCAGGGTTGCCGACCACGGCACGTGCCCGCAGCATGCGAGTCTTCTCGTCGATCGAGGTGTTGACCCATGTGATCTCACCACGTGACGCCTCGCTGGAAAGGCCGTGGAAGGTCGCCTCCACGCTCAGACCACTCTTGATGAGACCCGCGCGATCGGCAGGGATCGAGAGCGAGAGCCACATCGAGCCGAGATCCGCGAGAGAGAATACGCTCTTGCCTGGCTCAACAGCTTCGCCGACCACCGCACTTCTCTCGACCAATGTGCCCTCGTATGGAGCGCGGACCAACAAGCGAGCTGAGGTGTCGCGATCCTTCTTGATCGCTGCAACCTCATCCGCCGTGAAGCCATAGTTGAGGAGTCTCTGTCTTGCTGTACTCAGCGTGAGCTCAGCGGTCTTGCACGCAGCATCGGCCTCCTGCACCTCCTTCTCCGAAGAGATGCTCTTCTTCGCCAGGCGCTTCTCTCGCTTGCAGGCAACCTCTTTCAGGTCGAGGTCGACCACGGACGAGACGAACGCAGCCTTCGCGCTCGCTACTTCGGTGGAGTGCACTTCCACCAGAACATCTCCCGCCTTCACGTCCGCACCGACATCGACGAGCACTTTGCGCACGATCCCCGCGGCCAGTGGCGTGATGCGGGCCAGAGCATTCTGGTTGTAGGAGATCTCGCAGATGGCCGGAACGCTTTCCCGCACCGTGGCCTGGCGGGCGGGAACTGTCTGCACACCTGCCTTCGCAGCTGCACGGGCCGACTCGAAACGCACCTTGAGTTCGTCGCCTGGCTGCAGTTCTGCCGTGCGTTGTGGTTGGCAGATGCCGCAATCCGCCTCCGGCACCCCGTGTTCCTTACAGAAAAGACCTGGAACAGTGCGGGGGGGAGCATCCAGTTGCGCGCCCTTCTTGTCCTTCGGCTGCTTCTCGTCCTTGGAGTCTTTCTTCAGCTCGGGATGGCAGAGAAAGCACTCGTCCTCGTAGAGGCCGTGCTCTTCGCAGTAGAGGCGGCCCTTCTCCTCGAGCTGCGGCTGGCACATCCAGCATCGATTCTCGTAACGGCCGTGCTCCTTGCACCACAGGCGTCCTGACTCACGCTTGCTTGGATCACAGATGAAGCACGTCTCGCCGGGTGTGTCGTGCTTGTGTGCGGTGCTCGTCGGATTCCTGCCAGTCGCGGTCGATTCACCTGCAGCAGGTTCGGAACCAGGACCAGGAGAGGGCTCCTGCCCACAACCGGAAAGGGCAACGCTCAAGGCGAGCATGCCGGCAAGAAACCAAGACCTTCCTCGTTTGTTGGTAGACATCACAATCGTTCTCTCCCTCGTCGCGAAAAACGGGCGAGCGCTATCTCGCTTCGGCACCCACGAACTTCTCAAGCACGCTCTCGGCAATGTCGAGCCATGACGAGTCGGCTAGCCGGTAGTAGGCGAGCTTGCCTTCGGCGCGGAACTCAACTGCTCCGAGGTTGCGCAGCTCTCGGAGGACCTGCGAGGTGCCGGACATGGAGATCCCGAGCACTTCACGGAGGTCGCAGACACACAGCTCCCGACCCTGAAGGGCCTTCAGTACGCGCAACCGGTTCGGGTTCGCGAGGACTCGAAAGGCGTCAGCGACTCGTTGGAGCTCTGTGGTTGCGGGAAGCGACGCCTGAGCTTCCGAGACCATCGAGCAATCGACCTGGTTGATCTCGCAGGCCCCCTCGCGGGCCTTGGGGCTCTTCGACTTCGGCGTATCGTTCATCATTTCAGTATATGATGAATCGACCGCGCAGGGCAAGTTGCTGAATGAAACTCTCGTGGGAAGTCACCAGGAGGTGGTCCGAGGGCGGGTCAAGGCCCCTTGGGATCGGGATTTACGCGCTTCTGAGCTGACCATCAGCGATCGCGAGGAGCTCCCTCGTACCTCATGCGCCGCGCCCATGACGACGAGAATGCGCTTTCGGCCCTCTTCGGGCCGGATGTTGGAGCCCAGAGGCAGACGTGGCGCTTGCGGGGAGGCAGTCGAAGGGCGTCTCGTTCTAGCGCTAGATCGCGGATGGCCCTAAACTGGCACAGACCACACTTGGCGAGCGGGATCATTCGGGGGAGAAGTCGTTCGTCATGCCGAACCAGCGGCGATCAAGTGGCCGGCGTGAGGCTAGCTCCGCGCCTGCGGCCGTTGCGCTCGGGTGAGTTTCGCCTACATTGCGGCCCCTGGGACTCCTTCAGGTGGATTTCCTGAGCGGCACCTGGTTGTCAGGGTGAGGCGCTTTCGCGTTATCTCGGCCGTGCATCCGCCTAGCCCAGTCGAGAGAGATCCATGAGAGGACATATGAGAACCACCGTGCTCGCACTGCTATGCGGAGTCGTCTTTGGAGGCGTCCAAGCAATCGCTCAGGAGACCAAGAACGTTCCTGCGGCGAAGTCGACTACCCCGGCCACATACGTCGTCGGCGTGACGGGGATGACCTGAGGCGGTTGCGCCTCGGGGGTCCGTGAGACCCTCGCCAAGATCGCAGGCGTGAAGAGCGTCGAGATCGACCTCAAAGCCAAGACCGCGACCGTAGCCATGAAGAAGGGGGGGCTGACGCGCGAAGCTGTCGTCAAGGCGCTCGTGGACACCAAGTTCAAGGTGAGCTCCTTCGCGTCGGTCAAGGCTACGCGCATGACTCCGAAGGGCGTCTACGTCGTGGGCGTGACGGGAATGACTTGAGGCGGTTGCGCCTCGGGGGTCCGTGAGACCCTCGCCAAGATCGCGGGTGTGAATAGCGTCGAAGTCGACCTCAAGGCCAAGGCCGTGACCGTAGCCATGAAGAAGGGCTCGCTCACTCGCGAGGCTGTCGTCAAGGCACTTGCAGACACGAAGTTCAAGGTGAGCTCCTTCGCCTTGGTCGAGAAGAAACCGGCGGCGAAGAAGGCTGCCAAACCAGGCATCAAGGCCGAGAAGAAGCTCTGAGCTGGGTCGGCTAGACGATCGGGCCCCGGGCGCTGGCTGCGGGCCAATGCAAGGCCAACGCCACGACGTGGCGTTGGCGCTCAGCTGCAGCCGTGACGCTTCCCACGTCGCGGTTAGCGTCTCGGTTTCGATTCATCAGCCCGTCGTCGTGTGCTGGCTACCGAGCCGCCGCTCCTTGATGGTGCAGTAGAGCACGGGTACGACGAATACCGTGAGCATGGCGATCAGCATCCCACCGAAAGAAGGGATGGCCATCGGGACCATGATGTCGGACCCGCGGCCCGTCGAGGTCAGGACCGGGATGAGTGCGAGGATCGTCGTCGCGCTCGTCATGAGCGCGGGGCGGATACGCTTCTTGGCTCCCTCCACGACCAAGTTGTGTATGTCTTCGCGAGACCGCGGATGTGCTCCGCGGAAACTCTGTTCGAGGTAGGTCGCCATCACGACGCCGTCGTCTGACGCGATGCCGAATAGGGCCAGGAATCCGACCCAGATGGCGACGCTCAGGTTGATGGTGTCGACCTGGAAGAGGGCGCGCAGATTCTCGCCGAACAGGTCGATGTCGAGGAAGCCTCCGATGCCGTACATCCAGATAAGGAGGAAGCCTCCTGCCCATGCGACCACGATGCCCGAAAACACCAGCAGCGAGGTCGAGACCGAACCGAACTGGAGGTAGAGGATCAGGAAGATGACGAACAGCGCGACGGGCAAGACCAGCGCAAGCGTCTTTTGGGATCGGATTTGGTTCTCGTAGCTTCCGGAGAAGCTGTAGCTCACGCCGGCGGGCAGTACGAACTCGCCGGAGTCGAGCTTCTGCTGTAGGAACGCCTGGCATTCTTCAACAACGTCGACTTCTGCGCTGTCCGCTTGCTTGTCGAAAACCACGTAGCCGATGAGGAACGTGTCTTCACTCTTGATGGCCTGTGGTCCGCGAACGAAGCGAATCTCCGAGAGCTCAGAGAGCGGGACCTGCGCGCCGGTCGGAGTGGGAACAAGGATCTCTCCGAGGCTCTCGGGCGTGTCGCGCAACTCCCGCAGATACCGGACGCGTACCGGGTACCGCTCACGACCCTCGACCGTCGTGGTGATTCGCTTACCGCCGATGGCTACCTCGATGACCTGTTGCACCGAGCCGACATGGAGGCCATACCTGCCGAGCGCCTTGCGGTTGAGCTCGATCTCGAGGTAGGGCTTGCCAACCAGGCGGTCGGCGGTCACCGTCGGAGCGGATACGCCTGGGACCTGCTTCAGGTAGCGCTCCAGCTGCACGGCGACCTCCTCGATCGTAGCGAGATCGGGCCCTTTCACCTTGATGCCCATCGGCGCTCGCATGCCGCTTTGCAACATGACGATGCGCGCCGCGATCGGCTGCAGTTTCGGGGCAGATGTCGTGCCGGGTATCTCGGATGCCGCGACGATCTCGTCCCAGATGTCGTCGGGAGATTTGATGTGATCGCGCCACTGTCGGAACGGGCGTCCGTTCGTGTCGGGGATCAGGTCGCCTTCTTCGTTTCTCGCAAACTCGCCCGTTTCCTCGTCGAAGCGGAAGCTGATGCGGTCTCCGTCTTTATCGGTGATGTATTCGGGCCGATAGTTGATGACCGTCTCGATCATCGAGATCGGGGCTGGGTCAAGAGGAGTTTCAGCTCGACCCAGCTTCCCGACGACTGACTCGACCTCCGGTATCCTGGCGATGGAGGTGTCCTGATACTGCAGGACCTCCATGGACTCACCGATCGACGCATGGGGGAGTGTCGTCGGCATGAACAGGTAGGAGCCCTCGTCCAGTGGTGGCATGAACTCCTTGCCGAGCCCCGGGAACACGCTCGCCATCCGTTGCCAGGGTGCACTCTGTCGCATGAACTCGGGCGCAAAGCCGAAGACGCGATCGAAACCGAACCAGGAGCAGGCGCCGAGAGCGACGATGAGGGTTGGCGCCGACAGGAACAGGAGCTTGTGTCGCAGGCACCATCGCAGGACGCGCGGATAAACGCGTTGGAAGGCGAGGAACGTTCCTAGCAGTCCGCCGATCAGAACCCCGACGAATGCCAGGTTCTTGAGGAACCCGCGACTGGGACCGAGCGGTAGCCACGATTGCGTTAGTTCGATCAGAACGAATAGCGCAACAGCCAGGCTGACGACGATCGGCCCCGAGTTACCGGTCCAGCGCGGGATCCTGCTCTTGAGGAGTTGGAATGCCGCAAATGCCAGGAGCAGACTCCCTCCGACGATGCTTGTTGTGATAGCTACGACGAGTCCTGCGGCGGCAAGCCCCGCATGCATGAGAGCCTTGGTGCGCGTCGAGCGAATCGAGCCCGTGAACAGGATGTGGGCCGCCGGTGGGATCACCGTCAGTGCGACGATGATCGATGCAACCAGGGCGAACGTCTTGGTGAAGGCGAGTGGTTGGAAGAGCTTGCCTTCGGCGCCCGTCATCGTGAATACGGGCAAGAAGCTGACGACGGTCGTCGCGACGGAGGTGATGACGGCGCTGCCAACCTCGCGTGTAGCACGGAAGATCGTCTCGATGGGAGGTGTGTCGGGATCCGCTTCCCTGAGGTGGCGCAGGACGTTCTCACAGATGATTACGCCCATGTCGACCATCGTGCCGATGGCGATTGCAATACCCGAAAGCGCGACGATGTTCGCCGCGACCCCGAACGTTCGCATGGCGATGAAGCACATCAGTACGGCGACTGGGAGCAAAGCGCTGATGAGCAAGGAGCTCCTCAGGTGAAGCACCATGATGAGCATCACGATCATCGTCACGAGGATCTCCTCGACGAGCGCTGAGTTGAGCGTGCCGAGAGTCTCGTAGATGAGGTCCGTTCGGTCATAGAACGGGACGATGGTCACCTGGCTGAGGTTCACGCCGGTAGGCCATGCCGACTTCTCATTGGATCTCAAGAACGGCACCCAGGCCGCTTGGTTGAGGTCGTCACCATCGAACGCCTCGAACCCCTGTAGGGCTGCGAAGCCGCGTAGCGCGTCTTTCGACGTTGCCGTGAAGTCAGCGATTGCCTTCGTCGGCAGTCCAGGGGCGATCTCCGCGATCTTCGCCTTGGTGTTCTTGATCGCCTGAAGCGGGTTGAAGCCGTAACGGACCACAACGACACCGCCAACGGCTTCTGCGCCGCCCTTGTCCAACGCCCCTCGACGCAGGGCGGGCCCCTTGGTGACATGGCCGACATCGCGGACGCGGATCGGCACGTTGTCGTTGACACGTACGACGGTCTCCTCGATGTCCTCGACGTTCTTGACGAAGCCAAGGCCGCGGATCACATACTCGGCTCGGCTGACCTCGATCGTGCGAGCGCCGACGTCGAGGTTCGACATCTTCGTTGCCGCGAAGACCTGATCCAGCGTGACGCCGTGTGCCCGCATGGCGTCCGGATCGACGTCGATCTGGTATTCCTCGACGAATCCACCGATGGAGGCGACCTCGCTTACGCCTTCTGCAGCAAGCAGCGTGTAGCGGACATACCAGTCCTGCACACTGCGCAACTCCTGTGGCCCCCATCCTCCAGTGGGGTTGCCGTCGGGGTCGCGCCCCTCGAGTGTGTACCAGTAGACCTGACCCAGTGCCGTGGCGTCCGGTCCGAGCGCTGGCTGGACGTCCGCGGGCAAGGTGCCTCTCGGCAGGCTGTTGAGCTTCTCGAGGACGCGGCTTCTGCTCCAGTAGAAGTCGATGTCCTCATCGAAGATGATGTAAACGGTCGAGAAGCCGAAGAACGAGTAACTGCGTACCGTCTTGACACCGGGCAGCCCGAGAATACGATCTGCTGGTTCTCACCGATGTCGGGGATGGCGTCGACCGGAACCGGATCGCGTGGCAAGCCACCTGCTTTCCAATCGAACGGGGCGACGAGCGCACCCCATCCCATGACGCCGAGCACAAGGAGGAAGACGATCAGCTTCTTCCGTAGGCAGAACCAGATCAGGCGGTCCAGGAACGACTTCGGTTCGTTGGTGAGATCACTTGCCACGGAGGTCCTCGCGAGGCTCGAGGGTTTCGATGGCGGAGCCGCAATCCAGCATCTTGGCGCCGTAGTAGGGGTTCTGCACCTCGTCCGAACCCTGCAACCAACGCGCGCCGCGGCCGTCGAATGCCATTGGGCAATGCATGACACGGACCTTCGCAGGCGAACCGAGTGCGCGGAGTGCCGTTTCAATACCCTTGGACACTTGCTCGAACGCCGCTCGCGCACCTTCGATGTCGTCGCCCTCGGAAATCTGGCGCGCGCTCGTGACCACTGCGTTCGTCAACGATTGCCACGCGACTTGCGCCGGTGCTGGTAGAGACGTCGACGAAACGCCGTCGGTTGCGGCGGCCAGCTTCGACGCTGCCGACTTGGCCTTGCTGAGATCGTCAGCTGCGAGGGCCGAATGCAGATCAGAGTAAGCCTCCCAGTTCCGTCGAAGCGCTGAGCGCACCTCCTCCGGCAACTCGACGGGCGTACCTGACGGGGATTCTGCCGTCGTTTGGAAGTGCTTCCGCATCATCTCGACCGACGTGGTGAGCTTCCCGAGGTTTGACTTCGCGGTCGACGTGTCAGGCGAAGCACTGCCTTCGAATGCGTCGTTCGACAGGCGCATCGACAGCTCCATCCACATCTTGTGGGAATCCCCCTCGAACAGCTGCATCCGGGTTTCGGCAACGGCCTTGCCGAGTTGCTCGAACCGTTGTTTTGCTTCGTGGAGGTCGCCTGCATCTACGGACGCGGTGATGTCAGCGTAGACCCGCTCGATCAGCTGCAGTCGAGTCCGCGCGCCCGCCGAGAGCATGGAAGCGTGGCTCTGACCCGAGGGCATCGTTGCTGGCTTCGTTCCGGCTCCGCCGCCGTGGTTGTGGCCGCCCGCGGGCTGGCCGCCCGCAGGGCTCATCATGCTCGGTCTGGCCTGCAACTGGAGAGCGCTGTCGATCTTGAAGTTGCCTTCGGCCACCACGAGCTCGTTTTCCTGGAGGCCGTGAAGGACGACGTACTGGTCGCCGGCTCTCGGTCCGAGCACGACCTCCCGACCCTCGTAGGTCGGAGTCTCTCGGTCGGGGAGCTCGACGTAGACGATGGCGCGCGTTCCGGTCACCAAGGTGGCGGAGACCGGCACAACGAGCGGGGCTTCGTCCTGAACTTCAGTTGCGGGGACGTAGCCGAGTTCGTGGGCAGGGACGAGATCCATGCCGCACACGTCGCACTTGCCGGGGCCGTCCTTCACGATCTCGGGATGCATGGGGGAGATCCACTTTCCGACGAGGGATGGATCCATGACCTTGCCAGCGCCAGCGATCCGGGCCGCGACGGTTGCGTGCACGAACATGTCTGGCTTGAGCAGGCCGTCGGGATTCGGCACGTTCACGCGGACCTTGACGGTGCGTGTGCGACGGTCGAGGACGGGGTCGATGAAGGAGATTCGGCCGTTGAACCGTCGTCCGCCGTAGGCCTCGGTCTCGAACGAGACCTGCTGACCATATCGAAGCCACTCCAGGTCGCTCTCGTATGCGTCCAGTTGCACCCAGACGTGACTGAGGTCCGCGATCGTGAAGATGCGCGTTCCCGTCTGCACGTACATGCCCTCCTGGGCACTACGGTGGATGACGAGGCCGGATGAAGGTGCGTGGATCGTGACGTGCTCCTCGGCAGATCCCCGTTTCTCGATTGCCGAGATCTGCTCCTTCGAGAGGCCCCAGAGGCGCAGCTTCTCTCGTGCCGAGTCGATGGTGCCCTGAGCCGAGGCTCTCAGTGATTCGAACTCGCTCTTCTGCAGGTCTCCAAGCGATGCTAGCGCCTGTAGCAGCTCCTCCTGCGCGCTATAGAGCTCAGGGCTGTAGAGCTTCACCATGTGGTCACCCTTGCGCACGGTGACCCCGGTGAAGTCTACGTAGAGCTCGTCGATTCTCCCTGGAACCCAAGCGGTGATGTAGCCGAGTCGTGTCTCGTCGTAGGTCACCTTGCCGACGAGGCGCACCCTTGCATCGGGGAAGCGTCGCTCGACGGGGACGGTTCGAACGCGCATGAGGGCTCGCTGTTCCGGACGTATCGTCAGTTGTCGTAGCCCACCCGAGTCGCCGCCGCTCGAGGCCCGGATGAGATCCATCCCGCAGATGGGGCACTTGCCCTGCGATGGCATGCGGATCTGTGGGTGCATGGAGCAGGTCCACACTTCGGCTGCAGCGGCATGGCCTTCGTGCGTAGTCGTCGAGTGCTCGGGGTGCGTGGGCGGTGTTGCATCACCCCATAGGAGGTAGCCGACTCCGAGCCCGGCGATGGTTGTGGCGACGAGCAGCGCGGTCAGACGGGTGGTCTTGCTTACGTTCATCTTGCTACTTCTCCTTGTCGGACGATTTCACGTCCGCGCTCTTCGTGGGGATCGCGTGGCCGACGAGGCGCTCGAGTACCGCTCGCCACTGTCCGTGGTCGGCACGGGATCGCTCGAATGACAGTTCGAAGGACAGCAGCATCCGCTGCGCATCCACCAGGTCGGAGAAGCTTCCATTCCCCGCGCTGTAGGCTGTCTGAGTGGTCGCGAGCGACTCGCGCGCCTTGGGAAGCAGTGTGTCGCGATACAAGGCAATCTGTCGTTCTGCGTCGCGGATGCGGAACAGCGCAGTCGCCGCTTCTGCCTGAAGCTTGTTGAGCAGGTCTCCTCGTCTCAGTGCCGTCGAAAACTGGCGGGCTTTGGCTTCACGAACGGCCGCGTTGTACTTGCCGCGTGCAATTGGAAGATTGAAAGAGACGCCAGCAATGACGGCATCGTCGCCGCTGCCCGCCACTCCAGGCATGCGAGCATCGCCGGTGGCCAGGTAATCGACACCGAAGGTGAAGTCGGGGTAGAAGTCCTTCTCGGCACGCAGGGCGGCTGCCCTTGCGGCGTCGATTTCGTGCCGCATCGCCATGAGCTCCGGGTTGCTGGTGGCAATCCACCCGAGAACCTCTTCGTCGGGGGCCCCGAGCGGATGGACGTCGGCCTTCTTTGGGAACGGGATCGGAGTCGATTTGCGTCGATTGAGCGCCGCGTTCAATCGTGCGATGAATGGCGACTTGCGATCGTCCAGGCTGGCCAGCTGGTTCTCCAGCTGGCCGAGTTCCACCTGGGCGCGGATGATATCGGGGTGGTTGGCGGCTCCTGCCCCGTAGCGGGCGCGGGCTACTCGCTCAAGCTGCTGGATGAGGTCGCGGTTGCCGCGGACGACTTCGACGGCACGCCCCAGATGGTAGTACTCCAGGTAGGCATCGATGACCTCTGCGACAAGCGAGTCTTTCTTCGCCTCGAACCTCTCCTTAGCGGCACCTGCAGCGCCCGAGGCGATCTGGCCCTGCAACTCGAGTTTGCCGAACCAAGGCAGTGTCTGTGATAGGCCGAACGCGTGCTGTTGCGGACCGACGCGGGTCTCGACTTCCTGGATGTAGTACCGGTAGCTGAACCTCGGATCCGGGAGCGCCGTCACCTGGGGGATGCGCTCCATCGCGGCGATGTAGTCCTGGAACGCGGCTTCCAAGCCGGGGTTGTTCAGTAGCGCGTACCGGATGTAGGTATCGAGATCGGAGTTGATTGTGAAGTCGGGCAGTTGCGGCCGTTCGGCGCGCATTCCGGCTGGTGCGCTGGTGTACGGACCGATGGGCGTCGTGCGTGGATGCATGCTGCACGCGGCAATCGTGGGTAGGAGGCAACAGAGGGCGTTGCCGACGCGGACTCGCGTCCACCGACGTTGTGCTGTCGTCTTCATCGTGAGTTGACTCGATATGTGCGGATCATGAGAGCCGCACCCCCATAGGCGGTGACCCGTACCATCTTAGGGGCGCTCGGTTTGGTGGGCTCAGTAGCCGGACCCGCTGATGATCTTCGCCTGTAGGATCAACGAGTGGAGTCGGTGGGACCCCTTGTTCTCCGGGTCGGTCTCGCACGCCTTGTTGCACCACTCGCTTGCGTCCGACAACGCCTCTCGTTCGAGGTAGATTTGACCGAGTGCGAGGTACGCCGCGGTCAGGCGGCTGCGTAGCTCCGCTTGGGCGGCCGCAAGGCGGTCGGCGGTGCTGGAAGCATTTGTCGACGCTTGTTCAGTTTCTGATGCTTCAGGGCCGACCAGGTCGTGCACGGCCTTCCAGGTCTTCTCCATGCGCGCGATCCCTCGTTGTAGGCGGCGTTGATCTCGCATCTTTCCGTGGGCGGGGGGCGCAGAGTCAGACGCGCTCCGCTCCAGCGCGCGCCTGACCTTCTTGATGGCCGCTGTTGCTTCCTTCTCGGTGACGACGCGCGCGAATGGTGTGGCGACCGAGCGGACCTTCTTGAGCAGGGCTCGTGCGGCGGCCGCGGCGTCCGTGTCTGAGTAGTCCCGGACGATCGTCTGTGCAGCGAGCTTTGCGGAGCCGTAGAGACCCGCTTCTGCGTCGGAACTGGCAGCGCGCAGGAGTTGCGTCGCGATGGATTGCCTGAGAGCCTTGATGAGGCGATTGCTCGCATCGGTCAGGGCAGGGTCGCGACGTGCAGATTCACGTGCCTCGGCAATGCCGAAGGCAAACAGACCAAGTTCACGACACGTCTGAGCAAGCTCGAGATGAGCCGTGCCGCTTGTTTGATCCATGCGTCCGGACAGGATCGCATACATCGACCGAGGCTTGATGTCGCCGCGCTTGAGAACGCGCGTTTCGACGCGTGGAAACGTAACGGCGATTTCGATGGTCGATGCCTGCACGTTCACGACTCGTCCGATAACGACCTCGCCGGTTCGAAGCGCGATCCCCTGTGCTGGAATGGCTGCAGCGATGAGGAAGAAGGCCGCTGTGAGCGCTGGGCCGACCATTGGGGAGGTAGGGTTCATGGTGTTCCGGGGACTGTCCGCAGTCGTCGCGTGTTGATGTCCTGACTGCGGAGAGCAACATGCATGCCGTTTCGCAGCAGCCTGAGGTACGGTCGTTGCACACACTGCGACGACGAAAGCCATTGCCTTGCCGCGGTAGGGGCAGCATGTTCCCCTCCGGCGACGCCCAATTGGGCGACTTGAACGAAGCTGGCCCCGTTGCGGCGCGACCAGATCCTGATGCCATCCTCACCAGAAACTGTTCACAGCGAGCGGAGCGATACCGTGGCGAAGCCAGCGCACGAAGCCGGTGGGCACCTGCGGCGCCGTCTGTTGCTTTGGTCACTCGGGATCGCCTTGGTGCCGATGATCTTGCTGGCGGCCCAAGGCTACCACTGTGCCAAGTCGGCCGTCCTGGATGCCGCGACTGCCAGGTTGGCTCAGCTCACCGCTTCGCGCGAGCGCCAACTAGAGCTTTGGTTCCGCGAACGAGTCGCGGATGCGGGGTTCCTCGCTGGCTGTCCGGCAGTGCGGCATCGGTGTACGACTGACAGTTCTCAGGGGGGCGTGGAGCATGGTGCGAACGCTCTGCTAGGTCAGTTCGTGGCGAGGAACGGTTTGTATGAAGCGCTTGGGCTCTACGATCTGAAGTGGCGGGAGCTGGCTGGGGCCGGGACTGATGCGCACGGAATCGAAGATTTCGAGCGATCAGACATCAAGCTCGCGGTGCGAACCTCAACGTCGGGGGCCGCGGGGCGAATACACCGGCATGAGAACGGGCAGCTGGGCATGCACTTCGGTGCTGCAGTGATGCGTGATGGCGTCATCACTGGGTATGTCTTGACGGCTCTCGACGAATCGAAGCTCGAAGACATCTTGTCGGATGTAGGCGCAGGGCTATCCAACAGTCGCTGCTACTTGGTGTCGTCGGAAGGGGTACTGTTGACTTCGTCCGGACTGCGAGATTCCGGGGATGCTCTCCAAGCCGAGATTGACACCGTTGGGTTTCGTCGCGCGAAAGGAGGAGACTCGGGCGCGGCGCTCTACTCCGACGCCAGCGGCCGCGAGGTGGTAGGTGGCTTCACCGCGCTTCCCCAGATGGGGTGGGTGCTGCTGCTCGAGCAGGACGCTGCAGAGGCCTTGGCGTGGCTCCCCGAGCTCAGCTCGAGGGCGGCGCTCACGGCGCTCGTCGTCGCCCTGATCGTTGTTCTCATCGTGCGCGTGGGGGCTCGGCAACTCACGACACCACTGCAGCAGTTGGTCCGGGTCGCACATCGTGTCGGTGGCGGGGATCACGCAGCCCGCGTCGTGCCCTTGGCTCAGCCCGAGGTAGATGCTGTAGGTCGTGCGTTGAACGGCATGCTCGACGAGTTGTCGCAGGCTCGGCAGCGAATCGTGCATTCAGAGACCCTAGCTGCGATGGGGGAGATGAGTTCGGCCGTCGTTCATGAGATGCGCAATCCGCTTTCGTCGATCAAGATGAACCTCCAAGCAATCCGGTCGGGTCTCGCAGCCGGTAGCAGGCATGTCGAGCTTGCCGATATTGCACAAGAGCAGGTTTCTCGCCTTGAGCGGATGTTCACTGACCTGTTGTCGCTGAGCCGTCCGTTGTCGATGGACTACCGCGTGCATCGACTTCGGGACGTGATCGTGGCGGCGCTCGAGGCGGTCGAGAATGAGGCCGGGGAGCTGCGCTGTCGCATCCGTGTCGAGGATGGTCACGAGGACCTTGAACTCCGGATTGATTCGGAGCGGATCCGGCAAGTGTTGGTCAATCTGTTTGAGAACGCGATGGCCGCGACCGGGCCTAACGGGCAAATCGACGTTGCGGTCCTGCTCGACGAGCGAGCGAGGATGGTGGCGCTAGAGGTTTCGGACGACGGTCCGGGGATTCCAGAAGACAACCGAGAGCGACTGTTTCAGCCATTTTTCACCTCCCGGGAGCAGGGCACGGGGCTCGGGCTGGCGATCGTTCGGAAGATCGTCGATTACCATGGGGGCCGTGTCAGCGCAGCGAACCGCGTGGATGATCGCGGAGCGGTCGCTGGTGCCGTGTTCCGAATCGAGTTGCCCAATGAGCCAGAGCCAGCATGACGCCCTCCGCATTCTGATCGTCGATGACGATGCGGCCATCTGTAGGTCGCTACAGATCCTCCTTGAAGAGCAGGGACACGCCGTCGCGACGCGCACGAAGGGCGGAGCTGCCGGCGAGGCGGTGCGAGAGTTCGAACCTGACATCGTCTTCCTGGATCTCCGCTTGCCCGATCGCGATGGGTTGAGGGTTCTGAAGGACCTGACCGACGCCGCGGACGCGCCCGAGGTCGTCATGATCACGGGGGTTCAGGACATGAAGTCGATGATCGAGGCGATCCAGATTGGAGCACTGGACTACGTCCGCAAGCCGCTGGCGGTAGAGGATGTGCTCGTGGCGATCGAGAAGTGTCGGCAACGGCGCCGGCAGCGGCGGCCAATGGCACAGCGGGCGGACCTCGTCCCGATCACTCCCGGTGCGGAGCACCCGGATGAAATCGTCGGGTCAGACCGACGTATCCTCGAACTCCTGAAGCAGGTCGGCCTTCTATCAAGGAGTCAGGTTACGGTCCTGATCGAAGGCGAGAGCGGCACGGGAAAGGAGCTTGTCGCCCGGGCGATTCATAACGCGTCATCGCCTGCTGAGCCCTTCGTGGCAATCAACTGCGCGGCGATCGTGCCCACACTCCTCGAGAGCGAGCTCTTCGGTTATGAGAAGGGGGCATTCACTGGAGCGGATTCCAAGAAGCAAGGGAGGCTCGAGGATGCAGGGGGCGGAACGCTGTTCCTCGACGAGATCGGCGACATGCCACTCGAACTCCAGGCCAAACTCCTACGGGCCTTGCAGGAGCGCACATTCGAACGCGTAGGGGGCAACCACAGCGTCTCCTTCGAAGCGCGAGTGCTTGCAGCTTCCCATCGAGATCTCGGAGAAATGGTCGAGCGCGGTGAGTTCCGGGAAGACCTGCTATACCGCCTATCCGTTGCGCGGCTCGAAATCCCGCCGCTTCGAGAGCGTCCCGGAGACATTCGAATCTTGGCGACCCACCTTCTTCATCGGATCCGGCGGCGCCTGGAAAGCGAGGTCACTGCCATCTCTGAGACAGCGTTGAAGCAGCTCGAGTTGCACTCGTGGCCTGGCAACGTCCGCGAATTGGACAACGTGCTCACCCGTGCCGTGGCGCTCGCTCGTGCAGACGTGATCGAGGAAGTGGATATTGCGCCGGCTAGGCCTTCTCACGAAGCCGTCGCCGAGGATGGTCCGGTCAAGAAGCTCTGGGAGGTCGAGCGGGATCACGTCCGCCACGCACTTGACAGTACGGGATGGAACATCACGCGAACGGCGCAGGTCTTGGACATTTCGCCAACCACGCTGCGGAAGAAGATCGTCGACTACGAACTGCGCTAGGGGAGCATCCGTTGCGCCGCTGTCGAGCGGATGGCGGGGGCTGTGCACACTCGCCCGGCTGGGAGGCTTGCCTCACTGGGCTGTCGCACGCGACAGGATGCGTTCGGCCATCTGCTCGATGCGCCAATCACGCGCGTGCCCCGTTGGGATGAACTCCGTGCGGCCCAGTCGCTCGCTTCGAGAAGCGATGCGGAGCGTATGCCGACATCTGCCTGTCCAGGCTTCTCCTTGATCTCTGTCGAAGAACGTAATGGTCAAGGAACCCAGCTCGTCTTTCTGGACGGCGTAGAGATCGTAGTCAGGGTCGTTCAGGCGTCGCCGTGTCTCAATACCGAGGGTCGCCGTGAGGAGGACCTCCGCCTCGCTCTCCGTAGATGGCCTGGCTCCGAGCTGCTGCAGGTAGTTGTCGATCGCGCGTTGCGCCTGGGCGAGCAGGCTTTCTTGAGAGTGCTCGCTTACGTCGCCTGTGAAGCTCGGTGCGTTGATCCACGCATAGCTCCGGATGTTCTTCAGGTCGAAATCGGGGCGTCCGCTGGTTCGGATCGTCGAGCAACCGCCGACCAAGGAGGCTACGAGCGCCAGGAGCAGCAGTGCCACGTAGTTGGGACGGGGGCTCATGGAGCTTGGTGTGTGTAGGTGGTTGGTGGGCGGTTCGGCCCTCTGGTGGCCACGGTGTGGCAAGCGAGGCCGATGTTGATGCACCGGCTTCTCACTCACTTGCCGATACCTACTTTTTCAGCTTCGCAAGGAACCGCTCCTGGTCCTCTTCGAACTCCTTCACGCACGGACGGCAGCAGAACTTGACCTCCTGGTTGCCGTAGACCTTGACGACGGGATCGCCCATCGAGCCGAGCTTGTTGTCGGTGACGATGCAGAGGTCACTCGTGTAGGGGATGACGTCTGCGCTTGGGCCCGAAGCGCACGCCGCGAACAGGACGAGTGCGAGAACGGGAAGCTTGGAACGGAGCGTTTTCATTTTGGAGATGCCTCGCTAAGAGATGTTGGCCATCAGAAGGTCAAGACCAGGCCAAGGCCATAGCCATGGTCGGAGTGATACGAGGTCGAGAAACCCAGGTTCTGCGTGATCGTGTAATCGATGCCGACGAGCCACTCGAATTGCGTATTGGTGTCGTATTCGACGGAGGTGCCGATCCCAAGACGGTCGGTAAGCTGGAGCCCCTTGTCGAGTGAAAGTCGGAAGTCTCCCCGGCTGTCTACGCTGAGGTTTGACATCACGAGGTAGGGCAGGCGATAGCGCACGCCCGCGAATGCGCGACTCGTTGCCCCGTCACCATCAGCGTAGCGCCAGCCCAACTCGGTGGCGAAGTTCTGATCGATGTAGCGTGACCATCCGAAATCGACCTCGATGTTGTCCTCGTGTCCACCGTCTCGGTGGTCGTCGCCGAACGCCGATGGCAGTCCGATGTCCCACCGGGTGAAGAAGTCGTTCCGCCCCTTCATGAGCATGGCACGGCCCATGGTCATGTGGTTCTGTACCGTTGCATCGAAGAATAGGTAGGCCGGTTCGAGGAGCTTCGGGTCTACGGTGGGTTGATACGTCGGATCCTGCTGGTAGCTGAACACGCGGGCCATGCCGGCATCCATGTGGTAGAGCAGGTGGCAGTGGAAGAACCAGTCTCCGCCCTCTTCGTCGGCGACCCACTCGATCGTGCGCTTGCCCATCGGGGGGACGTCCACGGTGTGCTTGAGCGGGGAGCGTTCGCCCTGCCCGTTGAGCACGCGGAAGAAGTGACCGTGCAGGTGCAGCGGATGGTGCATCATCGTGTCGTTGATGAGCTGGATGCGCAGCACCTCGCCCTTGCGGACGCGGATCGTCGAGTTCTCGGCCAAGGTCTCGTTGTCGAAGCCCCACAGATACCGGCGCATGTCGCCGGTGAGGCGCATGGTCAGCTCGCGGACTTCGGTGCCCGGTCCGGCGATGGTAGTGTCGGAGACTGCACGCAGCAGGCCGTAGGGCGCGAATGGGCGTTCCGCAGTAGCGGCTTCCAGCGCGCGCTTTGGCATCTGGCTTGCGAGCCCCGCGGCAAGCATCTCGTCCATCACGTATAGGTTCGCCCGCGGCGGGTCGACGGCCTCGATCAGCGGCCCATCCCCCAACAGCATCGAAGCGTGTCCGCTGCCATCTTGCGCCGTGGCTCGGATCTCGAGCGTGGACCGGGTCTCTGGCATGGTAACCACGACGTCGTACGTCTCCGCCATGCCGATGAGGAGGCGCCGGACCTCGACCGGCTCTACGCGAATGCCGTCGCTGCCCACGATCGTCAGGTTGCCTTCGCCAGCGCCGAGGTAGAAGTAGGTCGAGGCCCCGGCGTTAACGATGCGCAGCAGGACGCGTTCACCCGGGCGGGCATCGAGCTTCAGTGCTCGCTTGCCATTGGCCAGGAACGCGTCGTAGCCCACGTCCGACAAGTCCATCGCCGGCATGCGGTCCCCCTCGCGCTCGAAGTAATCCGAAACGGCGCCTCGCCGCCAGGCTCCGAGCAGCGACTGTTGCGTCCCCTTCTTCACCGAATACCACTCGCTGCCGCGCATCAGCCAGCGCATGACCGTGGTCGGATCATCGTCGGTCCAATCGGCCAGGACGACGACGTGCTCACGATCGAACGCAACATCGGGCTTTCTGGGTTCGATGACGATCGCACCCTGGACGCCCAGTTGCTCCTGCAGCCCTGTGTGCGAGTGGTACCAATAGGTGCCCGATTGCCGCAGCCGGAACTCGAATGTGTGTTCGCCGCCAGCAGGGATTGGAGGGGTGGTCAGGTATGGGACTCCGTCCATTTCGTTGGGCACGAGCAGCCCGTGCCAGTGGATCGAAGTCTCCTCGGATGGTAGCCGGTTCTTGACCGTGATTTGGGCGAGGTCGCCTTCTCTGAATCTCAAGACCGGGCCAGGGGAGGTGCCGTTGACGGTGAGCACGGTAGTCGCTGTGCCCGCGGGTGCGCCCGGAGTCTCCGCGATTACGAGCTCGTAGCGGACGACGTCCTTGCCCGAGGGAACCTCAGAGCCCGTGGCCTGCGCAGTGCACTCTTGGGCTGCCGTAAACATGATGAGTGCAAAGACGGGGAGCAGGCTCCATGGAGGTCGGTTCATCAGATGCTGTGCGCGCTCGTTTCGTCACGGGTTCTTGAGTGACGATGTTGTGGGTAGTGCCGGGAACCACCGAATGACGTCGGGGGGGGGCGGAACACGGGGATCCTAGGTTATTTTCGCGGCGGGCCCGAGGGCCGTTCCCTGGCGCCAGCTTTCGCTGGGCGCAAGGAGCGGCCAAGGCTACTTGCCGTTTCGGGCCTTCGGACGGGACTGTTCGGCGGTCGCCTTGTCAATCGTCGAGATGAATGTGGAGGGCGTCTTGTCGAGCTTCTTTGCGCAGCTTGAACAGCAGATGCGGATCAAGCGACCGGCGATGACGACATCCTTTGGTTTCCCCATGCTGTCCAGGGGCTCGTTGCTGACTACGCACTTCTGCAACGGGTAGCTCTTTCCCTGCGCAGAGCTCACGGCGGCGTCCAGCTGCTTCAGGTACTTCCCGGGTGACTTCAGCGCTGTTGCCTTCTCCTTCGCATCAGCCAACAGGATGAGCCGGTTGCCGAGGACCAGGTTGACAGGCTTCTTCGGGAGCTTCTTGCCCGAGACGACCGATTTCGACATCGGGTAGATGGGGCGCTGGTCTGCGATGACCTTCTGGTCGAGCTTGGCCAAGCTGCTGTCGAGGTCCTTCTCAAAGCTGCCGGTGCAACCACCGCAGCAGAAGCGGACTTCGCGCCCTCGGTAGACCTTCACCAAGGGATCGCCCATGGTTCCTAGCTTCTTGCCGGAAACTGGGCAGGTGGCGAACGGGTAGGGGTCACCAGTTCTCGAGGTCTTGGTGGTCGGTTTCTGGTGAGGCGCCGGGTGGTCGTGGTGGCCGCCATGCTGCGCGGCCGTCGGTGCGCTCAGTAGCGCAATCGCAGTTACGGCGCAGATCGCGGAGCGGAGCAATGACATCTTGGGTTTCCTTCTTTTGGGCGGGTTTGGATGAGTGCTGGCGTACATCGCCATCGTGATGTTGGAGCCGTCGCGGCAGCGTTGGGCTGGCGCGCGCAAGGTGATTCCGACCCGCTTCAGCAAGGCGCGTGCCGTCGGACGACCAAGGTGAGGTGTGATCCCAGGCGGAAGAAGGAGACTCGATGATGGCGAACAGCCGGTACGGTCACGGGCCTCAACGTCATGACCGATTCCGAAAGCCATAAGCGACTCTTGATCCTGCTCGCCAGTCGTCGCCAGTTTCTGGCGTTTCTCGAGCGCCGTGTAGCATCGCGGGATGAGGCCGAGGAGATCCTGCAGGACGCGTTTGCGCGTGGCGTCGAGCGCGTCGTCGACGTAGGCGAGGAGGGGAACGTCGTTGCCTGGTTCTACCGGATCCTCCGAAATGCCATCGTGGATCGGCATCGCCGGCGGTCCGAGGGGCACCCAGGCCTAGAGATTGACTCCGACCTCCTCCAGGTAGCTGAGGATGCCGAACGGCAGCGCGACGTCTGCGTCTGCATCCAGGGGTTGTTGCCGCTCATCCATCCGGACTATGCAGAGCTTGTCCGGCTCGTAGATCTGGAGGGCCGGTCCGTCGGGGCGGTCGCCAAGGATCGCGGCGTCAGTGCTGGGAGTGCCCGCGTTCGCCTGCACCGCGCTCGAGCGGCTCTGCGGCGGGAAGTGCAGCTCACCTGTCGCACATGTGCCGAGCACGGCTGCCTCGACTGCAGTTGCGCGAGGCCGCCGCAGGCCTGACGGGGCGTCCTCTGGCACGGTAGGTGTAACGTTCGCCCAGTCTGGTCGTCAGCGTGGACATGCAAAGCGAACGGAATCCCATGTCAGATGAATCTCACCACGACGCCCCAGAGGCCAAGACCTGCTGCCATGGGGGCGAGCACGCCAACGCCGACGGGCATGGTCATGGCCTCCATCCTGCTAGAGGTCACACCGCGGGGGCCGGTCGACCAGCGCCCCCTGACACCTACACGTGTCCCATGCACCCGGAGATCGAGCAGGCAGGGCCGGGAACCTGCCCCATCTGCGGCATGGCGCTCGAGCCCGTCGATGCGAGCGCTGAGGCGGACGATACCGAGTACCGCGACATGCGGCGCCGCTTCGTCTGGAGCGCGGTGCTGGCCGTCCCGCTGCTCGTGCTTGCGATGGGGGACATGGTGCTCCCTGGCGCTCCGATCCATGGACTGTTTGGCGGGTTCTCACGTTGGCTGGAGCTGGCGTTCGCGACGCCGGTGGTGTCCTGGGCGGGCCTACCGCTGTTGGTGCGGGGCTGGGAATCCGTCAGGCGTTGGCAGCTCAACATGTTCACGCTGATTGGGCTCGGCGTCTCCGTCGCGTACGTCTACAGCGTGCTGGCGCTCGTGGCGCCCGATTGGTTCCCCGAGGGCTTCCGTGGAGCGCACGGCGTGGCCGTCTACTTCGAGGCCGCCGCGGTGATCGTGGCGCTCGTGCTGCTCGGTCAGGTCATGGAGCTGCGCGCGCGCAGCAGCACCGGCGCCGCGATCCGGGCGTTGCTCGATCTGTCGCCGAAGATGACTCGGCGCATCGGCTCCGATGGCGCAGAGGAGGAGGTCGCTGTCGAGTCCGTCCGAAAGGGGGATCGCCTGCGAGTTCGTCCCGGCGAGGCCGTTCCGGTCGATGCCATCGTCGTCGAGGGCGGCAGCACCGTTGATGAGTCGATGGTCACGGGCGAGCCGGTCCCCGTGGCCAAGGCGGCGGGCGATCAGGTGATCGGCGGAACGGTCAACACGACGGGGAGCCTCACCATCGAGGCCGAGAAGGTCGGCGGCGAAACGCTGTTAGCACAGATCGTCCAGATGGTCGCCGATGCACAGCGAAGCCGAGCACCGATCCAGCGGCTTGCCGATCGTGTCGCCGCCTGGTTCGTTCCCATCGTGGTCGCGTGTGCGGCGCTCGCGTTCGTCGTCTGGAGCGTTTGGGGGCCGGAGCCCCGCCTCGCCTATGCGCTGCTCAACGCGGTTGCCGTGCTCATCATCGCCTGCCCGTGCGCGCTCGGCCTGGCGACGCCGATGTCGATCATGGTGGCGACGGGGCGGGGCGCGCAGTTGGGCGTGCTGTTCCGCAACGCACAGGCGATCGAGAGCCTTCGTGCCATCGACACATTGGTCGTGGACAAGACCGGCACGCTGACGCTCGGACAGCCGAAACTGACTAACGTGCAGGTCGTCAGCGAAGCCGGAGCAGACGAGTCCGCCGTCTTGCGACTGGCGGCGAGCCTGGAGACGCGCAGCGAACACCCACTCGCGCGCGCCATCGTCGAGGGTGCGAGTGAGCGCGAGATCCAGTTGTCGGGCGTCGATGGGTTCGAGTCCGTGACGGGCAAGGGCGTCATGGGCCGGGTCGAGCAACAGGATGTCGCCCTTGGCAATCTCGCGTTGATGGAAAAGATCGGCGTGGCCGCGTCGGACGCGGACCGTACTCGGGCCGCCCGGCTGCAGGGTGACGGGGCCACGGTCATGTTCTTGGCCGCGAGTGGGCAGCTGATCGGCATGCTGGCAGTCGCGGACCCGATCAAGGACAGCGCGCCGGAGGCCATCCGCGCCCTGCACGGTGCCGGTCTGCGCGTCGTGATGTTGACCGGCGACAACCGGGCAACGGCCGAAGCCGTCGGGCGAGAACTGGGCATCGACGAGGTGATCGCCGATGCTCTGCCCGATCAGAAGCTCGCGACGATCGAGCAACTCCAGGAAGGCGGCGCCAAGGTGGCGATGGCCGGCGATGGCATCAACGACTCGCCTGCGCTCGCGAAGGCGGACGTGGGCATCGCGATGGGAACAGGAACGGACGTCGCGATGGAGAGCGCCGCCGTGACGCTCGTCAGGGGCGACCTGCGAGGCATCGTGCGTGCGCGCGAGCTGAGCGCAGCGACGATGCGGAACATCAAGCAGAACCTCCTGTTCGCGTTTGGCTACAACGCCGCCGGTGTGCCTTTGGCTGCGGGCGTACTGTTTCCGTTCACGGGTTGGCTGTTGAGTCCGATGATCGCGGCCGCTGCGATGAGCCTGAGCTCGGTGTCGGTTATCGTCAACGCGCTGCGGCTACGTGCGTTCGGGTCGGCTGGTTGATGAGGCCGCGCGCGCTGAGCCGCCACGCGTGGCGGTGCCCTCGGCCGCCATGTGTTTGGCCGGACAGCGACGGCGCTGACAGGTTTCGTTGCCGGGATGGCCGTGCGAATTGGGCTGTCCCCGTGGTGGTCGGTGGGCGGTGATCGAGGGTTGCGCGGCGAGGCACGCACGTTGCTGTCTTTGTGTCGCGATGCGTTGCAATAATGGTTGTCCAGCACGCTGGTCTCGGCGGTGCTTCTGGCGCTCGTTCGCACGGTCCCTTTCGGTCTCGGGGGTGGCAATCGTGCTCGCCGTGTTCCTTCTTGCGTGCGCGGCGCCCCGTGGCTCGGGTGCGGGAGGAGTTCGCAACCGCATTGCGCCGAGTGCGTTTCGAGTCTCTCGGCCTTACTTCAGGATCGGTGACCCCTACCCGTTCGCCACCTGCCCAGTTTCAGGTGAGGACTTGGCCGTGACCAAGACTGGGCTCATCAAGTCCTACGGCGGTCGCGAGGTGCGGTTCTGTTGCAGTCAGTGTTCGCGGTTGTTCGGTCAGGATCTGGTGAGCAGTTTTGCAGAGGTTGACCGGTGGATCGTAGCGGACCAGGAGGGGATCTACGCGATGAGGGATTCAGTCGTGACCGGGAGGCAGTTGCCGGCACGCCCCGTCGAGTTCGTCGTAGGCAACCGGCTCGTCAGGGTTGATTCGAGCGACGAGAGGGAGGCCGTCATGAAGGGGCCGAGCAAGTTCCTCGATGCTCTGAGCAGGGCTGCCGCGCGTTCCCAGGCAGACGGCTACGGCCTCAGTAGCTGCCCCGTGAGTGGTCGTCCGATAGGCCTGCCTGCGCCCCCGTACCTGGAAGCTGTTGTCGCGGGTCGCCTGATTCGGGTTTGTTGTCCAGACTGCCTTGCGAACATCGATGAGAATCCCGCGAAGTACATTGCGGTTGTCGATGCAGCGCGCAAGTCGCCGGGGTAGCAAGTCATGTGCTAGCTGCTCGGCGTGGCATGGTGGTTGCGGATGGCCTTGTGCAGCCCTGCGTTTCGGGCTTGCGTCTCGGTTCATCCAACAACACCCAGAACCCTAATCATGAAGCATCTCTGGATTGCCTGCGCAGTCATCGTCGCGCTGTCATTCGCTGGCTGCAGCACGGTCAAGCACGACTCTCAGCTCACGTCTACCCAAGTCCACCTTGTCCTGGACAAGACGCCGACTTGAGGCGGTTGTGCCGCCACCGTGCGTGGTGCCGTGACCAAGCTCCCTGGCGTGTCGGGAATCGAGGTCGAGCCTGGTTCGGCCGATATCGTCGTCAGCCTTGACCCCAATGCGACAACTGTAGAGCAGTTGCTTGCGGGAATGGACGCCGCTGGGCAGTCGGCAAAGCGCAAGTAGGGGGCCCGCGCAGCGCTGGGGCCGCGAGGTCTCGCCGCTGCGACTGCGGGGCTACTTACATGCATGTCGCCGCTTTCGGTCCGAAGCCTGATCACTCTGGATTGTGTCGGCGAGACCTCGCCGCTGCGTGAGTCGGCTGGAGTTGCGAGGCGATAGGGAGCAAGTCATGCCGCGCGGCTGGGATTCATCGGCGGGATGCTGTGCATCCCGGAGCGCTTCCAGGAGGCATGATGAGAAATCGTGAAGTAGGGTCACAAGGGCTCTTGCGGCGCATTGCGGCTTACGTTCGGAGTCGCCTATGGCTGCAGGTTCTCATAGGGATGGCGCTGGGCGTGGGCGTTGGCTTGGCCCTCTCCCCCTCGGGAGGTGGTCTCTTTGCGGAGAGCGGCGCGAGACTGATTGCGTGCTGGCTGGCCTTGCCGGGTCATGTCTTCATGGCGCTGATCCAGATGATGGTCGTGCCGCTGGTGCTCTCGTCGGTCATCCTGGGGATCGCGTCTGGTGGGTCAGCGGAGTTTCTCAAGCGCGTGGGGCTCCGAGTTCTTCCCTACTTCGTAGCGACGACCTGTATCGCGGTGCTGATCGGGATCACCCTTGCTACCCTGATCGGGCCAGGTCACCTCGTCGATGGTGCGTCGTTCGATGGTGTCACCGATCAGGGGGGCATGCCAGTCGAGACGGGGGCTTCATCAAGACTGTTGCCCGAACGCATTGCAGAGATCATTCCGAGCAATCCGTCGAGCGCTCTTCTTCACCGAAGCATGCTGCAGTTGGTGGTGTTCGCGATGTTGGTTGGCGTCGCGCTGGTAGGGCTCAGATCCGAGTCCCGCGAACTCCTCATTCGGATTCTCCAGGCGACGCAGGAGCTTGCACTCAAGGTTGTCGGGTGGGCGATGGCGCTTGCACCAGTTGCGGTTTTTGGGCTCTTGGCGCAAGTGATGACGCGTACTGGAGCGAATGCCCTCGCGGGGCTTGGGGCCTACGTGGCGACCGTCCTTCTTGGACTCGTAGCACTGATCGTCGTCTACTCCTTGCTCGTGCGGTGGTTGGGGAAGCAGGGGCCGTTGCAGTTTCTCGCCCGCATTCGTGATGCGCAGTTGCTTGCGTTCTCCACCTCGAGTTCTGCCGCCGTTATGCCGCTGTCGATGAAGATCGCAGAGGAAAGCCTGGGGGCGTCACGACCGGTCGTGCAGTTCGTCATTCCGCTTGGAGCGACCGTGAACATGGACGGAACAGCGCTCTATCAGGTGACTGCTGCCGTATTCATGACCCAGGTGTTTGGTGTGGACCTCAGCCTCGGTGAGATGGCGTTGCTGGCTTGCACGACGATCGGTGCTTCGATTGGATCGCCGAGCACTCCTGGAGTCGGCATCGTCATCCTGGCATCAGTGCTTCAGGGCATCGGGGTCCCGGCCGGTGGAGTGGCCATGATCTTGGGAGTCGACCGCATCCTTGATATGTCGCGAACCGCGGTGAACGTGACGGGAGACTTGGCGGCGACCGTCGTGCTGGAGCGGTTGCTCCAGACTCCGGGACGGCGACATTGACGTGCGTCGCCTCAGAGGAGGTTCTCGCTTGGGCTCTGTTTCCGCGTTCGGCCCTCCGGTCGCGTTCGAGACTTCCCCTGGGGCGCCGATGTCGGTTGCTTGTCGGGCTATGATCCCCCGCCGCACTGCCGGATCAGTCTCTTGAGCACTCGTTCGACTGCGGCGCTCTCAGCCGCAAGTTGGGATCTCACGATGGCCTCTGGATGCGCCGGAGTGACGATGTCGCCGCCGTCTCGTCCGCCGTTGTGCATGTTCACCTGAAACGATGACTGGCCCGGTTGCGCTTCGCCAATCACTCGGGATCCCATTCCCGACAGGCAGAACTGAATACGCCCACCGTTGCACCGTCGATCGGAGTCCACGTGGCCGAGCACTGCACCTACGAATGCGAGCAGCCTGCTTGTTGCTCTGTGGAGGTCGCTCGGCGAGAGGAAGAACATGGGAGTCATCATCCCGTCGTGATTGTGCGAGTGGCCTTGGACGATTCCGACGCAGATAGCAATGGAGAGGTCCGTTCCGATCCAGCCACGGAGCATGGGGGGCTCCTGGTCGCGGTTTTGGAGCGCAATTCCGTCCGGCTCGGTCGAATGGGTCGGGCGCGCGTCGAGGAGTCTGGTTGGGCCGGCGACAAGAAGGTCGCCAGCCACATCGGGGAGGTGATCGAAGACGACGTCTTCGTTGAGCATGAGCGGCTGGCTCGGGGTCCACGAGATCGCGAGCCGAGGTGGATCGCTTCCGAGGTAGTTTGAGTTGGTCGATGGGACGACCTTGGACAAGTTGCTGCTAACTCGGCGGTCAATGTCTCCGACCGGTGGGGCGGAGCTCCATTGCAACAGGCTTCGGACAAGCTCCTTCTGCAGCTCAATGGAAGACGAGCACAGCTTGTAGGAGAGTCCGCCTTGCCACGCGCCAACCTCGGCGATGAATGCAGACTGATCCGATTCGGGGTCGGCGCTTGTCCTGAAGACCAGGATGTCCTTGTTGTGCCGCTTGGCTTCGGCGAACTCCTCCGCCGTGGCGGATCGCCCGCTGTCTAGTTTCGCCCCGTATCGTTGGCCGAGAAGGAGGATCATTGCATCGGCTTGCGCAACGCCGCGAAGGCAAGCTCCTCGAGGCGTTGCCCCGTCGGTTACAAAGTCCTCCGCGCGAATGAGGTCGACGCCAACGGACTCGCACGCCGCTACGGCAGCCGCGCGCATGTCCTCCATGCCACTCATGACGGAACTGATGAAAACGGACGTCATGCGAGGGGCTCCTCGTTGCCCAAGGCGGGGCCGTGCATCCAGTGTTCATCCAGAACTCGGTCGATCAGGTGGCCGGGCACGCATTTGTTCGGCCTCGTGTGAAGGGCTTCGGCGACATGCTGGAGCGCAATGCCCTGCAGCGCCAAGATGTCGTGGCATCTCCTGTGCGATTCCCAGAGGGCTTTGGACATTCCTCCGAACCCCTCGTCAGGCCGCCTCTCTCTGAAGATGCACATGGCCTCCAGGTGGTCCGGACACCTGATGGGAGGAAGGCTCTGGAGGTCGATGAGCTCGGCGGGGTTCGGAGGGGCTAGCTCTTCGCCGATGAGGCACTCTGCAGCGGGGCCGCTCATGTAGAGATCGAGGTGGGTGCCAAGATCGTCTTGAGGCGGTTCGTAGTGGCTCGCGCGTCCGTCGCCATTCGTCCGGGCGATGGCTGTGCGGATCATTACTCCGTGATGCCTCATGACGACAAGGTGGCCGGCCTCGTGGTATGCCGCTCGCTTGAGTTCCGAGTCGATGATGGTGGTTCTCCGTTGATGTTGGCTGCCTTGCATGCTCCGGTGTGGCGGCGCTTTGCCAAGGCCTTGCGTGTCATGGTACCCTGGTCTCATGGAGCTCCACAGGGGCTCCTCGTCGTCAGAACTCGAAACACGGTCTGACGTCGCCTCGAAGTGCCGCAGCATCACCCGGCAAACCTGGTAGCCACCAGGCTAAGGGGGCAGGGTTCACCGCCTGCCGTGATGTTGGCTCGTAGCGCTGGATGCCCGGAGACGGGCTCGTCCAGTGCGAGAGAGGCTTGAGCGAGTAATCCGTTCGAATCCATCGGGCCTTGGCGCCCGCGCTCTCGGGATCGGTTCCGAGGGGCGCGGTGCCCCTCTCCCGAACATGCGTCGAACGTCAATCCGCTCATTCTATCTCATGGTGATCCCGCGCTTCGGAGGCGGGACGACCGAGACACGCCACGCGGTGGAACTCCGAGTGGTCGTGGATGACGAAGTTGGTGAGGTAGCGAAGGCGCCGACACCCCGCTTGCCCCGCACGGGCATGACTCGTGCGATTGCCCGTCCGTCGTGGCGGGTGCCATCGAGCAAGCGAGGAAGAGGCGTGCTGCCAAATCCACCTGCGGGGTCCGGGCCCGGTTGTCGTGATCGACACCGCGTCCGTTCAACGCAAGCCAGCGCCGGGAGCTCGATCGCCGCGAGGCGAATCGACCGGACCTGACAAGTCCGGGGACCGAGGGAAAGTCCCTCGGCCGTGAAAAGTTCAACGGTGAAAGGCCCGCGAGGGCTTGCTGGTCAGAAGCATGGGAGACGGTGCCGAACTGCGAACGCACCTGTCCGGTCTGTAAGGCGGAGCTTCTGCATTCTGCCGCCTGAAATCCCGGAGGACCTGCTCCGGGGAGAGTGAAGCACCGGTCGGGAGACTAGGCTTCACGGGCTCGTGCCGCGGCGTGAAACGCCGCTAGCAACGTGACCCATGCTTCGACGTGGTCCACTAATCGGGGAAGGACTCGAGCTGCCGGGGAGGTGCCCGGTGCCTGGCTGTCGACCAGGTGATTCAAAGGCTCGAGTCTGGGAGCGAGCTGCAAGTAGAAGTCGGGCGGGAGCCCGAGCGGTGGCGAGACCGAAGGGTCTCGAAGGAGTCTTCGTGCGACTTCTTCCTGGCAAGGCAGTCAGGACCCGCGTTCGCGCACGCCGGTTGGCCCCGGCGAGCACAGCGACGACGAAAGCAGCGACGAGCGAACGAAACGTCACTCGAGGTGACGGTTGCTTGGTAAGCACGACTTGTGGCTGCAGGGGGTAGGGAAGTGCTCCGGGAGGAGCCGCCCCCTGCGGCGACAGGATGACGATGGACGCCGGAGGTTTATCCGGCGGCCGTCGCAAGGAGGTCTAGCGCAACCATCATGGATTGGACACGCCCTGCGGGCGTGCGATCTGGAATGTGGGTATGCGCGCAACGAGGTTGCCAAGGAGGTGATCAACATGGTTGGGCGATGGTCGCTGGCCGGAAGGTTCAGCGGCTTGGAGCGTGCCCGTAAACGCTCCGCACTTGTCCGTTCTGTGGAGCGGAGAGGTGCCAGGAAGTTGATAGGTGCAGTTGTGAACTACAGGTGTGAAGCCACGTCCGTGGCGGGGTTCGTCCAGCAGCTTGCGTGCTGCTACGTCCGCCACGGCTACCATCACTACGTCGTCGGTGAGATCCCACCGCACAAGGACCCACGCGCCGTGGACGAGCGGATGATCGAGCGCTACGAGCTCGGCGTGTCGAAGTTCGTCCGTGCGCGGCGCAAGCGGGCGGGTCTGCCCAACGTCCAGTACATCCGGTTTCGGCGGTTCTTCGTGTTGTGTGCCACCGAGCCGCGAGAGGGCCATCGGTTCTACGAGGAGCACTCGGCCTCGCAGGTCAGGGACGTTCGGCTCCAGCCGATCGCTTTCGGCGGCTACTCGATCGGTTGGCATCGTGGTGCTGATCGGCGATGGCATGTTTCGGTTCGGATCCACCCGGAGCGCTACCGTTCCCTCAAGGCCTACCTGCTCGAGCTAGCACGTCGACGGTCGGTCGGACAGGTTGCTGCGGAGTTCCAGTACCTCGGCTTCGAGCCCTATGCACCTGTTCGCCGACAGCTTCTCTCGCTCCTCAGAGCCGTCAACAAGGAGCGCAAGGTCGCCGGGCTGGGGAAGCTGCCGGTCGACTGTTTGCGGCTACGGCGCACGGTCGTAAGACCGTTCGGGATCGATGGGGTGGGGCCCTGCGGCGGCAAAGCATGAGAACTCCACGCGTCTGTCCTCGGTGTGGCGTCCCTTGGGCGAGCTTTGTCAGGAGATGTCCCGCATGCGGGCGCGCTCGATGCAGGGTTGTGGCTTACCTGACCGTGGCCTGGGTGCTCACCTGGGTCTTGGCGCTCATCAACCGGTGACCGCTCTGCCTAGCGCCTTGTTCGGGCGAATCGGCGTGCTCCAAGTATCGGGCACGACTGGCAGGCAGGGGACCGCGCGGTACCGACTTTGAGGTTCCCGGGGGCGGGCGAAGATCCGCCCGAAGCCGCGATTGCTATCCAGTTCCTCGCGCAGCCATGAGGTCGAGTATCGTGTTCTCCAGCACCAGAGTCCCCATCGAAGGCAGCCACCTTTCGCGGTCTTCGAGCAGGTGTCGGGCTACGGAGAGGACGGCTTCTCGGTCATCTCCACGATCCGACGCAAGCTCAGGGCTGCGGCCAAGCGCTACAGCAGCTCGTCGGTGCCTGACTCCGCCAGCTGCGAGCAATCTTCCGGCAGGCGTTGGGACACCGAAGCGTAGGTGCTCGGGGAAGTCCGCAACGGCCTTAGACAGTTCGAGGTTATTCGCGTCGAGCAGCTTCCTTAGCAGCCCGATGCCCTGCTCGACGGCTACCTGGAGGACGTAGCTGACGACCCGGGAATGAACGCCGAGCATGGTGTCGATATCGGTTTCCGTCTGGCTGGCGATCTCCGCCAGAGATCGGCCGTCGATCCACGCCTCCAAGATCCTGGCGAAACTCGACCGCGATGGGGGGGATCCCCGGTAGGCCTCGTCGAGTGCCTCGGCTACCTCGGGAAGGCCCCACGCCCAGACCAGCAGTGTCTCTGTCAACTCCGGATCGGTTGGCGTTTCGATGTCATCCCAGCGTTGTCGCATGGGTAACAGATTGACCTCCACCGACTCCAGCATTCGTGCTCGCGTACCCGTTTCTCGGATCCATGCGAGTCTCCCCGCTCCCTTGATGGCTGCCACGCGTTGAGCACGCAGCTCGAACACCTGTTTCATCAGTGCCGTGGTCGTTTGTTGAGCTTGGCGGGCCGCGAAAGTCTGGCTCGAAAGCTCTCCGGCCATGCGCACGAGTTCATCTTCGCCTAGCTCCTCGGCGGCAAGATCGATAAGCGTTGCATCGATGCCGTCGATCAGAGTGTGAAGCGCCGTCGCACCCTCAAGGATGTCGTTTGTGAGGGTGATGCTCCGCTGGCTCAGTGCTGACTCGACGCGCCCCATCAACTCGAGCAGTGCCCCGGAGACGCGTTCGCCTGGCTGTTGCTCGGCCACGGGGGCGACAAGTTGCCATTGTCCAGGGTTGGCGCAGATGACCAGCCCCTTGGTGGTTGCCCCAGCTCGTCCAGCGCGCCCGACGAGGTTCTTGATGTCGCGCGCGAGCAGGTTCTCTGCTGCTCCGTTGGGGCCACGACGCTGCACGGAGTAGAGGACCAACGTCCTGATCGGCAGGTTGACGCCTTCCGCCAAAGTGTTGGTGCAGATGGCAAGGCGAACGTCTTTGTCGCGAATCAGCGATTCCACGACTTCCCTGCTCTCTTGCGGAATGTCTCCATGATGCAGTATGGCTCCTGCCGCAAGTGTTCGTGTGCCCACCCAGGAAGCGCCGTATTCCAGGGTGAAGTGCTCAACTGCCGACTGCAGCTTCACCGCATCCCCGACGAACTGCATGGGGGCGGGCAGGGGCAGCAGGCTCGCCAGTTGTTGGAGGAGTTCATGAGCGAGCCCTACGGCTCCCTGAGTGCCTCTCTTGTTGGCCGCGAACACGGCAACGGACCCCATCGAGAGCGACTTCCGTGCTGCTGCGATGGCTTGGGCCTTCACAGATTTGAAAGGGTATGTGTTCAGCCGGTTCGTAGTGGGATTGCGGTGGCGAAAGTCATCACGGCTCAGGAATCGTTCGATAGAGAACGTGGATGCGGCTTGGTGTGGGTGAAGCTGAAGCGCGACCGTCATGGCGGCGCCTTTGCCAGCTACCTGCAGCGCTGCGAACTCTGCGAGAGCCGGGCGGTAGTCACTGCGAACGACGGTCTGATCCGTGCCGCCAAGCCACACGTTGATCTCCTCGATGTTCGGGACGATCGCGGAAACGAAGACGAACTTTGGCGGGCCTTTCTCGCGGGCGCGCATGCGGGCGAGCAGCAACTCAAGTCCGACCCCGCGCGCCTCACCATCGAGGAGGTGCCCTTCGTCGCAGATGACGAGGGATACTCGGGAGTAGAAGTCCGGCTCTGCGCTGAGCAGGCCCGATAGTGCCTCAGGCGTTGCGACGATCGCGCGTGCTGCATCGAGGTCTCTGACTTCTTCGCCGGTGGGCACGGTACCTCCATACGCACACCTGGTGGGAAGGCCCATGTTGCTCAAGCGCTTTGCAAGGCTGCCGCGAAGCTCTGCCGCGAGCGAGCGAAAGGGGACGAGCAGGATGGCCACATCCTGCGGGTTGCGGTTGAGGTGGTGAAAGAGGAGGGTCTCAGAGAGAGCTGTCTTTCCCGCGCCTGTCGGCATCTGTAGGGAGAATGAGGCCACGCTTCCAAGCAGGCCGCTCCTAATGGCATCGATTTGCGAGGGGAAGAAATCCCAGGTAGGTGGGGTCCGGTTGAGGAACGACCGCACTAGCGGGTCCCAGAATCCCGATTCGCCATCGGGTAGAACTGCACGGACGTTAGTTCGCTCGAACTTGGAGAGGACCCGCCCGAATAGCCGCCAGCCGATCCACTCACCGGAATCTGTGTGCAGTGCAGATGCCTCCTTCTCAGTCGCGTACTCGCCCTCCGCCCGAAGCACCTCAAGGTTCCCTCTTCGAACGCCGCCAACAAGGGTACGCACACGTGCCGACCTGATCGCCGGTGGACGTGAGAGCAGCTCGTAGCACGCGAGCTGAATGTCATCGAGGGCACCCGGGTCGCAGGTCTTCAACGTGACGTAGGCCGATGCAGAGTAACCGCCGAAGTAGAACGCGGCCGCAGCAAAGATGGCGGCTTCGGCCGCCATGATACCGGAGTAGGCGTTTGCCCGAGCTTCTCCTACGCCGCCGGCCTGAGTGATGGCGTTGCCCAGGCGTGACCAGTCGACCGGATCGCGGTAGGGCTCACGGAGCCTGTCGAAGAGCTCGCCGACGAGGGAAATGTAGTAGTCGTCGCCTCGTGACCTGATGTAGCTCAGCTGTAGTGGCGGCTGCGAGGAGCCGAACCGTTCCACGTGATGAAGGGCGTCAGCGTCACCGACCCACTTTGCCAGAGTTGCCCTCACGTCTCACCGCCCGCTTCCGCGACGGTGGCATGAGCGGCGTCGAATACGGCTTCGTAGCGTTCCTTCAGGTTTGGAACTGCGATGACTACAACCGTGTGGTCTGCAGGCGCTTCGTCGGGCGCGTCTGCCAGTTCGTTGTCCACGAGGTTCTCGCAAATGACCGCGACGGCGTGGAAGCACTTCTTGGCTTGGGGGTGGTCCGTGGCCTTGATGAAGCGGTCGAGGTGATCGATGGTCGTGCTGCCAAGGTCTTCATGAAGCGCACGTTCCCTCAGCCAAACTAGGGTCTTCGCCAATCGACTGGTTCGGTCTTTCTCGCAGTCATCAATCGCCTTGGAAATCGGTGATGAGGCTCCGGCCGTGGCCTTCGTCTTTACCTCAGAGCACAGGATGCGGTCCTCGGTCGAGGAGCGTGGCCAGCTCGGCAGCACGAAGTGAACGACATCCGAGTGTGGCGCTGGTTTTGTTCGGTCCTGCTTCAGGCGCCACTTCTTTGGGCCAATGAGGTCGACATCGCGTTCGGCAGCTGCGTGGTAGAGAAACACCAGTATCTCGCCGAAGTCCCCTGACATCGTCGAACCTGGATCCGGGAGCCTCGCGGCGACGATCTCCGACCGAGGGCAACCGGTTGCCTGCACGCGCGCCTTGAGGACGGTGTCATCGATGTAGCACCGACGGACTGAGACACCAAGGACGTCCGACCAAGCAGCAGCGTGCTCGTCGGGAACACGCACAAGCACGAAGGGCGATCGCTGCTCTTCGGCGAACCAGCGTGTCACGGTCTCAACTTCGAGGCCAAGGTCTCGCATGCGCTACCCCTCGTGCATCCAAGCTGGCAGCATTGGGCTTGGTTCTTCGAGCCCGTGACAGCAGTCGACGCACGGTCCAGAGCGCCCAGGGGGGAATCGATCTCGACTGATGGCTGCGCACGATCTCGGCGCTGCTGCAGGAGAAGTTCGCGATGCTGCTCGAGCATCTTGTTGCTCGCCGAAGTGCTCGAGTGGATCGGTCATCCGTGGAGAGGAAAGTGAGCCGGGGCAAGCACCGGGAAAAGGGGAAGAAGGAGAGTCAAGTGCTCTGTGTCCGTGCGGACAACCCCGGCTCATGGTGTGTCATGTGGCCACGATGGGATCGATGACGTTCTCCTTCGCAGCGGTTGTCTATCTCATCGCTGTCGCGCCCTGTCGGCAAGTGCACATGCAGAAACGTGACGCGCGCCTCTATCAATACGCAGAATGGCCCGCTCGGCCGGTTCGTCGGTTGAAGGGTGCGATGTTCGCCAACCCGCCACCTATCTCGTCATATTCCAAAGATGCACTGTCAGTACGCCAGCACGCTACGCGCGAGTTGGCCCCCGGGACGGCATCTCGTCCCAGATCCTTCCGTCGAGTAGGCGGCCGGCCTTCTTCTTGTTCGTGCCTCCCCACTGCTTGAAGAAGAACGGAACGCCACCGACCGCGCAGGCGTCTCGGAGATCCCGAACCCACTCGGGGTCCATCGCCCGTGCGCCAGGTCCGGACTCTCCGCCGACGATGGCCCAGCCGATGCCGGTCAGGTCGATCTCGGTTAGCGGGCCCAGCAACGGCTCGAGAGAGAGGAAGCGGACGTTGGCGGGAACGGTTCGCAGGTCGTCGATCCGGTCGAGGTAGTCGGCGTTCTCGACGCTCACGCCCATCCAGACGTTCTCAGGCCAGGGCAGCTGAGGGGCGACCTCTCGCAGTCGATCCGCGCGCTTCGTCAAGACCTGGAACGTGTGCTGAGGCGCTTGCTCCATGGTTCGGAACACGCGCTGGATGAACGATGTCGGCACGTCCTTGTGGAACAGGTCGCTCATCGAGTTGACGAACACGAGCCGGGGCTTCCGCCAGCGCAGTGGGATATCGAGCATGTGCTCCTGGAGCGTGAGCTGGAATCCCCTCGCGTAGTTGGCTTGCCCCATCGCCTGTAGGCGCCTTGCCATGCGTTCCGCGTAGCAGTGCTTGCAGCCTGGACTGGTCTTCGTGCAGCCCGTCACCGGGTTCCACGTGGCGTTGGTCCATTCGATTGTCGATCGGCTCATCGGTCACCCTCTAGTTGTTGTGATGCGTCCCTTCTGGCGGCCGGCCCCTGCTCGTGGTCACGTGAGTGCTCGCACTCCTCTGCAACGAAGCGAGCAGATGTATGAGAGACTCGAGGCCCGAGTCCGGGAGAAGCTGAAGCGCCGAACTCACCCCGTCTGCGACGGCTCGGTTGACATCGCGTTGGCGCCTGAGGGAATCGAATGATGCGATCAGCCGTAGCAGGTCGCAGGCGAACTCGCGGGCGCCAACTACTTGGCCGGGATCGCGATCTCGTGGACTGTGTGGTGGGATCATGCTTGCCGTCTCCTGATGTGGGCCTGGTTTCGCTGGGCACGTCCAAACCACGGTAGGTCGCGGATGCACCGCGGGAATCCCACCCGAAGGCTCTCTCGGTTCTGTAAACGCGCACACGTCGCGAAGCCCCTGCCGCGGATCGCCTTCGGATGCGGCCGTCCGTCGATGTTTACTTCCGCGGACCATCTGTGAGGCCGAGATCCTGCGCGTCTCGCGCCCCGTTCTCAGATGGCTTCACCTTCGGCTTCCGGTCCAGTTCGTCCTTCAGTCGCTTGTAGTCCAGGTAGTGGAAGATCCCCTGGATGCTGTTCGTCGCCGAACAGACGAATGCGGTGAAGAGCTCGGCGATAGTCGCCTCCCTCTTCGTCAGCTCTTCCGCGACGCGGAGCACGACGCGCGGATCGGGTTCGCGCGCGTCCACGAATCGTTGCCACCAAGTCCTGGCAGACTTGGGAGCCGCGTCGACCTCGAGGCTCGGAAGGACCTCTTCGAGCCGTTCGCGAATCTGATCGTGCGTCCAGCCCCTCGTGTTCGTGATTCCATCGACACGGCCGAACTCGCGCGTGACGAACGGTGGGAGGGCCGGGCGGTCCTCCTTCGCAGCTCGCGTCGATGCTCCGTAGTGGAAACGGGCCTTCTGTCCCTCGTCCACCGTCCGGCAGGTAACCTCGATCCGATGCACGGGCCTCTGCTCCTGAAGGAGGCGCCAGATCGTCGGCTCGAGAACCTTCGTCGCGACCCGGTCCAGCGCTCGAGCTCCGGTCCCAAGGGACAGCGCACGTCGGGCGATGGCTCGCATGGCTCCTTTCGAGATCGAGAGCTTGGCACCGTGTTTCGCGGCGAACGCTTGGGTGCTGCGGATGATCGATGCCTTGGAGTCCGAGAGTACACGTTCGAGCTCGTCGAGCGTCAGCGGGCGCAGGTGGGCGACGGTCGTGAAACGCCCGAGAAGTTCCGGGATCATGCCGAACTCGACGAGCGCTCCGTGGCCTTCGAGCTCCGGGGAGACCGGGCCGGGATCACCTTGGATGCCTGTGAATCCGAGAGATCCTCGTCGGTGGCGGGAATCGAGGATCTCCTCCATCCCAGGAAACGCGCCGGCACACACGAAGAGAATCCCGCGAGTGTTGACCATCGTCGTCTCGCCCTCTCGGCGGATGGCAACCTTGGCGCCGTCCATCAGTTTCAGCAGGGACTGCTGCACGCCTTCGCCGGAGATGTCCCTCGAGCCGTCGGTCGACCGGCGCTTCTTGTCGATCTCGTCAATGAAGATGATCCCGCGCTCCGCTCGGCGCACGTCGCCATCGGCCGCATGCAGCAGTCGGTGCACGATGCTGTCTGGGTGTTCGCCCGCATAGCCGACCTCGACGAGATTCGTCGCGGAGCACGTGGCGATGGGGGGGGCGATCAGACGGCCGAGCTCTCGGACCATTCGGGTCTTCCCACAGCCGGTTGGGCCTACGAGCAAGACGTGCTGAGCGCCGAATGCTGGACCGTTGTGTTCGGAGGCCTCCGAGAGGCCCAGCTGGTGTCGGTACACGGCAAGCGCCAGGGCACGTTTCGCATGGTCCTGCCCGATGATGATCCGGTCGAGGTCCCTTACGAGCTCCGGAGGGCGCGACAGCGGAAGCCGGGCATGCCTCGGATGAGGCACTACCATGAGCACACTCCGACCGTCTGGATGTCGCGGGCGGTCGCGACGATGTCTTCGGCAAGCGCGAGGTCATTCGCGGATGGGCCGCCGACCGTGAGGAAGTTGTAGCCGACCCCTCCGTCTTCCAGGCCGTCGAAGACCGGTGCCCGGGGCATGCTGTAGAAGTCCAGGTGGTGCCCCGCCTCGGCCATCCCGCGAGCGAGCTGAGTCCCTGGCAGCACCGTTTGCACGTTGGGATAGAACCCGGCGACCTTGACGTCGGTGTCGCGGACCGCATCGGTCAGGTCGCGAGTCAGGTTCAGGGACCGTCTGTTCTCGAGAACGACCCCCTTGGTCGACATCGAGCCGAACATCAGCGACAGCCCGACCCGCGGCCCCTGCTTCGCGATCCACTTCGTGCGTTCCGCGACCAGTCTTGGCTGCAGCTGCGGCTTCCGGATGCCCTCGAGCACGTCCGGAGCGCCCGATTCGATGCCGGCATAGAGGTAGGTGCAACCATGGTCAGCGAGTTCGGCGATGCGTCGCTCGGTGAGGGTCGGCAGGTAGACCTGGCAGCCCCATTCGCGGTCGAGACCGCGTAGTAGCGGAAGCAGTTCGGAGCTCGAGCCGTTGCCGGCCGGGAAGATGCTGTCCTGGAAGTAGAGTGCGGCGTCCGGGACACGGTCGGCTAGTTCTTCGACCCATCCGTAGTCGCTTGTGCGGAACACGCTGCCATCCCGGTTGGCCTCCGCGCAGAACGTGCACCGCCCATACGAGCAGCCACGGGAGACCATGAGCGGAATCGTCGACGGGGCCTCGAACACGTCGAATCGTGGGTAGCTCTCGGGAACCACGAGCGGCCGCGGGTCGCGGAAGCGACTGGGGCCGCGGTCGAACTCGACCCTCGCGGGCCAGTTGCAGTTCGCGACCGTGAACACCCCACAGGTGGTGGCCTCGTCGAGCTCGCCCGGGTGCAGGTCCCGCGCGAAATCCGCTGCCGTTCGATTGTCTGTCAGATACAGCTCGAGCACGCCCTGCAGGGCCGAGGGTGCTTCGCCGCCGATCGAGATGTGCACACCGGGGAGTCGGTTGGCGGTCTTGGTGCCGATGTCGTTCTCGTGTGGCCCGCCTACGATGACGAGGGTCTCAGGCGCGAAGAGGGAGCTCGTTGCGGCGATCCGCGCCGTTTCTTCGATGGCTGCCGTAGACGTCGAGATGCACAGCGCGCGTACTCGCCCGGTCGCGAGCAGACCCTCAAGGTGCCGGTAGAACTCGGCGGTCGGGCTGCCGGGGTCGAGGTAGCTCACTTGGCGTTTCGGGTTGGCTACGACGAAGGGGCCGGCAGCTGCGAACATGCTGCTCGGCACCGCGCGAAACTTCAGACGGCCGGGGTAGGGGGCGTGGACGAAGAGGACCTCTGGTGGGGTCACGGCTTCTCGGAGGACGGCCATACGGTCTAGATGCTAGATCCGAAACTGGGATATGCCAAGTGGGGAAGTAGGATTCGGTGCAGAGACTCCACAGATGCCCAAGTCCACCCATACGCCCGAGTACCGAGTGCTTCGGGATCTGCTGCGCGAGCTACGCGAGCGTGAGGGGACTCTTCAGGCCGACTTGGCGGAGAGTCTCGGGGTGCCCCAGTCCTACGTGAGCAAATCCGAGAACGGTGAGCGGCGGCTCGACATCCTCGAGGTGCGGGAGTGGTGTCGCGGGTTGGGGGTGCCGTTCGTTGAGTTCAGCAAGGAGCTGGATCGGCGTTTGCGTAGAAAGCGGTGAGAATCGAGCGTGACCGCGAGGTCGGTAGCCGTGCACTGATTCGCGTGCCACGGACCGTGCGCCCGACTACGCCAGGCAGTCGTCCTCCAGCCGCGTACCTCGCCTCCAGGCAGATTCGTAGGCCTCGAGGAATGCGCGAGTGATCGTCGGATGTCGGAGTTCGATCAGGTGTCGTAGCACGAGGCCGTCCCCGAACGTTTCCGTTTCGGTTGGGTGGTATCCGGGAACGGCGATCAGGACGGCGTCCTCATCGACGACCGCGAAGCTCAGCGGGAGCGGGTTCCCCGACGCGGTCTCGACAAACCTCTGGCGAAGAAGCTCGTGCGGCCCGAACTCGCGGATCCAGCGAACTCCGGCTTGACGGTGGTCAGGACGTACGAAGATCAGGCGACGAATCTCGATGCCGCGCTCGAGCAGTCGACGGTAGAGGCCCAAGAGCTCATCGTGAGGCGCGTCGTCGTCGAGATGGATGAGGAGCAGGCTGCGGTGGGCGTGTCGGAACAGATCCGCGTAGCCGCGCCCGTGCAGGGCCCCATCGAGGTGCACACGCGCCACTCGGTTGCCGGAAGCAGCGGCAAGCAGCCCGACGAGAAAGGTGAGGAGGAGGAAGCCCGCCGTTCCAAGCGCGACCGTTGGGCCCGGGACCTCGAGTAACGAGGCCGCTGTAGCACCGAGTCCGGCCAAGCCGAGTGCGATCTCGACCTGTGCTGTCGTGAATGGAAACCAAGCGAGCTTCCTCTCCATCATCCCTCCTGATTTGAGGGTCTCATGGATCGGAGGGCTACTCAAGTCGGCGGGTTGCGAGCGGTCTTGGGTTGAGGGAGAAAGTGGCTAGCCCAATAGCTGTGGCTTCCCGGAAGGATGCCGCTCCTCAGGCGAGCGCAGCCCTCTTGTGTTCCCGTGAAGCTCTAAGGGGAGGACGGCAACCATCGCAAGATCGAATGAGGCGGCTGAGGGTCCGCTCGAGGATTGCTGTTGCCCAGTGGGCTAGTCGCGTCGACCAACTCATCTAGAACTTCTGCACGAGTTCCAGAGCTCGCTTCCCATAGGTCGCGAGCTCGTCGCTATCGACCAACTGCCCGCTGCTCGTGCCATCGTCTTGTGGGTGGTGGTATCGCTTCGCGTAATCCTTGAGGTCCTCCAAGTCTTCGAGGATGCACTTGGCCTGTGCGAGCGGAGATCCTTCGTCGGCGTCCGCGATGGCCTTCACGTAGTCGCCGAGCCATCCCTTCGCGTCAAGCTGGTTCGGCAACTTCCACCGAAGGTACTTCTCCAGCAGGACGCGCATTGTCTTCACAACACTCTCGGGGCTGCCATCGCGATACTCGCAATACTTCCAGAGTGTCGTGAAGTTCTGATAGTACTCCTCAAGCACTTCGCTCTCGATGTCCCACTCCATCACGCCGCCAAGCTCAGTGAGCTGGAGTGTCTTCTTCTCGGCCGCGGGCAACTCGTCCCATATGAGCTTTAGGAAGTTGGGGTCGTGGGACAGAACGACAACTTGGCGTGTCTTCTGGGCGAGCCTTCTGATGCTCTGCTGAGTGCAGACTCTTCTCCCGCGATCCTGGCTAGTAAAGGGGTCGTCCAGCACGACCACTTTGTCCGCCAGGTTTGGACTCGCCTCGACCTGAGCGAAAAAGAACGCCAACGCAAGAGCGCTCTTGTCACCTGCGCTGAGCGTGTTCTTGAACGACGCCTGGTCATTGGGCGTCTTGAGGTCCCCTAGCCTCACCTCCTCCCATGAACCCTCGTGCGCCTCGATGGCTAGGCAATAAGTCGTGCGAGGCTTCCCGCCCGGAAACTCGGCCGCCGTCTTTCGAACTCTGAAGGATGTGCCGAACCTCTTGAGATACTCGTTGATGCGCTTTTCGTAGCGTTGAAAGACGCTCTCGGAGTAATTCTCGAGCTTCTGTTTTGCCTTCAACTTCTCGAGGTCAGCTGCAGCTCTCTTGGTCCGTGCGGCGAGTAGCTCCTGGCATGCTGCTGTTGCCTCCGCCCCCGCTCGAGTATTCGTCGCCGCGAGTTCGGCAAGGTCTTGTCTTGCCTCCGTCAGGCCTCCCTTGCGCGATTCCTCTTGCTTGGCCCGCATTGCAGCGTTGACCCTCTCGACGGCCGAGTTGTAAGCCATCACCGAGGACCGTGCCTGAGCGACTGCTTCCTCTGCCGCACTCAGTTCCAGAGCAATATCGATTGCCTCTAGCGGCGCCTCACACGGTAGTGCAGCATGCGTTCTGTAAACCGCCCGAGGCAGCTTGACGCAGTCGGCGGTGGTCGTCGCGGTCGGTCTGGGCGCTGCACCCTGGGTGCAGTGGCCAGGCCGACCGCGACGACCACCGCCGGCGCGGACGGATGCTTCAAGTCGGCGAGTCACGACGCTCAGCTTTTGTTAACCACAACGAAAGCAGAACGAAGTGACCCACCAATCCGAAAGTAGCACGCTCGACACCGTCTTGGAATCCATCGCAACGCAGGGTCTGGGAGGGATCGCGGACGCGATCCGCGTCCTCGTGAACGAGGCCATGAAGATCGAGCGATCCGCGTTCCTGGGCGCCGGTCCAAACGAGCGTACCGAGTCACGACGGGGCTACGCCAACGGCTTCAAGCCGAAGACCGTGGCGACTCGCGTCGGCGCGATCGAGTTCGCCGTCCCGCAGGTCCGCGAGGCCGTCGACGGCGAACGCTTCTATCCGACGGCACTCGAACGCGGGATTCGCTCGGAGCGCGCCCTGAAGCTCGCGGTCGCCGAGATGTACGTCCAGGGCGTCTCGACCCGCAAGGTCGCCGCGATCACCGAGGAGCTCTGCGGAGTACAGGTGTCGTCCCAGCAGGTCTCCCGGGCCGCCGCGGCACTCGACGACGAGCTGCAGCAGTGGCGGATGCGCGAGCTCGGCCGGTGCCGCTACCTGGTCCTCGATGCCCGCTACGAAAAGGTCCGGCACGCCGGCTCCGTCATGAGCGCCGCCGTCCTGATCGCGACGGGCGTCGATGATGCAGGCCATCGCTCGGTCCTCGGCGTCAGCGTGTCGCGCTCGGAAGCCGAGGTCCACTGGCGCGACTTCCTCGACAGCCTGCGTGAACGTGGCCTGCACGGGCTCGGACTCATCGTCAGTGACGACCACTCTGGCCTCCGCCAAGCTTTGGCGGCGAGCTTTCCCGGAGTCGCTTGGCAACGCTGCCAGTTCCACCTGCAACGCAACGCCGCTCCACGAGTGCCGACCGTCTCGTTGCGCCCGTCGATCGCTCGTGGACTTCGTGCGGTCTTCAACGCTCCAGACCGACCTGAGGCCGAACGGCTTCTTGATAGGCTTCTGGAGGATCACGCGGAAACCGCTCCCGACTTTGTCCGGTGGGCTCGCGACAACGTCCCCGACGGCTTCGCTGTCTTCGCGATCCCGGCGACGCACCGTCGCTGCCTTCGCACGACCAACATGCTCGAGCGCCTCAACAAGGAGCTCCTGCGCCGCACCCGCGTTGCGACGCTCTTCCCCAACGACGCCTCTCTTCTCCGGCTCGCCACCGCGGTCCTCATGGAGATCAGCGAGGACTGGGTGACTGGCCGTCGCTATCTCTCCATGGACGCTGAGTGAAATGATTCGCCGACTATGGGCTCGCTCTTACAGAACGAATGTTGCTTTGCCCCTCACACTTCCTTGCCAAGGCATCTCGGGCGACGCTTTGCAAGGACAGGAGGCTCTCGCTGAGGGCGTCGACGTCTAGCTCGAGCTGCTCATCGGTGGTGAGGTAGCTTCTCCAGTCTTCCAGAAGCCTGGTGTTGCCATCGAGCGTCTGCTGAATCCGGAGGAACGTGGTTTCGCTCACAAACGTGTCGAGCCTGGCCCTCCATGCTTCCACCGCGGCCTTGTGCTCTCGGTAACTCCCGGCGAAGTGGGTTCGGTAGGCTGCTAGAAGCTCTCGACCACTGAGCAGCGTTCCGCAGAACGGGCAATCGTCGTTAAGCATCAGGTTCACGCCTTGGTGCAGCCATGACTCATCCGTAGCCCTCATGTGATTGGTGGCGTGCTCCTGAATCAGCGCCTCAGCGTTCTCCGAGACATCCTCAAGCGTTGATCCGAGGATCTGGGCTAGCCCAGCAGGGAAGGTCGGAATTGTTACTGTCGATAGCAGGCTCTTCCCCTGAACTTCGGTCGAGGCTTCGAGCAGTGCGACGCGGCGCTTCGCCTCCTCGAACTTGGTATCGAAATCATCGCCCTTCTCAAGTGACAAGAACTTCTCCACCGCCATCGCGTGCGGCATGAGCTTCTGGACTTCGGCCTGTCTCTCTTTCTCCTCCCGAATCGCTTCGCGACTAGCTGCGTCCTTCGCATCGCAGTCTTCTTTCAGTTCGAGTCCTTCTTCTCCGAGGATGACGTTGTAGAGGTTTCGCCTCTGGTCGTGGCCAACGCATTCGCCCGCGTGGACGTTGTCGTTCACGAAGCGTGAGTCATACACCTCAAGGTGTGCGACCGTGCCTGTCCATCCCCCCGACCGGAAGTCGCATTTGCCGGCCTCAGTGAGGAGCTCGACTTCTGGGCCGTCAGCGCAGCCGAGCGTCTGTCTTCCCATGATGTAGGAACCGTCACCCGTGCGGAGCGACCGAAGGATGTCACACAAGGTGGTCTTGCCCCGCGCATTCGGCGCGAACATCAGTGTCGCGCGTCGAAATTGGACATCTCCGGAAGATCCGCAGTTGCGAAACTTGCCGACATTCTTGATTGCAACAACCTTCTTCAGCATTGCGATGCCTCCAGGGGTTCGAGGCCCCAGATACCCGGGCAGAAGCTGTGCCGACATGGCGGGTTGCGAGCAACTACCTCTGCGAACATCCGGTCGTACTTCTACGGGGCGCGTTCGGGAAGGCTCTGGCTAAGGAGTTCTGGATTGATGCGAGAAACTGTCACGTGCGCTCGTTCATGTTCGGCGCGTGCACGGGGCTCGCTGGGTGCGACGGAACGCGGTCGGAGGGAAGGATCACGAGGCAGCCGTGGGCGGGGCTTTAGCACTGAACGGGAGAGAGTGCGGGAGTCCGTCCAGGAACAACCTGTGGTCTCAACCGCTCTGCCTGTCAGGCGATGGCGTCGCGGGACGCGACCAGCCTGGCCAAACAAATCGGAGCGGGGATCAAGCAACGGAACGTGGTATGGCCGCCATGCGCGGGAAACCACGGCGCAACCACTCGTCGAGCATGACCTATCTCTTCGTCAATAAGAGGCGATTACGAACAGTTCGGACCACTTCGGGGCGGCTGGCGAACCATCGTGACCGTTGCAGCTAGCATCCGCGATGCGGGCTGGCGCACGGTCAGGATCCATCGGCAACCTCCTTTGTGCTGTCGGTTGCGATGCGGAGTACGCATCCCTCGACTGAGGAATAGAACTCCTCACCAGGGCCGACAATGACCGAGTCGAGTAGCTCGATACCGAGTAGCTGACCCGCTTCGCGCAGGCGTTCTGTGATCGCGCGATCGTCACTCGACGGGTGCACGTCTCCGGATGGGTGGTTGTGCACGACGATGAGTGCCGCGGCATTGGCCAGGAAGGCCGCCTTGAACACTTCCCGAGGGTGAACAACCGTGGCCTGGGGTGTGCCACACGAGACGATGTGCACATGAGTCACGAAGTGGCGCGTGTTGAGGTAGAGGGCGGCGAAGTGCTCGCGGTCAGCCTCACCGATGAGCTCGCGCATCATCTTGGCAACGTCAAGTGCACTCCGGAGCGGTCCCGGTGGCACATAGCTGTTCGGGACCTCGAGCTTCGTCTCGAGCATCCTGATCATCGGCGCTGCGAGCGGCGATGGGGGGAGAGTGCGCTGGTGCGCCTCGTCGTTCTTCTTCTTGCTGCGTTTCAATCCGCCTCCTTGGTTGCGGCCTGGGGTTGGCGCCGCGCCCGCGATGGCGGACGAGTCGCTAACCCCAGGTCCGGAGGGGATGCGCAGTCTGGTGAGCGTCGAAACGACGCTCAGAACCTTTATTGGACGGACTACCCGAGAAACTGCCGCCCGAAGGCGGCAGAGAAAGAACACTGCCCAGGCGAACCCGAGCATCAACACCTCGAGAGTGACACGTCCTGGTTCCTTACGCAAATCGGCGTCGTCGAGTTTTCAGCTGCCGTTGGAGCCGTTCGTCGGTGTGGGCCTTCGTCAGAAGGCAGGGCCACGCCGGCGGGCGCGGTGCGCAGCCCGGTTGTTCTGGTCGGCGCAGTTGCCGTAGGTGAGTTCAGAGGGAGGGCCTTCTGGCATCTGAGCGTGGATCGACAGTTGTGTAGGGCGAAGAGGATAGAACCGTGACCCGAAGGGCGAAGCGGGCGCGAAGCGCCTGGCGCGGTTCTTTCCTCCGCCCGGTGACTACTCCCGGACCGGGAGTCAGCAGTCGCTTCAGGTGAATCCCATCGCGGCGCGCTGCTGGGCAAGGAAGGCTTCGATCTGCGCGGCTTGGCGCGGGTCTGGCTCGTCTCGATCCTGGTCGTCGTCGGGCGAGGTGTTCTGGTCGGCCGCGATGGGCTCGGACTCGCGACGCTTCGGCTCGGCCGGGACTTCGGATGGCTTGTCGTGAACGGGACGTCTGTGTTGGTCTCTCATCACGCGCGCGTGAGAGACCAACTCAGGCAGTCACCGCGCAGCAGCCAGCGCAGGCCGCTTGGCGGGGGCTGTCAGAATCCCAGTCGCTTCAGCTCTGCATGGAGTGCCTGGCTGACGAGTTCCTGAATCGTGCTTGGCTCGACCTCGCTCATCCTGCACTCGAAGACAGCTCGACGTGCACGCTGGTAGATGTCGGCGGGGACGCGGGTGTTGAGCTGCATGTCCGGATGCGTTGCGGCGGCAGACGCGGAGGTCGCCGGAGCCGTTCGTGTGTTCGTGGCGGGGCCGCTACGAATGAAGGCGCCGACTTCCGGGTCGAGGAATGCTCGTCGCTTCGCGGCGACGTCTCCGACGGCCGGCGGGTTCTGGTCGCCGGTCAGAGCGTCGGACATCTTGCGTTCAGCCATGTGCCACCTCCGCTCGTGGTTGCTCCACGAGCATCATCAGCTCGTCGAACACAATCTCAAGGTCGGCGCCGCCGTGTTGACCGGCGCGTCCGAGGTCCCAGACTGTCGTTCTGTTCTGCGGTGCGATCTTGAACACGTTTAGGTCGCGGACCGAACCTTCTAAGGCGGCGATGCCTAGCGAGCTGAGGGCTTCACGCGCATCACGCGCGAGTCGTGAGCGTCGTGGGACCTTGTTGAGGACGACCGTGGCGAGCGGAGGCGTGGCAGGATGAATGCTGGTCGCGTAGTCAAGTTGGGACTTCGCCTCGGCCAGCGCCTCGGCGTCGAGAAAGGATGCGGATATTGGAAAGACCGCGAGGTCCGAGAGCACGAGCAGCGTGCGGGTGACCTCCCCCAGCCCGCCCGGTCCATCACAGATGACGAACTCGAGGCCCTCTGCGAGTTCGAGTACCTGGCGCGGCATGTCGTTGGGGCGCGTCAGGTCTACCGCATCCAGCGGCATGCATGGCTCGTGCGCTGCCATCCAGCGCGAAGACGAGCGCTGTGTGTCGGCGTCGAAGAAGCCGACGGCGCGGCCCCGCGCGGCGAGCCAGCAGGCGAAGTGGAAGGACAGCGTCGACTTGCCGACGCCCCCCTTCTGGTTGACGAACGAGATGATCATGGTGCCCTCCTCAGTTGATGCCCTGTTCGCAGTTTGCTCACAGATCGAGCGAGCACGCAAGATGGAAAGTGAGCGAGGTGGCGTGCTAGCAAGCTCGGTAGCTAGCTTGCTAGGTCGCTCTTCTGGCAAGTGCGCGACTTCGTTGGAGCCGCCCATCGGTGACGCCTCTCGGGATGCAGGCGAGAACGGGTCTTGCGCGAATCGTCGACCTGGGCAAGGGTGAGATCGGGCTCGTGTTGCGAGCCGTGCAATCAACTTGGGGAGGCGCCGATGTAGGACCGGACGTTGCCCATCGGGCAAAGAAAAAGCAGCCGCATGGGCTGCTCTTGCATGGAGGACCGCGTGGATCCTGTTCGTAGCTGACAGTTCGACCCTAGCGCGTTTCCGCCGCGTTCGTCAACGCCTCTATCGAGGCGACCTGTGTCGCATGCCTGCTCCCGCATCCATCGGAGGAGAGGATGACATCACGAAAGAATGGAATCGAACGGAACGAGTTCCAGGGCAACTACACCGTCGCGACGCGTGCGGAGTTGGAGGCGATCCTCGTCGCGCATCGCGAACGCCGGTTGGGCAAAGACCGCATGCGCGTCTTCGCCGCGATGCTCGAGAAGCGGGCGCTTCACGCACGCAGTCGCGTCGACATGCAGCGTATCGTGAACGCCAAGCGATCGACTGCGAAGCAGCTGTCGCGCGGTCGCATCGAGCGCCTCGAGAAGGAGCTCGGTGACCTGCTGGCGGGCACCCCGAAGGGCGGCAAGAAGGTCGCGGTCTCACGGAAGATGGCCAAGCACATTGCGACGGGTCAGGCCGCGTGCTCGGAGGCGATCGTGTTGCTCTACTACTGCATGCGTCGGCTCAAGCAGCGGCAGCGACGGGCGCGCCTGCTGGAGGGGGAGCGCTACGCGCGGTTTCGATACGCGGACCTGGCTGCGCTCTCTGGGTGTGGGCGGTCGACGCTATGTCGAGCCGTCGAGAGGCTGCGGCGGCGCGGCTACCTGCAGGCACTCGAGGTACGGCAGGCCAATGAGAACGCCAACGGCTGTCTGTTCGTCGACGGTTCGCTGGTGACGATGACGTCGCATGTAGGTCGGCGATGGCGCTCGCGGCAAAAAACGACAACGCCCCCGCCGGTTTCTGACAACGCCCCTGATGCGTTTTCGACAACGCTAGATAACAGAGATCCCAAAACAGAGATCCTCAACAGGAGAGGCTTCCCCTTTGCGTTGGTCGAGAGAGGCGGAGCACTGGTGGCGATGTTGGCGAACCCGAGGCCGGCGAGCGCTCGGCGAGCAGATCCGGTGCCGTCTGTAACCGTGCGGTCTAGGTGCCCGGAGTTCTTGCGGATTCAGGAGCGGGCGAGGCAGATGCGGGAGTCGTGGGCCGAGGCCGTGGCCTGACGCGAGTGTGCTACCGCACACGCGTGTGCCGGCGGCTCATAACCAAGGACAGCCAGGTAGAGCCGGAGCGCTGCGCAACCGAATGGAGGTATGCGTATGAGCTACAGCTCTCCCGGTGGTCCCGAGGACCGCCAAACCCAGAAGGCCGAGCGACCGATCGATGAGGTTCGCTACGGCCGTTGCAAGGTCGTCGTCTGGCTCAACAAGACCCAGAACGGCGAGATGCTCAATTTCGTCCCGACCCGTCTCTACAAGGACGGCGAGGAGTGGAAGGAGTCGCAGTCGCTGGGCGTCGCGGAGCTCCTGCCGATGGCAGAAGCACTCCGTGAGGCGTTCCTGCGTGCGACTTCGCCGAAGCGGTAGTCCAAACCCACGTCGCCCGAAACGGGCGACCAGGTTCTTTCCGATGTTCCGATAGAAGGCAAGCAGCGACCGCGCTCCACCTGGCACCTCGTCTCCGGCGGCGCCTTCGCGCCCATTCGGTTCCGTGCACATGTCGTTCGGTCTGCCATCGTCATCTTCAGGGATGGCCACACGTCTGCTCCCGGGCCGTTCTCGCGCCTGTCGGTCGCCGCGTGCAAGGACTACTCGGCCTTCGGCCTGCGTTCCTCCTTGACCCGGCGCCTCCTCGGCGCGCGCGTGCCCTCCGAACAGACGTGTAACCAACCATCTGAAGGAGGAAATGATGGAAGAGAACAACAGACCAGTGCACGAGATCAGGATGGGCGGCGTGAAGGCGTCCATCTGGCAGAACGAGGCCAAGAACGGTGGGAGCTTCTACTCGGCTAGCTTCCACACGCTCTACCGGGATTCGGAAGGCAGCTGGCGTCGGTCCTCGAGCTTCGGGCGCGAGGACCTGCTGCTGCTGGCGAAGGTCGCCAACGAGGTCCACTCGTACATGCTGATGCAGTCGGCGCAGGCCGCCGAGGCAGAAGCGGACGACGGCGAGTAGCGACACGCCTTGCCAACCTGCCCGGCGCCCTTGTTGGCGCCGGGCGCTTTCGCGCTCGGCTGCAGCAGCTCGGCATGACGGCTCGGTGCGCTCGCCCTGCGTGTGGCACGTGCCGCGCCAGCGAAGCTGTCACGCCACCTGCATAGCACGCGGCTCGCGCCCGTGTTCTCCAGGTAGGTGCGCCGACGAACGGCGCACGGTCGTCCTGCTTTCCCTGATGGGGTGCGGGCGTTCTGAGGCCGAGGCGAAGAACTGCCCGCACCCCTCAACGGGAAAGCGTGACCGGGGAAGGAGGCGGGCCCAAACGACGGAGGTCGACATGGATGCATTCGAAGACAAGAGAGGCCGGACGTTCCCACTAGGACGTCTTGTGAGCACGCCGGCGGCGCTGGCAGCGATTCCCCCTGACGAGATTCAGGCGGCGTTGGGCCGCCATGTGCAGGGAGACTGGGGCGAGTGTTGTCCCGAGGACTGGGAGGAGAACGACCTGTCGTTGAAGCAGGGCTTCCGGCTGTTCTCGGTCTACCGGAGCTCGGCGGGAACCAAGTTCTGGATCATCACGGAGGCGGACCGGTCGGCGACGACGGTGCTGTTGCCGGCAGACTACTGATCCTCGAGGGAGGCCAGCGCACGCTGGCTTCCCGCTTAGGGGGTGAGATGCGCCGCTTCAATCGTGCGCGTGCGCCATCGCAAGCACGGTCGACGCGCCAGCGAAGCTGTCACGGCCCGTGCAGGCGATGGCGTTGTTCGCGCACCGTTTCTCCACGTGGTGCGCACGCTCCTTCGCAGCACGTCCTCGCGCCAGCGAAGCTGTCACGGTCCGTGCAACGCTTCGGTGCTTCCGCGCGCCGCTTCTCTCTTCTGGTGCGCCTGCAGGCAGGCGCTCAGTCTGGCTCTTTCCTTCGGGAGGGGCTCGGCGTTCTCAGCGCGCTGTGAAGAACCGCCTGCGCCCCTCACCGGGAAACAGCATTTCGGGTGAGGGGGCGGGCCGCATGCAAGGAGGAAAGCATGAGAGAGAACGCAACATCAACACCAACCCTCGACCCCATGAGCAACGAGGTGTCGCCCTACGCAGCGACGGCCGGACTTAGCTCGGTAGTGTCCTATCCCAAGCGGTGCAACCTCTGGGGTGACGCTCGCTACCGGGGCAACTGCGATGGCACGTTGTTCAAGGAGCTCGTCTTGCGCTACCGCGCGAAACGGGTTGCCGACCCGATGATGGGTTCCGGAACGACCCGAGACGTCATTGCGGGGCTCAACGAGGCGACGGGGAGTCGAATCCGCTACTGGGGCGGCGACCTGAAGAAGGGCTTCGACCTCTACGAGGAGCAGCCGCGAGGTGAGTTCGACTTCGTGTGGGTGCACCCGCCCTACTTCAACATCGTCAGCTACGGTGGTGGCGAGAAAGACCTGAGTTCGGAGGCCCACTACAAGCGGTTCATCACGAAGCTGACGGTCTGCCTGCGGAACGCCTACGAGTCGCTTGCCTTTGGTGGACACCTCGCCGTCTTGGTCGCGGATGTTCGGCGAGCGGGTGGTTACTACGCGCTAGGCAGAGACGTGATGAACATGGAGCCATGCCTGGGCGCGATGCGGTCGGTGATCATCAAGACGCAGCACAACTGCAAGTCCGATGGACGCACCTACGCGCGCATGAAGCACGTCCCCATCAAGCACGAGTACTGCGTGGTCTTTGAGAAGACGTCGTAGCACAAGCAAGCGGCTACGCCTGGCGCTTCGGAGCGAGCGCCACGGCGTCGCCCTTGTGTTCGAAGCTCTCGTGCTTCAGCGCCTGTCTGAAGCGGAGCGCGAGACCTGTTCGCGTCTTGCCCTTCGCCTTCAGGTTGTCCGCGACGCGCTTCGAGAGCTCTTCTTCGTGAAGCGCTCCGTCCTGCAGCAGCGCCGCCATCTCTGCGATGACCTCCGTGGTCTTCACGCCGGTTCCGGCCGACTTCTTCTTCTTGACCTTCTCGCTACCCGTGAGCGCGGCGAGCGCCGTTTCGACGCGCTGCAGCTGCTCTTCGAGCTTCAGGAGTGACGCCCTTACGCCGTCGGCCTCCGCCTGCAGGCGTTGGCGTTCTTCGCGCAGTCCCGTGACATGATGTTCTAGAACCATGCCTCCCCCTATAGCCCATGCGAAGAACAGGGAACGAGGAACAAGGAACACACCCGATGCACCTGGCGGTGCGGACGCCGCGGCGGTGTCCTGCGGTAAGTCGAGACGTGATGGTGACTCGCGGCGTCAACGGCGTGTTTACGCCCAGTGCGGGCGGATCGGGGGAAGTCGGGGCGAGGAGCGGAGTTGCCGGTGTAAACGCGACGAGCGTGGCGGGGCGCGATGTTTACGCGTTGTCGGACACGGTTCTCGGGTCGGTGTGCTTTGCCATCCGCGTCGGGGGTCTTAGGCTCGCCTCGGCGCAGACCGGATGCAGATGGCGTAGATCGTGAGCAAACAGAAGAAGAACGACGGATCGAAGAGCGTTGCTTCCGAGGAGGCTACAAGCCAGTCGAGGGCGGGCGATGAGTTCGTCATAGGGAAGCAGCAGGCTGACCGGCTAGGAGATCGGGGCGAAGGTGGTGAGGCTGCGAGCCTCTTTACGAGCATCAAGGGAGAGCGCCCGCTTCTGTTGAGGAGAATGCTGAGCTGGTTCTTTGCCGTTGACCATCGTGGAGGTGCGAGCTTGTCGGACGTCGCGTTGGCGCTCGGCATCGATGACGTTGAGGCACAGGCGTGCCTCGGGATTCTCAGCGAGGCAAAGCTCCTGCGTATCGAGGTAGCCGATGTTGCGCGCTACAGGGTCTCGCTAGCCGGACGCGGGGAGGCTCTTGCGCAGTTGCCGGCAATCGCCGGCGATGCAGACTCAAGCGCTCGCGAGTTGGCTGACCGTAGTCGCGTGGCACCGGCGAAGCTCCTCGATGACGCGTTCGAACGTGCTGCGGGAGCAGCTTGGGCTGTTGTCACCGGCGATCTCAAACCTGCTAGGCGAGATGTCCAGGCGTGGCTGGACGCGGTCAACGAACAGGTGCACGGTGCGGGCGACGCGATCGGGCACTTCGGGTCGTTCGAGTCGAACTCTCGCTTCGCTGCCCGGCTTCGTCTCTTGTTGCAGGGGCTTGGCGACCTGCACCTCAAGGATCCGAAGACTGGCAAGCCCGGGGTGCTCTACCACGTCAAGTCTCCGGGATGCCCCGTTGGTCGGTTCGTTTTCCGAGTGGCCGAAGCAAACGGGCGGCAGCGAATCGGGAAGGCGTCGGTTGCCCTCCCTAGGCTCGAGCTAGCTGAGGAATCGAATGCCTAGTCCACTTTGCCGGCCGCCTGGGCGGAATACCCGATCGTTGTAAACGCCTGTAAACGCGGACCGATCTAACCCTTCGGGTTGTTACTGGCACAATGTGCCAGTATAGAGAGGGCATGACGCGCTCACAGCGAAGGCCCATCGGACCGGGTGACTACCACGGCATCGCGAGTGCGATGGCGTGGGTCCACCTCTTCACCCCTGAGCCGCGTCGTCTTCGGTTCGTTCCTCCAACTGCACATCGGCGAGGGCTGATGCTGCTCGTCGACGGAGAGCCGCGTCCGGCCAGGGAGCGGGTGTGGCGCCGGGTGATCTCGAGTGCTCAGGAACACGGATACGAGGTCGCCGCTCAAGCAAGCGCGCCTACCGGCAGCGGCAAGGCTGACGACGGAGCCACAGAGGTCGTCGCCATCTTCTGCGATGACAGCGGCGAAGAGGCCTTGTTCATGGAGCTGTGGGCTGACGCGGTCATCGCTGAGGAGGGCAAGTGAGCAGGTTCGCCTTGCGCACTGTTGCCTGTCGTCTCGACCTGGGCCTGCATAGCGACCTCGTTGCCTTCGCCCGACGGGAAGGCCTGAGCGTTTCGTCCGCGATTAGCGAACTGGTCCATCGTGGCTTGATCATGGCAGCGGATCAGGAGGATGACCTCGATCAGGCTTGGCCAGCTAGGCCGGACGATCCTGAGGTCATTGCGGCTTCCATGGCCTGGTCACAGTTGGCCGTCGATCCTGGGCGCACCACTAGGTTCGTGCGTCCGCTGAGCGACCGGCGTGGCCTCGTGCTGCTCATCGATGGTGTGCGGTCTGGGGCTCGAGCAGCGGTTTGGGATCGGGTGATCTCGGAAGTCCGGATGCGCGGCTACTCGATCGCCGCGCGAGCGACGGCCCCGACGTTCGGGGGTTACCCAAATGCGGTCGAGGTCCTCGCCATCTTCACGGAGGACGAGGAAGACGAGGCCAACTTCGAGGCCGTGTGGGCCGACGCCATCACCGTCGAGGAAAACGCATGACCAATCTCAGCGGCAAGGTGACCTCCGTTCGTCTGGACTCGGACATGTACGCCGAACTCATGCTGAGGGCCAAGCGCTCCGGGAAGTCGCTCTCCGAGGTGATTCGCGACTTGCTTGCTGACGCGATCGGCGTGGAAGGCCGGGAGGTCGAGTCACCAGCTGGCGGCGTAGGCCTCGTAGCAAACCAGCTGCTGCACGCAGTGGCTGTGTTGGGCGAGCGTCAGAAGGCGTTCGGCGAGGCGATTCTGCTGAACTTCGCTAAGGACGGCGACGTCGGCCGCAAGGCCGTCAACAAGTGGGTGAAGGAGAAGGTGCCCGTGATGCCGGTGCCGAACCACGACATGAACGGGAGCTGAACGATGATGTCACCGAGGACACAGGAGCCAGCGTCTGTCCATCTGGAGCTGGGAGACGGTCTGCGCAGATGGGGCGGGATGGGCCATCTCGTGCGACCGCACTTCATGGCTGATGAGTTGGTTCTTGAGCTCGTTGGCTACATCCAACGGGCTGCCATGAGGACGCCGCACCGAGCGCCCCGGTGCGAAGGGCAACGCCTGCGTCGCAGTTCCGCTTTCCACCTCAGCGCCAACTAGACCACGCAGCAGATGCTCGTCTCCATGTCATCGGGATCCGGCAACCTCGTGTCCTACCACAGGCAGGACATCGAGCGCGAAGGTGACGAACTTCGCTTTCTGCGCTACCTGCTGCAGGACGGTGCGGTCCCCGTCTTTGGGGGTGTGGGGGCAGACGAACTGGATCTGCTTGGTGAGAAGGTCACGTTGCAGAGGTTCTCGGACATGAGTAGGGCGATTGGCCCTCAAGCCGAGCAGTTGCGTCAGAACTACGGGGACGACAGTGATGCGGCTTGGGACATGACCATCAGCGTCCCGAAGAGCGTCAGCGTCGTTGCTCTGCTCGGTAGCGACGACGTGCGCCGAACTGTGCAGGGGGCGGTGAACGAGACGGTTGACTCACTGGTCCGACACATCGAAGACCACGTGGTGAAGGCGCGGAGAGGAAAGGGTGGGATGCGCTCCGAACAGGTTGCCGGACTCGTGGTCGTGAAGTTCTGGCACATCGAGTCTCGCCACGGGGATCCGCAGCTGCATTGCCACGTTGTGATCTTCAATGCCGGCCTGAGACAGGACGGTACCTGGGGTTCCTTGCAGAGCCGTTCGCTATACGAGGCGAAGATGGCTTTGGGCGCGATGGCGACGTCCGAGTTGGCCTCGCGGCTCCGGGCCGAAGGGCTCGCGGTCCGCAAGACGAAAGACGGTTTCGAGCTCTGCGGGATTCCAGAAGAGGTCCTCAAGGAGTTCTCGAAGGCGCGGGCGAAGCTCCTGCAGAAGGCGGGGCAGTTGGGATACGAGTCGGCGAAGGCCCGCGAGGCGATCCAGCTACGGATCCGGCCGAGCAAGATCGAGCGTTCCTTCGACGATCTGGTCGGCGAGTGGCGGGCGACAGCGTCGCGGTATGGCGTGACGAAGCAGAGCATCAGCAGGCTGTTCGGATGGCGGGCGAAGGGAAACCTGGACCGCAGCCGGACAAATGCGCGGCGAGCTGCCAGCCGGGCGGTCGGTCAGGTCGCCGCGCAACATTCCTCCTTCCGCGAGACCGACGTTCAGAGGGTCGCCGCATATGCATGCCGAGGTGGTCATGCGCGGATCGGCGATGTCGTACGGGCGGTGGATCACGTGTTGCAGAACGATGAGCGGGTTCACAGGCTGGGCGAGCGACGCGGCAGCGTGCTCTACACCACTCGCGAGAACTACGGGGTGGAGGTGGACGCCCTGGCGAATGCCGAGGCAATGCACAAGGCGGCGGGGCACCGCGTTCGCGAAGAGCAGCTCGACAAGGTGGCTCGGCGTCTCGGGCTGGATCGGGAGCAGCGAGTAGCGTTGAAGCACCTCGCTGGGACGAAGGGCGCTATCAAGGTCCTCAAGGGGGCGGCCGGGACCGGCAAGACGCGGCTGCTTGCCGCGCTGGTGGCGGCGGCAGATGCGGAGGGGCGACGCGTGATCGGGCTTGCTCCGACAGGTGTGGCGCGCGAGGAGCTGGCGGCCGGAGCGCGGATCGAGAGCACGTTCACCGTGGACCGGTTCGAGCGCCTGTCGCATTCGGTGCCGGCAAGAGCGCTGCGCCATCACGTGCGCATGCTCCTGCGGGTTTTGGTCAACCCGAGGAGTATGACCTGGAACCCGTCGCACATGCAGGTTCGGAAGGGCGACTACATCGTCGTCGATGAGGCTGCGATGGTGGGATTCCGCAAGCTGGCCAAGGTGATCGATAGGGCCAAGCAAGCGGGGGCGAAGGTCATCCTGTGTGGTGACGAGCGCCAGCTTGGTCCTGTGCTTTCAGGCGCCTCTCTGTTCTCAAGGCTCGCGGATCTGGTCGGCCACATCGAGCTCAAGAAGAACTGGAGGCAGCGGGAGCAACCGTGGATGCAGGCTCTCAGCGGTCACGTCCGCAGTCGCGAGGCCGACGAGGCGCTTCGCCTGCTCGCAGAACACGACAGACTCCACGTCTGCGGTGGGGAGGAGAGTCCGATCAACGCCTGTGTCGATCGCTACATGTCCTATGGGGCCGGTCAGAGGCGAGACACGCTGATCATCGCATCGACGCGCTCGCAAGTTACTCGGCTGAACGAGCAGGTGCAGAAGGCCCGAATCGAGCGTGGCGAGCGGGTCGGTGCGCCCGTGGAACTCGGTGAGCGCGGCACCAAGCTGTATCGGGGCGCTGGAGCTTCTCCGTTGTGCTTCCACCTCGGTGACCGCGTCGTGCTGCGCCGCAACTCGTTCCGAGTTGACGTCACTGCGTTCGGTGGGCGGGGGCGCTTGTGGGCAAAGAAGCCCGGTGGCGTAGTGAACGGAGACTTCGGAGAGGTCGTTGCTGCGAGCGGTCGTCATCTGCGCGTGCGTCTTGATCGAGAGGGGCGCAACGGGGCCGAACTGTTTGCCGACGTCGATCTGCGCGTGTATCCGCACGTCGAGCTAGGATTCGCGGCAACGATCCACCGTGTCCAGGGCAAGACCGTGGATCGAGCACTCGTGCTAGCCGATCCGGGGAATCTGGACGCAGAACTCAGCTACGTGGCGCTGACCAGGCAGGCGCACGACCTCCATGTCTACACGCACGAGATCGCGGTTGGAGAGGGGCTCGCCGAGTTGTCCCGCAGCATGCAGCGTAGTCGGAGGGAGGAGCTTGCGACGACGATCCAGGACCAGCTGCAGCTGGAAGATCAGGCGTGGCGTCAGTCCCAGTCGCCGGGATTGGGGGTGAGGCTGTGATGGATGCGCACCCGTTGGCCTACGAGCTCATCAGCATGAGGCTGGACCGCATCGCGAGGCGGGACCCGAGCCCCTGCGGCGTTGTGCTGCCAGACACGGTGGGGACGGGCGTCCGCTTGTTCGCCGAGTGTGCGGTGGTCCTGTTCCCGGCCTGGTTGGTGACTTGGTCGTGCCTGTCATGGGGGAGGCTGGGGATCGTCAGCGGGGCAGGGCGAGCAGGAACGGTCCTCTACTACTGGCCGGAGATCCTCCTGATCCTCGGCGCGTTGCCGCCGTTGCTTCACGGGACGCTTTGTGCGCGAGACGGGCGAGAGATCGACCTTCGACGGAGGTTGTGGCACCACCTTCGCCCCTTCGTTCGTGTGCTGGTCGGCTACGCCCTGGCCGTGGCGGTGACGTTCCTGCTGGTCGATGCCGACCTGCGAGACATCAGAGATGGCTACTGGTCGACGCATGGTCTCGCACTGGCCGTCACGTTGCCGCTGCTCTTGGCCAGCTTCTACGCCCAGTTCGCCGTCACAGCGGAAGAGGTGACCCCGCTCTACGCGGGATACCGATGTCTTGGAGCGTCGCAGGTTGAAGAGGTTGCTCGCGCCGCTTGCGATGAACACATCCGGAGCTTCCGGGGCGAGGAGGATGATTCATGACCCCGACTCCGCATCCTATTGAGAGCGGGGAACTGCTTTCGTTGTCGCAGATGGCTCGGACCTGTCCGGAGGCACTAAAACGTCTACGCCTGTCGGCGGCCTACCCTTTTGCGGGGAACATCCTTCCGGATGGTTGTCTGGCTCCGAACTTCATGTACTTCGGCCAGACCGGTTCGGGGAAGACGCTGGAGCTACGGATGTTGCTTCGGAACGTGCTGGGTGCGAGGCCGTGGGATGGTCGGGTGCGTCCTCGCTGTCGCATCGTAATCTTCGACGCGAAGGGCGAGGACCTAATGCCGAGCGTGCTTGGGTGGTGCCCGCCTGAGTACCTGATCGACCTTCATGCCTACAGCGAGAGCGGAATCGCTCTGCATCTGGGCAAGAGCTGCGTGACGCCGGAAGACGGTCAGGAGCTCGCCCACATGATGATCGAGGACTCGAAGAAGTCGCATGACTTCTTCACCCCAGCAGCTCAACAGCTGCTCGAAGCAATCGTGCACACGCTACAGCTGCGCGGAGGCGATTGGTTTCTCTACGACCTTCTTATCGCGTGTGGGGATGAGTCCCTCCTGCGGCACGTCCTCCAGCTGCACCCTCGCGGCAAGAGCCTGCTTCGCGAGTATCTGAGGAAGGGCGTAGAGGCGAGTCAGAACATGCTGCAGACACTGAACGTCAAGCTGGGGCCATGGCGTCTCGCTAGTTTGCTCGAGCGGCGGGCAGAGCACTACATCACGGTGGATGGATGGCTGAACTCGGGAGGGGTGATCGTCCTCAGGGGATCGTCAAGGAACTCCAAGACGATCGAGGCGTGGAATTCGTTTGTGTTCCGTCTTCTCGTCGCTCGGCTGCGCGATCGGGCTGAGAACTACCCCGTCGATGAGACGTTCCTCTTCGTCGACGAGACGCCGGAGTCGATTCTCGCCTCCTACCGAGAGGCGCTTCTCCTTGGGCGCATCAAGGGCGTTCGGACAGCGGCGACGATTCAGGACCCAGGCGGCCTGATCGCCCGTTTCGGCGGACGAGAGCAGGCCAGCGAGGCAGTCGGGCAGATCGGCAACCTCTGCGTTGGACGGCTTGCGTCACCTGATGCGGCTGAGTGGCTGTCGGGCTTCTTCGGAAAGCACGTGTTCTGGCAGGAGAAGCGAACCGACACGAAGTCGCCGCAAGGCCGGAGCACAACGATCGGTCACGAGTTGCGCGAGGATCACAACGTCTACCCCTACGAGTTTCAGGACTTCCCGCAGGCCTCCCTTGGGAACGGTTACGAGGTCGTCGCGCGTGCTCCGATGGTTGGGGCGTGGCGCAAGAAGGTCGATGGCAAGTTCATCAAGCAGATGTTGGGCGAGCAGCCGCCCAACGAGAACGTGCGTCGTAGACGCAAGCTGACGAAGGAAGACATCGGCTACACCTGGGGTGCGGCGGACTATGCGCGCCTCAAGATCCCGCCGCCGTCGAGCGGCGGCGAGAAGAAGATGCGCGATGGAGGCGTTCGTCTGCCATGGTGAGGTTCCGCGTAGCGTGGCCAGATGGCTTGAGGTCCCGGGTCATCGGGGCGGTGGGGCTCTTCGGTCTGGGAGCCTGCGCAAGCCTCGGCGTCGCGGTCATGGCGTCCGAGGGGGCTGGGGTCGTGCCGGCCGCGATGGCGTCGTTGGTCGTTGGCGCATTGTCCATCCTGGCCTTCTGGGTCATCGACCTGGAGAGGCGGGCCAACGAGAGCCGCGAGCGAATGCAGGGCCTGGAGCACCAGGCGTTCGTGGCGGATGGGAGAGCGCTCGATGCTGTCGTGGATAAGCAGAAGATCGAGCAGGATCTGAGAGCGGAACGCACTCGTAACGCCGAGCTGCACCGAGAGCTGAATGACCTGCGCGAGCGGCTGCGTCTTGCGGAGGCCGGTGCCGATCTGAAGTTCGTCGAGGATCTGCGTGATTCCCGACGTGACATCGAGGCCGCCCGTGGGGACTTCCTCGAGTTCCTTGAGCACAGCTTCTTCCCTGTTGGCGAGCGATACGAGGCCTTCCTCGCTCGGTGTGAGCAGTGGGACGAGCGGGTGTCTCGCCTTCTGCAGTCGCTGGATGGCTCCCTGGCGACTCTTGGGATGGAAGACGGAGGCCCGGTGCTCAGGGTTGCGCTACCGGAGGACCCGGGGGAGACCTTTGGCTCGGAGGCAGGGCAGGGTGAGTCCAGGAAGGTCTGGCGGGATCTGGTGAAGCAGTTCCACAGCGACACCCGTCCGTCCTTTGACCTGGCGTGGTTGAACGACGCCTTCGATGCGATCTTCCTCTACGTCAACTCGCAGTGGGAGGCTCTTCAGGGGCAAGAAGGAGCGCGATCATGAAGTTCCCGACGATCCGATCAACGAGGCGTGCGTTGACCAGCAGTTCCCTTCTCTCGCAGTCACGCGCGCTCCGAGTTGAGAGCGGGGTCGACGTGGCGGTCCTTGCGGACGCTACGGCATCGATGGAGCCCTTCATCGATGCGGTGAAGACGCGTTCGATGGAGCTTCTGCGACGCCTGGTAGCTCGTCACCAACATCTGCGGATGACCTTCGGCTTCTACCGAGACCACACGTGCCAGACGCCGTTCGCCTTCTTCGGTGATGGCGGTCCCACACGTGGCGAGTTCATCGGGGCGAGCCGAGTTGACCAGCTGCGGAAGTTCGTCGACGGTGCGGGATTCACCGAGGGCAACGACACTTCGGTTGAGGCCCTTGGTGCCGGTCTGCTCTTCGCCAGCCAACTGCCCTGGGTGGCGCGGAATCGCGTGTTGGTCTGCGTCGGCGACCATGCGTCCCACGGATACGCGCAGGAGTTCGTTCCCGAGTTCGCAGGAGACCACGACTCTATCGATCTCTGCGAGTTCGGCATGACTCATGAACGCATCCTCGCTTGTTTGAGTGGGGCCAAGATTCGCTGCTTCATGGTTCGGTGTGGGAGGGATGCTCCGGCGGAGAAGCAATACCGTGACATCGCGAGCAAGACCGGTGGGCGGTTCGTCGACTTCCAGAACGTGGAGGAGGGCGATGGTCTGATCGCCGCCGTCGAGGCGGCGGTGGCGGAGTCGCTGGGAGGCTCTGCGGTGGCGCTCCTCGAGAGGAAACGCAGCGATGGCCAGATCTCCGACCAGTCCGCGGTCGCCTTGCTCGAGGCGTTTAGAGGGAAGGAGCAGTCGTGACGCTGCTGCAGGAGCGATTGATGCGTCCGGAGGTGCGCTACGCGAAAGCGCCTCCGCCGCCGGTGTGGGGCGTGGACGAGCGGCGGCGCATGGTGTCGTCGCTGCTCGTCGCCGCTTCGGTGTTCATCTACGGGTGTGTGTTCGGATGCACGCCCTTCCTGGAAGTGGTTGCGAACGGCATTCTGTGGGGTATGGCTACCAATGTTGCGTTCCGGGCGAAGACCGCTGTGATCGTGGTCGCGGCTCTCGCCATCGTTTTCCTTGTGGTTCGCGCTCTGAATGGCGATCCGGAACTGCCGAATGCGGGCGGCCAAGAGCGCGGTCAGGTTGATGACCCTACGCCGGCGCCGACACCCGCGCCGGATCCCAAGCCAGTGGAGGGAGGCGAGATCGATCCGCTGCTGCGGCGATTCGAGGCGCGTGATAGGTCGTTCCTCGAACGTCTTCTCAGCGGCGACGTGGGCGTGGTGCGCGACAAGGCCGGTTTGGATTCCGTGCGCGCGTGGATCGAACATGTCCGAGCTGCCCGTCAGCGACTCTCGAAGCGGAAGGCGGAGGTGGCGCGCCTCAGCTCCTTGCGTGACTTTGTCGAGCATCCAGCTGTTCTCTTCGAGTTGGGGTTGCTCGATGCTTCGAGTCTGCGCCCGCGGCAAGACGAGGGGCCGAGCATCACCGAAGCCGAGCGCATCGAGCGCGCAATGCGCTCGGGAGCCGAGAGAACGGCACGGAATCACGAGAGCACCGGGCGCAGCTTCACCGTCGAGATCTTCACGGATGGAACGAGTGACTCGGAGTCTCGCGACGCCTCGGGAGAACCGGTTGGCCGGAAGGGCATGCTGAAGCTCGTCAGCCCGAGGCTGAACGGATACACGTTCATCGCTCCGGGGGAATTGGCGAGGATGACGCCCCCCGTGATCGGGTGTGATGCGATTCGCGAAGTGGTCCTGCACTATGTCCGGCAAACGGGCGACCAGGAGTTCATGAAGGCATGGAAGGTCGTCACGAGATCGAGGGCGAATCCAAGCAACTTCGTCCGGAAGGTTGATGAAGGGCGCGGCGCGGACCTCGACCGGATTGAAGAGGACTGTCTAGGCGGGGAGGTTCCTGCATCTACGGCAAAGCTGCTCGCGAGGTTCTATGAGGCCTACGAGAAGGACATCGAGGAACTCGAGCACTTCATCACGTGTCAACGATTGGTTGGTGGGCTCGCCTCCGCGACGTTGAAGGAGGCCCATCGGCGAGTCCGTGCGATGGAGGCCTCGCAACGGGCACGGAGGATCAAACGCAGGCAAAGCGAGAATCGTGGTCCCTACTACGTCAGTAATCGAACTCCCGTCCAGACGATGGAACAGCGAAGGGGGGTGTTGAGGGCGGCCATCCAAGGGTCTGTTCCGAAGAAGAAGCGAGGTTGGTAGATTGGGTGAACTCTCTCCAGATTCGATGCGTGATGAGGGCGATCGCCTTCTCCCATCCGTGCCTGATGGTGATGCCGGCGCGCGACACTCCGATGTGATCGCAAGCCTCATGGCTCAGCTCGAAGACACCCTGGAGAAGAAGCTCGAGGAGATCGAGCAGCGACTGCGTACACGTCCGACCCTGCGAAAGATGTTCACCGAACGCGATCTGTCTGAGCTGCTTCAGTGCGACGTGCGGACCGTCCGTCGACTGGAGAAGGCCGGCGACCTGCCGCCAGCGATTCGCTTCGGTGGCTCGAAGCGGTGGCGCGTACGCACGATCGAGGAGTGGTTGGATGGCATGTCCGAGGAGCTGAACCGGTGAGAGGCCGCGCAATCGGACGTGGGCGCCTCGTCAGGCGGCGGAACAAACGTGGCACGGTCTACGTGGGAGACTGGAGCGACGCGAGCGGTAAGCGGCGCCGCCAGGTGCTTTCGACGGATCGGCGGGTCGCCGAGCGTCAACTCGGAGACATCATCCGTCGGCGGGACCTCGAGCTCGCCGGGCTTGGTCGCGAGGAGTCCCACGACCGCCTGCTCGAAGAGGTTCGGGGACTCTACGAATCCGATCTCGAGCAGAGGGTCAGTGCCGGGCACCTGAGCAACCTGAAAGGCCGACTGAAGCGCGTGCTCGGGGGACTGCGCGCCAGGCGTGTCTCGGAGTTGCAGACGAGCGACCTGCTCGAGTGGCGTCGCCGGCGCATCGAAGACGGTGCGTCCAACCGGACCGCGAACCTCGACGTGGCGGCCGTCCAGGGGATGCTGCGGTGGGCGGTCGACTGCGACGTCATCGCATCGAACCCGCTGGCGAAGCTCAAGCGACTGCCGCAGGGGCAGAAGCACCAGCGCTACCGTCGGCGTGCCCTCACGGAAGCAGAGATCGAACGATTCCTCACGGCCGCGATCGAGGACGACGCCGAGCAGGCGCGCCACGTGGCGGCCGAACGCACGATCAAGAACGGCACGAAGGGGAGTCGCTACGCCGGCCGCGAGCGCTCGCATCGGGTGCCGCAGTACCCTCTCTGGCTCGCGCTCGTGGAGACCGGCGCCCGTTGGGGAGCCCTCAGCCAGACCGTCTGGCAGGACCTCGACGAGGAAAGCGCGACGCTTCGGCTGCGCGCAGAGACGGCAAAGTCAGGTCGCGAACAAACCAACCCCATCCGCAAAGAGCTGGTCCAGGAGCTCGTCGCGCTGCGAGAACTCCAGACCGAGCTACTCGGCGACGTGCCCGGGGACGGCGATCGAATCTTCCTGACCCCGCGGGGCGAGCCATGGGGCAAGCAAAGCCGGAACGCGATGCGCATCTTCGACCGGCTGCTCGACCGCGCCGAGCTCGAGAAGATCGACGCGTCGGGCCAGAAGCTCGACATCCATGCCCTGCGGCACACTTACGGAACGCGACTGCTCCGTGCCGGCGTTGGCCTGCACCAGGTGCAGAAACTCATGGGCCACAGTTCGCCTGAGCTGACAGCTCGTGTCTACGCGCACCTCGTGTGCGACGATCTGAGAGACGCGGTCGAACGGTTACCGCGTGGCGGTGGTGGTGGCAGCCGCTCACAGCTCCGCGGACTTCCTGGCACTAAACTGGCACACGGCAAGGGGAGCTTCGGGCGCGTCGCGCGTAAGTCCCTGGAAGGAATGGAGCGGGTGATCGGGATCGAACCGACGACATTCAGCTTGGGAAGCTGACGTTCTACCACTGAACTACACCCGCATCGGGTCCGGACTCTGCACTCCGGCTCCCTTCGATGCTAGCGCTCGCCTCTCACCTTCGCCAGCGTCACTTGTCACGCCGCACGAAGCGCACCGTTGGCACGCCCTCGGCCCGCGGCAGATAGGTCACGATGCGTTCCGCACCATCGACCTTCACCCGCACGGTGATCGGGCGGTCGCCGTCGCGGAGGCGTTCGTAGCTCACGAACTTCTGGCCGTCCTGCAGGCCGGCCTTCTCGGCCGCGGAGCCGGGTTTCACGCCCGCTACTTCGCCCGTGTTGCGCGTCGCCCTGAGGTCGAAGCCGCGTTCGTAGGGATACACGGTCACGTTCTTCGGCACGAACTCCTCGCCGAACGAGTCCTCGGCGATCGTTGGCGGCTCGCCTTGCACGACGTGCTTGTCGTAGTCCGCTCGGGCGTCGAGGTCGAACGACTCGAGAAGTTCGAAGAACTGGTCTTCCGTGATGAGGCCATCGCTCTCTTTTGCGAGCTCGAAGAACTTCTTCAGCACCTCGTACATCGACGAGCCGCGACTGCGGAGCTCGCGATCCTGGCGTAGCGCGATCAGCGGACCTCGAAAGTACGACGTGCGTTCGACGAAGTTGCTGTAGCCGCCGGCCTTGATCATGTCCTTGACGCCTTCGAGGCTCACGTTGCGCTCCTTGTTCTTCGCCTGTTCCTCGAGGTCCTGGTTGAAGAACTCGACGTAGCGGTCCTTGGTCACGCGGCCGCTGTCGAGCAGCATGCGGCGGGCGAGATACTCGGTGTAGCCCTCGTGAAACCAGTCGAGGCGGAACTCGTCGAGCGTCGTGCCGTTGCGCCAGACGTCGATTGCGCCCGTTCTCGGCAGCCAGTTGTGGAAGAACTCGTGGGCGATCAGGACTTCGAGTTTGGCGCGTTCGCTGTCGGGTCGGGCGTAGCAGATGAACGCGTCCTGGATCGCGGTGCCCGCGTGGATGCGTTCGCGCGGGAAGATGCTGATCGTGTAGTGGTCGGCGTCGCTGTCGAAGGGGCCAAACCTTCTCGCCTGGTCGGCGACGATCCGTTTGGTCGTGTTGACGATGGTTTGGGGAGTGTGCGATGAACGGTGTATTCGCGTGACGGCTGGTGGGATCCTCTGACCCGTAGGGAGCCCACCGATGACCCCGAAGAAGAATGACCGCCACCGAATCCCGGACGAGCTGATCGACCAGCTCCTCGCCAACTACGAGAAGCCAGAAGACCTGACAGGAAAGGACGGCATCCTCAAGGAGCTGACGGCCCGGCTGCTCGGCCGAGCCCTCGAAGGCGAGATGACCGAGCACCTCGGCTACGAGAAGCACGCACCGCGTGCCGAGGGCACGAGCAACGCGCGCAACGGATCACGCAGCAAGACGATCAAGGTCGAGGACGGCGAGCTCGAGATCGAGGTGCCGCGCGATCGCGACAGCACGTTCGAGCCCGAGATCGTCAAGAAGCGCCAGAGACGCTTCGCGGGCTTCGACGAGAAGATCCTGGCGCTCTACGCCCGCGGCATGACCGTCCGCGACATCCAGGGCCACCTGGAGGAGCTGTACGGCGTCGAGGTCTCGCCATCGCTGATCTCGAGCGCCACGTCGGCGGTCCACGAAGACGTCCTGGCCTGGCAGAGCCGGCCGCTCGAGCCGGTCTACCCGATCGTCTTCCTCGATGCGCTCGTCGTGAAGGTGCGCGACGAAAGCGTCGTCCGAAACAAGTCGGTTTACCTGGCGATCGGCGTCACGCTCGACGGCCGCCGCGAAGTCCTCGGGATCTGGATCGAGCAGACGGAGGGCGCCAAGTTCTGGCTGAAGGTCATGAACGAGCTGAAGACGCGGGGCGTCCAGGACATCCTGATTGCGTGCTGCGATGGCCTGAAGGGCTTCCCGGACGCGATCGAGCACGTGTTCCCGCAGGCCACCGTGCAGACCTGCATCGTGCACATGATCCGGAACTCGCTGCGCTTCGTCAGCTACAAGGATCGCAAGGCCGTCGCCAAGGACCTCAAGCCGATCTACACGGCGGCCAACCGTGAAGCCGCCGAGGCAGCGCTGGATGCCTTCGACAAGAAGTGGGGCCGCCGCTACGAGATGATCACCTCGTCCTGGCGAGCGAACTGGGAGCGTGTCGTGCCGTTCCTCGACTTCCCGCCCGAGGTCCGGCGCGTGATCTACACGACCAACCAGATCGAGGCGCTCAACTCGAGCCTGCGCAAGCTGCTGCAGTACCGCGGCCACTTCCCGGACGACAAGTCCGTCACCAAGCTGCTCTACCTCGCGCTGCGTCGCTTCGAGAAGAAGTGGACGCGTGCGCTCTGGAATTGGAGCGCCGTCCTCGGGCAGCTCGCTATCTTCTTTCAAGGCAGGATACCTGCCCTGTAACCGTGACCTCACTCCGCCAGCTGGTCGCCGTTTACACCGTTAGCTGCACACTCCCATGGTTTGGGGCTCGCGCAGGCCGCGCAGGTAGACGCCGACCTTCTTGGTTCCCGAATCGAACTGGCCGGGGTAGACGTTGTCGACGCCGACGCGGCCCGCGCCGAAGAACGCGCTCATGTCGCGCTCGCGGCGGTGACAACTCCACGGGCCCGGGCCCGCGCCGAGGTTGGAGTAGGCGACCCAGCCCTCGGGCGTGCTCGTGACCTCGACGCGGTAGTGCTGCGGCCGCTCTCGATCACGGACCCTGGCGCGCCACTGCTCGTCGAAGACGTGCAGATGATCCGGGCCCGTCGACGGGCGGTAGGCGTAGCCGTCGTGTTTGGTCGGATCGATCGCGAGGGTGTAGGCGAACGTGAGTTCGGCGCCCGGCTCGTGCGTGAGCGTGTGCAGCCAGCCCGCGTCGTCGGGCGCGAGCTCGGCGCCGGTCGCGCGCACGTCCTTCGTCATCCGCCACAGCCGCGGTGTGCCGTAGCGGCAGTTGGGCAGCGCGATGCGGGTCTCGCCGTCCGCGTCGCCGGTCAGCCGCAGCTCGACGTGCAGTTCGGTGCGGTCCGCGGTCGGGTGCAGCGCGAGGCGGTAGTGCAGATCGGGGGCCTGCTGTTCCTGCGCGGAGGCGAGCTGGCAGCAGGCGAGGGCGAACGCGGCGGTTCGGATCATGGCGAGTCTCCGGACAGGGTATCGGAGCTCGCCGCCGACGATTCGCGGGCAGGCAGATTGCCCGGGCGATGCGGCCCCCGATGCAGTCCCCGATCTGGCCCGCGATGCAGCCCCCCCGCGGACCGCGCCGCCCGCCGATCACTGGAACGTGCCGACGAAGCCGACCACCAGCCCGTAGTAGCCGCTCGGCGACAAAAAGCCCGTCGGCTGCGAGGTGTAGTTCGAGCGGTGGACCATCTGGGCCGGACCCGGGGGCGGGGTCGCGGCGCCGATGCGGATCTGGTACGCGTTCCTCGACGGCACGACCGGGTCGGCCGACGTCGCGAAGCCGACCGCCTGGGTAAACAGCGCGATCCCGACCGCGCTCGCGGTCGCCGGCAGCTGCCAGGTCTGGCTCGCCGCGGCGCCGGGGACGAGGCTCGTGACCGCGTCGCCGACGTTCCATTGGCAGTTGGGTGCCTGGTAGGCGCCGAGCGCGATCGGGAGCGCGATGCCGCCCGACTGCTGATTGCCGAGCGATACCGCGTGCAGCACGAACGGGATCGACACGCCGGCGCTCGGCATCGGGGTCTGGCCGACCACGAGCGTGCCGCCGACGACGCCGTTGCCCTGCACCTGCGCCACGTCGAGCTCGAGTGAACCGCCCGGCGCCGTGCACGCGGCGTCCTCCCAGCTGCGCGAGATCTCGCCGCGGGCCTCGGTCGCGTGGAAGAAGAACCCGTCCGCGGGCCAGGTGTCCGAGCTGCCGCCGGTGACGGTGATGTCGAGCAGGAGGTTGCCGTTGCTGCGCTGGTAGACGAGCGGCTGCGACAGCGGGATGTCGACGCTGAACGGGTTGGGGAAGGGCCACTGTCGGGTCGCCATCGGCACCTGCAGCGTGCCCGTGTAGACGTTGGTCGGTACGGCGCTGCCGATGTTCGTCAGCCAGTCGTTGCTCATCGTGTCCGGCGTGACGTTGACCTCGTAGGCGTCGACCGTGGCCTGGAACGTCTTGGCGGCCGGCGCGTCGATGTTGAAGTTGCCGCCGTCGAGCCGCAGTCGGATCGCGTTGATGACGGCGAGGTTCGGGCACAGCTGCGCGCCGTCGACGAGGTACTGCACGCGCCCCGAGGACCAGCCGAGCGGCGTGCGGGCGGCGCTGGTGCCCTCGAGCGACTCGTAGCCGTTCGGAACGACGCGCAGGGTCTGGGCCGGTGCGATGGCGCAAAGGAGAGAGCCGAGCAGAGAGATGGACGAAAGTGCGGGGTTGTTCACACCGAGCAAGTGCCGGCCGGCCCCGCGGAGTTCCGTTGCTCGGGAACTCGAGACGCTTCTTCGGCACCATGACCACATGAAGATTCGCTCCTCGGGCTGGCTCGCACTCGCGCTGGTTGCCTGCTCCATGGCGCCGCCTCCGGCCGCGCCCGCCACTGTTGCCAGGGGCGAGCTGTGGGCCGCGCTCGACAGCGAGGCGCTGTTCACGATCGCGGGCGGGCTCAAGCCGATGAGCGGCGGGTTCTGGCAGACCTGGATCGACGTCGCCGCGCCGGACCTCGCCGAGGTGCGCCGCGTGCGCCGCGCGCTCTCGGAGTGGCGCAACGACGAGCTGTGGGCCGACGTGCACGTGTTCGACCAGGTGCACGAGGGGCGGCGCGCCGCGGTCGCCTACGTCCTGGACCGGGCCGCCGTCGCGGACCTGCTCGACGAGCACCGCGCGTTCTTCGCGCCGTATGGACTGGTGCCCGACACCCATCCGGCAGAAGTCGTCGCGGTCGTCGAGCGCATGCCCAAGCTGGATCGGCACCGCGGCCAGGGACTGCTGTTCGGCTATCCCGAGCACGCGATCGACTTCTTCGTGCGCGCCGAGACAGAACGAGCGCCGGGCGGCAAGCCGTCCGAGCGTCGCTTCATCCAGATCCCGACGTTCGGCGCCGCCACGGGTCGCTTCGTCTACGCCGTGCCGGCAGATCACGTCGAGGGGCCGGCCGATCGCGAGCTCGCGGCTGCCGCGGCGCGCGTGCTCGGCCGCTTTCGCGAGCTGCGCGCCGCGTGTCCGCGGCCGGGGCGGGGGCCGGTCGGGGCCGTCGTGGACGTGCTGCGCCGCGAGTTCGCCGGCATCCGGGAGCCCGCGGCCGCGCGCTAGCCGGGCGGCTTGCCCGAATCGCGGACTTCGCGCCCGCAGTAGCGGCGGGAATCGCATGGTCGGTCGATTCGATCCGGAATCCGCGGAACTCGCGGCGTCGGCCGGCACCTACCACGAGTGGTGAACGATGACTTCGCGCTGCCGTTGGCGACCCCCACGATCGAGTGTGGTGAGGTCGTCGATCTGGCCGGCATCCTCGACCCGAACGTCCACATCGCGATCTGGCGCCGCCCGGCGGACGCGCGGATCACCGGCTTTCTGAACCGCGAGGATTGTGACTTCGGCAAGTTCTCGCGCTTCGTCGGGCGGGCCTCCGAGATGAACGGCGAGCGCGACATCCAAGACCTCGTGCCGCTCGAAGCGCGGACCGCGGATCGCGCGGGCATGGCGGCGTTGGCCGCCGACGTGTCCGGGCTGTGCGAGATGTTCACCGAGCTCGTCTCTGCGGACGAGCTCATGGTCTCGCTCGAGAGTCCGGATGACGCGACCTGTCCGCGCTTCCACGTCGATCGCGTCGGCATCCGGATGCTCGTGACCTACGTCGGGCCGGGCACCGAGTGGTTGCTGCACGCGCACGTCGATCGGCGCTGGCTCGGCGAGGCCGGGCACGGGCGGCCGGACGAGATCAACGGCGTGATGCGGAAGGGGGCCGAGGTGCAGCAGGTCGCGCCGTTCGACGTGATCCTGCTCAAAGGTGAGGCCTGGCCCGGCGCCGAGGGTTTCGGCGCCGTGCATCGCTCGCCCGATCCGTTCGGGCAGCCGCGGGTGCTGCTGCGCGTCGACATGTTGAGTCAACTGCCGATCGAGGGAGCAAAGTGAAGGCGCTTCGACGACCGGCGCAGAACGGGGAGGCCGCGACCTGGCGTCTGCCCGTCACCGTGCTTTCCGGGTTTCTCGGCGCCGGCAAGACGACCGTGCTGCAGCACGTGCTCGACAACCGTGACGGCTTGCGCGTCGCGGTCATCGTCAACGACATGAGCTCGGTCAACATCGACGCGGCCATCGTCAAGGACGGCGGCGCGGCGCTGCACCGTACGGAAGAGAAGCTCGTGGAGATGGAGAACGGCTGCATCTGCTGCACGCTCCGCGAGGACCTGTTGCGCGAGGTCGCGGACCTCGCCAAGGCCGGGCGCTTCGACTACCTGCTGATCGAGTCGACCGGGATCTCCGAGCCGATGCCGGTCGCCGAGACGTTCACGTTCACCGACGAGGACGGCAACGGGCTGTCCGAGGTCGCGGTGCTCGACACGATGGCGACGGTCGTCGACGCGGGCGCGTTCCCGCTCGATCTCGGCCGCGGCGAGGAGCTGTGCGAGCGCGGCATCGGCCTCGACGAGACGGACGATCGAACGGTCGACGACCTGCTCGTCGAGCAGGTCGAGTTCGCCGACGTCCTGATCATCAACAAGGCGGATCGCGTGAGCGCCGAGGAGCTCGGCGCGCTGCAGGCGTTGTTGAAGAAGCTCAACCCGGACGCCGATCAGATCGTCACGGAACACGGGCGCGTCGATCCCGCGGCGATCCTGGCCACCGGCAGCTTCGACTTCGACCGCGCGGCGTCGATGCCGGGCTGGATGGCCGAGGTGCGCGGCAAAGAATCGAGCGAAGCGGACGAGTTCGGCATCACGAGCTTCGTCTATCGCGCGCGGCGGCCGTTCCACCCGCAGCGCTTCCACGAGTTCATCCAGGACGACTGGCCCGGCGTGCTGCGGAGCAAGGGCTTCGTCTGGCTCGCGACGCGCAACGACTTCGTCGGCATGTGGCACCAGGCCGGCGGCTCGTGCGCGCTGTCCGGTGCCGGCACCTGGTGGGCCACGGTCGGCCGCGAGGAGTGGCCGGACGATCCGGCGGTCGTCGCCGACATCGAGGCCAACTCGGTCGAACCGTTCGGCGACCGGCGTCAGGAGGTCGTCGTGATCGGCCGCAACATCGACGAGGCCGATCTGCGGCGGCGGTTCGATCTGTGCCTGCTCGACGACGCGGAGCTCGCGCTCGGCGTCGAGGGGTGGCAGGCGTTCCCGGACGACCTCATGCCTTGGGTCGCGGACGAGGACGAAGGGGCAGACGAGATCGTCGACCAGGCGCCCGGGCGCGACGATGGGGGCGAGCCCGAAGCTGCCGCCGAGGCCGCGCAGGGCTGAGCGCATGACATTTGCCACGCCGCGGTGGGCAGGGGATACCTCGTCTTTCTGCTCCCCGCGGTCGTGGCCTTCTTGCCGTGCGGCGCGACGACCGATCGGCCTACCAGCGCCCGATCCGCGCGGAGATCGCGTTGCTCGAGCAGCCGTTGAACGGCGAGAAGTTGAGCTGCACCCCCTGCATGACGGTGCTGGAGTTGATCAGCGTCGTCGAGGTCGGCACCGGCACCGTGAGCGTCGGCGCGGGGCTTTGGACGGGCGAGATGTCGACGAGCAGCGAGCCCGCGATCGTGGCGATGTTCTGATCGCAGCCGGCCGGCAGGAGCGGGAACTGGAACGGCGGGGTGGCGGCCGCGCTGTCGAACCCGATGAACAGCGGATTGGCGATCGTGTAGTCGCTGAACGTCAGCGTGAACGACGAGCCGAGCGTGGCCGAGCCGTTCACGCCGAGCGTGAACGGGTTGGTGCGGCCGTCGCACACACAGCCGGACCCGACCGACGCGAACTCGGAGACCGCGGCGACGACCGTGAAGTCGGTCGAGGCGCGACCGCTGAAGATCAACTCGTCGGTCGCGACGTCGTGACCGGCGCTGCGGCAGCGCGAGAGGTCGGCGCCCGGCATCGACGACGGGATCTGGGTCCAGGCGCCGTCGTAGCGCCAGGCGTCCTGCAGCGGGGGGCCGAGCGGCGGGTAGCCCCCGATCAGGGTCAGGTCGTTCGTGCTCGGCCGGAACCCGAGGGCGCCCCCGGCGCGCGCCGGCGGGCCGCCGGTCGCCGTCTGGGTCCACGTGACGCCATCGAACTCCCACGTGTCGCCGAGCAGGGTGCCGCCGCTGTCGCCGCCGAAGATCACGACCGTGTCGGTGCTCGACATGACGCCCATCGCCATGTCGAAGCGCGGTGTCGGGGAAGCGGGCGTCGTGACCTGACTCCAGACGTCGGTGACCCCATCGAGCACCCACGTCTCGTTGAGCGGAGTGACAGCCGCGTCGTAGCCGCCGAACAGCAGGAGGTCACCGTTGCGCAGGCCGACGATGCGGGCGGCACCGACCGCGGTCGGGGCGCCGGTCGTCGCCACGACGTTCCATTGGGTGCCGTCGAACTCGTTGAGCGTGGAGCCGTCCCAGAGGACCGCGTTGCCCGCTCGCGTAGCCGCGACCGGCACCGCGTTGAACGGGATCGAGAACGACGGCGCCGAGGTCAGGGCCCAGTTGCCCGAGCCCGACGTGTCCCACGACCATGTCTGGGCGCCGTTGGTAGCGATCACGCCGCCCTGGTGGCTCGTGACGTACCAGGTGTCGGGGCCACCGGCCAGGAGTGTCTCCGCGCGGTGGCTGACCTGCGCTGTGACGTCGGCAGTGATGAAGAGGAGCGATGCGAGTGCGCCACAGGCGCTGATCCGGCGAGCGTGTTGGTTCATGTCGGTCCGATCCGCAGGGAACGCGGGTTCCCATTGGTGTCAGCCCGACTCGATCCGGTTGCAGGAATCGTCCGGAGTCAGCGCCGCGGGCCACGTCGCGCGGCAGGGGTGTTCTGGAGTTCCAGCTGCCAACGCCACCCGCTGATCGGTTCGTTGTCGAGGCCCTGGGCCACACACGCGTGTGGCGCGAAGATCGCCGCGGGGCTGGACTCGAGGACGCGATCAATCACGGAAGCTGCGGGAATCTCGCTTCCCGCGACAGACCACTAGCGCGTCGCGATCCGATAGTACTCGGATACTTCGCCGGGCGACGAAATGGTTGCGGACAGGTCGCGTAGCAGGCCGTCTTCGATTCCGTAGATCCAGCCGTGGACACTGAGTTCTGCGTCGTTGGCCCATGCGTTCTGAACGGCGGTCGTGTAGCAGACGTTCTGCACTTGCTCGATGACGTTGAGTTCGCACAGTCGGCGAAACCGATCGTCAGCGTTCGCGATCTCGGCGAGGGCTTGGCCGTGCTTCTCGCGGACGTCACGGATGTGGCGCAGCCAGTTGTCGATCAGGCCAATCGGGCGACCTTCGCTCGCGGCCTTGACGCCGCCACACCCGTAGTGGCCGCAGACGATGATGTGGCGTACCTTGAGCACGGAAACCGCGAACTCGATCACGCTCAAGCAGTTGAAGTCCGTATGGACAACGACGTTCGCGATATTGCGGTGGACGAAGACCTCGCCCGGAGCCAGATCGATGATCTGGTTGGCGGGTACGCGGCTGTCCGCGCACCCAATCCAGAGTATATCTGGCGTCTGTTGCTGGGAGAGCCGCTTGAAGAACTCGGGATCGCTTTCGATCTGCTTGTCAGCCCACTTCCGGTTGTTTTCGAACAGGTGCGGTAGAAGTCGCATGGCCTGACTGTAGAGGCTCGGTGCGGCTGCGCTAGACCTCGCCAGGAGTTTCGCAACTCCGCCGGGCGCTCTCATGGCGGCGCCAGAAGTGCGCCGATTCTTGCCTCCACGGGTCGCTCTCCGACCTCGGCTTACGCGCACAACCGGGCGTGCCCGTGTAGTCCCATGGCATCAGCTCGGGAGCGACGCGGTGACGGACGCGGATGCGGCCGAGCCCACGGTGCCGTTCGCGGATCGACGAAGGATCGGTCAGCGAGTTCAACGGCTGGTCCACCAAACCCCACGTCAACGAAGCCGGACCAGGGGCGGCGGCGGTTCTCTCAGCTGTGTGAGCGTGGGCTCGGGTGCCATCGAGGAGCGCACGGCGACGAGTCGAGACTGACCCGCTCGACCCCGCTCATTCGGTCGGCTCGTAGCGCGCCTTGATGCGCGGCACGAGATACTCCGCGAACGCGGTCTCGAGGTCGTGCTTGGGGGCGAAGCCGAAGTCCGCGCGCGCCGGCGAGTCGTCGACGTCGGCCGGCCACGAGTCGACGATGGCCTGGCGCTGTTCGTCGGGTTCGAACGTGATGTCGGCCTTCGGAAAGTGGTGGCGCACGAGCTCGGCGAACTCGGCCGCGGTCGGGCTGAAGGCCGTCAGGTTGTAGACCGGGCAACGCAGCTGGTCGCGGTCGGCCGTGGCGAGCGCGAGCGTCGCGCTCACGGCATCGGGCATCGTCAGGAACGGGATGCGCGTCTCCTCGCGCACGAAGCACGCGTAGCTCTCGCCCTTCGCCGCTGAATGCAGCATCTCGGGCCCGTAGTCGCTCGTGCCGCCGGACGGGAGGGTGTCGGCGCTGATGAGGCCCGGGTAGCGCACGCAGCGGAAGTCGACGAGGTCGGGCACGCGGTCCTTCGCGAGCTGCCGATAGTGCCGCATGTAGTAGCGGCCGAGATGCTCGCAGGCGAGCTTGTTGCAGCCGTACATCGTCGTCGGCATGACGAAGTGGTCCCAGCTCACCTTCGGGTTCTGCGCCTTGGTCTCGAGGTCGGGCATGCCGAACGCGGCGATCGAGCTCGGGAACACGAACTTGACCGGCACGCCGTGGCTGCGGGCCTGCTCGGCGGCGAGGCGCAGCAGGCCGAGCGTGCCGCCGACGTTGACGTCGTGGGCGGTCTCGGGCGTGAACTCGGCGCGCGTCGAGAGCAGCGCCGCGAGGTGGTAGATCTCGCGCACCTCGTACATCGCGAGCAGCCGACCGAGCAGCATCGCGTCGCAGATGTCGCCGACGACGGTCTGCATGCACATCGACCGGATCTCGCCGTCGAGCTCGCGCAGGTCGATCGCGACGACGTTGCGGGCCCCGCGGTCGTAGAGGCCACGGATCATCCCTTGGCCGACCTCGCCGCCGGCACCGGTGATCAGGATCGCGTCGGCGCGCCGGCCGCCCGGGGACATCGATTGTTCCATCCCATGATCGTGGCGCCAAAGGAGCGCGCGGGCCACAGGCAGCTTCGCCGTTCCGCGGGCGTTGCTGCGGGGCGCTATCGCTCCAGCGCGTAGCCGGTGTCCCGCTCGGGCAGGACGACGCGATTGGCGTTCGCGTAGTCGCGCCAGAGTTCGAGCAGCTCGCGCAGCTTCTCCGGATGTTCAGCGGCGAGATCCCGGGTCTCGGCGGGATCGGCCTCGAGATCGTAGAGCTCCCAGCGCCCCGAACCGTAGGGCGGCCAGAGCCACGCGATCTTGTAGCGACCCCGCTGGATCGCGCGGCGGCCGAACAGCTCCCAGCCGACGACGTGATCGGGATCGGGTTCTGGCTCGAGCAGCATGCGGCAGCGCGGGGCCCGTTCGCCGGTCGCGAGGTGCATGGCCAGGGGGCAGAAGTCGCGCGCCGTGACCGCCGCGTCCGACCGCCCGGGTGCGACCGTTCCCGGCCACGACACGATCGCCGGCACGCGGACACCGCCCTGGGTCGGGAACGACTTGAACAGGCGGAACGGCGCGACGCTCGCCCGCGCCCACCCGGGGCTCAGCCAGCAGTAGGAGTTCTGCTGTCCGAGGTTCTCGACGCGATTGTCGAAGCGACGCTCGACCCACTCGCCGATGCCCGCGAGGTTGCCGACCGGGTTGCCCTCGGGCCCGTTGTCGCTGCAGAAGACGATGACGGTGCGCTCGAGCTCGCCCGCGGCGCGCAACGTCGCGAGCAGACGGCCGATGTTGTGATCGAGGTTCTCGACCATCGCGGCGTAGAGCTCCATCGTCCGGGCCTCGCGGCGTTGGTCGGCGGGCGAGAGCGATGACCATGCGGGCACGAACTCGTTGGGTGCTGGCGCGGGCTGGTCTGCCGTTGCGATGCCGGCGGCGATGGCGGCCTGCCGTCGTCGCGACCACAGCGCGTCGTAGCCGTCGTCGTAGCGGCCACGATACTTCTCGCTCCACTCGCTGGGTGCGTGCAGCGGCCAGTGCGGCGCGGTGTAGGCGGCATAGGCGAAGAACGGTCGCCCCGCGTCGCGCGCCTCCGCGAGATACCCGATCAGCTTGTCGGTGTAGGCGTCCGAGGAGTAGAAGTCCGCGGGCAGCTCCACGGGTCGACCGTCCTCGCGGTAGGGCGCCTTGCCTGGCGCGTCGACCAGTCGGAACGCGTCGGCGAAATGGCTCGCGCCGCCGGGCAGCAGCGCGAACGAGCGCTCGAAGCCGCGGGCGTGCGGCGCGCATTCGGGCTCGGTGCCGAGATGCCACTTGCCCGCCATGCACGTGAAGTAGCCGGCCGCCTGCAGCCGTCGGGCGATCGTGTCGCCGGTGGTCATCACGCCTTCGTAGCCCGGCGCGTTGGCCTGCCGCTCGTCCTGTTCGCCGGCCATCGTGCCGAGCCCGACGCGATGCGGATCCTGCCCCGTCATGAGCATCGCGCGCGTCGGCGAACACGCGGGCGCGACGAGGAAGTTCGTGAGCAGCAGGCCGGATCGAGCCAGCCGATCGAGATTGGGCGTGCGGATCTCGCTGCCGAACAGACCGAGATCGGTGTAGCCGAGGTCATCGGCGAGGATGAACAGGATGTTGGGGCGCGTCGCCGCCGCATCGGTGTCGTTCAACCCCGCGCAGGCTGACGAGCAGCCTGACGAGCAGCCCAGTAGGGCGACCAGCAGCGCGGCGGCGAGAGCCTTCGGCATGCGTGGGATCCTACCGGGGGGTGCGATGGGGAGCGGCCGGCGATCAGCGCGGACCGCCGCCGGTGCCGTTCGGTAGGTCGGCGAACACCTCGTCGAACGCGAACGTCCGCCACTCGCGATACGGCGCGTCCCACGGCTCACTGCGCATCGACGCGACGGCGACGTCGAACTCGCGCTGGTCGGGGCGCGTGATCACGCTGTGCTCGGTGGTGCCGTGCGCGACCGTTTGCAGCAGCTCGCGCATCTGCAGGGTGCCGACCTTCTGGCCCGTGCGCGCCCAGCTCGCGAGCTTCTGGCCGCCGGCTTCGTAGCGCCAGCGCGACGAGAACGACGGGGTGCGGCCGAAGTAGGTGCCCGGCCGATCGGGGTCGGCGCCGTAGACGTGGTGGTGGTTGCTCGCGAGGATCGCGTGCTCGAGCCGTGGCGCGACCTGCATCGGCAGGCGTGAGGCGTGGCCGAAGCGGTCGCCTTCGAGCACCCAGGCGGGGGCCGAGTACGGCCTGTTCGGGCTTGGGCGATTCGGGGTCGCGAACAGCACGATGCAGCCGGCGTTGCACGCGCCGCCGCGGCTGTTGCCGTTCTCTTGCAGGATGCGTTCGAAGTCGACGGGGCCCGCCGTTGCGTCGAGCGTGGCGAGCGCCTGGCGCTGGGACCACGAGATCGCGACCATGTCCTCGACGACGGGTCCCGGACCCGTGCCACCGGCGTTCTCCATGCAGTGCAGGCCGTGCTCGTTGAAGCCGGTCAGCGTGCCGACGAACCCAGGCCACATCATCGACACGTAGCGATGCTGGTCAGGCTCGCTCGGTGCGACCGCGAAGAGCACGAAGTGGCTGACGGTGACGCGGCGCAGGTCGATCTCGCCGTCCATGTTGCGGCCCGCGATCGTGCCGCCGTCGACGTCGGTGCCCGCCGTGCGGTCGCCCCAGCAAGCAAACTGCGTGCAGCTCGAACGCATCGCGCGCGTGCCGATGTAGGCGTTGATCGCCATGAGCTCGGTCAGGCCGAACGGGCGGCCGAGCTCGGGGACGCGCAGGTCGCAGCCGCTCGCCTGCATGCCTTCGAGGACGCCCTCGAGCTCGGTGCGCAGCGGCGCGGGCCAGCGGAAGTTGGACTGCAAGAACGCGGCGAATCGTTCGTAGGCCGCGGCCGTGCGCAGCCGGTCTTCGAGCAGGTAACAGCGGAAGAAGTCGACGATCTGCGGGGCGAGCAGCTGGCCGTGGGCAAGGCCGCGTTGCCTCGCGTCGCCGGCCAGCTGGACGATCGGCAGGCCCTTGCGCCAGCGCAGCGCGCCGTGCGCGACGACGCGGTCGGTGCGCGGCAGGTGGGTCGGCGCGCGCAGCGTGATCGGTGCGGTGGGGGTGTCGGCGGACACGCGGCGATGCCAGCCGCACGGCTCGGGCACCGCGGGCGACCACGCGCCGTCGCCGTTCGTGTCGACGAACGCAAACAGCGCGTGCGGTCCGTCCTCGACGTCAGCGGTGAACTGCAGGCTGCCGTCGTCGCGGCGCTCGGCCCGCACGGTCACATCCGCAGCCCGCGAGAACAGCTCGAGCTTGCCGAGGTCGACGACGGCGCCGTTCTGCCGCACGTGCAGTCGCCGGAGCTCGACGACGATCGCCCCGTCAGCTGCGCGTTCGAGCTCCAGCTCGCCGCGCACCGTCGACTGCGCTGTTGCCGGTGCCAGGAGTGTGATGCCGACCGTGGCGATCGCGAGCCTGCGTGCTGTCGCTGCCATGGCACGGACTGTCGATCGACAGCGCGCACCGGTCAAGTCGGACGAACCGTTGTTACCTCGCCTCGACGAACCGTGGTCTGCGGGCGCACGCGCGACGAGTTCTCAGGGCCTCTCTTCTCCGGCATAGGGGGCATGCCAGGGCCGCACGTCGACGCTGCCGTCGGTGCGCACGCCGACGCGATAGCGCTGCGGCCAGTTGTGATGCTTGTAGAGGTTGGCGTGGTGGATGCCGATCACGTGCTCGCCGGCCCCCTCGGCCAGACCGTCGCCGCTCGCCGTCAGCGTCTTGCTCGCCGGGTCGTACTCCACGTCGAGGCGTTTGCCGTCGCACGTCACCGTCATCGTGGAGGACAGGATCCGCTGCCGGTCGCTGCCCCACCAGCCGGGCAGGCCGTCGTCGAGCACGGTCGAGACGGCGATGCGCCCGCCCTGCAACTTTGCGGTCGGGGTCGTCTGGGTCGGGCGGCCGCCGTAGGCGTACTCCACAAGCCCGAGGTAGATCGCGTAGGCCTCGCGCAGGTTGTAGAGGCCGTCGCGCAGGCGCTGCTCTTCTTGCGGGTGCGAGAAGAACGACGACTCGATGAGGAACGCCGGCACGCGGGCGTGCCGCAGCACCGCGAACCCGCGGCGGTACATCTGCTGGTCGCTCATGAGCACCGAGGTGATGCCCGTGCCGGAGTTTCGCAGCTCGGCGCCGAGGCGATGCCCGACCGCGAGCGCCGCGTCGAGCGCGACCTCGGACCAGTCCGCCTCGCCGTGGAACCAGATGCTCGGGTAGTTGGCCGTGGGTTTGCTCGCCGCGTTGTGGTGCAGGCTGATGAACAGATCCGCGCCGACGCCGCCGTCGGGCCGTTCCGCGACGTTGGCGATCGCGGCGCGGCGCGCGTGCGTGTCCTTCAATCGGTCATCGGCCGCAGCGCTCGTCTCGCCCTCGCGCGTCAGCAGCACCTCGGCGCCGGCGTCTTGCAACAGCCGTCGCAGCAGCTTGGCAACGCGCAGGTTCATCTCCGCTTCGCGCACACCGGTGGGGCCGCGCTTGTAGCCCTCGACATCGGCTTTCCCGCCGTGGCCGGGATCGAGCACGATGACCTGGCCCGCGAGATACTTCTCCGCGGGATGGCGCGGCACGCGGAGCGGACGGCCGTGATCTTCCCAGGTATGTTCGTCCCGGGCCTCCAGCACTGCCATCGCGCGCGCGAGGTCGGCGGGCTCCCAACCGTCGGCGGTCACGTCGCGCAGGTGACTGGCGGGCTCCAGCGCCGGCGTCGGTGGGCAGGCGCACGACCCGAACAGGTGGGCGACGAGCAGAACGAGGGCGGCCGGTGTAGCGCTGCACGCTCTTGCGGCACGGGTGCGACGGCTGTCGGTTTGCATTGCCGGTCATGCTAGTGCCATGAACCGGAAGTCACCTTGCAGTTCGCGGGCCCTTCACGCCCCTGGCTGCGTCGCGCGTCCTCGGCGTATCCACCGATACTCCTGCGGATCGCTCCTTGCCAGGAACGCGAATGACCTCGCGATCTCCAACGTGACTTCCGGTACACGGCACTAGTCCGGTTAGGGTTGGTTCGTCATGATCAACATCGGACTGCCATGAAGCGGATCCTCGACTCGATCTCCGGCAACTCGCAGAAGCTCGACGGCGGCGCGATGTTCGGCAATGCGCCGCGCGCCATGTGGCAGGCGTGGGCGCCGCCGGACGAGCACAACCGCATCGACCTCGCGTGTCGGGCGCTGCTGATCCGCGAGGAGGGCGGCCGCACGATCCTCTGCGAGGCGGGCATCGGCGCGTTCTTCGAGCCGGCGCTGCGCGAACGGTTCGGGGTGCAGGAGGCGGAGCACGTGTTGCTCGACAACCTGGCCGCGCGTGGCATCCAGCCCGACGACATCGACATCGTGGTGCTCAGCCACCTGCACTTCGATCACGCCGGCGGGGTCCTGACGGCATGGCGCGAAGGGCAGGAGCCGGAGCTGGCGTTCCGAAACGCGGCGTACGTGGTCGGGAGAGCGGCGTTCGAACGCGCGCAGCGGCCGCATCCGCGCGATCGCGCGAGCTTCATCCCGGAGCTGCCGGGGCTGCTCGAAGCGACCGGCCGGCTCGAGCTGGTCGACGGCGAGACCAGCACCACGCTCGGGGCCGGTTACCGCTTCCATCCGAGCGACGGCCACACCCCTGGCATGCTGCTGCTCGAGGTGGCGTGCGACGGCGGTCCGGTCGTGTTCGCCGCGGACCTGGTCCCCGGCATTCCGTGGGTCCGGCGGGCGATCACGATGGGCTACGACCGCTATCCGGAGCGGTTGATCGACGAGAAGATCGCGTTGCTCGAGGATCTCGAGTCCCGCGGTGGGCGACTGTTCTTCACCCACGACACGAGTTGCGCGCTGGCGGCAGTCACGCGCGACGGCAAGGGGCGGATCGTGACGGGTGAGTGCGTCGGCGAGCTGCGCGGCATGGAGGCGTGATTCGGTAGCGGTCGGGCCAGTCATCGAACGGCCAGTCATCGAACGGCCAGTCCTCCAACGGCCAGTCCTCCAACGGCCAGTCCTCCAACGGCCAGTCCTCCAACGGCCGGTCCTCCAACGGCCGGTCAGCGCGGCAGGGTCAGCTCGATCGTTGCTGGCCCGGAGCTCGCGCTGGACCCAGCCGCCGGGGTGAACACGCCGAGCACGTCGCCGTCCTTGGTGCGCACCTCGAGGCGCCCCGGTGGGGCCGGGTCGAGCGTGATCCGGCCGTTCTCGTCGGTCTGGTTCGCGGGGTGCAGCAGGGTGCGCACTTCCGGGTAATCGACGGGGTGGAGGTCCAGCCGCTCGCCGCTCGCGGTCGTGCCGTCGGGCCAGCGCACGTCGACGTGCACGACGCGGTGCTCGAACACGAAGCTCTGCTCGACGCGCTGGCCGGAGCCGAGCGTCAGGCGTTCGGCCGCGAAGAGGTAGCGCGTGCGGTCGCCCTCGCCGTCCCACGACACGAACGGCAGGTAGCGATCGGGGCGAACGACCGCTTCGAACGTCGCGTTGGGCGTCAGGGCGATGTGGAACCGGTCGCGGTCCCCGGGATCGGCGGTGAGCACGCCGAACCGACCGCGCGTCCACGCGGCCCCGTCGACGAAGACCCGACCGCTGAGCGTCGCGGGCAGCAGCTGCGAAGCGTCCACGTCCAGCTCGCGCGTCTCGCCGGCCTGCAGTCCGGCGACCGCCGCGATCGTCACGTTCTCGCTCGTGTAGGACCCCGAGCCGATCCGCCATTCGAGATCGATGACGAGCGACCAGTCGCCGAGCAGGGCCTCGTCGAACGCGAACGTGCCGTCGGCGTTCAGCCGGGTGCGGCCGCCGCGCTCACCGTTCGGGCCGACGAGGCGCAGCTGCGGGCAGGACAAACCGAGGTCGCTGTCCTCGGGTCGCACGATCGCGTGCATGGCAAGGTCGGCCGCGGACGGCCCGATGCCGGCGAGCAGCTCCGGCGGTCCGATCGTGCCGCGCACGACGGCGGTCGCCGGCAGTTCGAGTTCGACCGTGCGTCCCTCGGCCGGAACGACGCCGAGCTCGCGCCGTTCGCCCATCGCACCGCCGCCGCCCAGGACGAGCACGAGCCGCGGTTCGTCGACGGGCGCGCGCAGCACGCACCGCCCCTCGTCGTCCGTGCGCACCTCCTGCAGTCCGACGGCCATCTTGCGACCGGCGCCGATGCCCATGCGCAGCTCCTCGACCGAGAACAGCGAGGACCAGCTCTTGCTCGCCATGAGGTGCACGAGTCGCACCTTCTTGCCGGCCACCGGTTCGCCGCGGCTGTCGCGGAGGATCACCTCGAGCGGCGCGTGCGGCGCGAGCTCCACTCGCACCGGCTCGCTGCCGGTCTCCTCGACCTCGAACGCGATCATGTACGCCGTCGCGAGGTCGCCGCTCTCGGGGTGCACGCTCAGGCGGTAGCGGCCGACGGGCAGCTGCTCGAGCACGGTGCGACCCGCCGTGTGCGTCTCGGGGTCGGCCGGCCAGTAGAAGCGTTCGGGCGGGATCGCGAAGCTGTCCTCGTCGGCCCAGTAGTCGTGCAGGTATCGCAGTCCGAAGCGTTCGACGGGCTTGCCGGTGCGCGCGTCGACGACCTCTACGGCTACGTCGAACGTCGGTCGGCGCTCGACGCGCACGATCACGTTCTCGTCATCGAGCGGATACTCCCGCTCGGGGTCGGCGAGGCGGTAGCGTCGTTCGGTGCGCGCCAGCACGAGCTTCTCGTCGCCGTTCGCATACTCCGGCACGAGCTCGAACCGACCGTCCGGGCCGGTGACGCCCTTGCCGAGCGACGGCATGTCCGCGTGGAGCTGGAGCGCGAGACCGGCCGGCACGGGGTTGCCGCTGATGTCGACGACGCGACCGCGAACGCTCGGCGTGCCCGTGGCGGTCGCCGGCGCGACGACGATTTCGTGTTCTCCCGTCAGTCCGGCGTCGAGCGTGAGGGCGCTGCCGGCGACGACCTGCCACGGGCTCGAGCCGCGCACGACCGAGAACTCGTAGGTGCCCGGGATCGGCAGCATCTCGGCGGCGAGGCGGCCGTCGGAGCCGCTCGTTCGTTCGTACGCGATCCAAGTCGAGAACATCGAGTCCGGCAGCTCCACGCCGCCCGAGGTGCGGCTGGCGTAGATCTCGACACCCGCGACGGGCATGCCGCGTTCGTCGACCACACGGGCGCGCAACTCGGCGCCGCGCAGCAGCGGCACGTCGCCGATGTCGATGTCGATGCCGTTTCGCACCGACGTCCACTCGGTGTCGACCGGCGTGTGTCCGGGGGCGATCGCCTCGAGGTAGACCCGCATCTTGGGCGACGGCGTCCAGGTCGCGGCGAAGCTGCCGTCAGGTGCCGCGTTGAACACGATCGGCTCGGGATAGCTGCGGAACGTCGGGTCGGACGTGACGAAGCGGCCGCGACCGAACGACAGAGTGACGAGGCCACCCGTGATCGGCGCGCCGTCGAAGGCGCTGACGATACGGCCGCGAATCGTGCTCGCGGCCTCGGCTGCCGGGCGCGGCTCGCCCTGGTCGGCCGCGACGCGCGTCTCGGGAGTCGGATTGGTGCGGGTGTCGTTCGGCCCGTCGACGTTCGCGGAGCTCGCCGCGACCTCGGTGGCGCCGGCAGCGTTCGCCGGCGGGGCGATGGACTGTCCGAACCCCGTGCTCACGGCCAGCACGAGCGCGGCGGCCGCGAGTCCGCCCAACGCCAGGAACGCGTGGCGCGTCGAGCTGCCGGTCTTCGCGAGGTTGCCGGTCGCGGAGGGCGTGGGCGGAACCGCATCGCCAGCGGACCCCGAGGTCGAGGCCGAATCGCGACCGGCCTCGCGGAGCACCGCAGCGCGCACGGCCGCGATCCCCGCGCCCGGCAGCAGCAGCGTCGCGAGCGCGCCGGCCAACCCCGCGGGCAGCAGCTGGCGCATGCGTTCGAGGCCGCGCTTGAGCTGGCCACGAACGGTCGCCGGCGGCCGACCGAGCGCGTGCGCGATCTCGGTGGGCTCGAGCCCGTGCACGATCCGCAGCACGAGCGCTTCGCGGAACGGCGACGTGAGCGCCGCGAGCGCCTGCTCCACGCGCTCGAGCAGTTCGTCGGTCGCCGCCGCCTCGCTCGGGTCAGCGCCGAGTGCGGTGGCCGTCTCGACCAACTCGGCAGGCGCGGTCGGTCGGCGGTGCCGCAGGCGGCGCGCGAGGTCGACCGCGCGATGGCGCATGATGGTGGACAGCCACGGCAGGAGCGGCCGACCGCTCTGCCACTGCTCCGCGCGCTGCATTGCCTGCAGGAACGTCTCCTGGACCAGGTCCTCCGCCGCCGCCGGATCCGGCGTGACGTGTGCAGCTACCAGGAGCAGGCGCGGGGCGACGCGGTCGAAGACCGCCGCGAGCGCCGCGTGGTCTGCGGCGGCGCGGAAACGTTCGAACAGGTCCTCGATACTCGGTTCGGTCAACATTTGGGGGCGATGCGCACGAGGGGCGCCGGGCGTTTCCGAGTTTATCGCGATCGGCCGCGGGCGAGCCACGACGACGGCCTCGGCGACGACGAGCCGGCGCTCGCGCCCGGTCCTGCGCACCCGTCGGCGCGACGTTCACGGTGTTGCCGATCCTGCTCGGGTGCTGTCGGCCGAGCGTGGTGAACCGGCAATGACGTCGGCGTGACGGTGCCCGAAACGTCGGTCTTTCGCCGGCCGAAGATGCACCTCATACTCCCGTCGATGACCGAGGAACGGACGCGCGGTGGTGGCCGCGGGATCTTGCTGTGGGTGATTGCCGTCGTGCTGATGGCCGGCGCATACTCCTACCAGAAGCGCACCGGGCCGACCCATCCGATGAAGGGGTCGCTGCGCGTCGGTGACGACGAGGTTCGCTACGAGCTGCTGCGCAGCCACGAGACGACCCACGGGGCGCCGATCACCGTGCCGAGCCCGAACGGCAAGGTCACGGGGACTCTGCACTGGAAGAACTACCCGACCGAGGACGCGTTCGCGGCGCTGCCGATGAACGTGACCGAAGAGGAAGGCGCGTCCGTGCTCCAGGCGTCGCTGCCGAAGCGTCCCGCCGCCGGCAAGATCGAGTACTACCTCGAGCTCTCGACTCCGGCCGGTGCGGTGCGCATCCCCGAGGCCGGCGGCGAGAACGAGATCCTGCTCCGCTACAAGGACCCCGTTCCCGGCTCGATCCTGTGGCCGCACATCGTCGCGATGTTCTTCACGATGTTGATCGGCATGCGCGCCGGGCTGTCCGCGCTCTTCCAGCCGGCCACGGTGAGGCGCTACTCCTGGGCGACGCTCGTCATCATGACGACGGGTGGTCTCGTCCTCGGGCCGATCGTGCAGAAGTACGCGTTCGGGGCCTATTGGACGGGCTTTCCCTGGGGCTACGACCTGACCGACAACAAGCTGCTCATCATGTGGGCCGTGTGGCTGGTCGCTTGCATTTGGATGGGCGGCAAGCCGAGCGCGGATGGCAAGCAGTCGAGTGGCCTCGGGCGCGTCGGTGTCGTTCTCGCGAGCGTGGTGATGGTCGCCGTCTATCTGATTCCGCACAGCATGCAGGGCAGCGAACTCGACTACGAGAAGCTCGAGCAGGGCGTGGATCCGAAGCACGCGATCGGGACCGGCGAGAAGTAGGACGCGGCCGTGAACGGCGCGCAGCTCCACCTCCTCACGGTCCATCTGCCGGTCGTCGGCATTCTCGCCGCGCTGATCCTGATGGCCGTGGCGCTGGTTCGCGACTCGGAGGCGATGGTGCGAACGGCGATCGGCTTCGTGGTGTTCGGGACGGTGCTCGCCGCGCCCGCCTACTTCAGCGGGCCCGACGCGTTGGCGGTCGTGCGGCGCTTCACCGAGATCGATGAACACCTGGTGGAGCAACACGCGATCGTCGCGAAGGCCGCGTTCTTCGCGTCGGTCGTGGTCGCCGCCATCGGCGTCAAGATCTGGCGGGATTCGATCGCCGCGGCCACCGGCAAGGGGGTGCGGGTCGGGTTGCTGTGCGCGCTGCTCGCGATCGCCTGGCTCATGGCGTGGACGGCCCACCTCGGCGGCGTCATCCGGCATCCCGAGATCCGCGAGCCGAGCACGTGGGTCTTTCCCGAGCTGCCGCGCTGAGGCGGCGCCGCTGTCGGTCGTGGGTTCGGTCACCCAGGGCCGGGGGCTCGTCCGGCTACTTGTGCGAGTGGTCGCCGTCGCCCTTGTGGAACCTTAGCGTGTCGCTGCCGGCGGACAACGTGAGGTGATCGCCGTCGACCTTGCCCGTCCAGGAGTCGCCCTTGCCGTGGCCGTTCAGTTCGCACTCGACGGTGACTTTGCCGGTCGACTCGTCGACGGAGTAGGTGCCGCTGAGGTGGTCGTGGCCGCCGGTCTCGTCGGGCGCGGTATGCACGAGCAGCTCGTCGCTGTCCGACGAGAAGTCGAGCGTCATGCCCTTCGCTTCCGAGCCGGTCTCCTGGGACCAGCTGCCGGGTCGCGCGGGTGGACGGCGACGAAGCGGTCGTGACGGCCACCATCCGCTCGCGGGTCAGCGCCTGACGTTCCAGGTGCAGGTGCTCGACGTGCGCGAAGCGCCGGCGCAGAAGCAGCCGGCGAGCGACTCCGGTTGATGCAGCGGCTGTTGATCTCGACCGGTCTGGTCGAGAATCGTTCGTTGCAGGCCGGCGCTACTCGCTCGCGCCCGCCTTCTTCTTGCCGCGGCCGCGGCCGCCGCGTTTGCCGCGGCGGCGGCGGCGTGGCTTGTCCGCAGCCGTGGGCTCGTCGGCGTCGCGGGCGGGGGCCGGGGTCGCCTTCTTGCGGCTGGCTTTGCGGTTGCGGCGGCTCTTCTTCTTCGCCGGCGTTCTGGGGGCTTCGTCGAGCTCGTCGAGCTCGTCGTCGAGGTCGTCGAAGTCGTCGACGTCGTCCGCGGCTCCGGCGCCCGCCTTCTTGCGTCCACGGCCGCGGCCGCCGCGGCGACGGCGGCCCTTCGGCTTGGGCTGGTCCGTCTGCGACCAGCTCACGGGCGCGACCGTCTGCAGCGCGGCCTCGCTGTTGGCGCACAGCAGTTCGAGCTCGTTCCAGAGCTCGCGTTCGCGGTTCTGACTCAGGCCGAGCTCGTCGACGATGCCTTTGCGCTGCAGGAGCGTCGCGGCGACGACGACGCCACGCTTGAGCAGCGTGTTCTGTTCCTTCTGCTGCAGACTCGCGACGGCCGTGATCGGGTGCAGGCCGAGGCGGTCGATGCGGTCGCGCAGGCTGTCGTCCGCGGGATGGTCCCAGGCCAGCAGGTTCATGCCGACGCCTTCGCCGTAGGTGATCGCGTCCTTCGTGAAGCGACCGTTCGTCACGATCCAGAACGAGCCCTTGTGCTTGGCGCGGATGTCGGACGAACGGGCATGGATGTAGAGCGCGACCTTGATGTCGACCTTGCCGCCCGACTGCGAGCGGAACTTGCACTCCGCGAAGCGCAGCTCGTCGTCGCGGCGCGCGAGGATGTCGACCTCGTGGCGGACGAAGCGGCCGTCGATGCGCACGCCGGTGCGCGCGCGGAAGCCCTCGCCCTGCCACAGGCGCGCGACGAACATCTCGAACGGGATGCCGTCCGGTCCGAGTCGCTGCACGGCGCGCTGCAGGGAGTAGCGCGCGGCGAGGTCACGGCGCTCGCGACGAAGCAGTTTGTGCGCGATCCGATAGATCTCGGTTGTCGGCATGCCGTCGCGCAGGCTGTCCTCGACGGCATCGACGATCTCGCGCATTTGGTCGCGCGTCGCGCCACTCCGCGACAGCGACTTGCGCAGCTTGGTGGGGCGGAACGGCTCCTCGGCGCCACTGCTCTTCTTGAGCTTGAGTTCGCGACGTGTCATTCGCGATGGTGAGTCGAGCACGGCGGGTGGCCGGCGTCACGGCAATTGTTGCGGCGGCCGTGGCGGCTGCGGCGCGCGTTCGGGGTTCGTTCGGCTGGCCGCCGCTGGGGCTCGGACCTTCTACCCGGCCGCCGCGACCGCCGCCGGATCGCGCGGGTCGACCTCGATCGTCGTCCACTCGAGCTCGCCGCTGCGCGCGTCCCCGCCGAAGCGCTGCGCCATCACCTCGGTCCGGTAGCGGAAGATCGACTCGACGTCGCGCCGGACCATGAGCCTCATCAAGAGGCCGGCGAGCGGGCCGCCCCTGGGGCGCATCAGCACCTCGTCGCCGAGTTGCGTGCCGCCGTCCACGGGCACGAACGTATGCGTGTGGTGCCAGAGCGCATACGGCCCGCGCAGCTGCTCGTCGACGAACGCGCGCGGCGGATCCCAGCGGGAAATGCGGGTGCGCCAGCCCATCGGCAGCCCGCGCACGCGAATCTTGTAGTCGATGAGCGTGCCGTCGTGCATGTCGATCGGCGTGGGCGTCGCGATGGCGAAGCTCAGCCACGGTGGAGTGAGTTCACTGAGGTTCTGCGCGTCGGCGAAGAACGGGAAGACGTCCTCCGGCCGTTGCGGGATCCAGAGCTTCGAGCGCAGGCGCCAGGCGATCATCGCCGGGTCTTTCGAGCGCGCGGCCGCGATGGATGCAGCCTCCGGGCGGCGAGTCGTGGACTGCGGGCCCGGCGCGGGCATAGTCGCGGCCGTGATCGCGGCCCTCGACACCGACACCCAGGAGCAGCTCGCCACGGTGCTCTACGTCGGGACGGCCATGGCGCTGGGGTTGTGGGCGGTCGTCGGGGCGTGGCGGTGGCGGGCAGTGCGAGCCGCCGACACGGGCGTGCTCGGCGTCCTGCGGCAGAACGGTGCCGGGCTCGTGGCCGCGCTCGTCATCACGCTGATCGCGCCGCTCGTGGCCGAGCCGCAGCTGCGGATGCAGTTCGACGAGACGAGCGTGTGCGGGGCCGCGCAGGGGATGCACCTGGAGCGCCACGCGATGATGGGCACGGCCGCGCTGCCGGCCGCTGGCGGGCTCGACGGGGCGACGGCGGTGGACCTCGTCGAGCACCAGCTCGACAAGCGGCCGCCGCTGCTCGCGTTCCTCGTCGCCGTCGCGCACGACGTCGTCGGCTACTCGGTGAACAATGCGTTCGGCGTCAATCTGACCGTGCTGTTCCTGCTGCTCGCGACGCTCGCCGTGGCGGTGCGCCGGCGGTTCGGGGTCGCGGCTGCCGTCGCCGTGCCGGTGCTCGTCGGCAGCGTGCCGCTCGTGGTCGCGGTCGCGACGAGCGCCGGCCTCGAGCTGCTCGCGGTGCTGGTGCTGGCATGGGTGGTGCTCGCGGCGCTCGGTCATGCCGCCAACCCGAGCCCGGCGCGCGGCGCGTGGCTCGTGGCGAACGTGTTGCTCGTGTCCTTCACGCGCTACGAGTCGATGCTGCTCGGGGGGCTGGTCGTCGTGCTGGCGCTCGTGTGCCCGTCGGCGGACGGGGCGCGATTCGCGGAGCGCTGGCGTCGGCGTGCCGGGATCGGGTGGCGCGGGATCGCCGTCGTCGCGATCGCGAGCCTGCTCGCGGTCCCGCTGCTCGTTCTCGCGTGGCACGGCAGTGACGCGGGGTTCTACCCCGAAGCGGAGGGGCGGCCCCTCGTCGCGGTCTCACATCTCTCGGAGCACGTCGGACCGTTCATCGCCGCGCTGTTCGACCCGGGCCTCGGTCACGTGTGGCCGGGGCCGGTCGCGCTGGTCGGCGCGATCGCGATCGTCGTCTGGCTCGCGCGCGAACGGCAGCCAGGCCCGGCGCTGATCGTCGGTCTGCCCGTCATGGCCGGGACGGGCATCGTGCTGCTGTGGTTCTTCGGCGACGTCGCGGAGGCGACCGGCCGGCGGCTCTACCTGCCGATCGTCGTGCTGGTGTCGGCGGCACCGGCGTTGCTCGTTCCGCGCGACAACGGGCGCACGGTGGCCGGCGCGCTGCTCGCCGTGTTCGCGGTGACGATGGGGGCGCTCCGCTTTCACGAGGTCGCGACGACGCCGCTGCTGCAGCCGTTCCGCGCCGCGCGCGTCCTCGAACTCATCGACGGCGTCGTCGCGGAGATCCCGCATCGAGCGGAACGCACGATGTGGGTCACTACCGTCGCGCAGTACTTCATCGTGAACGGCCGCGCGGCGGTGCCGCCGAAGACGTTCGACGCCGTCCGCGAGCGGCTCGGTGAGTTCGACGTGTTCGTGCTCGAGACGCCGTTCGACTCGGGCTTCGCACCGCTCGGCTCGCCGAGTGCGGTGCTGGCCCAACGGAGTCATCAACGCCTCGGCAGCCTGGACGACCCCGACACCGGAGAGCCCGTCGTCACGGTCTACCGAGTGCAGCAGTGACACGATGGCGGTACCGAACCCGCTTCGATTCCGCCACGCGCGGGCGGCCGCAACTGGCCGACACGGCGCCGCTTGCAAGGGCGTGGGAGTGGCGGATTCGAAGCGGGTTCGGTACCGCCATCTCGTTACAGCAGGAACGAGACGCGAACGGTCGAGGTGCCGATGGCCTGCAGCGTCGTGATGTCGGCTTCGAGCGCCTGGGAGTAGACCTGCAGGAGGCCGAGGCCCGCAGGCACGGGCACCGTGAGGTCGGCGAGGCCGAGCGGATCGAGGACGCCGATGCCGAGCACGATCTGACTCTGCAGCAGCGGCAGGCCCTGGAACGGCGCGGTCGAGTTGTTGAGGCTCAGCACGACGAACCACAGCTGGCCCGGCTGGCCGCCGATGCCGAACTCGGCGATGCCGCCCGACGGCGGGATCGACGGCGACGCGAAGTGGTCGGTCGGCGACGTCGTGACGTAGGTCACGGGGAACGTGTTGCTCGTGCCGAGCGGGTTCGTCGCGCTGACGGTGACGACACCGAGCGCGGTCGGCGTCGGCATCGCGATCCGCAACGTGTCGTCGTCGACGACGAAGAAGCCGCTCGTGAACGTCTGCCCCGCGACGGTGAACGACGTCGTCCCCGTGAAGCCCGAACCCGTGAGCGTCACGAGTCCTGGGCGGAACGCGGGCACGCTCGTCGGCGAGGCCGACGTGATCACGGGCTGCGTCTGGATCGGCGTCAGGCACGGGCGGTTCTGCGCGTAGTTGCGGATCGTGTTCGCGACGCCGGAGCTGAACTGCGTGACGTTGCCACTGCACCCGCCGAGGCCGGCGCACATGATGTTGCACCCGCCGCCGCTGCAGTGGTTCGACGAGAAGTTGTGACCGAGCTCGTGTGCGGTCAGCGCAACGCGCGCGTTGAAGTTGCTCGTGAAGCGCGACTGCGACAGGCCGTAGCCAGTGCCGTTGCTGCAGATCCCGGACAGGTAGGCGACGCCGATCGTCGAGCCGCTGAGGTTGCGACCGGTGAAGAGGTGCGCGACGTCGCGCGCGACGCCGCCGTGCACGGTCTGCCACCGCGAACGGAACTGGCTCAGCAACGTGCCCGAGCTGTTCGTCGTGTAGACGTTCGTCGTCGTGACGATGATCGTCGCGATGTCGAACTGCACGTCACAGTCGCGGTCGTAGATGAACTCGACCTGGTTCATGATCGACGTGATGTCGTTCTGCGTGCCCGTCGTGCTGCTGCCGTTCTGCTGATAGAACTGGACGTCGGCCTCGATCGCGATGTCGCACTCGACCGTGACATCGACGCCGGCGGTCGGCGCGGTGCTGAACGGTGCGGTCGCGGTCACGCCACACTGGTGCGGCAGCGGCGAGGTGTCACGCGATCGGTAGACCACGTGCGCGGACCTGCCGGCCTGCGGCACCACCTGGCGCACGGGCTGGACGATCCACGCCTCCTGGATCGTGCCGACGCGGTCGGGCGCGCGGTAGATCGTGGCTTCGACGCTGCCGTCGATGATCGTCGCGACGACGCCGCTGCCCGGCTCGTTCGCGAGCTGGCCGCGGTAGGTGACGCTCGGCGGCGTCGGGATCTGATGCAGCCCGCTGTCGTCGCGCACGAGCAGCCGGAACCCAGGCGCGCGGACATCGTGCGGGAACAGCTCGACCTCGTGCACGGCGTTCCCGAGCCGGACGGAGAACGTCTGCCGGCCCGACGGCTCGGTGACGAGATCGAGCGCCTGCACCGTGCCGGCGTCGATATCGAACGCCTGGCACAGGGTGGGCGGTGCCGGGCGGGCCGTGGGGCCGTTGGTGGCCTGCGCGAGGGCCGAAGCCGCGGACGCGGCCGCGACGAGACAGAGCAGCGCGGCGCGCAGGGCGCGTGTCGCGGTCGAGTGGGTGTGCATGGATCGGGGACGATACCGCCGGGCGCCGGCGAGCGAGGAAAACCGCCCGGCCCGCGGCAGGTCAGTTGACGCTCCGTCGAAACCGGCGGCGCGGATTGACCCGGGTCGCAGCCGCGCCGAGGGTTCGGGTATGCGACTTCTCGTGGCGTTCCTGCCTCTGCTGGTGACCGCGGCCTCGGTCGTTGGGCAGGCCGGGTCCAGGCCCCAGGTCTCGGGGATCTACCCGCACCTCGCGATGTTCAACGACGAGGGCGAGTGCGGCACGGGCGCGGTCGTGCCGTGGGCCGGCAGGCTCTGGGTCGTGACCTACGCGCCGCACGAGCCGCGCGGTTCGAGCGACAAGCTCTATGCGATCGATGCCGACCTCGATCAGACGATTCGCGCTGAGGGCATCGGCGGCACGCCCGCCAACCGGCTGATCCATCGCGAGTCGCAGCAGCTGTTCCTCGGGCCCTACGTGATCGATCGGCGCGGCTCGGTGCGCGTGATTCCGTACTCGGAGATGTTCGGCCGTCACACCGGGACGGCGCGTCACCTGACCGACCCGGCGAAGAAGGTCTACACCGCGACGATGGAGGAGGGGCTCTACGAGATCGACGTCGACACGCTCGCGGTGACGGAGCTCTGGGCGGACGAGCAGCAGAAGGAGGGGCGCCACGCCGACCTGCCGGGCTACCACGGCAAGGGGCTGTACTCGGGCCAGCGGCGTCTCGTCTACGCCAACAACGGGGAGCACGGCCAGCGCGCGCTGCGCGATCCGACGACGCCGTCGGGTGTCCTCGCCGAATGGGACGGCCAGGCCGACCGCTGGACGGTCGTGCGGCGCAACCAGTTCACCGAGGTGACGGGACCGGGCGGGGTCTTCGGCAACGCCGATCCGGAACGCGATCCGATCTGGAGCGTCGGCTGGGATCACCGTTCGCTGATCCTGCAAGTGCTCCACGATGGTCGCTGGCACACGTATCGGCTGCCGAAGGGTTCGCACAGCTACGACGGCGCGCACGGTTGGAACACGGAGTGGCCGCGCATCCGTGACATCGGCGAGGACGACCTGCTCATGACGATGCACGGGCTGTTCTGGCGCTTCCCGCGCGCGTTCCGGCCCGGGGCGACGGGCGGGCTCGCGCCGCGCTCGGCCTACCTCAAGGTCATCGGCGACTTCTGCCGCTTCGGCGATCGCGTCGTGTTCGGTTGCGACGACACGGCGAAGAACGAGTTCCTCAACCAGCGCAAGGCGAAGGGCGAGATCGCCGCGCCCCGGTCGCAGAGCAACCTGTGGTTCGTCGAACCGGAACGGATCGAGCGGCTGGGACCGGTGCGCGCGGTCGGGTCGCCGTGGGCGCACGAGGACGTGGCGGCGGGGGCCGTGACCGCGCCGTTCCTCGTGGGCGGGTTCGCGCGGCGCGGGCTGCACCTCGCGCATCGCGGCGACCGGCCCGTGGAGGTGTGTGTCGAGGTCGACGTCGCGGGCGACGGTCGCTTCGTCGAGCTCGCGACGGTCGAGCTCCAACCGCGCGGCTACCGCTGGCTCGCGTTGACGGCGCCGGCGACGTGGCTGCGGCTGCGGGCGCCGCGGCCGATCCGGTCGGCGGTCGCGGCGCTGCATCTCGCGAGCGCGGACGGACGCACCGCGGCGCGGGATCCGATGTTCGATGCGCTCGCGGCGGTCGGCGCGGACGACTGCGTCGGCGGGCTCGTGCGCGCCCGCGGCGGGGACGAGACCACGATGGCGTTCGCGGTGCAGACTCCCGGGGTCGACGAGCCGGTGGCCGACGTCGGCTGCTACGAACTGGACGGCGCGCTCGAACTCACGCCGACGGGCGATGCCGGTCTGCATCGCCATACGCTCGAGCACACGGCGATCCCGCTCGGCGTCCTCGACGGGGACGCCGCGTCCCTCGTGTTCGTCGACGAGGCCGGCAGGCGTTGGCGGCTGCCGCGGCTCCCGGAGCGAACGGCGCCGGCGGGTGACCCGGGGCCGTTCACGCTCGCCGTCGCGGGCCGGGTCGCACGCGAGGTCGCGACCGAGCGCGACCTGTTCCACGCGCTGGGGACGTTCTACGAGCTCCCGGCGACCAACGCGGGCGGCTTCGCCAAGGTGCGGCCGGTGGCGTCGCACGATCGCTTCGTCCACGACTTCTGCAGCTTCCGCGGCCTGCTCGTGATGACCGGCGTCGCGGTCGATGCGCCGGCGGGGCCACACGTGGTGCGCTCGGCGGACGGCAGGGCGGCGCTTTGGGTCGGCGCGATCGACGACCTCTGGCGGCTCGGCAAGCCGCGCGGCGTCGGTGGGCCGTGGCTCGATACGCCGGTCGCGGCGGGCGCCCACAGCGACCCGTACCTCGTGACCGGCTACGACCGCAAAGAGCTCACGCTGCGCCACGATGCGGACCGGCCGGTGCGGATGACCGTCGAGGCCGACCTGTGCGGCGACGGCCGCTGGACCCCGGTGCGCACGTTCGAAGTGCCGGCCGGTACGCCGCTGATCCACGAATTCGACCGCGCGTGGTCGGCGTACTGGCTGCGGGTGCGCGCCGAGCGCGCGTGCTCCGCCACGGCGCAGCTGCGCTATCGCTGACGCGCCGCTGTGGACAACGCCTCACCCGGGGGTGGAGTGCGGACGCCGCACGGCGCTCAGAAAGCGCGGCAAACGGCGCAATCGCCGAGCGAAAACGGGGCCGAGCCGCTACGATCTCAACGCTTTCCTACCCTCACCGGAGAAAGCAAGTGGTCGAGTTCCTCGGCGAAGGTCTCACATACGACGACGTCCTCCTGGTGCCGCAGATGGCATCCGCGTTGCCGCGCGACGTCGTGACCAGCACGCAGTTCTGTCGGGGAGTCGAGCTGCAGGTGCCGATCGTCGCGGCGGCCATGGACACCGTGACCGAATCCCGCATGGCGGTCGCCCTCGCGCGCCTCGGCGGCATCGGCATCGTGCACAAGAACCTGACCATCGAGCGCCAGGTGCTCGAGGTCGACAAGGTCAAGCGTTCGGCCAACGGTGTGATCCTCGATCCCGTCGCGCTGTCGCCGAGCGACAAGGTCGGGCGCGCGAAGGACCTGATGCGCGACCACAAGATCAGCGGCCTGCCCGTCGTCGACGGCAGCCGCAAGGTCGTCGGTATCCTCACCAACCGCGACCTGCGGTTCGTCGACGACCGTGATTCCGAGGTGCGGGCGGTGATGACGAGCCAGAACCTCGTGACCGCGGCGCCGGAGACGACGCTCGATCAGGCGCGGCAGATCCTGCGCAGCAACAAGGTCGAGAAGCTCATCCTCGTGAAGCCCGACGGCACGCTCGCGGGGCTGATCACGATGAAGGACATCCGCGGCACCGAGGAGTACCCGCAGGCTGCGCGTGATCAGCGTGGTCGCCTGCGGGTCGGCGCGGCGGTCGGCGTGCACGACCTCGAGCGCGTCGGCCAGCTCGTCGAGGCCGGTTGTGACGTCGTCGTCGTCGACACCGCGCACGGCCACAGCAAGAACGTGATCGAGACGGTGCAGGCCATCAAGAAGGCCTCGGACATCCCCGTCGTCGCGGGCAACGTCGGCACGTTCGACGGCGCCAAGGCGCTGGTGGAAGCAGGGGCGGACGGCGTCAAGGTCGGCATCGGGCCGGGCTCGATCTGCACGACGCGCATCGTCACGGGCTGCGGCGTGCCACAGCTCACGGCGGTGCTCGAAGCGTGCAAGGCGACGCAGCCGGCCGGCGTGCCCGTCATCGCGGACGGCGGCATCAAGCAGAGCGGCGACATCGTCAAGGCGCTCGCCGCGGGCGCGTCGACCGTGATGCTCGGTTCACTGCTGGCCGGTCTCGAAGAGTCGCCCGGCGAGACGATTCTCTACCGCGGTCGCCAGTTCAAGACCGTGCGCGGCATGGGCTCGATCGGCGCGATGGAGCAGGGCTCGGCCGACCGCTACGCGCAGGCCGAGGTGAAGGACAAGCAGAAGTTCGTGCCCGAGGGCGTCGAGGGCATGGTGCCCTACAAGGGCCCCGTCGCGGACTTCGTCTACCAGCTCGCCGGCGGCTTGCGTTCGGGCATGGGCTACTGCGGCGCGCGCACGCTGCCGGAGCTCACCGAGAAGTCGAAGTTCTTGCGCGTCACGCCGGCCGGGTTGCGCGAGTCGCACCCGCACGACATCCAGATCACCAAGGAAGCCCCGAACTACTCGGGCGAAGCATGAGCCAGATCGACGAGTCTGCAGACCCGATGGCGGCAGCCGGGGCCGAGCCCGAAGGGCCGAGCGGCGGCGTCCTGATCGTCGACTTCGGCGCGCAATACTGCCAGCTCATCGCGCGGCGCGTGCGCGAGCTCGGCGTCTACTCGCGCATCACGGTGCCCGAGCGCGCGATGTTCACGCTGCAGCACATGCGGCCCGCGGCGATCATCCTCAGCGGCGGGCCGAGCTCGGTCTATGCCGACGATGCGCCCGCGCTCGATCCAGCGATCCTCGAGCAGGGCGTGCCGGTGCTCGGCATCTGCTACGGCCTGCAGTGGCTCGCGCAGCACACGGGCGGCGAGGTCACGCCGGCGCAGTCGGGCGCGGAGTACGGCCGCACGAAGCTGAACGTGCAGGACGCCGCCGACTTCTTGCAGGGCTGCAAGCCCGACGGCGTCGTGTGGATGTCGCACGGCGACAAGGTCAGCAAGCTCGGGCCTGGCTTCGAGGTGCTCGCGAAGAGCGAGCCGTGCCCGTTCGCCGTCGTCGCCGACCGGCAGCGCAAGTTCTTCGGGCTGCAGTTCCACCCCGAGGTCGCGCACACCGAGGACGGCGCGCGCATGCTGCAGAACTTCATCGTCGACATCGCGCAGTGCGCGCGCGACTGGAACCCGGGCAGCATCGTCGACAACAAGATCGCGGCCGTGAAGGAACTCGTCGGCGAGACCGGCGAGGTCGTGCTCGGCCTGTCGGGCGGCGTCGACAGTTCGGTCGCCGCGGTGCTCATCCATCGCGCGATCGGCAATCGCCTGCACTGCGTGTTCGTCGACAACGGGCTGCTGCGGCACGGTGAACGCGAGGGCGTCGAGTCGCTGTTTCGCGATCACTACCACATGGACCTCGAGGTCGTCGACGCGAGCGAGCGCTTCCTCGGCGAGCTCGCCGGCGTCGAGGAGCCGGAGCAGAAGCGCAAGATCATCGGGCGCGTGTTCGTCGAGGTGTTCCGCGAGCGCGCGAGCAGCAAGCAGAACGCGACGTTCCTCGGCCAGGGCACGCTCTATCCCGACGTGATCGAGTCGGTCGCCGCGCACGGCGGCGCGACGTCGACGATCAAGAGTCACCACAACGTCGGTGGGCTGCCGGAGGACCTCGACCTCACCCTCGTCGAACCGTTGCGGGATCTGTTCAAGGACGAGGTGCGCGCGATCGGGCGCGAGCTCGGGCTGCCGAGTTCGCTCGTCGACCGCCAGCCGTTCCCGGGTCCGGGCCTCGCGGTGCGCTGTCTCGGCGAGGTGACGCGCGAGAAGCTCGAGCCGCTGCGCAGAGCAGACAAGATCGTGCGCGACGAGATCGAGGAGCGCGGGCTCGAGAAGAACCTGTGGCAATACTTCGCGGTCTACGTGCCGCAGAAGTCGGTCGGCGTGAAGGGCGACGCGCGCGTCTACGAGGACGTCTGCGTGATGCGCCTCGTGAGCAGCCTCGACGCGATGACCGCCGACTGGGAGATGCTCCCGGTCGACGTGCTGAGCCGCATCAGCAACCGCATCCTCAACGAGGTCAAAGGCTTCGCCCGCGTCTGCCTCGACATCTCGAGCAAGCCGCCGGCGACGATCGAGTGGGAGTGAACACCCGTACGGAACCAGGTTCATCCTGCCGATCCCTTCGGCAACACGAACCGCGTACCGTACGCCGGGATCAGGTGCGTGGCTTCGGCGCGAAACGGCGCAGCAGCAGGTGCGTCGGGCCGACGAGTACGAGCGGCTGGAGCGCCATCCACAGGCCGAGCCACGCGAGTTCGGGCATCCAGGTCTGCCGTTCCTCGCCGAGTCCGAACACGTAGTTGACGTTGTAGGGCAGGTTGGGGTTGTCCGGATCGGCGGGCGGCGGCGGCAGGAAGAAGTAGGCGATGAGGATCAGCGCCCACGCGGTGAGCACCCAGGCCTGGAAGCCGCGGCGGTCGTAGCCAACGCGCCACACGAGCCACAGCAACAAGAACGGCAGCCACCCGTGGAACAGCGACAGCGCCCGGTTGAACAGCGGGTTGTTCTCGCTGTCGAACATGTAGTTCGTCATGCCGGTGATCGGCACGCCGACCATGCCGCCGAGGAAGTCGACGACCCAGAGCATCTGCGGCAGCACGATGCCGGCAGCGGCCATGCTGATCGGCAGCGACCGCTCGGTCCACATGCCGTAGAGCGTGAGGAACAGCGCGACGTCGCAGAAGTAGAGGAAGTTCGTCGGCCCGTAGTTGTACCAGTAGAACGGCACGAGCACGGCCATGAACGCCGTCATGAGCAGCTTGGCGGCGAGCGGGATGCGCTTCGGCGGCGCGGCGTCTGTAGCCATCACGGAACGGTATCGCGGTGGCCGTGAGACAAGGATACCGGGTTCGGTATGTTCACGGCCGGTCTGTCAGCGACCGGGGCCGAGCACCGGATCCTCGTTCTCGATCGTCATCACGAGGTCGCCCGGGCCGGCGAGGAAGCGGCCGATGTGGCTCGACCAGGTGCGGCCGTCGCGGCGGGTCGTCGCGAAGAGGGCGTAGGCGTGACTCTCGGTGAGGCCGGAGAACGTGAAGCGCCCGGTCGCGTCGGTGACCGTCGCGCGCGTGCCCGGGCGCAGCTCGTCGTGCGGTGCCGTCAGGGTGACGGTGACGCCGGCGACGGGCTCGCCGTTCGGCAACCGCACTTCACCCTGGACCTCGAAGCCCGGCTGGATCTCGAGGTCGATGCCCGCGCTCGGGGCTTCCTTGATCGGCCAGTCGGCGTTGCCGAACGCGGGGTCGCTCGCGCGCACGGTGCCGGGCAGGGTGATGGCGCCGAAGTCGGCGCGGCCGCGGCGGTCGGTGCGAACGGCGACGGTCGCGAGCGCGTTGCCGTCGGGGACGTACTCGAGGTGCACGTCACGCGCTGGGTCGCCGCCGGGCAGGCGGCACGTCGCGCGCAGCTGCTGGCCTTCGGCGAATTCGATCGTCGTCGCGGCGTTCTCGCCCTGGAAGTCGATCATCGGGCGCGCGACCGGTGGCCGCTCGGCGCTCGTCACGAGCAGCCAGACGTCGCCGGCGCCGACCGGGGTGCTGGGCAACGTGAGCTTGCCGCCCGCGACGGTCGCGGCGCCGAGCACGCGCCAGTCGCCGGACGCGTCGCCCTTGAGAACGAAGCCGTGCGTCGCTTTGCCGGCGCCGGTGACCGAGAGCTGCAGCAGTTCGGGGTCCGCGGCGAACGTCGGTTCGCGGGCGGTGATCAGCCGGCCGGTCATCGGCTCGTGTGCCTGCAACGTCGCGTTCGCGGCGCGGCCGACGAGCACGCAGCGCGCGCGTTCTTCGCCGAGCAGCACGACGTCGGCGCGGCCGGCGGGGGTGACGGTGCGACCCGGCTCGCGCGCGAGCGTGCGACCGTCGCCGGCGAAGTCCGCGGCCGTCAGTTCGATCGACTGACCCGCCGCGAGCTCGAGCGCGCGCCAGAGGATGCGGCCGTCGTGTTCGATCCACGCCGAGTAGCGGCCGGCCGGCAGCGGGACGGCGCTGCCGCGCAGCGCGGGCAGGATCTGTTCCCCGGTTGGCGTCTGGCGCGCGGCATACACGGTGATCTGGCCGCCGTCGTTCCGGTTCGGCGCGACGACGACGCCCGCCGCGCGCAGCATGAGCTTGTCGGCCGCGCCGGGTAGCAAGCGGTCGTAGAACGCGGCGAGGTGGCCGCCGTCGTCGCCGTCCCCGAGCACGAGCACGGCACCCGGTCGCGGCGGCGCGCCGCCGCCGATGCCGAACTGCAGCGAACCGGTCCGCCGACTCGGCCCGCCGGGGATCGCGGGCTGCTCGCGGGTGAAGAACAGCTCCACGTCACCGAGTCGCGCGAGCGCCGGGTAGCGCCGCACCGGATCCGCGAGGATCAGTCCGACCGCGCCCTCGACCGGCCCGCGCCGCGCGTCGGTGCCGTTCCGCAGCATGAGGAACGCCGGCTGGGTGCGCGTGCCGCCCTGCGCCGCGAGCGTGGCGGCCAGCAGGGTCATGGGCAGCAGGAACCAGAGCGCGAGCGCCATCGTGGCACGAACGTAGACCACGGCGCCGGGTTCAGTCACCACCGATGGCCGTACCGAACCCGTTTCGAATCCGCCACTGCGCCGCGGCCGCAAGCGTGCGCCGGTGGCGGGGTCGCGCGGTTGGCTGGGTGGCGGATTCGAAACGGGTTCGGTACCGCCACCCGGCGGGTCAGCCGATCTCGGCGCGGTTGACGACGACCTTGCTCACCAGGCCGTATTCGAGCGCCTGGCCGGCGTCGAGCCAGAAGTCGCGGCGGGCGGACTCGAGGACGTCCTCGGCCTTCTTGCCGCACTCTTCCGCGATGATGCGGTTGTAGCGGTCGCGCAGCTTCAGGATCTCCTTCGCCGTGATGTCGAGGTCGCTGGCCTGGCCGCGGCCCATCGTCGACGGCTGGTGGATCATGAAGCGGCTCTCACCCATGCAGAAGCGTCGCTCCTTCGGCGCGGCGAGCGCGATCAGGATGCCGGCGGACGCGCACAGGCCGTTCACGATCGTCTGCACGGGCGGCGCGATGAAGCGCAGCATGTCGTAGATCGCGAACCCCGCGTCGGCGCTGCCGCCGGGCGAGTTGATGAACACCTGGATCGGCGCGCTGCTGTCCTTCTGCTCCATCGCCATGCAGCGGATGGTCGCTTCCTTGAGCATCTTGTCGTCGACCGGGCCGCTGATCAGGATCGTGCGGGAGTCGAAGAGCGCCTTCTCGTAGGGGTTGGGGGTGGGCTTGTCCTGGTCCTTGGAGTCCTCCTCGTCGTCCAGCCGGAAGCCGCGGGGATCGAGATCGTCGTTCTGCATCGTTGTCATGGATGGAATGGCGGACTTCGCCAGGGCTTCCATCGGGTCTCGGCCGGCCGCGGGTTGAGGAGCAACGCGCTCCGAACGGCCCCGACCGCCGGTCTGCCTGGATAACGCACGCTTCGGCACGCCGCAACCGTTGGAATCGCCCTGGAATCGCGCTGCCATCGACCGAATCGGCGGAACGGTGCGGTGGGGAACGGTTCGGGGCAGGCCGCGCGCGGCCGATCGAAAATTCAGCCGTGAAGCGGCTTGCGCCCGTCTCGGACCGTGGTTACCGTGCCCGCCCGTAGTCGCGATTCCGCGTTTCGAACGCGTCGCATTCGGGCTCGGCGTCCTCACGGCGCCCTCTTCGGCTCCGGCCCTTCCACACGAACGGCCCCCGATAAGCCCAATACTCGGCGCCTTCGACACCGCTCCGCGACACGCGAGCAGGGGGTCGGCGCGTCACGTTGCCGGTCGTTTCGGTTCGGATTCTGGCACTCGCGCCAGGTCCAGCCGAGGGCATTGCCCACGCATCTGCGTGGACGGCCCTCACACCGTTGCGGCCTTTGACACGTCCGTTCCTCGAAGAACGCGTTTCCCGGGTCGTTCCCGGGCGGCGCTTCGGCCTGAAGCCTCTCGATCCGGCCGGATTCATGGCGAGTTCGTCGTGGATTCACCCGGCTCTCGTGAGGTGTGGGCCGGCGACGGCCGCGCTCGGCGCGGGTCGCCAACTGCAGATGAGTCAGGATCGCGCGCGGACCACCCGCGCGGGATCGGGATGCAACGCATGAGCATCAGCGAGAACGATTTCCAAGGGAGCTCCGAAACCTCGTCGTCGGATGGCGGCGGGGGTCCTGACCGCAAGCGCTGGCGCGGCGGGCGTCGGCGGCGCCGGCGTCGCGGTGGCGGCGGCGGTGGCGGCGGCGGCGGCGGCGGTGGGGGCGGCGGCGGAGGGGGCGGCGGCGGCCCCATCGAGGTCGAAGGCCCGACCGAAGAAGCCGTTGGCGTGCTCGAATACACCAAGGAGGGCAACGGCTGGCTGCGCAAGCGCGAGAACAGCTTCATGCCCGACGAGATCCCCAACGGCGACACGTTCGTCCCGTCGTCGCTGATCCGGCAGCACCGCCTGCAGGAAGGCAGCGAGATCATCGGCCAGGCCGGCCTGCCCAACCGCGGTCCGCAGCGCTACACGATGACGGAGATCACGACCGTCGACGGGATGGAGCCCGAAGAACGGCGCGAGGCCACGACGTTCCGCAACCTCACGGTCATCGACCCGGAGCCGATGTTCCAGCTCGCGCCTGGCGACGACGACGTCAGCCTGCGCATCGTCGACCTGCTGTGTCCGCTCGGCTACGGCCAGCGCGGCCTCGTCGTCGCGCCGCCGCGCTCGGGCAAGACGGTCCTGATGCAGAAGATCTGCAACGCGATCAGCGAGCGCTACCCCGACGTGCACATGATGGTGCTGCTCATCGACGAGCGGCCCGAAGAGGCGACCGGCTGGCGGCGCAGCGTCGAGGGCGAGAATCGCGAGGTGCTCGTGAGCACGCTCGACGAGGGCCCCAAACACCACATCGCGGTCAGCGAGATCTGCATGAAGCGCGCGCACCGTCTCGTCGAGACGGGCCGCGACGTCGTGATCCTGCTCGACTCGATCACGCGATTGACCCGCGCCTACAACAGCGCGATGGGCGGCCGCGGCGGCGGCACGATGTCGGGCGGCCTCGGCAGCAAGGTGCTCGAGGCGCCGAAGAAGTTCTTCGGTTCGGCTCGCAAGTGCGAGGAGGGCGGCTCGCTCACGATCCTCGCCACGACGCTCGTCGACACCGGTTCGCGCATGGACCAGGTCATCTTCGAGGAGTTCAAGGGCACCGGCAACATGGAGCTCGTGCTCAACCGGCAGCTCGCCGAACGCCGCATCTTCCCGGCGATCGACATCGAGGCGTCGGGCACGCGCAAGGAGGAGCTGCTGCTCGGTCCCGACAACACGCAGCGCATCTACACGCTGCGCCGCGTGCTCTCGCGCATGAACGCGCTCGACGCGATGCCGCTCCTCATCGACCGCCTGATGAAGACCGACGGCAACCAGGACTTCCTCGATTCGTTCCGGCTGGACGAGTAGCGCGCCGCGCGCACGAGTGACCCCGGGCCGCGACCGCTGCTATGGGCGATGGGGTCGCGGCCCCCGCAAACTTCCCTTGCCGATTCCGGAGTTCTGACGGGTCGGCATCGTTCCTCGCCAGATTTTCGAGGCAGCATGATCGAGGTTCAGGTTCTCGAGAAGTCGTATGGCTTCGCCCGCGCGCTGAAGGGCATCTCCTTTTCGGTGCAGAAGGGCGAGGTCATCGGATTCCTCGGTCCCAACGGGGCCGGCAAGTCGACGACGATGAAGATCCTCACCGGCTACCTCCTGCCCACGGGCGGGTCGGCGTCGGTCGCGGGGCTCGACGTCGTCGATCATTCGCTCAAGGTGCGCCGCAGCATCGGCTACCTGCCCGAGACCACGCCGCTCTACGGCGAGATGCGGGTCGACGACTACCTGCGCTTCGTCGCGGAGATCCGCGGCGTCGGCTTCGGCAAGCGCAAGGCCGCGATCGCGCGCGCCGTCGAGCTCTGCGGGCTCCAGCGGGTCACCGGCAAGAACATCAACGAGCTGTCCAAGGGTTACCGGCAGCGCGTCGGGCTCGCCCAGGCGATCGTCCACGAGCCGCCCGTGCTCGTGCTCGACGAGCCGACCTCGGGTCTCGATCCCAACCAGATCGTCGAGGTGCGCAAGCTCATCCGGCGGCTCGGCGAGGAGCACACGGTCGTGCTCAGCACGCACTACCTGCAAGAGGTCGAGAAGAGCTGCTCGCGCGTGATCATCATCAACCAGGGCGACATCGTCGCGGACGGCACGCAGGGCGAGCTCATCGCGCAGCGACCGGCCGGCGGGCTGCGCGCGCGCGTGCGCGGGCCGCAGGACCAGGTGCTGGCGCGGGTGCAGGAGTCGTTGCCCGGCTGTGACGCCAAGGTCGTCGGCCAGGCCGGTGACGCCGTCGACTACGAACTGTCGGCCGGCACCGATTCGGCGCCCGTCGAGCAGGCGTTCAGCCGGCTCGTCGTGCAGAACGGCTGGGACCTGCTCGAGCTCGTGCGCGAACGCGCGACCCTCGAGGACGTGTTCCGTTCCCTGACGCAGGAAGCCGCCCGGGAGGCCCTCCATGCTTGATACCGCCGTCATCCTGCGACGCGAGCTGAAGAGCTACTTCCTCTCGCCGATCGCCTACGTCTTCGGCGTGCTGCTGCTCGGTGTCCTGCTGTTCTTCGCGTCGCGCTCGCTCATGGACGGCGCGCCCGCGACGATGCAGGGCTTCTTCGCGCTGCTGCCGCTGATCCTCGTGGTCTTCGTGCCCGGCCTCACGATGCGGCTGTGGGCCGAGGAGCAGAAGCTCGGCACGATCCAGCTCCTGATGACGTTCCCGGTGCGGACGTTCGAGCTCGTGCTCGGCAAGTTCTTCGCGGCCGTCATCTTCCTCGCGTTCATCCTCGCGCTCACGTTCGGGCTGCCGCTCACGATCGGTGCCTACGGCGAGATCGACTGGGTGCCGACGCTCGGTGCCTACGTCGCGAGCGTGCTGTTCGCGAGCAGCTTCATCGCGGTCGGCATGTTCTGGTCGAGCACGACCTCGGACCAGATCGTCGCGCTGCTGCTGTCCCTCGTGTCGCTCGCGGTGCTCTACGCGCTCGGCTACCCGGTGCTCATCGACCTGCTCACGGGTGCGGGCTGGGTGCCGGGTTGGTTCATCGACATCGTGAACGGCATCAGCCCGTTCAAGTACTTCGTCAGCATCTCGCGCGGTGTCATCGACACGCGCGACATCGTCTACTTCGCCTGTTTCTGCGGGTTCTTCCTCTACGCCAACGCGATGGTCCTCAACGGCCGTCGTCACACGGGGTGATCGCCATGAACCTGTCCACGAACAACGATTCGATCGATCGGCCGAAGCAGCTCGGCGGCGCGCTCGCCACGGCGGTGCATGCGCTGCTGCTCGTCGTCATCCTCGGTCAGGTCGTCTACCTCGCATCGCGCTACCGCATGCGATGGGACCTGACGTCCGATCAGCGGTGGTCCCTGACCGATTCGACGCGCAACATCGTCGAGGGTCTCAGCAAGCAACTGCTCGTCGAGGCCTACTTCAGCCCGGCCGAGGACCTGCCGGTCACGATGCGCGCGACGCGCACCGTGCTCGACAACTTCCTCGACGAGCTCACGCAGCTCGGCAAGGGCCGCGTGGTGATCCAGCGCTACGATCCCAACAGCGACAAGGCGATCAGCGACCGCTGCACGCGCATCGGCGTCAAGCCGGTGGACCTGCGCGGGGCCTCGGCGACGTCGTTCTCCGTCGATCGCCACTGGCAGGGGCTGCGCATCGTCTTCGGCGGCAGCAAGCAGAAGGTCATCGCGCAGCTCGCGCCGCAGGCGAGCTCGCAGGCCGAGATGCTGATCACGCGCGCGATCAAGGAGGTCGTGACGACCGAGAAGACGCAGTTCGGCTACATGGAGTGGCCGGTCAGCGAGCCCGGTCAACAGCAGGGTCTCGGCTGGAACGCGCTGCGGACGATCGAGGACATCGCGCGGCGCTTCAGCTTCCAGAACTACAAGAGCGAGGACGCGCCGCTGATCCCGGAGGACGTCGACACGCTGTTCCTGTTCCGGCCGAAGGACCTGACCGATCGCGAGAAGTACGTGCTCGATCAGTTCGTCGTCGGTGGCGGCACGCTCGTCGTGTTCGCGGACGCGAGCCAGTACCGGATCGGGCAGCAGCGCGCGTTCTCGAGCGTGCCGCTGGCACTCGACTCGGGTGACAGCAAGACATCGTTCATCGCGCAGCTCAACTCGTACGGCGTCGATTGGAAGCCCAAGGTCGTTGCCGACATGGCGCGGGTCGCGCACACGCCGCGTAACATGGGACAGGGCTACGAGTACTTCGCGGTCCCGACGCAGACGCCGTTCGGGCCCCAGATGCGGCCCGTGCCGTATCCGTACTTCTTCCATCCGGTGCCGACCGACTGGTCCGAGCAGGCCGCGCAGTTCGCGCGTGATCCGGCGACCGGCGAGGTCGACGAGGCGATCGTCGCGCAGATCGAGAAGACTGCGAAGCCGGGCTTCCCGAACGACGAGTTCGTGTTCTCGCAGTTCAAGCGCGTGAACGCGGGCCCGGGCTTCTACTGGCCGACGTGGGTCGGCCTGCGGCGCAAGGCCGGTGGTGAGCTCGATCTGCCGGCCGGCATCGAGGGTGAGGTCCACCTGTGGTCGTCGCCGGGCGCGCTCGTCGAGGACCCGCCGCAGATGCTCAACCCGGTCGGCTTCGGCGACCCGCGGGCGCAGCAGCAGGAGCTGCAGAAGTTCTTCGCCAAGCTCAACGGCCGCTTCGCCGCGGAGCCGCGCATGCAGGCGCCGCTGATGTGTGAGGTGCGCGGCAAGTTCCGCTCGTTCTTCAGCAGTGGCGATCGCCCGCTGCGGCCGTCGGAGGTCAAGGAGCAGGAGGCCCGGGCCGCTGCCGAGGCGCGCGCGGCCGAGAAGGCCGCGGCCGAGGAAGGCGGCGAGGGTGAGGAGGCTGCTCCCGAGAAGCCCAGCCCCGAGAAGCCCAGCGCCGAAGAGGTCGGGCCGCCATCGCCGGAGGCCCCGGCCGGCGCCGACGCCGAGCCCGAGATCCCGATCGCCGACCCCGAACGCGACCGCGTCGTCGCCGCCGAGGAGCCGGGTCGGATCATCATGATCGGCGACAGCGACTTCATCCGCGACGATCTCGTGCGCGGCCAGTACGCCCAGCTCGGCGGCCCGGCGTCGCTGCGCGGCGGCGCGTTCTTCAACGGGCTGCTCGAGTGGCTGGCCGAGGACGACGACCTCGTCGCGCTGCAGGCGCGCCAGCCGATCGACCGCACGCTCAAGCTCATGGAGGATCCGCCGCCCGGCGCCGATCCGCGGGACGTCGAGCGCGACCTCAATAGAAAGACGATGGCGCTGCGCGGCGTGAACGTGCTGCTGCCGTGTCTGCTGCTCGGGGCCTTCGGCCTCATGGTGTTCCTGCTGCGCCGGAGCCAGAAGCGCAGCTTCCTCGAGTCGCTCAACTGAAGGGGGTCGAGATCATGATGAAGTCCAACGTCACCCTGCTCGTCATCGCCGGCGTGCTCGCGATCCCGACCGGGATCCAGCTCTACAGCGACGCCGAGTCGTTCGTCGACTACTCGCGCATCCCGCTGATGTTCGACGGGCTCACGACCGAGAACGTCGGCGTGATCCAGATCGCCGTTCCGAAGGACGAGCAGCCCGCGCCCAACCCCCAGAAGCCTGATCAGAAGGTCCCGGTCGCCTACGACCAGCTCATGCTGCAGCGCGGCGAGAAGGGCTGGGTGGTGTCCCAGACGCCGCAGGCGCCGAACAAGCTCGCGGGCGCGCCGGTCAACGGCACGCGCGTCGAACGTGACGTGTTCGATCACCTGCTCAAGATCCGGGTCGATCAGCGCACGATCATCCAGGCCAACGCGACGCCCGAGCAGCTCGAGGAGTACGGCCTCGACGAGAAGAGCGCGACGCTGATCCGCTGCCGGGACAAGACCAACCAGAACGACGTCGCGGCGCTCTACGTCGGCGCGGACGCCGCGGGCAAGCTCACCGGCACCGAGGGTGTTCGCGGCGTGTTCGTGCGGCGGCACGACAGCAACGACGTCGTGCTCTACGAGTTCGACAAGGGCTGGCTGCGCGACATCGCGACCGATCAGTGGGTCGACCGGGTGCTGCTCAAGGTCGCGCCCGAAGCCGTGACGCGGCTCTCGATCACCAATCAGTCGACGGGCGGCAAGCCGGTCGTGCTCGAACGCGAGCCCGGCAAGTCGGCGTGGACCTGCGCCGCGCCGCCGGCGGACCGCGGCGCCGTGCGTCAGGCCGAGATCGAGGGCATCCTCGCGCGGCTGCGCTACATCGCGATCACCGAGTTCCGTCGCCCGCTCCAGCAGGCCGGCAACCTCGCGGTGATGGGATTGCAGCCGCCGCAGATCCAGTTCGAGATCACGTTCAAGGACGGGGACACGGACCGGACCGCGACGTTCGCCGTTGGCAACCGACTCGACGGTGACGCGAACACCCATTACCTCACGAGCTCGGAGGCGCCGTTCCTCATGACGTGGCCCGCCGCGATGGCGACCGCGCTGCAGCTCGACATCCCGAACGCCTGGTTCGACCCGGCCGGCGCCCCGACGAACGTCCCGGCAGCCGGCAATGGCGGCGGCGACGGCAAGAACGGCGGCGACAAGGGCAAGTGACGCCTGGCGCGGGTTGACCGTGGGGGGGCAGATCGTCACCCCACAGGCCCACCCCGTTGGGGCAATCCCGTGGTCCTGAAGTCGACGAACTGCCGAGTCCCGGCGCGAGACCGGACGCCGATCGACCGGCGCCACGGTCCGCTCGCCGCTCACGGGGGACCCCGCGGGGGCCCGAACGGACGGCAGCAGCATCGCGGTCGATGATCGCGGCCGATGACCCCACCGGCTCCTCCTTCTGAGTTGGCCGGGGTCACGGCGCGTTGCCGTGGCTCCGGCCGTTTTTATAGTGTGGGTCGTGCAGCCAGCGACTCCGGCAGCGAATTCGATCGACGCGGGGGCGACCGCGGAGCGCCGCCGTCTCCTGCGGTTCACCGCGCGACTGCGGCGCCATCACCTGCTGTGCGCGGGTCTCGCGGGTGCCGTCCGGGCGGCGCTCTGGTGCGCGTTGCCGGTCGCCGTCGCCGTCTGGCTGTCTCCGGGTGCGCAGTCCGCGGTCCTGAGCGGTTTGCTGTTCGCGACGCTCTTCGGCGCCGGCCTCGCCGCGTGGCGCGTGCGCGGCCTCGCCGCGGAGCAGCTGCTCGCCGTTCGCGTCGCGGCGTCCGGCAGGGGCAGTCTGCCGCGCGGCGAGGTCGAGCACGACCCCGAGCTCGCGCGACTCGGCGATGGCCTCGCGACCTGGCTCGAGCACGAACCGCGCGCCGCGTCGCGCCCGCTGCTCGGATGGCTGACGCACGAGCTCGATCGCGCGGTCGCGGCGCTGCCGGCGGGGCGGGCGCGTTCGGCCGGCTCGCGTCGACTCGGCCGGCTGCGCTGGGCGCTCGTTCTGCTCGTGTTGCTGCTGCTCGCGTGGCTGCTGCTGCAGTTCTGGCAACCGCCGTGGCCCGGTCTGCTCGGAGGGCGGCCCGATCGCGCCGCGGACGGGGCGGGTGGCGTCGCCATCGGCGCCGGCGGCGGTGTCGGCGTGCCGGGGGACTTCGGCGGCAGCGGTGGGGCCGCCGGCGAGTCCGGTGAAGGCAGCGACGGCACGGGCACGGACGGCACCGGCTCCACCCAGCCCGACCCGAACGAGCCCGGCGCGGAGCCCGGTCCGGGGCAGCCCGATCCGAAGGTTGCGGGCGAGCAGCCGCAGCCGAACGCGCCCGCGACCGGCGAGTCGAACCCGCCCGGTCCGACGACGCCCGGAGGCGGGGACCCGCAGTCCAACGAGCCCGAGCCGAACTCGACCGGACCTGGTCAGTCGGAAGGACCCCAACCCGAGCCACCCCAACCCGAGCAACCCCAGCCCGAGCAACCCCAGCCCGAGCAGCCCCAGCCCGAGCAGCCGCAACAAGAAGACCCGAAACCGCCCCAACCCGAGGATCCCCAGCCCGAAGACCCGAACGATCCCGACGCGGCCGGTCCGAGCGCCGAGCCCGCGCCGTTGCTCGACCTGCCGAAGGACCACCGGTTCGTCGTCCCGGAGTTCATCGGCGAGGGGCCGACGCAGCGCGTGCGGGTGCACGCGGCCGAGGTCGGCGGCTCGGGCGGAGACGGCGGCGGCAGTCAGGCCGGCGGCCAGCGTCGCGCCGCGGCCGAGCGACCCGAGAAGCCGCCGGAGCCCGACGCCGAGACCTTCCGTCGCGCCGAGGAGGCTGCGCGCGCGGCGCGCCACGTGCCGGCGGCCGAGCGACCGATCGTGCGCCGGTTCTTCGAGTTGTTGCGCGAGGCCGCGAAGTGAATCGCCGCGGGCTCCCGGTGCTGCCGACGATCGCGGAGCCGTTCCCCGCGGCGTTCCGCGACCTGTTGCGCGAGATCCTGTCGCGCGGCCCGCGGCTGCACGGCGACCGCGTCGAGCAGCTGCCGCGCCGCCGGGCGGCGTACGGCACGAGCGGCACGTTCGCGGGTCATCGACCCTACGTGTGCGGGGACGACCTGCGGCGGCTCGACTGGGCCGCGTACGCGCGCAGCGACGAACTCTTCATCAAACAGCTCGAGGAAGAGGAACGGCGCGTCGCGACCATCCTGCTCGACCTGTCGCCGCGGCTCGCGGTCGGCACTCCGCCGCGCCGGCTCGCGGCGCTGCGACTCGCGGCCGTGATCGGCGGCCTCGCGCTGCGGCATCTCGACGGCCTGACGGTGATCGCGCCCGGCGCGGACGGCACCGCGGTGAGCACGTTCGCTGGCGTCGCCGACATCGACCGGCTGCTCACGGTGCTCACGGAGCTGCCGTTCGTCGACGCCGATCCGGACGCGGGCATGCCGCTCGTTCTGCGGCACGGCACGCGCGGCCGGGTGCATTGGCTCAGCGACTTCACCGATCCGCGCGCCGCCGAACGCGCGCTCGGTCTGCTGCGACGCCGCGGCGGCCGCGCGATCGGCTGGTTGCCGAGCCTGCCCGAGGACCGGGAGCCGCCGCAGCAGGGCTACGTCGAGGTCGCCGATCCCGTGACGGGCGAACGACTCGTGCTCACGGTCGACCGCGCGCTGCGGGCCGCGATGCAGCGCGAGCTCGACGTGCTGCGGCGCGCGCAGGATCGCGTGTTCGCGCAGAGCGGCTGCGCGCTCGTGCGCTGGCCCGTGCCGCCCGAGGGCGACGTGAGCTGGCGCACGTACGAGGAGGTCCTGCGACAGTGCCGGACCTGACGTTCGCCCACCCCGAACGGCTGTGGCTGCTGCTCGCGTTGCCGCTGCTGCTCTGGCTGTTGATCCCGCCGCGGCCGCGCCGCGTGGTCTACACCGCGCATCTGCCGCAGTGGCATGCTGCACTCGCAGGTCTGAAGCGCAAGCGGCCGCGCGCGGTGTCGTGGCGCACGCTGCTGACGTTGCTCGCGGCGACCGCGGCGCTGCTCGCGATCCTCGGGCTGGCGGTGCGCGGCCGGGCCGGGCCCTCGCGGCTCGTGGTGCTGTTCGACGGCAGCGCGAGCATGGCGGCGCACGGCGCGTTCGAGGCCGCGGCCGCGCGCTGCAAGAACGTGATGGCCGCGCTGCCCGAGACCGTCGACGTGCGCGTACTGCGGTGCGGTGGTCCGGTGTTGCGCCGGCACGGTGAGTCGGCGCGCCAGCTGCACGACATCGGCGCGCCCGCCGGCACGCAGACGGTCGATCTCGCGACGCTCGCGGCCGGCCTCGCCGCGCCCGACACCGTGGTCTGGACGTTGAGTGACGGGCATGGCGACGCGCCGCTCCCGACCGCAGGCGCGCTCACCCTGGTCGGCGCCCGCGGCGTGAACGTCGCCGTGCTCGACGTTCGGATCGAGGACCACTGGCCGCTGCCGGAACTCGTGATCGAAGCGGATGTCGTGGGGTTCGGCCCGGAGTCGTTGCCCGTCATCGTGACCCTGGACGGCGCGGTCGAGGGCGTGCTCCCGGCGCAGGACCTCGAACTGCGGTCCGGCGAGCCGGTCACCGTGTCGTGGTCCGCGCGCCGCTCGGCCGCGGGCGGCGAGGTGAGCGTCACGATCGAAACGGGCGCCGAGCCCGACCCGCTGCCGGACGACGACCGCTGGTCGGCGCTCTTGCCGCCGTTGCCCGCGCCGCGCATCGCGGTGCTCGCGGACGCCGAGGCCGGACCGTTCGCGCGCGTCGCGGCGACCGCGCTCGCGGCCGAGGTGGAAGGTTCGGTCGTGCCGGCGTCGGCTGGCGCGACGGTGTCGATGCTGCTCGTCGATGGGGGCGAGCTCGGGCTCGTGCCGGGCACCGCGCGTGCCTTGTGTTTCGGCACGCGCCTCACCGGGCTGCCGGCGACGGGCGGTGAGGCCCGGCCGGTCGCGGTCGCGGCGATCGACTGGGACCGTTCGACGCCGCTGTTGACGGGGCTCGACCTGTCCGAGCTGCGGCTCGAACGGGCGCTGCCCGAACTGCTGCCGGCGGGCCCGGGCGTCACGCCGTTCCTCTGGACCGCGACCGGGCCGCTCTCGAACGGGGCCGCGGGGGCCGCCGAGCGCACGCCGCTCGCGGTCACGGTCGACGGGGTCGGGCCGGACGGCGAGCCGAGCGCGTCGCTGCACTTCGCGTTCCGGCTCGCGGACAGCAACCTGGCGCTGCTGCCGGCATTTCCGCAGCTCCTGCGGCGGGCGTTCGTCCTGAGCCACCGGGAACGGGCCGAGCCGCGCCGGCTGACCGCCCCGCCGGCCGTGGGGGAGCAGGACCTCTGGCGCCGCCAGACCGCCCCGGATCGCCCGTTGCCGGCGTTTGCGACCCCGGACCGCGGCCTCGGCTCGTGGCTGCTGCTGGCCGGGGCCGTGGCGCTGCTGCTGCGTGCGTTCGTGCGGCGATAACTTCCGGCGCGACGCTTGCTTCGGCCCGGCGGTTCCCTACCCTCTTCCGCCCCAATCGGCGCGAACGTACGGCCGTGGCTCGCCTGTCGGAATCTGGTCCGGCGGGCCCCGCGCGTCCGGACCTCTTCGCACAGCGCCGTCGCCAAAGCGGCGGCCGGAGACGTCAGATGACAGGCAAGAGAACGATCGGCATTCTGGGCAAGAAGCTCGGGATGACCCAGATCTTCGAGGAGGACGGCACATGCGTGCCCGTCACCGTCGTGGAAGCCGGCCCGTGCAAGGTCCTGCAGGTCAAGATGCAGCAGGCCGAGGAGCACCCGGAGGGTCACACCACGTCGGCCAAGAACGCCGGCAAGAAGGGCGGCAAGACCGAGCGCACCCGCGGTGCCGACGGCTACTACGCCGTGCAGCTCGGCTACGATCCGAAGCCCGCGCGCCTCAGCAACAAGGCCGAGCTCGGTCACAGCAAGAAGGCCGGCCTCGACACCGGCATGCGGATGATCACCGAGTTCCGTCTCGATGAGAAGCCCGAGCAGAAGCCCGGCGATGACGTCACGGCCGCGCTCGTCAAGGACTGGAAGTTCTGCGACGTCACCGGCACGACCAAGGGTCGCGGCTGGGCCGGCACGATCAAGCGCCACAACTTCCAGCGTCAGCGCGCCTCGCACGGTAACTCGATCAACCACCGCCGCCCTGGTGGTCTCGGCCGTCAGTACAGCACGAGCCACGGTGTGCCCAAGGGCAAGAAGATGGCCGGCCACTACGGCGTCGAGCGCGTCACGGTGCAGCGCCTCAAGATCGTCAAGGTCGACGAGGAGCGCAACCTCGTCTACCTCCGCGGCGCGGTGCCGGGCTACAACGGCCAGTACGTGACGCTGCACGACACGGTGAAGAACGAACGCTTCCCGGACGCCAAGAAGTAACCCCGTAGCCGCACAGCAAGGAGAACAGACATGGCACGTTCACGACGCAAGGCCCGCGGTTGCAAGCGCGGCGCATTCAAGCAGAAGCGCATGGGCAAGGGCTGGTCGACGGTCCGCGAGCTGCCCATCGGCACCCGCCCGGTGCTGAAGATCACGCCGACCGAGGACGACTCGGCCGAGGAGAAGAAAGAGAAGGCCGAAGCCCGGAAGGAAGCGGCCGAAGCTCTGGAGGAGTGAGTCCCACGGGGAGTAGGGCCGCGACCCGGTCCGAGCTCCAGCACCGCAGCGCCGGCGCGGACGGGACGACGTATGACGTCGTCGTCGTCGGTGCCGGCGCTGCTGGTTTGATGGCGAGCAAGAGCGCCGCCGAACGCGGCCGGCGCACGCTGCTGCTCGAGAAGAACGCGCGGCCCGGGCTCAAGATCCTGATCAGCGGCGGCGGGCGCTGCAACCTCACGACGACGAAGGCCGGGCGCGACCTGGAGCAGCAGTACGGCACGCGCCGCGGCCGGTTCCTCCGGCACGCGCTGCGGCAGTTCCAGCCGCCGGCGCTGTGCGCGATGTTCGAAGCCGCCGGCGTGAAGCTGCGCGAGGAGGACCTCGACAAGATCTTCCCCGTGTCGCAGCGCGCCAGCGCGGTCCTCGACGCGCTGGTCGCGATGACGCGCGCGGCCGGCGCGGAGCTGCGGCTGTCGACGCCGGTGCGTGACGTTGCGGTGCGGCCCGAGGGCGGGTTCGAGATCGCGATCGAAGGTGCCGTGATCCGCGCGAGCGCAGTCGTGCTCGCGACGGGCGGGTTGAGCTACCCGAAGACCGGCGCGACCGGCGACGGCTACCCGTGGCTGCGCGCGGTCGGACACACGGTGACGGCCACGTTCCCGGCGCTCGCGCCGCTCGTCGTCCCGGTCGAGTGGGTGCGCGCGCTGCAGGGCATCGTGCTCGACGGCGTCGACCTCAGTTCGATCGTGGACGGGCGCGCGGTCACGACGCGGCGGCGGCCCGTCCTGTTCACGCACCACGGCCTGTCCGGGCCGGCCCCGATGGACCTCGCGGGCGACATCGAGGAGGCCGGCGGGGGAGCCGTGCGCTTCGACCTCATGCCGGGCTCCGGTTCGACGGACGAGCTCGAACGCGACTGGCTCGCACAGTGTCGCGCGCACGGCGGCCGGCGGGTCGAATCGCTGCTCGGGACGGCGCTGCCCGAACGCGTTCGCGGCAGCCTCGTCGCCCTCGCCGGGATCGCCCCGGACTGCACGCTCGCCAACCTCGGCAAGACCGAGCGCCGCCGGCTGCTCGGCTCGCTCCGCGACCTGCGGGTCGAGGTGCCGAAGAGCCGCGGCTACGCCCACGCCGAGGTGACGCGCGGCGGCCTCGCGCTCGACGAGGTCGATCCGCGGACCTGCGAGAGCCGGCGCGTGCCCGGGATGTTCGTCTGCGGGGAGCTGCTCGACGTCGACGGCCCGATCGGCGGGTTCAACTTCCAGGCGGCGTTCGCGACGGGGCGGCTGGCGGGACTGCACGCCTGACGTCATCATCGGGGCATGACGAGCCCCGCTGCCTCTGCACTCGGTTGGCTGTCGCGCGCGGCGGCCATCGTCCTGTCCACGTTCGGGATCCTGCCGGGTCAGCAGACCAGCGAGGCGGCGGCCGGCGCGCCCGAGCGGCGGGTGCAGGTCGTCGACCTCGGGGGCACGCCCTACGAGCGCGGCCTGCAGCACGGCCGCGCGTTGAAGCGCCAGATCGCCGAACTGCTGCCGCTCTGGGAGCGCGACGTCGCGCAGCAGAGCGGCGCGACCGCGACGGAGTTCCTCGAGTGGTTCCTCGCGGAGACGAGCTACGACGAGGCGATCCGGAAGCACTGTCCCGAATTGCTCGACGAGGTGCGCGGGCTCGCGGTCGGCGCGGGCCAGGACTTCGACACGATGTTCGCCTATCAGCTCATCGACGAGTTCTGGGTGCAGGCGCGGCTGTGGCGGCGCCACAAGTGCACGACGGTCGGCGTCGCGAAGACGGGGGAGCAGCCGACGATCGTCGCGCAGAATCTCGACGTGCCGAAGTGGATGCACACCTACCCGACGGTGCTGCGGATCCGTCACAGCGATTCGGACCTCAGCAGTCTCGTCGTCACGGTCCCGGGACTCATCGGCGCGATGGGGCTCAACAGCGGGCAGGTCGGCGTCGGCGTGAACACGATCCTGCAGCTGTCGCCGTGTCGCGACGGCTTGCCGGTCGCGTTCGTCGTGCGCGGGGTGCTGCAGCAGAAGAACGTCGCGGCGGCGCGCGCGTTCGCGAAGCGGGTCCGGCACGCGAGCGGTCAGGCCTACACGATCGGCGGGCCCGAGGACGTGACGTGCTACGAGAGCTCGGCCAATGCCGTCGTGCCGTTCGTGCCGCCGACCGGGCCCGACCGCGTCTGGCACACCAACCACCCCGAGGCCAGCACGGACTATGCGCCGGCGTTCGTCGCGTGGATCGAGGACGAGTACGGCATCGAGGCCGAGGCGGTCGACTACGGCTGCACGCGGCTGCCCGCGATGGCGAACGGGCTGCGGCCCGAGGTCGCGGCGGACGGTGAGACGATCGTCGGACTGCTCAAAGACCGCACGCACGGCGTCTGCAACCACGCGACCTACACGTGCGTCGTGCTGCGGCTCGGGGACGACCCGTCGCTGCGGTTGTCGGCCGGCGCGGCGGACGTCGCGAAGTTCACGACGGTGCGGCTGCCGAAGTGAATGCTCGTCACGTTGCGGCGGTGAGCCGGTCGCGCAGCGCGGCGTAGTCGGGGGGCAGTTCCTCGGCGGCGGCTGGCAGGGCGAGCAGGCGCTCGAGATTCGACGGCGGTTGCACCGTGGCGCCGACGATCGGTTCGACGACGCTCTCGAACTTGGCCGGGTGCGCCGTGGCGACGATGCACCAGCGGCGGCTGTCGTTGCCGAGCACGGTGTCCCGGATCTCCGCGGCGGTCGCGGTGTGCGGGCAGAGCGCGATGCCGTGCTGCTGCCAGAACGCGGCGATGCGGGTGCGGATCGTCGCGTCCGGCACCGCGTGCGCGGTCACCTGGCGGCGGCGTTCTCGGTCATCGGGCCAGAGCCAGCGCAGCCGTTCGAAGTTGCTCGGATCCCCGACGTCCATCGCGTTCGCGAGCGTCGCGACGCTCTCGCGCGGTTCGTACGGCGCGCCGGCGAGGTGCTCGGGCAGCACGCGGTTGCAGTTGGTCGCGAGGACGACGTCGCCGATCGGCAGCCCGATCGCGCGCGCCCACAGGCACGCGAGCGCGTTTCCGAGGTTGCCGGTCGGAACGACGTAGTCGAGGCTCGAGCCGGTCGCGCGAAAGTGATGCAGCGCGCTGTGCGCGTAGTAGGCCATCTGCGGCAGCAGACGTCCGAGGCTGATGCTGTTCGCCGACGTGATCGCCCTCTTCCGCCGCAGACCGGCATCCGCGAACGCCTGCTTCACGAGGCGCTGGCAGTCGTCGAACGCGCCGGCGACGCGGAACGTCCGCACGTTGCCGCCGTAGCAGCTCAGCAGGTGCGCCTGACGCGGCGACACGCGGCCGTCCGGGTAGAGAATGACGACGTCGAACCCCGGCTGCTCGAAGAACGCGTCCGCCACCGCGCCGCCGGTGTCGCCCGACGTCGCGACGAGGATCGTGCGATCGACGCCGTCCCGCGCACGCATGCGACGGAAGCAGGCCGCGAGGAAGCGGGCGCCGACGTCCTTGAACGCGGCCGTCGGGCCGTGGAACAGCTCGAGGATCGCAGTGTTCTCCGTGACCTGGACGAGCGGCGTCGGGAATGACAGCGCCTCGTCGCACATCGCGGCCAGTTCGGACTCGAGCGTCGAGCCGGCGAAGAACGGCGCGAGCAGCGTCGCCGCGACCTCGGGCAAGGTGTCGCGGCCGTCGAACGCGGCCGGGTCGAGCCGCGGCAGCTCGGTCGGGACGAACAGTCCGCCGTCGCCCGCGAGGCCGGCGGCGATCGCGGCGTCGATCGGGGTCGCGGCGACGTTGCCGCGGGTGCTGACGACGTTCATCGCCGATCCTCCACGTGGGCGCCCGGGCCGGCGACGGGGGCGCACCAACCCTGACACGCGGTCCCGGTGCTCTCGTACGCAGCCTGCATCGCGGTGTTGCCGGCCCGCGCCGCGGCCTCGCCGTCGAACCACGCGAACACGCTCGGGCCGCCGCCGGAGATGCTCGCGCCGAGCGCCGAGCAGTCGCGGGCCGCGGCCTGCACGTCGGCGAGGCCCGGTACGAGCGGTGCACGCCGCGGTTCGACGAGGACGTCGCGCAGGCCCTCTCGGATGAGTTCGAGGTCGCTCTCGAACAGGCCGGTGAGCACGAGCGCGAGCGCTCGCTGTTGCTCGGTGATGACCGCGAGCGGGAACGGTTCTGCGAGGGCGGCGCGGGCCTGCCGGGTCTCAACCTCGCGGTCGGGGTGCACCACCGCAGCCCAGAGGCGGCTCGGCGCCGGTAGCGGCCGAACGCGATCGGGCAGCGCGAGCACGAGGCCGCCGAGCAGCGCCGGTCCGACGTTGTCACCGTGCGGCGCGCCGCTGGCCGCGGCTTCGCCCGCGAGCGCGAACGGATAGAGCGCGTCGATGGCGAGCGGGGAGTCGAGCAGCTCGTTCACAGCCAAGAGCGCGGCGACGGCGGAGGCGGCGGAACCGCCGAGGCCCGAACTCAAGGGGATGCCTTTGTCGATCCGCAGCTCCACGCCGAACGCCGCGTTCTGGCTCGCGAGCAGCCGCTGCACGGCGCGGCCCGCGGTGTTGCGGTCCGGATCCGTCGGCAGGTTCGTCGCGACGCCGGTGATGTCCGGGATCGTGACGCTGCCGGCGGCACCGTCCGTTCGCCTGGCGTGCACGCGATCGCCGAGCGGCGCGAACGCGTGCCCGAGCAGGTCGAACCCGACGGCGACGTTGGCGACCGACGCGGGCGCGAACGCCGTGACCTCACGCCAGCGCGTCACAGGCGCGCTCCGAGTGCCGCGGCCACGCGCAGCAGGTCCGCGAACACGCCAGCCGCCGTGACGTCGGGACCGGCACCCGGGCCCTGCACGACGAGCGGGTTGTCGCGGTAGCGCCGCGTCGTGAACTGCACGACGTTGTCCGTCGGGCGGATGTTGGCGAACGGGTGATCGCGGTCGACGGCCGTGAGTCCGACCGTCGGTTGGCCGTCGCGCAGCAACCGCGCGACGTAGCGCAGGACCTTGCCCTCCGACCGGGCCTGCTGCAGCCGCTGTTGCATCGGCCCGTCGAGCGCTTCGAGATCGGCGAGGAACGCGTCGCGGTCGCCGGCCCGCAGCGATTCTGGCACGAGGTTCTCGACCGCGACCTGCGCGAGCGCGAGGTCGACGCCGAGCTCGCGGGCGAGGATCACGACCTTGCGCGCGACGTCCGTGCCCGACAGGTCCTCGCGCGGGTCGGGCTCGGTGTAGCCGTTCGCGCGGGCCTCGCGGACCAGCCCGGAGAACGGGCGGTCGCCGTCGAACCGATAAAACAGGTACGCGAGCGTGCCCGAGAGGATGCCCTCGATGGCGATCACGTCGTCGCCGGTGTCGATGAGGTCGCGCAGCGTCGAGACGATCGGCAACCCCGCGCCGCACGTCGCCTCGTAGCGGAAGCGGGCGCCGGTGCGCGCCCCCGCGGCCCGGATCGCACGGAAGCGGTCGAGGTCGCCGGCGCCGGCGTGCTTGTTGGGCGTGATCACGTGCACGCCGTGGTCGAGCCACTCGGCGTAGCGATCGGCGACCGCCGAGCTCGCGGAACAGTCGAGCATCACGGCGTGCGGCAGGTGGGGCGCGTTCACGTGGGCGAGCAGCGCGCGCTCGTCGAGCTCGATCGCGTCCTGCTCGAACCGTTCGCGCCACTCGCGCAGGTCGATGCCGCGGTCGTCGAGCAGCATCCTGCGGCTGCTCGCGATCGCGCGCACCCGGAGATCGAGGTTGGCCTCCTCGCGGAAGCGCGCGCTCGCGGCCGCGAGCTGGTCGAGCAGCGCGCTGCCGACCTGGCCGGGGCCGACGAGCCCGACGGAGAGCGTCTGCGCTGACAGGTAGAAGCCGGCGTGCACGGCGCGCAACGCGCGTTCGGCATCCGCGGCGGCGACCGCGACGGAGATGTTGCGCTCGGAGGCGCCCTGCGCGATCGCCCGCACGTTGGTCTGGCTCTTGCCGAGCGACTCGAACAACCGGGCCGCGATGCCCGGTGTGCCCGCCATGCCGTCGCCGACGATCGCGAGCACGTGGATGCCGTCGGTCGCGGTCACGGATTGGATCTGGCCGCGATCGAGCTCGCGGGTGAACGCGTCCCGCAGCACCCGCACCGCGCGTTCGCTGTCGGTCTCGCGAACGACGCAGCAGATCGAATGCTCGCTCGAACCCTGCGAGATCATCACGACCGAGATGCCGGCGTGGTGCAGGGCGCCGAAGACGCGCTCCGCCGTGCCCGGCACGCCGATCATGCCGGCGCCCGCGACGTCGACGATCGCCATGTCGCGGATCGTCGTGAGCCCCGCGACCGGCATGTCGGCGCGGGCGGCGGTGCGCTGCGCGGCGATGACCGTGCCCTCGTGCTCGGGCCGGAACGTGTTGCGGATGCGCAGCGGGATGCCGCGCGTGATCGCGGGCGCCATCGTCTGCGGGTGGATCACCTTGGCGCCGAAGTAGGCGAGCTCGCAGGCCTCGTCGTAGGACAGCGATTCGAGCAGCACGGCTTCGGGGACGACGCGCGGGTCGGCCGACAGCACGCCGTCGACGTCGGTCCAGATCTGGATCTCGGCGGCGTCGGCGAGGGCGCCGAAGATCGCGCACGAATAGTCGCTACCGTTGCGGCCGAGGGTCGTCACGTGGCCGTTCGGATCGCGCGCGACGAAGCCGGTGATCACGACGCGGTCGGCCGGGTGCTCGCGCCGCCAGTTCGCGAACCGGGCCCGAGTGGCGTCCCATTCGACGGCGACACCGAGCTCCTCGTGGCTGACGACGAGGACGTCGCGGGCGTCGAGGCAGGCGACCGGCTGGCCCGAGCGCTCGGTCATGACCGCCGTCAGCAGGTGGGCGGCGAACACCTCGCCGAGGCCCTGCACGAAAGCCATGGAGTCGGGCGACGGCGCGCCGACGACGGCGAGCGCGTGCAGCACGTCGTCGAGCATGTCGAACTGCTCGCCGAGCCAGGTCGTGACCTTGCTGCCGTCTCCGTGCAGCTCCGCGGCAACGTCGACGTGGCGCCGTCGCAGGGCGGCGCTCGCCGTCCGCCAGTCGTCGCTGCGCGCGGCCGCGAGTTCGCCGAGTTCGATCAACGCGTCGGTGACACCGCCCATTGCGGACACGACGACGAACTGTCGCGACTCCGGGCGCGCCAGCAAGAGGTCGGCGACGTGGCTGATCCGTTCGGCGCTCGCGAGGCTGCTGCCGCCGAACTTGTGCGCGATCGCCGAGCCGCTGGTGGCCGCGGCCGAGGAGGGGGACGGAGAACTCACGGGACTTCAGATCGAACGGACGTCGGCGCGGACCGTAGCCGGAGTTCTCGTTCCGATCCCGTTCGGAGATCCCGGAATCGGGAGTAGATCCCGGCTCCCGGGCAACAGGTCGGGCGGGGCATTCGGCTACCGCCTGCTGTCCCCGAGGAGGCCCCATGCGGATCCGTCATCTCCCGTCGCTCGTCACCGTCCTGTTCGTGCTCGCCGCCGCCACGGCCGCGGTCGTTCCGGCGCAGACGGAGCAGGCCCGCGACGGCGTCAAGCTCGTGCGGGTTCCCGAGCGCGTCGTGTTGCCGCCGGTGCCCGGCACGAATCTGCTCGTCGAGGCGCGGCCGACGCGGGCGCCCGACCGCATCTGGCTCGCGCGGGCCGAGGATCAGATCGGTGGTGTGCCGCTCTCGAGCAGCGGCGACGGTACCTGGCAGGTCAACCTCGCCGACCGGCGGGTCCTGCGGCTGCTGCCCGCCGGGCACGCGGACGGGACCCTGCAGGTCTTCGCGCGATTCGGCGGTCGGACGGTCGCGAGCGCGCCGATCGCGTGGACGCGGCGCGAGCTGCCGCGCCAGGACGTGCGGTGCCTGCTCGTTTCGGCCGCGGGGCCGCGGCGCGAGGTCGAGGCCGGCCACGGCGTGTGGTTCGACCCGGCGACCGTCGAGCGCATCGAGATCCTCGGGGCCCGGGCGCCGCAGGCGCGCGTCATCGGTCGCGCCGGTGGTGTCGATCTGCCGTTCACCTACCGCGAGGCGGAACGCCGCTTCGAGCTGCAGCTCTCGGATGGATTGCGTGACAGCATGCAGGTGGCCGGCTTCTTCGACGTGGAGGTGCGCGTCGGGGAAGCGCTCGCGCTCTTTCCGAATCGCGTGATCCCCGATCGTCTGCGCGGCGAGGAGGACCGCGAGTTCGTCGTGCTGCAGCGGCGGCGCGGCGACATCCCGGGCACGCGCGGCTGGCTCAACGTCCGGCTCGGCGACATCACGATGGGGCGCGTGGCGATGACGATCCGCGACGCGGCCGGCGGCATCGTCGCGGCGCCGCGCCTCGTGGACGAACGCGGGTTCGTCGAGTTCGAGCTCGGCACGGAGCGGTGCGTGCTGCGCATCGACAACCTGGTGAATCGACTGATCGGTGAGGATCACGCCGAACTCCGGGTGCTGCCGGCGAAGGACCACAGGCCGGACGTGATCGCGCTGCTGATCGCGCGCGTCGAAGCGAGCGCGGGCATCACGTTCTTGCGCGAGGGCAAGGAGTACGACAGTGCGACGGCGGCGCAGTTGCTGCGCGCCAAGGTCGGCAGCGTGCGCGGGCCGCGCCCGACGCCGGCGCAGTTCATCGAGCTCGGCAGTCGGTCGCGCACGACCGGCAACCCGTATCGGGTACGCCTCGCAGACGGCTCGGAACGGCCGGCGAAGGCGTGGCTGACCGAGTTGCTGCGCGAGGTCGAGAAGGCCGCCGGCCAGGCCGGTGGGGAACGCGCGCAGGACCGGTAGCGCGGCCGCGACTTGCCGCGCGGGTCGCCGAGCCCCTACAACCGGCGGTGAATGCTCGGCGACACGATCCTCGCACAGGCTACGGCGGACGGCGCAGGCGAGCGCGCGATCGTGCGGCTCTCGGGGCCGGCGGCGCGCGCGGTCGCGGCGCCGGTGTTCGCCCCGGCGTTGCCCGAGCAGCGTGGGCAGGCCGAGGGCACGCTGCGGATCCGTGACCGGGACGTGCCGGCGCTCGCGCTCGTGATGCCCGGGCCACGTTCGTTCACCGGCGAGGACGTCGTCGAGTTGCATCTGCCCGGGAGCCCGCTGCTCGTCGCCGGTCTGCGGGACGATCTGCTCGCGCGCGGCGCCGAGGCCGGCGTGCGACTCGCGCAGCCCGGTGAGTTCACCGCCCGCGCGTGCGCCAACGGGCGGCTCGATCTCGCGCAGGCCGAAGGGCTGCTCATGGTGCTGCACGCCGCCGATCGGCGCGCGCTCGCGACCTCGGCCCAGTGGCTGCGCGGCGGGATGTCGGAGGCGCTCGCGGCGCTGCGTGAGCGCCTTGGCGACGCGCTCGCGCTGCTCGAATCCGGGCTCGACTTCGAAGCGGGCGAGACCGGCACGGTGGCCGAGAGCGAGGTCGAGGCGCTGCTCGCGCCGGCGGGTGTCCGGATCGCCGAGTTGCGCGCGGCGCTGCCGGCGGCTGCCCCCGGGGGTGAGGTGCTGCTGCTCGGCGCGGCCAACGCCGGCAAGTCGTCGCTCTGCAACGCGCTCGCCAGACGCGCTGGAACGGCGACCCGGGAACTGCTCGTCGATGCCGTCGCCGGCACGACGCGCGATCTCGTCCGGGTGCCGCTCGGGGCCTCGGGCGAAGGGGCCGGAGCGCACGGGGTCGGAGAGCACGGTGTCCGAGAGTACGGGGCTGTGCTGTGGGATGCGCCCGGCGACCTCGACGAGCCCGCGGCCTGGGACGCCGCCGCCTTGCAGCTGCGCGACCGTCTCGCGGGCCGGGCGGCCGCGGCGCTCGCGGTCATCGACGCGACGGCGCCGCGGTGGCCGGCGACTGGCGGAGCGACCGATCTGCCGTGGCTCGCGGTGGTGATCACCAAGGCCGACGCGAGCGGCGAGGAACCGGCAGCGATCGAACGCGCCGTGCTCGCTGCACTCCCCGCCGCGGTCCGGGCGATCGCCGCGGACCTGCCGAGGATCACGACGAGTGCGACGACGGGCCTCGGGCTCGAGCCGCTGCTCGGCTTGTTGCAGCGCTCGGCCCGGGCCGCGACCACGGCCGCGGGCGCGCCGTTGCGCGCGCAGCTGCAGGCTGCCGCGGGTGCGCTCGAACGCGCCGACGACGCGCTCGCGCTCGGTCCCGAACTGGCCGTGGTCGAGTTGCAGGCCGCGCTCGCGGCGTTGGCCGTCGATGGCCGCGGTCATTCGGCGGAACCCGTGCTGGATCGGATCTACGGCCGGTTCTGCCTCGGCAAGTGATCCCGGTCCACCGGTCGGCCGTGGCCGGGGTCCGAGCGCGCCCTTCCGAGGGGCTCGACGCCCTGTGAGCGGATTGTTAGCATCCCGTGGGAAACCCTGGTTTGGTGGCCGCGGAACGCAATTCCCGTGTTCTCGTCCTTTGACACACAAGGGGTTGGGGCGGTAACGTCCCGAAGTCTCCTAGCGCTGGGTGCTCGAGGTCAGTCGACACCCGCTTCTGGTGCACCGTCTATCGGCAGCACCGTCTTGCAATGCGTTGCCCTTACTGCAAAGCAGACAACGATCGGGTCATCGATTCGCGCGCGAGCGCCGATGGCTTCGCGATCCGGCGCCGCCGCGTGTGCGCCGACTGCGCGCGTCGCTACACCACCTACGAGCGTGTCGAGACGGCGCCGCTCCGCGTGGTGAAGAAGAGCGGCGACCGCGTGGCGTTCGATCGCGCCAAGTTGCTGTCGGGCATGGTGCGCGCATGCGAGAAGCGACCGGTGTCGCACGACGAACTCGAGACGGTCGCGGACCGGATCGAGCGGCAGTGCATGGAGGCATTCGACAAGGAGGTGCCGAGCAAGGTGATCGGCAACCTCATCATGCAGGAGCTGCGGCAACTCGATCAGGTTGCCTACGTCCGGTTCGCGTCGGTCTATCGCGAGTTCAAGGACGTGACGGAGTTCCTCGAAGAGCTGAAGCCGATGCTCGATCCGTCGAAGATCGACGGCAAGCTCGGCGCGACGCTCGGCGGGACGGAAGTCGACGGTCAGCAGCGACTGCCGGAACAGCAGGGTCAGCAGGAATGGGAGGGCGGTCATGAGAAGGCGGAAGGAACATCTGGTTGAGAAGCGCGACGGCCGTCGCGAGTTCATGCGCTCGACCAAGCTCGCGCGCTCGATCCATCTCGCGCTGCACAGTGTCGGCGTCGACGAGGATTGGCGGGCCCTCGAGCTCGCGAGCGTCGTGCTCGCGGCGCTCCGCGAACGCGGTGCGGCGACGACCGTCGCGGCGACGGACCTCGTCAAGTCGGCCGGAACGCGGAAGCCGGGCGGCGGCAAGACCGGATCGCGCAAGAACGGTGCGCAGACGGCCGGCGCCGGCGGTGAGCCCGCCGTGATCCGCACGATCGACATCGCGGACGCCGTGCAGCACGTTCTCGTCGCGACGGGGCAGCCGTCGGCGGCCGTGGCCTACGGTGCGGTGGGCGCGGAACGGGCGCGTCGCCATCGCACGCTCGCGACGCTCGGGCGCGCCGGTGACGGCGTCGGCTTCGACGCGGCGGCGAGTGGCTCGCGCCCCGGACAGGCGCTGCGCGGCGATCGCGACGTCGATCGCAGCTCGGACCGCAATTCCGATTTGGGGCGGAACTAGTCGATGCGCCTCAAGCGACTCGTTGCCCGCGGCTTCAAATCGTTCGCGGACCGAACGGAGTTCGAGTTCGACTCCCGGCTCACCGGCATCATCGGGCCGAACGGCTGCGGCAAGTCCAACGTCGTCGACGCGATCAAGTGGGTGCTCGGTGATCAGCGCGCCAAGAGCCTGCGCGGCACGGCGATGACCGACGTGATCTTCAAGGGCGCCGAGGGGCGCCCGGCGCTCGGCATGGCCGAGGTGACGATCACGTTCGAGTCGCCCGAAGAACGCAATGGTCGCACCGAGATCGACATCTCGCGGCGCCTGACCGTGGACAAGGAGTCGACCTACCTGCTCAACGGCGAGCAGGTCCGGCTCAAGGACGTGCGCGACGAGCTGCTCGATACCGGGCTCGGCACCGGCGGCTACTCCGTGATGGAGCAGGGCCGCATCGATGCCGTGCTGTCGGCCAACCCGGAGGCGCGGCGCGCGATCTTCGAGGAAGCCGCCGGCATCTCGCGCTTCAAGCTGCAGAAGAAGGAGGCGCTGCGCAAACTCGAGCGCACGGACCAGAACCTCGCGCGTGCGACCGATCTGCTCGAAGAGCGCGCCCGGCGGATTCGGAGCCTGCGCATCCAGGCCGGCAAGGCCCGGCGGTGGCGTGAGCTGCAGGCCGAGTTGCGCGATCTGCGCGCGGCGCTCGCGGTGCTCGACGGCCGCCAGCTGCGTGCGGAGACCGAGACCATTCGTGAGCGGCTCGGCGAGTTGCAACAGGAGCACGGGGCGGCCGAAGAGGGTGGGCGCGCCAGCGCCGCCGAGCTCGCGATCGCGGATGAGGCGATCGTCGCTGCCGCGAACGCGCTCGAGGCCGTGCAGGCGGAGCTGTCAACCGCTCGCAACGAGCTCACGTCGCACACGGAGCGCGCGGAGGCGCAGGGGCAGCGGGCGTCCGATCTCGACGCGGAGATCGAGCGTGGCCGCCAGCGCGTGCGGGCGATCCACGACCAGCAGCAGGAGCGCCGCGGGGAGCTCACCGAGGCGCAGCAGGACCTGGCGTCGCGCGAGAGTGACCTCATCGCGATCCACCGCGACCTCGAGGAGCAGCGCAAGAGCGTGCAGTCGGCCCTCGATGCGATGCGCGCGCTGCAGAGCGAGCGCGAGCAGCTGCGGGAGCGGCAGCTCGACCTGCTGCACCGGCGCACGCGGTCGCGCAACCTGGCCTCGGACGCGAGCGCCAAGATCGCGGCGGTGCGCGGGCGCGAGCAGCGGCTCGACGAACGCCGCGAGGTGCTCGGCGACGAGACGGGCAGCATCGATCGCGATGTCGCGACGTGGCGCGAGCAGCTCACCGAGCTGTCGACGCGTGAGCGCATTCTCGGCGAACGCGAGCAGCGGGCGTTGTCCGACCTCGAGGTCGCGGACGCCGCAGCCGCCGAACTCGCGCAGCGCGAGAGCGACCTGCGACGCGACCTCTCGCAGGTCGAGGGTCGGCAGCAGGCGCTGCAGGCGATGGAGGCCCACATGGAGGGCCTCGACGAGGCGCCGCGCTACGTGCTCGAGAAGCAGCCGCCCGGGCTGCGCGGGCGATTGCTCGATCTGATCGAGATCGACCTCGAGCACGGGGTCGCGCTCGAGGCCGCGCTCGGCCCGTTCGTGCAGGCGCTCGTCGTCGACACGCGCGAGCACGCGGCGGCGATCGTCCGCGATCTCGCCGAACAGCGACTCGGTCGGGTGCTGCTGCTCGTCGAGGAGGCATTCGGCGAACAGCCGCGCGGTGGCTCGACGTTGCTCACGCCGCCGACCGGGGCGAACTACCTCACGGACCTCGTCCGGCACGTCCTCGAGGGCGAGGCGGACGACGACGGCGTGATCGCGCCGAACACGGGCAGCGAACGCCTCATGGCCTGGCTGCTGCGCGGCGTCGTGCTCGCCGACTTCGACATCGCGGACAGCGCGCGCGCCGACCTGTGCTTCGTGACGCCGGACGGGACGCTCGTCTGCGGGCCGCGCATGGAAGGCGGCGCCGTCGCCGAAGGGCATGCCGGGCTCGTCGTGCGCAAGTCGCAGATCCAGCGGCTCGGCGAGGAGGCCGCGGAGCTCGAGGAGCGCCTCGATGCGCAGCGGGTCGACAAGGACACCGCGGCGACGCGCGTGGCGCGCCTGAAGCGCGAGCTCAAGGAACTCGGCCACGGTCTGCAGGCCGTGCGGCGGTTGCGGCAGGAAGCCGAGGGCGAGGTCACGCGTCTCGCGGCGCGGCGGCGCGACGTCGACAACGAGCTCGGCGAGCTCGCGCTCGAAGCCGCGGAGCTGCGGCGCACCGAGAGCGGCGCGCTCGGGCGGCTCGGGGTCGCGTTGTTCGATCAGTTCCTGCTGTCGCGCATGGAGCAAGCGGTCGAGGCCGACGATTCGGCGCTCGACGAGCGCGTCAGGGCGGCGGAGCAGGCCAGCAAGGCCGAGCAGGACAAGGAGCAGGAGCTGCGCCTCAAGCAGGTGCAGACCGGTGAGGCGCGCGAAGGTCTCGTGCGTTCGATCCGGGTCCACGAAGCCGCGCTCGAGGATCTCGAGCGGGCCGGCCAGGAGGTCGAGGACCGCCAGCTCGATGCCGAATCCGATCGCGACCGGGCGCAACAGGAGCAGCAGCGGCTGCAGGACCTCGCGACCGAGGTCAGCGAACATGTCGAGGGGCTCGAGCTGCAGAAGGGCGAGCGCCAGACGACGCTCGACGACGCGCGCACGGCGCGTGGACGCGTGCAGCAGCAGGTGCACGAGTGGGAGCAGCGCCGGTCGCTCGCGTCCGAGCAGCTGACGCAGGCGCGCCTGCAGCTCGCCGACGTCGAGCATCGCTTCTCGCGGCTCGAGGATCGGCTGCGCGAGGACACCAGGATCGAGCTGCTGCGCTGTCTCGGCGAGGTGCGCGGCATCGGGCTCATCGACCAGCGCGGGTTCGTCGGGCCGCCGGCGCGGAGCGGCGTCGTGGAGGTGCTGCAGGGCCCGCCGTTGCCGCCCGACGAGGTGCAGCTCTATGCCGACCTCGCGTGCCAGTGGGACGACCCCGAGTTCGACGCCAGCGAGGCGAAGAAGGAGGTCAAGGTCCTGCAGTCGCAGAAGGACCGCCTCGGTTCGGTCAACCTCGATGCCGTGCGCGAGCTCGAGGACGAGGAGGGCGAGTTCGGCAACACGGAGCAGGAGGTCGCGGACCTCAAGGAGGCGCGGCGCGCGCTGCTCGAGACGCTCAAGACGCTCGAGACCGAGTCGCGCACGCTGTTCGAGGCGACGTTCCACGCGGCGCGGAAGAACTTCCAGGAGCTGTTCCGCAAGCTGTTCCAGGGCGGCCGCGCCGACATGTTCCTCGGCGAGGCCGAGGACATGCTCGAGGCCGGCATCGAGATCGTGGCGCAGCCGCCGGGCAAGCAGCTGCAGTCGATCAACCTGCTGAGCGGTGGTGAACGTTCGCTCACGGCGGTTGCGATCCTGTTCGCGCTGTTCAAGGTGCGGCCGAGCCCGTTCTGCATCCTCGACGAGGTGGACGCCGCGCTCGACGACACGAACGTCGAACGCTTCCTGCGCGTGCTGCGCGAGTTCATCGAGGACACGCAGTTCTGCATCGTGACCCACCACAAGCGCACGATGGCCGAGTGCCAGGTGCTCTACGGCATCACGATGCAGCGCCGCGGCATCAGCTCCCGCATCGCGGTCGCGCTCGCTCAGGTCGACAGCTTCCAGGAAACGGGCGAGCTCGACGGCGACGAAGGCGCCGGCGCCAACCCGGCCGTGCAGCGCGGCGGCGTCGACCCGGCGCTGAAGCAGCGCATCGCCGGCGAAGAGCACATCGGGTTCTGAGCACGGTTGCTCGCGGAGCGAGCAAACGTGCTCAGGGCCTCGCCGCGCTCCTTCGGAGCGCCGCTTCGGTTCTGAAGGCCGGGTGCGAACCCGGCAGATCGTACCGGGTACCGTACGGGGTCGCGCGGTACCGCCATCGGCGTAGGCTGTTCGGCATGTTGCGCCGTCACCTGTCGCTGGTCCTCACGCTCGCGTTGGCTGCTTGCTCGGCGTCGCCGCCGCGCGTGTCGCACGAGGACCCGGCGCTAGCGCGGGTGACGGCGGATCTGCGGCCGTACATCCTGCGGCAGATCAGTGAGATGGGGATTCCGGGGGCGTGCATCGCGGTGCTCGACGTCGATCCCGTGACCGGCGAAGAACGGTATTGGGTCGAGGGTTTCGGCTACTGCGACGCGGCAGCGGCGGAGCGCGGGATGCGCAACACGATGCCGACCGGCGACCCGGCCTTGCCGGCCAACGCCGTGCATCGCGTCGCGTCGATCAGCAAGTTGTTCACTGCCACAGCCGCGATGGTGCTCGTCGAACGCGGTCAGCTCGACCTCGACGTGCCGGTGTCGCGCTACTTGCCGGAGTTCCAGCCGCACAACCCGTTCGACGGGGACATCACGCTGCGCCACCTCATGGGGCATCGCGCGGGCATCGTGCGCGAGTCGCCCGTCGGGCACTACTTCGATCCGGACGAGCCGACCCTCACTGCGACGGTTGCGTCGCTGAACGGCACGTCGCTCGTCCACGCGCCGGGCAGCAAGATGAAATACAGCAACCCCGGCGTGGGCGTGGTCGGCGAAGTGGTCGCGCGGGTGACCGGCAAGTCGTTCGAGGACGCCGTCCGCGAGCTCGTGCTCACGCCGCTCGGCATGCACGACAGCGACTTCGCCGAACGGCCGGATCTCGTCGCGCGCCAACCCCACGGCGTCATGTGGACCTACGACGGCCGCGACGTGCCGACGCCCGACTTCCAGTTCGGCTACTCGTCGGCGGCCAACCTGCGGAGCACGGTCTTCGACCTGGCGCGCTTCGCGCGCAGCTGGTTGCCCGACGCGAAGCAGCGCGTGCTTCGCCGCGAGACGCAGCTGCGGATGTGGGCGTTGCCGCCCGGGGAGACGCGCGGCTGCGGACTCGGCTTCTTCATGAACGAGATCGACGGGCGCCGCACGGTCAGTCACGGCGGCGCGGTCTACGGCTTTGCCTCGAACCTCACGGCGATGCCCGACGACGGGCTCGCCGTCGCGGTCGTCGTCACCAAGGACTTCTGCAACGACGTCGCGGATGCGATCGCTCGGCGCGCCCTCGAGGCGGCGATCAAGAACCGCGAGGGCGAGTCGCTGGATCCGCCCGTGTACCCGCAGCCGGTCGGGCGCGACCGGGCCCGGAAGCTGGCCGGCACGTGGCTGTGCGGCGAGGACTGGGTCCGGCTCTACGAACGCGATGGCGAACTGATCTACGACCCGAACATCGGCGTTCGGACGCGGCTGCGCGTCATGCCGGACGGTCGGATGATCGGCGACGATCCGCTCGCGATCGGCGGGCGCGTGCTGCGCGAACTCGAGAACGGCAACCTGCACGATGGCATGGTCGAGTATGTGCGCGACACCAGCGTGCCCGCGCCGTGCCCGGCGGAGTTGCTGCCGTACCTCGGCGAGTACGGCTGGGAGCACAACGTGCTCATCGTGTACGAGGACCGCGGCCGGCTCGGCGTGCTCATCGAGTGGGTCATCCGCGACATCGTCGACCCGGCTGGCGACGACCGCTTCGTGTTCCCGGGCGGCATGTACCGCAACGACCAGCTGCGCTTCGAGCGCGACGAACGCGGCGAGGTCGTAGCCGCGGTCGTCGGCGGCGCGCGGTTCCCGCGGCTGCCCGGACCGACCGCGGGTACGTTCCGCATCGATCCGGTGCGGCCGATCCCCGAACTCATCGAGGAAGCGCGCGCGAGCGTCGGTCCGCCCGCGCCCGGTCCCGCACGGCTGCGCGACTTCGATCTTCTCGACCTGCGCGCGATCGGCGACACGCTGAAGCTCGACATCCGCTACGCGTCGGACAACAACTTCCTCGGGCACGCGATCTACCCCGAGGCGATCGCCAAGATGCAGCGGCCCGCGGCGGGGGCGCTGAAGCAGGTGCACGAGCGCCTCGCGGAGCAGGGTCTCGGCCTCGTGATCTTCGACGCCTACCGGCCGTGGTGGGTCACCAAGGTATTCTTCGACGCGACGCCGGAGTCGATGAAGCACTTCGTCGCCGACCCGGCGCACGGCTCACGCCACAACCGTGGCTGCGCCGTGGATCTCTCGCTGTATCACCTCGACTCCGGCGAGGTGATCACGATGCCGAGCGGCTACGACGAGTTCACGGCCCGGGCCTACCCTGACTACGTGGGTGGCACGTCACGCCAGCGCCACTACCGCGAGGTGCTGCGCCGCGCGATGGAGGACGCCGGCTTCACCGTGTACGAGTACGAGTGGTGGCACTTCGACTTCCACGAGTGGCGGCGGTATCCGCTCGGGAACGAGGTGCTGAAGTAGGCGCCGTCCGCCGCGACGCGATCCGGCGGCGAACGCGCAGTGCGACGGAGCTACAGCGTCCGGGAGAGGGCCAGGAGCTCGTACGCGGTCTCGTACGACTCGCCGTCGGATGACTCGCTGGATTCGCCGCGGCAGGTCACGCTGCGCTTCTGCGGTGCCGTCGCCAGGACCGCGTCGAGCGCGAGGTCTTCGAAGCGCGTCGTGCTCGTGCGGTTCGGCGGCGTCTTGAACCACAAGGAGAACGGCTTGCCATCGTGCTCACCCCTGAGGCGGAAGCCGACGGTGCCGTCGGCACGCACCGTCCATTCGGCGATCGTTCCCTGTCGTTCCATCGCGCGCCGCAGGGTCGCGTTCTCGACGGGGGTGCTCGTCGGGGTCGCGGTCGCCGCGATGAAGGCGAAGGGGAGAATGAGGGGCGAGCAGAGAAGGAGCGTGCGGGGGAGTTTCATGGTGATGTCCTTTGCGGTTGTGGAGCGGGTCCGAACGGCGTGCCCGAGGCGGGAGAGGGCGAGGGTGGCGGTGGGCTCAGTCGGACGGGCCGCCGAGCTGCGACGTCAGCATCCAGTGGTGCTTCTCGATCGCGGAGACGATGCCGATCGCGAGGTCCTCACTGATCGGGTCGACCTCGGCGAGCTTGGCCATGGCCGATCGGCCGCGGCGGGACATCGCGGCGAGGTCGTCGCAGACGAGGCCGATCGCCTGTTCGACCGTCAGCAGGCCGGACGGGAAGTCGCCGAGTTCGGCCTTGGTCGACACGGTCGCCGGCAAGCCATCCGCGGCGCCGCCGACGGTCACGATCCGTTCGGCCACGTCGTCGACGGCCTCGCGGACATCGACGAGGATCTCGTCGAGCTGCTCGTGGATCGACTTGAAGCGGCGGCCACGCAGGTTCCAGTGCGCCTGCTTGAGGCGGAGGGCGGTGGCGACGAGGCCCGGGAGCCAGGTCTGCAGCGCCTCGACGGTCTGGGCGCGGTTGTGGTCGGGGAGGTCGAAGGGGGTGGAACGATGAAGCGTTTCAGTCATTGGTGGGGAAGCGGCGAGCCGCTCGCGAAGGGCGCGAGGCCGGCGGCTCGTCGCGGCACCTACATCAACTGCCGTGCCAGGCACTGCAAGGCAACGGGATTCGGGTCCGATCCCGAATCGCACCCTGCGGTCGGTCGTTCAGCTGCCGATCCGACTGCAGTTCGACTTCCGATCGCGATTGCTCGATCCTGCGAGTTCCGCAGGTTCTACCCCGGGGCGCGGTCGGTCGGCGTCGGGATGCGTCGGTCCAGCCACCTCGTGACGCAGTCGATCACGGCGTCCCGGCGTTCCGGCAGATCGTTGAACAGCTCGTGATACGTGTCGTCGAACGCCACGACGTCACCGACCGCGTGCGCGGCAGCGAAGCGGCGGGTCGCGTCGGCATCGACCACCTTGTCCACGCTCGCGAACATCAACAGCACCGGCAGCCCTTGCGGCAGCGTCGCCGCGTGCACGCGCGCCATCGCGCGGGTCGCTTCGCGGAACCAGCGCGGCGTCGTCGTGCGAAACACCAGTTCGTCCGCGCCGTAGCGCGCCTGCAGCTCGGGATCGCGGCAGACCGCGCTCGGGTCGAGCCCGGACGGCAGCGGACAGCTCGGCCAGATCACGTCGAGGACGCGGGCGGCGAGGCGCTCCGCGATCGTGATGCGGCGCCCGAGACCGAGCAGTGGCGAAGACAGCACGACGCCGGCGAGTTCGGGCCGTGCGCGATCTGCCGCGGTCAGCAGATCGAGGATGACGAGGCCGCCCATGGAATGGCCGAGCAGGAACACGGGCAGCGGTTGGCCCGCGGGCCCGTGCGCCGCGGCGAACTCGCCGGCCCGGTCGAGCAGCTGCACGACGTCCGCGCCGTAATCGGCGAACCGCCGGACGTGGCCGCGCCGGCCTGGCGAACGGCCGTGACCACGCAGATCGAGCGCGATCGCCGCCATGCCGTGATCGCGCAGCGCGGCCGCGACATGGGCGTATCGGGCGCCGTGCTCGGCGTAGCCGTGGACGATCGCGACGACCGCGCGGGCGCCCGGGAACGTCCAGTCGTGGAAGTTCGGGGCGGCGGACTCGGGGTGGTCTCTGCTGGCGGCCATGGGGCGGGTCGCGGCGGGCCGTTGTGCTACACTCACCGCCCCGTGAGGATCAAGGCCAGACATCACGCCATTGCGACGACCGCAGTCCTCCTGCTGTTCTCGTTCGGGTTGTTCTCGATCGGGCAGCTCACCGCCCAGGCGCCCGGCTCGGATCGCGCGCGCCCGACGGCCGCGAGCATCCGGGCGGCAGAACGGGCGATGAGCCGGGTGATCGCACGCAGCCCGCACGTGCACGGCAACGTCCTCGACGTCAAGCTCCGCGAGGGCACCGGCGCCGAGCTGCGTGGTGGCCGACTGCACTCACGGACGGGCGCCGATCTGGGGGCGGTCCAGGCCGCGTTCGATGCCGCGATGACGGTGCGGCCGCTGTTCACCGCCGCGCCGTGGGACGAGCTCGATCGCCTGCATCGCACCGCGTGCGAGAACCTCGCCCGGCAGGGCTGGCCCGCGCATCAGCGCCCGGGTCATCTCGGGCTCTGGTTCGAGCTCGAGTTCGCGACCGCCGAGGCTGCCGCGCTGTGGCACGAACGCCTCTGGGAGCTCTTGCTCGTCGATCACGTCGTCCACGCGGCGCGCCCCGTGCCGGCATCGGCGCACGCGCTGCCGCCGACCGCCGCGCCGCTGCCGAACGACATCCCGCCGCCGACTCCGCTGTTCACGGCGTTGCAGCAGACGCACGAAGCGACGCCGCACGGCCACGGCACGTGGCTGGCGCAAGGCGTGCTCGGCGCGCGTGGTCAGGGCGTCGGCATCGTCATGGTCGAATCGGAGTGGCACTACGACCACGAGGACGTCGCCGGGCTCGTGACGGCGAACGTGATCGGTCCGGTGCCGGGCTCGAGCACCCCGGACGCGCTGCACGGCACGGCCGGGGCGTCGATGTTGATCGCCGATCGCAACGCGTACGGGATCACCGGCGTCGTCGACGAGAGCTCCGCGCGCTTCGTGTCGCAGCTGACGAACGGCGGGGTCCCGAACTCGCTGCTGCTCGCGGGCATCAACTCGCAGCCGGGTGATGTCGTGATGCTCGTCATGATGTTCCTGCTCGGCCAGAACGGGGCCCAGGACTGGGTCCCGTTCGAGCTGTTGCAGCCCGTGTTCGACGCGACGCTGACCCTGACGGGCAACGGGGTGCTGACCGCGGTATCGGCGGGCAACGGCGACAACAACCTCGACGACCCGCGGTTCTTCCGGCTGTTCGATCGCACGTTCCGTGACTCGGGGGCGTTCGTCGTGACGTCCACCGTCGCCGCGCAGCTGAACAAGGCACCGTTCTCGAACTATGGCTCCCGCATCGATGCCAACAGCTGGGGCGACGATGTCATGGCGGCGGGGATCGGGACGCTGTTCTTCCCCAACCAGGACCGGCGTCAGGCCTACACGTCGGACTACACCGGGACGAGTTCGGCGGTCCCGTCGATCACCGGGATGATCGCCGCGATCCAGGGCGCCGCGGAGCTGCAGCTCGGGTCGCGCCTGACGCTGACGCAACTTCGGCAGCTCCTCTGGACCCACGGACCGCAGTCGCCGGACGAGATCAAGCGGCGGCCGGACCTCGTCGCGATCCTGCAGGCCATCGGGGCCAGCGATGGCCTCGCGGTCAGCCATCCGGACCTGGCGTACGGAACCGCGGAGACGGTGACGGTGACCGGGCCGGCCGGCGGCGGGGCGTTCCTGTTCGCGGCGTTCGGGCGCGGTCACACGGATCTCGGCTTCAACCGGCCGATCCACCTCGATCTGCCGTCGCTGCTCACGGTTGGATTCGCCCCGATGCCGACCGGATCGGCGGCGTTCTCGATCGCGATCCCGAGTGATCCGACGCTCGCCGGGTTGAGCCTCTACCTGCAGGCGGGTGTGCTGCAGGGCGGCGGGATCCACGTCACGAACAGCGGCCAGCTGACCGTCTGGTAGCGTTCGAAGAACGGCGAGATCGGCGGTCTTTGACCGCGGTCGTCGACCGGGGCCGATGGTCGGGGTGGACACGGGGAGTTCTCGGCCAGGAATGGCAGGAGCCACGCGGGGTCGTGAGCCGATGAAGGTTGATCCACGACGTATTTTTCCCGCTGCGGCCACGATGTCTCGCTCTACTCTCATCCCCGAAGAACCCCCTCTGACCAGGCCCCCCGAACCGATTGCCGCTGACGCCGCGATGACGAACGAGACTGCTCACAAGACCGCGAAACTGACCGTCGGAGACCAGGAAATCGAGCTGCCAGTGATGGTCGGCTCCGAAGGCGAGGTCGCCATCGACATTCGCAAACTGCGCGCGGAGACGGGCGTGGTCACCTTCGACCCCGGCCTCGGCAACACCGGCGCCTGCACGAGCAACATCACCTTCCTCGACGGCGAGAAGGGCATCCTGCGCTACGCCGGCTACCCGATCGAAGAGCTCGCGAAGGACAGCTCGTTCGTCGAGGTGATGTGGCTGCTGCTGCAACAGAACCTGCCGAGCGGCGACGAGCTCGGGAAGTTCACGCACGACATCACCTACCACACGATGATCCACGAGGACTTCAAGCGGCTCTTCTCGAGTCTGCCGAAGGCCGGTCATCCGATGGCGGTGTGCGCGGCTGCGGTCGGCGCGCTGTCGACGTTTTACCAGAAGGAGGGGCCGCGGACGCCGGAGCAGAATTGGATCGACGCGATCCGCCTGCTCGCGAAGATGCCGACGATCGCGGCCTACTGCTACAAGCACAGCATCGGCCAGCCGCTGATGTATCCGCGCAACGACCTGAGCTACGCGGGCAACCTGCTCTACATGATGTTCGGCACGCCCTGCGAGGCCTACGAGCCGAACCCCGTGATGGCGAAGGCGCTCGACCTGCTGCTGATCTTGCACGCGGACCACGAGCAGAACTGCTCGACCAGCACGGTGCGCACCGTCGGCAGCTCGGGCGCCAATCTGTTCTCGAGCGTGTCCGCCGGCATCTCCGCGCTCTGGGGACCGCTGCACGGCGGCGCGAACCAGGCCGTGATCGAGATGCTGATGTCGATCCACGAGGGTTCACGCTCGGCGAAGGAGTTCATGGACCTCGCCAAGCAGAAGGACAGCGGCGTGCGCCTCATGGGGTTTGGGCATCGCGTCTACAAGAACTACGACCCGCGCGCCAAGATCCTCAAGGCCGCGTGCGACGATGTGCTCGGGCAGCTCGGCAAGAACGATCCGTTGCTCGAGATCGCGCAGGAACTCGAACAGATCGCGCTCGAGGACAGCTACTTCGTGGAGCGCAAGCTCTACCCCAACGTCGACTTCTACTCGGGCATCATCTACAAGGCGCTCGGGATCCCGGTCGATATGTTCACCGTGTTCTTCGCGATCGGTCGCATGCCGGGCTGGATCTCGCAGTGGATCGAGTTCCAGAGCGATCCGGGTAAGCGGATCACGCGCCCGCGGCAGATCTACACCGGCGCGACGCCGCGCAGCTACCAGAAGGTCGACGAGCGCTGAGCGGCTCGCGGCCGGGGCGGTAGCTCCCGTTCCTGCCGGCCCAATGAACCGCACTCCATGAGCGATGAACGGCAGATGACCGGGCGGCTCGTCCGCCCCGGCGGCGATACCGAGTCCTTCGATCGCGAGTTCTGGCGGTCCATGACCGGGGAAGAACGCGTCGCTGCGTTGTGGGGGATGGTCCTCGATGCGATTGCCGTTCGAGGAGGTGATCCCGATGACGAACCGCGACTTCAAAGATCTGTTGGCCGCGTTATCCGGCCGTGAGGCCCGCTTCTTGATCGTCGGGGGCTACGCGGTGACCTATCACGCACGCCCTCGCTTCACGAAGGATCTCGACGTCTGGGTCGAGCCGTCAGCTGCCAACGCTGCGCGAGTGATCGAAGCGTTGACCGAGTTCGGGGCGCCCTTGGCAGTTCGCGGAGTGCTGGCTACGCCGCGTCGAGGCGAAGTTCGCGGGTGTCGCGGTCGCCTACTTGTCCGTCGCTGATTTGATCATCAACAAGCGTGCTGTCGGGCGGCCTCAGGATCTGCTCGACGTGGCGGAACTCGAGAAGCTGGCCTGAGTGGGAGCGGCTCTGAGGCCGCGTGCCGGAGCGGCTATTTCGACGGCGCGGCCTTCGGTCGCCAGTTGGCTTCCTCGGCCTGGATCTGCGGGATCAGCTTGCGCAGGGTCTCCGCGCGCTCGAGTGGGTCGGGATGCGTGCTGAGCCACGCTGGCGTGCCGCCGCCGAGTTTGGCCATGCGTTCCCACAGCTCCGGGGCCGCGTTCGGGTCGTAGCCCGCGCGCACCGCGTAGCGCAGACCGAGGACGTCGGCTTCGGTCTCGTGGGTACGGCTGTACGGCAGCAGCACGCCGTACTGCGCCGTGGCCCCGACCGCGGTCATCAGCAGCCCCTTGGACTCCTCGCTGATCTCGGTCGTCGACACCCCGGCGTCGATCACGGCCTGGGCGATGTTGGTCACGAGGCCCTGCGTCATGCGCTTGCCACCGTGGCGCAGGATCGCGTGGGCGACCTCGTGGCCCATGATCGCGGCGAGCATGTCGGGCGTGTCCGCGAGCCCGGGCTGCATGATTCCGGAGTAGATCGCGATGCGACCGTTCGGCAGGCAGAACGCGTTGGGGATGTCGGGCGCATCGAGCAGCCGCGCTTCCCAGGCGAAGTTCGGTTCGTCGGCGGCGGCCGTGATCTTCTGCGCGACGCTCTGGACCCGCGAGTACATCGCGCCACTCGTGATGGGCCGATGGTCGTTGCTGGCCTCCTCGTAGGCCTGGGCGCTGAGCGGCTCGAGCTCTTCGTCGGAGTACAGATTGAGGTTGCCGAAGGCCTCGCAGCCGGCGAGGGCGAGGATCACGGGCACGGCGAACAGGAATCGCAGGGAGCGCATGGCGGGGATGTTACGCCCTGACGCGGGCCGGGGCGACCGCCGGGTGGACTCCGGGACACGCCGAATCTTGCCTCGCCAGCACCCATGAACGATGCTCAATGGAATGCAATCTGATCTGGTGATCGTCGGCGGTGCGCGCACCGCGATGGCGGAATATTCGGGAACCCCCGGGTTCGGCAAGTTCAAGGACGTCTCCGCGATCGACCTCGCGGCGCACGCGGCGAAGGCGACGCTCGAGCGGGCCGGGGCGAAGCCCGAGATGGTCGACGAGACGTTCGTCGGCAACGCGGCGCAGAGCAGCTCGGACGCGATCTACGGCGCGCGCCACGTCGCGCTCAAGGCCGGGGTGCCGATCGACAAGCCGGCGCTGACGATCAACCGACTGTGCGGATCGGGCATCCAGTCCGTCGTCTCCGCGGCGCACTCGCTGCTGCTGGGTGAGAACAAGCTCTGCCTCGCGGGCGGCATGGAGAACATGAGCCAGGTGCCGCACGTGATCCGCGGCGCGCGTGAGGGTTTTCGCTTCGGTCAGGAGCCCAAGATCGAGGACCTGCTGTTCGCCGCGCTCTACGATCCGTTCTGCAAGTTCTTCATGGCGCAGACCGCGGAGAACGTCGCGAAGAAGCTCGAGATCCCGCGCGAGGAGCAGGACGAATACGCGCTGCGCAGCCACCAGCTCGGCGCCGCCGCGGTGAAGGCCGGCAAGTTCGCGGCCGAGATCGCGCCGCTGACCGTCACGAAGGGGCGCAAGGAGTTCGTCGTCGACAGCGATGACCACATCAAGCCCGAGACGTCGCTCGAGGCGCTCGCCGGACTGCGCGCCGCGTTCGGCAAGGACGGCACGGTCACGGCCGGCAACGCGTCGGGCATCGTCGACGGTGCGGCGATGCTCGTGGTCACGACCGCGGACGCTGCCAAGGAGTACGGCCTGAGCCCGAAGGTGAGGATCAAGTCGTGGGGCATCGCCGGCGTGCCGCCCGAGGTCATGGGGCTCGGCCCCGTGCCCGCGATCAAGCAGGCCTGCGAGAAGGCCGGCATCGGCGTGCAGGATCTCGATCTCGTCGAGATCAACGAGGCGTTCTCGGCCCAGTACCTGGGCTGCGAGAAGGAGCTCGGCCTCGACCGTGACAAGTGCAACGTCAACGGCGGCGCGATCGCGCTCGGGCACCCGCTCGGCGCGACCGGCACCCGGCTGCTGCTGACGCTGATCCGCGAGATGGAGGAGACCGGCAAGGCGCTCGGCTGCGCGTCGGCCTGCATCGGCGGCGGTCAGGGCATCGCGATGATCCTCGAGAGGGCGTGAACCGATGCGGCCCGACACCATCAAGTTCGAGGGGCGCGTCCTCTACCTCACGGAGGACGACGCGAAGCTCAAGGCGCAGCTGTACGACGGCGTGCCCTTCTCGTACGACCCGAACGAGAAGCTCATCGACAACATCTCGACCGACGAGCTGACGCCCGGCTGGGTCTGCTACTACTACGACGAGACGCTGGCGCGCTACTGCCTCGTGGGACTGCGGGGCGGCAACGTCGAGCGCGACGCGATCAAGAACGGCGGCTTCGGCGTGATCGTCAGCGGCGTGAGCAAGGGCTGCGGCAGCTCGCGCGAGACGGCGCCGTTCTCGGAGCTCAAGGCCGGCGTGCAGCTCGTCATCGCGAAGAACATCGAGAAGATCTACGGCCAGAACTGCCAGAACATCGGGCTCTTGACCTCGACCGACTTCTCGCTCATCGAGCGGATCGAGCGGGGCGAAGCGATCCCGATCGCGGAGTTCACCAAGGGGCTCGATCCGATCGCGACCGAGATCGTCCGCCACGGCGGGCTGTTCGCCTACAACAAGGCGCGCCTCGCGGGCGAGACCGCGCCGCCGGCGGTGACGACGAAGAAGCGCCCGATGACGCTCTGCGAGAAGATCATCAAGGGCCGCGCGATCGCGGACGCCAAGACCGGTCAGCTCGGCATCGACGCGGTGCAGCCCGGCGACGCGCTGTTCGTGCGCACCGACGTGCGGTTCTCCCACGAGTACGTGACGCCGATGGCCGAGGCGCTGTTCAAGATGGGCCTCGGCGAGGATGCGCAGATCAACGATCCCGGTTCGGTGTTCGCGTTCCGCGACCACCTGACGTTCCTCGATCGGGTGATGCCGCAGAAGCACATCGACATGGGCTTGAAGGAGCAGGCCGCGTCACTCGCGACCGTGCAGGAGAAGTTCGCGGCGAGTCAGGGCGTGCGGCTCTACGGCGAGGTCGAGCGCGGCGGCCAGACGGTCGGCAGCGAGGGTATCTGCCACAACATCGTGATCGAGGACCTCGCGGAGCCGGGGCAGCTCGTGATCGGGACGGACAGCCACACGTGCATGGCGGGCGCGATCGGGTGCTTCGCGTTCGGCGTGGGCTCGACGGACATGGCCAACTCGTGGTTCACCAAGGACGTCCGCGTCAAGGTGCCCGAGTCGGTGCGCGTCAACCTGACCGGCACGCTGCAAGACGGCGTCGCGGCCAAGGACGTGATGCTCTACCTGCTGAGCGACGAGTTCTTCAAGTCGGGCGACGGCATCGGCAAGGTGCTCGAGTTCGCCGGCCCGGGTACGATGGGGCTGCCGCTCGACGAGCGCGCCACGCTGACGAACATGGCCGTCGAGGCCGGCAGTTTCACGGGCATCATCGAGGCCGACGAGGTCGTCGTCGACTACATCGGTGACCAGCGCGGCGTCGACAAGGACCAGCTGCGGGCGCAGATCGTGCGCGCCGACGAAGGCGCGACGTACTGCAAGACGTTCGACATCGACCTGTCCGCGCTGCGGCCGATGGTCGCCACTCCCGGCGACCCGCGGAACGGCATCGAGCTCAGCGAGCTGCGTAGCAAGCAGGGCGAGGTCAAGGTGAACATCGCCTACGGCGGTTCGTGCACGGGCGGCAAGAAGGCCGACATGGACATGTATGCGGGCGTCGTCAAACGGGCGCTCGACCAGGGGCGCACGCTGTCCGACGTGAAGCTCTACATCCAGTTCGGCAGCCAGCGCATTCGCGACTACGCGGAGACGATGGGCTACATCCAGCTGTTCGAATCGGCGGGCGTCGAGCTCATCGATCCGAGCTGCGGTGCCTGCATCAAGGCCGGACCGGGCGTGTCGTTCACGCCCGAAGAGGTGACCGTGTCGGCGATCAACCGCAACTTCCCGGGTCGTTCCGGACCGGGGCAGGTCTACCTCGCGAGCCCGCTCGTCGTCGCGGCCAGCGCGTTCCTCGGCTACATCGGCGGTCCGGAGGAGCTGTAGCCGAATCACCCCTCATACCTATGCGCCGGCCGCTCCATCTCCATATCGGTCACGGCAAGGCCGGCACCTCGACGGTGCAGGTCGCGCTGGGGCGGGAGATCGAGCGGTTGCGCGGTGCCGGGTTCCTCGTCGCCGATGCCGCGATGGAGTTTCGGGAGGAGGGGGCGATCGAGGCCGGTTCCGCGTTCTACGTTGCCGACCGCTGCGCCGAGCGTGAAGCCGGGCTGCGGACCGTGACGGAGCGCTTCCACGCGGTCGGCCAGCAGCTGGCGGGACGCGAAGCGCAGCTCGTGGTGTCGGCCGAGAGCTTCACCGCGCACGGCGCGGAGCTGCTGGCGCGCGCTTTGCGCCACGCGTTCGAGATCCACGTCGTCTACTACCTGCGGCGGCAGGACGACTGGATCCCGTCCGCCTGGAACCAGTGGGGCGTGCGCCGAGGGCTGAGCCTCGACGCCTACCTCGAGTGGGCACTTGCCGAATCACGCCCGGACTACGAGGGAGTGATCGCGCGCTGGGAAGCGGTCGCCGACACGGTTTCAGTGCGGCCGCTGCACGATTCGGCGCTCGCCGGCGGCCGGGTGGAGGCCGACTTCTTCGCCGCGATCGGGGCCGGTTTCGAGCCGGCGGCCGTGCCGCGTCAGAACGCGGCGCTGGATCTCGCTCTGCTCGAGACGTTCGCGAGCAGCCGGTTCCTGTTCGACCGACCGAATGGCGAGGCTGGCGCGAGCCCGCCGAGCGACTTCGCGCGGTGGTTGGTAGCGCGGCTGCCCGACGGGTTCGGGCGCGAACGGGCGGGGCTCGACGGCAAGCAGCGCGAGCGCGTGCGAGAGCACTTTCTCGCCGTGAACCGACGGCTGCATCGACGCTGGTTCGCGGATCTCGACTTCGACGCCGTGTTCGGCCCGACTGCGGACGAGGCCGCCTTGGCCGAGCGCGCGACGGCCCAGCGTCAAGGTGCAGCGCAGGTCGATAGGCTGCATCGGGTGCTCGGGCTGCAGCTGCAGCTCATCCACGAGCTCTGGCAACGACTCGAAGAGCGCAACGACCAGCGTTGACTCGAGATCGGCCGTACCGAACCCGTTTCGAATCCGCCACGCCCCGCCGGCGACAGGGTCCGACACCGCAAGACCTTGCGCACGCGGGCGGTTGGCGGATTCGAAGCGGGTTCGGTACCGCCACTTTGGGGGCGTTCAGGTGAGCGGGTTACGGCTCGTCCGGCGCAGCGCCCGGAAGCGCACGATGCACGTGGCGAGCAGGACGGGCAGCGCGCCGCAGGCGAGCCAGAACCACGGCGTGAAGCGCGCGGACACGCTGCGCAGCATGCCGGGGCCCTGGATGACCTCGAACGCGAGGAGGGCGGTCGCGATGACGGCGAGCATCAGGCTGCCCGGACGGACGGCCTGGCGCGACGCCGGCGTGCGGGTTTCCGCAAGCGCCATGATCGCGATCAGCGCTGCGCTCCCGAGGCAGGTGCCGCCGGCCGGGGTGTGCCAGCCGGGCGGGCCGGACGCGGCTTCGAAGAGCCGCGGGAACGCGACCTCGATCCATGGCCAGCGGGACGCGAACGCGATCGTGGCCGCGCTGAGCAGCAGCGGGATCAGTGAGCCGTTCCGGTCGCGCCGCGGGGGCTGTCGCGGCGGTTCGCGGGAGGCCATGAATCGCATGCCGGTGTTTTGGGCCACCGCGGGGCGTTCGTCCAGCCCCCGGGTCGGCCGTTATCCGCTGCGGCGGACCCGCGGCCCGTCGACTCGCGATCAGCGGTTCGGGCCGGGCGGATCGGTCGGGACGATGTGATCGTTGTTACTGCCGCGGCGGGCGGCAGCGCGTTCGGCCAACAACTTGTCGGCCTCGGCGACCTCGGCCTGCTCCTCGATGGACGGGCGATACTCGACGCTGACCTCGGTGATCACGGGCGTGAGCACCCAGGTGAAGGGCGGGAAGCCATACCAGTAGTTCTCGCTCGCGGTCTGGAACACCCGCACGTGGTCGCCCTTCTTGTCGGCGATCTCGCGGGTGACCTCGTCGATCATCGTGTCGATCGTCGTGTTCCCGAGCAGCGGCAGGATGACGCCGACGTTGACGCCGACGTTGGTGACGCTGCGGATGTAGACCTCTTCGCCGTCGGGGCCGACGCGGCGGTTCCAGTGGGTGGCCGTGCTGTGGAACGAGCAGGCCGAGGTGGCGGCGAGCGCACTGAGGCAGAGGGTGCTTGCGAGGCGAGATTTCATGGCAGGAAGTGAAGCCGCCGGGCGCGCGGAGGCAAGGGGGCGCTGCGGGTCTCGGGTATGCGGCGGTAGGGGTGTCCCGAATCGAGAACGAGCGGTCGGCGGCCGGTGATCGCGGGCGCCGAGGATCCGATCAAGACGGCATGAGTGGGGGCGTTCGATGACCGACGAGGATTGGGAGCCGTTGCCGCCGGAGCAGCTCGTGCTGCACCCGGGTGAGGATGCCGCGCTCGATCGGGCGGCTGCCGCTCCCGCTTCGCCGGCCCCGGCCGAGTCGGAGTCGCGCGTGAGCTCGACGGCCGAGCTGCAGCAACAGGCGGCGGCCGTGGCGGCGATCCAAGAGCGCCTCGCGGCGGCCGGCCCGTCGAAGTCGTTCGTCAGCGCCGTCGAACGGAGCAGCGGCCGGCAGCGGCGACGCCGTCACGCCGCGCAGCGTGCGGACCTGCAGGCCGTGGACGGGCGGGACGTGGCGCCGCGGCGCGAAGGCGACCTGCCGCTGCCCGTCGCGTTCGCCGAGGGGCGCGAGGGTCGCGATCCGCGCGAGGAGGAAGCGTGGTTTTGCGCGCTGCCGGTCGAAGAGCGTGGCCGATTGCACGACGTCTGGGCCAACCAACGCGAACGCAAGCGCCGCATCGCGCGCTGGCGGCCGAAACACGCGTGGCGCGCGTTCGCGCATACGTCGCTCCTCGCCGCGGTGATCGGCGTTCTGTGCACGCCGCTCGGGCTGTCGCTCGCGCGGGTCGGCGCGATCGCGATGATCGGCGGGGTCGCGGGCCTCGTGGCGCACATCTGCCGGAGCGGTCGGTTCGGCTACGCGATCGCCGGCGTCGTCACGTTCCTCCTGGGCATGGGCGACGCCCTGCTGAGTTCGCCGTTCGTGATGATCGCGGGACTGATGTTCTCGTTCGGCTTCGGCGCGCTCGGGATGGAACAGGAGATGCGCTGGTCGGGCGGCTTCGACGCGGAGCACGATCCGGAGCGCGATCCGGAGCGCGATCCGGAGCACTGTCCGGAGGGCGGTCCGGAGAACGGTCCGGCGGGCGAAGAGCGCCCCGCGAGCGAACCGTGAGCCCGTAGGGGCTCATGGCAACACGAGTCGCTCGGTCTGGCGTTCGCCGGCTCGGAGGGCGAGTTGGAAGTCGGCGCGCCGGGTGCCGTCGACCGTGACCACGAGGCGGTAGAGGCCGGGCGCGACCGGTTCTTCGAGCCAGCACCGGCCCGCGACCGGTGGGGCGTCGTCCGCCGCGAGGCGGCCGCGCTCGGAGCGGTGGATCCAGCGGTGGCGTTGCTGCGGGCCGCCGGCCAGTCGGAGATGCCACTCGACGGCCCGTTGCCCCGGGTCGAGCGCGCGGTAGCTCGAGTCGACGACCTCGACGCCGAGCGCGCACCCCGGTTCGAGGGTGACGCGTTCGTCGTAGCCGTTGCTGCCCGTGAGCGTGAACTCGCGGACGAACGGCTGCAGCGGTCGGACTCGACCCTCCGCATCGAGCGCGAGCAGGCGCACGCCGTAGGTGCCGGGCTCGAGCTGTGGGAGTTCGTAGCGGCCGTCCGGGTCGGACGCCTGACGCGACCACAGCGGGCGCTCGCGGCGCCAGTCGATCGGCGCTCTACGCTCGGCGGCCGGTGGCAGGCGCCAGGTCTCGGCGCGGACGTGCTCGACGGTCGTGCCGTTCTGATCCTGCAGCTGCACGACGATGCCGGTCGCGGTCGCGGCGCGGGTGAGGAACACCTCGAGTGTGCGCGCGGGAGCGCCGGGCGGCGGCGACTGCACGACGTCGCGGAACGGCACGTGGTCGGGGGCTTCGACCACGACGTCGATGCGGGTGTTCGGCGGCACGGTGAGTTCTGCCTCGCCGGCTTCGCCCTCACCCGTTCGGCGCTCGCGCGGCAACACGAGCGCGTAGGTGAACTGCGCGACCGCGGCGTTGCCGTTCTGCTCGCGGACGACGAGTCGGAGGTTGGGACGCGCCGCTGGTTCCGGCGTCGGTTCGGGATCGCCGGGAGCCGCGGTCGCCGGGCCTGGCTCGGACGGCTGCTCGGCGGCCTCTGGCATCTCGACCGCGGCGCGCCGCGCGTCGCTGTTCGATCGCGGGGTCGGTCCGCTGCCGGTCGATGAGGCAGGCTGCGGATCCGCCGGCGTTGGCGCCACGCCATCACCGCCCGCGAGCAGCCAGATCAGCAGTCCGGCGAGACCGATCACCGCGATTCCGACAACGGCACCGAGTCCCTGACGCATCGCAGCATCGTGCCGAGTGCGGCGAGGACCGTCCAGGTCGGGCGCGCGATCGGCTTGCGCCAGGAGCGGGCCGGGCCCAAGCTCTCGGCATGGCCGCCGAACCCGCACGCCCGCCGCGGCGCCTCCGCAACTGGCTCATCGGGTTCGTCGTGCTGCTCGTGGCAGCGGTCTTCGGGCTCGAGTTCGCGCTGCGCACGCTGCTCGCGACGCCCGGGTTGCCGACTCCCGAGCGCGTCGCGGAGCTGGCGACCGCGGCCCGCGCCGAAGCCGGCGATTGGCGCGTCGATCCCGACCTCGGTCGGGTGCCCGTGTTGGCGCCGCGGAGTCTCTACGGCGAGTTCGGGCTGCGCCAGGGTTGGCGAACGCGCGGCAACGTCACGACGAAGCGCGATGGCGTCGTCCGGCTGCTGCACCTCGGCGACGGTGTGACGGCCCGCGCAGCCGTGCTGCAGCCGCTGCGCGAACTCTGGCGCGGCGGCGACGTCGAGTTCCTCAACGCCGGGGTGCCCGGGTTCGATCCCGCGGCGTCCGTCGCGTTCTATCGGCAGCATCAGCGCGATCTCGCGCCCGATCGCGTCGTCGTGTGGCTGCGCGCTGCGGCACTAACGACGCCGCTCGCCGGTTGCGTCGAGGGCGACGAGTTCGTGCTGTGCGCGCCCGGGTTTCGCGCCCCGGTCGATCCGGATTGGTATGCGAGCAGTGCGCTCTATCGCCGGTGGGCGCTGCGCGGCTGGGAGCCGGACGCGGGCGTGACGGCGGCCGCCCTGCAGCGCGCGGGGGCCGCGCTCGCGCGCTTGCGCGATGATCTCGCGGAGCGGGCCGTGCCGCTGGCCGTCGTGCTGCTGCCGGACCGTGGGGCGGGCGCAGGACGATCCGGGCTCGTCGGCGTCCTCGGTCAGCTCGGCATCGACTACCTCGATCTGCAGCCGGTCGCGGACGAGTTGAACGCGCGCAGCCCGGTGTTCACGGCGCCGGCGCCCGAGCGCCCGGGCGATCCTCCGCCGACGCTCGCGGCGATGCTCGCGCGCGCCGCCGCCGAACGGCTGCTGCCGGAAACGCCCGTGCGCGTGCTCGCGATGCCCCGCGTCGTCGGACCCGGGGATGCCCAGCAGGTCGTGGTCGAGGCGCCGCCCGAGTTCGCCGGCCGCCGCGTCATCCTCCTCGGTTCCGCGGCCGGCATCACGCCCGCGGCGGATCTCGGTCGTGGCCGCGTGCCGCTGCGCAGCGACGAGTATCTGACGCGCACCGCGGCGCGGGCGAACCCGCCGTTCGCGCAGGCGCTGGATGGTGATGGCAAGGCGACGTTCACCGTGCCCGTGCCGGGCGACGTGGCGGGGCCCGCGGTCGTCTGGCACTGCCCGGTCGTCTGCGACCGGCGTTCCGTGCACTTCGAACTCATCGGCTGGCCCGCGCCGATGATCGTGCGGGCGCCCGAGTAGCGCGGCGCGCTACTTCGGCTCGGGCACGTCGATCTCGAGCTCCGGCGTCAGGAGCTTGCCCATCCACAGTTCCTTGTCGCCGCCGACCCACACGGAGGGCTTGAAGTGGAACAGGATCCGGACCGGGCGCGCGCCCGGGAACATGCCGAGCTGGCGGCCGTCCGACCGCCAGTATTCCGGTCGCATCACGATGGATCGGATCGTGCCCGCGGGGTGCGGGGCGAACAGCTCGCTCGCCGGGATCATCAGCGGAATGCGCTCGCGCTGCTGCCACTCGGCGCCATCGACCAACAGCGTGCAGTGCAGCGGCTGCGGGATCTCGGCGATGGTCGTTCCCGCGACGTTGTACTTCCGGGCGCGGTCGCTGACGTTCTGCAGCTGCACCGCGAACGGGGTCGTGTCCGCGTCCGCACAGCCATCGGACCACACGAGCCGCGCGCGCATGCCGTCGTGCTCCTCGCCCCAGTCCGTCATGCGGCCCGCCATGACGATCGCCGACGTCGCGATGGGATGCTCCTCCCATGTCGGCCACGGCATGTAGTCGGGCGCGGGCAGACTCTCGATGCGCAGCTCGATGCGGTACTCGCCGGGCACTTCGGGGAACCACCGGCCCGCGCTGCCCTCGCCGAGGTGCTGGAAGCGCCACCGCGAGTCGTCGCCCCAGTGGTCGCGCTCCGGGTTGCCGACGAGGTACGGCCGCAAGCCCGACAACGGCACCTCGAACTCCAGCAGCTTGACGATCTGCTTCTGCGCCTTCGTCGAGATGTCGAGGTGGCGGCCGTGCTCGGGGGCCCAGCGCGCCTCGAACGGTTCGCCCTCGGGCGGCGTGATGCGGGCGACGAGCACGACCGGCAGCACGGCCATACGGCGGCTGCCGATGTGCGTGAAGCGGTCGACCTCGTCGGCGATGGCCGCCTTGGTCTTGCTGAACGGGAACGGCAGGATGCGCAGCGGCCGCCGCGGGTCGGCCGCGCTCTTGTTCTGCCAGAACAGCGCGAGCTCGGCGTCGGTGAACAGCGGCGCCTCGGCGCCGTGCGCCGGCGCGATCCGCAGCTCGAAGTGCTCGTTGCCCGCGGGTTTCGCCTCGGCTTCGGGTTCGGGGTCCTGCAGCACGATCACTGCGACAACAGTGACCACGGCTGCGAGCGCGAGCAGCGGTTGGACGAGCCCGCGCGACAGCATGCTCGTGCCCTGCGGGCGCGGCGCGGCGTCGCGCTCGAGCGCGGTGCCGAGCAGCTCGTCCGTCGCCTGCAGCGCGGCATAGCGCGCGCGGGCCGCGGGGTCGCTCCGCAGTTGCGCGAGGACGGCGCGGCGCTCGTCACCGTGCAGCTCACCGTGGAGCAGCGCGACGAGTTGCGCGTCGATCGGCCGTCGGCCGGCGTCGGAATCGGATGCGGTCATCGTTCGTTCTCCTCGTCTCGGTGCAGGCGTTCGGCGAGCTGGATCGTGGCGGTGGCCATGCGCGACTTGACCGTGCCGAGCGGGATGTCGAGCGTCGTCGCGATCTCGTCGTAGCTCAGGCCCTCGCCGCGCAGCAGCAGGGCCTCGCGCAGCGGTGGGCTCAACGTGGCGATGGTGCGGAGCACGCGGTCGCGCTGTTCTCGTTCGCTGAGGCGCGTCAGCGGGTCGTCGCGATGACGCTGCACCGCGGCGTCGCTGAGCCGCAGCTCCAGCTCGGCGGTCCCTTCGTGCTGCTCGCGATCGCGGTCGCGGTTCCGGCGCCGGCGGTACGCGCAGAGCACGCGCAGGGCGACGCGGTGGAACCACGTCGTCAGCCGGGCCTCGCCGCGGAACGACGGCAGCGAACGCAGCGTCGCGGCGAACACCTCCTGCATGCCGTCGTCGGCGTCCTGGCCGAGCAGCCGCCCGGCGAGGCGGCGGATCCGTTCACCGCGCGTCTGCAGCAGCTGCTCGCACCGGGCGGTCCGCGGATCGGGTTCGGTGGTCACGGGGCTCATCACCCTCTTGGTGAACGGCGGCGGCCGCCAGGTTCGGTCGCCGCCGGGTTTTTCTCAACTGCCGCCGAGCAGCTCCGCGCGCTGCCCCGGGTAGACGTTCCGCGCCCAGTCGGGGAACGCCATCCCGGCCGTGGCGTGGGGGGCGTAGAGCTCGAGCACGGTGTCCATGGCCGCGGTCGGGCCGATCGACACGTGGCCGTAGGGGATCAGGTCGAGCTGGTCGAAGGCGGCCGCGAGGTCGCCGGTGTCGTGCAGTGTCACGATGGCGCTCGCCAGGCCGGTGCGGTCGACGCCGGCGCGGCAGTGCAGCAGGAGCGGCCGTTCGGCGGTCGCGGCGATCTGCCAGAGGGCGAGCAGCTTGCCGGGCTCCGGCAGGCGCGACGCCGACAGCGGGACGCTCACGAACGTCGTCTCCATGCCGATCGCGACGCGCGCCGTCGACCGACAGCTGCGGCCGCCGCGGAGGCAGACGAGGGTCTTGATGTCGTGCTCTCCGACCTTGCGCGCGAGCAGGTCCTCGTGCATCTGCGGCGCGCGGAACACGCCGGGTCGCAGCTCGCGAAAGCCGGTGCAGCCAGCGGTGAGCGCGAGGCTGGCGGCGAGGAGGATTCGGAGACGCGGCATGGGGGTGAATCTACCGAACGGTGCGCTCGGCGAGGCTCCCGGGGCGTGCATTTGTCGAGAGCGCGCACTAGCGTCCGGGCATGTCTTGGACGTTTCCGGGTTGGGACCCGGTGTTGTTCGACCTGCCGGATTGGGATTGGCTGCCGTTCGACCTGCGGTGGTACGGACTGACCTACATCATCGGCTTCGTCGCGGCGCAGTGGATCCTCGTGCGGCTCGCGCGCCGCGAACTGCTGCCGGTCAAGCCGGACGTCGCGCCCGACATCATCTTCTACTGCGTCATCGGCGTGATGCTCGGCGGGCGGATCGGCTACGCGCTGTTCTACGAGCAGGACCTGCTGAACCCGATGGAGTTCGTCCAGGTCTGGAAGGGCGGGCTCGCGTTCCATGGCGGCCTCGGCGGCGTCGTCATCGCGACGTGGCTGTTCGCCCGGCGGCACAAGATCCCGTGGCGGCGAGTGGCCGACGCGTGCTCGCTCGCGGTCTGCCCGGGCATCCTCGCGGTGCGCTGCGCGAACTTCATCAACGGCGAGCTCTACGGGCGCAAGTCCACGGCCGACACGTTCGGCGCGATGCAGTTCCCGACCGATCCGATGGCCGAGCGCCTGCTCGGGATCCCGGTGATGGACGGGATGCGAAACAAGGAGCTCTGCCAGCAGGTGGCCTACGGCAACCTCGAGTTCGACGCGATCCGGGATCGTTTGCCGGAGAAGGACATCTACGGCCAGACCATCGATTGGGACGCCGTTGCGGCCGGTCTCGACTGGGACAAGGTCCGCCAGATGACCGACGCCCAGGGCGAGCTGCTCGTCCCGTATCGGCACCCGTCCCAGCTCTACGAAGGGCTCGGCGAGGGCCTGCTGCTCGGCATCGTCCTGTTCGTCATCTACCAGCTCACGAAGAGCAAGCCGTTCCGGGCCGGGGTCTACACCGCGATCTTCCTCGTGGGGTATGCGGTGGTCCGGTTCCTGCTCGAGAACATCCGCAAGCCGGACGCCCAGTTCTTCGACGACGGGGGTGACGGCACCGTGCTGTTCGGGATGACGATGGGGCAGACCCTGAGCACGTTCATGGTCGTCGGGGCCGGCCTGATCCTGGTCTGGCCACAGCCGCGGGCAGCGGCCCCGGGGGACGGCGCCGAAGCGTCCGATGCCGCGGCGGCCGGATCGCCGGAAGGTCAGCCGGGACAGGCGCCTCCGTAGGTGGAATAATGGTCGGCCGAGGCCGTCCGAACTCCCACGGTAGGCCCGTATCGAGGTCCCCGGACCGAGCTCATGCCACGACGATTCGCGATGCCCCGTATCCTGCCGCTGCTGGCAGTGACCGCCGCTTTCCTGCTGCTGCCGGCCTGTGACAACGTCGGCCGCGCGTTCGATCCCAGCGTCGATCCCCGCACCAACAACCCGACGACGGGCGAATCCGTCGTCCAGGTCGTGCCGGCCGGCGGCGATGCACGCGAAGGCCGGCCGCGGATCCGCACGGTCGCACCCGAGGATGGCGGCTGGCCGGCCACGGTGCCGATCGTCATCGAGTTCAGCGAGAGCGTGAACGAGTCGTCCATCCTGCCGACGTCGACCACCGGCACCGACGGGCGGATCATCCTGCGCGTGGTCGGCACGACGACGCCGTTGCCGTGCCTCTACGACTTCCTCGCGGGCGGCCGGCTGCTCGTGATGCGGCCGGTGACCGAATTGTCCAACGAGCAGAGCCCGTTCTACGAGGTGGTGCTGCTGCCCGACGCCCGCGACGCGGACGGCGTGCGGTTCGATCTCGAGGACGAGGAGAACGGCGACGTGCTCACGACGTTCCAGGTCAACCAGGCGACGTCGATCACCGATGGTCGCATCCTCGCGACCTACCCGCGCGACAACCAGCGCGACGCGGCGCGCGAGACCAGCTACTTCGTCGTGTTCGACCGGCCGGCGAACGACGCGAGCATCTCCGAGGCGAACATGTTCGTGCGGCCGGCCGGCGGCACGGTGGTGACGGCCGATCCGGCGACCGCAGCCGAGATCGTCGGCCAGCCCGACACCCGGGTCTACGAGCTCGCGCCCGGGACGCCGTTCCTTGGCGATACGTCGTACGAGCTCGTGGTCGACGACACGATCACGTTCGGCACGGACGGTGAACTCGACTTCCGCGGCCGCACGCCCTACGCGGTGTTCGACACGGTCGGTCCCGACGCGCCGACCGCGGTCACGATCGGCAACCCGACGATGGGTTTCCCCGACCGGGTCAATCGCTTGAACCTCGGTGGCATCAACCTCGCCGTGACGACGTCGGCCGATGCGCGCGAAGGGGACACGATCGTGGCCCGGATCTACGGCTTCGACCCGGAGACCGCGACGATGGGCGACGTCGGTTTCGTCGAGAACACCGGTAGGGTGCCGGCACCGGGCGGCGTCCAGACCGTGACGATCGACTTCACGGGGGAGCTCGGCACCGTGAGCAACCCGACGTTCGAGGACGGAGGGCTCGATTTCGCGGTGCAGATGCGGCGCGGCAGTGAGCAGTCCGGGTTCTTCCTGAACGAGGAAGGGGCGGCGCGGTTCGACCTCACGCCGCCGACGCTGACCTCGGCGGGGCCGCCCGGCGCCGGCAATGACATCTTCACCGACCTCGAGCACTTGAGCTTCCACGGCGTGGCGAACGAAGAGATCGCGGAGGCGATGCTCACGGACGGCGTCAACCCGGCGGCGGAGCTGTTCGGCAGCGCCGAGTCGGGTTACTTCACCGTGCGGCCGGTCAACCTCGGGCGGCTCGCGGGCACGCGCGGCTACACGCTGACGTTCACCGATACCGCGGGCAACATGGTCGAGACCGCGGTCACGGGCACGATCGTGCAGCGCGGCACGGTCACGGGCGCAGTGCAGCCGAGCGGCACGCTCACGGTCGAGGCGTTCGACGAGGTGACGCTCGCGCCGATCGTCGGCGCGACGGTCGTCGTCGACCCCGGAGTGCCGACCTTGCCGGCGACCGGTCAGCTCACGATGGTCACGGACGGCGACGGGCTCGCGGTGTTCACCGGGCTCGCGGGGGCGACGCACACGGTCACGATCGCGGCTGCGGATTACGATCTCGTCACCCTCTACGAGACCGCGGCCGGGCGCGTCTCGCTGCCGGTTCGGCCCGCCGAGAACACGGCGACGTTCCGCGGCGCGGTGGCGTTCGAGGTCTCGCCCGGGATCACGGCCGCCGTCGGCCACAACGGCTACGCCGATCCGTCGATCCTGGCGCTGCAGACGACCACCACGGACCCGCTGACGATCCCGTCGACTTCGATCTTCGCCGGCCGCCCACAGGTCGTGACGGCGCTCGGCGGCGCGATCGAACCGACGATGGCTCCCGCGTTCTCGTTGCAGGGCTACGCGATGCTTGGACCGACGCTGCTCACGCCGGTCGCGGCGATCGAGCCCGCCGACCCGGGCGGCACGACGACCGCCGCGGTCGTGATGCTGTCGAGCGCGGGTTCGACGGCCGAGATCGCGCCGGCCTACACCGAGGACTTCGCGCTCGCCAACGGGCTCGATACCGCCAATCTCGTCGGGGCGCCGGTCGTGCGCGTCATGGCGGGGCTCACCGGCTTTCACGGTCAGGTGCTGGCCGGACTCGGCTATGCCACCGTGACGACCGGGTCCGCGTACACCGTCAACGCGACGTATGCGCAGGCTGTGCTGACGGGGTTCGGGGTGTTCGCGCCGTCGTTCTGGGTCGCGACCGAAGCGCGTGACACGGGCGGGCGGATCAGCCGCCACCGGTCGCTGATCAACACGACCAACTCGGTGCCGGTCAACCCGACCAACCCGCCGGGCATCCCGGTGATCACCGTCCCGGGTGGTCCGGCCACGACGGCGCCGCTCGTGACCTACAACGACGAGATCGCGCCCGGGCTCGTGCCGGGCGGTGTCGCGATCGCGGATCTCACGGCGACCGATAGCGCCGGGCGGCGCTGGCTCGTGCTGAAGTTCGACGGCGACGGCGCGGGTGGGACGGACAGCGTGCAGTTCCCGGACCTGGTCACCGCCGGTGTCACGGGGCTGCAGACCGGCACCTGGAGCGTGCGCGCGGAGACCCGGATCCTGTTGTCGATCACGGGCGCGACCGCGACCGACATCGTGCTGACCGAGCGGCAGCGCGCCGAGGCAGCTTACGCGCGGTCGGCCGCGCAGGACTTCACGGTCCAATAGGGCCGGGAGGGTTGGCGCGGTGACGACCGGCATCGTTCTGCTGTCGGGCGGGCTCGACTCGGGCGTGGCGGCTGCGCTGTTCGCGGAGGCGGATGGCCAGGACCTCGCGGAGGCCGTCTTCTTCGACTACGGCCAGCGCGCGGTGCAGCCGGAGCTCGCTGCCGCGAGCCGGCTCGCGGAGCGGTTCGGGATCGCGCTGCGTCGGATCGAGTTACCGTGGCTCACCGAGCTCGCGCGTGCCGCGGGCTCGGCGCTCGTGGATCGCGACCACGCGGTGCCTGCCGGCACCGCGGAACGACCGGGGGATGCGGCCTCGGCCGCCGCCGTCTGGGTGCCCGCGCGCAACGCGGTCTTCGTCGCGACGGCGGCGGCAGTCGCGGAGGCGGCAGGCCACGACACCGTCGTCGCCGGGTTCAACCGCGAGGAGGCGACCACGTTCCCCGACAACTCGCCGGCTTTCGTCGAAGCCTCGAACGCGTTCCTCGGGTTCGGCACCCGAAACGCGGTGCGGGTCGTGAGCCCGACGCTCGATCTCGACAAGCCGGGCATCGTGCGGCAGGCCCGACGGCTCGGGTTCGGGCCCGACGACTTCTGGTCGTGCTACGAGGGTGGGGCGCGGCCGTGCGGCCGCTGCGAATCCTGTCGGCGATCGCGCTGGTGAGCGCGACCGGCCGCTCACTGCATCACGAGCCAGGTGTTGCCGTCCGCGCCGACCGAGTTGATCGCGAGGCGGCCGCCCGTGATCTGGCTCGGCGGCACAGAGGACAGCGCGGCACCGGCCGGCGGCGCCTGCGTCACGCCCGAGTAGTCCGCCGTGCGGCACGTCAGGACATCGCCCTGCTGGTTCACGAAGAACGCGGCTTTGCCGCTCGAGCCGATCGAGACCGGCCATGCGAGGCACGTCCAGCTGGTCTCGGCGAGGTCGGGGTCGACGTTCGCGAAGTTCGCCGGCGCGCCGAGGATGCCCGTGCCGGCCGCGTCGGGCAGATAGAGCGCGATGAGGTAGCCCTTGTTGGTGACGTAGCCGTTGGCCTGCGTCTCGCCCAGCGCCCGCGTCAGCGCGGTCGGTTCGAGCCGAACGCCGGCGCCGCGCAGCGTGGAGCGGCCGGCGAGTTCGACGAGGCTCAGCGCTTCGCCGATCCCGTCATGATCCTCGTCGACTGGCGCGCTGCCCATGACCTGCGCCTGCGCGGTCGCGATCGTCCGCAACGTCGCGACGATCGCGCGTTCATTGGCGGCCGTCTGGCTCGAGAGCACGTTGGGCACGGCGATGCCCGCAAGAATGCTGATGAACGCGGTCACGATAAGCAGTTCGATCAGCGTGAAGCCATGGTCGGTCTGTTGCATCGGTAGTCTCCTTCGGGCCCTGTCTCACTGGCAGCTATTGGCTTCGGCGGCGGTCGGGGCCGCGCATCAGCGGTCCTCGCTGGCAGTCCCGGATCGACACCCGGAGCGCGAATGGGCCGTCCAGGAGCGAGACCGCGACGGTGCGAGCGCTCGTTCCGTGTCGAGGATTCCACTAAAGTCGGCGGCGATGGTCGCGACGTTCGGCATCGTGAATCTGACCCATGACTCGTTCTCGGACGGCGGTCGCTACGTCGAGGGCGGCGCCGGGCTCGCGCACGCGGCAGCTTTGCTCGCGGCTGGCGCCGACGTGATCGACCTCGGCGCCGAATCGACCCATCCGGCGGCGGCCGACGTCCCCGACGAAGTGCAGATCGGCCGGCTCGAGCCGGTGGTCACGGCGCTCGTCGAACGCGGCGCGAGGGTCAGCATCGACACCTGGCGACCCGGTGTCATGGCGGCGTTCGTCGAGCGCGGCATCGCGTGGCTCAACTGCGTGCACGGCTTCCGCACGGCGGGGGCGCTCGACGTCGCTGCCGCGGCGCCCGCGAGCGTGCGGTTCGTCGTCATGTTCCAGCGCGGTGACGGCGCGCGGGCGAGCGGCGAGGGGGTTGGCGACGACGGTGACATCATCGCGGAGCTGCGCAGCTACTTCCGGGAGCGCATCGCGGCGTTCGCCGATCGCGGCATCGGGGTCGAACGCCTCGTGCTCGATCCCGGCATGGGCTTCTTCCTCGGGGCGACGGCCGCGCCGAGTCTGGCGGTGCTGCGCCGGCTGGACGAGCTCGCGGATCTCGGGGCCGAACGGATGATCTCCGTGTCACGCAAATCGGTGATCGGCGAGGTCACGGGACGGGCGGTCGCGGAGCGCGGGCCCGGCTCGCTCGCGACCGAACTCTGGGCGGCGCGGCGCGGCGTCGAATGGATCCGGACGCATGACGTCGGCGCGCTGCGTGACGGCCTGCTCATGGAGCAGGCACTCGGGTGATCCCGCTCCGTGACAACGTGCCGGCGAGCCGGCGGCCGGTGGTCACCCAGGCGATCGTGATCGCCTGCTCGGTCGTGTGGCTCGTGCAGCTCGCGCGACCCGAACTCGTCTACGAGCTCGGCATGGTGCCAGCACGGGTGTTCGATCCGACCGCGCCGCTGCGGGTGCCGGTGAGCGCGACCCGCTACGCGCTGGTCGACGCGCCGGCGGCCGTGCCGGACTGGTTCACCCTGCTGACGTGCACGTTCCTGCATGGCGGCTGGTTCCACTTCCTCGGCAACATGCTGTTCCTGTGGATCTTCGGCGACAACGTCGAAGATCGCCTGGGGCGTCCCGGTTTCGTGGGCTTCTATCTCGGCTGCGGCATCGCGGCCTCGGCGGCGCACCTGCTGATCTCACCGGATTCCGCGGTGCCGACAATCGGCGCGTCGGGGGCGATCGCCGGGGTGATGGGCGGCTACATGCTGCTCTATCCCCGCGCCCGGGTGGAGGTGCTGATCTTCCTGTTCTTCATCATCGACATCGTGTCGCTGCCCGCGGTGTTCTTCCTCGGCTTCTGGTTCGTGCTGCAGTTCATCCAGGGCACGCAATCGCTCCGGGTCAGTCATGGCGGCGGGGTCGCGTTCTGGGCCCACATCGGCGGCTTCGTGGCCGGGGTCCTGGTGGTGCTGCTGCTCAAGCAGAACGGCTGGCTGCGACCGGAGCGGATCGCGACCCCGTTCCAACGGCGGCGGGTCCTGCGGCCCACGCGGCGCTTCTACTGACCGGCGCGGCAGTTCGGCGGCCGTTTCGCGATCGGTTGTCCAGAATTGCTCCTGGCTTCGGGTGATCCCGCACCGGGCCGTGCGATGGGCGGTGTGCCGGCCGTGGTTTCACCCGGTGCGGCGAGGCGAGAGCGGGCCTCTCAAGTCGCGCGGCGCGTTCGTCGAAAGTGCTCCCATAGCGCCGCTTTGCCGCGCGATTGGAGCCATGGAAACGGTCAACGAGATCAAGGAACGGCTTTCTGCCAAGTCGCGCACTGCGACGCTCGAGGAGCTGCGGAGCGAAGGGCGGAAGCAGGTCCGTCTGATCCGGGCCGAGCACATCGCGGCGATGGTGTCGCAGGCCGTTCATGCGGCAATCGAGAACTCCGGCCTGATCGACCCTGCCGAGCACGAGCAGCTGGTCGAGAAGAGCCGCGAGGAGTTCAAGGAGATCCTCTCGGAGCGTCAGGCGGAGGCCAAGCGTGCCGAAGAGGTCGAACGTCGCCTCGCGGAGCGCACCGAGGAGCTCGAGGCGTTCCGCAGCCAGGTGACCTCGCTGGACGAGGCGCTCAACCAGGCCAAGGCCGAGCTCGCGGAGAAGGGCGACGGCGGTCCGGAGATCAAGAACGAGCTCGAGCTCGCGCAGCGCAGCGTGATGTCGCTCGAAGCCGAGGTCGAACGGTGCAAGGGCGAAGCGGAGTCGGCGCGCACTGAGGCCGAGGCTGCCAAGGCGAGCGCGCAGCAGCTGCAGATGCAGATGCAGCAGCTCCAGCAGATGCAGGCGCAGATGCCGCAGCAGGTGCCGGCGATGCCGATGCCCATGCAGCAACCGCAGGCTGCCGGCAACACCGACATGATGATGTCGCTGTTCCAGGAGATGGCCAACCTCAAGGCCAGCATGCAGGCCGGTCAGCAGCAGGTCGCTGCGGCCCCGGCCGACTCGAGCGGCGCCGATGTCGGCGCGATGCTCGAGAAGCTCACGAGCTCGCTCAACGACCGCCTCGAGACCTTCGGCAAGAAGATGGGGATCAGCGCGGCGGTCGAGAGCGACGTTCCGACGGACTTCAGCGGCCTGTTCAAGGGCGCGGAGGCAAACCTCGAATCCAACATGGACAACGTCGAGGTGAAGAAGAAGACCGGCGGCGGCATCGCGGCCAACCTCGCCAAGCTGAAGAAGCTCAAGGGCGGCTAACCGCGCCGGCCGTGGCCCGGGTCGGGCCGCGACGGGGACGGGACGAAGAACACTTCAGGGGACCAACGAACTTCACGGGTAGGACTGACAGATGACGGAAGAAAACGACAACATCGATCCGAGCACGAACAACGCAACCGAGACCGAGATCGGTCTTGGCAAGGGCCTCGACGTCGGCACGGCCAACCTCGCGGCAGCCGTCCAGAACGAAGAGGGCGGCATCACGGTCAACGTCGAGCGCAACGCGTTCCTGGACATCCCGAGCGACGTCTACAGCAAGAACATGCTGAGCAAGCTCAAGGTGCCGTACGTCGTGCACAACACGAAGCTCGTCGTGATCGGCGAGGCCGCGTTCGAGCTCGCCAACGTCTTCGGGCGCGAGACGCGCCGCCCGATGATGGACGGCCTGATCAGCCCGCAGGAGCAGGACGCCTTGCCGATGATGAAGATGATCATCAGCAAGATCCTCGGTGAGCCGCAGGTGCAGGGTGAGAACTGCTACTTCTGCGTGCCGGCCGAGTCGCTCGACGTGGACAACAACATCGTCTACCACCAGGGCCTGTTCGAGACGATGATCAACAGCATGGGCTACCAGGCCCACGCCATCAACGAGGCGCACGCCGTGGTCTTCTCGGAACTCGCCGAGAACGACTTCACCGGCATCGGCCTCTCGTTCGGCGGCGGCATGGCCAACGCCTGCATCGCCTACAAGTCGATCCCGTGCCTGTCGTTCTCGGTGGCGCGCGGCGGCGACTGGATCGACAAGAACGTGTCGGGCGTCCTCGGTGTGCCGCGCAGCAAGGCGACGCACATCAAGGAGCGCGGCATCGACATCCGCGATCCGAAGAGCCGCGAGGAAGAGGCCGTGGCGATTTACTACCGCAGCCTCATCAACTACGTGCTCAGCAACATCAAGACCCGCTTCGAGTCGGGCCAGAACATGCCGAGCTTCAACGATCCGGTCGACATCGCCTGCGCGGGCGGCACGTCGATGATCGGCGGCTTCATCGAGGTCTTCCGCGACGAGTTCGCGAAGATCGACTTCCCGATCCCGGTCGGTCGCATCTTCCGCAGCGAAGAAGCCCTGACGGCGGTCGCGAAGGGCTGCCTGGTCGCGGCTGCGATCGGCGAGTAGCCCCAGTTTCGGGACCCAGTTCCGGGGCCCCGCTCCGGGAGTTCGTTCGAGCCCGCTTGCCGGTGACGGCGGGCGGGCTTCACTCGTGTACGGTCCGAATCGGCAGCGGGCCTACCGCGGGCTCTTGGCGAGCTTCTCGCGCAGCAGCTCGAGCCCGCGCTCGAGGATCGGATCGCGGGTCTTCAGGTCGTCGGCCGTCGCCTCGACCACGACGTCGGGCGCGATGCCCTCGCCCTCGAAGCAGGTCCCGTCGGGCCGCAGGGCCTGCCAGCTCGGCAGCACGATCGTCACGCCGTTGCTCAGCTCGTGGGGCTTGGGGTTGCCGCTGCTGCCGTACGTCGGCTGGCCGACCTGCACGCAATCCGGGGCCTGGCGCATCATGAGCACGAAGGCCTCGTTGCTGCTCATCGCGTAGCGGCTCGTCAGGAGCGCGACCGGACCCGTGTAGCGCTCCTCGGGATTCGTGTGCCCGGTGATCGTGCGGTCGAGAATGCGGCCGAAGCCGTTCTTGCCGGCCCGCTCGCGGTAGCGGTTCCTGGCGTAGACCTTCTTGCCCTCGACGAACCACTCGGCGATGCGGATGGCCAGCAACTCGTTGCCGCCGGAGTTGACGCGGGCATCGACGATCATGGCGCGGCAGTCGCGCATCGAGTCGAGGGCGTCCTCGATCGCGTCCATGTCGAGCGCGTCGGTCCACGAGGTCGTCATCAGATACCCGATGCCGTCCTCCGTGCGGCCGTGGAGCGCGCGGTCGTTGCCGGCCGGTTTCACCGTCAGGTACTGGCCGAGGATGTTCGTCCGGATGAGCGGATCGACCGCGCGCCGCGCGGTCGCATAGTGCCGGTTCCCGAGCCGCAGGTAGACGTGGAGGTCGCCCGCCGACTCGAGCGTCCGGGCCACGGCGCCGGCCCAGCTCGCATCCGTGGGGGAGGCGAGGATGGCCTTGCTCTTCGCCTTGAACTCCTTGCGCCAGTCGTCGACGCGCAGATCGTAGTACGAGTAGCGCCGGGCCATGACCTTCTGCAGCTCGTCGAGCGCCGCCTTGTTGCGCTTCTTCTGTTCGCGCGGATCGCGCAGCTCCGTCGGCAGGGTCGTGAACGTCCAGGCCACCGGCTCGAGGGCGACGCCGCGGGCGCTGCGGAAGTTCGTGAAGGTGTGGCTGTTCAGCCCGAAGCGGTACTCCTGATCGGCGTCGAGCTCGACGTCGATGACGAACGTCTTGCTGTTCTTCCATTTCACGCCCGTGATCTTGGGGAAGTTCGGGCCGCCGCCGACGACCGAGCGACCCTGGCCCATGGCCTGATCGAAGGTCACGACGAGCTGGGTGACCTCCTTGCTGTCGACGTCGAGTTGGCCGTTCGCCGGTGCCATCGACACGACGGTCGGTGGCTCCTGCGCTGGTGCGGCAGCGGGGGCGAGGGTGAGAACGGCCGGCAACAGCCAGCGGGCGCGCGATTCCGACATGACACCTCCGGGTTCGGTCAGTGTAGTCCGATGCCCGGCGGCCGGCCACGAGCCGCGCCCGATCGTGGGCGGCTACGGCTGCGGCGGCGGAACGAGGGACTCGAGCGCGGGCAGGTCATGGGGTGGCAGCGCCTTCGCGACGCCCTCACCCGTTCCGCTACGGCCCGAGCACCACCCGCACCCAGTTCGTGACCTCGCGGTCGACGAGGCTCACCGGATCGGCCGTGAACGCGGCGAACCAGACCTCGAGACCCGTGAGGAACGCGAGATTCGGGACGTCGACGAACGCGCTGGCCTGACCGTTCGAATCGAGGGTGCCGAGGAAGTTGCCGAACACCGGGCTCGCCGGGTTGAGGCTCGCGCCGATCAGGAAGCCGGGGCGCAGCGGCAGCAGGTTGCCGCCTATGAGCGGGATTCCGACGTCGTTGCCCTCGCTCGCGAGCAGCAGGTACAGCTGGCCGTTCTCGCCCGGAATAGTGAGATCGAGGTCGAGCCGTTGGCCGAGCGGCGCGTTCTCGCCGCTGCTCGTGAGCTCGCGCGGCTCGAGCAGGAAGGCGAGGCTCTGCTGCACGAGCCGGTCGCGCGCGCCGGCGTTCTGCATCGTGTCGAGCGGGAAGCCGAAGTGCACGACGCGGGCGCCGGTCACGGGATCGACGCGCTGAATGCCGGCGGCCTGGCCGTTGAAGTAGCGCAGGCAGACGTTGCCGCCCGTGCCGGCGGTCGGGCCGATCACGTCGGGGTAGTCGACGTCGTAGGTGCCGCCGGTGCCGTTGTCGAACGCGCTCGGCGGGATCCCCGCGGAGACGGTGCCCGCGATGCCGCCCATGAGTCCGTAGGTGTTGGCGTCATCGGCGATGTAGGTCGCACCGATCTGGTTGCGATAGAACGCGCGGTCGCTCGCGGAGCCTTGCGAGTCGAGGTCCCAGCCGACCTCGGCGCCGGTCACGAGCAGCCCGCCGCCCTGCGCGAGGTAGGACTGCACGATGCTCTGCTCCGCCGCCGAGAACGTCTCGTCGGCCGTGCTCTCCTCACCGAGCGACCAGACGACGGCGCCGTAGGCCAGCGGCACGCGGCCGAGTGCGACGGCCTCGTTGGAGGCCGCATCGAAGCCGAGCGACGTGAACGCGCCGGCCCGGATCGAGCCGCCGATCAGTCGCAGGTAGTCGCGCGTGTTCTCCGGGCCCTTCACGTAGCGCCCGACGCGGTCGAAGCCCTGCACGAGCAGCGCCTGGGCCGTGCCGGTGTGATCCGTGCCGGCGGTGAGCACCTCGGTCGGGATCGATTGGCCCGAACCGTTCGTAGCCCGCACGCGGAACGAGCGCACGGTGTCGTAGGGCAGCGGGCCCGTCGACCAGCTCGTCGAGACGGTCGTGCCGGCCTCGACGAAGCTCTTGCCGTCCGGTGACCATTCGACGATGTAGCCGGTCGCGCTCGCGGCCTGGTCCCAGGCCACGAGCAGGCCGCGGCTGCCGTCCTGGGTCACGCGCAACGCGCGCGGCGGCTCGGGCACGAACGGCGCAGTCGGCGCGAAGTAGCGCATGATGCCGCGGGCGATCGCGCGGGCGCCGAGGTAGCGGAAGTCGGGGTCGTGCAGCGAGCGGTGATCGAACGAGCCGGCCGTGTCGTGGAACGCGAGCTCGAGCAGCACGCCCGGCATCGTGCTCAGCAGGCGCACCTCGCCGAAGTTGGCCGATTGCTGGCCACGGTCGGTCCACGTCGCACTCCACTCGCTGCGCAGGTCGCTGATGATCTGGGTGTGGATGCGACTCTGCAACGTCGACGAGCCCGGCGTGGCGCCGCCCGAGTAGATGAACGAGCTCGTGCCCGCACCGCCGCCGGCGTTGGTGTGCAGCGACACGAAAGCGTCGGCGCCGCGCCACTCGGCGAACCGCGGGCGCGTCGTCACGTCATCGGCGTTGTCCTGGCCGGCCGTGTTGTAGACCGAGCTCGGCGCGCCGGCGAACTGCGTCCAGTAGCGGGCGCACTCCTGCCACCGCGGGCGACCGCTCGTGCTGCCGCCGCGGGCGATCGTGCCCACGCCGCCGCCGAGGCGCATTGCGTCGGCGATCACGACGCCGCTGAGGAATGACTGGTTGCTGAGGGTGACCACCGCGTCGGACCCGGCGTCGAACCACCAGTTGCCGAGGTGGACCCACGTGAGGTTGTCGACGGTCTGGTCGACCACGACCTCATCCGTTCCGGCCGCGTGCGTCACCCGGTAGAGCGCGGTCGGCGTGCGGTTGCCGCTCGCCCGGAACCACGCGTAGATCGGATAGACGCCGCTCGTCGTCACCGGGATCGTCCAAGTTGCCGTGGCGGTCTCGGTCGGCGACGTGCCCGCGAAGCGGTACGTGCCGCCCAGGTAGCCCGAAGAACCGGACAGCGACCACGCGCCGTTCTCGGTGTAGCCGGGCGCGCCGCCGTCGTTGTCGGCGACGGCGTCGACGGTCAGCTCGCCGGTCTCGCGGCAGAGGATGACCTCGGCACCCATGTTTCGCAGCATCGGGATCAGATACCGGTTGCAGATCTCGGCGACGTGGATGTCTTCGAGCAGGCCGTCGATGAGCGGCCGTTGCGTTGTCCAGCCGAGCGTGCTGTGCCAGTAGTAACCGTGCCCGGGTGAGATCGCGATGCGGCGGCCGTTCAGAATGCCGCTCGCGACGCTCGCGGCCGCGGTCGAGCCCTGGCCGTTCTGTGGAACGTTCGGGCTCCGGTCGAGCGCGGGCCGTTGCCGCGCTGGTCGCTGCCGTGCTGGCGGGTGGCCGAGCAGCGTGCCGAGGTCGCTCTCCGTGCCGTCGGCGTTCTGGAGGCGCAGCTCGACGTGCTGGATGGCAGGGTCGGAGAGCGCGGTCTTCTGGATCTGCTCGAGGGCGTCTTCGCGCGCGGTCGCGGTGAGGAGGTCGGAAGTGAAGACCAGCGTCGCGCGGCCCGTGCCGTTCGGGTCGGTCGTGATCCGACAGTCGACGAGCCGGGTCGCGCGGGGCACATGCGTCGTCCACCCGTGCGCGCGCTGACCCGCGTCGGGGCCGCGCAGCAGACGTTGGACTGCGGCCCGCGCGCCGGCATGCGTCGCGTCGTCCGCGACGAGCCCGCCGGCTTGGATGAACAGCGCGCGTTGCGCGGTCACCGCGCCGGTGGCGAGCGCGATGGCGCAGATCGTCGCGAGGGTGCGGGGACGGGGTGAGGGTGCGGTGACGGCGAGCATGCGCAGACGAGTCTATCCCGTCCGCGCGGCCTTAGAACCCCGGGGGCGCGGGTGCTACCTGGCGATCACGCGTGGGGCGGAACCGACCGTCGCATCGATGTCACCAAACCGCGTCGGTCCGCCGTACGGCTGCGTCTCGGGCTGCGCGACCGGCCGTTCTTCGAGCACGGCATCCAGCGCATTCCGGACGTGATTGCCCGCGCGCGTCGGATCGAGTCCGCGGCCGTCGTCGTCGAGCGCGCCGCGATACGCGAGCCGCCCGTTCTGGTCGAACACGAACACCTCGGGCGTCGTGCGCGCGCCGAGTGCGCGGGCTAGCCGCGCGCCGTGATCGACGAGAATCGGGTGGTTGAGCTCGCTGGTTGCGGCCTTCTGCCGCAGATTGCCGTACGGCCGATCCGCGGGCGCCGCGCGAAACGCGGCCGGCGCAGGCTCGCGGCCGACCTCGCGCGCGTTCGCCGCGAGGCCCAGCACCGCGACGTCGCGGTCGCGGTAGTCGCGCGCGATCGCGTTGAGCTTGGGCTCGGCCACGAGCTCCCACGGGCACGTGCTCGACCAGCTGTGCAGCACGACCGGCTGGCCGCGCAGGTCGCCGAACGCGCGCCGGTCACCATCGAGGTCCGGCAGCGCCAGGTCGGCCGGCACCACGTCGCCGATGCGGAGTGTCGGCAGCGCCGATGGCAACGACGTCGTATCGGCATGCCGATCGGCGTCGGGGGCGCGGTGGCCGCGCTCGCCGGTCGTCTGCTGATCTTCAGGACCGGGCTGATGGTGGGCCGCGGCGAGGCCGCTGGCGAGAAGTGCCGCTACTGCGAGCCTGACGTTCATCGCTCTGGATATGGCGCACGACGGGTCGTACCCAGGTGGAATCGGGCGCGATCACTCGGAATCGCCGTCGTCGGGCTCCGGATCGGCCTTGGCCTGACGCTCGAGCACCTCGTGGATGCGCTGCAGGAAGCTGCAGTAGGCGGCGCCGAACGCGCACGCGGCGTGCCAGAACGCGCGCATGGGCAGCGCCACCGCGGTCTTGCGGTAGTCGTCGACGAAGTACTCGACGCCGAGACCGAGCGCGCCGACGAACACGCCGACGATCGCGGCCGCGAACAGCGCGAGCGGCGCCGGGTTGCTGTTCTTCGGCAGCCGCGGCATCGGGCGTCGGTTGCGCGACCGGTTCGAGATCACCTGCATCGCGAGGCCGAACGCGACGATCGCGGCCCACTCGATCGGCTGCATCTCGAACTCGTGGAACTGCGTCGTGCCCGCCAACCAGAGCAGGGCGACGAGCAGCGGGCAGAGCCGCAGTAGGCGACGGGTCCAGGTCGTCACCGGAAACTACGGTTGTGAGCGGGTGGCGGGGCAGTTCGACATGGCTCGCCATCGTGCGGGCTGCCGAGGTCGTGCGCCAGCACCGAGCCCGGTAGGGGGGGCGGAACAACGAGCGACATCAGCCTTTCAACGTTCCCCGCGGAGTCCTACCTTCAACGTCCTGATGAAGGTGCTCGTCGTCGGTTCTGGCGGTCGTGAACACGCCCTGGTCTGGAAGATCGGCCAGTCGCCGCTGGTTTCGAAACTGTTCTGCGCGCCCGGCAACCCCGGGACCCGGGAGCTCGCCGAGAACGTCGACGTCGCCGCGGACGACATCGCCGGAATCGTGCGATTCGCCAACGCCGAGTCCATCGACCTCGTCGTCGTCGGGCCCGAGGCCCCGCTCTGCGACGGCCTCGCCGACGAGCTCGAGAAGAACGGGCGGCTGTGCTTCGGCCCTTCGCGTGCGGCGGCGGAGATCGAGGGCAGCAAGGTGTTCGCGCGCGAGCTCTGCCGCACGCATCGCATCCCGGGGCCGAGCTTCTGGTCGTTCGACGATGTCCATCGGGCGAAGTCGTTCCTGCAGAACCGCGAGGACGGCCCGATCGTCGTCAAGGCGTCGGGGCTCGCCGCGGGTAAGGGCGTCGCGGTGTGCAAGAACAACGCGGAGGCGCTCGCGGCCGTCGCGGATTGTCTCGAGCAGGGGCGCTTCGGCGATGCCGGCGCGACGGTCGTGCTCGAGGAGTGTCTCGCAGGGCCCGAGGTCTCGCTCATCACGATCACGGATGGTCGCACGATCGTGCCGCTCGAGCCGGCGCGCGATCACAAGCCGGTGTTCGACGGCAACGAGGGCCCCAACACCGGCGGCATGGGCGTCGTGAGCCCGGTGGATCTCATGCCGCGGCTGCGTTCGCAGATCGAGAACCAGGTCGTGTTCCCGGCCGTGCACGCGATGAATCGCGTCGGTCGCACCTACCGCGGGTTCCTCTACGCGGGGCTCATGCTGACTCCGCAGGGGCCGCGCGTTCTCGAGTTCAACTGTCGCCTCGGGGATCCCGAGACGCAGCCGCTGTTGATGCGCTTTTCGAGCGATCTGCTGCCGTATCTGCTGGCGGTCGCCGAGGGCAAGCTCGAAGCGCTCGAGGCGCCGAAGTGGGATTCGCGCGCGGCCGTTTGCGTCGTCGCGTGCAGCGAGGGTTATCCCGGCAGCTACCCCAAGGGCCGCCCGATCCTCGGTATCGACAAGGTCGCGACCGGTCCCGACCTGCAGGTGTTTCACGCCGGCACCGCGCAGCAACTCGGCGGCGATCTCGTCACGGCGGGCGGTCGCGTGCTCGCGGTCACGGGGCTCGGCGACGACGTCGAGTCGGCGCGGCAGCGCGTCTACGGCGCGCTCGAGCAGATCGAGTTCCAGGGCATGCACTTTCGCAAGGACATCGGTCTCCCGCTTGACCGGCAGGGGCTCGAGCGGCAGGGGCTCGAGCGGCATGGGCACGATCGGCATGGGGCGGATCGGTAGGACGGCGTGAAGACCGAGCAGGAACAGCGCATCGTCGAGGAGCACCTCAGGAAGAACGGCTTCCGCTGGACGAGCCAGCGCGAGCTGATCGTGCAGAAGGCGCTCGAGACGCATGAGCACTTCACCGCGGAAGAGCTGCTCGATCGCTGCCGCATGGTCGACTCCAAGGTCTCGCGCGCGACGGTCTATCGCACGCTCGCCGTGCTCGAGAAGGCCAACTTCGTCGAGGGGCTCGATACGGGCGACGGCGGCCGCAAGTTCGAGCACGTGATCGGGCACGAGCACCACGACCACATGGTCTGCAGCAAGTGTGGCTCCATCTTCGAGTTCCACGACGAGGAACTCGAGCGTCGCCAGGTCGCGGCGGCGCGCCGGCTCGGCTTCCGGATCGAACACCACAGTCTGCGGATCTACGGCACGTGCAAGAAATGCGTGGCCCGCGATCGCAAGAAGAAGCGCAAGCCGGGGAGCGCGCGGCGGTGAGTGGCAGCGCGGCGCGGGTGCTCGTCGTCGACGACGAGCGGGACCTCGCGGAGTCGTGCGCGTTCTTCCTCGAGCGCGCCGGGCACGAGGCCAGGTGCGTGACCAGCGGCGAGGCCGCGCTCGAGCTACTCACCGAATCGGCGTTCGAGCTCGTGATCACCGACGTGCGCATGCCGCGCATGACCGGCATGGAACTGCTGTCGGCGATCAAGCAACGTGATCCCGACATCGAGGTGCTGATCATCACCGGGTTCCCGGACCTGCAGATGGCCGTGCAGGCGATCAAGCAGGGCGCGTTCGACTACCTCGCGAAGCCGTACGGTGAGCAGGACCTCATGGCGAGCGTGAACAAGGCGATCGCGCACCGCCGGATGAAGGAGGGCAACGAGGGGCTCAAGGAGCGCCTGCGCGGCGGCGTGGAGAGTCGACGGCTGATCCACCGGTCCAAGGCGTTGGGCGAAGTCGTGCAGATGCTCGAGCGCGCGGCGCGGACGGACGCGTCCGTGCTGCTGCTCGGCGAGAGCGGCACCGGCAAGGAAGTGCTCGCGCATCACCTGCACGACAGCAGCGCGCGCGTGGACAAGCCGTTCGTGCCCGTCGACTGCGCGTCGATCCCGGCCGAACTCTTCGAGAGCGAGCTCTTCGGTCACAAGAAGGGCGCGTTCACGGGCGCGGAGTCGGACAAGCTCGGCCTGTTCCAGGTCGCCGATGGCGGCACGCTGTTCCTCGACGAGCTCGGCGAACTGCCGCTGCCGTTCCAGCCCAAGATGCTGCGGGCGATCCAGGAGATGTCCGTTCGGCCGGTTGGCGCGAACGAGCAGGTGGACATCGATGTGCGGATCGTCGCCGCGACGAACCGCGACCTGCAGAAGGAGGTCGACGACGGCAACTTTCGGGCGGATCTGTTCTACCGGCTCGACGTCGTGCGCGTGCCGATCCCGCCGCTGCGAGAACGCAGCGAGGATGTAGCCGTGCTCGCGGAGCACTTTCTGCAGCGCTTCGGCCAGCACGTCGGCATCGACCGGATCACGAGCGAGGCCATGCGGCTGCTGCGCGAGTGCCGCTGGCCCGGCAACGTTCGGCAGCTGCGCAACGCGATCGAGCGCGCCTGCGCCCTCGGTCAGCCGCCGGAGCTACGCGCCGCGGACCTGCCGCCCGAGGTCCTGAGCGGCGGCGGCGAGGCCGCACCGACCGTGAGCCCGATCGACGTCGAGGGCGCGGGCACGTTCCAGGAGATGAAGGCGCGCAAGATCGCCGCGATGGAGAGCGCCTACATCGAGACGTTGTTGAAGAAGCACGGCGGCAATGTCACGCACTGCAGCGAAGAGGCCGGCATGGCCCGCAGCGCGTTCCAGAAGCTCATGCAGAAGCACGGCATCAAGAGCTCCGACTACCGCGGGTGAACATACCGAACCCGCCAACGGGGGCTCTCGGTTGTTTCACGCCGCGGCGTGAGCCAACCGACCGCCCCCGTTGGCGGGTTCGGTATGTTCACCGTTCGCCGAGCAGGACGTTCGGCTTGCGGCGGTCGCGCGTCTGCAGGTGCTTGCTCGCGCCCTTCAGGATGTGAGCGGTCGCCGCAGCGACGTCGTCCGTCACGAGGATGCGGTCGACGTCGGCCTGGGCGATCGTGCCCTCCTGCACCATCGTGTCGCGGACGAAGTCGAGCATCGGCTCCCAGTAGTCCTTGCCCATGAGCACGATCGGAAAATCCTCGATCTTGCCCGTCTGGATCAGGGTCGCGGATTCGAACAGCTCGTCGAGCGTGCCGAAGCCGCCGGGCATCACGATGAAGGCGTAGCTGTATTTCACCAGCATGACCTTCCGCACGAAGAAGTAGCGGAACTCGACGAAGCGATCGAGGTAGGGGTTGCAGCTCTGCTCGTGTGGCAGCGTGATGTTGCAGCCGACCGACAGGCCGCCCGCGTCGCGCGCGCCGCGGTTGGCGGCCTCCATGATGCCCGGGCCGCCGCCCGTCATGATCGTGAAGCCGCTGCGGCTGACCTCCGCGGACACGGCCCGCGCCATCCGGTACCAGCGGTTGTTCTCGTCGAAGCGCGCGGAGCCGAACACCGTGACGCACGGCGGCACGAAGTGCAGCGCGCGGAAGCCGCGGATGAACTCGAGCGTGATGCGCAGCACGCGCCCGAGCTCGCGCAATCGGCTGCGCGGCCCGGCGAGGAACTGCTGGTCCGCGGAATCTCGCGAGCGTTTGCCCCAGTCGGGCACACCAGGCCGGTCCGGCGGCGAGCCGCCGCCCGGTGGTGGGCTCGGATCGTCGGTCGTCGTCACGCCTGCCCCGCGGCCTTCACGAGCTCGCGGAACACCACCATGCCGTCGCCATCCTCGGGCAGGCTGCCGCCGGCGCGCTGGCGCTCGCGCCAGTCCGGCATGTGCGTCGGCAGGTAGGCGCGGTCGGGGTGCGGCATCATGCCGAGCACGCGGCCCGTCGAATCCGTGAGTCCCGCGATCCCGAGCGGCGCGCCGTTCGGGTTCTGCGGGTAGCTCTCGGTCGGCTCCCCGTGCTCGTCGACGTAGCGCAGCGCCGTGAAGCCTTCGTCGACGAGCATCTGCTCGAACGCGCGGTCCTTGCCGATGAGCCGCCCTTCGCCGTGCGCGGCGGGCCAACGCAGGGTCAGACCCGCGGGCAGGAACTGGCAGCGCGATTGCGCGGTGCGCAACGTGACCCAGCGGCACTCGTAGTGGTTGCTGATGTTGTGCGTGAGCGACACCTCCTCGCGCAGCTCGCCCGTCGACCGCGGCAGCAGGCCGAGGCGCACGAGCACCTGGAAGCCGTTGCAGATGCCGAGCACGAAGCCGCCGTCGTCGACGAAGCGCAGCAGGCGGTCGCCGAGCCGATACTTCATCTCCTGGGCGAGCACGCGGCCCGAGCTGATGTCGTCGCCGTAGGCGAAGCCGCCGGGCACGCACAGCGCCTGGAACCGATCGAGCGCCGCGGGGTCCTGCAGCAGCTGCTGGATGTGCAGGTACTCGGGGTCGCCACCGGCGCGGGCGATCGCGTGATGGGTCTCGCGCTCGCAGTTGATGCCGGGCGCGCGCAGAACGAGGATTCGTGGGGCGCTCATCGGGCACCTCCGGCGGGCGTGCCGGTCAACGTGCCGTCGAAGTCGAGCGGCGCGCGCCACCGCTGTTTGGCGTCGTCGATGGGCACCTTCGCGAGCTCGGTCGCGCCCTTCACGAACACGATTTCCGGCGCGGCGGTGACCTCGCCGATCACGGCGAACGGCACCTTGTGCAGGTTGGCCGTGAGGTCGTCCATGCGATCGGCCGGCACCTCGAGCAGGATGCGGCTCTGCGACTCGCTGAACATGACGGTCGTGGCGTCCAGTTCACCGGCCGTCTGCGCGCGGCCGAGGTCCACGCGCGCGCCGAACCCGCCGGCGATGGCCATCTCCGCGACCGCGGCGCCGAGGCCGCCCTCGCTGAGGTCGTGCGCGGACAGCGCGCAGCGGGCCGCGATCGCGCGGTGGCAGCCGATCAGGACATCGCGGCCGAGCTCCTTGTCGACGCGCGGCACGTTCTTGCCGAGCTGACCCTTGGTCTTGTAGTAGACCGAGCCACCGAGCTCGTCCTTGGTCACGCCGACGAGCACGAGCTGCGAGCCGGGCTTGCTGAACGCGGAGTCGAGCGACAGCCGGACGTCGGGGATCACGGACAGCGCGGACACGAGGATGCAGCCGGGGATGCGGATCGTCCGATCGCCGGTCCGGAACTCGTTGTGCAGCGAGTCCTTCCCGGACACGAACGGCGTCTTGTAGTGCAGCGCGAGGTCGCAGAGCGCCTCGGTCGCCCGCACGAGCTCGCCGAGCGCCTGCGGGTCGCGCGTGTTGCCCCAGCAGTAGTTGTCGAGCACCGCGGTGTAGTCGGGATCGCCGCCGGCGACAACGAGGTTGCGCATCGCCTCGTCGAGCGCGCACTCGGCCATCGCCGCGGGGTCGATGCGCGAGTAGCGCGGGTTGAGGCCGTTGCTGAGCACGACGCCGCGCCAGGAACCGAGCTTGGGCGCGATCACCGCGGCATTGGCGGGGCCGTCCTCGCCGGGGCCGCAGAGCGGCTTGCCCGCCGAGCCGGCCTGCACCTCGTGGTCATACTGCCGGATGATCCACTCCTTGCTGCAGACGCCGTAGTCCGAGAGCACGTCGAGCAGCGCGTTGCCGAGGTCGTCGGTCGCGGGCAGGGTGGGTTCGTGATGGTCGCCCGGCGTGTAGCTCGCCTCCTGCTCGCGGGCCGGCACGCCATCGTGCAGGAAATGGCTGTCGAGGTCGGCGTGCACCTCGCCCGCGAACTTCACGACGAGCCGGCCCGTGCCCGTGAACGTGCCGAGCACGGTCGCCTCGCACGTCTCCGCCCTGCACACCGCGAGCAGGCGGTCGAGCTTGTCGGGCGGCACGGCGAGGACCATCCGTTCCTGCGCCTCGCTGATCCAGATCTCCCACGGCGCGAGGCCCGCGTACTTGAGCGGCGCGTCCTGCAGCTCGACCTCGGCGCCGAGCTCCTCGGCCATCTCGCCGATCGCCGAACTGAACCCGCCCGCGCCGCAGTCGGTGATCGCCGAGAACAGGTCCTCCTCGGCGCAGGCGAGCACCGCGTCCATGACGATCCGTTCGGTGATCGGGTCGCCGATCTGCACCGCGCCCGAGCTCTGCATTTCGCTGTCGGTGTGCAGCTCGAGCGAGCTGAACGTCGCGCCGTGGATGCCGTCGCGGCCCGTGCGACCGCCGAGCGCGACGATGACGTCGCCCTTGTTCGGCGCCTTGTGCGCGCGGGCCGTCGGCAGGATGCCGACGTTGCCGACGTAGACGAGCGGGTTGCCGATGAAGTTCTCGTCGAAGTGCACGCTGCCGTTCACCGTCGGAATGCCCATCGGGTTGCCGTAGTCGCGCACGCCGGCGACGACGCCTTCCATGACGCGGCGCGGATGCAGGCAGCCCTGCGGCACGTGGTCGTTCGGCAGGTCCGGCGGCGCGAAGCAGAACACGTCCGTGTTGGCGATCGGGCGCGCGCCGAGCCCGGTGCCGAGCACGTCGCGGATCACGCCGCCGACCCCGGTGCCGGCACCGCCGAACGGTTCGATCGCCGACGGCCGGTTGTGGGTCTCGACCTTGATGCAGACCGAGTCCTCGTCGTCGAAGCGGATGATGCCCGCATTGTCGACGAACACGCTCACGCAGAAGTCGCGCTGCAGCGTGTTCGTCACGTTCGCGATCGTGCTCTTCAGCAGGTTCTCGATGCGCCGGCCCTCGAACGTCACGTTGCCGGTCAGCGTCTTGTGCTTGCAGTGTTCGCTCCAGGTCTGCGCCAGGGTCTCGAGCTCGAGGCGCGTGGGGGCGCGACCGAGCTTTCCGAAGTGCGCCTGGATCGCGAGCATCTCGGTGCCGTCGAGCGCGAGGCCGCCGTCCTGCGAGAGCTTCTCGAGTGCTGTGCGATCGAGCCCCGCGAGGTCGATACTCTGCACCGAGAGGTCGGGTTCGCCAGCCGGGCCTGGCAGACCGGCCGGCAGGCCATCCGGGAGCACGTCCTGGATCACGTCGTTGCTCAGCGCGCGGCGCGCCGCGGTGACGAGCGCGTCGGCGGCGACGTCGCCGGCGACGTCGAACACCTGGTAGGTGCCGGCGGGAGCCGCCGGCAGCTGCATGTCGCGCAGTGCCTTCTCTACGGAGTGCGCGACCGGGTCGGTCACGCCGGGCCGCGGAACGATGGCGATCGTGTGGCCGTTCTCGGGAGCCGGGACCTCGGCGCCGGGCGCGTGGATCGCGAAGTCGTCGGCGATCGGATCACTGAGGACCGCGCGCGTGAACTCTTCGACCTGCGCCCTTTCGAGCTCGTCGCCGAGCAGGTAGCCGCGCCGGGTGCGCACGCCGGTGATTCCGGTCACGCCGGCGGCCGCGAGCGCCCTCTGAGCCGCATCCGCGGCAGGGTCGGGCCGACCTTCTTTGACGAGAACATCGACGCGCCACGCCTGCATGGACCCAACATGCCGACCGCCAGGGGTGAAGGCAAGATCGCGGCCGGGCGGATGCCCCGGTCCGATCCACGTTCAGCTGTAACTCTCGTCGGCGCTCGGGAAGTCGTGGCGCTTGACGTCGCTCGTGTAGCCCTTGACGGCGCCCTCGATCTCTTCGGCGAGCTCGAGATAACGGCGGACGAAGCGCGGGCGGAAGCGCGTGAACAGCCCGAGCATGTCGTGCGTTACGAGGATCTGCCCGTCGGTGTCCGGGCCGGCGCCGATGCCGATGACCGGGATGTCGACGGCCTGCTGCACGGCCTGGCCGAGATCGGCCGGGACCTTCTCGAGCACCATCGCGAACGCACCGGCCTGCTGCAGCGCGGCGGCGTCCGCGAGGATGCGGTCGCGTTCTTCGGGCGTCGTCCCGCGCGCCTTGTAGGTGCCGAACTGATGGATGCTCTGCGGGGTGAGGCCGAGGTGACCCATGACCGGGATGCCGGCGTCGACCAGGGCCCGGACCGTGTCGGCGCGTTCTTGCCCGCCCTCGAGTTTGACCGCCTCGGCGAGACCCTCCTTGAGCATGCGGCCGGCGTTCTGCAGCGCCTTCGCCGTCGTGACCTCGTAGCTCATGAACGGCATGTCGCAGACGACGAGCGCGCGCTCGACGGCGCGGCCGACGAGCTCGCAGTGGTAGACCATCTGGTCCATCGTCACGGGCACCGTCGTGTCGCGGCCCTGCATGACCGTCGCGACGGAGTCGCCGACGAGGATCACGTCGATGCCCGCCCGATCGAGCAGGCTCGCGAGCAGGTAGTCGTAGGCCGTGAGCGCGGCGATCCGTTCGCCCTCGGCCTTCATCTCGCGCAGGCTCGCGGTCGTGATCTTCGAACGGCTGGTGGCCATGGCTGTCTCCTGTTGCGCTACCGGCTGCTGTCGCGCCGCCCGCGTGTCGCGCTACCAGTCGCCGAACGTGTCGGAGTCGTCCGGCTTGCCCTGGTCGGGCGGCGGCGGCGCGCTCGGGCCGGAGCCCGGTGGGGGCGGCGGCTTGTAGTCGTCGACGCCGTCCTCCCGCACGCGCGGCGCGCGGCGCTTCGGGCGACCCTTGCCCTCGACGATCGTGCCGAAGGTCGGCACGCGTTTCGGATCGAGTTCGACGTCGAACGCGGTCAGGTCCATCGGCGCGGGCTCGATGACTTCGACCTTGCCGCGCCGGTCGCGCGACCGCGGAACGACGTCGACATCGCGACCGCCGCGGCGGCGTTCGCGCCGGTCGCGGCGCTTCTTCTTGCCGTTCTTGTCCTCGGGCTCGCGGGCCTTCTTGCGGGAACGCTTGGCCTTCTTGCCGCGCGTCCTACGCGGCCCGTCGTCGCCGTCGGGGTCGCTCGCGTCGGTTTGGTCTTCGGCCTGTGACCCGGCGTCGGTCTCGCGATCGTCGTCGCTGCCCTTGCGTCGGCCGCGCCTGCGGCGGCGCCGTCGCCGACGGGGTTCGTCACCGTCAGCATCGGCCGCGGCGCTGTCATCGTCGGCGTCGTCGTCGCCCTCGCGGCGGTCGTCCTCACCGTCGTGGTCGTCACCGGCATCCCCGGCAGCCGATTCTTCGGTGTTCGCGACGGCCTCGTCGTCGTCCTCGTGCCGGCGGCGCCGGCGGCGGCGCCGCCGGCGCTTGCGCGGGCGATCCTCGTCGTCGCCCGCAGTCGCAGCGTCGTCGTCAGCAACCCGGTCGTCGGCGTCGCCATCGTCAGGATCGCCGTCTTCAGGATCGCCGTCGTCCGTCGCCGCGTCGCCGAGGTCGAGTTCCGCCGCGAAGTCGGTGTCGCCGTCGTGATCATCGTTGTCGATCTCGAACCCGGCGTCGCTGTCGTCCCGGTCGGTGTCGTCCCGGTCGCCGTCGTCCAGATCGGTGTCGGCCGGCTCGGCGTCGCCTGCCGCGGGGCCGCCGAAGATCACATCGACTGCGTCGTCGGGCGTCGACGTCTTGGTGGCGGCGCCCTTCTTGCTCGCCTTGGCCTTCTTCTTCCTGGTGGTCTTCTTCGCAGCCGACCGGCGCGGAGTGTCGGTCGCGGCGTCGTCATCGGTCACCTCCGCGGCGTCGTCGTCGCCCGCGCTGCCGGCGGCAATTTCGTCGTCCGATGGCTGCGCGCTCTTCTTCGACCGGCGCTTCCGGCGCGGTTTCTTGCTCGCGGTCTCGGCATCCGCGGACTCGGCCCCAGCCGCGTCGTCCTCGCCAGCGGGCGCATCCCGATCGTCACGGCGGTCCGCATCGTCATGGCGATCCGCATCGTCGCGGCGGTCATCGTCACGACGGCGCCGCGCCCGGCGCTTCTTGCCGCTGTTCCGACCCGGCTGCGGGGCGACTGCCTCCTCGAGATCGATGCCGTGTTCGTCGGCGATGTCGCGCCATCGCTCGAGTTCGTCGGCGTTCCCGGAACCCGCGGCGACGCGTAGCGCGAGCAGTTCGAGCGCCTCGGCGAAGTAGGGGCCGCGCACGAAGCCGCCGACGCGGAAGCGCCGTTTCTTCTCCGGCGCCGCGAAGCGATGCTGCACGCCACAGATGCGCTTGAGGCAGCCGGCGTCGCGGCGCGGCAGCTTGAGCGCCTGGCTCAGAGGGCCGAGCAGTTCTTCGGCGATCGACGACGGGCTACGGCCGTTCTCCTGCTCCACGCGCGCGATCACGGCGCCGAAGTGCAGCACGCCGAGCAGGACCGCGTTGTTGGGCACGTAGCCGCTCGCGACGCGATCGTCGAGCGCGCCGAGCAGGCGCCAGAAGCCGTCACGGTGCTCGTCGTCGGCATCCGCCAGGAAGTCGGCGACGACGGGCACGAGGCTCTCGAGTGCGCCGACATCCTGCAGCAGCTCGAACGAGCTGACGGCGTGGCCGCCGCGCAGCAGCCGCAGGATCTCTTCGAGCACGCGCGGGGGCGCGGCGCGGACGAGATCGCCGGCGGTCTCCTTCATCGCCTCGAACGTCTCGGTCTCGACGTCGAAACCGAGGCGACCCGCGAACTTGGCCGCCCGCAGGATGCGCACCGGGTCCTCGCGGAAGCGCACGGCCGGATCGCCGATCGTGCGGATCACGCGGGCTTCGAGGTCGGACAGCCCGTCGCACCAGTCGAGGATCTCGTCCTTGGTCGGATCGAGGAACAGCGCGTTGATCGTGAAGTCGCGCCGCAGCGCGTCTTCTTCGGCCGTGCCGAACTCGTTGTCGCGCGTGATCAGCAGGTCGTCTTCGCTGCCGTCCGCCTCGGGCGGACGGCGGAACGTGCTGACCTCGAGGATCTTGGTGTTGCGATCGAAGTGCAGGTGGGCGAGCTTGAACCGCCGGCCGATGATCCGGCAGTTGCGCGGGAACGTGCGCTTGACCTGCTGCGGCCGCGCGGACGTCGCGATGTCGAAGTCCTTGGGCGCGCGATCGAGCAGCAGGTCACGGACGCAGCCGCCGACCAGGTACGCCTCGAAGCCGCGGCTCGCGAGGCGCTGCGTCGCCTTCACGGCGTCGCTGTCGAGCTTGCCCAGGTCGGCCCCCGTGGGCGAGAGTACTGTCGGTTCTATCTTCGCCAATCGTTCGAACGCTTAGGTCTGACAACGGTTTATCCGGGCCTTCGGCAGCCGCAAACAGTTTGTCGTCAGATCTGCAGACCGCCGTCGACGGTCAGCACCTGGCCGGTCACGTAATCGGCTTCGGGCGAAAGCAGATAGCGCACCAGCGGCGTGACATCCGCAGGGCTGCCGAGGCGGCCGGCCGGCACTTTCTGCAGCAGGCGGGCCTGCGACTCGGCGTGGCTCTGTGGGTGGGCGATCAGGCCGGGCGAGATCACGTTCACCGTGACCCCGCTGCTGGCCACCTCGCCCGCGAGCGACTGCGCGAGCTGGATCACGGCCGCCTTGGTCGCGAAGTAGACCGGGGCGCGCAGCATGGCGCGGTGGCGGTTGGCGCCCGCGGCGGCGAACAGGATCACGCGGCCGCGGCCGGCCTCGACCATGCTCGGCACGATGGCCTGCAGGCAGTGGAAGACGGTGTCGACGTTGGAGGCGAACTGGGCGCGGTAGGTCGAGCTGTCCGTCTGCAGCAGCGGCGCCTCGGCGAAGTCGCCGATCGTGTGGATCAGCGCGGTTGGAGTACCATGCTGTTGCTGGAACTCGGCGAACGCCCGCGTCACCGAGTCGGGGTCGGTCGCGTCGACCCCGGAGCTGCGCGTCCAGACGACCGCGCGATCGCCGAGGTCGTCGGCGATCGCCTTGCCGATGCCCTGGCCGCCGCCGACGACGACGATGCGTTCGTTGCGGTTGGCCAAGGGCTACTTCTCGCGCAGCCAGCCGATGATGTCGCGGATCTTCGGCGGGTTGCCAGTCATCAGAATGCCGATGCGGAAGATCTTGCCGGCCGCCTTGAACGCGAACCAAACGCTGAACAGGATCAAGGCCGTCGTGATCACGTACTCGATCGTCGAAGGGGGGCCACTAGCGCGGTTCATCATCGCGAACGGCGTGTAGATCGGGATGTAGGTGAAGACCTTGGCCATGAGCCCGTTGGGCTCCTGCACGATCGGCACCATCGCGAGCAGGGGCACCATGAGCAGCAGGATGACGGGCTGCTGCAGGTTTTGTGCTTCCTTGAGGCTGTTGCAGACCGAACCGAGCGCCACGAGCATCGCGGCGAACATCAGGTAACCGGTGAAGAAGTAGGCGATGAACGACGCCAGGTAGAGCGGGTCGGACGCGATCGCGAGCAGCTTGAGGTTGGCGACGAACGGCACGAACTCCGCGCCGATGTACATCCCGAGCACGCCGAATATGGCCCACGAGACCACGATCGTCAGGCCGGTGGCACCTATGCCCCAGATCTTGCCGGCCATGAGCTCGCTTGGCGAACACGACGACAGCAGCACTTCGATGATGCGGTTACTCTTCTCTTCGACGGTGTTCGTAAGTAGGAATTGGGCGGCGGTGAACACCGCGATCCAGAGGAGGTAGACGAAAAAGACGGGGGCGAAGTTGTAGGCGCGGTCAGCCGCTTCGATGTCCTTCGTCGCGGCGCTGCCTTGTTCCGCGGGAGGGGCCTTGGCGACGAAAGACACGCTCTCACTCACGAACTTCGCGGTAGCCGGTGAGATGTCGGCTTGCGCCAGACGCTGCCCGCGGATGACGCGTGTTGCGGCGCTGCCGTACCAGTTCTTGAGATCGTTGTCGTTCGTGTTCTCGCAGATGAACTGGACGTTGCTCTTCCTGACCTGCTGTGGCTTGCCGTCCTCGCCCTCTTCCGTGATCTCGTAGGTGAGGTCTGCGACCGGGTCGTTTCGCAGTACGAAGAACCCGAACAGCTTGCCGTCGCGCACCCGGTCGTTGAGTGCGGCCATGATCTCACTCTCCGACTTGCCGGTGAGTTCCAAGTCCTCGAGGCTGCGGTAGCGGAACTTCTCTTTTCGTTCGGCGAGCTTCTTGTCGAGCATCTGCCGCTGCTCGGCCGGCATGAGTGACATGCCGGCCTCGATCTGCTCGATCGTGATACTCTTGGCCGCGTCGCGATACTCCGCCGGGAACTGATCGATGTTTTCCGTGATCAGATCCAGGATGTCGCCGTTGCGCGCGGACTCCTCGATCGCCGTTCCGAGCTTGGACACGGTGAAGTCGGCGACCGTGTAGACCTGCGTCTCCTTGGTCTGCTCCATGAGCCAGCCGATGAAGATCGCGACGGCGAAGATCAGCGGGAACGAGAGGATGCCGAGCCAAAACGTCTTGGTCCGGACCATCTCGACATATTCGCGTTGCGCGACGAGGAACGTACGGCTGGCCATCAGGCTGCTCCTCCCGCGAGCGCGGCATCGCGTTCTTCGACCGTCTGAACGAACACCTCGTGCAGTGACGGTTCGCCGTAGTCGAAGCTGCGGACCTCGACCTGGTCCATGATCCAGCGTAGAGCCTGCTGTGGGTCAGCGCCGTCCTGAAGGAAGATCTCGGCGCTGCGGCCCTGATCGTTGATGCGAGACATGCCCGGCAGCGCCTTCAAGGCCTGGCCGTCGCCGTCGTAGCTGATGCGAATCCCGAAGTCGCGGCCCGCCTTGATCTCCGGGATCGTCCCCGCGAACGCCAGCTTGCCCTTGTGGATCATCATCGCGGCGTCACACAGCTGCTCGGCCTGCTCCATCACGTGCGTGCTGAAGATCACGGTCCGCCCCTCCTGCTTCATCTGCAGGATCGTGTCGCGCATCACGTCACGATTGACCGGGTCCAAGCCGCTGAACGGCTCGTCGAGGATCACGAGGTCCGGGTCGTGGATGATCGTGCCGAGGATCTGGACCTTCTGGCCCATGCCCTTGCTCATCGCCTCGCACTTCTTGTCGAGCCAATCGCCGAGGCCGAAGCGCGTCAGCAGCTCCTTGGCCTTCTCGTTGGCCGTGCTGCTGTCCATGCCCTTGAGCTTGCCGAAGTAGGCGACGATCTCCGCCGTCTTCATCTTCTTGTAGAGGCCCTTCTCCTCCGGCAGGTAGCCCAGGCGGTCCTTGACCTCCTTGGCGTCGGAATGCCCGAGCACCGATATGGTGCCCGAATCCTGATGGAAGATGCTCATCACCATGCGGATGGTGGTCGTCTTGCCGGCGCCGTTCTGGCCGAGGAAGCCATAGATGCAGCCGGTAGGGACCGAGAGCGAGAGGTCGTCGACGGCGACGAACTTCCCGAACCGCTTGGTGACGCCTGAGAGTACGAGGGCGTCGCTCATGATTCGTTGCGGCCGTGGAGTGGCCGCGCGCTCGGGAACTTTGTCGGGTCAGTCGCGCTCGAACAAGAGCGCCGCTGCGCGATCGTTCTCGAGGTCGTGCAGCGCGTTCGGGAGCGCCGGACGCGCCGGCGGCGCGGGCAGCAGCGAGGGCGCGGGGCCGAGGCGTTCGCGCAGCCGCTCGGCGACCGCGACGGCCTGGGCGATGCCGAAGCCGGCGTCCTCGGGGCCGGGCCCACGCTCGCGATCGACCGCGAGCAGGAAGTCGGGGCCGAACGACGACGCGTCGACGCCCGTTCCCGAACCGAGCTCACGCCCGAGCGACGGCAGCACCGGCGCGCTCAGGATGCGCGAGAGATCGGGCCGCGGGCTGCTGTCGACGGAGTCTGCCACGGCGGGGCCTTCGGGCCGATCTGCGAGATCCTTGAGCGCGAAGTCTCAGAGTGACCCGTACGGAACCTGGTTCATGCTGCCGGCCGCCGCAACGCCAACCGGCGAGGTAACGCCCTCGCGGCCGGCAGCATGAACCAGGTTCCGTACGGGTCACTCCTGGAAGCGGCGCGGGGCGAACATCGGTAGCGCGGGGGCGTCGCAGTCGCCGTCAGTGATCAACTCCGCGAGGCAGCGGCCGGCCAGGAACGCGAAGCTCAGGCCGTAGCCGTTGAACGCTAGCAGCGCGAAGTGGCCGGACGCGCCGGGCAGCGCGCCGAGTAGCGGCAGGCCGTCGGGCGTGCCGGCCATGATGCCGGTCCACTGGTGGGGGAACGTGGCGTCGCGCAGGACCGGGAAGTGCCGGTCGACGTAGCCGCGCAGGTTCTCGGTGATCGCGGGATTGACGACGGAATCGTCGGTCGTGCCCTGTTCTTCGCCGGGCACCGACCAGCGCATGCCGCCGATCACGAAGCGGCCGCGGTGCACGCGGAAGTACTCGTAGCAGAAGTTGCTCGACATCGCGTAGGGCGGGAACTTCGTCGCGAGCTCCAACGGCAGCGGGTCGGTTGCGATGACCTGGCCGCGGAACGGAAAGACCGTGCGCGCGAGCAGGCCGCTCGGGTCGACGTCGCGACCGAGCGCCGAGGTGCAGTGCGCGACCATCGCGGCTTCGACCTTGCGGCCGCCCGCGACCGTGAGTTCGAGCGCGCCGGCCTCGCCAGTGATCCGTTCGACGGCCGCGTTCTCGTGCAGCGTCGCGCCGGCCGCCTGCGCGCTGCCCGCGATGCCGCGCACGAGCCGGGCCGGCTGCAGCACGGCCTCCTCGGGCAGATGCAGCGCGCCGTGGAAGCCTTCGCCGAGCGGCAGCCACTGCCCGAGGTCCCGCGCTTCGACGAGCTCGAACGGGCGGCGCTCGCGCGCCAGCAGTTCGGCCGCCTCCTCGAGCTCGGTCCATTCGTGCTCGGTCTCGGCGAGGCGCAGGCCGCCGAGCTGGGCGAAGTCACATTCGATGCCCGCGCGCTCGAGGTGCGCGCGCAGTGCTACGTGATTGTCGCGCAGGAAGTCCCAGAGCAGGGGCGCCTTCTCGGCGCCGAATTGGCTGTGGATCCGGTGGTAGTGCTCGCCGAGTCCGAGCAGCAGCTGGCCGTCGTTGCGGCCGCTCGCCCGCCCCGCGATCATCCCGGACTCGAGCAGCGCGACCCGCACGCCGCGCTCGGCGAGGTGTAGCGCCGTCGAGACACCCGCGATGCCGCCACCGATCACGGCGACGTCGACCCGGTCGGGCAGTTCGCCCGCGGGGGCCACGGGAGCGGATTCGGTCAACCAGAGGGACGCGCTCACCCGCGTGATCCTGCCGCCGGTCGCTGGCCGGCGAAAGGGCGGGGCCACGCGAATCGGCCCTCGAGATCGGCCCGAATGCGAGACGAACCAATCCCGGATCTCGCCGGACTCGGAGTCCTCGGCGGCGGATCGATACGAGGTGGCTGGGGAAGAAAGGCGTCGGCGTTGCGCGGCAGCGGTGGTGATGGGATGCCGCCGCGACCTGGTGGGGGTCGCGGCGGCTCCCGGCTGCGCGCGCACGATCCTGACGCGAACTCGGGCGGTCCGTCCGGTGCTACTGCACGAAGAACAGGAGCGCGAGCAGGCCGATGGCGGCCAGGGTCAGGGTAACCGACGTGCGATTCAGCGCTGTGGTGGTGGTGGCTGTACGCATGGGGTCGAGAACGCCTTGGGTTCTTGGGTGTGGTGTAGGGATCGCTGCTGATCTGGTTGTGGTGCTCACGGTGGTGTCAGGACGTCGCCCCAGCGGCGGCGTCACGAACAAGTAGTCGGCCCCAACCCTGAGGTTGCAACCGGGCTTGTGAGAGAACGGGCGGGGTTCCCGGTGGGCTGCGGCGGGCGATGGCGCTTGCTGTCCACCGTTTGTCGTCGCGGGCGCGGCTTGGCTGTCGCAATCGCGGCCGGAATCCGTAGTCTCCTCGCGCCGAATCGGGCCGTCGGCCGGTTCCGTTCCCGCGGCGCCGGGTCTCGTGGCGCCAAATCGCGGTGAACCAGATCGCGCTGAACCGGTGTGGTGTCGGTTCTAGCGGGTGCTGACCCGCCTGCCGGCCCTGGGGTGCAGTAGTTGCGCCCATGCGTAAGAACATAGACGAAGTACCATCCATGAGCAAGGAACTGCGACTCTTCACCAGCGAATCCGTGAGCGAAGGCCACCCGGACAAGGTCTGCGACCAGATCTCGGACGCCGTCCTCGACGCGATCCTGACCCAGGACCCCGACTCGCGCGTCGCGTGCGAGACGATGACCTCGCGTGGCTTCGTGGTGGTGGCCGGCGAGATCACGACGAAGGCCGTGATCGACATCCAGTCGGTGGTCCGCGACACGATCAAGGAGATCGGCTACGACGACCCCGACGCCGGCTTCGACCACAACTCCTGCGCGGTCCTCGCGTCGATCCAGAAGCAGTCGGCCGACATCGCGCTGGGCGTCGACGAGGCCACGTCGCAGAGCAACGACCAGGGCGCTGGCGACCAGGGCATGATGTTCGGCTACGCGTGCCGCGAGACGGACGCGCTGATGCCGTTCCCGATCCACTACTCGCACCGCATCCTCGAGGCCCTCGCCGCGGCGCGGAAGAGCGGCAAGCACGGCTTCCTGCGCCCCGACAGCAAGAGCCAGCTCACGGTCGAGTACGACGACGCCGGCAAGCCGGTGCGCATCAACACGGTCGTCATCTCCCACATGCACACGGCCGACGCGAGCAACGAGGAGATCCATGGCGCGCTCAAGTCGGTCGCGACCGAGGTGCTGCCGCCGGCGATGATCGACGGCGACACCAAGTGGTTCCTCAACCCGACCGGCCGCTTCGTCGACGGCGGGCCGAAGGCCGACGCCGGTCTGACGGGCCGCAAGATCATCGTCGATACCTACGGTGGCATGGGGCGCCACGGTGGCGGCGCGTTCTCGGGCAAGGACTCGAGCAAGGTCGACCGCTCGGCCGCGTACGCGTCGCGCTGGGTCGCGAAGAACGTCGTCGGTGCCGGCTTCGCCGAGCGCTGCGAGATCCAGGTCGCCTACGCGATCGGCATCGCCGAGCCCGTGAGCATCCGCTGCGACACGTTCGGCACCAACACGGTCGACGAGGACAAGCTCACCGCAGCGATCCGCGAGGTGTTCGATCTGCGCCCGGCAGCGATCGTGCGCGACCTCGAGCTCAAGACGCCCAACTTCAAGCGCACCGCGGCGTACGGCCACTTCGGTCGGCCGGAGTTCGCCTGGGAGCGCCTCAATCGCGTCGACGCGCTGCGCGGCCAGCTCAGCTGAGCCGCCGCGGTCGCGAATGCCGGGCGATTTCGGTCGACGGCTTGGTTTCGTTCCGCGGTGGCGCGACTATTGCTCATCGAAGCCCTTACGAACGGGCCGGTTTGCGGTCCGATGAGGTAACGCGATGAGCGAACACGACGACGTCGAAGTCCAGTTCTGTGATCTCTGCGGCACTTCGGTGCCCCTCTCGGATCTCGAGAGCGGGGTGGCGATCCGGCACCAGGGCAAGACCATCGGAGTCTGTTGCCTCAAGGTGCTCCGGCAGGGCGAGTCGCCGCTCGCCGCGGTCGGAGTCCCGACCGCGACGCCGACCGCAGGTGCCGGCGCCAGGCGCAACGAGAACGGCCTGCTGCTGCCGGTCGCGATCGCGCTGCTCGCCGGCCTCGCTGGCGTCGCGATCTATCTCGACCTCGAGATCCAGAGCGTCGCGGATCGCCAGGTGCGCGATCAGCAGGCCAACTCGGGATGGATGACCGCGAGTTCGGAGCGGCTCGGCGCGATCGACGAAGCGATGGACGGCGCCGCGCGCAAGACCGACATCGCGGCGCTGCGCGAGCAGGTCGTCAAGCTCGACAACGCGCTCGAGGTGGAACGCGAGCAGAGCCGGCAGCAGACCGAGACGTTCCGCAAGGCGATCGAGGACATGCGGCGCGGGGTCAAGCGGATCGACGAGGGCCATATCGACTACCGGCCGCTGTTCGACGACCTCCGGCAGCAGCTGCTGCGGGCCAACCACGCGATCACGGATCTGCGCGACGCCGGGATCGCCGCGCCGGGCATGGCCGAGCCGACCCCGACACCGGCTTCGGCCGACGTCACGGCCGACCCGGTCGACACCGGGCTGCCGCCGGAGTTGCAGGCCAACGTGCAGAAGCTCGCCGACGTCGACGCCGCGGTGCGCTTCGAGGCCGTCGATCTGCTGCTGCTGAGCAAGAACATGGACGTGCTGCCGCACCTGTTGCCGGTCGCGCGCGACGCGGACGTGTTCGTGCGGCGTCTCGTCGTCGAGGGGCTGCGCGACTTCCGTTCGAAGGACGCGGTCGACGTGCTGATCGATGCGCTCGCGGACGAGGACCCCGACGTTGCCGAGACGGCGTGGGGGTCGTTGAAGCGGCTCACGGGTCAGAAGATCCAGTTCGACGCGCGCGCGCCGAGTCGCGAGGTCCGCGCGCGCGCGCAGGCGCGCTGGCAGGACTGGTGGGCGAAGAACAAGGACATGTTCACGCCGTAGACCGCGGTCGTGGGCCGGTCCCGCCGTAGTTCGGCTCTCGTTCGTGTGCCGGTGCTCCGCGCTGCGACCCCGGTCGGGGCCCGCCGCGTGCCGGGCATGACAAAAAGGCCCGGGCATCCGTTTGCCCGGGCGTTACAAGGTCTGGTGCGGCCGCCCCTTCGACCCCGGGGATGGCCGCGACCCTCGGCATGACCTGGAACAATCGGACCAAAATCGTCGCCACGCTCGGTCCGGCCTCGAACTCGGAAGCGAAAGTGACCGATCTCGTGAAGGCCGGCGTCGACGTCTTCCGCATCAACTGTGCGCACGCCGACCACGCGACGATCGCCGCCACCGTGCGGCGCGTGCGCAAGATCAGCCGCAAGCTCAACGTCGGTGTCGGCATCCTCGCGGACCTGCAGGGTCCCAAGATCCGCGTCGGCAAACTGAAGAACGCCGAGCCGGTCTATCTGCGGCGCGGCGCGACGATCACGATCGACACGACGCCGGGCATCGTCGGTGAGGCGCGCGACGACGGCTCGGTCGTCATCGGCACGGGCTATGCCAAGCTCGCGCGCGACGTCAAGGTCGGGGAGCGCATCCTGCTCGACGACGGCAACCTCGAGGTCAAGGTCACCGAGGTCAGTCCGCCGCTCGTGCGGGCGCGGGTCGTCTACGGCGGCACGCTGCTGCAGTTCAAGGGCATCAACCTGCCGGGCAGCAACGTGTCGGCGGACCCGCTGTCGAGCAAGGACCTCGACGACCTGAAGTGCGTGCTCGGCAACGAGGTGGACTTCGTCGCGCTGTCGTTCGTGCGCACCGCGGCCGACGTCGAGATGCTGCGCAAGCGGATCGACAAGACCGGCGCGGACGTGCAGATCATCGCCAAGATCGAACGGCCCGAGGCGGTGAAGAACATCCAGTCCATCCTCGACGCCGCGGACGGGATCATGGTCGCGCGCGGCGACATGGGCGTCGAGATCGGCGCCGAGGCCGTGCCGCAGGTGCAGAAGAAGATCATCGAGCTGGCCGGCGAAGCGCGGAAGCCGGTGATCACCGCGACGCAGATGCTCGAGTCGATGGTCGTCAATCCGCGCCCGACCCGCGCGGAGGCCTCGGACGTCGCGAACGCCATCTACGACGGCACGACGGCGGTGATGCTCTCGGCCGAGACCGCGTCCGGGAAGCACCCGGTGCGGAGCGTCAAGGTGATGGAGAAGATCATCCGGCAGGCCGAGATCCACGCCTACGCCGACCTCGCGGAGCGCCGGCGGCGGACCAGCGGCCCGGCGCTGTCCGTCGCGCACGCGACCGTGCGGGCGGCGGCCTACGCGGCCTACCATGCCAAGGCGCAGGCGATCGTCGTCTACACCGAGACCGGCACGACGGCGCGGCTGCTCGCCGGCGAACGGCCGCCGACGCACATGCTCGCGTTCACCCCGTCCCTCAAGACGATGCAGCGGCTCGCGCTGATCTGGGGCATCGAGCCGCGCAAGGTGCCGCCCGGCCGGACGTCGAACGAGCTGACGCTCAACGGCGATCGCATCCTGCGCAAGGAGGAGTGGGTGAAGGACGGCGATCGGGTGGTCCAGATCGCCGGCACCGTGCGGCAGGCCGGTCTGACCAACACGATGAGCATCCGGGAGATGTAGCGCGATCGGCGCCGGCCGGCCAATCGCCGCTCGTCGGGCTGTGGCGAGCGGTTGGGGGGTCGGCGGTCGGGGTCGCCGTCGGGGCCGCCGTTGGGGTCGCAGTAGCCGGAAATCCTGGATTGACAACCCTGGAGCGCCCGCTAGCATCTTCGCCCCGTTCCGCGGCACCGCACCGTGGCTACGGCTCTCGGCCCCCGGCGTTCGGCGGCGGTTCGGGGGCCCCGAACCGGACTTCAGACAGGCATGACCAAGACCACTATCGCCAGCGTCGACGTGCACAACGCCGCCATGAACTCATGGCGCGTGGTGGACGCGACGGGTCAGACCCTCGGCCGCATGGCCACCGAGGTCGCGACGATCCTCATGGGCAAGCATCGCCCCGACTACACGCCGAACATCCTGGTCGGTGAGGGCGTCGTCCTGATCAACGTGAGCAAGATCCGGATGAGCGGCAACAAGGCCGAGACCCGGATCTACACCAAGTACACGCATTACACGAACGGCCTGCGCAGCCGCACAATGGGCCACTACCTCGAGCACAACCCCGAGGAGCTCGTGAAGAACGCCGTGCGCCGCATGCTGCCGAAGAACAAGCTGGCCAAGCGCATGATCAGCCGCCTCAAGGTCTACGCCGGCGATCAGCACCAGCAGCAGGGTCAGCAGCCGCACGTGACGGACACGACCCAGAGCATCCACCCGGCGATCACGCCGGCCAGTCAGCCCAAGGCTCAGGCCAAGGCCGACGCGTAACCGCATCCGAGCCAGCAACTCCAAGCACCAATGGCAGTCACCAACCCGTACATCTGGGGCACCGGTCGCCGCAAGACGTCGACCGCCCGGGTCCGCATCAAGGCCGGCACCGGCAAGTTCCTGGTCAACGGCAAGGAGCTCGACGAGTTCTTCTGCACGGCCGACACGCGGTCGCGCGCGCAGCAGCCGCTCGTCGTGACCGAGACCCGCAACACCTACGACGTCTGGGTGCGCGTGGCCGGCGGCGGCATCACGGGCCAGTCCGGCGCCGTGAGCCTCGGCGTCGCGCGCGCGCTGCGCAGCGAGAACGAGAACTTCGAGCGCCTGCTCCGCGAGCACGGCCTGCTCACGCGCGACTCGCGCGAGGTCGAACGCAAGAAGTACGGTCGTCACGGCGCCCGCCGTTCGACGCAGTTCAGCAAGCGCTGATCGGGCTGCTCGATCGCTCGGGCCGGCCGCGGATTCGCGGCGGCCCGCCGGTCGCGCCCGGAGCCACGATGGCTGGCCACTCCCATTCGTCGAACATCCGGTTCCGCAAGGATCGGGTCGACGCCAAGCGGGCCAAGAACTTCGCCAAGCTGTCCCGCATGATCACCGTGGCCGCGAAGCTCGGCGGCGGCGACCCCGAGGCCAACCCGCGGCTGCGCCTCGCGATGGACAAGGCGCGCGTCCTGTCGATGCCCAAGGACGTGATCGAGCGGGCGATCAAGAAGGGCACGGGCGAGGGCGATCTCGGCAACTTCGAGGAGGTCGTCTACGAGGGCTACGGCCCCGGCGGCGTCGCGTTGATGCTCGAGATCCTGACCGACAATCGCAATCGGTCGGCGGCCGACGTGCGCATGGTGTTCGACAAGTACGGCGGCAACCTCGGCACCTCGGGTGCGGTCGCGTGGATGTTCGACCGGCGCGGGCGCTTCGTGATCGATCCGGGCAAGGACCGCGCGGAACCGCTGACCGAGGACGCGTTGACCGAGCTGTTGCTCGAGGCCGGCGGTGAGCACCTCGAGCCGCTCGGCGACGGTGGTGGGGACGACCTGCGGTATCTGGCGCTGTGCGGCGCGACCGACTTCATGGCGGTCAAGGCGGAGCTCGATCGGCTCGAAGTGCCGCTCGTCGAGGCCGAGCTCGCCTACGTGCCCAACCAGCTCGCGAAGGTCGATGATCGCAAGATCGCCGAACGGGTGCTGAAACTGATCGACGGTCTGGAAGACAATGACGACGTGCAGAGCGTCTTCAGCAACGAGGACTTCACGGCCGAGGTCGTGGCGCAACTCGACTCGTAGCATTTCCGTTCTCGGGCCCTTCCGTGTCCTTTGGGGGGAAGCATGACAGACAAGCAGTGGTTCTTCATCGGGACGCGTGACGGCGTGCGCGCGGCGCTCGAACGCGAGTTCGGCTCGGCACCGGGTCCGGCCGAGCAGGCGACCGAGGTGGACGGCACCGTCGTCATCGACGCGGTCGCCGGGTTGCCCGCGACCGCGGATCTGTTCGGTGGGCACGCGTTCGGCGGCGTGCTCGACCTGAAGCGCAGCCGCGAACGCCGGTCGCGCGTCGCCGTCGTCGTCGATCAAGGCGACGACATCGGTCCCCAGCTCGCGCGCTTCTGCCTGGCCGACGCCGTGCTCGTCTGGGATCCGTTGAACGCCGCGCTCGATTGCAGCGAGCTCGAGGCCGGGCGGGCGCGGGCGGGCGGCCGGCCGTCGGTCGACGAACTGCTCGCGCGGCTCGAACAGAAGGTGACGACCGAGGGCGGCCGCGAGAGCACCGTGCAGCGGCTGCTGCGGTTCGAGAGTCAGAACCCGGCGCTGCAGACGCTGCAGGACCCGGACACGGGCCTGTTCGACGGGCCCTACGCGACGTGGAAGCTCGACGAGGAATGGAAACGCAGCCAGCGGTTCCATCAGCCGCTGTCGCTCGTCCTGCTCGACATCGGCGACACGGTGAGCGAGCTGGCGGAGCCCGACCGCCGCGTCGTGCTCGCGGACGCCGCGAGCGTGTTCCTCAACGAGTGCCGCGACATCGACGTGCTGTCGCGCTTCACGCCGTCGACGTTCCTGTTCCTGCTGCCGGGCACGGGCGCGGATGGCGCGACGATCCTGGCGCAGCGGATGATCGCGCAGCTCCAGGAACGGCTGCCGCCGGCCGTGAAGCCGCAGCTCGCGGCCGGGGTCGCGACGGCGCCGCACGCCCAGATTCCCCATCGGAAGGCGTTTCTGGCCGTCGCGGAGGCCTGTCTCGAGCGCGCCCGGGAGGCGCCCGGGGGTGGTCAAGTCGAGACGACTTGGCAATAGTCGCGCGGGCCCTTCGCATGGGCGGCAGATCAGGCGGCGTGATCGCGCCGTCACTGCGCTATGTTCGATCGCTTCATCAGGCTGGCACGGGCTCGCAAGGCCCTGCAAGAAAAACGCTTCGAGGATGCTCTGCAGCTCGCGGACGATCCGCTGATCGCAGGCACCCGGCGCGCCGAGACGATTCGCGACAAGGCTCGGGCCGCGCTGCTCACCCGCGCGCGCGAGCGGCTGGCTCAGGGTGAGATTCCGGCGGCGCGGAAGCTCGCCGAACGGCTGCGGCAGGCCGGCGCGGATGCCGGCGTGCAGACGCTGATCGGCGATCTCGACGCGGCCGAGTCGCGCGACCAGGAGGTCTCGACCGAGGCCCGGAAGGTCGCGGAAGAGGCCCGCAAGCTGCTGCAGCGCGGCGAGCTCGCGGCGGCGGCGGCGGCCGTGGCGGGGATGCCCGAGGGTGGTCCGGCCGGATTGCAGAGGCAGCTCGAGGCGCAGGTCCAGGAGAGCAAGCTTCAAGCCAAGGAGCAGCTCGATCACGTCGCGCGCCATCTCGCGCAGACGCGGGTCGACGAGGCGCAGAAGGCGTTCGCCAAGGCGGCGGCGCTCGATCGCGATGCAGCTGCGAACGCGACCGTGCGCGGCCGGTTGTTCGACGCGCTCGCCGACGGTGCGGGCGGCCGGATCCGCGAGCAGATCGAGCGCGGTGACCTGCTCGCGGCGTGCGCTGCGGTGCGGGCCGTTCGTGGGCAGGCGGCGACGTTCGAGATCGGGCAGGCGGTGGGCGACGTGCGCGCGCTGAAGAAGCCGCTCAGCGGTCTCGAGTCCGCGTTGGTCGCCGAGTGGCGGCGCGCGACGGACATCACGGCCGCCGCGGAGCTTGCCGAGGCGGCGCACGAGGCCGGGCTCGAACTGCCCGCGGCGACGGCGGAGCTGGTGGCCGCGCTGCGCACGGTCCACGCGGCCGGCGCGGGCGATCCGGAACTGCTGCAGAAGCTGCGCGACGTCGCGCGGACTGCTGGGTGCAAGTCGCTCGGCAAGGCCGTCGACGGCAAGCTGCTGCGCCTCGACGATCAGGATCAGCGCGTCACGGCAGCCCGTGAGCTCATGGCGCAGGGCGATCTCGACGCTGCGCGCGAACGGCTGACCGCGGTCCTCGCGGACGACCCGCTGCACGAAGCGGCCCGGCGCGAGCTCGACCTCGTCGAGCAGGGCATCGGTTCTCTGAGCGAGCAGCTCACGGCGGCCCGCACGGCGGCCCGTGAGGGCCGGCTGCGCGCGGCGTGCAGCCAGGCGCTCGCGCTCGGCACGGCGGGGCGACTCGGCAACGAGGCGCAGCTGCTGCTGACCGACGTGCGCGCGCGCATGGCGCTGGTCGATCGCGGCCTCGACGAGGTGCGGACGACGCTGCACGGCAAGGCGGCCGGCAGTCTGCAGGGCGTGCGTCACTGTCTCGCGCGGCTCGAGGAGCTGCGCAAGGTGCAGTGCGATCACGACGAGCTCGATCGCGTCGTGCTGGCCATCGAGACCGAGATCCAGGGCCTCGAGGCCTGCGATCGCGCGGCCGCCGCGCTGGCCGATGACGATCTCGTGACCGCGGCAGCGAGCCTGTCCGAGGTGCTCGGTTCGCGCCGCGATCTGCTCGTTCCCGAGCGGCTCGACGCGCGCGTGCTCACGCTCGCCGATCGCTTCCACGCGCACGGCGAACGCGCGCTCGCGGCCGGCCGCGGCGGCGATCTCGAACGGTGCGCGGCCGTGCTCGACGGCCTCGCCGCCGTGAAGTCCGACTTCGGCGAGACCGCCGCGCACTGGCGTCGCGACGCCGAACGGCGCAAGCAGGCGGCGGACGACAAGGCCGCGGCGGCGCGCGCCGCGATCGCGGAGCGCGACCTCGCGACGGCCGAGCAGTGCCTCGAGGAGGCAACTGAACTGTGGGCCGACTGCGCCGCCGTGCGCACGCTGCGGGGCGAGCTCGCGGGGCACCAGCGGCGCCACGACGAGCTCGAACAGGTCGAGGCGCTGGCCGCCGAGGCGGACTACCAGGGCGCGGCCGAGAAGCTCGCGGCCATGCCGCCGACGCCGGCGCTGCTGCGGACGAGGATCTTCGACATGAAGCAGCAGCTCGCGCGGGCGCAGGGCCTCGAGGGCGCGTTCCTCATGCGCGTCGACGAAGGCGGTGAACATCTCGTCGTGCGCGGCGAGAGCATCTCGATCGGCAACGTGCGCCAGAACCGCGCGGACCTGCCCGTGCTCGCGAACGTCGCGGGGCGGCATGCGACGATTCGTCGCAGCATGTCGTTCCACGGCGGCATGGAGGACACCGTCGTCGCCGAGGATGGCGAGGTGCGCGTGCGCGGCCGCCGCGTGCAAAAGCACAAGCTGCAGGACGGCGACACGATCCAGTTCGGTCCGTCGCTCGCCGCGAGCTACCGGCAGCCGACCGAGCGGTCGCTGACCGCCGGCCTCGTGCTCCAGGGCGGGTTCCAGATCGCCGGCACCGAGCGCGTGCTGCTGATGAAGGACCGCGGCAAGGACGGCCGCATCCTGGTGGGCCCCGGCCGCGACGTGCACGTGCGCGTCACCGGCGCCTCGCACGAGGTCGAGCTGTTCGCCGCGAGCACGGGCCAGATCCGCGTGCACTGTCCGGCCGGCGGCACGATCGACGGCTCGCCGTTCAAGGGCGAGCACCCGGTCGACGCCGGCCAGGTCGTGACCGCGGGTGGCGTAACGTTCGTGCTCCTGCCCTGGCGCCCGTCGCCGTAGCCGGGCTCTGGCACGCGAACGCGGGATCCACACCCAACCCAGCACCCGGTCCTGGCGGGCAGATTACGGTATAGCGGAAAATAGAATGCGGGGAGAGGGAACAAGGGTTGGCCCCGACTTTCCTTCGAATAGTCGCCCGTCGAGCCCGTATGCGGCGACAGGAGGTCCCCGATGTTCGCAGTCCTCACAGCCGCCACACTCTGCTTCGCCCCGCAAGGCCCCGCCGACGACTTCGGCGCGTCCGATTCCGCCCGTTCGGAATCCGTTGCGGTCGCCGCCACCGCCGTCGCGGTGCAGGGCGAGACCGAGCTCACGCCGGCCGAGGCCTACGCGTCGGCGTCCCGCGCGGCGTCCGCGCACGTCCGCGAACGCTGGAACGAGCGGGCCAATCGGGCGGCCGAACTGCGCCGGCCGTTCTGGCTGCCGCAGATCCTGGTCGACGAGCACGTGCGGCGCTGGCTCGCGGATCTGCCGATCGAGCGCCTCGCGCAGGTCGTCGATCGCGACGACAAGAAGCGCATCCACGAGTTCGGCAACAGCTACCAGACGACCTTGTGGGTGGCCGAAGAGCCGCGTCGGGTCGCGCAGGGCGAAGAACGGCTGCAGCGCACGCTGCGCCGGCTCGAGCGGACCACGGCCTACAAGTACGGCGGCATCGTCGCGGGTTGGGCCCTGCTCGCGTTCGTCGTGAACTGGCTGGATCGGCTCTCGCGCGGCTACATGACCGGGCGGTTGCGGTGCATCGGTCTGCTCTGTGGCGCCGCGTTCCCGGCCGCGCTGTTTCTCGTGTAACCTACTGCAACCCCGAAGGACCCCATGGAGGCACCTCGCATCGACTCCGAAGGCCAGGCCGACGCGCCCGACCGCGTCGACTGGGAAGCCTTCTACCAGAGCTACCGCAAGCCGGGCTACGTGCCCGGCTTCGAGATCATCCACAAGCTGGGTGGCGGGATGTTCGGCCTCGTCTTCAAGGCGCGGAAGGAGTCGATCGGCAAGGACTACGCGATCAAGTTCCTGAAGGTCGACGACGAGACCGTGCGCGATGCGGTCGCGCGCGAGCTCGACACGGTGCGGTTCTTCGCCCAGATCGACCACCCCAACCTCGTGTCGATCGAGGACAAGGGCATCGTCGACGGCATCCCGTTCCTCGTGATGAGCTACGCCGGGCAGGAGACGCTGCAGAAGCGCCTGCAGGCCGGGGGCCAGCCGGGCGAGCGCCTGCCCCGCGAGGAAGCGCTGCGGATCTTCGCGCAGGCCGCGCGCGGCGTGCAGGCGCTGCACGAGCATTCGCTCGTCCACTTCGATCTCAAGCCGGCCAACATCTTCCTGAAGGGCGACGTCGCGCGCGTTGGTGACTACGGGCTCAGCAAGCTCGTCAGCGAGTCGCGCAACTCGCTGAGCTTCAGCCGCGGCACGCCGTACTACATGGCGCCGGAGATGCTGCAGCGGCGCGGCGACAGCAAGAGCGACATCTATTCGCTCGGCGTCATCCTCTACGAGTGCCTCTACGGCGACGTGCCGTTCCGCGGGGATTCGGAGTGGGAGGTGCTGCGCAAGCACGAGACGGCGCAGCCCGAGTTCCCGGCCGATGCGATCGCGGGCGACCGCGAGATCGTGCTGCGCTGCATGGCGAAGGACCCGGCCGATCGGTTCGACTCGGTGGCCGAACTGCTGCGCGCGCTGCAGGCGCCCGTCGCGCTCGGTGAGAGCCTGGTGTTCGATCGTCGTCCGGCGCCGCCAGCTTCCGCCCCAGCGCCGTCCGCAAACGGGCAGCGCCCGGCGGTCCGGCCGCTCGGTGCGCCGCCGGCGCGCCCGTTCCCGACGCCGCCGCCGTTGCCGCGGCCGGACGCGATGCCGGTGCCGCCGCCGCCGCCGCCAGTTGGCGATGCCGAGAACGTGGCTCTTGCCGGGCCGGGTGCCCTGCCCGCCGGCCAACGCGACCCCGCCGACAGCCCCTACGGCATGCCGTGGCGCGAAGAGCCGCGCAAGAGCGGTGGCCCGGTCGGGCTGCTCGTGCGCGGGATGTTCGGGCTGATCGACCTCGTCATCGCGCTCGTGATGCTGCCCGTGCGGGTGGTGAGCTGGTTCGCCAGCCGCGGCGTCGGGATGCTCGTTCGCCTGCCGGGCCGCGTGCTCGCGGTCGCGGCCCAGCTCATCGGGCTGCTCGTGGTCGCGGGGCTCGCGCTGCTCGTCGTGGTCACGGTGCTGCAACTGCTCGGAGCGGTCTGACCCGCGCTGCTGGCCCGATCGGCGGTGCGCAGCCGGCCCCGGATTCGGGCCGCGCGAACTGCCCCGGGCCGCTATCCTGCTACCTCCCGCGATGAGCGATCGATCCTTCGACATGGACCGCCTGCAGGCGATGGACGAGGCCGCCTGGTCCGAGCTGCAGGGTGAGTACTACCGGCGCATCTACTTCTACGTGAAGCGCTTCGTCACGGACCACCAGACGGCCGAGGACCTCACGCAGGACGTCTTCCTCGGCGCGGTGCGGGGCATCGGCGGATTCGACCCGAGCTACTCGCTGGACCAGTTCCTGTTCGGCATCGCGAAGAACCGGGTCATCGATCATTACCGCAAGCACAAGATCGCGCTGATCCCGAGCAAGGCCGATGGTGACGGCAGCGGCGGGGATTCGGACCGCAGCCAGATCTGGCTCGAGAACATGCCCAACGAGGCCGCGCCGCAGCCGAAGGAGCGCGTCGTCGAATCCGAGGACGGCGGGCGCCAGCGCAAGGTGCTCGCGACGATCCTGCGGGACATGGTGTCGGACCTCTGGAGCAACGGCGAGTTCCAGAAGCTCATGGTCCTCGAGTTCCTGTTCGTGCTCGGCGGCCGCAACAAGGACGCCGCGACGCGCTTCGGCATCGCGGACGAGAAGCACGTCGCGGGGATCAAGTTCCGGGCCGTGGATCGGCTGCGCGGCCTGGCGCGGCAGCACGACCCGAACCATTCGCTGTTTCGCGGGCTCTGGCAGCCGGGGGCCCGGTAGGACCGATGAGCACCGATCCGACGAATCCCGGCAGCGGTGGCGACGGCAGCGAGATCGAGATCGATCCGCACCTGACGTTCACGGTGGCCTCGGTCTGGCGCGATGAGCGGATCTCGTGCCCGCACCCGCACGTGCTCCAGAGCTACATCCAGGGTGGCCTCGACGGGGGTGCGGCCGAGTTCGTGCGCTTCCATCTCGACGAGAGCCAGTGCCCGTACTGCAACGCGATCGTCGAGGACCTGCAGGCCCGGGACAGCGAGGCCAAGGAGCAGCAGCTCGAGGATCTGAAGGATCGGCTGCTGCGGTCGACGGCCACGGCGCTGCGGAAGGGCCGCGCCTGACGGCCAGAACAGCCCGTGGCATCGGGCGTTCTGCCCGACCTGGCCCGCCCGATTGGGTCGCAATCCGGGCCGCGATCCGGCTGTCGAGCGCAATTCCTGAGCCGGCGCCGAATATCCGGAGCGGTCGTTCGCAGAGGGGGGGAGTGGCACCGAGAGCGGTGCCCGACAACCACAGCGAGAACGACATGATCCGCAAGACTTTCAAGGTGGCGCTTCTGACCGGTGCGGTGCTCGGCGGGGCAGGATTCCTTTTCTTCGGCACCGCCTTCCCCAGCTACGTCAGCTCGATGGCCACGTCCGTGCGTGAGTCGGTCGCTGGCCAGATCCCGATCGAACTCGAGATCAAGCGGGCCGAGGGCCTCATCAAGCAGATCGATCCGCAGATCGACAACTGCAAGCGTGACCTCGCCCGTTCGGAGGTCGAGCTCGAGGATCTGCAGGAGTCGATCCAGGAGCTCGAGGAGCGCGTCGCGGTCGAACAGCGCAAGCTGAAGCGCGGCTACAAGCTGTTGCAGGACGGCGGCGACATCGAGCTCGCGGCCAACTACGGCGCCCGCCGTCGCGTGACGCTCGACCTGCAGCGCACCAAGGACAGCTACGTCAACAACACCGCGATCCTGAAGGCCAAGCGCATGCTGGTCACCCGCGAGACGCGCAACGTCGAAGCCGCGAAGGAGAAGCTGATCGCGGTCCGCACGCAGCGCGAGTCGCTGATCGACCAGATCCGTTCGCTCAAGACCCAGCAGCGCGAGATCGAGACCCTGGCCGCGAACAGCGACCGCTTCGACCTCGACAGCTCGGCGCTGAGCCAGGCCAAGGAAGTGATCGAGACGGTGCGCAAGCGCCTCGACGTCGCCCAGCGCGTGCTCGAGAACGACATGGCGTTCCACGGTGAAGACCCGGACGCCCCGGTCGTCAGCCAGCGCGACATGATGTCGGAGCTCGAAGAACTCTTCGCCGCGGAAGCTGCGCCGAACAGCGCGAGCGCGGAGGTCATCGAGATCCCCGCCGAGACGCGCGGCCGCTGAGCTCTCGCCAACGGAATCATCGCGGCGGCGACCTTCGCTGCCGCACCAACGCCAAACGGCGCGACCGGCTTCGGCCGGGCGCGCCGTTCGGCGTTCGGTAGGGGAGGCGAGCGCGAGTCAGCGAGCCCGGATCTTCACCGAACCCCGGATGATCGGGGTGATCATCCGGAGCGCGAGGCGGAACGCCTTCGCGTTGGACTCGGCCTCGTTGGGCAAGCCCTTCGAACGCCCGTTGCGGCGCCGGCGCCCGTTGCGGCGCTTGCCACCGCGGCGGCTGCTGCCACCGCCGAGGAGGTTCGACAGCGCGTTCGTCGCCGCGGGCTTCACCACGTCGACGATGTGCGGTGCCATGCTCGCGAGCAGGCCGAACGCCTTCTGGGCCACCTCGTCGTCGATTTCGTCGCCGTCGCCGTCGCCGAAGTCGGCGTCGCCATCCGGGTCGTAGGCGTCGTCGTCATCGTCGCCGACGCCGGCGATCTGCAGGCTCGACAGCCAGTCGTCCTGGTCGTCGTCGTCCACGACGTCGAAGTCCTTCTTGCGGCGCCGGCGCTTGCCGGCGTTGCCGAGCGCCGCGGTGGCGCCCTGGATGAGCAGCGGAGCGAGCGCGGCCAGAACGGGCAGCGCCTTCTCGGTGGTCTCGTCGTCGAGTAGTTCGTTGGTCATGTCAGTCTCCTTCATCAGGTTCTGCAACCGCGCGAGGAGCCGCGTCCACACGTCTCCTTCGCGTCGATTGGTCTCGTGGTCGCCCGCCGTGGGGCGGGCCGTGACGTCGCGCAGCGCGAGGAACGTGCGCTCCGCGAGCCGGAACGGGCCCGGCGGCTCGTGGATCGTCGGGGTCTGGCGGAACCCGTGATCCGCGAGGGTCGACCGCACGCTCCCCAGCAGGCGCGACGCGGTCGCGTCCGGACCGTGCTCGTCGATCGCTTCGAGCAGCGCGTAGGTGAACGCGGACAGTCCGCGGGTGCGGGCCGTCGACGCCGACGCGGTCTCGTTCTCGGAACAGGCGGCGAGCACGAGGCCCTTGAGCGGGGTGTCGCTGAGCTCGTCGGCGGTCGATTTGCTCGCGCCGAAGCGCCGATAGCCCGTGATCTCGATGGGTTCGTTGCCGGCCGATCTCTGGTTCGCGTCCGGGTTCGCTTCCGGGGGCGACGTCGCGTCGATCGCCCAGCGCTTCGGCGCCGCGAAGTCGGCCGTTCCATCGACGCTCCCGAAGACGATCTTGTCCATGCCGCCCGAGAAGCACGAATCGAGCACGGCCGTGAACACGCCGTCCGGCAGCTGCTGGCTGCGCTCGGCGAGCACGTCGTCGATGTAGAAGCCGTCGCGCAGCACGAGGACCTCGGTCAGCACGCCGTCGATCGGCAGCTGGTGGCCGTGCCCGGAGTAGTAGAAGACGGCGCGGTCGTTCTCGGTGAGGCCGTCGAACAGCCACGCGAGTCCGTCCTCGACCGCCGTGAGCGTCGCGTCCTCGTCGGTGATCACGCGGATGTCGTCCTGCCGGTAGCCGACGCGTTCGAGGTGGGCCTGGAACGCGCGCGCGTCCGCGACGCAGCTGGGCAGGTTGTTGCGCGGGTTGCCGTAGTCGTTGAGCGCGACGAGCAGCGCGCGCCGTTGACCCGTCGCGCCGTCGGGCAGCGCCTTGTCGTTGCCGAGCAGCGCGGTCCACGTCTGCGGACCGACGATGCCGTCGGCCTGCAGCCGTTCGGCGCGCTGGAACGCGATCACGGCGCGCTCGGTCTTGCGGCCGAAGATGCCGTCGACGCTGCCCGGCGGGTGGTCGAGATCGGCGAGCCGGCGCTGCAGTTCGCGGACCTCGGTGCCCGTCGAACCGACCCGCAGCAACGGCCGGGAGCTCGAGCGTCCGGGTGCCGGCTCGGTGGCGGGCGGCGCCGTCAACGCGCCGTCGCTGTAGCTGTGCCCGAGGACCGCGCGGTCGACGAGCGTGTAGTAGATCGTGTCGGTCGGATGGTCGTCGGCGAGCTCGAGCAGCTCCTGCCACGCCGTGCCCGTGCGGCCGCCGTGCACGACCTGGCAGCCCGCGGACCACTTGCCGACGCGGCTGCCCGTGCCGGCATCGTGGATGTTGATGCCGAAGTAGCCGGTCTCGACCGTCTCGCCCGCGCCCTGCTCGTGGTCGCGGTCACCGTCGCGCCAGATCGTGACGGGCCCGGCCTGCACGAGGCCCGGGCGCCCCTTGTGGAGGCCGGTCTTGTAGCGGTACTGGCCGTCGACGAGATGGGCGCACCCGGCGCTGCGCATCGGGTTGTCGGTCCAGTACTGGCCCGGGTCGACCGACGCGAGGAACTCGCGCACCCGCTTCCTGCCCGCGGCGTCGCGCCAGATCACCGCGATCGTGTCGTTGTAGCGGTCGGGTGAGTTGCTCACGGGCCGCCCGTCGCGATAGCCGCGGATGCCGAGCAGGTTGATCGCGCGTCGGCGCGAGTCGAAGCGGCCGATGCGTTCGATGACCGCCTTGTAGCGGCCGTAGAGAGTCGCCTCGGAGGCGCCGGATCTGCTGAGCCCGGAGTCGTCCCTGGGCCGTGTCGTCGTCTGGGTCATTCTTCGTCCCTCGGTTGGTCAGAGGGACAACGACACGGCGGCGTCAGGTCCGCCAAGGGGCCCGCGAATCTCCGGGGAAGCCCGCAAAACCGCGACCGCGCGCCGGGAGTCGGACTCCGGGCGCGCGGTCGCGGTCATCGGGCAGCGGGGGTGGCGTGCCGACGCTCAGGCCTCGGCGTCGTGCTCCATGTGCCGATCCAGGACGTGCTGCAGCGGCAGGTTCATCACGAAGCGGAAGTGGATCTGGAACTTGGCCGTCAACTTCCGGTCCGGATCGATCTCGCGCATCACCGCGTCGTCTTCGTCGTTGAACAGCTCGTCGAAGACGTTGAACGGGCGCCGCCCCGCCCGCACGACGCGCGGCAGCCGCGTGGCCTTCGCGATCTTCGCGCCCTTGCGGGGCGCGAACCGTGGCACGCGGGCTATCCGTGTGCGGCCGCCATCATCGTCGTCCGCGGGTTCGACCTCGTAGTTGTATTGCACGATCGCGCGACCGCGTTCGTCGTAGGTCACGGTGACGCACGTGTGGTTGCTGTCGCCGTCGTCGCCGCTCCGGCTCCGACTGCTCTTCTTCGCGGTGCTCGTCTTGCCCTTCTTCGCCGCCTTGCGGGGGCGGACGGCCGGCAGTGCGCCGAGGTTGTAGATGCCGATGTCGGTATCGAACCGCAGGCCGAAGTTGCCCGTGTTGTACTTCTTCAGCGCCTCCCCGACCGCGTCGTGCACCTTGTCGTTGAGCGGGTGGAAGCTGGTCGGGTCGATGCGCACACGCGGGTTCCACCACACGGATCCCATGAGGTTGCGAAACGCCGTGGTCTTGCCGCCGCGCAAGCGGCGGCCTGCGAGCTCGATCACGCGGCAGCGATCGAGGTTGCTCAGCGCGTTGAAGTACGGCATGCACGTGCGTTCGTAGTCGAGCACGAAGCGCAGCTGACAGTTCTGGAACGACTGGTTCATCGGTTCTCCTTCTGGGTGGACGAGGGGTCGGTGGAGCCGGGCTTCGCCGCGGTGGCGGTGCGCGGTGGCGCCGGCGTGAGGCTCTTGGCGCAGCGCAACCCGAGATCGCCGGTGGCGTCGAAGGTCGGGCTGCTCCGGGGGAACCCGAACATGAAGAGCTTCTCGGCGGAGACGGCCCAGGAACCACCGGTCGCGAGCCTCCCCGTCCGCGAAGCGACTTTGAACTCCGACGGATCGGCGAGCCACTCCCGCACGTTGCCGAACGGCTGCAGGATGCCGCGCTCCGCGTAGGTGCCCGCGCGATCCGCGGGCACGGCGTGCCGCACGAAGTGGCTCACCTCCTGATCGCTGCCGCGCCCCAGCACGAACGGTGTCGTCGCACCGTCGGTGAGATGGTCCTCGAGCCAGGTCTCGGCGCGTCCCATGGCCAGGTCCCATTCGACCGCCGTGGGCAGTCGCTTGCCGACCCACTCGGCGTACTCGCGGGCCTCGCGCCATTCGACGAACACCATCGGGAGTTCGTCCCAGTCGGCGCGCGGCGGCTCGTCCCAGATCTTCTGCAGCCCAGAGATGGTCCAACTGCTCGGCCGTTCCCGGCCGACGGCCTGCAGGAACGTCCGGTATTGCCCGATCGTGACCGGCGCCCGGTCGATGAGGAACGGTCGGCAGTCCTGCATTGCCGAACTCAGCTGGGTGCCGGACGGCGTTCCGACGAGGTTCCACATCTCGAGGGCGCCGCCGTCGACGCGCACCATCTCCGACTCGACTTCGGCAACCGTCGCGAAGCGCACGTGAGCGAGATCGATCGCCGACTCGTCCGCCCGTCGCCGGAGCTCCGCGAACGCCCCGCGCTCGTCGACGAGCACGATGCGGGCCTCGCCGGACCGCATGTCGAAGGTCCGCTCGTTGCGCTCGACGGTCGCGCGTTCCGGTGGCGCCCAACCCGCCGCGGCGCCGAGCCACGGACTCACCGTCACAGCGAGCGACTGGGTGCCGGACACGGTGACGGCGCGATCGGCGTCCTCGGCCGCCGCGGTTTCGCCGCCGGCGAACGCCGCGAACCCGGCCAGGGCGAGCAGTGCTCCGGCGAGCGCCGCGAGCGTCACCGCGCGGCGGCCGGCGAAGCGCTGCAGCCGATACCAGAGGCTCGGCGGGCGGGCCGCGACCGTCGCGCCGGCGAGGTACCGCTCGAGGTCACGCTGCAGTTCGGCGGCGCTGGCGTAGCGGTCGTCGCGATCGCGACGCAGCGCCTTCAGGGTGACGAGCTCGAGGTCGCGCGGCACGTTGTCGCGCAGTCGCCGCAGCGGTCGCGCATCCTCGTGCGTGATGCGATGCAGGATCTCCTCGACGCTCGCGCCGGGGAACGGCGGCTCACCCGTGAGCAGCTCGTGCAGCACGGCGCCCGCGGAATACACGTCGGTGCGCGCGTCGACCGGTTCACGTTCGGCGCGCACCTGCTCGGGGGACATGTAGAGCGGCGTGCCCGCGCTGTGCCCGGACCGACTGATCGCGTCGAGGTGCAGGACCTTGGCGAGCCCGAAGTCGATCACGTGCGGCCGATGGTCGCGATCGACGAGGATGTTCTGCGGCTTGATGTCGCGATGCAGCACACCGCGTTCGTGGCTGTAGGCGAGTGCCTCGGCGACGTCGCGCATCAGCCGCGCACAGACCACCGGGTCGCCGAAGTCCGGTCCACCGGCGACGGCACCGTCCATGAGCTGGCGCAGATTCCAGCCCGCGACGAGCTGCATCGCGTAGTAGAAGAGGCCGTTGGCCTGCCCGAACGCGAGCACGGGCACGATGCGCGGATGCACCAGTCGCGACGCCGCGAGCGCCTCGCGCTTGAAGCGCTCGGTCGCGAGCGGATCGCTGGGCACGCGCGGGTCGAAGACCTTGACCGCGACCGGCCGGTCGAGCTCGAGCTGCGTCGCGCGATACACGACGCCCATGCCGCCGCGGCCGATGAGCTCGTGCAGCTCGAAGTCGCCGAGGCGGGTGCCGGCGAGCGACGGCGGCGGGGCGTCGAGGTCGGTGAGGAAACCGGCGGTCTGGGCGGCGCACAACCGCGCGACCTCGGCGGCGAGTTCGCGATCGGGCTCGCCTGCCAGAAGGGCATCGCGTTCAGACCCGGGCAGGTCCGCGACGCGGTCGAACAAGGCCTCGACCTTAGCCCAGCGTTCGGCGTTCAACGGTTCACTCCTGGTCCTCCCCGAGCTCGGCGGCGAGCCAGGCGCGCGCCGCCGTCCACTTCCGTTCGAAGGTCCGCTTGCTCAGCCCCAGGGCATCGGCGGCTTCCGCCACGCTCGCGCCGCCGAAGAACCGCAGCTCGACCGCGCGTGACATCTCGGCGTTGAACGTCTGCAGCCGTTCGAGCGCGTCGTCGAGCGCGACGAGGTCGCCGCTGCGCAGCTCGGCGGCAGCCGCGATACCGTCGAGCGCGACCCGCTTCGCGCCGCCGCCGCGCTTGTCCCGGAGCTTGCCGCGCGCGTGATCGACGAGCACCTGCCGCATCGCGTGAGCCGCGACATTGAGGAAGTGGGCGCGGTCCGCGAAGCGCGAGTCGTCGGTGGCCGCGACCTTGAGCCACACCTCGTTGAGCAGGGCGGTCGCCTGCAGCGTGTGCCCCTCCGGCTGGGCGGCCATGTTCCGCCGCGCGAGCGCGTGCAGTTCGCGATGCAGCCAGATGGCCAGGCGCTCGCGCGCTTCGGCATCGCCGTGCTGCGATCGCCGGATCCAGTGCGTGATCGTTCCGTCGCCGGGCTCCGGCGTCGTTCCCGCGGATGACTCTGAGGGCATTGGCATGGTCCTGGTGGTGGCGGCGCCACCGCTCCGGGCCCGCGCGTCGACCTCTCCAACGACGAATCGCCGCGCGTTCCGCCATGATACGCGACAACCGGCTCCGGCGGCGCCGGGGGGGTGTGGAATCACGAAATCACGCCGCCGAGGAGGTTGGATTCGGCTCCCCGCGGTCGCTAGCCTCCTTCGCCCGAATGAACATCCACGAGTATCAGGCCAAGCAGGTCTTGGCGGAGTTCGGCGTGCCGGTCTCGCGGGGGATCCCGTGCCAGACCCCCGACGAGGTCGCCAAGGCGTTCACGGAGCTCGACGAGCCCCTCGCGGTCGTCAAGGCCCAGATCCACGCTGGCGGTCGCGGCAAGGCCGGCGGCGTCAAGCTGGTGAAGAGCGCCGACGAGGCGAAGTCGGTGGCCGAGGGGCTGTTCGGCAAGGCGCTCGTCACGCACCAGACCGGCCCCGAGGGCCGCGTCGTGCACACGATCTACGTCGAGTCCGGCAGCGACATCGATCGCGAGATGTATCTCGCGGTGCTCATGGACCGCGCCGCCGAAGCGCCCGTCGTGATCGCGGCGGCCGAGGGTGGCGTCGACATCGAAGAGCTCGCGGAGACCAACCCCGAGGCGATCGCGCGTCACCGCGTGCACCCGGTCAAGGGACTCATGCCGTTCCAGGCGCGGGCGATCTGCAAGCACCTCGGACTGTCGGGTGATCAGGCCAAGCAGGGCGGCAAGCTCATCACGGCGCTCGTCAAGGCCTTCATGGCGAAGGACTGCTCGCTCGCCGAGATCAACCCGTTGATCACGACCAAGCAGGGCGAGGTCAAGGCGCTCGATGCCAAGATGGGCTTCGACGACAACGCGCTGTTCCGGCACCAGGACATCGTCGAGCTGCGCGATCTCAACGAGGAGGATCCGAAGGAGGTCGAGGCCAAGAAGTTCGACCTCAGCTACATCGCGCTGACGGGCAACATCGGCTGCCTCGTCAACGGCGCGGGCCTCGCGATGGCGACCATGGACGTCGTGCAGCAGAAGGGCGGCATGCCGGCCAACTTCCTCGACGTCGGCGGCGGCGCCAGCGCGGAGCAGGTGACCAACGCGTTCAAGATCCTGCTCAGCGACGAGAACGTGAAGGGCATCCTCGTCAACATCTTCGGCGGGATCATGAAGTGTGACACGATCGCCGAGGGCGTGATCACCGCGGCCAAGGAGGTCAACCTCTCGGTGCCGCTCGTCGTGCGCCTCGAGGGCACCAACGTCGAGCTCGGCCGCAAGCTGCTCGACGAGTCCGGGATCGATCTCAAGACCGCGTCGTCACTCGACGAGGCGGCCGAGGCGATCGTCGCGGCCATCCAGTAACCAGAAGACCTCGAGGAACAACCAATGAGCGTACTCATCGACGGCGACACGAAGGTCCTCTGCCAGGGCTTCACCGGCGGCGCCGGTCTCTTCCACAGCAAGAACTCTCTCGACTACGGGACCAAGCTCGTGGCCGGCGTGACGCCGGGCAAGGGCGGCCAGGAGATCGAGGGCGTGCCCGTGTTCGACACGGTCGCCGAGGCCAGGAAGGCCACGGGTGCGACGGTGTCCATGATCTACGTGCCGGCCGCGTTCACGGCCGACGCGATCTGCGAGGCGGTCGACGCCGAGATGGACCTCGTCGTGACGATCACCGAGGGCATCCCGGTCGCCGACATGGCCTTCGTGAAGGACTTCTCGCAGGGCAGCAAGACGCGCCTCGTCGGGCCCAACTGCCCGGGCGTGATCACGCCGGTCACCAAGGACAGCGGCTGCAAGATCGGCATCATGCCGGCCTACATCCACCAGCCGGGTCGGGTCGGCATCGTGTCGCGCAGCGGCACGCTGACCTACGAGGCCGTGTGGCAGGTCACGAGTGCGGGCATGGGGCAGTCGACCTGCATCGGCATCGGTGGCGACCCGATCAAGGGGCTTGATTTCATCGAGTGCCTGCAGCTGTTCCAGGACGACCCCGACACCGACGGCATGATCATGATCGGCGAGATCGGCGGCACGGCCGAGGAGGAGGCCTGCGAGTTCATCACCGAGTACGTGAAGAAGCCGGTCGTCGGCTTCGTCGCGGGTGCGACCGCGCCGCCCGGCAAGCGCATGGGCCACGCCGGCGCGATCATCAGCGGCGGCAAGGGCACGGCGGCCGACAAGAAGGCCGCGATGAACAAGGCCGGCGTGCACGTCTGCGACACGCCGTCGATCCTCGGCGAGACGATGAAGCAGGTGCTTTCTGCCTGAGCCGGTTCGACCCTTGGCCAACCCGATGAAGGTCCCCGGCGGGATGGACGCGCTGTTCCGCCAGGTCACGCCGCTCTTCCTGCTGCTCGTCATCGGCTGCGTCGTCTTCGAGCCGTGGGTGCCCGGTGGCGATTGGCTCCGCGGTACGTTCGGTGACCAGATCATCGTCCGGGGCGCGGTCGCGATGTTCGGGCTCTACATCCTGCTGCTCTGGGGTGAGTCGCTGCGGCTGAACGCGCTGCTCACGGGCGTGCTCAAGGCGTTCCGCGAGCACCACGCGGGTGCCGGCGGCGGCGCGGCCGGGGCCGAGGCGGGGAGCGGGGCGCGCAATCCGAAGGCCCGGCTCGAGGCCGCCAAACTGCTCATCGCCGCGTTGGCGTCGGACGATGCCGACATCCGCGAGACCTCGCGCCACAACCTCGGCCGGCTCGCCGGCAAGGACCTTGGCACCGACCCCGGCCCGTGGCAGGACTGGCTGGCCGCGGAAGAGCGCAAACTGTCGTGAACATACCGGGTTCGGTATGTTCACGGCGGGCGCGAAAGTCGCGCTCCGCACCGGCGTTGCCTTTTCGTCTCCGCGTTTCCTCCGTAGACTCGTAGCTTCATGATCGGTTTCGGACTCCCCAATGGTTGGGAGTGGATCATCATTCTCGTGGTGATCCTGCTCCTGTTCGGCCACCGGCTTCCCGGCATGGCGAGGTCGCTCGGGTCCGGTATCACCGAGTTCAAGCGTGGGTTGAAGGACGGCGGCAAGGAGGCTGCGTCCGGTCAGGCCGGCGGCGACGACAAGTCGAACGCGGCCGACGACGCAACGCCCCCCAAGTCCTGAAACCCCGAGCGACCTGTCGCGTCCCGACGGGCGTGGCCTATCGAGGCGCTCGACGGCTGCCGGCCGCTTCGCGGTCGCATCGGTCGAGAGCCGCCAACGTCCGCTGCCAGCACCGCCCTCACCACCGTGACCGACACCCTGCCACTGCACGATCTGACCGCCCTGGTGCGGCCTCAGCTCGACCGTCTCAATCGCGAACTCGTCACGGACCTCGCGCCCGGCCATCGCGAGATGCTGCCGCTGATCGAGCACGTCGGTGGCTACCGCGGCAAGCAGTTACGCCCGGTGCTCACGTTCCTGTCCGGGATGGCGATCCGCGGCGCGCAGCACGGCGGCGGTCTCGGCGACGATGTCGTTACGGTTGCCAAGGTCGTCGAGCTGCTGCACACGGCGACGTTGCTGCACGACGACGTGCTCGACAGCGCGACCGTGCGGCGCCGCATTCCGACGATCAACCAGATGAGCGGCACGGAGATCGCCGTTCTGCTCGGGGACTACATCTACGCCCGCGCGTTCCACATGGCCGTGCAGCTGCCCGATCCGACAGCGGCGCGCTGGCTCGCCGAGACGGTGCGGGTGATCTGTCAGGGCGAGATCACGCAGGTCCTGCACCGCTTCGATCGCTCGTGGACCGAGGCGCAGTACTTCGAAGTCATCGCCGAGAAGACCGCGAGCCTCTACGCCGCGGCCTGCCGGCTCGGCGGCTACTACGCCGTGGCGGCGAACGATGGCGACGCGACCGAGGCCCGGCTGCGCGCGCTCGAGGAGTACGGGCTCGAGCTCGGCATCGCGTTCCAGATCGTCGACGACTGCCTCGACCTCGACGGCGACGAGAAGGTCGTCGGCAAGTCGCTCGGCACCGATCTCAGCAAGGGCAAGATCACGCTGCCGCTGCTCTACCTGATGCAGCGCGGGCCCGACGAGGCCAGGCGTCTCGAGGCCGTGCTCGGCAAGTCCGAGGCCGAAGCGCTGCGGCTGCTGCGGAGCGAGTTCGCGCTCGAACACGGCGTCGCCTACGCGCTCGAGGAAGCCCAGCGCCGCATCGCGAAGGCGCAGGCCTCGCTGTCCGTGCTGCCGGCCGGTCCGGCGCGGGACGCGCTGCACCGGCTCGCGGGCTTGATGGTGGCCCGCCGGGTCTGAGCCGGTCGCGCCCATTCTGTCGCACTCGGGCGGTCCCATTCGGTTGGTCGGGGAGGCCGCCGGGCTGCAATTCGGCGGTCGCCGTGGAGTTTTCCACTCTTGCGGTCCGATGATGCCCTTGGCACCGGGCCTATACTGCACTCCCGACATGCGTTCGCCGCGATCCCACCATTCGTGCTCCCCGCGCTCGCTCGCGGGCGGGCGGTTGACCGGGCTGGTTCCCCTGCTGGCCTTCACACTCCCGGCCTTCACATCGTTGGGGATCCTGGGCGGTTGCGGCGCGCCGGCGCCGGAGTTCGGGCCCGAACGGCGTATTCCGGCCGACGAACGCGCCATCATCTGGGAGGCGTCGACCACCCAGCGGCTGCTCATCGAGGAGGAGCCGAAGCGCTGGACCGGGGATCTGCCGGCCGGCTGGGAGGAGCGCCCCGCGGATCCGCAGCGCTTCAAGGACGCGGTCTGGGCGGTTTCCGGCGACGACGGCCAGACGGCACAGTGCTGGCTCACGGCCGGCGTCGGCGGCGGGTTGGCCGGCAACATGCAGCGCTGGTATCGCCAGTTCGAGCAGCCCGTCGGCAACGCCGACGACCTGCCCGAGATCCCGTTCGCGGGTGAGCGCGGCCAGCTGCTCGAGCTCACCGGGACCTACAGCGGCACGCCGGGGCACGCGATGCTGCTCGCGTTCCGCGCCAAGGGCCAGCAGGTGCGGACGCTGAAGTTCGTCGGCCCGGAGGCGCTCGTGAAGCAGAACCGCGAGAAGTTCCTCGCGCTCGCCGGGTCGCTGCGGCAGGAGGCCGGGGCACCGGTGACGAGCAGCACCAGCAGCGGTTCGATGGGCGCGGCGGGCGAGAACCCGCACGCCGGCAACCCGCACGCTTCGAACCCGAAGAACGAGCCCGCGGACTCCCCGTTCGAGGCCGACGTCCCCGCGGCGTGGCAGGCGACCAACTCCGGGCGGATCCTGCATCACACGTTCGGTGCGGACGGCCAGGGCGAGATCTACGTCTCGCAGCTGTCGGGCGAGCTCAACCCGATGATGCTCGGCATCTGGCGCGCGGAGCTCGGCGCGCGCGGCGACCTGACCCAGGAGCAGTTCGACGCGCTGCCGCGCTGCGAGCTGCTGGGCGAGGGCGCGATCTGGCTCGACCTGTCGGGCGACTACAGCAACAACATGACCGGCAAGACCATCACCAACGCGCGCTCGCTCGTCGCGGTGCAGGCCGTCGGCTCGACGATCGTGTTCGCCAAGATGCTCGGGCCCGCGACGGACGTGATGGCCGAGGCCGCCGCGTTCCGCGAGTTCTGCAGGTCGATCCGGAGGAAGGAATGACCAGCGCCTCGGTGCAAGCCCGCTCGCTGCCGACCGAGTCCGCGGCCGGTTCGGAGTCCGCGCCTGCCGCGACGAGTCCCGTCGTGGCGGTGGGGCGCGCGGTCGTCGGCTTCTTCGCGTCGATGAAACTGTCGGTGACGCTGATCATCCTGCTCGGCGTGCTCACCTGGCTCGGCACGCTCGCGCAGGTGAACTACGGCCTGTTCCAGGTGCAGAAGGACTACTTCGAGTCCTGGTTCGTGATCGCCGAACTGCCGGTCGCCGTCTGGGGGCACGATCTGCTGTCGTTCCCGCTCAAGATCCCGTTGCCCGGCGCCTATCCGGTGATGTTCCTGCTCGGCATCAACCTGCTCGTCGGCGGGATGGTGCGCATGAAGCTGAAGCTGCGCAACATCGGCGTGTTCGTGACGCACATCGGCATCGCCGGTCTGCTCGCCGCGGGCTTCGTCAAGATGCACTACTCGGTCTCCGGGCACGTCCGGCTCTATGAGTCGATCCCGGTGAACGAGGGCACGGACAAGGCGATCCGCACGTCGCAGTTCGTGAGCTTCCACGACTACGAGCTCGCGCTGCTGCGCGACGACGGCTCGACGATCGTCGAACGCACGATCCCGGAAAGAGCACTCGTCGCCGCGCGCGACGAGACGGTCAAGATCACGGATCCCGACCTGCCGTTCCAGATCGAGCTGCATCACTGGCTCGACAACTGCACGGCGGTGGGGATGCGTCCCGGCCGCCGCGCGACGACGCCCGTCGTGGACGGCGCGTTCCTGCAGGAGCAGAAGATCCGGCCCGAGCGCGAGGCCAACATCGCGGGGTGCTACGCGATCGTGACCGCGGCCGAGGGCGCGCGGCACGAGGGCATCCTCATGGGCTACGAGCTGCGGCCCTACACGCGCTACCGGTATCCGTTCGTGTTCGAGATCGGCGAGGTGCGCTACGCGCTCGACCTGCGCCGCGTCGTGCGCGAGCTCCCGTTCGAGGTGCAGCTCGACGAGTTCCGCAAGACGGACCACCCGGGCACGCTGACGCCGGCGGACTTCCGCAGCTTCGTCACGGTGCGCGACGGCGACGTCGAGCAGCCGGTGCAGATCTACATGAACACCCCGCTGCGGAAGGACGGCTACGTCATGTATCAGACGAGCTGGGGCCCGCAGCTGCCGGGCGGGCGCCCGGGGCAGCCGCCGTATTTCTCGGTGTTCGAGGTGTCCGAGAACCCGAGTGACAAGTGGCCGGAGTATGCGACGTGGGTGATCTTCTTCGGCATCCTCGGTCACCTCGTGATCAAGCTCATGGGCTTCCTGTCGCAGATCGCGCGACGGGGCATGCTGGGGAGTCTGCAGTGATGGCGTCCCCGAAGAGGAACTCCGCGATGCATCGTTCACCGCTCACCCGATCGTTCGCTGCGGTCTTCGCAGTCCTCGCGCTGCTGCTCGCCGGCTGCTCGCGCGCGCCCGCGAAGTTCGAGGGCGAGATGCAGCGTCAGGCGCCGTGGGATCCCGAGCTCGTCGCGACGATGGGAGCCCTGCCGGTGCAGGACAACGGCCGCATCAAGCCGCTGTCGACGTTCGCGTCGTTCCTGCTCTATGCAGTGCACGGTCGGCGCGACATGAAGTTCATGATCGGGGAGGAGCGCTACAAGCTCGACCCGATGGAGTGGATCCTGGACGTCTGGTGCTACCCGGACCAGGCGGCGGACTACCCGCTGTTCCGCATCGAGAACGTCGGTGTGCTCGACGCACTGCGGATCGAGAACGAGGGGCAGACGCAGGGCTTCGTCTATCTGACCTACCGCGAGTTGCTGAAGAACAGCGAGGAGCTCGGTCGGCTCGCACGACAGTACTCGGAGCTCGACCGGGCGACACGCAATGCGGTGCAGGAGCACCTCGTGCAGTCCTGGCGGCAGCTCAATGCGTATCACGTCGCGCATCAGCAGCTCGGGGTGTTGCACCACGACTTCCTCGTCGAGGGGCAGCAGCTGCAGCAGGCGTTCGGCGGTGGGCGGGTGCGGCTCGGGTCGATCGTCGCGAACGCCAAGCAGTTTCGCGAGCTCGTGCGCAGCGTCGGTGGGCAGAACATCGAGAACGATGAGCGCCTCGGCAACGCCGTGGAGATCATGGACACGCTCGGGCGGCTCGTCGATCAAGGCGGTGGTGGCCCGGGTCTGCTGCCGCCGCTCGACGCGGGCGCGGAGCAGTGGCTCGACTTCGGGCCGGCGGTCGATCGCGCGTTGCGCGGCCAGATCGACGACCGCCACGTGCAGATGTTCACCGCGCTGCAGTCGGCGGTCGCGGCGGCGCCGAGCGATCCGGCGGCTCGGGATGCGGGCCTGCGCGGCTTCTTCGCGGCGTCCACGGCGGTTGCGGGGGCGCGCGCGGACAGCGCCGCGCTCGAGACCGAGGCCAAGTATTACCGGAGCCAATACCATTACCTGGCGCTCCACTTCTTCATCACGGCGTTCCTCGTGGCCGCGATCTCGTGGTTCGTGCCGCGCGCGAAGTGGGTCTGGTGGCTGTCCTTCGGGCTGTCGGTGATCGGCCTGTCGCTGCTGACCTACGACATCTACCTGCGCTGCATCATCACGGGGCGGCCGCCGATCAAGAACCTCTACGACACGTTCTTGTTCATCGCCGCGGTCGTGGTCGCCGTGACCCTCGCGGTCGAGTGCATCGTGCGCTACCGCATCGCGCTCGCGCTGGCGCCGCTCGGCGGCGCGCTGTTGATCATGCTGGCACGCATGTTCGAGGTGAACGACGGCAAGGACACGATGGATCCGCTCGTGGCCGTGCTCGACAGCAACTACTGGCTCGCGACCCATGTCACGATGATCAACGTCGGCTACGGCACGGCGCTCGTCGGCGGCGTGCTGCTGAGCACGGCCTACATCGTGGTCCAGTTCTTGCGCCTGAAGGACCAGACCGCGACCAAGCTCGTCGCGCGGTTCATCTACGGCGTCACGTGCTTCAGCCTGCTGTTCACGGTCGTCGGCACGATCTACGGCGGCGTCTGGGCCAACGACTCGTGGGGGCGCTTCTGGGGCTGGGATCCGAAGGAGAACGGCGCCCTGATGATCTGCCTGTCGCAGATCGCGATGCTGCACGCCCGCTTCAGCGGCATGATCCGCGACTTCGGAGTCGCGATGTGGGCGCTCGTCACGTCGGGCATCGTGGTGTTCAGCTGGATGCACACCAACCTCCTCGGCGTCGGCCTGCACAACTACGGCTTCTCGTCGGCCCTGCTCGACGGCGTCTGGTACAGCTACTCGACGATCGGCCTCCTCATGGTCGTCGGCACCGTGCACTACGTCATCCGCCAGGGCTGGCAGACGGGCAGCCAGAAAGACGCCCCGCCGCCGCTGCCCGAGAGCGCGTAGAACATACGGGGGCACCCCCCGTACGGTACCTGGTTCATCCTGCCGGCTAGCCGGCAGAATGAACCAGGTACCGTACGGGTCTCATGGCAGAGCGAAGTCGCTGCCGTCCGGGTGTCGCGGCACCTGCGCGCCGCACATGAGCAGGTGGTTGCGCAGCAGCTCACGCAGCCGCGCCGTGACATCCGACCGTGCGAACGCGAGGTTCTCGGTCTCGCCGATGTCGTGCTCGACGTCGTACAGCTCGACCCGACCGCCGTCGTAGAACCACAGCAGCTTGTAGTCCCCCCAGCGCACGCCGGAATACGGCTCGGCACCGGGCGCCATAGCACCCCAGTAGTGCGGATGGTGCCAGAAGATCGGGTGCTGCGGCTGGTCGCTGCCGAGCAGCGTCGGCGCGAAGCTGCTGCCGTCGGGGCACGCCGGGTCGGCGGCCACGAGCTCGCACAGGGTGGGAAACACGTCGTCGACGAGCACCTGGTGCGAGCTCGTCGCGCCGGCGGCGACGCGGCCGGGCCAGCGCACGGCGAGCGGCACGCGCACGCCGCCCTCGTAGGCCGACCCCTTGCCGCTCCGTAGCGGCGTGTTGTGGTGATGCTTCTCGCCGCCGCGCGCGACCGCGCTGAGGCCGCCGTTGTCGCTGAGGAACATCACGATGGTGTCGTCCGCGAGGCCGCGTTCGTCGAGCCAGTCCATGACCCGGCCGAGCGAGTGGTCGATGCCCTCGACGAGCGCGGCGTAGCGCGCCTCCGGCTCCGGCAGGCCCTCGTCACGGTATTTCTGCACGAAGCGATCGTCGGGATCGAGCGGCGTGTGCACCGCGTAATGGGTGAGATACAGGAAGAACGGCTGCTCGTTCGCGAGACTCGCCTCGCACGCCGCGATCGACTCCGTCGTGAGGATGTCGGTGAGGAAGAGGTCCTGGCCGTGATACTCGTCGAGCCCGCGCACCTGCCACACGGTCTGCTTGCCGCCGCGCAGGAACGCGTTCTTCGCGAGGTAGCTCGACGGCGCGCCGTTGGCGTAGCCCGCGATGTTGACGTCGAAGCCGAGGTTGCGCGGGTCGGCGCCCGGCGTGTCGACGGCGCCGAGGTGGGCCTTGCCCGCGAGGATCGTGCGGTAGCCGGCGTTCCGCAGTCGTCCGGGCAGGGTCGGCGCGAGCAGCGCGTTGGGCGTGCTCAGCGAGTTCGTCAGCCCGTTCATGTGCCACTTCGGGCGCTGCATGCCAGCGACCTGCCGATCCGTCTGCTGGTTCTTCCGCAGCGTCCAGTGCGTCACGCGATGACGGGCCGCCGCCATGCCGGTCATCAGGCTGATGCGCGTGGGGGAGCACACGCAGTGGGCGTAGGCCGCGTCGAACTTGGTGCCCTCGCGGCACAGGCGTTCGACGTTGGGCGTGCGGTAACGGTCGTTCCACGGCGTGCGCTCGCGCCAGAACGGTTCGCTGAGGTCCTGCCAGCCGAGGTCGTCGACGAGGAAGAGGACGATGTTGGGGTGCTTGGAGGCCGCGCTCCCGCCGAGCGAAGCGCAGCCGGCAACGGCGACCCCGGCGAGCGCGAGCAGCGCGGTGGCGAGCCCGCGCCGGAACGTGCGCCTCATACGTCGGCCCCGACCGCGCGCAGCGTGTTGCGCAGGAGCATCGCGACGGTGACCGGCCCGACGCCTCCGGGAACGGGCGTGATGTAGCCCGCGACCGCGGCCGCGCTGGCGTAGTGGACGTCGCCGACGATCTTGCCGTCGTCGCCCTGATTGATGCCGACGTCGATGACGATCGAGCCCTCCTTCAGCATGTCCCCGTGCACGAGCCCGGCCTTGCCGACCGCGACGACGACGATGTCGGCGCGCCGCGTGTGGTTCGCGAGATTGCGCGTGCCGACGTGGCAGACGGTCACGGTCGACAGATGATGCAGCAGCAGCACGGCGATCGGCTTGCCGACGATCTCGCTGTGGCCGACGACGACGGTCTCGGCGCCGCGCAGGTCGACGCCGGTGCTGAGGATCAGCTGCTGCGCGGCCGCGGCCGTGCACGGCGGGAACGTCGGTTCGCGGTAGAGGATCGAGCCGAGGTTCTCCGGGTGCATGCCCTCGACGTCCTTGCCGGGCGCGATCGCCGACTGCACGACGCGCGGGTCGATGCCGGGCGGCAACGGGCGCTGCACGATCACGCCGGCGACCTCGGCGTCGGCGTTGCGCTCCGCGATCGCCGCGAGCAGCTCCGATTCATCGGCCGAGACCGGCAGCTGGACGTGCTCCATCGCGATTCCGACGTCCTCGGCCGCCCGCTGCTGATTGCGCACGTAGACCGCCGCCGCGGGGTTCTGCCCGACCTCGATCGAGACCAGGCGAACGGGCTGGGAGCCGAGGGCCTCGCGGGCCTGTCGGAGGCGTTCGCGGATGGACTTGCCGAGGGCTCGGCCGTCGAGAACTTGTGCGGTCACGGGCTTCCTTTCGCGGCGCGGATGGCTTTTCTTGAGAGGCGGAATGGCCGAAAGATAGCCAGCGGGCGTCCGCGGCCCAACGACGACATGAGCTACCAAGAAGAGCGCCTCGCGTTCCCGCCGCTCACGCCGGCGATCAAGCATCTGTTGATCGCCAACGCCGTGGTGTTCGTGCTCAACGCGGTCGTCGCCGGGCGGTTGATCGATTGGCTCGGTTTCTCCGGCGCCGGGCTGGCCGACGGCTTCGGCCTCGGCGTGCTGCGCATCGTGAGCTATCAGTTCACGCACGCGTTCTACGACGCGTGGCACTTCCTGTTCAACATGCTGTTCCTCTACGTCTTCGGCACGATGGCCGAAGCGAGGCTCGGCTACCGCGGGACGATGAAGGTCTACTTCATCGCGGGCTTCGCCGGCGCGATCCTGCACCTCGTGCTGGCGGCGATCCTGGATGGCTGGCAGACCACGCTCGTCGGCGCGAGCGGCGCGTGCTACGGGCTCATGGTCTACGCGGCGACGCATCGCCCGAAACAGCAGATCATCTTCCTCATCGTGACGATCCCGATCTGGATCCTGGCGGCGGTGCTCGTGTTCCTGGGGTTCTACTCGACCTACGTGGAGCTCGTGTCGGACATGCGCGACAGCACCTCCCACGCCGCGCACCTCGGCGGCGCGATCGCGGGCTTCGTGATCTGCAAGCAGGGCTGGTTCATCGACTACGGCGGCTATTCCGAGGGGCCGGGGTTCGTGGCCCGGCTCAAGGCGCGGATGCGCGAGCGGCAGGAGAGCGCCCGGGCCCAGAAGAGCCAGGCCGAGGAGGAACTCCTCGACCAGATCCTCGAGAAGGTCAAGGAGCACGGCATCGGCTCCCTCACGCCGCAGGAACGCAAGTTCCTCGAGAAGAAGAGCGAGCAGACCCGCCGGGGCGGGTAGCCGGCCGCAGCGAGCGCTGCCGGGGCGGCCGCGGCGTGCACGGGGCGACCCTGGCCGCTAGCATGGGCATGTGATGTCCGGAACCCACCCCTCGCCGCGGACCGCGCTCGCGGTCCTGCTCAGTCTGTTCTTCGCCACACTGCTCTTCGCCCCTGGTCTCGCCGCCCAGGCGATCAGCAAGGACGACTTCCGTAGCGAGTTCTCGCAGGGCCTGCGCCTCGACGACAAGAAGTTGATGGACAAGGTCATGAAGAAGCAGGGCGCGCCCGCCCACGCGATGCTCTACCTCGAGGAGCTCTGCATCGAGCAACGCGGCGGTCAGGTCGACAACTCCGAGAAGCGCAACGCCCTGCTCGAGTCGTGGGGGCGCTGCTTCGAAGGCAACGGCGCGCTGCTCAAGATGCAACGCTGGGTCGACAGTATGGGGCAGGACCAGCTCGACGCCCTGCAGCGCGGTCGCACCGAGTCGGCCAAGCTCTGGCGGCTCTACGAGAACATGGCCGAGCCGAATCGTGAGGAGCTGATGCAGATCGCGTCACAGTTCGGTCAGCTCGGCCGCAACGCCAAGGCGATGGGGCATCAGTCGGAAGCGGCGGAGTGCTACAGCCTGGGGGCCACCGTCGCCGGCAAGGTCAAGCGCAACGAGCGGACGCTGGACACCCGCCGCGAGGTCCTGCGGCTCTGCGAGGAGTTCATGTACGCGCGTGACGCGTGGGACTTCAAGTTCGACACCGTCTACCTGCAGATCCAGGCGTTCGTGAAGGACGAGAAGGTGCGGATCGAGGAGGACGAGAAGGAAGCCGACAAGCGCCGCGACGAGGGCTACGACGACGACATCAAGGGCATCGAGGCGCTCGTGATGCCGAACGTCCCGGCCAAGCAGGTGCCGTTCAAGTACGCCGCGCTCAAGGCGTGGGACAAGGAGATCGGCTACGGCCCGAAGAGCGGCATGTACCCGATGCTGTGGTGGAACGTCGTCTGTGAGGGCGTCGGCACGTCGAGCAAGATGGTGTGGTTCCAGGCCGCGGACATCCACTTCGGCCGCACGGGCGGCAACAAGTTCGTGATCGCGCTCAACCCGGACGAGCTGGAGAAGGGCGACGAGCTCGAGGTGTCGAGCCGGCCCAAGCCGAGCACGTTCTACATCGATGCCGCGAAGGAGGTGCCCTACACGATGTTCTTCTGGATGGGCTCCGACCGGGAGCGGGTCGGCATCGCGGAGTGCAACGTCGCGCCGCGCGTCGATTACGCCAACGCCTACTACAAGAGCGGGGCGAGCTGGACCGGGTCGATCGGTAAGGACGCGCTCACGTTCTACGACGACAACTGCAACGGCCGGCCGGGCGAGAGCGATCCGTTCGCGGACGCCCTCAAGATCAACACGCTCGGCGAATGGGACAATGACGGCACCGTCGTGCCCAACCTCGACTCGATGCGGATCGGGAAGGGCCCGCGCGTGCCGGCGACGCAGTTCGTCAAGCTCACGGACGGCTGGCACCTCGTCGAGGCCAAGGCGGCGCACCTCGAACACCGCCCGCTCAACCCCGAGTATTTCAAGACCGGCAAGGTCAAGCTGGCCTGGAAGGGCGGCAAGAAGTCGGCGCCGTCGCAGGTCGTGATCCAGGGTCAGGGTGCGTTCAAGACCGCGATCTTCGACATCGCCGACGGCAAGGAGCTCGAGGTGCCGGCGGGCAAGTACACCGTGATCTTCGGCCGCATCGTCAAGGGCAAGGGCTCGCGCGTGCAGAACGCGACGATGTACCCCGGCGAGACCCACGAGGGCTTCGTCGTCGAGGCCGACAAGACGACGACGGTCGAGATGGGGGCGCCGTTCCAGATCACCTACACCCGCCGCGGTGACCAGAACGCCTCCATCGACGCGCTCAAGATCTTCGTGCAGGAGAAGTCGGGCTGCATCTTCACCGAGCTGCACGGCATGGGGCTCGAACCCGAGGTCGTCTGGGCCAAGGAGGCCGGCGGCAAGGGCAAGGTCATCGCGGAGTTCAAGCAGCTCGCCAATGGTGACCTCGTCAACGAGGCCAGCAAGGCGCACAGCAAGCTCAGCATCCTGACCGCGCTGTTCCCCAAGCCCGAGGGCTACAAAGAGGGTCCGCTCCGTCTCGACGTCAAACTGCCGGAAGAAGGCCTCGTCCTCGGCCTGCAGCAGAAGAAGCACAGCGTCTTCGGCAAGCTCGAGCCCGTCTGGAAGTAGGTCCGTACGGGGTGAATCCGGCGGGGTGGGCGCTAGGATCGCGCGCCACATGCTCGACATCCGCACCCTGCGAGAGGATCCCGACGCCGCGCGCGCGGGGGCCATCAAGAAGCACCTTCCCGACCGCGCGGAGGCGGTCGATCGCGCGCTCGCGATCGACGCCGAGCTGCGCGGGCTCGTGCCAAGGCTCGACGGGATGCGCAGCGAGCAGAAGGCGGCCGGCAAGCAACTCGGCAAGCTCTCGCCCGACGAGCGCGAGGCGTTCCTCGCGAAACAGAAGGAGAAGAAGGTCGAGCTGCACGCGCTCGAGGAGCAGGAGAAGAAGCTCAAGCACGAGCTCGAAGCCCAGCTCATGCTCGTGCCCAACATCCCGGACGACGAGGTTCCCGACGGCAAGGACGACACGCTCAACGTCGAACTACGCAAGTGGGGGGAGCCGACGACGTTCGACGGCTTCGAGCCGCGCGCGCACTACGACATCGGTGAGGGCCAGGGCTGGCTCGACTTCACGCGCGCGGCCGAGATGGCCGGCTCGCGCAACTACATGCTCTTCGGCGATCTCGCGCTGCTGCACGACGCGGTGTTGCGCTTCGCGATGGAGTTGATGGTGGCGCGCGGGTTCACCCCGATCGATCCGCCGCTGCTCGTGCGGGACGCGGCGATGCTCGGCACCGGCTTCTTCCCCGGCGGCGAAGAGCAGACCTACCGGTGCGAGAAGGACGGGCTCAACCTCATCGGCACGAGCGAGGTGCCGGTCACGTCGCTGCACGCGGGCGAGATGCTCAAGGAGGACGAGCTGCCGAAGAAGTACGTCGCGCGGTCGGCCTGCTTCCGCCGCGAGGCCGGCACCTACGGCAAGGACACGCGCGGGCTCTACCGCGTGCACCAGTTCCAGAAGGTCGAGCAGGTCATCGTCGACGTCGCCGACCGCGACCGTTCGATCGAGCACCACCACGCGATCGTGCAGAACGCCGAGGACCTGCTGCAGGCGCTCGAGCTGCCGTACCGCGTCGTCGCGGTCTGCGGCGGCGATCTCGGCGTGCCGCAGGCGATGAAGTACGACATCGAAACCTGGATGCCGTCGCGCGAGCACTACGGCGAGACCCACAGCGCGTCACGCTTCTACGACTACCAGGCCCGCCGCCTCGACCTGCGCTACCGGCCGAAGGCGAGCAAGAAGCCGCTGTTCTGCCACACGCTGAACAACACGGTGATCGCGAGCCCGCGCGTGCTCATCCCGCTGATCGAGTGCCACCAGCAGCAGGACGGGACGGTCAAGTTGCCGCCCGCGCTCGTGCCGCTGATGGGCGGGCGCGAGATCATCGGCCGGCCGCTCGACTGACGGCCCCGATGCGAGGGGCCCGATGCGAGGGGCCCGCGCCGGGTTCAGCGGCCGCCGAGGCCGCCGAAACCGCCGAATCCACCGAAGCCGCCGGCGCCGCCGGCGCCCCCGAGGATCTGGTTGATGTTGAAGCCCGGCGGCAGGTTCGTCGTCGTCGACGGCCGGTTGCCGCCGCCCGGGAAGCCGCCGCGACCAGCGCCGCGGCCGCCGTCGCCGCCGGCCCGGATGCCGTCGCCGCCAGGACCGCCGCGCTGCGTCGTCGCGCGACCCTGCGTGATCTCGATGTTGCCCTGACCGCCGGGACCGCCCGGTCCGCCGGGGCCACCGCCGCCACCGAGGCCCGGGGCGCCGCCGGGTTGCTCGCCGGCCATGCCCGTCGGGGCGCCCGGCGGGAGCACCGGCACCATCGCCTGGCCGCCGCGCAGGATCCTCGCCTGGTCGGGGTCGAACACGAAGTGGCGAATGTAGGTCTTCTCGGCCGATTCGAAGTCATCGATCTCGGCGTCGTTCACGACGTTGCGGCTGCCGCGGCGGCGCTCGATCGTGAACTCGACGCGGATGCGCCGCGGCAGCAGGTCGTTCTTGCTGCTGTCCCATTCGAGCTGCTCCTCGGCCTCGTAGCCGAGCTCGTCGAAGTAGGTCACCTTGAACGACTTGATCCGGTCGTGCACGAGCTGGAACGTGCCCTGGTCGCCCTGCTGGATCAGGTCGCGGTCGACGAGCGGATCTTCGCGGCGGTACATCTCGATGAGATCGCGATACCGCTGGTTGGGCTTGAACCAGTAGCCGACCTCGCAGAGCGACGTGCGCTTCGGGTTGCCGTAGGAATCGAGCACGTAGCCGACCGAGTCGGTCGTCGTGAGGAAGTCCATGCGGTCGGCCTCGAAGCTGCCGACGTCCATGTCCCGCCCGCGGAAGACCGCGTTGTCGTGCACGTTGAACGTCCACATGCCCTGCAGATCACGCTCGAGCAGGTTGAGGATGCGCGGTCCGGCCTCGGTCGACTCGGACAGCTCCTCGATCGCCTCGCGCGCGTCGAGCATCGCGTGGAACGTCGTGCCCACGGTCAGCATCACCGTGCCGCTGATCGCGATGGCGAGCATGACCTCGACCAGCGTGAAGCCGCGGTCGGTCCGGTTCGTACCCCGGCGTTGCATCATCGTTCTGCCTTGCATCAGTTGCCTCCGCTGAATGGGTTGCCGCCGGCTGCGCCCGCCTCGCCGGCGCCGCCGCCTTGGCCGCGCGACGCCGCGACGGCGCTCGCCTGCTCGGGCGTGAGCCCCGAGATCGCGAGCGTGCTGAGCCGCGCCTTGACCATGAGCGCGTCGCGCTGATCCGGGTAGTCGGGGTTGAGCTTGGGGAAGTAGACGATGACGCCGACCTCCTCGAACTCGTCCTCGGTCGGCGCGCGCTCCTCGAGTTCGCGGGCCTGCTGCTCCTCGTAGAGCTGATCCTGATACTCCATGAAGCTCAGGCCCCGCGACTTCGCCCTGCGGTACTGGTCCCGCTCGCGCTGCCACTGGTTCTCCTCGATCGCCTCGCCGTCGTCACCGGCCGCCATGTTCGCGATCTCGGTCTCGGCGTCGGTCACGGCGGTCTCGCCGATCACGATCTTGTAGCTCCAACGCTCGGCGTACTTCTCCTCGAGCGAGATCTCCGTGCCGGAGTCGGGCGGCACCTCGTGGGAGCCGGCGCGCAGCTCGGACAGCCGTTCGTCCGCGATCTCGCGCGCGAGCCGCCAGTTGCGGGCGTGGGTCGCGTCGATGAGCGCGGTCGTGCGCACGCCGAGGAACGTCGTCACGACGAGCGCGACGATGCCGAGCGCGACGAGGGCTTCGAGCAGGGTGAAGCCGGCTTCATCGCCTGCCGATCGCAGAACCTCTGGTCGCTGGCTCATCAGAATGCTCCTTCGCCGACGTAGGGCGGGTCGGGGATCTCGCCTTCGCGGCTCTCGTGCACCGAGGTGGCGCCGGTGAGGCCACGCAGTTCGATCGCCCAGATCTCGTTGGGCTCGTCCTCGAGGCGGAGCACGATGACCTGGTCGCTCGAGAAGCCGTACTCGTCGAAGCGCACGCGGTAGATGCCGCTCTCCGCGAGCCCGGTCCTGCCGTCGCCGACGCCGGCGAACTTGACGCCCTTCTCGAGTTCGTTCCACTCGAACCACTTCTCCTCGAGGCTCTGCGGATCCTGATCGAGCGTCAGCCGCATGTCGGCCGGCAGGATCATGCGCCAGCGCGCCCGATCGAGATCGAGCTCGAGCGACATCTCGCGGCCGCGGATCAGCGCCTCCGAACGCAGATAGTCGAGGCGCCGCAGGATCTGCTTGCCGCTGCCCTCGAGGCGCGCGCTCGGCACGAGCGCGCCGAGGTTGGGCAGGACCATCGCGAGCAGCAGCGAGATGATCGCCATCGTCACGAGCAGCTCCATCAACGTGAAGCCGCTCACGCTCGTTCGCCCGCGAGTTCGCACTACTCCTTCGACTTGCGCGAAGAGATGTCGTCCTCGTCGCCCTCGATGCCGTTCGGGCCGCAGCTGATGACCTCGAAGTCCTTGCTGGTCTCGCCGCGCAGGATGAACTCGTTGCTCCAGGGGTCCGTCTCGAGCGACTCGATGTAGGAACGGCCACCGTCGTCGCCGCCGACGAGGTCCTCGAGCGTATCCGGCAGGCGACCCTGCTCGGCGTAGTACAGCTTGATCGCGTCGGCGATCGCGCGCGCGCTGGTCTGCGCCGTCTTCGCGCGGGCTTCGTCACTCGCGCCGATGACGTTGGTCGCGACCATGGTCGCGAGCAGGCCCAGGATCACGATCACCACCATGATCTCGACGAGGGTGAAGCCGGCTTGCGCCCGGCGGTCGTTCTTGTGCGTTTTCATAGATTCGATATCCACGCTCCAGTCTACCGCATGGGTCTGGTGAACCGTATCGGTCGTTCGGAGCCAGTTCTTGGACGGACCAGTCCCCGTGGTCTTCCGGGTGTTTCGGGAGAACGAAGGGACCATGGCATCGGGCCGCTCGGCCCGCGATGATCGCCGCCGATGCGGAAGCCCATGATCATAACCTTCGTAGCCGGGGCGCTCGTCGCCCTGTCCGGCGGATTCGGCACCGGCCTGCGGGCCCAGCGCCCGATGACGCCGGAGGACCTCGCCACGCTGTCCCGGGTCGGCGGGCTCACGCAGAGCCCGGACGGCAGCCGCCTGCTGTTCACGGTCCGGACGCCCGATCTCGCCGAGAACCGCAGCGCCGGCGCCGTCTACCACCTGCTCACGGACCTGTCGGAGCCGCCGATCCAGGTCGCGCCGGGCGGTTCGCCCGCGTTCGTCCGGAACGCGTTCTCGGCGATCGACGGCGGCAGCCTGCTGCGGATCCCGCTCGCGCCGGTGGTCGATTCCGCGCCTCGGGTCGAGGAGTTCGAGCTGCCGGCCGGCGCGATCAACGTGCAGTGGTCGCCGACGGGCACCCACATCGCGTTCACCAGGAGCGTGGTCCTCGACCCGCCCGTGACGACCCAGCACAGCGATCTGCCCGCGGCCAACGCGCGGGCCTACGACGATCTCATGGTGCGCCACTGGGACACCTGGAACGACGGCAGCTTCAGCCACCTGTTCGTGCAGCGGCTCGGGGCCGACCCGGTCGATCTCATGGCCGGCGAACGGGTGCACACGCCGTTGCCGCCGTTCGGCGGGGCCGAGCAGATCGCGTGGTCGCCGGACGGCAAGGAACTCTGCTACACCGCGCGGCGGGTCGGCAACCCCGAGGCGAGCACGGATAGCCAGCTCTGGATCGTGCCGGCGACCGGTGGCGAGCATCGCTGCATCACGAAGGCCAACCCGGGCTACGACGTCGAGCCGGTCTACTCGCCGGACGGGCGTTGGATCGCCTACTCGTCGATGGCGCGCGACGGCTACGAGAGCGATCGCAACCGCGTGATGCTGCACGACCGGCAGAGCGGCAAGAATCACGAGCTGCTGCCGAAGTTCGACGCGTCGCCGCACGAGCTCACGTGGCGGGCCGACAGCGGCGCGCTGTTCTTCACCGTCGACACGCGCGGCACCACGCAGCTCTACATGTGCAAGGTGGACGAGAACGGCACCCCGACGGACCCCGTGCCCGTCACCAAGGGGCGGCGGCGGCTCTCGAGTCCGGCCGTGCATCCCGATGGCAGCAAGGTCTACTGCCTGCAGACCATGACCGAGCGCGCGGCCGAGGTCGTCGAGGTCACCGTCGCGAGCGGGGCGGTGCGGACGATCACCGACGTCAACGGTCCGGCCTACGCGAAGTTCGCGCCGATCACCGTCGACGAGGAGTGGTTCGAGGCGACGGACGGGGAGAAGATCCACAGCTGGATCGTCAAGCCGCCGGGCTTCGACGAGAGCAAGAAGTACCCGTTCATCCTCTACTGCCAGGGCGGGCCGCAGAGCCAGGTCGGGCAGTGGTACTCGTTCCGCTGGAACTTCCACCTGATGGCGTCCCAGGGCTACGTCGTCGCGGCGGTCAACCGGCGCGGGCTGCCGGGTTTCGGCACGAAGTGGAACGAGCAGATCTCGCGCGACTGGGGCGGTCAGGCGATGCAGGACCTGCTGTCGGTCTGCGATGCGATGCAGGCGCGCGACTACATCGACGAGGAGCGCACGGCCGCGGTCGGCGCGAGCTTCGGCGGCTACACGGTCTACTGGCTCATGGGCAACGGACACCTTCGGAACGGCGGTGATCGCTTCGCGTGCATGATCTCGCACTGCGGTGTGTTCAACCTCGAGAGCATGTACCTCTCGACCGAGGAGCTGTTCTTCGTGAACTGGGACCTCGGCGGACCGTTCTGGAAGTCGCCGGAGATCGCGGCCGACTACCGCCGCTTCTCGCCGCATCGCTACATCGAGAACTGGCGCACGCCGCTGCTCGTGATCCACGGCGAGAAGGACTTCCGCGTGCCGTACGAGCAAGGTTTGCAGGCGTTCACCGCGGCCCAGATCATGGGCGTGGAGAGCCGGATGCTGACGTTCCCAGAGGAGGGGCACTGGGTGCTGTCGCCGCAGAACGGCGTGCTCTGGAGCCGTGAGTTCTATGCCTGGCTGGATCGGTTCTGCAAGCAGGAGGAGAAGTGATGCTGCGTTCGTCCTGGTCGTCCCTCGCGCTCGTTCTGCTCGCGTTGCCGTTCGCGGGCTGCTGGTCCGCGGCCGACGGGGCCCCGGTGCTCGATGACGTGACCAACGGCGAAGAACGGTCGATGCAGCCGGGCGAGGTCGCGGCCGACGGTCGCCGCTACCTGCTCGACCGCGTCGACCAGACCCAGATCGTGCAGCTCTACGCCGACGGGTTCGAGCGGCTGTCGCTGCGCGACAAGCAGCTGGCCTACCACCTATCGCAAGCTGCGGTCGCCGGGCGTGACATCTTCCTCGACCAGCGGTTCGAGTACACGCTCGCGCTGCGCTGGATCCTCGAGTCGATGTATCTCGTGCGCTACGACCTGCCGACGAACGTGCGCGTCGAGATCGAGCGCTACTGCAAGCTGTTCTGGGTGCACTCGGGCATCCACGACAACCTGACGACGCAGAAGCGATTGCTGAACCTGACCTGGGATGAGTTCAGGATCGCGTGCGAGGCCGCCGATGCGGCGGGCCACGCGCTCGGGGCCAACGAGATCAAGCCGCTGCGGGATCTGCGCCACGCGTTCACCGTGATGACGGATCCGACGACCTACGTCTCCGTCACCGACAAGAGCACCGAGGGCGGCAACGATCCGGTCGCTGCGAGCTGCAACAACCTCTACGTCGACGTCACGAGCGCGGACCTCGAGGGCTTCGAGGAGCAGAACGGCCTCAACTCGCGCCTCGTCAAGGCGAACGGCATGCTCGAGGAGCAGGTCTATCGGGCCGGTGACGGCCGCCACCATGCACCGGGTCGCTACTCGCCGCAGCTCGCCGCGGTCAACGAGCACCTGCGCCACGCGCTGGCCGTCGCGCCGCTACCGACGCGCAAGGCCCTGCAGCACCTGATCCGCTACAACGAGACCGGGCTCATCGAGGACTGGCGGCAGTTCAACATCGCGTGGGTCCAGGACACCGACAGCGTCGTCGACTTCATCCTCGGCTTCGTCGAGGTCTACATGGATGCGCGCGGCATCAAGGGCAGCTGGGAAGCCGTCGTGAGCTATCGCGACGAGGCCAAGACGCGCGCGATCGCGGAACTCGCCGAAGAGGCGTCGTGGTTCGAGGCGCGGATGCCGTGGGACGAACGCTTCAAGAAGGCGGACGTCAAGGGCATCTCGGCGCGCGCGATCAACGTGATCATGGAGACGGGCGACAGCGGGCCGATCACGCCGATCGGGATCAACCTGCCCAACGAGGCCGACATCCGCCAGGACTACGGCAGCAAGTCGGTCAACCTGGCCAACGTCGTCGCGACCTACGATCTCGTCGCTTCGGCCGGGACCGTCTCCGAGTTCGCCTTCACCCCCGAAGAGGCCGACCGCGCCCGCCGCTACGGCTCCGCGATGGACGACATGCACACCAACCTGCACGAGGTCGTCGGCCACGCGTCGGGGCAGGTGCTGCCCGAGGTCGAGAACCCGGCGCAGCTCCTCGGGCTCTATTACAGCACGCTCGAGGAGGCGCGCGCCGACCTCGTGGGGCTCTATTGGATCGCCGATCCGAAGCTGAAGTCGATGGGGCTCGTGCCGAACGACGACGCCGTGCTCGCGAAGTACGAGGCCTACAGCCGCAACGCGCTCGTGCAGCTGCGGCGTGTGCCGAAGGGCCATCGCATCGAGGAGGACCACATGCGCAACCGGCAGCTCGTCGTGTTGTGGCTGCTGGCGAACGACGGCGGCGTGCACGTCGAGCGGCGGGACGGCAAGACGTTCTACGTGGTGGACTCGGCCGAGCAGTATCGGAAGAAGTGCGGCGAGCTGCTGGCCGAGATCATGCGCATCAAGGCCGAGGGCGACTTCAAGGCCGGCAAGGCGCTCGTCGAGACCTTCGGCACCAAGGTCGACCCCGCGCTGCACGACGAGGTGCTCGCGCGCATCGAGTCGCTGAACCTCGCGTCGGTCACGGGGTTCGTCCAGCCCGAGCTGCGGCTCGTGACGACGCCAGGCGGCCGGGTGCTCGACGTCGAGGTGTTCCACTGCCAGGACCTCGCCGACCAGATGCTGCGGTGGAGCGGCCGGCGATGAGACCTGTCGGTCTGCTCGCCGTCGCGTTAGCCGGCCTGGCCGCGTGCTCGAGCCCGCGCTGGCAGACCGACATCGCGCGGGCGTTGTCCGACTCCCGCGCCGCCTCGCAGGATCTCGTCGTCTACTTCAAGCTCGACGGCCGCGCGGCGAGCGACCGGATGACGACGTGGCTCGACGATCCGGCGGTGCTCGCGGCGCTCGCGGACGGTGGGTTCGCCGCTGTCATCGTCGACGGCTTCGCGCGCAAGAACCTCTACGGCGAGTGGATCGGCGGCGGGGAAGGCATGGGTATCGCGGTGCTGGACGGTGCCGGCGAGGTCTACGCGGCCCGTCCCGGGCCGCAGGATCCGCCCGAGCTCGCGGCGTTCCTCGCGATGTGCGCCGCGGCGCGAGAACCGCTGGCAGAAGCCCGCGCGGCGATGGCCACGAGCGCCGGTCCGGCCGAGAAGCACGCGCTCGGCGTGATCCTGCTCGACCTCGGCTGCCGCGTTCGCTGCGAGAAGCTGCTCATCGACGCCGCGCTCGCCGGCATGAACGACGCGCGCCATCGGCTCGCGCGCCTCTACGCCCTGGACGGCAACGTCATCAAGGCGCGCCGTTGGCTGCAGGACGTTCACCCGACGGTGGCCGCGCGCGTGACCGAGGGCTACGTGCTCTACAAGGAACGGCGCTATCACGAGGCCGCGACGGTCCTCGGTGAGCTCCTGGATCAGGACCTCGGCCGGGATCGCCAGCGCGTCCTGCTCTACTACGGCAAGGCGTTGCACTACGACCAGCGCGACACGCAGGCGCTCCCCGTCCTCGATGCCCTGAGCAAGGAAGGCACTGGCTCCACGTTCGAAGCCGCCGCCCTCCACATGCTCGCCCACATCAACGACCCGAGCCACGAACACTGACGCGAGAGTGGCGGTACCGAACCCGTTTCGATTCCGCCACCCGCGCGATGACGCAACTCCTGGCGGGGCGGGTATGTCGGTCGGCGTTGCGATGGCGGCAACGAAGCGGGTTCGCTACCGCCGTCAGTCGCCGGTCGGGTTCTGGGTGAGCTCCCAGATCGCCCAGATCGCGATGACGCTCATCAGGCCGAGCGCGATGTAGAGCCAGAAGTCGCGGCCGTTGGTCTCCGTCTCGACCGGTTCGAGGTCGGTCGGACCGGCGGCGAGCGCCTGGGCTTCGAGGTCGGCATCGTCGATCTGGACCTCGCCGAGCACGGCCTTGGCCCGCTCGAGGTGGTCGGCGCGGACCTTCACCTGCGTGCCCGCGAGGTTCATGATCTGGCGGCTGACGGCAAACTCGTCGGACAGGGTCCCGCCGTCGACGTAGGCAGGGATGCCCTCGGCTTCGAGCAACGCCTTGAAGAGTTTGGCCTCCGTGGGCGAGGTGGCGACGCGGGCCGTGGCGAGTTCGAAGGACTCCGGCATGGGCGCAGCATACCCGCCGATCGGCGACTCAGGAACCGGCGGCGGCCGGGGCCTTGGTCTTCTGGTTGTGCGCCGCCTCGAGCAGCATTTCGGTCGTGTTGATCGCGGTGCGCTTCGCGATGTTGCTGATCGAGCCTTCGGTGAACGTGAATTGCGCACCCTGCAAGGCGAACGCGGATTCGAAGATCCGCCGCACCTGCGCGTCGAGCGCGTTCAGCAGGTCGCCCTCCGTGACCGTCGCGTTCTCGACGAGGTGGTCGCCGAGCAGCGCGTTCGCCGCGGCGCTCGAGTCGAGGTTCTGCTGCAGCTGATCCTCGGTGAGCGTGTTCTGCGCCACGAGGATCGTGCCGAGCCGCAGGTCGGGATCGGACTTGGTCGTGACGGCGTGGACGACCTTGCCGTCCTGGAACTCGAACGCGAACATCTCGTCCTCGAGCCGCAGGGTCAGCGTGCCGGTCTTGTGCATCGAGCTCAGCGTGCTGACGAGGTCGGGCACGTCGAGGAAGTCGGTCGTGCCGCGCAGCGTCGAGCCGACCTGCGTGGCGACCTTCGGCGGCTCGGCGGCTTGCGCCGCGGGCGTGGCCGCCGCGACGATCTCCTCGACGGCGTTGGTGAGCTCGAGCATACGCTCGAGCTTGTCCTTCACCTCGGCCATCAGCGGCTGCAGCCCGGTCAGCGCGGAGGCGTCATCGACGCACTGGTGTTTGGCCTGGCGGATGAGCTCTTCGAGCGCGAGTGCCCCGGCTTCGACCGGGCGTAGGCCAGAGAAGACTTGGAGTTGTGTATTCGATGCAGGTGTGGCCATGCGGCGTCTCCGTCGTGTGGTCTTCCCGCCTTCGGAACGATGGGCGCCGGACCATGAGGAGCACCCCGAATCCCCGTCCCGATCCGAGACTGCCCCGTACGGCACCTGGTTCATCCTGCCGGCCAGCCCGCGGCTCCGCCGCGGGCTGGCCGGCAGGATGAACCAGGTACCGTACGGCCGCTCAGCCGAGGTACCGTACGGGCGCTCAGCCGCTGCCGGCGATGATCTCGACCGAGGTGCGGGTGTTGAGCTTGAGGCGCGCGGTGTGGGCGACCTCGACGCCGGGGATCCACAGGATCCGGTCGGTCGCGTCGACGACGAGCGGCAGGCGGTCGCGGTCGAAGCGCGGCACGTGGCGGCTCTGCAGGAAGCGCCGGAGCAGCATCTCGTTCTCGGCGCCGAGCGGCCAGAACACGTCGCCCGGTCGGCGGGTGCGCAGGCGCCACGGCAGCGGCGCGGCGCGCGGATCGACGAGGGCGCGCAGGCGGCCGGCTTCGTTGGGTGACGGCACGAGCGGCGGCTGCGGATGCTCGAACGCCTCGACCCAGAACTCGGTCGCGCCGAACCGTTGGCGGCCGCTGTCGAAGCGGAAGAGCTGGCCGCCGTCGTGCGTGCGCGGCGGCGGGCCGGCGCGGTCGGGGTCGACGACGAGCAGGCCGTCGCGGATGCGCTCGACGAGCAGGCCGCCGCGGCCCGCGAGGCGCTTGCCGTCCGGCTTGTCGAGCAGCGCGAGTGCGCGGTCGAGCCACGCGGAGAGCGGCGCTTCGCCGTGCGGGTGCAGCGCGACGTGCGCCTGACGCAGGGCCTCGCGCACGAACGGCTCCGCGTCGTGGTCCTCCTGCAGCTCGCGCAGGTCGAGCTCGAGGCGCCAGTTCGTGCGGTGCCGGGCCCGCTGCGTCAGGATGCGCAGGCCCTGGGCCTCGAGGATCTCGTTCGCCGCGCGGGCCGTGCTCGCGACCGTCATGAGCGCGACGTCGAGGCCGATCCCCATCGAGTCGCGCAGCGCCGGGATCGTCTCGAGCCGCAGCCGATTGCGGGCATAGCGCCGATCGCGGTTCGTGCTGTCCTCGTGCGCGGCCTCGCCGATCCGGCGCAGAACGGACTCGAGCGTCGACCGCCGGGTCTTCAGCAGCGGTCGCAGGAGCAGCACGCGCCGCCCGTCGCCGGCCAGCCAGCGGGCTTCGGGGATGCCCGCGAGGCCGCGTGGACCCGTGCCGCGCAGCATGCGGAAGAGGACCGTCTCGAGGTTGTCGTCGGCGTGATGCCCGGTGAGCAGCGCGCCGGCCCGGTGTTCGTCGGCGACGCGCAGCAATTCGGCGTAGCGCTGCTCCCGCAGGGTGTCCTCGGCCGGCGGGCGCGCGGCTGGGTCGAAGGGCGTAGTCGTGAGGCGCCGCACCGTGAGCGGCACGTCGAGTCGATCGCACAGGTCCGCGACGTGCTCGGCCGTCTCGCGGCTGTCTGCACGCACGCCATGGTCGACGTGCACCGCATGCAGCTGCCCCGGCAGCCGCCCCTGGCGCGCGAGTCGTTGCAGCGCGAGCAGCAGCACCGTGCTGTCGGTCCCGCCGGACACCGCCGCCACGACGGGGCGGTGCGTCGTCACGCTCTCGTAGCGCACCAGGCAGCGGGCGCAGGCGTCCTGCAGACGGGCGAAACTGTCCATTGGCTTCGACTCGTTGCGCCGTACACTGCTTGCCCGAATCGCCAGCGATCGAGACTGGCAGCGGGGCTGCAATAACGACGTCATCAGGAGCTTACCCCCGACATGGGCACCAGGGTCGCCATCAACGGTTTCGGTCGCATCGGCCGCCTCGTCTTCCGCGCGCTCGTCGAGCAGGGTCTGCTCGACGAGCTCGACGTCGTCGCCGTCGGTGACATCGTCGCCGCGGATAATCTGGGCTACCTGCTCAAGTACGATTCGATGCAGGGGCGATTCGCCGCCGATGTCAGTTCGACGAAGTCATCGCCGGACGTTCCCGCGGACGACGTTCTCGTCGTCAACGGCAAGTCGATCCGCGTCGTCAGCGCCAGGACGCCGGCCGAACTGCCGTGGCAGGAGCTCGGCGTCGAGGTCGTGATCGAGGCGTCGGGCCTGTTCAACTCCGAAGCCAAGGCGCGCGGGCATCTCACCGCCGGTGCCAAGAAGGTCATCCTCACGGCGCCCGGGAAGGGCGACATCCAGATGGTCGTGCTCGGGGTCAACGACGACGAACTCGACCTGCGCACGACGGACATCGTCTCCAACGCCTCGTGCACCACGAATTGCCTGGCGCCCGTCGTGCACGTGATCCTGCGCGAGGGCTTCGGTCTCAGCGAGGGATTGATGACGACCGTGCACGCCTACACCGCGACGCAGAAGACCGTCGACGGGCCGTCCAACAAGGACTGGCGCAGCGGTCGCGCGGCCGCGCAGAACATCATCCCGTCGAGCACCGGGGCGGCGAAGGCCGTCGGCCTCGTGCTCCCGGCGGTCGCGGGCAAGCTGACCGGCATGGCCTTCCGCGTGCCGACGGCGACCGTGTCGGCCGTCGACCTCACGTTCAAGTCGGAGAAGGCGACGTCGCTCGCCGAGATCAACGCCGCGATGAAGCGCGCGTCGGAGACGTACCTGCGCGGCATTCTCGAGTACACCGAGGACGAGGTCGTCTCGTCCGACTTCATCCATAGCTCCGCGAGCTCGGTCTACGACGCGGGCAGTTCGATCGAACTCAACCCCAACTTCTTCAAGCTCATCAGCTGGTACGACAACGAATGGGGCTACAGCTGCCGCGTCGTCGAACTCGCGCGCCGCGTCGCCGAAGCCGTCTGAAACACCACCGCCGAGCAGGCTCCCGCCATGACCGAGTTCCGTCGACTCTCCGATCTCGCCCTCCAGGGCAACCGCGTCCTGATGCGCGTCGACTTCAACGTCCCCCAGGACAAGGCGACCGGTGCGATCACCAACAACCAGCGCATCGTCGCCGCGTTGCCGACGATCCGGCACGCGCTCGCCGAGGGCGGTTCGGTCGTGCTCATGTCGCACCTCGGGCGGCCGAACGGTGAGCGCCAGGAGAAGTTCTCGCTGCGCCCCGTCGCCGCCGAGCTCGAGAAGCTGCTCGAGCGCCCGGTCCAGTTCGTCGACGCGTGCGTCGGCGAACGCGTCGCGGCGGTCTGCGGTCCGGACAAGCTCGAGCCGGGCAGCGTCGTGCTGCTCGAGAACGTGCGCTTCCACATCGAGGAGGAAGGCAAGCGCAGGGTCGAGAACGCGGACGGTTCGACGACGACGATCGCGGCGGACAGCGGCGCGATCGACGCGTTTCGCGCCGCGTTGGCGCAGAACGGCGACGTGTTCGTCAACGACGCGTTCGGCACGTCGCACCGCGCGCACAGCTCCGTCGTCGGGCCGCCGGCGCACATCCCGGGCGCCGCGGGACTGCTGCTGCAACGCGAGCTCGAGGCGTTCGGCAAGGTTCTCAGGGCGCCGGAGCGCCCGTTCGTCGCGATCCTCGGCGGCGCCAAGGTCAGCGACAAGCTGCCCGTAATCGAGAACCTGCTCGAGAAGGTCGACACGCTGATCATCGGCGGCGCGATGGCGTACACGTTCCTCGCGGAGGCCGGTCTCACGACGGGCAAGTCGCTCGTCGAACCGGACCTGCTCGACGCCGCGGGCCGGGTCGTCGGGCTGGCGAAGTCGATGCAGAAGCAGCTGCTGCTGCCGTCCGATCACGTCTGCGCGCCGGAGTTCGCGGCCGACGCGCCGGCCACGATTCACGAGACCGAGGTGCCCGAAGGCCTAATGGGGCTCGACATCGGGCCTCAGACCGTGGCGCGCTACGTCGAAGCGCTGCAGGGCGCGCGCTCCGTCGTGTGGAACGGGCCGATGGGCGTGTTCGAGATGGACGCGTTCAGCAAGGGCACCGAGGCGGTCGCGCAGGCCGTCGCGGGAGCGACCGCCGCGGGCGCGTTCACCGTCGTCGGCGGCGGCGACTCGGTCGCCGCGGCCGAGAAGCTCGGCATCGTCGACCGGCTGTCGCACGTGTCGACGGGCGGCGGCGCGAGCCTCGAACTGCTCGAGGGCAAGTCGCTGCCGGGCGTCGCCGCGCTGAGCATCTGAGTCCTCGCGCGGCCGCCGGCGCCGGCGGCTGCTCGAACCTCAGATCTTCAGCGAGTACTCGAACTGGTTGAGCCGCGCGACGGCGTGCCACACGTCGTCCTCGGTGAAGTGCGGCTCGACGTAGAACTCGCCGTCCTGGCCGGCCTGGCCCGTGCGCACGAGGATGGTGCCGAGCTCGGCGCGCTGCGCCGCGAGGATGTCGCTCGTCGTGTGACCGATCATCCAGCAGCGCCTGAGGTCGAGGTCGAACTCCTGCTGCGCCATCTTGTAGATGCCGGGCCCGGGCTTGCGGAACACGCTCTCGCGCTTGAAGCGGCCGCGGCCCTTCGGGTGGTAGGGGCAGCTGTAGATCTTGGTGATCGGGATGCGCTCGTCCTGCATGCGGGCCAGGAAGGCCTCGCAGAACTTGGTGAACTCGCGTTCCTTGAGCTTGCCGAACGCGATGTCGAGGCGGCTCGTGGCGATGAACAACCGGAACTGCTCGGTGTCGATGCGGCTCAAAGCCGTGACGGCGCGGTCGAGGAACGGCACGGTGCCGTCTTCTTGCAGGCGGGCCGTCTCGACGACGACGCCGTCGAGTTCGAAGAAGACGCCTTGCTGGTCGGGGATCTTGGCCATCGGATCGTGGGGGATTCGGAGTCGTCGGTCGGCGGGTGGGAGGCGCCCGCGGTCGGGCGCTCAGGTGCCCATGGCATCGGCGCGATCCGGCCGCACCTTGATCGGCATGGAAAAATGCCTGGATCCCCCTCTAGCCTGCCGCATTGGCAGGGTCCATTCCGGGCCAATGCGGTCGAAAGCAGACGTTTCTCCACGAATGGTGACCAGACCGCCCCAACTCCGCGTAGTGGCTGGCATACTGCGCGGACCGAGATCCTCGCAGCCCGTTACGCGACCTTGACCCGGCATCACGACAACGCCCTGATGAGACGCGTACAGGCTGGGGACCTGGAGGCGTTCGCGCACCTTGTCGAACGGTTCCAGAACATGGTGTACGGCCTGGCTTGTAGCATCTTGCGGCGACGCGAAGATGCCGAGGAAGCGGCGCAGGACGCGTTCCTGAAGCTGTATCGGGCCAGGGATTCGTTCGACGAGACCAAGAAGCTCGAGCCGTGGCTGCTGCGGATCGCGGGGAACGCGAGCCGGGACAAGTTGCGCCGGCGCCGCGTCGCCGAGCCCGCACGGACCCGCCAGGCCGCGGAACTGCCGGATCTCGCCGATCCGCGCACCGTCGGCCGCGGCGAGCACGACGGCCTGGATCGAGAACGGGTGCAGCAGGCCCTTGCCGACCTCAGCGAGAAGGTCCGGGTGCCGCTCGAGCTCAAGTATCTGCGCGGGCTGACGAACGCCCAGATCGCGGCGTCGCTCGAGGTCTCCGTGAGCAACGTCAAGGTGCAGATCGCACGCGGCAAGGACATCCTGGCCAGCCGGCTGGGCGATGTCGTCGGCCGGAACGCTGCGAGCCGGAACGCTGCGGGCCGGAACGCTGCGGGCCGGAACGCCGAACGACGCGATGACGCGGGGGGGCAACGATGACGCGTCCGCTGCCGCAACCGCCCAACCCGGACGACCTCCGGCGTTACCCGCCCGCGTCGGCGGAGTGCGCGCGCATGCGCGGACTCATGCGCGACTTCGTGGATGGCGACCTCCCGCCCGCGACCTATGGCGCGGTCGAAGAGCACGTGCACGACTGCCGCGACTGCGGCCTGGCGCTGGCGCGCGCCGAGCACGAGTTGCTGCAGGTGAAGCGGGTGTTCGCGGCGGGCGATGCCGAGGCCGAAGCGGCCCCGACCGGCTTCGTCGGCGCGGTCCTCGGGCGCCTCGTCGAATCGGGTGAAGCGCGGCTCGATGATTTCGAGGAGCTGGATGCCGAGGATCTGGATGCCGAGGATCTGGATGCCGGGGATCTGGATGCCGGGGAGCTGGCTGGCGATACGGCCGACGAGGAGTTCGTCGGTGCCGCGGACGCGCGCGACCCGGTGAGCCGCGACTCAGGAAGCGACTCAGGGCGCATCGCGGCATTGCTCGGCCGGTTCGTCGTGTCGATGCCCGGCATCCTGACTGCCGCGGTCCTCGTGCTCGCAACGCTCGTCGTCGTGCAGAACTACCGGGCGGCGACGGCGATCGTGACGCCCGAACGGCTGCCGCGGCTCGTGATCACGAGCGCGGCGGACACCCACACCTTGTTCGGCGAGACCGACGTCCGGCTGCGTTCGGGTGACGGTGTCGGGAACGAGCACCTCGTCTGGGTCGGCGCGGACGGTCAGGCCAGGGCCGATTGGCACGACGCGACGGAGCAGAAGCAGCCCGCGGCCACGCTGCAGTTCGGCGGCAACTCGGCGGTGCGGCTCGTCGACGGCAAGCCCGTGCTCGTCAACGGCAAGCTGCAGGTCGCGGCGCGGCGCGCGTTCGGCTTCGCGGTGGCCAACGGCAGTCACCTCTCGCTCAGCGAGGGGACGTATCTACTCTCGGCGACGAGTGCGGCCGGTGAGCGCTGGGATCCGAAGCGCGGCGCGCCGATCGATCTCGAGGTTCGACTCGAGGTCCTCGATGGCGGCAGCGCGCTGATCGAGCGGGACGGCGCGACGATCGGCTTCGTCGGCGCGAGTTCGGTCGGCGTCTACAGTGACGGCTACGCCACGGTCGAGCGGTTGCCGTCGGCGTCCGCACCGGGGCCGGTGCGCGGCGAGGCGGGCGGCGCGATCGCGACGAACCAGGCCGGGCCGGGGTCGTTCACCGGTGCGGTCTACGAACGCAACGGTCACGTGGCCGGTGGCTCGAACGTGCTCGCGTCCTACCGCAGCGATCTGCAGGCGCACGCGCACGCGGCAACGGTTGGGCCGTCGGGGCTCTTCACGTTCGTCACCGGGATGGCGGGCCAGCCGGCGCTGTGCGACTCGGACTTCGCCGTGCTGCAGGTGCAGCCGCCGGCGGGACGTTCGGACCTCGGTTTGCTGCCGCCCGATGCCTACCGGCTCGACCACAGCGGTGCGCACGCGCGCGTGCGCGGTTCGATCATCCTCGACGCCGCGCCGCCGTTCCTCGGTCGCGTAGTCATGAACGGCATCGGGGTGCGCGGGGCGCGCCTCGTGCCCGTCGTCGTCGACGAACTGTTCGGCGGCGTGCTGCCGTGGGCCGGTGGGGCCGTGGCGACGGACGACACCGGGCACTTCTCGGTGCGCGGGTTGCCGGCCGAGATGCCGGTGCACCAGCACATCGCGGTGGTCGTGGTGCATCCCGATCTCGAGCCGGCCGTGGTGCCCGTTCCGGATCGCGGGTCGGCGGCCGCGGGCCTGTTCGATGGCGTGATCGAGGTTCGGCCGCTGCGCTACGTGCGGCTCGAGTCGGTGTCGGCGGCGAACCAGCGGATCGAGATCTGGCAGGAGCTGCCGGGGTTGCCGGGAAGCTCCGCGGCGCGGTTGTTCACCGCGCAGGTGAACGCGTTCGGTTCCTTGCCGGCGGTACGCGTCGCACACCACGGCCGGTTGTACTTCCGCCGCGTGGATTCGAGCCAGGGTGACCTGCGACCACTCGTGCTCAGCAGTCCGATCGGGATTCCGACCTACCGGCCGGCGAACGGTGCACCCGTGCCGTTCCACTCGGTCTTCGCGATGTCGCAGGTGCTGCCCGGGACCCAATTGGCGTTCTCGCACGGCTACCGCCATCAGCACATCGCGGCGACGGCGTCCATCCAGGCTCGGCGCGAGATCTACGTGACCGAGGCGCTGTCCGGCAGCGTGGTCGGCGGGGCGCAGGTCTTCGCGCTCCAGCCGGGTGGGCCGCAGGATCGTTCGCGCGCCCGCTTCCTCGGGTTCACGTCGATGACCGGGGCGCTGAAGTACGACATTCAGGCCCACGACCTCGGCATCCACGTCGTGACCGCGGACGGTGCCGGGGTCACGGTCGGGCTCGGCGAGCTGCTCGCGGCGGACGGTTGGATTCGCATGCCGGTCGCCGGTCGCGTGCTCGTCAACAGCAGCCTGCGGCCGCCGGTCGGTGAGCAGCAGTTCGTCAGCGCCCGCTTCGAGCGGATCGATCCGGAGCTCGGGGTCCGGCCCGCGTTCCACCGGTTCACGGGTGCGGGTCTGCCGGACGCGTGGGCGATGGGCGAGCTGCCGCCGGCGCTCTACCGCGTGACGCTGCGGGGCCAGCAGTTCGAGGTCACGGTGCGTCCGGGTCAGCTGACCGTGCTGCAGTAGTCCTCGGGGCGATCGCAGGGGTCAGAGGCGATCGCAGGGTCAGAAGAGGCGGCCGGCGCGGAAGATAGCGCGACGCGATTACCGAACTGGCACGTTCCCTGTCCGGCGACCGGTGGCGGTTCGGCCAGCGATGCGGTTGACTGATCCCATGAGCGTCTCGCGTCGGCAATTCTGCACCACCGCGGCCGCGGGCCTCGCCGGGGCTTCCGCAGCCCGGGCGGGTGCCCTGGCCAGCTCCGCCGTTCCGTTCACTGCCGCGTCCCGCGCCCGCATCGTCGGCGCGAACGAGGCGCTGCGCGTCGGCGTCATCGGGTTCCGCAGCCGTGGCAAGAACCACATCGGGGGGCTCACCCGCCTCGCCGACGTGCGGCTCACCGCGCTCTGCGACGTCGACCGCAAGGTGCTCGGCACCGGCGTCGAGAAGCGCAAGGCGGCCGGCGACGACGTCGAGGGCTTCGTCGACGCGCGCAAGCTGCTCGACAGCGGCCGCTGTGACGCGATCGCCGTCGCGACGCCGAACCACACGCACGCGCTGCTCGGGGTCTGGGCCGCGCAGCGCGGCATCCACAGCTACCTCGAGAAGCCGATTGCGCACGACGTGTGGTCCGGCCGGCAGCTCGTCGCGGCGAGCAAGCAACACGAGGTCGTGATCCAGACCGGGTCGCAGTGCCGCAGCATGAAGTCGAACCACGACGTCATGGAGTTCCTGCGGCCCGGTGCGTCGAGTTCGGGCGGCACCGGGGTCGGCGAGCTCGGCCGCATCCTGCTCGCGCGCGGCCTGTGCTACAAGCCGCGCGGCAGCATCGGCAAGGTCGACGCGCCGCTCGATGCGCCGGAGCACGTCGACTACGACCTGTGGCTCGGCCCGGCACCCGAGCAGAAGGTGCGCCGTCGGCAGTTCCACTACGACTGGCACTGGCAGTGGCACTACGGCAACGGGGACCTCGGCAACCAGGGCGTGCACCAGATGGACCTCGCGCTCTGGGCGATCGGCGAGGAGCGCATGCCGAAGCAGGTGCTCGGCGTCGGCGGGCGCTTCGGTTACGTCGACGACGGTGAAACGCCGAACACGCAGGTCGTCTGGTGCGACTACGACACCGCGCCGGTCGTGTTCGAGGTGCGTGGGCTGCCGAAGGGCAAGGGCAAGAAGGGTATGGACCGCTTCCTCGGTGCCGGGATCGGCGTCGTGATCCACTGCGAGCACGGCTACGTCGTGCTGACGTCCTACAACCGCGGGCACGCCTGCGACCTGCAGGGCAACGTCATCAAGAAGTTCGAGGGCGGCGGCAACCACTTCGAGAACTGGGTCGAGGCGATCCGGAAGAACGACCCGTCGCATCTCAACGCCGGCGTCGAGGTCGGGCACCGCAGCGCGGCGCTGTGTGACCTCGGCAACGCGAGCTACCGTGAGGGCGGTCAGCACCCGCGCGAGTCGGCGGCGAGCCGACTCGCCGCGCTGCCGGAACTCAACGAGGCGTTCCTGCGCATGGAGCGGCACCTCGCGAGCAACGCCGTCGCGATGGACGGCGAGTGGCTGCGCGTCGGTGCGCTGCTGCGGCCGAAACCCGACGGCTCGGATCGGCCGCGGCCGAAGCAGCGTCCCGAGTTCGCGATCCCGGAGCTGTGCTGATCGTGCGCATCCCGCCGCCTTTCGGTGCCGTCCTCGTTGTCACGTTCCTCTGCGGTGCTCTGGTCGCGCAACGCGGCGACCGCAAGAACGATCCCCAGACGATGTTGCCGGACACCGTGCAGGTGCCGCCGGCGCCGGCACTCTCGCCGCAGGACGAGCTCGCGACGTTCGAGATCGCGGACGGCTACCGCGTCGAGCTCGTCGCGAGCGAGCCGCTGATCCAGGATCCCGTCGTCGCGACGTTCGACGCCGCCGGCAACCTCTGGGTCTGCGAGTGGCGCAGCTACATGCGCGACATCGTGGCGACGAACGAGAACTCGCCCGAGAGCCGCGTCGTCGTGCTGCACGACCGGGACGGCGACGGGGTCATGGACGACTCCACGGACTTCCTCACGGGGCAGGTGCTGCCGCGCGCGGTCCTGCCGATGCGCGGCGGCGCGCTCGTGATCGAGCCGCCGAGCCTGTACTGGTGCCCGGATAGCGACGGCGACCTCGTCGCGGACGGCAAGGAGAAGATCTGCGACGGCTTCCAGGCCGGCATCGACAACCCCGAGCACTCGGGCAACGGTCTGCTGTGGGGGCTCGACCACCGCATCCACCTCGCGAACGACAAGCGCCTGCTGCGCTGGACCGGCGAGGTCGGCAAGTTCGCGATCGAGAACGGCAGCGGCGGCGGGCAGTGGGGCATCGCGCACGACGACCGCGGCCGCGTCTACTTCAACTTCAACTCGGACTGGCTGCGCGCGAACCTGATTCCGTCGCGGTTCGCGGGCGTGATGGGGGCGACGTTGCCGGGGCACAACCACCGGGTCGTGCAGGACCAGTCGACGTTCCCGATCCGGATGACGCCCGGGATCAATCGCGGCTACCAGAAGCACATGCTGCGCGAGGACTACACCTTGAAGCGCAACACGGCCGTGTGCTCGCCGCTGGTCTATCGCGGCGATGTGCTGTCGTGCGACGGCGACGTGTTCGTCTGCGAGCCGGCCGGCAACCTCGTGCGGCAGTTCGACGTGACCGACGATCACGGGATGCTCGCCGGGGCGAACGCTTGCGGCGAACGCGAGTTCCTCGCCTCGACGGACGAACGCTTCCGCCCGGTGCACCTGTTCGGCGGTCAGGACGGCGGCCTCTACCTCGTGGACATGTATCGCGGGGTGATCCAGCATCGCAACTACGTGACGTCGTTCCTGCGCGATCAGGTCGAGAAGCGTGGCCTCGAGCAGCCGATCGGTCGCGGGCGCATCTGGCGCGTCCTGCCGACGGATCACGAGCGCACCGTGCAGCCCCCGGTGCGCGCTGCCGATGCCGCGGGTCTCGTGGCGGCGCTCGCCAGCGACTGCGGCATCACGCGCGATCTCGCGCGCCAGGAGGCGGTCCAGCGCCAGGATCAGGCGCTCGCCGCGCCGCTGCGCGCGGGCTTGCAGAACCACGATCGGCCGGCGACGCGCATCGCGTTGCTGTCCGTTCTGCAGGGACTCGGGCAGCTGACCAAGGACGACGTGCTGCGCGGGCTGCGCGATCCCGACGCCGGCGTCGTGTGCACGGCGTTGCAGTTCGCGCCAGAGCACCTGATCGCGGGCGCCGGTTTCGTGTGGCTGCTCGTGGAAGCGAACTGCATGGCGGCCGAAGGTGACGTCGCGTGGCACACCGCGATCGCGCTCGGCGAGGTGCTGCAGCGGCGGTCGGCCAGAAAACTGCACGACCGCGCCCTCGCCGGCCTCGCGCAGCTCATCGGCACCGAGGACGCGATGCTGCGGCGGCTCGTGGCTGCGTGCGCCCGTCGGCACGAGATCGCGCTCGCGACCCTCGTTGCGGCCCGCGGACCGTTCGACCCGGGCGTGATGCGCGGTCGGCTGATGACGAAGCCCATGACCGCCGCGGCGCTGACCGAGCTCGCGCGCCAGGCGGTCAAGACTCGCGACCGCGCGGTGCAGACCGCGTTGTTCGAGCTGATCAGCAAGCACGACGATCCGGCCGAGCAGGTGGCTCTGCTGCGCGGTGCGGTGGGTGCCTTGCCGAAGAAGGCGCGGCAGCGGGCCGGCTGGCTCAAGTTCGCGGCGACGCCGCCGGCGCTGCTCGCGGTCGTTCGGGCCGGCAACGCCAGGACCCAGAAGCTGGCCAACGAGCTGCTCGGCGCCGTCGCGCTCGAGACGCCCGGTGGTGCGGGTGCGGCCGGCGCGACGCTCTCCGCCGCGGATCGCAAGTTCGTCACCGCGGGGCAGCAGGTGTTCTCGGCGGTTTGCGCGGCGTGCCACCAGCTCGACGGCAACGGCATGCAGGGGCTCGCGCCGCCGCTCAAGGACTCGGAATGGGCGACGGGCGATGCGCGGACGCTGATCCGGATCGCGCTGCACGGCGTGCGCGGACCGATCGAGGTCGGCGACCAGGAGTGGAATCTGGAGATGGCCGGGCAGGCGCACCTGTCGGATCAGGACCTCGGTGCGGCACTGAGCTACATCCGCCGCGCGTTCGGCCACGAGTACTCGCTGATCCGGCCGGCCGACGTCAAGCGAGAACGCGAGGCGCAGAAGGCGCGCAACGTGCCGTGGACCGCCGCCGAATTGCTCGACGGGCAGTAGCGGGGGCGTAGGCTCTCGGCATGAGCGCCTTCGATCCCGTCCCCGAGGACAAGTTCACGTTCGGACTCTGGACGGTCGGCAACCCCGGTCGCGACCCGTTCGGGCCGTCGGTCCGGCCCACCATGAAGCCGACCTACATCGTCCAGAAGCTCGCCGAGATCGGTGCGTTCGGCGTCAACCTGCACGACAACGACCTCGTGCCGTTCGAGGCGACCGCGAGCGAGCGCGACGCGATCGTGCGGGAGTTCAAGCAGGCGCTCGAGGATCACGGGCTCGTCGTGCCCATGGCGACGACCAATCTGTTCTCGCATCCGATCTTCAAGGATGGCGCGTTCACGGCGAATGATCCGCAGGTCCGGGCGTTCGCGCTGCAGAAGACGATGCGGGCGATCGATCTCGGCGCCGAGCTCGGTGCCAAGATCTACGTGTTCTGGGGCGGTCGCGAGGGCGTCGAGGCCGACGCGTGCCGCGACCCGCGCGTCGCGTGGGAGCGCTTCCGCGAGGCGATCGACTTCCTCTGCGGCTACGTGAAGGCGAACGACTACGGCATGAAGTTCGCCCTCGAGGCCAAGCCCAACGAGCCGCGCGGTGACATCTATCTGCCGACGACCGGGCACATGCTGCACTTCATCAGCACGCTCGAGAACGAGGAGATGGTCGGGGTCAATCCCGAGGTCGCGCACGAGACGATGGCCGGGCTGTCGTTCGCGCACAACGTCGGGCAGGCGCTCGCGTGCGACAAGCTGTTCCACATCGACCTCAACGGCCAGAAGATCGGGCGCTACGACCAGGACCTGCGCTTCGGCAGCGAGGACCAGAAGGGCGCGTTCCTGCTCGTTCGGCTGCTCGAGGGCACGCTCGGCGGCACGCGCTACGATGGGCCGCGGCACTTCGACGCCCACGCCTACCGCACCGAGGACGAGGCCGGCGTCTGGGAGTTCGCCAAGGGCTGCATGCGCACCTACAAGATCCTGCAGGCGCGGGCCGAGGCGTTCGACGACGACCCCGAGGTCAAGGCGCTGATCGCCGAGCAGGAGGACCGCGCGCTCGATCCGCTGCTGAGCGGCGGCTTCACCGTGCAGAAGGCCGGCAAGCTGAAGGAACTCGACATCGACGTCGACGCGGTGGCGAGCCGCGGTCTCGGCTACGAGAGGCTCGATCAGCTGCTCGTCGAGCACCTGCTCGGCGTGCGCGGGTAGCGTTCATGGGAGAGCTCTTCCTCGGGTTCGACGTCGGCACGCAGAGCGTCAAGGCGCTCGTGATCGACGCCGCGCAGGAGTCGATCGTCGCGCGCGCGCAGGTGGCGATCGATCTGCTGCCCGGTCTGCCGCCGGGGCACATGGAGCAGCACCCCGATACCTGGATCGATGCGGTGCGCGCGACCGGGCGCGAGGTCATCGAAGAGGTCGGAGCGGAGTCGATCGCCGGCATCGGGGTATCGGGGCAGCAGCACGGCTGTGTCGTGCTCGACGGCGACGACCGCGTCGTGCGGCCGGCCAAGCTGTGGTGCGACACCGCGACCGCGGCGGAGGCGGCGCGGCTCGGCGTGCCGACGGGGTTCACCGCGAGCAAGCTGCTCTGGCTGAAGGAGCAGGAGCCGCAGAACTGGGCGCGCGGGCGGCGCGTGCTGTTGCCGCACGACTACGTCAATTTCGTGCTCACCGGGACGGCGACCATGGAGGCCGGCGACGCGTCGGGGTCGGGGTTCTTCGATCCGCGGCAGCGCGCGTTCGACTCGGACGCGATGGCGGCGATCGACGCCGGGTTGCCGGCCCTGCTGCCGCCGCTCGTCGAGGCCGGCGCGCTGGCGGGAACGCTCTCGGAGTCCGGCGCCGAGTTGCTCGGTCTGCGGGCCGGCATCCCGGTGGCGGCTGGCGGCGGTGACAACATGATGTCGGCGATCGGCGCGGGCGCGACCCGGGCCGGCGTCGTCGTGGTGAGTCTCGGCACTTCGGGAACCGTGTTCACGCGGACCGATGCGCCGATCGTCGATCCGGAGGGCCTGATCGCGCCGTTCTGCAGCAGCGACGGCGCGTGGCTGCCGCTCCTCTGCGTGATGAACCTCACGGGCGTGACCGAGGAGGTGACCGCGCTCACCGGCCAGGATCACGCGGCGCTGACCGCGGCGGCGCGTGCCGTGCCGGCGGGCTGCGACGGTCTCACGTGGCTGCCGTTCCTCATGGGCGAACGCGTGCCGGACCTGCCGAGCGCGACCGGCACGCTACTCGGGATGCGATCGGGCAACCTGTCGGCGGGGCACCTCTATCGCGCGGCCCTCGAGGGCACGTCGCTCAACCTCGCGGCTGGTCTCGATCGCATGCGAGGGCTCGGGATCGCGGTCGAAGAGGTCCGGCTGGTCGGCGGCGCTGCCGCGAACCCGCTGTGGCGCGAAGTGCTGGCCGCGGCGTTCGGCGTGCCCGTCGAGCCGCTCGTCGAGACCGAGTCGGCCGCGCTCGGTGCGGCGCTGCAGGCGCAGTGGGCCGTGCGCCGGAAGGATTCGCCGGGGCTGGGCATCGACGAGGTGGCCGCGCCGTTCGTCCGGTTGACCGGCGACCGGGTGGTGCCGAACGCGGCGAGCGTCGCGACCTACCGGGAACTCGGCGCTCGTTTCGGCAAGGCCGTGGCGCGGCAATACGGCGCGGATCGCGGCAGCTGAGCGCATCGTTCCGCGGGGGCGGCGGCTGTCGGGCACCGTCCCCATGGCATGGGCCCTGCGGGGGCCGTAACTTGCCCACATGCTGAATCGCCAGATCGGCTCCATCCTGCGCGGCAAGGCCACGCGCCTGCAGGTGCTGCTCGCCACCACGCTCGGCGGCATGCTCGGCTTCGTGCCCGGCTTCTTCCTCGCCGAAGACGTCGGGGGCGGGTTCGCGCAGGCGCCGGGCCTCATCCTCGTCCTGATCTGTCTCGCGCTGGTCGCGAACGCCAACCTCGCGATCTTCGGCATCGCGACGCTCGTCGCCAAGCTCCTCAGCATGCTGCTGCTGCCCGCGTCGTTCGCGGTCGGCACGTGGTTGCTCGACGGGCCGCTGCAGGGCCTGTTCGCCTGGCTCTGCAACACGCAGGTGACCGCGTGGTTCGGGCTCGAACACTATGCGACGACCGGCGGTCTCGTGCTCGGTCTGCTGTTCGGCATCGGCCTCGGAGTCCTGCTCAACGGGATGCTGCAGCGGATCCGGCTGCGCATGGCGAACGTGGAGGAGAACAGCGAGCAGTATCAGAAGTGGTCGAAGAAGGGTTGGGTGCGGTTCTGCAGCTGGCTCTTCCTCGGCAAGAGCAAGGGCAAGAAGCACACGTGGCGCGAGCTCGCCGAGCGCAACAAGCTCGGCCTGCCGATCCGGATCTCGGGTGTCGTCGTGTCGACGCTGCTGATCACGGGGATCGTCGTGTTCCAGGAGTTCTTCTCCACGCCGCTGCTCACGTCGAACGCGAAGTTCGCGCTCGAGTCGACGAACGGCGCGACGGTCGACCTCGACCAGGCGTCGCTGAGTCTCGCGCAAGGCCAGATCCGAGTGTCCAAGTTCGCGATGGCCGACAAGGCCGAGCTCGACAAGAACCTGCTCGAGGCCGAAGAACTCGTGATGACGGTGGACGTCGCCGAGCTGCTGCGCCGCCGCCTCGTCATCGACGAGGTCAAGGCCGTCGCGGCGAAGGCCGGCACGCGGCGGGCGACCCCGGGCGTGATCATTCCGCCGAGCGAGCCCCAGCCGGAGCCCGAGCCCGCGCCCGAGGGCGTGCCGACGATCGAGGACTACCTCGAGCAGTACGAGGTCTGGAAGAACCGGCTCGAACAGGCCGGGGAGTGGTTCGAGGACATCTTCGCCGGCGGTGAAGCGCCGCCGGCGCCGTCGACGCCCGAGGAGATCGAGGCCGAGCGCGAACAGCAGATCGAGGAGCACGGGCTCGCCGGCGTGGTCGCGACGCACCTGATCCAGGAGCGGCCCCGCGTCGTCATCCGGCGGATCGACATCGAGGGCATCACGTGGACCCGCGACGGTGTCGAGGATCAGCTCGCGCTGCGGCTGCGCAACCTCGCGTCGAATCCGTGGCTGCTGCAGGAACCGGCGACCATGTCACTCGCGACGAGTTCGGCGAACTTCGCGCTCGATCTCAACGGCCCGAGCGGCGCGGGTGACGGCATCGGGATGCGGCTGCAGATGCAGGCCGTGCCGGTCGACACGCTGTTCGCCGGGTTGTCGATCGACGGCAAGAAGCCGCTGCAGGGCGGCACGGTCGACATCGACGTCGGCGGCAAGCTGCGGGCGCCGCTCGGTGCAGCGATGACGATGGACCTGCCGCTGTCGGTCACGCTGCAGAACACCACGCTCGCGCTCGGCAGCAGCCAGACGCCGATCGAGAGCCTCGTGCTGCCGATCGGGCTCAAGGGCGCGTTGACGCGGCCGTCCGTGTACTTCGAGAACAAGGCGTTCGCGCGCGCGCTGCTCGAGGCCGGCAAGACCGAGCTGAGCAACTACGTGAAGGACAACGCGGGCAAGCTGCTCGAGGGGCTGCCGAGCGACCTCGGGGTGATCAAGGACGTCCTCGATCCTTCGAAGAGCCCCGAGCAGATGGCCAAGGACGCGCAGCAGAAGCTCGAGGACGCGGCGAAGAAGAAGCTCGAGGAAGAGGGCAGCAAGCTCGAGAACAAGGCCAAGAAGGAGCTCGAGAAGGCGCTGCCGGGACTCGGCGGACTCCTCGGCGGCAAGAAGGAGAGCGCGAAGGAGAAGGGCGGCAGCGGCAATGGCGGCAATGGCGGGAATGACTACCTGGAGGACTGATGGACCTGCTCGACAAGACCGAACAGCGCATCGTCGGCGTCCTGATCGAGAAGCACCTGACGGTGCCCGACAGCTACCCGCTGACCGAGAACGCGCTCGTCGCCGGCTGCAACCAGTCGAGCAACCGCGATCCCGTGCTGGCGCTCGAGACGTTCCAGGTCGCGGGCGCGCTCATGGCATTGCACGAGAAGGAGTGGGTCGCGCGCGTCGAGGGCGCCGGCCGCGTCCCGAAGTACCGCCACCGGACCGAGGAGCGCACGGGCGTGGAGGCGCGCTTCCTGCCGCTGCTGTGCGAACTGCTCGTTCGCGGACCGCAGGCGCCGGGCGCACTCAAGCCGCGCGTCGCGCGCATGGGCCTCTCGGCGACGCCGGCCGAGATCGAGGCCGCGTTACGCGAGCTCGCCGCGTTGCCGCGCCCGCTCGTCGAGCAGCTGCCCAGGCGCCCGCGCGAGCGTGATCACCGGTGGGGTCACCTGCTCGGCGACGCGGCCAGTCGGGAGGAGCAGGCCGCAGCACCGACCGCGGATGCGGCTGCCGCACCAGCATCGCCACCGGCTGCGCGACCGCCGACGCCAGCCGCGGAGCCGGGCCTCGCCGAACGCGTCGACGCGCTCGAGACCCGCGTCGGCGAACTCGAACGCATCCTGCGCTCCCTGACCGACTGACGGCCCCCGTACGGAAGGCCCGTACGGAAGGCCCGTACCGAAGGCCCGTACCGAACGCGGTCCGTGTTGCCGGTCGGTCGGCTACCGTACGCCGGAGTCAGCTGTCGGCGGTGAGGCGTTCGACGGTGCGTTCGCACCAGGCAGCGTCGCGCGCGCCCGGAGCGATCACGTAGGTCCACGACAGCTGCAGCGGTTCGTCGGCGGGCACGGTGTGGGTGAACGTCGCGCCGAAGCGGCCGTACGGGCGCGTCGACCACGTCGTCGGGCCGGGGTTGCTCGCGCCCTCGAGGCGGAGCACGGTGACGGGCTCGTCGGGCAGCGGCAACACGGCGGCGATCCACTCGCAGTCGGTCCACACGTCGTTGCCGTGCGGCACCGCGCTGGCCGGGCGCACGTACGCGACCTCGGGGCCGTCGTCCTCGGCGAACATCTGGAGCGCGCGGAACTGCTGGCCGGCGTGCTGCGGGTCGCCGGCGAGACGGGTCTCCTTCGGGAAGCGCAGGTTGGCGCCCAGATCGAGGACGATCGCCTCGCCGAGATCGCGCGCCGTGATCGAGCGGGTCTCCGAGCACACGCGGTCACCGTTCGGGCCGCGCCACTCGATCGCGACGACCTGATGGCTCGGGTCGACCGTCTCCGGGGTCGACACGATCGCGCGCAGCTGCTGCGTCTCGTTCTTGTTGCAGTGCCAGAAGTCGAACCCCTGGCCGTTCGTCCGCAGCCGGTTCCATCCGAGGAACAACCCACGATGGTGGCCGAACTTGCCCCCGACGCCCTTCGTGATCACGCGGCCATCCGGCGCATGAACGTGATGGAAGACCTTGCTCGTCTCCTGATGCCGCTCGGCATCGTGCGGCTCGGCGATCAGCCGGGCCGCGAGGCGACCGGACGGCGTGATCACGTTCTTGGGATCGCTCGCCGGGTCGGGGCCGCTGGCGCAGCCCGCGAGGCCGAGCAGAACGGCGAGAAGTGTGAGACGCGAAAGGAGGCCGAACACGGCGGTGACTTTAGTGTCGGCAGGCCCGAAGTTCTGCGCCGTTCTGCGGCGTGCCACCGGTCCCGTCGCTACGGTTTCTGGCCATGCAGCTCGCGGTCTACGCGCACCCGTTCGATCTCGCCGCGCTCGCCGATCACGGCGGCCTCGACCGGCTGAAAGGACTCGGGATCTCCGAGATCGCGATGGCCGTCAGCTACCACGACGGCCGCTGGCTGCAGCCGTGGAACGACGCGACGCGGGTGCGCTTCCTCGAGGACGGCACGGTGCACTACCGCCCGGACTCCGAGCGGGACTACGGCCGGTTGCAGCCGTTGCCGTCGAGCTTCGTACCGGCTCAGAACGACGAACCGTCACCGCTCGCGCGCCTGGGCCTCGACGCCGGCCGCGCGGGCCTCGCGGCGCGCGCGTGGACGGTCTTCACCCACAACACCCGGCTCGGCGAACTGCATCCCGACCTCGCGATCGAGAACGCTTTCGGCGACCGGCACGTGTACGGGTTGTGCCCGGCGCGCCCCGCGGTGCAGGACTACATCACCGGGATGGTCGGCGACCTGGCGTCGCACGACGGTCTGTCGACGATCGAGCTCGAAGCGCTCGGTTGGATGGGGTGGAAGCACGGCAGCCACCACGACAAGGCCAGCTTCCAGCCGCGCGGTCGGCTCGGCTACGCGTTGTCCGTCTGCTTCTGCGACTCGTGCATGGCCGCGATGACGACGGCCGGCGGCGACCCGGTCGCGATCCGGGCCTTCGCCAGGAACCTGATCGCCGAGCACATCGAACGGGCGGACGCGATGGCGCCGACCGAGGCGAGCGACGACGACGACGTGTTCGGGCCCGTCCGAGCCGCGCGGGTCGCGACCCTCGAAGCGCTCGGGGCGCGCGTCCGCGAGGCGGCGGCGGAACGGTCGCAGCTGGCGGTCCAGGTGCACCGCGATCCGCTGTTCACCGGCAGCCAGCTGTCCGCGTCCCAGGCCGGCGGGCTGCCGGCGGCCGAACGGGTGGTCACCGCGTACGGCGAGGATCCGGCCGCGATCGCCGCCCATCTCAGCGACCCGGCTACGTGGGCGACCGGCGGCGCGGACGCGCCGCGCCGGCTGTCGTTCTGGCCGAAGGCGCCGCAGTTCACGTCCGACGAGGATCTCGTGAAGGTTCGCGAGCTGTGCCGCGAGCATGGCGTCGAGTCGATCGCGATCTACCATCTCGGATTGCTGCCGTGGCGCACGCTGGAACGCGCCGCGCGGGTGCTGCAAGCATGATCGCCACATCGACCCTCCGTTCGTTCCTCGCGCTGGCCCTGGCCGGCGTGACTCTCGGTGTCACGACTGCGGCGCAGCAGGCGACCGGCGCGATCGCGAATCCGGCGCGGCCGCGCCTCGTCGTGCTCTGCGGCGTCGATCAGCTCGCGCGGTGGGTGTTCGACGCGGGGCGGCCGTTCTTCGCCGAGGACGGCGGGTTTGCCGAGCTGCAACGCCGCGGCGCGACGTTCACCAATTGCGCGTTCGAGCACGCGTGCACGGAGACCGGGCCCGGCCACGCGACGATCGGCACGGGTGCTCCCGCGGCGCTGCACGGCATCGCGCGCAACCGTTGGTACTCACCGCAGAGCAGGCGCGCCGTCTACTGTGCCGGGGCCGCGGCGGCGCCGCTCCCCGGGCTCGACGAGGGCAAGAATCGCGGCGCCGGTCGGCTGCTCGCCCCGACGCTCGCGGAGGTCATGGAGCGCGAGATCCCCGGCACCAGGACCGTCGGGGTCTCCTGGAAGGACCGGTCGGCGATCCTCATGGTCGGCGATCACGCGGACACCGCCGCGTGGATCGAGACCGGCACCGGGCGGCTCGTGACGAACCGGACCTGGGGGCCGCAGGTACCCGAGTGGGTGGCGCAGTTCAACCGCGACGGCGTGATCGATTCGTTCTTCGATTGGGAATGGACCCGCACGGGACCGGCCGCAGCCTACGACGGACTCGTCGACGACCGGCCCTACGAGTCGAAGCATGGCGCGAGCGACAGCCGGAGCCTGCCGGCCCGCCTCGTCGGCAAGGGCGGCCGTGATCGCGCGTTCTACAGCCAGGTCTACAACTCCCCGGCCGGGAACGAGATCATCCGGATCGCGGCGACGCGCGCCGTCGACGGCATGCAGCTCGGGCAGGACGACACGCCGGACCTGCTCGCCGTGAGCTTCTCGTCCACCGACGTCGTCGGGCACTACTTCGGGCCGGATTCGGTCGAATCGCGGGACGCGTTGCTGCGCCTCGATCGCGAACTCGCGACGCTGTTGACGTTCCTCGACGAGCGCGTCGGGCGCGACCGCTACGCGTTCTTCCTGACCGCGGACCACGGCGTCGGGCCGACGCCGGAGTGGGCGAAGGAACGCGGTCTCGACGCCGGTCGTGGGGTGCTGCAGGTGCAGGCTCGCGCCGCCGCCGAACGCGACATCAAGCGGGAGCTCGGTGACCCACCCGCGGGGCAGCGCTACATCGCCCACGTCGGCGAGTGGGCGCTGGTGCTCAACGGCGCCGCGTTCGCGGGCGAGGACGGCGAGCTTCGCCGCGCTCGAGCCGCGCAGGTCGCGGCTGCCGCGGTGGGCAACGTGCGCGGCATGAAGGCGGGCTACACGACTGCCGAGATCCTGGCCGGAGCCCATCCCGACGATGCGATCGTGAACGCGCTGCGGGCCGCGCTGCATCCGGATCGCGCGGGCGACGTGCAACTCGTGCCGCAGCCGTACTGGCTCGACGGTTCGATCACCGCGTCGCACGGCACGCCGCACGACTACGATCGCGAGGTCGTCGGGTTGGTGTTCGGCCCCGGCGTGCCGGCCGGCGTGACGATCGACGATCCCGTCACGCCTGGTCTCGGCGCCGTGCTGTTTGCGCGGATGCTCGGCATTCCGATCCCGGCGCTGGCGACGGCCGCGGTGCCGGCCGCCCTGAACGACTGAACAGCGCGCGCCGTGGCGCCCGTGGCATCGCGGTTGCGGCCGCGCGTCGCCGCCTCGCGCTGGAGCGGCCGACCCGGGATCCGAATCCGGGCTACACTTGAGCACCCCCGAACCGTTCTCGGCCCTCGAGAGCGGGCCCTCCGCCGTGCGCCTGGCCCAGGTAGCGCACGGGTCATCTCCCATGGACCGACTCTCCGAACGCTTCCCCCTCGAGCGAGGCAGTCACGACTCGCGCGAGCAAGGCATGTGTGCCATGGAAATGGTCGCGTGGCTCGCCGGCGAACCTCATAGCGACGAACCCCGGTGCGCGTGCCCCGTGATCGCGGCGTTCGTGCGCGCGGCCAACGACGTGATGGGTGGCGACGAGCGCAACGTGCATCTGCGACCGCTCGTGCCCCAGCTCGTGAACACCCGCCGCGGCTTCGCAGTGCAGCAGCGGCGCGGCTGGCTCGTCCTCGACTGCATGCTGCGCGAGCTCGTGCCGATGTGGCTCGAGCAACGCGGCCGCACGACCGCGGCGCGCGCGTTCCGGAGCCTCGGTTCCGTGCGTTCTGCGGTCGCCCTCGAGCGCGCCGCGGGTGCGCTCGGCGAGCACGGCGTGGAGCTCCGCGCCGCCCGTTGGGTCGTGCAGCGGGCCCGCGAGGGCCGGTCACCGGCGCGCTTCGTGGCGGGCGCGGTGCAGATCGCGCGCGGCATCGCCGACGAACGGGCGTGGCCCGCGGTCGCGCGGACGATCGCCGCGATGGCAGCCGTCGGCCGGAACCCGCACGACGGCCGAACGCCCGAGGGGCGTCCGGTGTCGTCGGACCCTGCGGCTGCCGGGGCCTGATCCGCGGCGACGGGCCGTGCTCTCAGGTTGATCGACCGGCGTTGCCGATGGAGTCGGCATGTCAGGGCGGGCAGCGTGGTGGGTGATACCGGCGGCAATCGCCGTGTTCGTCGCCGTGGCGCGCCTCGGTTCGGATCCGAACGCCGCCCAGCCGATCGCGCTCGATGCGAGCGCCACGACTGCGGCGGCAACGAACCCCGTCGCGCGGCAGAGCGAGATCGTCGCCGAGCCGCGCGATGCCGCGGCTCGCGGCGCGATTCGTGACGCGGCCGGGCCCGTGCCGATCGTGCGGCTGCGGGACGTCGCGGGGCAGGACCTCGGCACGACCCTGATCGCGGCGACCCCGGACCTCGAACTCGTGCTGCCGCCGGCCGTCGCGAACCAGCGCGTAGCGTTCACCCTCAGCCGTCTCACGGGTGACGCCGAGGCGGCGTCGACGCCGTTCCTGGCCGGCAAGCTGCGGGTGCCGGCGTCCGGCAGGGCCGCGATTCGCGGCCTCCCGGCCGGCGAGTATTCGATCGTGATCGACTGGGGCACAGCTGGCGCCGAACGCCGCATCAACAGCCCGCGGTTCCGGGTGCCGGGGAGCATCGATCTGCGTTCGTCCGCAGCCGCGGCGCCGCCGCGCTGATCCCACGGCTCGTCGTCGCGACCCGGACTCCGCCGGCGGCGCCGGACGCGCTACGCTCGCGCCTGTGAGTATCGCCCGGAGTATCCGTTTCGTCCTCGCTGGCTCGACGCTGACGTTCGCCTTGATGTCACAGGGCGGCGGCGAGGCCGCACCCGTGCCGGACCAGGGGCGTGGTCGGCTCGACGCGCGCCGGGTCACGTCGGGAGAGTTTGCACCGGCGCGCTTCGGCCCGGCCCGGTGGCTCGACGGCGCGCACTACGCGACGCTCGAGCGGAGCGCTGCGGGTCCGCTCGAACTCGTGCGTTACGACGCGGTCTCCGGCGCCCGTGACGTGCTCGTCAGCAGCGCGATGCTGTGGCTGAGCAAGCGCGGGGATGCGCTGCGGATCGAGGACTACGCGTTCTCGCCGGATCGCTCGCGGTTGCTCGTCTTCGCTGACAGCGAACGGGTCTGGCGGGCCAACACGCGCGGTGACTACTACGTGCTGCCGCTCGACGGCAGCTCGGAGCCGCACCGACTCGGCGGGCAGCTGCCGAAGTCGAGTCTGATGTTCGCCAAGTTCTCGCCCGACGGCCGCAAGGTCGGCTTCGTATCGGGCAACGATCTCTACGTCGAGGACCTCGAGAGCGGCAAGCTGCTGCAGCTCACGACGGACGGCTCGGAGACGGTGATCAACGGCACGTTCGACTGGGTCTACGAGGAGGAGTTCGACTGCCGTGACGGCTTCCGCTGGAGCCCTGACGGTCGATCGATCGCATACTGGCAGCTCGATTGCGAGGGCGTGGGCGAGTTCTACATGATCGACAACCTGTCGGATCGCTACGCGCAGGTCGTGCCCGTGCAGTATCCGAAGGCCGGCACGACGAACTCGTCGTGTCGGATCGGCGTCATCGCGGCGAACGGCGGCAAGACGCAGTGGATGAAGACGCCGGGTGATCCGCGCGAGACGTACCTGCCGCGCATGGAGTGGCATCCGGCTGGCCAGGAGCTCATGGTGCAGTGGCTGCCGCGGCAGCAGAACCACCTGCAGGTGCTCGGTTGCGACGTCAGGACGGGCGCGGTCCGCGTCGTTCACGAGGAACGCGACCGGGCCTACGTCGACGTGCGCGAGGACTTCCAGTGGGTCGAGGGCGGGGAGCGGTTCTTCTGGACGACGGATTCCGGGTTTGGCGATTCCGGGTTTGGGGATGGCGGGTCGGGCGGCGCGGGATCGGGCGGGGCGCGTGACAAGGCATGGCGTCAGGCCGGCACCGTGTTCTGGGACACGCGCGGCAAGCACGTGCTCGTCACGGAGCTGCCGCTGACGCGCGGGTTCGACGTCATGGGGGTCGCCTACGCCGACATCGATCGCAACGTGCTCTACGTGCACGCGAGTCCGGAGAACGCGACGCAGAAGTATCTCTACCAGGCGGGTGGCCCCGACGGCGTCCGGCGGGTGACGCCGGCCGACCAGCCGGGCTGGCACGACTACTCGGTCTCGGGCGACGGCTCGCTCGCGATCCACACCTACTCCGCGTTCGACCAGCCGCCCGTCGTCGACCTCGTTCGCTTGCCGTCGCACGAACGGGTGCGGGTGCTCGTCGACAACGCGGGCCTGCGGGAGCGCTACGCCGCGGTCGACAAGGGCCGCTCCGAGTTCTTCCAGGTGCAGACCGAGAACGGCGACACGCTCGACGGCTGGGTGATGTATCCGACCGGGTTCGATGCAGAGCAGCGCTGGCCGGTGCTGTTCCACGTCTATGGGGAACCGTGGTCGCAGACCGTCAAGGACACCTGGTTCCTCGGGCATCACCTGTTCCATCGCTGGGTGTGTCAGCTCGGCTACGCCGTCGTGTCGATCGACGCGCGCGGCACGCCAGCACCCAAAGGGCGTGACTGGCGCAAGGCGCTCTACCAGAAGATCGGGATCGTGAGCTCGTCGGACTGGAACCAGGCGGTCTCGAAGCTCTACGACGACTGGTCGTGGATCGACCGCGAGCGCACCGCGATCTGGGGCTGGTCCGGCGGCGGCGCGATGACCCTGAACATGCTGTTCCGGTATCCGGAGCTGTTCGCCGCCGGCATGTCGGTCGCGCCCGTGACCGACATCCGGCTCTACGACACGATCTACCAGGAGCGGTACTGCGGCGACCCGCGGCAGTTCCCCGACGTCTATCGCGAGTGCTCGCCGATCCACTTCGCGAGCCACCTGCAGGGCAAGCTGCTGCTCGTGCACGGCACGGGCGACGACAACGTGCACTTCCAGAACAGCGAACGCCTGTTCGACGCGCTCGTCGCCGCGGACAAACAGTTCGAGTATCTCGCGTACCCGAACCGCACGCACTCGATCCGCGAGGGCAAGAACACCCGCAAGCACCTCTACGGCGCGCTCGCCGACTTCCTGCAGCGGCGCGTGCCGGCCGGTCCGAAGCAGCCGTGAGCGGGTTCTTCGACCCGGCGGACCTGCCGTTCACGGGCCTGCTCGAGCGCGCGTTCGACGACGTGCTGGCCGAGCTGCAGGCGCTCGGCGCGGGCGCGTTCGTCGAGGCGCCGGACTCCCTGACGACGGTCGAGGACGGCTACGACGAGCGCGGCTGGCGCTACTTCGATCTCGTCGGCGGCGCTGCCGCGTCGTCGTCCGGCGAGCGCTGCCCGCGAACGATGGCGGTGCTCGCCGAGGTGCCGGGCCTCGTGAACGCGGGGTTCTCGCGCTTCGCTCCCGGCACGCACCTCTACCCGCATCGGGGCGAACTCGCCGGTGTCCTGCGGTGTCACCTCGCGCTCGTCGTGCCGCCCGGCGACCTCGGCATCCGGATCGGCGACGAGACCCGGCGCTGGGAGACGGGCCGCTGCATCGTCTTCGACGACACGCTCGAACACACTGCGTGGAACCACGCGGCGGGTGACCGCGTCGTCCTCCTCGTCACGTTCGCCCGACCGACGTAGCGAGAGTGGGGCCGGGCCCCTGCCCGCTACTGCGTGAACAGGTTGAGGTGCTGGTTGCTCGTCACGATCTCGAAGTTGGCGTCGATCGTCACGACCTGGCTGTACCACACGAGGCCGGTGAGCGGGACGCCGGGCGGAGCCGTGATGGGCAGCGAGTAGTTGCCGCTGCCGTTCGTGTAGTCGAACAGGCTGATCGGGTTGCCACCGACGAGGATCGGCGGGACGCCCGGGAAGAGCGTCGGGCCGCCGTCGAGGCCGATCACCCAGATGAACGGCTGGCTCGCGGGCGTCGTCACGTCGAGCGTGAGGTTGCTGCCCTGCTGAGCCATCGGCGGATCGAGGTGCAGTCGGGTCGACAACGGCGCGGCGCTCGTCGACGTGAGCACTTCGATGTCGTCGATGCCCCAGCCGCCGCCCTGCACGGTTGCGTCACTGTCGAGCCGGAACTCGAGCACGAGGTTGGGGCTGTTGTCGACGCTCGGCGGCAGTGACTGTTCCCAGGTCGTCCAGCCCGTGTCCTGGAGCGGTTGCTGCGGGCTGAAGTAGACCGGCACGCCGTTGACCCAGATCGACAGGCGATCGAGGAAGCCGACGTCGACGCTCGCCCAGCGCTTGAAGCGCAGCCGCAGGTTGCTGTAGGCCGAGCAGTCGATCCCCGGGGACCGCAGGTACGAACTCGTGGACGGCGGGTAAGCGCCGGCCAGGTTGTTGCCCGCGCACGACGTGCCGCTCGCGGCACCCGCGGGGTCCTGCCACCACGAGCCGGCCGCCCCGGTCGGCGTGCCGATCTGCCAGTCGTCGACTCCCACCGTGGCGCCGTGCGTCCAGCCCGGTCCGCCCGCTTCGAAGTCCTCCGTCCAGATCGTCTCGTCGGCGTACGTCGCGTACTCGAACTCGCCGGTCACCGGCAGGCGATACGTCGTCGAGCCGCTGTGGACGGCCTCGAAGTGGTACGTGAGCGTCTGCGACGACGGCATGCCCGGCAGCAGCGCGCGCCAGCCGTCCGGGGTCCCGCTCGGGATCATCACCTGCTGTCGCGGCTGACCGTCGTCGTAGTGCACGCGCACTTCGGTGAAGGAGCCGAAGCTCGGCACCGCGCGGCACTCGACGAGGCGCGGCGTGAGCGGCTGGTCAGTGCGCTCGAGCGGCGCATCGTGCGCGAGGAACCCCGGCAGAATCGGCGGATACGGCAGGCTGTGCGAGTTGCACGCGGCCGCGAGCTGCGCGTGGTGCGGCGTGCCGTTGACGATATTGCCGTCGTCGTCGTCGGCGATGAAGACCTGCGTGACGGCGGCCGGTTGGTTGATCGCGTTGGCGACGACGGACGCGAGCACCGTGTTGTTGCTGATGTCGATCGCCTGCGCGGTGCCGAACGCGCTCCGCAGGTTCTGCCGGTACTTCCAGGCGAAGCCCATCCAGGTCTGGCCCTGACGGTGCACGCCGCCGCCGGCCGGGTACTGGCGGCTGTTGTTGCCGGTCCGGAGCCCGCCGCCGCTGCTGTAGAAGCCGTGGCCGATCGTCGGGTCGTCGAGCAGATAAATGCTGCAGATGTCACCCCAGCCTTCGCTGAGGCCGTCGACCTGCGAGATGCCGCCATAGCGATCGTCGAGGCCGTGACCCCACTCGTGCGCGATCACCGACGCGCTCGCCGTGTTGTTGCAGCTGCCCTGCGCGCGGTAGAAGTTGATCGAGTTGCCGCTGTAGTAGGCGTTGCATGATGCCTGGATGTTGACCGTCGGTTGCACGCGGCTCGCGAGATCGAGCTCCGGCGTGTTGCCGAGCACGCTGCGCAGCAGCTCGTTGATGCGATCGACCCAGTAGAAGCACGTCGTGTGCGCGAGTTCGTTCTGCGTGCTGTTCACCGCGCCGAACTGCAGGGTCTGCGGCACACCCGGCTGCAGCGTCGTCGTCACGGTGAGCGCGTTGCTGCCGATGATCCGGTTGCAGTGGATGCCGTCGAGCTCCAGCGTCGCGAGCACGGGACTCGTGAGGTCGACCGTGAACTGCCCGTTCTGATCGGTGACGAAATCACCGATCCCGGCGAGCGCGATCTCGAGGCCGACGAGCGGCTCATTGGTCGGCGTCGTGGCGGGGGAGAACTGGGTGTGGACCCAGCCCATCACGGTGAACGTGGTGGGCACCGGTGCGGCGGTAGCTGCGCTGGCCGAGGGAGTCGGCCGATGGATCGAACACCCGAACCCGCACTCGTGCTTGTCGGAGCGCCAGGCCAGCACGCCGCCGGTGTGCGCGTCGACGTAGACGCGGCCGATCGGGCCGTCGCCCTGCCGATCGACCGCGGCGATCGGGATCTCCCACGCGAGGGCCGGAGCGACCGGTGTCGCGCTGCCGTGATCGGCCCAGATCACGAGGCGACTCTTCTTCGCCGTGCCCGGTTGCGGCACCGCCGTGGGGGTCACGCCGCGGTCCTGCCACGCGATCGCCGTGGCGGCCTCGACCGTGATGCGCGGCTTGCCGTCGAAGGTCTTCGGGATCGGCACCGCCGTGCTGCCGAGGAAGCTGATGCGCCCGCGCATGTGAACCCGGACGTCGGCGCGGCCGCCGATCACGGGCAGGCCCGCGTGCGACTGCGCATACGTGAACGACCAGGTCCGGCCCATGCGCGCGCCCGTCCGCTCGACGAACGTGCTGGTGCCGAGCCCGAGCAGCTCGGACCAGCGATGCAGCTCGACGTCCGCGTGCCGCCTGGCCTCGGTCAGCGAGTTCGCGCGCCAGTCGACGAGGTCGTAGCCGCGACCGAAGACCTCGAGCGGTGTGCCCGTCGCGCCGTGCCAGCGCACGAGCCAGGGGCCCGGAACGGCGCTCTGGAATCGGGCCCAGGCCGCCGCGGTCGCGGGCGTTGGTTCCTGGGCCGGCAGGAGCGGACCGAGCAGAGCGGTGGCGGCGAGAGCACGAATGGCGAGGGAAGCGGACATGGGCCGCGCCGATGATGCGTTCTGCCCGGGCCGTTGTCACCTCCCTGGCGCCACCGAGGCGGGGCTCCGCGCCAGAAGCGACCATGCCGAGGCGGGGTCCCGAGATGCTGTCCACCGTGTTCTCCGCGTGGCGGCGACCGTCGGCGACTCCCGGCCGATCAGCGCCGCCAGATCGGCGCGCGGGCTCGCGCGGCCCGGCGTCGGCTTGCGATTCGGCTGCCCGTGCGTAGATCGGGTGCTGAAGAGCCATGACGTGGTCCGCACACTCGCTTCTCTCGACGCTGCCGCAGGGTGCCGGCCTGTTCAAACCGAGCGAGCAGGCGCAGGCGCCGCAGGAGCCCGAAGGGTTCTGGTTGTGGCTCTACGAGCACCAGCTCACGGCGCAGTGGATCGGGCTCGGTGGGCTCGTCGCGGCGGCCGTGCTCACCTGGTTCGTCACGTGGCTGCTGCTGCTGCCGCTGCTCGGCCGCCTCATCAAGCGGAGCAAGTTCACGTGGGATGACGCGTTCCTCGACGCGCGCTTCTTCCGCTGGCTCGTGAAGCTGTTCCCGGCGCTCGTGATGTTCTCGGGCGTCACGGTGGTGCGCGATCACTTCTATCTCGCCGACACCGCGTACGGCGCGATCCGCAACCTCGCGGCGGCCGTGATGATGATCTGCGCCGTGCTCGCGATGTGCGGCCTGCTCAACGCGCTGCAGTCGATCTACGCGGCCAGGGCCGGCAGCGCGCGGCGGCCGATCAAGGGCTACGTCGAGCTCGTCAAGATCTTCCTCGTCGTCGTCGGCGGCCTCGTCGCGATCGCGCTGCTGCTCGGCCGTGACGTCGGTGGGCTGTTGACGGGCGTCGGCGCGATGACCGCGGTGCTGATGCTGATCTTCAAGGACACGATCCTCTCCGCGGTCGCGTCCGTGCAGCTCGCGAACCAGAACATGCTGCGCATCGGTGACTGGATCGAGATGCCGAGCGTCGGCGCGGACGGCGACGTGATCGACATCGCGCTGCACACGATCAAGGTGCAGAACTTCGACAAGACGATCTCGACGATCCCGACCTATCGCCTCGTCAGCGACACGTTCAAGAACTGGCGCGGCATGAGCGAGAGCGGCGGGCGGCGCATCAAGCGCAGCGTCGTGATCGACGTCTCGACGATCCGCTTCCTGACCGACGAGGAGGTCGAGAGCTTCGGTCGGTTCGGGTTGCTGAAGAGCTACATCCTCGACAAGAAGCGGCGGCTGAAGAAGGAGAACGAGGGCAAGGATGCGGCGTCCTGTGACCTCGATCGGCTGCGGCTCACCAATGTCGGCACCTTCCGCGCCTACATGGTGCGCTACCTGCGCAGCCTGCCGAAGGTCCACAGCGGCATGACGTTCCTCGTGCGACAGCTGCCGCCGTCCGAGAACGGGTTGCCGATCGAGATGTACCTGTTCACCAACACGACGGCGTGGGGCGAGTACGAGGACGTGCAGGCCGACATCTTCGACCACCTGCTCGCAGCGCTGCCCGAGTTCGGGCTGCGCGCGTTCCAGCGACCGACCGGGGCCGACCTCGCCGGGTTCGTGCGGGCGGAGCAGCAGGCCCCCTGAACTCTCGATCGGGGCGTCAGCCGCCGAAGTGCTCGGCGTAGGCGTCGGCGTGGAACCCGACGTGCCACGTCTTGCCGGTGCGGATCGCGGGCGCGCGCAGGTTGCCCGATGGACCGATCACCACCGAGCGCAGCTCGTCGATGTCGAACTCCGACTTCTTCGGCTGGAACACCAGCGTCTTCTTGCCCTTCGCGACGACGATCTTGCTCGCGTCACCGAACAGCTCCTCGACCGTGTCGGGGCCGAAGCGCTCCTTGGCTGCGTTGACCGTCTCCCGGACGGTCGTGCCGGTGCCCTCGAGGGCGGCGTCGGCACGCTTGCAGCTCGTTCAACCCTTGCGGTGGTAGTACCAGTCGATCTTCTTGGCCATGGTATCGATGGATAGCGCGGCGCGTTCGGCTGGTCCACGGTCGATCCTGCGCGTTCGGAGTCGCCGGTCCCGGGGCTCCCACCCCTCGCCCGTCGGCGGTACCCTCTCTACGGGGGAGCTTCGACTCGCAACTCAGGAACTACCATGCCCGCCGTCCGCCTCATCGTCACATCGATCCTGGCCGGAGGTGCGCTCGCACCGCTCACGGCCCAGAATCTGATCGCCAATCTGCAGCCGGCCGGGGGGAGTGCGTCCGGCGGGTTCTTCGAGGGGTTCGCCGTCGCGGGCAACGGGGCGTTCGCGGTCTTCAGCGCCAACGGGCGTCACGGCCGTGAGCTCTGGGTGACGGACGGCACGCAGGCCGGCAGCGACCTGCTGGTCGACCTCGAGCCCGGCGCGAGCGGGTCGTTTCCCGGTGAGTTCGCCGTGCTCGGGAACGAGGTGCTGTTCGCGGCGACCGTGCCAGGGCTCGGTCGTGAGCTCTGGATCACGGACGGCACGGTTCACGGCACCCGCCTGCTGCGTGACCTCGACCCCGGCTCCGGATCGAGTTCGCCGGACGAGCTCACGACGTTCGGAGGCTTCGTGTACTTTGCGGCCAACGTTCCCGGGGCCGGGATCGAGTTGTGCCGAACGGATGGCACGACGGCTGGCACCGGGATCTTCGCCGACCTGACGGTCGGCAGTTCGTCGCCGCGTGAGTTCGCGGTCGTGGGGAACGAGCTCTACTTCACCGCGATAATCGCAGGGGCGGGGCGCGAGCTGTGTCGCACGGACGGCACCGCCGCCAACACGGGCCTCGCGGTCGACGTCGTGCCGGGGTCCACGGGTTCGACGCCGACCGACATCGCGCCGTTCGGGAGCGGGCTGCTGTTCAGCGCGTTCGCCTCCGCGACCGGCCGGGAGGCCTACTTCTCCGACGGCACGGCGGCAGGCACCGTGTTGCTCGCCGACCTGAATCCCGGGCAGAACTCCAACCCGATCGAGTTCACGGACCTCGGCGGGCTCGCCGTGTTTCGCGCGACGGGGCCGGCCGGCCGTGAGCTCTACGTCACGGACGGGACGCCGGCGAACACCGCCCTGTTGCGCGATATCCGGGCCGGGATCAGCAGCGGGGTCACCACCGAGGAGTTCGTCCAGTATCAGGGGCGGGCCTACTTCAGCGCCGACGACGGCGCGATCGGTCAGGAGTTGTGGAGCACCGACGGCACGCCGGCCGGAACCGGCCCGGTTCTCGATCTGCGGCCCGGCAGTCCGGACTCCGCCCCGGCCGGGTTCGTCGAGATTGGCGGCGAGCTGTGGTTCGTCGCCACCGATGCCGGCGGTGATCGGGAGATCTGGAAGACGGACGGCACGGCCACCGGAACGGTTCAGGTCATCGATCTCGAGGCGTCGTTCTCCGCCCAGCCGGAGGATCTCGTGCCGTTCGGTGGCGGCGCCGTTCTGTGTTCGGCCATCGCGCCGGGCACCGGACGCGAACCGTTTCACGTCGACGGGACCGTGCCCGGGAGCTATCTGCTCGTCGACACCAGGCCCGCCGCCGGCGACTCGAACCCGGAGGGTTGGACGGAGTTCGCGGGAGGCGCGTTCTTCGCCGCCAGCGTCACCGGGGTCGGCACGGAGGGATACGTGACGGACGGCACCTCGGCCGGTACGGCCGTCGTCGACCTGCTGCCGGGTGGCGGCAGCGGTAGGCCCGAACACGCCGTGGCGTTCGGGGGGCGCATCGTGTTCGAAGGCGACGACGGACCGAGCGGTCGTGAGCTGTTCTCAACGGATGGGACGCTGGGCGGAACCATCCAGCTCAGTGATGTTCCGGGCGGCAACGGAGTGCAGCCGCGGTTCATGGTCGCAACGTCGACCCATGTGTTCTATCGCGGCAGCGAGGCGCAGTATGGCAGCGAGTTGCACGTTTCCGACGGGACCCCGGCGGGCACCGGTCGGTTGGCGGATCTGAACCCGGGCTCGCTGTCGTCGAATCCGAGCGACTTCGCCGTGGCCGGTGATCGCGCGTTCTTCGTCGCCAACGACGGGGTCAGCGGGAGCGAACTCTTCTCCAGCGATGGTTCGCTCGCCGGGACCGTCTTGCACGACATTCGCCCCGGCACCGTGGGCTCGTCCCCGGACGAGCTCGTCGATCTCCAGGGCAAACTCGTGTTCGTCGCGAACGATGGTTCGCAGGGTCTCGAACTCTGGTGCTCGGACGGCTCGGTGGCCGGGACCAATCCGATTGCGGATCTCGTGCCCGGTATCGGTAGTTCCTCTCCCCGCGACCTCACAGTTGCGGACACCCGAGTGTTCTTCACCGCCGCCATCCCGGGGGCCGGTCGGGAACTCTGTGTCACCGATGGTACGGCTGCCGGCACGGGACTCGTCGTGGACCTCGTGCCCGGCGGTGTTGGCTCCGTGATTCGTGACCTCCGCGGCGTCGGATCGCGTGCGTTCTTCCTCTACGACGATGGTTCGGGGACGGGCGCCGAACTCTGGACCAGTGACGGCACCGCGGCCGGAACGCATCTCGTGCGCGACATCGGCCCGGGCGCGATCGATGGTCCGATCCCGGGTTCGTTGACGTCGATCCTCGACGGGCAACTGCTGTTGTTCGCGGCGAGCGACGTCGCCAGCGGCATGCAGTTGTGGATCAGCAACGGCACGACTGGGGGAACGCTGCCAGTGACATCTTTCGGTGTCGGGGGGCGCGGTGCCGTCTCACTCGGACCGTTCCTCGATACCGGCAGCCGCGTGTTCTTCGCCGCCGATGACGGGCTCCAGGGCAACGAGCCGTGGGTCTTCGACCTCAACGGTTCGGGCGCGGCGTTCGTGCTCAACTACGGCCATGGCTGCTCGACCACTCCCACGACGGTGCCCCGGATCGGCTCGACCGGCGGCCTCCCCTCGCCGGGGACCACGACGTTCGCCGTGACCCTCACGAACGCACCCGCGACGACCGCGGCGTTCCCGCTCGTGGCGTTCACGCCGGGATCGTTCCTGCTCGGCTCGGGCTGTCGCCAACTCATCGGAGTGCCCTACATCGCGCTGCCGCTCCGCTTCACGGACCCGGTCGGTGACGCCCAGATCCCGATCGGTTTGCCGAACGACCCGAGCTACATCGGGGTCAACCTGTTCTGTCAGTGGGGCGTCATCGCGACGCCGGGACGCTTGCTCGGCGCATTCGATCTCAGCGACGGGCTGCAGGCCCAGATCGGGAACTGACGCGGAACGTGCCGGCGCGCGTCGGCCGGTCCCGAAAACGCGAGAATTCCGGTCGGTTCGGAGTCTTGCCTGCGTAGCGCGGCGGGATCGTCGGGTCCCACCAAGCATGAAGCGTTTCCTCCTCGCGGTCGGCATGCTGCCTTGCCTCCTGTCGGTCCTGGCAGCGCAGTCCTACGTCGTCGACGTCAACAGCGGGCCCAATACCGCGTTCACCGCGCTCGACACGGCAGTTGCGGCGGCGCCCAACGGCGCGACGTTGCTCGTGCGGCCGGGGAGCTACCAGGCTTTCCACATTTCGGGGAAAGGTCTCACCATTCTCGGTGAGCCCGGCGCGGTCATCGATGGCAGTGCGCCGGGGGCGCTCTGCAAGGTCAGCTCGCTGCACCCGGGCCAGCGGTTCGCCATGCGCGGCGTCGCGCTCGGGAACGTGCTGGGGCCCGTCGCGGTCGATCTGCACAGCAACGTCGGCCCGGTGATCCTCGACTTTCCACCGATGGCGCCGGTCGCGGCGCGCTGCGTCGTCAATCAGAGCCACCAGGTGCACGTTCGTGGGCTGCGGATCGACTTCCCGCACCTGCCCGCGCTCGCGGTCGGGAACGGCGTCTACAGCTTCGTCGACTGTTCGTTCGTGAGTGAGCGCGCGGCCGTCGAGATCGGCGATGCCTACGTGCAGCTGACGGACTGCTACCTGTCCGGCTACCAGCAGCCGACGCTCGGCCCGGCGCACGCCGTGGTCAGCCTGCAGATCAACTCGCGCGTCGAGATCCGCGGCGGGCAAATCGACGGCTGGACGGCCCTCGGGGTGCCGTATGCGTTCGCGGGGATCGGGTTCGCGCAGCTCGATGCGGCGACCCAGGTCACGAACGTGACGGGCATGACCAACGGGTTCGTTACCCTGACCGTGGCCGGCGCCGCGCGGTGCCGGGCGAGCACCGCGCCGATTCCGAACGGCGCGACGCCGGCGTTCGCGACGGCGCGCGCGACCGGGCCCGCGGGCAGCGTGGTCGCGCTCGTGGTCGGTCACCCGGGGTTGCCGCAGATCGTCGCCGGGGTGCAGTATCCAACCTGGCTCGCGCCCCAGACCGGGTTGCTGCATGCGATCGGTGCTGGATCGGTCACGGGCGGCTATGCGGTGCCGAGCGCCACGTGGCTGCGCGGCGTCGATGTCGCGTGGCAGGGGCTGAGCTTCGACGCGGCGAACGGGCTGCAGTTCAGCAACGCGGCGACCTACGTCCACAACTGACGCGACGGTGTTTGGTTCCCGTTCGGGTGCGCGCTACGCTGCCGGCATGGGTGGATACGGCAAGCGGCGCGGGGTCCCGTCGTGGACCTGAGCACGTTCGTGCAGCGACTGCGCGACAATCGCGAGGACGGACCGGGCGTCGTCGATGCCTGGCACCGCACCGAGGCGCGCGCGGCGCGGATGCGACCGGTGCCCGAGTGGCTGCACGAAAAGCTCGTGGATGCGCTGCGCGCGCGCGGCATCCAGGAGCTCTACAGCCACCAGCGCGAGTGTGCCGACGCGCTGCACGGCGGCAAGAACGTCGTCATCGCGACCTCGACCGCGTCCGGCAAATCGCTGAGCTACCAGCTGCCGGTGCTCGACGCGCTGCTGCGCGATGGGCTCGATGCGCGCGCGCTGCACCTGTATCCGACCAAGGCGCTGGCGCGCGACCAGATGGCGGATCTCGAGCAGCTCATCGCGGCCGCGGGCCTCGGTGACGAGCTGCCGGTCGCGGTCTACGACGGCGACACGCCGCCGTCGGTGCGGCAGGCGATGCGCGAGAAGGGCGCGTGCGTGCTGACCAACCCGCACATGCTGCACCAGGGCATCCTGCCGAACCACACCAAGTGGCAGGGTCTGTTCACCGGTCTGCGCTACGTTGTCGTCGACGAGCTGCACACGCTGTCGGGGATCTACGGCTCGCACGTCGCCAACGTGCTGCGGCGGCTGCGGCGGATCTGCCGGCACTACGGCAGCGATCCGGTGTTCTGCGGCGCGTCCGCGACGATCAGCAACGCCGGTGAACACGGCCGGAAGCTGTTCGAGCAGCCCGTCGAGGTCGTGGACGACGACGGCAGCCCCGCGGGCCGCAAGCACTACGTGTTCTTGAACCCGCAGCTCGTGTCCGCCGCGTCCGGCATGCGCGTGCCCGCGAGCGAGTCGGCGCGCCAGCTCGGCGGCGAATTGCTCGGCAGCGACCTGCAGACGATCTTCTTCGCGCGGTCGCGCAACCAGACCGAGGTGCTGCTCAAGTACCTGCGCGACGAGGCCAAGGCGCGCAAGATCGACCAGGGGCGGGTCGCGGGCTACCGCGGCGGCTACCTGCCGAACCTGCGGCGCTCGATCGAGAAGGGGCTGCGCAAGGGCGAGATCCGGACCGTCGTCTCGACGAACGCGCTCGAGCTCGGCGTCGACATCGGCAGCCTCGACGTCTGCGTGCTCGTCGGCTACCCGGGGACGGTCGCGAGCACGTTCCAGCGCGCGGGTCGCGTCGGGCGCCGCACGCAGGAGAGCGCCGTCGTGATGGTGGCGCGCTCGTCGGCGATGGATCAATTCCTCGTGCAGCATCCGGACTACCTGTTCGGCACCCGGCGCGACGCGGTGAGCATCGATCCCGACAACGCGATCATCCTCACGAACCACATCCGCTGTGCTGTGTTCGAGCTGCCGTTCGATCGCGGCGAGATGTTCGGCGAGGCGGCGGACACCGCCGCCGTTCTCGAGTTCCTGACCGAGGACCTCGGGGTGCTCGTCGAGCAGGGCGGGCGCTTCCACTACGCCGACCGCACGTATCCGGCCGAGGGCGTGAGCCTGACCGCGGCCGACATGGACAACGTCACGATCCAGGACGTGGAGACGCAGAAGATCCTGGCCGAGATCGATCGGCCGTCGGCGATCACGGAGGTGCACGACGGCGCCATCTACGGCCACCAGGGCGACACGTATCTCGTCGAACGCTTCGACTACGAGGATCGGCGCGCGTTCGTGAAGCGCATCGACTCGGACTACTACACCGAGGCCGACGTCGAGACCGAGGTCAAGATCCTGCACCTCGACGAGCAGCAGGATCACCGCGGCTACGTCGCGCACCGCGGCGAGGTGCACGTGAGCACGGTCGCCAAGGCGTTCAAGAAGATCAAATACTACACGCGCGAGAACGTCGGCATCGGGCCGATCGAACTGCCGCCCGAGGAGTTCGAGACCGAGGCGACCGCGCTCGTGCTGCAGCCGGAGCTGATCGCCGATCTCGGGCTCAAGCGCGGCGGCGAGGCGGCGTGCCTGCAGGGCGTCGGCGAGCTGCTCAAGGGGCTCGTGCCGCTGTTCGTGCGCGTCGATCCGGGCGATGTGCGCGTGCTCGCCGAGGCGCTGCAGCCGCACTTCGAGGCGCCGACGCTGATCCTCTACGACCGCATCCCCAACGGCGTCGGGCTCGCCGAACGCATCTATCGCGTGCACCGCGAGATCCTCGGCGCGGCGCTCGAGCTCGTGCAGCGCTGCCAGTGCCGCTTCGGGTGCCCGTCGTGCGTCGGCCCGAGCAGCACGCTCGGGGCGCGCAGCAAGGCGGTCGCGATGGCGATCCTCACGGGCATGCTCGGCGATGGCGCGACGTCGGTGCGAGCGCGGCCCTTGCCCGACAACGGCGCCCAGCTGTCTGGTGAGGGTGCGGCGGGTGAGGGTGCGGCGTGGTAGCCCCGGAGCGCAACAAACTCGGGCGTGACAAACTGCGGCGCGCGTTCCAGGGCGAACGCCAGCGCCGTGGCGGCTCGGCGGAGCCCGAGCAACGCACCGAACCCGCCGCACCGCCGCGTGGCAACGTCCGCGCGTTCCTCGCGCAGCGTCGCAAGAAGCTCGCGGCTGGCCAGGACCCCGACGCGCGACCGGCCGTCGAGCTGCCGCCCGGCGAGGTCGTGCTGAGTCGCGACGGACCGTTGTGGCGCCGCGAGCTGCGCTATCCGCTCGATCACGTGCACGGCCGCTTCCGCCTCGACGCGGCGCTCGAGCTCGACGGCGACCACCTCGCGACGATCGCCAAGACCGACGACTTCAGGGCGATCGACCCGCGCCAGTGCCTGTTCCTCGACACCGAAACGACGGGGCTGTCCGGTGGGGCGGGGACCGTGGTCTTCAACTACGGCTTCGCGTTCTTCCGCGGCGACGAGCTCGTCGTCGAGCAGCTGTTCCTGCGCGACTTCAGCGAGGAGGCGGCGATGCTGCGACACGTCGCGGCCCGGCTCTGGCAGTATCCCGTGCCCGTCACGTTCGTCGGCAAGAGCTACGACCGCCACCGCATCGCGACGCGCATGGCGCTGCACAAGCTGCGTTCGCCCGTGCTCACCGCGCCGCACCTCGATCTCTACTACTGCGCCCGCCGCGCGCACGGTCACGAGCTGCCCGACACGCGGCTCAGGACGGTCGAAGAACGCTTGCTCGCCGTGCACCGCGAGGACGACCTGCCGGGCAGCGAGGCGCCGGCGGCGTTCCTCGACTGGATCCGCAACGGCCGCGGCCCGGTCGACCGGGTGCTCGAACACAACCGGATCGACGTGCTGAGCCTCTGCACCCTGCTCGGTGTCCTGGCGGGAGCGGCGCGCGGGGCGTAATCTGGCGGCTGCACATGCAGCACTTGTCAGAACCATCGATCGCGCGACGGCTCACAGCGGGCCTGCTCGCTTCCACCCTGGCGCTCGGCGCCGCCGCGCAGGACGCGCGCCAGCCGACGAAGTCCCTGCCGGACTTCGAGGAGCTCGTCGCGGACTGGAAGGCGGCGAACCAGGAGTACCACGAAAAGTCCGCGGCGATCCGCGAGACGGCGGACTACCGGGCCGCCGTGAAGGCCAAGGATCGAGCGGCGATGCGCAAGCTCCTGAGCGCGGTCGAGCGGCCGGACCCCGGTGAGTTCGGGGAGCGCGCGCTCGCGATCGCGGCCGACTACCCGCCGGACCACGCGCTGCGGGTCCTCACGTTCGTGGCCAACAACCTCTACGACAAGGCGGTGTTCGCCACGATGATGGAGCGCATCGAGGAGGACTTCATCGCCAGTCCCGAGCTCGACGGGATCCTCAAGAACGGCATGATGATCGCGTCATTCGTCGGCCCGGAGAAGGCCAACGCCGTGTTGCAGAAGGTCATCACGGACAACCCGGCCGGGCTGCCGAAGGCGTGGGCGCTCTACTGGCAGGGGATGATGCTGCGGCGTCAGGGCGGTTCGAAGGCGACCGCCGAGAAGCTCTGGGCGCGCGCGGCCGAGCTCGCGCCGGGGAGCATCGTCGCCGACAAGATCCACGGCCCGAAGTTCGAGGCGGACCGACTCCAGATCGGCATGGTCGCGCCCGACATCGAGGGCACCGACACACAGGGCGCGCGCTTCAAGCTCAGCGACTATCGCGGCAAGGTCGTCGTGCTCGACTTCTGGGGCTTCTGGTGAGGCCCTTGCGTGGCAATGATCCCACACGAGCGGTCGCTCGTGGCAAAGCTCAAGAACAAGCCCTTCGCGCTGATCGGCGTCAACAGCGACAAGGACCTCGACTACTACCACGCCGAAGCCAAGGAGAAGCAGGTCACGTGGCGGTCGTTCTGGTGCGGTGAGGACGGCACCTCGGGCGCGATCCCGTCGAAGTGGAACGTGACCGGATGGCCGACGATCTACGTGCTCGACCACAAGGGCGTGATCCGCTTCAAGAACGTCCGCGGCAAGGCCATGGACGACGCGGTGGAGACGCTGCTCGCCGAGATGGCGGGCGACCGGTAGCCCGGCGATGACCGGTCCCGTGACGCCCGGTCCCGTGACGCCCGATGCGGCGGGGGATCGGCCGCCGCTGGCGTCGCGGCTGTCGATCACGTTGCCGGTCGTCTGGGGTGTCGGTTGCCTGCTCGGCTTCGCCGATCCGGGCGACGAGTACGCGCTGTGGGCGGTGGGCTCGATGCTCGGCACGTGGACCGCGCTGCTCTTCCCGATCGGGCATCCCCAGGACGCCGTCGCGCCGACACTCGTGGTCGGCTGCGCTCTCATGTGGGGGTTCGGCTGCCTGCTCCAGCGCCAGCGCGTGCCGGCTGCGCTCTGGCTCGGCGCCTGGGTGTCCGCCAGTGCGGCATTCTTCCTGGCGCTGCACGGCGCCCACAGCGACCACGCCGCGGCGGTGCAGAAGCACGGCTCGACGGCCGCATTCGTGGCCTGCGCGTCACAGCTGGGGGTCTACGCGGCCACGGCCATCGCGTTCGGGGCGGCGGTGGTCCGGTTTTTTCTGGAGCTGCGGCGACGGAATCCGGCGGTGGTGGCGTCGAGGGGGTGAACGAACGATCCACCGCGATCACGGACAGAACAAAGAGAGCCACGAGAGAGAGCCACGAGATGAGTCAGAACCACGAGAGCCGTTTCCTCCCCGCCCTGCTGGCCGCGACGCTCGCGCTCGGCAGCAGCCCCGCGTTGGCCCAGGAGGCCGAGCCCCGGCGCGCCGACTACACCCAGCCGCCGATCGTCTCGCTCGAGTTCGACGGCGGCACGCTGGCGCACTTCGTGAAGGCGCTCCGCCAGGCCGAGCCGAAGATCAACATCGTGATGGGCGCGGACGCCGCGAGCGCGATGGTGCCGGCGATGGAGATCCACGCGGCGGGCGTCGATCAGATCCTCGAAAGCGCGTGCTCCGTCGCGAAGTCGGACAAGCGCATCACCTACTCGCAGAACCGCGGGTCGGGTGAGCCGGTGTTCGCGATCATCGCGATCGGCAACCCGAAGAAGAAGGCGACGACGAAGAACGTCGACCGCGAATCGTCGTCGAACGAACGCACGCTCGTGCTGTCGCTCAACCGCCTCATCGACGGCATCCCGTCCGCGGGTGTCGACGGCATGAAGGTCGAGACGGTCCTGTCGGCGCTCGAGGTCGGCGCGACGTTCGCGGGCAAGGAGCCGACGATGAAGTTCCACGAGGACTCGGGACTGCTGTTCCTGCGCGGCTCAACGCGGCAACTCGGGCTCGCGTCCGAGGTGCTGTCGATCCTCGAGCGCGACCTCCAGCAGCGCGCGATGTCCGGCGCCGCGAAGCGGAAGCCGACCTCGACGTCGACCAAGAAGAGCCGCTGAGCGGAGCGCGCGTTTGCCCGCGGCCCGCGACCACGCCGGCGATCCGACGATCGCGCGGGATGGCGCGGCCTTGTCGAAGGCCATCGCGGCCGGTGACGAGGCCGCGTTTGCGGCGTTCTACGAGGCCTGGTTCCCCGCGACGCTGGCGCTCGCGCGCCGCGCGTCGGGCCGCGACGAGGCCTTCTGCCTCGACCTCGTCCAGGACGTGATGCTCAAGGTGGCGAACAAGATGCCGGCACTCCGGGACGACGCGGCGGTCGGCGCGTGGATGCGGCAGACGGTGCTGCGCGCGGCCGCGGATCGCAACCGCCAGGAGGCGCGCGAGCGCCGTCGGGCGGAGCGACGGCAAGAACAGCAGCCGGACCCAGCGCCTCCCGAACCGTGGCAGGAGCTGGCCGATGGCGAACACCGCGCCTGGCTGCAGGCCCAGCTCGACGACCTGCCGGCGACCGACCGCGAACTGCTCGTGGCGCGGTTCTCGCCGGCGATCAGCGTGACCGCCGCGGGCGCGCTGCTCGGCCTCGGCCCGAACGCGGCGCACAGCCGATTGCGGCGCGTGCTCGACCGGCTGCGCGAGCTCGCGACGGCCTTCGGTGGACCTGACGACGGGGCGCGTAGCCCAACGGAGAACGAACGATGACCGACTTCGAACTCTCACCCTCGGCCCAGGCGCATCGCGACGCGATGCTGCCCGGACTCCTCGGCGCCGTCCGCCGGCGCCGGCAACGCCGCGCGATCCGGCGAGCGGTGGCGGTGCTCCTGCTCGTCGGTGCTGCGGCCACGCTGCCGTTCGTCGATTGGCAACGCGGCGCGAAGGGCTCCGGCGACGGCGCCCACGGTGGCGGGACCGCCACTGACGTGGCGAGCGCGAACGAGCCCGCGTTCCGCATCGAACGCGTGCCGTCCCCCGCGACCGGCAGCTGGTCCACGGTCCGCAACGACCCCGGGACCGTCGCCCGCTACGCGGTGACGACCGTCCGCCGCGCGGAGTGGTTCGTCGACGACCGCGGCCTCAATCAGCTGCTCCACGGCGCCGACCGCCGCGCCGGGGTGGTGCGTACGGCGAGCGGCGTGTTCGTGAATCCGCAGGCGGTCGATCCGTGGCCGCGGAGCGGGGAGTAGACCGGGTCAGCCCTCGGGATGCGACGCGACCGGCGGCACGGGATCCTCGCCCGGTTCGCAGAACGGCTGGCAGCGCGCGATGCGTTTGACGGTCAGCCAGGTCCCGCGGATGGCGCCGTGCCGCCGCAGCGCGATCATCGCGTACTCGGAGCACGTCGGCCGGAAGCGGCACGTCGGCGGCTTCATCGGGGAGATCACGCGGCGGTAGAACCACACCGGTGCCATCAGCAGCCATTTCGGTTGCAGCCAGACGAGCGCGCGCGAGACGCTCACGATGCACCGCTGTCGGGTTGGCGGTCGTCGCCGCGCTTGCCGCGCCGGCGCTCGGCGCGGCGGCCGCCCAGGGGCAGCTTCGCCGCCGCGGGCGTCGCGGCCGCGTCCTTGCCCTTGCGGCCAGCTGGCGAACGGCGGTTGGGCTTGCCGCCCGCGAGGACCTTGCCGATCAGCCGCACGAGTTCGGAACGGAGTTCCGCGAGCGGGAAGTTCTCGTCGCGCTGCTTCGGAATGAGCACGACGTCGAGGCCCGCGGGCAGCCGATACCGTTCGTGGCGGAACGCCTCGCGCAGGAGACGCTTGAGCTTGTTGCGCCGCACGGCACCGCCGTGGCTCTTGCTCACGGACAGGCCGACGCGCGCGGCGTCTGGGCTGCGGCCGAGATGCCCGACCACGGTGAGCCAGCGGCCGGAGGCGCGGTGGCCGCGGCGATAGACCCGGCGGAAGTCGCGCTGGGTCTTGATGCGACAGGTCGCCGGCAGCGTCCGCGCGCCGGCGGGCAGGTCGTCGGTCGTAGCACTCGCCACGGTGGCGCGTCGCCGATTGTTCTCGCCGTCGGTCACGGAATCGTGAACTACCTCGTGCGCGCGCCCGTTCGCGAGCGCGACTCCGCGCGCACTATTTCGTGATCTGAGCCGCGGCGAACATCGCCTTCTCGCTCGTCGCCGGCAGATCGGTCGTCGCGAGGAACTTGCGGAAGTCGGAGCGCGCCTGCTCGTTCTCGCCGAGATTGAGCAGCACGCGGCCGCGGTTGTAGTAGTCCGAGCTGCGCGACGGATCGATCTCGAGGATGCGGTTCAGCATCGGCAGCGCCTCCTTGAACTGGCCGCGCGCGTAGAAGTACTCGGACATCAGCGTGCGGGCGCCGAGCTCCTCGCGCATGAGGCTGGCGCGCTGCCGCTTCTGCTCGAGTTCATAGCCGGGCTCGACCGTGGCAGCGATGCGCTGCTCGGTCAGTTCGTGGGCGCGCTGCACCTGCTCGAAGTAGGCCTTGCTGTGCTTCATCAGCGCGTCGTGATCGCCGGTGTCGCGCGCCGCCAGGGCCAGGTGGTAGTGCGCGAGGCGGAGCACTTCGCCGCGGTCGACGAGGTGCTCGAGCAGCTGCTTCGCACGGCCGTAGTTCCTCGCGGCGAGCTCGCGATCCTCGGTGACGGTATCGCGGGCCTCGTCCGCGTCGTCGACGAGGCCGCGCTCGATCTGCGCCGCGAGTCGCGTCGCCTCACCGGCGTGGCGGCGCGCCTGCTTCTGCAGCGCGAGGGCGAAGTTGAACAGTAGCGCCGGGTTGTGGTACGCGTCGGACCGCGTGTCGTAGACGTCCTCGAAGATCGCCGTCGCGCGGTCGAGCAGCCGGTGGTCCGTGCCCTGCGAACTCGGGCTCTGCTTCAGGTAGATCGAGGCCTGCAGGTTGCGCAGGTTGTAGTCGTCCGGCTCGAGCTCGAGACCCTTCTCGATCATGATCAGGGCCTGGCCGTACTTGCCGCCTTCCCAGAACAGCTTGGCGCGCTGCTGGTAGTTGGCGAGCTGGTCCTGATCCGCGCTCGACAGGCTCGAGCAGCCGGCGAGGAACGGGCAGGCGGCAGCGATGAGGAGGCAGGCGATGAAGCGGGCGACCATGCGGGATGGGGGGGCTACGGAGTTGGTGCGCATCGTCTGGGGGCAGTGGGATCGATGGCGATGGCCGTCGGGGAGCGCGATGGCTCCAGGGGGTCTGCCGACCGGCCGGGACGGCGTGAGGATAGCGATCTTGTCGTGTCTTGGCACCCGGTTAGGCTCTCAACCGCCATGACGACGTCCCGACCCTCTCGCCGTTCCTTCCTCAAGACCGCGTCGACCGGGGTCACCGCGGCCGCCGCGACCGCTGCGGCGGGCTCGGGCTCGCTCTCGGCGCTGCGGGCCGCCTCGCCCGTCCATCAGGGCACGGGCCAGCTCAAGATCGGCATCGTCGGCATCGGCGGGCGCGGCTCGGGGGCGACCGTGCAGGCGCTGCGCGCGCACCCGGAGAACATCCTCTGGGCCGTCGGCGACGCGTTCGTCGAGCGCGTCGAGGACAACCTGGCCAACGTGATCGAGGCCGTCGGGGAGACCGCGAAGGTCCAGGTGCAGGTGCCGAAGGAGCGTCAGTTCGTCGGTCTCGACTGCATCGACAAGGTGCTCGCGTCGGGCGTCGACGTCGTGCTGCTCGCGTCGCCGCCGGGGTTCCGGCCGATGCAGATCGAGAAGTGCGTCGAGCAGGGCGTGCACGTGTTCGCGGAGAAGCCGGTCGCCACGGACGCGCCCGGCGTGCGGCGCGTCGCGGCGGCCTGCGAGGCGGCCAAGAAGAAGGGGCTGACCGTCGTGAGCGGGCTGTGTTACCGCTACCACCACGGCCGCCGCGCGATCATCGACCGGCTGCAGAACGGCGGCGTCGGCGAGATCCTCGCGATCCACGGCAACTACATCACCGGTGAGCTCTGGAGCTTCCCGAAGCGGCCGGAGTGGACCGAGATGCAGTGGCAGCTCAAGAACTGGCTGTACTACCCCTGGCTGTCGGGCGACCTCATCGCCGAGCAGCACATCCACACGCTCGACGTCATGGCGTGGATGATGAAGGACACGTATCCCAAGTTCGCCGCGTCACTCGGCGGTCGGCAGAAGCGCACCGATCCGAAGTACGGCACCGTGTTCGACCACTTCGCCACGATGTACGAGTGGGACAACGGGACACGCGGCTTCAGCTACTGCCGGCAGCAGAACGGCTGCTGGCGCGAGGTCAACGAGCACGTGATGGGGACCGAGGGCAAGGCCAACGTGTTCCAGCACACGATCACCGGCAAGCACGAGTGGCGCTTCGACGGCAACGCCGGGAACATGTACCAGAACGAGCACGACGAGATGTTCGCTGCGATCCGCGCCGGCAAGACGATCAACAACGGCGAGTACATGTGCAACAGCACGCTCATGGCGCTCATGGGTCGCATGGCCGCCTACACCGGCAAGCGCATCACGTGGGAGCAGGCGTGGAACAGCAAGGAACAGCTGATGCCCGACGACCTGGATCTCACGAAGGCGCCGCCGAAGAGCGAGGTCGCGGTGCCCGGCATCACGAAGTTCGTCTGAGCCATCGGCTCGTTCGGCCGGCGAGCCCGCGGTCACGGGTCGCCGAAATCCGGCGTCCGGAGTATCGCGTCGAGACCGATGGCATGGGGGCTACGGGCCGCGGCCGCGGGATGCCCCTGGGGCGTTCGGTCCGGTGTGCTAGCGTTCCTGCGTGACGAATCTCGTGGAGACCCGGAGTCCTGCGGCGGCAGGACTCGCCCCGTCCCCGGCCACCGTCGCGGCGCTGTCCTACGAGCGCCGGGTCGGCGACCGCCGGCATCGTCCGACGCCGATGTTCAGCCGCTACACCTTCTTCGGTGGGCGCCGGCAACAGGCGCGGCGGGAGCACGAGCGCGAGGGTTCGTTCGTCGACCTGCACGGCACCCGGGTCTTTCTCGTCGTGATGGCGATCGTCGTGCTCAACCTCGCCGACGCGTGGTTCACCCTGCTGTTCCTGTCCTACGGCGGCCAGGAGCTCAATCCGTTCGTCCAGGCGGTCCTGGACCTGTCCGATCATCATTGGCCGTTCCTCGTGTTCAAGACGATCGGGATCGGCGCCGCGTGCGCGTTCCTCACGCTCACGAAGAACTTCCGCAGCGCCCGCATCGGTCTCTGGGTCGTGTTCGTCGGCTACCTCGCGCTCCTCGGCTGGCACCTCTACCTGCTGAGCTGGCTCGGTCTGATCGCGTAGCTGCAATCGCCGCCGCGGCCGCGTAGGCTGCGGTCGTGCGCGTGCTGCGAATCCTGACGCGGCCCAACCTCGGCGGGCCGACCCGACAGGCGATCGCGTTGTGGCACGCGCATCGCGAGCAGGGCGTCGCGACGCTGCTCGTCACCGGCGCGGTCGATCCGACCGAGACCGCGTTGAGCCCCGCGGCGCACGGGGTGCCGCGGTTGTCGTTCGTGGAGGTCGTGCAGACGGGCGGCGAGTCGTTCCCCACGGGCTGGGTCGAGGTCGACGCGCTGACGCGCGGGATCGCGCCGTTCTCGGATCGGCGCGCGACCCGGGCGCTCGAACGGCTGATCCGGGCCGTGCGTCCCGACGTCGTGCACACGCACACGAGCAAGGCCGGTGCGCTCGGTCGCCGGGCCGCCGCGCGGGCCGGCGACGCGGTGCGGCCCACGGTCGTGCACACGTTCCATGGCCACGTGCTGCGGGACTACTTCAGCTGGCCGTTCGCGGAGCTGCTGCGGCGCGGCGAACGCCGGCGCGCGCGCGCGACGACGCACCTCGTCGCGGTGAGCCCGAGTTGCGCGGACGAACTGGCCGAGCTCGGGATCGCTGCGCGCGAGCGGATCACCGTCGTGCCGCCGGCGGTCGCCGTTCCGGAGCCGCTCACGCGCGAAGCAGCCCGGCGCGCCCTCGATATCCCGCAGGACGAGTTCCGGCTCGTCACGGTCGGTCGTTGTGTGCCCGTGAAGCGTCAGTCCGACTTCATCGCGGCGATCGCGAGCGCGTCGACGCTGCGCGGCGACGTCGTCGGTTCGGGGCCGTTGCTCGCGGGGTTGCGGCGCCAGGCGGCGGCCGTGGCGCCGGATCGGCTCACGTTCCGCGGCGCCGTCCCGGCGATCGCCGAGCACCTCGCGGCCTATGACGCGCTCGTTCTGCCGAGTCGCCGCGAAGGGTGCCCCCTGGTCGTGATCGAGGCGTTCGCGGCGGGCGTGCCGGTCATTGGCTATGACGTTCCCGGGGTGCGCGACGTGCTCGCGACGTGGGGGCGCGGCGCGCTCGTGCCGGGGGCGAAAGGCCCCGCCGGGCTGGCCGCGGCGGCGCAGGAACTGCGGTCTTCCCCGGCTCTGCGCGCCGAATACGTCGCAGCGGGGCACGCTGCCACGGGGCAGTTCGCGCCGGCCGCGGTGGCCGCCCGGTTGACCGCCATCTACGCCCAAAAATGAGTTACGCTCCCCGCCGCGCGTGACTACGCGCAACCGGCCCCAGCTTCCCATGCGACGCGCTCTTCCCACGGTCCTCGTCCTGTTCGCCGCCACCCTCGCGCCGGCGTGTGGGGGCTTCAAGATCACCTCGTCGCGGAACGACGTGCCCACGGCGCTGCTCGGCGCCTGGCAGGGTGATTGGGAGTCGGACGGGGAGCAGGGCGACGGCTTCATCAACGTTCAGGTGCAGGAGTTCGATTCCAAGCCGGTCATCAGCATCGAGCTCGACAACCCGTGCATCGCGCCGCGCGAGTATCAGCTCGCGTTCCAGAACGGCGGCTTCGAGCTGCGGGCCGGCGACGTGCTGCTCCGCGCGGAGTTCACCCCGGCAGGCGAGCTGGCTGGCGTCTATTCGTGTCCTGACGACACGGGGACGTGGCGGGCCACACGCTTCGGCGATCTGCCCGAGATCCTCGATCTCAGTGGCAGCTGGGACGGTACGGTGGCGGCCAACGGCCTGCAGGAGGCGCTCCAGCTCGAGTTCGGGCAATCGGTCGGTGGCGGTGCCGTGCGCCTGCAGGCGTCGGTGCTCGTGCCGGAGTTCATGCCCAGCGCGCTGCCGATGCTCGGCTTCGCGCGCTTTCGCGAGGACGAGTTCGAGGTGCTGTTGAGCACACCGAACGGCGTGCTCCCGGCGATCCAGGCCATGGGGGTCGGTGATCGTGAGACCCGCGAGATCCAGGACGGCGTGATGGTCATCTCGGGTGGCGTGGGCCTGCCGTTCGCGAGCGCGGTGTGGAGCGCCACGCAGCAGCCCCAGTGATCGGGGGCCCAGTGAACGGGGGCCCAGTGAACGGGGGCCCAGTGATCGGGAGCTCAGTGATCGGGGGCCCAGTGATCGGGGGCCCAGCGATCGGGGGCGAAGGGTTCGCTCGCCCCCGCGTGATCGCGTAGAGGTGTCGCGATGGCCGATCCCGAGTCCGCAGGCCCGCCGTCCGACGCCGAGGTCGCGCCCGAGATCCCGCCCGATTTCCTCGGGGCGTTCGCCGTGGTCGAACGCCCCGACGGTGCGATCCTGTTCGTCGGCAACGACCGCCACATCGGCGGGCGAGCGGTCCGGACCTGGGACCTGCCCGGCGGCCAGGTCGAGCGCGGTGAGCTGCTGACCGAGGCGCTCGTCCGCGAACTGCGCGAAGAGACCGAACTCGTCGTTCGCGGCGAGCCACGCTTCCTGTTCGTCCAGGACGGCGAGCGGCGCCGCGGCGGCGAACGCATTCAGGCCTGGCGCTCGTTCTTCTTCGCCGTCGACGTCGAGCCCGGCGAGCCACGGCCCGGTCACGAGGTGCGCGCGGTGCGCTGGCTCGGCGAGGCGGCGATGACGGCCGAGCTCACGGCGCCGTATCACGACAGCTTCTTGCGGTGGCGGCGAGAGGGCGGCCAGCTCTTTCGCTCCACCTGGTCCGACTGAGCTGATCCACACGCATGACATCAGCCTCGGGGGTGGGGGCGGGGTTGGGCAGAGAAGGTAGGGTGGGCCGGGCAGAAAAGGTGTGGGGGCGGGTCGGGTAGAAAAGCGTGGAGGCCCTACCCCCGGTCGCCCCACCGCCTTGCGTGGGGGTTCTCGTCGCAGTTCTCGTTCAGAGCGTCCTGACCGTGCCGGTCGACGCGGGACGCAGCGGACCGTCGGGGCGACCGGTTCGCTTCGGCGTCGCGGTGCCGGCGGCCCATCTCGAGCACGGCTTGAGCCTGCGTGGTCCCGGGCAGCTGTCGTGGCGGCGGCTGCCGATCGGTGGGCGGGACGCGGACCCGGTGTGGGTCGAGGTCGCGCTGTGTGGGGTGCGCGGTCGCGCGGTGGTCGCGGCCGGATCGTCGCGGGGTTCGCGGACGGGGCGTACGGGGTCGGGCGGCGCTGCGGTCGAGCGCAGTCGTACGGTCGAGAACGTCGAACACGGGGAACGCATCGCAACGACGTGGCGCTGGGCGGACGGGACGATCGATCGGTCGGTTCGGACGCGCTTTCGCGAGGCGACGACGATCGGCGGCGCGACGTTCGCGGCGTCGGAGGTGCGGCGCAGTTGCCGGGTGCCGAGCGCCCGGCACGCCGTCGTCGCGGCGTTGCCGCGGCGGCTGTGGGAGCGCGCCGGCGTGCTGCCGGAGCGTGACGGCTCGGCCGCGCGGTTGCCGCGGTTGTTGCGGCGGGAGCTGCAGCGGGCGGCGCGCCAGCTCGTCGAGTTGCCGGGGGAACGCGGCGCCGGTGACCACGCGCGCGGTGATGGCACGGTCACCAACAACGAGTTCGATACCGGGCTCGCGCTGTTGCGGCTCGGGTTGGCGATCGGGGATGCCACGATCGTCGCGCGCGGCGTGCGTTGCGCGCACCACCTCGTCGACTGTGATCTGGACCGGGCCACCGGATTGCCGTTCCCGCACGGTCCGGGCCACCGCACAGGAATGCCCGAACCGGGGCACGTCTGGTTGCAGGGGCTGTTGCTCGCCGGGTTGCTCACGGCCGACGACGAGCTGATCCACGCGGCGCGGGCGATGGGGCGGGCGTTGGCCGCGCGGCCGCCGATGGCGATCGGCGGGGGCACGGGGGACGACGCGTGGCGCGAACGGGCGCGCGACTTCGCCTGGCCGCTGCTCGAGCTCGAGGGCCTGCTGCTCGTGGATCCGGATCCCGTGGTGGCGGCGGCCGCGGATCGCCTCGCGACGGCGATCGGATACCGGTTCGACGAGGACGCCGCGACGTTCCGGTTCGGCGAGGGCGAGGTCGGACCGCACGTCTACTTCGAACGGGCGTGGTTGACGGCGGGGCTCGTGCTGCCGGCGCTGCGTCGGCACCTGGCGCGGCGGCCGGATCCGGGGCTCGCCCAGCAGGTCGCGGCGGCCGAGAACCGGATCCTCGAGCAGGTCGGCGGCGCCCGCGGCGGGGTGCCGACGCACTGGCGCGTCGTCGCTGGCCGCGTCGTCGCGGAGCATCGCGTCGAGCACGACGCCCGCGCGGTCTTCCTGCTCGCGGGCCTGTCACCGCGCGCGCGGCGGCGGTTGCTGCGGCGGGAGGAGCTCGGTGACGCGCTGCGCGACGTCGTGCCGCTCGATGACCCGGATCTGCCGACGACGTTCACGCTCGTCGCGCGGACGTCGTGGGTCTACCGCTGACGATGTGACCACCGAGATGGCCGCAGCCAGCCGCGAGGCGTGGGCCGCGGCTGCACCGCGACGGTCAGTCCCGCAGGATCGAGCGCACTTCGAGCGTGGTGTAGAAGTCGCGGTCCGCACGCGCGACGGCGAGCTTGATCGCGCGACCGTCGCGCCGGCGCAGCGCATCGAGGAGCGCGCGTTCGTCGGTCAGCGGCCGCTCGGGCTCGCCGAAGCGGCTGCGTTCCACGTAGGCGAAGATGAGATCGCCCACCTCGAGCAGGCCGGCTGCCGGCGACTCGGGCTGCACGACGGTGACCCGCAGCGTGCCGCGCAGGAGCGGCACCGTGCGGCGGCCGCGGCCGCGGTAGTAGGCCCGGGTCGCACGTTCGAGCGCTGTGCGATCGTCGGGCGGCGTGAGTTCCTCGATCTCGATGCCGATCGCGCGCAGCACGACGTAGGCGCTGCGGGTGGTCGGCACGGGGCGCAGTTCGAGTTCGCGGCCGTCGCGCTGCACGCGCAGTTCGATCGGACGGTCCCACGGCGCTGACACGAGCTGCCGCTGGTAGTCGAGCGACGTGCGGATCGGCTGGCCCTGCACGCGCGTCAGGATGTCACCGGGTTCCGCGCCCGCGCGGTCGGCCGGGCTGTCCATGAGGACCGACGAGACCATCGTCGACGTGCCGCGGTCGACGACCTCGAGGCCGAGCCACGGCGCGTCGATCGCCATCGCGAAGCTGCCGCTCCGCGAGAGCTCCTGGTCGAAGACCTCGCGCACGGTGTCCATCGGAATGGCGAAGCCGATGTTCTCGGCGCCGACCGCCATCGCGTTGTTGATGCCGACGAGCTTGCCCGTGATGTCGAGCAGCGCGCCGCCGCTGTTGCCCTGGTTGATCGCGGCGTCGGTCTGCATCAGCCCCGAGTACTCGCGGGGCTGATTGTCCGGCGCCCGGACCTTGATCGTGCGGCCGGTCGCCGAGAGCACGCCCGTCGTGACCGTGTTGGCGTGGCCCTGCGGGTTGCCGATCGCGATCAACGTCTCGCCGATCATCAGGTCCTGCGACCGGCCGATCTCGATGGGGGACACCTTCTCGTCCGGCTGCAGCTGGATCTGCAGCAGCGCGAGGTCGTGGGTCTTGGAATGACTGAGAACCGCTGCGGGCCGTGACCGGCCGTCGCGCAGCTTGACCTCCGCGGACAGTTCGCGCGCGCCGACGCTCGCCCGGACGAGCGGCCAGATCACGTGCCAGTTGGTGATCACGAGGCCGGATTCGTCGAGCAGGACGCCCGAGCCCTGGCCCTGCGTGACGGGCTGGCTGTTGACCAGTCGGGTGTCACTGACGACGTAGATGCTGACGACGCTGTCGGCGGCGCGCTGGACGGCGCGCACGACGGGCGTCATCCGCAGTTCGATCTCCTCGGCGTCGGGTTCGACGACCTGCAGGGTCGAGCCCCGTTCGGTGACGCGGGGTTCGTCCTGCGCGTGAGCGAACGCGGCGCTGGCGAGAACACCGCCGAGTCCCAGCGTGAGCCGGGCGGCGATCCATGGTGTCGTGATCCTTGGCATGGCGTCGTCCTGTCCTACGAACGTTCGTCAGAATAGCTCCCGCGGATGATCGCTTCCCGAACTCCGACGAGATCGGCCGTCAGCGTGTTGGAAAGCGGCCGAACGCCGGTGCGATCGGGTCATCGATCCCGGGTGCAGGGCGGGTCCGTCTGTTACGGGCCGTCGCGGGCGAATGCGGAAGCCGGCTGGGAATCCGGGTTGGGAATCCGGGTTGGGAATCGGTGCGGGGAAACCCGGGATCGATTCCGAAGCGCCGATCGCCGACGATCAGGAGATGCTCTACCGGTTCATCGTGGACGTGCCGCTGCGCTGGGTCGACGTCGACAGCGAGGGGGTCGTCAACAACGCGGTCTATCTCAGCCTCGTCGAACAGGCGCGTTTCCTCTACTTCGAGGAGCTCGGGCTGCTGCAGAACCATCGGGTGGAGTTCCTGCTCGCCGAGGTCACGGTGAAGTACCTGCGGCCGGCGCGCCTCGGGATGCAGACCAAGGTCGCGGCCGCGGTGACGAAGCTCGGGAACACGAGCTTCCAGATGCGCTACGAGGTGCAGGTGGGGGAGCAGGTGCTCGCGAAGGCCGAGGCGGCGCTCGTCTACGTCGACGAGGTCAACAAGCCGCGGCCGATTCCGGACGCGGTGCGCGAGACGATCTCGTCGTTCGAAGGGCTCGACGAGGACTGAGCGCCGGCGCGGTCGCGAGACCGCCGTTGCTGCCCACCCGGGGCCTGGCGCCTCATTCCGGCATCGCGGGCCGAGCGCGTTCGAACGCGGCCCGGCGCGGCAGCGCGTCGGCGGTGTCGAGGGCCAGCAACGCGGCCACTGCCGCCCGGAGTTCGCGCGTGTCGGGTTCGGCATCGCCGGCGCGGTTCACGGCGCCGGCCCCGAGCGCCGTGGTCGCTCCCAGTCCGATCGCGAACGCCTCGTCGTCGCGCGGCACCGGGACCCGGGCGGTCAGGGCGCGATCACAGGCCGTCGCGTCCGCGCTCGCGAGCGCGCGGCAGGGCAGCGGTCGGGCGTCGTATGCCGCGCACCGGCCGGCGTCGAGCAGCGGGCATCGCAAGCCGGCGAGCCTGGGCCACGGCGTGCTCGCGGTCGCCTCGGCGGTGGAGCGCAACTGCGCTGCGACATCCGGGCGATCGGCGAGCTCCCGCGCGAGCAGCTCGGCTTCGGCGAACGTTACGCCGACGGGGAAGTGGCAGCACGCGGTGCATCCGGCGCCGCACGCGCGCGCACCGGACGATGCCATCGCGGTGGCGTCGAGCAGCGGCTGGACTGCCGCGTGCACGGCCCGCGCCAGTTCCGCGGGTGCCGGCGTTGCCCCGGACGCCGAGCTGTCCGCGAGCGCGCGCTGCGCCGTCGCCAGCCCGCGGTAGAACTCGGTGTGCGTCACGCTGGTCGACCGTAGCAGGCGCTTCGGCAGTTGACGACCTCGGGCTGGCCCGCGAACTTGGTCGCCATGATTCCCGCCGCGCGCGCCGCCAGCTTCGTCCTGCCGTTCTCATGCGTCACGCCGGCCGCCGGGTTGATGACCGCCGCTCTGCTGCTGACTCTCGCCGCGGCGCTGCCGGAACGCGTCGTCGCGCAGACCCCGACCGTGAACGTATCGGGTGAGGCGATGCGGCTCGCCAGCTGGTCGGTCACGCCGACGGGCGGCAGCAACTACGACGTCACGTTGCGGATGGCGGACGACAACAACAACGGCAGCCTGCCGAACAGCTTCCGCCGCTGGTGGCACTGCGAGATCGCGCAGATCGCACCGACCGGTGTGACCCTGACCGTCACGATCACGAACGCGGGCTACACCGACATCATCCTGCCGACGTGGGCGCGGTCGACGGACGGCGGTCAGACGTTCACGCCCTACACGCGCATGCCGACGAGCGCCGTGCCGACGCGGCCGACGTCGACGTCGCATCGCTTCACGATCACGACGCCAGCCGGCGTCGATACGATCCGGATCGCGAAGTTCTTTCCCTACACCGTCGCGCGCAAGAACGCCTATCTCGCGAGCCTCGCGACCCACCCGCACGTGCGGTCGATCACGACGATCGGCAACTCGGTGCTCGGTCGCCCGATCGAGATGGTCGAGATCACGGATGCGAGCGTGCCGGACTCGGGCAAGGAGCGCGTCTGGATCCACACCGCGGTGCACCCGGCGGAGACGACGGCCTTCTTCCAGATGGAGGGCCTGATCGACTGGCTCGGTTCCAGCGATCCGGATGCGGAGGCGCTGCTCGACCGCGTGATCTTCGACATCGTGCCGATGGCCAACCCCGACGGCGTCTGGCTCGGCAACTACCGGACGAACGCCAACTCGGTCAATCTCGAGAACGAGTGGACCGCGCCCTACAACAGCCCGCAGCCCGAGATCGTCGCGATGCGGACGCAGATCGAGGGGTTCATGGGCACGCCGGCCGCGCCGGGCAGCAACCCGATCCGCGTCGTGCTCAACCTGCACGCGACGCACAACGTCGGGCTGCCGTTCCATTTCCGGCACACGAGCAACCCCAACTGGAGCGCTGGCGGCAACAACTCGGGCGTGATCCCGGCGGTGCACGCGCTCGAGAACGACTGGATCCAGGCCTACATGAATAGCAGCGCGTTCGTGGCGATGGGAACGACGCAGAACAGCTCGGCCGGCGCGCCGTCCCGGCCGTTCGTGGAGTCGATGATGCACGACCGTTGGTCGGCGAATCCGCAGTGGACCGGTTCGCCGGCCTTCGAGGACGAGGTGATGGCGATCACGTTCGAGGGCACGTATCGGTTCGGCCCGACGCCGGGCGTTTGGGGCACCGAAGCGGATTGGTATCAGACCGGCGTCGACATGGGGCGCGCGTTCGGCGACTACTTCGACTTCGGTCCGCTCGCGATCGGGACCTCGTACGGCAGCACCTGCATGACCGTGCTGATGAACGGGGCGCTGACGCCGTTGCCGAACGGCGATCACCGGGTCGACCTCGCGTTCGGCGGCGCGACCCCGAACGGCATCGCGTTCGTCGCCTACGGCTTCCTGCCGGCCACGACGCCGCTGCCCGCACCGTGGCAGGGCTGCCTGTCGCTCACGAGTGTGGATGCGGCCGTGCTCGTGCCCGTGTCGCCGTTCGGGGTGGGGCTGCACGACTACGTGCTGCCGTACTTCCCGGGGTTCGCGCTGCACAACCAGGTGCTGGCGCTCGGCCCGGTCGGGCCCTCGATCACGATCGATACGAGCAACGGCTTCCAGGTGCGCAACCTCTGACCCGGGAGCGAAGCCGCCGGCGATGCCTGGCGTATCGAAAAAGTAATCCTTCCTGAACACTGTCCGTCGATCCCCCGATCGCGGACAACCAGGGGACGACATGAAAGCCATCCACACCCTGTCGTCCCTCCTCCTCGGCCTCGCCCTCGCCGCCCCCGCGGCGGCGCAGACCTACCAGCTCACCGAAGTCGGGCCCACCTGCGGTGCCGATCTGCGCGGTCAGGTCGTCTCGTCGCCGGCTGGCAGCGGCGTCCGCCTGGGGCTGCGCAGCGTGGTCGACAACGGCCTCGCGGTCCTCGCGATCGGCAGCCGGCGACCGACGCCGGTGCAGCTGCCGGGCGGCCAGTGCGACCTCTACGTCGACCCGCGCGCCACGCAGCTCCAGCGCACGGGGCCCCGCGGGTACGCGCGCTTCGCGTTCCGCATTCCGCCGGTCGTGCCGATCCGCATCGCGTTCCAGGCCGTCGTGCTGGATGTCCGGCCGACCGGGCTGCGCGCGGCGTCGAGTGACGTCATCATCCTGCAGGGTCAGTAGGGCCGCAGCGCGGAACCGACGCGCAACGGCCGGGCATCGCGCCCGGCCGGCGCGCCGTACGGCACGCGCTACGGCGCGAGGCCGCTGATTCAAGGGTTCGTTCCCGCGCCCGTCTTCGCAGTCGTGCTGCCGCGGAGCACGTGAGCCAGTATCGTGACGGGCGATGACATCCTGGTGGTTGCGCGCGTCGTCCGGTCTCCTGGCTCTCGGCTTCGGCCATGTCGGTCTGCTCGCCCAGGACGAAGAAGACGACTACGCGTTTCTGCTCGCGAGTGCGCAGAAGAAGCTGCTCGAGGGTGAGCTGTCGTCCGCGGAGGCGCGGTTCGACGAGATCCTGCTCGCGCTCGAAGAGGAGCCGGAGGAATACCAGCCGCCGCCGGCGATCGTGAACGCGGCGCGGCTCGGGTTCGCGACGATCGAAGAACGTCGCGGCAACTACGAGCGCACGCTGCGCGACCTCGAGCGGTTGCCCGACGCGTTCCGGGTGACGCGCGAACCGCGGCTGCTGCAGGCGCGCACGCTCGCCCGGGTCGGGCGTTACGATGACGCGATCGCGGCGCTCGAGCCGCTCGCGGCCGGCGACACGGTCGACTCCGAGGTCCGGCACGAACTCGGCGCGATGCACTGGTGCAAGGGCGAACGAGCCCGCGCGCGCGAGCTGTGGACGGCGAACACCACGGCGGACCGGCCGGCGGACGCGCGCCAGCTGACGTTCCTCGGCCGGTCGTACCATCGGCTCGGCGGGCGCGAGAACATCGAGCTCGCGAGCCGCGCGTTCGTCGAGAGCATGAAGCTCGAGAGGGCCGCGGAGAAGGCCGGCGGGCCACCGGCGCGGCCGGAAGCACGCACCAGCTACGGCATCCTCAAGTTCGAGGCGTATGGCGAGGCCGCGGGGTTCCCGAGCGGCGAGAAGGACCTCAAGAAGGTGCTCGAGGAGCACGGCGACTACGAGCCGGCGTTGCTCGCGATGTATCGCCTGCGGCGCTCCAACCAGATGCTCGATCCGAGCATCACCGAGCAGTACCTGCAGCGGGCGTTGCGGCAGAACGGCAAGTGTGTCGAGGGGCTCGTGCTGCGCGGCAGCAACATCTTCGACGATCGTCGCTTCGAGGCGGCCAAGGAGGTGTTCGACGCCGCGCTCGCGATCAACCCGAACCACAAGGAGGCGCTGGCGCATCGCGCGGCGGTCGCGTTCCTGCTCGCCGAGATGGACGACTACGCGAGGTATCGCGAACGCGCGCTCGTTGGCGACGAGGGGCAACCCGACGTCGATCGGATCCTCGCCGATCATCTGGTCGCGCTGTATCGCTTCGCGGATGCGCTGCCGTTCTACGAGCAGGCGCTGGCCGTCGATCCGGACAACGTCGCGGCGCTGCAGGGTTCGGCCAAGGCGTTGATCTACTGCGGTGACGGCGCCGAGGCGCGCAACCGCCTCGAGTATGCCAAGGAGATCGAGCGCGGCCTCGTCGACCCGTGGCGCAACAACGCGATCGCGGCGCAGGAGCTGCTCGAGGAGGAGTACGTCACCGTGCGCAGCAAGGACGGCCAGTTCGAGCTGCGCCTGCACCGCGATGACTCCGAGCTGCTCGCGGCCTACATGATGCCGCTCTACCTCGAGGCTGCGGAGGAGCTCGGGCGGAAGTACGGCGTGCGACCGGACGACACCGTGACGGTCGAGGTGTTCCATACGTGGGACGACTTCTCGGTCCGGACGACCGGCTTCCGCGGGTTCACGGCGCTCGGGGCGTGCTTCGGGCCGTTCATCACGCTCGTGAGCCCGGGCGACACGGACGTGCGCCGGCAGGACTTCATGTGGGAGGCCACGGTCTGGCACGAGTTCTCGCACGTGCTGACGCTCGCCCTGAGCAAGCACCGGGTACCGCGTTGGCTCACCGAGGGGTTTGCCGTCTACGAGGAGAAGGTCCGCGACCGCACCTGGGAACGCGGCATGGATCGCGAGCTGTTCGACGCGTTCCACAACGAGGACATCCCGCCGGTCGGGTTGCTGAACCGGCTGTTCCGCGGGCCGCGCATCCTGTTCGGCTACTACCAGGGCGGGCTGATCGTGGAGCTGATCTCGAAGCGCTGGGGCTTCGACAAGGCCGTCGACATGTGCCGCGCGTTCGGCGACGACCTCGGCCTCGAGGCGGTGTGCCAGCGCGCTCTCGGCATGAGTTCGCGCGAGCTCGACCGGGCGCTGCTCGAGTTCGTCGAGCAGAAGAAGATCCGCGGGATGAAGCTCGTGCCGCGCTACGACGACGGCGCGATCGATCGCCTGCTCGTGCGAGCGGCGCGCGACAAGTCGGACTTCGATGCGCGCATCGGGCTCGCCTGGGCGTTCGTGCAGCGCAGCAACCCCGTCGACGCGGGGCGCTGGCTCGCCGAGGTGCTGCGCGAGGATCCGAATCATGCCGGCGCGCTGCTCGTGCGGGCGCAGATGCTGTGGCAGCGCAAGGAGGTCGAGGGCGCCCTCGACTGCTGGCGCCGCGGCTTCGCGGGCGGCGCGGACGACTTCGATTCGCGCATCGCCTACGGGCGGGCGCTCGTGGCGCAGAACGACCTGAGCGGCGCCGAGGATCAGTGGCAGCGCGCGAAGGCGTGCTGGCCGAAGTGCACCGAGCAGGAGAACGCGCCGGAGCTGCTGCTCGCCCGGCTCTACCGCGACCGCAACGACCGGACGCGCGCGCAGATGGAGATGAAGACCTACTGCAACCGCACGGCGCGCGCGTTCACCCCGCGGCGCACGCTCGCGACGTTCGAGCGCGACTCGGGCAACCGCGCGCAGGAGATCAAGTATCTCGTGGAGTGCAATCGGATCGATCCGTTCGACCGGTCGCTCCACCTCGAACTCGCAGAGGCCTACGAGGCGATCGACAAGCGGGCGCTCGCGGCGAAGGAGTACGAGATGGCGGCCGCGGTGCCGCCGCAGCTCGATCGGCAATACTTGCGCCCGGACCGGACGGCGCCCGCATCCAACGCGCCCGCGGAGCTCGCCGAGCGCGGCAGCTTGTGGTTGCGTGCGGCACAGCTGCGCTACTCCATCGGCGATCGCGAGCGGGCGCGCGCGCTGTTGCAACGGATTCGGAAGGAGGCGGCCGGTTCGGATGCGGCGGCGACGGCAATGGAATTGGAACGCGAGTGGGCTGGCGGTTAACTTGCGCGGTCCACCATGCTGGCCGTCGTCACCGAGAGTTGGGAGCGCGTGCAGGACGCGGTGCGCAAGCGCGCCGGCGACGCAGCGTACGACTCCTGGCTGAGCCAGCTCTCGCCCGTGTCGATGGAGCGCGGCACGGTCTACTTCGAGGCCGAGACCCGCTTCGTCGCGGACCGCGTGCGCGCGCTCTACCGGCCGCTGTTGCAGGAAGTGCTGTCGGCCGAGATCGGCACCCAGGTCCTCGTCGAGATCCAGTGGCGCGAGTCCGGCCGGTTCGACGAGCTCGACGTGTCGCCGCAGCGCCCGATCGTCGACGACAGCAATCGCCTCGCGTGGCTGGTGCTCAACAACCTGCGCGAGGCCGGCAAAGAGAACGGCAAGCCGCTGCCGGCGACGGTGTTCTTCTTCCACGGCGCCGAGGGTGTCGGCAAGACGTTCCTGCTGCGCTGGTATCGCCAGCAGGCCCGCTGTGAGCTGCTATGGTTCGAACTCGCGACGCTGCTCAAGGCGTTCCAGGCATCGCACAAGGAGAAGCGGGTCGCCGGGCTCGAGGAAGAGCTCATCGCGCCGCATCTGCTCGTGCTCGACGAGTTCCATCGCACGGCCGGCAAGCGCGGGCTGCAGCAGTTTCTCGTTCGCGTCCTCGAGGCCCGGGACCGTCTGCAGCGCCCGACCATCCTGGCCTCGCGCTGGCATCCGCACGACATCCGTGACCTCGACGATACGCTGAGCACGAGATGCCTGGCGGGCTTCGTGGCTCAGATCGAGCGTCCTGGCCCGCTCGCGCGGCTGCGGTACCTGCGCGCGCTCGAGGGCGCGCCGTCGCGCAACGGCCGCGCGGGCGCTGTCGAGTCGATCGCGCGGCAGGTCGAGGGCACGTACCCGCAGCTGCGGTCGGCCTGGGCCGAGGGCAAGAATGGCGCGCCGCCGTCGCGTTACCTCGAGCTCATCGATCCGGGCCGGGTCTTCCAGCGCACACGCGACCGCGTGGCGGCGCAGTTCGCCGTGTCCGCGGACGAACTGCTCGGCAAGAGCCAGAGTCGTTCCGTGAGCCGGGCCCGCAAAGTGCTCGCGCTGCTCTGCCTCGAGCAGGGGCTGAGCGGCGGCGAGGTCGGGCGCTTCCTCGGCGGCCGCACGCGGGCGGCCGTGAGCTACATGGTGCGGTCGCTGCAGACCGAGATGGCGCGTTCGGCCGAGCTGCGGTCCGTCATCGAAGGCCTGCTGTGACGCGTCGGCCGGCGAGGGGCGCGTCGTGAGCCGCGGCGCTTACTTCGTGCTCGAAGGGGGCGACGGCTGCGGCAAGAGTTCGCAGGCCCGCGCCCTGTGCGACTGGCTCGAAGGCGAGGGCCGGGCGCCGCTGCACGTGCGCGAGCCCGGATCGACGCCCGTGGGCGAGGCCTTGCGGCAGCTGCTCCTGTCGCCCGAGACCGGCGCGTTGCGGCCGGTCAGCGAGGCGCTGTTGTTCTTCGCGGCGCGGGCCGAGCTCGTGAGCGAAGTCATCGGGCCGGCGGTGGACGCGGGCCGCGTCGTCGTGGCCGAACGGTCTTACCTGTCGACCGTCGTCTACCAGGGCTACGCCGGCGACGGGTCGGTTGCCGTCGACTGGCTGTTCGAGCTCGCCGAACGCGTGCACGGCGACTACCTGCCGGATCGTATCTTCGTGCTCGACGTCCCGGCGGCGGTCGGGGATCGCCGGCGGTCGAGTCGCACCGCGGATCGCATCGAGACGCGCGGGGCCGACTATCACGAACGGGTACGAGAAGGCTTTCGCGTCGCAGCGACGCGCGATGCCCGCGTCGAACTCGTCGACGCCACCGCGTCGTTCGAGGAAGTGCGCGGTGCGCTGCAGGCGCGTTTGCTGGAGGTGCTCGCGTGAGTGGCGACGAACGCGATGACGAGGACGTCGGCAGCGCGCGTCTCGTCATGCCGCTCGGCCAGGGCGACGCATTGGCCGCGTGGCTGCGGCAGGCGCGGGCGGGCACGTTGCCGCACGCGATGATCGTGGAAGGGGCGCGGGGCGTCGGCAAGTCCGTCGTTCTTCGTTGGCTCGCCGCGGCGCTGTTGTGTCCGTCGGAGCTCGACACCGAAGGGCCGTGTGGCGTGTGTCGCACCTGCACGCGCATCGCGAACGCGCAGCACCCCGATCTGCACATCGTCGACCGGGCGCACGACGAGAAGGATCGCAAGAGCAACGACAAGAGCTTCTACGTGATCAAGGTCGATCAGGTGCGTCGCGCGCAGGACGCGCTTTCGCGGCACGCGGTCGAGGGCGGGGCGCGCGTGTTGCTCATCGAGGACGCGGACTGCACGGAAGAGGCGGCACAGAACGCGTTGCTCAAGACGCTCGAGGAGCCCGGGATCGCGACGTTCCTGTTGCTCGAGGCGCGCCGGCCCGAGCGGCTCGCGGAGACGGTCCGGTCGCGGGCCCAGCGCCTGCGCGTTCTGCCGCTCCAGGACGCGGCGCTGCGGCGGCAGCTGGAAAAAAAAGTCAGCGGCAAGATCGACCTCGACCGCGCCGTAGCCGTGGCGCACGGGTCGCTCGGCCAGGCCCTCGCCGCGACGACCGAACAGGCGGTACAGCTCCACGATCTCGTGCGCGCGCTGCTGTCGAGCGCCAAGGGATTGCGGCCCATCACCACGGCGCGCGCCGTGCTCCAGGGGCAGAAGGACCGCCGCTCGGAGCTGCAGGCGGCGCGGTCGTTCCTCTGGCTGCTGCGCGCGGAGCTGCGGGCCACGAGCCAGCGGGTTGCAGAGGGGAATGACCCCGCCTACGGTGCCGGACCGCCAGAACCATGGACTACGTGGCTCGAACTCACGCTCGCTGCAGAGCAGGACTTGGATCTCATGATCCCGCCGGAGCAGGTGCTCGCGGCGTGTCTGCTCGGGTTCGATTCCGCGACATCCGGTTGATGGCGGTTGCAGTTGGGGGAGCGCACGCGGTCGGTCAACCGCTCGCGCTCAAGGGCGGTTCCATTTCGGTCGATACGTTGTTTGCCCGCCGAGGCGGCGGGTGGACGGCAGTTCGCGCTCGGAGGAACCGTAGAGATGGCTTCGTCTGACCAAGATCTTCTCGAAGACAAGATCCAGAACGTTCGGCAGCGCGATCGTCGCTATTCGCGCAACGCCTACTACTTCGTGCTCGACGCGCTCGACTACACGATGACCCACCTCGGCCGTGATCAGCTCACGGGCGAGGATCGGCACGTCGGTGGTCGCGAACTGATGGCCGGAGTGCGCGAGTACGCCGCCGACCAGTTCGGCCCGATGGCGGACACCGTGTTCGAGCGCTGGGGCATCGACGGCAGTGCTGACTTCGGCGAGATCGTCTTCAACCTGGTCGACGCCGAACTGCTGAGTCGCCGCGCGACGGACTCGCGCCTCGACTTCAGCGACAGCATCGACTTCCGCGACGAGTTCCAGCAGCGCCACCGCGAGTCGCTGGATCGCATCGCGTCGACCCGCCAACCGAGCGGCCAGCCCAGCAGCTAGCCGCACCGTACCCGGTCCAAACCGCAAGCGAGCCCGCGCCCGGCGAAGCCGAACGCGGGCTCTCTCATTGTCAGGGGTGGGTAGCGCGCGGGTTTCCCTGGCCGCCGGCGCCGGCGCCGCGGTTCAATGGCTGGAGTTCTCGAGAGAAGACTCCATGCCGACCATCCGCCGCGCCGTTCCATTCGTCGTCGCCGCCGCCCTCGCGGGCGCGGTGGCCTCTCCGCTCGCGAGTCAGTCGGGCTGGCAGCTGCCGCCCGAACCGATCCGCAAGGTCGCCGAGGCGCCCGGGGCGCCGGGTGCGAGCCTGTCGCCGGGCAAGACGTGGCTCGTGCTCACCGAACGCGAGCCGATGCCCCGACTCGAGGTGATCGCGCGGCCGCACCTCAAGCTCGCTGGCATGCGCATCGATCCGGTGACGCGCGGACGGCAGCTGTCGACGCGCACGATGAGCATCACGCTGCGGTCGGTCGCGGACGGCACCGAACGCCGGGTCGACGTGCCCGCAGGGCATTGGTCGGCGCCGATGTGGACCGCGGACGACCGCGCCTATGCGCTGTTGCAGCGCACCGACGCCGGCACCGAGCTGTGGATCGCCGAGCCGGCGACGGCTGCGCCTAAGAAGGTGGAGGGCCTCGTGCTCAACGCCGTGCTCGGGGCTGCCGCGCTGTGGCTGCCCGACCAACGCCGGTTGCTCGTGCGGCGCGCGACGGACGCCGAGATGCCGATGCGGCCGCGCACGCCGGCCGGACCGCGGATCCAGGAGACGCGCACCGGCGTGAAGGCGCAGGTTCGCACCTACCAGGACCTGCTGCAGGACGCCTACGACGAGGAGCTGTTCGAGCACTTCTGCACGTCGCAGCTGGCGGTCGTGGACGCGGTGAGCCGCGAGGTGACGAACTTGGGCGAACCCGCGATGTTCGACAGCGTGTCGGTCTCACCCGATGGCTCGCTGCTGCTCGTCGAGACGGTGCACCGCCCGTTCAGCTTCGTCGTGCCCGCGAGCCGGTTCCCGCGCAAGACCGCGGTCTGGGACTTCGACGGCAACCTGCGTCGGGTCATGCACAGCTCGCCCCTGCGCGAGGCGATCCCGATCGGCGGCGTCGCGACGGGGCCGCGCGGCATCGGTTGGGTCGCGACGCTGCCGCACACGCTGACGTGGAGCGAGGCGCTCGATGGCGGTGATCCCAAGAAGCCGGCGGAGAAGCGCGACCGGACGATGATGCTCAGCGGCGTCGACGCCGAGCCGCGGCCGTGGTTCGACACCGAGTACCGCAGCTGGGGCATGTCCGTGGCGAGCTCCGGCGACCTGGCGCTGAGCAACGAATACGACCGCAAGACCAAGATGATGCGGGTCACGGCCTACGATCCGCGCGATCCGAGCAAACCGGGGCGCGTGCTGTACGAGCGTTCTCGGCTCGATGCCTACGGCGACCCGGGCTCGCCGGTGTCCGAACGGCTCGCGACCGGCCGCAGCGCGTTGCGCTGTCGCGATGGGCAGCTCTTCCTGTCGGGCAGCGGCGCGTCGCCGCAGGGCAACCGGCCGTTCCTCGACCGGTGGGACGTCAGCAGCGGCCAGAAGCAGCGCCTCTTCCAGTGCACTGAAGGCCGCTACGAGACGTTCGTCGACTTCCTCGACGACAGCCAGCAGCGCCTGCTCGTGCGCACGGAGTCGCCGACCGACCCGCCCAAGCTCATCGTCGTCGATGCGCGGACCGGCGCGCGCGAGGACTTCCTCGAGTTTCCGGACACGACGGCCGAGTTCACGAAGGGTATCACGAAACGCCTGATCCAATTCGAGCGCGAGGACGGCGTGCCGCTGTCCGGCACGCTCTACCTGCCGCCCGACCATCAGGAAGGTCAGAAGTTGCCCGCGCTCGTTTGGGCCTACCCGCGGGAGTACGTGCGCAAGAGCGACGCGGGTCAGGTGCGCGCGACGCCGACCCGCTACACGCGGATGAGCGGCAGCTCGCACCTCTTCCTGCTGCTGCACGGCTACGCCGTGTTCGACCGCACCGCCATGCCGATCGTCGGGCCGTCACGCGGCGCGAACGACACGTTCGTCGAGCAGCTGCGGATGAACGCGCGCGCGGCGATCAAGGCGCTCGGCGACACCGGGCAGATCGACACGGACCGCGTTGCGCTGGGCGGCCACAGCTACGGTGCGTTCATGACCGCGAACCTCATGGCGCACTCCGACCTGTTCGCGGCCGGCATCGCGCGGTCGGGCGCCTACAACCGCACGCTCACGCCGTTCGGCTTCCAGAACGAAGAACGCACGTTCTGGGAGGCGCCCGAGATCTACTTCGCGATGTCGCCGTTCATGCACGCGCACAAGATCGACGAGCCGCTGCTGCTGATCCACGGCGCGGACGACAACAACTCCGGCACGTTCCCGATCCAGAGCAAGCGGCTGTTCGCGGCGATCAAGGGGCACGGCGGCACGGCGCGTCTGTGCTTCCTGCCGCACGAGAGTCACGGCTACCGCGCGCGCGAGAGCGTCCTGCAGTGCCTCGCCGAGATGTGCAACTGGATGGACACGCACGTGAAGGGTAAGAGCGGCGACTGACGCCGCTCGCCGACCGCCGGGCGCGCGCGGCCGCGCGGCGCCACAGCGGCACGCCATACCGGCAGCGCTACACCGGCGGCAGTTCGAAGCCGCGCCGGTAGTCCTTGCCGATCCAGCTCTGCGCTTCGTTGTTGTTGGTGATGCGCATGAGCTCCGAGTTCCACTCGAGGCGCTCGCCCGCGCGCATCGCGATGTTGCCGAGGAGCATCGCCTCGGTGAACGGCGCCGCGTAGTCGAAGTTGGCCATCGGCTGCACGCCGTTCCTGATCCCGGCGAGCCATTCCTCATGGATGCCCGGCGATCGCGGCAGGAACGGCTGCGGCTTGTCGAAGCCCTCGAACTTCTCCTTCGGGTAGAGGTCGAAGCGCTCGCCGTAGTCGGTCGGCGAGTAGAGCTGCCCCTCGGTGCCGATCAGCAGGAAGCCGCCGTTCGCGAACTTCACGCCGGGCAGCTTCTCGGGCGCTGGTTTCCGGCCGCCGTCGTACCACGTGAACTCGACCGGGCCGCGCCGGCCGCGCCGCGGGAAGCCGTAGCGGATCGTCGACTGGTTCGGGAACGTCTCGTCGTTCCTCTCCGACGTGTCGGCCTCGATCCAGTCGGGGGCGTCGAGCTCGAGCGCGAAGAACGGCAGGTTGGCGACGTGACACGCCATGTCACCGAGCGCGCCCGTGCCGTAGTCCCACCAGCCGCGCCAGTGGAACGGCGCGTAGCCCGAGAACCCCGAGTCCTTGCGGCCCTTAGCAAAGGGCCGCCAAGGTGCCGGGCCGAGCCAGAGGTCCCAGCGGAACGAGCTCGGAATCGCGTCGATGTGAGTCGGGCGGCCGATGCCCTGCGGCCAGACCGGGCGGTTGGTCCAGACGTGCACTTCCTTGACCTCGCCGATCACGCCCGCGCGGATGCACTCGGCCGCGGACCGGAAGCCGTCGAGGCAGGTGCCCTGGTTGCCCATCGAGGTGATGACGCCGCTCTTGATCGCCGCGGCCTGCAGCAGGCGCGCTTCCTGCACCGTGTGCGTGAGCGGCTTCTGGACGAACGTGTGCATCCCGAGCGCCATCGCCGTCAGCGCGGGGCCCGCGTGGCTGTGGTCGGGCGTGCTGACCGTGACCGCGTCGAGCTTTTCGCGGTCGAGCATGTCGCGCCAATCCTCGTAGAACGGCGCCTCGGGATGGTCCTTGCGCGCATTCGCGGCCTTGCCATGGTCGACGTCGCAGAGCGCGACGATGTCGTGCTCCTTGGCGCACGCCCGCATGTCGCTGAGGCCCTTGCCGCCGCAGCCGATGATCCCGATGCGCAGCCGCTCGTTCGGCGAACGTGGTCGGTGGCCCATGGCTCGGCGATTCTGGGCGCGGGCGGGCGAGCCGCTCAGGGCGGCCGCGCCGGCGCTGGCGGCGGAGGCGAGGAGAAACTCACGGCGGGACGAGCCTCTGGTCATGGCGCAGAGGATAGCCCGCCCGCGACGGACGGCGACGGGCTACTTCTTCTTCGGCGGCATGTGCGGCTCGCGGCCGTGCTCGATGAGCTTCCAGCGGTCGCCGTAGAGGAAGTCCGGCGACTGCTCGAAGTCGTGGCACTCCGCGCACATCTCGGACGGCAGTGCGCCGCCGATGATGCCGAGGGGGTTCTTCTCGGGGCCGAGCATCACGTGGGCACTGCCGGGACCGTGGCAGCGCTCGCAGCCGACGTCGAGCAGCTGCGGCGTCTTCACCGCGTCGATGAAGCCGCTCTCCTCGCCGTAGCCGACGACGTGGCACGACACGCAGTCCGGATACTCGGTGACGGGCCAGCCATAGCGTTTGGGGTCCTGCTCCGCGTCGACGAGCGTCTGCCACGCGTGGGCGTGCTTGGTCTTCTGCCAGGCGGCGTAGGCAGTCGGGTGGCAGTTTGCGCAGGTCTGCGAACCCATGTACCGGTTGCCGCTCTTGGTCGGCCGCCGCTCCGCGAGCTTCTGCAGGATGTCGTCCGCGGCGACCTGCTCCCGGTGCTGCAGCAGCATCGTCTTGACGTCGGGGTCACCGCCGCCGCCCGCGACGGTCTTGCTCGCCGGCAGGGGGACCGGCGTGTAGCCGATGCTGGGGCCATCCGCGGTGCGCGCGAGCGTCAGTTCGAGCAACACCCGTCCACGGATGCCGGCGAAGACGAGCGGCACACCCGCGACCGTTTCGGGCTGCGCCGCCGGTTCGCTGTGGGTCTGATCGAAGCTCACGACGAGGTCGGGAGCGGGCGCCAGCTGCGGGATGAGCTCGCGCGCCGCGGCGTCCGTGCCGTGATGCATCAGGATGCGGAGCGTCGAATCCGCGGCGCCGGCCATCGCGCCCTGCCAGGCCTCGACGGGCGGCACGAGCGCGAACGGCAGCTTCGCGGCGTCCGCGCCGCGCTCGGGCAGCGCACCGGTGAACGACGCGACCCGCACCGTGTGCTCGCGCACCGTCTTCTCGAGGAACGGCAGTCCCGGCCACTCCGTCATCGTCGACACGAGGTCCGACGTCACGGTCGGCACCATCGTCAGGTAGGCGGCCCACTCGTCGAGCTCCAGCAGCAGGTCGTTCGGGCCGACGCCGAGGGCGTCGTAGCCGGGGGGCATCATGAGCACCTGCAGCGCGGTGAAGCCCTTGAGCATGTCGAGCTCGGTCGCGCCCTGCACGATGTTGCCGCCCTCGAGCAACAGGTCGTAGTCGCGCTGCTCGCCGATGTGCTGCATGCGGCGCGGCAGCCCGCCGAGCTGGCCGCTCGCGCAGCCGCACGGCTCGAGTCGGCCCTGCATCGAACCGGAAACGAGGATCTTCACGCGGTCACCGGCCGGCAGCGGTGCGGCACCGCCCTGCGGGTCCTGCGGGGCGTCGTTCCGAGGGGCCCGTGAGCCGTTGGTGACGGGGCCTGCGTCGCGCGGCGCCTCCTTGCACTGGGTCGTCGTTGCGATGACCGTGCCGAGACCGAGGGCGAACAGAACAGCAGGCAGCGGCGAGAGACGTGTCATGCGGGGGATCGTGGGCGGCCGGCCGGACCGGTATCAGGCATCGAACAGGATGAGCGCGACATCGAGCGTGCGGTCCTCGGCGTCGGTGGGGCCGACGACGACTTTGCCGCGGAACGGTTCGTCCAGTCCGCCGAGATAGCGGACGTACATGTAGCTGTGACGCTGCCGCCCGGGGACCGCCTCGAACCGGACCTCGAAGTGCTGAGCTGCGTCGTTGCCGTTCCGGTCGACGAGCTGTCGCACGCAGAACTCCGAACTCGTGCTCTCGTCGTGATTCGCGAGCAGGCGGTACTGTGCCGTCACCTCCGCTTCCTCCTGCGCGCGATCGAGCGGCGCGCGGAACGACAGCTTGGCCATCGGTGAGGCGACGAGGTCGGGCACGACCTTCCACGTGACCGCGATGTTCACCGCGTAGTCCGGCAGGTCCGTGGCCACACTCACGATCGCGCGGGCGTTGCCGGGGGGGCCGGGGTGGCACGTCAACCGCAGCTCGATCTGATCCGACTCGGTGCCGGTCGTGAGCTCCGCGGTGAGCTGCGGGTTGCTCGACCGCACGGGGCCGAACGTCACGTTCGGGTGGTTCTCGTCGCCGCTGAGGCGCAGCGGGATCGTCGGCGTGCGCGACTGCGGCACGGTCTCGAAATCGACCGCCGCGAACGGTTTGACCGTGACGGGGCAATCGATGCCGAAGCGCAGGAGCAGCGGCCAGTGCACGCGTCGGAGCCCCGTGCGGTCGTCGACGGGCTGCAGCGTGACGAAGCCCTTGCTCGCGGTCTTCGGCAGGTCGACGGGGTCCTTCACGCGGGTCTCGAGCGTGATGCGGCAGATCAGGGTCTCGCCGGGGCGCTGCGCGTTCTCGGCCATCGGCCGCCCGTCGAGCAGCCGCTCGGTGCCGTCCGCGGCACGCAGCACGAGCTCCGGCCGACCACAGCCGCAATCGAGGCGGGTGCGAAGCGGGACGAACGGGCCACCCGCGAGCAGGCTCGTGTCGAGCACGAAGTCGTGGGTGCGGGTCTCACCGTGCGGTATCACGCCGAAGTCGTGCTCGACGGCGGGGGGAGTGCGCGGCCGCCCCTGCTGCAGGGGGCCGTCGGTCGGCGTCGCGGCGCCGACGGGCGGGGCCAGGCCCGTGCCGTCGTCGGACTCGCCCGAGCAGCCGGCCCCGACCAGGCAGCCGGATCCGAGAACCAGGGCAGCGGCGATCAGGGTGCGTCTCTCGTGGCGTGACATGCCGGACGCATAGTAGCGGACGTCGGGGGCGCAACGAAAAGACTCGCGGCCGCCCTCGACCCAGTGCCGGGGGCGGCCGCGATTGGTTGCCAGAGTGTCCGCCCGAGTAGAAGCAACGTGCGGGCCAGGCGATCAGGAAATCATGCGAGGTGTCATGGCCGCGATGGCAGCGCCGGAACGCGTTCTCGGCGGGCATCGGGGCGCCGGCGAACACCGGTGCAGGGATGCCCCACCATGGCGGCACTGCCATAGTGGATGCGCCATAGGGGGGGGGCGGTCCCGCGGGGCGCGTTCTACCCGAGCCGCTTCAGCTTGCGATGCAGCGTGGTGTAGTCGATCTGCAGCGCGCGGGCGGCGGCCGCCTTGTTGCCGTCGCAGGCCGCGAGCGTCTCGCGCAGGATGCGCGCCTCGAGTTCGGCGCTCGCCTGGCGGACGCGTTCGGCCAGCGCGAGCGTCGGATCCCCCGTCGCCATCGTGGTGGCTGGCGCTGCTTCCTCGATCTCGAGGTCGCTGGCGTCGAGCTCGGTCGAGCTGCACATCAGGACGGCGCGCCTGACCACGTTGCGCAGCTCGCGCAGATTGCCGGGCCAGCTCGCGCCCTCGAGCGTCGCGACCGCAGCGGCGGAGAAACCCTCGATCCGCCGGCCCATCTCGCCGTTGGCCTCGTCGAGGAACAGCTGCGCGAACGTCATCACGTCGCCCCGGCGCTCGCGCAGGGGCGGAAGCGCGATCTCGAATTCGGCGATGCGGTGGTAGAGATCGACGCGGAACTCACCGGCGTCGATCGCCTGCTGCAGCGATGCGTTCGTCGCGGCGACGAGTCGAGCGTCGAACGGCACCGGCTCGCTGCCGCCGACGGGCGTCACCTTGCGCTCCTGCAGCGCGCGCAGGAGTTTGGCCTGCAGCGTGAGCGGCAGGTTGCCGAGCTCGTCGAGGAAGAGCGTGCCGCCGTCGGCCATCGAGAACAGGCCCTGGCGGCTCTTGTCGGCGCCCGTGAACGCGCCCTTCTTGTGGCCGAAGAGCTGACTCTCGAGCAGCGGTTCGGGCAGCGCGCCGCAGTCGACCGCGACGAACGGGCCGTCCTTGACCGGCGACAGCGCGTGCACCGCGCGCGCCGCGACCTCCTTGCCGGTGCCGGACTCGCCGGTCAGCAGCACGGCGACCGACGTCTGGGGCGCGACGACTTCGATCTTCTGCCGCAGCTCGGTCGCAACCGGGCTCGTGCCGAACTCGCAATAGGCCTGCCCCGCGCTGCCCGACGAGCGCAGGCGTTGCACCTCGCGACGCAGCGCGTGCTGCTCGGCTGCGCGCTCGGCCGCGAGGAGCAACCGCGGCGCCTCGAACGGCTTGGCCTGGTAGTCGAACGCGCCGTCCTTGATCGCTTCGACGGCCGTCGCGATGTCCTCGACGGCGCTCAGCAGGATGACGGGCAGGTCGGGCTGCGACTGGCGCAGCGTCCGCAACAGCTCGGTGCCGGGCATGCCCGGCATGCGGACGTCCGTCAGGACGACGTCAGGGGTCCGATCGGCCACGCGATCGAGCGCGGTCTCGCCATCCGGAGCTTCCGCCACTCGGAAGCCGGCGTCCTCGAACAGGCCACGCAGCATCCACCGCATGTCCGGCTCGTCGTCGACGATCAAGACGTGGCGGTCGGGCATGGTTCGAGCCTCTCGGTTTCGCGGTCGGTGGCAGACTCGTGCGTGCCGGCGCTCGCCATGAGCGGCGGGTCCGGGATCGCGGCGTCGGCGGGCAGCAGCAGCGCGACGCGGGCGCCGCCGTCGCGACGCGGGTAGATCGCGAGGCGCCCGCCGAGCTCGACGGCGATGCGGCGGCAGCTCCAGAGTCCGAGGCCCGTGCCGTCGGGCTTCGTCGTGTGGAACGGCACGAACTGCTCCATGCGGACCGGCTCCTTCACGCCTGCGCCGCGGTCCTCGACGGCGATCACCGTGCGTGGGGCGTCGGGCATGAACGAGACGCGGCGGATCCGGATCACGATCGTGCCGCTGCCGTTCGTGGCCTGCAGCGCGTTGAGCAGCAGGTTGAGCAGCGCCTGCGCGAAGAGCGCTGGGTCGACGTGCAGCGTCGCGACGGGCCCAGGCGCCTCGCGGCAGGTGAACTCGACCTGCTGGCGGCGCGCTTCGGCCTTCACCAGGTCGAGCACTTCGGCCACGGCGTCACGGGCCGGGACCGTCGACGTGCGATCGGCGAGCGGGCGGCCGAGATCGATCAGCGAGCTCAGCGTCGCGTTGGCCTTGTCGATGTTGCGCCGGATCACGTCGGTGTGCTCGGCGATCTCGGTCGGCGTGCGCGGCTTGCGGCACATCGACTCCGCGGTGCCGACGACGATCGTCAGCGGGTTGCGCAGGTCGTGCGCGATGCTCGCGGCGAGACCGCCGACGATGGCGCGGCGATCGGCTTCGACGAGCCGCTGCTCGAGTTCGCTGCGTTCGTGTTCGGCGGCGAGGCGTCCCGTGGTCTGCCGATCGAGGTCCCGGCGCAGCACGGCGTGGGCCTTCGCGACGTCCGGGATCCAGAGCATGAGTCCATAGGACAGCAGCGTGAGGCCGAGCAGGAACATCGCGCCGCGTTCGCACACCGCGCGCAGGTAGACGAACGCGGCGAGCTGCTCGTCGAGCGCGGTGAAGTGCACGACGGCCGCGACGCTGAAGCCGAACCACAGCACGAAGAAGCCGGCGCAGATCAGCCGCATCGGCTGCCCATCGAACAGGCCGCGCCCGTGCGCCGACCGCGCGAAGAACCATAGCAGGAAGCCGAAGTAGGCCGGCAGGACCACGACCCGCAGCGCCTCGGGCGGCGAGGGCCACGCGAGCAGGATCGTGAGCAGCGTCAGCAGCGCGCAGCTCATCCGCGTGCCCGGCAACGCGGTCTCCCGCGCGCTCGGCAAGGCGGTGCGATCTTCTCGGCTTGCCATCGGCCGAACTATCGGCCCGACGGTCGGCCGGACTTGCCCGGATCGCCGGCTGCGCGCCCAGCGCAATTGACCCGACTGCGCGCCGAGCCCGATCGCCGCCGGGGATCTACGGCGTCGGCGCCGCGAGCCCGTTGCGTCGGCGGCCGAAGTCTGCGACGAGGCGGTCGAGCACGGGATCGAGCAGCGGGCCGGGGCAGGCCGTGGCCTTGAAGTCGCTGTGGCGGTAGATGTGGCGCGGGCTGATGCCGTGGTCGTGCATGATCGCGCCGAGCAGCCGTTCGAGGGCGTCGACTTGCTTGCCGGTCGGCAGATGGCCGCGGCTGCCGCGCATGAAGTTGCCGAGCAGGCAGACGCCGACGTTGCGCACGTTGTTCGCGCCGCTGGCATGGGCGCCTTGCCAGCGCATCTCGCGCCCTTCCCAGATCCGGCCCGCGGGGTCGACGAGGAAGTGGTAACCGATGTCGCCGTAGGACCGGCCGTTCATGTGCTCGCGCTGGATGCGCTGGAGCTGCGCGGCGGTCGCGCTCGTGCCGAAGCTGCGGAAGTAGACCGCGGAGTGGTGCACCGTGACCCGCGTGGCGCGATCCATCCGGTTGAGTCGTCCGCGATTCGCGTTCGTCGCACCCCAGGAACGCCGCGGCTTCACGCCGAGCGCGGCCACGGCGTTGGCGCGCGCTGTCGGCGTCGGCGTGGTCAGTTCGGCGAGGCGACGCTTGAGATCGGGATCGAGCGCGAGGGCCCGCGCGCGGTCGAGGTCGTAGGTCGCGAGGTCGGCCGTGCCGGCGCGGACGTAGGCCAGGCCGCGCAGGTAGCGGGCGAACGCCTCTTCGTTGGCGCTCGGCTTGTTGGGGCCGTAGAGCACCTGCGACGTCGCGTCGATGGCGGCGCGCGTGCGGCCGACCTCGAGCGCGAGGAAGGCCCGGCGCAGAACGACCGGTGCGGCCGTGCTATCGGGCAGCTGCTCGAGCTGCGCGATCGCGTCGTCGGCGCGCGCGAAGATCGCGTGCGACGTGACGCTGACGGGAACGTTGATCGGGTCCACGGCGGGCGGCGGCGCGTAGCGCGGGCCGGCGCAGGCGACGAACCCGAGGCCGAGCAGGGCCGTGAGCGCTGCTGCGACCAGAGGTCGCCCGACTGGCGCGTCGCTGGGCGCCGTTGGAATGGACCGGATTTCTCGCAAACCACCCTCCTGCGGTCCGGCGACCCCGGATTTCGGGGGCGTCTGGCGACCGCGGCCAGGGCCCGATGCTAGCGGATGTTCCACGGCGTTGCCATCGCGCGTCCGGGGCGGGCCCGGGCTCGACTACGGAATGCTCCGGATGCGCGGATCCGGCCAGTAGCGACCGTCGCGGGTCGGAATCGCGCGCGGCGCTCAGGCTGCCCCGGTCGACGGTCGATAGGTGCGCCGAGGGAATATCAATGAACGCCAAGGTCGTTTTGCAGCTTACCGGGCCGATGGACCACCTCCGGCTGGTCTGGCAGACGGGTGAGACCCTGCTCGAGCCCGTGACGTTCGAAGAGGACAGCGAGGGCAACCGCTACAACGTGCTGCTCGCGCTGCAGGAGATGGTCACGAACGTGCTCCGGCACGGCTATGACCTCGACGAGACCCTGCCGATCGAGGTCGAGTTCGAGGTGTCGTCGCAGCAGCTCGCGATCGAGCTGCGGGACCGCGGCGCCGAGTTCAACCCGCTCGAGTTCGACACGGACGCGGCGGCGGCCGACGAGATGCCGACCAGCGCCGGCGGCTTCGGCATCCACATCGCCAAGATGGTGATGGACGAGGTCGAGTACGAGCGCCGCGGCGACTGGAACTGCCTGCGGCTCACCAAGGACGTTCTCTCGCAGGCCAAGGTCTGAGGCCCGCCGTGACACTGAGTCCAGGTTCGACCGAGCTGCTCGCGACCGTTCCGGGTGTGCTGCCCGGGGTCGGCGTGCGCGTCGTCGGTCACGACGGGGCGGAGGTCGCCCGCTTCGGCACGGCCGAGACCGCTGCCGACACGGTGCGGCGGTCGCTCGTCGATGCCGAGATCATCGCGAGTCTGCCGGCCGAGGCGCCGGAGGTCGTCGCGCTGCTCGCTGCGTTGCTCGACCTCGTCGAGGCGCGCGAACGGCTCGAGTCCGACATGGACAGCATGAACGCGAGCTCGCTGCGTCTGCTCGAGCAGGTCGCGACGCTGACCGAGACGCTGCCGCGGCTGTCGGCCGGCGTCGACGATACCGACATCGCCCTGCTCGGGGTGCGCGCGTGTCAGCTCGCCAGCGCGACCGAGCGCGTCATGTTCCTCGCCGGTTCGCCCGAGACGGGGGCATGCGAGGTTCTCGTGGACCACAGCATCGACGGCATCAGCGACGCCGTGGACACGATCGGCAGCACGGTCCCGATCGACGGGTTGCTCGCCGACGTCCTCGCGGTGCACGACGGCGTCATCCTGCGTTCCGTGCCGGAGAACGAGAAGCTCGGCGCGGACGAGTCACCCGAGCGGCTGGCGCGCCGCCAGGTTCTCGGCGTGCCCGTGACCTACGGTGCCGGCGACAAGCGCGTCGTGCTCGGTGCGCTGCTGTTGTTCGACAAGGCCGCGACGAGCTACGGCAACGACGACGACCTCGGTTCGGAAGAAGGCCAGGTCGCGGAGTCGTTCGCCGCGATGCTCGGCGCCGTTCTCGGCGCGCGCAAGACGGCTGCGCTCGGCAAGGAGCTCAGCATGGCGCAGACGATCCAGCGCCAGATCCTGCCGCGCGGCGAACTCGAGCTCGGCGGCTTCGACGTGGCTGCCGACTATCAGGCGTGCGGCGCCGTCGGCGGCGACTACTTCGACTTCGTCAAGATGGCCGACGGCCGCACGATGGTCATCGTCGCCGACGTGTCCGGCCACAATCTCGCGTCGGGCATGATGATGGTCAGCGCCCGCGCCACGTTGCGCACGCTCGCGACCGTCCGGTCGGCGCTGGACCAGGTGTTCGACGACTTCGCCGGCGCGATGTACGAGGACCTGACGAGCACCGAGCGGTTCCTCACCGCGGCGGCGCTCGGTCTGCGCGAGCACGACCGCACGGTCGAGTACGTGAGCGCGGGGCACAACGACCTGATGATCTTCCGCGCGGCGAGCGGCGAGGTCGAACGCGTGCCGACGGAGCACACGATCCTCGGCTTCCTCGAACGGCCGGGCTACACGTCGAGTCGCATCGAGCTGCAGTCGGGCGATTGCGTGTTGATCTACACGGACGGCATCACCGAGGCGACCGACGCGACGGAGGAGATGTTCGGCGAGGACCGACTCGCGAACACGTTGGCGGCCGCCGCGAAGAGCGGGAGCAGCGCGTGCGAGATCATCGCACGGGTGGTGGACGACGTGCATCGCTTCCGCGGCGCCGAGGTGGTCGGGGACGACGTGACCGCGGTCGTCGTGCGCTGCACGGCGGAGGAGACGAACTGATGGCAGCTCAAAAGATCCTGGTCGTCGACGATGAACCGTTCATCTGTCGGTCGCTGTCGTTCGTCCTGCGCAAGGGCAACTACGAGGTGATCGAGGCGCGCGACGGCGAAGAGGCGATCGCGGCCATCCGCGATCACCGCCCGGACCTCGTCTTCCTCGACGTCATGATGCCGAAGATCAACGGCTTCGAGGTCACGGAGCAGGTTCGTGCCGACCCCGAGCTCGACAGTGTCAAGATCATCCTGCTCACGGCGAAGGGGCAGGAGAGCGACCGCGAGGTCGGCAAGACCGCGGGCGCGAACGACTACATGACGAAGCCGTTCAGCCCGACCAAGATCCTCGAACGCGCCCGCGAAGTCCTCGGCGGCTGAGCCGGCAACCCGACGAGCGGAGCCATCCGGCTTACGGAACCGGGTTCGGGCGTACGGAACCGGGTTCGAGCCGGCACCCTGGCCGTGACCCGCTCCCGCCGTCGCCGCGGTCTGCAGTTTGGACCGGGTACCGTACGCCGGGTAGGTTGCTGCGCGTGACGAAGGCCTCCCGCCTCTGGCTGCTGCTGCCCGCGCTGTTCGCGCTCGCCTGGTACTGGCCCGTGCTGTTCCACGGGTTTCGCAGCGACGACTTCCTCACGGTCTACTACTTCGACCGCGATGCCGAGTCGGTGAAGTGGGGGCGCGTGCTCGAAGAATGGGTGCGGCCGTGGTTCGGGGTGCGCGACCTCTACCGGCCGGTCGTGAGCCTGACCTACGGCCTCAACTGGGCGCTGTCGACGTCGCCGTTCGGCTTCCATCTGCTCAACGTCCTGTTGCTCCTCGGCACCGGAACGGCGGTCGGGCTCGCCGTGCGCCGTCTCGCACCGGGCAACGCGACGCCGGCCGCGGTTGCCGCGGCGGTCGTCGTGCTGTTGCACCCGGCGGCCGTCGAACCCGCGGCGTGGATCGCGGCGCGCACGACGGGACTGCAGGTGTTCTTCTCCGCGCTCGCGTACTGGACGTTCCTGCGCTGGCGCGACGGCGCCGGTTCGTTGTGGCCGCCGCTCGTTGCGACGTTCCTCGCGTGCGCGAGCAAGGAGGGCGCGGTCCTGTTGCCCGCCTCGCTCGTCGTGCTCGATCTGTTGCGGCGCCCGGCGCACCCTTCGGCCACGCCGCGCTGGCGGGCGTGCCTGCCGTTCTTCGCCCTCGTCGCCGGCTATCTGGTCTGGCGCCGCGTGCTGCTCGGCGTGTTCACGACCGCCGAGGACGGGCACACCCTCGCGGAGCGGTTCGAGAACGCGGGCGCGTTGTTCGCGCAGCTCGTCGCGCCGCCGGCCGACTCGGTCGCGTTCGCGATCGGCCTGCTCGTCGTGCTGCTCGGCGCGCCGCTGCGCGCGCTCCTCACGGTGCCGTGGGCTGCGCTGCTCCTGTTGCCGGGCACGACGCATGTCGTCCTCGACCAGCCCGGCGGCACGGGTCAGCTGGCCGGCCGCTTCGTGTTCGACGCCGTTCCCGCCCTCGCCATCTTCGTCGGCCTGACGGTCGGCGCGACGTCACGCTTGCGCGCACGTTGCGGCGTGGTCGGCGCGATCATCGCGGCGGTCGGGCTCGTGATCGCGAGCGGCAACTGGATCACGCGCTACGACGACGAGAACGTCGAGATCCGGGCCGCGCAGGAGGCCCTGCAGCGTGACGCGGCCGCCGCGAGTCGGCCCGGCCGGCCGTTCGGCGTCGCCGGGTTGCCCGCGCTGCCGATGCTGCAGCGCGAGCTCTGGGGCTTCCTCACGCAGCGGCCGTTCGCCGACGCAGACCTGGCGGTCGTCGGGCTCGACCACGTGCTCACGAAGAACGCGACGTCCGGCGCGTTCAACGACGCGGTGCCGCTCGCCCTGCTCGCGCGTGACGGCGCCGGCGTCGGCTGGTGGCAGAGCGACAAGCGCCGGCTGCTGCTGCTGCCGGACAGCGAGCCGGGCCAGGACGCCGTCGAGTTGGTGCGCAACCCAGCAGCGCCGACGCAGTTCTTGCCGCCACGACCGCTGTCGCCGCTCGCCGCGCTCGCGATCGAGATCACGACCGGGGAGCCGGGCACCGAATGGCGCGTCGAACTGCTCGGGGCGCTCGGCGGCGACTTCGGAACGAGCGTGTCCAACCGCGGCGCGCCCGCGCGCGGGCAACCGGGATGGTGGGGCAGCGTGTTCTTGCCGTGGTTCGTCACCGCGCCGTTCGGCGGCGGCCCGGCCGGCATCGACGTGCGCTTCGACCTGCAGCCGCCGCCCGCGGGCACGGTCGTGCGCGCGCACGCGCGGTTGCCGCGGCTCGAGGGCGCGCCGAGCCTGCCCGCCGAACTCGGGCGCGACGCGTTCCTCGCGCGCGTGGTCGAGCCGCCGGCCGAACGCGAGAACGACCGGATGGCGCGCCTCTACGTGCTGCTGCCGACCGGCGTCTTCGCGCTCGACGCGGCGCCCGGCGCACCGACGGCGCGCCTCACACCGGCGCTGCAGAACGCGTTGGTGTTCGTCTGCGACGTGCTCGGCCCGACGCGCGTGCATTGGGCCTGGGTCGAGCTCGGCGACCCGCCGACGCGACCGCCGCGGTTCGGCGCGCTCCGATCCGCGATCGTGCGCTGACTGCCAACTTGGCGGAGGCCCCGGTCGCACTTGGCGCCATTCTGGCAGCCCGCAAGCACCGGAAGTGCCATGAATGCGCCTAGAACACTGGGGTTACGTCAATTTCGGCGTTGGGCACGCTAGTTGTCTTGGTTGTGCACGCGACCCGGGCCGGTTGGCGGCCGCTCGCGACTACAGGAGCAACTATGTCGAAGATCGTCGGTATCGACCTCGGAACCACCAACTCCGTCGTGTCCGTGATGGAGGGTGGTGAGCCCAAAGTCATCCCCAACAAGGAGGGCGCGCGCACCACGCCGTCCGTCGTCGCGTTCACGCAGAGCGGCGAGCGCCTCGTCGGCGCGCCGGCGAAGCGCCAGGCGGTGACCAACCCGACGAACACGATCTACTCGATCAAGCGCTTCATGGGCCGCCGGCACAGCGAGGTCGGCGACGACGAGAAGATGGTGCCCTATCAGGTCGTCGGCGGCGCCGACGAGCTCGTCAAGGTCGAGGTGGGCGGTGAGCAGCACACGCCGCCGGAGATCTCGGCGCAGATCCTGCGTTCGCTCAAGGAAGCGGCCGAGGACTACCTCGGCGAGACGGTCACGCGCGCGGTCATCACCGTGCCGGCCTACTTCAACGACAGTCAGCGGCAGGCGACGAAGGACGCGGGTCAGATCGCGGGCCTCACCGTCGAGCGCATCATCAACGAGCCGACCGCTGCGGCGCTCGCCTTCGGCCTCGACAAGAAGGCCCAGGGCAAGAACATGAAGATCGCCGTCTTCGATCTCGGCGGCGGCACCTTCGACATCTCGATCCTCGACGTCGGCGACGGCGTGTTCGAGGTGAAGGCGACCAACGGTGACACGCAGCTCGGCGGCGACGACTTCGACGAGTGCATCATCCAGTGGCTGTGCGAGTCGTTCCAGAAGGCGAACGGCATCGACCTGCGCAACGACCAGATGGCGCTGCAGCGACTCAAGGAAGCCGCGGAGAAGGCCAAGGTCGAGCTCAGCTCGGCGACGCAGACCGCGATCAACCTGCCGTTCATCACGATGGACCAGAGCGGGCCGAAGCACCTCAACGAGAACCTGACGCGCGCCAAGTTCGAGAGCCTCGCCGAGGACCTGCTCGAGCGCGTTCGCGGGCCGGTCATGCGCTGTCTCGAGGACGCCAAGATGAAGGCGTCGGACATCGACGAGGTCCTGCTCGTCGGCGGCAGCACGCGCATGCCGAAGGTGCAGGCGATCGTGAAGGAAGTGTTCGGCAAGGAGCCGAACCGCTCGGTCAACCCGGACGAGGTCGTGAGCCTCGGCGCGGCGATCCAGGGCGGCGTGCTCGGCGGCGACGTCAGCGACGTGTTGCTGCTCGACGTCACCCCGCTGTCGCTCGGCATCGAGACGATGGGCGCGGTCATGACCAAGCTCATCGAGCGCAACACGACGATCCCGACGAGCCGGTCGCAGACGTTCTCGACGGCCGCGGACAACCAGCCGGGCGTGGACATCCACGTGCTGCAGGGTGAGCGCGAGTTCGCCGCGGACAACCGCACGCTCGGCCGCTTCAAGCTCGACGGCATCCCGCCGGCCCCGCGCGGCACGCCGCAGATCGAGGTCACGTTCGACATCGACGCCAACGGCATCCTCTCGGTGACCGCCAAGGACAAGGGCACCGGCAAGGAGCAGAAGGTGACGATCGAGGTCGGCTCCGGTCTGTCCAAGGAAGAGGTCGAGTCGATGGCGGCCGACGCCGAGCGTCACGCCGAGAGCGACAAGAAGCGCCGCGAGGTCGTCGATCTCAAGAACCAGGCCGACTCGCTCTGCTACCAGGCCGAGAAGCAGATCAAGGACGCGGGCGACAAGCTCGACGCCGCGGTCAAGACCGAGCTCGAGGAGAAGATCGCCGCGGTCCGGAAGGCCGCCGAGGGCGACGACGCCGAGCCGATCAAGGCCGCGATGGCCGAGTTCGAAGCCGTCCTGCAGAAGGCCGGCCCCGCAATGGCGGGCGGCGCCCAGCCGGGCCCGGACGCGGCGGGTGGCGCTGGCGAAGAAGCCGGTGCGGGTTCGGCCGCCGGTGGCGCCGGCGGCGAGGACATCAAGGACGCCGACTTCGAGGTGAAGTAGCGCGTCCTGCCCGCGGGCAACGCGCCGATCACCCGAGCGGTGATCGGCGAGTGCTCTACGACCCGAGCACGATCTCGAGCGCGTCGGCCACGACGGCGTAGTTGCCGAGCGAGCCCTGCGGGTCGAGAGCCGCCGCGGTCGCCATGATCGACAGGCCCGCGAACGCGGGGTCGGCGGGCAGCGGCAGCGGCCAGGTCGCGACGCCGCCGGCATCGCTCACGGTGCCTCGCACGACCGGACTGGCGACCCACAGCGAGCAGCCGCCGCCGAGTGGCTGCGCGCTGCGCTGAAAGCCGAGGCCGAGCGCGGCGTAGGCGCCGGGTCGGATCGCCACGAGCCGGAACGCGAACGTCGGGTTGGGCACGGTGGGCTGGCCCGTCGCGACGATCCGGGGGGAGCCGTTCGGGCTCGGGCACGCGCTGCCGTAGCGTTCCTTATCGGCGCCGACGAAGGTCGCTGGCCGCACGAGCACGACCCAGTCCTCGGTCGGCATCGCGGGTGGGCTGCCGAGGCTGCGCGCACCGCCGCCCTGGATCTGCGGTATCGAGCCGGCCTGAAGTCCACCGCCCGATCGCGGATCGTAGAACCGCACGTCGAACGCGCCCGCTTCCGCCGTGAGGTCGAGCGTGGTGGAGCCACCGTTCTCGAGATACACGACGAACACCCGATCGCCCGCGAGGCAGTGGCCGTTGCCGACGAGCCCGTCGGCGTTCTGCATGTTCCAGAACGGAACGCGGTTGGCGGCGAAGAACTCCAGTGCGTAGCGGCACTGGTCCCACCAGAGGTCGCGACTGCGAAAGTCCTCACACGTCAGATCGGAGTGCGCGTGGGCGTAGCCGAAGTAGCACTCGATGCCGGCCCCGCCGGCCATCAGGTGGCCCCACAGCACGTCGGCCCGCGCGCCGTCGTGTGCCGGATCCACGCCGTCGGGCACGATGCCGTTCTGGGCGTTGCCTTGCTCGTCGTTGGCGACGACCCAGGGCCGGTTCGCCGCCGCCGACTGCTGCCGCCAGCTCAGAGTGTCCGCGAACACGTTGTTCGGCTGGCTCTGCAGGCTTGCGCCGGTCAGCTCCGACCCGATCCCGAGCAGTGGGGTGTAGACCGCGGTCTTCTGACTGGGATAGGTGTGGACGACGATGTTGTGGCCGTACGGATCGATCGCCCGGAAGTGCTGTGCGAAGGCGACGCGTTGCGCCGTGGTGTTGCTGTTCTCCTCGCCGAGGTTCCAGTTGAGCGCGAGATGGTGCCCGAAACGCGAGACCAGCTCGCGGTAGTACAGCTTGCGCTCCGGTCCGAGATTGCCGCCATCGAGGTCCTGGTCGTTCTCCGTCTCCTGGGTCTTGAAGTGCAGGTAGAGGCCGAGGCGATCGGCGTGCGCGAAGACGGTCTCCCACTGGTCAAGCTTGCTGCAGTCGAACCGCAGCGGGTCGTTCGGGTCGACGTAGGGGAAGACGTTCTTGTCGTCGCCGTTGTGGCTGTAGGTCAGGAACGACACGGCGTTGAGACCTTCCGAGGCGAGGTAGTTGAGGGCGCCGATCAGCTCCGTGCCCCTGCCGCCCTGCCACGACGGATCGCCCGGCTGCCAGTCCACTGCGTGTGGTGACCAGCTCTTGCGTCGATTGCCGACGTTCGGCGTGTTGTCGATATCCTCGTAGGCCAGCAGGTTCTCGGGCGAGTCGGCGCCGGCCTTGAGGAACCAGCTGCCGTCCGCGAACTGCAGATGATGGCGACCGACGTAGCGCAGCCGACCCTTGCCCCGGTGGTCGCGGCCGGATTTGTCGGTTGCCGTGACCTCGAACGACCCCGTCACGCCGTCGAATGGTGCGAGGGCTGCACCGGCCGTCGGCGACAGATCGACCGCGACGTCCGGGCCGGTGCGGAACGAGACGGTGAACGTCCACGTGCCGACGTGGTCCGGTGCGAACCACGCGCGCCAGACGTCGCCGCCCGTCGCCGAGGTCTCCGCTGCCTGACCGTCCGCCGCGAAGTGACCGGGAACTTCGTAGGTCGTGTTCGAAGCCGCGTGCACGAACGTGACCTGCATGCGGTGGTCGAGGAACGGGTTGGGCGTTGCGCCCTCGGTGGCGGCCGGGCCCTCGAGCAGGACGGCGACGCGATGCCAGCGGCGCAGACCGTCGGGAGCGTCGACGGTCACCTGCTGGGCCGTCGCAACGGTGGCAGTCACCGTCGAGAGTGCGAGAACGAGCGCGGTCGTGCGAGGGAGCATGCGCTCGTTGTAGCAAGCGCGGCGGAGCCGCACAGGGCGGGCAGCTCGAGCTGCCGGCGAGTCCGGTGACTGTCCGGAGTAATCGAATCGGTGCGGCCACGACGCGTGCCGTGACCACACCGATCGTGCCGCGCCTGCGGCCCGCGGCCTACTGCAGCACGACGTCGTCGATGCAGATGTCACTCTGCCAGCTCGACCCCGTCGTGACGAAGAAGCGCACGGTCTGCACGCCGGTGACGCCGAGGTTGATCGTGGCCGTCTGCCACGCGCTGCCCTGACTGCCGGACTGCGTCCAGTGCGTCGTCACCGCGCCACCGGAGCTGACGGTCTGCACCCGCAGGGTGCCCATCGAGCCGCCGAGCATGTGGTAGCGGAACGTCAGGGTCTCGCTGCCGTTGAACGTCAACGGCGCCGACTGCAGGTACGCGGTCTTGTTCGGGTAGCCGGTGCCGTTCCCGGACGATTCCACGTAGGCGTAGAACGACCCCTGGGCAGCGCCCGACGGGCCCGTGTTGTTGCTCGGCGTGCCGCCCGAACGGCGCGTCCAGTCGAGGTCGTCACCGCCCGTGTTGGTGAGCGCCGAGAAGCCGGACTCGAGGTCCTCGGAGAAGCTCGCGCCGCTGCCCGTGCCGCCGCCCTCACCGATCGACACGTCGTCGATGCAGATGTCGCTGCGGTAGTTGCCGCCGAGCTGGGCAAAGAACCGGATGCGGTGGTCACTCGTGAGTGCGGCGAGCGAAACGGTCGCGGACTGCCACGCCGTGCCCTGGTTGCCGGATCTGGACCACAGCGTCGTCGAGGCCCCGCTCGGCGTGATCGCCTGCACGCTGAGCGTGCCCATGTCGGCGCCGTACATGTGGTAGCGGAACGTCAGTTCCTCGCCGCCGGTGAACGCCATGAGACCCGTCGTGAGTCCGGCGTTGGTGCCGATGTTGGGCGAGGACGCCTCGACGTAGGCGTAGTACGAACCGACCGCCGCACCGCTCGGGCCGGTGTTGCTGCTCGGCGTGCCGCCCGTTCGCCTGGTCCAGTCGTTGCTGTCGCCGCCTTCGTTGGTCAGATCACCGAAGCCCGACTCGAAGCCGACGTCGAGCGTCGGGTCGCCGGCACCGGGACCGCCGCCGCCGACGATGCTGCCATCGCCGGTGATCTCGATGTTGTCGACGGTGAAGTCGCTCTGCCAACTCGAGCCCGTGGTCGCGAAGAAGCGCAGCGCTTGGTCGCCGGACAGGCCCGAAAGATCGACCGCGGCCTGATACCAGCTGTTGCCCTGGTTGCCCGAACGCGTCCAGAGCGTCGTGACCGAACCGGAGCCCGACACGGCCTGCAGCTGCAGCGTGCCCATCGAGCCGCCGTACATGTGGTAGGCGAACGTCATCGCCTCGGTGCCGGTCATCGCGATCGTCGGCCCCTGCAGGTAGGCGGTCTTGCTCGGATAGCCCGTGCCGTTGCCGGACGATTCGACGTAGACGTACGTGCTGCCGTCCTGGGCACCCGTCGGTCCGGTCGAGCTCGAGGGCGTGCTGCCCGAACGGCGCGTCCAGTCGAGGTTGTCGCCGCCGATGTTGCTCCAGTTGTCGAAGCCCGATTCGAAGCTCGTCGCATCGATCACGGTGCCGCCGCCCGGGCCGCCGCCGCCGGTGCTGCCGGCGCCGCCGAGCACGACGAGCGCGTAGCTGGCATCCGTCGCGCCGGTCGCGACGTGCGCGTCCTGTACGATCGACTGCGCGATCACCTCGACGGTCCAGTTGCCGGCCTGCGGGTTGTCGACGATCACGCACTCGACCGAGTCGATGCTGTTGGCCGAACCGCCGGCCGTGGATGTCGTGCCGCTGCTGAGGCCGTTGTTCCCCCAATAGACCGTGCCGCCGGGGGACGTGACGCGCAGGTTGAGGTTGTTGACGGCGGCGAGCGAGGCGCTCGGATTGCCGGCGGGCTCGAGGAACGTCATGCAGGCCTTGAAGCGACCCGCGCCGCTGCTGACGGCGATCGTGTGCGTCGCGGTCTGGCCCTGGGTCAGGATGTCGTCCTCGGGCACGACGAAGATGTCCGCGCGGTTGTCGTAGAGGTCCTGCAGGTTGGGGAAGCCCCAGCCCTGGTGCTCGCGGCGGTTGTCCGTGCTGCCGGCGCCGAACGCGTACTGGCGCGCGCCGACGATCATCAGCGCCTTCAGGGTCTGCGCGTACGGCCGGTTCTGGAACCGGGTGCCGCCCGGCACGCGCGGCGGGCCGAACAGGTCATCCGTGTACATCTGGATCGCGAGCGCGTTGTGGCCCGCCACGATCGGGGTCGCCCCGGACGTGCCGCCGAAGGTCGTCGTCGAGTTCCCCGACGAATAGCCCGCCGAGCCCGTGAGGTCCGACGCCCAGATGGAGTCGTAGTAGGCGCACAGGTCGGGCTTGATGCGACCGTCCGCGGCCGGCCCCGTGCTGCCGTTGCCGCCGGCCCAGGAGTCGTCACCGGCGTTGCTGTTGTTGTAGTGCTGCACGCCGCCGATGGAGAACACGTTCTTCGCCCACGCCTGCGGCCGCGACATCGGGTCGCCGGCGTTGGACTGGCTCTGCGTCCACGGGATGCGGTGGTCGAACACGACGTCGTCCGCGTCCGCGGAGATCGACGTGTAGGCCGTCGTGCGGCTGTTGCCCCACGACGCCGTCGTGAACATGCAGTCGAAGTCGTTGACGACCCGGTTGATCACGGCGTTCCGCGAGAAGCCTGACGTCACGCAGCTGTAGTTCGTGAAGAAGCCGACCGCGTCGGGCGCCATGCCGCGCGCCTGGATCGCGCTCGTGCCGTTGCCGAACACGATGCCGGCGGTGCAGTGGCCATGCCGTTCGGCGGAGTTGCAACTCTCGATCGTGGTCAGCGCCGTGTTGAAGTCGGGGTGGTTGCCCTCGACGCCCTCGTAGATGTGACCGCGCACGCCGCTGCCGGTGTAGCCGCCGACCGACTCGATGTAGTCACCGCCGCCCTGCACGCGGGCGTTGTCCATGTCGTCCTCGGGCGGGGACCAGCGGTCGATCCAGAGCACCTGGTCGAGGTTGGCGACCTGCAGCAGCTGCGTCGCGTCGAGCGTCGCCTCGACGAGGATGCTGCCGGGCAGCAGGTTGTCGACGGTGCCGCCGAGCCCGGTGATGCCGTCCGCGAGCGCCGGCTTGTCGGTGTGCTTGTTGCAGACGACGATGTTGTAGCGCCGCTCGCGCATGAGCGCGCCGCTCACGAACGCCTGGACGAGCTCCGGTTCGAGCCGGAACGCGGGTGCGTACGAGCCGACCCAGCGCACGAACGGCAGCCGGCCGATCGCGTTGGCCGCCGCGGCGTCGGCGCGCACGACGTAGGCCCCGTCGGGCAGGTAGCTGCAGAACAGGCCGCCGCGATCGTCGACCGCGTGCCGACGCTCCTCCGTGGGCTGGCCGTCGAACTGGACGATCCAGAGTTTCGAGGTGCCCGCGAGCAGGGGGTGTACCGGGTTCTGCGCGAGCGGGTCGAACGTCGCGTAGCGCAGGCGCAGCAGCTGTTGCGCGCGGGGTTCGCGTTCGGGCGCCGGCTCCTTGTCGGCCTGCTCGTCGCGAGTGGGGAGGTCGACCGCCGTCCGCACGGGTGCTTTGTCCGGCTGCCCTTGCGCGCGCAGGCCGTCGGGCAGCGCAGCGAGCGCGAGGAGCGCGCCGAGCGCGAGAGTGGCGCCCCGCGCGAGGTTGGCGCCCCGCACAAGGTTGGCACCGTGCGGGACGAAGCTCTCGGAGACGTGGTCTTCGAGGAACGAAACGTCGCGTGGGAAGCGACGTGAGTCGAGAGCGTGCATGGAGTGCATGACGACCTCGGACGGGGAGCCAGAGCCAGACCGCGTGACCGCAACGGACCCTGGTTCGAACGACGAGGCCGCTTTTGGTTGAGAGACGAGGGAGAGAGCAGCGGGCGATGCCCCGAGGACATCGACTTGCTCCGGCCCGAAGATAACGAGGGTCACCGGTTCCGCAACCCGCGGTGGCAACGTGGTGACGCGGCGATGATCTGGCTGTCAGTGCCGCGACGGCAACCGAACGATCGCCTGCGCGCTGTGGCTCGTTGCGGCCTTCCAGACCGCACGGCCGGTGGCGTCCAGCAGGCGGCAGCCGTTGTCGCCGGTGACGAACGTTCGGCCGTCCGCGAGGCGGTGCACGTCCTCGGGCTGGTACGAGCAGTCGTTCGCGGTCACGACTTCGAGTCCGTCGGCGGTCCGTTCGTACTCGACGATTCGATTCGGCGCGTTGAGGCTCACGAGGTAGTTGCCGTTCGGCAGCAGGTTCACGTCCATCGGCGAACCCGGCAGCCTGGCTTGCCAGACGACCTCGGCTGCATTCGTGACTTCGACCAGGCGCAGACCGGGGTAGTCGCAGATGAGCAGGTTGCCGTTGAACAACGGTTCGATCGCGACGCCGCCGACTCCGTCCAGGCGCTGTTGCTCCTTGCCGTCGGCGTCCAGCCAGAGCACGCACTTGCCGTTCCAGCCGCCCACGACGGTCCTGCCGTCCGGCAGGCGAACGGCGTCGAGCGGTGGTGCCGTGACCTTCGCGCGCCAGTGCACCTTGCCGTCCCAGTCGATCTCCTGGACCTCGCTGTTGGTCAGCGTCGTGATGAGCAGGCGATCGCCGGGGAGCGGCGTCAGCCCCCAGACGTTGGGCCGGGCGACGCGCCGCAGCTCCTTGCCATCGGCGTCGAACTCGACGATGTAGCCGCCGAGATACGACGACACGGTCACGGCGTCGCGGGTGCCGATCGCCGCGAGCGTCAGCCCGATGGCGTCGTGGTGGCGGTGCGAGCCCGTGCCATGGAGTCGACGCAGGTTGCCGGCGACCGGCGCCGCGTCACGGCCGAAGCGGGCGAGCAGTTGCAGCGCGGTGGGCGCTCCGGCCGAGCTCTTCTGCACTTCGCGGAGGAGCAGCGGCGCGGTCGACGGGCCGGTCTGCCACAGTCGATGAGCCGCGGCCACGCGGAGGTCCGGGTCACCGAGTTCCGCGCACCAGCCGATCAGGGTCTTGGCGGGCGGGGGCGCCGTGGTCGCGTTCTGGGCGACGGCGGCGCAGGCGAACAGGCACGGGAGTGCGAGGATCCGCATGGTGACCATGATCGCACGAACGGGTCTTCGAGTGTGGCGCGACCCGGCATCCGTGCCGGTGGGCGAACGGGTCGAAACGCCGACCTCGCCATCACCGCCGCCCGGGCCAGTTCAGGTCCAACAGGGTCGGGCTCGTTCCGGGCTCGATGGCGTCGCTCTTCAGCAGGCTGATCGCGAGCAGGATGCCCGTTGCGAGGCCGATCATGTGGGCCGCGTGACCGACGTTGGTCGCGCCGGACAGGAGTCCGAGCATGTCGAGGGTCAACCAGAACGCGATGGCAACCCAGCACGGCACGTCGCGCCCGGACGCGGTGCCGACGACCCCGATGGTGATGTAGTCCTTCGGGTGCAGCACGAGGAACATCCCGGCTACCCCGTTGATCGCGGCGCTGGCTCCGCGCGCCTTGCCGCCGTCGAGCATGACGTGCACGACGGCGGGGACGACCGCGAGCACGACGTAGCAGAGCAGATACTGCGGCGAGCGGGCGCGGGCGCAGACGGCGTTGCCGAAGACCCAGAGGAACAGCATGTTGCCGAAGAGGTGCAGCGGGTCGGCATGCAGGAAGACATGCGTGAGGATCCCGATTCCCATGCCGTCGAGCAGCAGCCCGTCGTAGTCGCTGTCGTAGAAGCCGCGATCCGACGTCATGAAGAACGCCGCGACGGTCGCAGTGATGAGCACCCAGTTGCCAATGGGCCGCCGGTCGAGGCCGACGTCGACGGAGAGCGGGACGATCATCGCGGGACCGCGGCCGGTTCAGTTCCCGATGACCATCTCGCTGGCGGCCGAGACGGCGATGCCCCCGAGCGCGCCTGCGGGGTCGAGCGCTGCTCCCTGGGAGTAGATTCGCGTGCCGATGAATGTCGGGTCCGTTGGGATCGGCAGCGCGAATCGGGCCGCGCCGCCGGGGTCCGAGACGGTGACGTCGACCGCGAGCGGGCCGGCGACCAGCGCGGTGCACCCGTTGCCGAGGGCGGTGTTGTCGGGCAGCAGACCGAACGCCACGCTCGTGAGCACGTTTGCCGGCACCGAGGTGAGCCGAACGCCGAACGTCGCGTGACCGAGGTAGGGCACGAAGGTCGGGTCGAGGATCGGCACGCCGAGGCTGCCCGGGCATCCAACGCCGTAGGTCGTGGTCGCCGCGAGCGGGTCGTTGACCAGGCGGCGCAGCGCGCTCGTCTGGATCGGCTGCGCACCGCCCAGCAGGAGCAGGCCGTCGTCGGTCGAGACCAGCGAGGCGCAGAGGCTCTGCGGCACGGGATCGGAGGACAGCGTCCACGAACCGTCCCACTCCCACAACTGCGCGGCTCGGAGCGTGTAGTTCCTCAGCTGGGTCTGCGGCACGGCGCCGCCGGTCAGGACGACCTTGCCGCGCGTTTCGTCCCACGCCATGGCGAACCCGAGTCGCGAATGCAGCGCGGTCGGCGTCGGGCGGAACGCCCACGTCGTGCCGTTCCAGACCCATGTCTTGCCGGTCGTCGAGAACAGCACGACGAGCTGCCGCAGCGGATCGTAGACCATGGCGTTCAGCGACGTCGTCGGCGAGACCGCCGGGTTGCTCTGTTGCCAGTCCGTGCCGTCGAACAGCCAGGTCTCGGGTGACCCCAACACGCCGCCATCGAACAGCACGACCTGATCGTTCGCGGCATCGAACGCGCATTCAAAGCCCGGGCGATGCGGCGGCGGGTTGGTCGTCACGATCTCGACCCACGCCGAGCCGTCGAAGGTCCAGACCCGGATCGGGCCACTGCCCGAGCGCGTGACGAGCAGGAGGCGCTGGCGAACGGAGTCCCAAAGCAGCGGTCCAAACGCGCCGACCGGAATCGGGGCGAGTCCGGCGAGGCGGGTCCAGCGGGCACCGTCCCACTCGATGAAGCCGGCTTCGCCCGGTCCGAAGTACGACGATTGGTAGAGCACGACCCGGTCGCGGACGGGGTCGTGAACCACGTTGCGATAGAGCGGTGCGAACGCGAGGCTGCGCAGCGATGGCGCGGGCTCGCGCTCCGTCCATTGCACGCCATCCCAGTCCCACGTGTCCGTGCGGTCGGGGTAGCCGGGGTTGTCCGTGCCGCCGTGCAACACCACCGTCTCGGTCGAGGTGTCGTAGGTGAGGCCGAGGTGTTCGCGGTCGGCCGGCGCTGCGGTGGTCGCGGCCAGAACGAAACCGGCGCCGGTATCGCGGTAGACCTGGAACGTGTAGCCGTCGCCCCGGAGGCCGATGAGTTCCTGGCGGGCCCGGTCGTAGATGACGCGATCCGCGCCCACGGGCAGGACCGGCAATGGGGGGCCGACCCAAGACGACCCGGACCACTCGTAGAAGCCGAAGCCCTCGTGCCCGAGCAGCTTCCCGTTGGCGCGGTCGTAGACGATGTCGTGCACCAGGCCGTTGCCCAGCCCGATCTGCAGCCAGTTCGTGCCGTCCCACTCCCACATGCGGAAGCCGCCGGCCTGGAAGGTGCCGTGCCGGACGAGGCGCCCGCGGCTGGGGTCGAAGGTCATCGAGCCGCGTGGGGTCGCCAACGCGGGCGTGTTGTCGACGAGCGTCCACTGGGCCCCGTCCCACGTCCACGTCTCGCCGACCGCCGCAGTGCCGACGCGGCCGCCGAACAACACGACCTGTCGCGAGACCTCGTCGAACGCGAGCTGCGGTTCCTGCCGGTTCCGCAGCGCGGCGGGCGACTCATGCCGCTGCCACCGATTGCCGTCGTGGGTCCAGGTGTCGTCGAACCCCAGGGCGACGAGTTCGCTGCGGGCCTCGTCGTAGGCCAGGCCGTTCGTCGTGGATCCGGGGCCGCTCTCGAACCGCCACGAAGACTGGGCAGCAGCGGGGGCGAGCACGAGCGTGACGACGGCGAGTAGGTAGCGCACCGCGTCATGGGGCCAGATCCGCTCGACGCCGTCAAGGGACCGCGGTCGGCACGCTCCTCGGCGCTTCTCGATCGGCGGATCGTACAGTCGGTCACTTCACGAGCGAGACGCGCAGCCGCTCCGTCGTGTAGGCCGTCGCATTGGCCGCGTCGAAGTGGACGCCCTGGAAGAACAGGTCGCCGGGATCGAGGAACTCCGGCAGCGCGAGCGGCCACGACAGATTCGGGCCGAAGCCGATGGGGAGCGTGCCGAGGTAGGTCGGTCCGGTGTTGGGGACGTTGAGCCAGCAGCCGGGCGCGACCGGCGGGACGCCGACGAGCAGTTGGCTGAACGGCGCGACCGCGACCAGGACGGCGGCCAGCGCGCCGGGCGGGACGTTGAACAGCCGGACGCGGCAATCGGCGTTGCCGATCAGCGGTTCGCCGGCCCAGCTCAGCGTGCCGGTGCCGCAGCCGAGGCCGCCCGAGCCGGGGGTGGGCGTCGCGACGTGCTCGTAGCGATCGATCCACACGCGGTAGCCGGGCACGGCCGTGGTCAGGCCGTAGCCCGCCACGAATCCGCGCGACAGCGGCTCGGAGGCGACGGCGCCGGCGCTCGCGCTCGTGTTCGGCGCGGCGGTGTGCAGCGTCTCGGTGCGCACGAGCATCGCGTTGAAGCCGATGAGCCGCAGGTAGATGTTCTGCGTCGCCGTGCTGCGCACCGAGAGCAGGCCGAGGCTCGTGAAGCGGTCGCGGTCGAACCCGTCGAGATACAGGCGCGGGTTCGATTCGTTGTAGTGCGCGTCCCCCGGCCCGAGGTCGAAGTCGGTGCCGTTCCAGCGCACCGGCCACGTGCGGATGCGGTGGCCGTTGACGTCGTCGGGGCGCGCGCCGACATCGCCCGGCCGCGCGCGCATGCAGGCCAGTAGCACGCCGTCGTCGGTGCCCGCGAGTCGCGCCCCGACCTCGTGTTGCCCATTGGCGAGGCCGAGGGTCAACGGGGTCCCGACCGCTCCGGAGCGCGACACCCTGAGGAGCTGCACGTCCCAGTCGACGTGCGGACTCACGATCGGTGAGACGCCGATCGTCTGGTAGGCGACGATGCGTTCGTCGAGCTCGACCAGGCCGTCCGTGATGGTGGGCCGCTCGTGATCCGCCCCCGGCGTCGTCGCGATCGGAAAGACGGCGCCCGCATTGCCGGTCGCGGTCGAGGCGTCGATCTCGACGCCGTAGATCTTGCTCGTGAGCGATGGGGCGAACGTCGGCAGTTCTTCGAGCTGGAACACGACGAGGAACGGTCGCGGCGACGCGCTCTGCCGCTCGGACGATACCGCCGGGCGCCAGGCCTGGTGGTTGCCGGTGGACACGCTGCCCCAGGACCCCGACAGGGAGAAGTCGGCGACATCGTGGCGGTGGAACCGCAGCTTGGCCGTGTTGTTGCTCGTGAAGTGGCGGCTGAACACCCCGAGCGTGCAGCCGTGGCCCTGGTGCGAGCCGATGCTCGGCTCGATCGACGACCAGCTCGCGGAGAGGTCGGTGAAGACCTGCGTCTGCGCTGGGCCGTTGTGGCTCGCGCGGTACAGAAACAGGTCCGCGTCGCTCGCCGACGCCCAGCGCTCGTAGAACGCCCAGACGCCTTGCGCGCCGCTCGTGCAGGTGATGTCCATCGCTCCCGACGGCACGCTGCCCCAGATCGAGAAGAACACCCCGACGAGTGGATCGACGACGACCGGGTAGGTCGCCGCGTGCAGCCAGTCCGCGTCGAGCGTCAGCGTGATCGTTGCGCCGTCGACCGCCGTGGTCATCGGCTGGCGATTGCCGCGCGCGTCGATCGCCGTCGCAGCGCCGTAGCTCAGGACGGCGCGACCGGTCGCATCGCGGAACACCACGGGCGCGTGCGCCGGTTCCCGCGGGTCGGCCGCAAGGGGCGACTCCACGCGACCGCGGATGACGAGCTCGCCGCCGGTCGGCGGTCGCTGCCGCAGCACGAACGTCTGTTCGACGCCGTCGGGGCGCACGTCCCAGGCCTCGACGAGTCCGCCGAGCGCGAACTCGGCGCGCTGCGCCGTATGCGAGAGTTGCGGCGGCCTGGTGCACAGCTCCAGCTGTCCGACCGTCGCCGAGATCGTCGTCCAGCGCCACGGTTGGTTGGTCGGCGCGTCGCGGCCGAGGTACGGCACCACCGTCGCGCCATCATGGAACGACACCTTGTAGCCGCGTCCCGCGCCCCAGATGCCGTACTCGACGCCCTGATCCGACGCCTGCGTGTGGAGCGGGACCACGAGGTCGGGCGCCAGCTCGTGCGACCCCCGCGGAGGCTGCTGCGGCGCGGCGGCGAGCGCGTTGCCGAGGATGAACGCTTGGACGAACGGGTAGCGGACGCGGAGCATGACGGACCTCGCAATCGTGGACAACGAATCGCGGGGCCCAGCGTCATGCTCGCGGCCGACCGGACAGGAAATCCGGCTCCGCGACGAGGTCGGCAGCGGGGGCGCAACGCGGCAGGCCTCGGGCGAGCGGCCCCGTCGAACCGTCAGTCGGGGTCGACGGTCATCGCCGCTGCTCGATCGGCGAGTAGTTGGCCTTCACCCAGTCGGTGAACTCGCCGTCGATCGACAGCGGAGTGAGGCCGTAGACCGTCTTCAGCGCATCGCGAGTCGCGGCCTTCTTCTTGAGCAGCCGCACGAAGTCGCGCAGCTTGCCGCCGCCGTGCACTGTCAGCAGGAAGTCGATGTAGGCGAACGCCACCGCGTGCTCTTCGAAGCTCAGTTGGTCGGTGTTCTTCTGCGAGAGCTCGGCGAACGAGACGGCCTTCCGCGCGTCGACGAGTTTGCGCACGGGCGTCCGCCAGCGGCCGCCCTTGAACGTCGTGCCGGGCGTGAGCAGCAGTTCGTCGTAGCAAAAATTGGCGCAGCGGCCGACGACCTTGTCCTCGAACCAGTGGGCCACGCCCGCGTCCACCCAGCCGTGCTTCCGATTGCCGAGCCAGATGGAGTCGGTCATGTTGCTCAGCAGCAGGTGCGTCACGTTGTGCACGATCTGGCCGTGGAGCGCGTCGTCGTCGGGGGCGTCGCGCTTGTCCTGGAAGAGGCAGAGCACGCACGGCACACCCATGAGCTTGACCCGGTTGCCCGAGCCGCCGATGCCGGTGACCTGGGGGCAGACTCGCTGGTGGGCTTTCCGGTCGGCGAACATGAACACCTGCAGCGTGCCCGGCAGATCGCGGTCCTCGAGCTCCAACGTCGTGCGGAACAGTTCGCGCAGGTCCTCGATGCGCTGGCCGTAGAGGTGCATCAGCGCGTGGGTCGAGAGCTTCTTGCGACCGACGGTCAGCGGTTCGATCGAGAACGCGAGCTCGCAGTGCGGCGTGCGGAGGTGCAGCACGTCCTGCTTGCTCTCGGCCACGTCGTCGACGTTCTTCGTGCGGCCGGCACGCCACTCCTGCACGAGCCGCAGGCGTTCTGCGAGCCGACCCTCGGCAGTCTCGTTCTGACATCGGCGGCAGTCGATCGTCAGCGCACCGCGGCAGGTCTTGCAGTCGACGACGAAGCTGCAGAACCGAACGATGGCGCTCGTCTCGAGTTCCCGGTCACCGCCCTTGTGCTTCTTGCAGTCGCGGACGCCCTGGTTGGCGCAGCTGCGGCAGGTCTGCGCCGCGGCTGCCGTGGCCAGAGTTACCGTGGCCAGGCCGAGGGCGACGCTCACCACGAGCAGGCGGGCGATCGAACGGAAGTCGGGTCGTGGCATCGGCGGCCCACGATACGGCCAGCGCTCTGCAGAGTCGCACCGCCAGCGAGCAGCAGCGTGCGAGAGAGCACGTCATCGTGTTCGACTTCAGTTCCTCCTCGGATGGTCCCGAAGGAGGGCCGCGTCGCGCGCAACAGCGGATGGCGCACGGCGAACCGGAACGCGGCGCGAGCGCAAGTCAGCGCCGGCTCGTTCGATGCCGGCTACGGCCGCGGTGGGCGGTCGGCGTTCGGCTCGCCGGAGCCGTTCGGCTCGCTGGGGGCGCTCGCCGGTCTCGAACCGCTCGCCGGCCTGCTGTCCGGTCTGGGGCTGTCCGGTCTGGGGCTATCCGGTCTGGGGCTGTCCGGTCTCGGGCTTGCCGATCTGGGGCTGCTGGCCGATCTGGGGCTGCTCGCCGGTCTGGGATTGCTGGCCGGTCTACTGCTGGCCGGTCTGGGGCCGCGCTGGTCTTTCGCTGGCTCGTCCACGGCCTGGGCGGCGGCGCGTTCGCGGCGTTCGCGGCGCTCGGCGTCGGTCGGGAATTCCTGGAAGGCCTCGGGCTGCAGGGTCGCCGGGTCGATCGTCTCCGGCATGCCTTCGGTCGGATCGGGGATGTCCCCGTCCTTCACTGCTTTCTTGTAGGCGTTGCGCTCGCGGCGCGCGGCCGCCTTGGCCTGCTTCTTGAGTTGCTTGTCGCGTTCACGACGACGCTTCTCGAACGTTTGCGGGGTGCTGTTCCGTGCGATGGTACTGCTCCAAAGATGGTTACGGAGTCGGGCCGGGCGCTGGCCGGCGAGTCGGCTCCCGAAGTTGCTGTCCCGGCTCGAGACGCTTCGAACGGACAGCTCGGATTCATCGAGTTAAGGCTCATCGAGCCCGGGGGGCGAGAAGTATAGCCCAAATCCGAGGCAATTGCTCGTGCTCGAGCGGAAGCGCTCGCTCATTCCGAGCCGAACCGGCCGCGAAACTGGCCTTTCGGCCACCTTGGACTACCCTTCCGCAAGCGCGCTACGGCCCGGCGGTTGGTCCGAGTTGGTTACGGGGCGGTTCTCGTGCGCTAACGCACTCGCTGCATGATCACGGTCACCGATCTCACGAAACGCTTCGGCCAGACCCTGGCGGTCGATCGTCTCTCGTTTGCGGTCGAGCCGGGTGAGGTCGTCGGCTTTCTGGGGCCCAACGGCGCCGGCAAGACGACGACGATCCGCGTGCTCGCCGGTTATCACCCCGCGACCTCGGGAACGGCGTCCGTCGCCGGGTTCGACGTCAGCAAGGACTCGCTGCAGGTGCGGCAGAACATCGGGTATCTGCCCGAGAACGTGCCGATCTACCCCGAGCTGCGGGTCGTCGAGTACCTGCGGTATCGCGCCGCGCTCAAGGGCGTGCCGGCGCGGCAACGCAAGGTCGCCGTCGAGCGTGCGATGCTCAAGGCGGGCGTCGACGACGTGCGTCGCAAGCTCGTCGGCAACGTCTCGCGCGGCTACCGCCAGCGCGTCGGGCTCGCGGACGCGCTCGTCAGCAGCCCGAAGGTGCTGATTCTCGACGAGCCGACGTCCGGCCTCGACCCGAACCAGCGGCGCCGCATCAAGGAGGTCGTGCGCGAGCTGGCCCAGGAGCACACGGTCCTGTTCAGCAGCCACATCCTCGCCGAGGTGCAGGACGTCGCGTCGCGCATCCTCGTGATCCATCGCGGCACGCTGCGCGCGGACGGGCGGCCCGACGAGCTCGTGAGCAGCAGCGTCGGGCGCCGGCTCGTCGTGCGGGCGGTGTGCGATGCGGAGAAGCTGCGCGAACTGCTGATGAACCTGCCGGGCGTCGAACCCGCGGTGGTCGAATCGGCTGCCGACGGGGTGGTCGCGGCGCGGTGCGAGCTCGCGGCGGGTTCCGACCCGAGCGCCGAGGTCGGTCAGCGGTTCGCCGCGGCGGCCGTGCCGCTCGTGCAGCTGGGCATCGACGTGCCGAGCCTCGAGGAGTACTTCCAGCTCATGACGGAGGGCGCGGATCGCGACGCGGAAGCCGCGGCCACCGCGGCCACCGCCGAGGGGGACGCGGCATGAACGGCGCCCTCGTGACGTTCAAGAAGGAGCTGCTGAGCTACCTCGTCAGTCCGGTGAGCTGGATCATCGCGGTCGTGTTCTACCTGTGGCGCGGCTACGAGATCTCGGAGCGCGTCTTCCGGTTCGCGGTGGCGAGCGGCGACCCCGATGTGTTCGTGACCTCGACCTACAACCTCACGAGCACGCTCTGGATGGTGATCCTCGTGCCGGGCGTGCTCACGATGCGCTGCTTCGCCGAAGAACGTCGCACGGGCTCGATGGAGATGCTGATGACGGCGCCCGTCCGCGACGGCGGCGTCGTGCTCGGCAAGTGGGGCGCGGCGGCGGCGTTCTATGGTCTGCTGTGGCTGCCGACCGCGCTGCTCCTGCACGTGCTGGAGTACGACGCGTTCCTCGGCACGGACCTGTCGTTCGGGCCCGTGTTCGCGGCGTACCTCGGCATGTCCCTGCTGAGCGCGATGCTGCTCGCGTTCGGGTGCTTCGCCAGCAGCCTGACGGACAACGTGCTGCTCGCGGCCCTGCTGACGATCATGTTCAGCTTCGGGATCCTCACCGTGCCAGGCCGGTTGCGGGTCGAGCTCGGGGAGCTGATGCAGAACTACTACGTCGACGAACTCGTCACGAAGCTCGATTGGCAGCGCGCCTTCGGAGAGTTTTTCTCCCGCGGACTCATCGATACGAGTCAGGTGATGTTCTACCTCGGCGGCGTCGCGTTCTTCCTGTTCCTCACGACGGTGAGCGTCGCCTCGCGGAGGGTGGGATGAAGCTGTCGCGCGTGACCGGCCTCGGCAATCTGCTGATCGCCGCGCTGCTGATGCTGGCGGTTTGGGTGCTCGTGATCTTCGTGAGTGCGCGCCCGGCGCTGCGATCGTTGATCGATCTCACCCCGCACCAGGTCAACTCGGTCGACGAGGTGACGGTCGAGCTGCTCGACGCGCTGCGGGCCGAGGACATCAAGGTCGAGTTCCACCTGTTCTTTCCCGGGGTCGCCGGGCGGGGGCAGACGGTCGAGCAGGAGCAGCAGCTCGCGATCATTCGCCGGCTGCAAGAACTCACGCGGGTGCTCGCGAATCGCTACCGCGCGCTCGGTGGTGAGCACGTGACCGTGATCGAGCACGACCTGCGGCAGAACCTCGACGCGACGCGCGAGGCGGCGCAGGCGTTCGGCTACGAGCCGCCGCAGAGCGAGGTCGTCGTGACCGTGACGCGGCCGGGCCGTGAGCGGCGCTGGCGCAAGCTGTCGCTGACCCAGGATCTCGCGCTGCTCGATCTGCCGCGCCAGGCGCAGCCGGGGCCGCGGGCGACGGTGCCGGTGCTGAAGAAGTTCCTCGGGGAAGAGGCGCTCAGCACGGCGATCAAGTCGTTGCTCGTGCAGGGCACGCCGGTCGTCTACCTGTGGGGGGCGAACTCCCCGGATCTCAACTGGTCGAACGCGAGCGTCGGCACGGGCTACGGCCTGTTGGCCGACGGGCTCGCGAAGCTCGGCTTCGACGTCAAGCTGCTGCCGCGGCAGGGGGTCATCCCGCGCGATGCATCGATCGTGTTCGTGCCCGAACCGCGGATGCCGTTCAGTGAACGCGACGCGACGACGCTGTTCGAATTCGTGCGCGGCGGCGGCCGGTTGTTCCTCAACTACAACTGGTCCCCGCAGGCGAGCTGGAACCCGGGCGCCGGCAAGCTGGGGGAACTGTTCGGCTACGAGATCGGGCAGGCGCGGATCCACCACCTGATCCGCGACAGCAGCAACCGCACCGGTGGCCGCGGCCTCGACGGTGATCCCGCCGTGGCCAAGCTCGAACTGGCGATCGATCCAACGCACCCGGTCACGCGCAAACTCGGGGCTCGCGCCCTCGAGGTCGCCAACGCGCGGCCGCTCGAACTGCTGTCGTCGCCCGACGGGGTCGAGACCACGTCGATCCTCGCGTCCGGTGACAAAGGCTGGCTGGCCCGGATCCAGAACGGCTACCCGGTGCTCGAGGCGCCGCAAGGCGTGAAGCTGCGGCAGTTCCTCGTCGGAGTCGCGATGACGGTGGCGCCCCCGAAGAACGGTGGCGACGACCGGGCCGGTGACGACGAGCAGGTCGATGGCGCGGGCGCCGGTGCCGGCGCCGGATCCGAGTCCGACGGCCGCGCGGTCATCGTCTCGGGTGAGTTCTGCAACAACCTCGGGATGCCGCTCTACAGCGACCTCGCGTTCAACATCTTCAACTGGCTCGCGGAGCGCGAGGTCATGCTCAACCTGCAGACCAAGCAGTACCAGCCACGCCAGATGGAGGTGCAGCCGCAGCAGGTCGCGCGGGTGTTCTACCTGCTGTTCTACACGGTGCCGGTGGTGTTCCTGCTCGGTGGGATCGCCGTCTTCTTCGTGCGCCGGAGACACTGATGAAGTCCAAGAAGACCCTGCTCATCCTCGTGCTCGTCGTGGGCGCGCTCTACGGCGTGCTGCACTTCACGTCCGAGAAACCGCCGGTCGAGGACAGCGCCGAGATCAGCGCGCTCGACGGGCGGTCGCTGCGGGAGTGCAAGTTCTTCCGCTGGCAGTTCAAGAACCCGAGCGAGACGCCGTTCGAGATCGCGCGGCTCCCGGACGGCTCGTTCCAGCTCAGCGAACCGCTGGTCGACCGGGCGTCGAGCGCATACGTGCGCCAGATCATCAATGCGTGGGACAGCGCCAACCTGCTGGCGACCGACTACAAGAACGAGGCCGATGACAACAAGGAGACCGGGCTCGATCTGCCGGTCATGACGTTCGCCGCCGAATGGCCGGACGGTCATCGCATCGAGTACGAGATCGGCAAGCCCGGACCGCTCGGCGAGGATCGGTTCCTGTTGCGTGACGGACTCGTCTGGAGCGGTGGCCAGGGGCTCTACGAGAGCATGCGCGTCAACCTCGGGGACCTGCGCGACCGGCAGGTGTTCCAGGGGCGCGAGGTCACGTGCCGGTCGCTGCGGATCACCGGCAACACGACTTCGACGGGGAAGCGCGAGGAGATCGCGCTCGGACGGGTCGACAACGAGTGGTGGCTGAAGGCGCCGGTCGACGGCCGCGCCGACCCCCGGATCGCCAAGCAGTTCGTCACCGCCGTCCTGGCGTTGCGCGCGGACACGTTCCTGCCCGGGATGATCCGCATTCCCGAGCGCGAACCGGACGTCGTCGTGGTGGCCGCGAGCAGCCGGGGCGAGGAACGGCTCGAGATGTGGATCGAGAACGGGGCGGCTTTCGGGCAGCTGCCGGGGCGCGACAGCTGGTTCCAATGCGAACCGCGCACGTTCGAGGCCGTGTTCGACAACGCCGCCGACCGGCTGCGCGCGCGCATCCTGCTCGCGATCGATGACATCGCGGCGAGCGTCGCCGGGATCGTGATGGATCCGGGGCAGGGTCGCGGCGATCGGGTGCACCTCGTGCGCGACTCGGTCGCGTCGGACTGGCGCCTCACGGAGCCGGTGGAGTACGCGGTCCACGCGACTCGTGCAGCCGAGACCGTGCAGGCGATCAACAACCTGCGCGCCGTCGAGTTCATCGACGACGTGGACGTCGACGACGAGCGGGCCGGGCTCGGGCCGGGGCGGCTCACGCTGTCCGTGCGCGAGTTCGAGCAGCGTGCAGCGCTGACGCTCTGGCTCGGCAACGAGGTCGAGCGGCCCAACGGTCGGTTCCGCTACGCGTGCCGCGCGGACGAGCCGGGCACGATCGTGCTCGTGCCGTCGCCGCCCGTCGAACGGCTGCGCCGGACGTGGCCGGAGTACTGCATCCGTGACGTGCTCAAGGTGACCGTGCCGATCGGCCAGGTCGAGATCGTGCGGCCGGCCGTCGAGGGTGGCGAGGAAACGCTGCTCTACGAGTTTGCCCGCGATCCGGATGCGCCGCGCCGCTGGCTGCTCGAGGGTGAGCTCGAACGGACCGAGGCCGAACTGCGCGAGATCGGTGAGTTCTTCACGGACGTGCTGGTCGACCTCGTCGGCAAGCAGGTGGTCGATCTGCGCACGGGCGACACCGGCGGCCGGGGCGATGAGTTCGGCGCGCCCGACTACCTGCTCAAGGTGTGCCGCCGCGGTGGCGACGTCTTGCAGACCGTGCGGATCTGGGACCGCGACGGCAGCCCGGTCGTGATGCAGCCGACGGCGCGCGCGAACGTCGGCTTCGAGGTCGGCGTGACCGCGAGTCGGCAGCTGCGGATGCTCTGGAAGTGATCTGAGTCCGCCTTAACCTGCGGGGCATGGCCGCCCGCAAGAAGCCTGCGCAGAAGATCGCCAGCAAGCAGCGCCGCTACTGGTTGTTCAAGTCCGAGCCCGACGCCTACAGCTTCGAACAGCTGCAGGCCGACAAGCGCACGTTCTGGCACGGGGTGCGCAACTACCAGGCGCGCAACCTGCTGCGCGACGACATCCAGGTCGGCGACGGCGTGCTCTTCTATCATAGCAACGCCAAGCCGATGGCGATCGTCGGCATCGCCAAGGTGGTCAAGGCGGGGTATCCGGACCACACGGCGTTCGAGCCCGATCACGACTATTACGACCCGAAGTCGGACCCGAGCGACCCGACGTGGTTCATGGTCGACATCGCGCCCGTCGCTCGGATGCGCGAGCCGCTCACGCGCGACCAGCTGAAGGAGCAGGATGCGCTCGCCGACATGATGCTGCTGCAACGCGGCAGCCGGCTGTCCGTGCAGCCCGTGACGAGGGCGGAGTGGCAGGCGATCCTGAAGCTCGGTGGGCCGAGGGAGAACTGGTGAGTTCGCCATACGCAACGCTCGCGATGCTCACGTGTGTCGCCGTCGCGGCGTGCGGGGACGCGGAGGCGCAGCCCGTGGACTTCCGGGCGCCCGTGGCGGTGATCCACGACGCGGATGCCGACGTCTACCTCGTGAGCTGCGCCGGCGGGTCGTGGCAGAGCCCCGACGGGTCGTCGCAGAGCTCCGACGAGTTCGGTTTCATCGCGCGGGTCGAGGCCGCGACGATCCCCGGTGCGAAGCCGAAGGGTTCGAAGTGGATTGCCAGCAGCCGTGATGGCGTCCGGTTGCGGCAACCCGGGGGGCTCGCACTCCATGGCGACGTGCTGTGGGTCACGGACGGCGATGTCGTGCGCCGGTTCGACCGGGTGTCGGGCGAGCCGCGCGGCGAGATCGCGGTGCCGAGAGCCGCGCAGCTGCATGACTGCGCCGCTTCGGAGGACGGGGCGCTGTGGATCAGCGGTGAGCTGCAGCTCGAAGGACCTTCGACCGCGGGGGCGATCTGGCGCCTCGAGCCGGGCAGTCCGACTCCGGCCGTCGTCGCGCAGGGCCCGGAGCTGGGGCAGCCGACGGCGCTCGTCGCGCGGTCGGCCGCCGTCTACGCCGTCGGTTCGGAATCGGGCGAGTTCTACGAGCTCGACGCGTCGGGGCGGCGGACAGTGATCGGGCGCGCGCCGACGGTGCAGCTCACGGGGCTCGCGCGGTTCGACGGCGCGTACTTCGCGATGAGCGCCGAGGGGGCTTGCGTCTACCGCTTCGACGTCATGGGCAGTGTCGTTGCCTTGCCGGGGCGGTTCGATTCGCCGGGCAACGGCGCCGTGGATGCCGCGCGCCGCCGTCTCGTCGTGCCGCGGCGCGCCGGCAACACGCTCGCGGTCGTCGAACTCGGCCCGCGTTGAAGGATCGTTCGTCGGCCCCTAGACTGGTCAGGGAATGATCGCGTTCGGCGGCAAGACCAAGACGAAGACCAAGCCCAAGACGGACAGCGCGACGAAGCCGAAGTCGGCGGTCGCGCCGCCCTGGAACGTCATCGTCAAGGACGACCCGGTGACGCTGATGAGCTACGTCACCAAGGTCTTCGTCAAGGTCTTTGGCTACTCGGAGAGCAAGGCCGAGCGCCTCATGATGGAAGTGCATCAGAAGGGCCGGTCGATCGTGTGGTCCGGGGCGCGTGAGCAGGCCGAGGTCTACGCCCAGAAGCTGCAGGCGCACCATCTGCTCGCGACGATCGACGTGGCGCCATGACGCGCGCGCCCGATGATGCCCCCCCGGATGCGGACCCCCCAGAAGATGATCCCCTGGATGAGGGCCCGCTCGATGGAGAGCCCCGGGGTGAGGAGCCACGTCAACCCATGCTGGGGCCGTTCGCGCTGCGCGTGGACGAGGGCTACCTGTTCCTCGGCTTGTCCGACCTCGCGCTGCAGTCGCTCAAGGGCGTGCCGATGCTGCTCGAGAGCACGGACGAACGGGTGCGGAAGCGCCTCCTGCCGGAGACGTGTGACGACCCGGAGGACGAGGCGCACTGGCGCGAGCACGCGACGCCCGAACTCGAACGGCTGTTCATGTCGCGGTCGCAGCTCGTGCAGCGCGACCTCGACAAGATGACGAACTCACCGGAGTTCGGCGGCGGCGTCCTGCTCATTCCCGACGAGCACAGCAGCGCGTGGCTCGCGGCGCTCAACGCGGCGCGCCTGGCGCTGTTCGCGCTCAACGATCTGGAAGCCCATCACATGACCGACGAGGGCATCGAGGAGCTGCGGCCGAAGCAGATCGAAGCCCTCCAGCGGATCGACTTCCTCGCGATGATCCAGAGCGTGCTGCTCGGCGACTTCGAGCCCGAGGACTCGGGCTCGGTGGACGACTACGACCTCGACTGAGGCCGCACCCAACGTCAGCGGACCTCGTGCCCGCTGTCGCCCTCCTCGACCTCGACGGTGCCGGTCTCGCTGGCCGGCGTGCCGCCGAGGATCGTGCTCGCCGGTCGCCCATCGATGACCTCGAACGTCTGCGTCGACTCGCGTTCTCCGGCCCGGATGGTCACCGCGAACGTGCCAGGCCGCGGGCTGCCGCTGCGGTTGCGGCCAGTGAGGTTGCCCAAGTTGGCGAGGCCGCCGCGGCCGCGCGGCCGAGCCCAGCGCACCTCGTGGTAGCCGGCGGTCGTCGGTCCTTCACCGGTCCACACCACGTCGCCGGCGACGTCGCGGACCTCGATCTCGACCTCGGCGTCCGCGTCGAGGTCCTGCGCCAGCAGGTAGCGGAACGTCGGGTTGACGAACGGGTTGCTCGCGGTCCAGCTGCGAGCGCCGACGTAGCCGCGGCGGTAGGCCGACGGCAGCATCACGCCGCCGCTCGGCGGCAGCGCGGTGAAGCCAGTCGCCAGGCTCGCCGCTTCGAGGTTCTCGAACGCGCTCGCGTCGAGGGCCCAGACGCCACGCCCGTGCGTGCCGAGCAGCACGTGCGGTTCGTTCGGGTGCACGATCAGGTCGTGCACCGCGACCCGCGGCAGGCCCGCGCCGAGGCGGAACCAGTCGGCGCCGTCGTTGACCGAAACGAACGCACCCATCTCGGTGCCGAGGAACAGCACGTTGCTCTGACGCGGGTGCTGGCGCACGACGTTGATCGGCTCCATCGGCAGGCCGTGCGCGATCGGCAGCCAGGTCTCGCCCGCGTCGTCCGTCCGGAACACGAACGGATCGCGGACGTCCTCGCGGTAGCCCGTGAAGCTCACGAACGCCGTGTCGCGGTCGTGCGGCGAGGCCTCGACGCGCGAGACCCAGAGGCCGTTCACCGCCGGCGGGAAGCGCTCGGTCATCTCGATCCAACGGTCGCCGCCGTTCTTCGAGAGCCAGACGCGACCGTCGTCGGTGCCGACCCAGAGCATGCCCGCGCGCTTCGGGGACTCGCTGATCGTCGTGATCGTGCAGTGGGGCACGTCACCCTGCTTCTTGTCCGGGTCGTTCGTCGACAGGTCGGGGCTGATCGCCTGCCAGCTGTCGCCGCGGTTGCGCGACCGGTGCAGGTGCTGACTGCCGGTGTAGACGGTGTCCGGGCTGTGCGGTGACAGCACGATCGGCGTCATCCAGTTGAAGCGCAGCCGCTGCTGGCCCTTCTGGGCGCGCGGCTTGATGCGCGCGCGTTCGCCCGTCCTGCGGTCGATGCGGCTCATGCTGCCGAACTGGGACTCGGTGTAGATCACGTCGGGATCGCGCGGGTCGACGACGGTGTAGAAGCCGTCACCGCCGTTGATCTTGAACGCGTCGTCGGGTCGCAGCCCGGCCGTCGTCGGACCGTGGATCGGGAAGCCCCAAGTGCCGTTGTCCTGCAGCCCGATGTAGATGTTGTACGGGGAGCCATGATCGACCGCGACCGTGTAGGCCTGGATGATCGGCAGGGTCGGCAGGTGATCCCAGTGCTCGCCCGCATCCCAGGAGACGGCGATGCCGCCGTCGTTGCCGAGCAGGCAGTGCTTGCTGTCGGTCGGGTCGATCCACAGCGCGTGGTGATCGACGTGCAGGCTCGTCGCGAACGCGCCGCTGCGCCGGCGGCCGCGCGGCGTCCACGTCTTACCACCGTCGGTCGAGCGGTAGACCGGGACGGAGAGCACGTAGAGCGTGTCGCGGTCGTTCGGGTCGACGCGGATCTGCCCGTAGTAGTAGCCCGGTGAGCCGCCGATGCGCTGCTCCTCGTTGGTCTTGGTCCACGAATCGCCGCCGTCGTCGCTGCGGTAGATCTCGCCGCCGATGAGGCGCGGGCGCGTGCTGCGGCCGCGATCCTGCGCTTCGTCCGCCTCGCCGTGCAGGAACTCGCCGCGCGCGACGGGGTCGGCCAGGACTTCGGCATCGGGTTCGGGGGCCGGATCGGAATCCGGCTTGGCGGCCGGATCGGCATCCGGCTTGGCGGCCGGATCGGAATCCGGCTTGGCTTCACGATCCCGACTGCCCTCGCCGCCGCCATCGCCGACGGGTGCCGGGCGCTCCGTGGTGGGGGTGCCGACCGGATTGAGGTTCTCGATGCAGCAGTAGATCGTCCGGCCGTCACCGCGGAAGACGTCGAGCCCGATGCGACCGAGGTCGCCAGCCGGGAGGCCGCCGCCGAGCTCGTCCCACGTATCGCCGCCGTCCTGCGACCGCCACACGCGCGAGCCGGGGCCGCCCTCGCTGAAGTCCCACGCGCGCCGGCGGCGCTGGTAGGACGCGGCGAACACGTTGTCCGGTTCGTCGGGATCGAAGATGACGTCGACGAAGCCCGTGTCGGCGTCCTGGTAGGCGACGCGCTCCCAGGTGTCGCCCCCGTCCATCGTGCGGTAGAGCCCGCGGTCCTCGTTCGCGGAGTAGAGCGCGCCGAGCGCCGCGACGAACACGATGTCCGCGTTGTACGGGTGGATCGCGATGCGGCCGATGTGGTCGGTGCCGTCGAGGCCGACGTGCTCCCAGCTGTCGCCGCCGTCGCGTGAGCGATAGACGCCGTTGCCCCAGTACGAACTGCGCTGGTTGTTGGCCTCACCCGTGCCGAGGAACAGCACCTCGGGGTTGGTGGGTGCTACGGCGATGTCGCCGATCGACGTCGTGTACTCGTTCTGGAACTGCGCGCGCCACGTGACGCCGCCGTTGGTCGTCTTCCAGACGCCGCCGCTGCCGCTCGCGGCCCAGAAGATCTGCGGCCGTTCGGGATGCACGGCGACGTCGACGATGCGGCCGCCCGAGGTCACCGGGCCGAGCTCGCGCCATCGCATCTGGTCGAACACGTGCTCCTGCAGGTGCTCGCGGTCTCCGCCCTGCGCGGTGAGCGTGCCGGTCGTCGCGATCAAGGTGCTCAGCACCACCGACTGGCCAAGAAGCTTCTTGCTGGTCGTCATCTCTGTTCTCCTGGCTCGGTGGTTCAGCGGTTCTGCCCGACGACGGGTGACGCGGACGGTGCGTTGGATTGGGTAAGGGGATCGGGCCGCAGTTCGAACGTCCTCGCATCGACGTCCTCCTGGCCGGCCCAGCGCACGGCGTAGGTGCCGGGCTTCGCGAGGCTGCGACCGAGTCGCCCGCTCCAGGTGATCGCCTGGACGCCGGCCTTGGTCTCGCCGGTGACCTTGGCGAGCTCCTTGCCCGTGACATCGTGGATCGTCAGCGCGGGCTTTTCCTCGGGCTTCTCGGCGCAGTAGACGTAGAACGTCACGCCGTAGGGCGGGTTGTCCGCGTGATGGTCGCGGTGGCCCTGCTTGCCGCGGCTCTTCATCTGCCACAGGATCGCGGGTTCGACGGCGAACAGATGGCGGGCGCTCCTCGCGACGTCGCTCGTGAGCTGCCGCAGCGGCTCGATGTCGATCGTCCAGGCGCCGCGGCCGTGCGTGCCCGCGACGAGGTCGCTGTCGCGGTCCTGGATGAACAGGTCGCGCACGCTGACGGTCGGCAGCCCGCTGCCGAGCCGGAACCACGTCTCGCCCCGATCGAGCGACACGTGACAGCCATACTCGGTGCCGAGGAACAGCAGGTCCTCGTTACGCGGATCCTCGCAGATCGCGTAGCACGGTTCGCGCAGCGGCAGGTCGTCGCCGATCGACTCCCACGTCTCGCCGCGGTCCTGTGACACGAACACGTAGGTCTGGAAGTCGTCGAAGCGGTGACCGTCGAGCGTGAGATAGACGCGATCGTTGCTGTCGTACGATGGCACGATGTCACTCACGTAGCGCCGCGCGAGGATCGGCAGGTTCTCGTCGAGGCGGATCCACTCGCGGCCGCCGTCATCGGTGCGCCACAAGGCACCGTCGTCGGTGCCGACGTAGAGCAGGCCGCGCACGCGCGGGCTCTCGGCGATGGCCGTCGCCGTGCCCCGGTCGGTCGCGCCGAGCGAACCGGAGATGCACTCCATTTGCATGCCGCGCGTGCCGCCGATCGGGCCCTGGCCGGGTCGGCTGCTGCGGCTGTCGAGGTGGGCGTAGCGATCGCCGCGATAGACGTGGCTGCCCGCGTGGTAGAGCGTCAGACGGTTGTGCGGCGACAGGATGAACGGGCTGTCCCAGTTCCAGCGCGCGCGGCCATCAGTGGGGCGCCCGCGGCGCATGCGCGCGGACGTACCCGACCTCGTGTCGTTGATGCCGAGCGCGCCGTTCTGGCTGGTGCAGTAGACGATCCACGGTTCGACCGGGTCGGTCACGGCGCCGAAGCCGTCGCCGCCGCGGATCGTGACCCAGTCCTCGAAGCCGATGCCCTCGCGATAGCGCGTGCGCGACGGGCCGACCCAAGTGCCGTTGTCCTGCAGACCGCCGAGCACGTTGTAGGGCACGCTGTTGTCCGCGGTGATGTCGTAGAACTGCGCGACGGAGAAGCCGTGGAACACCTGCCACGTGCGACCGCGGTCCCAGGTCTCGTTCACGCCGCCGTCGCACCCCGCGAGCAGGTGGTCGCCGTCGTCGGGATCGATCCAGATCGCGTGGAAGTCGACGTGGATGCCGCGGTGGATCGGGTCGAACTCCTCGCCGCCGTCGGTCGAACCCCAGAGCGAGGTGCCGACCGTGTAGATGCGATCGTCGTCGCTCGGGTCGACGCGGATGACCGAGTAGTAGAACGGCCGCTCCGTGAGGCTGTTGATGCGGCGCCACGAGTCGCCGGCGTCGTCGCTGCGGAACACGCCGCCCGTCTGGAAGCCGTCCTCGCCCTGTCGGTCCTGGCGATTCTGCACCTGGCCGAACAGGCGCCCGCCGTTCGGAAAGTTCGGATTGGCGAGGCGCCCGCCACCGCTCTGGCGGGTGCCGTAGGTCAGCTCGACCTCGCGCGGTTCCGGCTCCTCAGCGCGCTGGAACGTGACCTTGACGGTCGTGCCCCCGCGCGAGTCCGCGAGGATGTCGCGCAGATCCTGCATGTTCTTGACGGTCTCGCCGTCCATCGCGATCACGCGGTCGCCGGCCTGCATGCCGGCCTGCTGCGCGCCGCCGCCGTCACTCAGTTCACCGAGCACGGCGCCCGGCGTGCCTTCGCCGCCGTCGGTGCCGCCCTGGAACCCGAAGACCGCGGTGCCGCGGGCCGCCGGCTTGCCATCGTCGCCGCCGCCGATGCGTTGCTTGCTGCCCGTGTTCCAGCCGCTGCGCTCGGTCTCGACGATCGCGAACACCGTGCCGGGGTTGCTGGCGAAGAAGTCGAGGCCGCTGCGACCCCACTGGCTGTTGGTCGGCAGGCCGTCGTTCACCCGGCGCCAGTTGTCGCCGCCGTCGATGCTCTTGTAGATGCCGCTGTGCTCGCCGAAGCGCGTCGCCGGATCGTTGCCGTCGAACTCGTCGCGCCAACGCTCGTAGAGGCACGCGAGCACGAGGTCGGGGTTGCCCGGGTGCAGTCGCACGTCGATGCAGCCCGTGTGCTCGTCGAGATAGAGGATCCGTTCCCAGTTCTCGCCGCCGTCCAGCGTGCGATAGACCCCGCGTTCTGCATTGCTGCCCCAGAGTCGCCCGAGCGCCGCGACGTAGACGATGTCGGGGTTCGTCGGGTGGATCTCGATGTGGCCGATCTGGAACGTCTCGAACAGGCCCTTGTGGGTCCAGGTGTCGCCGCCGTCCACGGACTTGTAGACGCCGTCACCCCACTGCACGGAGTTGCGCGCGTTCTCCTCGCCGGTCCCGATCCAGACGACCTTCGGATCGCTCGGCGCGATCGCGACGTCACCGATCGAGACCGTGCCGAAGTCGTCGAACACGTTCTCCCAGGTCGTGCCGCGGTTCTGCGTGCGCCACACGCCGCCGCCGGCCGTGCCGGCAAACCACGTGCTCTTCTGCTCGGGGTGCACCGCGATGTCGGTGATGCGGCCGACGGGGTTGCTCGGCCCGACGTTGCGCCACGCGACGCCGGCGACCATCGCCTGGTCGAACGTGGGTTCCTGGGCCGAGGCCGAAGCGAGGAGGGTGAGGGCTGCGGGCAGGAGCGCCGCGCACCGGAGCGTTGACTGCATGATCGACGTGGGCAGGGGCCGAATGGGCGCTTCAGCATACGGAGACCGGGGCGTTCTCCCCTGCGCGCGGCCGCCCCGAAAGTGTCGCAAATGGGTGAGATGCGGCGGTGCGAACCGGACCCGCAGCAGCCGTCAGAAGCTGTTGCCGAACGCGATCGTGAGGTTGCTGCCCTCGTCGCCGAAGCCGAGGTCGATGCGGAAGGACGCCTCGCGGGAAAACCCCAACCGCGCGCCGACACCGACGCTGTGGTGCCAGCGGCCGTCGTCGAGCCGGTCGAAGTCGCTCGCGACGGTGCCGACCTCGCCGAACACCGCGAGATAGATCCGCTCGATCCGGATCGTGTCCGTGAAGGTGATCCCGCGCGGCACGACGGCGAAGCGATACTCGGCCACTCCGTGCGCCGCCGCGCGATCGGTGAAGCGGTTGCCGATGAACGAGCGCAGCGTATCGCCGCCGCCCAGCGACGGCAGGTTGTAGAACGGCAGGTCGCCGACCGTGTCCGTCACGAACGCACCGAGCGCGAGCACGTCGGTCGGCGGGTTCTCCTCGTCGCCGACGGCGCCACGGTGCAGCAGCGGCGGCAGGCTGAAGTACTGCCGGGCGTCGGCCTGGATCACGGCGCCGGTCTGCCCGCCGCTGTGCACCGCTGAGCTGATGCTGAGGCCGAGCCGGTGGCCCTCGTACGGCTGGTGCAGGCTGTCGCGCGTGTCGTGCGCGAAGTCACCGATGAGCCACAGGAAATCGTCGCCGTCACCGTCACTGACGAGCGCGGGAAAGACCTGCTCCGTGCTCGGCACGGTCGACACGCGGCCGCTCGACAGACCGCGGTGCTCGGCGCGGATCTCCGCGAGGTAATAGAGCGGATCGCCCGGGGCGCCGATCGAATCGCGGATGCCGACGCCGACGGTCGCGACCTCCTCGGTGAAGCTCGTCTCCGCCGACTCGGGCGTGCGGCTGCCGAAGCCGAAGAAGCGCCTCGTCAGCGTCTTGCGGTAGCCGGCGCGCGCGAACACGCGGCCGCGCTCTTCGCGGATGATCCCGCCGTTGCTCAACTCGCGATGATGCAGCCAGCGCTGCCAGAAGATGCTGTAGGCCTGCTGCCCTTCCTCGGAGTGCGTGACGACGATGTTGGCGAACTCGCGGTAGTTCTGGTTGCGGAAGTCGACGTCGGTGAACGCGACGCCGCCGCCGAACCCGATGTCCTCCTCGCGGAACAGGATCGGCGAGAAGAAGCTGCTGACGAGGAAGCGATCGAAGATGCCGCCGGGCTTGATGCGACCGGGCGGCGTGTAGCGCCAGCGCTCCGGGTTCTTCAGATCGTCCGGCCGCGCAGCGCGGGGGATGCGGCCGTTCTCGTCCATGCCCTCGAGCGGGTCGTAGACCGGCGGCAGATCCTGCGGCCGTTGTGGGGGTGTCGCGGTGCCGCCGGCCGTGCCGGTCTGGGCGATGGCCCACGACGCCGTCAGACAGGTGCTCGTGAACGCCGCGAGCAGGTGGCGACCAGGCCTCATCGGCCGGCCCCCGCGCTCGGCGCGAACGACGCGGCCGGCACCGGAGTCGGAATGTCGTCGTCGGGCTCGGGTCGCGGCGCGAGCGACTTGCCGTGCGCGGCCGCCCAGGTCTGTTCGAGCGTCGTGAGCGCCGCGTGGGTCGCCTTCGCCGTGAGCTTGTCGGCCGGGTCGCCGACGATGAGGGCCACCGCCGCGTAGGTGAAGCGCGAGATGCCCTGCGCTTCGAGCGCGATGTCGATCATGGCGTCGGTGCCGGCTTCGAGGCACGACGCCGTCGGCAGCAGCGTGACGCCGCGGGCGGCCGCGACGAGCGCCGGTGGCAACGCGAGTCGCGGGTCGTCGCCGGGTATGGGCGTGCCGATCATGTGCAGCGGGATCGCCGGGTCGACCTCGACCGTCTCGCCGTCGGGTCCCATCTGCATCCGGCTGCCGATCGGGAAGCCGATCCGCGTCCCGCCGGTCGGAACGCCGAGCACGGTCTGACGCCACTCGCCCAGCGCGCGACCGTAGTCCTCCGGATCCGTGATCGGCAACGGATCGTCGAACGATAGCGCGATGATCAGCGGGCGGCCGGGCTCGGAGTCGATCTCCGCGACGAGGCGCGGGCGCGCCGCGGTGACGAGCTCGTGGACCTCCGCGGCCGCGGCTTCGCTGGTCGCGAGCACGTAGGCCTGCTCGGAGACGAAGAGTCGATGGTCGCGCCAGCGATCGGGCAGTTCCGCCGCTCTGGGCTGCCATTCGACGGCGGTGCAGCCGCCGAGGCTCGCGAGCAGGGTGGTGAAGAGGGCCAGGGTGGACGCGCGCAGCATCGGGTCAGGATGGTAGGCCGGGGCAGATGCAGAACAAACGGCGGAGCTTGTATGGTGGCCCGCCATGCATCGCTCGATTCTCGGGGCCCTGCTGACCATCGTGTCGGCTCTGTTCGTGGCCGTCAGCTCGGCAGCGCAGGGCCGCTATCAGGACCTGCTGGACCGGATGGTCAGCGCGGACTGGCTGTTCGAAGCGCCGAAACCCGGCGAGCGTTGCGTGCAGTTCAGCAGCTACGACCGGCGCAGCGATGCGGGACCCGAGAGCGCGGAGGAGTGGTTCGCGAACCACGATCGCGGGCACTACCTGCGCACGGTGGAGCGCGATGGGCGCACCGAGCACGTGATGGTCGACGCCAAGGGCCCGGGTGTGCTGACCCGCATCTGGTCGGCGAACCCGTCGGGGGAGCTGTTCTTCCGGGTCGACGGCGCGCTCGTCTGGACGGTCGACTTCCGCGCGCTGTGCAGCGGCGCGGTCGACGGCGTGCCCGAGCCGCTCGCCGTCGTGCGAGCGCGCGGGGCGAACTGCTATCTGCCGATTCCGTTCGGCGAGTCGCTCGAGGTGAGCTCGAGTGCGGGCGATTGCTACTACCAGTGCAACGTGACCACGTGGCCGGCGGGGACCGCGGTCGAAGGTTTCACGCCGGCGTTGCTGCAGAAGAACGCGGGGGCGATCCGGGCTGCGGCTGAGCAGTTGACGTATCAGCACTCCCAGCAGTTCCGCAGCGCGACCGGGCTCGGGTTGCCGCTGCGGAAGCGGATCCCGCGCGATCACGTCGTGACCGAGATCGTGATCGACATCGCGAACGTTCCCGAGGACCACAACGTCGGCGACCTGCTCCGCAACGTCCTGCTCGTCGTGAACTGCGACGGCGAGATCACCGTTCGGGTCCCCGTGCTCGACTTCTTCTGCGGTGGCGGCGACTGGCAGCCGTTCACGTCGCGCTTCCTCTACGTCCGCGAGTCGTCGGCCGGGTGCTGCTACCCGATGCCGATGCCCGACGGCGGGCTCATTGCGCTCGAGGTCGACGGCGATCTCGCGGGCATGAACGTCGGGCTCGGGCTCGTGTCGACGAAGCCGCTCGACGATCCCGACGCGCTGCTGTTCCACGCCTCGTATCACCAGCAGAAGAGCTTCGCCTCGCGGCCGTTCCGTGATTTCCGCGTGCTCGATGCCAGCGGTGGGCCGGGCCGCTTCGTCGGCTGTTCACTGCTCGTGAAGAATCCGACGCGCGCGTGGTGGGGCGAGGGCGACGAGAAGTTCTACGTCGACGGCGAGGCGTTCCCGTCGACGTTCGGCACGGGCACGGAGGACTACTTCGGGTACGCGTGGTGTTCGCCGGAGCTGTTCGCCTCGCCGTTCCACGCCCAGCCGCAGTGCGACGGCCCGGGCAACTACGGGTTCACCGCGCTGCACCGCAGTCAGGTGCTCGACAACGTGCCGTTCCAGCGGTCGTTCCGCTTCGATCTCGAGGTCTGGCACTGGGTGCAGGACCTGCAGCTCGACTATGCGTCGGTGGCGTACTGGTACGGCGCCCCCGAGACCCGGTCGGGCCTGCCGGCGGTGCCGCCGGCCGCCGAGCGCACGCTCGATCGCCTCGGCCCGCCGCCGGTGTTCGTTGCCGAGGGCGTGATCGAGGGCGAAGGGTTGCGCGTCGTCGCGTGCACGGGCGGCGACCACGAGGTGCAGGACATGGGATCCTACGGGACGCAGTTCTCGCAGAACGGGCAACGCTGGTGGAAGCACGGTGAACTCGGCGACACGCTCGTGCTCGCCGTGCCCGTTCAAGAGGCCGGGAAGTACCGCGTGCTGGGCGCGTTCTGCCGCGCCGGCGACTACGGCATCGTGCAACTGACGCTGGCCGACCAGAAGCTCGGTGGCCCGTTCGATGCGTATCACAACGGCGTGCGAACGTCGGGCAAGAAGGAGCTCGGCGTCGTGCAGCTGCCGGCGGGCGAAGCGATGCTGCGCGTGACGATCCTCGGCAGCAACGAGAAGAGCACGCCCGGCAACATGTTCGGCCTCGACTACCTCGAGCTGCAGAAGCTGCTCTGATGGGCTGGCGCAAGAAGCGCGTCCGCGAGACGTTCGAGTGCCCGCACTGCGGCGAACCCGTCGTGGTCGGCGCCGCGGCGTGTCGGGAGTGCGGGAGCGATGCGAGTACCGGATGGCAGGACGACGAGGAGGTCGAGTATCAGAGTATCGACATCCCGTCGGGCTGGGGGCCCGATGACGAGAGTCCCGGGCGACATCTCGAACGACCGCGGTGGTTGCCGTGGGTTGCGGGCCTGCTGGCGCTGTTGATGATCGTGTTCGTGCTGCGCTTCCTGCTCTTTTGAACCCCTCACGCGAAGGACACCCGGAGAACCGAGAGGCGCCGTCGCGAGGCGGCGCGGTGTTCGGGATCTGGGTCGGCTCGTTCGGCTGGCTGCTCGGGTTCCTCCTGGTGAGCCCCGATCGGGTCGGCGCGCTGTGGATCGAGCTCCTGATCAGCGCCGCCGTCACTGCGGCGATCGCGGGCTGCATGCATGCGATCCTGTTGGCGCGGCCGGCGCCGTCCTTGGCGCGGGTCTGGTCCGCGATCGCGTTCGCAGGGGGCGGGTTGTTGTTGTGCTACGTCGCGGTCCTCATGCCCGCGCTGCTGGGCGAGCCGGCGCTGGTGGCTCGGCTCGAGCGCCTCGGCACGATCGTCGAGATCCCGCTCTGGCCGGGGCTCATGGTAGTAGCCGCCGGCGCGTGCGGCCTGCTGGTCACTCGACCGGCTCGCCGTCGCGCAACCGGCGCATGAGATCCTGCAGGAATTGGATGTTGTGGATCGACAGCAACGTGCCGGCCAGCATCTCCTTGGCCACCGACAGATGCCGGATGTACGCGCGTGAGAACGTGCGGCACGTGTAGCACTCACACCCCTCGACGAGCGGCCGTTCATCGTCGGCGTACTGCAGGTTCCTGAGCTTCAGCGTCGTGCCGTCCTGGCCGAACGCCGTGTGGCTGCGGCCGTGGCGCGTCGGGACGACGCAGTCGAACAGGTCGACGCCCTGGCGCGCTGCCGTGACGAGGTCCTCCGGCATGCCGACGCCCATCATGTAACGGATGTGGTCCTGCGGCAGCTCGTCGACGCAGGCATCGAGCGCGACCGCCATCTGCTGCTTGGTCTCACCGACGCTCAGCCCGCCGATCGCGTAGCCGTCGAACTCCATCTCCACGAGGGCCTGGGCGCTAGCAGTGCGCAGCTCCGGATCGACGCCGCCCTGGCAGATGCCGAAGACGGCCTGACCGCGACTGCTGCCGCCCCAGCTGTCGTGCAGGTCGCGCGCGCGCCGGGCCCAGCGCAGCGTGCGCTCGTGCGCTTCCCGCTGCAGCTTCGGCTCCGCGTCGCCCGGCGGACAGTGATCGAGCACCATCGCGATGTCGGGGCCGAGCTGACGCTGGAACGTGAGCACCGACTCGGGCGTGCAGCGATGCGTGCTGCCGTCGACGACCGACTGGAAGTCGACGCCATCGTCGTCGATGCGCAGGCGATCGGACAGCGAGAAGACCTGGAAGCCGCCGCTGTCCGTGAGGATGGGGCCGTCCCACGCCATGAAGCGGTGCAGGCCGCCGAGGCGTTCGATGCGTTCGGCGCCGGGGCGAACGTGCAGGTGGTAGCTGTTCGCCAGGATGAGCTCTGACCCCGTCGCGCGCACCTGCTCGGGCGTCAGGCCCTTGAGCGACGCGTAGGTGCCGACGGGTGCGAAGCACGGTGTCTCGAACGTGCCGTGCGGCGTGTGGTAGCGCCCGCGCCGCAACTTGCCGCGGGTCTCGAGCAGCTCGAACCGGAACTCACTCACGATTGCCCGAACGGCAGTTCGTCGCTGCCGAGGGGAGTTCCCGGTCGGGTGCCCGGCGCGAGGCCGAGATGGTCGTAGGCGCGCGGCGTCGCGACGCGACCGCGCGGCGTGCGCGCGAGCAGGCCCGTGCGGATGAGGTGCGGCTCGAGCACGTCCTCGAGCGTGTCCTCGGCCTCGTCGACCATCGCGGCGAGCGTCTTGAGTCCGACGGCATCGCCACGTTCGGCGAGCGCGCGGAGGAGCCGGCGGTCGACCTCTTCGAGGCCGAGCGCATCGATGCGCAGGCGCGCGAGCCCGGCTTCCGCGGTCGCAGGGTCGATCGTGTCCTGCTGCTGCACCTGCGCGAGGTCGCGGACGCGCCGCAGGATGCGCAGCGCCATGCGCGGGGTGCCGCGGCTGCGTTCGCTGAGCAGCTGCGCCGAGTCGGTCGGCAGCCCGATGCCGAGGCGTTCGGCGGCGCGGGTCAGGATCTTCTGGATGTCGCTCGCCGGATAGGGCTCGAGTCGCTCGACGATGCCGAACCGCGAGCGGAACGGCGCCGACAGCAGCCCCTCGCGCGTCGTCGCGCCTACGAGCGTGAACGGCTGGACGCCGAGGCGCACGCTGCGCCCGCCCGGGCCCTGGTCGAGGACGACGTCGATCGCGTGATCCTCCATCGCCGAGTACAGGTATTCTTCGAGCGTCTTCGGCAGCCGGTGGATCTCGTCGATGAACAGCACCTCGTTGCGCTGCAGCCGGGTCAGCGTGCCGGCGAGATCGCGCGGCGCGCCGAGTGCGGGGCCCGACGTGATCACGAGGTCGGTCGCCATGCCCTGCGCGATCAGGTGCGCGAGCGTCGTCTTGCCGAGGCCGGGCGGGCCGCACAGCAGCACGTGATCGAGCGGCTCGGAGCGGCCGCGCGCGGCCTGGATCGCGACGCCGAGGTTGTCGCGCACCTGCTCCTGGCCGACGAACTCGGAGAACGAGTTGGGGCGCAGGCTGCGGTCGAACTCGCGTTCGTTGGGGTCGCTGGGATCGTGGAAGACCATCGGGGCGGTCCCAGGATAGAGCGGCGGCGCGCGTGTTCCAGGGCGCGGCTACCGGCAGATCGAACCCGGTTCCGTACGGCCGGGTTCGTGCCCGGCGGAATCCTGCTTGCACGGCGGGGTCGATGGACGACGCTGATGAGGTGTCCTCATCCGCGGAGCTCCCGATCTTCGAACTGCTCGGCGAGGCGAAACTGCGGGCGATCGTGGCCGGGTTCTATCGCCGCGTGCAGGGCGACCCGATCCTGCAGCCGATGTATCCGGCGGCCGACTTCGCCGGTGCGGAGCAGCGGCTCGCGTCGTTCCTGATCTACCGCTTCGGCGGGCCGCCGACCTACCTGCAAGAACGCGGCCACCCGCGGCTGCGCATGCGGCACGCGCCGTTCCGGGTCGATCAGGCGGCGCGTGATCGCTGGCTCGAGCTCATGCTCGCGGCGATCGACGAGAACGACGTGAGCGCCGAGCATCGCGCCTATCTCGAGCGCTTCCTCGGCGACATCGCGACGTTCCTCATCAACTCCCGCTGACACTCCTGATGACGAGTTCGACGGCGATCGTGCGCACTGCCGCGTTCTTGTTCCTGCTCGGACTCGGGCTGCGGCTGTTGTTCTGGTCGGCCGGGCCGGACGGTGGGCTCGGTTGGCACGTCGGATTCCAGGGCGACGCGCCCATCTGGCAGGACCTCGTGTTGCGGCTCGTGACTGACCGGCCGGACCCGGAGCTGCGGTTGCCGTGGCGCGCGCCCGGGATGCTGTGGCTCGTGGGATCGCTCTGGGACGGCGGCGGCGCGACGTTCCTCGTGCGGTTCGTCATGGTGCTCGCGGGGGCGAGCGTCGCGCCGCTGTTCTGGCTCCTCGTCCGGCGGTCGATCGCCGAGGTCGCGGCGCTCTGGGCCGGGGTGTTCGCGGCGGTCTCGACCAACCTGTTGCTGCTCTGCAGCGGCGTGCATGCCGAAGGGATCTACCTCGCCGGCGTGCTCGCCGTGGTGCTGCTGCAGAACGCGCTGGTCGGTCGGGTATCTGCAGCCCGCACGATGCTCACCGTTCTGCTCGCGCTCGCGGTCGGTGCAGCCCACGCCGGCCTCGCGTTGCTGCGGCCGGAGCACCTGCTGACGGCCATCGCCTTGCTCGTCGTGATGAGAATCCAGGGCCTGGCCTGGCGATGGCTCGCGCTCGCCGTCGTTGCCGCCGTCTTGGCGCTCACGCCGTGGCAGCTGCGCGCGTCGCGCCTCGTCGCGGAGTTCAACGCGACCGGTGCGCCGGGAACGCTCACGCTGCCGTGGGACGACGACGCGCGCGACGAGGTGCTCGCGCTGCCGGCGTTCGCGCATCGGCACGTGCTCGAGCTCGTCGATCGCACGGTCGCGCACCGCGGCGGCGAGCGCGTGACGATGGCCGATCTCGAGATCGTGCAGGAGGCCTACGGCAGCTGGCCGGGTTCGCTGTCGACCCCGATCGTCGCGCTCTACGGCCCGTTCAACTTCTTCCTCGCGTGGACGCCCGAGGCCGCGGGCGGCTACTCGCGCGCGGCCCTCGATCGCGACCCGCAGCTGCTCGGCGGCGCGGAGCGGTATCCGGCGTTCGTGCAGCGCACGGTCGGACGCCAGAAACGCTTCGATCTCGGCTACCCGCCGCACCTCGACAAGGTGCGCAACGGCTATGGCCGCGGGCTCGCGGAGATCGGTGAAGACCCGATCGGATCTGCCGGGCGGGTGCTGACCAAGCTGTGGCATGCGACCGAGGGCGCCGTCGGCGGGCTCGGCGGCGCGGGCCTGCCGATCGGACTGTCGGGGCAACGTCGGCCCGTCGACCTGGTGACGGCGACGGGCTGGTGGGCGAACGCCTTTCGAGTCATCGTCGTGCTCGTTGCCGTTCTCGGGCTCTGGCGCGTTCGCCGGGAACGCGCGCTCTGGCCGCTCTTCGCGCTGGCCCTCACCAAGGTCGTGACCGTCGCGCTGTTCTTCGGCTACGCCCGGCAAGGCGCGGTCATCGCCCCGGTCGTCTGGCTCGGGGTCGCCGTCGTGCTGGCGGCGCCGCCGCGGCTCGCGCGTCGGTCCTGGCTGCCTTGGGCCTTGGCCGGCGCGCTGCTCGCGTTCGACGGCGCGCGGGTGGCAATGGGCGTGACCGCCAGGATGGACGGTCACCCGGTCGTCGAGCGGGAGCCGTTCCCGCCCGACGACTTCTCGCTGCGAACGATCGAGTTCCGCTGATGGGCGCCGACCGGTCGGTCAGTTGCCGACCGTGATCCGGAGCCCGCGTGAGACCGTGAACCCGCTCGGTGCCGTGCCGTCGATCACGGCGGCCTGGAAGAACAGCTCGAGACCGGCCAGCGCGGCCAGGTCTGCGCTCGCCTTCACTCGAGCACGGCCTCGAGGAAGGCCCAGCGATCCGCGGCCTCATCGATCCGTTTGCTCAACGGCTTGCCGGCGCCGTGGCCGGCCGACGTCTCGACCCGCAGCAGGATCGGCGCCTCGCCGCCCTGGGCTGCCTGCAGCGTGGCCGCGAACTTGTAGCTGTGGCCCGGCAGCACGCGGTCGTCGTGGTCGCCGGTCATGACCATCGTCGGCGGGTAACGCAGACCCGGTTCGATGTTGTGCAGCGGCGAGTAGGCGTAGAGGTAGGGGAACGCGTCCGGGTCGTCGCTGCGGCCGTACTCGCTGGCCCACGCGTGGCCGATCGTGAACGTGTGATAGCGCAGCATGTCGAGCACGCCGACCTCGGGGATCGCGGCGCCGACGAGGTCCGGGCGCTGGGTCATCACGGCGCCGACGAGCAGGCCGCCGTTGCTGCCGCCGCCGATCGCGAGGCGCTTCCGCGAGGTGTAGCCGTTGCGCGTCAGATACTCGGCGCACGCGATGAAGTCGTCGAACACGTTCTGCTTGTTGCCGAGCATGCCGCCCTCGTGCCAGGCCTCGCCGTACTCGCTGCCGCCGCGCAGCACGGCCTGGGCGTAGATGCCGCCGCGCTCGACGAACACGAGGTTGGGCACGGAGAACCGCGGCGTGAGCGGGATGTTGAAGCCGCCGTAGCCGTAGAGGTAACACGGGTTGGTGCCGTCGAGCGCGGTGTCGCGGTGGCGCACGATGAACAGGCAGAGCCGCGTGCCGTCGAGGCTCTGCAGGAAGCGGCGCTCGGTCACGATACCGCTCGTGTCGGCCGGCAGCTCGCTCTGCGTCAGAACCGTCGTCTCGCCCGTGCGGAAGTCGTGCTGCAATACCCGCGGCGCCTCGACGAACGAACGCCAGGTGGCGAATGCCAGCGGGTCCGTCATGCGACCGGAGAAGCCGCTCACGGTGCCGATGCCGGGCAGCTCGATCGTGCCCTTGCTCGTGCCGTCGAGCTCGTGAACGCAGACCCGGCTGCTCGCGTCGGTCAGGTAGGTCAGGACGAAGTGCCCGCCGCGCAGCCTCGCGTCGCGCAGCGCATCTTCGGTCTCGGCGACGACGACCTCGCGGCGCGTCTTGTCACGTTCGTCGACGGCGAGGATGCAGCCCAGCGGCGCTTCGAGGTTGGTCTTGAACCAGAACGTGCTGTCACGCTGCCCGACGAAGTCGTAGTGCGCGTCGTTGTCGAAGAGCATGGGCAGCACGGCCCACTCGGTGCTCTCGAGGTTCACGTATGCGATGCGGTTGGTGCTCGACGACCCCTCGCGCACGTTGATCAGCAGGAACTGACCGCTCTCCGTGACCTCGGGCGAGAACATCCAGCGCGGCTGGTCCGGCCGTTCGTAGACGATGCGGTCGGCGGCCTGCTCGTTGCCGAGCTCGTGGTAGCACAGTTGCGGGTTCTCGTTGGACGACTCGTAGACCTGGCCCTCGGGCGGCGTCGGGTAGCGCTGGTAGAAGAAGCCGAGGCTGTCGCGCGTCCAGGCGGCGCGCGTGAACTTCGCCCACTCGATGCGATCGTCGAGCACGTCGCCCGTCGCGACGTCGAGGACCTGCCAGGTCTGCCAGTCGCTGCCGGCGGCCGACGTCGAGAACGCTACGAGCTTGCCGTCCGGCGACGGCACGGTGCCGCCGAGAGCGACGGTGCCGTCCGTGCTCATCGTGTTGGGGTCGAGCAGCACGCGCCCTTCACCGGCGGGGGTGTCGGCGACACAGAACACGTCCTGGTTCTGCAGGCCGTCGTTCCGGCGGAAGAACCAGTGGTCGCCGCGGTGCAGCGGGGCGCCGCGACGCGGGAAGTTCCACAGCTCGGCGAGGCGCGCGCGGATGGCATCACGCTCGGGCACCGCGTCGAGGAACGCGCGACTCGCGATGTTCTGCCGCCGGACGAAGTCCGCGGTCGCATCCCCGTCCTGGTCCTCGAGCCAGCGATACGGATCGCTGACCTCCGTGCCGTGGTAGGTGTCGACGACGGCCTCCTGCCGGACGGGGGGCGCCGCGAACGCCGGATAGCGCAGCGTGACTGCATCCGCAGGGCCGGCGCAGGTCGTGAGCAGGACCGGCAGCAGGAGGACAACGAGCAGCGGGGTGACGGCAGCCGCGGAATCGCGCATGCCGGGACGTTAGCCCTGGGCCGCGGCCGGGAATCGGACTTTTCGGCCGGTTCCATGCCCCATCATCCCACATCTGTGCAACCGGGTACCGGAATCCGGCCCGCGCCGAGGTATACGTTCGCCATGCGATTCGTCACGGGCCTCGCCCTCACCCTCGCGCTCGCGGTCGGTCTCTCCGCCCAGGATCAGGAGAACGGCTGGCGCCCGCTCTTCGACGGCAAGAGCCTCGCGGGCTGGCACGGCCAGCGTCACTTCAACCCGTACAAGCTCGCGTCGATGCCGGCGCCGCAGCGCAAGGCGATGCGGGCCGAGGACGACGCTTCGGTGAAGGAGCACTGGCGCATCGAAGGCAACGAGATCGTCAACGACGGTTCGGGGGCGTACCTGACGACCGACCGCGACTACGGCGACGCGGAGTTCCGGCTCGAGTATCGCACCGTCGCGAAGGCCGATTCCGGCATCTATCTGCGCGGGTCGCCGCAGGTGCAGATCTGGGACTACACCGAGGCCGGCGGCAAGTGGAAGCTCGGCGCCGACAAGGGCAGTGGTGGGCTGTGGAACAACCAGAAGCACGAACGCTTCCCGCCTGCGTGCTACGACAAGCCGTTCGGGGAATGGAACACGCTCTGGATCCGGCAGGTCGGCGCGCTGACGTGGGTCAGGCTGAACGGCGAGACGACGGTCGACGGCGTCGTCATGGAGAACTACTGGGATCGCAAGCTGCCGCTGCCGGCACGTGGCCCGCTGCAGCTGCAAACGCACGGCGGTGAGATCCGCTTCCGCAATCTGCAGGTGCGCGAGCTCGACGCCGCGGCGAGCAACGCGATCCTGCGCGAGCACGCGGGCGAGGGTTTCGAGTCGCTGTTCGACGGCAAGACGTTCGCCGGTTGGCGCGGCGCGACCGAGCACTACGAGATCGTCGACGGCGCGCTGCGGTGCAAGCCGAACCACGGCGGCAACCTGTTCACCGATGCGACGTTCTCCGAGTACGTGATGCAGCTCGAGTTCAAGCTGCCGACGGGCGGCAACAACGGACTCGCGATCCACTACTCCGGACAGGGCAATCCGGCGCGCAACGGCTTCGAGATCCAGGTGCTCGACAACACGCACGAGAAGTACAGCAAGCTCAAGCCGTGGCAGTATTGCGGCTCGATCTACGGGGTCGCACCGGCTGCTCGGGGCTGCCTGCGGCCGGTCGGGGAGTGGAATCACTACGAGCTCACGATCCGCGGGCCGAAGATGCGCGTCATGCTCAACGGGTTCTTGATCGTCGATGCCGACGTGAGCAAGCTCAGCTCGGCCCTCGACGCGCACGACGGCAAGGACCGCACCTCCGGGCACTTCGGGTTCTGCGGGCACAACGATCCGGTCGAGTTCCGCGCGATCGCGGTGAAGCGGCTCGGCCAGTAGGCCCGGGGGCGAGCGGGCCGACGTGGGGGTCCGGCCCGGGAATTGCGCCCGGGTCGGGCGTTCTCGGCGAACATTCGGACCGAAAATCGAAGGCTGGCTGTCGATGTCGGCGGCGTCTCCGCGACTACGTCGACGATTCCGTTCGGCGCGCGCCCCCAGCGTTGCGCGCGCCAATCCATGGCGGCCAGTTCCCAGGGTAGCTGCCGGTAGCAGCCCCACTGGCCGTTCGTCTCGCAGGAGCCCCCGATGCAAGTCACTCTCACTCGTTCCCTCGCTCTCTCCTTCGTTCTCGCCGTCTCTGGCACCGCCGCCGCCCAGGAGGCCACCGACGCCAGTCACAGCGACCTCGTGCAGAGCGGTCGCATGGCGCTGCAGGCCTCGGACTGGAAGGCGGCCGCGAAGAGCTTCAAGAAAGCCGTCGAGATCAATCCCGAGGACGGCACGTCATGGCAGCTGCTCGGCTACAGCCTGCATGCGATGCAGAAGCTCGACGAAGCGCTGCCGATCCACAAGAAGGCCGCCGAGTTCGCGGAGGTCGCGCCCGTCGCGAGCTACAACGTCGCGTGCGTCTACGCGCTCAAGGGCGAGAACGAGCTCGCGCTGAAGTGGCTCGAGAAGGCGGCGGCGAAGGGTTTCGCCCGTCCCGACCACATCGCGAACGATCCGGACATGGACCCGCTGCGTGACGACGATCGCTTCAAGGCGGTCGTGAAGAAGATCAGCAAGAACGCGGGTGGCGCGTCGACCGGCATGCAGGTCTTCCAGATCACGACCCCGCGCGAGAGCGCGCGCGTGGCGTGGTTCACGCGCAACGGTTCGCCGGGTCAGATCGCGATCGACTACACGCCCGTCAAGTGGCAGGAGAAGTACGACGCGATGGTCGGCAGCGAGAAGATGATGGGCCGGAAGTGGCGCCTCGGCGCCGATTTCTGGACCTCGCTCGACACGTCGGTCGACCTCGTCATGGGCGGCACCAAGGTACCGGCCGGCTACTACTACCTGACGCTCGAGCAGCGTGAGGGCGGTTCGTTCATCCTCGGGGTGCACGACGCCAACAAGATCAAGAAGCAGCGCCTCGACGCGTTCCAGGCCAATCAGGTCAAGGGCGGCATCGAGGTCGAGCTGAAGCATCACGAGGCCGACTCCGTGCAGGACACGCTGAAGATGGCGATCCTGACCAAGTCGGGCAGCCAGACCGAAGGCAAGTTCAAGCTGCACTTCGGCGGCCACGCGCTCGTCGCACCGGTCGAGATGCACGTCGGCGGCAAGCCCGCCGCCGATGCGAGCGCCGAGAAGAAGCACGCGAAGAAGGCCAAGTACTAGGCTGGACCGGCGCCGGAACCGAGAAGATCCGGCGAGCGAACGGTTCGCGCTACCCGCCGAACATCTGCGTCCAGTGGTGCCCGGCCTGACCGAGGCCGGTGCGCCCGTGGCCGCCCAGCATGTTCTTGTGGTGGCCCGGGCTGTACCACCAGGCGCGGATCGCGCCGCGGCCCGAGTCCTGGCCGGCCGCGATGTTCTCGGCGCCGCCGGTCGTACCGGCGAGCGCGGCCCGCATGCCCGGCGTCTTCTTCTCCGGGATCGGCGAGGTGTGGGAGAAGAACTTGAGGCGCTGCATGTCCTCGCTGTGGCCGCGGGCGGCGTCGCCGAGCTTGGGATCGATCCGCAAGGTCGGCAGGCCGAGCGCGATGCGAATGCGGTTGAGCTCGAGCGTGCCGACGAACTCCTCGTGGACCATGCCGGCGCGCAGTTCCTCGTTGCGCTCGAGGTTCTTGCGATCGCGGGCGGCCAGCGGCAGCGCGTAGAGACAGCGGCGCTCGAGCCCGGGCTCGATGTCGTCGAGCGCGGGTGGGGGCGGCAGTTCGTCCTTGCGGCCGAGGAAGGCCTGGCCACCCTCCGTGTCGCCGATTCCGCGCCTCGTGTCGACGTAGAGATCGAACCAGCCGAGCAACTCGTCGTGCACCTCGGCCAGATCGTCGAGGTCGTCGCTGAGCTTCTCGTCGCCGTCGAGCACGTCGTCGAGGCTCGGCAGCAGGAGCGCGCGCAGGCGCTCGAGGGCCGGGTCGATCTCGGCCTTGATCATCGCCTTGGTCAGGCCTTCGCGCCGGGTAACCGAGAGCGCCGAGTCGCGCAGCGTCGCGATCTCGTCACCCTTGGCTGCCGCCAGCAGGCGGCGTTGGGCCTTCGGCACCTCGCGTTCGAAGTCACGTCGCAGATCCGCGCGTTGCTGCGCGAACGCGGCGAGTTCCTTCTGGTAGCGCTTGCGCAGCAGGCCGAGGAACTGGCCGCGCACCGACAGCTTGCGGGTGCCGATCTCGACGGCGACCTCGCGGGCCGTGTCGAGGGTCGCGCGCGGCGCCCGAACGCGCAGCAGCAGGGCGGACGACGGCACGGGCTCCGGCCCCGGGGGCGGAGTCGGCGTCTGGGCGGTGGCGCGGGTTGGGGCGCTGGCGGCGATCGCTAGGGTCGCGGCCAGCGCGAGGCGGGTGGCGGTCACGCGGCGAGTCTACTCTTCGAAGCCCCTGGCTTCCCCGTTCCTTGCTTCACCGTTCCCGAGACGTCTGTTTGCTACTTGCCCGACCCGGGTGGCTCCCAGCGCGGGTTCTTGTTCTCCCAGCGCTGCCAGTCCTCGAACTTGGTCATGCGCTGGCCCGTCAGCCGCGACAGCGTGTTGATCCACTTGTCCTCGACCGCCCGCAGCGTCCGACGCGCGTTCTGCGGGTCGAAGTCGACCGGCGCATTGGGATCGTTGTTGACGATCCGGGTGGCGCGGGCGTGCAGTGCGCCCCAGGCCCGGATCAGTTGCTCGACGATCTCACGCTTCTCCTTCACCTTCGCGTTGGTGAACTCGGCGAGGGCCTTGCCGGCGGCCGCCTGGATCTCGTCGTGCGGCGACCGGGTCGCCTCGTCGAGGATGTAGTCGATGTGATCGGTGACCTTGGTGCGGCCGAGCGCCTCGATGAGGTGGGCCCGGAGTGGCACGTTGTCCGCGATCCGCTTGTGCTCGATGACCCGGCTGAGCTCCTTGGCACCGTCCTCGCCGAACTTCGCGAGCGCGTCGCCGGCCTCGCGATAGAGATGGTCCTTGCCGGCTTCGCGCGGCCGCCCGGTGCGGAACACGCCGTGCAGCGCCTTCACGAGCTTCTTCTGGTCCTTCGGGTTGACCTTCTCCGGCTCCTTGGACAGGGCCTGGATCAGACCGATGGCCTGGAAGTCCTTGGTCATCTTCCGATCGCTGACCATCGACTTCAGCTCCTTGAGCTTGTCGGGCAGGGTCGGATCGATCGGTGGCGGGGTCGGCTTCTGGGCCGCCAGCACGGCGGCGGTCAGGCTCCCGACGACGAACGTCCGCAGGAGATTGCGCAGGGAAGGGGTCATGACGCCACTGTATCGTCCACCGAACGCCCACGACCAGATCCCCCGTGGATTCGGGCTCCCCGTTCCGCTAGCAAGGTGGCCCCGCTAGGCTGTCTCGCCCGTTTTTTCCAGGTTCGTTACTCGTCCGGATTCGCCCGCTCTCTTGCCCGCCGTTCCTTCCGTCCTGATCACCGGCGGCGCCGGCTTCATCGGCTCGCACCTCGGCCAGTCGCTGTTGGCCGATGGCGCTGCCGTGCGGGTCCTCGACAACCTCGATCCGTTCTACGACGTCGGGCTCAAGCGTCAGAACCTCGAACTGCTCGCCGCAGCGGCGGGTGGCAGCGACCGGTTCTCGTTCCAGGAAGGTGACCTGCGCGACCCGGAGGCGTGCCGGGCGGCCGTCGCCGGGGTGGACGTCGTCGTGCACCTCGCGGCGCTCGCGGGCGTGCGGCCGTCGATCCAGGCGCCGACGCGCTACATGGATGTGAACGTGACGGGCACGCAGGTCCTGCTGTCGGCGATCGAGTCCGACGCGACGCGCGTCGTGTTCGGCAGCAGCTCGTCGGTCTACGGCGGGAACAAGAACGCGCCGTTCTCCGAGAGCCACGCGGTCGACCACCCGGTGTCGCCCTACGCCGCGAGCAAGAAGGCGGGCGAGGTCGTCTGTCATGCGTGGCACCACCTGCACGGCAACCCGGTGACCTGCCTGCGGTTCTTCACGGTCTACGGTCCGCGCCAGCGGCCCGAGATGGCGATCCACAAGTTCGCCCGATGCATCACGTCGGGCACGCCGATCCCGTTCTTCGGCGACGGCAGTTCGGCGCGCGACTACACCTACGTCGACGACATCGTGGCGGGCGTGCGCGCGGCGATCGACCGGCCGCAGGGCTACGCGGTCTACAACCTCGGCGGCTCGGCGACGACGACACTCGCGCAGCTCGTCGAGGCGCTCGAACGCGCGCTCGACACTTCGGCGGTGCTCGACCGGCAGCCGGACCAGCCGGGTGACGTGCCGCTGACCTACGCCGACATCTCGCTCGCCGAACGCGATCTCGGTTACCGGCCCGCGACGCCGATCGCGGCCGGCATCGAGAAGTTCTGCGCGTGGTATCGCGACCGCAAGGGCGAGGGCGCGATCGCATGAGCCGCGTGCTCGTAACGGGCGGCGCGGGCTTCATCGGCTCGCACGTGATCGAGGCCCTGTGCCGGGACGGACGCGCGGTGACCACGATCGACGACCTGAGCACCGGCGAGCGCGGCACGCTCGAGGCCCTGGCTGCGGCGGGCGCGAACTTCGACTTCGTCGAGGGCTCGATCGCGGATTCGGACGCCGTCGCTCGCGCGATGGCCGGCGTCGACAAGGTCGTGCACCTCGCGGCGATCCCGTCGGTCGCGCGCTCGGTCGAACGCCCGTTGGCCACGCACCATGCGTGTGCGACCGGCACGGTCACGTTGCTGCACGCGGCCGCCGAACGACGGGCTCGCGTGGTCTACGCCGGGAGCAGTTCGGCGTACGGCAATCAGCAGGCGAAGTTCAAGCAGGAGGACCTGCGTGAGGATCCGCTGTCCCCGTACTCGGCGGCCAAGCTCGCGGGCGAGCTGTATTGCCGGTCCTTCGCGCGGGTCTACGACCTGGCCGTCGTGGTGACGCGGTTCTTCAACGTGTTCGGTCCCCGTCAGCCCGCGAACAGTCCGTACTCGGGCGTCGTCGCGGCGTTCTGCCGCGCGCTCGTCTCGGGCCAGCGGCCGCGGATCGACGGCGACGGTCTGCAGTCCCGCGACTTCACCTACGTCGAGGACGTGGTGGCTGGCGTGCTGCGGTGCCTCGACGCCGATTCCACCGGCTGTGTCACCGTGAACCTCGCCTACGGCCAGGCCGCCACCGTGCGTGATCTGTGGGACGAACTCGGCAAACACGCGCAGGCGAGCCTCGGCATCACGGAGTTGCCGGAGCCGCAGATGGCGCCCCCGCGGCGCGGCGACGTGCGCGACTCGCTCGCGGACACGACGCGGGCGCGCGAGGTCTTCGGCATCGAGCCCGAGGTCGGGTTCTCGGAGGGGCTGCGGCGCACGTTCGCGTGGTATCTCGACGCCTGGCGACTCGAGCAACGAGTGGCCGGTGAGTCGACCAAAGGCGGGCCGGCGTGAACGCCGGCTCGGACGATCGAATGAACTCTCTCTCGGAGATCGGGAAATGAAAGGTGTCGTTCTGGCCGGCGGCCTCGGCAGCCGCCTCTATCCGCTGACGAAGATCACCAACAAGCATCTGCTGCCGGTGTTCGACAAGCCGATGATCTACTACCCGATCCAGTGTCTGGTGAACGCCGGGATCACGGACATCCTCGTCGTGACGGGCGGCAACTCGGCGGGGGACTTCCTGCAGCTGCTGCGCAACGGCGCGGACTTCGGTCTCGCGCGGCTGAGCTACGCCTACCAGGAGGGGGAAGGTGGCATCGCCGACGCGCTCAAGCTCGCGGAGGCGTTCGCCGACGATCAGCCGATCTGCGTCGTGCTCGGTGACAACATCATCGAGGGCAACATCAAGCGGGCGGTCGACGACTTCCACGCGCAGAATGGCGGCGCGAAGATCATGCTCAAGGAGGTGCACGACCCCGAGCGCTTCGGCGTCGCCAAGGTCGACGGCGGCAAGGTGCTCGAGATCGTCGAGAAGCCAAAGGACCCGGAGAGCAACCTCGCGGTGATCGGCATCTACCTCTACGACGCCCAGGTGTTCGAGATCTGCAAGACGCTCAAGCCGTCGGCGCGCGGTGAGCTCGAGATCACCGACGTGAACAACGAGTACATCCGGCGCGGCAACCTGACCTGCGACGTGCTGCAGGGTTGGTGGACCGACGCGGGCACGTTCGAGTCGCTGCACCGCGCGGCGACCCTCGTGCGCGACGGCGGCGCGAACCGCATGGACCTCGACGAACGCGTGACGCCGGGCGACGACGACGCATGAGTCAGCTCGATTTCCTGGTGACCGGCGCCCGTGGTCAGCTCGGACGCGCCGTCACGGCAGCGATCGCCGCCCGCGGCAAGCGCGCGTTCGGCGTCGACGTGGACGAGATGCCGCTCGAGAACCGGGCAGCCATCGCGTCGATGGTCATGACGCACCGCCCGCGGTGCGTGATCCACTGCGGCGCGATCACCAACGTCGACGGCTGCGAGAGCGATCCCCTGACCGCGCATCGGGTCAACGGGCTCGCGACGGCCTGGGTGGTGGAGGCGGCGGCCGCGGTCGATGCCCGGCTCGCGTACGTCAGCACCGACTTCGTCTTCGACGGCGATGCCGACGGCGTCCCGTACCCCGTGGATGCGCCGGTCGCACCCCTGTCGATCTACGGCAGCAGCAAGCGACTCGGCGAGGAAGCCGTGCTGGCGCACGATCGGCCAGCTTTCTTCGTCGTGCGAACGGCCTGGGTCTTCGGGCCCGGCGGGCGCAACTTCCCGCGCGCGATCCTCGAGCGAGCGCGTTCGGGGCAACCGCTCAAGGTCGTCACGGACCAGGTCGGCAGTCCGACGCTGACGCTCGACCTCGCCGAGGCGCTGCTCGATCTCGTCGAGTCCGACGCGGCGGGCGGGGTGTATCACGCGACGAACGGTGGGCATTGCTCGTGGCATCAGTTCGCGGTCGACGTGCTGGCGGCCGCGGGGTTGTCCGACATCGAGGTCGGGACGCAGCTCGCGGCGGACCTCGGCCAGGCTGCGACGCGGCCGCAATGGTCGGTTCTCGACAACAGCGCGATCGAGGCGGTGCGCGGCAAGGCGATGCCGAGCTATCAGGACGCGATCACGCGCTACCTGGCGGCGGAGAGCGCGAGTCTGGCGGCGGACGGCGCCGAGGGCGGCGAAGCAAGCGATGCCGGGCCCCTGCGTGGGAAGGAGTACAAGTGAGCAAGATCCTCGTGACTGGCGGCGCCGGCTTCATCGGTTCGAACTTCGTGCGGCTGCTGCTGGAAGGCAGTGAGCACGAGATCGTCAACGTCGACAAGCTGACCTACGCGGGCAACCTCGAGAACCTCAGCGACGTCGAAGAGCACGCGCGCTACGGGTTCGTCCGCGCGGACATCGTGGACGTCGAGGCGATGACCGCGGTGTTCGCCGAGCATCGGCCCGAGGTGGTCGTGCACTTCGCGGCGGAGAGCCACGTCGACCGGTCGGTGCTCGACGCGACCGAGTTCGTGCGGACGAACGTGGTCGGCACCCAGGTGCTGCTCGATCAGAGCCGTCACCATGGCGTGCAGCGCTTCGTGCACGTGAGCACGGACGAGGTCTACGGGTCACTCGGACCGACCGGCCTCTTCACCGAGGAGACGCCGCTGCAGTCCAACTCGCCGTACTCGTCGAGCAAGGCGGGGAGCGACCTGCTCGTGCGCGCCGCCGTTCACACTCACGGCATGGATTGCGTGATCACGCGCTGCTCCAACAACTACGGCCCGTTCCAGTTCCCCGAGAAGCTGATCCCGCTGATGATCGCGAACGCACTCGAGGACAAGAAGCTGCCGGTCTACGGCGACGGCAAGAACGTGCGCGACTGGATCCACGTCATCGACCACGCGCGCGGCATCCAGGCATCGATGGAGCGCGGCAAGGCCGGTGAGGTCTACAACTTCGGCGGCGACGCGGAGCGGGAGAACATCGACGTCGTGAAGCAGATCCTCGGCCTCGTGGGCAAGGACGAGAGCCTGATCGAGTACGTCACCGACCGCCCGGGCCACGACCGGCGCTACGCGATGGATTCGCGCAAGGCGCACAAGGAGCTCGGCTGGCAGCCGGAGTTCACGTTCGAGGACGGTCTGAAAGCGACCGTGGACTGGTATCTCGCGAACAAGTCCTGGTGGGAACGCGTCCGCAGCGGCGCCTACCAGGCCTACTACGAGACGCAGTACGGCGGGCGTTAGTTCCCGGCACCATGAACCCGGTACCGTACGGAATCGGCCGTACGGTACCGGGTTCATGGTGCCGGTCTCACGTCAGTATGACGTGCAGTTCGCGGGGGCCGTGGACGCCGAGCACGAGTTGGAGTTCGATGTCCGCCGTGCGGGACGGGCCCGTGACGATCGTGACCGCGTGCGCGAGCGGGCGGTCGAGCGTCTTCAGGAGTTCGCCGAGGTTGCACAGGATCCTCGCCGTAGGGAGCAGCGCGATGTGGATCGGCGGCACGAGCGAGGCCAGGCGATGGCGTTCGGCGTTGCCGTCGAGCACGAGGCTGCCCGTGTCGGCGATCGCCCACTGCGCGCTCGTGATGCCGGTCCCCGCGGTGAAGAGCTCGTCGCCGCCGCCGGTCTCGGCGAGCCAGCGGACGCCGCGCAGCTCGGGAGCAGCGCGCAGCTCGCGCACGGCCGGCGAATCGCTCACGGCGACGAAGGCGTCGGCTGCGCCGTGCTGGTCGAGCAGCGCCGCGACCGTGGGACCGGCCGGATCGGAATGCAGGTGGCCGCCGACGGCGCGCAGCCGTTCGCCGAAACGCTCGACCCGCTCCTGGATCGACAGGTCGACCCGACCGAGCAGCGGCACGGGCGGCGGCGCGGGCGGGCGTGGTGGCGTTGCGGTTTCGCGGCGGCCGAGGTGGCCGCGGACGGACTCGAGGATGGCGTCGCGCGCGTTCATCGCTGGCGCTCCTGCCACAGAGTGCGGAAGTCACGCGGCGCGAGGCGCGGAACGGTGCGGCCGCGGGCCCAGCGCGAGAGCGGCGGCAACCGGCGAAGGAGCGGACCCGCGACGCGGTCCGCCAGGCGTGCCAGCCACATCGCGCCGCGATAGCGCCGCGGATCCTGCAGCACGAACGCCGCGAGTCGCATGCCGAGACGCTCCAAGCGCACGGGCCGGGCGGCGGGTGTCGCGGTCTTCGGATCGCCCTCGCGCACGCGCTGGCGCAGATGCAGCAGCAGCCCGGGGATGTCGATCTGAACCGGACACGCGTCGCGACACGCGCCGCACAACGAACTCGCGAACGGCAGCTCACCGGCCTTCTCGAGCGGCGCGAGCTGCGGCGTGATGACGGCCCCGATCGGGCCGGGATAGACCGAACCGTAGGCGTGCCCGCCGACCTGCTGGTAGACCGGACAGACGTTGAGGCAGGCGCCGCAGCGGATGCAGGCCAGCGATTGCCGCGTGACCTCCTCCGCGAGCATCCGGGACCGACCGTTGTCGAGCAGCACGACGTGGACTTCGCGCGGGCCCTCGGCGCCGGTCGCCGCGTCGCGACCCGTCAGGAGTGACTGGTAGGTGGTCAACTGCTGGCCCGTGCCGGACCGCGGCAGGAGCCGGAGGAACACGTCGAGGTCGGCGACCCGCGGCAGGACCTTCTCGATGCCGACGACGGCGACGTGCACCGGCGGAACCGACGTCGTGAGCCGCGCGTTGCCCTCGTTCTCGAGGATCAGGAGCGAGCCGCTCTCGGCGATCAGGAAGTTGCCGCCGCTGATCCCGATGCCAGCAGCCGCGAAGCGGGCTCGCAACCGGTCGCGGGCCGCGCTCGTCAGGCGGGCGGCGTCGGCATCGCGCGGCGTGCCGAGCCTGCTCGCGAACAGCTCCGCGACCTGATCGCGGTCCTTGTGGATCGCGGGCACGACGATGTGGAACGGCACCTCGTCTGCGAGCTGCTGGATCCACTCGCCGAGATCGGTCTCGACGGCTTCGATGCCGGCCGCCGCGAGCGCGTCGTTGAGGTGGATCTCCTCGGTCGTCATGCTCTTGCTCTTGACGGCGAGCCGCGTGTTCGCGCGTTGGCTGAGGTCGAGCACGAGGGCGTTGGCCTCCTCCGCGTCCCGCGCCCAGTGCACCTGCATGCCGCGCGCCGTGGCGTTCGTTTCGAACTGCACGAGGTAGTGATCGAGGTGCGCGAGCACGTGGTTCTTCACCGCGCGTGCCTGTTGGCGCCAGCGCTGCCAGTCGGGGTTGTCCTGCAGGACCGCCTGCCGCCGGCCGTCGAACACATCCGCCGCGTTCCGCAGCGCGCGGCGCTGTTGCAAGTTCTGCAGCGCGGCCGTCGCGTTGTCCGCGAAGCGGTCCATCGGCAGGTGCTTGGCCATCAGAACGCGCCCTCGGTGAGCACCTCGGCGAGATGCATCGTCCGCACGGCAATGCCGCGCCGCTCGAGGCGGCCGCGCAGGTGCAGCAGACAACTCGCGTCGCCGCTCGCGAGGACCTCGACCCCGTCCTCGGGCAGGCGATCGAGCTTGTGGTCCGCGATCGCAACGGACAGGTCTGGCAGCTTGATCGCGAACGTGCCGCCGAACCCGCAGCACGCCTTGGCAGCGGCGAACTCGACGACCTCGACGCCCGGGACCGTCGCGAGCAGTCGCCGCGGGCCGTCCTCGATGCCGAGCTCGCGCAATGCATGGCACGCGTCGTGCCACGCGACGCGGCCCTGGAACGAGCCGGGGGCGCGATCGAGGCCGCGCTGCAGCAGGAACTCGCCGAGCTCGACCGCGGACCTGGCGAGGTGCTCCGCGCGTTCGCGCCACGCGGCGTCATCGTCGAAGAGCCCGGGGTAGTGCTTGACCTGCGCGGTGCACGACCCCGACGGCGAGATCCAGAACGCCGCGCGCGAGCGTTCGAACGACTCGATCACGCGCTTCACGACCGGGATCGCGGTGCGCGGGTAGCCGCTGTTCACGAACGGCTGGCCGCAGCAACTCTGGTCGAGGTCGACGTCGACCTCACAACCAACGTGCTCGAGCAGACGCGCAGCCGCGAGGCCGATCTCGGGCCAGCACTGGTCGACGATGCAGGTCGCGTAGAGCTGGACCTTCACCGCCGCGTCCCGGGCTGCCGCGGCTGGCCGCCGTCCACCGCTTCCGCCTGGCCCGAAGTCATGGCGCGGGCGATGGCGTCGAACACGCGCATGTCGGCCGTCGCCTGCTCGCCCGGGCACGGGAAGTCGTCGCGGTCGTCGATCCAGCGCGCGAAGCGGCCGTGCAGCTCGGCGGCCGCGGCCTGCTGCTCGACCGCGGCGGCGACGTCGCGCCGCAGCAACGCGAGCTCGGTCCCCGGATCGGGGTAGTCGAACACCGGGCCCCGGTACTCCTTCTTGCCCTGCAGCACGATGCGATCCCCGGCGATCCGGACGAACCCGTCGGTGCCGTGGATCGCGAACTGGTTGGCCGCGAGCAGGTGGGTCGCCGCGAACGAACACAGCACGCCGCCGCGCAGCTGCACCGTGGCGACCGCGCTGTCGGCGGGCAGGGGCAGGAAGCCGGTCGTCGTCTGGGTCGTCACGGAGACCGGCCGGTTGCCGATCAGCCAGCTCGCGAGGTGCACGTGCGGCGCGGCCAGCTGCAGGAGCGGATGGTGCGCGATCAGGGCGTCGAGGCGCGGATCGCCGGCGGTGGGCGGCTGCCGCAGCAGCCCGTTCTCGCCCGCGAGGCTCTGGGCGTAGACGACGCCGCCGAGCCAGTCACCCGCGAGCATCTGGCGCAGCTGGTCGAACACCGGATCGCCCTGGGCGCGGACGAGGACGCCGAGTCTGAGGTTCGCGGCGGTCGTCGCCGCCAGCATCGCCGCAGCGTCGGCGCCCGTCAGCGCCATCGGCGCGTGCAGCAGACAGTGCACGCCCTGCGCGGCAGCGGCTTCGACCCGCGCCACGCGGTCACGGCGCGCCCCGGCGAGGATCACGACGTCGATGCCGGTCTGCAGCAGCGCGTCGAAGTCGTCGCAGCGGATCCCGACGCCGGTCTCGGCGACGAAGTGATCGAGCGTCGCGGGGTCGGCGTCGGCGACGGCGACGAGCCCGATGTCCTCCTGCAGCCGCATGCGCGCGGCGGACCACAGCGCGTCCGGCCCCGTGCCATACACTCCGGCGCGCAGTCGATCGTTCACGCCCCGAGAGTACTGCGCCGGCGCAGGACGTCCAGTTGGCCGGTGAGCACGGCGAGGGCGGTCTCGGTCCGGAGCGGCGCGCTGCCGCACGACAGCGGCGTGAACCCGCGGCGCGCGAGCTGGTCGATCTCGTAGGGCAGCAGGCCGCCGTCGGGACCGAGCGCGAGCGCGAACGGCCGGTTCGCGGGGAGGTCGAGTTCCGCGGTCGTCGTAGTCGCGGTCGGATGCCCGACGAACCGATCGGCCGGCAGGCCGAGGCCGTCGAGCTCGTCCTCGACGAACGGCTTGAACAACGGAAAGAATCGGACGCTCGGCAGCCGCGTGCGGCCCGCCTGTTCGAGCCCCAGGACGAGTTGTTCCCGCCAGGCGGTCGGGTGCATCGCGGTGCTCGACAGCCAGCTCTTGTCGACGCGCCAGGTGCGGAGGAGCACGATGTCGGCGAAGCCGAGGGCCGCGGCGTGCGCGAGCATGCGCGCGAGGACCCGGGGGCGCGGCACCGCGAGGAGCAGAGCGTCGGTGGCCGGCGGGGCGGGCTGATCGCACGAGGCCCGCACGACCAGCTCATCCGGCGTCGCGCGTTCTACCTCGGCGGTTCCCACGCCGCCGTCGAGCACGCCGGCACGCAGCCGCTGTCCCGCCGTCGCGCCGAGCACGGTGTGGGCGTGCTCGGCCCGGCGGCCGCGGATCGTGGCGCGCCCGTCGGCATCCAGTTCGTCCGGTGTCAGGAGCAGGAGATTCATGCGCTGGCGCGGTCGGCAACCGCCACGTCGGACCTTAACCCGCTTCGCTCACCAGGATCGCGGGCCAGTGCGTCGAAATCGGTCGTGAGCAAGGAAGACGAGGAAAGTCCGCGGAAGCGGGTCGGTGGACCCGCTGAGCAGACTGACCGAGCCCGCCTCGCGGGCGGCCGGCGAACGCCGGCCGTCTGACGCAGCTCACGGGCGATTGCGGCGTGGTGGCGCGTGATCCTGGTGAGCGAAGCGGGTTAACGGCAAGGGCGGATGCCCGGGCGCCCGGTTCGGCGTAGCGTTCACGATATGCCGACCACCCGTGTCCGCCGGTCCGTTCTCCTGGCCTTCCTCGTTCTCGCTGGCTGCGCGATGGGCCACGGTGGGCTCGACCGCGCGCGCCACGACGAGACCAGGCACTGGTTCAAGGGCAACCTCCACACCCATTCGCTGTGGAGCGACGGCAACGACTTCCCCGAGGTGATCTCGCGCTGGTACAAGGACCAGGGCTACGACTTCCTCGCGATCTCGGATCACAACCGCCTGCAGGAGGGCGAGCGCTGGATGAAGGTCGACGATGTCGTCCGCCGCGGCGGCCGGACGGGACTCAAGCGCTATCGCGAGCAGTTCGGGCGCGACTGGGTGCAGACCCGCGAGACCGACGGCAAGCTCGAGGTGCGGCTCCGGCCGCTGGCCGAGTATCGCGGGCTGCTCGAGGTGCCCGGCGAGTTCCTGCTCGTGCAGAGCGAGGAGATCACCGACAAGTTCACCGTGCACATGAACGCGACGAACATCCAGGCGAAGATCGCGCCGCAGGGTGGCGCGAACGTGCGCGACGTGATGCGCAACAACCTGCGCGCGGTCGCCGAGCAGAGCCACGAGCACGGCGAGCCGATCGTGCTGCACCTCAATCACCCCAACTTCGGATGGGCGGTGACTGCCGAGGACCTGGCGCACGTGACCGAGGAGAAGTTCTTCGAGATCTACAACGGCCACCCGTCCGTGCATCAACGTGGCGACCACGTCCATTGCTCGGTCGAGATGATGTGGGACATCGCCAACACGCTGCGCATCGGCGAGCTGAGAGCGGAGCCGCTGTTTGGGCTCGGTACGGACGACTCGCACAACTACTTCAACGCCTCGGGGAGCACGCCAGGGCGTGGCTGGGTCATGGTGCGCGCGGCCGAGCTCACCCCGCGGGCGCTCTGCGAAGCCCTCACGGCGGGGGACTTCTACGCGTCGAGCGGCGTGCTGCTCGACGAGGTCGCGTTCGACGGCAAGTTCTTGCGGCTCGAGATCGACGCGCAGGATGGCGTGACCTACACGACCGAGTTCCGCGGCACGCGTCGGACGTGGGATCAGACGACCGAGATCGTCGAGCACGACGGGCACCGCCACGAGAACGTGACGCGGCGCTACAGCGACGACGTCGGCGAGGTCTTCGCGACCGTCGCGGGCCCGTCGCCGAAGTACGAGCTGGGTGGCGACGAGCTCTATGTCCGCGCGATCGTCACCGCGAGCATCGCGCCGCAGAACCCGGTATGGGACGGGCAACGGGCGCAGGCCTGGACGCAGCCCGTCGGCTGGCGGTAGGGGTTGCGCCGGGTATCGTCGCGCCGATGCCGAAGTTCCTCCTCGTGATGCGCGGCGACCCGACGATCTGGCAGCAGCGCGAGCCGGCCGCGATCGAAGAGCTGATCCAGAAGTTCGAATCGTGGGCTGGCCGCATGGTCGGCGCGGGGCGGTTCCTCGACGGCAAGAAGCTCGCCGACGGCGAGGGCGTCGTGCTGCAGTCGGGCGCTGCGGCCGGTCAGGAGGTCCGCGTCACCGACGGGCCGTTCGGCGAGACCAAGGAGCTCGTCGGCGGCTTCCACCTGATCGAGGCCGACAGCTACGACCACGCGGTCGAGCTGTGCCGCGATCACCCCGGTCTCTTGCTCGGCAGCATCGAGATCCGCCGCCTGGATCCGATGGGCGAGTCCGGGGGCGAGTCCGGGGGCGAGAGTGGCTGAAGCCGGCGACGGACTTCAGCGCTGGTAGATCTCGGCCGTGGGCAGCCCGCCGCCGACGACGAGGATCGTGCCGTCGGGCAACGGCACGGTCACCGGGAACGCGCGCGGCGCGCTCATCGCGCCGGTCGGCTGGAGCGTGTTCGGGTTGATCGTGAACACATCGGCCGTGGCGGTCGGTGCGAACACGAACTGCTGGCTGGCCACGTCGATGGTGAGCTCGAACCCGCCGGCGACGAGGGCGCCGCCGTTCGGCAGCGGTGCGATGGCCGCGCCGGCGCGACCCTGCTGCAGGCCGGGCACGGTCTGGAACGTTCCGAAGCCGAACGTGCCGACGGTGTAGAGCTGACAGTTCGTGATGGTGCCGAAGATGATGTCGAGGATGTTCCCGGTCTGCAGGAACGTCGACAGATCGAGCGAGATGCCGCCCGCGATCAGCACCTTGCCGTTGTCGAGCGCCGTCGCCGTGTGCAGGAAGCGTCCGCCCTGGAAGAACGCCGGCAGGCCGAAGCCGTTCGTCGCAGGATTGAAGCGATACGCGGTGTTGGACACCGTCGGCAGGTTGATGATCGGGAGCAGGGTGATGCCGCCGGCGATGAGCACCTGACCGTTCGTGAGCGTCGTGGCGGTGTGCAGCGCGCGCGCTTCGAGCATGTTCGGGCCGTTGGAGAACGTGCCGGTCTGGGGATCGAAGAACTCCGTCGAGTTCAGCACGCCGGTGAACAGGCTCAGCGGGTTGGTGAGATCGAACGACTGCGAGCCACCGGTGATCAGCACCCGGCCGTCGTCGAGCAGGCTCGCCCCGTGACCGGCGCGCGCGACCGCCATCGCGATCGTCGTCGTCGTCTGGGCCACGGGATCGTAGATCGCGGCGGCGGTCGTCGGTTGGCCGGTCACGAGATCGAGGCCGCCGGTGAAGAGCACGCGCCCGTCCGCGAGCGCCGTCGTCTGGCCGAGCAGTCCGACGCCGAACGTCGTGCCCGCGGCTTCCCATTCCTCGAGCCGCTCGGAGTAGCGCTGCGCGGCCGGGCCGGAGCCGCCGACGAACAGGAAGTCGCCGTCGCCCTCGGGGGCAGCACCACCGCCGAGGATCGGCAGCACGGGCGCGTTGAGCGCCGGCGCGAACGTGCCGGCGGCCTGTGGCGTGAGGCGCACGAGATTGCTCGCGCGGAACGGGCCGATGCCGACGACGGCCTGCAGGGACACGGTCAACGCCGTCAACGCGGGGTCGGGCGGCAGGATCAGGCTCGCCGTCGCCATGCCTTGGGGATCGGTGTTCGAGAAGAACCCCGGCAGCGTGAACGACGACGCGGCCCAGATGTCGCGGATCTCGAGCGTCAGACCGAGCGCGGGCACGGGCGTCGGTTGTTCGAGGAAGTCGAACAACACGATGAACGTCTCGTTCGGGTTGGCGACGACGTGGAACGACGCGTCGCCACCGAGCGCGCCGCCGGTCTTGTCCAGGGTCACGTTCTGGGCGGTCGAGACGGACGCAACAGCGGCGGCGAAGAACGCGGTGCGAGCGGTGGCGAGGGAGCGCATGGCGCGGATCATGCGGCCACCTCGCGCTTGCCGCCAGCCGGTAGGCTCGCCCGTGCGGTCGACGATTGGGCGGTTACGGCGAGCCGTGACCCGAAACCGGCGATCGTCTCGACCACGGACGCCGCTGTTGCCGCGTTGGCATGGCGCCGTCGGAAAACCGTCGTGCGTCCGACGCCCGGGGCAGTGGAGGCATGGTCTCGTTCCCGGTAGGCTTCCACACCCCTGCGCGCGACCGCCGGTTCACGACCTTCGCCGTACTCGATATCGCATGACGCGACTCTGGTTCCTTTGTCTCACCCTCGCCGTCGCGTTCGCGGCGCCCGCGCAGTCGGATCCGACGAGCACGAGTCTCAGCGGCCTCACGTTGTTCAACAACCCGGACTGCGAAGGCGTGCCGCGGCACTGGCAGTGGCCCCTGCCGCCGGACGCGTGTCATCGCGCGACGGTGCTCAGCATCCTCGGAGAACGCGAACTCGCGCCCGCGGTGCGGCCGTTCTCCTACGTCACGGGCCACACGGACCCGGCGACCGGCCGCGAGTTCGCGCTGCTGAGCGCGATCAACGGCCTCGTGATCGTCGATACGCACGTGATCTCCGAGTTCGGGCCGACGCGACTCGTGCCGAACTACTGGGTGCTGCTCGACGGCGTGCAGGCGGTGCATCGCGGGACCGCGTCGTTCGGTGAGTACGTCTACGAATCGAATGCCTTTCGACCGTCGCTGCGCGTCGCGCGCGTCGACGTCGTGCCGGGCCCGACGACGAGCGTGTCGGTGACGCAGCTGCCCGACGTGCCGCTGCCGGCGATCGGAACGTCGTATCGCCTGACCGTCGATCGTGAGCGGGGCCACCTCTACGTGCCGACGATCAACGGCCTGTTCATCTACGACGTCAACGGCACGAACGGCGCGACGCCGCAGCTGCTCGCGGTGTGGAAGGGCTGGTTGCCCGGCGGCGGCATCGTGCCGTCGTTCGACGTGCATCTGCAGCGGGACGGCGCCACGACGCGGGCGATCGTGTCGGAGTATCTGTCGACGGCCGCGACCCACATCTCCATCCTGGACGTGACGAATCTGCCGGTTGGCAGCCCGCCCGTCGATCCCTGGACGCCGACCAACTGGTGCTCGTTCGTCGCCGGCTTGCCGATGTCGGGCGCGGCGCACAGCGCCTGGATGACGAAGGACGGGCGCTACCTGTACAGCTCGCTCGGTGACGTCGTGACGGTGCCCTACGACATGCTGGGCTTTCCGTTCTACAACGCCAACCGGGTGTTGACGATCTCGGAGGGGCCGCCGCGCGTGCCGCTCACGGGGTCGAACCCGACGAGCTACGTGACGTGGCCGCAGTCTCCGATGCGTCAGATGGCGATGCTCGGACTCGGATACACGGCCTACGTGTCGTCCTGGGAGGATGGACTCGTCGTCTACGATGCGCGGCCGACCAACACCGATCCGAATCAGATCCTCGCGTCGGTCGACACGTGCTTCAGCTCGTCGAGTCAGCCGTACGGCGGGCCGACGTGGCACACGCTGTATCCCGGCGCATTCGCCGTCCACCGGTCGCAGGACTCGGGGGTGATCTACGTCAGCGACGAGACCAACGGGCTGTTCCTCGTGCGGCTCAACGTCGGGCACGTGCACCGCTTCGGCCAGGGTGTCGGCGAGCTTCACAACGGTGAGGTGCTCGTGCCGAGGATCGTCTCGGACCAGGCCCCGCCGCGGCAGCATCCGGGCTGGAACCCCGACCCGGACCAGAAGCTCACGGTCGAGAATCTCGTGCCCGGCCGCGCCGTCCTCGTGCTGGCTGGCACGGAGGGCCGCGTGTCACCGTTGCCGTTCCCGACCGCGGCCGGCCCGTGCCTCAACTACCTCGGCGGGTTCGTCACCCAGACGCCGATCTTCCTGACTGCGGATGCGTCGGGAACGGCCAAGCTGCCGCTGCCGCCGGGTCTTCCGGAGCAGTTCCGGCTGTTCGTGCAGGCGTGGTCGTTCGTGCCGAGCACGACGACGTGCATGGCGAGCACGCGCGGGACGTTCTTCGGCATCGCTCGGCCCCGCTAGCCGCAGCGGCCCGGTCAGCGGTCCCGGCAGCGTCTCGCGGCGACGTGGCGGTGCCCGCCCCGGGCGCCCGGTGTCAATGCGGGTGAATCGAAACGGCGGGTCGCTACACTGCTCCGCCCGCCCGACCGGGCCACCCGATCGCCCGCCCGCTTCGAGACCGACACCGACCCCGTGACCGCCGAACGTCCGCGTTACCACCTGACCAGCTACGGCTGTCAGATGAACAAGCTCGACAGCGAGCTCGTCGAGAGCAAGCTCCAGCAACGCGGTTACGCGCCCGCCGCGACGGAGGACGAGGCCTCGGTCGTCCTCGTGAACACGTGCAGCGTGCGGCAGCACGCCGAGGACCGCGTGTGGTCCAAACTCGGCAAGCTGCGGATCCGCAAGCGCACCGACCCGGGCCTCGTGGTCGGCGTTCTCGGTTGCATGGCCCAGGAGCACAAGCGCTACATGCTGGCGCGGATGCCGCACGTCGACCTCGTCGTCGGGCCGTCGGCGTTCGGCGACATCGACGCGACGGTCGAGCAGGCGCGGAGCAAGAACGCGGACCTCGTTCGCGAACGCGAACCGGCCCGCACCAAGCACGACGTGGCCGGTGCAGGGGTGGTCGTGGTCGGCGACGGCACGAGCGGCGACACGATCCGACGGAACGTGAGGGTGCGGCCGCATCGTTCGCAGGCGTTCGTCTCCGTGATGCGCGGCTGCAACATGCCGTGCACCTACTGCATCGTGCCGTCGACGCGTGGGGACGAGATCTCGCGCCCGATCCCGGACATCGTCGAGGAAGCGCAGCGGCTCGTGGACGACGGCGTCACGGAGATCACGTTGCTGGGTCAGACGGTCAACGCCTACGGGCGTGACCTCAAGGGGCAGGATGCGACGCTCGCGCGGTTGCTGCGGGCGCTGCACGAGATCCCCGCGCTGCGCCGGCTCGCGTTCATCACGTCGCACCCGAACTTCCTCAACCAGGAGCTCATCGACGCGATGGCGGAGCTGCCGCGCGTCGCCCGCTACCTGCATCTGCCGGCGCAGTCCGGCAGCAACGCGGTGCTGAAGACCATGCGGCGGGGCTACACCGTCGAGCGCTACAGAAAGCGCGTCGGCCAGCTGCTCGAGAAGGCACCGGACTTCGAGCTCCACAGCGACTGGATCGTCGGCTACCCGGGCGAGACCGCGGCGGACTTCGATGCGACGGTGCAGTTCGTGCAGGACATCGGGTTCGCACAGAGCTACGTCTTCAAGTACTCGCCACGGCCCGGGACGATTGCGGCCGAGCTGCCGGACGACGTGCCGACCGCCGAGAAGGAGCGCCGCAACCAGGTGCTGCTCGAGGTGCAGGGCGAGCTCACGGCCGCGCGCAACCGCGCTCTCGTCGGGCAGCAGGTCGAGGTGCTCGTCGAGGGCGAGAGCAAGGTCGCGGGTCGCGTCAGCGGCCGCACGGTGCATCACCGACTCGTGCACTTCCCGCCGCCGCGGGGGCAGGCGATCGCGGACCTCGTGGGCGAGTACGTGACCGTCCAGGTCACGGAGGCGCTCGCGCACTCGGTCGTCGGTGAGGTCGTCGCCCAACAGGATCTGGAGCAGGACCTGCGGCGCGGCGTCGAGTCCGAGGCGACGCAGTGAACTACGAGGCCTTGATGGCCGAGGCGCTCGAGTTGGCGCAGCGCGGCCGGTTTCAGGTCGAGCCGAATCCGCGCGTGGGCTGCATCCTGCTGCGCGGCGGCGAGGTCGTCGGTCGCGGTTGGCACGAGTTCTTCGGCGGCCGTCACGCCGAGGCGATGGCGCTCGACGAAGCGGCCGGCGCCGAGCCGGACACGGCCGTCGTGACGCTCGAGCCCTGTTCGTCGGAGAAGGGTGAGCACGGCAAGAAGACCGCGCCGTGCGCTCAGGCGCTCATCGACGCCGGCATCCAGAAGGTCGTGATCGGCAGCACGGATCCCAATCCGCGGCACCGCCGGGCGGGCATCGAGCGGCTCGAGAACGCGGGTGTCGAGGTCGTCGACGGTGTGCTCGCTTCGAAGTGCGACGCGAGCACGGCGCTGTTCCGCAAGGCGCTCGAGCTCGAACGGCCGTGGGTGCTCGCGAAGTGGGCGATGACCCTCGACGGCAAGACGGCCGCGCCGACGGGTGAAGCCCGCTGGATCTCGGGGCCCGAGGCCCGGCGCCGGACTCACGAACTGCGGGCGCGGTGCGGCGGCGTCATGGTCGGGTTTCGCACGGCGCAGATCGACGATCCGGAGCTCACCGTTCGCCACGTCGAGGGCGAGCAGCCGATCCGCATCGTCGTCGACCCGCTCGGCGAGGTCGACGACGACAGCAACCTCGTGCGCACGGCGACCGAGCTGCCGACCTGGCTGCTCGCGAGCGAAGACGTCGACCCGCGCCGCAGCGGCGTGCTGTCGGACCACGGCGTGCAGGTGATCCACGTGCCGACCGCGGAGGGCCCGCGCCGGCTGCACCTCGGTCAGGCGCTCAAGGAGCTGCACCGCCGCGGCCTGCGCCGCCTCCTGGTCGAAGGCGGCGGCGGCCTCGTCGCCCAGCTCTTCGCGTGGAACTGCGTCGACCAGGTGCTCGCGTTCGTGGCCCCGAAGATCATCGGCGGCAAGACCTCACCGACCCCGGTCGCCGGCGACGGCCGCCCGTTCATGGCCGAAGCCTGGCAACTCCGCGACGTCGCGTTCCAGCCCTGCGAAGAGGACATCGCGATCCAAGGCTTCCTCTAAGGGTTGGGTACGGTGTCTGGCACGAACAACAACCCGTAGGTTCACTTCAGGACGACGACCGGGCTCTGGATGCCGGTGCGGCCGATGCCCGAGACTGCGATTGCGCGGTAGCCCGCCGGGATCGTGCAGCGGCCGTGGTCGGCGCCGACGACGCTCGCCGTGTGCCAGCCGAGCGTGTCGAGGACCTGCACCGCGACGAAGCGGGTGTCACGATCCGGCGGCCAGCGCACGGTGACGCCGTCGCTGCCGCGCTCGAGGCGGGCCTTCGGTTTCGGCGGTGCGGTCGTTCCGAGCCACGGGGACTCGGGCGCGATCGCGAGTTCGCCGTAGAGGCGTTTGCGCAGCGCGCCGCCGACGTTGGGTGCGTCGGTGCGCAGCGCCTTGAAGCTGAAGTGGACGTGACCCAGTGACACCTGACCGTTCCTGCCCTCGCCGCGGATCAATTCGATCTGGTCCGTGAGCTCGTTCGGTCGGCACGGCGGCTTCTGCTGCAGGCACCGCCCCGGGTTGATGCCGGGCCAGACGTGGCGGTAGATCACGTTCTTGCGGTGCCAGTAGCGCAGCAGGACGGGGAAGCTCTGCGGCTTCTGGTCGATCGGCCAGTAGAGCTGCGGTGCGAGATAGTCGAGCCAGCCCTGCCGCAGCCAGTGCGGCACATCGGCGTAGAGATCCTCGTATTGATCGATGCCGGCCTTGATGCCGGCGGGCTCGCCGGGGCGCGCGATGCCGAACGGGCTGATGCCGACCTGCACCCAGGACTTCTCGTCGTGCACGTTCTCGTAGAGGTCGCGGACGAAGTCGTCGATGTTCTGCCGCCGCCAGTCCGACCGCCCGAGTTTGCCGCCGCGCGCGCGATAGCCGGCGTAGCTGCGCTCGTCGTCGAACTTCACCCCGCGCACCGGGTACGGATAGAAGTAGTCGTCGATGTGCACGCCGTCGACGTCGTAGCGCCGCACGACGTCGAGGATCACGCGCATCGACCACTCGCGCGCCTTGGGATCGCCCGGGTCCATCCATTCGTACGACCCGAACTTCACGCACGCCTCCGGCAGGACGCGGCGGACGCTCGACCGATCGGGCGGCGACTTGCCGCTCGGGTGACCGCAGCGGAACGGATTGAACCACGCGTGCAGTTCGAGTCCGTGGCGGTGGCAGCGATCGATCACGTACTCGAGCGGATCCCAGTCCGTGCCCGGCGCCCGGCCCTGCTTGCCGGTCAGCCACTCCGACCACGGCTCGAGCACCGAACGGTACATCGCGTCGGCTGCCGGGCGGACCTGGAACACGAGCGCGTTCAGCCGGAGTTCGGCCGCGCGGTCGACGATCGCGTCGAGCTCGGCCCGGGCCGCAGCCGTCGAGAGCCCGGGGCGTGACGGCCAGTCAATGTTGGCGACCGTCGCGACCCACGCGGCGCGGAACTCGCGGAGGAGCGGCGGTGGCGTCTCACGTCGTTGCGCCGCTGCGGGTTCGGTGCACGCGGACAACGTCAGAGCCAGCCCGAGCACCAGCAGCAGCCAGCTCGGTGGCCGGCCCGCGAGTCGCGAGAGTCGTGAGGAGAACCAGTTGCGCCGCCACCCAGCCATCGTCGCCCGATTGTCGGTCAACCGAGTGACGGACGCCACCGGATGTTGCGAGCAACTCGGGCAAAACCGGGCAACTGCATGCAGGCCCATCGGCCGCTACGTTCTGCACTCCCGTGAGGCCTCGAATAGTTCGACCGCCCCACGCAGGATCCACGATGCCTCGAATCGCCCTCCCTTTCGCGATGGCGTTCTGCCTCGCTCCGGTCAGCCTGCTGTCCGCGCAGAACGAGCGGTTGCCAGAAACGTTCCAGGTCGCGCTCGGCATGCAGCAGCGCGGCATGCACGAAGAAGCCGCGCGCTACTTCAGTCAGTTCGTCGACCAGAGCCCGCGCCATCCGCTGCGCGCCGAGGCGCACTACCGCGCGGGCGTGAGTCAGGCCGCGGCCGGTGCGGCGCGCGACGCCGTGCGTTCGCTGCAGTCCGCGTTGCAACGCGGCGGCGAGAACTTCCGCCTCAAGCCGGAGTGTCGGTATCGCCTCGGCAATCTGCTCCAGGAAGCCGAGGAGCACGCGGCTGCCGCGACCCAGTTCGAGGCGCTCGGCAAGGAAGTGAAGAACGACCACTACCTGCGCGCCCCCGCGTGGTTCGCGGCCGGCGAGTGTCGCCGGGAACTCGGGGATGACGGCAAGGCCGCCGTGGCATTCGCCGCGAGCGTCGAGTCCGCGACCGGCGAGCAGCGTGAGTATCTGTTCCCGGGGCTGTATCAGCTCGGTTTCTGTCTGCGGCGCGTCGACGCGCTGCCCGAGGCCGCGACCGTGTTCGCGCGCGCGGCGGAAGCGGCGCCCGATGCAGCGGCGCAGGGTGAGTGCCGTTACCTCGAAGGGGACACCCTGCTGCGGCTCGAGAAGTACGGGCCGGCCCGGGAGGCCTTCACGGCCGCGCTGCGCGTCGAGTCGGACTTCCGCGACGATGCCCAGTTCGGTCTCGGCTGGGTCGCGCTCGGCGAGGACGACCAGGAGGCGGCGCGGGCGGCGTTCGCCGCCGTCGTGGGGGAACATCGCGACTCGCCGCTCGCCGGGAAGGCGCGCCTCGAGCTCGGCCGGTCGTGGTATCGCGCGGAGAACTACGAGGCCTGCCAACGCGCCCTGACGCCGCTGACGGGCAACAACGTGGCGGCCGACCTGCAGCGCGAGGCGCGTGAGCTGCTCGGCCTGTGCGCGCTCGCGACGGGTGCCGGCGAACAGGCGGTGGCGACGTTGCAGAAGTCGATCAGCGAGGCGGCCGCGGCGGATCGCCCGCGGCTGTCGTTCGCGCTTGGCGAAGCGCACGCCAACCTCGGGCAGTGGCAGGAGGCGGCCGCGGCCTACGCGAAGGTGCCGGCGGGAGCCGGGCCGGAGCTGTTCGGTGACGCGCTCTACGGCCACTGCTTCGCCCTGCACATGCTCGGCGCGCACGAACAGTCGAACGATCGCGCGCGGGCGTTGCTGGCCTTGCAGCCGGCGCACCGCCTCGCGCCCCATGCCAGGTTCGCGGTCGCGGAGAACCTGTTCCTCATGCAGGACTATCCCGGCGCGGCCGAGGTCTACGGCGCGCTCGAGGGCAGCGACGAGTTCGGCGAGCGGGCCGCCTGGAAGCTCGCCTGGTGCGCCTACCTGCAGGACGACAAACAGAACGCGGCGGCTCGCTTCGGCAGGCTCGCCGCGTCGGACGCGGGGTTCGCCGAGGAGGCGCTGGCAATGACGGCGCTCGCGCTGCTCGAGGCCGGCAACGCCGACGCGGCGTTGACCGAGGCCGACCGCTACCGGGCGCGGTACCGCGAGGGCGCGTTCCTCGACCGCACGGAACGGGTCGCGGCGCGCGTGCTGCGGCAGCGCGGCAACCTGGCCGGGGCGCGCCGCCGCCTCGAGCGGGCCGCGGCCGCGGCAGGCAACGAGCAGGAGGCGACGGGCGATCGCCTGGAGCAGGCCGAGCTCGCGTACCAGGAGGGCGACTACGAGGCCGCCGACGGTTTGTTCGAACCGTTGATGGGCCGCGACGACGCGACGGGCGCGCGCGCGATCGCGGGCCGCGCGTGGTGCGCGTTCGAGCTCGGCGACGACGAGCGCTGCAGCGCGCTGATCGCGCGCGGACTCGGCCATCCCCACAAAGGCGAGGTGCCGGGTCTCCTCGAGCTGAAGTCGGCGGTGTGTCACCGGCAGTCGGACTGGCCGGGTGCGATCGAGGTCGCGCAGACCTACCTGCGCTCGTTCGCCGATCACAGCAAGGCGCCGGCGATGCGCTACGCGCTCGGGGTGGCGCAGGCGCGCAACGAGGATCACGCCGCGGCATGCGCGACGCTCGCGGCGCTCGAACGTGACGGCGGCTACGAGCGGCCGGACCGCGTGCAGTACGAGCTCGCCTGGGCCTGCCGTCGCGCCGGCCAGGAGAACGAAGCGCTCGCGGCGTTCGCGCGCCTGCTCATCGGGACCAAGGACGAGGAGCTGGCCGGCGAGGCGCGGCTGCATCTCGGCGTCGCGGCGCTCGAGAACGACAAGACCCCGGAAGCGACGGGCTTGCTCGCGGCCGTCCGCGGCAGCCACCGTGGCCGCGCGCTGTATCAGCTCGCGTTCGCCGAGTTCGAGCGCAGCGAGTCGCAGCGCGGGGCCGAGCGGGACAAGACGTTGAGCACCGCCCGCACGCGATTCGACGAGGTCGCGGGGCGTCAGGGTGAGCCGCTGGCCGGCGAGGCGCTCTACCTCGGTGCCGAATGCAGCCAGAAGCTCGGTGACCACGAAGGGGCGGTCGCGCGCGCCCGGCGGTTGCTGGACGCGATGCCGGACCACGAACGCGGTGACCGCGCCCGGCTCGTGCTCGGTGAATCCGCCGTCGCGCTCGGTCAGGGGGATCTCGCCGTGCCCGCGCTGGAACGCTTCCTGCGCGACGGCGAACCCGAAGGCACGGCCGCGGCGCGCGGTCACCTGGCGCTCGGGCGCGCGCGCCTGCTGCGGGGCGAGTGCAAGCGGGCGGAGTCGTCGTTCCAGAAGGTGACGGCGATCAGCGAGGGGCCGCTCGGCGCCGAGGCGCAGTACCGCATCGGCGAGGCCCGGCAGCAGGACGGCAACCTGCAGGGCGCGGCGGACGCGTTCGTCAAACTGCCGATCCTCTACGCCCACGAGGAGTGGGTGCGGAAGGGGCTGCTCGCGGCCGGGATGACCTACCAGCAGCTGCGGCAACCGCAGAAGGCGAGCCGCTTCTTCGAAGAACTCCAGTCCAAGTATCCCGACAGCCCCGAGGCGGCCGCAGCGAAGGCGCGCCAGCGCAACGGCTGAACCCCGAGGTAGCCAAGCATGCTCTCGTTCGCGAACACGTTCCCGCAGGAGCCGACGGTCGTTGCGACCGTGGGTGAGTTCTTCGATGCCGGTGGGGCGCTCATGTGGGCGATCCTCGCCTGCTCCGTCGTCGTCGTCGGGCTCGCGCTCGAACGCTACCTGTCGTTGCGGCGCGGGCGGATCCTGCCGCGCGTCGTCGTCGATTCCGTCGAGCAGATCGAGCAGGGCCGGGTCGACGTGGTCGCTGACGGGATGCTCGCGTCCAAGGCGCCCGCGGGTCGCGTGCTCGCGGCTGGCATCCGGCGGCGGGGTCGCGTCCTGAGCGAGGTCGAGAAGGCGATGGAGGACCAGATGCTGAAGGAGCAGGCCCGCCTGCGCGGCAACATCCGCGGCATCACGCTGTGTGCCGCGATCGCGCCGTTGCTCGGTCTGCTCGGCACCGTGCTCGGCATCGCGGACGCGTTCGCGGCGGTCGAGCAGACCGGTCTCGGTTCGGCGGACGGCAGCGAAGCGCTCGCAGCGGGCATCAAGTCGGCGCTCTACACGACGATCTTCGGCCTCGGCGTCGCGATCCCGGCGACGCTGCTGTCCGCGCACCTGCACGCGCGCGTGCGGCGGCTGATCCTCGTCGCGAGCGATGCCCTCGCGCCGGCGATCGATCGTCTCGCGCCGGCGGTGGGACCGCAGCGCAGCGAAGGGGAGCACCATGCGGCTTGACCTCGAGAGCGGCAGCGAGTCGGACGACGTCATCAACATGATGCCGCTCGTCGACGTGGTGTTCCTGCTGCTGATCTTCTTCCTGGCGGCCACGACGTTCGCGCGCAACGAGGTCGAGCTCGACCTCAAGCTGCCGAAGGCGCGGTCCGGCGAGGCCAGCACGCCGGTGCAACGCCTCGTCGTCAACGTGTTCGCGGATGGCCGGATCGTCGTCGACGGTCGCGAGGTCACGGTGGAGGCGTTGCGGCAGAAGCTCGCGGCGGCCGCGCGCCGCAACCGCGAACAGTCCGTGCTCGTGCGCGGCGATCGCTCGGCGCAGTTCGGCGTCGGCATCGCGGTGCTCGACGCGTGCAAGCTCGCCAAGATCACGAAGGTCGACTTCGGCGCGTTGCCCGAAGCCGGTCGCTGAGCTCCCAAACCCACCTTCGCCCCGCCTCCTTCCGACGATCCGATGCGTGATGCTTCCCGCCGCTGGTTGATGCGCCTGTGCTGGGCCGGCGCGCTCGTTTCGGGTGCGTTGCTCGTCGGTCTGCGTGTCGGGCGGCCGGTCTACTACACCGACGGCGGGCGCGAGATCGCCGCGACCGAGGTCGCCGGTGCGGGCATGCTCGTCTGGCAGACGCCCGAGGCGACGGTGGAGCTGCCGGGTCCGGTCGAGGGCCGGGTGACCGAGCTGCCGGACGGCAGGTTGCTCTACGGCGTGCGGACGGCCGACGAGACGACGGACCTCGTCGTGTTCGACCCGGAACGGCCGGACGTGCCGCCCGAGCCCGCGTACGGCCTCAACACCCGCGACAACGAACTTGCGCCCGCGTGCGCGAGTGACGGCGCGATCTACTTCGCATCGGATCGCGACGGCGACGACGCGGTGGGTGGCTACGACATCTACCGGTCGACCTGGACCCCGCGCGGCTTCACGCGGCCCGCCGCGGTCGTGGTCTGCAACACGGCGCTCGACGAGACGGACCCGGCGCCGAGCCCGGACGGTGCCATGTTCGCGTTCGTGCGGATCGATCCGCGTGTCAAGAACGGCGATGACGGCACCCTGCTGCACTGCCGGCTCGGCAGCGGCGTCGAGCCCGAACGCGTTTTCCCCGATCTCGGCACCTCGCGCCGGGTCGTCGACCGCGACCCCGCGTTCTCGCCCGACGGCGGCGCGCTGTGGTTCGTGCGGCGCGAAGTGGGCAGGCCGCTCGCGCTGATGCGCGTGAGCACGCTCGGAGATCGCTTCGATCAGCCGGTCGCGGTCGGTGAAGACTGGGCGATGGGTCACCTGCGCGGCCCGTTGCCCGGCAGCGACGGCATGACGCTGGGCCTGCTGCAGGGCGCGTCGGACAGTGAAGGTCGGCACCTCTGGTTCGTCTCGGAGGCGCGCGAGATCTACCCGTGGTGGTCAGGACAGCGCTGGCTCGAGTACCTGCTGCTCGGCCTGTTCGCGACGTTCGTGCTGCTGCTCGTGCTGCTGCATCTCGGCCGCCGCTGGCGCACGCTCGACCTGCTGGCGCAGTGTCTGCTGCTCTCCCTGCTCGTCCACATCCTGCTGTTCCTGTGGCTCATGGGCGTCGAGATCACGGGCGCGTTGATGCGCGGGAACGAGGACGGCGGCAGCCTCGAGGTCACGATCTCGAGCGTGATGGACGCGAGCGACTCGGCAAGCCAGGGCTCGGGGCCGCGGTCGGAAGCGATCGCGGCGCTCGTGCGGTTCGACCCGACGGAACGCTCGTTCGACGTGAGCGCGCCGACCGCGGCCACCGAACGCGCGCCCTCGCCGCAGCCCGTCGAGGCGTCCGACTCGCAGTACGACGCGACGATCGCGGCCGAGGACGCCGCGGACCGGGCCGTCGACCAGACCGCGGTCACCGCGGCGATGGCCGATGAGCAGGAGATCGCGCCCACCCGCGACGGCGCCGACGCCGCGCTCGCGACGTCCGCCCAGGCGCTGCCGACGGTCGAGAGCAGCGAACGCGCCGCGACGGCGGCCACGGAGTCGAACCTCACGCCGAATGCGGCGGGTCGGGTCGAGGTCGCGATGCCGGGCGGCGCGGTCGGTCGCGCCGCGACGCGGCCACAGGCGGCCGAGGGCAACGCCGGGCGGGTCATCGATCCCGCGGCCCGTGAGGTCGCGATGACCGCGGCCGAGGTCGCCGAGTCGTTGCCGGCAGGCGCAGAGGCGCGCCGGGCGGCCACGGACGATGCGCTCGCGACGGAGAGCAACCCGTCGGCGGCCGCGACGACGACCCCGACTGCCGTTGCCGCGCGGGCGGCGACCGCCGCGGACCGGGTGGTCGGGACGTTGCCGGCGTCGCCGACGGCGTCACCGAGCGCGCCTGCCGGTCAGCTCGCCCGGGCGTCGCGCAATGGCGTCGACCTCGCGCCGCAGGCGTCGCGTTCGTCCCTCGAACCGGCTGCGAGCGCGCGCCGCGCGAATCCGGGAGCGGTCGCGATGGCGGACGAGCGGGCCGCGGTGGCGTTGCCGGCCTCGAACGCGGCGGACGCGGCGGAGCCCGCGATCGAACGCGTGGCGCGGGCGCTGACCGGGCCCGTGTCGCGCCCGCGGACACCATCGGCGAACGAGCGCGGCACCGTGCAGCCGCGGCGGTTCGAGGTCGCGGTGCAACGGCCAGCCTCGGCGCTCTCGCGTGCGAACCGGCGCGCGTCCGGGCCGAGCCCGAGCCGCCGACCGTCGATGCGGCCGCAGCTGCGACCGGGGCGCGTGGCCGCCGCGCTGCCCGACCTGGCCGATGGCCGCCGCGACATCACGAACCCGAGCCGGCCGGACCGGGCGGGGGCCGCTGGCCAGGACGCGCCGCTGGCGCCGCCGAAGATCGCGCGCCTCAGCCTTGCGCCGCGGGCCGCGATGCTCGACGAGCCGCGCCGGTCGCCGTTCCTCGGCGCGTTCGGCAGCGCGATCCCGCCCGTAACCCTGCCGGGTTCGCTCGTCGAACGGGCAGAGCCGGAGTTCCGCGTCGACGTCGCAGTGGCCGCGCCCGTCGCGGAAGCGACGGCGTACAGCAACCGGTTCGGCCCAGCCAAGGCGGAGGCGCTCGAGCGCTTCGGCGGCACGGCGGAGACCGAACGCGCCGTGGCGGACGGTCTGCGCTACCTCGCCCGGATCCAGAACCGGAACGGCAGCTGGGGCGACAACCGCGGCTTCGACGACAAGTACGGACTCGTCTACGTCGGCAAGAGCGCCCTCTGTGTGCTGGCGTTCCTCGGCGCCGGTCATACCCCGGAATCGGACACCGAGCACAGCGCCGTGGTGGCGCGCGCGCTCGCGCACCTCCTCGCGATCCAGGACGAGGACACCGGCGCGTTCGGGCCGAGCTCGTGCTACGGCCACGGCATCGCGACCTACGCGCTCGCCGAGTGCTACGGCATGACGAAGGACGAAGCGCTGCTGCGACCGCTCGAGGAGGCGTTGACCTGGATCATCGTCAACCAGGGGCCGCGCAACGATCGGCGCAATCGCGGCGGTTGGGGCTACTTCTCGCCGGGCCTGCGACGCGAGGACAGCTACGCCCGCGTGTCCGTCACGTCGTGGATGGTCATGGCGCTCGAGTCGGCGCGGATGTCCGGCGTCGAGCTGCCGGACGACGTGCTGCCGCAGGCGCGCGAGTACCTGCAGAACTCGTTCGACGCGCGCCGCAACTGGTTCCGCTACAACCACAAGCCGAGCCGCCTGCGCTCGGGCTGGCCGACGCTGCCGGCGAGCACGCCGGCCGGCGCGTTCTGTCTGCAACTGCTCGGCACCAAGGCCGAGGATCCGATGATCGCGGCCGCCCTCGAGTACACCGTCGACCGCCGGCCGCGCGAGTATCGCCGGTACCGCGACGACGACTTCGTGCTGCGCGGTCAGGGCAACGTCTACTTCTGGTACTACGGCACGCTGTGCTGCTTCCTCGCGGGCGGCGAAACCTGGGAGCGCTGGAACGCGCGGCTGTCGACCCTGCTGCCGGCGGCGCAGTCGGAGGACGGCTCGTTCGCGCCGATCGACGTCTACGCGCGCTACGCCGGGGACAACGACCGGGATCGCAGCTACACGACGGCGATGTGCGTGCTGAGTCTCGAGGTCTACTACCGCTACTTCACGCCGCTCTTGCTCGGCAGGTGAGGCGGGCGGTAGCGTCAGTCGCCTGATGGCCGACGCCGACACCAAGACCCCGATCAAGCCGCCACCGTCGCTCGGTGCGCGGGTGTTCCGGACCACCGTTCTCGCGATGGCGGCGACCATCCTCGTGTTCCTCGGGGTCGGCATGTTGCTCGACGAACGCTGGGACGTCACGAGCGAGCGGGTCGTCCCGGCCACGCCCGCCGCGGTGCGACCGTTCATCGTCGACTTCCGGACGTGGGATCGATGGGCTGGCATGACCGTCGAACTCGGCGCCGGCGTCGAGCGTGAGGTCGATGGCGAGCCGGGCACGGTCGGGCACAGCGTCGAATGGCGCGGGGCGCAGGGGACCGCGGTGGTGCGGATCGCGAAGTTGGCCGAGGGGCGGCTGGACTACGAGTACCTGACGAAGCGGGCCGGCGAGGGCGATCTCAAAGCCGTCGCGACCGGCTGGATCGAGTGGGCGGCCGAGGGCGACGGCACGCGCGTGAAGTGGTACGACGGCGGCGCCTGGCCGACGCTCGTGCATCGCTGGATCGGCTGGTTCGGCGTGCTGCAGGAGAGCGTGCGCCGGATGCAGGACGTGAGCCTCGAAGGGCTCGCTCGCGAGGCGGCCCTAGAAGAAGACCCGGCCGAGAATCCCGGGAAGGCCGCGGACCCGGGCAAAGACTAGCCCGGACGAACGAACGGTCAGCGCACCGTCGCGGTGACCGTCACGGGGTTCGGATCCGTGTCGGCGGCGGCGCCGTCGCTGAGCGCGAGAACGGCGTCACGCAGCAGGATCACGTGATCGCCGATCTGCCGCGGCGTCGTCGCGACGAGCCGCAGGCGGAAGAGCTCGCCGTTCTGCAGCGGCGTGCCCTGCGGGTTGCGATCGTCACCGCACACGACGCGATAGACGTTGCCCTTGCGGTTGCCGTCGAGGCGCTCGACGGGCTGGACTGCGACGAGCGGGTCGGTCGCCGCGACGGTCAACGCCGGCGGCAGCTCGATCGTGATCTGCACGAGCACGGGGGCGGTGGCCGGCAGATCGGCCAGACTCACGCTGAGTTCGCCCGTGGTCGCGGTCGGCGCGAGCACGGGCCCGGTGGCCGCGAGTCGGGCAGGGCTGCCGGCCGCGGGACCGCTGCCACCGCCACCGCCGCCGCATGACGACGTCAGCAACAGCAGGCCGGCCGCCAGCGCAGTAGCCCCGGTCGCCAGCGCGGCAGTTCGGTTCGGGCGGCGGGAGCTGCGCATGACGTCACTCTAACCCGCGGATTCCAGGGGGGAAGGGCTCGCGCATTGCGCCGCGACCGCCGAGGATGCGAGCATGCGACAGCACCGGAACGATGGCCCGAGCTCGGCTCGTCCGCGGCGCGTCGGCGCCGTCCTCAACGGGCTGGTGGCACTCGGCATCGGCGCGGTCGCGCCGGCCGCGTGCCAGGAACCGGCGCCGCGGGCGCCCAGCAAGACCCAGGACCCAGAGCCCGTGCGAGAACCGAATCGCCTCAGTACCGAGACGTCGCCCTACCTCCGTCAGCACCAGTTCAACCCCGTCGACTGGTATCCCTGGGGGGAGGCCGCGTTCGAGAAGGCCAGGAAGGAGGACAAGCCGATCTTCCTCAGCATCGGCTACGCGGCGTGCCACTGGTGTCACGTGATGGAGCACGAGAGCTTCGAGAACGAGGCCGTCGCGGCGGTCATGAACGAGCACTTCGTCTGCGTCAAGGTCGACCGCGAGGAACGGCCGGACGTCGACGAGATCTACATGGCCGCGGTCCAGGCCATGGGTGTGCCGGGCGGCTGGCCGCTGTCGGTGTGGCTCACGCCGGCGGGCAAACCGTTCCACGGCGGCACCTACTTTCCGCCCGAGGACAAGTTCGGCCGGCCTGGGTTCCGGCGCGTTCTCGAGCACCTGCACAAGATCTGGACCGAACGTCGCGAGGAGATCGAGAAGGGCGCGGACCAGATCACCGATCACCTGCAGAACGTCCTGGCGCCGGAGTTGCCGCCGGGCGAGCCGACCGCGGAGTTGCTCGCGGGTTTCCTGCCGCAGTCGGCGCAACGCTACGACGAGGTGCACGGCGGCTTCTCGAACCCGCCGGACTACGCGCCCAAGTTTCCGCACGCCAGCGAACTCACCGTGCTCATGCGCCTCGGCGACGAGCAGGCGCTGGCCATGGTGGACCACACGCTGGCGCGAATGCACAGCGGCGGGATGTACGACCAGCTCGGCGGCGGGTTCCATCGTTACAGCGTCGACCGCGAGTGGCTCGTGCCGCACTTCGAGAAGATGCTCTACGACAACGCGCTGCTCGTGCCGTGCTATCTCGAGGGGGCCGTGCGGTTCGGCAAGCCCGAGTACGAGCAGGTCGCGCGCGAGACGCTCGATTACCTGCTGCGCGAGATGCAGCACGAACGCGGCGGCTTCTACTCGAGCCAGGATGCCGACAGCGAAGGCGTGGAGGGGAAGTTCTTCGTGTGGCAGCTCGCGGAGATCGAGGAACTCCTCGACGACGAGGACGCGGCCGTCGCCGTGCGGGCATACGGGATCACCGAGCACGGCAATTGGGAGCACAGCAACATCCTCGTGCGGGCCGTCGCGCCGAGTGCCCTCGGCGGCGACGAGGAACGGTTGCCGCGCGTGCGCGAGAAGCTGCTCGCGGCGCGAGAGGCGCGCGTGCACCCGGGCACGGACGACAAGATCCTGACGGCCTGGAACGGCCTGGCGATCCGGGCATTCGCGACGGGATATCGCATGACGGGCGAGCCGCGCTACCTGCAGGGCGCCCAGCGGGCCGCCGACTTCGTCCTCGCGGAACTCGTCGAGAACGGCAGATGCCGGCGCGCGTGGCACTCGGGGAAGGCGCAGCACGCCGGGGTGCTCGAGGACTACACGATGCTGGCCGACGGTCTGCTGGCCCTGTTCGAGTGCGACTCCGATCCGCGGTGGTTGCGCGTCGCGCGGGATCTGCTCATGGCGGCCGACGAGCATTTCGGCGCCGAGGACGGCAGCTTCTGGTTCACGGCCGACGACCACGAGGCGCTCGTCGCGCGGACGAAGACGCCGACCGAATCGTCGACGCCGTCGGGGATCGCGATGGCCGGACTCGCGTTCCTGCGGGCCGGCACCGTGCTCGGCGACACGAAGCTCTACGACCGCGGCGTCGCGGTCCTGCGCAGCAATCACGCGTTGCTGCAGCGGTCCCCGGCTGCCGCATCGTCGCTCGTCCTCGCGCTGCAGCTGCACGTCGGCGAGCCGCGTGAGGTGGTGATCGCGGGTGCACCCGAGGACCCGCGAACGCAGGCGTTGCTGCAGGCCGCGTGGCGCAGCGTGCCGGACCACCACATGGTCGTGAACGTTCACGCCGGCAATCGCGACGCACTCGTCGAGCTGTCGCCGATCGTCGAGGGCAAGACCGAGCGGGACGGGGCGCCGGCGGCCTACGTGTGCCGCCGCGGTGTCTGTGATGCGCCGGTCAGCAGCCCCGCAGAGCTCCGACTCGATCGGCGGTGAACACGTCCTCGTCCTCGTCCGTGCGCAGGTAGTTGGCGAAGCGTTCGAGGAACCAGTCGAGTTCGTCGGCCACGCCGGTCTGCAGATCGGCGCGATGCCGGGCCTGCCCGACCGCCTGCGCGAGGCCGGCGAACGCGGGCGTCGCGAGCAGGAACGCCGGGAAGTCCGGGTCGGGCTTCCGGCCCTCGGCGAGGATCCCGAGTCGGATCAGCCAGGAGTCCTGCTCGGCCGCGAGGCGGTCGGCGAAGGCGCGTCGTTCGTCAAGGGACAGAGCGCGTGGATCGGCGAGAAAGTCGTAGGTGTCCAAAGTGTTCGGTTTTGCTTCGGTCCGTTGCTGATCGGTCGTTGGCACGGGATCCTTGAGAGGTCTTTTCATGGTTGAGATCCGGCGGATCGAGCGCGCGACGGAAGCGGCCCTGCGACTGGCGGAACAGGGCGGGGTGCACGGCATGTACGTGCGCAATGCCCTGCTCCGCGGCGAGGTCAACGGCTTCGTGTTCGGTGCTGACGGGGCGGACGCCGGCGTCTGCTGGTTCGGGCCGCGCGGCAACCTCGTGGTCGTGGCGCCGGACTGGCGCGGGGACGCCGCGACCACCGACGAGGCCGGGCAGGCCGTCGCCGAGCGGATCCAGCGCAGCCGGCTGTCATGGCGGATCGCGATGGGGCCGCGCGGGATCATCGACGGGCTGCGGACCCGCTGCACCGGGCGGCCACTCGTGCACCGCAACCAGGTCTACTACTTCGGGGATGCCGAGTCGGTGAACCGCGAGCTCGTGCGTGATGACATGCGCGCCGCGACGGCCGAGGACCGCGATCGCATCGTCCAGGCGACGCTGCAGCTCAACCACGTCGACCTCGCGATCGAGCCCGGCCGCGTCGATCGCCGGTGGCTCTACAGCACGGTCGACGAGCGGATCGCGGAGGGCACGACTCGCGTCCTCGGACCGGCGGGCGACGTGCACTGCAAACTCGACTTCGGGAGCATCGGGTCGGCCGGTGTCGTGATCGAGGGCGTGTTCACGTTCGCCGAGCATCGCCGGGCCGGCCTCGCCTCGGCGCTCGTGGCGTCGTGCATCGCGCAGTTGCAGCTGCCCGTCGGCCTGCACGTCGGCGAGCAGAACACCAGCGCGCGAAGGGCCTACGAACGCGCCGGCATGCGGGAAGTCGACCGCTGCCGTCTGCTGCTGCTCGGATGACGGGCGGCAGCTCGCCTACTGCAGCCGATACGCGTACGCGAGTTCGGGGCCGAGCAATGGGTGCGAGGGCCGGCGGCGCAGCGCGATCGTCGTGAGTTCGCGCCGCAGTGCGGTGCGCAGCGCGCGTCCGTCATCGCCGCGCCCCATCTGAATCAAGCTCTTCGCGAGCAGGGCCTTCGTCAGCGCGCTGTCCGAGGCGCGCGCGGCGCGGGCGAGGGCCGCGTGCATGTCGGCGAGCTCACCGCGGACCTCGTGGCCGAACGCCCGCAGGCGCAGGGCGAACGCGCTGTCGCCGCCCTGGCTCAGGCGCTCCTCGATCTTACGTGCACGCTGGCGAGTGGTCGTCACCGTGACGAGACCGCTGAGGTAGGCGCAGCTGTCGGCGACGGCGCTCCCGGGCAGCTGACTCTGGATCGCCGCGACGATCGCGGGCAGCCGCTCACCATGGCCGAGTCGCACGAGCACTTCGCCCTGCTCGGCGAGTTCGCCAGGCCGTCGGTCGAGCAGGGTCGGGTTCGCGAGCAGCCAGTTCAGCGAGTCGGCGATGGCCGTCGCGGCCGCGACCTCGTCGCCGCGCAGCAACGCGTGGGCGGCCTGGATGCGGCGCAGCTCGTGCACGGGCTCGGGGCCGAGACTCGCCGCGTCGCGCAGGTAACGGTCGAGCAGGCGGGTCAGTCCGTCGTGATCGCCGCAGTCGAACAGCGCGAGCGCGCGCGGGATCGCGACCCAACCCATGGGCAGCCGCAGTCCCGCGTCCTCGAAGCGTGCCGCCGCGGTCTCGGGATCGCCGGTCGCGAGATGGGCCCAGCCCGCGTGATACGAGACGACGGCATAGCGTGGCAGGCGCAGCCGCAGTTCTTCGAGCAGCGGCAGCGCCGTCGCGAACTCGCCGAGGAAGTTGCGCGCGATGGCGACCGTGAACCGGCCTTGCGGATCGTGCGGCCGCTCGCGTTGCATCGCCTGGCCGAGGGCGAGGAGTTCGCGGTCGCGTTCGGGTGCATTGGTGGGGACGAGCGACGCGCGCGCGAGCAGGAGCGTGCGCGCGAGCTCGTGCCGCGTGTGCGGGCCGAGCCGTCCGCTGTAGCCGAGGGCTTCGCGGCACAAGCGTTCCGCCGACCGGGGATCGCCGCGGACCAGCTCGATGGTCGCGAGTCCCGCGAGGACCCAAGGGCTGCCACCGTCCGCGCGCCGCGCGGCGAGGAACGCCCGCCGCCCGCTGCTGACGCCGCCATCGCGCAGCAGGGCTTCGCCATCGACGGCGGCCAGGATCGCGCTGCCGCTCGTCGTGACGCAGCGGGCGACGGGCACGGGAGGCGTCGCGTCGGCCTCGCCGATCGCGATGCGCGCCGCCCACGCGAGTCGGTCGATCGCGCCCGCGAGATCACCGTTTTGGTAGGCCTCGCCGGCGAGCGCACGTTCGCGGCCGTTCATCCGGCAGAACGCGGCGAGTCGGCGCCCTTCGACGTCGACGCCGAGGACCAGCGTCGCGGTCGCCTCCGGGCCGGCCTCGTCCCCGACGTCGAAGCGCACCGACTGACGCAGGGCCTCGCGCCACCAGACGGCCGCGACGCGGAACTCCGGCTTGTCCGGCAACGCCGAACTCATGGCGGTTCGAATGCGCGCGCCCGCGGGCAGCTGCAGGACGGCCGGCACGGCGGGGCGCGCCGTGGTGACGCGCGCCAGGGGTTCGGAGCCAGGTTCGGGGGCCGCGGCGCACGCGCTGACCGACAGCAGCGCCAGCAGCGACACCCCGACGCGGGTCCCGATGCGGCGCGTCGCGGCGAACGGGGCGGAGCGGGCAGGTCGTCGCACGTGGGCAGCATGCAGCGCGACCGAGGCCGGCTCAACCGGGCGGGCCAGGAATGCCGATGGCAAGGGCATCATGTGGACTCTGGTGATCGCGGCGAGCATCGGTGTGGCAGGGGTGCAGGATCCGAGTGGGCGGCCGGCGGGCGCGGCGACGCCACCACCTGCCGTCCAGCAGCCCGCGGGCCAGGCCGGCGGGCAGGGGGCGGGCACGCCGTCCGGTTCGAAGCCAGCCGAGGGGCCGGGTTCGGGAGTCAAGTTCGAGTCGTCGGGTTGGCCGGTCGTTCCGGACGAACCGGCCGCGCGCTCGATCGTGCCGATGCCGTCCGGGAGTTCGCTGCGGGACCACGCCGCGGCCCGGCGCGGTCGGCAGCCCCGGGCCGAGGCGCAGCGCGGAACGAAGGCCGGAGTTGCAGAACCGGTCGGGCAAAGCGGCGGCGGACAGTCCACGAGCGTGTCCGGCGCGTTCGGCCGCAGCGGCAGCGGCAGCGCGCGTTCGGCGGAACCGGCCGTGCGCACCCTGCCCTCCGGCATGGCGCTCGGCTCGCCGCTGCTCGACATCTATCAGTTCACGCGCTCGCCGGCCGCCTTCAAGGCGCTCGGCGGCCGCCAGGTCTGGTGGCGCATCAAGGTCCTCGGTGCCGGCGGCGAGGTTCTCGGCATCCGCGAGATGACCCAGATCGCCGACTGCGGTTATCCCGAACGCGACCAGGTGCGCTACGAACACGACGGTCGGGTGTTCGGGCGCAGCGGCGCGAACGTGTTCGCGGAACGGCAGGGCTTCCCGTGGCCCAGCGACGCCGATCGCGGGCGCGATGAACTCGCGTTGTTCGGCACGCACCTGCGGCTGCCGTGGTGCTTCGCGGACGGCATCTCGTACGTGGTCGTGGACTCGGGCACGGTCGATCGCCCCGGCGAGCGACTGCGCCGGGTCGTGCTCGAGCGCCAGCCGCTCGGCGAGAGCGCCCTCGTGGGGCCCGTCGAGCACACCGGGCCGCGCGACCAGTTCGAGATCATCTACGAGTCGGGCACCGGCAAGCCGCGCGAGTTCGCCCACCGGTTCGCGTCGAGCAACCTGGCCCGGCGCGTCCTCCTCGAGGACTGGCGTGAGGTGCAGGGCGTGCGGATCCCGCACCGTCGCATCTACGTCGACGAGTCGCAGCGCCAGACGACGGTGCTCGAGATCCTCAACATCGTGGCCGAGCCGGTCACGCTGACGCAGTTCCGTCGGTAGCGCGGCTACTCGAACTTCGCGCCGGCAGCGATCCAGCGTTCGAGCAGCTGCAGCTCGCGCTCGGTCGGCTGCGGCTTGCCCTCCGGGGGCATGTGCTCGTCGTCGTCGAGCGGATAGCGACAGCGATAGAGCAGCGCGCTCTCCTTCGGATCCCCGGCGACGATGACGGGACCGTAGTCGCCGCCCTTCTGGATGCCCTCGACCGTCGTCAGCAGCAGCTCGCCCTTCGTCTTGTCGGGGTTGTGGCACTTCGTGCAGACGCGCTCGAGGAACGGCTGGATGTGATCCCGGAACGTCACCACCGCGGGCAGCGCGGTCGGTGTATCGCCGGCGGCTTCGTCGCCGTTCGCGGGGCCTGCAGTGCTGCCGGTGTCGTTGCTGGCGATGTCACTGCTGCCGTTGTTCTGGTCACCGGCGTTCGCCGCCCGGCCCTCCTTTTGCACCTCGAAAGGCTCCGTGAGGAAGTCCGGGCCGTGGGTGATCGAGCCGCCGAGGTGGCCGGCGGGCAGCATGGCGACGAGGCCGAGCAGCAGCAGGATCCGGAACGGCGCGCGCTTCCGCAGGCCCGAGACGATCGCGAGCAGCACGCAGACGCTGCCGAGCACGATGCCGGCGATCTTGTGGTTGCCCACGAGCTCGCTCTCGCTGCCGTTCTCGCCGGCGAGCACGAGGCCGGACGCGGTCGCGAGCGCGGCGCTGATCGCCGTCAGCCAGGCGAGCGCGCAGATCGGTCCGCGTGGGCTCTCGCGCCGGATCAACAAGGCGCCGAACTCGAGCAGGAACATCGCCGGAACGAGGCCGAGCGGCATGTGCAGGACGACCGGGTGGCTGCGCCCGAGCAGGGTGAACCACGGCGAAGGGTCTTCGGTCAGCAGGGAGAGCATTGGCGACGCGGGTTTCAGGCGAGCAGGTCGGTGATCACGTTGCCGAATACGTCGGTGAGCCGGAAGTCGCGACCCTGATGACGGTAGATCAGCCGTTCGTGATCGAATCCGAGCAGGTGCAGCATCGTGGCGTGGAGATCGTGCACCGAAACCGGATCCTCCACGATGTTGTAGCTGTAGTCGTCGGTGCGGCCGTAGCTGAATCCCGGTTTGACGCCGCCGCCGGCCATCCACACCGTGAAGCACCGCGGGTGATGATCCCGCCCGTAGTTCGTCTTGCTGAGGCCGCCCTGGCTGTAGACCGTGCGCCCGAACTCGCCGCCCCAGGTCACGAGCGTCTCGTCGAGCATCCCGCGCCGCCGCAGGTCCGTGATGAGGGCCGCGATCGGCCGGTCGACGGCCTGGCACTGCTTGGTCATCTCGCTCGGCAGATTGCCGTGCTGGTCCCAGCCGCGCATGTAGAGCTGCACGAAGCGGACACCGCGTTCGGCGAGCCGGCGGGCGAGCAGGCACGAACTCGCGAACGTGCCGGGCTTCTTCGCGTCCTCGCCATAGAGCGCGAACGTCGACTCGGGTTCGTCGCTGAGATCGGTGAGCTCGGGCACGGACATCTGCATGCGGTAGGCCATCTCCTGCTGCGCGAGTCGGGTCTGGATCTCGCGGTCCAGCGTCGCGCGCGCCTCGCGTTCGGCGAAGTCGCTGACGAGATCGAGCATCGCGCGGCGGTCCGCGCGCGAGATGCCCGCGGGATCGCGCAGGAACAGCACGGGGTCACCCGTCGACCGCAGCTTGCACCCCTGGTGCTCGCCCGGCAGGAAGCCGTTGCCCCAGAACCGGGCCGCGAGCGCCTGCATGTTGCCGAAGCCCTGGGTGATCATCACGACGAACGTCGGCAGATCGCGGTTGTCCGTGCCGAGCCCGTAGCTCGTCCAAGCGCCGAGGCTCGGGCGACCGGGCTGCTGCGTGCCCGTCTGCGCGAACGTGATCGCGGGTTCGTGGTTGATCGCCTCGGTATGGACGCTGCGCACGAAGCACAGCTCGTGCGCGACGCTGCCGAGGTGCGGCATGAGCTCGCTGATCCATGCGCCGTCGTTGCCGTTGTCCCAGCGCTTGAACTTGAACTTGCTCGGCGCGACGGGGAATCGCTTCTGGCCGGACGTCATGCCCGTCAGGCGCTGACCGTTGCGGATCGAGTCCGGCAGGTCCTCGTCGTAGCGATCGACGAGCTGCGGCTTGTAGTCGAAGAGGTCGAGCTGACTCGGGCCGCCCTCCATGTGGAGGGAGATCACGCGCTTGGCGCGGCCCGTGAAGTGCGGTTGCTGCCGCCCCTCGCCCCGATCGTGAACCACGTCGCCGCTGCTGGCGAGGGCCATCGTACCGAGCGCGCCGGTGACGGAGGTCGCGGACCGGCCGAAGAACCGCCGGCGGGTGAGGAGCTTGTTGAGTTCGTCGTACACGTTCGGCTCCGGTTCAGTCGATGTAGAGGGTCGCGTCGAGGTTGAGGAACGCGTTCGCGAGCAGCAGGAACGCCGCGTGCTCGGGCGCCGGGATCGCCCCGTCCCGCGGTGATTCGCCGACGGTCAGCAGCTGCTCCGCGTCCTCGGGTGCTGTGTGGTAGCGCCGCCGCATGCGTTCGAGGGTCGCGAGCGCCCGGTCGAGCCGGCCACCGTCGAGGTCGTGCCCCGTGCAGCGGCGATACATCGCCCGCAGGCGCGTGCGATCGTCACCTGGGGATTGCAGTGCACGTTGCGCCAGCGCCCGGGCCGCTTCGACGAACTGTTCGTCGTTCCAGAGCGCGAGCGCCTGCAGCGGCGTGTTCGTGACGGATCGCCGGATCGTGCAGAACTCCCGGGTCGGCGCGTCGAACGTCAGCAACGTCGGCGGTGGACACGCGCGCTTCCAGTAGGTGTAGAGGCTGCGGCGCCACAACGCGTCGCCGTCGTCACGTTCGAAGGTGCGCGTGTTCGACTGCAGCATCGCGACCTCGCGCCACAGGCCCTCGGGCTGATACGGCTTGACGCTCGGGCCGCCGACCCGTTCGACGAGCAGGCCGCTGACGTAGAGCGCCTGGTCGCGGATCGCCTCGGCCGTGAGCCGGCGCCGCGGGAACCACGCCAGCAGGCGGTTGTCCGGGTCGACGCGCGCGGCCGCGGTGTTCGTGCGGGCGCTCTGCCGGAACGTGGCGGACGTGACGAGCAGCCGGAGCATCTCCCGCATGCTCGTGCCGCGCCTGCGGAACTCGAGCGTCAGCCAGTCGAGCAGCTCCGGGTGGCTCGGCCACTCGCCCTGCAGGCCGAAGTCCTCGCTCGTCCTGACGATGCCGGTGCCGAACACGAACTCGAACAGCCGGTTCACCGCGACGCGGTGGGGCAGCGGGTTGTCCGCGCTCACGAGCCATCTGGCGAGTCCGAGGCGATCGCGCGGCATCGCGGCGTCCCCGATGCCGAACATCGCGGGCAGCGCGGGCTGCACCGGCTGTGACTCGTCGGCCTTGTCGTATTCGCCGCGTTCGAGGACGTAGGTCGGGCGGCGTTCCATGCGCTCGCTCATGACCATCGTGCGCGGCAGGTTGGCCTCGAGCTCGCTGAGCTGCTGCTCGAGGGCGGCGACGCGGGCCTTGCGCTCGCGGTAACCCGGCGAGTGGTTCTCACGCCACGCGGCGTGGATGCGGGCCGTCATCGCGTCGTCGATCGCCGCTTCGGGCAGCAGCCAGAGCCGCATGTCACCCGTCAGCACGGCAGGAGCTTCCTCGTGCCGCCAGTAGAACCCGCCCGCGCCGCCGGTGTTGACGACCTCGAGCGTCACCGCCTGCACGCCGCGCGCGACCGTGATGTCGACCCGATCCTGGTTCGCGGCGACGCCGCGGGCGACGCGACGCTCCGCAACCGTCTGGCCGCCGACGTGCACTGCGAAGCCGTCATCGCTGCCGAGCCAGACCGTGAGCGGGCGCTCCGTGGGGGCGAACACCTCGTGGGCGATGAACGTCGAGCCCGCATCGCGTGGCAGGTTCTTGTAGACGGTCGCGGGCCGGAGGTCGGCGTCGTATTGCCAGCGTTGGTCGCCGAAGCGGGCGTCGAGCGCGATGCGTTTCGCCGACTCGGGGCCGTGCACCGCGTCGTAGGCGTCCTCGTTCGTGCTCGCGAACCGGCCGGTCTTGTAGAAGCCGCTCGTCAGCACGGGCAGGCGCGCGAGCATCGCCTCGTCGATCCGGCCGAGATGCAGGCGAACGCGGCCGAGCACGTGCTGGCTGTAGACCGAGTCGTAGCGCAGCCGCACCCGGGCCTCGACGCCGCGGCCGTCGCCGAACGGCGCATCGGCGAGGAAGAGCGCGCGCCGCGCGCCGGGTGGCCGTTCGTGGGCCGCGACCGCCCAGCCCCGGTTGTCGTCGTGCAGCGCGTTGGCGATGCCGAAGTCGCCGTTCGTCTGCTCGACGTCGGCCATCGCCCAGACCAGCGGCACGTCGCGCCACTCCTCGCGGCTACCGCGCGCGCGCACCTCGAGTCGAACGTGCTGCAGGACCGCGTTGCCGTTGGGGGACCGGCCGACCTTGCCCTGGCCGAGGGTGCCGTCGGGGAGCGCCTCGAGGCCCAGCAGGCGCAGATCGCCCGCCGTGGTCGCGACGGTGAGAACGTGCTCGTCGCGAGCCGGGTTGTCCCCGGTCGCGAGAACCGAACCGTCGGGCTGGAGGGCGAGCGTCGCCCCGGCGGTGCTCGTCGCCGCGGTCACCGTCGCCTCTGGCCACTCGATCCCGCTCGCGCCGCGCAGGGACCGGAACCAGGCGGCCCGTTGGGCGGCTTCTCCGGGTTGTTCGGCCGCGAGCGCCGCGCGGGCCGCGTCGAGGTCGTTCGCGAGTGCCGTCCGCGCCGCCGACTGCTCGTCCGACAGCACGTCGAGCGCGGGCTCGAGCGCGCGGTTGGGGTCGCGCGACTGCCGGTAGAGGCCCGGTTCGTCGTTGTTGTAGAAGTAGGCGAACAGGGAGTAGTAGTCGCGCTGCGTGATCGGGTCGAACTTGTGATCGTGACACCGCGCGCAGCCGACCGTCAGCCCGAGGAACACGCTGCCGACCGTGGCGGTGCGTTCGGCCGCGTATTCGACGAGATACTCCGCGTCGATCGCGCCGCCTTCGTCCGTCGTGACGTGCGCCCGCAGAAACCCGGTCGCGACCTTCTGCGCCTGGGTCGCGTCGGGGAGCTGATCGCCGGCCAGCTGCTCGACCACGAACTCGTCGAACGGCTTGTCGTCGGCGAGGGCCTGCAGCAACCAATCGCGCCACGGCCAGATCTGGCGCCCGGCGTCCATGTGGATGCCGCAGGTGTCGGCATAGCGCGCGGCGTCGAGCCACGGACCCGCGAAGTGTTCGGCGTGGCGCGAACGATACGGCTCTTCGTCGAGCAGCCGGTCGACGAGTCGGTCGTAGGCGTCGGGGCTGCGGTCCGCGTCGTAGTCCGCGAGCTCCGCCGGCGTCGGCGGCAGGCCCGTGAGGACGAGGAACGCGCGGCGGGCCAGCGTTCTCCGGTCGGCCTCCGGGTTCGGCGTGAGCCCGTGCCGCAGCAGTGCGGCGCCGATGAACCGATCGACCGGATTGCGGGCCTGATCGGCGATGTTCGCCGCCGCGGGGATGGTCGGCGGCACGGGCGGCACGAACGCCCAGTGGTCCTCGTACGGCGCGCCGGCCGCGATCCAACGTTCGACGAGGTCGCGCTCGCGCGCGTCGAGCGCCGGCTTCTGCGACTCCGGCGGCGGCATGCGATACCCGTCCTCCGTGCTCGTGACGCGATGCCAGAGCCGGCTGCTGGCGGGGTCGCCCGGGACGATCGCCGCGCCGCCATCGCGGTCCATGACCGCCGCCGCGCGCAGATCGAGGCGCAGCTCGGCCGCCCGCGTGCCCTGGTCCGGGCCGTGGCAGCGGAAGCACTTGTCGGCCAGGATCGGGCGGATGTCGCGGCCGTAGCGGACGTCGTCCTGGCTGCGCAGTGACGGGCTCAGCGTCACGAGCAAGGCGCTCGCGGCGAAGAGACTCAGGCACCGCCGGGCTCCGGCAAGAACGCGTTCTGACCTCGACATGGCGGGGCGATGTTCGCACCCGGGCGCCGGGCTGTCACGGCCCATGCCGGCGAAAGCGCCGGGCCGAAACCGGTGGCCGGGTCGGTCAGCGCGCCGCGAGAACGACGCGAACGGGCGGCGCGCCCTGGCTCGTGAACGTGATGGGGGTGCGACCCTCGCGGCCGTCACCGTCCCATGCGATCAGTTCGTACTCGCCAGCCGCCATGCAGACGCGGAAGCGCCCGCATTCGCCGCGTCGCAGGTCGAGTCCGACCATCAGTACGTGCGGCTCGCCCGGTGGCCGCAGCGCGAGCGAGACCCAGTCGTGGTCGTTCGTCGTGCGGGGATTGGTGACCTCGACCACGCGCTCGATCCCGGGCCGGACGACGATGTTCTTCTGCAGTTCGACGCCCGCGCGGACCGCGATCAGATGGGCCTCCGCCGCGATCCCGTCGCCGTGGATCAGCAGGCGGTGGGTGCCGGGCGGCACCGCATCGAAGCGATAGCTGCCGGCCGCGTACTCGGCCTCGAAGCGGGCGTCGCCGGTCGCCGTCTCGATCGCGACCGCGACCACACCGAGCTCGGCTCCGGCTTCGTGCGTGATGTCGCCGAGCACCGCGCCACCGCGACCGAGCACGATCGCCCCGAGGTCCTGCGTGCCGCTGGCGTCGAGATCGATCTCGCGCGTGACCCCGACGAAGCCCGGGTGGCTGACGAACAGGATGACCGTGCCGCTCGGCACGTCCTGGATCACGAAACGGCCCGTGGCGTCGGCGGTGCGTTCGATCGTCTGCTGGCGTTCTCGGTGCCAGCACGAGACCGCCGCGGCGAGCGGCGTGCCGTCGCGCGACTGCACCTCGCCGGCCACGACGGTCGTCGGCGCGGCGTGATCGACCTGCAGGAGCAGCGCGCCCTCGCAGCTGCCGACGTCGCGGCGCGTCGTCGCGGCGAACCCGGTCGGCGAGGTGTCGGGCGCGAACACGAGCACGTCGAACCTCAGGTCCGCCTGGGCCGGGATCGTGAACCGGCCGTCGCGATCGGTCTGGACCTGCACCGCCGGCGTGCCGTCGCCGGGCCGCGCCACCACGATCCAGCCGGGCAGCGGGCGCTGGTCACGGCCGAACACGACGCCGCGCAGGGCGCTGCCGCTCGGCGCGGCCAGCTGCGGGTTCCAGGTCGCCCGTTCGCCCGGGGTGAGTTCGAGCGTCGTCGTCGCGGCGCGCGGCGCGTGGCTGCGATCACCCGACCGCAACTCGCGCGCGAGCAGGTGCACCGAGCCGGCCGGCAGGCGCTCGAGCACGAACGTGCCGTCCTCGTGGCAGATCGCTCGCGCGTGCAGCAGGTCGCCCGCGCTGCCGAACTCGATCATCCCGGGGACGGGATCGCCGGTCGTCGTGCGGAGGCGCCCGCTGACCGCGGTGGGGGCGGTCAACGCGAGGCGCAGCGCCCGCTGCCCGGGCCGCGCGAGCGTCACGGTGCCGCGGGTGCACGCCCCGTCGAGGCCGCGGGCTTCGAACGCGACCTGACCTGGCGGCAATCCCGTTACCCGGAACGTGCCATCGGCGGCCGTGCGCAGCTGCACGGGCGGCGCCGAGAGTCGGCCGCCGCGGCGCGCGAGCCCGGGCGCGAACCGCAGCCGCGCGCCGGCCACCGGTCGACCGTCGGGGTCGACCACGAGCCCCGTGACGACGCACGGATCGACGCCGAGCTCGAGAACGACGCGCGCGACCGCCGTCGTCGGGTCGCGTGGGAGCGTTCGCGTGTGCAGCATCGCGGACGGCGCATGGTCGGGGTGCCGGGCGCCGAGGAAGCCGCGGTCGACGAGCGGGACGCGAAACGCGCCGGTCGCGTCCGTGCGTCCGATCGCGAGGGCGGTGGCGTGCGGGGCGATGTCGCCATAGCGCGTCGGGTGGCTCGCGAGGAACAGGACTTCGGCGTTCTCGATCCCGCGGCCCGCGGCGTCAATGACCCGCCCCGTGGCGAAGCCGCGCGGCTGCCATTCGATCGTGATCGAGCGGCGCTCGCCGGGCGCGACGACGAGATCGACCGGTTGGCCGAGCGCGGCCCGGATGCGGATCGCCCGGCGCGCGGCGCCGGCGAGCGGAACGGCGATCGTTGCGCGGCCGTTGTCGTCCGTGCGGGCCGTCGTGTGCCAAGCGGGGCCCGCGCCATCCGACGGCCAATCCGATGTCCGATCCTGGTCGGCAGTGGCATCGGCCCCAGTAGATGCGGCCGCCGTGGGTTCGCCCGCGATGAGTTCGACGCCGGGCATCGGCGAACCGGGCAGATGCAGGACGTTGACCGTGACCGTCGCGCGGTCGGTCGCAGCGCCGAGGTGCGGCGCTTGCGAACGCCCGCTAGGTCCCCCCGGTCCGATCGCGGCCCCGGCCGTCCCGTCGGCGCCCGTGGTGGCGTCCGTCCCGGCTCCCGTCGCCGGCTCGAGCGGGCCGGTCGCGCCGCGCCGTGGCCCGGTGCTCGGGTGGCCCGGGTTCGGGGCACCGTCGCTACCGAACGAGCGGTAGCACCACAGCGCCGCAACGGCGACTGCCAGCAGGGTCAGAATCGTGACGAACCGTCGCACGGGAGCGTTACGCCAGCAGTGGTTGGAACGGCTCGGATTCTCGCCGTGCGGGTTGGCGAGTGACCGGAATCCGGAGAGTTCTGCGGTCAAATCCGGGCCGCTTTCGGCCACAGGGCGAGGAACCGACGGCGCGCCCGGCGCTCCGGAATGCGCTGCGCGATCGTGCGGATCAACGACCGGGCCGAGGCCGGTCGCTTCGAGAGCAGGAGGATGCGGAGATGCTGGAAGAGCTGCAGATCCTGGCTCGCGGCGAGCTCCTCGAGCACCTCGCGGTGGGCGGCGGGCACCTCGCCCGCGCCCGCCGCCGCGAGCAGCCAGTTCGCGGCGACCGAGGGCATCGCGAGCCGTTCGACGACCTCGGCGAGAGCGGTGTCGGTGTCACCGAGGCGGACGAGGTAGGCGCGCGACATCGCTTCGCCGAGCCGGTCGCCGCCGGCGATCGCGAGCACGCATGCGCGTTCGAAGTGGTCGCGGGCGTCCTCGTCGCGGCCGCGCCAGAACTGACGCTCGCCCAGGTAGAGCTCGGCGCGGCCGCCGTAGGAGGGCAGTGACAGCTGCTCGGCCTCGTCGATCGCGAAGCGCAGATCCTGGGCCGCGTCGTCGTCGCCGAGCAGCGATCGCATGTGCCCGCGGTAGAGCAGCAGGCGCAGGCGAACGCGCGGCAGATTGCGCGCCGCGGGGTCCTTGTCGATCTGCTGCAGCGTCTTCAGCGCCGTCGGGAAGTGGTACTGCAGCGCTTCGAGTCGCGCGAGGTCGATGCGCAGGTGGCAGCGCAGCTCGTCGTCCTCGGCCGGCAGCCGGCGCAGGGCGGCCTGGAGGTGGCGGTGCCCGGCGACGGCCTGCCCCTGGTAGAGGAGGATGCGACCGTGCAGGCCGTGGGCGCGCGCGGCGATGCGCGCCGCGGCGGTCGTTCGGGCGTTGCCCGGCGCGAGGTCGTCGTGCACCGACTCGAGCAGCGCGATGGCCGTCAGCAGGTGACCGGCGGCGAGCTCGAGGCCGGCGAGCCCGACGCGCGCAGCCGCCGACGACTCGCCGTCACCGAGTTCGCGCGCCAGGGTCTCGGCGGCGCGGTAGTCGCGCACGGCGGCGTCCTGTTGCCGGTTGTTGACGCGGGCCTCAGCGTGCAGGAGCAGCAGGCGGAGCCGGTGGTGCGCGTTCGCGGGCGTGTCTTCGACGTGTTGCAGGTGCGCGGCGACCCGACCCGCGATGCGCAGCGCGGTGCGGCGCGAGCTCGATCGGACGAGTTCGGCGAGACCGTCGAGCAGCGGCGCGATCGCGCGGTCGTGCGCGAGCGCCTGCGAGAAGTGCATGCCGACCTCGGTGGAACTCGCGCCGCGTTCCTGCAGCTGGTCGGCCGCGAGCAGGTGCAGTTCGCGGCGGCGGTCCAGCGGGGTGACGTCGAGCAGGGCCTTGGCGAAGCGCCGATGGCGGAACCAGACCTGGCCGCCCTGGGCGCGCACGATGCGACCGCGGAAGAGCGACAGCGTCTCGAGCACCGCGAGTTCGGGGCGGCCCGTGAGGCGCACGAGATCCGCGAGCAGGCCGCGCCGGCCGAGGACGGCCGCGGCCGTGAGCACCTCGCGTGCTTCGGCGGGCAGGGATCGCACGCGCTGCACGAAGCGCTGCACGTGGTCGGGCGCGGGGTCGAGTTCGACGCCGGGTTGCAGGTCGCGGTAGGCGCCCGGACTGCCGGCGAGCCGCCCCTCGCTGACGAGGTGGTCGAGCGCTTCGACGAGGTTGCCGGGCACGCCGGACAGCGTTTCGTGCGCCGCGCGCAAGAACGCGTCGTCGACCTCGCCCGGCCGGAACAGCGCGTGGCCGAAGCGCAGGAACTCGCGTTCGGCGAGGCCGCCGATCTCGATCCGCCGATCGGCGGGAACGTCGTCCGTGCCCGTCGTGAGCAGAACCAGGATCGGGGAGCGATCGGCGCGGCGCGCGAGTCGCTGCAGGACCAGTTGCCCACTGGTATCGAGGTGCTCGGCGTGGTCGACGCGCAGGACCACGGCGCGACGCGGCCGGGCGAGTGCGAGGAGCGCCGTCGCGAGTCGGTCGGCGCGCACCTCGGGCTTCTCCGGGCTTCGGCCCATCGCGACGGCCGCGAGCGCGGCCGCGTCGTCGACCGAGAGGCCGTAGATCGTGCGGGCCGCCGCGGCGGCCCGCGCCTCGGCCTGCGGGCTGCCGTGATCGTCGCCGCGCAACAGAACGTCGAGCAAGGTGCTGGCGAACGGCTCCGCGTGACCGAGTTCGCGATCGGCTTCGCCGCCGAGGAGGAGCGGCGGGTCGGGTTGGTCGAGCCAGCGTTCGATCGCGTGATCGAGCAGCCGGCGGCGACCCGCGCCGTGGGGGCCGGTGATCGCGACGACCTGCCCGTGTCCCGAGCGGGCGTTCTGCATCGCCCGATCGAGCTGCAGGAGCTCGTCGCGCCGACCGACGAGCTCCGCCTCTGCCGGGCGCCGCATCGCGAGCAGGCGGCGGCGGCTCGCGCGCACTGGCTCCTGCGCTTCGAGTCGGCGCCAGTACTCCGACTGTTCGCCCTGCGCGAGGATGCGCGACAGCTCGGCCGCGTCCTTCGGCCGGCGATCCGGATCCTTGCTGAGCATCGCGCGCAGCAGCTGCCCGAGCAGGGGCGACACGCTCGGTCGCACGTGAGCGGCGGGCGGCGGTTCGCGATGGAGGTGCGCGTCGATCATCGCGTCGGCGGTGGTCGCGTCCTGGAACGGGTGCTCGCCCGTCGCGACCTCGAACAGCACGATCCCGAGGGAGTAGAGGTCGCTGCGCGGTCCGACCCGGTCGCCGCGCAGCGACTCGGGTGCGGCGTAGGCGACGCTGCCGGCGAGGCCGAACCCCGAGGCCGAGGAGGACCCCGAGCCGCCGCCCTGGCCGAACGGTCGCACGAGCCCGAGGTCCACGATCTTGAGCTGACTGTCGGGCGTGAGGATGAGGTTCTCGGGTTTGACGTCGCGGTGGATCAGGCCCTTGCCGTGCAGCGCCGCCAGGCCAGCGGCCGCGTCCGACCCGATGCGGCGCACGAGGTCCTCGACCGCGACCTGGCTCTTCTGCAGGAAGTCGCGCAGCGTGTCGCCGGCGACGAACTGCATCACGAGGAACGAGACCTCGCCGTGCTCGGTCTGCACCGTCTCGAGCGCGTGGATCGCCGCGAGGTTGCCGTGCCGCAGCTTGCGCCCGAGCTCGCCCTCGCTGCGGAACCGCTGCAGCGCGCGTTCGTCGGTCGTCCGGTCGACCCGCAGGAACTTGATCGCGACCTCGGCCCCGCGGGCGACGTCGCCATACGCCGTGAGCAGCCGCGCCCGGTGGACCGTGCCCGAGGACCCGCGCCCGAGTTCGCCGAGCAGCTCGAACCGCCCTTCGGCCGCGTCGGCATACAGCCGCGCCGCGCGGGTCTGCGCGGTTGCGCTTCTGTCGGGCGTCTGCGACTCTTCGCTCACCGCCGGTTTGTAGCGCCGGAGGTCACACGTTTCATGCCGATCCGCCTTCACAACTCGTTCACCCGCCAGCTCGAAGAGCTGCGTCCGCTCGTGCCTGGCAAGGTGACGATGTACAACTGTGGGCCCACGGTCTACAGCTCGCCGCACATCGGCAACTTCCGCAGCTTCCTCTTCGCCGACGTTCTGCGGCGCTTCCTGGAGGACCAGGGACTCGAGGTCACGCAGGTGATGAACATCACCGATGTGGGCCACCTCACGCTCGACGATGTCGAGGGCGGCGAGGACAAGATGGAGGCGGCGTCGAAGAAGACCGGCAAGACCGCCTGGGAGATCGCCGAGCACTACATCCGCGAGTTCGAGGACTGCCAGCAGAAGCTGCGCGTGCGTTTGCCGCACCATATGCCGCGGGCGACCGACTTCATCCCGCAGATGGGCGCGATCATCGGCGATCTGCTCGACAAGGGCGTGGCGTACCAGGTGAACGGCGACGTCTACTTCGCGATCGAGAAGTTCCCCGGCTACGGGCAGCTGTCCGGCAAGAAGCTGGAAGAACTCGTCGAGGGCGCGCGCGTCGCCGTGAACGACGACAAGAAGGACCCGCGCGACTTCGCGCTGTGGAAGACGGACGACCAGCACCAGATGCAGTGGGACGCGCCGTTCCCCGGCGGCGCGCGCGGCTTCCCGGGCTGGCACATCGAGTGCTCCGCGATGGCGATGCACTACCTCGGCAAGGCGGTCGACATCCACACGGGTGGCGAGGACAACGTCTTTCCGCACCACGAATGTGAGATCGCGCAGAGCGAGGCGCACACCGGTGAGCGCTTCGTGTCGATCTGGATGCACGCGCGCCATCTGCTCGTCGACAACACCAAGATGTCGAAGAGCCTCGGCAACTTCTTCACGGTCGCCGACATCCTCGCGAAGGGCTACTCCGGGCTCGAGCTGCGCTACGCGCTGATTCGGGTGCAGTATCGCCAGACGCTCAACTTCACGCTCGACGGGCTCGTCGAGGCGCGAGCGGCGATCGATCGCGTGCAGCGTTGTCGGGCTCGGTTGGCGCGGGTGCGGGACGGCGCCGAGAGCGCGGGTGACGACGACCTCGCCGCGGCCGTCGACGCGGCCGGCACGGCGTTCACGGCCGCGATGAGCGAAGACCTGAACGTGAGCCTCGCGCTCGGCAAGGTCTTCGACTTCGTCGCGGCGTGCAACAAGGCGGCGCCGTCCGTCGCGGGGGCGACCGCGGCGCTCGAGATGTTCGCCCGGTTCGAAGACGTGCTCGCCTGTTTCGGCGAGGAGCCCGCGGCCGACACTGCGGCCGGCGCGCCGCCCGAACTCCTGCAGAAGCTCGAGGCGCGGACGGCCGCGAAGAAGGCGAAGGACTGGCCGGCGGCGGACGCGCTGCGCGACGAGATCGCCGCGGCCGGCTGGAAGATCGTCGACACGCCGCAGGGCCCGCGGCTCGAGCCCGCGTAGCGCCGAAACGGCGATTCGGGCTGACCGCGCCGAGGCGCGATCCGTAAGAACGGGCATGCGCGCTGCTCTCTGGCTCGGTCTCGTCGGCTCCGTTCTGCTCGGTTCGTTCGGTGCCGGGGCATGTGCTGGTCTGCTCGCTCAGGATCCGCAGGGCCATGGTCAGGGGCGGGGCCAGGGCGATCCCGCGCCGCCGGCGCCGGTCTCCGCGCCGGCCGCGGCCGACCCGGCGATCGAGCAGGCGTTCCGGGAGCACCTGGGCGCGATGCGGGCGGCGCGGGGCTTCTGCGGCGCATCCGTGGCCGCGGTGTTGCCGGGTGGCGCGATCGCCGCGGTCGCGGTGGGCGAGGACGCCGCCGGCGCGACGCTCACGCCGCACACGCGCCTGATGTCGGGCAGCATCGGCAAGACCTATTGCGCCGCGGTCGTGCTGCAGCTCGTCGGCGAGGGCAAGCTCGAGCTCGACGGCAAGGTCGTCGATGTGCTGGGCGAACGGGAGTGGTACGCGCGCATCCCGAACGCGCAGTCGATCACGATCCGGCAGCTGCTCAATCACACGGCCGGGATCCGGGAGCACGTCTGGAACCCGGAGTTCCACAAGGCGCTCGAACGCGAGCCGGACACCGCGTTGACGCCGACGCAGTGCCTCGCGTTCGTGCTCGACGACGACCCGCTGTTCCCGGCGGGCGAGCGCTTCGCCTATGCCGACACCAACTATCTGCTCGCCGGCCTCTGCGTCGAGGAGGTCACGGGCGCGCCGTTCGCGGTCGCGTTGCGGCACCGCCTGCTCGAACCGCTCGGGCTCGAGGATACGGCTTGGAACGACAGCCGCGTGATGCCGAAGCTCGCGTGTGGGGACGCGAGCGGGCTCGCGTTCACGAAGGGGAAGACCACGCGGGACGGGAAGTACTTCGTCAACCCGGCCTTCGAATACTGCGGCGGCGGCGTGCGGTCGACGCCGACCGATCTCGCGCGGTGGACGCGCGCGCTGTTCGCGGGCGATGTCGTGCCCGAGGCGCTGCGCGCCGACCATCGCCGCGGGGTCAAGGCGCCGGGGCACGTCTCCGGGAGCTACGGACTCGGCTGCTTCACGGGCCCGTCACGGCACGGGCCGGCGTTCGGGCATTCCGGTATCATGCCGGGCTTCCTGAGCTACACGCTGTGGTTCGAGGAGCACGATCTGACGGTTGCACTGCAGTTCCCGACCGACGACGTGCGCCGCCTCGGCGACCTGCGGCGCCATGTCGAGGACCTCGCGGACAAGGCGCTGGTCGAACTCCGCAAGAAGGGCGCGGCGAAGGACGAGTAGCCTGGGCACCGTACCCAACATGGAACCCGGAAGAACTTCGCTCGTAGGACCGGCAGTTCTCGTACCCTAGGAACCTGCCATGATCCGTTCTACCGCGCTCGTTTCGCTCGCCCTGCTCGCCCTGCTCGTTCTGCTGCCGGCATGTGGCACCGGTGCGGCCGAGCGTTCACCCGATGGCGCGCCGCTCGCCGAGGATCAGCCCGATCGCATCGCGCTTGCCCAGCCGGCCGACGAGCCCACCGTCACCACACCGGCGCAGGAGTCGCCCGCACCCGAGACCAAGAAGTCGATGACCGAGTCCACCGAGAAGTCCGACGTTCCGAACGCATCCGACGGCTACAACGAGCTGACCGCGGAGGAGGCGCGCGTGATCCTGCACAAGGGCACGGAATGGCGCGGCACGGGCGAGTACACCGACCTCGACGACAAGGGCACCTACATCTGCCGGCAGTGCAACATCCCGCTCTACACGAGCGATCAGAAGTTCCACAGCGGCTGCGGTTGGCCCGCGTTCGACGACGAGATCGAAGGGCGCGTCGATCGCGTGCCGGATGCCGATGGCATGCGCACCGAGATCGTCTGCAACAACTGCAAGGGCCACCTCGGACACGTGTTCCTCGGCGAGGGCTACACGAAGACGAACACGCGGCACTGCGTGAACTCGATCTCGATGATCTTCGTGCCGGCGGGCAAGGAACTGCCGGCGCCGATCGTGCTCGACGAGAAGTAGGGTCCTCGTCGAGCGCGCGGGCTACCGCGGTCGCAGCACGTCGAAGCGCACGGGCTCCATCCGCGCCAGCTTGCGGTGGACCTCCTTCAGCTGGTCACGGCACGCGTCGATGTCGAGCTGCAGACCCTGGCTCTCGACCCGCGCTTCGAACAGCTCCTTGCGCTGCCGATCGAGCCGCGCCATGACCTCGTCGTGGGTCTTCTGCGTCGCCTCGAGGCTCTGCAGGCGTGCCCGCCGGCGTTCGAGCTCGACCGTGACGGTCGGCAGCTCCGCAAGGACCGACGTCAGCATCTTCTGAACGTCCATGTCCTGCTGCAGGAGCCGGTCCCTTTCGACCTGCAGGTTCTCGTGCTCCGCCGTGAGGTTCGCGAGCTCGTCCTGCAGCGCGAGCACCTCCTTCTTTGCTTGGACCGTCGCGATCCGATCGCGCAACGCGGAGAGCTTGGTCGCGACCGTGTTCAGCTCGACGTTGACCTTGTCCGTGCGCACCATGAGCACGTGGCGCTGGTTGGAGTAGTCGCGCGTGACCTTCTCGAGCCGTTCCACGGCCCGTTCCTCGGTGGCCACGTTGATCCGGGCCTCGGCGGCGTCGGCCGTGACCGCGTGCATCGAGTCGCGGTGGCGGGCGATCTCCGCCGCCAGGGTGCCGGTCTTCTCCGTCAGCTTCTCCTGCACCATCATGAGTTTGCCGAGTTCCACCGTCAGGCGGTGGCAGCGCTCCTGCAGGCGGGAACGCGGCTCCTCGTGGAGCAGGTAGTCGATCCGCTTCTCGACGTGCGCCCGGACCGCGTCGATGACCGCGTCGGGCTTCGGGGGTTCGGCGTCCGACCGAAGCTGCAATTCGATCGTGAAGTGCAGCTGGTAGGTGCCGGGTTCCTGGCCCGACGGCTCCTCGACGTAGATCGGCTCGAAGCCCTGGATCCGGTCGCCGAACTGGCGCTCGAACGCAGCGCCGACCTCGGGCTCGTTCGCGATCGCGCGGGCGAGGCTGGCGTTGAGCATCAGGTCGGTCGGCCCGGTGCGCACGATCAGCACGAACTCCTGGGCCGGCAACGACTCGGTCAGGGCCGCGAGCGGCAGGCAGCAGAACAGGGCGGTGGCGAAGGGTCGGTGCATCATCGGTTCGTCCTCGATTGGGTGTTCTCGGTTGGTGCCATCCGGCCGGCGCGGGGGCTCCCGGCGAGCGCGAGCGCCGCCTCGGCGCGCACGGTCGCGAGCTGGTTGTCCAGGTGCGCGCGCCGCGCCGCGTCGGCGACGCGGGCCCGATCGTGCGCCCGGCTCGCGCGTAGGTCGGCAACCGAGTTCGCGACGTCCCGCTCGAGGCGGTCGGCGGCGCGCGTCAGCGCCGCGATCATCGCCGCGGATGCCGGCTCCGAGTCGCCCGGCGCGTCGCGGTCGTGATCGAGCGTTTGCGCATTCTGGTAGGCGAACAGGCCCGTCGCGACCACGAGCGCCGCGATGGCGGCGCCGGCGACGCGTCGGCGCGCCCGGTTCCGGCCGAGCCGCTCGACGTCGATGGGCGGGGCCGACGTCGGGGGCAATGCCGCATCAGTGGCCGCGAGCCGTGCCAGCATCGTGCTCTCGCGCTCGCTCATGCGTCGCGCTCCTGCAGATCGAGTAGCTCACGCAGGCGATTCCGGGCGCGCGAGAGTCGGGCGTCGACGGCCGCGCGTGAACACCCGAGCAGCTCGCCGACCTCGGTGACGTCTCGCTGTTCGAGGTATCGGAGCACGAGCACCTCGCGATCCTGATGGGACAGCCGCTGCATCGCGGCGTGGGTGGCATCGAGCCGGGTGTCCCCGTCGCAGGGGCCGCCGAGGGGGCCTGCCGCGGCGACGGGCTCCGTTACGAGCCCGAGCCAGCCGAAGAACCGCCGCCGCCGCCGCTGCGCGCGCGTGTGGCTGTTGGTCTTGTTCACCGCGATCCGGTGGAGCCAGGTCGAAACGCCCGCATGGCCGCGGAACGAGTCGCGATGGCGCCACGCCGCGAGCAGGGTCTCCTGCAGAACGTCGTCCACCTCGCTGCTGCCAGCGGGCCAGCCGAGCAGGCGGTGGATGAGTCGGCGCAGACGCGGCTGCTCGGCCGTGAGCAGCTCGACGGAGCACTCGGTTGCCGCCGGAGCCCCGGCCCGGTCGGCGTCGTTGCCGAGACTGCGGGACTCGTGGTTCCAGGCGGGCATGGCGAACGCAATCGACACGGTAGCCGTCTGACTCCGGTCGGTGGGCGGATCTGACAGGCAGTTCGAGGAATCGTGGACGCGACGGGGGAACGGCTATGCTCCGTGGCATGAGACCTGCGCAGCAACTCGCCGCCGGCTGCGCGATCGTGTTCGCGATCGCGCTGTCTGGCTGCACCGTGTTCGACGACGAACAGCGGCGGACTCTCAACTGGCTCGACGAGAGTCTCGCCCCGGAAAGCGCCGGTGCGCGCTACGCGGTGCTGCCCGTCGCCGTGCCCGTCGGATTCGTGGCTCTCACGGCCGACGCCGTCGTCGTGAACCCCGTGATGTCGATCGACGACGCGTGGCTCGACACCCGCGACCTGCTGTGGACCCGCGGGGAGGACGTCTCGAATCTGCGCCGGGTCCTCGTGGCGCCGTTCGCTGCCGCGGCGACGCCGATCGTGTTCGCCGGCAACTGGCTGGGCCGGTGCCTGTTCCCGTTCGACCCGTACGAGGCCGAGTGATGCATCGCCGCCGATCTGCTGCCGCGCGCGCCGCCGTGCTCGCGCTCCTCGCGATGCTGTCGTCGTCCTGCGCGTTCGCCAACCCGGCCAACCGGCCGGTGTGGAACGCGTTCGAGGACAACCTCGTGCCCGAATCCGACGGGGCGTTCTGGGCGACCTTGCCGTTGACCGCGCCGGTCGGGGTGCTCGCGATCCTCGTCGATACCTTCGTCGCGCACCCGCTGCAGGTCGTCGACGACGCGTGGGACGACACGGTCTCGATTGGACGGATCTGCCGTTCGACGAGGAGTACTACACGACGAGCGCGTCGCTGCCGTTCCGGGCGGTCGGGACCCCGCTGATGTTCGCGGGCTCGTTCCTCGCGCGCAGCGTGTTCGACATCCACGAACCGCTCGATCAGGAGGAACGCCGCCAGAAGCGCCAGGCGACCCGGCGGAAGGCGGTGCTCGAGTGGCTCGAGCGGATCGAGAACGGGGAGAACCCGAACGTCCAGCGCCGCTTCCCCGAGGTGATCGACGAGGACGTCGTGGCCGCGGTGCAGCGCGCGCTCGCGCAGGGCGGGGCGCACGCGCGGATCCGGGTCTATCGCGCGGTCACCCGTTCGGAGGATCCGACGATCGTCGATTGGCTCGCCGCGCTGCGGGATCCGTCGGGCGTCGTCCGCTACGAGGTGCTCGACCTCATGCCGAAGTCGATCGAGGTGCCGGCGCCGCGGATCGAGGAGCTGCTGGCCGATCCGGATCAGGCCGTTCGCGAGCGCGCGGCGGAACGTTGGCGACCGTGAGCCGGCAAATCGAGCTCACGGCCGCGGAGAACGACCAGCGCTTCGACCGCTACCTGCGCAAGCTGCTGCCGGCGATGCCGCTCGGCGCGATCATGAAGCACCTGCGCAGCGGCCGGATCCGCGTCGACGGCAAGAAGGTGAAGGGCGCGTTGCGGCTCGCCGAGGGCATGGTCGTGGAGCTGCGGCTGTCGCCGGCCGACCTCGCGGCCCTGGCGTCGGCCGACCGGCATCCGGCCAGTCGCGGCGAACAGCCGTCTGCTGCCGCGCCGGCGCCCGCCTACCGCGGGCCCGTGCCGCGGCAGGTGCACTCCGACAAGGACGTGCTCGTCGTCGCCAAGCCGTCGGGTCTGGCGGTGCATCCCGGCAGCGGCCACCGCGGCGACACCCTCGTCGACTGGCTGAACGCCTCCGGGCGCGGCACCCGGACGGCGACCTTCGCGCCCGCGCCGGCGCATCGCCTCGATCGCGAGACGAGCGGCCTGCTCGCGATCGGGCTGTCGCCCGCCGGGCTCGCCGGCCTCACCGCCGCGTTCCGTGAGGACGCGGTCGAGAAGGTCTACTACGCGGTCGTCGACGGGCGGTTGAGCCGGGAGTCGGGCACGATCGACGAGCCGTTGCGGACGGTCCGCGCCGCCAGCAGCAGCGAGCCCAAGGTCGTCGTCGATACCAGCTCCGGCCAGGCCGCCCACACCGACTACGAGGTCGTCGAGCAGCAGCGCAACGCGGCGCTCGTTCGACTGCGTCCGCGGACGGGACGAACGCACCAGCTGCGCGTCCACCTCGCCGCGCTGGGGCACCCGATCCGGGGCGATCGCCGCTACGGCGGGTCGGTCGCGCGGCGTCTGATGCTGCACGCCGGCGAGCTGCGCTTTCGCCACCCCGTGAGCGGTGCCGCGTTGCGTCTGACCGAGCCGCTGCCGGCCGGATTCGCCATGCAATAGCGGCCGGCTCGCGCTACGAACGACCGACATATGGCGGACGGCACTGCCGAGCACGAGCGGCTGCGACTGAGCAAGAACAGGGAGGCCAACTGGCACCGGTGGGGTCCGTACCTTTCGGAGCGCCAGTGGGGCACGGTGCGCGAGGACTACTCCCCGGACGGCAACGTCTGGGAGAGCTTCGGCCACGACCAGGCGCGCAGCCGGGCGTATCGCTGGGGCGAGGATGGCCTGCTCGGGATCACGGATCGGCGTTGTCGGCTGTGCCTGTCGTTCGCGTTGTGGAACGGCGCGGACTCGATCCTCAAGGAGCGCCTGTTCGGCCTCACGGGTCCCGAAGGCAACCACGGCGAGGACGTCAAGGAGGAGTACTTCTACGTCGACGCGCTGCCGACGGCGTCGTGGCTCGTCGCGCTCTACAAGTATCCGCAGCAGAAGTTCCCGTACGACGACCTGCGCGCGGTGAACAAGAAGCGCGGTCGCGACCAGCGCGAGTACGAGATCAAGGACACCGGGGTGTTCGACGGCGGCTACTTCGACGTCGTCGCGACCTACAGCAAGAGCTCCCCCGACGACATCCTCGTCGAGCTCGACGTGCACAACCGCGGCGCGAAGGAAGCGACGCTGCACGTGCTGCCGCAGCTGTGGTTCCGGAACACGTGGGACTGGGGCCGGGATGGTGAGGGCTACTGGCCGCGCGGTCAGATCCGGCCGGCGTTGCCGAGCGAGGGCGGCCCCGTCGACGGCGCGGCCCGCGTGATCGCACATGGCGCCGATCTGCCGCCGTTCGCGCTCGATCTCGACCACGTCGAGGGCGGCGAGTTCCGGCGGGTGCTCGCGACGGAGAACGAGACCAACATGGCGCGCGTCTTCGATCTCGAGGTCGACGGGCCGAAGAAGGACGCGTTCCACGACTTCGTCATCGATGGCGACGAGACCGCGGTCGCGCCCGACGACACGGGGAGCAAGGTCGCGTTCCATTGCGTGCTCGTCGTGCCGGCCAATGGCACGTCGCGGGTCCGACTGCGGCTGCGGCCGGTCGAGCAGGCCGTCACGATGAAAGCTGCCTTCGGAGCCGCGTTCGGCGCCATCGTCGCGGCGCGGCGCACGGAGGCCGACGAGTTCTACGCCGCGGTCCTCGGCCGCGCGGCCGCGGACGCAGAGCCGAAGCGGGCCGAGGCTCGCGCGATCCAGCGCCAGGCGTGCGCGGGGCTCGTGTTCACCAAGCAGTTCTACTTCTACGACGTCGACTCGTGGCTGGCCGGCGATCCGGCGCAGCCCGACCCGCCGCCGAGCCGCTCCAACGGCCGCAACTCGGACTTCCGGCACCTCTACAACCGCGACGTCATCTCGATGCCGGACAAGTGGGAGTACCCGTGGTACGCGGCCTGGGACCTCGCGTTCCACATGATCCCGTTCGCGCGGCTCGACGGTGAGTTCGCGAAGGACCAGCTGCTGCTGTTCCTGCGCGAATGGTACATGGCGCCGAACGGCCAGATCCCGGCCTACGAGTTCGCGCTGCACGATGTCAATCCGCCGGTGCACGCGTGGGCGTGCTGGCGCGTCTACAAGCTCACGGGCAAGCGCGGCGAACGCGATCGCGAGTTCCTCGCGCGCGCGTTCCACAAGTTGATGCTCAACTTCGCGTGGTGGGTCAACCAGAAGGACCCGCACGGCAAGCACGTGTTCGGCGGCGGTTTCCTCGGCCTCGACAACATCGGCGTGTTCGATCGCAGCCAGCCGCTTCCTACCGGGGGGCACCTCGAGCAGGCCGACGGCACGGCGTGGATGGCGTTCTACTGCGCGACGATGCTCAGCATCGCGCTCGAGCTCGCCGTCGAGGACAAGACCTACGCGGACATCGCGTCGCGCTTCTTCGAGCACTTCGTCGCGATCAGCCACGCGATCAACTCGCTCGGCGGCAGCGGCCTCTGGGACGAGGAGGACGGCTTCTACTACGACCAGATCTATCGCGACGGCGCCGGCGAACGCCTGCGGATCCGCTCGCTCGTCGGGCTGCTGCCGCTGTGCGCGGTCGAGGTGCTCGACATGGATCGCATCGCGCAGCTCCCGGGGTTCAGCAAGCGCCTCGACTGGTTCCTGAAGAACGAGCGTGAGCTCGCCCAGCGGGTGACGTTCGGCAGCGTCGACGGTCGCGAGTCGGCCCTGCTCGCCCTGCCGTCGCGCAGTCAACTCGAACGCGTGCTGAAACGGCTGTGTGACGAGGCCGAGTTCCTGTCGCCATTCGGCATCCGCTCGATGTCGAAGGCGCACCAGAAGCACCCGTTCAAGATGACCATCGACGGCCGCGAGCACCGGGTCGACTACGTGCCGGGCGAGAGCACGACGCAGATGTTCGGCGGCAACAGCAACTGGCGCGGGCCCGTCTGGTTCCCGATCAATTACCTGATCATCGAGGCGCTCGAGCGCTACGCCCGGTTCTACGACGACTCGCTGCTCGTCGAGTATCCGACCGGGTCGGGCAAGCGGCGGTCGCTCGACTACATCGCGAAGGATCTCGGGCAGCGCCTCACCGGGTTGTTCCGCCGCGATCCGGACGGGCGCCGGCCGTTCGCCGGCGACGACGCCCGGTTCACGGACGATCCGTACTACCGCGATTTGCTCTGGTTCCACGAGTTCTTCGACGGCGACACGGGTCGCGGCTGCGGCGCGAGTCACCAGACGGGGTGGACGGCACTCGTGGCCCGCCTGTTCGATTGAGGCCGGCATGCGCACGATCCCGATCCCGATATTGGCTCTCCTGCTCGGCGCGACCGCCTGCGCATTGCCCGACGCGCCGGGTGGCCAAGGCGTCGTTTACACCCAGCACGTCTACATCGAGGGTGACTACGACGAGGTGTGGCGGCACCTGACGACCAAGGACGGGTTCCGCGACTGGTACACGGTGCCGTGCCGGCAGTTCGATCCGACGCCCGGGAGCGAGCTGATCTGGGGCACCGACGACCGCGTGGTCTACCGCGGTCGCCTGCTCGAGATCGAGAAGGGGCGGGGCGTGGCCTGGGAGTTCCGGTTCGTCGGTTTCGACTTCGACGAGCCCATGGCGCGCGTCGACATCGACGTCGTGGCATGCGGCCCGACGGTGCTCGTGAGCGCGCGGCACGACCTGACCGCGGCGCCGGCGACGGCCGCGATGATCTCGCCGGTCGGCTGGGCCAAGCCGCTGTCGCGCCTCAAGACGCTGATCGAGACGGGCAAGCCGATGCCGTGGCCGGTCGACGCCGTCATCGAGCGCTGACGGGTCGCGAACGGCCGCACTCGTTCGCTACTTCTTCGGGGCGCTACTTCTTTTGTTGGGGCAGCCGCGCGAGCGCCTGCTGCAGCTTGTCGAGGTCGAGCGCGACGGTGACCGGGGACGTCTGCGTGCCGTCGGCCTTCAGTTCGTATTCGCCGAGCTCGACGGAGACCTGACGGCTCTTGGTCGACTGCGTCGCGTGCACCCGCAGCACGATGCGATACTTGCCGCTCTGCACGACCGGGACCTGGACGAGATCGCTCGCCTCGAGCCACGCGCCCGTGCTCTTGCCGAGATCCCAGCGCGGGAACGAGAAGCGATTGCCCGTGCGCTGGTCGAGGCCGCTCAGCGACTGGGGGTAGCCGGAGTCGCCGCTGAGGATCACCGACACCCGGATCTTGCGATCCGGGCCGCAGAGCTGGCGCGCGCCGGGCACGAGCACCTGCGCCGGCACGACCCGTTCCATCGTCACCGCGTGCTCGCCGGGCGAGAGCTGCGTCTCGAGCGGCTTGCAGCCGGGCGCGAACGACACGAGGTCGACGACCGAGCTGCTCGCGTAGAAGTCGGCGCGGCCACGTTGCCAGCGCAGCCCCGAATTCTGCACGCGCCCGTCGGGGTCGCGCCAACGCAGCATCAGCGGACTGTCGATGCGCAGCCGGTTGCCGCGCGGATCGACCGCGCGCAGGCGGTAGCGGAACACGCTCTGGCGCAGGTCGATCGTCGTCAGGCGCGGGTCGCGGACCTCGCCGGGCGTCACGTAGACGTCCTTCACCGTGAGAACCGGCTGCTTGATGCTGCGCAGCGTGACGATCGCGTCATAGCGGCCGGCGTGCAGCGGCTCGACCTCGAAGCGCCCGCCGCGCCGGCGCGAGAGCTGGACGCGCCGCGTGCGTGTCCCCTGCAGCTGGGACTCGATCGGCTTCAGCGTCAGCGTCGCGCACTCGTTCGGCAGGCCGCGCGGCAGCAGCGCGCGCCCGCGCAGGAAGCCGTTGCGATCGATCCGGATGCGAAACGTCTGGCCCGGGCCGTTCCACGCCACGGTGTCGGCGAGGTGCTGGTCGCTGTCCGCTTCGAGTCGCAGCTCGCTGCCGGTGGGGAAGCGCCCCCGCAGTTCGAACGTGCCGTCCGCGGCCGTCCGCGTCCGCAGGAACGGCACGTTGCGCCAGCGCTCTGCCCGCTGCTGCAGCATCCGAAACCGCTCCAGCTGGAACTGCTGCTCGCGCAGCTGCACCGGCAGCTGATTGAGCTGGAACGGCGTGCGCGGGCGCGAGCGATTGCCGGGCGGGCTCGGGCGCTTGAACTGGGCGACGACCGTCGCCCGTGGGATCGGCTGGCCGCGATCATCGACGACGACGCCGCTGCAGAGGACCGGCAGCTCGCCGAGCACGATCTCGCCGAGCTCCCGGCGGACCTTGCCGGCGGGCGGCTGGAAGTCGACGCGCGCGCCGACTCGCGTCTGCGGTGCGCGTCCGCTGGCCGCCGGCCCTCCGTCCGTCGGCCCTCCGTCCGTCGGCTGGGGGGCAGTCGGAACGCTGAGGTTGAACTCGAGGGCCAGCGCCGATTGGGTGCGCGGGCTCTGCACTGCGTCGAAGTGGCCCGTCGCGGTGGTGTGCAGGCGCACGCTGCCCGCGTTCTTGTCGCCGTCCCACAGCACGGCGACGACGGCGCGATCGGCGATTGGCGAGCCGTCGGCCAGCACGAGTCGGCCCGCGAGCAGCCCGAAGCGCTCGGGCAGCTTCATCGTGACCTGTAGCGGTGCGGTCGTGTCAGCGGTCGCCGGCGGGACCGTGATCGGCTCGCCGATGGCGGCGCGACGTTCGCTCTCGAACCGCGCGACCGGTCGCAGCTCGGTCCCGAGTCCGAGGTGGTCGAAGCGCACGGGGTCCGGGCCGACGGGCTTCGCTCGACGTTCCGCCGCCATGTGGCCGGCGGACGGATACCCGCTCCGGTGCTCCTGCGGCTGCACGGGCGTGAAGCTCACCCTCGCCGGGCTCAGCAGCGGCTCGCCCTGATGATCGGCGAGCAGCAGCTCGACCGCGCCGAGCGGCGGCACGACGAGCTCGATCGGGTCCGGCGGCGCCGGCCGGCCGTCGAACTCCACGAGCACGGGGGCCGGCGTCGCGGCCTGCACCGCAGCGGCGAACCGCTCCTTCTGCCCGTTGCGTCGGCGCTCGCGCAGATACTGGAAGTGGGGCGCGACCGCGCGGCCATCCGGGCCGCTCTCGCCGCGCCAGATCGTGTCGCCGCCGCGCTTCCTGCTGTCGCCGCGGTGCTGCAGCAACGCGACGGGGATGCCGGGCACGAAGCGTTCCTCGGTGTCGCGGACCAGGATCGTGACCGTCTCGTCGGCCCGCAGCGTCACGGTCGCCGTGCGGTTGCCGGGCCGGGCGACGCCGAACCCGAAGCGGTCCCCGTGGCGCGCTGCGACGAGGAACGTGCGCCGCGTCGGTCGCAGGATCGCGATCCCATCGGTGCCGGTCTCGCTGCGGTCGCCGCAGAACTCGGGCCACTCGAGGCGGCGGGCCGGCAGGTCGTCGCCGCGCCGCTCCATCGCCTCACCGACCGTGACGAACAGCACCTCGGCGCCCGCGACCGGCTGTGCGGGGTCGCCGTCGACGACGAGCACGCGCGGGGCCGCGCTAGCTTCGCTCGCGTCGATCGGCACCTCGTCGCGGAGGTTCGACAGGTCGGGCAGCTCGAGGTCTGACGCGGCCGTATCCTCGCTCGTGGTCGAGGCTTGGGCCGGCGCGGGGCCCGGAGTGGTCGGCTCCTCGGCGGCGGCGGGCGGCGGCCCGGGGCGAACGGGGGCGGGTTCGTCGGCGCCGCCGAATCCGAGCCACAGCACGCCGAGCGCGGCCGCCAGCAGCAGCAGCGCGATCGGCAGCAGGGGCTTCGTGTCAGCGGCCATCGGGTGGTTCGACGGGAGTTGTAACCCAGGACTCCGGCCGAAGCGGCGGGACAACTGTGGCGGCTTGGTAACCGGAGCCCCCGCGCCGGGCTACGGGCGGTCCGAACCCGAATCTGGCGGTCAATTCCGTGCCCGCAACTGCCGATGATGTCGACAGCTTCGATCCGTTCTTTGCCCGCACGGCGTAGGCACCTAGAGTGCTGGAGGCTAGACTACTTTGCGAGGCAAACCTCATCGTGACAGAGACCCCACAATCGCTGCCCTCGACGTCGCTCCAGGCCAAGGTCGCGCTGCTCGCTGTGTTCTGCGCCTGTCTGCTCGGGGGCTGCACGCCGCTCGAGGAGAAGCGCATCGCGCAGCTGCGGCACGAGAAGGGGTTCGGGACGCGCGCCGAAGGTGACGCGACCCTCGAGGACTACGTCGGTGGCCTCGACACGATCCAGTTCCTGATCTCGCCGACCGAGCTCATGCTGCCGGGCCGTGAGCGGCTCATCGAGCTCACGGCCGCGCAGCCGATCGGCATCGACGGCACGATCTACGTGCCCTACGTCGGCCCAGTCTACGTGCTGGGCTACACCGAGACGGAGCTCGCCGCGTTGATCAAGACGCACCTGCGCTCGGTGTTCCGGAACGAGATCGACCTGCAGGCGCGCATCATCGTGTCGCAGAAGTTCTTCTACGGCGTCGGCGAGGTCGCGCGGAAGGGGCCGCAGCTGCTGCAGCCCGACATGACGTTCTTCCGCGCGATGTTCTCGGTCGGCTGGACCAACTTCGCGAACCTCGGCCGGGTGTATCTGATCCGGCCCGACGCGGAGGCGCCGCTCGTCGTCGACATCAACTTCCGCGAGATGATCCTCACGGGCCTCACGGAGTACAACATCCAGATGCGCGAGAACGACATCGTCTACATCCCGCCGACCGTGCTCGGCGTGGTCGGGCGCGTGCTGCAGCGCATCACCGAACCGCTCGGCCTCGCCGTGCGCACCCTGTTCGGCGTCGCGCAGATCCGCACGTCCTACGAGGTCGCGACCGGGCAGCGGCAGCAGATCTTCTTCCGCTTCTGATGAGCCCGACCCGATGAGCCAGACGCGATGAGCCAGACGCCGCAGCTCGACATCCCGCAGATCTCGGTAGCGCGCTACCTGGATCTGCTGAAGCGTCGGCGTTGGCAGGTGATCCCGATGTCGCTGCTCGGGCTGCTCATCGGCGGCATCGTCGCGTTCTTCATCCCGCGCTACTACGTCGCGACCGCGAGTATCGCGTACGAACACCCGCCCGGGCACACGGACATCGACCGCGAGGACCCGTTCGGCGCGATCATCGCGTCGGCCAAGCTCACGATCCCGCGCGCGATCGAGGCCACGATCAAGGACCTCGGCTGGCCCGAGTCGATCACGACGGACCCCTACGTACTCGGGCAGAACGTCGCGGACATCGACGAGCGGCTGTCGATCGTGCCGATCGGCAACAACAGCGAGCGCGCGTACGCGCTGATCCGGGTCACCTACAAGGACCGCGACGGCGAGCGCGCGGCCGCGTTCCTCAACAAGCTCGTGCTCACCTGGATCGAGCAGCGCCAGGCCCAGCTGATGGAGAACGCCCGCGCGCGGCTCGGGAGCGCCCTCGCCGATCACAAGCGTCACAATACGGCCTACAACGACTTCATCGAGCAGCGGCGGCAGCTGCAGCAGACCTATCGGATCCAGCCGGACTCCCTGCCGATCGAACAGATGCAGCGCGTTGTCGGCGGCGTTCTGATGGACAGCTTCCAGGCGCGGGCGGACATGCTGCGCGATGCTCGCGTCGAGGTGGCGGGGCTGAGCAAGCAACTCGAGATCGCGCAGGAGAAGCTGAAGGGCCTCACTGCGCGGGTGCCGCTGAGTCTGCCGATGCTCATGGAGACGGCGGGCAAGACCGAGCAAGGCAAGGCCTTGCTGGTCGGGATCGCCAGCGCCCAGATGGCGATCGAAGGGTTCAATCCTGGCTCGCCGCATATCGCCACGTATCAGCGTCGGATCGATACCTACATGGCGCAGCTGCGCGAGCTCGGCAAGACGCCCGAGATGGACGAGAACGGGCTCGTGCCGAATCCGGTCTACGACGCGCAGAAGGAGATCGTCGAGACGCTCGAGGGCAAGCTTGCCAAAGCGCAGGCGACGGTCCCCGTGCTCGAAGGCCAGCTTGCGCAGGAGCGCGAGAATCTCGCGCGCAAGGCGGAGGGCTTCGCGCTGTACTCCAAGGTCGAGGACCAGCTCGAGCAGGCCAAGGAGAAGGTGACCGCGGCCAACGACCGCGCCGCGCTCGAGCGCAGTTACCTGACGCAGCTCGAGAGCGAGCCGCCGATCCGGCGCGAGCAGGAAGCGCGCGTGCCGCCGGCGCCGACGGAGCCCAATCTCGTGCTCGTCGCATTGCTCGGCTGTGTGATCGGACTCTTCGCCGCGACCGCCCTCGTGCTGCTGCTCGACGTCCTGCGCGGCACGTTCAAGACCGTCGAGGAGGTCGACCGCGCGCTCACCGTCCCGGTGCTCGGTGGCGTGAGCTTCCTCGAGACCGACGCGCAGCGGCGGGAGGTCGCGCGATCGCGGCGCCGCGCGACGATCGTCGCCGCGGCCTTCCTCATGCTGATCGGCGGCGTCGTTCTCATCTACTACTTCGACCCGACCCGGCTGCCGACCGTCGTGCGCGACATGCTCTCGATGGTGCTCGGCACCGCGTGACGTCCGGAACCCGGTTCCACGGCGCCCCAGGAGACCTCCGGCCGACGACCTGAACGATGCGCGACCTGCTCGTCTTCGCGATCGTCATGCTGTCGATGCCGACGATCTTCCAGCGGCCGTTCTACGGCATGCTGGTGTTCAGCTGGCTGGCCTACATGCGGCCGCAGGATCTGTGCTGGGGCTTCGCCCGCACGATGCGCCTGTCGTTCCTCGTCGCGGCCGCGATGCTGCTCGGGTGGTACGCGAACGAGCGCGGGCGCAAACCGTTCGCCGTGTGGCACGACTATCGGTCCAAGCTGATGATCCTGCTCGGGCTGTTCGTCGCGATCAGCTACGCGTTCGCGAAGTACCAGACGAAGTACACCAACACCTATTTTTTCGAGTTCAACAAGATCATCGTCATCGCGCTGTTCACGAGCGGGCAGGTCGACTCCGTGAAGCGCTTCAAGGTGATGGTCTGGACGATCGCCATCTGCCTCGGCTTCTTCGGGATCAAGGGCGGGCTGTTCGGGTTCCTCACGGGCGGCGGCACGCAGATCATCCGCGGGCCGGGCGGCATGCTCGAGGACAACAACGACTTCGCGCTCGCGCTCACGATGAACGTGCCGCTGCTGTGGTATCTCGGGATCGCGGAGCGCGACAAGCCGATCATCGGCAAGCTCTGCAAGGTCGGGATCCTGCTGACGGTCGTGACGATCCTGCTCACGCACAGCCGCGGCGCGTTCCTCGCGCTGACCGCGACGTCGCTGTGGATCGCGTGGCGCTCGGGCAAGATCTTCCGGGCGTTCTCCGTGCTCGCGCTGTTGGCGGCGCTGTTCCCGTTCCTCGCGCCCCAGGCGGTGCTCGACCGGCTGGCGACGATCGGGGAGGGCAGCCAGGAGAGCTCGATCAACGCGCGCTTCAAGGCGTGGCGGACCGCGTTCAACATGATCGAGGACCGACCGATCCTCGGCGTCGGCATGCGCAACTTCCGCCCGCGCTACGAGGACTACGCGGCGCACGAGATCGTCGAAGGGGGCAAGACCTACGTCGCGCACAACAGCTACCTGCAGATCTGGGCGGAGAGCGGCACGCTCGCGTTCGGCGTCTATCTGCTGCTGCTCGGATCCGTGTTCTTCGCGTGCCGCCGGGTCTACCGCATCGGCATGAGTCGGCCGGACCTGCGTTGGGCCGCGGACTATGCGCGGATGATGGAGGCGACCACGGCCGGTTTCATGGTGGGTGCGTTCTTCCTCAACCGCGGGCACTTCGATCTCGTCTACCACTGGTTCGCGCTCGTGGCGGCGCTGCTCGCCGTGACCAACGCCGCGTTCCGCGAGGATCCAGCGCTGTCGATGACGCGCGTGCGGCGGGAGCCGGGGGCCGGGGGCGGGGTGATCACCTCGCGGTGGCGATCGGCCGTGGATCGGGTCTCCGACGTCGGCGCGTCGATCGCGCGGGCCACGCCGACCTGGCAGCGGAGAACCTGATGTGCGGCATCGCGGGGGTCTTCGCGTTCGATCGTGATCGCACCGTGCCGGCGGAGCTGGCGCGGGCGATGGCCGATCGGCTCGCGCACCGCGGGCCCGACGGCAGCGGCGTGCGGTCCGGGCCGGGCTACGCGCTCGGGCACCGGCGGCTGTCGATCGTCGACATCGCGGGCAGCCCGCAGCCGATGGCGTTGCCGGATGAACGGTTGTGGCTCGTGTTCAACGGCGAGATCTACAACTACGAGGAGCTGCGGCACGAACTCGCGGCGCAGGGCGTCCAGTTCAGGACGAGCGGCGACACCGAGGTGCTGCTGCACGGCTACCGGGCGTGGGGCACGGGGCTCGCCGCGCGACTGCGCGGCATGTTCGCGTTCGTGATCGTCAACGAGGACGAGCACACGCTGTACGCGGCGCGTGATCGACTCGGCAAGAAGCCGTTCTACTGGACCGAGCACGACGGGCAGTTCGCGTTCGCGAGCGAGCTCAAGGCGCTGCACGCGTTGTCGATCGATCGGCGGCTGCGGGCGGATGCCGTGGCGCAGTTCTTCGCGCTGCGCTACGTGCCGGACCCGCTGTCGATCTTCGATGGCGTGCAGAAGCTCGAACCGGCGCACTGGTGCCTCGTGCAGGGTGGCAAGATCCGGCGCGAGCGCTATTGGCAGCTCGAGTACGGCGAGGTCCCCGCAGCCGCCGCGGATCGGGCGGCCCTGCGCGAAGGGGTGCTGCAGCAGCTCGACGACGCGGTCAAGGTCCGCCTCATGGGCGAGGTGCCGCTCGCGCCGTTCCTGTCCGGCGGGATCGACAGCTACGCGATCGTCGACTCGATGACGCGGACGCTCGACCGCTCCGTGCGCGCGTGCACGATCGGCTTCTCGGATCCGCGCTTCGACGAACGCCCCGGTGCCCGTGAAGCGGCCGCCGCGTGCGGCGCCGAGCTCGTCGAGGAGGAGCTCGGACCAGAGGAGCTGCTGGACCTCGACTGGTTCACGGAGACGTTCGACGAGCCGTTCGGTGACAGCAGCGCCGTGCCGACCTATCACGTCAGTCGACTGGCCCGTCGTCACGTCACCGTGGCGCTCAGCGGTGACGGGGGTGACGAGGGCTTCGGTGGCTATCGCCGCTACCTGTTCGACGTGCGCGAGAACGAGAGCCGCGACCGGCTGCCGCGCGGCCTATGGCGCGCGCTCGGCAGCGTCTACCCCAAGGCGGATTGGCTGCCGCGGTGGCTGCGGGCCAAGCGCACGCTGCAGAACCTCGCCGCGTCGCCGGCCATGGCCTATGCGCGTTCGGTGAGTGCGCACCTGCCCGAGGAGGTGCTCGCGGTGCTGCGGCCGGAGCATCACGCGGCCGCGGGTGACCCGCACGCGCCGATCATCACGGCCTACGAACGTCATCTTCACCTGCGATCGCCGCTGCAGCGCGCCGTGCTCACGGACCTCGGCACCTGGCTCGCCGGCGACATCCTCGTCAAGGTCGATCGCGCGTCGATGGCGGTGTCGCTCGAGGCCCGGGCGCCGTTCCTGGATCACAACCTGCTCGAGTTCGCCGCGACGATCCCGCCCGAGTTCCACCTCGAAGGTGGCCAGACCAAGGCGTTCCTGCGGGAGACGCTGAGCCAGCGCCTCACGCCGTCGGCGCTCACCCGCAAGAAGCAGGGGTTCTCCGTGCCGCTGCGGTCCTGGTGTCAGGGCCCGGTGGGGGATGCCGTCGCCGACGTGCTCGGCGATTCGATGCTCACGGAGTGGCTCGATCCCCACGTGGTCCGCAAGCTCCTCGACCGGCACCGCCGCGGCGTCGGCGATCACTCCGACATGCTCTGGGCCGTGCTCGTGTTCGCGCGCTTCCTGCGCCGGTGGTGTGCGGTATGACGATCGTCACGTTCACCAACCTGTTCCCGTCGTCGGTCATGCCGCAGCACGGACTCTTCGTGCGGGAACGGATGCGGCGGGTGGCGACCGCGAGCGGCCTGCCATGGCGCGTGGTCGCGCCGGTCCCGGCCGTGACCTGGCCGTTCCGTCGCGGCATCTACCGCGAGTGGCACGCGGTCCCGGCGGTCGAGACGTGGGAGGGCATCGAGGTGCAGCACCCGCGCTACCGCCACTGGCCCGGGCTGTCGCTGCGGCGCCAGGCGGACGCCGTCGCGGCCGGCGCTCGACCGACCGTGAAGGCGCTCGCGGACGCGGGGCCGATCGTGCTCGACGCGCACTACGTCTGGCCCGATGGCGTCGCGGCAGCCACGCTCGCAGCGGAGCTCGACGTGCCGTTCGTCGTGACGGCGCGCGGGACCGATGTGAACGTCGTCGCGGACGATCCGGTCGTGCGCGAGCGGATCGCGGCGATGGCCGATCGTGCCGCGGCGCTGTTCGCGGTCAGCGGCGCGTTGGCGGGCCGGTTCGCCGAGGTGGCCGGGGTGGCGACAGAGCGCGTGCGCGAGGTGCGCAACGGCGTCGATCTCGAACGCTTCCGGCCCGGTGATTCGGCCGGTGCCCGGCGCGAGCTCGGCCTGCCCGCGCAGGGCCGCCTCGTGCTCGGCGTCGGCCGCCTCGCCCCGGGCAAGGGCTTCCTCAGCGCCGCGCGGGTGCTCTCTCGGCTGCCCGACGACGTGCGACTCGTGCTCGTCGGCGACGGTCCGGATCGCGCGGCGATCCAGGCAACCGCCGGCGACCGCGTGCATCTGCTTGGCTCGCGGCCGCCCGACGACGTCGCGACCGCGATGCGTGCGGCGGACCTGTTCGTGCTGCCGACGCTGCGCGAGGGTTGGCCGAACGTCGTCACCGAGGCGCTCGCATCCGGCCTCCGGGTCGTGGCGAGCCGCGTCGGCGGGATTCCCGAGATCCTCGGGGAACCTGGCGACGGCGCCGGACCGCTCGGCGCGCTCGTTCTGCCGAACGACGATGCGGCGCTGCTACGGGCGCTTCGGGACGTGCTCGCCGAGCCCGCGGATCGGGCCACGGTCCGCGCGTTCGCCGAACGCTACGGCTGGGACGAACCGGTGGAGTTCCTCAGCGGGATGTTCCGAAGGCTGCTGTCGGGAGTCGCCGCGTGAGCCGCCCTTATCGCATCCTGTATCACCACCGCATCCGGGCCGACGACGGCCAGGCGGTGCACGTGCGGGAGCTCATCACGGCGCTGCGCGCGGCCGGCCACGACGTGCTCGAGTGCGCGCTCGTGCCGAAGGCCGCAGGCTCTGCAGCCGCGACCGCAACCGCAGGCGAGGCGCCCCGCCGACCCGGCTTCTGGCAGAAGCTGTCGCTGCCGCGAACCGCGGTCGAGGCGCTCGAGATCGTCTACAACCACAAGGGCCGGTCGATGCTGCGCGCGGCCGCGCGCGACTTCCGGCCGGACTTCGTCTACGAACGCCACGCGCTGCACTGTCGCGCCGGGCTCGACGTCGCGCGCGAGCTCGGTGTGCCGCTGTTGCTCGAGGTCAACTCGCCGATGGTCGCCGAGATGCGGCGGCTCGAGCTGCTGCGCTTCCCGAGGATCGCGACCCGCACGGAGCACACGGTGCTCGGCGGCGCGGACGCCGTGCTCGCCGTGACGCGGGTGCTCGGGGACATTCTCGTGCAGGCCGGGGCCCGCGCCGATCGCGTGCACGTCATCGGCAACGGCGCGGCGCCCGAGCGCTACGGTGACGAGGCGCGCGCGGCAGCAGGTGCGGTGCGGGAACGCTGGCAGCTTCCGGATGGCGCGTTCGCGCTCGGGTTCGTGGGCTACATGCGGCCATGGCACCGCCTCGATCTCGTGCTCGACGCGATGCAGCGACCGGGACTCGAACAGCTCGCCCTCGTCCTCATGGGGCGCGGCCCGGCGCTCGACCCGCTCCTCGCCGCGGCGCGGGAGCGCGGCATCAGCGATCGCGTCGTCGCCGTGGGCGAGGTGCCGGCAGCGCTGCTGCCGACCCACGTGCTCGCGTGCGATGGCGCGCTGATCCCGGCGATCAACGACTACGCCTCACCGCTCAAGCTGTTCGATTCCCTCGCTGCGGGCATTCCTACGATCGCGCCCGACCAACCGAACCTGCGCGAAACCCTCGTCGACGGCGAGAACGGACTGCTGTTCCCGCCGGGTGACCCCGATGGGCTCGCGGCGCAGCTGCAGCGACTCGTCGGGGATCGCGCGTTCGCGGCGCGGCTCGGCGAGGCTGGCCGTGCGCGGCTGCTCGAACGGCGCTGGACCTGGGCCGGCAACGCGGAGCGCGTGATCGAGACCTTCGAGGGCCTGCGCTCCGCCGAGGCATCGAACACGGCCACCGCGGGAGCGCCGTCGTGACGGCCGAACGCGCGCTGCGGATCTGGGCCGCCACGGTGCTGCCGCTGGCCGTCGCCTACTTCGCGACGGTCAGCTGGGTCGTCGAACGTTGGGAATCGCCGTCGGGCTACTACCAGCACGGCTGGCTGTTGCCGTTCGTCGGGCTCGTGCTGCTGTGGCAGGGGACGAAGCTCGACGCCGAGCTGCGCCGGGCCGTCACGCAGTGGAGCGTCGTCGGCGCGATCGCGATCGGCTACGGCGCGATCGCCGCGGTGCCCGCGTTCGTCGTGCTGGGACTCGCCGCGTTCGCGCTCGCCGGGATCGCCATGCTCGGCGCCGGGCGCTCGTGTCGGGTCGACACGCGGGCGCTATGGTTGCTCGTGCCGGGCCTGCTCGTGCACGTCGCGGGCGCCCTGCTCACGATCGACTCGCTGTCGGCGACGAGCCTCGTGCTCGTCGTGCCGGGTGCGCTGTGGTTCGCGCTCGGCTCGGATGCGCTGCGCGGTCGCTGGCCGGTCCTGCTGCTCGTCGGGTTCGCGATCCCGATGCCGATGTACGTCGAGGGCCGCGTCGGGTTCGTGCTCAAGGAGTTCGCGGTCAGCGGCGGCGCCGCGCTCGCGAACATGCTCGGTGCCGGCGTGACCCGCAACGGCGCCGACCTGCTCGTCGCGGGTCAGGAGCGTTCGCTGTTCGTCGCCGAAGCATGCGGCGGACTCCGTTCGCTGCTCGCGATGATCACGCTCGGCTACTGCCTCGCGTTCTTCCTCGGAGCCCGCTCGTTCTTGCGACGCGCGCTGCTGTTGCTCGTGACGGTGCCAATGGCGATCTTCGCGAACGTGGTGCGCATCGCCGCGCTCTGCGTCATGGCGTCGGCGTTCGGCGTCGATTTCGCCGAGGGCACGGGTCACACGATCGCCAACATCGGGGAGTGGGGCGCCGACGTCGGCGCGCTGCTGCTGCTCGATTGGCTGATCACGCGGCTGCTGTTGCGTGGCCGGACCGCGGCTGCCGAGCCGGCACCGCTTGCGGCCACCGAGCCGGTGGCTCCGAGCCGCGGACGCTCGTTCGTGCTCACCGCCGCGGCGCTCTGGCTGCTGACCGCCCCAGTGCTGTGGCTGTCCTACTACCGGCCGCCGGAGAGCGGCGGCGGCCGCGCTGCGCAGCTGCCGGACGAGCTCGCCGGCTTCCGCCACGTTCCCCGGCCGGACGACAAGGAGGCGGAGTTCCGCGCCGCACTGCCCCGCTTCGTCGAGCTCCTCGGCACGGATGACTTCGTGTGGCGCGAGTATCGCAACGCGGCCGGCAAGCGGATCTTCGTCGTCGCCCTCTTCCACGACACGAACTGGAAGAGCGTGCATCCGCCGCGGATCTGCATCGAGGGCAGCAACATGGACATCGAGATCGATGACCACCGGGCGGCGCCGTGGCTCGGGGACGACGTCGCACTGAGCCGGATCGTGGCCCGCAGCCACGTCGACGACTGGCAGTATCTGACCCTGTCCGTCTTCGGCACGGACGCGTGGGCCTCCGGTCTCTACTCGGACTTCACGTGGCACCATCTGCCGCGCGCGCTGCTTCGGCAGTCGCAGTCCGGTTTCCTGCTGCGGGTCGAGACCCCGGTCACGCCGGGGGAAGCGCTCGACGTGGCGGCGGACCGGTGCGATGGTTTCCTGCGCGCCCTCGTGCCCGCCGCGCGGTCGCTCCTCCGATGACGATCCAGCACGCTCTCTCCGTCGACGTCGAGGACTGGTTCCAGGTCCTCAACATGGCGCACGTGATCGATCGGGCCCGGTGGGACGAGTTCGAGCTGCGGTGTGGCGACTCGACGAAGCGGCTGCTCGAGCTGTTCGACCGGCGGGGCGCGCGCGCGACGTTCTTCTTCCTCGGCTGGATCGCCGAACGACTGCCGGACCTGGTGCGCGAGGTGGTCGCGGCCGGCCACGAGATCGGCAGCCACGGGTACGACCACCGCGTGTTGCCCGACCTCGGTCAGGAGGGTTTCCGGAACGACCTGGAACGGACGGCGCGCGTGCTCGAGGACCTCACGGGCCAACGCCCCGTCGCGTTCCGGGCCTGCACCTGGTCGATCGGCAAGCGCACGCCGTGGGCGATCGACGAACTGCTGCGGGCCGGCATCACGCTCGACAGCTCGATCCAGCCCGTGACCCACCCGGATTACGGGGTGCCCGGGGCGCCGACGACGCCGTACGTGGTCCACGGTTCGGCGACGGCCGGGGGGGATCCGCCCGAGCTGCTCGAGTTCCCGCCGCTCACGTACGACGTGCTCGGCCGGCAGCTGCCGGTCGGCGGTGGCGGATACCTGCGGCTCTTCCCGCTCGCGCTCCTGCGCGCCGGCCTGCGGCAGAAGGAACGGCTCGGCGTGCCCGGTTGTCTCTACCTGCACCCTTGGGAGGTCGACCCCGAGCAGCCGCGGCAGGCGCTCGGCGGCATCCGTGGCTTCCGGCACTACGTCAACCTGAAGCGCACGCTGCCGAAGCTGGATCGACTGCTCGAGCAGTTCCCGTTCGTCGGACTGACCGAAGCGCTCGCTCAGCGCGGCTCGAGCTGGCGCGCGAAGCTGCCGGCGTATCGCGCAGCCGAGCTGCTCGCGTAGTCGTCGGCGAGGCGCCGCAAGCTCGCCCGGGCGCGTTCGATCTTGTCCTCGACCGAGCTCTGCAGGAGTGCTGCAGCGAGCGGGAGCAGCCGCCGTTCGGGCGCGAACTCGGTGCCTTCGAGCAGGGCCACCGCGTCGTCGGGGCGGCCCGTTCGTAGCGCGATGAGGCCCGCGGCGTACCGTCCACGTTCCGACGCGCGGAGCGCCTCAGGGAGCGTGGCGAACGTCGCGATGTCGCCCTCCGAGAGCGCGAACTGCTCGGCAGCCATCGTGATCTGATCGAGCTGCAGATCGGGGTCGGCCGAGTGGCGCAGCGCGGCCCGCAGGTCCGCGACGCCGCCGGCGCCGCGTCGCGTGGCGGCCAGGAGTTCGGCGCGGGCCTGCCAGATCGGGAGCGCGAGCGGGTGCCGGGCCAGCGCGGCTTCGAACTCCTCGATCGTCGCGGGGAACCCGTAGTCCTGCACGAGCCGTCCCGTGGTGGCGGTGAGGAGTTCCGGGGTGTCGCGGCCGCTCGCGACGAGCGTGAGATGGCCGCGCAACATCGCGCGAGCCGCATCGGCGGTCGGCGCGAGACGAGGATGCCGCGGCCCGAACGCGAACAGCAGGTGGATCGCGGGGCCGAACGCCCCGTCCTCCTTCACGAGGTCGCGGATCGCGCGGTAGACCGCGTCGCGCTGGCGTTTGCCCTCGGGGTCCTCGGCCAGGAGCAACGGCGTCGCGATCCCGATCATGCGTTGCACGAGCTGCGCGCGTTCGTCGGGATCCGCGATGCGCGGCCGGATGCGGTCGAGGACCCACCAGGCGTCCAGCGGGCGCTTCGCTGCGACCAGCGCTTCGGCCGAAGCGACGGTGGGCTGCCACTTCTCCGGGATCTCGAACGAGTGGTCGTAGCGCTGCCAGGCCTGGGCCCGCAGGCCGAGCGCGATGTCCTGGTGACCCGAACCGGCGACGAAGTCGGCCATCCGCAGCGTGGCGACGACGTACGCCATCGGCGCATCTTCGAACTCGCCCTTCGCCGCCGCGGCGGAGAACACGGTGCCGACCTCCTTCGTCGGTTCGTAGCCCGGCCGGCAGCTGGCGAGCGCGATCTCGTTCCAGAAGACCTGGTTCGGCGGGCCGGCCTTGAAGATTTCCTCGTGGTGCTTCGCCGCGATACCGGGTTGCTCCGCAAGCAGGTGGGCGCGGGCGAGCAACAGCCTGGCCGTGCCCGTCGGGTGCGCCGCGGCGAACTCGATCGCGCGGGGCAGCGCCAGGCGGGCGAGTTCGGGCGTGCGCAGCGTGCTGGCGAGCTCGAGCAGGATCTCGCGATCGGCGGCTTCCTCGAGGCTGAGGTCGGCGGCCTGGGATGGCAGGCCGACGACCGCGACCGTGATGTGCGTCAGGAGATCGGCCGGGTTCTTCGCGAACGAACGCGCCGTCAGCCGTTCCGTGGCCGCGAGATTGCCGCAGCGCAACGCGAGCGCCGGATCCGTCGTCGCCGTGTCGTCCGCGAGCGCGTAGATCTGCTGGGCGCGTTCGCGGCGATCGGTCGCGAAGCACAGGCGGGCCAACGGTTCCGCGGCGACGCGGCCGTCCTCGAACGCGAGCGCGGCGGTCCAGTGGCTCTCGGCGAGGGCCTGGTAGCCGAGGCGGAGCGCGAGGTCGCCGGCCAGCGCGAAGCTCCTGCCGTTGCGCTGCTCCGGTGCCGCGGCGGCCAGCGCGGTCGTGAGGATGGCGTAGGCGGTTGCCGGGTGGGTCGCCTGCAGCTCGGTCGCCAGGTCGAGCAACGGCGGCACCACGGGCGGCGTCGTGAGCCCGTAGCGCCGGGTCCAGTCGACGGCGCGCGCCGCCAACGCGCGATCGTCGGCACCCGAACGGGACCGGGCGCGCAAGAGCGACGCGACCGCGCGGGCGAGGTCGGTGCGCACCTCGTCAGCGAGCTCGGGATCGGCCACGTCGATGCGGTGCAGCAGCTCGTCGGCCGTCTTGGTCTGCCCGGCACGCGCGAACGCCGCAGCGGCGCGCGCGATGAGCGGGAGCGCGAGCGGGTCGTTCGTCTGCAGATCCGCGGTCACGGCGCGCGCCAGCGGCAGGGCGGCGGCCGGGGCGGCGTCGCGCAACGCGGCGAAGAGTTCGATCGCGAGCGCGGACGACGGCGGCGTCAGGCGCACGGAACGCCAGAGCGCGTCGCCGGCCGGCCTGCCCGCTATCTGATGGGTCTCGAGCACGAGCTCGAGCATGGCTGCTGTCGGCTCATGGGTCGTGAGCAGGTCACGCATGAGGCTCGCCGCGGTTTCGGCGTTGCCGAGCTGCAGCTCCGCGCGCGCCTCGAGCATGCGCCCCGCGGCGGACCAGGGCAGGGCATCGACGGCAGCTCGACCGCACGCGATCGCGACGGGCGTGGCCTTGACGGACAGCGCGGTCTCGCCACACAGGAGGAAGCAGACGGGGTCCGGAACCTCGGGCACGATGACCTGGCGGAGCCGACATTGCGCGAGCAGGCCGGGGCCGTCCTGGCCCGTCGGCTGGTAGAGGTCGGCGGCGATGCGCTGGCGCAGGGCGAGCAGGTCCTCGTCGTTGCTCCGCAGGCGTTGGGCGCGGGCGACCGCGGCCATGGCGCCGGCGAACTTGCCGGCTGCGATGTGATGTTCGGCGAGTGCGACCAGCGCATCGACGGCGGTCGGGCGCGCGTCGATCCACTCGTCGTAGACCGTCGTCAGCTGCTCGTTGGTCGCGCCGAGTTCTCGCAGGTTGTCGATGCGCAGTGGCATGACGACCGGCATCAGATCGACCTGGCCGTGGGGCGGTGGATGGCGCAGGTTGCGGCACACGCCGGCGAACGCGTTCTCGGCCGGCTGCCGCCAGCCGTTGTGGTACGCGTTCAGCGCGCTGCTCAGCCCCAGCGAGAGCCAGATCCGCACGCCGGCCTCGGCGAGCGCCTGCAGGTCCGGGCGATACTGAGTCAGACCCTCGAAGTCACCGGCCTCGTAGGCCGCGAAGATGGCCGCCGTGTAGAGGTCGAGAACGGCGACCCCAGGCGTCAACTCCGGGACGATGAAGCGCTCCTCGGCGGTCCCGGGCGGCAGCCAGCGCGTGGCCGTGGCGTACGCGGCCGCCGGCAGGCCACGGCTCGCGAGGGCCCAGGCGGCCATCTCGCCCGCCTCGGGCACGTACTCGTGATCGAAGAGCAGGCGATAGCACTCGCAGAGCACGAGCAGATCGTCGATCCGTTCGGACTCGAGCAGGGCGAGCGCGAAGACACGGAACGCGGCGACGGGCTCCCCGCCGACCTCGAGGCTGCGACGGAAGTCCTGGAGCGCGCCCTGCACGCGCGTGCGGAGTTGACGCAGTCGGCTCTCGAGTTCGCTCCATTCCGCGACGAGGTGGCTCGTCTCCGAGTAGAGCTTTCGCAGCGTGTGCAATGCGGCGCGCACCTCGGTGTCGCCGTCCGGCCGGTAGAGGTAGGCGAGGGTCGCGGCGCGCGCCTCCTCGAGGCTCTCCGCGCCGAGGTCGAGCTCGAGCTTGCCGATGATCGCCTGCAGCTCGACGCGATAGATGCTCTGGGCGGCCTCGCCGGCGAGTTCGAGCGCGCGCGGGTGGTCGGGGTGCTCCGCGATGAACTCCCGGGCGAGCGCCAGGGCCCGCTCGCCGCTGCCCGTGCGGGCGAGCAGCAGCACGTTGTCGAGCTGCAACGTCTCGGACGGCTCGGGCGCGAGCGCGATCAGGCGCGTGAGGTCGCGCAGCGCCGCGGGCCAGTTCTCGAGCGCCATGTGCGAGAGATAGCGCAGACGCAACAGCTCGCGGAACTTCGGCGGGTCACGTTGCAGGCTGTAGCTGCGCTCGCAGAGGTCGAGGTCGTTGATGACGCGCAGGTAGTCGCCGCTTTCATAGTTCGCCTGCGCGTCGCGGATCGTCTGATGCGGGCCCCCGCCTCCGAGCAGGCTGTAGGCGATCGTCGCGACGAGTCCGAGGAAGACGATCGCGCCGAAGAGGATGAGACTGCGCCGGAACATTCGGGTGTTCGGTTTATAGCTCGCGTTCGGTCCGAGTTTCGAGCAACGAATGCGCTAACGGATGTCGTACTTGCGCAGCTTGGCGAACAACGTGCTGCGGTTGATCTCGAGGAGTCGCGCGGTCTGTTCGCGGTTGCCGTCACAGTGCGCGAGCGCGCGCTCGATGATACGGCGCTCGGGCAACTCGAGGGCCTGCTTGAGCGGCAGGATCGGGTCGTCACCGACGTCACCAGCAACGTTTCCCGACGGTCCGACCGTCGGCGCAGCGCCGGCGCCCTGTCCGAGATCCGACGGCAGATCGGGAACGTCGATCTCGCGGCTCTGCGAGAGCACGACGGCGCGCTCGATCATGTTCTCGAGCTGCCGCACGTTCCCGGGCCACGGCGCCTGGAGCAGCGCCGCGAGGGCGGCCTTCGAGAAGCCCTGCACGGCGCGACCGTGCTCCTCGGCGAAGCGCCGCAGGAAGTGCAACGCGAGATCCTGGATGTCGTCACGGCGATCGCGCAGCGGCGGCATCTCCACGCTGACGACGTTGATCCGGTAGTAGAGATCCTCGCGAAACTCGCCGTCACGGACCGCCTGTTCGAGATCCTTGTTGGTCGCGAGCACGACCCGGACGTCGACGTCGAGCGTGCGGTTGTCCCCGACCCGCTCGACGATCCGGTCCTGCAGGACGCGCAGCAGCTTGATCTGGAACGCCGCCGAGCTCGTCCCGATCTCGTCGAGGAAAATGGTGCCGCCGTTCGCCGCCTCGAACTTGCCGACTTTGTCGCTCACGGCGCCCGTGAACGCACCCTTCTTGTGGCCGAACAGCTCGGACTCGAGCAGCGTCTCGGGCAGGGCACCGCAGTTGACCTCGACGAACGGGCCGTTGTGGCGGGTGCTCAGCGAGTGCAGCGCGCGGGCGAGCAGCGTCTTGCCGGTGCCGGACTCGCCCGTGACGAGCACCGTCGTGCGCGTGTCGGCAACCGCCTTGATGGTCTTGAGGATGCCCTGCATCCGCTGGCCCGACCCGATGACGTTGTCGAGCCGCACCCGATCGTCGAGGGCGGCCTTGAGCGTCTGGTTCTCGCGCCGGAGCGCGGTCTTCTCGAGCGCCCGATCGACGGCGACGAGGATCTGATCGGCCGAGAACGGCTTGCCGAGGAAGTCCGCGGCGCCGTGGCGCATGGCCTGGACCGCGTCCTGCACCGAGCCGAACGCGGACAACAGAACCACGGCGGTGTCGGGGTGCAGCTCGTGGATCGCGTCGAGCAGCTGCAGACCGCCGCCGCCGGGCAGCGCGAGGTCGCAGAGCACGAGATCGACGTTGCCGTCCGCGATCGGTTGCAGCGCCTCCTGCACGTCGCCCGCGTCGTCGAGGGTGAACCCGCGGTCAGAGAGCAGCTCGCGCAGGCTCGCCTGGGTCTGGGGATCGGGGTCGGCTAGCAGGACTCGGGGCACGGTAGTCGCGTCTGGGTCGGCGGAATCGGACGGCGTCGGGCGCTGCCGACGGTGTCCTCATCGGCAGACCGGTGCCTCATCCTTGCAACCGATTTGGAGACATCGGCGCCGGGCGCTCTACCATCCCGTCGAATGGGCCCGACCCCGGCCAGCCCCGGAGCAGAACCGACCGCCGACGAACGCCTCGCCGAGGTGCTCGGTGAGGTCCGTCGCATCCCGCTGCAGAGCGCCCGGTTCGTGACGGACGTGCTCACGGGCGGGTATCGCTCCTCGTTCCGGGGCGTCGGCGTCGAGTTCGAGGAGGTCCGGGAATACAGCGAGGGCGACGACCCGCGGCACGTCGACTGGAACGTGACCGCGCGCGCTGGGCGCCCGTTCGTGAAGCGCTTCGTCGAAGAACGCGAGCACACGCTGGTCTTCGCCGTGGACCGTTCGGCCTCGATGCAGGCCGGGCTCGGGGCCTGGTCGCCGGCGCAGGCCGCGGCCCGGTTTGCGGCGCTCCTCGGGCTGCTCGCGATCCGCAACAACGACGGCGTCGGCTTCGTCGGTGGCGCGGCCGGCCGCCGCCACTTCGTGCCGCCGCGGAAAGGCGCCGCGCACGTGCTGTCCGTGCTGCGCGACTGCACCGTGGGCGATCCGGCGGCGGCGCGGGGGGCGCCCGACCTCGGCGGGCTGCTCGCCGAGATCGCCCGCCGCACGCGCCGGCGAACCGTCGTGTTCCTGCTGTCCGACTTCCTCAGTCTCGACTACCGGAAAGAACTGCGGTTCTGCGCGCGGCGCCACGACGTCGTCGCCGTGCGGTTCCTCGCGCCCGAGCTCGTCGACCCGCCGGCCGCCGTCGTGCGGGCGCAGGATCCCGTGAGCGGTCGCCATCTCACGATCGACTTCGCCGACCGGCGCATGCGCGCGGACTGGCTCGAGCGGTGCGCGCTCGTCCGGGCGCGGGTGGACGAGGAGCTCGAGGACGATCGCGTCGACCGCGTCGACGTCGAGATTCCGCGGGTGCCCGACATCGATGCGATCGCCGGGCCGCTGCAGGAGTTCTTCCGGCGGCGGCTGCGGCGGGAGGCGTATCGGTGACGCGCGCCGCCGTGTTGCTGCTCAGCACGACGCTCGGCATCCTGCCGGCGCAGGACGGGCCGACCGCGGTCGCGGCTCCCGCGGCGCCTGTGGTGTCGGACGAGCTTCGCGTCACGGTCACCGCGCCCGTGGTCGTCGACTTCGGCACCGACTTCGAGCTCGTGATCGAACGGTCGTGGCCACGGTCGCACCGCCCGCAGCCGTTCGATCCGTTGCGTCTGCTGCCGCTGTCGACGGCCGAGCTCGAGACGCGGGTCTCGCCGGCCGGCGATCGGCTCGTCGAACTGCGGCGGTATCGCGCCGCGATGTGGCGCGTCGGCGAGTTCGAGCTCGGACCGTTCGACCTGCGCACCAAGGCCGCGGACGGGCAGCTGTGGCGGAGCGGGAGTGCGCCGATTCGGCTGACCGTGCGTTCCGTGTTGCCCGAACCGGCCGGACCGATCGAGTGGCCCGGTGACGTGCGCGATCGCGCGCGGGCCGCGACCTGGCCGTGGTGGGTCGGCTTGGCGTTTCTCGCCGTGACCGTCGGTATCGGTTACCGCCGGTGGCGTCGATCGCGGCCGATGCCCGTGCCCGAGGCGCCACCGGCCCCGTCGCCGACCGAGCTCGCGCACGCCGAACTCAGAGCGCTGGAGGCCCCCGCGGAAGAAGCCGATGCGGCTGCGGTCGAACGGTTCTACATCGCGCTCGCCGAGATCGTCCGCCGATACGCGACGCGCGCGTTCGGCGTCGACGCGGTCGTGCACACCACGCCCGAGCTCGTCGCGGTCGTGCCGCGCGGCGGCGACCCGCTGCGTGAGTGCCTGTTCGCGTGCGACCTCGTCAAGTTCGCCGCGGATCGCCCGGTGGCTGCCGCGCACGAGAAGGCCAGGGCACGAGCGCGGTCGTTCGTCGACGCCGACGGGGCGCCGCGAGCCAACGCCGAATCGCCGGTCGGAGCCGCGTCATGATCGGCTTGCACGAGTTCGGCTTCGCGCTCCGCGACCCGCTGTGGCTGTGGCTGCTGCCCGTAGTGCTGCTGATCGTCGTCGCACGGGCGCGGCGACGACCACGTCTGCCGATTGCCGGCATAGCGCTCGCGCTGCCGACCAGCGGCCTGGCGCAGCAGCTCGATCTGCCGCCGCTGCCGCGTTCCCTCCGGCAACGCGCGCTCGCTCTCCTGCCAATCGTCGAAGCCCTGGGACTCCTCGCCGTGATCGTCGCCCTCGCGCGGCCGATCGAACGCGTGCCGCTGCCGCCCGAACGGGAAGGCGCCGACGTGCTGCTCTGCCTCGACGTCAGCTCCTCGATGCTGTCGACGGACCTCGGCCGCGCGGCCACGACGCGCCTCGACGTCGTGCGCGACGCCGCGGCCGACTTCGCGCGCATGCGCCCCGACGATCGGGTCGGCCTCGTCCGGTTTGCGCGCTACGCGGATCTGCTGTGTCCGCCGACGCTCGATCACGAGGCGGTCGCCGAACTGCTGGGTCGGGTCGAACCCGTCGCGTCCGAGGGGCCGGAGGATGCCACCGGCATCGGCACGGCGCTGTCGTTCTGCGTCGAGACGCTCGAACGGGCGGCGACGACGGGTCGCGTCGTCGTGCTGCTCACGGACGGTGAGGAGAACGTCGCGACGCGCGCGACGCCGCACGAGATTCCGCCCGTCCACGCCGCGCAGCTCGCAGCGCAGCGCGGCGTGCGCGTGCACACGATCGTGGCGGGCACCGGCAAGCCCGGGCGTGACGGCGCGATCGTGCCGCTCGACACGACGGACGTGCAGCAGGTCGCGGCGCTGACGGGCGGGAGGTTTTTTCGCGCGCGCGACGCCGAGAGCCTGCAGCGGATCTACCGCGAGATCGACACGATCGAGAAGACGCGCTTTGCGGAGCCCAGGGTTCTCGTGCGCGAGTGGTTCGGGTTGCTCGCTGCGCTGGGTGCGGTGTTCGTGATGCTGGCGGGCTACGGGCGAACGCTCGGGCCGGGGGAGCTGCCGTGATCGCCTGGTCGTTCGCCGTGCCGGTGTGGTGGCCATGGCTGCTCGTGCTGCCGGTATGCGTCGGTATTGCGTGGCGGCGCGTGCGCGGTCGCGCCGAACGCGCGAACGCGTTGCTCGGACCGCGCGAACGCCGGCTGGCCGGCGGACGCCGAACGACGGTGGCCCGCTTCCTCGTGGCGAGCCTCGCCGCTGCTGCGCTTGCGTTGGCGTGGTTGCGCCCGGTCGGCGACGAACGGGTCGGCGAGGCCGCCGGGCCCGAGTTCGTGATCGCACTCGACGTGTCGTGGTCGATGGCGGCGCAGGACGTGCGGCCGGCGCGCCTGTCGCGGGCCGTCGCGGACCTGCTCGATCTCGCGGACAACGCGCCCGGAGCGCGCGGCGGTCTCGTCGCGTTCGCCGGGCAGGCGCGATTGCTCGTGCCGCTGACCGGCGACCTCACCGCGCTGCATCAACGGGCCGAACGCCTCGAACCCGGCGCCGAGCTCGCGGGCGGCACCGACCTCGGCGCCGCCATCGACGCCGGCGTTGCGGCGCTGCAACGCGCCGGCAGCGCGCACGGCAGCGTTGTCGTGCTCACGGACGGCGAGGACTTCGCGGGCACGGGGCGCGCGGCGGCCGAGCGCGCGCAGGCGGCCGGGATCGTCGTGCACTGCCTCGGCTACGGCACCGAGATCGGCAGCAAGATCGCGGTCGATGACGGCGCGGGCAGTCAGTCCTACCTGCAGGACAGCGCCGGGGTGGACGTCATCAGCGCGCTCGATCCCGCGACCCTCGAGCTGCTCGCCGAAGCCGGTGGTGGCACTTTTGCGCTGGCCGGCGGCGACGCGAACGCGCTCACGGATCTCTACGCCGGAGCCCTCGTCCCACGCGCGCGCACGGCGGACCTGCGGACGGCGGCCGCCGAGGGCCAGCTCGTGCAGCGATTCCAGTGGCCGTTGCTCCTCGCCGTGGTGTTGTGGATGCTGCGTCTGCTGATGCCGGAGCGCCGCCGATGAACCGTTGGATCGACCGACCCAGGCGCCTGGCCGCCTTGCCGTTCGTAGCGGCCGTGCTCGGCCTGAGCGCGTTGCCCGGGGGGCGACCCGGTGCCCAGGATCCAGCGCCGCTGATTGCCGGCGCGTTCGAGTCCGCGGTCGCGGCCTACCGGGCGGGTGATCATGCGACGGCACTCGCCGGCTTCCGCGCGCTCGCCGAGAGCAGCGGCGATTCGGCGAGCGCCGAGCTGCTGCACAACTATGCGCTCGCGGCGCTGCGGGAGCGGCGCCCGTCCGAGGCGGAGCCGGCCGCGCGTCGCCTGCGTGAACTCGATCCCGAGTCGCACGGCGCGACCGCTGCGTTCTTGCTCGGCCAGGCCGCGTTCGAACGCGCGAACCTCGCGGAGCTCGCGGCGAGCCTGCCCGACGCCGAACCCGGCGCATGGCAGAACGGCGTCGACCAGGCGGCGGCGGCGCTGCAGCACTTCCAGGCCGCGGTGCGACTCGCCGGCAGCGCTGGCTGGCCCGAGGCACTGCGCAACGCCGAGCGCGCGAGCCGCAAGTTGATCGACCTGCGGCAGAAGCGGGACAACGCCGAGCAGCAGAGCAAGACGGAGAAGGCGCCCGAGCCGGAGCAACCGGAGCCGCAGCCCGATGCACCACCGGAGGAGCTGCCGCCCGAGGTCGTCCGCGTGCCGTTGAGTCCCGCCGAGGTCGCGCAGGTCCTGGAGCGACTCCGCGAACAGGAGCGCGAGAAGCGCCGGCTGCGCCGCGTCGAGAACCGTTCGAACCGGGTCGGGGAGCGTGACTGGTGAGTCGTTCGTCTCGTGCTCCAGGTATCAGTTCGGTCATCCTCGCGGTGCTCGCGTCGGGCGCGTTCGTGTCGGCCCAGGCCGACGGCGACAACGCGATGCAGGACCGTGTGCGCGTGGCCGTCGAAACCGCGGGTCGCGCGATCGTCGGGCAGCCCCTGACGGTGACGGTGCGCTTCGAACTCGAGCAGCAGTTCTTGCGCGAGCACGCGGTCGACCTGCTGCAACGGCCGGTCGACCTGCCCGTCCAGCTCGTGCTGCCGTGGGCCGTCGATCCGGACCCGGAGCGCGTTCGCGTGATGATCGGCACCGTCGACCCGAAGCCGGGGGAGCGCGCGCCGACGGTCGCCGTCGCGAACGAGATCGTGCGGGCGCGAACGCTCGCACCGGTCGAGCGCGACGGGCGCACGTTCGAAGCCTTCGCGGTGCCGGTGCGCTGGACCGGCCTCGCGGCCGGTGACTTCGAGTGCGCGGGCACGGCGCTGCGTTACGCGTTCACGACCCGCTTCGAGGAGACGCTGCTCAGCGGCCGCCAGCCGGTCGATCGAATCGAGGGCACGGCCACGGCACCCCCGTTCACGTTGACGTCGGCGCCGTTGCCAACGGGCGCGCCGGCCGGCTTCACGGGTGCCGTCGGGCAGTTCACGGTGCGGGTCATCGCCGAGCCGACGCGCGTGGAGCTCGGCGACAACTTCGAGCTCGCGCTCGCGGTGAGCGGTGACGGCAACCTGACGGAGTTCGAGGCCCCGGACCGACCGGAGCTCCGCGGCTTCGCGGTGCAGGGGCTCGTCGAGCGGTCCGCCGACGGCGAGCGCGTCTTCGCGTTCGACGTCTTGGCGCTGCGTGAAGGCGCGGCCCAACTGAGCCTGCCGTTCGTGTTCTTCGACCCGGCGGCGGGGGCGTACCGAACGCTGCGCAGCGAAACTGTTGCGGTGTCGGTCGAACCGCGCGCGGCGGATCGCCCGCTGCCGGAGCGAGTGGCAAAGCTCATTGCGAGATCGGGAACGACCGGCGCTGACTCCGGGAGCGAGTCCGCGACCGCCATGCTCATGGCCGTGGGCCTTGGTGTGACACTCATCGGTGTTCTGGGCGCGTCGGTCATCCTGCGCCGTCGTCGGTCGGTCAGAGGTGACGGCGAACCGACGGCGTCTGGCCCGCGCTGAGTGTCAGCGCGACCGCCCCCGTCAAACTTCGGCGCGGACGGGGTTACCGGGCAGCGTGCCCCTGCTAGCTCGGAACACCATGCAACTGCTCACCGGCGGGTGTCTCCTCGTCTCCCTCGGCCTGACTGCCCCGATCGCGACCGCGCAGGTCCTCACGGTCGATCCGGGCGGCGCCGCGCAATACACCGACCTGCAGACGGCGATCGACGCCGCGCCTGGCGGCGCCGTGATCCTCGTGAACGGCGGCGTCTGGCAGACCTTGGCGATTTCGCGGTCTCTCACGATCGTCGGGACGACGGAGATCGAGGTTCGACCCGACGAGGGGTTCAGCACGGGGCAGCAGCCACCGGCGATCGAACTCCAGGGCAGCGGGTCCGAGCAGTTCACGCTCGTGAACGCGACGGTCCAGGGGAACGTGCCGTCGCCCTCCTACAACTTCGCCGCACCCGGCATCGAGAGCAGCGGCTTTGCGCAGATCCGCGTGTTCGATGCGCGGATTGCGGGCAGCCGTTGGACGGCGCCGACGGGCCGCGCGCTCGGCGTGCCCGGGATCCGCGCCGCCGGTGCGGTGCTCGTCCACGTCGAGCGTGCCGTGATCGAGGCGTCGACGACGTTCGGCGACGACTCGATGGCGCTCGCGCCGAACGGGGCGGCGGGGATCGAAGCTCCGGGCGCGACCGTCGCGGTGATGCAGTCGCGCGTGCTCGGCGGCGATGTCTGGCAGCCGGACCTGGTGATCAATCCCGGTCCGGCGCCGTGCCCGTGCCCGGCGGGGCCGAATGGCGCCGCGCTCGCGGGCGACGGTGTGCTCGCGGGCACGCTCTACGATTCCGGTAGCTTGATCGAGGGCGGCGCGCCGACCGCCATCACCGTGCTGGGCCAGCCCTACGGGCAGCAGCCGGGCGGGGTCGCGACCTCCGCGAGCTCCACGATCGCACTGCCGTTCGTGATGACGCTCGGCGTGCCGCTGCGCCTCGGCGCGACGGGCTTCGTGCTCATGGCGCCGCCGCAGGGGCCCTCGGTGCTCGTGGTCGGTCTGCCGGAGTCGACGCCGATCAACACGCCGATCGTGAGCTACGTGTTCGTCGACCTGCTGCCGCCCGCCGTGACGCGGTTGATCGGCCCGACGACGACGCTGCACGCGACGAGCGTGCCGTTCAACTTCAACTTCGCCGGGTTCGAGCTGGCCTACCAGCGCTTCGATCTGGTGAACGGCAGCGTCGTGGCGAGCAACCCGGTGCACGCGGTCGTGCGGCGCTGAGGCCGCCCGGCCTGGGTGCGGCGGGGCAGCGATCGTGACCCGCCGCCGGCGCAACGCACTACGCTATGGCCTGAACCGAACCCTCTGCGAGGTCGTCATGCTGCAGACTCTCCCCGGTCTTCTTGCTCGTTCGTTGGCAACCCTGCTGGTCGTCATGGGGTTGCCGGCCCAAACGACGTGGATCGTCGACGGTGCGGGTGGACCCGGCAGCCACTTCACGACCATCAACGCCGGTGTTGCTGCAGCCAGTCCGGGCGATGTGGTCTCGGTGCGGCCCGGGACCTACCTGGAGAGTGTCGACATCGACAAGGGCATTCGCCTCATCGGTTCGGTGAACGCGAGCATTTCCGCGGGAGTCCTGGCGCCGACCATCCGCGTGCATGATGTGCCCGCGACCGAGTCGTGCGCGGTCGTTGGCTTCACGATCGGTTTGGCGGGCTCCAACTCGGCGCGGATGCAGTGCGCGGATTGTGACGGACTCGTGTTGTTCGAGCAGCTCACGGCGGCAGCGCCGACGGGGCAGGGGACCCCGACCCTGGGGCTGAGCGTCACGGATTCGCGGCAAGCCATCGTCGATCGGGTGTTCTTTCGCGGCGGTGTCATCGTGGAGCGCAGCACGGTGTCGATCACGGGTTCGGTGCTCGAGGCGCTCAATGCCGGCGGCCCCCTGCGCGTGACCGATGGCGATGTGACCGTCGATGGCGCGACGATGTCGATGCAGGGGATCTTCTTGTTCGCCGCGCCGGCGTATCTCGACGGCGGCACGCTGCGCATCGCCCGTTCTTCGATCAGCAACAATGGGCACCCCGCTGCGCTGAACGCCATGAATGGCGTGGCGGCGTACGCCGAGTCGGGTGCGCTGACGATCGACAACCAGACCACGTTGAACCCCGGCACGGGCTTCCCGCCGACCGGGAGCAGTCCCAACGGCACGATCACCCGACGCGATTTCGAAACGGCGCGGGTTCGATTCAGCCCGCTGTCGATCCAGTTCGACTATCGAGGTGAGCCGAGCGCATTCTTCGCCACGCTCTACTCCGCGCCCTCGCCAGGCCTGGCCTCACCGTTCGGGCACATCTGGGTCGACCCGTTCGCCTACTACGTGCTCGATGTCGGCCAGCTCGATTCGGCGGGGGAGCACACCCGCCAGTTGCCGTTGGTCGGGTTGCCGACCGGGCTGGTCGTCATGGCGCAACCGGTGTTCCTGACGACGGCCGGTGTCACGTTCGCCAACGCTTCGGCGTTCGTGGCGCGGTAGCCCGAGCGACGCTTGCGCACGATCACTGACGTGAACGCAGCGACCCGCCCGACGTTGGTGAACCGGATACCAGTTGGCCGGCGACGTAGATTGGGCATCAAGCGTCGAGGCGAGGATCGGGTGGTTGTTCGGCCGGTTGACGGAAGGTCGCCAACCGGTGGGGATTGACGGTTCGGGTTCAACGCCAGATAGTTTCAACCGTCCACTACCGGTGACCAGGAGGTCCCATGCGGCAGGTTCTGACGGTTCTTCGGTCCGTTCTTCTGTCCTGCGCGTTGTCGTCGGGAGCCAACGCACTTCTTGCCCAGGGACCGCCGCAGATCGGCGGGAACTGGCTCGGCCCGTTCGCCCATGGAAGCCACCTGATGATGGGCAGCACCTGTCCGGCCAACCTGCCTCTGACGAATCCGCCGACCGAGAACACGAGTTCGGAAGTCCGGTTCTGGCCGATCCATGCCGCGGTGATTCCAGCCCCGTGAACACGTCGACGTCCCGAGTTCTGGTGTGGGACAAGAGCGGTGACAACACGTGCAGTAACCCCGGCGGTGACCGCGAGCAGCGCTGGGCGGTCATCGATTGCACCACGCCAACGAGCCCGACCATCCTGAAGTCCTCGTGGCAGATCCTGCAAGCCACCGAACAGCCGCCGGCGCCCTTGGCGGGACAGAATCCCGGCTGCGGGATCGCGGGGCACCAGGGTCTGTTCTGCGCTGGTCAGACCTGGTTGCCCGATGGTCGCCTCTTCGTCCTTGGCGGTGACTACTGGGCGGTAGCGACGTGCACTGGCGTCAACCGGCCAGCGGGTCCCTTCGACGCTACGACCCCCTCGGTCATCACCCCGGTGTTCGCGGGGTCCTCGCTCGCGTGTGTCTTCGATCCGTCAGTGGCCCTCGCTCCGCAGCTCGGTCAGATGCGAACCACAGCCGGTGGTTCGTCGTGGCACACTCTCCCGCCGTCGCAACAGCTCAGGCACCCGCGTTGGTATCCCTCCGTGACCCTGCTGCCGCCGGTCGCGCCGGCTACCAACGCACGGGTCGCCGTCAGCGGCGGGATCATGTTCTCCGACGCGGGCATCCTGCCGTTCGTGCCCGCTATCGGCGCGACTGTGACGGACCAGTCATACGATAGCTACGAGTTCTATACCGTCGACACGAGTAACCCGACTGCTGTCGATCCGGTCAAGTTCTTCGACGCGTCGACCCCGACTCCTCTCGATGTGTTTCCGGCTCCGCTGACCGCCAACGCGGTGTTCGCGCCTGGGAACGGCTACCGGTTCTGGTTCTACCCCCGCATGCACTTCACGTCGGATCAGTCACTCGGCGGGACCACGCGCGGCCAGCTCTGGATGAGCGGACAGACCATCGAATCCTCGCGTCGCGACCTGTTCATGCTGCCGACCCCCAGCCCATGGCTGAACATCGGGCCGCAGTTCTCCGCCGGCAACAACACGCTCCTGGAGGAAAGCGTGTCGGTGCTTTTTCCCGGCATTGCTGGGCAACTCGCCGAGACCATCGTGCTGCTCGGCGGGATGGAGGGGAACCACAGTGGCAACATCGTAAACACGGTTCGGCTGCTCGACACGCGCGCCGTGAATCCGCAGTGGGTGCTTGGGCCGCCCATGAACCACGCGCGCAAGTTCCACAATGCCGTCGTACTGCCCGACAGCTCGGTGTTCGTGGTCGGCGGTGGCCTCAATCCACAGCACGGCGGCACGGGCCAGGAAGTACACACACCCGAGGTGTTCTTCCAGGGCCAGTGGCACGAAGCGCCGCAACCACCGAATGGGACGGGCCTGAGCCATCCCGCACCGCGCACCTACCACTCCCAGGCCGTGCTGTTGCCCGATGCTCGGGTGCTGGTTTCTGGCGGTGACACGTGCGGCGTCGGCAACGAGTACGAGATCTTCGAGCCGCACTACCTGTTCCAGGACAACGGAAGCCCGTCGGTGCGGCCGACGATCACTCAGGTTCCAAACTTGATCGGCTACGGCGCAGCCAACCAGTTCACAGTCAATCACAACCGAATGCCGATCGGCCTCGCCGTGACGTCCGCGGTGATCGTCTGGCCGGCTGCCCTGACCCACGGTCACGATTCGAACCAACGGCTCGTCGAACTGAGCGTCGTGTCGTCCACATCGACGTCCGTGACGTTGCAGCCACCGGCCAACAACACGCGGGCGATCGAAGGGCACTACATGTTGTTCTTGTTGTCCTCAGCCGGAGTCCCGTCGGTAGCGCGATGGGTGCGGCTACTATGACGCGCACGGTTGACTGGCTGTGCGCCTTGGCGTTGGTCGGTGCGGCGCCCGGTCAGCATGTGGTCTGGACCGTTGCAGGCACTTCCACCCACTTGTTCACGATATCAGAGCAGTGGGGCGAAGCCTGCGTGGCCATCGGTGACATCAACAGTGACGGCTTCGCCGACATCGCGCTGGACTCCAGCTGGATCGCGCCGACCGGGGCGTCGAACTCGATATTCGTCATGTCGGGCGCGGACGGGACCCTGCTGCGTGAGGACTTGCGCATGGGCTCAAGCAACCTGCTGAGCGTCGCTCGGGCCGGGGACTGGGACAGCGACGGCGTTCGCGACTATGTTATCACGACGCAGGAGACCCACCCGTGCGCCTGCTCCTCCGCGACACTCACCAGTGGCGCCACCGGCACCCCACTGTTGCGAGTCCAACGGAACGGGTTTGCAGTCAGGGCCTTTGGTTACCGCGTCAATGCCGAGTGCGACGTCGACGGCGATGGACAACTCGATCTGCTCGTGGCGAGTCTGGAGCAAGACCTGATGAGCAACATCGTCGGCGGGATCTACGCCTTCGATCACGCCGGTACGCTGCTGCACTACCGTCAGGGCGTCCTACCCGGCCGGATCGGCCGTTCTCTTGCCCGCTACGGCGACTTCGACGGCGACGGCTGCGATGACTTCCTGATGGGAACGACTCCGCACATCGGCGGCGTCGTCGAGCTCGTATCGGGTCGCACGTTCCAGGTGCTGCAGCAGTTTACCGGCACCGGCATGGACTTTATCGGTCGCAGTGTGATCCGCACGGATGATCTCGACCAGGACGGCATCCCCGATGTCGCTACCGGTGGCGGCGCGCTCTATCAGCTTCCCGGCGTGGTCAAGGTGTTCAGTGCGGCAACCGGCGCGACCCTGCGCTCCTGGAGCCTACCCAGCACCGCCTTCGGTCGGTTTCTCGACGTCTCCGACGTCGATCGGGACGGCGTGCTCGATTACCTGTCGTCGGGTGACGGATTGTATCCCGTCGGACTGCGCGTCTATTCCGGTCGTGATGGCAGCCAGATCCTGTTCTTCGAGCCGTTCAATCCAACCGGTGGCTCCAACCCGGCACCAGTCGTCGCCTTGCCGCCGGGGCCGCACGAGCTGTTCGGGCGCTTTCTCTACAACGCCCGAACAGTGAATCTCTGGGGTGAGCACTTCCTGTTCTCGGAAGCCCCGGCCACAACCCAGTTCGTGGCGAGGGCATGCTCAGGAACGCTGCCTGCGCCGCCCGTCATTGGGCTACGCGAACTCTACGACCAGAACAACCAGCGTGACGGCTTTCGGGTTCTGCTGTCGGGTGCGCCCGCCGGTGCCGCCGCATTCCTTGTCCTCGGCCTCACCGCGCCAGCCCGGCCATTCGTGAACCTCGGGGCGTTTGGTTTCCCTGGCTGCCGCCTAGTGCCCTGGCCCGACGAAGTGGGCTTATTGCTGACCGGCAACGGCGGCCTCGATGCCGGCTTTGCCTACCACGAATTCGACCTCCCGCTCGTCGAGACGCCGACGATGGCGGGGCTCGATGTCTTCACGCAGTGGCTCGTGCTCGGAGCAGGCCCGGCGCTGTCAGGCGGAACCAGCGAGGCTCTGCGGATTCGCGTGCAGTAGATCCGAGTTCGAGATTGGCCGACGCCGGTGCTGCGGATGCTGTCGATGTCCCCCTCAACGCATAGCCGCTACTGCATCGGAACGGTAACCGCAGGCACACACGATTCGCGCATGTGCGGTTGCGGTGTTCTCCGACTTTGAGGGTAAGTGCGGGGGGAGGGACTCGAACCCTCACGACCCGAAGGTCTGCGGCTTTTAAGGCCGCTGCGTCTGCCATTCCGCCACCCCCGCGTGTTCAGGGTGGCCGCAGCCGGCGGGCCAGCCTGCGCGTGCCGACCCGGAAGGAAGTGGAGGTCGCGCCCGGAATCGAACCGGGGTAGACGGATTTGCAATCCGTTGCCTAACCACTTGGCTACGCGACCTTGCGGCGAGAACGGTAGCCCGCGGTGGGCGCGGATCAAGGGCCTGTCCCTAGTCCTTGCCCCGGCCCGACCGGCGCCATGCAAAAGCGCGGGACGTCGCGCGGGCGTTGCCGTATCGTGCGCGGTCCGACCCCTCGCCGCCATCCGGCGGCGCAAGAAGCCCAGTGAAGACCAAGAAGAACATCCACTTCGAGTTCGCGCAGGAAATGGTGCGCGAGCCGCTGCTCTACAAGATCAACCGCTCCTTCGACGTCGTCGTGAACATTCGCGGCGCGTCGGTCACCGATGAGGGGGGCTTCATGGCCCTCGAGCTCCAGGGTGAAGAGGACGAGGTCGAGCGCGTGATCGAGTTCTTGAAGGGGCAGAGCGTCAAGCTCGGGGAGGGGCTCGGGAGCTACGAACAATGAAGTTCGCGATCTTCGCCGTGCTCGCGCTCGGGTGGGGCCACGGGCCCGATTCCGGCCACGATCCCGGCGCCCGCGCCGCGACCCCCAACGACATGGTCGCGCGCGGCAAGAACGGCGCGGTCGTCACGGCCGAGCCGCATGCGACGGCGGCCGGCCTGCGCATCCTGCAGAACGGCGGCAACGCGGTCGACGCGGCGGTCGCGGTCGCGCTCGCGCTCGCCGTGACCCACCCGCAGGCCGGCAACCTCGGCGGCGGTGGCTTCATGCTCATCCGCATGGCGGACGGCCGGACCGCGGCGCTCGACTTCCGCGAACGGGCGCCCGCGTCCGCGACCGCGGACATGTACCTGCGCCCGGATGGCAGCGTCGACGCGGACAAGTGCAAGTGGGGGGCTGCGGCAGCCGGTGTCCCGGGCAGTCCGGCCGGGTTGCTGCTCGCGCTCGAGAAGTACGGCACGGCCTCGATCGCGCGGGTCGCGCGCCCGGCGATCCGCCTGGCGCGGGAAGGCATTCCCGTCAGCCAGTTCCTCGCCGGGGCGTTGCGCGGCAAGCGCGCGATCTTCGCGCGGTTCCCGTCGACGCAGAAGGTGTTCTGGCGCGACGGCGCGCCGCTGCAGCAGGGCGAGCTGCTCGTGCAGGAGGATCTCGCGGGCACGCTGGAACGGTTCGCCAAGAAGGGCCTCGCAGGCTTCTACGGCGGCCAGACCGCGAAGCTCATCGCGGCCCAGATGCAGCGCGATGGCGGCTACGTGACCGAGCGCGATCTCGCGGCCTACTCGGTTCGCGAACGCGAGGTGTTGCGCGGTGAGTATCGCGGGCACGAGGTGCTCAGCATGCCGCCGCCGTCATCGGGCGGCGTCGCCGTGCTGCAGATGCTCGGGATGCTGGCGCACCACGACCTGCGGGCGATGGGGTTCGGCAACAGCCGATCGATCCACCTGCTCACCGAGGTCATGCGCCGGGCCTACGCCGACCGGTCGCGCTGGCTCGGGGACCCGGACTTCTTCGACGTGCCGATCGCCGGGTTGATCGGCGCCGAGTATGCGAAGGAACGCGCGGCGACGATCGATCTCGAGCAGGTCAGCGAAGTCGCGCCCGGCGCGCCGCCCGGCAAGGGTAGCGACGACACGACGCACTTCTCGGTCATCGACAAGGACGGCAACGTCGTCTCGTGCACGACGACGATCAACAGCACGTTCGGGTCGGGTCTCGTCGTCGACGGCGCCGGGTTCATCCTCAACAACGAGATGGACGACTTCTCCGCGAAGCCGGGGGTGCCCAACCAGTTCGGGCTCGTCGGCGGCGAAGCCAACAAGATCGAACCCGGCAAGCGCATGCTGTCGTCGATGACGCCGACGATCGTGCTCGAGGACGGTCAGGTGCGGCTCGTGCTCGGCGCGCCGGGCGGCGGCCGGATCATCACCGCGGTGCTGCAGGTGCTGCTCAACGTCGTCGATCACGAGATGGGGCTCGAGCGCGCGGTGCGCGCGCCGCGGATCCATCACCAGTGGCTGCCCGACCGCATCACGTGGGAACCCTTTGCCCTGCCGGGTGATGTCCGCGAGGCACTCGCCAAGAAGGGGCACGAGTTCGCGGCGCGATCGACGAGCATCGGTCGGGTGCAGGCGATCGAGGTGCTCGCTGACGGCTCGCGCCGGGCCGTGTGCGATCACCGCAGCGGCGGTTCGGCTGCCGCCTATTGAGTTCGCCCGCGCCGTGCGGCAACCTCCCGAGAGCCCGTGACCCATCCCGTTCGTATCGCCCCATCGCTGCTGGCCGCCGACTTCGCGCACCTCGCCGACGAGGTCCGCTCGGTCGAGGACGCCGGCGCCGACTGGCTGCATCTCGACGTCATGGACGGCCACTTCGTGCCCAACCTGACGTTCGGCCCGTTCATCACCAAGGCGATCAAGAACGTCGCGCGGCAGCCGCTCGACGTGCACCTGATGATCACGGATCCGTGGCAGTATGCCGACGCGTTCCTCGACGCTGGCGCGGACTGCCTCACGTTCCACGTCGAAGTCGAAGACAGTGAAGCTGGCCAGAAGGGTGACGTCGGCGAGCTGCTCGTGAAGATCCGGTCCCGCGGTGCGAAGGCCGGACTGTCGATCCAGCCGGACACGCCCGCAGCGAGGCTGCAGCCGTACGTCGACCAGTTCGACCTCGCGCTCGTGATGAGCGTGTTCGCCGGGTTCGGCGGCCAGAAGTTCATGAGCGAGGTCCTGCCCAAGGTCGCCGAGCTGCGCCAGCTCGGCTTCACGGGCGAGGTCGCGATGGACGGTGGCATCGGGCCCGACACGATCGCGGCGTCGGCGGCGGCGGGGACCAACGTCTTCGTGGCCGGCACGGCCGTATTCGGCGCCGAGGATCGCAAGCAGCGAATCGCGGAATTGCGGGACCGCGCGCTCGCCGCGGTCTGAGGCCGCGGCTTCTGCTTGTGTGCCGCCTCGGCAAGCCGCTAACCTTCCGGACGAACCGTTGACCCCCGCGACGAATGAGTGACATGGCCTGGACTCGCTTCGGCAAGAAGAAAGACATGCCCGGTGGGCTGTGGATCAAGTGCGAGTCGTGCGGCGCGATGCTCTTCCGCAAGGAGTTCGAGCAGAAGCACCGCGTGTGCGGCAATTGCAGCCACCACTTCACGCTCAACGCGCGCGAGCGCATCGCGCTGACGACGGACGCCGACTCGTTCGAGGAGCTGTGGAGCGACGTCAAGGCCTACGACATCCTCGGATTCGTCGACAAGATGCCCTACGGCGACAAGCTCAAGGCCACGGGCAAGAAGACCGGCGAGGCTGACGCCATCGTGACCGGCTTCGGCAAGATCAAGGGCATCGACTGCGGGCTCGGGGTGATGAACTTCGCGTTCCTCGGCGGGTCGATGGGCATGGTGGTCGGCGAGAAGATCGCGATGCTGTGCGAGGCCGCGGTCGAGCGCCAGGTGCCGGTCGTGCTGTTCGCCTGCTCCGGTGGCGCGCGCATGCACGAGGGCGCGGTGTCGCTGATGCAGATGGCCAAGACCTGCGGCGCGCTGACGCGGCTGGACAAGGCCGGGCTCGTGTCGATCTCCGTGCTCACGCACCCCACGACGGGTGGCGTCACGGCGTCGTTCGCCTCGGTGTGTGACCTCACGATCGCCGAGCCGGGCGCGCTCATCGGCTTCGCCGGCCCGCGCGTCATCGCGACGACGATCAAGAAGGAGCTGCCGAAGGGCTTCCAGCGCTCCGAGTTCCTGCTCGAGAAGGGGCAGATCGACCGGATCGTAGCGCGGTCGGAGCTGCGCGACGAACTCGGTCGCCTGCTCGCGTACGCGACGGGCGCCGATCCGGTCAAGGCGTTCCAGCCCGACGCGGTGGACGAGCCGGCGGACGACGCGGGCGAGGCCGAGGCCGAGCAGCCCGCGATGGCCGCGGCCGAGGGCAAGGCCGGCAAGCCGGCGCGCCGGAAGACCAAGAAGAAGAAAGAGTAGTCGGCTGCCGCACGACATCCGGAAGCCGATGCGGCCCGTGCCGCGATCCGACGCGGCGGCGCGCATCCGCGGGCGCTACAAGGTCGAGCCCGAGGACTTCGTCGTCGAGGAGATCCCGTCGTACCTGCCGAGCGGGCAGGGTGACCACGTCTACCTGCGGATCGAGAAGCGCCTGCTGTCGACGATCGACCTGCTGAGCGAGCTCGGCGCCCAGCTCGACCGCGATGAACGCGCGTTCGGCATCGCCGGGCTCAAGGACGCCCGGGCGGTCTCGCAGCAGTGGGTGAGCATCGAGCACGTCGACGAGGCGCAGTGTCGCGAGCTCGGTTCCGAGCACTTCAAGGTGCTCGAGGTGAAGCGCCACGGCAACAAGCTGCGGCTCGGGCACCTGCGCGGCAATCGGTTCCGCATCACGCTGCGGGGAACGGCGCCCGGCGACGTCGAGCTCGCGCGCGCCGGGCTCGCGGAATGTGCCAGGCTCGGGGTCCCGAACTACTTCGGCGAGCAACGCTTCGGCAAGCGCGGCGCCAACCTGCAGAAGGGCCTCGACGTGCTGACGGGCAATCCGCGCAAGTTCGCGCGCCGGATGCCACGGCGGGTGTTCGGGCTCGTGGTGTCCGCGGTGCAGAGCGAGATCTTCAACCACGTCGTCGCGGCGCGTCGCCAGTCGCTGCACGAGCTCATGCCGGGGGACCTCGCGTTCCTGCACGACAAGGGTGCCGTGTTTGCCGTGACCGACCCGGCCGCGGACCGCGAGCGCCTCGAGCGCGTGGCGATCTCGCCGTCGGGCCCGATGCCGGGGCCGAAGATGACGTGGCCCGAGGGCGAGCCGCTCGCGATCGAGCGAGCGGCGCTGGCCGAGCTGGACCTCGATCCCGAGGCGTTCGCCGGCCTGCCCTACGGGATGGCGCGCGGCGAACGGCGCCCGCTGCGGGTGCCCGTCACGGAGCCCGATGTCGCCGCGGTCGAGGCCGGCCTGCAGGTGTCGTTCGGGTTGCCGCGCGGGGCCTATGCGACGTCGGTCCTGCGCGAATTGCTCGTCGACACCATCTGGTTCGCGCGCTGATTCAGCTGCGGGCTACTTCTTCGCGGCTTTCTTGGTCTTGGCGGCGCGCTTCTCGGTCGCCGCCTTGCTGCGACCGCTGGGCTTCGTCGTGGCCTGCATCACGTTCTGCCAGGCGTCGGTGACGAGGTCGGTGATCGTTCTGACGTCGACCGCGGCGACGGTCACGAGCGTGTAGCCGCGCTCCCCCCAGGCGCCGGAGGCGGGGACGATCGCATCGCCGAGTACCTGTTTGCGCTCGCGCTGCTGGGCCGGCGTCAGCTTCACCATCGCGCGTTTGCCGTCGGGGTTGAGCGATGCGAAGATCCGGCCGTTGCAACGGAAGTCGACGACGTCGTGGTGGCCGCCTTGCACGGCACCATCACAGGCCAGCGCGAGCTGGCGGAAGCGCGCGAGCGTGGCCAATCTCCTAGTCCTGGCGTGGCAGCGCGTGGCAGACGTAGGTCGGGTCCTTGAACTGACCCGTGACGTCCTCGAGCGTGTAGTGCGCGCGGTTCTCGATGCGGTCGAAGTCGCAGCACTCGAGGATGGAGTCCAGACCGGCGGGGCTCATCTGCCACCAGTTGCACTCGTTCCACTCGCCGACGAAGCGCGCGATCGGGCCCTGCTCCTCGGTCTGGAGCGCCGAGATGGACACGATCAGGCGGCCATCGGGCTTGCAGCACTCGCGCATGCGCTGGATGCCGAGGATCGGATCGCGCACGTGCATGAGCATCGCGCCGGAGAACACGATGTCGAACGTGCCGAGCTCTGCCGCCGTGAGCTCGTAGATCGGCTTGAAGACGCGTCGCGTGCGCGTGCTGCCGAGGGCCTCGCCGACGACGGTGAAGCCGTCGATCATCACGTCGGCGTTGTCCTTCGCGGCGCGGTCCTGGTCCTTGCTCGCCAGTTCACGGCGCTTGCGCGGCGTCCAGTCGTGGGCCTCCCAGCTCGGCAACTCGATGCCGACGACCTCGTCGGCACCGCGACGCTCGAACTCATAGGCGAAGAAGCCCGTGCTCGCACCGACGTCGAGCACCCGTTTGCCGCTCAGGTCCGCCGGGAAGTTGTAGTGGTCGAGGTAGTCGGCCATCCGAAAGTGGCCGGGCGTTTCGACGCCGTCACCGAGATCGATCCGGTGATACCAGCTCTCGATCTTGGCGACGCGCTCCTGCAGGGTCGCGATCTGCTCGGGGGTGCGGGGTTGTTTGCTGCTCGACATTGGCTCGAAGCACCATATCGGCCAGCCCAAGGGACGAAACTTGAACGTGCCGATCCCCGGAGGTTTGTCGCATCGCCCGTACGGAACCAGGTTCATGCTGCCGGCCGCGATTTCGTTGTCGCGCAGGTGGCGTTCCGGGCGGCCGGCAGCATGAACCAGGTTCCGTACTCCGGGGTCCGTTGTCGCGCAGGTGGCGTTCCGGGCGGCCGGCAGCATGAACCAGGTTCCGTACTCCGGGGTCGTTCAGCGCAATGCCGTGTAGAGCCCGGAGCTGCGCTCCGGCCAGCGGGTGACGCCCGCTCGGAGCAGCTCGGCCTCTGCCACGAGCAGGGCGCGGCGGCGGGCGCGGGTGATGCCGGTGTAGAGCAGCGGGGCCTGCCAGAGCGGGCCGTCCTCGCTCGGCATCGAGAGTACGACGGTGTCGAACTCGCTGCCCTGCGACTTGTGGACGGTCATCGCCCAGGCGGTCTCGTGCTCCGGCACGCGGAACGCGCTCACGTAGCGGACGCCGCCGTCCGCGCCGGGGAACGCGACCTGCGGTCGGCCGTTCTCGTCGCGGCACGCGACGCCGAGGTCGCCGTTGAAGATGCGGTTCTGATGGTCGTTCGCGAGCACGAGGATCGGGCGGCCCGGATACCACGGGTCGTCGACCCGGATGCCGTGGCGCGCGAGCAGATCCTCGATCCGGCGGTTCCACGCGAGCGTGCCGCCCGCGCCGTGGCGGGTGGCCGCGAGCACCCGCAGCCGGCCCAGGTCGGCGACCGCCTCGTCGGCTGACGCGGCGACGATGGCCAGCAGTTCGTCCTCGAGTTCGCGGAGGACCGCGTCGGGGTCGGTCGCCAGAACGAGATCGGGGTGGCCCGCGTCGAGGACCGCGAGCGCACCCCGGGGATCGCGAAGCGCGAGTGCGCGCGCGAAGTGATCGAGGCCCGGTTGCGCGCCGAAGCGGTGGTTCACCCGCAGCTGGATGACGTGATCCGCGATCGGCGGCGCGTCGTCCTGCGTCGGCAGCTGCATGCCGGTGGTCTGCCGGACGAGGTCGGCGAGCGCGCGCCCTGGGCCGCGATCGGCGTTGGCCGCCCGGCAGAGATCACCGAGGACCTGACCGGCGGCGACTGCCGCGAGCTGGTCGCGGTCGCCGACGAGCACGAGGCGCGCGTCGTCGGCCAGCGCATCGAGCAGCTCGGCGAGCAGGACCGGATCGAGCATCGACGCCTCGTCCACGACGACGACGTCGAACGGCAGCGCCCGGTCACGGCCGAACAGGAACGAGTCGTCGAGCGCGCGGTAGCCGAGCAGGCGGTGCAACGTGCGCGGTTCGAGGTCTGGCAACGCAGCCTGCAGCGTGGCGTCGCTCGCGGCATGCCGCCGGATGGCCTCGGCCATGCGGGCGGCGGCCTTGCCCGTCGGCGCGCAGAGCGCGATGCGCGGGGTGATGCCCTGTTCGTCCGGCAGGTCGAGGAGCAGCGCGAGGAGTCGCGCCACGGTCGTGGTCTTGCCCGTGCCCGGGCCGCCCGTGAGCAGCAGGAAGCGCCGGCTCGCGGCCGCGGCGATCGCCGCGAGCTGCCAGTCGGGTTCGACCTCGCCGCCGACCGGGGGCTCGACCGGCAGCTCACCGCGCGCCGCGAGGGCATCGCGCAGGACCTCGGGGGGGACGGCCGCCGGCGCCGCCAGCCGACTCTGCAGCGCGGTCGCGATGCGCCGCTCGACCGCGAAGTCGCGACGCAGGTAGAGCCGATCCTCGGCATCGAGAACGAGCGGCAACATCGCCTTCTCGTCGCGCCCGCAAACGCCGGAGGTCAGCAGCCCCTCGCGCAGCGAGTCGGCGTCGACCTCGCGATCGTGCGCCAGATCGTCGAACGGCAGGCAGACGTTGCCGGCCGCGCGATGGGCGGTCAGCAGTCGCACGGCCTGCGTGACGGCGGGCCGGGTCGCGTCGGTCGCGTAGCGCGCGAGCGCCCGCCCGAGGACGTCGCCGACGTTCGGGAGCTCGGCCGTCATCGCTCCGCTCCCTCGGCCCGGGCCGCGCGCAGCTCGCCCGCGACCCATTCGTCCATCGCGGCCACGAGGGCGCGCTCCGGCCGGTCGCAGAACATGCCGTTGGCCGAGTCCGCGACCGCGCCCCGCAAGAACGCGTAGCACACCCCGCCGAAGTGGCGGTCGTAGTCGTAGTCGGGCAGCCGCGTCCCGAGCAGCCGGTGCAGCGCGAGCACGTAGAGGTGGTACTGCAGCACGTAGTCGTGCTCGTGCATGGCCGCGGCAAGGGCGTCGGTCCCGTAGTCCGTCACCGCATCGCCGAGGTGGTTGGACTTCCAGTCGACGATCCAGTAGCGCCCGTCGTGTTCTGCCAGCAGATCGACGAAGCCGACGAGGTGGCCGCGGAGCGCGCGCTCCGGCAACGCCGCGAGGCGCGGCGCGTAGGTCTGGGCGATCGTCCCGCCGTGCCGCTCGAACACGCCCGCGAGCACGTCCGTGCGACAGTCGATCGCGGGCAGCGTGAAGTCCCATTCGGCCGCGGCGGCACCGCCCGCGAGTTGCTGGATGGTCGGGCCATCGGTGCCGGCCCGGGCCGCGGCGAGGGCCAGGACGTTGGCCCGCACGACTGCGATCGAGTCGATCGGCCCGATGTGCGCGCCGGGGTCGAGCAACGCGTGCTGCCGCAGCTTGCGTTCCACGAGATCGCGATTGCCGGGCGATTCCGGCGTCTCCCAGTCGAGGTGCTCGAGGATCTCGTGGAGACAGTTGCCGGCGGCTGCGCCGCGCGCGAACGCGAAGATGCCCGTCGGGGTCGCCTGGGCGCTCGCCGGGGGCTCGGCGCCTGCCCGGGCCGGATCCGTGGTGTCGCGGGCCGCGATCTCGGCCGGCGCATCGGCAACGATCGACGAGAAGCTGTGCAGGCCGCGGGCCCACGGGCGTCGGCGCGGGACGCGAGGCCGACCCCGACGTCGGCCCGCCGACCCCGCCGGCTCGGCGCGGTCGGGGACGGGTTCGGGTGCGGGGTCCGTCGCAACCTCGACGAGTGCCATCTGCTCGGGGTTGGCCTCGACGGCGTGCTCGATGAGGCTCCGGACCGCCGCCGGCTCCTTGTGACGATTGACCCAGTCCTCGTACCAGTGGCCCTTCTTCCCGCTCGCACGGCTGCGATCGGCCGCGGCGAGCGGGCCGAGCATCCAGCAGAGCGCGCTGCGCTTGCTGCCCGCACCCTGGTGACCGAGCGCCCCGAGGTGGACGTAGCAGCGGCGCTTCGCCCGCGTCAGGGCGACGTAGACGAGTCGCGCGTCCTCCGCCAGCCGCTCGAGGTCCGCGGCGTAGTAGAGCGGATGGTCCTTCTTGAGCTCGAAGACGAGCTCCCGGCCGGTGTCCGTCGGCGCGATCGACTCGGTCGACGGCGTCCGGCCGTCCCAGAGGAACGGGCAGAACACGACCTCGTACTCGAGCCCCTTGCTGCCGTGCACCGTGAGGATCTGCACCGCGTCTTCGTCGCTCTCGAGCCGCAGCTCCCGCAGTTCGTAGTCGATCTGGTCCCGGTGCAGGCGTTCGTGTACCAGGAACTCGAGGAGACCCTCCGGCGACAGACGCCCTTCGTGCTCGGCACGGTGCAGCAACTCGGTGAGCTGTTGCACGTTCGTCAAACGACGTTCACCGCCGCGGATGGCGAGCATGCGATCGACGACGGCGCGATCCGCGAAGAGCTGCTCCATCATCACGACGAACCCGCGACGGACCCAGGTCAGGCGCCAGCGTTCGAACCGCAGCAGATGCTCGTCGATCCGGTTCCCCGCGGCGGAGTCACCGTCAGTCGTGGCGGCGCGCTCGTCGTTGAGGGCGTGCAGGGCCGCGGCATCGAGCCCATAGATCCGGGTTCCCATGGCGGCCCGCGCGCGCTGCAGGTTGCGCGGCTGCAGGATGGCCCGCATCAGCACTTCGAGCTCGCCGACCTCGTCCGTCTCGAGCACGTCGCCGGCCTTGCCGATGGCCGAGACGATGCCGATCGCGCGCAGCTCGTCCTGCACGCTCGTGGCCTGCGCGTTGGTGCGCGTGAGGATCGCGATGTCGCGCGGCGCGAGCGGCGCGCCGTCCTTGGTGACCCCGGCCCGGAACAACCGCGAGATCTCGGCGGCGACGTCCCGGGCGATGCGCGGTTCGGCGACGGACTTCGCGATCTCCTTGTCCGCGGCGAGATAGCGCCACACGAGGGGGGGCAGCTCGTCACCTTCGAGCCGCAGCGCATCGGGTTCGGCGTTGGCCACGACCGCCGGCAGGTCGATCTGCGGCAGCACGAACGCGCCGGGTCGCTTGCACGTGGCCTGGACCGCGCGCACGAGGCCGTCGGCCGTGCGGAAGTTGGTACCGAGGGTGAAGCGCTGCTCGGCGTCGTTGCGCGCCGCCAGGTAGGCGTCGAGGTCGGCGCCACGGAAGCCGTAGATCGACTGCTTGGGATCCCCGATGAGGAACAGCGGCCGCTCCGCGAAGCAATCCGCGAAGATCTCGTACTGCACGGGGTCCGTGTCCTGGAACTCGTCGATGAGGGCCACCCGGTAGCGCGAGCGCACCGCCTCGCGAACGGCGGGCCGGCGCTCGGGGTCCTGCAGCGCCGCATGGGTGCGCGCGAGCAGATCCTGGAACCCGAGCGTGTGTTCCTTGCGCTTGTGTGCCGCGATGCGCGCGTGCATGCGCCGCAGCAGCTCGGCGCGCAGGTGACGTTTCGATTCGTCGAACGCGGCGGCGATCGCGTCGCAGGTCGCGAAGAACGGGTGATCCGTGCACTTCCTGGCCGACTTCTGGGCGACCTCGTCGAGCTTCTCCGGTGCGAGCTGCCGAAGCTCGGGCAGCACGAGCTCCGGCGCCGCCGCGATGCGCTCGACGAGGCGCTCCGGGCTGATGGGTCGGTTGCTCCTGTAGAGGCCCTCGCCCTTGCGCCAACGCATGCGCCCGATGCGGCTCGCGATCGCGTCGGCGTCCGCCCGCGCCTGTTCACCGGCGACGGCGAGCGCGCGGCCGAGTTCCTCGAGGTGCGTCGCCGCATCCGCGGGATCCGGTGCCAGCGCAACGTCGGGGTAACGCTGCCAGAGCGTGTACTGTCGCACGAGCTCCGTCGGTCCGAGTTTGGCGACCGCGAGCAGCGCACTTCGCGGGTCCGCCGCCGTCGTGTAGCAGGAGCGCAGGGCATCCGCCGCCGCGACGTGCAGCATCGGCACCGGATCGACCGCGAACTCGAGCGCGAACGGCTCGCGCGTCTCGAACGCCGCGTCGTCGAGCAGGCGCTTGCAGAAGCCGTGGATGGTGTGGATCGAGACGTTGTCGAACTCGTCCAGCGCGCGCACGAGCCGCGGTTCGGCCTCCGGCGATCGCGCGATGGCGGTGAAGAAGTCGTCCCCGTGACCGCCGCGCGCGATCGCGAGCGTCCGGTGCAACCCGGCGCGCAATCGGTTCTTGAGCTCCGCGGTCGCGGCCACGGTGAACGTGACCACGAGGGCCTGGTCGAGGCTCTCGATCTGTTTCTCGAGCAGCATCCGCAGCAGCAGGCCCACGACGCTGTAGGTCTTGCCGGTGCCGGCGCTCGCTTCGAGCATCACGGTGCCGGCGTCGAGCGGCGCGGTCAGCAGGTCGAACTCGCGCGCGACCGTCATTCGTCCCTCAGGTAGCTCAGCGCCGGTCGCCAGATGCGCGCGGACCATTCCGCGAACTCCGGCAACGCGAACGGATCGCGCCCGCGCATCGCGAGCGCATGGTTCTCGTCCTCGGAATCGTGCAGCACCGGATTGCCGGGCCGTTGACTGGGGTGCCACTTCTGCGCCGCCTGCCGCAACGCTTCTTGCGGCTCCTTCTGCTTGTCGAGCTGCTCCGCGTACGCCATCGAGCTCTTCTCGATGAGCGGCAACGGCGCGACGATCCCGGCGCGGAACGCCGCGATGAGGCTCCGGAGCTGCTCGTCCGCCATCGCGGCCGGCAGCTCGAGGAACCGCTTGCTCTCCTGCCGGCCGATGAGCACGGTCTCGGCCGGCAGATCGGCGCCCTGATGGCGGGCGACCGCCGCGGCGACGTGCAGGACCCAGCCGCGGAGGCGGTCCTTCGCGCCGAGATAGGCGACCCGGGCGTAGACCACGGCGTTCGTGCCGACCCCGGGCAACTCGCCGCGCACGAGGGCATCGTCGGAGCGCGCCGTGATCGGACACGCGCGCAGCTCGCCGTGGGCGTCCAGCTCCTGGGCGAAGCGCGCGAACTCGGCTTCGATCCCGGCGAACAACGCGGCCCCGGTGCCACCGACCGGCAGCTGGCCGGACGCGCGGGTGAGGGCGAGATCCGGCGGCGGCAGGTCGCGTTGGCGGCGCTGCAGCGCTTCGTAGTGGATGCGCCAACGGCTCAGGCCGTCGACCTCGAACGGCTCGGTCGCGGTCGCCTCGTCACCGGATCGCGGCAGTCGCAGCTGCAGCGTGTTGCGCAGGAACCAGCGACACGGATGCCAGAAGAAGTCGACCAGGGTGGCCAGCGGAATCACGGCCCGATCGGCCGGCTCCGGCACGTTCAGCGGTTCGGCGCAGAACGGCTGCTCGGGCACGCCTGCTGCCGGGAGCGCGTCGGACCCGGCGAAGTCCGCAGCGGCGAGCCGATACGTGAACAGGCGATCGTCGTGGCCCGTGAGGTAGCGCGAGCTCCAGACCTGCAGCGGGTGGCGGACGTGGACGGCGCTCGCTGCCGAGTCGCGACCTTCGGGCGGAACGGCACAGCGGTCGATCACCTCGAGGAGTTCGGCGAGCACGACCGAGGGCGCGCACTCACTGTCGTCCTTCTGCGAGTGGCCGACGTGCGTGAGGTGCAGACGGTCGCGCGCCGCCATCAGGCAGTCGAGGAACATCTGGCGATCGTCGAGGCGGAGGCTGCGATCGCCGGGCCGGCGGTCGACCGCCGCGAGGTCGAACGGTGCCGGCCGGTCCACGCGCGGGAACGCCTGGTCGTCGAGGCCGCAGAGGAACAGCTGGCGCACCGGCACTGCGCGCATCGGCAACAGGGCGGCGATGGTGACCTTGCCCGACAGGAAGCCCTGGCTCGCGGCCGTCCGCCCGAGCGCGAACTCGAGCCAGTCCTGCAGCACGAGGTTGCTCACTGGCTCCTGGTGCGCGGCCGTGGCCGCGTGCGCCCGCAGTGCCGCCGCCGCCGCGTGCAGGTCGGCAACGCCCTGGTTCTCCGTGCCCGTCGACGGCAGGAACAGCGCGCCTGCGAGTTCGTCGATCCGGTCGGCCCATTGCGCGAGCGGCAGCGGCCGTTGCAGTCCTCGCAGCAGCGCGAACAGCGTGTCGGCGAAGTGCGCGAGCCGCGCGACGAGGACCTCGCGCCCGGCCGTCGTGTCGGCCGCGGGCAGGTGGCCGAGAACGAGGTCGTCGGTCGGCCCGGTGGCCACGCCGAGCAGCATGCGTTCGAGCCCGTGGCGCCACGAGTTGTCCTCGAACGCGGGGACCTGGAACTGCTCCTCGCGCATCGCACCGTCGACGCCCCAGCGGATCCCGGCCCGGTCACACAAATGGCGCAGCGTCTGCAGGTCGTTCCCGAAGATGCCGAAGCGCCGCTGGACCGCCGGTTCTTCGAGCAGGTGCAGCACGTCGAACACGGCGAGGCGATCCTGGGCCAGCCGCAGGGTCTGGAACAGCGCCGCGCAAATCGGGGACTCGCTGCGGGGACTCTTGTCGGCCACGGTGAACGGCACGTGGTCGGCGACCGGGCCGAAGACCGCCTGGGCGAACGGCGCGTAGCGTTCGATGTCCGGCACGAGCACGAGCACGTCGTGCGGTTCGAGCGTTTCGTCCTCGGCGAAGGCCCGCAGGATCTGGTCGCGCACGACCTCCATCTCGCGTTGCTCGGAATGGCAGTCGTGCACGAGCAGCGAATGATCGCCGGCCGCGAGTTCGAACGGCGGCGCATCGCTCGAGCCCGCGCGACGATCCCGCAAGAACGTGATGTCCTGCTGGATGCACTCGAGCAGGGTGCGCGGTGCCCGAACGGTGGGTGCGTGCAGGTCCCGCCGTTCATCGACTTCGATGTCCGCGAGCGCGCGCTGGAACTCGCGCGCTTCGGTGCCGAGGCTGGCCAGCAACGGGTTGCCGCCGAACCGCTGCGTCGTGCGGCGGTCCAGCCCTTCGAGCAGTCCGGGTGCTGGGCTCGGCACGTAGAACACCACCGGAATGTGCTGCGCGACGAGTTCGAACAGCTGCAACAACGCGGGCGGCAGCGTCGACGTGCCGAAGATCGAGAGGCGCGGCGGGAGCGCGCGGCGGGCGCGTTCCGGGTCGTTGAGCAGCGCGCGCAGATGGGCGACGCGGTGCGCACCGGACGCGGTCGGATCGATGCTGTTGTCGCCGCCCGGCTCGGGCGCGCGCGGCGGGGCGAGCTCGGCGAAGAGATACCCGGTCTGGCGGTCGGTGGACGGACCGTCTCGTTCGGGGCCCGCATCGGCCGCAACCGGCGCATCCGCGTGCAGCGCGCGCCACAGCCGCGCCTGCCAGCGCCCGTGATCGCCGAGCTTCTGGAGGTCATCGCCCTGGGCCATGCGATCGAGCAGGTCGGGCCGGTAGAGCTGATAGTCGTCGAAGCACGCCGCGAGCCGTTGGCTCAGCTGGAACCGCTTGCGGCCGTCGGGGTCGTCCGTGCAGTAGTGTGCCGCGGCGCCGAGATCGCGTCGCAGCGCGGGTTCGCCCAGCAGTCGGTGGATCCGGAACACCAGAGCTTCGAGTCCGAACCGCGCGGCCACGTCGGCCGTGGCCGATCCTGACCGCTCGCGGGCGAGTTGCTGCAGCCAGGCGCCAGCGAACGGCAGCTCCAGGCCGGCCGCGATGCCGTGCTGCTCGGCCAGGGCATACCGCAACCAGCGCGCCATCCCCTGGCCCGGAACGAGGATCGTCTCGTTCACCAGCGGCGGCAATGGGGCCGTCGCGAGGCGCTCGGCGAGCACGCGCAACAAGTCCTCGAGCCGTTGGCTCGTGTAGATCAGTACCCCCGTCGGCACCCGGTCGAGGGTACGATGCCATCGTGCGTCACGCCACTCGCATCGCGGTCGTCGTCTGCGCCGGCCTCGCAGCCGTTCCGGCCCAGGGCTTCCCGAACGTGATGGAGGTCGGGCCGGGCTGCGGCGCAGCCCAACCCGGGCTCCGTGCGTCCGTGCCGGTTCTCCACACGAGTGTGGAATTCGAAGTCACGAGCAGTGCAGCAACTTGGGGCGTCTTGGCCGTAAGTTTTCCACCGTCTTCCCCAACGCATGTCGGCGCTGGATGCGTGGCGTACGTCGACCCGGCCACGGCGGTCGTGCTCGGCATCCTGCCGACCGGGCGAGCGCAGCGCCTCCTCGACCTGCCCGCGGATCCCGCGTGGCTCGGCGTCACGCTGCGGGTGCAGGCTCTCACGACGCCGTCGGCGGCCGCGATCGGCTTCGACCTGACGCCGGGTCTCGAGGTCATGATCGGTCAACGCGCGGGGCCGCTCGCGGGGTTGCCGTCGCCGGCCGGGGCCCACACGACGTTGGTGGCCGGGATGGCGCCGAACAGTTGGCTCGATCTCGGCGTGCCACAGCCCGATCCGGTCCACGGCCTCGCCACGGGTCGGGAGTACACGCCGCGCATGGCGTGGTCGGAGGCGCTGCAGGGCGCGTTCCTCACGGGCGAGAGCGGGCACGGCTACGTCAACACGCAGACGGGTCGCTACGTCGACGACGTGTGGTTCTACGACTGGCGCGGCCACGCCTGGCGCTGCGTCAAGCCGGGCAGCGAGGTGGCGACGCTCGCGTTGCAGCTCGACGGCAATCAGTTCGAGATCGATGGCCAGGGCCAGCTCGTGCCCGTCGCGCAGCTCGGACACGGGTACGAGTTCGTCGCGTTCGATGACTGGACCGAGACGTTCTTCATGCAGCCGGCGCCCAACACGTACTGGGTCGCCTCGATGCCGCAGCGGCTCGGGTGGCTGCCGAACGGCAACGCCAGCTTTCCGGCGTCGCAGTATCGGTCGCCGTGGTTGTTCGAAGCGGTGACCGGTTCGTGGCGGCGCGAACCGGTGGGGGCGAACGCGCCGAACTTCAACGTGAGCGCGCGCGGCATGGCGGTGCAGGCGATCGACTCGCGATTCTGGGTCTTCGACACGGCGGCGGCGAATCGCTCGCGGATCTGGTGGTTCGATCCCGTGACCTACGCCTGGCACGACGAGCCGACGGCCAACCTGGCGCCGGCGATCGCCGGGCACGGCATCACGTGCCACGATCCGGTGCATGGCCGCGTCTACTACTACGGCGTCGACGCGACGACGCAGACGGCGCGGCTGTGGTACTACGAGGTCGCGACCAGCCGTTGGCACCATGTGAACGTGCAGGGGACGCCGCCGCATTCCGTCGTCTACACCACGGCGGGGCGCGGGTTGCTGTACGACGCGGGCGACGACGCCGTGCTGCTGTGGATGAGCGGCGGCGCGAACGTGCCGGTCGTGCATCGCTTCGACGTCGGGGCGCAGGCGTGGGCGGCCCCGGTGTCACCGCCGGCCGCGATACGACCGTTGTTCGCCTGGCGGCACCTCAACGGGTTCTCGGTCCCGAGCGACGACGTGCACGTGTTCCACGCTGCCGGTGGCAATGCCGGGACCGGTCGAATGATCGGGTACCGGCACTGAGCCCCGACCGAGTTCGAGATGACGGGCCGGCGGGTCAGTGGCAATGCGGGGTCGACGGGCCGTGACCATGGGCATCGTGCGCGTGGTCGTCGCGGTCGTGCGGGCCGCAGCCGCCGTGGTCGTGTTCGAGGTTGACCGGCGACTCGAAGAGCCGTTCGAGGAACGGGCGGACGCCCTGGCGCAGCAGGGCGAGCAGGAACAGACCGCCGAGTGCCGCGAGCGCGATCCACCCGAACGCGCCGTGGTCGTGGCCCTCGCCCTGCAGCGAGCGGATCGCCGCCTCGGGAACGAGCCAGTTGGCGACGTACCCGAGGCCGACCGCGCCGATCCACATCGACACCGCGAACGTGACGGCGGCGCGCCCGCCATGGAGCTTGGACACGACCCCGAACGTCGTGATGTTCGTCGCCGGGCCCGTCAGCAGGAACGCGAGCACGGCACCGGGCGACATGCCGTGGAAGAGCAGCATCGCGGCGAGCGGCGTGCTGCCGGTCGCGCAGACGTAGATCGGGAGGCCGATCAGGGCCGCGATCGGCACATCGATTCCGGGCGGCAGGCCGGCGATCCACTCGCGGTCGACGTACGGCATGAGCAGGGCCGACAACACCAGGCCGGCGAGGATCCAGGTTGCGGTGCTGTCGACCGCGGGGCCGAAGCCGAACCGGACAGCGGTCGCGAGGCGGGTGCCGAAGCCCCCGGTGACCGCCTCCGGCAGGTCGTGCTCCGCGACGTCCGTCTCGCTCGCGCGACCGCGGAGGAGCGCGTTCACGAGGAGCCCGACGACGAGCGCGAGGATCGCCGCCATGCCGACACGCAACAGGGCGACGTCGGCCCCCATGAGTTGAAACGTCAGCGTGACGGCCGCGAGCTCGAGTTCGGGAGTCGCGACGAGGAACGCGATCGCGGCGGCGATGCTCGCGCCCTGCCGCACGAGTTCGCGGTAGATCGGCACGACGCCGCACGAACAGACCGGCAGCGGCAGCCCGACCGCGACGCCGCGCAGCGCCTGCATGATCGCCGGTCCGCGGCTGATGTTGCGCAGCCAGTTCGGCGGCAGGAACGCGTGACAGACGCCGACGAGCAGATAGGCGAACAGCAGGGCCGGTGCCGACTCCATCGCGAGTCGCAGGAACACCTGACCCGGACCGTGGGGGCCCGCGGGGAAGTGATCGTGAATCACGGCCCACAGCAGGACTGCGGCGAGCGCGGCGCCGACGACGGAGGCCGGGCGGAAGCGGCCCTGGCCCGGCGGCCCCGGGACGTGCGCATGGAGCACGACGTGGAGGAGAGAGCCCGCGAGGACGGCCTGCAGCAGCGCGAGACCGCGCTGGGAAGTGTCATCGAGCAGCTCGGTGCCGAGGTAGTGACCGAACAACGTGCCGCCGACCACGATCGCGGTGATGAGCACTGCAGCGCCGACGCCGAGCGTTCGCGGCACGATCCACCAGATGCCGATGCCGGCCGGGATGCGGTGCAGGATCACGCCCCAGGCCGCGACGTCGTGCGTGTGGCGGTGGCCGCCGTGCGAGTGCACGCCGTCCTCGGTCAGGAACAGCCCGTCGAGCGTCGTATGCGCGCCCATCCCGAGCAGCGCGAGGAGCAGGACGACGGGCTTCACGCCAGGTGTCGCACCATGCAGCGAGCGTTCGGCGAGCGTCGGCACGAGGAAGCCGACGAGGGCGAGCGGCAGCACGAGCCAGCCAGCCTGGGCCGCGCATTCTGGCAGGATGTGGAGCAGCGCGAAGCCGCTGACCGTCACGAGGGTGAACGCGTCCAGGAGAACGGTCGACCAGGGCTTCCGCCGCGCCAGCCACACGAGGAGCGGGCCGACGGCGAGGGCCAGGAAGCTCAGAGCGACGAGCACCGACGCGGGTTCAGACGGTCAACTCGTGCCCGCCGTTACCGTTCTCGCGGCTCGCCACGGCCTCGCCGGCAGCGCGCGCGATGTGGTCCCGCACGCTCTTGACCATGCGGGTCGCGCGGGCCTCGATGGCGTCGAAGCGGCCGGCTGCGATGTCCGCCGGATCGAACAGCGTGCCGACGAAGCCGAGGCCGAACGCGCCGGCAGCGAGCCACTCGTCGGCGTTGTGCTCGGTCACGCCAGCTGTCGGGTAGATCCGTAGGAACGGCAGCGGGCCGCGCACCGCGCGCAGGAAGTCCGGGCCGTTGGACGGTCCGGGGAAGAGCTTGACCATGTCGGCGCCGGCGCGGTGGGCCTCCATCATCTCCGTCGGCGTGAACGTTCCCGGCACGGACACCAGGTCGTGCTGCCGGCAGAACGAGATGATCTGCGGGTCGGTGACCGGGGAGACGAGGAAGCGCGCGCCCGCGGCCATCGCGGCCTTGGCGTCGTCGATCGTCAGGACCGTGCCAGCACCCAGGACCAGATTGGCGTCGCGCTGCAGGTCGCGCAGATGATCGAGCGCACCCGGCGTGTTCAGCGTGACCTCGACGATCCGAAAGCCGCCAGCGATGGCGGCGTCGAGGGCGGGGCGGACGGCGGTGCTGTTCTGCGTCCGCAAAATCGCCGAGCAGCGCTGCGTGGCGAACGCCTCGAGCACCGCGGTTCGACTTCGTGCCATGAACGCGCAGCGTAGACCAGCGGCGCCAGGATTTCGAGTAAGGCCTGCGTGACCCGCGGTTCTCCAGGGCATGACGAGCACGTTCGACGCGATGGTTGGTTCGCTGATGGTCCTCGCGGCCATGACAGCGGAAGTTCGATCCCAGTACGACGGCGGGTCCCTGCGGCCGGTGCCGGAGGTCCACGAGCAGATTCTGCGGCAGGAGGGCCGCTGGCACCTGCCGGTCGCGCTGGCGGCGGGGGATGTCGTCGTGCCGCTCGTCACCGGCGGCGCGGTGCAAGTGATGCACGACGGTCGCGAGCGACCGGTGCAACCCTGGCTCGGCGCCTACACCGCTGCCGAGGACGGCGCTGGTGACTGGACCTTGATCCTGCAGGGCCAGCCGGGGGCGCTGTGCCGCGTCGAGCTGCTGCGGTCCCGAGTCGGGGCCCTGGCCGAGAACGGCGGGTTCGATCTCGACATCGGTGCCGAGGACTGCGCCGTGATCCACGCGACGCTCGAGCGCGGCGCCTACCGCCTCGCGTCGGATCTCGACCGCGACGGGTTGCAGCTCGAGGTGCGGCAGGAACGGGCGACGGGTGAACCGGCGTTCGCCTGGCGTGGTGGGCTCACCAAGGGCACGCGGGCCCGGCGTTGGCTGTTCGTGGAACGGCCGTGCACGCTCGCCATCGCCGTCCGGAGCGTCGTCGGTCGCAACGCGGCGCTGCGCGACACCAACCGGCGGGCCGTCGGGGAGCTAGTCGCAGTGGACCGCCCCGTGACGGCGGGCGAGCCGCTGACCGGTGAGCTTCGGCTCGGCGACGGACGACTTCATCGAATCAAGCTGCGCGCGGGTGAGCTGGTCCGCGTGCGGGTCATGAGCCAGGAGTTCGACGCGCAGTTCGACCTGTGGGATGTCGATGGTTGTGTGCACAGCTTCGACGATGCCCGCGCCGACACGCGTGACGCGTCGCACACCTTCCTCGTCGGCAAGTCGGGCTGGCACCACGTCCTGGTCTACTCGCCGGGCGGCGCGGGCAGCGGCGCGTTCACGCTGCGGGTCGACCGGGCGAGTCTGCCGGAATAGCCTGCGGGCATGCTGCGCGGGCTGCTGTCGCTCTCCGTTCTCGGCCTCGGTGCGGCCTGCATGACGGCCGATCCGCGGGTCGTCGACGTGCTCGCGCGGGTCGATCGGGATCGCATCATGGGCGACGTCGCGGCGCTGTGTGCGATCGGTCCGCGGCCCGGCAGCGACGAGGAGGCGACGGCGAAGACGCTCGCCTACCTCGAACGGGAGTTGCGCGCGGTCGGACTGCAGCCCGAGCGGCGGGAGTTCTTCGCCTGGTCGCGGAAGTTCGAGAAGCTGGCGGATGGCAGCTTCGCGATGACCATGGCGGAAGGCACGCACGACAACCTCGTCGTTGTGCTGCCCGGCGCCGCGGACGGCGGCGTCGTCGTGGAGGCCGGAGCGCACTACGACACCGTGCCGTGGAGTCCCGGCGCCGACGACAACGCGAGCGGCACGGCCGCGCTGCTGGAGGTCGCGCGCGTACTCGCGCAGCAGCAGACGCAGAAGACGATCCGGCTCGTGTTCTTCGCGCTGGAAGAGGACGGCAAGGTGGGCTCGCGCGAGTACGTGAAGCAGCTCGTGGCCGCCGAGGACGTGCCCGAGGGCATCCTGTCGCTCGACGCCGTCGGCTTCACGAACAAGGCGCCGGGCTCGCAGGAGTCACCCGTGCGCGTCCCGTTGGTGTTCTGGCCGCCGAGCGTCGGCGACTTCGTGCTCGTGCTCGGCAACTGGAGCTCGACGTGGCTCGGCGAGTTGCTCGAGGATTGCATCGACGTCTACGTTCCCGAGCTCGACTACTACGGGGTGAAGCGCATTGGCGGCTGGTTCGAGGACAGCACGCGCGGCGATCACTACGAATACTGGCAGCAGGGCATTCCGGCGATCGCCATGAGCGACGTGCCCTACATGCGCGGCGGCCCGTATCACAAGCGCGAGGACCTGCCGGCGACGCTCGACCCGACGTTCCTGTATCGCAACACCCAGGCGGTCGCTGCGACGCTGCTCGAGTGGGCCGAGCTGCGGTGAGACACGGATAACCGGGTTCGGTACGTTCACGCGGTTCTTCCTTCACTGCCTCAAGTGTCGACCGTCCTAGGTCGATAGGACGGTCGTGAGTTACCGCGTCGATCCGCACAGTCCGTTGCCAGCGAGCCGTCAGCTCGTGGCGAGCGTGCTGGACGAGATCGCGGGTGGTGATCTCGGAGTCGGGGACAAGCTGCCGTCGGTGCGGCGGATGGCCGGGCTCGCGCTCGTGAACCCTAACACGGTGACGAAGGCGTATCGCGACCTGGAGCACCTCGGCGTGACCGAGGGGAGGAACGGGTCGGGGGTGTTCGTGACCAGTGGTGGGCCGGACGTCGCGCGCGGCATTCGGCTCGCGGAGACGTTCGACGCGTTCGTGACCGCGGCCGCCGCGGCGCTGCGCGCGGGCCATTCGGAGGCGGAGCTCAACGCCGTGGTGACCGATCGACTCGACGAGCTGGCCGAGATCGCGGCGGCGACCCGTGGGGACGGGGAGCCAGGGATCGAGGAGGCCGGGAACAGGGAGACCGGGACAGGGAAACGGGGAACGGATGATGAATGACGACGACAAGAACGTGATCGCCGCCAGAGAGCCGATGCTCGCCGTGAGCGGGCTCGACGTGCGGTTCGGCCGCCGGCGAGTGCTCGATGGGTTGGATCTGGTGCTCGAGAACGGCCAGGTCACCGTGCTGCTCGGGGAAAACGGCGCTGGCAAGAGCACGCTGATGCGCGTGCTGCTCGGGGTGCTGCGGCCAGCAGCCGGGACGGTGGCGATCTTCGGCCGCGACCCGCTGCGCGAGCACCGCGCGGTGCTCGAGCGCGTCGGCTACGTGCCGGACGTGCCCGACGTCTACCCGTGGATGAACGCGCGCGATCTGTATCGACTGTTGCAGCGGCAGTATCCGACCTGGAACCCCGAACGCTGTCGCGACCTCTGCGACCGACTCGACGTGCCGATGCGAACGCGCTTCAAGTCCATGTCACGCGGGCAGGGCATGAAGGCCATGCTCGTCGCGGCCCTCGCGCCCGAGCCGGACCTGCTGTTGCTCGACGAACCGTTTGCCGGCCTCGATCCGCTCGTGCGCGAGCAGGTGCTCGAGGGCGTGCTGGACGCGCTGCGCGTCGGCGAACGGACGGTGCTGTGCGCAACCCACGAACTCGACGTCGCAGCCCGGATCGCGGACCGCGTCGCGGTGCTCCGGGCCGGTAAGATCGTGCAACACGGCACCCTCGCCGAAGTGCTCGGTGACGACGAACCGATTCAGGTGCCGAGCGGGCTGCAGCGCGTGCTCGCCGAGGCCGGCGCATCCGAGCAGCCCAACGAGCGCATGGAGGTCTCGGTATGAACCTCGTGCTCAGCTGGTACTGGAAGGAGTGGCGGGCCCAACGCGGTCTCCTCACTGCCTATCTCGGTCTCGTGTTCGGCTGCATCGCGCTCGGTCTCTGGCTGATGCCGCGGCACTACTGGCTCGCAGAAGAGTTCGGGGTGCACGCCGTGTCGTGGTTCGTGCTGGCCGGCGTGATCGGTGTCGTCGCGTTCGCGACCCCCGGGCTCGTGCGCGGCGAGTTCACGGCGCCGGGGAAGGACGACCAGTTCATCCGCCGATTGCCGGGCGCCCTCTGGCCGGCGTGGCTCGGGAAGGGGCTGTTCCTGCTGGTGATGACGCTGCTGCTGCCGCTGCTCGGCTTGTCGTTCGGCCTGCTCTACGTGGCGCTGATCGGGGAGTCCTGGGACGGGTTCTACAGCTGGCAATGGACGGGTGACGTCGACATCAACTGGCCGTGGCAAAGCGTCGTCTGCGCCGGTGGGCTCCTAACCGTGCCGTGGGTGTGGGCAGCAGGGACCTGGTTGCCCGGTGGTCGGCTGGCGCTCGGTGGCGCGGCGTTGTTCGTCCTCCTCGTGGGTGTGCTCGTGTTCGCGGTGATGCGACAGAGCCCGGGGCTCGACGAGGGCGTCGATCCGTTCGTCTGGCTCTGGTGGCTCACGCCGACGGGGCTGATCGTCGCGGCCGTGTCGTTCGCTTGCGGGCGTCGCGGCGGTGGCCCGCTCCGGTCCCTGCGGGTTGGACTCATGGCGTCGGCCGGCGCGCTCGCGCCGTGCGGAGTGCTGCTGGGAGCCGCAGCGTGGGACTACCATCACCCGGACCCCGGCAAGCTCGCGAGCATCCACGTTCGGGCGTTGTCCCCGGATGGTCGCTTCGCTCTCGCTCGCGGTTCGGCGCACCCTGGGTACATGCCAGCGCCGTTTCGAATCGACCTCGAAACCGGCGCGGCTACCCAGTTGGCCGGGGTTTGGACCTCGTTCGTTCCGGCGCCGACCCGGCCGTTCTCGATGTGGGACAGCGGGGTGCGATCCGCATTCCGGGAAGTGCGCGCCGACGGCGACCACTTCCGTGACGTCGCCACGTTCGACCTTGCTACGGGCCAGCGATGGGCGGCTCCCAGCTACGATGAAGCCACCAAGCGGTGGCTCCTTCCGCCCGAACTGCGTGAGAAGGCGATGGCGGACAGCCGCCGCCTGCTGGGAATCCGAGGGCCCGATAAGCAGGATGTCTGGTTCGAGGATGGGCAACTCGTAGTCAGCGCGGTCGACGGCACTCGAACGCGTCGAGCATGGCCGCTCACCGGCGGGGTCCTGCCGGCCGGTCACGGCTTCCGCCAATGGGGGCCCGACGAGCAGCGCCTGTTCCGTTGGAACGGTGATCCGGTCTCGGCCGCGGCGTTCGATCGAGGTTGGTTGATCGGATCGCAGCTGGTGTTCCAGGTTCAGAACAGTCGACAGCGCGGTGAGGCGCTGGTTTGGCGACAACGCGACCTCACCGGCAACGAAACCCGCGTCGGGGCGCTGGATGGGTGCCTGGTCTTCGGGCTGCTCGACGACGAGCGATTGCTCTGTGCGCGTCGGTCCGCAACAGGGCGTTGGTCTCTCCGCTGGTATCGCCCGGATACTGGCGAAAAAGGGACGTTCGCTTTCTCGATCGAGTCGCCTGGCGGGTCCCTCGGGGTGATGTCTCCGTTCGCGGTCGGTTCATCCCTGCTCCCGCGTGATCCAGGCGGTCGAATCTGGCTCCGGTGTTCGGGTGACGTGCATCGCATCGTGATCATCGACGAGAAGCGTGGCGTCATGCCGAACGTGATGCCGGCCATCTGGCAGGGAGGCCGCCGCATGAGCCTGCTCGCCTGGCTCGACGAGAATCGCGCACTCGTGACCATCGGGGCGCAGATCCTCGAGATCGAGGTCGCGACCGGGAAACGGCGAGTCCTCTTCCCACCCGCTGACCGCTGACGCGTCGGCCTCCGCGGCGGCGCGCTCGCACCGATGTGGGACGCGCCGTTGCTGCGGCCGAACCGACAGTGCGACGGGGCTCACCGCGCCGGGCCGGAAGGTGCCCGGCGGGGTGCCAACCGCGCCGGCGACTTTCCTGCGGCATCACCGAGCCGAGCCGGTAGGCTCCTCGGCCCCTTCGCGCATGACCGACCACTCGCATCCTGCCCTGCGCCGCCCGTGGCTCACGATCGCGCTGCTCGCCGGCGCGCTGCTCGCGTTCCAGGTGCTGCTCACGCGCGTCTGCGCGCTGCGGCTGCACTTTCATTTCGGCTTCCTGATCATCAGCAACAGCCTGCTCGGGATCGGCGCGTCCGGCTCGCTGCTCGCGTTGCTCGATCGCGTCTGGCGAAGGAACCCGCAGCTGTGGATCGCGATCTTCTCCGCGCTCTTCGTGGTCAGCCTGCCGCTGTCGTGGGCCTATCTGCTCACGGCAAAGATCCCCGAACAGCTGAAGTTCGTGGTCGACGAGCAGGTGATGTGGGCGGACATCGGCAAGTTCTCGCTCTTCAACCTCGTCTGCGCGGTGCCGTTCTTCTTCGGCGGCACGGCGATCGGTCTGCTGCTGTCGGCCCACGCCAAACGCGTGCACTCGGTCTACGCCGCGGACCTGCTCGGCGCGGCCGTCGGTTGCCTGCTGTGCCCGATCCTGCTCTGGCCCGTCGGCGCCGGCGGGTGCTTCGCGGTGACGGTGGCGCTCGCGTGCATTGCCACGATCACGTCGCTGCCTGCCGGCGGCCGCAAGCTGCTGCGGCCGGTGTTCGCGGTGCTCGCGCTCGGCTGCCTCGCGGTCGCGCCGTGGACCGACGACTGGTTCCCGGTGCCCGGCAAGCGTTACCTCGACCTCACGGCGAAGCACGCCGTCGAACAGTACGGTCGCTCGCTCTACTCGCAGTGGTCCGTCAATTCGCGGGTCGACGTGCTGCGCATGCCCGGGGGTGTGAACTACCTGCAGTCGCGCGGGCAGAAGGCGCTCGCGATGCCGCTGCCGCGCCAGTGGTGGATCGCGCAGGACGGCGATGCCGGCACGTTCCTCACCGACTTCGGGTCCGAACCCGACAAGCGTGAGGTCCTGAAGTGGACGACCTACTCCGCGTCGTTCCACCTCAAGCAGGGGACCGAGCCCAAGGTGTGCATCATCGGCGTCGGCGGGGCGCCCGACCTCTGGGCCGCAAAGGTCCACGACCCGAGCCTGATCCGCGGGATCGAGCTCAACCAGTCGATCATCGACATCCACTCCGGCGTCGCGGCCGAGTTCTCGAAAGAGCTGCTCGACGACCCGCGCGTCGAGATCATCTGTGGCGAGGGCCGGTCGACGCTCATGCGCGACTCGGAGCGCTACGACATCATCCAGCTCACGGGCATCGACACGTGGACCGCGCTGACGTCCGGCGCCTACGTCCTCGCGGAGAACTACCTCTACACCGTCGAGGCGTGCCGCACGATGTACGACCGGCTCGCCGACGGCGGCGTGCTGCAGATCGCGCGCATGGCGGCCGACATGGAGACCATCCGGCTGCTGCAGAACATGCACGCCGCATTGCCCGAGGCCGCGCGCGAACGGTTCCTCGACTCCGTGATCGTGCTGTCGACGCTCGACGGCCTGCGCACGGTGATGCTCAAGAAGGGCGTGTTCGAAGCCACCGAGGTGCAAAAGGTCGACAGCTGGGCGGAAGAGTCCGGCATCCAGCGCGTGCACGTCCCGGGCGGCACGTTCGACAACGGGGTCACGGAGTACCTGAAGACCCCCGACAAGGCCGCGTTCACGCGGCAGTACGAGTACGACATCCGGCCGACGACCGACGACTGGCCCTACTTCTTCAGCTTCCTGCGCTGGGACAAGCCGGAGAAGGCGGCGGAGAGCCTGCGCAAGCACGAGCCGACCTGGGTCGTGCAGGGCAACCCACTGTTCCTCTGGATCCAGCTCGCCCTCAGTGCCGCGGCAGCGCTCGTGCTCATCGTGCTGCCGCTCCTGTTCCGCGTCGGTTCGACCAACCGGTCGCGCGACGGCGCGCTGCCGTTCCTCGCGTTCTTCGCGGTGCTCGGGCTCGGGTTCATCGGCATCGAGATCGCGTTGATCCAGAAGTTCACGCTGCTGCTCGGGCAGCCGCTCTACTCGATCGTCGTGACGCTGTTCTCGATCCTCGTGTTCACGGGCATCGGCAGCTACCTCTGCGGCAAGCTCCTGAAGCCGGGCTCGATCCTCGCGTGGTTCGTCCCGGTCGTGATCCTCGGGTGGATGATCTACGTCGCGCTCAGCAGCGAGGAGATCGTCGCCAACGCGATCGGGCTGCCGCTGTGGCAACGCGCGCTGATCGTCGCGGGGCTGATCGCGCCGGCCGGGCTCGGACTCGGCATGCCGTTCGCCTACGGCATCTCGATCGTCGAACGCATCAACAGCTCGTTCGTCCCGTGGGCCTGGGCCGTGAACGGGACGCTGACAGTCATCGGCTCGATCTTCACGGTCATCGTCTCGATGCAGGTCGGGTTCGCCGCGGTGCTCATCGGTTCGGCGTCGCTCTACGTGCTCGGCTTCGCCGCGATCCACGGCGTTGGCCGGCGCGCGGCCGCACTTGCCACGGACGCGGAGGTGGCCGACGACGATGAGCCGGGCGAGGAAGTCCTCGACGAGGACAGGGGCGAGGACGAGCCGCTCGGCGCCGGCGCCTGAGCGCCCCCGGGCGCAGGGCGCGCGTCAGTCCGCAGTCTCGCTGCGTTCGCGACCCTGCGGGTGCGCCTTGTCGTAGACATCGCGCAATCGACCGACGGACACGTGCGTGTAGATCTCGGTCGTCACGAGCCGCGCGTGACCGAGCAGTTCCTGCACCGTTCGCAGGTCGGCGCCGCGATCAAGCAGGTGCGTGGCGAACGAATGCCGGAGGCCGTGCGGCGTCAGGGGCGTGCCGATGCCGGCCCGCCGCGCGCGCTTTCGGACCGTCTCGAAGATCCAGCGCGCGCTGAGGCCCGTGCCGGTGCGGTTGAGCCACAGTGAGCCCGAGTCCGTCCGACGTGCATCGCGCAGCAGTTGCTTCCTCGCGGGCAGCCACGCCGTGATCGCCGCCGTCGCCGGGCCGCCGAGCAGACAGATGCGTTCCTTCCGGCCCTTGCCGAGCACCCGCACGACACCCTCGTCGAGGTCGAGATCGCCGAGCTGCATGCCGGCGCACTCGCTCACGCGGCAGCCCGAGGAATACAGCGTCTCGAGGATCGCGTGGTCGCGCCGGCCCTGCGGGCTGTCGTCGAACTCCTGGCCGAGCAGCGCGTCGACCTCGGCGCCCGTGAGGAACTTGGGCACCCGGCGCGGCGCCTTCGGTCCCTTCAGCAGCTTGGCCGGGTTCTTCTCGATGCGGCCGTCCTGCTGGGCCCACGCGAACAGCCCGCGCACGCTCGCGAGCTTGCGCTGCACGGACGTGGGCTTGAGGCCCTGCTCCTCGAGCTCGACGAGGTAGCGGCGCAGCACGAAGCGGGACGCGTCGAGCGGCTCGCACTGTTGCGAGCGGGTCCACGCCGCGAAGTCACGGAGATCGCCGCGATAGGCCTTGAGCGTCGCGGGGCTCTTCTGCCGCGTGTTCGTCAGCCAATGCAGGTAGTCCTCGACGGCCGCCATCCCGGATCGAGGGTAGTGGATGCGGCGGGTGCGTCCCACTACCGTTCGCGGCCCCGATGGCCACCCGATGCACTACGTAGGCGAACTCTGCGCGCTCGGAACGGCGTTGAGCTGGGCCCTCAGCGGCATCTTCTTCGGCAGCGCGGCTCGCCGGGTCGGTGGCTTCGCGACGAACCACTTCCGCATCTGGGCGGCGTTGCTCCTGCTCGGGCTCGTGGTGCTGCTGACCGAGGGCCGGTTCTGGCCGGCCGACCTGACCGACAACGCCGCATGGTTGCTGCTGTTGTCCGGGGTGGTGGGGCTCGTGATCGGCGACATCGGATACTTCCACGCGCTCGCGACGATCGGCCCGCGCCTCGCGGCCGTGCTCATGGCGACCTGGCCGCTCATGGCGCTGGCGCTCGGGCCGGTCATCGGGGAGCCGTTCCAGGCGGCAACTCTGCCGGGCATCCTGCTGACCGTCGTCGGCGTCGTGCTCGTGCTGTGGCGCGGCAAGGAGAGCTCGGGTTGGAACGCAAACGTCACGGCGCGGCAACGGTGGTCCGGCATCGCCGGCGGCTTCCTCGCGGCCTTCGGCCAGGCCGGCGGGGTGATCCTGGCGCGAATGGCGTTCGCGGACGCCGAGATCCCGTCGCACAGCGCGACGCTCGTGCGTCTGCTCGCGGCGGTGCCCGCGTTGCAGATCATGGCGATCGTCTACCGGCAGCCGTTCGCCGGCACCGCCGTGACCCGTGATCGCCGCGCGCTCGTCGGCGCGCTGCTCGGCACGGTTGTCGGTCCCGTGGTCGGGGTGTGGATGTCGATGGTGGCGACGCAATGGAGCGCGAACGTCGGCGTCGCGTCCGCCCTGATGGCGACAGCGCCGCTGTTCATGGTCCCGCTCGCGCGGATCGCCTACGGCTCGCGCCCGGGCGTGCTCGGCTGGATCGGCACGTGCCTCACGGTTGCCGGCGCGATGTGGCTGCTGCTGTGAGGGCCGATCAGTTGCCGATCCGCAGGTTCAGGGCGTTGGACGACGTCATGCCGAAGCCGTTGGCCTGCAGGTCCCCTGCGAACAGCTGGGCGTAGAATCGCGTGCCGAGCAGCGCCGTGAACGGGCCGATCGGCAGGTCGAGATCGCACTCACCCTGGGCGTCCGAGTAGCCGTCCCGGATGACGTCAGGTCGGACGAGCAGCATGCAGCCCGGGGCCTGGAAGGGCGCGAGATCCGCGGGCAGCGCGTTGCCGAACCACGACGTGTTGTTCCAGCCCTGCAGCAGCCAGACGGGTCGCTCGGGCACGAGGTTCGTGCCCGTGAACGTGATGGTCTCGCCGATGCGCGGGGCCGTCGACGACAGCGCCGGCGTGCCGTTGGTTCCCACACAGCCCGCGCCGAACGGCTGTCCGTCGGGTTCGGTGATGGTCGTCGTCCACATGCCGCGGCCGTGGGTGCCGACGAGCAGCGTCTCCGTGCCGCGCACGAACGTCACGGACTCGCAGCTCACGTCGGCAGGCCCAGCGTTGGTGGTCGACCAGGACGCGCCGTGGTCCGAGGTGCCGTAGATGCCGAGCTCCGTCGCGGCATAGTAGCGGCCGTCCAGGGTCGGGTGCTGCGCCAGGTCGTAGACCGGCGCGGCCGGGACACGGGTGGGCCAGGTGCCGGTCGCATCGCTCCACGAAGCGCCGGTGTTCGTCGTGCGCCGGATGTTGCCGGCGAAGAAGCCGCCGAGCCCGACCATGACCCGGCTCACGCTGACGCGATCGACGAGAATCGAGGTGATCATGCGATCGGGGAACGGATCGAGCGCGCCGTTGTCGTCTACCGTGATCCAGGACGGGGTGCCGGCCGTGGCGTTCCCAGTACGGTAGACCCGGCCGTCGTTGTAGCCGATCCAGACGGTGTTGGTGCTGTTCGGCGAGATCCCGATCGCGCTGATCCTGGAGCCGATCGGGCCGCGAATCGCGGTCCACGTCGGCGACGCCGAGCGCGCGTTCGAACAGCGCCAGAGCGAGCACCCGCCGGCGAACAGGTAATTGGTGTTGATCGCCGAGAGCTCGAGCGGTGCGACGAAGTTGGCGCACTGGGTCGCGTGATCGAGCAGGGTGGTCGCGATGAAGTTCACGCTCTGGGCGCCGTTCCAGGTTTGATGCACGCCGAGATGCGGCGTCGCGCCCCAGAACAGGTTCTCGTCGGTCGGGTCGATGAGCGAGATCGTGCCGTGTCCGCCGTAGATGCGCTCGGCACCCATGCCGCTGGTGGAGTCGATCAGGTGGCTGCCCGTGTCCTGGGCGCCGCCGACGAGCCGGCCGAGGACGTGGCCGTCGACGCCGTAGTATTGCGTCACGCGGTAGCCGTCGTTGCGGGCGGTCCAGTCGTGATTCGAGGGGATGTTGATGACTGCGTTGGCATACCACAGCCCCTCGGCCGTGGCGGTCCAGAGCCGCCCGTTGCTCGCGAAGTTGGTGTCCTCGGCGAACGCATGGAAGTGGTCCTGGGGATGGTCCGGATCGTTGCGGCCATCGGTGAGGCGGAAGAAGGCCTGGCCACCGTTCGGGCTGCGATACAGGTCGCGGTTGCCGATCAGGAGATAGTTGGCGTTCGTCGGATGGGCCCAGATCACGTTCGAGCGATGCCAGTCCGATCCCGGGATCGGATTGCTCGAATGCGACGACCAGCTCTGCCCGCCGTTCGTGCTGCGCCAGCAGTGGCCGCCGCCGAGGCTCGCGAACATCAACTGATTCACCGATGCGGAGTAGGCGAGCTCGATGCGTTGCCCCGCGGGATAGCCGGGCGTTGCGTCGGTCCAGGTGACTCCGGCATCGGTCGTCCGCATGATGCCGTAGGTCGTGGGGTCGGACGTGCGCCAGACCGCGGTCAGTCGCAGCGGATGGTTGGGATCGAGCAGGACCTGGTAGCAGTCGCGGTGGTCGCGCGCGGTCCAGGTCTGGCCGCCGTCATCGGAGAGCCGCAGGCCCGTCGCCGTCGCGGCGAGGACCCAATCGGTGTTCGTCGGAATGATCGCGAGCCGGTTGACGGCGCCGAAGTGCTCCGTGCCCGGCAGCTGCGTCCAGGTCGCGCCGGCGTCGTCCGTGCGGAAGATGCCGTCCCCGCGGATCGCGCCGTGGTTGCCGTAGCCCTCGCCGGTGCCGACGTAGATGACGTCGGGATCGACCGGATCCATCGCCATGCTCGCGACGGCGAGGTTGCCCATGAATTCCGCGAGCGGATACCACGTGGCACCGCTGTTGTCGGAACGCCAGACGCCGCCGCCGACCGAGCCGGCATAGATCCGGCCGGTGATCGTCGGGTGAACGAGGAGCGCCCGCGTGCGACCGCCCATGTTGTCCGCGCCGCGCTCGGTCCAGCTGTAGTTTCCGATGCCGCCGCCGAAGTCCTCGTTGTCCCAGTGGTCGAGGTTGGCGGCGCGTTCGGCCCGCGCGCGGCGCATGGCGGCCGGCGCGATCTGGCCGTTCGCGTCGACCATGCGCTGGCGACGGAACTCGATTGCGGGATCTTGCGGGGCCGCCGACAAGGTCGGGGCCGCGGCCGCGAGCAGAAGAGCGGAGATGAAGATGCGTCGTGTCATCGCGGCGTTCCGTGTCAGAACCGGAGCGTGAGACGGACCCGTTCGGAGAACGAGATGTTGGCGAATGCAGCGCACGGCGAGGCCGAGGTGTTGAGCAGCACCCATTGCACGTCGAACTCGCTCCCGACGAAGGGCGACGTCGAGCAGGGCATGGGCCAGGCGTAACGGGCGGAGGATCCGACCTGCGGGGTGAAGACCGTCGCGAGCGGGGTGATGTACGTGCACGGTCCGCACGACTGGGTCGGCCCCGGCAGGGCGAGGAGCAGGATCGGCAAAGTGCCGGACGGGAGCCCGCCTAGGCCGAGGAAGTGATCCTCGTTCCCGGGCGCGAACGGCCCACCCTGCAGCGGGTTCAGCGCAGTGTTCTCGCCGCACCCCGGGCCCAGCACCCCGGGCGCCTCGCCGGCCAGCGCGGTCATCCGCTGCATGACGATGCTGCCACTGAACGGCGGCGCATCGTCGGCTTCGGCGAAGACCACCAGCGCGTCGTCTCCGGGAAACCCGGACGAGACCCGGCCGGCGATCGCGGGGGCGAACTCGCGATTCCGCAGCACGGTCGTGTTGAGCCCGCCGAGGGTCACGCGCGGGCCGCACGGTGCGCACGAGTGGTCGAACTCGACGGTCTGGACGTCGTAGTTGAACGAGCCCGTGATGACCTGCCTGGAGAACGCGAGGATGAACTTGTGTTCACAGAACGCGATCGCGGGTTCGCCTTCGTCGATCCCGGGGATGTCAGCGATCGGCACGGCAGGCGCGACGTTCTGCAACGCGGAACCGTTCCAGCGGATCGGACGCGCATACACGTCGGTCTCCATGTAGCCCACGCCGGACTCGCGCGCTTCGTAGACGACGACGAAGTCCGTGCCGTCGCCGTCGACGTCGCTGCGCTCGGGCGGTGAGAGCAGAGCGCCGGTCGCGATGGTGAGAGCATTGCCGAGCAGCGCGCCGTTCGCATCGCAGGCCCGCGCCCGGATCGCCGGACTGGTGATGACGAGGTCGTGATACGTGATCACGGCGACGTCGAGTCCGAACGGCGACTTGCTGATCGCCGGCCACTTGGCCGACGCCGTCGTGTCGACCATGGTCGTGCCGGTGACGACGGGCAGCGCGCCGCCGCCCGCGACGTCGACGCGCGCGAGTCGGACGCCGGCACCCTGCAACGTGTAGACGATCAGCACGTCCTGGCCCGCGCCCAGGGTGTTGCCGGCCGCGTCCGGATCGAGCTCCTCGGCTGCCGTTCCCGCGACTGTGACCGGGAGCGTGGCGGCCCCGGTCGTCGCGTCGATCGACCGGCAGACGATGTTGCGGTCGTCGAACAGGCTCGGGGCCTCGTGCCAGGTCACGAGGAAGTCGCGGCCCTGCCGCGTCGCCGCCGCGGACGGCGGGCCGACGTCCGGACTGTTCCCGAGGGAGATGAACGAGCCGACGAGCGTGCCGTCGCCCTGGACGCGTTGGGCGCGGATCCCCACGAGGAGCGAGGAGAAGCGCCGGCGATAGACCACGAGGTAGGTGTTCTGGAAGCCGCTGTAGGCGACGTCGGGAGCGCCGTCGTCCCACGCCTGATTCGTCGTCCCGAGCAGCTGCGTGCCGATGAGCGGGTCGAGCACCAGCGGGTAGGCGCAACGGTCCACGAAGCTCGCCGGCAACCTGAGCTCGAGGACGTCGTCGTCGACGTGCAGAGTTCCGGGCGTCGTGTTGCCCAACGCATCGACACCGGACACGGTGCCGATGCTCACCCCGCCCACGTCGGGCAGCGTGAGATGCAGACCCGTGTGGTCGACCTGGCGCTCCGGAAGGTTGCTCGCGAGTCGGTAGCGCACGACGAGGTCGCCGTGTCCTGGCGGCGGCGCGTCGAAACGCCAGCTGAGCTCGAGTCCATGCGGGGTCACGGCGAAGCGTTCCGTCGCGCCCGCCCCCCGGGCGATCTCGACCCGCTCACCGATGGCGACTGCAGGAGCGATGCGCGCCGGAGTCGCGGCGCCGGACGCGCGCCCGAACGAGATCGGCTGCAGGTCGAGGTGCTGGGTCGTGGTCGCGCGTCGACCGAGCGCCGGCACGAACCGCGTTCGGTCCGGACCGATCGCGGCGTGATAGTCCCAGCCGCCGGCCGTGACCGAGTCGCCGGCCTGTTCGATGCCGATCGCGTCACGCAGATGCTGCGTCGGCGTGTCCGACTGGCCGCGAGCGTGTGCAGCCGGATACGAGGCCGCGAGAAGCAGGAGGAAGTGGCGGAGTTGCATGGTGCCGTGCCGTTGGATTGGATCGAGCCAGGTCATTCGACGATGACGCGCAGCGCGTCGGACAGGTCCGAGCTGAAGAGCGGGCAACCGGGCGCGACGGGCTCGTAGATGACCCATTGCGCATGGAGCTGCACGCCGACGACGGACGACGAGTTGGGGATCGGCGCGGCGAAGACGGCGCGCCCGTAGGTGTCCGTGACGTCGGCCACGACGAGTCCGTTGAACGGATCCGCTACCATCTGCCCCGTGCCGCACGGCAGCCCGAAGAAGTCGCGGCTGACCACGAGCCACGCCGGGTAGCTCGCCTTGCGCGAGTAGAGCCTGGCCTCGAACGCCGAGCGCCCCTGGTGCGGGCAGAACGTGAACTGCGAGCCGTGACCCGGCCCGCACGAGCCGCCGAGGTTGTGGGCTTCGCCGTCCTCGCAATGCCAGCGTTGCGCGAGGATGTTGGACCCCGCGGTGCCCTGGTAGTCGTAGTCCTCCATGACGAGCAACATGTCGTCGGCGGCGGTGCTGCCACCCGACGCCTTGCTGCAGCCCTGCAGGTTCCAGGACCAGCGCAGCGGACCCTGCAGCCACCCGAGGGTGGTGCCTTCGCAGAACGTGCAGTTCGCCGGATCGATCGACGCGAGGTAGCAGTGGTATTCGCTGCCGCTCTCGTCCGACCAGCCGAGGACGGCGGAGTTGCCGGCCATGATGACCTTGGGGCCGAACTCGTGATCGTTCTGGTCGCCGTGGACGCGGACGATGTTGCTCGTCACCTGCGCCTGGCTGCCGGTCGGCCGGACCGGAACGTAGGTCAGCGTGCGGCAGTCGATGTCGTACTTGGTCGACGACGCGCTCTCCTCGGTCTGCCACGCGACCACGAACTGCCAGCCGTTGCCGTCGACGTCGATCGAGATCTGATCGAGACTCGAGCTGCTGAGCGGCAGCAGGCCATGCCGGATGCCGATGTTGCGATCGATCAGGCAGATCGCGGGGTTGCGGTTGCTCGTCGAGTACTGGCGTTCGAACGCGACACAGAGAATTCCGAGGTCGCCGCCGCTCTTGCTGATGCGCGGGTACCGCGGCGTGATGCTGTTGCTCTGGTAGAGCGTCGTGAGGCCGAACGAGCCCAGCTGCCCGGTCGTGCCGACCGTGATCTGCTTGGCCATGATGCTGTTGGTGGTCTGGTTCCACCACACGCACACGGCTTCGTCGTCGAGCGTCGTGGCTTCGCCCGCGACATCGGGTGCCCACTCGACGTCCGAGCCGACGGCGATGTCGTGCTGCAGACGCACGGTGCCGTTGCTCGCGTCGACCGAGCGGGCGACGATGTCGTTGGCGCGCGTGTAGACGACGACGAAATGGTCTCGCAGGTTGACGTTGGCGACGACCGGGTCGTACTCGTTCGTCGACGCCGTCTGGATGTAGACGCGGCCACCGAGGAGCCCGCCCGAGCTGCTGACCCGCTGGCCGTGGATGTCGGTGTCCGTGGCGGAGAACCGGCGCTCGAACACGACGAGATAGGTGTTGGTCGTCGCGTCGTAGGCGACGTCCGGGTCACGATCGTTGAAGTTGGACGTGTACGCGGCGAACACGTTGCCGATGAGCGGGTCGATCGTGAGCGGCAGTGCCGCTCGGTCGACGAACGCGGCCGGCAGCCGTAGCTCGAGCTTGCCGCGGTCGTATTGCAGGGCGCCGGCCACCCGATCGCCATTGGCGTCGATGCCGGTCACGCCGCCGATCGTCAGACCGCCGACATCGGCCAACTCGAGGCCCAGCCCGTCGCCGCGCGGCGCAACCGTGAGGGCGGTCGTCAGCCCGACTTCGACGACGAGATCACCGGTTCCGAGCGGCAGCTCACGCACCACGAAGCTCTGTTCGATGCCGGCGGCGCTCACGTCGTAGCGCTCGGTCACGGCCCCGCGGTCGTACTCGACCCGCAGTCCGGCGTGCGACCGGCTCGGCGATTCCGTCAGCAGGGCCGGCCCGCCGCGATGAACCCGGTCGAACCCGAACGTCACGGGCATGGAGCGCGGTGCATCGACGAGCGCCGGCGTGAACTCGAGTCCGCCCGGGAGGAAGCGCGCCTTGAACGCTCGCCCATGGGCCCAGAGCGTGTCATCGCGAAGCTCCAAGGCCGCGGTCTCGGGGAAGCCGCGCGTCGCGCCGGAGAGCGCGACGCCCTCGGCGGTTGCCCGGGCCGGCGTGGCCGGACCGTGGCTGGGGCCTCGTTGCGGGATCTGAGCGAGGATCGGCACGGCGAACAGCAGCGCGGCGAGAGCCGAACGCGGCGCGGTGCGGCGAAAGTGGCGGGGCATCGAGTCTCCAGGCAATGGACAGGCCACGCAAAGGATCGTGACGGGGAGCCGGTGTCCCGAGCCCGGCCCGTCGGACCGTGGAGACGGAATTTTCGACGCGACGCGCGATAGCCGGGGCGCATCCGGCGTCATGGGGCAAGGCGCTCTACGCCGGTGTTCGCCAGGACCTGGTCGCCGTGTTCCCGGCGACGATGCAGCTCACCGTGTCGCCGAACCCGGTCCTCGTGCCGGGCAGTCCGGCGCTGCGGTGGCGCCGATGGCGGGTCGGTCTCCGGCTCAGTCCGTGAGCGCGGCGAGCAACCGTTCGAGCCGGCCCTCGTCGTGATCGCCCATGTGGCCGATGCGGAACGCCTTGCCCTTGAGGTCGCCGTAACCCTTGTCCATCTTGAAGCCGGCATCGGCGGCGCGGCTCGCGAGGTCGTCGACGTCGGCCCCCTTCGCGTCGATGCAGCTGACCGTCGGTGAGCGTGCGGCCTCAGCGGCAACGAACGGCGCGAACCCCTGGTCGGCAGCCCACGCCAGCGTCGTGTCCCGCAGCGTGCGGTGGCGCTGCCACCGCAGTTCGAGCGTTTCGGCCTCGATGCGCTCGAGCTGGCGCTGCAGGGCGTAGACGAGAGGCACGCACGGGGTGGCGATAGTCTTGCCCGCATTCGTGTCGGGCACGGCCTTGCAGAGATCGAACAGGAACCCGCGGTCCGGCACTTCCGTGGCTCGGGTCATCGCGCGATCGCTGACCGCGTAGGTCGCGAGGCCCGGCGGCAACGCGAGGCACTTCTGCGTGCCCGCGAACGCGAAGTCGAGGCCCCAGTCGTCGAACCGCACCTCGGCACCCGCGAGACTCGTCACGACGTCGACGAGGATCAGCGCGTCGGGCTGGGTCTCGCGCACGACCGCGGCGAGGTCGGCGAGCGGTTGCAGCACGCCCGTGGACGTCTCGTTGTGCGTGATCGCGACGGCGTCGACCCGTTCGCCCTGCAAGCGCTGCCGCAGGGCCGCCGGATCGTGCGCCTGACCGAGGTCGACCGTCATCGCCTCCGGGCTGCGGCCACACGCGCCGGCGATCTTGTGGAAGCGCTTGCCGAACGCACCGCCCACGAGGTGCAGTGTCTTGCCGCCCGGCGGCACGAGGTTGCGGATCGCGGCTTCCATGAGCGCGGTCGCCGGCGCGGTCTCGAACGCCGCGTTCTGCGTCGTGAGGTAGAGGTCGTGGAGCCGCCGGCAGACGTCCTGCACCGTTTCGACGAAGCGCGGATCGCGATGACCCAGCAAGGGCATCGCCATGATCTCCCGCAGCTCGGTATCGACTTCGGTGGGGCCGGGTATGAACAGCACGAGCGGCTCGTCACTCATGCCGGGAAGCATCACGAATCGAGCGCGGAAAGCAACTCGCGGAATCGCGGCTGCGAGCGCAGGCGGGCGATCTCGCCGGTCGTCAGCACGTGCGGCAGCACGCTCGCGAGCGACGGGCCGTCGGCCCAGGCCTCGGCCTGTTCCTTGACCGCGGCGCGCGCGGCGACGCCGCCGAAGCCGACGAAGCGGTCCGCGCCGTTGCCCTGCGTCTCGAGGTCGGTCGCGCCATCCCCGACGAACGCCACGGGGCGGTGCGCGGGCGGGAGTCGGCGCAGCACTTCCGTCTTGCCGCCGTTCTGCCACAGCGGCGAACGTCGGTCGAAGTCGACGTAGTCGCCGCCGGCCGTGAACTCGAGCGGCACGGCGTGCACGTTCATCTCGAGGATGCCGAGATCGTTCGCGAGATAGCGCACCGGCATGAGCAGGCCGCCGCTGATGATGCCGACGTGCTTGCCGAGCGCGCGCAGCGCCTGCACGACGTCGCGCGCGTGCGGCACCTCGTTCTGCACGTAGAGTTCGCCGACGCGATGCAGCAGGTCGCGCCGCGGCGCGATACGTTCCAGCCGGGTCTCGTAGATCTGCGCAAGCGGCGCCGTGCCGTTCATCGCCTGCTCGGTGAGCTCGGCGATCTCCTTTTGGGTCGTGGCGTCGACGGCGTCGAGCAGTTCGTCGACGCCTTCGATCGTCGCGAGGGTGGAGTCGCAGTCGAAGTAGACCGCTGCGAACGGGCTGCGAGGAGGCGTGGCCACGGCGCGGACGTTAGCGAAACCGTTCGGCCGCGGGAACGTCGCGAATGCGGAACCGCGTGACCATGCGCCGACAACGCTCGGGCATCCGGGATGCCGCGACGGCACGAAGTGGCGCTCGCGGCGACCCGCGAGCGCGCGACGTTGCCGGTTACTTGGCGATCTGCAGCGCTTCGAGCCGGCTCATCGCGCGCTGCATGCCGATCTGGTAGTGCACCTTCTGGTTCTTTCCGGCGCGGTCCATCTGCTGCTGCAGCCAGTCGAGCTCGAGCTTGGTCGCGTTGATCTCGCCGTCGAGGAGGCCGCGGAGGATCGCGTACTTGCGTTCGAGGTTCTTCAGGCGCAGGGCGTCGGCGCGCGCTTCGGACTTGCTGATGTAGCCCTCCTTCACGAGCTTCTTGCTGTCGCTCTGCTTGGCGCGCGCGGCGTGCAGATCGCTGTCGAGGTCGAGCAGCTTGGAGGTCAGCGTCACGATCTCCTCCATCGACGCGGCAGTCGTGCTGCGGGCCGGAGGCGCAGCGACGCCGGTCGGCAGGCTGGGCTGGCGCGCGGTCCGGGCGAGGTGGCTGTTGCCGGGGGCCGGGAGGCCGGGGGTCGTGTTCCAGCGCGACGGCGCGGTCGGCACCGGTGCGGTCAGCGGATTCGCGGCGGGCGCCGACGGCGCGGCCGGCACGAGGCGGGTGTCCGGCAGGCCGTCGTTGTCGGTGTCCTGGAAGACGGTCCGGGCGAGCGGCGCACGCTTGCGGTCGGGCCTGCTCGATCGTGCGGCCGGAGCGGTCGTCGCGGTCGGCGCCCGGGTAGCCGCCGGGTAGCCGCCCTGGCCCGAGAAGTCCGGGTGGGTGGCCCGCGCGAGCGGCTGCGGCGGCTGGGTCGTCGACCCCAGGGTCGGCGCCTTCGGCGGGGCAGCGATGTTCTGGCTACCCTGGGTCGCACTGTTGGCGCCCTTCAGAGCCTGGCCGGACGGGTAACGCGTCGTCGCCGGAGCGCTACCCTGGCTGTTGGCGTGGCCGGACGGGTAGAGCGTCGTCGTCGGAGCGTTGCCCTGGCGAGTGGCCTGGCCGGGAGCGCGCCGCGCGGCGTTGCGATCCATCTGCTCGCGCATTTCCTCGAGCTCGGCCCGCAGCGCGTGGATCTCGGCCCGGAGCGCGGCCCGTTCGGCTTCGAGCCTGGCCTTGCGCGCCGCGGCGCCGGGGCCTTGCGCGGCCGCCGGCACGCCGAACGTGAGCGCCGCGGTCGCGACGAGCGCGCCGAGCGACACGGCCTGCAGCGCGCGGCGCGGACGGGAGACGGGGGTGGAGACGGTGTCGGTCGAAAGCAGCATCTGAATCCTCCGGTAGAACGTGGATCGGCGGTGAAAGACAGCCATGGTCGCGGCCCCGCGCGCCGGCGGCGCGGCGGTGACGTCGACGAGGTCGAGAAGATCGCGCACGTAGTCCGTGCGGCTCGGGCCCGACCTGGCGGCGCGTTCGTCGGCGACGCGTTCGCTGTCGAAGCGAACGGTCGCCCGCAGCCACCAGAACAACGGGTGCAGGGCGAGCGGCAGCGCGAGCACGGCGAAGAGCAGCTGAACGAGCGGATCGCGGCCGAAGAGGTGCGCGGCTTCGTGGCGCAGCACGGCCGCGCACGACTCGGGACGCGCGCCGAGTTCCGGCGACAGCACGACGACCGGCCGCAGCCAGCCGGCGCAGAACGGGCGGACGGCGTCGCGAGCGACGAGCACGCGGGTCCCGGCCGGGAGCTGCACGTTCGCAGCCACGGCCGCAACGGCGGCGGCGGCCGGCCGGCAACGGCGCAGAATGCGGCGCAGTCGCCAGGCGCCGATGGTGTAGTGCCCGAGCAGCAGGATCACGGCCACGAACGCGGTGATGGTGAGCGCTCGCGCCCACTGGGGCGCTGATGGGTCGGGTGTGCGCGCGGTCGGGGCGGCGACCTCGACGTCGAGTTCGTTCGCGCGCGCGAGCAGCCGGGTCAGGCGTTCGTTGGCCGCGAGCACCGGGGTGTACGGCAGGACCGCGACCGGGAGCGGGTTCCGCGTGGGGGCGGCCGACTCCGCCCGGTCTCGGTTCACCTCGCCCGGGCCTTCCGCGTCGCGCTTCGTCGCATCGAGCGTTGCCCCGTCGAGCTCCGGCCCGCCGATGATGGAGCGGGCGAGCGGCGGCCCTCCCGCGTTCGACCGCTCGGCGCCGGCCGCCCCGGTGCCAGGGCCGGCTGTGGCGGGCGCGGACGGACCGTCGCCGGCGGCCGGGCTGGCGACCCGCACGCCCGATGACGCGGCGGGTTCGGGCAACAGCCGCGGCAGCGGCGGCAACGCGAGCAGCAGGTAGGCCAGCGCTCCGATCGCGGTCCAGATCCCGAGCCGGCGGCGGGCCTCGGCCGCGCGGTGCGACCGCGCGAGCAGCAGGCCGCCCGCCAGCACGACCGTCACGCCAACCGCTGCGCTCGGGCCGTATTCCGCGAGGCCGATCGCCACCTGGTCCAGGGCGTTCGAGTTGCCGATCATGACCGGTCCTCCTTCCGGCGCTCGGCGTCGGCCAGCAGCTGGCGCAACCGATCGAGCTCGTCGCGGCTCGGCTGGCGGGCCTCGAGGGCGCTCGCCACGAGCTGATCGAGCGCGCCGTCGAAGACCGACTCGAGCAGACCGCCGAGCAACTTCTTCTTCGTGCCATCGGGCGACACTGCCGCGCGATAGACGAACGTGCGCCCTTCGCTGCGGTGGGTCACGAGCCCCTTCTCCTCCATGGTCCGAAGGAACGCCTGGACGGTGTTCTGCACGATCGGCACGTCGTCGCGAAGCGCCTCGTAGACGGCTCGGACCGTCGCTTCCTCACGTTCCCAGAGGACCTTGAGGATCTGCAGTTCGCGTTCGGTGGGTTCGGGGTGGTTGGCCATGTCGGGCTCTCGTCTGACGTTTTCGGTCGCTGATTATTCCAAGCTTAGTTAACTAAGCGAAAACTGCAAGGGGCGCCGAGGCTGCTGGGTTGGGTGTGGATCCGGGTTCCCGGGCTGCCGGGTCGGCTGTGGATCCAAAGCGGCCGGCGCACAACCCCCGGTATCGCCGGGGGTTCCGGGTGCGCTCAGCTGACCTGGGCGACGCGTTCGATTGCCGCGATCGCGCGGATCGCGTCGAGCTGCTCGCTCGAGAGCTCGCGATCGATGTTCAGGATCGCGAGTGCCGGCCGCGCGGTGCCCTCGGCGCCGGAGTCACCCGTGCCGATCTGCATCCGCGAGATGTTGATGCCCGCATCGCCGAGGGTCGTGCCGAGTTGCCCGACGACGCCGGGTTCGTCGCGGTGGAACGTGACGAGCATCGGGCCCTCGGGGATCGCGTCGAGGACGTAGTCGTCGAGTTCCACGAGTCGGCCGTGGCGCTGACCGAGCACGGTGCCCGACGCGTAGTGCCGGACCTCGTCGATCACGGCCTCGACGCGCACGAGCGACATGAAGTCGCGCTTCATGGACGAGCTCTCGCTGTGCGTGCGCACGCCGAGTTCGCCGGCGATGCGCTCCGCGTTCACGGGCGTCACGGTGCCTTCGACGGCGTGCTGCAGGCCGCCACACAGCATGGCGACGAGCAGCGAGCGGTGCGCCGAGGCGGGGATGCCGCCCTGCACGGACAGGCGCAGCGACTGCACGCGACCGCGGTGCACCTGCGTGAGGATCGCGGCGAGGTTGCGCGACAGGTCGAGCCACGGGCCGATCTGCGCGGCGTCGGCCGGCGCGACGCGCGGCACGTTGATGCCGTTCAGGATGACGCCCTTCTTGACCGCGAGCACCGTCTGACGCGCCATGTCGAGCGACACGTTGCGCTTGGCCTCGACCGTCGACGCGCCGATGTGCGGCGTCAGGACGAGATTCGGCGCCGAACGCAACGGGCTGTCCGCCGGCAGCGGTTCCTTCTCGAACACGTCGAGCGCGGCGCCGCCGAGGTGACCGCTCTCGAGCGCCTCGCACAGCGCGGCCTCGTCGACGATGCCGCCGCGGGCGGCGTGCACGAGGCGGGCGCCGGGCTTCATGCTCTGGATGCGCTCGCGGGACAGCAGCCCCCTGGTCTCGTCCGCGAGCGGCACGTGGATGCTCACGAAGTCGCTGGAAGCGAGCAGTTCGTCGAGCTCGAGCATGCGCACGCCGTCGGGCGCGTTCTTCTGGGTCACGAACGGGTCGAACGCGGCCACCGTCATGCCGAGGCCGCGGCAGCGATCGGCAACGACGCGGCCGATGCGGCCCAGGCCGAGGATGCCGGCCTGCTTGCCGTTGAGCTCGACGCCCGTGAACTTGCTCTTCTCCCACTTGCCGGCGCGGATCGACGCATCGGCCGCCGGGATCTTGCGCGCTAGGCTCACGAGCAGCGCGATCGCGAGCTCGCCCGTCGTGACGGCGCCGGCCTCGGGCGTGTTCATCACGACGATCCCGCGCGCGGTCGCGGCCTCGACGTCGATGTTGTCGACGCCGATGCCGGCGCGCCCGATCAGCGTGAGGTTGTCGGCGAGTTCGAGGCTGCGCTTCGTGACCTTGGTCGCCGAACGGACGATCAGCGCGTGGTAGTCGGCGAGCTCGGACCGCAATGCGTCCTCGTCCATGCCGGTCTTGACGGTGATGTCGCCGGCTTCCTGCAGGAGTTCGAGGCCTTCCGCGGAGAGTTCGTCCGCTACGAGAATCTTGGTCGTCATGTTCGCGAGTGAACGTAGCAGCCCGCGTCTCAGCGCGCGCCCTTCCCGCGCAGGATGACCGCGACCGTCTTGAGGATGATCGTCAGGTCGAACAGCGGGGCCATGTTCTTGATGTAGTAGAGGTCGTAGCGCAGCTTCTCGCGCGCGTCGTCGACCGATGCGCCGTACTCGGCCTGCACCTGCGCCCAGCCCGTGAGTCCCGGCTTGACGGTGTGGCGCAGCGGGTAGAACGGGATCTCCTCGGTCAGCTGCTCGACGAACACCGGCCGCTCGGGGCGCGGGCCGACGAACGACATGTGACCGTTCAGGATGTTGATGAACTGCGGGATCTCGTCGATGCGGGCGAGCCGCAGGAACTTGCCGACCCGGGTCACGCGGACGTCGTTCTTCTTGGCCCAGACCGGCCCCGACTCCTTCTCGGCGTCGACCGTCATCGTGCGGAACTTGATGACGTTGAACGGCGCGCCGTCCTGGCCGACGCGTTCTTGCGTGAAGAAGATCGGGCCGCGGCTCGTGAGCTTGACGGCGAGGGCAGCGAGCAGGCACAGCGGCGAGGACAGCACGAGACCGACGGTCGCGGCGACGATGTCGACGACGCGCTTGAGCGCCATCGTCAGCGGGTCCTTCGTGAACCCGCGGCCGTAGATCAGGTAGCTCGGCCGCATGCTCTCGACCGCGAGCTTGCCCGTGAGGCGCTCGTACATCGCCTCGCGTTCTTCGATCGTCACGCCGTCGGTGCGGCAGTCGAGCAGCTCGTTGACCGGCACGCGGCCGCGGCGTTCGCGCAGCGCGACGACCACGCGGCTGATGCCCTCGCGGCGGCAGAGGGTGCGCAGCGCGTCGAGCTTGCCGACGGTCGGCGCGTCGCCGGGTTGCGCTGCGATGGGGGGCTGGCCCGGTTCCTCGACGAAACCGCAGAGTTCGTAGCCGGCCATCGGGTTCTGCTGGATGAGCCGGCCGAGCCGAACGGCCTCATCGGCGGCCCCGACGATGATGACCCGTTCGCCGAAGCGCCACTTGTAGAAGAACCAGTGGAACGCGTGGCGCAGCACGTAGACGAGCGCGAACGCGACCCCGAGCAGCAGGATCAGCTTCCATGTGTCGCCGCTGACGTCGTCGAGCCCGGGGAAGTAGAACAGCCCCGGCGCGACGAGCACGAGCACCGCGAGCATCACGAGCGAGTAGCCGCACGAGTGCACGAGGCGGGTGACGAGTTCGGCGCGGTTCTGCGCCGTGCGCCAGTCGTAGAGGTCGTTGTAGCTGAGCGACGCCTGGCAGATGATCGCGATCGTCACGCACGTGAGCAGCCCGAGAACGGTGCCCCACGTCGGCGCGAACATGTCGAAGTTCGAGTTGCTCGCGAGCGGCGGCGCGCTCGTGCCGAAGTACATCACGGCGGTGAACAGCAGGTTCTCCGCGAGCAGCAAGACGAGCTTGCGGCGCGGGATCATCTGTTCGGCGAGCGATACCATCGGCGTTGTGAGAATCGGGAGCGGGAGCGGGAGCGGGAGCGGCGTGCCACGGCGCCCGGCGCGGCCCTCAGGAGGTCGGCCCTGAGCGCGTCCGTGCGGGGTCTTGTTCGGACCATCGGGGCCAGGCGCTAGAGCGCGACCCGGACCGCCGACAGCATGGTCCCTTCGAAGAACGACGCGGACCTGTGCAAAATGCAACAAATCCCGCGGGGGTGCCGCCGGCCCGGCGCGCTGCCAGCGCACGGCGACGACGTCGATCTGGAGGGTGCTCGGGCGGGGGCGTAGCGTGGCATCGAGGTCCTGCAGGGCGCGTTCGAGCCGGTCGAGTTGGGCGCGGGTGACGAGACGTTCCGGGGCCGGGTGGGCGGCCCGGGCCTTGACCTCGACCGCCGCGTAGGTGCGGCCGCGGCGAATCAGCAGGTCGATCTCACCGTGGCGCGTGCGGACGTTGCGACCGACGATCCGGGCACCGGTCGCCAGCAGGCCGCGCGCGGCCCAGTCCTCACCCGCGCGCCCGGAGCGCGCGCTCGCCGGCTCGCGGGCCGGTGCGAGCTCAGGCCGTCTTCTTGGGTTCCTCCACCTGGTCACGAACGATGCGCGCCACCGCGGAGCGCTCGAACGTGACCTGCATCGAATCGAGCAGCAACGTGACGGTGCGATCGTCGAGCTTGTGCACGGTCGCATGGATGCCCGAGGACGTGACGACGCGGTCGCCCTGCTTGATCGACGCGAGCATCTCCTGCTGCTGCTTCCGCGCCTTCGATTCGCGGCGGAAGCTCGAGATGATCATGAAGAGCACGACCGCGCCCATCACGAGGAAGAGCGTGCTGTCGAGCCCGCCAGCACCCTGGCCGCCCTGGCCACCGCCGCCCCCGTTGTCCTGGTTCGGCACGTTGGCGTTCGGGTTGCCGCCCGCCGGCGCGGGGCCGGAGCCGCCCGCCGGACCGCCCGAGGGCGTCGGATCCTGCGGCATCGAGCTGCTCGTTACCGGCAGCACCCATGTGCCCGCGGCGGCGTCGCGGTGCCAGTCGAGGTTGGAATGGAGCCAGGAAGGCTGGCAGGAGTCGTTCGTCGTGAGCAGCATGTCGGGGCCCGCGGTCGTCGCCGGCGCGGCATCGTGCACGGCGGGGCGGATGGGGGTGCGAAAAGGGCGAGCAGTATAGGGCGCGAGGCGGTTGCATAGGAGGCCCTTGTCGGCATCCTGCCGGAATGCGGGTTCTCCTGGCGATGTCGGGCGGTGTGGACAGCAGCGTGGCGGCGCTGTTGCTGCAGCGCGCGGGCCACGACGTCGTCGGCGTGTTCATGCGCAACGGTGTGACCGGGCTCGACGCGGCCCGATCCGGCGCGCTGCAGGCCGGGGTTGGCGCCATGGATCGCGCCCCCGGCCAACGGAGCGGTGCGGCGCTCGAGAAGTCGTGCTGTTCGGCCTCGGACGCGCGGGATGCGGCGGTGGTCGCGGATCGGCTCGGCATTCCGTTCTACTCGGTGGACTACGCGGCGGAGTTCGGCGGGCTGATCGACCACTTCGCGGCGGAGTACCGCCGCGGCCGAACGCCCAACCCCTGTGTCTTGTGCAACACGCAGCTCAAGTTCGGGCACCTTTTCCGGCTCGCGGACGACGTCGACGCCGCCGCGGTCGCCACCGGACACTATGCGCGGGTCGTCGACGGTGAGCTGTTCACCGCGCGCGATACGAACAAGGACCAGACCTACTACCTTTTCGGGGTCGAACGGGAGTCCCTGCGGCGGGCGCTCTTCCCGCTCGGCGATCTGACCAAGGACGAGGTGCGCGCGATCGCGGCGGAGGCCGGGTTCACGACGGCGCACAAGCCCGAGTCGATGGAGATCTGCTTCGTGACGAGCGGCGACTACCGCGACGTCGTTCGGGCGCGCGGGGGCGGCGGGCGGCCCGGCCGGTTCGTCGACTCGACGGGCCGCGAGCTCGGGCAGCACGACGGGATCGACGGCTTCACGGTCGGCCAGCGGCGCGGCCTGCCGGCGCTCGGGACCCCGCACTACGTGGCGCGGATCGACGCCGGGTCGGGCGATGTCGTGCTCGTCGAACGGGACGGGCTCGCGCGCGCGGCGGCGCTGGTGCGCGGGGCGCACTGGCTCGTGGACGCCCCGGGGGTCGGCGATGTCGTCGTGGCCCAAACCCGCATCCGGGCCCGGCAGCAGCCGGCGGCGAGTCGACTCGAGGTGCTCGACGGCGACGCCGTGCGCGTGCACTTCGACGCGCCCGTCGAAGCGATCACGCCGGGGCAGGCCGCCGTGTTCTACGACGGCGAGCGGGTGCTCGGCGGCGGCTGGCTCGACTGATCGGCCGGCTCGACGGCTCGGCTGGCTCGCCTCATCGGTTGGCTCGGGGTGGGCGAGGCCTCGAAACGACGCGGGCCGGTCCTGCCGGACCGACCCGTGCCCCGAACGCCCTTGCTCGGACGTAGCGTTCCCGGACGCCCGTGCTTCGGCCGGCCGTTTCTCCGACGCCGCGCCTTAAATTGCGGATTGGTAGCCGCGGCGGGCGCGCCGGGATCAGACGCTGTCCTTGAGCGTCGCACCCGGGCGGAACCCGACCGTGCGGGACGCCGCGATCTGCATCGGCTCGTTGGTGCGCGGGTTGCGGCCCATGCGCGCCTTGCGGTCCTTCACCTGGAAGGTGCCGAACCCGACGATCTGGACCTCCTGGTCCTTCTTGAGCCCGGACTGGATCGAGGCCAGCAAGGCGTTGACCGCCCGCTCTGCGTGCGCCTTGCTGCAGTCGTCGCCGATGTTCTTCTGGACCTCTTCGATGAGCTCTGACTTGTTCATTCTTGCTCCTGATGCTCCCTGATCGCGCGCTGCGCCACCGTGGCGCCCGCGCGGCCGACCATCGTAGGGTGCCAGGGCGCGCGATGCCATCGAGCACGCGGAATCGTGCCAGGGACAGGACTTGCGGTCGATCGAACCCGCGGGGCGGAGAGCGAATCTGCGGGTTCCCCACCGGACCGGCTCAAGCCGGCGGCAGGGTCCTGCCGATGCCATGGTCATGGGAGCCCGGGTGCTCCTGCGCACCCCCGAACATTCAGAGGACATACCAATGCGGACCGCGGCCTTCGCTGCCACCATCCTGCTTTCTCTCGCGGCGTGCTCGACGACCCCCAAGAAGGTCAAGAGCGCCTACGACCAACCGAACGACCTCATGGCGGTCGAGATCAGCCGCCGCGTCGAGCAGATCCCGTATCTGCACCGCGAGGAGCTGCTCGAGAACCTGCTCTGGCTGAGCCAGACCGGCGAGCAGACGATCCCGTCGCTGCTCGAAGCGCTGAACAACGACAGCCCGAAGGTCCGCAGCTCGGCGGCCTGGGTGCTCGGTCGTCTGCGCGATCGTCGCACGATCCCGCAGCTGCAGAACGCGCTCAACGATGCGGAGCCGACCGTGCGCTTCGAAGTCGCGCGCACGCTCGTCGTGCTCGGTGACCTCGAGCCCGCGCCGATCCTGATCGAGGGCCTGGACAGCGAGCGCAAGGAAGTGCGCTACCTGTGCCACGAGGCGCTGAAGAGCGCGACCGGCCACGACTTCGGCTTCGACCACCTCGCGATGAGCCAGCAGGACATGCGCCAGTCGGTTCTGAAGTGGCGGCAGTGGTGGGGCGACTACTCGGGCGACGCGGCCTTCGCGATGACCTACGAGCGCCAGCACGGCCTGAACCAGCCGGAGCCGATGGGCCAGCCTGCGCAGCCGATGGGCGAGACGCAGCCCCAGAGCGGCCAACAGCAGAACGGCCAGCCGCAGGGCTCGGAGAACCCGGAGAGCGCAGCCGGCAACCCGGCGACCGGCACCGAGAGCAGCGCGCCGAGCCAGCCCGAGAACGAGAACCCGGGCTCGACCACGCCGCCGCCGACCGGCTCGAACCAGGAGAACCCCGAGAACGAGAGCGCCATCGAGGTCACCCCGGTGCCGGTCGTCGAGATCGAGAACACGACGCCGAAGGCCGAGTCGAGCGACAAGCCGCAGGTCGTGCCCGTGCCGATCCCGATCGGTGAGCCGAGCAAGCCCTCTGGCAACGGCGGCTCGAGTAGCGGCAGCAACGGCAGCAGCAAGAGCAACGGCAGCGACGGCCGCTAGGCCAGCGCCGCCGCGGTTCGGGCCTCGGGGTTCGAGCCGCGCACCCGGCCGGCGCGGCCGAGCGCAGGGACCCTGACCACGGGGTGCCCCGCCGCCGCAGCCGCCGAAAACCCCGCGCGCGACCGCGCCGGGCTCCCATGCCAGCGCGCGGTCTCCGGCGCACGCCCGTTCCGCGACTGCACCCCGGGGTTTCCCGCTTGCTGGCAATCGACTACCCTTTCGGTGCCCCTCTGGCTCCGCGGAGCCGCCACACCGTTTCCGTCCCGAAAGGAACCTTTGCCGATGCGCAAGTCCACTTCCGGCCAGGCCAAGACCGGCCAGACCGGCTTCACGCTGATCGAGCTGATGATCGTCATCGCGATCATCGGTTTGCTAGCTGCCGTCCTGCTCCCCAGCATCTTCGAGTCGCAGGACGCGGCGAACACGTTGGCTGACAGTCGCAATCTCAGTCGTCAGTTCGATTGGCTGAATAGCTACAAGCGCAAGCACAACGGCGCGCTGCCCATGAAGGGTGGCTACAGATTCGTCATGGCGCCATGGACGTCCGGCGTGGTGCAGCAAACGCCCGAGAACTGGGACCGCTATTGGACTCCCGGTCCGGGGCGCGATCAGGACCCGGCCTATCAGGAGCGCCGCACGGAGCTCTTGGCCGGCAACAAGATCTTCACGAACATCGAGTCCGTGACTTCGCAGGACACCAGCTACGTCGGCCGATCGCGCGACCACATCCGCACCGCGGAGCAGAGCGAGAGCGAAGCGTGGATGGCGAACGACAACGAATACGGATGGAGCCTGCGTGACGGTTCAGTGAATGTGCTGTTCGCCGGTGGCGTTGTTCGGACCTACAGCTACCAAATGCTTCGGGAGTTGTACGGCCTTGAAGAGTTCGACGTGAACAACCCCGTGCAGACCTACGGTGGCAACTCGCCGATCGAGGCTTGTCAGAGGCTCGATAACTGATCGAGATCTGCGTCTCCTCCCGGCCAAACGCAACGGGACGCCGACCCTGGCCAAGCTCGCCAGCCGGCCGCTGCCATTGGCCTTGGCTGCGTTGCGCTCGCAGGGACGTTCGCTCCTTTTCGAGCGAGGACAGCGACATTGGAGCGCGCTATGGGCCGCTCGCCTAACTCCCTGAACGACCGGTAGGGCGGTCGCCGAGTGGCGACCGCGTCGTCGTGGAACGCGACTAGAAGAACAAGGTCACCGGGACCGACGTCGAGACACTCCCGCTCGCCGCGGCGCGGTTGCTGCTGTTCACGATGCGCATCGTCGGGATCGGGGTCGGGCCGGGTGGCTGCGTCACGATCGTGATCCCGTTGCTGAACGTGAGATCACCGGTGCCGAGGTGGGCGGTGCCGGCCTGCAGCCAGAGGCGATAGCCGGCGGGCAGCACCGGCAGGTTCTGCAGCATCGCGTCGTAGCGACCAGCCGTCGTCATCGTGCCGGGCATCGCGTACCAGGCGTCGTGCGTCGAGTAGAGCGTGCAGGCCGGCAAGCTCGGCCACGTCGGGTTGGTGCCCGGGCGCGTGCTGAGGCCGAGCCACGCGCGGGTCAGGCCCGTGCCGTCCTCGGGGATGCCGTTGCGCACGCTGAGGTCGATCTCCATCCCCGTGCCGATGTGCCACAGGGTCGCGTTCGCCGTCGTCGGTGAGGTCGCGTTCGGCGCGGGGCAGCCCTGGCCGAAGCGGTAACCCGGCTGCTCGGCCTCGCCGTTGCTGTTGGTCCGGTGGCCGTCGAGGTAGACGCTGAAGTTCTGGTCCTGGGCGCCGCCGACCGAGTTGCCGTAGACCGTGACGTCGACGCAGACCGTGCCGCCGCCCGCGGGCACGACGAACGGCGTCTGGTAGGGCACGAGGAAGTCGAACTGCGGGGCCGGATCGATCGCCGGCCGGGTGTTGGCCTGGAACGAGATCGGGGTGCGCGGCAGGACCACGACCGGATTGCTGCCCACGTTGCTCGCGAACGTGCCCGCGGCCTGGTCCGGCGCGTTCGGCGACATGGAGATCGTGACCTCGAGCTCGCTGACGAACGCCGGACTGTCGCCGTAGAGGCCCGCGGCGTCGCGCCGGTAGCCGTGGCCCGCGATCACGGTGCCGCCCGGGACGTCGGCGTGCAGCGTCTGCATGCGGCAATCGAAGCGGCCGAGCGGGAAATGGGTGAACGTGGCGCCCTCGAGCGTGGCCCGGTCGGCCGGCGAGACGGTCGGGGTCTGCGCCGCGAGCGGCGGCAGGCTGCCGAAAACGAGGGTGGCGAGGAGCGAAAGACGGACGGTCGTGCTGGATTTGTTCATGTCGATGACTTGCCAAAAGGCCCGCGCGCATGCGGGCTCCAGCCGCTGTGGCTCGACGTGCGTCGGATCGCGCCAAAAAATGGAACCGCCGTTGTTGCACGCCTTCGCGTGCCGTCGCTATCGTGCTCGCCCGCTTGACCAGGCGGCGCGTTTGCGCTGGTCAGTGCAGCATTGAGCAGACTCCATCGTCAGCTGACGCAGGATCCCGGGGCCCTCGGCGCCGGCCTCACCTTCGCGGCCTCGATGGCGCTGTTCGCCTTCGGCGGGCTCTGGCTCGACGACCAATTCGGCACCAAGCCGCTGTTGACCATCGTGATGGTCCTCCTCGGCCTGGTCGGAGGGACGCTGCATCTGATTCGGGTGCTCGCACCCAAGGCGTGGCCGTTCGGCAAGCGACCGGGATCGAGCGATCCCGACTCCGAACCCTCTCGTTCCCAGCGTCCAGCCAACCAGAAGACCGACGACAGCGAGCCCGATTCCGACGCCGGAACGGGCAGCCCGTGACCCGATCGCCGGTATTCGCCACCTCTCCAGTCCGACTCGCCTTGCCTGAGACCCCGACAGCTGCCGGCCCGGCCCCGCGCTTCGATGACGCGGCCCTGCGGAGCATGCTGCTGCGCGGCTTCGGCATCGGCGCGACGCTCGCGGTGCTCGCGGGCTTGATCGGGTGGCTGCTCGAGCTGCCGCCGCCGGGGCAGGAGCGTTACCTGGCGTTCGGCATCGGCACCGCGATCTTCGCGGCGCTCGGGGCGCTGTGGTGGCACGGTCGGTTCCTCGCGGCCGGCCCGAATGCGGGCCAGCCGATCGACGGCCGCCTGCTCGCCGGTCGCCTGCAGGGGCTGCTCGGCTCGGCGATGCTGGTCAAGCTCGGCCTGCTCGCGGTCGGCATGTTCACGCTGCATCGAAGCGGCGTGAAATTCGACGGCATCGCCACCTTTTGCATCGCGTTCGCGGCGGGATCGCTGCTCTGCCAGCTGACGACAGCGGGATACCTGTCGCGCCGATTGGGGAGCCCGAGCCGGGCCGCGGCGGCCACTCCGGTCGGCGGCGAGCACGCCGCGCCAGACCACTCCTCTTCCGTCTCCAAGACCCAGCTCGCTGAGGCACCCCGCACCGGGGCCGGCAGCGGCGAGTCGAGTCTGTCCGACCCTTCCTGATTCTCAACCCGAGCTCCGCGACCCCTATGCCTGCCGCGCGACTTCTGATCACTGCCTGGCTCGGCCTCTTGGCCTGCTTTGCGTCCGTGGATTCGCTCGTCGCGCAGACCCCGGCGGGCGGTGAGGCGACGCAGGAACCGGCGGCGGCCGAGGCGGCGCACGACCACAAGTCGACGCTCGAGATGACGGTCGGCGAGATCTTCCAGTCGCAGTTCTCGCACAGCGTCCCGTACAAGATCTTCGAGCCGTCGATCTCGCCGGATCCGGCGGTCAACAGCTGGTTCACGATGTGGAACGTGAACCCGTGGCAGTTCTACTCGCTGATCATCCTCGCGCTGCTGTTCTTCCCGGTGGTGCTGAGCTTCCGGTCGGGACGGGCCAACTGGCTGACGCGCGTGCTGCGCGGCTTCTGCCTCTGGGTGCGCGACGACCTGGTCTACGCGGTGATGGGCAAGGAGGACGGCAAGAAGTTCGTGCCGTTCTTCATGTTCGTCTTCTTCTTCGTCGCGGTGCAGAGCTCGATCGGGCTGATCCCGTGGGGGAGCATCTACCTCGCGACGGGCACGCCGTACGTGACCGGCGCCTACGCGATCATCACGCTCGGCATGATGATCGGCTTCGGCATCCAGCACAACGGCTTCATCGGCTTCTTCAAGGGCCTCGTGCCGCACGGCCTGCCCGTGCCGCTGATCCCGATCATGTTCCTGATCGAGATCGTGTCGCTGCTCGTCAAGCCGTTCGCGCTCATGATTCGTCTGTTCGCGAACATGCTCGCCGGCCACCTCGTCATCGCGTCGTCGATCGGCCTCATCTTCCTCTTTACGAAGATGCTCGACGCATCCGCGCTGTCCTACGTCACGGCGCTGCCGTGCGTCGGGCTCGCGATCTTCATCTACATCATCAAGGCCTTCGTGGTCTTGCTGCAGGCCTACATCTTCACCCTCCTGAGCGTCACCTTCATCCAGCAGGCGATCCATCAGGAGCACTGAGTTTCATTCGCACCCATAACCCCAACTTTCAGCGTTAGTCAGGAGAACCACATGCTCGCATTCTTCCAGCAGGATCCCGAGGCCGCGGCCAAGGCTCACGAAATCGCCAAGCTCGTCGCCGAGAACACGGGCCTGGGCATTGGCGCCGGTCTCGCGGCCGGTCTCGCGGCGGTCGGCGCCGGCATGGGTATCGGTCGCATCGGCGGCTCGGCCGGCGAAGGCATCGCGCGTCAGCCGGAAGCGGCGGACGACATCAAGGGCAACGCGCTCGTGCTCGCGGCGTTCGTCGAAGGTGTCGCGCTGTTCGCGGCCGTCATCGGCCTGCTGCTCGCGGTCAAGTAAGCGGCACGCTCTGGTTGCCCAGAGCTGGTTGCTCCTAACCGTTCGCCGGTCGCGTAGCGGCCGGTGGACGCGTCGCCCCGAGCGGTTTCGGGGCGGCGATCGTCAACTTGCAGGAGACCCGACGTGTACCTCTCTGATCTGATTCCCGTGTTCGTGGCCTCGGACGAAGTCCGACCGCTCGGCGCGTTGCTCGACTTCCAGGGCGGCGCCGTGATCTGGTCGTGGATCGCGTTCCTGGTCGGCCTCGTCTTCATGTGGAAGTTCGTCTACGGACCGATCACGAAGGCGCTCGAGGAGCGTGACCAGAAGGTCGAGGACTCGATCAAGGCGGCCGAGGTCGCGCAGAAGGAAGCCGAGGCCCAGATGGCCGACGCCAAGGCCGAGCTCGAGAAGGCCCAGGCTGAGAGCCGACGCCTGGTCGAGCAGGCCACCCAGAACGCCGAGCGCCAGGCCGCCGAGGCCACGCGGGCGGCGGAGGAGAAGGCCAAGGCCGAGCTGCAGAAGGCGCGCGACGCGATCGCAGCCGAGAAGCGCAGCGCGATCCAGGAGATCCGCAGCGAGGCCGTGGCGCTGACGATGGCGGCGACGACCAAGCTGCTGCAGACGAACGTCGACAACGAGCAGAACCGCAAGCTCGTGAGTGAGTTCGTCAGCGGTGCCGAGGGCAGCAACTCGTGACGCTGCTCGCGAAGCGCTACGCCGCGGCGCTGTTCGCGCTCGCGGAGAAGGCCGGGGCGATCGATGCGATCGCTGCCGACCTGCTGGCGCTGCACGGTGAGTTCGAGGCCGACGGGCAGCCGCGTCGCGAGACGCGCGGGCTGCTCACGAGCCCGGACGTCGGCGCGCAGGAGCGCGGCGTCGTGCTCGAGAAGCTCGGCCACGGCCGCCACAAGCTCGTGCAGAACCTCATCGGCGTGCTGGAACACCGGCGCCGGCTCGAGGTGCTGTTCGACATCCATCCGGCCTTCCGCGCGCTCGTGCTGCAGCACGGCGGCGAGGTCGAGGGTGTGGTGGAGACGCCGCACCCGATCGAGAGCGGGCAGCTCGACGAGCTCACCGCGGTCGCCGGCAAGCTCACCGGCAAGAAGGTTTCGCTGACGGTTCGCGAAGTCCCCGACCTGCTCGGTGGCGTTCGCCTGCGCGTCGGCAACGTGCTCTACGACGGCTCGATGAAGGCCGCCCTCGAGCAACTGCAGGGCCAGCTCATGCAGGCGTCGCTCTAGCGCCGCCGATCGCCATCGGCCGACCCACGACTGACATTCCACAGACAGCTACCCCTTACTGAATCGACATGGATCTCAAACCATCCGAAGTTGCGACCGTCCTGAAAGCCGAGATCGAAGGCTTCGAAGGCCGCATGCAGAAGTCGAGCGTCGGCACCGTCCTCATGGTGGGTGACGGCGTCGCCCGCGTGCACGGCCTGGACGAGTGCATGATGAACGAGATGCTCGACTTCGGGAACGGCGTCTACGGCGTCGCCCTCAACCTCGAAGAGGACAACGTCGGCGCCGTGTTGCTCGGCAGCGACAAGGAGATCAAGGAAGGTGACACCGTGCGCACCACGGGTCGCATCATGTCCGTGCCGACCGGCCTGCAGATGTGCGGCCGCGTGGTCGACACGCTCGGTCAGCCGGTCGACGGCAAGGGCAGCATCGAGATCAAGGACAGCGACTACCGCCCGATCGAGGGGCGCTCGCCGTCGGTGCCCGAGCGTCAGCCCGTCACCGAGCCGCTGCAGACCGGCATCAAGGCCATCGACTCGATGATCCCGATCGGTCGCGGCCAGCGTGAGCTGATCATCGGCGACCGCTCGACCGGCAAGACCGCGCTGATCGTCGACACGTTCATCAACCAGAAACGCACCGGCGGGGGCGATCCCAACAACCCCGAGCAAGTCATCTGCATCTACGTCGCCGTCGGCCAGAAGCAGTCGACGGTGAAGGCAGTGTGCGAGCGCCTCGAGGAGCACGGCGCGATGCCGTACAGCATCGTCGTGTCGGCGCCGGCGTCGTCCGAGGCCTCGATGCAGTTCCTCGCGTGCTACGCGGGCGCGGCGATGGGTGAGCGCCTGCGTGACGAAGGTCGCCACGTCGTGATCGCCTACGACGACCTCTACAAGCAGGCCGTCGCCTACCGTCAGGTCCTGCTGCTGCTGCGCCGCCCGCCGGGCCGTGAGGCGTTCCCGGGCGACGTCTTCAACCTCCACAGTCGTCTGCTCGAGCGCGCCGCCAAGCTGTCGGACGCCAAGGGCGGCGGCTCGATGACCGCGCTGCCGGTCGTCGAGACCCAGGAAGGCGACGTCTCGGCCTACATCCCGACCAACGTGATCTCGATCACCGACGGTCAGATCTTCCTCGAGGCGTCGCTGTTCAACGCGGGCCAGCGCCCGGGCGTGAACGCGGGCATCTCGGTCTCGCGCGTCGGTGGCGCGGCGCAGATCCCGGCGATGAAGAAGATCTCCGGCGGCCTCCGCATCCAGCTCGCGCAGTTCCGCGAGCTCGCGGCGTTCGCCCAGTTCGGCAGCGACCTCGACAAGGCGACGCAGCAGGCCATCACGCGCGGCCAGCGCATGACCGAGCTGCTGAAGCAGCCCGAGTTCGAGCCCGTCGACGTGGCCGAACAGATCGTCGCGCTCTACGCCGGTTCCTGCGGTGCGCTCGACGAGGTGCCGCTCGAGCGGGTCGCCGAGTTCGAGAAGGCCTACCTCGCCCACGTGCGCGCCAACCACGCCGACGTGCTCGAGTCGCTCCGCACCGACAAGAAGTGGACCGACGAGATCAAGGGCAAGTGCGAGGAGATGGCCGCGCAGTTCAAGGCGCAGTTCCTGGCCTAGGCCGCGCGTTTCGATTCCGCCCGATCCAGCACCCGTAACCCGAAAGCTTCCTCCAGATGGCGAACCTCAAGGAACTCCGCGGCCGCATCAAGTCGGTGGCCAGCATCGCGCAGATCACCGGCGCGATGGAGATGGTCGCGTCGATGAAGCTGCGCAAGGTGCAGGCCAAGGCACAGAGCTTCCACCCGTACACCGAGGAGATCCGCCACATGATCGAGCGGCTCGCCGGGCACGTGGACGAGGACGCCGAGCTGCCGCTGTTCCAGGCGCGCGAGGTCAAGACGGTCGGGGTCTTCGTGATCACGTCCGACCGCGGCCTCTGCGGGTCGTACAACACCAACGTCCTGTCGATGCTGAAGCGCCAGGTCGACGAGCTGGTGGCCGCGGGCAAGAAGGTCAAGTTCTGGGTCTACGGCCGCAAGGGCTACACCTGGCTGCAGCGGCGCGGGTTCGAGGTCGACCGGTTCTTCGTGGAGCCGCCCCTCGACAAGGCGGACTTCCAGGCCGCCAAGATCGTCGGCGACGAGCTCGTCAAGGCGTTCAGCGACGGCGAGATCGACGAGGTCCGCCTGCACTACACCCGGTTCGCTTCGGTCGCGCGCTTCGTGCCGACCGAGGAGCCGTTCCTGCCGATCACGTCGATCGCCGTCGGCGACGACGCGGCGACCAAGTACGAACTCGACTTCCTGCTCGAGCCGGACGCATCGACGGTGTTCAACCGCCTGATGCCGCGCTACCTCGAGACCGTGATCTTCGACGCGATGCTGCAGTCGCTCGCGAGCGAGCACGCCTCGCGCCGCATGGCGATGAAGGGCGCGACGGACGCCGCGGGGCGCATGAGCAAGGACCTCAAGAAGGTCTACAACCGCGCCCGCCAGGAAACGATCACCAAGGAGCTGCTCGACATCGTCGGCGGCGCCAACGCCGTCAGCTGACGGCGCCCAACGCAATCTCAACCGCATTCAACTTTCGACGAGGATCAGACCGTGACCGCCACCGCTCAGATGGAAGGCAAGATTCTGCAGGTGTTCGGCCCCGTGGTGGACGTGCAGTTCCCCGAGGGCCACATCCCGTTTCTCAACAACGCGATCACGGTGGTCGACAAGGAGCGCGAGATCGATCTGGTGCTCGAGGTCGCGCAGCAGCTCGGCAACAGCACCGCGCGCTGCGTCGCCATGTCCTCGACGGACGGCCTGAGCCGCGGCATGCCGGTCACCGACACCGGGGCGCCGATCTCCGTGCCGGTCGGTGAGGTCACGCGCGGTCGCCTGTTCGACACGCTCGGCCGCGCCCTCGAAGTCGGCGTCGCGCACCCGCGCACGGGCGAGACCCTGCCGCCGGTCGACGCGAGCAAGACGCTCCCGATCCACCGCGAGGCGCCGTCGTTCGAAGAACAGCAGGCGATCAGTGAGGTCTTCGAGACCGGCATCAAGGTCGTCGACCTGCTCTGCCCGTTCGCGAAGGGCGGCAAGATCGGCCTGTTCGGCGGCGCGGGTGTCGGCAAGACGGTTCTCATCCAGGAGCTGATCCGCATCACGGCGGTCGAGAAGGGCGGCTTCTCGGTCTTCTGCGGCGTCGGCGAGCGCACGCGTGAGGGCAACGACCTCTGGCTCGAGATGGCGGAGTCGGAGTACACCGACGCGGAAGGCAACAAGGCGTCGGTGCTCGACAACGCGGTCCTCGTGTTCGGCCAGATGAACGAGCCGCCCGGCGCGCGTCTGCGCGTGGCGCTGACCGGCCTGACGATGGCCGAGTACTTCCGCGACGAGCAGGGCAAGGACGTGCTGCTCTTCGTCGACAACGTCTTCCGCTTCGTCCAGGCGGGCTCCGAGGTGTCGGCACTCCTCGGCCGGCTGCCGTCCGCGGTGGGTTACCAGCCGACGATGGCGTCCGAGATGGGTGCGCTGCAGGAGCGCATCACGTCGACCAAGAAGGGGTCGGTCACGTCGATGCAGGCCGTCTACGTGCCGGCGGACGACATCACCGACCCGGCCCCGGTCGCGACGTTCGCCCACCTCGACTCGACCATCATTCTCGAGCGCCAGATCGCCGAGCTCGGCATCTACCCGGCCGTCGACCCGCTGAAGTCGACGTCGAAGATGCTCAGCCCGAGCGTCGTCGGCGAGGAGCACTACAACGTCGCGCGTGAGGTGCAGCGCACGCTGCAGCGCTACCAGGACCTGCGCGACATCATCGCGATCCTCGGCATCGAGGAGCTCAGCGAAGAGGACAAGCTCGTCGTCCACCGCGCGCGCCGCATCCAGCGCTTCCTGTCGCAGCCGTTCTTCGTCGCGGAGGCGTTCACGGGCGCGTCGGGCAAGTTCGTCAAGCGCGAGGACACCGTGCGGTCCTTCAAGGAGATCCTCGAAGGCAAGCACGACGAGCTCAGCGAGTCCGCGTTCTACATGTGCGGCTCCATCGAGGAAGCCGTCGAGCGCGGCAAGGCCGAGTAGTCGCGACCGTCTCCGCAAGCCGCGATCGATCCACATACACCCGAGCCGAGCCCTCCGATGGAACGCGAACTCCACCTGCGCATCGTCACCCCGGACCGCACGATCATCGACCGCAAGGTCAAGGAGGTCACGTTCCTGGGCGTCGACGGCAGCTACGGCGTGCTGCCGAACCACGCGCCGCTGATGACGGCCGTGTCGCAGGCCGGCACGGTGTCGATCAAGGAGACCGACGGCTCGACGAAGAACCTGTTTGCGAGCGACGGCTTCGCGCAGATGCAGAACAACGTGCTCACGCTCGTCTGCGAGGCCGGTGAGTTCGCGACCGAGATCGACCTCGAGCGGGTGAAGCAGGCCGAAGAGACCGCGCGCGCCAAGCTGGCCGGCCTCGACCGCCTCAGCAGCGAGTTCATCAAGGCCGAGGCCCAGCTCAAGAAGGCGCTGGCCCGCGAGATGCTCGTCCGCAAGAGCGGCGGCACCGGCGGCCTCGCGTAGTCGGTCTCGCCTGTCGGCCCTACGCAGTCGGCCCCACGCGGTCGGGCCGCGTCAGCGCGGCCGTTCCGCGCCCTCACCCGCGTTGCCGGGCGGACCGCCCGGCGTCGACGTGTGGCCCAGCACGACGTGCCACCCGTCGGTGGTGCGTTCGAGCAGCAGCGTCATCGCGCCACCGTAGCGATGCACGGGGTTGCCTTCGACAGTGAGCTCGGTGGCGAAGCCGGACCGCAGCGACGCGACGTCATCCGCGACCATGACCACCTCGACGTCGGACACCTCGGTCACGAAGGTCATCCCCGCGTAGCGCGCCAGGCCGGCCGCGACCTCGGCTGGCGCGGAGTACGACAGCTGGCCGTCCGTGTACCACGCGAAGCGCTGGTCGGGACAGAACAGTTCCACGACCCGTGCCGCGTCGCCGCTCGCGATCGTGGCGACGTAGTGATCGAGGAACGCCCGCGCGCTGGTAGCTCGTGCGGCCCGATCCACGGTCGGGGCGCCAGGCGAACACCCGGCGAGCAGCGCGCCGAGCAGGCTGGCGCCCACGCAACGCCGGATCGAACGACGTCGGGCGAGCCAGGTCATCCGTTCACCCCGTCGAGATACTGCATCGCCCCAGCGACGTTGCCCTCGGTGTCGCGGAACATCACGAGCGTGCCGACCCCTTCGATGAGGAACGGCGCCATCGTGACCGTGCCGCCGTGCTCCGCGATCGCGGCTGCGATCGCCTCGACCTCGGTGACCGAGATCGAACACTCGTAGCCGATCATCCCGGCGCCGGTAACGGGCTCACGCCGCTTCTGCAGCGCGCCGTGCACCGCGGCGCCGGGACTCGTGTGGATCCGCCAGAACTCGGGCGGCCCCCAGGGCTCGAAGGTCCAGCCGAAGACGTTCTCGTAGAACGCTTTCGCGCGCTGGCAGTCGTCGGCGTGGATGGCGAAGTGGGCGATGTCGTTGGGCATGCCGGGCACCCTAGCGACCTTTCGCGATGGCGCGCTTGCGCTATCCTGCCAAGATATGTCGGCTACACGCCAATCGAGGCCCAATGCGTGGCCGCACCCCGAGGCCGCGATCATCGCGCGTTCGCTGGCGCTCCGGTTGCCGCCGGACCATCGCCTGGAGCCGCACCGGCACGCGTGGGCGCAGGTGGTCTACGCAACCGAAGGGGTCATGACGGTCCACACCGAGGACGGCACGTGGGTCGTGCCCCCGCAGCGGGCCGCGTGGGTGCCGGGCGGGATGGAGCACGAGGTCGAAACGACCGGTCGGGTCCGGATGCGCACGGTCTACCTGCGCGGGGACCGGACGACCGGATTGCCGGAGCATGGCGCGGTGCTCGCCGTGACGCCGCTGCTGCGCGAGCTGATCCTCGAGACGATCCGGCGCGGGATGTTGCGCGAAGACGTGCCCGAGGAGGCCCGGCTCGTCGACGTCCTCGTCGATCAGCTCCGCGAACTGCCGGCAGCACCGCTGCAGCTGGCGTGGCCGCGCGACCCGCGCGCTCGGGTCGTCGCCGAACGCGTAACTGCGGATCTCGCTGCCGCCGCACCTCTCACGATCCTGGCCGAAGGCAGCGGCGCGAGTGTGCGCACGTTGGAGCGGCTGTTTCGGCGCGAGACCGACATGACGTTTCACGGCTGGCGGCAGCAGGCCCGGCTCATGGAGGCCATGCGTCGGCTCGCCGCCGGCGAATCCGTGACCACCACGGCGCTGGCGGTCGGTTTCCAGGGCGCGAGCGCGTTCATCGCGATGTTCCAACGTCTGCTCGGCAGCACCCCCGGTGCCTACTTCCGGCGCGATTCCGGGAGCTGACGCCGACCACCGGGTTTTCTCCGGAATCGCCATGCGATTGGCCGATTGCTCCCGGCCCCGGTTTCCCGGGGGTTTCGGGACGCTACACTCGTCGGCCCGTTTTCGAACCCAATGCGCATGAACCTCATTGCCACCATGGCGCTGGCCTTGGCCACGCCGTCCTTGTCCGCCCTCTCGCTGCCCCAGGACCCGGCACCGCCGGAGCAGGGCATCCCGGAGTGCGATTCGATGCAGAAGACCGCGTCCGGGCTCGAGTACGGCGTCCTGAAGGCCGGCGAACCGACGGGCGAGGCCCCGAAGCCCGACGACATCGTCGTGGTGCACTACACGGGCTGGCTCACGGACGGCAAGAAGTTCGACTCGTCGCGCGATCGCGGCCAGCCGGCCAAATTCGGCGTTACCGGCGTGATCCCCGGCTGGGTCGAGGGCCTGCAGCTCATGAAGCCGGGTGCGCGTTACAAGTTCGTGATCCCGGCCGATCTGGGCTACGGCGAGCGCGCGACCGGCTCGATCCCGGCCAACAGCACCCTGGTCTTCGACGTCGAGCTCCTCGAGGTCATCCGCATGCCGGTCTACCCGCCGAAGCCCGAGAGCATCGAGACGAAGTCGACGAAGAGCGGCGTGAAGTTCCAGATCCTCGTTCCCGGCAAGGGCGAGAACTGCACGGAGAACGACGCCGTCCAGTTCCGCTACGCGGTGTGGCGATTGAAGCCGCAGACCGACGACGAGATGGACTCGGGTGCTGCGCGGGTCGTCATGGACCTGATGGACTGCTCGCAGAAGGCGGATGACCGCAAGCTCTCCGGCAGCGCGGCCGCGATGCCGCTGCCGTGGATGGGGGAGCTCGTCAGCCACTTCAAGGACGGCACGAAGATGCGTATCGAGGTGCCGCAGAAGCTGCTCCCGCGATCCAACGCCGACACCGTCTGGACCCTCGAGCTCACGGGCCGGAAGACGATCAAGATGCCGAAGTTCCGCCAGCTCGACGCGGCCAAGATCGTCACGACCGACTCGGGGCTGCAGTACGAGGTCATCGAGTCGGGCGAGGGCGACAGCCCGAAGGCGACCGACACGGTCAAGGTCGACTACACGGGCTGGCTCACGGACGGCACGATGTTCGACAGCTCGCACGCGCGCGGCGAGTCGACCCAGTTCCCGCTCAACCGCGTGATTCGCGGTTGGACCGAAGGCCTGCAGCTGATGAAGCCGGGCGGCAAGTTCCTGTTCCAGATCCCGGGCGAACTGGCCTACGGCAAGCGCGGCTCGCCGCCGAAGATCCCGGCCGACGCGACACTGATCTTCCTCGTCGAGCTGCACGAAGTTCTCGGCCGCTGAGTCGTCGGCCACCGAGTCGTCGGCTGCTGGGCGGCCGCGGCCGGCGAGGTCGCGTCAGGTCGCGAGCTGGCCGCACGCGGCCATCACGCTGCGACCCTTCGTGAGCCGGCGCCGCACGGGCAGGCCGGCTGCACGCAGCAGCGCGACGAAGCGCTGCACCTCGGCTTCCTCGGGCGCTCGCGCGATCGGCCGGCTGCCCGGGTTGTAGGGGATGACGTGCACGAGCACGCGGCCGAGCGGTTCGCAGAAGCGCGCGATCGCGCGGGCGTCCGCGGGGCTGTCGTTGATCCCGGGCAGCAGGCACCAGTGGATGCCGAGCGCGAGGTTCTTGCGCTGGCGGTAGTCCACGAGGGCGGCCTGGATCGCCGCGAGCGACCACCGGGTGTTCGGCATGAGCTCGCGGCGCAGCGCGTCGTCCGCGGCGTTGAGACTCAGCGCCAGGCCGAGGCGACGCCAGCCGAGCTCGCGCAGGCGTCGGAGTCCCGGCACGTGGCCGACGGTGCACACGGTGAGCCGGTCGCGGGCGTAGCCGAGGCCGACCGGATCCGTGAGCACGCGCATCGCCGTGAGCAGGTGATCGACGTTGTCGAGCGGCTCGCCCATGCCCATGAACACGAGGTTGTCGGGGCGCCGATCGGCCGCCGCCGCGACCGTGACCTGGGCGACGATCTCACCGGGGGTAAGGTTGCGATCGAGCCCGAACAGCCCGGTCTCGCAGAACGTGCAGCCCCGGGCGCAGCCGACCTGGGTCGAGACGCACAGGCTCGAGCGGCCGCGGCCCATCGGCAGGTGCACGCTCTCGACGGCGCGGCCATCGCGGAACCGCAGTTCGCGCTTCTCCACCGCGCCCGTGGGCGTCGCCTCGGACTCGGTCGCCGTGGTCCGCGGGAGCGCGAGTGCCGCGAGCTCGCGCCAGGTGCTGGCCGCGCGGGTTCCGAGGCCGTGCCGTTCGGGCTCGAACCGCGCCCGGGTCGTCGCGTCGCGGTGCAGCCGATTGGCGACGTGCGCGCCCTTCTCGGCCCCGAAACGGGCCTGGGCCGCCCGCAGCAGGGCGGCAGCCGGGGTGGCGAGCAGATCGAGGGGGAGCTGGGTGGACACGACGGATTCCGCACTCGGGCGACAGGGATGGAAGCAGAGCGGCCACCCGGGTTAAAACTTGGCATCGCAAAGTAAATGCTGGCGACCCGGGGTGGTGTTCGCCATCATGCCGCGCCGATGACTGTCTCCGGTACGCGCCCGTCCAGCGCGCGCCTCCGAACCCGACCCCTGCTCCGCACGAGCCAGGGACTGACCAGAACGCAACCGATCCGTGACCGACAGCTCGCCGACCCAGACTCCCGACCCCGGCGGCCAGGCCGCCGCGCCGGACCCGGCACCCGGCGCGGGGCCGGGCGCAGCACCGGCCGTGACCGAGCCGGTGCTGCGCGCGGCCGGGGTGTTCCGCTTCCGCAAGGTCGATGGCAGCGACGTGCCGATCGTCAAGGACGTGTCGTTCGAGTTGGCGCCGGGTGAGTTCGCGACGATCATGGGGCCGTCGGGTTCGGGCAAGTCGACGCTCCTGCACATGCTCGCGGGTCTCGAGCCGCCGTCGGCGGGGGCGATCACCCTCGCCGGGCACGACCTCGGCGCGGCGGACGAGGAAGCGCGCGCGGCGGTGCGACGGCGCCACATCGGGTTCATCTTCCAGTTCTTCCATCTGCTGCCCGACCTCACGGTCTGGGAGAACGTGACGTTGCCGCTTCGCATCCTCGGCCAGAGTCCGAAGAAGCACAGCGGGCGGATCGAGAGCCTGCTCGAGCTGCTCGGCATCGCGCAGCTCAAGGACCGCCGCCCGGCGGCGATGTCCGGCGGTGAGATGCAACGCGTGTCGATCGCGCGCGCGCTGTCGACGCAGCCGCCGTTGATCCTCGCGGACGAACCCACGGGCAACCTGTCGAGCAAGGCCGGCGAAGAGGTCGTGCAGCTGCTCGGCCGCGTGCGCGAGAAGCTCGCGACCGCGATCCTGCTCGTGACCCACAATCCGCGCGATGCCGCAGTCGGTGACCGCGTCATGTTCCTGCACGACGGCGCGCTGCGCCGAGAGAGCACCCTCGAGGGAGGCCCGTTCGGTGTCGCTGACATCCATCATCGTCTGCAAGAGCTGGGCATCTAGCCCGCTGCGCATGGCGCTGACGGTCCTGGGCATCGCGCTCGGGGTCGCGATCGTCGTGGCCATCTACGTGATGGATCACAACACGATCCAGAGCCGCCTGCTCGCGCAGAACCCGCAGCGCGGCCGCGTCGACCTCGAGGTGCGGGCGAAGGACACGAACGCGGACCGCGAAGCCGTCCGCCGGGCGCTCTCGGGCCATGCCGGCGTCGACAGCGTCGCGGTGTGGGGCGAGGCCCGCGGGCTCGTGCTGGCGCAGGGGGGCGACCGCTCGCTCGACGTGGCGGTGTTCGGGCTCGATCCGCTGCCGGCCGGGCCGTTCGCGCACTACGTCGTGCACCACGGGCGCGATCTCGGCGTCGACGACATGGGACCCGAGGGTGCCGGCGTGCTGCTGGGCGCGGAGGCCGCCCGCCTGCTCGGTGTCGAGGCCGGGTCGACGGTCACGCTCGCGGCCCCGGCGCGCATCCAGCGGGTCGAGTGTCGCGACGGCAAGCTCGTGCCGCTGCCGATGCCGCCGGGCAAGCCGTTCGAGACCGAGGTGACGGTGGCCGGGATCGTCGGCGACGAACGCCTCGGTGGCCGCAACTTCGGCCAGATGGTCGTCTGCTCGCTGGGGCTGGCGCAGCGGCTGCAACCGCGCGGCCCGGCCGTCTACCACGTGCTGCGCGCTCCGGGCACCGATCTCGACCGCCTCACGAACGACCTCGAGGAGGAGTTCAACGTGCAGGACATGCGCGGTGCTTTGATCGGCGAGGGCGCCGACGAACGCGCGTTCCGCAACGGCCTCAAGATCCTCGGCGGGCTCGCGCTGCTGCTCGGGATGTACGTGGTGTTCCAGACGCTGTCGCATGCGCTCGTCGCGCGGATCAAGCAGCTCGGGCTGCTGCGCTGCCTCGGCGCCGGCTCCGGCGCGATCACGCGGATCTTCCTCGTCGACGCGCTGCTGCTCGGGGCGCTCGGCAGCGTCACGGGCATCGGACTGGGGCTGCTGTTTGCGTATCTGCTGCGCGAGTACGAGGTCAGCTCGCTCGGTCTCGGCAAGGCGTGGGCGACGTTCGAGATCCCGTGGTATCCGGTCGGCTGGACCGCGCTGCTCGGCATGCTGTTCACGCTCGCCGGCGCGATGTTCCCGCTCGTGCGGGCCCGCAAGGTGCCGGCGCTGCAGATCCTGCAGGCGCGCGCGATCGCGCCGGGGAAGGACGACGGCGTCGACCTGCTGCGCGGAATCAACTTCTGGATGTTCGGCCTGCTCGCGATCGCGCTGCCGCTCGCCTACCTCGCGATGACGCCGCTGGCGTCCGAGGAGGGCACCGAGACCCTCGTCGTGCTCATCGAACTCGTGTCGATGCTCGGCCTGTTCGGCGGCGTGCTGCTGCTCGCGCCCGGCATCGTCGCGATCTTCGGTCGCCTCGTCCTGCTGCCGTTCCGCGCGTTCTCCCCGATGGCGGCCTGGCTCGTCGACAAGGTCGTGCAGCGCTCCGCCGGGCGGGTCGCGGCGGCCGTCTGCGGGCTGTCGGCCGTCGTGATCGCGATGCTCGGGTTGAAGGCGCTCACGATGTCGCTGCGGGCCGAGGTCCGGAACTTCGACGACCAGGCACTCGCCGGTCGCATGTTCTTGCGCACGCACCCGGTCTCGCCTGACGCGGCCCGCGGCCTGGCCGAGGTTCCAGGGGTCCTGGCGGTGGAGGCGTTCGAAGGTGAGCAGCGCGGTGACGGTTTCCAACTCCGTGGCCTGGCGACGGCAGCGATCGGCAACGACGGCGCGCCGCTCGAGGGCTTGCCCGCGCTGCTCGCGCGCTACGACAGCGACCGCGCTCGCAGCTGCGTCATCAGCTCGCGGCTGTCGCGCCACAAGGGCAAGCGCGCGGGTTCGACGATCAACCTCATCGACCGTAACGGCACGCACGTCGCCTACCAGGTGCTCGCCGTCAGCGATCGCGCCGGTTTCGACTCCGACGAACGCGCGTGGGTGCTCACGAACCCGCGCTGGATGAAGCGCGACTTCTGCGTCGCGGACGAGTGCGTCGAGCACATCACGCTGCGTCTCGATCCCGGTGCCGACACCGACGCGATCACGGCAGCCGCCCGCGCGATGTTCCCGGCAGTGCCGATGAGCAAGCGTGGGGATTCGATCGGCGCGTATCTGCTGCGGGACGTCGATCGCGACTTCGTGCTGTTCGACGTTCTCCTGCTGCTCATGCTGGCCCTGGCCGGTGTCGGACTGCTGAATGGGATGACCATCGCCGCGCTCGGACGGGTGCGCGAGCTCGGCGTGCTGCGCGCGCTCGGAATCACGCGCCGCGCCCTCGGCGGCAGCTTCCTGCTCGAGGGCGCCGTTGTCGCCGTTCTTGCGTCCGGGCTCTCGCTCGCCCTCGCAGGGCCGATGGCGTGGGTTCTCGTCCAGGGCATGAATCGGGTCGCGGCGCTCGATGCGCCCGTCACGCTGCCCTACACGTGGTTCGTGATCGCGCCGGCACTCGCGCTCGCGACGTCGCTGCTGGCGGCGGCGGTGCCAGCTTGGCGCGCGCTGCGGCAGAGTCCGAGCGAGTCCGTGCGCTACGAGTAGCTGCGGGCTCAGCGCAGGCCGACGGTCGCCGCAAGCGCATCGGACACCCCGGCACCGGTCGGGTTGCCGAAGGCCTGGTCGAACACGATGACCTGATTGTAGAACTCGAAGCCCGCGAAACTCGGCAGCAGCGGGATCGGGAACGAGAACGTGACGGGCGCGCCGTTGTGCAGCAACGGGAACGGTTCGTCGGCCGAGATGAAGAGCTGGCAGCCGGGCAGGCCGAAGCCGCCGAGGGGTGCCGGCAGCGTGAACGTGAGCCACTGCGTGCGCGAAAAGCCGTAGACGACGAAGCCGAACCCCGGTTGCTGGGGCAATCCGCTGACCACGATGTCGAACGTGTCGCCGAGCCACGGTCGGCTGAACGGCGAAGGCGCGAGCGTGACCGCGGTCGGCGTGACGGGGCACGAGGTCCCGTAGCGCTCGACGGTCGCCGTGATGGCGGCGCCGTAGCGCTCCGTCTCGGCGTGGTCACGCGCGCCGTCGCTGCCCCCGATCAGGATCGTGCGATCCGTGGCGGCATGGTGCGCCATGCCCGCGAGGAAGCGTGGTGCGGGCGCGTTCGGTGCGGTGCTCGACTGCCAGATGCCGGCTCCACCGTCCCATTCCCAGCTGTCGGCCAGAGCCTGGAAGTTGCCGTCGAGCCCACCGTGCAGCACGACGCGCCCGCGTTCGGCGGCCCAGGTCATCGCGGCATCGAATCGCGCGGCCGGCGCCGTGGCGGTCGGTTGCAGCACCCAGCCGGATGGTTCGAAGACCCAGGTGTCGTTCCGTGGCCCGCTGCCGTCGTGCCCACCGAAGAGGACGACGGCGTCGTTCGCTTCGTCGAACGTGAGCGCGTGGCCGCGGCGCGGGCCCGGGCCGAACGCCGGGAGCTGGGTCCAGTTCGTCCCGTCGAACCGCCAGGTGTCGCCGAGCACCTGGAAGAGCGCGTCCGTGCCGCCATAGAGCAACACGCCGCCGCCGCGCGTCGTCGTGAGGGCATGCTCCTGGCGCGGAGTCGGCGCGTTCGCCGGCGCGAGCGGATTCCAGTTGGACCCGTCCCACTCCCAGGTGTCGCCGAGCGGCACGCCGGCCCCGCGACCGCCGAACAGGAGCGCCGTCTGCCGACCCGGGTGCCAGGCCATCGCGGTCAGCGCGCGCGGCGTCGGGCCGAACCCGAGGCGCGGTTGCCAGCTCGTGCCGTCCCATTCCCAGGTGTCGGCGAGTTCCTTGCCCGTGATCGTGACACCGCCGAAGAGCACGGTGCGGCGGCGCCCCGGGTCGTAGGTCAACGCGTGACTGCTGCGGGCCGGAGGCGTGTCCGCGGGGCGAACGGTCGTCCACGTCGTGGGCTGCGCGACCGCCAGCTCGAGCACGTCACCGAGTCGCCGCAGCGCGCCGTCGATCCCGCCGGCGAGCCGCACCCGCTGGGCGTTGGCGTCGAAGATCGCGCCCGAGCCGCCGCGAGCGGAGAGACCCGAGGTGCTGCGCTGCGTCCACTGCGCCCCGTCGAACTGCCAGACGTCGGCCCGCGCACCCGCGCCGTCGAGGCCGCCGATGAGGAAGATGCCACCGGTCGAGCCATCGGCCACGAGAGCGGCCCGCTCCCGCGCCGTGGGCGCGGTCGGCGTCGCGAGCTGGATCCAGCTGCCGTTCGACCACCGCCACAGCTCGCCGCTGAGACCGGTACTGGTGCGGCCACCGAACAGCAGCGGGGCAGCGTTGGGGCCGGCCGGGGTCGCGAGCGCGGCGCCGCTCCGCGGGGGCACCGTCGCGCTGGTCACGTTCGTCCAGGAGCTGCCGTCGAAGGTCCAGGTGTCGCCGCGCCGGAGCTGCTGCGTCCTCCCACAGGTGAGCAGGACGACGCCAGCGGTCGCCTCCCAGGTCATCGCGTGCTCGCGCCGCGCCGCAGGCCCGGTCAGCGGTCCCGGCGTCCACGCCGTGCCGTCCCAGAGCCAGGTGTCCGAACGATCGCCGAGGGCGTCGGCGCCGCCGAACAGCACCGTCTGCTGTCGCACCGGATCGAACGCCAGAGCATGCGCCGTGCGCGGACTCGGGCCTGGCCCCGGCCCCGGCGCGGTCGCGCGGCGAACGAGCGCGCCGGCCTGCCATTCCCACACTTCCGCGAGCAATCGACCGGCATCGTCGCCGCCGAACCAGACCGTGACGTCACGGGCGCTGTCGTAGGCCGCCGCGAGTCCGGCGCGTGGCGTGAACAGCGTCGCCGTCGTCCAGTCGGTCTGCGCCCCGACCGACGCGGTCAAGAGCGTTCCCGCGACAGCGGCGAGAGCGTTGGCGGTAAGCGAATGAGTGGCCAAGCGGAAGGATCCCCAGCGGGGCGCGCAACGCCCGGCGAGCCGCCACATTCTAGAGCACCGTCGGATGCTGCCCAGGGGGGCGGCGAACTGGGATTGCGGCATGTCGCATGGCAAGCCAGCCGAGCTTCGCAGAGCGCCGACTCGGCCGCTGCGATCGCGCGGCGGTTCGTCCGTGCCAGGGGGCGAACGGCGCCCAGTGCCTGCGATCCTCGGCCGCTGGATCGCGACGGGCGGATCGGCGCTCGCGATCGCGACGTCCGGGCTCATTTGCGGCGCCGGTTACGGATCGGGAGACGCGGCGCGAGGCGTTGGCGGCGTTACTGCGCGCGAGCGCCCGGGCCGAGCTCACGCGGCTCGCGAGGGCCACTGCGATCGACGACCTGCCGGAGCCGGCACCAAAGTGGCATTGCCGCCATGCTCACCGGACCCGTGGCTGCGTGCCGGCGAGCCCGTCGTGCCTGCCGTGGCGGCACGAGCTCAACGTCGCCATCGGAAGTCGACGACGAGCGCGCCGTGGTCGCTCGGAAACGCCCGGTCCTTCTGCTCCACGCTCATCGGTTCGAACCGTTCGGGCAGCACGTGTGCGGTGACCGGCTCGAGCCGCCAGCCGCTGTCGTTCGGCCGCGAATAGAGGCGGTCGATGCGATCCGCAGGTACGGGTTTCTCGGGCGTGCCACGCGCGAGCGGCGTCCACGTGATGCCCGGGCGCTGGATCGGGTTGGGATAGAGCGCCCGAAACGTGTCCACGAAACCGGCCTCCTGCATCGCCTGGCTGACGGGCAACGGCAGGGCGCGGCGATAGCGCATCACCCGCGCGGTGTCCGCGGTCCAGTCGAGATGCGACGGGCAGTTCCAGTCGCCGCCGACGAGCAGCGGCAGTTCGCCGTTCAACGCTCCCGTGGTCCGCAGGTGCTCGAGCAACGCGCGACACTGGCGCAGTCGGTCCGACTTCTTCGACTCGAGCGCCAGCAAGTCGCTGTCCGAAGCCTCGGGGTGATCGCGCAGGTGGTAGGGCACGTACTCCCGCCAGTCGATCCACGTCGAGTAGACGAGGAAGCGCCGCTCCCGCACGTCGACGAGGCGCGCACCGACCCCGTGCCACACCGCGTGGAACCGCTGCTCCTCGATCGTCAGTGGAGTGAGCACGCAGAGATGCGTGCTCTTGCCCTGCCACTGATGCCAGCCGAGTTCGGTTGCGAGCCACTCTCCGAGCTTCGGACGGTCCCCGTCGATGTCGTAGCTCTCCTGCAGCAGGCAGACGTCGGGTGCCGCCGCGCGGATCACGGCGAGGGCCTTCTCGGGCCCGTCGTCGAAGTGGTTCGCGCCACGCTGGATGTTCCACACGAGCACGCGGAGGTGGTCGGTCGACCGCTGCTCTGACGACTCCTGGGCGCGGCCTGGCGCGAGGAGCAGGCAGCAACCGAACAGCAGCGCGAACGCGGTTGGGCAACGGGCGTCTGTCATCGTCGTTCTCCGGGTCAGTCGAGGAGGTCGTGGCGGCGCATCAGGGCGATGATCCGGACGGCTGCGAGTCGGTGGCCGAGCGCGGACCAGTGACCGGTCGCCGGATCGTAGATCGGCTGCGCCTCCATTTGCTCGGCGGTCGCACCGAGGCGCGCGTCGAACGCGAGGAAGGGCACGGCCGCGGCGCGAGTCGCGCCTTCGATGGTCGCTATGATGCGGTCCTTGTCCGGGAAGTCGGTCTTGTTGGGGATGAACGTGACGACGAGACCGATGTTGCGTTCGGCGCAGTGGGTCGCCAACCGGGCGATCAGCAGTCGGGTGATCGCCGCCTTAGCGAGGAAGGTCGCGTCCGGTTCGCGATGGTCACGCAGCTTGTTCGCGACCCGGTAGGTGAGGTAGCGCCCCGCGAGCCATACCCGCGGCAGACGCAGGAGCGGCGCCATGCGTTGCTCGACGTGGGCGAGCTTGTCGGCGTTGGTCGGCAACCGGGGCAGGGGCGTGTTCGTCAGGCGCAGCTGGCCGTCGTGCACCGCGAAGCGCGGCTTGGGTGAGCTGAACCGCCAACGCAGGAAGTTGCGGTTGAAGTCGTCGATGTAGATCGTCAGGACGACGAAATCCGGTTCGTAGTCCCGGCCCACCGCCTCGAATCGGAGCACGGCCTGGTCGATGCCGTAGCCCGGCACCGCGAGGTTGAGGACCTCGGTGTTGGCGAGCATCGACTGCATCCGGGCTGCATAGGTCTCGTCATCGGCGACACCGACCCCGGTCGAGAACGAGTCCCCGAGCACGAGTCCGCGCCGCAGACCGGCCGGCTTGGGGATCGCATGCTCGGCGGTCCCGCGCAGTCCCCGGGAGTTGGTCGAATACCCGCCCCAGAGGTCCGGCAGCCATACGTCGGGGCGCAGCGTCCAGCCGAGAACAGGGTCGAAGACGGCGCGCGGGTCGTCGTCGGGTTCGACGACTTCCGCATGGTGGTCGACGAACCAGCCCTCGGGATGCTCGTTGCGGGTCAGCAGATCCGAGAAGGGCACGAGCACCCGCAACAGGATCTCCGCAACGCCCAGCGTGGCGACGAACACGATGGCGAGGAACAGCAGGCGGCGGCGGAGCGGGATCCGGCGTTTCATGGCGCGCTACGAGGGTAGGCCACGCCCGCAGCGACGGAAACGACGGCTCGACGAAGACTCCAGCGCCGCCGCGACCTGCGCTGGAATGCGGCCGCGGCGGCGGATACGACGTTCGCCATAAATGAGACAACGCTCCGCGTGGCTGCGCACCCATACCTGCGGTGATCTGAACCTGTCGAACGAGGGCCAGGAAGTGGTCCTGAACGGCTGGATCGAGAATCACCGCGACCACGGTCAGATCGTCTTCCTCGACCTGCGGGATCGCTATGGCGTCACACAGGTGATGGCGGACCAGGACACCGCCGCGGCCGACCCGGGCTTGTTCGAGGCGCTGAGCAAGCTCGGGAGCGAGGACGTGCTGTCGATCCGCGGGGTCGTGCGGCCGCGCGGCGAGGGCAAGGTCAACAAGGACCGTTCGACGGGTGAGATCGAGGTCGTCGCGCACTCCGTGACCGTGCTCAGCGAGTCCGAGACCCCGCCGTTCGAGATCGTCGACAAGGCCGAGGCCAACGAGGAGCTGCGCATGCGCTATCGCTACCTCGACCTGCGCCGCCGCCCGCTGCAGGAGGCGATGATCAAGCGCTCGCGTTTCGTCACGGCCGTGCGCACGTTCTTGCAGGACCACGGCTTCATCGACGTCGAGACGCCGATCCTCACGAAGAGCACGCCCGAGGGCGCGCGCGACTACCTCGTCCCGAGCCGCGTGCATCCCGGCAAGTTCTTCGCGCTGCCGCAGAGCCCGCAGATCTTCAAGCAGCTCTGCATGGTCGCGGGGCTCGACCGCTACTACCAGATCGCGCGCTGCTTCCGCGACGAGGACCTGCGCGCCGACCGCCAGCCGGAGTTCACGCAGATCGATCTCGAGATGAGCTTCGTCGAGGAGGACGACGTGCTCGAGCTCGTCGAGGGCATGGTTGCCCACTCGATGAAGGAGGGCTTCGGGATCGACATTCCGGTGCCGTTCCCGCGCTTCGACTTCGACGACGCGATGGCGCGCTACGGCAGCGACAAGCCGGATCTGCGCTTCGGCATGGAACTCGTCGACTGCACGGAGCTCGCGAAGAAGAGCGACTTCAAGGTCTTCAACATGGCTGTCGAGACCGGCGGCATCGTGAAGGGCATCGTCGCGGAGGGCGCGGCCGACAAGTTCTCGCGCAAGCAGATCGACAAGCTCACGGACTTCGTGAAGGGCTACGGCGCCAAGGGCCTGGCCTGGGGCAAGGTCACCGACAAGGGCGTCGAGGGCGCGATCAGCAAGTTCTACGGCGGCGAGGCCGGCGCGGAGCTGATCGCGCATATGGGCGCCAAGCCTGGCGACCTCATGCTGTTCGGCGCCGACTCGAGCAAGGTCGTGCACCGCGCGCTCGGCGAGCTGCGCGTCGAGCTCGGCAGCCAGCTCGGGCTGCGGGACCCGAAGGTGTTCCGCTGCTGCTGGGTGACCAACTTCCCGATGTTCGAGTTCAACGACGAGAAGGGCATCTGGCAGTACGCGCACAATCCGTTCAGCGCGCCCGTCGACTGGAACGTCGGGGACTTCAGCGAGGACACCGAGACCATCCGCAGCCGGGCCTACGACTTCGTGATGAACGGCTGGGAGCTCGGCTCGGGCTCGGTCCGCATCCACAAGCCGGAGCTGCAGGCCCGTGTGTTCGACTTCCTCGGCATCAGCAAGGAGGAGCAGCGTGAGAACTTCGGCTTCGTCCTCGATGCCTATCAGTACGGCGGCCCGCCGCACGGCGGCATAGCGCTCGGCGTCGACCGCATGGTCACGCTCGCGCTCGGACGCGAGAGCATCCGCGACGTGATCGCGTTCCCCAAGACGGCGACGGCCTACGACCTCATGGCCGAGGCCCCCGACAAGGTGTCGCCGGAGCAGATGGCGGAGCTGCAGATCCTGTCGACGGCGAAGCCGGAGGTATCCGACGCCGTCGACTGAGGTTTCGGCGCAGCGGCGCAGCGGCGCGATCCGAACGCCCGGACACCGTTCTGCTACCATGTGCCATCCGGCCTGACACGCGATGGTGCGTGCTGCCGCCGGGGGGGCTCGGACATGAGGATGGCACCCGTGCATGCGCTCACCGCGCTGATCTTTCCGTTTGGCGGCGTCCTTGTCGGGCAGATCCCGGCCCACGCCGTGGCGCTCGATCCGACCGTGGGGTTCTTCGAAGCACCGCAGGTCGTGCGCTCCGGAGAGTCGGTTCACGCGGTCGGTTGGCAACCGACGAGTGCGGGCATCCGCACGATCTACTACTCCCGCTCCGACGACGGTGGGCGGACGTGGCCCGTGCGGGAATCCATGATCAGCGTTGCCAATCAGCGGGGGCTGATCAGCCTTGCGGCCGACGGCGACGACGTGCACATCGGGTTCGATCCGGGCAACTGGATGCCACACGTGGTGAGCTCGCGCGATCGCGGCAACACCTGGCAGCCGCCGGCGGCGATCGGCGGTCAGGGCTTCGGCACGACCGCGCCGACCCCGACGGTGCGCGCTTTCGGGGCGAGGGTGAACGCGCTCTGGTTCGCGGAGGTCGGAGGCCTCGGGCGCGTGCTCTGGAGCGCCCGCTCGCTGGATCGCGGCGTCACGTGGGGTCAGCCGCAGCGAATCGACGGCGGCGCGCCGTCGGCATGGGCAATCGATCAGCGCGACGAAGACCTGCGGGTGCTGGGCGACGGTGCGGCGCTGCATGTGGTCTGGCGCCGCGGCATCCGCACCGGCACGTCGCAGTGGACCTACCACACCCTGCACCAGCGCTCCCTCGACGGTGGCGTGACGTGGCTCGCGGTCCCGACGGTCGTGGCGAGCACGACGATCGAGGGCCTCGAAGAGCCGCCGCAGCCTGCCGCGGTGGGCGGTGGCGCGGTGCTCGTCGCTTCTGGGTCGCAGGTGCTGCGCTCCCTCGACCAGGGCAACACGTGGCAACCCGTCGCATGGCCGGGGCTGTTGTCCGGCGCCTGGCGCGTCTACGACCTCGCGGCCGACGGCGCGAACGTTCTGGCGATCGGAAGGTCGAACGCGGGGAACACTCTGCTCGTCAACGCATCGGGTGATGCTGGCACGACATGGCGCCACACCCCGTATGCGATTGCGGTCCCGGCGCTCACGCCAACGCCGTTCCGGGCGCACGTCGGCGGCAGCGCGTTGCTGGTCACGGTCGAGTTTCGACAGTTCCCGTGGACCGTGATCCAGTCCGACGACGGCGCGAACAGCTGGCGTATTGCCGGGCAGGGGACCGTCTTGGCCGCCGACGCGGACGGTGCGTTCCTGGCGTCCATCGCCGCCTCCGATTGGTGGATCTGGCCGCACGGCGGACACTCGGTGCACGGGGTGGGCACGGCGGGGAGCGGGAACGTCGTGCCGCGGCTCGCGGGCCGCGGTTTCGCCGGGATCGGCCGGCAGTTCGATCTCGCGGTCACGCTGGCCAGACCGACCTCGCCCGTCGCCTGGTTCGCGAGCCCGGGGCCGTTGACCGCCGTGCCCGTCGGCTCGGCGACGCGCTACCTCACCCAACCCGTTGCCCTGGCCTCGTCGTTGACCTCGAGCGCGGGCGAGGCCGCGCTGTCGCTCACGGTGCCGGCCAACCCGGCATTGGCCGGGTTGCGCATTGCGAGTCAGGCGTTCGTCTTCGATCCCGCGGTCGCTGCCGGCTTCACAGCGACGCGGGCTGTCGAGACCTGGATCTACTGATCCCATCCGACCGTTGATTCAGGGCGCGATCGATGGCGCCGAGCACGGCGTCGACCGGGATGTCGGTCATACAGCGGCCCCGCGGGTTCGCGATGCAGCCGCTCGTCTGCATCGCGGCAAAGCAGCGCGTCATGCAGTTCAGGCACGGCAACCCATCGGCCTGGACCGCGTGGACCTCGGCGCCGTCGTGCACGAATCGTTCTGGCAGCGCGAGCGAGAACAGGATGACGCACGGCACGCCGGCGGCCTGCGCGTAGTGGAACGGCCCCGAGTTGTTGCCGAGGAACAGGTCGCACGTCCCGAGCACCGCGGCGGTCTCGCGCATCGACAGCCGGCCGACGAGGTCGAGGCCGATGCCCAAGCGGTTCTGCGCCCCGACCTCGATGACCTCGGCGCCGGCATCGCGCAAGGTCTTCGCCACCAGCTGCCAGCGGTCCACCGGCCAGTGGCGCAGGGGGTCGACGTGGTCGCTGCAGATCGCCACGCGGAGCCGGGTCTTTGCCGGTAGCCGCCGCCGAGCCATCAGGTCGTCGGGCGAAAGATGAAGTTTGGGCCGGCGGTCGGATGGCGTCACCCCGGCGTAGCTGCACATGTGACCGACGAGGCTCGGCATCGCTTCGAGCTTGCCGAACTCGCCGTGGTCCATGTGGGTGAACAGCTTGACCTCGACGAGCTCGTCGAAGCGCTGCTCCGGCCGCGCCATTCCCGTCACGAGCGGGTTGTGGATCACGTTGCCGACCTTGCCGCGCAGGAAGATCCGCGTGCCCTCGCCGTGCTGCTCGACGAGGCCGAGCATCATCGGGTCGGAGCACAGCAGATCGCCGAGACCCCAGCCGCCCTGGTAGTCGACGAGGACGTCGGTCATCGCGGGATCGGGGCGGCGGCCGGTGCTCCTGCGGGGGTCGGCGCGATCGTGGAGTCCAAGTCGAGCTCCGGTTGCGTCGCCTGGATCGCCTGTTCGATGCGGTCGAGGTTCTGGGCCGGGACGTAGCGCAGGATCGACTGCCGCGCGTGGTCGCGCATGTCGAGCTCGTCCGCGACGACGACCGCGCTCGCGACGATCTCGGTGCGCGTCACACCGAGTTCGATCGCATGCAGCAGCGCCGCGAGGCTCTGCTTCTTCTTGCCGGTGTCGTAGAGCGTGACGCCGAGGTCGGCCCAGGTCTCGCCGTCTTCCGCGTCCCCGCTGTCGCGTTGTTTGCCGATCGCCGCGAGCAAGGCGTGCTCGGCCTCCTCGAGGTCACCCTGCGCGAAGTAGCGCCGGCCGACGTCGTGGATCGCGGCCGGCTCCATCCACTGCAGGTAGACGCGCGCGTCGTCGTCCGTCCGCCGGAAGATCTTGCCCTCGCGGTCGCGGAACGCGCCGTGACCCGAGTTCTCGTGACACGGATCGCAGTAGCCGAAGTCGGTGCACGAGAAGAACTCGCCCATCTGGGGCAGCGTGCGGCACTCGTCGATCGCGGTGATGTTGCCGAACGCGTTCTTGCGCTCCGTGAGGTGATACTGGCAGTTGTAGATCGAGCCCTCGGGGTCGATGTTGACCCACGCGCTCGTGCACTCGATCTGGAAGCGCTTGTCGCGGTTGAACGCCTTGCCCATGTGCGTGCCGCGGAACTCGTTGAACTGGTAGAGCAACCCGCGCCGATCCGCCAGCTCGACGAGCTTGCCGATGTTCTTGTCGTGCTCGTCGTCGCGGAAGTGCGGGAAGCGCTGCAGCTGGACCATCGAGAACACCGGCGCCTTGACGATGCCGCTGTCGCGCAGGCGCTCGGCCTGGTCGAGCCACTTCTCGGGCGCGATGAACTTCGGGTGGTAGGTGTGGAAGCTCGTCGCGAACTGCTTGCCGTGCGCGCGCATTTCCTTACTGAACGCATCGATGTCGAACGTGAGGTTCGACGTCATGTCGAGCTCGTAGCCTTCGAGCCGACTCGCGATGAACGCGAAGTCCTTGTGCAGCGACGGCTCGCCGCCAGTGAGGATCAGCGGGTGCTCGGGGCGAACGGGGAACGCGTTGAGCGACTCGACCCACTCACGCCCGGAGAGCTCCTGGTATCGCCCCCAGGGCTTGCGCTTCTGCCCCGGGACCATGTTGGGCTTCTGGATGCAGTAGTCGCACGCGAAGTTGCACCGCGCGGTCAGGTACGCGACCCAGACATGGATCTCTGGCGTCGGGAGGGGGAATCGGGCGGTCTGGTCGGCCATGGGCTTACCTGGGGTGCCCCTGTCATCGGCCGTTCCGGACCGCGATCTTGACCGCAGAAGGCTTCAGGCGCCCTGCAGGCGGGCGGCGATCCGGTCGAGCTGCTCGTTCCCGCCGTCGCGCAGGTAGGCCTCGGCCTGCAGCTGCAGCGCGTTCAGGTTCGTCGCCGACGCGTTGTCCATGTCGTCGTAGGCGCTCGTGAGCTTGACCTGCAGGCGCTCGTAGTTGTCCTTTCCGACCGCCTGTGCCGCGATGTACGACACCGCATCGGCGGCGCCGTCGAACAACACATCGATCACCGGGATGGCCCATTCGATCGGGCCCCACTCGGTCGCGTCATCGATGGTGATCGGGCGGGTCGTCTCGCCCGTGCCCATCGACACCACGAGGAGATCGTCGAGCACCGTGCCGCGGTCGGTCTTCGCGTCGGTCCGCAGCTTGATGGCCTCCGCGATCGCGCAGGCGGTCGGGTTGTTGGCGACCACGCCGCCGTCGACCAGCGGCGCCTTCGCCGACCCCAGCTTCATCACGTGGGCCGGGAAGTAGGTCGGCGCGGAGCTCGACGCCGTGCAGACCTGCCAGACCTCGAGCTTCTTGTGGCGCGGGTTGGTCGTCTTGAAGATCACGGCCTGGCGCGTGAGCGTGTCGTAGCTCGGCACGAGCACCCGGGTCTTCAGCGCCTCGAGTCGCGTGGTCTTGAAGACGCGCTTCAGCTCCTTGTGCAAACCATCGGGGTCGTATTTGGGGTGACTCACGCCGTGCTCGACGGTCTTGGACATCCAATCCCAGGCCTTGCCGAAGACGTTCCAGGCCGACCGCTTCGGGAAGATGAACTGCGCGCGGTCGCGATAGAGCTCGACGATCTTGCGGGCGGGGATGCCGTTGCCGACGGCGGCCGCGAGGATGCTGCCCGTCGACGTCCCCGCGACGAGATCGAAGTAGCCGTGCAGGGGGCCGTCGAGCCGCTCCTCGAGCGCGGCGAGCCACGTCGCGGTGATGACGCCGCGGACGCCGCCGCCGTCGAGCGAGAGGATGTGGCGGACGGGGCGGTTCGCCGGCGCGCGGGCGCCGGCCTTCTTGGACTTCTTCTTCGATGCAGCCATGACGTCTCCTTCGGCGGCAGGCAAACGCCGCCGCGGAGCAGGTTACCCGGGCGGCCGGAGGTGCTTCAATGCCCATATGAGCAAGGCACCCGACCATCACGACGCCGACCTGATCCTCAAGTTCTACGAGCTGCGCCGCGAAGCGGTCATGCGGCAGTCGCGCGACACGATGATCATGGAGTGCTGGCCGCGCAGCGAAGCGGATGCGTTCGCGCTCCTCGATCGCGAGCACCCGCAGAACCAGGCGTTCCGCCAGGTCGTGACCTACTGGGAGATGGTCTACGGGATGGCGAAGTACGGCGTCGTGAACACGGACTTCCTGCTCGAGAGCAACGGCGAGGGTCTGTTCGTCTACGCCAAGTTCGAACCCTACGTCGAAGCGCTGCGCGAGAAGTGGAATCCGCGCGCGTTCGAGAAGGCCGAGTGGATCAGCCAGCAGAGCGAACTGTCGGCCAAGATCCTCGACAACTTCCGGAAGCGGGTCCGGAAGCACCTCGAGTCGAACTGACGGCGTCAGTCCGCCAGCGGATCGCGCTCGGCGCGGATCTCGAGGACGGCGTACGGGCCCGGTTCGCACCGGGCCGCATCGAACGTCGAGGTCGCAGCCATCGCGTCCTCGAATCGGTCGAACAATCCGTAGCGGTTGGCCGGGAGTTCGGCGGCCATCAAGTTGCAGCTGAGCGGCGAACACTCGAACGCCGCGTCGTTCGAGCGGCAGCAGACGTCGAAGCCGAGCCGCACGAACGAGGACGGGGGGCGTTCTGCCGCCACGGTCGCGAGTTCGGTCGGCGATTGCTCAGCACCGCCGAACTGCACCGGTAGGCTCGCGACCGCGCAGATCAGGAACTCGGCGCGGTCCGGATCAGGGACGATCGCGCGGAGGGTCGGGAGGTCGTCGTACAGGAAGAGGCGGTTGTGGCGCCAGCGCTCCATCCAGCCAGCCGGCCAGTCGGCGAAGCACTCGCTCGGGCTGCAGACGATTTCGATGCCGTGCTGGTCGTAACGCTCCGGCCGCGTCGCGAAGAAGCCGACCGGACGCAGGTCGGCTTCGGTCCAGAGGATCGCGCCGAAGTCAGATCCGGAAGGCATCGTCCGTCGGTCGGCACACCCGCTTCAGGTGCAGGGGGCGGCGCAGGCCCTCGGGGCCGTGGTCGCTCGCCGAGCGCGTTCGACCGAGCCATTCCTCGAACACCGCCATCGACTTGCTCGTGTCGACGTAGACGTCGCCGTAGCGGTCGCCGGGTTCGGCGGCCGTGACCGTCACCTTCTGGTGCCAGCAGTGCATCCCACTGACGGGGTCGGGCTGGGCCGGGAACGTCATGTTCTGGTGCACGCCGCCGCTCGTCCACCAGACCTTGCTGCTCTCCTTGTCGCCGCTCTCGAACGCGCGGATGTCGCTGGTCCGGCGCATGAGGTAGGCGGTGTCGCTGACCTTCTGCAGGTCGACGTCGGGCATCTGCCAGCGGTTGCCGCCGACGTGATCGCCCTTGACGACCCAGCGGCCGAGGTGGTGGCTGCACGCGATCACGCCCGGCCGCACGCCCTCGGTGACCCAGACCGCGTTGACGTAGTGCCCGATCCGCGTCGTGACGCGCACGAGTTCGCCCATCTTGACGCCGATGCGCTCGGCGTCGGTGGGGTGGATCCAGACGGGGTTGGTGTTCGACAGCTCCGTGAGCCACTTGCTGTTCGCGGAGCGCGTGTGGATCAGCGTCGGGAGCCGGAACGTCGGCACGAGCGCCATCTCGCCGGCTGCGCGATCGAGCTTGCTCTCGTCGATGTGCGACGGCACGTAGACCGGCACGGACAGCTCGGGCCAGCCCCAGTCCGTCATCGTCTGCGAGTAGAGCTCGAGCTTCTTGCTCAGCGTGTGGAAGCCGCGCCGGGCCTTGCCGCCGGCGAACACCCCGACGACCTCGCCGCCCTGCGCGACGGTGCCGCGCAGCTCGTCGACCTCGTACTCGCCGCTCGGCAGCTCGGCCTCGTGCGTCTTGTAGACCTCTTCCTGCACGGTGAAGCAGCCGTGTCGGCGCATGTATTCGAGTGGCGTCAGGCCTTCCTTCTCGGCCGCCTCCGGCAGACCCGGCACCGAGTTCTCGAAGATCCACCCGTAGTACTCGTCGATCGTGATCCGCTCACCGCGCCGATACGGCGACTCGAAGTGCTCACGGATGCCGAGCTCGCCGTCCGGATCGATCTTCCACGACAGCGCGATCCAGAACTCGTCCTCCTCCCACACCTCGTCGGGATTGACCTCCCAGGTCCAGGTGAACTCCTTGCCCTCGCGCTGCGCGAGCACGCGCGCGACCGGCTGGCGGAAGCCGATCCACGTCGCCGCGTGCGTCTCCTGGGACATCAGGTCGTGGCGCTCGGTCGCGTGACCCATCGGCAACACGAAGTCGGCCCAGCGCGACGTCTCGTTCCACGTCGGCGTGAGCGCCGCGTGACATCCCACGAGGCTCTCGTCCTGCAGCACGTCGATCCACATCGCGCCGTCGGGGTTGGTCCAGACCGGGTTGTAGACCCGCGTGAAGTAGGTATCGATGACGCCGCGTCCGCTCTTGAGCAGGTGCGGCAGGCAGAACGACAGCTCGTGGTGGGCGAGCGGATACTCCGTCGGGTAGAGCAGCTCGGACCAGACGTCCTGCGGCCGCGGCTTGCTGTGCGTCGCGGGGACGAACTTGTTGGTCGCGGACGGCGCGGTGCCGCCGATCGTGCTCACGGCGCCCGCGAGAACGGACACGAACTGCAGGGTGCGCGCGACCGCCCAACCGCCCTCGTTCCCGGCCGCGGCGTTGCGCCAGACGTGCGAGCTGAAGCCGCTGCCGGCCTTGCCGATCTCGCGCCCGATCTCCTCGATCATCGCCGCATCGAGGCCGCAGATCTCGGCGACCTTGTCTGGCGTCGCGTCCGCGTAATCGGCGGCGAGGTCGATCTTGAACTGGTCGAAGTCGGCGCGCGAGGTCACCGTGCGGCCCTTGGCCTCCTGGTACGACACCCAGTCGACCCAGTCGCGCACGAAGTCCCAGTCGACGAGGTCCTCGCGCAGCATCACGTGCGCGAAGCCGAGCAGCATCATCGCCTCGGTGCCGGGCCGCGGCGGCAGCCAGTAGTCCGCCATGCTCGCCGTGTTGGACAGGCGGATGTCACAGACGGCGAGTTTGCCGCCCTTCATCTTGCCGTCGATGATGCGCTGCGCGTGCGGGTTGAAGTAGTGGCCGGTCTCCAGGTGGGCCGAGATGAGCAAGGTGAACCTGGCGTTCTCGTAGTCGGGCGACGGCCGGTCGTAGCCGCTCCACAGCGTGTAGCCGAGGCGCGCCGCCGCGCTGCACACGTTGGTGTGCGAGTTGTGCCCATCGACACCCCACGACTGCAGAACGCGCTCGACGTAGCCGTCGTGCCCCGGACGCCCGACGTGGTACATGACCTCGGTCTTGCGATCCTCGAGGATCGCCTTCCGGATGCGCCCGGCGAGCGTGTCGAGGACCTCGTCCCAGCTCACGCGTTCGAACTTGCCGCTGCCGCGTGGGCCGACGCGCTTCATCGGGTAGCGCACGCGGTCGGGATCGTGGACCTGGTTGAGCGTCGCCGGGCCCTTGGCGCAGTTGCGGCCGCGGGAGCCCGGGTGATACGGGTTGCCCTCGAGCTTGCGGATCTTGCCGTCGGCCTTGTCGACGTAGGCGACGAGGCCGCACGCCGCTTCGCAGTTGAAGCAGATCGTCGGAACGAGCGAGTAGTTCTTCGTGACCCGGCGCGGCCAGGCCTTGGCGTCGAGTTCCTGCCAGTCGTCCCACTGGTCCGGCGGCGGGAAGCTCTCGAGTGGTGTCGTGCGCAGCGTGCTGTGGTCCATCGGCGCACCCACGATAGGGGGGCAACGCCCGCGGGTCACGGCATCTGTTTCGCCCCGGCCCGTTGCGATCTGGCGGGGCTCACGACGGCGCCCGCGATCAACGGACCACGACGGTGCTGATCTGCGATGCCTCGAGCGGCAGCGCGGTGCCCGCGAGCGCCTGGGCGGTCAGCGCCGTGCCGTGCAGGCTCGGATCGTTCGGCAGCGTGCCCGCGAGGTTCGCGTAGCCCGGCGCCTGGCCCACGGCGATCACGGCGGCGTCGATGTCGGTGAGACGCAGGCCTGGCTGTCGCGTGATCGTGCGGGCGGTGCCGTCGGGCGCGAACGCGAACGTCAGGAGCACGAGCGAGCCCGCCGGAACGCGCGCGTTGAAGGACCACGGGTTGCCGGGCTGCAGCGTGCCGCGACGGTACGGCGGTTCGTTCCAGCCGGCACCGATGAGCGCGGGGTTCGTGAGGGTCGCTCCGATGGCCGCTGTCACGGGAACGAAACCCGGCAGGGTGACGCCGCCGGCAAAGACGGATCCGCTGCCGAACGGAGAACTCCCGAGTTCGACCGCGGTCGTGCTCGTGTTCACGAGCCCGTTGCCGCCCGGCTGGCCCATGCCGCCGCTGCCGGTGGAGTCATGCAGCCAGGTCTCGGCGACACCGCCGACGCGCAGCGCGGCTCCGCCCGGTCCGCCGAGGAAATCCTCGCCGCCCAACAGCCACGAATCCGCGGCATGCAGGACGCAGTCCGTGACGACCACGCCGTCGCCGCTCGGCATCGTGCCGCCAAAGCATCGGGTCTTCGTGAGCGCGACCGTCGCGTTGCGGGCGCGCAGCGCGATGCCGCCCGGGCCGCCCTCGAAGCGACAGAACGCGGCGGACATCTGGCAGTCGCTGGCCTCGACCACGGCGACCCCGTTGCCCGGGGCCGCGCCGCTGCGGAAGCGGCAGTCCTCGAACTCGACGGTCCCGCTGACGACCCGGGCGCCGCCCGTCAGCTGCGCGCCGGTCGCGGGTCGCACGTCGATGCGGGACACGATCGCCCGCGCTCCTGGCGGGAGAGCGACCGCGATGCCGACACCCTGCGACACGACGACGCTCGGTGCGCGGTGTTCGCCCGCGTGACCGACGATCGTCACGGGTCGGTCGATGACGAACGGCTGATACGGCTGCACCCGTTCCATGACCTCGATGACGGTTCCCGGCGTCGCCGCCTGGATGGCGAGCGCGATCTCCGGGACCTGGCTCGGCACGAGGATGCGATTCTGGGCGACCGCGGTAGCCGCGAGCGCGAGAACGACGAATGGCAGGGTAGTGCGTGGCATGGCTGGTGCCCGAGGACGGTGCCCTGGGCGGCACCCGGGGGACAGGTGGCCGCCGGCGGAGGTGCGAGGCCATAGTCTCGACCAACAGGAGCGTAACGCCTGCGTCAGGGCCTTGCCTGATCGCGGGCGATCGGGTCGCCTCCCCGCATGCGCAGCATTTCCGTCGCCCTGCTCTTCGTGCTGTCGACGGCGAGCAGCGTCGAGGCCCAGACCGTCGGGTCGCCCGATGGCCCGAAGGCGACCGGCACGGGGACGATCCGCCTCGCCGAGCCCGTTCGGGTGACGCATCCCGGGCGCGTTCTCGACGCGAACGGGCAGGGCGTCGCGGGCGCCGAGGTGACATTCTTCGCGCAGGACGCTGACGGCGTTGCGCTGCTGACGGACGTCGTGCGCGTGACCACGCGCAAGAACGGTCGGTTCCGCGCGCAGCTCTGGCCGACCCGGCCGTACAGCGCATGGGCGACGCGCGCCCTCGAGGATGGCACGCAGGTCGCAACGGCGCTCGTCGAACGCGATTACCCGATGACGGAGCTGCAGTTCCCGGAACCCGAATCCCGAAAGCCAACGCGCGAGGCCGGCTCCGTCCAGGGCTTCGAACCGTGGCTCGAACTCGGCGCGCTGCGTCTGGAGTTCACGTTCGCGGGCGTGCCGGGGGTCCTCGACCCGACGGCCGTGGCGGCCGACGGGTCGTTCATCCTGCCGGTGCTGCCGACCGGCGGGCGACTCGAGGTCGACGCGTTCGTCGACGACGGGCTCGTGTACCGCGGCTCGATGTCGCGGCGCGGTGACCAGGTCGTCGACCTGCCGCCGCCGCAGAGGGTCGAGGCGTTCGTTCACGATTTCGCCGACGCGCCGGTGTCGGATGCCGAGATCCACCGCCTCGAGGGCACGTGGCGCGGGCAGCGCGGCCCGCTGCCGGCGGGCCAGCTCGTGCGCCGCTACCCGGTGGCGCGAACCGGCGCCGACGGCAAGGCGACCTTCTACGTCGCCGGGACGAAGCACCCGCGCGAGGGCGTGAGTGGCCGGCCACTCGTCTTCGTCGCGCGCAAGGTGGGCTATCGCGAGGGCGTCGCGGGGTTCGGGGGCAAGCCGTTCCGCGCGCGCAAGCAGCTCGAAGAGCTCGCGCCGACCGACCCGCTGCCGTTCGGGCTGCTGATCCAGGAGCCGGTGTTGGGGACCTACCGCGGCGAGCCGCTCGGCGATCGGTTCATCGGGCTGACGGGTAACTTCAGCGCGCCGTACCGCGAGAACAGCTACTACGGGATCGGTGACGAATCGCCGCTCCCGTTCGATGCGCAAGGCCGCCTCGTGCACGTGCCCGCGAACGAGCAGCACCGGACGCGTTCGCTGCGCATCGCGGACGTGTTGCCGCCAGTGGCTGCCGACAGCCCGTTCCGGCGCGCGGTCGTGAAGCGCCCGCTCGTGCTCGGCGACCCGACGCAGCTCGGCGAGTTCGAACTGGACCTCACGGCAGTGCAGTCGCTCGCGCTGCAGGTCGTCGACCTGACCGGGGGGCCGGCGATGGGGGCGGCCGTCGCGTGCGTGCCCCTCGCCAACTCGAACATCGACATCGCGGACGTGCCGCGCGTCGAGACCGACGCCGTCGGGCGGGCCGTGTTCGCCGTCGTTCCGGGCAAGTGGCTGCTCCTCGTCATCGGAGAGGACGGCTACTACCAGCGTGAGATCGTGATCGAAGCCGGGATCGCGCCCGAGCCGCTCGCGATCGACCTCGAGCCGCTGCCGCTCGCGCGCTACCGCGTCGTGGACGGCGACGGTGAGCCGATCGCCGGCGCGACGTTCGACTCGTCGGGCGGATCCTGGGGCGGCGGGTCCTCGCCCGCCGACTCCGTGATGTCCGACGTGTGCTACTACCTCGCGAGCTGGCAGATCGATCGCGCGGTGACCGACAGCAACGGCTGCGCCAAGATCCCGTTCCTGCCGAACAAGCACGTGCGGGTCGACTTCCGCGTGCGCCACGGCCGAACCCGGAGCTCCGAGTTCCGCATCACCGAGAGCGAGGACTACTTCGACATCGAGCTGCGCTGAACGGGCCGGCGCCCGACCGCCGCAGTCCCGGTCTACTGGCTACTGGCGACTGGCTACTGGCTACTGGAGCAGGTCCATGTGGTCCTGCAGTCGCTCGTAGTTGCTCTTCTCGCGGTGGGCGTAGAGTTTTCTGAGCGCCTTCAGGACGTCGCCGCGCGAGATGATGCCGACGAGTCTGGCGCTGTCGAGGTCCTCGACCACGGGCATCCGCCGGATCGGGTACGCGCGGAACAGGGACGCAACCTCGTAGAGATCGGTGGCTGCGGTCACGACGCGGAAGTCGCGGCGCATGTGCTGGGCCACGTTGCCCGGCGGTTCGCCCTCGTAGTGGGCGGATGCGATCGCGGTCAGGCCATCGCGCTCGCTGAAGATTCCGACGATGCGGTCCCGGTCGATCACGGGCGCGCCGGAGAAGCCGCGTTGCAGCAGCGTCTCGACCGCGTCGAGCACGTCGTGATCCGGGCGCAGAACGTGGACGTTCCGCTTCATCACATGGCCGGCCGTGAGCATTCGGCTGGAGTCCATGACTTCTGATTCTAGCGCATTCGCCAAGACCGCGTTCGCGACCGCCCGGAATGGCGGCGAAACGCCTTGCCAACGCGGCATTCGCACCACGGGCAGGCCGTATTCGGGCGGACGCGCGGTTCCGCTTGTATCGGATACGGACTGCCGCCACCGTGCGGACCATGTGCAAGTCGATCGCTCGTCCTCTCGCGCGGCCCCTGCTGCTCGGCCTCGGAATCTCGATCGCGCTGCCGGCGCAAGGCCTGACCGTCGAACAGGTCGAGGCGCTGAGGAGCGTCTCGAATCCGCAGGTCGGCGACGGGTTCATCGCCTTCGATCTCCGCGTTCCGCGTCCGCTCGCCGACGGTCCCGGCGGCTCCTACTCGCACGTCGGCGTCGCCACGAGCGACGTCTCGGCCAAGCCGCGCTGGCTGGTCGCGGGGAAGGGCGGGGTCAGCGGCATGCAGGTGCGGCCGCAGAATCGGGCGGTGAGCTACGTGAAATCCGTCGACGGCGTCCGGCAGCTGCACGTCCACGCCATCGATGGTGACGCCGCGACGGTCTGGGCCCAGACCCCGGCAGTCGGCAGCTACCGCTGGCGCTCCGACGGCAACGCGATCGCCTTCACGTCGATCGATCCGCGCAGCCCGGGCCAGGCAAGAGCGCACGGCGCCGGTATCCGACCCGTGGTCGTCGACGAGGACTTTCGCCACCTGTCGCTGTGGTTCTGCGATGGCGGTGAGGCACAGCAGCTGACGAGCGGCGTGACGGTCTACGACTTCCAGTGGTCGCCCGACGGCAGCAAGATCGCCGCCGCGATCGCGCCCAGGAACCTCGTCGACGACAGCTACATGCAGAAGCGCCTGCACGTCATCGACCTCGGTACCGGCAAGATCGAACAGGTGGTCGACAACCCAGGCAAGCTCGGCGCGTTCGCCTGGTCGCCCGACGGCAATCGGCTCGCGTACATCAGCGCGGCGGACAGGAACGATCCGCATGCGGGCATGCTCTACGGCCTCGACCTGCAGAGCCGCGCGGTCGAGCCGTGGACCTTCGGCCTGCGGGGGATGATCCAGGGCGTCGTGGCAACGACGCAGGGCTTCCTGCTCACGGAGAGCATCGGTGTCCGCACGCGTTTCCGGCACATCGATGCCAGCAACCAAACGCTCTGGACGTTCGAACCGAAGACGGCGCGGCTCGCCATCAGCGCCGTCGCAACCGGCGGTGATCGGCTCGCGTTCACCGCGAGCAGCCCGCGACATCCCGCCGAGTTGTTCGTCGCCGATGCGGCCGGTGCGCCATCCGAGGCCCGCCGCGTGACGGACAGCAATCCCGAACTCGGCGCGGTGCAACTCGCAGAACAACGCGTCGTTCGGTTTCGCGCGCGCGACAAGCTGCCGATCGAGGGGCTGCTGCTGCAGCCGCTCGACTACGAGGAGGGGCGGCGCTACCCGTTCGTCATCGTTGCGCACGGCGGCCCGGAATCGCATCACCTCGACGGCTGGATCACGAGCTACTCGAGCTGGGGGCAGCTGCTCGCGGCGCGCGGCTACTTCGTCTGGTATCCCAACTACCGCGCCTCGACGGGCTACGGCGTGCAGTTCTGCAAGGCCGACCACGGGGACCCGATGGGCAAGGAGTTTCTCGACCACCTCGACGCGATCGACTTCTTCGAGGTCCAGGGACTCATCGATCGCGACCGGGTCGGGATCGGCGGCGGCAGCTACGGCGGCTACACCGCGGCCTGGGCTGCGACGCGGCACAGCGAACACTTCGCCGCGGCCGTGTCGTTCGTGCCGTTCGTCGACATCCGCACCAAGTGGATGACGAGCGACATCCCGATGGAGTTCTACTACGTGCACTACGAGGAACAGTGGCCGTGGCAGCAGCCGGGGCTGCTCGCGGATCGCAGTCCGCTGACCTGGGCCACCGACTGCGACACGCCGCTGCTGCTCGCGGGCGGCACGTCGGACACGCGCGTGCATCCGAGCCAGCCGTTCATGCTCTACCGCGCGGTGAAGTTCGGCACGGACACGCCGACGCGCTACGTGCAGTACCCGGGCGAAGGGCACGGCAACCGCACCAACGTCTACCGCTACGACTACGCGTTGCGCGCGCTGCGCTGGTTCGACCACTACCTCAAGGGCGAGGGCGATCGCCGGAGCAGGCCGCTGCCGCCGAAGGACCTCGCGTACCCGGCGCTGCAGTAACCGCCAGCACTGCGGGGGCGGGGCGGTGCCAGAGCGCCGGGTCCGGCACGGCTTGCCAGCGCCCGGCTGGCCAATGCATCAGGACAACGGCGGCAGCTGGGCGGCGCGCACGTAGGCCCGTTCGTAGAGGAACAGGCCGATCCAGCTGACCGCGGCGCACAGCGCGAGCACGACGGGTTCGTGCACGCCCGCCGCCGCGAGGATCAGCGCGAGGATCGCCGCCGCCGTCGTCGTCGCGAGACCCGCGTGGAACGCCGACAGGCGCGCGCCGGGCCACGCCGGAATCGTCGACAGCAACGCGGCCGCCATGCGGGCGTTGTGGGTGTGGTGCTTGCCGTGGCGTTCGGCGAAGCCGAGCACGTGATTGCCGATCGCCGCGCCCGCGACGATGACCGCGAGGGACACCGAAGGCGCGAACGGCAGCAACGCGATCCCGCCGACGCAGACCGCCTGCACGAGCAGGTGGGGCAGCAGCATGCCGGTGTTCTGCCAGAGGTCGCGCCCCTCGCACTGCGCGAACAAGAACGCGGTGTAGGCCGCCGCCGCGGTGCCACCGAGCACGTTGACCCAACGCACCGCGTCCGCCGCGCCGTCGAACCCGAAGAAGCGCAGCGCGAGCGCTGCCGTCGACAGCGCGCCGAACGCCATGAGCACCCACGCGCCCTTGACGAGCCAGCTCTTGGTGTTGGGGCGCGTGAGCAGCGTGAAGAACTTCATCGGGCGCTTCAGGTCACCGACGAGCAACACGTTGGTCAGCCCGAGGAACGCGAGCGCGAGGAGCTCGGGCGCGTAGTCCGCGCCCGGTCCGGTCGAGCCGAAGAACGCGAGCAGCGGCGCGAGGATCGCGGCACCCGCACCGACGCCCTTCGTCACGAGGTAGGCCGCGACCTGCCAACCCCAATGCACCTTGTGGTCGACGTCGAGAGCGACGCGGGCGTCGTCGCGGACGAACTCCGACGCGGCGTCCGCCGGCAGCGGCGCCTTGGGCAGCCGGCGATCGCTCCAGATGTACATGTCCTCCTCGCGCGCCGTGCCCGGCTCGAGCGAGGCCTCGTGGGCGCCGAGGTAGAACACGTTCGGTCCGGTGTTCTGCTCCGGTCGGCGCACGGTCGCACCCGGGGTCTCACCGAGGATCTTGCCGACCGGGCTCGCCGGGTCGTGGACGTCGCCGCTGATGATCGCGGTCTCCGGGCACACCACCTCGCAGGCCGGCTTGAGGCCCTGCTCGACGCGGTGGGCGCAGAAGTGGCACTTCTCGGCGCCGCCGGTCTCCTCGTTCAGGTAGAGCGCATCGTACGGGCAGGCCTGCATGCACGCCTTGCAGCCGATGCAGACGTCCTTGTCGAGGTCGACGATCCCGTCGGGGCGCTTGTCGAGCGCCGTCACCGGGCAGATCGTCACGCAGGGCGCCGAGGTGCACTGGTTGCAGCGCAACACCGCGAAGTGGCGCTTCACGGCCGGGAACGCCCCGACCTCCGTGTACTTCACCCACGTGCGGAAGTCGCCGAGCGGCACCTCGTTCTCGGACTTGCAGGCGACGGTGCAGGCGTGACAGCCGATACAGCGGCGTTGATCGAGGACGAAACCGTATTGCATGGTCGGTCGGAGAGGGCGTCGGACCATAGCCAGCGGGCTGGCTGGGACCCAAGCACCGATTCCCCTTCGTGTAAAGAGACCGTGTCAAAGACTGGCCTCGGTGGATGAAATTCACCGACCCCGCTTGCCAAGGTGACCGAGGCCTGCGAAGGTCTTGGCGTTCGGATGATGCGTCTCAGGCGCTTTGGTTGGTCTCGCAGCATTTCGCGGATCGATCGGGGAACCCCTGGCTCGCGCTTTCCCCTGACACAGACTCCTGCCACCAGACAGCGGCTCTGCTCGCGCCAGCACCTCGCCCCCGGGTGTCGGCGTATTCCAAGACACCAAGGGGGTGTGAGAACCGACTGAAGCGATGGGTACGAGGCTCTACGTAGGCAACCTCTCTTTCCAGACCACCGAGGACATCCTCCGTGACGCGTTCGCGGGCGATGGCCGCAACGTTGCGGAGGTCAAGATCATGCTCGAGCGTGACACCGGGCGCTCCCGCGGGTTCGCCTTCGTGGAGATGGGATCCGACGAGGACGCCCAGAACGCGATCGCGGCGATGAACGGCCACGAGCTCGACGGCCGTCCGCTCCGCGTGAACGAGGCCGAGCCGCGCCGTGAGCGCGGCGGCTTCGGCGGCGGCGGCGGTGGCGGTGGTGGCGGCGGCTACCGTGGCGGCGGCGGCGGCGGCGGTGGCGGTGGCTACCGCGGCGGTGGCGGCGGCGGCGGTGGCTACGGCGGCGGCGGCGGCGGCGGCCGGGGTGGCCGTGGCGGCGGCGGTGGTCGTGGCGGTGGCCGCGGCGGCGACTACGGTGGCCGTGGCGGTGGCGACTACGGCGGCGGCCGTGGTGGCCGCGGCGGTGGCGGCGGTCGTCCGCGCAACGACGACTTCGACGGCGGCGACGAGTGGTAACTCGTTCGGTGGGCGCTCACCATCGAGGGCCTACGGACTGAGAACTCGTTCGGGCCCGGGCACCGTCCGGGCCCCAAGTGAGACTGGGCCGCCCGGGCGACCGGATCTCACGGGCAACCGGATCTCACGGGCAACCGGATCTCACGGGCAACCGGATCTCACGGGCAACGGGCTCGTAGCAACCGGGCCTCACGGGCGACACTGGCCCGGAGCCGACTCGTTCCATGCCCCAGCGAACGGGGTGCGTGCCGAGTGCGCCCGCCCTGGTCGCACTCTCGGGTCGCGGGCGCGCGAGCCGGCCCGCGGCGACCCGGCTACTGCTTCGGGATGTCCCAGGTCTCGACGATCGTCGGCATGCCCAGCACGACGGCGAGGCCGAAGAATCCGATCAGGAGGAGGACGCCGAGCACCAGGCCAACGCCCGCGGGCGTGAGTTCCTTGGGGTCGATCTGGATGAGAGGCTTCTTGTCGTGGTCCGAGGACATGGGATCGGGAATGGGTTCGCGCGGAAACGTACGCTCCGCGGTGGGGCAACGCGAGGCCTCGGGTCCGGATTTCGCCCAACTCGGCCGCGCCCCGGCACACGGCCGGAGCCCGCCCCGTCCGAGCTACTGCGGGTGACTACTGCGGGCGATAGCCGAGCATGTCGTCCAGGGTCCGCTTCGACACCGCGTGGTAGCGCGGCCGCGCCCGTTCGTAGACGGCGAGCGCGCGGGTCTTGCCGTCCTCGGCGGCGAGCAGGGCGCGGTAGAGCGGCACGAGGAACTTGCGGCGCCCGACGGTCATGAGGAACAGGTCGAGCCGGCGGTCGACCGCGCGGTGGTTGTTGGCGACCGCGACCTCCAGCCACGCGGCCAGGATCTCGCTGTTCTTGCTGCGCGTGAACTGGAACGCCTCGTCGAGCTCGCCGAGCCTCTCCGGGTCGATCGGTTCGAGGTCGTTGAGGAAGCGCAGCCACTGCTGGGTCACCCAGCCGTCGGTGCGCAGCTCGGTCGCGTTCGTGCCGGCGCGCAGTCGCGCGAGTTCGGCGTCGACGGCACCGAAGAGCGAGCTCTCCGGCACGGGCGCATCCGCCGGCAGCCCGGCGGCCTCGACCCAGGCCATCACGTCGACGGGCGCGCTCGCTTCGTGTTTGGCGAGCAACTCGGCGCGGAAGAACGCGAGGAACTCGGCGGTCGTCACGCTCTCGAACGCGTGCTCGTCGAACCAGCGCCGCAAGAACGCGTCGAGCTGCGCGCGGCCGTAGACCTGTTCGAGTCGGCGCAGGAACGCGGCGCCCTTGTCGTAGGCCACCGCGGTCATGCCGTCGTCGGGGTTGCGGCCGGTCAGGTCGATGTGCAGGCGCTGGTCGCCCGGCGGCAGCTCGGCGAGTTCCTCGTCGAGCCCCTGCATGCCGAGCGCGATCTCCATGTTCGCGCGGTCCTGGCCGTAGAGCCGTTCCATGATGCGCTGCTCGAGGTAGACGGTGAACCCCTCGTTGAGCCAGAAGTCGCGCCACGTGGCGTTGGTGACGAGATTGCCGGACCAGCTGTGGGCGAGCTCGTGCGCGACCAGCGCCACGAGGGACTTGTCGCCCGCGAGGATCGTCGGCGTCGCGAACGTGAGGCACGGGTTCTCCATGCCGCCGAACGGGAATGCCGGCGGCAGCACGAGCAGGTCGTAGCGACCCCAGCGGTAAGGACCGAACAGTTCCTCGCAGGTCTGCACCATCTGCTCCATGTCCTCGAACTCGCGCGCGGCGCTCGGCAGGACAGCGGGCTCGGCCCAGACCGCGCACCGCTCGCTGATCGCCGCGGACTGCAGGTCGCCGCAAGCCAGGGCGATGAGATAGCTCGGCACGGGCTTCGTCATCGAGAAGCTCGTGACGTCACCGTCGACCGTGCGTTCTTCGGCGCTCATCACCGTGGTCATGTTGCCCGGCGCGCGCACCCGGCCTTCCCAGGTCACGCGCACGGCCGGCGAGTCCTGCAGGGGGATCCAGCTGCGCGTCAAGATCGCCTGCCCCTGGGTGAACAGGAACGGCAGCTTGCCGCCGCGCGTCTGCTCGGGATCGAGCCACTGCATCGCGGCCGCGGTCGGAGCCGTGCGATAGCGAATCGTGACGGTGTCGACGCCGGCCGGCAGGGTCACGCTGAGGCGACGGCCGAGGTGGGGGTCCGGCGCGGCGAGATCAAAGGACAGGACCCGACCGTCGGGCGCCGTGATGTCCGCGATGTCGAGGTCCTGGGTGTCGAGCACGAACGGCGCCTCGGCGCTCGTGCGCTCGAGGTGATGGGTCACGCTGCCGTGCGCCGTGTGGTTCTCGAAGTCGAGCGTCAGGTCGAGCGCGAGGTGGCGGGTGCGCACCTCCGCTGGCCGGGCGTAGCTGTGGAGGTCCTGGTCTGCCAACGAACGGTCAGGGGCGTCGGTCATCGTGCAGGCACCGAGGGTGAGGGTTGCGACGAGTCCCATTCCGAGGGGCCCCATTCCGAGGACCGGCGCCCGGAGGGCGGGGCAGCGGGGCGAAGACGGCAGCGAGGCGCTGGGCATGCCCGTTCTTGTAGCTGCGGGCGCACGATGAGGCTACGACGGCCGGCGCGGGCGGTCTTGTCGGTTGCCCTAGGAAGGGTCGATCGCCACAATCCTCGGCCCAATGTCTTCGACCCAGAGCCTGATCCGACTCACCCTGCCCGATGGTTCCGTGCGCGAGTTTCCCGCCGGAACGACGGGGCTCGACGTCGCGAAGTCGATCGGTCCGGGGCTCGCGAAGGCGGCCGTCGGGATCGAGCTCGACGGCACCGTGCAGAGCCTGCAGCTGCCGATCGACAACTCGGCCGGGATCAAGATCCTCGTCCGTGACAGCAAGGAAGGGCTCGAGGTCCTGCGGCACTCCGCGGCGCACGTACTCGCGGACGCCGTGAAGCGCATCCGCCCCAAGGCCAAGCTCTGGAAGGGGCCGCCCGTCGACGATCCGCGTTACGGGTTCTACTACGACATCGACTTCGGCGACGAGCCGATCACCGCGGACGATCTCCCCGAGCTCGAGAAGCTGATGAAGGAGATCATCAAGGCCGACGTGCCGTTCGTGCGGGAGGAGCTGATGCGCGACGAAGCGAAGAAGCTCATGACCGAGCACGGCGAGGACTACAAGCTCGCGACGATCGACAAGATCCCGGCGGACGAGTCGATCTCGTTCTTCCGGTCCGGGGATTTCGTCGATCTGTGCCGCGGCCCGCACGTCGTCAGCACGGGGCGCATCGGCGACGGCGTCGCGGTCCTGGCGCTCGCCGGGGCCTACTTCGGCGACGATGCCGGCAACAAGATGCTGACCCGCATCTACGGCCACGCCTTCCCGGACAAGAAGGCGATGGAGCAGCATCGCCACAACCTCGAGGAGGCGCAGAAGCGCGACCACCGCCGCCTCGGTGTGGACCTCGACCTGTTCTCGACGATGGGCGACCTCGGTGCCGGCCTCGTGCTCTGGCATCCGAAGGGCGGCTTCGTGCGCCACAAGATGGAGGAGTACTGGCGTCAGGCGCACCTCGACGGCGGCTACGACATCGTCTACTCGCCGCACATCGCCAAGGCCGACCTGTGGCAGACGTCCGGCCACCTCGACTTCTACAAGGAGTCGATGTACTCGGGCATCGACATCGACGGCGCGGAGTACCGCCTCAAGCCGATGAACTGCCCGTTCCACGTGCAGATCTTCAAGAGCAGGCGGCGCAGCTACCGCGAGCTGCCGTTCCGGTGGGCGGAACTCGGGACTGTCTACCGCTACGAGAACGCCGGGTCGCTGCACGGGCTGTTGCGCGTGCGCGGCTTCACCCAGGACGACGCGCACCTGTTCTTGCGCGAGGACCAGGTGGAGCCGGAGATCGAGCGCTGCCTCAAGTTCGTGATCTCGATGCTGCAGGCGTTCGGGTTCCACGAGTACGAGATGATGCTCAGCACCAAGCCCGAGAAGAGCGTCGGCTCCGACGAGGGTTGGGAGAAGGCGACCAGTGCACTCGAGGCGGCGCTGAAGGCGACCGAGCTGCCGTACGGCATCGACGAGGGCGGCGGCGCGTTCTACGGGCCGAAGATCGACGTCAAGATCAAGGACTCGCTCGGGCGCACCTGGCAGTGTTCGACGATCCAGTGCGACTTCAACCTGCCCGAGCGCTTCGACATGACCTACATCGACGCGGATGGCGAACGGGTGCGGCCCGTCATGGTGCACCGCGCGTTGCTCGGGTCGCTCGAGCGCTTCTTCGGCGTCTTCGTCGAGCACCACGGCGGCGCGTTCCCGGTCTGGATCGCGCCGGTGCAGGCGGTGCTGCTCAGCGTCGGTGAACGCCACGCGGAAGCCGTGCGGGCCATGGCCGACGAGCTGCGGGCCCGCGGCCTGCGCGTGGAGGCCGACGACAGCAGTGACAAGATCGGTCAGAAGATCCGCCACCACCTGTGGACCGAGAAGGTGCCGATGATCGGCGTCGTCGGCGACAAGGAGGTCGAGAGCCGGTCGGTGGCCGTGCGGTCACGCGCGGACGGCGACAAGGGCACGATGGCGTTGGCGGAGTTCGGGGATCTGCTGACGGAGCAGACCGCGAACCGAACGGTCTGAGCGATCCGTCAGTGTGCCGGTCGAGCCGGGCGCAGGGAGCGGGTCCCTTGCCGGATACCGGGCAGTCCCCGGAGCAGCCGCGGGATTTCCGGGCGCCGCTGCACGATCGAGCGCCCCGATGCCGATAGATGCGTTGCGATGGGGCTCCCAGGACCCTACCCTTCCGGGCCCCTTGCCTGGCGCTCCGCGGCGTGTGCGCGGTCCAGGCTCCCAGACCCACCCAGGAGACCAACATTTGAAGTCGAGTTCCGAGAGGCCCCATGCGCGGCAGGCCTGATCCGCGTCGCCGTGCTCCGCAGGGCCCGCGTATCAATCACCAGATCCGCATCCGTCAGGTCCGCGTCATCGACGAGGACAACGAGCAGCTCGGCATCCTCGAGACTGCCGACGCGCTGGCTCTGGCCCACAAGAAGCAGCTCGACCTCGTCGAAATTGCCCCGAACCAGCGGCCGCCCGTGTGCCGCATCATGGACTTCGGCAAGTTCAAGTACGAGGAGAAGAAGAAGGAGCAGCAGAGCCGGCGCAAACAGCACCAGGTCCAGGTCAAGGAGGTGCGCGTTCGCCCGGCGATCGGCACCCACGACCTCGACGTCAAGCTCAAGCGCGCGCGACGCTTCCTCGAGGACGGCGACAAGGTGATGGTCGTCTGCCTGTTCCGCGGCCGCCAGATGGTCCACAAGGAAGTGGGCGAGGAGGTCGTGATGGGCGTCGTGAAGGCGCTCGAGGACATCGCCAAGGTCGAGAGCCCGATCCGCATGGAGGGCCGCCGGATGGTCCTCGTGTTGGCCAAGAAGTAGGGCCAACCCCGACGGTTCGCGGCATCCGACGATCGCGGTCCGCCGAACCGACTGAGGGGCGGAGGTCGAGCACCGCCGTCCCGCGACCGCTACAACATGACGGACATGCCAGCTCCCGACTTCGAGGAAGTCTTCGGTCTGAACGCCGCCTACGCCGAGAAGGTCTACGGCGAGTACCTGGAGGCTCCGGACGCCGTGCCCGCCGAGTGGCGGCTGTGGTTCGACAGCGAGTTGCCGGAAGAGATGCGCGCGAGCCCGGACGCCCGCGCCAAGAAGGACGGCGGCCGGGCGGAACAGAACGGCGCAGCGACGCCGGCGGACCCGGACACCACGCTGGAACCATTGCGCGGCGTCGCCGCCAAGATCGTCGAGAACATGTCGGCGAGCGTTTCGGTTCCGACCGCGACGTCGACGCGCGAGGTGCCCGTCAAGGTCCTCGCCGAGAACCGCGCGACCATCAACCGCCACCAGCTCGGCCAGCACCTGCCGAAGGTCAGCTTCACCCACCTGATCGGCTACGCGATGGCGCGCGCGATCGCGAAGGTGCCGGCGATGGCCGGGGTCTACGTCGAGCAGGACGGCAAGCCGTACCGGCGCCAGGACGCGTCGGTCCAGCTCGGCATCGCGGTCGACCTGCCGGGCAAGGACGGGCGTCGCAGCCTCGTGGTGCCCAACGTGCGGGACGTCGGCAAGTTGTCGTTCGCCGAGTTCTTCGAAGCGTTCAACGGACTCATCGGCAAGGCGCGCAAGGGCAAGCTCGCGCCCGACGACTTCGCGGGCACGACGTGCACGCTGACCAACCCGGGCACGATCGGCACCGTCAGTTCGCTGCCGCGGCTGATGACCGGCCAGAGCTTCATCCTCGCCACGGGCGCGATCACGGTGCCCGGTGCGTTCCAGGGGGCAGCCCCCGACACGCTGACCGAGCTCGGCGTGTCCAAGGTCATGACGCTCACGAGCACCTACGACCACCGGGTCATCCAGGGCGCCGAGTCCGGCATGTTCCTCGACTGGATGCACAAGCTGCTGCTCGGGGAAGAGGACTTCTTCGACGAGATCTACCGGTCGATGAAGGTGCCGTACCGGCCGGTCCGCAACGCGGTCGACCGGCGGGCGCCGCTCGGCAGTTCGCTCCGCGAGGCCGAGAGCCTCGAGCGCGCGGCGGGTCTGATGACGTACATCCGCAGCTATCGCGTGCGCGGCCATGCGCTCGCCAAACTCGATCCGCTGACCTACGAACCGCAGGATCTGGCCGAGCTCGACATGGCCACCTACGGCCTGACGATCTGGGACAAGGACCGCACGTTCTACAGCGACGGGGTCACGAAGGCGCCGTTCGCCAAGCTGCGCGACATTCAGGAGGTGCTGCACCTGACCTACACGCGCCACGTCGGCGCGGAGTTCATGCACATCGCCGATCAGGAGCAGCGGCATTGGCTGCGTGATCGGATGGAGGGATCGCGCAACGAGGAAGAGCTCGGCAAGGACACCGAGTTGCGGATCCTCGATCAACTCGTCGAGGCCGAGGCGTTCGAGCAGTTCCTGCACACGCGCTTCGTCGGCCACAAGCGGTTCTCCCTCGAAGGCGGCGACACCCTGATGCCGACCCTGCACGCGCTGCTCGATCGAGCCAGCGAGCACGGCGTCGACCGGGCGGTGCTCGGCATGGCGCACCGCGGTCGCCTCAACGTGCTCGCGCACGTGATGCAGAAGCCGCTGACCAAGATCTTCGGCGAGTTCGAGGGCTGGATCGATCCGTCGATGGCGCAGGGCTCGGGCGACGTGAAGTACCACCTGGGCGCGGTCGCCGACTACGAAACCCCGGCGGGCGAGCGGGTGAAGCTCGAGCTCGCGTGCAATCCGAGCCATCTCGAGGCCGTCGATTCGGTCGTCGAGGGCATGACGCGCGCGCGCCAGGACCAGCTGCTGGCCGAGGGCGTCGAGGAACCGACGAAGGCCGTGCTGCCGATCCTCGTCCACGGCGACGCCGCGTTCGCGGGGCAGGGCGTCGTGTTCGAGACGATGCAGATGTCACAGCTGCGCGGCTACCGCACGGGCGGCACGGTGCACATCATCGTGAACAACCAGATCGGCTACACCACCGACCCGAAGGACTCGCGCAGCACGCCGTTCTGCACGGACGTCGCGAAGGGCATCCAGGCGCCGATCTTCCACGTCAACGGCGACGACCCGCTCGCGGCCGTGCGGATGATCCGGCTCGCGATGGAGTACCGCACGCGGTTCCAGGCCGACGTCGTCGTGGACATCGTGTGCTACCGGCGCCACGGTCACAACGAGGGTGACGAGCCGAGCTACACGCAGCCGCTGCTCTACGAGCAGATCGAATCGCACCCGACCGTGCGCACGATCTATCAGGACTATCTGATCCGGGCCGGCGTGCTGCAGCCCGAGGAGGCCGCGGCCTACGACGACAAGGTCCACGACCGACTCAAGGAGTCGCTCGACCAGGTGCGCAGCAGCGAGGCACCCGCGGTCGAAGTCGAGACCGGGGCGACACCGGACTCCGAATGGCAGCACGCCGCGGCTCCGGTCGAGGCCGGCAAGCTCACGGCGTTCAACGACAAGCTGCTCGACTGGCCCGAGGACTTCCACGCGCACCCCAAGGGCCGTGGCGTGCTGCAGCGCCGGGCCGACATGGTCGCCGGCAAACAGCCGATCGACTTCGCGACCGGCGAGGCGCTCGCCTTCGCGAGCCTCCTGGCCGCAGGCGTGCCGGTTCGACTCGCCGGCCAGGACAGCGGTCGCGGCACGTTCAGCCAACGCCACGCGGCGCTCTACGACTCCGAGGACGGCCACCGCTACGTGCCGCTGGACCACCTCGCCGAGGACCAGGCCCGCTTCGAGGTCGTCGACAGCCTGCTCAGCGAGGAAGCGGCGCTCGGCTTCGAGTACGGCTACAGCGTCGCCAACCCGAAAGGCCTGACCCTGTGGGAGGCCCAGTTCGGCGACTTCTGCAACGGCGCGCAGATCCAGATCGACCAGTTCCTCGCAGCCGGCGAGGCCAAGTGGTCGCAGCAGAGCGGGCTCGTGATGCTGCTGCCGCACGGCTACGACGGCCAGGGGCCGGAGCACAGTTCGGCGCGCCTCGAGCGCTTCCTGCAGCTCTGCGCCGAGAACAACATGCGCGTGGCCAACCCGACGACGACCGCGAGCTACCACCACCTGCTGCGCGCGCAGGCGCTGGACGAGGATCGCAAGCCGCTGATCGTCATGACGCCGAAGAGCCTGCTGCGCATGCGCCCGGCCGGTTCGACGCTCGAGGAGCTGGCGAGCGACGGCTTCCGGCCCGTGATCGACGACGCCTCGATCGACAGCGCCGCCAAGGTCAAGCGCGTCGTCTGCTGTTCGGGGAAGGTCTACTACGACCTGCTCGACGCCCGCGGCGACCGACGGGACGTCGCGCTCGTGCGGCTGGAGCTGCTCTACCCGTGGCCCGCTGCGGCGGTCGCGGCCGTGCAGAAGCGCTTCAAGAAGGCGGAGTTCGTCTGGTGCCAGGAGGAGCCGACGAACATGGGCGCCTGGAGCTTCGTCCGGGATCGGTTCGAGTGGGCCGAGGTCGTCGCCCGTGACGCCGCCGCGAGTCCGGCCACGGGGTCGCTGCAGATGCACAAGGCCGAGCAGGCGCACCTCGTCGAGCGCGCGCTCGGCTGAGCGCGTCGCTGCGATTCGCCTACGGCCGCGGCAGCTCGAGCGCGCACCAGTCCGTCAGGGCGGCGAGCACCGCCGCGCGCTTCTCGGTCCGCGACATCCGTTCTTCGCAGCGTGAGAGCTCGACCTGCACCCAGGGCTGTTCGCCGCCGTGGGTGCGCGTGATGTAGCCGCCGGCGAACGGCGCGTTGAGCGTGACCTGGTCGGTCCCGAAGTGGCGGCCGAAGCACTCGACGAGCGCGTCCACCCAGGGGCGGGGGCACGCCGCGCCGCGCGCGTCGCCCAGACACACGAGCGGCCGCCGTGCGCCGGGGTCCGGCGCCACCGGCGGCCCGATCGCGGCCATCGTGTGGCAGTCCACGGCGAGTTTGACCGCGCCATGCCAGCCTGCGAGCCGGTCGTGATACGGCTGCCAGTGCGCGTCGAACAGCGCGCGGATCTCCTTCTGCGACAGCGGCTCGCGCCACACGGGTTCGTCGTAGCACGTGTGCGTCTTGATCACGCCGTCCTTGTGGAAGTCCTCGAGCCCGCGGTTGAGGTCGAGCACGGCGCGCGCGACGGTCGTCGTCACGAACTCCTGCACCTCCGCTTCGAGCGCGTAGATCTCGGCCGCGCCGACGTCGCCGTCGCGTTCGAGCTGCTCGGGCAGGAGCAGGCAGCGGTCCGCCAGATCCTCCGGGACCCGGAGGCCGGCGTGCGGCACGGACAGCGCGAGCGGCAGCGTCATACGCCGGCCGCCGAGCCGTCACGGCGCAGATCGGCGACGCCGAGCAGCCCGCCCGGCTCGCGCATCACGGCCTGCACGCAGCCGAGGTAGAAGGAGAACGGTTCGACCTCATTCACCTCGAAGCCCGCGGCTCGCAGCGCGGCCGGGATGTCCGACCGCATGCGTGACATCTCGAGCGACACCTTGCCGTCCGCGCCGCAGTGCATCCGGGGTGCCGTGATCGCGTCCATGAGCGACTGCGATTCGAGTCCGAGCAGGACCTGCGCGATCGCGGTGGCGATCCGTTCGCTGCCGGGCGAGCCCAGTACGAGGCCCGGCCGGTCACCGTCCATGACGATCGTCGGCGCGACGCTGGCCCACGGCACCGCACCGGCCTGCAGGTAGTAGGGGTGCGAGCTGTCCTCGTGCTCGAACGCGCTCATGTAGTTGTTGTAGAGGAACCCGAGGTCGGGGCTCATTGTGCACGCGCCGTAGACCCGTTCGATCGACTGCGTCAGACCGACGGCGCAGCCGCTCTCATCCATCGTCGACAGGTGCGTCGTCTCACCCGACGTCTCGATGGGGGCCGGGTTCTTGACCCTGGTGCGGACCTCCTCGGCAACTCGCGCCGCGAGGTCTTCGCCGCGCTCGGCCTCGTACTCGGCCTGGGAGAACGACGACGGCTCCGCCGGGCGGCTCTGCCGATCGAGCATCGCGCGCCGAATCGTCTCCGCGAAGATGACGGCCGTCTTCGCCGAGTCCGTCGGGCCCGTCATCTCCGGCAGGTGCCCGAGCAGTTCGAGCACGTACATCAACGTGCGGCCCGCGCTGGGCGGCGGCAGCGTGAAGTACGGCCGGGACCGGAACGTGCCGGCCATCGGCTCGCGCTCGATCGGTCTCGGAACGTCGGCGAGATCCTCGGCGTCGATGAGGCCATCGTTCGCCGCCATGTCGGCCGCGATGTCGCGCGCGATCCCGCCCGTGTAGAAGTCCTCGTAGCCGTGATCCGCGAGTCGCCGCAGGGTCTTGCTGAGCGTCGGCTGGCGCAGCACGAAGCCCGCGGGCCACGGCTCACCGTTGCCGGCGAGGAAGACCGCCCCGGCCGGGCTGCGGCGCAGGTGCCCGCACTCACGGCGGGTCAGCCGCCGCAGCAGCCGGGAGATGCGGAAGCCTTCCTCCGCGAGCTCGATCGCGGGCTCGACGACCTGACTCCAGGGCAGCGTGCCGAACTTCTCCAGCGCGTAGCCGAGGCACGCCACCGTGCTCGGCACGGTCGTCGCCCGATGGCCGCGCAGCCGGGCCTTCTTGTCGAGCCCACCGCTCGGCGTATGGCGCGGCGCGCGTGACGAGCCGTCGAGCGCGACGGTCCGATCCCCCGGGACGTGAATCAGCATCATCGTCTGGCCACCGAGGCCAGAGGCCGCGGGTTCGCAGACGCCGAGCGCGATCGCGGTCGCAACCGCGGCATCGACGGCGTTGCCGCCGGCCGCGATCATGCGCGCGCCGGCTGCCGTCGCGCGGTGGTGGGCCGAGGCGACCATGCCGCGCGTCCCGTGGGCGACGCGTTGGGGGTGTCCGAGTTTGGTCTTGGGCAAGGTCAGCGCGACTCCGGCGCGGTGGTGGCTGGCGTTGGGGCTGGAACGGCGGTCAGGCCCGCAGCGAGGCCGTCGCGGCGAGGATCCGCCGCGCCGCGCCATTGCCCGTCCGGATCGCGGGCGAGGGCATGGACGCCGCCGAAGTAGGGATCGCGGTCGCCGGCGAACAAGCTCGTGAGCGGCATCGCGGTCGTGAACCCGCGACGCGCGAGCTCGAAGAGCAGGGGGCGCGAACGTGGCCGCGACTCGAACATGAGCTCGTCGTCCTGGGGCACGACGTGCATGCGCGGCGCTCCGACCGCAGCGCCGACGTCGAGGCCGCGGTCGATCCAGTTGCTCGTCACCTGCACGACGGCCGAGATGATCCGCTTGCTGCCAGGGCTGCCGGCGGTGAACAGCGGCACGTCGTCCTTCGACACCACGGTCGCGCTCATCGACGAGTAGGGCAGCGCGTTCGGGCGCAGCGCGAACGGGTGACCGGGGTTGCCGATCTCGAACTCGCGCATGTAGTCGTTGTAGAGAAACCCGAGCTCGGGCGACATGCAGCGGGCGCCGAAGTAGGCGTTGACGCTCAGCGTCGCGGCCACGACCGTGCCGTCCTTGTCGACGACGCAGAAGTGGGTCGTCTCGCCGCCGCCCCGAAGAGGTTGCGGGGGCGACTGCGGCCGCGGCATGCCGAGCTCGCGCACGAGTTCGGCGGCGACGCTCTTCTGCAGGCGCTGCTCGACCGCGCGCGTGTAGTCCCGCGCATCGGGGATCGGCGCGAGCAGCCGGCGGTCGTGGGCGGCACGCAGTGCTTCGGCGACCCACAGCTGGGCGTCGGCCGAGCCGCTCGCGAGCACCGAGGGCGGGGCGTGTTCGAGCACGTTGAGCGCGAACAGCGCCACCCAGCCACCGGCCGGCGGCGGCAGCGTGAAGATGTCATAGCCGCGGTAGGTGCCGCGCAGGGCCGGGCCGACCTTCGGCTCCGGGAAGTCGGCGAGATCCGCGGCGGTGATCCAGCCGTCGTTGCTCGCCATGTCGGCCGCGATCGCCGCGGCGATCTCGCCGCGGTAGAAGTCGTCGCCGCCGGCCTCCGCGAGCCGACGCAGGGTCCGCCCCAGCGCCGGCTGGGTGCAGCGGTCGCCGACTTTCGGCACCGAGCCGTCGGCGGCGAGGAACACCGCCGCCACGGCCGGGTCGCGCTGCAACCCGGTGAGCGACTTCGCCACGGAGTGGCGGCGGAACGGGCCGAGCACGAACCCGTTCTCCGCATCCACGATCGCAGGTGCGAGCAGGTCCGGCCACGCGACGTTGCCGCTGCCGAACCGCCGCCAGGCGAGGTCCATCACCTTGACCATGCTCGGCACGGTCGTGGCGCGGTGCCCGCGCACCTCGGCGGAGGTCGCGTTCGGATCCGTCGCCGCTGGCGAGACGGTCGAGCCGTGGATCACGAACGCGGGTTCGCCCGGCCGCTGGATCAGCAGGAACGCCTGGCCGCCGATGCCCGAGCCCGCCGGCTCGGTGACGCCGAGGTCGAAGGCCACGGCCACCGCCGCGTCGATCGCGTTGCCGCCGTGCGCGAGGACCTCGAGGCCGGCCCGCGTGGCCTCGGGCGAGGCCGACGACACGACGCCGTTGCCGGAGGCCACCGAGGGCTTGTGAGCGGGGACGGAACAGGCCGCCGCAGCAGCCACGAGAAGTAGAACACCGGAACGTGACATCGTGCGATCAACCGTGTTGGTCGAGGAGGAACTGAGTCAGCAAGAGCGTGCGCTGCACCAGACTGATGCGCTGCACGGCTTCCTGGGACGTGAACATCTCGGTGGCGGCGGGGCCGACACCGCACACGACGCCGGTGCCCGCCTCCGCAAGACCGGCGACCGAGGGCAACAGGGACGAGTCGGCCTCGACCGGGATGTCCCAGTTCTCGCCGACGGCCCGCAGCTGAGCCACGAGCGCATCGTTGGTGCTGTCGGGCGTGAGCGGCGGCCGATCCGAGCCGAGCTCGAGCTGCCAACGGTGGCCGTCGCGCTTGCCGAGCACCTTCCGGATCTGCTCCTCGACGCGATCGGCGACCGTGACGTCGAGGTAGTTGACGAGCAGCGTAGCGCGCACGCGGTGGGGCAGCAGCGCGCGAAAGCCCGTCGTCCTGAGCTCGCCGACGGAGACCGAAACGCGCTCCTTCTTCGATGACAGCGCGCTGCACTCCTCGAGCCGCGCCGCGAGCCACCGCAGCAGCTCCGGCCGCGACATCTGCTGGCCCGGCCGACGTGGCTCGCTGTCCGCTACGAGCTCGTAGCGCCGCAGGCCACGCCGCTGCGTGATGATCTTGTCCCCGCCGCTGCCGGGCCGCAGCACGAGCACGTTGCGCGCCCGCTTCATCGCGGCTTCGAGCAGGCCGCGGCTCTCTTCGCCGTCGCGGCCCTCGTCGCCGTAGAAGAACACGCCGAGCTTCGAGGAGCGCAGCTTCCGAACGCGCCGCAGCGCGCGCAGCGCGAACTCCGTCATCACGAGCGGCGCGCGCGAGTTGCCGATGCCCTCGCCGCGCAACCACTCCGGTTCGCGATGGAACGGCGGCACGCTCGCGTCCAGCGCGAGCGGCACGTCGAGGTGTCCGACGAGCAGCGTGCCGCCGTCGAACCCGGACGACGTGCTCCAGCAGGTCGCCGCGGGTTCATCGCTGAAGGCTTCCTGCCGCGTGAGGCCGATGTCGGTCAGGATCTTGCCGACCCGCCGATGCGCGGCGCGCAGACCGAGCGGATCCTGCGTGCGGCTCGACACGAGGGTCCACTCGCGGATCGCCTTCTCGATCTTGTCGCGCGAGCCGGTGAGGAACGCGAACGTCTCCTGCCTGGGGTCGCGCGCCCCCTTCTCGAGCGCCGGCGGATTGGGGGTGCCGAAGTAGCGCGCGCTCGCGACCTCGACGAGCCGGTTGACGAGCGCCGTGAAGTCGAGCCCGCTGGCCGCCGCTGCGTGCGTGTAGCTCCCGTGTTCGCCGAGGCTCGGCAGGCTGTTGGTCTCGAGGATGTAGAGCTGCCCGTTCTTGTCGATGCGCATGTCGACGCGGCAGCAGTCGAACAGGCCGAGGGCCTTGAACGCCTTGACCGCGATGTCCTGCGCCCGTTCGCGCAGATCGTCGTCGAGCTTCGCCGGGCAGACGACCTCGACCTCGCGGCCGGACTTCTTGGTCTTGTCCTCGTAGCTGTAGACCTTGGGCCCGTCGCCGAAGTCGAGCTCGGCCGGCGGCAGCGCCTCGGGCGGCGAATTGCCGAGCACGCCGACGTTGACCTCGCGGCCGTCGATGTACTGCTCCGCGAGCACCGACTGCTGGAACTTGTCGAAGATCACCTGCGCGGCCGCCCGCAGTTCGGCCTCGTCCTGACACACCTTGATGCCGAACGACACCGCCTCGTTGCGCGGCTTGACGATCATCGGGTACGGCAGGTCCGGCAGCTCGGCGTCGGGCGAATCGAGCACCGTGAACGCTGGCGTCGGCAGGCCGTGCTGCAGCAGGATCATCTTCGTGACGACCTTGTCGAGCGACAGCGAATGCGCCATCGGCCCCGAGCCGACGTAGGGCATGCCGATCATCTCGAGGATGCCGGGCACGTGCGTGTAGCGCGCCTGTCCCTGGATCCCGTACGCGAGGTTGAACACCATGCCGGGACGTTCGCCGCGAATGACGCGCGGCATGAACTCCTCGAGGTTGTCGATCAGGTCCTTGTCGCCTTCGAAGGCCGCGACCTGATGGCCGCCGGCTTCGAGCGCCGCGGTGATCCGCTTGATCGACTTCTTGCCGTAACGTTCGCGATTGGGCGTGCCGAGCAGGTTGATGACCTTCTGGCTCTCCCGGTTGTAGACGATGGCGACTTTCATGTTGGTCCTGGGCGCTTGGTGTGCAGCGGTCGAGCCCGATAGAGTAGCGGTCACGACGTCGCGCCACCCGACGATTCGTCAGCCTAAAACCGCGTCCCGAGATGACCACCGCCGAACCCGAACCGGTCCAACCAGAGCCGGTCCAGACCGAATCGGTCCAGGCCGAACCTGTCGACGTCGACCCGGTTGCCAACCCGCGCGGCGGACTGTGGTCGGCGATCGTGATGATCGCCGTCGCGGCCGCCATGTTCGCCGCCCGGCAAGGGGACGGGGAGTTCGCACGCCTGCTGCAGGAGCACGTCTCCCTCGAAGCCGTCACCCGCGGCGTGGACGACCACCTGCTGCAGCTGCTCATGGTGCCGCTCGCGGCCCTCGTGGTCGTCCTCTGCCGGCTCACCTTCGGGTTGCGCATGCTCGGCCCGTTCCGCCCGATCCTGATCGCGATCGCCATCCAGGCGACTGGCATCGCGCTCGGCGTGGCGACTCTCGTGGCCATGCTCCTGATCGTCACCGCGATTCGGCCGCGCCTGAAGGGCGGGTGGCTGCCCTATTTCGGCCGGCTGGCCGTGATGCTGTCCGTGGTCGCCGTGTTTCTGGTGGCCGCCGTCCTGGTCGGCGCCAACCTCGACTACGAACCACTCGAGAAGCTCGCGTTCTTCCCGATCGTGGTCCTTTGTCTGACGGCGGACGGCTTCGCCAAGGCGCTGGAGAAGGAGGGCATGCCGAGCGCCGTGAGTCGGGCTGGCGCGACGCTCGGGACCGCGATCCTCATCAACCTCGTGATCCAGATCGACAGCGTGAGCGACGTGCTGTTCGACTATCCGGAGTTCGTGCTCGTCGAGGTCGCGCTGATCCTGCTGGTCGCTACGCGGCTGCGGCTCGGGCTGCTCGAGCGGTTTCAGCCCGTCGTCGGGGTCGACTCCGAGTAGGGCAGCGTTTCTGCTGGCGACCACGCCCGATGGGCGGATGATCCCGGCATGCAGAGCTCCCCGTTCGTCTGGGTCACCGCACTTCTCGGCATCGCCGGCGGCATCGCGCTCTGGGAACAGGCGCCCCTGCGCACGGGCGTCGGCGCCGAGCTGGCGACCGCAGTGACCCGCTGGCTCGACGCCCTGCCGGCGGAGCTGAAGAGCAAGGCCAACCTGCCGCTCGACGACGAGGAGCGCACCAGGTGGCACTTCGTGCCCGGCCGCTACCTCGGCCTCGAGCTCGGCGCGATGGACGAAGGCCACCGGGAGCGCGCGACCGCCGTCTTGCGCACGATGCTCAGCGTCGAGGGTCTGCACAAGACGATGACGATCGTCGGCCTCGAGTCGGTGCTCCGTGAGCTGGAGTCCAAGCCCGACAAGCCGGCCGTACACCGTGACCCGGGCCGCTACGCGCTGCTCGTGCTCGGCACGCCCGCGGTGGGCGGGTCGTTCGTCGTGCGCTTCCAGGGCCACCACGTCTCGCTGCAGATCCAGGTGCAGAACGGGCGGATCGTCGGGCATACGCCGCAGTTCCTCGGGACCAACCCGCACGAGATCCGCGAGGGCAAGCGTCGCGGCCAACGCGCGCTCGCGGTCGAGGAGGACCTCGGCCGCGCGCTGCTGCACCTGCTCTCCGCGGAGCAGCAGGAGAAGGCGATCATCGCGGCGAAGGCGCCGGCGGACGTCATTCTCGGGCCCGGCAAGCCGCCATCGGCGCTCGGCGATCGCGCCGGTCTGCCGTGGACGGAGATGACGCCGGCGCAGCAGGGCGTGCTCTGGCGGCTGATCGAGGAGTACGCGCGCCTGTGGCACGGCGACCTCGCGGCGAGCGAGCTCGAGGCCGTGCGCGCACAGATCGACGGCGTGCACTTCGCGTGGGCGGGGAGCAAGCAACGCGGGCAGGGCCACTACTACCGCATCCACGGTGAGCGGTTCGCGATCGAGTACGACAACACCCAGAACGGCGCCAACCACGTGCACACGGTGTGGCGCGACTTCGAGAACGACTTCGGCGGCGACGCGTTCCGCGCGCACATCGAGGCGCACCAGCGCCAGAACGGGCGGTAGGCGTTCCGCTACCGGCGTTTCGCTACCGGCGTTTCGCTACCGGGGCGGCGCCGCGCGCACGAACTCGGCGGCCGCGCGAATCGCCGTCTCGAGGTGTTCCTCCGCCGTGTGCCCGCTCCTCTTGCGCGGCGCCAGCGAGTGGTCGCCGTCGGGCAGCCACTGCACCTGGATGTTCTCCGACAGCGGGTAACCCGCGACTTCGTCGGGCCCGCCGAACGGGTCGCGTTCGCCTTGCAGGATGAGCGTCGGCGTAGCGAGATCTAGCAGGTGCGCCGTGCGCAGGTTCTCGGGTTTGCCCGGCGGATGGAACGGATACCCCAACGCCACGCAGGCCGAGGCTTCGAGCTCGTCCGCGAGCATCGTCGAGACCCGACCGCCCATGGACTTGCCCGCGAGCGCGAGGCGTGCGCCGGCCACCGCGTCGGCCATGGCCGCAGCGGCGGCTTCGCGCAGCGCGTCCTGCAGCCCCGGCATGCGATCCGGACCGCGGCGCTTGCCGTCCGCACGTTTGCGCATGTAGGGGAACTCGAACCGCACGACGCGCAGTCCCATGTCGGCGAGCCCGGCCGCGACCGTCGCCATCCACGGGTGCTGCATGCCTGCACCCGCGCCGTGCGCAAACAGGACCGTGACGTCCGCATCCGCGGGCCCGTCGACCAGCAGCTCGAGCGCGGGTGGCGGGGTCTTCGGCATCACCGCGCCTCGAGGAACAGGAACGGGAACGTGCCCTTCGCGATGCGTCGATCGCCCTGGAACACCTCGGTCTCGCACACCGCCGTGGTCTTGCCGACGCGTAGCGGCGAGGCGACGGCCCGCAACGGGCCGCGTTCGACGGTCGCGGCCGCGAGGAACTGCATCGCGCAGCCCGTGCCGGTCATGGACCGACCGTCGGGCAGATCGGGCCACAGCAGATACACCGCGGCGGTGTCGGCGAACGCGGTGAGGATGCCGCCCTGGATCACCCCGGCCTCCTGCACGAACTCGGGCCGCAACGGCAGCTCGAGCACGACCCGTTCGGCGCTGCGTTCCGCGAGCCGAAACCCGAGGAAGCGGTTCACCGGGACGTCGTCGAAAGCGGTCACGGTTCAGACGGTAGCCAGCGGGCGCGAGCGGTGGGAGGGCGATTGCCCTGGGACCCCACAACGAGGTTGCGGAACCGGCAGAATTGCCGTTCGCTTCGGGCATGTCCGCGTCCCCGTTCTCGCACGTCCTCCCCGCGATCACGACCCCGTTCCAGGACGACGATTCCGTCGACCACGACTTCCTCAAAAAGCACGCCCGCTGGCAGCTCGACAACGGCTGCTCCGGCATGATCCCGCTCGGTTCGCTCGGCGAAGGCGCGACGCTCGACTTCGACGAGAAGGTCGCGATCCTGCAGACGCTCGTGCAGGCGTGCGGCGACCAGCCGGTCATCCCCGGCATCGCGGCGCTGAGCACGCGCCAGGCCGTCAAGCTCGCGGAAGCCGCGAAGGACAGCGGCTGCAAGGGCCTCATGGTGCTGCCGGCCTACGTGCACAAGGGCGAGCTGCGCGAGGCCAAGGTGCACATCGACGCCGTCATCCAGGCGACCGATCTGCCGTGCATGCTCTACAACAACCCGCCGGCCTACGGCACGGACTTCACGGCGCCGTTCATCGCCGAGCTGGCGAACGAGCACAGCAACCTCCTGGCGGTGAAGGAGTCGAGCGGTGATGTGCGTCGCATCACGGCGATCAAGGCCGCGGTCGGCGACCGTCTCAATGTGCTCGTCGGGCTCGACGACATCCTCGTCGAAGGTGTCGCCGCGGGCGCGAGCGGTTGGGTCGCCGGGCTCGTGAACGCGTTCCCGAAGGAGTCGGTGCAGCTGTTCGAGCTCGCGCGGGACGGCGACTTCAAGGCGGCCCACGAACTCTACCGCTGGTTCCTGCCGCTGCTGCGGCTCGACACGGTGCCGGAGTTCGTGCAGCTCATCAAGCTCGTGCAGGCGAAGGTCGACCAGGGCAGCGAACGCGTTCGCCTGCCGCGGCTGCCGGTCACGGGCGGCATGCGCGAGTGCGCGCTCATGGCGATCGAGACGGCGATCCAGAGCCGCCCCGGGGGTGCACGGTGAGCGCCGCCGATCTGACGGGTGAGCACTTCGTCGCGGGCGCAGGCGCGGCCGGGGCCGGCAGCGGAGGCTTCACGGCGTTCGACGCCATGACCGGCAACGCGCTCGAGCCGACGTACCGTGAAGCCTCGGTCGAGCAGGTCGACGCGGCCTGCGAAGCCGCGAATGCGGCGTACGCCGAGCTGCGCACGGTCGAGCCGAGCGTGCGCGCGGGGCTGCTGCGCGCGATCGCGGACGGCCTCGAAGGCCTCGGCGACACGCTCGTCGAACGCGTGATGCAGGAGACCGCGCTGCCGCGCGCGCGCGTCGAGGGCGAGCGCGGTCGCACGATGGGTCAGCTCCGGCTCTTCGCCGACCTGATCGACGAGGGCTCCTGGGTCGACGCCTACATCGACCACGCCGATCGGGATCGACAACCGATGCCCAAGCCCGACCTGCGGCGGATGCTGATCGGCCTCGGCCCGGTCGTCGTGTTCGGCGCGAGCAACTTCCCGCTGGCCTACTCCGTGGCGGGCGGCGACACGGCGTCTGCCCTCGCGGCCGGCTGCCCCGTGATCGTGAAGGGCCACCCCGCGCACCCGGGCACGAGCGAGCTCGTCGGTCGAATGATCCGCGACGCCGTCGCGGCGGCCGGACTGCCGGCCGGGACGTTCTCGCTGCTGCACGCGCGGTCCAACGAGATCGGCAGCCGCCTCGTCGAGCACCCGCTCGTCAAGGCCGTTGGCTTCACCGGTTCGCACGGCGGTGGCCGGGCGCTGTTCGACCTCGCGAACGCGCGGCCCGAGCCGATCCCCGTGTTCGCCGAGATGGGCTCGATGAACCCGGTCGTGATCCTGCCCAACGCGCTGCGGCAACGCGGCGCCGAGATCGCCGGCCAGCTCGCGGCCTCGGCGACGCTCGCGAGCGGTCAGTTCTGCACGAGTCCGGGACTCGTCCTCTGGTGTGCCGGCGACGGCGCCGACGCGTTCCGCAACACGCTGCGCGATCAGCTCGTCGCGGCGGCCGCCGGCCCGACCGTCCATCCCAACATCCGCCAGGGCTACGAGAAGTCCATCGCCGAGCTCGCGGGCCTGCCCGTGGAGACGTTCGAGAGCGCCGCGACCGGCGGCGACATCGCGACCGCGGTCTCCCCGCGCCTGCTGACGGCCACGGCATCCGCCGTGCGCACGAACGCCCGCCTGCGCACCGAGATCTACGGCCCCGCGGTGCTCGCCGTCGAATGCGAGAGCCCCGCGGACCTGGCCGCGACGATCGCGACGCTCGATGGGCACCTGACGGGCACCGTGCACGCCGAAGGCGACGACCTGGCCGCGTTCGACCCCGCGGTCAACGCGCTGCGCGAACGCGTCGGCCGACTCATCAACAACGGCGTCCCGACGGGCGTCGAGGTGTGCTCGGCGATGGTGCACGGCGGCCCATACCCGGCCGCGACCGACGCGCGATTCTCGGCGGTCGGTTCGACGGCGATCCAGCGGTGGGCGCGCCCCGTGTGCTGGCAGGACTGGCCGCAGGAGCACCTGCCGGCGGAGCTGCAGGACAGCAACCCGCGCGGGATCCGGCGGACGATCGACGGCAAGCCGCAGGGCTGAGCGACCGAACGGAACTCAGCGCTGCCAGAAGCCCTGCTGCACGCCGGCCTGCAGGTAGACGGCGAACAGCTCGCCGCTCGGCATCGGCGTCGGGCCCATGGCGATCTCCGCGCCGTTCGCTGCCGCGCTGGCCACGGCGGCCTCGATGTCCTCGACGAGGAAGTAGGGGCGCACGACCGGGTCCTCCGTCGCGCGCATCGGGGCGCGAACGCCGACCGTGCCGCCGTTCGGCAGCTTGGCCGTGCGCGCGTTGCCGAGCTCCGGCACGGCGTCGCCGAACGTCAGGCCGTTGGCGGCGGCGTAGGTCGTGCACAGTTGGTCGACGTCGGGGGTGACGATCTCGAGGTAGTGGATCTGCATCGGGCGTGGTTCGGAGGTGCTGACGCAGGCGGTCAGCAGGGCAAGGACGGCGAGGGCGAGGGAGCGCATGTGGGGAAGACTACGGCGTCGTGCCGCCAGCGAGAATGCGTTCGCGCAACTGATGCAATCGGGCGACGACGTCGGGGCGCTCGAGCCACAGGTTGGTCGCCTCGCCTGGGTCGTTGTCGAGGTCGTAGAGCTGACCCGCGGGCCCGTTCGGCGACGGTTCGAGCCGGCGCGGCTTGGAGAAGCCGCCCGAACCGAGATGCGTGACGAGCTTCCAGCGCCCCGCGCGTACGACCGCGCCGCTGGCCTTGAGCAGGGTGTGTTCACGCGTGGTTGACGCCTTCGGATCGCGCAGAACCGGCACCAGGCTGTGGCTGTCCTCGCCGGCGCCGGCTGGCAGCGGCGCGCCGGTGAGCTCGGCGCAGGTGGCCATGAGGTCGGTGAAGCAGACCGTCTGGTGGGTGGTCGAGCCAGCGGGCGCGTTCCCGGGCCAGCGCACGACGAACGGCATGCGGTGGCCGCCTTCCCACGAGTCGCTCTTCATGCCGCGCCAGGGTCCCGTCGAACTGTGGCCGAGGCGCTCGACATCCGCGGGATACCAGACCGGGCCGTTGTCCGATGTGAAGACGATCAGCGTGTCCTGCGACTGGTCGTTGCGATCGAGCGCCTGCAGCACGCGCCCGACAGCGTCGTCGACGTCCGCGACGAAGTCGCCGTACATCCCGGCGCGGCTGCGACCCTCGGAGTCTGGCTGCGGCAGCCAAGGCGTGTGCGGCGCCGCGAGCGCGAGGTAGAGGAAGAACGGTCGGTCCGGGTCGTTCTGCGCGGCGTCGTTGAGAACCGCGATGGCCTCATCGGTGAACTTCGGCAACACCTCGGCGTGCACGAAATCCGGCGCGAGCCCGCCCGCGCGCCAGAACGCGCCCTGGATGTTCGACCACCCGGCCGTCGCGCTGGCCTCGACCTCACCGCTCGGCGGCAGCACGGGCCGGCGATCGCGGATGTAGTAGTAGGGGGGAATGTCGAGGGAGGCGTGGATCCCGAAGAAGCTGTCGAACCCGCGATCGAGCGGCCCGCCGTGAAGTTCGTTCCGGTCCTGCACCTTGGCGCCGCCGTCGAATCCGAGGTGCCACTTGCCGACCATCGCCGTGCGATACCCGCGGTCGTTCAGCAGGCTCGCGAGCGTCACGCGATCCTTCGCGATCACGGCCTGCCGACCGGCTCGAAACGCCTTCTTGCGCGCGGGGTATCGGCCTGTCAACAAGCCGTAGCGCGACGGCACGCACCAGGCGCCGGGCGAGTGCGCGTCGACGAACCGGACCCCCTCGTTCGCCAATCGGTCGATGTGGGGCGTCGCGATCTTCGAGTCACGGTTGAAGCAGCCCGGGTCGCCAAAGCCCATGTCGTCCGCGAGGATGACGACGATGTTGGGTGGGCGGCGCGGCAACGCTGCGTGATCCTCGTCTCCGTGGCGCTCGAGGGCGCAGCTCCCCAGCGCGACGACGAACGTGAGAAGCAGTGAGCAACGGCACAACACGGGCGACATGCCATGAGCGGACCCGCGTCCGCTGCCGACATCAACTACCGCGCGCTCAGCACGCCGATCTCGCCGCCCCAGACGCCGGGCTTCTCCTCCCGAATCACGAGGATCGGGATCGTCTCGGGCTCGAGGTCGATCGTGACGAATTGCGTCTCTGGTCCGCATTGGCGCGCCGGCGCGACGATCCCGCTCCGCGTGACCGAGCGATAGCCCGTCACCGTGACGGTGAGCGAGTACGTGCCGGGCCGTTCGAAACCACCGCGATACTCACCTTCACCGATCTCGCGCATCGGCTCGGAGTAGCCGCCGTCCTCGTCGGTCAACTGGATTGCCGCGCCCTCGACGGGCGCTGCCGTGCCGACGTCGCGCAGGTCGACGATCACAGCGGGCTCTGACTCCGTGGTGCACACCGGCAGCGGTCGCGCCGAGTTGTCACAAGCAAAGAGCAGCAGCAGCGCAGTGAACGACAGAACAGCGGCAGAACGCATCCGTGCTTTCCTCGGGAATGAATTATCTGGACCGATTTCGATCCTCGCCTGATGGATAGTCCCGCTGCTGAGCCGCGTAACGTGGCAGCCATCGCGCCGACGTAGATCAGGCCCTGCTTCCGAGCGGGACCGCTCTCGGCAGTGGCTTGGCAACCGCTCGCGCCATCGTCACCGCTTCGAGGCCGGGATCGGAACTCCGACGTTCGAAAGTCCTCTGGCAACGTGGTTCTCATCACCCCGCGGCATCGGCGGCAACGGCAGCGAGGCCACCCGCTCCTCCCGCGCGAGCCTCCGATTCACGCACAAACCGGAAACCGTCCCGGCACTCGTCGACACCAACGACTCGACCGCGCGCATCGTTCGCGCCGGTGACCGAAGACCACACAGCCCCAACACCCTTCCAGATCTCATGCGAAATCGATTGGCATCGCTGATCCTGGCCGTCGCGGCCGCCCTTTCCTTCGCCCATTCCGTCGTCGCACAAGGCTCGGTGGATCCGGGCTCCCGTGCATGGCAGGTCGAGGTGAACGGAGTCACCAGCGAGACGGAGGTCATGCTCTACAATCCGGATCCCAACGGCGACGGTACCTGGGGCACGTGGCACAACTTCGACGGCAACCACACCTACGGCTACGGCGTCTACTTCTGGGATCCGTTGGAAGGCACGATCGAATACATCAACCAAAGCGACGAAGGCGGCGGCAACCAGACCGGCAAGTACCAGTGGGACGACGGCAAGTACGTGCGCGTCGAGGCTTCCCACCCAAAGGCACCGGACATCGTCCTGCACTAGCGCCGTGCGGGCCGACCTGCGCAAGAAGCGCGGGTCAGATGCATGCGCGGGATGCTCAATGGCCTGGCCAGGCCACGCCGGCTGTCGCTTGCGCCCGACCTGCGAGCATCGGCGGCGAGTGCGCCGCGGGCCCTCCTAGCTACGAGCACCCACTAGTAGCCCCACGGGACCGCGGCGCCCGGCTCCAACCCAACTCGCCGAAGCCGCAAAGAACGACCAACCCAGCCGCCCCCAAAACTAGGGCGGCGGCTGGCGTAGCCAGGCACGCCAAAGCCGCCACCGCTCGTAAGCAGGTCGGATCAGCGCGTCCCTGGGTTGGCAGGTCGTTGAGTATCCCGCGTGTGCAGCTGGGTCGTGATTCTCGTGCGGGTCGGCTCGCAGGAACGCAGGCGAATCCGCTGATTCGGCGAGGCTCCTGCGGGCCGACCCGCGCGAGAAGCGCGGGTCAGATGCATGCGCGGGATGCTCAATGGCCTGCCCAGGCCACGCCGGATGTTGCTTGCGCCCGACCTGCGAGCATTGGCGGCGAGTGCGCCGCGGCACCCGTTCCCTACGAACACCCGCTCGTAGCGCCGCAACTATCACACTTCAAACAAGTCCCATTGCGCACGAGCGTGAAGGCGCCACACCCACCACAAGCATCCCCTTCGTAGCCCTTGAGCCGGGCCTCGGCGATCTTGAGACGGGTCTCGCGCACCTCGATCGTCTGCGCCGAGACTTCGCGCGCGGGCGCCGCTGCCGGATGGGCGAGCGCGGCACCACCGTTCCCACCGTTGCCATTGCCACGATCCATGCCGTGGCTCGGCGGGTGCAGGTGGCTGTCTTCGTGCACGTCACGCGGCAGCTCGCTCGGCGCGTAGGTCTCTTCGCTGACGATCTCCTCGTCCTCGAAGTCCTCGTCGTCGGCCGAGCGTTCGCCCGTCGTCGTGTTGCGCAGGTCCTCGGTGCTGACCTGCGCGAGCTCGTCGCGGCCGAGGTAGCTGATCGCGACCTCGCGGAACACGTAGTCGATGACCGACGTGACCATCTTGATCTGGTCGTGACCCTGCACCATGCCGTTGGGCTCGAAGCGGGTGAACACGAACGCGTCGACGAACTCGTCCAGCGGCACGCCGTGCTGCAGGCCGAGCGACACGGCGATCGCGAAGTTGTTCATGAGGCTGCGGAACGCGGCCCCTTCCTTGTGCATGTCGAGGAAGATCTCGCCGAGCGTGCCGTCCTCGTACTCACCGGTGCGCAGGTAGATCTTGTGACCACCGACGACGGCCTTCTGCGTGTAGCCCGCGCGGCGGTTCGGGAGCTTGCGGCGCTTGGCGATGTAGCGGTGCACGACGCGCTCGGTGATCTTCGCCGCGACCTCCTGGACACCGGCAGCCGACGCCGTCGGGCTCGCCGCCACGGCCTCGTCCTCGTCGTCGAGCAGCTGGCTGCTCAGCGGCTGGCTCAGCTTGCTGCCGTCGCGGTAGAGCGCGACCGCCTTGAGCATCGCCTTCCAGCCCATGACGTAGGCGTCCTGGACCTCACCGAGCGACGCGTCGTTCGGCATGTTGATCGTCTTGCTGATCGCGCCGCTGATGAACGGCTGCACGGCGGCCATCATCTCGATGTGCGCGGCGAACGGGATGTAGCGCTTGCCGATCCGCCCGCAGCGGTTGGCGCAGTCGAACACCGGCAGGTGGGCCTCCTCGAGATGAGGGGCACCCTCGACGGTCATCGTGCCGCAGACGTAGTCGTTGGCGGCCTGGATGTCGGCCTTGCTGAAGCCGAGGTGATCGAGCAGGTTGAAGTTCCAGTCCTCGAGCTGCTCCGCGGTGACGCCGAGCTTCGTCGTCAAGAACTCCTCGCCGAGGATGCTCTTGTTGAACAGGAACGCGATGTCGAACGCGCTGTCGAGCGCCTTCTCGACCGTCTGGATCGCCTGGTCGTCGAAGCCCTTGGCCGCGAGCGTCTCGTGGTTGATCGCGGGCGCGCCGGCCAGCGTCTTGCGGCCGACGACGTAGGCCAGGATCTCCTCGATCTGCTTGTTGCCGTAGCCCAGATTGGTGAGTGCCGGCGCGAGGCTCTGGTTGGCGATCTTGAAGTAGCCGCCGCCCGCGAGCTTCTTGAACTTGACGAGCGCGAAGTCCGGCTCGACGCCGGTCGTGTCGCAGTCCATGAGCAGACCGATCGTGCCGGTGGGCGCGATCACGGTCACCTGCGCGTTGCGGAAGCCGTGCTTCTCGCCGAGCGCAAGCGCCTCGTCCCACGCGCCGCGGGCCGCTTCGAGCAGCGCCGTCGGGCACAGCTTGGGATCGATCCCGCGCGGCGTGATCGACAGGTCCTCGTACTCCGACTCGCTCGCGCGGTAGGCCGCGCGCCGGTGGTTGCGGATGACGCGCAGCATCGACTCGCGGTTGGGCTCGTACCGCGGGAACGGGCCGAGCTCGCCGGCCATCTCGGCGGACGTCGCGTAGCTCTTGCCGCACATGATGGCCGAGATCGCGCCCGCGAGCGCGTAGGCCTTCGGCGAGCTGTAGGGGATGCCGAGCCGCATCAGCACGGTGCCGAGGTTGGCGAACCCGAGGCCGAGCGTGCGGTAGTCGAAGCTCTTCTGCGCGATCGACTTGCTCGGGAACGACGCCATGAGCACGCTGATCTCGAGGACCATCGTCCACAGCCGCACGGCGTGTTCGAACCCTTCGATGTCGAACGTGCCGTCCTCGCCGAGGAACTTGACGAGGTTGATCGACGCCAGGTTGCACGCCGTGTCGTCGAGGAACATGTACTCCGAGCACGGGTTGCTCGCGTTGATGCGGCCGTCCTCTGGGCACGTGTGCCACTCGTTGATCGTCGTGTCGTACTGGATGCCCGGGTCGGCGCAGGCCCACGCGGCGTAACCGACGCGGTCCCACAGCTCCTTGCTGTCCACCTCACGCGCGACGCCGCGGTCGGTGCGGCGGATGAGCCGCCACTTGCCGCCCTCGTCGAGCACGCGGAAGAACTCGTTCGGCACGCGGACCGAGTTGTTGGAGTTCTGGCCCGAGACCGTGCCGTAGGCCTCGCCGTCCCAGTCGGTGTCGTATTCCGTGATGTCGACGGCGTGCAGGCCCTGCTCGGCGAGCTGCAGCCCGCGTTGCAGGTAGTTCTCGGGGACGCACGCGGCGCGCGCTTCGATCAGCGCGGCCTTGAGCTCGGCATTCTCGCGCGGCTTGGTGATCGTCGTGGTGTCGCCCGCCTCGTCCTCGACGTGGCACGCGTTGATCACGGCGTTGATGTGACGACGCACGATCTTGCTGCCCGTCACGAGCGCCGCGACCTTCTGCTCCTCGTTGACCTTCCACGAGACGAACTGCTCGATGTCGGGGTGGTCGAGGTCGAGGCAGACCATCTTGGCCGCGCGGCGCGTCGTGCCGCCGGACTTGATCGCGCCCGCGGCACGGTCGCCGATGCGCAGGAAGCTCATCAGGCCGGAGCTCTTGCCGCCGCCCGACAGCGGTTCGTTCTCGCTGCGCAGCGACGAGAAGTTCGAACCCGTGCCCGAGCCGTACTTGAACAGCCGGGCCTCGCGGGTCCACAGGTCCATGATCCCGCCGTCGCCGACGAGATCGTCCTCGACCGACTGGATGAAGCACGCGTGCGGCTGCGGTCGCTCGTAGGCGTTCTTGCTGCGCTGCAGCTTGCCCGTCTTCTCGTGGACGAAGTAGTGGCCCTGCGCCGGCCCCGTGATGCCGTACGCGAAGTTGAGCCCGGTGTTGAACCACTGCGGCGAGTTGGGGGCCGCGTGCTGCGCCGCCAGCATGTGGCAGAGCTCGTCCTCGAACGCCTGCGCGTCGTCCGCGCCGTCGAAGTAGTCGTTCTTCTCGCCCCAGTGACGCCAGCACCCGGCGAGCCTGAGGAACACCTGCCGCGCGTCGGTCTCCCCACCGAGCACCGGCTGTCCGCGGTCGTCGACCACCGGCTCCCCCTTGCTGTCGCGCTGCGGCACGCCCGCCTTGCGGAAGTACTTCTGCGCCATGATGTCCACCGCGACCTGGCTCCAATGAGCCGGCATCGCGATGTCGCGGGCCTCGAAGACCAGGGTGCCGTCCGGGTTGCGGATCTCGCTGTGCCGCGTATCGAACGGGATGCCTTCGTACGGAGACTTGCCTTTGGCCGTGAACCGCCGTGTAACCTTCACGCTGAATCCTCCTCCAAAGAGGCGTCTCGAAGGCGGGCCTCGAGGACGGGAATGCCACGTCGTTCATCTCCGTCCTCGGCGGAGAATCAGGCGCGCCGGTGTCTCATGGCCGTCCTGAGAACGGGAGCCAAGAGACGAGCCAACCCGGTTGGCTCCAGACTGGAGGCTACCGTGACTGGAACCTACCGGAAATGGCGCACGCTGACGGAACGACGCGGGGGACCACCCGCCGCGGAGTTGTGCCTTCGAGCTGAGAGCAATCGAAACGAATCTGTTCGGACCGGAGCCTGACCGTGGCTCCGGAACCCACCGCGGGGACCGCCGCTCCGTCTCGTGGCCACGCTTGCCAAAGTCGTGACCAGGCATGGGGGAGCGACCGCATGCGCCGTAGGGGTCCACTATCTATTGCGTTCTACCGGCTGCTGCAACCCAGTGGTTGGGGAAAACTCGCGTTGCTTGCGAGATCCGCGTGCCGGGCTGGTCAGCTACGGCTTCGCAAGCCGGGGGTACCAGGCGCGGCAATTCTGCCCGAGCACGAGGCCTCGTTCGGCCGGCGAAAGCGCCGCGAACCAGGCGTTCGCCGTGGCCCACCAGCGCTCGTACGAACTTGCCGCGAGGCACACCGGCCAGTCGCTGCCGTAGAGCAGGCGGCCCGGCCCGAAGTGCTCGAGAACGTGCTCGTACGCGGGGCGCAGTTGCTCGGGTCGCCAGGTCTGCCAGTCGGCCTCGGTGACCATCCCCGAGACCTTGCACGCGATGTTCGGCAGCGCGGCCAGGGTCGCGATGTCGCGCCGCCAGGCGTCGAGCTCGCCGCGCTTCAGCGCCGGCTTGGCGAGGTGATCGAGCACGAAGCGCTGGTTCGGATGCCGCTGCACGAGCTCGACCGCCGCCGGCAGCTGCGGCGGGAAGACGAGCACGTCGTAGGTGAGGTCGTGCGCCGTCAGCGTGCCGACACCGCGGCTGAACTCGCGGCCCCGAAGGAAATCGACCGGCTCGGCTTGGGCGATGTGACGGATGCCGACCAGCCGGTCCCGTTCGGCCCAGCGCGCGACTTCGGCAGCGGCGTCGCCGGCGCGTAGGTCGAGCCAGCCGACAACGCCGAGGATCCACGGGGCCGCCGCGGCGAGGTCGAGCAGGAACTCGTTCTCGCTGTGCGACTGCGGCGCCTGGACCGCGATGCTGCCGTCGAGCCCGGCGGCGTCGAGCTCCGGGCGCAGGTCGGCGGGCAGGAAGTCGCGCCGCAGCGCGGCCATGTCGTCGCCAATCCAGTCGTAGGCGACGGGATCGTAGCGCCAGAAGTGCTGGTGGCTGTCGATGCGCATGGCGGCGTCCCGCGGTTCCGGAGAATCAGGCGATGCGGTGCTCTGCGATCACCTCGTCGCGGATCTGCAGCCCGACGCCGGGCTCCTGCGGCAGCTCGTAGTAGCCGTCCTTGACGGTGATCGGCTCGACCCACATGTCGTTGATCGACTCGTAGCAGTTCTCGACCATGATGCAGTTGGGCGTGGCCGCGGCGAGCTGCGTGTGCAGCTTGTGCTGCACGTTGGTGTGCGGGATCACGGGCAGGTTGTAGCTCGCCGCGAGCGCCGCGACCTCGAGCCACTCGTCGATGCCGAGCAGCTTGGTCGAGTCGGCCTGCACGTAGTGCACCGCGCCGGCCGTGATGTAATCGCGGAACGACTCGCGCGTGAAGATCGTCTCGCCGACCGCGATCGGCGTCGTGATCGCATGCGCCAGCTCGGCGTGCATCGTCACGTCCTCGGGCTTCATCGGCTCCTCGAGCCACTTGACGTTCCACTCCTGCAGCCGGCTGCCGTACTGCTTGCCCTGCGCGAGCGTCCACGCGCAGTTGACGTCCGTCATGATGTCGATGTCGTCGCCGATCGCCTTGCGGACCGCGGCGATGCGCGCCATGTCCTCGCGCGGGTCAGGGCGGCCGAGCTTGATCTTCACCGCGTCGAAGCCGCGATCGATCAGCGCCTTGGCATCCGTGATGAGCTCGTCGACGCTCCAGCTGAGCCAGCCGCCGTCCGTGCTGTAGGCCTTGACCTTGTCACGACAGGCGCCGAGGTAGCGCCAGAGTGGCTTGTCGGCGTCCTTGCAGACGAGATCCCAGAGCGCGTACTCGACGGCGGCGAGCCCGACCCGAGCGGCGCCGACCCGGCCCGTGAAGTGGTTGGTGAAGAAGCACTCCTTCGTGATCGCCTTCCGCATCGCCGGGTCCTTGCCGACGAGCACGGGCGCATAGTTCTCGTCGACGGCGACCTGCGCCGCCTTGAGCCCGGGCGTGTAGCTCCAGTTCATCCCGTAGCCCGTGATCCCGGCGTCGGTCTGCAGGACGACCTGCAGGAACTCGACGTGGGTCACGCTGCTTTGACTGTCGGTGATCGTGCGCTGCTTGAGCGGCACGCGGAGGAGCTTGGTCTCGACGCTGGTGATCTTCATGGGTCAGTTCAATCCTGGTGGAACATCTCGGTCATCGCGGCCCACCATTCGCCGGCCTTGCGGTCTTCGTGGGGGATCTGCATGGGCTCCATGATGTCCCACCATTCGCGCATGCGCGGGGCCTCGGCGAGCGTCGCCAGGCGCTGCTCGTACTCCTCGGGCGGGCCGACGTACTCGTAGTAGGCGAACAGATCGCCCGCATGGTGGAAGATCGAGTAGTTGCGGATGCCGGCCGCGTGGATGGCGGCTTCGATCTCGGGCCAGATCTTCTCGTGGTACTTCGCGTATTCCTCGAGCCGCGCCGAATCGAGGCCGAGCCGGAAGCCGTGGCGTTGCATCGCCGTCAGCTCCCGTGCTTCTCGGGATCCCAGGCGACCGCGCGCTGCGTCTGTTCGCCGAGCTCGTCGATGCCGAGGCGGACGGTGTCGCCGGGCTTCAGATACTGCGGTGGGTCGAAGCCCAGCCCGACGCCCGCCGGGGTGCCGGTGCTGATGCAGTCGCCGGGTTCGAGCGTCAGGCAGTGGCTGAGATACGAGATCAGCTCCGCGACGCCGAACACCATGTCGTCCGTGCGGCTGTCCTGCTTGCGTTCACCGTTGACGTCGAGCCACATGCCGAGGTTCTCGGCGTTGGCCAGCGCGGTCGCGGGCGCGAACAGCGGACCGATCGGAGCGAACGTGTCGAAGCTCTTGCCCTTGACCCACTGTCCGCCGCGCTCGAGCTGCCACTCGCGTTCGCTGTAGTCGTTGTGCAACGCGTAGCCCGCGACGTGCTGCATCGCATCCGCCCTGTCGACATAGCGCGCCGTCCTGCCGATGACGACGAGCAGCTCGACCTCCCAGTCGGACTTCGTCGAGCCCTTCGGAATCACCAGGTCGTCGTTCGGCCCGCAGATCGCGGACGTCGCCTTCGTAAAGACAACTGGCTCGCTCGGCACGGCCATACCCGACTCGGCCGCGTGCTTTCGGTAGTTGAGCCCGATGCAGAACAGCTTGTGCGGGCGGCCGACGCAGGACCCGAGCCGCGCGTCGCTCGCAGCAGTGGGCAGGCGATCGAGGTTGTCCGTCACGTATCGCGTGAGCCGCGCGATGCCGTTCGTCGCGAAGAAGTCCGGGCCGAGATCGCCGTCGAAGCCGGAGCAGTCGAGGCGGCGGCCGTCCGGCAGCTCCGCGCCGGGGCGCTCCTGTCCGGCGGGGCCGAAGCGGAAGAACTTGGGATGCATGCCGGCTACCTCACACGCAGAGCTTGCCGCCGTCCAGCGGGAAAGCCTGCCCCGTGACGAACCCGCTCGCGGCGCTGCAGAGGAACAGCGCCATCTGCGCGACCTCGTCCGGCGTGCCCATCCGGCCCATCGGCTGGTAGGCCGCGAGCTGGTCGAACATCTCCTGCTCCTGCCCCGGGTAGTTGGCCTTCAGATACCCGTCGACGAACGGGGTGTGGATTCGCGCCGGGCAGATGCAGTTGCAGCGCACCTTGCCCATGTAGTCGATCGCGACCGACTTGGTCATGGTGAGGACGGCGCCCTTTGTCATCGAGTAGGCGAAGCGGTCGGCGATGCCGATCAGGCTCGCGATCGACGCGAGGTTGCAGATCACGCCCTCGCTCTGCAAGAGCAGCGGCAGCGCGTGCTTCGTCGCGAGGAAGACGCCCTTCACGTTGACCGCGTAGAGGCGGTCGAAGTCCTCCTCGGTCGTCGTCTCGACCGTTCCGACGTGCCCGATGCCGGCGTTGTTCACGAGGATGTCGAGCTTGCCCTCGGGCTCGCGCGCGAGCGTCGCGAACGCCGCTCCTACGGACTGATCGTCGGTGACATCACACGCGACGTGGACGGCATTGCCGCCACGTTCGCGAATGGCACCGGCAGCAGCTTCGCCGGTGGCGGCATCGAGTTCGAGAACGGCAACGCGCGCACCGCGATCGGCGAACAGGTTGGCGATCGACTTGCCGATGCCGGAGCCGGCGCCGGTGATCGCGGCGGTCTTGCCGTCGAGACGGAACGAGTCGGTGGGGGTAGCCATTGGTGAGCGAGTGCTGGGGTGGAACGACGGGTCGAGCAGTAGGGGGCGGGATCGGGCGATCGAAAACGGTCAGGAGCCGGCGATGCCCTGGTTGGTCGCGAGTCCCTGCGGCCAGGACGCGTTCTGGATCGGGGCGAGAAGGAGCTGCACTTCGGACAGCAGATCCGGATCGGGAGCCGTGCTGACGGCCCGCACGTTGGCCTCGATCTGCGGAACCGACGCGGTGCCGCAGATCGTCGCCGCCGGGCCCGCCAGCGTCGCCGTGTAGCCGAGCGCGAGCTCCGCCAGTTCCGTGCCGCGTTCGGCGCAGAGAGTGGCAGCCCGAGCGCACGCCGCCTTGCACGCCGCCGACGCCGGGTGCCACGCGGGCGGCCCGCCGTTGCTCAGCAGGCCCATCGCCGCGGCGGACGCGTTCAGGAGGCCAACGCCCCGATCGCGGAACTGCGGCACGAGCTCCAGGAGAGTGCCGTCGAAGAGGGTCGCGTGGCAGTAGCTCAATGCGACGTCGAGCGGAGCGTCGACCTGGAACGCCCGGCGAAAGACCTCGAGCGGCAACCCCGAGATCCCGACGTGGCCGAGCTTGCCCGTCGCCTTGAGGTCGTGGAGCGCCGGCAGCGCCGTCCCGAAGATCATGTCCAGGTCCGCGAACTCGACGTCGTGCAGGAGGAACAGATCGACCCGCTCGACCTGCAGGCGCTGCAGGCTCTCGTCGAGGCTCTGCATCAGCCGCTCCGGCCGGAAGTCGAACTCGTTCTCGCCGTAGCGTCCGGCTTTCGTCGACAGCACGAAGTCGGCGCGCGGCAGGTCGCGCAGCGCCTTCCCGAGCACGACCTCGCCGCGCGTCGCTCCGTAGTACGGCGAGGCGTCGAACAGGTTGACGCCGAGCTCGAACGCCCGGTGAACGGTCGCGATCGCCTCCGCCTCGTCGACGGCGCCGTAGACCCCGCCCAGGTTGGCAGCGCCGAGACCGAGGGCGGAGACTTCGAGGCCGGTCTCGCCGAGCTTGCGCAATTCCATGGTCATGGGCGATCGGAACGCCGGCAGGTTAGGCAATCGCGGGGGCGGAAGCGAGGTCACCCGGGCCGTCGGGCCGGTGCCAGCGCGGTTTCCGTGCCGCGCACCTCAAGCCCGGATCGAAGCCCGGCCGAAGACCGATGCATGACGAGCCCAGCGTTCCCCGTACCCGCGCCCATCCCCGGCAGCGCGGTGATTCCGACCTCCGCGCACGCCGACGTCCTCGGTCGACTGCACCATGAGAACCCGTATTCCGGGTTCGACGCCGGCAGCTTCGAGTGCGACCTGCAGGGCTGGAACGGGACGAGCTCGTTCTTCGGCGAACTCATCGCGGCCGTGAACCCCGAACTCGTGATCGAGGTCGGCAGCTGGAAAGGACAGTCGGCCGTCAACATGGCGACCGAGCTGAAGAAGCTCGGCCCGGGTCGCGCGCTCGTCTGCGTCGACACCTGGCTCGGCGCGCTCGAGTTCCGCACCAACCACGACGACCCCGAACGCTACCGCGGCCTCGCGATCAGAAACGGCTACCCGCAGGTCTACTACCAGTTCCTCGCGAACATGGTGAAGACCGGGGTCGACGACGTCGTGATCCCGTTCCCGCAGACGTCCCTCATCGCGGCGCGCTGGTTCCTCATGCACGAGATCCAGGCCGACCTGATCTACATCGACGGCAGCCACGAGGAGAACGACGTCTACGCCGACCTCGTCTACTACTGGCAGATCGCCAAGCCGGGCGCGGTCGTCTTCGGCGACGACATGGTCGCGTGGGAGGGCGTGCGCAAGGCCGTGACGCGCTTCGCGCAGGAACAGAACGTCGAGGTCGGCGTGCGCGACAACAACTTCTGGGTCCTGCAGAAGCCGGCCTGAGCGGTCAGTCGTCGCGGCGCGGCTTCGGCAGCAGACAGCCGACGACGTCGGTGCGCGGCACGGCGACCGGCTCGCCGGCGAGTACCGCAGTGATTGCGTTCCGCAGGTCGTGGCTCGACGCCTGCTGCGCGCGCGCGCCGAAGTCGGCCCAGAGATCGTCGATGCGGCCGCGGTAGAGCACCCGACCCCGCCGCACGACGATGGCCTCCGGCGTCCGCGTCGCGCCCAGGCGTTCGATCATGGCATGGCCGGGGTCGAGCAGGACGATGCCCGGCATCGCGTAGTCCTGGTGGAACGCGCGGGCCTTCGCCGGGGTGAGATCCGGGTCGGCGTGCAGGACGACGAAGCGGACGGCCTCGTCGGCCCAGCCCGCAGCGAGCTCGACGAGCGTCGGCGCATAGGCCTTTGCGATCGGGCACTCGTGATTCGTGACGACGAACACCTCGACGGCGTCGCCGGGATCGCTCAGCAGGACCTTTCGACCGTCGAGATCGATGAGGCCGAGCACAGGCCCCTCGCCGACGACTTCTTCGGCACAACCCGCGCACAGGGTCAGCGCCAGCACGGTCAGCCAGGAGCCAAAGATCTTCGGAAGCAGGGTCACGAGAGCTGACGAGCGTAGCGTCGGCCACGAACGAATGGGGCGCCTACGGGTCCCGCCATCGCCTCGCGGGCCCGCCGACCGTCGTCGTCGCGGCCCCGCCGTACGCGTTCGTCGAACATCCCGTGCCGATCCTCGATGCGGTCTCGGGGGAACTCATCGGTCTGCACTACTCGGTCCGGCCGGGCGTCGGCGCGTTCGACCTGACGCACCACGACGCGCTCGATCTGGATCCAGCCACCCCGGATCAGCTCGTACTCGATGCCGCGCTGCCCGTCTACGCGAGCGCCACGATCGGGGGCAGGTTCCTGCACATCGAACCCGCGCAGGGACCGAACGGCGTCCTCGCGACCGACGCGTTCTGGTGCACGGGCGGCCGCGCCGACATCGGCGCGACGATGACGGTGTCGATGTTCGCCCCGTGGGGCAGCGGTCCGCACCTCTCCGTGCTGGCCGCCGCGAGCAGCTTCGCCGCGGTCGGGGCATCAGTGCCCGGCGCCCTCGGTCAGTTCGGGCTCGGCCCGACGCTTTGGGTCAGCACACCGCAGCTGCACGATCCGCAGAACGGTGAGGGCCGCGTGAGCATCACCGTGCCGAACGTGCCGGCGCTGCGTGGCGCGCGCATCCCGTGTCAGGCCGGAACGCTCGAAGTCCCGGCCGGGACGGTTCACCTCGGCAACACGGCGCTGCTCCGCGTGGAGTAGCCGCACCGCGGCGGTGCGCCCGCGCGGCTACTTCTTCGCGGCCTTCTGGTCGTCGAACTCGATCTTGAGGACGTTCTTGAACTGCGGGATGTCGCGGATGTCGCCGCCGACGGCCTCGAGCAGCGTCCGGACCGCTTCCTGCAGCTGGGCGTCCTCCTGCGGGTCGCCGAGCGCGCGGTTGCCCGGGTAGACCGCGCCGCGCAGATCGCTCACCTGGTCGCGGACCTCGTAGCGCAGCCAGCGGCGCACGTCGTCCTTCGTGAGCTGCGTCTCGAGCCCCTCGTAGAACTCGTCGAAGCCCGGGTAGCGCGAGGTGTCGCCGTCGTCGCCCTCGGCGAGCTGCCGGAACAGCGCCTCGTTCTTCGGCAGCTCCTCCTTCACGTAGTTGCGAAACACGCCCTTCTTCAGTAACGCGAAGACGGCCGCGTTCTTCCACGCGTCCTCCGGCTTGCGCTCCAGCAACTCGATCTTCTTGTCGGGGATCACGCCCCAGTTGGGGTCGACGATCCGGCCTTCCTTGTCGAACGCGCGGTGCGGCGTGCGGCCGCTCGGCAGGTGGTAGAGCGCGACCGTGAGCTTGATGCGTGAGCCGGCGTCGTACTTGCCGTTCTTGTTGGCGTCCTCGTAGGGCTCGCCGTCCTGCCAGGCGCGGTCCCGATTCACGTCGGAGAACCGCTCCGGCGGGTCGGTCTCGAGCGGGATGATGTTCTGCACCGAGCCCTTCCCGAACGTGCGCTCACCGATGATCGTCGCGCGCCCGTGATCCTGCAGCGCGCCGGCCGTGATCTCGCTCGCCGACGCCGAGAAGTTGTTCGTCAGCACCGCGAGCGGCATGTCGGTGACGAAGCGCCGCGGCCGCGTCAGGTATTCCTGGCGATCCTCCGACGGGCCCTCGGTGTAGACGACGAGCTTGTCGGCCGGCAGGAACTTCTCGACGACGTCGACGGCCTTGGTCAGGTAGCCGCCGGTGTTGTTGCGGACGTCGAGCACGAGCCCCTTGGCGCCGCGTTCCATGAGGTCGTCGAGCGCGACCTGCAGCTCGCGGCTGATGTTCGCGCTGAACGTGATCAACTCGATGTAGCCGATGTCGCCCGGCAGCATCGCCCAGTTGACGGACGGCACCGAGATCTGATCGCGCGTGATCGTGAAGTCGGCCGGCTCCTGGAAGCCGAGGCGGTAGACGTTGAGCTGCACGTCGGTGCCCGGCTTGCCCTTGAGCCGCTTGATGATCTCGTCGGACTCGCGTCCGTTGGTCTCCCAACCGTCGACCTCGAGGATCTTGTCGCCGCTGCGCAGGCCGGCCTCGTAGGCCGGGCCCGAGTAGATCGGGCGCACGATCGAGAAGTCGCCGTCCTGGTCGAAGTTGACGAACGCTCCGATGCCGCCGTACTCGCGGTCGAGATCGAAGAAGAACCGCTTGTACTCGTCGCTCGTGAAGAACGTGCTGTGCGGGTCGAGATTCTGCAGCATCCCCTTGGCCGCGAACTCGAGCAGCTCTTCGTCGGTCAGTTCGCCGCCGCGCACGTGGTTGTAGCGGATGCGGCTCTTGATCTCGTCGAGCAGCCGGTAGCGCTCGTTGCCGCTGCCGTCACCGCTGCTGTGCAGCCGCTCGGCGATGCGCGCGAGGTCGCGTTCGAACTCGCGCCGCATCTGGGCGCGCTGGAGGTAGAGCCTGGCCTGGCGACCGTAGTCGGTCGGGTCGTCCTGGATCTCGCGCAGCACCGACCACGCGCGGCCGCTCTCGACGTTGATCCCGGCGAGCGCGAGCGCGCCGCGGACCTGCAGGTCGCGGTCGCTGCTGCGCAGGAACTGCTCGAGCGTCGTCTTCGCGACGGCGCGTTGGCTGTTGCTGCCGACTTCCCAGAGCGCGAGCGCGGCCTCGATGCGCACGAGCGGCGGCACGAGCTCGTCCGTCGCGTTCTTGCTCAGCAGATCGCGCACGTCCGGCAGGATCCGGCTGTTGAACTTGTCGGGGTCGCCGAGCAGCGCGAGCGCCTTGCCGCGCACGCCAGCGTCCTCGGATTCGGCGAGCGGCTGCAGCAGCGCGAGCAGGTCCCGGCCGTAGGTGGCGTCCTCCTTGAGCCCGTTCAGCGCGACCGCGGCCACGAGCCGGCCCTTGTCGCTCTGCCCCTCGATCGCCGCCATGAGCGCGTTCTTGAACGCATCGTCGCTCTCCGGAGCCTCGTCGAGCAAGCGGTTGCCGACCTCGAAGAGCTGGTCGACGGGAGCAGCTTCGGCGGTCGCGAGCGCCGTTCGGATCGAGCGTTCGAGGTCCTGCGCGAACGCCGGGGCGCCGAGCGCCAGGCTGGCCAGGAGAGCGAGAAGGGCCGGAACACCGAGGACCGGCCGAAGGATCAGAGCTGCAGACATCGAGTCTCCGTGAGATCAGGGGGCACGAGCGCCCCGCAGGACGTCCCATCGGGCCCTGGGGCGGGCCGACGGGACCATGACATCACCTATACGTTGCCACCGGGAAGTTGCCGAACACGTTTTGTCCACGGGACATGGTCCGGCCGGCCACACCGGGGCTACGCTCGGGTCGATGAGCGATCCGAGCCGCGGAGCGAATGATGCCGGGCTGACCCACCTGGACCGGCGCGGGCGGGCCCAGATGGTCGACGTTTCCGAGAAAGCGGCCACCCGCCGGGTGGCGCGCGCCCGCGCGGACTTCCGCCTGAATCCGGCGGTCCGGGAACTCCTCCTGACCGGGCAACTCGAGAAGGGCGAGGCGCTGGCCGTCGCCCGGGTGGCCGGCATCCAGGCCGCCAAGCTCACCGATCGGCTGATTCCGTTGTGTCATTCGCTGGCCCTGAGCAAGGTCCGGGTCGAGTTCGAACCCGTGGACGAAGACGGCATCCGCGTGACGACCGAAGCGATCACGACGGGCCCGACCGGGGTCGAGATGGAAGCGCTCACCGCGGCGTCGGTCGCCGCGTTGACGCTGTACGACATGGTGAAGGCCCGTTGCCGTGGAGCTCGGATAGAACGCGTCGAACTCGTGCACAAGTCCGGCGGCAAGAGCGGCAGCTGGGACGCCGAGGGGACCGCGGACCCGGCTGCGCCCAAGACCGACGGCGGCAACCCATGAGCGCGCACGTCGCGATCGTCGGGGCGACCGGGGCCGTCGGGCGCGATCTCCTCGCGGTGCTGGCCGCGCGCGAGTTCCCGGTGGGTCGCCTGCGGCTGCTCGCGAGCCCGCGCTCGGCCGGGCAGCAGCTCGAGTTCGGCGGTGAAACGATCCGGGTCGAGCCGCTCGGGCCCGACTCGTTCCGCGGCGTCGATCTCGCCCTGTTCTCGGCCGGGGGCATCGTGTCGCGGGAGTTCGCGCCGCGCGCGGTCGAGGCCGGCGCGATCGTCGTCGACAACAGCTCGGCCTTCCGCCTCGACCCCGAGGTGCCGCTCGTCGTGCCGGAGGTCAACCCGGACGCCGCAGCGAACCATCAGGGCATCCTCAGCAACCCCAACTGCTCGACCATCCTGCTCACGCTGCCGCTGGCGCCATTGCATCGAACGGCCGGGCTGCGCGCCATCGTCGTCGCGACCTACCAGGCGGCTTCCGGCGCCGGCCAACGCGCGATCGACGAGCTCCGCCAGGGCGCCGACGCGATCCTGCGCGGACGCGAACCAGAGGGCGATGTGTTCCCGCACCCGCTCGCGTTCAACCTGCTGCCCCACGTCGACGTCTTCCAACCCGACGGCTACACGCGCGAGGAGGACAAGATGCTGCACGAGACGCGCAAGATCTTCGCGCTGCCAGAACTGGAGGTCGAGGCCACGTGCGTGCGCGTGCCCGTCGAGCGTTGCCACAGCGAGGCCGTGACGGTGCACCTCGAGAACGAGCTGAGCGTCGCCGAGGCCCGGGAGCTGTTCGCGACCGCCCCTGGACTCGAGCTGGTCGACGATCCGGCCGAGCAGCGGTACCCGATGCCGCGCGCGATGGCGGGCCGCGACCCGGTCGCCGTCGGTCGCGTGCGCCAGAGCCGGGTCTTCACGCCGGGACTGTCGTTCTGGCTCTGCGGCGACCAGCTGCGCAAGGGCGCGGCGCTCAACGCCGTGCAGATCGCCGAGCTGGTCCGTTGAGTCTCCCGGAAAGCCTGGACTCTGCGCACCGAAGTCCCTTCACTTGCGCGCCAACGTTTTCGCCTCGTCCGTACTACGAGACCGCATGCCCAAGAAGCGCGTGACCAAGAAGTCCACGAGCGCGGCCAAGAAGCGCGCCGCCAAGAAGACCCCGACCAAGCAGGCGCCCGCCAAGAAGCGGCCAGCCGGTAAGGCCGCCAAGAAGGCCACGAAGAAGGCTCCCAAGAGGGCCGCCGCACGTAAGCGCGTGGCAGCGGGGGCCGACAGCGCCGGCTCCGCCCAGCTGGAGAACCTGCAGCGTTTGATCGAGCTCATGGTCGAGAAGGAGGTCGTCGAGGTCGAGATCGAGGAGGAGGGCGCGCGCTGGCGCGTGCGTCGCGCCGAGGCCCCGGCCGTCCACTACGCCGCGGCCGCGCCGATGCCGATGCCCGCCGCGCATGCGCCGGCCACCGGTCCGGCACCGGCTGCCGCCGGTGCCGAGGCGGCCCCGGCCGAACCGCAGGGCGAGGTCTTCAAGTCGCCCATGGTCGGCACCTTCTACCGCGCGCCATCGCCGGACGCCGAGCCGTTCAGCAAGCCGGGCGACAAGGTCTCCGCCGACTCGACGCTCTGCATCATCGAGGCGATGAAGGTCATGAACGAGATCAAGGCCGAGCGCGAGTTCGAGATCCTCGACATCCTCGTCAAGGACGGCGAGTCGGTCGAGTTCGGCCAGCCCCTGTTCACGATCCGGTAGTCGAATGTTCCATCGCATCCTGATCGCGAACCGCGGCGAGATCGCGCTGCGCATCCAGCGCGCCTGCAAGGATCTCGGCATCGAGACCGTGGCGGTCTACAGCGAGGCGGACAAGGACTCGCTGCACCTGCGCTACGCCGACGAGACGATCTGCATCGGGCGGGCGCCGAGTCCCGAGAGCTACCTCAACATCCCGTCGATCATCGCCGCGGCGGAGATCGCGGACGCCGACGCGATCCACCCGGGCTACGGCTTCCTCTCGGAGAACGAGCACTTCGCCGAGGTCTGCCACAGCTGCAACATCAAGTTCATCGGGCCGGCGGCGTCGGCCATCAAGGAGTGCGGTGACAAGGTCGCCGCCAAGAAGCTCGCGGTCGCCGCCGACGTGCCGACCGTGCCGGGATCGGACGGCCCGATCTCGAGCGAGCAGGAGGCCCTCGAGATCGCGCGCGAGATCGGCTTCCCCGTGCTCATCAAGGCGGCGGCCGGCGGCGGCGGGCGCGGCATGCGCATCGCGCACAACGAGCCGAGCCTCGCGACCGGCTACCACTCGGCGCGCTCCGAGGCCGAGAGCGCGTTCAAGGACTCGACCGTCTACCTCGAGAAGTTCATCGAGAAGCCGCGCCACGTCGAGATCCAGATCATGGCCGACACGCACGGCAACGTGGTGCACCTCGGCGAGCGCGACTGCTCGCTGCAGCGGCGCCACCAGAAGCTGCTCGAGGAGAGCCCGTGCCCGGTGCTCGACCCCGCGACGCGCGCGGCGATGGGCGAGGCCGCGGTCCGGCTCGCCAAGGCCGCGAACTACCACTCCGCGGGCACGGTCGAGTTCCTGCTCGACCAGGACAAGAACTTCTACTTCATCGAGATCAACTCGCGCATCCAGGTCGAGCACCCGGTGACGGAGATGGTCACCAACACCGATCTCATCCGCGAGATGATCCTCGTCGCCGCCGGCCACCGGCTGTCGATGACGCAGGACGACATCGAGCTGCGCGGCCACGCGATCGAGTTCCGCATCAACGCCGAGGATCCGGACCACAACTTCCAGCCATCGCCGGGTCGGATCGAGACGTTCGTCGCGCCGGCCGGACCGGGCGTCCGCTGGGACAGCCACATCTATCAGGGCTACTCGGTGCCGCCGCACTACGACTCGATGGTCGGCAAGCTCATCGTGCATCGCCCGACGCGCAAGCAGGCGATCGAGGTCGCCCAGCGCGCGCTGCAAGAGCTCACGACGGACGGCATCAAGACGACGACGAACCTCTTCAAGCAGATCCTGCGGCACTCGGACTTCACGTCCGGCCAGGTCGACACGGGCTTCATCGACCGCTACTTCACGCCGCGCGGATGACCTCGGACGACCGGCCGATGCGCGTGGGGGTGCTGACCGGCGGCGGCGATGCCCCGGGTCTCAACGCCGCGATCTGCGGCCTCGGTCGCCGATTGCTCGCGGCGAACGCCGAGCTCATCGGCTTCAAGGACGGCTGGCACGGCCTCATCGAGGACGACACGCTGGCGCTCGATGACGTCAACTTCCAGCACCTGCTCGTGAAGGGCGGCACCCTGCTCGGGAGCAGCAGCGCCAACCCGTACTTCGACCCGGACCGGGACGTCCCGAAGGTCCTCGCCAACCTGCAGCGGCACCGCCTCGACGCCGTGGTCGCGATCGGGGGTGACGGCACGCTCGGGGCCGCCGACCGGCTGCACCGCGAGCACCAGGTCCCCGTCGTCGCCGTGCCGAAGACGATCGACAACGATCTCGAGGCGACGGACTTCACGTTCGGCTTCTTCTCGGCGGTCGAGGTCGCGACCCGCGCGATGGACGACCTGCGCAGCACGGCCGATGCCCACGGCCGCGTCATGGTCGTCGAGTGCATGGGCCGCCACGCCGGCTGGATCACCGGCTACGCCGGCGTCGCCGCGGGAGCCGAAGCGATCCTCGTGCCCGAGCGGCCGGCCGACATCGACGAGCTCTGCGACAACCTCGCGTCGCTGCGCGCGGCCGGCGCGCGGTCGGCGATCGTCGCCGTGGCCGAGGGCGTCCGCATCTTCGAGGGCGGGGCGTGTCTGTCGTCGAGCGAGAAAGACCGCTTCGGCGAGTTCCGGATCGGCGGGGCGGCGCAGACCATCGCGGCGTGCGTGCAGCGGCGCCTCGGCTGGGAGGCGCGGCACCTCGTGCTCGGCCATCTGCAACGGGCCGGGCAGCCGCTCGCGTTCGACCGCCTGTTCGCGCTCCGGCTCGGCGCCCGCGCCGCGCGCCTCGTGCTCGAGGGCAGGTTCGGACTCATGGCCGCGATGCAGAACGGCGAGATCGTAGAGGTCCCGCTGGCGAGCGCCGTCTCGGCGCGTAAGACGCTGCCCGCGCGCTTCCTCGACCGCTACGGCTCGTTCTTCCTGCCGATCGACGGCCCGTGATGCCGATGCAGGCCTGACTGGCCGAGCGGGTCCTGACGCCCGGCGGCCCGCCGCTTACACTCCACGGATCGAGCATGAACCGAGTCGAACTCAGCGTGAGCCGCGTCCTCCCGACTCTCGGGGTGCTCCTCGCACTCGGCGCCCCAGCCGTGAGCCAGGTCGGGGGCACCCAGAATCCCGCCGGCAGTCAGGCCCCGGGTGCTCAGCAGGGACCGGGTGGCCAGGGGCCGGGTGGCCAAGGATCGGGCACCGGCGTGCCCGTGCGCGTCCCGGGACCGGGCGCGGTCGACCCCAACGAACGCCCGATGAGCACGGGCGACGCGGAGCTCGACAACCTGATTCCGGTGTGGCAGCAGGCGCCGACCCGGCAGGCGTTCCGCGGCTTTCCGATCTTCCCGAACGAGTTCCCGGGCTACGGCGGCTATCCGCGTTCGTTGTCGGAGATCGCCACGTCGGGTGAGATTCCGGCGCTCAGGAACCTGCCGGTGCCCACAGCGCCGCCGCAGACGGGTTGGCCGGTGTGGCTGGAGAACCTCAGCAGTGAACCGCTGCCGTACCAGCCCGACCGCGCGCTGCTGCTGCGCACCGTCGGCCGCGTGTGGCTGCAGACGCCGGCCGATCCGGTCTTCACGCCGCTCTACTTCCACGACAAGTTGCGCAACGTCGCGCCGCAGACGGCGGTCGAGGTGCGACAGGTCGGCGAGTTCGAGTTGCTGCTCTACGGCGGCAGCCGTTTCGTCTCGCACGGGCCGGCCCGGCTGCACGTGCGCGAGCTCACCGACGAGCACGTCGTGATCGACCTGCGGGAACTGACCAACGTTCGCTTCGAGGGCTACGGCCGCGAACATCGCGTGCAACTGCCGGACGGCTCGACGCTCGTCGTCTCGCCAGGTGAGCGTCCGATCCCGTCCGACGCGCCAGTCCCGCCGCCGCCGACGCTCGGTGGGTTCGGCGGCCTCGGCGCGTTGCTCGGTGCGGCCGGCGCCGGGCTCAGCGGTGCACCCACGGGGCCGCAGCCGGCCCTGCTCGTGCTGGAGCGCGCCGACGAGCCGGGTCGTCACAGCGGCCGTGCGACGATCTGGAACGGCGGCGCGGAGCCGGTCGAGTGGCGGCACGCGTTCGGCACGACACAGATCGGCAGCGGCGAGCGGGTCACGTTCTTCCTTGCACCGCCCGCGACCGGGCTGCCGGGGGGGCTGTCCGCGGCGGGGGTCGACGTCGCGCGCGACGGCACGGCCCGGCGCTGTCAGTCGCCGGCCGGCGGCGCGGTGACCTGGTCGGGCGCGAGGTTCGACCTCGCCGGCGGCGCCGTTCTGCGGCTCGACCCGCTCCAGGGGGACCCGTTCGCCGCGAAGAGGACCGACCCGCCGGCAGCTTCGGGGCCGGAGGGCACGCGCTGAGTTCGCCGCCGACGACGCAGCTGGCGGCGGCCGTCGGCGATGCCGCGGCGCGACTCCGTGACCATGTCGAACGCACCCCGCTCGTGACGGCCGACTGGCTGTCCGATCGGAGCGGGGCCGAGGTCCGGTTCAAGCTCGAGAACGTGCAGCGCACCGGTTCGTTCAAGGTGCGCGGCGCGACTCACGCGCTGCTGTGCCTGCCATCCGACCGGCGGGCGCGCGGTGTCGTCGCGGCGTCGTCGGGCAACCACGGCCTCGGACTCGCCGCCGCCGCGCGCCGGCTCGACGTGCCGGCGCTGGTGTTCGTGCCGGAGACGACACCGGCAGAGAAGCGCGCGGCGATCGCCGACCAGGGCGCCGAGGTGCGGGTGCACGGCGCCGACTGCGTCGACACGGAGGCCCATGCACGGCGGTTCGCCGCCACCGACGGGCGACATTACGTCTCGCCCTACAACGACGCCGACGTCATCGCGGGGCAGGGCACGGTCGCGGTCGAACTGCTCGAGCAGTGGCGTGACGTGCAACGGCTCTACGTCGCGGTCGGCGGCGGGGGGCTGATCAGCGGCATGGCGGCGTGGGCACGCCGGATCGTGCCCGACATCGAGATCGTCGGCTGTTCGCCCGCCGCATCGCCGGCCATGGCGGAGTGCGTGCGCGTCGGCCGCATCCACGATGTCGAGTGCGGAGAAACCCTGAGCGACAGCACGGCTGGCGGGGTGGAGGCCGGAGCGATCACGTATCCGCTGTGTCGCGACCTCGTCGATCGGTTCGTCGACGTCGACGAAGACGCGATCGCGCGCGCACTCATCGCCACGCTCGAGCACCAGCACCTGCTGGTCGAGGGCGCCGCGGCCGTCGCGGTTGCCGGCCTGCTCGCCGATGTCGCGGCCGGCCGGCCGGCGCGGCGTTCGGCCGTCGTGATCTGCGGCGGCAACCTGCCGCTCGCGACGCTGCGCAGGGTTCTCGGTTCGCACTGAGCGCGCCGGCAAACGCTCAAGCGCCGGAGTTCCCCGGACCGATAGTCCCCTTGGCATGGCTACAGCCACTGCCGCGGCGTGCGAGGCCGCTACATGGAGATCGAAGTCCAGGAACGAGAGGGAGCGGCGTTCGTCGCGTTGGTGCTGTGTGGCGGTCTCGGCACGCGGCTGCGGCCGACGATCAGCGACCGGCCGAAGCCCCTCGCGCCGGTGGCCGACGAACCGTTCCTCGTCCACGTCCTCGACCAGCTCGTCGCCGCCGGTTGCGCGCGCGCGATCCTGTGCACGGGGCACCTCGGGGACCAGATCGAGGCCGCGTTCGGCACGGATCACGACGGCATGGTGCTCACGTATTCGCGCGAGCCCGAACCGCTGGGGACGGCCGGAGCACTCGCGCTCGCGCGATCCCACCTCGACGGCGAGGGGGCCGTCGTGATGAACGGCGACTCGTTCGTCGACGTCGACCTGCGGCAGTTCGTCGCGTTCGCGCGCCGCGCCGAGAGCTGCGCCGCCATCGTCACGACGACCGTCGGTCCCGAGGGCGCGACGCGCTACGGAGCGGTGAAGGTCGACGGCGCGGGCCTCGTCACGCGCTTCTGCGAGAAGGGCGCCGAACAAGGCGCCCGACCGGGCGACGGCCCAGTGCGGATCAACGCCGGCATCTACTGGTTCGGTGCGGACGTCCTGAGAGCGATCCCGTCCAGCGGCCCCGTGTCCCTCGAACGCGAGGTCCTGCCGCCACTCGCGGCCGGTGACGACCTCGCGGCGTTCACGACGGCGGCGGCATTCCTCGACATCGGTGTGCCGTCGGACTACGCCCGCGCCCCGGCGTTCTTCCAGGCGCTCGAGATCGGGCGGCAACGACCGCGACGCGGTCTGCTCGTGGTAGACCGCGACGGCACACTGATCGAGGAGAAGCACTACCTCGCCGACCCGGCGGGGGTCGCGATCCTGCCGGGCGTCGTGGAGGGGCTGCGGTCGTTCTGCGCGCAGGGCTACGACGTCGCGATCGTGACCAACCAGTCCGGCATCGGCCGCGGCTACTTCGACGCCGCGGCCGCCGACGCCGTGAACGCGGAGGTGCTGCGCCGCCTCGACGAGGCCGGCATCCCGATCCGTGGCGTCTACGTGTGTCCGCACGCGCCCGATGCCGGCTGCGACTGCCGCAAGCCTGCTCCGGGGTTGGCGACCCGCGCCCTCACGGACCTCGGCTATTCACCCGACGACTGCCTCGTCGTCGGCGACAAGCGGTGCGACATCGACCTCGGCGCCCGTCTCGGAACGCGCACGGCTCTCGTGCGGACCGGCTACGGCACCGCCACGGAGCGCGATGCGATGTGTGCGCCGGATGTGGTCGTCGACGGGCTCGTCGAACTCGCGGAGTGGGCGCGATGATCGTCAGCCGCACCCCGTTCCGCGTGTCCTTCTTCGGTGGCGGCACCGACTATCCGGGCTGGTATCGCCAACACGGTGGCGCGGTCATCTCGACGACGATCGACAAGTACTGCTACCTGAGCTGCCGCTACCTGCCGCCGTTCTTCGACTATCGCTACCGCGTCGTCTGGTCCAAGGTCGAGAACTGCCGCACGGTGCAGGAGATCGAGCACCCCGTCGTGCGTTGCCTGATCCAGCACCTGCGGATCGATCGCGGGATCGAGGTGCACCACGTCGGCGACCTGCCGGCGCGCAGCGGCATGGGGTCGAGCTCGGCGTTCACCGTCGGACTGCTGCACGCGTTGCATGCGCTGCAGGGTCGGATGGTGAGCAAGCCCGAGCTGATGAACGAGGCGATCCACATCGAGCAGGACCTCCTGCAGGAAGTGGTCGGTTCGCAGGATCAGGCGTCGGCCGCGTGGGGCGGCTTCAACAAGATCGCCTTCGACCCGAGCGGGCAGATCCAGGTGCATCCGATCGTGCTGCGGCCCGGCCGTCAGGAAGAGCTCGACGGCAACCTCATGCTGTTCTACACGGGCATCGTGCGGACCGCGGCCAAGGTCGCGTCCGGCTACGTCGGCGAGCTGTCGCAGCGTCGCCGACAGCTGCGCGTGTTGCGGGATCTCGTCGACGAGGGGATCGATTTGCTCGCCTCGGATGGGGCGATCGATGACTTCGGCGTGCTGCTCGACGAGGCGTGGCAACTCAAGCGCAGCCTTGGCGACGGCGTGAGCAACTCCGAGGTCGACACGATCTACGCCCGGGCCCGCGAGGCCGGCGCGATCGGCGGCAAGGTGCTGGGAGCGGGCGGCGGCGGCTTCCTGCTGCTGTACGTGCCCACGAGCCGGCAGAACGAGGTGCTCACGGCGTTCCCCGACCTCGTGCACGTGCCGTTCTCGTTCGAGTCGTCGGGGAGCCAGGTGATCTTCTACGACCGGGAACAGGACTTCTCGATGGCCGAGGCCGCCCACCGTGGCCGCCTCATCCGCCCGTTCCGCGAGCTCGGGGCCGAATCGGAACCGACAGCCGCGACCCCTCCCGGACCCGGTCCAGATCACACCGCGGCCACGGGGACCTGGCCGATTCCGTATCCGATCGCAGCCCCCGCGCTCGATCCCGCAGGCAGGAGCAAGACCGATGGCAAGCTCGATTGATCCCGAACGCCCCTCCACGATCAAGCGCGAGGACGCGCGGTGGATGCTCCAGCGGATGCGGCTCGTCCGCCAGGTCAGCGAGCGCATCGCGGCGCTCTATCCGACGGACGTGATGGAGACGCCGGTGCATCTCTGCATCGGTCAGGAAGCCGTGTCCGTCGGGCTCTGCCGCCATCTCCGTGATGCCGACAAGCTCTTCCTCGGCCATCGCACGCACGGTCCGGCGCTCGCGAAGGGCCTGCCGCTGCGCCGGCTCATGGCGGAGCTCTACGGCCGCACGACGGGCTGCTCGCACGGCTTCGGCGGCTCGATGCACCTGATCGACCTCGAGCACGGTTTGCCCGGCTCGTCCGCGATCGTCGGCGGCAGCATCGCGCTCGGCGTCGGCGCCGGCCTCGCCGCGAGCCTCATGGCCCAGCGGAGCGGCGCGACCACACCCGACTTCATCGGCGTCTCCTACTTCGGCGACGCGGCCACGAACGCGGGCGTGTTCTACGAGAGTCTCAACTTCGCGGCGCTGCGGCGCCTGCCGGTCGTTTTCCTCTGCGAGGACAACGGCTACTCGAACGTGATGCCGAAGAGCGCGCATTCGGCGCACGACATCGTGAGCCTGGCGGCCCAGTTCATGCCGAGCTTGCGGGCGGACGGCACCGACGTGCTGTCCGTCTACGACCAGGCCGGTGAGGCCGTGGCGCGGGCGCGCAGCGGTGCCGGCCCAGTTTTTCTGCACTGCGAGACCAAGCGCTGGATGAAGCACCAGGGCCACGAGGCGTGTGACGTGCGCGAGGACATCGATCGCGATCGTGATTGCCCGATCCGAAAGCTCGAGGGGTTCATGCTCTCGAGCGGAATGGCGACGGCGGGCGAGCTCGCCGCGATTCGCGGCGAGATCGAGTCCGAGATCGACGTCGCGATCGAGTTCGCCGAGAGCTCGCCCCGCCCCGACCCTGCGATCCTGGAGGTCTGAGATGCCCTGGAGCCGATTCGACCGTGACTACGCCGCCCCGTCCGGGGGTGAGCGCGAGCTGAGCTACTGCGCGGCGCTGCGCGAGGCGATCGATCAGGCGATGACGATCGATCCGCGCGTGTTCGCGATCGGGCTGGACGCCGACGACAAGTTCGGCGTCTTCGGCTCGATGCACGACCTGACGCATCCCGAACGCGTGCTCGGCACGCCGATCTCGGAGAACGCCATGACGGGGGTCGCCCTCGGCGCGGCGCTCAGCGGTCTGCGACCGATCCACGTGCACCTGCGGAACGACTTCCTCATGGTCGCGATGGATCAGATCGTGAACTACGTCGCGAAGTGGCAGGACATGTTCGACCACCAGGTCGACGTCCCGCTCGTGATCCGATCCGTCGTGGGTCGCGGCTGGGGCTGCGGCGCCCAGCACTCGCAGACGCTGCACGGCATGTTCGCGCAGATCCCCGGGCTCAAGGTCATCACGCCCAGCACGCCGTACGACGCCAAGGGCCTCATGCTGTCCGCGGTCAAGGACGACTCGCCCGTGCTCTTCTTCGAGCATCGCTGGCTCTACAAGAACACCGGCGCCGTGCCCGCGGAGGCCTACACGCTGCCGATCGGCAAGGCCGCGCACCTGCGCCGTGGCAACTCGCTGACGGTAGTCGCGCCGTCGCTCGCGGCGATCCACGTCCTCAAGGCGTGTGAGCTCGGCGGCCTCGACGTCGACGTCATCGACCCGCGCACGATCAAGCCGCTCGATCTCGAGACCATCGTCGAGTCCGTCGAGCGCACGGGCCGCCTCATGGTGGTGGACTACGACTTCCCGTTCGCGGGCTTCGCCGCCGAGGTCTGCGCGGCCGTGACGGAACGCGCGTTCGACTCGCTCCGGCAACCGCCGCAGCGGATCGCGTTCCCCGACCGCGGGATGCCGTCCAGTGGCGTCCTCGAGCGCCGCTACTACCCGACCCCCGAACGCATCGCCGATGCGATCACGGCCATGCTGCAGGGCGACAACTCGGACGCCACGATCGCTGCCGACGACCTGACGCCCGCCGGCCGTTCCTGAGTCTCGACGTTCCCGACGCACGATGAGCAAGCCCGCCCTCGATGTCCTGTTCGTGAATCCCGGCGGCCAGCGTCGGATCTACCAGAACCTGAGCCAGAACCTCGCGGCGAAGGAACCGCCGATCTGGGCCGGGCTGCTGGCGACGTACCTGCGCCAGAAGGAGCGCACGGTCGCGATCCTCGACGCCAACGCGCTCGATCTGTCGCCCGAGGAGGTCGCCGAGCGGGTTGCCGAGCTGCAGCCCCTGCTCACCGTCGTCGTCGTCTACGGCCACAACCCCAACGCGTCGACGTTCGCGATGCCGGGCGCAGGCGCGGTCTGCACGGCGATCAAGCAGCACGATCCCACGGCCCAGGTCGCGCTGCTCGGCGGCCACGTCGCGGCGTTGCCGAGCCGCACGCTCGCGGAGGAGGCCGTCGACTTCGTCGTCGGCGGCGAGGGCGCGGTCACACTGGACCAGCTCGTCGGTGCCCTGCGCGGCAACCAGAGCCGCCCCGAGCTGCACAAGGTCAAGGGGCTGTGGTGGCACCACGAGAGCGCCCAGGTGCAGAACGCGCCGGCACCGCTCGTCCGCGACCTCGCGACCGAGATGTCGGGCATGGCGTGGGACCTGCTCGACATGACGCGGTATCGCGCCCACAACTGGCACTGCTTCGGGCGCGAGAACCGCGAACCGTACGCCGCGCTCTACACGACGCTCGGGTGTCCGTTCACCTGCACGTTCTGCTGCATCCAGGCGCCGTTCAAGTCGGGGGAGGCCGCGGCCGGCTTCGACCCGAAGCAGAACAGCTATCGCCGATTCGATCCCGACCACGTCGTCGAGCAGATCACGATGCTCTGGCGCGATCACGGCGTGCAGAACATCAAGATCGCCGACGAGCTCTTCCTGCTCGATCGCAAGCACGTGACGCGCGTCTGCGAGGGGCTCGCTGCCCTGAACAAGGACTGCGACGCGGATCTCAACATCTGGGCCTACGCGCGGGTCGACACCTGCCGCGACGGGGAGCTGCTCGAGCTGATGCGCGCCGCCGGCGTCCGCTGGCTCGCGATCGGCATCGAGTCGGCAAATGAACGCGTTCGCGCGGACGTCGACAAGGGCTACCGACCCGAGGCCATCGAGCGCGCGATCGGCCTCGTGCGCGCGGCCGGCATCCACGTGATGGGGAACTACATCTTCGGGCTGCCCGAGGACGACCTCGAGTCGATGCAACAGACGCTCGACTTCAGCAAGTCGCTGAACACCGAGTTCGCGAACTTCTTCTCGGCGATGGCGTACCCGGGCTCGCAGCTCTACCGCGAAGCGACCGAGAAGAACTGGCCGCTGCCGGACTCGTGGGCCGGCTACTCCCAGCACAGCAAGTCCTGCCTGCCCCTGCCGACCCGGCACCTGTCGGGCGGCGAGGTGCTCGCGTTCCGCGACCGGGCGTTCGTCGACTACTTCGACCGCGATGAGTATCGCGCGATGGTGCGGGCGACGTTCGACCCAAGGGCCGAGGCCGCGATCGACGCGATGCTCGGCCACAGCCTCGAGCGCGACCACGGCGCGACCCAGAAGGTGTGAGGCGTGGGGGAGGCCGCGCGAACGGTCCTGCTCGTCATGTACGGGTGGGACGACAGCGGCGGCGGCACGATGCTGCCGCGCGCCTTCGCGCACGAACTCGCGCAGCAGGGTGATCGGGTCATCGTGTTCTCCGCGGCGGCGCGACGTTCGGCCGAGCTGCCGGACTACGGGACGCGCGTCACCGACGTCGACGGCGTGCTGCACATCGCGCTGCACAATCGCCGAGCCGACTTCATGGCCACGGCAGCGCCGCTCGACGACATCGACGACCCCGGGGCGCGGAGCGCCTTCGCGGCCGTGCTCGACGACCACCGCCCCGACGTCGTGCACTTCTGGAACCTGCACGGCCTCTCGATGGCGCTGCCCGCCGAGTGCAAGACGCGTTCGATCCCGACCGTTCTCAGCACGAACAACTACTGGTCGATCTGTCCGCGCCTCTACCTCGTGAGCGAACGGCTCGAGCGCTGCGACGGCCCGAGCGCGTGCGGGACGCGATGTCGCACCTGCCTCGGCGAGGTCGCCCCGGCCGCCGAGTACGGCGATCGGCGGGCGGCCGGCGTCCGGATGCTGCGGTCGGGGATCGATCTCCACCTCGCCGTCTCACGCCGGGTCCGCGACCTGCACGTGCAGAACGGCGACGACCCCGACCACGTTCGCGTGCTAGCTCAGGAGCCGCCGAACGTGACCGCGATCTGGGAACGCACGGGTTCGACCCGTGCCCTGGGCTGCCCGAGCGGTCGGCCGCTGCGCGTCGGCTTCATCGGCTCGGTGATGCCGCACAAGGGCGTGCACGTGCTCGCCGCGGCGCTCCAGCGGCTGCCCGTCGGCGCCGTGGAGGCCGTCGCGCTCGGCGACGTCACCGCGGATTACCTGCAGGTGCTGCAGGGCATCGATCCGGCGGGGCGACTCCAGCTCACCGGCCGGTACGACGCGGCCCGGTTGCCCGAGCTGCTCGCGGCGCTCGACGTCGTCGTCGTGCCGTCGGTCTGGGACGACTGCGCGCCGTTCGTCGTCGCGGAAGCGCTCGCGGCGCGCTGCCCGGTGGTGGGAGCGCGGATCGGCGGCATTCCGGACTTCGTCACCGACGGCGAGAACGGGCTGCTCTGCGCTCCGGGTGACGCGGAGGGCCTCGCGCGCGCCCTCACGCGGCTCGTCGAAGACCGCGAACTGCTGCCGCAGCTGCAGCTCGGGATCGCGCCCCCGCGCGGACTCGCGCGCTTCACGGCCGACGTGCGCGAGTGTTACGCCGAGCTGACCGGCACCGGCCGGCGGGCCGCCGGCAGCAGCGCCAGCGCGGCGAGCGCCACGGCGATGGCCGAGGCCAGCAGCGTGAGTTCGAGTCCATGCGAGGAGCCGGGACCCGCGCCCCTGCCCTGCTCGTAGAGGTACCCCGACAGCAGCAGTCCGGCGAGCCGGCCACCCGCGTTCGCGGCGTAGTAGAACCCGACCCGTTCGACGACGGTGTCGGCGCCGGCGAGCGCCACCACGAGCCAGCTGTGCAAACTGCTCGTCAGCGCGAAGAGCGCGCCGTAGATCAGCAACCCGGCGAGCGTGACGGCGCGCGGCAGATCGAAGTGCAGGCCGGCCCACGTCCACCCGAGCGGCAGCAGCAGGGCCACGGTCACGATCACCGTCCGCCGCAGCCCGACGTCCGTCCGGTCCGTGCGCACCAGCCGCGGCGCGAGCGCCTGCACGAGCCCGTAGCCGATGACCCAGAGCGCGAGGAACGCGCCGACCCACGTCGAGGTCCAGCTCCACGACGAGACCAGGAAGAGCGGCAACGCGACGGCGAACCACGCGTCGCGCGAACCGAACAGGAAGAGCCGGGCGGCGGCGAGCCAGTTCACCGCGGCGTCGTGCGCGAACACCCCACGGAACGTCGCGCCGCGCTTGCCCGGAGCGCGCGGCAGCAGGATCGCCGACAGCAGCAGCGCCAGCGCCAGGCCCGCCGCGAGCGCCGCGTTGGTGTAGCGGAAGCCGGCGGCCGCGAGCAGCGCACCGCCGACGAAGAACCCCAGGCCCTTCAGCGTGTTCTTGCTCCCCGTCATCAGCGCGACGAGCCGGAACAGCGGCCCCGACTCCGCGGCCGGCGCGAGCGCGCGCACGTAGCTCTTCGCCGCGGTCTTGGCGAAGTCCTTGGCGACCCCGGACAGCACCTGCGTCACCATGACCCAGCCGAGGGTCAGCATCGCGGCGTCGACCGTGAGCATGAGGCATGCGACGACCTGCAACAGCAGACCCAGCAGCAGGATCGGTTTGAGCCCGAAGCGCGCGCCGGCCCAGCCGCCGACGAGATTCGTGACGATCCCCGCGACCTCGTAGGGCACGAGCAGCAGCGCGAGCGCCCATGCCGTCTGGCCCTGCGCGTGCAGGTGCAGCAGCACGAGCATGCGCAACGCGCCGTCGCTGAGCGTGAACGCCCAGTAGCTCGCGGTGACGACGAGGAAGCCGGGGGTCTGCACGAGCGCGGCCTGCTACCCGCCGGTCATCCGTTGCGCCAGATCGACGAGACGGTTGGCGTAGCCCCATTCGTTGTCGTACCAGGCGAGGACCTTCACGAGCGTGCCGTCGACGACCCGGGTCGAACCCGCGTCCACGATGCCGCTGCGCGGGTCGCCGACGAAGTCCGAACTGACGAGCGGGCGCTCCTCGTAGCCCAGGATGCCGAACAGCGGCCCCGCTTCGGCCGCGGCAGCGAGCGCCGCGTTCACCTCGTCGACCGTAGTGGGACGAGCCATCGCGAACGCGCAGTCCGTGATCGACGCGTTCAGCACCGGCGCGCGCACCGCGATGCTGTCGAGTCGCCCTTTCAGTTCCGGGATGATCATCGTGACCGCGGTCGCGGAGTTGGTCGACGTCGGGATCAGGTTGACGAGCGCCGACCGCCCGCGGCGCGGGTCCTTGTCGGCGCGGTCCGTCACCGTCTGCGTGTTGGTCGGATCGTGGATCGTCGTGACGACGCCACGTTCGATCCCGATCGCGTCGTGCAGCACGCGGACGACGGGGGCCAGGCAGTTCGTCGTGCACGAGGCCGCCGTGACGAGCCGTTCGTTGCCGAGGTCGAACGTGTCGTGGTTGACGCCGTAGACGATGTTGGGCGCATCGTCGATCGCGTGGCTGGCGAGCACGCGGCGCGCGCCGGCAGTGAAGTGGAGTTCGGCCCGCGTCTTGTCGCGCTTGACCCGGCCGCTGCACTCGACGACGAGGTCGACCTCGCGCTCGCGCCACGGCAGCGCGTCCCAGTCGGTGGTCTGGGTCACCGTCACGGTCCGGTCACCGATCCGCAGGTCCGCGTCACCGGCCTCGACCGCCCGGCTCCAGCGGCCCTGCACGGAATCGAACTCGAGCCCGAGCGCGAGGTTCTCGACCGTGCCCGCCGGCTCGTTGAGCGCAACGACGTCGAGGCCGCGGTCGATGGCGGCGCGGCAGAAGAGACGGCCCATGCGGCCGAACCCGTTGATCGCGATGCGAGTCACGGCGGTAGTATCTGGCGGTGATCCGATCGCGCCATCTTGTCTCTGCCGCGTTGGCGATGTTCGTCATTTCTTCATGTCGCGATGACCCGTCGGCTGCGGCAGGTCGGACCGGCGAAACGGCGCCGTGGGCCGTTGAACTCGCGGCTTTGGACCCCGCCTTCGGAGGACGCGCTGCCGTCGTCGCGTGGGTCGACCGCGGTCCGCTGTGGACGTGGCGCGGGGAGCCGCGCGCCCGCGAAGCGGCGATGACGAGGTTCTTCGGCGAGCTCGACGAAGCCGCGTTGGCGCGATGCCGGGCGCAACTCGACCCGGTCGTCGCCGAGGCAGCTCTCGCGTTCCTGCGCACGGATGCCGGCCAGGCGATGATCGAGGCGGAACTGCTGGCGATGTCGACCTTCGGTTGGCACTACGATGACCTGCCGACGCGACTTGCCGCGTGGCTCGGCGACCCTGGTCGGGTCGGACCGCACGCGCAGGAGGTCTTCCGCGAGGCCACAGAGAGCGTGATGGACGGCGGGTCCGGGTCACCGATGCAGCTCGCCCTGGTCCTGGCCGCGCGAGTCGTCGGGGAGGCCGAGGCCGGGGCCATCGGCGCGTTCCTGGCGACCGACCGAGGAGCGGCCTGGCTCGCCGGCCGCACGAACGCGTGGCCCGAAGCTCGCGACGAAGGTCGACGAGCGCTGCGGAAGCTTGCCGATGCCGGGTTCGCCCGCAACGCGACGGCGGACGCGATGGACGATCTCATCCTACCGAGGGCCGAGTTCTCGGCCCCGGCAACGGCGGAAGGGACGATCGAAGGAACGGACAGGGGGCGTTGATCCAGCGGCAGCTCGTTACCATCGCGGCATGTCGTTCGTTCGCTGCTGCGTCGTCCTTGCGGTCTCATTGCTGTGCTTCGCGTGCTCCGAAGAGCCCGCCGCGACGGCGCCGCCGGTCGAGGCCGACTGGGCCGGCACGGTCCTCCGCACGGATCCGATGTTCGGCGGCGGGATGGCGGTCGTCGAGCGCGTCGAGGCGGCGCCGCAGCTGCGGTGGGCCGGTGCGGCCGAAGAACGGGCGGCGCTCGTCGAGCAGTTGATGAAGGAGCTCGACGCAACGGCGCGCGCCGACGTCGAGGAGCGCCTGCGACCCGAGGTCGCCGCGGCCGGGAGCGAGTTCCTGCGGTCCAAGGCGGGCATCGCGTTGCTCGCCGCCGAGGCGACGGCCGTCGCGGGTGGAGCCGGAATGTTCGACGACCTGCCGCAGCGGCTCGGGCACCGGGCCGGGGATCCGGCGAAGGTGAAGGACGCCGCCGAGCGCTTCCAGGCGGTCTCGGAGAAGCACGTCGACCGGGGCGCGGTCTCGCCGTTCGTCCTCGCGGAGCTGCTCGCGCTCTCCCGCATCGAGGCCGCTGAATCGACCGCGATCGGCACGTTCCTCGCGACGGACCTCGGCGCGGCCTGGCTGCAGGCCCGCACCGGTGCCTGGCCCGAGGCGCGCCGGCGCGTCGACAGCGTGCTGGCGATCCTGCAGAAGGACGGCTTCGTCGAGAACACCCTCGAGGGCCGGCTGCCGGACCTGCTGCTCCCGGGCCCGGAATCGGTTGAGGCGGAGGGCGGGACCGGCCGATGACATCGGCGTATGAAGTTCGAAAGGACCGAACTCGAGGGCGTGCTGCGCCTCGTCCCCGAGGTCTTCGAGGACCAGCGCGGTCGCTACGTCGAGATCTTCGACTCGGAGAAGTATCGCGCGGCGACGGGCGGCGTCGAGTTCGTGCAGGACGACGTGTCCGTGTCCTGGGCGAACGTGCTGCGCGGGCTGCACGGTGACTGGGAGACGACCAAGCTCGTCAGCGTGCTGAGCGGCCGCGGCTACGCGATCATCGCGGACAACCGGCCCGAGTCACCGACCTACCGCCACTGGCAGTCGTTCGAACTGTCCGGCGAGAACCGCGTGCAGCTGCTGCTGCCGCCGGGCATCGGCAACTCGATCCTCGCGCTCGAGGGGCCGCTGGTCTACTGGTACAAGCAGGACACGCACTTCGAACCCGGGCGGCAGTTCACGATCCGCTGGGACGACCCGGAGTGGGGGTTCCGTTGGCCGATCGAGGATCCGATCCTCAGCGAACGCGACCAGGCGGGCGGCTATGTCCACGCGTGACGGCGACGGGAACGACCCGGTGATCCCGCGTGCGCCCAAGCAGGCGCCGCGCTGCCTCATCACCGGCTTCACCGGCATGGTCGGCAGCCACCTCGCCGACCACCTGCTCGCGACGACGGACTGGGAGGTGCACGGCTTCCTGCGCTGGAACGACGACCTCAGCAACGTCGAGCACCTGCTCCCGCGCGCCAACGCCGGCGACCGCGTGCAGCTCACCTACGGCGACCTCAACGACCTGCCGTCGCTGCAGCACGCGGTCCGCACCATCCGGCCCGACTACGTCTTTCACCTCGCGGCGCAGAGCTATCCGAAGACCAGCTTCGACGCGCCGCTCGAGACGCTGCAGACGAACATCCTCGGCACCGCCAACCTGCTCGAGGCGATCCGCCACGGCCCGGTCGAGCCGGTCGTGCACGTGTGCGCGAGCTCCGAGGTCTTCGGTCGCGTGCCGCAGGAGCTGCTGCCGATCCACGAGGATCGACCGTTCCACCCGGCGTCGCCGTATGCGATCAGCAAGGTCGGCACCGACCTCGTCGGCCGCTTCTACGCCGAGGCCTACGGCATGTGCGTGATGACGACGCGCATGTTCACGCACACGGGTCCGCGGCGCGGCGACGTGTTCGCGGAGTCGACGTTCTGTAAGCAGATCGCGCTGATCGAAGAAGGGCGGATCCCGCCCGTTCTCAAGACCGGCAACCTCGATTCGCTGCGCACGTGGAGCGACGTGCGCGACGCCGTGCGCGCGTATCACCTGCTCGTCACGAAGAACCCGACGCCCGGCGCCTACTACAACATCGGCGGCACGTTCAGCTGCACGGTGGGCGACATGCTGAACCACCTGCTGTCGCTGTCGACGCGGGACGACATCGAGGTCGTCACCGACCCGGAGCGGCTGCGCCCCGTCGACGCGGACCTGCAGGTGCCGGACACGACGAAGTTCACGAAGCACACGGGCTGGCAACCCGAGATCACGTTCGAGCAGACGATGCAGGACCTGCTGGACTACTGGCGCGAACGCGTCTCCACGGGGCGCGAGTTCCTCGTTCGCTGAGCGCGAACGAGCAGGGCTTCACACCTCGACCATGCGCCGCGTCAGGTCGACGCGACTGCGACCGCCGCGATACCAGTAGTTCGCCGGCCGGTGGATCGCGAGCGGATCCGGCCGGTCGGTGCCGTTCGGCAGCACGTCGTCGCGGACGAAGTAGGCGTTCACGCCGGCCTGGTTGCAGTAGACGAGCGTGTAGCCCTTCTCGCGACCGAGCTTCTCGAGCGCGAGCAGGCTCGCGCCGTAGTAGTCGCTGCCGTCCCAGCGGTGATCGGGGTCGTAGGGCATCGTCAGCGCGCGGTCCTTCGCGAGGTTGCCGTTGTACTCGGCGACGACGACCCGCGGTCGCCGCTCGATCGCGCGCCACACCCAGTAGTCGTTGCCGTCGAGGTCGATCGACATCAGGTCCGGCTCCGCCGGCACGCCGTGCTGATCGAGCAACGCGTTGATGTTCTCCGCCGTGATCCACGCCTGGTGGATCGTGACATCGGCAGCGCCCGGTTCGACCGCGCCGTCCATGAGCACGCCGGACCAGCCCGCGAGCTGCAGCTGCCGCGTGTTGCACTCGACGCCGTCGCCGCAGCCGAACTCGACGTAGGACCGGTCCGTCGTGCCGAGAAGCTCGAACAACGCAGCGAGCACGCCGTCGTCTCCGCACTGGCTCGTGACCTTGCGCTCGAAGCGCTCGAGGTCGAACGGCGAGGCCAGCGGCGCATGGATCGGCAGGTCCGCGGTCGAGAGCGGCGGGTCGAACACATCGTCAGCGTCGCTCTCCGGCGCCGGAGCATCCTGCGCGAACAGCTCGAGGACCTCGTCGTTCGCGGTGCGCGGCAGCGGCGCGAGCTCGGCGCGCTGCCAACCGCGGGCGTTCGCCGCGCCCTGCATCGCGCCGTGCAGCCAGCGCCGGCTGGCGCGAATCAGCAAGCGACCGCCGGGCCGCAGAGCACCGCGCAACGAGTCGAGCAAGACCGGGAAGAAGTGGGCCGGGACGTCCTCGACGACCTCACTGATACAGACCACGTCGAAGCCGTCACCGGCCGCCGCGAGCAGCTCACCGATCCCGCCTGCCGTCACCTCGTGGCCGCGCGCGCGGGCCGCCGCGACCTGCTCCGGGTCCTGCTCGAACCCGTGAACCGCGACGCCGCGCAGCGCCAACGCGTCGAGCAGACGACCCTGCCCGCACGCGAGCTCCGCGACCAGCGAGTGGCCGACGAGCCGATCGGCGAACGCGCCGACGACGTAGCCCGGAGCGTCGGGCAGATCCTCCGCCGGCAGCCGTTCGCCCTGGATGCGGCCAGCGCGCCGCACCGCGAGCATGCTGCCGGGCAACAGCGCCTCCCGGACCGCGGCCAGGACCGCCTCGTGCGCGGCCGCGGGCAGCGCCTCGAGGTCGACCACCGCGCCATCGAACCGCTGGCGGAACGGCCGCAGGGTCGCGGCGCTCGCCGCGTCCGGCGACAGCGGCACCGTCGGGATCCCGGCCCCGGACAGGGCCGCGGCGAGCCGGTCGGACTCGCCCATGAGCGCGAGAACCATGCGGCAGCCAGCGAGCGCTTCGGCGAGTTCACGCATGCGGGGATCATCGCCGAGCCGCTGGTATCACAGAACCGGCGACTCCATGCTTTCCGCGATGTCGCGCCGCTTCGCCCTCGCTCTGCTTCTCGCCGCCGCCCTCGCCGGCTGCGCCCTCGGCCCGATGCCCGAGGGCACCGCGCGCGGGCTCATCGCGTTCGATCCCACGCCACCGAGCGGCGCCGAAGTCTGGGACCGGCCGAGCTTCCGGGTCGGCGACCGCTACACGCTGCTGCAGGGCGGCGTGCGGGAGCTGCCGTTCGCGGTCGTTCAGGCGGACGACACCGGCGTGGTGGTGCAGGACGCCCGCGGGTTCTTGCTCCGGCGCGACCCGGACCTCGGCTATCTCGGCCAGTGGAACCCGAAGGGCGAGCCGCTGCGCCTGCTGACACCGGTCGACGCGCGGTTTCATTGGCCGCTCTGGGTCGGCAAGTCGTGGCGCTGCGAGATCCTCGACCGCCGGCGTGAGCGGCCGTCGCGCCGCATCGAGGTCGAGTATCGGGTCGAGGACCAGGACCGGATCACGGTGCCGGGCGGCACCTTCGACACCCTGCGGATCGCGCGCGTCGAGCGGCTGCTGATCGAGGGCGAGACGTTCCTCGAACGGACCTCCCTGACCTGGTATGCGCCGGCGATCGGTCTCGAGGTGCGCCAGCTGAACGCGACGGCCGCGGGCACGATGTTCGAGCTCGCGAGCTGGACGCGGGCGGCGGATCCGGCAGGTTCGTAGACTGGTTCGCAGGCTGGGCATAGCCACCGGCCGCGAACGGCCAGCCCGAACGGCCCGTACAAGGCGCCGCCCCGGTTAGCGAAGCCGCTCAGCGAAGCCGAGCGGCCGCGTCGAACCGGGGCGGTGCGGTCGAGCAGAGACCTGACTGCTCGACTACATGCCGCCTTCGGCCGTGAGGAACTTGCCGTCGCCGATCAGGCTGCCGACGGCGCCGTCGGTGGCCTCGATGTTGGCGTGCTTGAAGCCCGTGCCCTTGCCGTCCCAGGCGTCCTTGAACCAGAAGAAGTAGGCGTCGCCGACGAAGAAGTCGCCGATGCCGGCGCCGAAGTTCATCAACGGGATGACCGGGATGACCCAGAGCGCCGCGCTGATCCACGGCTGGTTCACGTACATCTTCTGATCCCAGTCGTCGACCGTGCGCTTGAGCTGGTGCGGACCAGCGAGGCACGAGGTCAGCGATAGAGCGGCCGTGCAGGCCAGTGCAGTTGCGAAGTGCTTGCGCATGTTTCTCTGAAACCTTGGTTGAGGTAGCGGAGCGCCGGGCCCCCTGGGGCGGCGCCACCGGTGACAGGCGAGACGCTAGACGCGGCTGGAACGGCCCGCAAGCCTGAACTCGCATTGCCATCGCGGTTTGGGGTGTTCCCGCACCCTGGCCCCCCGGAAGTGGAGGCAGAAGGGCGGACCGCCCGGCAAAGAAATCGCTGAGCTTCCGCCCGGGCACCCCGTTGCCCGTTCGGCACGCTAGGATACGTCCCGGCGAACCACGTCGGCCGTTCCCAAGGACCCCGAGGCCGACGCCAGCGGAGGCAGGCAAGGATGCAGACCCGATCGAGCTTCTTGGCACGCACGGCAATCGTCGTCGCAGCCGTTCTCGTGGCGAGCGCGGCCGCACCGACCCCGCACGGCAGTCCGCGCGACCCGGTGACCCCGCTCGCGCGTTCGACCGCGGAGGAGGGCCTGCAGTGGCTCCTCCGCGTGCAGAACCACGACGGCTCGTGGGGGCGCGACCGCGGCATGCGGGGCGAGATCGGCAACACGGCCGTCGTCGCGCTGGCGCTCATGAGCAACGGCAGCACGCCGTCACGCGGACGGCACTGGCGGCCGTTGCGACGCGCGCTCGACTGGCTGCGACCGCGGACCCGGCACTACGGCGAGCACCGCCAGCTCGACAGCGGCACGTTGCTGCAACGCAAGCTCGGCCCGCACGCACCGCTGTATCTGTGCGCGCTGCTCTACGCCCAGGTGCTCGGCTTCAACGCCGACCGCCGCGAGGACGAAATGATGCGCGAGGACCTCACGGCGATGATCGCGCACATCTCGTCGCTGCAGCGCGAGGACGGCCAGTGGGAGACGAGCTACGAGCCGATGCTCACGACGATCAGCGCGTGGCTCGCGCTCAAGCAGGCGAGCTCGACCGGCATCGCGATCGACCAGGCGTCGCCGAAGAAGGTCATCCAGTACCTGCTGCGTTGCCTCGAGAAGCCGACCGGCATCTTCCGCGAGGCCAAGTGGAACAACCAGGAACGGTTCGTGACCCAGAGCGGCGGCGTGCGCGTGCTGCACGGCGAGAACCTCGGCCACACCGAGGACGCCAAGAAGGCCGCGCGCGTCATCGCGAAGATGCGGTTCGACCAGGACGTCGGCGGCCGGCAGGGTGGTGAGGAGTTCCTCGGCGCGCTGTTCGCGGTGCAGGCGCTGCTCATCGAACGCGGGCCCAACTACGACAACTGGTACCCGCGCATCGTGAAGGCGCTCGATCGTTGTCAGGATGCGGACGGCAGCTGGATCGGGCATCACTGCATCACGGACCGGGTGTTCTGCACCGCGTGTGCGGTGATGACGCTGCTCACGCCCGACAAGTTGCTGCCGATGAGTGAGCGTTGAGCTTGCGTTTTCGGATCGTTCTCGGCGCGTTCGGAGTGGTGTTCGCCGGCCTATTGATCGGTCTGCTCGGGGGAGTTTTCGGCGCGTCTTATCTGGCGGAGCATCGGGCCGGTTTCGAACCAACACCCGCAACTCGCGCGCTGCACTGGTTGTGGGCTCAGCAGGCACCCGATGGCCTTCTCGAAGCCGATCAGTACGCGGTGCTCCGGCGCGGCGAGTCGGTTACTGCCGCCGCGCTGCTCGCAACGGCACACTGCCAGCCGAAGGAACGGTCGCGTCACAATCGCGCCATCCGACGAGCGTTCCGAGCGCTGTCCAAGTGCGCGGAACGCGGCAACGCGCGCGACGCGTCGACCGACTACCCGTGCTACACCATCGCGTGTCAGCTGCACGCGCTGACGATACTGCAACCGAAGGACTGGCAGCCGACCGCGCGGCGTCTGCTCGCGCGCCTGCGGCTGCTGCAGTTCAACCCGCAGAACGGTTGGTCCGAGACCGAACCCGCGTTCGGCGGCTTCGGGCTCGGCGATCGCCCGCCGACCGCGAAGGACGCGGCCGAGCTCGTGACTTTGTCGACGACGGTCGCGGCGCTCGCCGCGGCGCGCGCCGACGGTGTGCAGGTCGACGATCCGCTCGTCGTGCAGGCCAGGACCTACATCGAACGCTGTCAGCACTTCGATCCGAGCAACGGCGATCTCGATCGCCACGGCGGCTTCTTCGCGGCACCGACCGACGAGTGGCGCGGCGGCAAGGGCGGCAGCTACGACGACGGCGGCGAACGCGCCTACGGCACGGCGACCGCCGACGGCCTGCGCGGGCTGTTGCTGTGCGGTCACGCCAAGGGCGCGCCGCGTGTGCAGGCAGCGGCCGCGTGGCTCGCTCGCCAGGCGGACCTGCCGGTCCCCGGACTCCTCAGCGAGTTCGAGCCCGCGTTGCGGTGCTACTGGGCCGCCGCGCGCGCCCAGGCCGCGGTTGCCCTTGGCCATGAAGCGCCGCCGGCGCCGGCATGGCTGCTCGTGCGCCAGCAAACCGACGGCGAGTCCGCCGGCGCGTTCGTCGGTTTCGGCGCCGCGATGAAAGAGGACGAGCCGGTCGTGGCGACGATCCTCGCGCTTCGGGCTTTGCGGCCCGGAACGCGCTGAAGCGGTCACGCTGCGGCCGCGACTGCTTCGGCAACGCGCTGCTCGAACTCGGCCAACATCGACGGCAGGGCGTGAAGCCGTCGCGCCTTCTGCAGAAACCAACGGGCCGCTCGCGCGTCTCCCGAACTCGCGTGAGCGAGCGCGAGATAGAGCGCGGTCAGGGCTCGCCCCATCACCGAGTCCGGCTGGCGCCAGGCGCCGCGCAGCATCGTGATCGCCGGTCGGAGGCGCCCGAGTTCGAGCAGGTAGAGACCCAGAGTCCGCGCGACAGCGACGTCTTTCGCTTGCTTGCCGAGCTGCTCGGCGATCGCAGCCGCTTCGCCGCCCGCTCGGTCGCCATCGCGACGGACCAGGAAGAACAGCCGATTAACGCGCAGGGCAAGCTCGTAGTCGCGCCGGGCCGGCGCGCTCAGGTCAGCGTCCCCGAACGAGTTCTCGGCCGCGCTGAGTTCGGCGAGCGCGGCGTCGGGGCCGTCAATGGGCCAGGTGAAGATCGCTCGGTCCATCGACCGGGCGAACTCGGTCCCCGGCGCGAAGGCGACGCCCGCTAGCAGCTCGCGAGCCAAACCAGGGTCACCCTCCAAGAAGGCGCGCCAGGCTAGATGATGGCGCCGCGTGCTCTGGAACTCCTGGGCCGCCAACTCGACCTTCTGGCGATCGAACCGCGCCATTCGAGCAAGGGCCAAGACGTCGCTAGCCACTTCGATTCCCGCGAGCCGAATCTCGAACGGCAGCCATGCGATGACGGCGGCAACGGACCAGGACACGGTCGCGGTCAGAAGGAACGCCGGAATCGTCATGCTCCAGCTGCCGCGCGGCTCGATGTCGACATCCAACAGCAAGAACACCAGCGCAATGGCGCCCAGAGTCGAAGTGACGGGGCCGGCAAGGAGCATCAGCGCGGTTCGCGTGCGCCACCAACCCGGCGAATCGAAGCCGCCCATCATGAGACCGTGGCTCCAGAACGGGCGTAGTTCGACGGTCGTCGCGCCGATCGCACGCGACCACACGAAGCGACCGGAGCCGACGTCGATCGCGTTGACCTTGCCGCCGAGCATCAACGTGACACCGGCGTGCGCGAGTTCGTGCAGCAGGATCTGAAGCCACACGGACGCGAAACCCGCGACGGCGGCCAAGAGGCCCGATGCAACTCCCAACGCGTCGCCGAGGATCTCGAGCAGATCGCTCACTGCGGCGCGCTACAGCCGCTTGATCCGAAGATTCCGGAACGCGACCTCGTTGCCGTGGTCCTGCAGCGCGAGGCGGCCCTTGCCCGACTTGCCGAACGGCCAGTTGCGGAACTTGCTCCTGCCGATCATCTCGTCCCACGCCTCACCCTTGCACGGCGTCTCGAGGAGCAGCTTGCCGTTGAGCCAGTGCTGCAGCGTGCCGTTGTCGATCACGATGCGGCCGTCGTTCCACGCACCCGCCGGCCGGACAGGCTTCTCGGCCGCGGACACGAGGTCGTAGAGCGCACCGACCGCGTGCTTGGGATTCAGGTTCGGGTAGCCCGCGTCATCGAGCACCTGATACTCGGGCCCGGTCTTGTAGGTCTGATCCTCGGTCTCGAGCACGTGCCAGATCACGCCGCTGTTGGCCTTGGGCGCGACGCGGAACGAGAACCGGAAGTCGAAGTCCGCGTACTCCTCGACGGTCACGAGGTCGCCGCCGCCGCCTCGTTCTTCGTGCACGATCGCCGCGTCGCGCACGACCCAGCCCTTCTCCGGCAAGCCCTCGGCGCGGTAGGCCCGCCAGTGTTCGATCGTCTTGCCGTCGAAGAGCAGCTCGAACCCCGCCTTCTGCTCTTGCTGACTCAGCCGGTTCAGCGGCGTCGGCGACAGCGTCACGACACCGGTCGCGGCCCACTCGGTGCCGCGCGCGACGAGCCGCCGCAGCTGCGGGTCCGCCCAGCTCGCGCGCGACGGGATGTTGCCCTTCCACACGTGCCCGAGCGGCGTGTGGAAGACGCGCCCCTTGCCGTATTCGGACACGAGCACCATCGGTTCGTGCCGGCCCGTGCCGCCCGTCTTGGGGTGACTGTAGGCGCTCATGAGGATGCGAAACTCGGCGCCCTCGCCGAGGACGAGCCGGTGATAGAGCTCGTCCGGGTGCATCGTCATGTCGGCCATCCCGAGCGTGATCGGGTGGTGGTGGTCGATCACGTTCACATCGAACGGGTGAAACCGGCCGTGCCCCGTGCCTTTCCGCCAGAGCAGTCCGACCATGCGCTCGTACTCCCGCCAGCCGTCGAACGCGTTGTTCGCGGCGTGCAGCACCGCGACGCCGCAGCCGTTCTCCACGGCCTGTAGAAAGCTCTTCTCCGCCGCCTCGGGCCAGCGGTTACGCCGGTTGTAGTCGAGCACGATCACGTCGACCTCACCGCTGCCGTGGCGTTCGGCCAGGCCGACCAGGTCCGTGTCGGGCTCATGGGTGATCTCGACCTGAAAGCGCCCGGTCTCAGAGAGCGCGCGGCCGATCTCGGGCGAGGTCCACTGCCAATCGTGGTTGTTGGCGCCGCTCACGACGAGCGCCTTGACGGGCGGCGGCGGGTCCTGCGGAACCGTGGCGAGGGCGAGAACGGCAGCGGCGACGACGAACATCGCGACAACGGTATCGAACGCGGCACCGGCATCGGATAACAAACCCGTATGCGGTGGGTGTGGTCTCGCGGAGCGTCGCTCTGGTGCGGCGCCGTTCTGTCCGGCATCGTGCTATCCGGTATCGGGACCGACGTTGCCGTCGCGCAAGCGATCGAGCCGCCGGCACTCGACGCGAGTGCCGGTCGGACGTGGCAGCCGTCGTCCGGGATCCGCGACGGCATCGCTGCCGCGCAGAAACACGGCGCGATCAGCGGCGTCTGCGTGATCGACGACCGCGGGCAAATCGTCTACGAGAACCAGGCGGACCGGTTCTTCGCACCGGCGAGCAGCCTCAAGGTACTGACGGCCGCCGCGATCCTGCGCGGGCTCGGTCCGACCTTCCGATTCGCGACGCGCTTCGAGATCCAGGGTGGTGCGCTCGTCGTGCACGCGAGCGGCGATCCCAACTGGATCACGGACTCGGTGCATCGGCCGGAAGTGCGCTTCGGCGAGGTCGTCGCCGAGCTGCAGCGGCGCGGGATCACGCGATTGCGCAGCGTGCACCTCGATCCCGGCCCGTTCACGGGCCCGGCGCGCCCGTCGACGTGGCCGCAGAACCAGCTCTACGCCTATTACTGCGCGCCGACGGGGCCGTTCGTGCTCGATCAGGCCGTGTTCTGGCTCGCGATCGATCCGCGCGGGCGGAGCGGCCGACCTGCGGTGCGTTGCGACGGCCCGCTCGTCGGCCCGCCGCTGCAGAACAGGGTGCAGCTCGTCGGCAAACGCGGCGTGTCGTCGTGCGGCGCGATCGACTACGGCGATCGGCTGCTCGTGCGCGGCAAGTTGTCTCGGGGCGCGGTCGTGACCCGGATCCGCACGGCCGTGAAGGATCCGGCGACCTGGTACCGCCGCGCGCTGCTCGACCTGCTCGCGCGCGCCGGCATCACGGTCGGTGGGGCGGGGCCGTTCCCGCAGGACGGTCACGTGCACACGGTCACGACGACCCTGCCGCCCGCGATCTTGCGCATCCTCGAAGAGTCGTCGAACTTCGACGCCGAGCAGTGCCTGCGCGTGCTCGGCGCGCGAACGCGGCGCGATGGCACCCTCGCGGGCGGGCTCGATGCCATGCGAGAGCAGCTCACCGCGATGCAGGGTCAGCTGCCGAGCGGGTTCGTGCTCGCGGACGGTTCGGGACTGTCGAAGAACAACCGGGTGTCCGCGCGGCTGCTCGCGCGCGTGCTGCACGACGCGAAGCGGCGACCGTTCGGGGTCGCGCTGCGGCAGGCGCTGCCGATCGCGGGGCGCACCGGCACGCTCAGCAAGAGGTTCCGCGGCACCGGACTCGAGGGCCGCGTGCGCGCCAAGACGGGTTGGATCCGCGGCAGCTCGTCGCTGTCGGGCTACGTCGACGTGGACGGCCGGACGTTCTCGTTCGCCGTGCTCATGGGCTACGATCCGAAGAAGAGCGGCGTGAACAAGCACCTGAAAGTGGCCCAGGAACGCATCGTGGCGGGGATCGCCGGCCGATGACCGCGCAGCAGGAACGCGACGTCCGCGACGAGATCCTCGACCGCGCGCGCACGCTCGCGCTCGGGCTCTCGCGTATGGCCGGCGTCATGCTGCTCGAGCGGCGCGCCGCCGCGCAGTCGACCGTCGAGTCCAAGGGCCGCCGGCGCGAACTCGTCACCACGGCGGACCGCGAGGCCGAGGCGATGATCGTCGGACCGCTGCTGCGCGAGTTCCCCGATCATGCGGTGCTCGCCGAGGAAGGCGCGATGACGGCGCAGGGCGAGGCGCACCAGGACTCCGAATGGACGTGGATCATCGATCCGATCGACGGCACGACCAACTTCGTCCACGGGCTGCCGTTCTTCGCCGTGTCGATCGCGCTGGCGCACCACGACGTGCCGGTGCTCGGTGTCGTGCACGCGCCGGCGCTCGGCGAGACGTTCGTGGCGAGCCTCGGTCGGGGCGCCGAACGCCATCGCGGGGATGCCATCGAACCGCTGACGGTCACGAGGACCAGCGAGGTCGCCGACGCGCTGCTCGCCACCGGGTTCTCCTACAACCGCAACGAACCGGGGCGCGACGACAACTCGGCCCGGCTCGCGCGCGTGCTGCCGCTCTGCCGCGACCTGCGCCGGCTCGGCTCGGCCGAGCTCGACCTCTGCCTCACGGCGGCGGGCGTCTACGACGGCTATTGGGAGCTCTACCTGCAGCCCTACGACGTCGCGGCGGGCGCGGTCATCGTGCAGGAGGCCGGCGGCCGCGTGACCGACCTCGACGGTGGTGACGACTGGCTCTACGGCGGCCAGGTGCTCGCGACGAACGGCTTGCTCCACGACGCGCTGCTGCCGCTCGTGGGACCGGCACCGACCGGGTAGGGGCGGACCGCTCAGAGCGTCTCGCGCCGCGTGCGGCGCACCCCGTCCGGGTCGACCACGGCGAGTTCGAACGCCGCTCCCTCGCGAAAGCGCGACCGCGCGATCACCGGCCGAATGACCGCGACGGTGCGCTCCGGCGCCTCGCCGCCGAAGAACAGATGGCATTCGGAGTTGCCGAGTTCGGCGCCCTCGAACTCGCCGGCGCCCTCACCCGCTGCGACCAGCGCATCGTCGAGATCCTCCTCGAGCTGATCGAGCGCGTCCTGCTCGCTCTTGCTGCCAACACTGCTGCCGAGGCGAACGATCGCGACGACGCTCGGCTGCTCGTCGGGCTCCATGGGGAGGTCGGCGGGTTGGGATCGTTCGGTCATCGGCGCGCGCTTCGGCTGGCCAGGGCCTTTGCCCGGGTGGTCGCCGCCACTCGACCGAGCGACGGCAAGTCGGCAAACTAGCATGAGTTGGAAGCGCGGTCACGCCCGCGGCGGCGGCCCGATCGCGTTCCTATCCGTGTCGCTGGCCAAGCGGGCACCCCGCGCTATGCTGCGGGGTTCGGCCTGTGGTGACGAACTCGAAAACGACCCCTCCGAATGGCGCCCGCAAGCCCGGGAAACGGGCTGCCCGAGCCGCCGCAAACGGTGGCGTCAACACGGATTCGGTAGTCGTTCGCGGCGCCCGCGAGCACAACCTGAAGGGGGTCGACGTCGCGTTCCCGCGCGACAGCCTGACGACCTTCACGGGCGTCTCGGGCTCCGGCAAGTCGAGCCTCGCCTACCACACGATCTACCAGGAGGGGCAGCGGCGCTTCCTCGAGAGCCTGAGTTCGTACGCGCGGCAGTTCCTCGGGCGCATGGAGAAGCCCAAGGTCGATCTCGTCGAGGGCCTGTCGCCGACGGTCTCGATCGACCAGAAGTCGACAAGCCACTCGCCGCGCTCGACCGTCGGCACGCTGACCGAGATCGGCGACTTCCTGCGCCTGCTCTACTCGCGCCTCGGCGATCCGAGCTGCCCCGAGTGCGGGGCGGCGATCGAGGCCTGGTCGCCCGAGCAGGTGACCAACGCGATCGTCGAACAGCACGACGGCCACAAGGTCATGGTGCTCGCTCCGGTCGTGCGCGAGCGCAAGGGCGAGTACCGCAAGGAGCTCGCGGAGTGGGCGGCCAAGGGGTTCGTGCGCGCGCGCATCGACGGCGAGGTCCGGCGCCTCGACGAGGACATCCAGCTCGAGCGCTACGTCTACCACACGATCGAACTCGTCATCGATCGCCTGACCGTCGAGGCCGACAAGCGATCGCGACTCGCCGAGGCCGTCGAACAGGCCGTGCAGCTCGGCGAGGGGATGGTGGGGCTGACGTTCGCGGACGGCGGCGGCGAACCCGAGTTCCGGCTGTTCTCGACGCTGCGCAGTTGTCCCAACGGTCACGGCGCGCTGCCCGAGATGGAGCCGCGCCTGTTCTCGTTCAACAGTCCGATCGGCGCGTGTCCCGAGTGCGACGGACTCGGTCACACGTTCGGCTTCGCCCCCGAGCTCATCGTCAAGGACCCGGACAGGTCGATCCGCGAGGGCGCGCTCTACGCGTTCAACGACGACGGCAAACTGGTCTACGGCACGCTGACGCTGAAGCACATGGAGAAGGTCGCGGCCGCGTTCGGCTTCGACCTCGACAAGCCGTGGAAGAAGCTCGGCAAACGTGCCCAGAGAGTCGTGCTCTACGGCTCGGGCAGCAAGAAGTTCGAGTTCAAGTGGCGGCGCAGCTCGTCGATGATGTCGACGTCCGGTAGCGACCGCATCGCGTTCCCGGGGATCATCCGGCACTTCGAACGGGTGTATCGCCCGTCGCGCGCGCGCAACCTCGACCGCTTCCGGGCCGCGACGCCGTGCGGCGAGTGCGAGGGCACCAGGCTCACGGCCGCGGCCAACGCCGTGACGTTCGACGGCCGGACGCTGCCCGACGTGCTGGCGCAGTCGATCGATGACGCTGCCGCCTGGATCCAGGGCCTCGAACTCACGGGCTCGGCGGCCGTGATCGGCGAGCCGATCGTGAAGGAGATCGATCGGCGCCTCACGTTCTTACGCGACGTCGGCCTCGGGTATCTGACCCTCGCGCGCCGCGCGCCGACGCTGTCGGGCGGCGAGGCGCAGCGCATCCGGCTCGCGGCCCAGGTCGGCGCCGGCCTGCGCGGCATCCTCTACGTGCTCGACGAGCCGAGCATCGGCCTGCACGCCCGCGACCAGGAGCGGCTGCTCCGGACCCTCGAAGCGCTGCGCAACCGCGGCAACACGGTCGTCGTCGTGGAGCACGACGAGGAGACGATGCGACGCAGCGATTTCCTCGTCGACGTCGGTCCCGAGGCGGGCGTCGACGGCGGGGAGGTCGTGGTGGCCGGCGATCCCGACGAGGTGGAGCGCAGCGCCCGATCGCTCACGGGGCGCTACCTGCGCGGCGAGCTCAGCGTGCCGATGCCGGAGCAGCGGCGCGCGGGCAACGCCGGCGTGCTCCAGATCCAACGCGCGCGCCACCACAACCTGCAGGGCGTCGACGCCGAGATCCCGCTCGGTCGGTTCAGCGCCATCACCGGCGTGTCGGGCTCGGGCAAATCAACGCTCGTGCACCACGTGCTCGTGCCGTGGCTCAAGCGCGAGCTCATGGGCGCGGACGCCGGGCCGTCGCACTGCAAGTCCATCGCGGGCGTCGATCAGCTCGACAAGATCGTCGAGATCGACCAGGCCCCGATCGGCCGCACCCCGCGCAGCAACCCGGCGACCTACACCGGGGTCTGGACGCACGTGCGCGACCTGTTCGCGATGCTGCCGGAGAGCAAGCTGCGGCAGTACGAGAAGGGGCGCTTCTCGTTCAACGTCACCGGCGGGCGCTGCGAGGCGTGCGGCGGGGCGGGCGTAACGACGCTCGAGATGAACTTCCTCGCGCCCGTCGAGGTCGTCTGCGAGGAGTGCGGGGGCGCGCGCTTCAACGCCGACACGCTCGCGATCCGCTGGAAGGACAGATCCGTCCACGACATCCTCGCGATGTCGATCGACGAGGCCGTCGCGTTCTTCGGCGAACAACCGAAGATCGTTCGCGGACTGCGGGCACTGCAAGATGTCGGACTCGGCTACGTGCGCCTCGGGCAGCCGTCGACGACGTTGTCCGGCGGCGAAGCCCAACGCGTCAAGCTGGCCACGGAGCTGCAGCGACCGGCGACCGGCAGGACGTTCTACGTGCTCGACGAGCCGACGACGGGGCTGCACTTCCACGACGTCGCGAAGCTCCTCGACGCGCTGCAGCGGCTCGTCGATGCGGGCAACACCGTGCTCGTCATCGAGCACAACCTCGACGTCGTGCGGGCCGCGGACTGGCTCATCGAGCTCGGGCCCGAGGGCGGCACGGGCGGCGGGCGGGTCGTCGCGACCGGCACCCCGGAGGATCTGGCCGACGGCGACGAGTCGCACACCGGCACGGCCCTGCGTGCGATCGGGCTCGGCAGCAAGCGAAAGAAGCGCTGCGCCAAAGCCAGCCAGAACGGCAAGAACGGGAGCGGCAAGAGCGCCGTCGGGCGCGCGCGCAAGCTGACATCGATCGCGGTGCGCGGCGCCACGACGCACAACCTCGCGGGCGTCGACTGCGACGTCCCGCTCGGCGAGTTCACGGTCGTGACCGGCCCGTCGGGCTCGGGCAAGTCGAGCCTCGCGTTCGACACGATCTTCCAGGAGGGACAGCGGCGCTTCCTTGAGAGCATGTCGACGTATGCGCGCCGCTTCCTCGGACGCCTCGACCGCGCACCCGTGGAGACGATCGAAGGGCTCGGCCCGGCGATCGCGATCGATCAGAAGCGCACGGCGCGCAGCCCGCGATCGACCGTCGCGACGACGACGGAGATCCACGACTACCTGCGCCTGCTCTACGCGCGCATCGGCCGCCACCACTGTCCGGAGCACGGCGGCGAGCTGATCGCGTGGTCGCCGACGAAGGCCGCGAAGAAGGTCGCCACGGATCACGCCGGCCGGCGGGCGCATCTCATGGCGCCGATCGCGGTGCCCTCCGATCTCCGGGACGACGGGGCACGCGCCGGGCCGTGGCTGGAGGCGCTGTGGCTGGAGTGGCGTCAGCAGGGCTACGTCCGGGCGTTCCTCGACGGCGACGAGGTCCGCATCGACGCGACCCGTCCGAGTGCGGTGCCGGACGAGTTGCTGCTCGTGATCGACCGCGTCGCGATCGCCAGCGCCGACGACAAGGGCGGCCTCACGCGGCTCAGCGACTCGATCGAACAGGCTCAGGTCGCCGCCGCGGCGCACGGTGGGGCGCCCGCCGCGATCGTCCAGTTCGCCGACGACCGCGAACGCCTGTGGTTCCGCACCGCGGCGGCGTGTGCCGAGTGCGGCTTCGAGGCGCCCAAGGACCCGCATCCGCGCTGGTTCTCGTTCAACCATCACAGCGGTGCGTGCCCGACGTGTCTCGGCCTCGGCGAGGTCGTCCTCTGCTCCGAGGCCATGCTCGTCAATCACCCGGACAAGCCGACGTTCGGGGGCGCGATCAAGCACCGCGGCGCGGCCTTCACGTTCCTCACGAACCCCGAGGGGTGGTATGCGGCCGTCGCGCTCGAAGTCGCGGAGAAGCACGGCTTCGATCTCGACACGCCGTGGCAGGACCTGCCGCGGGCCGCCCGCGACCTGCTGCTGCGCGGCACCGGCAAGGAGCGCCACGAGGTCGTGTTCACGAAGCGCGACGCCAGACGCAAGCGCGAGTGGCGCATGTCGGTCGCGTGGAAGGGGCTCGCCCGCCAGGTCGAGGAGTGGTTCCACGGCAAGGGCTCCGACGAGGGGCAGAGCGGCGGCGACGAGCGCTACCGCGACGTGATGCGCAGCCAGCCGTGCCCGGATTGCGCCGGCGAACGCCTCATGCCGGGACCTCGACACGTCAAGGTTTCGGGCGTGCGGCTGCCCGAGCTCCTCGCGGCGACGGTCGACGCCGCCGCGGAGCGGATCGAACGCTTCCGGCTGAACAAGACCGAGGCCCGCATCGCGGCCGATGTGCTCAAGGAACTCGAGCACCGGTTGTCGTTCCTGCGCGAGACCGGGCTCGGCTATCTGACGCTCGATCGTTCGGCCGCGACGTTGTCGGGCGGGGAGGCCCAGCGCATTCGACTCGCCACGCAGCTCGGCAACAAGCTCGTCGGGGTGCTCTACGTGCTCGACGAACCGACCGTCGGCCTGCATCCGCGCGACACCGAGCGGCTGCTCGCGACGTTGCTCGAGCTGCGGGATCTCGGCAACACGGTCGTCGCGGTCGAGCACGACGAGACGATGGTGCGCGCCGCGGATCACGTCCTCGACCTCGGGCCGGGCGCGGGTCACCGCGGCGGCCGCATCATCGCGCACGGCACGCCGGCCAAGGTCGCGCGCAGCAAGGGGCTCACGGGCCAGTGGCTGCGCGGCGAACTCGTGCTGCCGGCACCGACCGAACGCCGCACCCCGCGCGGTCACGCCAGCCTGCGCGACGTGCGCATCCACAACCTGAAGGGCGTCGACGTCGACGTACCGCTCGGTTGTTTCACCGCGATCACGGGGGTCTCGGGGTCGGGCAAGTCGACGCTGATCATGGACGCGCTCGTGCCCGCGTTGCGGGACCAGCAACCGATCGTCGAAGTCGACGGCGAGGAGCAACCGCGCTACCAGCTCGTCGTCGTCGACCAGAGTCCGATCGGCAGTTCGCCCGCGAGCAATCCCGCGACCTACACGGGTGTGTTCACCGCGATCCGCGAGCTGTTCAGCAAGACCAATCTCGCGCGCCAGAAGGGCTTCACCCCGGGGCGGTTCTCGTTCCACGTCGCCGCGGGCCGCTGTCAGCACTGCGAGGGCAAGGGCCAGATCCAGGTCGAGATGCACTTCCTCGCCGACGTCTGGGTCGAGTGCGAGATCTGCCGCGGCAAACGCTACAACGCCGAGACGCTGAGCGTCGACTACCGCGGCAAGAACATCGCCGACGTGCTCCGCATGGAGGTCGACGAGGCCCTCGCGTTCTTCGGCAACCATCCGAAGATCAAGCGCCCGCTGCAGCTGCTGCACGACGTCGGCCTGGGCTACCTGCAGCTGGGTCAGCCGGCCAACACGTTCTCGGGCGGCGAGGCGCAACGCATCAAGCTCGTCACCGAGCTCGCGACGAGGCCACGAGCGCACATGATCTACGTGCTCGACGAGCCGACGACCGGGCTGCATCTCGACGATGTGAAGAAGCTCACGGGCGTGCTCGAACGGCTGCTCGACCGCGGCGACTCCGTGCTCGTCATCGAGCATCACCTCGATCTCATTCTCGCCGCCGACCAGGTGCTCGAGCTCGGGCCCGAGGCGGGGGCGGATGGCGGCGAGGTCGTGGCGCAGGGCACGCCCGAGGAGGTCGCCGGCGTGGCGTCGAGTCACACCGGGCGGTTCCTCGCCGAACGGCTCGGGTTCGGTTCTGCGAAGAACGAGGCGGCGCCGCGACGGCCGGCGAAGCCCAAGAAGAACGCCAGGAAGGCCAAGAAGGCGACCAGAAAGACCGCGACGACCCGCAAGGCGAAGAAGGCCACGGCGCCGGCGGCGCGGCGGCGATCGCCGCGCGGCAAGAGCTCGGCAGGAGGCAACGCGTGACCGAACCGCCGCTGATCGTTCAAACGGACTGCACGGTGCTGCTCGAGACCTGGCACGACGACTACGAGGCCGCGCGTGACCGGCTCGGCCGCTTCGCCGAGCTCGAGAAGTCGCCCGAGTACGTGCACTTCTACCGGCTCACCCCGGTGAGCATCTGGAACGCCGCGGCGCTCGGGGAGACCGCGGAGGACACGCTCACCTGGCTCGAGGCGAACGCGCGCTACCCGGTCGCGCCCGCGGTGCGGAAGCGCCTCGAGGACTGGTTCCGCCGCTACGGCCTGCTGCGACTGACGCCGGGCCCGGCCGGCCGCCTCGTGCTCGAGTGCGAAGACGACGAGGTGCTCGATGAGCTGCTCGAGGACGAACGCGTCGCCGAGCTCGTGGAGTGGGACGATGACGAGCGCGCCACGATCGCGGCCGCAGCCCGCGGCGAACTCAAGCAGGCGCTAGTGCGGGCGGGGTATCCCGTCGACGATCGCGCGGGTTACGCGGCCGGCAACGAGCTCGCGTTCGGGTGGCGTGACCGCACGACCTCCGGCTCGGCGTTCGCGCTGCGTGACTATCAGACCGAGGCCGCGGCCGCGTTCCACGCCGGCGGATCGGATCGCGGCGGCTGCGGTGTCGTCGTGCTGCCGTGCGGTGCCGGCAAGACCGTCGTCGGGATCGCGGCGATGCAGTTGCTGCAGAACAACACGCTCATCCTCACGACGAACACCGTCGCGGTGCGCCAGTGGTGCCAGGAACTCCTCGACAAGACCGACCTGCGGCCCGAGGACGTCGGCGAGTACACCGGTGACCGCAAGGAGATCCGACCGGTCACGGTCGCGACCTACCAGATGCTCACGCACAGGAAGGGGAAGACCGACGAGTTCACGCACCTGGGCCTGTTCGACAGCGGCGGCTTCGGCCTCGTGATCTACGACGAGGTCCACCTGCTGCCGGCGCCCGTGTTCCGCGCGACGGCCGGGATCCAGGCCAGGCGCCGGCTCGGGCTCACCGCGACGCTCGTGCGCGAGGACGGGCGCGCGGACGAGGTGTTCTCGCTCATCGGACCGAAACGGTTCGAGGTGCCGTGGCGACAGCTCGAGGACGGCGGCTTCCTCGCGACCGCGCACTGCGCCGAGGTCCGGGTGCCGTTGAGCGCGGAACGCGAGGCCCGCTACGAGGCCGCGACCGCGCGCTCCCAGATCCGCATCGCGGCCGACAACGAGCAGAAGATCGACGTGACGGGCGCGCTTCTCGAGTTGCACCGCGACGACCGCGTGCTCGTGATCGGCCAGTACATCGAACAGCTCCGGCAGCTGGCCCAGGTTTTCGGCATTCCGCTGATCACCGGCCAGACGCCCAATGCGGAGCGGGAGCGCCTCTACGAGAGGTTCCGCGTCGGCGAGCTGCCGCGGCTCATGGTGAGCAAGGTCGGCAACTTCGCGATCGACCTGCCCGATGCCAACGTCGCGATCCAGGTATCCGGGACGTTCGGCAGCCGGCAGGAAGAGGCGCAGCGCCTCGGGCGGGTGCTGCGCCCCAAGGCCGATGGCCGCGCCGCGCACTTCTACACCCTGGTATCGGCCGCGACCCGCGAGCAGGAGTTCGCCCAGAAGCGGCAGCTGTTCCTGACCGAGCAGGGCTACGGCTACGCGATCCTCGAAGCCGATGAACTGTCAGAACGCGCCCGCAAGCTGCGGGAGGAGCGTGCATGAGTCGTTTGAGTCTGAGAGCGTTGCTGCAGCGCGCGGACCAGGAGTCGGTCCGTGACTGCGTTGCGCATTGGGTCGAGAAGAACCCGCCTGCGCAGCGCCGGATCGCGATCCAGCGGGCCGCGGCGGCGATGGAGGACGAAGCCCTCGTCTTGCGCCGGATGGGCGCGCTGCCGCGCAAACTGCAGGACCTGCTCGAGGTGTTCTTCGGCGAGAACGGCGCCGTCCGGTGCGTGAAGGAGCTCTACGCCGAGCTCGGCGAGTCGTTCAAGAGCCGCTTCGATCTCGAGGCCACGCTCGCGGCGCTGCATCGCGAGGGCTTCCTCTGGCAGGCGACGGACAAGCGCTGGGCCGAGGAGGACAGCCCCGCGTGGGGTGTGCCCGGCGAGCTCGTCGAGTGCGTCCAGCAGTATCGGCGTCGCAGCGAGCGGCAGCTGCAGGACTCGATCACGCTGCAGGGCTATCTCGACGCGCGCTACTTCCGCGATCGCGAACAGGCCGGCGACGGCGACCAGAACGGCGCGACCAACGCAAATGGCAGCGACGATGGCAGCCGGAAGAACGGTCGTGCTGCGAAGAACGGGTGCTCGGCCAAGGACAAGGCCGCGGATCACGCGCGCAAGATCTACAAGCTCTACACGATGGATAGCTCGATGCGGCAGCGACTCGAGAAGCTGCCGGATACGCTGCGGACGGTCGTCGACGAGGTGCTCGGTCGGCACGGGGGCATCTGCGCCTGGGACGAGCTCGCCGAGGAGATCGAACTCTCCGAAGGCGCCGACGCCGACTTCGTGAAGAAGGGGCTCGAGGAAGCCATGATCGGCACGGTCGGCACCCTCGACCTGACCCGGCTCGGGATCCAGGCCGTCGACCGCGGGGTCATCGTGTTCCACGAGGTCGCGCTCTTCGCGATCCGCGCGCGCGGCGAAGCCAGCATGCCCCAGGTCACCGAGGAGCTGGTCTGCGGCGGCGACTTCGCCACGAACGTCGCCCGCTTCCTCCGGGAGCTGCAGCAGAGCAAGGTGATGTTCACGGCCGATGGCAAGCTGTTCAAAGCCTCGCAGAAGCGCATCGCGAACACCCTGCTGCCCGTGCCCGGCGAGTTCCTGCCGCCGGAGTCGCTGCTCGAGCAGCTCTACCGCTTCTGCCTGCAGCGGCGATTGATCGACCGCCGGGGCGAACGTTCGCTGCGCCCGACGCCGGCCGGGCAGGAGTTCGACCGCAGCGCGCTCAACGACCAGACGAAGATGCTGCTCGCGCACTTCGTCGAGGACCGCGCGCTGCCCGGCGAAGGCTATCACCAGGTCCGCATGCGGCGGGTTCTGTTGCGTCTGCTCCGCCGGGCCGAGCCGATGCTCTGGCAGGACGCCTCCGTGCTGCCGTTTCTCGCCCGCAACGCCTACCTCGCGCAGCTCGACGGCAAACAGACGGAGGAGTTCTTCGCGACGCGCTTCCAGGGTGGTGGCTACGCCCCGAGCGAGACCCTCCAGCAGATGTGCTGGAACCTGCTCGTCTGGGTCAAGAAACGGCTGTTCCCGCTCGGCATCGTCGACCTCGGCCTGCACTCGGGTCGCCTCGTGGCGATGCGGCTGTCGCAGCTCGGCGCCGAACTGCTCGATGCGGAGCCGGCCGGCAAGGTCGGCGGCACGCGCAGCAGCCTGATCGTACAGCCGGACTTCGACGTGCTGTTGTTCAGCGGCGACGACGTCCACGACGCGGTGCACGTGCTCGACCGCTTCGCGCGGCGCATCAAGAGCGACCACGTGCATCAGTTCCGACTCGAGCAGCAGAGCGTCGAAGCCGGCCTCGCGGAGGGCCTCACGATCGCCGAGATCGTGCAGGAGCTGACCGACCGCGCCCGCGTGCCGATCCCGCAGAACGTGCGCTACAGCCTGGAGGAGTGGGGTCAGCAGTGACCGGATCCCGGAGCCGGGACCGCTGCATCGCATCTTCACACGGCCGATGACAGCGGCGCTTGCAAAGCAGCCGGCATGCCGTTCAGGTTCTGCGCCGATACTCGACCTCGCCTCCTCGCCTGATTGATGGAACCCGAAACACTCATCCTCGGCGCCGGACCCGCCGGTCTCGCCTGCGCCATGGAGCTGTCGCGCAAGGGCAAGCCGAGCGTCGTCATCGAGAAGGACGCGCAGATCGGCGGCCTCGCGAAGACGCTGCGGATCCCGGTGGGTGACCAGGAGTTCCTGACCGACATCGGGCCGCACCGGTTCTTCTCGAAGAACCAGTACCTCTACGACTTCATCGAGGACCTGCTCGACGAGGAATGGCGGCTCGTGCCGCGGCAGACGCGGCAGTTCATCGACGGAAAGTTCTACGACTACCCGGTGAAGGCGATGCAGACGTTCAAGAACCTGGGGCCGCTGCGCAGCGCCAGGATCCTGTTCGACTACTTCGCGGCCCGCATCACCTACGGCGTCTTGGGCAAGAAGCTCGAGACGTTCGAGGACTACGTCGTGTCGAACTTCGGCCGCTCGCTGGCCGAGTTCAGCATGATCAACTACTCGGAGAAGATCTGGGGCATCCCGGCCGCCGAGATCCACCCGGACTGGGCGCGGCAGCGCATCAGCGGCCTCAACCTCTGGAGCGTGTTCAAGAAGGCGATCGGCCTCGGCGGCGGCAAAGGGCCGAAGTCGCTCGTCGATCAGTTCTACTACCCGCAGTTCGGCACGGGCCGCATCTACGAGGAGATCGGCAAGCACCTCGTCCAGGAAGGCGGCGAGATCCACACGGCCAGCGAGCCGGTCAAGGTGCGCCACGAAGGCGGGCGGATCACCGAGGTCGACGTCAGGGCGCCCGACGGCAGCGTGCACACGTATCGCCCGGACAACCTCGTCGAGTCCGTGCCGTTGACGCGCTTCCTGCACCTGCTCGATCCGCTGCCGCCGACCGAGGTGCTCGAGGCCGCCGCCGGCCTGCGCTGGCGCGCGCAGGTCTACCTGTTCCTCACGCTGAACAAGGAATCGATCACGCCGGACAACTGGATCTACTTCCCCAACAAGGACATCCCGTTCGGCCGCACGAGCGAGATGAAGAACTTCAGCAAGGACATGTGCCCCGCGGGCAAGACGTCCTTCTTCGTCGAGTTCTTCGCGTTCGAGGAAGAGGCGATCTACTCGATGACCAAGGAAGAGGTCTTCGAGCTGTCGATGCCGTACTTCGAGAAGTGGGGCTTCTTCTCCCGCGACGAGGTGGAGAGCATCCACCTGATCAAGCGGCCGAACGTCTACCCGGTCTACGACCTCGAGTACGATACGCGCCTCGCAAAGGTGCGCGACTGGCTCGACGCGATCGAGAACCTGATCTACATCGGCCGCCCCGGTCGCTTCCGCTACACCAACCAGGACCACAGCCTCGAGATGGGCATCCTCGCGAGCCGCATGATCCTCGAAGGGCGCAAGTACGACCTCGACACGATCGGGGCCGAGAACGAGTACTTCGAGAAGGGGCCGATCTACGAGAAGCGCATCTGATGCCGGCGCCGCGCGACAGCTCCGGTCGCCTCGATCCGGCACTCCTCGAGGTCGTCATGATCAGCGACGGCCGCGGCGACCTGCCGCGCCTCGAACGCACCGCGGCGGCAGTGATCGAGGCCGGCGTTCGCTGCGTGCAGATCCGCGAGTCGCGCTGGACCGCGCGCATGCTCGTCCAGGCCTGCGAGAGGCTGCGCCCGTTGCTCGACGCCGTGGCTGGCGTGCTGCTCGTCAACGACCGGGTCGACGTGGCCGCGGCCGGCGTCGCACACGGCGTGCACCTCGGCCATCGTTCGTTGCCGATCGACATGGCGCGCCAGGTCCTCGGCCCCGATGCGGTCATCGGTTACTCGGCGCACGACACCGCGGAGCTCGAGCTGGCGGCCGTCGCACGCGCCGACTTCGCAACGCTGTCGCCGGTGTGGCCCACGAGCAGCAAGCCCAACGCACCGACGGTCGGGGAGAGCCGCGCCATCGCGCTCACCGGCAACGCGCGGCTGCCCGTCGTCTGGCTCGGCGGCATCACGACGCGCGAAGCCGCGTCGATCGCGCGCTACACCGATGGCCCGCAGCCGGCCGGGGTGGCGGTGCGTTCCTTGTTCGGCGACGCCGAGGACCCGGGGTTCACCGCCACCCGGCTGCTCTCGGCGCTGCGCGGTGACGGCGCCGTGGACGGCGCGACGGACTGACGGTCGGCAGCGACAGCCGGTCGCCAGCCGTTGCCCTACTCGTCCTCGGGACCGGCCGCGACGATCGGGAACCCGGCGCCGTCGGCTTCGAGGTAGGCCGCCAGGGTCTCGCTGTCGGGCGCCTTCAGCGTGCGACCACCCGGTCCCGAGTCAATGTGCACTGCATGCTGGCGCGGCGGGCCGTCCGCGAGGAACGCGGCGTGCTCCGGACTGTCCGCGCGGAAGACCCACACCCGGTCGTCGACGACTTCCACTCGGAACCCGACGCGCGAGCAGAGGTAGGCGTCGATCGTCGCTCCGGAATCGGCGCAGATCGTCATGCCGTCCGGACCACCGTCGTTGATGCGGACAGCGCGCGCGAGCGACGGGCCGTTGGCGACGAACTCCTCGCACGCCGGGCTGTTCGCCTCGAAGACCCAGAGCCGGTCGCCGCGCACGAACGCCGAGTAGCCCGGTCGCGCGAAGCTCGGCTGTTCGACGGTGACCTCGGGCGCGGCGTCGGCGAAGAGGGCCCCGGCCGGGCGTTCCGCGGGACCGCCCGCGCAGCCGGCCAGAGTAGCCAGAGCAGCCAGACCCGAGAGGGCGAGTGAGAGAGACAGCGTGCGGAACTGCATCATGGAATCTCCGTCGGTCACTTGAACTTGGCGCGCTGGGACGCAGCCGCCCGGAACGTGAGTGGCAGGTAGCCCGCCTCGACGACGTCGAGCTGGCCCTGGCGACTGAGCACGTAGCTCAGGAACTCGCGGCGCAGCGGATCGAGCTCACCGTCGCGGTCGTAGTTGACGTAGAGCAGCAGGAAGCGGCTCAGCGGGTAGTCGCCCGAGTAGGCGTTCTCGGCCTCGGGCGCGAAGATCTCGCCGCGCTCGCGGTCGGCCTCGGCACGCGCGAGCGGCACGGCGCGCACGGCGTCCGAGAGCAGCCCGATGCCGCTGTAACCGATCGCGTAGCGGTCAGCGGCGACGGCGCGCAGCACGGCGTTGCTCGTCGGCTGCTGCTTCACGATCGACCGGAACCGGCCGCCGCCCAGCGCATGCTCGCGGAAGTGCGCGTAGGTGCCCGAGCTCGCGTTCCGGCCGTGCAGCCGAATCGTCTGGTCTGCCCACGTCCCCGTTAGCCCGAGCTGCCCCCACGTGCGCGTACCGGGCTCCCGGTCACCCGACGTGTCACGGATGACGACACGCCCGTCCGCGCGCCGCGCCGGCTCGGGCGCCGCGCTGCCGCTCGGCGCCGGCCCGCCGAAGATCGCGGCGAGTTGCGCCAGCGTCAGGTCGCGAATCGGATTGTCCTTGTGAACGTAGATCGCGATCATGTCGACGCCGGTCGCGATGGGCGTCGGGCCGTACCCGAACTTCTTGCGGAACGCCCCGACCTCCGCCTTCGTCATCGAGCGGCTCATCGGCGCGAAGTTCGCCGTTCCCTGGGTGAGTGCCGGCGGAGCCGTGCTCGAGCCCTTGCCCTCGACGGCCACCTTGATCTCGGGGTAGAGCTTCACGAATTCCTCGCCCCAGAGCGTCATCAATCCGTTCATCGTGTCCGAACCGACCGCTCGAATCGTGCCGGCCACGGCGGCGGCTCGCGTGTAGGGCGGCAGCGCCCGATCGACGCGGGCCGAGGCTTCCTGCGGAACGCCGCGTTGGCTGGCGGGCTGCTGACCTGGCACCGGCGACACGAGCAACGACAGGGCGCCGATCATCACGAATCGATCGACGCGCGACCGGCCGCCGCAGGGCAGAACACGCAGAAGGCTGGCGAACATGGTTCGGGTTGGCGCCGACCGGCGGGAGCCGTCGGCCCGGAGCACCGATCCGAACGCTAGGTAGCCGTGTTAAGGAGTCGTCAAGACTGTTTGAGGGGACGCGGTATTCGCGATCCTCGAGGCCGCGGCGGGTGCGGAATCGGCTGGTAATCCGCCAAATCCACACGGATGGCATCAGTATCCGGGGCATGCTACGGGCGTCATGACCGCTGCCGATCTACCGGCCCACGAACGCGCGATGAGCCGCGTGCGCCTCGCCAAGCGCATCCGCCGCTGGACGTTCCTGCTCGGAATCATCGCGATCGCGTGGTCCTGGCTGTGGTTCGGCGGCCGCTGGGTCCCCGAGGGCATGGACACCGTTCCGGAGATGCCCCCGGGAACGTTCTGCTTCATCGCGAAGCGGAGCGGCGGCGTGGCGGTCGACAGCCACGTCTTCATCAAGATCGGCGGCGGGGACGTCGTGCTCTCCCGCGTGGTCGCCGTGGATCACGGTGCCGGCACGGTCTCGATCCGGCACCCGAACCCGGACTCCAGGGTCCCGGACAGCCGCGCCCTCGGGGCCCTGCCGCTGGCCGACGTCGAGGGGTTGGTCATCGGCTCGTTCAAGCCGAACACCGGCGATGGCGGGCGCTGAACGCGCGTTCACGGCGCAGCTCGCGCGCTTCTTCCGCGCCGCGCCGCGGCTGCCCGTCGACCTCGGCGACGACGCGGCCGTGGTGCCCAACCGCGGCTCGCGTTCGGTCCTGTGCTGCGATCCCGTGATCGGGGACGTGCACTTCACGGCCGCTGACCCGAGCCGGCTCGTCGGCAAGAAGGCCGTGAACCGCAACCTCTCTGACCTCGCCGCGATGGGGGCGCTGCCCGACTGGCTCCTCGTCAGTCTCGTCCTCGCCCGGAGCACCTCACGAACGTGGACCGACGGCCTGCTGCGCGGCATCCGCGACGCCGCGCGTGCGGCCGGCGCGCGAGTCGTCGGCGGCGACGTCGCCGTGCACGACGGCCCGATCGTCGTCACCGTGAGCGCGATCGGGCACCTCGCCGGCAAGCGCGCCCTCGTGCGCAGCACCGCCCGGGCGGGGGACACGATCCACGTCTCCGGTCCGCTCGGCGGCTCGCGCGCCGGCCACCACCTGCGCTTTCGCCCGCCGCTCGCGGTCGGCGCCTGGCTTGCCCGCCAGAACGGTGTCGGCGCCGCGATCGACGTCAGCGATGGCCTGCTGCTCGACCTCGCGACGGTCCTGTCCGCGAGTTCGGCTCGCGGCGCCTCCCTCGGCGCCGAACTCGATGCCGCGCACCTGCCGATTCGCGCCGCCGCCCGCCGCGCCGCCGACGGCAACTTCGAGGCCGCCTGCGAGGCGGCGCTGACGGACGGCGAGGACCACGAACTGCTCTGGACCCAGCGGCGATCGCTTGCGGCCGGCGGCCCGTTGTCGCGGCGCGCCCGCGGCCCGATCGGCCGGGTGACGAAGGCGCCCGGGATCTGGCTCGTCGGTCGCGACGGCGAACGCCGGCGCCTCGCGGCGCGGGGGTTCGAGCACGCGATCCGGCGCCGCTGACCGGAATTCGGCGCCCCGCCCTTTCCTCGGATCCGGCTGCTGGTTTGAGTGTGGATCGCCACGATGTCCGCCCCGATCACCACCTTCGAACTGCCGAACGAGCCGGCCGCGACCGAACGGCTCGGCGAGTGGTTGGGCGCGCACCTGCAGCCCGGCGACACGCTGGCCCTCGTCGGTGAGCTCGGGAGCGGCAAGACGACCCTGGTGCGGGGGCTGGCCCGCGGACTGGACCTCGACGACCCGGACGCGGTTGCCAGTCCGACCTATTTGCTCGTACTCGAGCATCCGGGACCGAAACCGTTGCGGCACGCCGACGCCTACCTGCCCGACAAGCTCACGGGCTTCCTCGAGGACGGCGGCCTGGACTACCTGCTCGACGGTGACTCGGTGGTCGCGGTCGAATGGGCCGACCGCGTGCGTGACATGTTGCCGGAGCGCACGTTGTGGCTGACCCTGAGCGTCGCCCCGAACGGCGGCCGGCTCGTGGAGCTGCGAACCGCTCGGCCCGAGGATTTCTCGTTCGCCGCAAATCCGCCGGACGACCGCCCGCAGGGTGCTGGGAACGCGTAAGATACGTCGCAACGACAGGTCCCCGGCAGGTCCGATCCGGGCCCGGAATTCCCGCTCCCGACTGAACCACCGCGGGCCGATCGTCGTTCCCGCAGAGGTCCCGCAGACCCCTCGAATCCGAACGCCGTGAAGCACCCGGCCCGCACACCACCTGCAGACTCGCCGACGGTCGATGTCGACCTGTTGGCGGCGTATCGCGCGGGCGACTCGCAGGCATTCCGCCGGCTCGTCGACCAGTTCCGCGACCGCATCGTGCAGTTCTTCTACCGCCTGTGCTGGGACCGCGACAAAGCGGAGGACCTGGCGCAGGAGCTGTTCCTCAAGCTGCTGATCGGCAGCAAGCGGTATCGCCCCGAGGGCAAGATGGTGACGTTCGTCTACCGCGTCGCCACCAACCTCTGGATCGATCACTACCGGCAGATGCGCCCGCGGCCGCGCTTCCACTCGCTCGACCAGGTGACGTACCCGGACGGCGAGACGCGCAAGGTCGAATACGCGAACGACGACAAGGCGCCGGCCGAGCAACTGCAGGACGGGGAAGAACGGGCGGCGCTGCGCACGGCCCTCGAGTCGTTGACCGAGCCGCACCGACTGGTGTTCGAACTCGCGGTGTATCAAGAACGGCCGTACGCGGAGATCAGCGAATTGCTGAGCATCCCCGTCGGCACGGTCAAATCGCGGATGCACAACGCCGTCGCGGCGCTCAAGCAGATGCTCGGCGCCAGCGACAGTTCGGCGGGTGCGGACGGCCACGATACTGGCGCTCGGGAAGCTGGCCCATGGCAAGCTGGCGGTGGGGCGAGCGACCGCAAGGCGGGCGGCGCCTGACGGCGTCACGATCCTGAAGCCACGATCATGAATCCGGACAGCGACACGAACGACTTCGACGGCCTCGACGCGCGGCGCGGTCTCGCCCCTCGGGACGAGAACGGCGCGGGCTCGGACCTCGAGCCGATCGACCTGCTGTTGCGTGCGGGCAGCCCGGAGGAGCTGCAGGGCTTCCGCGATCGCGTCGGCCAGGATCCGCTGCTCGCGCTCGAGCTCGCGGACACGGTCGCGCTCGTCGAGCGGCTGCGGACGGTGCGCGTCGAACCGGATGCCGCGTTCGCGGGCAAACTCGCGGATGTCGTGCAGCGCGCCGAACGGCGCATGACGCCGGAGAACCAAGCCGGGCCGTGGCTCGCCGCGGCGGCGCTGATGATCGTCACGTTCGGCCTGCTCGCGTGGCTCGACCCGCTCGACCTGCGGCGCGACGACGCGGTGACCGGCGGGATGGCGGCGCTGCTCGCGAACGCCCCCCTCGGTAATACTCCACTAGGCGGCGCAGCCGCAGCCGTGCAGGCCGGGGTCGCCGGGGCGACGGATGACGATCGGACGCCGACGGACGAGACCACGACTGGGTCGCAGAACCGCGCCGACGCCGCGGCCTCGCCGGCTCGACGTGACGGCTCTGGGCGTCACAGAGCTGGGTTCGATTCGGAGCGCTCGCGGGCCGAGCGACCTGTACCGGAGCTGCCGGCGGTGGCATTCGACGAGGTGCCGACCGCCGACGAGATCGAGCACGAGGATGCGCTGCGCGTGATCCGCGAACGGTTCGAGATCGAATCGGCCGAGCACATGACCGCGGCGCTCGATCGCGCCCTGGCGGCAGCCGAGCCGTCCTCGGCCGACCAGCTCTCACGCTGGCTCGATCCGCAGAATGCGCTCGCCCGGCTCGCGCTCGATCACGAACTGCGCGAGAGTGTGGAAGTGCGGCGCGCGGCGCTGCGCAGCCTCGGCGCGATGATCGCGGCCGACAAGCGCGCGCAAGACCTGGCGGACGGCGTCGCGTCGGAGCTGCGCGCCGATGACGGCTCGCTGTCGACGACGACGGTCGCCCTCGGCGTGCGCGCGATCGTGGCCGCGGGGGCTTCGTCCCCGAACCGCCGCGCCGCGCTCGAACGGGGCACCGCGCGACTCGCGCGCGACGTGTCGCAGCTGATCGGCGGGGAGCGGGCGGCGGTGCTCGCGGCGCTCGTCGAATCGGCCGCGGTCGAACGCGTCCACGCGGGCGGCATCCGCGCGACCGGCGAAGCACTCGTCGACGAAGTGCTCAAGCTCGACGACGAGACCTGGCGCCGCCGGCGGCCGGAACTGCTGTCCGCCCGCGTCGCGGCCGCGACGATCGGCGAAGCGGGCCGCACGCTGGCGCTGTTGCCCGCGTTCGGCGTGACCGGGGAACGCTGCACGCTCGTGCGGCGACTGCTCCTCGGCGAGTTGTGGGAACGGCGCAGCCGCACGGCCGGTGAGCGCCCCGAGGTCCTCGCCGCGATGCTCTACGGCTTCGCCGACCTGCTCGGGGACCGCGACTGCAACGAGCTCGTGCGGCAGCTGCGCCGCTGGAAGCCGGCGCATCTCGCGCCGGACTTCATCACGGTGCAGCAGACGGCGTGGGGCGTCGAGCCCGGCCGCCTCGGCTTCACGGCGCTGCAGCGTGACCTGCGTCAGCTCGTGATCCTGCCCGAGCCGGTGGACCTGGCGCAGCGCGCGACACTCTGCATGTGCCTCGCGACGAACTACGCCGCGCACCGCGCCGAGTCACTGGCGCGGTTCACCGGCGGCCGCTGAGTCCGCGCTCCGGAACGCCGAGGATCGCCCGAGCGGGCCAGCCCCGGTCAGTTTTGGCTGGGCTCGCGTGCCACCACCGGGTACTTCCGTTGCTGCACGTAGCGACGGTCCATGAATCGAACACCACTCGTCCTCGTCTGCGCTCTCGCTTGCATGGCTTTGTTGCGGGGTCAGCAAGGCGGCCGGCCCGATGCGGCCGCCACGGGTGGTCCGGATCCGCAGCCAGGCGTTCGTGAGCAGGACCCGCAAGAATCCGCGCCCGTCCCGACCGACGCCGAGGCCGATCAGCGCGGCAGTCCCGTCCGCGCCCTGTCGCTCGAGGATGCGATGCGCCTCGGCCGCACCAACAACGCCGACCTGCAGGCCGCCGAGCTGCTGCCGGAACAGGCGCGCCTGGATCTGCTGTTCGCCGAGGCGGGTTTCGAGCCCGAGGCGTACGCGAACGCGACGTACAGCGAGTCCGCGTCGCCCCAGCGCAACGCGTTCCAGCCGTCGGTGCAGCGCGAGCAGATCGACGCCACGCTCGGTTGGCGCCAGCGCGTCGTGACCGGCGGCTTGTTCGACCTCGCGTTCCGGCCCGCGCGCCTCGTGACGTCCGGCTCGGCCGCGTTCCCCGACAAGCTCTACACGGCCGAGTGGTCCGCGAGCTTTCGGCAGCCGCTGCTGCGCGGAGCGTGGACGGACTACAACCTCGGTCCGGTCAACTCGGCGCGCTACGCCGCGACCCAGGCGCGGCATGATTTTGACTTCGCGGTGCAGGACACGCTGATCGCGATCGTCGAGGCCTACTGGGAACTCGTGTTCGCGCGCGAGAACTGGCGCGTGGTCGGTTCGGCGCTCGCGGTCGCGGAAGAACAGCTCCGCATCACCGACGAGCGCATCCGCGTTCGGCAGCTCGCGGCCCGTGACCGCATCGCGGACGAAGCCGAGGTCGCGCGTCGGCGCGAGGAGCTCATCGTCGCGGAGAACTCGATCCGCACGCGTGAGGACGATCTGCGCCGCCTGCTCTTCGAGTCCTCGGACCCGCGGTTCTGGCAGGTCAACCTGCGCCCGATCAGCCCGATCGACATCGAACCGCCGCAGGAGCAACGCGCGTTCGAACCGCTCGTCGGCGTCGCGATCGCCAATCGGCCGGACCTGCGCAGTCAGCGGGCCGCGATCGCGCAGGCCGAGGTCGCGCAGCTGCAGGCCGAACGCGACACCCTGCCGGGGCTCGAGCTCGTCGGCAATTGGTCGAGCGACGGCGCCCGTGACAGCTTCCATCGCGCCTACGGCGACACGGTGAACTTCAACTTCCCGGACTGGAGCGTCGGCCTCGAGTTCGCGATGCCGATCGGCAACAGCGCCGCGGAGGCCACGCAGCGCCGCGCCCAGCTCGAGGTCGAGCGCCAGCGCCGGCAGCTGCACGCGGCCACCCTGGAGGCCACGCGCGAAGTGCGGGCCGCAGCGCGCAACCTCAACACCCTCTCGGAGAGCATCCGGGCGAGCGCCGAATCGGTGCGGCTGGCGCAGAGCGACCTCGAGACGGAGCAGGTCAAGCTGCGCGTCGGCTCGTCGACCGCGTTCGAGGTGCAGCAGCGCAATCAGGATCTGCGGGAGGCTCGATCGCGGCACCTGCGCAACCTGCTGGACTACCACGTGGCCGAGAGCCGGCTGCTCTACGTCCAGGGCATTCTCGAAACGCCGCGCTGATGGCCGCTCGGCGCCCATCCCCCAGACCCCCGGTTGGGCCAGGTTGGGTCCGGCTGGGCCTGGTTGCGCCTCGTTGGGCCCGGCCGCGCCGGGTTGGCGGCGAGTCCCGCCGCCGGCTTGCCGATAGGGAGTTTTGACCCGTGACGGTCGGTTGTTCCTGAACTAATGCCACTCCCGATGCCGCGTTCGCTGTCCGCCTTTCGTTCCCCCCGGTCGGGTGCCCTGCCATGGCAGCGCGGGCTCGGCGCCGTGGCCGCGGCGATCCTGTTCGTCGGTTCCGCGATGACCCAGGTGGTGGCTCAGGCACCGCTCGAGGCGCAGGCGCCGCGCGTCAGCCAGTCGGACAACCCGTACGGCCTGCAGCCGTTCTACCCCGACTTCCCGGTCACGCTCGACTATCCGGACCACACCAACATCGAATACGACCGCACGCGGCGCCAGGTCGTGGAGCGCATCGTCAAGAACCTCGAAGGCGCGGGCCGGCGCGAGGCCTGGAAGTTCGCGACCGAGTTCTTCTGGAACGCGACGGACGAGTTCATCGAGCCGCTGATCGAGGAGATGGACCGCGCACTGCTCGATCCGAGCCGCACGGACATGGTGCGCAACTGCGCCGAGGCGATGGGGCGGATGGGGCGCCCCGAGTTCGACGCGGCGCTGCGGCGCGCGCTCGAACACAAGAACGACAAGGTCCGGCAAGCGGCGCTCGGCGCGCTGGCGCGCTCGAGCACGAAGGACACGCTGCGGGGCATGGCACGGCTCTACCCGAGCATGAACGCGCGCGGCCGCCAGGCGTGGCTGCTCGCCGTGCGCGAACGGCTCGAGCCGGCCGAGGTCGTCGAGATCTACACGCCGCTCATGATGGCCAACGTCGCGCCGTCGATCCGCGACGAGGTCCTCCGCGAGACGATGAAGCTGCCGCCCGAGTTCGCCGCGCCGATCCTGCGCGGGCGCTGGGACGGGGCGCTCGGTGAGTTCAAGGCGATCATCGCGGGCATCCTGCACGCCGCGGGGGACACGGCCGGCACGACGTGGCTGCGGGACGCCCTGGGCGGCACGGACCTGCAGACCCTGACCCAGGCCATTCGGCATTCCCGCTTCGGCGAGCTCGGCCTGCTGCGCAACGACCTGCTGGCGCTGTCGACGCACCCCCGCGGCGACATCCGCCTCGAGCTCGCCCGGCTCCTGCGGCACTACGACGGCGACGACATCGCCGACGTCTACGAGGTCCTGAGTCAGCCCGAGGAGGCCTGGGAGATCAAGAGCCTGAGCCTGCGCGAGCTGCGCCGGCGTGGTCGAACCGCCGTCGCGAGCGCGCTGCTCGACGAGGTCAAGACCGCGAAGGGCACGCGCCTCCAGCGGGTGCTCGACATGCTCGGCGCAACGGCCGATCCGCGGGCCGTGCCGATCTTCAAGCAGCGGTTCGAGGCCGCCCCGGAAGGTGAAGGGCGCCCGTTCCTGCAGTCCCTGGCAGTGCTCGGCGGCGAAGCGTCGGCCCGCGCGATGCTCGACATCTTCAAGGCCGAGGAGAAGGTCGTCGATCGCAAGGGCAACGCCGGACAGCTGACGACGATCAACTACATCCCGCTGCTCCTCATGAACGTGCGCGGGACCGAGCAGCTCATCGTCGAGACGTTCCAGCAGCTCGACAAGTCCGACTGGCGACGCCGCGCGGCGCTGATGCCGACGATCCTCGGCATGGCCGCCGACAACACCGATCCGATCGTGAGTCAGCAGGCCGCGGAACCGATTCGCGCCGTCCTGTTCGATCGGAGCCAGGCCCCGCAGCTGCGCGTGCTCGCGCTCAACCTGCTCGCGCGCCGGCACCTCACGGTCGACGACGTGATGAAGCTGAAGAACCGGCGCTTCGACGAACAGCCCGGCCTGCGCACGCTGCTGTCGGACTTCCTCGTGCTCTTCTTCTGATCGGGTCGCCCGCTTCGCGGGCAGGCGCGTTCAACGTTCGATACGCGCATGCACGATCCAGCGTGGTCCTGCGCAGGACGCGGGCTCAACGTTCGATACGCGCATGCACGATCCAGCGTGGTCCTGCGCAGGACGCGGGCTCAACGTTCGATACGCGCATGCACGATCCAGCGTGGTCCTGCGCAGGACGCGGGCTCAACGTTCGATACGCGCATGCACGATCCAGCGTTCGTCGTCCTGCCCGTAGTAGGACGTCGTCCATTCCCACAGCGCCTGGCGGCGCTGCGCGCAGCCCGGCCGGGGATGCTTGTCGAGGCCCGCGTACTTGTCCTTGAGGTTGCGGGTGTAGGCGGGCAGCGCGTTGCTCGGGTGGAAGAACACGCTGTGGGCCGGACCGATCTGGCGCGCTGGCCAGGCCATCACCTCGTAGGCCGGGATCGCGACATCGGACGGGGCCTCGGTGCGCGCGCACGGGCTCGGAGCCAGGTGGAAGAGGTAGTGCTTGTTCTGCAGGGTGAGCAGCGTGCCGGGGAGCGCAGGCTCGACGACCTCGAGGTCCGCGGTGTAGATGCGCTGGCGTTCGGCGTGCCGCCAGAACTTCGCGAGCGCGATGTGGGCGTCCTCGGGCGTCAGCTCGAAGTCCCATTCCAGCATCGAATCGAGCAGCAGGGCGGCGATCGTGTCGGCGCGCTGCTCGACCCGCGAGTTGCGGCGCGCGGTCGCGAACGGGGCCCACAAGCTGCCCGCGAGCAGCGTGACCCCGATCGTCAGATACCAGGTCGCCGGATTCAGGAAGCCTGCCCACCGCAGCCGCACCATGCCTGCAGTATCGTGCCGCGCGATGCGTGTTGCCAGACCCGAACTGCCAGCCGAGATCCCCGGCGCCGTGCGCGCGGTCGTCGATCGCGTCGTCGCGGGCGGCGGCCGGGCCTGGCCGGTGGGTGGGACGGTGCGCGACCTCGTGCGCGGCGTGGCGCCCCGCGACTTCGACATCGCGACCGACCGCACGCCGGCCGAACTCCTGGCCGTGATCCCCGACGCCGATGCGGCGAACGCGCGCCTCGGCAGCGTGCGGGTCGACACCGCGGTGGGCGAGGTCAGCCTCACGACGCTGCGCCGGGAGGCCGACTACTCCGATCATCGGCGACCGGACACGGTCGAGTTCGTGCGCGACCTCGACACGGACGCGGCGCGCCGCGACTTCACGATCAACGCGCTCTACCTCGACTGCGGCGCTGGCGAGATCATCGATCCGACGGGCGGCCTCGCGGACCTCGAGGCCGGCGTCCTGCGCACGATCGGTGAGCCCGTGACGCGCTTCACGGAAGATCACCTGCGGCTCCTCCGCGCCGTGCGGTTCGCCGCGCGATTCGACCTCACGATCGCGCCCGCGACCGCGAGCGCGATTCGGCAGACGGCGAACCACCTCGCGACCCTGGCCCCGGAACGCGCGTTCTCCGAGCTCACCGCCATGTTCACGGGTCCGGGTCGCGGCCGCGCGCTGCGGCTGCTCGTGGAACTCGGCATCGCCGCGGTGCTGCTACCGGAGGTCGCCGCGATGGACGGCGTGACCCAACCGCCGGAGTATCATCCCGAGGGCGATGTCCTCACGCACGTCGCACTCGTGCTGGACCATGTGCCCGCGGGCGACGCCGAGCTCGCGTGGGCCGCGGTGCTGCACGACATCGGCAAGCCGCCGACGTGGCGCCAGGCCAAGGACCGGATCCGATTCGACGGGCACGACGCGCTGTCCGCCCGCATGGCGGTCGACGTGCTGCAGCGCTTCCGGGCCAGCCGCCGCCTCACCGATCTCGTCGCCGACATCTGTCGCGACCACATCCGGTTCGCAGCGCTGCCGTCGATGCGGCCCCGGCGGCGCGAGCGCTGGCTGCGGTCTCCGGATTTCGAACGGCACCTCGCGTTCCACCGCGCCGACTGCCTCGGCAGTCACGGCAAGCTGCAGATCCACGACTTCGCGGCGCGCGAACTCGCGGCGCTGCCGCCGTTGTCGGAGCCCCTCGTCACCGGCAAGGACGTGCTCGCACTCGGCATTCCGCCGGGTCCGCACGTCGGGAAAATCCTGCGGGAGGTCGAGGCGCGCGCCGACGAAGCGACCATGCCACCGGACCGTTCGGCCGCGCTCGTCCTGCTGCGAGAAGCGGTCGAGCGCCGACGTCAAGCCGGCGAGCTCCCGGCCCGATAACGGGAACAGGTCGGATGTCGCGTTCCGCGGCAGCCACCGGGAGGAGATATGTCGTTCGGCAGTATTGATTCAGACTTCGACCGCTACCGCAAGAACCGGATCCGGCACCAGACCCGGAAGAGCTCGGTCGGTACCGCCAGCGGCAACCCGTACGAGAACCAGGCGCTGCGCGAGCTCGAACAGGTCGAGGCACGCGAGCTGCAGGACCGCAAGCTGACGCGCGAGGTCCACGACTTCTTCGCCGACGCGACGCGGCAGGCCGCGACGATCGTCGAACGCATGGCGCAGCACGCCGAGGCGGAGAACGAGCAGAAGATCGACACCGAGATGGAGTCGTTCCTGCTCGACTCGTTCTCGCGCATGAACGGCCTCGTGATGCACATGCTGCAGCAGCGCCGCGGCCAGGGCGGGGAAGAGAAGATGGAGCCCAAGGTCGCCAACCTCGTGGGCCAGATGCTCGACGAGTTCCGCTGGGAGGGCACGGCCGACCTCAGCGACAAGCACATCGGGCAGGATCCGTTCGACACGGACCTCGACGAGGTGCGCCGCGAGTTCTTCGAACAGGTCGGCGAGTCCGAGATGGACACGGACAAGACCGATCACGATGCGGCACCGATCGAGGACCACCTCGTCGCGACGGTCGCGGACGACGAGGATGCGCCCGTCCAGACCGCGGACGACATGCCGCCGGTCGAGGTCGTCGACGAAGCCGACGACGCAGTCGAGGACGAATCGGCGTACGCCGAGAACCAACCGGCACAGCCCGCGCCGCAGCCGGAGGAGGTCGCCCAGCCGACGGGCGCCGCCGCGGTGGCTGCCGGCAGCCCGTCGCGCGCCGAGCTCGAGCGCTTCCGCGAAGCCCTCAAGAGCCTCGTTCGCCAGGGCACGATGTCACGCGATGAAGCGCGCGCGGCGTGGTCCGCGCGCCTCGAGAAGCTCGGCCTCGCGCGCGGCTGAGGCGGCGTTCGCGGCGCCGGGCCGTCAACGCGGCAGGGTCCGAGTGACCTCCTGTGAGGTCGCCGTGACCTGTCCGAGATCCAGTTCGGGCGCTTCGGCGCGAGGATCCTGGCCCGGCGCGAAGGCCCGCAGGTGCAAGCGACCCGGAGGTGCCGGGTCGAACACGATGCGGCCCGCGCTGTCCGAGCGTTCGCCCCAGCGCCAGGTGCGACTCAGGTGCGGATGATCGAGCAACTCGGGCACGACGCGCACGTCCGCAGCCGGTGCGCCGGTCGCGTCGCGCACGGTCAGCACGAGGCGACTGGACGCGATCACCGGGCGGACGTCGACGATGCCGCCGGCGTCGACGGCGATCGGCGCGAGGTCGTACGCGTAGCGGTCGACGTCGGGCCGCGGCTCGAAGTGAGCGAAGGCCAGGTAGCGCCCCGGCTCGAGCCACGGCGAGACGTAGACCCCGTGCGCGTCGCGCGTCGCGTTGACGTGCCGCACACCGCCGTCACGCGTGAGGCGCGCGAACCCCGCGACCCCGGCCCAGGCCTCACCGTTCACGAAGAACGTGCCACGGACCCGCGCTGGCAGGTGTGCCGCGGCGTCGAGCGCGACCTCGACCGGAGCGCTGCCCGGCTGCACGTCGACGACGGCGAGCGGACCGTAGTTCTGGCCGCTGCCGCCCCGCGGCCCGGAACGGACGATGACCTTGGCCCAGACCTCGAACTGCCCCGCGGGCAAGCCGGTGAGTTCGAAGTTGCCTTGGGCATCGACGTAGGTCGCAGCCAGATCGTGATCCTCGCCGGCCGCACGCAGCAACACCTCCGGGTAGTCGTCGGCGAAGCGTTCCGCCGGGGGCGCGCCGATGCCTTGTTCGAACTCGGTGCGCGCGGCCTGCAGACGATCGGGGGCCGGCCCGAACCGGGTGACGAACGCCGGCGGACCGAGGACGCCGCGCACCCGCATCGCGGGATCCACCTCGATCCGCAGCGGCTCACCGGGCGCGGGCAACCGCACCGCGCGATCGGTGCGGGCGAGGCAATCCGGGCCGCTGACGAACACGACCAGCGGCGCGGCGAACTGCGGGACCTCGAGTTCACCGCGACCGGCACCGTTCGTCGTCGTGCTCGCGAGCACGATGACGCTGCGGTGCGAACTGCTGCTGCCGCGCTTGCGCGCGCCGCGCAACGACGTCCGGTAACGGCCCAGGTCCGGCACGTCGATCGCATCGGCGGGGACGACCTTGGCGATCTGGATCTCGACGCCGGCCATCGGTTCCGTCGTGCCGCGGCGGTGCGCGAGCACGTCGATCGAGCGGACGGGGGCGACCTCGATCGTCATCGACTTGCGTTCGCCTTCCGCGAGCTCGATCGGGATCTCGCCGCGATCGCCGTACGGCTCGGCGGGGAACACCGACACCATCGCGCCGCCCGGCATGAGGTCCTCGAACTCGCGCACGCCGCCCGGATGCGAACGCACGGGCTGTCCCTTCAGCTGCGGCGAAGCGCCGTGCCGGAAGGTGTCCGACCAGCAACTCGCGCCGAACCATTCGACCGGCTCACGGCTCACGGCATCGATGACCGTGATCCGCAGCGTCGCCGGCGCGCGGCGACGCACGACGAGGCGCAGGTCGTCCGCACCCCAGGTCAGCTCGCCGCCGTCGTCGATCCACTCGAGGTCGCGGCGGCTCTTCGGCAGGCGAAAGCGCCATGTCCCGCCGGACTCCCACGGCTTGTTGATCGCGAAGAGGAAGCTGCCGTCGCTGGCGGTCCGAACCGGGTAGTAGCCGTAGCTGCCAGGCACGGGCAGCTGCAGCTCGACGTCGGGCACGGGTTCGCCGCGCTGGTCGACGAGGGTGCCACGCAGCGAGAGCTCGCGCGGCGGCGCCTGCAGCGCGATCGTGACGACGTGCCTATCGAGCTGCCGCGGCACCGTGAACTCGCCGACGCGCGGGCCCGCGAACTCACATTCGAGGTCGTAGTGCCACGGCCCCCAGCCGACGACCCCGAGCTCGACGCGACCGCGCTCGTCCGTGTTGCCGTACCAATGCGTGCTCGTCGTCTCAGCGTCACGATCGATCGGCGCGGCGTTGAGCGGAATACCGGCGGCGGGGCGCCCGTCCACGCTGACCTCGACGACGATCGGCGTGCCCGGCTCCAGCTCGAGGTCGCCGAGGTCGACGTCGGCACCGTCCGCGATCGAGTCCAGTCCACGGTGCGCGCTCTGGCGCCCGAGCGCGTCGATCTCGACCTGAAAGAACAGCAAGGGCGACGACGCGAAGCGGTACGCGAACGTGCCGTCCGCCGCGGTCTGAACGGTCCTCGGCTCGTGCCACTCGCGGGCGAGTGCCGCCGCGGTCCCGTTCCTCGGGTCATCACGGCCCAGTTCGTCCGCCCGCGACTGTTCGAGCGTCGCGCGCAGCATGACGTCGGCCAGCGCCAGCGGTTGGCCCGACTCGCTCGCGATCGCGCGGCCCCGAAGCACCGTCAGTTTCGGCTCGTCCGTTCGCTCCGGTATCGCCACCGCGGTGCGCTCGGCGTCACCGACCCGGGCGCTCGATCGTTGCCCGGGTTCGGCAGCGTCCATCGCGGCCGCGTTCGCGAGGCTGGCGCCCGGGACCTCGTTCGGTGGCGGCGCCGGCGCGCTCGCCTGCTGCACGACGAACGTGCCTGCAAGCAAGATCAGGATGCCGGCGGCCGCGAGCAGGTACTTGCCGGTGAGGGAGACCCCTACGACAGACCCGGTCGCGGTGAGCGCCCCGAGGACCTCGGCACGGATCGCCGGCAGCCCGTCGCGCGCCAGCGCCACCTCCTGCGCGAGCACGGCGAGCAGGGCCGGGGCAGCGAGCCCGGGCGGCAGCGCACTGCGGAGCATCTCGAGGCCGCGCCGCAGCTTCGTGCGCACGGTCGCCGGTGGTTGACCCAGCGCGTGGGCGATATCGACGGCGCGCAGGCCGTGGACGAGTCGCAGCGCGAGGACCTCGCGGTAGCCCTGCGGCAGACCATCGAGCGCGCTGCTGATCTGCGCGCGGGTCTCGCGGTCGATCGCGACCCGTTCGGGATCGGGCGTCGCATCGACGTTTGCGACGCTACCTGCGACAACAGTGGCGGGCACGGCACGCGCCTCACGCCGGCGGCGCCGCTGCGTCGAACGCCGCTGATCCTGCGCCCGGTGATTCAGGATGCCGAGCAGCCACGGCAGCACGGGCCGATCACCGTCGTGGTCCGCCGCGTCGCGCAGGACCTGCAGGAAGACGGTCTGCACGAGATCCTCGGCGAGCGCGGCGTCGTCGGTCAAGTGCATCGCGACGAGCAGCAGGCGTGGAGCCGCCGCATCGAACACCCGACCGAGGTCCTCGGGTGACCGGGTGCGTTGGAAGCGCTTGAAGTCGCGGTCGATCGAGCTGGCTGCACTGCTGTCCGAAGAGCTGTCTTGCTGGGGAGCGTTCACGACATCGAATGCGTCACCGGCAGCCGGAACGTTTCACATTCCGCTCCTGCCCGCGTGTTCGAGTCTAACCGCTCCTACGTCAACGCGATGCGGCGGGCGATCCAGCGCGCCGGCAGGATCACGCCCGCAATCGCCCCGGCTTCGACCCAGCGGCCGGCGGCCACCGCGAGCAGCGCCGTGTAGAGCATCGTGCCGAGCAGCAGATACATCATCGACCGGCGAATCGCGGCCTGGTCGAACTCACGAGTCTTCGTGTTGCGCCGCCCGAACCACAGGATCGGCACCAGCGCGATCGCGGGCGCGGGCCACAGACCGCCCTGCACCGCGAGGATACCGACGAGCGCGGCGAGCGGCGGCGCGGACTGGATGGACTGGACCGCGCGCGTCGACACCGACTTCCGATCCTCGTAGATCCCGAGCACGGTGACCGCGCAGATGTAGATGAAGTAGCACAGCGCCGCGATCCGCAGATCGAGCCCGCGATCCATCCCCTCTGCGATGTCGAGGTCGAGGCCGGCCGGCAGCAGCAGCGCCGTCATGAGGTTCAGCCCGCGCAACGTGCCCATCGCGAGCGCGCCGAGCCAGTCGATCTTCTTCAGCGCGAAGTCGTACGCGAGCACGAGGCCCGCGAGGAACAGGTGGAAGTAGCGACAGGGCGAGGCGATCAAACCGCCCGTGAGCAGCAGCGTCCCGAGCAGAACGGCGAACCACAGCGGCAGCGCGCCGCTCGGCAGCGGCCGCTCGGGCCGCTGCACGGCGTCCAGCTTGCGGTCCGCGACGTCGTTCCACACCATGCCCGCGGCGTAGATGCAGACGCTCGCCGCGACCGCGCGCCCGGCGTCCTGATCCCACGGCAGCCCGAGGATCGCGAGCGACGCGGTGACGTCGGCGGCGGGGGAGAACAGCGTGCCGACGCGCAGCAGCCGCAGCGTCGCGAGCACCTTCGAACCGTCGGTCACAGCAGGCGCAGGATGTCGTTGTAGGTCACGAACAGAACCAGCAGCAGGACGAACACGAGGCCGACGATCTGGCTGTAGCCGAACACCTTGGCGCTGACGGGCGAGCCCTTGACCTTCTCGATCAGCAGGAAGAGCAGGTGGCCGCCGTCGAGCACCGGGATCGGCAGCAGGTTGACGAACGCGAGGTTGACGCTGATCAGCGCGAGGAAGTACCAGAACCAGGACGGGCCGCGCTGCGCCGCCTGGTAGCTGACCTGCGTGATGCGGATGATGCCGCCGAGGTTGTTGGCGCCGACGTCACCGGTGATCAGCCGCTTCAGCGTCACGTAGCTCTGCTTGATGAGATCGAGCGAGCAGACCGTGCCGAGGTAGAGCGCGTCACCGAAGCCCTCGGCGCGGATCTCCTGCTGGACGATCGGCGCCACCATCGCGAACCCGTAGTCGAACTGATCGGGACGAACCGGATCGACGGTCACCGTCAAGGTCTGGCCGCGGGGCAGATCCCGCTCCGCGGCGTCGAACCACGCCGACGTCGATTCGGCGTCGGCGATGCGCCGAATGCGCATCTCGATCGGCTTGCCTTTCGACCCCTCGATCCGCTCCCGCATGTCGTCCCAGGTCGACACCGAATCGCCGCCGATCGCTTCGACCAGGTCGCCGGACTGGATCCCGGCCAGCATCGCGGGCCGATCCGGGACGGGGCGGATTCGCATGCTCTCGTCGGCTCCGAGCGCGACGAGATCGGCGAGTTGACCGCGCTGCTCCGGGGTGACGGCGGTAGCGAGCTCGACCTCGACGCCATTCCGTGCCACGCGCATCCGCAGCTCGGGCGGTCCGACCTCGAAGGGTTCGAGGTCACCCGAAAGGAAGGTGGTGCCGTCGACGGCGAGGACGACGTCACCGCGCTCCAGCTTCAGTTGCCGAAGCCAATCCGAATCGCGCAGGCCAACGACCCGGCGCGGCAAGGATGTGATGCCAACCACGGCGGCCAGCGGGTCGAGCCGCTTCGGATCGCGAATCGTCGCAGTGACGAGGTCGTCGCCGCGGCGCACTTCCAGCTCGAGCGGTTCGCCGGTGTCCTCCGCCTCCACGACTTTCTCGGCCGCGTCGGTCGATCCATTGGCGCGAACGAGGACATCGCCGTCCTGGATCCCGGCGCGGGCAGCCGGGCCGCCCGCCTCGACCTTCGTGGCCTCGAAGTCGTGATAGCTCGCACCGACGCCGAGCTCGAAGAGCCCGGATCGGCGATTGAACTGCGGCACGGCCACGACCGTCTGCCGCTCGCCGTCGCGTTCGATCGTGAGCTCGATGGGGCGCTGCCCGTGCAGCGCGACCTCGACGCCGAGGTTCTCGAACGACCGGATCTCGCGGCCGTCGACCTCGAGCACGCGATCGCCGATCTGCAGCTCCGCTTCCCACGCGGCCGAGCCGTGGCCGATGCGCCCGATGATCGGCGCGCTGAAGTCGACGCCGACGCCGAACACGATCGGGAAGATCAGCAGCGCGAGCAGCAGGTTCATGATGACGCCGCCCGACCAGAACAGCGCGCGCTGGCCGATCGACTTGGCGTAGAGCGACTCCTTGGCCGGATAGCGCCGGTCCGTCGGTTCGGCGCCCGCGACCATGACGTAGCCGCCGAACGGCACCAGGGACAACCGGAAGTCGGTGCCGCGCCACTGGAACCCGCAGAGCCGCGGCCCGAAGCCGAGTGAGAAGACCTCGACGCGCACGCCGGCGAGCCGGGCCGCGATGAAGTGGCCGCCTTCGTGGACGAAGATCAGCAGTCCGATGCCGACGATCGCGATGAGGATGTTCAGGAAGTCCATGCTGCGGGCCCCGCACGCGGCGGGGAGGGGGTCACCGAGAGGCGGTCTGGGTCAGGCGGGCGGCGGACTGCCGCCCCTCTGCATCGGCATTCTGCACGTCGGAGAGGGAGGTGATCGGCCGCGGCGCCCGCTCGGCGAGCACGGTGCGGCATATGTCGACGATCGCCGGGAACGGGATCGCGCCGTCGAGGAACGCCTGGGTCGCGATCTCGTCCGCGGCGTTGAGCCGCGCGCCGGTGTCACCGCCAGCGGCCATGACCTCGTAGGCGAGATCGACGGCCGGGTAGCGTTCGCGATCGCAGGGTTCGAACGTGAGCGACTGCCAGCGCGCGACGTCGAACGGTTCGAAGTCGAACGGCAACCGCTCGGGATAGGACAGGCAGTAGAGGATCGGCACGCGCATGTCGGGCACGCCGCACTGCGCCATGATCGAGCCGTCGACGAACTCGACCATGCTGTGGACGATGCTCTGGGGGTGGAGCACGACCTCGATCTGCTCGGCGGGCAGGCCGAACAGCCAATGCGCTTCGAGCACCTCGAACGCCTTGTTCATCATCGTCGCGCTGCCGATCGTGATGCGCGGGCCCATCTTCCACGTCGGATGGGCGAGCGCTTCCTCGCGCGTGACCTGATCGAACGTGCCGAGATCACGCGTCCGCAGCGGCCCGCCCGAACCGGTGAGGAGCACGCGCCGGACGGCCTTGCGGTCTTCCCCGTTGAGGCACTGGAAGACGGCGCAGTGCTCGCTGTCGACGGGCAGGATCGTGGCGCCGTTCTGCTGCGCGAGCGGCATCAGGTAGTCGCCCGCGACGACGAGCGACTCCTTGTTGGCGAGCGCGAGCGTGCGGCCCGTCCGCAACGTCCACTCCGACGCCGCGAGGCCGGCGGCACCCATGATGCCGTTGAGCACGGTGTCGGGCTGCGTGCGTTCGAGGGCGTCGAGCACGCCGGCGCTGCCCGCGAACCACTCGGTCCCGGCCGGCAGGTCGGGGCGGTCGTCCACGCCCGTGAGACACACGGCATCGGCGCCGTGCGTGGCGGCCTGCGCCGCGATCCCGGCGGCGCTGCGGTGGGCGGCAAGCAGCACGACGTCGAACCGGTCGCCATTCTGCGCGAGAATCTCGAGCGCCTGCGTCCCCACGGAACCCGTGGAGCCGAGAACCGCGATGCGACGTTTGCCCACGGGATCGATCATGGGCCGGCCCGACCGATTTGCAACCGACCCGGACGGGTTCCTCGGTTGCCGCGGCGGCGCCAGGGCCCGATGATGGTTCGGACATGAGCGATGCCCCTTCGGCCTATCGACGCGCTGGCGTCGACATCGACAAGAAGTATGCGGCGGTGACGGGCGCGGGCGACGCGATCCGGTCGACGTTCACCAAGGGCGTGCGCGGCGACGTCGGCGCGTTCGGCGGCGTGTTCGATCTCGCGGCCGTCGGCGCCGAGGGGCAGCTGCTCGTCGCGTCGACGGACGGTGTCGGCACCAAGGTCATGGTCGCGCAGATGCGCGCGCGTGCTGCGGGCGAGGGAGCGGACGCGCAGGCCCTCGTCGGCTCGGTCGGCGAGGACCTCGTGAACCATTGCGTGAACGACATCCTCGTGCAGGGTGCGCGCCCGCTGTTCTTCCTCGACTACATCGCGATGTCCCAGATGCGGCCCGCGGAGGTCACGGCGATCATCGCCGGTCTCGCGAAGGCCTGCCGCGAGAACGACTGCGCGCTGCTCGGCGGCGAGACCGCGGAGATGCCCGGCGTCTACCGTGACGGCGAGGTCGACATCGCGGGCACGATCATCGGCGCCGTGCCGCGCGACCGCGTGCTCGACGGCAGCGCGATCGCCGTGGGGGACCGGCTCATCGGCCTCGAGAGCTCGGGCCTGCACACCAACGGCTATTCCCTGGCGCGCCAGGTGCTGTTCGCCGATTCGGGCTTCACCGTGAGCGACACGCCGGACGAGCTCTCGGGCCAGACCGTCGGCGACGCGCTGCTCGCTGTGCACCGCAGCTACCTGCGGCAGTGCCTGCCGCTGTGCGAACAGGGCCTGCTACGCGGGCTCGCCCACATCACGGGCGGCGGGCTGCCGGACAACCTGCCGCGCGTGCTGCCGGCCGGCACCGCGGCCAGGATCGATACGAGCGCGATCCCGCGGTCGCCGATCTGCGACCTCATCGTCGAGCGCGGTGGCGTGGCGCGCGAGGAGTCGTACCGCGTGCTCAACATGGGCGTCGGCATGGTGCTCGTCGTTGCGAGTGAGAACGTCGACGCCGTGACGAAGTCGCTGGTCGATGCCGGTGAGGAGCCGTTCGCCCTTGGCGAGATCGTCGCCGGCGACAAGAAGGTGGAGCTCGCATGACGCCCCGGTCGAACGCGTTCGTGCTCGCTGTCCTCGTGCTGGCGGGGAACGCGATCGGGCAGATCGAGACCGAGCAGGATGCCGCCGATCGTTGGTATTCGGCTTACGCGAAATACCTCGAGGCCGACGACGCAGCGGCGCGGCGTGAGCACGCGGTCGCTGCCAGCAACGTGTATCTGCAGCTTCCCGAGACGGGACGGCGCCTGGTCGTGGACGGCGGGCTCGAAGTCCTGCTCGCCGCCGGGCGCGATCGTGTCGCCCTCGAGATCGCCGAAGCCCTGGGCACGACTCGGCTGACGAAGGCGGCGCCGTCGCAGCTGCGGCTGTTCGCACGCACCGGCCAGCTGGAGCCGTTCCTCGCGCTCTTCGAACTCGTGCTCGCGGAAGAGGCCGAGCCAGGGCTTGGCGGGCTGCAGATCGTCGTGGCATCGACATGGTCGGTCTTGCGGGACGAAGAACGCCACGTGCTGCCTCTCGCCGATCAGGCGCTTCGCACGGGCCGCACGAAGCTCGGCCGCGAGCTCTTCGAGCGCATGGCGCGGCTCGAGCCGCCCCAGGCCTACCGCTTCAGCAACCTCGCGCTCTGCCTCCGCAACCTCGGCGACATCGAGGGTGCGAAGCAGGCCTACGACCGCGCACTCGAACTCCAGCCCGGCGACGCGCAGACGCTCAACGATCTCGGCCTGCTGCAGCGTGCAACGGGCGACACCGCAGCTGCGCTGAGGACGTTCCGCAAGAGCTACGCGCAGGACACCGCGGTCCCGGGCGGCCAGGCCGGGCAGGGCCCCGCCGTGACCAACCTGCTCTACCACGTGGCCATGGGGGAGCCTGACGTGCCCGTCGGCGCCCCGGATCCGCTCGTTCTCGCCAGCAAAGCCCTCGCCGTTCGGCCCGAGGCGCGAATGCTGGGGCGCCTGACGATCGACGTCACCCTCGATCGGATCACCGCTTCCCGAACCGGCAAGGGCACGGGCCCGGGTTCGGCGCGGGATCGGTAGCCAACCCTGACGCGATCCGCTACTTTGGGGTCTCGCACGGGGCGCGCCGCCGCCCTATTCGACCCCTCTCACGATTTCTCCCGCGACCCGCACTCAACCGCGAGGCATCGATGTTCGTACTGGCCACTCTGACCGCCACCTCCCTCACCTTCCTGGCGCCGACGCCGGCGCCGCTGCCGCAGGACCCGCAGGGCGAAGAGCAGACGATCCTGGACAAGTCGTCGCTCAACAGCCTGAACAAGAAGCTGCGCGACTACCTGACGGCGCAGGCGGTCTACAACCAGGCCGAGGAAGCGCGGGATCGCGAGAAGGCCGCGAAGAAGCGCGAGGACGCGAAGGACAAGTTCCGCAAGGATTGGGACAACAAGTCGAAGAAGGGCAACCTGCTCGCCTCGATGCCCGACCTGCGCGCGATCTACACCAACTGCTTCGCGCTCGATCGCCCGAAGAAGTCCGGTGGCACGACCCACAAGATGGAGGTCGAGTTCAGCGAGACGACGAAGTTCGAATACGCGATCCGGATCCCGCGCAAGTACAAGCCGTCCGATCCTACTCGCACCGTGATCCTGCTCCCGGGGCTCAAGGATCCGAAGGCGACGAGCTCGTGGATCGAGCCGCGCGCCTACCTCGACCAGGCGTTCCCGAAGAAGTCGGCAGCGCTCGAGAACACGATCTTCCACGTGCCGCTGCTGCCCGAGGGTCTCGACATGGACCCGGCACCGGACTTCAGCCGTGACGGCCAGGAGGCGCGCGAGGACCAGCGCATCGGTTCGATCTTCGGCTCGTTCGGCCAGACGATGGCGACGCTCAACGTCGACCGGCCGCGCGTCTTCCTCGACTGCGGCCGCGGCAATTCGGCGTTCGGGCTGCGCTTCGTCTCGATGTTCCCCGATCGCTTCGCGGGCATCATCCTGCGTGACCCCACGGCCATCGAGGACATCCGCCTCGGCAGCCTCTCCGGCCTCCAGGTCGCGATGATCAAGACGGCCGACAACGGTGCCGTGGTCGACGCGCTCAAGGGCAAGCTCGAGGAGATCACGCCGGACTGCGTCACGGTGATCGAGGCCAAGGGCGACTACCCGTTCGGGGGCAACGCCGACGAACTCGACGCCTGGATGAGCAAGCACCGCCGCAACATGACGCCGAAGAAGGTGATCATCGAGCCGAACCACGACCGCTTCAACCGCGCCTACTGGGCGCGCATCGAGCGGATGAACCCGGTGCACGGTGTCGCCGCGTCCGATCGCCCGCGCTTCGAGGTCACCGCCGACAAGGAGAGCAACCGCATCGAGGTCAAGACGCAGGGCGTCGAGAGCTTCTCGTTGCTGCTCAACGACGATCTCGTCAACCTCGACAAGGAGTTCACCGTCGTGATCAACGGCAATGCGACGACGGAAGAACAGCGGCGTGACCGCCGCGGGATGCAGCGCCGCATGCTCAACCGCCGCGACTGGGACTTCCTCTTCCCGGTGCAGTACGCGGCCACGGTGCCGAAGGAAGAGAAGAGCGGCACGGACAGCGGGTCCAAGTGACCGCAGCAGCTGCCGGTTCTGACGGGAACCGGCCGGAAGGCGGGCCGCCCGACGACGGGATCCGCCTCGGACGCGGCGCCTTGGTAGCCGGCCTCGCGGGCTTCTCGCTCATGGCGGCGGAGCTGACCGCGGTTCGTCTGCAGGCGCCGTGGTTCGGCGACAGCGCCTACGTCTGGACGAACGTCATCGGCGTGATCCTCGCCGCGCTCGCCGGCGGCGCGGCGCTCGGCGGCATTCTGGCCGGTCGTGACGCGCCCGCGCGCACGCTGTATCGCGCCCTGCTCGGAGCCGGCGCACTGCTCGCGATTCTGCCGTTCCTCGCGCGACCGCTCGGCCAGTGGCTGCTGCCCGGCGATCTGCCGCTCGATGCGGCAATGGGGGGGATCGTCCGCGGGTCCCTCGTCGCGACCGCGCTGCTCTTCGGCCCGCCCATGGTGCTGATCGGCATGCTCGGGCCCTTGCTCGTCACCGCGCTGACCGTCAGCGGTGTCCCGGTCGGGCGGGCGGCCGGAACGACGTCGGGTGCCGGCACGCTCGGCAGCCTCGTGGGCACGTTCGCTGCGACGCACTGGCTCGTGCCGACGTTCGGCTCGCGAGCCACGATGACCGTGACCGGGGTGCTGCTCGGGCTCGCCGCCCTGGTCCTCGTGCTCGGCAAGGCCCGGCGCGCGCAGGCGATCGCCGCGAGCGGACTGCTGCTCGGGCTCCTGCTCGTCTCGCTGCACGGCGGGCCACTGCGCGCCGCTCCGGCGGGCCGAGAGCTGCTCGCGGAGCGCGAGACCTCGTACCAGCTGCTGCAGGTGGTGCGCGAACGACCCACCGACGCGCCCGCCCGTACGTTGCTCCTCATCAACGAAGGCCTCGACTCGTTCCATTCGATCGACGTCGCGGACTCGGCGTTCACGGGCGCCTACTACGACTGGCATGCCGCGGCGCCGTTCTTCCGCGACGGCGCGGCGCTCGCCGACCTGCGGGTGCTGTCGATCGGGGACGCCGCCGGCTCGCTCCGCGAGGTCTACGCCCACGTGCATCCGAACGCGACCGTGGATGGCGTCGACATCGATCCGGTGACGATGGCGCTCGGCGACGAGTTCTTCGCGGCGACGCGGGCCCCCGGCCGGAGCTTCGCGATCGACGGCCGCGTGTTCGTCAACCTGGCGACGGATGCCGCGTGGGACGTGATCCACGTCGACGCCTACGCGAACCAGATCTACGTGCCCGCGCACCTCGCGAGCCGCGAATTCTTCGAGCAGGTGCACGCGCGGCTCGCGCCCGGCGGCGTGATCGCGCTCAACGTCGGCGCCCTGCGTTCGGACGATCCCGTGCTGCGCTCGGTCGGGACGACGCTCGCCGCCGTCTTCGGCCACGCTCGCGCTCTGCGCGTGCCCGCGAGTCGCAACTTCCTCGTGGTCGCGCGCCGCGATCGGGCGTGGGACGTGCCGGCCATGACTGCGACCGGCACGAAGCTCACGGGCGACGATCTCGCGCAGTGGCAGTCGATCGTCAGCGCCGTGAGCAATGCCGCTGCGTGGCGCGATGTCAGCAGCGGCGGCATCGAACTCGTCGACGATCGGCCGGTCCTCGATGAGCTGATGATGCAGAGCTACGTCGCCACCGACGCGAGCGCCGCGATCGTACCGTGCGACGGCACCCGCGAACCGCACCAGGCCGAGCTGGACGTGCAGGCCGCCTATCAGGTGCGCGACTGGGTCGGGGTGATCGCTGCCGTGCGGTCCAGCAAGGCGCCGACGAGTTACCTGCGCTGGCTCGCGGGGAATGCACGGTGGTCGATGCGCGAGCTCGGCGCGGCAGCAGCCGAGTACCGGGCCGCGATCGCCCTGACCGAGGACCCGGCCCAGTGCGAGAGCCTCGAACTGCAACTGGCAACGCTCGCGGATGAACGGGCCCCCAACGAGGGCGCCGCCGCGATCGCCGCCCGCAACGGCTGGCTCGCGGCCGCCGTGGTCCTGCTCGCGTTGGTCGGGGTCGCGATGCTCTACAGGATGTCGAGGATGCCGGCCCTGCCGTCGGTCAGCGTGCTCGTCGACGCCCGGTAGTTGCACTCCGTGGCATACGCGGTGTTCCACGGCAGCACCCGCGGGTCGCAGACGCTGCCGAGGCCGACGATCGCGAAAGCCCGGGCGAGCGGCGTGACATCATCCCGCTCCAACAGCTCGAGCAGCGACGCGATCGACCGCCGATCACCGATCTGGCCGAGCGCACTCGCCGCGGCCGCGAGCTGCGCGAGCGGCGGGTTCTCGGCGGTCAGCTCGGCACACAGCAGGTCGACGACCCGGGGGTCGCCGAGCAGGCCGAGCGCCTGCGCGCAATGGAACACGGTCGCCGCCCGCCGGCGCGATGACTTCAGGACGTCGCGGACGACCGGCGTCGCGAGATCGTCGCGCAACATGCCGAGAGCGACCGCGAGATAGCCGGCGAGCCCGCGCTGGTGCTTGCGCTCTTCGAGCTCCCGGCGGATCGGATCCGCCGCGAAGTCGTCGCCGACCAGGGCGAGCGCCATCGCGAGCGCGGCCTTCGCGCTCGGGTTGCGAGCCGCGGCGAACGCCGAGCGGAGCCGTTCCGCGATCTCGGCATCGACCTGGTAGTTCGCGCCCTGCCGCAAGCGCTCGGGCGTGACGAGCGCGCCGAGAGCCAGGCCGACCCAGGGCAGCTCGAGGGCCTTGCCGGCGCGGTCGAGCTCGCGCAACAGAACGTCGCGCGCGACGGGGCCACCGATGCGCGCGATCGCGACGAGCGCGAACCGTCGGGTCTGCTCGTCCTTGTGATCGCGATAGACCTGCAGCAACAGTCGGCCGACCGGGTCGCTGTCGCCATCCTCGCCCCACGGCGGCGTCAGGCCGCCGAGGGCGAGGGCACAGGACTGCGCGATGTGCACGTTCGTCTTGCGCGCGCGCGACGAGCCGGCCAAGGAAGCACCGAGATCGGCCGCGAACCGGGCCCGGAAGCGCGCCGCCTCGCGGTCACCCGGTGCGACGAGGCGCGCGATGGCAGGCGGCACGTGCGCCTGCACGAGCTCCTGTCCGGGTCCGAGGTCGCGCCCGTAGTAGTCCGTGAGGGTGGTGAGGACTCGCTGCCGCAACTTCGCGTGCGCATGCGTTCGCGGCCCACGCGGCAGCAGCCCGAGCGCTTCGATCGCGGCGACCGGCAGGTCGAACCCCGCGTCCTCGCCGTGCAGCGCACGGACGAGCTCGTCGACGATTTCCGCCGCGTAGCCGGCGTTCGCGCTCTGCTGCAGCAGCAGCCCGAGACCGAAAACGGCGAACGAACGGGTCCGCAGGTTCACCGCGCGCTCGCCCGACAGTTCGCGGCCAGGAGCCGTGTCGTGCGCGAGCGCGCTCAGCGCCCCGAGCGTCGGGTCGTCGAGCTGGCCGGCGATGCCGAGAGCCAACGCGGCGGTCTCGCGGACCTCCTGCGTATGGGAGGCGAGGAACGGCAACACGACCTCGCGCAGTCGCCAGCCCTTGCCGTCGATCCCGATCTTCGCGAGCGCGATGAGCCCGGCCGAGGCCACGTCGCGGTTGTCGTCGTGACGCAGCGTCCGGACGATGCGATCCGCGACCCCGGCGCGGTCGGCCAGCGTCGGCAACTCGACGCGCTGCATCCGAGCGGCGAGCCGCGGGTTGAGCAGCGCGTCCTCGGCCGCGATCGCCCGTCCGCCCCGCACGCTCTCGCGCAGCTGCAGGAACGGGTCCTTCCCGAACTCCCACCAGAACTCCCACGCCGTCAGATCCGACGTCAGTTGGATGCCGCGACCCGCGGCCCCGGGGCCGATTCCGGCAGCAGCCCCCGACGTCGCGGTCGCGGCGGTCCCCCGCGATGCCTGCCCGGCCGCTGACGGTGTCGTCGAGCCGGGCCCGGAGCTGCCCGCGCCGCCGCCGAAACCGCCGCCGCCCGGGGCGTTGCCCGCGGCCGGCGGCACGACGCACCCGGGACCGCGATACTGGCCGCCGTGAGCGAACGCATTGGCGACCGGCCCGCAGCACGCCAGGGCACAGAGAACGAAGCTCGAGAACGTCAGTTGGGTCATGCGGGTCAGGTCTGGCAGTAGGCGGGAGAGCGGCTTCCGTGGGTCAGAGGATGTCGAGGATGCCGGTGACCCCGTCGGTCAGGGTCGCGGTGTTCGCGCGGTAGTTCGTGTTCACCGCGATCTTGCTGCCCCAGGGCAACAGCTCCTTGTCGCCGACGCCGCCGAGCGCGACCGCCGCGAAGGCGCGGGACAGCTGGTTGATGTCGCGGTCGCCGAGGAGCCGAACGAGCGGCTCGATCGAGCCGCGATCGCCGATGAAGCCGAGCGCCGAGCTCAGCGACGACAGCCGCGCCAGGTTGCTGTCGCTGTCCTCGAGCATCGCGACGAGATCGCGCGCGGCGCGCTTGTCGCCGATCTTGCCGAGCGCCACGGCGGCCTGGTTGAGCAGCAGGGGGCGCCGCGTCGACGAGTGGATGATGTCACGCAGCGCCTCGCGGCTCGCGAGATCGTTCATGAGCGACAGGCCGATCGCGAGGTAGCCGCCCATCTCTTCCTTCTGCTGCGTGCTCAGCATGAGCTCTCGCATCGTGTCCGCCGCGTCGACGTAGCGGGCGAGGCCGAGCGCGATCGCGATCGCGCCCTTCACGCTCGGGTTCTTCGTCGAACGGAACTCGTCGAACAGGATCGCGCCGAGGCCCGCATCCGCATCGATGGTGTTCTTCGCCTGCTTCTGCTGCTCGTAGTCGGCGTGCGCGAGCACGCCGAGCGCGAGCGCGCACCATGGCTTCTCGATCCCGTTGGCGTTCGCGAGCAGCCGCAGCACCTGCTTGCGGTTGGCCTTGCCGCCGATCTGACCGAGCGCCAGGACCGCGAAGTTCCGCGTCTGGGCGTCCCGGTCCTTCTGGTAGGTCGTCACGAGCTGGGCCGCGAGATCCGTATCGGACACCTGGCCGAGCTGGCCGAGCGCGAGCGCGCACGACCGGCGCAGATCGTGCGACCGGCGCTTCTGCTGGCCGAGCCGGCCGGCGAGCCCCTCGCGGAAGAGCGCGCGGAAGTCGTCGGCGCGCGGGTGGTCGCGCCCGAGGAGCTTCGCGATCGCGGTGGGGCAGTGCGCCTGCACGAGCTGGTCGCCGACGCCGATGTCGCGGCGGTAGTAGTCCGCGAGCAGATCGACGGTCTCGTCGAGCAGCTTGCTCTCTTCGGGGCGGCTCGGGTTGAGCCGCAGCAGGCTCAAGCCGTGGATCGCCGCGACGCGCAGGTTGCGCCCGCTGCGCTCGACGGCGCGACCGAGGATCGGCGACAACGTGTCGAACGCCTGGCGCTTCAGCGCGACGTCACCCGTGCTGTGCGCCGCGAGGCCGATCGCGTAGGCCGCGAACGCCCGCGTCCGCTCGTTCACGCTCGAACCACCGCTGGCCTTGCGGCCGGCGCTGTTGTCCGCGACGAGGTCGCGCAGCAGCTCGAGCTGGCGCGGCATCGCGGTCGTCTCGCCGGCGATGCCGAGCGCGAGCGCGGCCGACTCCCGCGTCTCCTGGTTGTTCGCCGCGAGCCGTTCGGCGAAGACGTCGACGAGCGCGAAGTCACGGTGGTCCTCGCCGACCTTCGCGAGCGCCACGAGGCACGAGCTCACGACGTCGTTGTCCTGCGGCCCCGCGTCGTCGAGCGCGCGCTTGAGCGCTGGCACGACCCGGTTCATGAGGTCGTGCTCCGTCGGCCGCAACGTGTCGTCGGAGAACTTGCGGGAACGGACGCCGAGCCAGTGATCATCACTGCCGGTGCGGACCTCGGGGCTGTGCACCTTGGCCTTGAGCATCAGGTACGGGTCCTTGTTGAGTTCCCACCAGTAGACCCAGCGGGTCAGGTCGTCGGACAGCCCGCCGCCGCCGCCGCCACGCGTCGTCGCGCCGCCAGGGCCGGGCACTCCGGGCGCGCCGCCGCCACCGGTCGCGCCGGGCCGGCTGCCGCTGCCCGTGGGGCCGGGCTGCGTCGGGCCACTGGGGCCGCCGGTCGTCGGGCCACCGGGGCCGCCCGAGCGGCCGCCGCGACCGCCGCCACTCGGGTCGACGACGTCACCGGGTCCGCGGTAGCGGCCACCGTGCGCATCCACGGTCTCGCTGAGGAGCATGCCCGCGCAGAGCGCGACACTGCAGGAAAGTAGGAGCTTCATGTTCGAACCTTTGTTCTTGCCGGCCAACCGGTGGCCGTTCCGACGCGAGTTCGGCGACGTGGAACGACAGAGCAAGAGCCGGGCCAAAGGCCGAATGACCCCGCTGCGTGACAGCTGGCGGGGATTCGTTACGCAGCGTGCCCAATAGCGCGGAGGCGCGGGTCCCAGCGAGGACCGGGGCGATCGCACGCGCCGGCGCCCACGCTCGCTCCGACGCGGGCTCAACTGCCGGGCGGTACGCGAAAGAGCCCGCGCGGTCGATGACCGCGCGGGCTCTTTCCGCGTCACGCGCTGCGAGCGGCAGACCGCTCGCGAGCGCTGAAGCGCACTACAGGATGTCGAGGATACCCGACGTCTGGTTCGTCAGCGTTTCGACCGCGGCGCGATAGTTGGTGTTGACCGCGATCTTGCTGTTCCACGGCAGCAGCTCCTTGTCGGCGACGCCACCGAGGGCGACGGCCGCGAACGCGCGCGACAGCTGGCTGATCGACGTGTCGTCGAGCATCTGCTTCAGCGGCGTGACCGAACGCTGGTCACCGATGAAGCCGAGCGCGGACGCGATGGCCGACAGCTTCGCGAGGTTGGTCCCGCCTTCGTCGACCATGAGGCGGCGGAGCTGATCCGCGACCTTCTTGTCGCCGAGCTTGCCGAGCGCGATCGCCGCCTGCTGCAGCAGCTCCGGACGACGCGTGGCTTCGTCGACGACGCGGCTGATGTCGAGGATCGACGTCGTGTCGTTCATCAGCGCCAGGCCGATGCAGAGGTAGCCGGCCATGGCTTCCTGCTGCACGTTCTGGAGCATCTTGCTCCGCATCGCGTCGGCGGCTTCCGTGTACTTGTTGAGCCCCAGGGCGACGGCGAGCGAGCCGATCAGGTTGGGGTTCTTCTCCTTGCGGAACGCGTCGTAGAGCGTCTCGCCGATCAGCTCTTCCGGCACGGCCGAGCCGCCGCTCTTCTGCTCTTCGTACTTGAAGAACGAGTAGACGCCGAGCGCGAGCGCGCACCACGGCTTCTCGAGCGTCTTGGCCTTGTCGAACTCCTTCAGGATCGCCGAACGGTTGAGCTCGCCACCGATCTGACCGAGGGCCAGGATCGAGAAGAACTTCGTCTGCTGGTCCTTGCTGTCGTGCCAGCTGTCGAGCAGCAGCTTGTTGTACTCGTGGTCCGGGTTGTCCTTCTTGTCCTTGCTGTTGTTCGGACGGACGAGCTGGCCGAGCGCGAGCGCGGCCGAGCGCTGGATGTCACGGCTCTGGGCGCGATCCTTGTTCTTGCGCTCGAGGTCCTTCGCGAACATCGCCTTGAAGTGGTCGGCGCGCGGGTGGTTGCGGCCGATCAGCTTCGCGATCGCGGTCGCGCAGTGCGCCTGGATCAGCTGGTCACCGGCGCCCATCTTGGTCGTGTAGTACTCCTCGAGCACGGCCACGGCCTCGTCGAGCAGCTTGGTCTCCTCGGGGCGGTCGGTGCCGAGCTTGAGCAGGCTGATGCCGTGGATCGCCGCCACGCGCAGGTTACGGTCGCTCTTCGGCGCCTTCGGATCGAGGATCGGCTTGAGCGCCTCGAACGCCTGCCGCTTGAGGTCGAGGTCCGCGGTCAGGTACGACGCGAGGCCGAGGCCGTAGGCCGCGAACGAACGCGTGCGCTCGTTGACCTGCGAGGCTTCGCTGGCCTTCTTGCCCGCGTCGCTGTTCGCGACGAGGTCGGCGAGCAGCTGGAACTGCTCCTTGGCCATGCCCGTCGGGCCCGCGATGCCGAGCGCCAGCGCGGCCGTTTCACGGATCTCCTGGTTGTTGGCCGTCAGGCGCGTGCGGAAGACGTCGTAGAGCTTGAAGTCCTGGTGGTCCTTGCCGACCTTGGCCATCGCCACGAGGCACGAGCTGATGATGTCGAAGTCGCGCTCCAGCGTGTCGTCCAGCGAGCGCTTCAGCACGGGCAGGATCTCGCCCATGATCTGCTCCTGCGTCGGACGCAGCGAGTCCTTGGCGTCGCTCTTGCGGCCCGCGCCGAGGTAGAAGTCGTCACTACCGGTCTTCGGACCGGAGCTGATGACCGCTTCGCGCAGGCGGATGAACGGGTCCTTGTTGAACTCCCACCAGAACTCCCAGCGCGTGAGGTCGTCGCTGATCTGCATACCGCGCTGACCGGTCGAGGCCGCGCCGCCGCCGCCCGGACCCGAAGGACCGCCGGTCGCCGGGCCGGACGCACCGGGCGTCGTGGGGCCGGACGGGCCAGGAGCGCTGGGACCGCTCGGGCCACCGGTCGTGGGGCCACCAGGGCCACCCGTGCCGCGGCCACCGCCCGGCGAGGGCGGGACGACGTCACCAGGGCCGCGATACTGGCCACCGTGGGCGTTCACCGTGTCGGGCAGGGCGCACAGCCCAGCCAGGCAGAGTCCGCTAAGGACGAGCTTCTTCATTGTCGTGTGTTCTCCGCCGTCGCCGCGGTGGGCGACGGCCAGTTTTCGGAATGCTTGCGCTTCGGAATGCTTGCAGCTTCGGAACGCTTGCGCTTCGGAATGCTGTGCAGCGTTCGGAAGGCTTGGGTGATCCGGATGGTAAGAGAATCCGGGACCACGTGCCCAATGCAAAAGCGGGGCCAACGCTCGCAGAACGCGAAAGTGTGCCCCTGGGGAACCCATCGCCGGCCGAGTGTTACGAGGGCGAAACGACAAGGGGCGATCGACCGTCCGCGCGCCGCCTGCTACTTACGGCGTGGCCGAACCAGGCGCAGGAGCTGGCCGTGCAATCCCGGCGCCGCGCCGAGGCTCGGGAAGTGCGCGTGCTGCGCGGCCGCGAGATCCGCGAGCGGGAAGATCGGGGCCCCGGACCAGTCCGTGAAGCGCGCCCCGGCTTCGGCGACCACGAGGCCCGCCGCCGCGATGTCCCAGAGCCGCCCCTGCTCCTGCACGTTGGCGTCGAGCCGGCCCGCCGCCACATCGGCGAGCTGGGTCACCGTGCTCCCGAGGGTCCGAATGCGGCTGCCGCGCCGCTGCAAGGCCGCGACGAACGCCAATTCCTGCTGGCCGCGCAACCACTGACACCCGAGCACGGAGCCCGCATCGAGTCGGCGCGCTGGCACCGCGAGGCGCCGCCCGGCCCGCCAGGCGCCGAGGCCCCGCACCGCGGTGTACGCGACGTCCTCCGGCAGACAGTGCAGCACGGCGACGACGGGATCACCGGCCTGCAGCAGCGCGATGCTGACCGCGAAGTGCGGCAGCCCGCGCGCGAAGTTGCTCGTGCCGTCGATGGGATCGACGACCCAGACGCATTCGCGATCGAGGCCGGCCGGCGCGGTCTCCTCGCCGAGCCAGCCCGCCCCGGGCAGCAGCCGCCCCAGTTCGCGGCGCAGCCGGCGCTCGGCGCGCAGGTCGACGGTGGTCACGAAGTCCCCGACCGCCTTCTCCCGCACGTCCGCGGGCCGCAGCCGCCCCTGGGCCGCGGCGACGTCCCGCGCGACGCGCGTTGCGATGCCGGCGACCGCCGCGGCGAGGGACTGCCGCCCGCGCGCCGTTCGGGGCAGGTTCTCGAACGCAGCGGGGGGTGTCGGCGGCAGCGATCGCGATGACATCGTGGCCGCACCTTAGTCGCGTTCCCGCGACACCACAAAAGGGATGCAAGGCGCTCGCCGGTGGCTACAAGTGCAGTCGCCAACCATGGAACGAGACGTCCGTATCCGGCGCGGCGGCCTGCTCGGCCTCGTGGCCCTCGCGGCCCTCGCGGCTTGCGCGAGCGGCCCCGACCCGGAGCCCGCAGCGCCCGAGCGCGGCTTCGGGGCCGGCACGACGTCGTTCGTGCGCGGCGGCGAACGGCCGGGACCGGCGCCCGGGCAGCCCCCGAGCAGGCCTCGTACACCGCCTGCCGAGGCCGTGAGCGCAGCGGCCCCGACCGTGCCGGTCACCGCGACCCCGGCGACGGCCACCGCGAAGCCCGGAACTCCGACTGCTGGTTCCCCGAATCGGGTCTCCTCGAATGGGGGCTCCCCGAATGGGAGTTCCCCGGCGACAGGCGACCCGACCGCTTTGGCAGCGGCTCGCAGGGCGCCGGCGCCGGAGCGCCCGACACCGTCGGTGCACCCGCTCGTGCAGCGCGAACGCGAGCTGCGCGAACAGCTCCGCGGGGACGGCGCGGTCGGTGCCGCCCTCGACCTGGCGGCGCTGCTCTGTGACCTCGAGCGCCATCGCGAAGCGCGCGGGATGCTGCGCGTCGTGCGCCAACGCACGCCGGACCATGCCCTCACCGTGGCCCTCGCCGGCGTCGAGCGCGACCTCGGCCAGCGCCACCTCGCGGCGCAGGAGCTCGAGCAACTGCGAGAGAGCGCGGGCGCGGCGGCGCTGCATCCGGGGCTGCTCTTCGAGCTCGCCGAGCTGCAGTGGCTCGAGGGCAACGAAGCGGCCGCGCTCACGACCCTCGAGCAACTGCGGCGCGTGCACGCGGACGACCCGTGGTGCACCAGCAACGGCGAGGAACTCGCGGCGCTCGCCGCCGAGATCCGCGAGCACGACGCGCCGCAGCGGGTGGCGATCCGCGACCTGCTCGGCAACCTGCGCGGCGGTCCGCGGCCTGGCATTCGCCTGCGGACGCTCGAGCAGCTGCTGAAGGTCGCGCGCGACCCCGCGACGAAGCGCGATCTCGGCGCGCTCGAACGACGCGCGCTGGCCGCGGCGGTCGCCGACCCGTCGGCGGCGGTACGGGCGCGCGCGATCCAGCTCGGCCCGTCGGAGACGACGGATCGGCGCGCGTTCTTCGGCGTGGCCCTGGCCGACGCCGACCCGCTCGTCCGCGGGGTCGCGGCCGCGAGGGCCGTCGAACTGCTCGGCCGTGACGCGGGGCCGCTGCTGTTCGCGCGCCTCCTGGTCGAGCCGGACCCCGCGACGTTCCGCGCCCTGGACAACGAGTTGCGCGGACTCGTCGGACAGTCGGTGAAGAGCACCCTGACGTTGCCGACCGCCGCCGACCGACTCGCGACGGTCGCGGCCTGGCAGGAACGGCGCGAGGAGCTCGGTTGGTAGAGCGCCAGGCTTCAGCACGATTCCGGCGGCGCCGGCTCGGCGGTCTCGGGTGGGCACTGGGCCCGCTCGCCCTCGCGGGCTGCTCCGTCGCGGACAACCTGACGTATCCCGAGATCGCGGGCGAGCTCGATCGGATCGTCGAGGTGCGCGGCGAGGGTGCCGAGCAGACCATCCGCTACGCCGACCGGGCGGAGGTCTCGGTGTGGTACATGCGCAACGTGCTGTTCCTGCCGTTCCGGCTGCTGCTGGGCTACGTCGCGGGCAGCACGAGCTTCGTCGAGCTCGAGAACCCGTCCCAGCACGCGCGCGAGCTCATGCTCGAGTTGCCCGACGAGGTCGGCGGCGACCTGTCGCGCGGCGCGGACGCGATCGCGCGCCTGCTCCTCGTCGCCGAGCTCGACGACAACCCGGCGAACGTCATCGTCGCCCTCGACGGTTCGGTGCGCGTCATGCGTCAGCTGGGGCTCGACGGGGTCGGCGATCCGGCGACGATCGACCAGCCGGTCGCGGTCGCCCGCATCGACGCCGCGCGTGCCACGATCCGATCGTCGCGACCGGGTGCGCGCGACGCCACGACCGCCGAGCTCACGGGCGAACTGCGCGACGATTACCGTACCGCCGTCGCGACGCTCGTCGAACGGCCGCTCCCGACGTGGTCCAATCGCATCGCGCTGATCGGCGATCTGCTCGCGCTCTGGCAGCAGGAACCGGATCGCGAACTGCGCAGCGAGCTCGCGTCGCACCTGCGAACCGCGATCGCGCACGCCGTCCGCGGCGCGCTGATCCGCGAGCTTCGCGACACGACGCGCGATCGCGCCGACGTCCGGTTGTGCGCGATCCAGCTCTTCCGCGGCCTCGGCGGCCCCGAGAGCGTCGCGTTCCTGCTCGCCCTGACGGTGGAACCGATCTCGAGCGCGCGCCGCACCGCCGCGCGGTACGACCCGGACCTGCTCGTGCAGCTCCGGCTCATCCACCTGTGCGGGCAGCTGTCGGGCGAACTCGCGACGCGCGCCGTGGCCCTGCCCGGCCAGGAGTCGTGGCAGGTCATCGCGCCGGCGGACTTCCTGGCCGAGATCATCCTCACCGAACGCGACGCCTACGAGGAGAGCCTGATCTACAGCCGCCTGCGGATCCCGGCGCTCATCGCCTTGAGCCTCGCGCTCGGCCGCCCCACCCTCGAGTTCGACGAGGCGTGGGTCAAGGCCTGGTACGAAGGGCGGCCGCGACTCTGAAGAACCGGATGACGGCCCCTCAGATCAGCTGGCTCGACGAGCCGATCCGCTACGACGGCACGCAGCTCGCGGCGCACTGGATCCTCGACCGGACGGGACTCGTCGGTGATGCGCTCGTCGGCTTCCGCGGTGCCTGTGCGGTCGCGACCGACGCGATCGCCGACCTCGCGGACCTCGACGGTCCCGGGATCGCAGGCGACGACATGGTGCACCTGCTGTGGGAGTGCTTCAGCGCGCCGGACCTGCTGCTCGCCGTGCATCGCCAACGGCTGCTCGCGGCCCAGGCCAGGGCACTGGTTCAGGAGCTCGCGCCCGCGCCGATCGCCGAGCTGCGCCGCGACGGCGACGATCTCTACGTCGGCGAGGCCAAGCTGTCGATCTCGATCGCGACCGTGACACCCGTCAGCAGCCTCGTGCACTTCGCCGTCAACGTCGCGGCCACCGGCGCGCCCGTGGCGATCACCGGACTCGACGCGCTCGGCATCGACGCCAGGGAGTTCGGTGAGGCGCTGCTGCAGCGCGCCGCGGACGAACAGCGCAGCATCGATACAGCCCGGGCACTCGTGCGGCCGAAGGGGGAGTGGCGGTGAACAAGACCCTCGTCACGATCCTCAAGCTGCTCGCCGTCGCCGGCCTGATGTGGTGGGTGTTCGCGTCGATCAACTTCGACGACCGCCTGGTCTACCGCGAGCGCCTGCAGGGTGACGACACGAAGATCGTCAAGGAAGAGACGATCGAGATCGTCGGCAGCTGGAAGAACGATCCGCTCGTGTATCGCTACGCCGGCGAGGCCGCGGATCAGACGGAGCGCACGATCGCGCTCGGGGTCCAGGACGACGGGCTGCTGCTCTCTGTGACCCCGGGGTTCCTGACCTACTGGCACAACCTCGATCCGTGGCTCTTCGCGCTCGGCGCGTTCTGCTACTTCCTCACGGTGATGATCGCGGGTCTGCGGTGGTGGTGGCTGCTGCGGGTGAACGGCACGGACGTGTCACCGCTCGAGACGCTGCGGTTCACGTGGATCGGCGTGTTCTTCAACACCGTGATGCCGGGCGCGACCGGCGGCGATCTCATCAAGGCGCTCTACATCATGAAGCGCTGCCCCGGCCATCGCGTCCAGGTGCTCGTTTCGGTCGCGGTCGACCGCGTCCTCGGGCTCGCGTCACTCGCGCTGCTCGGCGCGATCGTGGTGCTGTTCGCGCTCGATCGCTTCGGCTGGATCGCGCTCGCGGTCTGGGGCGTCATTCTCGGCGTCGCACTGCTCGGCGTGCTCGCGTTCAGCCGCCGCCTGCGCGAACGGATCAAGCTCAAGGCGCTGCTCGAACGCCTGCCGCACAAGCTCAGCCACCTGCTCAAGCTCGTCGACCAGGCCATCTTCTTCTACCGCGATCACAAGCGCGTCATCGGTCTCAGTCTGCTGATCGGCATGGGCAACCACGTCGTGTCGGTGCTCTGCGTCGTGTTCCTCGGCATGGCGCTCGACATCGGCGTGCCGCCCCTCGAGTACTTCGTGCTCGTCCCGATCATCAACATCGTCTCCGCGGTGCCGCTCGGCCCGCAGGGCTGGGGCCTCGGCGAATGGGCCTACAAGAGCCTGTTCGGCAAGTACGCGGCCGTGCACCTGCCGGACGTCGCCAACGCGAGCGAGGTCATGGGCACGCGCGGCCTCGCGCTGTCCGTGCTCTACCGCCTGCACCTGACGTTCTGGTCGCTGCTCGGCGGCGTGTTCGTGATGTTCGAGAAGGACCGCGTGACGAAGGCCGATATCGAGCGCGAGGAGCAGCGCGAAGCCGACGACTAGGACAGCGGGCGGCGCCCGACGAAATCACCGAATCCGGTGGGGCCGGCCCAGGCCGCTCGCTAACGTCTTCGCCCGACATGTCACTGCTCATCGTCGGCTCCACCGCGTTCGACACGATCGAGACGCCGCACGGATCAGTCGAGAACTGCCTCGGCGGCTCCTCGACCTACACCGCCCTCGCGGCTCGATTGTTCTGCCCCGTCCAGCTCGTCAGCGTCGTCGGCGCCGACTTCCCGGACGAGCACCGCCAGTTCCTGCAGGGTCATGACATCGACCTCGCGGGCCTCGAGACGGTCGCGGACGGCAAGACGTTCCGCTGGCACGGCCGGTACTCGGAGGACATGAACTCGCGCGACACGATCGACGTGCAGCTCAACGTCCTCGGCGACTTCAAGCCGAAGGTGCCGACCAGCTACAAGAACACGCCGTTCGTGTTCCTCGCCAACGGCGCACCGGTCACGCAGCTCGCCGTGCTCGACCAGATGGAGTCCAAGCGCTTCGCGGTCGCCGACACGATGAACCTGTGGATCGAGCACAACCTCGCCGAGTTGCGGGAACTGCTCCCGCGCCTCGATGGCCTGATCCTCAACGACGAGGAGGCCAAGCAGCTCACCGGCAAGGGCAACCTGATCCAGGCGGGCCGCGCCGTGCTCGAGCTCGGCCCGAAGCTCGCGATCGTCAAGAAGGGCGAGCACGGGTGCTTCCTGTTCTCGCACTTCTTCCACTACGCACTGCCGGCCTACCCGACGGAGACGGTGGTGGACCCGACGGGCGCGGGCGACAGCTTCGCCGGCGGCTTCATGGGTTACCTCAGCAACACCGACTCGGTGACGGTGTGGAACCTGAAGCGCGCGATCGCCTACGGCACGGTCGCGGCCAGCATCACGGTCGAGGGCTTCGGGACGCAGAGCATCGCCGAGGCCGAGCGCGGCACGATCGAGGCGCGCTACCGTGAACTGATGCAGTTCGTGGCGTGCGACTGACCGGCCGCAGCCGATTCGGCCAGTAGGGGATCCGGCCAGTAGGGGGTTCGGCCAGTAGGGGATTCGGCCAGTAGGGGATTCGGCCAGCAGCAGATTCGGGCCGGCAACGGATTCGAGCCGGCCCGAGAGCGGCACTCAGTTGCCGACGTAGACGCGACCGTAGTTGGTCGAGACGATACCGGCGGCGTTCGCGGCCGGATCGAGGATCGCGTACTGGGTGAAGAACCGCACGTTCACCAGGTTGCCGTTGTTCGGCACTGGGAAGGGCAGGCTACCGTTACCAGCTGCGTCGAGCAGCACCGCGATCGACAGATCCGGGCCGATGTACTGCAGGCAGCCGGGCATGCCCTGCGCCGTCAGATCCAGCGGGAACGGGGCGCCGTTGTAGAATCCGAACACGCAGAACGAGAGTGCATTCGGAGCCCCACTGCTCACGTCGAGATCCGCGGTGCCGCCGAGTTGCGAGCTGCCACCGAGGGTGTGCACCGGCGTGCCGTTCGAGCCGGCACAGGAGGTGCCGTACGAGGACAACTTCGCGGTCAGCATGCTGATCTCGAACTTCAGCGCCGCGTTGCCGAGCGTGCCGCTCGGGGCCGCCGGCCCGCTATTGGCGAACCAGTAGAGGCGCTGGCGCGTATCGCGGTGGAACCCCGAAGGCGCGATCGCGTCGGTCGCCTTGATGTCGACGACGAGGTCGTCGACGCCGTTGTAGACGAACACGTCCTGCAGCCCCATCTCGTTCCACACGTCGGCCGTCAGGTTCCACGTGAAGTTCGATGCCATGAGCACGGTCACGGCGGCGGGGGTGAGGTTGTTGTCGAACGTCGGATCGAGCGGGGAGCCGGCCGGATGGTGATCGAACGTCACCTCGAGCATGCCGTAGGTCGCCACGCCGCTGCTGCAGGGCGAGAACCCGATGCCCGTGATCAAGTTGGCCGTGCTACCGAGGTCGGCCGCCGTGGCCTTGCACTGGTAGCGCTGGTTGTAGAACGAGCTGGTGGTGCTCGACGAGCCGAACGGGATCACGTTGCACGTGCCCGACGCGGTCAGGTTGTCCGGGACGAACCAGTTCTGCGCGCTGACAAAGGGGGAGACGAGAACGGCCGAAGCCGCGAACGCGAGTGCTTTCATGGTAGGAGCCAAGATAGATTGGCGGAAACGTTGAGGTTTGCAGACAGGGTTGGTCAGGCAGCAGCCGACGATCATCGCAGTTCGACGATCACCGGCGTGCTGATGGTCGGGTTCGGCGCGAAGCCACCCGCGGACTGCAGCACGAAGCGCAGGTTCGGGAAGGCGCCGGTGTTCGGATTGTTGAACGAGAACGCGCCGTAGCCGTTCGGATCGGTCACGGTGAGCGCGAGGGTGATCGTGTTGAACGAGGTGAAGACATCGGCGTGGCCAGGATCGAGCGTCACCGGCAAGCCGGCCGCCGGGATCGAGGACGCGAAGCCACCGGCCGGGCCGGGGCCGAACACCGCGATCAGGAACGCGACCGACGTCGGCGGTCCGTTCACGTCGAGTTCCCACATCGGCTGGTTGGTCGCCGTATCGAGGGCGCCGAAATCGTTCTGGTCGAGCAGCATCGGCTCGTACTCGAGCGCGTCGACGACGGTCAGCCCCATCACGGTCGGCTGGAAGTTGGGCGCATCGAGCTGCACGCCGAGCCACGCGCCGGTCGCGGGGACACCGCTCACGAGGCTGCCGCAGAGCTGGCCGTTGATCGTCGCGATCGAGCCGCCGCCCGCGGTCGAGAAGATCGTGCCGCCGTAGCGTCCCGCATCCGACGTGAACACGAGATCGGGCTCGGACGTGTAGACCCCGGCGATGTCCGGGAACGTCGTCGTGTAGGTGCCGCCGGCCGGATCGAGACCGAGGCCGCTGATCTTGCCGAGCACGGTGTTGCCGCTCGTGCCGACGATCGGCGCGCCGCTGTTGTCGTGCGCGCCGGCCACGCCGACCATCGACCGGATCGACCGCGGGTTCGGGCTCGAACCGACGTCGACCTCCTCGATGCAGACGCGCGCGCTGCTCGGCGTGAAGCTGCTGATGTTGCCGTTGGCGTCGTAGACGATGTCGGCCGCGGCGATCTTGACGATCGAACCGTCGTTCGCGAACACCGCGTTGCCGAGACTGCCGTTGGTCCACTGCCCGCCCTGGACGGGGGCGTAGTAGAGGTCGCCCGCCGCGGTCTGGACCAGCGCGTGCGCGCCGTCGACGCTGCCCTGACCCGCGGGCGGCGGGCCGGCAGCGACGGCGAGGTCCGCCGCCGTCATGAAGAACTCGACGTTGCCGTTGGGCAGGAGCCGGATCCAGTCGCCGGGCACCAACGTGTGCACGGCGGTGCCGTTGTTGGTGAACACCTCGAGGTCGGCGGTCGCGACATTGTCGCGCACCGTGAAGTAGACCTTGTCCCAGGTGACGTTGCCGCGATCGCTGTGCTTCACGAACAGGCCGCCGATCTGGAACGACGTGAAGTACGACGCGAGACCGTCGAACTTGAGGTAGTTGTCGTCGGCGTTCGCGTCACCGAGATAGCACTGCATCGCGGAGGCCGGCAGCAGATTGCGGGCGACCGCGCCAGCACCGGGAGTGCAGTAGGTGAAATCGTACTTCGAGATCTGGTTGATCGCGCCGCCCGGCCGTTCGTTGACGGCGTCCAACCCGGCGAACGGGAACCGACCGGTGAACAGCAAGGTGTTCTGGGCGGAGGCAACGCCGGCGACAGCGGTGACGGCGGCGAGGAAGGAGAACAGGGACAACTTCGTCATTTGGGGGGATCCTTGGCGGCCAGGGAATCACCATCCATAATTGGCAACGCTCGCCCTGCCAACCGACCCGTACCCGATGATCGCCCGCGTTACCGCCTCGATACTCTCTGCCGCGCTGCTCCTCACGCCGGCCCTGCCCGCCCAGGCGCCCTCCGCGGATACGAGCGTCGGCGTCTTCCCGTTCCTCGTCGGCAACATGGACGGCCGCGTCAACGAGCTGGCGAACAACTGTCAGCTCCATGGCATGGACACGCTCTACGTGAGCGTCTTTCGGGCGACCGGACCGCAGACCGGCGATCTCTGGATCACCGACCGGGCCGGGAACTGGAATCCGGCGTTCGGCCCCGTGCGGCCGACCGGAGCCGGCATCGATCTGCGCAACCTGATCGCCGCGTGCCACGCCGTGAACGTCCGGGTCGTCGGGGTGCTCAAGTGCTTCGACAACTCGGTCCAGCCCGACAGCCTCGCGCATCGCCAGTACCTGCTCGACGTGATCGGCTACTTCGTCGACGCGTTCGAGGCCAACGGCCGACCGACCTACGACCTCGACGGCATCGCGCTCGACTACGTGCGCTACGTCGGCAGCGGCAACGCCAATCCCCAGAACGTCACCGATTTCGTGGCGGCGGTTCGGGACCGCATCGGCGGGCTGTCACTGCACGCCTACCTGCTCGCCAACCGCTACACGTTCGACGGGCCGAACTACAACGGCAACTTCAACAGTTACGGCGCGGTGATCAACTCGCTCGCGTCGCAGTACGGCCAGCACTGGGAGCAGCTCGCGCCGTATCTCGACGTCTACATGCCGATGACCTACACGGCGAACGGGTCGATCTACGCCACCGCGGCGCTGCATCAGGCCTACACGCAGCAGGCCGCCGCGTACGCGCGCACGGCGTGCACGATCGCGGGCTACCCGGGCCGGCGGGTCTGCAACGTCGTCAAGACCTACTCGAGCAGCGGCGAGACGACGACGACCCAGACGATCGACGCCTCGATCACGGGCACGCTGCTCGGCGGCGGCGACGGTTACCAGTCGTTCCGCTACCAGCACCTCGTGAACAACCCGTCGTGGTGGGGGCCGATGAGCAACCACGCGGTGCCAGGCTGCAACTGGCCCGTTCCCATCTACACCGCGACCCCCAACCGGCTCACGGTGACGGTCGACGCCGGCACGTCGCGCGATCACGAGGATCCGAGCGCGCTGCTGCAGCTGCGGGTCGATCGCGACGGCGACGGCACGTTCGACACCCCGTGGCAGGCCAACGTCGCGGACCTCGGCCTGGCCCGCTACCCCGGGACGTTCACGAGCACGGTGCAGGTGCGCGACACCGATGGCCACGTGAGCACGTCGCGGCGCCGCTTCAGTGCCGGTTCGCCCGTGTCGGTGTTCCCGAGCGTGGTCTCGACGGGCGCGGGCGGCAGTTCGTTCGTCACGTTCGACGTCGGCAGCGCGGGCAGCGGCCACGTCTATCTCGCACTCGCGACGCTGTCGGGGACCAGTCCCGGGTTCGAGTGGGCGCCGGGCTTCCCCGTGCCGATCAACATCGACTTCCTCACGACGTCCATCGCGGGCAACCCGAACAGCGGCCTGATCAGCGGCGGCCTCGGCGTGTTCGACGGCACGGGTCGGGGGACGACGACGCTCAACCTGCCGGCCGGGATCGCGACGCCGTTCGCGGGGCAGACGGTGCACTGGAGCTTCATCGCGATGGCGCCGTTCACGGGGCCGAGCTGCGTCGGCGACGCGCGCCCGATGCTCCTGCTGCCCTGAGCGGGATCGGGTAGCAGGCCGGAGCGCAAACCCAGGTCCGGTCGCGATCCGATCCGTTCGTGGCCCGATCCGTTCGTGACCCGATCCGTTCGTGACCGAGCCAGAGGGCCTCGCTATCGTGCTCGCCCCCGCATCGACCCGACCCTGATGATCCAACTCGAGAGCTACGTCTGTGGTAGCTGGAACGCCGGCAGCGGCGATCCGAAGCCGCTTCACGACCCGACGACCGAAGCCGTGCTCGGCGAAGTCCGCCCCGGCGGCATCGACTTCAAGGCGGTGCTCGCGCACGCCCAGGAGCAGGGCGGCCCGGCGTTGCGGCGGCTGACGTTCGCGGAGCGCGGCGCGATGCTCAAGGGGATCGCGGGGGTCGTTCACGAGCACCGCGACGAGCTGATCAAGATCGCGGGCGAGAACGGCGGCAACACGCGCGGCGACGCCAAGTTCGACCTCGACGGCGCCTCGGGGACCCTGGCGTTCTACGCCAAGCTCGGCGAGACGCTGCAACCGCAGCACCTGCTGGACGGTGACGTCGACCAGCTCGGTCGCTCGCCGCGCTTCTCGGGGCAGCACATCCTCGTGCCGCGACCCGGCGTCGCGGTCCACATCAACGCGTTCAACTTCCCGGCCTGGGGCATGGGCGAGAAGATGGCGTGCGCGCTGCTCGCCGGCATGCCGGTGATCGAGAAGGCCGGCCACGCGAGCGCGCTGCTGGCCTACCGCATCGCGCAGCTGATCGTCGAGTCGGGTCTCGTGCCGGAGGGGGCGTTCCAGTTCCTTCCCGGCTCGGTCAGCAAGCTGCTCGACGAACTCGGTCCCATGGACACGGTCGCGTTCACGGGGAGTGCGGCGACGGGCGCGCTCATCCGCGGCAACCGCAACCTCGTGCAGCGCAACGTGCGCGTCAACGTCGAGGCCGACTCGATCAACTCCGCGATCCTGGGCCCGGACGCCGAGACGGACAGCGACACGCTCGAGCAGTTCCTCACCAACGTCACCATCGACATGACGCAGAAGGCCGGCCAGAAGTGCACGGCCGTGCGCCGTATCTTCGTCCCGAACGAGATGGTCGACGACGTCTGCAGCGAGCTCGCGGCGCGACTCGAGAGCACCGCGATGGGCAACCCGCTCGACAAGGACGTGCGGATGGGACCGGTCGCGAGCAAGGCGCAGTTCGACGACGTGCGCGCCGGCATCGATCAGCTGACCGGGGTGGCCGGCATGACCATCGTCACGGGTGGCAGCGAGCCCGCGCGCGACACCGGCTTCTTCGTCAAGCCGACGTTGCTGCGCAGCCAGAACGGCGACGCCGACCTGCTGCACGAACTCGAGGTGTTCGGCCCGTGCGCCACGGTAATTCCGTACTCCGGTAGCGCGGACGAGGTCGTCGGCCTCGTCAACCGCGGCGGGGGCAGCCTGGTCGCGAGCGTCTACTCCGACGACAAGAAGTTCGTCGACACCGTAGTACGGGGCATCGCGCCGTGGCACGGTCGCGTGTGGCTCGGCAGCGAGAAGACGATGGGGCAGGCGCTCGGCCCGGGCGCCGTGCTCCCGGGATCGATCCATGGCGGCCCGGGTCGGGCCGGCGGCGGCGAGGAGCTCGGCGGCCTGCGCGGGCTCATGCCGTACCTGCAACGCACCGCGCTGCAGGGGGACCGCGCGGTCCTGACGAAGATTTTCGGTCCGAAGGACAAGTCGTAACCCACGAGCTGACCGCTACTTCGAGCAGCCGTGCGGAAACTTCCGGGAATCGACCGGGTTCGCTGACCCGGTTCGGGACCAGCGCGCGTAACGCATCTGTCCGAAGCCGTGTTGCGAACCGGTCGGCATGATCGCACGCACGGCCCTCGGGCGCCCGAGGTGATGACTACCGTCCTGATTCTCTGGTGCGTCGGCTCCATCTTGGTAGCCCCGGTGATCGGTGGCGCGATTCGCATGTCGCAAGCCCGCTGCCAGAACTGCCCGCGAAACTGCCCGTATCGCACGGACTCCTGCCGCGTCTGACTCCTGCCGCGTTTGGGCGGACCACCGGCTCCGGCCTGAGCGGAACTCAGCGGGCGTCGCGTGCACGGTGCGCGAGGTAGCGTGCGTGCATCTCCGCCAGCACGTCGGGCTCACGCGCGGCAACGTCGTCCCGTTCCCGCGGGTCCCGCTCGAGATCGAACAGCTGCCAGTCCGCTGCCGCTTTCGGCGCCCCGCGGCCGTACTTCACGATCTTCCAGCGCCCATGACGCAGCGCCCAGCGATTCGTGCGTGAACCCCAGCACCAGTAGAGGTCGCGGTTGGGCAACGGCTCGCCCGTCGTGAGCCAGCCCGACAGATCGACGCCGTCCGCGGAGTCGCGGTCGAACGAACCACCGGTCCAGGTCGCGAGCGTCGGCAGCCAGTCGACGACGTGCACCGGCTCGCTCGTGACCCGGGGCGCGATCGTGCCCGGCCAGCACGCGAACGCGGGCACCCGGATGCCGCCTTCGAAGACGTCGACCTTCTTGCCGCGCAAGGTGCGCGGCTGGTTGAAGTCGGTGAGCTTCAGGTCGTCCGGATACGCGTTCCCGGGCCAGTTGATCTGCGGGCCGTTGTCCGACGTGAAGACGATGAGCGTGCGCTCGCGCAGGCCCCGGCGTTCGAGCGCGTCGACGATTCGACCGACGGCGGCATCGAGGTGGTGCACGGCGGCGAGGAACAACCGCCGCTCGGGATCCGGCTCGCGCTGGATCAACCCGTCGGGGTCGTGGAACCACTCGATCTCGTCCTCGTCGAGCCAGCGCGTCGGATCGTCGGGATCGAGCTGCGTCGGCCGCTCCACGAACGACCCGCGCTCGTCGAGCGGCGTGTGCACCGACTGGAACGGCACGTAGAGGAAGAACGGCGCATCACCCGCGGCATCGATCACGCGCACGGCCTCGCGGGCGACGAGATCGGTCGCGTGCACGCCGTTCTCGTGCTCGGGCAGCGGCTCGTGATCGCGGTGCCACGTCAGCACGAACTTGCCCTCGCGGTAGCGGTGGTCGTACATCCCGCACGCCCCGGCCAACGACCCGTAGCTCGAATCGAACCCGTGGCGGTTGGGCCCGTGCTCCGGCGCCGAGCCGAGGTGCCACTTGCCCGCGAGCGCGGTGCGGTAGCCGGCCTCGCGACAGACCAACGCCAGCGTCTCCGTGCCGAGCGGGAACGCGGGCCGGTTGCTCGCCTGCATCGCGGCGCCGCCGAAGCGCGATGGATACCGACCGGTCAGCAGCGCGACGCGCGTCGGCGTGCACTGCGGCATCGCGTAGGCCTCGTCGAACCGCACGCCTTCGCGAGCCAGGGCATCGAGGCGCGGAGAGTGGACCGCGGCGTTGTTGTAGCCGATGTCGGACCACCCCTGATCGTCGCTGACGATCAGGACGATGTTGGGTCGGCGGCCGTCCTGCGCCGGGGCGGCGGTCACTGCCAGCAGGCCGACGATGACCGCCGCCGCGCGACGAAGACGAGTGCGAACCATAGCGCCCGGCATCCTAAACGCCGGGCGCCACGCGCCACTCGATGTTCTGCGCTACCGCGCCGTGTAGACGCGCAGCTCGAGCACGCTCGCGCCCGGCTGGAGGACCTGGCGGTTGAACGTGAGCGCGAAGCGGTAGCCGTTCGCGTTGTCCGCATCGAGGCCGGTGCCGAGCGCCGAGCCGACGTAGTCGCGCCACGGGCCGATCGAGCCGGGGATCGGCTCGCCGGTTACCGGGTCGAGGGTCGCGCCCTGGAAGCGCAGATCGATCGGCGTCGTCGGCGACTTGGCCGGCAACGTGCCAGCCGCGCCGGAGTCGGTGTAGGTGATGTCGACGAAGCCATCGCCGTTGGCGTCGAAATCGAGCTCGTAGCGCGACCAGGTCGGGAACAGCCCCGGGCCGGCGGAATACCAGAGCGAACCCTGACCGACGAACGCGTCGCGGTCGGTCAGCGTGCCCGAGTTCGCGGCCGGGCTGTACGCCGGCACGTTGCCCGTCGACTGCACGAGGACCGACCCGTTGGTCTCGAGCCGGTAGTTGCCGACCGCGCCAGCGCCGGCGGCGGCTTCGAGCGCCTGCACGTTCACCAGGCCGACGTTGTCGATCCGGCTGCCGTTGCCACCGGAGGTGTCGAGGTCGCCGAGCACGAGGATGCTGCCGCCCGACTGCAGCAGCAGGGTGCCGCCGCTGCCGCCGCCGCCCGGCGACGACAGACCCCAGTTGGCAGCCGTAGCGGTCGGGGAGTCCCGCCCGTCGATGATCGCACCTTCACCGCCGCGGGCGGTGCACTCGCCGCCGGCAGCGACGGTCACGTCGCCACCAGAACGCAGCGCACAGGCCCCGCCGCCACCCGAGCCACCGGAGCCCGCGATGTAGACGTCGCCAGTCACGAAGATCGTCCCGAGCGCGTGGGTCGCGCCGCCGCCGCCGCCGCTGCCGCCGACGAGGTAGTGGACGAGCGACGAACCGATCTGGGTGTACGGGCCGTACGGGGTGCTCGCCGCGGGTGCCGTACCGTACTGCAGGTTCACGAGGAACGACGGCAGCGGGTTCGTGAGCAGCGCCGGCGTGCCGCCCGGCCCGCCGTAGCCACCGCCGCCGCCACCCGGCGACATGAACGCGCGGTAGACGAACGCGATCCGCGGGGTGTTCGGAGCAGCCTGGCCACTCGGCGGATTCATCGCCGATCCGCGACCGCCGCTGCCGACCGCCTGGTTGACGTAGGCGTTGCCGGCGAGCAGTCGCACGTCCTCGCCATCGGCGCCGTCGGTGAGGTTCTCACCCGCGACGATGATCGGCCCGGTGCCGCGACACTCGTCGCCGCCGCGGCCGCCGTAGCCGCCGCCCGCGCCGGGACGACCGCCGGGCTGGCCGTTGATGAACGGCGCCGTCGACGACGTGCTGCCGCGGGCGTTGAACGTCTCCATGCCGTCCGCATCGAGACTCAACGTACCCTCGACGATGCTCTGCCCGCGCACGCGGATGACCGCCGGCGCGGAGCCGATGAAGCGCACGGTCACGTTCGCCGGGACCACGAAGTCGGTGAAGTAGTACTGTCCGTCGGTGATCGTGTAGGCGGTGCCGGTGAGCGTGCGGTCCGCGGGGATGACCGAGTTGTCGGTGTCCCAGGTGTATTCGTCGGGCCCGGTCTGGGTCCCGAGCGTCGGATCGAACGAGCCGTGCCGTCCGTCGCCGCCGATCAGACCGGGCTGCGCGCCGCCGAACGCCCAGTCGCCGGACGACGTGAGCGGATCGAGCTGGGCGTTCGAGTTGAACGTTTCCGTGATCACGAACGTCATCGTCCCGGACTGCTTGACCGCGGCACCGCGCGTCTCGCTGAGCACGAACGTCGACTGCAGCGTCAACGTGCCGAACTGGAACCACAGCGCGAGCTCGTCGATCACCGGATCCTGCGGGACCGTGGTCTGCACGCCGATCCGGCCGCCGCCCTGCGGCAGCAGCGGGCCGTAGAGCACGCCGAGCGCCGGATCGACGCCGAGCACGCAACCCGGTTCGAGGGCCGGACCCGTGACGTTGCCACGCGCGAGCGACATCACGAGGAACGTCGGGCCGGTCGCGTTCGCGGCCTCGACGTAGACGTTGCCCTGCACGATGGCCGGGCCCTTGTCGATGCGCGCGCCACCGCAGTCGGGCGTCATCGCCCGGCTCAGCCGCGCCGTGTAGAGCACGGCGTTGTCGTTGTCGCCACCGACGCAGAACACGCCGAGCGGCAGGCCCTGCGGCGGCTGCCACGCATCACAACCGCGCGGCGCACCGCCGAGTGCGCCATTGTCGATCACGCCGCGCAGGTTGGGCGGCGTCGTCACGCCGTTCGGCAGCTCGACGTATTCGTGCGCCGTGATCTGTGCCGGGTCCGCGCTGATGCGCGAACCGGTGAACGCGCCCGTCATCGTGTCGAACAACAGACCGCGCTCACTCGGCGGCACGGCGAGACCGATGCTCGTCGAGAAGTTCGTGGTGCTGTAGCCGGTCGCGGAGCCGGCGACCTGGATGCGGCCGATGCCGTCCCACGCGATGCCGGTGCCGTTCGTGCCGGTCGCGCCGATCCCGGCGAGCAGGCCGGAGGTCGCGTTGTAGGCGTGGGGGGGATTGGGGGCGGCCAACACCCAGACGTTGTCGTTGTTCGCGTCGTAGGTGAGGTCGGTCACCGTCGCGCTGCCGTTGAACGCGGTGTAGATCGTGCCGAGAACGGTGCCGGGCGCGGCGATCTTCACGAGCAGGATCTGGTTGCCGACCTTGCAGGTCGTCCAGTAGGCGCCGGTTGCGTCGCGGCACGCGCCCGCGACGTCGGTCGCGAGCCCGAGTCCGGGCGTCGCGCGGATCACCTGCGTCGCGGGAATGGGTTGACCGACGACCTGGCCAGCCTGGCCGATCAGCGGAACGCACGGGAGGAGAACGGCCACGAGCGTGGCCGGGGAGGGGCAGGGCATCATCCGTCCTGGGGTCAGGGGTGAGGGATGGGATCGAGGGGAGCGTCCGTGACCCACTAGACCCGCGCTACCAACGAGTTGTCAGTCGAACCAGCATCTTTTGCCGGGCGCAGACTCGCGCTTGATCTCGACCCCGTTCGTGACTAGGCTCCCCGCCCCGCGAGGGACCCCGGGCCGTTAGCTCAGCTGGCTAGAGCGCTACGTTGACATCGTAGAGGTCACTGGTTCAAGTCCAGTACGGCCCACCACTTGCGACCTTCCTCCGAGCGCGCGGTTCGCGCGAACCCGCTAAGGAGCGTGCCCCACGGCGACGTCGCGGCACGAAGCGCGTGAGCCGCCTATCCCGAGCAGCCGCTACTCTGCTCGCCATGACTTCGTGCGAGACCCCTGAACCGCCTGTCTGGCGGCAATTCGCGGTGCTCGTCTTGTCCGCCCCATCGGTCTTCCTCAGTGGGTGTGCCGGCCTGGGGTTCGGCTTCGTCGACGGGGTCAGTCCCGCCGGCCGCGCTCTTGGGTGGCTACTGCTCTTGGTATCAGCGCAGGGCGTTCTCGCGATCGCACTGGTGTGCCAAGCACGGCGTCCGGCGCGCTGGGCACGGTGGACGCTCGTTCTCTTGAGCTTCATCGCGACTGGCGCAGCCGTGGTCATCGCCATCGACTTCCGAGACCTCGGCTGGCTGGCCGTGTCGATAGGGGGCGGCTCCATTCTGATCGCGGCCGGAGCCGGATTCTGGGTCGCCATCACGCCTCGCACCTGAACTACAGAGCGGTTGCAGAGTGCGACCGTCCGCCAAGCGGCACCGGTGATGGGGTTCGAGTCCACAAGTGTAGTTGACAGAGTTCGAATCGCCCGGGATTCGTCCCGTCGAGCGCTAGCGGCTGAATGCGACGCTCGGCCCGCGACGATTGGGCCATTCTTGCCGTCGGCGGCCTCGCGATGCAGCCGCTGCCGTTCGAGATTGGCCTGCTCGCCTCGACCCGCTCGGGGCGAGCGTGATCGGACTGCACCCCCTCGACGGCACCGGGATATCAGGCTGGCCGCACGGCGTGACTCCGTAACGTCCGCCTCGGGAGCAGCTCACGTTCGAGCGGCGGACCCGTACGGCCCACAGTCTCCGACCAGGGTCAGATGCCGTCGGATCGCCCGCGATCACGGGCGCCGTCTGCGGTAGGCTGCGGGCCTCGCCACCGAGCTTGCCGATGGAGTCCGAAGCCCTGCGCCTTGCCACGCGTTTGCCCGTGCCCGCTCCGGGGCGCAGCGTGCGCGTCGCGAACGGCAGCGCGGAGCTCGTGATCGAGAACAAGCGCGGCGGGTTCGTGCTGCTGTGGCACGCGGGACGCCGCGCCGAGCGGCACGTGCTCGGGCTGCGGCGGATCGACGCGGGCGGCGAGTTCGTGCTCGAGTTCGCGCCACCCGAGCTGCCCGTGCGCGTGATGCTGCAGGACCCCGCGGTGCTCCTGCCGCTCGCGTGGCTGCACGGCTACGTCCAGCTGCCGCTCGTGCCGACGCTGTGGTGGCGCGACGGCGTAACCGGGTCGACGAGCCAGCTGTTCGCGTTCCCGCCCCGGGATCTGGTGGCCGAATGGACCGAACGCGAGGGCACGACGTTCTGCTGGCCGTCGCCGTGGCTGTCGCGCTACCCGGTGCCCGGCGCGAGCCCGCGCGCGACCGTGCCGCTGCGGCTGCGCAACCGCACGATGGCCGTCTGCAGCACCGCGGAGATCACGCTGCACCTGCGCGCGGACCAGCTCGCCGAACGGCGGCGCGGCATCGGCGCAGCACCGCAACGCATGGACTGGAACGGCGAGGCCTGGATCCAACGGCCGGCGCGCGCGGAGGTGCCGGCATGAACGTCGCCGGCGTGAGGGCTTCTGCCAAGAACGGCGCGACCGCCGCCGGTCTTGCACTCGCACTGGTGGTTTCGTTCACCGGGTGTAGCGACCCGAGCGTGGCCGAGGGCCAGGCGGAGATCGCGGCCGAACTTCGCGCGGTTCGCGCCGCGCTGCAGGCCGACCGCGCCGGCCCGGTCGCGGACACGAACGCGCCGACCGCCGACGAGAACCGCGCCGCCCTCACCGCGGCGCTCGCGCCGTTGCGCGAGGTGCTCGTGACGCTCGTGCGGGACGTCGACGAGATGCGCGCGCGCCAGCAGGCGCTGACTGGCGAGCTCAATCGTTGGTCACAACTCCTCGCGCAGGTCGCCGCCGCGCCGCGTGCCAGCGGTCCGGAAGGCGCGGGTGGGGGAGCGAACGATGCCGCGATCCAGCAGCTGTTGACGCGCCTCGGCGAGCTCGAGTCGCAGATGAAGTCGCAGGACGACCGCCACCGCGAGGTCGAGGGCATGATCGCGACCGCGCTCGATCGGACGTCGTCGCGACTCGAGGACTTCCTGCAGCGCATGAGCGCGTTGCGGCCCGGTGGGACGGCACCCGTCGATCCTGCGAACGCGAACCCGGCGAGCGCCAGGCCGGGCAATGGTGATCCGGGCAGCGGCGATCCCGGCAGCGGCGATCCGGGACCAGGAAACGCGACGACTGGCAACCCAGCGACTGGCAACCGGGCCGCTGGCAACCCGGGCGAGACCGGCAAGAAGGAATCGTCGAGCGGCAACCCCACCGGCGGCAATCAGAACCAGGGCGGCGACAACGACGGCCTGGAGCAGGCCGGCGGCACGGTCGGCTACGGTCCGCGGCCATCGCCGTCGTTCTGGTGGTTCGGGGTCGCCGCGGTGGCGCTGATCCTCTCCGGCATGTTCGCGCTGTGGCTCGCGCGGGAGAACCGCGCGGGTGCGACGGCGCAGCTCGACGACGACGCGGCCGGCGAGGACGGCGCGCGCGAGCTCTGGGCCGCCGCGGCGCTGCTCGGCGAAGCGGTGGGGCGGTTGCGTGATCGCGACGGCGAACCGGATGGCACGGAAACCGCGCCGAGCCCGTTCGACGCATTTGCGGCCCAGCCGACGGCGGGCGACCCCGCGTCGGATCCGATGGCGCTGCTGCAGCAGCTCGCGGGCCAGGTCGGCGAGGCGGCGCCGGACCCGCCGCCGCGCGACGATTGGCGCGAAGCGCCGGTCGCGGACGCGGCAGTTCGCGATCGGCCGCCGGACGAGACCGTGATCGAACTGGCGGAGGAGCCGGTCGCAGCCGCCGCGTTCGAACCCGCGGCGGGGGAGCCGGTTTCGGGAGAACCCGCGTTAGAGGAACCCGCCGAGGCCCCGGACGATGCAGCGATGTCGCCGGCGGGGGAAGCAGCCGCGCCCCTGGCTGCACCAGCCGACCCCGGCGCGAAGCCCGAGCACCCTGGCACCCCGACGATCTCGCCCGCGGCCGCTGCCCCGACGCGCCAGCATGATCGGCCGCCGACGATCGAGTTCACGCTGCCCGCGACCGACCCCGCGGCCGCCGCCGTCCGCGCCGCGCAGGCGCTGACGCAGGAGCCCCGGGTGCTGCGCCGCCCGGCCGCCGAGTGCACGCCACACGAAACGGCGGTCCTCGTGCGCTACCACGTGGTGCCCGGCACCCCGGACATCGAACGTTCGCGGATCGAGGGCCGCGTGCGGATCGCCGTGCACTGATTCCATTTCGTGGCCGGCCCGGCGGCAATTCGACGCTCGCCGCCAACAGCCCGGCTCGCTATCGTGCTTGCCCCTCGCGCGCCCGAGACCGTCGGGCAGGAGTTGCACACACCCATGATCATCGGCGTTCCCAAGGAGATCAAAGCCCAGGAGAACCGCATCGGCGCCGTCCCGGCGATGGTGCTGGACCTCGTCGGCGCGGGCCATCGCGTCCTCGTCGAGAAGGACGGCGGCCTCGGTGCCGGCATCCCCGACAGCTCGTTCCAGGAGGTCGGCGCGGAGATCCGCGACACGGCCGCCGAGATCTACGGCGAGTCGGAGATGATCATCAAGGTCAAGGAGCCGCTGCCGGACGAGTACGCGCTGATCAAGCCGGACCAGGTGCTGTTCACCTACTTCCACTTCGCCGCGAGCCGTGAGCTCACGGACGCGATGCTGAAGTCGGGAGCGCACTGCTTCGCCTACGAGACGCTCGTCCACGACGACTCGCTGCCGCTGCTCACGCCGATGAGCGAGGTCGCCGGCCGCATGTCGGTGCAGGTCGGCGCCGTGTGCCTCGAGAGCCACATGGGCAGCCGCGGCATCCTGCTCGGCGGCATCCCGGGCGTCGAACCGGCCAACGTCGTGATCCTCGGCGGCGGCGTCGTCGGCACCAACGCGGCCAAGATGGCGGCGGGTCTCGGCGCCGACGTGCGCCTGCTCGACATCGACCTCGAACGGCTGCGCTACCTCGCCGACGTCATGCCGGCGAACGTCACGCTGCTGCACAGCTCGCCGATCTCGATCCGCGAACAGATCGAACAGGCCGACCTCGTGATCGGCGCCGTCCTCGTGCAGGGCGCGCGCGCGCCGCGCCTCGTGCGCCGCGAGGACCTCGCGTCGATGAAGGACGGTGCGGTCGTCGTCGACGTCGCCGTCGACCAGGGCGGCTGCATCGAGACCTGCCGTCCGACGACGCACGCCGATCCGACCTACGTCGTCGACGGCGTGCTGCACTACTGCGTCGCGAACATGCCGGGCGCCGTGCCGCGCACGTCGACGTTCGGCCTGACCAACGCGACGGGGCCCTACGCGCGCAAGCTCGCCAAGCTCGGCGCGGCCGAGGCCGTGAAGGACCCGGCGCTGCGCACGGCGGCCAACGTCCTCGCCGGCAAGTGCACGCACTCCGCGGTCGCCGAGGCGTTCGACCTCGAGTACACGCCGCCGGCCGACATCTTCTAGCGGGCTTCCCCGACGGCCTTCCGCACGTCACCGAACATGAACGCGGCGCTGCCGGATTCGGTGATGGGGGAGCCGGCGCTGCCAGAATCGGCGATGCAGGAATCCACGATGCAGGGCGCCGAGGCTGCCGCGGGCGGCCCGGACCTGCTCGAAGCCGTGTGGCTCGGCCTCGTCGAGGGCATCACGGAGTTCCTGCCGGTGTCGAGCACCGGCCACCTCATCGTGGCACAGCGCGCCCTCGGGCTCGGCCAGGACGAGGCCAACAACCTGTTCGCGGTCGGCATCCAGATCGGCGCGATCACGGCGATCCTCGTGCTCTACTGGCGGCGCCTGCTCGACGCGCTACGCACGTGCCTGCGGCCGACCTCGCGCGGCGACGCCGACGGCGAGACGCAGCGCAACCTGCTGTGGCAGATCGGCGTCGCCGCGCTGCCGGCCGTGGTGTTCGGCCTGCTGCTCGAGGACTGGATCGACGAACACCTGTTCAGCTCGCGCGTCGTCGCCGTCACGATGATCTTCGGCGGCGTGCTGCTGATGCTGCTCGAACGGATGATCAAGGGCCGCACGTGGGCGCGCGAGGACCTCGCGACCATGAGCTACATGACCGCGCTCGGCATCGGCATGTTCCAGTGCCTGGCGCTGATCCCGGGCACGTCGCGATCCGGAGCGACGATCGCCGGCGCGATGCTGCTCGGCATGTCGCGCACGGCGGCGGCCGAGTTCTCGTTCCTCGTCGGCCTGCCGATCCTCTACGGCGCCGCGGGCTACAAACTCGTCAAGTCGGGGCACACGCTCGACGGGGACGCGCTGCCGCCGTTCCTCGTCGGCACCGCGGTGTCGTTCGTCGCCGCGATCGTCGTCGTCAAACCGTTCGTCGCGTTCTTGCGTCGACACACGTTCGCGCCGTTCGCGTGGTATCGGATCGCGGCCGGCGCCGTGCTCGCGTACTGCTGCTGGACGGGCTTCGTCGACTGACGGCCCGCCGCGGCTTGCCGATCAGCTGCGGCGATAGCCGAGCTCGCGCACGACCATCAGCACCTCGCTCCAGCTCGGGAACGGACGGCCGTGCTTCTGCTTGAAGTCGTCGATCGCCGCGATGAACTCGAGCACATCGGCGTCGACCTCGGCGAGTGCCGGCGCGCTGCGGTCGGTCGTCGGCGCCTTCTTGCCGTTGGTCTTCGGGCCGCCGCTCTTGGGGCTGGCAGCGGCCTTGCCGGCCTTGCGCGGGCCGGCGGGCTTCTTCGCGGGCGCCTTCGGCGGCGACGACTTCCGCGCGGTCGCCTTGCCGTTCCGGCTCGCCGGCTTGCTCGCGGACTTCTTCGCGACGGTCTTCTTGGCGGGCGACTTCCTGGCCGCCGCCTTCTTCGGGGCCGCCTTCGAGCCGGCCTTGCGGGTCGACTTCTTCGCGGCCTTCACGGGCGTCTTCGGGCGGGCACTGCGCGAGCGCAGACTGGTCGACTTCTTGGTCTTCGCCGCGCGGGCGGATCTCGACCTCGTCTTGGACTTGGACGTCGTGGCGCTGGCCATGCCGGCCCTATCGGCCGTTCTCGAACATTCCCTTGATCGCGGGGCCGAAGGGCGGGCGCAGCACCCCGACATCGGTCACGAGCGCGGCGATGAGCGCGGCGGGCGTGCGGTCGAACGCGGGGTTCCTGGCCCCGATCCCGGGCGGCGCGATGGGGCGGTTCCCGATGCCCGTGACCTCGATGGCATCGCGCTCTTCGATCGGGATCACCGCGCCGTCCGGCAGCGCGAGATCGAACGTCGAACGTGGCGCCGCGACGTAGAACGGGACCTCGTGCGCGTTCGCCGCGAGGGCCAGCCCGTAGGTGCCGACCTTGTTGGCGACGTCGCCGTTGGCGGCAATCCGATCGGCCCCGGTGATCACCATCTGGACCTCGCCCCGACCGATCAGACCCGCCGCCGCGCTGTCGCAGATCACCTCGACGGGGATGCCCGCGCGGTGCAGTTCGAGCGCCGTGAGGCGGGCGCCCTGCAGCAGCGGGCGCGTCTCGTCCGCCAGCACCGTGAAGCGCTTGCCAGCGCGCCAGGCGGCGTAGAGCACCGCGAGCGCCGTGCCGTCGCCGGCCGTCGCGAGGCGACCCGCGTTGCAGTGCGTGAGGACCGTGCCGCCGTCGGGCACGAGTTCGCTCCCGAACCGACCCATCGCGTCGCAGGCGTCGCGGTCCTCCTGATGGATCGCGCGCGCCTCGTCGAGCAGCGCGTCGAGGGTCGGCTCGGTCGCCGCGCGCGCGGCACAGCGATCGAGTGCCCAGCGCAGATTGACGGCCGTCGGGCGCGCCAGCGCGAGCCGTTCGACCTGCTCCGCGAGCCCGGCCGTGAATGCAACGCCGCTGGCGAGTCGCTCGCGGACCGCGAGCACGAGGCCGTAGGCCGCCGCGACGCCGATCGCGGGCGCGCCGCGCACCGCGAGCCGCTGGATGGCGTCGATCACGGCCGTGCTCGCGGTGAGCTCGAGCACCTCGACCGTGGCCGGCAACAGCGTCTGATCGAGCAGCCACAGCGCCCCCGTCGCGGAGTCGCCGCGCCACTGCACGGTCTCGGGCAAGCTCCCCGTCATCGGATCCACTGGGTCATCGAATCCACCGGGTCATCGGGTCAGCCGGGCCTGGATCTCGGCGTAGGTCGCGGCGGTCTGCTCGACGATCGCGGCCGGCAGCTCGGGCGGTGGGGGCGTCTTGTCCCAGTCGGTCGACTGCAGCCAGTTGCGCAGCAGCTGCTTGTCGTAGGACGTCGGTTTGCCGCCGGGCACGACCTCGTCGGCGGGCCAGAAGCGGCTCGAGTCCGGCGTCAGGCACTCGTCGATGAGCACGAGCTCGCCGTCCGCGAGGCCGAACTCGAACTTGGTGTCGGCGATCACGATGCCGCGCTCGCGCGCGAACTCGCGGCCCTTGCGGTAGAGCTCGAGCGCCTTTTGCCGCGCCAGCTCGGCGATCTCGGCCCCGACGAGCTCGACGACGCGCTCGAACGCGATCGGCTCGTCGTGGCCGCTCTCGGCCTTGGTCGACGGCGTCAGGATCGGCGGGTCGAGCTCGCTCGCGTGCTGCAGCCCCGCCGGCAGGGTGATCCCGCTGACCGCGCCGTCCCGCTGGTAGTCGGTCCAGCCGGAGCCCGTGAGGTAGCCGCGCACGACCCACTCGACGGGCAACGGCTCGCATTTGCGGCAGCGCATCGTCCGCCCGCGCAGCGCGTCCTTGAACTCCGCGGGCACGTCGTCCCAGTCGTCGACGTCGGTCGAGAGCATGTGGTTGGGCACGACGTCACGCAGCTTGTCGAACCAGAACCGCGACGTCTGGGTCAGCACCTCGCCCTTGCCGGGGATGCCCTGGTTCATGACGACGTCGAACGCCGAGACGCGGTCGCTCGTCACGAGCAGCAGGTCGCCGCCGAGTTCGAACACCTCCCGCACCTTGCCGCGCCCGAGCCGCGTCGCGAAGGGCAGGTCGACGGACATCACGCTCGCTTGCACGGCCGCATTATGCCGCACCGACCCCGTTGAATCAGCGGCGACTCGCGACAGACTGTCGACGTGCAAAAGCGCATCATCCCGAACCCCGCCGGCGTGCCGGCCGATCTCGCCAAGCCGAAGCTCCCGGGCAGCAAGAGCCACGCCCAGCGCGCGATGCTGCTTGCGTCGTGCCTGCCGGGAACGTGCAAGTTCTCGGGCGTGCCGGTCAGCGACGATCTCGCGATCCTGCTGCGGGCGCTCGCGGCCCGCGGCGTGCGCGTGCTCGGCGAGGGCAAGGGTCAATGGACCGTGCACGGCGCGGCCCCGTCGGCGGGCAAGGCGATCCGCATCGACGCGGGCGAGAACGCGACCGTCGCACGCATGACGCTGTCGATGCTGCCGCTGCTCGGCTGCTCGGTGACGATCGACGGCCATCCGCGCCTGCGGCGCCGCCCGATGGGGGCGGTCACGGCGATGCTGCGGGACGCCGGGGTCTCGTGCGATCAGGACACGCTGCCGATCCACGCCGACGGCCGCGGCTTCAAGGCGCCCGAGATCGTGCGCGTCGACGCCTCGTCGACGACGCAGCCTGCAAGCGGCGCGATGCTCGCCGTCGCGCTCGGCGGGGGCGGCCACGTCGAGATCGCCCGCCCGGGCGCGACCGGCTACCTCGACCTCACGGCGCAGATCCTGCGCTCGTTCGGCGCGCGCGTCGAACGCGAAGAACACCCGTGGGGGCTGCAGTTCGAGCTCTCGCCGCCGGCCGGGGGCGACCGCCAGTTCGCCGTGCCGCCCGACCCGTCGGCCCGCGCGTTCGTCGCTGTGCTCGCGGCGCTGCACGGCACGGCATTGCCGGCCGGCCTCGAGCACCGCGCGGACGACGCCCACCCCGACTGGGCCATCGACGGCGACATCGCGACGATGACGAGCGCCGGGCCCGAGGACGAGGTCCTGCTCGAAGGCATGGAAGCCAGGCCCGACAGCGTGCCCGCGCTCGCGATCCTCGCGTCGCGTCGGCCCGGCGCCACGGTGTTCCGCGGCGTCGCCAATCTGCGGACCAAGGAGAGCGACCGGCTCGCGGCGCTCGCGCGCGGCCTCGGCACGCTCGGCGTCGAGACCCAGGTGCGCGCCGATGAACTGATCGTGCGCGGCCCGCTGCCGATGGACGGCGCGATGGTGCAGGTGCCGACCGTGGCCGACCACCGCATCGTCATGGCGCTGGCGCTGCTCGGAACGATCCTGCCGGGCGGCATCGAGGTCGAGAACCCCGAGGCCGTGGCCAAGAGCTGGCCGGCCTACTGGGACTGGCTCGGCCAGTGCGCCACGGTCACGACGGTCGAGTAGGGGAAGAGTCGAAGAGCCATTCCTCGATACTGGTGAGATCGCTCTCGTCACTGACGACGAACAGCACGTCGCCGGCTTCGATCACGGTCGATCCGCGGGCGGCCAACGGTTCGCCAACCCGCAGGATCAGGACGACGGCGACCGACTCCGGCAGCCGGAGTTCTCGAAGCGCGGTGCCGCACGCCTTGGACGCGGGATCGACCGTGAACTCGTGGATCGATCGACCGGCGCGTTCCGCAAGCTGCAGCTCGAGTGTGCCGGAGCGCGCACCGACACGGCGGCCGAGCCGGGACCGCAGCGCCGCGAACCGAATCGTCGCCCCCGGCACGATCGCGCTCACGACAACGACGAAGAAGACGATGTGAAAGATGCGGTCGGCTCCTGGTAGCCCCTTCATCACCGGAAACGTTGCCAGGACGATGGGTACCGCTCCCCGCAAGCCGGTCCAGCTCACTAGCGCGATCTCGCGGGCCGGCCAACGGAACCAGCCGAGGCAGACGAACGTCGCGACGGGGCGGGCCACGAGCCCGAGCACGAGGCCGATCCCGATGCCGACCGCTGCTTCGGGCAGCAGACGGGACGGAAACACCAGCAGCCCGAGCATCAGGAACATCAACACCTGCGAGAGCCAGGCGATCGAGTCGTGCACGCGGCGCAGCCCATCCGCGAACGGCAGATGTCCGTTACCGAGCACGACCGCAGTCAGGAAGACCGCCAGGAACCCACTGCCGTAGACCAGGGTGCTGGCGCCGAACGCCGCGAGAGCAGCTGCGACGATCAACACCGGGTACATTCCCGTGGCGGTCAGTCGCACCGTGTTGATGAGGAATCGAAACAGGTAGCCGCATCCGAGACCGACGCCGGTGCCGATCACCAGCTGAAGGGGGATCTCGACGAACAGCCCGAGATCGAACGACCCGACGGCCAGTGCATCCGCCGCGGACAGCGTGAGGATCACGGCCATCGGATCGTTCGCACAGGACTCGACCTCGATGGTGGACTGCAACTTGTCGTCGAGTCGGATGCCACTGCCGCGAAGAACACCGAAGACAGCAGCCGCATCCGTCGACGAAACGATCGCGCCCACGAGAAGCGCGTCTCCCCACGGCAACCCGAAGAGCCGCGCGCCAACGGCGACGATCAACGCCGTCGCGGCAACCCCAACGGTCGCCAGCATGCCGGCCGGCGCCGCCGCAGAACGGACCGCAGACCAGCGCGTGTTCAGCCCGCCATCCAGGAGGATGAGGACGAGGGCGACGGTTCCGGCCCGGAACGCCAGATCGGACTTGTCGAACTCCAGGCCGCCGAGCCCCTCGGATCCCCCGAGCATTCCGACCACGAGGAACAGGAGCGGCGACGGCAGGCCCACCCGATCGAGCCCGCGAGTTGCCAGGACACAGATCGTCAGGAGCACGCCGAACAACGCGATCATCGCGGCGGTCGACGACGGTTCGCTCATTGCGATGCGATCCAGCCCTCTCCTGGCGTCATCGGGAACGTGGCGGCCCCTGAAGATTCGAGCCGCGACACGGAATGCGGAATCACACGTCCTTCTGGCGCACGCCGACGACGAAGTTCAGCTCGATCTGCCCGTTGCTGCGCGACTCCTCGAAGTCGTCGACGATCATGATCGTCTTGTACTCACGGTCGATCGCGCCGGTCCAGACCTCGTTGGTGCCGGAGATCGTGATCGTCAGCTTGCCGTCGGGCAGGACGTTGTAGGTGCCCTGGTAGGTGAAGTCGATGCCGCCGCTGCCGGTCGCATCGAGGCGGAATGCGCCGGGCGACGCCCCCGAGGACGTGCCGAGCGTGAGCAGGCCGACGAACGAGTCCGAGCCCGGATTGGTCGGATCGACGAACGTCGTGTAGCCGCCGATGTAGAACGTGCCGTCGACCTCGTCCGGGTCGGCTGGCAGGCTCGGCGTGCTCGTGATGTCGAACTTGCGGATCATCATCGCGAGCCCGGCCTCGCCGTCGCCTTCCTCCTCGTCGAGCGCGAGCACGATGTCCGGGCTCGCCGCGCCGAGGAACGTGCGCGAATCGGTCGGCTGGTTGAGCAGCGTGTAGTCGAGGGTCAGGTTGCACGAGCCGTCGAACGTGCCCGACTGCTCGATGGCCTGGATCGTGCCGCCGAAGTCGAGCGTGCTCGTGCCCTGTTGGCCGTCCCCGTCGATCGCGCCCTGCGCGCCGCCCGCGCCGCCCGTGACGGTCAGCGAACCGAACGCCGCGCGCGCGACGCTCGTCGGCGACGACAACGTGCGATCGAACATCACGTGGATCGACCCGAGGTGCCACCCGTCGAGGTCGAAGTTCGGCGTGCCGCCGAACACGCGCGTGCCGACGAACAGCCCGATCGACGGCGAGTTGGTCGTCGTCACCCGGTCGGTGAAGAACACGTCGGCGATGCCCGGCGTCGCCCCCGTCAGCGTGTAGCCGCCGAGGAAGACGACCGACGGATCGCGCCCGACACCCGGCACGAGCACCGTGAGCTCGCCGGCCTCGGTCAGCGCGTAGGAGCCGTCGCCCTCGCCGCCCGTCGCCTGCGTGATGCGGTACGAGCTGTCGTCCGACATCGTGAACGTGCCGCGCGTGCTCACGACGTTGGCAGGGTCGATCGGCACCTCGACGAAGCCGGCGAGCGACCGCAGGCCGAACAGGTGGTGGGTCGCGGTGATCTGGACCTCGCTCTGCGGCGTGTCGTCGGAGCCGCCGCGCGCGCAGCCGAACGAGAGACCGACGAGCGGTAGTGCCGCGACCGAGAGCAGGAGTCTGTGCATGCTGGGGGAGTTCAAGGCGAAGGAGTCTAACAGTCGCGATAGCCGCGCGCCGCATACTGGCAACCGCCGATGCCACCGGCGGACCGCAACCGGAACGCAGCCCGGCGATCCGCGCATTCGCGCGCGCAACGGGCATTCGACCCGGACTTGCAATCGCGGCAAGGACTCGGCGTAGTGTCCGGCCATGGCGCGAGCGGTCGGACGGTTGGGCAGGACAGCGCGCGCGGCAGTCCTCGGCGCCGGTGCGGTGGTCGGCGTCATGGCCTGTACGATCGCCGGCTGCGTGAGCCAGCCGCGCTACTCGGGGCCGATGCCGGTGCGCAACCAACACCCGGCGCAGCTGACCGTCATGCACATGCCGCCCGCGAGCACGCAGACCCTGCCCGCGGGCCGCTTGACGACGCGCTTCGACGCGGCCTACTCGAGCCTGTTCCTCAGCGGCATCGGCCTCGCGCGCTCGTTCGCCATGGACGGCGAGTATCTGCGCTTCGGACCGACGCTGCGCACCGGCCTCGGCGGCGGCTTCGAACTCGGCGTCGAACTGCCGTTCGCGCACACGACTGGCGGGTTCCTCGACTCGTTCCTGATCCAGTATCACGACGTGTTCGCGCTGCCCGACCAGGACCGCGAGAGCGTCACGAACGACAACTTCCAGGTGACCGCCGTGCGCGACGGCAGCACGGTCTGGCAGGTCGAGAAGAGCGGCATCGAGCTGCTCGACGTGCCGATCTGGCTGACCTACGAGCTGCTCGAGCCCGAGAGCGGTCTCGGCCTCGCCGTGCGGACGGGCCTCGAGCTGCCGACCGGGGACGAAGAGACCGGCTATGGCAGCGGCGAGATCGACTGGTCGGTCGGCGTCCTGCTGGAACGTCACTTCGAGTCCGTGGCGCTCTACGGCCAGGCCCAGCACACGTTCGCCGGCACGCCGTCGATCGCGCGCCGCGGCGGCCTCGAGTTCCAGGACGTCACGAGCATCGCCCTCGGGATCGAGATGCCGCTGCTGGAGAACCTGCACGCCTTCACGCAGGTCGAGTTCGAGACGTCGACGCTGCGCGACCTCGGCCTGCGCACGACCGAGCGGGAACAGGTCCTGATCTGGGCCGGCGGCCGTTACGGCTTCGGCGCCGAGCAGCGCTGCGCCATCGAGTTCGGCATCGGCGAGGACCTGCGCGGCTACGCCAGCCCGGACGTCACGGTGTGGCTCGGCTTCCGGGCCATGGGGCTCTGAGGCGCGCAACTCCGGCGTTCGCGGCCGCTGTGGCTCCCCCGTCGTGTTTTACATAACATATCTTATCGGAACCCGCGTCGGTCGAGCGCCGCAGCTCCGACAGACCCCGAAACGACCCCAGGATCGTTCCGCAAGAGTATGACCGACAGTCGGTTGCGGATGCTTTGCGAGCATCCACACGCAAGGCATCAGTCAGGAGCGCAGTTCACACGCTGGCGCCGGCCTTGCCAGCGAGCCTCTCCGCCTGGTCCGTGAGCGCGACCTGCAGGCTCGTGAAGCCCGCGTACGACACGGTGCGGGCCGAGATCCCGGCCTCGCGTGCGAGCTCGAGCGCCGGCTCGGTCGTCTCGTGCCGGTTCCAGTGCAGCAGGAGCAGCAGGTCGACCCCGTTCTTCAGCCGGTCCGCGATCGCCGAGACCGTCTTCTGCGGTGACGTGTAGTTCGTCTCGAGCCATTCGGCCTCGAAGTGCCAATCGTCGGCCAGCTTGGCGAGCCGGCCGTGGTGCCGGCGCTGGCGTTCGTTGCCGCCCACGACGAGAACCTTGGCCGGGCGGCCGAGCGCGGCCTCGAGGCTGGCCATGGCGCCAGCTCCGCCGGCCGCGGTCGTCGGGCTCGTGCCGCCGAGATCGAGCAGCTTCTCGAGCGCCGCGAGGTCGTCGCTGGCGAGTTCGGGGTTGGTGCACGCGACCTCCTCGAGCAGACCGTGCGCCTGGCGCAGCGACTCCTCGTCCTTGCGCGCCCGCAGCGACCGCGCGATGGCGACCATGAGCTGCGCGCGTTCGTAGTCGCGACCTTCCATCTCCTCGAGCACGGCGACGAGCTCGACCTTGATCTCCTGGTGATCGAGCGCCTGCCCGATGAACTCCTCGGTGTGCAGCAGGTTCTCGAGCACGTCGAACTTGCCGCGCTGCATCAGCAGCTCGCGGATCTCGCCGAAGCACGAACGGGCGGCGTCGCGGTTGCCGCGCATGTTGTGCGCCGTCATCACGACGCGCAGCGCCTCGAGGCGCTGGTCGAGATCGATCGCGACCTCGAGCACGCGTTCGGCGGCCAGCAGCGCCGCGTCGGCTTCGCCGAGGCCCTGGTATTCGAGCGCCACGAACAGCAGCTGGTCGGGTGACGTGCCGCGTCCCACATCGACGGCGTCGAGGAAGCGCAGCGCGAGCTTGCGGTCGTGCTTCTTGAGCTCCTCGTGCACCGAGTAGAACGTCTCGAGATCCGGCTTGACGGTCTCGAGCGCCTGCTCCATGAGTTTGAGCGCGCGGGTCGTCTCGGTCGCGTCGCCGAGCGCGAGCAGCGCTGCGGCCGCGAAGAAGCGCGCGCGGTGGCGCAACACGACGTCGCGGCCCTCGAGCCGGCGCAACCCGCCGAGCGCGCGCTCGAAGCCCTTGGCGGCGACCGTGAGGTCTCCGCTCTCGTACGCGAGCAGCGCGCGCAGGTAGAGCGCTTCGGGCACCGCGAGGTCGGGATCGTCGGCGACGTGCTGCAGGCGTTCGAGAACGGCATCACGTTCGGCCCGCTCCTGGTGCGGCTCGACGGTCTCGACGTCGTGCTCCCGCATCGCGGCGAGCGCAGCCGTGACGTTCGCGGCGCTCGTGATCGCCGACGGTTCACCCGCGAGCTCGATCGCCTTCTCCGCGGTCTCGATCGCCATGTCCCACTCGCTCGCGGCGAGCAGGCGCTCGGCCAAGGCGCGGTGATAGCGTGCCTGCACGTCGTCCGGGAGCCGGTCGAACGACGCGAGCCCGAGGATGCGCCCGAGGATGGACGCGGTGCTCTCCTGGTCGTCCGTGTCGACGCGGGTCTCGAGGCGCGTCAGCAGGTCCGTCACCGCGGCATCGACGATCGTCTGCAGCTGCGGGCTGCTCTCCGCCGCGAGGAACTGGATCGCGCGCACCGCGGCCTTGACGTCCCCCGACCAGAACAGCGACCGAACGACGAGCGGCAGCACGTTCCCGGCGACGCTCGCGTCGGTCAGCAGATCGAGCAGCGTTTGCGGATTCTTGACGATCTCGGCGATCTCCTCGCGATGGCCCTTGCGGTCACACGCGCGCAGTTGACCGTAGAGCGCCCACCGCCGGGTCTCGTCGTCGCTCTCGGGTTGCGGCAACTCGATCTCGAGCAGCCGCGTCGCATACCCACCGAGGAACGCCGCGCCGGCGGTCGCGCCGGCGAGCGCGACGTAGTCGGCGAGTTGCTGCGTCACGGCGTCGACCTTCTGCTCGCCCTTCTCGGCGGCATGGATCTGTTGCAGAAGCAAACGAACGAGCGGGGTTTCCCAGACCATCATTGGAGCAGACCTCCACAGTTGGATCCGTAGCGGCGAGATCCGCTACACCCCGGAGCTATCGGCTGCCGCTGTGGGTTCTTCCCAACCGGACCGCGTGGCCGCGGTGCCATCGGCCGAATGAACGCCGCGCTGGCGCGCGGCCCCTACCCGAGCAGCGCGCGGGCGTCGGCCGGCAGCACGACGACCGGCCCGGCGAACCGAGGTCCGTCGGCGAGCGCGCCGAGCAGGAGGTCGCCGACGCAGAGCTGCGCGAGCACGTCGCCGTCGACCTCGAGCCAGTGGCCGTCGCCCTCGTCCGTGCGCATGCCGAACCCGTCGCCGAGGATCTCCTCGATCTCGAACATCGCCGGGCGCGAACCCGCGGCCTCGGGCGTGGAGAGCTTGCGGCCGGCGGTGGTGAGGCGGTCGAGCTGATCGAGCAGCGCCCCGCGGCAACCCGTGAGCTGGTCCTCGACGTCGAGCTCCTGGGTCGTCTTCACCCACGCGTAGAACTGCTCGAACGCCGCATAGGCCGCGCGCACCGCCCCGCTCCGTTCGGCGGGCGGCGCGCCGAGGAATACGTGCAGCAGAACGCGCATGAGGTCCTCGCCCGTCACGAGGTCGAGGTCGACGCGCGGAACTGCGGCGTTGCCCTGCAGCTCGACCCAGGTGCGCAGTGTCTGCTGCACCACCTCGTCGGGCTCGGTCTCCCACAGGAACTCCTCGACGAGCGGCGTGAGATCGCCCCCACCCGGCCGCGCCGCCGATTCGTCGCCGTCGGCGGCCGGTCCGTCGAACGGGTTGCTGCCGTCGTCGGCGCTGCCGGGTTCGAGGCCCGCCATCTCCTCGAGCTCCGCGAACACGCCGTCGAGGTCACGCGAACTGCGCAGGCCGTCGTCGAGGTGACGCACCATGCGCTCCCCCAGCGTCTCGCCGGGCGGTCCCTCGGATCGCTCCGCCCGGCCCGCATCACCGGCCGGGCCATCGGGCCGCTGCACCTCGGGGTGGTGCGAATTCCAGATCTCGAGCAGGACGCGCCGCACCGCGTCGAGGTCGGCCTCGGTCTCGAACGCGACCTCGTCGAGCAACGGCCCCATCACGACACCCGGACGTTCGGTCCGCGCGAGCCGTTCGCTGATCTCGGTCGCCGACCACTGGCGATCGTCGCCCGCGGTCCGGTAGTTCTGCAGCAGCCCGTCGAGGCGCGCCTCGAGCCGCTCGAGCGGCTCGCCCACGGGCGCTGGCTTCGCGGTGCCGGTGGCAGTCGCTCGCGCCGCCGATCGCGCTGTCGATTCCCGCTCGGCCCGGTCGCGTTCTCGCTGCGCCTGCTCCTGCGGACGCAGCAGCACGTGTTCGAGCTCGACCTGCTGCAGCCGCCGATCGAGTTCGAGCCGCTGGACGTCGTGCGCGAACGCCTCGCCGAGCGAGCCACCGGGCCGGAAGATCGACGCGACCGTCGACGGCAACCAACGGCCCGTGCCGACCACGTAGAGCCGCCCCACCACGAGATCCCCCACCGCGAGCGACCCGGTCGGCACGACGAGGTCGAGCATCTGGTCGTCCTGCAGGTCCTTGGCCGTGGCGCAGTCGGTCGCCACACCGACGACCGCGAACGCGCCCACGAGCGAGCCCGCCACGGACTCGTCGGCATCGAGGCGAGTCACATCGGCGGGGACGTCACCGAGCACTTCGCTCTGCCGCTCGAGGACGAACCACTCGAGGAACCGCCGTTCGGCCGCCGCGTGCGCCGCCACGGCACCCTCGCCGTGGAACTCGCGCCGGGCGCGTTGCAACTCGGCCTCGATGTGGGGCTCCGCGAGCACGCGCTCGACCAGCGCCGTCAGCGCCGCGTCGATGGCTTGCTGCTCGTTGTCGTCCATCCGCGCAAGGCTCGCAGGCCGCGCCCCGATTTGCAAACGGGGGCGCCTCCGGACTCGCCTCCGGAAGGCCGGAACGGCACAATGGGGCCGTGGTCGGTCAGACACTTTGGCGCGTGCCGCGGCGCGTTCCGCAGGCGCCCGGAGGCCCGCTCCAGCAGGGCGGGGCGGAGTCCCCCGCGGTTCTCGAGGGTGCTGGCGGTGGCGATGGCACCGCGGCGACGGAGACCGTGCCCGACATCCTCGCGGCGCTGCAGGCCCTCGGCTGGGTCGACCTCACGGCGGTCGCCCTGCTGCTCGTGTTCTGCGTGATCGGCCTCTTCAAGGGCCTGTTCTGGCAGATCAGTCGCATCGGCATCCTGCTCGTCGCCTACGCGGTGGCCGGCCGCTTCGGCGGCGATGTCGGCACCTGGCTCGCCCACGATCTGGCGCGCTCCGGGGCCGACCGACCCGCGACCGTGCCGAACGCCGACGGCAGCGCGACGACCCTCGGCGCGGGCCCGGACACGATCGTCTACCTGTCGTACCTGCTGGTGTTCCTCGGCGTCGTCATCGTGCTGAGTCTGATCGCGATGCAGGTGCAGAAGATGCTGAGCAAGTCGGGGATGACGTTCTTCGATCGCCTGTTCGGCGGCGTGTTCGGTGTCGCCACCGGTGCTTGCACGGTGCTCGCGCTGCTGTTCGTCGTGAACATGTTCTTCCGCGAGACGCACCTCGGCACCGTCGTTCAAGCCTCACACTCACAGCGGCTGTCGCGTGACGCGATCAACTGGCTCGGCCCACGCGTGCCTGACGAGCTCCGCGGCGCGCTGTACCTGACCCCGCTGCGGGCGCGCCATCGGCCCGGGGGCGGCGGCCCCGCGGACGGCGACTTCGCACCATCACGGCAGGGCCCCGGCAGTCCTGAGCCCGCGATCACGCCGCCCGCGACGCCCCCCGAGAACACGGGCACCGGGCGCTGAACGATTCGGCTTGCCAACGCCATTGGTCCGCCCGACGATCGTGCGTCGAAATCCTGCTTGGGGGCGCCCCGACGCATCGCCGCGCTTGTGGGCTGAGATGCACCCCTAGGACCTGATCCGGTTCGTACCGGCGTAGGAAACAGCAGCCATGACGGATAGCAGCAGCGGGCTTCGCCCCATCTCCGAATCGTTCCCGCGCTCCGAGAAGATCGAGACCGGCGAGTTCGCGGTCCCGGAGCGCGAGATCTCACTGACCAACGGCGAGACCCTGCGGGTCTACGACACGACGGGACCGCAGGGCCACGACCCCGAGCACGGCCTGCCCAAGCGCCGCCAGGAGTGGATCGATCGACGCGTGCACCGGGGCGACAAGAACCACTCGCAGATGCACTACGCGCGCCGCGGCGTGATCACCGAGGAGATGCGCTTCGTCGCGCTCCGCGAGAACGTCGACCCCGAGTTCGTGCGCAGCGAGATCGCCCGCGGCCGCGCGATCATCCCGGCGAATCGCAAGCACCCCGAGACCGAACCGATGATCATCGGGCGCAACTTCCTCGTCAAGATCAACGCCAACATCGGCAACTCGGCACTCGGCAGTTCGATCCAGGAAGAGGTCGACAAGCTGCAGTGGGCGATCCGCTGGGGCGCCGACACGGTGATGGATCTGTCCACGGGCAAGAACCTGCACGAGACGCGCGAGTGGATCCTGCGCAACAGCCCGGTGCCGATCGGCACGGTGCCGATCTACGAGGCGCTCGAGCGCGTCGAAGGCCGCGTCGAGGACCTCAACCTGAAGATGTTCCTCGAGGTGCTCGAGGAGCAGGCGGAGCAGGGCGTCGACTACTTCACGATCCACGCGGGCGTGCTGCTGCGCCACGTGCCGCTGACCGCGGAACGCACGACCGGCATCGTCTCACGCGGCGGCTCGATCATGGCGAAGTGGTGCCTCCACCACCACGAGGAGAACTTCCTCTACACGGGCTTCGACGAGATCTGCGAGCTCATGAAGCGCTACGACGTGTCGTTCTCGCTCGGCGACGGCCTGCGACCCGGCTGCATCAAGGATGCCAACGACGAGGCCCAGTTCGGCGAGCTCGAGGCGCTCGGCGAGCTCACGAAGCGGGCGTGGGAGCACGACGTGCAGGTCATGATCGAAGGCCCGGGTCACGTGCCGATGCACAAGATCCAGGAGAACATGGACCGGCAGCTCGACGTCTGCCACGAAGCGCCGTTCTACACGCTCGGCCCGCTCACGACGGACATCGCGCCGGGTTACGACCACATCACGTCGGCGATCGGCGCCGCGATGATCGGCAGCCAGGGCACCGCGATGCTGTGCTACGTGACCCCCAAGGAGCACCTCGGACTGCCCGATCGCGACGACGTCAAGCAGGGCGTCATCGCCTACAAGATCGCGGCCCACGCGGCCGACCTCGCCAAGGGCCACCCGGGCGCGCAGGATCGCGACGACGCGCTGAGCAAGGCGCGCTTCGAGTTCCGCTGGGAGGATCAGTTCAACCTCGCGCTCGACCCCGAGACCGCACGGGAATACCACGACGCGACGCTGCCGCAGGACGGCGCCAAGGTCGCGCACTTCTGCTCGATGTGCGGGCCGCGCTTCTGCTCGATGAAGATCACCGAGGAGGTCCGCGCGTACGCGAAGCAGGGCATGGAGCAAAAGAGCGCCGAGTTCGCCGAGCGCGGCGGGGTGATCGAGTAGGCCGACGAGTCGACCGCGCTGACGCCGGCGCTGACTCAATCGGCCTCCGTCGACATCCGCGGCAGCTCGACCCAGAACGTGCTGCCGCGGCCAACCGCGCTGCGCACGCCGACGTCGCCACCGATGCCGCGGACGGTGTTCTTGACGATCGACAGTCCGAGGCCCGTGCCCCCGAGTTCGCGCGAACGCGCGCGGTCGACGCGGTAGAAGCGCTCGAACACTCGCCCCTGATCTTCCGGCGACAGACCGATGCCGGAGTCTGCGACCTCGAGGCGACACCCGTCGCCATGCGACCGCAACGTGACGTTCACCGTGCCGCCCTCGGACGTGTATTTGATCGCGTTGTCGACGAGATTGCCGACGACCTGGCGCAGCCCCTCGCGTTCGGCGCGCACGAAGAGCGGCCCATCGGGCAGGTCCGCAGCCAGCTGGATGCCCTTGCGCTCGGCGAGCGACGCGAGGTCGCGCACCGTCTCCTGGGTCACGATCCTGAGATCGCACGGCTGGAAGCGCTCGCGGCCGACCTCGACCTCGTCGAGCCGCGACAGCGTCAGCAGATCGCCGACCAGCGTGTTGAGGCGCTCGCTCTGCGTGCTGATGCGTTCGAGGAAGCGCTTGCGCGTCCCCGCCGGCATCTTCGGATCATCACGCATGGTCTCGACGAAGCCCTTGATCGCCGCGAGCGGCGTCTTGAGCTCGTGCGACACGTTGGCGACGAAGTCGCGCCGCATCGACTCCAGGCGCTTCAAGCGACTCTCGTCGCGAACCGATACGACGTAGCCGAGCCCACCGAGCGACCGCACGCGGACCGCCAGACTGCGCTCTTCACCGCGCTCCGCATCGACGAGTTCGAACTCCACCGCGGGCGCGTCACGCTCCCCGCTGGCCCGGCCGAGGTCCTCGAGCGCGACCTCGAGCTGACCCCAGGGCAACACGTCGGCGAACCGATGGCCGCCGGGCTTGCGCTCCGCGAGTCCGAGGAGATCCCGCGCGGCCTGGTTCCACTCGACCACCCGCCGGTCGACATCGAGCAGCAGAACGGCGTCCCTCGTGCCGGCGAGACCGGCACGGAGACGCGCGGTCTCCATGCCGCGGCGATAGACCTCCTGCTGGAGTTCTTCGATCCCGGCGGTCAGCTCCGCGACCGATTCCCGGTCGCCTCGACGCGCCCGCACCTGCAGAAGCAGCAGCGCAACGGCCACTCCGAAGAGGGCCCCGAACACGCCGGCCATCATGGACGCCTCCCGGGCCCGGCCCTCGGCGCCAATGCGGTCTCGCGGTGTTCGGTCTCTTCGTGGCTCAGCGGCTACCTCGCAGCGTCGGCGAAACGATAGCCGACACCCCGCACCGTCTCGATGAGTGTCTGCTCCTCGCCGAGTTTCTGGCGCAGCGCCCGGACGTGAACATCGATGTTGCGGTCGGTCACGATCGCGTCCTCGCCGATCACGCGGCTGAGGAGATGAGACCGCGGAAAGACGCGACCGGGATGCGACGCGAGGACGTGCAGGAGCCGCATCTCGGTCGGCGTCAGCGACAGCAGACGGTCACCGAGTTGGGCTTCGTGCCGACCGAGGTCGATCGTGAGATCACCGCGGACGACCCGATCCGAGGCGCCGCCGCTGTCCTCCCGCAGGGGCCCGCGGCGCAACACCACCTTGACGCGGGCGACGAGCTCGCGCGGACTGAACGGCTTGGCGATGTAGTCGTCCGCGCCGATCCCTAGACCCAGGATGATGTCGCTCTCCTCACCCTTGGCCGTCACCATGATGACGGGGATCGAGCGCGTGACCGGATCACTCTTGACGGTCCGGCAGACCTCGACGCCGTCCATGCCGGGCAGCATCAGATCGAGGATCACGAGATCGGGGTTGTCGGTCCGGATCCGACTCAACCCCTGTTCACCGTCTCGACACGCGATGACCTTGTGGCCCTCGCGTTCGAGGTTGTACTGCATGACTTCGAGGATGTCCGGCTCGTCCTCGATGACCAGGATCTTGGGCTTTACCACGCGCTTCGTTGCAGGGCCGATGGAAAGGAACGACCTCACCCTAGCTCGACCGGCAAAGATATCGTTAAGAGGCCGTCAAGCTTGTTTCGTCAGGTTCGCCGGGCCGGATTCGGTCGCCGCGAAGCAGAGCCGCAGGCCCTCCGTAGCCTCGATGCGAAGGTCCGGTCGGGCGCCGCCGAGCGCCTGCGCGAGCGCCCCGGCGAGCTCGCTCCACGCGAGCGGAAACGGCAGTTCACCAGCCGCCGGCACGAACGAGAGCGCCACCTGCACGACACCCCCACCCGCCGTGAGCCGCACGCGCACGCCGCCGGTCGCCCCGACCGGCAGCGCCTCCGCGAGCAGCCGAATGGCGATGACGACGGCCGGACAGAAGCTGCCGGCGTCCACCTCGTGCCGCGTCGACGGACCGGACGCGCCCGCGCATTCCGGCAGCGCGAGGGTCAGGGTCTGACCGCGTTCACGCAGTTGCAGGCGGGTGAGGTCGGCGATGACCTCGAGCAGATCCCCGGCCGGCTGCGGCGGCTCCCAAGAAGGCCCCATCAAGGCCCGGGCAACCCGCAGAGCCGCAGTCGCGCGGTCGGTCGCGGCGAGGACGGTCGCGTGCGGGACGGGCCGATCGGGCAACTGCGCCAACCCCTGCATCGTGAAGATCGCGTTACCGATGCGGTGCACGAAGCCCGGCATCACGAACGCCAGCGTTGCAGGGTCGGACGTCATGGTTGTTCGTCCCTTCATATCGTGACCCCCGGCCGAGTTAACGACCAGAATCGCCAGCCCCCGGAATCGCTGCCCCCGGAATCGCTGCCCCCGGAATCGCTGCCCCCGGATCACTGCCGCCGGAATCGGCCCGAGCCCGGCAGATGGTCCCTACGGGAACTCGCCAGCGCGCGCGCGCGACATCTCGCTGAGCGTGGCGCGCAGCGGCCCGAGCGGTCGGTCGTCGCGAACGACCTCGAGCGCGAGCTCGCCGCCCGGTCGGCCCTCGACGATGCGCTTGTGCAGCGCCGACGCATCGGCCACCGGGGCCCCGTCGACGGCGACGACGAGATCGCCGCGCAAGAGCCCCGCGCGTTCGGCCGGCGCGCCCGGCACGACGCGCACGATGCGCGCCCCGCCGCCCGGGTTGCCCGCCGCGTCGAGGCGTCGACTCGTCGCGAACTCGATGCCGAGGTAACCACGCCGAACGACGCCGTCCTTGCTGCGCTCGACCTCGGTCAGCGTCCACTTCAACGTGCGGCTCGGCACGGCGAACGAAATGCCCTCGGCGTCGGCCGCGGCCTGGGTCGTGACACCGACGACCCGACCCGAGACGTCGAGGACCGGACCACCCGAGCTCCCCGGGTTGACCGGCGCGCTGATCTGCACGAAGTCGTTCGTCACCCGCAGATCGTTGTGCGGCAGGTGACGCCCGACGAAGCTCACGACGCCCGCCGTCACCGTCTGGGAGAAGCCGTAGGGATTGCCGAGCGCGACGATCCAATCCCCGGCGCGGAGGTCCTCGCTCGCGCCGAGCGGCAACGCCGGCAGGTCGGCCGGCACCTCTCGGAGGCGCAGCACGGCCAGGTCGGTCGCCTCGTCCTCACCGACGAGATCGGCGCGGAACGCACCGTGACCCGGCACGACGACGTCGATCCCGCGCGCGCCGAGGACGACGTGGCGACTCGTCACGACCAGACCGCGCGCGTTGACGAGAAAGCCCGAACCGTTGCGGTAGCCGACCTCGGGCTCGAAGACGGAACGGGCAGCCGCATTCGCTGCATCCGTGCGAATTGCCACGTCCGAGTCGGTCGCCGCGTCCACGTAGGGTCCGGCCCCGGCGCTCGCGGCCGGTTCGCCAGCCGAGGCGTCGAGGTCCTCGCCGTTCGGCGGAGCCCCGGCCTCGCTCGCGAAGAGCGCGCTCGCCGGCACGAGTCGCGCCCGCACGCTCACGACGCCGGGCCGGGCCGCGGCGACGATGTCGGCGAACGACGTCAGCGTGCCAGCGCGTTGCGCGGCGCCGTCGGCGCGGGTTTCGGACTCCTGCCACACCGCCGGCCGCTCGGTCGTTCGCGTCCAGCGCCCGACCGCGATCCCGAGGCCGAGGCACGCGATCCCGGCGAGCGCGGCCCGCCAGCCGAATCGCCCGACCCAGCCAGCCCGCGGCGCCGTCGGCGCCGGTTCGTCGGTCCTGTCACGCCCGTCCACGGGGCCCAGGTTACCGCATCGCAGCGGGGGCGCCCAGCGCCGACGCGCCGGGAGGTTCGCCCGATGTCCGGGTCGTGACGCTGCCCTGGACCGGGGCGCCGTCGGACCGTATCCACGAGGTCTACGGCGGTCGAACTCACCGAATCGCCACCCCGCCCGATCGCCACGCTGCCCATGACCGACGCCTACGAAGCCCTGCTCGACCATCACCGCGAGATCTTCCTGTTGGGCTCGACGGCCGCGCTGCTCGGCTGGGACCAGGAGACGTTCATGCCGGCCGGCGCGGGTTCGACGCGCGCGGACCAGCTCGCCTTGCTCGCGCGGCTGCAGCACGAACGCGCGACGGACGCCCGCATCGACGAGTGGCTCGGGCGCTGCGAGAGCGGCGACCGGCAGGACTCGGCCGGGACGGACGACGACCCCGACGGCGCGCTCCGGCGGGCCAACGTCCGCGGCTTCCGGCGCGACTACGACCGCGCGACCCGCCTGCCGGCGGCGCTCGTCGCCGAGCTCGCCGAGGTCGAGAGCCGCGCGCAGCAGGCCTGGGCCGACGCCAGGGCACGATCCGACTTCGCGGGCTTTCGGCCGTGGCTCGAACGCATGGTCACGCTGCAGCAGCAGAAGGCCGACTGCCTGCGCCAGGGCGACCAATCGCGTTGGGACGCGCTCGCCGATCTCTACGAGCCGGGCCTGCGCGCCGCGGACCTCGAGGACCTGTTCGGCCCCCTGCGCGAACGCCTCGTCGCGCTGCGCGAACGCGTCGCCGGCGGCAACGCGCCCGACGATGCGTTCCTCCGCGCGGAATTCCCGATCGAGAATCAGGCGGCGTTCGTGCGCGCCGTCGTCACCGCGATGGGCTTCGACTTCACGCGCGGCCGGATCGACCGCAGCGCGCACCCGTTCTGCACCGGCACCGGCGCGGACGTGCGCCTCACGACGCGCTTCCACAAGGACAACGTGATCGACGCGCTCGGCTCGACGATGCACGAGGGCGGTCACGGCCTCTATGAGCAGGGGCTGCCGCCGGACCGGCGCGGCTCCCCGCTCGGCGAGGCGGTCTCGCTCGGCATCCACGAGAGCCAGAGCCGGCTGTTCGAGAACCACATCGGCCGCAGCCGCGCGTTCTGGCACTGGTGCTGGCCGATCGCGCGCGAGCACCTCGGCGGCGAAACGAGCGGGTTCTCCGGCCACGCCGCCTACCGCGCCGCCAACCGGGTGCAGCCGAGCCTGATTCGCGTCGAGGCGGACGAGGCGACCTACGATCTGCACATCATGGTGCGCTTCGTGATCGAGCGGGAGCTCATCGCCGGTGACCTCGCCGTCGCGGACCTGCCCGCGCGGTGGAACGCGCTCTACCTCGACTACCTCGGCGTCGAGGTGCCCGACGACCGCCGCGGCTGCCTGCAGGACGTGCATTGGTCGTGCGGTCTGTTCGGCTATTTCCCGACCTACACGCTCGGCAACCTGTACGCGGCGCAGTTCGCGGCCGCCGCGGACCGCGCCCTCTCTGGCCGAACCGTCGCGCTGCTGGAGCAGGGCGACTTCGCGCCGCTGCGCAAGTGGCTGCACGAGAACGTGCACCGCCACGGTCGGCGGTTCGATCCGGCGGAGCTCTGCGAACGCGCGACCGGCGCGCCGCTGTCGAGCGAGCCGTACATCACCTACCTCGAGACCAAGCTCGCCGAGGTGTACGAACTATGAAGTCCCCCGCTCGCGTCCTGGCGACGGCGTTGTGGATCGCCGCGTTGACCCCGGCCCAGCAGCGCACGTCGCTCTCGGGTTCGGACGGGCTCGCGGGTTCGGACTGGACCGTGGACGGTCGCCCCGTGACCGTTCCGGCCGCGTTCGAGACCGCGCTCGGCAACGACTTCGACGGCGTCGCGCGCTACCGGCGCACGTTTCGCCTGCCGGCCAAGGCCACGCGCCGCGTGCGGCTCGAGTTCGACGCCGTCGCGACGCACGCGACGGTGATCCTGAACGGCATCGAGTGCGGTCAGCACCTCGGCGGCTGGACGCCGTTCCGCGTCGATGTCACGGCCGCGGCGAGCTGGGGCGCGGAGAACGTGCTCGAGGTCGTCGTCGACGAGAAGGTCGGACACAACACCCAGGGCTTCCTGCCGATCATCCAGCCGCACTTCGGCGGCATCTGGCAGGACGTGACGTTGTGCCTCGACGACGGGCCGGTCATCGACCGGCACGGGTTGTTCTTCTTGGGCCAGCTGCCGGGGGCCCAGCTAGCAGAGGGCCAACGATCGGGGAGCTGGGGCGAGGGCATGCTGCGGTACCGCGTCCCCGTGCTCGACGAGTCGCCGGGCACCGAGCTCATCGTGCGCGTTGGCGACGCGGAAGCGCGCAGCGCCGGCGGCAACGACGGCACGCTCAGGGTCACCAACCCTGAACCGTGGTCCCCGACGCGCCCGACGCTCTACACGGTCACCGCGGAGCTGCGATACCTCGGCCGCGTGGTCGACCGCGTCGAACGCCGCGTCGGCTTCCGCGATCTGCGCGCCGACGGCACGACGGTCCTGTGGAACGGCAGCCCGTTCCAGATGCGCGGCATCCTGCACTGGGGCTACTCGCCGCCGCACCTCGCGCCGCCGACCGGCCGCGAGTACTGGCGCCGGCAGCTCCGCGACTTCAAGAGCCTCGGCTTCAACTGCGTCAAGTGCTGCCTCTGGGTGCCGCCGCGCTGCTTCTACGAGCTCTGCGACGAGATCGGGCTCGTCGTCTGGCAGGAGTATCCGACCTGGCATCCGCAGATGGACCAGGCGCACAAAGAGGAGCTGCTGACCGAGTACGGCGAGTTCTTCGGCCACGACCGCAGCCACCCATCCGTCGCGTTCCGCAGCATCACGTGCGAGACCGGCCACGGCGCGGATCTCGATGTGGTGACGGCGCTGTTCCACGCGTGCAAGGCGGCGTGCCCCGACACGCTCGTCGTCGACGACAGCTCGTGGATCGGCTGGCAGCGGATCACCGACTTCTGGGACGAACATCCGTACGGCAACAACACGTGGTTCCCCGGCCGGCTCGAGGACTTCAAGAAGCACATCGCGGAGAAGGGCGACAAGCCCTTGCTGCTCGGTGAGGCGCTGGCTGGCGACACGTGGGTCGACCTGGACGCGTTCCGCGCCAAACACGGCGACGGCGATGCGAGCGAGATCTGGTGGCAACCGTGGTGCTGGGACGCGCAACCCGCGATCGAGGACTGGCTCGCGAACGAGTTCGATCAGGCGACCGTCGATTCCCTGCTGCCCGAGTCCCGCGCGTTCGCGATGCGAAACCGCAAGTTCCAGATCGAACAGCTGCGGCAGTCGATCCCCGACGCCGGCTATGTCGTCTCCGTGGCACGCGACTTCGGCAAAGCCCGCATGGGCTTCTACGACGACCAGGACGAGCTGAAATGGAACGCCGACGACTGGGTTTGGCATCGCGACACCATGATCTGCCTCGTCGGTGGACCGAGCCGCGTGACCGGCACGGACTTCGCCGACGCGGTCGGAGTGCGGGTATCCCACTTCGGAACGGAGCCGCTGCGCGGCGAGCTACGGCTGTGGTGCGCGGATCCACCGCGTGAGGTCCGGGTGCCGCTGCAGCTGCAACCCGGCGAGATCAGCGCGCCGATCGGCCTGAACATCGGCCTGCGCGACGTCGCGGTGGCGCGCTATCGCGTGCACGCCGAGCTCACGGGCACCCACCGCGCCCGCAACGCCTGGGAACATTGGCACGTCGGCCGCGCCACGCCCAACGTAGCCGGCACCGAGGTCGTCACCGAGCTCACGCCGGCGGTCCTCGATCGGCTGATCGCGGGAGCCCGGGTGCTGCTGCTCGCCGGTGATCGGCCGGGCTCGGTTCGCACCGAGCACCTCTGGCTGCTCAAGGGCGGCCCGTTCGCGCCGGCGCACTCGGTCCACGCGCGCGTACCGGTCGACCTGCTGCTGCAGCTGTCGTCCTTCGATCTCGAATCCGAACGCCTCATGCCCTGGGAGCCCTGGATGGGCGAGGTCGATCCGATCCTCGCGTTCTGGGAATCGCACGACATTCGTGACGTGAAGCTGCACCTGCAGGCATTCGACACGCGGGTCGGCAAGGGGCGGCTGCTCGTGACGAGCCTCGATCTGCGCGGCCCCTGGACGCGCCCCGGCTACCCCGCGACCCGCGCCGGCGCCGGCCCGTTCGTCGAATCCTGCTTCCGTCACCACCTCGCCCACGGCCCCGCCAGCAAGCGCGCGCTCTCGCAGGCCACCATCGCCGCCCTGCGCGGCAAGCTCGCCGAGAAGAAGCTCGACCTGCCGACCTGGCGCTTCCGCATGGACCCGGACGACGTCGGCAGGCAGCAGAACTGGCACGCCCCCACCACCGACGTGAGCGGCGCCGACTGGCGCGACCTGCAGGCCGGGTCGCACTGGGAGAACCAGGGCGACGACCTGAAGCACTTCACCGGCATCGGCTGGTATCGCGTCGACGTCGACATCCCGGCGGACTGGCAGGACCTCGACGTGCGCGCGGTGTTCGAAGGCGTCGACGACAGCTTCGATCTCTGGGTCGACGGCGAGCACCTCGGCAGCTTCGGCGACCCGGTCGAGAAGGTCACGATCTGGCTCGAGCAGCAGGTCCAGGAGCTCGGCCGGCTCACGCCCGGCCGCCACACGATCGTGCTCCGGGTCGTCGATCACGCCGGTGCGGGCGGGCTCTGGAAGCCGGTGTTCCTCACCACGGGGCCGATCGGCAGCAAGAGCCGGCTGCTGCACTGAGCCCACGGCATCGGCCCGCGCGGCCCCGGTTCGAGGCGCACCCTTGAGAAAGGGCCTGCCGCGCCGGATAAGATGCCAGCCATGAAGGTCTCCAGTATCCAGCCGACTCCGAACCCCAACGCCTTCAAGTTCCTGACCGACGCGACGTTCGCGCCGCCCGGCCAGAACAAGCAGTTCGGCAAGCCCGAGGACGCCCAGAACGACGTGCTCGCCCAGGGCATGTTCGCGATCCCCGGCATCGAGACCCTGTTCTTCTGCGAGAACTTCGTGACCGTGAGCATGACGGGCGACGCCGACTGGCGCGCGGTCGCCGAGCAGGTCACCCGCCTGCTCGAGAGCCACGAGATCGACGAGAGCGCGGCCCAGGCTCCGGCGAGTGGGAGCGAGAGCGACAACCCGCTCGACAAGCTGCCGAAGGGTGGCGACCCCGAGGTGCTCGGCAAGATCAACGCGCTGCTCGACGACCGCGTGCGCCCGGCGCTCGCCGGCGACGGCGGCGGCCTCGAGGTCATCGGGCTCGAGGAGAAGACGCTCTACATCCGCTACCAGGGTGCGTGCGGCAGTTGCCCGAGCTCGACCGCCGGCACGCTGATGGCGATCCAGAACCTGATCCAGAGCGAGATCGACGAAGACCTCGTCGTCGCGCCGTCGTAGGCCGGCCGGCCGACGTCGTCGGCCTCTCGTCATGGCCACCCTGCCGCCGCGCGAGTGTCCCTGGTGCGGCGTTCGCCGCGCGCCGGTCCACGTGCACGGCCACGCCCAGTGCAGCAACTGCGGCATCAACATCGAGCCCTGCTGCGACGGCGCGGCCGCGGGTGGCGAGATCGCGGAGCAGGCGCTCGCGCCGCTGCGCGCCGACCCGGGCCTGTTCCGGCGGCTCTTCACTCGCCTCGGCGGCGAGACGGTCACCGTGACCGAGAACTCGCTGTCGTTCGCGCTCGTCGAACAGCTGTCGACCGACGTGCAGACCGCCCGCGACATCATCGCGGTCGGCGTGCAGATCGGGCAGCTGCAGTCCGCCGGCACGGGGTTGTTCCGGTGCGCGGACGAACCGCCGAACGAGAGCACGTCTGATTCCGGCCGCTCGGATCGGCAGCGGTAGCCGCTACCATCCGCAGCGATGCCGGCCCGCGACAGCACGCACCCGATCGACGCGTTCCTGACCGAGCGCCGGGTCACGCTGCTCGTCGTGCTCATCGGCGCGCTGCTGCGACTCACGGGCCTCACATCGCAGTCGCTCTGGCTCGACGAAGGCTTCTCGCTCGCCGCGGCGACGAGCGCCGATCCGACGCCGATCATGTCGACCGACGGCCACCCCCCGCTCTTCGCATCCGTGCTGCGGATCTGGGTCGCGATGTTCGGCCCCGCGGCCGGCACGGCCCGCATGGTGCCGGCGCTCGCGTCCGTCGCGGCTCTCGCGATCGTCGCCTGGGGCCTGCGAACACGGCGATCCCCGGGCGGCGCTTCGACCCTCGCCCTCACGCTCTACGCCGGGCTGCCGTTCCTCGTGTGGTACGCGCGCGAGCTGCGGCCGTACGCGTTCCTCGAACTCGGCGCCGCCGCGATGTTCACGGGCTGGCAGCTCGTGCGCGCGCGCCGAACGGCGATCGGGCTCGGCGTCGCGGCCGCCGGCGCTGCGTTCGCGATGTGGTCACACTACTTCGGGCTGTTCGCCCTGGGCAGCGTCGCATTGCTCGCGATCGTCGACCCGGAGATGCACGGCCCGCGCTGGCGTCTGCCCGCGGTCCTCCTGCTCGCGGGCGCGACTGCGCTGCCGACCTGGGCAGATATGTTGCCGGAACAGATGGCGGTGCCGTGGGGCGCGCAGTGGCGCCTCACCCTCACCTACCTCGTGTCCCTGCCGTTGCGACTCGTCGTCGCCCAAGGTGGTTCGCTGCCGTCGGCGCTGGTCGGACTCGTCGGACTCGCGCTGGTCGGCTTGCTGCCGTTCGTTCTGCGCACGATCTGGCGCGGCGACGTCGGCTGGAACTGGCTGCTCGCCCTGCTCGGGATCACCGCGCCGATCATCGCGACCCTCATCGCGAGCCTGCTCGTCGAACCGCGCTTCACCGCCCGCTACTTCATCATGGTGCCGCTCTACCTGTGCATCCTGCTCGGGTACGCGGCGACCAGCTGGCCGCGCCGCCGCACCCTGATCGTCGCGGCCGGCATCCTCGCGTTGTTCTCGGCCACCGACCTCTGGCTCCGCACCGAGGACGTGAACGACGGCTATCGCAGCGCATGCGCCTCCGTCCGCGAACGTTGGCAGCCCGGCGACCGAATCGGCGTGATCACCAGCATGCCGCTCGACCTCGGCGCCGGCCCGCTGCCCGCGTATCTCGGATCCGACATCCTCGCGGACGGCTACGACCTGACGTACGAGCCGGGTTGGAACGGCAGTCGCACGAACCGGGGGCGACTGCATCTGATCGTGCGGCTCATGGAGTACGTCCAGCAACACTACGACGAGGTGACGGAGGGCCTGCCGATCGTCTACGACGGGCCGCTCCACAACGGGGTGAAGCACATCCTCGTCGAGTGGCCGGAGTAGCCCGCCGTCGCGGCCGAAGTTGTCCCGCCGCCGTATTGCCCCGAGTCGCACGAGCCAGTACGACAAGCAGGTCAGCCTGCCAGGGCTCCGAGCCGGAGTGGCGGAATCGGCAGACGCACAGGTTTCAAAAACCTGCGAGGTAACTCGTGCGGGTTCAAGTCCCGCCTCCGGCACCATTCATTGACTGACAACGACTTACGAGCGCTTCGCGACTCGTTTGCGAGGCGGCCGGAAGCATCCCGGGGGCAAATCTGGGGGCAAAGCCCTGGCCTCACTCGGGCCCGCTCCCCATCATCCGGGGCATGGTTGGAGCCAAGAAGAAGCGGGCCCGTCGCGGCCGTTCCGCTCTTCCCTCGAACGTCGAGCAACACCGCGGCCGATACCGCGGACGGGTCATGCGCAACGGCACGACCTACCGCTCGCACACGTTCGCGACTGCCGAGGAGGCGGCCGACTGGGTCGAGCACTTCGAGGAAGCGGACGCCGCGGCCGACAACGGCGCGCCGCTGTCGTTGCTCGGCGCGATGGAGCTGCTGAGGCGCGAGCAGATCGCGAACGGCCTCCGCCCCGCGTCAATCGACTTCACCGAGCAGAAGTACGCGATGCTCTGCCGCGCCTGGCCGGAGTCGACCTACCTGCACCGCATCGGCGCACCGCAGGTCATGAGCTACATGGTGAAGCGCCGCGAGCAGAAAGCCGGCGCGCAGACCATCCACCACGAGGTCTCGCTGCTGAAGCGACTGTTCCGCATCGGGAAGCGGTACCGCCGCCTGCAGCGCTCACCCTTCGACGACGGCGCCGTCCGGCTGCCCAAGGTTCGGAGCAAGCGCTTCGACCACCTCCCCCGCGAGCAGCTCGACACGTTCCTCGAACGCATGCGGAACGCGGCCGGCGATGACCCGAAACGATCCTGGGAGGCCGACGTCGTCGAGTTCCTGTTCCTGACAGGCCTCCGGCGAGCCGAGCTCGCGCGCCTTCGCGTTGACGACGTCGACCCGTTCCGTGGCCAGGTCACCGTCCAAGCGAAGACGGATGACGCGCAAGTCGTGCACCTGGCCGAGCGCACGAAGCCGATCCTCGGCCGACTGATCGCCGCGGCCGACTCCGACGGCTTCTTGATCCCGACTCCGCAGAAAGACCCGAGCAAGGTCGAGAAGTCGCGGGCCAACAAGATCACGCACATCGTCATGCGCTGGAAGGACGAGCTCGGCCTCAAGCTGCACGGCGCCGCGCACGTGCTCCGGCATTCGTACGGCACGGAGCTCGCGATGACGCCGGGCATGCCGTTCCCGCTGGCGCAGCGCAGCATGCGCCACAAGACGCCGGCGATGACCATGCGATACTTCCACGAGGCCGGCGAGAACATGCGCGCCGCGGCCGAGGCCGTCGCGAACGGCGAGGCCTTCGAACCGAACACGCCTCGAGCGAAGAAGGGCCGCAAGAAGACCGTGGCGGCGAAGAAGTCGCGTTCGGGGTAGAACCAGTCGCGGGGCAACAGCCGCCGCTGATCACGGCGACTGGGCGAGCTCACGTTCCACCGAGCTCGCTGCCCCTATTCACGTCAGTGATTGGTGGGACGAGCACGGAGGTGGAACATGGAGGCAAGCGAGAGGCTGTCAGACGCTGCGCCGCGACTCCTGTCAGCGTTGCGGACGTACCTTGATGCGCTTCGCGAGTACAGGACGAGTGCAAACCGGTCGGTGGACGAAGAGAACCACGTTCGGCAGCGGATCGCGCGCACCTACGAACGCGAGGCCCCACCTCCACTGGATGAGAATTCCTGGGTCGAGTACATAGCCGCGCTCCGAGCTAGAGCCGAAAGCGAAGCGAAGCCAGTCCTCGCCGCTTGGAAGCCGTTCGACCGACTGTTCCGCGAAGCGCGTACGCGGCTCGCTGGCCTGCATCACAAGCCGTGGTTCCAGCTCGGAGAGAAGGTTCACCCAAGTGCATCCGCGGCTCTGCATGAGCTAGCGGAGTTCGTTGTTGGCGGGATTCAAACCGGCCCCGAGTGCGTGCTCAGCTGGCACAAAGGCACTGCCGACTCAAGGGATCTCCGCGTCGGTCTCGAGGTCGAGCTCGCATCGTTTGATCGCGAAGAAAGCTGCGGCATTGAGGAGACCGACGAGAAAGCGGAAGCTCAGCTTGCTCACCTCGGTGCTCGGGAGGAGGAGGTTCTTCTCGCTCTCCTCGACGCGAAGGAAAGCGGCGCTCACGGCACCAAAACGGAGGCGCTACGGAGATTGGGTGATCCGAGGCGTGCGCTGGACCGCCTTCGTACAGCTGACCTCGCCGTACAGGTCGGCAGCGGCGACTCGAAGCGTGGAGTGTGGAGGCTGACCCCCCTCGGCGTGAGAGTGGCGGCTCTGCTCAAGACCAACCTCCGTCAGTAGATCCTCGACGGGTCGCGAGGAACGGCGAAGGCGCGCCCTCCCGATCCTTCGGCTTGCTCAGATCGCACGCGATGAGCAAGCACGCCGCATCGCAGCAAGACGCCCCGTGGTGGTCTGGCGAGACCGCCATCGCTCTGGCCGATACGCCGAGGATGTTCCCGCCTCGGCCTGGCGGCGTCCCGCCCACGCTCGGGACCGTGCGCCGCTGGGTTCGCCACGGAGTGTTTGGCCTCCAGCTGCGCGTATTTGCGAACGGCCCTACCGGCCTCGCAACCACGCGCGAGGAGATCGAACGGTTCATCGCCCAGCTCAGCCTGCTCAGGGGGCTCTGATGCCCCAGATCAGGGAACTCAGCGAAGCTCGCTTGCGCGCAGCAGTCCGCCAGGCGATCGAGACCGCCATCGAGACGGACGACCCGGACGAGTTCGACTACGTGAACCTGCGGCCGATCGCCGAGCGCGCCGGCCTGAAGCAGCGAGAGCTGCTCGCTGCTGTTCGGGCGGGCAACCTGTTCCCCGTGCTCCCTGTGACGCAGCGCATCGTCCTGGTGCGCCGGCGAGACCTTCGGGACTGGGAGGCACGAGCAGAGGTGTCAGCCGCACGCGCCGCCGCTGTCCGCGGCCACCTGGACGACCGCCCCGCCGAACCGTTCGCGGAAATGAAAGCGACCCCGACCCCGCGAAAGATGCGAGGCCAGGGCCGCATGGTTGGAGGTCGAGAGAGTAGCGCTCAACGCGCAAGCGCACGAGGGAGTCGATCGTGAGTCGGCGATGCTCCACGTCCGCGCTGACGAGCGGGAGGATGCGCGATGCTCGACCGTAGGGCTCGCACACCCGCTCTCCGCGACCTGCTCGTCGGCCACGACCCAACGTGCTCGGCCGAGGCGACGCTAGTTCTCGCCGCGCGCGCCGCATTCGGTGGGCTGCTCGCAACGGGCAAGCCGATGCCGGGCGCAGCACCGCGCGTGCCGACGTTGCGCGAGGTTGCGGCCGAACTCGGCCTTTCGTTGGACGCGGTCCGGCGAGCCGATCACGAGCTGATCGAGCGCGGCCAGGTGTTCGTCGACGGCGCCGGCGACCGCCGAGTTTGCCCACTCGCCATGTCCATTCGGTGGTCCGACCACCGTCGCCGAGTCCGTCTGCCGGCCGTCGACCGTGAGCGTCGCATGAAGGCGCGCGCTCTGCTCCTCACTGGGCTCTTGCACGGGCAGCTGGACCGCCGCAGCGGGCGTCTCGCGCTCGGACTCGCCTACCTCGGTGAGCGGCTTGGGATGCCGCGACGGACCCTTCAACGAGCTCTCGCGGCGGCTGAGGAGGCTGGGGCCCTCCATCGCTGGACAGCGCCAATCGGACAGGGCCAACTGTTCCTGGCACCAGGACCGTCGAGAATAGGCGCACGAGATGGTTCGAGAACAGGCGCACGAGAAGGTGCTGCCTCGACGGAGTCCAACGTCGCATCGGCCGAGCGTCGAAACGAGGCGCCGGTCGACGCCGAAAAGGGGCGCAACCCCCGTCCAAAGGAGGCGCACCCCCATGGCGAAACAGGCGCGCGAAACACGGATTGCCCTCCGGAGTACCCTCCGGATTCACCCTCGGACGCGCGCGCGCTCGCGCGCGGTCAGACCTCGCCCCTGGCTCGAGGTGACACCAGAGCACGTCGGGACCGAGAGCGGCGGCGCCAGGTGCCGGCCGACGTGCGAACGGTCGGCGGCGCATGGGCGACCCGCCTGATCAGCGATGGCCGTGAGCGGCTGGAGTCCGACGATGCACCGCAGCTCGCCGCGCTCCTCGACGCGCTCGAACCGCCCGAGTCCGACCCCAAGGTTCGCGATGCGGCGGCCGTGCGCCGGGAGCGACTGGCCTTTGCCCGCCGCGCCATCCGGTGGGAGCCGTCGCCTGAGCGCCTGGCGCGCTGGCTGGCGGTCGCGGTCCGCCGCTACGGCGTCCGGCGGGCCGGGGCCTACCTGCGACGGGCGGCCGAACGTGGCGACTCCGGCACGCTGCTCGGCCGCCGCGGCGCCGGCGGGCACGCGCTCGACCCTGATCACGAGGTCGCGCTGCGTGGACCACGCATGCGCGAGGTTGATGACATCGTCGCCGGCGGGGTGGCCGTCCTCGGTGCGCAGCTCGATGAACGAGCGCGTTTGCGGCGCGATCTGGCACACCTGCTCGACGTAGGCGACCGACCAGGCGCGCGAGTCGTTCTGCTTCGACTGCTCGGTGATCGGAGTCCAAGCGACACGCTTGCATTGGCGCGCGCCATCGAGGGCAGCGGCGTCCCGATCACGCTCGCGCGGGAGGTCCTCGCGGCATGACTAGCAACCCGTCTCGAAGTGTTCTCCGCGCCCAGCTTGTGAAGGCCCTCGATCGCGGTGATCGAGCCGAAGCGGAGCGCTTGCAGGTCCTCTTGCTCGCGGAGCTGCGAGCAGCGTGTCCGAGGTCGACGCCGCGAACGAGATCGCCATTGGCAGCCAGCATGGCTTCGCGAGGCAACGGCCTACAGCGTCATCCCCTGCGCCTCGTGCCAGACATCGAGAAGGGAACAGGCTCGTGATCGTCGACCCCGAACAAGCTCGTGAGCAACGCGAGGAGATGCGCCAACGCCGCGCCGACCCTGCGGTCGACGTCGCTGTGCGCCGCCGCTGGCTCGCCCTGGCGCGCACCGACGGGTACTCGTTCGAGCAGATCGCCGAGCTCGACGGCGAACCCGTGTGGCGGATCCGTGATGCGGTGCGGCTGCAGCTCGAGCTCGATGAGCGGCCAGCGGCGGAGGTCGATCGAGTGCTGGGACGAACGGAGGAAGCGCGATGACGCTCTGGCGACGACAGGCTATCGCTGAAGCGACGTTCGCGATCGCACCCGTGAGCCCATTCGTCGGGCCAGTGCTCATCGCGGTGTTGGTGGCCGAGCTGCTTCGGTGGAGAGCTCAGACGAGGATACGTGCACGGCAACAGGCTCCTGCCCCGGCCTTGTGTCCGGGCGCAACGAGGGAACGTCCCAGTCGTGCGACCGTGAGCAGCTGCGCCAACTGTGGCACGCTGTTGGAGCTCGCCGCCGAGGGAACGTGCGAAGACTGCAAGCACGGTCCGAGCGGTGACTGGATGCCGAACGCGGCATCCGAGTGCCGTGGCTGCGGCCAGATCGCTGAGTGCTCGCCGAGCCGGCTCTGCCAGTCGTGCCTTGGGCTCATGCTCACGTTCGCGCCATGGAGGGTCCACGCTCGGATGAGACGTGCGCACCGCGGCGGGGACCACGCGGAACACCAGCTGCAGCTCGGCGTGCTGCGTTGGTCGGTCATGCCGTGGAGGGCCGGAAAGTAATGCGCCTGTTCCGCGACTTCCTCTTGCTCGCGCCGGTGCGTGTGGCTCGGCGGCTATGCATGGCGAGCGCCTGCGGCCTGTCGCGCCAGTTCGGCCCAGCAAGCGCGCGACGCGAACTCGCCCTTGGGGGAGTGTGGCGCGGCAAGCGCCGCCCCTGGCCGAGCCTGACCGCGGTGCGGTCCGCTGCGAGATCGACGGGTCCCTTGTCCGGATTCGAAGTGAGTACGTGGGGGCGGGCTCAACCGCTCTCGGAGTTTGCAGCGGCCCGAAGTGGGGTTGTTGTTTCACCTTCGGGCCGACGGCCAATCGGGAGGGCTTCGTAATGCCGCGCCAGGCGCGCTTCGCCCTCTCGCAGGCCGATATGGCGGCGATCGTCGGTCGCTCGCTGACGACGATTCGGAAGCACATCCATGCGGGCTGCCCTGTTCCGCGTTGCCGGAGCCGCATCTTGCGCTGGGTTCGCAGCTATCACGCCTGGTGCGCTCGCAACGGAAAGGCATCGAGCGACTCTCGTGAGCCCGACTCCGAGACTCGGCAGGTCGCGATCGAGCTGAACGGGCTGCGCAGCCAGTTGATGCAACTGGAGCTCGACAATCGCCGGTCCAGGCTGATCGAGCGGCAGGCCGTCATCGACTACTGCGAGAGCGCTGTGCGCGCGCTGCGGGCTCGGCTCCAGACCATCCGTCGCAGGCTCTCGTCCCGCCTCGAGAACTGCACCGCCGACGAGGTCGACAGCGCGATCAGGATCGAGTTCGACGCGATGTGCGACGACTTCGCCGAGGGAATGACGGGCCATGACCCCGGCCGACCCAACGGAAAGCACGAGAACCCTGCTGCCCCGGAACGTCCGGCGGCTGCAAGCCAACCACGACAGGACGACGAACGATGAAGAAGACGACACCCAAGCGGAGCGCGCTCGGCGCGTTCCTCGATCAGTTCCGGAAAGACCGCAGCGAACGCGGCAAGAGTGACCTCTCGCGATGGTGGGCGGTCGCTGGCGACCTGGCTGCCGGCCGGAAGCCGAAGATTTCGACGACCGAGATGGCCGAGCTCTCGATCGCCATCGACCGCCCGCCGTCCGAGCTCGAGGCCGACGTGGCCTTGCTCACGCAGCTTCACATCGCGAACGAGGCCGCCACTGGCCTCGAGAAGGCGAAGGAATCGGTCCGCGAGATGCGACGCGTGCAGGAGAAGGCCCACGCGAAGGCCGCCGAGCTCGAGCGTGAGATTGCGCGGATCCGCGGTGAGGCCGACACGGCGCTCGAGAGATCGAAAAGCACTGTTCGCCGGGCGGAGAAGGGTGCCGAAGATGCTGCGCGACTCACCCGCGACCTGGCGAAGCGCGGACATCCGGGCAGCGTCGAGGCGATCCAGGCCCGCGAAGCAGCGGAGGAGCCCGAGCGGCTTCTCGGTCAGTTGCGCTCGCTGCGAGCTGGGGTGAACACCAGTGGGACGCAGAGCCGCAGCCAGCGAATCGCAGAGGTCACACAACGGCTTCGCGAACTCGGCGTCCCGATCCCGCCTGACCCACGGTTCGAAACGAGCGGCGCGACCGCGGCGGAGGCATCCTGATGCCACGGGCGTCATCGCGCGTGCTCGAGTTCGCTTCCCGGCGGTGCTGGGCGATCGAACCGGACTTCTTCCGTCAGATGACGGCAGTCCTGGCTGGTCGCGCCGAGGGGATCAAGCTCTCCGATTCGGAGATCGCGGCAGCGATCGGCCGTCCCCTTGGGGGTGACAAGCCCGAGTCGTCGATGCAGGTGAATCGCGGCACCGCTGTGATTCGGATCCATGGAGTGATCGCGCAGCGAGCCAGCGCTGTGCACAACATCTCGATCGGCGCCGGCACGAGCGTCGAGCACATTCGCGCCGACCTGCAGCGCGCGCTGCGCGATCCGAAGGTGCACGCGATCGTGCTGGACATCGACTCGCCTGGCGGCGCTGTCGACGGCATCACCGAGCTCGCCGAGGATCTGCGTCGTGCGCGTGATCGCAAGCCGATCGTCGCGCACACGGATTCCCTGATGGCGAGCGCTGCCTACTGGCTCGCGGCGCAGGCGAACCGGGTAGTCGCAACTCGATCTTCTCGTGTCGGCAGTGTAGGCGTGATCGCTTCGTTCCTCGACGACCACCGCGCATTGTCGAACCGCGGCTACGACGAGTTCGTCGTGAAATCGACGCCCGGCAAGAGCATGCGCCAGGCCACCGGCACGATCAGCGAGCAGTCCGTGTCGGACCTGCAGCGCGAGATCGACACGTTCCACGCGATGTTCGTCGCGGACATCGCGGCCGGCCGAGAGATCACGGCCGAAGCAGCGGCGGCGATGGGCGACGGACGTGTCCGACTGGCCGACGAGGCGCTCTCGGAGGGCTTCATCGACGAGGTCGGCGGTCTTGCCGACGCAATCGCATCCGTATCTGTGCGCGGTGGTCGCGGCGGCCGCGCGGGATCAAGAACCACAGCCGCATCCAACACCAACCACCGACACCAAGAACCGATGACACAAAGACACGAATCACCCGCGGCGAGCGACGAGCGCGATCGCGCCAGCGCGATCCTCGAGGCCGCAGCTGACTGCCAGGTCGCACTCGCGACCGAGCTCATCCGCAACGGAACGGACCTGGACGAGGCGCTCAAGGCCATCACGGCCGATGCCAAGAGGCGCATCGAACGGCAAGCGCCTGCCGCGAATGAGCCGATCGGCCTCGGCAACAGCTCCGAGGTGTTGCCGAGGGGTCCGAGCTCCACCGACGCCATGCCTGCAGGCCCCGGCAAGTGGGACGCGGAGTGGAACAGCGATCCGGATCTGCGCGCCGAGTTCGGCAACGACAAGGAGAGCTACTTCGCCTTCATGAAGGCGGGCGAGGCGGGGCAGATCGTGCTCACGCGTAGCCGCCCCGCGGACGCCGAGCCGTTCTGAACCGACTCGGTAGCTGCACCGTCGATCCGCCGCCGTGACGCCGGCGCGATCGCGCCCCGCGTTGCCGGCGCGGGTGCCCCCTCTCACCCTCAACGACAAACACGCAGCGAATCATGGCACTCACCAGATCCAGGGCCCGCAAGTACGCACCGGGCGCACTCCAGGTCGACAACCTCATTCCGGTCAAGGCCGCCGCGACAATCCACGCCGGCGCGGCTCTTGAGTCGAACGGCGGCTACCTCGAACCCGCGTCCGGCGCGGGCACGTTCATGGGCTTCGCGCTGGAGTCCAACGGCACTACCCACGTCGGCGTCACGGTCGGCAAGGTGATGCGGGTCATCACCCCCGGGGTCGGCGGCCGCGTCCTCGTCTCGTTCCGGGCGCCCTGGCTGCCCTGACGGGCTGCGTTCCTGAGCCACGCCCGCCGCCGTCCCCCGCTCCTCGGAGACAACGATGACCGAAGCACGCACCCTCAACATCAACCTGAAGCTGCGCGACGAGCTCTCGCGGTCGATCAGCCGATCTCGGCAGGCGATCAAGACGTTCGCGACTGCAAGCCGCAACTCACTCCGACGGGTCCGGACCGCCGTCACAGGGCTCACCAAGACCATCTTCAGTCTGAAGACCGCGGTTGTTGGCCTCATTGGCGCCAGCGTGATCGCGGGCTTCAAGTCGCTGTCCGACAGCATCGATCGCGTTGCGAAACAGGCGAAGGCGATCGGCGAGAGCCCCGAGAATCTCAGCGTCCTCGAGGCCGCGTTTGTGCAGGCTGGCGGATCGGCTGATCAGTTGCGTTCGATTCTCAGCAACCTGACGAAGGCCTCCCAGTCGGCGCAGGACGAAGGGTCCGCGGCCGCGGAGGCGTTCAAGAAGCTCTCGATCAGCGCGACGGATCTGCGCGACTCGTCGCCGGCGGCGCTCATCGAGAAGATGGCGGCCGGCCTGGAGAACTTCAACGACGCGGGGCAGCGCGCGCAGGTTCTCTCGCAGATCCTGCCCGAGGGCTTCGTGCAGATTGGCCCGCTGATCTCACAGGGGCTCGACGACTTCCAGAAGCAGATCGAGCGTGTGCGGAAGCTGGGCGCTGAAGTCACGAGCGAGCAGGCGCGAGTCGCTGAGGCCGTTTCTGGCGCGTTTGGCGAAGTGAGGATCGCGCTGCAGGGCATCGGCAAGCAGGTCCTCGTCGCCTTCGGGCCTGCCACCGTCGCCGCCCTCGAGGCAACTGCCGAGTTCCTTGCCGAGAACCGTGACACTGCGCGGCAGGTCGCGGTCGCGGTCGGCGAAGGCGTGGTGACCGCCTTTCGGCTCGCGGTGCAGGCGGTGATCGGCCTGGTACGGACGATCGAGTCCATTCCAGGCGTGAAGCTCATCGACCTCGAGGAGACCGAGCGCGACATCCGAGCGATCGAGCGCAAGCTGCGGATCATCGACGAGGCTCGCAACGGCACCCTGAGCCGGCAGGCAGCCCGCGTGCGCGAGCTCGCGAACGCTGATCCGTTCGGAGGCCTCGGCAGCAAGAACGTCCGCCGTGCGCGGAGGGAACTGCCAGGCCTCGAACGCGACATCGCGCGCGCTCAGGATGACAACCTGGTCGAGCAGCTCGTCGGCCGGGAGTCGGAGCTTCGACGGAGGCTCGACGAGCTGCGCACGATCGCGAACGGTGGTCTTGCGGCTCAGCTCGAGGACATGCGGAGCACGATCGCGCAGAGCATCGGCAGCGCTGTGGCGGACGTGCGGAAGCGGGTCGCCGACAGCGACTCGCCGAGCTTGATTGACAGCGTTCTCGGCACCGTGGAGGTGATGCGCAAGCGCGGCGAGAAGCTCGTATCCGTGTTCAAGAAGACGGCGACGGACGCGGCGAACGCAGTGAAGGCCATCGTTCCCAACGCGAAGAAGGAGAAGGAGGACGACAAGAAGAAGGACCCGGAGCCTCTCGGCTTCGAAAAGAGCCTCCAGAACGCGCTCAAACGATCGAAGGACATCATCGCGGACTTCAGCGGCTTCGTCGGCCGATCGATCGGCCAGGTCGCGGAGCGCAGTCTGGACTCGTTCGCGAATCAGTTCGCCAACGTCGTGACCGGAGTCAGGAACGCGAAGGAGGCATTCCAGGACTTCGCCCGCGCGTTCCTCGCCGACATCGCGAGAATGATCGCGAAGTCGATCGTGCTCGGAGCAGTCAAGACGCTGTTCAACCTGGCGGACGGCGGCGTCACCGCACCGGTCGACGAGACACGACCCGTTCGCGCGTTCGCGCGCGGCGGCGTCGCGCGGCGACCAACGCTGGCGGTGTTCGGCGAGGGCCGCAACGCGGAGGCGTTCGTTCCGTTGCCGGACAACCGCAGCATCCCGGTGACGTTTACCGGCACAAGCGGCGACGGCATGGGTGGCGGCGTCGTGAACCACTTCCACATCAACGCGATGGACAGCCAAGACGTCACCCGCGTGCTGACGGATCACCAGGGCGTGCTGCGCAACATCTGGCACGCCCAGGTCGAGACGCGCGTCGGCACGCGCCAGGCGATCCAGCGAGCCGCGCGGTGAGCGGCAATCGAAACTTCGTCGGAGTCGTCGTGTCCGAACTCTCGCCGGGTGCTCCTTCTTGCTTCCCCGGCTCGGAGTCGTGGCGTGTTCTCTGGTTGCCTGCGCCGGTTCGCCGGCGCGGGCTTTTCTTTCCTCGAGCTTCTGAGCTGCCAGTGCCATGAACGACGATCCCGAACCCGTCCGAGCCATCGTGCCATTCGTTCCGTTCGAGTGCCCGACCTGCGGCCGCAAGAAACCGGAGACGTACGGCGTGCATCGACGAATCCGCTACCACCGGTGCACGGCTTGCGGGATGCGGTTCAAGAGCCTGCAGGTCCCGCCTCAGGCCGTGCACGGGTTCATGCGGCCGCGGCCGCACGCGTAGGCACGCAAGCACCTTCGGGCAGTCTGTGACCGATCGGAGTCCAGCGGTCGGCGCTTGGCGCGGCCGTGGTCGCGCGGTCTGCCATCGCAGGAGCGACCGCGGTTCCCAGCGAGCAGGGCTTGACCAGGGGCAGGCCTCGCGTTGGAATCCGCGCACGTCGGCGCATCCACGTCGACCGCTCTTTCCTTCCCTCGAATGAAACGGCCCGCCGCGGTGTTGGACGCACCACGACGAGCCTTGCGAACCCCCTGAGTGAACAGGAGACCGCATGAGAAGTTCCGTATCCGCGCGCCGTGACGCGCGCAACGCCGCTGTGGCGGCAGAACTCGCCCGCAGCCTGTCGTGGCTGCCCCGCCGATCGATCGCGCTGCAGGCCAGCGCCAGAGCCGCCGTCGTGGACGCCCGCGGGCGTCGCGTAGCGTCGGGAGGTGAGCGATGAGGGTGCAGCGATGGGGTGATCCGATTGCGTCGCCGGCAACGGAGTCGAACATCAAGGCGCCTCGCATCTGGCCGCCGTCGCGTGACGCCGAGGTTCGGCTTGTGCGCCGGGATCAGATCACCTGGGCGATCGAGTACGATTCCCGAGTCGTCGCGCTGCGCGATGTCCTCAAGGCAGCATCGAACGACCGCGACGCCGCCGAGCACGCCAGGGCCTGGAGCGTGCTCGGTCAGCTGACCTGGTCGCAGCGCGACGTCGAGCAGCTCGTCGACGCGCTCCACGAATACCGGGATGTGAACGCCTGGGAGTTGGTGCCGCTCCTCGCGCCGCTCGCAGTCAGGCACGGCGAGATCATCGCCAGGCTGTTCCCTGATCATCTCGATTGGAGCGTGGCTGCGCTGTGTGGGCGAGCCGGCGTTGTCGCAGCAGAGCGGGAGCTGCGGAGCGGGAACCCGCATCGTCGCGGCTCAGCGATCGGCATGCTGGACGCCGCGCTGGAGACGGGCTGGCGCGCGGACAGAGCGCTCGTGCTCGAGGCGCTGGCTGTGGAGAGGAACACGGACAACGTGGACACGCTCCAGGCTCTCGCCGACGCGCTCAAGCCGCGCGGAGAACCGAACCGGCACGATGAGGGGCACTCCGATGCCTGACCGCGAACCGGCCTACATCAAGCTCGAGGACCTCGCGCACGACCTGCAGGTCGACAAGTCGATCCTCGTGCGCCGTTCTCGGCTGGGCAAGTTCGTCAAGATGACCGAGATCGGCCCCGGCATCTGGCGGATCCTGCGCACGGACTGGGACGAGTGGCTGCTCGACAACTGCACGCACAACGCCGGCAAGATCGCGGGCATCACGGCAGCTGCGGTGAACGGCACTATCCAGAACCCGCGGCCGAGGAACCGAGGCCTGTGACCGACTTCGGCCATGACCACGAGCTACTGACGCTGGAGGAGGTCGCCGCCTACCTCCGCGTCGACAAGGCGAAGCTCGTCCAGATGTCGCGATGCGGCAAGTTCCCAGGCATCCTCGAGATCACGACCCGCGAGAAGCGCGTGCGGCGCGCCGAGTTCGAGGAGTGGGAAAGCGGACCGCTGGAGCTCGAATGCGATCGTGCTTAGCGCGCTCACGAAGGCCGCGATCAACGGCACGCTGCCGATGAATCGGCAGGCGAACAGCCGGAACAACCGATCTCGGCGGCGCGGGTAACGGCGAACTCGGCCGGCTCAGCGCATGATCGCATGCGGCCCCATGAGGTAGAATTCGCTCAGGAACTTCACGAACTCCGACGCTTGGACCACAAACACGGACTGTACCGAGCCTTCAGTCCAGGATGCCAGGTCGACGATTGGCTGTGCGACGTTCGAGAAGCGCGGGAACGGTTTCTCGTAGCGCAGCCAGGGGAGCTTCTCTCCCTCTTCATCGCCGTTCTCGATCTCGCCCGTGGTGAGGTTGACCTGCCCGATCTCAAGTCGCCTGAGTTCGGCATTGGTCACGATCACTGGAATGAAAGCGAACGGCTCCTCTCTTGCCTGGAACGGCACATCGCTCATCTGAGACAGGAGCTCTGCCACGACTGAATCCAGATCGTGGTTGCCCTTTCGCTCTTCGAATAGGCAGTGCTCGGCGGCCACGTCGTGGGTTGTCGAGTTGTACTCCGCCGTAAGCAAGCTGGGCGGTCCGGGGCCGCCAGGCTGTCGATACGGCACGATGGGGGTGCGCGCCCTTCGCTGCTGGCTCTTCGATGGAGCCATGAACAGCAGTCGCATCGGGCGTTCATGGTTCTTCATCCAGTGGCGTTTAACTTCAACTGCCATCCGCGCCCGCTCGCCGTCGCCGCCTCGATAGCGAAGCACCATGTCAATGAAGCCGTCTCCGGCAGGGACCTCCTCGGCTTCGAGCTTCCAGGGATGCTGTCCGACTTTGCCGCTTAGGCTGACCCTTCGGGCCAAGTCTCGCTGGAGCGGGATGCCGGAGCTGCATGCGCGCTTGCGGTCAGATTGCCCGCCGTTGGCCGGAGTCATGGCCCGCCCCGCGATTGGGGAGATCGCTGTGCGTTGCGCTTCGACTCGAGCGAATCGACTCCTGCGCGAAGAACCTTGCACAGCGTGCTTGCGTCGCCTTCTCCGCGGGACGATTGGAAGTCCAACGGTCCCGCGCCGACCGCTCGACCAACTTCGTCGTTGTAGCTCTGCAAGTCAGCGAAGAACGCTTGAACGTCCTCGGCGCTGTGTTGCCCGAGCAACTTGGGCTTGAGGTGAACCGTCTTGTCCAGGTGTGCTCCGAGCTTGTGTCGCGCCGGCAGAACGAGCTCGCGGTAGCGCAAGAGCCCGGCTGAGGACTGTGCCATCGACTCCGTAAACAACTGCTCGGCCTTCAGCTGTTCGTTCAGGTTGTCGACAGTCAGGCACTCCTTGCCACACACGTTCGCCGGGTCTGTCAGGCGACACACGGTGACGATGATGTTTAGGTGGAGGACCTGGTGGAGCTCATTGAAGAAGTGGAACGCCGCATCCTTGAGCAGCTCTTGCCTTCGGTCGTCGTGGTAGAGGTCGACGAACGTGTTGAAGCAGTTACGCAGCCAGATGCACTGATCGCGGAATGCGTCGAACGTCTTTCGGAGGTGTGGCGATGCTGTCACTGCTACCTGGGTGTGCGGTTGAGGCCTGGGCCGTGCGCGAGGCCGACTACTCACAGCCCCACGTGAACTTCCGCTTGAGCTGGTTCCCGTGGCTGTGTGGCCACACCCTGTCGTGCTGCAGTCGACCAGCCACGATTCCCGGTGCGATGCCGATCTGGTCGGCGAAAGCGGCCGCAGCTCTCTTCGAAGGCGCCGGGTGCTGTTCTCGGAACTCTTGGTACTGCTCGGGAGGGATCAGCTTGTCACGAGCGAATTCATTGGCGCGGGCTTCTACGGGGTCGTCTCCCGAGTAGGAGTGGGCGTCGTCGATGAAGATCGCTTGGGATGAGTGCTCGAGAACGTGGCATGCTTCATGAAAGAGGCTGAACCACATCTGGTCATCAGTGCGGCCCCGAAGACTCAGGTGGATTGCGGCCCGCTTCGGCCCGAACCATCGAGTCGCTCCATTGATCGAGAGCCTGGGGAGTGACGGGGTGAACGTCAGTGCGACTCCAGCTGCCGAGCACTGCGCCACGGCCTGCTTTGCGAACTCCTTCGCGGGCAGGCGGGTCATACCGCGGATGGCGCTGACGGCTTGGCTAAAGCGCGATTCGTCGTATGGCGCGCAATCGATCTGTTGAGCGTTCAGCTCTGAGAGCCTCAACCAAGCTGTGAGTGCGTGTCGGTTGGGGTGGAAGGTCGGTGACTTTCTGAACCGGGCCGTTACTGGTGCCCAAGCGGCTTGCCACGCGTCGGGGGTTGCCACTCCGAAGAACCGAAGCAGTGCCTCAACTCGGTCGATCGCCGCCTGGCCAACGTCAGCGACGTACCCAAAGCGAACCATCTCTCTGAAGGGGAAGGAGCGCATCCACCCCGCGAAATCGCGCAGGGCAGAGCGCTCGGCCGCGCGTTGCTGCTCGGCTCGATACGCGACCTCGAGATTCATCCAGAACGTGGCAGGGATCTGTAGGACGCGCTCCAGAAGCAATGCGGTGCTGTAGCTGAGCGTGGCCTTTGCGTTCATGACTTGGCTGACGTGCTTCTCGCTCAGGCCGGTCCGGCGCGACAGCTCCGCGCTCGACATGGAGCGTTCCTCCAACGCCTCGGCGAGAATCTCGCCGGGTGGCGACAGGTCTCGGATGTCGGGCGAGTCAGCCATGGTAGTCGACGATTTCAGTAATTAGGACGTGCGAGATATGACCCCAGTCGTCGCCGATGGCGACCCCCGGGGCGAGAACCGGTTTGAAGATCAATCGATACGGTCCATCCAAGGACGCGGCGAAGAACCCTGCACGGTCGCCGGTCAGCTGGTGAAAGCGGCCGGGAACGTGTCGAAGAGCTTCGAGATTCGAGGCGGCCTTGAGTGACGAGAGTCGGCGCTTCAGCTTCTCTGCGCGATCGCGCCCAAACGCCCGAAGTCGGCTTCGGGCGTCGACGCACTGCTTCTCGAGCTTTCCGTGGAAGTCGATCTTCACATCGGCGTTTCGATAGAGGATCTTTACCGGATTGGTAAAGATGATTCAAGCCCCAGATGCCTCAGAGTCCTGAGCGAACTGCGCGTCCGCGCTACCGCCCGCGCAACGGACCACCGAGCGGAGAACCGAGAAGGTCCAGCATGCGCGAGTCCCGCCTCGGCGTTTCCTCGAACGCGACCAACCGGCCTTCCCGGTAGCCAAGGACCTTCGCAACCGTTCGCAGAAGCTCCCTCGCGAGCGCGGACTCAGCCACGCCGAATCCCCAATCGTGGTCTTCTCCTGTGATCGGGTAGACCAGGCGGCGCCGCCCCTTGTTCTCGCCGGACTTCGTCACCGTGTAGTTGCGATCCAGCCGCTGAACGGTCTCCCGGACTGCATCGCTCTTGAGGCTCGGGTTGAGCTCGCCGAGTCCGGACTCGAGTGCTTTGTCGAGCGCCCTGCAGAGGTCGTGCCCAACTCGCTTGAGGTCCGACTCGCTTGCACCGCAGTGCACTAGATAGGACTTCAGCACGAGCTCGATCCCGGTCCCGAGCGCCTGTAGTAAAGGCGGCATCAGTCGGTCGTCGCAACTGCGAACGAGCTGGAAGGCTGCCGCAATGTAGAGGTCACCAAACCAGAGAAACGACTCGGCTTCCTGCCAGTCTGCAGGAACTGGATCTCGCATGGCAAACCTACGCGTCGCGATGGGCGTCACGGATGTCCGAAAGGTTCGCGACGGTCCCGAAGTCGAGGCGCAACAGCGCGTCGTCAAGCAAGATGGTCACAGCGTCGCGATACGTGTCGGCTTGACGGACTCCCATGACCAACTTGTTCTCGGTCTGTTGGTTGCCCTGCACCGCTCCTTCGTACCGCGCAGCAGCGGCAGTGATGGCAGCGCTGAGCAGCGTCGCCTCCCGTTGGCTCTCTGCCGCATCCGCCTGCCGCTTCAGCTCGCCCCTCGTGTCATGGAGTTCCTGCCGCTGCAGGCGTAGCTCCTCCCGCTGGAGACGTAGCTCCGTGCGTTGCAGCAGGATCGCAACCACGACGCCGGCCAGCGCGAGACCGGAGAACAGCGCGTTGACCGCGCCGAAGGCGTCACCAAGCTGCCCGCGGGCCTCGATGTTCTCGCCGAACCAAGCGAGCACCGGCACGCTGGCCAGCCAGATGGCAATGATCGCGAGCGCCAGCACAGCGAGCCGTCCCAGGGGCAGCGCGCTGCTCCCTCCGACCTGGTCGTCCTTCGTCATTACGGCAGAGTAACCAGCGCCAAACAGTCGCCTGGCCGCGTGGGGGCAAATCCGGGGGCAAATGGTCGCCGAAACTCGACCAAACTGGCCATTCTGCCCCCGCACCCCCTCTCGTCGGCGCGCTCCCAGACACCGCTTGCTGCAGACCTATTCCACGCATTCGCAGTTGGCTTCGCTCCCCATCGGGCTGATTCAAAAACCTGCGAGGTAACTCGTGCGGGTTCAAGTCCCGCCTCCGGCACCATTTCAACTGCGCACGCGGCTACCGCCGCGGCTTCGGCCGCACGATCTCGCCCTTCAGCCCCGCGATGATCGCCATCACGTCCGCGGCCTCTTCGACCCCGACGTCGACCGCTTCGAGCGCGCGCCGCAGGTGCCCGGCCACGGCCACGAAGTGCGCGGCCTCGAGCTTCAGGTCCTCGTGCGCGGAGCGCAGATCCTCACCCGTGTATTGCTCCGGCCCGCCGAGCGCCGACGACAGAAACGAGATCTGGTGCGCCCGCAGCGTCTCCATGTCGGTGTCCTCGAAGAACGGCGCGAGCAGCGGGTCGGCCAGCACCCGACGGTAGAACTCGTCGACGACGATCTCGAGCGCGCCCGTGCCGCCGAGCCGCTGCCAGAGAGATGGGGTTTGCATGGAAGAGGGCCGCAGCACGCTCAGAGAGCGTCGGGAACGGTCGTAAGCGGACTGATAACCGCAACTTTCTACCGCTACGGATCCTCGAGGTGGGGTCGCGCGGACCAATTGGTCGCGATTTTCCCTGGTCGGCACGACACCACACCGCGTAGCGCCCACCGTGACGCAGTCCGCCACCATCGAGAGCCCGACCGTGCGCCGCGTCCTGAAGACCGGCGCGTTCCTCCTGCTGCTCGCCGTCGGCGCCAGCTTCGCTCGGGCGCAATCCTCTTGCCCGCCGACGACGCTCTACGGCACGGGCACCGCGGGCACGGGCGGCCTCGCCCCGGCTCTCGAAGCGCTGAGCGTCCCCGTGCTCGGCAACGCCGGGTTCGGTTTCCGGGCCACGGGCGCGCCCGCCAACGCCCCCGTCGGCCACCTGCTCGGCACGACCCCGACGAGCCAGCCGATCCTCGGCTTCCAGCTCCTCGTCAACGCACCGCTCACGCGGCTCGCGTTCGCCGACCCGACCGGCACGAGTGCCGTCGTTCTCGGACTGCCGCTCGACCCGCTGTTCGCCGGCCTCGTGATCCGCTCGCAGGCGATCACGCTGGATCCCGGTGCACCGCAGGGCATCGCGTCGACCCAGGGCCTCGCGGTCCCGCTGTGCGCCGCGTCGATGACCGACGTCACGGTGAGCAACGCGGTCCGCGTGCCCGCGGTCAAGCGCCTCGGTCTCAACCTCGGAACGCACGATCGCTGGGGCGCGGCCAAGCTGCTGCAGAACCAGCTGCCCAACCCCGGCTTCGAACCCGGCCTCTTCGGCACCGTGTGGCTCGCGGACAGCAGCTCGACGACGGACCGCTTCGTCGTCCGGGACTGGACGCCGGGCAACGCCGCGCACGCGCCCGGATTCTGGAACGGCGCCGAGTTCGAGATCGCGCACGGCCCGGGTGCAGGCACCGCGGGCTACGTGCAGGCGTTCACGCACCAGAACGGGCGCCTCGTGTTCGACCTCGGCAATCACGGCAACGTCGCGCTGCAGGACCGCGACGTGCTGTTCACCCGGCGCAGGGTAGCGGGCACGCACGGCATGAACGGTGGCGCCGGCACCCCCGACCCGAGCAACCCGCATCGCGGCACCCAGAGCCTGCGCCTGCAGCCGGGCGAGAACTTCGGCTACGTCATGGACACGAGCTGGCGCGACGGGGATCGCAGCAGCCACAAGCTGCTCGTCGTCGAGGGCGACTGGCGGATCCGACTGCATGCCCGAGCTGCGAACCCGGGCGACGAGGTGCGCGTGCGCCTGCGGCGCGACGGCAGTCCGCCGTTCAACCCGACGTTCCTCGATCGGGCGTTCGCGCTCGGCTCGGCGTGGACGCAATACGCGGAGACGCGGACGATCGCGGCGGGCACCGACCAGACGCCCGATCCGTGGCCGGTCAACACGTATCGGCCGGCGCTGGTGTTCGAGGTGATCGTGCCGAGCAGCAACTCCGGCCCGGTCTGGATCGATGACGTCGAGCTCTACCGCGTGGACGAAGCGACGAACCCGACGGTGTTCACGGACCGACTCGTGCAGCGGCTGGCCGACTACCGCCCCGGCGTGTTGCGCTGGTGGGGTGGGCAGCTCGGCAGCACGCTCGAGAACATGACGCGCAGCTGGCCCGAACGGCTGAGCACCGGGTTCAAGCCGAACGGCAGCAGCCCGGGCAGCTGGAACTACGGCGCCCCGGACTTCCTCGAGCTGTGCGACCACCTCGATGCCGAGCCGTGGATCGTCATGCCGCCGACCGCGACGGCCGCGGACCTGCAGGGGTTCGTCGAGTACCTCGCGGGCACGAGCGGCCCGATGGCCGCGCGCCGCCAGGCTCAGGGCCGCGCAGCACCGTGGACGACCGCGTTCGATCGCATCCACCTCGAGTGGAGCAACGAGGCGTGGGGTTCGGGCGCGCCCGGGGACCCGTTCGCGGGCTCGTCGGTGAACGGCGGCGTGCGACTCGGCCGCCTCGCGGATCGCGCGTTCGAGTTCGTCAAGGCCAGCCCGTGGTATGCGCCGAACGCCGCGCGCTTCGACCTCGTGATCGGCGGGCAGGCCGGGTACAGCGGCCGACAGGCGGAGATCGAGGCCAACGCGGACGACCACGACAGCACGGCGTTGGCCCCCTACTTCGGCCGGCTCGACACGTTCGGCAACGCGGCCGAGATCTACGGCCCGCTGTTCGCCAATCCGCTCTACGAGTCGCTCGCGCCGGGCGGCCGGATGCGCCAGAGCTGGCAGCACCTGCAGAACGCCAGCCAGGGCACCGAACTCTCGATCTACGAGGTCAACTACCACACGACGGGCATCATCCCGGGGTTGAGCGCGACCCTGCGGAACGACTTCGTCGCGGGCAGCAGCGGCGCCCTCGCGCTGCCGCTGACGATGCTCGTGCACCTGACCGAGCTCGGCGCCAGGAACCAGTGCGCGTTCAGCGCGCTGCAGTACTCCTATCGGTTCGACACGTCGGGCGGCTGGCCGCCGCAGCAGCATCAGTTCGTGCAGGTCTGGGGCATGCTGCGCGACCTCTATCACTTCGACGTGCGGCGCCCCACCTGGGTCGGCGTCGAGGTCTGCAACCGCGCGATCTTCGGTGACGCGATCACGACGACGCACGGCGGCGACGATCCGGAATGGACGCAGACGCCCATGAACGGCATCGGCACGCCGACCACCGTCGGCTACATCCAGTCCTTCGCGTTCCGCGACGGCAGCGACTACGGCATCGTGCTGTTCAACCTGAGCCTCGATGAACACCACGGCGTGCGCCTCGTCGTGCCGGGCAGCCCGCAACCGAACGCGACGATGCACCGGCTCGAACCCGCCGACCTCGCGCTGCGCAACGACCGCACGGAGCTCGTCGCCCCGACGACGGAGCCGATCACCGACTTCGGCACCGGCTACGAGATGCTGTTGCCGCCGCACAGCGTGCGGGTCGTCACCTGGAACCAGTGACGACGCGTCGGGACGGCAGCCCGCGTCGATCGCCCCGCCCGCCGGCAAGACCGGCTACCATGGCGCGATGGACTCCGCCCTTGCAGCTGCCGCCGCCACGGCCCTCTCCGCAGCCGCCCTCGGCGCGCAACAGTCCTGGATCGTGGACCCGAACGGCACGGGGCAGTTCACGAGCCTCGCCCCGGCGATCGCAGCGTCGAACCCCGGCGATCTGATCCTGCTTCGCGGTGGCGGCTCGTATTCGGCCGTTCACCTCGTCGACAAACCACTGCAGATCATCGGCGAGGGGCCGACCCGCTCCTCCGTCCAGTCTCTCGTGCAGTCCGGGCAGACGGTCATGGGCACCAGCTCGTACCGCGGTTTCGACGTGCAGGAGATCCGCCTCGAGCAACCGACCACGATGGCGGACCTGCGTGTCCGAGCCATCGCGGTCACCAATGGCGCCGTCCTCGCGGCCCACGACTGCGACGTCGGCAGTTCCTGGTCGACCACCCCGTGGTTCGGCCCGGCCCTCGTCGTCGTTGCGGGTACCGCGACACTCAACGACTGTCGGGTGCGCGGCAACCTGCCGACGCTGGCGAACCCGCTGTTCTGCACGCACTGGCCGAGCCCCGGCCTGGCGGTTCAGCCGAGCAGCACGCTGACACTCTCCGACTGCGTCGTCGAAGGCGGACCGGACACCACCGTGTTCTGCTCGTCGCCACCGGCGCCCCCCGGGGTCGGCATCGTGGCCAACGGCACGGTCCGCGTCACGCGCTCGGACATTCGCGGCGGCGCCCGCCAGAACGGAGTTCGAGTCGCTGCGGTCAGCGTGGGACCGACCGGTGTGGTGCTCCACGACGCCTCGGCGACGTTCGACCCGCCCTCGTTCCAGCCGACCCTCGAGTTCCTGCCCGGCACGGTCGCCAGCGACGCCCTGCCGGGACAGACGATCTTCGCCAGCGCCGTGAGCCAGCCGGGGCTGCCCGCCGCGCTCATCGCCGGACTCGGCCTGCGAGCCCCGACGCCAACGGGGCTCGGCGAGGCCTGGGTCGCCCCGAACGCGTTCGTCGTCCTGGCGATCGGCCTGACCGATGGGACCGGCAAGCTCGACAGCTCCGTCGTGCTCCCGCCGACCAGCCCAAGAGGCCTGCCGATCACGTTCCAGGGCCTGGCCGCACCGAGCCTGAACGCACCGCCAGCGCTCGGTGTTCCCGCCATCGTGCATGTGCTCTGACGGGTCGGGCGAGCACGACGAGTCAGTTCGCCTCCGGCCGCTCGAGCGCGTCCGCGAGCGCGCTCCGCACCTCGGGGCGGACGATCCGGACCGGAGCCGGCGGGCGGGCGCGCGGCCCGGCACGATCGATCGCGAGATCCAGCAGCCGGTCGAGCAGTTGCGTGAACGAGTAGCCCGCCGCGCGCGCGGCCTGCGGCAGCAGACTCTCGGCCGTCATGCCAGGGATCGTGTTGACCTCGAGCACGCGCGGGCCGGCCTCGGTGACGATCATGTCCGTGCGTGACATCCCATCGCACACGAGCGCGATGTGACAGCGCTTGCCGAGCTCGGCGACTTCCTCGAGCTGCAGGTTCGACAGCCCGCGCGGCGGGATGACCTCCTCCGTCGCGCCCGGGGTGTACTTGGCTTCGTGCGTGAAGTAGTCCGCGTTCCGTGGGTAGATCCCGATCGCGGGCAATGCTTCGAGGTCGTCGCCGGTGTTGCCGAGCACCGCGACCGTGATCTCCTCGCCGACCAGTTCTTCCTCCGCGTGCCAGCGCCGAAACGTCGCGCTGAACTCCTCGCAGAACTTCGCGAGCTCCACCGCCGAGCCGACCCGACGAACGCCGACCGTGCTGCCGGACAGGTCCGCCTTCACGAACGCCGGCGCACCGACGGCCGCGCTCAGCGCCGCGAACTCGAGCTTGGCGTTGGCCGCGGCGAGCGGCCGGCGCGACTCGTAGGCGCGCGGCATCGGCACGTCGGCCTGCGCGAGCGCCGCACGCGTGCGCAGCTTGTCCATCGCCACGGCGGACGCAGCCGCACCCGAGCCGACGCACGGCAGGTCGTGCAGCGCGAGCATCCCCTGGATCGTCCCGTCCTCGCCGAACGGGCCGTGCAGCACCGGGAACACCGCTCGCAACGCGGCGCGTTCCAGCAGATGATCGAGCGCGGCCCCGGGGCGCATCGGTCCGTCACAGCTGCCGTCCGCCGGCCGCCACACGACGTCCGCCCCGAGCGGTTCACGCCGCGGCCACCAGCCACCGTCGCGGTCGAGATAGACCGGCCAGACGCGCCAACGCGCGCGATCGAGATGCTGCAACACCTGCGCTGCCGAGCGCAGGGAGACGTCGTGTTCCGGCGAACGCCCGCCGGCGAGAACCGCGATATCCATGGGCCACCCTCCCAGGTGTCCCGCTCAAACTACGACATCGGGTCGGCGATATCGAGCCAGCCGAAGCAGCCGGCTTCGTGGGCAGCCGGCTTCGTGGGCAGCGCGCTTCGTGGGCACCTGGCAGCGATCGCGGCGCAGGCAACGGGTTGCGGGTGTTCGACCACCCGCAAGGCATCAGCTCGCGAACGCGCCGGTCGCGGCGGCCGCCCCCCAGAGGATCGCATCCGAGCCGCCGAGGCTTTCGACGAAGCACAGGTCCTCGTGGATGACCTCCCGGGTGTGCTCGCGCACGTGCCGCTCGATGCGGCCGCGCAGCTCCGGCCAGCCCTCGAGCACGCCGCCGCCGAGGACGATGGCGTTGGGATCGAGCGTCGTGCAGAGATTCTCGACGAGCACGCATGCGGCGATCGCGGCGTCCTCGAGCACCTCCTGCGCGCGCCCGTCGGTCCGCGCCGCGTCGACGACGTCACCGACGGTCCATCGGCTCTCGCCATCGGAACGCGGACCGAGGACCTCCGCGGCACGCTCGGTGATCGCTCGCCCGCCGCAGTAGGCCTCGAAGTGCCCGGGTTGCCCGCACGGGCACGTTCGCCCACCCGGACGGAACGTCGTGTGACCGATCTCACCCGCGGCGTTGCTGCCGCCGCCGTAGGGCCGGCCGTCGACGATGATGCCGATCCCGATGCCGGTGCCGAAGAACAGGCACACGAGCGGGTCCTTGCCGCTGGCGTGGCCGCGCAGGTACTCGCCCCACGCGCTCGCGCGCCCGTCGTTGATCAACGTCGTCGGCACGTCGAGTCGTTCGCTCACGTGGCGGCCGAGCGAGAAGTCGTGCAGCGGCACGTTCGTCGCGTTACGCACCCGTTGACCGTCGGGCGGGATCACGCCGGCGACACCGAACGCGGCAGCGCAGGGCGCCTCGAAGCCGGCCGGTCGCGCGGCCAAGGTCGCATCGATACCCCGGTCCAGCGCGGCGAGGAACTCCGCCTGGTCCCGCACGGTCTCGATCTTGGTGATGCCGTGGACGCCGAGGTCCTCGCTGACGAGCGCGAACCGACACTTCGTGCCGCCGAGGTCGCCGGCGAGGACCGTGCGCATCAGTCCTCCGAGAGGATCTCCATGAGCTCGTCGAGCAGCTTCACGAGCTCCTGGTTCTGGCGCTCGAGCACCGTCACGCGCAGCATCACCTTCTCCAGCACGGGCGGCAGGATCGTCTCCAGCGTGACCTGCTTGATCATCTGGAAGGTCTCGACCTGATGCGGATTGGTCTGTTCCTTGCCGTCGAAGTGGAAGTGGTAGGCGTTCTGCATCGCCTCGGCCGTGTGGCCGAGGATCTCGCGCGCGACGTCGGCGTCCTGCTGCTCGGTCGAGTGGTGCGTGAGTTTGAAGGCCTCGACCTTGTAGCGATGGAGAGCTTCCTTGAGCTGGTGCTTCACGGGGGTCCTTGGTCTTTCGGGGCCAGAACGGCCGGCGCTGCGGCGGGCCGATCGGCAGTCAGGGAGAGGGCAATTCGCGGCCTCATTGCTATCCCAGCGGTCGCGCCGCCGCAATGGGGCACTCTCCGGAGACCGCGTCTCGGGCACCGGAATACGCGCCCGACGCGCCTGCTACGCGACCACCGCCCAGCCGCCAAAACCGGGCGAGCGAGAACCGGGCGGGCCGAAACCCGGGCGGCCAGAATCCCGGCAATCCAAACCTACCCGTCAGATCGCGCCGACGAGCAGGCAGGTGTTGTGGCCGCCGAAGCCCAGGGAGTTGCTGATCGCGTACCGGACCGGCATCTCGCGCGCCTCGTTCGGCACGTAGTCGAGGTCGCAGTCCGGATCCGGCGTCTCCTGGTTGATCGTCGGGTGCACCGCGCCGCGCTGGATCGACTGCGCGCAGGCCGCGAGTTCGACCGCGCCCGAAGCCCCGAGCAGATGGCCGACCATCGACTTGCTCGACGATACCGCGAGCTTCCTGGCGTGATCGCCGAACACCTTCTTCAGCGCCAGCGTCTCGATCTTGTCGTTGAGTGCCGTGCTCGTGCCGTGCGCGTTGACGTAGTCGATCTTGTCGCCGTCGATGCCGCCGTCACTCAGCGCCATGCGCATCGCGCGACTCGGACCATCGGCGTCCTCGTTGGGCGCCGTGATGTGATGCGCATCATCGGTCGAGCCGTAGCCGAGCACTTCGCAGAGGATCGGCGCACCGCGCTTCTTGGCGTGCTCGTACTCCTCGAGCACGAGGGCCGCGGCCCCTTCGCCCATCACGAAGCCGTCGCGCTCCTTGTCGAACGGCCGCGACGCGCGCTTGGGATCGTCGTTGCGCGTCGACAGCGCCTTGAGCGAGCAGAAGCCCGCGAGACCGAGCTCGGTCGTCGCGCCTTCGGACCCGCCCGTCAACACCATGTCGGCCTCGCCCCACTGGATCGTCCGCAGCGCCAGCCCGAGCGCGTGGCTCGCGCTCGCGCACGCCGACGACGTCACGTAGCACGTGCCCTGCAGGTTGAAGCGAATGGCCGCCTGACCGGCCATCGCGTTCGACATGATCTTGGGAATGAAGAACGGGCTGACGCGGTTGGCGCCGCGCTCAAGCTGCAGCTTGCGCGATGCCTCGATCTCCCAGATGCCGCCGATGCCGGTGCCGAGGATGCAGCCCATGCGCGTGCGATCCCCGCTGGCCACCGCATCGTCGCCGGCCAGCCCCGAGGCCTTCATCGCCTCGTCGGCCGCGACGAGGTAGTACATCGTGAACTTCTCGAGTCGCTTGGCCTCCGACCTCGGGAACCACCGCTCCTCGTCCCAGTCCCACACGTCGCACGCGAACTTCGTCGTGTGCTTGGACGTGTCGAAGCGGGTGATCGGGCCGGCCCCGGACTTGCCCGCGAGCAGGCTGTCCCAGGTCGACTGGAGATCGAGACCGAGGCTCGTGACGGCCCCGGCGCCCGTGATGACTACGCGCCGTCGTTGCATCCGTGCCCAGCGACCTCGCTCAGGCGAGCTTGCCGGAGATGTAGTCGACGGCAGCGCCGACGGTCTGGATCTTCTCGGCGTCCTCGTCCGGGATGTTGATCTCGAACTCGTCCTCGAACTCCATCACGAGCTCGACGGTATCCAGCGAGTCCGCCCCGAGGTCGTTGATGAACGACGTCTCCGGGGTGATCTTGTCGCGGGTCGTCCCGAGCTGCTCGCAGACGATGTTGTGGACGCGTTCTTCGATGTTCTCTGTCTTCGACACTGTCATTCCTCGTTCACAAGGTGTGATGCTGCCGCCTGGCCGGGGGCCGGCGGCGCGCGAAATCTACATGGTCATGCCGCCGTCCACCACGAGCGTTTGCCCCGTGATGTAGGACGCGGCGTCCGAGCACAAAAATGCAACCACGCCGGCCACGTCGCCAGGACTCCCCGGGCGCTGCAGCGGAATTCGTTCTTGCATCCGCGCCCTGGCCTCTTCTGGGACCTCGGCGGTCATGTCCGTCTCGATGAACCCGGGCGCCACGACGTTGACCGTGAGCCCGCGGCCGGCGAACTCCTGGGCCAGCGACTTGCTGAGTCCGACGAGACCGGCCTTGCTCGCGGCGTAGTTGGCCTGGCCCGTGTTGCCGGTGATGCCGACGACCGAGCCGACGTTGACGATGCGCGCGCCACCGCCCTTGGGCAGCTTGCGCACGAAGGCCTTGCAGACGAGGAACGCGCCGCGCAGGTTCGTCTGGACGACGGCGTCGAAGTCCTCCTCGCCCATGCGCAGGAACGGCCCGTCGCGGGTGATGCCGGCGTTGTTGACCACGAAGTCGACGTGCTTGTGGCTGCCGAGCACGAACTCCTGCAGCGCCGCCACGCTCGCCGGATCGGTCACGTCGCACGCGACCGCCACGCCCTCGCCGTGGCCCGCGGGCAGATCGTCGATCGCGGCCAGCGTCGCATCGCAACCGCCCGCGCGGGTCGACGTGCAGAACACCTTGGCGCCGCGACTGGCGAGCGCGACGGCGATGGCCCGCCCGATGCCGCGCGAGGCGCCGGTCACGACCGCGATCTTGTTCTCGAACTCCATCACCTATCCTTCGGCGGGGTGCCTTCCGGGGGATACATCGCCAGGGGAATACTCATCGCAGCGGCGCAGAACGCCCCTACCACCGGACAACGATATGGCCCCAGGTCATGCCGGCACCGAACGCGGGCATGACGACGAGCTTGCCCTTCTCGAGCCGCCCTTCGTCGTAGGCTTCCCGCAGCGCCATCGGCACCGAGGCCGCGGACGTGTTGCCGTACTTCTCGATGTTGCAGAACAGCTTGTCCATCGGGACGTCGATCTTCTCCATCGCGTTCTCGATGATCCGCTGGTTGACCTGGTGCGGGATGATCACGCCGATCTCGTCCATCCCGTACTCGTCGATCACCTTCTGCACGAGCTCGGCGAAGATGCGCACGGCGAACTTGTAGACCTTCGTGCCGCCCATCTTCATGAAGTGCAGCCCGGCCTCGACCGTCGCCGCCGTCGCCGGGTGCCGACTGCCGCCGGCCGGCTGCGCGAGCACGTCCTCGGCGTTGCCCTCCATGCCCATCGAACCGCCGAGGTACTCACCCTGGCCGGCGCGATCGAGCGTCGAGAACACGGCCGCCCCGGCGCCGTCGCCGAACAGCACGCACGTGTTGCGATCCTTGTAGTCGAGGATGCGACTCAGGACCTCCGCGCCGACGACGAGCACGTTCTTCGCCTGGCCGGTCGCGATCAGGCTCGTCGCGTTCTGCGCCGCGAGCACGAAGCCGCTGCACGCGGCCCCCAGGTCGTAGCCCCCGGCGTTCTTCGCGCCGAGGTCGTAGCCGATGCGGCACGCGGTCGCGGGGAACAGCTGGTCCGGCGTGACCGTCGCGCAGAAGATCATGTCGAGCTCCTCGGGCGCCATGTTGGCGTCCGCGAGGGCCTGCTGCGCGGCCTTGGTCGACATCGAGCTCGTGACCTCGTCCGGCGCGGCGATGCGACGCGCGCCGATGCCGGTGCGCTGCATGATCCACTCGTCGGACGTGTCGACGATCTTCTCGAGATCGTGGTTCGTGAGCGTCTTCTCGGGCACGTACTTGCCCATGCCCGCGATGCCTACAGGGATCAGTTCTGGCATTCGACCGTTCCGTTCAGTGTTGGCTCTTCTGTGACTCGACTGAGTGACTCGACTGGCTTGGCGCGCTCAGCCGTTGGCATCCGCGGCCGGCGGCTCCATCCCCTCGGCCGCCTGGACGATGTGCTGGTTGACGTTGCTCTCGAGCGCGCGCTTGGCGAAGCGGATCGCGTTGGCGAACGCCGGCGCTTCCGAGCGACCGTGACAGATCGTGACGATGCCCTCGACGCCGAGCAGCAACGCGCCGCCGTACTCCGAGAAGTCGACCTTCGGCATCACGCTGTGGAACACCTGCTGGATCGCGGCCGGCGCGATCCCGGCCTCGAGCATCGCGCTCTTGAAGTTGTGCAGCAGGTACTCGGCCGCGCCCTCGCTCGACTTCAGCAGGACGTTGCCGGAGAAGCCATCGGTGACGACGACGTGGCAGTCGCCGGAGAAGATCTCCGTGCCCTCGATGTTGCCGTGAAACTCGATGGGCATCGCCTTGATGAGCTCCCGCGCCTGCTGCACGAGCGAGTTGCCCTTGCCCTCCTCGCTGCCGATGTTCAGGATCCCGACGCGGGGCGAATCGACCTCGAGCGTGCCCTGATAGTACGCCGATCCCATGATCGCGAACTGCGCCAGGTGGTGCGCCTTGGGCTGCGCGTTGGCGCCGACGTCGAGCACGAGGAACGGGTTCTTCTGCCCGTGGATGATCGCCGCGATCGCCGGCCGGCGGATGCCCTTGAGGCACCGCAGCCCGAGCGTCGCGCTCGCGACCACGGTGCCGGTCGAACCCGCGCTGATGAACGCTCCGGCGTGGCCTGCCTTCACGAGCCCGACGCCGACCGCGATGCTGTTCTTCGGCTTCCTGCGGACGGCGTCCATCGGCGAGTCGCTGCACGTCAGCACGTCGGGCGCGTCGTGCACCTCGACCTCGGCAGGATCGAGGCCGGCCTCGCCGAGCGCGGCCTCGACCGCGACCTTCGGCCCGGTCAGCACGACCTCCGAAGCGGCGACATAGCCACGTTCCACCGCCAGCGCCACGCCGGCGACGGCCTCCTTCGGGGCGTGATCGCCTCCGACGGCATCGAGCACAACCTTGGTCACACGTACGACTCCACTAGGACTTGAGACGAGAACGATCCGCCAGGGACCGGTCGGGTGTCGGCTGGCCGACATCCCGAGCACGCTCACGACGCGGGCTCCGCTGCCGCACGCCGTCGCCAGGCCGCCCGCGGTGCGACTGCCGAGCGGCGAGACCCCCGCTCGGCCGCCCTCGCGGCGCCCGTGGCTTCAGAGCGCCGACTAGTCGGCCGCCCGCAGGATCTGACGGCCGCGGTAGTGGCCGCAGGCCTTGCAGATCGTGTGGGGTCGAATCATCGCGCCGCAGTGGGTGCAACGCACGAGCTGAGCCCGCTGGAGGTGCAGGTGGGCACGACGGTGGCCCTTGTTGGCGCGGCTGATCTTTCGCTTGGGTACTGCCATTTGGAGTGCCGTAGGTCGGGGCGCGGCTCGCTGGCGGGCCGTCACCCGGAAATGAAGGGCGAGGACTGTACGCCGAGTGCCGGCGAAGTCAACGCGTCGTCTGGCTTTGTAGCGGCCGGGAACCGGGGTGGCCGACGGCACCCGCGAAACCTCGAACTGGTCCGGCCGCCCGGGTTTGCGCCGAGTCGCCGGGCGGCGGGTCAGCGCAATCCGGCTGCCGTCAGCGCGGCCAGGGCGGCCTCGCGCGCGGCGGGCAGCTGGGCCGGGTTCTTGCCCTTGCCCTGCGCCATCTCCGGCCGGCCGCCGCCGCCGCCGCCGAGCACGGTCGCGACCGCCTTGACCAGAGCGCCGGCCTTTACCTTGTCCGTCAGCGACTTGCTCACGACCGCGCAGACGTGGACCGCGTCGTCGTGAGCGCTCAGGCCGACCCCGACGAACGGCTCGCAGCTCTGCTGCGCGCGACTCATCACCTCCTGCAGGTCCTTGGACTGCAGCTTCGGACGTTCGTAGATCGCGGTGCGCACCCCGTCCTTCTCGGTCGCGTCGGCCTTGATGCGCTCGACCTCGGCGCCGAAGTCCGGCGCCAGCGCCTTCTCCAGCTCCTTGCGCGTCGCCTTCAGCTCGTCGGCGAGTTCGTGCACGCGCTCGGCCACGCGCGTCGGCGGGACCTTGAGCGATTGCGCGAGGCTGTTCAGCTCGCGTTGCTCAGCGCGCGCATGGTGCAATGCGGTCTGCCCCGTGACGGCCTCGAGCCGGCGCGTGCCGGCCGCGACCGCGGTCTCCGCGACGATTCGAAACGTGCCGATATTGCCCGTGTTCGCGACGTGCGTGCCGCCGCAGAGTTCCTTGCTGAACTCACCCACCTGCAGGGTGCGCACCTCATCGCCGTACTTCTCGCCGAAGAGCGCGACGAAGCCGCTCTGGCGCGCCTCGGTCAGCGGCCGCAAACGCGCTTCGACCTGCGTCGCCGCGAGCACCTCCGCATTGACCATGTCCTCGACGGCGTCGAGTTGCGCGGTCGTCGGCTTCTCGGGTTGGGTGTAGTCGAACCGCAGCCGCTCCGGCGCGACCTCCGACCCGGCCTGGCTCACGTGGTCACCGAGCACGCGCTTCAGCGCCTCGTGCAGCAGGTGCGTCGCGGTGTGATTGCGTTCGGTCGCGCGCCGCGCGTTCGCATCGACCGCGAGCATCGCCGGCTGGCCGACCTCGAACGTGCCCTGCTCGACCTCGAGTTCGTGCAGGTGATAACCGTCGAGCGCCGTGGTGTTGACGATGCGGCCGCGGCCGGTCGCCGTCGTGACGGTGCCGCGATCGCCGACCTGACCGCCACCCTGCGCGTAGAACGGCGTCGTGCCGACGACGAGCAGCGCCTTCGCCGGCATCTCAGCCCCACCGCTCTTCGATCCGGCCCCGGCCGCCACCTTCGACAACATGACGTCACCCTCGCCGACGAGCGCCTGGATCTTGGCCTCGGTCGTGAGCCGCTCGTAGCCGACGAACTTGCTGACGTCGTGACCGTCGTCGCGCAGCTTGACCGCGACGCTCGCCGTGAACACCGCCTCGGACGTGCTCGCGCTCGCGCGCGCACGCTCGCGCTGCGCCGACATCGCGGCCTCGAACCCGTTGCGGTCGAGCTTGAACCCGCGCTCGCTGAGCACCTTCTCGGTGATGTCGATCGGGAAGCCGTAGGTGTCGTGCAATTCGAAGGCGAACTCGCCCGTCCCGGGCGTCGCCGAGCCTTCGATCACGCTGCCGCGCGCCGTGACGTTGCCGCCGCCGTCGCCACCGGCGCGATCGCCCGCGAGCTCGGCGAGGAACTTGTCGAGCCGCTGCATGCCCTGACGATAGACCGTGAGGAACGTCTCCTCCTCGCCGCGGATCACCGCGCGGCACTGGCCGGCGCTCTCGCGCACCTCGGGATACGCCGCGCCCATCACCTCGCCGACGACGTCGACCATCGCGAAGAGGAACGGCTGCTCGAGTCCGAGTTCGTAGCCGTCACGCGCCGCGCGCCGCAGGATCTTGCGCACGACGTAGCCACGCCCTTCGTTGCTCGGCAGCGCGCCGTCGGCGATGCAGAAGCAGAGCGCGCGCACGTGATCGGCGATGCGCCGCATCCGCACGTCGCGGTGGTCGTCCTTGCCGTAGGCCGTGCCCGTGCGCTCCCCGAGCCAGTCGAGGTACGGCCGGAACAGGTCGGTCTCGAAGTTGTTCTTCGCGCCCTGCAGCACCGCGACGATGCGCTCGAGCCCGAGCCCGACGTCGATGTTCTTCTGCGGCAGCGGTTCGAGCTTGCCGCCGTCCTGCCGGTCGAACTGCGTGAACACGCAGTTGCCGATCTCGGTGAAGCGGTCGTCCGGCAGGTCGACGAGCCCCTCCCGATCCGGGTACGGCTCACCCGGGCGCGCATCGAAGTAGATCTCCGAGCACGGTCCACACACGCCGTTGGGGCCCTTGCTCGGCGCCTCGGCCGGCCAGAAGTTCTCCTTCTCGCCGAAGCGGAACACCTTCTCCGGTGCGAGCCCGATGTCCTTCGTCCAGATCTCGAACGCCTCGTCGTCGTCCTGATAGATCGTGACGACCATCTGCTCGGCCGGGATGCCGCACACGTCCTTGAAGAACTCCCACTCCCAGGCGATGCACTCCTTCTTGAAGTAGTCGCCGAACGAGAAGTTGCCGAGCATCTCGAAGAACGTGTGGTGCCGCGCCGTGAACCCGACGTTGTCGAGATCCGGCACGCGCAGACACTTCTGCGAGGTCGTCACGCGCTTGTCCGGCAGCGAGCCGCGCCCGAGGAACATGTCCTTGAACTGGTTCATCCCGGCCCCCGTGAACAGCAGCGTCGGGTCGTTGGCCGGCACGAGCGAGTCGGAGGCCATCTGCTTGTGGCCTCGCTCGACGAAGAACTGCAGGAAGCGGGCGCGGACCTCGGCGGCGGGGAGCGGTTTCATCGGTATTCAGGCGGACAGTCGGGCGAAAGGTTGTACCGACCGCCCGCCCCCGACGAAAGGGCGCCGCGACGTCCTGAACGAGGGACGGGGCAAACGCCCGCGCCGAACGGCGGGCCGCGAATGGCAGCCTCCGCGCGCGGCCTCACGCCCGGGCTCGGCGCCCGACTGCGCAGGGGTCAGCGGCTCAGCGACTCAGCGCTTGCCGCCGAACCCGCGGTTGGCGGCCTTCGTGAAGCCCACGGCCGGCGTCTTGCCCTGGCTGCGCGCCGCTTCCTGACGCTCGTTGATCTTGGCCATCAGCTCGTCCTCGATCTGCTTGGTCACGTCCGGGTTCTCCTTCAAGAACTCGCGGGCCCGCTCGCGACCCTGGCCGAGCCGCGTATCGCCGTAGCTCATCCAGGTGCCCGAGCGCTTGAGGACGCCCGCGTCGACGCCGAAGTCGAGCAGCTCCCCGAGGCGGTTGATGCCCTCGGCGAACAGGATGTCGAACTCGGTCTTCTTGAACGGCGGCGCGACCTTGTTCTTGACCACGGTCGCCTTCGTGCGGGCGCCGATCGGGTTGTCGCCGTCCTTGATCGTGCCGATCCGGCGGATGTCGATGCGCACCGAGCTGTAGAACTTGAGCGCACGGCCGCCCGTCGTCGTCTCCGGACTGCCGAACATCACGCCGATCTTCTCGCGGATCTGGTTGATGAAGATCAGCGTCGTCTTGGTCTTGGCCGTCACCGCGGTGAGCTTGCGCAGCGCCTGACTCATCAGCCGGGCCTGCACGCCGACGAAGTGATCGCCCATCTCACCCTCGATCTCGGCCTTGGGCACGAGCGCCGCGACCGAGTCGATGACGATGACATCGATCGCCCCGGACTTGGCGAGGGTCTCACAGATGTCGAGCGCCTGCTCGCCGTGATCCGGCTGCGAGATCAGCAACGAATCGGTGTCGACCCCGAGCCGCTTGGCATAGCTCGGATCGAGCGCGTGCTCGGCATCGATGAACGCGCACACGCCGCCGGCCTTCTGGGCATTGGCAACCACGTGCAGCGTGAGCGTCGTCTTGCCCGACGACTCCGGCCCGAAGACCTCGACGACGCGACCGCGCGGCAGTCCCTTGCCACCGCACGACAGATCGAGTCCGAGCGAGCCCGTCGAGATGCCGTCGATCAACACCTCGGGCCGTTCGCCCATGCGCATGATCGAGCCCGCGCCGTGCGACTTGTGGATCGCGGCAAGCGCGTCGGCCAGTGCCTCGTTGTCCTCGAACTTGTCGATCTTGGCAGTGCTGGCGCTGCTGGCGCTGCTGGCGTCGCCGTTCTTGGTGCCGGTGGTGTTGGAGTCGCCGTTCTTGGCGGGCGCAGTCTTCTTCATCGAGCTCCCTCCCTGGGATGCCTCTGGCTGGTGTGGCCGGAGATCGCGGTGCTGTCGCGGTTACGGAATTCTGTGATTCGCTGCACGGTAGCGCGGACCCGAACAAAGACCAAACGGTTTCTTTGACGCTACTACCGATTGCGGCGATCCACCGGTGTTGTGGCCCGGATGGCCCCACTGGTTACACCAACTCGCCCGACCGTTCACGGGCGCATTCCGGCCCGGACCCCGCCGGCCCGGGTGCCGTCGCGGCAGATCCGCGCCGGAACGGGACTTCGGTCTCACCCATGGCACCGGCACGAGGCGTCCGCGGGTCGGGTTTTTCCGCAGTCCCGCTCAAGGGCCCCGGGGTCACGCACGATAGCCCGGCGCCCAACCAGGGAGATCACCATGATTCGCGTCCTCGGCATCGCCTCGTTGTTCACGGCCATCGCGCTCACGCCGGCCACCGCCACGGCCCAGTTCGTGGAGAACCCGTTCGTCCAGAACCCGGTGAACGGGCCCGTCGTCGAGGATCCGGTCGTCGAGGGCCCGGTCGTGGAGGACCCGGTCATCGAAGGCCCGGTCGTCGAAGACCCCGTGGTCGAGGACCCCGTCGTGGAGGACCCAGTGGTCGAGGACCCAGTGGTCGAGGATCCGGTCACCGAGCCCGGCAAGAAGAAGCGCTGCAAGCAGCGCCTGCGCGAACGCCTGCAGAAGATCCGAGCCAAGCTGCAGCAGAAGCGCGCGCGCATGCAGCAGAGCAAGGAACGGTGCAAGCAGAAGAAGAGCTGCCGGTCCGACATCTTCGAGGTCATCCGCAAGCACAAGGAACGCCTCGCGAAGCGCAAGGCCGCCCTCAAGGCGAAGCTGCAGGCGAAGAAGAAGCGCGGCCGCAAGTAGCGGCCCGCCCGCTCGGCCCGATCAACGGGCTCAGCTCTGCTCCTGCAGCCGTCGCAGGGCCTTGAGCTTCTGCGAATAGGCGCGGTTGATCGCGCGCCGGCGCAAGCGCCCGAGCAGCTGGTTCGGGTCGTCCGCGGCCACGACCGGCAGCTCGTCGAGCAGCACGGCGTCGAACGTCTCGATCGCGCGGTGCAGATCGTCCGTCGGCCGCACGACGACCGGCGGACTCGACATCACGTCCGCGGCGGTCGCGAGCTGATAGATCTCGCGGTCGAACGTGAACTGCCGCACGTCGTTGGCCGAGAACACGCCGACGAAGCGATCGTCCTGATCGAGCACGGGGAAGTAGTCCTCGCGGCGCTCGACGAGCAGCTGCACGATCTCCCGCAGCGGCGTGTTCGAGCGCACGGCGAACACCTCGCTCGGCTCGAAGACGTCCTGCACCGTCATCTTCTCGAGCAGCGCGACCTGATACTCGCCCGCGTGCGCCGGCGACAGCGCGCGATGCGGCACCTGCTTGACGTAGAGCGCGGTGCCGCGGCTCAGCAGGAACGTGAGCCCGCAGACCCACATCGCGGGCAGCAGCAGCGCGTAGCTGCCGGTCATCTCGGTGACCATGACGATCGTGCTGATCGGCGTCTTGGCCGCGCCGGCGAAGAACCCGCACATGCCGACGACGACGAAACTGGCGGGGTGCGAGACGAGGCCGAGCTCCTGCCCGATGAGGCCGACAGCGCCCCCGATCGCGCCGCCGACGACCATGCTCGGGCCGAACACGCCGCCGCTGCCGCCCGCCGCGATCGTGCACGACGTCGCGACGATCTTGGCGAGCGCGATCACGATCAGCAGGCGCACGCCCTCCCACCCGAGCACGGCGCCATCGAGCGACTCCTGCAGGATGCCGTAGCCGTTGCCCGCCGCGCAGAGCCCGAGCTCGTCACCCGTGAGCTGCCACGCGAGAACGGCGATGCCGCCGCAGAGCAGGCCGCCGATCAGCGCCACGAGCGGGCGCGGCAGCGGCAGCCGGTGGAACCAGCCTTCGCTCGCGTAGAAGAACTTCACGAACAGGAAGATCACCGGCACGAGCGTCAGCGCGAGCACGGTATGCGGCAGCAGCTCCGCGAGGTCGGAGAAGCGGAAGCCCTCGCCGAGTTCGAAGAGCGTGCCGAACTCACCGACGAACCCGCAGTAGACGCAGTACGACACCGCCGACGACAAGAACGACGGCATCACGACCTCGCCCTCGAACTCGGCGTCGCGGTAGAGGATCTCGGACGCGAACAGCGCACCTGCGAACGGCGCCCGGAAGATCGCGCCGACGCCGCCCGCCATGCCGCACGCGAGGAGGATGCGGCACTGGCTGTCGCGCAGCCCGAGCTTCTGTCCGAGCCAGGAGCCCGTACCGGCGCCGATCTGCGCGATCGGCCCCTCCCGACCGCCGCTGCCGCCCATGCCGATCGTCAGCGCCGACGTGATCGCCTTGACGAACGGCACGCGACCGCGGACTCGACCGCCCTTGTGGTGATACGACTCGATCGCGGCATCCGTGCCGTGCCCCGTCGCCTCGGGCGCGAGCCACCGGCAGATCAGCGCGCTGAGCGAGCAGCCGATCGCCGGCAGGAGCAGCAGCCACAGGATGCTCGGCTCGCCGGCGCCCTCGCCGTGCGGGAAGAACTGCACCTCGCCGCGCGGGCCCTCGGGCGCGTAGTTGGCGAGCCCGCTGAGCGTGAACTTCGTGATCAGGCCGCTGAGGAACTCGAACGCGATCGCGCCGAGACCCGCGAGCAGCCCGACGAGCATCGCGAGCGGGTAGATGGAAGTGCGAAGCGAGCGGAACGAAGCCAAGGGACTGGCGTTGGAGTAACGAAAGCCGACGCGGGCGAAAAGACTCTCATGCCTGTTTCCCGCCCGGGGATCGGCGATAGTGCGCTCGTATGGCGGGTTCTTGGACGATGCGGATCGGTACGGCCGTGTTCCTGGTGCTGGCGTTCGTCGGCGGTTGGTGGCTCTGGGAACTCCTCGGGGGCGGCCCGGACGAGATCACGGCGCCGCGGCCGGACGTGATCCCCGGCAGCATCGAGATGGCGCCGTTGCGGGACCGGGTCCTCGGCGACGAGCGCACGTTCGTGCGGCTCGGCGCGACCGAGTGCGGCATCGACTTCCAGAACGTGCTGCGACGCGAGAACCGCTTCCAGTACCTGACGAACGGCGCCGGCCTCGCCGCTGGTGACTACGACGGCGACGGCCTCGTCGACCTCTACCTCGTGTCGCAGGACACCAAGGACCGGCTCTACCGCCAGGTCGCGCCCATGAAGTTCGAGGACGTGACCGCGGCGGCCGGCGGCGTCGACGGCGGCGACGCCTGGGGCACGGGCGCGACGTTCGCCGACGTCGACGGCGACGGCGATCTCGATCTCTACGTGTGCCGCCTCGAGGCGAAGAACCTGCTCTACGAGAACCAGGGCGACGGCACGTTCGTCGAGAACGGCAGCAAGTACGGCCTCGACATCGTCGCCGCGTCGATGATGGCCGCGTTCTGCGACTACGACAACGACGGCGCGCTCGACGTCTACCTGCTGACGAACCGCGCGCTGCACGCGGGCTGGGCGCAGACGCCGCCCGTGCTCGGTGGGTTCACGCCGGGCCGGGACACCGTGCGCGCGCCCGCCGCGATGGTGCCGACGATCCAGCAGGCAGCTCAGATCGGCGACCTCGTGCGCAGCGATCGGCTGCAGGACAGCAGCATCCCGGGACCGCTGCGCGAGCACTACATGGCGTTCCGCGGCCGGCCCTACATGACCGGGCAACAGGACAAGCTGCTGCGCAACGTCAACGGCAAGTTCGTCGACGTGTCGGCGAGCGCCGGCATCGCCGGTCACGGCATGGGGCTGTCGGCGACCTGGTGGGACTACGACGGTGACGGGCGGCCCGACCTCTACGTCGCCAACGACCTCGAGTCACCGGACCGGCTCTACCACAACGAGGGCTCTGGCACGTTCCGCGAGGTCGCGGCCGACGTGCTGCCGCACACCGCCTACTACGGCATGGGGAGCGACGCGGGCGACGTCGACGGCGACGGCCACCTCGACTTCCTCGTCGCCGACATGTCGATGCGCACGCACGAGAAGGCCAAGGTGCTCATGGGTGACATGGACACCCAGCGCCCGGTGCTGATGCACAGCAGTCCGCCGCAGTACATGCGGAACGCGCTGCTGCTCAACACCGGCGCGCGGCCGCGGCGCTTCCAGGAGGCCGCGAAGATCGCCGGCCTGTCGAGCACGGACTGGACGTGGAGCGTGCTGTTCGGCGATCTCGACAACGACGCGCGGCTCGATCTCTTCGCCACCAACGGCATCGCGCGGTTCGACACGGACCCCGACCTCAAGATCCAGGTCGACAAGCTGTGGGCGCAGAACCGCCACCAGGCCGCCTACCAGCTGATCCAGAACGTCGGCAAGGTCGCGGAGCCGAACGTGGCGCTGCGCAACGCGGGCGACCTGCAGTTCGAGCGTCACGCCGACTGGGGGCTCGAGCTCGAGTCCGTGACCCACGGCGCGGTGCTCGTCGACCTCGACGGCGACGGTGACCTCGACGTCGTCACCAACAACTGGAACGCGGACTTCGGCGTCTGGGAGAACCGCGCCGCGACCGGCAACGCGCTGCTCGTCGAGCTGCGGGGGCGCCAGAGCGATCGCTTCGGCGTCGGCTCCCGGGTGATCGCGGTGCTGCCAGGTGGACAGCGGATCGTGCGCGAGAACTGGCTGTCGCGCGGCTACCTGTCCGGCCAGGCACCGGTCGTCCACCTCGGGATCGGTGACGCAGACGCGGTCGACAGGCTCGAGGTGCAGTGGCCCTCGGGCCAACGCTCGACCTACTACACCATCGCCAGTAACCAGCGCGTGACGATCACCGAGCCGGGTGGTCCCGTCCCGAAGCACGCGGTCGAACCGGCGACTCCATGGTTCGAAGCCGCGGCCGCGCCGGCGTTCGGCCACGTCGAGAACGACTTCGATGACTACGCGGATCAACCGCTGCTGCCGGCGCGGGTGTCGCGACTCGGACCGGGGATCGCGTGCGCCGACGTCGACGGCGACGGCGACGACGACGCGTTCGTCGGCGGGGCGATTGGTCAGGCCGGCGTGCTGTTCCTGCGGGACGGTGCTGGTTGGCAGCCGCGGCCGGGACCGTGGGACGACGACGCGGCGAGCGAGGACATGGGGCTCGTGTTCTTCGACTTCGACGGCGACGGCGACGTCGACCTGTTCGTGAGCAGCGGCGGAGCGGCCCGGGCGGCCGGGGATCCGGCGCTGCAGGATCGGCTCTACGAGAACGACGGTAACGGCAACTTCGAGAGGGTCACCGGCGCACTGCCCGAGATTCGCGAATCGTCGGGCCACGCCACGGTCGCCGACTTCGACGGGGACAACGACCTCGACCTGTTCGTCGCCGGCCGCATCGTCCCCGGCCAGTTCCCCGACGCGCCTTCGAGCCGGCTGTATCAGAACGACGGCGGCCGCTTCACCGACGTGACCGCGGAGCTCGCGCCGGCGCTGGGGACCGCGGGCATGGTGACGAGCGCGCTCTTCACGGACGTCGACGCCGACGGCCGCATCGATCTGCTGCTCGCCGCGCGCTGGCAGCCGATCCGGCTGCTGAAGAACGTGGGCGGCAAGTTCACCGACGCGACGGACAGCGCGGGCCTGCTGCCCCACACCGGCTGGTGGAACTCGCTCTGCGCGGTCGACGTCGACCACGACGGCGACCTCGACTACCTGGCCGGCAATCGCGGCCACAACACGAAATACAAGGCCGACCGCGAGCACCCGGCCGTCCTCTACTACGGCGACTTCGACGACAACGGCACGCGCGATCTCGTCGAGGCCAAGTATCGCGGCGACACGCTGCTGCCCGTCCGCGGCCGCAGCTGCAGCAGCGGCGCGATGCCGTTCGTGGCGCAGAAGTTCGAGACCTACGAGAAGTTCGCGCGGTCCACGCTCGCCGAGATCTACACGCCCCAGAAGCTCGACGCCTGTGGCGAGCTGCGGGCGACGACGTTGAGCAGCAGCCTGCTGCGCAACGACGGCACCGGCAGGTTCACGTTGGAGCCGCTGCCGCGCCGAGCGCAGCTCGCGCCGATCGACGGCATGGTCGTGCTCGGCGACCTCGTGATCTGCGCGGACAACTGCAGCTCGCCGGAGCCCGAGACCGGCAACCACGACGGCAGCACCGGCCTCGTGCTGCGCGTCGCCAATGGCAACCTCGAGGTCGTGCCCACGAGCGAACACGGCATCGCGATGCTCGGCGACCGCCAGGGCGTGGCGCTCGCCCGCACGCAGAGCGGCGACATCGACATCCTGTTCGCCCGCAACGCGGGCACCGTGACCTCGTATCGCCGATCGACCGACGCGAGGATGCCGACGCTTTGGCGCCGGATCGACTGGCCGGAGCACCAACCGCGCCCGGCCCCGGGCACGCGACTCACGTTCGAACTGCTGGACGGCTCATCAGCCGCGGCCGAGATCCACGCCGGCTCCGGCTACCTCTCCCACACCTCGATCATCACGGCCCCCACCACCGCCAAGACCGTGACATGGGCACCCAGCACCGGCGGCCGCGCCACGATCCCGCTGCGATAGATCCCGGCGTACGGTACCCGGTTCGAGCTGCAAGTTCCGCGTCACTCACACGAGGGGGAAGTGCTCACCCTCGATGCGCGCGCCCTTCGCCAGGTGCGGCACGCCGCGCAGCAGCGGCCCGGTGTCGTCGGCGACCCGAACGTCCGCGGCCATGTAGTTGAGCACGACCGCGCGCCGCCAGCGTGAGCTGCGATTCGGCCCGCTGCCGTGCAGCGTGTGGCTGTGGTGCAGCGTTGCTTCGCCAGCGCGACACGCGACCGGTTGCGGGTCCCACGTCAGCTCCGCCGCGACGTGCTCCCGAATCGACTCGAGATCGGCGTCGAACGGAATCGCGGGCAGCAGTGGCAGGCGGTGGCTGCCGGGCAGGAACTGCAGGCACCCGCTCTCCTCGTCGCTGTCGTCGAGCAGCAGGTTCACGGTCACGTGGTGCGCGGGCGCGGTGCGCTGCCAGTACGAGTAGTCCTGGTGCCACGGCACGACGCCCGGGTGGCCCGGCGGCTTCGCGAACACCTGGTCGTGGAAGAACCGCAGTTCGTCGACTCCGAGCGCCGCCTTGGCCGCGCCCGTGATGCGCGGGTCGAACACCAGTTCCCGGAGCGCCGGTTGCACGCGCCAGCCGCCGAGGAAATGCGCCACGACCTCGTCGGGCCGGTCACGATGCGCGGCCTCGACCTCGTAGAGCTCGGGCTCGTAGCGCTCGAGATCGTCGAGGATCGCGGCGACCGCCCCGCGAACGCGCTCCACCTCGCCGGCGTTCAACAGCCCGATCGGCCCGCAGAACCCGTCCGCTTCGAACCGCGCCCGCTCGGCCTCGGAGATCGCCATCCCACCGTCTTACCGCCGACGCCGTTCGGTACCGGGTTGAAACCGGCCGAGCTCGAACTGCGGATCCGGCAGCTTGCACGCGGTACCGTACGGGGCCCGGCAACTTGAACCCGGTACCGTACGGCTGCCTTGTGGAACGCTTCCGCTGGTTGCAGGCGAGGGCGCCGTGGGACAACATGGTGCTGCCCCTCCCCCTCACGCATGCCGTTCCCCGGTCGCCGTCCGTTCGTCCTCGCCGTCGCTGCGATTCTCAGTCTCGGCGCCGGCGCCTCTGCCCAGTGCCCGCCCGGTGCGCCGATGCCGACCGACCTCGCGTCGCTGTCCGCGGACCCGGTCGACGGCAGCCCGGCGCACGTGCGCTGGACGCTGGGCCGGAAGGCCATCGACGGCGGCGATCTCGCGACCGCTCGCGAGCATCTGCGGGCGGCGCTCGCGCTGCACCCTTGTTCGGCCGCGGTGCTGCTCGACCTGCTGCGCGCGAGCGCCGGGGACGCCGACCTGCTCGCCTACTGGACCGACCGCTTCGTGCGCGCCGCGACCGGACCGCGCGGCCGCCTGAAGCTCGACGGCCAGACCAAGAAGCTGCTGCCGGACGGCGTCGACCTCGGCCCGGCCCAGAAGCTCGCGCAGCAGCGCGCCGGCGCGATCGCGGAGCTCGCCCGCTTCGCGCAGAAGCAGCGCCCGAGCGGCGGCAGGAACGCGGCCCGCGCGCAGCTGCTCGCCTACGCGAGCGAGCTGCTCCTCGCCATCGGTGACGGCACGCCGGGCCCGCTCGACGAAGTCGCGGACAAGGTGCGCCGCGCGCGGTCGGCGATCGAGCCCGACTACGACGAGGTGTTCGACGCGCTCGAACGCGTCATGCGCACGACCCCGACGGGCGGCGGCGGCGGCGAAGAGGACGCGACCGCGATCGAAGAACGCGCCCTGCGCGCGGCCCGCATCCTGGCCGGCCTCGCGCGCCAGGCCACCTTCAAGGACCTGCAGGGGCCACAGCCGCCCGACATGACCGCCATCGGCCGCCGCGCGCGCGAGTTCCTCGCGGGCAAGGACGCGGACGCGCAGGGCGAAGCCAGGGTGTGGACGATCGCCGAGCTGGAAGCGCTCGACGAAGAACAGCGCGTCCAGTTCACCGACTCCCACGACACGTGGCGGCGACCCGGCGTCGCCGAGAGCCTGACGGGCAAGTATCGCATCGAGACCATCTGCGGGTTCGAGACACTGCTCGGCACGGCCCGCACCATCGAACTGCACCACGACCGCCTCGCCGGCCACTTCGGCAAGGACCCGTTCGGTTCCCGCCAGGGCATCGTGCGGATCGTGCCGGAGGACTCCGGGCTCGAGACCGAGGGCGCGCCGTACTGGTGGGCCGCCGGGTTTCAGAGCGGCGACCGCACGACCGTGCGGTTCGCGTGGAGCACGATCCCGCGGCTGGGCAAGGTCCTGACGCACGAGCTCACGCACCGCTTCGACGGCGTCCTGCGCCCGTTCCTCGGCGCCTGGTACAAGGAAGGCCACGCGTCCTGGACCGGCGGTCACTACGCGCAGATGGCGGACACCGAGTTCGTCGAGGACCACCTCGACAAGGGCGCCGTCGACCAGACGTGGCGCAAGGACTACGGCCGGAAGCGCGAGTTCACGAAACTCATCGAGGGCACGATCGAGGAGTACCGCGACAACTATGCCGCGGGCTACGCGCTCTACTCGTATCTCCGCACGTTCCCGCCCGGCGAACGCCCGCTCTTCCGCGACGCGCTCGAGCGCTACGAGAAGAACTCGCGGGCGGGACAGAAGAACCCGCTGCGCTACTTCGAGCAGACCTTCTGCGACGGCGAGAACGGCCGCCCCGAGTCGCTCGACGACTTCCTCGACGGCTGGCAGGCGTTCTTGAACGGGGTCGGCATGTGGCTCGTGCGCAACCGTGACGACAGCAACCGTTGGGTCGCGCGCTACGGCAGCGTCGGCCCCGGCGACTCGGGCAAGAAGGTCTCGGATCGCCCGACCTGGTCGTGGGCGAGGAAGCGCGCGGAGCCGTTCTTCGGCCAGGATCACGCCGCCGCGGCGACGCGTCTGCTCGCCGAGGTCGGAGATCACGCCGGCACGGTCGCGGCCGGCACGTGGTCGCTCACGGTCGACGGCTGGCGGCCGGACACGGTGACGCGCGCGGTGCACGCCGCGCAGCAGCTGCCGAGCAAGAGCTCGGCGCACGCGATCACCGCGCTGGCGCGCACGCGTTTTCCCGGCATCGGCAGCCCGCCGGCCACGCCGCTCGCGAGCCAGCTGGCGCGCACGAGCGGCTTCGTCACGGCACTCGCGGAGCGCGCGGTCGAGCTCGGCCAGGCCGGTCACAGCAAGGCCGCGACGGCGCTCGCCGCGGATCACGATCGGATCGCGCGCCTGCTCGATCTGCCGGCGCTCGACCGGGCCAGACTCCAGAGCGCGGCGGAATCCACGCCGCCGCCGACCGTCGCGGAGTATCTCGGCGGCCACGGCTGGACCGAGTCGGGCCTCACGGGCTTCGAGGATCGCCGGCGCGAGGGCCTGTGGTACGTCGAACGGAACGGCGACGTGCACGTCGGTCGCGAGCGACCGCGCGAGACGACGGGTTCGGTCGATCGCCGCGCGCACCAGCGCGACGCGTTCGTGCACACCGTGCGCTGGATCGCCCCGGGCAGCTACGTCCTGCGCGGGCGGGTCCACTTCACCACGTCGTACGTGCGCGGCGCGATCGTGTTCGGGCACGCCCGCCGCGACCGCGACCTGCGGCTGCGATTCACGTCGGGCGACTTCGAGTACGCGGTCGGCCGACGCGAGACGAGCCGCGCGTCCGGCAAGGTCTCGTTCCGCTTCGACGGGCTCTGGGAACGCGACCCCGAGATGCCGCGCAACAACACCAACACGAGCGCCGAGGTCCGCGACGAAGCCGCGTGGTTCGACTACGAGATCGTCGTCCACGGGCCGCGCGTCGAGATCAAGATCAACGACGGCAAACGCAAGTCGATCCTGTACGCGGTGCACGACGGCGCGCCCATCGAGGGTCACGTCGGGTTCGCGATGGCGATGGGCGCGATCCGGGTGCAGGAACCGACGGTGCAGCGCCTCGACGCCGCCGACCCGCACGCGCTGATCGGCCTCGACATCGGCCGCCAGCCGACGCGGTCACTGACCGACCTCCTCGACCTGCCGACCCGCGGGCTGCCGACCGCCCCCGACGGCACGATCGTCGTGTGGATTCCGCCCGGCCGCGAGGAGCTCGCCGACATGACGATGCCGCGCGTGCTCCCGTCGCTCAGGGAGGCCGTCGGCGAGGCCCACGAGCACCCGCAGGAGTGGGTCCTCGTGGTGCCGGAGGGCCTCCCCGCCGAGGACCGGGCCGCGATCGCGGAGCAGCTGGCGGAGGTTCGCGGCACGGAGCTGCGGGTGCTCACGCACGCGATCGACGAACCGTTCGACGGGCGCTACCCGTGGGTCCTGTTCGTCGACGGCCTCGGGGTGCTCCGCGCGGCCGCCAGCGCCGCGTCGCCCCACCTCTTCACCAAGGTCGCGCGCTGGTCCCGGCGCTTCCGCGGCCGCTGAGCCGAACGGGTCTTCAACCTGGCGAGGGCGGCTCCTATAACGTTCGCCCCCGCAATCGCATGGCCAGCACAAGTACTCGCTTTCCCCGCCTCGACAACTTCGTGAGCCGACACCTCGGCCCGAGCGAATCCGAGCTCGCGGCGATGCTGCAGACGCTCGGGTGCAAGGACCTCGAAGAACTCACCGACAAGGCGATCCCCGGCAAGATCCGCTGGTCGGGCGAGCTGCAGCTGCCGGCCGCGCGCAGCGAACGCGACGCGCTCGCCGACCTCACGGCGCTGGCCGCGCAGAACGAGGTCCACCGCAGCTACATCGGGATGGGCTACCACGGCACGCTGACGCCGGCGGTCATCCAGCGCAACATCCTCGAGAATCCGGGCTGGTACACGCAATACACCCCCTACCAGGCCGAGATCTCGCAGGGCCGCCTCGAGGCGCTGCTGAACTATCAGACGCTCGTCATCGACCTCACGGGCCTCGAGGTCGCGAACAGCTCGCTGCTCGACGAGGCGACGGCGGCCGCCGAAGCGATGGCGATGAGCCACCGGCTGCACAAGGGCAAGGCCGAGACGTTCTTCGTGGACCGCAACTGCCACCCGCAGACGCTCGCGGTCGTGCAGCAGCGCGCCGAGCCGCTCGGCATCCAGGTGCAGGTCGGCGACCCCGAAACGGCCACGTTCGGCGACGAGCACTTCGGCGTGCTGCTCTACTACCCGGGCAGCGACGGCACCGTCAAAGACCTGACCGGGACCATCGGCAAGGCCAAGGCCGCCGGCGCGTACAGCACGGTCGTCGCCGACCTGCTCGCCCTCTGCGTGCTCAAGCCGCCGGGCGAGATGGGCGCCGACATCGTGTGCGGCAGCTCGCAGCGTTTCGGCGTGCCGCTCGGCTACGGCGGCCCGCACGCGGGCTACATGGTCGCGACGAAGGAGTTCCAGCGCCAGCTGCCGGGCCGCATCGTCGGCATGACGATCGACGCGACCGGCAAGCCCGCGCTGCGCCTCGCGCTCGGGACCCGCGAGCAGCACATCCGTCGCGAACGCGCGACCTCCAACATCTGCACGGCGCAGGTGCTGCTCGCCGTCATGGCCAGCATGTATGCCGTCTATCACGGCCCCGAGGGCCTGACGGCGATCGCCGAGCGCGTGCGCGCGCAGACCGACTGCCTCGCCGACAGCCTCGCGCAGCTCGGCCACGACGTGCAGGGCGGCCTGCGCTTCGACACGATCCGCGTGCGGCCGAGGGACGACGCGCAGAAGGTGCTCGCCGCGGCGGAGCAGAACGGCATCAACTTCCGTGACTTCGGCGACGGCAGCCTCGGGATCACGCTCGACGAGACGGTGGACGACGAGGACCTCGTGGACATCCTCGCGGCGTTCGGCGGCTCGGCGGATGCGCTCGGCAACGCCGAGCCCCAGGACCTCGGCGCTCTCGCCCGCACGGCCGCGTTCTGCGAGCACCCGACGTTCCACAGCTACCGCAGCGAGCACGAGATCCTGCGCTACATGCACCGGCTGCAGCAGCGCGACCTGTCGCTGACGACGTCGATGATCCCGCTCGGCTCGTGCACGATGAAGCTCAACGCGACGACCGAGATGTATCCGGTCTCGCTGCCGGGCTTCGGCGGCATCCACCCGTTCGCCCCGGTCTCGCAGACCAAGGGCTACCAGACGCTGTTCGACAACCTGGAGAACTGGCTCAACGAGATCACCGGCTTCGACGGCTGCTCGCTGCAGCCCAACGCCGGCTCGCAGGGCGAGTACTCGGGCCTGTCGATCATCCGGGCCTACCACCGCAGCAACGGTCAGGAGCAGCGCGACATCTGCCTGATCCCGAGCAGCGCGCACGGCACCAACCCGGCTACCGCTTCGATGTGCGGCATGACGGTCGTCGTCGTGAAGTGCGACGACGACGGCAACATCGACATGGCGGACCTCAACAAGAAGGCCGCCGAACACCAGGACCGCCTCGCGGCGCTGATGGTGACCTACCCGTCGACGCACGGCGTGTTCGAGGAGGCGATCCAGCAGATCTGCGCGGTCGTCCACGAGCACGGCGGCCAGGTCTACATGGACGGCGCCAACATGAACGCGCAGGTCGGCCTGCTGCGACCGGGCGACCTCGGCGCCGACGTGTGCCACCTCAACCTGCACAAGACGTTCTGCATCCCGCACGGCGGCGGCGGCCCGGGCATGGGCCCGATCTGCTGCAAGGCGCACCTGGCGCCGTTCCTGCCCGGTCACCCCGTGATCGAGACGGGCGGCGAGAAGGCGATCGGCGCCGTGAGCGCGGCGCCGTGGGGCAGCGCATCGATCCTCACGATCAGCTACGCCTACATCGCGATGATGGGCCCCGAGGGTCTGCGGCGCGCGACGCAGGTCGCGATCGCGGGCGCGAACTACATCGCCAAACGGCTCGAGGGCCACTACCCCGTGCTCTACACGGGCCAGAACGGCATGGTCGCGCACGAGTGCATCGTCGACGTGCGCGACCTCAAGAAGTCGGCCGGCATCGAGGTCGGTGACATCGCGAAGCGCCTGATGGACTACGGCTTCCACGCGCCGACCGTCAGCTTCCCGGTCGCGGGCACGATGATGATCGAGCCGACCGAGAGCGAGTCGCAGGCCGAGATGGACCGCTTCTGCGACGCGCTGATCGCGATCCGCGAGGAGATCCGCGCGATCGAGGACGGCAAGGCCGACCGCGAGACCAACGTCGTCAAGGGCGCGCCGCACACCGCCGAGGCGGTCACGAGCGACAGCTGGGACAAGCCCTACTCGCGCGAGCAGGCCGCGTTCCCGGCACCGTGGACCAAGGAGCACAAGTTCTGGCCCGCGGTCGCGCGCGTCAACGACGTGCACGGCGACCGCAACCTCGTCTGCGCGTGCCCGCCGGTCGAGGCCTACGAGGCCTGAGCCCTGACCTGCCGGGTCACCGGCGGCTCACCGCCGGGCCCCTGCGGGCGGCCCCCGCTACTGCCAGGCGTGCAGGGCCTCGGCGACGGTCGGCGTCGGATCGCCGCTCCAGCTGTGCGGCGGGTTGATGCCGAAGTCGCCCGTGTGGCAGAACGAGGTCGCGCGGAACGGCGAGTTGTTCAGCACGAACTCGCTGCGCGGCACGAACAACAGGATCGAATCGCCACGGACGATGAATCGCGCGGCGGTCGGCACCGTCGAGATCGAGTTACCGGCTCCCACCGTCTTGCACGTCGCGGACCACCCGCCCGTCGGCGTGTAGTTGAGTTCGTACCAGCGGTCCGTGCCGTCGTAGAAGTCGTTCGGGAAGCTCGGGCTCGCGGCGTAGTTGTTCGCGACGTTCGCGTCCGAGTCCACGACGAACGCATAGGTGTAGCGCTGGGTCTGGTCGTTCAGCGGCACGGCCTCCGATACGGACATCCAGAACGTGCAGTACTCCCCTTCGGTCAGCGGCAGGGTCGGCGTCCCCGCAACGGTGTAGCCGTTCGGCCCCTGCCCATCGGGGAACGGCACGTTGTCCTGCGTGCCCTCGAACGTCGCGGCCAGCTGGGCCAGGCTCCAGAACAGGACCATCGCGCCCATGAGGCGAATCTCGGTGATCAGACTCGGCAGCTTCGGCGGCACGAGAGCCGAGCTGTGCCGCGTCAGCACGGCGATCGGCGCGAGGACCGTGGCGGTGAACCAGAGCAGCTGCAGCTGCGGGTTGCCGAACAGTGCGAACATCGCCCCGACGTCACTGTTGAACGCGGCGTTCACCCATTCGATCGTGAAGTTCTGGACCAGGCCCGAGACGACGAGCTCGGCGATCACGACGACCGACAACGTCGCCAGCAGCACGGCGGCGGGTAATGCGCGCACGAAGACCTGCCGGGACTCACCCGGTGCGAGCACGACCTCGGACTGATCGGCCTCGATGTCGGTGCCCTGCACCCGGAACCGGATGTCGCCATCGACGGTCCCGGCCGCCAGCGTGTTCGTCAAGACGATCGTGCCGAGCGCGACCGCGGCGACGGCCAGCGGGCTCAGCAGGACACGACCGCCCCCCGTTACGGTAGCCGAGACGCTGCCGGGGCCGGCGCCGCCCGGAGTCCCGGAGCCACCGCTGCTGTGGAAACAACCGCCGACGAACAGCAGCGCGAACAGCAGCGTGAACAGGACGGGGCACGAACGGAGGAGATTCATGTCCCCAGAGGCGAGATCCGTGCCGCTCGACCGCCCGGGTTTTCCCCGCCGCGCGCCCGATCCGGATCGAACGGCCCACCGAACGATCCTGGCATTGGCGCGGCAGGTTTCTCACAATGCCCGGCCACAACACTCGTAGAGTCCTCCGGAGACCCTGCATGACCGATACCGAGTCGCAAAGTCAGACCCCGTCGCCCCCTGCTGCCGCGCCGCAGAAGCCGGCCGCAGAGCCGGCTCACATGGCGGAGAACGTCATCATCCGGCCGTGGCCGAAGGTCGTGTTCCTGTATCCGACGTTCGTCTGCGCGACGATCTTCTTCCTGCTGTCGTGGCTGGAGCTCGTCACGCCATCGACGCTCGGCAACGTGTTCATGGGCGTGTTCTTCCTGAACCTGCTCGTGTTCTCGTTCGACTTCTCCCGCATCAAGTCGATCACGATCGTGATCGCCATCGTCGCAGTCGTGCTCGGCGTTCTCTGGGTCGACAGTCAGTGGAAGATCACCGACTTCCTCGGCAATGTCGCGGAATCGGTCGACATCCAGATGAACTCGGCGTTCTACGGCTTCCTGAGCGCCGGCCTCGGCTTCCTGCTGCTGCTCGTGTTCATCAACACGCGCTTCAACTACTACGAGGTCAACGCGCGCGAGGTCATCCATCACCACGGTTACCTCGGCGACACCCAGCGGTGGTCCACCGAGGGCCTCGAGATGAACAAGGAGATCTACGACATTGCGGAGTACATCCTGCTCCGCAGCGGTCGCCTGGTCTTCCAGCCGATGACGAGCAAGAAGGCGATCGTGCTCGACAACGTGCCGAACGTGACGCGCATCGAGAAGTCGACGAACGACCTGTTGAGCCACATCGCGGTCCGCATCAACCAGCGACCCGGGCCGGGCTAACTGCCGGGCCCACCCCCCGATCGTGCAGCTCCCCTCGGACGGCGACCACACGGGTCGCACCCTCGGCCAGGAAGAACTCGACCGCCTCACGAAAGTCGTCGCGAGCGGCACGCTGAACTCCACCAAGGGCTCGGCCGTCACGGAGTTCGAGCGGTCGTTCGCGCGCTGGCTCGGCACTTCGCACGCGATCGCCTGCGCGTCGGGTTCTGCCGCCGTGCACTGCGCGATCACGGCGATCGGGTTGCGAGCCGGCGACGAGGTGATCACCACGCCCATCACCGACATGGGCGCCCTGACCCCGATCCTCTACGAGGGCGGCGTCCCGGTGTTCTGCGACGTCGATCCGGTCACCCTCAACGTCACCGCCGACACGATCCGGGCCCAGCTCACCGATCGCACGCGCGCCATCGTCGTCACGCACCTCTTCGGCATGCCGTGCGCGATGGACGACATCGCCGCGGTCGCGAGCGAACGCGACCTGCCGATCATCGAGGACTGCGCGCAGGCGTACGGCGCGACCTGGCGGGGCCGCAAGGTCGGCACGCTCGGCCAGATCGCGTGCTTCTCGCTGCAGCAAGGCAAGCACATCACGACCGGCGAAGGCGGGTTCGTCACGGCCTCCGACGACGACGTCGCGCGGCGCCTGTTCCTCGCCGTGAACAAGGCCTGGGGCTACGGCGACGAACGACCCGACCACTACTTCCCGGCGCTCAACTATCGGCTCAGTGAACTGCAAGGCGCGGTCGGGCTCGCGCAACTCGACAAGCTCGATGACGTCATCGCGCGGCGCCGCGCCGTCGCGGGCCAGCTGCGCGAGCGTCTCGCAAGCGTGCCCGGGCTGATCCTGCCAAGGGACACGGAGCACACCGAACACGCCTGGTGGAAGTTCGCGTTCCACGTCGACTCCGAACGCGTCCCCGGCGGCGCGGTCGAGCTCGGCGGCCGGATGCGCGCCCAGGGTGTCGCGTGCGCGCCGCGCTACGTGCAAAAACCCGCGTTCGAATGCGCGCTCTTCCAGGACTGGTCGCGTTCGCCCGTCACCGCGATGCCGCTGCAGCACAACCCGCGCCGCGACGGCCCGCAGCCTCCGTTCGACCGTCGGGACTACCCCGGCGCGGTGCAGGGTCTCGACAGCGTCATCGTCCTGCCGATCAACGAGAACTACGAACCCGCGCACGTCGATCACGTCGCGCGCGTGATCGCATCGGCGGTCGAGGGCCGTGACTGATTCGGCCGCACCACTGCCGACGCTGCTCGTCGGCTGCGGCTTGATCGCCCGCGCCTACGTCGACGCGCTCGCGCGCACGCCGGAGCTGGAGCTCGTCGGCGTGATCGACCCCGACGCGGCAGCGCGCGCCCGCATCGCCAATGCGACCGATCCGGCCGTGCCGGCGTTCGCCGATCTCGACAGCGCGTTCGTCGCCGGCGTGGAGCCGCAGGCCGCGCTCGTCCTGACCCCACCGAACACGCACGAGGCGATCGCGACCGACCTCCTCGGCCGCGGCCTGCACGTGCTGTGCGAGAAGCCGCTCGCGCCCACGCTCGCCGCCGCCGGCCGCATGATCGCCGCCGCGCGAGCCGCCGACCGTCGCCTCATGATGGGCAGCAAGTTCCGCTACACCGCCGATGTGCTCGCGGCGCGGCGGCTGCTCGACGACGACTACTGCGGCGACATCGTGCTCTACGAGAACGTGTTCTGCGCGCCCGTCGACATGGCCGACCGCTGGAACGCCCACCCGCGAACGAGCGGTGGCGGCGTGCTCATCGACAATGGCTGCCACTCGGTCGACGTCGCGCGCTACCTCCTCGGTCCGATCGCGCGGGTCCAGGCGCAGTTCGGCCGCGTCACGCAGGACATCATGGTCGAGGACACCGCGCGGCTGCTGTTCGAGAGCAAGAGCGGCGCGCTCGGCTCGATCGACCTGTCGTGGAGCGTGCACAAGGCGACGGCGGCCTACGTTCGGATCCACGGCACCCGCGGCACGATCGAGATCGGCTGGCAGGAGTCGCGCTGCCAGGAGGTGCAGAGCGCCGAATGGCATCGCTTCGGCGACGGCTACGACAAGGTCAGCGCATTCGCCGCCCAGCTCGGCGACTTCGCCACGGTCGCCCGCACGGGCGCCCCCGGCAACATCGACGACGACGACGCGCTCGCGTCCGTCGCCGTGATCGAACGCGCCTACGAGTCCCAGCGCGAAGAACGCTGGCTGCCGATCGAGGGCGACGCGTGAGCGGCCCCCGCATTCATCCGACGGCGATCGTCGAGGACGACGTCACGATCGGGGACGGCACCGCGATCTGGGACCACGCCCACCTGCGAGAGGGCGCCGTCGTCGGCCGCGACTGCATCATCGGCGAGAAGACCTGCATCGCGGGCGGCGCCCGCATCGGTGATCTCTGCAAGCTCAACACGGCGGTCTACGTCTGCGCCGGCGTCACGATCGCGGACGGCGTCATGGTCGCCGCGCACGTGGTGTTCACCAACGAGCTCGCACCGCGCGCGACCGATCCGGAGGTGCAGTCGCTGCGCGAAAGCTCCGCCACGGCCCGCACGCTCACGACGACGGTCGAACGCGGCGCGACCATCGGCGCCAACGCGACGATCGGCCCCGGGCTCACGATCGGAGCGTGGTGCATGGTCGGCATGGGCAGCGTCGTGACCCGCGACGTCCCGCCCCACACCCTCGTCGCCGGTAACCCGGCAACGGTCCGCGGCATCGTGTGCCGCTGCGGCGAGGTGCTGGCGCGCGGCGCGGCCGACGACCTGCGCGCCGGGAACCACCGGTGCGCCTGCGGCCTCGAGATCAGCTGGCAGCCGTGATTCCGCGCGCCTTGGCGCCGGCCGCCGCGGCCGCCCCGGCGGCCGCTCTCATTGGTCGAACTCTTCGGGCAGGCAGTAGTTCCACTTGATCCAACGGTTCATCGTCGCCGGACTCCCGAGCAGATGACCGCCGTACTCGAGCGCCTTCGCCCGTTTGGCGCTGTCGTTCGTCATCGCCGCCAGATGATAGAGGCCGACGGTGAGGAACGTGTGCACGCCGCCGAGCGGGTTGCTGCCCCACCGCACGCCGACGCCCGCGGTCAGATCCCAATGGTTGGCCGGGATCGGGTTGTGATTGTGGGTCACGGGCACGTAGTAGCGCAGACCGTTCTCCACGAGACCGAAGTTGGGGTCGTTGAAGTTGCGGACCCACGAGTAGTCCAGGGTCACGAGGACGTCTTCGGCGATCTCGAGCAGCTTCGGTTCGCCCCAGATCTTGTAGGCACCGAGGAAGCCGTAGAGCACCGCGCCGTGTTGCCACGGCATGAAGTACTCGTGGTCGAGCGGGAACTTCGTGCCCGGGTAGTTCGGCTGGAACTTCATCGCGCGGCTCTCGTGCGACAAGTTGCGTCCCGGCTCGATCACCTCGTTCACGCGGCGCATCGCGTAGACCCTGATGTCCTCGTCCTGGGTGACCTGATACGTCTGCGCGAACGCCTGCATGCACCAACCCTCGGCGCGCGCGGCCTGCACGTTGGCCGTGCCGTAGTCGCGCAGGCGCATGAGCCCCTTGAGGCACTCGCCGAGGAGACGGATCTCCTCCTTCGCCCACTCGTCGCCGCTGATGCACCAGTAGTCGAACAGCAGATCGATCGCGAAGTGCTCGTGGTCGTACTGATACCACCCGTGCGCGCGCGACGAGCCGTTGCGGTTCGTCCGGTAGCCCGGGTATGGGTCGCTGGCGACGATCGCGCGACGGCCGCGCGATTCGTGCGACAGGTCGCGAGAACCGGGATACACGGGCGGGCTGTCCCACAGCAGGATGCGTTCTTCCGCGCCGACCGTGAGCCCCCAGTAGTGATAGGGTCGCACGGCCTGGATCCAGGCCATGCCCTCGAGCTTCTGCAAGAGCCGCGGGTAGTTGCCCTGGATCGCGTGCGCGAGCTCGGGGCTCAGCGGATGGTTGCGCGGCGTGCCCGTGGTCGCGGTGACCGGCAGATCGCCGTGCGAACCCCAGGTGCCGAAATGGCTGTCGCCGATCCAGCCCTGATACTCGGCGACCGCCTGACCCGTGGCATCCGACGGGCCATCGACCGGTCCGCCGAGCAGCCCCGCGGCCGCGGTCTCCTTCCAGGTCTGGTGCGTCGCGAGCGGGAAGATCGGGTGCTCGAGCATCGCCGTCGCGACGTTCTGCCACTGCGCGACCTGCGCGCCGCTCGCGCTGCCCGGTTCGAACCGCAGCAGGAAGCGGTAGCGCCGCGTCTGGCAGTCGTCGATGAACGTGTCCGTCATCACCTGCACCGCCGAGTAGCCGTCGTGGGTGAAGACCGTGCCCATGCCCTCCTCGTCGGGCATGTAGCGCATGAGACCGTCATGACCCTTGGCCAAGAACAGCGCCTTCTTGACGTCGACCGGACCGAGCGGGAACAGGTTGGGATCCGTGCTGCTGCCCGGGTCGTCGACGCCGAGGTAGTCGTTGCCGATCACCCAATCGACGACGACGAACGGCATGTCCCGGAACTCGGTCGTGTAGAACACCGACGTCAGGTAGTCACGCCCGATGCCGGGCGGGCCGAGCGCCTCGTGATACGTGCGCCAACGCTGCACGCGCACGAGCGGCGATTCCTGCAGCGTCTCGCCCGCCCCGGTGGCGACGCCGCGATAATCGACACCGAACGTGTCCTCGACCTCGGCGGCGAGCTGCAGCCCGGCGCCCGCACTCCGGACCCATTCGTTCTGCGTGAACGGCCCGACCATCGCGGTCTCGTCGCGCGTGACCTCGTAGGTCTTCTGCTCGTTCGGCGCCAGCGTGTCGGTGAACTGCGCCTGCGCCATCTTGATCGTGCCGTCGGGCCAGAGCTGCATGGGCAGCCACGCCGTATGAAACCCGCTGACGATCAGGTTGGCCGTGGTCAGATAACCACCCTGCGGGAACGGCACCGTGGCGCGGATGGTCTCGGTGCGTTCGGTCGAGCTGTCGTTGTGAACCTCGAACCTCAGCTCGACCTCGAGCGGATTGCCGGACCCGTTGGAGCCGCTGTTGCCGCCACCGCCGCCGCTCCCGCCGACACCGTCCTCGCCGACCGAGCACCCGGCCAGCAACGCCAGCGCGCACGCCGCGATCCGTCGAAACCCGAAGCGAATAGAATGACGCCCGTCGCTCATGACTGTCCCCTCGGCGCGCGCGGCAGCAAGCCGTGCTGCGTCCATCGAACGGAATCGACAGTCGCAGGGGCCGGTCTGAACGTGAGACCCCCGCCAGTCTCAATCCGAGCTTGTCGGCCGCGCCTGCACGGCTAGCGTGGCGCTCTACGGGTCCGCGGCAACGGCGGGTCCGCCCCCACGCGAGAGTGGCGGAATTGGCAGACGCACGGGCTTTAGGTGCCCGCGGGCATCACAGCCCATGAGGGTTCGAGTCCCTCCTCTCGCACCATTCACTCGAAGTCCGTGGCGGTGAGCGCAAGCTGCGCTGATCGCCGACGTTGAGCACGAGCCCGGCCAGCCGGTGGCCTGGGAATCCTGACAGTCACTGTCAGGAACCCCACCACCAAGCACGGCGAGGTTCGAGAATGGAGATCAGCACGACGACCGGCGCGGCGCGCCCAACCCGGTCCCAGCGCGAACGGCGAACGAGCGGCGACCGCTCGTCGCCGCTCGGTGCGCTGCACTGCACGGGCATGACGCGCAGCGCGAAGAACAAGAGGCAGCAGAGGCTTCCAAAGATGGGCCGCCACAGCAGCGGACAGGCCCGCATCACCCTGAACGGCAAGGTGCACTACCTGGGCCTCTACGGCAGCCCGGAGGCCCACCAACGCTACGCCGAGCTGATCCAGCGGTGGCTCGACGGCGGCCGCCGTCCGCTTCACGCCCTGCCCCATCCGGGGCAGGTCACGTTGACCGTGCGCGAGCTGTTCGAGCACTACCGCGCCTGGATCGTCTCCACCGGTCGCTACACGAAGAACGGCGTGGTCACGCCGCAGCGCGGCCTGATCGAGCGGTCGCTCACCGAGTTCGAGCAGTTCGCCGGCAACCTGCGGGTAACCCAGCTCTCCGAAGCCGTGATCGTGCAGTGGCGTGACCGCATCGAGCTCAACCGGAAGCTGACGCGCGGTGGCGTCAACCGCAAGGTGCAGATGCTGCTCGGTGCGCTTCGGTGGGGAAAGACCCGCGGACTGCTGCCGAAGACGGCCTGGGCCGACTGCCGCGATATCGAACCCCTGAAGAAGGGCGAATGCGGCAACCGCCGCGAACGCCTGCGCGACCGGCGCGCGGTCACCCTCGATGAGGTCGAGAAGGTCGCGGCGGCCTGCTCGTGCCGCCACGTCGCGGCGATGCTGCGCGTCCAGGCCCTGGTCGGGTGCCGCCCCGGCGAGGTCGCGGCCATGCGCTGGGTGGACATCGACAAGACCCCGGTCGTCGTCGACGGCGTGACCCTCTGGACCTACCGGGTCGCCGAGGCGGCGGCGAAGACCGCGCACCACGGCCGGTCGATCAGCTACCCGATCCCGCCGAGGGTGCAGGCGATCCTCGCCGAGTTTTCGGCGTTCCCTAACGCGCTGATCTTCTCGCCGGCGCAGTCCATGGCGGAGCGCGGGCGATCGCGGAAGAGCGCGCCGGCGTTCGGCCACATGTGGACCGCGCGGGCCTACCGCAACGCCGTCGTGCGGGCCTGCGCCGCGGCCGGCGTGGCCTACTTCACCCCACACGAGGTCCGCCACGGTGCGATCACGCGCGCTGCCGAACAGCACGGCGTGCTGGCCGCGCAGCGGCTCGCCAACCACAGCAGCGCCGCGACGACGGCGCGCTACCTGCACACCACCGACGACGACGCCTACCGGGTGGCGGCGCGGATCGGGTAGAACACCACTCGGGGCAACGGCGCGCCTCATGAACGTGCCGGGCCGTGCTCGCCTGCGCGGCCGCCCCTGTTTCTCCAGCAGGCGAACCGATCGAGGCGACGATGGTCAAGAAGACGGACAGCCCGCTCGACTGGGACTCGTGGCAGGCCGAGTTCAGCGAGGCAGCGCGCGCTTGGGAGCGGCTCGTCCCCGGCAGCACGCACGTAGGAGTGCTCGACGGCACGATCTACCTCGTGCGCGGCCCCGCCGGCACCAGCGAGGAGATGGCGGCCCTGGGCTGGGAATACTCTGCGGACGGCGTCCGGTCGATGCATCCGACGCCGAACAAGAAGTCGGCTCTGGCGAAGGCGAATCGCCGACTTCTGACCATCAGCAAACGCCTGCCCTGCCTGGACGGCGTCGTCGATCCGCGGCTCGTGGCGCGCCTCCAGCACGTGATAAGCGCCCTGGTCGTCCAGCTCGATGGGCAGCCCGACCCTCCCACACAGCAACAGCGGGACGCAGTGCGAAAGGTCGACGATCGCCTCCTCGATATCCGAAGTGCCGCCGCCCGCGACCGCGCCATCGCGGCAGAGGCCGAGCGCAAGCTCGCAGACGAGCGTCGGCAAGCCCGGCTCCTCGCGGAGGAGCTGCACCGGCTGCAGGGCGGCCCCAGCGACACCTCCACAGAGGCCGAGCTCGCGCTGCAGGAGCGGCACGCCCGGCAACTCCGGGCCGCGGACACCGCATTCGGTCGCGAGGCGCTCCAGCTCCTCGCCGCAACGCACGAGCGTGGCCCCGGCGCGTGGCGACAGCTCTCGGCCTTCAACGGATGCGGCGGTCAGAAGTGGGACGGGAACGCGCCGGTCAAGAAGTGCGGCAAAGGCTTGGACAGGTCGAGCGGCGGCGGCCCCTTCTCGCGCACCTCGATGCCGAGGATCGACTCGTCCAGCAGCTCGCCGATGCCGGCGAGCACGGCCGAGATGTCGGCCTTCTCGGGGTTGAGCTGGTTGCGGATCTCTCCGGCGATCGTGCCGATGCACGCTACCCGCCCGCTGAACTCCAGCGCTGCCGGGTCCGGCTTGATCGCCGCGTAGAGGGTGCGCACGACGCGGTCGTGGGCGAAGAAGTCGCGTCGCACCTCGTCCGGGCCGATCAGCGCGTTCACCGCGTCGCCAATCGCGGCGAGCCGGTCCATGCCGCTCGCCGGCAGGCCTTCGATGTCCGCCAGCTTCACGCCGTGCTCGCCGCAGAACGTCGTGGCCTCGCCGAGCGCCTGGCGCAGCTCGTCGACGAGCTTCTGCTTGTCCTTGACCGGGTTCTTGCCGCCGCGACCCGCGCCGTAGATGGCCAGCGCCTGCTCCAGCGACGCGAAGACGTTGGCGTAGTCGACGATCACGCCGCTGTGCTTGCCCGGGAACACGCGGTTGGCCCGCGCGATGGTCTGCATGAGCGTGTGGTTGCGCATCGGCTTGTCGAGGTAGACCGTCGAGCAGCTCGGCGCGTCGAACCCGGTCAGCCACATCGCGCAGACGAACACGAGCCGCAGCGGGTCGTCGGTGTCCTTGAACTTCTCGTCGAGCCCCGGCTTGCTGTCGTTCATGCGCCGCCGGTGCGGCTCGATGTCGATGCCGAGCTGCTGCATCTCGGTGATCTCGTTCTGCGCCGCCGACACGATCACCGCCATGTCGGTGGTCCTGAGCACGTTCAGCCGCCGCTCCAGCTCCGCCTTCTGGTCGCGGTTCTCGAATGATGTCGGCCCCAGCTTGGCAAGCTCCCGCTCGGCTCGCGCCGTCTCCGCCGCCCACTCGGCCCGAACCTTGTCGTGCATCCGCAGCGCGGTCGCCTTGTCGATCGACACGACCATCGCCTTGCCGACGAACCCCCGGCCCAGGAAGTGCCGCACGACATCCTTGGCGACGGTGTCCAACCGGTCGTCGCGGGTCAGGATGTGGTATTGCCGGCGCAGCTCCTGCTCCAGCTTGGCCTCCTGCTCGGGATCGAGGCCTGCCGCCTCGATCACGGCATACATCTCGTCGTTGAGGTCCGGGTTGGCGAGCTGCAGCTCTGGGGTGCGGTTCTCGTAGAACAGCGGCACCGTCGCGCCGTCCTCGACCGACTGCTGGAAGTCGTAGATCGACACGTAGTCGCCGGAAGACATCCTTGGTGCGCTCCTCGCCGGCGATCAGCGGCGTGCCGGTGAACGCCAGGAACGTCGCTTTCGGCAGCGCCGCGCGCATGTTGACCGCCAGCGTATCGTATTGGCTGCGGTGCGCCTCGTCGGTCAGCACGATCACGTCGGTCCGGTCGCACAGCCGCTCGCTCGTCTGGAACTTGTGGACCAGCGTGAACACGTAGCGGTGGTTCTCCGACAGCAGCTTGCGCAAGTGCGCGCCGCTCTCCGCGTGGCACTCGTCGCCCTCGGTCTCGGACACCGCACCCACCGCCTTGAACGTCTTGGCGATCTGGTCGTCGAGTTCGACGCGGTCGGTCACGATCACGAACGACCAGTTGCCGGTGAGCTTGCGCAGCACCTTCTGCGCGAAGAACACCATCGAGAAGCTCTTGCCGCTGCCCTGGGTCTGCCAGAAGACGCCGCCGCGGCCGTGGCCGAGCTTCTGCGCCTCCTGCATCGAGGCGATCGCGTTGTTGACGCCGAGGAACTGGTGGTTCTGGCCGAGGATCTTGACGAGCCCGGCCTTGTGCTCGCTGAACAGCGTGAAGTTCTCGACGAGGTCGAACAGCCGCGCCTTGTCGCAGGTGCCGCGCAGCATGACCTCCAGCGACACCCGCCGCGGCTCGTCTTCGCGCTCGACGCGCTTCCACTCGAAGAACCGGTCCCAGTCGGCGGTCAGGGAGCCGACGCGGCTGTCCGTGCCGTTGCTGGCGATCAGTAGCGCGTTGCAGGAGAACAGCGCCGGGACCTGCTGCTTGTAGTGGGTCAGGTTCTCGTCGAACGCCGCGCGCGCCGGCACGCCCGGCTTCTTTAGCTCGATGACGACCCAGGGCAGGCCGTTGACGAAGCCGACGAGGTCGGGGCGGCAGGTGTAGAGCGGGCCGGTCACGCTGAGCTGGCTGACCAGCAGGAAGTCGTTGTTGGTCGGGTCGGCCCAGTCGACGACGCGGACGCGCTCGGCCTTCTGGCCGCCGTGCTCGGTGTCGGGGACGGAGACCTGGATGCCGCCCTTGAGGTGTCGGTAGACCTCGCGGTTGGCGGCCTCCAGGCTCATCGCCGAGCGGTCGTGGGCCAACTCGTCGATCGCGGTGGTGATGGCCTCGGATGGCAGCGTCGGGTTGAGCTTGGTCAGGGCGGCGCGCAGGTTGCGCACCAGCACGACCTCGCCCTTGGTCTCGCGCCCGAGCGTGCCGTCCGGGCCGAAGGTCTCCTCCATCGCGGAGACCGTGGCCCAGCCGAGACCGGCGAACAACGCGATCGCGGGCTGCTCGACGAGTTGGTCCTCGGAGTAGGCGTGCGGGCTCATGGTTCAGGCCGCGCCGACGTCGATCTGGCCGGAGAGTAGTCGTGGGAGCAGGAGGTCGCGTGTGCGGCGGAGGTTGGCAGCTTGGCAACGAAGCACTTCGGCCTTCGTGGGAGTGTGCGATGAACGGTGTATTCGCGTGACGGCTGGTGGGATCCTCTGACCCGTAGGGAGCCCACCGATGACCCCGAAGAAGAATGACCGCCACCGAATCCCGGACGAGCTGATCGACCAGCTCCTCGCCAACTACGAGAAGCCAGAAGACCTGACAGGAAAGGACGGCATCCTCAAGGAGCTGACGGCCCGGCTGCTCGGCCGAGCCCTCGAAGGCGAGATGACCGAGCACCTCGGCTACGAGAAGCACGCACCGCGTGCCGAGGGCACGAGCAACGCGCGCAACGGATCACGCAGCAAGACGATCAAGGTCGAGGACGGCGAGCTCGAGATCGAGGTGCCGCGCGATCGCGACAGCACGTTCGAGCCCGAGATCGTCAAGAAGCGCCAGAGACGCTTCGCGGGCTTCGACGAGAAGATCCTGGCGCTCTACGCCCGCGGCATGACCGTCCGCGACATCCAGGGCCACCTGGAGGAGCTGTACGGCGTCGAGGTCTCGCCATCGCTGATCTCGAGCGCCACGTCGGCGGTCCACGAAGACGTCCTGGCCTGGCAGAGCCGGCCGCTCGAGCCGGTCTACCCGATCGTCTTCCTCGATGCGCTCGTCGTGAAGGTGCGCGACGAAAGCGTCGTCCGAAACAAGTCGGTTTACCTGGCGATCGGCGTCACGCTCGACGGCCGCCGCGAAGTCCTCGGGATCTGGATCGAGCAGACGGAGGGCGCGAAGTTCTGGCTGAAGGTCATGAACGAGCTGAAGACGCGCGGCGTCCAGGACATCCTGATTGCGTGCTGCGATGGCCTGAAGGGCTTCCCGGACGCGATCGAGCACGTGTTCCCGCAGGCCACCGTGCAGACCTGCATCGTGCACATGATCCGGAACTCGCTGCGCTTCGTCAGCTACAAGGATCGCAAGGCCGTCGCCAAGGACCTCAAGCCGATCTACACGGCCGCCAACCGCGAAGCGGCCGAGGCAGCGCTGGATGCCTTCGACAAGAAGTGGGGCCGCCGCTACGAGATGATCACCTCGTCCTGGCGAGCGAACTGGGAGCGTGTCGTGCCGTTCCTCGACTTCCCGCCCGAGGTCCGGCGCGTGATCTACACGACCAACCAGATCGAGGCGCTCAACTCGAGCCTGCGCAAGCTGCTGCAGTACCGCGGCCACTTCCCGGACGACAAGTCCGTCACCAAGCTGCTCTACCTCGCGCTGCGTCGCTTCGAGAAGAAGTGGACGCGTGCGCTCTGGAATTGGAGCGCCGTCCTCGGGCAGCTCGCTATCTTCTTTCAAGGCAGGATACCTGCCCTGTAACCGTGACCTCACTCCGCCAGCTGGTCGCCGTTTACACCGTTAGCTGCACACTCCCGCCTTCGTCAGCATGGGCGCCACCAGTGCTGAGAACCGTTGGATTGGCTCCCTGTTGGGCACCGTGCAACTCATCGCCATCAGACTATCGGGCTTGACGCGCTGGTGACTCGTAGACGTTCCAATCGCCAACCCCCCGAACTGGCCAGCGAACTCCTCTGACAGGCATTTGGCATAGAGGAACTCGCGCGTCACCGCGTGCACGGGATCAAGCACCAGGAACTCGGTCGACGTGATCGCCTCGGCCTGCTTCACGAGCTCCTCGACGATGCTCTTACCGAAGGGCAGCAGGCTGCGCAGAGCCGCGAACGCTGCCGACCGGCACTGGCGAGCCCTTGATCGCCCGAAGGAGTGTGTCCAAGCGGTCCTCCTCGCCTTCCTCGCGTTCGTCCTGTTCCGATTGTTCCTGGTCGTGATCGGACCCGACTGCGATCCGACCCTGATCCGACTCGGTGTCCGGTCCGGTTGCGACTCCGACGACAGTCGTGTCGGGGATGGGGGCGTCCGGAGACGCCCCATCCGACCCGACTCGGAGTCCCCCTATAGGGGCGGGTTCGCCGCCATCAGAACTGTCAGGTGGCCTTGGACGGTGCGATGGCAGGGGTTGACGGGGTCCCGAAAGACACGTCAGCTAACAGTTCGAAGTGGGAACATCCCACGTCCCAGGAGGAAGCCATGCCGCGGATCGTGTTGCTGGTGCTGATCGTTGTGTTCTCGCTGTGTCTGGCCAATCCTCAGCCATTGCGGGCTCAGGGCGCGTGGAACGTGGCTTTCGACCATGTCCCCAACGGAGCGAATGTGCATCCGTCGTCGGATTCGATCGCCAACCCCGGTCGATGGATCACGCAGAACCCGACGGTGCCGAATGGACCTTCCCCGACGCCGGGCCAGGGGATGAACACCGTGCATGTGTGCCTGATCCCGTCCGGCGTTCATCGCGGCGAGGTGCTGGTCTGGGACGGCAACCTGTTCAACTACGGGACTCGAGCCTACCAGCCGTGGGCGATCGTGAATCCCTACTGGCCGTCGCTCAACCCGAACTCCTGGCCGGGGCAGTCGGCCACCCAGTATCGGTTCCACAACGCGACGCTTCAGATGCCGCCGGGGCAGGGCGAGATGTTCTGTGCCGGCCAAGACTGGATGGCGGACGGCCGGCTGCTGGTCGCTGGAGGCACGAAGGAGTATCCGCTACAGAACCAGACCCCCACGACGAACGGCGGCTTCATCGGCACGCGCTTCGTTTACCAGTGGGATCCCGTGCCGACGGTAGTGCAGCATGCGTTCTGTAAACCGCCCGAGGCAGCTTGACGCAGTCGGCGGTGGTCGTCGCGGTCGGTCTGGGCGCTGCACCCTGGGTGCAGTGGCCAGGCCGACCGCGACGACCACCGCCGGCGCGGACGGATGCTTCAAGTCGGCGAGTCACGACGCTCAGCTTTTGTTAACCACAACGAAAGCAGAACGAAGTGACCCACCAATCCGAAAGTAGCACGCTCGACACCGTCTTGGAATCCATCGCAACGCAGGGTCTGGGAGGGATCGCGGACGCGATCCGCGTCCTCGTGAACGAGGCCATGAAGATCGAGCGATCCGCGTTCCTGGGCGCCGGTCCAAACGAGCGTACCGAGTCACGACGGGGCTACGCCAACGGCTTCAAGCCGAAGACCGTGGCGACTCGCGTCGGCGCGATCGAGTTCGCCGTCCCGCAGGTCCGCGAGGCCGTCGACGGCGAACGCTTCTATCCGACGGCACTCGAACGCGGGATTCGCTCGGAGCGCGCCCTGAAGCTCGCGGTCGCCGAGATGTACGTCCAGGGCGTCTCGACCCGCAAGGTCGCCGCGATCACCGAGGAGCTCTGCGGAGTACAGGTGTCGTCCCAGCAGGTCTCCCGGGCCGCCGCGGCACTCGACGACGAGCTGCAGCAGTGGCGGATGCGCGAGCTCGGCCGGTGCCGCTACCTGGTCCTCGATGCCCGCTACGAAAAGGTCCGGCACGCCGGCTCCGTCATGAGCGCCGCCGTCCTGATCGCGACGGGCGTCGATGATGCAGGCCATCGCTCGGTCCTCGGCGTCAGCGTGTCGCGCTCGGAAGCCGAGGTCCACTGGCGCGACTTCCTCGACAGCCTGCGTGAACGTGGCCTGCACGGGCTCGGACTCATCGTCAGTGACGACCACTCTGGCCTCCGCCAAGCTTTGGCGGCGAGCTTTCCCGGAGTCGCTTGGCAACGCTGCCAGTTCCACCTGCAACGCAACGCCGCTCCACGAGTGCCGACCGTCTCGTTGCGCCCGTCGATCGCTCGTGGACTTCGTGCGGTCTTCAACGCTCCAGACCGACCTGAGGCCGAACGGCTTCTTGATAGGCTTCTGGAGGATCACGCGGAAACCGCTCCCGACTTTGTCCGGTGGGCTCGCGACAACGTCCCCGACGGCTTCGCTGTCTTCGCGATCCCGGCGACGCACCGTCGCTGCCTTCGCACGACCAACATGCTCGAGCGCCTCAACAAGGAGCTCCTGCGCCGCACCCGCGTTGCGACGCTCTTCCCCAACGACGCCTCTCTTCTCCGGCTCGCCACCGCGGTCCTCATGGAGATCAGCGAGGACTGGGTGACTGGCCGTCGCTATCTCTCCATGGACGCTGAGTGAAATGATTCGCCGACTATGGGCTCGCTCTTACAGAACGAATGTTGCTTTGCCGTGCCGACTCCGGGGAACCCATTCGGCACATGGTATCAGATGGCGGATATGGAGGCGGTGCGCTGGTATCCGACGGTGCGCCACGACACGACGACGGCCCATCGCGCGATCATCATCGGCGGGACGAACTACAGCGGTCCGACCAACGATCGGATGGAGGCGGTCAACAGCTACGAGGTGGCGCGGCCGGTCTTCAACTCGCAGCCCATTCCCTCACTCCGGCCGGTGCCGCAGGACTTCGACCGCAAGCCGAACCCCACGTCGCCGACGTGGCCGACCTGGACGAACTGGCTATCGGCGTTTCCAGCCGCGTCAGACCGGCTCTACTGGGGGCCGGAGGTGCCGTTTCCTGCGCCCGTCCCCGCATTCAGCGACTACCCGCGCCTCCACGCGCTCGGATTCCTCGATCCGATCACAGGGGGCACAGCGCCGCGGCTGTTCGTCTCCGGCTTCGCGAGCTGGGGGATGCGCTGGGCGCATGATCAGGCGACTGATCCGGCCTTCGGCAACAACCTGCTAACCGGGCAGGGCTACGACCTGGGTCAATACCCGGCCTTCGGCGACTTCGCGGTTCTATACCCGACCTCGCTGCTGCTGCCGGGCACGATCGGCGGCATCAGCACCCAGGTCGCACGGATCGGCGGCTACCGACTCAGTGTCAGCAACCAGGCGAGCGACCTCGTCGAGACCGCCAGCGTCAACAGCGGTCCGTCGTCGTGGCAGTCGGGAGCCGGTGGCTCGATCCCTCCGATGGCCAGCCGGCGCCATCTGGCGAACGTGGTCATGCTGCCCACGGGAGACCTGTTCGCGATCGGCGGTGAGAACGCGCCGGGTAGCTTCAACCTGATACCTGAACTCCTCACGGGAGGCACTTGGGCACCAATGGCGGCGCACGTCGGCGCCCGGGACTACCATTCGACGGCGATCCTCTTGCCCGATGCCAGGGTGTTCGTCTGCGGTGGTGAGGCGCGGAAGCAGGCGCCATCGGTCGGCACGGACTACATCATCTGGGAGCCGCCCTACTTCCATCTCGACTACGGCAGCCTACCGCCGACGGGGATCACGGTCCGCGACGCGACAACCGGCGCAATCGTGCTACAGGATGCCCTCGGCCCCCCGTCGGGCATGCAATACGGACGGACCTACTGGGCGAACTGGACGAATACTCTCGAGGACGGTATCACCGTGAACAGCGTCGTTCTGATGCGGCCACCAGCCCTGACCCACCACGACGACGGCGGCCAACGGCTGGTGCGGCTCGTAGCTTGGGACGACAGCGATCAGACCCAGGGACCGCCGACGAGCATCAAGTTCCTGAGCCCAGCCTCCACGCGTCACGCCGCGCCGGGCTGGTGGATGCTCTTCCTCGTCAACAGCGGCGGACGTCCTTCGCAGGCCTACTGGGTCCACCTGTCGTAGCTCATGATTCGCTACTGCACACGTCTGGCGTTGGTCGGCCTCTTCGGATTCCCCATCGCAGCGCAGGATCTGCTGTGGCGCGTCGAAGGGGTCAGTGGCCTGATTGCGCGCGGCGGTGACTTCCACAGGCTCGGCGATTTCGACGGGGACGGGTGGGACGATCTTCTGGAACGCGGTGCGGCATGGAACGGCCAGTCGGCGTTCATGACGATCTGGTTCGTGTCGGGTCGGGACGGCAGTATCCTGTCCGTCGGGACACCCCTGCCCCACCAGTATTGGACGTTCAGCAACATCGCACCGCTCGGCGACATGACCGGCGACGGCGTTCCTGACTACGGCGGGCACGCCTACGACGCGTTCATCCCGTGGGCCACGCAGACCCTCGCGGTCGTCAATGGCGCCTCCCATTCGATCCACTGGAGCGCGACAATCCCCAACGCCTGGGGCACGGATTTCGGCAAGGTCTTGTGCGGCGACCTCGACACCGACAACGATGGTCTCAACGATGTCGTGACCTCGGCGTTCAGTCTGTCGCCGGGCGGAACGATTATCGTCTACGACAACTCCGGCGCGGAGCGCTACCGCATCATCGATCCGATCCCGAACGTGCAGGTCGGCCTCGACGTCGCGTCGCTGCAGGGTGACCTCGACGGCGACGGCTGCGACGACTTCGTCAGCACTGGCATCGAGCCGGGCAACCGCGGCGCGGTCGTCGTGTTCTCGGGCCTTACCGGCGCGGTGCTGCGCTACTCCGTCGGCGAGCAGCCGGGCGACAAACTCGTCAACGCCGGCGCCTGCGGCGACATCGATCGCGACGGCGCACTCGATTACTGCGGCGGCGGCTCGTTCGGCGCGGGAGTCGTGACCGCGTTCTCGGGCGCCACGGGTCAGATCATCCACTCGTGGCGCGATCCCAACAATAACGGCATGGGGGTCAACGTCACCGGCGGCATGGACCTTGACCAGGATGGCGTGCCCGATCTGGTGACGGGACAGGAGTCCACTTCACCAGCGCCGAACGACCGTATCGTCAGCGCGCTGTCGGGGCGCGACGGCACGTTCCTGGCGCGGTGGTATCGATCCGCCAACGCGTTCACCTGCATGGCCGAGTCCGTGGCGATCCTCGGGCCGGGGCCGGGCCACCAATACCCATCGATCGTCTACGCCGAGCGCTGCTGGGGTGGGATCGGCAATCCCTGCCCCAGCAACGGCCTGTGCCCCGGCGTGGTCTGGTGCTATCGCGGCAGCCCGGCTGGAGTGCGCGCCTACGGGTTGCCCGACGCCAGTTCCGGGCAACCGTTGGTGCGTAGCGGGATGCGCAGCCCGACTCCCGCCGCGATCCCAACCGTGAGGTTCACGATGTCCGAAGCACCGCCCGGTGCCGTGGCGGTGCTCATGCTCGGCGCCTCGAACGCGGCCTACCAGGGCATCGCGTTGCCGCTGCCGCTCGACCCGTTCGGCTTCGGCGGCATCACGCTCTGGACTTCGGCCGACATCACGTTGCTCACGGTTGCCGGCACCAGTGGCGTAGATGCTGGATACGCCGAACTCAACGTGTCCCTGCCGCCGGGCCGAATCATCGACTACTCGGGAACGCCGTTCTATGCGCAGTGGCTCTGGTTCGACCCGACCAACTTCGGCAACCATGGGTCGACGGCGGGCCAGCGCTTTCGGCTGCAGTAGCCGCAAGAGTCGCTTGCCCGGGCCTGATCTCCTGAACTCTCCGCCCGTGGGCTCACCTATCCGCGGGCTCCGCTGAGCTAGACACGTCGCCTCGGGTGTCGCCGCCACCGCTGCAGCCGAAGATCGATCGGCCGAATGAACCGGCGGCGGAACTCGCGCCGCGACCGGATCGTGTTGCCAACCATCGTCGTGCCGGCCAGGGAGTTGGCAGCCTCCAGATACTGCTCCGCGATCGCCATCTCGCCGAACTCGCGCGCGCTCCGGAATCGACGAGCGAACTCGGGGTCCTTCGCGATCCAGTTGTAGATCGTGCGGGTGCTCGGCGTGCCCGGCAGCCGACAGTAGTCGCGCAGGTAGTTGCCTTCGCTGACCCAGTCGAGAACCTGTTCGGCCATGTCCTTCGGGACGGGCTTGAGGCGGCGCCGAGGGCGTCGGCCGCCCTCAGGCGGCATCAGGCCAGCACGGCGGAGATCGGCCAGCGTGGGCGATCGTCGCGGCTTCTCACGGCGAGCGCGCGCCGGGCGGGCCCTCGCCGCCGCGATCGCGTCCCTGGCTGCCGCGACCGCGGACGATCCCGGGTAGAGCAGGCGCCAGACCTCGCGCGGGCGACCACCGCGTGGTCCGCTCGGCATGACCGTGCGGGAGATCAGGCCCGTCGCCTGCAACTCGGCGAGGGCGGCGCGCAGGTCCGCACCTGCAACAACGCGGCCCGTCGCTGCATGGAGTTCGCGCATCGACCTCGACGCCTGGTGCAGCGCCAGCAGCACGCGGTGGCCGAGGAGCGATCGTTTCCCCATGCCGTGCGGGCGCGGCACGTCGACACCCATCGCCACGAGCCAGGACTGCACCATCGCCGGATTGTAGTTGCGGATGTCGTGTAGTTTGTTCGATCCGCAGCGATCGAGCCAAAGCTGCGCACTTCGTGTGCGCGCGCGAGAGCGCCGACCACCGACCGCGTCAGGCCGACCGCTTCTTCCGACCGCGCTTCGACCGCGACCGCCCCCGCCGGCCGCCCGGCTTCTCGGGCATGCCGTCGTCCTCGGAAGCCGTCTCATCCGTCCGTTCCGTCTGATCCGTCTCGGACGCATCGGACGAACTGGAGGCGGACGGAGAATCCGTCCGCCGTCCAGAGGGGGGATCGGGGGGACTCTGCTCCCCCTCCTTCGGCTTCTTCGCGGGACGGGCGGCGCGCTCGGCTTCGAGTTCCTGGCGGACGCGCTCGGCGTCCTCGGCCAGCACGAGGACAGGGCGCTTGCTGCGCCCGACATCGAGGATCACCTTGCGGGACAGCGCGATGTCCAGGAAGGCGCGACCCTGCTGCATGTTGAGGCCGGCGGACAGGACGATCGCGTCGCGGGAGCTGAACCGCCCCTCCCGGTGGAGAGCCTCGACGAGGCGCTGGACGCCGGCGTTCTCGCGCTCGCGCTGCTTCTCGTCGGGGGTCTTGTCCGACGCCACGCCGACCTTGCTGGCGGCGGCGGGGACCAGGATGCACGAGGACTCGGGTTCGCCGTCCTCGTCTTCGCGACCCGTCGGGGCAACGACCCGCTGGAATCGGATGGGCTCGGCGATGCCGCCGTCCTTCTGCTTCAGGGTGATCAGCTCGAACACGTGCCGGTCGTCCCACGCCGTCTGTACGCCGAGCACCGTGTCGATGTTGCGCGTGATCGCGCCGCTGCCGCGCACCTGGTTCAGGGTGATCGGGAACCACTTCTCGTTGCCGTTGCGGTCGAAGGCCTGCTTCTGATCGCGCTTGACCGTGTGGTGGATGATCAGGACCGAGCAGCCGAACTCGTCGCGCAGGCGGGCCAGCGCGCGCAGGACCGGCGCGGTGACCGCGGCGTCGTTCTCGTCGCCTTCGAGCGCCTGGGACAGCGTGTCGACGACCACGAGGCCGGGGGCGTGGCCCTTCTCCTCGACGACCGCGGCGATCAACTCCCGCATGAGCTTGACCGAACGCGGGCTGAGTTCGGGGATGCGGTTGCTGATCAGGCAGAACCGGTCCTCGGCGTCCGCCTCGGTGACGTTGTGCTGGTCGCGCCAGAGCCGGAGACGAGCAGCGAGCCCCTGCTGCCCCTCGCCGCACAGGTAGACCACCGAGCACGGCTTGAGCTTGCGCTCGAAGAACGGCTTGCCGTGGACCAGCCGCATGGCCAGGTCGATCGCCACAAACGACTTGCCCATCATGGTGTCGCCGGCGAGCAGGATCATGCTGCGCTCCGGCAGCAGGCGGCGAACCTGCCATCGGACCATCGGCAGCTCTGCCACGTCGGTCCAGTCCTGCAGGCGGATCGCGTCGGGGTTGGGGGTGGTCTTCGCGGGGTCGTCGTCCGCAGCCTCGTCGTGCTGGGACGGCCCCGCGTCGTCGCCGGGGTCGGGGCCGAACTTGATGTCCGGGTCCGTGCCCTGCGGTTCCCACTTCCAGCCCCGGTCGGTCGCGAACCTGAAGAGCGTCGCCGCGGTCACGGTCGCGCGCGTGGACCGTCCGAACACGCGCTGCGCGACCGACGCAGCGGACGCGTAGATGCGGTAGGCCTCGCCCTCGCGGTGCTGGCCTGCGCCACTCCGCAGCTCGTAGGCCTCGGCCTGCGCGGACCACTCCTCGACCAGGTCTGCACCGCGCTCGTCGCCCTGCAGGGCGTCGTGGGCCGCGAAAATGCACTTGAGCCAGTCGGTCCGCCCAACCGTCGCCTCGATGGCGAACAGCGCGCTACGGACCTCCTCGAACCGCTCGTCGGTCGCCGCACCGGCCGCCGACATCTTGCCGTAGGCCCTGGGCTCGCCCTGCTCGCGCGCCGGCCCGACCGTCACGTCGAGCCACTCGGTGAGCCACTGCGGTGCGGCGCCGGCGGAGTCCTCGAAGGGGTCGTCCTCGGTCCACTCGCGACCCGGCCGATCGTCCGGCAGGATCACGTAGCCGCCGAAGCCGCGCACGTCGATGCCTAGCCGCTTCAGGTTGGCCATGCCGTAGCGGCGGCCCGCCGGCATCTCGTAGACGAGGTGCTGCCCACCGCTCGGCGTCGTCGCGACCAGCGAGGTGCCGATCGGATCCGGACCGGCGATCTGGCCCAAGGCCTCGCGACCGTCACCGCCGCCGTTCTTCGGCACGTCGAGGTCGATGACGACGTGCTGCGAGAGCCCGGGCACCCAGCCGATCTCGGCGTCCGGCCAGGCGCTCCACCACTCGGTGATCTGGGCGTGGTCGGTCGTCGCGGCAGGAAAGCCGTTGCTGGTCAGCGGTCGCTTGTCGCGGCACGGGAACACGTGCCAGCCGAGCGCCGCGTAGGCCAGAGCGTGGTCCATCGGCGAGCGGGACTCGTCGGCCGGAATGGTCACGGCGCCTCCCCCGCCAGTGCCGTAAGCGCGGCCAGCAGTCGCTGGAGTTCCTCGACGGTCGTGCACCACCCCCGCCCGCCACCGCGGAAGCGGCGCAGGCGAACCCCGCTCACGCCGGCCGTGGTCCAGCGGTAGACGGTGGCGACCGAGACCAGGCGGCCGTCGCCGCGTTGCGGCAGGTGTTGCGGCGCGAGCGCCAGCGGGACGGCCTGCTCGCCAGCCCACCAGCAGTTCGTAATCTTGCTCATCGGATGCTGTCCTGCCTGCCGGGGCACATCCCCGTGCAGGTGGACTCATCCTTGGGCAGCGAGCGGCGACGAGCGGCGGCCGTTCGTGCGCCGCTCGTTGGCAGATGGACGTGGCGCAGCCGCATCAGGCAGAGTTCAATCGCACCCAGGAAATGGCAGTCTCGAACTACGATCGCCTTCCAAGAGTCGTAGCCCTCTTGGCCCTGTCCCTCCCCCTCGCCGCGCAGACCAGCGGAGGCGTCATCGGCTCAGGCTGCGTGCTCGCCCCATCCGCTCGCCCGGGACGCCGGGCGGTGTCACGAACGCCTCGACGTTGAACACGACCGTGCCGGCCGGCAACGGCGTGCCGAGTACGAGCGCGCCGAGCGCGCCGACAGGTGCATCGTGCGTCGCGACCGCGAACTCGGGGTTGGGCGCGATCGGCGCGCTGTTCGGCTGCAGGAACGTCGGCGGGCCGCAGGGGCTCGTGGCCTGGCCGAAGCGCGCCATCGTGGCCGGCAGCGTGCGGTGCACGGCGATCCAACCTTCGCGATTGCCGGCGAACGTCGGATCGAACGCGTTGCCGGTGATCGGGAAGTCGGTCGACCTGGTCTGGCCCGCCACCCGCACGCCGCCCTGGCCATCGGGCTCGATGGTCGTGACGATCTGGGCCGTGCTGCCGCCGAACCACGTCGAGTACTGCACCGTGGTCGCGGTCGATCCGGGCTGCAACCGCAGCAGGAACGCCGCCGCGAGGTTCTGGGCGGCCAGCCGCTGCGGCTGGGGAGCACCGGCGGTGATCGGCCAGTTCGGCGAGAACGAGTGCCCCGCCAGCACGTAGGAGCCGCTCGACTCCCGGTAGGCCGAGAGCACGTAGTCATTGTCCGTGCCGTCCACGCCGGTCGCGTAGAGGATCTGGTCCTGCACCGTGTCGAGGTGCACGACCAGCCCGCCGTTGCCGCCCGCGCCGAACGGCAGGGCGTTCGCGGTGAACGGGAAGTCCGTCGAAGCGGTGTTGCTCACGATCACGATCCGGTCGGCGCCGTCGCCGCGCAGCTCATGGCAGAGCTCGTCCTGCGAGCCGCCGAGAACCGCGGAGTACGTCAGGCCGGCGCCGGCCAGATCGAAGCGGCTGACTGCCAGATCGCGTGCTCCGCGCGGGCCATGGACGCGCGCGTTGGGGTTGGGGTAGTCGGCCGATGCCGTGTGGCACGCGACGGTGATCGTGCCGGCGGCGTTGCTGATCACCTGCACGTTGCGCGGGCCGAGCGCGCCGCCGGACCAGAAGAAATCGGGCCCCTCGTCGGCGGAGCCGCCGAGATTCTCCGCCCGCAGCGCGATCGCGAGGTTCGGCTCCATGCAGCGGAGCCGAGCAACGCCTGCCAGCGTTTGGTGGAGAGCTCGCAGCTCCTTGGCGAAGTGCGCGAGTTCACCGAGATGAAGGATCGGACCCGTCGCGTGCACCTCGGCGCCCGAGACTCGAACCCGCGCCTCCACGACGAGCCAGTTGCCGTCCCAGTGGTCCTGAGCCTCATCACACTGGCGGGAGTGCACCCACACCCCGAGGGGCCCAACTTCGATGTCGGCTGACCGCTCGTCCATGACCGACGAGCAGAGCGACGGACTCCTCCGTCGGCAACCGAAGTTGCTGGCCGCAGCACGCCGAGGTCACTCGTCGATACTCCACAACACTCCGCGTCAACGGAATCCCGGACCCGATCGGGCCCGAGTAGGCCATTCAGGCCGTTGTTGGCACTCCCGGCCCTGTCGCCCAGCTATGCTCCCGCACCGACCCGCTTCGGCTCTGCCGTTGCAGGCCGTGCCATTGAGACGTAGCTCGCTGTCGAGCAGCGCGCTTTGCGCGGAATCGATGCCTGGAGGTCGCGACATGGACATGCCCGAGAGGATCGGTCACTACAGCATCCGAGGCCGTCTCGGCGACGGCGCGATGGGCGTCGTGTTCGAGGCGCGGCAGGAGAATCCGAGCCGCGACGTGGCGCTCAAGGTCCTGCGGGGCGGGGCGTTCGTCGACGACGCCCGGCTGAAGATGTTCCAGCGCGAGGCCGAGACGCTCGCTCGGCTCCGACACCCGTGCATCGCTGCCATCTACGAGTCGGGGCACACCGACGACGGGCAGCACTTCTTCGCGATGGAACGCGTCCACGGCGAGCAGCTCGACGACTACCTGCAGCGGCGCCCGCAGCGTCCCGACAACGACGAGCTCCGGTTCCGCCTGGGCCTGTTTCGCAAGATCGTGGACGCCGTGCACTACGCGCACATGCGTGGCGTCATCCATCGCGATCTCAAACCGTCCAACATCATGGTCGGCGATGGCGTCGACCAGCAGGGCCTGCCGGAGATCAAGGTGCTCGACTTCGGTCTGGCCCGGATCACCGAGACCGACATGCCAGCAGCGACGGTCACGACCGAGGTCGGCGTGATCAAGGGGACGCTGCCCTACATGTCGCCCGAACAGACGCGGGGCAACCCGGACGAGATCGATGTTCGCACCGACGTCTACGCGTTGGGCGTGATCCTCTACGAACTGCTGACCGGGCAGCGCCCCTACGAGGTGAGCAGTGGCGACATCCTCGACGCGATGCGGGTGATCTGCGACGCCCCGCCGGCGCCGGTTTCCCGGCACTGGACCGGCGTGCGCCGGCTGGATGCCGACATCGAGACCATCGTCGCCGAGGCGCTCGAGAAGGATCCCGAGCGCCGCTACGGCAGCGCCCAGGCGCTCGCCGACGACGTCGGCCGCTTCCTCAACAACGAGGCGATCAACGCCCGCCCGGCGACCGCGATCTACCAGCTCAAGAAGCTGGTCTCGCGCCACAAGGTGCCGTTCGCGTTCGTGGTGCTGTTGTTCGTGACGGTGAGCGCATTCGGCGTCTGGATGAGCGTGCTGTACGCCCGGGCCGAGGGGCTCCGCGTGGAGACCGAGGCAGCTCGCAGCTCGCTGCAGACGACCACGCAGTTCCAGCAGTCCATGCTCAGTGACATCGACGCGGAGGAGATGGGGCGCGGGATCCTCGCGGCAGAACGGGCGAGCATTCGCGAGGCCATGGCACGCGAGGGCCGCCCCCCGGACGAGATCGCACCGGCGCTGGCGTCGTTCGACGAGCTCGTGACCGGCGTCAACGCCACCGACCTGGCTCTCCAGGTCGTCGAGGACCACGTGCTCGCCCGCGCCGTCGAGACGCTCGAGCGGGACTTCGCCGACGAGCCGGTCACCCGCGCCGCGCTGCAGTACACGATCGCGATCACCTACAAGGGCCTCGGCATGTACGAACTCGCCGTGCCCTTGCAGCAGGCCGCCCTCGCGACGCAACGCGAGGCGCTCGGCGCGGACCACGCAGCGACGCTGTCCTCGTTGAACAACATGGGCAGCCTGCTCCGACGCCAGGGCAAGCTGGAGCAGGCCATGCCCTACTACGCCGACTCGCTGGCCCGCAAGCGGCGCACCCTGGGCAACGACCATCGGGAGACCCTGCTCTCGATCAACAACATGGCGCTTCTGCTCGACTTGATGGGCCGCCCCGACGACGCCGAGCGCTACTACCGCGAGGCGCTCGCGGGCAACCGCCGGGCCCTGGGCAACGACGACCCGGAGACGATCAACACCATCAACAACCTGTGCGTGTTGCATCAACGTCATGGCCAGTCCGAGAAGGCGCTCCCCTACGCCCGCGAGGCGGTGGCGGGCCTCCGCCGCGTCGTGGGCGACGACGACCCCAGGACGCTGACCGCGATGGGCAACCTGGGGCCCATCCTGTTCACATTGGGCAAGACGGCGGAGGCCGAGCCCTACCACCGGGACTCCCTTGCGGCCAGCCGCCGCATCCAGGGCGACAACCACCCGGAGACCATGAGGCTGCTCCACAACATGGGGCGCCTGCTCAACGCCCTCGGCGAGCACGACGAAGCCGCGAGGATCCTCGCGGACGGCGAAGCGACAGCGCGACGCACGTGGACCGGCACCCTCGCAAAGTGGCTCGGCAGCTATCTCCACCACCTCGGCGCGGCGAGGCTCGGCCTCGGCAGGCTCGCCGAGTCCGAGGCGACCCTGCTCGAAGCCCACGCCCTGCTGGTCGCGGGCTTTGGCGACGAACACCCGCGCACGCAGTTGACGGTCGAGCAGTTGAGCCAGCTGTACGACACCTGGCATCGCGCCGAACCGGGCAAGGGCTACGACGCGACAGCCACCGAATGGCGGGCGAAGTTGGTCAGGTAGGGGGCAGGGCCGCGCAACGGGGGGCGCGCAACCGGGGTCCGCGCCCCGCGGACAGCCGCTTCCGCTTCGGCAACCAACGCCTGCAGAGTGACGTTGGCACTGTCGGTGAATCGTTCCGGGCTCGATCGCGAGCGGTTCGACGTGCTGCCATCCGGGACCACGCCGCGGTCGACCGCCGCGGCGTCGGATACTTGGGGAGGCACATTCGGGACACCGATCCGCTGCCGCAACGCACGGTGGCACTCCTGGTGCACGCTGAACTGGTAGTCTCTCGTCGGAGAACCCGACCAGAGGGCGGAGCCTGGCATGACAGAGCGAGGCCCTGCAGTCGACTACGAAGCCATGCATCCATCGCTCATCAACGCCTGCGTCATTGTCGCAATCACCGCCCCGGTCGCCTCACAAGCAACGTGGACGCAGCTCTATCCCAGTTCCTCGCCAGGGCCGCGATCGGGCGCCATGATGGCGTGCCACGAGGCCTCGAACACGATGCTCATGCTCTTTGGCAGCGGGCAATCGGACGCCTGGCAGTTCGCCGGGAACGCTTGGCTCCAGCTGACCGGTCCGCTGCCGCCGCAGCGCGGCAGCGCCAAACTGGTATACGACTCCGCTCGGGAACGACTCGTGCTGTTCGGGGGTCGCAGCCAAGGCAACGCATTCGATGATACCTGGGTTTGGGATGGGACGAGCTGGAGCGGGCCGCTGCTGGCGGTTCATCCGGCCGCCCGCTGGGGCCACGCCATGGCGTTCGATCGCGACCGTGAAGTCGTGGTTCTCTACGGCGGCTTCGTGTCCACCAGCAGCTACCGCGAGGATCTCTGGGAATGGGATGGCGTGGCCTGGCAGCTGATCGCGACAACCAACGCTCCCGGCGGCCGCTTCGACAGCAAGATGGCGTTCGACCCGAACAGTCGGAACGTGCTGCTCCATGGCGGCAGCGTGGTTGTCCAAGGTAGCGAGATTCCGGTGAACGACACGTGGACCTGGGACGGTGCGGCCTGGCAGCAGCATCAGCCAGTAACGCCTCCCACGATTCGTTTCGGTGGCGACATGGTCTGCGACCTGGACCGACGTCGGGTCTTGTTGTTCGGTGGTTCGACAGGCAACCACTTCGCGTGGGAGTGGGACGGATCTGAGTGGAGCATCGTCTTGCAGGCATCGCCGAGCGAGCGCAGCGGGCACGCGATGGCCTACGACAGCGCGAACCGCCGGACGGTGCTCCATGGGGGCAATTGGCTGGGCAGTTCGAGCTGGACTCTCAGCGACACTTGGGTGTTCGAATCGGCGCATCCGGCGACCGTCACCCCATACGGTTCCGGTTGCGCGGGCGTTGCCGGAGCACCGGACCTGGCGGCCGATGCCTACGCGCTACCCTGGCTCGGCGACACAGCTCGCAACCGCGTCACGAACCTGGACCCGGCCGGCAGCGCCGTCTTCTTCGCGACCGGGCTCGATCCGTCAGCCCCGGTTTCGCTGGCGCCGTTCGGGATGCCGGGTTGCGACCAACTCGTGACCCCTGCGGCCGTCGAGCTGGCCGCCGCCAGCAACGGCGAAGCGACATGGTCCCTGATGATCCCAACGTCGACGTCCTTCGCTGGCGTACAGTTGTTCCAGCAGGTGGCGGCGCTCGATCCCGCTGCCAACGCCGCCGGGCTGACGGTCAGCAACGGCGTCGAGATGACGATCGGGATTCGCTGATCGCGACTGGCGGCATTTCGACTGCGGCCGTGGTCAGGACACGGTCACCGGCCGCGGCCCGAAGGGCAGCAGCGGCACGCCCCCGGCACCCGACCACGCGGGGGAGCCGATACCCATTCGCGTTCTGCGCGCCCGCCACGTATCACCGCAGTGCTGAAGCCTGCCCGTTCCCCACTCTTCGTTACGAACGCCCTGCGGTTCACCGGCCCGTTGGCGATCACTGCCGCGTTCGCCGCCACTCTTTCCGCCCAAACCGATTGGCCCCGAACCGATTGGCCCCAGTATCGGGGCGTCCACGGCGACGGGGTGGCCGCACCGCAGCAGATCCTGCAGGCCTGGGGCCCCGAAGGCCCGCCCGAGCTCTGGCGGCGGGAGTTCGGCACGGGATTCTCCACCGTGGCGTCGGTCGGCGACCGGCTCTACACGATGGGCGCACCGGCCGAACTCGAGGAAGCGTTCTGCCTCGACGCACGAACGGGCGAGACCATCTGGCGCGTTCCGCTCGGACCGCGCTTTGCCGATCAGTTCGGCGACGGTCCGCGCGCGACCCCCACCGTCGACGGCGACACGGTCTTTGCGGTGTCGTCGACCATGCAACTCGCCGCGATCACCGCGACGGACGGCGAAGTCCGATGGCAGAAGGACCTGCTGACGGAGTTCGCCCTCGAGCAGCCGCGCTTCGGATTCTCGGCCTCGGTGGTCGTGGTCGGGGACCGGGCCGTGCTCGAGGTCGGCGCCGGCGAGGGCAAGGCCGTCATCGCGTTCGCGCGCGCGACCGGCGACATCGTGTGGACCGCGCTCGACGGCAAGCCGAGCAAGTCGACCCCGCTGCTGGCGGAGCTCGACGGCGTGCCACAGCTGATCTTCAACCGCCCGTCGGAGATGGCAGCGCTGTCGCTCGACGGCGAGGTGCTGTGGACGCACGAGGCGGGGCGGGACACCATCGCGATGGCCCACATCGTGCCACCCGACGTCGTTCTCACGTCGTCGGCCTACATGGGCAAGGGCACCGAAGCGGTACGAGTGAGCCGCACGGGCGAGGAATTCACGACCGAGCGCGCCTGGGTGAACCGGCGCTTTCGCAACCACTTCAACAACTCGGTCCTCGTCGGCGGTCACCTGTACGGGTTCGACAACTCGACGCTCCGCTGCCTCGATGCCGTGACCGGCGAGCTCGCGTGGTCGAAGCGAGGTTTCGGCAAGGGCTCGCTGATCGCGTGCAGCGACCTGTTGTTCGTGCTCGGCGATCAGGGCGTCCTGGCGCTCGTTGCCGCCGATCCCGAGCGCTTCCGCGAGCTCGGGCGCGTGCAGGCAATGCAGGACGGTGCCGGACGCTGCTGGACCTCACCGACCCTCGCCTCGGGGCGGCTGTTCGTTCGCAACCTCGAGGAGATCGTGGCCTACGACGTGCGCGCGGCGGCGACGACGGTGACGCCGACGCCGCCAACCGCGATCGCGATGCCGGACGGCGACACCACGAAGCCGACGTCGGCAGCGAACGCCGAGTTGCAGCTGCCCGAGATTCTCCGACGCTACGCCGAGGCTCGTGGCGGCCTCGACCGGTGGCGCGAGGTCCGCACCCTCGAGATGCAGGGCACGTTCCGGGCCTTCAGCGAGAGCGGCCCGTTCACGCTGCAGCGCCGCCGCGAGGACCTGTACCGGTTCGAGTACGCCATGGGCGACAACATGGACGCCCGTGGTCGCGACCGTGAGGGCCTGTGGTGGCGCTACCACCTGTTCCAGGTCACGGAGCCCGCCAGGGTCGAGGCCGCCCCCTACCATCGCCAGATGAAGCGCGAGTCGATGTTCGAACCCGCACTGCTCGGCGCCGCGGAGAAGGGGATCCAGGTCAAACGCGTCGGCCGCGGCAACGTCGACGGTCAACCGACGATCGAACTCGAGCTGACGTTTCCCGACGAGTCGAAGGAAACGTGGCACCTGCACCCCGAGACGTTCCTCGCGGTCGCGATCGATTCGACGGTCGTCGACATGACCCAGACTCGCGAGCCGATGTCGATGCGAACGTTCTGCTCCGACTTCCGCACCGTCGACGGCCTCGTGCTGCCGTTCCGGACCGCGATGGAGTTCGGGGCCCGACTCGAGGAGATCGAGGTCGATCGCGTGACCGTGAATCCGGAGCTCGATGCGGCGGCGTTCGACATGGCGCGCAAGAAGTAGGCGAACGCGCGGCGCCGCGCGGTGCCACCCTGGGCCCCACGACGACGGAAGCGGCTTGCTGCCGTGGCCGCCAACCGGCACCGTGTCCGGGCGATGAAGACACCGGCAACCTCGATCGTGCTGTTCGTGCTCGCGGCCCTGTTCGGCGCCGTCGGCCAGTACCTCTACAAGAGCGGCGCCGACAAGGCGACGGGATCGGTGGCCTCGTACCTGCTCAACCCCCGCCTGCTCGGCGGCGTGGTCTGCTACGTCGCCGTGATGGTGCTGTTCGTCGCGGCGTTCAAGCGCGGCGGCTCGCTGAGCGTGCTGTATCCGGTCTACGCCAGCACGTTCATCTTCGCGGCGATCCTGGCGTGGTTCGCCTACGGGGAGCCGATCAAGCTGGTCAACGTCGTCGGGATGGCTACTCTCGTTCTCGGGATGTACCTGATGGGCCGCTGAGCCGAGAGCCACTGTGGGTGAGCGCCGACCGATCGCGACACGAGAGCTGAAGATCAGCAAGCGGCTGGCCGCGAGCCTGGCGGCGGCCGGCTGCACGCCGAACGGCATCTCGGTGGCCGGCATGATCGCGGGCGTGCTCGCCGGAGCGGCGTTCTGGGCGACCGATGCCTCCTCCGGCGCTGCGTCGTCCGGCGCTGACTGGTCCGATTGGGGGCGGCTGTGGTTCGTCCTCGGGGCCGTGCTCGTGCAACTGCGGCTGCTGGCGAACATGCTCGACGGCATGGTCGCGGTGGAGAACGACCTCACCTCGCCGGTGGGCGAGCTCTACAACGAGGTCCCGGACCGCGTCGCGGACGTCGCGATCCTCGTCGGCTTCGGCCACGCCGCGGGCGGCTGGCCGGTGATGGGCTACCTCGCAGCGATCGCGGCGATGATGACGGCCTACGTGCGCGCGCAGATCGTCGTCGCCGGCGGCCCGCAGGACTTCTGCGGGCCGATGGCCAAGCCTCAGCGCATGTTCGCAGTGACCGTCGCGGCGCTCTGGTGTGGGCTGTTGCCGACGTCCTGGCAACCCGCCATCGCGGGCCTCGCCCTGCCGGCGCTGATGCTCACCCTGGTCGCCGCTGGCGCGGCCGTGACCGCCGGACGGCGGCTCGTCCGCGGCGCCCGCGTTCTGAGGAACACGCGATGAACGAGCGCCTGTTCGGGTGGAGCCATGCCTTCGACCACCCGGTCACGGTCTGGATCACCGGCGTGATCACCGGCCTGCTGCTGCTCGCGCCGGTGCTCATCCGCATCGCCTCCGGTCGCGCGTCGATGACGCCCGAGGCGCGGCGGGAACTCTGGAGCCGCTACCGCTCGTGGCTGGTGCTCGCACCGCTCATGGTCGCGCCGATCCTGCTCGGCGCGTTCTGGACGATGTTCGTCGCCGCCCTGCTCGCGTTGCTGTGCTACCGGGAGTTCGCGCGCATGACCGGAGCGTTTCGCGACCGACTGGTCAGCCTGGTCGTCGTGCTCGGCATCCTGCTGGTGTTCTTCGCCACGCTCGATCACTGGTACGGCCTGTTCGTCGCGGCCTTTCCGTTGGCCGTCGTCGCGATCTGCATCGCCGGCCTGCTGACCGATGCGCCGAAGGGCTACCTGCAGCGGGTCGCCCTCGGTGTCCTCGCGTTCATGATGTGCGGCGCCGGCTTCGGCCACTTCGCCTACTTCGCCAACGACCCCGACTACCGCCCGGTGATGCTCATGCTCGTCGTCGGCATCCAGCTCAACGACGTCTTCGCGTTCTGCGCCGGCAAGCTGTTCGGCCGCACGAAGTTCGTGCCCAACACCAGCCCGAACAAGACGCTCGGCGGCGCCGTCGGTGCGGCGCTGCTGACGATGCCGATGGTCGCCGGCATCGCGCACTTCACGTTCCGTGGCACGGGGGTCGACGAGCTCCACCTGCTCCTGCTCCTCGGCCTGATCGTCAGCGTCCTCGGCCAGCTCGGCGACCTGATGCTGTCGGCGATCAAACGCGACGTCGGCATCAAGGACACCGGCTCACTGATCCCGGGCCACGGCGGCCTGCTCGACCGCTTCGACAGCACGTTGCTCGTCGCCCCGGCCGCGTTTCACTACGTCGGCTACCACGTCGGCATCGGGCTCGACGAGCCGGTGCGCATCCTCACGGGATGAGCGAGGACCAGGAACGCAACGACTGGAAACTGAAGCCGGCGGCCGATCTCGGCATGGCGGCCGGCGAGCGTGTGCGCAGCCTGCGCCGCGAGCGCGGACTGATCGATACCGCGATGGGCTTCGCCTGGTGGGGCGCGATGCGGTCCTACCTGCGGCTCTACCATCGGCTGCGCATCGTCGGCGCCGAGCACCTGCCGACGAGGCCGCCGTTCGTGCTCGTCGCCAATCACTCGAGCCACCTCGACGCGATGACGCTCGCGAGCGTTCTGACCCGCCGCGTGCGGCACTGCGTCTACCCGATCGCCGCCGGCGACCACTTCTTCGAATCGCCCGCGCTCGCGACGTTCGCCGCGTTCGTGCTGAACGCGCTGCCGATGTGGCGGCGCAGCGCCGGTCGCTACGCGCTGCAGCAGCTGCGCGAACGGCTGGTCACCGAACCGTGCGGCTACGTGCTCTTCCCCGAAGGAACGCGGAGCCGGTCCGGCGAGATCGGGCGGTTCAAGCCGGGCATCGGCATGCTGCTCGCGGGTGTGCAGGTGCCACTCACGCCGTGCTACCTGCACGGCGCCTTTGATGCGTTGCCGCACGACCGCCGGTTGCCGCGCCCGCGCCGCCTCGAGCTGCGGGTCGGAGCACCGCTCTCGTTCGAAAGCGTGGCCAACGATCGTGAAGGTTGGAGCGCGGTCGCCCGCGCCGCCGAGGACGCGGTCCGAGAACTCGCGAGCCCGGTTGGTCGCAACAACGTCGCGCGCTGATCGCCCCCCCACATGCCCGCGCGATAGGATCACGGCGACCTGATGAGCACCCGAGCGACAGCGACAGCGACATCGAACCGAGCGCGCGCTCACGGCGGCACCCCGGCCGAGCCGAGCCGGCCGCGACGATCGCTCCTCCGCCACCTGCCGGCCGCGGGCGTCCTCGTCGCTCTCGCCACCTTCGCGGCGGCGGCAGCGCGCTACCCCGGGGGCACCCACCTCGCACGGGACACCGTCGGGTTTCGGCTGGCCGAGAACTTCGTCTGCTCGCTGTTCGCGCCGCAGGCGCTGAATGGCGCCACGAACGAAGCCCGGCCGCTGGCGATCGTCGCGCTGCTCATCGTCTGCGTGAGCCTGGGCGTCACGTTCTTCCTCATCTCACGCAGCACCGCGTCCCGCGCCCACAGGAAGACGATCGAGATCGCGGGCATCGCCACGGCGGTCTACACGGGCTTCGTCGCGACACCGATGCACGACCTCGTGGTCAGCATCGGGCTCGCTTTCGCCGTCGCCGCGTTCCTCGCGATCACCCACCTGATGCGGCGTGAGGGCCGCGCCCTGCTGATGTGGTTCGGCATCGCCGTGCTCGCGCTGAAGGCGATGAGCGCGGTGAGCTACTACGGAAACGTGTGCTACGACTGGCTGCCCATGCTGCAGAAGGTCGGCATCGCAGCAGGCCTGCTGTGGCTGTTCGGCGTCTACTACCGCGACGCGCGCCGATCCGGCGGACCGCCTTCGACCGACTCGACACTCTGAAGTCGCCGGGTCGGAACGGCATCGCCAACGGGAACCCCGTTCGTTTCGCGTTCACCGCACCATCGACCGCACCCCCGCGCTGAACGCGACGCCGGCGGGCGCGAGCGGGTCGAGCACGAGCGCCTGGGCGTAGATGTCGAGCAGCGTGATGCCGGGCGGGATCGCGATCGGCATCGTGGCGAAGCCGACTCCCGGTTGCTGCTGACCCGGCAGCGCAACGACCAAGGTCGTGAGCGGCGAGACGAGCAAGGTGCCGCCGAGGATCGGGGTGTTGTCCGGCGCGAAACCGACGGCGAGCGCGGCCAACGAACCACCCAGGGCGCGCGAGAGCCGCAGGCTCATCGTGAATCCGGCCTCGGGGCAACACAGACCATCCAGATCGGGCGTGAGGCCGCCGCTGCCGGCGACGCCGTTGCCGTAGGAGCTGTGACCGCCCGGGCAGGTCGAAGGCCCCGGCGTCACCGTGAGCCGGATGTAGTCGACGATCGTGTCATCGCCGACGAACACGTCGAGGAAGCCGCGCTGTTCGAGTTCGGGCAACACATTGCAGGTTCCGCCATCAGCGAGCGGCAGCCGTTCGAGGTCGAGCGTCAACGTCGCCGTCTGGTTGAAGGTCCAGCCCCCGAGCAACCCGTTCGGTTCCGCGAAGAACACGCAACCGCTGCTGGTGAGCGGACCGAACGTCCGGCGGTAGACGACGGCATCGGCCAGCTCCACGGTCGTCGCATCCGCGAACATCAGCAGGATCCCGTCCGTCTGCGGGTTCCCGGTCGCCGAGGCCCGCATGGGAATCTCGAGGCGGGCCGCCGCGATACTCGACGGCAGTCCCGTGAAGGTGTGCGCCACGGAGGTGTTGTTGGCGCCCCCACAGAACCCGGCGCCGACGTCGAACCCCTGCAGGCCAACCCCGACCGAGCCGCACTGCAGCGTGGCGACGGCGGCCGGGCTCGGCGATGCAGGGTCCGGCGGACACGCGAAGTTGTCCGCGTTGCCGGCCATGAAGATCTGGCCGGGAACCGGGGATGCGACGGCGAGCACAAACAGCAGGCCGACCGCACGACGCGTGACGTCGAGAAGCATGGTCCTGCAGTGTCCGCCCGCCCACGGATCGGACCGATCCCTACCCGATATTTCGAACGCTGCCATACCGACGGAACCGGGGCGCCGACTCGAGTCGAGCCCCGAGGACCGTCGACTCCTGCAACAGCCGGCCACCGAGGGCCCGTGAAGGGCGCACGGCCTACCGCACGTTCATCTCGGCCGCGTTCGACGTCGCCCCCGGCAACGGCCGCGTGACCGCCGGGTCGATCGACAGCGCCTGCAGGAAGATCACGAGGCCGCTGAGCGACGGGTTCGCCGGGATCGGCAGCGACCAGCTGGCCGTGCCGGACGGGTGCGTCACGAGCACGGACACGGCCGTCGACGTGTAGCCGCGGCAGCCCGTGAGACCGATGCCGGTCAGATCGATCGGCAAGGGCGCGCCACCCGACACGGTGTCACTGAAGCCAGCCGTGACGAAGGCGGCGCCGCCGGTGCTCGGCAGGTCCACGATCGTGACATCCGTCGTCGTGCCAACCGCCGGCATCGCGCCGGGCACGATCCGCGGCGGCAGCAGGTTGCTGCCGTCACAGCCCGTGCCGAACGTGCGATACGTCGCCGCGTTGCCGCCGAGCTCCCAGGTGTCGCCGATCGCGCCCGCGCCGTCGAAGCCACCGAAGACGACGGTCTGACCCCGAACGAGGTCGTACGCCATCGCCATCGCCGAGTTGCCCTGCGGGCGAGCGGCGGTCACCAGCTGCCGCCACCCGCGGCCGTCGTACTCCCAGGTCTCGTCGAGATCGGCCACGCCATCCGAACCACCGAACAGCACGCAACGCGCGCGCTGCACGTCGAACACCATGAACGAGTCGGTCCGCGGCGACGGGGCGCCATCGGTCGTGACCTGCCTCCAGCTGCCGCCGTCGTACTCCCAGGTCTCCCCGAGCAACGCCGGCTCGCGCCCGCCGAACAGCACGGTCGTGGCGCGCGCGGCGTCGTAGGCCATCGAATGCCCCTCGCGCGGCCCCGGCGCCGTGGCGGGCGACACCTGGGTCCAGTCGATGCCGTCGTACTCCCAGGTGTCCCCCAAGAAGTTGGCCTGGTCGCTGCCGCCGAACAGCACGATCACGTTGCGCGCGCTGTCGAACGTCATCGCACTGAGCAGCCGCGCGCTCGGCGCGTTCGCCGGCTGGCGATTGCTCCAGTCCGTGCCGTCCCACTCCCAGGTCTCCCCGAGCAGGTTGAAGTTGAAGTCCCAGCCACCGAACATCACGGTCCGTGCCCGCACGCTGTCATAGGCCATGACGTGACTGTCACGCTCGGTCGGCACGGTCGCCGGCGAGCGCAAGAACCAGTTGGTGCCGTCGTATTCCCAGGTGTCCTGGAACACGATCGACCCGGTCGGCGCGTTCCAGCCGCCGAACACGACGGTCCGGGCGCGAGCCACGTCGAACGCCGAGCGCGGGAACGTGGCGCCCGCGGGGCTCGCAGCGGGGTTGGGCTGCACCCAGTTCTGGGCGTCGAGCGCGTTGATGATCAGGGAAGCAGAGCAGGCGAGATAGGTGGCGGCGTGCCGCATGTGGTCTCCGAAGTGCAAAGGGTTGTCAGGCGACCGCGCACCTCTAGTCCGCGACCCGGACCCGGGAACACGGAAGTCGCCGCGCACAGTGGTGAAAAAGGCCCTGGTTCGGCCCACGACGCCGGCGCGGCGGCGCGGCTGTTCTCCCGCCCCGGACGGCCCGTACCAGTCCCCGGAATTCTTACACCTCGCGCCCGGTTCTGGCCGACGCAGGAAGCGGGGAACGCCGGGCCCGCAGCCCATGGAAGAAGTTGCAGAACGACGCCCGTTCCACTTCGATCTCGGCGCCCTGGAGGAATTCCACGCACCGCATCTGCCAGCCCGAACGACATGATCCACCTCGTCCATCAGTGGTTCTCGCGCGCTGCAGCCCTGACCCCCGACAAGCTGGCGGTCTGCTGTCAGGACGACGCGTTGACCTTCCGGGACGTCGACGAGTTCACCAACGGCCTCGCACGCGAGCTGCAGCGCCAGGGCGTCGAGCGCGGCAGCCTGGTGCCGTTCTTCATGCAGAAGGGGGTGCGGTCGATCCTCTCGATCCTCGCCATCCTCAAGGCCGACGCCGCATACGTCCCGGTCGACGCGGCCTCACCGGCGCAGCGGCTGCGCTCGATCCTCGAGGCCGCGGGCGGCCGGGTCGTGATCGTCGACGCCGACAGTCGAGAAGACTTCCTGCGACTCATGGACGAGGCGGACTATCCGCAGGACCGGCGACCGCGAGTCCTGAACATCTCCGACTACCCGACGGACGGGTTCGCCGCGAACGACCGCACGGCACTCGACCACCGCAACCTGTCCATCGACATCGCCTACGTCCTGTTCACGTCGGGCTCCACGGGAACCCCCAAGGGGGTGATGATCCCGCACCGCGCGATCATCGACTACATCGACTGGTGCGTCGATGAGTACGCGCTCACGGAGAGCGACGTGATCGCGAATCACGCCCCGCTCTACTTCGACAACTCGACGTTCGACCTCTACACGGCGTTCCGGACCGGCGCGACCCTGCACCTCGTGCACGAGGAGCTCAACGCCATCATCCCCGCGCTCGTGCCGTGGATCCGCGATCGCGGCATCACGACGTTCTTCTGCGTGCCATCGGTGATGCGCATGCTGCTGCGGTCGCGGCGCCTGAAACCCGACTCGTTCCCGGCGCTCCGTCACGTCATCGCCGCGGGCGAAGTGCTGCCGCCGGACGTCGTGGCGTCCTGGATGGACATCTACCCGCACATCCAGTTCACCAACATGTACGGGCCCACCGAGATCACGGTGGACTGCAGCTTCCACGTGATCCACGAGCGCCCGGACCCGACCGTGCCGGTGCCCATCGGGAAGGCGCGCCAGAACATGGAGCTGTTCGTTCGACTCCAGGATGGCACGCTGACCCAGGAAGCGGGAACGGAAGGCGAGCTGCTCGTGCGCGGAACGTCCGTCGCCTACGGCTATCTCGGCGATGCCGAGCGAACCGACAAGGTGTTCATCCAGAACCCGGAGAACCCACGGTTCCACGACCCCCTCTACTGCACCGGCGACCTCGTCCGGCTCGAGGAGCACGGCGTGTTCCAGTTCCTCGGCCGGGCCGACGACCAGGTCAAGTTCATGGGCTATCGCATCGAGCTCGGCGAGATCGAAGCGGCGCTGAGCGGTCTCGACGGCGTCGACGAGGGCGTCGTCGTGTTCCGGAGCGAAGAACCGCGAGAGATCGGCGCGCTCGTCGTCCTGACCGATGGCGTCGCCATCGAGCAGGTGCGCGAGCAGCTGCAGAGCAAGCTCCCGTCCTACATGGTGCCGACCGCCCTGGTCGAGCATCGCGGCGAGGTCCCGAGCACGCCGAACGGCAAGTACGACCGCAAGGCGGCGACCAGGATCGTGTTCGGGCAACCGGCCTGAGTCGTTCGCGCCGGGGCCTCGCGCTCTGGCCTTCGCGCCGTGGCCTTCACGCCGTGGCCGCGGCGCACGGAACCGTAGCGCCCCCGTGTCCACCGACGCTCGACCCGCCTACGATGGCGCGATGTCGAGGATGCCCGCCGCCCTCTTCGTCTGGTGCGCCGCGACGTCGCTCGTGGCTGCGGCCCCGGGTCCGCACTACGCCGCGATCGGCAACGCGCTCGTGGTGCGCATCGGCGACTGAGACGGACTCCCGCCGTTTTCGCAGCGCCGACACCGCGATCGCTGCGGCTGGTTCGGTCCGGCAAGTGCGCGGGCAGTCGTCTCGCCCGGTCCACGCGTCGTGTTATCGTCGGCGGCCGGCGCCGCTACCGCTGCGTTCGCCCATCCCCTGTCCGCGCTCGACCGACGACCATGTCGCACACCACCATCAACCTCGCTGTCATCACCATCCTCACGGCCGGCGCCTGCGCCCAGATCGTGCCGTGGACCCAGCAGTCGCCGGCCAGTTCCCCGTCCGTTCGTGAACGCACCTTCACGGCGACGGACGGCAACGTCTTCTACATGTATGGCGGCCAAATCGGCGCCTCGACGACGGGCCGCGACGACCTCTGGTCGTGGGACGGCTCGGCGTGGACGCAGCTCTCGACCGGCACCGGACCCGGCACCCGCTGCGGCGGCGTCATGGCCTACGATCAGGCGACCGGCAAGCTCGTCCTGTTCTCGGGCAAGGGCACCGGCGGCAACTGGAACAACTACGACAACCAGACGTGGGAGTGGGATGCCGGCAACGGCTGGGTCCAGATGAGCCCCGGCACGTCGCCGGACCCGCGCTGGCTCATGGGTGACTCGGCCGTCTACACCCCGGCCTACGGCGTGCTGTTCCACGGCGGCAAGGCCTGGGACTCGACCGGGACCGCCTACGACTCGAACGAGACCTGGGCCTGGCTCGGCGGCACCTGGGTCAACCTGCCCACGGCCAACGGGCCCACGGTCTTCAACCACTCGATGGTCTACCGGCCGGCTCCGCACGACGACGTGATCCTGTTCGGCGGCAAGCTGAACGGCGCTGACAGCGCCGCCACCTACCGCCTCGATCTCAGCACGCTGACCTGGTCGCAGGTGACGACCGCGGTGTCGTACCCCGCGACGGGCACGTTCGCCCACCTGTCGTACTACAACCCGATCACCGACAAGGTCGTCGTGCACGGCGGCACCGGCGGCAGCTCGATCAGCGTGACCTACGAGTTCGACGGCGTCGATTGGACGGACGTCTCGAGCGCCGGCGCACCGTCGTGCCGCAACGGCGGCGCAGAGTGGGTGAACGCGCTCAGTGTGGCCGTCGCGGGTCCGATGAGCGAGAACAACGGTGCACGCGACCGGGTCTGGCACCATGGCCCGAGCACCTGGGGCACGTTCACGATCATGGGCACGGACTGCCCGTCGAGCACGGCGCAGACCGCCACGATCTCGTCGCCGGACATGCCGTCGATCGACGCGACGCTCGACCTCGACTTCGACAACCTGACGGCCGGCACGTTGACGTTCGGTGTGCTGGGCTTCTCGGACACGATGCTCGGCGGCGCCGCCCTGCCGATCCCACTCGCGCAATTCCTGCCGGGCACCGATCCGGCCTGCAGCGTGCAGGTGAGCAACGACGTCAGCCTGTTCCTCGCGACCGCGGGCACGAGCACGACCCTCGCGCTGTCGTTCCCGAACAACCCGGTCCTCGTCGGCACCCGATTCTTCGCGCAGGGCGTGCAGATCGAGCTCGGCGCCCCGATCACCGCGGCGAACACGAAGTACGCCGAGATCGTCCTCGGGGAGCTGTAGCCCGCTTCGCCAACCGGCGGGGTTTTCGGGCGGTGTCTTCGCGCATCCCGAGTTCGCCCGCCGCGTCGCGGCGCAGCGCTGACCCGGACCGATCGGCGTTCCGCGGGTAGACTACCGGGGCTGCCGCCCCACGACTTCTCGCCAATGCACTCTCGCCACCTCCCTCGGTTCGCGCTCGTCGCGGGCGTCGCCGCGTTCCTGGCCGTTCCGGTCGTTCGGGCGCAGGTTCAACCGATCCCGGTCCTCACGCGCTCCGTCACGCTCGACTCGGGCTACGTCCAAAACCCCACGAGCACGACCGCGATCGTGTTCCGCCAGGACCTCGTGGTCCCGGACGCCCTCTGGCTGCGGCTGCGGTTCGGCACCACGAATCTGCCCGCGGGCGGTCGGTTGCGGCTCACCTCGCTGCACGACGGCGCGGTCCAGTGGTTCGACGCCGGCAGTCTGCGTGACTACGGCAACGGCTCGGCCTACTTCAACGGCGCGGGGGTCACGATCGAACTGTTCGCCGCCGGGGGCAGCACCGGCAATCGCGTCGCGGTGACCGCGGTCGAGCTCGAGTCGCGCGACACCCCACGCGTCGATTCGATCTGCGGCAACACCGACGACCGGGTGCTCGCGACCGACCCGCGCATCGGGCGCGCCGTCACCGGCGCCTCGGCCTGCACGTGGTGGCTCATCAGCGAATGCGTGATCGTCACGGCCGGCCACTGCGCGGACAACGCGACGACGCCGACGATCATCGGGTTCAACCTGCCGCTGTCGACGACGGGCGGGACGATGGTCCATCCGCCGCCGGACGACCAGTACCCGGCGATCGTGCCGACACTGCAGTTCCAGGATGCGGGCATCGGCCGCGACTGGGCCGTCATGCGCATGGGGCGCAACAGCAACCATGGCGAGTACCCCGGTGAGCGCCAGGGGGCGTGGTTCGAGCTCGGCCCGGTGCCGAATGGCATCGCTGGCGTCGACATCCGGATCACGGGCAACGGGCGGGTCTCGGCGCCGGTATCGCTGACGTGGAACTCCGTGACGAAGACCCACGTCGGACCGCGGGTCACCACGGGCACCGCCGATGCGCTGCGGTACGCGACCGACACGACCGGCGGCAACTCCGGTTCACCCGTCATCCACGAACAGACCGGGCGTGCCATCGGCGTGCACACGCACGGCGGGTGCAACTCGTCGGGCGGCGGCAACTACGGCACGCGAATCGACAAACCGGCGTTCGCCGCGGCAGTCAACAGCGCACTCGCGCTCGCGTGCGGCACGTTCGCGTCGTTCGGCCAGGGCTGCGGCGGCGCGCTCGGGCCGCCGGACCTGTCGATGAGCGGCCTGCCCGACATCGGCACGACGGCCAACGTCGACCTCGGCAACCTGCCGGCGCAGCAGTTCGGGCTCGTCGCCTACGGCTTCTCCGACACGGTCTACCAGGGCACGACGTTGCCGTTCGATCTCGGCGCCGCCGGGCTCCCGGGCTGCACGCTCTACGCCGCGCCGGACCTCAGCGTCTTCGTGCCGACCGCGAACGGCAGCACCAGCTACCCGCTCGTGATCCCCAACGCGCCCGCGTTCGTCGGCGTCGACCTGTTCGTCCAGTATTTCGTCACCGATCCGACGTCCGCCGGCGGCGCCGCCGTTTCGAACGCGGCGCGGATCCACATCGGCGCGTGAGCGCGCACTTCGCGCCGGCATTCGCGGTCCGCCTGGACGACCCCAGGCGGCCAGGTACAGTGACGGATCCCACCACTCCCTGGAGGATCCGCCATGCTTCGCACCGTCGCTCTGTCTGCTCTTCTCGCCGCCACCGTTCCGGCCCAGTCCCCACCGTGCCTGGCCGAGAACGACCAGACCACCAGCGCGAGCAACGCGATCACCGCGTTCGGGTTCGGCGGTCAGAACTCCTTCGCGTGGCAGATCACGCCGACGAGCACGCTCGTCGTGCTGGCTGCGCGCGTGTTCACGGAGAACACGACGCTGACCGGTGACCGGTTCATGGCGGTCGAGATCTGGGACGACCAGAACGCGGCGCCGGGAACGCGGCTCGCGGGCGGCGGATGGCGCATCGACAACAACCGCCCGGAGTCGTGGCAAGGCGCCAACCTCGATCAGCCCATCGTGCTGACGCAGGGCGTGCCGGTGTGGCTGGTCTGGGTCGAGCCCGGGTTCAGTCAACCGATGACCGAGCCCGGCGGCGCCACGCAGTTGCCGCACCAGACGCGTTCGGGCACCGGCGCGTGGACACCCCGCTCGGCGTCCGCGCCGAAGTTCCGCCTGTTCTGCAACTACCTCGACGACGTCAACTCGGCGCCGGCCGGCTCCGGCTGTCCCCTGTCGACCAACCGGATTCCGACGGCCTACACCAACGAAGCGCCGCAGATCGGCAACGGCGACTTCCTCTTCGAATCGAGCGGCACCCCGGCCGGCGGCGCGGTCTTCGCGGTCATCGGCGTCAACCCGAACTTCCCGGCCACGCCCGTCCTCGGCCTGCCCGCCGGTTGCGACCAGCTGACCGACGCGGTCGCGTCGCTGTTGCTGTTCGCGGGCAACGGTGACACGCGTGGTCCCGACTTCGCGGGCCACGCGGAGCTCGATTTCCCGATCCCGAACAACCCGGGGCTCGTGGGCGCATTCTTCGCGGTGCAGTTCGCGCCGATCGATCCCGGCGCGACCGCGCCCCTGCCGTTCGGCACGAGCAACGCGCATCGCATCACGCTCTTCTGACGTCAACGTCCGGGCCGCGACGCCGTCGGATCGAAGGGCTCGAAGCGGGAGTTCCGGTACACGAACGCGCCGTGCTCGAGGGTGCCGACCCACAGTTCCGGCAGCCGAACTCCCACATCCGAGGTCTGCTGCGGGCGAGCCGTGGACGACGAGCACCCTTAGGCCGACGGGAACAAGGGTTGCCACTGCGGCACGCCCGCTTCCGCGCCCGCCGCCTCGAGCCGCATACCGACGGTTCTGCTTAAGGCCCGAACGTAGAGAGAGTGGAGCGGCGTCGAACGTGTCGGCGGCGCGCCGCCCTCACCATGCTGATCGCCGCCGCGCTGCTCGTCTGGTTCGCCCTGGCCTTCGTGTTCGGCTCGGCGCTCGGCCGTCTGCTCAAGCACGCGTCGCCGCCCGCGCCCGGGCCCTTGGGCTGCAAGCTGTCGGGCCCGGGTTCGTGCTGCACGCAGCGCCGCGTCCGCGACGCGGCGTGAACGTTACGACTACTTGACGACCTGCACCTCGAGGCGCTGACTGCCCTCGAAGGCGTTGCCGTCGAACGTCCAGTCCTCGAAGTAGAACGTCACCGGCCCGAGGAACTCCGGCAACGCGACGTCAGATGGATCGGAGAGTCGGAGAATGGTCATGATTCGGTTCTGGGGCTGAGAATGGATGGCGTCGAGGGACCGCCATTCCGGGCCTCGACGGCGCGCCCGGGACCGCACCGGTTGTCCTCGGACTCCTCCGGGCGGCCACGCGGACCGGGGTTCGCCGCTGGCCTATCTTTCTGCGGATGAACCTGACATTGCGGTGACAACGAGGTCTGTACGGCAACCCACGCCTCTCCGATTCAGCGCCCGGCCATCCTCTCCCGGGCGCCGGTTCGCGTTACCCGTTCGCTCCCCGCGCATGAAGTCCATCCCGACCGGCACTCCCGCACTCCTGACGTTCTTCCTCGCGCTCGGCCTCGCGCCGGCTCAGGACGCGGCCGGCCCGCCCCGCATGCGGCTGTACGACGTCCGCGACATCGTTCGGCTCGAGCCGAACTACCTGCCCGCGGCGGCCGTCGACGCGTCGCTCGTGCCGGCGGGACTGCACGAGAGCGACGATCCACACGTCGCGCTCGAGCTCGGCGACCTCGTCAACTTCCTGTACATGAGCACGGACCCCATGTATTGGGACCGGGAAGGCGTCGAACTCCGCGGTGACGACAGCGGCTACCTCGCGATCTGGTGCGACGAAGGGATGCACGCGCAAACGCGCAGCGTGCTCAGCAAGATTCGCCGGGTGCTGTTCGAACCCGTGCTCGTCGAGCTGCACGAACTCCCCGGCTCCGTGTTGCAGGATCGCAGCGCCGTCCTTTCCGCGAACGCGGTGACCGACCTCCTCGCCGAGGCGGAAGAGCACGGGGTGCTCGCCGGCCGCGCCAATCCACGGCGGCCGCTGCTGCTCGAGTCGAAGCGGATCCAGAACCGGGTCGCGAGCTTCTCGATGGTCGTCGCGCAGGACGCCGCGACGCCCGACCTCGGGCTCGCCGCGGAGAACTACGGTTCGACCTGGAGCGTGCGCGTCCGCCGTACGCTCGACGAACGTATCCTCGTCACCCTGTCCGGCAGCGACCGCACCCTGACCCGTGGTCCGGTCTGCGAACTGCCGACCGCCGAACCCGGCAAGCTCGCGGCCGTCGAGCTGCCCGTGACGGCGATCGCGACGGCACACGCGAGCGCCTACCTGCGACCTGGCGAAGGGTTGCTCATTGGCAGCGACGCCCCGGGCGGCGGCGCGCTCTGCCTGCGCATTCGGCGCACGCCGGCGGCCGACCTCACCGTCGGCGCAACGACGATCTACCCGGTGAGCAACCTCACCCGCGGCGCCGCGCGCCCGGCACCGATCCGCATCCCGTACTCCGATGGCCATCTGCTCCCCGAGAGCGACGAAGAGCCGATGCCCGCGGTGTTCGACGATGGCCGCCTGCAGGAGTGGCTCACCGCCCAGGTCCAGCCCGACACCTGGGACGGTTCGCCCAACACGATGCACAGCCTCAACGGCCACCTGCTCGTGGCTGCCGACGACGACACCCAGAAGGGCGTCCGGGAAGCGCTGCAGCAGCTGCAGCTCATCGATGCACGCCAGTACACGCTCGAGGTCGCGTTCGGCGACGTGACGACCGAGCAGATCGCCGACCTCACGGACCTCGACCCGACGCAACTCGCCACCGCGTTGCCCCACCGCTGCGTGACGACGGTGTCCGCGAGCCGCGACACCAGCGTCAGCAGCACGTGGCACACGCCGTACGTCAAGGACTACCGGGCCGTGATCGCCACCGGCAGCTCCGCGGCATCGCCGCTCCTCGGCTCGATCGCGCGCGGCTTCCTCATGCAGGCGAGCGTCGGCCCGATGGACCAGGGGGCGACCCTGCTCGATCTGCGCATGACGCTGCTCACGCACGACGACAAGCCGGGCCAGTTGCAGGTCGCGCACCCTGGCTTCGCCCGACTCGCGAAGGTCGACGTGCGCGAGAACACGCTGCGCGGGGCCACGTTGGTCACGCTCGGCGAATGGACGATCCTGCAGCTCGCGCCCCTCGCCGACGGCAGTGGCCATGTCGCGATCGTGGCGCGACTGCGGTCCGCGTAGCGACACTGTCAGGGACAGCAGCCGCAGCGCCTCTGCTGCCGCGCCGTGGGACCGACGCAACCAGCCTGACCCCGCGCACATGGCGCGTGGCAGCGTGAGCGGCGTCACGCGATGCCCCGGCGCAGATCCTGTGACACTCTGCGGACCGAAACCACCTCACGGTGCGGACGGTCGCACTTGCGGGCAGCCGCCGGCGATGGCCGCTACACTGCGCGTCTCGCCCTGCCCGTTCTTGCCTCCCAACCACCGATACCAACGCATGCACACGCTCCCCTCGCGGCTCGCTCTCGCGACGCTGCTCGGCGCCACGGCGCTGCCCGCCCAGAACTTCATGGGCTTCTCCTACAACACGATCGCCAGCACCAACTCGCGCGGCCAGCTCGACGTCGCGGCCGGCGAGATCATGACGCGCATCGACGGCGACGAGTACGCCGGCTGGGGCACCGACACTCCCGGCATGCGCACGATCGCGAGCATCTTCCTGCTCGTGCAGGACCAGGACGCCGTCGCGACGCCGAACGAGCCGTTCGGCATCTACCTCTACCCCGAGGATCCGACCAACCCCGGCTTCCCGGACCTCGCGCAGCGCACGCCATTCGTCGTCGGCCTCGCCGGCCCGGGGGCGCCGCCGAGCGGCACGATCAACGGCGCGGTCATCGTCGCGACGCCGGCCGCGCCGGTCGCGGTTCCCATCCAGGGCGGCGGTGACGTGTTCGTCGCGCTCGATCTGCCGGCGGCGCCGAACTGGCCGAACGACGGACTGTCGACGCTCGTCATCCTCGGCTACCAGCCGGCCGGCGTGACGTTCTTCGACGCACCCGGGCAGGCCCAACAGACCGGCACGCCGCCGGGGCCCGAGAACTCGCACATGCTGACGAACGACGCCGGCGCGCTGACCTACGACGAACGCAGCCAGTTCGTCTTCGACATCGCGCACAGCACCGCGGCCGGCGTCGCGCTCGGCATCACGAATCAGGCGTCGTTCCCGGCGAGCGCCAATCCGCCGCCGACCGGCTTCGGCCCGGCACCCGGCACCGGGTCGTTCTTCTCGGGCACGGCGCCGGACGTCTCGCAGTTCGACCCGACGCGCGCGGACGACGTGACGTTCGACTACTTCCGCGCGGGCTCCGGCCCCAACCCGCTCGTGTTCTTCCTCGTCGACATCGGCGGTTTCGCGCCCGAGGTCCCACTGAGTAGCTTCGTGCCCGGCAGCACCGGCGTGCTCTGCGTCAGCAACAACGCGATCACGCTCGGCATCGGCGCGAGCATCGGCGACGAAGCCTGGTTCACGCAGACGTTCCCGGCCGGGGCCCGCGCGTCGGCCGTCGGCCTGCCGATGGTACAGCAGGCCGTCGAGTTCGACCCGAACGCGGTCGTCGGGCACGCCAGCCCGTGCGCGCGCCAGGTCTTCTAGGCGCCCCCCCGGCTACCGGCCGCCCTGCCCGATCGGGCACGCCGGGTGGGCTCGGTGGCCGGCCGCATACCCCAACCACCGACCGCACCGGCCATTCGACATGACCGCCGACTCGCGCTGGACAGGCCAGGGCCGCGCGCTAGATTTCCTGGCATGACCCACGTGATCGCCGAACCCTGCGTCAATGTGAAAGACAAGGCCTGCGTCGACGTCTGCCCCGTGGACTGCATCCACGGCAAGGACGATGACCCGCAGCTCTACATCAACCCGGACGACTGCATCGACTGCACGCTCTGCGTCGACGCGTGCCCGGTGACGGCGATCTTCGCGGAAGAGGATCTACCCGAGGAATGGAAGAACTTCACCGCGGTCAACAAGGACTACTTCGGGAGCTGAGCGCGCCCCGAGAACCCCACGCGCGGTTCAGCCGCCAGGTGCGCGTCGCCGGGATCGGGGACGCGGGCCAGGAGCGGATCGCGAACGCGACCGTTCTGATCGTCGGGATCGGTGCCCTTGGCACCCACACGGCCGAGGCGCTCTGTCGCGCCGGTGTCGGCCGCCTGCTGCTCGTCGACCGCGACATCGTCGAGCTCAGCAACCTGCAGCGCCAGACGCTGTTCGACGAACGCGACGCCGAGGACGGCACGCCGAAGGCAACGGCGGCCGCCGCCCGCCTGCGCACCGTGCACTCCGGCTGCGCGATCGAGGCGATCGTCGACGACTGCTCGGCCGAGCTCCTACAGCACCTGTCAGCGCGGCCGGACCTCGTGCTCGACGGGACCGACAACTTCCCGACCCGCTACCTGCTCAACGACTGGTGCGCCGAGCAGGGGATCCCGTGGATCTACGCGGGCGCCGTCGGCACCGAGGGCGCCGCGATGGTCGTGCAACCGGCCGGCCCGTGCCTGCGCTGCCTGTGGCCCGACCCGCCGCAGGGCAGCGACGTCGGCAACTGCGAGACGGCGGGCATCCTCGCGCCCGCGATCGCCGCGGTCACGGCGTTCCAGGTTGCCGAGGCGATCAAGTTGCTGTCCGGCAACAAGGACGCGGTGAGCAGCGGCGTGTTCACGTGTGACGTGTGGCGCGGCAGCTACCAACGCCAGGAGCTCGCGGCCGGACCTGCACCCGACTGTCCGGTGTGTTCACGCCGCGAGTTCCCCGCCCTCACGGCCGCGCCGAACACCGCCGTCACGCTCTGCGGTCGCGACGCCGTGCAGGTCGATCCGCCGCGCGCCGTGCCCGTCGATCTCGGCAAGCTCGCGGTGCGACTCGGCGACGCGGTCTCCGGCCTGCAGCGCACCACGCACCTGCTGCGCTTCGAGGTCGACGGCTGCCGGTTCAGCGTCTTCCCGGGCGGTCGCGCGCTGCTCTTCGGCGTGCGCGATCCGCTGCGGGCCCGCGCGCTGTACGATCGCTGGGTCGGCGTCTCATGAACCCGGCGACCGCTCACCCTGGCGAAGGATCGACCTCTTGAATGATCTATCTGGATAGCGCGGCCACGAGCTACCCGAAGCCGCCCGCGGTGCGAGCGGCCGTTCTCGAGTGGTACGACGACTACGGTGTGAGCGCCGACCGCGGCGACTCGACCCGTTCGATCGAGGTCGGCATGCGCGTCGCGATGGCGCGCCGCGTGCTCGGTGATCACTGCGGCGTGCCGCGGGCGAACGTCGCGTTCACGTCGGGCGCGACCGAGTCGCTCAACCTCGCGTTGCGCGCGCTGCTGCGGCCCGGCCAGCGCGTGCTCACGACGGCGTTCGAACACAGCTCCGTCGTGCGGCCGCTGCGGGCCCTCGCCGGCGAACGCGGCCTGCAGGTCGATGTCGTCCCACCGGACGGGGACCTGGGACTCGACCCGGCGGCGATCGATGCCGCGCTGGCCGAGGCCCGGCCCGACGTCTTCGTCTTCACCCACGCGAGCAACGTCACCGGCGCGCTGTTCGACGCTGCCGCGTTCTGCGAGTCCGCCCGCAAGCACGGCGCTGTCTCGGTGATCGACGTGTCCCAGACCGCTGGCCTGTTCGCGATCGACGTCGGCGCGGATCTGGTGGCGGGCAGTTGTCACAAGGGACTGCACGGCCCACCGGGGCTCGGGTTCCTCGCGCTCCGGGCGGCGAGCGGACTCGCGCTCGCACCCCAGAAGCAGGGCGGCACCGGCAGCTCCGTCGCGCTGGCCGAGCATCCGACGGCGTGGCCGAGCGCGTTCGAGGCCGGCACGCCGAACACGCCCGCAATCTTCGGCCTGCTCGCAGCGCTCGAGTGGCTCTCGATCGAGGGCCGCGACCACCTCGCGGAGCTCGCGCTCGCCCGCACGCGCGAACTCGAGGACCAGCTTGCCGAGGTCCGCGGGTTGTCGATCGTTCCCCGCCCCGCCGGCCCGCGCACGCCGGTCGTCAGCGTCGTGCACGAAGCGCTCGACCCGGCGGAGCTCGGCGCGATCCTCGCCGCGCAGGACGTCCACGCTCGCTCGGGCCACCACTGCGCGCCATGGATCCACGAGCACCTCGGGACCGCGGCCGCGGGCACCCTGCGACTCTCACCCGGCCCCGACGTCAGCGCAGCCGATATTGCGGCGGTAGTGGCAGCCTTGGCGTGCTGAAGTGCTCGTAGAGCGCGATCGCCACGAGGTAGAACTTGCTCGACGGCCCGATGCCGGTCGGCCGGTAGCGATTCTCGTAGTCGATCTCGGCGACGAACTTGGTGCCCTCGTTCCCGCCGACGAGCAGCATGTCGCGCACGAGCAGCCGCTCCGCTTCGTAGAGCCCGAGACCGGGGTGGCTCCCCCAGCGCCAGAGCGCTTCTTCGAGCGCCTGCTTCGCCGCCGCGCGCGGCAACCGGCCATCCGCGGCCAGCGTCGCCATCGCGGCAAGCGTGAGGTCCGCGCAGAGCATCGGCGTCGCTTCGAGTCCGGCAGCCCAACGGACGAAGAACCACTCGGGCAGCTCGCGGATCTGCACATCGGGGATCGCTGTCACGTCGTCGTGGAGCAGGCGCCATGCGAGGGCGATCGCGATCTCCCGGTTGACGCGGGAGTCCGTGGCCCAGATCGCGTGGTCGTCGACGATCCGCCGCGGATCACCGCGCGACAGCACGTAGGAGACGGCGAGTCGCTGCGGGCGCTGGTCACGCGGGTGCGGCGCGGGCTCCAGCCACTTCCTGACCTTGACGGCCGACCGGCGGTTGCTCGCGAGCAGTTCGAGCAACTCGTACTGCGGCCGAGGGCCGCTGTCGCTCACGTCGTCCCGCGCCGACCGCAACAACGCCGCCGCCTGCCGTGCGGCCGCATACTTCACGCCACTGAGGCCGGCCACCTGCTGCGCCTTCGCGAGCAGCTGAGGCGCGATCTTGCGGCTGTCCTCGGTGAGGCGCGCGCCGTACAGCATGGCCCCGCGCCAGAACAGGTCGTCGTGGTCCTTCGGATCGCGCAGGTTGAAGCGCCGATTCCAGATCGACTGCGGCACGGGCAATCCCGCATACGCCGTCGCGCCCGCGAGCCCCGGATCGTCGTCGGTGAGCACGGGCGCGCCGGGCGCCGACGCGCTGCCGGGAATCCGGGCAGCCGCGAGCCGAGCAGCGATGTCGAGTATCTGGACAGGTGACCTCGTCGGGCCGATGCTGCGGGACCAGAAGTTGGCCACCCCGCGCTGCCGCGGCGGCCCGAGCGCCAACGCCAACGCGGCCATCGTGCGTTCTTCCTTGATCGCCTTCTGCTGGCCGAGCCACGCGAACAACCGCTCGTCCTCGGCCTCCCCGCCCGCGAGGATCGCGGCGCCGAGCAGAGCATTGCGGCGCCGCACGTTCGACTGCTCGGCAGCCAGCATGTCCCACAGCATCGGCGTTGCGGCTCGCCCGAGATCCGCGGCGAGCCCGAAGCCGGCCGCGTAGTCGAACTCCGCCGACGTCAGCCAGAGGCGCAACCGACCGTCGAACGGAGCGCTCGCCGGCCTCAGCCAACCCGGCCCCGCGATGCCATCGGCGCCCTGAACCTGAGCTCGAACGAGTTGAGGCCAGGCGAGACAACAGCCGATACACCAGATCGCGGGGAACGGGAGCCGCGCAGCCTTCCTGCGCCTGACTCGTTGGTCCGATCGATACGCGTGCCGTCGCATGAGTGAATCTGGCAACATCCTGGACAACGAGGAAGTCGACTTCCTGCTCGAGGGGGAAGAGCAGAACAAGCACGACGCCTCGCCGCAGCCGTCAGAAGGAACGGAACAGGCCGTCACGATGCGTGGCGACCTCGACCAGATCAACCTGTCGGACATCTTCCAGACGCTGTCGATGACCAAGATGGAGGGGGTCCTCCGCATCCACAACCCCCTCGAGCAGCGCCAGGTCTACTGCAAGGACGGCTTCCTCCGGATCCTGACCCCGCCGCGGGTCATCCAGCGTCGCATCGGCCAACGCCTCGTCGCCGCCAACCTGATCACGACCGAGCAGTTGCGCTCCGCGCTCATGCGCCAGCGCAAGGAACGGCTCCCGATCGGCCAGATCCTCGTCGCCGACGGCATCATCACGAATGACCAGATCGAAGATGTCGCGAGCGTGCAGGTCGCCGAAGACCTGTTCGCGATCTTCACCTGGAATCATGGCGCGTTCGAGTTCTACCGCGGGCCGGTCGAGGATCCGGAACTGCGGGAGAACTTCCGCGACTGCCCCGAATTCGAGATCAGCAGTCTGCTGCTCGAAGTGGCGCGTCGCTCCGACGAGTGGGAGACGATCCTCGAATCGATCGGCAACCTCGATGAGCTCCCGATCGCCACGACCGATGAGCCGCCGCGCGAACTGGGCGAACTCGAGTTCGTCCTGTTCCGCAACGCGGACGGTCGCCGGAGATATCGTCATCTGGCGGAGCAGTCGACCCAGAGTCTGTTCGAGGCCGCTCGGGTCGCCCGCGACCTCGTTCGAGAAGGCCTGATCGTCAACCTCTCCGACGAGCAGATGATCGAGGCGGCGGCCGCCTTCACCGACGAGGGCACCACGAAACAGGCCGTCATCGTGCTGCAGACGCTGCGCGATCGTGACCACGACCTGGATATCGAGATCGTCCGCGGCATGGCGCACGTTCTCGAACGCGCCGGCGAGAGGAAGCTCGCCGGCCTGACCTTGCTCGAGGTCGCCGAACGCCAGACCAACCCCGAGGCGACGCTCGAGTTCGCGCGCGAAGCAGCGGACTTCGCCCCGCACGACCCGGCGACGCTGCGGTTCCTGCGGCAATCCCTGCTGCAGCTCGAACCGCACGACAACCCCGAGGTCGAGGAGGTCACGGGCAAGCTCATCGACTCGATGCTCGCCGACGACCTGATCGACGAGGCGCTCGCGATCATCGAAGAGGCCCGCTTCGAGACGACTCCGGGCCCAGCACTCTTGCTGCGGGAGGCGCGGGTCCAGCAGCGACTCGGCAACGCGGCCGGCGCGATCACCGCGTTCGAGGAGGTCGCCGAGCTCTTCCGCGAGCAAGGCGACGTGCCGCGCGTTCGCGAGGCGCTCGAGCAGATCCTCCGGCTCGACCGTCGCCGCAAGGACGTCGCGCGCCAGCTCAAGCGCCTCAGTCGCTCGAAGACCACGCAGGCCATCCGGATTGCGGCGATCACGATCGTGCTGGTGCTCGCGGGTTCGATGGGTCTGGTGATCTGGCAGCAGGACCGCTTCGAATCCGCGGTCCGCGAGGCCGGCAACGAGATCAGCGCCCTGATCGCGGCGGGTGATCGCAACAAGGCGCGCGAGCGCCTCGTGCACTGGGCTCATCAGCTCGGCGAATGCCCGGAAGCCGACGACCTCCGCCGCCAGGTCGAGTTCGCCGACGCCGCCGAGCTGCAGCGCCAGGCCCGCGCGGAGCGCGAACGGACGAACGAGCGACTCGTCACGGCCGCCGAGATGCTCGACAAGGGGCAGCTGCGTTCCGCGCTCGTCGTCTACGACGACCTCCGGAGCAAGGAGGCCAACCAGGCGGAGATCGAATCCGTCGTGAACACGCGCCTCAAGGCCCTGCTCGCGGACATCGACTCGGCAGCGAAGATCATGGCGACGCGCCTGCCCGAGGAGCCCAACCGGCTCATGCATCGACGCCAGCTCGTCGACAATCTGGCCGACATCAAGACGGTATGCCAGCCGGCGCTCTACGTGCTCGTGGACGACCTGCTCAACCTGCACGACGGCAAGGAGCTGCCGGCCTACCTCGCGCCCGATCTCCGCGCCGACGTCGACACCCTGATCGAACGGCACCGCGCGACGTTCGAGCGCGCCCGCGACCTGCTCGCCGCCTACACGCGCGCCGTGGAGAAGAGCGACCGGCAACGCGAGTACGATCCGGTGTTCAAGAAGGCCCTCGACTGCGAGGAAGCCCACGATTTCGCGGGAGCACTGGAGCTGTTCCAGGAGCTGCAGAAGTCCGAGGTCGACGATCCGGCGCTGCGCGCGCTCTTCCGCGACCACGTCACGCGGAACGCGACGATCGTCAAGCTCATGGGCGAGCTCGGCAACGCGACGGGCAGCGGCAACTACGCCACGGCGCTCCAGCAGCTCAAGGCGCTGAAGCTCGCCTTCGAGGACGTCCCGTTCGAGAAGCTCGTCCGGCTGCCGCTCAAGATCGAATCCGACCCGGTCGGCGCGGCAGTGCACTGCAACGGCGCGGAGATCGGCAAGACCCCGTGCATCGTCGCGTTCATCCCGGCCGAGGAGAACCGCTTCCGGATCGCGCTCGATGGCTTCGAGGCCCGCGACTTCGAGCTCGTGGACCACGAGTCCCTGGCCGGCCAGCTCGGCGTGCAGCTCGTGTTCGCACCGGCGCACTCGATGGCGCACGGCAATTCGGTCGACAAGCCGCCGCTCACGTTGAACGACGGCACGCTGGTCTTCACGGACCGCGGCGGCAACGCGTTCGCCATGAAGCCGGGCGCGACCGAACCGCACTGGACCTTCAAGTCGGGCGACCTCTCGGGCCTGCTGTCGCGGCCCTTCGGCATCGGCGGGAACGTCGTGTTCGCGTCGCTCGACGGCAAGCTGCGCTGCGTCGATGGCAAGACCGGGGTCGAGATCTGGTCGTTGCCCGACCTGCCCACGGAGGTCGAGCCCGTGCAGTTCGACACCTACCTCGTCGCGGCTACCACCACGGGCCGCCTCGTCGTGACCGACCTGGAGCAGCAGGAGCAACGCTACATCGACCTGCCGGACAGCGATCGCGTTCGCCTGCTGCGCGCCGGTTCTCGACTCGTGGTCGTGACCAGGACGTCGATCTCGGCACACAAGATGCCGAGCCTCAAGCTGCAGTGGAGTGCGCCGTTCGACAACCTGACCGATCTGCACGTCGCCGCGGCCGACGACGTCATCATCGCGGTCGACAGCGGCGACACGATCCGCGCGCTCGCGCCGCTGACCGGCGACGAACTCTGGCGCGGCGTGGCCGACTCGCCACCGATCGCGTCGCCGATGATCGCCGGGCGGCGCGCGCTGTTCGTGTCCGAACGCGAGGTCCTGAGCGTCGCGGCGCTCGACGGCAGCCAACGCCGGGTCATGAAGGCCGAGCACGACGGCTGGAAGGGCATCCCCGGCCTGGCCGGCGACCGCCTGCTGCTGCGCACCATCCGGGGCGACATCGAGGCCTACGCCCTCGGCAGCGGCCGCCGGCAGTACGTCCTGGACGGCGACGAGCGCGGCACCTGCATCCTGCCGTGGCGGACGGGGATCATCGTCGCGGTCGGCGGCCGTGATCTGCGGTTCTTCCCCAAGCTCCGCTGAGCCACCCGACCGTCGTCGGACCGACAGGACGGGTGTCGGATTCACGCCACCCGTCGCCGTGCGATGCCATGCACCGAAACATCGCCATGGCAGCGGCGTAACGCGCGACGAGCGCGCCGATGGCACCGCCGCGTCGCCGACGAACCGTCGGATCCGACGCACCGCGGGCTCCTTGCAGGCCGGGCGCAGACCGCCGTTCCGGGCCGGTCTCATTCCGGGACCGCAGCGTCGCCCAACGCCGTGTCGGCGATGCCAACGCCCGATCGAGGACACCGCGCGCACTCGGATCCGAATCGCAGAGTTTCGCGATTTCCCCTGCAACAAACGGCATGCGCCTTGCTTGTAGAGTTTCGTGGCTCGCCTGAGCCCGACTTCGTGACCATGCACAAGAAACTATTGCTACCCCTGTTGTTGATCCTGCCGATCGCGGCCTGCGCGAAGAGCAACGGCACCCTCGCCGCTGTCGACGATGGCCCTGCGGCACCGATCAATGATCCGGATACGCGCGTGATCGAGCCGTCCGGCGGCAACCCGATCGAGCCGGGTTCGAACGAGACCCCGGGCGGCGTTCCGGGTTCGAACAACGGCAGCACTGGCGGCGCGTCGACGAGCACGAGCTCCCCGGGCGGACCGGGCAGCCCCGGCGGCAACGGTTCGCAACCCGGCAACAACGACCCGGGCGGCAACAGCGGCTCGAACGCCGGCTCGCCGGTGCCCGAACCCGGCACTCTGATCCTGTTCGGCAGCGGCATCGCCGGCCTCGCCGGCTTCTCGATGCGCCGCCGTCGCCGCGAAGACTGAAACCGCGGCGGCCGGTCCGCCGCCCCCGGTCCAACGCGACCGACACCGCCGGCCGCGCCATGGGCGGCTGCTCCATCAGGGCGCGACTCTCCCCCGCTCCGACTGGTGGCGACGTCGATTTCCGGGTTTGATCGCGCCATGCGGTCCCCCGGTCGAGCCGACGTGCCTGACGAGCCGAACGTGCTCGAGCTGCGCTCGCGCGTCCCCGGCAAGTCCGCGGGCCAGCCGCTCGGCGACTACCTCGCGGGCCGGTTCCGATACCACGACCGCGACGCGTGGGCCGCGCACGTCACCGCCGGCCGCGTGCTCGTCGACGGCAGATCGGCGCACGCGGACGACCCCGTGCGGGCCGGTGCCGAGGTGCTCTACCGCAAGGTGCATCGTGAGCCCTGGGTGGACGACCGCATCCGAGTGCTGCACACCGACCCCGATCTCGTCGTGGTCGACAAGCCGGCCCACCTGCCGATGCACGCGGACGGCCCGTTCGTGCGCCACACGCTGATCCACCTGCTGCGCACGGCACACGACTTCCCCGACGCCCGCGTCGTCCACCGGCTCGACCGCGAGACCAGCGGCGTCGTCGTGCTGCCGCGCACGCGACGCGCCAGTCGCGCGGTGCAGGAGCAGTTCCGCGCCGGAACGGTCGAGAAGCTCTACCTCACCGTCGTCGCCGGCCGCGTCGAGGAGCACTTCCACTGCGATCGCCCGATCGGGCACTCGGCGACGAGCCGGATCGCGCTGCGCCGGTCCGCGGCGCCGGATGCCGTCGAGCCCCGGCCGGCGTTCACGCGTTTCGCCGTCGTCGAGCACGGCCCGGCCGCGACGCTGCTGCGGTGCCAGCCGACCACGGGGCGAACCCACCAGATCCGCGTCCACCTCGAGAACTGCGGCCACCCCGTGCTCGGCGACAAGCTCTACGGGCGTCCCGACGACGACTACCTCGCGTTCGTGCATCGGATGAAGGCCGGCGGCGATCCGCGCGCGGGTCCGGACGACGCACCCGACCGCCAGCTGCTGCACGCATGCAGCCTCGAGTTCGACCATCCGGCGACCGGCGAGCGGGTGCGCTACGAGGCCGGCGCGCCGCCATCGTTCCGCGACTGGCTGCGACGCGCGGACCGGCCGTCGTGATGCCGCGACTCCCCACTCGCGTCGGGCGCCGGAACCCGCGACGATGACGCCAATGAAGCACGCGCTGCTTTTCGCCCGCCGCACGCGGCGGCTCGGGGTCCTGCTCGCTCTCGCCGGCGCGGCGTGCAACTCGTCCCCGCCCGTCGACCCCGGGAACGGCGGGGCTGCGGCGAACGGCGGCGAGCCCGCCGCGGCCGACCTCGACACCGCTGCCCGGGACCTCGTCGCGGCCGCCCCGGCCAACTGGTCCGCGCAACTCGTCGAGGTCGCCGCCCATGGTGCGGCCGCTGGCCCCGCGCTCGTCGCCGCGATCGATCGCAACCGCGCCGGCCCCGGCGCGCCGCCCGCGGTCGCGCTGCTGGGCCGCATCGGTGACGACGAGGCCGGCGCGTTCCTCCTGGGGCTCGTCGCGGACCGCGGGGCGCTCGCGCTCGAGGCGGCGCTGGCGCTCGGCCACCTCACGGCGACCGCAGACCTCACGGCGACGAGGCAGAAGGCGCTCGTCACGGTCGCGAACGACCGCTTCGCCGACCCTGGCCTGCGCACCGCCGCGGCGTGTTCGGCGATCCGGCTCGGCGCGCGCGCCGAGGTCGCGGCGCTCGTCCGCGGCGTTCTGCTCGCCGGCACGCCGACCGGCCGCGAACTGCAGCAGGTGCTCGGCCTGCCGTTGCGGCCGCGCTGGGCCTACGAGCGGTACCTGATCCAGCGCATGCTGCGAGACGTGAACCCCGAGCTGCCGGGCTTCGACACCGACGCGCCGTGGGCCGACCTGCAGGCCGCCGCCGACCGCGCCACGGCGTGGCTGCGCGGCTCCTGACGCTCGCTAGGGAAACATCGGCGCGACGCTCTGCACGGCGACGTCGCGGATCCCGAAGTTGCGGACCTGCACGCGGCCCTTCATCGCCATGCCGCCGTCCTCGCACTCGACCAGCACGTCGGCGTCCCCGTTCTCCGTCGCGTTGGCGAGGTCGCTCAACACCTCGATGTTGCGGTAGCCGAGCTGCAGCAGCCGGGTCTCGACGAGGGCGAGCACGCGCGCGGCGGTCGATTGTGGGGAGCTCTGGAGCGCGGGCTCGACGTCTTCGACGGGCGCGACCACGCGCGGCTCGGGCGTGGGAATCTGCACGATCGCCTCACGCACGGTGCCCGTCGCCTCCCGCAGGTCCTCGAGGTCCTCGTGCAGCCGATCCAGCTGCTGCTCGACGCGCTCGAACTTGAGCTTGGAGAGCGCCTCCGCCAGCGCCTCGAGCCGGTTGTCGAGGGACTCGATCCCGCGCAGTCGCTGCAGGTGCTCCTCGAACTTCATGAGCCGCAGATGCACGAGGACGTAGCCCACGAGCAACGCGATGAAGAACAGGCTGAACTGCAAAACGCTCATGCAGGCCGAACTCTACGGCCGCACCGCCGAACTTCCTACTCCCTGAGCTTCGCCCAGGGTGACGGAACGGGCGCACCGGCACCCGCCGGGCGGCTACCGCTCGGCACCGTCATCGGTCGTCGGCGGGTCGATGAGGGCATCCGCCTCGTCGCCACCGACTCCCGTCTCCGCGCTCGCATCGGCAGTTGCGCCGTCCTCGGCGGGGTCCGCCGTCGCCACCGCGCCCGCCGTCGCTGCGGACCCGGCCCCTCGACCGACCGCCCAGCCGAAGTAGTAGAGGACGCCCGTCCCGAGGATGCCGAGGCCGTAGAGCGCGTTTCGCTGCTCCGCCGGATCGAGCAACAGCGCCACGACGAACGCGACCGACACGAGCACGAAGAGCGCCGGCGTGATCGGGTAGCCAGTGCAGCGGTATGGCCGCACGATGTCGGGCTGGCGCGCCCGCAGCACGTAGATCCCGGCCACGGTCATCGCGTAGAAGAGGAACCCCGCGAACACGACGAACGCGGTGATGTCGTCGAACTTCTGCAGGTAGATGACGACGAGGATCGCCCAGACCGCCTGCACCCAGATCGACACGACCGGCGTCTTCCATCGCGGACTGACCTGGCTCAGGACCTTCGGCACCATGCCGTCCTGCGCCATCGCATAGAACGCCCGCGGCGAGGACAGGAAGTTCGGGTTCGCCGCGCCCATGACCGAGATCGCGATCGCGACGGTCAGATACCCCGCCACCTCCGGGCTGAAGATGCGCGCGACGGTGCGGTAGGCGACCTGCTGCTTGTCACTGTCCGGCAGCGACCGCATCTCCTCGAACGGCACCATCTCGAGGTAGATCCAGTTCATCGCGGCGTACACCACGATGAGGATGAACATGCCGAGGATGAGGCCGGCCGGGACGTTGCGGCCCGGGCGTTTGATCTCGGCCGCGTTGAACGGCATCTGGTACCAACCCTCGTAGGCCCAGAAGATGCCGATGAACGCCGCGACGAGGCCGGCCATCGTCAGACTGGTCTGGGCGCCCTCGACCGGCGTGAACGTGCTCGGATCCGGCACGACCTCGGCGGCAGCCGCGCCGCCGTCTCCGAGTACGAGCATGCCGCCGCCGACGACGACCGTGCCGAGCGCGCCGACCTTCGCCAGCGTCGACACGTTCTGCAGCAGCGCGCCGAGCACGACCCCGAAGTGGTTGACGAGCGCGAGGAACACGATCATTACCGCTGCGAGCGCGGTCTTGGTGACCGGGTTCGTCGTGTCGAGCCCGAATGCCGGCAACAAGAACTCGGCGAACGCGACGGCCAACGCGGCGACCGTGCCGCTGTTGATGACCCAGAAGAACACCCAGCCATAGGTGAACGCGACGCCGCGCCCCCAGGCCTCGCGGAGGAATGCGTACTGCCCGCCGGCCTCGGGATACATCGCCCCGAGCTCGCCGTAGGCAAACGCGCCGAACAGACAGATCACGCCGAGCCCGAGCCACAGCGCGAAGATCCACGTCACGCTCGGCAGGCTCTGCGATACGGCCAGTGGCTTGAGGAAGATGCCGGAGCCGATCACGGCCCCGACGGTGATCGACGTCGCGCTGATCAGCCCGAGACGTCGTTGCAGCTGGCCGGACTCCATTGCACGAAAGGGTACGCCGACGGCAAACCCCGCGCTACAACCTCACGAACTCACGCTCTGCGATGCGCGGCCGCTTCCGATACCTCCTGGCGCTCTCCTTCCTCCTGCTCTTCGCGCTGCTGCCAGCACCCGACGCGGAGAACGGCCGGCCGTACCTCGGGTATCTGCAGGTGCGCGCGTGGTTGCTCGACGAAGGTGACTCACCGCTGAACGCCTGGCTCCAGGCCGGTGAATTGCCCGACCTCGCGGTCGACCTGCGCACGAGTCCGCCGATCGTCGACGCCGAAGAACGCGCAGCTGCCGCGAACGAGTATCGCCGGCTCGTGCAGGAGTTCGCGGTCATCAAGTCGGCGACGGTCGCCGCCCGGACGCGCGGCGCGCTGCCCTTGCTCGTGCGGGTCGGTGAGTACGGCGTCCACGCCACGATGCCGGGCACCGATGGGCGGGAGATCGTGCACGGCGCGATGTTCCCGAACCGCCTGAGCCTCGTGCCCGCGGCGCTCACGATCACGATCGCGCTGCTGCTGCGGCGCGTCATCCTCGCGCTGCTGCTCGGCGGCCTCGCGGGTGCGATCGTCCACTGCGACTGGAACGTGTTCGACGGCGCGTGGCACTTCGCCTGGGACGCGCTGATCCGCCGGTCACTGCTCGACGACTTCTACCTGCGCATCACGCTGTTCGTCGTCTTCCTGTTCATGACGGTCGGCATCGTCACCAAGAACGGCGGCATCCACGGCCTCGTGGACTGGCTGCAACGTCGCGTGCGCGGCCCTGTCGGCGCGCAGATGGCCGCGTGGCTCACGGGCCTGTCGATCTTCTTCGACGACTACACCAACTGCATGGTGACGGGCACGGCGATGCGGCCGCTCTGTGATGCCGAGGGGGTCTCGCGCGAGAAGCTCGCCTACGTGGTCGACTCCACCGCCGCGCCGGTCGCCGGCGTATCGCTGTTCTCGACCTGGGTGACCTACGAGATCTCGCAGTTCCGCAACCCGCTGACGCTCGTCACCGATCGCGAAGGGCAGCCGTTCACGGCCGACGACGCCTACGGCGTGTTCGTCTCGACGATGCCGTTCCGGTTCTACTGCTTCCTCGCGCTGCTGCTCGTGCCGATCGTGATCCTCACGCGCCGCGACTTCGGGCCGATGCTGACCGCCGAACGCCGGGCCCGCGCCGGCCTGCCGCCCGAGGACGCCGACAACCCGGGGCTCATGCGCGACGCGAGCGCCGAGCAGCCGGATCCCGGCACGCCGCGGCGCGCGCGCAACGCGATCCTGCCGATCGCGACCCTCGTCGTCGGCGCGGCGACCGCGATGCTCGGGTTCGGCATCCTGAGCGACGTCGCCTTGTTCGGCGCCTCGGCCGCCGCCTGGGTGCTCGCCGTCCTCCTGACGCGCGTCCAGGGCCTGCTCGACTGGCGCCAGATCCTGCGCACGTCGATCGGTGCCACGCGCGCGCTCACGACCGCGTTCGGCATCCTCTTTCTCGCGTGGACGCTCGGTCACATCAGCGGCGACCTCGGAACCCGCGACTTCCTCGCCGCGGGCGCCCGCGAGGCGATGGCGCCCTGGCTGCTGCCCATCGCGCTGTTCCTGCTCTCCGCGGTGATCGCGTTCGCGACCGGCACGAGCTTCGGCACGATGGCGATCCTGCTGCCGAACGTCGTGCTGCTGAGTCACCAGCTCGGCACCGACGCCGCGTTCCTCGGCGATCCGACGACCGGCGGGCCGCTGCTGATGATGCTCAGCATCGGCGCCGTTCTCGAAGGCGCGATCTTCGGCGATCACTGTTCCCCGATCAGCGACACGACCGTGCTCAGTTCGCTCGGCACCCGCTGCGATCACCTTGCCCACGTCGGCACCCAGCTCCCCTACGCGCTGCTGACCGCGGGCACCGCGCTGCTTTGCGGCTACCTGCCGATGGTGACCCTCGGGCCCGATTGGTGGCCGCTGTCGTACGTGCTCGCGGTGGTCGTCTTCGTCGCGTTCCTGCGCATCGTCGGGCGCGACGCCGGTCCGCGAGCGGCACCGATTACGTCCACTCCTTGATCAGGCGACCATCGCCGTCACGGAACGCGCCGCACGCGATGAGGATCCAATCGACCGTCGCCCAGATCCCGGTGACGATCAGGCCGACGACCGTGATCGAGAGCACGAGCATGGCGATGCCCGACCCGGTGCGCCCGGCATAGAACCGGTGAATGCCCAACGGCCCGATGAAGAACGCGAGCAGGAACGCCGGCAGCGCAAGTTTGTCCGAAACATCGCCGCCACTCTGCGGGCGCGGACTGCGGTAGCTGCCGCCCGCATCGTCGTCGAAGTCGGTGTCCAGCACGGCCGGCATCACCCCCGGCACCGTATGCAGGCGCCGCCACTCCGGCTCCCCCTCGACCCAGGCGTAGGCGTCCGACTGCACGCGGCCCGACTCGAGCATCGCGTTGAGCTCGGAGACCGTGTAGGGACCGTAGTTGTCGTTGCCGTGACGAACGAGGACCTTGCGGGCAGTGGACATGCGGGGATCTTACGGGCGCGGCGCCGAGTACACGGAAATCCTCCTGTCGGCCACCCGGTCGGGCAAAACCACGGTCCAGTTGCCGACCAACGGGCTCGGGGCGGCCTTCAGCGCAGCAGCTCGGCGAGCCGGGCCGCCCGTTCGGTCGACGCTTTATCCGCCCGGCCGGGGGCCCCGGCGGCGGCAGCCTGGGCGGCCAGCAGCCACAGCCGGGCGAGCAGGGGCCGGCCGGCGTGCAGGGCCGCAAAGCCGAGGTCCGCGGCCTCCGCCGGCGTCGCGGTGACCGGCTCGCAGTCCACGAGCGCGACGGTCGGGAACCGCAGACCGCGGTCGGTCGCGATCCGCAACGTCACCCGGCGGGCGCCGGCGTCGGCGACCCGACCGAGGAGGCGTTCGTCCCCCACGCCGGCCCGCACCTCGCGGTTCCCGGTGAGCGGCTTCGGCGTGGGCACGGCGGTCAGGTCCACGGCCGAATCGCCCGGATCCGCGAGCGGCGCGACCCCGAGCGCCGCGAACCGGGTGTTGACCGCGGCGCGGAACTGCCCGGCGCCGTCGCGCCACGCATCCTCGATCCGACGCGCTGCCGCCAGGACGTCGCCGTTCTGCGCGGCGGCGAACACCTCGTCGCAGACGGTGCGCATGCGCTGCCGCAGCGCGACGTTGGCCTGCAGAACGACCGCCTGCTGCGGCTCCGACAGGGCGAACCCGGCGAGGTCGTGCAGACAACTCTCCGCGGCCGCGAACCGATCCGTCGTCATGCGGTTGGCGGCGAGCGCGAGCAGGCTCGCGAAGCGGTCCGGGTCGAACTCGGAGCCCGGCGCGGCCCCGACAGGCGCCGCGCCGGCCCCCGGCCGGCCGATCCCGGGAACGCCGTTCGCGGGGGCGCCGTTCGAGTCCGGGCCAGGCGAAGGCGTGCCGCCCGCGAGAACGGGCTCGGCACCGGACTGGGAACCGGGCTCGGCGACTGGCTCGGCACTGGGCTCGGCACTGGGCTCGCCACTGGGCTCGCCACTGGGCTCAGCACCAGGCCCGCCCGGCGGGTTCCCGGCAAGCGCCGCGGTCGCGGCGCTCTCCGCCACGGACGCCGCTCCGCCGGCCGGAGCGGGGCCGGGGTCGTTGGGGTTGGTGGGCCCGCCCGCCACGACCCCGCCGTCGTTGCTGGCTACATCGCCGTCCCGCCGACTGCCGCGCTCGCCCTGAGCCGCGGGGCCGGCCGCGTCGGGCGGACCAGCGCCCGCGGTCGTGCCGTCGTCGCCGCTGCCGAACCAACCGGCACCGGCACCAGCGAGCAGCGCGACGATGCCGACCGCGATCCACGCGCGGCGGCGCCAGCGGCGCCGGCGCGGGGTGGCTGGCGGGGCAGCGCGCGGCGACGGGCTCGGGTCACGCGGCTCGGACATGGCGTGCCATTGTCGCCGATCCGCGGGCGAAGTCGTCACCGACAATGCCGCGACGAGGCCTTATTCCCGCAGCCCGGATACCAGTCGAGGACCGGGCAACCGCGCGACTCCGCGACTCACGCGCCACGATCCGCCGCGGACAGCCCGAGCAGCGCAGCCGCCTTGCGCTGCAGCCGCAGCACGCTCTCCTCGGTCGTCGCGCTCGCGAGTTCGGCGAACGCGAACCAACGCAGGTCGTTCGACTCGTCCGACATCGAGAGCTCCTGGCCCGTGCCCGCGCGCAGCAGGAAGCGGACGTCCCAGTGATCGTGCCGCGGTTCGCTGCCGCGCGCCGGGATCGGGTGGACGTCGAGATCGAGCGGCACGAGCCGGCCCGCGCGGCCAGCGTTCTCCCACCACGGCACGAAGGCGAACTCCGCCATGCCGCTCTCCTCCTGCGCCTCGCGCAGCGCGGCGCGTTCGACCTCCGCCTCGCCGTCGACGTGCCCGCCGAGCTGCAGCCACCGGTCGAGCTTGCGATGGTGCGTGAGCAGCACCCGCCGCCCCTCGGGATCGAGGATCCAGCACGACGCCGTGATGTGGCCCGGGCCGCAGCTGCGCAGCAGACAGTCAGCGTGCGTGTTCACGAACGCGCGGAAGCGGTCGACGAGCTCACGCTCGCCGGGCCACGCCGCGAGGTAGCGGGCCAGCAGATCGATCAGCGGTCGTCGGTGCACGGCTCGATCATCCGGCGCAACGCGCCCTCGTCCACCTTGCCGTTGGGATTGGTCGGCATCGTCTCGACGACGTGCACGACGGTCGGCTGCATGTAGCCCGGCAATCGCGATCGCGCGTGCTGGCGCAACCGCCGAACGAGATCGGCATCGCGCGCATCCCCGGCTGCGACGAGCACGATCTCCTGACCCGCTGCGCCGCAGTCCCGTCCGAACGCGACGACCGCCGGTGTCCCCGGCGCATCGGCGAACGCGGCCGCGATCTCGTCCGGCGATATGCGGTAGCCCTGCACCTTGATCATCCGATCACGCCGCGCGACGAACGTGTGCCGGCCGGCCGCGTCCCGCCGCACGAGGTCACCCGAATACACGACCCGCTCACCCGCACGCCCGGGGCGCGGATCCGGCCGAAACCGCGCGGCCGTCTGCTCGGGCCGTTCCCAGTAACCGGCGGCCACGAGCGCGCCCGCGTGGACCAGCTCACCGACGCCCTCGCCCTCGATCAGATCGCCGGTGTCCGGATCGACGAGCAGCAGCTCGACGCCCGGGATCGCGCGGCCGAAGGACTCCGGGTGTCGATCGAACTCGGCCGGGTCGAGGCAGGCGCTGCGGAACGCCTCGGTCAGCCCGTACATCGAGTAGATCGCGACGTTCGGCCAGCGCGCCCGCAGCAGCGCGGAGTCCTCGCGCCGCAGCACGCCGCCGGTGCTGGTCACGTAGCGCAGCGACGCACCGTGATTCGCCGTGAGCACGCCCGATTCGAGCGCGCGCGCGACTTCGTGCCAGAGCCATGGCACGCCCGCGAGCCCCGTCGGGCGCACGCGTTGGAGCAGGTGGCTGAGCTCGCCGACGCCGAGGTGATCCGCGCCCGTGAAGCGGCAGCCGACGAACAGCGCCGACAACAGCTGGTTGAGCCCGTAGTCGAAGCTCAGCGGCAGCACCGTGAGCAGGTGATCGGCCGGCGTGAGCGCCAGGTAGTCGGCGACGACGGCGGCGCCGTACGCGAGGTTGCCGTGCGTCTGGATCACGCCCTTGCTGAGCCCCGTGCTGCCGCTCGTGTAGAGCAACACGGCCGGCGCGTCCCCGAGCGGTGATTCGAACGCAGAGGGCCCGGCCGGATCCGGCTGCACGTCGGCCGCGGTCGCGGTCAGTCGCGCACTCGCGAGCCCGCTCCCGAGTTCGTCCGCGTGACATCGCAGCAACCGCGACCCGGTGAGCGTGCCGGCGGGATCGCGCAGTGCCAGCAGCCGCACGTGACTCGTCACGACGACGGTCGGCCGGCAGTCCTGGATCACGTGCCGGATCTGGGCGTCCTTGAGCTTGCCGTTGATCGGCACCGCGATCGCGCCGGCGACCGTCGCGCCGAGGATCGCGATCGCCTCCTCCGCCGACCGTTCGACGAGGACCGCCACGCGCTCGCCGGCCTGCACTCCCACGCCCTGCAGCTCGGCCGCCATCGCCGCGACCCGCGCCGCGAACTCGGCCCCGGGCAGGGCCCGCTCCGCGACGGTGAAGAACGGCGCTGCGCCACGCGCCGCGGCTCCGCGAACGAGCGCGACGAGGTCGTTCGGCGCATCGATGCGAGCGTTGCTCACCAGAGCGCCTCCCGATCCGCCGGGCTCGCGTCCGCCACCCTCACCTCTGCCACTCTCGCGGCCGCCACTCTCGCCGCCGGACGGGCAAGAAAAACGGCACCTGCCGCGGAGCGACAGGTGCCGAGCTTGGTATCCCGTAGGGGATTTGAACCCCTGTTACCAGAATGAAAATCTGGGGTCCTAGGCCTGGCTAGACGAACGGGACCGGTTGTTGGGGCGAGGAGCTTATCGCGGGTCCGCGGCGATGCAACCCCGGCTTCGGCCGTGCAGTCGTCGACGCGGATCACCGGCTCAGCCGAGGTTCTTCCACTCCTTGATGCTCGGCAGCTCTTGCAGCGAGGCCAGGCCGAAGCGCTCGAGGAAGTGCTTGGTCGTGCCGTACTGCAGCGGGCGCCCCGGGACATCGGCGCGGCCCGTGACCTGCACGAGCTTGTGCTGCAGCAGACTGCGCAGCATCGGGCCGGCCTTCACGCCGCGGATCGCCTCGATCTCGCTGCGCATCACCGGCTGCCGGTAGGCCACGACCGCGAGCGTCTCGAGCGCGGCGGGCGACAGCTTCTCGAGCTTCTTCACGCCGCGCAGACGCTGCAGGTACGGGAACGTCGTGTCCTTCGCGAGCCACTTGACCGTGTCGCCGTTGCGCGCGAGCTCGATCGGCATCCCGTGTTCCGTGATGCGTTCCCGCAGCAGTTCGAGTGCGGCCTCGACGAGCTTCTGGGTCGTGTTGCACGCCTGCGCGAGCCGGAACACCGTGAGCCCTTCGCGCGACGTCAGCATCAGGACGAACACGACGTCCGCGACGGCGGCCGCGTCCGCGAGTTCGGGCACCTCGGGCAGGCCCTCGTCCTCGGCCGGCAGCTCTTCTTCGAGCTCGGCCGTCGAGGCTTCGTCCGCGATCGCCTGCGCGAGCGTCTCGGGATCGATCGGCGGCTCGTCCCTATCCGCCTCGTCCCTATCCGCCTCGTCGCTTCCGGTCTCGTCGTGGCTCGCCGCGGTGGGCTCGCCCGCATCGTCCGCGAGCCCGTGGAGGGAACGCTCGCTGTCCGCGTCCGGGTCGCCGTCGCCGGCATCGGTCCGCGAGCTCAGCATCGCGTCCTCGCCGACGTCGACATCCGGGAGTTCACGGTCCGCAACGACGAGGTCCTCGGCGAGCTCCGCGCGCTCGTGCGCGAGCAGCTCCGCCGGTCCACGCGCGTGGCCCGCTTTCCGTTCGGCCCCCCCGGGCCCCAACCGTTCGTCCGAGTCCGGCAGCGGCTCGCGCGAAATGTCGTCCATGGCTCGCCACTTCTAACCGACCGAACGCGCGTTGTCATCGACCGTTCTGTTCCTTGACCGGGGCGCCGTCCCCGAGCTCCGCGACCGTCCCGCGCCAGCGCAGCGTGTAGGCCGAGGTCTCGAGCTGCGTCAGCGGGCGGTCCTCGAGGTCCTTGTCGAGCTCCTCGCGCACCTCTTCGAACGACACCTCCCGGCCCGCGAATCGATCGAGGCAGTACACCACGAACCAGCGCGATTCGTCGCCGACGGCCTTCTCGAACGGCTCGCTGACCTCGCCGCGCTCGAGCTCGAACGCGCGTTCGGCCACCGGGTGCGGGAAGCCGCGGCCGAACGCGGGCAGCAGGCCACCATCGCGGCGCCCGTCCTCCGACCAACGCACGGCAAGGGTCGCGAAGTCCGCGCCCGCCCGGGCCTTCTCGCACACCTCGCGCGCGATCGCCTCGTCGCGATGCATCATGAACCGCACGCGCACCCGGTCCTCCCGCAGCGCGAGGTAGCGGATCACGTAGCCCTGGTAGAGCCGCTTGGCCGTGCGCAGCCGCAGGGTCCGCCGCCACGCCTCGAGCCGCATGCCGAACATCGCGAAGACGTAGCCCGGAAAGTCGAGCTCACCCTCGAGCTCGCGTTTCACCTGATCCTGCAGGCGCGCCTCCTCGGAAGCGGCGAGGCGCTCTACGCGGTCGGGGTCGACTCGGATGCCGTGCTGCTCCGCGTGGCGCGCGACGAGCACGTCGAACACGAGCAGGTCGATCGCGAGCAGCGCGAGCTTGGGGTCCGCGACCATGAGCCGCGAGAACGCCTGACTCTGCCGCAGCTCGCGCTCCCCGATGCGCGCGACGACCTGGTCCGCCGCGTCGTCGGGCGGCAGGAGGATCTCGGGCCCGAGCCCGGGCGCCGACACCGGCTCCTGCGGCGCGAGCTGCACGCTCGGCTCGTTGCCCTCACCCGGCGTGGCAACGGGGGCCACGCCAGGACGCTCCCCCCCGCCGCCCGTGCGACCGGTCTGCCGCGGCCCGAGCGCGCACGCGGCGAGCCCGAGGCCAAAGGCCAACAGCGCGACTGCGTTGCGCGAACGGGCCCTCAGTAGGCCTTGAAGCTGCGCATCCACTTGGTGTTCTGACACAGGAAGCACGGGGTCCGGATCACCTTGCCGTCGGGCCCCATGTCCGGGGTCGTGCCCTGACCGTAACACGAGACGCACTGCGCGACCGAGGCGTAGGTGACCTTCAGCTGGCCGCCGTACTCGGCGTAGTAGGCCCGCAGCCAGCCGGCCTTCTCCTTCCGCTTGGCGGTGCGCCACCAGTCCTCGTCGGTCTGCTGCTGCTGCTGACCGGCACCGCCCGAACTGGCCGCCCGCCGGCGTTCGAGCGCCTGCTTGAGCGCCCGCGCGACGCGTTCGATCTCGCGGCTGTTCTGCTGCGCGGCGCGCTGCGACTTCTGCTGGCCCTGGGCCTTCTCGACGTTGGTGCCCTTGAGGATGTTCTGCTCGCCGAGCACCCACGAGCCGATGCCGTAGCCGAAGTGCTCGGTGCGCTTGCCGCCGGGGTAGTTCTCACGGTTGCCCCACAGCGTCTGCACTTCCTCGACCTCGAGGTCGTACTGCTGCGCGACGCGGGCGAAGAGGTCGTCCGTCATCTGGTTCTCGGCGTAGTCGCGGGCGGCCTGCAGCGTCAGACCCTGCTCGATGACCTTGCGTTCGGCGATCGACCGGATCGACCGGCGGAAGTTGTCGGCGATCTGCCGCGCGAGGTAGCGCTCGCGCGCCTTGACGAAGCGGTCCTTCTCGACGTCGAACTCGGCCTGCAGCCGCGCTTCGGGGAACTCCGACTCGAACTGGGCGATGAGCTCGAGGCCCTTCTTGAACTGGCTCGCCGTGCCGCGGCTGCGGCACGCCTGGATCGAATCGAGCAGCTCGCGCTCCTTGGCCGCGAGGCGGTAGCGCTCGAGCTTGGTGAACAGGCTGTCGAGCCGGCCCGGATCCTTGCTGTTGTCGAGCTCGCGCGCCTTGTCGAGATGCAGCTTGGCGTGCTCGTAGTCGCGAACCTTGATCAGGTCCTCGGCCATGAGCATGTGCTCGTCGGCGTTGCTCGGGTCCTCGATCTTCGCGAGGCGGACCGCATACCACTCGTCCGCGGTGTAGACCTCAGCGACGGGCACGTCGATCTGACGCACCTGCACGTTGTCGATCGGGATCCGGTACGGGGTGCCGCGCTTCTGCACGACGATCGCATTGCCCGACCGTTCGACGATCTTGCCGATGATCGTCTGCTTGCGGCCGGCGAGCTCGTACTCGACTTCCTCGGCGCGCACGAGGATCTCGTCCTCGACGTCGCTGATGAGGTTGTTCTGCCGCTTGATCGCGTTCGCGGTCGCCGGGGCCAGCTGGTCCCAGCGCAGCTCGAGCGTGCCGCCGTTGTCGATCCGCTTGACGACGCAGCCTTCGCCGGTAGCGGATTCGACGGTCGCGAGCAGCAGCCGCCCCTCGGCGAGCTGCACCGTCTGCGCCGACGCAGTGCCCAGCAAAGCCAGGCAAGAGAGCAGAGACAGGACGTCGATCGTTCGCTTCATGATTCGGCCTTCGGTCGAAGGGACAGGGGGGTCGTTGTGTTGCGTTGCTCAGCCGCCCGTTCGGGCGTCCTTGAAGCGTCGCACCCGCTGCCCGAGCGGCAGCGTGCGCGGCAGGATGCGGTAGAAGACTTCGCTGCTGTCCTCGCCCTCGTCGAGCCAGCGGATCTCGAGGCGGATGAGCCAGATGTCGGGGCGCAGTTCGTCGGTGATCGCCTCGGCGCTCCACGACATGCCGGGGAAACCGGGCACGGTCTGGTCCGTGAGCGCCGCGACCTCGAGGTCGAGGTCGGAGTCGCCGCCCTGCGCGCGCTGGATCGCCTCGTAGCGGATGCGGTGCATCGCGACGTCGGCGAACTTGGACGCCGCGAGGCGCGCGTCCGTCGTGCGCCGCTGGCCGACGCTCGAGCCGAGCGCGCCGAGCAACGCCGTGATCCCGACCAGCAGGATCCCGAGCGCCGCCAGCATCTCGGCCAGCGTGAAGCCGCCGTCCTTGCCATGCAGTGCTTTGGGCTCAGCCATTCCAGTCGTCCTTGCGGTGCGGGATCGGGATCGCGAAGTCGACCTCGCGACCGACATGAACGCGGACGCCGGCCGGATGTGCCGTCGCCTTGGTCCAGCGGACACCGCGGCGCAGGCCGGTGAGCCGGTCGCCCTCGATGCGATTGTAGCGGATCCACTCGCCGCGGACCTTGACGTAGCCGCCGTCCTCACTGCCCGGGAAGCGGTCGGGATTCACGAGCCGCAGCCCCTGATCGTCGGGCCCGATCGGCCCGGCGAGCAGGCCCTCGGCCGGCAGGTCGCTCGGCATCGCGACGACGCAGTAGACCCGGATCGCGTGCGGGTGGATGTCGTCCGCCGGATCGGTCAGGCTCGCCGACCCGCGATCGAACGCGAACTCACCGCCGAGGGCGGCGTCGACGAGCAGCCCGCCGCGGGCGCTGTCCCAGATCACCTCCGGCGCCGCGCTGCCGCTCTGCCCCCAGCTCGCGCCGTCGCGCAGCTGCCAGCTTTGGGTGTTCTGCGACCAGAACCGGAACTCGCAGTGCAGCAGGTCTTGCAGGATCGGCTGCGTGTTCTGCAGGATCGTCAACGCCGGCAGCGCGGGCGAACCGGGCAGTTCGACGAGGAACGGGTCGACGTCGACGTCACGCACGCGCACCGTCTGCCCCGGCAGGAACCACGCGGCGCGCAGCTCGAGGAACGCGTCGTCCGCGCCCTCCTGACGCCACGGCAGCAGCAGCAGGTTGCCGATGCCGCGCAGCGGCTCCTGCTTCCGCAGTCGGGCGACCTCCTGCGCGATCTCGCCGTCCGAGAAGTCGGGGTTCTCCTCCTGCACGCGCACCGCGAGTTCGCCCTCGACGAGCGGCAGCTCGCGCGCCGGCGGCAGCGACACCGCGGCGCGCACGACCTGGACCAGCGTGGCGTCGGGTTCGGCGGCCGGCGGCAGCCCGATCGGCAGCAGCTGCACGAGCAGGCGATCATCGGCCTGGCGGCGGTCGCGACCGGCCGCGCTGCCGCGCAGGAGCGAGAGCTCGTCGTTGATGACGCGCTCGGCGCGGTTGCCGCGGTCGGCGAGCACCTGACCGATCTCGCCCTCGGCGAAGAGGTCGAGGCCGAGCCCGACGAGCTGCACGAGCATCACGAGGAAGCCGCTGAGGATGCCCATGACGATCACGAGCTCGAGCAGCGTGAAGCCGCCGCTCCGATTCGCCGAGCTGTCACGACGGTGCTTCATCGCGTCGTCACCCGTTCGTCGAAGATGCGGGTCTGGCCCTCGTACTCGACCCGCACGCGCGAAACGCGCGCCGAGGTCTTCCAGCCGTGCGCCTGCTGCCCGATGAGGTCGAGCGCGCCGGGCTGATACATCGTCGAGAACCGCACCTCGATGCGGCTGCTCTGCGCGCCGATGATCCGCGGCTCGTCGTCCTCGCCGTTGCGCGTGAACTCGAACAGCCCCGGCGTCGTCGTCGGGTCCGCGGTCCACGGCGCGCGGCCGTTGGTCCGCACGTGACAGACGACGTCGACCGTGCTGTCGCGCACCTCTTCGCGCCACGAAATCGAGCGGAAGAACGCGGGCGCCGACGTGTGCGTGAGCTGCGCGTAGGCGAGCTCGGGATCATCCGAGCGGTCGGCGTGGCGATCCCAGTACCGGAACGGCCACTCGATCAGAGGTTGCCCCGAACTGGCGGAGTTCGGCGCGGTGCCGAAGCGCCCGCGGAACAGCCCGCGCGCGAGCGAGCTCGTGCCGGCCTGCCCCTCGGGATACCAGCGCGGCATCTCGAGCGTCACGTTGTCACCCTGCACGCGCATCCACGTGTAGTGCGCGAGCTCGTTGCCGAGGCGGAACGTGCCCATGCTCGGCATGGCGCCGCGACCCTGGACGCGGAACACGTTGTCCCGCGCCGCGGCCTGGCCGCTGAGGATCGCGACGGGCCGGTTCGTCAGGAGCCGCACGCGCGCGCCGCGGTCGTGGTCGCGCTGTTCGGTGCCGAGCAGCCCGCGGCCGTTGGTCGCGATCGTGAACTGCCCGTTCACGAGGTCGCTGTAGGCCAGGATCTCGCCGTCGATCTCGAGCAGACCGCCCTGCCGCGGATAGTCCGCAGTCTGGTCGTTGGTCCAGGTGACCATCCCGGTCGTCGTGTGCGAGCTGTAGACCCGCACGAGGAACGTCTGCGCGTTCGCGGTGAACGCTTCGTCGACGACGAGCTGCGGCAGCCGGTGCTGCACCACCTCGATCTCGTCGACGAAGCCCGCGATCGGCGAGTCGTTGCCGATGCCGGCACCGACCGGGACCTGCGCACAGTAGGCCGCGGGCAGCTCGCCACTCGGGAACTTGACCATCCGGTCGAAGCTGCGCGGGTCGGTGATCTGGTTGCGGTTCTGCGGCGGCCCGGTGAACAGGCCCCGCACGCCCTGCTTGAACGCCACGAGCTGGAACGGCCAGGGGCCGAGCAGTTCGCTCGGGGTGCGGTTGTTCGAGAGGTTGTCGGAGCGGTATCGGCGCGCGGCCCAGTTGACCGTGTGCCACTCGACGGTTGGCCGGCTGTCGCCAGACGCCGCGGAACCCTGGATCAACGCGACGCGATCGTGCCGGCCGGGCCGGCCGTTGAAGGCCCCGAAGTTGCCCCAGCTGCGCATGTCGAGCCGCTGGCACTGCATCACGATGGAGTTGCTGTGCGGGTGCGACGACGTGCGGTGGCTTCCACCGGTGCGGAAGTCGAGCATCATGTCGCCACGGAACGCGAGTCGAGCACGCGCACGATGGATCTGCGGAAAGTTGGCCTCGAGCTGCGGAACGTATCCGATGTAATCCGAAGTCGCCTGCACGTTGGGCCACGGCGGCGTCGTGGCGCCGGCCGGCGTTGCGCTCGGCCCTAGCGGCCCGACTTCGACGTTGGTCACGCCAACGACGTCCACGAGACCGTTGTAGGTCCAGTTCCACGCCGCGCGGTTGACGCGTGCGATGTGCTGGTTGCCGAGGATCGCGTCGTAACGCACCCACTCGGTGTCGTCGACATCGCCGCCGTCGGGCAACAACTGCACCCATTCGGTCAGCTGAGTGACCTGCGGATCCCATAGCGACCGCGGGTCCTGCACGGGCAGGGAGATCGGGATGACCCAGAGGATGATGCCCGGGACGTTGTTCCAGTAGATCACCGGGTCCGCATTGCGGTCCCACGCCCAGTCGATGTTGTACTCGGTGATGAACTTGCGAGCGGTGCCGTCGTAGATGTCGGAGTTGATCCGGCTGTCGTCGCCAGGCACGCTCTGCGCGCGTTGGACATCGACCAGCCTGGACCCATTCCGCGAGCCGTAGCGAATGACCTCGATGCCCCCGGCCGGCTCACTGACGGCGATCTGCCCTTGGACGTTGGCCCGGAACTGCCAACGGCGTTGGAGCAGGAGTGCGTAGCCGCCGGTCTCCGGGAATCCGTTGAAGATGTCCTCCTGCGCCGCGTTGGTCGGCATGCGGCGTTCGCCCTGCTGCGCCGGTTCGGGGTTCGCCAACTCGAGATCGCCCGCCCAATTCTCATCGAGGCCGCTGCCGATGTTGATCGGCCCCATGCCCTGGATCTGCAGCTGAATCGGTCGCGGACTGGTCAGGAACCCGCGCGCCACGGCAAACCCACCGACTGCCGAACCGAGGCGCGTCTCACCCACCATCATCGGCGAGTCCGGCGACAGGAGGTTGCAGTAGCCGTAGAGCTCGACGCGCGCACCAACGGGGTGGGACGGGTACACGTCGAGGTTGACGCCCTGCAGCTGATCGATGTCGATCGACGGATTGCCCTCGGCATCCAGCGGGATATCCGGTCGATGCTCGCTCGCGATCTGCCGCGCGCCGCGCCCCCCGAACGAGTCGAGCCACTGGCACTGGAACGTGTTGCCGCTCACCGCGGTGTACTCGAACAGCTCGGTGCCGATCCGCAGCACCCCCTGCGGCGGGAACCCATCCGCGTCCTCGACGTCGATGTTGAGGTAGCGCTGGTTGCCGGCACCCGGCGGGAACGTGTTCTGCGTGATCTGCGCCTGCGGATCGAACGCGTCGATCGGCGACGTGAGATACGTCACGAACTGCTGCTTGCCGCGCGGCACGCCGTCGACGTGCAGCGACAGGTCGTGCGGCCGGCCGCTCTGCGCCGAGACCGCGAGGTGTACGGGCGTGTCCGCCGGCAGGTTGATCTCCGCGAGCGGCACCTCGACGCGCAGCGACGTGCGCTCGACACCCGCCGGCGAATCAGCCGGGTTGGGATCGAGCCCCGCCTCGTCGAGCATCTCGAGCACGAGGTTGCCGTCGCGCCCGAGCAGCGCGAGCCGGTTGCGTTCGAGGTCGCCGTCGCCGTGATCGAGCAGCGTCACGCTGTCGAGCGTCTGCGGCTCCGCCCAGAACTTGACCGCGAACGGGTGCATGAACCCCATGTCCGCGCTGAACGGGAAGTTGATCTGGTGGCGGTTGCCGCCCTGCTGGGCGCCGCCGCTCCGGTTGGCCGGGCCGGTGTTCTGCATCAGGTACGGCCCGTCCTTGCTGACGTCCTGCCCGCGCGGATCGAGCCCGAGCGCGAAGCTCTCGTAGCCGCGGATCGTGCGGGCCCACGTCACGGCGGGCGTCGACGCCGGCCCCGGACGCATGCCCGCATCGACGTCGTCCTTCGACGCATAGCGCGGCGCGCCGAGCCCAATGCCCGGGAACGCGTGCGCGATCAGGTGCGGGTTGTGACGGCCCGCGGGATCGACGCCGGCCTCGTTGGGCGGCACCGAACCGAGGTTGACCGGCGTCGTGAGCCAGAACGGCGCGCGCCGATCGAGGCGGAACGCATTTTCGAACTGTTCCTGCGTGCGCCAGTCGAGGTCGAGCTGGAAGCCCGGCACGGCGGCCGCGATGCCGACGCGCTCGTGGCGCGCCGCGATGTCGGCCGACAGCCGGCTGCGCTTGAGACTCGCCGCCGCGCGGAACCGGATCCACGGGCCGCTGTCGAAGCAGACCGGCGCGCTCCCCATCTCGAGGATCGCATCGCGCCCGGTGCGCAGGTTGCGATAGAGCAGCACCCACTGCATCTTCGACGCGAAGCCGTTCGCCGCATCGAGCCGCGGCACGAACAGGCGCTCGCAGAGATCCTGCCAGCTCCGGTACGGCCCGTCGTTCTCGCGGCTGCTCACGATCTCGTCGACGAGCGCTTTCGCCGTGCGCCGGGTGATCGGCATCGGCGGCTGGGTCTGCTGGCGGCCACCCGCGTGCACCCGGATGTCGCTCGCGCGCCGGTTGTCCTCGAACACCGCCATGAGCACGTTGGCGGGCGCCGTGTTGATGTTGACGGGCGGCGGCACGAGCGGCTCGACGACGGTCGTGTCCGCGGCGAACGTCCGCGCCACCGGCATGAGCAGCTCGAGCCGGAAGATCGACGGCAGCACGAGGTCGCGCTGCGTGCGCTCCTGCATGTTCGTCGAGCGCATCACGACGTTGTACTCGACCGCGCCGCTCTCCATGTCGCGCAGCCGAACGGTGCTGCCCGCACCGACGTGGATCGCGTTCTTCACGCGCAGGCTGCGCGACAGCCCCGCCTGCATCGTGTCGAACACGCGCACGGGCCGCCCCCAGGTCGCCGACCGATGCGCCATCGTCGTGACGTGCAGCGCGGCTTCGAACTTGTCGATCTCCGGTTGCGAGAACTGGCCGATGCCGAACTCACCGACCTCGGCAAGCTCCGACACGGCAGCGTAGGGCCGGCGATCGGCCACGGACGACGCGCGGCCGAGGTGCGGCCACGCGGCCGCGATCACGCAGCGGAAGTCGAGCGCGAGCAGCCGCACGGGATACGGCTCGGTCGGCTTGGCGAAGCCCTGGTCCTGGAACAACGCCCGTTCGAGCTCGAGGAGGCGATTGCCCTCCTTGCTGCCGTAGCGGATGACCTCGTGCCCGATCCAGAGGAAGCCCTCGTCGGGCAGCGATTCGGCCTGGTCGACGACCATCGCGCCCGCATCGGGCTCGAGCGGCTCGGCCAGGCGCACGGCCGTGCCGAGGACGTTCGCGAGCACGAGCGGCGAGGCCGCGTCGAGCGCCAGGTAGCGCTGCAGGTCCTCGACGCTGCCGCCGAGCGTGGTCCGCCCGTTGCTCTGCATCTGGGTCATCGCCTCGGGCAACACGACCCGGTCGGGCAGCTCCGCGAGCCCGTCGAACTCCGGATCCTCGTCGAACGGCGGATGCGACAGCACGGCATCGGCGATCAGCAGGTCGCGCACGCTCGCGGACGCCTGCTCGGCGCGCGCGGAGTCGACCTCACGCGCCGCGGCGTCGGCGCCCGCAGTCATGGACACGCTGAACGGCAGCGCCAGCAGCATCAGCAGCGTGAGCGCGAACAGCACCGCGAGCAGCGCAACGCCGCGCTCACCGCGCTCGAACCGACCGCGCGACTCGACTCGCGACATCAAGACCGTCGTCATTGCTGTTCCTCCAGCGTCAGCAGCTTGACCTCGGTCGAACCGAGCGGCTCGCCCGTGGCGCTGAACTCGATGCGGTAGGGTCGGTCCGGCTGCAGTTGCGTGGGCAGGTACTGGGTCGGGCCGAAGCCGTAGGCGAACACCCGCAGCTCGTCGACCATGCCGGCGATCGCATCGTCGCCCGGCGAGACGACGAGCTCGTCGCCGTCGTCCTGCAGCGGCCGACCGTCCGCGATCTCGCGGTCGACCTCACGGCCGTCGATCGTGAGCCAGCATTCGCGGCCGTCGCACGCGAATTCGACGGTGCTCCAGCGTCGCAGCGGCAGCGCCAGGTCGCTCTGCACGTTGGCGACGTTGCTCGCCTGCGCGGACCCACCGGTGAGCCTGAGCCGCGCCCACGGCCGGCTGTCGGCATCGAGCCGGAGGTCGACGACGCCGCCCCAGCTCAGCAGCGTCGCGTCACCGCGCGCCTCGAGGTAGACGTCGCAGCGGATCGCGAAGCCGTCCGACAGATCCGCCACCGTCGGCGGCGCGGCCCAGCGCAGGATCGGCACCTCACGCTCGGGATCGTTGCGGCGCGCGTGCCCGAACCGACCGTTCTCGACGTCGCGCCCGGCGATGACCGGCCGCAGCGTCTCGTCGGCGACCGGCTCGTCCGGTTCGAAGTGGAACGACACGACGGGCTCGAGCAGGCGTGAGCGCACGGTCGCCGGCTGACCGTCCACGCCCGGCACAACGATGACCTCGGTCGGCAGACCGCCGGCCCGCGCCGTCCACTGCGCCGCCCGCAGTTCGCCGCCGAGCACCGCGTCCGCGACCTGATACGGGTCCGTCCGCCCGAGATACCCGACCGCGAGTCCGAACAGCACGGCGAGCACACCGCAGACGACCATGAGTTCGAGCAGCGTGAAGCCCGCTGCCATCCGGTCCGCTCGGTTCGTCGTCGCTGCTGTCATTCGGCGCTCGCGCTGGTTCTGGTCAGTTCCTGGGCCACACGATGTCGTCGTCCGTGCCGAACGTCCGGTCCTTGCCGGCGCTCACGAACTGGTATTTCCGCGCGCCGACGAAGTCACCGCCAGCGGTGCGCGCAGCCTGAACGTCCTGGCTCTGACCGTCGATGCCGACGATCGCCTGGGACTGCTTCATCGTGAACTTGGTGAAGTACGCGATCGGCGTGCCCCAGGCGTCCGCGATCTCGATCCGGTCCGACCGCCCGCCGAGCAGCCGATGTTCGGCCCCGTGCTGGTCCTCGTCCGTGTTCACGATGTTCTGGTCGAGCCCGCCGAGATCCGTGCCGCCGCGCCGCGAATGGCTCACGAACGCGACGAGCGATTCGATGCCGGTGTTGCGACCGTTGTCGCGCTTCCAGCCGGCAGCGGCCTTCTCGAGCTCGTGCCCCTTCTCGGGGAATGTCATGTCCGCCGGCGGGTAGACCCCGTGCGACCGTTCGAACGACGAACACGCGCTGTCGAGCTGCACGAAGATCGCCTCCGTCTCGGCCGCGGCCGCCTCGTCGTTCGCGCCCATGATGTTGGGCAACAGCGCGGCGGCGAGCAGGCCGAGGATCGCGATGACGATCATGAGCTCGACGAGGGTGAATCCGGCGGTCTTGTAGTTCTGCATCTCGATAGTTCTCAGCGGTACCAAACTCAACGCTCCCAAACTCAACGTTCCTTATTGCGCTCCAGCACGTAGTCGTCGAACACCACGTCGCACTGCGCGCCAGGCTGCCCCTCGACGAACAGAACCGTATCGAGCGTGGTCTGGGTCGATCCGCTGAGCCGCTTGAGCTCGCGCTGGTGGATGACCTGACCGTCCCAGCTGACCATCAGCACGAACGTGTTGCCGGCCTGCTTGCCCTGCGGCAGCACGCGCAGTTCGAGGCGGTGCTTGCCCGAGCGCGTGAAGTTGCCGACGCCGAGGTCGGCCGCCTTGAAGCGCTCGACCTCCTTGTCGTCGATCACGAAGTAGGGTTCGCCGTCCCGGACGCCGAGATCGGCGCGGAAGCCGTTGCGGCTGCTGCTGCCCTGCTGGGCCTGGATCCGCAGCCCGGCAAACCCGGAGCGCGAATGCGACGAGCCGAGCTGCATGTCGATGGCGACGGCGAGGAAGTTCTTGCCGTTCTGGATCGCGTTGTTGCGCTTGGCCGAGACGAGACCGCGACCACCGGTCGGGAACTTGCCCTGGATCACGAGCTTGCCGCCCTCGATCTTCGGCCGCAGGGTGCCCTCGTACCCGATATCCCAGACGCTGCCGAGATCCCGGCGCTCGAAGCCGTCCTCGAGCATCTCCTTCTTCGCGTGCTCGTCGATCGCGATGCGCGTGTCGTCGGCCCAGAGCTTGAACGGGTCCTCCTTGCCGAGGTCCTCGCCCATGCGCAGCAGCACGGCGACCGCGTCGTCCACGCGGCCGAGCGCGTAGTCGACGACGGCGAGCGCACCGCGCGCGAACAGCTTGTCGGTGTCGTTTTCCGCGACGTTCTGCGCCCGCATGAACGCGGCCCGGGCGCCGCGCTGGTCCGTGGCGGCGAAGTGCTGCAGACCCTGCATGATGTAGAGCTCCGCACGCTCGAGCGGTGCAAGCTGCACGGCCCGATCCGAGTAGCGCGCGGCATCGAGCGCGAGCTGCGCGGACTGGGCCCCGAACTCGATCACGGCGCGCTCGCCGAGCACCTGCGACTTCTCGACGATCGCGTGCACGAAGTCGTCGTGATGCGCGAGCGCGTTCGACAGCGCCTCCTGGCTCTGGTCGAGCTGGCCGTTGAGCCGCATCGCGCGGCCGCGCAGGTACAGCGAGTAGGCGTCCTGCGGGTTGGCCTCGAGCGCCCGGTCGGCCCACGCGAGCGACGCCTCGAAGTTGCCGATCCTCTGATAGAGCAGCGCCATGCCGCTCGCGGCCCGGTGGCGCAGGAGCGGCGCATCGCGGTACACCTCGAGCAGCGCATCGCAGGCCTCCTGCCAGCGCTCGAGCCGCAGCAGGCACGCCGCCGCGCCGAGGCGCGCCTCGTTGCGTGCCCGGATGCCGGCCGACCCCACGCCCTGGAACAGCCCGAGCGCCCGCTCGACCTCGCCGGCGGCGTAGGCGATCGCGCCGTCGAGCACCGGCGGCGCGATCGTCGACGCGACCTCGGAGCGCGCATCGCGCGCGCCCTGCACGTCGCCCACCGCGAGCCGGCACGACACGATGATGCGCACGACCCGCGACTTCTCGGTGTTCTGCTGCAGCGCGCCGAAGTGGCGCTCGGCGCGGTCGGCGAACGCCACGGCCTCGCCGCTGCGCTCCTGATCGAGCAGGAACTCGGCGAGCGACGCGAGGCTGCCCGCGTCGTTCGGCGTGAGCTCGACGGCCCGCCGCAGGTTCTGCTCCGCGTCGACGCGCAGCCCGAGGCGGGCCTGCAGCCGGCCGAGGCTCTCGTAGCGGAACGACGTCTCGCGCAGTTCGCCAGTCATGCCCATGAGCAGCTGCAGCTCCTGCTGCACGTCGCCCATGGCCTGCAGCACCCGCTGCTGCCAGCGCAGACCGCGCAGCTCGCCCTTGGCGATCGCGGTGATCTCCTTGGCCTGCTCGAGCGCGTCCTCGTAGACGGACACGTCCTCCTTGGCCCACTCGAGCAGGTCGACGATCAGCACCTCGCGTTCGTCGACGCCGCTGTAGCCGGACGGGATCGCGCGGCGCCGGCGCTCGATCTCGTTGCGCAGGTTGTCCGCCAGCGCGATCCGCTCGACCACACCGCTCGTCGGGTTCGAACCGACGAACTCCACCTCGTTGCCGAGTTGGCCCTTGCTGACGCGGTAGACGCGGATCCGAACCACGACGTCGCTGAAGTCGGTGAGCTTCTCCGCGTCGAACTTGTTCATCCCGTCGACGGACACGAATCCGAAGAGCGGGTTCCGCATGCCGGCCTGCCAAACCCGATCGTAGGTCTTGGCGGCCTGCTCCCGCATCTGCTCCGGGTCGGGCGGCCCCTCGACCGCCGTCGGATCCTGGGTCTCGTCCTCGCTCGGGGTCTCGGCCGCGGTCTCGGACACGGTGGCGCCCTGCGCAACGCCACCGTCCATCGCAAGCCGCACGAGATTGCGATAGTCGAACCCGGTCGGCAGCGGCAGCGCCGCGACCGACGCGGGCGAACGCGGCGGGAAGTCGAGATCGCGCGGCGGCAGCGGTCGGGTCTCGCGCGGCTGCGTGAACAGGTCGCGGCGCGTCGGCACGGGCGCGTCGGTCTCGACGAGCGGCGCCTTGGCTACGGGCATGACCTCGAGGTCCGTCGGGTTCGGGAGCCGCCCCTGGAGCACCACGGCACCCTGCATGTAGGCGTAGACCCCGTAGGCGCCGAGCAGGATCGCGATCAGCGCGAGGACTTGTTCTTTCTTCAGACTCACTTCGGCGACTCCTTGAACGCGATGCCGGTCAGGGTCCCTTGCACGACCACGGGCTCACCGATCTGCTCGGGCTGCTGCATCTGCACGTTCTCGACCACGAGCGTGCGCCCCGGCTCGCGACACGATTCGAAGAACCGCGTGAGCGTCGCGGCGTCAGCTTCGAACTTGAACGCCACGCGCTCCTGTTCGACGTAGTCCGCGAGGTCGACGCCGTCACGGCCACCGCGCCGGAACCGCGGCCGCGACGACCGCTTCCGGACGTCGGCCCGCAGCTGCAGGATCGAGCGCAGCCCGACCGCGTCGGGATCGGCGGCGAACGCCGCGTCGTGCGCCGCGAACAGGCGCTTCGTCGCCTCGTCCAGCAGTTCGATCGCGAACATCACGCGCTTGATCTCGTCGACGCTGGAGGGCACCGGCCACTGGATCTCGCGCTCGGTCACCTCGACGTTGCGCTCGTTGGCCCGATCGGCGATCGCGGCCTTGAGCTCCCGGCTCTTCTCGAACAGCAGACTGCCCGCGTCCTGCCCGGCCGCGACCTGGTAGTCCGCGCCGCGCTCGAAGGCCAGCACGCTCTCGAGTCGCTGGCGCTCGGCCTGCAGCGCCTCCTGCTCGGCGAGCAGATCGTCCTGCGCGTTCTTGCCGTAGAGCTCGCGCGGCAGCTGGTTGCGCATCCGCGACAGTCCGCTGCGCGCCGCCGCCGGATCGTAGATCGACTCGATCACGGCTTGCCCGATGAGGAACAGGATGAACCCGACCACCACGCCGATCAGCCAGCGCTTGTTCTCCTGCACGAATGCTCCGATGTCCATCTGGGTATCTCCCTGCTACTCCGTGCCGCCGAAACGGACCTTGAACTCGAATGGCAGCGTGTCGTCCACGCTGACGCCCCCGGTCTGGTCCACGGCCGCTCCGACCGCCTCGAGATCGGCCTTCACCCGCTTGTAGAACTCGATGTAGACCTCGTTGACGTCCACACCGTTGATCTCCTTGCCGACGCCCTTGACGGTGATCGTCGTGCCCTTCGGCGCGTTGCGCGAACCGCCGCTCTTGCTGCCGACGTCGAACTTCTCGATCCACAGCTGCGGCGGCAGGTGCTCGGCGAGCGCGCGCTGCACGCGCAGCAGCCCGTTGAGCGGCACCGCCTGCGCGCTGAGGTGATCGACGAGGGCGCGCGCGACCTTGTTCTCCTCGATGAGCGACTCGGCCGCGGAGTGCACCGACCGCGCGCGGTTGATCGCCGCGCGTTCCCGACCAGCCGCTGCGGCGGCCGCCTCATAGGTCTCCTTGCTCTTCTGCATGATGAAGACCAGCAGCCCGATCGCGACGAGCGCGGCGAGGATGTTCCAGACCGTGCGCTGCTGGAACTGCTGCTTCTTGCGCACCGACTCCGGCAGGATCGCGAGCTCGTAGAGCGTGTCGTCGAGCTGCCCCGCGGCGAGCCCGAGGGCGACGACGGCCTCGTAGCGCATCTCCTGCAGCTGCTCGGCGTCCTCTTCGGGCAAGCCCGACAGGTCGAGGTTGGCGAACGGGTCGAACAGTTCGACCGGGCACCGCAGCTGTTCGCGCAGCATGCCGCGCACGCCGCGCAGGCGCGCGCCGCCGCCGCTGAGCAGCACGCGGTCGAGCCGCAGGTCCTGGATCTTGGTCTGCGCCTTGCAGAACGACAGCGAACTCTGGATCGCCGCGCTGATCGAGGTCGCCGCGCCGCCGACGGCCATCGTGACCTTCTCGGCCTGGCCGCTCGCGTAGCGCCCGCGCGACGCGGGATCGAGGTCGAGCAGGTCCTTCTTGAGCGTCTCGGCCTTGCGCGCGCCGACGTTGAACGACGCCGCGATCGCGTCGTCGAGCGCCTTCGTGCCGGTCGTCAGGTTGCGCGCGAACAGCAGGTCGGTGCCGCGCACGAGCGCGATATCGATCGTCTCGTGGCCGATGTTGGCGAGACAGACGACGGTGTCGGGCTCGACCGGGCCGCATTTGAGGAACGCGTTGTAGAGCGCCGTGCAGTTGGGCGTGAACGCGCCGGCACCGCCGCCCGCGTCCTTGAGGTCGCCCTCCATGCGCTCGAGGCTCTCGTCCTTCGCGAGCGCGAGCAGGATCGTCTCGACCTCACCCTCGGGATCCTCGATCGGCAGCAGGTTGTAGTCGGCCGACAGCGAACCGCCCGACTGCTGCGACAGGTCCTGGATCTCGAGATCCATGAGGTTGCGCAGCTGCCAGTCCGGCGTCGGCGGCACCTGACTGTAACGCAGCGTCATGTCCTTGCCGGCGAGGCCGCACACGACGTCCTTGAGCGGAATGTCCGACTCGGCGAGCGACACCGGGTTCTCGCCGCGCGGCAGACCCGCGAAGCGCGTGACGCGCAGGCCGTGCTTCGTGGTCTCCGCGACGAGCACCTTGGCCGAGTGATGGCCGATGTCGACGGCAGTGGATTTCTTGGCCATGCCTCAGTCCTTCCCCGCTTCGGCGGACAGGTGATTCTCAGTGTAGTCGGCGACGAGCTTGGCGAGCTCCGGCTGCCCGGCCTTCGTGAACGCGTTGGCCAACGCCTGCAGTCGTTCCAGTTCGGCCCCCTGCTGCTCGGCATCGAGCGCAGCGAGCCGCGCGTTGGCCTTGTCGCGCAGTTCGGCGGCGACCGGCCGCGCCTGCATCGGCGCTTCGCCGTAGAGCTCGTGCAGCCGCTCAACGCCGGCCCGAACGCGCGCGAATCCGCCGCGCGTGTCGAAGAACTCGGCTTCGTTGAGGTCGCGCTGCAGCGCGGCGACCCGATCGTCGAGCCCCGCGAGGATCTCGCCGCGCAACGTCGACGCCTCGCGCAGGACCTCGCTGCTGTGGGGTGCCTCCTGCTGCAGTTGATCGAGCAATGCCAGCGCCGCGGCCGGATCGTTCGCGTCGCGCCTGGCGCTCGCCTGCCGGAACAGCTCGCCGCCCTGTTGCTTCTGCGCGCGGAAGCCGACGACGAAGTCGACCTCGGTGGCCGCGACGTCGACCCGGTACAGGCCACCGCCGAGCTGACGCGTGACGGCGCAGGGCGCCGCCGTGCGCAACAGCACGCGCGTCCTCTTACCGCCGACGAGCAGCTCCACGAGCTGATCGTTGCCGGCCGCGGCCACGGAAGCGAACGGCCCGCCGCTCGCCCTGCGCGCGAGCACCTGACCAGCAGCGTCGGCCGGAAAGACGAACCGCATGCCGGTGACGTCGCCGCCGCTCACGGCCAATGCGATGTGGCGCTCCTCGGCCGTTGCCGTGAGGCTCGCGCCCAGATCGGACAACACGCAGAGATCGGCCGCGTGCAGCTGCCGGAACGCCGCGGGCACGGCACTCGGCGCCAAGCCGGCGAGCGTGACCTCCGCCGACTGCACGAACAGCGCGCAGCCGGTGCCCGTCGCGGTCTGACCGCCTTCTTCGATCGTGATCTGCGTCGGTTCCGCAGCCCCCGCCTCGGTCACCGCGACGTCGTCGACGTAGGCCACCGAGTCGCCGTCGGGCAGCAGCGCGACGACTTCGAGCGTGAGCTGATCGCAGCCCGGCGGCACCGCGAGCTGCACCTCGACGCGCTCCCAGCCGGCGTGCGCCGCGATCGCGCTGCCGCTGCGAAAGCGCAGCAGGCCGGTCTCGTCGCGGCTCTGCGAGAACACCGCGCGGACCCCGGCGAGCGCCTTCCCCTCGGTCCGCAGGTGGGCCGCGATCGTGAGGCTGCGACCCGACAACACGGCGACCGGCTCGGTCGGCGACGCGATCGCGTAGTCGGTGTCGTTGCCTTCGACGCGCAGTGCCTCGAGCGCGCCCTTGCCGCTGTTGCTGAGCCCGCTCGCCTGGAACGCGAGGCCGTGCGCCCCGAGGTTCCAACCGTCGGGCGCTTCGCAGTTGCCGACGTCGCCGGGGAGCTTGTTGCCGCTGACGACGAGCGCCGCCTTCTGCTCGGCCGCGGGCACCCCGGGCGTCGCCGCGTTCTGCTGCTGGCTGTCCCACCAGAAGTAGCCGCCGACCCCACCCGCGACGAGCACGAGCAGCGCGATGAGCGCGACCGGACTGCCGCGCTTCTGCAATCGACCGGCGTCGAGCCGATGCATCGACAGCTCTTCGCTGTCGGAGCTGCCGGCGGCGGGTTCGGAATCGTCGCCGAAGCGAACGCGCAGGCGCCCGATCGTGACGACGTCGCCGACGCTCAGAACGATCTCGGTGACGCGCTTGCCGTCGAGGAACGTGCCGTTCGTCGAACCGAGATCGCGCAGCACGTGCCGATCGCCTTCCATGACGATCTCGGCGTGCACGCCCGAGGTCTTCTCGTCCGCGAGAACGAGATCGTTCGCGGGCTTTCGACCGATACGCAACGCCCCGTCGGGAACGGGTAGAACCTCGCCAGCGCGATCCCCATCGAGGATCTCGAGGACGTATTTGACCATACGAATTAGAGGGGTCACGTCCGAGGGCCACGACAAGGCCGTGGCCTGCGAACGCCGGGATAGATGCCGGAGAGAGGGTCCGGTGGGGACCGGACGGGAGAACTTGGGGGCCAGACGCTTCCAGGAGCCGGACGCGCCCGCAACCGGCCGAGGGGCGGCGGCTGAGTGCGGACCCGCACAGGGTAACCGGAACCACCGTACCCGCAAGTGGACGGATGCCCGAGGACCGGAAAAGACGGCGGGTTCGGGCGGCCCAGCGCTACAACCGGCCGACGGTATGGCGCAGCGCTACTTCGTGGACGAGCTCCCCGAGCCCGGCTCCTTCGAGCTCACGGGCGACCTCGCGCACCATCTCCGCACCGTCCTGCGCAGCAAACCCGGCCAGGAGATCCGGCTCGCCGACGGCCGCGGTGGCACGGCCCGCGCCGGCATCGTCGCCGTGGATCGGCGCGCCGTGACGCTGCAGGTCGCCCCGAGCGAGCGGCAGCCCGCGCCCGCCCGGCGGCTGCACCTCGCGGTCTCGCCACCACGCAAGACCCGCGCCGACTGGCTGTTCGAGCACGGCACCGAGGTCGGCGTCAGCGTGTTCTGGCCGATCTGGACCCGCCGCACGCGGCCGCAGGGCGAGAAGCCCGACCGCTGGGAACGACTCGTCCGGGCCGCCGCGGGCCAGTGTAACCGCGCCTGGCTGCCCGTCGTGCAGCCGGTCAGCGAGCTCGAAGACTTCCTGGCGCGCCGGGACCTGCCGGAGCAGCGTTACATCGCCGACCGCGACGGTGAGCTGCCGCCCGCGGTCGCGCCCGTTCTCACGGGCAGCGGGCCAGCTACGAGCAAGCCGCGCGACCGGGGCGACGTGCTCCTGCTCGTCGGGCCCGAGGGCGGCTTCGCGGCCGAGGAACGCGAGACCGCGCTCGCCGCGGGGTTCACGCCGCTGCGCCTCGGCAATCACGTACTGCGAACCGAAACCGCAGCACTCGTCGGCGCGGCGCTGCTGGGACTCGATCTCGACCGCCACACCGGCGCCGGCGCGCCGGACGATTCCTGAGGGCCGCGCGTTTCGCCAGCCGCCGCCTGGGCCAGACAGCGAACTCCAACGCATTCGCTGATAGGCTATCCGGCGGGAGTCCGCGTCGCGCGCAGGCTCCCACATTCGACCCAGCGGCCCGGATGGGCCGGTCGCACCGTCGGCAAACGGCTACGCCGGGCGCCGCCCGCGAACCGATACGACGGATTCGGAACCTGCGACCGCGCCCCCGCGTCCAATCGGGCGTTCGCCAGCCATGCATCTGCAACCTGCCCTCGATTCCCCCGCCCTTCGTCCCGCCACGGGGCGCGTGGCCCTGACCGCGACCCTGCTCGCGACCGCCGCCGGCTTCGCGATCCCGGGCACCGGCCTGGCGCGCGCCCAGGCGCAGCCGTTCGATCGCGCGATCGTCGTATCCCAGCCCAACGTGGCCGGGTCGACCGTGGTCTGGGAGGTCGACCTGCAGACCGGCGCGTTCACCGCGCTGCCGCCGTTCTCGACGGACGCGTTCTCGCCGCTCGCCGTGGTCGCCGACCCGGTCGACAAGAGCCTGATCGTCGCGTTGGATCGCGGCACGCAGAGTCAGATCATGCGGCGCCGCTACGGGGCCAACCCGACGGAGGCGCTGCTCGCGACCGTGCCCGGTCGCGTCGAAGACCTGCTCATCGACCGGTTCGGCGACGTCACGCTCGTCATCGGCGGCAGCGCGGGCGGCGTCTTCCGGCTCGACCGACTCACGGGCGCGCTCGCGACCGTGCGCAGCATGCCGTTCGCGACCGCTGCCGCGACGCTGCAGGACCTCGCGTGGTACGCGGTGATCGGCACTTCTGGCGCGGCCAACCCACCGCGGGATCCGCAGCTCGGCAACCTCGACCTCGGGGACGGCGCGTGGCTGCAGGGCCCGACGACGCTCACGGGCTTCACGCCGCGCGGCATCGTCGGCATGGTCGACATGCCGACCGCGGTGCCGCGCCAGATCCTCGCGCACGAGACCGGCGACATGTCGATCTACTCGTGGGGCACGGCGAGCAACCCGCTGCTCGCGACGGTCACGCCGACGCTGCCGCCCGGCGGCATCGCGGCGATGAAGGCGCACGGCGGCCCCGCGTTCGTGCTCGGCGGCGCGGTCAACCCCAACCTCTACACGTTCGATCCGACGACGGCGATCGGCGGCGGCGTCGCGCTGACGATGGTCGCCGGGCCGCTGCCCGCGATCCCGGTCGACTTCACGATCATGCCGCTCGCTGCGGCCAGCCTCGTCACGTTCGGGCGCCCGTGCGGCGGCGCGGCCGAGCTGCGGATCGGGCAGACACCGAACGGTCCGCCCCAGCTCGGCAACGCGACGTTCGGCGTCGCCCTGCGGCAGGCGGAGCCGAACGGGTTGGCCTGGCTCGCGCTCGGCTTCGGCGAGACGACGTTCCCGTTCCCGAACGGTTGCGAGCTGCGCGTCACGCTCGACGCGGTCGTCGCGGCGCAGACGGACAGCACGGGCGACGCGAGCGCCACGATCCCGATCCCCAACCTCGCGAGCCTGCTCGGCGTGCGGTTCTTCGGCGAATGGCTGCAGCCGGACAACCTCCTGCCGTTCATGACGAGCGACCTCGCGCGGATCGAGATCGGTCTCTGATCGCGTCGCACGGTGCGCGACGCGCTACTCGGGCAGCACCTGCCCGACCGCCGCGACGAAGTGCGGCACCGGGTCGACGAGATCGATGTCGATGCGATCGAACGTGACCGCGCGTTCGAGGTCGACGACGTGCGGCACGAGCCCGAGCAGCTGCGACACGGCGAGCAGATCGACCGCGACGTCGGCCGCGGGCGCCGCGTCCCCGGCGGAGCAGCGGATGCGATACCGGAAGCCCCCGGCGAGCTGCATCGCGATGCGACTCGCGGTCACCGCGGTGGCGAACGTCACGCGCAGGCCGCCGCGCTGCACGACGCGCACACGGTCGTCGTCGAACCACAGCGCGCCGACGCCGGGCAAGGTCGACGGTCGCACCGACGCGACGGCGCTGCCGGCGACCTCCCGCCGTGCCGGGGTCAGGTACGGGCCTGCGGCGTAGCTCTCGAGTTCGGCATCGAACGCACCCGACCACAGCTGCCACAGCGCGGACCACCGCTCACCGGCGAACAACTCCCCCGCCGTCGCCTGGCGCAACGCGTCGTAGTAGCGGCGCAGTCCCGGATCGACGATGCGGTTGTCGCCGAACGCGATCGACTCGAGATAGCCGGCCGGGATCTCGCGCGGGATGTGGCCGACGCGCCACTCCGCGGTCGGGCTCGCGGGCAGGCGCGCGAGCAGCGCATCGCAGAGCAGCGGATCGAAGAAGCGCATCAGCGTCCCGCCTTCGAACGCGTAGATGCCGGCCTTGCCGGCCGAGGCGACGAGCGGGCGGGTCCGGCCGAGCTGCTGCAGCGACGCGGTCGCGCCGCCCGGCACCGGAATGTCTCGGGTCGGGGCGAACAACCCGACCTCGCGCACGTAGGCGCTGCGTTCGTCGAGGATGCCGCGGTGATGCCAGACCGGTTCGGTCTCGGACGCGGGCGCCACGAGCCACTTCGGAACGCCGCCGATGAAGCCGAGCGCGGCCGCCAGGATCATCGCGAGCGCCGCGAGCCAGCGTCGGGACGGCACTGCGAACATGGGGGTCAGCAGCGCGAGCGCGACGAAGAACGGCGGCGAGAAGAACCGTCCCGCCATGAAATCGCCGCCGACCTTGACGATGTAGGCAACGTAGGCGAGCACGCCGACAGCGAGCCACCGGCTGCCCGCGCGCGGGTGCAAGAACGCGCTGACCACACCCGCGCCGATCACGAGCAGCGTGAGCGGATCGTAGAGCACCATGAACACGACGTGGTGCAGGCCCTGCTCCAACATCGTGAGCGCCGGCAATCCGTGACTCAGCTTGGCATACGCCGTGATCGGCAGCGGCGTGCCGTAGTAGACCGTCGCGAACAGCAGCCACAGCCACAGCGGCAGGAGGCCGAGCAGGCACGCGATGCTCCACCGGGCGACGCCGGCCGCCCGCAGCGTCGACAGCAGCACCGGTCCGGCGAGCACGACGAGGTCGAGGCGCGTGGTCGCGAGCAGACCGACGAGCACCGCGAGGCGGCGCGTCTTCCGAACGGCGGCGGCGGCGCGAGCGTCACCTGCAAGGGACAAATCGGCCGGCCGCGATTCGACCGCGAGAACGAGGAACGCCAGCAGGGCGAACGTGAGCGGGTTCTCGAGTCCGGACACGGCGAACTCGGTGAACGCCCGCGACCAGAGCAACAGCCACATGACCACCGCCGCGGCGACCGCGCCGCCGCTCCGACCACCGGATCGGTCGCCGCACCGGCCGGCGCGGAGAGCGAGCAGCGCCACGGCCGTGATCGCGAGCAGGTACGACAGCGCGATCGTGCCGAAGTAGCACTCCCCCGTGCACAGCCGCGCGCCCGTGAGCAGCAGCATCCACAGCGGGTGCGTGTAGCACTGCAGCCGTTCGCCGGCGTTCCACACGGCACCGTGCCCGGTCGCGATGTTCTCGACGGTGCGCAGCGTGATGTAGGTGTCGTCCCCGACCCAGGCGAGGCGCAGCAGCACCGCGGCGAGCACGACGCCGATCAGCAACGCTGCGATGATCCAGGCCACGCGGGCTTGCGGCGACGAGAACGACGACATCGGCGTGCCGTGATACGGCCGTGCCCGGCGCCAGCCAAGCGGCGACTGCCACGCAGCCATCCGGAAACGGATGCGCGGGAATCCCTTGCACCCGACCCACGCGATCCGTTGAGTGCCCGGCGATGAGTCACAACCGTCGATCGAGCGCATTCGCCCTGCTCACGGTCCTCGCGACCGCCCTGCCGACCGCCGCGCAGACGAAGCTGCTGCGGTTCCCCGATCTGCACGGCGACACGGTGGTGTTCACCTACGGCGGCGATCTGTGGCGCGCGCCGATCACCGGCGGCACGGCCACCCGCGTGACGTCGGCTCCCGGCGTCGAACTGTTCGCGAAGTTCTCCCCCGACGGTCGCTGGCTCGCGTTCACCGGCCAGATCGACGGCGACGAGCAGGTCTACATCGTGGAGACCGAGGGCGGCGCGCCGCGCCGCCTCACCCATTACCCGGCGACCGGGCCGTTGCCCGATCGGTGGGGCTACGACAACCAGGTGCACGGCTGGACCCCGGACGGCACGGCGGTGTTGTTCCGCAGCCTGCGCGACGCGTGGACGCTGCCGGTCGGCCGGCTCTACACGGTCGCGCTGCCGAGCAAGACGCGCGAACGTGGCGCGTTGCCGGTCGCGCTGCCGATGCCGACGGCCGGCGCCGGCGAGTTCTCGCCCGACGGCAAGCGGCTCGTCTACTCGCCGCTGTTCCGCGACTTCCGCACGTGGAAGCGCTACGAGGGCGGCTGGGCCCAGGACCTCTACGTCTTCGACCCGGCAACGCGCCGCGCGGAGAACGTGACGAACCACGTGCGCAGCGATCGCGATCCGATGTGGATCGGTGATCGCATCTGGTTCGCGAGCGACCGCAGCGGCACGCTCAACCTGTGGTCGTACGACCTGCGCGCGAAGACCGTCAACCAGGAGACGTCGAGCACGAAGTGGGACGTGCGCTGGCCGAGTGCCGGCGGCCCCGACGAAGAACGGATCGTCTACGAGAAGGGCGGCGAGCTCTACTGGTTCGACTGCAACACGCGCCAGGAGACCCGCATCGACGTCCGCGTGCCCGACGAGGGCCGGCTCGTGCGCCCGGCGACGGTCGACGCGAGCGGTCAGATCGAGTCCATCGGCCTCTCACCGGGCGGCCGGCGCATCGTGCTCGCCGCGCGCGGTGAGGTGCTCACGGTCCCGCAGGAGCACGGCGACGTGCGCAACCTCACGCGCACGACCGGCGCGCACGAGAAGCACCCGGCGTTCTCACCCGACGGCCGCACGCTCGCCTACATCGGTGACGCGACCGGCGAGGAGCAGATCTGGCTCGTCGATCACCTGCGCAGCGAGCCGCCGCGGCAGCTCACGCGCGGTCTCGAGGCGATGCTCTACCAGCCGGAATGGTCGCCCGACGGGAAGTGGATCGCGTTCTCCGACAAGGACGGCATCATCCGCGTCTGCGAGGTCGCGACCGGCGCCCTCACGGTCGTCGCCGACGAGCCGAAGGGCCAGTGCCGCGACTACGTCTGGTCGCCGTGCTCGGGCCATCTGACGTTCTCCCTCACCGGCAGCAACGACCTCTCCGCGATCATGATCTGGTCGCGGGCAGATGGCGAGTTGCGGCGCGTCTCGCGACCATTGTCGCACGACACGTCACCGGTCTTCGGTCCCGACGGCGAACGGCTGTTCTTCCTCGGACTGCGCGGCTTCCAACCCCGGCTGCCGTCGGCCTACGAGTGGGACTTCCAGATCGACCGCTGCTACGGCATCTACGCGCTCGCGCTCCGGCAGGACCTGGGGCCGTGGTTGCCGCCGCGCAGCGACGAGGCCGCCATCGCCGAAGGTGATGACAAGGCCGCGGACGAGGCGAAGTTCGACGCGCCGATCCGCATCGATTTCGACGGCCTCGCCGACCGGGTCGAGGCCCTGCCCGTGCCGCTCGACAACTACGCCGGTCTCGATCACGTCGAGGGCGGACTGACGTTCGTCGTGCGCGGCGGCAACTTCTACGGCCGCGGCCCCGACCGACCGATGAAGCTGCGATTCTTCTCGCGGGAGAAGCGCAAGGTCGAGGACCTCGCTGACGGCCTGTCGGGCTACGCGATCGCGCCGGACCGCGCGCACCTGCTCGTGCGGAAGGGCGGCAGCTTCGCGGTGCACGAGGCGGGCAGCAAGGACGGCAAGGCCGTCGACCTGCAGGGTCTGCCGGTCCAGAAGGTGCCCGCGGACGAGTACTGGCAGATCTTCCTCGAGGTCTGGCGGCGCTATCGCGACTTCTTCTACGTCGAGAACATGCACGGCCACGACTGGGAGGCCCTGCGGGCGCGCTATCAGCCGCTCGTCGCCCACGTGCGCCACCGGTCGGACCTCAACTACGTGCTCGGCGAGCTCGTCGCCGAGCTCAACGTCGGCCACGCCTACGTGAGCGGCGGCGACCTCGGCGCGCCTGCGCGCCCGAGCACGGCGCTGCTCGGCCTGCGCTTCCGCTTCGACGAGGCGAGCGGGCGCTACCGCATCGCCCGCGTGCTGCCCGGCGAGAACGATGACCCCGCGTATCGCAACCCGGCGTTGACGGTCGGGGTGCAGCTCACCGAACGCGACTACGTGCTCGCGATCGACGGCGAACCCGTGACCGCGGAGGTCAACGTCTACCGGCTCCTGCGCGACAAGCTCGGTCGCCAGGTCACGCTGCTCGTCAACGACCGCCCCTCGGTCGACGGCGCGCGCGCGGTGCAGCTGGAGGGCATCGGCAGCGAGCAGAAGCTGCACTATCTCGACTGGGTCGAGACCAACCGCCAGAAGGTCGCGACCGCGACCGACGGGCGCATCGGCTACATCCATCTGCCGGACATGGGGTCGAACGGGATCCGCGAGTTCATCAAGCAGTACTACCCGCAGCGCGACAAGCAGGCGCTCGTCATCGACGACCGCGGCAACGGCGGCGGCAACGTGTCGCAGATGGTGCTCAACCGCCTCGCGCGCGAGCTGCTCATGTGCACGTTCGGCCGCACGTCGGGCTACCGGCCGTACCCGAGCGCGTTGTTCCACGGCCACATGGTCTGCCTGCTCAACGAGTACTCGGCCAGCGACGGTGACATCTTCCCCGCCATGTTCCGCCGCGCGGGGCTCGGGAAGCTCATCGGCAAGCGCTCGTGGGGCGGCATCATCGGCATCACCGACCGCGGGATGCTGCTCGACGGCGGCACGGTGAACGTGCCGGAGTTCGGCAACACGGAGCCCGGTCCGAAATGGACCATCGAGGGCTACGGCGTCGACCCGGACATCGAGGTCGAGAACGACCTCGCGGCGTTGCTCGACGGCCGCGACCCGCAGCTCGACAAGGGCATCGAGGTCCTGCTCGAGCTGCTGCGGGACGACCCGCGGCCGCTGCCGACGCCGCCGCCCCCGCCCGTCAAGACGGGTCGCTGACGGATGGCGCTGCCCGAGATCCGACTCAAGGTGAAGGCCACGGGGCGGCACCCGTGGTTCTACCGCAAGATGATCCAGAAGCCGTCGGCCCGGCTGCCGGCCGGCAGCCCCGTGCGCGTGCGCGATCGCGAGGGCCGGCTCGTCGGCAGCGGCTTCTACAACCCGCGCGCCGAGCTCGCGCTGCGCATGTTCAGCGACCGCGCCGTCGGCGCAGACGCCGTCGAGCAACACTTCGTTCAGGCGCTGAAGAACGCCGTCGAGCTGCGCGAACGCGTGCTCGATCTGCCGAGCGTGACCGACGCGTATCGTCTCGTGCACGCCGAGGCCGACGGCTTCCCCGGCGTCGTGATCGACAGGCTCGGCCAGGCGATCGTCGCGCAGGTCAGTTCGCTCGGCATGCTCGAGCGGCTCGAAGGCGCCGGCGAGTGGCTGCTGCGCCACTTCCAGGGCAGCCAGCTGCTGCTGTTGTTGGACAAGGACTGGTCGGTGCGCGAAGGGCTGCCCAAGGTGCCCCGGCCAGAGCCCGTGGCGACGACCGTGCAGGAGCACGGCATCACGTACGCGGTCACGGCCGGCACCGGGCACAAGACGGGGTTCTTCGCCGACCAGCGCGACAACCGCCAGCTCGTCCGGCAGCTCGCGCGCGGCAAGCGCGTGCTCGATCTGTGCTGCAACAGCGGCGGCTTCGCGCTCAACGCGGCCGCGGGCGGCGCCAAGCACGTGCTCGCGGCCGACCTCGACGAGGCCATGGTCGCGCAGACGGAACACAACGCGGGGCAGAACGACCTGCGCCTCGAGGTCGCGCACGCCGACGCGTTCGACCTGCTGCGCGACCTCGAACCGGCCCGGCACGACCTGATCGTGCTCGATCCGCCGAAGTGGGTCCGCGGCAAGGAAGAGCTCGAGGGCGGCCTGCGCCGCTACGCGGACCTGAATCGACTCGGCCTCGAGAAGGTCGCGCCGGGCGGCCTCGTCTTGACGTGCTCCTGTTCGGGCGCCGTCCGCGAGGGCGACTTCCTGCGGATGCTCACCGGCGCGGCCGCGCAGGCCCGGCGCGACGTGCGGGTGCTGCAGCTGCGCGGCGCCGGTGCCGATCACCCGGTCGCGCTCGAGTGCCCCGAGACGCGCTACCTCAAGGTCGCGCTATTGCAGGTGCGTTGACGCACTGACGCTCGGGCTCAGTCAGAACCATCCTCGCCCCACGCGCGCACGAGCTCTTCGGACTCGTTCTCGACGCCGAGCGCGTCGGCGATGCGGTTGATGTAGTTGAAGTAGCCGATCACCTGCGCCGCGTCGTGGATCGCCGGATCCGAGAACCCGGCCGCGCGCAGATCCGTGACCGCGCGTTCCGATCGCGCTGCGGGACTCGTCGTCATGTGCTCGGCGAACGCGCACAGCGCCCGGTCCTCCGCGCGAAGCGCCGCATGCCGCCAATCGCGCGCCACTGCCTCGATCAGGGCGTCCGCGGCGTCCGCCGCAGCGCCGTCGTCGACCTCGGCCCGGAGGTCGTGGGCATGGGCGCGCGTTCAATAGACGCAGCCGTTGCGCCGGCTCGTGACGACGGCGAGAAGCTCGCGCTGCCAGCGCGACAGCTCGGACTCGCCGAACATCACGGCGCGATACATCGCCATCGACGCCTTCAGCACCACCGGGTTCGGCGTCATGATCCGCACGATGTTCCAGACGCGACCGGCGCGCTTCCGCGCGAGTTCGAGCTCGCGCGCGGCCGCGCCGGTTGCCTCGGCGTCCTCGACCTGTCGAATGAACGGCATGGTCGTCTACTGTACCGCCGCCCGATGACCGCGTTCGACGACATGCTGCAGAAGTGCCTCGATCCGGTCCCCGCGTCGTGGCCGGTGAGCGAGCGGCGCAACGCCGCCGTGCTGTGCCCCATCGTCGACCGGAACGGCGTCGATCACGCGCTGTTCACCGTGCGACCCGGCAACCTGCGACGGCACGCGGGCCAGATCGGCTTTCCGGGCGGCATGCAGGAGCTCGATGAGGCCCCGGCCACGACGGCACTGCGCGAGTGCCACGAGGAGATCGGCGTGCCAGCGGACGCGGTTCAGCTGCTCGGCGCGGTCGCGACGCGCGAGAGTTCGTCGCGCATCGACGTGCACTGCCTCGTGGGGCGGGTGGCGCCCGTCGAGCTCGTGCTCGCCGCGGACGAGGTCGAGCGCGTGATCTACGTGCCGATGCCCGAGTTGCTCGATCGCTCTCGCTGGGCCCAACGGCCACCGCCGATCCGCGTGAAAGGAACGCAGCCGCCGACGAGCCCGCACTTCCGCTTCGGCGACGACCTGCTCTGGGGCCTGACGGGCCGCTTCGTGTTCGAGCTCGTGACCCGCGTCGACGGCCCGGATCACTCGAAGACCGGCAGCGCGCAGTAGCGGTAATAGATCTCGAGCGTCAGGAGGTGGACCGCGCTGGTGCCGACGCGCCCGAAGCGTTCGCCGAACGCGCCGGCCGGGTCCCACGTTCCCGGCCGCGGATCCGCGGGCTGCTGCTGTGACTTCACGACGGTAAGCAGGCGCTTCGAGCCGTCCTTCCAGGTCGCGCCGCCGATCTGGAACGCCGTCACGGTGCAGTAGAACGTCGTCCACGGATCGGCCATGAGGTCGTCCGGCCACGGCACTGCCGGGAACGTCGGGCGGTCATCCACCGCACTCGCAGCCGAGATGCGCACCGTTCGGCGCAGCACCTCGACCGCGCGTTCGCGGTCGCTGCGCGGCCTCGTCGCGTGCCATCGCCCGGTCAACGCCGTGAGTGCCGCCGTTGGGCGGGCGAGCCGCTGGTACGAGTCATCCGCGCGCGCCGCGTGACCCGTCCTCTCCGCGTCATCGACGGGACGCGGCCCCGCCCGCAACGACCGCAGCACGACCTCGGCCCAGAACCGTTGCTCGGCTCCGATCGGCGGCCGACGGACCGTGAGCTCCCGCACGAGCGCGTCGACGGCGCGCCGGGCCCGATCCGCCCGCACGATGCCGGGCGCCGCCCGCAGGTCCTCGGCCAGGACGAGCGTGGCGAACGTGTGATCGAGCAGCCAGTCCGGCTCAGCGCGGAAGCCGATGCGACCCTGCTCGTCCTGGCGCCCCCGCAGCCACCGCAGCCCGGCAACGATCGCTTCCCGATTCCGACCGTACGCCGACGACTGCCCATCGCCGAGGAAGCACAGCAGCATCCAGGCCGTCACGCGCAGGTCCGCGGCGGTTGGCTCGCCGTCCTCGCGGGCACTCCAGCGCCCGTCCCGGAGCTGCAGGGACGCGAGCTGCAGGGACGCGAGCTGGGCCCGCGACGTTGCCAGCAGCCCGAGCACCGCGACGACGAGGAGCACGGGCCGCTGTCGGAGACCAGACACGTGGGTTCCAACGGTCCGACTCGCGCCGCGGTTCAGCTCCGGTTCACCCCGCGCGCGATCACTGAATGAACGCGAGCGTACAGTAGCGGTAGTAGCACTCGAGGGTGAGCATGTGCACGGCGCTCGTGCCGAGGCGCCCCCAGCGGTCGCCGAACTCACCCTGCGGCTGCCACAGCCCGCGGTGCTCGCCGTTCGGCTCCTCGTTCTGCGCGTCGACCACCTGCCGCAGCTCGCGATAGGCACCCGCGTAGGCCTCCCGACTCGACCGCAGCGCGGCCATCGCGAGGTAGAACGTCGTCATCGGGTCCGCGAGCGGGTCGTCGGGCCAGCCCGGCGGCCGCGTGCCCTCGTCGCTCTTCGGCCACGGACCGCGCAACGCATCGGGACGGTCGGGGCCGGCGAACGTGACCAGGACCTGGGCCGCGGCCCGGTCGCGCGGCGTACGGGGTTCTGCTTTCGGCAACCCGGACAGCGCCGATTCCAACACCGCAGCGGCGTCATCGAGCGCGGTGCGGAACGCGCTGCCCGCCTGGCCGCGATCGTCGTGCGGATGCTTCCGCCGCAGCGCCCGGACAATGCCGGCGGACCAGAGGCGCAGCTCCGCCGTCGGCACCGGGCGCGCCCGCTCGATCCCGGAGACCAACGCGGCAACCGCATTCAACGCCCATCGCACGCGCAGAGTCACCTTGCCCGGCGGCCGCGCCCGCACGTCCTCGACGAACGCGAGCGTCGCGAGCGCGTGGTCGAGCAGCCAATCCGGATCGGCGCGCAGCCCGATCCGACCGGCCTCGTCCTGCTGCCGCGCGAGCCAGCGCATCCCGCGCCGGATCGCCGCGCGGTCCCGGCCCGACCCCGAACACTGCCCGTCGCCGAGGTGCGCGAGCAGCACGAGCGTCGTGACGCGGAGATCGGCACGGTCGGGCGCACCGTCGGCCCGCGCGGCCCAACGACCGTCCTCGGACTGCCGCTCCGCGAGTTGCGCCGGCAGCGTCGCCAGGACGCTCGCGAGCGTCGTGGCAACGACGGTGAGACGACTTCGCAGGAACACGACAGCTCGAACGGCGCGCCGAGCGGATCGGTTCACGCCCGAACGGCGAAGATCAGCCGCGCAGCTCGGCCCCGATGCTCGCGGCCTGCTCGCGCACCTTCTTCAGGAACTTGCTCTCGTCCTTGTCCGCGAGCGTGCGGTCGTCCGCGCCGAGCGTGACCGTGAAGTTGAGGCTCTTCTTGCCGGCGGGCACGTGCTCGCCGCGGTAGGCCTCGAAGAGCTCGACGTGGCGCACGAGCTTGCGTCCCACCTGCCGCAGGAAGTCAGAGGCGGCCTTGACCTGCACGCCCTCGTCGACGAGCAGCGCGACGTCGACGGGCAGCGGCGGGAACGTCGGCACGGGCGCGTACTGCGCGATCTGCCGACCCGCGACGATCAGCGCCCGCACGTCGAGGCACGCGATCGCCACCGTCTTCGGCAGATCGAGCGCCCGCGCGACGCCGGGGTGCAGATGCGCGACGTAGCCGACGGGCGAGCCGTCGCGATCGATCGCGACCGCGCGCTGCGGGTGCACCCACGGCTGGTCCTTGCCGTGCCAGACGCGTTCGAGCACGGCCGGGTAGCCACCACGACCGAGCATCGCCTGCACCGCCTCGCGCAGTTCACCGAACGGATGCTCGCCGTCGCGCCGGGCGAATACGATCGCGATCTCGCGGACCTCGTGCGCGAGCACGTGGTCCTCGCCCTTCATCTCCGCGTGGTAGCCCTTGCCGTGCTCGACGAGCCGCACCTCGCCCTGTTCGCGCAGGTTCGGCGCGAGGTTACCGAGCAGACTCGGCAGCACGTGCCGGCGGATGCGGGTCATCTCGGGCGCGACCGGGTTGGTCGCTCGCAGGTAGGCGTGACCGCCGGCGCCGCACGCCTGCACGGCCGCGTCACCGATGAACGTGTAGTTGTAGGCCTCGCTGCAGCCGAGGTCGAAGCACGCACTCTCGACGAGCCGGCGCGACAACCCGAGCTCATCGTTCCGCGGCGGCGGCTCGATCGTGCCCGTGAGCGGCTTCTCCGGAATGTTGTCGTAGCGGAACATCCGACCGACCTCCTCGATGAGGTCGTCCTCGGCGTTGATGTCCTTCGTCGCGCGGAAACTCGGCACGCGCACGGTGAAGCCCGTCTCCGTGACGTCGACGCCGAACTGCAGCGACTCGAAGATCGCCTGGACCTGTGCGTCGTCGAGCTCGTGACCGAGCTTCTGGTGCAGCCGCGCCCGCCGCAGCTCGACCACCGGTGGCTCGAAGTCGAAGCCAGCCGGGTCGACGAGCGGGCCCGCCGCGCGCGCGTCGGGACAGTGCTCCTGCAGCAGGCGAACGAAGTGGTGCACCGCGAGCTCGGCATTGGCCGGGTCCTGCGCCTTCTCGAAGCGCGCGCTCGCGTCGGTCCGCAGCCCGAGCCGCATGCTCGTGCGCCGGATCGTCGTCGCGTGGAAGTTGGCCGACTCGAGGAAGAGCGTGGACGTGCCCTCCTCGACCATCGTGCCGGCTCCACCCATGACGCCGGCGAGCGCCTCCGGCGTGTCGCCGGAGCAGATCAGCAGGTCCGTGGTCTCGAGCGCGCGTTCCTGGCCGTCGAGCGTCGTCATCGCCTCACCGTCGCGAGCGAACCGGACCCGCACGGGCCCGTCCCCGACGTGCCGGCGATCGAACGCGTGCATCGGCTGCCCGAGATCGAGCATCACGAAGTTGGTCAGGTCGACCGGCAGGTTGATCGCGCGCTGCCCGACCGCGGCGAGCAGCCAGCGCAGCTCGTTCGGCGACGGGCCGCTGTCGACGCCATCGATGACGAGACCGCAGTAGCGCGGACACGCCGCCTTCGCCGCCTCGTCGATCTCGATCGGCAGCGCGTCGCCCTCGGTCGGGAAGTCGAGACGCTCGGTCACGGGCTTGCACTCGAGCCCGTAGATCGCCGCGAGTTCGCGCGCGAAGCCGTAGTGCCCCCAGAGGTCGGGTCGGTGGTTCACCGACTTGTTGTCGATCTCGAAGACCCAGTCCTGCACGGGACAGACGTCGACGAACTTCGCGCCGATCGGGGTCTTCTCGGGCAACACGAAGATGCCGTCGGCCTCCTCGGACAGGCCGAGCTCGGCCTCCGAGCAGATCATGCCGTGCGACTCGACGCCGCGGATCTTGCCGACCTTGATCTTGAGCGCGCCCTTGTTGCCAACGGGCGGCAGCGTGTCACCCGGGCGGATCACGACGACGCGCTGACCGGCCGCGACGTTGGGCGCGCCGCAGACGATCTGCACGACGCCGCCGGCGTCCTGCAGGTCGACCGTGCAGACCGACAGCTTGTCGGCGTCGGGGTGCTTCTCGCGCTTGCGCACGTGCCCGACGACGAGGCACTCGAGCCCGTCGCCGAAGCGCTCGAGCCCTTCGATCTCGGCCGTGCTCATCGTCAGATCGGCGAGGATCTGCTTGGGGTCGAGGTGCGAGACGTCGACGTGCCGCGACAGCCAACGGAGCGAGAGCTTCATCGCGGCACCTCCTGGAACTGGCGCAGGAAGCGCTGATCGCCGCCCATGAACTGCCGGATGTCGTCGATGCCGTAGCGCAGCATCACGACGCGCTGCAGCCCCATGCCGAACGCGAACCCGGTGTACTCCTCGGGGTCGATGCCGCCTTCCCTCAGCACGTGCGGATGCACCATCCCGCACGGGAGGATCTCGATCCACCCGGACTGCTTGCAGACCGAGCAGCCCTTGCCGCCGCAGAACGGACAGTTGACGTCGAGCTCGAAACCCGGCTCGACGAACGGGAAGTAGCCGGGCCGCAGCCGCACCTCGACGTCGCGCTCGAGCACGACGCGCAGGCACGTCTTCATCGTGTGGATCAGGTTGGCGACGCTCACGTCCTTGTCCACGACGAGCCCTTCCATCTGGTAGAAGGTGTGCTCGTGCGTCTTGTCGACGGTCTCGCACCGGAAGCACCGGCCGGGAACGATGACGCGCAGCGGCGGCTCGAAGCCGTTCTTCGTGAGCTTCTGCATCGTGCGCACCTGCACGGGGGACGTGTGCGTGCGCAGCAGACTGCCGTCATCGAGCCAGAACGTGTCCTGACTCTCGCGCGCCGGGTGATCGCCCGGGATGTTGAGAGCGTCGAAGTTGTAGTACTCGCTCTCGACCTCGGGCCCGTCTTCCTGGCGGAAGCCCATGGACTGGAACAGGTCGACGAGCTCGCTCTGCACGATCGTGATCGGGTGCAAAGCACCGCGCGCGAACGCGGGCCCGGGCTCGGTCGGGTCGAAGTCGGTCGCCGCGAGCTCCTGCTCGAGCGCCTGCTGCTCGAAGCGTTCGCGCGCCGCGTTCAGCTCCTGCTCGAGCGCCTGCTTGACCTGGTTGGCGGCCTTGCCGAACGCCGGCCGCTCCTCCTTCGGCAGCGAGGTCACGGACCGGACGAGCTGCATCACCTCGCCCTTCGGTCCGAAGAGGCGCTTGTCGACGGCGGCGAGCTCGTCGCCCGTCGCCGCCGCGGCGATCGCGGCCGACCAGTCTTCTTGCTGTTGGTTCAGGTCCATGGGACGAGCATTCGGAATCGAGCCGGCGAGCGATGGCCCCGAACCACTGAGCTGCAGAGCTGCGGAGGAGCCGGAACTAGAGAGGGGCCTAGAAACGACAAAGGGCACTGGCAATCGCCAGCGCCCTTCGGTGTCGACCGGGGGAGGCGGTCGCGCTCAGGCGATGGCGGCCTTGGCCTGCCCGACGATCGTCTCGAAGGTCTTGGGATCGTGGATCGCGATCTCCGAGAGTTCCTTGCGATTGAGCGTGATGCCGGCCTTCTGCACGCCGTGAATGAACAGCGAGTAGCGCAGGCCGTGCAGCTTGGCGGCCGCAGTCAGGCGGGTGATCCACAGCGACCGGAACACGCGCTTCTTCGCGCGGCGGTCGCGGTAGGCGAACGCGTCACCGCGAATGCCCGTGATCTTGGCCTGCTTGTAGAGATTGCCGCGGCTCTGACGGAAGCCCTTGGCGCGCTTGAGGACGCGGTTGCGACGCTGCCGGGTCGCGGGACTGTTGGTTGCGCGTGACATGCTTGCTTACCGCTTTCGTTAGGCCCCACCCAGGAGCATCCGCAGGTTGACGCCGGTCTTGCCGGGCACGATCGCGGCGCGGCGCAGGTGGCGCTTCCGCTTGGTGCTCCGGCGCACCATGATGTGCGACGTAAAGGCGTGGTGGAACTTCACCTTGCCGGTCTTGGTCAGCTTCATGCGCTTGACCACGGCCTTCTTGGTCTTCTGCTTCGTCATCGCCGAATCGGTGGGTGCAGTCCGAGGACTTCGGACAGCAAGGCGAAGCAAGTTAGCGACGGGCCCGACCCCCAGCAAGCGTCCGAGCGGAAAACTCTGGCTTCGGGCCCGGGACGCGGTGAAAACCCCTCGCAGCCCTGCCATTAGGGCCGCCGCGCATGGATCTCACCGCTGCCCTCCTCCAGTTCCTGGCCTTCCTCCTGCTGGGGCTCGGCCTCGCCGAACCTGCGGTCCGCCGATACGGCCTCGCCGCTGGCGGTCTCGCGGCCCTGTTCGGGCTGGTCCACGGCGCCACCGGGCCCGCGGAGCGGACGCTGATGCCGGTCCACCACTACGCCGGCTACGAGGGCAGCGCGCTCGAGGTCAGCATGGTCGCGTTCCCGACGATGCCGCTCGACGAGCCGTTTGCCGCGCCGGGCTGGCAGTGGTCGCTGCCGTTCCTCGGGTTCGTTCTGGTCTGGGGCACGATCACGGTGCTGCTCGGCAAGAAGACCCTGAAGAGCCCGTTCCTGCTGCCGATGCTCTACGCCTGGAGTGCGGCCACGGCGTGGCTGGCCATGCAGGCGCTCGCGGCGCCGAGCGCCGTCGTGCAGCCGGTCGGCATCGACCGCTTCCTGTGGCCGGCCGGCCTCGCGCTGTCGCTGCTCGTCGCCCGCCAGGCGCGCGGCATCCTCGTCGTGATCATCATGGTCAGCGCGTCGATGCTCGCGATCCGGCTGCCGATCGCGATGTTCAGCAAGTATGCGTCCGACGAACGCCTCGGCACCTCGCTCGACATCACGGCCGTCACCGAGTCGACCGACGCGGAGATCGTCAACCCGATGACGCAGATGACGTTCGATCCAGGCCTGGCCCCGGGCTCCGACGACCAGCAGTTCTGGCTGATCTGGCTCGAACACTTGATCATCTTCCCGGCGCTCTACACCCTGAGCCTGTTCGGCATCGCGCTCGGCGTGCACCTCTGGCACAAGCACCGAGACGATCCGGAGTAGAGCGGAGGCGCACCGGAGTCTGCCGAACGGTACCGCTCCGTACGGTACCGGGTTCACGTTGCCGGCCGTGAGGGCGTTGCCTCACGGCTGGCGTCCGGCCGGCCGGCAGCTTCCCCTACTGCTTCTTGTCGGCCTTGCGCTCGAGCTCGTCGGCGAGCTTCGGGGCGTCGTAGATCTTGCGCAGGGACTCGATGATGATCGCCGGGTGGACGGAGACCGAGCGGGTGATCTCGTCGTCGTAGACGTAGCGGTTGCCGAGCATCTCGATGTTGCCGTCGAAGATCAGGCCGACGACCTCGAGGTCCTTGTTGACGACCGGTGAACCCGAGTTGCCGCCGATGATGTCGTTCGTCGCGACGAAGTTGAACGGCGTCGTCAGGTCGAGCTGCTCCTCGCGCTCGAGCCACGCCTTCGGCAGGTCGAACGGGTGCTCACCGCCGAACTCGTGGTGGCGCGCGAACAGGCCGTAGAGCGTCGTGTAGTGCGGCGCGATCGTGCCGTTGTACTCGTAGCCCTTGACGACGCCGTCGCTGAGGCGCAGCGACATCGTCGCGTCCGGCGGGATCTCCGTGCCGTAGACGGCGAAGCAGGCCTCACCGACCTGCTTGTTGAGCTCCGTCTCCTGCGCCTGCAGCTCGGCCATGGCGTCGCGATCACCGCTCGCCTCGACCTTCTTGGCCTGGATCGCCGCGATCTCGTCCCAGACCTTGCCGTACTTTTCGCTGAGCTTCGGGTCCTTGGCAACGGCCGCGCGCAGCTCGTTCTCGGCCTTCTCCTTGACCGCCATGATGCGCGGGTTGCGCAGGCCGTCGAGGTAGCCCTGGAACGCCTTGCGGGCGTTCTCGATCTGCAGGATCTGCGACGTGAGCTGCTTCTTCGCCTCGGCGCTCTGCTTGGCGCGCGCATTGAGGTTGTCGAGCATCGCATGGATGCGCTGCAGCATGCCCGGGTAGTAGTGATCGCGCCGGTACTCGCACTGCGCGAGCGTCTGCAGCCGGCCCGTGCTGCCCGGGTTGCCCGTGACGAACACGACCTCACCCTTGGCGGCACCCTTCGTCTGCCAGTCGAAGCACATCTCGCTGCTGTCGATCGGCTTGCCGTCCTTGCCGTAGGCGCGCAGGAACGAGAAGTCGAGACCCCAGCGCGGGTAGCAGAAGTTGTCCGGATCGCCGCCGAAGTGCGCGCTCTGGCCGTGCGGGGCGCAGACGAGCCGCAGGTCGTCGTAGATCTTGTGGCTGTAGAGCATGTAGAGCCCGCCCTGGTAGAGCGAGACGACCTCGTGGTAGAGGTCGGGCTCGGCCTTCCTGGCGGCGTCCTTCACCGCCTGCTCGCCCTGGTCGCGCACCTCGGCGGTCACGTCCTTCTGCGCGACGAGCTGCGACACGACCGCGCCCGGGATCTTGACCTCGTTCTCGTAGGCGCCGGCGTAGAAGCCGTCGGTCTGCCAGTCGTTCTCACCCTGCGTCGACGCGATGAAGTCGCGCGCGCAGTGGTGGTTCGTCATCACGAGGCCGTAGGGGCTCACGAACGACGCCGAGCAGAAGTAGCTGTAGCCGTTCGCGCCGCCCTCGCGGCCGAGGCGCAGCGACGCCATGCGGGCGTGGTCGAGCCACTTCTCCGACGGCTGCCAATCGTAGGCCTGCTGGAACCAGCCGAGCGGCGCGTGCTCGAAGGTCCACATGCGGCCGAGTTCCTTGCGCGCCTGCGCACTGGTCTCGGTCGCGAAGCCGAGGCTCGTGGCCGCGAGGAGAAGAACGGAGATGAGGGGCCGCCGCCGGCGGCCGACAGTGTCGTGCAGGTGTGTCATGCGGAATTCGTGTCTATGGCCCGCAGTCTACGCACGGGCTACGGCAGCGGCGAACCGCAGTTGCCGCCTTTTTCCAGCCAAGCCGCGGTCACTACCGCGGCAGACAAGGTGCGGTCACTACCGCGTCAGCCGGCAACCACGAGCAGATCCCGCACGAACGCCTCGGACATCTCGAGCGTGAAGTCGAGGTCGTCGTGGCGCACGACGATCCAGCCGTCGCCCACCACGACCTTGCGCCAGTCCTTCTTCGGGTGCCCGACGGGCGTGAGCTCGATCGACGCGATGTGCGGGCCGTAGCGCTGCAGCAGCTCGCGCAGGCCGCGGTGCTCGACGACCGTGGACCCGGCCCCCTGCGCCCGCTTGAAGATCATCGACGCGTTGTACTTCGGCTTCGTGTCCTGACTCAGCCGGCCATAGCAGATCGCCTCGGCCCAGCCGCGAAACAGGTCGATGTCGTAGCCGTAGTTCATCGCGTGGACGAGCCGCGCGCCCGGCGGCCGACCGCCGATCTCGCCGAAGACCGCCTCGCCGCTCGCGGTCCGGAACCACTCCATGTGCGTGAACCCGGACTCGAACCCGAGCGCCTGCAGCACGCCGTGCCCGAGCTCGACCCCCGGCCGCGGCAGCTCCGCGTGGATGTCCTTGAGCACGATGTTCTGCATCGAGATCCACTCGTGCTGCGCGAGGATCATCGGCTTGGGCTTGTACCACGACACGTTCTCGAACAGCACCTTGCCGCCGGCGCACACCGTGTCGTAGGTCAGCTCCTCGCCCTCGACGTACTCCTCGACCGAGATCTCCTCGACGTGGCGCGTGCGCGCGAGCGCCTGCTCGAACTCGGCCCGATCCCCGCAGCGGAACGTGTTCTGGCTGCCGGCCCCGTCGATCGGTTTGACGATCGCCGGATACCCGACCTGCTCGGCGACGGCCCACGCCTCGCTCTGCGTGCGCGCGCGCCCGTGCCGCGGCACGCGTAAACCGGCGGCCTCGACGGCCTGCTTCATCGCTTCCTTGTCGCGCACGACGGCGGTCTGCGCCATCGTCATGCCGGGCACGTCGAACGCGTGGCGCAGTCGCGCGGCCAGGTACATGAGGCGTTCCCACGAGCACTCGACCCGATCGACGCTGCGGCCACGGAGCCAGCTGCGCACGCGTTCGACCGCGGCCTCTTCGTCGGCGAACGAGCACTGCAGGTAGTCGGCGAGGACCTCGCGCGCCTCCTGCGGCAACGCCGCCGCCGGTTGGTCGCCGACGCCGTAGACGCGGGCACCGACCTGGGCGAGTCCGCGCGCGAACAGCGGCATCTCGGCGGGAAAGCCAGGACTGAGAAAGACGACGTTCATGGTGCTTGCTGCGCGGGTCCCTGAGCGAACAACTTGCGAGCGGTCAACTCCCGAGCTCGACACGCACGGTGGTGAGAATGCGGTCGGCAGCCGCCTGCACGACCTCGGTGTCCGGGTGCCGGACGATCACATGCCCCTCGCCCTCGTAGCTCGCGCTCGGCGCCTGACCGACCTCCGGCATCATCGCCTCGACGATCAGCGGGCCGAGCTCCTGCTCGATCTCCCGCACGCCGTGGACGGCCGTCACGCGCCGCGCGCCGCCGCGCCCCCGCTTGCCGTCCTGGCCGGCGAGCTGACCGCGCAGGTAGACCGCGGCGACCGCGTACTGCCGCGCCGGCGGCTCGAACCGTTCGAACACCATGAGCTCGGCGAACGCGCGATACATGTCGCGGTCGTAGGCGTAGCTCATGAGCGACACGAACTGCGCGCCCGGCGGCCGCGCGGCGACCTCGCCGATCGCGATCGAACCGTCGTCGCGCCGGAACCACTCCATGTGGGTCATCCCGGTCCACATGCCGAGCGCCTGCAGCGCCGCGGGACCGAAGCGGTGGATCTGGGCGTACTCCGGCCCGTCGATCTGGCGCGGGAGCACGACGCACCACTGGATCCACGGGTTGTCCATCACCGTGAGCGGCGTCGGGTGGTAGCTCGAGATGCTGTGCAGCACATGCATGCCGTGCAGCGTGATCGAGTCGAACGAGAACTCGCGCCCCTGCACGAACTCCTCGACGAGCACCTCGCGGCCGGGTGCGGGCCGCGTCGCCTGCAGGAAGTGCCGCAGGTCGTCCTGGTTCTCGCAGCGTGACGTCGACTTGGCCCCGGCCCCGGCCGGCGGTTTGGCGACGAGCGGATAGCCGATCGCGCTCGCGAACGCCTCGGCCATCGCCGCCGAGCTGCAGAGCCGGTGCCGCGCGGTGCCGATCCCGTGCGAGCTGAGCACCTCCTTCATGCGCGCCTTGTCGCGGAAGTTCCTGGCCTCCTGGCGATCCATACCGCGGATGGACAGCTCCTCGCGCACCTGGCCGAGCGGCTCCTGCAGCGGCTCGAGGATGCCGAGCAGGCGTTCGACCTCACCGTGGGCCGCGCCCAGCTCGCGCACCGAACGCGCGATCACCGCGGGATCGAGGGCGTCGCCGACCGTGCGCAGGTCCACGAGCCGATCGGTCAGGTCCGCGGGCAACGCGGATCGTTGGTCCTGCGTCACGACGCTGAGCTCGACGCCCGGCAGCGCGGCGACCGCGCGCGCGAATCGCAGCGAGCTTTGCATTCCGAACGGGATGACGAAGACGACGTGCATGAGAGCGGAGCGGTCGCGCATGCTATTGCGACCACCGCGCCGTCGCTACCTTTGAGCCACCGCTCTCGCGCGGAGCGCCCATCGTTGCGAACTTCGGCGACACCACGCTCGCGTCGTGGCGGCCGGCATGCGAGCATCGCAGTCATGCGTCCCCTGCGCATCTGCCTCGCCGCCTCGGAGCTGTCGCCGTACGCCAAGACCGGCGGCCTCGCCGACGTGGTCACGGGTCTCGGCCGGTATCTCGGCCGGGCGGGCCACGAGACCCGCATCTTCGTGCCGCTGTATCGCAGCATCGCGGAGTCGGACCTCCAGACCACGGTGCTCGAACGAGCTCAGGACATCGACGTCCGGTTCCCCGACCGCACCGTCCGGTTCTCGATCCGGACCGCGACGTTGCCAGGGCAGGAGAACGGCAGCTCGCCGCAGGTGTGCTTCGTCGACTGCCCCGAGCTCTACCACCGGGCCGGCCTCTACACCGAGGACGGCGACGAGTCGCTGCGCTTCGCGACGCTCAACCGCGCCGTGCTCGACACGTGCCAGCGCCTCGGCTGGGCGCCGGACGTGATCCACTGCAACGACTGGCACACGAGCCTGATCCCGCTGCTGCTGCGCACGACGTATCACTGGGACAAGCTGTTCCGCAAGACCAGGACCCTGCTGACGATCCACAACATCGGCTACCAGGGCTCGTTCGCCGACAGCCACCTCAAGACGATCGGCCTCGACGATCAGCGCGCACACCTGCACCACGGCGACCTGCGCGACGGGCGCTTCGCGTTCCTCAAGACCGGCGTGCTGCACGCCAACAAGCTGTCCACGGTCTCGGTGACGTACGCCGAGGAGATCCAAACCGCGGAGTACGGCATGGGGATGGAAGAGCTGCTGCAGACGCGCAAGCGCGACCTGGTCGGCATCGTCAACGGCGTCGACTACGGCGACTGGGATCCGGCGACCGATCCGCTGATCCCGCACCACTACTCCGCCGACGATCCGAGCGGCAAGGCCAAGATGAAGGCCGCGCTGCTGCAGCGCATGGAGCTGCCGCACGACCCGCGCGCCCCGGTGTTCGGCGTCGTCTCGCGCCTCACGGCGCAGAAGGGCTTCGAGCTGTTCGCCGACTCGATCCCGGTCTTCCTGCAGCGCGAGGACATGCGCCTCGTCGTGCTCGGCTCGGGCGAGAGCAAGCACGAGACCTACTTCCAATGGCTGCGCGACACGTGGCCCGACAAGGTCGGGCTCTACCGCGGCTTCCACAACGAGCTCGCCCACTGGATCGAGGCCGGCAGCGACGTGTTCCTCATGCCGTCGCGCTTCGAGCCGTGCGGGCTCAACCAGATGTACAGCCTGCGCTACGGCACCGCGCCGATCGTGCGCAAGACCGGCGGGCTCGCCGACACGGTGCAGCCGTGGGATCCCGCGGCCCGCACCGGCACGGGCTTTCTGTTCGAGGAGTACACGAGCCAGGCGCTCGCCGGCACGATCGACTGGTGCCTGCGCAACTGGCGCGACCAGGAGGGCTGGCGGCAGTTGATCAAGAACGGCATGCAGCGCGATTTCTCCTGGGACCGCCAGGGCGCCGAGTACGTGAAGCTCTACCGTGAGCTGGCCTGAGCCGGACACGGCTCCGCCAGACCTCACCGCTCGACCTCACCGGCCACCGACCGCAGAAACCCCACCCCATGCACGTCGTTCTCGTCGAACCTGCCTTCCCAGCCAACCAGCGCGAGTTCCTGCGCGGCCTGCTCTCCACGGGCGCGCGCATCTCCGCGATCAGTGAGCGGCCACCCGAGGCGTTGCCCACCGACCTCCGAGAAGGACTGTTCCAGCACGAACGCATCCGGTCCGTCGTCGACGAACGCGCGCTCGCCGACGCGGTCAAACGGTTGTCACAGCGCGCGCGCGTCGACCGACTCGAGGCGACGATCGAGGCCCACGTGATGGCCGCGGCCCACGTACGCGAGCACCTCGACATCCCCGGCACGACGAGCAAGACGGCGTGGCTCTGCCGCGACAAGCCGGCGATGAAGGACGCCGTTCGCGAAGCCGGGATCGCGTGTGCCGCGAGCGCGCGCGTGACGAGCCCCGAGGACGCGCGCGCGTTCGCCGAACGCGAAGGCTACCCGTTGATCCTCAAGCCGCTCGACGGCGCCGGCGCGTCCGGCACGCACAAGGTCGACGACGTCGACCAGCTCGAGTCGGTGATCGCGGAGCTCGGCGTCGACCGCGGGCGCGAGGTCGCGATCGAGGAGTTCCTGTCCGGCCACGAGGGTTTCTACGACTCTCTCTGCGTCGCGGGGAAGCCGGTGATCGACTTCGCGTGTCACTACTTCCCCAACGTGCTCGAGGCGATGCGCACGCGCTGGATCTCGCCGCAGATCCTCGTGACGAATCGCATCGGCGAATCGACCTACGAAGAACTGCGTACGATGGGTCAGGCCGCGATCTCGGCGCTCGGCATCTGGACGTCGGCAACGCACATGGAGTGGTTCTTCGGCGAGAAGGGCCTGAAGTTCTCCGAGATCGGCTGCCGCCCGCCGGGCGTCGGCGTGTGGGACCTCTACTGCTCGGCCAACGAATTCGATCTCTACGCGGCGTGGGGCCACGCGATCGTGCACGAGGACGTGCCGTTCGAACCGTCGCGCAAGTACGCCGCCGGGATGATCGCGCTGCGCCCCGAGAAGGACGGGACGATCACGGGCTACGACGGGCTCGACGAACTGCAGCGCCGCTACGGCGAGTGGATCCTCGACGTGCACACGCCGCCGCCGGGCACCAGGACGCAGGGCGTCGAGGCGGGCTACATGGCCAACGCCTGGATCCGCATGCGGCACCCGGACTACGACGCGCTGCGTTCGATGTTCGATACCGTCGGCGAGTTGGTGAAGGTGCGCGCGCGCTGAGGACCGACGCGCCGCCGACACGGCCGAGCGTACGAACACCCGGGACCGTAGAACGGCCCGGGCATCATCCATCGCGGTCATTGCCCCCGAGTTCGTCCGTAAGCACCTCTCGATGGCGCGTCCGGCTCCTGCAGTGCTACAACAGTGGTCTGTCTCTTCCGCTCCAACTTCGTTTCATCATGAGTGCGACACCTGTCCGTTTTCTCGTCCCGGCCATCCTGGCTGCGGGCCTCTCCTCGAGCCTCACGGCGCAATTCACCGTCGTCGTGCCCGACGGCACGGCCAACGCGCCGGGCAACTCCTCCAACGCGTTCCCCTGGGGCACCACCGCCGGGTCCTTCCCCGGTCTGCGGCTGATGGCGACCTACGGTGCAGTCAACTTCACCAACCAGGCCGTCAACTCGCCGATCCTGATCACGGGCGTCAAGTGGCGGCCGAACGACACCTCCGCGGCCGTCGGCGGCGGCCAGTTCAACGCCGGGACGATCGAGATGTCGACCTCGGCCGTCGGCCAGGCCAACGTCACGACCAACTTCGCCACCAACCACGGTGTGGATCGCACGGTCGTCTATGACGCGGCGGTCAACGGGCCGGTCGTGCACACGCCGTCGCCCGGCTCGGGGGCCTGGACGCCGCAGTCCTGGGTCGTCGACGTGACGCTCGCCACGCCGTTCCTCTACGACCCCACGTCCGGCGACCTCGTCGTCGACGTCGACTACCCGACCGGCAGCTTCTCCGGGGCGGGCGTCGGCCAGATGGACATCCAGTCGACGGGTAGCAACTCGTCGCGCGTCTTCGCCAGCACGAACTACCCGGCCGCCAACGGCACGACCTCGAACCACGGCCCGGTCATCGAGCTGACCTACGTGCCGCCCGTCGGCGTGTACGCGAACTTCAGCGCCAACGTGCAGACCGGCCCGTCGCCGCTGATGGTCAACTTCACCGACACGAGCTTCAGCAGCCCCAACCCGATCACGTCGTGGGCCTGGGACTTCGAGAACGACGGCACCGTCGACTCGACCGCCCAGAACCCGTCGCACACCTACGCGTCGTGCGGCGAGTTCGACGTCAGCCTGACGGTCACCGACAGCCTGAACCAGTCCTCGACCCTGGTCAAGAACGCCTTCATCGCCGTCGACCCGCTCGCGGCCGACTTCACGGCGACGCCGACGTTCGGCGCCGAACCGCTCATCGTGAACTTCACGGACACGTCGACCGGCGGGTCCGCGGTCCCGATCATGTGGGAGTGGGACATGGACGGCGATGGTGTCTTCGACATCATGGGCACCACGCCAGCCGAGCAGAACCCCGTCTGGGTCTACCTCGGCGGCACCTACACCGTCACGCTCCGCACGACCTTCGCCTGCACGAGCGGCGTCGGTGTCGTAACGGAGACCAAGACCGACCTGATCACGTGCGTCGGCGCGACGACCAACACGCAGGGCGCGGACCTCTTCGAGTTCCAGTTCAACGAAGTGCGCGGCGACCAGGCCTTCAACGCCGCGTCGACGACCGCGGCGCCGGCGTCGGCGACCGTCAGCTCGACGACCTGGCAGGTCGACCCGGGCCGCCTGGACTTCAAGGGCGACGGCCCGACGGGCGCGCTCGGCAACGGCGGCCTCGTCGCGACCGGCCACGCGCTCGATCAGCAGGGCAGCATGACGATCTGCTGGTGGCAGCGCCTGAACACGCCCCCGGGCGCCTCGCTCGCGTACGTGTTCGGCGGCTCGGGTGGCAGCTTCCGCTGCTTCACGGGCGGCGTCGCGGGGAACACCCTGTGGTACCGCGGCAGCTCCATCGGTGACGTGCAGGCGAGCTACGACGTCCAGGCCAACGCCGGCGTCTGGGAGCACGTCGCGCTCGTCGTCGACGACACCGCGGGCACGGCCGACTGGTACTTCAACGGCGTGTTCGACACGTCGACCGCGTTCCCGGCCGGCACCCACACGGCGACCAACACCGACTACCACGTCGGCTACCACACGAGCACCGCGTCGATCTACACCTCGGGCTACGACCTGGACGACTACCGGCACTACAACAACGCCCTGACCGCGACCGAGATCGCGGCCATCGCGTCCGGGACCGAGCACGCCGCGAGCACGAACTACGGCAGCGGTTGCGCCGGTTCGGCGGGCACCCCGTCGATCTCCGGCAACGAAGCGCCGGACGGCAGCGGCCCCATCGGCACGCCGACCTACAGCGTCAACCTCAGCGGCGCCCAGCCGAACGCCGGTGCGTTCCTCGCGTTCGGCTTCCTCGCGGGCAGCAACCCGCTGCTGCCGTTCGACCTCGGCGCGGTCCTCGGTGCCCCCTACGCGGGTTGCGAGATCCACACCGACGCGAGCTCGGCGCTGTTCCTCCTGACGGATGCCTCCGGCTCCGCGTCGGTGCCGCTGCCGATCCCGGGCAACGGTCAGTTCACGCAGCTGCACATCTACTGTCAGTACATGGTGCTCGACAGCACCGTGGGCTCCGTTTCGGACGCCCTCGACGTCAACATCAAGTAGGACTCGCGTCCTGCCGACCGCGCGCGCCGACCGGCGCGCGCCTCACGGGCTCGATCGTGCGACGCGCACGCTCGGGCCCGTTCCACGTCCGGCTGCTTCGATTCGGCCGCTGCCGTCGGCGATCGCTCGTCAGCTCGCGAACCGACACCCGTGGCGACCCGCGTGACGATTCACCCAGGACCGAAAACCCGGCGATTCGCGGCCGCTTGCGGACTTGCCCCGAAGTTGTCCAAACGGTTCAACCTGCGCACGACTGCGCAACGGGGGTGCTACAAGAGCCGCTCGTAACCTTCCACGCTCCCCATCAGAACACCATGAGTGCGACACCCTTCCGACTCCTCGCTTCCACCGCCCTGCTGACCGCCGGGCTCGCCACCGGGCTCGACGCGCAGCAGACCGTCGTCATCCCCAACGGCATGGCCAACGCTGCCGGCAGCACGGCCAACAACTTCCCCTTCGGCTACACGGGCACCGCGTGGCCGGGCCTGCGCACGATGGCGTGCTACGACACGTCGCACTTCACGCAGCAGGGCATCAACCAGCCGATTCTGATCCAGTCGATCTCCTGGCGCGCCAACGACACGACGGCGTCCTGGACCGGCGGCACGCACCCGAACGCGACGATCGCGATGGCGAGTGCCGCGGTCGACTACACCGCGGTCACGACCACCTTCGCGTCGAACGTCGGCCCGGACTACGCGGTCGTCTACACCGGTCCCGTCACGGTCACGGCCGGCGCGGGCGCCGGCACGGGCACGCCGTCGCCGTTCTACATCACGGTGCAGATCCCCGGCGCGGGCTTCCTCTACGACCCGACCGCGGGCAACGACCTGATCGTCGACTGTGACAACATGCTCGGCGGCTGGTCCGGCGGTTCGACGACCTCGCACGATGTCGACGGCAGCCCCAGCGCGATGGCGAGCCGCATCTATGCGAGCTCGAACTACCCGACGGCCAACGGCACGACCCAGAACCACGGCATCGTGATCGAACTCGGCTACGTCCCGGCCTCGGGTCTCTACGCCAACTTCGACTCGGACGTCCAGACCGGCAGCTCGCCGCTGACGGTGAACTTCACCGACACGTCGTTCACGAGCACGCCGACCGGCGTGACCACGTGGGCGTGGGACTTCGAGAACGACGGCACGATCGACTCGACGCTGCAGAACCCGTCACACGTCTACCCGGCGTGCGGTTCGTACGACGTCGCGCTGACCGTCGACGACGGCGTCTTCCCGACCTCCACGATCGTCAAGAACGCGTTCATCCAGCCGGACCTGGTGCCGATCACCCCGAGCTTCTCGGTCACGCCGATCGCGGCGAACGTCTACCAGTTCATGGACACGTCGACCCCGACGCCCACGGCGTGGGAGTGGGACTTCGACAACGACGGCATCGTCGACTCGACGGGTCAGAACCCGGCATGGGCATTCCCGTCGCCGTGCGGCGCCGAGGAGATCCGCCTCGCGGTCTACAACCAGTGTCACGGCCCGTGGGAGACCGTGCAGTCGCTCGCGATCGCGCCCAACACGTTCTCGACGACGTTCGTGCCGAACAACGGTCTCTCCGGCAACGGCGCCGGCAACCTGTTCGACATCGACGTCACGAACCCCCGCGGCGTGAACATCTGCGGCCTCACTCTGACGCCGTACTCGACGACTGCCGGCAACCCGATCACGTGTGAGGTCTGGGTGACCGACGCGCCCGGCGGCGTGCAGGGCAACTACAACGACCCGAGCGTCTGGCGCCTGATGACGACCGGCTCCGGCATCGACACCGGCACGACGGGCGCGCTGACGGCCTTCGACCTCAACCAGCCGCTCTACCTGCCGTTCGGCCAGTACGCGATGGCGATCGGCACGAGCCAGGGCCTGCGTTACCAGACGCTGAGCGCCGGCCCGACGACGGTCGTCGGCCCGGACTTCACGATCACGGCGGGCCGCAGCGCTTCCACGCTGTTCACGGCCGGCATCGACAACCGCGCCATCTGCGGCGAGCTGGCCTACAGCATCGCGGGCGGCGGCGACCTCGCGGGCTTCGGCCTCGAGGGCATCGGTTGCCCGGGCTCGCTGGGTCAGTCGACGATCACCGCGAGCGGCCCGCCCCAGATCGGCACGACCTTCACGGTCACGGTCGACAACCTGCCAGCCAACGCCGCGATCCTGATGACCGGCTTCAGCAACACGACGTCGGTGCTCGGCAGCCTGCCGCTCAGCACTGCGCCGTTCGGCGCCCCCGGCTGCGCGCTCAACATCAGCCCGGACGTCAACACGTTCCTGGCCGGCACGGGCAACACCGTGAGCTCGAGTCTGACGATTCCGGCCAACGCGGTGCTGATCGACGTGCTGATGTTCCAGCAGGCCGTCGTCCTCGACCCGGGTTTCAACGCCGCCAGCGCAGTCGGCTCGGACAGCTCCGCGGTCTACGTGGGCCTGTAGTTCGAGTCCCCCCTTCGGGCCGGCCCGCGATCCGGGTCGGCCCAATCCCGATCGGGCGCACCCCGATCCGTCGCCCGCCGATCAGGCGAGCCGCAAGCGGAAGCGCCGAACCGCGACTTCCTCGCCGCCGCCCGCGCGCCGCATCGCCAGCGCTCCCACGAAGTCGGGGCCCGGCGACACGTCGAGCATGCGCCAGGCATCGGGCTGCTCGTCGCCCTCGCGGCACGCGCAGAGCCTCGGCTCCTCGTCGATGCTGACGTCGAACGTGTCGAGCCCCATCGTCAGGCCCTCGCCGAGCGCCTTGATGTAGGCCTCCTTGCGGGTCCAGCAACGATAGAACGCGAGCAGGCGCGCCTGGTCATCGAGCCTCTCGAGACCGTCGAACTCCGCGGCCGAGAAGTGCCGGCGCGCGATCTCGCGGTAGCTCTCGAGGCGGCGCAGCTTCTCGCAGTCGACGCCGAGCTCGGTCGCCGCGACGCCGATCAGCGTCAGCTTGCCCGAGTGCGACAGACTGAAGAACGGCGCGCCGTCGCCCTCGAGATACGGCTTGCCCTTCGGCCCGAGGCGGAACTCGAGGTCCGCGGGCGCCTTCCCGACGTAGCCCGCGAGCACGTGGCGCAGCGCCCCGTGCGTGATCTCGTAGCGCCGCCGATGGTCCGCGAAGTGAAAGCGCCCGGCGCGTTCCCGTTCGCCCACGGACAGCGGCGCCAGGAACGGCTCGGGGTCGCCGTCGAGCGGCACGGCCCACAGGTGCACCGCGACGCCCGCAGCCGCCGACAGTTCGAATCGGCCCGGGGCGGTCGCACCGAAGTCGTCGAACAGGGCGATCTCGTCCATTCGGTCGCTGAACGTAACCGCTCAGCGCGGCAACGCCAGCCGGAACGGGCCGGCCGGGAGCCCGGCCGCATTGCGCAGGTTGGCATCGGGCACAGCAGTCCACGCGTAGCGCACGGCAACCGGCGCTTCGATGCCGGCCGCCTTCACCTCGACGAGATCGGCGGCGACGACCCGTGCGGTCGCCGGCACGAACTCCGATCGCCCCCGCGCGCGGACCTCGAAGCCGCTGACGGCACCATCCGCAGCGAGCGGGCTCGCGCTCGCCGCGAACCGCACCAGCAGCGCCTCGCCCGTCGCCTCGAGGCCGACCGCGACCGGGCCGTCGCAGACGACGTTCTCACCGTAGCAGTGCCGCAGCGCGTGCAGCGCCAGCCGCTGGCCGACCGCCTGCTTGTTGCGCGGATGGATGTCACGCGCGTTGCCGATGTCGAGCGTCACGACCATCCCCGTCCGCGGCAGCCGCAGCGCCTGCGTCTGCGCCCAGCGCAGATCGACGCCGCCGAGACGTTCGCCGGCGTAGGAGAACGGCGCGATCTGGACGAAGTAAAACGGCAGGTCGCGGCCGAAGTGGTGCCGCCAGTCGCGGATCATCGCGGGGAAGAGCCGTTCGTACTGCGCGGCCCGCAGCCGGTTCGACTCACCCTGGTACCAGATCGCGCCGCGGAACGGGAACGGGGCGAGCGGCGCGATCATGCCGTTGAACAGGACCGTCGGGCGGTTGGGGCCGGCCGCGCGTCGCGGCCACGCCGGCAGATCGGCGATCGCCGGGCCACGCGCGCGCCGCCACGAACCCGCGAGTTCGATCTTCACCTCGGGCGCCCCGCTCGTCGTGATGAGCTGAAGCGCTGCTGGCGCCGCGGTGAAGCCGCCTTCGCCGCCGGTGTCGACGACCCGCACGATGATCTCGAGCTCCGCGCGTGCTCCGACCAGCGCGCCCGGGATCGCGTACTGGCGCGGCGTCGACCACGCCCCGTCGCGCTCGAGCCCGCCGATGCGCTGACCGTTGCACCAGGCCGTGTCCATGTCGTCGACCGCGCCGAGGTCGAGCCGCAGGTCGCGACCGCGCAGGACGTCGGGCACGGGCAGGACCTGGCGATAGAACGCGACGCCATCGAAGTCGCCGAGGCCGCTCTCGGACCATCGGTCGGGCATCTCGACGAGTTGCCACGCGGCGTCGCCCGGGGCCGGCACTCCGGGCACCGCGCTCCAGAACCGCTGCATCGCGGCGTCGCGACCGTCACCGGCAGCCAGCCGGCGGATCGCCGGCGCGAACTCGGGGAACGCGTCCAGACCCGGCGCGCTCGTCCACGCCTCGCAGATCGTCCCGCCCCACGCCGACACCACGAGACCGATCGGACCGTGACCGCGCTGGAGCAGCTCGCGCGCGAAGAAGTACGCCGACGCCGAGAAGCCGCCGGCCGTCGCGGGCGAGCACACCAGCCACTCGCCCTCGATCGCGTCGAGCGGCACGGCGCTCGTCTTCTTCTGCACGGTGAACACGCGCAGCTCCGGGAAGTCGGCGGCCGCGACTTCCTGCTCCCAGTTCCTCACGCCCTGGCGCCAACCGCTGTGCCGCCCGACCTCCATCTCCATGTTGGATTGCCCCGAGGCGAGCCACACGTCGCCGACGAGCACGTCGCGGATCGCGATCTGCTGATCGTCGCACGCCAACGTCAGCGAGTGCGCCCCGCCTTGCCCTGGGGTCACGACGGCGCAGCGCCAAGAGCCGTCGGCGGTGACCGTCGTCGTTGTCTCGGCGCCCCACGACGTCGTGACCGCAACCGGCGATTGCGCCGGCCCGTGGCCGCGCAGCATGATCGTCGCGTCGGCCGGCAGCACCATGTGATCACCGAACAGCGCCATCACGGTGAACGGGGTGACGGCGCGCTCGGCGAGCCGGGCGATCCGACCGTTGCTGCCACACGCGATCACCGTTCCGTCCGCCGCACGTTCGAGCGCGTGAAACCCCGTCGCGCCGAACGGCGCCCAGGTGCGGCCGCCGTCTCGCGACCGACTCGCGCCGTGCGACCCGACCGCGAGCACGGTCGATTCGTCGAGCCAGGCCACCGCGGAACGGAAGCCCCCGGCATTGCTGCGGGTCCACGTCGCGCCACCGTCCGCCGTCCACGCCGCGGTCCCGGCCGCGCGCTCGGGCTCGTCGTAGAGCCCGCCGACCACGACGCCGCGCCGGCCGTCGAACGTCACGGCGAACGCGCCGCCGGCCGGCGCGCCGTGCTCGAGCGGCAACCCGACCGACTGCCAGCTGCGCCCGGTATCGCGACGCGAGAAGCAGCGCGCGCGGGCCCCGCCGGTCACGATTCGCGCGACCCCGGCCGTGACGTCGATGCACGAACCGCTCGCGGCGAACCCGTATTCGCCTTCGATCGCCTCGGGCAACCCGGTCACGGGTCCCCACGTGCGGCCACCATCGGTCGAACGCCGGACGTACATCTGCCCGCCGAGCGGGTCACCGAACAGATAGCCCGTCTCCCCTTCGAACTCGATGCTGTCGAAGAACGCCGCCGGGTCGCGTTCGGCGTGCACGCGCTGCCACGACCCGCCGCCGTCCGTGGTGCGATAGAGGTGCGCGGGCTGCCCGGCGACCATCGCGACCGCCGTGCTGGCGTCGAACGCGTGCAGGTCGCGGAAGTCGAACCCGGCGACGCCTTCGACCCGCGGCGCGACGTTCGCGAACGTCGCGCCACCGTCACCCGAGCGCAGGATCGTGCCGCCCGTGCCACCCGCCCAGATCGTGCTCCGGTCGACGACCGCGAGCGCGCGCAGGCTCAGGCCGGCGCGTTCATGGAGCACATCCCACGCCGGATCGCGCTGCGCCCCATCGGCCTGACCCGGCGCGGCGACAGCCAACAGAATCGCGCCCACGAGGCCGTTCGACAGCAGCGACGAGGTGTTCATGCCGCCGATGTAGCGGATCCACGGGCCCCTGCCCAGCGCGACGAAGCTCCGGCGCGACCGGGTTTTCCCGCGCGATGAGGACCGTTTCGACACGGGATGCGGGCCACGGCCGGCCGCTTTCGTCCCCCGCCGAGACCGGCACGCATCCCGCCGTTCTGGCAAGCCAGGACGCCGCACGGCGACCCTGCTGCCGCTTCGCGGTCGATTCCCGACCCCTGTTTGGGTTCAGCGTCGCCCGCCATCGGCCGATCAGTAGGGATGAACCCACGCCCTGACACTTGCGTGACGTGAACACCGGGCGAACGTTCCACCACGACACACCAATGTACCTACGACACGCCGCTACCATTCTGTTCACCATCGCGCTCGGCGCGTGCGCTTCGGGGTCGCGCCTCGAAGAGGCTCCGAACCGCAAAGAGAACCTCACGACCTGGATCGAGAAGGTCCACATCGAGGCCGGCCGCTCGCGCGACTCGATCGCCGAGAGCTACGAACGCCTGCAGATGCTCGCCTCCGGCGAGTACCCGCAGGGCGACGCCGCGATGGCCTACGCCCAGTTCGTGCAGTCGATCGACATCGCCGAGACCCAGGCCACGCGCTTCCGCGAGGTCGTCGAACCGCTCGCGTCCGCGGCCGCCCCGGTCTTCGAGCAGTGGGCGCAGGACGTCCAGACGATCGGCAACGAACGCCTGCGCACGCGCGGCGAGCTCAGCATGACCGTCAGCAAGGAACGCTACGAAGCGGTCCTCGCGTCGGCGAACGATGCCCGCGAGCAGTTCAACGGCTTCGTGCAGGACCTCCGCGACCACGCGGCGTTCCTCGCGCACGACCTCAACCCGCGCGCGCTCGACGAGATCCAGGAAGACGTGAAGATGGTGCGCAACAACGCGGAGAAGCTCGACCAGGAGCTCGACCGCACGCTCACCGCGGCGCGCGCCTACGTCGATCTCAACGCGCTGCCGGCGCAGGGTTCGCCCGCGTCGCCGAATCGCTGATCACCGAATCGCTGAGCCCCGGACCGCTTGATCAGGGGATCGGCGAAACCAACGGGCCGTCCGCGGCCCATCACGATAGTCCGCGCTCGGGGAAGGGCGCGGACACCCCCATGACACCTGCACCCCGCCCCACAGGAGGCCCGTGACCTGGACGCTGCTGAGCTGCCTGGCCGTCGTGCTGCTCCTGGGCCTCGCGGTCGCGTTCCAGCGCCGCGCCGACCTGCGGCGGCAACGCAGCGTCGTGGCCGAACGCGCCGCGATGGCGCGGCGCAAGAACGACACCGCACCGCTCGTCGTGCCGGTCATCGACCTGCAGCGGTGTCTCGGGTGCGGCACGTGCGTGCGCTCGTGCCCCGAGGAGGGCGTGCTCGACCTCGTGCATGGCCAGGCGGCCGTGGTCAACGCCGCGCAATGCGTCGGTCATGCGCGCTGTGTCGCGGAATGTCCCGTCGGCGCGGTCACGCTCGGCACCGGCGACCTCGCGGAACGCGACGACGTGCCCGTCCTCGGCCCGGATCTCGCGGCCGTCGGCACGCCGGGGCTGTATCTGGTCGGTGAAATCACCGCGAAGGCGCTGATTCGACCGGCCACCGAGCAGGGCGCGCGCGTAGCGCGCACGATCGGGCAGGCGCGGGGCGAGACCATGCCGGGCGTGCACGATCTCGTCGTCATCGGCGCCGGCCCGGGCGGTCTGGCATGCGCGCTGGGGGCGATCGAACAGGACCTCGACCTCCTCGTGCTCGATCAAGAACCGGTCATCGGCGGCACCGTCGCGAAGTATCCGCGCCGCAAGCTCGTGCTCACCGAGCCGATCGACCTGCCGCTGCACGGCCGCGTGCGGCAGAAGGAGTTCGAGAAAGAGCAGCTCATCGACCTTTGGCAGGATCTCGCGGCCGAGCACCAGGTGCCGTTCCGCGGCGGCGTGACGTTCGAACGCTGCGAACGGCTGGCCGACGGCACGTTCCGGATTCACACCGACGCCCCGGACCTCGCGGAGCTGCGCGCGCAGAACGTCGTGCTCGCGGTCGGACGTCGCGGCCAGCCGCGCCGCCTCGGCATCCCGGGCGAGGAGCTGCCGCACGTCGCGTACAGCCTGCTCGACGCGGGTGCGTTCGAGGACTGCGAGATCGTCGTCATCGGCGGCGGTGACAGCGCGGTCGAGGCCGCGATGGCGCTCGCCGATCAGGCCGGCAACCGCGTCACGATCGTCTACCGCCAGGACCAGTTCTTCCGCATCCGCCGCAAGAACAAGGACCGCCTCGAGCAGCGACTCGAGCCCGGTCGTCTCGAGGTCGTGTTCCGGCACGAGCCGACGGAGATCGACGTCGACTTCGTCACGATCCGGAGCAACGACGGCTCGGGGGTCGAACGGGAGATCCCGGCCGATCAGGTGTTCGTCCTCGTCGGCGGCGAACCGCCGTTCCCCGCGCTGCAGCAGAGCGGCGTGTCGTTCGATCATTCGACGCCGGCAGCGGCTGCGGCCGCGAACACGCAGCCGTCCGAAACCGCGGCCGAGCGGTCGCTCTTGCCCGTCCTCGGCGGCTCCGTCGTGCTCACGCTCGCGACGTTCGCGTTCGCGCTCTGGCACTTCGACTACTACTCCAAGGTCGCAGCCCTCCGGGCCGCCGATCCGAAGCATGCGTTGCTGCGGCCCGATCAGAGCCTCGGTCTCTGGTTCGGGATCGTGGCGGTGATCGCGCTGCTCGCCAACCTCGCCTACCTGCTGCGCCGTCGTCTCACGGTCACGTTCGGGTCGCTCACGGGCTGGATGGACGCGCACATCGTCACGGGCGTCGGCGCGCTGCTGCTCGCGGCGTTGCACGCCGCGATGGCGCCGCGGTCGACGCCGGGCGGGCATGCGTTCTGGGCCCTCGCGGCGCTCGTCGTCACGGGCGCGATTGGCCGCTGGTTCTACGCCTGGCTGCCGCGCGCGGCGAACGGCCGTGAGCTCGACCTCGAAGCGATCCGTGGCGACCTGCGCTCGCAACGGGGCGGCACGACGGGGTTCGCCGCCGCAGCGCAGCAGGAGACCGAGAAGCTGCTCGAGCGTCGCCAGTGGCGTTCGACGTTCGCGGGCCGCGCGCTGACGCTGATCGGCCTGTCGTGGGATCTCAACCGCACGCTCAACCGGCTGCGGCAACGAGCCCGGGCCGAGGGCATCGCCCCCACTGATCGCAATGCGACGTTCGCGACGATCCGCGCGGCCTACAAGACGTCGGTCGCCGCGGGCCATCTCGAGGACCTGCGCGCCGTGCTCGCGACCTGGCGCTGGCTGCACCGCTGGCTCGCGCTGCTGCTCATGCTGCTCATCGGCGTCCACGTGGTCATGGCGTGGCTGCACGGCGCGTTCTCGTTCGGAGGCTCCGCGTGAACAAGAGCAAGGCGGGGCTCGGGGTGGGGATCGCGTCGCTCGTCGGCGTGCTGCTGCTCGCGTTCGTGAATCTCGACCGCGAGCCGCCGGGCCCGGTCGCGGCCGTGCACGCCGCACTGCCCGAACTCGAGGGCGGCAGCAACTGCGCGGCCTGCCACGGCGGCTGGTTCGGCGACATGCAGAAGGCGTGCATGGAGTGCCACGCGGACATCGCGGACCAGCTGGCGCGCGGCAGCGGCCTGCACGGCCGGCTCGACGCGGGCGCGGCGGCGAGTTGCTCGACCTGCCACGGCGACCACCACGGCCAGGAGTTCCGGCTCGTGAACGCTCTCGCGTTCGCCCAGGCCGGCGTGCCGGACGAGCAGCAGTTCGACCACAGGATGGTCGGCTTCGCGATGCACGGGCGGCACACCGAGCTCGACTGCACCGAGTGCCACGAGCACGCCGAGACCGCGGTCCTGGCGGCAGGCCAGAAGCGCTACCTCGGTCTCACGCAGAACTGTGCGACGTGCCACGAGGATCCGCACGGCGGTCAGATGCAGATGAACTGCACGACGTGCCACGGCCAGGATTCGTTCGACGAGCACATCGTCCGCAACCACGACGCCCACCTCGAGCTCAGCGGCCCCCACGGCAACGCGACGTGCCGCGACTGTCATGCGACCGGCACGCGGCACGCCCTCGAACACATCCCGCAGGGTGGCATCGCGCGTGGGCGTGCGTGCGGCGACTGTCACGAGTCCCCGCACGATCCGACGTTCGTTTTGGCCAACGGCGCCGCGATGGAACTGTCGCCGAACCAGAGCTGCGAGGTCTGCCACTCGCTGGCGATTCCGCACTTCGACGACCCGGTCGTGACGGTGACCCCGGCGCAGCACGCCCACTCGGGCTTCTCGCTCGGGGAGCCCCATGCGGCCGTCCGCTGTGAGCAGTGCCACCCGGCCGGCCAGGACCGCGACGCCAGCGGCGACGATTGGGCGATCCGCCACCCGGGGCGCGATGCGAAGGACTGCCGCGCGTGTCACGAAGATCCGCACGGCGGCCAGTTCGACAACGCGCCGTTCGCCGCCGAGGGCTGCATCAGCTGCCACGCGGAGACTCACTTCGGCCCGCACGAGTTCGATCTCGCGGCCCACGCCCGGACGACCTTCCCGCTCACGGGCAAGCACTCCGAGCTCGGCTGCGAGTCGTGCCACCCCGATCCGAAGGGCGACGAGCCCCGCCAGTTCGACGGCACACCCAACCGGTGCGAACAATGCCACGACGACGCCCACCACGGCGCGTTCGCGGCGCACCAGGACCGCTTCGCCGCCAATCCACGGGGCTCGTGCGCCGAGTGTCACGGCACCGAGCTGTTCCGCAACGTCGACCTCGCCGTGTTCCACCATGGCGAGCACGCCGGCTTCCAGCTCGACGGCGCCCACGATCAGATCCACTGCACCGACTGCCACGAACGCACCGCCACGCCCGACGCGCTCGGCCGCACGTTCGGCCGGATTCTCGACGGCGACCGCGAGTGGAACGGCTGCCGCACCTGCCACCAGGATCCGCACGACGGCAAGTTCGACTCCGCGACGCTGCCGCAGGAGATCGACGGCCGCCGCGGCTGCGTGCGATGCCACTCCACGGTCTCGTTCCGCCTGCTGCCGCACGGTTTCGAGCACGGCGCGTTCACGGGCTTCGAGCTCGCCGGCGCCCACGCCAAGATCGACTGCGCCGCGTGCCACCTGCCGCGCGACGAAGAGACGCCAGCCGGCCGCACGACGATGCCCGCCAACGGCACCAACTGCGGCGACTGCCACGAAGACTCGCACCAGAATCAATTCGAGCGCCTCGGGCGCACGGATTGCGCCCGGTGCCACAAGAGCCAGATCTCGTTCCGCCGGATCTCGTTCCGACACAACCTCGACTCGCGGTTCGCGCTCGGGGACGCGCACCAGAAGGTCGCGTGCAAGGAGTGTCACAAGGTGGAAGACATCCACGGCGTTCAGGCCGTTCGCTACAAGCCACTGCCGACGAAGTGCGTCGAGTGCCACGGCACGGACAACCCGCGAAGGAGACGACGATGACCGGTCAGCCCGTCCACTCCTGCCCACCGCCTCATGCGCCGCTCGGTCGCATCGTCGGTATGGCACTCCTGCTCACGGCTCCTGCGCTCGCGCAGGTCCCGCGCTTCAACAAGGTCGAGGTGCGCATCATCGCGACGCCACGCGCCGGGGTCGTGACGATCGACCGCGGCACGCGCGACCTCGTGCAGAAGGGCGACAAGGTCGTGCTGCTGCCGCGCGACGGCCGCGTCCTGCACGGCACGGTCAGCGCGACCGAGTCGCGCACGTCGACCGTCGAGCTCGTCAATCCGAACGACAAGGTCCGACCCGGGGTGCGCGGCGAGGTCCTCGTGCCGCGGATGCGCCGCCAGCAGCAGGACGAGCCCGCGAAACCGATCGAGCGACCCGCGGATCCGGTCGCCGAGCCACAGGAACCCGACAAGCCGGCGGACGAGCCCGAGAAGCCCGCAGACGGGGAACGGCGGTTCGGTGACGACAACTGGCGTCCCGGCATGCCGCTGCTCACGGGCGGCCGCCCGCTGCGCCCGAACGAGCGCGTCACCCGGACGACCGGTCAGGTCTACACCGCGGGCGACCTCACCCGCACGCTCGATACCTGGAACAACTCCTACTTCCGGCTCGGCACGAACCTCGACGTCGAGAACCCCGCCGGCTTCGGTGGCGTGCTGCGCATCAACACCGAGTTCGCGCAGCTCACCGAGATCAACGATCAGACCGACCCCGACCTGCGCGTCTACGAGCTGTCCTACGAGCTCGGCGGCAACCGCTACGAACCGACGCGCTGGACGTTCGGCCGGTACCTGTCGCGCGACATGCCGGAGTTCGGCCTCGTCGACGGCATCGAGTGGAGCCATCGCACGGACACCGGCCAGCGGTTCGGCGTCAGCTTCGGCGCGCTGCCCGAACTCGACGAAGACCTCGACACGGGGTCGGACCTGCAGTTCGCGGCCTATTGGCTGTGGCCCGACACGATCGCCGAACGGTTGACGTTCGGCCTCGGCTACCAGAAGACGTGGCACCACCTGCGCGCCGACCGCGACCTCATCGTCGGCAAGATGCGCTACCTGCCGATCGATGGCTGGGACGTCGCCGCGACGACCTGGATCGACATCTACTACGGCAGCGACACGAAGGGCGACGGCCCCGAGCTCACCCGCGCCCGCGCGCACGCGACGCGGCGTTACGACACGGGCGGCGGACTGCAGTTCACCTACGATCACGAAGAACTCGTCGATCAGCGCCGCACGGAGTTCCTGCAGACCATCCAGCCCGCGACGCTGCTCAACGCCCACGCCGACCGTGTCACGATGCATGCCTGGTCGATGACGGACGGCGGCAGCCGGCTGTTCACGCGCATCACGGGTTTTCACGACCAGGCCCGCACGGGCGGGACGGCCGAAGCGGGCTTCCTCGCCGACGATTGGCTCATGGACGAGATGCGCAGCGGCCTCGCGGCATTCGTCGTGCACGGCCGTCACAGCACGGTCGCGGGCGGCCGGCTCGACCACAGCGGTGAGGCCTGGGGTGGCCGGCTCGACGCCCTGCTCGAGGTGTCGTTCGTTCACCACGAGAGCTTCAACAACGACGGCGACGATCTGATCCAGTACCGCCTCGGCGCGTACTGGACACGCGCGGTCGGTGACAACTGGTACCTTCTCAGCTACGGCGACTCGACCCTCTGGGACACCGAGTTCTCGATGAGCGCCGGCTTCTACCTCCAACGGACGTTCTGAGGCATCCCCCATGCGCACGAATCGACCAACCAATCGCTTCCGCCTCGGCCACGCGCTCGTGCTGGCCTGGATCGTCGCCGTCGTCGCCTGCACCGTGGTGTCGCCGCGGGAACGCGAACTCCACCGCTGGTGGGCCGGCTTCGGCATGGTCGTCAAGCACGACTCGTTCCCGGGCGAGTGTGGTGACTGCCACATCGGCGCCAACTGGAACGAGATCTCGGCCACGTTCGAGTTCGACCACGAGCGGGAGACCGGCGTGGCACTGACCGGCGCGCACGCCCAGGCGCAGTGCCTGCGGTGCCACAACGATCGCGGCCCGGTCGCGACGTTCGCCGCGAAGGGGTGTGCCGGCTGCCACGAGGACGTGCACTACGGCGAGCTCGGCAAGGACTGCACGACGTGTCACAGCGACACGGTCTGGCGCGTCCCGAACGCGCGCGTCAACCACCTGCACGGCCGCTTCCCGCTCACGGGAGCGCACCTGCAGGTCGCCTGTCACCGCTGCCACGCCGGCGCCTGGGTCCGCAACTTCCGCCCGACGGATCCGACGTGCGAGAGCTGCCACTACGACGAGGGCGCCAACGTCAACAACCCACCGCACCTCAACCTCGGCTGGACCGACTGCGACCGCTGCCACATCCCGACCGGCTGGCGGCCCGCGGTCATCCGCTGACACCCAGGAGCCTGGGCCACGAAACCCCTCGATGACACGGACATGACGAACCGCTCCGTCCCGAACCGGGATCACTACGGGTTGATCCGGTCTCGAAAGGTCGATGAACCCGGCACTCGGGAGGTCCCTGGAGGACCGAAGGCCATGAAGCAGACCTTGCACCGCCCATTGAGTCTGACCGCGCTCGCATTCGTGACCGCGGTCGGCTGGCTGTCGATCACGTCCTCGTGCGTCGAGGAAGCCGGTCGCGAGTCGTCGCTCGCGACGGCCGAGTCGTGCATGAGCTGTCACAACGGCTCCCTGCACGATGACTACGCGGGCCCGGGTCTCGAGAACCCGCACCCGTTCCCCGGCGATGCGGAGGTGCTGACCTGCACCGCGTGTCACGGCGGCAACCCGAACGGTCGCGATGCGGCCTCGGCCCACGTGCCGCCGCCGCCGTCGATCGGCGACCGCGACTTCCAGGACCGCAACGCGCAGGCCTACTTCAACAAGCTGACGCTCACCGGCATCGACAAGGTGCCGGATTACACCGTCGACGGTGTGACCTACACCGGCATCGACTACCTGCAGTTCCTCAACCCGGGCGACCTCCGCGTGACGGAAGCTGCGCGCGGCTGCGGCGAGTGCCACGGCGATCACAGCGCCAGCATGGCGCGCGCGCCGATCGGCCTGTCGATGGGCATCTTCTCGGGCGCCTCGTACGCGAGCGGCCAGCTCAACCAGATCCCGGGCCACCAGGGCCTGTTCGAGGACACGGCCGCGGACCTCGCGTTCCGCGCGGTCACGGATCCGAGTCACGTCCACAGCGCGACCGAGGTCGGCAAGATCGGGCAACTCATCGAAGCGCCGGTCTGGGCGTCCCGGCAGGACCAGGGCCCCGACTTCCTGTTCCGCAACCAGGACTTCGTCGTCGCCAATCTCGTCAACGACGTGAACGCCGACGGCTCGCTCGTCAACAACTCGCGGCTCGCGAAGCTCTACCAGGAGCAGGTCATGTTCACCTGCGGTGACTGCCACGCCGGCAGCAGCGGTGCGAACAACCGCTACGGTGACTTCCGGCCGTCCGGCTGCGCGGCGTGCCACATGCCCTACAGCCTCGACGGTCGCAGCCGCAGTCTCGACCCGAACGTCCCGAAGGACGAACCCGCGGACCCGGACGACATCGACGATCCGGAACGCGCCCACGTGCGCGCCCACCGGATCGTCAACGTCAATCGAACGCTGAGCAACGGCGTGCAGGTCGGCGGCATCGACGACTACACCTGCGCCGGCTGCCACCAGGGCAGCAACCGCACGGTCATGCAGTACTGGGGCATCCGCCTCGACCAGAACGAGGACGTGCGCCGCGGCTTCCAGTACCCGGCCAACCCCGTCGAGTTCCGGACGACGCGTTTCGACACGCGCCTGTTCGACCCGGAGGTCGACAACAACACGTTCAACGGCCGCAATCACCGCCAGTACCTGCTGTTCGAAGACTACGACGGCGACACGCGTGACGACACGCCGGCCGACGTGCACTACGAAGCGGGCATGGGCTGTGTCGACTGCCACGGCGGCACCGACCTGCACGGCGAGGTCAAGACCGGCGGCGGCGCGATCGTCAGCCGCATGAGCCACGCGGTCGCGATCTCGTGCGAGACGTGCCACGGTTCGTCGACCGCGTACGCGGCGACGACCGTCGGCGAGAACTACCAGGGCTTCACCGTGCCCCTCGCCGTCGACGAGAAGGGCGTCGCGTTGCGTCACGTCGAGCGCGACACCGACGGCAACTACTGGCTCACGAGCAAGCTCACGGGCAACCGCCACTTCATCCGCCAGACGATGGACGTCGTCGTCGACAACGGCAAGCTGAACCCGTTGACCAACGAACCGCTCTACTCGGCCAAGGCGTCGTTCGCCATGGGCCGCGACGACGGCCTGGCATCGACGGGCCTCGGCCCGCAGCAGAACGGCGTGACGGCGACCGGCTTCGCCCACAGCGACAGCATGGACTGCGCGTCGTGCCACTCGGCGTGGACCAACACGTGCATCGGCTGCCACCTCGAGGGTGAGTACAACGAGGGCAACAACTTCAGCAACGTCACGGGCGAGCGGATCTCGTTCCGGGAACGCTTCGCGGAGTTCGTCTACCAGTCGCCGGTGAACTTCAGTCTCGGCGTCGGTCCGGACAACCGGATCACGAACACCGCGGCCAACACCAAGGTGTTCTTCCGCTACACGGACATCAACGGCGACCGGACCCCGGTGTTCGCGTTCAGTGACCGCAACGGGCAGGGCAGCAACACCGCCGCCAACCCGGCGCGGCCGCTGCCGTCGCTCGGGCACAACGCGCTCATGGCGCACTCGATCCGTGGTCGCGTGACCGCGAGCAACGAGGGGCCGCGCTACTGCGTGTCGTGCCACCTCACCGACACGGCTCTCGCGAACCACCGGACGGCGTACGAGACGTTCCGCACGCAGCTGGCGACGAACGACTTCGCGAACATCGACTACGACACGTTGCGCACCCACATCGGGCTCAACCCGGGCAACCAGCTCAACTCGCCGTGGTTCGTGCACATGGCCGCCGGTCTCGGCACCGGTCTCTACCTGTTCGACGCCAACGGTGGCGCGCAGAACCCGATCGACGACAACGCCAACCGCTACGGCAGTGACGGCGTCGCCCCGCGCGACCAGTTCAACCCAGCCAACGTGGTCTACGACCTCGATCGCGTCGTCGACGACACGAACGGCCGTTCGAACGGTTCGAGCAGCGTGCCCATGGATCAGCCGATCCTCGGCCCGCTGCGCCGCACGGGCGCAACCAACACGAACATGACGGGGCCGCTCGGCCTGAACCTCGCGAACCGGCTGGCCGACCCGAACACGGGCATCATCCTCAACGCGTGGATCAACGCGGACGGCGTCGCAAACGGCTTCGCCGCGCAGATCATCGACCCGTAGGCCGACGGCACTCTCAACGACCGCGCCCCGGCCCGTCGTCAGGCCGCGGTCCGTCCGGCCGTCGCTCCCCGCGCGACGGCGGCACCCGCGGCATGAGCTCCCGGATCGTGCTGCGGAATTCCTGCACCTTCGCGTCGAACGCGGCACTCGTTCGCCAACGCCGGCCGCCGGGACCGCGCCGCGGGTCCGCTCGCCCGCCGCGGCCCTCTTCGCGGTCACCCCGGCCCCACGCGGAGAAGCCTCCCCAGCGCTCCGGCCGGCTCGCCCGGGCGCCGGCCTCGACGAGCGCCTCGACGGCCTCGCGCAGCTGCGCGAACGCGCGGTCGAGCATGGCATCGGCTTCCTGCGCCCGGTCTTGCTCGCGGAGCAGGTTGTCCAGCTCACGGATCGCGCCCACGGCGCGCATCGGGTGCGCCACGCCGGGCTCGGCCACGACTCGCCGCAACTCGCGCTCGGCCCGCGCCAGCAGTTTCGGACGCTCGGCCTCGCCCGCAGTCCGAGCCCGGTAGAGCAACTCGCTGCCGAGTTCGCCGGCAACCCGGGAACGCAGCGCGCGATGATCGCGAATGTCGGGTCGGTCCTTCACGAGGCGAGCCGCGTGGCCAGCGGCCTCCTCGAGCAGGGCAAGCCGTTCCGCCCGCGGCAACACGCGGACCAGGTCGACCACCGTGTCGCAGAACTCGAGGCGGAACTGCTCCAGGTCGGGATCGGCAGTGACGATCTCGCGCAGGATCTGCAGGCCCGCCCGGGCGCTCTGCAGCCCCGTGTCGAGCGGCTGCAACTGCCCCGCGAGCAGCAGGCAGCGTGCCTCGAACGCGCGCACCTCCGGCTTGCCCCGCTCGGCCGCCGGCAGCGCCGCGAGTGTCGCCTGGGCGGCGTCGAGGTAGCCGAGCGCGCGTTGCAGTCGCTCCTGACGGCCACGGCGCCCGTCGCGGACTCCGTCCGGCGGCGCACCGGACGGCCGCTCGCCAGAAGGCCGCTCGTCGGGCGGCCGCTCGCCGCGATCCCGCCGCCGACCATCGCCGCGCCCGCGCCGCGACAGGCGTTCCGTCCGGGCCAGTTCGTACTGCACCGTCGCACATTCGAACTGCAGCGCGACGGACTCGTCCCCGGTCCGCTCCCGTTCGGCCGTGAGCACCTGCAGGGCGAGCTGGAAGCGGCGCGCGGCCTCTTCGCGGTTGCGGCGCCGCATCTCGAGGTGCCCGTACTCGAGGTGGACCGCCGCGAGCTCGCGCGCGATGTCGCGGTCGGACACGACCGAGTAGAGCTCGAGCGCCTCGTCGTAGGCTGCGGCGGCCTCCTCGAGGTTGCCGAGACGCTTGTGGATCACGCCGACCCGGCGATGGGCCCGCGCGGTCTCGAACCGCAGCGACTGGCTCGCCGCATTCTGAGCCGCGAAGTCGTCGTAGAAGGACAGCATCTCGAGCAGCAGCTGCAGGTCCTGGTCGCGAACGTTGCGCACCGCGACCACGTATTCCTCGCCGGTGTCCGGGTCGGCCTCGAACATCAACAGCGGGTCACGACCGACGAGCCCGTCGAACACGTCCTCGAACGCGGCCAGGGCGTGTCGCAGGTTGCCTTCCGCCCGCAACCGCTCTTGCTCGAGTTCCACGCCCGCCGTCTCGGCCCGCGTCAGCGCGTCGCTCGTGACGACGTAGGCCCCCCAGCCGATCCCTCCGGCGACGACGATCGCCGTGAGCGTCGCTGCGAGCAACCCGGCCATCGCGCGGTTCCGGCGACACCAACGCAGGACCTGCGCGACCGAACTCTGGCGCCGCGCGGCGATCGGGCGGTCCTCGAGGAACGCGACGAGGTCCTGCTCGAGTTCCTCCGCCGTGCCGTAGCGGTCCGCGGGGTCGCTCGCCGTCGCCTTGCCGATCACCGTCTCGAGGTCGCGCGGCACGTCCGCCACGAGCCTCGACACGGGCGTCGGTCGACCGCGCTGGATCGCGGCCATCAACTCGGAACGGGACTGCCCCGCGTAGGCCGGCCGCAACGTGAGCAATTCGTAGAGCGTGATCCCGAGCGCGTAGACCTCACTGCGCGCATCGTAGATCCCGGCGAACTGCTCCGGCGCCATGTACTGCATCGTCCCGACCAGGTCGCCCGACTGGGTCAGCCCCTCGGCCTCGAGCGCCTTGGCGAGACCGAAGTCGGTGACCCATACGTGCTCGTCTTCCCCGAGCAGCAGGTTCCCCGGTTTGATGTCACGGTGCAGCGTGCCGTGCTCGTGGGCGTAGTGCAGCGCCTCGGCGACCTGCGCGCCGATCCGCGCGACGAAGCGCGCACGATCCCGCCACGCCGCGCTGCCCTCCGGCGGGTGCTGCCCTGCGTCCGTGCGCCACGCGTCGAGCCCTGTCCCGCTGATGAACTGCATCGCGTACCAGTGGTAGCCGTCCGTCTCACCGCTGCCGAACACCGGCACGATGTTGCTGTGGTGCAGCTGCGCTGCGACCTGCGCCTCGCGCTGGAAGCGCATGAGCTGGTTGCCCGTCAGGAGCGACGCCTGTGGCAGCACCTTGAGCGCGACGCGTCGCGAAAGCGACTCCTGGAACGCCTCGAACACGACGCCCATGCCGCCGCGCCCGACCTCGGCGACGATGCGGAAGTCGCCGAGCCGGTGCATGTCCGGCAGCGCCACGCGCGCGAGCTGCCCGCCGGTCGACTCGCGGTCGCGCTTGACCTGCTCGAGCGCCTGCAGGGTCGGCAACAGGTCGAGCAGCGCCTCGCGCTGCTCGGGGTGAGCGGCGGCGAACGCGGGCACGTCGACGAACTCGCCGCTCCGCAGTCGCCTGGTGTACTCCTCGACGAGCAGATCGAGCGGATCGCGTTCGCTGCCTCTGCCGTCGGTCACGGCGTCGTCGTCCAGACTCATCGCGCGCACCGCCTCATGATCAACCGTCCGCGAGCTCGGCGAGCAGACCGCGCAGGCGCCCGAGTGCCCGCACGTAGCGATTACTTGCCGCGTTCTCCTGGATACCCAGCACGTCGGCGGTCTCCTTGTTGGACAGCTCCTCGAAGTGCCGCAGAAGAAGCACCTCGCGGTCGATCTCGTCCATGCTATCGAGCGCGGCCTCGATCTTTTGCCGCAGCTCCTCGCGCATCGCAGCACCGCTCGGGGACGTCGCGTGGCCGACGAAGAAGCCGCTGATCATCTGGCTCTGGGGCGACTGGACCTCGCGCCCCGCGGTGCGCATCTTGGCGCCGACGTGCTTGCGATGCAGATCGACCATCGTCTGCTGCGCGATCAGCCGCATCCACAGGAAGAACGGCTTGTCGTCGCCGCGGAACGCGCCGAGCCGCTTCTCCGCCTCGATGTAGGCCTCCTGCAACACGTCCTCGGGATCGATCCGCCCGAGCAGGCGCGGGTCGAGCCGGAATTGGATCATGCGCAGCAGCCGGTCCCTGACGCCGTCGAACAACGGAGCCAGGGCAGCGTCATCACCGGCGCGCAGCGTCGCTTCGAGTTCTGCATCGGAGTCTGGCATCGCTGCGCGCACCATAGCCGATCGACGACCCTCCGAAAGACGCGCGAGGACCGCCAGCGCGTCCCTGCCATCGCCGAGACGGCGGTGAGTCGCACTCAGAACGGACCGGATCGTGGGCATGACTACGATTGCGGCGGTAGAACGCCGGCGGGACATCCGAGTCCACAGCCAGAGCGGCGTTCTCGGGGCCCGAGACGCAATCGTGACGCGGACCGGGCCCGGGCGACTCAGATCGCGCCGGCGACGAACCGGCGCAGCTCGTCCGTCGTCACGGACTTGCCCGTGAACGACCGCACCTGCGACTTCGCCTGCTCGAGGAACATCTCGAGCCCGTGCACGACCCGCGCACCGACTGCTTTGGCGTCGCGCAGCAGGCGCGTCTCGTGCGGCCGATAGACCATGTCGAAGACCACGGTGCCGGGCTCCGGCACCCAGTCGGGCAGCGGCCGCTCGTCCGGGACGCGATCTGCCCCCGCGCTGCCGAGCGGCGTCGCGTTGACGACGACGCTGGGCCGCAGGCCGTCGGGCAACCGCGTGGACAGACTGCCGAGCCGGATGCCGTGGCGTTCGGCGAACGCGCGCACCCCGTCGATCGAACGCCCGAGGATCGTGACCTCGAAGCCGAGTTCGAGCAACGCGAAGGCGCCGGCGCGCGCGGCACCACCGGCGCCGAGCACCACGGCCGCGGGTTTCGCTGCCCCCGCGCCGGCCGACCCGCCAGGTCGTGAAACGACTTCGGCGAGAGCGCGCTGCACGCCCGCGACATCCGTGTTGTGACCCTCCCACCCTGCACCGTCGTCGACGGCCACGAGCGTGTTCACGACCTCGACCGCGGCGGCTTCTTCAGACCACCGCGCGCACCGCTCCGCCATCGCGGCCTTGTGCGGCGCCGTCACCGACAGTCCGCCGACCCGGCCCGGCGGCAGCATGTCGAGGACGGCGTCGGGTCGCGAGGTCTCGAACGGCAGGTAGATCGCGTCCACCCCGAGCCGGCGGAACGCGCGGTTGTGGACCCATGGCCCGAGCGACTGCAGCGCGGGGTTGCCGAGCAGGCCGAAGATCCGCGTTCCGGCGCCGATCGTCTGCGCGCGGTAGAGGCCTTTCAGCAACGCGACGGGCAGCTGCCCGACCGCGGTCTCGGCGCCGCCCTCGAGACTGCCGTACACGAACGGCGCGCCGTGCGCGAGCGCGAGCAGGCGCGTCGGCCAGGCGGTGCGTCCCATCGCGAACGCCACGGTCGGCGTCGCTGCCTGATCGATCGTTCGCAACAGCTCGAAGACCGGGGCGGCGTCAGCCAGGTCGTGCGCCGTCACGACGATCTTGGCGACCGCGCCCGGCACTTCGACGAGGCGCGCGTGGATCGCGTCGAGCTCGCGCGGCACGCCGGTGAAGCTGTGGAACGACCGCACGATGCGACGCAGACCGGTGCGGCCGGCCGGCGGCATCCAGCGATCGTCGATGTCGAGGTCGACGCCTTCGGCGCCGGCGATCAGCGCCGCGGTCAGGAGCTCGCGCCGTTCACCGAGCGTGCCACGGAAGTGGCCGCCGTTCTCGGGCGTGTGGCACGTGACGAGCACCGGCAGCCGCACCGCCGCGACCGCGGCCGCGACGTCCTCGTCGCTCGGCCAACGATCGAGCCGCAGCTCCAGCCAGTCCGCGCCGGCCATCGCGGCCGTCGCCCCGGCCCGCGCGACCTGCGCGACCGACTCGGCGAAGACGCTGGCGATGATGTCTGGCATCCGGCGCGCGCAGCGTAGCAGAGCCGCGGGCCATTCTCTGCCGCCTACTCCCTACCGCTATGGCACTGCCGCTGGAGAACTGCGTCCGAAGAACTGCCGCCGGGGGTGCCGGCGCCTACCGATCGAGCAGGTCACGCAATCGGGCAGCCGACTGCGCATCGAGCCCGCGCTCCACGGCGAGGTCGATCGCCGCGACCATGAGCGCGCGGTAGCCCGGCACCGCGGCCGGAACCCGCTGCCTCAGGGCCTCGAGGTGACGCGCGACCGTCGCATGATCACCGCGGCGAACGGGCCCCGACAGAGCGGCTGCGGCCCCGAGCTCGTTCGTGCCTGCGAGCGCCATCGTCATGAGCGCGGTCGCGATCCGATCGGCGTCGGCCGGCGCGAGGCCGCCGGCCGCTCCGAGCACCGTGTCGACCAGTCCGCGCAGCGCGACGAGCCCGTTCGCGGCCAACGCACAACCGGCGTGATACAGCGCCCGGGCCTCGGCGTTCCCGGCCATGACGACCGGGGTCATTGCCATGCCGTAGGCCAGTTTCTCGAGCAGCTCCATCGCCGCGGGATCACCCGTGATCACCGCCGGCTGCCCCGCCATCGCCCGGTACCCCGCTTCGGCGTCCGGGAACGGGGCGACCGGGTGCAGCGCACCGCGGCGCGCGCCACCCGCGCTCGCCGGCTCCAGCACGGTGAGGTCGTGGCTCCCGCTCGTGTGCACCCACAGACTGCAACTCCGCGGCGGCGCGGCGGCCGTGAGCCCGACCACCGTCGTCTCGAGGTCGGGATCACCGACGGCGACGAGCACGACGTGCCCTTCGACGTGGTCTCCGGGCTCGAGCACCCGCCCCACGCCGGCGAAGGCGACCGCGCGTTCGGCACCCGCACGCTGACGCCCGATGAAGCCGACGACCTCGAAGCCGCTCTCGTGCAGCCGGCGGCCGCACGCTGCGCCGACCCGACCCGGCCCGACGATGACGACCCGGACCGCCATCAGGAACGCGCCCCCGCGGCGTCAGTCCGCGGCGTGACTGGCCGCACCGCCGTCGTCACCGGGCCCCGCACCACCGCCATCTCCGAGCTTCTGACGCTGCAACTCGCGCGCGGTTTGCCGCCGCTCGAGCTCTTCGATGTAGTCGTCGTCGACCATGTCGCTGAGCGCATCGAGGTCGTCGAACGTCTTGGGCTGGTAGCGCGGACCGTCACGTTGCGCTGCCTCGACCTCCTGCGCGTAGGCCTGCACGACCGCCTTGTGCACCTCGATCCGCGTCGCGCTGTTGATCGGGTGCGCGAGGTCGGCGTGCAGCTGCGAACGACCGCGTTCGTCCCGCGGCGCCCGCTCGGGATCGAGCCGAGCGCCGCACTGATTGCAGTAGGCCGCGCGCAGGTGGTTCTTGTGATGACAACTCGCGCAGTGGTCCGCGAGCTTGCGGCTCGGCATGGCGACGAACGGTCCACGGTTGCCATCGATGATCTTGAGGTCGCGCACGACGAACGCATTGTCGATCGTCACGCTGCAGTAGGCCTTGAGCTTGTTGCGGGGGTCGTCCGTGAGTTTGACGCGAACCTCCGTGATACGGAACCTCGGATCGCCGCGACGTTCTTTGCCCTTCGTCACTGTGGAACCCTCCCTGGGTCAGTGGCCGCCCGCCCGCTGCCTGAGCCCGCTGCCCGCGGGCGCCCGTGGCCCGGCGGCCGCGGGCCAACCGTCACCGCGCGGGCGCGACCCCGAGCCCGGGCACCGGCGTGATCGGCGGCAGGTCCGCGACCGTGCGGGCGCGGATCAGCTGCACGCCTTCGGCCAGGAGCGGCCCGAGCGCGCGCGCCGCTCGGTCGGCCCGGTCCGCCGCGTCGACCGCGAGGAACAGCGTCGAGCCGCTGCCCGTCACGACGACGGGGACGTCGGCGAGCTCGCTGGCCCGCCGCCGCAGCGTCGCCAACTCCGGCCGGACCGCTTCGGCCGCCGCAGTCAGATCGTTGCTGAACTCGATACGCCAAACGCAGTCCCTGGTGGTAGGCAGACTTGCGTCGCCACAAGTACCTTGCGGCGGACCGTCGTTCCAGTGCGCTGCAAAGTTTTTGTACACCGCTGCCGTTTCGCAATCGAACGGCGGCACCAGCAGCACCACGTGCCGCGTCGGGGCCTGCACCGGCGTGAGCACGTCGCCGACCCCGGTGCCCCAGGCGGCGCCGCCGAGCAGGAAGAACGCGACGTCCGCGCCGAGACCACTCGCCAACGCCGGCAGGATGGCCGGATCCAGCGGCACCGGGAGCAGCGCGTTCGCGAGCCGCAGGGCGGCCGCGGCATCGCTGCTGCCCCCGCCGAGTCCGCCGCCGACGGGCACCCGCTTGCGCAATAGCGCGCGGAATCCCGGCGCGTCGATCCCGGCCCGTGCCGCCGCTGCCTGCACCGCCGCGAGCGCCCGACCGACGAGGTTGTCCGCGGCGTTTCCCGCGGGCAACGCGGCCCGCCCGCCGGCGCTCTCCACCTCGAGCTCGAGGCCACCGGCAGTCGCCTCGACCCAGAGATCGTCGCCGAGGTCGATCGCCTGGAACAGCGTCTCGAGCAGGTGGTAGCCATCATCGCGGCGCCCGACGACGCGCAGCACCAGGTTGAGCTTGGCCGGCGCGAACGTGTGGCACACGGCGCCGGTCACGAATCCGCCTCCGCGGCAGCACCGAACGCCAGGTTGTCGATGAGTCGCACCGGTCGCGCGCCGCGCAGGAGCCGGGCGGCGACGAGCATGCGTCCCCCCGTCACCGGGCCCGCTGGCAGCTCCGCGAGATCGCCCTCGCGCCGCAGCTCGACGTAGTCGATCGTGACGCCCGACTCGGCTTCGAGCACGGTCGTCGTCGCCGCGATCAGCCGATCGCGATCGGTCTCACCGTCCCGAAACGCCGCGCGCGCCGCGGACAGGGCGCGGAACAATACGGTGCTCGCCGCGCGATCGCTGGCTTCGAGGTAGACGTTGCGGCTCGACATCGCGAGCCCGTCGGGCTCGCGCACGATCGGACACGGCACGATCTCGACCGGGAAACCAAGGTCGCGCACGAGTCGCCGAATCACCGCGAGCTGCTGCGCGTCCTTCTCGCCGAAGTAAGCCCGGTGCGGTCGCGCGATCGCGAACAACTTGGCGACGACCGTGGCCACGCCGGTGAAGTGCTCGGGACGAACCGCCCCCTCCATGCCCTCCGCTTCCGCGCCAACGGCGACGCGACTCGCGAAGCCCTCCGGGTACATCGCGGCCGGCGCCGGCGCGAACACCGCATCCGCGCCGGCCCCCCGGCAGACTTCCACGTCACGTTCGAGCGTGCGTGGATACGCCTCGAGGTCCTCACCCGCGCCGAACTGCAGCGGATTGACGAACACCGTCACCGCCACGCGGTCGCACTCGGCTCGCGCCCGTTCGATGAGACTCAGGTGCCCGTCGTGCAGCGCGCCCATCGTCGGCACGAGGCCGACGCGGCAGTCGCCGGCGAGCCACGTCGAACAGCGGGCGGCGAACTCGGCGGGCGAGTGCAGGATCCGCGGCCGTTTCGAGCGCGGCCAACTGGCCGAATCGGCGCCGAGCTCGCGCAGCGGCCCGGTGACGAACTCGCGATCCCGCCACTGCGGGTGCGGCACGACGAGATCGCGGGTGTCGATCTCCTGATCGCCCCACGCGATGAGATCGAGGTCGAGCGGCCGCGGGTGATTCCGCGGCGCGGGCAGCTCGCGGCCGGCGCCGCGCTCGAGTTGCTTGCACAACGCGAGCAGTGCGTCGGGTGGCAACGTCGTGCGCAGTTCGCAGACCGCGTTGAGGAACGGCCCCTGGGGCGGGCCGACACCGACGAGCTCGCTCTCGACGAACGGCGAACACCGCACGTCCGTGACGCCCGGCGCGCCTGCGAGCGCGGCCAGGGCGGTCCGCAACTGCGCCTCGCGGTCGCCGACGTTGCTGCCGAGGCCGAGGTAGACGAGGATGGAAGGCAAGCGCGTCGCCGTCAGTTCGGACTCGGCGCGGGCGGCCGCGGCGGCGGCGCATCGAGATCGCCGTCGTGGTGATCGTCCGGCCCCGGCCGGCGCATGACGAAGCGCCAGAGCCCGAGGCCGAGGCCCCAGATCACGTAGCCCACCGTGACTGCGGCGAGCGCGAACTGCCACTCGACGGCCGCGAGCACGATGAGCACCACGAGGCCCGCGAGGAACGGCAGGCTGTGCCGCCGCTGCACGAGCGCGTGCGCGGCGTGCGGGAACGGCACGCGGCTCACCATCAGCAGACCGAGCAGCACGAGGACAATCGGCATGCCCTGCACGATCCAGTCGAAGTTGTCGCCGAACACGAGGCGACCGAGATCGGAACCCGGATCGTCGCGGGTGCAGAACAGCGCGATCAACGACGCGACGACCGCGGCCGCACCCGGCGTCGGCAGCCCGCGGAACTCCGCGTGGTCCTCGTCGTCGTCTCCCGTCTCGGCGGTGAAACGCGCGAGCCGCAACGCCGCGCACAGCACGTAGACCGCGGCGGCCGCGTAGTAGAGCTTGGGGCTCAGGGTGAGCAGGCTGTTCTCGTCGACCTGCGCGTGCCAGTCGATGAGCACCTTGCCGATGAACGCCGGCGCGAGGCCGAACGTGACCATGTCACACAGGCTGTCGAGCTGCGCGCCGAACGCCGACGTCTGGCCCGTCATGCGCGCGACCCGGCCGTCGACCGCGTCGAGCACCATCGCGACGAAGATCAGGACCGTCGCGGTCTCGAACAACCCGATCACCGTCTGGAACGGCGCCCCGGGTTGCGCCGCCTGCAGAGCGTCCGCGACCTTCGCGATCGCGAGGAACCCGAAGAACAGGTTGCCGAGCGTGACGAGGCTCGGGGCGACCGGCACCTCCTTGAGCCGGCGCAAGCCGCGGCGGCGCCGCGGGTGAGACCCGGATGACGTGCCCGGCTGGCCGGTCGTCTGGTAATCGTCGAGTCGGGAGGTCATCAGCGCTGGAGCCGTTCGGGGGGCAGCATCCTAACCGCGCGCCGGCGCGCAGTCACCGTTCGTGCTATCGTCGGGCTCGTGGCCGATCTGCAGCTTCCCCTTTCGCCGGTGCCGATGTTCCCGCTGCCCGGCGTGTTCCTGTTCCCGCACCAGGTGCTGCCGCTCCACGTGTTCGAACCGCGCTACCGCGATCTCGTCGGCGACCTGCTGGACGCGACGGGCCGCTTCGTCGTCGCCACCCAGCTCGCGGGCCAGCCGAGCGAATCCGACACCCCAACGGTTCTGCCGGTCGCCGGCTACGGCGAGATCGTGCGCCACGAGAAGCTGCCGGACGGGCGCTTCCTGATCTGGGTCGTCGGCCTCGCGCGCGTGCGCGTGCGCGAGGCGAGCGCCGTGGCCACGCGCTATCGCCAGGTCGTCTGCGAACCGTTCGTCGAACAACAGCCTGGCGAGGAGGAAGCCGAGCAGCTCGCGGCCGAGCTCCACGCCGCGACCAAGGAACGCATCAAGGGCGACCTGCCGCTGCCCGAAACCACGGCGCCCGACCTGCTCGCCGACCTGCTGGTGCAGACCCTGCGCGCGCCCCAAGACGTGCTCGAACGCGTCTTCGTCGAACCGTCGGTCTCGACGCGGGCCCGCCTGGCGCTCGACGCGGCCACGAAGTTCGGCGGGCCGTCCGACGGCGACGGCGCGGACGACGAGTAGCCCAACGGCCGATGCCCTCGGCCATCTAGCGGCTGCATGGATGGGGCCATGGCTTCTCGGGCAGAACTCCGCGCGGGTCGCACGTCGCACCACCGCGGGCGTCGCTACGATCGAGCGCAGCCGGCGCCAGGCCCTTGGCTGGCGCCCGACGCCATGTCCGATCACGCCCCGCCTACCCGACTCGTCAACTGGTCGCTGATCCTCTGGGGACTCGCTCTCGCCGCGATCCCGTTCGTTCGCATCCGAGAGCTACCGCCATGGGTCTGGCTCGGGTGGGGCGTTGCGGCCGCGAACATCGGCATCGGCATCTGGGGGTTGCGGCGCGGCCGCTGGCTCGGCCCGATGTTCGCCGCGCTCTACCTGCTCGCCATCTGCCTCGTCGCCGCGGGTCCGCTCACCGGCGTCGACATCTATCCCGCCACGGGCGTGCTCTGCCTCACGGTGCTCTCCGTCGGCGCGGCGATCCTGCACCGGCTGGGTCGGCGCGCCGGCGAGCCGTAGGTCAGAATCCGTCAATACCTCCAACCTCCGTCAATCGATCGTCAACCCATGCGACTCGCGCCAACCATCACCGTTCTCCTCGTGTCGATGACCACGGCGCTGCCGGCCCAGGACGCTCGCGAGGGGCGCCGCGACGCCGAGCAGATCTGCCGCGACTTCGACGCCATCCAGACCCCGTCACTCATCCGGCCCGAACAGCAGGCGGCGGTGCGGCGGCAGAAGGAGACGAAGGCGAGGCTCGTCGCCGAGCTGCTGCGCTCGTGGCCTGCCCACGAACGGCTGCCCGCACTGCTGCTGTGGCGTTGGTCGACGATGATCTGGTCGTTCGATCAGGCCAAGCTCGTGCTCGACGAGGTCGAGCCGTATCTCGCCGACACGACGGAGCCGTTCGACCTGCTGCGCAACGCCCGGCTCTCGCGGGCGCGGGCTCTCCTGGAGTTGCGGCGCGGCACCGATGAATGCGTCGAAGCCGCGCGGCTCTATCTCGAGGTCGACGCGAAGTCCGCGGTCGGCGGCCACCTCCTGTTCGAGCTCGTGAAGACCCACCGCCTGCCCGACGAACTCGCGCGCACGCTGATCGAGCGGATCGGCGAGAGCTTCGCCGAGGACAAGCGCCTCGCGAACGCGGTGCGCGGGTATCGCAGCGTGGCCGGCAAGATCGGCAAACCACTGCTGCACGAGTTCGACGATCTGCTGACCGGCGCGACGATCACCACGGCGACGTCGCCCGTGCCGTACACGCTCTGCATCTACTGGTCGACGCAGCCGCCGGCGGAGTCCGCCGCGATCAACGAGCTGCTCGCGACCCGCGACGATCTGCGCGTGATCGGCATCGTGACGTTCCGCGTGGAGGGCGGTCCCGAGAAAGCCCGCGAGTTGTTGCAGAGCCGCGATATCGCGTGGCCGACCCGCTACGACGCGGAACGGATCAAGAGCCCGTTCACCACCCCGTACCGGGTGCCGACCGAGCCGTTCTACTTCCTGCTGGACGAGCACGGCCGCGTCGTCCGGTTCGCGTACACGTTCCGCGTCATGCGGACGATGCTCGACGAGCTCGCGGCGCCGAAGAAGGGCTCGGCGCAATAGCGCCGGCGCCAGCCGTTTCAGAACTCGATCGGATCCCCGGGCGCGGTTCCGACTCGACCGCGAGATGCTCTCCGAGTGAGAGTCAGTAAGAACCGACGACCGCGCGCAGGCCGTTCGAACCGATCAACGTCGTCGTCGCGCCGAACTCGAACGCCAGGAACTGCTGGTGCAGCGGCAGTCCGACGAAGGTCGGCCCCGCCGGGATCGAAATCGCGAACGTGCTCGCGCCGTTCTGCGGGAACGCGAGGAACACGACGTCGGTGCTCGCCAGCTGTACCGGATCCCATCGGGCGATCCCCGACGCCGGCGCGTCGCCCGCTGCCGTGATCGCACCGCCAACGACGAGCACCGGGGCAGCGGGGCCCGCACCGTCGGGATCCCACTCGTGCATGACGTGCACCGCGCCGACGACACCCGCGACGGAGCCGCCCGCCTGCCAGGCCGGATCGCATTGCGCGCCGAGTTCCATGGCGGTGACGCTCACGCCGATGAACGCGATGAAGAGGGCGGCGACGATCGAACGGGGACCGGTGGTTTGCATCTGGCTACTCCTGGGGTCGGGCCGACGGGCCGCGCGGTCAAACTCACGGGCCCGGCCGCACCGCTCCATCGTGCACCGAGAGCAACTCCCGTGCCCACCCCCACGGGCCCGGAACGCCCGATTCCAAGGCCTCACCCGACGGGTAGCCGGCGACGGCCCGGCGGGATCCCGTCGACCGCCCGAACCCCGTGCGGGGGCGCGCGGCCCGGCCGCGTCACACGGCGACGGCCGCCGGCTGGAGCGCGACCCGGAACGTCGCCCCCTGACCGACCGAACTCGAGACGGAGATCGTGCCGCCGCACGCCTCGACGATCCGCTTCGCGATCGTCAGTCCGAGCCCGACGCCGTCGGCCTTCTCGGTCATCTGGTCACGCCCCACCTGACAGAACGGATCGAAGATCTGATCGAAGTCCGCGGCCGCGATCCCGGGCCCACGGTCCTCGACCTCCACGACGACCGCGCCGTCATCGCTCCGCACCCGCACGGCGATCGGCGATCCCGCGGGCGAGAACTTGAACGCGTTGTCGAGCAACCGCCCGAAGGCCTCGACGAGGCGGTCCCGATCGCCGCGCGCGCGCGGCAGGTCCTCGGCGACCGCGAGCGCGATACGATCCGTGTCGTCGCGCGTGATCCGCTCGACGGCGAGCCGCACCGCGACCCTGACATCGACGGGATCGTCGAAGTCGGCGCTTACGTCGTCGATCGCGAGCACGTCGTCCACGAGACCCGCGAGTCGACGCGCCCCGTGCAGCGCGATCCCCGAGAACTCCTCGCGCGCGTCGTTGTCCTCGTCGCCGAGCGTCGTGAGGATCTCGGTCGCGCTGAGGATCTCGGCCATCGGCGTCCGCAGTTCGTGAGACACGTTCGTGAGGAACGTCGCTTTCGCGCGCATCGCGGCGAGCGCGGCGTCGCGGGATGCAACGAGGTCGATTTCGGTGAGCTCGCGCCGCCGGGTGTTCTCCTCGAGCCGGTCGACCATCGCGTTGAACGCGTCCCCGAGATCGCCGAGCTCGTCCGCCGTTTCCACGGCTACCCGAACCCCGAGATCGCCGCTCCCCAACCGGTCCGCCGCTTCGTGCAAGGAGACGATCGGGCCGAGCGTCCGACGCATCTGCACGAGGCTCGCCAAGACGACGCACAGGAGCGTGCAGAACGCGCAGAGCCAGAACCACTGGACGAAGCTCGAAGCCACCGCCATGGCGTCACTGGAGCGCTGCGACTGGACCGCGAGCAGATCGAGCCGGTACTGCGGCTGCATGAACGCGCGCCAGTAGCGCGCCACATGGTCCTCACCGCCGATCGACCACTCGACCACACCCGACGAGCGGTCCCGATGCAACGCGGCTCGCAGCGGCCCGCTCGGCGGCGAGCTCTGGAAGGTGTCGAACAGCAGCTCACCGCGGCCGTCGAACGCGGCGAACTCGCAGCTGACGCCTTGCAGTTCGTCGGGGTGAAACAACCACGAGCCGCGCACGACCGCGACCACGCGGTGGTTCGGATCTGTCGGCTGGATGGCGATGGCCATCTCGAGGTGCCTGGGGGTCCCGCGCATCCGAGCCAGCGGCAAACCCGCCGCCAGATGCTCGTGGTCCGCTTCCGAGATCGTGCGGTCCACCGCGATGTCGTCCCCGTAGATCAGGGTGCGCTCCGTCTCCGTGATCAGCTGGACGGAGCGGCAACGTTCGGCCAGGTGCTGGCGCAACGCCGCGTCCATCGCCCGCGCCACGTTGCCGCCCGAGTTCTGCACGAGACTGGCCACCAGCGCGATGTCCCCTTTGACCTGATTGAGACGAGCCGCGAGCGACATGCCCGCGCTCTTGGCGCTGCCGTGCAGCCGCGCATGCATGTCGTTCCTGGCCTGCCGCGTCACGCTCCCGACCGACAGAGCGGTGAAGACGGCGAGTGGCACGAGGGCACACCCGACGAACAAGAGTACGAACCGACGCCCGATCCGCGACGTCAGCGCTCCGGCACCGCCCCGCATCAGTCGAAGCGACCCGCCAGGATCGGCGCCGTTGCCGGTGTCGGCTTCGAACGCGCCGCGGCGGCGCCGACGTCGTCGCTTACCGGCGAATCGCGGAAACCCTCGATCGCTTCGGTCACGCCCGCGATCGCGGTCCTGACGCCGGCGAAGTCATCCGCCGGGACGGCCCCGTGCTCCGCGAGTTCCTGCACCTGCCGCTCGAGTTCGGACTGCGCCGCCCGGATGGCCACGACCCGCTGCCGAATGCCTGCGACGGCGTCGTTCAGGCAGTCGACCTCGGCCTTGAGGTAGTCGCGCGGCCGCGTGCGGAGCGGCTCGGGCAGCTCACCCTTCTCCAGCAGGCCGAGGTTGCGGCGCACTCGGACCATCGGGCCCGCGATGCGATGCGAGAACAGCATCGAGCCGACGACGACGAGCAGGCCACAGAGCACCGCGATCAGCCACAACCGCTCGTGCAGGTAGACCATGACGATCGATGCCTCGTCGATCCCGGCGCCCGACAAAACGCCGTCGTCGAGGCCCCAGACCAACGGCAGGAAGATCCCGCCGCACAGCACGGCCATGACGATGCTCGAGTGCACCAAGCCGTGCCGGATCATGCTGCCCTGCAGCTGCCGATCGACGATCAGGCGTCGACGCTTTGGAGTGGGTTTCATCAGTAGCTCGATGCGGGGCCGTAGAATGCGCCGTTGTTGGCGCGGATGACGTCGTCCTGGGCGACCTTGTCCCCGAGCGACACGGCAGTCGCCGCGTTGGGCCCCAGACTGAACAGGTCGTAGTCGGTGTTGAGCGGCAGCAGGTAGCGATCGCGGCGGCGCGTGCTCGAGGTGTTCACGCCCGTGAAGATGTCGAAGTCACCGACCTCCATGAGAGTGCGGACGAGGGACTCCGTCTCCAGTGCCGAGAGATTGCCGCCGATCTTCGTCGCCAGACTGTCGACGGTGCTGCGGGCCTGAGAGACCGACAGCTTGTCCGGGAGCAGGCCCTGCGGCGATCGCGCGAACGACGCCTCCATGGGGACGAGTCCACCGGCGATGGACCCGGTGCTCAGGATCGGCCCGAGGAGACCGCCACCGCCGCCGCCGCCACTTCCGCCACCACTTCCGCCACCGCCGCCGCCCTCGTCATCGCCGCGCTCTGACTCCGTCGAACCGAAGGCACCGGGGTCGACGATTCCCGCATCCAAGGCCCACTGCAGACCGTCGCCCGTACCGGCTCCGTAGTTCAGGTAACAGTACGGCGTTCCCCACGGGTCCAGCCTGCCGCCGAAGCCGACCTGGTACAGAGAGAACGGCAGCTTGCCCTCGTTGTTCGCCGTGAACGAGTCGATCGCGGTCGCGATCGTCTTGAGTTCCATCCGAGCCTTGCCGACCCGCGCCGTGCGCAGAGCCGCGAGATACTGGGGCACGGCGATCGCGGAGATCGTGGCGAGGATCGTCACGACGATGAGAATCTCGAGGAGGGTGAACCCCGCACTCGCATGGCGATCGTTGGAGCGCATACGAACTTCATCGGTCGGGTCGGGCGTCGATCCTGAGCCCCCCCCGGCGCCGCCCTGTCGAATCCTCCGACACTCGGGCGCGCGCCGATTGCGCGGGCAGCGCGAAAAACCGGTGTCCGATCCTCCGGGCCCCGGACACGGGTCCTTCGTGGCGCCGGTCCGAGTCTGGCCCCGCACTGCCAACCCGCTGCACCGCAGAACCTTGCGACCCCCGCCATGACCCATCCCACGCGTCGCTCGCTGCCCCGGATCGCCTCGACCAATCTGCTGCTGACCCTGCTGGTCGCGTGCTCGACGTCGGGCCCGCGGCCCAGCCGAACGGTGCCGCCGACGGTGCCGCCGACGGCGCCGACGACCCCGGTCGCGACGACTGCGCGCGACCGGCTCGCCGTCGATCTCCGAGAACGCGGCGATTCGTCGCCGGCGGCAGCCCACCACTTTCGCCGCCTCCGGATGTTGGACGACAACGGCGACATCGCGACAGGCGCGCTGCGGCGCGCGCGGCTCGACCGCAGGGCCAACCTCGAGCACTGGGACAACGAGGACTTCGGCGGCGGGATCGGGAAGTACAGCTGGACGGAACGCGGCCCGTTCAACGTCGGCGGCCGCACGCGCGCGATCCTCCTGCACCCCACGATCGTCGGCCGCGTCTATGCCGGGTCCGTCGGCGGTGGCGTCTGGCGCTCGGACAACAACGGCGCGACGTGGTATCCGCTCGACGAGTTCATGGGCAACCTCGCCGTCTGCTGCATGAACTTCGACCCGCAGGATCCGGACACCATCTACGTCGGCACGGGCGAGGGCTTCGGCAACCAGGACGCGATCCGCGGTGAGGGCATCTGGCGCACGACCGACGCCGGGGCGACGTGGTCGCTGCTCCCGGCCACGGCCAACTTCGGCAACGTGCTCCGCATCGCGCTCCACCCGACCAACACGAGCCGCATTCTCGCCGCCACGACTTCGGGCCTGCATCTGTCGCAGGACGCCGGGGACACCTGGATGACCGTCGACGCACGCTGGCAATACCAGGTGCTCGTCGATCCGAACAACAGCAACCGCCTCGTGGCCGTGTGGCGGACCAACAACAACGGTACGGCCGTGTTCGGCATCCAATACTCGACGGACGCGGGCTCGACCTGGACCGACTCCATGAGCTCGTTCCCGACGGACAGCCGGATCGAGATCGCGTACGCGCCGTCGATCAACGACCGGCTCTACGCGAGCCTCGGCGAGGGCGAGTGTTGGCGCAGTGACGACGGCGGGCAGACCTGGACGCTGCGATCCACGTCGCCGATCGTCAGCAAGCAATGGTGGTACAACAACTGCATCTGGGTGCATCCGACGAACTCGCAGCGGGTCATCATCGGCGCCGTCAGGATCTACCGGAGCATCGACGGCGGCGGGAACTTCGTCGAACTCACGGACGGCAACGTCGGCGCCGGGCGCCCCCACAGCGACACGCACGCGCTCGTCACGGATCCGAACTTCGCGAGCAACGGCCGGCTGTGGGTCGGGACCGACGGGGGTTGCTGGTTCACGAACAACGTCGCGACGATCGGGTCCAACCAGGTCTGGACCCGCCGTGATCAAGGCTATCGCACGGTGCAGTACTACGGCGTCGACGGCCACGTCCTCGGGCGTCTCGTCGGTGGCACGCAGGACAACGGCAGCCACCTGATCGAATCGACGGCCACGGTCAACGCGGTGACGACCCACGGCGCCGACGGGTCGTTCTCGCACATCGATCCGACCGATCCCGATCTGATCTGGGGCGCCGAGCAGAACCTCGGGGTGCACCGCTCGACCGACGGCGGTCAGAACTCCAATCGGATCGTCAGCGGACTGCTCGATCATCCGACCGAGTGCTGCAACTTCATCGCGCCGCTCGAGGTCTCGCCGATCAACACCAACTTCCTGTTCGCCGGCGGATGTTCCCTGTGGCGCTGCGCCAACGCCAAGGCGACGACGCCGACGTGGACCGCGATCCGCAGCCCGATCCTCAACGCGTCGAACGACCCGGTGAACATCAGCGCGATCGGCATCTCACCGAACAGCTCCAACACGGTCTGGGTCGGCTACAACGACGGCCGCGTCTTCCGGACGACGAACGCGACGGCGGCGAACCCATCGTGGACCGTCGTCGACGACAACGGCGCTCTCGACCCGTTCCCCGAGCGGATGATCACGGCCATCCTCGTCGATCGCACGAGCGTGAGCCGGGTCATGGTCGGCCTCGGCGGCTTCTCGAGCACGAACCTCTGGCGCACGACCGACACCGGTTCGACGTGGAGCCTCGTCACCGGGAGCGCGCCGGCCGCGCTGCCGGCCGCGCCGATCTATGACCTGACGCAGCACCCGACACTCAACGGCCGCTACTACGCGGCGACCGAGGTCGGCGTCTACGGCACGTCCGACACGGGCCAGAGCTGGTCGACGACGAACTCGGGCCCGGCCGATGTGAGCTGTGACTCGGTCACGTTCGTGCGGGGCACGGAGACGCTGCTCGTCGGCACGCACGGTCGCGGCATGTGGACGACGACGATCACCGAGCCGAACGTCACGGCCTTCGGCACCGGGTGCGCGGGCAGCAACGGCACGCCGGCGCTCACGGCAAGCGCACCGCAGATCGGCGAGACGATGACGTTCACGGGCAGCAATCTCGTGCCCGAGTCGCCGGTCTGGCTGCTGCAGGGCTACAGCCGCACGTCATGGTTCGGCAACGCGCTGCCGGCCGACCTCGCGATGTTCCAAGCTCCCGGGTGCTTCCTGCGCGTGCGGCCCGACCTGATCCGCGATGGCGGGTCGGACGCAGCGGGCGAGTGCACGCTCGCGCTGCCGATCCCCCCGTTCACGGCCCTGCTCGGCACGAAGCTCTACGCCCAGTTGTTCGGGGCCGACCCGGCGGCGAACGGCTTCGGCCGCACCGCGAGCAACGCGCTCGAGCTCACGATCGGGAACTGAGGGCCCACGCCGCGAATCGACCGTTAGTGGGACGCAAGCGCGCGGACCCGGTCCCGCAGAGCTGCTCGGATCCGAGAACGCCCACGGCACGCGATCCGCTGTCCGCCGATGCAGCGCGTTGACGCTGATAGGGCAGCCCTCCGCGGATACGGGCAACGACCAATCGACCGAGAACCCCGACCATGACCACCACCGCCTCAATCTTCGATCGCATCGGCGGCAAGCCGGCGCTGCGAGCCGTCGTCGACGATTTCTACGGCCGCGTCCTCGCGGACACCGCACTCGCGCCGTTCTTCGAAGGCACCGACCTCGAGCGCCAGCGGCGCCATCAGGTCGCGTTCCTCGCGTTCGCGCTCGGCGGCGCCGACCGCTACGAGGGCAACTCACTGCGCGACGCGCACGCCGGCCGCGGGATCCGGGCCTCGCACTTCGCCGCGGTCGCGGGCCACCTGCAGGACAGCCTCGAGGCGGCCGGCGTCGGCGCCCGCGAGGTCACCGAGATCCTCGCGGCCGCGGCGAGCCTGCAGCCGGAGATCGTCGAGGACTGAGCGCCGCCTACGGCGCCGCGATGCAGTAGAGGCGCCGCCGCGACCGCAGGAACATGCGGCTGCCGCTCAGCGCGGGCGTCCCGTCGAAGTAGGACTCGTCGCCCGCGATCGTGTTGTGCGCGAGGATCTCGAACTCCGGCCGCGCCGGCACCACGAACGTGCCGTTCTCGCGGCTCACGTAGTAGATGCAGTCGCCCGCGCGGACCGGGGAACTGTAGAACTGGCCGTCGAGCCGTTCCTTGTAGACGAGATCGCCGGTCGCGTCGTCCGCGCAGTGCGCGATACCGCCCTCGTTGACCCAGTAGAGGTGGCCGTCGTGCCAGAGCGGCGTCGTCACGTACGAGCCATAGCGCGTGTGCCAGTTCAGATGGGTCCCGGTCACGTCGCCGTGTCCGCCGAGCCGCACCGCGTGACTGCGAACGTGCGTCTGCCCGCCGAGGCTGAAGATCGCTTCGCCGCCGCGAACGACCGTCGGACCGAGCGCGCCGTTGGTCTTCGTCGCCACCATCCACACGCGCTCGCCCGTGCGCGGGCACAGCGCCCAGATGCTGCCGAGGAGCGCGAGCACCATGACCGGTTCGTCGCCGTCGACGACGAGCGGCGTCCCGTAGGCCTGGTCGAGCTCCGCCGCGGCACGCCGCCAGATCTCCCTGCCCGTGCGCTTGTCGAGCGCGCGCACCGAGTGACTCTCGTCCGACGCGTTCACGAGCAGATGGTCCTGCCAGAGGGCGAGGCTCGAACCCGAGCCCGTGAGCCACTCGCTCGACCCCGTCCCGACCGACCGCTGCCATGCCAGTTCGCCCGCGAGGTCATAGGCGAAGACGCCCGACTTGCCGAACATCACGTAGACGCGTTCGCCGTCGGACACCGGCGTGCTCGACGCGTAGCCGTGCGTCGCCATCCGCCCGCCGAACGGGTCCTCGGTCGGCACCGGCCGCACGGTTCGTTGCCACACGACCTCGCCCGTGTCGGCGCGCAAACGAAGCAGGTGCCGACGCAGCTTCGACGGCTCGCCCGGCTTCTCGAGGTCGAGGCCATAGCCGGACCAGCACGTCACGTAGACCGAGTCACCGACGACTACGGGACTCGACGTGCCGGGGCCCGGGAGCTCACGACGCCACACGATGTTCGCGGACTCGCTCCAGCTGCGCACGACCGCAGCCGCCTGCGAGGCCGAAGCGTCGGTGCCGCGAAAGCCGCGCCAGTCGGTGTCCTGGCCCGGAACGGCGGCGGCGATGAACAGCGGCAAGCAAGCCTGTCGGACGAGCATGGCGGCACCATGGCTGGTTCGAACCCGGCGGTCAACTCGTCGATTGCTTCGCGCCGCCTCTCACCCGCCCTTGCCATCCGCGAGCACGAGCCTCGCGATGCGGTGCGCGCGTTCGCTCGGGTGAAGGTCATCGCGATTGCAGAGGCAGACGACCGTGATGCGACGCGCGGGGATGCGCAGCAGGTCGGCGCGATACGCAGCCCACGCACCGCCGTGGCTGATGGTGCGCTCGCCTTCGAGTTCACCGAAGACTAGCCCCGTGCCGTAGTCGATCGCGGAACCGTCGTCGAGCCGCCCGGGGTGCGCCATCGCCGCGAGCAGTTCGGAACCACCGACCTTGCCGTGCTCGAAGTTGCGCGACCAGCGCAGCAGATCGCCGACCGTGGTGAACACGGCGCCGTCGCCGGTCTGCTCCCAGTTGCTGAAGTGCCACCGCCAGCCGCCGCGCGGGCTGCGGGAGTAGCTCAGCGCCCGGTTCGGCACGAGAGCAGTGCAGTCCTGATGAACGTGCGTCTGCCGCATGCCGAGCGGCTCGAACAGGCACTCGCGTGCGAAGTCGGCCAGCGGTACGCCGGCGACGCCTTCGACGATCACCGACAGCAGCAGGTAGTTGCTGTTGGAGTACGACCAGCGACTACCGGGCACGAACTCGAGCGCGTCGATGGTTCCGAGTGCCGCCATCGCGTCATCCGTCGTGGTGCTGTCCTCGACCAGGCTGCCGCCCTTCATGAGCAGGCCGATGTAGTCGGGCAGACCGCTCGTATGCAGCACGAGGTGACGTATCGTGACCGGGTCGCACACTGCGGGCAGCTCGGAAACGTGCCGGCGCACCGGATCGTCGAGCCCGAGGTCGCCCGCTCGCTCGAGCAGCAACACGCAGGCCGCGGTGAACTGCTTGGACGTCGAACCGATGTCGAACACCGAGTCGGTCGTGAGCGGCACGCCACGCTCGAGGTCGGCGAGGCCGTAGGCCTTCTGCAGGAGCGTCTCTTCACCGCGGGCGACCAGGACCACAGCCCCGGGTGCACCGGGCCGCTTGCAGCCGCGGAACATGCGATCGATGCGTTGTTCGAGCGAAGGCGAACTCGACGTGCTCTGCGCGGCGAGCGACACGGCGAACAGGACGGCGACGACGAATCGAGGCATGGTGCGCGATTCTGCCACGAACGCGTCAGATTCGCTGTCCTCCGGACACCGCTGGCCTGGATGCACCGCGATCCTGCGATACCCGACTCAAGCGCCAGCCGCGCCCGGTCCGTCGAGCTCGGCGAAGACCGACTCCGGCAACCGTTCCCGCAGCCGCTTCAACGCTCGCGAGTAGCGCTGGTCGACCGCCGCGACCGTCAGACCGAGCAACATCGCGACCGTCTTGCTCGAGTTCTGCTCGATGCCGCGCAGCAGGATGATCTCGCGATCGCCCGTACGCAGGTCGTCGAGGCACTCGCGCACCATCGATTGGGTCTCGTGCCGGACCGCATGCGTGATCGCGCCGCTGGCGTCGGACGGCACCGCGGCGATCGCCTCGCGATCGACCGGTTCGGTCGTGCAACGGCGCAGCCGGCGCCGCAGCAGGTTGTTGATGCGGAAGTTGATCGTCGTGGTGAGGAACTTGAGCAGCACCGGCGTGAGCCGGCCGTCGCGCTCCTCGAGCGCGTTGAGCTTCGGCAGCGTGACGAGCCACGCCTCGTTCACGAGATCCTCGGCCTCGACCTGCGTCCGCAGCTTGGGCCCGAGCCGATACTCCGCCGCGGCCAAGAGGACCGGCGACAACCGCGCGACGACCGACCCGAGACTGTCCGTATCCCCGTTCGCCGCGCGCCGGACGTGAAACGTGGTGTCCCACGATCGGGATTCGTCGGAGTTGCCGGGAACGGGATTCACTGCGATGCGGTTCGCGAAACGCGCCCGCCTCGGATCGTAGCCGACCGCGAGGGACGGGCAACCGATCTGCTACCGTGGCCCCCATGCTGACGGACCCGCATCCCGACGAGCCGGCGATCGTGGCGGCGTTCCTGCAGCAGATCCTCGACGATCGCGACCGCGGTGTCGAACGAACGCTCGCTGAGTATCAGCGGCAGTTCGCAGGGCACGAAGCGGCCATTGCCGCGGAGTACGAACACGTGCTCACTGATGCGCCGAACGCGAGCACGGGCGGCAGCGAGCCGCACGGCGCCGGCTACGAGTCGCCGTTCGGCTTCGAGTTGATCCGGGGCCCGATCGCCGAGCGCTACCGCGACGCCGAGGAGATCGCGGCGGGCGGCATGGGCACCATCTACCGGGTCTGGGATCCGATGCTCAAGCGCACTCTCGCGAAGAAGGTGCTGGGCACCCGCAAGCGCGCATCGAGCACGACGACGACCGTGGTCGATCGCTTCCTCGACGAAGCCCAGGTGACCGCGCAACTCGACCACCCCGGCATCGTGCCGGTGCACGAGCTCGGGCTCGACGACGAGGGCCGCGTCTACTTCACGATGGCGCTCGTCCGCGGCCGCGACTTCAAGGCGGTCATCGACCTCGTCCATGCCGGTGAGTGGACGTTGCCGCGCGCGCTCGGCGTGCTGCAGCGGGTGTGCGAGGCCGTCGCCTTCGCGCACAGCAAGGGCGTGATCCACCGCGATCTCAAGCCGGCCAACATCATGGTCGGGCCGTTCGGTCAGACCTACGTGCTCGACTGGGGGCTCGCGCGCGTCGTCGACGAGGACACCGCGCGCTCCGCCGCCGACGACGACTCGCCGACGGTCCGTTCGGGCCGTCACGACCCCGCGGGGAACGACAGCTCACCGTTCCTCACCCTTGAAGGCGACGTGATCGGGACCCCGGCCTACATGGCGCCCGAGCAGGCCCGCGGCGATCTCGACCACGTCGGCACGCGCAGCGACGTCTACGCGATCGGCGCGATGCTCTACCACCTGCTCGCCGGTCGCATGCCGTACGGCGACACCGATACGACGACGTGGCAGGACGTGCTCGACGCGACGTTGACCGGCCCGCCGACGCCGTTGAGCGAGCTCTCGCGGGACGTGCCCGACGAGCTCGTCGCGATCCAGACCCGCGCGATGGCCCGCGACCCCGGCAACCGCTACGAGTCCGCGCACGATCTCGGCGAGGACCTGCGCGCGTTCCTCGAGGATCGCGTGGTGCGGGCCCACCGCACGGGTGCCGTCGCCGAACTCTCGAAGTGGGTGCAGCGCAACCGGCTCGCCGCGGCCGCGGCCGCACTCGCCGCGTTCTCGCTGGTCGCCGGTCTCGGCACGAGCGTCTGGCTCAAGGGCGTCGCCGACGACAACGCCGAACGCGCGGTCCTGCAATCGGAGACCCAGCAGGCCGTGCTGGACTTCCTCAACAAGGACCTGCTCGCGGCAGTCGCTCCGGGCGCCGTGGGGAAGGACGCGACGATGCGCGCGGTGCTCGATCGCGCCGCCGAGTCGATCGAAGGCCGCTTTCCGGATCGCCCCCTCGTCGAGGCCGCGGTGCGGCGCACGCTCGCGGACACCTACCGCCGGCTCGGCGTGCTCGACGCGGCCGAACGCCACGCGACGCGATCGGTGAAGCTCTACCTCGGTAACGACGGCGGGGCCGAAGAGACGCTCGATGCCCGTCGCGTGCTCGCGGTCATCTATCGGCGACAGACGCGACTGCGCGAAGCCGCGGAGGAGAACCGCGAAATCCTGCTGCTGTCGCGAGTCGCGTTCGGGCCGCGACACGAGGACACGCTGACGGCCGCGAACAACCTCGGTCTCGTTCTCACCTATCTCGGTGAACGCGAGGAGGCCGAACCGCTGCTGCGCGAGGTCTACGAACAGCGCCGCAGCCGACTGGGTCATGACCACGACAAGACGCTCGTGTCGATGTGCAACCTCGGCCTGCTGTACTACAACTGGGGGCGCTACCGCGAAGCCGAGCCGTTGATCAAGGGCGAGCTCGACCTGTGCACGAAGAAGCACGGCGAAGCCAATCCCGGCACCCTCGTATCGATGAACAACTGGGCCAACCTGCTGCACGCCACGGGGCGCACCGAGGATGCCATCGCCATGCACGAACGGGTGTTCCGCGTCTCGCAGGAAGTGCGCGGCGAAACCCACCCCGAGACGATCCAGGCCCTGACACAGCGGGCTCGCATGCTGACCACTATCGAACGCTTCGACGAGGTCGAAGCGCTGCTCGAGGTCGCCCGCGAGCGCGCCATGGTGCACGGCCCGGACCATCGCAACAGCCTCGAGATCGAGACGGTCCACATCGGTCTCCTGCTCGCGCGCAAGGACGTTGCTGGCGCCCTCGTGGCCTCCGAGACGCACCTCGCGCGCAGCCTGCGCGTGCGCGGCGAACGGGCGGAACGCAGCTTGCAGGCCCGCCGCCTGCGGGCGCGGGCGCTGGCCGACAGCGATCAGGCGACCGCGGCGCTCCAGCAGGTCGACGCGGCGATCGCCGCGATCGGCGGCGACGTGACCATCGAGCTCATGCGGCAGAAGATCCTCCGCGGCGAGTTGTTGACAACTCTGGAACGTTATTCAGAAGCCGAGTCGGAGATGCTCGCGGCCGAGCGCTACTTCGCCGAACGTCTGCCGCAGGCGCGCGACCACGGCGCCGTGATCGAGCAACTCATCGCGCTCTACGAGGCCTGGGGTCAACCGGACACGGCCGACACCTGGCGCGCGCGCCTGCAGTAGGCCCGCGCGGAGGTAGTGGGATTGCCCACCGTGGTGCGATAGCGTCTCGGCATGCTGTCCCAGCGCCCGACGTCCAAGGCTCCACTGCGCATCTACCTGGTCGGGGCGCACGCGACCGGCAAGACGACACTCGCACGTTGGGTGCGCGATCGCTACGGGCTGCCGATGATCGCCGAGGTCGCGCGCGGCGTGCTCGCCGAGATGGAGGCGCGGCTCGACACGCTGCGCACCGACATCGATCTCGTGAATCGCTATCAGCGCGAGGTGTTCCGCCGCCAGATCGAGGCGGAGCACAAGGTCGACGGCCCGTTCGTCAGCGATCGGGCCTTCTGCAATCTGGCCTACGCCGCCGATCACTCGACGATCCTCGGCTCGGTGTTCCGCGACCCCCGGCTGCGCGAGTACATGAACTGGGTCCGCGGCGGCATCGTGTTCTTTCTCCGGCCCCACCAGCAGCTCGTCGTCCCCGACGGGACGCGGGCGGGACTCGAGTGGGAGGACGTCGTGCGCATCGACGGCATGGTCAAGCTGCTGCTCGAGATGTTCGACGTGCCGTACGTGCCCGTGGAGTCGCTGGCCATGCAGGAACGCGTTCGCCTCGTCGAACGGGTCCTCGGTCTGGCCGGTCTGCCGAGCCGTGCCGCCGCCGCAACGACGCCAGCCCCCGCAGGCCCGGTCGTCCCGGAGCCTCGGCCGGACGTCGTCGCCGCGCCGCGTCGTGACGCTCCGCCAAACTGAGTCGGTCCGTGGCGGCACGGCTCGGGCGAACGATGCGCCCGCATCGGCCCCGACGAAACCGGAGCAACCGGGCCCCGACGCCCTGTTCTCCACGGCTTTCCCCCGGGGTTTCCCCGTCGAATCGCAGTCCCGACGGGTCGCCACCCGGCCGTCGATTTTCAGACCCACTCCACCGGCCAACTCGCTCCCCGTTGGTCACTTCCAACTTTCTTGACCTGTCCCTCCACAGTCTGTGCACACGTTCACAAGGCGTGAAGACGCCGCGAACCGCGCCATCCCGACGGACTCGTGACCGGAACTTCCCACAGCCAGCGCCAGAGCCGCGGACTCGCGGATGAACTGTGGCAACTCGCCCGACTCGCGGGCCCGATCGCGCTCGTGCAGTTCGGCATGACCACGCTCAGCGTGACCGACGTCGCGATGCTCGGGCGGCACGAACCGGGCGCGCTGCCCGCGATGGGGCTCGGGAACGTGCTCGCGATGGCGGTCACGATGTTCGCGTTCGGGGCGCAGACCGCGGCCGATCCGATGCTGTCCCAGGCGATCGGCGCGAAGGACGACGATGCGGTGCCGCGGATCCTCGGCCGCACGCTGCTCCTCGGAGTCGTGCTGACGGTGCCGTGCGCCCTGCTGCTGCTGCCCGCCGGCACCTGGCTCACGTGGCTCGGCCAGCCGCCCGAGCTGATCGGGGACGCCGCGACCTATGCGCGCCTGCAGGCGCTCGGCGTGCTGCCGTTCCTCTGGTACTCCGTCGCGCGGTCACTGCTGTCGGCGCAGGCGCGGACCTCGGCCCAGGTGATCACGATCGTCGCGGGGAACCTGCTGAACGTGCTGCTCGACTACTGGCTGATCTTCGGCGGTCTCGGGGTCCCGGCCCTCGGCGCAACCGGCGCGGGAATCGCAACGGTCACGGTGCGCTGGCTCATGCTGGCCGCGCTCGTCTGGTTCGGCCGCGACGTGATCGTACCGCAGTTGCGCGGACTCGCCGACCGCACGGTGCGGGCCGCCGCGTTCGCGTACCGACCGTTGCTCAAACTGCTGCGCCTCGGCGCGGCGGTCGGCCTGCAGTTCGTCCTCGAGTTCGGGATCTTCGGTGCCGCCGGTCTGCTCGTCGGCATGCTCGATGCCGAGCGCGGCCCGGCCGGGAGTGACGGCGCGATGCTCGCCGGCCATCAGGTCGCGCTGCAGCTCGCGTCGCTGAGCTTCATGATTCCGCTCGGCATCGGCATCGCGGCGTCGGTCCGCGTCGGCTGGGCCGTTGGCCGCGGTGATCAGGACGCGGTGCAGCTCAGCTGTCGCGCCGCGCTGTTCGCCGGTGCAGGAACGATGACCGCGTTCATGCTGCTGTTCCTCGCGATTCCGGGTCCGCTCGCCAACCTGCTCGCCGAGCACGCCGGCGCGCTCGAGGTCGCGATCGCGCTGATCCCGATCGCGGGGGTGTTCCAGATCGTCGACGGCGTGCAGGTCGTCGCGATCGGCTGCCTGCGCGGTCTCGGCGATCTGCGGTCACCCGTGCTGGCGAACGTCGTCGGGTTCTGGCTGCTCGGACTGCCGGTCGCCGCGGTGCTCACGTTCGGCCTCGACCTCGGACCGGTCGGGCCGTGGTGGGGACTCGTCATCGGCCTCGCTGCGGTCGCGGCGATCCTGCTCGTCGTGCTGCGACTCCGCGTGCGCGACCGCCGCGGCCGACTCGCGGTCGACTGACGTGGTTGGAAACGACAACTAGGCCTTCGCGGCGGTCGGGTTCCACGTCGAGATCCGCACGCCGTTCTGGAACGCGTCGAGCACCCCGATGCCGCCGTGCGGCAGGTTCAGCGACACGCAGCGCGACAGCCGCATCCCGAGCATCGCGGCGGCGAACCCCGAGAGCAGCGACCCCGGCATGACGACCGCGAGCGCCTGACCCGCGACCTTCGGCATCGTCTCCGCCCACCATTCGAGCATGCGTTCGACGGCGTCGCCGAGGCTCTCCCCGCCCGGCGCCTTGCTGTCGCCGAACTCGGAGAAGAACGTCTGCACGGCGCTGCCCTCCTCGCGCGCGATGTCCTGCCACGCGCGGCCCTGCCACGACCCCATGTCCTGGTCGCGCAGTCGAGGTTCGATCGTCAGTTCGAGCTGCTTGCCGTCGGCCAACCCCTTGGCCGGCTCGGCGCACTGCGGCTGCGGACTCGCGAACACCGCCGAGAGCGGCGCCGGCCCGAGCAACTCGAGCCACTGCAGCACCTGCGTCCGCCCGCGCCGCGACAGATCGGCCGGCCCACCACCGATCGCACACTCCGCATGCGCGGCATCGAGCTCGGGATGACGGATCAGAACGAGGCGGCAGAAATCGGCAGGCTGGTCGAACACGGCTGGCGCATCTTGGGATCCACCGCCGCCGCAGGCAACGCTCACCCCCGATGGCGGTACTGAACCCGCTTCGAATCCGCCACCCCACGCCCTCCCCTGCCGCAACCTAACGCCCACCTTACGGCCGCACGCGGACGGCGGATTCGAAGCGGGTTCGGTACCGCCACCGTTCCGGGGAGGGGGTAGGCTGCCGGGCGTGAGCTTTGCGACGCTGAAGACGGGCATCGACGGTCTCGACGGCATCCTCGGCGGCGGCATCCGTTACCCCGACGACGCGGCCGTTTTTCTCTGCATCGCGGGCGGCCCCGGGACGGGCAAGACGATGCTCGCGCTCGAGCTCGTCGTGCGCGCGTGGCTCGAGGGCGAGGACGGCGCGACGTTCCTCTACTACTCCGTCGAGCACACGCCGGAGAGCCTCGAGAAGAAGCTGCGCGACGACTTCGACTGGTTCGGCGCCGGTGTCGCGATCGAGGTGCAGCCGAAGGAGGTCCCGGGGCGCCTCGTGCTGACCGCGAAGGGACCGAACGGCGAGACCCAGCTCACCGTCACGCAAGCGCGCCCCGCGTCGCTGCTGCAGAAGAACGCGCGCGGCACGACCGTCGACATCGACTGGATCCTCGCCGAGATCGAGAACCACCAGCGGGCCGCACCCGTGTCGATGGTCGTCATCGACAACGTGGGTCTGCTGCTCACCGACCTCGAGTACTTCGAGAAGCGCACGACGTTGCTCGAGACGCGCCGGCGCCTGCTCGAGAACCGCATCCACGGCATCTTCGTGATGGAGGAAGCGCACCCGCGCGACCTGCGACTGCCGTCGGCCGAGGAGTTCTCGACCGACCTGATGATCTACCTGTCGTTCCACGAGGAAGCGACCGACTTCAAGGCCCGCGCGATCGAGATCACCAAGGCCCGCCACCAGTACTACTACCGCGGCGTGCATCACTTCTCGATCGCCGGCCGCGGCATCACGCGCGACGTCTACCTCGGCGCGCGGAACGAGCGCGGCCCGGGCCTGCACGTCTATCCATCCGTCGCAGCCCAGCTCTCGATGGCCCGCGATCAGGCGCGGTTCACCGTGCCGGAACGCGGCAGCGACACGATCTCGCTCGGCCATCCCGACCTGGACCGCGCGTTCCTGCACGGCACGGGGCCGGCCGAGCGGAGCTCCACGGTGCTGCTCGCCGAGCCGGGCACCCGTTCGACGTTCCTCGCGCTCCGTTTCCTCGCGGCCGGCCTGCACGCCGGCGAGACCGTGCTCTTCGTCTCGACGCTGGAGGACCGCGACGCCATTCGCCGCATCTGCGAACGCGAGGCCGTGCTGCGCGAGGTCTGCCTGCAGCCCGACGGCCGCTTCGTCAGCAACTTCCGCGTCGTCTACCTGCACCCGGAGTTCATCGCGCCCGGCAAGTTCGCCTGGGACCTGCTGCGGCTCTGCCAGGGCGGCCATGCGGCCGGGACTGCGCAGGCCGTCACGCGCCTGGCGTTCGACAACATTCACAACCTGCAAGACCGCTTCCCGCTGATCCACCAGCAGCGGTTCCTGATCGCGGCGATGCTCGACATGGTGCGCTACCTCGGCGTGACGCCGTTCTTCGTCGACTTCGTGCCCCCCGACCGCGGCCGCCGGGCATCGGACTTCGACCCGTCACCGTTCCTCATCGGGTTCGACAACGTGTTGCATCTGAGCTTCGAGCAACGCGACCAAGGCCAACGCCCGGTCGTGCGCGTCGTGAAGTCGGTCGGGAACGACTACGCCCTCGAACCCCTGACGGTCGATTGGCGCAAGGTCTGACCCCGGCAACCCGTAGCGCCTGCGGCTTGCGCCCGGGCCCCCACCGCTCCACCATGCCGAACATGCCAGAACCCGACGCCACCCGCTCAGCCGCGGCCGCGCGCTCCACGTTCCGCCGCGCCATCGCCGCGCTGTTCCTGGCGCTCGTGCCGGCCTGCGCGGGCGGTCCCGGCCGCGGTGCGCTCGTGTTCTTCTCGGATCGCAGCGGTGACGGTGACGTCTTCGCGGCCCCGTACGTCGGTTCACCGCTCGTGCCGGTCGCGCGCACGGCGGCGAAGGAAGGCGGCCCGCGCTACCACGCGCATCGCCGGCGCATCGTGCATCAGGAGTTCGACGACAACAACGGTGTTCATCTGATGCACGGCCCGGCCCGGCTCGTATCGGTGAACTGCGAGGCCGCGCCCGTCTGGTCGCCGACGAACGATCGCTACGTCTACTACCAGTCCGTGGGCGGCCAGGAGGACCTCTTCCTCGGCGACCTCGCGACGGGCGACAAGGACGTCCCGCTGACGACCGGCGCGCCGAAGGATCGCTACCCGGCGTACTCGCCCGACGGCTCGAGCATCGTCTTCGCGCGCGAGACCGACGAGGGCACCGACCTCTACCGGATGACGCCGTTGCCGACGCAGGAGCCCGAACGGCTCACGACCATCGGCCGATACTGCGGGCACCCGTCGTACTCACCCGACGGCCGCCGGATCGCGTTCGAGATGATGGTCGGCAAGCAGACCGACATCGCGGTGCTCGATCTGAAGACGAAGCGCGTGACGATCGTCGTCGCCCGCCCGGGCAACGACATCGCGCCGACGTGGTCGCTCGACGGCAAGTGGATCGCGTTCGGCGGGGTGCACCCGGCGACCGACAACTGGGACGTGTGGGAGATCGAGCTCGAGACCGGGACGCTGCACCGCGTCACGACGAGCCCGGCATTCGACGGCGCGCCAGTCTATGCACCGACGAACATCGTGCCTGACCCCGAGCGGGCCGCAGCCGCCGCCCTCGGCCTCAACGACTGAACCATGCTGGCACTCTCGATCACGCGCCGGCCATGGCCATGGGTGCTGCCGGCGGCGCTCTGGACGACCCTCGCGTGCGCGCCGGCCCAGCGCGAGCTGCCGTGGCACGACGATGCCGATCACCCCGCGAATCGCGTGTTCCACGCCGCCTACGTGGTGGAGGTCGTGCCGCGGTTCGTCGGCGCGGCGCTGCCGGGTGAGCACGGCGACGACGCCGACTTCTTCGTGTCCCGGTGGTACTTCCGTCAGCGCCCCGGCAACGAGGGCGACCAGGCGATCCACGGCGGCGATCGTCGCCAGCTGCCGCGCGAGCGCTTCGCGGCGAGGACGAGCATCCAGGTGCAGGAGGCGTTGCGCGCGCTCGATGGCGCGGTGCTCACCGAGTTGCGCTCGCGACCGCGGACCGCGATCTACCTGCAGCACGACCTGCTCCGCCTCGCGCGGCGGCTCGTCGACACGAAGGCCAACCCCGAACTGCTCGCGCCGCTGCTCGCCGCCGCCGAGCGCCTCGCGCTGCCTGCGGACACGTTGCTGCGACCCGACCTGAGGACGTTCGACCGCGCGGCCCTCGCTCCCGCCCTGCACGGCGTCGATGCCGCGCGCTTCCTCGAACTCGACCGCAAGTCGACCCGCCTGTTCGACGCGTCCCGCACCCAGCTCTGGTCCCGCGTCTGGCTCGCGACGCCCGCGACGACCGACCCGACGGCGGCGAAGCTCGTCGCCCAGGCAGCCGACCCCGACCGCGAAGCTCCGCTCGAGGTCCCGATCGGCACCCAGGCGATCCTCGCGCAGGGCATCGTCGCCCTCGACGACACCGGCCAGCCACGCGCGACCGGCCTGGTGATCGACGTGCGCACGCAGCGACTCAGCAACCGCGACCCGCTCGGTCGCGGGAACCCGACGACGACGCGCGACGGCGTCGACCTGCGGCAGTGGTTCTTGTCACGCGAAACGGTCGCGCGGGCCGAGGCTGCGACCGAGCCGAAGGGGATCACGTTCGACGACTTCGACGAGATCCCGATGACGGCCGCCGCGCTGTTCCGCGACTACGGCACCCTGAAGCACACGACCTACTTCGCGCAGTGCGCGCTGTGCCACCGCCAGACGGATACGCCGGGCGCCGAGCTCGGCGGCTTCCTCGTGCTGCGCCAGAACGCGAAGCCGCGACCCGCTGGCCCGAGCGCACGCGAGCGCCTGGCGGAAGGGCAACTGGCCGAGTTCGTCGGCGCGCTGCGGTCCCGGTAGCTAGTGGAGTTGTCCGGCCACGAACCGCCGGCCGAGGTTGAGGAGGCCCGACGCCGCGAAGTGCAACCCATCGGGCAACAGCTCGAGCGTGCTCGTCTCGACCGTGTCGCTCCGGGCCAGCAGCCCCGCGACCGTCGTCTGCGCGGCGCGGACGAGCGGCGCGCCGACGAATCCGAGCCGCACGAGGTGTCGATTCACGAGTCCCAGCCGGAGCCACGGCAGCTCGGCGTCCGCGAGACCGAGCTCGCGCAGATCGGACCGCAACTGGGTCAGGAGGTGTTCGAGGTGGCTGCCGTAGTCGTGAGCGAGCGGCAACGCCGCGGCATCCGACTCACCCTGCATCATCGCGATCAGGCGAACCCGCGGGGCGTATTCGAGCCGCCGGAGCTCGTCCGCCGCGCGCGCGAGACGGGCGAGCAGTTCGGTATAGAGCTCACCCGCCGGCGCGCCCCACTCGCTGAACGGTCCGGGGCTCGGGCCGAGCGTCGACGGGGAACGCGCGGCCTTGACGAGCCAGAGCGGTCGCGGCCGACCGGCCGCGGCGAGCGCCATGCCGATCTCCGCGCCGAAGAACGGCGCGTTCATGACCATGCTCGTGTTGTGGCCGGCCTCGACCGCCTGGAACGCGCCCGCCGCATCGTGCCAGATGCGCAGGCCCGGATGCGCACCACGCAACCCTGGCGGCAGGGACTCGACGGGCGCCCAGCCCTCGCAGTTGCTCTGCCCGAAGAACACGACCAGGTCGGCCTCGTCGCCAGGATGTGGCACGACGCCCCGTTCGACGGGCCCGACCGTCACGCTGCCCGGCAACTGCAGCGGGACCCCGGGCGAGTGGATCACGATCTGCGCGAGGAACTCGAGGCCCGCGGTCGTGCCCGCGGGATACGGCACCCGCACGAGCGCGTTGCCGAATTCGTCGGCCCGCACGCTCTCGGCCTGACTGATCGGCACGATGCCCAGCTCCGCCCCGCCCGGGATCGGCTCGCGCCCCGCTTTCAAGCCGAGAGCCATGCCGACCAGGGCGCCGGTCGGCAGGCCGCTCACGCGAACTTCGGTTGCATCGGGCAGGACGATCAGCGCCACCCGCGTAGAAACGCGCGAGACCCGTTCCCGTTGCAAGGAATCGCCGCCACTTGCCCCCCCGGCACCGTGAACCGCGTACCGTACGCTGCGTACCGGACGCTGGGGTCAGCGCGATAGCGGCGCGACGTCCCTGAGTATCGTGAGGGCCTCGTCGGCGTTCTCGACCGGCACGAGCACGTGATCGTGGCTGGCTCCCGCGATCACGTTGCACGCGATGCCGGCCGCGGCGAGCGCGGGCGCGAAGCGGGCCGTGATGCCGACCGTGTCGAGCCCGGTGAGCAGGTCGAGTTCGATCCAGGCTGCGACGAAGAGGATTCGCAGCCGCCGCTCCTGGGCCTGCGCGAGCGGCACGACGGCCGTCAACGCCTCACGCTCGCGCACGGTAGCGTGCACGTCGAGCCCATCGAGTTCGGCGACGCTCGGCACCGTCACGAACGCGAAGTCACCGGGCCGGCGCAGCGGCTCGAGCCAGCTCACTTGCCGTTCTCGGTCGCTGCCTTGTGACCCGCGACGATCTGTTCGACGACCGCCGGCTCGGCCAACGTCGTGATGTCACCGAGGTCCTCGTAGTTGCCTTCGGCCACCTTGCGCAGGATGCGACGCATGATCTTGCCGCTGCGGGTCTTCGGCAGCCCCGACACGACCTGCACGCGGTCGGGCGTCGCGATCGCACCGATCACGCTGCGCACCTGAGCCGTGAGTTCCTTGGCGATCGTCGCCGCGTCGACGTCCGCCGCCGCCTGCCCCGGGATCACGTAGCAGTAGATGCCCTGCCCCTTGACCTCGTGCGGGCAACCGACGACCGCGGCCTCGGCGCAGTAGCCGTGCGCAACGAGCGCGCTCTCGACCTCGGCCGTGCCGAGGCGGTGGCCCGACACGTTCAACACGTCGTCGACGCGACCCGTGATCCAGTAGTAGCCGTCCTCGTCGCGGCGACAGCCGTCGCCCGTGAAGTACTTCCCCGGATAGGTCGAGAAGTAGACCTGTTGGAACCGCTCGTGATCGTTGTAGATCGTGCGCGCCTGGCCCGGCCAGCTGCCCTGCAGACAGAGGTTGCCGGACACGCCGTTGCCCGTGAGTTCGTTGCCGTTCTCGTCGACGAGCACGGGGCGAACGCCCGGCAGCGGCAGCGTCGCCGAACCCGGTTTGCAGGGCGTGGCGCCCGGCAGCGGCGCGATCAGGATGCCGCCCGTCTCGGTCTGCCACCACGTGTCGACGACGGAGCACCGGCCCTCGCCCACGACGTCGTGATACCACTGCCAGACCTCGGGGTTGATCGGCTCACCCACCGACCCGAGAACGCGCAGGCTCTCGCGGCCGTACTTGCGGACCGGCTCGTCACCGAAGCGGATCAGCGCGCGCAGCGCCGTCGGCGCGGTGTAGAGGATCGACGCCTGCACATCGTCGACCACCTGCCAGTAGCGGCTCGCGTCGGGATAGACCGGCGTCGACTCGAACATCACGGTCGTCGCGCCGTTGCACAGCGGGCCATAGATGATGTAGCTGTGACCCGTGATCCAACCGACGTCCGCGGCGCAGAAGTGCACGTCCCCGCGATGCCAGTCGAACACGAGCTCGTGCGTGTAGGACACGTAGACGAGATAGCCGCCCGTCGTGTGCAGCTGCCCCTTGGGCCGGCCCGTCGAGCCGGACGTGTAGAGCACGAACAACGGGTCCTCGCTGTCCATCCACTCGACGGGGCAGTAGGCGCGCTGCTGCGCCATTGCTTCCTGCATGTCGTGGTCGCGCCCCGCCTTCATCGGCACGACGGTCTCCGTGCGCCGCGCGACGATCACGGACCGGACGGGCAGGCCCTCGACCGCGTCGTCGACCGTCTGCTTGAGCGGGATGACCTTGCCGCCGCGCAGGCCCTCGTTCGCCGTGAGCACGACGCGGCAGTCCGCGTCGACGATCCGGTCGCGCAACGACCCGGCCGAGAAGCCGGCGAACACGACGGAGTGGATCGCGCCGATGCGCGCACACGCGAGCATCGCGTACGCGGCCTCCGGAATCATCGGCAGGTAGATGCAGACGCGGTCGCCCTTCTGCACGCCGTGCGCGCGGAGCACGTTCGCCAGCCGGCCGACGTTCTCGTGCAGCTCGTGAAAGCTGATGTGCCGGTACTCGCCGGGCTCGTCCGCGACCCAGACCAGCGCCGTCTGCTCCGCGCGATCGGCGAGCCACCGATCGACGCAGTTGTAGGCCGCATTGAGCTTGCCGCCGAGATACCACGCGACCTCGGCGCTACCGAAGTCCTGCCGACACGTGCGCTCGAACGGGTGGAACCACGACAGCCGGGTCGCGCGCTCACGCCAGAAGCCGCGCGGATCGTGGATCGACGCCGCGTAGATCTGCTGGTACTGCTCGAGCGACGCGACGTGCGCGCGCCGGGTCAGCTGCGACTTGGGAGGGAACATCGAATCGGCCATCGTGGTCTCAGAGCGTGCGAACCCAGTCGATCAGCGTGCGGACCGCGGTGCCGGTCGCGCCGTTCTTGTAATAGTCCTTCGGCAGCGCGTTGTAGGCCGCGCCCGCGATGTCGAGGTGCGCCCACGGCGTATCGCCAGCGAAGAACGACAGGAACGCGCCACCCGCCGTGGAACCGTTGCCGTATTGCGGGCCGTTGAGGTTGGCGACGTCGGCGAACTTGCTGCGAATCTGATCGCGGTGACACTCCCACAGCGGCAGCTGCCACAGCGGCTCGTCCGTGCGCTTGCCGGCCGCGATCAGGTCGTCGATGAGCTTCTGGTCGTTGCCCATGATGCCGGCCATCTCGTGCCCGAGCGCGACGACGACCGCGCCAGTGAGCGTCGCGAGGTCGACGATCTTGTCCGGGTCGTAGAACTTCTTCGCGTAGCAGATCGCGTCCGCGAGCACGAGCCGCCCTTCGGCGTCCGTGTTGAGGATCTCGATCGTCTGCCCATCCATCGCGCGCACGACGTCACCCGGCTTCTGCGCCTTGCCGCCGGGCATGTTCTCCGTCGCGGCGACCAGGCCGATGATGTTGGCCTTGGGCTTCTTGCTGCCGAGCGCGCCGTTCTTCAGCGCGTGGAACAGCCCCATGACGGCACCCGCGCCACACATGTCGTAGCGCATCTCGTCCATCTTGCCCGCCGGCTTGATGCTGATGCCGCCCGTGTCGAACGTGATGCCCTTGCCCACCACGCAGACGTTCTTCTTCGCGCCGGGGACCTTGTACTCCATGACGATGAACTTCGGCGGCTCGTCGCTGCCGGCCGCGACACCGAGCAACGCGTTCATGCCGAGTTTCTTCATGCCCGCCTTGTCGAGGACCTTGGTCTTGAGGCGACCACCCGCGAACGAACGAGCGTGCGAGGCGAACTTGCTGGGCGTGAGCAGGTTGGCGGGCTGGTTCTCGATGTCGCGCGCGAACGCCGCAGCCTCCGCATCGATGACGCCGATCCCGAGGCCTTGCGCGAACGCCTTGCCCGCCCGGCCGGTCGCCATGACGGTGACCCTGGCGCCGGCGGGTTTCTTCGGCTTCGGCTTCTCCTTGCGCGGCGGATCGTAGCGATAGCCGCCGAGCACGAGGCCCTCGGCGATCGCGCGGCCCGCGGCCTCGGCGTCGACGTCGCCGAGCCCGCCCTTGGCGATCACGAGCGCGAACTCGCGCACAGAGGCGCCGGCCGCCATCGCCTCGGCGAGCGCGGCCGCGCGGCGCAGCCGGTTGGCGTCGACGTCCTTCTTCTTGCCGAGCCCGACGACGCCGACGCGCTTCACCTTGCCCGGCCCACCCTTGCCGGCATTGGCCTGGTGGAACAGCGACTTGCCGCGGAACTTCAACGCGAGATCCCCCGTGGCCTTCGCCGCGTCGAGCGCCGCCGCTAGCGCGGGGCCCGCGTCGATGCCTGCACCTTCGGGAGCGAGAACGATGACGAGATCGCCGCGGGACGCTGCCGCGACGGAGCTGTGCCGAATCTTCATCTGCCGTCCTTGTAGCCGCGATGCCGTCGAGGCTCCACGGCAGATTGGCTAACGATCCCAGCTCGCGTTCTGCAGCACGACGCGCCAGCCATCGAGGTCTTCGAACGTGCGCCCGCGCTCGTCCCAGTACGGATTGGTCGCCGTGACGGGCCGGAAACCGGCACTCGTCATCGCCTCGCACCGAGCACCGAACTCGCCCGCATCCGGCACGTAGAACACGAGCAGGCATTCGGTGCTGGGCGGCGGCCCGGCGGGGTGACCGCGCTGCGTCGTGAACTCGAGATGGTAGCTCGCCCCCGGGTGACCCAGCATCACGCCGTCGAAGCCCCGGTGATCCTCGAAGCGCCCGAGCTCGACGCAGCCGAGCCCCCGCACGTACATCGTCGCGATCGGGTCGAGATGGTCGGTCGGGCGCGCGACGCGCAACTTGGGTTCCGGCGGCATCGCACCACTGTAGGCCCGCGCACTGCACTTCGTCAGCGGAGCTTGCCGAGCCGCATGAACAGGTCGCGCGCCTGCTGCCGGACCACCTCGACGCTGCCGTTCGACATCAGCCACTGCGCCGTCGAGCCCGCCCGGTCGCGCGCTGCCAGCGCCGCCGGCCGATTGCCCGCGCGCCCCTCCAGGGCAGCGAGCTGCAGGAGCTGCATCGCGAGCTGCAGGCGGGCCTTCTCGTAGCCCGGGCGCGCCGCGACCGCGCGCTCCAGCGCGTTCACGGATTCGCGCACGTCCGCGAGCAGCGGCTGACCCGCACGCACGGCGAACACCCCGGCGAGGTTGAACCACGAGGTCGCCGAGTCCGGCCGCAACTCGACGGCATCGCGGAGATGGCGTTCCGCCGCGCCCCACTCCCGGCGCTCGAGATGGATCGTACCGATCGTGTTGTGCGCCAGGCTGCGACCCTCGTCGTCGTCATAGAGTTCGAGCGCGCGCTGGAGCTCGGCCATCGCGGGTTCGAGCTCGCCGCGCCGCCGCAACTCGAGCCCGAGCTGGTAGACGGGCAGGCCGGCGCCGGGGGCCCGCGCCACGGTATCGCGCCAGAACGCGAGACGGTCCGCGTAGATCGTCGACCGCGACATCGCCTGCACGAGGAAGGCGAGCACGAGCCCAGAGACGCCGACCGCGACCGGGCGCCAACCGAACCGCTTCGCGAGAGCGACCGCGCCCTGGCCAGCGACGAGGGCGACGGCGACCGACGGGACGTAGAGGTAGCGTTCGGCGACCGGCTGCTCCGACGCCTTGAACAGCACGAGCGCGAGCGCCGGCGCGAGCGCGACGGCAGCCCACGTCCAGGCGATCCGCAGGCCCGGCAGGTTCGCGGCACGCCACGACAGCCAACCGGTCAGCGCACAGAACGCCGCCGCGAGCATGCCGAACCCGATCCCCGGCAACTGGTCGATCGGCACGAACGCGGACTGCGGCCACGGCAGCAGCAGCATGTGCACGTCGTAGGCCAACGCCCGCAGCAGACGGGCGACGGCGTCGAGGAACGACTGCTCCAGGAGCCCGACCGCGGCTGGCGCCGCGGCGGCGCGCAACGCGAAGTACGGCGCGAGCCCCACGCCGACACTCGTGATCAGCCGCAGCCAGGTCGCCCGCCCCGCAGCGCCGCCCGGGCCCCGCCACACGAGCAGCGCCAACGGCACCACGACGACGAGCGCGACCTCCTTGCTGCCCGCGCCGAAGAACAGCGCAACCGCCGCGACGATCCACCAGCTCCAGCCGTCGCGCTGCCGCGCCTGCATCACGGCCAACATCGCCCCGAGCATGCCGACGAGAGCCATCGAGTCGCATCGCCCCGTGATCTGCGCGACGGTATCGACGTGCACCGGATGCACGGCGAACACGAGCGCGGCGATCCCGCCGGCGAACGCACCTCCCAGCAGCCGCGATGCCACGAGCGCGAGCAGAACCGTCGCGAGGACGTGGAACGCGATCGTCGTGACATGGGGCCCGACGAACGCGGCCTCGCCGTAGACCGCGACGTCGAACATGTACGACAGCGTCACGAACGGCCGGTAGTAGTGCTGCCCGAGCTCGCCGGTGCCGGGCGGCGGCACGAACGCGTCACCGATCGATCCGAACGCCGGCAGGTAGCGCTCGAACACGATCACATCGTCCCAGATCGGCGGTCCCCCGAGTGCCGGCGAGCACGCGACCGCTGCCAGGATCGCCGCGGCGATCACGAGCCCGTGCCGGCGCCGCCGGGACGCGGTCGGTTGCGGCTCGGCAGGGCACCGATGGTCGTGGCCGGGCATGGGCGCGCCATCCTAGAGGCCCGGTTTGCTAGAGGCCCGGTACTAGAGGCCCGGTATTCGGGTCGCCGCGACTTGCTGCCACCCCTGGGCAGTTGCCGGAAAGTCCGATGGGAACGTGGGTTGCCTGCACGGTCGACCGTTACACATTTCAGACAGCCCCTTGCGGGCCCGGCAGCGCCCGGGCGAAACTACCAACCGCGCCTGCCCGGCCGTGACAGACTCCCCTGACCAACCGCGGTCACTACCGCGGTAACCGCGTTCACTACCGCGGCTCAGCACCCGATGTTCCAACCCAATCCCCGGGCCGCCGCGCCCGCCTCTACCCTCGCGTTCCTCGCAGCCCTCGTCGGCGTGACGGCCAACGCGCAGAGCCAGCCCACGCCACAACGCTGCGGACTCGTGCACGCCGCGACGCCGACCGGCATCGGCGTCGACAGCCCGGACTGCAACTACAACACGACGAATCCGAGCGCCCAGTACGCGCCGACGACGCTGCTGCGCATCCCCGTCGTCGTGCACGTCGTGTCCCGCACGTCGGGCCAGGGCAACCTGAGCAACAGCGTCGTCCAGAGTCAGATCGACGTGCTCAACGAGGACTTCCGCGCGCTGCCGAACTCGCCGGGGAGCAACGGCGTCGACAGCAAGCTCGAGTTCTTCCTCGCGACGACCGATCCGCAGGGCCAACCGACGAACGGCATCGTGCGCCACGTCAACAACACGTGGTTCAACGACAGCGGCAACTACTGGAACTCGACGGCCTGGGACACGACGCGGTACCTCAACATCTACACCAACAACACGGGCGCGCTCGGCTACGTGCCGGACCTGCCGCAGGGCGGCGGCGTGCTCAACACGACGGCCGATCGCGTGGTCGTGAACTACGAAGCGTTCGGCAGCCCGGCGATCCGCAACTGGTCCTATGACGCCGGCCGCACCGCGACGCACGAGGTCGGTCACTACCTCGGATTGTTCCACACGTTCAACGGCGGCTGCGCGGGCGGCAACTGCTACTCGAGCGGGGATCGCATCTGCGACACGGCGAACGAGTCGCAGCCGCGCTACGGCTGCCCGGTCGGCATCCAGAGCTGCGGCTCGACCGACCCGGTGCGCAACTACATGGACTACACCGACGATGCGTGCATGCAGGGCTTCACGCAGGAACAGGTCCGACGCATGCGCTGCACGCTCGGGTTCTACCGCCCCAACCTCGCCATGCCGGCCGGCCCGCTCGCCAGTGCGACCGTGCGCCCGGGCACCGGCAACCTGAATGCGGCGTACACCACTACCGCGCCGGTGCTCGGTCAGGACTCGATCCTGTCGATCATCACGCTCGGCACCGGCTTCTCGGCATCGGCGGTCTACGGCTTCCTCGGCACGGGCAGCTCGACGTTCAACGGCTACGAGATCCTCGTCGACCCGGCGTCCCCGCAGATCCTGTCGACGACGCTCGTCTTCAGCAACATCGCGGCGCAGTGGAACTTCAGCGTGCCGAACGCCCAGGCCCTCGCCGGCCTGCCGATCTACACGCAAGGCGCGGTGTTCGGCTCGACGGTCGGGTTCACCAACGCCGTCGACATGGTCCTGGGCAACTGATGGTACTGGGCCACTGACGCGACGGCCCGAGGCCACCTCCCATGGAGGCGGCCCGGGAGCCGGCGCTACCGCAGCCCGATATCGAGCGCCGGCGACACCGAGAACTGCGAACCGAGAACCCCCCACTGGGCGCGAAAGTGGGTCCCGGCGAACGCCGGCACGGGCGGGATCGGAAACGACAGTGACGCGTTGCCGGTCGATTGCAGCACGATCACGGACGTGATGATGCCGCCGAGTTCGAGGTTGCAGCCGGCAGGAAACCCGACCCCGAACGGCGTCAGCGGCTGCGGCAGCATGCCCCCGGTCGGCGTCTGCGAGTTGGCGAGGGCTCCGAAGACGAGCGCGGCGAGAGCGTTCGGGTCGGCATCGTCGAGCGTCACCTCGAACAGCACGTTGCCGATCGCTGGCGCGCCGCCCGCGCCGCCGATCTGCGGCACGACAGCGTTGCTCGCCGGGCAGCCGGCACCGTAGACGAGCCCGACGCCCGGCTCCGTCGAGTTCGCGAGCGCCGCGATCTCCACCCCCGAGAGCGCCCGGCTGTAGAGCCGGAAGTCGTCCATGGAATAGAACAGGCTGTAGTTCTGCGTACCGCTGTGGAAGCCGACCCAGAACTCCTCGCGCGCGACTTGGTGCATACCCGGCGCGAACGCGATCGACCCGTCGGGCACGCCGTTCAGGTACCAGGTCGCCGTGCCGCTCTGATCGTCGACGACGAGCGCCAGGTGGGTCCAGACGTCGGCGAACCCGTTCTTGAAGTCGGTCAGGTTGTCGACGTTGCCGATCCCGGTGCCCGCGTAGCGAATCCGCCCGGTGCCCGCCGAACCGCCGACGAAGATGCGCTGACTGTCGCCCGGCCCGCCGAGCACGTAGGCGAACGCATTGGCCGTGCCGGCGCCGGCCTGCCCGACCCGGTGCCACCACGCGATCGTCATGTCCGAGACCTCGAGGGCAAGGCCGGTGTCGAGGGCGTTGGAGGCCGTCACTCCGGCTTCCCCGAGGCAGCCGAATCCCGGCTCACCACCCGCGAACCCGGCGCGCATTGGATCACCCTGCCAATCGTCCTGACTCATGGTCCCGAACCGGGGCGCGAGGTCGGTCGAGGCTGGCTTTGCGATCCCGATCTGGGCGATCGGCGCCGACCGTGGCTGGCACTCGCGCACCAGAGCCCGTGAGCTTACGACGAACCTCCTGCGCTTTCTGCGCGACGCGCCACAAGGGCGCGCCGCCGACGCCACGGGGCACCGCGGCCTCTACTACCACTTCCTCGACCTGGAGTCGGGCGCCCGCGTGTGGCAATGCGAGTTGTCCACCATCGACACCGCGCTGCTGTTGGCGGGCATCCGATTCGCGCGCTGCTACTTCGACGCCGACATCGACGCCGAGCGTGAGCTTCGGGATCTGGCTGACGAACTGACCGATCGCGTCGACTGGGACTGGCTCACGCTGCCCGCGGGCGCCCGTCACGCCGGCAGCATCTCGCACGGGTGGCGCCCCGAGAACGGCGCGATCCCATGGGGCTGGACCGGCTACAACGAGGCGCTGATCCTGCACGTGCTCGCGGCCGGCAGCGGCTACGCGGATGCCAAGACGGCCTATGCGCGCTGGGTGCAGTCGTACGAGTGGCGAAAGCCCTGGCCCGACCTCGAACTGCTCGCTTTCCCGCCGCTCTTCGGCCACCAGTACTCGCATCTGTTCGTCGACTTCCGCGCGATTCCCGATGCCTACATGCGCGAGCGCGGGATCGACTACTTCGAGAACTCGCAACGCGCGGTCGAGGCCCAGCGCCGCTACGCCGCGGCGAACCCGGCGGGCTTCCAGGGCTACGGGCCGGACATCTGGGGCCTCACCGCGTGCGACGGTCCGGGGCCGGACCACGGCGCGGACAGGCAATTCCGCGGCTACACCGCGCGCGGCGTCGCGGGGCCGGACCACGTGCAGAGCGACGACGGCACCATCGCGCCGACCGCAGCCGCGGCCTCGATCCAGTTCGCGCCCGATGCGGCGATCGCGGCCATCGCGGCGATGCATGATCGCTTCGGACCGGCCGGACTCTGGGGGCGCTACGGCTTCCAGGACGCGTTCAATCCGACCGCGGACTGGATCGCGCCGGACTGCCTCGCCATCGATCAGGGACCGATCGTGCTCGCGATCGAGAACTGGCGCAGCGAGTTCGTCTGGCGCCACATGATGGCCGACCCGGTCCTGCGGCGCGGCCTCGACGTGCTGGGCTTCACCGCACCGCCGACACCTCGGTTCGAAGCAGCGATCGCGGCATTCGAGCGCGCCGATCGCGCCGCCACGCCACCGACCGACCCGGTCCTGTTCGTCGGCAGCTCGAGCATCGTCCGCTGGGCCGACCTCGAGGCCGACATGGCCGGCCTGCCGGCGCCGGTGCTGAACCGTGGGTTCGGCGGCTCGCGGGCCATCGACGTGATCCGCTTCTTCGACCGCGTGATCACGCCATATCGACCGCGCGCGATCGTGCTCTACGAAGGCGACAACGACGTGGCGACCGGCAGCTCACCGCTCGAGGTCCTGGTCCGCATTCGCGAGATCGCCCGCCGCTTGCAGCGCGACCTCCCGGGGACGCCCCTGCTCGTGCTCGCGCTGAAACCGAGCGTCGCCCGGGCCGAGCTCTGGCCGGTCATGCAGCGCGCCAATGCGCTGCTCCGCGACCACTGCGACCGCACCGCAGGATGCGAGTTCGTCGACATCACGACCGGGATGCTGACGTCCACCGGAGCGATCCGCGACGACATCTTCGTCACGGATCGTCTGCACATGAACCGCCGCGGCTATGACGCCTGGGCGGCGGTCGTCGCGCCGGCGTTGCAGGCCGTGCTCTCCCGCTGACCGCTAGTCGGCCTGCGGCAGCTCGCCGACCCAGCGTTCGCCGCCATCCTCCGCGAGCAGCTCCTGCTTGAAGATCGGCACCTCGTTCTTCAAGCGGTCCATGAGGAAGCGACACGCCTCGAACGCGGGGCCGCGGTGTGCGGACGCGACGACGACGACGACGGACGCCTCACCGATCGGCACGTCACCGAGCCGGTGAACGACGCGCGCCCGCGTGATCGGGAAGCGCTTGATGGCCTCCTCGAACAGGCCGCACATGACCTTCTGCGCCATCTCGGGATACGCCTCGTAGCGCAGCAGCTTGACGAGAGCACCCTCGTTGTGATTGCGCGTCACACCGGCGAACGTGACGAGGGCGCCATCGCGGTCGGTGCGGCACTCGCGCTCGAAGCGCCGCGGATCGATCGGCTCGTCGGTGAGGTCGAAGCGGTACAGCGCTTCGGCGCCCGGACCCGCGGCCGGGTCGTCGGCGGCCCCGCCACTGATCGGCGGGATGAACGCGACCTCGTCGCCGTCGTTGAGCTCGGTCCCCTCGCGCGCGTAGCCGCGGTTCACTGCGAACGCGACCGGCAGCCGCAGCAGCTCGTCGGCGCGCTCCGCGAGCTTGGCCCGCAGTCCGCCCACGGTCGTTCCCGGCTGCAGATCGAGCGTCAAGCGGTCCGTGCCAAGGGCCTCCCGCACGCTCGCGAAACAGCGCACGGTTACCCGTAACCTCGGTTCATCCATGGGACTATTCTGCGGCGCGACTGGTCGCGTGCCAGTCCCGATGTAGGCTATCTACGGGTCTCTCGCCGGCGGGTCCTTGCCCCGGCCCGCGCCCCCCCCTCGAGGTCCCCCACCCCATTCTCCGACTCATGCGCAATCATCTCCTGCTTGCCGGCTGTCTGCTCGCTGCTCCGGCCCTCGCCCAATCGACCTGGAGTGAGATCTCCGTGTTCAGCAAGCCGACGGCGCGCCGCGCCGGCGCGATGGCCTTCGACCCGGTGACCAACCGCGCCATCCTCAACGGCGGCACGATCTCGACGCCCGGTCAGATCATCAACGAGACGTGGCGCTTCCAGAACAATCAGTGGACGCTGCTGACGCCGGCCAACCCGGGTCCGGGCCGCTGGGGCCACCGCATGGTGTGGGACTCGGCGAACGGCCGCATCGTGACGTTCGGCGGCCGCTCGCCGACGATCAACGGCCTCGCGAACGACACGTGGGAGTTCGCGAACAACAGCTGGGCCGCGATCGCGACGGCGAACCAACCCGCGCGGCGCTTCCGTTACGGCATGGTCTTCGACAACGTGCGCAACCGCGTGGTGCTGTTCGGTGGCCGCGCCAACATCTCGGACCTCAACGACACGTGGGAGTTCGACGGCAACGACTGGACCCCGGTCCAGACCACCAACGCGCCGTCGCCGCGCCAGGACATGGCGATCGCGTTCGACGCGGGCACGGGCACGACCGTCCTCTTCGGCGGCTTCGACAGCAGCACATCGACGCTCCTCGGTGACACGTGGGAGTACCGCGGCACGGACTGGCTGCAGGTGACGCCCGCGGCGAGTCCGACGGCGCGGTATCGCACGGCGCACTGGTTCGACACGGACCGGCAGCGCGTTGTCGTCTACGGCGGTTTCGACGGCACCCTCGCGCGCGACACGTTCGAGTACACGGGCGCGTCCTGGGATCCGATCGCGGCAAACCAGGGTCCGGCGAACTCGACGGAGATGTACTTCTGCTACGACAGTCTGCGCAAGAAGGGCATCACGTTCGGCGGCGTCGGCACGGTGTTCACGGACGACCTCTACGAATACGAGGGCGAGGAGAACGGCATCTTCGGCTCGTTCGGCAGCGGCTGCCCGCACTCGCAGGGCCTGTCCATCATCACCGCGGCGACCCCGCCCACGACGGGCATGCAGTTCGACATGGTGATCGAAACGCCGCCGGGCACGACCGCGATCGTCGCGAACGGCTTCTCCTCGGCCATCTCGAACGTCGGCGCGCTGCCGTTCGACCTGTCGCCGTTTGGCCTCATCGGCTGCGCGCTCGAGGTCGCGGACGACGTGGTCACGGTCGTCATCGCGCCGACCGGCCCGCTGACCTACGGGTTCATGGTGCCGAACGATCCGGCGCTCGTGAACCTCAACTACTACACCCAGGCGTTCCTGCCGGACCAGCAGGCGCCCAACGGCGTCGGCGGCATCACCCGCCCGAGCCGCGGGACGTTCGGCAGCTGATCGGTTGCCACGGGTCGGCCCGACGTTGCCGACCCGTTACCAGTTCCGCTCGGTCAGGCGGTGGACCGGCCGTGCGTTTGCGACCATCATGAGCGCATGACGCTGGCCTCGTCGCTCCGCCGACTCCTCGCCACCGCGGTGACGCTCGCGGTCGGCGCCGGCATCACCGCGCAGGACGGGGTGCCCATCCCGACCGGCGAGGCGGCGGCGGCGGAGCCCGCCGCCGAGCGCAGCACGCGGCAGCATTGGTCGTATCGGCTGCCGCAGCGCACGGCCCCGAGCGGGCCGCACGGCAGCCATCCGATCGACGCGATCCTGCAGCGCCATCAGCGCGCAGCCGGGCTGACGCCGACCGCGGTGGCCGATCGCAGCACCCTGATTCGCCGCGTCGCGCTCGACCTCACGGGCCTGCCGCCGACGCTCGAGGAGGTCGACGCGTTCGTCGCGGACGACGGGCCCGACGCCTACGAACGCCTCGTCGACCGCCTGCTCGCTTCCCCGCACTACGGCGAACGCTGGGCCCAGCTCTGGCTCGACCTCGCGCGCTACGGCGACACCAACGGCTACAACTTCGACGGCCACCGCACGATCTGGCTCTACCGCGACTGGGTGATCGACGCGTTCAACGCCGACATGCCGTTCGATCGGTTCACGCTCGAGCAGATGGCCGGTGACATGATCGACGACGCGACGGAGTCGACGCGCATCGCGACCGGGTTCCACCGCAACACGATGCTCAACAACGAGGGCGGCGTCGACCCGAAGGAGGCCCGCTGGGAACGCCTGCTGGACCGCGCGAGCACGACGGCGACGGTCTGGCTCGGGAGCACGATGCACTGCGCCCGGTGTCACGATCACAAGTACGACCCGATCAAGCAGACCGAGTTCTACGGGCTCGTCGCGTTCTTCGAGACCCAGTCGGAGGTGACGCTGCGGCGCGCCGACAGCACGCCGACGCTCGTGCTGCACGAGAACAAGCGCGTGGAACCGGTGACCCGGAACCACGTCCGCGGGGCGTTCGACAGCCCGGCCGAAGAGGTACGCGCGCACACCCCAGCAGTGCTGCACCCGTGGCCCGCGGCCGCGCCGCTCGATCGCCGCGGCCTCGCGCAATGGCTCACGGCCGCCGACAACCCGCTCGTCGATCGCGTGCAGGTCAACCGGCTGTGGGACGCGCTGTTCGGCCAGCCGCTGGTCAACACGCCCGAGGACTTCGGCGTGCAGGCCGAAGAACCCGAACTGCTCGACCTGCTGGACTGGCTCGCGACCGAGTTCCGCCGGCTCGGACTGCGGCAGAAGGCGCTGCTGCGCACGATCGTGCTGTCGGACACGTATCGCCGACGGGCGGCAGCGCCGGCCGAGCAGCGCGAGCGCGATCCGGACAACCGCCTGTTCGCGCGCGGCAGCCGCTTCCGCCTCGACGCCGAACGCATCCGCGACTCGTGGCTCGTCGCCGCCGGCCTGCTCGCGCGCGACCTCAAGGGTCCGAGCGTCTACCCGCTGCAGGCCGACACGAGCGGCGTCATCCCGATGAACAAGGTCCGGATGAACTGGCCCGTCAGCAAGGGCGGCGATCGCTGGCGCCGCGGCCTCTACACCTACTGGCGGCGCACGGCGCCGTTCGTGATGTTCGACGCGTTCGACGCGCCGTCGCGCGAACAGTGCGAGGTGCGGCGCCAACGCAGCAACACGCCACTGCAGGCGCTCGTCGGCCTCAACGACCCGACCGCGGTCGCGGCGGCCAGGGCGCTCGCCGCGCGCATGCTGGCCCACGAAGGCGACGAGCGCGCCCGCCTCGCGCACGGCTTCCGCCGCTGCACGCAGCGCCCACCATCCGCGCGTGAGCTCGACGCACTCGCGGGCGCCCTCAGAACGGAGGTGATCGTGACCGACGACGACGAACTCACGCCGTGGGAACGCGTCGCGATCATCTTCCTCAACCTCGACGAGACCCTCTGTCGCCAATAGACCCGTGCCGCCAACAGACCCGCAACCGCCGATCGAACCCGGGCCGAGGATGACGAGCAGACGCCAGTTCCTCGTGCGCTCGGCAGCGGCCGGCTCGGCGCTGGCCGTCGGCCTGCCGGCGAACGGCGGCACGGACCCGATCCGACACTACCCGGCGCGCGCGAAGAACGTCATCCAGCTGTTCATGGCGGGCGCGCCGTCGGCGCTCGATCTGTTCGAGGACAAGCCCGTGTTGCGCAAGCACGACGGCGACCTCGTGCCGCAGCACATCGTCGACGAGCAGCGCTTCGCGTTCCTCAAGGGCCGGCCGAAACTGCTCGGCTCGCCCTACTCGTTCCGGCGCTACGGCGCCGCGGGCTTCGAGTTCAGCGAGCTGCTGCCGCACCTCGCACAGATCGCGGACAAGCTCTCGTTCATCCGGTCGGTCCACCAGGAGCAGTTCAACCACGGTCCCGCTCAGGTCTTCGCCCACACGGGCCACCAGCTCGTCGGCCGCCCGAGCCTCGGCAGCTGGCTGCTCTACGGCCTCGGCAGCCAGAACCGCGATCTGCCCGGCTTCACCGTGCTCGTCTCCGGCAAGATCGACCCGGGCGCGGGCTCGGCGTGCTGGGGCGCCGGGTTCCTGCCGAGTCACCTGCAGGGCGTCGAGCTCCGCACGCGCGGCGAGCTCGTGCCGTGCCTGCAGGACCCGCAGGGCATGGACCGCAGCGCCCGCCGCCGCGGCCTCGACCTGCTCGGTGAACTCAACCGCGCGCAGTTCGACGCGGTCGGCGACCCGAGCATCCTCGAACGCACCGAGTCGTACGAGCTCGCCTACCGCATGCAGGAGAGCGTGCCCGAGCTCGCCCGCATCGACGAAGAACCGGAGCGCATCCACCGGCTCTACGGCAGCCGGCCCGGCAAGCGCTCGTTCGCGAACAACTGCCTGCTCGCCCGGCGGCTCGTCGAACGCGGCGTGCGATGCGTGCAGGTCATCCACCGCGGCTGGGACCACCACGGCTCCAATCGCACGGACGACCTGATGCACGGCCTGCCCAACATGTGTCGGCAGACCGACCGCGCCGCGGCCGCGCTGATCCTCGACCTCGAGCAACGCGGCCTGCTCGACGACACGCTCGTCGTCTGGGGCGGCGAGTTCGGGCGCACGCCGATGCGCGAGGTGCGCGACCTCAAGTTCCTCGGCCGCGACCACAACCCGCGCGCGTTCACGATGTGGTTCGCGGGCGGCGGCATCCAGCCCGGCCGCTCCGTCGGTCTGTCGGACGACATCGGCTACGACGTCGCGGAGCACCCGGTGCACCTGCACGACGTGCACGCGACGATGCTGCACCTCACGGGCATCGACCACGAACGTCTGACCTATCGCTACCAGGGCCGCGACTACCGGCTCACGGACGTGTTCGGCAAGGTCGTGGGTCAGCTGCTGTGAGCGACGACGCGGCGCCGCCAGCGGCCCCGGCAGCGGCAGCGGCGCGACGGTCGGCAGGACGGACCTGGGCCTGGGTGCTCTACGACCCGGCCAACACGGTCTATGCCGCGACGATCACGTACCTCTTCACCCCGTTCGTCGCCGAGCACTACGGCCGAATAACGTCGCTCGGCATCGTCAACTTCCTGTCGATGGTGGCGACGGCGCTCCTCGCCCCGGCACTCGGCGCGCTCGCCGATCACACGACCCGCACCCACCGCTATCTCGCGTGGGCGACCATCGGCTGCGTCGCGGCGCTCGCGGCGTGGGGCTTCGCGTACGGCGAAGCCTGGATCATGGCCTGGTTCTTCGTCGCCAACGTGACGTACAACCTCGGGCTGCTGTTCTACAACGCGCTGCTCGCGTCGGTCGCGCCGCCGGAACGGTCGGGTCGCATCAGCGCGCTCGGCGTCGGCGTCGGCTACTTCGCCACGATCCTGATCCTGCTGACGCTGCTGCCGCTCGGCATCGCCGACACGCACAAGTTTCCGGTCGCCGCCGGGCTGTTCCTGTTCTTCGCGCTGCCCTGCCTGCTCTTCGTCCAGGATGACCGCCCGCCACGCCCCGGCAGCACAGCCGTCGCCGTCCGGGCGTCGATGCAGTCACTCTGGCGCACGCTGCGGGAACTGCCGCGCCACCGCGGGTTGTTCTGGTTCCTGCTCGCGAACCTGTGCTTCGTCGACGTGCTCAACACGGCGGTGATGTTCTTCGCCAACCTCACGACCTCGACCTTCGACGCGCAGGCCCGGGGCGACGGCATCGACCTGTTCGGGTACGTCTTTGCCGGCGAGAAGGGTGCCGTCGGGTTCATGACCGTCTGCGCCATGACGCTCAACACGCTCGCGCTGCTGTTCGGCCTGACGATCGGGCGCTGGACCGACCGGGCCCCGCTCGCCGTCATGGCCTGCAGCGGCGTTGCCCTGCTCGTCGCGCTCGGCGGCGGCGCCTGGTCCGCCGGCAGCAGCCCCACCGGCTACCTCCTGACCCTCGTGGTCTTCGGCGCGTTCGGCCTCACGGGGATCTGGACCGCGGGCCGCAAGGTCATCCTCCTGCTCGCACCCGCCGAGCAGGTCGGGCAGTACTTCGGCCTCTACGGCATCACGCTCAAGCTGTCGGTGTTCGGCGGGGTGATCTACGCCGTCGTGCGCGACGCGGTCGACGCCCAGACGGCCCTCCTCAGCCAGAGCCCGCAGCTGCTGCTCGGCCTGCTGTTCCTCGCGATGGTGCGCTTGCCGAAGACGCCCGCGCGTAGTTCGATAGCGACTCCGCCACCGAGCGCAGCCGCAGCGAGCGAATGACGAGCGCCACCGCTTCCCCCGACACCGCCCCACGCGATCGCCGCAACGACCGCGGGAAGGAGAAGGACCGCCTCTGGCAGCGCGCGGTCGTGGGCGTGCTCAGCGCCTCGATCTGGCTCATCGGCGCGCTGCCGCCGCGGGTCGGCTACCTCGCGTTCGACGTGCTCGCGATCGGCTGGTGGCTGTGCTTCCGCTTCAACGACCCGCGCGGCGAACGCAGCAAGGGCTACTGGCGCAACGTGCGCATCGCGTTCCGCCCGGGCTCGCCGCTCGGCGCCGAACGGCCTGAGCGCCACCTCTGGCGCTGGTCCCGCCACATCGCGCACGTCGTGACCGACTTCTGCCTCATGCGCCGGCTCGACCGCGACAACCTCGAGCACTACGTCGACATGTCCGAGTACCCGCCGATCGCGGAGCTCTACGCCGAGGGCAAGGGCGTGATCTTCGCGACCGGTCACGTCGGCGCGTGGGACGTCGCGGGCGTCGGGGCGGGGCTCAAGGGTCTGCCGCTGACGTCGGTGTTCCGCCCGAGTCCGATCCCCGCGCTCAACCGCCTCATCGAACGGCTGCGCACCCGCACCGGGCAACGCGTCGTCGCGCGCAAGCGGGTCATGTACACGCTCAAGAAGGTGCTCAGCGAGGGCGGTGCGATCGGCCTGCTCTGCGACGGCGGCGGCAAGCACAGCGCCGTGACCGCGCCGTTCCTCGGCACGGTCGCCAAGACCGTCGCGACGCCCGCCGTGCTGCACCTGAGCTCGCGCGCGCCGATCGTCGTCGTCACCGTGATCCGCACCGGCTGCATGCGGTTCAAGCTGCGCGTCCACGACATCATCCGGGAGACGCCGAGCGGCGACCGCGACGACGACCTGCGCCGCATCATGACCCGGGTCAACGACGGCCTGACGGAGGCCGTCCGCGAGGCGCCCGAACAGTGGTTCTGGCAAGGTCGCCGCTTCCGGCATCGCCCGGCCGGCGAGACCCCCGGCCCCGACGGCCTGCCGCCGCTGGCCGACCGCTGATCGCGTTCCCCCTGCCGTCGAATTCCCGCGGTGTCCCGGAAGCCTGCTTTCACGGCTTCGTCTGCTATCGTCGATGGCCATGACCCTGCTCGCGATCTCCACCCTCACGGTCGCCCTCGCGACGCCGCAGGACCCCGACGAGGTCCTGGCGCGCTACACCCTCGACGGCAAGCCCGCCGTCGTGACCCGCAGCGATGTCGCCGTCGAGATGGGGCTGCACCTGCGGCGCGATGACGTCGGCAAGCAGGCCTGCAAGGTGCTCGTCGACTCCGAACTGACCCGCCGGGAGGCCGCCCGCCTGAAGCTGCTGCCGACCGACGGTGAGGTCAAGGCGTTCTGGGAGCGACTGCAGCAGCAGCTGCGCGCCGCGGGGCGCGATCCGGGCTCGTTCGCCGCCGTCCGCAACTCGACCGAAGAAGAGTGGCTGCGCGACCTCGGCACCCAGCTCGCGCAGGAACGCCTCGTGCGCCACGCGCTCGACCTCGACGACGACGAGAGCGTCAGCGGCGACATGCTGCAGCTGTGGCTGACCCAGCATCGCAAGAAGCGCACGATCGTCACGGACCCGCAGCAGCTGCCGCCCGGTGTCGCCGCGCGCGTCGACGGCCGCGAGCTGCCGATCCTCGACCTCGGACTGCTGCTGTTCCGCACGAGCGAGGACGGCGAGCGCAACCGCTTCATCCGCCAGGTCGCCTACCTCAACTCGATCGAGGCCCTCGGCCGCAAAGTCGGCGTCGAGCTCCACCCGACGGACATCGACCGGGCGATCGACGAGCGGCGCCGCGACGCGCAGAGCGACCCGCGCTTCCGAGGCCTCACGTTCGAACAACTGCTCGAGACCCAGGGCCTCACGCTCCAGTCCCTGACGCAGTCGCGCGTCTTTCGGGCGAAGGTCCTGCAGGACCTCATCGCGGCGGCGCAGAACCCGGACAAGAAGCTGAAGCAGCTGCTGGCCGACGACCGCGAAGCCATCGAGGCGCGGCTCGGCGCCCGTCGCAAGCTCGGCGTGATCTATCGCCGCGCGCTCGACGAGCCGAACGCGCTCGTGCCGCACGATTTCGAGGGCGCCGCGGAGTCGCTGACCCGCGTGAAGGGCCGCCTCGAGAAGGAGAAGTTCGACGTCGTCGCGCGGATCGAGACCGATGACCCGGCCGGCAAGGAGAAGGGCGGCGACATGGGCTGGCAGCACCGCGAGGCGCGGGCCGACGGTCGCGGCCTGCCGGCTGCCGTGCTCGAAGCGGCGTTCACGACGAAGGCCGGCGAGGTCGCGGGCCCGATCCGAGCGCCGGACGGCTGCTATCTCGTGAAGGTGCTCGACATCGAACCTGCGCTTTCCGATGCCCAGCTCATGGAGCGTATGCGACGCGAAGCGTCCGACCGCCTGCAGCGCGAAGTCCTCGAGAACGCGGACCTTTCGTGGGGTGACGCGAAGTGACGGCGGCGACCGACGCGCTCGAGTGGCAGGACGAGCCCGGCCTCCGCACCGCGACGACCACCGGCGCCGAACTGCTCCGGCACGTGCGCATGTGGCGCCCCGCGGAGCGCAACGAGATCGTCACCGCCGACCACGAGACGGCCGCCGTGCTGCTGGCCGGCACGTTCGACCTGCTCGCGGGTCCACCCGCGGGCGACCGCACGTCGTGGCCGGCGCGCGGCGCACGCCAGACGCCGTTCGCCGGCCGCCCGATGGCCGTCTTCCTGCCGCCGGAGAGCGCGTTCGAGGCTCGAAACGGCACCGCGGACGGCGAGATCCTGCTCTTCGGGGCGACGCAGCAACCGACCGACGAGGCGCCCAAGGAGGGCCGCGCTGCGTTGAGTCAGAGCCCGTTGCTGCCGCTCGCCGGCAGCGGCAAGTCGTTCGATCCGAACAGCGGCGAGTGGATGCCGGCCGAGACGTTCCCGACGTCGGCCGAGTCGCTGCCGCCGCGCCGCATGCGGCGCCGGCCCATCGGCGAGGTCGAGGTCGAGCGCGTGTTCACCAGCGACTACAAGGCCGCGACGTTGACCGTCGACGAGGCCGTGCTGCAGCCCGGGCAGCAGCTCGCGATCGCCGCGATCGACGACCGCCCCGCGCATCGTGAGCTCGTCGTCTTCTGCCGCGACGAGGCGGGCGACCGCGCGCACTTCGTGCCGACGCCGGACGGCGCGACCGATCTCGTGCTGCAGGCGACGGCCGGACCGCTCTACGTCGCGATCGCCTACGCCGGCAAGTAGTCGAGCTCAGTTCGCGTCCGCGGCCGCGGCGCCGCGCGCCACCGTCACCGCACCGGCGCCGGCGCCGGCGAGGCTGAGCTTCGTGCCGACGCCCTGAAAGTCGGTCGGCAGGTAGCCGAGTCCGAACCGCAGATCGCGCCCGGGCACCGGCACCGCATGCATCACGCGCCCGACCGGCAGATCGTCCTCGACCTCGTGCAGCGGCACCGGCTCGGTGATCGGCTCACCGGCCGGCAGGTGCAACAGACAGAGTCGCCGGTTGGTGTGCCCGTAGGTGTGGATGCGCGCGACGATCTCCTGACCCGTGTAGCAGCCCTTCGTCGTCGAGCAGTGATCGTCGAGGTCGGCCTCGAGCGCGAGCGTCGTCGGCTCGCTCTCGACGCCGACGCGCACGAACCCGGCCGCCATGCGCAGGCACTCGCCGAGCTCGGGACTCATCGCCGCGCCGTCGAGGTTCGGCAAGGCGGCGCTCGGACCGTGCAGGCGAACGAACCCGACGCCGTGCCGCGCGATGACGAAACGCCGCCCGCCACTCGGTGCCGGCACGTTGGTATCGACGACCGCCGCATCCCCGACGAGCTCGCGACAACCGAACCCGTCGGGCACGACGAACGCGAGCTGCTCCGTGAAGTGATAGCGATCGAGCAGTTCGACGAGCTTGTCGTGCTGCTCGCTCGCGGTCTCGAGCCAGAACGACTCGCCGTCGCGCTGCACGAGGCAGGTGACGAGCAGCTTGCCCTTGCCGTCGAGGAACGCCGCGGGTGCGGTCGCCCCGGGCTGCAGCGCGAGCACGTCGGCCGAGCACAACCGCTGCAGGTAGTCGCCGGCGTCCGGACCGCGCACCTCGAGCAGGCGGAACGGCGCGTCGGACCGCTGGAACGGTCCGTCCTGGAGCAGGGCGGTGGTGATCGGGTCGGGCATGTCGGTCGACTCTTGTTCGGTGAAGCGCAAGCGGCCCGCGAATCGGGCAACCGCCCGAACCGGCGATGGCAGGCCAGGATCGGGATGGTCTCAGAATGCGCCTCGATCCGGGGCGATTTCAAGCCGATGCGTTGAAAGAGCCCCAATCTGGGTCTACTTTACGGCACCGGACTCCACGATGCTCCGAATCTCCAAGAAGGCCGACTACGCCGTGTTCCTGCTCGGCGCGATTGCCCGCGAAGGCGCCTATCCGGGCGGCTCCGCGGCCGATTCGGTCGTGAGCGCGCACGAGATCGCTTCGGGCTGCGGGCTCAACAAGTCCGTCGTCGCCAACCTCCTCAAGGAGTTTGCGCGCGCCGGCCTGCTCGATTCGGTGCGCGGCCTGCGCGGCGGCTACCGCCTCGTGCGGGCGCCGCAGGACATCTCGCTACGGCAGATCCTCGAGGTCGTGGAAGGCAAGTTCGAGCTCGTCGACTGCATCTCGAGCGGCCACGCGCCGGTGACGGACTCGGGGGCTGACTCGGGGGCGGGCGCCGACACCGAGAGCGGTCACACCGAAGAGTGCGCCCTGCTCGACATCTGCCCCAGCCGCAGCCCGATGCGGGTCGTGCACGACCGCATCCGCGACCTGTTCGACGGCATCGATCTCGCGGAGCTCTGCCGCCTGCCGTCTGCAACCTCCTCCGAGCTGTCTCACTGAACGACTTGGCTCACTGAACGACTTGGCTCACTGAACGACTTGGCTCACTGAACGACTTGGCCCACTGAACGACTGGCAAGTTGACCGAATTGGCCCGATGAAGACCCCGATCTACCTTGATTACAGCGCAACCACGCCGTGCGACCCGCGGGTCGTGGAGCGCATGCTGCCGTTCTTCACCGACACGTTCGGCAACTCGGCGAGCCGCAGCCACGCGTTCGGCTGGACCGCGGAGGCCGCGATCGACGAGGCGCGCAAGCACGTCGCGAAGCTGATCGGCGCGCACCCGAAGGAGATCATCTGGACGAGCGGCTCGACCGAGGCGAACAACCTCGCGATCAAGGGCGCCGCCGAGATGTACGCCAAGAAGGGCAAGCACATCATCACGACGGGCATCGAGCACAAGGCCGTGATCGACCCGTTCAAGCACCTCGAGACCGAGGGCTACCGGGTCACGTGGCTGCCCGTCGACGGCAACGGTCACATCGACCTGCAGGCGCTCGAGGCCGCGATCACGGACGAGACGATCCTCGTGTCGCTGATGACGGCCAACAACGAGATCGGCACGATCCATCCGATCGAGCAGATCGGCGCGATCTGTAAAGCGAAGGGCACGCTGTTCCACACCGACGCGACGCAGGCCGCCGGGCGGATCCCGCTCGACGTCGAGGCGCAGCACGTCGACCTGATGTCGATCTCGGCGCACAAGATGTACGGGCCGAAGGGCGTCGGCGCGCTCTACGTGCGCCGCAAGAACCCGCGCGTTCGCCTCACGGCGCAGATGGATGGCGGCGGTCATGAACGCGGCATGCGCTCGGGCACGCTCAACGTGACCGGCATCATCGGCATGGGCGAAGCCGCGCGCATCGCCACCGAGGAGATGGCCGCCGAGGTCCCGAAGATCGCGGCACTGCGCGACCGCCTCGAGAACAGGATTCGTCAGGGCCTGCCCGACGCCGTGATCAACGGCGACCCGGAGCACCGGCTGCCGACGCTGACCAACATCTCGTTCCCGTACGTCGAGGGCGAGAGCCTCATCATGGGCGTCAAGGAGCTCGCGGTCTCGTCGGGCTCGGCGTGCACGTCCGCGAGCCTCGAGCCGAGCTACGTGCTCAAGGCGCTCGGACTCGGCGACGAGCTCGCGCACAGCAGCATCCGATTCTCGCTCGGACGCTTCACCACCGAAGAAGAAGTCGACTTCGCCGCCGATCGCATCGTCGCCGAGGTCACCCGCCTGCGGGAAATGTCCCCGCTGTGGGAGATGGTCCAGGAAGGCGTCGACCTCTCGAAGGTCAAGTGGACCGTTCACTAGCAGACACACCGATTCGAACCAACGATGGCATACAGCGACAAGGTCCTCGATCACTACCAGAACCCGCGCAACGTCGGCTCGCTCGACAAGGACGATCCGAACGTCGGCACGGGCGTCGTCGGCGCGCCCGAATGCGGCGACGTCATGAAGCTGCAGATCAAGGTCGACGACACCGGCAACATCACGGACGCCAAGTTCAAGACCTATGGCTGCGGCTCGGCGATCGCCTCGTCGTCGCTCGCAACCGAGTGGCTCAAGGGCTCGACCGTCGACAGTGCTTCCAACATCAAGAACACGCAGATCGTCGAGGAGCTGTCGCTCCCGCCGGTCAAGATCCACTGCTCGGTGCTCGCCGAGGACGCGATCAAGGCCGCGATCGAGGACTGGCGCAGCAAGCACGGCGACGCAGCTGCGCCGGCCGCGGCCGGTGACGAAGCTGCGAGGCAGTAGACCCGGAGGGATGTCATGACTGAGACCAACGACGACACCGCTGGCGGCAAGGTCGACGGCACGAATACGGACGGCGTGGCGACCACCGAAGGCGCCATTCCCGAACCGATCACCCCGAAGGAGGGCCGCGGCATCCACCTCACGGAGCGGGCAGCCAAGGAGATCGAGCGCGTGATCACCGAGCAGAAGTTCGGCGACAACGTCTGGGTCCGCGTCGGCGCCAAGGGCGGCGGCTGTTCGGGCTTCAGCTACGTGCTCGACTTCGATCAGAACGGGCCGACCGAGTTCGATATCGCGTACGTGATGCACGGCGTGAACTACTGCGTCGACAAGAAGAGCGAGTTCTTCATGGGCGGCACGACGCTCGACTTCAACGACGGGCTGCTCGACCGCGGCTTCACGTTCAAGAACCCGCAGGCCAGCGGCACGTGCGGCTGCGGCACGTCGTTCTCCGCGTAGGCCCCGCGCCGCGCAGACCCCATCGCCGCGTAAACCACCTCTGAACGCCGGCCGCCCCCACCGCCCGTGATCCACGTCCCTGCCCCCGATCCGTTCGCCGTCTTCGCGCTGCCACGCAGCCTCGACGTCGACGAACGCGAACTCGAGAAAAAGTACCTGCAGCTCTCGCGCGAGTGCCACCCCGACCACAACCGCGCGCAGGACACCGACGATTGCGCCGCCGTGCTGCAACGTGCGGCCGAGATCAACGACGCGTTCAAGGTGCTGCGGGATCCGTGGCAACGCGCCCGGGCGCTGCTCGAGGCCGAGAGCCCCGGCGCCCTCGACCGGAACAAGAAGCTCGACCCGATGTTCCTCGCCGAGGCGCTCGAGCTCGCGGAGGAGGTCGCGTTCGCGAGCGGCGACGCGATCCCGCCGCTGCGGAAGAAACTGAAGCTGGCGCTGAAAGAAGACTTCGCCGCCGTGCAGGCCGCGCTCGCGACCGGCGACCACGACGGTGCCGCGAAGCGCATTCACGGCTCGCACTACCACAGCAAGGCCCTGAAGGACCTGGAGGCGCGGCAATGACCGACGCCACTTCGGACCAGGCCGCGGAACCGGCGCCGAAATCCCGGCTCGTTCTCGGCATCGACCTCGGGACGACGAACAGCCTGGCCGCGATCCGGGCCGGCGGCAAACCGCCGCACGTGCTCCGCAGCCAGGACGGTGAACCGCTCATCCCGTCGATCGTCTGCTTCCACCCGGACGGCACGACGCGTCTCGGAACCGAGGCGAAGGCGCTGCGGCTCGAGCATCCGGACCGGACGGTGTTCTCGATCAAGCGCCTCATCGGCAAGTCCTTCGCGGATGCCGAGGCGGACAGCAAGGCGCTGCCCTACCGGATCGTCCGTGGCGACCGCGGCCTGCCGCGGATTCGGATCGGCGACGGCGAGAGCGCCGCCGAGCACGCCCCCGAGGAGATTTCCGCGCTCGTTCTCCGCGAGGTCAAGCGCACCGCCGAGCAGGCGCTCGGTCAGGACGTGCACGAGGTCGTCGTCACCGTGCCGGCCTGGTTCGACGACGCGCAGCGCCAGGCGACCAAGGACGCGGCCGCGCTCGCCGGCCTCGAGTGCGTGCGGATCCTCAACGAGCCGACGGCGGCGGCGCTCGCCTACGGCATCGACGGTCGCAACGACGGCACGGTCCTCGTCTACGACCTCGGCGGCGGCACGTTCGACGTGTCCGTGCTGCGGATCGAGGACGGCGTGTTCCGCGTGCTCTCGACGGCCGGCGACACGCACCTCGGCGGTGACGACTTCGACGCGTTGCTCGGCCGCACCATTCTCGCGGCGCTGCCCGACGGCGCGCAGGAGTCGGTTGCGGGCGACCCCTACGTGCGGCAGGCGATCAAGAAGGCCGCCGAGGGCCTCAAGATCCGGCTCAGTGAGAGCGACGAGGCCGACCTCGTGCTCGACCTCGGAGACCGGGGCTCGGCAACCGTGCACGTGACGCGATCCGAGTTCGAAGCCGCAATCGCGCCGCTCGTGCAGCGCACGCTCGACTGCGTGAAGCGCGCGGTAGCCGACGCCGACCTCGAGCTCGAGGAGATCGACGACGTCGTGCTCGTCGGCGGCAGCACGCGCGTGCCGCTCGTCAGAAAGCGCATCGAGACGCTCTGCGGCAAGCCGCCGCACACCCACGTCGACCCCGACCAGGCGGTCGCGCTCGGCGCGGCAATCCAGGCCGACGTGCTCGCGGGCAACGACAAGTCGCTGCTGCTGCTCGACGTGATCCCGCTGTCGCTCGGCATCGAGACGCTCGGCGGCGCCGTGCAGAAGCTCATCCTGCGCAACAGCACGATCCCGACGAGCGTCAGCGAAGAGTTCTCGACGGGCGTCGACGGCCAGGTCTCGGTCGATCTGCGGATCTTCCAGGGCGAACGCGAGCTCGCGGAGGACTGCCGCCAGCTCGGCGAGTTCAAGCTCACGGGCATCCCGCCGATGCCGGCCGGGCTGCCCCGCATCAACGTCACCTTCCTCGTGGACGCCGACGGGGTCCTGCGCGTCACGGCGCGCGAGCAGCGCACGGGCGCGCAGGCGGAGATCCGCATCGTCCCGTCATTCGGCCTCACGCGCGACGAGGTCCGGCGCATGATGCTCGAGTCGCTCGAGCACGCACAGAGTGACTACGAGAAGCGCGAGGCGATCGAGGTCCGCGGCAAGGCCGAGGCGATGGTGCGCGGCACGAAGCGCGCGCTCGAGATGGCCGAGCTGCCGCCGGACCAGACCTTCGCCGTGCAGAAGGCCGTGAAGGGACTCGAGAAGCTGCTCGCGGCCGAGGTCGACGCACGAGCACTTGGTCAAGGCTGCGACGACCTCACGAAGGTCACGGCGACGATCGCCGACGACGTGATCAGCTCCGCCGTGACGAAGGCGCTGCGCGAGGAGCAGGCCCAGCAGCGAACGCAACAGCAGGAACAGCAGCCGACTCAGAAGCAGACGCAGGACCAGAACGACGCATGACCGAGATCCGTCTCTCCATTGCCGGCGACGATCGCCCCCTCACCCTCGCGGTCGGCCAGACCATTCTCGAGGCCGCGCTCGCCCAGGGGGTCGATCTCGACCACGCGTGCGGTGGTGTCTGCGCGTGTTCGACGTGCCACGTCAAGATCACGAGCGGCACGGAGTGCTTCAGTGCGGCCACCGAGGACGAGGAGGATCAACTCGACGAAGCGCGCGACGTCGATCTGACCTCGCGACTCGGTTGCCAGGCGCGCCTGCTGCGCGCGCCCAGCAACGGCGTCGTCGAGATCCGCATCCCGGAGTGGAACGTCAACGCGGTCCGCGAAGGCCACTGATGTGCAATTCTCTCCACGGCGAGTGGAGAGATCCGTCGGTGTCGGATTCGTTCCGGCCCGGTAGAGTCGGCGCATGATGGTCGAGAGCCAAGACGTCACCGTCGTCGCCAACACGATCCGCGGGTTGTCCATCGACGCCGTGCAGAAGGCCAATTCCGGCCACCCCGGCATGCCGATGGGCATGGCCGAGGTCGCCACCGTGCTCTGGACCGAGTTCCTCCGGTGGAGCAACCAGGAGCCCGAATGGCTCGGCCGCGACCGCTTCGTGCTGTCCGGCGGCCACGGCTCGATGCTGCTCTACTCGCTGCTGCACCTCGCGGGCTTCCCCGTCACGCTCGACGACCTGAAGCAGTTCCGGCAGCTGCACAGCAAGACACCGGGGCACCCCGAATACGGCGACACGGTCGGCGTCGAGACGACGACCGGGCCGCTCGGCCAGGGCTTCGGCAACGCGGTCGGCATGGCGATCGCCGCGCACATGGAAGCCGCGCGATTCGACAATCCGCTGCTGCTGACCCGCGTCTTCGTCACCGTCGGCGACGGCGATCTGATGGAGGGCATCAGCGCCGAGGCCGCGGCGCTCGCCGGGCACCTGGGACTCGGCAACCTCGTCTGCCTCTTCGACGACAACAACATCACGATCGAGGGCCACACGGACCTCGCGACGAGTGAGGACGTCGGCGCTCGTTTTGTCGCTGCCGGCTGGGACGTGCAGCGGATCGACGGTCACGATCCCGATGCGATCCGCACTGCCCTGCAGCAGGCGACGAACGCCACGGACAAGCCGCAGCTCATCTGCTGCCGCACGACGATCGGCAAGGGCAGTCCGAACAAGGCGAACACCCACGGCGTGCACGGCGCGCCGCTCGGCGAGGACGAGGTCAAGGCGACGAAGGCGGCGCTCGGCCTGCCCGCCGAGGACTTCCACGTCGACGAACGGGCACGCTCCGTCTTCCAGACTGCGGCCGCGCGCAACGAGCAGGAACGCCTGCGCTGGCAGAGCGAACTCGAGGGCTGGGAAGCCAACCACGCCGAGCTCGCGACCGAGTGGCGCGCGTTCCGGGCGCGGCAACTGCCGAACGACCTGCTGGCGCAGCTCGTCGAGGCCGCGGGCACCGACGCGGCCGCGACCCGGGCCCTGTCGGGCAAGGTGATCCAGCAGCTCGCCGAGCTCATGCCCGGATTCGTGAGCGGCAGCGCCGACCTCGATCCGTCGACCAAGACGAGGATCAAGAGCAGCGGTTCGTTCACGGCCGAGGACCGCAGCGGGCGAACGCTGCACTTCGGCGTTCGCGAGCACGCGATGGGCGCCGTGATGAACGGCATCTCGCTGCACGGCGGGTTCGTGCCAGCCGGCAGCACGTTCCTGGTCTTCGCCGACTACATGCGCACGCCGGTCCGGCTCGCCGCGCTGATGCGCATCCCCGCGGCCTTCGTCTACACGCACGACAGCCTGATGGTCGGCGAGGACGGCCCCACCCACCAACCCGTCGAACACCTCGCGACGCTGCGCGCGATCCCCGGTCTGCACGTCTTCCGACCGGCCGACGGTCCGGAGACCGCAGCCGCGTGGACCCACGCGGTCTCGCGACGCGACGGCCCCGTCGCTCTCGCCCTCACGCGCCAGGGTCTGCCGCTGCTGCCGCACGACGGCGGCTGGGACGCGAGTGCGGCGTTGCGCGGCGGCTACGTTCTCGTCGACGAGAGCGCCGCGCAGGCGACCATCGTCGCGACGGGCGCCGAGGTCGCGCTCGCCGTGGATGCGGCCCGCCTCCTGACGGAGCAAGGCACGCCGACGCGCGTCGTGTCGATGCCGTGCCTCGAGCTCTTCCTGCAGCAGGACGAGTCGTATCGCACGAACGTGCTCGGCACCGCCGCGACCTTCACCGTCGAGATGGGCCGCCCCGAGTGGTGGTGCCAGCTCACCGGTCGGATCGATCGCTGCATCGGGCACAGCGGCTTCGGCGCGAGCGCGCCCTACAACGTGGTGGCCGAACACTTCGGGTTCACCCCTGCCGCCATCGCTGACCGAGTGCGCCGAGCCCTCTGACTCGGGGTGTTCCCGTAGCGAACCGATCGAGTCGCACGTTCCGGTGCGATTCTCACCTCCGTACGGGTTCAGGTGAAGACCCGTAGCGCGCGATAGTTGCGGGTAACCGTAGGTCTTCGCCAGATGTCGCTGACGTGGAAACTGGGCTGCGGCGTCCTGTTCGCGATCGCGCTGCAGGTCGCGCAGATGCTGAGCAGTGGGTACTTCACCACCCGCATGCTCGACGCATCGCAACAGGTTTCGGACGCTCTTGTGGCGACCATCGCCGCGCAGGATGGCCTGGATGCGACGCAACTCCTGCTCGGCAAACTTCACAACGACCAGGAAGACCGCGACAGTCCGGTCCGGGCTTCCGTCTACGGCGTCTACCTGGAGGAGCTCGATCGACTGGTCACCCAGCTGCAGGGCCTGACGCCGGCCGAAGTACCGCTCGTTGCCGCGCTCGAGAACGCGCAGGAGGAATTCCGCAGCGTGCGCGAACAGGCGCCCGCGAGCGAGGCCGCGTACGAAGCGGCGAGCTTCTTCGAGGATGCGATCCTCGAACTGGACGAAGCCCTGCGGGCTCTGCAGATCCACCTCGGGGAGTTGGCAGCGGCAGGTGTCGCCCGCGAACGGGAGGTCCATGACCTGCCGATGCAGGCCGGCATGCTGATCACGCTCGTCGGCGTGGTGGTCATGGCGTGGTTCGTCATCTGGTTCTCGCGCCAGCTCGTCGAGCCGGTCGAACGCGCCCGCGCGGAACTCGAGCAACGAGTCACGGAGCGAACGGCGGAACTGGCCGAGATGAACGACGATCTCGTGCTCGCCCGCGACGCAGCCGAACGGGCCAACCAGACCAAGTCCATGTTTCTGGCGAACGTCAGCCACGAACTTCGCACGCCGATGACCGCGATCCTCGGTTTCGCCCAGGAGCTGATCGAGGCGCCGGCCGACGCGATGTCCGAGACCGCAAGGCTGGAGGCGCTCGACACGATCGTGCGCAACACCGAGCACTTGATCAAGCTGATCGGAGACCTCCTCGACAGCTCGAAGCTCGAGGCCGGCCGCCTCGAGCTCGAGTGCATCGAGACCGAGCCTCTGCGGATCCTGCACGAGGTCCTCGAACTGCTGCGGGCGAAGGCCGAGGCCAAGAACGTCGAGCTCACGGTCCACTTCGCCAGCCCGATCCCGACCCGCATCCAGTCGGACCCATTGCGACTCCGGCAGATCCTGTTCAACCTCGTCGGCAACGCGCTGAAGTTCACCGACGACGGCACCGTGATGATCCTCGTCGACGTGCAGGAGGACGACACGCAGCCGAAGCTGCGATTCGCGATCCTCGACACCGGCATCGGCATGGAGCCGGCCGTAGCCGAGCGGCTCTTCCGCCCGTTCGAGCAGGCCGATGCCTCGACCTCGCGCTGCTTCGGCGGCTCCGGTCTCGGGCTCGCGATCTCCCGACAACTCGCGCGCATGCTCGACGGCGACATCATCGTCACCAGCAAGCTCGGCGTCGGATCCCGCTTCGTCGTGACGGTTGGCACCGGGCCGCTCGACGGCGTCCCGCGCCTCGCCTCACCGGCCGACCCGATGCCCGCGCCGGGCGCCTCGAAATGGCGAATCCGGCCGAGGCGCGCGAACCGCGACCCGGCGCCCAGATCCAACCTCGACGGATTGCGCGTACTCCTCGTCGAGGACGGGGCCGACAACCGCCGCCTGATCACCCACATCCTGCAGCGCAGTGGCTGCATCTGCACCACAGCCAATGACGGTCAGGCCGGACTCGACGAGCTCGAGGCGGCGAGGGAGCCGGTCGACATCGTATTGATGGACCTGCAGATGCCGATCATGGACGGTCTCACCGCGACCCGCGAGATCCGGCGCCGCGGCATGGACCTGCCGATCATCGCGCTCACGGCGAATGCGCAGCCGGAGGACCGTGAAGCCGCGTTGGTGGCCGGCTGCAACGCCTTCCTGACCAAGCCGATCGATCGCCAGCAGATGTTCGCCACGCTGGCCGACTTGCGGCCCCAGAACCCTTCGACCGCTTGACCCTACGGCTGCCATGGACCGGCAGGTCGAACGCGGAGTTCTCGGGGATTGATTCAAGCCCGCGGCGGCAATCGCCGATGGCGTCGATCCCAGGAGCCTGCGACCACGCCGCCCCCCGGCTGCGTCGCGGTAGACCCGATGATCACCCCCGTCAGAGTTGCGAGTCTAGCGGCGTGCGTGGCGCTCTCGAGCTACGCGGCGGGCCAGGATCCAGCCGAGCTCCAGCGCCTGGTCGAAGAGCTCAGCGAACGCGTCGATGAGCTCGAGGAACAGCAGGCCACGACCGCGGACCGCATCGGCGGCCGTGCCGTGGCCCAGTCCTACACGGCCCAGAGCCTCGACGTCGGCGGTCACGTCAGCTCGCTGTTCACGTACATGGACGGCGAAGCGGACTCGGCCGCCGGACACCTGGTCACGATCTTCGAGCTCTACATCAGGGCCGCGATCAACGATCAGTGGTCCCTGTTCGCCACTCCGGGCTTCTACGGCTTCAACGTCGGGTTGCTCGACAATCCGACGACGACGACCGTCGGGGATCCGGCCTTCGTCGATTCCGAGATCGCCAACGCCCGTGTCTTGCTGGCCCGGGCCTACGCGCAGTGGCAGCCCGACGACATGCTCTACGTGCGCGGCGGCGTCGTCGGCACTCCGCATGGGACAACCAACCGCGAATACTTCATCCCGGCCCGGACCATCGCGGCCGGCAACCTGCACACGCGCGCTCTGACCGTGAACCAGCTGTACCCGCAGCTGGCCCACGGCCTGCGCATCGGCGGCAAGTTCGTGCTGCCGGACTCGAGCGACTGGCTCGAGTACGACGCCTACTTCGGCGTCGACGACACGGCGGCGGACGATCCACTCGGGGGCCTCCGCCTCGGTTATGTGTTCGACGACTACGGCCTCACGATCGCCTTGAACTACGGCAGCGGCTCCCGGCAATCCGTCGTCCAGGACCTGACCGGAGCCGCGGCGATCTCCGCGGCCTTGATGAACGTCGGCGAGCTGCAGTCACCGTTTCCGACCGGCTACCTCGGGAGCCGCGACTACGAGTTCGTCGGGCTGGACCTCGACTGGCGTTCGGCCTCGTTCGGCGTCAAGACCGAGGCCTACATCAGCAGCGAGGGGGCCTACGAGAACCAACGCGCGCTCTCGACGGAGTGGACCTGGTATCCATCCTCCACGATGGGGCTCACCTACCGATTCGATTACTACGACTCGGGCTCTGACGAGGTCATCGCGTCGCTGACACCATTCACGACGGTGCCGATGTCACGCGGACACTCGACGGAACACGTGCTCGGCTTCAGCTACGATCCGGATCCGTCCGTGCGCCTGCGGCTCGATCTGCATCACAACAATCTGCCGAACAGCAACGCCGAGATCGACTTCATCAACGTCAGCTGGTCACTCAGCTTCTGATCCCATGTTCCGCCTCGCCGCACTCCTGTCGACCGTGCTCCTCGCCGCACCGGTGCAGGATCCGTCCGGCTCCGATCCCGCGCTGGGCAAGAAGTTCGCCGTTCTGGTGAACGCCGGCAACACGACGAAGCTCGCCAAGAACGAGCTCGTGTCGACGGCCAAGAAGCTCTACCTGAAGAACCTGTCACGCTGGCCCGACGGCTCGCCGGCCCGCCCCTACGCGCGGGCCAGCAGCTCGGATGCCCAGCAGGCGTTCGCTCATCGCGTGCTCAAGATGACGGACGCGGAGCTCGCGCGGCACTGGCTGCGGCTGAAGAACATGCGCGGCACGACTCCGCCGCGCGAGGTCAGCTCGGACCGGCTCGTGATCAAGCACGTCGCCCGCAAGACGGGCGCGTTCGCGATCGTCGAAGCCAGCGCGGTGCCGAAGTCGGCGAAGGTGCGCGTGCTGTTCGAGTTTTGAGCGCTAGTCCTTCCGCTCACGCTCGCGGCGCACCCAGGCTTCGACCGGCGGGCAGGTCACCTCGACGAAGCCAGCGGCCACGGCAGCGTCCCAGGTCGCGATGAGGTCTCGGTTGGTCACGCCGGCGTGCGGCTCGAGAACGAGTCCCATCAGCCCGCGCTTGCCGTTCGGCTTCACCGTCATCGAGCTGGGGTCCCGCGCTATCCGGAACAGCTCGTTCTTCACGCTCTTCAGGCTGTAGAGCGGCTTCGGTCCGATCAGCCACTTGCATCCCTTCCCCGCACCCCGCGTGTAGATGCCGACCGACAAGCGCTCGACCGGCTGCATCGCCGCCGGTGCGAGGACGCCCGCCATGAGCTCTCCGACATGCCCCTTGTCCGACCGTTCCAGGGCAATGAGGAGCTTGCCGTCCCACGGCGCCGCGAAACTCGCTCGCACGGCCGCGACGGAATAGCCGAGTCGGTGCGCCGGACGGCGAACGACAGCCCGAGGCCGCTCCCGCCGCGCCTCGTGGTCGATCGGCTGCGGCAGCTGTTCGAGCTTCCGAATGCCTCGGCGACTCCCGCAGTACCATGACTCACCGTCGGGCACGATCCAGTGGCTGTCGCGCAGACCCTCCGGCAGCTGACCGAGTCCGTCGATCACGCCGCGATCCACGTCGAGCCGCCGCATTCGCAGGCTCGTCCACAGCTGCAGTTCGCCGGTCGCGGTCGCAAAGAACACGAACGGCCCGCGCTCGCCGTCGGCCACCTCGATCGGCACCCGCTGCACTTCGTTGCCCACGTTCGGGTCGAGCTTGACGACCGCACCGTCCACGAGTCCGTAGAGGAACAAGCCGTCCGTGCACAACGCCTTCAGGCCCGCAGGCGCGGCGACGTTCCGCGTCGGCTCCGTGCCGAGCGCCGCAAGCTGGTAGAGGCGCCGCCCCCGCGCAAACCAAAGCCGCTCACCGTACGCCGCCAATCCACGCGGACTACCCTTCCCTGGCAGGTCCACCGGCGTGACCCCGGGCCCCATCATCACGAGCCGGTTGTGCACGACGTCGCGCTCCGCCGGCAGATCGTCGAGCAGTTCGCGCTGCCCCGGCAGGGTTGCAGCGCAGAGCAAAGCCGCGGCAGCGGCGAGTCGATTCACGAGCATTGGACCTCCAGGACCGCAACGGCCGGGGTCGGCACCGGTTCACATCGTTGCTCGAATACCCGGGCCCTCGACTCGACGCAGCGTCGGGTTGCCGGACTAGAAGCTCGGCCGACAAAGGGCCAACCGGCGGTCGAGCTGCTAGAGCATACCGATGACTTCGCCGTTCTCGTCGATGTCGATCTTCTGGCCGCCCGGCGTCTTGCCGAGGCCCGGCATTGTCATGATCGCCCCGGCCAGCGGATACACGAAGCCGGCGCCGACCGCGACCCGCGCGTCCCGCACGACGAAGCGGTAGCCGCTCGGCCGCCCGAGCAGCTTGGGGTCGTGGCTCAGCGAGTACTGCGTCTTGGCCATGCAGATCGGGAACCTGCCGTAGCCGCGCTCTTCGAACAGCGCGAGCTGCTTCTCGGCCTCGGGCTCGTAGTCGACGCCTTCGGCGCCGTAGATCTTGGTCGCGAGGGTCTCGATCTTCTCCTTGAGCGAGGCGTCGTTCGGGTAGAGCAGCCGGAAGGAGCTCGGCTCCTCGGACGCCTTCACGAGCGCGTGCGCGAGGTCCTCGCCACCCTTGCCGCCCTCCGCGAACAACGTCGAGACGTGACAGTCGCTCGCGCCGGCGGCCATCGCCTTCTCCTTGACGAACGCGATCTCCGCCTCGCTGTCGGTCGGGAAGCGATTGATCGCGACGACGACCGGGATGCCGAACGTCCTGACGTTCTCGATCTGCTTCTCGAGGTTGCCGATGCCGGCCTCGAGCGCGTCGAGATCCTCGGTCTTCATGCCCTCGGGCAACGGCTTGCCCGGCTTGAGCTCGAAGCGTCCGCTGTGCGCCTTGAGCGCGCGCACCGTCGCGACGAGCAGCGCGGCGTCCGGCTCGAGCCCCGACGCGCGGCACTTGATGTCGAAGAACTTCTCGGCGCCCATGTCCGCGCCGAAGCCCGCCTCCGTGACGACGAAGTCGAGGCCGCGCAACGCGATCTGGTCCGCCACGATCGAGCTGTTGCCGTGCGCGATGTTGGCGAACGGGCCGGTGTGCACGAGCGCCGGCGTGCCCTCGAGCGTCTGCATCAGCGTCGGCTTGAGCGCGTCCTTCAGGATCGCCGTCATCGCGCCCGCGGCCTTCAGATCCTCGGCCGTGACCGGCTTGCCGTCTTTCGTGTAGCCCACCACGATCCGGCCGAGGCGCTGGCGCAGGTCCTGCAGGTCGGTCGCGAGCCCGAGGATCGCCATGATCTCGCTCGCCGACGTGATGTCGAAGCCGGTCTCCCGCGGCGTGCCGTTCTTCTCGCCGCCGCGCGCGACCTCGATCACCCGCAGCGCCCGATCGTTCATGTCGAGCACGCGCTGCCACGTGATCTGCTCCTTGTCGATCTCGAGCTCGTTGCCGTGGAACAGGTGCGCATCGAGGAACGCCGCGCACAGGTTGTGCGCCGCGGTCACCGCGTGGAAATCGCCGGTGAGGTGCAGGTTGAGCTCCTCCGGCGGCACGACCTGCGAGTAGCCCCCGCCAGCGGCGCCGCCCTTGATGCCGAACACCGGCCCCATCGACGGCTGCCGGATGACACAGCACGCGCGCTTGCCGATCCGGTTGAGCGCCTGCGAGATGCCGACGGTGTGCACCGTCTTGCCCTCACCGAACGGCGTCGGCGAGATCGCGGTCACGACCACGTACTTGGCATTGGGCCGGACCTCGTTCTTCTCGATCACGTCGAGCGACACCTTGGCCTTGGCGTGGCCGTAGGGTTCGAGGTCCTCGGCCGTCAAACCCATGATGCGGGCGACTTCCGGCAGCGGACGCAGCGGGATGGAACGGGCGATGGCGAGGTCGTCGGAGGACATGGGGGCGAGCACGATAGCGAGTCCGCCCGCCGGTTTCACAGAATCCGCCCCTTCCGCCGAGGCTCGGGTACCGGGATTCAGAGAATCCGCTTACCCGCCCAAGCTCGGGTACCGGGATTCAGAGAATCCGCTTACCAAAGGCGCTGAGCACCACGTCGACCGCCACCTCGCCCGACTGGTTCTTCACGTCCAGGATCGGGTTCAGCTCGGTGACCTCGAGACTCAGCATCTTGCCCGTGTCGCTCACCATCTCCATGAGCAGGTTGGCCTCGCGCCAGTTGATCCCCCCTTTCACGGGCGTCCCGGTACCGGGCACGTCGCGCGGGTCCATGCCGTCGAGGTCGAACGACATGTGGAAGCCGGCCGTGCCGTCGGTCACGAAGCCGATCGACTCCTGCATGATCGACCGCATGCCGCGCTCGTCGACGTCGCGCATCGTGTAGGCGTGGATGCCCGACCGCTTGACGATATCGCGCTCGCGGTCGTCGATGTCGCGGATCCCGATCAGGCACACGTGCTGCGGCTCGACCTTGGGCGCGAACCCGCCCATCTCGACGAGCTTCGGATGACCCTGCCCGAGCAAGGTCGCGAGCGGCATGCCGTGGATGTTGCCGCTCGGCGAGCTGTCGGGCGTGTTCATGTCGGCATGCGCATCGACCCAGATCAACCCGACCTTCTGCCCCTGGTTGCGGTAGTGCTCCGCGACGCCCGAGCCCGTGCCCATCGCGATGCTGTGATCGCCGCCGAGCACGACCGGGATATCGCCGTTCTCGAGCGCGCGGCGAACGCGCAGGCGCAGTCGATTGCAGACGTGGTAGATCGGCTCGAGGTAGCGCGCGTTCGGCTGCCCGGGATCGCGCGTCTCGGGTGCAGGCACGCCGACGTCGCCGTCGTCCGTGACGCGGTAGCCGATGTCCTGCAGCGCCTTCGCGATGCCCGCGATCCGGATCGCGGACGGTCCCATGTCGACGCCGCGGCGGCCGGCGCCGAGGTCCATCGGCACGCCGAGCAGGCGGATCGAGCCCCGCTCGGGGCGGGCGGCTGGCACGTTGGCGGCGGTCTCGCTGGCGGTCATCGCAGCAGTTGTACCGGCGCACCCCGCCCGACGCCCAGCTTTGTCGCGGCGTCGCCACGGTTCACGGCGATCTCGAGCAGGCCGAACGAGCCGATCAAGGCGAGCGGCTCGCCCGGCGCGACGTCGCCGTAGGTCGCGCCCAAGCGAACCTCCACCCCACCCAACGCGACCGCCCGCACGTCATTGCCGACCTCGCCGGCCCGGACGTTCGTGACGAGGTTGCCGAACCGATCGACGTGCAGCACACACGGCCCGCCGGGCGAGACCGCGAGCGCCGCCGGTTCACCGGACAGTTCCCGGCCGAGCGCCCGAAACCCGTAGCGTCCCATCGCGAGCCACGCGGCGACGGGAGCGAACACGTCGCGCCCGTGGAACGTCCGGGACTCCGGCGCGAGCCGCAGATGCGCCAGATCGAGCTCTCGGACCTCGGCCCGGTCGGCGCCCGCGAGCACGCGCTCGAACAGCCCGTTGTCGGGACCGATCCAGTAGCAACCGTGGGCCGACACGACGATCGGCAGCCGCGCGGTCCCGACGCCCGGATCGACCACACCGACGTGCACCGTCCCGTCCGGGAAGCGCCCCACCGCGCTCTCGAGGAAGAACGCGCCGACCTGCACGTCCTGCGGCGGCACGTCGTGGCACAGGTCCACGAGCGTCGCCTTCGGGAACTGCCGCAGCACCGCGCCGTGCATGATCCCGACGTAGGGGTCCCGGACTCCGAAGTCCGTCAGGAACGTGACGATGCCAGACGGGCGCGGGTGCATGGTACTGGCGCCGCGATCAGACGGGCTCGCCGAGGATCGCGATGATCTCGCGCTTCTTCTCTTCCATGAGCTCCTGCGTGTCCGCCTCCAGGCACATGCGCAGGTACGGCTCGGTGTTGCTCGGCCGCACGTTCACCCACCAGTCGGGATAGGTCACGGTGATGCCGTCGAGGAAGTCGATCTCGGCGTCGCTGAACTTCGCCTCGACGGCCTTCATGAGCCCGGCCTTGTCCTCGACCCGGAAGTTGATCTCCCCGGTCGGGTGATACTTCCGCAGCGCGTCGGCCGCGGCCTTGAGCGTCGTGCCCTCGGCACTCAGCTGGTTGAGCACGAGCAGCGCGGCGAGCACGCCGCAGTCGGTGTAGAAGTTCTCCGCGAAGTAGAAGTGACCGGACAGTTCGCCGCCACCGATGCAGTCTTCGCGGCGCATCGTCTCCTTCATGAACGAGTGCCCGACGCGGTCCTTCACGGGCCGGCCGCCGAGCTTCTCGATCTCCTCCGGCAGCACCTTGCTCGACCGCAGATCGTAGATGATGCCCTTGCCCGGGTGCCGCTTGAGCATGCCGCGCGCGAGGATCACGGTGATCAGGTCCGCGTGCACGGTCCGCCCGGCCTCGTCGACGAACGCACACCGATCCGCATCGCCGTCGAACGCGAGCCCCAGCACGCAGTTCTCTCTCGCCACGAGCGCGCGCAAGTCGTCGAGGTTGGATTCCTTGAGCGGGTTGGCCTCGTGGTTGGGGAACGTGCCGTCGAGCTCCTGATAGAGCGACACGACCTCGAGCCCCGGGATCTTGTCGAAGATCGCCGGCGACTCGTTGGCCCCCATGCCGTTGGCGTAGTCCACGGCGATCTTCATCGGCTTGATGCCGTCCGCGAACGCCGTGATGTGCTCGATCCAATCCTGCATCAGATCGACGCTGTCGCGCGTGCCGGCACGCGCCGCCGGCGTGAAGTCGTCCTGCTGGACGAGCTGCTCGATGTCCTTGATGCCCGAATCGCCGGACAGCGGGCGGGCCTCGGCCCGACACATCTTGAAGCCGATGTATTCCTTGGGGTTGTGCGAGGCGGTCACCACGACGCCGCCGTCACACTCGATCTTGCCGATGCCGTAGTAGACCATCGGCGTCGACGCGAGGCCGATGTCGACGACGTCGCACCCCTGACTCAGCATCCCGTCGATCAGCGCATCCTGGATCTCGACCGCCATCGTGCGCATGTCACGCCCGACGACGAGCCGCTTGGCCGAGAGGAACTGCACCATGCCGGCGCCGATCTTCCGGGCCGTGGTCGCGTCGATCTGGTCGGGGTAGGTGCCTCGAATGTCGTAGGCCTTGAAGATGCTCACGTCGATGTCCTGCGGGGTCGAGAGTCGGTGCGAATCGCCGCCGGAGAGGTCGGCGGGCCCGTCAGGGTAGCTGCGCGCCGAACGGCGCCAACGGTCCTTGGCGCAAAGTTGGGCCGCCGCGGAACGCACCGACGCGGAAGAATGGGCCGAGGCTCACCCGGCGAACGTGGCGGCCGCCTCCAGGCAACGCTCGACGTCGGCGTCCCCGACGTCACGGTGGGTCACGAACCGCACGCGCGCGGGGCCGGTCGCAGCGGCCTTGACGCCGTGCTCGGCCAGGTGCGCGACGAGCGCCGCGGCCCCTTCGCCGGTGAGATCGATCATGACGATGTTCGTTTCGGTCGCAGCCAGATCCACGGCCGCCCACGGTAGCGCCGCGAAGCCCTCGGCGAGGCGCCGGGCGCGCGCATGATCGGCCGCGAGCTGATCGGGGCCGGTATCGAGCGCGATCCGGGCCGCCGCAGCGATCACGCCGGCCTGCCGCATCGCGCCACCGAACGCCTTGGCCGCGCGCCGCGCCTCGCTGATGAACTCGGCGGAGCCGGCGAGGAGCGAACCCACCGGCGCGCCGAGCCCTTTGCTGAGACAGAGCGACGTCGAGTCGGCCGGCACTGTTAGCTCCGCCGGCTCGCAACCGAGCGCGATGGCCGCGTTCATGAGCCGCGCGCCGTCGATGTGCACGGCCATGCCGGCGCTGCGTGCGGCGGTCGCGAGTTCGCCGACACCTTGCGGGGACAGCACGCGCCCGCCGGCCATGTTGTGCGTGTTCTCGATCACGAGCAGCCGCGACCGCGGGTAATGCGGATCGTCGCTGCGCACGGCCGCCGTCACCTGCTCTGGCGTCGGGAAGCCACTCGCGGCCGTGAGCGTGCGCACCTGGGTCGACGACAGCCGCGCGACCGCGCCGCCCTCGTAGACGAACACGTGACTGCGCTCCTCGCAGATCAGCTCGTCCCCCGCCCGACAGTGGACGTGGATCGCGACCTGGTTGCACATCGTGCCCGACGGCAGGTAGAGCGCGGCCGGTTTGCCGAGCGCCAGAGCACCGGCTTCTTCGAGCGCCGTGACCGTCGGGTCCTCGCCCCAGACGTTGTCACCGACCTCGGCCTCGGCCATCGCCGACCGCATCGCGGCGGTCGGCGCGGTCATCGTGTCGCTGCGGAAGTCGCTCATCCGCAGCGAGGATGCCCCGATCGGATGGCGATGCAAGCCACGGGCGCCCGCGCGGACGCCCATGGTTGCCTTTCCGGCGGCCGCGGACCTGGATCCTCCGGGGCGACTACAGGCGCGCCTGGACCAGCTCGCCGCGCGGCAGGTGGTAGGCCGGCATCCACGACTGGCCGAGCAGGGGTACCGTGACGCCCTGCACGTAGAGCTCGACGTCCGCGAGCGCCGGGTTGTTCGGCAGCGGCACCGTCACCGTCGACTGGAACACGACCATGCCCGGCAGCGTGATCGCCGTGAGCGGATCCGCGTAGAAGCGCACCGGCTCGATCGTCGTCGTCGGCCGCGCGTAGCTGTAGCCGAAGAGCCAGAACAGACCGACGCCGAACGGGACGTCCGCCGTCAGGTCGATCGACGTGCCGATCTGCGGATCGAGCGGGCCGATCGAGGTCTGCCCCATGATGAGACCCGGCGCGGGATTGTTGTCCGCGACGTTGCCGACGAGGCTGCCGCCGTTGCGGTAGCACCCCTCGAGGGTGACGTTCGCGAACTGCGACTGGCCGTCGACCGTCGTGTTCATGAGCTCGCTCTGCCGCACGGCGACGGGCGACGTGGCGCTGGCCGGCACGACGATCGTGCAGTTCTCGTAGCGGTTCCAGAGCAGGTTGGGCAGAGCGCCCTCGACGTCGTAGCGGACGGTGCCGTTCTTGTAGACGTTGTTCTGCTGCCACACACGCTGCGTGAACGGGTTGCCCGCGACGTCGACGTCACCGTCGAACACCATCTCGCTGCCGTGGATGTCGAACAGCGCCGTGCGCGGCCGCACCCAGAACGCCTTCTGGCCCGCCCCGGCGATCCAGTCCGCGGTGTGGTGGTGCACCATCGTCAGACCATTGGGGTTGCCCTCGATGTCGACGACGTGGCCCGTGCAGTCGGCCCGCATGTGCGTGAAGCGGAACATGAAGGTCTGCGTGCTCGATGCGCCGCGGCGCTTCTTGGCCAGCGTCGTGCCGTTGACGAACGTGCTGCGGAACAGCATCCACATCGACAGGTTGCCGCTGCCGTTCTCGGTGAGGTCGCAGCCGACGTCGACCCCGTCGAACGTCACGTGTTCGCACTCACCCATGATGCGGCCACCCGCCGTCTGGTCGTCGACGAGGAAGCCGATCGGCATGTTGGTGAGCCTCGTGCGCATCGTCATGAGCATCGTCTCTTCGGTGCCCGTGGCGTGCTGGCGCACACCCGCGGTCGTCTGCCCGTCGAGCTCGCAGTTCATGATCTGCGCCATCATCATCATCGCGCCGCCGAGCGACGGCATCGCCGCATCGACCGCGACCTGGCCGCCGACGATGCGGAAGCCCATGATCGAGACCTCGTGATCGCGGATCGCGAACGCGTGCGTCTCGCTGCCCGCCTGGATGACGGTCCGCTGCATGACGCCCATCATCATGCCGCGCACCATGACGCGGCCGAGCCCCTGACCGCTGATGGCGGTGAGCGGCGCGGTGAGCGTGATCGTCGGAACGGCGGTCGGGTTGACCGCGATCTCGGTGACGCCGGTGCCGGTGCCGCCGATCCGGGCCTGCTCGCTGGCCGAGAGTGACGCGACGCTCAGCGTGCCGTTGCTGAGCTGGATCGCCTCGTCGAGCGAGAGCAGCGCGTCACCGACGGTGCCGTGCGAACTCGGGTCGTTGACGTTGGCGATCTGACCCTGGGCCGAGACCGCGGCCAGCAGGGCGATGGAGGTGAGGGTGGTAGGGAGGATTCTCATCGAACGGATGGGGTGCTGTCCTGGGGCCAGGCGAGGCGGACAGCCGTGCAGGAGTATACCCGCGGAATCGTGCCCGGGCAGGGCGCCAATCCCTCGTTGCGAAGGACCGTTACGGGACCCTACCCTCCGAACTTGGCACCGCTCGAACGGCAACTCCGGCTGCTCCGCGCCTTCGGGTACGTGACGTACCCGTTCGCGTGCGTGCCGTTCCTCTTCCTGTATTTCCAGCGCCACGGGATCGACCAGGCGGGCTTCGGCGAGCTGATCGCGGGCTACTACGTCGCGATGTTCGCCGCGGAGATCCCGACCGGCATCCTCGCGGACCGACTCGGGCCGCGGCGCATGCTGATCCTCGGCCCGCTGCTGCTGAGCGCGGGGTTCGGCATCCTGCTGCTCGTCCCGACCTACGGCGGCTTCCTCGCGGGCGAGGCGCTGCTCGGCTGCGCCCACGCCGTGCTCTCCGGTCCGCCCGCCGTCATGCTCTACGAGTCGCTGCGGCAGCAGCAGCAGGAGACCCGTTTCCTCGCCGAGGAGAGCCGCATCAACGCCCGCCGGCTCTACGGGACGGGCGCGTCGTTCCTGCTCGGCGGGCTGCTCGCGCGCCTGTTCGGCGACGACGTCGCAGGGCCGGCATACGACCTGACGATCTGGCTCACCTGCGGCCTCACGGCGTCGGCCGCCGCGATCGCGTTCGGACTGCGACCACAGCCGGGCCGCCCCGTCGACCGCGACTTCCTGCGCCGCGCGGCGACCGACCTGCGCAGCCCCGCCGTGGTCTGGCTGCTCGGCTACTGGGTCGTGCTCTTCGCACTGCTGCGGTATCCGTTCCACAACTACCAGCCCTACATGGCGGCGGCGTCCGAGGTCGAGCCGTTGCTCGGTGATCCGCTGGTCGTCGGGATCCTCTTCGCGCTGATGAACCTCCTCGCGGCGCCGCTGAGCTCGCACGTGCCGCGCCTCGTCCGCCGTCACGGCCGCCTCGCGATCTTCCTCGGTATGCCGCTCGTGCTCGCGGGCTCGCTCATCGTGATGGGCTACGAGCGTCACGCCGCGGAGACGGCCACGACGTGGCGCGCGCTCGCGTGGGTCGGCGTGCTCATGTTCTTCGTGCAGCAGGTGCCGTTCGGGCTGCACACGGCCCTCCTGCAGGAGTTCGTGAACAGCCGCATCGGCAGCGCGGCACGGACGACGGTGTTGTCGGTCTTGTCGCTCGGCGCCCGCCTCGTCTATGCGGGCTGCAACGTGCTGCTGTTCGGCTCGCAGCAGGCCTACGGCATGGCGACGACGATGTTCTGGGCCGGCGGCATCGGCGCCGGCGCCGCGATCCTCATCGTCTGGCTGCGGCCGAGGGGCACGTTCCGCGGCGAGGGCAGGCTCGACGACCGCCTCGTCTGACGCCGGCCCCTGCGTCGGCGCGGGCCCGGAGCGGTCAGCGCCCCATGTCGATGAACTCGCCGCCCGTGTCGCGCGCGAGGTCACGCAGGAACGACTTCTGGAAGTCGCCGATCGCGATCGTGTGGAAGGTCATCCGGTAGGCCTCGTTGAGCGCCTTGACCTCCTTGAGGATCTCGTTCGTGTCGACGAGCGTGCCCGTCGACGGCCGGCCGTCGCTGAGGAAGTAGACGGTGTCGATCTTCCAGTCCATCGCCACCTTGCCGGGGCCGGTGACGGGGCCCTTCGGCGGCTTCTCCGGGTCGATGCCGAACGCGTACATCAGCGCCTTCATCGTGTTGGTCTTGCCGGCCGCGAGGTTCGCCGCGCCGCCGAGGCCCGACGCCGCGAGCTGCTGCGATTCCGACCCGCCGAGCGGCTTGAGGCGCTCGACGAAGCGTTTGGCCGACGACCGGTTGACGACGTTGGCCGGCACGAGCCGCTTCTTCCAGATCTTGATGTCCGTGGCGAACGCGACGATGTCGAAGTTCGTCGAGTCCGTGAGCCCCTCGATCGTGTTGAGCAGCTCGGTCTGCACGATCGTGAAGCGCTTGCGGTCCTTGTAGCCCTGGAACTTCTCGACCTCGACGATCATGTCGTCCATCGAGCCGGACTGGTCGATGATGAACAGCACGTTCGTCGACGTCGTCGGGATGCCGGCGAACGAGTTGCCCGGGCCCTCCTTCTTGCCGTAGAGCTCGTCGTACTTGCGGCGCGACGCCTTCGCCTTCTCGACCTCGGCGTCCGTCGGGATGCGCCAGCCGTCGATCTTCATCAGGTTGTTCCAGTGGCTCTGCCAGCGCTCCGGATCGACGCCGAACTCGAACGTCGTGATGAGGAACAGCGCGTCCGAGCACTCGATCTGCAGACGCCCTTCCTGCTTCATCAGGTCGATGAGCGGCTGGACGGCCGCCTGCGGGCGCAGCTTGCCGAGCGCCTTGACCGCCGCGCTCTGAACCTGCCACTCGCCGTCGTCGAGCAGCCCGATCACGGCGTCGCTGTGATCCTTCAGGCGCAACTCGCCGACCGCGTCGGCCGCGGCCATGCGCACGGCCGCGCCGTTGTCGGAGAGCAGCGTGCCGAGCAACCCGGTCTCGCCGGGCACGCCGATGCGCCGCAGCGCGCGCGCGGCCTCGTACTGCACCATGTCGTCGGCCTTCGGGTCGCCAGCGACCGCTTCGATCGCCGGCACGCCGGCCACGATCTTCGACTGACCGAGCAACATCACGAGTGCCGCGACCTGCTCGTTGTCGCGCATCTCGGGCAGCTCCTCGATCCACGTCGCGAACGTCGCGGAATCCCGGTAGGTCGCGAGCACGTCGAGCGCCGCCTTGCGAACCGCCTGCGACTTGTGCTTCAGCAGGTCGAAGAGCTCCTCGGCCGCCGGCTTGCACTCGTTGCCCTTCAGAGTCATCACCGCCTCGACCTGCAGCGCCTCCTCGCGGCTCTTGCGCATGTAGGTCTTGAACTCCTTCACCGCGTCGAGGCGCGCCTCGAGTTCGTCCTGGGACGGCAGAGCGGCAGCGAGGAACAACGCGGCGAACAGCAGGACGAATCGGATCATGGCAGGCAGCGAGGGGCGAATCCGTGGCGCCGCGAGAGCGGGCAGCCAGTCGGGATCCGCGGGGTCGGGGTCAGCGGGGTCGGGGTCGGGGTCCGCCGGTCAGGGTAACGCAATCAGCCGCCGGTCGCCTCTGCCCGCCACCACGACAGCCCCATGTCACGTTCGAATTGTCGCGCGAGGGTCTCGAGGTCGAGACGAGCGTCCTTGAGCGAGCCGCCACGCTGCGGGCGCAGAACGAACGTGAGGGCGCGTTCCCGGCGCACCTCGACGAGCCAGTCACAGTGCCGGGCCGCAGCGCCGAGTCGGAGTGATGTCACGACGTGCTCGAGCTCCGCCAGCGCGCTCGCGGACGTCGGCGTCAGTTCGACGCGGGGCAACGTCGCGCGTTCGGGATCGCCGGCGTCCGCGGCCTCGACCGCGAGCCCGCGCAGACCGCGCAGCACGCGCACGAGCGGATACACCGCCGCATCGAACCCCTCCACCGCCGCGTCGTCCGTGGTCGCGAGCATCGAGACCGCCCGGGCATCACCGACCCGCTCGCCGCACAGTCCGCACTCGCGAACCGACGCGCCGTCGATCATCACGACCTCGAAGCGGTCGCTGCCACAATACGGGCACTCGTCCACCCCCACGTTGTAGGCGGGCGACCTCGATCGCGGAAGGCGCCCCGTGTGGGGCGACCGCTACTGGCCGCCGGTCGGGGCGGCCGGCGTGCCCTCTTCGCGCTGCCGGCGGCGCTCTTCGAGCTGACGCTCGGACACGGCGCGCAGCCACGCGTCCTCTTCGCTCGTCGTGCCGATGCGCACGCCGGAGTCGTTGTTGCGTTCCTCGATCTCGTTGATCGCGGAGCGTGGCAACATGACGCGGTTCTTCTTGGTCCCGAGGATGATGTGGTCGTCGCGGATGCTCTCGAGGATCGCGCCGACGAGGCGGTTGTTGTTCCGCAGCCGAACGGCGCCCGCCGTGGCCTTCTGGAGATCGACGTAATCCGCGGTCCCGAGCCCCGTCAGGCGCGCGAGGTGGGCGCGCTTGATGCTGACCTCGCCACCGTCGTCGACGCGCAGGGTCACGAACTCGGTGTCCACGGCCTTGACCGAACCGATGAAGAAGTTGCCGTTCTCGAGCTGCGCGAACGCACGCGCCCCTGGTCGCAGCCCGTCCATGCCCTCCCGCTCCGGCAGGTCCTCGGAGTTGCCGATCATCAGATCGTCGCCGGCGCGCAGCAGCGCGGTGCGATCGACCGCCCGGTCGGGTCCGCCCGTCGGCCGCGCCGTCACGGGCACTGGCCACGACGAGGTCTCGCCCGGCACCGGCGTCGGCACGGGCACGACCTGCGGTCCCGTCGACTCACCGCCACCGGCGACGCCGACACCCGGGTCGGTCTGACCCGGATCCGTCTGGCCCGGGTCCGTCTGGCCCGGATCGGTCTGACCGGGATCCGTCTGGCCCGGATCGGTCTGACCGGGATCCGTCTGGCCCGGATCGGTCTGACCGGGATCCGACTGACCCGGGTCCACCTGGCCCGGATCCGTCGTGCCACCCGTCGTCGGCGCACCCGTGCCGGGGTCCCCGCCAACCGGCTCATCGCCGCCACCCGTCGGCGCCTCGGTCGTCGCGCCCACGGCAACCGGCAGCGGTGGCTGTTCGACCGCGATCTTCACGACCGGCCGCGCGAGTTGCACGATCTCGACCTTCTCCGGTCCGAACGAGAGTCCGACGAGCTCGGGCCGCAGCACGAGCGTGGCCGTGCCGAGCCCGACGATCAGCAGCGCCGCCAGCGCCGTGACCGTGCCGAGCAGGCGCGGGCCATCGCGGTGACCACCGACGACCTCCGGATCGTCCTCGGCCTCGGTGTACAGCTCGTCGTGCTCTTCGGGATCGGCCGACGCCGCGCTCTCGAGCGGCTCCGGCACGAACGAGTGGTCCGCCTGGCCCTCCTCCTCGACCTCGGCCAGCTGATCGACGTTGTGCTCCGGCAGGGCCTCCCACGACTCGTCGCCGTTCGGGCCCTCGGCTTCGCCGGCCGACTCCGACAGCTCGCCGATGTACTCGTACTCCATCTCGCCGGCTTCGCCGTCGAGCTCGGCGTCAGCGTCGCCGTCCGGGTTCATCCGCGCCAGTTCACTCGCCGCATCGAGGACCTGCATCGACTCGGTGTCCTCCGCGACCGGCTCCAGGGTCGGCAGCTCCGCGTCCTGATCCTGCCAGTCGCCGCCACCCGGACCGGAACCATCGTCGACGACGAACGCCTCCTGGGGCGTGCCGTCGCCGGCGGCGTCGCTGACCTCGAACGTGTCGCCGCCGACGATCTCGAGCTCGGTGTCGCTGTCGAGGTCGAAGTCGGTCTCGCCGGCCTCCTCGAGCTCCGAGTCGCTCTCGATCTCGAACGCGTCGTCGCCCGCAAGGGTCCCGCCAGTCGCCCCGGCGCTCGCCGCGTCGAGGTAGCTGCCCATGACGTCCTCGCCCGCGAACTCGGGCTCGGCCGCTGCGGGCCGCTCCGTCGGCGGGTCGAGCTCGAGCGCGGAGTCGTCCCAAGTCGACTCGTTGCCCTCGTCGAACTGCTGCTTGCCGGGGAACGTCTCCGACGCCTCGACCCGTTGCATGTGGTCCTCGAACAGCAGATCGTCCGAGTCGGGCTCACCCGCCGGCGCCTCGGCGCTGGCCTCGACGCCCGGCTCGTCGTCCTCGAACTGCAGCGGCTGATTCAGATCGTCGAGACCGCCCGGCCCCACATCCGAACTGCCCACCGCGGCTTCGAGGTCCTCGGCAGCGAACCCGGTCGGGTCGTTGCCGGCCGGCGTCCCCGCCGCATCCCCGTCGAACGACAGCGGCTCGCCGGCGAGGGCCGCGACGTCGTCGTCGAGCGCGTCGGCCGCGGGCCCATCGAGCGCCAGCTCGTCGCCCGGTCCGAGATCCTCGGCCATCGGCTCCTGGTCCGGCTCGTCCTCGGCGGCCAGCTCGTCCGGCAGGGCGAACTCGTCGTCGTCCTCCAAATGAGGAGCAGCCGCACCCGGGGTCGCCGCGGTTTCATCCGACTCGTTGTCGGCTTCGTCTGCGAACAGGTCCTCGTCGAGTGCGAAGTCGTCGAGGAAGTCGTCGTCGTCGTAGTTCTCGTTCTGCTCGCCGGTCATTCCCGTCTCCTAGCGATGGCGGATCTCCCTCTGTATCGGCCATTCGGGTCGTGCGACTGTTGCCGGGTCCGGGGCGAGGCCGCGCCCGTGGCATGGGCGATTCGGCCATGCTCGCCCCGATTCCGCCGGAATCCGCGGGGAATCGTGCGGCTGCCGGCTGGCCTGGCCGGGCGGCTCAGGCGCCCTTGCTGTCGCGCTCGAGCGCGAGCTCGCGGCTGAGGTCGGACGACGGCAGCAGTCGCCGCACCCCGCCACGCAACACCGTGAGGCCGAGCGAATCGACGTACTCGAGCAGCGGGATCAGGAACTTCCGGGACGTGTCCAGCCCGTCGCGCAGCTTGGGGATGTCCAGCACCTCGTCGTTGCCGAGGCAGTTGTCACGGATGCTGTGCAGGACGGAGCGCACGACCTTGGCGCCGTAGAACGTGTTGTCGACCTTCTCGATCCGGCCCTCGTCCTGCGCGCGGTCGACGAGCGACAGCAGCGTGTCCCCGCGTGCGCCGACCGCATCGGCGAGCTCCTCGATCGTCGGCGGCCGGAACGCCCGCGACTCGCAGCATTCGATGAGCTCGTCGAAGACCTGCTGGCGGTCCGGCGGCAGCGGCTTGAGGCGGTCGAGGAACAGGATCTGGCCCTGCCGGCCCGCGCGGATCCGCCCGGCATCCTGCATCCGCTCGAACACGAAGTCGGCGAGCCCTTGCGGCAACGTGCGCGTCGTCCGCAGCGCGGAGCGCTTGATCGAGGCCGCGTCGGGGCGGCGCGCTAGCATCTTCGCGACGGACTCGGTGAGCTCGCGTTCGCCCGCGTTCACCGTCGCAGCGAGGTACGCCCGCATCGCGCGGCGGTGCAGCAGCACGTCGTCGAGTTCGTCGATCGTCTTGACGACGTCGCCCTCGGGTGCCTCGAGCGCGTGCGCGAGGTCGTCGACGGTGCGACCATCCGGCCCGGCCTGCTCGAGCTCGTGCCGGATGCGCGCCTCGGGTTTGTTGCCCGCGGCGAGGATGCCCTCGAGCTCGGCCCCGAGGTCCTTGCGGCGGTAGCGCCCCGACTTCGACAACCGCAGCACGCGACCACCACCGACGGTGATCGTCGGGTTCTGCAGCCGCAGCAGGAACCGATCGCCGCCCGCGCACGAGACCTCGTCATCGAGCTCGAAGCGCACCGTCGCGGACTCGTTCGCGGACAGGATGTCGCGGTTGAGAAGCAGCAGCGTGCCGCGGATCTCGACGGTGCCGACGTGAAAACGGATCGGCTCGCGATGCTTGAGCACCGGCGACCGTTTCGTGAGTTCGAGCTCGACGTCGACCGCGTCGCCCGAAGCGAAGACGCCGGGCTCGGCGACGATCATGCCGCGCCGCACGCCGGCATCCTTGGCGTCGGGCACCGACAGCGCCGTGCTGTGGCCGGCGACCGCCTCCTCGACCTTGCCGCCGTAGGCGTGGATGCCGCGCACCTTGATCGTCTCCCCGACCGGCAGGACCTCGAGCTCCTTGCCGGGGCGCAACGTGCCGGACAACGGGATGCCGGTGACGACGCGCCCGATCCCGGGCAGCGTGAACACGCGCTGGACGGGCATCCGGAACGGTCCCTGGGCCTGCCGCGGCTCGACACCGAGCGCCAGCTGTTCGAGATGACTGCGCACCGCGTCGATGCCGTCACCCGTGACCGAGCTCACGCGCATGATCGGCGCATCCGCGAGCACCGTGCCCTGCACCGTCTTGCGGATCTCCTCCTCGGCCATCTCCGCGAGGATCTCGTCGACGAGGTCGATCTTGGTCATCACGATGAGGCCCGCGCGAACCCCGAGCAGGTGCAAGATGTCGAGGTGCTCGATCGTCTGCGGCATCACGCCATCGTCAGCCGCGACGACGAGCATCACGAGGTCCAGGCCGGTGCAGCCGGCGACCATGTTGCGCACGAAGCGCTCGTGGCCCGGGACGTCCACGAGCCCGAGCAGCCGGCCATCGCTGAGCTTGAGTCGCGCGAAGCCGAGATCGATCGTGAGCCCGCGCTCCTTCTCCTCCTTGAGCCGGTCGGGATCGATCCCGGTCAGCGCCTGAACGAGCGAACTCTTGCCGTGATCGATGTGGCCCGCGGTCCCGGCAACCACCGGATGGATCGACCGGGCCATCGCGAACTCAGGCCTGCAGGTAGAGGATCCGCTGGCAAGCGCCGCACTGGACGACGCTCGACTTCCCCATGAGCTTGGCGATGTCGTTCATCGTGACCTTGCTGTAGCAGCCCTGGCAGTAATTGTCCTCCACCGGACACACCGCCATGGCGTCGCGCGTCTTGAACAGCCCCTCGTACAGGTGCACGAGGTCTTCGGCGATACCCTCGGCGACCGCCGTGCGGCGCTGCTGGATCGCCGCGATGTCGTCCGCGCGGGACGCCCGCAGCGTCTCCGCTTCGGCCAGGAACGTCTCGAAGATCTTGCGCTCCTCGTTCTCGGCCGCCTCGGCCGCAGCGAGCACGGCCTTCTGCTCGTCGATGCCTTCGATCAGGCGCAGCGCCTCTTCCTGCGTCGCGTCGCGATCCTTGCGCACCGCCTCGATCTGGAACAGCGTGGCCTGGTACTCGGCGTTGTTGCGCACCTCGTTGAGACGCGTGTTGAGCTTGTTGATCTCTTCGTCGCCGGTGCGGATCGCGTTCTCGAGCGCCCGGGTGTCGAGCTCCGTCTTCGTCACCCGCTCGCGCGCGGTCGTGGTCTGCGCCACCAGCTCGTCGAGCTTCTTCCGCCGCTTGGCCTCCTCGGCCGGCAAACTGTCGATGTCCTTCGTCAGGGACCGAAGTTCCTGATCAACCTTCTGCAGCTCCAGGAGCTTGGCGACGGATGGATGCAAAGTGTCGTGCAAAAGCCGCGGCATTGCGGGCGAAGAATCCTAACGAAGCAAGAGAGCCAAACAACCCGACAAAACAGAACAAGAAGGGCGGCGAAGGCGAGCCAGAGGAACCGCGAGGGGAACCCCAGCGGAAAGACAACCAAGCCCCAAAGCCAAGCCGCGCCCCCCCAGCGTGCCCCGTCTCTCACGCCCAACGCAGTCTTGCGCGGCCGTAGGCCGCTTCACCCCCGCGGCCGTAGGCCGCGGCACGGCCCTCCGGGCCAGCGCCGGCCGCAGGCCTCCGTCGGCGGTCGCCAATCCCGCCTACCCCCGCGATACCGGTGTTGATCCCGCCGACAAAAGAGCAGCTTGCCAGTGTGATGGGCAGTCGCGCCCCCCAGGGGGGCGCGACTGCCCATCACCCTGGCAACCCGACGCTGGTATCGAAGAACCCGCCGAGCCGCCGCGCCCGCACCGGGTGCTGCAGCTTGCGCACCGCCTTCGCCTCGATCTGACGGACGCGCTCGCGCGTCACGCGGAAGATGCGGCCGACCTCCTCGAGGGTGTAGGTGTAGCCGTCGCCGATGCCGTAGCGCAGCTTGATGATCTCGCGCTCACGGAACGTCAGCGTGTTGAGCACGTTCTCGATGCGCTCCCGCAACATCTCGCGGCTCGCCGACTGCACCGGACTCTCGACCGACTCGTCCTCGATGAAATCCCCGAAGTAGGAGTCGTCCGAGTCGCCGATCGGCCGATCGAGCGAGATCGGGTGCTTGCTGATCTTCATCACGCGCTTGGCCTCGTCGACCGAGACCTGCGCCGCCTCCGCGACCTCCTCGATCGTCGGCTCGCGGCCCTTGAGCTGCGTGAGCTTCTTGGACACGTTGCGCAGCTTGGACATCGTCTCGATCATGTGGACCGGGATGCGGATCGTCCGCGCCTGGTCCGCGATCGAACGCGTGATGGCCTGGCGGATCCACCACGTCGCGTAGGTCGAGAACTTGTAGCCGCGGCGGTACTCGTACTTCTCCACCGCCTTCATCAGGCCGGTGTTGCCCTCCTGGATGAGGTCGAGGAACGACAGCCCGCGGTTGCGGTACTTCTTCGCGATCGAGACGACGAGGCGCAGGTTGCCCGACGACAGCTTGCGCTTGGCCTCCTCGTAGTTGGCGTAGGCCTGCCGCACGAACTCGAGGCGCTCCTGCAGTCGATCGATCGTCTCGAGACCGTCCACCTGCATGTCGAACACGCGGCGCTTGGTCTCGATCGCATCCGGGTTGTTGAGCTGCGCGCCGCGGTAGCGCTGCATGCGCGCCGTGAGCCGCAGCATCTCGGAGATGCGGTTCTCGATGAGATCGATCATCGGCCGCACCTTCTTGCCCTGCAGGTTGAGCTCCTCCACGAGCGACACCGCCTTGCGGCGCCGCGAGTAGATGCGCTTCTTGAGTACGGCCGCCTGCTTGGTCGCGACCTTGCCGTCCATGAGCGCGCGCGTGTCGTCGCGCGCCGCATCGTAGAGCTTGCGCAACGTCTCGATGTTGCCCGGCAGCCGATCCGAGAGGTCCGCCTTGCCGATCTCGGGGTCCTGCTGGTTGACCTTGAGCGTGCGGTCGAACGCGAGTTCACCCTTGAGCACGTCCTCGAGGATCTCGATCGCGTTGCGCATGCCGAAGCCCGACGACAGCACCTCCTTGCGGAACTGCTTGCGCGTGAGCTCGATCTTGCGCGCGAGCGAGATCTCCTCCTCGCGCGTGAGCAGCGGGATCTCGCCCATCTGCGTCAGGTACATCCGCACCGGGTCGTCGATCTTCTCCGTGATGTCGACGACCGGCGTCGCGATCTCGGCCTCGGCCGGCTCGGCGATCTCGAGCTCGGCGCCAAGGTCGTCATCGTCCTTGCCCTTCTTCTTGCCCTTGCCCTTCTGGTCGTCCTCGACCACGTCGAGTCCGGCGTCCTCGATCATTGCCATGGCCGACTCGATCGTCTCGGGCGAACTGCTGTCCTGCGGCAACACGCCGTTCAGCTGCGCGAGCGTCACGGTGCCGGACTTCTTGTTCGCCTTGATCAGAGCCTTGAGCTTCTTCTGCAGGTCGTTGGGTACTGACATTGGTATTCGGGGGCTCGGCTCGCTCGGGCGGCGGCGTGGGGTCGCCGGTTCGCCCGTTCGGCACGGGCCGAGGGTTTCATTGCCGGTTTGGGTAGGGTGCCCTGGGGTGGGATGCGGGTGGGATGCGGATGGAATGCGTATAGGACGCCGGGAGGTTACGAATCGGGTCCGGAGTCCGGAGCCTCGGGCGGGAGGGGTTCAGAGGTTGGCAGGGCCGAGTCGACAACGCCGTCCGGCGAGTCGCCCGCGGCAGCGGCGGCTGCCGACGCCGAGTCCTGCGCGCGTGCTGAACCGACGCCGAAACGCGGCGGCGGCCCCTTCTTGGGCCGGTCCTCGACCGGGCCCGGGTCGGTCTTGCGCGGCCGATCCTGGCGCATCGCGGCGAGCAGCTGCGCCTGCAGCGCATCCGCGCGCTCGCGGTCACCCGCGGCCATCGCCTGCGCGAACTCCTGGCGCAACTGCCGGAGCTCGGGCTTGCGGTTCTGCCGGGACCGGGCATCGCGCAGACCGCGCCACAACGCCTCGGCGTCGGGAATGGTCTCCGACCGCCGCGCCGCCGTCGCCAGCACGGACCGCAGGCCGGCGGCCTCGGTCACGCGCGTGAACAGGTACTTCACGAGCTCGTTGCTCGAGTTGCGCCCGAGGCCGAGACCGTCGGTCACCATGCCGAGCAGCTCGCGCACGGGCCCGAACTCGAACGCCTCGTCGAGCATGTCCGGGGCCCCTTCGAGGAGCGTCGGGTCCGCGAGGACGCATGCCAACAGTTCGACCTCACCGCGCGCGCGCAGGCTGACCGGCTCGGGAGCGAGCTCGGGGTGGCCGCCGCTCGCCATATCGTGATGGCGCGGCTCGGGCGTGCCGAACTCTCCATCGAGCGGCGGCCCGTCGGGCACGCCACCAAGACGCTCCGACGCGACCATCCGACGCCGTGGCGCGCGCGCGAGCAGCCGCTCGAACGTCGGCTCGGGCACCGCGAGATGACTCGCCATCGCCTGCCGCAACGCGGCCTGCTTCACCGGGTTCTCGACGACCTGCAGGATCTCGACGCACTCACCGGCGGCCGCCTCGACGTTGACCGCGTCGCTGAGATCGAGGCGATCCCGCAGCAACCGGAACCACACCGTGAGCGAGTCCTCGGCCGAATCCACGATGTCCGCGAAGCGCACGCGCTGCTCGTCGACGAGCTCGGGATCATCACCGGGCCGCAGCGCGACGAGATCGGCCGGGTCCTTGATGCCGTCGCCGGCGTCACTCATCACCGCCATGCGCACGCTGAGCCGGCTGTTGACGAGCTCGCGCATCGCCTTCGCCGCGGCGTTGCGGCCGGCGCGATCACCGTCGAACATGAGCACGATGCCGTCGCTCGCGTAGCGCTCGACGAGTCGCGCGTGATCCGTGGTGAATGCCGTGCCGAGCGTCGCGACCGCGCCGCGGAAGCCGGCGAGGTGGCACGCGATCACATCCGTGTAGCCTTCCATCACGAGCAGCTTGCGCTCGCCCGCGCGCTTCACGTGCGGCAGCCCGAACAGTACGCGCCGCTTGTTGAAGATCGGCGACTCCGGCGAGTTGAGATACTTCGGCGGCTTGAAGTCGGCGCTGCCCTCGGCGTGCCGGCTGCCCGGCACGACGCGCCCGCCGAACGCCACGATGCGGCCGCGCTCGTCCGCGATCGGAAAAATGATGCGACCGGCGAACGCTTCGTTGCCGTTCTTCAGCAGACCCGCGTCCTCGAGCACCTGGCGCGGCAGCTTGCGTTCGCGCGCGAACTCGGTGAGCGACCCGCGGCGCTCCGGATGGTAGCCGAGCTGCCACGGCTCGATCGCGTCCTCGAGCCCGCGGCTCACGAGATACTCGAGCGCGTCCTTGCCCTGCGGCCCCATGAGCTGCTGCCCGAGGAACCCGGCGACCTCGGCGAGCACCTTGAACGGATCGGGCCCGCGCTTGCGGTCACGCCGGTCGCCCCCACCAGAGGCACCGCGGCCGAAGACACCTTCGAGCGAGATCCCGACGCGGTCCGCGAGCACCTCGACGGCCTCGCGGAAGCCGAGCCCGTCACGCTCCATGAGCCACGTGAAGACGTCCCCGTTCTTGCCGCAGCCGAAGCAGTGGAAGAACTGCTTCTCGCGGCTCACCGAGAACGACGCCGTGTTCTCCTGGTGGAACGGGCACCGCGCCATGTAGTCGCGCCCCTTCTGCTTGAGCGGGAGGTAGCCCTCGATCAGGGTGACCAGATCGGTGGCCTCCTTGATGCGCAGTTTGACTTCCTCGAGGCGGTCCATGGCGGTGCGGGGCGAGCGGGCGGTCGAGCTAGAAGCGTCGAAAACCAGCGGAAACGGTCATTCAGAGCGTCAGACAGAATCTCGATTGCGAACCGGCGAATCGAGAACACGGTGGAGCGCAACGAGCGATGCCACCGCAGAAACCGGCAACGGAAGGATAGCCCGTGAGCCCGGGCGGGGACGGCCGTTACATGCACGATCCAACCGCTACCGGCGTGCCGTTACGGCGCCTGCTCGCGAGTCGTCCTACCCCAACCTGCTCACCGCCCTCAGAGCTGGCGCCGCCTGGCAGGCCCAGCCCGCGTCCGGGTATGATCTGTCGCTTGTCCCGGGGCCGCTGCGAGTTGTCGAACCTCGCTTTGTAGCACGGCCTAGGTGCGCGTCAAGGGCCGGTGGCGGAATTCGGTAGCAAGCTGCGGCGCGGCGACGCACGTCGCAGCCGCGGTCCACCGGGCCAGCCCCGCATGCCCGGCCCGGCGTGGCCGGGACATCGCCAGCGGCGCGGATCCCGCGATGGCAACGCGGCCTAAAGTGCGGCGGGCGTCCGTGTCGAACAGGTCGACAGCTACACATTCCCGCCACGATGCCGTCTCCCGAGGCCCCAAGCCCCCCATCGATCCTGACCCTGTTCGAGGCTCTGGCGGACGCGTTCTGGACCAAGGCCCCGGGTCAACCGCTGCACTGCAGCCGATCGCTGCTCGAGCTCTACGGCGTCAGCCCGACCGAGCTGCAGAGCCAGCCGCTCGCCTGGCTCCGGGCGGTTCATCCGACCGACCGCGAGTTCGCCGAACGGTCGGCCACCGAATTGACCGAACGGGGCGCGGCCCGCGCGCTGTATCGCATCGTGCGACCCGATGGCGAGATTCGCTGGATCGACGATCAGAAGGCCCTCGTCGAGACCGCGGACGGCCCGATCAAGGGCGGCATCTGTCGCGATGTCACCGAGAAGAAGTCGGCCGAGGAGCGCTCCTACCTCCAGCAGACCGTGCTCGGGGCCATCGCGACCGGCACCGGCAGCCGCGGCCCGCTCGAACTGCTGTGCCGCGAGCTCGAGCGCATGGTGCCGCAAGCAGTCGCCACGATCCTGCTGCTCGACGACGAACAGCGCCTGCGCGTCGCCGCCGCTCCCGGCTGCGATCAGGAGCTCAGGGAAGCGATCGACGGCCTCGTTCCCGGCCGCAACGTCGGCTCCTGCGGCACGGCCGCGTTCACCGGCGTGCCCTGCTACGTCGACGACACGATGGCCGATGTGCGCTGGGAGGCGCTGCGCGAAGCCGCCGAGCACTTCGGCATCCGATCGTGCTGGTCGATCCCGATCCGCGACCCGGACGATCGCGTGCTGGGAACGATCGCGATCTCGAGCTTCGTGCGGCGCGCCTCGACCATCGCGCACAAGCAGCTCCTCGAGGCCGGCGCCAACCTCGCCCAGGTCGCGTTGCAGCACGACCGGTATCTGTCGCAACTGGTGAACGCCAAGACCGAAGCCGAGTCCGGCACGCGGGCGAAGAGCGAGATCCTCGCCAACGTCAGCCACGAGCTGCGCACGCCGCTCACGGCGATCCTCGGCTTCACCGAGCTGATCCTCGACGGCAACCCACCGGCACAGCTCCTCGACCAGCTCGAAACGATCCGGGACAGCGGCACCCACCTGTTGACCGTCATCAACGACCTGCTCGACGTCTCCAAGGTCGAGGCCGGCCGCATCGAGCTCGAGCCCGAAGCCTGCTCGTTCCGCGAGGTCCTGCGCGAGGCCGTTCTGCCGTTCGAGGACGCGATCGCCAAGAAGGGGATCGAGCTCGAGATCACCGGGACCGAATCGCTGCCGACGAATGCGTTCACGGACCCCACGCGACTGCGCCAGATCCTGCTCAACCTGCTGAGCAACGCCGTCAAGTTCAGCGAGCACGGTCGGATCGAGATCGAGTGCAGCGCCGAGCCGGCGACGGAGTCGAGCGTGACGGTCCGCATCGCGGTCTCCGACACCGGTCTCGGCATCGCCGCGGCCGACCTCGAGCGCATCTTCCAGCCATTCAGTCAGGCGGACGCATCCACGTCCCGCCGGTTCGGCGGGACCGGCCTCGGCCTGACGCTGAGTCGCAAGCTCGCCCGGCTGTTGCGTGGCGACCTGAGCGTCGAGAGCGTTCTCGGACGCGGCAGCACCTTCACGTTGACCATGGCGGTCCCGCTGTCCGCGAATACGGCGCCGCCGTCCGCGACTCAGGACGGGAGGACGCCCGCCGCCCCGTCACCCGGCAACCGACTCGCCTGCCGCGTTCTCGTGGTCGAGGACACGCCGATGCTCCGCCGGTACGTCGAGACCGTCCTGCGCCGGGCCGGCGCCGAGGTCGAGGTCGCCGACGACGGCGATCTCGGCTGCCGGGCCGCGCTCGCAGCCGAGGAGGACCGCCCGTTCGACGTCGTCGTGATGGACATGCAGATGCCCGTGATGAACGGGTACGATGCGACCCGCAACCTGCGCTCGAGCGGCTTCCGCCGTCCGATCCTCGCGCTCACGGCCCGGGCTCAGACCGGCGATGCGGAGCGCTGCCTCGAAGCGGGCTGCGACCGGTACCTGTCGAAGCCGACCCGCCCGGCGGAGCTGATCGATGCCGTGGCGCGGCTGTCCCGCGCGGCTCGACCACCGCAGACCTGACGCGAGGATCGGCGCGCGGCAGCGAGAATCTCCGAATTCTCGGCTCGCTCGGACGCAGCAGCGGCGACGCCCGCCCGCGCGGGCGCAACCGTCGCCCCATGCCGACTGCCGACCCCGACCCTCCGGCTCCGACCGCGACCGAAGCGATCGTCCGCCTCGGCGGCCGCGCGATCGCCGCCGGCGCCGCACTGTTCTTCGTTGCAGGCGCCGTGCTGTCGCCGCTGATGACGACCGACGCGCCCGAGTCCGAGTTGCGAACTTCGACGGTCTACCTCGTGCGGATGACCGTCGCGACGCTGGGCCTCGCGCTGCTCGCGTTCGGGAGCGCCGGCCTGCGCCCGCTGCTGCGCCCCGGCTTCTGGAACAGCGCCCCGATCGTGACGGCAGCCCTCGGTGCGACGGCGTTCGCGGCGCTCGAGTGGTCCAACCTGTTCGTGATGAGCGCGATCGCGGCCACCGCGCCCGCCGCACTCGCGGGGCTCGACGAGGCTCCGTGGTTCACTCCGGGATTCATCGGTTCGGCATCGCTGTTCGCGATCGGCTGGCTCTGGCTGATGATCGCCGCCGCCGTCTCCGTGCCGCACCTGCGAGTGCCCGCCATCGTGGCTGCCGTTGGCATGCTGGTCACGCCGGCACTCGTCGCGGCCGGCGGCATCGGCGCGATCACCGGCGCCACTATCGTCGCTGGCGGGCTGTTCGTGACGGGTGTTCGGACCGCGGCGTCGGCCGACGCTTGAATCCGAGGAGTCCCGCACCGAAAGCGCAGCGGCCCATGCATTGATAGTATGGCACAACCATGGAGCCCGCCGTGCAGTTGAGCGACATGAAGCGCGCGATCGCGCACCAGCCTTTTCGGCCTTTCCGCGTGTTCGTGTCCGACGGGAGCTCGCACGAGATCAGCGACCCCGACCACGTGTTGCTGTTCAAGCACACGTTGATCATCGGCCTCGTGGACGACGGCGAGGACGTGCCCGAGCGGGCGGTCTACTGCGACACGATGCACATCACGCGGCTCGAGACGGTCGAGCCGGAGCCACCGGCCGACCAACTCAGCGCGTCGACCGCGCGGCCTCGCGTCCGGCGGTCGGGTCGCGCCAGGCGAATCGTCCCAGCGCCGGCGAGCCGCGCCCCTCGACCGCGTCCGCGATCCAGCCGCCGAGCAACGGCGCGAACTTGAAGCCGTGGCCGCTGCCGCCAGCCGCGACGAACAGGCCCGGCCGTTCGGGCACGGCGGTGATCCAGAAGTCGCCGTCCAGGCTGTCGCAGTAGAAGCACACGCGCTGCTCGACGAGCTCGGCGGTCGCGAGCGCCGGGATGTGGCGCGCCAGGAACTCCCGCGCGCGCGCCTCGAGGCCCGGGTCGGGCGTGTGATCACCCGGGGCGCGGCGGATGCCGGAGCCGTGGTGCGCCACCTTGACGAGGCCGTCTACGGCCGGGAACCCGTACCAACCGAGGCCGCCGATGTCCCAGGCCCAGATCGGCAGGCATTCGGCGAACGGCCGCGGGTCGTCGGGCCGCAGCCAGAGCACGGTCTGGGCATTCGCGTCGAGCACGGGTGACATCGCCGGCAGCAGGGCCGGCGTGAACGCGCCCGTCGCGAGGACGACCGCGTCGGCTGCGAGGCGACGGCCATCGCGCAGGTCGACACCGGTCACCGGCGCCGGTGCGTCGCCAAGGCTCGCGATCGACGCGTTCGGCACGAGCTCGACGCCGGCCGCAGCGGCTTCGACGAGCAGCAACTCCACGACGCGACCCGCGCGCGCGAAGCCTGCCGCCGGGTTGAGGTACCCGTCGACCCACTCGGTCGCCGCGATCATCGGGAAGCGCTTCTCCACGTCGGTCCGGTGCAACCGTTCGACCGGTTCGCCGCGTTCGTGCAGCATCCGGAAGCTGTCGGCCTCGAAGCTCGCGCCGTCGAGGCTGGCGGCGGCAGCGAACAGGAACCCCGTCTCCGCGTAGACCGACTGCCCGAAGCGATCGTTCCACTGCCGCCACTGCGCGCGCGCGGCCGCCGCCTGATCGATGTAGAACCGGTCCGCCCCGTAGTCGAGCCGCACCGCGCGGCTGCGATCGACCGAGGAGCCGTTCGGGTTCGGCGCCGGCAACGGGGCGCGGTCGACGAGCTGCACCGCATGCCCCCGCCGCCGCAGCTCGAGCGCCGCGGTCACCCCGAACACACCCGCGCCGACGACGACGATTCGCACGCCCGAAGGCTACTGCCCGAAGTCCGCTTCGGTCAGCTCGAGTTCGACCCGCGTGACGGTCTCGTGCTCGGCGACCGTGAATCTGCGTTTCGCGCGCGGCGGCAGGTCGATCGTGTCGTTGCCGCGCAACGACCATTCGATCTCGTACTCCCCGGCGGCCGGAACGCGAAACGACGCGCGGCCGTTGCCGTCGAGGACGGCCTTCGGCGCCCACAGCCACGAGTGCCGCGCCGGATACCACATGCGTCCCGCGCCGCGCAGGTAGAGGGCGTGCTCCGTGTCCCACGGTTCGGGCCCCGGCGGTCGGTAGCGCTGGATCTGCGGATGCAGCCGTTGGCCCGCGCCCGGACGGCCGGACGGCAACTTCACGGTGAGTTCCACCAGCCGGCCGACCGGCATCCGGACCGTGACGTCACGCGCGACGCCACGAACGTCCTGCGTCGCGAAGCCGGGCGCGAGGATCTGCAGGTCGACCGGCAGCCGCGGCACGAGCAGGCGGCGCTCGCCGAGCTTCGTCGGCAGCGCGGTTCGGGGGCGATCACCGAGGCGCCCGGGGTCGACCACTACGGTCGCCCGCTCGACCGGCCGGCCGTCCTCGTCGACGACCCGCACGGTCAGGGTGTGCATCCCCTCGCCGAGTCGCTGAGCCGGCAACTCGACCTCTTCACCGCCCTTGATCTCGATGCCGCGCACCTCGACCAACGGCTCGGGACTGCCGAGCGCGCGGATCGAGAAGTCGTAGCGACCCGGACGCAGCGCCTGCCAGCGCGCGACCTCGCCGTTCTCCGGTTCGGGCCTCGCCGCGATCGCGTAGTGGCTCACCACACTCGTCGTCACTTGCGTCGCCTCGTTCCGATGGCAGAACAGCAGATCGCTGCTCGTCAGTCCGCCTTCGAACGTCACCGCCATGCGCGCGCTGCCCACCCGCGGCAGCACGTAGCGCACGCCCCTTGCACCGACGACGAACGGCACCATCGGGCCCGTGTTGTCGCCGTGCTCGGCGTAGAGCGACAGCCGCCCGCCGACGTGGTGCACGCGTAGCTCGAACGTGCCGTCCGCGGCGCTCGTGTCGTCCCGGTTGCTGAGTCCGCCGATCGTCCAGGCCTCCTCCTCGGGATCACCCTGCAGCACCATCACGTTCGCGTCGGCGACCGGCACGCCGGCGTCGTCGACGATCTGCCCCGCGACGAGGATCGGCGGCCTGCGGAGCACGACGTCGCCGAGCTCGTTGCGGCCCTCGGTGAGACCGAGATCGGCCAGGTCGAAGAACGCCTGCTGTTCGAGGTTGGTGATCGTGCGACGGAAGATCACGCCGCGTTCCTCCGGCCCGGACGGCAGACCGGGAACCGCGGTGTGGAACAAGCCGTTCTCGCCCGTCTCGAAGTACTGGTTGTAGTAGCCGCGCTCTTGCTGCACGTGCGTCGCGTACCAGTAGCCCGCCTGCGGCACGCCGTGCTCGTCGACGAGTCGGCCGCTCAGCGTCGGATTGCGCGTGACGGTGAGCCGGTGCTCGACCCGTTCGCCCCAGGCCGTCGGACCGGCGAACTCGAGGACGCCACTCACACCCGGCGAGGACAGCTCGAGCCGGAAGCGCAGTCCGATACCGACGTGCAGAAGATCGAGCCGCGGCCCGTCGAACGGCAGCCAGAAGCGGCGTTCGTTGCCCTGCAACAGCTGATAGAGGCGGGCATAGACCGTCTCGGTCAGGTCTTCCACGGGCCGGCCGTCGCGGTCGACGAGCTCGACGTGGACCGAACCCGTGCCCGGCAGCTGCAGCACGTACGGTTCCGCCGCCACCGCATCGAACTCGACGCGCGCGAAGACCGGTCGTTCGAGCGGAAAGCCGAGCAGCACCGCACCGTCGTTGCCCCAGTCGTCGCGGATGAACTGCTGCGCGTGGTGGAACGTCACGATGCCGTCGGGCTCGGTCGTCTCCCGGAACACCTGCATCGAGAACCGCTCGATGCCGGCGTCGTCGGCGAGCGCCACGCGCACTCTGGCGACGGGTCGGCCGCCCGGGTCGATCACCTGGGCGCGAATCGTGATGTCGCGGACGAGGTGCAGTTCGTGCACCTCCGCGGCCTGCGCGATCGGCACGAAGACCAGGCCAAACCGGTCGGCGTCGCGCCCGTAGACCGTCCAGCTCAGCACGTCTTCGAACGGGATCGAGACCCGGCCTTCGGCGTCGCTCGTGCGGAGCTCACCGGCGAACGCGAGTCGCTCGCGCTCGCGGTCGTCATGGCGATAGTCCTCGGACACGCGTTCCACGTGCCAGCCGACCTCGGCGCCGGCGACGGGTTGGCCCGACTCGTCGACGACCCGCACCGTGACGTGCCGCGGTCCGCTCTCCTCCGCGGCCGGGACGGCGTGCTCCCGTTCGATCGACGACGACCCGGCCACGGCAGAGCTCACCGCGCGGCGCTCCGGCGTCCCCGCCGGCGAAGCGGCGGTCGGGCCCTCCGCGGGTGGCCGATCCGGCGCAGCCGTCTCGCCCCCAGCGCTGATCCACCAGGCGACGACCGCCAACGCGACGATCCCGAGCGCGAGGGCAAAGAGCGAGCGATTCCGCGTAGCAACCATGATCCGAGGACGGCGCAATGACCCCGCCAGCTCTACCGATGTCAGGACGGATTCCGGATCGCCAGTTTTTCCCGACTCGCTCAGTGGCGATCGGCCGGCAACCGCGCGATCACGCAGTCGCCCTTGCCCTTCTCGTCGGTGATCGATTGCACGGTCCACAGATCGAGCCGGTTGTCGCCGTCGATCGCGCAGCCGCTGTAGTCGCCCCAGGACACGCCGTCCGTGGCGCCGCGACCTTCGCCGAGGCTCAGGATCGCCCGCAGCTCGCCGGGCGGATCAGTTGCGCGACGGAACGCCAACCGCGGGCTGATGAACATGTCCGGGCTCGTCTCCTGGAAGCCGACGAGCACGTCGAGCCGTTCGTTCACCGCGAGCGAGGTCTGGATGTAGCTCGACGTCGGACTGCGCAGCAACCCGGACTGGACGAACGTGCCGTCGAGCTTCACCTGATGCCACTGCACCGCGGCGCGGCCGTCGCAGTCGATCGTGTGGCTGAACCACAGGCAGCCGCCCTGCAGCACGAGGTTCTTCGGGTTGCGGTCGCCGGACGCGGTGAGCTGGTCGGTGCCCTGCTGCGGCGACTGCGGTGGCCAGCCGAAGTGCGCGAAGCCGTGCGGCGCGCGCGCCACCTCGACGGCGACCGGCGCGCCACTCGCCGCGGTCGTCACCTTGCGGATCACGATGTCACGCCGCGTCAGCTGCACGAAGTGGAGGTCGCCCTCATCGTCCTGTGTCAGCACCGGATGGCCGAGACTGCCGGCGAAGTGATGCACCGTGACCGGCTTGCCGGCCTTGCACGTCGCCGTCGCCATCACGAACGTGCGCTCCGGTCCACCCGGGAACGAGTAGCCGATCCAATCGCGACTCACGCCGATGCCGCCGCCGTCGACGCCCTTCGGTGCCGGCACCGGAAACGTCGCCCACGCGCCGGTCGGATCCGACGTGCGCGAGACCGACACGTTCACGGGCTTCTGCTCGGCCTCGTCCCAGGGGTTCCACAGATCGAACCCGAACACCTGGTGGTTCGGGCAGAAGAACACCTTCGGATCGATGCCGCCGTTGAACCCGCGCTGCGAGACGCCCGCCACGAACGCCCCCGCCTTGTCGTAGAGGTGCAGACCGTGATTCGTCGCGTGCAGCACGTGACCGCCGCCGACCGCGATCTGCGGGTCGACCTGGCGGTTGCCGTCCATCGCGCCGTCGAAGACGAGCAGACCGTCGACCGTCCGCGGGTTGCCGCCCTGGCGCCGCTCCGGCGTCTTGCCGTCGCGGTCGAACGACGTCATGAGGATTGGCTCGATCGTTTCGCTGCGCGTTGGCGAAACGTGTTCGGCGGACTCCTGCGCCGGCAACGATCCGAGCAGCCCAAGAACGAGGACGAGTCGAGCGATCACGAAGTGAACATACGGAACCCGGAATCTTTGTCTCGCCCAGGAAGCCGACGTGGCCGGACCACTCGACGAACGTCGCGGCAGCGTCTCGACGCCGGGGCTCCCATCGCAGGCCCACCTGGCGACCGTGGGGACCTCTACGAGACCGCCATGCCACTGGCGCTACCGGCGCACCCGTCAAACCGACTGCGGAGAACCCCGCCACCGGAACGATAGATCCGAAGAGATAGCCGGGGGAACCACGCATGAGCCAGCAAGACCGACAACAAGAGAAGCGCCATCAGGCGGTGCGCCGCGAGCTCACCAAGCTCTGCGACAAGACGGAGAAGACCCTGGTGCCGCTGCAGCGGGTGCTGGTCTCGGCCGTCACGCAGGCGGGCAACCCGGACGTGATGGACCGGATCGACCGTTTGCAGCAGCAGCTCTCGATGGTGAACGGCGCCCTCCACCAGTTGCAGTCCAGACGCTACCAACGCAACGGGGGCGCCAGCGCCCGCATCGCGGCGCGGCTGGTCAACGACATGGGAACGACCGCGGGCAACAGCGACAGCGCGAGTGCGGCCTCGGATGACGGCAAGCAGGGCACCCCGAGCTTCACGGGGAAGAGCCCCGACTACCCGCTCGCGGACGCGCTCAGCTTCCTGCAGAACCACGAGAAGTCCGGCCAGCTGCAGATCCGACTGACCGACGAAACGATCACGTTCGGGATCGACAAGGGCCAGATCGTGCAGACGGCGACCGACACGGCGCGCCGCGGCGAGCGCCTCGGCGACATCCTGATCGACAACGGCGCCGTCCAGTTCGAGCAGATGCTGTCGCACATCGACTCGCACCGCGGCGCGAACAAGCTCCTCGGCACGGCCCTCGTCGAAGACGGCATCGTCACGGAGCAGGCGCTGACCACGGCGCTCGTCGAGCAGGTTCAGCGCCGCTTCGACCGGGTGTTCGCGCAAGAGACCTGCGCGTTCGCGTTCTTCGAGAACGTGCCCACCGCCACCTCGGGCCTGCGCTTCGACATCGGCGAGTTCCTCGTCGACGCGGGCCACACGGCCCCCGCCCCGACCGCGCCGGGCACGGCACCGGCGTTCGGATCCGACGGCTCGGGGTCGAGCGCGGACGTCTGGGGCGACTACGGCGTCCCACCCGAGAGGAAGTTCCAGGGCACGCCGAGCGACGCGTGGAACTCACCTGAGTCCCGGTAGAGAGCACGACCATGAGCACGACCATCTCGATGGACGATCTGCTGACCGTCATGGTGCGGTCGCGGGCTTCCGACCTCCACGTCGGCGTCGGTTCGCCACCCGCGGTGCGGATCGACGGCCGCATCCGCCGCATCGAGAACACCGAGGCTCTGAGCCAGGACGACGCGAAGCGCCTGATCCACGAGATCATGTCGCCCGAACAGAGAGCGGCGTTCGAGCAACGCCCGGACATCGACTTCTCGTACTCGCGAACCGGCGTCGGCCGCTTCCGCGTGAACGCGCTCTCGCGTCGCAACAGCATCGCGATGGTCGCGCGCCACATCCCGCACGAGATCCCGAGCGCCGCGCAGCTCGGCCTGCCCGGCGTCTGCCGCAAGCTCGCGGAACGGCCACGGGGCCTCGTGCTCGTCACGGGCCCGACGGGCAGCGGCAAGTCGACGACGCTCGCCGCGATCCTCGACTTCATCAACGGCACGCGCGAGGGCCACATCCTCACGCTCGAGGATCCGATCGAGTTCATTCACGCCGAGAAGAAGTGCATCGTCACCCAGCGTGAGATCGGCTCGGACACGGAATCGTTCGCCCAGGGCCTGCGCGCCGGCCTGCGCCAGGATCCCGACATCATCATGATCGGCGAGATGCGCGACCTCGAGACCGTGCAACTCGCGATCACCGCGGCCGAGACGGGACACCTCGTGCTCGGCACGCTGCACACGACGAGCGCGATCACGACGATCGACCGGATCATCGACGTCTTTCCGCACGAGTCGCAGCAGCAGGTCCGCGTGCAGCTCGCGAACTCGCTGCAGGGCGTGATCTCGCAGTGCCTGCTCCCGCGCGTCGGCGGCGGCCGGATCGCCGCCCACGAGGTGCTCGTCAGCACCGACAGCGTGCGATCGAACATCCGCGACGGCAAATCGGCCCAGCTCGTCAACGTGCTGCAGACCGGCCGCAGCCACGGCATGATCCTGCTCGAGGATCGCCTGATCGAACTCGTGAACGGTGGCTACATCGAACTCGAAACCGCGGCCCAGGCCGCCAACCGCCCGGACGAGGTCATGAGCAAGTGCGCGCCCAAGGTCGCTGCGCCGGCCTGAGTTCAGTCCAGGCGAACGCTACCCCAGAGACCGAGGACCTCGCCCGGCGCCAGCGCCTCCGCGCGCTGCCCGAGGTCGACGTGGGCGTTCGCCAGGACGACCTCCGAGTCCATGCCCATCGCCTTCGCCGTGCGCGCCAGCGTGTTCCGCAGGGTCTTGCGGCGCTGCTGGAACAACGCGCGAACGAAGCGGGCGAACTCCTGGCGCGCGGTCGCCTCGACGAGCAGCTCGGGCAGCTCGGCGCGGCGTTCGAGCTGCAGCACGGCGGACATGACCTTGGGCCGCGGGCGGAAGACCTGCGGCGGCACGTCGCGCAGGACCGTCGCCTCGAACACGTTCTGCGCGAGCACGCTGAGGCTGCCGTAGTCGGGCGTCGACGGTGACGCGGCGAGGCGCTGCGCGAGTTCTTTCTGCACGAGGAGGATCGCGCGGTCGGGCAGCTGCGGCAGGCACGCGAGCTCGGCGATCAGCGGGCCGGAGATCGAATACGGCAGGTTGGCGACCAGCAGCGCGCGGCCGCCGCGCTCCGTCGCGGCCGTGAGCGCCGCGGGGATCGCGGGCAGCAGGCCCTGGTCGGCGAGTGCGTCGCCGAGCACGAGCTCGACGTTGGCGCGACTCTGCAGATCGCGGCGCGCGATCGTCAGCAGGCGGTCGTCGATCTCGATGCCGACGACCCTGCCCGCGACCGCGGCGAGCTCGCGCGTGAGGAACCCGAGCCCGACACCGATCTCCACGACCGTGTCGTTCGCACCCGCGCCGGCCTGTTCCGCGAGCCAGCGGTGCAGCGACGGATCGAGCAGGAAGTTCTGCCCCCGGCGCGTGCTCGGCTGGAAACCCAGCGCGCTCATCGCATCGCGATAGTGGGCGAAGTCGTCGCGCTCCGTCATGTCCCTCAGGGCCGCAGCTGCTGCAGGAGCCAGCGCGCCACGGGGCCATCGCCGAGGGCGCCCGGTTCGAGACCATCGAGCGCGCGCCGCAGCGCCGCGCGGTGCCCGCGCCGACGCACGAAGCGCGTCAGCCGTTCGTAGTCCGCGGTCGTCGGCTCGACGTCGACGGTGGCCAGCGCACGCAGCAGTTCATCGGGTGATGCGACGAGGCGGATGCCGGTCCGTTCGCGACGCACGCCGGCAAGCACGCGTTCGTCCGGCAAGGGCGGCTGCTTGTCGTCCGGCCACATGAAGGACTGGAAGTCCGCACCGACGACGAGGCGCGGCACGGCATCGGAGCGCGGTGCGACGGCGGTCAGGGCGGGCACGACACCAGGCAGCACCTGCCACACGGCTACGGCGCGCGTGCGGCGGGCGACCTCCAAGCCGGACTGGTAGTCGAGGCTCGGCAGCAAGGGCACAGACACCTCGCCGTCGCTCTTCTCGGCACACCAATCGAGCGGCACGGTCTCGGTCCATTCACTCACGTTGCCGACGAGGTCGTAGGGCTGACCGACAACACTCGGACTGCGACGCCCGGACTCGAACGCGCCGACCGGGGTCGGGGCCGCGAGTCCGAGATCCGCGGTGTTCGCCCTGGTCGCGATCGGCTTGTCCCCCCAGGGAAAGTAGTACCAGCCGATCACCGCGTGCCACTCGTCGCGCTGCGGCAACCGCGCGTAGCGCCACGCCGCGAACGCCCGTGCCTGCCGCAGGCTCACGAGCCCGACGGGCCAGACCGGATCGCCGCCGAGCGTCGCGGTCTCGGCACGAACCGCGGCCCCCTCGGGCGTCGCCGCGAACTCGCGCCAGTCGGCCCGCGTCACCTCGAAGCGGTCGACGAACAGCGCCTTGGCAGCACCCCGATCGAGCCGTCGTTCGAAGAGCACGAAGTCGCGCAGCGTGCCGAAGCGCCCCACGCGAGCGGGCGGCGCGACTGCCGATTCCGGGTCTGCACCGACCTCGTCGCCGGGCGCGCCATCGCAGCTCGCGGCGAGAACTCCGCACGCGAGCACGACGAGCGCGACGGCGCGCGGCGGCGACGTCCGCTCAGCCATCCAGCAGCAGGATCTCGACGCGACGGTTCCGGGCGCGGGCCGCGTCCGTGTTGCCCGGGTCGGCGGGGCGGTGTTCGCCGTAGCCCGCGACACTGATCTGCGTCGCGTCGAGGCCGCCCGCCTGCGTCAGGAAGTCCGCGACCGCGAGCGCGCGTTCGGCCGACAGCCGCAGGTTGGTGCCCCAACGGCTGCGCTGGATCGGCGTGTCGTCCGTATGGCCCTCGACGCGGATGCGACGCCCGCGCAGGTCGTCCATCAGGCCCTGCAGGGTGCGCTTGCCGCCGTCGGACAGGTCGTTGCGACCCGAGGAGAACAGCACGCCACCCGCCACGCGGAACGCGTAACCCTCGGGCGTCGACACGAGATCGACCCCGTCGACGCGACTCGGCGCCTCCTTGCCGTACTTGCCGAGCAGCTCGGCGAGCTGCTTCTTCTTCGCCTTCACCCACTCGGCGTCGACGGCGTTCTTGCCGAGCTCGTTGACCTGCCCGCGCAGACGATCGTTCTCGAGCGCGAGTTCCTTCTGGCTCTCGATGAGCTGCGCGAGCTGGGCCTGCATGGCCTGGTTGGCGCCGACGACGCGGCGATGGGCTTCGGGACTCACGCAACCGGCAGCGACGACGGTGAGCGCCAGGACGGCGAGAGCGGCGCCGCGGCGAACGCGGTGCGCGCAGACATGGCTCGCGGAGGTAAGGCTGTGCTTCATCGGTGTATCCCCCCGACCCCCTCGCGAACCACCGCTGGGAGTCAGGCAATGACCGGTCGGGCCGACCGGAGGCCCTTGCGATCGGGTATCACCGTAGCCGAGCGGTCACGGAAAAGCCACGCCGCCGCAAACGCAAAACGCGCTCCGGCGCCATCGCTGGCGGGGAGCGCGTGTCGATTCGTCAAGCCACTCGGCCTGACGAATGATCGCCGGACTGGCCTACTTCTCGCCAGCCCAGACGGACGTGAAGGCGCTGTAGTTGTCGAACGTGATGTCCGCGGCGTGGATCGCGCCCCAGACCATCACGACGAAGCCGACGATCGCGGCAGCCGTGACCCAGGCCGGGGTGGGCTCTTCCGGCGCGCCCGCAGCGGCCATCGCCGGCGCGCGGGCCGCGCGACCACCAGCGTTGCCGGCCCGACGGCCACTGCCGCGACGCGGGGTCGGCTCCTCGATGACGACGTCGTCGTCCGCGAGCAGGGTGTCCTCGTCCGACAGCTGCTCCGTGACCATGCCCGTGTCGTCCTCGAGCGAATCGGCGAACGACAGCTCGGACTCACCTTCGGACTGCGACATCAGCGCGTCGACGTCCTCGGCGCGGAACTTCATCGAGTCGCCATCGCGGAAGGCACGAATCTCGCCTTCACTGACGAGCTTCTTGAGTTCCTCGCTGCGCATCTTCAGATCGCGCAGCGCATTCTCGAAGGAAACGAAATCGTCGCTCTTGGACACGGACTAACCTCGGGGTGTGCTTGGAAGGGATCCCGCAATGCCGCCAAGGGACGGACCTTCCGGGAGAGGGACAGAGGGAATCAAAGGGGTTGGGAGAGCCCGGCACGGCGCCTTGACGCCGGCCGAGGCTCAGTAGCTTACCGCGCGATCGGGGTTTGTGTAGCCCGATCTTCCCGGCCAGGGGGTCGGCCCGGGGCCCCGATCAGCGCTTGCCGGCGTCGCGCTCGAGCCCGGTCTTGGGCTCCCGGTCCTTCGTACCGCGCTTTTCGAACAGCTTCTGCAGTCGGGCGTAATCGAACTCGCTCTCGTCGTTGTAGTTCTCGATTTGCAGATCGAGGTCGATCCGGCGGGCCCCGACGAGCACGATCCGGCGCTGCTCGCTCGAACCACCGCGGGCCTCGTAGACCGCGAGCTGGCGACCGTTCGTGTCGAGCACGTAGAGCACCGACGTGCCGACGCCGTAACTGCCGGTGACAGCGACGAAACCGTTCGCGCTGGCGCTGTTGCCGCCGTTCTCGGTGTAGACCACTTCCGGAGCGCTCGTGCCCTCCCGCGGCTCCACGATCGGCGGTGGGTTGACCGGGCCGCGGCCCTGCGCGTGCAGCGGGGTCGGGTTCTGCCAATGCGTGATCCACTGGCCCAGCAGGAACATCGCGCCGAAGCCGACGCCAATCAGGAGGGCCGAAGGGACAGACAATCGAGGGGTCGGGGCTGCCATGGGGGCGGCCACTCTACCCGATTCAGCGGACGACGTCGTAGGGCAGATAGCCGAACTCGGGCGCCCGGTCGCCGCTGGCCAGATCCACGAACAGCAGCCGGATCCGGGTGGCCGGTCCGCCACCGGCCGCCGCGTCGACCGCGGCCAGCGGGACCGACAGCTCGCCGTCCCGGATGTCCACCTGCGGCAGGAACGGCAGCGTCTGCAGCACCTGGCCCGCGGTCGCCCCCGTGTCGGCCACGAGCTCGTCGCCGTGGACCAGCAGTTCGCTGCCGATCAACCCGCGCCGCCGCCCCGAGAACGGGTCGTTGTCGGCGTCGAGGTAGATCGCGAACTGCGACGTCGCGTGCTGCGGCGAACCGTCGAGGTCGAAGCGGTCCCAGCTGCGGAACCGGATGTAGAGGTTGGTGTCGTCGTTGGCGACCTGCAGGAACTGCCAGTCCGGCCCGCCCGAGGTGCCCTGGGTGCGCCAGTCGAACATCCGGATCGGTCGCTGCAGCCAGTCGTCGAAGTCGCCGTCGATGACGATCCCGGGCACGTCGTCCGGCGTCGTGACGCGGAGCACGACGCGGTTGTCGTCCTCGTTGCCCGCGGAGTCGACCGCGCGCACGGCGAGCCAGTAGCTCGTCGACCGCCGCAGCCCGTCGAGCCGGTACTCGTACGGGAACACGGCGGGCCCGACGCCGTTCTCGTAGCCCTCGCCGACCGCAGGCAGCATCTCGATCCGCGTCGCGCGTTCGAACCAGCGGTCGGACTGGTTCGACCGGTAGCGGCGGTCGCTGTGGTAGAGCACGTAGCGCACCGGGTTGAGGTCGCGCGCGACGTCCCAGCGCACGACCGCGGCCCCGGGCTCGGCGACGGCCTGCTGGATCCCGACGCGCGGTTGCGGCGCGCCCGGCGGAGTCGGGTAGCCCGGATCGTTGACGTTGTAGGTGCTCGTCCAGACCGGCGGTGCGGTATCGGACAGGTCGCCGTGGTCGGCGACGAAGCGGTTGAGCACGCTGCCGGCCGCGTCGTGGATGTAGTGCCGGTAGCCCGCGACCTCCTGCGCCTCGCGCACGTCGTCGAGCAACGTCGAGAGGCCGCCCAACGCGTTGCCCGTGAGCGTGGCATGGTCGATCCCCGGGCCTTCGGCGTAGCCGAGCGACAGGATCTGGAACCCGCGATCGCGGTAGGCCTCGGCCTGCAGCTTCGGGCCCCAGCTGTGCTTGTTCGCCGCGAACGTGTAGGCGTCGAACTCCTGGCCGCTGTTGCGGTCGAGGCGGTAGTTCTCGATCTTGACGAAGTCGAGCAATCGCCGCGGCGCGACCTCGTAGTGCGGCAGATCCGGGTGGAAGAAGAACAGCCCGCGGTTCTGCAGGATCAGCGCCTCCGGATACTGCGCGCGCAGGCGATCGACGAGGCTGCCGTAGCCGGCCGCGGTCCACTCGAACTCGGCCTGGTCGGGATCCGACGGCCCCGTCCAGAGGTTGGGCGCGCAGGTGTCGACGTTGTCGAGGTAGACGCCGTCGCAGCCGAGCCCGAGCCCGTGGCCGAGCGTCAGCAGCTCGCGAAAGCCGTTGCGACCGTCCGGGCCCGCGCACTCCATCGCGTCGAGCGCGTCGAACCACGCCGGGTCCCCCATGTTCACGTAGCACGCGCCCGTGACCGAGTTGCGGTCCGGCACGCCGTCGCCGACGCCGTTCGACTCGAGCGAGTTGTCGTCGAGATAGAACGACGCGTAGCCGCCGCTGACGGACGGCAGCCCGAGCGGGTCGAGACCGGTCAGCGGTTGCCCGGCCGCACCGGCGCCGCGCGGGTCGACGCGCGGCCCTGTGCCGTCGCCGACGAACCGCGGGTCCGCCTGCAGCTGACTGGCGGTCAGTCCGATCGTGCGCTCGTCCTCGCCGACGTTGACGTAGCCGAGCACGAGCACGTCGTCGCTCGGATCCGCGGGATCCACGCCGTCCTGGATGGCCGCGACCAGCGACCTCGTGATGCTCGGGTGGCACGAGTACAGGATCACGAGGTCGAACGTCTCGCACACCGCGACCTTGCTCGCGTCCATCGGCCCGAAGTGGATCAGGTACTGCTCCACCCGCCGCGCGGCCGACGGCACGTTCAACACGCTGCCGCTCGTCGCGATCACGGCGGTCCGCGTCGGATCGTCGCCGCCGCCGAGGGGCGTCACCGTGACCTCGAAGTCGACGGCCGCGCGCGCCCCGAGATCCGCGTAGGCGTCCCAGTGGACGAGGTGCCGCGTGCCGTCCGGTGACGTCGCGAGCGCCGTCGTCGCTTCCCGCACGGCGGCCGGCGCGAACGTGGCGCCGCCGTCGACCGAGTAGCGCACCTCGACGTCGGTCGGGTCGCCCTCCGGGTCGACGAGCACGAACTCGACCGGCACGAGGCCGCTCGCGCGTTCCGCGACCGCGACGCCGCTCACCGTGGTCGCGGCTGATCCGCCACGCCCGCCGCCACCGCTGCAGCCCGAAACGAGCAGAGCGGTGACGCCGGCGAGAACGCCGACGCCAGACTTGATCCCCATGGCAGTGGTGTTCGGTCGGTGCAGCCCCCACCTTGTGGCCCGGATCGGGACGTTCCCGTAGGTGGGGACCAGTCGCCGGTGGCATCGCGGGTTGCGGCGCGGACCCGCAGCGGTCCCCGGCGTTCAGTCGACCTCGAACCGGCCGTGCTTCAGGAACGCGAGCACCTGTTCGCAGGTCCGCGGCGCGGTCGTGATCTCCGTGTGGCCGAGCGGCAGCACGACTTTCGCGGCACCGGGCAGCTCGGCCTCGACGACCCGGACCGTACCGTCGTCGTTGCCCGGCAGCGACGCGTTGCCCTCGCCGATGTCCCCCACGATGACCCCCGACCGCTCGACGAACGGAATCGGCCGGTCGTGGAACGGATCGACCCGACCCAGCTGCTTCGCGGCCTGGTCGCCCATGATCCAGCGGAACGGGAACCACCGCTTGCGGAGGTCCGCGAGCATCGCGCCGCGGACCGGCGTCGCGATGTAGACGCACGCTCGCGTCGGCGCATACGCCGACGCGCGCCGGCGCAACAGCTCGTGGATCACGAGCCCGCCGAGGGAGTGTCCGACGAAGTGCCACGCCGTGACCGGCCCCGCGGCCGCGACCGGCTCGAGCTGTTCGGCGACGTGCTCCGCGTGCTGCTCGATCGTCGCCATCGTGCTCCGGTAGTCGACGTTGTGCACCTCGTAGCCGTGTGATTCGAGCGTGCGTTCGAGCCGCCCGAGCGCGTACGACGACCGCAGCAGGCCGTGCACGAGCACGACGACGTGACGGCCCTCGGCCGGCGCCCGCAGGTCGGGGCGCTCGGGCGTGAAGGCGAAGTTCTTGGGGTAGTCGTAGATCCAGGCGATCGGCAGTCCCGCGAGGACGAGGCCGAAGTAGCCGAGGACCACCCCGAGCGAACCGAACCCCAGCCGCCGCCAGAAGCGCCGGCGCGGTCGCGCCCGCGGCGTCGACGCCGCGACGTCAGTGCCCGGCGCCGACATCGACCTCTGCCGTTGTGCCGTTCGTCGCATCGGCGGCGATCAGCCCGCTGTGCAGGCGCGCGTCCCACGGCAGGCCGGCGAGCACGGCGGCCTCGTGCGCCGTGAGCGCGCGCCAGCGCTCTGCCACGTACCCGGCGTCGGTGAGCGCGATCGCGATGTCGCGATAGAGCACTTCGTGGCGCGCCTCCGCCTCGACGAGGTCGGCGTAGAACGCCGCGAGCTCGGCGTCGGTGTCCGCGAGCTCCCGCGACAGCAACGCCATGCGTTCCGACGACCGGGCTTCGATGATCGCCGCGACGAGCAGCTCGTCGACGAGGCGGTGCGGCATGTCGCGCCCGATGCCGTCCTTGAGCCCGGCCGCGTAGCCCGTCTGGCGCTGGCGGCCGAACGGGACGCCGCGCGCATCGAGCAGCCGCAGCGTGCGCTCGAAGTGCACGAGCTCTTCGCGCGCGAGCGCCGACAGGCCGCGCTGCCAACGCGAGTCGTAGGGCACGCGGAAGAGGAACGTCGACGCGCCGGCGGCCGCCTTCTTCTCGAGGTGCGCCTGGTCGATCAGCAGGTCCCGCCGGCAGGACTCGGACCGCAGACGCCGCGCCCAACTCGCGGGAGTCGTGCTGGCGAGGGTCGCGGCGGTGTCGGTCATGCCCCGCGAACGTAGCGCGGTCAGCGGCGCCGCGCGACCGCTTCGCGAACGAGCGCGGCCGGCGACGTCGCCGCCCCGGCACGACGTGGGCCGACAGCGTCGACCGCCGTCACGGCCGCTTCGTGCGAACCGTCGAGCCGCAGCCGCTGCCCGTCCCACTCGAACTCGAGCACCTGCGCCTGACCCGAGCCCGGGTCCTTGTCGATGGCGACGGCCGCGCGGGCGCCCCGCACTTCGGCAGCGAGCACGGGTTGTCGCATCAGCTCCGCGAACGTCCACGAGCGCTCCGTAACGAGCGCCTGCAGCGTCGCCGGGTCGAGCTGGCGCTGCACGGTCTCGAGCTGGCGCTGCAGCCGCTGGCGGTGCGCCGGCGTGACGGCCGCCTCGAACTGCCTGATGTCACCGCGCGCGCATGCCACGTCGACGCGCGCCGCCGCCATCTTGAGCTGGAGCAGATCCTGCGGCCGCAGTTCGACCCCTTCCTGTAGGGGGCTCGGCCAACTGCCCGGGAGGAACGGGAACGCGACGAGCGCCGCGCCTAACGCGGCGACGGCCGTGAGCCACAACGTGCGGTCAGTTCGCATAGGTCACCTTGGTCACTCCGGGAGCGAACCGCACGAGCACGCCGCCGGCAGCGGCCGCGCTGCGGGTGATGGCGCTCTGGTGCGGCAGTTCGTCTTCACTCACGATCACGCCGTTCTCGATCGCGCTCGGTCGCGGGCCTCGCAGCACCGCGGTGTAGGGCAGACCGGTCGGCCGTTCCGGCACCGCCGCCGTGACGAGCAGGAGCTCGCGCGCGGCCTCGTCGTACTCGCAGCGCACGAGCGGCGCGCCCGTGCACGCGACGTGCGGCGCGGTCGCGTTGCGCGTGCTCGTCTCGATGCGGTACTCCCCGGGCCGATCCGGGAGGTACACGGTGCGACCATCGAACCACGACCATGTCGCGCCGTTGACGGTCACCGCATCGAAGTCGCGCGCCATGACCACGCAGGGCGGCGCGAGGCGTCCGGGCTGCAGGACCCGCGCCGTGACGCTGCCGGGCGCCGGATCGCGCAACGCGAGGATGCGGAGGGCCCCCGGGCCCGGGCGCGTGCGCGCCAGCACGGCAGGTCCGCCGACGACCTCGATCGTGTCGCCCGGCGCCTGGAACACCCGCAGGTAGCGGCCCGCTCCCGCCCCGGCATCGGGCGCGAACTGCGCGCCGCGCCAAGTCCACCACCCGTTCTCGCGCACCATGAACGGCGTGTTCCCCGCGGGACTCGACGGCGTGTGCACGCGCAGCAACCGGGTCCACGGCGTCGTCAGCCCCTGCATCAGGGTCCCGACCCCGCGGTCGCCGAGTTCGAGCAGCATCGGCTGGTCGACGGCGCGCAGGCGCACGCTCGTCTCCTTGACGTTCACGGCCAGAGCCCGGCCCTCGCCGCGCGGCGCGAGCCAGAACCCGATGCGACTCTCGCTGCCCGTCTCGGGCGCGCTGTGCATCGTCAGGCGACCGGCCTCGAAGCGGAAGTGGTCGTAGCGCGCGAGCTGCAGCGGCACGACGACGAGGTCGGGCAGGCCGGCCTTGCTCGAGCGCAGCGCGAACGGGCGCCGCAGGCGGGTCGCGGGCTCGGCCGCGTGCGTCAGGCCGTCGTAGTCGCGGAGGCCGAACGCGCGTTCGACGCGCAGATTGCGGACCGCGCGTTCACAACGCAGTCGCAGGAGGAAGCCGGGGAAGTCGCCGATCGTGCGCAGGTCGACCGTCTCCGCGTGGTAGCTCGACGCCGATCGTTCGACGACCTCGGCGACGTGGCCCGCCGCGATCGCGACCTCCGCTTCGGCGGCGACGTCACCGCGCCGCACGAGCCGCAGGCGATCCAGCGCGACGGCGCCGCCCTCGAGCACCGCGAGCTCGAGCGTGCGGACTCCCTCCACCGCGACGTGCACCGGGACGGTGAGCGCCGGGGATCGACGCTGGACGGAGAACGGTTCGCAGTGCAGCAGCGTGCCGTCGAGGCCGATCGCGAGCACGCCCTGCCGCCGCACCGCGCGCAGCTCGATATCGAGCTCGTAGTAGCCCGTCGCGAGCGTCTCCTCGAGGTGCACGCGCTGCGGCCAACGCGGCTGCTCGTCGAACGCGATCGTCGCGGGCAGCCGGCGCGCCTGACCCAGCGCGTCGCCGACGACGCTCGTGCGCCCGTAGCCGCTCGGGCCGCCGCGTTCGCCCGGTCGTTCGGAGCCGCGTTCGCCGCCGACCCCACTCCGGCCCCCGACCCGGCCCCCGACCCGACCTACGGGCGCGAGCCCGGGCGCGAGGAAATCGACGTCGTACGACCGGATCGAGCTCGCGCTCGGCCGCCCGCCGTGCAGCCTGGTATGCAGGAACTGCGGACTCACGACGACACCCTCGCCGGGCCGGAAGCGCGCCTCGCCCGTCGGATCGAACAGCAGGCCGCCTCCGCTGCCGAGCAGCCGGAACCAGTTGTTCTGCAGCAGGTGCACCGCTGCGGGCACCGGCAGTTCGCCGCCGAAGCCTGCCGGCGTGGCGTCGTCGAGTCGGCCGATGGCGGCGCGATACCCGTTCCGGCCCGTCGCCGCGCATTGCGTGGCGACGGCCGCGCGGAGCGGATCGAGCGAGATGCCGTGCACGTACTCGAGCCCACGCGAACCGAGCGTCGCCGGGTCGTGATGGCGCCACCACATCGCCGCCCCGCGGCCGCGACGCGGGCGCACGAAGTCGTTCGCCTGCGTGACGATCCAGTCGCCGAAACTGCCCCCGCCGTAGGTCGGCCCGAACGCCGACGGCAGCGGTCGTTCGACCCGCGCGTCGAGCACACCGAACGGGAACAGGTCGGCCGGGAAACCGTCGCGCCAGTCGCTCGACACGCCGGCCGCGCCGAGCCCGCGCAGCGCGCCGTCCTCGGCGTCGAGCACGCGCACGCTGCCCGCGATCGCCGGTGCGCGTTCGCCGACGCGGTACAGCTCCGCGGCCGGATGCAGGTCCTGCACCATCGCCTTGCTATAGCCCGCGCGATCGACGAACCACTCGCGCAAACCGAACCCGTCGAGCGCGCGGTCGCCGAGGCGGCGCCAATCGGCGAGCTCGCGCGCGAAGAAGCGCAAGCTCGCGAGCCGCTCGTTGGTCCGTTCGCCGTGCGGCGGCGCGTCGAAGAAACCGTGCGCGAGCATGCCGCGACCGTGCGCTTCGGTCGCGACGACGCCGAACGCATGGGCGTCGAACTGACCGCCGAAGGCATCGCCGCGATACCCGGCAGGGCGCCGCAGCGCGTCGCGATCGGCCCAGGCCAGCGGCGACCCGTGATCCGGATCCGTGACCACGAGCTCGAGCAGGTCGGCGCCGGCGGCCCAGCTCGGCGCGATCACCTCGTTCGCGAGCTCCGCCAGCGAGCGCGAAAGGCCCGGATCGTCACCGCTCTCGAGCCGGGTACTCCAGCCCCAGTGGGCGACGGTCGGCGTCATCGGCAGCTCGGCGCGCGGCGCCGTCTCGCCAGCGGGCGCCGCCGGCTGGCTTCCGGAATTGGAGGCGGTGTCCGCGCCCGGCAACGTGAGGAGCGCGACGGTCCGGTCGGCCCGTGACGTCGCAGCGTCGCCAGCGTTCGCGCCTGGCAGCCCGCCCATGAGATTCTGCAGCAGCCGTCGCGCGTTCCGCTGCAACACCGCGTCGTCGTTCTCGAGATCCGGCGCGAGTCCGAGCGCGACCGCCACGCCGCGCCCGTGCGGCCACGCAACGGCCACGGGCGGCCCCACGGACGGTTGCCCGTCGAACTCGGCGGCGAGCCGCGCGATCACGGCGCCGCTGCGCGGGGCGCCGACCGACCAGGCGCAGAGCGGCGTGCAGCACGGCGCGCCCCCCGCGAGGAAGAACGTGAACTCGTTCACCAACCCCGGGGTCGTACGAGGGGCATTCTGCAGGCCGTCGAACAGGTCGGCGTAGCGCCCCGACACGACCTCGACGCCGAGCTCCGCGCGCCCGGCGACGGTGCGCGCGTCGAACCCCCAGCGCAAGGCCTCGAGTTCGGGCCGTTCGGGTTCGAACCCGAGGTCGGTCGCGAGCGCCGCGGCATAGCCGAGCAGCACGAGATGACCGCCGCGCTCGACGAACTGACGCAGCCGCTCGACGACGGCGGGCTCGATCGCGAGCTCGGGTTCGCGCCAGCCGGGCACGGTGACGAGAATGCAGTCGATGCCCTCGATCGTCGGCGGCAGCGTCGTCGGGGTGAACGCGGCGACCCGCACCGCGGCTTCGTCGGCGAGCTCGCGCACGGCGGCCGGCACCACGCCGCCGCGGTGACCTCCCGTCGCGAGACACGCCGCGCCGACGAGGCCGAGGATCACGACGGTGATCGTCCGCCAGGCGCGCGCGGCGACCCGTGATCCCGATCCGGGATCGGTGGATCGGGCCGTCGCGCTCGCTGCCGATTCGATTCTGGCCATCACGAACTGGGGGCTGGGTCCTACCATCGTTGCCATCGCATGGATCGGCACGAACCCACCCCTGCCCTTGAGCAGCGTCTGTATTTTCGACAGTGGCTCGCGGGTCGCGACTTCGCGATCGGCGACCCGGTCGCCGCCCAGATGGCCAATTTCAGCTACGCGATCGGCGACAGCGAGTCCGGTGAGGCCGTGCTCGTGGACCCGTGTTACGCGGTGAACGAGCTGCTCGACAAGGTCGAGGCGGACGGGTTGAAGGTCACGGGCGTGCTCGCGACGCACTACCACCCCGACCACGTCGGCGGCGACATGATGGGCCATTCGATGGAGGGCGTGCGCGAGCTGCTCACGCGTTGCCCGTGCAAGGTCCACGTGCAGCGGCCCGAGGTCGACTGGGTCAAACGCATGACCGGCTGCAGCGACAGCGACCTCGCGCAGCACGACAGCGGCGACGTCGTGCAGGTCGGCGAGATCCCGATCCAGCTGATCCACACGCCCGGGCACACGCCGGGATCGCAGTGCTTCCTCGTGCAGAACCGGCTCGTCGCCGGTGACACGCTGTTCCTCGAAGGCTGCGGCCGCACCGATCTGCCGGGTGGCGATCCGCGGCAGCTCTATCTGTCCATCACGCAGAAGCTCGCGCACGTGCCGGACTCGGCCGTGCTCTATCCGGGGCACCTCTACGCACCGGAGGCGAGCGCGCCGCTCGGCGAGACCCGGAAGAGCAACTTCGTCTTCAAGCCGACGACGGAGGCCGAGTGGCTGCAGATGTTCGGCGGGTGAGTTCTCAGCGAGCCGGGGCCGCCGGCAGCTTCAGCGTGACCTCCGCCCGCTGATCGGCGCGGACCTCCACGTCCTCGCCTTCGACCGCTTCGCGATCGGGGAGGAAGGCGCGCCAACCGCCGAGCTGCAGCCCGCGACACGCGAACCGCCCGGCCCGATCCGTGCGCAGGTCGACGAACGGCCGGCCGCCGAGCGGCAAGCCGGCGCCGTCGATCTGCTCGGGAGAGGCCAAACGAACGCGGACCCCGGGAACGGGTTGGCCGTCGGCGTCGACGATGCGCCCCGCAACGCCCCCGCTCGGCTCGCGCCGCCACTTCGTCACGACCCGACGCTCGCGTTCGTCGACGACGACCTCCGCGGTGACGAGGTCGCCCGCCGTCGAGATCGCCGCGAGCATGTACTCACCCGGTTCGAGCCCGCCGAGCGCGAACGCACCCAGTCGGTTCGCGCGCAACTCCGCGCAGAGCGCCTGCGGCCGATCCGACGGCGCGACGTAGACCTCGCCGAACGCGAAGCGGTTGCCGTTCTCGTCACGCACCTCGCTAAGCAGCGCGGTGGCCGGCTCGACGGCGAGCGTGAACGGCTTCTCCTCGGCCTCCATCTCGTGCCATGAATAGTCGCTGCCGATCGCGAGCAGCGCCTGGTGGCCTTCGAACTGCCAGCGCCCGAGCTCGATCCCGATGCGGCAGTAGGCGTCGGGCATGAGGCTCGTGCGAATCACGAACCGGCCGTCGGGCCCGCTCTCGCCCGAGCCGACGTGACCGCAGAGGCGGTCCTCGACGACGAGATCGGCGCCGACGATCGGCTTGCCGTCCTGGTCGATGAGGCGACCGCGCAGGACGACGCCCTTCTGCTTCTGCCCGCGCGGCGCGGCAGCGAACACGAGCTCGCCATCGCTGCCGTCGACATCGATGAGCCAGCCCTTGGGCCTGGCGACGTAGCCCGGGGCGCGCAGGCGCAGGATGCCGGTATCGCCCGGCACGAACTCCGCCGTGCCGTCCGCACCGAGCGGGAACCGCCCGCGATCGTGGCGCACCGCTAGGTCGTACGAGACGAGCTCGAGCGTCGCGGCCGCGAGCGCCTCGGCGGGCAGACCTTCGACGCGTACGCGGCGGCGGCCCCCGGATGTCGGCGGCAGCTCGAGATCGCAACGCACCGCGGGCTCGCGTGGCCACACCGTGCTCTCGGCAAAGCTCGTATCGCCCCAGGCCCGAACGTGCAGCCGACGCATCGGTGCCGCGTCGAGTCGGTAGCTGCCGTCCGCGTCCGTCACGACGACCTCGAACGTGCCGCCGCCGACGAGCGTCACCGTCGCGCCCGCGACCGGATTGCCGAAGCGATCGACGACGACACCCGACACCGCGCATGCGTCGTCCAGCACGAGCGTCTGGATCGGCTGCACGCTGAGCCCGCCCCACGACTGCCGCGCGATCGCCTTCCCTGGCGCGCGGGTGCGCAGCTCGGCGCCCGACAGCGCCGCGGCGCGCAGCGCGTAGAAGCCCTCGGCGTCGCTGAACGTGTGTGCCAGCACGCGGTCGCCGACGACCACGTCGAGCCGCGCCGCCGGCACGGGTTCACCGAGCACGTCGACGACCCGGCCTTCCTGCACGCGGGTCTTCGCCTCGACCTGCGCGGGTGCGACGGCAGTCCATGCCAGGACGGCGAGCAGCAGTCCGGCGAGGCCGGCGGCGTGAGTTCGCGCGGAGGTGGACACGCGTCCGAGAACGCCGCGATGGCACCGGAACTCCCCGGCGGTCCGTGTCCTGGACGACGGCGCGGCCGTCCCGCGCTTCACGTTCCGGCGGCGCGCCGTTCTTCGAGCTCGGCCAGCGTCCGCGGCCAGTCCTTCTTGAGCAGCGCCGACAGCCCCCGGTCCGCGAGGAGCTTGCCGTCGCACTGACATTCGGCGCAGTAGTTGCATTCGTTGTCCGCGTATCGGATCCGCTGCACGGGTTTGCCGCACTCGGGGCACGGTTTGCCATATCGGCCGTGGACCGCCATGCCCTCACGGAACGCGGTCACGCGGTCGGGAAAACCGTCCCCGACGTCGTTGCGCAGCTCGTCGGTCCAGTGCTGCATCACGGTCACGATCGCGTCCCGCAGCCGCGCGCTCTGCTCCGGCGTGAAGCGCGACGTCAGCAGCGCCGGGCTGAGCCGGGCGCGGTGCAGGATCTCGTCCGAGTACGCGTTGCCGATGCCCGAGAACAGCCGCGGGTCGCAGAGCGCGCGTTTGATCGTGCGGTTCTCGCGCCGCAGCGCCGCATCGAACTCCGCGGCGCTGCTGTCGAGCACTTCGAGTCCGCCGCGATCGAACTCCGCGAGACCGTCGCGACCGCGCACCGCGTGCAGCGCCGCGCGCTTCTTGCTGCCGGCCTCCGTGAGCACGAACGTGTGCTCCTCGAAGTCGAACGCCGCGAGGTCGATCTTGCCGCCGATCCGTTTGCCCGGATCGTACCGCCGCAGGCGCCCAGCGATCATCAGGTGCAGCACGAGGAACAGATCGCCCTCGAACGCGAACACGAGCCGCTTGCCGAGCCGTTCGACGGCGCGCAGCGAAAGCCCCGCGAGTTCGTCGAGCGCCGGCTCGACCGTGCGCAGGAGGAACGGACTCTTGAGCCGCACTCCGAGCAGCGGACGGTCCTTGACGAGCGCCTCGAGGCGTTCGCGGTAGACGGTGACGTCGGGCAGCTCGGGCACGCGATTGCGTCAGTCCTTTCTGTTGCCCTTCTCTTTCGGGCCGTCCTTCGGTTCGACGACGAGCACGACGTCGTCGACCCAGACCTCACCCGCGAGCACCATGACGAACTGGATCACCGCGCGTTCGGCCGCACCCCGCGCGAGCGTCTTGTTGAAGCGCCGCCAGTCCTGGTCGCCACGCAGATGCGCGATATCGATGTCACGTTCGTTGAGCACCTTGCCGGCGCCGTCGTAGAGCCAGAGCTTGAGGAACGCGTTCTTGCTGCCTTTGCTCTTGCACTGCAGCGCGAACCGCACGACCTCGTCGTCGCCGGACGGCTTCGGCAGTTCGATCGTCTGCGTGACGAGATCGAGCGGCATTCCGCCGGACTTCTGCAGCTGCAGCGACTGCGCCCCCTCGACCTTGACGTCCTTGTCGACCCGCAGTCGCAACGTGCCGCTGTTGCCGACCGACGGCCACGCCTTGTGCACGCCGTCCTCGAACCCGCCGTTGCGCACGAGATTGCCGGTCGGATCGAGCGGCTCTTCGCCGGCGGGCCATTCGGGCTCCGCCGCCGGCTCGTCACCGAACAGCCACGCGAGCAGCTTCTCCAGGCGGATGTTCGGACTGTCACGCCAACCGTGACCCCCCGAGTACGTCGACAGCTGCACGGCCGCGCCGGCTTCGTCGAGTGCCTGGAACGCGGTACGCACGTGCGAGAACGGCGTGACGTTGTCCTGCGGCGACTGATCGAGCACGAAGCGTCGCCCCTTCACCGCCTTGAGCTGGTTCTTTTCCAGCGGCCGCCACACCGACATCGCGACGTAACCGCGCGAGAACGGCGAGCGCCGATCCGACAACAGGTGATACGCACACGGCCCACTCGACGACCACGCGAGCAGCGCGATGCGCTGCGGGTCGACACCGTGCTCCTTCTTCACCTGCTTGACGACGTCGAGCACGTAGCGATCCGTGGAGTAGCGCTGCCCTTGCACCTTGCTCTTGCCGTAGGGCCAGACGATCTTCTGATCCTCGGTCCACTGGTGCGCCGTCACCATGACCCCGAGCGTGTCCGCGGGCGCATTGCCGAGGATCCCGTTCTCGACCCAGGGCAGGAATTCCTTCGTCCCATCCCCGCCGGGCATGACGACGAGCAGCGCGGGCTTGCTCACGTTCTCGGCCTTGGGCGGAATGACGAAGAATGGGCTGTGGGCGTACTTCTTGTGCGTGTGCTCGGTCGCCCTGGACGGCGCATCGTCACCCTGCGCCCGCGCCAGCGAGCTGGTGCCGGCAGTGACGAGCGCGAGCACGACGAGAGCACGAACGGAGAACGCAGAGGCGTGGCAAGAGCGACGAGCCATGGCGGCGATCATACCGACAACCAAGAGGCCGAGCCCCGTATCCCGGCGTACGGTACCCGGTTCGAACTGCCGGGCACCGGCGTACGGTACCTGGTTCGAACTGCCGGGCACGGCGCTACTCGACACACCGGCGAACAGCAGATGCGCGCGCTCGGATCGCCCGCCGGCCAAGGTCACCGCCGTCCCCTTGCGTTCGACCATCTCGAAGCGCAACCGCTCCGGATCGTCGGCCGGGGCGAAGTGCTCGAACACTCGAGCACCCGAGACACCGCCAACCGAGATCGCAAACCCAGCCTTGCTCGCTGCGATGATCACCGACCCCGACCTGATCACCGCGGATCGCGGCACGACGAGCGTGGCGCCGCCATCGACGCCCGTTCGCGCACTGCGCCGCAGCAGGCCGCGGAACGGCCCCGGCCCGATCCGAGATGGCGGTACCAAACCCGTTTCGAATCCGCCACCCGCCCGCCGCCGCAAGGCGGTGGCGGGGCGCCGATCGCGCGTGGGCGTGGGTGGCGGATTTGAAACGGGTTCGGTACCGCCGCTTCGGTATGCTCGCGCTGGAGAATGTCGGTCGCTGATTCTGGATCTGCTCGGTCTTTGCCTGGGCCGCACAACCCGCGGATGCATCAGGGGGGCAAGCTGTCGTTTCGCGGTCGGCAGGGTGAGGCCGATGATCCGGGGAAGTTCCTCGTACTCGGGGGGGATGATCCGCCGAGCCTCTCCGACCTCGCGCCGAAAGGGCTTCCGGTCGAGATCGAGATCGGGCCGGGGAAGGGCGCGTTCGTGCTCGCCGCGGTCGAGCACAAGCCCGACACGTTCGTGCTCGGGATCGAGGCGGCGCCGGGCTACGCGAGCCTCGCGGCGACGCGGCTGAAGGCGAGCGGGCGTGACAACGGGCTGCTGCTCGTCGACAACGGCAAGCTGTTCCTGCAGGACCGCGTCGACGAAGGCGCGCTGCGGGCGCTGCACGTCTACTTCCCCGATCCGTGGCCCAAGCGCCGGCACCGCGGCCGCCGCTTCTTCACGCCCGACGTCACGGCGATCATCACGCGCGCGCTGCAGGACGACGGCTACTGCTACGTCGCGACCGACAACGCGTGTTACGCGGGGCAGATCGCGCGCGTGCTCGGCAGCTGCCCGGAGCTCGTGCGCGACCCCGACGAAGAGGACCGAGCCCGTGCGGCCGGCGCGGGCTACGCGTTCTCGCCGACCAACTTCGAACGCAAGTACATCGAAGAAGGCCGCGTGATCCGGCGCTACGCGTTCCGGCGCGTAGAGCGATAGGGCGACGACACGATCATGAGTGAGTGGCACGACGTCGGCAGCCCCGACGAGCTGAAGTTCGAGCCCGGCGCGGCGATCAAGATCGGCGATCGGCAGATCGCGGTGTTTCGCCACGACGGCGGCTACCGCGCGCTCGACAACCCCTGCCCGCACGCGGGCGCGCCGCTGTCCGACGGCTCGGTCCTCGACGGCAAGGTCGTGTGCTTCCTGCACTGCTGGGAGTTCGACCTCGAAACCGGCAGGTGCGACGTCGGTGACGAGTGGAACGTGCAGACCTACGATGTGCGCGAGACGGACGGGCGGTTGCAGGTTCGCGTGCCCCAGAGCACCGACTGACCGGGCAGGCGACTGAGAAAAACGCCGGCGGTTCGGTCGCGCGAGTCGTTAGCATCCTGCGCTGCAACCAGCCCCCTCAGGACCACGTGACCGACGGCATCCAGAACGACCGACTCGAGAAGCTCGAAGCGCTGCGCGAAAGCGGGCGTGACCCCTTCCCCCCGCGCGTGGCCCGCGGCCAGCCCATCGCGAGCCTGCTCGAAGGATTCGACGATCGCCACGGCGAGAAGGCCGTCGTGTCCGGCCGCCTCGGCGTCGTGCGCGACTTCGGCAAGCTGCGCTTCGCGCACGTGAGCGATCGCACGGGTTCGATCCAGATCGGGTTCCAGCGCGATCGGTTGCCCGACTTCTGGCCGGACCGCAAGAAGATCGAGAGCAACGACCTCGTGAGCATCCGCGGCGAGCTCGGCGTCACGAAGAAGGGTGAACCGACGCTCTGGGCCGACGACGTGACGCTCGCGGCCAAGGCACTGCGCGCAGCGCCCGAGAAGTGGCACGGCCTGCAGGATCAGGAGCAGCGCTACCGCGCGCGCTACGTCGACCTGTTTGCCAACCCCGACGTGCGGCGCGACTTCATGACGCGCAGCAAGATCGTGCGCGAGGTCCGCGCCTACTTCGACTCGCTCGAGTACCTCGAGGTCGAGACGCCGATCCTGCAGCCGCTGTTCGGCGGCGCGGCCGCGCGCCCGTTCACGACACACCACAACGCGCTCGACATGCCGCTGTTCCTGCGCATCGCGCCGGAGCTCTACCTCAAGCGCCTCATCGTCGGCGGCATGGAGCGGGTCTACGAGATCGGTCGGGTCTTCCGCAACGAAGGCATCAGCACGCGCCACAATCCCGAGTTCACGATGCTCGAGAGCTACGAGGCGTGGGCCGACTACCGCGACATCATGGCGCGGGTCGAGGGACTGTTCGCGCACCTGTGCGCGACCGTGCTCGGCGGCGAGTCGAAGGTCTCGTTCCGCGACGTCGAGTACGACCTCGCGCCGCCGTTCGACAAGCAGGCCTACCTCGAGCTGTTCGAGGCGGCCAACCCCGGCGTCGACTGGTTCGAGCACGACCAGGTGCTCGCGCGAGCGCAGGAGCTCGACCTCAAGACCGACGGCATCGAGCCGGCCAAGCTCGCCAACGACGTGTTCGAGGCGACGGTCGAGGACAACCTCACGGGACCGGTGTTCGTCTACGACTACCCGGTCGCGATCAGTCCGCTCGCGAAGAAGAAGCCCGAGGACCCGCGGGTGACCGAACGGTTCGAGCTGTTCATCGCCGGCATGGAGCTCGGCAACGCGTTCAGCGAGCTCAACGACCCGATCGACCAGGAGGAGCGCTTCGAGGCGCAGGTCCACGATAAAGATGACGAGACGCCCGGCGAGGTCGACATCGACTACGTCACCTCGCTGGAGTACGGCATGCCGCCGGCCGGCGGGCTCGGCATCGGCATCGACCGGCTCTGCATGCTGCTGACCGGCAGCGCGTCGATCCGCGACGTCGTGCTTTTCCCGCTGCTGCGCCGCATCGATCCCGCCGCGGCCGCCACTGCCGGCGACGACGCCGCGACTGCCGAGGCCGCGCCGGATGGAGCGACCCCGAGTGCGACTGCACCTGATGAAACTGGGGGCGAGACCGCGCAGTGATCGCCGTCCCGGCGTTCAGCCCGTTCGTCGCCCTGCGGTACCTGCTGCGCCGGCCGATCATGCTGATCGGCGTGTTCGGCGTGACGTTCGCGGTGTGGGCGCTGCTCGTCGTCGACGGCGTGTTCACCGGCTTCGTCACGGAGATCCGGACCGACGTGCGCCGCAGCGCGCCGGACCTGCTCCTCACGGACCTCCCCCACGACACGAGTTACGAGCCGCTGCAGCTGGCGCTCGAAGCGGACGACGCGGTCGTCACCACCGCGCCCCGGCTCCGCCACCACGGGCTCGTGCAGGCGCGCCACGTCGGCTCCCGCGCCGGGCAGAGTCAGCTGGAGCTGAACACGGTCAACTTCGAGTCCATGACGATGGACAGCGGGTTCGCGATGCTGCTCGGCGTCGATCCCGCGCGCGAGATGCAGGTCTCCGACCTGGACGGCTGGCTGCAGCGCGGCGAAGAGGTGCTGCGCGCCCACAACATCTTCCAGGTCGAGAAGTCGCGCATCCTCGAGGAGGACGACCCCGACACGCTGTCGTACCTCAAGTTCCCGGACGAGGTCGAGTTCGAGATGCGCCGGCTGCTCGACATGCCGCGGCCAGAACGCGCCGAGGACCACGTGAGCCAGTGGCCGGGGCTCATCGCCGGCTGGCGGCGCATCGCGTCGCTCCGGGTCGTCGACGAGGGCTACCCCCTGCAGCTCGTGACGGCGCACTTCGGACCCGGCGCGAACGGTGAACCCGAGATCAAGACGCGCAAGAAGGACATGGCGTTCGCGGGCTACTTCGCCACGAGCCATCGCCTGTTCGATCAGAGCACGATCATCGTGCCGATCGAGACGCTGCGAACGCTGCTCGGGCACGACATCGACGACGACAACGCGATCGCCATCGTGACCGACGTCGCGATCAAGCTCCAGCCCGGGCTCAGCCAGGCAGAGATCCGCGCCGCGCAGACGCGGCTGCAGGCCGCGGTCCAGGCCGAGCTGAACAAGGCGACGCCCGCATCCGACGCTCCGCCCTGCGCCGTGCTCGACTGGCAGGAGCAGAACACCGTGTTCCTGCGCGCCATTGCGCAAGAACACTCGATGATGCAGTTCGTGCTCTTCGTCGTGATGCTCGTCGCCGCGTTCGTGATCTACGCGACGCTGCACATGATGGTCACGCAGAAGTGGAAGGACATCGGCATCCTCGCCGCGGTCGGCGGCACGCCGCGCGGGATCGGCGCCGTGTTCGTCTTCTGCGGCCTGGTCGTCGGCGGCCTCGGCGCGCTGCTCGGTTCGATCTTCGGCTACCTGTCCGTGCGCTACCTCAACGACATCGACGCGTGGCTCTACGAGACCGCCGGCCTGTCGCTCTTCCCGCGTCATCTGTTCGACCTGCCGACCATTCCGGTGCACCTCGACGTCAGCTGGATCGTCCAGGTCGCGGTCGGCGCGATGGCGATGGCGCTCGTCGTCGCGATCCTGCCCGCGCGCAAGGCCGCGAACATGGAACCGGTCCAGGCGCTCTCCTACGAGTGATGCAACGAAGGCTATCCGCATGACCGCCCCCGTCCTCACCGCCCGCGCCGTCCACAAGACCTACCGCATGGGCCGCCGCGACATCGAAGTGCTGCGCGGCGTCGACCTCGAGGTCCAGCGCGGCGAGATCACCGCGCTGCTCGGCGCGTCCGGCGCCGGCAAGTCGACCCTGCTGCACGTGCTCGGTCTGCTCGATCCGCCGACCACGGGCGAAGTGCTCTACGACGGCCGTCCGGTGCACGGGCTGTCGATCCGCGAACGCGCCAGGCTACGGCACGATCACACGGGCTTCGTCTTCCAGTTCTATCACCTCATCCCCGAGCTCACGGCGCTGCAGAACGTGCTGCTCGCGCGCATGATGACCGACTCGGTCACGCGCTACTGGGGTCGCCGCAAGGACGCCAAGAAGGCCGCCGTCTCGCTGCTCGAACGGGTCGGCCTCGGCGACCGCCTCAAGCACCGCCCCACCGAACTGTCGGGCGGCGAACGCCAGCGCGTCGCGATCGCGCGCGCGCTGCTGGCCGAGCCGCGCGTGATCCTCGCGGACGAGCCGACCGGCAACCTCGACTCGGGCACGGCGAGCGAGGTCCTCGAGCTCATGTTCGAGCTGCAACGCGAGCGCGGAGTCGCGTTCGTCCTCGTCACCCACGACGAGCAGCTCGCGGGCCGCGCCAACCGCATCGTGCGACTCAAGGACGGCGTCGTCGTCGGCTGAACGATGTACCGGCTCTACCTCGCGCTTCGGTATCTGGTCACGCGGCCGATCAACCTGCTCGGCATGCTCGGCATCACGCTGAGCGTGTGGGCGCTCGTCGTCGTCGTGTCGCTGTTCTCGGGGTTCATGGTCGTGATCGAGGAGCACGTCCAGGACGCGAGCGCCGACATCTCGGTCACCGAACTGCCCGCGTGGGCCGATCACGAGAAGGTGACGGCGACGCTGCGCGACGATCCCAACGTCGCGGCGACCGCGCCGCGCATCGTCCACTTCGGTCTGCTGCACCAACCCGGCCAGCGGCCGCCGCCGCCGCCGCTCCCCGGCCGCGGCGCGCTGCACGGCGGCGACCAGCCGTTCTTGTTCGTCTACGGCGTCGATGACGCGGCCGAACGCGAGGTGTCAGCGTTCGCCGACTGGCTGCAGTCGCCCGAGATCCCAGCACGCATGCGAGTCCGCGACCCGGCCGCGCCGTTCCGCACCAGCCCGTCCAGTCTCGGGACGAGCGGCCGCACCGGCGTGCTCATCGGGCTCGATCGGATGACCCGCGAAGGCCTCGCGATCGGCGACCGCGTCGACCTCACGACGGGCCGCCAGCTCACGCAGGACGGGCAGGGCACGTTCGTACCGTTCACGATCGAGCTCGAGGTCTGCGGCGCGTTCAAGACCCGGCACGGCGGTTTCGACGGCAACATCGTCTTCGTCGATCTCGACATCCTGGCCTCCGAGCTCGCGCCGCCGACCGACCCGGAGGCGGTGCCCGAGACTCCGGCACAGCGCCGGTCCATCCAGGAGATCGCGGTCCGGGTCCGCGACGACGGACAACTCACGGAGACGGCGCGGCGCCTGCAGGACGCGGTCCTGCGCACACTCGATCCCGGCACGGCCTTCGGCTACGGCCGCGTGCTCACGTGGCGCCAGCGCAACGCCGAGTTCCTCGGGTCGATCGAACACCAGCGCGGCCTGCTCAAGATCGTGCTGTTCGTCATCCTTGTCGTCGCCGCGTTCCTCATGCTCGCGACGTTGTCGATGATGGTCACGGAGAAGACCGGCGACATCGGCATTCTCACCGCCATGGGTGGCACGCCGGGTGGCGTCACGCTCACGTTCTTGTTGTGTGGACTCACGGTCACGGCGCTCGGTGTGCTGCTCGGCATCGGCACCGGGGTGGTAACGTCGGTCTACCTCGAGGAGATCCGTCAGTTCCTCATCTGGGCAACCGGCGTCGACCTGTTCCCGCTCGACGTCTACAACCTCGATCGCGTCCCGTGTGACATCGACACCGCGTGGCTGCTGCAGGTCGCGGGCATGGCGTTCGCCACGGGCGTGCTCGCATCGGCGCTGCCCGCGTGGCGCGCGGCGCGGCACGATCCGCTCGTGTCGCTGCGCGGCGTCTGAACCGCGTCTGCCAGGATGCACGATCCGGCGCTCGCGCCGGCGACCGTACCCGCTACGATGACGCAGATGCCGCGCCCCTCGCGAGGCCCGTCCGATGAGTTCCGACCCCGCGCCCACCTCGTCGCGGTGCTCGCGGGTTGCGCGCTGCTCATGCCGGCGCTGACGACGGGCTGCAGCACGTCGCCCGAGCATCCCGGCCTGTCGCCAATGGACAAGGTCGCCCGCCTGTTCGCCATCGACTTCGGCTCGCGCGCCGCGGCACGGCGCGAACGCGGGCTGCGGCGCGTGTTCGACATCCCGTCCGCCGAGCTCGCCCGCCTGCCTGCGATGCGCGCTCTCGCCGAGGCCGCCCCGCCCAGAGTCGTCGCGCGCATCGATCGCCTGCCCCCGGCCATCCGCAGCGCCGCGCTCGCGGAAGCCGAACGCAGCCTCGCGCTCACGAGCCCGAGCCCGCTCGTCATCGAGCAACTGCCGACGCCGTCGTCGATCGCCGCGAGTACGGCCCGCGACCTCGAACGCCTCGGCTACCTGCTCGGACTCGAGCGCCGCCCGCTCCCCGAGATCGACGACCGCCGCCACCGCGTCGATCCGCGCGACGACCACCCCGAGAAGACGCTCTGGGAACGGCTCGCGCGCCGGATCTTTCCGTAGTCCCGGCGAGCTCGCGTGTCACGATTGCGTCTGCGCTCGCCGTCGCGGCGCCGGGGCCGTAGAACCCCGGGCGCCGGATCCGTCGGCGCCGCCGGCCCCCCGCCGCACTCCTGACCACGACCCCGATGCAACGCTTCCTCCCGTTCACCGCTTCCCTGCTCGTCGCCGGCTCCATCGTGACCGGCCTCGCCGCCCAGGAATCCCCATTCACGGCACCGCACGCGCTCCCCGAGGATCGGCAGACGGGCGGCCGCTCCGTCACGGTCGAGCAGTGCAAGGAGTGGCTCTACACGCTCGCGTCGCCCGAGTACGAAGGGCGGCAGACCGGCCACCCCGGGTTCGAGAAGGCGGCCGAGTACGTGTCCGCGCACTTCCGTGATCTCGGCCTCGTCGCGCTGTCGGACGACGGCAGCTACTACCAGCACGTGCCGTGGTCCCGCAGCGACGTCGACGAGAAGAAGACCTACGTGTCGTTCGTCAGCGGCACGGACGAGATCCTGCGCATCCCGGCCGACCGGCTCAGCGGCTCGGTCACGGCACCGCTGTCCGCGAGCGGTGAGGTCGTCTTGCTCGTGCTCACTCCCGAGGCCCAGCCCGCGGACGAACAGGGTGGTCGCCAGCGCCGCTTCCGGATGCCGAAGATCGACGGGCTCGACGAGCTCGACCTCACGGACAAGGTCGTCGTCGCGTACATCCGCAACACGGGCGACCGGGGCGCACAGGCGATGATGTCGTTCGCTCTGCGGCGCGCGATGTCGGGCAAGGACGCGGCCGCGGTGCTCTACGCCACGGCCGACGCCCCGGCGACCTCGCTGCGGGGAGCGTCGAGCAGCCGCCGCACGACCAATCCAGCTGCGGCCGGCCGGCGCCGGCGCCCGACGACGGCCACGTTCGGCGGCGAGGACTTCGAGCGCATGCTCGACGCCGACGACCTCGACCTCGCGCAGCTCGACGGCAGCGTGCTCGCGCCGCCGATGACGCTGAAGGCCGAGGTCGAGATCCACACCAAGGAGGCGCAGGCCCCCGCGATGAACGTCTTCGGCGTGCTGCCGGGCAGCGATCCGGAGCTGCGCGACGAGTACGTCGTGATCGGCAGCCACCTCGACCACGTCGGCATGCGCGGCGGTCTGCACCCGGGCGCGGACGACGACGCGTCGGGCACCACGGGCGTGATGGCCGTGGCCCAGATGTTCGTGAAGAACGAGATCAAGCCGCGCCGCAGCATCCTGTTCGTGTGCTTCGCAGGCGAGGAGGACGGTCTCGTCGGCTCACGGTTCTTCGCGAACAACCCGCCGATCCCGCTCGAGTCGATCGCTGCCGAGCTGCAGATGGACATGATCGGCCGCGACGAGGAGGCCAACCGCGAGAGCCGAACGCCCGAAGAACGCAGCGAGAAGGCCGAGGACAATCGCGACAGCCTGCACCTCATCGGCACGCAGAAGCTCGCGCCCGCGCTGCACGCGCTCTGCCTGCAGAAGAACGAGTCCGCGGGCTTTGCGATCGAGTACGACCAGGAGGGCATGTTCGGCCGCAGCGACCACGCCAACTTCGCGCGCAAGGGCGTGCCGATCGCGTTCTTCTTCACGGGCCTGCACGCCGACTACCACGAGACGACGGACACCCCGGACAAGATCCACTTCGAGAAGCTGCTCCGCGTCGCGTCCTACGTCTACGACATCGCGTTCGACCTCGCGCAGAGCGACACGCGCCCGCTGATCGACCCGGAGCTGTGGCAGAACATGCGCAACCGCGGCAGCAAGGACCCGGCCGCGCCGCTCATGGACAAGTAGCGCCCCGACTGCGGGTCAGACGAGCCGCTGCTGGTCGGGATCGCGCAGGGCGAGCGGCGGGCCGAGGATCTCGGCGCCGAGGATCACGCGCTTGATGTCCTGCAGGTCGACGAGGCGGTCGACGCCGGCCGGAACGGGGCCGCTGCCCGCGAGCGGCATCACGGGCTCGCGCTCCATGTGACGGCCGCCGAGCGAACCCCAGGCGCGGTCGTGTTTGCCGACCCGACCCTGATACGCGCTCGAGCGCGAGCTGATCGACTCGCCGACGTGTGGGTCGATGCGGGTCCCGAACATCCGGGTTGCAGCCTCTGGCGAGATCGGCTGCGGCCCGGACTTCGGTTGCGGTACGGGCGGCGGCTCGGCCCGTCGCGTCTGCGATACCGGCTGGGGCTGCGGCTGCGATCGCGCCCTGGGCGGCGCAGTGTCCGCGACCGGGTCGAGCCCGAGCAGCCGGCGCATCTCGGCCGCCACGTCGTCGGGACTCCGCGACTGGGTCGAGGTGCGCGGTGTCGGACTGGCTTGCATCGACGGTCGCGGTTCGGACCGCTGCACTGGGTCCGGTCCTCGAGTCGCCATCGTCGACGCGGAGCCCGACGTCGACTGCGTGCCCCGCTGCTCCGCACGCTCACGCCGCCGCCGCGCGTCGGCGCGCGACTTGACCACGTTCCCGATTCCGCCGAGCACCCAGGCCGCGACGATGAACAGGACGATCGGGTTATTGGTGACGAACTCCCAGAGGCCGCGCATCAGTCGTCCTGCCCGCGCATCTTCTTCTTGTTGCTCTCGGTCTTGAGGTGGGCCTCTTCACCCGCGGCGATCTGCGACCGCATCTTGGTGTCGGCCTCGATGTTGCGGATGCGCTGGAAGTCGAGGACGCCGAGGTTACCCGACCGGAACGCGTCGGCCATCGCCTTCGGCACTTCGGCCTCGGCGAGCACGAGCTTCGCGCGGTTTGCCGCGATGTCGGCGACGTTCTCCTGCTCGGCTGCGACGGCCATCGCGCGGCGCGACTCGGCCGCGGCCTGGGCGACGCGCTTGTCCGCCTCGGCCTGGTCGGCCTGCAGGCGCGCGCCGATGTTGTCCCCAATGTCGACGTCGGCGATGTCGATCGACAGGATCTCGAACGCCGTGCCGGCATCGAGCCCCTTGTGCAGCACGCCCTTGCTGATCAGGTCCGGGTTCTCGAGCACGTCCTTGTGCGAGCCGGACGAACCGATCGTCGAGACGATGCCCTCGCCGACGCGCGCGACGATCGTGTCTTCGGTCGCGCCACCGACGAGTCGCTGGATGTTCGTCCGCACGGTCACACGCGCTTTCGCGAGCACCTGAATGCCGTCCTTGGCCATCGCCGCGACCTTGCTGTTGGCCGGGCAATCGATGACCTTGGGGTTGACGCACGTCTGGACCGCGTCGAGCACGTCACGGCCCGCGAGGTCGATCGCCGCCGCCTGCCGGAAGTCGAGCCCGAGGTTGGCGCGGTCCGCCGCGATCAGCGCGCGGACGACGTTGATCACGTTGCCGCCGGCCAGGTAGTGCGCTTCGAGCTCACCCGTGTTGAGCGGCAATCCGGCCTGCGTCGCGGAGATCGCGCCGCGCACGATGACCGTCGGATTGACCTTGCGCAGCGACATCCCGATCAGCTGGAAGAGGCCGATCCGCGTGCCCGACATGTAGGCCTGGACCCACAGGTTGAGGAACTTGAGCAGGATCAGGACGAGGACGACGAGAACGACCAGCAGGCCGATCAGAACCCACGTGAGTGTGCTGAGGCCTTCGTCGGGCGGCAGGAATGCGAGCATTGCGGAGTTTGGTCTGGCGTGGGCCGCGACAGCCGCGGCATGAAAGGGGAATCAGTGCGAGGGGTGAGTCAGTCGGTCGCGGCAACGACGACGCGGTTGCCGCTGACCTCGAGCACCTTGATCGGGGTCGCGCGGGCGATCATCTCGCCGCGAGTGACGACGTCGATCTTGCGACCGTCGATGCGCGCGAAACCCGCGGGGCGCAGATCGGACAGCGTCTCACCGGACTGACCGACGAGCGCCGAGAGCCCGCGATCGGCCGCGGCCGCATGGCCCTGGGTCTTGGGGCCCGCGAGGATCAGCTGTTTGCCGAACGGCGTCTTGGGCAGGATCCTGAACGCCATCGTGAGCACGACCGGCGCCGCGATGGCCTCGACGACGAGGATCGTCATGCCGAACCCGGTGGACTCCTGGAACGCCGCGAACACCGCGCCGATCAGCGTGACGCCGGCCAGCAGGCCGATCACCCCGAACGAGACGAAGAACACCTCGGCGACGAGCAGCACGAGACCGACGATCAGCAGCAGGAACACGACGCCGACGCTGCCGCTCTCCCCGGGGTTGTCCGACGATGGGTTCTCCGCGGGTGGGCTCTGCGCGGATGGGTTCTGCGAGGATGGGCCCTCCGACCCGGGGCTCCCGGTCTGGGCGTTGGCGCCCACGACGACCCGATTGCCCTGCACGTAGAGCACCCGCAGCGGCGTGCCGACCTCGTGATACTCGCCCTCGGTCACGACGTCGATCCGATCGCCGTCGATCGCCATCGTCCCGGTCGGGCGCAGCAGCGTCACCGCGACGCCGGTCCGGCCGACGAGCGCCGTCAACCTCTCGGTCGGCAGCCCGAGGCCGCTCGGCTGGCTCGCGTTGGCGCCGTCACCGCCGGCGTTCGGCGGGCGCAGGAACGCGCGATTGAAGAACGGCACCTTCGGCAGCAGACGCCATGTGAAGAACCCGAGCACCAGCACGAGCACGAACAGCAGCGTGAGGTTCATCAGGTTCGCGAGCAGGATGCCCTCCTCGACCGCGTTGCTCGGCCAAACGAAGGACTGCCGCGACAGCACGAGCGACAGCACGAGACAGACGAAGCCCGCGGCGCCGAAGATGAGCATGCCCGGCAGCAGGAAAATCTCGACGGCGAGCGCCGCGATGCCGAGGAAGAACAGGATGATCTCGGTGACCTCGGCGAGCCCGACGAGGTAGCTGTGGAACATCGACAGCGCGAGGAACGCCACCCCGAGGATCCCGGGCAGCCCGAACCCCGGCGTCTTGACCTCGACGAGGATCAGCAGGAAGCCGGCGACGAGCAGGAACGGCGCGAGCAGCTCGAGCCAGACGATCATGTCCTCGGCCCAGTTGACCTCGAGCTCCTGCACCGCCTCGGGCGCCACGAGCAGGACGTCGCTCGTCAGGTGCTCGAGGCTGTCGACGGTGCCCATCGACAACCCGGCGTCCTCCGCCTCCGTCGCGTTCACGAAGAGCGGCCGCGTCAACGGCTCCTTCTCCAGCACGCGACCGCCGCCGGCCGAGAGCGCGGCGAGCTCGGCCTCGTCGAGCAGTCGGGTCCGTTCGAGCCCCGCTTCGCGGACGACCGCGCGAAACAGCTGCACGCGCGGGTCGGCCATCGCGAGCGCCATCTTGACGGCATCGGCGCGCAGCTTGACCTTGCGGCCGTCGAGCCGCTCGCGCACCGCGGCCTTGACCTCTTCGAGCCGCAGAGCGATGGCGTTGTCCGGATCGAGGGCGAAGAGGTCGCCCCAGTCCGACTCGGGTTTGGTGATCTCCCCGATCTCGGCACCGCGCTGGAAGTAGGTCCGGCTCGTCAGCAGCGCCAGATAGCACGCTCCCTGCGTCGCCCGCCCCTTCACGTAGGTCACCGTCTCGACCGTCGTCGCCTGCACCTGGTCGAACAGGCTCTGCAGGTCCTCCTGGTCCTCCGTGAAGCTGCCGGTATCCCGGTCGAGCACGAACACGACCCACGCCGCGCCGTTGTCCTCGGCGTAGCGCAGCGTGCGCGTGCAGCGCGCGAGCTCCTGGGTGCCGAGCTTGCCGCTGAGCGTGACCGTGAGCACCTGCGGCGCGACGGCCGCGCCCGATTCCTGGGCCGTCGCGTCCTGGGCCGTCACGTTCCGCCCGCCCAACACGCCGGCCACCAGGACGCCAGCCACCAGCAGGGCCACGCCCGACCGGGCCGCGACGAACGACAAGGCTAGCCCGAGAACACTCCCGAGCACGCCCGGCAGCCCGACCGGCGCAGGCCGGCAGCGCGCCCACCGCTCCTCAGATCGCGTTGTCACTGGCTTCTTGTTTAGCGCCCCGGGTGAGGTTTGACACCTCGGTTCGACCGTCCATCGGCAAAGGTCCGCGACTCCGCGGGAACGGAACCGGGCAACGCCGGGTTGAGCCAACGCAGCCAGTGTTCCGATAGGCGACAGGTGCCGCCGACCCAAGCACCTCTCGGCCATCGCCAGGCCGCGCAGGCCGTCCAGCTCTGGGCGCGCACCGTCCGCACGCTGCGCAACCACGGGGATGTGGAACGGCTGTCCCGCGACGTCCTGCGGCGCGCCGGGCGCGAACTGGCCGATCTGCTCGCGACCCAGGACCTCGTGATCGAGTTCGGCCGCGACGGCGTGCTGCACGCGGGGGAGCTCGTCCTCCGGGTCGGCCCCACGGACGTGCCGTTCGGGCTGCTCGCCGAGAGCGGCGTTGGCACACTCGAACTCGCGGCCGGCACCCCGAGCGATGAGATCGAACGACTCCTGCGGACCTGTGCCGCCGCGCCCGGCATCGTCGATCCGATCTACGACCTGGCCCGCGAACTGCGACGTTCCGAGCTGCCGAACCTCGAACTCCGCGCCCCGGCCGCGGGCAGTCCGGCCACCGGCGCGAGCCGGACCGGGCCGGAGATCGACTGGTGGCTCCTGCCCGAACCCCGACCGACGACCGAACTCGGCCATCTCATCGAGCGTGAGCTCGCGGCCAACCGGCCCACCCGCGTCGTGGACCTGTTGCTCGCCGAACTGGCGACCGACGACGCGGAGGACACGACGATCGGCGGCCACCTGCTGCGGCTGCTCGAGATCATGCTGCAACGCGACGACGCGGCCGGGGCGACGGAGCTCCTGCAGCGCGCGGAACACACCCCCGGCGTCGCACCGCAGGTCGTGATGCAGCTGCGCCGGCGCGGCATGCGCGCGCTGCGCTCCGACTGGCTCGGCCGCCAGCTACGCGACGCGCCCGATCAGAGCGGCGTGCTCGCACTCGCGATGCAGCTCGGCGACGACGCGGTCCGTTGGGTCGCGCAGGCCGCAGCAGCCCTCGACGTGACGCTGCCGGCGTGGGTCGCGGCGATGCTCGGCCCGCTCGAGTAGCCGGCGAGTCGCCGCCTCACGCACGCGCCAGCACGTCGAGCACGAGCAACGCCATCGCGGTGCCGTAGGACCGGGCCAGTTCGTGGCTGTCGACGAAGCAGCCGTCGAACTCGGGCAGCGCCAGCACGAGGTCGCGGATCGCCGCACACGTCCGCGCCTTCTGCTCGGCGTCGGCCAATCGCACGGCAGCCTCGGCGCGCCCGAGCATGTCGAACCAGAAGAAGAACCCGCCGTAGCCGTAGCGATCGGCGTGGTTGTCGTACTTGCGGACCGCGGCGAGCAGCGCGTGATGCTCTTGCCCCGCGGCGACGGCCGCCGCGAGCTTGTCGTCGTCGCTCGCGCCGAACAGGAACAGCGCCAGCTCGCAGAGCGGCATGCGTCCCGCCGCGCCCTGCAGCGACGCGCGCGCCTTGCGACCCGGCCGGGTGTCGCCGTAGGTGAACGCACCCTCCTCGGTCCGGTTCTTGACCAGCGACGCGAGCCCGCGCTGGATCCGCTCGTCGTCCACCTCGCAACCGATCGCGCGCGCGTCGTGCAACGCCTGCAGCGCCGTCGCGGTCGCGAACGGGTTGCGATACTCGTGGAACCACGAGCCGGTCTCCGGCTGCATCGCGAGCAACGCACCGGCGCCGCGCTGCAGGTGCGGGACGACGGCGTCGCGATCCGCATCGCGCCGGGCGGCCCACGCCGCGAGGAAGCGGACCGCGTAGGCCCGCGCCCAGACGAGCTCGTCCGAGTCCGACAACGCCAGCCACTGCGCGGACTCCGCCTGCCCGCGAATGCGATCGAGCATGCCGTGCAGCCGCTTCGTCGTCGCGCCGTCGAGCTCGAGGTCGCCCGCCGCCCGACGATCGTCCGCGGCGAGCAAGGCCATGCCGACGAGACACGTCGTCGCGGCGTAGACGTTCGGCAGGCTGTCCGTGCCGCCGAAGTCGTAGGTGCTGTCGCGCACGACGCCGCGGCCATCGTCCATCGCGAGCAGGAAGCGCACGGAACGCTGCCACAGCTCCGACTCGTCGTAGACGCCGGCGGGCGCGCGCGTGCCGTCGGTCGGGTCCTGCGCGAACACCTCGGGCGGCACGTCGAGGTAGTCCTCGAACCCGTGCACGAACGGGCCATGCCCCTCCGCTTCGAGCATCGCCTTCCAGCTCAGTGGCTCTTCGGGATACCGCGCCGCGGTCTCGCGCCACAGGGTTCGCGCCGCGTCCGGACGGCCGGTCCGGAACAACGCCGCGCCCTGCAGCCAACCGAGCTCGCTCCCGACGGCGGGCGCCGGGTCCGCGGCGAGCAACGGCCCGGCGTCCTCGATCACCTGCGCGAGCGCACCGCGACCGTACGCGCCCCACAGATCCTGCAGCGCGGGCGCACCGGGAAAGCCCGCCTCGGTCTTGCCGACGTGGCGCCGCAGCGGCGCCTCGAACCACTGCGGATGGAACGTCGTGAGCTGGTCGACGCGCAGCTGCACTTCTCCCGCGCCATCGAGCACGAGGTAGCCCGGCTCGATGAAGCTTTGGCGCACGAGCTCGTACCGCTTCTGCAGTTCGCCGCGCGGCACCTCCCGGACCGGAATGAACTCGCGTTCGAGCAGCGCGATCGTCGACGGCCACGAGAACGGCCCGCCGAGCAGGTAGCGCTCGATCACCACCTTGCGATCCATCGGCGACCGCGCGACCGTCGGCACGAACCAGAACACGGGCTTGTTCGTGCGCTTGCTCTCGGCGATCGCGGTCTCGACGTCGTCGCGCCACGCGATCGCGGTGCCGACCTTGGCGGCGAGCGGCCCCGGCGCGGGGCGTTCCTTCCGCGTCGAGTTCTGCGCGAGCGCGGTCGCGGTCAGCAGCAACGCGAGGGAGACGACGATCGACGAGCGGCGCATGGTCGCAGCGTGCCGGGACGCGGCCGAGCGGTCAAAGGGGAAGCCACCCCCGCGGCCATCGCCGTGCTATCCTCGACGGTCGACGCATGCTGCTTCCCGTCACAGCCGCCGGCGTGTTCGCAATCGCGAGCCTGGCCGCGCAGGGCACCGTGCCACCGTACGCGCTCGGACAGACGACCTCGATCGCGGGCCTCAACGCCTGGGCCCCGGGCGTGCAGGTGCGGCACGTCCACTTCGTCCACCTGCCGGGCGATCCGCCCGAGGTGTTCTACGGCGTGGCCAACGTGCGCAACCTGTCGACCGCGCTCGGCGGCGTCGGCAACTGGGATTTCGTCGCCGGCCGCTACGACGTCTTGACCGACACGTTCTCGCCCACGCTCGAGGCCGCGCCGCTGAACCAGTTCGAGGCGGACCTCAACCTCACGCTGCACCACTCGGGACGCCACGCGGTCTTCGGTCGCGAGACCGGCCCGCTGGCGCGCACGATGTGGCTCGCGACGCGCCCGGCGATCGGCCAGCCCTGGCAGGTCGTCGGCCCGATCCAGAGCGCGTGGGCCTCGTCGGCGCCGCACTCCCGCCATCCCGCGCTCGTCGACGACGGCGGGCAGCCGGTCCTGCTGCATACGCACGGCGGCCGCGTCGCGCGGTCGCCGATCGACCTCGCCGTCGCGCGACTCACCGCGCCGCCGACGATCGTCGCCAACCCGACCGGCAACGTGTTCGCGGAGGCGCCGTTCCCGGTCACCGCGCCGAACGGCGAACTCATCGGCTTCGCGCTCGGCGAACGCAGCAGCTTCAACATCGGCTCGATCGACCTGCGGCTCGCGCTCGACCTCGATCCGAGCACACCGTCGACGCTCGTGCACCACGGCAACGGCGGCAGCCTGCCGGGCGGTCACATCGGCGGCCGCTTCTTCGCGGGCCAGGAACAGAGCGGCGTGCCGTCGCTGCACGCGATCGAAACCTGCTGGTTCACGGGCGGCCGTGCACCGATCGGCGGCACGCTCGTCGTGCGGATGTATTCACCGCCGACCGCCGGCCCGAAGCTGTACCTGACCGCGTTCGTCGCGAGCTCGCACTTCCTCGCGACCGGCGTTCCGATGCCGCCGCTGCAGGGCCTCGTCGGCGTCGAGCCGGCCAGCGCGTGGACCAGCCCGCTCTTCGTGCACGACAACCGCAACGGCGAGGCGCAGGCGAGCTTCGCCATCCCGAACGTCGCGGCGCTGAGCGGCGCCCGCCTGCCGGCGCAGTGCGCGACGATCGAAGCGACGACCGGAGCGCTCTACCTCGGCAACACCGCCTGGCTGCGCGTCGACTGAGTTGCGTCCTCGCGGCGCGTCGTCGGTTCGGACTGCGGCGCGCGCGTGGTCGGCAGGTCCGGCCACAGCCTGGCCATGAGCCAGGCGGTCGCCCATTGGCGCGCACCCGGTGACAGCCAACCCGCAACGCGAACGCCGCCGGTTGCGGTCGCGATGACGATCCCGGGCGAGAGATGGCGGGAACGGCGCGCCACGTCGGTCGCGCTGGCACCCGTTCGGTCGCGGACCGATTCGGCCTGGCCGCGCTGCGACCGCACCCGCTCGATGGACTGGATCGGGATGCATCGCGAACCGAGCGGCAGCGCGAAACAGGAGCCAGCGACGCGCAGCTCGCCGTCAGAAAGCGTCAGCACGGCGCGCCGCCCGGTCCAGCTCCGCAACGTCATGACCTCACCGAGCAGCGGGTCGGGCTGCACGTCGACGCCACGCGGCGCCGGGGTCGCCGGCGCGGGCGGTCGTTCGGTCGGCGGGCCGCCGAGCTGGCCGGGCAGGCGCAGCTCGGGCCGTTCGCCCGTGCAGTCGAGGAACGCGATCTCGGCGGCCTCGCACAGTCGCCGCACCCACGCGCGCGCGCGGCGTTCGCTCTGGAACGACCGCAGCCGCCAGCGCTCGGGCACCGTGCCCGGGGCGAAGCGCAGGCCGACGTCGAGCTGCAACCGCCGGATCGCCTCCTTCTGCAGCGCGCCCGCGACGACGTCCGCGTCGAGCTCGACGGCGAGGAGGTCGGCCCGCGGGTGGGAGCGCTCGCGCCACCGCAGCCCCCACCCCGGCCGCTTGCGCCACACGACCCGTTCGGGACCGATCGCGATCTCGACGCGTTGGCGCAGCGCGACGAGGGCCCCGAGCGCGAGCAGGACGCCGAGCGCGACCGCGAGCCGCGGCCCGCCCGCAAACCCGATCAGCAGCGCCGTGTGGATCGCCCAAGACGACAGCAGAACCGCGAGCCCGAGCAGAACCCAGCGCAGCGGCGGCCGATGCCGCAGCAGCACGTGACCCGGTTCGGTGACCCGCAGGTTCATCCCACTGCATCGGCAGCAGCCGGTCCGCGACCGCACCGGAATCTGGCCGTTGCCGCGCGCAAACCCAAGCCGCTGCCCGTATAGAACGGCCATGGCACCCCGTCTGATTCTCACCTTCCTCGCCGCTGTCTGCCTCCTGCCCGACGAGGGGCAGTGGCTGCCCACCCAGGTCCGCGACATGGACTGGGCCGCGCTGCAGAAGCGCGGCATGAAGCTCGAACGCGACGAGTTCTGGCATCCGGAGAACGGCGGCGTGCTGTCGGCCACGGTCCAGATCAACGGCTGCACCGCGTCGTTCTGTTCGCCGAAGGGCCTGCTCGTCACCAACCACCACTGCGGCTTCAGCGCCGTCACGGCGCTCAGCACACCCGAGCAGAACCACCTCGAGAACGGTTTCGGCGCCCAGACGATGGCCGAAGAACTGCCGGCCCCGGGCGTCACGGCGTTCGTGCTGAAGCGCATCGAGGACGTGACCGCGAAGGTGCACGCAGCACAGCAGAAGGCGACGAGTGACCTCGAGCGCTGGTCGATCACGCAGGAAACGATCGCGGCTCTGGTCGAGGAAGGGCAGGCGAGCGAGCCCAACACCGAGTGCTCGGTCGCGAGCTTCCTCGAGGGCAAGGAGTATCACCTCTACTATCGCACCAAGCTCACGGACGTCCGCCTCGTCTACGCGCCGCCGCGGGCGATCGGCGAGTACGGCGGCGAGATCGACAACTGGGAGTGGCCGCGGCACACCGGCGACTTCACGTTCTTCCGCGCCTACGTCGGACCCGACGGGACGGCGCGCGACTACGCCGACGACAACGTGCCGTTCGAGCCGAAGCACTACCTGAAGGTCTCGACCGAAGGCAGCGTCGAGGGTGACCTCGCGATCATCATGGGCTACCCCGGCAGCACACAGCGCTACGAGTCGAGCCGCGCCGTCGCGTTGCAGGAGAGCTATGTGTTCCCCAAGCGCGACATCGTGCTCACCCACGCGATCGACGCACTCGAGGCCGCGAGCGCGGCGAGCGAGGAGATGAAGCTGGCCTACGTCGATCGCATCAAGAGCCTCGCGAACATCGAGAAGAACGCCCGCGGCATGATCTTCGGGCTGAAGAACAACGCGACCGTCGCGCGCAAGCTGCGCGAGGAGAAGCAGCTCCGCGAGTGGATCGCGAGCAACGCCGACCGGCAGCAGCAGTTCGGCTCCGTGCTCGACGAACTGCTCGCGATGGACGAGGAGCAGGCGCGCACGATCGAGCTGGAGACGATGATGTGGTTCACCCTCGTCATCGGCCGCGAGGCGCCGCTCCTCCAGGTCCTCATGCAGGCGTGCGGCGCGGCCGAGGCCGGCGGGCGCATGGCGGGCCTCGCGCAGGCGCTGGGCGGTCCGCGCTTCGACCAGCACTGGGACTCCGTGCAGCAGCCGATCCTCGCGGTGCTCATCGATGAGTACGCGGCGATGTCAAAGGCGCAGCGGATCCCGGGGCTCGAGTTCCTCAACGAAGGTGACTACGCCGAGGCGCCGAGCAAGACGCTGTTCGATCGGACCCGGATGACCGATCCCGAGGCGCGCGCGGAGCTGTTCGGCAAGGGCGCCGAGGCCGTGCTCGCGAGCGACGACCCGATGATCAAGCTCGCGCGGGCACTCGCGAAGGAACGCGTGCAGTTCTTCGCGCGCCGCCGCGAACGCAGCGGCAAGATGCTCGACGTCGGGCGACGTTGGATCGCCGCGCAGGAAGCGTTCCGCGGCCAGAGCTTCTACCCCGACGCGAACAGCACGCTGCGGGTGTCGATCGCCGAGGTCAAGGGCTACGTGCCGCGCGACGGGGTGCAGTACACGCCCCACACCACGGTCGCGGGGCTGATCGCGAAACACACCGACAGCAGCCCGTTCGATGCGCCCGACGCGCTCCTGACCGCGGCCGAACGGCGGATGGACAGCCGCTGGATCGACGCTCGCATCGGCGACGTGCCGGTCTGCTTCCTCACCAACGGTGACACGACCGGCGGCAACTCGGGCTCGCCCGTGATCGACGGCCAGGGCCGGCTCATCGGGCTGAACTTCGACCGCGTGTTCGAAGCCGTCGCGGGCGACTTCGGCTGGCATCCGGCGCGCTCGCGCAACGTCGTCGTCGACATCCGCTACGCGCTCTGGGTCATGGACGAGGTCTTCCCGTGCAACCGGGTGCTCGAGGAGATGGGCTGCGGCAGGTAGTCGTGGCGGCGGGCGTTGCCCGGCCGAGGATCAGCCGAGCCGCAGCCACTGGCCCGCGACCATCACCGCGGTCACGACGACGCAGATCGCGGAGGCGGCGAGGCCGGCGCGGCGCAGGTTCTTCATCTGCCACCACATCAGCAGGCCGCTGCCGGCCCAGGCGACCATCGCGATCGCCATGCCGTCGACCATGAGCGCCCACCAGAACCGCGCGCCGAAGTCGTCAGCCGGATAGCCGTGCGCCGTGTGCAGGCGCAACAGGAAGGAGCGCATGCTGCGTCGCACTGCGGGCGCCGCGGTCGGCTCGACGTCGAGCGAGCCGTCGCGCAGGTCGTAGCTGGCGTCGTAGGCCGCGCCGCTGTCGTCCAACAGGCCGAACTCCACGCACGGCGCCGAACGCACCTGCCATTCCGCGGTCCTGCCGCCGGGCAGCGCAACCGCATCGGCTGCGGCCGACAAGCTCGCGAGCTCGGCCCGGCCGATGTCAAGTTCGAGTTCCTCCGTCCGCGCGAGGTCGCGCGCATCGCGGCGCGGCTGCGTGCCGCGTGCGAACACGCGGGCGTCGCCGTTCGGCCGGTCGATGACGACCGAGTAGCGCGTGCCATCGACCGAGGCCTGCAAGAGTGATCGCCCGGTGAACCGGGCATCGACGGCGGGGTCGAGCTGCCAGCCGGAATCACCCAGCCCATCGCCGACCGCGGCGACGATCGCATTCACGGCCGGCAGCGCCCGGCGGCCGGCTGCGTCCAACTCGGCGGCCGGGACCGTGCGCACCGAGCTGTCCGACCACACCGTCGGGTGGTTGAACAGGAAGGCCGTCACCCCGTAGAGCACGACGAACGGCACGAGCGCGAGTCCGCTGTAGAGGTGGCACCGCCGCACGAACTTCAGCGCCCGGTTCCACGCCTTGCGAGCCCGACCCGTCCCGCTGCCCGCCAGGCCCTGCCGACGCACGAGCCGCGCGCCGAGCGGCCGCGAATCCCGCGGCGCCGGCCGCAGGGCCGGCCCATCCGCACGCGCCCAGCCAGGATCGACAGCGCTCATGACCGTGCTCCAGGATCACCGCCGGCCGCCCGGCCACCGCGCGGATCGAGATCCGGCGCCCGGACGATCTCCCGCCAGTGGTCACCGTGCTCGTCGCGGACCACGAGCCGGCGGCGGCTCGTCAGCAGCAGATCCGTGAGCTGTTCGAAGGCGCGCCGTTCGAGACGCAGGGCAACGGGGCCAACCGTGAGAACCGTGTGGTCCTCGCTGCACGCATCGAGCGCGCAGCAGCCGTTTCGGGCAATTCGTTCCATCGATGAACTGCGAGTGAAGTGAGCAGGAGAACAACAGGACGACGCGGCTCGTGACGGTCGCGTCGAGGAGTTGGCGCCGGTCGGCCCCGCCTCGCTACAGCCCCACTATTATTGCGACTGCGTCTCAGTAGCAAGAAAAGAACGCAGACATGACCGATGAAGAACCCACGAAGGCGGGCGCATCCCCTTCTCCACCTGACATCGCCGAACGCTGCGACCGGCCGGGAAATCCCTGGCGACCGAAGAATCCGGGCTAACCGCCCGCAGCCTGCGCGCGCTGCCAGACCTTCTCGATCTCGGCCTCGTATACGACGATGTCCTCGAGCTCGCGGTAGCGCCCGTCGATGTCCATGCCGAAGCCGATGACGAACTCGTCAGGGATGTCGAACCCGATGTGATCCGGCACGACGTCCACGACGCGCCGGGACGGCTTGTCGAGGAGCGTCACGACGCGACACGCCTTCGCACCACGCTCGGCGAAGTGTCCGCGCAGCCGCGCGATCGTGCGCCCCGTATCGACGATGTCCTCGATGAGGACCACCGTCCGGCCTGCGCACGGGATGTCCTGCCCGCCGCGCACCTCGACGTTGCCGCTGCTCTCCGTCCCGGCGCCATACGACTTCGCGGCGATCTCGTGCACGGGCAGACCGCCGGGCAACAACCGCTGCAGATGCCGCGCGAGCGGCCGCGCGCCCTCGACCACGGCGACGAGACACGGGGGTTCGTGCGCGACCTCGTCGGCGAGCAGGCGCGACAGTTCGTGGATGCGCCGCAGGATGTCGTCGCGACTCAGGAGGACGCGGAAAGGCGGGTGGTTGGAGGCTGTCATGCGCGATCGGCTTCCGGTCACGGCATCTGGAACGCGACCGCCGGCGACAGCGCCGGGATCGTGAACGTGTTGAGATCGAGGATCACGTGGGCGGCGAACAACGTCGCGCCGGAGAAGACGTTGGGGGTCGGCAGATCGAGTCGCAGCGAACGATAGCCCGCCGCCGGCATCGCCTGGAACGAGCCCGGCAGACCGAGCCACAGCTGCAGGAACGGATCGAGGTTGAGCGGGATCGTCTGATTGAGGAACGGGAAACCGGGCGTCGAACCGTAGGCCACGCCGATGATGCTCCAGAGCGCCCCGCCACCGTGATCGAGTGCCGTGCCGTGCACCGTGATCCCGCCGCCATCCGTCGACACCCCGACCTGCACCGGGTGCAGCGTCGTGTCCGTCGGATTCATCGCCCCGGGGGAGCCGCGGTCACCGATCCCGAACGGCAGCGGCGCGGCGGCACAGTTCGACGACACCGCGCTGGCGAACAGATTGCGACGCTCGGTCGCGATCCCGCTGCCGCCCGGGAACCCGCTCGTGTAGGAGATCGAATCGAGGAAGGTCGAACCCTGCCGCAGCGTCACCGTCTCGCCGCCGTTGCCGAGCGACATCGTGTTGTACGGGACGGTCATGCCGAGCGGCTGCTGGCCGTTGCGGGCCGGGGCACCGTCACGCTGGAACACCATCGGGCGGCCCGGCACGAGCATGAAGTTGCTCGCGATCGTGATCGTCGAGCTGTTGTCCTGGATGCGCAGCCCGGCGAGACCGACCGGTTGCGGACCGACGTTCACGACCTCGACGTATTCGCCGTTGGTGTCGGGCACGACGGACGGGTCGCGATGCAGCTCGCTGATGCGCACGTCGCCGGCGCCGAGCTGCGGCACGCTGACCTCATCGCAGTAGAAGTCGAGGAAGTCGCCGTTCTCCGCGGTCGCGCGATAGCGCCGACCGTCGGTGTCGATCCGCACGTTCCCCGTGACGCCGAACCCGATCGTGTTCGAGCTGCCGCGCGTCGTGCTGAGCATCGCCCGCGCTGCGGCGGCCTGGACGATCCGATTGGTGACGTTGATCGTCGGGTGCCCGTAGGGATTGCCCGTGCCGCAGCTCACCAGCGCGAGTTCGGGGTCGAGCCGCGTCACGAGGTTGGTGTTGGTCGAGGTGTTCGAGCCGTGGTGGTTGAGCTTGTAGACGTCGACATCGCCGCAGGCGAGCGCCGCTGCACTCTCCACGTCGACCGTGCTGTTGCCGCCACCCGTGAGGTCGCCGCCGAGCCACATCGAGAAATCGCCGTAGTCGAGCCGCAGCACGACCGACCGCGAGTTCTCTTCCTGCGACGAGGGGATCGGGTCGATGAACGCGCCGCCGAGGACATGGCCATCGCGCGCGATGCACGTCGCGGTCGCGCCCCCGCCGAGCTGGAAGACCTGGCCGACCTGCACCGTGCGGCGCCGCGCCCCGGCCGCGTTGAGGTAGTCCGGCATCTGCGAGCTGCCGTTGTTCCGGCGCAGGTCGCCGCGGTCGTAGGCGAACACGAACGGGCGCGCGTTGAGCAGCTCGTCGAGCCCGCCCATGTGATCCGTGTGGAAATGCGACAGGAACGTGAAGCCGTAGCCGGTCGGCTGCAGCTGGTTCACGACCGGCAGCATCGACAGGATCCCCTGGTTGTTCGGGCCGCCGTCGTAGCAGTGGATCGTCCCGTCCGGCGCGCGGATCACGACGCCGTCACCCTGACCGACGTCGACGAGCACGACCGTGAGACCGGTCGGCGCGTCGGCTTCGCCGTTCTGGGCGGCGAGCTGCAGCCCGAACGAAACGATGGCGGCGACCAGGGCGAGCGCCCTGGCGAAGTTGGAAGCGAACATGGCGGCGAGGACCATACCAGATGCGGCCACGGCGCCGCGCCATCGATATGCTGCGTCGCGTGAACTGCCGCACCGGCTACCACCGCGCAGACCGAACGTCTGCGCCTTTCCGCATCATGCTGCTCGCCTTGCTGATCGTGGTGCCCGCGTGCGATGACAAGGGCCCGACGCTCGGCACGATCGACGCCGGAGCACTGCAACTGGACAGCGACATCGCGCGCTGGGAGCGCCTCGACGAGCACGAGCCACCACGCCGCCTGCGCGACCCGCGCACGGGCGTCGTCTTCCGGCGCGTCGAACCCGGATCGTTCCCCCAACACCTGCCGCAGCTCGACATCACGCGGACGATCCGCGTGAGCCGCCCGTTCCTGCTCGCCGAGACCGAGTTCACGGCGGGCCAGTTCCGTGCGTTCGCGAGCCGGGCCATCGCCGGCCCGACCCTGCCGACCCCGAAGCAGGACGAGCTGCCGATGCCGTTGTCGTTCGACGACTCGGTCGCGCTGTGCGATGCGCTCGGCTACCGCCTGCCGACCGAAGCCGAATGGGAGCTCGCGTGCCGCGGCGGCCACGCGGACGCGACCGCGCCGTGGTCGACGCCCGCCGCCGTGCGCGAGCACGCGTGGTTCAACGCCAACGCGGGCAGCGGCCCCCAACCCGTCGCGACCCGCACGCCGAACGCGCTCGGCTTCCACGACATGCTCGGCAACGTCTGGGAATGGTGCATCGACTACTACGAGATGGCGCCGTTCGGGACCGACCCCGCGCCGGTCGATCCGCAGACCACCAACGTCATGCCGGGCCGCGCAATGCGCGGCGCCTCGTGGTTCACGCCGGGCAACCCGCAACCGACGGACCGGTCCCAGGACTTCCCGGCCACGCGCAACATCTTCTACGGCCTCCGCCCAGCCCACGACCTCTGAGGATTGGCGGTACCGAACCCGTTTCGAATCCGCCACGGAGCGACGAGCGCAGGTGGCGCTGCCGAACCGCGTTGGCGAACCTGGTCGATGGCGGATTCGAAACGCCGGGTGGCCCTGGGGGTCTCCCCCCAGGGCTCCCACAGATCCGGACGTGCGCGGCTAACGCATCCGGCTCGTCAGCGACAAGGGCTCGCTGCGTAGACCGACCGGGTCAGCCGGGGCGGAGGAAGCGGGTATGCACGCAGCAGTTGCTCGAAGCGGGCCCACGACATGTAGGCCGCCCGCGAGCGCCGGCTCAGCCACCGATGCCAGATGCGACGGGCCTCGTACCATACGCGACGTAACGCAGCAGAGTTGCCGGTCACGCCGAAGTAGAGGTAGTGCCCCCGTAGCTTCGAGCACAGGGTGGAGTACTGGACGCGGACCTTGTCGTGCCGATTGCGACGGCACCAATCCCGTAGCCCAGTCAGGGTACGGGTCACGACGTGTCGTGTGGTGCGCCGCTGCACGGTCCATCGGCCGCGCCGGGAGCGTGACCAGTGATGGGTGAAGCCCAGGAAGTCGAAAGTGCCGCTCCCCGCCGCGCCGTCTTCGGGCGGTTGGAAGCGGACTAACCGGGTCTTGTCCGGATGCAGTGTGAGGCCGAAGCGCCCGAGCCTTTGGGCCAGGATCGACGACATCGCACGTGCATCGGCTTCGACGGCAAACAGGATCACGAAGTCGTCCGCATAGCGGACCAACTCCGCGCGACCGGCAAGCCTCGGCTTGACTTCCTCGACAAACCAACGGTCCAGCACTGCGTGCAAATAGATGTTCGCCAGCAGCGGCGAAATCACGCCTCCTTGTGGGGTGCCTTTGCGAGAGCGATGCAGCGCACCGTCCTCCTGCACCCCCGCCTTCAGCCACTTGTCGATCAGTCGACGGAACACTCCGTCGCGCACCCGCTGGTCGAGGATCGCTCGCAGATGGGTCGGCTCCAGGTTGTCGAAGAAACCTTGGATGTCGACTTCCAATAGCCAGCCGCCACCCATCGACATCGCATGCTTCCAAAGCGATTCCAGTGCCGTGTGCGGCGAGCGACCGGGACGGAAGCCGTGCGAGCAGTCCAAGAAGTCCTGCTCATATACCGCCTCCATCACTTGCGTCACCGCCCGCTGCAAGACCTTGTCCTCCAGCGTCGGCACTCCGATTGGACGCGTGCCACCCTTCCCTTTCGGGATGTGCACGCGCCGGACCGGTGGTGCGCGATAGCGCCCTGACTTCGCGCGTTCGTGCAGGTCCGCGAGGTTGCCCTCGAGATCCTGCTCGTAGTCGCGAGCCGTGACGCCGTCGACACCAGGAGCTTTGGACTTCTGCGTGCGGCGATACGCCTCCCGCAGAAGCGCGATGTCCATGTGGTGTGCCAGTGTGGTCAGGACCAGGTCTGGTCGCTGCCTCGCCAGCTCCGCTACCCGCCGGAGTTTCGTGGAGACCTGCTCGGAGCCCGTCGTCTCCGTGGTCGGTCCGTCCAGCGGTTCCTTGTCGCCGGTGACGCCCTTCCCTCCGCCGGGTCCCCGTGGGGCGGGTTCCCCGGACTCTTTGGTACTATGACGCACTCCGACTCCCTCGTTGGCGTCCCGCGTCGCTTCGTTTCCTTCGCTCGGCGGTACCGGCCGTGTGTCCGGATTCCTTGACGGCACCGACGCGGACACGACGTCGCGGCCCTGGAGAGTTGGTTTCCGGGCCCCAGCCGGAGTTGACGATCGGACCAATCGAGGGGATCCCAGGTTCCTGGGGAGTCCGATGGATGCGTGCGGTCGTTCTCAGGACCCCGGAGAGACTTCCGGGCCAAGCCGGTTGCGGCCCTTCCATGTTGCCTTCCGATGAACCCACCACGTCGGCTCTCTCGCTGTCGGTACTTTCGGGGCTCAGTCGCGCCGCCCACATCCTCGCTGTCTACGCTTCGCAGCGGCGGTTACCCGGTCGCCACGCAAGACTCGCTTCCGGCTGGTGGCTAGCCTTCGCCGGGCGGGTTTCGTCACCCGCGGGACTCCAATACGGGGTTCTCATTCCTGTCAGGTCATGATTTCTCCCGTCCAGGCTTCGCCTGGCGCAAAGGTTCGGTACCGCCAACCTCTATCGGAGAAGTCGCTCGCGTTGCAGGTACTCGTGGATCACCCGGGCCTGGATCGCGTGGCCGACGTCGTTGGCGTGCTGATCGCTCGGATGAGCCCAGAGGTCCTGCTCGTCGCCGTCGTAGGCGAGGAACGCGGGCAGCAGGTCGAGCGTGCGAATGTCGTTGTCCGCACAGAACGACGTCACCAGCTCGTGCACCGGCCGCAACGGGTAGAGCTCCGGCTCGAGCTGCGACAGCATGGGGAAGACGCAGACGACGAGCGGGACGCCGCGCGGCCGCAGCGCGTCGCGCAGCGCGAGCAGGCCCTCGCGCGTGCCGCGCCACATCGGACTGTCCTCCTCGATGCGGCTGCGGAAGTCGGTCATGCGCTGCCGCGCGCGATACTGCCGAACGAGCTGCACCGTGTGATCGAGCGCCAGCGAGACGCCGCCGAGCACCGGCTCGAGCGGGACCGCGCGATACGTCAGCATGCCGATCCGGACATCGATGTCGTTGAGGCACAGCCCCACGAGCACGAGATCGGGTTCGAAGTGGATGCCGTTGTCCCGCACCCAGACGTGGTAGCTCGACGGGTCACTGCCGGCCGTCGCGAAGCCGGCGTTGATCACCTCCACCGGTCGCGCGAGCTCTTCCCGCAGCCGGGCCTCGAGGACCTGCGGCCAGCTCAGGTCGAGCCGCACGCCCATGCCATAGGTCATCGAATCGCCGAGCGCGAGGACGCGGTACTCGTTCGGCGCCTTCTGCACGTCGAACTCGAGATCGCGCAGGCCGAGACTGTTGGTGTCGATACGCACGCAGCCGTGCTCGTCGAAGTAGTCCCAACGCGGCGCCGGGCGATACCCCCACCGCAGCTTGAGGTTGGCGAGCAGCAGGCCGTAGGGCGGCTCGGTGAAGCCGTTGTCCGCCGAGAAGTCGCTCGTCGCCATCTTCCCGGAGTAGGCGATCACCTCACCGAGCGGCACCTCGAGCCCGGCGTCGGTGAAGTAGATCGGATGCGGGGCGACCGGCCGGCCCCGGATCCGGAGCCCGGCTTCGATGAGCAGCACCGGCGCGATGATCCCGAACGCGATCAGACCGAGTTTCTTGCCGAACCCGATCCTGCCGCGACGTCGAACCACGAAGGCATCGTGCGCCCGTTCGGTCGCTGCCGCAACCCTGCCGCCGGTCGCGCCGACCGGCGCGCCATGGCATAGTCGCGCCATGCCGGCTCACGACCGCCCCGCCGTCCGCCCACTCGACGTGCAGCGCATCGAACACAGCGACGGCCCCGGCATCGTGCTCGTCGATCGCCTCGGCATCAGCGAACCGTCGTTCATCCCCGAGGACCTGCTCCCGATCGTCGGCCGCTGCACCGGCGAGTGGACGCTCGGCGAGATCCGTGAACAGGCCGCACCGCAGTACGGCGGCGAACTCCCCGCCGAGTTCGTGCAACAGGTCGTCGATCAGCTCGAGGATCGCGCGCTCCTGCTCGGCGGTCGCTTCGAGACCGCGATCGCCGAGCGCGCCGCGCAGTTCATCGCCGAACCCCGCCGGGCGGCCAGCCATGCCGGCTCCGCGGGCTACCCGGCCGACGCGGCGGCGCTGCGCGCGGCACTGCGCCGGCTCGTGTCGACCGACTGCCTCGCGACCGGGGCGGCGGCCCCCGTGCGCGGCCTCGTGGCGCCGCACATCGATCTCGCCCGCGGCGAGCGCGGCTACGCCGCGGCCTACGGCCATCTGCTGACCGCGGAACCCGCCGACCTCTACGTGATCTTCGGCACGGGTCATGCCGGACCGAGCGCTCCCGTGACCGGCCTGTCGCTCGACTGGCAGACGCCGCTGGGCATCGCGGCGACGGACCGCGCGTTCGTCGAGCACGTCCACCGGGCGATCGGCCCGCCGCGCCCCGGCGACCTGCTGATCCACCGCGCAGAACACAGCATCGAGTTCCAGGTCTTGCTGCTGCAGCACGTGCACGAAGCGCTCGGCATCGCTCCGCCGCGCGTCGCGGGCTTCCTCTGCGGCGCGCTGCCGTCCGCTACGGGTGACCCGCTCACCGAGGACTACTGCCGTGACATCGTGCAGAGCTTCCGCGCGGCCGAGGCCGGGTTCGCCGGCACCGTGCGCTACATCGCGGGCGCCGATCTCGCGCACATCGGACCGTTCTTCGGCGATCCGGCCCCCGTGGACGACGCGCGGCTCGCGCAGCTCGAGACGACGGAACGCGCCCGCCTCGCGCAACTGACGAACGGCAGTCCCGGCCCGTTCCACGCGTCGGTCGACGGCAACGGCAACCCCGATCGCGTGTGCTCCGCGCCCGCGATCACGCTCACCGCCGAACTCGCGGGCGGCGTTGGCGAGCTGCTGCACTACGGCCAGGCGCGCGCGGCCGACGATTCGCAGACGGTGTCGTTCTGCGCGATGACGTTCGCGGGCCCGTCACCCGAGCCCGACACGACGCGGCCCTGACACTCGCGCCTTCAGCCAATCGCTGTGCGCGCGAGCAGCGCGTCGCCCTCGCGCAGGACTTCGTCGACCGTGATCTGCCGCATGCACTCGTGGTGCCCGAGCGGGCAGATCTTGCGCTGACACGGCGAACACTCCAGTTCCTTGCGGATGACGATCTGGTGCTCCATGCAATAGCTCGTGTAGTTGGGATCGTTGGGTCCCATGAGGCACACGACCGGCCGATCGAACGCGACGGCGAGGTGCCGCGGACCGGTGTCGCCGGTGATCATGAGCGCCGAACGCCTGATGAGCGCGAGCAGCCGATCGAGCCGCAGCACGGGGTCGGTCATCGCGATCGCGTCACCCTCGGCCGCGATCTTGTTGCCGAGCTCGACCTCCTTCGGCCCGACGAGCACGAGCGCCCGCATGCCGCGTTCATCCTGCAGCCGACGCGCCGCGGCGCTGAACCGCTCGGGCATCCACAGCTTGCTCGCGCCGTAGTTGGCGCCGACGGTGAGCAGCACGAGCGGCGTCCCCGGATCGATGGCCAGCGACCGGAGGTGCTCGTCGACCCAGGCCTCGGCCTCGTCGGTCACGAACAACTCCGGGTGGACACCGCCCGGCGGCAGACCGAGCTCGTCGAGCAGGTCGTGGTAGTAGTTGGGCATCGGCGTCGGCCAGCGCCGCGGACCCTGGCGCCGCTGGAACCACCGCCGCCGCACGTTCGCCTTGCGCCCGAGATTCATCAGGCCGGGTCGTCCCTGGCGATAGCCGAGCCGACGCGGGACGCGCGCGAGGAACGGCACGAGCCCGGTCGCGGGGCTGTTGGGCAGGACGACGGCGAGATCGAACCGCTGCCGCCGCATCGCCGAAACCTGCCGCCACAACGCCGCCGGGCTGCGGAACGACGGCGTGTCCACGACCTCGTCGAACCAGTCGCTGCCGCGCAGCAGATCGCGCAGGAACGGCCGCATTCCGACCGTGATATGGGCCTTCGGAAAGGCGTCACGCAGTCGGCGGAACGACGCCGTGGCCATCACGAAGTCACCGAGCCAATTGGGGGCGCGCACCCAGATTCGGGCTACGGTGTCAGGGTCGAGAGAACGGGCCATCGTGCGGAGGGTGCGTGCCTGGCAGCACCGACTCCGGATCTTGCGGAACCTCGGGGCACAGGACAATCGTCAAAACGAACCCCACCGTGCTATCGTGCCGGGCCGACTCTCGCCGTCCCCCGGGACCGCCCTCAACCATGGCATCACCAGCCACCCTCGATCGTCTCTACGCCGAATTCGACAGCCCGCCGGAAGCGATCCGCGCTGTCATCGACCTGCTGGAGGAGAAGGCATCCCCCGCCTTCCTCGCCCGCTACCGCCGCTGGGCCATCGGCGCCCTGCCGGAGGACCGCGTGCAGGGGATGGCCGATCGCCTGCACGCGCTCGAAGAGCTCGAGCAGCGCAAGGCCTCGATCCAGCAGCAGGCGAAGGAACGCGGCAGCTGGACGCCGGAGCTCGAGGCGACCGTGCGCGACTCGGTCGACCAGGACCTCATCGACGATCTCTATCAGTCGATGCGGCCGCGCCGGCGCGGCCCGGCGATGCAGATGGAGGAGAAGGGCCTCGGCCCGCTCGCGACCGCGATCCAGCACCGCCAGCTCGGCGAGCAGACGCTGCAGGACGTCGCGGGTGAGTACATCAACGCCGAGCAGGATCTCGACACCGTCGAGAAGGTGCTCGAGGGCGCGCTGCTGATCCTCAGCGACAAGATCTCGCACGACCCGCACACCCGCGCGCGGTGCCGCGACGAGCTCAAGCGCGGCGTCTTGCAGGCCCGCGCCGTCGATCCCTCCAAGGGCGCGAAGAAGTATCAGGACTTCTTCGACTTCGCCGAGCCGATCCAGCGCATCCCGACGGGCCGCATGCTCGCGCTGCGCCGGGCAGAACGCGAGGGCATCCTCAAGCTCACCCTGACGCTGCCCGAAGACCGCCACCGCACGGTTCTTCGCGAGCTTCACTGCCAGGACCTCGAGGACGGCTCGCCCCTGCTCGACTACTACAACGTGGTCTTCGATCACGCGTGGCAGGCGTTGCAGGAGACCTGCGGCCGCGACGTTCGTCGCCGCATCAAGGAGAAGGCCGACCGCGAGGCCGTGCGGACCTACGCCCGCAACCTGCGGTCGCAGCTGCTCGCGCCGCCACTCGGCAGCAAGAAGGTGCTCGCGATCCGCGCGAGCGGCAAGGGCGCCTGGGGCGTGCTGCTCGGCGAGGACGGCTCCGTCGAGGAGTACAAGACGCTGCCGATGCAGACCGAGGAGCAGCAGCAGGGCGCGATCGAGTGGCTCGCCGAGATCATCGAGAAGTCCGCGCCCGCGGCGATCGCGGTCCCCCATGGCCGGCGCCAGGCCGCGACGGAGAAGCTGATCACCAGGCTGCGCGAGAAGGCCGAGAAGCTGCCGATGATCGTGCCGGTCGACGAAGCCGCGTCGACGATCTTCGCGTCGGGCAACGCCGGCAAGAAGGCCATGCCGGGCGTCGAGGTCGGCGTGCGGACGACGATCTCGCTCGGCCGTCGGCTGCAGGACCCGCTCATCGAGCTCGTTCGCATGGACGTGCGCGCGCTCGGCCTCGGCCACGTCGACGACGTGCACCAGGGCATGCTGCAGCGCGAGCTGTCGCACGCGGTCGCCTCGTGTCTCGCTGCGGTCGGCATCGACCTCAACACCTGCGACAAGGACCTGCTGCAGCAGCTGCCCGGGCTCTCGCCGGAGCAGGCCACGGCGATCCTCGAGCACCGCAAGAAGAACGGCGGGTTCAAGACGCGCGCCGAACTGCTCCACGTCGACGGCCTCGACCCGGTCACGGCGCGCAACATCCTCGGGTTCTTGCGCCTCACCGGCGGTGACGAGCCGCTCGACGAGACCGCGATCCACCCCGACGACTACCCGATCGTGCGCGCGATCGCGACCAGGCGCGGCGTGGAGCCGCGCGAGCTGCTCGGCAAGAACCTGCGCGACGTCAACGCCAACGAGTTCGTGACGGGCGCAGAGGCGGCCCCGGCGGCGGCAGGCGACGCGGCGGCAGCTCCGGCGACCGCGACACCGGTAGCCGAAGATGCGGCGACGGAGACCCCGGCGCCGGATACCCCAGCGGCGGAAACCCCGGCGGCGGAGACCCCAGCGCCGGAAACCCCAGCGGCGGAAACCCCGGCGGCGGAGACCCCGGCGGCGGAGAACCCGGCGACTGAACCCCCAGCGACGGAGAACCCGGCCAATGACGCAACGGCACCCGAGGTGGCCGCGACCGAGCCGACTCCGGCCGTGGACGCCGCGCCGGAGGCGCCCGCGGCACCGACTGCCGCAGCACCAGCGGCGATCACCCCGACGGGCGGCATCACGCGCGACCGCGTGATCGCCGTTCTGCAGCAGCTGCAGCGCGAGGGCAAGGACGCGCGCGGCCAGCTCGTCGACACGCGCAACGAGGGCCTGCACACGTTCGCCGATCTGCGGCTCGACGCCGAGCTGCGCGGCCGGGTCACGAGCCTGACCGAGTTCGGCGCGTTCATCGATCTCGGGATCGGTCAGGACGGGCTCGTGCACGTCTCGCAGATCCCACCGCATCGCCTGCGCGACGCCGAGCAGACCCTGCGCGTCGGCGAGGTCGTCACCGTCTGGGTCGTCAACATCGATCAGGACAAGCAGAAGATCTCGCTGACGATGATGAAGCCGCGGCACGTGCAGGAAGGCCGCAACGCGACGATCGGTGAGCGCATGGCGCTGCAGAGCGGTCGTCGGCCCAAGCGCGGCAAGCGCGGGGACGGCGAAGGCGGCGGGCGCGGCCATGACCGCGGCGGTCGCGATCGCGGCCGTGGCCCACGCGAAGGCGGCGAAGGTCGCGGTCGCGCGCCGGGTGGCCCCGGCGGCCCGCGCCGCGGCGCGCCGCGCGGTCCCGGCGACCGGGATCGCCGCGAGGGCGGCTTCGGCGGCGGCGGCTTCGGCGGCGGCGGCTTCGGCGGCGATCGGGGCCGCGGACGCGGGCGCGGACCGCGCGATCGTGGCCCGCAGCGCCAGCGCGTCTACACCGTCGAACCCGGGCAGCCCGTCGAAGCGACGACCAACAGCAAGGGCGAGGTCACCTCGCTCGGCAATCTCGGCGCCCTGTTCGGCGGCGGCAGCAGCAAGCCGAAGAAGGACGAGCCCAAGACCAGCGAGCCGCCGGCGGATCCGCCCAAGGCGACAACGCCGGAATCGAGCGCTCCGACTGCGAACGCACCGGCGCCGACGACCCCGCCACCGGCGGCCGACGGCGGGGCAACCGCGCCCCCGAGCGACTCCTAGCGCCGAAACCACGACGATCGTGGCCGACGTCTTCGTCATCGACCGGGCCGCCCTGTTCGGCGGCCAGTGGCCGCACGGCTTCGTCCCGATCGCGCCGGCCGAGGCGCCCGACTTCCTGCGGGCCGCCCGGGCCGGCCGATTCGAGCCGCGTCCGACGGCCGAATCGACGCCGGCGTGGAAACAGTGGATCCCCTACTGCGTCATCCGCTGTTTCGATCCGGCGCGCCCGGACCGCTCGCCGACCGGCCGCCCGACCGGTGTCTTCCACGTCCAGCGCACGAGCGGCCAGACCGAAGCCCGCCTGCACGGCTCGCGGTCGATCGGCCTCGGCGGCCACATCGACCCGGAGGACGTCGAGGGCTCCGCGGCCGACCGCCCGGAGTCGTTCTTCCTCAACGCCTTATGGCGCGAACTCGAGGAGGAACTGTGGCTGCCGGACAGCGCGCGGGCTTGTGAGCCCCGCCTCGTGGGCCTACTCAACGACGACACCACTCCAGTCGGCGCCGTTCATGCCGGACTGGTCTACGTGCTCGACCTGCCGCTGCCGCTGGCGGCCGCGATCGAGTCGGTACAGGTTCGTGAAATCTCGAAGATGCGCGGGGGTTTCGGCCCCCTTGTCGAGTTGGCGAGGCTTTGGCAAACTCCTAGCCAATTCGAGACTTGGTCAGCCTTCCTGCTTCGCGACGGTGTCGCCGGTCCCATGGGCGATTCGGCCGAACGAACTGCCTGACCAATCCTCGTCCAAGTTCCCGTTCGGGTCACCGACCGGGGGCGCCTCTCAAACCTCAATCCGGGCTCGTGATCCATGCTCACGAGTCGTCCAGGAGTATCCCCGAATGACCAACCGTAACACCACGCGACCCACCCGCGACGAAGTCTACGACCTGCTGATGAACGCTCGGCAGGCCGACTGGGTCGAGCTGTCCCTCGAGGACGGCCGCTCGCTCGCAGGCGCGATCATCTTCAACGAGTTCAAGGGCACCGGCCGCCTCATCAACGTCGATGAGGAGTTCTCCTTCGACTTCAATGTCGATCAGGTCGTCGACGTGAAGATCTGAACCGTGAAGATCCGGACCGTGAAGATCTAGACCGTGAAGATCTAGAGAAGGGCGGCGGAGTACTCCGTCAGGACGTTCCCCTGCGGAACGAGCCGCCCAGGCGACGGGGCGCGCGGCCAGACACCGCGCGCCCCGTTTCGGTTTTGCTGCATCGCGCCGGACCCGGGTCGTGGCGCCGCTGCCGCGCGACGTGGCTGCGGCCCTCGCGCTAACCTCGAAGGCATGAACCCGCTACCGCGACTCGTCGGCATCGCGACGCTCCTCGGCGCCAGCGTCCTCGCGCAGGATTCCGCGGCCGCGTGGGCGAAGCGGCTCGAGCTGCCGGCGATGCGGGAGCTCGCGAGTGAACGGCTGCTCGCGCTCGGCGCACCGGCCGTCCAGGCCCTGCGCGATCGTCTGGACGATCCGCGCCCCGAAGTGCTGCGCTCGGCGGCCTACACGCTCGGGTTCTTCGGCGCCGCCGCGAAGGGCGCGTGCGAGCGCCTGCACGAGCTGCGGGAGCACGACGATCCTGCCGTCGCGCTCGCCGCGAGGAGTGCCGTGAGCGCGATCGAAGGCGGCCGCGGCTTCGTGTTCGTCGTCGATTTCGGTGGCACCCTCCGCGAGCTCGACGGCGCGGGCGCGCCACGGGTCCAGATCCCCGATCTCGACACTCCGCGCTCCGGTCAGCGCCTCGGCAACGGCAACTACCTCGTCTCGACCCCGGCCGGGGCGATCGAACTCACGCCCGCGGGGAAGGAAGTCTGGCGTTCCCCCGACATCGTCGCGAACGATGCGCAGCGACTGACCAACGGCAACACACTCATCGCCGCGGCCAACGCCGGCCGCGTCTTCGAGGTCGACGCGAACGGCAAGACGGTGTGGGAGTTCGCCCGAGACGATCGCGAGTTCCGCCCGGTGTCGTGCCAACGGCTCGGGGACGGCCGCACCCTGATCGCGCACTACGCGCTCGAAGACTACGATTCGGGCAGCATTCTGGAGGTCGGGCGAAAGGGCGAAACCGCGTGGGCACTACCGTGGCGGATGCCGGCCCGTGCCCGCCGCCTGCCGAACGACCGCACCCTCATCGTCAGCCACCGGCCGGGCCGCGTACAGATCGTCGATCGCGCCGGCCGCACCCTGCAGAGCTGGAACGACGTGCGGATCCCGAGCGCGGCCGAGTATCTGCCGAACGGCCACCTGCTCGTCGGCGGTGAGGGCTACCTGCGCGAACTCGACGCCAGCGGCAAGCGGGTCTGGAACACGAAGCAGAACTGGATCATCGATGTGCGACGACAGTGAGCCCGCCGTTCGTCAGCGCTCGAATCCGATCCGCTCGATCGACCAGGCGTCGGACGCCGGCAGACCAGGAATCGCGCCGCGCAATCGACCGATGAGTTCGCGCTGAGACACCGACGCGCGCAACAACGCCGGCAGGGTCGGCTCGGCCCCCACCCAGACCGAGCCAATCGCCAGCCGTCGGCCGTCGACGACCACCATCACCGGGTCCCCGCAGTCATCACCAAGCACAGTCCAGTAGCGCTCGTCGGCCCGCGAGTCGGCCGCGGAGTAGCCCGGGGTCTCGACAAGAACGGCACCGACCCTGCAGAGGTCGATGGCCTCGTCGACCTCGACACAGCGAGTCACGGAGCAACCCGCTTCACACGCCGCGAGCAGCGACAGCCCGATCAGCGGCGACGCTCGCGCAGCAATCATGGTCGGCCACCACCGCCGAGGAGCAACCCGAGCTCTTTCTCGACCGACGCCTCGACCTTGGCCAGCGCCGCGGCGCGGGACGGCGCGCGGAAGCCGTTCGGATCGAGGTCATCGCTGAAGTAGTGCCTTCGCTCCAGTAGCACGAACTCATCGCTCCTCGGCAACGACCGTTCACCGGTTGCACCGTCCTCCGGGAACCACGGCTGCATGCACATCAGCTCGAGCTGCCACAGTCGTGCGCGGAACCAGCCCGGATCGTCACGGGCTTCGAAGAGCTCGAGCCGAGTCGGGTACGGTCCGTCATCCGACATCAGGACATCGAACTCGACGACCTCGACGAGGCGGAAGATCGGGCTCTTCACTGCGGGAAGCTTCATCGTCGACTTCTCCTTCGTCACGGCTCGTGCCCGAACGACTCGAGCAACTGCCGCGCCTGATTGCGCGCTCCCGGCCGATGGTGATCCTCGCGGTCCACGGCGCGGTGACAGGCCTCGACGTAGCTCGCTGCGAGACAGCTCACCGTCGCGAGACCGTAGCGGGCACGGAGCTTCAAGATCCGTTCCGCCTCGTCGAACAACTCGTCCGTAGTCTCGCTCCGAAAACTCGGCGGGTAATCCTCGGGCCGGAGGGGCGACGCGTAGAACAGCATCGAGTGCGAGCCCGCCGCGCACGCCCGTAGGCGCCTTGTCAGCTCCCCACAGAACTCGGCCTCGATGGCGTCGAGTTCGCGCAGCTGCTTCTCCATGCGACGGCTCATGATCGCATGGTCGCAGAACCCGCGCAGAACGGAAACCGCCGGCGGTCAGTACACTGCAGGCGCAATGCGCTCCGTCGACTTCGACAGCCGGGCCGATCACCCGTTCCGAGCCGTGATCGCCCAGGTCGGGATGTGGGGCGGCTTCCTCGTGTTCGGCCGATCCGGGCTCCTGCCGAGCGACCGACTCCTGGGTGACGCCGAAGCGCTCGCCGAGCACTGGGCGCGTTTTGAGTTCTGCTTCTGGCTCGGCGCCTGGTGGATCGGCGTGGGCTGGGTCTTCGCGTTCTTGCACTACTACGCGCTCCCAGAACTCGCGCGCCTGCGCGATTCTCAGTATCGATCGCGGCAGAACCGTGCTCCGATGCAACGATGAGCGACCGGCGACTGGCATGGGACACCGACATCGGCGCGGTGAACGAGCCGAAGAAAACGGCCGAGGCGCCACCGCAGGGCGACGGTATCGTCCGGGTCCGACGCGAGACCGGCGGGCGAAACGGCAAGACCGTGACGACGATCACGGGCGTGCCTTTCGACACCGCTGAACTGAAGAGCCTGCTCAAGCAGCTCAAGAAGAAGTGCGGCGTCGGCGGCGCCGTCCGCGACTTCGTGATCGAACTGCAGGGCGATCAGCGCGCGGTCGTCGTGCCGGAGCTCGAGGGCCGCGGCTTCACCGTCAAACTCGCCGGCGGCTGATCATCGGAATCGCACCCGATGGCGGCGAGGAGCCGCGGCATGCTGGCGGCCGCCGCAGCCACCACCGGAAGACGCGCAGCCGCGAACGCTCTGTCGCTGTGCCCGGCCCGGCCCCAGAATCCGGCGCGGATTCCCGCCCCGCCATACCCCCGACCGAGATACCGACCGATGTCCCGACCCACCGACGACTCGATCCTGTTGCTCCACAACCCGAAGTGCTCCAAGAGCCGTGCGACCCTCGCGCTCCTCGAGCAACGGGGCGCGACCCTCGAGATTCGGCTCTACCTCGAGAACCCGCTCGGCGAGGACGAGCTGCGGGACCTGGGGCGACGCCTCGGCAGGTCGGCGATCGAGTTCACGCGCACCAAGCAGGCGGAGTTCGCAGCGGCCGGACTCACGCGCGACTCGTCCGAGGCCGAGATCCTCGCCGCGATCGCGACAACGCCGATCCTGCTGGAGCGACCGATCGTCGTCCGCGGCGATCACGCCAGGATCGGGCGCCCGCCCGAGACCGTGCTCGAGTTACTCGACTGACGGACGGCGCGCTACGGGACGAGCCCGTAGCGCCAGCACTGACCAGGACCGCCTCAGGCGACGTTCTGCGAGTCGCGATACGAGTCGCGCGCGATCGCCACTTCGACCTGCAGCTCGGGATTCGCCTGTAGCTCGGCGAGCAGAGCGTGCGGTCGCAGCCCGCCGTAGTAGGCCGCCTGCTCGACCGTCGCTCCGAATCTGCGGATCGCCTCGAGGACCAGGTCCAACCGGTGCGCGTTTGCACTTTGGATTACCTGCATGCCCTCCACTAGGACAAGATGGGCGCCCGGTTCGCGAAATCTCCGTGTGTTAGGAGTTTTGCACCGGAACGAACCGCGCTATCCAAGGCCCAGCGAACGCCCGGATCGGCCCAGTGCCCGGATCGACCCAGTGCCCGGATCGGCCCAGTGCCCGGATCGGCCCAGTGCCCGGATCGACCCAGTGCCCGGATCGACCCGGTGCCGCACCGCGACGATCGCGCTCCGAATCCAGTGCAGCTTCGATGGCCGTAGCGCAGCACGTCGTAACCCGGCGCGACACCCGAGGCGAAGAACGCCATCGGGCTGCCGTCCTTACCGACGGCGGCGCCCTACCGCGCCCGACCGCACCCGCCGATGACTGTCGCCGACGATGCCGCAACGTCGCGCGCTGCCGCTCGAATCGCCTGGCCAAAGAAAAGGGGCGCCGCCGGCCTCGCGACCGACGGCGCCCCGAAGATCTCCGACCAGTATCCCGCGGCGCTGGATCCCGATGCGCCAGTCAGTCGAGGACCAGCAATCGAGACGCCGCAAGTGGCAGGAGTGGGCCGCCCGTTCGGCGCCTAGTTCCGAACGGAACGGCCCATGCTGTCGGTCCCTCCCAAGGTGACCGCCCAACACGCGCCGAACCGTACGGATCGGGCCGCCGTGCCGCCACCCTTTTCTTGACGCCGCACCACCATGGCTTGTGGGGTCTTGTGCACAACACCCCCACAACAGGAGTCGTCACGAGATGGACGTCGAGGCGAGCGGCAGCACCACGATGAACGTCGTGCCGCGGCCCGGCTCGGTATCGATCTCGATGCGGCCAGCGTGCCGCTCGATGATGCCGTGGCTGATCGCGAGGCCGAGGCCCGTGCCCTTGTCGACGTCCTTGGTCGTGAAGAACGGGTCGAAGACCTGCGCGAGCGCCTCCTCGTCGATGCCCGAGCCGCGATCGACGACGCGCAGTTCGAGCTCCGAGTCCCGCAGTTCGCTCTCGAGCCGCACGGTGCTCCCCGCGGGCGAAGCGTCCTTGGCGTTGAGCAGGATGTTGATGAGCACCTGCAGCAGGTGGTTCGGCGAGCCTTGGATCACGGCGGCCGGCGGCAGGGGTTCGGGATCGCAGGCGAGGTGCACCCCGGCCGAACGGAACGGCACCTTCACGAGATCGGCGGCCTCGCGCAGCAGGCCCGGCACGTCGAGCGGCCTCATCTCAAACGGGGTGTCGCGCGAGAACGTCAGCAGACCGTCGGTGATCTTCGCGATGCGACGCGTGTGCTTCTCGATCGTGTCGAGCTCGCCGAACAGCGTCTCCTGGTCGTCGCCGTCCTGCACGCGGTAGCGCAGGATCTGCACCTTGTTGGCGATGACGCCGATCGGATTGTTGATCTCGTGGCTGACGCCGGCGGCGAGCGTGCCGACGGACGCGAGCTTCTCGCTCGTGGCGAGGTTGCGCGACAGCCGCAGCAGCTGACGTTCACGATCGCGCAGGCGCGACAGCACACTGGCGACGAAGTAGATCGAGAAGATCAGGGTCGCGCCGTAGGCGAACAGCAGCAGCAGGAACCCGAGCGGCTCGATCGCGTCGAGCCGGTAGAGCCCGAGCGGCAGCGGGTGGTGCGCGAGCCAGCCGTAGAACTCGGCGAACCCGAGCGCCGCGAGCAGCACGAGGCTCGAGATCCCGACGATCACCGCGGCGCGCACGGACAGCACGAGCGCGGCGATGAACGCGTGGAACAGGTAGAACAACGCGACCGGGTTGGTCACCCCCCCGCTCCAGTGCAGCAGGGCGGTGAGCAACAGCAGGTCGACCGCGATCTGCAGGTAGACGTGCCGCCGCACCCGCGCGAGCGGCCACTGCCGAAGGCGGCGATAGACCGCGATGTAGACGCCGTCGACGAGCGCGATCACCAGGCCGAGCACGTAGAGCGGCCAAGGGTCCGGAATGATCGCGAAGCCGTGCGCGGCGAGGGCGGTGAGCCACACGACGCTCGCGGCGACGACGAGCCGCAGCCGGTTGAACCACAGAACCTGCGAGCGCAGCGCCGCGACCTCGTGCGCCTCGTCGGGCAGCACCATCGCCGGGGCCGGAACTGTCGCGCGGTCACTCATTCGCGGAGCCGGGAATCGTACTCGGCACGTGAGTAGGACAGGACCGCCAACGTGAGCAACACGGTCGTGAGGATCGCCAGCGCGAGCACGGGGCTGCCGATCACGTCGTCGCGCAGCGCCCGGTCGCCGGGCCAGAGGATGCGTTCGAGGCGCGAATCCGGGTTGACGCGGTCGATCAGCAGGCGCCGCAGCGGGTCCGACACGGTCAGCGCGCGGATACCCGCGGAGACGGGCAGCAGCGCCGTCACCATCTGCGTCACGACGAACACCGCGGACCATACGAGCGGGCGCCGGAACGTCGCGGCGACCCACGCGCCGAACGCTGCGTATGCCATCGCGCCGAGCACCGCCATCGCGAGGAAGGCGTAGAGCGGCTCGCGCACGACGCCATCGCCCCAGATGTCCGGCTGCAGTGCGACGCCGACGAACAGGCCGATCACGCCGATCATCACGAGCACCGCGGCAACCGTGAGCGCGGCGAGCCATTTGCCGAGCAACAGCGCCGTGCGCGCGACGGGGCGCAGGAACAGATACTGGAACGTGCGGTCCTCGATGTCACCGTGGATGGCCTGCACCGCGAGGTACATCGTCGCCCATGGCAGCACGACCCAGGTCTGGAACCACCACGCGAGAAGGCAGTAGAGATCGTGGCCATCGAGCCGGTTGCGCGGGAACCCCGCGAGACCGAACGCGAGCACGGCGCCGATGAGTTCACCGATCAGGAGCAACCACAGGAGCCGGTTGCCGAGGAGCAGCCGCAGCGACTGCTGCGCGGACACCAACGTGGTCGCTACGAAACCGAGGCGGCCGGCAGTGCCGGCGCCGGTCAGCACACCGGCCCCGCCGCCGGCCGCACTGGCCCTGTCGCCAGGCCCACTGCTGTGTCGACCGTCCCGTGCTGCGATCACGAGACCAGGCTCCCGAACACGAATCCGAGGTCGTCGTCGAGCGGTTCGATCGCGCTGATCCCGGGCTCCCAGTCGGCCGCGAGCTCGGTCAACGCGCGGAAGAACCCCGAGAGTTCGTCGACCGTGACTTCGAGCACGGCGTCGGGCAGCACGCGAACGCCGCCGACGTGCGGCAGCGCGAGCAGCCGTGCGGCCAGCGCGCGTTCGTCGCCGCCGACGATTCGGAAGCGGCGCGGCTGCCCCGGCAGTTGATCGCGGAGTTCGTCGACCCGCCCCTCCGCGAGAACGCGACCCTGGTGGATGAAGACGACGCGGTCCGTGACGCTCTCGAGCTCGTGCAGCACGTGACTGCTGACGACCACCCCCACCCCGCGCGCCGGCAACCCACGGATCACGGCGCCGAGCTCGCGGCGGGCGATCGGGTCGAGCCCGGTCATCGGTTCATCGAGCAGCACGACACGGGGCTCGTGCGCGAGCGCCTGCGCGAGGCGAACGCGCTGCCGCATGCCCTTGCTGTACTCGCGAATGCGCCGGTCCATCGCGTCGCCGAGCCCGAGTTCGGCCAGCACGTCGCCGGCCCGTTCGCGCGCCGCCCGCCGCCCGAAGCCGTGGTAGCGCAGCAACCACGCGACGAACGTCCGGCCCGTGAGTGACTCGTAGAGCCGATCGGTGTCCGGACAGAAACCGACGAGCCGCCGCGTGTCGCGCAGGCCGGCGGGCTGGCCCGCGACGGTGACCGCGCCCTGGCTCGGCGCGAGCAGTCCCGCCGCGATCTTCATCAGCGTCGACTTGCCGGCGCCGTTCTTGCCGACGAGCCCGACGACCTCGGTAGATACGGTGAACGACACGCCCATCAGCGCCGTGATCGCGCCGTACCACTTGCTCACGTCGCCGAAGTGGAGCATCGCGGCGGCGGGCGGCGCGGCCTCGGGCGCGGCTGCCCCGGGGATTGGCGACCCGCGGACTGGCGACCCGGGGATTGGCGACTCGGGGCCGCTCATCCAAGGGCCTCCCGCACGGAGAACCGTCGGCGTGCCGCGAGCCCGAGCGCGGCGACCACGGAGAACAGCACGAGCAACGCCGGCACGAGCGGGGCGCCGCGCGTCGACATGCCCGCGGCCGCGCGCGCGACGACCCCGCCAGCGTCCCAGAGGCTGGCCCACGACCGCATCGCCGGACTGTCGAACACCACGGCCATGACGTTCGCGACGGCCGAACTGCCGACCATGAGGATGCACCATGTCACGATCGACTGGCTCGGTGTCGCGGCGAGGCTCGACACCAGTACGCTGATCGTCGCCCAGCACGACGTGACGACCACGAGCCCGCCGACGAGTCCGGGCATGAAGCCGACGGTCTCGGCGAACAGCTGCCAGTCGTCAGCCATGAGCACGGCGAACACCCAGAGCAACAGCGGCACGCCGACGGTGACCAGCGAGATGAGCGCGAGCGCGCCGAGGATCTTCGCGGCCAGGTATCCGACGGGCGTGATGCCGCGCGTCCACAGCAGCTCGAGCCCGTTCGTCATCCGGTCGCGCGCGACCGCGCCCGCGGTCACGGTCGAGGTCAGGAGCACGAACAGCGGCAGCCCCGGAAACGTCCGCACCACGGCCTCAACGTAGAAGTCGGGCTGCGTCGGGTCCCACTGCCGAAACGCTTCGGCCCGCGCAGCCATGCCAGCCCGCATGCCGCCGAAGTCGACGACACCGAACCAGACCATGAGGACGAACAGCTTGACGACGAACGGCAGCACGCAGACGCAGAACACCGCAACGCCCCACTTGCTGCGGAAGAGGTGACCGAACTCCTTGCTCGCGAGCGGCAGCCAACGGCGCCAGCCCGGAACGCGCGCGAACGCCGCGCCGCGGTAGCCGAGATCGCGAATCGTCATGGCGTCGCCCCTTTCGACGGGGTGCCGCGCGAAGGCGCGCGGTCGCCCGCTCGCGCGTCGGCAGTCAGGACCTCGGGGCCCGGCTCCGCGGCGGCGTCGACGACCTGCAGGAACGTGTCCTCGAGCGTCCGTCGCGCCTCCTGCAGCTGGCGCACGCACCCACCCGCCGCGAGCACCGCCCGGTAGAGCACCTGGAGCGGCAGCTCGGCCGGCAGCGTCGCGATCCAACGGCCCGCGCCGTCCGGGTGCAGCCGAACCGACGCCTCGACGTGCGGCGTGAGATCGAGCTCCCGAGGTTCGACCGCGAAGGCCACGCGACGTTCCGCGACCTGCGTCAGCTCCCGAATCGAACCGGCAGCAACCACCCGACCCGCAGCCAACACCACGACATGCTCACAGACGGCCTCGACGTCCTGGAGGATGTGGGTCGACAACACGACGGACTTGCCATGGCGGGTGCACAGCGAACGAATGAGGTCGAGCATCTCGGTGCGCCCGTCCGGATCCAGACCGTTCGTGGGCTCATCGAGGAACAACACCTCCGGATCGTGCACGAGCGCCGCCGCGAGCTTGGCCTTCTGCCGCATGCCAGCGCTGTAGGTCGACACGCCGCGGTAACGCTGTTCTTCGAGCCCGACGAGGTAGAGCGCCTCGTGCGCGCGCCGCCAGGCATCGCGCCGGGGCAGGCCGCTGAGCCGACCCAGTGTCGCCACCATCTCGAAGCCGGACATCCCCGGCAGGTGCGCGTCACGCTCGGGCATGTAGCCGACGCGTTCTCGCACGATCGTGCCAGGCGCGCCGGCTGGCACATCGAGAATCTGGAGGCGCCCGGACGCGGGACGCACGAGCCCGAGCAGAGCCTTGAGGATCGAGCTCTTGCCCGCCCCGTTCTGCCCGAGCAGGCCGCTCGCCCCGTTCGGGAACGTCAAGGACACCGCGTCGACCGCGGTGTGCCTGCCGTACCGAATGGTGACGTCGTCGAGCAGAACCGTCATCGCGTCGCCGCCGAATCCGAGCGCTCCCGGTCGGACGCTCCCCCGACCGACCCGCCAGCCTCCGACTCGAGCACGGCAGCAAGACCTGCCCATCCAGCGCCACCGGACCCCAGCGCCGTGAGTCGCACATCGACCTGCCGATCGAATCCCTGCTTGCCGCGCTGATGCACCCGACGCAGCCCCGTCACGCGCTTCCGGCCGCGGCCGAGTCGCTCGAGGAACGCGATCGACTCGGGCCGCGACGGGTCCGCGTGCAGCACGATTCCATCGGGCGCGAGAGCGCGCTCAACAGTCGCCAACAGGCCCGCCGCTCCCGAGGCGTGGTAGCTCACGTCCGCGAGCAGCACGACATCGATCTTCCCATTGAGCTCCGCCGTCCGCACCGGGTCGTCCCAACCGCATTCCAGCTCCTGCACACTGCCCGCTGGATCCACCACCCTCGCCCCGTTCCAGGTCGCGAACGCCAGCGCGTCGGCCTCCCGATCGAGGAACGTAACCCGCGCCCCGAGACTCGCCGCCGCGAGCCCCGGGACACCGAGCCCGCAGCCGAGGTCGAGCACGGCGCGACCACGCAGCCAGTCCGTCGCGCGGCTCCAGCGCGCGAGCGCCCAGACCATGCCGAGGCTGGCAGGCCAGACCTCGACCCAGTACGGCGGCTCGTCGTCACGTCGGAACGACCGGGCCCACTCCCCTTTGCGCAGGAAGTCACGGGCAGCGGGGACCACGAGCCGCAGGGAACGATCCCCCACGGGCACCGAGATCGACCGCGGATCGTACCGTCGCAGCCGATCGTCCTTGCGCGCCTCGGGAACCGTCACGTGCCCTTTGTAGCAGTTGTCAGCGCGGAACCGTCGCGGGCGTGCCGCGAAAGTCTGCCCCCAGCGGAGCATCGGAAACGAAAAAAGCGCCCATCCCGGCAGGCGAGGAGCCTGAGGATGGGCGCTGAAGAATGACCCGGCGCTGACCTACTTTCGCACAGAGCACTATCATCGGCCCTGGCTGCTTGACTGCCGTGTTCGGAATGGGAACGGGTATTTCCAGCCAGGTATGGGCACCGGGAGACGCATTGAGACCGCGATGGGGATCGCGGCGCTGTCCGTCAGGGTGCACGGCTGCTGCCGGCACGCGCTCACGAACGAGCGCAACTCGCGCTCAGGAAGAGAGACCGCTGGGGGTCTTCGAGTCCACTTGAAGTGGAATAAATGAGATCAAGCCGATCGACTGGTTAGTACCGGTTAGCTGAGGCCATCACTGACCTTACACTTCCGGCCTATCAACCTGGTAGTCTACCAGGTGTCTCGGGGGATGATTCGTCTTGGAGTTGGCTTCGCACTTAGATGCTTTCAGCGCTTATCCGATCCGTACTTAGCTACCCAGCGGTGCCGCTAGCGCGACAACTGGCACACCAGAGGTACGTTCAATCCAATCCTCTCGTACTAGGAGTGAGTCTCCGCAATCATCCTACGCCCACACCAGATAGGGACCGACCTGTCTCACGACGGTCTAAACCCAGCTCACGTACCGCTTTAATGGGCGAACAGACCAACCCTTGGGACCGCCTTCAGCCCCAGGATGCGATGAGCCGACATCGAGGTGCCAAACCACGCCGTCGATATGGACTCTTGGGCGTGATCAGCCTGTTATCCCCGGAGTACCTTTTATCTGATGAGCGATGGCCCTTCCACACGGGACCACCGGATCACTAAGACCTACTTTCGTACCTGCTCGACCTATATGTCTCGCAGTCAAGCACACTTATACCTTTACGCTCTACATGCGATTGCCAACCGCATTGAGTGTACCGTTGCACTCCTCCGTTACTCTTTAGGAGGAGACCGCCCCAGTCAAACTACCCGCCTAACACTGTCCCCGTGCCAGATTCATGGTCACGGGTTAGGCACCAAATACGCCAAGAGTGGTATTTCACTGATGACTATTCAAAGGCTGGCGCCTCTGACATCAACGTCTCCCACCTATGCTACACATGACGAACCTAGTGTCAGTATTAGGTTATAGTAAAGGTTCACGGGGTCTTTCCGTCTTGGTGCGGGTATGTGGCATCTTCACCACAACTACAATTTCGCCGAGTCCATCGTGGAGACAGTACAGCTGTCGTTACGCTATTCGTGCGGGTCGGAACTTACCCGACAAGGAATTTCGCTACCTTAGGACCGTCATAGTTACGGCCGCCCTTCATTGGCGCTTCGGCTCCCAGCTTCGCAAAGCTAACCAGTCACCTTAACGTTCCAACAGCGGGCAAGCGTCAGTCCCTATACGTCGTCTTCGACGACTTAGCAGAGACCTGTGTTTTTAGTAAACAGTCGCAGCTGTCATTTTTCTGCGGCCACCTTTCGGTGGCTCCCCTTATCGCTAACTTACGGGGTTAATTTGCCGAGTTCCTTCACGTATGGTTCTCTCGAGCGCCTGAGGCTACTCGCCTCGCCCTCCTGTGTCAGATTTGGTACGGTCACCGCTTCGCTCCCGCGAAGTTTTTCTTGGACGGACTTCCAGCAGCTTACGTCACGATCCCGACATTACGCGAACGGATTTACCTATCCGCCAGCCATGATCGCAAACCGGGAACTAACACCCGGACTACCTTCGACCCGCCGTCGCTCCTCGTTCAATGCTTACGGTGGTGCAGGAATGTTGACCTGCTTCCCATCGACTACGCCTTTCAGCCTCGCCTTAGGGACCGACTAACCCTGGGCGGAATTGCCTTGCCCAGGAAACCTTAGGCTTACGGCGAGAAGGATTCTCACCTTCTTTCTCGCTACTCATCCCGGCATATTCACTTGAACCACGTCCAGCAGTCGTTTCCGTCTGCCTTCAGCCGCTCGTTCAACGCTCCCCTACCAATGCACACGTTCACCATGTGCAGTTTGGAGCTTCGGCTACATGCTTGAGTCCCGTTCATTTTCGGCGCAGGGTTGCTCGACTAGTAAGCTATTACGCACTTTTTAAATGATGGCTGCTTCTAAGCCAACATCCTAGCTGTCTTAGCAACACCACTTCCTTATCTACACTGAGCATGTATTAGGGGCCTTAGCTGCCAATCTGGGCTCTTTCCCTCTCGTCCACGAAGCTTATCCCTCGTAGACTGACTGCCAAGATAATACCCACGGTATTCGGAGTTTGTCTGGGCGGGGTAGGTTATGCACCCCCCCAACCTGAACAGTCGCTCTACCCCCGTGGGAAAACTCTTGACGCTAGCCCTAAAGCTATTTCGGGGAGAACCAGCTATCTCCAGGTTTGATTAATCTTTTACCCCTAACCACAAGTCATCCGAGAATTTTTCAACATTCACCGGTTCGGACCTCCACGAACTGTTACATCCGCTTCATCCTGCCCATGGTTAGATCACCTGGTTTCGGGTCTGGCTCAATCGACTACATTCGCACGTTTCGCACTCGCTTTCGCTTCGGCTTCGGACCTTAAATCCTTAACCTCGCCGCCTAAGCCAACTCGCCGGGTCATTATGCAAAAGGCACGCCGTCACCCCATCAATAGGGCTCCGACCGCTTGTAGGTATACGGTTTCAGGTTCTCTTTCACTCCCCTAACAGGGGTTCTTTTCACCTTTCGCTCGCGCTACTCTTCACTATCGGTCACCAAGGAGTACTTAGCCTTGCGCGGTGGGCCGCGCTGATTCACGCCAGGTTCCACGGGACTGGCGCTACTCGAGATTTCCGGCAGAGACCACGAACTTTCGCCTACGGGGCTATCACCCTCTTTGGCCTGGCTTTCCAGCCAGCTCGACTAGCTCGCAGTTTGGTAACTCTGTGGTGGTCCGCGGCCACCTCCGGCTCTCACAACCCCCTGCATGCAACGCTCGCGGGCTTACACATGCAAGGTTTGGGCTCTTCCCTTTTCGATCGCCTCTACTGGGGGAGTCGATGTCTCTTTCCTTTCCTGCAGGTACTTAGATGGGTCAGTTCCCTGCGTTCCCGACCGCACGCTATGGATTCACGTACGGCTCACGTAGATCTTCTACGTGTCGTTTCCGAATCTCGGACACTCCCGGGTCAGCGACTGCTTGCGTCTAACCGGGACTTTTCGCAGCTTTGCCACGTCCTTCGTCGGCTCTTGGTGCCTAGGCATCCTCACGTACACCCTTTCTAGCTTGATCTGATTCTCACTCGAGATCCTCAACGATCTCTCTTCCTGAACCCGAGTTGTCAAAGAACGAAGCGCCGCGCGGATACCGCGGGCGCTGTGCGTTTGCAGTCTCTTCTCCGAGCCGCTCGGCATGGCCGAATTGGTGGAGACGAGGGGAATCGAACCCCTGACCTTCTGGTTGCAAACCAGATGCTCTACCAATTGAGCTACGTCCCCGCCCTACCGGGCGCGGGCGCAGCCGTCAGCGGCAGAGCTCCACACCGAATGGTTGGCCTAGGTGGATTCGAACCACCGACCTTACGCTTATCAGGCGTACGCTCTAACCAGCTGAGCTATAGGCCACAGCGACCGAGACCGATCACTCCGCGACGCGGATGACCGAACTCGAGAAGAGAAAGTAGGGTGGCCTCGAAAAGACTCGCGCGTGAGTCCTGTGATTGCACATCGAGCGATGACCGGCGAACCCGGAGGTCCACCCGCGCCGCTCGCGGCAACTTTCCTTAAAAGGAGGTGATCCAGCCGCAGGTTCCCCTACGGCTACCTTGTTACGACTTAGTCCCAATCACCAAGCTCGCCTTCGGCGTCGTCCCCCTTGCGGTTGGACTAACGACTTCGGGCGCTCTCAGCTTTCGTGGCTTGACGGGCGGTGTGTACAAGGCTCAGGAACATATTCACCGCGGCGTAGCTGATCCGCGATTACTAGCGATTCCAACTTCATGCAGGCGAGTTGCAGCCTACAATCCGAACTGGGGCTGCCTTTAAGGGATTTGCTCGACCTCGCGGCTTCGCATCCCTCTGTAACAGCCATTGTAGCACGTGTGTAGCCCCAGGCGTAAGGGCCATGATGACTTGACGTCGTCCCCACCTTCCTCCGTTTTGACAACGGCAGTCTCATTAGAGTGCCCAGCTTTACCTGATGGTAACTAATGATAGGGGTTTCGCTCGTTAAGGGACTTAACCCGACATCTCACGACACGAGCTGACGACAGCCATGCAACACCTGTGCAGGTCACACCCGAAGGTAATCAGCCGACTTTCACCGGCCTAGCCCCTGCATGTCAAGCCTGGGTAAGGTTCTTCGCGTTGCTTCGAATTAAACCACATGCTCCACCGCTTGTGTGAGCCCCCGTCAATTCCTTTGAGTTTCAGCCTTGCGACCATACTCCCCAGGCGGGGCACTTATCACTTTAGCTTCACCTGGGATCACACAGGGAGACCCCAAGCTAGTGCCCATCGTTTACGGCTAGGACTACCGGGGTATCTAATCCCGTTCGCTACCCTAGCTTTCGCACCTCAGCGTCAGTCATGGACCAGAGAGCCGCCTTCGCCACCGGTATTCCTCCTGATATCTACGCATTTCACCGCTCCACCAGGAGTTCTGCTCTCCCCTACCACACTCTAGCACTGCAGTATGCCAGGCAATTCCACGGGTGAGCCGTGGGCTTTCACCCGACACTTACAATGCCGCCTACGCGCGCTTTAAGCCCAGTAATTCCGAACAACGTTTGCACTCTCTGTATTACCGCGGCTGCTGGCACAGAGTTAGCCAGTGCTTCCTCTCGAGCTTACGTCAAACGCATCGCTATTCACGATACGCCATTCTTAACTCGTGACAGTAGTTTACAACCCGAGGGCCTTCATCCTACACGCGGCGTCGCTCCGTCAGACTTGCGTCCATTGCGGAAGATTCTCGACTGCAGCCTCCCGTAGGAGTCTGGGCAGTGTCTCAGTCCCAGTGCGGCCGACCACCCTCTTAGGCCGGCTACCCGTCGTCGCCTTGGTAGGCCGTTACCCTACCAACTAGCTGATGGGCCGCAATCAGCTCCCCGAGCAGGCGGTCCCGAAGGATCCCGCCCATTTACTGATCCGAACATTCGATCAAATCAGACCATCGGGCATTAGCTCCGGTTTCCCGAAGTTATTCCCGTCTCGAGGGCACCTTGATTACGTGTTACTCGCCCGTTCGCCACTTTACTCGTCCGAAGACTTTCACGTTCGACTTGCATGCCTCATCCACGCCGCCAACGTTCGTTCTGAGCCAGGATCAAACCCTTCACTTGATGAGTTCATCCATTTCTTCTTGTCGCGATCACGACCGGCACGCGCCTCTCGACGCCCGCCAACCGCGATCCAGCTGACCGACACGGACGCTGCGACACACTTCCAGCCAACCGAGAGCCCAGACCCGAAGGCCTGCACCAACTGCTGCTCGAAGTGCCCGTCACAACGTGACTTCCGTGTCAGCTCTTGCTCACACGCTTGCTTTCGAGGCCACCCAGAATGTCAAAGATCGACCCTCGGGGCTGGCGATGCCTCGCCGCGAGGGGGCGAAGAAGCTAGCGCGCGGCGAGTCCTGGTCAAGCTTCGGCTGCCGGATTTTGTGACCGCGCTGCGGTGCGCCGGGGGGCCCGGCCGACCGCGCGCTTCGGTCGGCGGCGGCCGGGGCCCGCGGCCGACGCCGGGCGGTCGACCGAACCCGTGACGGCGAGGCTAGCTACGGCAGGCAACGAGCGCGCTCACGACGCCCGCATCGGCACCCCGGAGGACCGCCGCGCAGGCCCGTAGCGTCGCCCCGGTCGTGAACACGTCGTCGATCAACAACACGCTGCGCCCGCGAACCAGCCTCCCCTCGGCCGCGACCTGGAACGCGCCCTCGACGTTGCGCTCCCGCGAGGTCGTGCGCGGGTCGCCCTGGGGCCGGGTCGCCCGCGCCCGCACCAGCACAGCGCTGCCGAGCGGCCAGCCCCACCGCTCGGCGATCCGGCCGGCAAGCCAGGCCGCCTGGTCGAAGCCGCGCTCGCGGCGCCGCGTCCGGTGCAAGGGCACCGGCACCACGACGTGCCGGGACGCGGACGAACGGCACTGCCGCCAGGCCTGCCGCATCGCGCGCGCGAGCAGGAGACCCGCCGCGACGTCGCCGTCCAGCTTGAAGCGGCGCACGAGCGCCCCGCCGGTCCCGGCGAAGCGGAAGGGCGCTACGAGTTGCGCGAGGTTGCGCAGCGGCCGGTGATCGGCGATGCAACCGCGGCCCGGCACGACCGGCTCCCCGCAGCGCGGACAGCCGCCGGCTCGCCGCACGAGACGACGATCGCAGACGTCGCACAACGCGCCCGCACCGCGCTGGCCGCAAGCCGCACAATCGGTGCGGAACAGGGTCTGCGCCGCACCCTGCAGCAGTTCGCGCGCCGGCCGACGCCAACCACGGAGTAGTCGAGCCCGGAGAACGTTCACATCCGGGTGCAGCGACGGCCTGCAGAACGGCACGGAATCGGCGACCGATACTGGACCGCTGCCTGGTTCCGGAGCGATCGGAGGACCACGTGGAACGCCAGAGCTTCGCAGGCGGCCGGCGGATGCCCGCCGTTCGAAGCAGATTGCGGCGCGTGCGCGCGGGATCCCGTTGAGCGAAGCGGGCTATCCCTTCGGCACGCCAGAGCCGGCGTTCGGCACGCCCGAGCCACCCGGCTGCCCGTTCTGCCGCCGCGGTCGCGCGACGCCGGCCATCGTGAGCAGGTCGCGTACCGTCCGATGCGATTCGACGGGATGGCGCAGCGGCACATCGTCGTGGATCTCGTAGTGGTTGCGCCGGCCGTCGCGCGTGCGGGTCAACGCCCCGCAAGACTCGAGATCATTGACGATCGCCTGCACGGCGCGTTCGGTGATCCCCACTCTCAGCGCCACATCGCGGACCCGCGCGTCGGGTTCCTCGGCCAGACACACGAGCACGTGCGCGTGGTTGCTCAAGAACGTCCAGTGAGAGTTGCCGGCCATCGTTCTACTGGCAGCCCAAGACCGCAGGGGCGCCATGGAAGTATCGTCCGAGTCACACCGGGGCGCAAGACAACTGAGGGAAAGCACCGGAATCGTGCTTCATCCATACTGCGGGAAAATCCCGCACGGGCACGGTAACCACCATGCGATCGGTGGTTTCCGGTGGAGAAGTGCGACCGGTCGGACGCAGCGTTTGCGACTCCGAAATGCACCTCGTTTCCCGATCTTTATTTACCGAAATAACCTTCTGGAATCGGGGATCCGGTGCACTAGAACGGCCGGATGCAGCGGTGACGGAACCGCCGGCCCACCCGGCCCGAGCCGCCGCCGCCCGACAAGGAGCGCCCGCATGAAGCTGTTGCAGAACCTGCGTTACGACCTGCCCGCCAGTGTGGTGGTGGTCTTCGTCGCGATCCCGCTTTGCCTCGGCATCGCGCTCGCGAGTGGCGCACCGTTGTTCGCCGGGCTGATCGCGGGCGTGATCGGCGGCATCGTCGTGGGCGCGATCAGCCGGTCGCCGCTCGGCGTCTCCGGCCCCGCGGCCGGCCTGGCCGTGATCGTCTACAACGCGATCGAGACGCTCGGCAGCTTCCCGACGTTCCTCGTCGCCGTCGTGCTCGCGGGTGTGATGCAGGTCGCGATGGGACTCGCCCGCGCCGGCACCCTGGGCTACTTCTTCCCGTCCGCGGTGATCAAGGGCATGCTCGCCGGCATCGGGATCATCATCGTCCTCAAGCAGATCCCGCACGCGTTCGGCTACGACGCGGACCCGGAGGGCGAACTGCAATTCATCCAGCCCGACGGCGAGACGACGCTGAGCAGCCTGTCGCGCATGCTCGAGAACGTCGAGCCGAGCGCGATCCTCGTCAGCGGCGTCGCGCTCGCCATCCTGCTCGTCTGGGAGAACGTCCTGGCGAAGCGGTCGGGCCTGTTCCGTATCTTCCCCGGCCCGCTTGCCGCCGTGTGCTTCGGGATCGGCTACGAGGTGATCACCACGAACTACGCCCCGGGCTGGGCCCTGAGCCGTGAGCACCTCGTGAGCGTGCCCGTGGCGGGTTCGCTCGACGAGCTCCGCGGCCTGATCACGATGCCCGCGTGGTCGGAGCTCGCCAACAGCGCGGTCTGGGTCGCCGCGATCACGATGGCCGTCGTCGCGAGCCTCGAGACGCTGCTCTGCGTGGCGGCGACCGACAAGCTCGACCCGCAGAGGCGCATTACCCCGACCAACCGCGAGCTCATCGCGCAGGGCACGGGTAACGCCGTCTCCGGTCTCATCGGCGGCCTGCCGATCACCCAGGTCATCGTGCGCAGCTCCGCCAACATCCAGTCGGGCGGCCGCACCAAGACCTCGGCGATCCTGCACGGCGTGTGGCTGCTGCTGTTCGTCGCGCTCGTGCCGAGCCTGCTCAACCTCATCCCGCTCGCGGTGCTCGCGAGCATCCTGTTCGTCGTCGGCTACAAGCTGGCGCGGCCGGCGTTGTTCAAGCAGATGTGGTCGCTCGGCATGGCACAGTTCCTGCCGTTCATCGTCACGATCCTCGGCATCGCGTTGACGGACCTGCTCACGGGCATCGGCGTCGGCCTCGCGGTCGCGGTCCTCGTGATCCTGCGCCGCAATTACATGAACTCGCACTTCCTGCACATGCGGGACTCGGAGGGGCCGGACCATCGGCACACCATCCGCATGCGGCTGTCCGAGGAGGTCACGTTCCTCAACAAGGGCGCGATCGTGAAGGAGCTCGACGGCGTGCCGGACGGCTCCCTGGTCGAGATCGACGCGAGCGCTGCCGTGGTGCTCGACTACGACGTCGTCGAGGTCATCGAGGACTTCGAGGCGAACGCGAAGACGCGCGGTATCGAGGTGCGGGTCATCCGCGAGGCGCAACCCAAGCCCATCCCGATGCAGCCACGCAACCCTGGCCAGGGCGCCGGCAGCGACGAGGGCAACGATCAGCGCGCGACGTCGTCCCTCAGCAACTGAGTGGCGGGAACTGAGAGCGCTGGGCAGCTGACCGGCCGGGCAACCGACTGGCGGGATCACCGGGCAACCGGGTCGTCGGGCGCGGGTACCGCGCGGCTTCACGGCTGGCGTGGGCGCGGGCCGCCGCTCACCCGCGGAGCGTTCGCTCAGCGCGGCAGTGCGATCCGGCGCGCGCGCTCGGCGCCCTTCGTCGGCTTCGGTCGCGGGAGCTCCTGCACGCCGAGCGCCTGGCGCACGCGGTGAACGTACATCTCCACCGTCATGTCCTTGGTGTGCGGCACCCCGAGGATCGCGCCGATCTCCTTCGTGAGCTCCATGTCGTCGGCGAACGACCAGGCCTCGCTCTGGAAGAACTCGCGGAGCATCTTCTTGAACGCCCGACGCGAGCTGTAGGCCCCGATCGCGTAGACCGCGCACGCGAAACCGATGATCGCAGCGCAGAGCACGAGCGTGCCGACCTGCATGTCCCACTGGGCCACGACCTGAAGCAGGAACCCGGTCGTGAGGAACAGGAAGCCCAACATGACCTGCATGTTGTTGAGCGCGGTATCGCGGATCCGCATGACGCTCTTCATCCCCACGCCCAGGGCGTCGGCGAGCGCCTTGCGCGGTTCGCGCAGGCGGATCGAGTTCGCCAGGAAGAACACCCCGACGACGTTGCAGGTCAAGCCGACTACGGCAAGTTCAGGACTATCCATGGTGAGGAGAAGCCAGACGTGAGACACCCGGCCCGCCGAGCCGGCCAGGCACCGCGGTGCCAGGACAACTGCAACGGGACACCCTGAGCTGACCCACAGGGGTTGATGGCCTTCCGGTCGGGCGACCCGGGGCGAATCGTAGCGAATCCAGGCCCGGCCCGCTACGGGGATTGTGCGGGTCCGGGGGGATGCCGGGCCCCCGCCATGCCCGGCCCGGACCGGCGCAACCCCGGGCCCGGGATCAAGATCCGAAAGCGGGCTTGCCGATTCGGAGATCCTGGCGAGGATGCGCCCGATGTCCGAGATACCGATCGACCGTACAGAACTGCAGCGGCTGTGCGAGCTGGCGCGGCTGCACCTGCCCGCGGACCGCGAGGCCGCGCTGCTCGGCCAGCTCCAGCGCATCGTCGACGCTTTCGGTCAGCTGCGCGCGGTCGACACGAGCAGCCTCGACGACGGCGCGGCGCCGACGGCCACCCCGCTGCGCGCCGACGAGCCCGAAGCCCCGCTGCCGACCGAGGCCGTGCTCGCGAACGCGCCCCAGCGCGCGGCCAACTGCTTCGTCGTTCCGCGAGTCGTCGACGCATGAGCGGCGCCCGCATCACGCTCTCCGTGGCGGACCTCGCCGCCTCGATCCAGAGCGGCGAGCGCACGGCGGTCGCGACGGCGCAGGCCGCGTTGGCTCGCGCCGCGGCGACCAACGACGCGACGGGTGCGTTCCTCGGCATCGACGAGGAACGCGTGCTCGCGGACGCCGCTCGGGTCGACGAACGGCGAGAACGCGGCGACGCGCTCGGGCCGCTGGCCGGCGTGCCGATCGCGTGGAAGGACAACCTCGTGCGCGCGGGCGCGCTCGCGACCGCGGGCAGCCGGCTGCTCGAGACGTTCCGTTCGCCCTACACGGCGACCGTGCTCGACCGCCTCGAACGCGCGGACGCCGTCCTCCTCGGTCGGACCAACCTCGACGAGTTCGGCATGGGCAGCACGACGGAGAACTCGGCGTTCGCGCCGACGAAGAACCCGTGGGACCAAAGCCTCGTGCCCGGCGGGAGCAGCGGCGGCTCGGCGGCCGCGGTCGCGGCGGACGCGTGCCCGCTCGCGATCGGCAGCGATACGGGTGGCTCGGTCCGGCAGCCAGCGTCGTTCTGCGGCGTGACCGGCCTCAAGCCGACCTATGGCCGCGTCAGCCGCTACGGCCTCATCGCCTACGCCAGTTCGCTCGATTGCGTCGGCGCCCTCGCGCACACGGCCGCGGACCTGCGCCCGTGGCTGGCTGCGGCGGAAGGGCAGGATCCGGCCGATCCGACGAGCATCGCGCCGCTCCGGGACGAGGCCGCGACCGCGCGCGACAACCTCGAGGGCCTGCGCGTGGGCCTGCCCTGGCAGCTCAACGGTCCCGGGGTCGACGACGAGGTGGCGGCCTGCGTGCAGCAGGCGAGGCAGGACCTCGAGAACCTCGGCGCAACCGTCACGGAGTGTTCGCTGCCGGCCGTCGAGCACGCGGTGCCGACCTATTACCTCGTCGCCGCGGCCGAGGCGTCCTCCAACCTCGCGCGCTACGACGGCGTCCGCTACGGCGCGCGCCGCGACGGCCGCCGCATCGAGTCGATGATGGCGGCGACGCGATCGAGCGGGTTCGGCGCCGAGGTGCAGCTACGCATCCTGCTCGGCACGTTCGCGCTGCGCGCGGGCTATCACGACGAGTTCTACGGTCAGGCGACGCGCGTCCGCGAGCTGCTGCGCCGCGAGTTCGCGAGCCTGTTCGGCGACTTCGACGTGCTGCTCGCGCCGACGTCGCCCGTGCCGCCGTTCGCGATCGGCGCCCGCATCGACGACCCGCTCGCCATGTATCTGTGCGATGCGCTCACCGTGCCCGCGAGCCTCGCCGGCATTCCGGCGCTGTCCCTGCCCGCGGGTCGCACCGCCGACGGCCGCCCGATCGGACTGCAGTGCATGGCCGCACACAACCACGACGAGCTGCTGCTGCGAGTCGGCGAGCTCTTCCAGCAGCACACCACCCATCACGCGGCCCGCCCGGTGCTCGCCGGCGACGACGCCGGTCGGGAGGACGCCCGATGAGCAGCGTCGCGGCGTTCACGACCGTCATCGGCCTCGAGGTGCACGTGCAGCTCGCGACCGCGAGCAAGCTGTTCTCGCCGGCTCCCGCCGATTCGCTCGGCGATCCCAACACCCGCGTGCAGACCGTCGACCTCGGACTGCCGGGCGTCCTGCCGCGGCTCAACGAACGCGCCGTCGAACTCGCGATCCGCGCCGCACTCGCGGTCGACAGCGAGCTGCAGCCCGTGTCGTTCTTCGCCCGCAAGAACTACTTCTACCCCGACCTGCCGAAGGGCTACCAGATCAGCCAGTTCGACCGCCCCTACTGCCGCGGCGGCAGCGTGGCGGTCGGCGACGACCGGACGTGCCGGCTCGAACGCATCCACATGGAGGAGGACGCCGGCAAGCTCGTGCACACCGAGGCCGGCACGCTAGTCGACCTCAACCGCGCCGGCATTCCGCTGATCGAGATCGTCTCCGAGCCGGACATGCGCACGCCCGGCGAGGCCGCGACGTTCCTCACCAACCTGCGCGAGATCCTGCGCTTCGCCGGCGTGAGCGACTGCGACATGGATCTCGGCTCGATGCGCTGCGATGCCAACATCTCGCTCATGCCCGTCGGGGCGAGCGAGTACGGCACGAAGGTCGAGCTGAAGAACCTCAACTCGATCAAGATGGTCCAGCGCGCCCTCGAGTACGAAGAACGGCGCCAGACCGCGATCCTCGCCGCCTCTGGCACGGTCGCGGCCGAGACCCGCGGGTGGCTCGACGAACGCGGCGAGTCGCGCCCACAGCGCAGCAAGGAGTCGGCGCCCGACTACCGCTACTTCCCCGACCCCGACCTGCCGCCGCTCGTACTCGACGACGCGCTCGTTCGGCGCGTTCGGGACTCGCTCTCGGAGCTGCCGTCCGCGCGCCGCGCCCGCTTCGCGAAGGACTACGGCCTGCCCGACTACGACATCGGGGTGCTCACGCAGGACCGCGCCCTCGGCGACTGGTTCGAGGCGACGGTCGCGGCCGGCGCCGAACCGAAGGCCGCGAGCAACTGGATCATGACCGACGTGCTCGGCGCCGTGCGCGAGTTCAAGATCGGCCTCGACCAGCTGCGCGTCACCCCGGCGCGCCTCGCCGAGCTGCTCGCACTGCTCGCCAGCAAGGCGCTGACGGCGGTCGCGGCGAAGAAGGTGTTCGTGCACATGCACGAGAACGACCTGCCGGCCGCCGATGCGATGCGCGCCCTGGGCCTCGAACGCATCGCCGATCCGGCCCAGCTGCAGCCGCTCGTCGAGGCCGCGATCGCCGCATTGCCGAAGGCCGCGGCGGACGTGAAGAACGGCATCGAGAAGCCGCTCGACGCCCTCAAGGGCAACGTGATGCGCGCGACCAAGGGCCGCGCCGACCCGCACGTCGTGGAGACGCTCCTCCGCCAGACGATCGCCCACAGCTGATCGGTGGCGGTACCGAACCCGCTTTGATTCCGCCACCCGCTCCCGTTCGCAACTACCGCGGTTGCATCCCCTTGCCGCCGGGCGGTGGTGGCGGATCTGAAACGGGTTCGGTACCGCCACTGCTCGAGTCGTCGTGCCGGCTTCATCGCATAGGATCGGTCGCATGCCCGGCAGCCGACCCTGGACATTTGCCATCGCCATCGGGATCGGGTCGTTGACCGCCCAGACCGAGATCCGCGAGTCCCTCGATCAGGCCGACGGACGCTGGCGTCGGGTCACGCTCGTAGCAGACGGGCAGCGCGCCGGCGCCGCGCGGTTCACCGCCGACGATGCCCGCATCGACCTCGGCCCGTGCCCGGTGGATTCGCGGCAATCGTTCACGCTGCGCTGCGCGCTCCGCACGAGCCACGCGGGGTTCTGCACGCCGCTCATGGCGCGCGCCGGCAACGCGGTCGGGCTGTCGCTCGTCATGGGCCGCACGCCCGGACACGTGTCGTTCGAAGCCTGGTCGTGGGGCTCGGTCAAGCTGCCCTCACACGTCCGGGTCGACGACGGCGCGTGGCACGCGATCGAGGTGGCGTACGACTCCGCGACCACGATGGCCGCGCTGTTCGTCGACGGCGAACTCTCGGGCTGCACGACGCTCGGCCCCGGTCGGTCGCCGCACGCGACCCTGCGGCTCGGCAACAACATCGGCGCCCATCAGCCGTATCCGGGCGACATCGACGAGGTGTCGGTCACCGCGGGGCACGACCGCGACGCGCTGTTCGAACGGCTCCGGCCGGTATTGACCGACGCCGAACGCAAAGCCGCGCTCGCGGCACTGCGTGACGTCGCGTTGCCGCGCCGCACCCCCGCCCTCGCTGCCGAACGCGCTGCCGACTGGCCAGCGCGTCGCGCGGTGGTGCGGGAGCACGTCGCCGACGCGCTCGGCCTCCTGCCCGAGCCACCGAACGTGCCGTTCGACGTGCAGGTCCACGGCGAGCTGCGCAAGCCCGGCCTGCGACTGCAGCGCGTCAGCTGGATCGGCTTTCCCGGCATGCGGGCGACGGGCTGGCTCTGGTTACCGGATCCCCGACCAGCAGGTCGACTGCCGACGATCCTCTGCCCGCACGGCCACTGGCAGAACGGCGCGCGCCATCCGGTCGTGCAGGCCCGCTGCGCCGCGTTCGCGCGCTTCGGCTGGCTCGCGCTCGCCGTCGACAGCGTGCACGTCGAGGACGTCGCGGCGGGCGTGAACTCCGTCGGCGCGATGACGTGGCACAACCAGCGCGCGCTGTCGTGGTTGCTCGCGCGCGACGACGTCGATCCGGAACGCGTCGCGGTGACCGGCGCGAGCGGCGGCGGCCAGCAGAGCTACTACCTCATGGCGCTCGAGGATCGCATCGCGGCCGCCGCACCGATCGTCATGGCGTGCTACCTGCACGAGATCATCGCCGACACGAGCGCGCACTGCGGCTGCAATCACACGCCGAGGCTCGTCGCCGGCACCGACGTGCCCGAGATGTGCGCGGTGTTCGCGCCGCGCCCCGCGTTCTTCGGCACGGTCACGGGCGATTGGACGCGCAACTTCCCGCGCCAAGGGCTGCCGGAGCTCACGGCACACTGGCAGAGACTCGGCGACCGCGCGCCCGCGTCGCGCCACGCCGACGAGGGACACAACTACGACCGACCGATGCGCGAGGCGGTCTACGCGTTCTTGCACGAGCACCTGCTCGGGCAGGTCGGCCCCGTTGCCGAGCCCGACGGCGAACTGTTCGCGCTCGCCGAGTTCGAGCCGCTGGTGCGCGCTCGCCCGAACGCGACGCTCGATCATCGCGCGCTCGCGAACGAGCACCTCACGCGCCGACGACCGGTAGCACACCTCGCGGCGTTGGCGCCCGGACTGCCAGGGTTGGCGACGCCGCCGATCCGACCCGGCACGCTCGCCTGGCTGGACGATCCGGCGATCGAGTTCCGCCGCGGAACGGTGACGGGCGAGGACGGCGTGCCGATCCCGATCCGCAGTCGGCGGCAGGCGAGCCCCGACGATCGCGAGGGCTTCACCGCGCCAGTCACGGTCTGGATCGATCCGCGCGGCAGCGCGACGCTGCTGGCGCATGCCGCGGCCTTCGAAGACTCGGATCACGTCCTCGTCGACCCGCGGCCCTACGGTGAATGGTCCCAGTTCCGTCAGCCGTGGCAGCGCAACGGCCTGATCCTCGGGCGCGGCGAGGGCTATCAGGCGGCCGTCGACGTCGCGCTGGTGTGCCAGAGCCTCGAGGGCAGCCCGCCCATAATCCTGCGGGCGCACGGCGAGGCCGGCGTGATAGCAACGCTTGCCGCCACGCTGACCGATCGGGTCGTCGAAGTGCAGACCGAGCCGCTCGGAGCGACGTATCGCGAGAACGGCAATCGCCGCCCGCTGTGCCCCGAGCTACTGCGCTTCGGCGACCTGCCCGATCTCGTCGAGCGGCTCCCCGCCCGCGTCCGTCACGTCGTCCTGCCGGCGACGCGTTGAGCCGCGGAGCGCGCGCACGAGTCCGAACGCGGCCGCGCCGGTGAGCACGAACACGAGCGGCCGGAACGGCTGCAGATAGCGCGGGTCCGGAATCACGGGCAGGTACGCGAGCGTCGCCGTGACGACAACGAGGCCGACCGCGCTCGCCTCGGGGCCGAACCGCCGCCTCGGGTTCCATGCCAACGCGACGGCCCCAACGGCGGCGAGGATCATCACCGGCCAGTGCAGCCACTTCATCAGCAGGTAGCTCGCGCGCATCACCGGCTGGTCGTCGTACGGGGAGTTCGCGAGCTCGTACACGTAGACATCGACGCCCTGCACGATCTCCCAGCCCCAGAGCCAGACCGGTTTCTCGAACACGTACCAGCTCGCGTAGCGCCACGGCTCGGCCGCGACGCGTTCGGACAACACGTCGTAGAGCCCCTGCCACGACGCGCCGAACTCGGGCTGCGCCGGGTCCTCGTGATACGGGAAGCCGCGCAGCCGTGGGTTCTCCCACACCATGCCGGGGTAGGAGCCGTGGCTGATCGACGCGGTCGCGCGCGCGCTGCCGACGCGTTCGAGTTCGGTCGTCTGGTTGCGCACGGTCCAGCCGCAGAACGGCAACAGCGCGATCACGGCGAGCGGCAGCGCGCTGCGCAGGCCGTGCGCGCGCCACTCGACGAAGCCGAGCACGAACGGCACGAAGAGCAGGACCTCGTTGCAGAGACTGGCGTAGCCGAGCACGAGCGCACCGAGCACGCGTCGTGGCTCGAAGACCTTCTCGCCGGCACTGCCGAGCCAGAGCCAGAGCCCGAGCGTCAGCACGAACGTCGTCAGACACTCGGTCAGGACGAACGCGGGCGCGGTGACGAGATGCGGGCTCAGGGCCATCAGCACCGCGGCGGTGAAGCTCGGCCAGAAGTCGAGGAAGCGTCGCGCGAGCAGATAGCCGAGCAGGACCGTCAGGCCGGAGAGCGCGACCTGCACGCCCCACAACAGCCGCACCCACGACTCACCGCCGCACAGTCGGCAAACGGCAGCGAACACCGGAAACCCCGGCGACCGGAACGAATCCGGCGGCGGCGGCTCGCGTTCGGCGAACGAGTAGACGCCGTGCTCGACGAGGTTGTGACCGTACTGCGCGTACTGCCCGGCGTCCGCCCGCAGCGGGTTCGGCTGATGTGACGTCGCGACGAAGCCCCACCGCAGGGCAATCGCGATCGCGACGACGATCAGGACCAGGACGGCGCGTTCCGCGGGCTTCACGCCCTCTCATCGGCCGTTCCCGGGAAAGACCCGAAGCGTCTTTTCCATCGGCGGCCCCGGGCCGAAGCGCTGCTGCAGCACCACGGACAGCTGGCCCTTGCGGTCGGGCACGACAACGACTGCCGCGAACGAACGGTTGCCGGGATCGACGCCGCTGGGACCAAACTGCTCGAACGTGAGCACGTCCACGCCCTCCTCTTCGACGACGTGAGGCCGCAGACCCGGCCACACGCGAGCGACCTCCGTTGCGAGCACGACGATCGAGCAACCCGCGAAGCTGCACCAGTCGTCGGGCAGATCCGCGAACTCGTCCATCTCCTGTCGGAGCTCACGCCACTCCGCGGGCGTCGTCACTCGGCGACAGAGCGCGGTCTCACGACCCTCGATGTGCCGCTCCGCGAACCGATGCACCTCGAGTCGGGGCGCCGTCGTGGGATCGGGGATGCGGAACCGCGCCGCACGCACGATCTCGTCGGCGTGGCCCGGGACGGAGGCCTCGAGATCGAGGACGCCGCGAACCCGCGGAACGACATAGAGACCGACCCGCGAAGCCGTGTCCGGCGTACGCCCGATCGGAAGCGGCGAGTCGTAGTCGAACGGGCGCACGACCGCGCCGGCTCGACCGAAGAAGAACTCGACGAACTGAGCGCCGTCCTCGCGAGCCGCTTGCCGCCGCATCGGCCGCACGAGCACGACCCCGCTCTGGAAGTCGAGCTGCTCGGAGAACGGGACGAGATCGATGCCCTGCAGACTCTTGCGATAGCGCCAGCAGAAGTCGCGGAACGTCACCACGTCCGTGATCAGTTGCTGCGAGTCGGGCGGCTCCACGAGCTCGAGGATCAGGGGCAGAATCGCCTTGCCACTCTGCTCACGCGGAGCATTGGAGTCCGCACCGACGATACGAAACGTCGGGCGGCCAGAACGCGCCGGAGCGTCCGCCTCGAACGCCGGTGGTTCGGCGAACCGGCGATCGTCCGTGCTCACGATGGCGAATCGCCGCTCCACGACCGGCGCGTCCATCGCCCCTGTCAGTCGCAACACCAGGCGGTCGCCACGCAGAACGTCTGCGATCGCGATCGCACCGCCATGCCCCTGCCCGAGCGGCAGGAAGCGAACGGTGTGTCCGGCCGGCGCCGACGGCAAGTCACCCGAGAAGTTGCACGACCGCAATGCGCGTTCCAGGTCGGCCGGCGTCGGCAAGACCCGCAAGAGCTCGCCCGCGGGACACCCCTCGCCGGCGGCGAGCACCGTCGCGACCGTCGAGGCTTGCTGCTGGGCCATCGTCGAACACGACATCGAAAGGGCCGCGACGACGCCTGCCACGAGCAGAAACGGGCATCGGGTCTGCATTCGCGAGAGCTTAGGATCCCGGCATGATCCTGTCGCGCCGCCTGCTCGCCATCGCGCTCTGCGCGCCCGCCGCCGTCGTCACCGCCCAGGGCGAATCGCCCGTGCCGGATCCGGCGATGCTGAAGATCGGCGCGAGCTACGCGGCGAAGGTGGCCGCATCGGCGGTCTTCGTGAGCGGCCGCACGATCGAGTCCGTGATGGCCGAGGAGTTCGCGCCCGACACGGCGCTCGACAAGATGCTGCGGCCGTTCCTGAAGTTCGAGGTCGACGAGGACGAACGGTCGGTCACGGCCAGGCTGCCGTTCCTCAGCGCGATCGCGGTTGCGACGCGCGGTCTCGGTTGCGTGTTGCTGCGGGACGGCGCGGATCGCCAATCACTCCAGGCACGTGGTCCGGCGGTGGCCGAACCACCGGGGCCACGCGAGTGGCCGCTCGGCGAGCTCGTGCGCGAACCGGCGTCGTTCGCCGGCATCGACGCGGCCGCCGTGCGCCGCGCGGTCGCCGCGGCATTCGAGGAACCCGCCAAGGGTCCAGAGCGCCGCACGCGTGCGGTCGTCGTCGTCTTTCGCGGCGACCTGATCGCGGAGCGGTATCGCGAAGGCTACGGCCCGGCCACGCTGCTGCCGGGCTGGTCGATGACGAAGACACTCGTCGACGCACTCGTCGGCATCCGCGTGCGGCAGGGCAAGCTCGAACTCGATGCCGAGCTCGCGACGCCCGACTGGCCCGCGGCCGATCCGCGCCGCGCGCTGCGCTTGCAGGACCTGCTCGGCATGCACTCCGGACTCGCCTGGAGCGAGAGCTACACCGACCCGGGCAGCGACTGCCTGCGGATGCTGTTCGGCTCGAGCGACCACGCCAGCGTGCAGGCCCGGAACGAGCTCGAGGCCGAACCGCGGTCGCGCTGGCTGTACTCGAGCGGCACGACGAACCTGATCTGCCGCGAGCTGCGCGCGTCGTTCGAGGGCGACGGCGGCGACGACGCCTACTGGGCGTTCCCGCGGCGCGAGCTGTTCACCCCGCTCGGCATCCAGCGCGGCCTCATCGAGTGCGATCCGAGCGGCACGTTCGTCGGCAGCTCGTACGGGTTCCTCACCGCGCGCGACTGGGCGCGGATCGGGATGCTCTACGAACAGGACGGCACGTTCGCCGGTCGCCGCATCCTGCCGGCGGGCTGGGTCGCGCGCGCGGCAACGCCGGTGCCGGCGAGCGGCGGCCGCTACGGCAGCCAGATCTGGCTGAACGCGGACCCCGACGGCGACGGCCCGGTGCAGGCGCGCTGGCCCGAGCTGCCGACCGACCTCATGCGCCTCGACGGCCACGAAGGGCAATACGTCGTGATCGTCCCGTCCGCCGATCTCGTGATCGCGCGGCTCGGCTGCACGAAGGCGACCGACGCCGGGGTGCGAGAACTCGCCGCGGCCGTGTTCGCGGCTATCGACCGCTGACCGGCAAGCCGTCGTCGTCGGGCTGGCTCAGACGCTCGAGGTTCGACCACGGGCCATCGGGATCGGGCACGCCCGGCCCGCGCGGCTGCAGGTAGTCGGCCCAACGGTTCACGAAGCGCAGGTCACCGGCGACGAGACCGACGAGCGCAGGGTGCTTCGCGAGGATGTTCGCGAGCACCGTCGCCTTGGTCGCGACGGACACGCGTGGCAGCTCGGCATCGACGGGCCGGCCGTAGCCGAAGATCACGGGCTGCCCATCCGCGCGCGCGAGCTTGATGCGCACTTCGGGGTAGCTGCGCCCGCGCATCCAGCGCTCGCCGAGGTTGGTCGTGTCGATCTCGAGCAACCGCGGCGCGGCCGGCACGAGCGGCGTGAGCTCGTCGCGCCATTCCAGCGCGATGCCGACGGCCACGAGGACGCGCGGCTCGGCGACGGGCGCGCCCGGCTCCATCCGGATGCGCGTGAAGCCACCTTCGCGGTAGAGCCGCACGACGGGCAGATCGGTGCCGGCCACGGGCGCGAGCGCGCGACCGTCGGCGCCGACGAGGCCGAGCAGCTCACCGTCCTCGGCCTCGACGGCGACGACCGGGCGTCGTAGTTCGACCGCGAGGCGGAAGCGATCCGGGAATTGCCGCGTCAGGTCGACGCGCCGGATCCACGGGGACGCCTCGAGCCCGGCTTTGAGCCGCAGACTCGCGGGCTCATCGAGGATCGCGATGCTGTCCTGCAGCGCCGGCCCGATGTCGGCCATGACCGCGAGCAGCAGCGGCCCATGCAGCCAATCCGGCTCGTGGACGAACCCGACCTGATCGAGTTCGACCAGCGGGCTCTGCGCGGTCGCCTGCTGGTAGCGCGCGGCGAGCACATCGAGTGCGCGCGGACCGCACAACCAGATGGTCAGCGCGAACGCACCGACGACGAAGACCCTTACCGCCCAGAGTCGTTGCGAGCGGTCGCCAGCTGGAGTGGCTTGCTCGTCGCGGGGCACCCGATCCGATTCCGGAGCCGGCGGCCGATCACGCCGACGCGATCACCGATCGCGGTGGGCGTGACCGACGCGCGGACTCGATCAGTTGAGGCGCGCGACGACCGGCTTCGGCTCGCCGGACTTGGCCCGACGGCCACCGCCCGTGAGCGTCTCGCAGTCGTCGACGAAGATCTCGAGCGTGTCGAGCGCGCTCTCGACGACGTCGCGATCGATCGTGACCTCGGCGCCGCCCTTGGCCGCTTCGAGTTCATGCTCGAGCATCCGCGACAGGACCTTGAGCTGCGAGAGGTGACGGCCGACGAACTTGCCGACGTTGACTTCCTTGTTTTCCATGACTGACTCCGACTGTGCGCAGTCAACGAACGGGCTCGAGACTCAAAGGTGCGTTGCCGGGCGGCAATGCACCATTCAGGACCCAAACCGAGGATCGCGCGACCACGCGAGTCCCATCTGGCGATGGGAGGTTTTGGGAAGGACCGGATAAGCGAAACACTCCGCAGACCATCGCGGAGCGCCGGCCAGTCTAACTCGAACGCGCCCACAAACCAGCACGTTCCTCCCCACCGTGAACGCGTAGTCCTCCCGATTCGCGCGCCGATCCCACGATTGCGCGCCGATCCGTTCACGTCCTGTTAGGACCATTCCACATTGGACACGCATTCCTGACGGCGCGACACCGAAGCTGCCAGAGCGCCGCGCCAGCGATTCGAGCGTTCCTTTCCCGCGGCGGCTGTGCGATGCTGCGACCGTGGCTTCGCGACCTTCGCCGCCGATCGACCGCACGTTCAAGGGCTACACCCTCAACGACTTCCAGGTCGAGGCCGCGGATGCGATCGACGCCGACCACAACGTGCTGCTCGCCGCGCCGACCGGCTCGGGCAAGACGCTCGTCGCCGAATACGCGATCGCCCGCGCGCTCGAGAACGGCAAACGCGCGATCTACACGAGCCCGATCAAGGCGCTGAGCAACCAGAAGTTCCGCGACTTCCGCGCCGAGGGCCAGCGCGTGGGCCTGATGACGGGCGACCTCACGCTCGACCCCGACGCGCCGATCGTCCTGATGACGACGGAGATCTTCCGCAACGCGGTGTTCGAGGACCCCGAGCGGTTCGACGACACCGACGTCGCCGTGTTCGACGAGGTGCACTACGTCGACGATCGCGACCGCGGCACGGTCTGGGAGGAGAGCCTGATCTTCGCGCCCCCCCACGTGCGGTTCATCGGGCTGTCCGCGACGATCGACAACCTGCACGAGTTCGGCGAGTGGATCCGCTCCGTGCGCGAGCACGAGCTCACGGTCATCGAGCACAGCAAGCGCCCCGTGCCCCTGTCGCACCGGCTCTACCACCCCGACGCGGGCGTGTTCCAACTCGCGCAGCGCCCGCGCGCGATCGCGCTGCACGAGAAATCGGCGGCCCGCGACAAACAGCACACCGAACGCGCCGGCCGCGCCGGTCGCCGCGAGCGCGAACGCTCCCGCTGGGGCGACAAGCGCGAACGCAAGCAGGGCCGCCGCATCCACGTCGGCCCGCGCCCGTACCAGCTGCTGCTCGACCAGATCCAGCACCGGCAGCTGCTGCCGGCGCTCTACTTCTGCTTCAGCCGCAAGGAGTGCGAGATCAAGGCGGAGCGCAGCATGCACCGGCGGCTCCTCGACCGCCGCGAACAGGGCCGCATCCAGGATCTGTTCGACGAGATCTGCGGTCAGTTCGAGCTGGAGCCGGACGACGATCCAGGACTGCGCGGCATCATCGGCCGGGCGCGGCTCGGCGTGGGCTACCACCACGCGGGCATGCTGCCGATCCACAAGGAGGTCGTCGAACGGTTGTTCACGTCGGGCCTGCTCAAGCTGCTGTTCACGACGGAGACGTTCGCGCTCGGCATCAACATGCCGGCCCGCACCGCGATCTTCGATCTCTTGCGCAAGTACGACGGCGTCCAGATGGACTACATGAAGAGCCGCGACTACCTGCAGATGGCGGGCCGCGCCGGGCGCCAGGGCCTCGACAAGAGCGGCCTCGTCATCTCGATCCTGGAGGACCAGGATCTGATCGACGGCCCGCTGTCGCGCTACCACAGCGGCAAGGTCGAGCCGATCACGTCGCGCTTCAACCTGTCGTACTCGACGATCCTCAACCTCTTCGAACGACTCGGCAGCAAGGGCCTGCTCGCGGCCTACGACAAGAGCTTCGCCGCGTTCCAGGCGATGACGGGCTCGGCCAAGGTGCGCGCGAAGAAGAAGGCCGCGGCCCACGCGAGCCTCGCGCTGCGCGTGCAGGTGCTTCGCGATGCCGGCTACCTCGACGATCAGGAGGTCATGCCGCGCGGCCGCGTCGCGCAGAAGATCAACGGCTACGAGATCCAGGCGACCGAGCTGCTGTTCAGCGGCGTGCTCGACAAGATGGACATCCATCAGCTCGCGTGCACGTTCGCGGCGCTGATCTACGAGGAGCGCCGCCGCGCCGACCCGCGCCACCACCGGCGTGAGACCGGCCCGCTGATGCGCGAGGCGAACGCCGCGGTGCAGCGCTTCGTCGCCATCGAGCACGCCCACAACGTGGCCCACCCGATCAAGGAACCCGACTTCGGCATCGCGCCGGCCATCGACGCGTGGAGCCGCGGCGGCTCGATCGAGGACCTCGAACGGCTGGCGCACAGCGACGCGGGCGATGCGGTGCGCACGCTGCGCATGGCGATCCAGATGATGCGCCAGGTGCGCATGGCCGTCGGCAAGGGCGAGCCGCTCGCCGACCGACTCGACGAGGCCGTCGTCGCGATCAACCGCGACGAGGTCGACGCCAAGCGTCAGTTCGAGCTCGGCTGAGCGCGTGGGGCAACGCCTGCCGGAGCGCTCGCAGTCTCGGGGAGCGGCCACGCGGCGGCGACCCACAGCCACGCCACGCCGGTCCAGTGCGCGAGCAGTCGCGGCGCCGAGCTCTTCAGGCTGTGCAGGACGTCGGACTCCGGCGACAGCATGAGAGCCGCGAACACGATGGCGAACCCGCCACCGAGCCAGGCGAGGACGAGGTTGCCAGGGGCCGTCAGCGCGCGGCGGCGATGCAGGGCGAGCACCAGGAGCGCCACGACGAACGTGAGCCCGAAGCGTTTCGGATCGGTGCCGAACTGCAGCAGCCCGAGGAGCACGTCGGGGAGGAAAGCGAGCTTGTCGCCGAGGCGCTCGAAACCGGTGACGTACTGCCCGAGCGCCGTCGTGGTGAACTCGTTGGGGAGCGCCAGCAAGAGCAGCGGCGGCAGCACACCGAGGATCAGGAGCACGACCAGGCGAGTGGCGGCACCGCGCCCCAGCAGGTCGAGACCACGCCGCAGCAGGATCACGAGAACCGCGCCCGCGACTGCCAGGAAGACCGTGCTCTTCAACACGCGGGCGCCCCCCTCGAAGTCGCGCACGGTGAGCATGTGCGCTCCGATCAGAACGACGACGATCGCCGAGGCGCCCACCATGAATGCCCCGCGCCACCACGTCGTGCCGCGCCCGGCGAACACGAACGGGACGAACGGCAGGAACGCGCCGAGCACGACACCCTCGGGCTTCAGGAGCGGCAGCAACGCGGCCGCGGCAGTGAGCATGAGGCCGTCGCGCAACAGCAATCCCGCGCCGGCCGCCGTGAGCGCGACGGCGAAGAACATCTCGGCGTAGCCCGAGTCCGCCGACCCGCCGCTCGTGTCGAGGAAGAACGGCACGGTCGCGAACGCGAGGCCGGTTACGAGCGCTCGCGCGCGGTCGCTGCTGTGGAGGCGGTGGGCAGCTCCCACGCCGAGCGCGACGAACAACAGCCAAAGCAGCGGGAAGAGGAGTCGCCCCACGCTCGCGACGCAGAGCGGCTGCAGCAGCGGATAGCTCGGGCTGTGGTGGAACGCGGCGGGATCGGCGAACAGCGGATTGTCGAACGTGAGGCCGAGCGCGAGCGCGTTGGACTTGAGTTCCCACGCCACGATGCCGTCCCAGCCGCGCGACGGCGTCGCGAGCGCACCATAAGTGAGCATGCCGAAGCCGACGAGCACGACGGCGGCCAGCAACCAGGGCAAGACCACCGGCATCGGTCGTCCCGGCGGCGTGGCATCGGCGGCCCCCGATGCCCATCGCGAGACGAACACGCCGACTACCAAAGCAACCGGAAGCTCGAACGGCAGCAGTGCGATGCCGAGGATCAGCTGCACGTAGCCGAGCAGCCCGAACAGCGCGAGGCCGAGGATCAGGCCACGCGCACCGACGTAGAGCGCGTTCATCGCGCCTCCAGTGCCAGCCTGGCTCCGTCGCCGATCAGCGTCACCCCAGCGACCGGTCGCCCGCGGTGTTCCCCGGCGACGACGACGAGGCGCTCCTCGAAGCAGCACAGCCGCGGCCAGAGCAGCGCCGGGGCGTACTCGAGCGCATCCTCGGGCAACCCGCGGATCGGCACGATCGCGTTGTCCGGTGTCGTGCGCAGCAGCTCCTCGATCACCGCGATCGAGCGCTCGACGTCCTCCGGATGGTTCGGGAAGCCATCCTCGAGCCGCCAGCGCACCGCGCCGCGCGTCCGAAACTCGGCGACCTCTCCCCAGCGCTTGCTGGCCGCGCGCGGCAGCCGCGCGACTCCGATCCCGCAATGGACGATCACGGCGAGCCCGATCCAGAACGACGTACGCCGCCATCGCGGCTTCGGACTCGTGAGCTCGCTGCCCATCCGCCGGCAGCATAGGCCCGGCCGCGGCCCGGCGCGACGCGTTTGACGGCGCCCTGCGCTTCGGCTCTGCTTGCGTTCCGTGCCGCCCTTGTCCGTGACCGTGGCGATCCCGTGCCGGGACGCAGGGCCGTTCCTGCGCCCGATGCTCGAGTCGCTGCTCGGACAGGTTTGGCCCGACGAGCGCCCCCCGGTGCGCCTGCTGCTCGTCGACGACGGCTCGACGGACGATTCCGCGATCCGCGCCCGCGAGATCGCCGGCGACCGGCTCGAGATCGAGCTGAGCCGGGAGCCGCGCGGCATCGGCGGCAACTGGAATCGCTGCGCCGAGCTGGCGATCGCGACTGGTGCGGACGCGTTCTGCCTCGCCCACCAGGACGATATCTACGCCCCGACGTTCCTCGCCCGGCTCGCCGCGGCGCTCGAAGCGCAAGCCGACGCCGGGATCGCGCACTGCCGGGCGACCGCGATCGATCAGAGCGGCCGACCCGTCGATTCCGGCGCCGAACGCTACAAGCAGCACTTCTGGCGCGACGGGCCGCAGCGCGATCGGGCCGCGCAATACCGGCGGCTGTGGAACGGCAACTTCGTGTGCTGTCCCGCGGTGCTGTATCGAGCCTCGGCGTTCACCGCCACCGGCACGTTCCGCACGGACCTGCGCTTCGCCCTCGACTGGGAGTACTGGTTCCGGTTGCTGCGCACCGGACACGGAATCGCCGACGTCGACGAGGCGCTCGTCGAGTATCGCCGCCACCCGACGGCCGCCACGCGCGTCGCCACGAGTGACCGTTGGCGCTTCGAGGAGGAGCTCCAGGTCCTCGACGAGGCCCGCCGCGAGGGCATCGCGGCCGGGCTGTTGTCGGCGACCGCCGGACCGAGTCCCGCGCTGCGCAACAACCTGCTGCACGAGGCGCTCACGGATCTCGAGCGCGGCGATCACCGCGGCGCCCGCAAGAAGCTCGAGTTCGTGCGCGATCACGCGCCCGAGCTTTGGCGCGACTTCTACGTTCGGACGTTCCGCACGCTGACGCGCCTCGGCCCGCCCGGCCGCGTGCTGCTCGGCGTTTGCCGCGGGCTCGCGATCCGCTACGGCCTCGGCGGAGCCTCGGGATGAAGCCGCGCGTCGCCGTCATCGTCCTCAACTGGAACGGTCTCGACGACACGATCGAGGCGATCGATTCGCTGCTCGCGCAGGACTACGGCGACGAGGTCGCGATCCACGTCGTGGACAACGCGTCGGACAACGGCGAGGCCGCGGCGCTGCTGGCGCGCTTCGGGGACGGGATCACGCTCTACGAGAACGGTGACAACCTCGGCTTCACGGGCGGCAACCACACCGCGATGCGGCCGCTCGTCGACGGTGGCGAGGTGGACTACGTCGCGCTGCTCAACAACGACGCCGCGGCCGACCCGGCCTGGGTGAGCGCGCTCGTCGAGTGCGCCGAGACCGATCCGGCGATCGGCATCGTCGCGAGCACGATGCTCTACTTCGACGATCCGACGGTGATCGAGAACACCGGCGTCGTGCTGCTGCGCAGCGGTGAGGGCATGCCCCGCGATCGCGGCAAACCGGCAGCCCATGCCGAACGCGCGAACCGCACGCCGATCGGCGCGTGCGGTGGCGCGGTGCTCTACCGCGCCACGATGCTGCGCGAGATCGGGCTGTTCGAGGAGGACTTCTTCGCCAACTTCGAGGACGTCGAGCTGTCCTTGCGGGCGCTCGCCCGCGGCTGGGACGTGCGGTTCGAGCCGCGCGCGAAGGTTCGCCACAAGCTGTCGCGCAGCATCGACAAGGTGCGCGACGAGGCGTTCATGCTGCGCAGCCAGCGCAATCTGCTCTGGGCGAACGCCACGCGGCTGCCCTGGCAGGCCCTGTTGCTCAACCTGCCGGCGATCCTCGTGGCCCACATCGCGTTGCTGCTGCTCGCGCCGTTCGTCGGGCAGCGCCAGATGGCGCGCGTGATCTGGCGTTCCCGCGTCCAGCTGTGGCGGGATCGCGGCGAGGTGCTCGCCGAACGCCGCCGCTTCCGCCCGCTCCGCCGCGCCCCGTGGCACCGGATCTGGTGGCGCCAGAGCGGCTTCCTGCCGTACTACGTCCGTTCGTTCCTCGACGTGGTCGTGCGCAAGAAGCGCCGATTCTTCGAGTGACGCCCCGGCGGGTTCACGCCTTGCGCGCCCGGAACACGATCGGCCACATGTGGCCCTCGCGGTACGGGTTGTTGTTGCTCACGATGCCCTGGTTGGGGTCGTAGAGCAGGCCGATCTCGACCGTGGCGAAGCCGGCTGCGCGGATGTCGTCGAGCAGGGGCCAGCCGTGGTGGTTGAACACGAGGCTGCCCTTCTTCGACATCGGGTTGCCGTGGTAGGCCGGCTCGAGGTGGTGCACGAGTTCGCCGTCCAGGACCTCGGCCCGCACGAGGTGCTCTTCGAGGTCGTAGAACGGCGCGCTCATGATCAGCTGACCGCCCGGCCGCAGCACGCGCGCACACTCGCGCAGCGCCTGCCGGTGATCCGGCACGTGCTCGAGCACGTCACCGTGGAAGACGACGTCGAGTTCGGCGTCCTGGAACGACAGCTGCTGCAGGTCCTCGTGCCGCACGTCCTGACCGTGAACGCGCCGCACCTCGCCAGGCCGACAGTCCGGGCCGAGAAACTCGCTGCCCGTGACGAACGCGAACTCGGCCTGCACGCGCTGGAACAGCGGCGTGATCTGTTCCAACAGCAGCGCTCGCGGTGGCGGCCCGGCAACGAGCGCACCGAGCGTGGTGCGCAGCAGCCAGAGCATCGTGCGGCCGCGACCGCTGAGACCACACCCGGGGCAGAGGAAAGCCTCGCGCAGATCGATCCACTCGTTCGACCTCGGCAACGTGAAACCGGTCATCGCGTCACACGCGACGCAGTAGCCCTCTGCCTTGGGGCGTCGCGCGAGCTCGCCCTCCACGCGCATGCGCATCGGTGTCAGCTCTGCCGTGGCCGCTTCGAAAGCCGCGCGATTCGAGAACCATCGAAACATCGGATCAGGTCGGACTCGCCGCGGGCTGCGGCGCGGAGTTGAGGGCCGCGATGTATTGGCTGCAGACGTCCGCCACGGCACCGAACGCGAGCAACCGCCCCTGGTCGATCCAGGCAGCCTTCTTGCAGATGCGCTGCACCTGATCGATGCCGTGCGAGACGAGCAGGAACGTGCACCCCCGGTCGATGAACCGCCGGATCGCCTTCTCGGACTTCGACGTGAACCCGGCGTCACCGACAGCGAACACCTCGTCGATGAGCAGGATCTCGGGGTCGATGTGGGCGATGACCGCGAACCCGAGGCGCGCGTACATGCCCGACGAATAGGTCATCAGCGGCGCGTGCACGTAGTCCCCGATATCGGCGAACGCGATGATGTCGTCGAGGCGTTCCTCGACCTCCTCGCGCTGCAGACCGAGCAGCGCCGCGTTGAGGTAGATGTTCTCGATCCCCGTGAGGTCCGGGTGGAACCCGGCGCCGAGCTCGAGCAAGGAACCGACCCGGCCGTCGACCTGCACGGTGCCGCTCGTCGGGTACATCGTGCCGGCGATGATCGACAGCAGCGTGGTCTTGCCGGACCCGTTGTTGCCGATGATGCCGACGCTGTCGCCGGGCTCGATGTCGAGGTTGATGTCGCGCAGCGCCCAGTGCTCCTTCACGGTAGGCGCCTTGCTGCGCAACCGGTCGAGCACGAGGCGCGCGAGGAAGCCACTGCCGGACTGGATCCGGAACCGCTTCTCGACGTTCGTGAGCTTGATCGAACCAGCCATCAGATGAGGTCCGCGAACTCCTTCTCGTGCACCCAGAACGCGCGCACCCCGACGGCGCCGATGATCAGCGTGCCGACCAGGGTCATGGCGAGCACCGTCCAGTCGGGTGGACGGCCGTAGAACAGGATGTTGCGATACGAATCGAGCAGGCCGGAGACCGGGTTGGCGTGGTAGGCCCACCAGACCCACTCGGGGAGTTCGCCAGCCGCGATCTGGTTCCCCAGCTCGAGGGACGCGTCGTAGAGGATCGGACTGGTCCAGAAGAGCACCACGAGGACCGACTCGACGATGTACTGCATGTCGCGGTACTTCGTCTGCAGCGCCGAGACCAGGAACCCGACCCCGAAGCTCAGCCCGATCTGCAGCACGAAGATCGGCCCGAGCCAGACCAGGTTGCCCGTGAGCGTCGGGTGGTTCTTCGGGATCACCAGCAGCCCGAGCACGACGAGCGCGAACGGCAGCGGGAACTGGATGACGTGCGTGAGCACGACCGACACGGGCAGGATCTGCCGCGGGAACGCCACCTTCTTGACGAGGTTGACGTTCTCCCGGATCGCGCCCGTGCAGCCGGACAGGCAGACCACGAACAGGTTGTACGGCACGAGCGTCACGAGGATGCTCGCCGCGACGCTGAACTCCTGTTTGAAGATCACCACCCACACCGTCGTCAGCACGGTGACGAGCACGAGCGGATTCACCACCGACCACAGGAACCCCAGCGCCATGTTGCGGTACTGGACCTTGAGGTTCTTGCTCACCAGGTTCTGGAGGATGAACCGGAAGCGGTAGAGGTCGAGGAGGGTCTGCATCCTGTGGGAAGCGGAAAGACGATAGCCCCGCGATCGCCGGGGTCACGCGTTGATCGGTCAGCCCGGGAGTCGCAGGTTCTGCCACCGACCCCGCGCGCGGTCGAGCACGAGCACGGCGAGCTCGGAGCCGAGCTTCTGCAGGTCGGCGGGCACGTCGACGCGCATGCCGCAGAACAGCGCCGAACCGTCACCCTCGGCCTGCGCGACGTCGGGCCGTTCGAGCCGTGAGTACGGCTGCAGATGACGCGGCCGGAAGCGCCCGTCGGTCTGGCGCTCCGCGAGGCACACGACGGCCGGCGGAGTGCCCGTGCTCGCGAGCACGAGCCACCCCGAGACCTGTTCGACGTCGCCGGCCGGCCCGCGACGGACCTCGTCGACGCCCGCCCGATAGTCCGTCGACTCGGCCTCGATCGCGCCCTCGGGCAGCGCTTCGGCTCGCGCACTGCGGCTCTCGCTCAGGACCCGCCGGTGCAGCCACGTCACGGTCGCGCCCGTTGTATTCTCGCAGTCCCAACGCAGCCAGCATGCCCCGAGTGCCGGCAGCCCACCGGTGGGCAACGCGGCCTCCGCGTCGAGCAGGCGGACCCCTGCCGGCAGTGACTCGTCGAGCACCACGGGGCGGCCGTCGAGACGAGCGTAGCGCGGACTCTCGAACGCGATCGCCGCCTCGTCCGGCGGACGCCAGGCGAACACGAACCGCGCGCCCGTCGCCTCGAGCTCCGCGATCGCACCGGCGAGGCCGCCCTGCCGTTCGCCGAGACCGAGGATGTCGCGAGGGTCGAGCACGAGAACGAGCTCGCCCGGCGCACCCGGCCAACGCCGAAGTGCGTCGGCGGGCCGCATGGTCCCGAGGAAGGCGAGCACCGCGACGTCGCAGCTGCTGTCCTGCTGCGCCGTCGGACCGGCCTCCGCCAGCGCGAGCTCCTGCAACCGAACGTCCCATGGCCCGCCGCACCCGACGCGCGGCTCAGGCGCACCGTCGGACCGCAGCCGCAGCAGCACGGTGCGCAGCGCCCGCACACCGACGCTCGCGGGCAGGTACGGACACTCCGACGGATACCGCACGACGAACGCGCCACCAGCTTCCGGGCCGTAGAAGCCCGAGTACGGCCAGTAGCGCAGGAAGCGGCGGTACCGCCCGAGCAGCACGAGACCGGGCCGGCCGGTCGCGTTGGCGATATGCGCGACGCTGCTGTCGATGCCAATGAAGAGCGCCGCGTCCTGCACGACCTCGATGAGCTCGAGGATGCCCGTGCTGCCAGCGACGTCGCGCACGCGCGGATCGTCCGGCAACCAGTCCGCTCGTCGCACGCCGACGTGCACGACGTCGAACTCGCTCTCCGCGAGCAGCGTCGCGACGAGTTCGCGCCAGCCGTCCGCGTGCCAGTTGCGCGCGGACTCCTCGGACTCGCTGTGGACGACGACGTACGGCCGCTGCGATCTCGCGGGCCCCGGACTATCGAGCACTGGTCGATCGAGCACCGGTCTGCCGAGATCCGGTCTCGCGAGCATGGGCGCCGAATCCCCGAACGGCAGCCCACCCGCCAGCGCAAACGCCCGAGCGAGCGGCCCGTGATCGTAGTAGTCCTCGGTATCCGGCCCGTCGCCGCCCGCGAGGTTGCGCCACGGTTCGCCGCAGCACGCGCAGGTCTTGCCGTTGAGGTTGAGATCGAAGACCTGCCAGTCACCGAGTGCCGGCACGGCATCGGCGAGTTCGCCGTAGCACTCGACCGCGACGAAGTCGGCGATGCCCGGCACGAGCAACGCGAGCTCGCGGTAGCGAGCGCGGCCGAACCAGGCGAACCGCAGATCCGGGTGCTGCGTCCGCAACTCGGCAACGATCGCGCTCGCCGCCACCATGTCGCCGAGCCGTTCGAGCAGCAGAACCGCCGCCGGACGAACGCCGTCCCGATCACAGGCCGCCGCGAATGCCGCCGCCGATCGCTCTACGCGATGAACGTGGCGTCGCCGCCGCGCCCGCCCCCGATACCGCTGCACGGCCGCGTAGATCGGGTCGAGGAAGCGCCGCCCGATGGAGCGCAGGCTCATGACGACACCAGGACGCAGATCAGTTCCTGACCGAGTCCGGCCGCACCGCCGCCCTGCGCCATCATCGTCTCGAAGCCCCCGGCGCCGTGCGCGAGCAGCTCCTCACAACGGGCTCGCCGCCACGCCGGGAGGTGTTCGCCCTCGAACGCCGCGAACGACCCGAGCGTCGGCAACAGCGGCGCGCCGTCGCCCTCGCGGGTCGTGAGCACCCGCAGATCGAGCCCGAGCTGGCCGGCCTTGACCTCGAACGAGCGCGACCCGAAGTAGCCGACGTGGATCGGCGGGACGAACCACTCCCACGTCGCCCCCAACAGTTCGGCCGCGAGCGAGCGGCGGTTCGGCGTGAGGATCACGAGCACGCCACCTGGCGCGAGGTGGTCGCGCATCCACTGCACGTCCAGCGCCGGCGTGATCGAGTGCTCGATGACGTGGCGCGTGACGATGCAGTCGTAGCGTTCGTCCGTCTCGACCGAGCCGATCGGCTGCCGCCAGATCCGCACGCCATGGTGTTCTTCCAGCGCGCGCGCCGCGTTGTGCGACAGATCCTGACCGGCGACGTCGAGCCCCTTGCCCTTCAGCCCGAACAGCAGCGTGCCCTGGCCGCAGCCGACCTCGAGCACGCGCTTGCCGCCGTTGCCGAACCGCTGCAGGAAGCCGTGGACGAGATCCGTGTCGATCGACGGGCTCAGGACGTCCGGCCCCTGCACGGACTCGTCCCAATACTCGGTCTCGTAGATCGCGCCCATCGCGCCGGGTGCCGGCACGGGATCGGCGAAACCGAATTCGCACTGCCCGCACGACACCAGGCGGAACGGACCACGTCGCACCGGTTCTTCGAAGCGCGCGATCACGGCCCCACACCACGGACAGTTGTGCGGGTCGCTGTCACCGACCTCGATGTCCCGGATCTCCGACGTGATCGGCGCGGTCGCGCTGAACGTGGCCCGTCGTCGCGCGCCCGCCGTCGCGACGACCTCGATCGCACGCGCATCCCGAGCACCACGCACGAACGCCTGGAACCCCGCCCGGTCCGCGCCGGCCAACTTGGGGTGGGCCGCCTGAACGTCGGGTCGCGGCTGGCAGAACGTCGCACGATGCCAATCGCCACCGTCGGCCCGCGCCCGGATGTCGACGATCGGCTCGCCGGCTGCCGCCCAACCCGAAACCTCGAGCCAGCCGTCGTAGCGCCGCACCGGCACCCCGCCGCGCGGCCGATCGATCGCGATGTGTTTCTTCACCGTCCCCCTTCCGCATGCCACAGGCCATCCGCCTGCAGCGCCTCCACGATGGCGACCGTCACGGCCCGCGCCGAGTTCGTCGCGATCATCTGCCGCGCCCCCCGGATCGAGACGGCGCGGTCGCCGTCGCCGTTCACCAGCCGCGCCATCGCCAAGACGAGCGCGTCCGGGTCCGCGCCGATGCGCTGCAGGTGCGGCGGCTCGTCCTGGCCGAACGGCCGCGGCTCGAGACCACCGAGCACGAGCGCCGGACGCGCCGCGAACAACCCGGCGGCCGCGCTCCACGGCACGGTCCCCGGCGCGGCGCCAGCAACGATCTCGCAGTCCGCGAGCGCCGCGAAGCCGGCGAACGCCAGCCCCGAGCTCGGCCGGATCGCGGTCACGAGCGCGTCGCAGCGCAGCTCGTCCGCGAGTTCCCGCCATGGCAGGAGATCGGCGTCGCGAGCCGCGGAGACGAGCACGGTCGCCTTCGCGAACCGCGTCGCGGATGCCGCGAAGAACTCCCGCACGGCGGTGCGCAGCACGTCGAGTTCGGACGTCTCGACCGCAGTGGTCGGATGCATGCCGAACACGAAGTCCTCGTCGCGCACCCGGTAGGCCGCGCGCGCATGGTGGCGGACCCGGCCGAACTGACACGCGATACCGATGCAGTGCGCCACCGCGCCACCGGCCCGCAGGGCTTGCGCGAATCCCGGCGAGCCCGTCCAGGTACTGCGCGCGCGTCGCGCGACCTCGAGCCAGCACCTCGCGTCTTCGCCGCGAACGATCGGCACGAGGACCGCCGGTACCTTCACGCGCTCGAGCAAGGCGGGCGCATCCGCGAGCGAGGCGGCAACGACGATGGCGCCGCGACCGTCGAGCTCCGCGCTCTCCGCCTGTCCGGCTCCGAGCGAACCGTCCTGAACGTCGTAGCCCGCCAGCCGCAGGGCGTGCTCCACGCCGCGGGCGAACGCGTCCTCCGCGCCATCGAGTCCCGCACCGCGAACGAAACCGAAGTCGAGCACGCTCGCACCGACGCCGTGACCCGGGACCGTAGCCGTCATCCGCGCGTCCTCTCCGCGTCGAGCGCGTTCTTGGTGGCCTGCAGGAACGCGTGGCCGTAGGTGTCGTCGGGCTCGAGATAGGCCGCCTCGGCCCACTCGTTCCAGGCGTTGACGAACATGATCCGCTCGTCGCCGACGAGGAAGCGCCGGGTGTCCTCGAGCGCGAACTCGAGCCACGTCTGGTACTCCGCAGGCCCGGAGTTCACGAACGCGTGCGAGTCGTTGCGCCGCCGCGCGGTGTTGTCCCAGCCGGGCATGACGCAGCGAAAGCGCTTGTAGCTCGGCAGATCGCGCGTGCAGAACGCTTCGACCACGCGGCGGTAGTCGTGCACGACGCCCTGATACTCGGGGTCGCGCTGACTGCTCGGGAGATCGACCGGCTGCCCGCACTCGTGCGGCGGGAACTCGACGCTCGCATCGAAGCCGTGTTCGCGCGGGTCCCAGCTGCGCCGCATGAGCTCGTGCGACTCGACCGCGACGACGTAGATCGCACCGATCCCGCGCCGGCGACACTCCTCACGCCAGAAGTCGATCGTGCGGCGGGAGTCCGGCAGCAGCAGCGGGGAGTAGACGAGCACGATCGGCGCACCGTTCACCCGCGCATAGGCCGGATGCTCGAAGTAACGGATGAAGTCGTCGATGACCGCCCGGTCGTTGTCCTGGCTGTAGTCCTGCTCGAGCAGCACGTGCTGCGCCTGCCCGTCCCACTGCCGCGTCCAGTTCTCGTTCGCCCAGCACACGAGAAACGGCAACGTCCAGTCGCGATCCGCGGCGACCTGCTCGACGGGCATCTCGAGGATGCGCCGCCCGCCGAGCCGGTAGTAGTAGAACGCGAACCCGCCGATGCCGTAGCGCTCCGCGAGCTGGGCCTGCTGCTGCATGATGCCCGGCGTCCGCAGGTCGTAGTAGCCGAGCCCCCCGGGACGCCGCGGCTGCCGGTGACCGCGGAACCGCGGCCGGGCCCGGGCGACGTTGCGCCACTCGGTGAACCCTTCGCCCCACCACCGGTCGTTCTCCGCGACGGGATGGAACTGCGGCAGGTAGAACGCGAACAGCCGCACGGCGTCGCGCAGCGCGAGGTCCTCACCCCAACGCTCGACGAGCCGTTGCTGGTGGCGATGCGCGAGCGCGAGCTTGTTGCGTTGCCCCGTCGATTGCGTCGTCTTGCTCAGGTGATGCACCACGGTCGACAGCGGCTCGTAGAGCACGCGGCGGCCATCGGCCTGCATCTTGAGACAGAGATCGGCGTCCTCGCAGTAGGCCGGTGCGTAGCGCTCGTCGAACCCACCGAGCCGCGCGAAGTCCGACCGCCGGAACGCCACCGCGGCCGCCGACGCGTAGTCGACGAAGCGCGCGTAGGAGAACCGTTCGGCCGTCGGGTCCTCGAACAACCCGACCATGTCGCCCGCACCGTCGGAGCGCAGCCGCCCGCCGGCCTCCTGCAACACACCCTGGGGGAACAGGAGCTTCGGGCCGACGATCCCGATGGTCGGATCGTTGAGCCGTTCGAGCAGCGGCTCGAGCCAGCCAGCGACCACCTGGGTGTCGCTGTTGAGCAATGCGATCACCGCGGCCCGCGCCTCACCGACGCCGCGGTTGCACGTGCGGCCGAAGCCCTGCTGTTCGTCCTGGCGCACGTACCGCAGGTTGGTCATGCCGGCGAGACACTCCTGCGTCGCCGCGCTCGACGCGTCGTCGACGATCACCACCTCGTACGGAAGGACGGTGTGCTGTACGATCGAGCCGAGGCACTCGAGCGTCACGTGCAGTTCGTCATGGACCGGAATGACGATGCTCACGGCCGGCTGCCGCGCGCGCTTCAGCTGGCCGTCGATCCGGCGCGCGGCCGCCGGCAGGTCATCCGCGTCGACGCGGACGAGCTTGGGCGCCGCGGGCGACCACGCTCGGCGCACGTCCCGCCGGCGACCCGCGATGTAGTCGCGGAAGCTCTCGAACTCCGCCCAGTGATCGACCGCGGCGTCGATGCCGGACGCCTCAGGGATCGCTTCGTTCTCGGCGGCCTCGGCCGCGGCATCGGGCGAATAGCTCCATTCCCCCTCGGCCAACGCCTTGCTGCCGGCCCGCAGGTCGGGATGCGGCGCGCGCCACTCGTCGGCGCCGTGCAGCACGTAGTGCAGCAAGGGACTCATGTCCGCCGTGCCGACGTCGGGGTACTGGCGCAGGTAGAACTCCGGATCGAACAGCCGACCCGGCCGCCGACCCTCGCGCCAACCCTGCACGGCGTAGTGTACGGCGCACAGGGTGTCGCTGAATTCCGAGACGTCGTAGTAGGTGCGGCGGTAGAACTGCGGGTCGAACAGCCCGTTCGTCGCGCGGATCGAGCGCGCGACCTTGGGGCGCAGTCGGTGCGCCCACAGAGCAGCGCGCGATGCGGTGCGACCGAGCGCGGCGACGACCCGCCGTGGCAGCGGCTGCATCGTGTTGCTCGGCCCGGCAGCGCCCTTGAGCGGGTTGCCCGTGACCCCGAGCGCGCGGGCGAGTCCACGAACCCGCGCTCGCAGCCCGCTCATCGCCGACCCACCGGTGGACTCCCCGCCCGCCGTCGGCCGCGCCGGCGGCATTGCCGGGATCGTGACCGTCTTCGCGGGCTCGGGACCCGCGCGATCGACTCGCTCCCGCAACCGCGCGACCTCGGCCTCGGCCTTGGCAGCGCGCTCGCGCAGCTGCGCGATCATCGTCGACACACCCGGATCGCGGATCTCGTAGACCGCACTCTCGCCGGTGTAGGCATGCGCCTCGCCACCGAACGTCGTATCGAGCAGAGCGCTGCCCAGCAGCGGCGGCAACGGCGCATCCGACGCGAACGCGATCGAGTACATCAGCGCGTCGAGATCGCGCTCGAAGTGGAACGCACCGTCGGCCTCGTGCCGCTCGATGAACGTGACTGCCCCGCCACCGCTCGCACTCAGCAGTGACATGTACAATGCCTGCTGCTGCGCGAGTTCGACGTGCGCGAAGTGCTCCGCGAGCAGCGCCCGGAACTCCTCCTTCTCGAGTTCTTCCTCGTGGAAGTGGTTGTCGTCGTGATGCGCGTTGTAGGGCGTGCGGTTGGGCGACGAGGCGATCAGCATCCCGCCGGGCGCGAGTACGCGTTTGACCTCGCGCAGGAACTCCTGCTGCTCGTGGATGTGCTCGATCGTCTCGAAGCTCACGACGCAGTCGACCGAGTCATCGCCGAGCGGCAGGCTGCCGCACGCCGCCGCGAGGAAGTCGAGGTTGTCACGCCCGCCGTACTTCCGGCTGGCGAGCACGACGGTCTCGCGGTCGATGTCCGCGCCGTAGACGTGCGCGGCCGCCTGCGCGAGCATGAACGAGCCGTAGCCCTCACCGCACGCGATGTCGAGCACGCGCTTGCCGCGCACGGCTGCCGCCGCCGCGAGGTAGCGGTGGTAGTGCTCCAGACCCGTCGAGCTTCGCGTGATGCTCGGCAGGAACCGCTCCCCCGTGTTGGTGAGCTCGGTCCGGCGCTCCGGTGGCAGGATGGGCTTCACGACCTGCACCGTAACGCCCCCACGCGACCGCCGCGACTGCGCGGGCGCCACGGACCCGGCAAATCTTTCGGCGCCCGCCGGCATTGGCGGTGTGGAGAAAAGCTCCCAGTTCGCGATTCGGCGCGGCGACGCGCGCCCGCACCCGCACCCGCAGCGCGCGTCACATGAACGCCGTGTCGCCGGTCACGCCGACCGTGCGACCGTCGACCTGCTGGTAGCCGTAGCGCGGCTTCGGCGGCAGCTCGCCGCGGTGCGAGAAGAACGTGTCGTGCTGGTGCACCTGCACCGCCTTGGGCGCGCAGTGGTAGACGACGCTCCAGCGCGTCGCCGACGTGTCCTCGGCCGGCAGCCCGCCGTGCGGAGTCTCCGGATGCCAGACCACGACGTCACCCTGCCGGATCTCCGGGACCACCTGGGTACCCCACTCGGGCGCCTTGCGGATGACCTCGCCGTTGTAGAGCTCGAGCGCATGCATGAGCACGTCGGCATCGCTGGCACCCGGGCACTGCGCCTTCGCGGTCTCGTGGAACGGCACGGCGTCGAGCTTCTGGCGATGCGCGCCCCGGTAGTAGAACAGCGGCCCCGCCGCCGGACTGACATCGCGCAGCGCGGTCCAGCAGCCGACGAAGTAACCGTTCGGCCACGTCGCGAAGTGCGGGGTATCGCGATGCACCGGCTGCTGCGTGCCGTACTTGAACGTCAGCGACGAGTAGATCCCCGCTTCGCTGCCGAACACGAAGTCCAGCAGCTCCATGATCCGGACGTTGAGCCCGAGCTGCAGCGCGGCGCGCGAGGTGCGGTGGAAGTTCACGAGGCGCTTCTCACGGCCGAGGTCGTCGAGGTTCTGCGCGACGTAGCGCTGGTTCTTGCGGCAGTAGTCCTCGTAGTCCGCGATCACCTGTTCGCACAGCGCCGCCGGCTGCATGTCGCGGAGCACGACGAGCCCATCGCGCGAAAGCGACGTCGCCGCCTCCTTCACCCAATCGGGTTGCTTGCTCATCGCGATCCGACGCTCCGCGTCGGGCGCATCGATCCACAGTGGCGGCAGGAGCGGTTGAGACGGCGTCGCCATGACGCGCAAGAAGTAGTCGGGGCCGTCGACACGGTCAAGCGCGCCGCGCACTGGCGTGCGATCAGGCGCGCGACCGCGGCAGGTCCGCGAACCCGAACTTCTGATGCAGCACGTCGAAGAAGTGCGTAGAGCCCGGGATCAGATGACGGAAACGCCACGGTGCCGGCCGCAGCTCGGCCCGGCCGCCGAGCGGGATCGCGAGTTGGACCTGGCCGTCGATCTGACACGAGGCCTGCCGCTTGAGACCGGTCTCGACGACCTCGATGTCGACGCCGTCCCGCACGGGCATGACGATCGGCCGGGTCGTGAGCGTGTGCGACGCGAGCGGCGACAGCACGAGCGCGTCCAGGCTCGGCACGAGCACCGGCCCGCCGACCGCCATCGAATAGGCGGTCGAGCCCGACGCCGTTGCCGCGATCAGACCGTCGCCGCGGTACGTCGCGATGTCGACGTCACCGCGCCAGACCCGCAACCCGATCATCCCGCCGACCGACCGCCTGGTGACGACCGCATCGTTGAGGAATGGCACGGGCTCCGACCGCGCGCCGTCCGCCGTGACGGCCGTGCACGTCATCATGAGCCGCGTCTCCTCGTGGAGCTCGCCGGCGAGCAGCCGGGTCAGCGCAAGCTCGGACTGCTCTTGTTCGTAGGCGGTGAGGAACCCGAGCCGCCCGCAGTTGATCCCGAGCGTCGGGCGCTGGTGCGACCCCATGCGCCGCGCCGCGGCGAGCAGCGATCCGTCGCCGCCGAACACGACCACGAAATCGCATTCGACGTGCGCGAGCGACGACTCACGATCCGTGATGACCGCCACCTCGCAACCCCGCGCCCGCAGCCACGTCGCGTGCTGCGTGACGAGCGCCTTCGTGCCGCCCTTGCGTTCGTCACCGACTACCGCGATGCGCAGCGGACTCGACGTGTCGGACGGTGGCACCGCCGCCTCGCCCTCAGTTGGAGACGTTGGAGGCGCGCAAGCCCGCCTTCGATTGAGCAGTGGTCGAGCGTTCGGCGCCGGCATCGACCCGGGCGAACCGCGTGGCGATCTGCTCCGCGGTCAGGCCGCAGTGCTCGAGCACCTGGTTGCGCGACATGTGCTCGAAGATGTCATCGGGCGCGCCGAGCACGTCGATGCGCGCGCGCACCGGACCGTTCGCCGCGACGCACTCGAGCACCGCGCTGCCGAATCCTCCGACCTTGGCGTGGTCCTCCAGCGTCACGACGTGGTCGTGACGCTCACACAGGTCGAGGATGCCGGCCTCGTCGAGCGGCTTGCAGAAGCGCGCGTTGACGACCTCGATGTGGACCCCGCGCTTGTCGAGCAGGGCCGCGGCCTCGAGCGCCGTCTGGACCATGTGACCGTAGGCGACGATCGCGCCGTCCTGACCCGGTCGCAACACTTCCATCTTGCCGAGCTCGATCGGCTGCTGCTTGCCGGACCAGCCGACGAGCTCGTGCCGGTGCGGCGCGTTGCCACGTGCGTAGCGCACGCCCGACGGCCCCGGCAGCGTGAGCGCGAACTGCATCATCTCGTGCAGCTCCTGCCCGTCCTTCGGCGCCATGAGCGTGATGCCCGGCATGCACCGCAGGTAGGCGATGTCGTAGAGACCGTTGTGCGTCGCGCCGTCCTCGCCGACGAGCCCGGCGCGATCCATCGCGAAGATCACGGGCAGGCGCTGCAGGATGACCTCCTGGAACACCTGGTCGTAGCCGCGCTGCAGGAACGTCGAGTAGATCGCGCAGATCGGCCGCATCCCGCTCGTCGCGAGGCCCGACGCCATCGCGACCGCGTGCTGCTCGGCGATCCCGGCATCGACGAAGCGCTCCGGGTATTTGTCGCGGAACTCCATCAGTCCCGTGCCGTCCGGCATCGCCGCCGTGATCGCGATCACGCGATCGTCGGCCTCGGCGAGCTTGTCGATGCTGTCGCCAAACCACTGGGTCCAGGCCCGCCCGGGCTTGGTGAGCGGCACGACCGGCGGCAGGACGGCCGGCTCGACCGACACCTTCTCGAGCTTCTTGCTCGAGGTGACGGGGGCCTTCGGAGCCGGCGCCGCCTTCTTCTGGGCCGCCTTCTTTTGGGGCTTGGCCGCGTGCGCGCGGTCGTAACGATCCTCGCTGCCGGGCACGCCCTTGCCCTTCTCGGTCATCACGTGCAGCAGCGTCACGCCGTCCAGGTTCTTGCACTGATCCAGCGCGTCGACGACGGCGTTCGTGTCGTGACCGTCGACCGGGCCGAAGTAACGGAAGCCCAGCTCTTCGAAGATGTGGCCCGGCGCGACCATGTTCTTCAGCAGGTCGACGGTGTCCCCGAGGCGCTCGTCGATACCCTTGCCGACGTACGGAATCGCCTGGATCAGATGGTGCACCGTCTCCTTGGCGCGGTTGTAGAACGTGCCCGACCGCAGCTTGTTGAGGTAGCGCGACAGCGCGCCGACCGTCTTGGCGATCGACCAGCGATTGTCGTTGAGGATGACGAGCAGCCGCACGTCTTCGAGCGAGCCGGCGTGGTTGAGCGCTTCGAACGCGACGCCGCAGCCCATCGCCGCATCGCCGACGACCGCGACCGAGTGCCGGTCCTTGGCCTGCATCCGATCGCCCATCGCGATGCCGAGCGCCGCCGACGCCGCCGTGCCCGCGTGCCCCATCAGGTAGGCGTCGTACTCCGACTCCCACTTGTTGGAGAAGCCACTGAGCCCGTCCTTCTGTCTCAGCGTGTGGAAGCGCGCCTTGCGCTCGGTGAGCAACTTGTGCGGATAGCACTGGTGACCGACGTCCCAGACGAGCCGGTCGTTCTTGAAGTCGAACAGGTAGTGCAGGCCGACCGTCAGCTCGACGACGCCCATGCCAGAACCCAGGTGCCCCCCCGTCACGCTGACGGTGTCGAGGATCACCTGGCGCATCTCGGCGCAGAGCTCGGGCAGCTGATCGCGCGACAACCGCTTCAGGTCGTCGGGATTGTCGACTTGGTCGAAGAGAGGCGTGCTCGACGGCTGGTCCAAAACTGCTCCGTAGGAGTGGTAACGTCGGACGAGATCGCGGATTTCGAGAACCGCTCCGCCGCGCAAGGCCGGACCGCGGGCCCGACTCAGCGGCGGCGCTCGACGCTAAAGGTCGCGCAATCTTGCAGTAGCGCCACCGCGGCGTCCAGTGCGGAACGCGGCTGGCCACGCCAATCCGCGACCCCCTGGCCCAGTCGGGCCGCCAGCTCGCCGGCCTCCGCGGCCAGCTCGCGGGCCACGCGCTGACTCGCCTCGAGGCCGACGAGCGCGGGCCAGGTCAGCTTCGCCGCGGCCAGGTCCGCGAGCGGGTTCTTGCCCAACTCCGCCGCGCTGCCCGTGATATCGAGGCAATCGTCGGCGATCTGGAACGCCCGTCCGAGCCGGTCGCCGTACTCGCGCAGCAGCGCGAGCACCGCGGGCGGCACCGCCACCGGCTCCCCGACGGTCCCGGCGTAGGCGCCGACCAGCAGCGAACCGGCGATCAGCGCGCCGGTCTTGTGATCGTGGATCCACGTCAGCCGTTCGATCGTGTGGCGTCCGGCCTTGGCCTCGTTCTCGCCCTCGGCCGCGAGATCCTCGACCTGCCCGCCGACCATGCCGCGGCTGCCCGCCGCGATCGCCAGCTCGCGCACCGCGTCACCGCCGCCGTGCGCGGCCGCCTCGAACGCGAGCGTCAGCAGCGCGTCGCCCGCGAGCAACGCGGTCGCTTCGCCGAACTCCACGTGGGCCGTCGGCCGGCCGCGCCGCAGCTCGTCGTCGTCCATGCACGGCAGATCGTCGTGCACGAGGCTGTAGGTGTGCAGGCACTCGAGACCGGCCGCCGCGCGCAGCGCGCGCCGCGGATCCGCGTGCATCGCCGTCGCGCCGAGCAGCGCGAGCATCGGCCGCAGGCGCTTGCCGCCCGGGAACATCGCGTAGCGCATCGCCGCGTGCAGCTCGCTCGGCGGCTCGCCCTCGGCCGGCAGCAGCGCGTCGAGCTCGCGTTCGACCTCCGGCAGCCACTGCGTGACGAAGTCGCCGAAACTCATCGGACCGCCTCGCGGTCTGGAACGCGACGAACGAACGGCGACTGGCTGCGTCGGATCACGGGCACGGGAGAGCTGGCAGGCGTTGGTCAGGCGGCGAACCGGCGGTCGGCACGCGACCTCAGCGACGGACTCGCACGACGAGGCCGAGCATGAGCTCGATCGCGCGGGCCGGCGTCACGGCAGGCAGCAGGATGCGATAGCCGTCGCCAGAGATGTTCGACTCGGCCAGCCCGCGGCGCAACAGTCCGTCGCGCAACACCAGCGAAACGACGTTCGCCGTCTCGTCGATCTCGACGGCGAGCCGCGCACACGTTGCCCCCCAACGCACATGCCCTTTGCTGTCCGTCGCGAGCAGCTGCGCATCGAGGAAACTGGCGTCCTCGAGCCCCCGCAGCCGCTGCAGCCGGATCGTCTCCGGCGTGCCACCCGCGGCGAGCAAGCCGTCGAAGCGGTCGAGCCAGGCCAGCCGGGTCGCCGGATCGAGATCCGTCGGCCGCACGTCCACCGCGAGTCCCTCGGGCGCCGGGTACTCGCCCTCGGCCGTCACGAGCTGCGGCAGCCGCTTCTCGAACAGCGGACCATCGACCGGGCCGACGAGGATCGTGAACCCGTCCTCGGGCAACGGCACGCGGGCGCCGTCCTCGTTGCGGGTGCCATCGAAGAACGTCAGCTCGAGCCGTCGCTCCGCGCGATCGAGCGTCGCGGTCATGCGCCCCGCGAGGACCAGGTCCGCGCCGAGTTCGTCGCTGTCGGCGTGCACGAGCTCGACGTCGTGCAGGCCGTGCTCGTCGAGCGCGCGCGCGCGCAGGAAGCGCAACCGCGGAAAGCCCTCGATGCGCAGGCACTCGTGCAACGTCGCGAGACACTGCCGCACGCCGGTCGGCATCGGGGCGAGCGCGCGCTCGTTCGCGGCCCGGATCTCGTCGCCGCGTGCCTCGGCGAGGGCCGTGGCGCGCTCCACGGCCGCGCTCATCTCACTCAGCTGCGTCGCCGTGCGCGCGACCTCGCCCTCGAGCCGAACGACATCAGTGCGCGTCGCCTCGAGTTGCGTTGCGAGCGCTTCGCGCGCGGCCGTGACGGTCCGCAGCTCGTCCGCCCCACGCGCGGCAGCCTGCTGGGCCGCGCGGGCCGCCAGTTCGAACCGCCCCGCTGTGGCCGCGACCGAGCGGGTCTCGAGCGTCAGCAGCACGACCGCGGTCAACAGTCCGGCGATCGCGACAAACGTCAGTACGGCAGGGAAACGCATCGATGGACCGGCTCGCCGCGCCAATCAGACGGCGCCCCGAGGGACGGAGACCATGAGACGACACTGGCGCCGAGAACTTCCCGGCCAATCCGGCGGCCGGCCCGGTTCGGGGCTCCGCGGGCCGGGCTGGTCAGTTCCAGGGCTTGCCGCGGTTCTTGTTGTTCCAGTTCTGCCAGTCCAGGAACTTGTTGAAGTTCTGGCCCGTCAGCTTGCTGAGCGTGTCGTTCCACTTGCCGCCGATCGCCGCGAGCGTGTTGCGCGCGTTGGCCGCCTGGATGTTGCCCGACCCGAGCTGCGACGCGAGCGTGTCGAGCGAGCCCCAGCGCTTGAGCAGGTCGTCGACGATCTCCTTCCGCAGCGCCTCCTTGGCCTTGTCGTAGTTGCCGAGCGCCTCGCCCGCCGCGGCCATCAGCGCGTCCTCGGGATTGCGCCGCGCCTCGTCGAGCAGGAACTTGATCTTCGACTCGTCCTTGGTCTTGCCGATGCTGCGCAGCATGCGCTCACGCAACGGCACCCACGGCTTCTTGTCGGGGAAGCGGCTGCTGTCGTACGACTTCTGCAGGATCTTCGCGCCTTCCTCACCGCAGTACGCCAGCGCTTCGACGGCCGCGAAGTAGAGCTCGGGACTCTCCGGCGGCCGCAGCTTGCCGCGCTTCAACACGCCATCGAGCGCCTTGTCGATGATCTTCTGGTCCTTGTCCGCGACGCCGGCCTGCAGCTTGACGAGCAGCTTGTCGATGCACTCGACGCCCTCGGCATCGCGCGCGAACTTGCGGTCCTTGACGCAGTCCGCGAGCCGGTCGGCGAGCGCCTTGATCTCCGGGTCCGACTTCTTCGGCGCCGGCTTCTGCGCCGCCACCGAGCCGGCGAACGCGCTCAGCAGGGCCGTCGCGGCGAGCACTACGCCCGAGCGATGCATGAATGTGTGTGCGAGCTTCATCGTCATACCTCCGTCGTCATCGGCGCGAACGGCCCGTGGCGGCAAGCCTTCCGGGAGCGGGCCGCGCCACCGGGGCCCAACCCGCGGCAGCATGGGCCGTTCGGTCCATGGTCGCCAGCATACAAAAGCCGTTCCGTCGCCGCGAATCCGCCTTGCCAATGCGGCATGTCACCCGCCTCGATCGCGGGACCATCCGGCTCACGGCAACCGCTCGAGCAGCTCGCGCGCGCACTCGCGCACGACCGCCATGTCGAGCAGGTGCCAGCGGCTCGGCAACGCGCGCTCCTCGTCGACCCCGCGCCCCCGCAAGGCCGCGGCCAACTGCCGCGCGAGTTCGCTGAACCCGCGGTGGTGCGGCGATTCCGCGCCCGGGTCACCGAGGAAGTCGACGATGTGCGCGAGCACGAGCTCGGTGTGCGGCGACACGGCGAGCGACGCGAGCTCCGCGCGCCGCTCCATCTCGCCCTCGATGACCGCCGCCGACAGGCCGAACTGCAGCATGAGTCCGAGCCCACGCCCGAGGTTGAGCCCGATCGGCAGGTAGTAGAACGAGTCGACGAGGTGCTGCCGTTCGTGGTGCCGGATCGTGTCGAGGACAGCGAAGTCGAGGTCGGTGTCCTCCACCGAGGACATCACGGACAATCGGTGGGCGACGTCGAGCGGATCGAAGCCGGGCGCCGCCGGCAGCGGGTCGCGGAGCAGCGCGCCGCCGTCCGCCGCGACGACGCGGCGGCGCTCGCTGACGGCACCGGCCCACTCGCGCACCGCGTCGAAGTCGACGAGGTAGTGGTTCAGCAGCGCGACGCCCGCGATGTCACCGCCGACGACGCCGCGGAACGCGCGCACGTCGCGATCGCACGCGACGACCTCGAAGCACCGCCCTGGCAGGGGCAGAGCCTCGTCCTCGCCGAGCTCGGTCACCGCGAGGCGCGACAGCAACATACCCTCGGCGGTCCCGCCGGAGCGCCGGCCCAGCACGAGGTGGCGGTTGTAGTTGGCCAGGTGCGCCATGAGCCCACCGCGGAACGGGTCGAGCAGCTCGCCGACGAGCGGCACGTAGAAGCGTTCGACCTCGCCGACGACGTCGCGGCCGAAGATGCGCTCGCTGACCGCGCGCAGCTCCGCCGTCACCTCGGCGAGGCTCGACGTGCTACCGCTGCGGTAGCCGCGATACAACAGCCGGCGCAGCGCCGCCTCGAACGCGAGCTCGGCGCGCGCCTCCGCGAGCCGTTCGGCCACCGCCGGATCCTCCGACCAGCGCATCTGCGCGAGCCCCCCGAGCTGTTCGGCCTCGGCGACGAAGCCGGTGCGCAACAGCGCCGTGAGCAACGCCGCCGCCCGTTCCGCAGTCGCCAGCGGATCACCGGCGTGCCAGGGCCCATCGAGCAGCGTCAGCCAGCGGCCGCGCAGTTGATTGTCCTCCGCGAGCACGAGCCGCCGCGGTGCGTCGGCCCGCAGCAACGCGAGGAAGCCGCGCAGATCGCCGACCGCGAGGCGCAGGCGACGCTCCGTGCGACGCAGTCGCGGCGACCGCGCATCGGTCCCGGCCGCGGCGAGCACCGCGATCGCCGCGTGCGGCTGCCGATGGCGTTCGAACAGCTCGACGAGCGGCTCGAGCCCGCCGTTCTGGGCGAACGCCTGCAGCCGTTCCGGCGACGCGCGCAACAGATCGAACAGTTCTTCGGCCTGCCCGTCGCTCGCGCCGCCCGCGAGCCACCCCTCGACGAGCGCGTGAACCCGACCGTCGAACGGCCGCAGCCGCAGCGCCTCGAGCACCGCGTCCCAGGCGCCGTCCCGGTCCTCGACGGCGAGCAGCGAACGCGCCAGCCCGATCTGCCCGACGCCCGCGACGCGCGCGTCCTGCGCCATCGCGCGCCACAGCTCGACGAGCTCGCGCTCGCGCCCGAGACGCGCGAGGGTCGGGGCGTAGGCCTGGGCGATCACCGGGTGCGCATCCGTGGACCGATACAGCGACTCGAACAGCTTCGCGCCGCGCCCGGGGTCGCGCTGCGCCAGCGTGTGCGCGAGCCCGAGCCACGGCCAGAGCCGTTCTGGGCCGGCCTGGGCTGCGCGTTCGAACAGCTCGAGCTTGCGGTCGCTCGAGAACTCGACCCGGCCGCGCAGGTAGAGCGCCAGCGGATCGTCCGGAGTGCGTTCGAGCCACTCGTCGAGCTCGTGCACGAGCACGCCCCGGCGGCCGCGCTGCCGCAGGATGTCCTGGCGCACGCGGTGGGCGTCGACGTGCCGCGGGTGCTGCTGCCGCACCGTCTCGACGAGGGCGAGCGCTTCCTCGACCTCGCCGCGATCGAGCAGCGCCCGGGCGCGTAACACCGTCTGGTCCGCCGGCGCGTCGGTCCACGGCAGCGTCATGAGTCGCGCCGGTGGCTGCCCGACCCGCACCGCACACGCGGCCAGCAACAGGGCGCAGGCGAGGACGACGCGGCTCATGACCTGTGACATACGCCAGTCGCGCGGCGAACGAAAGGTCGGCCGTGGGCGTTCGCCGCCGGCCTCGTCCCCACCGCGAACGGCGAGGAAAAAAGGCGGCCCCGCGGTGTTGCGTGGCACCGCGGGCGCCCGACCGCCGGCGCCGTCCCCCAACGGCGCGCTGGCGTTCTCGCCTGGTCCGTCGCAGCCCCCCAGCCGCGTCGGCGCCAGTGCGCAGACCCCCTGATCCCGCACAGTCTGCGCAACACCGAACTCGCCCCCCCAGGCGAGGACCCGGTGCGCACCCGAGCATCGACAGGATCGGATTCTTGCTTGATCACCATCGGCAACACCCCATGCCAACGGTCGCGGGGCGAGACGACCTCGGGAGAGTCCCGGTGCACCTACGACTGAGCCGGACGAACGCGTGCCCACGGCGCGGCAGTTCCGGCTGCCCGGCGACTACTGCACGGTCAGCTCGACGACCGGCGCGATGCCCAGATCGCGCGTCCCGGTCGTCGCTGCCGTGCCCGAGCTCCATACCCGTCCGACGGCTTCCCAGCCGCAGACCTGCACCTTGTTGGCCTGGCTCGTGACGATGCCGAGCGCATTCGCGGTCGGATGGATCGCGCCGGCCTGGTACTTCAGCCACGCGCCGACGAACGCCGGGTTGTTGGGGATGAGGAACGGGAACGTCGCGCTGCCGTCGCCCTGCGCCACCGAGAACAGCGACCCGCCGACGTCGAGCGACACGAAGCAGCCCGGCGCGCCGAGGATGCCGAGATCCTGCGGCAGCACGAAGCCCGCCCACGGGCCGGTCTCCTGGTCGCCGAAAACGAGCGTCACGAGCGCGCCAGGCTCGGCATCGAGGATGCGCACGATCCACGGCCGGCCCCAGATCACCTGCGTCGTCGAGCTCTCGACGCGCAGCGGTGCCGCGCTCTGCGGCGTGCAGGCGGCGGGCCCGACCGGCACCTCGGGGCTGTTGCACACGTAGGTGATGTCGAGCGGATACTGCCCGGGCGGCTGGCCGAACACGACGACCTCGATGCAGAGCCCGCCGAGCGCCGGATCATAGGCGAACGGCGTCTCGAGCACGATCGGCGGCAGGAACGCGTTCGGCATCGCCGCGGTGCCGTGCGCCGGCAGCGTGAGCAATTGGCGCGAGAACACGACCGTTTCGTCGACGCCGCGGTTGTTCGCGAAGCCGACGTCGAGCTGCAGGATCGACGCGGCCGTCGTCGACATGCGGATCTCGCAGTCGACGAGCTTCTGGTTGCTGACGGCGCCACCGTCGATCCGGAACGCGACCTCGGTGATCGTGACCGGGCCCGTGAAGTTGAGCGGATCGTAGACCGCCTGCACGCGCGTCGGCGTGCCGCGGCCGAACGGCACGTTCGTCGTGCTCGACCCCTCGCGCGCGGCGTGGGAGCCCGGCACCACGAGTCCGGACTGCGCATGGGCGCTGGTCAGCAGCAGGCTGCCGAGCGTTGCCCAGCCAAGGACAGAGCCAAGGACACAGCCAAGAGAGAGCCCGATTCCGCGCATTACCATGGCAAGGGACCATCGTCCGCCTCGCACATGCGGCTTGACCTGACCCGGCCGTCCTGCCGAAGTACCTGGCGCGTGAGCCCTCTCTCCGAACGCGACCTGCACGTCCTCGCCATCGTCGGCGACCCGCGGCCCATGCAGGCCCTGCTCGCCGACCTGCGCGACCAGTGCATCGCTGTCGACGTTGCCAAGGGGCTTACGGAAGCACGGACCGCGTTCTTCGGCTCGGGCGGCCACGACTGCCTCGTCGTCGGCCCCGACGTCGCGCCCGGACTCGCCGCGCGCGTGCTCGGGTCGCTGCGCGCGGTCGACCCCAACCTCGCGGCCGCCACGTTCGCGCCGAGTGCGACCGAGAACGGCCGCGACGCCGACCGCGCACGTTCGCGCACGGCGATGCTCGCGGGATTCCACCCGAGCTCGCGCGCGGGCAAGGGCGCGCTGCTGCGGTTTCTCAGCGGGCTGGCGCGCGCCTGAGGGGCGCGGGCACGCCGAGGATCCGGTCCGCGTGCCGGCGCGTGATCGCAACGATGCCGGCAAGCGCGAGCACGGGAGCTGCCCTCGCAAGCGGCCCCCCGTTCGAGCGGCGGCGGTCAGGTCACGCCCCCGGCCGGGGAAGTACAGGTATCATCGCGCCACCAATGGCACGGATCCGAAACGAGGAACGGCGATGACCGTCCGCGAGCGGATTGCCTGGCTCTTCGGGTTCATCGGTGCGTTCATGCTCGCGTTCTTCGTGGGTTGGTTGTGCTATGTCCCCATCGGAGAGCCGAACGAAGACCGTCTGCTCCCAATGTGGTTCATGTTCGTGCCCTGGTTTGCGATATGGCCGCTCGCAGAGCTCTTCGATCGACGCCGGTGGCGTTCGCGGCGCGCGAATCGACGCCGAGCCGTCCCGACCCCGCCACCCTTGCCGCCCCAGAATCCGCGTTAGCGCGGGCGGGCGATGACCGGAGGGTTGCGACCGCGTCTCGGGCCGAGTCTCATCACGCCGAGTGACGTGTGACTTCGGGGTCTGGTCGACGGGGAAGGTCCTCAGCAACGAGGAAGCCGGCGAGCTGTATGGGCAGCTCTGCGATGGGATCACCGACGGCGTGCTGCCGACTCCGGCGATCGAAGCGTTCTATGGCGAGTTGACGGCGATGCATCCCGACCTCGACGACATCCCGGATGACAAGGTCGACGACCTGGAGCAGAGCCCTTGGAGTTGCGGTCTCGGCCGATCTTCGGGCCACGTCCTCATGAACTGCCGTTGGTCGCGTGCGGAATACTGCTACGGGCTGATTCACGAGCTGGCCTGCAAGCACGGCCTCACCTTCTTCGACCCTCAGTCTGGGGTGGTCCACGATCCGGATCTGGCGAAGCCCTCGACCCGGCGGCAGTGCGAAGGACTCCCGTGGAACGGTGACGGCAACGTGATCCGCCGGATCGCGACCGCGGGCTCGGACATATCTCGACCGATGGTCGTGGACTTCCAACTCGCCTTGCCGGACCGCGGCAGCGCGTTCGCCGCGATGCTCGAGGCCCGCAACCTCGGCTATACCTGCGAAGTGGACCAGGACGACGACAGCGAGACGTGGACCTGCACGTGCTCGCGGAGCATGACGCTCGACTACAACACGCTGCTCACGACCCAGGCCGAACTGGACCTCGTCGCCGAGAAACACGGCGGGAAAAGCGACGGCTGGGGCACGTTCGGCAACGCCCCGGCCGAGCCAGCGCCACCGCCACGCCAAGCGTGGTGGACGTTCTGGTGGTCGTGGTTCCTGCCGAAGTAGGCCACGCGAGCCATCGGCGACGCGGCACCTGCCCCCGCTTCGACCGGCAGGAAGGTGGGGTGGCTAACGGGATTCGAAACCGCGACCTCCAGAACCACAAACCTCGTCGAGCGGCCTAGGTCTCTACCCGAATCTGCCCCTTCGTGGACAGTGTCCGCGGCGACGGAATGTTCCGACCATCCTATTCCGCGCGCGCGATCGGGCCTACCGCTTGGTCGACTCCGGCCGCCACTTGTTGCCATACGGGTAGTAGCCGTCGGAGACTTGCACAGGAAATGTGACGATGTCCCACGCCAACGTGAACGGCACGGCCGCCAGGAACGCCAGGGGCTTCAAGATGGCTGAGGAGATCGAGTCCCCTCGGGCTGCATCATGACGGAAGCCAAGGTCTGTTCTTTCGTCCGGGAACAGGTCAGCATTCGCCCAGATACCAAGCTGAATCGACGCACAGGACTGAGTGGAGCAGAGAGCGATGAAAAGCAAGGCAGCCCGGCTGCCCCTCCGACCCGTCACTCTCGACCTCATTCTGGTCAGGATACCCGTCTCACCGCGACTGTGGAGATCGCCGATGGAGGGCACTTCTTCCGACTGCGACAGGGCCCTGCCGAGACACCTGAGCGGTAGAGCCAGCGACGGCGATCGGGATGCTTGCACGCCCACTCCAGCGCAGTGATCGACTCGTGCAGCGACCAGCGCCGGGTTGTCGTGCCCGATGATGCAACCGCGTTCCTTGGCGCCATGCGCGGTTCGCGCATCGTCTTGGTCACCTCGGGTGCCTCCGTGCGGTTTCGTGGACAGTGTCCGCGAGATTCGCGTGTCCGAACCGCACGGTCCGAGGACCGGTACGCCGCATGTTGCGACGTTCAGCGAAGTTGAATGGGGTGGCTAACGGGATTCGAACCCGCGACCTCCAGAACCACAATCTGGCGCTCTAACCGACTGAGCTATAGCCACCGTGCGGGGCGAGGAGTTTGCCGCCGGTCCTGGCAGTGGTCAAGACGCGCGTTCATCCTTCGCAACGAGAACTTGCGTCGGGCTTTTGCACTCGCTAGTTTCCCCGCCCCAAACCGGCCTCCGTAGCTCAGTCGGTAGAGCAGCGGATTCTTAATCCGCGGGTCCTAGGTTCGAGCCCTAGCGGAGGTACCACATGCAACGGCCGAGGCCCCTGCCACCCAGGCGGGCTTCGGCCGTCTGCTTTTTCGGGACGGGTGCTGCTGCCGCCGTCGTCCCGACCGGCGCGCCGGAACCGGTACCTTCAGAGCACCTGCACGACGACCGGCGCGCCGAGCACGAGGTCCGTGCTGGTGGCCGGCAGCGTGAGGCCCTGGAACGTGACCGGCAGGTTCATCGGCGCCGCCGCCGGCAGCGTGATCGAGGCGGAGAGGTCCCCCATCGCATCCCCGAAACCGATGCGTAGAACGACGTAGTTGGCCGGATCGATCCAGGCTTCGCCGAGCGGGGTCGGCTGCGGCGCGCGCAGGCCGAGCCCGGCGATCAATGCGGCCGGCCCGCTCGGCTCGCCGTGCACGGTCGCCGTGATCGTGCCGCCCGGCGGGGCGCTGTTCGCCGTCGTGCCAGGGAAGGGCTCGAGGGTGCCGGGGGTCGCGCTGGGTGTGATCGACACCGAGGCATCGCGATACAGCGTTGCAGTCGAGCCGAGAAACACGGCGGCGGACTGGGTGTTGTTCGGCCCGATGCCACCCGTCACCGTGCTCCGGGTGATCTGAACCACGCCGTCGTAGATGTAGAGTCCGAACCACGGCGGCGCGTAGGAACAGATGATCCCCGGGCCACCGGCCGCCCCGACGACGGTCGAGTCGGTGATGGCGAGGCGCCCCCCGTTCATCCAGACGGACTCGCCCGACAGGCAATGCGATCCGAGCGACGCGCCTCGATTGCCGCGCACGGTGCACGAGTTGAGCGCGACGTTCGCACCGTAGATCATCAGCGCCGGGTTGACCTGGAGCAATGAGAACGGTGTCCCGGCTCCGAGCACGCAGCCCCGCAGGCTCACTGTCACCGACGGACTGACCAGCACGTGCCCGGCCTCGACGTTCTCGACGATGCTGTCGTGGTCACACCGGAGTTCGAGCACGACGAGGTCGCGGAGCGACGCGACACCCGCCTGACCCAGCGGCCGCAGATGGAGCCGATCGATGCGGGTCGTCCCGGGGCCGCCCCCGATGAAGTGCAACTGCTTGTTGACGTTCTGAGCCGGGTAGACCCCGCCGCGGATCAGGAGCGTGTCGTCGTGGCTCGCAGCTGCGATCGCGGCGCCGAGGTCGGTGAAGTTGCCCCCACCGTTCGGGTCGACGATCCAAGTGGTCTGCGCGTTCAGCGCGGCCACGAACCCGAAACCAGCCACCATCGCCAGACCCTGCTTCATACGGCGGTCCTCTCCGCCGGCCACCGTCGGCCGACCTCGGCCAGGATAGACGGTCCCCGCCGTTCTGCCATCCCCGCCGGCCGCGGCCCGGCGAGCGACCGCCGTCGCGGCGCGCCTACGCCTCGCCGACGGACGAGACCGGGCTGTGCGGCGCCATCACGGGCTCGCGCGGCAGGCGCAGGTAGAACGTCGTGCCGACGCCCTCCTCGGAGTCGAACGACACCGTGCCGCCGTGCGCCTGGACGATCTCGCGCACGATGTGCAGGCCGAGGCCGCTGCCGCTGATGCCCGAGCTGTTGCTGCCGCGCGAGAACCGGCGGAACAGCTTCGGCCGGTCCGCCTCGGGGATCCCGATGCCGTTGTCGCGCACGTAGACCTGCCACATGTCGTCGCCGTCGTCCTCGCAGCCGACCTCGATGCGCGGCTGCCGGTCCTGGGCGGCGAACGACACGGCGTTGCCGATGAGGTTGAGCAGGACCCGCTTGAGCCCCCACGCGTCGGCCTCGATCGTCGGGCCCTCGACGATCTCGACGTCGACGTCGGCCACCTCGAGCTCGAAGTGCAGGGTGCGCACGACCTCGCGCGCGACCGCCGCCACGTCGCACGACTGGAACTCGAGCCGCACGCCGTCGTGATCGAGCTGCGAGCTGTCGAGCAGGTCGCTGACGAGCTTGCGCATCACGTCGATGCCCTCGAGGCCGTGCTGCACGGCCTCCTTGACCTTCGCCGGCACCTCGCCGAGCGTGCCACGCTCCACGAGGTTGAGCATGACGCCGAGCGCGCCGAGCGGGCGCTTGAGGTCGTGCACCGCGGTCTGCGTGAACTCGACGAGGTCGTGGACCTTCTTCTCGTAGCGGCTGCGCTCCTCGTCGAGCTCGCCGAAGCGTTGCGCGAGTTCGAGGTTGGCCTGGACCGAGTGGTCGAGCATCTCGGTCGCGCCCTCCTCCTCGGGTGCGGCAGGCGCGCTCTCGGGCGCCGCAGCGTGGGCCGCGTTGGCGGCGTCGACGAGCGCGTCGGCGGCCAGCTTCGGTGCGTCGACGAGCTCGTCGAGGTCGATGTCGAGGTCCTCGTTCGTGAGCACCTCACCGCTCGGCAGCGGTGCTGCCGGACCCGAGACCTCGTTCAGCGAGTAGTCGAGCTGGAAGTCCTCGTCCGTGGCCTCCTCGGCCGTCGCGCCAGGAGTGCTCGGCATCTGCTGCTGCAGCTCGTCGAGCAGCTGCGGCGAGTCCCAGAACGGATCCTCGAGCGCGGGGTCCGCGGCGGCCGGCGATTGACCGTCCGGGATCTCGACGCGCACCTGCGGCGTCTCGTCGATCGGGGTGACCTCGCGCGCGCGACGGGCCTCGTCGCACGCCTCCCACAGCCGCTGCCGCGCCTCGTCGGCGACGGCGCGCGCGTCGAACTCCTCGTCGAGCTCGAGTCGCGCGACCTGGCCCTCGATGAGGCGCCCGGCCGCTTCGACGAACGCCTCGAACACGCCGTGGCCCTCGGTCGCGACCGTCGGGAACGCATCGATGTCGTCGCGGAACCGGAAGTGCTGGTCGAGCTCCGGCTCGGACAGGATGTCGTCCAGATCGCGCTTGTTGTACTGCATCACGATCGGGATGTCCGCGGACGTCGTCCGGATCGTGCTGAGGTTGTCGCGCATGCTCTGCAGCGACTCGAGGTTCTCCTGCAGGCGGCTCGCCTGGCTGTCGACGACGAACACCACGGCGTCCGCGCCCTGCAGCACGAGCTGCCGCATGAGGCGATACTTCGGCTGCCCGGGAACGGTGTAGCCCTTGATGCGGATCTTGAACCCGCCGATCGTCCCGAGGTTGATCGGCAGGAAGTCGAACATCAGCGTCGAATCCTCTTCCGTGCTGATCGACAGCAGCTGCACCTCGTTGCGCGGGCTGAAGATGCTGTGGACCTGCTGCAGACTCGTCGTCTTGCCGCCCACGCCGACCCCGTAGTACACGAGTTTGGCGTTGATCGTCCGTTCCGCGACGTTGATGTAGCCCATGGATAGCGGCGCCGAGCGAGGCGCGGGGCCAATCTCATCGGCAGATCACCGGACTCGTCTGAACGGATCCCGTTGCACCGTCGGGAGCAGCACCGCCCGGTAGGGTTTTCCAGCGCCGGTGACCGCGGCGAACGCGGCGTGAGCGTCCGCGGCGGTCACCGCCGCGACCGCCGCGGCGTCGATCCCGGCGGCCGCCGCCCGCATGGCAACGAGCACCCGACCCGGCGCGACGACGGCTGTCGAGTTCCACGGCAGTGGCGCGTTCTCCGACACGATGACGTCCCGGGCCCGGGCGAGCTCCTTGCTGCTCGGCGGCCGGTTGTCGAGGTCGTCGAGCAGCTGCTCGATCGCCGCAAACGCCTTGTCCGCGGCGTGACCGGTGTGCGCGCGCCGCAGCAGGACGAGCACGGGCTCGTGGTCCGCCCACGACCAGGCGACGAACGGCGCGCGGGCCCTGACGTGGACCCCGCGGATCACGGCCGGCGTGCGTGCCAGCGCGCGCTCGCGGGCGACCTCCACGAGCACGGCGAGCGCTGCACCGCGAAGCTCGCGCGGCACGGCGAACGCGACCGCCGCGAACGGGCCGTCGACGCGGGAGTGTGGGATGCGTTCGGGCTCGGTGGCGTGCTCCGTGCGAGACGGACTGCGCGTGGCCGCTCCGACGACGTCGGCGAAGGATTGGCCCGGCGTTGCCGACGGCGGCACCGTGACCGTGAGATCCAGGGGCCGCACTCCCGGGGGCAGCTCGCCGAACACCCGGTACGTCACGCCACCGCGCCACGGCAGCAGCGCTCGCACGCGCGCGGCCGTCACATTCTGCAGGGCGGCCGCGCTGCCGTGCAGGCCGCGATCGCCGGTCGCTCCGTCGGCGAACGCGCGGCGGGCGCGGCTCTGCAGCATCGAGCCCGGATACAGCCATTCGGCGTCGTCCGCGACGAGCGCGGCCCGCGCGATCTCGAGCTCGATGGCGTCCGTCGTCGGCGACTCGGCGTCGACGTCGCCGCGGACCAACGCCTGCAGGAACGCGACCCCCGCTCGCCACTCCGAGGGGCGAACGGTCACGAAATGGACCGCGCTCCGATCCCGCACCTGGCTGCCGCTCTGTCGGACCCCGGGGACCGCGGCCCGCGCGCGCGCGCTCCGGCACGCCGCGACGACGCGGGCGACCCCGGCCTCCGCCGCATCGTCGTCGAGCACCCCGTGCGGTTCGAGCATGGCGAACACCAGAGTGCCGCTGTCCGGGACGGCAACGATCTGTGGTGTGACGACCCGGCCGACCAGTGGTGACCCGGGATTCTGGGCCGGCCCAGAATCCCGGGCGGGCGCCGGTTCCTGTGCCGGCGGCGACTCCTGGGCACGGACCACGGCCGAACCCGTCAGCGGCGAAGCGCAGACCAACGACCAGAACAACGACGACGAACGGAATGGAGTCATCAGCGTTCCCGGAGTCTGCCGTTCTCGATGGCGAGCACGCGATGCGCGACCGCGCGCGCGAGGTCGAGGTCATGGGTCACGAGGACGAGCGCGAGGCCGCGCTGCGATTGGAGCGCGAGCAATTCGCGCAGCACCGCCGTCGCGGTCGCGCGATCGAGCGAGGCCGTCGGTTCGTCGAGGATCAACACGTCGGGCTCCACGGCCAGCGCCCGCAGGAGCACGGCCCGCCGCTGCTCGCCGCCGGACATCGTCGCGCCGACCTGCGCGAGCACGCGGCCGTCGATCTGCAGCGCGCGGCCCGTCGCTTCGAGGTCGAACGTCGTGGTGCGCGCCTCGCGCACGAGCGTCCGCAACGTCATGCCGGGCGTCATCGAACCGAGCGCGTCCTGCGGACACAGCTGCACGGCCGGGCGGCGCCCCGGCCGTTCGATCGTGCCGGCGTCGGGTTCGAGGTGACCGGCGAGCAGGCGCGCGAGGGTCGTCTTGCCCGCGCCCGACTCGCCGACGATCGCGACGATCTCGCCGCGTCGCAGTTCGAAGTCGACGCCAACGAGAATCGGGCGGGCCCCGAACGACCGCGCCACCGACCGCATGACGAGAACCGGCTCGGCGCCGAGGTCGGCGCTCGTGATCCGCTCCGGCCACGGGGCGAGGTCGAGCTCACGACGTTCGAACACGCCGTCTCGCTCGGTGTGAACCGCGGCGTCGAGGTCGCGCAGCAGGCGATCGTCGTGCGTCGCGAGCAGCAGCGCGCTGCCGCGGGCGAGCAGCTCGCGCAGTTGCGCGACGAGGTCGTCGTAGCTGCCGCCGTCGAGGCTGGCCGACGGTTCGTCCGCGAGCACGAGCGCCGGCCGCCGCAGCATCGCCATCGCGATGAGCACGCGCTGGGCCTGACCGCCCGAGATCTCGTGGCGCCGCCGGATCGCCACGCCGGCCTCGACGCCCAGTTCCGCGAGCGCGGCGCCGACCTGCTCGGGCGCGGCTCCCGTGGCCGCCCTGATCTGCACGCCCACCGGCGTCAGCGGGTCGAGCACGGCGAGCGCGTCCTGGGCGAGGAAGAACACCTCGTTGCGGCGGAACTCACGGTCCACCAGTGCGGCCCGTTCGGCTTGCGCCACACCGGAGCCGGGGGAAGTCGTGTGCTGCGAACAGGACACCTCGCGCCCACCCACGCGGACACTCCCCGTCGTTTCGGCCTGCTCGAGCACCCCGAGCAGCGCCATCAGCATCGATGTCTTGCCGCACCCGGACGGCCCGTAGAGCGCCGCGGCCTCGCCGCTGGCGAGGTGCATCTCGGGCAGCCGCACGGCGAAGCCATTGGGGCGCCGCAGCGCGAAGTCCTGGACCGCCAGCACCGACTCCACGGCCCGAGTGGATGACATCGGCACGGCTTTCGCAAGGACCTGACGTTCCCCCGTATAGTCATGACCATGATTCCGCCGTTCGTTGCGATTCGTTTCGCGTCCCGCCTCGCCAGGTTCACGACCCTCGTCGCGCTGCTCGGTTCAGTCGTGAGCGCCCCGGTCTCGGCGCAGGAGACGCTCGACCAGCTGCAGCGCAAGTTCATGGCCGAGGCGCGCGCGATGGGGCCGGAGCGGCCGACGCGGGCGCAGGAAGAGGCGCTGCTGACGCGGCAGATCGGCGAGCTCGAGACGTTCTTGCGGGACACGGCCAAGGGCGACGACCGCTGGAACGGGCGGCTCATGCTGGCCGAACTCAACCGCGTGCGCGGCAACCGCGAAGGCGCGGCCAAGGCGCTCGCGAGCATCGACGTCGACCAGGCGCCGCCGCTGCTGCTCGTGAGCGGCGCCGCGCTCGCCCGTCATCTCGGGCAGGACGAACTGCTCGAGCGCTGGCTCGAGACCGCGATGGCACGCGCCGGCACGGCTACGCTCGAGGACCAGATGGCGATGGCGCGGCTGTTCATGATCGTGCACCACGCCGTGGAGCGCGGTGACAAGATCCTCGCGGCCGCGCTGGCCAGCGCGAAGGACGACGAGGAGCGCGCGATGGTGCGCTGGCACCGCGCCGACATGCTGCGCGATCGCGAGGACCTGCCGGAGAACACCGGGTTCATCGAACTCGAGAAGCTCGCGCAGGACCTGCCCGACACCTACTGGGGCGACGTCGCCAAGGATCGCCTGCGCGCGACGCGCCTCGCCCCGGGCGCCGAGGCGATCGACTTCAAGGCCGAGACGCTCGCAGGCCGGACCATCGAACTATCCAAGTTGCGCGGCAAGGCCGTGATCCTCGCGTTCTGGCAGCTGCGTGACTACGACACGCCCAACCTGGTCCGCACGCTCAACGACCTCGCGCGTGAGCACGGCGACAAGCTCGCGATCGTCAGCGTCTGCATCGATCAGGACAAGGCCGCGATCGAGGCCGGCGTGAAGGACCTCGGCATCGCGTGGCCCGTCGTCGGCGACGGCAAGGGCATCGGCACCGACATCGCGCTGCGCTGGTTCGTCGAAGGCCCGACGCTGCACGTGATCGGCCCCGACGGCAAGATCCGCGCGCTCGGCCTGCACGCCGGCACCCGCGACGCCCGCGAGCAGCTCAGCGCCATCATCAAGGGCTCGGTCCCGAACTGAGCCCGTACGGAACCAGGTTCATGCTGCCGGCCGCCGGAACGCCAACCGCAAGGGAGGGTCACCCGCGGCCGGCAGCATGAACCTGGTTCCGTACGGGTTCCGCCATCAGCGGCGGGCGTTGAGCCAGGCGAGGAGGGCGACGATGCCGAAGAGGCCTTCGCCGATCAGGACGGCGAGCGCCGGGGCCGCCGGCAGCGGATCGAAGCGCCCGTCGACGTTCGTCACGTAGAGGATCTGGGTGCCGGCGTAGGCGAGCAGCACGAGGTCGGGACCGAGGCGGCCGCGGCGGCCGAAGCGGACGCCCGTTCGGACGACGAACGTGATGGCGCCGAGCCCCGCGAGCGCGAGCAGCGTCCAGGCGCCGAGCGGCGACTCGGGCAGCGCGCGCGCCGCGAGTTCGGAGCCCGTGACCCGGTCCGCCGGGACCTTGAGCGAGCCGACCATGCACAAGGCCCCGGCGAGCGGCGCGAGCAGCGCGACCGTCGCGATCGGCCAGAGCCGCTGCGTGATCGCGTGCGCGGGCCAGGCGAGGAAGCCCCGCCGCCGGCCGATGCGCAGACCGCGCAGCGCCGTCTGCAGCGTCGCCAGCATGAACAGCGCGATCGGCACGAGCAGGATGCCGCCCATCGTCGGCCGCGTCCCGAGCGCCAACCCCATCGCGAAGCTCGCGGTCGTGAGCAGGCCGAGGAGCACGACCACGCGCCGCAGCCGGCCGCGCCGGCGCCGCTGATGCACGGCATGGGCCGTGAGCTGCAAGAGCAGCAAGCCGAGGAGCGCGAACGTCACCGCCGCGGTCTCGGGCCGCAGGACGTGACCGTGCTCGTAGACCGCCGGCAGCAGCACGAGCCCCGCGGTCGTCACGAGCGCCGGCAGCCGACCGCGCGCGAGCACGACGACGAAGTAGCAGAGCGCCGAAACCGCGAACATCGCGAGCACCTGCATGAGCCGGGCCATCGCGAGCAGCCCGTGCTGCTTCCCGGCCGCCGTCGGCCACTCCGCGGTTGCCGGCAAGGTCGCGACCTCGAACTGTCGGCCGAGTTCGGTCCCGCTCGTGCCCGCCCACGCCGCGCGCAGTCGTTCGAGCTCACCGCTCGCGGCGGGCGCATCGATGTCGAGCCCGGCAACGAGCGCGGGGAGCCCGACGCAGCCGATGGCCGCGCAGGCGAAACCGACCGCGCGCGTCCGACCACCGGACGGTCGCCCCGTCGCAGGCGGCGGCGCGGCCGCGCTCACGACAGCGCGGCGATGCAGTCGATCTCGACGAGACCGTTCTTCGGCAGCTGCTTCACCGCGATCGCGGCACGCGCCGGCCGGTGGTCGCCGAAGTGCCTACCGTAGACTTCGTTGACCGGCACGAAGTCGTCCATCGTCGTGAGATAGACCGTCGTGCGCACGACCTTGTCGAGGCTGCAGCCCGCGCCTTCGAGCACGGCGCGGAGGTTCTTCATCACCTGCTCGCACTGCGCAGCGGCGGTGTCGCCGACCATCTCCATCGTCGCGGGATCGAGCGCGACCTGGCCGGAGCAGAACAGGAGATCACCGACCTTGATGGCCTGGCTGTAGGGACCGATGGCCGCGGGGGCATCGTTGGTGTGGATCGGTTCGAGGGTCATGATGGGCGAGAATCGGAGCGGAAGGAGGGGAAGAACGCGAGCCCCGTGTTGGAGTCGGCAACGCCGCGCACCGCGTCAGCTCGCGGGCCGGAGGCGCTCGCGCAGCCGGCGTTCGACGACTTCGGGCAGGAAGCCGCTGACGTCACCGCCGTGCTTGACGATCTCGCGGATCAGCGACGAGGACACGTAGCTGTACTCGACGCTCGGCATGACGAACACGCTCTCGATGTCGTCAGCGAGGTGCCGGTTGGTCAGCGCCATCTGGTACTCGAACTCGAAGTCCGAGACCGTGCGCACGCCGCGCAGGATCGCGCCGATGCCCTCGCGCCGGCAGTAGTCGACGACGAGGCCCGTGAACGTCGTCACGGACAGCCGGTCGTCCTGCGGCAGGGTCTCGCGCAGCATGGCGACGCGTTCTTCCGCGGTGAACGTCGGCTGCTTGCTGCTGTTGATCGCGACGGCGACGGTGAGCCGGTCGAACAGCGGCAGCGCGCGCTGGATCAGGTCGAGATGCCCGAGCGTGACGGGGTCGAAGCTGCCGGGGTAGAGCGCCGAGACCATTGCACCGACTGTAACCAACGGGCGGATCGGCGCACGAGACAGTTGATGGAACCGCGCACCGCTCTGCTGCTCGCCGTCCTGCTCGGGCTGCCGACCGCCGTGCTCGCGAGCCAGGCGCCGCACGGGACGCTGCCGGCGGCCGCCGCCGTCGCCGCGATCGCGACCCTGTTCGCCGCGGCCGGACCACGACGCGCGCGCCCGCTCGGCCTCCTCGCGCTGCCGATGCTGCTCGCCGCGATCCCGGCAGCGGATCCTGCACCCGGCACCGAACGCACCTCGCGGCCCGACGGCGTGCGGGCTGGACCCGTGCGCTGCCGCGGCGAGGTCGGGCGCACGACCTTCCTGCCGGCCCGCAACGCCACGCAGCTGTGGTTGCGCGCGCCGACGGGGCCGCCGCTGCGGCTCACGGTGACGGGGCGGCCCGACGTCGTGGCCGGCGACCGGATCGACGCCATCGCGCGCTGGACCCCACCCCCGGCACCCGGTCTCTGGCCGAGCCTGACCGCGCCCGCGGAGACGGTTCACGTCGCCCACCGACCGCGCTCGTGCGGCCGGCTGCTGGCGGCGATTCGCACGGGCTGCGAACGCCGACTCCTCGACCTCGTGCCCGGCGAACGTGGCGCCGTGGTCGCCACGCTCGTGCTCGGGCGCGGGACCCGCGCGCCGCTCGCCGTGGCCGAGTCGCATCGCGCCACGGGCCTCAGTCACCTCCTCGCCGTCAGCGGCGCCCACGCCGCGATGCTCGGCGTCCTGCTCGGCCTCGGCGCATTCGGCAGCGGTCGCCGGAGTCGCGGTCGGCGACTCGGCGCCCGCCGGCTGCACGTCGTCACGGCGCTCGCCGTCCTCTTCGCCTACGCCGGGATCACGGGCGGCGAGCCGCCGGTCGTCCGTGCCGTTCTCATGTACACCCTCGCGGCGTGCGCGCTGCGGAACGGCCGCACGCTCGGCCTGCTCGTGGGCCTCGCGGCGCCCGCACTCGTCACGGCGGCGACCGCGCCGCGCGAGCTGCTCGGCCCGAGTTTCCTGCTGAGCTACGCGGCGGTCGCCGGGCTCGGGATCGCGGCGGCCACCGGCCCCGTCGCCGGCGCCGACCGGGCGGGCTTCTGCAGTCGCCTCGCCCTGCCGCTGCGCGCATCGCTGTGGGCAACGTGCACGACGGCCCCGATCACGCTCGCGTGGTTCGGTCAACTCGCGCCGTGGACGATCCTGCTGACGCCGTTGCTCGCGCCGGTCGTCGGTGTCGTGCTCGTGCTCGGGCTGCTCGCCGCCCTGCTCGCGAGCATCGCCGCGCCGCTGGCCGCGCCGCTCGGCGGCATCCTGTCGGGGCTCACCGCGTTCTACGTCGAAGCGGTCGCGCTCGCGGATCGACTGCCCGCGACGCCGATCCGGGCGCTCGCCTCCCCGCACGCGGCGACGGTCACGATCGCGGTCCTCGTCGCGGTCGTGCTGCTCGCCTGGCCAACGGCACGGTCCGCGCGCTGGCCGCGGCGCACGTTCGGCGCCCTGCTCGTTGCGCTGACGCCGTGGTTCGTCCCGGTCGCGACGGACCGCGACGCGCGGCTCGAGCTCTTCGCCGTCGGCCACGGTCAGGCCGCGCTCGTCGTGACCGCGACCGGCGAGCGCGTCGCGATCGACTGCGGCAGCGTGCAGCTGCCGCACTACGCCGCCCGCCGCCTCGCGGTCGCGCGCGCGGGCACGGCCCGGCGGCTCGACTGGCTCGTGATCACGCACGGTGACCACGATCACCGGAACGGCGTGCCCGCGCTGCTCGAGCGGGTGCGCGTCCGGCGCGCGGTGCTGCCCGCGCGGCTCGGCGACTCCGACCTCGCGGCGCGACTGCGCCGGCACGGCGCGGGGCTCACGCTGCTCGCTCCCGGCGAAGGCGTACAGCTCACGACCGGCATCTCGGCCCACGCACCGGCGGTGCCGACCGATTGCGCCGCGAACGACGGCAGCCTCTGGGTTCGCGTGCGCCAGCGCGGCCGCGACGCGCTGCTCTGCGGCGACGCGCAGGAGGCCGGGATCACCGCCGGCCGGCAACAGGGCCTGGCCACCCCCGCCGACGTCCTCGTGCTGCCGCACCACGGCCGTGACGATCCGGCGGTCCCGGCGCTGCTCGACGCCGTTCGGCCAACGACCTGCCTCGTGTCCGCCAGAGCCGCGGACGGCCCCACCGCAGCCGGCGGGCTCGCGCGCGCGCACGGCGCGGTGACCTGGGTCACCGGCCAGGACGGCGATCTCGCACTCGACCTCACGACCGGCGTCGTCCGCGCGGCGCGGCCGACACGCTGATGGCGCAAGAACGAACGAAACGAACGGCAGCGCTACTCGTCGCCGCCCTTCTTCCCACTCCCCGCCTTGCCGGCACCCTTGATCTTTTCGAGCTTCGTGATGCGACCGAGGTAGTTCCAGTCCATCACGTAGATGTTGCCGGCCGCGTCCGCGCACACCGAGTGCGGCGACAGGAACTCGCCGTCCTGCCACTGCTCGCGCGGGATCCGGTTCTTGGCGCGCTTCTTCGGATCCGGGTTGTCGCCGAGGTGCACGACCGGCTCGTCGTCCTTGCCGAGGATCGTGATCCGGCCGACGAGGTCCGCGACCACGAGGCCGCCGCCGGGCAGCGGGTAGACGTTGCACGGGCGCCGCAGGTCGTGATCCATCTTGCGCACGAACTCGCCGTCGAGCGTGAACCACTGCAGCCGGTGGTTCTCGCGGTCGCAGACGAGCAGCAGCGGCTCGTCGCCGCGGTCGTCGAGCCACAGCCCGTGCGGCGTGCGCATCTTGCCGGGCTCCTTGCCGCGGCCGCCGAACGACTTCAGGTACTTGCGATCCTTGTCGTAGACGTGCACGAACGACTGCCCGTAGCCGTCAGAGGCGAAGATGCGGCCGTCCGGCGCCACCGCGACGGCCGTCGGCCGGTACTGCCCTTCCTGCTCGTAGCAGCCCGACTCCTTGGGCCAGCCGATCGTCCACAGCACCTTGCCGTCGATCGTCGTCTTGACGACCTCGTGCCGGCCGGTGTGCGCGAGGTAGAGCACCTCCTTGCCGTCCTCGACGCGCAGACACATGCCGTGCAGTCCGCCGCGGAACTCCTTGCCCCAGCGCGCGACGGTCTTGCCGTCCTGACCGAACGCGACGACCGCGTGTTCGGTGTCGGTGTTGGCGAGCACGCGGCCCTGCCGGTCGACGACCATGCAGCCGTGCGTGTTGCCGAGCTCCTTGCCGTCCGCCGTCCGGGCCCAGCCGGCGACCCAGCGGTAGGTGTGATCCCCGGATCCGAGGACCGGCCCATCCTGGGCGGCGATGGGCGCCGCGAGAGCGGCGGCGAGAACGGAGAACGTGAGGCGGCGCAGCATCGCGGCGTTCTACGGGGCCCGGGCCGGCGATGCCACGGCGGGAGCGTATCGCGATACCAATCTGGTGCAGTTGTTGAGGTCCCCGATGTGGGGTCTTGCGCCAAGCTGCCGTTCGGACGTCGAGCCAGCCCCGCTCGACCCGCTCCGGAGCGATTCATGCGATCCCAGTTGTTCACGATCCTCGTCCTCGCGACCACGGCCGCGACGACGGCCGACGGCCTGCTCGCGCAGCGCGGCGGCGGTCGCGGTGGCCGCGATGCATTCAGCCGCTGGCGCCAGCCCGAGGAGATCACCAACCGCGTCGGGCTGTTCTTCAACGATGTCCCCGGCCCCGCGGAGGACGGCGACAAGGTCGCCGGTCTCGACACGGTCGAGATCGTGCGGGCGGCCAAGGCGGCCAACCAGTTGACCGTGCTCTACCTCGTCGACCAGCAGGACGAGGAGGCCGAGTGGCCGCGCGGCGTGTTCGAGTTCATGCTCGGCCGCGACCAGGAACTCGGCATCGAACTGCGCGCGTTCCACTGCGGTCGCATCGACCTCGGCAAGGCGCCGGCCCTCAAGGCCAAGTACGAGAAGGAACGCCCGCTGTTCGTCGTGTTCGATCAGGAAGGCAAGCCGACGGAGGTGCCGATGAGCGGCTACCGCCCGGCCGGGAGCAAGCTCAAGAAGGCGCTCGAGAAGGCGGCCGCGGGCGCGATGAAGCCGTCGCTCACGCGCTTCGCGAAGGACTACGGCAAGATCATCAAGGACTACTCCGAGCTGCTGCAGGACCGCAAGGACGCGCAAACGGAGATGACCAAGAACCGCGACGACAAGGGCAAGGTCAGGAAGGCCGAGAAGGAGCTGCTCAAGCTCATGAAGGCCGAGGCCAAGATCCTCGAGAAGGAGGGCGAGCTGCTCGGCAAGTTCACCTTCCCCGACCGCGGCTCCCAGCGCGTCGGCGGCGTCCGGCCGCGCCGCAACCGCGACGGCAAGGGCGCGGACGGCGGCGACGGTCAGGGCGGCGGCCGCCGCGGCGGCGGCGGCGAATAGCGCCCGCCGACGCCCGGTGGAGCGACCCGTGAGTTCCCGGCTCGCGGGGAGGGGCTGCATCTGCCATACTGCTCCGGCCCCTCCGGAACAGTTACCCCTCCACCCACGCAGTGCGCCTCACCGTCGAGACCGGCCCGCTGGCCGGCACCGTTGTCGCCCTCGATCGCGACCAACCCACCACCCTCGGTAGCGGCCCCGACTGCGGGCTGCGCGTCCAGGAGGCCGGCGTGCAGCCCGAGCACGCGGTCGTCAAGGCGCTGCGCACCGAGGGCTTCGGCCTCAAGGCGCTCGCGCCCGGCGTCCGCGTCAACGGCGAGCAGATCGAAGCCACGCCGCTGAACGACGGCGACGTCATCCAAATCGGCACGACCCGCATCGCGTTCGGCGAGACCCAGAAGCAGGGTCTGCCGACGATCTCCGGCTACCGCATCCACGAGGAGCTCGGGCGCGGCGGCATGGGCGTTGTCTACAGCGCGGAGCAGGTCTCGCTGCACCGCCAGGTCGCGCTCAAGGTGCTGAGTCACGAGCTGACCGAGGACGGCAAGTTCGTCAGCAACTTCGTCGCCGAGGCGCAGGCCGCCGCCAAGCTGCAGCACCCCAACGTGGTGTCGGTGTTCGACGTCGAGCACGACGGCGACACCTACTACTACGCGATGGAGCTGATGCAGAACGGCTCCTGCGAGGACTGGCTCAAGCAGAACGGCGCGATGCCCGTCGACCGGGCGTTGCAGGTCATCGCCGATGCGGCCGCCGGCCTCGCGTACGCGGAGTCGCTCGGGATCGTACACCGCGACATCAAGCCCGACAACCTGATGCTCGACCAGCACGGCGTCGTGAAGATCGCCGACCTCGGGCTCGCGGGGGCCGACGCGGAGAGCGAGGAGCGCGCAGTCGGCACGCCGCACTTCATGGCGCCGGAGCAGGTGCTGCGCAGGGGCATCGATCACCGCGCCGACATCTACGCGCTGGGCTGCACGTTCTACCGGCTCGTGACCGGTCGCACGCCGTTCCGCGGCCAGACCGTCAAGGACATCCTGCGCGCGCAGGTCAAGGACGACCCGGAGCCCGCGCACAAGGTCAACAACAAGGTCCCCGCGGAGGTCGCGACCGTCATCCAGCGGATGATGCAGAAGGACCCGCTCGATCGCTTCCAGACGGCCAACGAGCTGCTCGAGGAGGTCGAGATCCTGCTGCGGCCGCCGGTGAAGAAGGGGCTGTGGATCGCGCTCGCGGCGATCGCGGTGATCGCGGGCGGCTCCGCGATCTACTGGGGCGCGACGAAGAAGGGCGAGACCGTCACGGAGAAGGTCTACTACGACGATCCCGAGAAGCAGCGCTTCGCGGACGAGAACGTCGCGCTCAAGAGGCAAGCCAAGGAGGACAAGGCCACGATCGCGCTGCTCGAGGTGCGCGTATCCGGCCTCGAGGACGAGCCGCTCGCCCAGGCGTTCGACAAGGTCGCACGTGAGCACGGCGACACCGCTGCGGCGGGCGAGGCCCGACAGCGCGCGCAACGGGTCCGCACCGAGGTCGCGACGCGGCAGCAGCGCGAGCAGGCGAGGAAGCAGGCCGTCTCCGACTACGTCGCCGAGCTCGAGAAGAACATCGCACCGCAGCTGGTGGCGCACGACTACGCGCTCGCCCTCGCGAGCATCAACGGCGCGCCGCCCGCGACGATCGCGGACGAGCCCGAGCTCGAGCAGATGCTCGGAGCGCTGCGCGAGCGGGTCATCACCGCCGCCGGCAACCGCCTCGACGAGCTCGCCGGCGCCGTGACGACCGCGATCAACGGCGGCGAACGTGAGCCGCTGGAGACCGCGACGACCACGCTCGCCGACAACCTGGCGGCGCGCCTGCGCTGGCCCGAGGCCCTGCACCCGCGACTCGACACGCTCGCGCAGACGGTGACCGCGGGCAAGGAGGCCATCACGCTGCTGCAACGCGCGCGTCGCGCCGGCCTGTGGGACGCCTACGAGGCGCTGTTCAAGCAGAACGGCGCGGCGACCGCGGCGCTGGCCAAGGGCGCGTTCGACGCGGCCGCCACCGCGATCGACGCGTTCGCGGCGACGGTGCCGAACGAACCGCCTGGCGTCCACGCCGCCGGGATCAGCGCCGCCGTCCGCCGCGCGGGCAGCTTCCAGCAGCGGCTCGTGGCGGCCGCCGCCAACGGTCAGCTCCAGCTGACGATCGGCGACGACACGCTGACGAGCAAGAGCTGGGACCCGCCCACCGGCAAGTTCATGTTCACCGACGCGAAGAACCGCTCGACGCGGCAACGCGAGGTCGCGGCCAGCAGCCTCTCGGTGAACGACTGGTTCGAGCTGTCGTCCCAGGTCGACGGGATCGACCATGACCGCGCGTGCTTCCGCACGTTCGTGCTGCTGCGGCATCACGCCATCGCGGCAACGCGTTACCTCGGCACCGTGGAGGCGGCCAACGACGACTCGGGTACGGCCGCGGACGCCTACCAGCTCGCGCCCGACCGCTTCGAGCTGCTGCGCCGCAACATCGAGGACGTCGACGAGCCGTGGGCGAACGCGCTCCGCACCGAGCTGCTCGCCGGGCAGCAGCTCGCGGCGGGTCTGCGGGCGTTCTCCGAACGCCGCAACACGGCCGCCGCGGGCTACCTCGACAAGCTGCTCGGGGAGCACACGCACAGCTACGTCGTGATGGTCCTGCCGTAGGCGGACCGGCCGCCTCGTTCGGACCCGGCGAACGCCACCGTCGAGCGCCGCGTCGTGCAGCTACCGTCGGGGGCCGCGGCGAGGGCTGGCGGGCCGAACATGCCGCGTGCATCGGGCTCCGGTCCGGCTACCCTAGAACCATGCCCGCTCCCGCGCAGACCCACCGCGCGCTCGCCCGCGACCTTGCGAAGCACGCCCAGGATCGCACGCCGCTGCGGCCCAATATCGCGATGCTGCTCGGCTCCGGCCACGCGTCGATCGCGAACCAGCTCAAGGACAAGGTCGCGGTCCATCCGAACGACGTCGCATCGGACGACAACAAGCAGGCCAAACAGACGCCGATCCTGATCGGTGAGCTCGAGGGCGTTGCGGTCGCCGTCGCCGACGCCCCGCTCGGCGGCTACGAAGGGCTCGCGGCGCACGACCTCGCGATGCCGGTGCGACTGCTGCGCGCGCTCGGCCCCGACCTGCTCATCATCACGGCGGGCGCCGCGAGCCTGAGCCGGCAGATCGAACCGGGCGCGATCGCCGTCATCGAGGACCACATCAACCTCTCCGGTCTGCATCCGCTCATCGGGCCGAACGACGACCTGCTCGGGCCGCGCTTCCCCGACATGAGCGAGCCGTACGCGCGCGACTGGCTCGCACTCGCCCGCGAGACCGCGCAGCGCGCCGGCATCCCGTGCCAGCCCGGCATCTTCGCCGCGGTGTCGGGACCGACGCTGCCGACGCGCGCCGAGTACCGGTTCTTGCGCAACGCCGGCGCCGACCTCGTCGGCATGTCGCTCGTGCCCGAGGCGATCGCGGCGGTGCACGCGGGCTTCGACGTGCTCGGCCTCGTCGGGGTCACGCAGCAGCTGCTCGCGGGCGACTCCACGCGCGTTTCCATCGAGGCGATGATCGACGCCGCGGATCTCGCCGGCCCCCGCATGGCGTCGCTGCTCGTCGGCATCGTCGCCGGGACGGTCGACGAGTAATGAGCGCTCCCGCGCGCCAGAACACGCGACCACGCCTCGCCGTGCTGCTCAGCGGCACGGGCCGAACGTTGCAGAATCTCTGCGATCGCATCGCCGACGGCCGCCTCCGCGCTGCGATCGCCGGCGTCGCGAGCGACCGCGCCGACGCGTTCGGCCTGCAGCGCGCGATGGAGCACGGGCTCGAGACGCGCGTGCTCAGCGAACCCTCCGCCGTGTGGTCGTGGCTGCTCGAACTCGACGTCGACCTCGTCATCCTCGCGGGCTACGTCAAGCTGCTGCCGATCCTGCCGGAGTTCGACGGCCGCGTGCTCAACATCCACCCGTCCTTGCTGCCGAAGCACGGCGGCCGCGGGATGTACGGCGAACACGTGCACGCCGCGGTGATCGCGGCCGGCGACACCGAGAGCGGCTGCACGGTGCATCTCTGCGACGGCGAGTACGACAACGGCCGCGTGCTCATGCAGGCGCGGGTGCCGGTCATCGCCGGCGACACCGCATCGGCGCTCGCGGCCCGGGTGCTCGCGGCCGAGTTCGAGCTCTACCCCGCCGCGATCACGATGCGATGGCGCGAGATCGAGGCCGAGCAGACCGCGAGCTGAGCGCGGCGCGCGTTGCGCGCGTCCGGCCGCGGGTCGGATGGCTGGCGGCCGACCGCAACCGCGCTGGCAGGAGACTTGCCGTTCGGCCGCGCCGGCGGCCACGCTCCGTTCGGGGACCTCGCGCATCCGGACGCTCCGAGCTACCGTGCTGCGCCCGAATGGCAGCTGCCGCCTTCGCCCCGGCGCACGGCCCGACCATCACAGCCATGCTTCGACACACCCTCGCCGTGAGCCTCGCGCTCGCCGCCACCGCCGTCACCCAGTCGCCGATCGCGATGCCGGCGTTCCAATCCACGTTCACGGCTCAGGTCACGCGCGGCTTCTGGTTCCGGGCCCCGGTCGATTGCGTGATCACCGGTCTCCTAGCTCCGAACGAAGGCGCCCGGCCGTTCCAGGTCCTCGCGGTCATCGACTTCGGCACGAACGCACCGGGCCAGTTCCCGGCGACGACGAGCGGCAACGTGCTGTTCTACGACAACGCCACCCCGGCCGGCACGCGGATCCCGACGCAGGTCACGTTGACGAACGGTCGGCACTATGGCGTCTTCGGCGCCTGCAATGACGCGCAGGGATCAGTGACGACATCCAGCAGCTACGGCGCGCCGGGGCCGTTCACGACGAGCATCCTCGGCAACCCGACGGTGCTGAGCCGGCTCGGCACGCAGGTCGGCATCGCCGCCAGTCCGATCGCCATCAACAACCCGAGCTGGAACTGCTGGGACGAACCGGCGCTGAGCCTCGGGCGCGTGTTGGTCGACATCGCACCGGCGACCGGCGCGTTCGCGAACTTCAGCGCCGACGTCCAGCAGGGCCAAAGTCCGCTGACGGTGAACTTCACGGACCAGAGCTTCACGAGCGCGCCCGGCGGGATCACGAGCTGGGCCTGGGACTTCGACAACGACGGCACGATCGACTCGTCGCTACGGAACCCGACGCACACCTACCAGAGCTGCGGCACGTTCGACGTCGCGCTCACGGTCTCGGACGGGGTGAACCCGCCGAGCACGACGACCGAGTCCGGATTCATCACGACCGATGTCACGACCGCCGGCTTCGACGATGCGCGCGTCGCGGTCAACGTCGTGCAGTTCACCGACACGTCGTCGGGCAACCCGACGGACTGGGCGTGGGACTTCGACAACGACGGCACGGTCGACTCGACGCTGCAGAACCCGGCGTTCGCGTATCCGACCGCGGGCAGCTACATCGTGACCCTCACGGTGCGGCGGCTGTGCGGACCGACCGACTCGATCACGAAGACGGTCCGCACGGGACTGTGCCTCGAGACCACGTTCGCGAGCGACAACAACGGCGCCGACGGCTGGACCCAGCTGTTCGACATGGACGTGCTGAACGCGGACGGGATCGAGATCACGAGCCTCGACGTCCACAGCAGCGCCAACGTGGGCACGGCGTTCGCCGTCGACCTCTATCTCACGAGCGGGACCTACGCCGGCAACGCGCAGACGGGGTTCCGCTGGACGTGGCTCTCTACGTTCACCGGCACGAGCGCCGGTCTCGGGACGCCATCGCGCGCGACGCCGCCGGCATCGATCTACGTCGCCGAGGGCGACTACGGGGTCGCGCTGCACTATCGGGGCACACCCTTCGAATACACGAACGGCAACGGCAGCAACCAGAACTACGCCAACGCGGACCTCGCGCTCGCCCTCGGGATCACGCGCGGCACGACGCTCGGCGCGCCGTTCGGTCCAGGCGCCGCGTTCAGCCCGCGCGTCTGGAACGGCGCGATCTGCTACGACAAGTGCTCGTTCAGCGGCACCGCGGGTTTCGGCTTTGCTGGCGCAGGCTGTCCCGGCACGCTCGGCGTTCCGCGGCTCACGGCGACGAGCAACCCGATCGTCGGCTCGACGCTCGACCTCACCGTCGACCGACTGCCGCAGAACGTCGCGCTCATGATCCTCGGGCTCGACAACGACACGTGGGCCGGCGGCGCGCTGCCCGTCGAGGGCACGCCGATCGGCGCCCCCGGCTGCTGGCTGCGCGTGAGCGACGACGTGACGCAGCTGCTGTTCGGCAGCGGGAACGCCGCGAGCTGGTCGCTGCCGATTCCGAACACGCCGGCGCTCGTGTGCTTCACGTTCTTCCAGCAGGCCATCGTGCTCGATTCGGCGGCGAACCCCGCGGGCACCGTCAACTCGAACTCGGCGGCCGCGACGGTCGGCAACTGAACGCCGACCTCAGCGTCGGCGAGAACGCGCGAGGTGGCGGCGGACGCCCTCGTCGAGCGCAGCACCGATCAGGATCACGCCGCCGACGATCGCGAACTCGAGCTGGTTGCTATCGGCGACGAGGTTGATCGCGTTCGACAGCAGCTGCATGAGCGAGGCGCCGAGCACGATGCCGAGCACCTGCCCCTCGCCGCCCCGCAGCGCCGTGCCGCCGAGGACCGCCCCGGCGATCGCGTAGAGCTCGTAGAAGTTGCCGAAGCTCGCTGCCTGGGCCGAGTTCACATCGAGCACGAACAGACAGCCGCCGAGGCCGGCCAGCAGGGAGCACGCGACGTATGCCAGCATCGTGAGCCGTCCCGTGGGCACGCCCGCGAGCCGCGCGGCCTCGACGTTGTGACCGAGCGCGAACAGATGGCGGCCGGCGACCGTGCGATGCCAGATCACCGCGGTGACCGCGGCGGCGACCGCGAGCACGAGGAGCGGCACCGGGAGGCCGAACCCGGGCAACAGCGGGATGCGACCGGTCGCGAGCCAGCGCAGGCTCTCGCCCGTGTCGCCGAACCCCATCGTCTGATCCGCGGTGAAGTCGCGCATGATGCCGCGGTAGAGCAGCAGGCCGCAGAGCGTGACGACGAACGGCTGCAGGCGCAGCTTCACGACGCAGAACCCGTGGAACAGACCGATCCCGGCCGTGATCAGGAGCACGAGCCCGAGCCCGACCACGCCGGGCAACTGCAGGTCGCGCAGCGTCCACGGCAGCAGGCACCCCGCGACACAGACGACGGAGCCGATCGACAGGTCGATGCCGCCCGTCACGATGACGAACGCGGCGGCCAGGCTCAGCACGCCGAACATGCCGACGCGCGAAGCCAGGTTCTCGAGGTTGTAGCCCGACAGGAACGACGAGTGCCCATCGGAATCGATCGTCAGCAACCACGTCGCGAACGCGATCGCGAAGATGAGCACCGCGAGTCCGAGGATCTTCTTCATGCCGTCGCCGCTCCGCCGCCGACCGCGAGTCGCATGACCGCTTCCTCCGTGAGTTCGCCCTGCGCGAGTTCGCCGCTGATCGCGCCCTCGTGCATGACGAGGACCCGATCCGCGAGCGTCAGCACCTCTTCCATCTCCGAGCTCACGAACAGCACCGCGAGACCCGAATCAGCGAGATCCCGACCGGCGAGGTCGTGCAGCCGGGCGTGGATCTCGGCGCGCGCGCCGATGTCGACGCCGCGGGTCGGCTCGTCGAGCAGGACGACGCGCGGCTTGGCGGCGAGCCACTTGCCGAGCACGACCTTCTGTTGGTTGCCGCCGGACAGCGTACCGGCGACCTGCGCACCGCCCGCGGTCGCGATGCCGAGATCGGCGATCGCGCCGGCAGTGAGCTCGCGTTCGTAGCGCCGATCGAGCCACGCGCCGCGGCCCCCGAGCGTCGGCAGCGACAGGTTGTGCATGACCGTCATCTCCAGCACGAGCCCCTGCGACTTGCGGTCCTCGGGCGCGAGCACGAGCCCCGCTGCGATCGCCGCCGCGGGCGTATGGCCCGGCGCGAGGCGAACGCCAGCGACCTCGATCTCACCGGCGAGCGCGCGATCGGCCCCGAACACCGCCCGCAACACCTCGCTCCGACCCGCGCCGAGCAGCCCGGCGATGCCGACGATCTCACCGCGCCTGAGCTCGAAGTCGACCGCGACGTCCGGATACGCAGCGGTCACGAGCCCGCGGACGGACAACGCGACCTCGCCGCTCTGGTGCGGCACACGATCGGTCCGCGCGACGTCGCGCCCGACCATCATCGCGACCATGCGATCGTGCGTCGCCTCGGTGCCGTCGCACGCGCCGCTGTTCTGCCCGTCCCGCAGCGCGACGACCCGGTCGGCGATCCGCTCGACCTCGCCGAGCCGATGGCTGATGTAGATGATCGCGACGCCGGCGCTCCGCAGCTCGTCGACGACCTCGAGCAACCGCTCCGTCTCCACCTGGGTGAGGCTCGACGTCGGCTCGTCCATGATGAGCACGCGCGCCTGCGCGCGCAGCGCTCGCGCGATCTCGAGCAACTGCTGCTGACCGGGCGCCAGGGTCGCGACGAGTCGGTCCGGCTCGACGTCGAGACCGAGGCGCGCGAGCACGGTGCGGGCGCGCGCTGCCATCTCGCGTTCGCGCAGGAAGGGGCCGCGCCGCAGCTCGTCACCGAGGAACAACGCGCCGGCGACCGTCAGGTTCTCGCACAGGCAGAGCTCCTGGTGGATCAACGCGATGCCGCGACCGAGCGCGTCGGCCGGACCGTCGAACGTGACGGGCGCGCCATCGACGCGCACCTCGCCCGCGTCCGGCAGGTGCACCCCGGCGAGCACCTTCATCAGTGTGCTCTTGCCGGCTCCGTTCTCGCCGATCAGGGCGACGACCTCGCCACCGTGCAGCTGCAGGTCGACGTCCTGCAGCGCGACGACGCCGGGGAACGACTTGCCGATCCCCCGCACCTCCAGAACGGGGGCTGCTCCGGGGTCCGCACCGGCCGGGCGACTCACTGCTTGCCGGTCTTCTGCTTGAGGTCGTCCCAGAACTCGCGCACGTTCACTGCTGTGATCTTGCGCGCCGGAATGTCCTGGAAGCCGCCCTCGGGCAGCAGCGCCTGCCGCGCCGCCTCGTCCTTGGCGCGCACGAGGTCCGCGAGCAGTTTCACCGACTGGCGGCCGTACTCGTACGGGTTCTGCACGATCGTGCCCTCGATGTGCCCGTCGACGATGCCCTGCAGGGTCGCGTCGTTCTCGTCGAAGCCGACGATCTTGACCTCACCGAGCCGGTTCGCGGACTTCACCGCTTCGAAGATCGCCGGCGGTTCGTACTCGAACAGACCGACGAAGCAGTTCACGTCGGGCCAGCGCACGAGCGAGTCCTGCGTGCTCGCCTTGCACTTCTGCGGCTGACTCTCCGTCGTGAACGTCGCCCGGATCTCGTACTTGTCGTTGGCGAGCTTGGCGTTCTGCGGGTCGAAGCGCGTCGGGTCGTGCGGTCGATCGAGCAGCTCGTCGATGAGGCCCTGACGTCGACCCTTCGCGTTGTCCTGATCGAGCGTGCCGACCATGATCACGATCCTGCCGCCGCCCGGCAGCGCCTGCTTGACGAGCTGACCGCACATGCGACCGGCGTCGTAGTTGGCCATGCCGACGTACGCGAGCCGCTGGCTCGCCGGCGCATCCGAGTCGTGCGTGATCAGCAGCGTGCGGGCCGCGATCTTGTCGAGCAGTCCCGTCATGTTGGCCGCGTCGCGCGGGCTCACGGCGATGCCGTCGACGCCCTTCGCGACGAGGTCCTCGAGGATGCGCTTCTGCTGTTCGACCTGGCCGCCCGCCGGCACGTGGAACGTCGTCGCGACGTCGCACTCCGCGGCGGCCGCCTTGACGCCGTGCTCGGCGATCGTCCAGAACTCGGCCGGCATGTTGACGACGAACGCGAGCCGCGGCTTGCCGGCCGCACCACCGCCGCCGCTCTCCGAGCCGTCACCACCACAGCCCGGCAGCAAGAGCAGCAGGGTCACGACCAACAACGGACCGAACAACGATCGCCGCGCGCTGGCGCGATCCCGATTCCCGGATCCTGCCATCACGTCACCGTCATCCCGCCGTTCACGGCGATGTCCTGTCCCGTCACGAACGCGCCGGCCTCGCTGCCGAGCCACACGACCGCCCCGCCGAGGTCGGCGGGCACGCCCCAACGCTGCAGCGGGATCAGCGCCTTGTACTCGTTCTTCATCGCGATCGGATCCTTGTCGTGGCGTTCGACCGGAATCCAGCCCGGCGAGATGATGTTCACCGTGATCTGCCACGGCGCGAGCTCGTTGGCCATGCTGCGCGTCCAGCCGGCCTGCGCGCCCTTGGCCGCGACGTAGGCCGAGAAGTTCGGCACCCCGCGGCGGAACACCTCGCTGCCGATGTTGATGATGCGCCCGAAGCGCCGCCGCTTCATGCCGGGCATCACCGCGCGCGTGAGCAGGTAGGGCGACTTCACGAAGAAGTCGAGCATGCTCTGGTAGAAGTCCCAGTCGTAGCGATCGATCGGCTTCTGCGGCTGATCGGGCGTCGCGTTGAGCACGAGGATGTCGATCTTGCCGAGCTTCTTCTCGACGCTCGCGACGAGGCGTTCGACCTGTCGCGGGCTCGTAACATCGGCGCGGAACATGTCGCCCTCGAAGCCGCGCGCACGGAAGTCCGCGAGCGCGTCCTCCGCCGTCGCCTTGCTGTTGGCGTAGTTCATCGCGACCTGCGCACCGGCCTCGCCGAGCGCGAGCGCCATCGCGCGCCCGAGCCCCTTGCTGCTGCCCGTGACGAGCGCGGTGCGGCCGGCGAGCGAGAACGAACGCGGCTCGCAGTCGAGCGCCGTTTTCGACCGCGTCTTGGACGGGGCCTTGCGACCGGCGGCGCGGCGCGCGGGAGACTTCTTCTTCTTGCTGTTCGAGCGAGTCATGCGATCCGCGGAAGCTACCCGGTTGCCGCGTCCTGGGCGAACATCTACAACGTCCCGTCGTCGCAACCATGCTCCCCCTGCGCCACGTAGTCGTGATTCTCGCCGCCGCCGCGCTGGTGGCCGGCCGCGCCGCGCCGGCGCAGGAGTTCGACCTCGAGGCCCGGCGCGCCGAGCACTGGGCGTGGCGCGCCCTGGCCACCCCGACGCCGCCCGGCGATGTCGGAACGGACCCGGCGGCGGTGATCGACGCGTTCGTCCGCGATCGCCTCCAGCAGGAGGGTCTGACCCCCTCGCCGGCCGCCGCACCGCACACCGCGTTGCGCCGGCTGTGGCTCGACCTGATCGGCCTGCCGCCGGATCCCGAGACCGTCGCCGCGTTCCTCGCCGACCCGAGCGACGCCGCGTGGGATGCGCAGGTCGATGCACTGCTCGCCTCGCCGCACTTCGGCGAACGCTGGGGCCGCCACTGGCTCGACCTCGTGCGCTACGCCGAGACGCTCGGGCACGAGTACGACTTCCCGATCGCGAACGCGTGGCGCTACCGCGACTACGTGATCCGCGCGCTCAACGCGGACGTCCCGTACGACGACTTCTTGCGTGAGCACGTCGCCGGCGACCTGCTCGCGCATCCGCGCCGCAACGCGAACGGTGAGAACGAGAGCGTGCAGGCGACCGCCGCGTGGTGGTTCGTCGAGCAGACGCACTCGCCGGTCGACGCGGCGAAGCACACGGCCGATCGCATCGACAATCAGATCGACGTGCTCGGCAAGGCGATGCTCGGCATGACGGTCGCGTGCGCACGCTGCCACGACCACAAGTTCGACGCGATCTCGCAGGCCGACTACTACGCGCTGTTCGGCTTCGTGAAGAGCTCGCGCCACGTGCAGGCGCCGATCGCGCCGGCGGACCGTCACGGCGCTGCGTTCGACGACGTGCGCCGCGCGCAGCGCGATCTCGCCGCCACCTGGGCCGACGCCGCGGCGCCGGTCGGAGCGCGTTGGGACACCCTCGCACGCACCGAGCCCGACCGCTGGGCCGCGGCGAGCGGCACGGCGGCCCTGCGCGCGGGCGATCGGCTGATCGCGTCCGCCGACGATCCCGAAGGCGCGTGGCTCTGCACCAACGATGCGTTCGGCCCGGCCCCGTGGCGCGGCCCCTGGTGCCCCGAGCCGGCCAGCGACACGGCCGAACTGCACCTGCTGCCCGGCGCGTTCTGGCACAGCGGCATCGCGGGCAAGCGGCGCGAGGGCACGCTGCAGACCGCGACGTTCACGCTCGCGGAGCCGTACCTGCACGTGCGCGTCGCCGGCGAGTCGAGCCGCGTGCTCGTGATCGTCGACGGCTTCCACGTCGTCCGCAATCCGATCTACGGCGGGCTGAGTAAGCGGGTCGGCAGCGCCGACGCGCACTGGCTCACGTTCCACGTCGACGCCTGGGAAGGGCGCCCGGCCTACGTGCAGTTCATCGACCAGGTCGCGCACGACCTCGGCGACGCCCACCATGGCCGCGAGATCAACTGGCCCGACGACGGCTGGCTCGCGGTGCAGTCGGTCATCGCGTCGACCGATCGCAGTCCGCCGGAGACCGCCGACGGACTCGCACTGCCCTACCGGCCGTGGGAACACGAGCCCGCCGCCGTGACGGCGGCCCGCGCGGCGCTGGCTGCCGCGCAGGCGGCCCTGCCCGCCCCGTCCGCGACCCTGCCCGCTCTGTCGGACGGCACGGGCGTGGACGAACACCTGTTCATCCGCGGCGACCACAAGACGCCCGGCGAACTGCAGCCGCGCCGCTTCCTGACCGCGCTCGCCGGCGACGAGGCCATGCCGATCCGAGCCGGCAGCGGGCGCCTGCAGCTCGCGGACGCGATCCTCGCGCCGGACAACCCGCTGCCGCAGCGCACGCTCGTGAACCGGTTGTGGCACCACCTGTTCGGCCGCGGCCTGTCGCGCAGCGTCGACAACCTCGGCGTGCTCGGCGACCCGCCGACGCATCCGGAACTGCTCGACTGGCTGGCGCACGACTTCGTGCAGCACGGCTGGTCCATCAAGCACACGCTGCGCGGGATCGTCCGGTCGCGCACCTACCGCCAGAGCAGTCGCACGACCGTGCGCGGCCAGAGCAAGGATCCTGCCAACCTGCTGCTGCACCGGCAGAACGTGCGCCGCCTCGAGGCCGAGGCCGTGCGCGACACGCTGCTTGCCGTGAGCGGCAGCCTCGATCCGCAGCTCTACGGCGCGAGCATCCCGATCCCGCACGAGGAGATCACCAACGCGCGCGGCAAGCCGCGCAAGTCGGGTCCGATCGACGGTCACGGCCGCCGCAGCATCTACCTCGCGATCCGGCGCAACTTCATGCCGCCGATGCTCGGCGCGTTCGACCTGCCGACGCCGTTCGCGACCGTCGGCCGCCGGTCCGTGTCCAACGTGCCGGCCCAGGCGCTGACCCTGCTCAACGATCCGTTCGTGCACGAGATGTGCGGCCGTTGGGCCGAGCGTCTGCTCGCAGAGACCGCGACCGACCCGACCGAGCGCATCGCGGCGGCCTGGCAGGCCGCGTTCGGTCGTGCGCCCCGCGGCTCGGAGGTGGAGCACTGCGTCGACTTCCTGCGTTCGGCGGCCGCCGAGCACTCGGCGAACGTGGGCGACAGGCAGCCGTGGACCGACCTGCTGCACTGCCTGGTCAACGCCAAGGAGTTCACGTACCGCCGATGAGCAGCCACCATGACCTCATCGCGGGCGGGATGTCGCGCCGCGCCATGCTGGCCCGCGCGGCGAACGGCTTCGCCATGCTGCCGCTCGCGAGCCTGCTCGACGCGAGCGCGCGGAGCGACCGCCGACCGATGACTCCCCGCGATCCGACCGATTTGGCCGATCCGACGGGGCGACCGCACCACGCGCCGCGCGCCCGGTCCGTGATCTTCCTGTACATGGACGGCGGGCCGAGCACGGTCGACATGTTCGACTACAAGCCACGCCTCGCCGCCGAGGACGGTAAGCCATTCGCGCTGCCGATGGAGCCCACGCAGTTCCAGAACAACGGCAACACCTACGGACCGCGTTGGGACTTCCGCCAGCGCGGCGAGAGCGGCCAGTGGATCAGCGACGTGCTGCCCTACCTGAGCCAGCAGGCCGACAAGCTCTGCGTCGTGCGCTCGATGGTCGCGGACTTCTCCGAGCACACCAACGCCAACTACTTCCTGCACACGGGCCACGGCCTGCAGGGTCGGCCGTCGATGGGCGCCTGGGTCGGCTACGGCCTCGGCAGCGACAACGACAACCTGCCGTCGTTCGTCGTGCTCAACGGCGGGCTCGTGCCGCCGGGCGGTCAGGACTGCTTCCACTCGGGCTTCCTGCCGCCGGCGACCCAGGGCTCGCTGTTCCGGATGAAGGGGCAGCCGCTCGCCAACATCCGCTCGCGCGAGCCGAGCACGGCGTTGCAGCGGCGGAAGGTCGACCTCGTGCAGGCGCTCGACCGCGAGGCGCTGACCGCGGACGGCAGCTGCGACGCGCTCGAGGCCGCGATCCGCAACCACGAGCTCGCGTTCGCCATGCAGCGCGAGGTGCCCGAGCTCGTCGACATCGAGGGCGAGAGCCCCGCCGTGCGCGCGATGTACGGGCTCGACGACGAGTACGAACACACCCGCACCTACGGCCGCCAATGCCTGCTCGCGCGGCGCCTCGTCGAACGCGGCGTGCGCTTCATCGAGCTGACGTGCCCCAACACCGGGCATGACCGCTGGGACCAGCACAACAACCTCGAACGCGGGCTGCAGGACAACTGCCGCGCCGTCGACCGCCCGGTCGCCGCGCTGCTCAGCGACCTCGAGGCCCGCGGCCTGCTCGACGAGACGATCGTGCTGTTCGGCGGCGAGTTCGGCCGCACGCCGTTCGCCCAGGGCTCGCGCGGCCGCGACCACAACCCGTTCGGCTACACGATGTGGCTCGCGGGCGGCGGCTTCCGCCCCGGCACGTCCCACGGCGCGACCGACGAGTACGGCTACAAAGCCGTCGAGAACCCGGTCACCGTGCACGACCTGCACGCGACGATCCTGCACCAGCTCGGCATCGACCACGAGCGGTTGACGTATCGCTTCGGCGGCCGCGATCTGCGGCTCACCGACGTCTACGGCAACGTGCTGCGGCCGCTGCTGGCATAGCACGGCGCGAGTCGACCGCGCAGCTGCTCAGTCGTCGCTGCTCGCGCCGAGGATCTGGAACACGAAGTAGAGCAGCGTCAACAAGGACGACGCCGCCGCCGCAACGTAGGTCATCGCCGCGGCATCGAGCACCTGCTTCGCGCCGTCCAGTTCGTCCGTCGCCAGGATCCCGCCGCGATCCAAGGTCGCCAGCGCGCGCTTGCTCGCGTCGAACTCGACGGGCAGCGTCACGAGCGTGAACACGGTGGTGCCCGCGAACAGCAGGACCCCGATCCACGCGAGCATCGGCATCCCCATGTACGCGAGCGGCAGGCCGACTATCGCGAGCAGCACACCCAGGTTGGACCCGAGCCCGGCGATCGGCACCCACGCCGACCGGAACTGCAGCGGCCCGTAGCGCTGGGCGTGCTGGATCGCGTGCCCGACCTCGTGGGCCGCCACGCCGACCGCTGCGATGCTCGTCTGGTGGTAGACCGGCTCCGAGAGCCGCAGCGTCTTGGTCGACGGGTCGTAGTGATCGGTCAGGTCGCCCGCGACCGGTTCGACGGTCACGTCATGGATCCCGTGCGCGTGCAGGATCGCATTCGCGACCTGCGCGCCGGACACGCGCGAGCGCGCGCCGACCTGCGACCACTTGCGAAACGCTGACTTGACGCGACTGCTGGCCCACAGGCTCAGCAGCACGCCGATCCCACCGATCAACCAGTATCCGAGTGGTAGAAACACAACCGTGAAATAGAACACCCGGGCCGGGACACAAGCGCGGCACCGACCGGCGGGCCGCACCGGGCCCGAGGGTGCCGAGGAGTTCTGCCGGACCCGCGTTTTTCCGACGCCATCGCGTCGCCACCCCTGGTCCGACCCGCTCCGTTGACGGACAATCCCGGTCCCCATGCTCGCCATCACTCTGCTGCTGAGCCTCGCGCCGCAAGGCGAGCTCCCGGCCACCGCGGACCCGCAGCCGAAGAAGCAGGACGCGAGCTGGTGCTCACCCGAACGCGCGGCGCGCTGCGCGAAGGCCGCCGAACGCGGGCTGCGCTGGCTGCGCGATCAGCAGCAGGACTCGGGCTCGTGGGTCGGCATCGTCGGCCACAAGATGTCGAACGACTACGTCGAGCTCGACAGCGGACTGCCGGTCGGCGGGCAGCGCCGCTCCGGTCACGGCCACCTCGGGGTGACGGCGATCGCGGGCATGGCCTTCCTCGCGGGCGGCCACCTGCCGGGCCGCGGCGAGTTCGGCACGGCGGTCACCAAGGCCAACGACTACATCGTGCGCAGCACCGCGGACAGCGGCCTGCTGACGGCGTCCGGCACCCGGATGTACAGCCACGCGTTCGCCACGCTGTTCCTCGCCGAGATCCACGGCATGACGTCCGAACGGGGCCGCAAGTCGGCGCTCGAGCGCGCGGTCCACCTGATCGTCGACACCCAGAACCAGGTCGGCGGCTGGCGCTACAACCCGTTCGACCGCGCGACGGATCTCTCCGTCACGGTCTGCCAGCTGCAGGCGCTGCGCGCGGCGCGCAACATCGGCATCCATGTGCCGAGCGGCACGATCGATCGCGCGATGGCCTACGTGAAGAAGAGCCGGGTCACGTCGCGCGGCTACGACCAGGGGCTGTACTACTACAAGATCTACGGCGACGGCGCCTACCGCAAGTCGGGCCAGTACGCGATCAACGCCGCTGCGCTCACCGCACTCGCGAGCGCCGGCGTCTACAACGACAACCTCACCGACCCGGTCCTCACGTTCCTCGAGTCCGAATACGGCAACCTCGCCGACTACTGCCCCGAGCACTTCTACTACTGGTACGGCAACTACTACGCCGCGCAGGCATTCTTCCAGTTCGGCGGGCCGCGCTGCCGCGCGTTCTACCAGAGCCTGAGCGACGACCTGCTCCGTAGGCAGCGTGCCGACGGCAGTTGGCGCAACAGCGTCGGCCCCGGTGATGAGTTTTCCACAGCCGTGGCGTGCCTGCTGCTGCAGATGCCTCAGCAGTATCTCCCGATCTTCCAACGCTGAACGGCGCGTAGGGCCGAGTGTTCCCCGGGCCGCGGCGCGGCTGGTGCGCCCTTTGCGCTTGAATCCAGCGCCAGAGCCGTCAGGATCGGGGTTCCGCCGATCTACGGTCAGATCGGCGTCGGTCAGAAACGGTCGGATTTCGTCGGGTGTGGTGCTCGGCGATCTGCGACCACCCACGGTCTGCCAGGTCAGCGGCCACCGCGTTCAGGATCTGTTCCCGTGCGCGTCGGTCGCATTCGGTCATTCGCCAATCGGTCATAGGGAGCTATGCGCCACCAATCCGCACGCGTCGTGTTCGCGGCGTGCCTGCTTTCGGCTTTCGCCGCAGCTCAGGCACCGCATTCGTCCAGCAACTTCGAATACCTGAAGGACCCGCTCGGTCTGGACGCGTTCGGTGTCGGCAACCCAACGGGTGGGACCACCGCGAGCCCGGGCTCGAGTGGCAGTCCCCGGTTCCACACGGGTCTGTTCAACACGACCTTGAGCGCGCCGGGTCGCCGCGCGCTCGAAGCCGCGGCGCAAGAACCCGACTACTCGATGCGCGGCATGTTCCAGCAGGCGCACGGTGCCTTCATGGCGGGCCGCAACCGCTACGAGCCGATGATGTCGGTCGGGGTCTCGCTGTTCCCGAACGCGCGCGTGAACGGCGAGCCCGGCTCGTTCGACCTGATCGTGCCGACGTTCGACGCCGATCTGCCGATCGTCGTGTCGCCCGAGGGCTACATCATGCTCGGTGCATACTACGAGTCGCGGCACTACATCTTCACCTCGAGCACGGGGCTCGCGGACGAGACGCTGTATCGCACGGGCGCGAAGCTCGGGTTCGGCACGTTCCTCGGCCAGGACACGCTGCTCGAGGTCGAGTTCCAGCCCGGCCTGTTCAGCGACGCCGACTCGACGCTGCACACGGAGGACTGGGATGCGCCGTCGTTCGCGCTGCTGACCCACCGCCTCGCCGACGGCATCTACGGCAAGATCGGCGTGCGCTACAACGAGATCTACGCGGACGCCAACGTGCTGCCCTACATCGGCATCAGCTGGGACATCACCGGCTCGATGGCGATGGGTGAATACGCGCCCGAGGACAGCTGGCGCCTCGACGTCATGTTCCCCGAGTACGCGGAGCTGTCCTACTGGCCGACGCCCGACACCGGCTTCTCGCTCGGTGCGCTCGTGCAAGGTGCCGAATACCACGTTCGCAGCTCGACCGCGACGGGCCGCCAGCGCGACGATCTGCGCGTGCAGGAGGTCCTGGCCTACCTCGGCTTCGTGCACCGCTTCAGCGACAACTTCTCGTTCGGTCTGCGGAGCGGCGTGACGCTCGCGGGTGACTACGAGCTCACGAACGGGCAGGGCACGTTCATGCCGGTCGACGGCGCGCTCGACCAGACGTTCTTCGCGCACGCGTCGATCGGCATCGACTGGTAGGCGCGACTGACTGGCCGCGATTGGCCGGCCGCGACGATCAACGCGTGGCCGTTCCGGCCCGGTCCGCGACGCGCGTGTAGAGCTCACCGAAGCGGTCGAGGCAGCAGACCGCCTCGTAGCGTTCGGTGACCCGCGCACGATTGGCCGCGCCGAGCCGGGCTCGCAGGGCCGCGTCGTCGAGCACCGCCGCGAGCGCACCGCCGAGTGCCAGATGATCCTCGCGCGGCACGACGAACGGCGTCTGCGCCGCGGGCAGGATGCGCGCGATGTCGCCGACGTCGGTCGCGACCACGGCGCAGCCCGTCGCCATCGCTTCGAGCAGCGAGATCGGCATCTGCTCGGTCCGGGACGAGAGCACGAACACGTCCATCTGCCGGTACTCGGGCGCCGTGTCGGCGACCGCGCCCACGAAGTCGATCCGGTCACCGATCCCGAGCTCTGCGGCCAGCGCCGTCAGGGCGGGCCGCAATGGCCCGTCGCCGACGAGCCGCAACCGCGGCGCAGCAACGCCCTGCTTGCCGCCCGTCGCCAGCGCGAACGCGTGCAGCAGGTTGTCGTGGTCCTTCTCGCCGCGCAAACCGCCCACGCTGCCGACGACGAGCTGCGCGTCATGGCGTTCCTCGACGCCGCCCGCGACCGGCGCGAAGCGCTGCAGGTCGACGCCGTTCGGCAGCAGGTGCAGATCGGCGCTGCGCACCCCCCATTCGCGCCGCGCGATGCCTTCGAGCACGGCCGACGGCACGATGACCGGAGTCGAACGGAGCAGCAACCGCCGCAGCCAGTTGCGCCGCCGAAAGCGCCGCGCCACCTCCTCGGGCCCGAAGCCGTCCTCGTGGTGCACGTGCGGCGAGCCGAGAGCCCGCGCCGCGGCGACGGTCTCGATCGCGCCCCAGTTGTAGGTCAGCACGAGGTCGGGCGAGAGCTCGCGCAGCCAGTCACGCAACCACGCGCGCGTCGCGAAGAACCCACCCGGCGGAGGCGGCTCGGCGACCCCGAACTCGACGCTCGAATCGAGCTGCGCGCGCGCCTCGGTGCGCCCGTCCATCGCCATCACGACGTGCCGGAACGCGGGCCCGAGGTGCCGCATGAGCTGCACGGCGCGGACCTGCGGTCCGCCGGGCGCGAACGTCGCGAACACGTGCGCGATCGTGCGCGCGGTCATCGCGGTCCGAACGCGCGATCGAGGAACCGCGCGCGGTCGGCTTCGGGTACAAAACCGAGATCGCGTTTGCTCGCGCTGCAGTCGAACGGTGCCCGGAAGCTGCGCGACGCGAAGTCGCGGAATGCGGGCCACTGCCGCGGCCGCCGGGCGAGCACCTTGACGACGTGTTTGCCCACCTCCTGCAGCCACATCCAGCGCAGGAAGATCGGGTGGTAGTGGTAGTCGCGGCCGGTGCGCGCCGTGAGCTCGCGCATGTACTCGCGCGCCGTCAACCGCACGTCACCCGCGAGGTTGTAGGACTGGTCGCCCGCGTTCTCCGCGGTCAGCGCCGCGACGAGCCCGGCCGCGCAGTCGTCGGCGAGCACGAACGGCAACGGCGTCGTGCCGCGGCCCCAACCGACGCAGTGGTTGTCCTTGACCCACAGGCCGACGCCCGAGTGCTCGAGGATGCCGTCCGGCCCGACGACGATCGCCGGGCGCACGATGGTCATCTCGGTGCGCCGATTCTCGGTGCTCTGGCCCGCGACACTCTGGCCCGCGACATCCTGGCCCGCGACATTCTGGCCACGCAAGGCCACGAGCGCGTGTTCGGCCGCGATCTTGCCGCGCGCGTACTCGCCGCGATGCGCGGGCCTGGGGTCGGGCCCGATGCTGTCCGGCACCGGCGCGCTGCCGCCGAGCCAGAGCGCCGCCGTGCTGCTCGCGTAGACGAACCGTTCGACCTTGGCCGCGACCGCGGCCTTGCCGGCATGCTCCACGGCCGTCGGCATCGCCTGCTCGACGGGAACCGAACCGTCGCCCGCCACGGTCGCCAGGTGCAGCACGGACTGCGCGCCTTCGAACGCCCGCTGTAGAACGCCCGGATCCGACGCGTCGCCGACGAACACACGCACGCTGCCGTCGCGCAGGTCCGCGGGCAGCAAGTGCGGCTTGCGCACGACCAGCGTGACCGGGCGATCCGCGCTGCGCAGCTGCGCCACCGCGCGGCGACCGAGGAAGCCGGTGCCGCCGAGCACGACGACCTCGCCCGGTCGCGCCGGGCCGGGTGCGGGCAGATCGGCCGGCGCCGGCGGGGCTTCGAGCGACGCGTCGGCCGCGCGCGCCGTCTGCATGCACATGTCGAGCACGGCCCGCGCCCCGGCCGGGCTCAGCACTGCCGGCAACTGGCCCTGGCCGCGCACGGCAGCGTGGAACGCCGACAACGTGCCGCGCATCCCGCGCAGGAACGGATCGTCCGGGAACGCCAGCTTGAACAACCCGAGGCCGTAGCCGGCGACCGCCGAGATCGCGCGCCCGAGCAGGTGGCGAGAACCGCGCCACAGGTTGAGCCCGTGATCGAAGAACTCGAGCCAGCGCGTCTTGGTCCGCAGCTCGCAGCTCGCGCGCTGCAGATCGACGAATGCGGCGCCGTCGCTGCCGATGCAGTGCGCCGTCGTCTCGAGCATCGTGCGACCGAACGCCATCCGCACGTTGGCCGTGCCACGTTCGCACTCGAGCGTCACGTGCCATTCGGCCCGGAAGTCGACACCGTTGGGCAGCCGCTGCGCGGGTCCGGTCCACGCGGACGCAGCCCGGCATTCACCGAGTGCCGCGTAGACCATCGAGAACACATGCACGCCCTGCTCCCAGACGATGTTGGCGCCGGTCTGGAACATGAAGTGGCTGACGTCACCGGTCGCGAGCTGCCGCAGCGGCACGTTGTGCTGCAGCGCGAGGTGCTCGATGCGGCCGAGGCGACCCGCCGCGAGATGACGCGTGAGCCGGGCGAACCCCGGGTTCTCGGTCAGGTTGTGGTTGACCGCGAGCACGGCGCCGCGCTCCTTCGCGGCGATCTCGACCTCGGCCACCTCCTCGGCCCGCAGCACGAGCGGCTTCTCCACCAGCACGTGCAGGCCAGCGGCGAGGCAAGCGAGCGCGATCTCACGATGCAGCGCCGGCGGCACGAGCACGTGGACCGCGTCGACGTCGCCGGCCTCGATCAGCTCCTCGACGCTGGCGAACGCGCGCTGCACGCCGTGCTTCCGCGCGAGCTCCTGCGCCCGCGCGATCGCCGGATCGACGAGGGCAGTGACCTCGACGTCCGCGACCGAACGCAGCACCATGAGGTGGACGTCCGCGATGAACCCACTGCCGATCAGGGCCACGCGCGTGCGGCGGCCGGTCACGGTGCGGGGAGGCTGCGTGGGTGCTTGGACGGGAGCTCTCGTGGACGTGGTCAGACTCGGATCCTGCGGCATCGGGAGAAGCGGCGCAACCATGGCGTTATCGGCAACGGCTGTCGATGATTCGAGCCGCGGTTCCCCCATCGTTTTCCGAGGATTCGTGCGGCCTCGACGCCCGCGCAGTCGGCGGTCGCATGGTCACTTCCGCGCCCGCTCCGATTCGCCTTCAGCCCGAGACCATGCCACACCTCACCCGCCGCACGTTCTGCGCCCTCGGTTCTGCCGCCACGCTGTCGTCGCTGGCCAACGCGCCCTGGATCAGCAGGCGGGGGTCGCCACGGCGCGCGGTGCAATGGCACGACGTCGCAGACTGGCCGATCGAAGGCCGCGCGTTCGCGGCCCGCAAGGCGCCGTTCGACCGGCTGCCCGCGGCCGCCGAGGGCGTCGTGCGGGACGCGGTCTGGAACCTGTCGCGCCACAGCGCGGGCATGCTCGTGCGCCTGCGGACGAACAGCCCGGAGCTGCACGTGCGCTACCGGCTCACGAGCGCGCGCCTCGCGATGGCGCACATGCCCGCGACGGGCGTGAGCGGCGTCGACCTCTACGGTCACGACGGCAGCGGCTGGCGGTGGATCGACGTCACGCGACCGCAGAAGCAGGACGTCGCGCGCCGGTTCTTCCACGCCCGCGACGTCGCCGAGCGCGACTTCGCGCTCTACCTGCCGCTCTACAACGGCATCGAGAGTCTCGAGCTCGGCGTCCTCGACGACGCGACGATCACGCCGCTGCCCCGCCGCGGCGACGATCCGAAGTCGCGGCCGATCCTGTGCTACGGCACCTCGATCATGCACGGCGCGTGCGCGTCGCGCCCCGGCATGGCGTGGCCCGCGATCGTCGGCCGCCAGCTCGACCGCGAGGTCCTCAACTTCGGATTCTCGGGGAACGGCCGCATGGAGACGACCGTCGGTCGGTTCCTCGTCGAGCTCGACCCCGCGGCCTTCGTGATCGACTGCCTGCCGAACATCAGCCCGCAACAGACGAAGGAACGCACGGAGCCGCTCGTCCGACAGCTGCGCGAGGCGCGACCGGACACCCCGATCCTGCTCGTCGAGGATCGCACGTTCACCAACGCATGGTTCCACGAAGCCCGACGCGAGGCCCACGAGGATCGCCGTCGCGAGCTGCGCGACGCGATCCAGCGGCTGCGTGATGCCGGCGTGGAGAACCTGCACCTGCTCGCTGGCGAGGATCTGCTCGGCCGCGACGGCGACGGCGCGACCGATGGTTCGCACCCCAACGACCTCGGCATGTGGCGCCAGGCCAACGCGGTCAGCGCAGCGGTCCGCCCGCTGTTGCGGGGCTGACCCTACGGCTCCGGTCGGAGTGCCACGCTGATGCCGTTCCCCGTGTCGGAGTCGCCGCTGGCGGTCGCCGTGCGCGTTCCCGTCGCCCCGGCTCCACCGAGCAGCTCCACGTTCACGCTCAGCGCGATCCCGACCGCGTCGGGCGGCGGCAGGCTCGCGACATCGACGATCTCGGTCATGCCGACAGGCGGCGTCCACGTCGCCGACGAGGAGAAGCCGTGCGCGGTGACGAGCATCGCGCCCGCTACGGTCGTCGTCACGTCGGGAGCCGGGTGCGCCAACCCCGACGCCGTGGACGCGCCGGCCTCGACATCGATCGGACTCGCGGCATCGGCCTCGCGGAACGCGAGCAGTCCACCACCCGATCCCGTCGAGCTCGAGAACGTGAACGCGTGCGTTGCAGGCTCGCTCGACGTCGCGATCCGCGAGTAGACGGCGAGCGAGTTCGCCGCCCCACCCGAGTTGTCCGACCGCCGGACCAGGGTCCAACCCGCCGGCGGAGTGATCGTCGCGGTGTCGGGTCGGATCGCGATCGCGGCGATGAGCACGTCATCCGCCAGGGTGCCGACCGGCGTCGCAAGCGTCAGCGTGGTCACGCCCGAAGGCTCCGACGCGGAGGAGCTGCCCCGCAAGGCGATGCCCGCCACGGTGACCGTGATCACGGCCGCCGCATTGATCCCGGTCCCCGGGTCCGTCCCGGTGATCGTCGCCGAGCCGATCGCGACACCGGTGACGAGGCCTTCGCTGCCGCCGGCGTTCGACACGGTCGCCGTTCCCGGACTGCCCGAAGACCAGGTCACCTGGTCGGTGAGATCCTGCTGCGAGGCGTCGGTGTAGGTGCCCGTCGCGACGAGCTGCTGGGTCCCTCCGACCCCGACCTCGGTCGCCGCCGGCGACACCGCAATCGACACTAGGGTCGCTGCCGTAACCGTCAACGTGGTCGCGTCGTTCACTCCAGTGCCCGGCTCGGTTGCGGTGATCGTCGTCGCTCCGAGCGCCACCGACGTGGCCTGGCCCTCGCTGCCACCGGCGTTGGACACCGTTGCGACGCCGGTCGCCGACGAGCTCCAGGTGACCGCAGCCGTCAGATCCTGCACCGAGGCATCCGAGTAAGTGCCGGTCGCCGTGAACTGCTGGCCGGTCCCGAGCGGAATCGAGGGCGAGCTTGGCGTGACGGCGATCGATACGAGCACGGCGGCGGTCACCGTCAGCGTCGTGCTGCCATTGATGCCCGATCCCGGCTCGGTCGCGGTGATCGTGGTGCCCCCGATCGCCGCCGAGGTCGCCAACCCCTCGGTACCCGGCGCGTTGGAGACGGTCGCCGTGGCCGGAACGGACGAAGCCCAGGTGACCGAGTCCGTCAGGTCCTGGACCGAAGCATCGGTGAACGTGCCGGTGGCGGTGAACGCCTGCGCCGTGCCGAGCGCGATCGACGGATCTGCCGGCGTCACCGCGATGGCGACGAGCTCGGCCGCCGTGACCGTGAGGACCGTGTTGCCGTGGATTCCCGATCCCGGGTCCGTGGCCGTGATCGTCGCGGCGCCGACCGCGACCGACGTCGCGAGCCCTTCGCTGCCGCCGGCGTTCGAGACCGTCGCCGTCGCCGGGGCGGACGACGCCCACGTGACCGAGTCCGTCAGGTCCTGGACCGAGGCATTCGTGAAGGTGCCGGTCGCCACGAACGGCTGGGTCGTGCCGAGCGCGATCGACGGGTTGGTCGGCGTCACCGCGATCGAGACCAGCGCCGCGGCGGTGACGGTCAGCGTCGTGCTGTCGTTGATGCCCGAGCCCGCATGGATCGCCGAGATCGTGGTCGCGCCGATCGCCGCGGCGGTCGCCCGCCCCGCACTGCCGAGCGCGTTGGAGACGCTGGCGGCCGCGGGCACCGACGACGACCAGGTGACGGCGTCGGTGAGGTCCTGAACGGTGGCGTCGCTGAACGTGCCGGTAGCCGTGAACGATTGCGCCGTCCCGAGCGCGATCGACGGGTTCGTCGGGGTGATCGCCAACGCCACGAGCACGGCGGCCGTTGCCCCGACCTCGACCGTTCCGACGATTCCCGTCTGCGAATCCGTCGCCGAGATCGTCGTGACACCGACGCCGACGGCAGTCGTGTAGCCGGCACCCGAAATGCTCGCCACGCTCGCGGCACTCGTGCCCCAGATCACCGCACCTGTCAGATCGGACGTCGACCCATCGCTGAAGATCCCGGTCGCGGTCAACTGCTGCCCCGTGCCGAGAGCGAGGGTCGGAGCCGCGGGGGTGACCTCGATCGCATCGAGCTCGGCCGGGGTGCACAGCAGCTGCGCCGAACCGGTCATCGCCGCGCTCGGGAGCTCGGCGCGGATCTGCACCTCGCCCACTGCTCGAGCCCACGCCATACCGGCATCGTCGACCGTCGCCGTCGCGTTCGCCGAGCTGCTCCATGCGACGTCGTCGGAGACGTCGACGAGGCGACCGTCGTCGTAGCGCGCGAGCGCCGCGAACTCGGTGCGCCGACCGAGCGCCAGACCGGCGCCGTTGGGAGTAACCACCACCTCCTCGACGGCAGGGCTGTCGCGGCGCCCCTGCTGACACGCCGGCACGATGGCCGCGAGGGAGCCGACGACGAGCCAGTCAGGGACTCGCATCCGGCTCATGGTCAGATCAGAGCCATCGGGTCGCGCGGAGGGGTCCTTGAGCGAAGCTCCGGCCGCTCTCACGCGGCCGCTGCCATGGGCCGTGCGGCTCAGCGCGCAGCCGGCAGCTTCACCTCGACCCGCGGGTCGACGCTCGCTCCGACCGTGAACGAGCCGCGGATCGTCTCGCCCGTCTCCTGCAGTTCGGCGACGTAGTCGTATCGCCCCGCGGTCAGGCCGCGGGTCCATTCGAACGCGCCGGTGCCGTCGACCCAGACGAACCGCTTCGCGACGAGCGCGCCGGCCCGGTGGAGCAAGAGGACCACGTGCGCCTGCCACCGTTGCCCGGCCGGCACGCCATCACGTTGGAACGCGAATGTGACGGGCGTCGCCGCGGTCAACGGGATGCGATGCTCGATCGCCTCGCCCGCGACGACGTCGACGGTCTCCTCGCACGGCAGGAAGTCCGGGCCCCAGGTCTTCACCTTGTAGGCGCCGGCCGGCACCGCTTCGGAACGGAGCGCGCCGTCGTCCGTCGCTTCGAACTGGTGCGCGATGTTGCCGGCCGGGTCACTGCCCACGATGCGATCGGGGTGCACCGACGTGCCATCCGCGGTGACGAACCGCAGCAGGAGTCGGCCCTTCCCGGGCATGCGCAGCGCGCCGAGATCGACGCGTTCGCGCGGCGCGAGCATTCGCGACGCGACCTGCATGTCGCCGAGGTCGGGCAGATGGAGGCTGAAGTGGTAGTTCCCGGGTGGCAGTGGTCCGATCTCGAAGGTGCCGTCCGGCTCGATCTTCGCGTCCTTGTGGCGCCAGCCGAGCTTGGAATCCGCTGGCCTGTAGCTCAGGCTCGCCCTGGTCACCGGCTCGCCATCCGGGTCGACGAGTACGCCGTGCAGGATCGCGCCGTCCTCTGGCAGATACTGCGCGCGCAACTCGACCTCGGTCGTGCCCGGCCGAATCCCCGACACTTCGACCCAGGGCTCGGAACTCGACACGGTCTGCGGCATCGCGACGACCCGGTACGACGACCCCGTGAGCCCCGCGACTTCGAACGAGCCGTCGACCTGGATCGCTCCGGCCTTGCCACGCCCCGAAGACTCCGAGTAGGCGAAGAGCCACCAACCCGACACCGGCTCGCCGTTGCGATCGACGAGCCGACCACGAATCGAACTGGCGCCGGCAGAGCCGAAGTCGACGCGCCGCTCCTCACCGTCGACCAGTTCGAGCCGTTGCCTGCTGTCCGGCATCCGGCTGGCCTCGAGCAACACGCTGCCCGCCGGCACGTGCTCGATCCGGTAGTCGCCGGCCGCGCCCGGCGACGCGTGTTGTTTCACGAATCGCTCGGTGAACAAGCGGCGCTCGGCCCACACCGGCACCGCGGCGACACGGATCCAATCGCGCTCGGAGCCCTCGAGCACGACGCTGCCGTAGACCGCGGCCCCGCGCTCGAGAGTGATCTCGAGTTCGCGCCGTTCGCCCTCGACGAGCGTGCATTCCCGGTGCGCCATCGCATGTCCGGCAGCGTTCACGATCAGCGAGAACGTGCCCGTCGGCAGGGCGTCGGTGGCAAACCGACCAGCGGCATCGGTGCGCACCACGACCGGTGCGTTGCTCACCGTCGGCTCGAGCTCCAGGATCGCCACGAGCGCGTCGGCTGCCGGCCGATGGTCCACTCCTCGAACGACACCGCGCAAGTGCGTGACGGGAGCGGCGACCACGAACTGCATGTCCGTGTTCTGACCTGGCCGCATGCGCACGGTATCGCTGCGCTGGAGCCCCGCCTTGTGCGCCCAGAGATGCCCGCCGTTGTCGAGCCCGCCGTGAAACGCGCCGTCGGCATCCGTCACCGCGACGACCGGCGGCGGCGCGGCCGACGACCGCTCCCGCTCGAGATGGATCGCCGCCCCGGCGACGCCGTTGCCGTCCGCGTCCACCACGCGCCCGGCGAACCACGCCCACGGCTCGACCTCGATGCGTTCTCTGGTCGGCCCGTCGCGCCGCACCTCGAACTCGTGCTGCACGCGCGCATTCGAGATCGAATACTCGCCGGGCGGCAGCTCGATCTGCAGGCGGCCGGCGTCGTTCACCACGTGATCGGAACCGTCGCGGACGAAGTCCCCGTCGGTCGGGTAGAGATGAACGCCGAGGCGCGGCGCCGGCTCGTCGGTGCCTTGCCAGACGAACTGCAGCGTGACATCGCCCGGTCCGCCGTCGGTCGGTGCCGGCTCTGCCGGGTCACCCACCGCCGGCGCCGACCGCTGCACGGCGGGCGGGGAGTCCGCCACGGGCCGCGTGACGTTCGCGGGCTCCGCCCGCACGACCGCGTGCCCGTCGACGTTCGGCGCGGTGCCGTTCTCCGACTGCCCGAACCAGATCGCCCCGCCGATGCACACCAGCGCGACCACGACGACGACAGCGATGACCTTCTTCATGACCAGTCCTCCGAGCAATGTGGCGCCGGCAACCGCGGTCGCGGCCGTGGCAGTTCCGGCAGTGGCGACGGGCGCCAGACTCGCGGCCTTGGCGAGCACGACCTCACGCGCGGCCGCGAGCGAACCGCCGCTCACGAGCGCGGCGACCGCGGAGACCCCGATGCCGGAGGGCAACGCCTTGCGCAGCCACTCGCGCCCGCGCTGCAGCCGCGTCTTGACGGTGTCGACCGGGCAACCGAGCGTGCGCGCGATCGCGGTCGGTGTGAGGCCGTGCGCGAGGCGCATGGTGACGACGACGCGCAGGTTCTGCGGCAACGACTCCATCGCCGCGCTGAGCTGTTCCTGCACCTCCGCCGATTCGAGCAGTTCGATCGGCGACGGTTCGGCGCCCGGCGCGAGCTCCGCCGGATCGGCCTGCCGCGCGCGCTTGCGTCGCGTGGCCCGAGCGTGGTTGACGAGGATGCCGATGAGCCACGGCATCAGCGGCCGTTCGCCGTCCCAGCGATCGCGCTTCTCGATCGCGTCGAGGAACGTCGCCTGCACCAGATCCTCACCGTCGCGCTCGGCGACGTGCCCCGCGACGAGCAGCAGCTCGGGCGCCAGCGCGTCGAACACCGCGGCCAGAGCCGCAGGGTCGGAACGCCGGCGAAAGCGCTCGAACAGCTCTTCGGGGGAACTCACGCCCCTACTAGACCGGGCCGTCCGGAGAGGACTCAGGAAATGTCAGCCGCGCTCGCGAAATCGGCCGCGAGCCCGGATCCGGGCTATCATCGGGGTTCCAGGAGGTGCCGGATGAGATCGCGTTCGTGTGAGGCAGTCGACGTCACGGTAGCGAGTCGCTCGCGCCAGCCCGGGTGGCGCGCGTTCTGCTGCCTGCTCGTGGGCGCTGGACTCATGGGCGCGCCTGCGGCTCAGGACTTCGTGACCCTCTCCCGGGAGGTCGACCGCCTGGCGAACGAGGACCACCGGGAGAGCGCGCGACAGGCGCTGCTCGAGGCCGGCCCCACGGCCGTCGCGCCACTCCTGCGCCTCGTCAGCCGCGACTCGCAACCGTCGGTTCGGGCGATCGCATTCGAGATCCTCGGAACGCTCGGCCCCGATGCCCTCACGGCTCTGCCGCAACTGCTGGAGTTCGACGGCGAGTTTCAACGACCCGAAGCCAAGGCCTACGCACGCGCCCTGCTGCGGGTCTGGCCCTACGACCCGAGCTTCTGGTCCGCCGACGTGGCGGAACTGCAGAACACGATGATGCGTTGCGTGGTGCGCGACGCGCGCGGCTACCGCAGCGTGCACAGCGCCGGTGTCCACGCGATCCGGATGATCCGCGAGCTCGAGCTCGACCCGACCGACGCGAGCAAGCTCATCGACAAGATCCGGTGGGTGAACCGCGGCGATCCCGTCCAGGAGTACATCGCAGCCGCGCTCGCGCGCCTCGGGAGCGAAGCCGCCGCCGCCGCGCCACGACTCAGCGCGGCGATCCGGTTCCCCGTGCCGAAGAAGCCGCGACCGCTGCCGCAGATGCGATACCTGCCGCTGGCCGAAGCCGTGCTCGCGATCCAGGCGACCGGCCCGGCCGCCGCGCGCGCGCACGCCTACCTGCTGATCTACCACCCCGACCCGAAGCGCCGCCTCGGCGCCGCGATGGCGCTGGGCCGCCAGGCGAGTGCCGGCAGCGCCATGGCGGATCAGGTCGTGTGGGCGCTGACCGACGCGGACCCGCGCGTCGTACGCGAAGCCGTCACCGCGCTCGGCATGATGGGCCCCGAAGCCGCCGCGGTAGCGCCCAAGCTCGAGAACCTGCTCGATCACGCCGACCGCCAGATCGCCGCCCGCGCCAAGGTGGCGCTGCGCCAGATCCAGGACCGGTGATCGCGAGTGCTCACCAACCGTGACGTGCCTTCCCTTGCCGCCACGGACTGGTTAGGCTGCCGCGCGTCGGGCCGTAGCGCAGTCTGGTAGCGCACCTGGTTTGGGACCAGGTGGTCGGAGGTTCGAATCCTCTCGGCCCGACCAATCTCAATCTGCTGAACGACCCGCGTTCGCGACGAACCGCCCTCTGAGGCGAGCGGCAGCCTGGACCCAAGGAGATCGGGACTGTCTCGAGCAAGGCTCGCGCCCCCCGCCAGAGCCTGCAATCCACGGGTCAGTGGCGCGTTCGATTCGACGGCCGCGCCTTCTACCTCGGCACCGACGAGGATGCCGCGATGGATTGGTTCCATGAACTGCGTCAGCAATGAAAAGCCGGCGCGCTCCCGACCCCCAGTGCGAGGAGCCGGATCGCCGGGTCCACCGCCAAGATCCCTGTAAGGCGGCAGTCGGCACTCCGTCCGCGGGGTCGTTCCAACCCAAGATTCGAGATGACAGATCCAACGACTGACAACGACCCCAAGACCACGCTTCTCACGATCGGAGGCATGACGTGTGGCGGCTGCGTCCGCCGCGTCCACGACGCCCTTGCCGGCCTCCAGGGTGTACGAAACGTCGCGGTTCACTTCGCCCGAAAGGAAGCCGTGGTCACCCATGATCCGAGCGTCCTCGCAGCCGACCTCGTGCAGGCAATCGGCAACGCGGGCTACGAGGCATCGGGAGCGCCCCCGACTGCAGACCGGCACGATCGCGCACTGCCTGAGTGACACACCGCTGCCGCCGCGATTCGCGTAATGGGATCGCGTGTCCGGCGTCAGCCGGGCATGACTACGCTACTTGCCGTGTCCGCGCCCGAGGAGCGGACGGTTCTCGACCTCACTGGCATGACCTGCGCTGCCTGCGTCGTTCGCGTGGAGCGAGCGATCCGCAAGGTGGCCGGCGTCACCGACGTCGCGGTCAACCTGGCGACCCAACAGGCTTTGGTGGCCTTCGAGGCCGGGCGAACCACGCGAGCGGGAATCACGAGCGCCATCGAGGGCGCCGGCTACGGAGTCCTGGCGGAGCCACAGGCCGCGGCGGCAGTCGACCGCTCGGAGCACGAGCGCCAGGAGCGGCGATCGCTCCAACGGGACCTTCTCGTCGCCGGCGCGGCAACGCTCCCCCTGCTGGTGTTGGGGATGTCCCACGGTGCGCTGCCGTTCGCCGAGACCGACGCCGGCCGCACGCTCCAGTTCGCGCTCGGCTCGATCGTCCTGTTCGGGCCCGGCCGTCGCTTCCTGCGGGGCGGCCTGACCGCGCTACGTCACGGAAGTCCCGACATGAACACCCTCGTGTCGCTCGGCGCGGCCGCCGCCTGGCTGTGGTCGACGGTCGCCACATTCGCGCCGTCCTGGTTCACGCACGGCGCGCACGAGGCCCCGCACGTGTACTTCGAGGCCGCCGGCGCGATCATCGCGTTCGTCCTGTTCGGCAAGTTCCTCGAGTCGCGCGCCCGCTGGCGCCTGGGTGACGCGGTCCGCGCCCTTCACGCCCTGGAGCCCGCGGTCGCGCACCGAATCGACGACCTCGAGGAAGGCACCGACGTTGACGTGCCCGTCGCGTCGTTGCAGCCTGGGGATACGGTCCGGGTGCGGCCCGGAGAGCGGGTTCCGGCGGATGGCGTCGTCACGGACGGCGAGTCGGCGCTCGACGAGTCGATGCTGAGCGGCGAGAGCGTGCCGATCGACAAGGCCATCGGCAACCAGGTCGTCGGCGGCAGCATGAATACCACCGGGGTCCTGCTCGTGCGGATCCAGCGCACCGGTGCGGAAACCGCGCTTTCGCGGATCACGGCTGCCGTCGAACAGGCTCAAGGCAGCAAGGCGCCGATCGCCAGGTTCGCCGATCGCGTGAGCGCCGTCTTCGTTCCAATCGTGTTGGGTCTTGCGCTGATCACGTTCGCCACCTGGTGGCTGCTCGACCCAACGTGGACCGGCGTCGCCACGGCCGTCGAGTACATGGTCGCCGTGCTGGTGATCGCCTGCCCATGTGCGCTCGGCCTGGCCACCCCGGCTGCGGTCGCCGTCGGCGCCGGCCGAGGCGCAGAACTCGGCGTGCTGTTCCGGACCGGTGCGGCACTCGAGGCGGCGAGCCACATCGACGCGATCTACCTCGACAAGACCGGCACGCTGACCAACGGCCGCCCGTCGCTCGTCGCCATCGAACCGCACCCGGGCACAACGGAGGAGCAGCTGTTACGCGAAGCGGCTTCGATCGAACGGGGCAGCGAGCACCCGTTCGCCCGCGCCGTGGTCGATGCAGCCCGCGAACGGGGTGTCCGGCTGGCCATCGCCCATGACTTCGCCGCCATCCCCGCGATGGGCGTGCGCGGCAGAGTCGAAGGCGCGGAAGTGCTGGTCGGCAAGGCCGATTGGCTGGCCGAGCAGGGTATCGACGTCGCGCCCGCAATCGCCGCCGGCAGCGAGCTGGCAGACCGCGGAGTGACGCCACTGCTGGTCGCCCGCGACGGCCACCTGAGCGGGGTGCTCGGGGTTGCCGATGAGCTGCGGATCGATGCCGCCGATGCGGTTCGGCAGCTGCGTTCGGCAGGCGTTCGGGTCGGCATGTTGACCGGCGACCGGCGAGCCGTTGCCGACGCGGTCGCGGGCGACCTCGGTCTCGATGAGGTCGCTGCAGAGCTGCTCCCCGAAGACAAGGCGGAGCGAATCCAAGTGGCTCAGGCCGAAGGACATCGGGTGGCAATGGTCGGCGATGGCGTCAACGACGCTCCGGCCCTGGCCGTCGCCGACGTCGGGATCGCGATCGGCACCGGGACCGACGTCGCCGCCGCGGCCGCGGACGTCGCGCTGCTCCGAGGTGGGATCGCCGGTGCCCCAGTCGCCCTCGGGCTGGCCCGCGCGACGATGCGGACCATCCGTCGCAACCTGGTCTGGGCCTCGGTCTACAACGTGCTCAGTATCCCCGTCGCTGCCGGCGCTCTGTCGGGGCTGGGCGTCGGCCTGTCGCCGGTGTATGCCAGCGCCGCGATGTCCCTCTCGAGCGTGTCCGTCCTCCTCAGCAGTCTGCTTTTGCGGCGCTTTCGCGTCGCCAACGCAACAGGTGTTCGATGAACTGCCACGGGCCTGATCCGGGCTCGTCGAGCGGCCTTTCGGAGCACGTGATGCACGAGTTGGTCGAGCTGCACCGCGAGTTCCTCGGCTTCGTGGAGCGCCGCGTCGGCGACCGGGCACTCGCCGAAGACCTCGTGCAGGATGCCTTCGTGAAGAGCCTCGAGCGGGGTGGCGAGCTACGCGACGACGAGTCGGCGCGAGCCTGGTTCTACCGGGTGCTGCGCAACGCCATCATCGACCGACAGCGGCGCACGAGTAGCGACAGTGGTCGGCTATTGAAGCTGGCAGGCGAGTTGAAACGGGCCGAAGAAGACCGCTCCGCAGCCGCCGACCGTGAACTCTGCCAGTGCGTCGCGCGCCTGATCGACACGTTGCCGTCCGACCAGGCCACGGTCCTTCGCCGGATCGAGCTGGACGGCATCCCGGTCAAGCAGTTCGCCGCCGAGTCGGGCATCGGCGAGAGCAACGCGGGCGTGCGCGTGTTCCGCGCCCGCAAGGCCTTGCGCGAGCGGGTTACGCGCTCCTGCGGCACCTGCGCCGAGCACGGTTGCTTCGATTGCTCCTGCGGCAGCCAAGAGCCGCACGCCTGACGGCCTGGCGCAGTCGCGTGTCGTCGGCTGGCGTCGCAGCGATTCTCGGCCCTCGTGTAAGGAGCGGGGATCGGCTCCGTCAGCGCTTGCGTGCATGGCGCAACTCCGCGCGGCGCACCGGGCCCAGCGCCCGTCCGACGACCCGATGCCAACGAGGCTCTCATGTTCGCCAAGCTCCCGCTGCTCTTCCTGACCGCTGCCGTCTCCGCCCAACCGCCCTCGGCGTCGCAAGGCCCGGCTCCCCGGGACGCCGCTCCGACGGTCACCGCCCCGACCTACCCGAACTCGACATGCCCGATCATGGGCAAGAAGGCCTCGCTGCCGCTGTTCGCGGACACCGAGTTCGGCCGGATCTACGTGTGCTGCAAGCCGTGCATCCGCAAGGTCCACGCCGACGTCCAGACGGCCTACGAGACCGCATACCCCGCGACCAAGGACCTGCCGAACAAGGTATGCCCGGTATCCGGGGAGCCGATCGGCAAGCAGGCTGCCTCGGTCCTCCTGCAAGGGATGCGAATCCAGCTCTGCTGCGAGGGTTGCCTCGCCGAAGCGAGACAACACGCGCAAGTCACCCTCACGAAGGCACACGATCCGAAGATCGAGGATCTCCGGAACCAGCGATGCCCGGTCGACGGCCAGCCCGTCCAACCGAACGCGTTCGCGGTCATCGGCGCGACCGTCATCCGGCTCTCCGCGCCGTCGCATCTGGCCCGAGTGCAGAAGGAGCCACAGGCGCAGCTCGACAAGGCGCGTGCGGATCGGAAGACAGACGGTCCGAAGCCCGAACACCGGCATCGGCCGGGGTCGCAGCCGGTGAAGATCGTTGTCGGCACGCAAGCCGCGCCATCAACAGGCAAGGAGGGCAAATGAGCCATAGTCGTCATGCCGCGCGCTGGCTCGCGGCGTTCTTTCTCGCCAGTTGCACCGCGAGCCCACCCATGCCCGACCCCCCTTCGGACCACCCAGCTTCGGTGAAGAGCGAAAGCTCACCACGCGCGCCCCGATCCGAAGCCCTGTCGATTCCTGATCCGGAGAACAAGCGATGAGATCCCCGGCAATTCTCTCGGCGACCGTCCTCGCAGGGCTCGCCGCCTGCACCAACGTCGACGCGACTCACCGCACATCGACACTCGAGGTGCAAGGCGCCCTCGCGACCCGGACCGGATTCGCGCCGGATCGGCGCGCGGATGACTCGGATGCCGTGATCCGCGCGGCCGTGGACGAACTGCTGCGCAACGACCTGACCGAGGAGAACGCCGTGCGCATCGCCTTGCTCAACAACCACGATGTACGCGCTGGCTACGAACGGCTCGGCATCGCGGCAGCCGACCTCGTAAGGGCCGGGCTGCTGCGCAATCCGGTGTTCGGTGGCGAAGCCCTGCTGGGCTTCGGCGGCGGAACCGAGATCGCCCTGGGCCTGGCGCAGCCGTTCGTCGACCTGTTCTGGCGTCCGCTGCGCCAGCGCGCGACCGAGCACGAGCTTCAGGCCACAGTCGCGTCAGTGACTCGCGAGCTCGTGGAGCTGACCTTCAGAGTTCGCCGCGAACTGGTGCGGGTGCGCACGGCCGCGCAGTTGGTCACCTCGCAGCGACGTTCATTGGCCGCGGCGCAGGCCGCGCACGAACTCATGCAGACGCTCGCCAACGCTGGCAATGTGGTCGGCGCGCAGTTGTCCTCCGCGCGCCTCGCGGAGGCACGTGCCCGGTTCGATCTGGCGGACGCCGAGCGGGCCGCCATCGAAGTGCGTGAACCACTGAACTCACTGCTGGGCCTTTGGGGCAGCAGCATCGCCTGGCGCGTGGCGGAAGCCGCGGCGTCTCCAGCTTTCGACCCCGGCGAACGGCCTCCCGTCGAATGGGGTCAGGTCGAAGCACGAGCGATCGGGGCCAGCCTCGCCCTGGTCGAGAACCGGGCCCGCATCGACGCGGCGGCCCAAGGTGCGCAGATCCGATCGTGGTCTCGCTGGCTTCCCGACGCCGTGATCGCGGTGTCGGCACGGCGAGATGTGTCGGGTCCGGAAGCGCTGGGCCCGGCGCTGGCCGTGGAGCTCCCGGTCTTCGACGACGGCAGTGCCGCGACCGCCGCTGCCCGTTCACGAGTCAGGCTGCTCATGCATCGCCACGCGCAGATCGCCATCGAGGTGCGAGCCCTCGCGCGCGTGCTTGCTGAGCGCAGCGATCGCATTGAGGCACGAGCGCGTTTCACCGAGCTGGTGTACTTGCCGGCCCAGGACCGCCTGCTGCATGAAACGATGCAGAACTACAACGCGATGCAGATCGGCGCCTTCGACGTCATCGCGCAGAAACTCCGCCAGCTCGAAGCGGTCCGCGAGGCCCTCTTGGCCTCGAGCGATGCTCGTTTGGCACGCCTGGACCTCGAGGAACTGCTGGCCGGAGGCCAATCCCGAGGCGTCACGACACCCGCTCTGTCGACCGGCAACTCCCGTCCGGACGACAGCAACCGAGGAGAACACTGATGAAAAGCAACCGACGACAGTTCTTTGCCGGATCCGTACTGGCCGGCTTCGCGGGCATGTTGCCTGTCTCTCTTGCCAACCCCCAGTCCCCGGCGAACGGCGCGCCGCCGCCCGGTTTACCAGGTGTGCACTACCGGCCCGTCGAGGTCCCGGATGGTGTGGTCCTGCCGTGGCGCATCGTCGACGGTGCGAAGGTGTTCCATCTGACGGCCGAAGAGGTCGAGCACGAGTTTGCGCCGGGTCTCACGACACGCTGCTGGGGCTACAACGGCCGCGTGCACGGCCCGACCATCGAGGCGGTCGAGGGCGACCGCCTACGCATCTACGTGACCAACCGCCTGGACGTCGCCACTTCCGTGCACTGGCACGGCTTGCTCCTGCCGAACGGCATGGACGGCGTCGCCGGCCTGACGCAGCGTGCGATCGAGCCAGGCGAGACGTTCCGCTACGAGATCACGCTGCGGCAGCACGGCACGTTCATGTTCCACTCGCACCACGACGAGATGACGCAGATGGCGCTCGGCATGATGGGCATGTTCGTCGTGCATCCGCGCGAGCCGCAGGGACCGCTGCCCGACCGCGACTTCGTCTACATGATCGGCGAATGGTCCGTGCGGCCCGGCATGCGTCGCCCGGACCCCAACGAGATGACGGACTTCAACGTCCTGACGCTGAACGGCCGCGTCTTCCCCGGGACATCGCCGATGGTGGTGAAGACCGGGGATCGCGTGCGGGTTCGCATCGGCAACTTGAGCGCGATGGACCACCACCCCATGCACCTGCACGGACACGCGTTCGAGGTCGTCGAGACCGACGGCGGCAGGGTGCCGGTGACTGCGCGGTGGCCAGAGACGACGGTTCTGGTTCCGACGGGGTCGACCCGGACATTCGAGTTCGTCGCGGATGCGGCGGGCGACTGGGCGTTCCACTGCCACATGACGCACCACGTGATGACCCAGATGGGGCATGGCATGCCCAACTTGATCGGCGTCGATCCGAGCCTCTTCGACCAGAGGCTCGCCGAAGTCGTGCCGGAGTTCGCCGCGATGGGGCACACCGGCGGACACCACGGGGAAGACACGACGATGCCGCCCAACAGTCTGCCGATGATGGGCGGGACGGCTGGATTCGGCTACGTCACGATGGGCGGCATGCTGACGGTGCTGAAGGTACGCGACCGGCTCACGGATCACGCCGATCCGGGTTGGTTCGGGCATCCGGACGGCACCGTCGCGCGACCCGCGTCTGCGGCGGAACTCGAGCAGGATGGAGTCCGAGTCGGACATGGCGACCCGCGCTCCGACACGCGCCGCGATCCCCATTCCGGTTCGATCGACAGCCCGCTCGAATGGCGCGAACAAAGGCGGTAGCCGCCGCGATGCTGAACTCGTGGACCGGCGCCGACCGCCGACGACGGGCACGACGAGGGCGACGCAACAAAGCGCAAGGCGGACGTTGCCGCGATCGTACCGGACCGATTCGCCGGGCGCGCCCACCGTCGTCACCCGCTGCGGAACGGCAGGACCAGTCTACGATCGTCCTCGAACGCGGCCCGATGCCCGCGCTCTGAAGCGACTACACGTCGATGCCATCTCGTCGACGATCGTCCTCCGACGCGGGGCCGGCGACGGTGCCTTCCGGGTGCGCGAACCAACCCGGATCCCGATTCGCATCGAGGTCCTCGTCCGACAGCCCTGCCCGCACCTTCAGAACCCCGGCCATGCCTCCGAGGCTGATGTTCTCGCCGAACCCACCTTCGGCCTTGACCATGGGCACGCTGTTCTCGGGCAACGGCATGCCGCTGTCGGTCATGTCCCCCATGCCCTTCGCCCCCATCGTCATGTAGCCCGGCAGCACCGATCGAACTCGGCGGTCGAAGCCCTTCGCATCGAAGCCGATCATGTTGGGGAACGCGTGGCCCATCTGCGTCATGACGTGATGGGTCATGTGACAATGGAAGGCCCAGTCACCCACGTTGACGGCATCGAACTCGATGTCGCGGGTCTCCCCGACACCGACCAACGTCGTCACGCGGCGCCGCTGCTGTTCGTCGGGAATGCGGCAGCCGTCGATCGCCGTCTCCAAGAACTCGTAGCCATGGAGGTGGATCGGATGGTGATCCATCGCCGAGAGGTTGCCGATTCGCATCCGCACTCGCTGCCCCTTGCGCACGACCAGCGGATCCAGGAACGGGAAGACCTTGCCGTTCATCGTCAGGACGTTGAAGTCGCTCATCTCGTTCGGGTTCGGCCGGCGCGCACCGGCGTCGATACGCCACTCGTGCAGCATCAGCGCGAAGTCGCGGTCGACCGGCGCGCTCGCGCCGTCAGCCGGGTGGATCACGAACATGCCCGTCAGGCCCATGCCCTCCTGCGTCATCGTGTCGTGATGGCTGTGGAACATGTGGGTCCCGTTCTGGCGTAGCTCGAACTCGTACAGCCACGTCTCCCCGGGCGGGATCGGGGGCTGCGTCAAACCACTCACGCCGTCCATACCGTTGGGCAGGATGAGACCGTGCCAGTGCGTCGAGGTCGGAGCCGGCAGCTTGTTGGTGACGTAGATGCGCACGCGGTCACCCTCGACCGCCTCGATCACGTGACCGTTCACCATCTTGTTGAAGCCCCAGCACCGGGCCACGAGCCCCGGCGCGAACGTGTGCTCGAACTCTTCGACGACGAGGTGATAGACCTTGGCCCCGTCGACGTTCCGCATCGGCGCCTTGCTGCCGCTGGGGACGATGACCGGTCGATGGTCCCGTGGATGCGCCCCCCCCGCGCACGGCCGCCGCAAGTCGCGTCGGATACTGCGCGCGCTCGCACGCTCGGCAGCCGTCAATGCGGCCGCTGCGCCGGCGGCAGCGCCAGAGAACAGGAAATTGCGTCGGGTACTCATGTCGATTCGTTCGGTGAAACCATGAAGGACGATTCGTGGGCTAGTGCCGTGTACCGGAGGTCACCTTGTAGTTCGCGAGGTCATTCGCGTTCCTGGCAAGGAGCGATCCGCAGGAGTATTGGTGGATACGCCGAGGACGCGCGACGTAGCCAGGGGCGTGAAGGGCCCGCGAACTACAAGGTGACTTTCGGTACATGGCACTAGTGACCGCCGTTGCCGCCGGCGCCCGCGATGGCCGATACCGATCCCAGTCCGGGCCCGGTGATCCCGAATCGCGTCGCCGGCAAGCGGCCCAGCAGCAGCGCCTCGAGCTGGCTGCGCGCGATCCAGTGCATCTTCAGCTCCTCGATGTAGCGCCGGGCAGCCTCGAGTTCGGCACGCTTGGCGTCGACGACGCGGAACACGCCGACCTGCATCGCATTGAACTGCTCCTGCGTCCGCTGCGTGATGCGGGTGCGAAGTGGCACGACGACCTTGAACAGGTGCCGGGCGTTGTTGCCGCTGACCTCGGAAGCGACGAGGCTGTCGCGCGCCGAGCGCCGGATACGGATCGCGAGATCGGTCAGCCGATGGAACGCCTGCTCGATCTCGGCCCGCACGTGGGCGGAGACAGCCTGACCGAAGTCGAAGACCGGCAAGGAGAGCGACGCGCTGCCACCCACGATCCAGCTCTCGGAAGCCTCGCGCTCGCCGCTGACGCCGACGCCGCCCGTCGGCAACGCGGCACTCAGCTGCTCGAGCCCGAGTCGGTGGCCCAGCATCGTCAGCTCACGACGCCCAGCCTCGAGATCGAGACTTGCTGCGACGACCCGCTTCTCGAACTCGGCAGGCTCCATCGACAGCGGCGCCGGCTCGGGCATCCGGCCGGCGATCTGCCACTCTTCGCCCTCCGGACCGGACAGCCCGAACAGGACGTTCAGGTTCTCGCGATGGCGACGGACGTTTTTGCGGGCTTCGGTCAGCGCCAGTCGCGCGTCTTCGAAGACCGCCTGCTCTTGCAGCAGTTCGAGCTCGATGACGTTGCCGGCGGCTCGCAGGCGCCGCGTCGCATCGAGGGTCAGCCGCGCGGCATCCATCGCCGTTTCGAAGAGCTCGACGAGCTGCTGATCAGCCTGCAGGGCGCGGTAGTTGGCCCGCACCTCGGTCGCGAGATCGAGGACCGCACCGGTGACGCGGGCCTCGACCTGGGCGAGCCGCTCGGCCGCGACCTGGCGGCGGCGCGGGATCAACAGCACATCGACGATGCTCTGGGCGACGCCGAGTTCGAGGATGTCGCCACCGCCGGCCTCGGCGAAACGCAGCTGCGCGCCGATCACCGGGTTCGGCGCGAGCGAAGCCTGCCAGATCTGCGCGCGCGCGATCTCGAGTTCGGCCAGCTCGGCGTGCAGCATCGGATTGTTCGCGACCGCCAGTCGAACGGCATCGTCCGCGCCGAGCCGCTCGCCGGCGAGCAACTGCTGGATGCCCTCGGGACGAAGGGGGCGGGTCGCGAGGTCCATGCTGGCCCCCAGCCGCTCGTGAACGGCGTCCTGCACGTCGGCCAACACGCGCTCACGTCGCGGCACTGCGCATGCACCGGCCAGCAATGCGAGCGCGCCGCAGATCGCCACCCGGGATCGAGCGGCGCCCGAACGTCCTGGCAGTAGTCGACCACGCATCAGCGCTGCTCCTTCGGCCTGTGGCCATGCATGGCGCCGTGGCCCTCGTCGCCGCCCATCTCGGCCATCTCGTTGGCCGGCTCCACCGCCTCGATCCGGTCCGGGACAGCCGCCGGGTCCGGCACGTCGAAGCCACCGCCAGTCGGCGCACTCGCGGAGGCCGGATGGTCGGGCGGCAGATCCAGACGAAACGTGCTGACGCAGGCGCCGGCACTGAAAGTGACGCAGAGCAGGGCGAGCGCCAGACGCCGGGAAGACAGGCGCGATGGCGATGGTGGTCGTTGCATGTTCATGGGAGGGGGTCGCGGGCGATCGCCGCAAACGATGTGCCAGGCCATGCCATCCTGCCTACCGCGCCGAGTCGCGCCGAGATAAGCGTTGGATGGCCAATACGTTGTGTAGTCCGGATCCTCGGCGGCCGAACCCTTGCATGCCGGCAGTACGCGCTCGAGTTCGGCACCGGTGCTTCTGGGCGGTGCACCAGCGCGGAGGCGGGTATGCACCGGAGGACCTCATTCTCTGGCCCACGCGCACCGACGCCTCACTTCAGGGTCTTCCAACTCTCGGCCACGAACTTGCCGTCCTCCATGGCACCGACGGTCTCGACCTTGGCGCCCTTGTCCTTGTGGGCGCACCACTCCATCCGGCCGAGCGTCGGGTGGATCATCGGGACATACTTGCCCTCGATCAGGATGTAGTTGCCGCAGCTGCCGACGCTTTCGATCGAGCAACCGCACTTGACGTCGTGCACGACGGCCTTGGCAACAGGGTCGCCCTGGCCCGCCGGGGCCGGCGGAGCGGCCTGATCCGGGACCTTGTCGGTCGTGCACGCGCCGAACGCGAACGGGATGGAGAGGACGAACGAAAGCAGGGTTCTACGCATCGTTGGTTGTTGGGTTGGAGGAACAAAGAAGGGGTCCAATTGCCCGTATCAGGCCTGCTCGGACCGGGAAGGAGAGGCCGAGAACCGCAAGCGCAGCTCCTCGACCAACGCATAGAGCACGGGCACGACGAAGATCGTGACGACCGCCACGAGCATCCCACCGAAGGACGGAATCGCCATTGGCACCATCACGTCGCTGCCCTTGCCGGTGGAGGTCAGGACCGGAAGGAGCGCGAGAACGGTGGTCGCAGTCGTCATCAGACAAGGGCGAATCCGGCGCTTGCCGGCAACGACCACGGCCTCACGGATCTCATCCACGTTCGTCGGTCGCCGCCGCTTGAAGCTCTGCTGCAGGTAGGTGCTCATCAACACGCCGTCGTCGGTCGCGATGCCGAAGAGCGCGAGAAAGCCCACCCAGACCGCCACGCTCAGGTTGATCGGCGAGACCTGGAACAGTTCGCGCACGTCGCGACCGAGAACCTCGAACGAGAGGAACCAGTCCTGACCGTAGAGCCAGAGCATCAGGAAGCCTCCCGACCACGCAACGAAGACCCCGGTGAAGACGAGCAGCGTCGTCGATACTCGCCGGAACTGCAGGTAGAGGATCAGGAAGATGACGAACAGTGCCAAGGGCAACACGATCCTCAACCGCTCCGTTGCGCGGACCTGGTTCTCGTAGTTGCCCGCGAATCGATAGCTCACACCTGCCGGCAGCTCGAGCTCACCCTCTTCGAGCTTCCGCTCCAGGAAGCGGCGACAGTCCTCGACCACTTCGACTTCCGCGAAACCCGGATTCTTGTCGAAGATCACGTAGCCGGTCAGAAACGTGTCCTCGCTCTTGATGGTCTGCGGCCCGGGCTTGTAGCGCACCTCGGCAAGCTGGCCGATCGGAACTTGGGTCCCGTCCTTTGCTGCAACGAGGATTCGCTCCAGTTCGTCGATGCGGTCCCGCAACTCGCGCTGATAGCGCACCCGCACCGGGTATCGCTCACGCCCCTCCACGGTCGTCGTAATCCGGCGCCCTCCGATCGCGACCTCGATCACGTCCTGCACATCGCGCACGTGCAGCCCGTAGCGGGCGATCGCCTCACGGTCGATCTCGATCTCCAGGTAGGGCTTGCCAACGATTCGATCCGCCGAGACGGTCGCTGCGTTGACCGACGGAACTTGCTGCAGCAGCTTCTCGATATCGACGCCGACTCGCTCGATCGTCGCGAGGTCCGGGCCACGCACCTTGATGCCGAAAGGCGCGCGCATGCCGGTTTGCAGCATGATCCGCCGCGTCTCGATCGGCTGCAGCATCGATGCCGTCGTCATGCCCGGAACCTCGGCAGCCTTCGCGACCTCGTCCCAGATGTCGTCGGGAGAACGAATGTGGTCGCGCCACTGTCGGAACGGCCGGCCGTCGTCATCGGGCACGAGCCGCCCAGCCTCATCTCGAACGAACTCGCTCTGGTCCGAGTCGTAGGCGAAACGCATCAAGTCGCCACGGGCATCGAGCCGGTACTCCGGCACGTAGTTGATGACGGTCTCAACCATGCCGACCGGCGCAGGGTCGAGGGCGCTCTCCGCACGGCCGATCTTGCCGACGACGTCCTGCACTTCCGGAACTGCTCGAATGCGTCGATCCTGGACCTGGAGCAGTTCGAGAGCTTCGCCGATCGATGCGTGGTACATCGTGATCGGCATCAGTAGAAACGAGCCCTCGTCGAGGCGAGGCATGAACTCCTGCCCAAGGCCCGGGAAGGCGTGCGCCAGACCAGACCACGCCCTCGAGGCCTTGAGTTCGTCCGACGTCATGGCCCGTGTCTCCGTATCGGAGACCCAACCCGCGACCGACATCCCTGCTCTGCTCACGGCTGAGATGGTGTCGGGCACGAACGCGAACACGCGCCCGAAGCCGAACCAGATCGTCGCACCGAGCAGACACAAGAATGCAGGAGCAGTCAGGAAGACCAGTTTGTGCGCGAGGCACCACCGCAACAGCGGCTCGTAAGCCCACTGCACCAAGCGGAAGAACAGCAGGAATCCTCCAACCAGGACGAGCGTGAAGACGACGTTGCCGACCGACTGCTCGGGCCCGAGCGGCGCCCAGGTCGATGCCAGCAGCACGCCGGTTGCAATCGCCAGCAACGCATTCACGCCCCAACGCAGGGCGGCTGCCATACCGTCCGGCATGCGACGCTGCACTTCTCTCCAGGTGAACAGGGCCGCAACGACAGCTGCCGCCCACCAGGCAACGAGCCACCCGAGGAGCACGACTGCGCCGAGGACGGTCGCGGCGCGCGCGCGCCCAACCGTCCTGCCGCGCCCAACCGGAAACAGGAGGTGAGCGACCGGCGGAATGATCACGAGCGCGACGACGATCGATGCCAATAGTGCAAACGTCTTGGTGAACGCCAACGGCCGGAACAGCTTCCCTTCCGCGCCTTCCATCGTGAAAACTGGCAAGAAGCTCACGACCGTCGTCAGTACCGCGGTCAGCACGGCCGAGCCGACTTCGCTGGCACCCGCTTGGATCGCGTCCTTGCGCTCCTTCGCTGTGTCGTTGGGGCGGATCTTCCCGAGGATGCTCTCGCAGATGACCACGCCCATGTCGACCATCGTGCCGATCGCGATCGCGATCCCCGACAACGCGACCACGTTCGCATCGACACCGAACTGCTTCATCGCGATGAAGCACATCAACACCGAGAGCGGGAGCAGTCCGGAGATCAGCCCCGCGCTTCGCAAGTGCGCAATCATCAGCAGCACCACGAGTATGGTGACGAGAATCTCATCTCGTAGCGCGTCGTTGAGCGTCCCGAGCGTCTCCTGAATCAACCCGGTGCGGTCGTAGAACGGCACCACGCGCACTTGCGAGATGGTGCCGTCGTCCAAGGTCTTGCGAGGCAGACCGGCCTCGATCTCCTCGACGCGCTCCTTGACCCGCTGGATGACCGCGAGCGGGTTGGCGCCATAGCGCACGACGACCACGCCACCGACCGCCTCGGTGCCGGCCTTGTCGAGCGCGCCTCGCCGCAGTGCCGGTCCACGGCCCACGGTCGCAATCTGCTTGATCGTGAGCGGTACGCCTTCGGCACCGGTCACGGCGATCTTCTCGATGTCCTCGACTCCGCTGAGGAAGCCGACCCCACGAATCACGTACTCCGCGCGGTTGACCTCGATCGTCCGAGCACCGACGTCGCTGTTCGACATGCGAACAGCCGCGAACACCTGGTTGAGCGTTACGCCATGCGCCCGCATCGCATCAGGATCGACATCGATCTGATACTCGCTGACGTAGCCGCCGATGGATGCCACTTCAGCTACGCCGTCGACGCCCGCGAGGTTGTAGCGCACGTACCAATCCTGGATCGTGCGCAACTCGTGCAGGTCCCAACCGCCAGCCGGCGCCCCATCCGGCGTGCGTCCTTCCAGCGTGTACCAGAAGACCTGGCCGAGTGGCGTCGCATCCGGGCCGAGCGTCGGCTGCACTCCTTCCGGGAGGGTCCCGCGCGCCAAGCTGTTGAGCTTCTCGAGCAGTCGCGTGCGCGACCAGTAGAACTCCACGTCGTCGTCGAAGATGACGAAGATCGACGAGAACCCGAGCATGGAGCTGCTACGGATCGTCTTGACACCAGGGACCCCCAGCAGGGCGACGGTCAGAGGGTAGGTGACTTGGTCCTCGACGTCTTGCGGCGACCGCCCAGGCCAGGATGTGAAGATGATCTGTTGGTTCTCGCCGGTATCGGGGATCGCATCCACCGGGACCGGCGACCGCGGAACGCCCTCGATTTCCCAGTCGAACGGGGCCACCAGCACGCCCCACGAAGTGACCAGGACAAACAGCAGGCCAACGACAAGCTTGTTGTCGAGGCAGAACCGCAGGAGACGATCGAGCAAGCTCGGGCGGTCGCTCACTTGCCACCCTCCGCCCGCGTCTCACCCACCGGTCCAGCGACGGGCAAGAACTCACTCCGCGCCTCGCCGCAGACAAGCATCGCGGCGCCGAAGTACGGATTGTGAATCGTGCCCTTCGGCTGCAGCCAGGCCGCCCCCTTGTCATCAAAGGCCATGGGGCAATACGCCTCGATCCAGACAGCTTCGCCGACATGGCCGAACATGCGCTCCAACGCCAGCACGTCGCGCGCGAGCGCTTCAAACGCCACCCGCATGGCCACGATGTCACCGGCATCCTGCATGGCTGACAGCGCCGTGGCCAACGAGGCCCGTTCGTCCTGCCACCGCTCCCGCGCAAGCCCCGCAAGCGCTTCGTCCCTGACGCCCGGGAGAGCAGCCACGAGGGCCGCGAGTTGCACGCGAGCGGTGTCGAAGTCATCGTCGCCGAGCGCTTTGGCTACGCCGAGGTACGACTCGTAGATCGCAGCCAGTGAAGCGCGGAACACCGTGGTCTCCGATCCAGTCCACCGCTCCGCCTCACCAGCCTGCGACATCATGCTCGGCTTGGCCTGGATCTGCATCGCACTGTCGAGGCGAAACGCCCCATTCACGACTACCAGCTCATTCTCCCGGACGCCCGAGCGCACGATGTAGTCGTCGCCGGCCCGCGGACCCAGCACGACCTCGCGACCCTCGAAGGTCGGGGCGTCGCCCTTTCGGACCTGGACGTAGACGACTCCGCGCTTGCCGGTCACCAGGACAGCAGTCGAAGGCACGAGCAAGGGCTTCGGCGCGTCCTCATCAACGGCATAGCCGAGCTGCTCCGCGGGCACGAGGTCCATACCACAGACGTCGCAGGTGCCAGGACCATCCTTCACGACCTCGGGATGCATCGGGCTGATCCACTTGCCCGCGAGACGCGAGTCCAGGACGGTTCCTCCGTCACCGATACGGGAGCGCACGACGCCTCGCACGAACATGCCGGGCTTGAGCCGGGCGGACTTGTTCTCGACATCGACACGAACCGCGACGGTGCGGGTCCGCTCGTCCACGACCGGCGCGAGGAACGAAATGCGCCCCTCGAACGACTCGCCCGGAAGAGCTTCGGCGAACAGCGTCACGCTCTGTCCGTATCGCAGCCAGGGCAGATCCTGCTCGTACGCCGCGAGTTGCACCCAGACCTTGCTGAGGTCGGCGATCCGATACACGGCCACGCCTTCCTTGACGTAGTCACCTTCGTTCTTGTGCTTCTCGATGACGACGCCACTGACCGGTGAGCGAATCAACATGTGATCCTCTGCCGCCCCTCTGGCCTCGACTCCGTCGACCTGCGCTTCGGTTAGCCCCCAAAGCACGAGCTTCTCGCGCGCCGCGCGATAACTCCGCTCGCTGCTCTCCTTCAGGAAATCGCTCGTCGAATCGGTCGCCTCGTCGATCCGCTTCTTGGCTTGCAGCAGCTCCTGCTGAGCGACCAGCAAGTCCGGGCTGTACAGAGAAACCAGGTGGTCCTCCCGCTGCACGGCAATGCCTGTGTAGTCGACATAGAGCCGGTCCAGCCGACCGGCGACGCGGGCGGCAACGGATCGCACCCGCGTCTCGTCGAAGTCGATCTTGCCGACCATCCGAATCGGCATGGTTGCGAAAGACCGTCGCACCGGCTGCGTCTGGATCTGGGCGAGCTCCGCCGCCTCCGCAGACAGCTTGATCCGATTGGGCCCCGGATCGTCGCCGGGCACCTTTGGCACCAGATCCATGCCGCACTTCGGGCAAGGGACGTTGGACGGCAACACGACCTCAGGATGCATCGGGCAGGTCCAAAGCGTCGGGCTACCGCCGCCCCCGCCTGCGGGCTCAGCCGAGTCTGGACCAGGCGAGTTCGGCCACCAATCGGTGCTGACGCGGCCGACCAGAACGGCCAACAGCACGACGCCGAGCAAGGCGAGAAACAACGCGATCTGGCGAATCATCGACTTCCTCCGATCAGAGCTTCCAGTCTGGCGTGACTCTGATAGTGGTCGCGACACGCACGCCAGTAGGCAGTCTCGAACTGCAACAGGGCTCGCTCGCTGTCAATCACCTCGAGCAGTGTCGAAGAACCCGCTGTGTAGGCAGCTCGCGTGACTGCAAGCGCCTCGCGAGATCTGGTCAACAGGGTGTCGCGATACAACACCACCTGGCGAGCCGCGTCCTCGAGCGCGAAAGCCGCCGCTTCGATCTCCGCCCTCAGCTTGGCGCGGTAGTCCTCGAACTCGGCCGTTGCCGCCCGAATCCCTCGCTCGGCCTCTCTCTCGGCGGCGTCGTAGCGGCCACGCCAGATGGGCAACGTGAACCCCACTCGCAAAGCCCAAGGATCATCGCCGCTTCCTCGTGTCGGCATCAGTGCATCGTCCGTCTCGAGATAATCGACTCCGATCTGGAAGTCGGGCCACTTGTCCATGGCAGCAAGTCGGAGACGACGCTCGAACGTCTTGGCGCGCTCTGCGAGTTGGCGCAGACGCGGGCTGTTCTCGGTCGCTCGCTGCATCAGGGCGGCCGAGTCAACCGACGCGAGATCAGGTTCGCTCAGCTCGGGCAGAGGCAGGTCGGCTGCGCCCCTCCAGTTCATCGCAGCCGCGAGGCGCGAGCTCAACGACGGGCGCACACGCTCACGCGATTCGAGATCGTTCTCGACCCTGCCGATCTCGACCTGAAGGCGCAGCAGGTCGGCCTGCGTAGCTCGCCCAGCAGCGACCCGTTCTTGCAGCACGGCTTCCAGCTGCCTCAACAGCTCGAGGACATCGCGCGTGATCCGGATCACGTGCGACAGATAGGCGTATTCCGCGTAGTGCACGGCGACGTCGCGCTCCACCTCCAGGTGCTTCTGCACGACGACATGCCAGAGTTCTTCAGACTGCCCCCGTGCGACGTCGCTACGCAGATCGAGCTCCCCAAACCAGGGGAATGCCTGCGTAAGGGAATAGCGCCGTTGCTGCGGCCCAGTTCGCGTCTGAACCTCCTCGACGAACTGCGCGAACGTGAATTGCGGGTCGGGCAGGGACCCTGCCTGCGCCACCCGCTCAGCGCCCGCGAAGAACCGCTCGTAGGCGGCACGCAATCCCGCGTTGTGGTGCAATGCATACCGAACGTAGACAGTCAGGTCCGCCGATTGCCGCACCTGCGCCTCGGAAGGAGCAGGCGCCGCTCGACCCTCGCGGGCAAGACCGCTGCCAGAGCGATCCAGCCGTGAGCGCAGGCTCGGCGCCCTCATCGCGTCGAGGCGCGAGTCCCACAGACTCTGGTCGTAGGGCGTACCGCAGGAAGCAACGATCGCAGCTGCTGCTGCCAGACCGGCGAACCGCCGGCGGGGTTTCACGGAATTCATGGTCAGACCTGTCGGAAGGAGCAGTTCACACCGCGTCCATCCGCGGTGCAGAATCGGCGCGAAACGCACCGACCGGCCTCGTCGTCCCGCGACGGGCCGGCTCCACCGACTAGATCAGGAAGACCTCGAACAAGACGTACAGCGGCGGTCCCGTGCACCGCTGCTGCGTTTCATGACCAGCCCCAACAGACCGGGCCGCCGGGACTGGCCATTCGAAGTCTGCGCCCGCGGTTGGGGGCGAGACGGCAAACGAGGCATCCCCGCCGTCCTTTGGATCGACGGATCTCGGTCCCTGCTCTTCGTCACCGCAGCCGCAAGGCTCGCCGTCGTCATCTCCTGCGCCCGAACCATCACTCTCGCCGTCACGTTGCTCCGTCTCGGCAACGTCGTCGCGACAGCAACTCGTCGCACCGCCATCCTCGTCGCCGGCCTCGAGGCTGATGCAGCAACACTGGACCTCGCCAGACTTGAGCATGCAGACCCAGCTCACCGGACCAGGCAACGTCATGATCGCGACGAGCAGCGCTAGCAGGCTCGTCACGATTCGGCGCGCAGGCACGTTGCGGGCGATCAAAGGCACTCGCTGGGAGCCTAGCCCACGTAGATGGCCGTGACAACCCGCGCCAGGTCCGAAACCGTGCCGACCCACGCCATCCGCGGCACTTCGCCGCGCGCGTTCCACAGCGCTTTGGGACCAAGTGGTCGGTGGTTCGCATCCTCTCGGTCCGACCATTCACGTCGACCGCTCCGTTTGGAGGACGCCGGTCGGGGGCCGGGCGTCAGGGTTTCTTCGCCGCTTCGAGTCGCATCAACTCGGCTGCCAGCACCGGGTGAAGCGTTCCCGCGCCGTAGTGCGCGCTGACCTCGAGCGCTCGTTCTACCGTCGCGCCGAGGACGTGGTAGGCGTGGCTGGCGACCAGCGCGGCGCCGTACTCGGCGTTACCGCGCACGATCACGAATCGATCGCGGCCCTCCTTGCGACACTCGTCGTAGAACGCACCGAGGCGCTTCACCTCGGCGGTGCTCGGCAGCTGCGCTTGCCGCGGCAGGTGCAGATAGTGCCGGCCCAGGGCAGCCATCGCGCGGGCGGCCTCGGGAGCCGGCTGGGCCGACGTGTCGACGACGCCGTCCCAGTTGCGCTCCTTCACCCAGGCCAGGGTCTGCGCGTCGGCCACTTCGCCGACGACGAACCAAGGTACGGCTCTCGGGTAGCGGACCGCGTTCGGGTCCTGGATCGGCAACGGTTCGGCCTCGTCCACCCCATCGCCATCCTTGTCGAACTCGACGCCCGCAGCCATGCCCCAGGTTCGAGACAGCGCCTCGTGCGACTGCTCGCGCATCTTGGCGAGCACCTTGTCCGCTGGATCACCGACGACGAGTGTCATGGCCGCGTAGGTGAACCGCGACATGCCTTCGGCCTCCAGGGCGCGATCGATCATGTAGTCGACACACTCCTCCAGACACGTGTCCGTCGGCACGAGCGCGACGAACTGCGCGCGTTCGAGCAGTGGTCCGGGCAGCCCGAGCCGCCCGTCGTCGCCCCGCACCGGAGTCGTGAGCATGTGCAGCGGCACGGCGGGATCGACGTCGATCTCCTTGCCGCCGGGCGCCATCTGGACGCGCGAGCCGAACTCGAAGTTCGCCTTCTCCTTGCCGCCGAACACTTGCTGGCACCACTCGGTGACGGCTTTCCCGTACTCCTCGGGATCCGCGATCGGCAGGGGGTCGTCGAACGACAGCGCCAGAACGAGCCCGCGCTCCGGCGCGCTCCCGAGCATCTCGGCGACCGTCGTCCGCGCCGCGGCTACCCGCTGGTGAACCTCGGCCGCCGCGCTCTCGTCGCGCGCCAGGACGAAGGCCTCGTCGCTCACGAACAGACGATACTCCCGCCACCCGGTCGGCAGCTCCGGATCGGGCGGCGCCCAATCCACCGAAGTGCAGGCGGCAACGAGAACGAACAGGAAGACCGGGATCGATTCGCGCATCGGATGAGCCGCTGACAGTCAGCCGGAACGCTACCAACACGACCGACCCTACCGCACCAGCGACACCCCGGGATTCGTCGCCTGCGTCCCGGTGACCGGTCCGAAGCACGCTGCCTGCCAGTGCAGGCGGAAGCCCCGCAGGCCCGGATTGTTCGGCACGGCGACGGCTCCCGTGACGGGCACGCCCTGCTGCTGCTGGCCGATCGCGACGAACACGTGCACGCTCGCGTCGAGCCAGAACGGGTCCATGAAGCCGGCGACGTTGCTCTTCACCCCGGGCAGACCGACCACGAGCACGACCAGATCCCCGACCTCGGTCTCGACCGCAGCCTGCAGGGTGCCGCCGAGTGGCGCTCCGTCAGCCACGAGCGCGGGCATCACATCGTCCGCGAGTTCCTGCGGGAGCACCATGTTCGAGCTGAACAACGTCGCGCGCGGCGAGACGCGCGACATCCCGACCGGCTGGATCGCGCTGCCGCCGAAGACCGGCTGTCCCGAGCCGGCGCTCACGATGCCGCCGCGAACCGCGCCGGCGACGACCCGCAGGCTCGCAGCATTCAACCCGATACCGTTGCCGGGCTGGTCCGCGGCGGGGCCGCCGATCCGACCATCGCCGCCTTCGATCACGGTGCTCGCCCCGGCGACCACGAGCGTCCCGTTCCGGCAGAACACGGCCGTCCGGCCGTTGCCGTTGGCCATGAGGTAGCCCTCGCCGCGAACGGTGCTGCTCTCGATCGTTGCATGGGTCGTGTCGAGCCCGACCGTGCAGAGGATCCGACTGTCGCGAATCGCGAGTTGGTCGCACCTGGTCGCGGAAATGCCGACCGCGTGGCTGAACGGCAAGGCATAGAAGCCGCCCGGGTGCGTGATCCGCTCCACCAGGACCGCGCCCGCGCAATCCGTGAGCTGCAGCAGTCGTTGGCCGCCGGTCGGAGCTGTCCAGGTCAGTTCGCGAATCGTCACGGCCTGGGCAACCGCGGTCGTATCGATCTGCACCTCGCCGGTGACTACGGCCCCGGGCTCCCCGAGGATCGAGAGACCCTTGCCCGACATCGAGAACGCCTGGTAGTTGCCGGGCCGGACGATCAACACGGCGCCATCGGGAACGGCGGCGACGGCCGTCGGCAGACTGGTGTAGTGCGACCCGGCCCCGCCATTCGCGTCGACGACGAACGTCTGCGCGGTGAGCGCGGCGAGGCAGAAGAACGGCGCGACGACTCGTGCAAGCATGGTTGACCCCGGTGGGCGTGCAATTCTCCGCGGTTTCCCGAGGGTGTCAACGCGCCCAGCATCGCCGGGCACGATCGCGGTTGGCTGCGGCACAACAACGTCGACCCGCAGAGGGACGACCGTTCTGATGGCGGCATGAACGACGGCCACGCCGCAGCGTTCGCGGAGCGCGCGCGCGCCTACTGGACCGACGCCGAGCTGCTCCGCGTCACGGAGGGCAAGGACCTGATGATCCTGCCGACGACCGCGCCGGTCCTGCTGCGGACGCTCGGGCTGCTGCGCCGTGATGCGTCGATGCCACCCCCGCAGGTTCGAAAGTTCCTGCAGCTCAACCACATGCTCAGACTCCTGCGGCCGCCGCTGCTCGAGCTGATGACCCGCGATGCACCGCTCCACATCGCGGACGCCGGCTGCGGGCTCTCGTATCTGACGCTGGCGCTCGCCTGGTGTCTGCGGCACGTGTTCGAGCACGAAGCGGCCTTGCTCGGCGTCGATCGCCGGCAGGACCTCATCGAAACGTGCCGGGTCAATGCGGAACGCGCGGGACTCGACGACTGCATGACGTTCCGCGCGCAAGCCGTCGACGATGTCGAACCGTCGCACCCCATCGACGTCGTCCTGGCGCTGCATGCGTGCGACGTCGCGACCGATCACGCCATCGCGCTCGGCCTGCGCCACGGGGCATCCCTGATCGCGGTCGCCCCCTGCTGCCAGGCCGAGCTCGCGAGCGCGTGGGCCGAACTCGACGAGACCAGCGCGCCACTGCACCCGATCTGGCACACGCCACACCTGCGCCGCGAAGCGGCCGCGACCGTGACCGACACCATGCGCATGGTGCTGCTGCGGGCCTGCGGGTACGAGACGCGCGTCGTCGAGTTCGTGCCTTCGCGACACACGCCGAAGAACACGCTGATCCGCGCGATGCGACGCGGCACCCCCGATCGCGCGGCGGCCGCCGCGTATCGCGAACTCAAGGCGGCGACGGGCGGCGCCGGCATCGCGCTCGAAGCATGCCCCGAGGTCGCCGCGGTGCTCGAGCAAGCGACGTAGCCGCGAGCCCGTCCGGCCTCCTCACCGCAGATCGACCACGCCGAGGCCCAACCGCACGGCACTGGGTGCGCGCTGCTCGCCGCGCCCGCCCAGGCCGTCGTGGCGGTCGCGACCGACGGCTTCGAGACGAGCACGGCGCCGCTGACGCCGAGGACGCTGCAACGCCGCGAACGGCGCGCAGGGCCGGCGACATAATCGTCAGGGTTTTGGCAACCTTCTCGCTGCATCCGTACCTTGAACGCATGACCGATCCGTTCGACCCGAACGCGGAGCGCCGCTTCGTCGATGGCGTTCTGGCCGGTCACCCTGGAGCCCGCGCCGTGTTCGAGAAACGCATCCACTGTGTGCCACGCATGCTCGCCGCGCTGAACACGCGGCGCGGTCGGCCGCTGGCGGCGCACGACCTCGACGATCTGGCGCAGGAAACGATGCTCGTAGCGCTGCGCAAGTTGCCGTCGTTCCGGCCGATCGCGCCGCTCGAGGGCTGGTTGTATCGGCTCTGCCACTACGAGTTCCTCAACGCGCTGCGGCGCCGCGGCCGGGATCGTCGGCGCGAGCAGTCCGCCGGTGACGGCCTCGACGCCGTCGCGGCGAATCCAGCAGCCGAACCGACCTCGGACGAGACCCTGCACCTCGCAATCGAGCGGCTCGGCGGCATCGAAGCCGAGGTCATCAGGCTGAAGCACTTCGACGGCCTGACCCTGGCCGAGATCGCAGCCCGGCTCGGAGAGCCCGAGTCGACGGTCAAGGCGCGCTACTACCGCGCGCGGAAGAAGCTCGAACGGCTGCTCCGCGAGGATCCGCCCGCGGACGAGGAGCCTTCATGACGACCGAACATCACGACGAAGCGCACGAGCTCGTGCTCGCGGAGATCCTCGCCGGGGAACTCGATGTCGCCGCGGCCACAGCGGCAGCGGTGCGCGAGTGTCGCGAATGCCGCGCCGAGCTCGAGCGCATGCAGGCGACGACGGAGCGTCTCGACGCCGCCGGCAGGGAGCATCGCGAGATGGTCGCACTCGCGGCCGAGCCGAAGGAGGCGCGGGGTCTCGACACCCCCGTCGCAGCGCCTCGCCGCTGGTTGCCGTTCGCCGCGGCTGCGGCGGTGCTGGTGGTCGTGATCCTGGGCCTGCGCTTGCGCTGGTTCGACGAGACTGGGCCGCGCGGCCTCGATCGCAACATGCTGCTCCACGGAGCCGTCGACGTTCGCGGGTTCCATCCTGCCGGCGCCGTCGCCGAGACCGAGCTGTTCCCGTTCCGGTGGAAGAACGTGATCGAGCTGCTGGATCCGACCTATCGGATCGAGGTCCACGAGATCGACCGCGATGGCAACCTGTTGCCGACACCGATCGCGGAGGGCGAGGCCTTGCGCCAACGCGAGTGGCTGCCCGACGAGCAGGACCGCGCTAGGATCCTCGCATGCGCGGCCTTCCAGTGGCAGGTGATCGCCAAGGGCCAGGCGACGGAGGTCGAGCTCCGTCTGCCTGCGATCGTCGCGGCCCGCCGCTAGGCTGGGGCCCGCTCGTTCTCGCGCTGATCGTCGTGCTCGTAGCGGGCGGCGTCTGGTGGCTCGGCCGCGGTGCGGCGGCCGGAGCCGAAACCGAAAGCGAGCCGACCGCGTACGACCGCCTGTGGGCGCGTATCATGGACGCCGGCGCCGCCCGGGATGTCGGCGCGCTGCGCGTGCTGCTCGACGAGACGGCGGCCGGGCCGGTTGACCGTGATCACGGCGCCGCCTCGGCCTACTTCACGGTTGCCAGCTACGTCGCCGGTCTCGATCCCGACGTGAGCAGCGAGCTGCTGCGGCCCGCGTTCGAGGCCGCCCGCCGAGGGGCGAACGCACCCGACCTCGAAGCGGAGTCTCGCGCGGCCGCTGTCAGCAACGCGGCCTGGCTCGGCACGCGGATCGCCGACGCCATGCGACGGGAGAGCGCCACCCCGGCGGTGCGGCTCGCGTTCCTCGAGCGCGTGCCGTCGCCGCCTGGCGACCTCAACGGGTTGTGGGCCGCGGTCCAGAGGTTCGACTGCCTCCTGGAGCTCGGGCGGCCAGGCAACATCGCGGCCGAGCTCGACGCGATTCGACTCGACGCGTTCGAGGGCCCGAGCGCCGCGGTGGCGCAGCTGCTGGTGCGCGCGTGCCGCGCCGAGCTCGACCTGTACGTCGGCAATCACGACGAGGCGCTGCGGCATCTGCTGCCCGTGGTGCGTGACGAGACGCAATTGACGATTGCCGGTCAGCTCGATCCGGTCGCGGTGTTCCGGCTACACAGCACCTACATCAACTATCTGTTCGCCGCCGCCCGTTTCGACGAAGTCAGCGATGCCGTCGCCGCGGCCCGGGGCTCTGGTACGGCCGTGACGGACTCCGATGACGGGGAGTTCCTGGACCTGCACAGCGCGGCCGCGACGCTGATCGGCAGCAGCGCGGACGCCGCCGATCGCGCGGCGGCAGTCGCGGTCCTGGACCGCCTCGGCGCCGAGTCGCGATTCGACGAAACACGGTGTTGGGCCGCGATTCACCGCATGCGTGCGGCGCTGCGGACTCCCGACTTCGAAGCCGCCGCGGCCGCGCTCGCCCGCGCGCGGGCCACGGTGACGGCGGGCCTCGAAGGACCGCGGCGGTATCTGGAGACCGGCGATGCGGCGCTCCTGCTGCAGCGACACCGCGAGGAGCCCGTCGAGCCGGGCGAGCTCGCCGCCGCGGCCCGGCGGCTCGAGACGCTCTGGATCGAACTCACGGCGGAGGTCACGCAGCTGCCGCAACGGGCGGGCGGCGTCGGGTTCCTGCACTACGCGTTCCGCCGCGACGTGCTCGCGCAACGTCTGGCCCTGCGTCTTGCGCTCGACCCGTCCCCGTCCGGCGTCGAAGGTGCCCTCGAGTCACTGCTCGCCGCTCGCGAAGCGCTCCACCCCGGGGCCGGCACCGCGCGCAACGGTGGTTCGTCAGCGCCTGACGTGACGCTCCGAGCCGTGCGCGATCAGGCGCTCGTCTCGGAGCGTCACGGCGTGCTGATCTACCTGCTGGGCGGCGGTTCGTCGCACGTCTTCGCCGTGGATCGCGATAGGGTCGTCCACGCCGATCTGCGGGGCACGGATGCGTTGCACGAGATGGCGCGCCGGGTCGCGGCCGCGATCGGGCGCGGACTCGACCTGGCCAGAGCCAAGGGTCGCGAGGCAGCGCTCGAGCAGCAGCGGTGGTCCGCTTGCCGAGACATCGAGGACGCGGCCGCGGCGGCTGCGGCAGCCGTGTTGCCGGAGTCGATCCGCGCCGTGATGGCGGATTGGGATCGACTGTCCGTCATGGGAAGCGACCTGCTGCCGCAGCTGCCGTTGGAGTGCCTGCCGTTCGACGGGGATCTGCTCGGCGAGCGCTTCGCCGTCGATCACTGGCCGGGCGCGGCGTTCGCGCTGGCCTGCACTCCGGCCGCGACGAGTTCGAGTTCGTCGGGCCCCGGTCCACTGCGGCTCGCACTCTTCGGTACCGTGCGACGCCCCGGCGACCGCGACGGGCTCCACTCGGGCCACGTCGCCCCATGGCTCGCCGACTTCGACGAGCCGATCGTGCGGCTGGAACAGCACTGTCGGCTCGGGGAGTTGACCGCGCTGGCGGCGATGGACGTGCTCGTGCTGTTGGCCCACGGCCGACGACGTCCGGACCTCGTCCGGCCGCTCGTGCTCGAGCTCGCGGACGGCGAGCTCGCCTGCACCGACGTCGCTCGGCTGCCGGCGCCGCGCTGCGCCGTGCTCGCCGCATGCAACGCCGCTCTGGGGCCCAACCGCTTCGGCGCGCCGCTGCGCGCCGACCTGGGCGGAGCGTTCCTGGAGCACGGCACGCAGTGCGTCATCGCCTCGCCGTTCGCGCTGCGGCTCGCCCCGACGATGCGAGTCCTCGGTGTCGCGCTACCTCTGCTTGCGAACGGCGCCGACCCAGCCGATGCGTTGCAGCGCGCCCGCCGCGCGCTTGCCGAGGCGAAGGACGCGGAGGGCGCGCTCGACCGCTGGACGAGCGCGCCGCTGGCCGTCTTCGGCTATGGCCACCGCGCGTTCCGCTGATCACTGCGGCGGCGTCTGGATCGGCTGTGTCGAGCCCGTCGACGAACCCGTGCGGGTGGGCTTGACGATCGGCGGGAGCACCCCGCCGGTCGGCCGGTAGCCGCCCGTCCTCTCGCGGCCGGCCTTCGGCGGTGACGAGCCGCCGTTCTTCGACAGCCAGACCGGACTCACGGGCCCGATGTTCGGATACAGCTCCTCGAGGTGGTCGTTCGCCATGTCGAGATACGTCTGGCTCGCGTTGGTCGTGGCGGAGAAGCCGGCCACCGTGAAGATGAGCCCGTCGCCGGGCTCGGTCGCGTCGCCGTTACCGAACACCACTTCGGCGTGCCAGAACGCATCCGCGCTGTGGGGCACGGTGCCGGTGTCGATGTAGATCGAATGCGCGGTCGGCGAGCCCGGGCCCGACCACGGCTCGATCTCGTAGATGCGGTTGATGGCGCTCTCCGTCGGGATCTCCTCGCCGGCAGCGGGCTCCACCCACACGTTGACCTGCACGTGCGTGTAGTTCGCGTTGCTGAGGTCGAACAGTGAGCTGTGCGCGAAGTGCAGGTGCAGGCCGGGGAACGACTGTAGGGAGTTCGCGAACACCGACCCCGAGTGCAGCAGCGGCGGCAGGTCCCCGACCGCCGACGCGTAGGTCCGGCCGTGGGACGTGCCGCGGACGATGACCAGCTTGTCGCCGTTGTCCATCGCGGCGACGACGTCGTGATAGCCGTCACCGTCGACGTCGGCACCGGCGACCGGGCCGGTGCTGCCGCCCAGGAGCGGCAGCTGCGCGGCGAGCGCGACGTAGTACTGCTCGACATCGAGCACACCGGGGCTCGCGTCGGTGACGCGCACCTGGATCGACTGCAGCGTCGAGCTCTGGCCGACGAGCAGGTCGGGCTCTCCGTCCTGGTCGACGTCGGTCTCGACCATGCTGCTCAGCGTGAAGTCGCCGCCCGGCAGCACGATGTCGGGCGGCTGCGCGATCGGGTCGGCGCCGGCCACGACGGTGAGCTCCCACCGCGTGTCCTGGAGGTTGCGCCGCAGCCAGTAGATCTTCGAGCCGGCGCGGGTCAGGGTTCCGTCATCGTGCGGCCAGGGCAGGTTCGAGCGCCACGTGCCGTCACGGTTGACGACGACGACCCCACTGTCGGTAAGCGCGAACGTCTCGAGCTGACCGTCGCCGTCCTCATCGCCCAGCGCGGTCGCGCGGATCGTGCTGCCGACCCAGTGCGCCGAGACCGGCGCGATGCCGGTCGCGTCAACGCTTCCGCGCAGGAGGGTCTGACGATCCTGCGCGATCGCGGAGATCTCGTAGCCGCTCGCGGTCGAAGCCACGGTCAATTCGCTGATCGCCTGCCAGCCGACCATCGGGAACATCACGATGTGTTGGGTCTCGACGTCGTCCCAGTGGATCCGGCCGATGGTATCGCTGCCCACGTGACCGAACAGGATCGCGTCGTGCGCCGGCGTCGTGGGGTTGCCGCCCGGAATGCGCGCGATGTCGGTGACCGCGACGGGGAAGGACAGCTCCTCGACGGCGTTGAAGGTACCGATGCCGTGGACGCGACCGAGCGCGCCGCCCCGCAGCACGATCGCGTCGCGCTGATGGCTCGGCAGGTGCGGCGGGAGCAGGAACTCGACCCGCTGGAAGTCGCCGCTCCCGATGGTGTAGTCCACCTCGGTGATCGACGGCTTGTGGGTCGGCAGTTGGCCCTGGGCGGCGAGGCCCGAGCAAAGCAAGAGGAGCACCGCTTGGGTGCGGAGGTGGCCGGAGTTCATGGTAGGCGTTGGGTAGTACCAGCGTAGCTACCCGGGCACGTCCGGACAGGGCGTCGCGGTTGCAGGAATCGACGGAATTGACCGGGGGGCGTCCCCCCAAGGGACGTCGGCTCGGCGCCAGGCGGTTGCACAAAGCGCCGATCCCATCGGGTCCGGGGATTTGCGACCGGCGCCCGGCCTGCGGACGGATAGCGGGTGCGGTCGCAACGGCGCCGCGCTTCCCGGACTTCCCAAACCCAAGATATCGCACTCACGACGATGATCCAGCAGCTCCTCTTCGGCGCCCTGTCGCCGGTCCTGTTCGTCGCGGCCTCGGTCGCGCAGTCGTTCAACATCGACATCCACGAAACGCCGAGCACGCCGCCGCCGGCGTCCTATGGTGGCTACCCGGCGCAGCCCGGGACGTGGAACAACCTCTCTGCCTTCACCGGCGCGCCGATGCCGCTCGTCGACCTCGCTGGTCTGCCGACGACGAGTCGCGCGTGGTTCAGCACCCTCCCGTCGGCCTCGTCCGTGCAGCCGGGCATTCCCGCGCCGGACACCGAGCTCTACGAGGACTTCGCTGCGACGGACTTCGTCGCGCAGCTCTCGATCGACAACCTCGCCGCGGGGAACTACGTCGCGGTCGTCTACTCCTACTATCCCAACGTCTCGACGGGGTTCACGGTGAACGCCGGCGGCACCGCGCAGTCGGCGAACGTGAGCTGCCCGCCGACGTTCCCCGGTCACCAGGTCGGCTCGACGTTGCGGTCGTTCCAGTTCTCCCTGACCGGGCCGGCGTCGACGATCACGATCGACTTCGCGTTCCTCAGCGGCGAGGGCGGCGTGTTCAACGGCGTGCAGTTGGTCCAGTACATCGGCACGCCGGGCTGCCAGAACCAGCCGCTCAACAGCAAGGGCGCGGTGCCCGCGATCGCGGTCACCGGCAGCCCCGCCGCGAACGACATGGTGCTCCATGCGGGCCTGCTGCCGGGTCCGGGCCAGTTGCCAGACGGCGTCGGTGCGATCCTGTGCTTCGCATCCAACGTCGGCGGCACGGTGTTCCAGGAGGTCTGCCCTCGCGTCGGCTCCCGCTGCATCGGCAACCCGGTCGTGCGGGTCTTCGATCCGAACGCGCAACAGGGAACCGGCGGCGTCGGCGTCACGACGAGCTTCGGCACCTACGACCTGCCGATCGATCTGCCGTCACTCGCCGCGCTCGGACTGAACGTCTCGCCCGGAGCGACGCTGCACTTCCAGATGATCTACCGTGACAACGACGTCCTCGGCGTGTGCGGTCAGTTCGTCGCCCGGTGGACCCAATCCGTCAGCGTGCAGCTCTGAGCCTGGTGGCTCGCCGCGGCGAGCCTCGTCAGCGCAGAACAGGCGCCTTGTCAGGCACGGGAGGAGAAGCTTCCGTGCCTGACGAGCGAACGAAGGCCGAACTCGCTCTGGTGCCTCAGGCCCGACTCTGAGCCTGGTCTGCAGGGACCTGCGACCTCGTCAGCGCATCGAGCCACTTCGTGGCAGACCCCAAAGCCCGACGCTCCCCTCACCGCAGATCGACCCGCCGCAAGATCGCGCGCCGCAGCTTGACGTTCTCGTAGCCCTTCTCGCGCAGCGTGCGACCCGGCGACCGACCATCCTGCTTGGCGCGGCGCAGCTCGGTCTCGAGCTCGGGGTGTTCGTCGAGCGCCCGACGCGCTTCCCGGCCGATCGCCAGCTGGCGGACCAGAGCGCGCATGCCCAACCCGAGCACGGCGAGGCCGAACGCCGTCATCACGCTCGGATAGATCGTGCGCACGCTGCTGTCCGCCTGCTCCTGCAACCAGAACAGTCCGCCGGCCAGGAAGACGGTGCCCAACAGGATCAGGCCGGGCGGCGATGAGACCGGCAGGTCGTTCGCGAAGGAATCCGAGTCCTGGTTTCGCCGTGCTCTCATTGCAGCTTGTCCTGAGTCATCGTGTCGAAGTCGCTGCTGTCGTGGCGTTCGTGGAGCTGGTCCGACAACGGCCCCCACGTCCGGTTGACCTTCTGACCCCGCACGACGGCGTCACGTTGCGCGATCGAGTCGGCCCAACGCACGACGTGGGAGTAGGACGCCGCGTCGAGGAACTCGGCGGCTTCGTACACCCGGTTCTGCACGAGCGCGCCGTACCACGGATAGATCATGATGTCGGCGATCGTGTAGGTGTCGCCGACCATGTACTCGTTGTCGGCGAGGTGCCGGTCGAGCACGTCCAGCTGGCGCTTGGTCTCCATCGTGAAGCGGTCGATGCAGTACTTCAGCTTGACCGGCGCGTAGCTGTAGAAGTGTCCGAACCCGCCGCCGACCATCGGCGCGCTGCCCATCTGCCAGAAGACCCAGTTCAGGCACCGGGTCCGGTCCGCCTGCGACGAGGGGATCAACGCTCCGAACTTCTCGGCCAGGTAGAGCACGATCGACCCGGACTCGAAGACCTTCGTCGGCGGGCTCGTGCTGCGGTCGACGAGCGCCGGGATCTTGGAGTTGGGGTTCACGTCGACGAAGCCGCTCGTGAATTGATCGCCGTCCATGATCCGGATCAGGTGGGCGTCGTACTCCGCGCCCGCGTGCCCGAGCGCCAGGAGCTCCTCGAGCATGATGGTCACCTTGACGCCGTTCGGCGTCGCGAGGGAGTAGAGCTGCAGCCGGTGCGCGCCGACCGGCAGCTCGCGGTCCTCGGTCGGGCCGGCGACGGGGCGATTGAGCGGGAACGCGGCGTTCTCGTCTCTCTCCCAGCGCCAGACCTTCGGTGGGGTGTAGTCGTCAGTCATGGGTATCGTGTTTCGAACCGGTGGCAAGGCGGACCAGGATGTGGTGTCGGCCCGGCGCCGCATCGCTACTCTAACGGCCGCCCCCGCCGAACCGACCCGGTGACCGAAGCGCTCGCGGATCGGTCCGGGGAACAGGCCGAGACCATGCCGATCATCGAACGCGACCCGTGGCGTGACCAGTATTTCGAGAACGTCGCCTGCCCGGACGACGTGATCATCCCGACCGACGACGAGCACGCCTACGAGCTCTACCCCGAGCATCGCTGGATCTACAACAAGCTCGCGGTGTGCGACTCACAGGGGCTCGCCGGCGCGCCGCACGGCGTGCCGCCCGCGGCGTTCCCGGTCTTCAGCAAGCCGATCTACAACATGCACGGCATGGGCGTCGGCGGTCGGCTCATCGAATCCGCGGACGAGCTGGCGGCCAACATGCAGGCCGGCCACATGTGGATGACGGCGGCCGAGGGCGAGCACGTGAGCAGCGACGCGGTCGTCATCGGCGGGCAACCGCAGTGGTGGCGGCACTGCATCGGCAAGCAGCTCGACGAGGGCATGTTCGACTACTGGACGATGCTCGCCGAAGAGCGGCCGGAGCTCGAGCGCTACTGCGGCGACTGGCTGCGCAAGAACCTCAAGGGCTACAGCGGCGCCGTCAACATCGAGACCATCGGCGGGCGGATCATCGAAGCCCACCTGCGGTTCGCCGACCAATGGCCGGACCTCTACGGCGCTGGCTGGCTCGACGCGATCGTGGAGCTGTATTCGCGGCATCGCTGGCGGTTTCCGGACGACGACCGACGCGATGGCTACAGCGTCGTGCTGTTCGGCGCGCACGGCGCCCCCTACCGCCATCCGCCGCCGGCCCTCGTCGACGAGATCCGGGCGCGCGAGGGCGTCACGAGCGTGCAGATCACGTTCCACGAGGACGTCCCGCAGGAACAGCACGCGATGCCGCCCGGCGGCTTCCGCCTCGCGATCGTGAACTGCACGCAGCTCGACGTCGGCCTCAAGGCCCGCGAGGACCTCGCGCTGACGTTCTGGTCCACCCAGAAGCTCGGCAAGCGTCGGCGCCGCGCCGGACCGCCGGCGCCCGGCCGATGAACGACACACCGACGAATGACTCGGCGTCCGCGGCTGCGACGGCCGTCCGCGAGATCGAGAACGTCTTCATCGAGCTCGAGGACGGCACCCGGCTGGCCGCGCGGATCTGGCTGCCGGCGAACGCCGATCAACGCCCCGTGCCGGCGATCCTCGAATACATCCCCTATCGCAAGCGCGACTTCATGCGGCTGCGGGACGAGCCGATGCACCGCTACTACGCCGCCCACGGCTACGCGGCGGTGCGCGTCGACCTGCGCGGTTCGGGGGACTCCGATGGCGTCCTCGCCGACGAGTATCTGCCCCAGGAGCAACTCGACGCCATCGCGGTGATCGAATGGCTGACGGCGCAGCCGTGGTGCGATGGCAACGTCGGAATGACGGGGATCTCGTGGGGCGGCTTCAACGCCCTGCAGGTCGCGGCGCGCCGGCCGCCGGCGTTGCAGGCGATCATCACGCTGTGCGCCAGTGACGACCGCTACGCGGACGACGCTCACTTCATGGGCGGCTGCCTGCTCAACGAGAACCAGATCTGGGGCACGGTCCTGTTCGCGCTCAACGCACTGCCGCCCGATCCGACCGTCGTCGGCGAGCGCTGGCAGCAGCTCTGGCGCGAGCGGCTGCAGGCGAACGTGCCGTTCCCGGCGCACTGGCTGCGCCATCAGCGTCGCGACGCGTACTGGCGACAGGGCTCCGTCTGCGAGGACTTCGACGCGATCCGATGCCCGGTGTACGCGATCGGCGGCTGGGCCGACGGGTACTCGAACGCCATCCCGCGACTGCTCGCCGGACTCGCGGGTGAACGCAAGGGCCTGATCGGGCCGTGGGCGCACGCGTTTCCGCACAACGGGGTGCCCGGCCCCGCGATCGGCTACCTCCAGGAGGCCGTTCGCTGGTGGGACCACTGGCTCAAGGGAGTCGACACCGGGATCATGCGCGAGCCGGTGCTCCGCGCGTGGCTGCAGGACTACGACGTGCCGGAGCCGTTCCACCGCGAGCGCAGCGGCCGCTGGGTCGCCGAGTCCGCGTGGCCGAGCCCGCGGATCACGCCCCGGCGGTGGCACTTCACGGGCACCAACGCGCTGCACGCGGAAGCCGCGGATCCGGCCCAGCTGCCGATCTGCTCGCCGCAGGCGACCGGCCTCATGGGCGGCAGCTGGTGCGGCTTCGGCAGCGAGGGCGAAGCCGCGCTGGATCAGCGCAGCGATGACGGGCGCTCGCTGTGCTTCGATACCGCCCCGCTCGAGAACGACATCGAGATCCTCGGCGCGCCGGTCGTCACGTTGCGTCTGACCAGCGACCGCCCCCTCGCGCTGGTCGCGGTCCGACTCAACGAGGTCGCCGCGGACGGCACGTCATCGCGCGTGTCCTACGGCCTGTTGAACCTCACCCACCGAAACGGGCACGAGCAGCCCGAGCGCCTGACGCCCGGCGAACCCGTCGTCGTGCGGGTCGAGTTGAACGACGTCGCGCACCGCTTCGCGGCCGGCCACGTCATCCGGGTCGCCGTCTCGACGACCTACTGGCCCATCGCCTGGCCATCGCCCGCGCCGGTCACGCTCGTGGTCGACACGGCGGGCTCGACGCTCGACCTGCCGATCCGGGAGCCGGATCCCGCGGACGCGACCCTGCCGCCGTTCGCCGCGGCCGAGTCCGCCGATTCGAGCTCGACCCTGACCGCCCTGGTCCCGGCGGGTCTGAAGCGCTCGATCGAGCGCGACCTGCTCACGAACGAGGTCGTCTACAAGCTGATCAGCCACGGCGGCGACCTCGATGCCGCGCTCGTGCGCATCGAGGACATCGACCTCGAGCTGAAGCACCACGTCGAACGCTACTTCCGCATCGACGAACAGGACCCGCTCAGCGCCCGCACCGAGATCGTCGAGGTGCTGCTGATGCGTCGCGAAGGCTGGGAGGTCCGCGTGCACGCCCGAACGGAGCTGCGCGCGACCGAGACGCAGTTCGTGGTCACCGCGTCGCTCCTGGCCGAACTCAACCGCGAACAGGTCTTTCAGCGGGACTGGCAGGAGCACATCGACCGCGACTTCGTGTGACGACCGCGCGGCGTCGTTCACGGCGCCGGGAACGGCAGCCCGGTGCGCTGGCCCGCCGCGTGCAGGATCGCGCCGATCAGCCAACTCTGGTCCTTGCCGACGAGCCCCGCCATGTGCGCGAGCTTGCCGTCCCAGCACCACGCGGGGTTGGGATTGATCTCCATGAGCTTGATGTTGCCGGCCGCATCCGTGCGGAAGTCGAACCGGGCGTAGTCGCGCAGTCCGAGCCGCTGGAACAAGGCCTCGCACCGAACGCGCAGCAGGTCCCGGACGTCCGCCGACAGATCCGCCTCGCGGAACCGGACGTCGCGCCAGTACGGCGACTCCGGGTCCGTCTTGGACGCGTAATCGAGCAACCGCGGCAGCGCCGGGTCGAGCGCCGAGTAGTCGACCTCGAGCGCGGGCAGCATCGCGAAGCCGTGCCCGGGATTGCCGATCAGGCCGACGCCGTACTCGGTGCCCGACAGGAACTCCTGGACGAGCACCGTCACTTCCGGCAACTGCGCGCGCAACCGCTCGACCGTCGCGCGCGCCTCGACCTCGTCGTGGACGAGGCTCTGGCCGGTGATCCCGACGCTGCCGTCGCCGCGGTTCGGCTTGATGAACGCCGGATAGCCGACCGATCGAATCGGCTCACCGGGTGCGAGGACGATCTCGCTCGGTACCGGCACGCCGAGCGACTCGGCGACCCCGCGCACGAACGCCTTGTCGTAGCACAGGCCGAGCGGCACCGGGCCGCTGCCACTGAACGGGATGCCCAGCAACTCGAGCAATGCGGGCAAATGCAGCTCGAGCGTCGCGTCGTTCCGAAACCCGGTATCGCAGAAGTTGAGCACGAACCCCGGCGGATCGCTCTGCAGCTGCGCGAGCAGACGATCATGATCGTCACGGAACTCGAACGCGTAGCCCGGCAAGGCCGCGAGCGCGCCGCGGAGTCGTTCGACCTGCTGCAGGTCGTCCGCGGTGAACCGGCCACCGGGCTTGCTCTGATCGGGCAGTCGCGGATCGCCGAGCAGGACCGTGATCAACGGGTTCTTCGTCGCGGCTTCGTCCATCGGCAGGTGGGCTCCACTATGCCGGGCGGCGCGCGCGCGACAAGTCAGCGGACGACGTCGTCCACTGCGCACCCAAGACGCGGGCGCCCCCCACCTACCCGAGGGCTTCCTGCACCGCGGCTTCGTCGATCGAACCGCGCTGCACGAGGAACGTCAGGAAGTCGACCGCGTTGCGCGCCTCGACGATCTTGTCGTCGCGCACCGTCGCCGAGTAGCCGAAGGTGAAGTCGATCGGGCGGCCGTTCGAGGCGCCGGTGACCCGCGCGATCCCGATCGTGCGCTCGCCCTCCTCCATGCTCTCGATCACCTCGACGCGCATGTCGTCGATCAGCCCGAGCATCTTCTGCTGGAACGCGATGAAGTCGTCGACGGAGAACGGGCTCGTCTGACTCATCCCGTGGATCGGGCACGGGTCCGCGAGATGGCTACGGATGAACTCCGTGTCCCGCTGATTCCAGACCTGCTCGATCCACTGCTCCATCATCGTCCTGGGTCCCATGCCGCGATGGTAACAGGCCGCGCGCAGGAAGCCGCGCCCCGGTGTTCGACGCTGCCAACGTCGCCCCGAAGCTCACGCCGTTCGACTCCGCCCTCGGCATCCCTCGGTCTGCCGACAACGGCCCATACCCGACCCTGGGCATCGAGCCTATGGACGGGCATGGCCACCCCCGCTGACTCATCGCCACCTCGTTTCCTCGTCGCATTCGACTTCTCCCGGACAGCCGAAGCGCACGTCGCATACGCGGTACGCCTGGCCAACGCGCTCGGCGCGCAATGCACCGTGCTCCACGCCGTGCCGCCACCCGAGACCGCGGTGGTCGGCGCCGTCGACCTGATCGACGCGCCACCAGCCACCGACGTCGCGGACGTTCGGCAGAGCCTGACGACGTTCGTCGAAGGGCTGAGCGCCGACCGGCCGGTCGAGGTCGAGGTCACCACCGGCTCGTCACCGGTCACGGCGGTGCTGTATGGCGCCGAACGACTGGCCGCGGACCTCGTCGTCCTGCCCTCGCACGGGCGCTCCGGCCTGAGTCGCCTGGTGCTCGGCAGCACGGCCGAGCAGATCATGCGCCGTTCGACCAGACCGGTGCTGCTGTTGACCGATCGCATGCTGGACAACGAGTCGGATCCGACGACCGCGAAGCGACCCGTCGTTCTGGCGACCGACCTGTCCGAGACCGCCCGCTTCGCCCACCAGCCGGCTGCCGAACTGGCGCGCCGCCTCGGGCTGCCGCTGCAGGCGCTCTCGGTCGTGTCCGCGGTCGAGCCTCTGCCCTACTCCCCCGGCGCGCCCGTCAGCCCGCCGCAACCCGATGCTGCAACGTTGATCGAACACTGGGAGGACCAGCTGCGGCAGGCGACCCGCGGCCTGGGCGGCGGTACCGACCCCGACATCCGGGTCTTGATGGACGATGACGTCGCCACGACGATCGTCGATTCAACCGCCGCGGCCAACGCGTTCCTGCTGGTGCTCGCGACGCACGGCAGGCGCGGCATCGAGCGCATGGTCCAGGGCAGCGTCGCCGAGCAGATCACGCGCAACTCGACGGTGCCGGTGATCTGCATGCCGGCCAAGACGAAGTGATCGTCGGGCGGTCCGCCGAGCGCCTACTGGATCGTGACCTCGAGCACGCGCGTGAACGTCGGCGTGCCGCCGTGGATCGAGAAGCCCTGGAACGCGAGGGTCGCACCCGTGAGCTGGGTCGGCAGCGTGAAGTTCTGCAGGATGCGGTCGCCGCCCGTCGCGTTGCAACTCGTCGTCGAGAGCGCCATGAGGGAGACGTCGAGCGCCGCGACGAACGTGAAGCTCGGCGCCGGGTTGAGCATCAGCGAGTTGCCGATGCCGCCGAACGCGATCCCGGGGCACGCCGCGACCGCCGGGAAGATGCTCACCATCAACGCGCCGAGCGCGCCCGCATCGCCCTGGATCTGGTAGGTCAGCTGATCGCCGGCCGGCGCGGTCACCTGGACGACGTTCGCCGGGTCGGCGCAGTCGAAGCCGCAGCCGCCGTGGATCTGGCTGCCGGACGGGCCGGAGATGACGGACAGGAAGCCGTACTGGGCCGGGAGGGCGGCGGTGAGGGCAGCAGCAGCGAGGATCGCGAGTGGGGTCTTGCTCATGGTTTGCGTACAGGGGTTCGAGCGAACGGCCCGGCGTTCGAGCGATCGATGATGACGCGCGAACTCGCGAAGCGATAGCCGCCACGGCTACGCCCATCGACCGACCACGGAGAACGGCCCGATCGTGGGCGCCGGGTGCACTGCCCGAAGAACGGTGGCCCGGAAGCCCCAAACCCAACGCAGAAAAAACCCGACGCAGAAAAACCACAACCTTCGCTGGCGCGCCAGGGCCCGGTCGGCGCTAGGGTTTCGCGCTGTGATCGAGCAACCGATCAAGCCCTGGCTGCTGCCCTACACCTGAAGCAGCCCCCGACCGATCCGTGGTGCAACACCATGGAGGGTCGGGCGGACCGGTCGGTTCCCCACGAGTCCTCTGCGGCGCTAGCCGGCGAGGACACGCGCTCTCCTGGTCGCCAGACGTCGTTGCTCCGGGTCGGTCCTCACGACTCCTCAGCAACAACCGATGAAGCGACTCCTCAACGGCGCCGCCGCGACTGCCGCGGCGCTCTCTCTCTCCGCGTACACCACCGCCCAGCAGTGCTACTCGCCGCAGAACCGCTGCTTCTCGTTCGCATCTCCCGGTGAAGAGGTCGAACGGCTCGACACCGGCCTGACGCTGCGATCCGATCAGCTGCGTATTACGGGCGACACCCGCCTGCGTTCCCGATTCGCCGAAACGCCGACGGACGCGCCGTACAACGCCAACGACAACCACAGCACGCGCACGCGCGTGCAGCTCGACTACACGGTCAACGACTGGGCGCGGGCGTTCGTGGAGTTCAACTACTCCGAGGTCTGGGCCGGCGCCGAGGGCTACTCCGACGCAGCGCCGTTCCAGAACGGCGCCAACGGCATCCTGTCGCGGCAGAACTTCAACGGCATCGCGCAGGCCTACATGCAGCTCGACGACGCGTTCGGGCTCGGCGAGAGCATCCGGATCGGCCGCAGCAACTACTTCCTCGCGAACGGCATGATCCTCGGGTCGTGCGACTTCCTGCAGTACCCGGGCGCCTTCACGGGTATCTGGGTCTCGCGCGGCTTCGGCGACGCCGGCTTCGAGGACGAAACGCCCTTGATCGAGGCCGAGGTCTTCGCGTTCGACAACTACGGTCCGCTGCAGAGCCAGCTGACGGGCGGCGGCGAGCGCTACGCCGGCGCCACGGCGCGCTGGAACGCGTCCGAGAACGGTCCGATCGAGACGCTCAACGTCTACTACATGACGGGCACCAACGACGCCGACGTGCGCCGCAACAGCGAGGACTGGTGGGCCGGCATCGAGGGCGTGGGCCACATCACGAAGAACCTCCGGTGGGAAGCCCAGTTCGCCAACCGCGGCGTCGACATGGGTGCCGACGTGTCGGCCTACCGCGCGAGTTTGATCTACGAGTTCGACGAGCCGGCCGGCGGCTTCCTGCGCAACGTCTCGTTCACGCGCACGGACAGCGAAGGCGCGCTGCACATCAACCCGGCCGACTTCAACTCGGCGGGCCTGCTGCACCAGTACGGCGGCATCTGGCGCAGCGACCTCGACACCAACCAGCTGAGCGCGCAGTTCACGCCGGGCGGCGACTACGACTGCACGGCCACCGTGCTGACGCTCGACCGCGACGGCGGCGCGACCCAGCTCGGCGAGACCGAGTTCGACTTCCTCGTCGGCAAGATGTTCCGCGAGGGCCTGCACGTCGGCGCGGGCTACGCCGTCGACGACGACGCCCGTCAGGTCGGCTACGCTCAAATCACGCTCTACTTCTGATCCACCCCTGCACCCCCCTTGGAGAACCCCATGAGCAACTCGTTCTGCGTCACGATCACCGAGTGCAAGAGCAACCCCGACAAGGCGACCGTCGGCTTCGTCGTCGCCAACGCTGCGCTCGGCAGCGAGAAGGACACGATGGTCTTCCTCAGCGCGGACGGCGTGTGGGCCGCCGTGACGACCGAGATGGAGAAGGTCGAGGCCGGTGAGCCGTTCCTGCCGCTGCGCGAGCTCGTCCAGAAGTTCATCGGCGCCGGCGGCAAGGTCCTCGTCTGCACGCCGTGCATGAAGAAGCGGCAGATCACCGAGGACATGCTCGTCGACGGCGCGACGCCGGCCGGCGGCGCCGCGCTCGTCGAGTGGCTCTCGAACGGCTCGCCGAGCGTCGGCTACTGAGAGGCCGACCATGCTGAGCCCCGACGAACTCCGGGCAATCGAGCCTGCCACCGTCTTCGACGGCGGCGCGCTCGATTGCGGCTCCGGCCTCGTGCTGCTCATTCGCGAACGGATGACGGAGGTGCCGCCCGGCGCCGTCCTCGAGATGAAGAGCTTCGAGCCGACCGTCCGCGACGACCTGCCGCCGTGGTGCCGCATGGTCGGGCACGAGTTCCTCGGGGAGCTGCCCGGCGACGCGGCGCGGCAGGCGCGCTACTTCGTCCGCCGCGGCAGCGGCGAGGCAGCGCAGGAGGAGACCGCGGCGCTGCAGACCGACAAGGACCGCGCCCGGACCTACGAGTGGCGGCTGCGCGCCCGTTCGTCGGCGCCGCTCGTGACCACCGTCTACTGCCGCAACTTCCAGTGGCAGGTCGGCCAACCCGCGAGCTTCGAAGAACGCGACGAGCATCCGTCGGCGGTCGAATCCGCGCTCGGGGCGCTCGCCGCCGATCTCGTGACGGGCTTCGCGGTCACGTGCTCGCGCGAGGGCCTCGAGGTCGACGACATCGAGCTCACCGCGAAGGGGCGGCTGCACGACGTGACCGCGCACCTCGGGATCGGCGACGGCGACCCGGCGTTCGCGGCGATCCAGATCAAGCTGTTCGCGTCGACGTTCGCGGACGAAACCCGCGTGCGAGCGGCCTGGGACGCGACCGTCCGCCGCTCGCCACTCGCGTGCACGCTGCGGCGCGCCACCGAACTCACCACCGGCATCGCCATCGTCTGAGGAGAAGAGAACATGTTCGACGTGACCCAGGTCGGCAGCTGGCCGCGCTCCCGTGACCTGCTGCGCGCGCTGCGCGACAAGCAGCAAGGTCGCATGACCGCCAGGGAGTTCGATGCCGTCGCCGACGGTGAGGTTCGGCGCTGTGTCGCCCATCAGGTCGACGCTGGCGTCGACGTCGTCGTCGACGGCGAGCAGCGGCGTGACAACTTCTACTCCTTCGTGACCGACAAGCTCGACGGCACGCGGCTCATGTCGCTCGCCGAGATGCTCGACACGGTCGAGGACAAGGCCGCGTTCGAAGAGATGCTGTCCACGCTCGACGTGCCGGCGTCCGCGATCCGCAACCCCACCTGCGTCGGCAAGCTGCGCCGCCGCGAACCGCTGGCCGTCGACGAGCTCAGGTTCGTGCAGCAGCTCACGGACAAGCCGGTGAAGATCTCGTTGCCCGGGCCCTACCTGCTGACGCGGGCGATGTGGGTCACGGCGCACTCGCGCGACGCCTACGACGACAAGACCGCGATGGGCGACGACGTCGTCGACATCCTGCGCGCCGAGCTCACGGAGCTGCGCGACGCGGGTGCGGCGTTCGTTCAGTTCGACGAGCCGGTCCTCACCGAGATCGTCATGAGCGAGGAAGCCGACCGACGAACGTTCATGTGAGCCACCCTTGCTACCCGCCGTGATGCGGGTGCCGAACTCGAATACGCCGCGGAGCTGCTCAACCGGGTCGTCGACGGCATCGACGGGGTCCGGACCGGGCTCCACGTCTGCCGCGGCAACTGGAGCCGCCAGGAGGACGTTCTGCTCACCGGTGACTACCGCGCCCTGCTGCCCGCGTTCACTGCGATGCACGTCGATCAGTTCGTGCTCGAGTACGCGACGCCGCGCGCCGGCGAGCTGGCCGTCGTGGGGCAGGCGCTGGCCGACCGCGAGCTCGGCCTCGGCTGCGTCAACCCGCGCACGGACGAAGCCGAGGACCCGGCGACGATCGTCGCGCGGGCCGAGGAGGCGCTCGCGTTCTTCCGACCCGAGCAGATCTTCCTCAATCCCGACTGCGGGTTCGGATGCTTCGCGAACCGATGCGTGAACGAGGAGGACCACGCGGCCGCCAAGCTGCGCTCGATGGTCGCGGCCGCGCGCGAGCTGCGGGACAGACACGGCTGATGAGCGAGACCGACGAACCACAGGATCCACGCACGGTGCGTGCGCTGGCCGACGCCGAGAGGCTCACGGGAACGCCGTGCGGCGGCTGCAGCGCCACGCTCTGCGGTCACGACGCCGTGTTCTCGCTCGTGCTGGGCTACAAGAACGCGGCCCGGTGCCTCCGCTGCATCGCGGCTCACATGCGCGAGCCGCTCGCGGATCTGCGCGAGCGCACGCTCGACTACGTCCGCCACCACGAGTGCTTCCTCGCGGCCTGGCATCGCGCCGGCGAACGCGAAGGCTTCGGGCCGGTCGAGCGCCCGGCGTGTCTGTGGGGTATCGCAGCCGCAGACCGGTCCGCGCTCCCCGCGCCCGCCGACGACCCGCCGGCGGCCGCGCCGCTTCGCGACGACGTCGCGAGCTGGGACGCCGGCGACATGGGCTGTGGCGACCTCGTGCTCGAACTGCGACTGCGCCTGCGCGAGCTGCCCCCCGGCGGCCTGTTCGATCTGATCGCGACCGACCCCGGCGCACCCGTCGACATTCCGGCGTGGTGCAACCTGACCGGTCACACGCTCGTGGCGCAGCAGCACCCGAGCTATCGCATCCGGCGGAAGAGCTGAGGGCTACTTGTCCGGCTTCTTGCCCGCCGTGCTGCCCGCGCTCCCGGGCTTCCGGCCAGGCACGCTGCCCTGCCGGCGCAGGTACTGCTCGAGGGCCTGCAGGCGTTGGAACAACTGCGCGTTGTCCTGCTCGAGTTTCTGCAGCCGCTGCTGCACCTCGCCGGACGGCGGCGGCGGCTCGCGCGGCGGCAGGTCCGCCGCCTCCAGAAGCTGCAATGCGGCGGCAACCATGTTCTGAGGCCCGGACAACAGCAATGAATTCTCGTTGCCGACGTTCCCGATGATCAGGTTGCCCGCGCCCTGGCCACCGGATTGCGCGAAGAACGGCCGCAACGCGTTGTTCGCGATCGCGGCGTTGATGTGTTTCGTGGCGCACGCGACCGTAACGTGCAACCGCAGGGTCGGCCGCGCCAGGACCTCCGCCGGTGACCGCTGCACCGCCCGGGTGACGATCTCGCGACTCCGCGGCCCGTTCATCGACAGGACCTCGTAGACGCCCTTCGGCTCGTCGATCGGCACGAGCGCGAACCCGTACGACCACAGCACCCCGGTCAGCAGCTCCTCGCACCCATCGGCATCCGTGACGACCGGGATCTCCAGGTTCACGACCGGCCCCATCGGGCCCTGGGCCGCCGGCGCTGCCGGTCGAGCCCGCCCACGCCGCACGACCGCCCCGCCACCCTGCGCGAGCGCCATCTGACCGCCGTCGAACAGGATGTTACGCTGCAGGTACGCCGCACACCGGTCCACGAGCTCGACGAGCTCGATCTCGCCCGCTTCGAACACGAACGGCGCGCGGTCCGCCGGCCCCTTCGCCGACTGGACGGCAGGATCCTGAGCGACGCCGGCGCACGGCGTCAGCAGCGCGCAGAGCACAATCCGGTGCACGATGGTGATCGGGTTCATTGCTACCTCTGGTCAGGACGGTGAGACGCTACACCGGCCGGCTCCTTCCATCGATTCTCGTTCTGTGCCCCCGCAGCGCGGCGTCTGGACCGGAATCTGCCCGTCCCATGACCGTTCGGATCCCGGGGTGTCGCTCTCACTTCCGAAACCCTCGAAAAGCGAACCTGTCCGCTGGCGGCGCTGGCGTTGGCTTCGTGCCCGGGACGCCCTGGTGGGATAGCGGTCGCGAGCGCGAAGCGTCGCTGGCCAACGGCGCCAGCCGCGCCCGGAACGAGGTCGCGTCGACGCTCACGCCCATGAACAGACCGTCCGGCGATAGCATGATCCCGGTAGCAAGAACTCGTCAGCCACCGATACCCCTCGAACGATGCGACGACTCCTCCTCGCCCTGGCTTGCTGCGCCGCACCACCAGCGCAAGTCTTCATCGTGGACTCCGCCAACGGACCGGGGGCGAACTTCACCTCGATCGCCGGGGCGATCGCAGGTGTGCCTGACGGCGCCATCCTGCAGGTCCGTGCCGGCACCTACTCCGAGTTCGTGGTCACGGACAAGAGTCTGACGATTCTGGGCGAGCCCGGCGTCGTCGTGCACTCACTGGGCATGCCACCGGTCACGATCGAGAATCTCGCTGCCGACAAAGCCGTGACGTTGCGTGGCGTGACATGGACCACGGCCCTCGGACAACCAACCACGTTGTGCCGGAACTGCATCGGCACGGTGCTCATCGAGGAGTGCAACGTCGACTTCGCCACGACGCCGAGAGGCGGACACATCGACGTCCAGATGTGCGAGCGGGTATTCGTCCGCCACTCGCGCATCGAGACGGGGGGACCAACGCAGTCATGCGTCACGTCTTGGCTGAGCAGCGTCGTGCTCGAGCGTTGCTGGCTGCGCGCAGCGAGCCGAGCAGTCGAGATCATTGACGGCCGGGTCCACCTCGCCGACTGCCACCTCGAGAGCACCGGCAACAGCTTCTGGGGCTCGACGTTGGTCGTCATGAACCAGGGGCATCTGGTCGTGAATGCGGACACGACATTCGTCGGCTCGCCCGCGACTCCGACACCTGCTGCGGGCGGGTCGGGCCAGGTCATCTACGATCCGTCGACGGTCTTTCAGGCAATCACCGTTCCCGCGTTCTCGGGCGGCGCCTCCGCCGCCGCCCGTTCCGTTCCGCGAGTGTATGCGTCGACCGAGCCGCTCGGTGGCACCGCGACCGCGCAGTTCGATCTGCCGCTTTGGTCGGCCGGCTTGCTCGCGGCAGGCTTCCCCGAGTCACCTCTCACCGTCCCGTGGGCGGACCGCCCGCTCTGGATCGGCGGCGACGCGGTGGTCCGCGCGGCGGGCAGCGTGTCGCCGTTGCGCCACACCTACCGGGTGCCGAACGCTCCCTCGATCCTGGGCACTCAGATCGCCTGGCAGGGCGCGGCGCTCGGCTTCGGCAACGTCACGCTGAGCAACCCGTCCGTCTACGCTCACTTCTGAGACCGGGGAGGCGGCCCCGAGCCGATCCCATGGGGCCGCGGGTCGACCGCCACTTGGTGGCCGCCTACGATGCACCCATGAGGAGAGCTTCGATGATTCGTTACGCGACCGCCTGGGGCATCGCGTGGACCATGACGACGTCGCTTCTCGCTCAAACCGTGTCGGCCACGGCGACCGCCGGCAACCTGCCCGTGTCCGCGACGTACGCACCCGCTCGTTCGATACCGGCCGGCACCGACTTGACCGCCGGCGGCAGCGTCTCGACGACCGGCGCCGGCCCGCTGGGAACGACGATGGCAACGACGACGTTGCATCCGCTCGTCACCGACGAGTACGAGGTCGCCGCCACGCTCATTGCCGATGTCGCGGCCAACGCCAACGCTCCCTTGTCGCAACTCCAGGCGACGTGCGGAACGCTGTGGGCGACGCCCGTCGGGCGCAACGACGTCCTCCTGCGGCTGTCCGCGACAACGACCGTGTTCGGCCGATTCGAGGTCACGTTCATCGGCAGCGCGAATTGGCAGGCTTCCACCCTCCACTTCGTCGACGTCATGGACGACGGCACCTACGAGGCCAGCGCGCATCTGCCGACGCAGCCGCTGACGCCGGTGAGCTTCGGCCCCGGCACGCTGCCCGTGCGCCTGAGCAGCTACGCCGGCGGCCAGCTCAGCGCCGAGCACTGGAGCTTCGCGGAGACGGGAACGCTCGAGGTCAAGTTCGTCCCCGACTCGCGATGCGTGGCCACCATCACGTCGCCACCATGCGGGGCGATCCGGCTCCGATGCCGCCAGAACTTCACGCTCGGAACGGACCAGCACGTCACCGGACTGCGCCCCCCCGGCCAGAGTCTGGCGGTGCTGGTGTACGGGTTCGCACCGGCGAGCTCGGCGCTGCCATTGCCGCCGGGTTGCCTCCTCACGAACGATGCCACCGCTCCGCGCCTGCTGCAGCAAGACCCCGGCGGCGAAGCCATGCACTCGATCCGCTCCGTCCCGCCAGCCCTACGCCCGATGCAGATCTTCGCGCAAGCGATCGAGCTCGACGCGTCGCAGGGCACTGCGACGACCAGCGAAAGCGTTCGAATCGACTGCCACTGACGCCGTCGACTCTCGGGGCCGACCGTTCCCCGCAGTTTGTTGTCCGCTCCACGCGCGACCCGACGCCTCCACGGGTGTGCCAGCCGGCACTGTCACCCAACTACTCGAGAGGCCCGTCCATGAAGTCGCTTCGTTCCCGTCTGCTGTCCCGCTCTGCCCTTTGCGCCATGATCGCCGCGCCGGCGCTCGTCACCGGCCTGACCACGCTCCATGACGCTTCGACGAGCGTCAACGAGACCGCGATCGAGGCGGGCCTCGAAACGCCCCCGGCGATGTTCGACCTCGCCACGGCGCAGGAGACCACGACCGTCCTGACCAACGCGCTCGTAGCGGCGGTCGCCAGCATCTCGGACACGACGCCGCCCGGCGCGACGCTCATGGAGATCGAGGCCGGCTCGAAGGCCGTCTCGGCGCTCGTCCCGGGGCACGGCTGGAACTACCGGCTGATCGACGCGACCGGGTCGCCGCTCGACCACAAGAACCAGCCGTTCGGCAACTTCGAGGTCCAGAGCCTCGCGCAGCTCGTGCTCGGCAGCCCGACGATCCAGGAGGTGCGCTTCGGCAAGCTGCGCACGCTCGTGCCGCTGACGAACGACATGCACCCCAACTGCAAGACGTGCCACGTCAACTACGACGCGCTGCCGGCCGGCACGGTCGTCGGCGCGGCGTCGATCCGCGTCAAGCTGTAGCTCGACGCGAACCGCCGCGGGCGCTGCGGCGCTCAGTTCTTCTTGCGCCCGCTCGCCTCCGCCGCCTTGCCCTGCTTGGCGGCGCGGCGCGTGTACTTGATCGTCAGCGTCTTCATCATCTCGCCGTTGGCCTTCATGTACATCTCGAAGAGGTGCTCATCCTTGCTCTTGGTCGTGGTGACGTAGCGGTAGTCGGTCATGTTGCCGTCCATCCCGATGGCCTTGCCGGTCATCGTGAGGACCTTGCCCGAGTCGTCGAAGGTGCCCTTCATCACGGAGAGGAACGGGCTCATCGAGTCCGTCCACGTCGCGATGTGCTTCTTCTCGAGCGGGTCGTAGCCGTTCATGCCGTGACCGACGAACTTCTGCCCCATGACCTCGCTCTGGAAGTCGTCGATGAGCCAGAAGCCGCCGGGCAGCATCTTCTTCTTGGAGACGCCCTTGGACTTCTCCCAACCGGTCGGGCCCATCACCGACATCTCGGCGTCCCAGGTGCCGACCATCGCCGCGAGCGCCTTGTGCTCGGGACCGGGCGTCGGCATTTCTTCCTGCGCGGCGAGGGGAAGGGTGAGGCAGAGAGCAAGAGCGGAGAGCGAGAGGTTCTTCATGAGTGGATCGCGAGCTTCGGTTCGGGAGTAGCCGGGCCATCGCGCCGGCTGGGCGCAGTGTAGCGGCACGCGCCCGCCATACGTCGCAGGAAGCCCGGGGGGCTGGCGAACTGCCCGAATCGGTGATCCGATTCACCGTCATGGGATCTGCCACGGCCCTCTCGCGAGCGCTGCTCGCGCTCGGCGTCTCGCTGGCGGCCGGCTGTGCGATCGTCGGGCCCTGGGAGCGGGAGCTCGAACGGGCCGCGCTGGCGCAGGACCTCGGCCAGGATCCGGCCGAACTGCTCGCGGCCATCGCCCGAGCCCCCGCGGAGGAGCGCCGCCTGCGAGTGCTCGACATCCAGGCGGACATGCCGGCGGACGACCGACTTCGTCTGCTGCGGTTCGGACTCGGCCACGATCGCGAGATGGTCGTGTTCGGTGCCGTTCTCTTGATGCCGATGCGCCTGGCGGTGCCGGAGCTCGCGAACGCGGCCCGCATCGTGCTCCCCCGCATCGGCCAGGCGGACTGCCCGGTGTCCGCGGAGCAGGCCCGGCCCTTGATCGGCAGCGCCGACTTCGGCGCCTTGGCGAAGGTGCTTCCGCGGCTGGATCCGGAAATCGCCACGCGCTTCGTGCACGACCTTCACCGTATGGCACGACCGAGCGCGATCCCGACGATGTGCCGACTCGCGAATGAATCCGACGGCGCACTGCGTGACGCGTGGCTCAGCAACTTGCGTCTCGTCGTGAACTACGACGGACGGCACGCCGAACGCGTGTTTCGCGCATGGCTCGCGGGCCGCGACCTCGAGCCCCATCCCGACGCGTCAGGCCGACTGCCTGGCGTGCTGCGGGCCATGCTGCGCGCCGCGCCGGAGCACGGTTTTCCCGGCACTCGATGGCTCTATCGCTCCACGCCGGGCGCCGCCGACCTGCCGCTGCTCCAGGGACTGCTCGCGACCGACTGCTGGGCAACCGGCTGTTCGGCGGCGTGGGCGCTCGGCGCGATGTCGGATCCCGAATCCCTCGCGATCCTACGCGGCGATCCGCCGGCCAACGTGCACTCGCTGGTCTGGGTCGCGGCGCGCGCGCGGCGCGGTGACGCTGCGGCTCTCGACGCGTTGTTCGCCGGCGACACCGCGCACCTGATGTTCGCGCTGTCGATCGCGGAGCCCGAACGTCGGCGACGCTACTTCGCGGAGCTGCTCTCGCGACCGGCCGCGGAGGCGGCGCAGACCGCCTACCATCTCGGCTGGTGGCCTCGCGCCAGCGTCGTCGAGACCCCGGTCGATCCGCCATACGACGATCTGTGGTTCGACGGCCTCGAGCCGATGCTCGCCGCGCGCGACGACGTGCACCCCGTCGTGCTGCGCGCGTTCGTCGACGCGCTGCCCGCCTGCGAGACGATCCGCCTCGCGGATCGGCTGCTCGATGCCCCGACGAACGAGCTGTTCGGCAGACTCGACGACGAGGACTGGCTCAACTATCGGTGCGTCGGTCACGGCGGGGTGTGGGCCTTTCTCGAGGTCACGCGACCGGAACGGTTTCGTCGCCTCCTGCGCGCCGGCGTGACCGGCGACGACGAGGCGGTACGGGCTCGCTGCGCCGCGCTGCTGGCGCGACTGGGCAGCCACACGGAAGCCGAGCCGCTCGCGGCGATCGCGGAGTGGCTGGTGGCCGAGGGCGACGACATCGACTGGCAGCTGTTCGCCAGAGGCGGCGACCGCGCGGTCGTCCAGGTGCTGGAGAAGAAGCTCGACACCGTCCCCGCAGTTCTCCGCGGCACCGTGCTCGCTGCCATCGCCGTCGCGCACGGCATGCCGGTCGGCGTCGGCTGGGATCCCGAACGCTCCGCGGGCGACCCCGCCGGCGTGCGCCGAGCCGTCCTCGCCGGCGATCCAGCGCGGGCGTACGTCCTCAGCAAACCAGAACTGCCGACCTTCCGCGCCCTGCCGGTCGTGCAGTGGCGACAGCCAGGCGTGACGACGTACCTGGCCGAACGCCGCGCCAACCCGGACGAGTCCCACGATCCCCAGTCGCTGTACGGGTTCGACCTCGCGTGGAACCTCGCCCACGGCACAACAGTGGATCGCGAGCGCCTGATGCAACCGATCATCGACGGACGCTATGCGACCCACGACACGTTCCCGGCCGACGTCGCGGCCGCGGCCTGGGACCTCGACGGTCTGCCGTTCTGGATCGACGAACTCGGCACCAACTGCTGCAAGGTCGGGTTGATCGACGAGGTTCTTGAGCAGTTCTTCGGCTGCGACAGCGAAGCGTTCGACCGCAGCGAGTACCTCGAACCAGCCGCAGCGTTCCTCCGTCGCACGCTGCTGCCCGTGCGGGACCGCCTGCGCTGGAGCCGCATCGCGAACGGCTACGTCGTCGCTGGCCGCTGAGCCGACAGCACTTGCGCTGTCGGGCAACGTCGCGCCCGGCCGTCGCCACACTACCTCTCGGCGGACGCTATCCTGAACGACGCACCCGATCCGGCAACGCGTACCCGTCCACCGCTATTGCGACTGGGTCTCAAATTGCTTTAGCGTCCGCACCCCAGGCCCCCACCCCACAGACGACCCCACACCGATGAAGCACCCGTCCATCCTCTCGCTGCTCACGCTGGCGCTCACGTCCCCCGCGCTCGCCCAGATCCCACAGCTCGTGCCGTTCGACGGGACGCTCGATCTCATGGTCGTCGACTCCTCGTTCGACGGCATCTGGCGGCTCGCCGATCTCAACCAGGACGGTGACTACCTCGACGGCGGCGAGATCACGACGTTCTACAGCGACACGATCGGGTCGATCGCACTGACCAACCCCAACTGCATCGCGGTTTCGCCGCTCGGCTCGACCTACATCGGCGACTCGACGGCCGACGTGATCGTCGCGCTCGTCGACCTCGACGCGGACGGCAGCGCGAACGGTGCCGGTGAACACACCGTGTTCTTCGACAGCGCGACCAACGCGAGCGGCATCGTCATGCCGTCGATCCAGGGGCTCACAGTGGCGGCCAGCAGCGAGGTGTTCGCCGCGGTGTCCAACACGAGCTCCAGCGGCGTCGACATGATCGTGCGGCTCTTCGACAGCAACGCCGACGGCGACGCCAACGACCTCGGCGAGGCCACGATCTACTGTCAGATTCCCAACGCGTCGACGGGCGTCGGGGACTCGATCCCGACCATGGTCGTCGCCGGCCCCGACACCAGGCTGTACTACACCGACGTCGGCGCGACCGGCGCGGTCACGAAGGGCGTCTGGCGGCTCGACGACCTCAACTTCGACGGCGACTGCAACGACCCGGGCGAGGTCAACCTGTTCTGGACGCCGCCCGCCCCGGGCAATGCGTTCTACTGGTCGCTCGCCGTCGACCGCGACGGCTACTTCTACGTCACCGACCACGGCAACGAGACGATCTGGCGCGGCCGTGACGGCAATGGCGACAACGTCATCGACACGACCGAGGAGCAGCTGTTCTACCAGACTGCGAGTTCGACCTGGTGGGACATCGTGCTGCGCGACGACGGCGTCGTGCTCGTCTGCGAGGACCAGAGCCCCGACCGCATCACCGCGCTCGTCGACCTCAACAACGACGGCGACGCGCTCGATCCCGGCGAGTCATCCGACGTCTACGCCGATGGCCTCACCGCCGTCGACCTGCGCCCGCGCGGCGCGGCCTTCCTGCGGGCGCCCGAGCTCGCGGTCGTGCCGAACACCGTCATGATCGGCAACGCGAGCACGGTCTTCGTCACCGCGGGCAAGCCCGGCGACCTCGTGATCCTCGGTGCGTCGTTCGGCCTGCAACCGCCGAGCCCGCTCGCGCCGTTCGGCGAAGCCGAGCTGAACCCGGCGCTCGTGGTGTCGTTCGGCCTGAGCTTCGCGAACCCGTCGGCGCAGACCTCGACGCCGATCAACATCCCGAACAACCCGAGCGTGGTCGGCAACTACGGCTTCCAGGCCCTCGCCGGCGATCTGTTCCGGCCGTTCCTGAGCAACGGCGGCCTCCTGACCGTCACGCCGTAGCTCCGTCCCTGCCCGCGGCGTCGGAGCGGTGCGGGATTGCATAGCGCCCGCGGCCGCACCACACTCCCGGTCCGCTCATGGCGTTCCACGGTCTCGCCTTCCGGGTCGGCCTGCCGATCCTGCTGCTCGTCCTCGTCGAGACCATCGCGCTCGCCGTCTACATGACGATGCAGGTCGCGGCCGAGGCGCGATCGCAGCTCGAACGACTCGCGGCCGCCGACGCCGCGTTCATCGCGCAGGCCAGCCTGCCGCTCACCGAAGGGCTCGCGCGCGACCTGCAGCGGGTCACCGGGTTCGAGGTGTTCTTCCGCGGCCCGCGCGACGTGATGCCGGCCGTCAGCGACCCCCTGAAAGCGGCTGCGATCGAACGCATCCCGGCCGACGGCAGCGCCCACGCGGACGGCGCCTTCGAGTTCGTCGCCGTGCCGCTCGCGGCGAGCATCGACTCCGCCTCGGGTCGCGCGCTCGTGCTCGCGCGCGCGCGCGGCGGCGAGGCGTTCGACCCGCGCATCCTGCAGGTCCTCGGGGCGTTCTGGCTGCTCGCCATCGTGGCCGCCTGGCTCGGTGTGCGCAGTCTCGTGCGTCCGCTCCGCCGACTGACGGCCCACCTGCCGGCGATCGAGAGCACGGCACCGATCGACGTGCCCGAAGCCACCCGCCCGGACGAGATCGGCGACCTCGCGCGCGCGTTCATCGGCACCCGCCGGGCGCTGCACGAAGAACGCGAATTGCGGGCACGCATGGAGAAGACCGCGATGCTCGGGCGCATGACTGCCTCCCTCGCCCACGAGGTGCAGAACCCGGTCGCGGCGATCCAGCTGCACGCCCAGCTGCTGCGGGACGGTGACCCCGAGAGTTCGCGCGCAGCCGCCGACGTCATCGAGCGCGAGGCCGCGCGGATCGACGGACTGATCAGCCAGTGGCTGTTCCTCACCCGCCCCGAGCCGCCGGCGCTGCTGTCGCACGACCTCGGCGAGATCGCCGCCAAGGCGCTCGCGACGCACCGGGCCCAGCTAGAGCACAGCGACGTCGAGGCCGCGCTGCACCGCGACGGTGACGCGACGCTCCTGTGCGACGCGCGTCGCCTCGGCCAGGTCGTCGACAACCTCGTCGTGAACGCCATCCAGGCGATGCCGAACGGCGGCGCGCTCGACATCCGCGTCGCCACTGCAGGCGCCGACGACGTCCACCTCAGCGTCGCCGACCGCGGCACGGGCTTCTCCGAATCCGCGCTCAGCAAGAGCGCCGAGTTCTTCTACAGCGAGAAGGAGGGCGGCATGGGCATCGGCCTCGGCGTCGCGACGGAGATCGTGCGCGCGCACGGCGGCACGCTCGCGGTTGCGAACCGGGACGGCGGCGGCGCCGTTGTCACCGTGACCCTGCCGCGGCACGGACCCGAGAATCCCCCCACCCCCGCCGCTCCCGAGGAGTCGGCCCAGCGATGAAGTCGATCGTCATCATCGAGGACGAAGCCGCGCTCGCCTCCGCGCTCGCGATCAGCGTTCGGCGCATGGGCTTTCTGCCGTACACCGCGGCGTCGGCGATGCGCGGCCTGCAGGTCGTCGGGCGGGAGCGGCCGGTGCTCGTGGTGCTCGACATCGGCCTGCCGGACGCGAGCGGGATCGAGGTGCTCGCCGAGATCCGCAAGCGGGCACCGGAGCTGCCCGTGCTCGTCATCACGGCCCACGGCAACCTGCAGAACGCGGTCGACGCGCGCCAGCGCGGGGCATCCGGATACCTCGTCAAACCGCTCGACGTGGCCGAGTTCGAGACCACGATCCGCTCGCTGCTGCGCACCGACGTCGCGATCACCGCCGCCCCCACGGCGGTCGAGGACCCGACGCCGCTGCTCATCGGGTCGGCGCCCGCGATGCAGCCGGCGTTCGCGGCGATCGCCCACGCCTGCGCCGCCGATGTGCCGGTCCTGCTCTCCGGGCCGATCGGCGTCGGCAAGTCACTCGCGGCGCGCATCGTGCACCGGAGCAGCGCCCGGCAAAGCGGCCCGTTCGTCACGATGCGCTGCGCCGGCCTGCCAGGGGATCGACTCGAGGCCGAGCTCTTCGGCAGCGGCGCGAACGCCGGCCAAGTCGAACGCGCCGCGTCGGGCACGTTGTTCCTCGACGAAGTCGGCGAACTGCCGCCGAGTGCGCAGATCGGGCTGCTGCGGCTCATCGAGGACGGGACCTTCGCACGGGTGGGTGACCCGGAGGACCGACGCGCCGACGTTCGCGTCCTCGCTGCCTCGACCGCGGACCTGCTGACCGCCTCGCAGGAGAAGCACTTCCGCGAGGACCTGCTCTACCGGCTGCGCGTGCTCGAGGTGCAACTGCCCGCACTCGCCGAACGCGCGAGTGACGTGCCGGCGCTCTGCGCCTACCTGCTCGCGCGGATCCGGAAGGGCGATGCGAACGAGCTGGCCCTGTCGGAGGAAGCGCTCGCGGTCCTGCAACGCCACAGCTGGCCGGGCAACGTGCGTGAACTCCGCAGCGCGCTCGAGCACGCGGCCACCGTGAGCAACGGTTCGATCATCCTCGAACGGAACCTGCCCGCCGATCTGCTCGCGGCCGCCGGCGACGCGCCGGCGGCAACCGCGTTGCTCGACCGCGTGCTCCCCGAGTGGATCGAGCGCCGGCTGCCGGTGGCCAAGACCTACGACGCGCTCCACGGCGAGCTCGAGGCGCGCCTGCTCGCGACCCTGCTGCCGCGCTACGAGGGCAAGCCGACCCTGCTCGCCCGCGCGCTGTCGATGAACCGCGCGACGTTGCGAAAGCGGCTGCGCGAGTACGGGCTCGCGAAGGCCGGCGACGGCGATGACACCGACGCTTGAGCGACGCGCGCGAGGGCCGGGAGGGACAGAAGTTGCCCAGCCGGCGTTCGTTCGTGGTCACGCCCCATCCATCTGTCAGCAACGAGGATAGAAACAGGGCCGAAGGTGGACTCCCGGCGGGTCGGGGCTGAACTTCGACGGCTCGACGCCCGTTCCGCGACCCGACGATGGCAGCCCCCCGCTCTCCCCGATCCATCCTGTGCGCCGCCGCCGCAGCGCTCTCCCTCTCCGCCACCACCCCGCTCTTCGCTCAAGGGGAAACAACCCCGCCGCCGACCGGCCCGGAGCCTGAAGGATCGACCGAAGCGACGGAGCAGAATCCCCGCACCCGCCCCGTCGTCGTCACGGCGACACGCTCGGCAGAAGACCCGTTCCGCGTGCCGTTCTCGACGGCCACGATCACGCGCGAGCAGTTCCGTCGCCGCTCCTACCGCACGACCCCGCAGGCGCTGCGCGACACGCCCGGGGTGATGGTCCAGGAGACCGCGCACGGCCACGGCTCGCCCTACATCCGCGGCGTCACGAGCTTCCGCAACCTGTTCCTCATCGACGGGATCCGACTCAACAACTCGGTGTTCCGCCCCGGTCCGAACCAGTACTGGAACACGGTCGATCCCTACTCGCTCGATCGCCTCGAACTCGTCAAGGGCCCGAGCTCCGTGCTCTACGGCTCGGACGCCGTCGGCGGCACGGTCAACGCGATCACCAAGGACCCGTACACCTACGGCAGCGGCACTGATGGCGTGACGTACGGCGGCAACAGCTACGTGCGCTACGCGACCGCCGAGAACTCGCTGCACGGCCGCGGCGAGATCAGCGTCGGCTACACGCACGAGGACGGCAGCCGCACCGGTGTCCTGTTCGGTGGCACCGCGAAGAACTTCGGCGACCTCGAAGGCGGCAAGGCCGTCGGCACGCAGCCCGCGACGGGCTACGAGGAGTATGCGTTCGATCTCAAGGTCGAGCACTGGTTCGACGAGAACACGCGCCTCGTCTTCCTGCACCAGAACCTCGCCCAGGACGACGTGCCGCGCACCCACCGCACCGTGAACGGCATCACGTGGCGCGGCCTGACGAGCGACAGCGACCTGCAGCGCAACTTCGACCAGGACCGCCACCTCAGCTACGTGCAGTTCCACAAGGAACGCATGGGCGGGATCATCGACGAGGTCCACGCGAGCGTGTCGTTCCACCGGCAGGAAGAGGTGCGCAACCGCGTGCGGGGCAGCGGCGCGGCCGAGGCCCAGGGTTTCGACGTCGACACCTACGGCGCGTTCGTCCAGCTCGCCAGCGATTCGCCGATCGGCCGGCTGACCTACGGCATCGAGCTCTACCACGACGAGGTCGACACGTTCTTCCGGGACGGCACGCCGACGGCCGCGGAGATGATCCAGGGCCCGGTCGGCGATGACGCGACCTACGACCTGCTCGGCGTCTACGTGCAGGACGAGATCCAGGTCTCCGACTGCTTCAGCCTGAACCTCGGCGTGCGCTTCAACTACGTGGCCGCCGACGCCGACAGCGTGCGCGACCCCGTGACGTCGACGCAGATCGCGCTCGACGACGACTGGAACGCGTTCGTCGGCAGCGCCCGCTTCCTCTACGAGGCCGTCGAGGACACCGTGAACGTGTTCGGCGGCGTCTCGCAGGGCTTCCGCGCCCCCAACCTGTCGGACCTCAGCCGGTTCGACAGCGCGCGCTCCGGCGAGCAGGAGATCCCGGCCCCTGGCCTCGATCCGGAGAACTACATCCAGTACGAGATCGGCACGAAGGTGGAGAGCGAGAACCTGTCGCTGCAGGCGGCCTACTTCTACACGGACATCGAGGACCAGATCCTGCGATTCCCGACGGGCAACCTCAACGGCGGCAACGTCGAGGTCACGAAGGACAACGTCGGCGAGGGGCACATCCAGGGCGTCGAGTTCGGCGCCGCGTGGCGCGTCTACGACTGCACGACGCTGTTCGGCAACACGACGTGGCTCGACGGCGAGATCAGCAACTTCGACAACACGGGTTCGACGTTCGCGGAAACCTATCCGACGCGCCTGATGCCGATCACGACGCAGATCGGCCTGCGCTGGGAAGAGGCCGCAGGCAACTGCTGGGCCGAGACCGTCGTCGTGCGCGCCGAAGACGCGGACAAGCTGTCGTTCGGCGACCTGCGTGACACCAGCCGCATCCCGCCCGGCGGGACGCCGAGCTACACCGTGTGGCACATCCGTTCGGGCTGGCAGGTCTCGGACCAGACGTCGGTCGAGTTCCTGCTCGAGAACATCACCGACGAGGACTACCGCGTGCACGGCTCGGGCCTCAACCGGCCGGGCCGCAACTTCATCTTCGGAGTCGCGACCACCTTCTAGAACTTCTCGATCACGACACACGCGCGAAGGGGCAACCGAGCGCGACGGCAGGTTCAGGGACGTGTCTGCCGGTGCCGGGGTCGATGCGCCCCGCTGCGGATGGATCACCGCGGCGGGGCGCTGCTTTGTTCACAGCGCGGCGAGCGCCTGGCGTGTCATGGCGCGGGTGTAGCGGTGGATCTTCCAGTGATCCGGGGCCCAGCCGACGAGGAAGCGGTGGAAGTCGGCCCACGCCGCCGGATAGAGGGCGCGCCACTCGCGCTCGACGGCCACACCGTCGACCGCCGGATCCAGCCGTTCTCGCAGATGGCCGAAGTAGTCGTCGAGCAGCGCCGGCGCGCGCACCTCGCACTGGGCGTCGTCGAGGCAGCTGCTGAGGAAGTAGGCGACGTCCTTGATGCCGGGACCACCGCCCACGTACTGGAAGTCGACGGCCGCGACCGGTTCGGTCCCGCCATCCGCGAAACAGAAGTTGGCCGCCTTGCAGTCGCCGTGCACGAGCGTCTGGAACCGGCACGACTCGAGCTTCTCGGCCAGCACTGGCGCTGCCGCGCGCAGCTCGTCGTCGCGCATCGCAGCGAGCTCGTCCTGCCGCGTCGCGAGGTGCCAGTAGGTGCCACACGGCCACAGCCCGCGCGGCTTCACACCGAGATTGCGCGCGTGGAAGGCCGCGAGCCAGCGCAGGCACGCTTCGATTCGCTCCGGCGGGAGCTCGATGCCACGGCCCCCGTAGCCCGCCGCGTCGAGATCTTCGAGCAGGAAACGCCAGCCGGTGCCGTGGCGTTCGGCCACGGCGCACGCCGCTGTGCGTGATCCCGGCTGCGGCTGCGGCACCCAGTCGCGATACCACGCGCACTCGACCTCGTAGGACCGCAGCTTGCGGCCGTGCGCCGTGGCGCCGCTCCAACCGCGCGGATGCGCGTTCTCCGGCGCGGGCTCGACCCACTTCACGATCACGCTCGCAGCAGGTCCGCCGTCGAGGTGAACGCGGACGATCTCGCCGTAGCCGCTCCAGAGCGACTGCACGGTCTCCGCGTCGACGGGGCGGCCGCCGGTGTGGCGCAGCAGCCACTCGGCGACGTCGGGGTCGGTCAGCAGCCGGTCACGCACGGAGCGGAGGCCACATCCGGTTGCTGGGCGATCGTCGCGCGGCCGCGATCGCGGCCGCGGCGACGGAATGCGAACTCAGCCCTTCTTGTCGGCCTTCTTGGCCGTGACCGGCACGACGACCTGCTTGTCGCCGAACACGATCGCGAGCGAGCACGCGTCGTTCTCGGCCGACGGCTCGAGCGACATCTTGAGGCACTTCGACTTCTTCGGCGCGTCGGTCATCACCATGCGCCAGCGCACGGGCTCGCCTTCCTCGGGCGCGAGGTTGAGGATCCAGCCGGCCTGCTCGTGAACGGTGAAGTACATCTTGTACTTGCCGGCCGGGACCATCTTGCCCGCAGTCTCGAGATCGCAGGAGGTCTCGACCATGCCGATCGGACGCTTCGCGGCGAACTCGTTGAAGCGCTCGTGACGGTCGGCGTTGTCCTTGATGCCCTGCCACGCGCCGTCGCCGAAGCGGATCGACGTGTACTGCAGCTTCAGCTTGTTGTCGCCCATCTCGATCGCGTTGGTGATCTTCGGGGCGCCGCGGTTGATGCTGCCGCTGATCTGGGCCTGCAGCCCGACGGACAGGGTCGCCGCGCAGGCGAGGGAGAGAACGAACTTCATCATGGTCATCCTTGAGGGTTGGCGAGGCGAGAGCGTCGCCGTCTTGGGTTTTGGGCCCTTCGTCGTAACACGGCGGGACGCCAGCGGGAGCAAGATTGGTCGCATTTTCGTGCCGATCCCGCCGCTGGCATCGGAGCCAGGAAGAACGCCCCGCGCCCACCCATCGGGCGCCGGCCCGTCGCCCGAACCGAGGCCCGGCCGGTCGCCGCTGCTCCTTGCCGGACGGTCACCGACTCGACGCCGGGCTACCAGATCGCGGTGATCCCGGCATTGCTGAACGCCGCCTGCACGCTCGACGCGGCCTGCGGGTCGAGCACGGCGAACTGGCTGTAGACGCACAGACCGCGGACCGCCGACGAGCCGGGGATCGCGAGCCCGACCGCCGCGCTGCCGACGTTGTCGACCGTGACACCGGCGAACGCATCCGACGCAACGCGCAGCTCGCAGCCGCCGCCGAACGCGATCGGCAGCGGCGCGCCAGCCCAGTCGTTGCGGGAGAACCCGAGCGCGAACCCACCGAACGCCCCCGGCAGGGCATCGGTCGCGAGCAGCAGATACTGCGCATTGCCTACAGCCGGCGCGCCGAGCCCCGTGTGCACCGGCGTCCGACCGGCGGTGCCCGCACAACCCGCACCGTAGGTCACGAGCTCGTGCGGCCCGAACACGAGGCGCACGGACACGCCGCCCGAGTTGAACGAGGTCGCCGGCTGGCCCGGCGTGTAGACGAAGTTGTACGCGCGTTCGACGCCGCCGACCGTGGTGCCGAGCAGCACGCCGGGCAGTTCGAGGCGGCTCGTGACATCCACGACGACGCTCTCGCCCGGCGTGTAGAAGAACGGGTGATCGAGTTCGAACTCGACCCACCGGTTCAGCGGGTTGCCAGCGGTGCCGCCGCCCGCGATCGTCGTGCCCGACAGATCGTTCTGCACGCGCTGGTCCGGGAGGTTGACCGCCCAATCGGGTCCGAGGCTCGGGACCGCGGTCACGCCGGCGCGCAGGACGAACGTGTCGTAGGGCGCGACGCCGCCGAGGGAGAACCCGACGCGCGTGACCAGACCGGCCGCGACGTTCTGCTGCTGCAGGAACGCGGCCGGCACGCGCAACTGCAGACGGACGGCGTCCCCCGTCGAACCGGAACCCGTCGTGTAGAACGGGAACGAGAACGCCGGCGGGTGCGCGTGGCTGGAGTCGGGGAAGTCGACGGCCTGAGCCGCGACGGAGGCTGCGAGCAGGCTCGCGAGGAACGAACAACGGAGTGGACTGACGTGAGTCATGCGCACTCCTGTAGCTCGGCCCCGATGCGCGCATGTCACCACGCCGTCATTCTGGAATCTTTATTGCGACTGCGTCTCAGTCTCGATACCACAACGGACATGACGCTCGCTTCCTCCCCCGACCACGCCACCCCGATACTCGCAGCCGGACTGGCCCTCACAGCCGGACTGGCCCTCACAGCGCTCGCCCCGGCGCAAGCTGCCGCAACCGAAGCGGCCGCGACCAGGATCACGTCCGACGAGCACCGCTCCGCTGCGACGATCGTGCGCCCGCCCGTGATGCCGAACGCGATCACGAGCTTCGGCGCGGCCAGGGTCGGCGGCTGGCTCTACGTCTACGGCGGCCATGTCGGCCGCGCCCACGCGCATTCGCGTGACAACGTGCTCGGCACGTTCCAGCGCCTCAACCTCGCGGACGGATCGTCGTGGCAGGCGTTGCCCCCGGGGCCGGCGCTGCAGGGCACGGCGCTCGCTGCAGCGCCGGACGGCCGCCTCTACCGCGTCGGCGGCACCGATGCGCGCAACGAACGCGGCGCGGACGCGGACATGCACTCGACGGCGTCGGTCGCGCGCTTCGACCCGGTGACGGGCCGCTGGGAGGCCGTCACGCCGCTGCCCGAGCCGCGCTCGTCGCACGACGCGATCGTCCACGACAACAAGCTCTACGTCGTCGGCGGCTGGCACCTCGCTGGCGCGGGCGACGGCGATTGGCACGACACGGCGTGGGTCGCCGACCTCGCGGGCGAACCCCTCGTGTGGCAGCCCCTGCCGTCACCCGGCAAGCACCGCCGCGCCTGCGCCGTCGCCGCGTTCGGCGGTCGCATCGCCGTTCTCGGCGGCATCGATCCGGACCGGACGATCGCGACGGTGCAGGTCTTCGACCCCGCGACGGACACGTGGAGCGACGGCCCCGAGCTGCCGGGCTTCGCGTTCGGCACGGCCGCACTGGGGGTCGGTGACACGCTCTACGCCACCGTGCTCGACGGTCGCGTCCTCGCGTGGGACGGCCAGGCCGAATCGTCATGGCGCGCGATCGCGCAGCTCGAGATGCCGCGATTCTTCCACCGCATGGTGCCGCTCGACGGGCGGCGCATGCTGGCGTTCGGCGGCGCGGGCCGCGGCGGGCACATGCGGACGATGGAGACCGTCCGCCTCGACCGCACCAGTTCGGGTGCCGAGCAGCTGCCGCGGCAGAGCCCGGAGATCAGGGAGTGGGTCATCCCCGCCCCCGGCGAGGTCGCCTACCGCCAGGCCCTGTTGCTCAGCGACAACGTGATCTACGCCTTCGGCGGCAACCGCGGCCGGCCCGGTGAACGCTTCGCGGCCACCCAGTTCGCGGACGATGTCTGGCGCGTCGAACTCACGACGATGTCGGCGAAGCTCGCGGGTCGCCTCCCCGCGGGCCGGCAATCGGCCGCCGTTGCCAACTGGGGTGGCCGACGCGAGAACGTGATCCTCGGCGGACTCGGCGTCGCGAACGCGGAAGGCGCGGTGCAGAGCCTCGCGAGCGGGTTCCGTTGGGATGCGCGCCGCAACCGGCTGCTGCCGTTCGAGGCGACGCTGCCCGCGCCGCGCACGCAGTTCCGGGTCGTGGCGCACGACGGCAGTCTGTTCGTCCTCGGCGGCGTCGATTTCCGTCCGGACCCGACCGGCGGCTCGACCGGCGACGACACGAGATCGGTTCTCACGTGTGACCCCGACAGCGAAGAACCGACGTTCGCCGCCAGCGGCATCGAGCTGCCCCGCGCTCGCCGCTCGTTCGGCGCGGCGATCCTCGGCAACGAGTTGATCCTCGTCGGCGGGCTCGGCAAGGGCTTCGAGCATGCGGGCCCGTGCGACGTGCTCGACTTCGAGACCCGAGCGTGGCGCGAACTCGAGGCGCCGGAGCCGTGGGTGTCGCCGCAGGTGGCGACGATCGGCGATCGGCTCTACGTCGCGTGCGGCGGGACCATGCGCGGCATGAGGTTCACGAGCGACCGCTCGGTGTGGAGCTACGACCGCACGAACGGTTGGCAACGCATCGTCAGCGAGCTGCCGTTCGCCGTGCGCCACGTGCAGATGCTCGGCAGCCGCAACCAGCTGCTCTTCTACTCCGCGAACGAGCCGACCCGCGACCGCATCGTCATCCGGACGCTGGTGCCCGATCCCGATGTGCGGGTCCTCGAGGCCGGCTTCCACCGGTAGCCGGGCCGTGCCGTTTCGGCTTCCGCCCCCGGCCGGCGACCGACGAAGCGGCCCCTACTCCGCCGCTCGATCCGCCACGAGGAACCGCAGCACGGCGGGGACCATCGGCCGCCAGTCCGTCCAGCGGTGGCTGCCGTCGTGCCAGTTCTCCCAGAACCCGCGCTCGCCGTCGGGCACGCAGATCACGCAGCGCGGCGCGCGGCCCGCCGTGATCTCCGCATCGAGGAACGGACCGAACCCCGCGCGATCGAAGCAGTCCTCGTCGTCGCCACCGCCGTGCAGGAACAGTACGAGCGGGAGCTGTTCGTCGGGCCGCCAACCCGGCGGCGTGTAGACGGCGTAGGTCATCTCGCGCGCCATCGCCGCGCTCGGGAGCGAACCGTAGGTGAGATGACGTTCGAAACTGGCGCAGGCCGCGAGCGGCAGGAGCGCTGCGGCGGCGAGAACGCACGATGGCCGGAGAACACGCACTGCCGGGCGACGTTAACTGCGCACCCGACGTTGCAGAAGCGGCCGACGACACCGAGCACGCGCAGGTCGAAGCGCTGGGGCGCGAAGGCGACGAACCCCGAGTACCACCGGGTCCGGGCGCGGTAACGGAACTGCGTTGCGCCCGCGTTTTCGCTACGCTCCGCGACGATGAAACCGTCGCTGCTCGTCCTCTCCCTCGCCGCGGTCACCCTCGCCGCCTGCTCCACGATGACCGACTCCAGCCCCGCTTCGGCGAACCACGAACCCGTCTCGATCCGCCCCTTCGGCGTCGCCCGGAGCGGGCAGCCCGCCACGCTGTGGACGCTGCGCACCAAGGGCCTCGAGATCGACGTCACCGACCACGGCGCGACGCTCGTCGCGGTGCGCGCGCCGGACGCCGCGGGCACCCTCGGCGACGTGATCCTCGGCTTCGACGACGTGGCGGGCTACGAGTCCGAGGACAACCAGTACTTCGGCTGCACGACCGGGCGCGTCTGCAACCGGATCTGCAAGGGCAGGTTCTCGCTCGACGGCAACGACTACACGCTCGCCGTCAACAACGGTCCCAACCATCTGCACGGCGGCGTGCGCCGCAGCTTCGACAAGGTGCACTGGGAGTCCGAGATCCTCGCGCGTGGCGATGCGCCCGCGATCCGATTCACGTATCGCAGCCCCGAGGGTGAAGAGGGTTACCCCGGCACCGTCGACGCCGTCGCGATCTACCGCCTCGACGCCGAGGGCCTGCATATCACCTACGAGGCGATGACCGACGCGCGCACGCCGATCAACATCACCAACCACGCGTACTGGAACCTCGCCGGCGCCGGTTCGGACACGGTGCTCGATCACACGCTGCGGCTGAACTGCGAGTCCTACACGCCGACCGACGACACGCTGATCCCGACCGGTGAGCTCGCGCCGGCGCGCGGCCCGCTCGACTTTCGCGAACCCAGGCGCATCGGCGACGCGATCCACCAGCTCGACGACACGCCCGCCGCGGGCTACGACCACAATTACGTGATCACCGAGTCGCCGAACGAGATGCGTCACGCGGCGACGCTGCGGGCGCCGAGCACGGGGCGGGCGATCGAGATCTGGACGGATCAGCCCGGGATCCAGTTCTACTCCGGCAACTACCTCGCCGGGCAGCGCGGCAAGGGCGGCATGAGCTACGCGCACCGCAGCGCGTGCTGCCTCGAGACGCAGTTCTTCCCCGACAGCGTCAACCACCCGAACTTTCCCGACACGATCGTCGAGCCCGGCGCCACCTACCGCTCCCGCACGACGATCAAGTTCGCGTATCGTTAGGCCCGGACCGAATCATGCTTCGCCGCTGCCCCATCGCACGAACCGTCGCCGCCACGCTCACAGCGCTGCTCACCGGCGGTGACGCGGTCGCGCAGACGCCGTCGTTCGACGTGCTGCGCACACCGCCGCGCGGGCTCCCGCCGATGCCCGCCCCGGTCGGCTACGAACCGACCCGGGCGATGTTCGATCTCGGGCAGCTGCTCTTTCACGACGCGGTGCTCAGCAGCGACCGCACGGTCTCGTGCGCGTCGTGCCACCCGGCGGCGGGCTTCGCCCACGCCGATCCGCGGCCAGCCGGCGTCGGTGGCCGGCGCGCGAAGCGCCACGCCCCGACGCTGTTCAACCGCGGCTACGGCACGCTGCAGCGTTGGGACGGTCGCAGCCCGACCCTGGAAGCCTTCGTGCTCGAGCCGATCGAGGATCCGGACGAGATGGCGCTGCCGCTCGACGACGCGCTCGGGCGACTGGCCGGGGATGCGACCTACAGCGATGCGTTCCAGGCCGCGTTCGGCGGTCCACCCGATCGCGTCGGCCTGCAGCGCGCGCTCGCAACGTTCGTGCGCGGCATCACCCGCGGCGATGCGCCCTACGACCGCTTCATCTCGGGCGACCGCGCCGCGATGACGGCGGCCGAACGCACGGGGTTCTGGCTGTTCGAGAGCAAGGCCAAGTGCTGGCAATGCCACACCCCCGGCCTGTTCACCGACGAGGCGTTCCACAACACGGGCGTCGGATACACGCCGACGGCAGCGCCCGCCGGCCGCGCCGCGGTGACGGGCGACGCGACGGACACCGGCGCGTTCAAGACGCCGACGCTCCGCGGCGTCCGCCTCACCGCGCCCTACATGCACGACGGCTCCGTGCGGACCCTCGAGGAGGTCGTCGATTTCTACGCGCGCGGCGGCAACGCGAACCCACATCTCGACGCGCGCATGCGACCGCTCGAACTCAACGCCGCGGAACGCACGGCGCTCGTCGCGTTCCTCCGCTCCCTCTGACGGCCGGCGAGCGGCCGGGCGCTCACTGCGAACCCAGCTCCGGGCAGTCGAGCAGGCCGTCCTCACCGACGGTGCCGTCCTCGAACACGAGCGTGCGGTCGCCCGGCCGGCCTTCCATCGTGAGTCGCAACATCGTTCCGGCCGGTGAGGTCGCAGTGGCGGCGTCCGGCCCCACGATCGTCAGCGCGACGGCGAACGGCGGCGGCTCGGCACTCGGGCGGCAGGACGTGAACTTCCGGCTGCCGCGCCAGCGGACCTGCAGGATCGGTGCGTGATCCTCGAAGTCGAGCGCAAACCAGCTCTCGACCCGCCCGCGCTCCGCGATCGAACCGACGTACCGCACTCTCGCGAGGGCGCCGTGGTCCGCCAGCAGTCCGGCGACCGTCGTGCTCGCCGCGGTCGCCGCCGTTCCGCTCACGAAGCCGTCGTCGACGACCGTCGCATCACCGTCGGCGAGCCGCTCGAGGATGGCGATCCCGCGGTCCGCGTACTGCCCGGCCGCGGCACCGGTGCGGCCGGGCCAGACGCCTTCGAGCAGCCGCGTGGACGGTTCGACGCCGGCCGCGACGAGCTGCAGGGAGCCGCCGTCGTCGCGGATCTCGAAGCGGCCGCCGTTCGGCACGGTGAACGTGCCGACGAAGCGCGCCGCCACCTCGGCGTCGATCGCACCGCCCGCCGTCGGACTGCCGGCCTTCGAACTGCCAGCCTTCGAAGTGGCCGTCGGCGGCGGCGTTGTTGTCGGCGCCGGCGGCTCCGAGGCACCCGCGCCGTCCCCCACACCGGGGCCGCCGCTCCGGAACGCCGGCGCGAGCACCCCGACCAACGCGACCTCGACCGCGTCGAGATCGCACGTATCGCCGGCGCAGAGCACGACCCAGCTGCGGGATTCCGGGTGAATCGTCCACCGCGTGCGGTAGCCCTCACACCGACCGTCGATCCGCCGCAGACGCGTGCCGAGGAGATCCGCCTGCTCCACCCGCAACCGACCAGCCGGCACGGGCCGCCACCAGAGATCGCGTTCGCGCGCGTCGAGCAACTTGCCGCCGGTCACGCCGGCGAGCAGCGCGTGGACATCGAGCGCAGTCGCGAGCACGCCGCTGACCCCGCGTTGATGCCAGTTGAAGAACAGCTTGTCGGCGCGCTCGTCGCCCTTCAGGCTGCGGCGGGTCGTCAGGTACTTGCTCGAGAAGCTGCCACCGAGCACGTCCGCGTCCTTCATGCCGAACGGCTTCAGCACGTGCCGTCGCAGCGCGCGCTCGAAACCGCCGGCCGCGCTCTCGACGAGCAGCGCGAGCAGGATCGGGTTGAGGTCCGTGTAGCGCCGATCGACGCCCGGCTGCCCCACGACCGGCGCGTTCGCCACGGCAGCGAGGGCGAGCCGCGCGGACATGCCGCTGCCGCGCGGCCACTTGCCCTTCACGGACATCCCGGACGAGTGGCGCAGCAGCTGGTCGATCGTCAGCTCCCGATCGGCCGGCCAGTCCGCCAAGTGGCGGCGAACCGGATCCTCGAGGGCCAGCGTGCCGTCGCTCGCGAGCCGCAGAACGAGCAGCGCCGTCAGCATCTGCCCGGCGGCGCCGAGGTCGAACAGCGATCGCGTGGACATGTCGCGCCGGCGGCGTCCGGACGTGCTGCGATCGGCCGGCCCGAACCCGCGCGCGAACACGACCTCGGCATCGCTCGCGGCGAGCATCACGCCCCAGAACGGGGACTCTTTCTCGATCTGAGAAACGGTCTCGAGCGCGGCCCGCTCGAGCTGTTCGCCGAGATCACCGCGAACCACGGTCCCAGGGGGCCGCGACTGCGCGTTCGCCGCCAGCGCCAGCACGACGGCGGTGAGTCCCGGAGCGAACACCAGAGTCCGAAGGTTGCGCACGCGCGCAGCATAGACGGCTATGCTGCTACTGTCCTCATGCGCCCCCCCTCCGCAGCACCCGTCCCCGCCGCCGCTCCCGTCGTTCGTCGCGGGCTGCACCGGTCCACGCGTTCGCCGCTCAGCGTGTTGCTCGTCGTGGTCGCGGCGTGTTGCGGACAGCGCGCCGTCGAGCCACTGCCGACCGCGGGCGGCGACCCGACCGCCGCCGTCTCACCGACCGAGGAAGCCGCGCGACCGACGGTGCGGGTCGACCGCCTGCATCCGCTCGCCCATCGGCTGCTCGACGACACGGCGACGGACCAGGATCTGCGCGCCGCCCGCGCCGAGCCCGATCCGGTCGTCAACGACCTCCTCACCCTGGCGCTCACGAGCGACGCGAGCGCGGTCAGCCGCGCGACCGCGGCGCTCGAACGGGTCGGCCCGGAAGCGGTCTCGGCACTGACGACCGCGCTCGGCTCGGGTGACGTCCGTCGTCGCCGCATCGCGGCGCTCGCGTTGCTGCAGCTCGCGGCCGAGTTGCACAGTCGCCCCGACGCGAGTCAGCCCGACCTCGCAGCCGCGCTCGCCGCGGCCCGCGCGGACAGCGACCCGGCCGTCGCCGCCGCCGCCAAGCACGCGCACCGCCGCCTCACCGGCGAGATGACGCTCGTGCAGTCGACGCGCACGCCGCCGAGCGCGCCGGCGAACGAACGCTGAGGCGCACCTCGACCTCGGCTCATTCCGGCTCGGGTTCGCGGATCGAGGCGACCATCGCCTGGACCTTCGCGGACGGCTTCGGGAACAGCGGCGTGAGGCCGAGCGCCACCCCGAAGTTGATGACCATGCCGACGATGCCGATGCCCTGCGGATTGATGCCGAAGCACCAGTGGGAGTGACCGAGGTAGACCGTGCCGAGGATGTAGTAGCCGGTGAACCCGATGCCCGCGAGCATGCCGGCGACCGCGGGGACCGCGCTCGTGCGCGCACCGAAGATGCCGAGCACGAGGATCGGGAAGAACGACGACGCGGCCAGCCCGAACGCGAACGCGACGACCTGCGACACGAAGCCCGGCGGATAGATGCCGAAGACGCCGGCGACGACGACCGCGAGCCCGATCGTGATGCGTGACACGCGCAGGCGTTGCGCCTCCGTCGCATCGGGACGCAGCATCCGATAGTAGAGATCGTGCGCGATGCTGCTGCTGATCACGAGCAGCAGACCCGACGCCGTCGACAGCGCCGCCGCGAGCCCGCCGGCCGCGACGAGCGCGATGATCCACGCCGCGAGCTGCGCCATCTCGGGCGTCGCGAGCACCATGATGTCCGGATCGGGCCCGCTGAGGCCGGCGGCCGTCATCGTGACCCGGCCATCGGTGCCGCGCGCACCGTCGCTCTCGAGCCACGTCGCGTGCTCGGCGCGGATGTCCGCGAACTCGATCGCGGACAGCTTGCCCATGCGGAAGAGCTCGTTCTGCGCCTGCTGCTCCGGCCCGTGATACTCGAGCCTGCCATCGCCGTCGTCGAGCCAGACGACGAGGCCGATCTCCTCCCACGTGCGATACCACGTCGGCAGTTCGGCCGCGGTCTTGTGCTGCAGGCTCTCGAACACGTAGTAGCGCGCGAACGCGCCGGTCGCGGGCGCCGTGAGGTAGAGCAGCCCGATGAAGAACAGCGCGAAGAAGCCCGACCAGCGCGCCGCCCCGACGCTCTTCACGGTGTAGAAGCGCACGATCACGTGCGGCAATCCCGCGGTGCCGACCATGAGCGCCGCGGCGGTGCAGAACACGTTGAGCTGATCCCAGCGCCCGGTGAACGCGGTCGTGTAGTCGGCGAAGCCGAGGTCGCGGTGGATCTCGTCGAGCTTCTGCAGCACGGGCACGCCGCTCTCGAGCGTGCCGCCGAGGCCGACCTGCGGCACCGGGTCGCCCGTGAGCCGCCAGCTGATCGCCACGGCGGGGATCACGAACGCGGCGATGAGCACCCAGTACTGCGCGACCTGCGTCCACGTGATGCCCTTCATCCCGCCGAGCGTCGCGTAGACGAACACGAGCGCCATGCCGATCATCACGCCGACGTCGACATCGACCTCGAGGAAGCGCGCGAACACGATGCCGACGCCGCGCATCTGACCGGCGACGTAGGTGAAGCTCACGAACAGAGCACAGAGCAGCGCAGCGAGGCGCGCGGCCGACGACTCGTAACGATCACCGACGAAGTCCGGCACCGTGAAGTGGCCGAACTTGCGCAGGTACGGCGCGAGCAACACCGCGAGCAACACGAAGCCACCCGTCCACCCGATGAGGTAGACGCCGCCCGCGTAGCCGAGGACCGAGATGAGCCCGGCCATCGACAGGAACGACGCGGCCGACATCCAGTCCGCCGCGGTCGCCATGCCGTTGGCGAGCGCGGGCACGCCCTGGCCCGCGACGTAGAACCCCTTGGTGTCGCGCACCCGCGCGCGCCACGCGAGGAACAGGTAGAGACCGAAGGTCAGCCCGACGAACAGGAACGTCCAGGTCTGGACCGTCACAGCTCGCCTCCGGCGGCAGCGGCGCGCAGCTGCGCGAGCACGCGGCGATAGCGGCGGTCGAGCAAGGCCATGCCCACGGCATACACGAAGATCAGCGCGACGAACGCGATGATCGCGCCCTGCTGCGCGAACCAGAACCCGAGCGGGAAGCCGCCGAGGCGGTGCTCGTTCAACGGCTCGGCGAAAAGCACGCCGCAGCCGAGACCGGCAACGAACCAGCCGACGAGCAGCACCAGGGTGAAGATCACGTTGCGGCGCCAGTAACCGGCGTTCGCGGCCGCGATCACGGCTGGATCGACGTTCTGGTTCGCGATCGGCGCGCTGGCCGGGTCCGAGTCCGAGGGCATCCGAGGATGGTAGTAGCGCGCCCGGACCGCTTCACCTGTCGGCTCAGGCGACGCGACCGCGCAGCACGGCGACCCGTTCGACGACAGCCAGCAACAGCACGAGGGCGAGCGCGCCGAGCGCCCAGTCGGGCAGCCGCGACGTCGTCCGCCGAACGAGCGCCGGCGCGGGCGCGGTCGCTGCCGCGGTGACGCGGTCGCCGCCGAGGCGTTCGAACGCGGCGATCCCGGCCGGCAACGGCGCGGGTTCGTCGAGCTCCCACGACAGCGCGACCGGCGTCGGCTCCGCATCGCGCTCCGCCCGCATCACGTGCTGCACCCAGAGCGTGAGCCGGGCGGGGAACGCCGACTCGCCGCGCATCTCCGCCCCCGCCCCACCGAACAGATCGGCGGCGAACGCGCCGATGCGCCCGAGCCCGCGATTGCCGAAACAAAGCAGCGGCCAGCCGTCGTCGCCCGCGACGAGCAGCACCGCGGCGTCGAGCGGCGCGGTCGTCGGCACCGCCGCGCCGAGCGTCGGCCAGGTCGTGCCCGCCGCGGGCCGCGGCAAGAGCAACGGTGAGCGCGCGACCGCGCGCACGGGCACCCGCTGCGGCGGCTCCGGCTCCGGCTTCTCCGCCTCCTCCGGCTCGGGATCATCGGGCGGATCGTCCACCGGGTCATCCGGTGGCTCGGTCATCGAGTCGGGGGCCGGCTCGCCATCGCCCTCGCCGTCCCCTTCCCCTGGCCCACCACCGCCACTTCGCCCCGCGCGATCGAGCGACCGCGCGACCTCGGCGCTCACGAACACCGGCACCTGGTCCGCCGCCGGGATCTCGAAGAACTGCCCGCCGCCGTCGTTCGTGATGCTCAGCGCGTCTTTCGCGAACTCGGTGTTCGTCGTCTCGTCGACGATCGACAGGATCGAACACGAGATGCCCTGCTCGCGGAACAGCCGGTGGGCCAGCGCGCGCAGCGCGAACGTCTCTTCCATCCGGAACTCGCCGTCCGTGACGACGACGATGTGTTTCACCGCGACCTGTGCCGGCGCGAGCAGCTCGCCCGCCCGCTGCAGGCCCGCGAGCAGGAACGTGTTGTCGAGCCCGTGGGCGAGCCGCGCGACCCCGGCCCGGATCGCCGCGCCGTCCTCGGCATTCGTGAGCGGCAGCTCGACGCGCGCCGCGTTCTTGTTGCCGAACGTCACGATGCCGACCTGATCGTCCGCGGTCAGTGCGCGCGCGCTCTCGAGCGCGCTCGTCTTCGCGTAGCTCATCTTGGAGCGCCGCTCCGGGCCGACGACGATGCCCATGCTGCCCGAGCGATCGACGACGAGGACCATCGCGATCGAGCGCTTGTCGACCTCGATCGGGTCCTCGCTCACGGGCGTCGGGTCCTCGATCTCGCCGGTCGGCGGCGGGCGGTCGGCCGGCGTGGGCTGCGGCGGCGTCGGGTCGGCCGGGACTGGGTCCGCCGTCGGGTCGGGCTGGGTCGGGTCGGGCTGAGTCAGCGAATCCGGCGTCGACGACGGTGCGGTTGCGCCCCCGCCCGCGCCGGCGGTGCCGCCACCCTCGATGCGAGCACCGGCAGCCCCGCGCGGCTCGGGCAGGAGCGGCAGCGCATCGAAGAGCGGCTCGCCCGGAGAGCCGAAGCCCGGCGCGAGAACGAAGACACCGAGGCCGTCGGTCATCGCGTCCGCGATCACCCGCTGCGCGTTGGCCGGCAGCTCCGCGCCGACCACGACTGCCGCGAGGCCTTCGAGTTCGGCAGCCCCGATCGCTCGACGGGCAGCCGGAACGTCGACCGCGACCCCCTGCGCCGCGAGCGCCGCCGCCGCGTTGCCGCTCGGCTCGAGCACGAGAACACGGGGTGCCGGCCGGGCATCGAACGCGCCCGTGTACGTCAGCTGCCGATCCGGCACCTGCACCGCGAGCGTCACGCGATGGCGACCCGCCCGCGTCGGCACGAACGATGCCTTTGCGGGCCGGTCCGCGCGCAGCACGGCGGTCTTCTCGAGCACGCGACCGACCGCGTCGAGCACCGTGAGCGTGACCGGGTAGTCGCCGGCGATCGGCGTGCCCCCAACCCGCGGCGACCGGACCTCGCGCGGCAACCGCACCTCGAGTTCGACGGGTCGGCCGACCGCCGGCGGGCGCGGCAGGACGACGCGCAGGGCGCCCGGTTCGAACGACAGCGGCGCGGTCTCCGTCACGAGCTCCGCGCCGAGCGGCCCGCGCGGCAACTCGGCCACCGGTCGCGCGGCCCGCAGCGTGAGTTCTTCGGCACGCGGACCGGCGCGCCCGGCCGCGACGAGGATCGCGGTCGTCGCGCGCTCGACCGCGCCCGCGACGTCGCCGCCGTCGATGAGTTCGACGCTGCGATGGTCGGCCTCGGCTTCGACGAACGTGACCGCGACCGGGTCCGCGAGCCCGACGACGAACGCGAGCAGCGCGGCGAGCGTCAGGAAGCGCAGGAGTCCGATCATCGGATGGCCAGATCGTGGCGGGCGGCGCGGTTCAACGCGACGGCGCGGGCAGGAAGACCGGCGTCAGCCAGTCGACGCGGTCACCCAGGTCGCGCCCCTTGCCGAAGTCGACCTCGAGCACGAGGTCCATCCCGGGCGTCACGGCGATCAGCCCGGTGTCGCGCGGCCGGTCGCCGGTCTCGAGGCCGCGCTGCTCGAAGACCGTGATCCCGTTGTGCAGCACGCGCACATCGACGTTCGCGCGCAGCGGCAGCGCCGCCGCGCTGTCGTCGAGCGCGACGCGGGTCCAGAACGCCTCGCAGTCGGGCGGCACGGTGAACGTGAGCCGACTCTTGCTGTGCACCCCGAGCCCCATCGCGTGGGTCCGATCCGACGCGACGAGCGGCCCGCCGAGCGCGGTTGCGTTGCGGCGATAGGGATGCACGACAGGCCCATCGAAGCCGTTCTCGACCGCGGCCGACGGCTGCAGCTCCGACAGGTGGCGGCAGTTGCCGTGCAACGTGAGGCAGCCGAGATCGCCGTAGCGCACGTCGACGGTGCGCCCGGTCTCGAGCTCGATCCGCACCGACGCAGCGCCGAACGTGACCGCGTCGCAACCGAGGCGATCACCCGTGCGCGTCACGAGCGTCGCGATCGGCGCCCGTTCCCGCGGCGCGGGGTCGCCGATGCGCAGCGCGACGAACGCCTTCTCACGATAGAGCTGTGGGTCGTCGCTGTCGTCGAGCGCGAACCGCAACCCCTGCGGGTCGAAGCGATGCAGGCGGCCGACGCGCAGGTCGTAGCCGATGCGCGCGCGAACGAAGAGCGCCTCGTCGACGCCGTCGGGCAACTCCAGGCGCGCGGGCGTGAGATCGCTGCCGCCACCACGCGGCACGTAGGCGGCGATGCGATCGACCTCGAGCTCGATCGGACCGAGCACGGGCGACAGCAGTCGCACCACGTTGCCCGCCGCGTCGCCGCCGGTCAGCGTGCCGCGCACGACGTCGCCGCCCTGCAGCCAGACCGCGGCGAGCTCGACCGGCCGCGCCGCGACGCCGTGCACCGCGATGAGGTCGGCACCCGCGATCGGCAGTCGGCCGTTCGGCAGGCTCGCCGTGAAGCCGTCCTGCACGCTGCCATCGAGCGCGGTCGCGCGCACGACCTCACCCTGCCGCAGCGCCAGCTCGAGCGGCGGCGAGGCCTCCGACTGCGGCGCCGCCGCGCCCGGCGCCTGCGGCATCGCGACCGCCGCGACCAGCACGCCCACCGCCAGAACGCGGGCGACCGGCAGCCCGCGGACCGCGGATCGCGCCCGCGTCACGAAGGCACGGATGCCATTCTGACACCTCGGCCAGCGGGCCAGCCCCGGCCAGCTGTCAGATTGGCGGTCGCACGTTCTCCCCACACTCTCCCCAGCACTCGGAAGTGGCGCCATAAGCTGTTTTTCAGGTACCAGTTGCATACGAATCGTCGAAGCGCGGGCCGACCGGCCGAGGCCCGGCACCCGGTTTGCTATACGCCGCCCTTCCGGACCGGACGAGCCCGTCTTGTTCGGTTCCGAACTCGTTCGGTTCAGCATCGATGTCCTCGGTCGGTCCCTGGCGCCTGCAGCAGCCGCTGCGCCCGCGCGAGGTCGGCCCACCGCGGACCTACCCCCAGAATTCCGGTCGCGCGGCGCCAGCTGACGCCCACGGCCATGACAGTAACTATCGAGATTCCCCTCCGAGGTTGTGATGGTCAAACAACTCGTCTTCGAAAACGACGCGCGTGAAGCGGTGCTCCGCGGCGTCGACAAGCTCGCCCGAGCGGTCTACTCCACCCTGGGTCCCCGCGGCCGCAACGCCGTGCTCGACAAGGGCTGGGGCGGCCCGACCGTCACCAAGGACGGCGTCACGGTCGCCGAGGAGATCGAGCTCGAGGACGCCTATGAGAACATGGGCGCCAAGCTCGTTCGCGAGGCCGCGAGCAAGACGTCGGACAACGCCGGCGACGGCACGACGACGGCGACGCTGCTGGCCCACGCGATCTGCGAGCAGGGCATGAGGTACTTGACGGCCGGCAGCAACCACGCCGAGCTGATCAAGGGCATCAAGGCCGCGACCGACGCGCTCGTCGCCGAGCTCTCGCGCGTGAAGAAGAACGTCCCGGGCAACGATCAGAAGGCGATCATGCAGGTCGCCGCGATCGCCGCGAACAACGACCCCGAGATCGGCAAGATCATCGCCGACGCGATGAAAAAGGTCGGCCAGGACGGCGTGATCACGGTCGAAGAGGGCAAGGGCCTCGAGACCGAGGTGCAGGTCGTCGAGGGCATGCAGTTCGACCGCGGCTACCTGTCGCCGCACTTCGTCACCGACAACGAGGACATGACGGTCGACTTCCGCGACGCCTACGTGCTCGTGCACGAGGACAAGCTGAGCTCGATCCGCCCGCTGCTGCCGCTCCTCGAGAAGATCAAGGAGGCGAACAAGCCGCTGCTCGTCATCGCCGAGGACATCGAGGGCGAAGCGCTGGCGACGCTCGTCGTCAACAAGCTGCGCGGCATCATCAAGGTCTGCGCGGTCAAGGCGCCGGGCTACGGCGATCGCCGCAAGGCGATGCTGCAGGACATCGCGATCCTGTGCGGCGGCGAGGCGATCTTCAAGGACCTCGGCATGGACCTCGAGAAGATCAACCTGCGCCAGCTCGGCGTCGCGAAGAAGGTCGTCATCGACGGCGACACCACGACGATCGTCGAGGGCAAGGGCAAGTCGGCCGACATCAAGGCGCGCGCCGAGCAGATCCGCCGCGAGATCGAGGCCACGACGTCGGAGTACGACCGCGAGAAGCTGCAGGAGCGGCTCGCGAAGCTGACCGGCGGCATCGCCGAGATCCGCGTCGGCGCCCACACCGAGACCGAGATGAAGGAGCGCAAGGACCTCGTCGACGACGCGCTGCACGCGACGCGCGCGGCGATCGAGGAGGGCATCCTTCCGGGCGGCGGCACGGCGCTGCTCAAGGCCGGCAAGGTGCTCGACAAGCTCACGATGAACGGCGATGCCCAGTTCGGCATCGACCTCATGAAGCACGTCGTCCAGCGGCCGGTGCGGCAGATCGCCGAGAACGCCGGCATCGACGGCGCCGTCGTCGCCCGCAAGGTGCTCGCCAACAAGTCCGCGACGTTCGGCTACAACGCGCTGACCGGCGAGTACGGCGACATGATCGAGTTCGGGGTCGTCGACCCGACCAAGGTCACGCGCTCGGCGCTGCAGAACGCCACCTCGGTGGCCGGGCTGCTGCTCACGACCGACTGCTTGATCACCGACAAGGACGACGACGACGAGGAGGGCGGCGAACACGGCGAGATGTAACTCGGCCAGAAAACGCCACCCCTACACCCCCCACACAGCATTCACTTCAGGAGCAAGAACTATCATGGCATCCCTTCGTCCCCTCGATGACCGCGTCGTGCTGCAGGTGCTCGACGCCGAAGAAACGACCGCCGGCGGCATCGTCCTGCCGGATTCCGCCAAGGAGAAGCCGCAGCGCGGCAAGGTGACCGCGGTCGGCAACGGCCGCCTCGGCAAGGACGGCAAGCGCCTCGCCCTCGACGTCAAGAAGGGCGACGTGGTCCTGTTCGGCAAGTACGCCGGCAGCGACGTCGTCGTCGGCGGCAAGGACCTCAAGATCCTGCGCGAGAACGAGATCCTCGCCAAGGTGGAGGGCTAACTCCGATGGGCAAGCAGATCATGTATGACGACGTCGCGCGCCGGAAGGCGGTCGAAGGCGTCACCAAGCTCAGCAGGGCCGTCAAGGTCACGCTCGGCGCGGCCGGCAAGAACGTCATCATCGAGAAGTCGTTCGGCGGTCCGCAGGTCACCAAGGACGGCGTCACCGTCGCCAAAGAGATCGAGCTCGAGGATCCGTTCGAGAACATGGGCGCCAAGCTCGTGCGCGAGGTCGCCAGCAAGACCAACGACGTCGCGGGCGACGGCACGACGACCGCGACCGTGCTCGCCGAGGCGATCCTCACGACCGGTCAGCGCTACCTCACGTCGGGTGTCGACCCCAACGACCTGCGCGCCGGCATCGACAAGGCCGTCGCCCACGTGACGCAGAACCTCGCCGCGATGGCGAAGAAGGTCGACAACAAGAGCCGCGACCAGATCGCGCAGGTCGGCTCGATCTCGGCCAACAACGACGCCGAGATCGGCGCGCTGCTCGCGGACGCGATGCTGCAGGTCGGCAAGGAAGGCGTCGTGACCGTCGAAGAGGGCAAGACCTCGACGACCGAGCTCGAGCACGTCGACGGCATGCAGTTCGACAAGGGCTACGTGTCGCCGTACTTCATCACCGACCCCAAGACGATGGAGGCCGCGTTCGACGACGCGCTCGTGCTGATCCACGAGAAGAAGATCAGCAACGTCCGCGAGCTGATCCCGCTGCTCGAGCAGGTCTCGCGCGCCGGCAAGCCGCTGCTCATCATCGCCGAGGACGTCGAGTCCGAGGCGCTGGCCGCGCTCGTCGTCAACCGCCTCAAGGGCGTGCTCAACGTCTGCGCCGTCAAGGCGCCGGGCTTCGGTGACCGCCGCAAGGCGATGCTCGAGGACATCGCGACGCTGACCGGCGGTCAGTGCATCAGCGAGGACCTCGGCATCAAGCTCGAGAGCGTCGAGCTCTCGCAGCTCGGCACCGCGCAGAAGGTCCGCGTCGGCAAGGACGCGACGACGATCATCGGCGGCGCGGGCAAGAAGGCGGCGATCAATCAGCGGGCGGACAGCATCCGCGCGCAGATCGAGCGCACGACGTCGGACTACGACCGCGAGAAGCTGCAGGAGCGCCTCGCGAAGCTCACGGGCGGCGTCGCGATCATCCGCGCGGGCGCGATGACCGAGGCCGACATGAAGCAGAAGAAGCAGCGCATCGAGGACGCGCTCAACGCCACGCAGGCGGCCGTCGAAGAGGGCATCGTCCCGGGCGGCGGTGTCGCCCTGCTGCGCGCGAGCGCCGACCTCGACAGCGTCAAGGCCAAGGGCGACGTGCGCTTCGGCATCGAGATCATCGCGCGCGCCTGCCAAGCGCCGATGCGTCAGATCGCCGAGAACGCGGGCGAGGACGGCTCGGTCGTCGTCGACGAGGCGCTCGAGAAGAAGACCAACGAGGGCTTCAACGCGCTGACCGGCGAGTGGGTCGACATGTTCAAGGCCGGTATCGTCGATCCGACCAAGGTCGTGCGCTGTGCGCTGCAGAACGCGGCGAGCATCGCGGGCCTGATGCTCACGACCAACACGATGGTCACCTCGATTCAGGACGACAAGGACGCCGTCACCGGCGCCACGAGCTGATCCTGGAGCCGATCTCCAATTGGATCCGGCGCGTTGCCCGTCGCCGGTCGGCCGCCTCGATGGCGGTCCGCCGGTGACGGGCTTCGCGCATAGTTGAATCGACACCGACGCCCGCCGCCCCAACCACCTGATGGCTCAGAAGCGCGACTACTACGAGATCCTCGGTGTCGACCGGGGCGCGGATGACGAGACCATCAAGAAGGCGTACCGCAAACTCGCGCTCGCCAACCACCCGGACCGCAACCCCGGGGACGAAGCGGCCGAACGCCGCTTCAAGGAAGCGGCCGAGGCCTATGCCGCGCTCGGCGATGCCCAGAAGCGGCAGCGCTACGACCAGTTCGGTCATGCCGGCGTCGACGGCGCCCAGGGCGGCGGCGGCTTCCAGTCCGCCGAGGACATCTTCGCCGCGTTCGGCGACCTGTTCGGCGGCGGCGGTGGCGGCGGCGGGTTCTTCGAACAGTTCTTCGGTGGCGGCGGTCGGCGCGGTCGCGGGCGCCGCGGCGCGAGCCTCAAGGTCGACCTCGAGCTGACGCTCGAAGAGGTCGCCACGGGCGTCAAGAAGACCATCCAGCTGAAACGCCACGAGGCCTGCGGCAACTGCAGCGGCAGCGGCAGTAAGCCCGGCACCGAGAAGTCGACGTGCTCGACGTGCAACGGCCACGGTCAGGTCGTGCGCTCGCAGGGCTTCTTCCAGCTGCGACAAGTCTGCCCGAGCTGCCACGGCCAGGGCGAGACGATCGATGACCCGTGCCCGAAGTGCCGCGGTCGCGGCGTGGTCGGCAAGGAGGCGCCGGTCAACATCAGCATCCCGGCCGGCATCGAGTCCGGCCACACGGAGCGCATTCCGGGGCAGGGCGAACCCGGCGAGGCCGGCGGTCAGCCGGGCGATCTCGTCGTCGTGCTGCACGTCATCGAGCACGAGGTCTTCACGCGCTATCGCGACGACCTGCTCATGCAGACGCGGGTCAGCTTCCGCCAGGCCGCGGTCGGCGACGAGATCGAGATCCCGACGATCACGCGCGAGACCGTCAGCCTCAAGATCCCCGCGGGCACGCAGCCCGGCGAACGGCTGCGCATCAAAGGACACGGGTTGCCCCGCGCCGACGGTTACGGCCGCGGCAACCTCGTCGTACAGATCCAGGTCGACGTGCCGAAGAAGCTCACGGCGGAGCAGCGCGAGCTGCTCGAGAAGTTCGACGAGCTCGAGAACGGCAAGAAAGGCAAGAAGAACGCCAAGAAGACGATCTTCGAGAAAGTGAAGGACATCTTCTCGTGAAGGACACCGACAAGAACAAGACAGAGGACGAGGTCGAGACCGACGCGGCGACCGAGCCGACGAGCGAGATCCCGAGTCACGATCAGGAGTTCAAGCGCCTCCAGCAGGAGCGCGACGAGCTCGAGACCAAGCTGCAGCACGCGATGGCCGACCTGGCCAACGTGCGCCGGCGGCAGCGGCAGGAGATCGACGACAACCGCCATCGCGTGCTCGAAGGGCTGACGCAGGAACTGCTGCCGGTGCTCGACACGTTCTCGATGGCGGTGCAGGCCTACGACGCCCAGCAGGCCCAGGACGCCCGAGGTGAGCAGGCCGGGGCCGCGCAGGATCCGAAGGCGCTCGTCGAGGGCGTGCGCATGGTTCGCACCATGCTGTCGTCCGTGCTCGAGCGGCATGGCCTACAGGAGATCGCGGGCAGCGGTCCGTTCGACCCGAATCGACACGAGGCCATGGCCATGGAACCCTCCGAGGACGTTCCCGACGGCCACATCGTGCGCGTCATGCTCACGGGCTACCAGCTCGGCGACAAGGTCGTGCGCCACAGTCGCGTCGTCGTGGCCGGCTCCGACCAGGCTGCCGGCGACCCGACCGACGAGCCGACGGAGGACTGACGGTGCCGACCTACGACTACGTGTGCAACGCGTGCGGTCACCGGTTCGAGGAGTTTCAGACCATGACCGCGAAGGAACTCCGCAAGTGCCCCGCGTGCGGGGCGAACAAGCTCGAGCGCCTCATCGGCACGGGCGCGGGCGTGATCTTCAAGGGCTCCGGCTTCTACGAGACCGACTACCGCGGCGAGTCGTACAGCAGCGACGCCAAGAAGGACTCGAGCTCGGGCGACAAGCCTGACAGCGAATCGTCGAGCAGCAAGTCCGACACGAAGAAGGCCAGTCCGAAGAGCACCGGCGCCAAGAACGACTCGTCTGGCCAGAGCACGAAGTCGAAGTCGAAGTCGAACGACTGACCTGCTCGGCCGTCACGCCTGACCGCGACATCCCGCGCCTTCGCGTGTGATTTTCGCTACGCTTCTGCCATGGGCCGAACGTTGCGACTGTTCACCGTGATCATCGGATCCGCGCTGCTCTCCGGCTGCGTCGGCTGGTTCTTCAGCGGCGAGTCCTACGCGGAGCGCTCGCGCCCGGTCGCGCTGATCGAGACGACGGGCGGCGTCGAACTGGCCGCGACCACGGAGTACGGGATCCTGCTGCTCGGTCGAACCGCGACGTCGGGAGCGTGCCGCGTGCACTACTTCATCGGTCCGACCCCGGACATCGAGGACGGCCGGCTCGAGCCCACGGGCGCCGTGTTCACGCGGGCGGAGATGCCCCTGAAGCACCAGGCCGTGCGCGTTCTCGACCGCAGCCCCACCGGCGCGGATCAGCTCCTCGCGATGTGGACGCCGGACGGCACGAACGTGCGGGCCCTCGATGTCACGCTCGCGACCGACGACCGCGTCCGCGGCGAAGCGGTGCTCGACGATCCGGGCGAAGAACTCCCCGCCGGCGCCGCGGTGTTCCGGATCGACCACAAGGACCGCCTCTACTTCGTCGGACTCGTCGCGGGCAAGGCGACGTTCGAGAACTCGGACCCGGGCAGCGGCTCGAGCGGACGCGGCTTCTACGTGCTCGCCGGCGTCGATCGCGTGCGCGAGATGCTCGCGGTTCCGGAGCGCTACCCGGTCGACTACGAGCCGGTGTACCGCCCGGACGGGATCCGCGTGCTGCGCCCGGTCGGCAAGGGCGCCAGCAGCAGCAGCAGCAGCGGGAACGACCCGCAGCGCTGACCCGTGCCTACTCGCGACGAATGCCGGCGAGCCCGAGCACGTCGTCGACGACCTTCGCGAGCACGAACAAGACGGCCTGTTCGCCGGCGACGAGTTCGTCCTCGCCGCCCGGGATCACGACCGAGCCATCCTCGCGGGTGATCGCCGCGACGACGCAGCCGCGCGGGAAGCCGGCGTCCTTGACCTTGCGCCCCGCGACCTTGCTGCCCGGCTGGATCTCGATCTCGAGGACCTCGGCCTTGCCCTCCTCGATCGTCGCGATCGTCGAGATGCTGCGGCTGCGCACGAACGCGAGGATGCGGTTGGCGCAGAGCAATCGCGGTGACACGGCGACGTCGATGCCGAGGTGCTGGTAGAGCGACACGTAGTCCGGCTTGGTCACGAGCGCGACGGTGCGCTGAGAGCCGAGCGTGCGCGCCAGCTGGCACGACATCAGGTTGCGCTCGTCCTCGACCGAGATGCCGAGGAACGCATCCGCGTCGCCGACGTGCTCTTCCTGCAGCAGGTTGATGTCCGTCGCGCTGCCGTGCAGCACGACGACGTCCTCGAGCACCTCGGACATGCGCTCGGCGTCCTTGCGGCTCTCGACGATGATCTTGACGTTGACGTGCTCGCGCTGCAGCGCCTGGCAGACCTGCTGACTGATCCGCGCACCGCCGAACACGACGACGTTGCGCGCCTTGCCGCGCCGCGCCCCGCCGATCTTCTTCTCGAAGCCGGAGATCGCCTTGGGTTCGCCGAGCACGAAGATCTCGTCGTTCGCCAGCAGCTCGTCGGAGCCGCCCGGCACGATGACCTCGTGGTCGCGGTCGATCGCCGTGATGAGCGTGCCGGCCGGCATCTTGAGGTCCTTGAGCAGCTTGCCCGTGAACGGGCCGGACTCCGGGATGCGGAACCGCCGCATCTGCACGCGCCCCTCCGCGAAGTTCTCGACCCCGAGCGCCTTGCTCTGCCGCACCGTCTTGACGATCTCCTCCGCCGCGAGGTCGTCGAGCGACAGCAGCAGATCGTGCATCAGGTTCTTCCGGAAGAACGTCTTGCTGCGGCGCACGGCCGACGTGTCACGCAGCCGCAGCACGGTCTTCTTCGCGCCCATGCGCTTGCCGAACAGACACGTCAGCATGTTGACCTTGTCGTCGCTCGACACCGCGAGCAGGAGGTCCGCGCTGTGCGCTTCGGCCTTGTCGAGCACGTCGGGGCGTGAGCCGTCCCCGCGCACGGCCTGGACGTCGAGCAGGTCCGCGACCTGCTGCATCCGGCCCAGGTCCGGGTCGATGACGGTGATCGCGTGCCCCTCGGTGGACAGCACCTTGGCGAGGTAGGATCCCACTTCGCCGAGGCCAACGATGAGGATGTTCATCAGTGCGCAGGACGATACTGTCTGGGCCGGCGTTGATCCTCATCCTGGACAACAAGGACTCGTTCGTCTGGAACCTCGCGCAGGCCTTGCGCGGCCTCGGCGCGACCGCGGAAGTCGCCCGCAGTGACCGACTCGCGCTGTCCGATCTGGCCGGCGCCAACGCGCTCGTGATCTCCCCCGGCCCCGGCCGCCCCGAGGACGCGGGGATCTCGATCGCCGCGGTACGGCAGTGTTCGGGCCGCATCCCGATCCTCGGCGTCTGCCTCGGTCACCAGGCGATCGCCGCCGCGTTCGGCGCCACGATCCGACGCGGTGAACCGGTGCACGGCCGGACGACCGCCGTGCGGCACGATGACCCCGTGCTCTTCGCCGATCTGCCGAACCCGGTCGAGGTCTGCCGCTACCACGCGCTCTACGTCGATGACGATCTGCCCGCCCCGCTGCGAGCGATCGCGTGGACGCCCACCGGCGACCTCATGGGCCTGCGGCACGCGGACCACGCGACGTTCGGCGTGCAATTCCACCCCGAGTCCTTTCGTTCTTCGCACGGCCCGCGTCTGCTGGCGAACTTCCTGACTGCCGTGCACACCGCCGGCAATCCCGACGAGCAACCATGGCCGTGATCGCGACGCAGCGCCTGAGCAAACGGTTCGGCGATCGGGCAGTGCTGCGTGACGTCGAGTTCGTCGTCGGAGCGGGAGAATTGCTCGGGCTCGTCGGCCCGAACGGCGCCGGCAAGTCGACCCTGCTCCGCACGCTCATCGGCCTCGTCCGGCGGGACAGCGGTGACGTGAAGGTCCTCGACCGCGACCCCGGCACCGCCGATCTGTCGATCCGCGCCGACACCTGCTACCTGCCCGGGGAGACCGGCGTCTACCACGGCATGACGGGCAGGGGTTTCCTCGACTTCGCGTTCGGCTTCTATCCGCGCCACCAGAACGAGCTGCGGGACCGGTTGCTCGCCGAGTTCGACCTGCCGCTGCACCGCAGCATCCGGACCTACAGCGCGGGCATGAAGCAGAAGCTCGCGATCACGGCGACGCTCGTCCCGGACGTGGCGCTCTACCTGCTCGACGAACCGGATCGCGCGCTCGACGCGCAGGTCCGCTTCTTCCTGCGGGACGTGCTCCGCGATCTCAAGGCCGCGGGCAAGACGATCGTGCTCAGTTCCCACCACCTCAGCGAGGTGGAGACGCTCGCGGATCGGCTCGAGTTCCTCATCGACGGCGCGCTGATTCCGGCCGCGCGGTTGGCGCAGGCGCGCGAGCGGCTGCGGCGGCGACCGCGACTCCGGTTGCGGGACGCCGCGGTGTCCGACCTGCCCGCCGGAGCGGCGCTGGTGCGCACGGAGGCCGACGGCACGCACGTGGTGCAGACGGACGGCGATCCGTTCGCGTACCTGCAGACGGTCGACCCGGCCGTGATCGAGAGCGCCGAGGTCGGCGTCGTTCGCCTCGAGGACCTCTACCAGGAGCTGTTGCGGGCCGACGACGCACCGCAGGAGAGCTCGGAGGCCGGCGCATGATCGCGGGCAAGACGTGGCGCGAGATCCGGTGGATGACGCTGGTCTACATCGTGATCTTCGAGGCGCTCGCGATCCCGGTGCTGCTCCTGTGGCCCGACCTCTACGACGAGTTCCAGCGGACCGACCTTTCGGGAATCGTTCCGATCCACTTCGTCAAGAACATCATCAAGGGAGTGTCCGACCGCAGCGAGGAAGCGGCCTTCATCAATTGGTGCGCCGTGATGCTCTTCTTCCGCAGCGTCAACCTCGTCGGCATCGCCGGCGCCGTGCTGTTCGGCACCGCCCTGTTCGCGCGCGAACGTGAGACCCAGACGCTCGAGTTCCTGCTCGCCCGCCCCGTCTCGCGCCGGACCATCCTGTGGCAGAAGAGCTGGCCGACGGCGCTCGCCGTGCTCGTGCCGATCTTCCTCGTGAACTGGTCGGCGATCCTGTGGAGTCGGACGATCGGCTACGACCTGCCGTTCTGGGAGGTCACGCTCGCCAGCATGCACGGGGCGTCGTTCGTGCTCATGTTCCTCGCGTTCACGACCTGGATGTCGGTCCGCTGCCGGACCCAGGCGCACGTCGCGTTCTGGGTCGGCGGGATCACGATCGTGATGCTCGGCGCCTACATGACCCAGAAGGTCCGACCCTACAGCCTGTTTCGGTTGTCGGACTTCGAGTGGTACTCGCCGATCCTCGCGGGGAACATGAAGCTCTGGCAGATGTTCGACCCGATCCGGGCGCCCGGCTTCACGACCTACGTGCTCGCGGCGGCCGCATTGTTCTACGTCCTCGCCTGGCGCGCGCTGCGCCGACTGGAGCTCTGACGGAAGCGCTGCCGTGGTCTGGTTCGAGCTCTTCCTGACTCTGCTGCGCGAGCTCGTGCGCGCGCTCGTCGTGCCGGTGCGGCTGCTGCTGTATCTGCCGCGCCGCCACCACTGGCGGCGCGTCGCGCGCGACGTCCTCGACGACGTCGCCCAGCAGGACGCCGGCGCGCCCACCGACCCGACCGCGGACCTCGAGTCGTTCTTCGCCCGCAGCCGACCCTGGCGTGGGGACCGGCCGCACGTGTTCTTGTCCGCGGGCGAAGCCAGCGGCGAGGGGCACGCCGAGCGTTTGCTGCGCGCGCTCCCTGCCGACGTGCGATGCACCGCGTTCGGCGGCGAACGGCTGCAACGGGCGGGCGCCGAGCTTCGATTCGGCCTCAGCGAGCACGCGGTCATGGGCATCGCCGGCGTGCTGCGGCAGATGCCGTTGATCCTGCGCGCGGTCGCGAGCTACCTGCGACTGCTGCGGGACGACCCACCCGATCTGATCGTCCTCGTTGACTTCCCGGGCCTGCACCTCGTCATGGCGAAGCTCAGCAAGCGCCACCGCATTCCGGTGCTGCACTACGTCGCGCCACAGTACTGGGCGTGGGGCCCATGGCGGATGCGGCGCTACCGCCGGGCCGTCGATGCGACGCTGACGATCCTGCCGTTCGAGACCGCGTTCTTCCGGCGCTTCAACGTGCCGGCCCACTACATCGGCCACCCGCTGCTCGATGCGGTCCCGAAAGCTGGCGCCGACGAGGACACCGCGCGCACCGAACCGCTCCTCGTTCTCTTGCCCGGCAGTCGCCGCGCCGAGATCGACAAGAACCTGCCGGGGATGTTGCAGATCGCCGGGCGCATGCGGGCCGAGCACCCGGACATGCGGGTCGTCGTCCCGCACGAGAACCCGCGTCGCACGGCCCTGCTGCGCGACCTCATGCAGCAGCACGACGCCGACTTCGCCGAACACCACGAAGGCCCCCTCGCGCCGTGGCTGCAGCGGGCGCGCCTCGTCATCGCCAAGTCCGGAACCGGCTCCCTCGCGGCGTGCCTGCACGGCGCCCCGACGGTCGTCGTCTACCAACTCGGCGGGGCTTTGAGCTCCTGGGGCTACCACAACATCCTCAGCGTGCCGTGGATCGCGGCGGCCAACCTCATCGCCGGGCGCCGGGTCGTGCCCGAGCACTGCTTCAACGGCGACGACGGCTGGCAGAAGGTCGAACGCGACGCGGCCGAGCTGTGGCCGGACGGGGAGCCGCGGCGAGCCGTCCTGGCCGGCCTCGCCGAGGTGCGACAGCGACTCGGCGCCGGCGGTGCGAGCGAACGCGCCGCCGCAATCGTCGCCCGGTTCCTCGGCCTCGGCGACACCGCATCCGCGAGCCCCGCGCCACCGAACCGGGAAGTGCCGGCATGAGGCTCACCGATCTGCGCACGTTCCTCGACGTTCTTCGGCGCGAGGGTGAGCTCGTCGAGGTCGACGCCGAAGTGGATCCCGACCTCGAGGCGGCGGAGGTCCACCGCCGCGTCATCGCGGGATCGGGCCCGGCACTGCTCTTCAAGAACGTGAAGGGCTGCGCGTGGCCTTGCGTGACCAACCTGTTCGGCACCGCGCGCCGCGTCGAGCTCGCGTTCGGCCCGCGACCCGAGCGACTCGTGCAGCAACTCGCGGACCTGCCGCACACGCTGCTGCCGCCGACGCTCGGCCGCGTCTGGGAGCAGCGCGGGCTCATCGGCTCCGTGCTGAAGGTCGGGCGCAAGAAGGTGCGCCGCGCACCGCTCCTCGAGGTGGAGGACCGCCCCGCCGGACTGACCCGCCTGCCGCTGCTGCGCACCTGGCGCGACGACGGCGGCCCGTTCGTCACGCTGCCGCTCGTCTACACGGAGCACCCGGAAGGCCTCGGCAGCAACCTCGGGATGTATCGCATCCAGCGCTACGACGACGACACGACCGGTCTGCACATGCAGATCGGCAAGGGCGGCGGGTTCCACCTCGAGGCCGCCGAACGGCGCGGCGAGGCGCTGCCCGTCGCCGTGCACGTCGGCGGGCCGCCCGCCATGATCCTCGCCGCGATCGCGCCGTTGCCCGAGAACGTGCCCGAAGTGCTGCTCGGGTCACTCGTGCTGGGCCAGCGTCTGCGCACGACGACGAGCGCGCACTCGCCGCTGCCGCTGATGGCCGACGCCGAGTTCTGCCTGCTCGGCGAGGTGCGCCCGGGCGAGACCCGACCCGAGGGACCGTTCGGCGATCACTACGGCTACTACTCGCTCGTCCACGACTACCCGCTGCTGCGCGTCCACACGCTCGCCCGCCGCCGCGATCCGATCCTCTGCGCCACCGTCGTCGGCAAGCCGCGGCAGGAGGACTTCTTCCTCGGCGACTACCTGCAGGAGCTGCTGCTGCCGCTCGCGAAGGTCGCGATGCCGCAGGTGCGCGATCTGTGGTCGTACGGCGAAACGGGCTACCACTCGCTCGCGGGCGCCATCGTGCGCGAACGCTACGGCCGCGAGGCGATGCAGAGCGCGTTCCGCATCCTCGGCGAAGGGCAGCTGAGCCTGACCAAGTTCCTGCTGCTCACGGACCAGCCGGTCGACCTGCGTGACTTCCGCGCCACGCTGCAGCACGTGCTCGCGCGCTGTCGCTTCGCGACCGATCTCTACGTGTTCGGCAGCCTGTCGATGGATTCGCTCGACTACGCCGGCCCCGAGATCAACAAGGGCAGCAAGGGCGTGCTGCTCGGCGTCGGCGAGCCGGTGCGCGAACTGCCGCGCGAGTTCTCGGGAGCACTGCCCCCGCCGTTCACGAAGGCCGTGCCGTTCTGCCCCGGCGCGCTCGTCGTCGAGGGTCCCGCGTTCGCGGCCGATCGGGAGTGCGTCGAGGCGCTGCCCGACGTGCCGGCGCTGCGGCCGTGGCCGCTCGTCGTGCTCGTCGATGACGCGGAACGCGCCGCCAAGTCCGCGGTGAACTTCCTGTGGACGACGTTCACCCGCTTCGAACCCGCCGCCGACATCCACGCGCGCGACCTCGAACTCGTGCGCAGCCAACCGAGCTACACGCCCCCGATCGTGATCGATGCGCGCATGAAGCCGAGCTACCCCGACGAGCTGTTCTGCGATCCGGACACGGCCGCCACGGTCGATCGACGGTGGCGCGAGTACTTCCCGGCCGGCGGCGTCGAGATGGGCGACTCCGATCGCGGCCACCTCGACTGATGTCAGAACCGCAGCGGTGCTCCGCAGGAGCACGGCGAGGCCCTGAGCACGAGCCAGCGCGACGGGTTCACCGGCCAGGCCGGCCGCGGCCGTTCGGCGACTCACAGCCGATGGTACCAGCCGGGCGCCATCGCACTGGCCGCGGGAGATCGCGCATCGCCTTGAACGAACGCCAGCCGTGGTCGTATGACGATCTGCCATGCGCTCCGCAACACCGTCCGCGGCAGTCTTAACCACCTTGTTGGCTGGCCTTTCGGCGCAGGAGGCCGATTCGGGACCCGGCCCCGAGACGGAGCTGCGAGGCACGGTCGCCGGCTTCTCCGGCGAGCCCGGCGCGTTCGCGACCGTGCGCGTGTTCAGCCAGCGCGGTCACCGCCTCGGTGAGGTGGTCACGGCGGCCGACGGCCGGTTCTCGTATCGGTCACCGGAAGCGCCCGGGCAGGTGGAGGTTCAGCTCGAGGGTGTCGTGCGCAAGGTGCCGCTCGCCGGACTGGACCCGGCCGCGATCGCGATCACGTTCGAGGACGCCAGGCACTACACGCTGCGCGGCCGGCTGATCGACCCCGCCGGTCAGGGGCTGCAGGACACCGACATGCTCGTGCGCGACCACTTCGATCGCACGCTCGTGAACGTGACGACGACCGAGCGCGGCGAGTTCGCCGTGCGCCTCGACGCCCCGGTCCGGTCGATCGTCGTCGATCCGCTCGGGCTCGACTGGGTGCAGGAGTTCGAGACCGCCGCGAGCCGCGAACTGACCATCGACCTGCGCTACGTCGACGGCGCCGAGTTCTTCAGCATCGACGGCCGCGTGCTCGACGCGACCGGGTCACCGGTCCCGGGCGCGCTCGTGCGGGCCGGCTCGAGCAAGCGCGTGCGCGTGCAGCGCACCGCCCGCGCCGACGGCTCGTTCGTCCTCTGGTCGCGGCGGCCGCTCGAGTATCTGATCGCGCTGCACGGCAGTCGCGCCATCGCGTGCCACTTCGCGACGCTCGATCGACCGACGAGCATCGAGCTCGACGCCGTGCGGCATGGCTATGTGACGATCGAGGGGCGCGTGACCGACAAGAACGGCGCTGCCGCCCCCGACGTCCGGATCTACGGCGCCGACCACGACGATCGCCCCCTGCTCGTCCTGCAGATGTTCGCGATCTCGGGTCCCGACGGCACGTTCACCGCCAGCGTGCCGCGCGAGCTGCCGCGACTCCTCGCGCTGTCGAACGACGGCACCGGCACCGCGGGCTGGCAGATCGACCACCCCGTCGAACTCGTCGTGCGCTGACGTCCGAAGCCGCCTTTCAGGCCCCCATTCGCTGGGACCCCGATCTCCGGGCCCCCGATCGCTGGGTCCCCGCTCGCTGGGCGCCCGAACTCTGGGCGCCCGTCCGCCGCACCCGCCCCCGCAACTGCGGCACGAGCAACAGCGCCTCCCGCGCGACGCGGCCGTCCATCTTGGACCGGCCGACCTGACGATCGACGAAGTGGATCGGCAGCTCCGCGATGCGGCAGCCGGCGCGCCGCATCCGATACGCCATCTCGATCTGGAACGCGTACCCGTGCGCCGCGACCGACGTCAGATCGAGCTGCCGCAGCGCGTCGACGTGAAAGCAGCGATACCCGGCGGTGTTGTCGCGGATGCCGGTCCGCAGCCAGAAGCGGGCGTAGAGGTTGGCGCCGCGCGAGAGCAGCCGGCGGCGGAAGTTCCACCCGACCGTGCACCCACCGGGCACGTAGCGGCTGCCGATCACGAGCTCGGCGTCGGCGGACGCCGCGAGCAGGCGCGGCAGGTCCCACGGCGCGTGACTGAAGTCGGCATCCATCTCGCAGACCCGCTCGTAGCCGCGCTCGATCGCGAACCGAAAGCCCGCGAGGTAGGCGGTGCCGAGGCCCTGCTTGCCCGCGCGACGCAGGGCGTGGATCCGGTCGTCCCTCGCGGCGAGCCGTGCCGCGATCTCGCCCGTGCCATCCGGCGAGTTGTCGTCGACGATCAGCACATCGCAATCGACGTAGCGGTGGATCGCGCGCACGATCGGCTCGAGGTTCTCCTGTTCGTTGAACGTCGGGATGATCACGAGCGTGCGCCACGGCACCTGATGCGGCTGCGGCGGCACCGGGCCGTGCCCGGCAAGCAGTCCCTCGGCCGCGGCATCGCGGGCGATGCCCTCGGCGTGGGCCCGACCGGCCGGATCGCCGAGCACGACGACCTGGCTGCTGTCCGAGCCGGCGCGAACGAGCGCCTCACAGGCCGCGAAATCGGCCGCTGTCCGGAGGTCCACCACCGCGGCCCCGAGTATCGCGCCGCGCGCGCCCCGGTCAATATTGACGCCAGAACGCCCGAACGCTCGCATGCACCGGCACTATGGAATTCCGCGACCTCGACCCCGCTACCGCCCAGGCCGAACTCGACGGCGACACCGACCTCCGGGTCCTCGACGTCCGCACGCCCGAGGAGCACGCGGCGCACCGGCTGCCGGACGCCGTTCTCGTGCCGATCCAGGAGCTCCAGCAGCGGGTCGGCGAACTCGACGCCGACGCCAACTGGCTCGTCGTCTGCGCCCACGGTCAGCGCAGCATGTTCGCCTGCCAGTTCCTCGAGCAGATGGGCTTCGAACGGGTCGCGAACCTGCGCGGCGGGCTCGCGCACTGGGCCAGCAGCGGGCTGCCGCTCGAGCGCTGAGCCGCTACCCGTGGTTGCCAGCCCATACGAGCCAGTCGTGCAGCGCCCGCATCGCGCCCGTCGCGTGAACGCCCCAGTGCACGCGGAAGTGCAGCACCCACTCCTCGTGCGCCGCCGCTCGATGACCGGCCTCGTAGACCGCCAACCCGCGCACGACGTCGCTGTAGATGTCCGCGATGTCGTCCTGCAGGTCGCCCATCCCGACGCTCGCGTCGCGCTCCGGCCGTAGCTCGAGCGTCTCCTGGTAGTAGCCAACGGGCAGCTTGGACGCGTTCTGCAGGATGCGCTCGAGTTCTTTCTTGTCGACGACGAAGGGGGCCTCCCACGCGTCGAGATCGCAGTCGGAATCGCAATCGGACTTGGCGCCGGCCGCGGTCTCACCAGACCCAGCCACCGCCGGCAGCCGCAGACCCGCCGAGTAGAGCGCCGCCAGGCGAACGAGCGCCTCGCGCACCGCGGCTTCGTCACCCCCCATCTCGTTCCGGGCCCACGCCCGAAACCGCGCCGCCTCCCGTGCGAAATCGTCGACGGCAGTCATCGAGCGTGGCGAACCGCTGTCACGGTGCGGCCTCCCACGCGTAGCCGAAGTGATCGAAGATCGCGCGGTCCTTCGCCTGCACGATCGCGCGCAGCTCGTCGTCGTAGTACTGCGAGTAGTGCCCGTGTCGGCTCGTGTTCTGCGGCGGCAGCGCGGCGATCGCCTCGCGCATCGCGGCCGGCAACTCGCCGACCTGCTCGAGCAGCCGGAGCAGGTCCTCGCGCAGCGTCTCCATCTTGCCGACGCGCGCCCCTTCGAGTCCGGGACCGAGCATGTCCCACAGGGTCTGCAGGAACGGGCCGTCGCCGTGTTCGAACTCCGGCGCCCACGTCAACGTGCGCCGCATCGTGTCGCCGAACCCGAGCGCGCCGTCCTTGCTGACCCGCAGGAAGAACTCATCGCGCGTCCTCTTCTGGAAGAAGAACCACGATACGTACCACGCGAACGGGTTCCGCACGAACGCGATCCGCGGCAGGTGCGCGTGGCTTGCCGGCACCTCGCGATACGTGAGGTGGGCGTCGAGCCGTTCGATCGCCCAGTCCGCCGGTGCGTGCTGCTCGAGGATCTCACGGACGAAGTTGCCGCCGGTCTTCGGGATGTGCACGAAGACGAAGTGCCGCGCCAGGATCACGACGGACTCGTCAGCTGCGCGGCCAGGTCGCCGCCACCTTCTGGCACTCCTCGACGGTCGGCACGAGCGCGAGTCGCACGAAGCGCTCCTGTCCCTTGCCGAAGAACGACCCGGGGGCCGTGAGGATGCCGTCCTCGCGTAGTCGCGCCGCGTAGTCGAGGTCCGTCGTGCCCTCGGGCACCTCGACCCAGAGATAGAGCCCGGCAGCGCTGCCGTGGACCGTCAGGCCGCGCTCGCGCAGAGCGGCGAGCAGCACGGTGCGCTTCTCGGCGAACACCGCGCGCCGTTGCTCGACGTGCTCCGTGTCCGCCCACGCCTCGGCGGCTGCCGCCTGCACGAACTCGGGCGGCGTCGTGCCCATGCTCGCGCGGAAGCGCCGGTACTGCGCGATGAGCTCGGGGTCGCCGGCGACGAAACCGGAGCGGTAGCCCGTCATTCCGGATCGCTTGCTCAAGGAATGCAGGACCAGACAACCGGCCTTGCCGAACTCGAGCAACGACCGCGGCCGTTCGCCTTCGTAGTGCAGGTCGACGTAGCACTCGTCGTTCACGAGCACGAAGCCGTACTCGTCGCGCGCCGCGATCCACTTCTCGAACATGGCGTCCTCGAGCAGGAAGCCGGTCGGGTTGTGCGGGTAATTGAGGTAGACGACCGCCGCGCGGCTCAGCACCGACGCGGGCAGACGTTCGGGATCCATCGCGTAACCGTTCTCGATGCCGAGCGGCACGGCGTAGGTCCACGCCTCGGCGAACAGCGCGCCGATCTCGTAGACCGGGTAGGCCGGCTCGCCGTAGACGACGAGGTCCTTGTCGCTCGGGATCTGCACGAACGTCATCGGCAGGTGGAAGATCGCCTCCTTGCTGCCGAACGTCGGCAGCACCTCGGTGTCGGCGTCGACCGTGACGCCGAACCGCCGGTCGAGGTAGCCCGCGATCGCGGCGCGCAGCTCGGGCGTACCCTCGTTGCGCGGGTACTGGCTCACCTCGGGCACCGCGTCGATCATCGCCTGCCGCAATCGGGCCGGCGTCGGCTCCCGCGGATCCCCCGTGCCGAAGTCGTAGACCGTGATGCCGCGCTCGCCGAGCTGCTGCCGCCAGGCGGCCAGCTGGATCATCGGGTACGGCGGCTGACTCGTGAGCCGCTCGTTCATCCCGCCAGCTCCATCTCGCTGCGCACGGTCTCGAGCAGCGCCTTGGTCGCGAGAATGCCGGCGTCCTCACCGAGCTTGCCGCCCTCGTACTCGATGCCGATGTGGCCGCGCCAGCCGTGCTTCTTCACGACGATGTCGAGCATGCGGCGGTAGTCGGTGTGCACCTCGTTGCCGGCTTCATCGAAGTCGTGCGACTTGGCGCTCACGCCGCGCGCGAACGGCATGAGCTCGTCCGTGCCCTGGTAGCGGTCGTACATCTCGCCGCGGCTCACGCGGAAGTTGCCGAAGTCGGGCAACGAACCGACGCGCGGGTGATCGGCCGCCTTCAGCGTCTCGCTCAGCCACTTGCCGTTGGACGACAGCCCGCCGTGATTCTCGACGATCACGTCGATGTCGTGCTGGTCGCCGTACTCGGCGAGCCGATGCAGACCGTCGGCCGCCAGCTTGCGCTGTTCTTCCCAGCTGCCGCGACTCTGCGCGTTGACGCGGATCGAGTGACAGCCGAGCGACTTCGCGGCCTCGATCCACTTGTGGTGGTTCTCGACCGCCTGCTGCCGCTTCGTCGCGTCCGGGGCACCGAGGGCGCCCTCACCATCGCACATGATCAGCAGGCTCGTGACCCCCTCGCCATCGCAGCGCGTCGCGAGCTCCTTCAGGTACTTCGCGTCCCGCGCCTTGGCCTTGAAGAACTGGTTCACGTACTCGATGGCGTCGATGCCGAGCGACTTCGACTTTGCCGGGAAATCGAGGTTGGTCAGCTCACCCTTGCGCAGGGTCTTGTGCAGCGACCACTCGGCCAGGCTGATCCGGAAGAGCGGCTTCGTCGCCGGCCCCATGGCGCAGCCCGGCAGCGCTGCACTCGCGAGCGCCGGCGCGGCGAACGCGGCGGCCGACATGCCCAAGAAACGACGGCGATCGAGCGCCACTGGATCGGAAGTGCCCATGCAACGGGCATTGGAGGCCCGCACCGCTTCTCAGGCAACCCTCGCGATCGCCGGCGCCGCCCGCTATCCTGCTCGGCGAATTCTCAGGTCTCCACCCCCACTCCGAGTCCAACACTTTCCGATATGGCGATTCGCGTTACCGAAGCCAAGCGTGGCATGGTCATCCGCTACGACGGCGAGCTCTACCAGATCACGAAGTACGAGCACCTCACGCCGGGCAACCTGCGGGCCATCCACCACCTCAATCTCAAGAACCTGAAGAACGGTCGCCAGAAGGAGCTCCGCGCCAAGACGTCGGACCAGCTCGAGACGGTGTTCCTCGATTCGCGCGAGGCCCAGTATCTGTTCAAGGACTCGCTCGGCTTCACGTTCATGGACAACGAGACCTACGACCAGTTCGTGCTCAACGAGGAGGTCTGCGGCGACGCGATGCTCTACATCTCGGAGAACGACACGGTCACGGTGGTGTTCGTCGAGGGCGAGGCGCTGACCGTGCAGCTGCCGGCGTCCGTCGAGCTCGAGGTCACCGAGACCGAGCCCGCGGCCAAGGGCGACACCGTGAGCAACGTGCAGAAGCCCGCGACGCTCACGACCGGCCTCGAGATCAAGGTGCCGTCGCACATCAAGATCGGCGACAAGCTCAAGATCAACACCGAGACCGGCGAGTTCATCAGCCGGGCGTGAGCCGGCGCAGGACCTCGGCGCGGCCCTGACCGGTTTCCCGGCACAGCCGCCGCACCTCGTCGTCCTCGGGGCGGGCGACGACCGCGCCGCTCGGCAGGCGCGCGCACTTGAACCGCACGCGGCCGAGCGCCGTGTCGCGTTCTTCGTTCCAGCGCTCGAGCACCGTGCGCTCCAGGCGCTGCGAACGCACGCCGAGCGTCGTCGACTCCTCGAGCAGCAGATCGCGCACGGCAGCGGCCCGCGCCTCGTCGCAGAGCGCGGTGACGAGCAGCCCGGGCCGCCCCTTCTTCATCTGGATCGGCGCGCAGAACGCGTCGAGGGCGCCGCGGGTCAGGAGTTCGTCGAGCAGCCAGCCGACCTGCTCGCCGGTCGCGGTATCGAGGTGACAGGACAGCTCGACGACCGCCGTCGCGGACGTCGGTTCGCGGCTCGTGCCGACGGCCAGCCGCAGCAGGTTGGGAACGGCCGGATCATCGCGGGTGCCGGCGCCGTAGCCGATCGACTCGCAGGTGAACGCGACGGGTTCGTCGAACGCCGAGACCAGCGTCTTGAGCAATGCCGCGCCCGTCGGCGTCGTGCGTTCACCGCGCAGTCCGCCAGTGCGGACCGGGATGCCGCGCAGCAGCGCCGCGGTCGCGGGGGCCGGCACCGGCAGTTCGCCGTGCGCCGCCTTGACGGTGCCGGACCCGACCGCGATCCCGTTGGCGATCAGCCGTTCGATGCCGAGCAGGTGCGTCGCGAGGCACGCGCAGACGACGTCGACGATCGTGTCGACGGCCCCGACCTCGTGGAAGTGGACGTGCTCGATCGTCGTGCCGTGCGCCGCGGCCTCGACCTCGGCGATCGCGCGGTAGACCGCGAGGCAGTCGGCCCGCACGGGGTCCGGCAGGTCGGCGCGACCGAGGATCGCCTCGATCTCCCGCAGCCCACGGTGGGCGTGGCCGCCGGCCCCTGGCAGCAGAACCGCCGGCCCGGTTCGCAGAGGTTCGAACGTGAACCCGCCGGCGTCCGCGGGCACCTCGTCCTCGTAGACCTGGAAGTGGGTCCCGGCCAGGCTCGCCCGTAGCACGGGTGTGGCCTCGATCCGGACCCCGGGCAGACCGAGCGAGCGGACCGCGGTCCGCAGGACCTCGAGATCCGCCCCCGCGGCGATCGCGGCGCCGACCCACATGTCTCCGGCCACGCCGGACCAGCCATCCAGAACACCGATGCGCATCGTTCGCAGAACAGGAAACGGCGGGAATCGCCAGTTGGAACGGGCTTTGCAACATTGCACCCGGCGGTGCGTTGCTCCCGCGGCCGCCGATCATGCCACAATTGCCGACGCCGGCCAAAACTGCCAGTAACGTGGACCTTCGAGCCAACACCGTGACGAACCGCACACCGGAAACGCCGCGCCCCGCCACCCCGGCCCGAGCCGGAGTGCGCGAGGTCGCACACCGCGGACAGCGATTCAGCGCGTTCGTGAGCGCGTGCGGGGCCCGCCTGGCAGCGCTCGCGGGCACGGTCGTGCTCGGAACGGCGGCACTCGGCACCGCGGCGTTCGGCAGCACTGCGCTCCCGGCCCAGGACGACGCGATCCGCCGACTCGTCGCCGCGGATGCCGCGCGCTGGACGAAGCACGGCGACCCGGTCGTGCGCGGGGAGGCCGCGCTCGTCGTCGCGAGCACGAGCGACCAACGCCACCACGCCGCGGTCGTTGCCGTCGCCAACGACCGTGACCAGGCCGCCCGCCTGCGCGGCATCCTGGCGCTCGGCATCCAGGGCACGCCCGGCGTCGTCGAGGTGCTGACCGAGCAGCTCGAACGTTACGGCGACCGCACCCAACCCGAGGGCATCTGCGCGGCCTATGCGCTCGGTGCCCTGTCGCCCTCACACGCCCCGACGTTCACCTCGCGGATCCTCGCGAGCTTCGCCGAGGGCAACTGGAAGCGCCAACGCGACGCGATGGTCGCGCTCCTCGCCGGGCTCGCGCGTCACTCCGATCACGGCCAGACCGCGGCACTCGAACAGCTCTACGGCTACCGCGCGAACAAGGATCCGGCGGTGCGCGCGCGGCTGCTCGAGCTGCTGCTGCCACAAATCGGCACCGACCTCGACTCCGCGCTCGACCTGCTCGACAAGGCCGGCAGCCGCGAGCGCCTCGTGCTGCTCGACTGGCTCGCGGACAACGCGACGGACTTCGACAAGCAGCTCATCGGGCCGCTCGAGAAGATGTGCAAGGGCGCCCGCAGCGCCGAGCTCCGGGCCCGCGCGCTCGGCGTGCTCACGCGCCTCCGGCACCCGCCGGCCATCGAGTTCGCGGTCCAGGCGCTGCGCTCCTCGCACACGATCGAGGTCGAACAGGGCATGCGATCGGCGCAGTCCATCGGCGGCGCCGGCATGCGACTGACGCTCGATCGCCACATCCGCAGCACGGACGCGCCGCTGCAGAAGGCCGCGATGTTGCGATCGTGGGCGTCGCCGCCGACCGACGAGCTCGTCGATCACTGCGCCGACCTCACGGCCAACCGACGGACGCCGATGACGCTGCGGCTCGCCGCGGCCCGCACCCTCGCCCAGGCCGACCCGGACCGCGCGGCGCCACTGCTGCGCGACCTCGTCCGCGGCGGCATCGACTACGACGGGCTCTGCGACGCCGCGATGATCCTGCTGCAGGGCACGGAATCGCCGCCGATCGACCGGCTGCTGCCCGACCCGCCGCAGCTCGATCTGCACCCGGCCCACTGGACCGCGCTCGTCGCCGCGTCGCATCCGGGTGCCGTGCGGACGCTGCTCGAGACGCTCGGCGACACCGCGGCGACACCGAACCGGTTGCGGTCCGCGCTCGCCGCGTGGCGTCAGCCGATGGTCACGGGCAAGGTGAGCGGCGCGGCGGATCTGCCCGTCGTTCTACGCGAACTGCTGCAGCCCCGGTAGCCGGCTGCTCCAGCCTCGACGCCAACGAAGGCGGCGAACGGGCCGCAACCGCGTGCGCGTCAGCTCGAACCGCGGGGGGCCTTGTTGGTCGCCGACCGGGAGGAGGCCTTCTTCGCTGCCTTCCCTGTCCTCGTTCCGGGTGCGGCCTTCTTCGCGCCCTTCTTGGCGGCCTTCTTGGCGGTCGTCTTGGAGGCGGCCTTCATGGGGGCAGAACCCTTGCGGGCAGGCCGCTTCGTTCCCGCATCGCGCGCGGCGGCGGCCGCCCGCTTCGACGGCGCCGACGCGACGATGCTCGCCCCGTCGGCCGGCGTCGAATCGACCGCGACCGGCCCCCGCTCGACCGTCGGGGTCGCATCGTCCGCCGCGCGCGGCGCACCGATCGTCGCGATCGTCCGCACGACCGCGGCCGGATCGACCGCCGCCGGGCGACCGTGCGCGGCGCGCACGATGTCGTTCGTCGAGACGATCCCGACGAGATGGCCGAGCGCGTCCACGACGGGCAGCCGGTGCACCTGGCTGTCCTGCATCCGGCGCATGACCTCGGCGACGTCCTCGTCCGCACGGCACGTCACGAGCTCACGCGCCATCACGGCCTGCACCGGGATCTCGTTCAGCGCACGGCCCTGGAAGTAGGACGCCATGCAGAGGTCGCGGTCGGTCACCACGCCGACGAGCCGGTCCTGGGCGTCGACCACGGGCACGAGGCCGCAGTCACGCTCCCAGAGTGCACGGGCGGCGGCGTCGAGCCGCTCGATGGCCCGGATCGCGCGCGGCGTCGAGCTCATGACTTCGATCGTTTTCATGGCGAGGGATCCTCGCGGCCCCGCCCCGCCCGAGCGAGCCAAAAACCGGACAAGGCGCGCCGCGGCGACGGCCGCGTCAGGCGAGGCGCCGGATCGCCTCCTCGACGTCGCCCTTGCTGCCGAGGAACAGCGGCGTGCGCTGGTGCAGCTCCGTCGGCACGATGTCGAGGATCGGCTGCGTGCCGTCGCTGCCGAGGCCGCCGGCCTTCTCGCAGAGGAACGCGAGCGGCCCGTTCTCGTAGAGCAGCCGCAGTTTGCCGTTCGGCCGCTTCACCTCGCCGGGATACATGTAGATCCCGCCCTTGAGCAGCGTGCGGTGGAAGTCGCCGACGAGCGCGCCGGAGTAGCGCGCCGACCGCTGGCCGGATTCGTTCTGCTGCTCGCGGAACGCCCGGACCAGCCCCTTCGTCTTGTCGTCCCACTTGGTCTCGTTCGCCTCGTTGACCGAGTAGGCGCCCTCGCCCTCCGGAATGCGGATGTCGGGGTGCGTGAGGAAGAACGTGCCGATCGAGCGGTCGAGCGTGAAGCCGTGCACCGGTCCGCCCGCGCTGTAGACGAGCATCGTGCTCGGCCCGTAGAGCACGTAGCCGGCCGCCACGAGGTTCTTCCCGGGCTGCAGGAAGTCCGCCATCGTCGGCTTGCCGCTCGTCGTCACGCGGCGATAGATGCCGAAGATCGTGCCCATCTGACCCGCGACGTCGACGTTGCCCGAACCGTCGAGCGGATCGGTCGCGATGATGTACTTGCCCTGCTCGCAATCGGTCGGCAGATAGACGTCCTCGATCTCCTCGCTCGCGATGCCGGCGACCATCGGGATCGCGTCGAACACCTGGATCACCGTGTCGTTGCTGATCACGTCGAGCGCGCGCACGTCCTCGTCCTGCACGTTCGTCGTGCCCGTGTAGCCGAGCTTGCCGACGAAGCCCGCGCGCATGATCTCGCTCGCGAGCATGCGACCGATGAGGCTGAAACGGTTGAGAACGGTCGACAGCCCGCCGGTGGCCTGCGCGTCGGCCTGGTCGCGGAAGAACTGTTCGCTGAGGGTGAGGCGGCTGGTCGTCATGGGATTCGAGCGAGGAACCTGATTGGAACGCGGGCCGCAGTCGCTCACAACCGTGAGAGGCGAAGAAGCGGGTCGGAGTGGCCGCGAACGAAGAGTCGGCCGGTGCCGAGCTGCGCGCAAGGGATCCAGATCACCGCTGTCGTCGCGCGTTCCACCGTTGCCAGCTCGAGACGGGTGCCGTCCGCCACTTCGACCTCGAGGACCTCGCCGGCCTGCGCCGGCCACAGCGCGACGCGGCCAGCGCCGCACGGACCGAGGTCGCGGGCCACGGCGCTCGATGCCGGCGCGGCGCCGCGACCGACGCGCCAGAAGAGCACCATCGGCTCGTGACCGGGGACGACGAAACGCGCGACCTCGCGCAGGTCCGTGCTCGGGTCGAAGGCGCCGCCGAACCAGCGACCGCACGCGTGCGCGATCGCGGGGTCGCGCGCGAACTGCCGTTCATTGTCGAGCAGGAAGCGGACGCCCCAGTCGTCGAGCGCAGCGTCGAGCGCGCGCTCCTGCATCGCGGCGAGCGCCTCGGGATTCACGACCCCGTCGAGGTTGACGATGCCGTGGCGCTCGGCGTCGGTGCGCAGCACGTCGGCATGGAACGTCACGAGCCCGGAGTTGAAGCAACCGACGCGTTCACCGGCTGGCACGAACTCACCGACGAATCGCCCCGCGATCGTCATCGCGCGCTGCCCCACGAGGGGCTCCGCTGTGATCTGCAGGATCGGGATCAGCTGCAGCGCAGCGACCAGCAGCACGAGTCCGGGACGAGCGCCACTGCGAACGATCGCGACGACGACGAGCAACGCCAGCGGCGCGGCGTAGTAATCGCGCGGATACCAGCGCACGGCCCAGTGCAGCGTGAGGATCGCGGCGGCGGCGGCCAGCAGACCGAGCCCTTCGAGCCTACCGGCGGCCGTCGTCGCACCCGCTCCTGCCCGCCGCCAGGACAGCAACCCGAGGAGCACGACACAGCTCGGTACGACGAGGTCACCCGTGCCGGCGGCGGCGGTGCCGAGCACGGCGACCGCGAACCCGACGAACACCGCAGCGCGCCAGCGGGCTGCCCCCGGTCGCAGGACCTGGACGATGAGCAACGCCGTTCCCGCGCCCGTCGCGAGCAGCCATGGCGCGCCGAGGAAGATCGGCCGTGAGAACCACCACTGGCGCGCGAGCCACTCGCTCGCGGTGGGATCCGTCGCTGCGAAGTTGGCGCTCCACAACCACGCCATCGGCGCGCCCGAGTCGGGCAGCAGACCGCCGCCGATCGCCGCGTTCACGGCGAAGAGCGGCGCGAGGGCGATGACGGGCAGCAGCAGAGCGCGATAGTCCCGCGGGCCGGCGCGAAAGCGCAGCGCCGCGATCGCCGCGACGAACGCGACCAGATCGGTGCGCGCGAATACCGCGAGGATCGACAGGCCGATCACGCGTGGGAACGAGGCGTGCCGTTGCTGCCACAGCAGAACGAGGACGAGCACCGCGACCGCCGTCTCCTGGCCGTTCTGGCACTCGCGCACGAGCAACGGGTTGCCGAGCCAGAGGAACGCGGCCGCGACGCCGGGCCACGCGAACGACCGGCCACCGCCGGTCCCCCGCCAGGCGACGAGCAGCGCCGCCGCCAGATGGCAGGTCAGGCCGAGCCACGGCGCGATGACGGGCAAGGCGGCCGCCCCGAACAGGAACGCGAACGGCACGAGCAGCGTGCTCCACAGCAGCTGCACGCCGCTCGTCGACACCCCGTCGCTGACGCCCGGTCCGTTGCCGGCCGCGACGTTGGCGGCCCACGCGAACTCGTAGAACGCGTCGTCACGCAGCCGGTCGATCTCGGTCGGCGACCACGACAGCCCGTGCAGCAGCCCGAACAGCCCGACCGCCACGGCGACCACGAGCGCGGCGCGGGCCCACGCATCGGGCGCTGCCCGTTCGGCGTTCTCCGGAGCTCCGCTCACCGCCCTCGCAGGAACCGGCCGATGCGATCCCCGAGTTCGGTGCCGCGCTCGAACGCCAGGTTGTTGTGACCGGCGCCCGGCACGCGCACGAACTCGGTCGCGCCCCCGAGACGGTTCGCGAGCTGCTCGCCGAGCTCACACGGCACGATCGCATCGCGCTCGCCGTGCACGACGAGCGCGGGGCACGTCACGTCGGGCGCGGGCGTCATGCTGTCGAAGCGATGCCGCAGGAAGAGGCCGACCGGCACGAACCAGAAGCGCGCCCGCGCGGCGGCCAGCAGCGTCGACGGCGGCGCGGCGAGGAACAGACGCACGACCTTCGACTGCCGCTCGGAGCGCGCCGCGACGTGCACCGCGCAGAACGAGCCGAGGGAGATGCCACCGACGACGAACGGCACCCCGAGCCGCGACGCGAGCGCCTCGGCGTGCGCCGCCGCGCGTTCGGCCGCGTCGAGCAACGCCGGCACGCTCGGCGCCCCCGCGCTCGCGCCGTAGCCCGGATACTCGGGACAGACGACCGCGAGATCCTGCCGGGCGAACAACGCCGCGCGATAGCAGCCGCTGACGAGGTCCTCGCCGTTGCCGACGAAGAACAGCAGCACGGCGGCCGGCTCCTCCGGCACGGCCTCGGCGATCCGGAACGGTCCCGCCGACCCCGCGATCTCGCGCACCCGCACGCCGGGCGGCGGCGCGATCGGCCGACTCCCGAACCGCGCCCCGGGGAACACCAACGCGTCCTGCGACAGCCAGAGCATCAGCACGAGCGCGACCCAGCCCGCGGCAACCAGTCCCAACAAGATCCACACGCGTCGCCGCATCGTCCGCCAGAAGACGTTAGCAGGCGAGCCTGACTTCCCGTCCGAAGCGTCCAGGGACGGGAAGAATGTCGGGTCCGAGGCGTCCCACGCGCTGCCCGGGATAGGCTGTCAGGATCCCGTTCATGCTTCGGCTCGACGAAAATCGGAACGCATACACGCCACCGGCCAGGAGGGCCCGGCCGTGAGTCGCACTGCCCTCGCGATCGCGCTCGCGGCACTGGCGGCGCTGCTCGTCGCGGGCTGGCTCTGGTGGGCCGGCGCGACGAGCCCGACTCCGGTCGTGCCGCCGCCGGGACCGAACGACGACCCGAACGGCACGGCCGCTGCCGGAGCGGGCGAGGCCGTGGGCGCGGGCACCGGCTCGCCCGTCGTGCCCGAGCCGCCGCCCGCCGATCGCGCGCCGGACCGCGTGCGCACCGAGCCGCAGATCGACCACCCCCAGGGGCTGCTCGGCCGGGTCGTCGATCGCAATCTGCAGCCGCTGCCCGACGTCGACGTCTTCCTCATCGAGAGCGCGCGCAACCAGCTGCTCGATCTCGCGACGCTGCGCGAGCAGGGCCTGCTGATGGGGCCGGTCGCGCAGACCAGGACGGCCGGCGACGGCAGCTTCGCGCTCGGACTCGCGCTCGCGACGGACAAGCTCTACGAGCTGCGATTCCTGCGCGGCGGCCTCGCCGATGCGCGCGTCGGTGACCTGCGCGTGCTCGCCGGTGAATGGCACGACGTCGGCCGCGTGACGATGCTGCGCGGCACGACCGTCCGCGGCCGCGTGACCGCCGAAGGCACCAACTCCCCGGTGCCACGCGCGATCGTGAGCATCGCCGCGCGCAGCGTGTTCGAGGATGCCGCGCTGCAGGGCATCCCGGGCCGCGAGCACGGTCTGCACGCGATGACTGGCGCGGACGGCACGTTCCAGATCGAGAACGCGCCAGCTGCCGCCGTCGTCGCGGTCAGCGCGTCGGCGCCGGGCTTCGCGCGCGTGATCCAGCACGAGGTCGACCTCAGCAAGCAGGACACCGTCGCCGTCGACTTCGCGCTGCCGCCGGGCCTCACGATCACGGGCCGGGTGTCCGACGAACGTGGCGGCGCTCTGCATGGCGTGCGGGTCGAGGCCTGGCCCGAGACGGCCGCGTTGCCGCCGTGCGTCGCCCACACCCGCGCCGATGGCACGTTCGAGATCCCCGGCCTGCGCGCCGGCCCGCACCGGCTGCGCGCGATCAGCCGCACGCACCAGCAGCGCGACCTCGACGCGATCGCCGCCGGCGCGCGCGACGTCGCGATCGGCCTGCTCGCGCGCGCGAGCGTGACCGTGCGGGTCCTGGGCGACGACCGCCCCGTGCGTGATTTCCGGCTCGGCCTGCGGCGCTACTTCCCGCCGCCGACCGCGCCCGACGCGCCCGCCCCGAGCGGCCCGCAGGTCGGCGACCTCGGTTCGATCGGCCGCGTGCGCGCGGTGGCGGACCGCCGCGTGCGCCTCGGGCCGGCCGAACGCGAGTTCACGCGCAGCGGCCTGCCCGACGGCACGTTCGTCGCGCAGATCCACGCGCGCGGCTGGGCCAAGACGGTGTCGGAACCGTTCGTGATCGACCCCGCGAACCGAACCGCGACCGTCACCGTGACGCTGACGCGCGGCAGCACGCTGCGCGGTCGCGTCGTGCTCGAACGCTCCGGCCCGCTCGCGGGCGCGACGGTTCGCACGCGGCCGAACGGCGCGCGCCCGGACAACCCGTTCTGGCGCATGCTCGCGGCGGCCGCTCCCGACCGCATCACGGAGCGCAGTGTCACGACGGACGCGAACGGCCGCTTCGAGCTGCCGCAGCTCGCGTTCGGCGACTATCAGCTGCAGGTCGATCACCCCGACGCGTGCCGGGCGCGCGTCGAGGGCCTCACGCTGCGGCGCGCCGGCGTCATCGAGCTCGGCGACGTGACGCTCGCGACGGGCGCGCTCGTTTTCGGCCGCGCGACGGCGAACGGCCGGATCGCGGGCCAGGTCCGCGTCGTGTTGACGACCGCCGCAGCCGCGGCGGCGTCGGCCGGACAGCCCACGGCGGGCAACCCGCCCGGGCCGAACGAGCCCCCAGGCCAGAACGGCGCCCCCGAGGTCGGCGACGCGCTGCGGCTCGAGACGGTGACCGATCGCACGGGGGCGTACACCCTGCCGCGACGCGTGCCGCCCGGCGAGTACGAACTGCGCGCCGCGGTCATCGATGCGACCGACCCCGATCAGCAGGTGTTCGCGCACCTGATGCAGATGAAGAAGTCGGCGACCCGGATCGTGATCCGCGCGGGTCAGCGCGCGGCCGAGCATCACCTCAACGTCACGGCCGATCGGTGACGCGAGAGCGCGCGGACTCCGGCGGCACCGCCGCGGTCGTCGTGCTCGCCGGGCTGGCGCTGGCGACGATCGGCCTCGTCGTGTGGCTGGCGCTGGCCGGCTCCGACGACGGCGTGATCGAGCCGGGGCCGCGGTCACGAACGTCGAACGCGGCGCCGATCGACGGCGATCGCGCCGCGGCGAATCCGGGCAGCGACGGCAGCCCGACGCGCCCAACCAGCGCGATCCAGGGCCGCGACGCCGCGGGCCTCGATCCGGAACTGGCGAACGCCGACGCGCCGCAAGGCGTGAGCGGCCGCTTGCTGCGACCCGACGGCACGCCGGCAGCGCAGGCTCACGTCGAACTCGTCGCGTCGACGTTGACTGACGGTTCGACCGTCGCGGCGACGACCACCGCCCCCGACGGCACGTTCGCGCTCGGCGTCGAGCGACCGGGCCAGCCGGTGCATCTGACCGCGCGATGCCAAGGCCTGCCGCCGCTGCGGGCGGGCCCGTTTCGCCCGCGCCCCTCGACCTGGCTGCACCCGGGGGATCTGCGTTTCCCGGTCGCGGTCGCCGTGCACGGCCGCGTGATCGATCGCGCGACCGGTGCTGCGATCGCGGGCGCCGAGGTCGCGATGTCCGATCACGAGCCGCTCCGAACCACCGTCACGGCATCGCCGGCGCGCACGACGACGGTCACGGACGCGACGGGCGCGTTCCGGTTCGAGGCCGCGCGGAGCGGAGCGGAGCACGACTTCACGGCGATCGTCCCCGGCTACGCCCGCGCCACGCTCGGTCCGCACCGCATGCCCACCGCGGGCACGGCTGCGATCACGTTCGAGCTCGAACGCGGCGCCGAGCTGCGCGGCATCGTCGCCGATCCGAGCGGCCGCCCCGTCGGCGGCGTCGAGCTCGAGCTCACCCCCGTCGCCGAGGCCGGCAGCGCGCCGCCGGGAACGGCGACCGCCGTCACGGTCACGAGCGGGCGCGACGGCACGTTCACCGTCGACACCCTGCGACCCGGCAGCTACCGGGTCGCCGCCAGCGGTGGCGGCTACCGCACGACCGCGCCGACCACCGCCAGGACCGGCCCCGAGTTGCTCCGGGTGCGCGTCGTGCCCGAGCCGTGGCTCCGGCTGCGCGTGCTCGGAGCCGACGGGCAACCGCAGCGCCGCTTTCGCCTCGAGCTCAGGAACGTCACGGGCAGCACGCTCCGGCACTCGCTCCGGCTCGCGGGCTCCGGCCCCCGAACGCTCGGCCCCGCGGACCACGGCAGCGACGGCTTCGTCGCGCTGCGCGGGTTGCCCGCCGGACGATTCCGCTGCGCGATCATCGCACCCGACCACGCCCCGACCGTCACCGAGCCGTTCGCCGTCGTGCCGGGCGGCACCGCTGCCGCGGCGGAGCTCACGGTCCGGCTCGACCGCGGCGGCAGCATCGCGGGAACCGTCGTCGATGCCGCCGGCCGACCGATCCCCGCCGCCGTCGTCCGGGCCGTCCCGGCCGAGCTCCCGACCGCGGGATCAGCCCCCGCCGAATCCGCGCCCGGAGAATCGGGGCCCGGAGAATCGGGGCCCGCCCCGCGAGTCGGTCCCGATCCCCGCACCCTGACGAACGCGGCAGGCCGGTTCCGGCTCGACCTGCTGCCGCTGCAGGACTACGTGCTCATCGTGCGCCACCCGGACCACAGTCAGGCCCGCACGACCGCCAGCCTGCGCGCCGAGCGGCCCAGCCGGGATCTCGGAGACGTCCTGCTGCCGCGGGGCGCGGCCGTCGCCGGCCGCATCACGGTCGACGGCAAACCCGGCGGCCGGGCCCGCGTCGTCCTGACAGGACGCCGGGATTCCGGCCGTTCCGGCGAGCCCGAGCGGGCCGCCGAGGCCCGTCCCGTCGTCGCCACGGCGTTCTCGGGCCCGGACGGGCGCTACGAATTCCCGCGTCGGCTGCCTCCGGGGGAATACCGGATCCACGTGCAGCGTCTGAACGGGAGTTCCAATCCCGACCGCGCGCTGTTCGATATCCGCGAATCCCAGCGCCCGATCACGATCCCGCCCACGCGGGAGCGCCTGACTTTCGATTTCCAACTGCCGGCCCGCTGAACCGCTCCTCCCCGACCGCATCCGCGCGCCCCCCACTGTCACTACGCCTGAGACTCCCGTGAATCCCAGCCGCATCCTCATCCCGCTCCTGCTCGTCCTCGGGCTCGGCGCTGCCGCCTATTGGTTCCTCATGCGCCCGACGGATGACGTCGTGACGCCGACGCCGGACCCGGGTGTCACCCAGGCCACGGTGGAGACGCCGCCCGAGCCGGTCGATCCCGGCCCGACGGTGTCGCAGGGGAACGTGAACGACGCGCCGGAGCAGGGCCCGGGCGACGACCCGGTCACGCGGCAGCGCGTCGAGGCGGACAACACCAACTCCGATGCGCCGCAGGGCGTGAAGGGTCGCATCCTGCTGCCGAGTGGCGGTCCGGCGGCCAACGTCCCGATCTACCTCATCGAGAGCATGATGAACGACCCGATCAAGGTGTTCATCCTGACGAAGGCCGGCAAGAGTCCGCCGCCGGTTTCGAGCGGGCAGACGGCCGAGGACGGCACGTTCGCGCTCGGCGTGCGTGAGCCGGGCAAGTCGTTCGACCTGCGCATCGCGAGCGACTACCACCCCGAGCTCACCCGCCAGGGCATCAAGCCGGCGGCCGACGACTGGTACGACACGGGCGATCTGACGCTCGAAACCGGCCGCCAGGTCACGGGCCGCGTCGTCGACGAGATCACGAAGGGCCCGGTCGCGGACGCGACGGTCTACCTCGTCGAGAGCAACCAGGCGCACACGATGCTGCCGACGCCGGGGCGCGAACGCGGGATCATCGCGATCACGGACAACACCGGAGCGTTCCGGTTCGACAACGCACCGCAGAAGGGCAACGTCAACCTGCTCGCCGAGGCCCCCGGCTTCGCGGCCGGTCGCAAGGACAACGCCAACGTGGCGGAGCTCGACAACGTCACGATCGAGATCTCGCGCGGCCGGCCGATCGCCGGCGTCGTCGTGAACATCGAGGGCGAGCCGATTCCCGGCGCGACGGTCGTGGCCCAGGGCCTGAGCCAGAAGACCCCGCAGACGGAGAAGACCACGACCGACCGCACGGGCGTGTTCCAGTTCCCGAGCCTGCGCGACGGTCCCTACACGCTGGTCGCCAACGCGACCGCCTTCGGCGAGGCCAAGACACCGCCCGTGATGGCCGGCGACGTCGAGGCCAAGGTCGTCATGGTCCAGCGCCCGTGGGTCAAGCTCAAGGTGCTCGGCGCGCACGGCAAGGGGATCCGGAACTACAACGTCAGCCTGAAGCGCTACTTCCCCAACAACCCGCTCGGCATCGGCAACGTGCCGGAGTTCCGCGATCGCCGCGTCAACCCGTCGGACTACCCGGCCAAGTTCGGGCGCGAGTGGGCCGTCATTCACGGCGTCCCGAACGGCGAGTACGTGTTCCAGATCAAGGAGCGCGGGCACGCGAAGTCGCTGTCCGAGCCGTTCACCGTCCGCGAGGGCGCCGAGCCGGTCGAGGTCGTGGCGCAGCTCACGATGGGCGCGTCGATCGTCGGCCGCGTCGTCGACGATCAGGGCGTGCCGGTGCGCGGCGCGATCGTGAACACGGACATGAACAACGCGTTCCAGGGCAGCGGCGGGATCTTCGACCTGTTCAAGTCGATGATTCCGGAGCGCCACAGCAAGTCCAGCACGCGCACGGGCGGCGACGGCCAGTTCCGCATGACCAAGCTCGCGTTCGCCGACTACATGGTGCGGGTCTCGCACGCCGACTTCTGCGAGGGCCGGCAGCTCGACATCACGCTGTCCGAGGAAGGACAGGTCGTCGACGTCGGCACGATCCAGCTCATGAAGGGCACGATCGTGCAGGGCTACACGACGGTCGCCGGCCAGGCCGCGGGCCAGGTCAAGGTGACGATCACGGTCCCGCAGGAGCAGCAGGCCCAGGCGCTGCGCAACAACGCCGGCAAGGACGGCGGCGGCAACGCGCAGGCCGCGACGTCGACGATGGCGCAGATGTTCTCCGCGAACGTCATCAGCCAGAACGACGGCAGCTTCCGCATGCTGAAGCGCGTGCCGCCGGGCACCTACAAGATCACCGCGTCCCGCAACGCGGGCGACAACAACCCGTTCGCGATCCTGCTCGACATGCGCGAAACGGAGCAGACGATCACCCTGCGGCCGGGCGAGGACGTCCGGAAGATCAACTTCGATCTGCCCTCGCGGTGAGAGCACCCTCGACGGCGCTGTTGGCGACGCTCTAATGGGGCGTCGCGCAGCGCCTCATGTCGAGACCCCACGAAGATTCCCCCGCCCCACGGGCCAACCGCGATTCCGGCGATTCGGCCAGCGGCGATTCGGCCGAGAGGGGGCCGGCCAACTACTGGGACTACATCCAGGTCGAGCAGCTGCTCGCGATGCAGCGCGGCACCGCCAAGGCGGAAGCCGAGCTGACCGACGACGAGGTCCGCTTCATCGTCATCCACCAGATCGACGAGCTGTGGTTCAAGCTCGTCCTGCGTGAGCTCGTGAGTGCGCGCGACCTGTTCGCGCGCGAACCGGTCCCCGAGGACGCCGTCGCGAGCGCCGTTCTGCAACTCGGCCGCGTCGCAATCTGCTTCGACCTCGCGTCGCAGCACTTCCGCCTCATGGAGACCATGCGGACGCAGGACTACCTGCGCTTCCGCGACAAGCTGCACCCGGCCAGCGGTTTCCAGTCCGCCCAGATGCGCGAGATCGAAGTGCTGCTGGGTCTGCCCGATGGCGCCCGCATCCCGCTCGGCAACGAGGGCAGCTACCTCGACGCGCTGCGCGAGGCCGACGGCAGCCCATCGCCCGCGCTGCGCCGCGTCGAACGCCGCATAGCCGACCTGCCGACCCTGAAACAGGCCGTCGACAACTGGCTCCACCGCACGCCGATCGACGGCAGCCACCCCGGCGACGACGGCGACGACGCCACCGTCCAGCGCTTCGTGGATCGCTATCTCGAGGGTCACGAACGGATGTACGACAACGCGATCGCACAGGCGGTGCAGATGCAGGCCCTCGCGGACGCCGACGAGGAGCGGCTGCGGGCCCGCTACCGCGGCCAGTTCGAGAGCGCCGAGCGCCACCTGCACGCCGAGGACGTGCCGGCGGAACAACGGCCGTTCGTCCGGCGCCTGCGCGCCGCGATCCTGTTCATCGACAGCAACCGCCGACTCGCGCTGCTGAGCTGGCCGGGCCGCGTCATCGACACGCTCGTCGAGCTCGAGCAGGCCATGCTCACGTTCCGCCAGCGGCACGCGCGCATGGTCGAACGCGTCATCGGCCGCCGCGTCGGCACGGGCGGCAGCGACGGCGTCGCGTACCTCGATCAGACCGCGCTGACGTATCGCGTGTTCACCGAGATCTGGGCCGCGCGCACGCTGCTGCTGCCCCCGGAACTCTGCCCCGAGGTCAGCGACCCCGAGTTCTACGCCCTCCGCCAGGACTGACCCACCCGGATCAGCGGCGACGGAAGCGGCGGTTCTCGGGTCGGGACAGGCGCCGCGTGAACGTGAGGAGGCCGTCGCGCTGGCGCCGCTTGCGGAAACCGAGCAGGTGGAAGATCTCGGTGACGAACCAGCGCGCGACGCCCCGGTTCACGAGGATCGTCGTGCGGTCGTCGGGGTCCCGACGCACACCGGGTAGCAGGGTGACGAAGCGATCGCAGCGCAGCCAGCGCAACGCGGCGGCGACGCGCAGCCAGAACCGTCGCACCCGCCGCGCGAGGAAGAAGCCGTCGTCGCCCTGCGGCTGGTAGAGCGGCAGCATGACGAGCGCGGGCCGCGGTGCCCGGATCTCGCCCGAGCGGTCGCGCGCGAGAACGTCGCCCTGCTCGACCGGCTGGAAGTTCACGAACCCGGGCAGCATCTCGAACTCGTCGGCCGGCGCGATCACGTGCCGCAGGACGATCTCGACGACCGGCGGCGTCGCGCCGACCGCGGCCGCGAGCAGGTCGACGAACGGCGCGAGGTCCGGCGCCGTCCCGTTCCGCTGCGCGGGACCGAGCATTCCGAGGTAGTCGAGCGTGCGCCACACCGCCGCCTCGTGGCGGTTGACCGAGCCCGGATCCTCGTGCTGCCCGGCCTCGACCGCGAGCCCCATGACGCCGCGATCGGCGAACCACTCGAGCGAGGCGCCCTCGAGCGTCTCTTCGATGCCGAGGATGATCGGCACGCCGGTCGCGAGGCCGAGACGGCGATTGTCGATCGTGTCGGCGAGGCAGAGGAACGGCGCGCCGGGCGCCGAGCTCGTATGCAGGTCGAGCACGACGACCGGACCGCTCGCCGTCTTCAGCAGCTGTTCGAAGTGCGCGATGAGCTCGCGCTGCTCACGATCCTCGGCCAGCGGCTCCGCGCCGGCGGCCGCCGCCGCGGCGACGCGGTCGCGCATCGCCGCGATGCTCCTCGCATCCCAGCCGCGGTTGAGGTCGCGATCGAGGAACCGGCGCTTCGCCGCGAGCGCCGCGACGTTGCCGCGCAGCGCGACGACGCGACCCGCGATCTCGAGCTCGAGCTCGGACAACCGCGCCAACAGCTGCCGCGCGGCGTGCACGCCGGCGGGCTCGTTGCCGTGCACGCCCCCCAGGACGATCAACGTCGGGCCGGGTCGCCCGCAGTCCCAGGTGCCGAGTTCGCGCGGCGTCGTCACGACGTCGAGCACGTCACTCATTCGGCGGATGCTTCCCGCAGGTGCTTCTCGAAGAGCATCGCCGCAACGCGGATCAGGTCCTTCTCGGTGATGATGCCGACGAGGCGGTCCCCCGCCTCCACCACCGGCAGGCTGCCGACGCGCTGCTCGCGCATCAGCTCGATGGCCTCGAGGGTCGGCGTGTTGGGCATGACGGAGACGACCTGCGTGCGCATGATGTCCTTGACGGCCACCGGGGCACGATCGCTGCGCTTCATGCCCTGCCCGACCAGCCGCAGGAGCGACCGGTGTGACACCAGACCGACGAGCCGCCCCTCGTTGTCCTCGACGGGCACGTGCCGGATGTGGCGCCAGTCCATGAGACTCGCCGCCAGATCGACGACGTCCTCGGGGTGCACGGTGAACAGATCGGTCGTCATGAACTGGCCGACCTGCAGGTAACTCTCCTTCCAGCCGTCGAACTCACCCGTGTCCGCGAGCTCCCACGTGTGCACGGGGTCGCCCGTGCGCTGACGCGCGACGAGCGCCCGCACGAGCGCGTGGCTGCGCTGTTCCTTCGTGCCCTTCTCGCCCATGCCCGTCAGCGAGTCGAGGATCCAGCGCGCGCCGGTGCGCCCGCGCCGCACGCGCTCCTGGATGATGCCGAGGTAGCGGTCGATGTCGGCAGCTGCGATCTTCTGGTGCTCGAGCCCGGCGCGCGCGGCCGGCAGCAGCACGTCCTGGATGAGCTCCTGGGCCGCGTATTCCTTGCCGTGGAACCAGGTCAGGTTGGCCTGCATCCCGAGCCGCGCGGCCGCGACGAAGTTGCCCGCCGCGTCGTCGAACTGCATCACTCGCGACACGTCCTCGAACTCGTTGCTCACGGCGGACATCAGCCCGAAGAAGAACGCCGCGTTGGCGACCTCGTCGACGACCGTCGGCCCGGCCGGGAACGCCCGCGCCTCGATCCGCAGGTGCGGCTTGTCGCCGCCGATCCCGTAGCACGCGCGATTCCAGCGATAGACCGTGCCGTTGTGCAGCCGCAGCGCCGTGAGCTTCGGGATCCCGCCGCGGTCGAGCACCGCGTCCGGGTCCTCGTCGAGCTGATCGGTGAGCACCGCGCGGAAGCGCGCGACGTCCTCCCGGAAGATCTCGAGCACCGACTCCCGCAGCCACGCGTCGCCGAAGCTGACGCGCGGCCGGCGCCCGCGCATCTGATGCACCGCCGACCGCGAGTCCACCGACTGCTGGAACAGCGCCACCCGGGTCTCACGCCACAGCCGCCGACCGAGCAGCATCGGCGAGTTCACCGCGCAGGCGAGGACCGGCGCGGTGATCGCCTGCGCCACGTTGTAGAGCTTGGCGAACTCGTTCGGCGCGACCTGGAAGTGGATCTGGAAGCTCGTGTTGCACGACTCGAGCATGACGTTGTCGTGCGTCATCTCGAAGTCGTCGACCCCCTTGATCCGGAACGTGAACTCGCCGCCGCGCAGGTGCGCCATCGCGTTGTTGAGCGCGAGGTAGCGCGGGTTCTGCACCATCGAGTCGAGCGTCAGGTCCGACTTGCGCAGGGTCGGCAGGATGCCCGTCATGACGATCGCGCCGCCGAGTGCCTCCGCCGTATCGCGCGCCATCACGAGCAGCTCACGGGTCTCGGTCTCGAGCTCGCTCAGACAATTGCCGCCGAACTCGCGCGGCGACAGGTTGCACTCGAGGTTGAACTGCGCGAGCTCGTAGGTGAACTGCGGATGGGCCAACCGGTCCATCATCGCGGTCGCCCCGCGCCACGCGCGCCCGGAGCGATCGACGAGAAAGATCTCCTGCTCGGCGCCGATCCGACGGACGCCGGTCTCGAACCGCTCCTCGTCGAGCATGCGCTGCAGGCCGTTCACGTCGGCGAGGATCGCCTTCATGAACGCCCGCAGCTCCTCGTCGGAATGCTGATCTGGCAGGTTTTGTCGGCCCATGGGCGAGCGTCCGACGATACCGACTCCACCCGCGAACGACCGCCCCAAAACCGCACACGGGGCCGGCTGGCCCCGTGTCTCGCATCCGCACTTGTGCGAAGGCCGTCGAGCGCAAGAACCCGTCAGGTGATCAGGCTGACGCCGCCGGTTTCCGGCTCCGCGCCTAGCGGAAGAACTCGTCCGGCTCCGCGCCTAGCGGAAGAACTCGTTCGGGAGCTGGCTCCGCCAACTAGCGCCGGCTCCGCGCCGAGCGGAAGAACTCGCCCGGGAGCTGGCTCCGCCAGCTAGCGCCGGCTCCGCGCCTAGCGGAAGAACTCGTTCGATAGCTGGCTCCGCCAGCTATCGAACGAAGCCGTTGAACATGATCCGCTTCTGCTTGACGATCGGGTGCGTCAGGTCGACGACGAGGTCGCCCTTGAGCAGGCCGCGGGGCGCGTCGTCGGAGACGGCGATCTCGACGATGAGCTTGTTGCCATCGTTGCGGGTCGAGACGGAGACGTGCTCCTCGCCGATCGTGAGCTTCTCGAGCGTCAGCTTCTCGGCCTCGATCTTGGTGCCGTCGTTCGGCTCGAAGACGACCTCCTTCTTCATCTCCTTGCCGCGGCGAATCATGCCCAGCGGCAGGAAGCCACCCGGCTTGACTTCGAGCGGGCCCTGCACGAGCGCCATGACCCGCAGGTCGAACGACGACTGGCCGCGCACGTCGGTGAGGAACTTGAGCACGCCGCCGCCGCCAGCGTCCGTGCCGACCGGGCCGTACTTGCCGGAGATCGTCCACGTCGCGCGGTCGTTCTCGAGCTTCTTCTCCCACTTGACGTCGAACGCATCGCTGCCGCCCGTCATGCCCGTGATGTTGAAGTCCGGGTTGAGCGGCGAGGTCACCCGCACGGTGAACTCACGCGTCTCGTTCCACGTCATCTTGTTGAGATTGATCTCCGACGGCGAGACGACGAACATCTTGGCCGACTTGCCGCTCCAGCGCAGCTTGAACTGCGACAGGTCGTCGTCGGTCGTGTGCACGTCGAGGTGCGCCACGCGCGGGCCGGGCACGTTGGGGATGTCGAGGTGGACCTCGACCTCACCCTTCTCGCCGGCGCCGATCGTGATCTGCTGCACGCGCTCGCGCTCGGGGCCCGTGCCGCTCTTGTTGAGACGGTAGAGCTCGTTCGGCTTCGGCTTCGACGACAGCTCGTACGTCCGATCGCCGACCCGGATCACCGCCTTCGCACAGGTGCAGCTGCCGCGCAGCGAACGCCAGCTGATCTCCTCCGACTTCGGGTTCTCGAACTCGAAGCGGCCGACCGCCTTCTGCGCGCCGAAGAACGTGCCGAGGTCGATCTCGGTCACCGGGAACCACGAGTTCGGCGGCAGCTTGTTGACCCCGAACTTCTGCGGGGTGGCCGTCTGGAACTTCGGGCGGTTCGGCTGGACCTTGCCAGCGTCCTCGCCCGCCTTGAGGTCGGCGCCGGTCTTGGCATCGACCTTCTGCTGGGCGCGCAAGCCGTTGTCGGGCAGCGCGATCGCCAGCATCGTCAGGCCGGCAGTAGCGATTCGGAGGTGCAGTTTCATTGTTCGTTCGACTCGTCGGGATCGAGACTTTCTGGCTCGCAACCCGCAGAAACCCTCCGTGCGGGCGCTCCGGGCAACCACCAGACGGGCCGGAGCGGAATCCGGTCGCCGTTTGGGACGGAGCAGTATACCGATCGTCGAGCGAAAAACTCCCGGACCGAGCCAGGCCTTCCCGCGTTGGGACCAGAGCCGGAACGCCGCTGGGACCGGCGGTGCCGCCCCCTCGCTGGAATGTGGCGCCCGACCCGGCACGATGCCCGAATGGCAATCCGGCTCGCCGCTCTCGCGCTGCTCCCGTGCCTCGGCCTCGGGAGCTGCTGCACCATGGCCCGGCTGTTCTGCGGCCCGGACAAGTCCGAGTGGATCAGCGAGTCCTACGCGACCCCGACGGCCACGGTGAAGACGGTGCTCGAGGCGATCCGGCGCGACGATCCGGACGTCATGTATCGCGCGTTCTCGGAGAGCTTCAAGGCCAGCAACGGCTTCGACAACATGACCTACAAGCTCGCCTGGGAGCAGCTCAAGGAGACCATCCCCGGGCTGCACCTCGCCGGCTACGCGGACGTGCCGGAGCCGACCCTCGGCGACAACGGCGCGACGTTCGTGCTCGACATCGAAGGGCGCAAGCTGCGCCTCGACCTCGTTCGCCAGTCGTTCCTCGAGATGCACTGGCAGCGCGAAGTGGCCGACGACCCCGACGCGCCGCCCGGCGAGATCAAGCGCCGGCTCGGCTCCTTCAGCCAGGCGATGTCGGCGACCTACCTCGAGGACGCCGAGGTCGAGACCTCGCGGATCACGCTGCGCCCGTTCCTCGTCGAGCACTTCAACGAGGACGGCATCCCGCTGCGGAACATCGACAGCGTCGGCATCCTGCGGCGCTGGCTGGTCGCGGGCCTCGAGTTCCTCGAGGAGTGATCGAGGCCCGCGACCGCGGACCGCCCTACTGCAGACAGATGCGGAACCGCATGCCCTGCGTCGCCGACAGCCCCATCGGCCCCGCGGGGTCGACCGGGATGATCTGCGAGAACAGGTAGAGGTTGTCGAAGAACGGATCGTTCGGCACCGCGAACGGGAACCCGATGTCACCGTTGCCGTCCGCGAAGCGCAGCTCGGTCACGGCCGGGCTGGCGACGAGCGCCGTGATGCCGAAGACCGGGTTGTTGTCCGGCGCGTAGTTCAGCAACAGGAACGTCGCCGCGTTCGCCGGCGCACCGCCGCCTTCGATCAACGGCGTGGCGCCGATGCACGCGGGCTGCGACAGGTCGATCGTCGGAATGCCGCTGCCGCCCGCCGTGCCGGTGCCGTAGAGCTGCGGCGGCGACGAATCCGACGTCTGCGTCACGAGCACGTCGTCGATCGCCCAGCCGCCCGAGACGCCCGACCCGTTGGTCTGCAGCACGAAGCTGATCCGGAACTGCGACGCCGTGTTCGTGACCGGCGCGAGATCGATGTCGATGTCCTGCCAGCCGCCGTCGTTCTGCCCGACCACGTTCACGTAGACGATCGCGCCGTTGACCCGCACGGTCGCGATGTCACCCGGGTAGACCTCGAGCCAGCGGCGGAAGCGCAGACGCAGGTTCTGCAGGCCGTTCGTCGGGATGATCGGCGACAGCAGCGAGCAGCTCGCGTTGTTGGCATACGAACCGTTGGTCCCGTTGCCGAGGTCGTTCGCATACACGTTGTTGCCGGAGAACGCCGACGCGGGGTCCTGCCAGGACGTGCCGCCGGAGCTGCCGGCCTGGCCGCCCGGAGCGCCGCGCTCCCAGTCGTCGTTGAACCCGCTGTGGGTCCAGCCGAGGTCGCTCTCGAAGTCGTCGAAGAAGACCTCGTTGATCGTGCCGATGAGGAACGTGTGGGTGTCGACCTGCGGCGATCGCACGGTCCCGTACTGATCGTCGGCCTCGATGTAGTACTCGACCTCGGTGACCGCGTCCTGACCCGGGATCGACGCCCGGTACTCGTTCGGCTGCCCCGTCGGGTTCATCGGGGCCGCGATGAAGCTGCCCGAACCGACCACCCGCCACTGCAGCGTCACGCTGCCCAGCGGCTGGTTCGTGGTGACCACGGCGTCGACGTCGTACGGCCCGTCCTCGTTCGCCGTGTTGGTGAGCGGCGTGTGGCTCATCGCGAGCGTCGTCAGGTTGGGTTTGACGACGTAGAGCCCCGTCGTCCGGTCGGACACGAGGATGTTGCCCGACGGCAGGAACGGGTAGCAGCCCCACGCGCCGTTGAAGCCGCCCGAACTGCCGGGCCACGTGTCGTACGACGCGACCTCGACCGGGTTGCTCGGGTCGCTGATGTCGAGGCACCGGTAGCCCTCGGTGTACCAGCTCACGTGGCACAGGTTGCCGATGATGAAGGCGTTGTGCGGGATCGAGCTCGGGTTCGGCGTGAACGTGCCGAGGCCGACCGGGTTGGTCTTGTTCGTGATGTCCCAGAACCGCACGACGCCGCCCGACACCTCGTCGGTCGTCACGCAGAGCGTGCCGGCCGCGTTGGGCCACGCGTTGTGCGTGAAGCTGCCCGGCGTGTTGGAGTCGCTCAGCGTCGTCGGCGGGAACGTCGACACGTCGAAGATCCGCAGGTCGCCGTTGTAGATCATCGAGCCGTAGCCGTAGCCGTTCTCGACGCAGAGATCGTGGTAGTAGTTCGAGTTGCCCTGGCCGTACGCGAAGCCGAGGAACGGCGGATTCGTCGGGTTGGCCGCGAGGTCGTAGACCGGCGTGCCGGTGTTGCAGCCCGCGAGGTAGAGCCGGCCCGCGCCGACATCGACGCAGACGTTGTGCGAGTTGTTCGAGTTGCCGGCGCCGACGACGCCGACCACGGACGGGTTGTTCGGCGTGACGAGGCTGAGGATCTGGAAGCCCTGACCGGCCTCGGTGCCGACGTAGGCGTACTGACCGTAGGTCCGGATGTCGCGCCACCCGGACGCCGCCCACGGGAAGAAGCCGCGTTCGACGGGCGCGGCGGGGTTGGTCACGTCGACGACGACCGTGCCCGTCGTCGTGCCGAGCAGCGCGTACTCGCTGCCGTTCGGCGCCGTGTAGCCCCAGACGTCGTTGTACGGGCCGTGGTTGTTGAACGTGCCGAGCAGCGTGCAGTTGACGCCCTGGGCGGTCAGGGGAGCGGCCGCGCAGACGGCGAGGAGGAGCAGCGAGCGGGGAATGTGCATGGTGTCAGAGGCAGGGGCCGCGGAGGCAGCCGAGCCGGGGGCCGGCAGAGTCTATGGGACGGCTCCGAACCCGCCAAGGCACCCTGCCCGGGCGCCCGGATCCGCCCGACCACCGGCCAAAACCGCGAACGGCACGCCGCATGGCGTGCCGTTCGCTCGGACCGCGGCCCGTTCGTGGCGTCCTGTTTGCTAGACGTCGATCTGCGCTTCGCCCGCGTCCGACACGACGATGCCGATCGAGTTCACCGCATCGACGATCGCCCATTGGTGGTAGAGGGCAAGCCCCGCGAGCGCCGGGTTGGCCGGCACGTTGAACGTCGAGCTCGCCTCGCCCGCGCCGTTGGTGAAGATCAGCTGGGTCGCCTGCGGCGCCGCGTGGATGTCGCAACCCGGCGCGCCCGTGATCGCCGCGGGCAGCGGCTGACCGTTGAAGACGGTGTTCGACAGGCCGGTGACGATGAATGCGGGCGCACTCGGCGCCGCATCCGCGAGCGTCACGTCGTAGGACGAACCGACCGACGGCACGCCGTTGTTGCCGAGCACGGGCGTGAGGAACTGCTGGCTGCCGCCGACGCAGTAGATGTTGTAGCTCGGCGTGTTCGCCAGGCCCGACTGCGACCAGCTGCCCGACACCGCGGTGCGATAGTAGCCCGTGCCCCCGGTGCCGCTCGTCAGGTTCGAGATCACGCCGCCCGGCGAGTTCTCGTAGCCGACGAAGAACCGGCCCGTGACGCTGACCGGCGGGTTGAACGTGGCCTTGTAGAAGCCCGGCGCCGAGCCGACGGTGATCGTCGTCGAGGCCAGCGGCGTCGTCGAGGGCAGGCTGCCGGCCGGCAGGTAGATGTGCGCCGGACGCGTGATCGTGCCCGAGTTCGACGCGGTGTAGATGTCGACGCTCTCGACGAGCAGCGTCCCCGCGTTGTTGACCTCGTAGCTGTACTCGTACTGGTTGGTGTTGTTCGACAGCGTGCCGCCGTTGCCGTTGAGCGACGCGCAGGCCACCGGGACCGACGCCGAGCCCTGGCAGCCGGCTCCGTACTTGCTGAACGACGCCGCGGTCGGCTTCACGATGAAGAGGCCGGACGAACGGTCCGACACGAGGATGTTGCCCGACGGCAGGAACGGGTAGCAGCCCCAGCAGCCGTCATAGCCGCTCGTCGAGCCCGGGTAGGTGTCGTACGACGCGACCTCGACCGGGTTGTTCGGGTCGCTGATGTCGATGCAGCGATAACCCTCGGAGTACCAGGCGACGTGGCACTTGTCACCGACGATGAACGCGTTGTGCGGGATCGTGATCGAGTTCGGCGTGAACGTGCCGAGGCCGATCGGGTTGCTCTTGTTGGTGATGTCCCAGAACTTGACGACCGCGCCCGAGACCTCGTCGGTCGTGACGCAGATCGTGCCGGCCGCGTTCGGCCACGCGTTGTGCGTGAACGTGTCCGGCGTCGCCCGGCTGCTGAGCCCCGCGGACGGCCACGGCAGCGGCGCGTTGGCATCGAAGATGCGCAGCACGCCGTTGTAGATCATCGAGCCGTAGGCGTAGCCGTTCTCCACGCACATGTCGTGGAAGTAGTTGCTGTTGCCACCGGGCCGCGCGAACCCGAGGAACGTCGGGTTCGCCGGGTTGGTGTTGAGGTCGTAGACCGGCGTGCCGGTGTTGCAGCCGACGAGGTAGAGGCGACCCGCGCCGAGGTCGACGCACGCGTTGTGCGCGTTGCCCGAGTTGGCCTGGCCGAACACCCCGACCGCAGTGGGACTCGCGGGGTTGCTCAGGTCGAGGATCTGGAAGCCGGCCGTCTGCTCCGTCGTGATGTAGGCGTAGTTGCCGTAGACGCGCGCGTCGCGCCACGTGCCGCCGCCGTAGGTGAAGAAGCCGGTCTCGACCGGCGTTGCCGGGTTGGTGACGTCGACGACGACCGTGCCCGTGGTCGTGCACAGCAGCGCGTACTCGTCGCCGTTCGGCGCCACGTAGCCCCAGATGTCGTTGAACGGGCCGTGATTGGCGAACGTCCCGAGCAGAGCGCAGTTGGTGCCTTGGGCGAGGAGCGGCGTAGCCGCGAGGGTGGCGGCAGCGAGAAGGAGGGTCGGGCGGAGGATACGCATAGAGGGAGCTCTCGGTCCGGACGGACCGGGGGGGGGATGCTGAGCAGGCGCGGTCAAGTGTAGATGCGGCCGGGCAATTCGCCAAGGCAGGCCGCCACCATCATGACCGTGACGTCCTTGGGACGGACGCTTCGCGACCGCGCCGGGCCGTATTGCCGCTGCGGAACGCGGCGCGGTCCGGCCCGAACGCCACGCCCGCCCGCACGCGCCGACTGCACGCGCCAATCGAACGGGCCGACCGACCGTGGCTCAGGGCGACAACAACCCGGCCACCAGCTCGAGAGTGCGCTGCGTCGCGCCCTGATTGCGCCGAATCACGGCCTGCGCGTTCTCGCCGAGCTCGGCGCGCCGAGCCGGCGCCGCGCAGAGGTCCCCGAGCACCGTCGCGAGTTCGTCGCGGTCGCCGACCTGGATCGCGGCGTCGCCCGCGAGCAGCTCCTCGACGTCGCGCCGAAAGTTCGTCGTGTGCGGACCGAACACCGTCGCGACCGAGAGCGCCGCCGGCTCGAGCATGTTCTGGCCGCCGTGCGGAATCAGGCTGCCACCGACGAACGCGACATCGGCCACCGCATAGAAGCCTTGCAGCTGCCCGATCATGTCGACGACCACGACCGCGTCGTCCGCGACCGGCGGCAGCTCCTGCATCGCGCTCCAACGCGCGACCGGCGTGCCCGCCGCCGCGAGCTGATCGCAGACCGCCGGCGAACGCTCGGGATGCCGCGGCACGAGCACGACCCGCAGCCGCCGGCCGCTCGCCCGGCTCGCGGCCGCCGCCGCCTCGAGCACCCAGAGTTCTTCGTCGGCGTGCGTCGAGCCCGCGACGAGCACGAGCTCGTCGGTCGGCGCCAGCCACCGGCGCAGGGGTGACGACGCCTCCGCGGGCTCCCCCATCACCACGCTGTCGTACTTCATGTTGCCCGTGACGTGCACGCGGCCCGGGTCGACGCCGAGGTCGACGAGCCGGCGCTGGTACGACTTGTCCTGCACGCAGTAGGTCGCGATCAGATCGAGCTGCGGCAGCAGTCCGCGCGCGAGCCGGTAGCCCTTGAACGTGCGCTCGCTGATGCGGCCGTTGATGACCGCGACGGGCACGCCGCGGCGATGCGCGCCCTGCAGGAAGTTGGGCCAGATCTCGAGTTCCATGAGCAGCACGCAGCGCGGCCGGATGCGCCGCAGCGCGCGGCCGGGGAACGGGCCGAGGTCGACCGGATAGAACACGACCGGCAGGTCCGGATGCTCCTGCCGCGCGACCTGGTGACCGTTCGGCGTCGTCGACGAGATCACGAGCTGCAGGTCGGGTCGGCGTTCGCGCAGCAGCGTGATGAAGTTGCGCGCCGCCTTGACCTCCCCGACGGACACGCCGTGGATCCAGACGATATCGCCGCTCCGCGAGTCGAACCGCGGCGCGCCCCCCATCCGTTCGCGCAGCGCGGTGCGGTAGCGATGATCCCAGAGCAGTCGCCAGACGAGGATGGGGCTGTACACGAGCAGCCCCAGGAACAGCAGCGGCTGGTAGATCCCCATGGTCAACCAGCCGCGCAGCGCGGGCATCTTCGTGATCAACGGAAACGTCGGGCTCGGGCGGCGCGCGGCCGCCAGCTGGCTGTTCTCACACTTAGCCGAACGCCGGGGCGCAGCACTTCTTGTACTTCACCCCGCTGCCGCACGGACACGGGTCGTTGCGGCCGGGCTTCGGCGTGCCGGGCGGCAACGGCCGGGCGGGCTGGCGCGCCCCGCCTCCGGCCGGCGCCCCGGCCGGCCGGCCACCACCCGCGGCCGCGGCCATGCCCGCGGGTCGCATCCCGCCCTGCGGCATCATCGCGAGGCGCTGGGGCTGCGGCGGCTGCTGCGCCGGCTGCGGTGCCGGCGGCGCGCCCTCGGGCCCGCCCTCCCCGGGCGGAGCGTCGGCCGGCGCGAGTGCGAGACCCTGGGGCGTCGCGCGCAGCGTGAAGCGTTCGCCCTGCGCCATGCGATCGAGCACCTCCTGCGGGACCTTGCCGGCCTGCACGAGCTGCTCGAACAGCGCCTGCATCTCCTCGGGCGTCTGCGGCATGCGCGGCTGCGCCGGCTGCCGCGCCTGCACCTTGCCGGTGACGATGTCACGGATCGTGTCGGTCGCCTCCTGCTTGAACGCGAAGCCGACCACGTGGTCCGCGACCTCGGCCTTGAGCATCTGGAACTTCTCGAAGCCCTCCTTCTTGTACTCGTTCTTCGGATCGACCTGGGCGTAGCCGCGCAGCCCGACGCCCTGCTTGAGGACGTCCATCGCGTAGAGGTGGTCCTTCCACTTGTTGTCGATCGTGTCGACGATGAGGAAGCGCTGGATCTTCTCCCAGTCCTCGCCGTAGTGCTCGGCGCGCTGCGCGTGGAGCTTCTCGATGCGCTCCATGAGCCATGAGAACAGCTGGTCGCGGTCGACCTGCTCGATGCCGGCGACGCTCAGATCGTCACCGCAGCGGTGGTGCAGCCACGCCTTGATCTCGTCGTAGTCGACGGGCTCGTCCTGGTTGCCCGCGTGGGTCTGGATCACGGGCTCGAGGACCTCCTCGCACATGCCGAGGACCTTGGCCGAGATGCCCTTGTTCTCGATGGCCTCCTGGCGCTGCTCGTAGATGAACGAGCGCTGCTTGTCCATCACGTCGTCGTACTCGATGAGGTGCTTGCGGATGTCGAAGTTGCGGGCCTCGACCTTGCGCTGCGCCTTGGCGATGCCGCGCGTGACCATCGGGCTGTCGATGACCTCGCCGGGCTTGAGCCCCATCTTCTCCATCATCGTGCGCACCCAGTCGCGCGCGAAGATGCGCATCAGGTCGTCGTCGAAGCTCAGGAAGAACTTCGTCTGACCCGGGTCACCCTGACGACCGCAGCGGCCGCGCAGCTGGTTGTCGATGCGGCGCGCCTCGTGGCGCTCCGTACCGATCACGTAGAGCCCGCCGAGCGCAAGGATCTCGTCGTGCTGCTTCTTGCACTCATCCTTCAACTCCGCGAAGCGCTTCTGCGCCGCCTCCGACTCGGGATCGAGGCCCTGCTTCTCGCACTCGCTCTTCCACATCGCTTCGGCGTTGCCGCCGAGCACGATGTCGGTGCCGCGACCCGCCATGTTGGTCGCGACCGTGACCGCGCCGCGGCGGCCGGCCTGCAGCACGATCTCGGCCTCGCGCTCGTGCTGCTTCGCGTTGAGCACGTCGTGCTTGATGCCCGCCTTCGTGAGGCTCTCCGAGATCGCCTCGGAGCGCGCGATCGACGTCGTACCGAGGAGCACGGGGCGGCCCTTCTCGACCTCGCCCTGGATCTCCTCGGTGATGGCCATGATCTTGCTGGCCTCGTCGAGGTAGACCTGGTCGTTCTGGTCGTCGCGCTGGTTGGGCCGGTTGGTCGGGATGGCGACGACGTCGAGGTCGTAGATGCGCGAGAACTCGCTGGCCTCGGTCATCGCCGTGCCCGTCATGCCCGCGAGCTTCTCGAACATGCGGAAGTAGTTCTGCAGCGTGATCGTCGCGAGCGTGCGGTTCTCCTCGCGCGGCGTCAGACCTTCCTTGACCTCGACGGCCTGGTGCAGACCGTCGCTCCAGCGGCGGCCCGGCATCAGACGACCCGTGAACTCGTCGACGATGACGACCTCGGGACCGCCGTCCCCGCCCTGCGGATCGGGCTGGCCCTCGGGCGTCTTGCGCTCGACGACGACGTAGGTCTTGTCCTTCTCGAAGACGTGGTGCGCCTTGAGCGCGGTCTCGAGCAGGTGCGGCCACTCCATGTATTGCGGGTCGCTGTAGAAGCTGTCGACGCCGACGAGCTTCTCCGCGCGCTCGATGCCGGCCTCGTTGAGCACGCACTGGCGCTCCTTCTCCTTGACCTCGAAGTGCGTGCCCTTCTCGAGCTGGCGCGCGATGCGATCCGCCATGACGAAGCGCTCGGCCGAGCCCTCGGACTCACCCGAGATGATGAGCGGCGTCCGCGCCTCGTCGATGAGAATGGAGTCGACCTCGTCGACGATCGCGAAGTTCAGGCGCGGCTGCACCTGCTCCTCGGTGTTCCACTTCATGTTGTCGCGCAGATAGTCGAAGCCGAACTCGTTGTTCGTGCCGTAGATGATGTCGCACGCGTAGACCGGGTGGCGTTCGTGCGGCGGCATGCTCGACTGGATCGACGCGGCCGTGAGCCCGAGATACTCGTAGACCGGGCGCATCCACTCGCAGTCGCGCTTGGCGAGGTAGTCGTTCACCGTGACGACATAGACGCCCTTGCCCGACAGCGCGTTGAGTGCGGCGGGCAGCGTCGCGACGAGCGTCTTGCCCTCACCGGTCGACATCTCGGCGATCTTGCCCTGGTGGAGCACCGCACCACCGATGAGCTGCACGTCGAAGTGCCGCATGCCCAGCGCGCGCGTGCCGGCCTCGCGGGTCAGCGCGAACATCTTCGGCATCGCCTCGTCGAGCGTCATCCGATCGCTCTGGACGGCGTCCTTGAGTTGCTGCACCTCCGCCTTGACCTGCTCCTCGGAGAGGCCCTTGGCCCAGTCCGCGAGGTCGTTGACCTCCTTGACGATGTGGTTGTACGCGCCGAGCGCGCGCTGGTTGGCGGAGCCGAACATGCCCTGCAGGGCCTTGCCGATGCGTGCCGGGATGGCACCGAAGTCGAGTTTCATGACAGTTGTGGAATCGAATGTGGAATGCGGGAAGGAGCACGGCGGAGACGGGTGCAAGGACCCGCGTGCAAGCCGCCGAACGGGACGCACGACCGCGTGCATCCCGGGATGACTCGAACTCGATCGACCGCCGCACCGCTCGCAGCCGGCGAACGGGCACCTGCACCGAGGCGGGCAGAGCGAGCTGGCGGTCGGCCGAGCGAATCAGGCGCGCGTCGGGGCGCGCGGCGCGGGCAGGCCGTGATCGCGCACGGAGCGCTGTACGGGCAGCGGTCGCACCGCCTCGACGATCGCGCGGAACGCGGGCCGTTCGGTGCCGGCGACCTCGTCGGCCTCGTTGCGCTGCTGGCGCGTGGTGCGCGCCTCGCGCAGCACCGCCGCGACGACCTCGGGCGAACCGTCGCCGCCACTCCGCGACTGGACCGCGGGCGCCGTGGCGAACAGCACGAGCAGCAACGCCGGCGCGAACCAGGCCATACCGCTGCGCCCGATCACCGGCGATCGTCCTCCGGCCGGGTGGACCTGGCCGACCGGGTCTCGGCCGACCTGGCTTGGGCGCCGGTCCGGGCTGCTGGCGGGGTCTTCAACACGCGGTCCATCATCTCGTAGAGCAGCGCCTCGGGGAACGGCTTGGCCAGGAACCCATCGGCTTTCTTGATGTCCGCCATGGAGACCCGCGCCGCGCTGTTGAGCAGGATCGGCACACCGGCCGTCGCGGGATCCGCGCGAAGGCGCGCAATCACCTGCAAACCATCGAGTTCTGGAAGTTCGTAGTCGAGCAGCACGAGATCGGGCAACAGCTCACCGGCGGCTCCGACCGCGGCAACGCCATCGTGCACCGTATAGGTCCGGTAGCCGCGCCGCGAAAGGAGCGCCTCGACCGCGTCGGCGAGATCCTCCTCGTCGTCGACGACGAGCACGAGCCCGCGGCACTTCGTGCCGTCCTTGCCATCGCCCGTCGGTTCGCAGTCGGCGACGAGCTGCCGCCGCACGACGGCACAGGTATCGAGCCCGGCGTTCTCGAAGTCGGTCTCGATCGTGCCCTTGAGCTCACGGTTGAATTTCCGCAGCGCCATCCAGGCGTCGTAGTCCGGGAAATCCGGCTTGATCTCCATCTGATCGTGCGAATCGACCGCGAAGAAGAACTCGCCGACCACGAGGTGCTCCTGCAGGAGCAGCTTCATGAACGGGTAGTTGCGGTTGCCGAGACGCAGCGAGTAGCGCTGGCACGGGAAGCCCGGCACCGTCTCGACGCTCTCCTTGTGGAACATCGCGAGCAGCTCGTCGGTGTCCGTCGTGGACGGCACCTCGACCTTCTTCCGCTTGCCGCGGCCGCCGGCGCCGTAGGCCCGGTCCTGGTAGATCTCGATCGCGCGTTCGAGCAGTGCCGCCGTCAGCGCTTCGAGTCTCATCGGGCCCCCTCCGCTCGAAGTCGATCGCTCGCCGTGGCACCGGAAGCCTGGCGGACCGCGCGCTGGCGCGCGTGCCGCGCGTCGTCGGGGAGCGCACTGCCGACGAGGTCGGCCGCGGTCCGCCCGAGCTCGCCGAGGCGCTGCTCGAGCTCATCGACGAGCCGCACCATGAGGGCCGGATCGGCGAACTGCGCGGTGCCGACCTGCACCGCGGCTGCTCCGGCACACAAGAACTCGAGCACGTCGCTGCTGGTCTGGATGCCGCCGACTCCGATGACGGGGATCTGCACGTTCTTGCAGACCTCATAGACCATGCGGACGGCGACCGGGCGAATTGCCGGACCGGAAAGTCCGCCGATACCGCGCCCGAGGATCGGCCGCTGCTGCCGCCAGTCGATCGCCATGCCGATCAGCGTGTTGATCGCCGTGAGGCCGTCGGCGCCGCCCGCCTCGGCCGCCTTCGCGATCTCGACGATGTCGGTCACGTTCGGCGACAGCTTGGCGAAGACCGGCACCTCGGTCACCTGCTTGACGGCCGCGACCGCGCGCTCGCACGAGCTCGGGTCGGTCGAGAACAGCAGCCGCCCCTCCTGCACGTTGGGACACGACAGGTTGACCTCGAGCGCGTCGACGCCGGCCGCCGTGAAGCGCTCCGCGAGCTCGACGAACTCGGCGATCGACTCGCCCCCGATGTTGACGATCAGCGCGCCGTGCTCGCCGACGAGCTCGCGCATCTTCGGCAGCGATTCGGGGATGAAGTGGTCGACGCCTTTGTTCTCGAGGCCGATCGAGTTGAGCATCCCGGCCGGCGTCTCCTGGATCCGCGGCGGCGGGTTGCCGGGCCGCGGCTTGACCGTGACCGTCTTGCTCACGAGGCCGCCGACCTTGGACAGATCGGAGAACGCGCGGCCCTCCCACCCCGAACCGAAGGTTCCCGAAGCACTGAGGACCGGGTTGGTCAGCGTCAGCGGTCCGAGTCGGGTCTGCAGCACGATGATTGGAGTTTACTGCCTCAGCGCGGCGGTTACTCGCTCTCGGCCGGTTCTTTCGGGCCGTCCCCAGTAGCAGCCGGCCCAGTAGCAGTCGGGGCAGTGGCAGTCGTCGCGGCCGGGGTCGCCGCGCGGGGTTGGCGTTCGGCCGCGGCTGCGGCGCGGTCGTCACGCCACAGCACGAAGAACAGCACGATCGCGCCGACGGTGATGCACGAGTCGGCCACGTTGAACGCCGGGAAGCCATACTCGACCGGCCAGCGGAACGTGAAGTACAGGAAGTCGCGGACCGCGCGGCTCTGGCAGAAGAAGTTGTCGTAGAGGTTGCCGACCGCGCCCGCGAAGATCAGCGACAGGGTCACGAGCGTCACCTTGCGCGCCCGCCCTGTCCGGTAGACGAACACGAGCAGCCCGATCACCGCGGCACAGCGCAGGACCATGAGGATCTCGGTGCCGTCCTGGAACAGGCCCCAGATCGTGCCCTCGTTGCGCCACTGCACGAGGTCGAAGTCGAGCGCCCACGTCGCGAACACCGCGTGGCTACGGTAGGCCTCGGCCTGGTCCGCGTACTCGGTCTCGAGGAACCCGAAGACCAGGCTCTTGCTGACGAGATCGAGCGCGACGAGCAGCGGCCACGGCAACCAGAAGCAGAGCTTCCCCCCGAAGCCGCGCTCGGGCGGGGCACCAGCGCCGGCTGTTCCGGCCGAGGATGACGCCGCCGCGGATGACGCAGCCGCGGATGACGCAGCCGGATCGGAGGACGCGGCCGGATCGCTCACGCGATCTCGCGTCGGCGTTCCTCGGCTTCCTGGTGGCGCACGCAATAGCGCGCCCACGGCAGGTACTCGAGTCGGGCCTTCGGGATCCAGGCCTCGGGCTTCTTGCTGGCCTTGGCCTTCTTCGCCTTCTTGGCGGCGCGCGCCTTGGGCACCTTGCGCTCCTTGGCCTCGGCGATCTCCTCCGCGCAGAGCGGGCACTCGCCGAACGGCCAGTCGCCGTTGCCGTCGATGCGATCGAGGGCCTCCTCGATCAGCTTGATCGTCTCTTCCTCGTTCTCGATGAGGCCGAGCATGAAGCCCTGGTCGTAGTTGTCGGTGCCCTGGTCGGCGAGGTGATCGACCGACGCGTCCTGCTCCGAGGCGCGCAACGCTTCGTCGCGCATCGAGCCGACGTCACCGCGCAGGCTTGCGAGCTGCGTCTCGAGGATCTTCTTGTACTTGGTGAGATCCGCCTTCGTGGGCTTCGCCATAAATCTCTGCTCTTTAGCTACTTCCGGCAGTGCCTACCCAGTTGCTGGTCGCGGATCGCCGCCTGTGCGGGACGCGCCCCTCCGCTTCGAACGGTGCGCATCGAGGCGATGCGGCCGAGCGGGGCGAGGACAATACAACGCCCAGCGAAGGCGTCAAGCGGTCTCGCGAGCCGGCGGGGACCATCGCACGGCGTTCTCGACTTCGCCCCTCCCACCGCCGGCGCCGAGCCCTAGAGTGGCGGGGTGAGCCCCCCCGCTGCCTCCCGCGACGATCGCGCGCTGGCCGACTTCCTGGTTTACCTGGGAGCGGAACTGCAGGTTTCGCCCCATACCGTCGCCGCCTACCGGCGCGACCTGAAACGCCTGCTCGACGACCGCGAGCCGAACGCCAATCGGCTTCCGGACCGCGACGCGATCGATCGGCACCTGTCGCGCCTGCTCGGCACGCATGCCCCCGCCTCGGTCGCGCGCGCCGCGGCCGCGATCCGCGGGTTCTATCGCTTCTTGCACGCCGAAGGGCTCTGCAGTGAGGACGTCACGGACGGGCTGCTCGGCCCGGCGCTCGAACAGAAGCTGCCGAAGGCGCTCAGCCGGCGCGCCGTCGAACGCCTGCTCGATCACCGCCCCGAGGATCTGCTCGGCATCCGCGACCACGCGATCCTGCACGTGCTCTACGCGACCGGCTGTCGCGTGACCGAGATCGTGACGCTGCGGCCGAACAGCGTGATCGAGGACCACCGCCTGATCCGGGCGTTCGGCAAGGGCAACAAGGAACGGCTCGTGCCGATCTCGGACACGGCGCTCTACTGGCTGCAGCGCTACCGCGACGAGGTCCGCCCCGAACTGCGCGCCCGGGCGAAGTCGGACCCGGGCGACGTGCTGTTCCTGTCGCGCAACGGCCGGCCGCTCGACCGCGTGCGGATCTACCAGGTCACGAAGCGCGCGTGCGATCGCGCCGGCCTCGCGGTCGCGTGCTCCCCGCACGCCCTGCGCCATTCGTTCGCCACCCACCTCGTCGCCGGCGGCGCCGACCTGCGCTCGGTGCAGGAGATGCTCGGGCACGCGTCACTGCAGACGACGCAGATCTACACCGCGGTGGACCACGAACGCCTGCGGCAGGTGCACAAGGACCTGCACCCGCGGGGTTAGCCGTGGACGAGGCCGGGCCGCCGCCTACTCCGGCGGCTGCCAGCGATACACGTAGATCGACTCGTCGCGCTGCGGGCCGGCGCAGGCCAGCACGTCCGTGAGCTGGAATCGGTTCGCCAGCAGGGCCGCCGCGGGATCGGTTGCCGCGCGCGTCGCGATCCGGGCGTGTTCGTCGCGCAACAGCAGCACGAACAGTTCGTGCGGTCGCTCACCCCCGGTCAGCCACGCGGCCTCGGCCGCTGTCACCTGCGCGCCCAGCGTGTCGGCCGCGGCCGCGGGGTCGAGTCGTTCGACGACGATCCCGGGATGCGGGTCGCGGCGCCGACCGCGCCATTCATCGGGTCGCAGGTAGTAGACCAGGCTGTCGCGGCCCGCGCCCGCGAGCACCGTGAACCACGGCTCACTGGTGCGCTCGACGACGAGGTCACGCGCGCCGCGCCAGTCGGGCCTGCTGCCGCGCTGCGCCGTCGCGTAGAGGAACGTCGAGACGAGCAGTTCACCGGCGATCAGCAGGATCACCAGCCCCGGGATCGCCAACCTCGTGATCGACAGCGAACCCAGGAACCGACCCAACCGGGAGCCCCGTGACCCCGAACCGGGCGACCACAGGCGGTCCCAGAACTGCAGACCGACCGCGGCCGCGACGATCGCGGCGATCGGCAACAGCAGCAGCGCATGTTCGCGGCACGGGGTGACCGCGACCGCTCCGAGCAGCGCCGGCGCACCGAGCGCCGCGGCGCTCGCGACGAGCAGGTGCCGCACGACGCCGGCGTCGACGCCCACGCCAGCGATCGAGCCAGCCGGCGGCCACGGCAGCCGACTCGCGAGCACGACGGCGAGCGCGACGGGCAATCCGAGCGCCGCGACCTGCTCGACGAGCACCGGGCCGAGCGCCACCACGTCGCCGTTCTCCGCGGGACCGGCGAACCACCGGACCGCGAAGGTGACCACGATCACGCCGAGCGCCATCGCGCCGGCGAACACGCGGCCCTGGACGCGTCCGATCCCACCGCGCCGCAGGACGAGCCCGAACCCGAGGACCGCCACCGCGAGCCAGCCGAGCGGGTGGCACCAGCCCGCGACGACGAGCGCACCGGCGCCGAAGCCGTTGAGCCAACGCGCGTCGTCGATCTGGTAGCGCGCCGCCGCGATGCTGGCGACGCCGAGCATCGCGAACGTCATCGCCGGGCCGTGGCCGGACGCGGTCTGGCTCACCTCGATGTGCCACGGGTGGACCGCGAGGATCGCCGCGGCGAGCAGGCCGATTCGCCGCGCGGCGAACACGTCGACCGCCAGCGCGAGCAGGGGCACGGTCAACGTCGAGAGGAACAGGAACGGCAGCCGCAGCCAGCCCTCGCCGTGCATCGGCAGCACGCCGCCGTCGAACAGCACGCGCAGCAGGACCGCGAGCAGGGACCAGCGGCTGGCGCCGGCCGCCTCACCGACCGCCGTCGCGTCGCGCCACATCGCCGCCTCGGCTGCGGACACGGACCAGACCTCGACGCGCCACAAGCGCAGCGCCACAGCACCGATCGTCACGAGCAGCAGGATCGCGAGCTCGCCCCGCGTCCAGCCGAGCACCCCGGTTGCCGACGCGGTGCCAGCGCGTGCGGCGTCGGCGCTCGTGTCGGTCCTGACCATCGCGCGCAACATAGTGGAACCGGACTTGTTGCGACACGGATGAACCGGCATCGTGGCGCCGTGAGTCCGAGCGCCGGGTCACCTACGCGCCGTCAGCGCCTGCAGGCGCTGGCGCTCGCCGCATTGTGCGCCGTGCTGTTCCTGCGCGATGCGCTCGTGCCCGGCACGGCGCTCGTGCCGTTCCCACCGGAGCGGTTCGAGGTGCAGCGCGCCGAGGCCCGCGCGGCCGGCACGTTCGACCCGGAGGACGCGCAGCGCGGCAACGCGAGCGGCGGTGACAAGTACATGCAGTCGCTCGCGTGGGACCGGATCATGGCGGATCGGTTCCGGGCGTTGGACTTCCCGCTGTGGACCCGCGACATCGCGGCGGGCGCGCCGTTCGTGCCGCAGATGGCGCAGGTCTACGAACCGGTGAACCTGCTGCTCTTCGTGCTGCCGAGCGTCGAGTGGTACGGCGTGTGGTTCTTCCTGCACCAGGTGCTGTTCGGGTTCTTCTGCTACCTGTTCCTGCGGCGGCTCGGCGTGTCGCATCTCGCCGGTCTGTTGAGCGTCGTCGCGGCCTGTCTCGGGCTGTGGACGCAGTGCAAGATCCACCACAATGTCATCCTCACGGCGGCGCTGCCGCTCTGGCCGATGCTGAGCTGCGTGTGGGATCTGGCTGATCGGGGTCGGGCTGATCGGGGTTGGGCCCAGGCTCCACCGGGCGAGGACGCCCGCCGCCGCCGCCGAACGATCGCGGCGCTCGCGCTCTGGACCGGCATCTCGTGGCTGTCGGGTTTCGCCGTCGTGAGCCTGCAGGTCAGCTACCTCGTCGTCCTGTTCACCGGTCTGCTCGCGCTGCGCGCGCCGCGCGGCGAACGGTTCCGGCTGCTGCTCGCGGTCGGCATCGGCATGGGCCTCGGCGGGCTGCTGTCGTGCGCCCACATGATCCCGGTGCTGCAGGCATCCGCGATCTCCTCCCGCGACGGCGGCTGGAACCCCGAGTTCCTCCGCGCGCACGGCCTCGAGTGGGATCACGCGCTCACGCTCTGGTGGCCCGACCTGCTGACCTGGGCGAGCGATCGGTTCTATCCGAATCCGAAGAACGAGCTCGGCGACCTCACCCGCATGCCGTGGTCGCAGCTCGTGCTGCTGCACGCCCCGCGCAGCCCCGTCACGGGCGGCTGGTTCCAGAGCTGGGTCGAGACGGCGTTCGCGGTCGGCACCGTGCCGCTCGCCTGCGTCGCGACCGCGCTGCTCGACCGCGGCCGGCGGGCGTTCGTGGTCTTTTTCGCGACTGTTGGCGCGCTGGCCTTCGGGTTCGCGCTCGCGGACGAACCGCTGCTGTCGGTCACGCGCTTCGTGCCGGGCATCGGCGCCGCCGACCTGCGCCGGCTGCTGTTCCTCACCGCGATGGCGCTCGTCGTGCTCACCGGCATCGGGGCGGACGTCCTGCTGCGGGGTGCCGCGCGCTGGCCCGCGTTCGTCGTGCTCGGCATCGGCGTGATCGGCGCCGTCGTCGCGATGCTGACGCTGCACACGGGTGACGACACCGCGTTCGCGCGCGCCATCGCCGACCTCATCGCCGCCGACGCCGACCACCCCGAAGTCGCGGGCGGCGACGCGGCGATCATCGCGAGCGCGATGCAGAGCGCCGCGGCACCCGGCGAACTCGCGAACAACCGCGCCGCACTGTTCGCCACCTGGCTCCGCGCGCTGCTCGTCGGCGGCCTCGGCATCACCGCCATCGCGTTGCTGCGGCGGTTCGCCACGCCGGTCATGCTCGGCCTCGTCGCGCTCACCGCGATCGAACTCGTCCAGACCGGCCTCGGGCCGGTGCAGACCGTGCCGGCCGAGCGCGTGACGACGCCACCGAAAGCCGTGGCTCCGGTGCTCGCGGCCACGCGCGCGAACTCGATCGACGGCGGCGGCAACGGCGTGCGGCCGCGCTTCGCATGCCTCGCCGGCGAACGGTCCCGCCAGATCCTGTCGTGGTATCCGGCCAACCTGCCGGGCTGCCACGGCATCGAGGACGCCACGGGCTACAACCCGCTCCCGGCCCGCCGCTTCGAGGACTTCTTCACGGCCATCGAGCCGAACGCGCAGAACAAGGCCGACGTCGCGTTCGGCGGCGCGGGTGTCGGCGCGTTCCACGCCGAGGCGTCGCTGCATCACCCGCTGAGCGACCTGTTCGGCATCCGCTACGTGCTGACGAAGCAGGACGTGGCTGCGAGCGCGACGTTGCGCGATGTCACGCCGGCGGGCACCGGCCCGCATCATCGCCTGCTCGAGCGCACGACGACGCTGCCGCGCGCGACGCTCGTGCGGCAGGTCGACGTGCTGCCGGACCGCGACGAACGCCTCGCCGCCCTGACGCGCGCGGACCGTGACGTGCGGAACCGCATCGTGCTCGAGGATCCCGACGCGAAGATCCCGCCCCCGACCCCACCGGGCACGGGCCCCGACGTCGTCACGATCGTCCGGCACGAGGACGAACGCGTCGTCGTCCGCGTGACGGCGAGCGCGCCGGCCTATCTGCGCCTCGCCGACCCGTACGATCCGGGCTGGCGCGCGACGGTCGACGGCGCCGACACGCCCGTGCTGCCGGCCGATCATTACCTGCGCGCCGTCTGGGTCCCGGAAGGCGAGCACGAGGTAGTCTTCTCCTTTGATGGAATGCGCGTCCGCTGGCCGCGCTGGTTGAGTCTCACTGCCCTGCTGGCGATCGTCGCGCTCCTCGTCCGACCGCGCCTTTCGCGCGCATGAACGACACGCTGAAGAACTGGCTGCTGTACGGCGCGCTCGCGCTGCTGCCCGTCGTGTGGCTCTGGCCCGCGGCGTTCGCCGGCAACACGTTCGTGCCGTTCGACCCGGCGCGGTTCCCGCCCGTGTCGATGACGCTGAGTGCCGACGAGCTCGCCGCGGTGCACGAAGGCGCCAACCTCGACGTGACCGAGGTCTGGCCGTGGTTCCTCCCCGAAACCGAGCTCGTCGCCGAACGCACCGGGCCGTGGCAGATCTCCACGTGGAACCCGCACGCGCGATCCGGCGCACCGATCCAGGAGCACGGCCTCGACGCGCTGCTCTACCCGCCGCAACGCGCCGCCCTGTTCGTCGACGAACCGCGTGACCTGCTCGTGTGGCAATGCTGGCTGAGCCTCGCGCTCGCCGGCGTCTTCCTCGCCGGCCTGCTGCGCGAGGTCAAGCTCCCGCACATGGCGGCGTTCTTCGGCGCCGCGTCGTTCGAACTCTCGACCACGCTTGCCGTCAACTCGTTCTTCTGGATGCGGCTCGCGGCGCTGATCTGGCTGCCGGCGATCCTCTGGGCGCTCATGCGCCTCTCGCACGGCAAGCGCTATCGCGCCGGTCCCCTGATCGCGACCGCGGTCGCCGTCGCGATGCCGTGGCTCGCGGGCTTTCCGCCGTACGCGGTCGCCGGGCTGTTCGTCGCCGGCTTGCTGGCCGCGATGCTCGTGCTCGAACGCTTCGCGCGCGACGGCATCTACGCCGGCCGCGCGCTCGCGCTGCGCTTCGCGGTCGCCGTCTTTCTCGGACTGCTGCTCGCAGCACCACAGCTGCTGCCGTCGTTCTGGTTGTTCACGTTCGAGTCGGCGCGCTCGGCCAACCCGGGCATCGAAGTGCTGCACGCGACGCGGTTCGACACCTACGGTCTGCTCGGCTACCTCATGCCCGACGCGTTCGGCCACCCGATCGACGGGCGACAGGTGCCGTATGCCCAGACGCCGCTCCCGTACCTGTGGATGGATCGCTACGGCGGCGACGGCCGGCTCGCGCCGTCGAACTACAACTACACCGAGTACTCGGTGTTCTTCGGCACACTCGGGGTCCTGCTCGCCGGCTACGGCGCGGTGCGCGGCCGCCAGCATCGCCGCTGGTGGCTCCTGCTCGTGCTCGGCGCGCTGTTCGGGCTCGCGCTCTTCCTGCCGGTCGTGCGCTGGCTGTTCTACCTGCCGTTCTTCAAGAGCGTGTTCGCGATGCGCTGGCTCGCGGTCGCGACGCCGCTGCTGTGCTGGCTCGCCGCGATCGGCTACGACCGCCTGGCGCTCGTCGAACGACGCAGCGTCGTCCGCCTCGCGCTCGTCGCGTTCGGGCTCGCGGTTCTCGCGTTCTGGCTGCCGGGCCTGCCGGCCGCGTGGCACGCGGACGACCCGAACTGGCTGGCGCAGTCGATCGCGGACCGCTACGGCATTCCGGTCGAGGGTGCGGCCGGGCACCTGCTCGCCGGCAGCCAGGGCGCCGACTGGTTCGCCATCGCGCTCGCACGCTTCGCCACGGCCGGCACGACCGCCGGCTGGTGGCTGCTGCTCGCGGGCGGCCTGCTGCTCGGCTACGCGCTCGTGCGTTCCGACCGCCAGCGCGAATGGCTGCGGCTCCTGCTGCCGCTCGCCGCGATCGTGCAACTCGGCCTGCAAGGTGGCGCGCTCGTGCCCGGGCAGCGGCTCGCGCACGACACCGAGACCGCGGTCCACGCGTTCCTGCGTGAACGCGCTGACGCCGACACGGCGGAAGGCGGCGGTGGCTTCATGATCGCGCGCGGCAGCCCGGTCGCGACGCTGCCGATCCAGCTGCCGCCGGGCCAGCTCATGCACCGCGGTATCCGTGACCTGCAGTTCTACAGCCACGGCGACAAGCGCTGGATCGAGGCGCTGCGCCAAGCGCTGGGCCTGCCGGCGACGAAGTCCGGCAAGAGCTACTTCGATCTCACGCTGACCCCGGAGCAACTCGCGCATCCGCTGTTCGATCTGTTCGGCGTGCGCTACGTGCTCGCGACGGTAGCGATGCCGGGGCTCGGCGACCCGGTCGGCCCCGAGTTCGTCGGCGCGCGCGGCGGTCGGTTCCTCGTCTACGAACGCACTTCGGCGCTGCCGCGCGCGTTCACCGTCGGTGAGGTCATCGACTGCGGCAGCGACGACGCCGTCCTCGAGCGCATGGTGAGCGGGTCGACCGACTGGCCCCGGCAGGCGCTCGTCGCCGCCGCCCCCGCGAGCAGTGCCACCACAACGGATCCCGCCGGCGACCGAATCGTGCGCTTCGTGACCGACGATCCGACGACGATCGAACTCGAGATCGAGGCCGGCGGTGACCGTTGGCTCGTGCTCACGGATACGTGGTTTCCCGGATGGAGCGTCACGGTCGACGGTGCCGCCGCTGCCATCGAACGTTGCAACCACTGCCAGCGTCTCGTGCGCCTGCCCGCGTCGGCCTGCCGCGTACGCTTCGACTACACGACCAACCTCCTCACGCCGGCGCTGCTGTTGCATATCGCCGCACTGCTTGTACTCGTCGTGATCTTCGTCCGGAGTCGGCGCTCAAGAGCGCCATCGAACGGTGACGAAACAAGTGCGTGACCCGTTCGCAGCGTGAGCGCCGGCCCCGCCGGCGAGAGCTCCAATGAGCCTCTATGGCTCGGGTCGCCGCGAAGGCGTCCTCGCCGTCGTCGTGATGGCGTTCCTCGTCCTCGCCGTGCACGCGCTCGGTGAGGCGCGACGCGACGGGCTGTGGCCGTTCGACTGGCAGGAGCCGCTGCCCCACGCCGTGATCGCGAGCGTCGCGGGCACGACGTTCTACCGCTTCCTGCGCGGCCTCGGCCGCAGTCGCTACGTGTCGTTCCTCGCGGGCACGGCCTACGCGCTCGCCCCGTGGTTCCACGCGATGACCGTGCTGCCGCGCGAGCAGGCCGCGGCCGCGCTCGCGCCGCTCGCCCTCGAGGCGTGCAACCGCGCGGGCCGACCGGACCAGTCGCGCCGTTGGCTGCCATGGACCGGCCTGCTCATCGGGGCGCCGTTCCTCGCGGGCCTGACGACGATTGCCTGCCTGGCCGCACTGCTCGCGGTCGTGCAGCTCGGGCGCGCGATCGTCGAGGTCGAGTCCGAGGACCGCCCGCAGCGCATCGTCGGCGTCGCCGGCGCGGTGATCTTCGGCGCCGGCACGGCGTTCGCGCTGATCTGGCTCGACCTCGCGATGCCGTGGTTCGGCCTGTCGTTCGCCCCCACCACGGTCGAGGTGCTCGCCGCGCACCGCTCACCGGCCGGCGGCCTCGACGTCGCCGCGTTCGTGCGGCTGCCCGGGCCGATCCTGTTGCTCTTCGCGCTGCTCGGCATCATGCGTTGGCAGCGTCACGCGAGCAACACTGGCTGGCTCATGATCGCGCTCGTCGGCGCGATCCCGATGCTGCTGCTCACGTTCTGGCCGACGTTCGGCGAGCTGCGCAGCACCTGGCCGGTGCTCGGGCAGATCGCCGTCGCGAGTTGGTGGACGACCCTGCTCGCGATCACGGTGCTCGGCGCCGCGGGCCTCGACGACTTCCTCGAGATGCCGGTGCGCCGGCCGATCGTGCTGCGCCTGCTGCTGATGATCGCCGTCGTCGCGACGCCGGTATTGCTGTTCTACTCGGCGGCCCCGGCGAGCGAGTGGCCGATCGCGCTCGGCCTCCTGGCCGTCACCGCGCTGATGCTCACGTGGCGCCGGCTCGGGATCCTGCACTTCAAGAACGTGCTCGCGCTGTTTGCCGTGGTCGCGTTCGCCGCGCCCGCGCTGCAGGTCATCGCGGTGACCGAGCACACGACGATCCTGCACCTGCCGTCGCTGCCGATGACCGAGGTCGACCCGCTCGCGCGCTTCGAACGCGAAGGCTGGCTCTACCTCGCCTCGCGGCCGTGGCAGTACTACTCGGGCCTCGTCGTCGCCGTCGTCTGGGGCGGAATCGCGATGTTCGCGCTGCGGCGCAGGAGCAGGGCGAGAACGGCGCCCGCGAACGCCAGGCAACCCATCGCGTAGAACGCGACGGCCGGCGATCGTTCGAACAGGTAGCCGCCGAGCAGCGCCGCGAGCACGATGCCGCCGCCCATCGAGGCCGCGCCGTGCAGCCCCTGGGCCGTCGCGCGCTGGCGCCTCGGCACGCGCCGCTCGATCGCGCCCAGCGTGCCGAGGAACGTGCAGCCGAACGAGAACGCGTGCAGCCAGTTGCTGCAGAGCAGCAGCGACAGCTCGACCGTGGAGCCGAGGAGCCCCCAGCGCACCGCGGCGAGCACGCCGCCCGTCACGAGCAGCGTCGTCGGTCGCAGCCGTTCGACCCCGCCGCGCAGCCAGACGAACAGCACGACCTCGGCGAGCACGCCCTCGGCCCACAGCACTCCTGTCGCGCTCTCCGCGATGCCGTGGTCCTGCCAGTGGATCGCGGAGAAGTTGTAGTAGACCGCGTGGCTGCCCTGGATCAGCCCGGCGCTCACGAGCAACAGCACGAACGGGCGGTTGCTGAGCAACTGCAGCACGGGCGAGCGCCCGGCGGCGGCCGCCGCGGGTTCGTCCGGATCGGGCGGCTCCGGGAACGCGTCGTCGGACGGCAGCCCGGCACAGCTCAGCGTCATCACGACGAGCGCGCCGGCGAGCAGCCAGTAGATCGTCGCGTCCGATGCGACGTCGAGCCAGAGGCCGGCGAGCAGCACGGCGATCAGGAACGCGAGCGACCCGACGGCCCGCACCCGACTGAACCCGAACCCGGCGAGCCGGCCCGTGCGCAGCGCCAACGCGTCGTGGATCGAGTGGATCGGCGGGTAGCAGCAGCCGAAGACGAACGCCCAGAGCATCAGCGCAAAGACCGAGTGCGCGGTCCACATCCCGGCAAACGCGAGGCAGCTGCCGAGACTCAGGATGGTCAGCGTCTGCCTGGTGCGGCCCGTGCGATCGACGCGCTGCGACCACAGCGGCCCGGCGAACATGCGCGCGACCGTCTGCGCCGACCACACCCACGCGACCTCCTGCTCCGCGACGCCGCGCTCGTTGCGCAGCCACAGCGGGAAGAACGTCATGAACACGGCGAGCACCGTGAACGAGGTCGCGTAGAACCCCGCGACACCGAGCCAGGAACGCAACGGACCAGCCAAGCGCCGAGTCTACCCAGCCGCCGCCCCGCACAGAAAGGGGATCACGGCAACGGGATCACGGCAACCGAGCGAGACGCCGGTTCAGCGCTGCACGAACACGCCGTCGTTCTCTGCCGCCAGCCGCTGCAGCAGATCCGCGCCGCCGCCCGTGCCCGTGAACACGCAGTGGATCCGCACCCGCGCGTACTTGTTGGCCTCGCGCACGAGGGCGAGCAGGTCGTCGGTGTTCTGCACGGCGCCGGTCGTCGGCTGACCGTCGCTGAGAACGAACAGCTCGTCGATCTCGGTCTTGTGCTGTTCGCCGTAGCCGATCTCGTCGAGCTGCAGCGCCTGCACGAGCCCGTCGAACAGGTTGGTCCCGCCGTTGGCGCGCAGCCGGCTCAGCAGTTCGGTGAGCGAACGAGTCGAGTTGCGCCCGGGCTTGACGGGCCGCCGCGTCCACGTGCGCGCGTCCGCGGCGAACGTCAGCAGCTGGTAGCGCGACGCCGGATCCATCGCCTGCACCGCGAGCACGATCTGTTCCTTGGCCGCGTTGAGGCGCGTGTGCGTGCGCCGCCGCGGGCTCGCGGACGTCCCGCCAGCTGCCCCGGTCCCCGCGACCTGTTCGTCCATGCTGCCGCTCGTGTCGATGAGGAACGCGATGGACGAACCCGTGACCGGCACGCCGAAGAACGTGGCCTGCGTGCCCGCCCCCGTGTCCTTCTTGAGCACGTCGGGCACCTCGATGCGGTCCTTCTCGCGCGCCCAGAACTCGCGCCACGCGACGTAGTCCTGCTCCGGGATCAGCGCCCCGGTCATCGCGCGCAGCAGCCCACCGGCCTTCTCGCGGAGCAGCATCGACGCGCGCTGGTTGACGGTCGCGACGAGCTTGTCCGGCTCCTTGGAGGCGCGCTCGAGCGCGTCGATCAGCAGCGGGATCATCGCCCGCGACGGGTGCCGTTCGACGAGCTCGAGCAGGTCCATGTCGGTGCGCCAACCGGACTTTCCGAACTGGCTCAGCGCGACCTCGACCGCGCGCCGGCGATCGAGTTTGGTCGGCAGCTCGCCGGGCAGCTGCGTGAGCTTGCGCAGCAGCCGCACGAGCGCCTGCGACACGACGGGGTGCCGCTCGAGCCGCACCCGCTCCATCACCTTGGACAGCGACTGCGGCCGCCGCTGGAAGTCGAGCGCCTCCGCGGCCGCGAGCCGAACGCGCGGATCGGGATCCCACAGACACGCCTCGATCGTGCTGCGGAAGACCGGTCGGTTCTTCATCCCGAGCAGCCGCAACGCCGCAACGCGCCGCGCCGGCCCGGCGACCACGCCGCCGCTCTCGTCGTCGTTGGTCGTGACCGCACGCTCGGCCGACAGCACGAGCACCTGCTCACCCGCCGCCGCGCGCAGCAGCATGAACCACACGCCGCGATGATCCATGCGCATCAGCGACCAGTGCCCCTGCTCGCGCACCTCGAGCGCCGTGCGGTCCAGGAACGCCTCGTCGAACCCGGCCGCCGCCACCGCGAGCGCCGCCTCGCCGAGCTCCGTCGTCGGGTTGTGCTCCGCGAAGATCAGCATCTTGCCGAGCATGTCGAGATGCGTGATCCGATCGGCATCGCGTTCGTTCACGAGCCCGGCCGCCCGCGCCGCCCGCATGTAGCGCGGCTGCAGTCCATGCCCGTTGCGCACGAGCGCCCGCGGTCCGAGCCGCCCCGCTTCGAAGTCGGCGACCCACGCCAGCATCGCCGAAGCCGTGAGTTCCTGGTTCTCGCGAGTCGGCTCGATCTGCGCTGTGAGCGGGGCGAACGGCAGCAGGAGCAGCGCCCACGCGCAGCGCCGCAGCATCGAGTTGGATTCGGTCATGGGCAGGGGCCGGACTCCGGAAGCCCGGCGGATGGGCAGGGCCGGGACCGGCCAACGCCCGAGGGGTCAGGGCTGGTTATACGCGCCCGGCGGGGATTTGGAGACCCCCGCGGCGCCGCCCGTAAGGCCGGAGGTGGGCAAACGTTCAATCCCACCAGACGAACCACGTCCCGGCGCCGAGCAACGAAGCGGCCAGCGCGTTGAGCGTTTCCGTGCCCTGGTAGACGAGGTCGCCACCCGAATACACGAACTGCTCCCGCGCCAGCTGCAACGCCGCGTCACGCTCGAGCGGCGGCTCCGCGACGCGAAACTCGATCGTGTCGCCGCTCACGCAGACGACCTCGGCGCCGAATCGCCGGTGCCAATCGCGCTGCATCGCCACGTGCACCTCGGCGTCGGGGCACTCGTTCCAGCCGCCGAACCGCAGGTGCGCCAGCGCCTCCCACGGCGAAGTCGTCGGCACGAGCGCGATCCAGACTCCGGCGGCCGGCCGACCGCGGTTGTCGACCGGCACCGTGAACGCGGACTGCGGCTCGACGCCGTGCCAGTCCTCCTCCGTCCCCGACTCGACGTCGCCGTACAACTCGGGGTCGTCCGCCTCACGTTCTGCAAGCCAGGGGGCGGGCTCGATCCCCTGCGCCGCGCGCAAGATTTCACCGACCCCGCCCTCCTCCATCTCGGGCAGCTCGGCCAAAGTGCCGTGCTCATCGCGGCACACGAGCGGATAGTGGCCGAGCTGCGGCACCAGCGGCCGAATCGCCTCCCACGTCGACAGTGCGGCCCCCCGTGGAACATCGAACCGCAGAACGTCGCCGCCGGGATCCGCGATCTGCACCCCGATCTCGCCGACCTCGATGCCGGCGTCCAGCAGCACGCGCCGGACCGTTCTTGGATCGCTCTCCGCCATCGTGAACCACCCTAGCGCAACCGCGCCCGCCCGTCCTCTTGTGTCGACCCCGCGGATGGTCGATACTACTCGCCGACCACGGGGGCGATCGGCTTCGACCGGATGTCGACTCGTTCAGGGTGGCGCGCCGAGGTCCGGTGCACCTCGTTAATCCCGCCGGAAAACCTTAACTGCCAACACGCAGTACTCCCTCGCTGCCTAAACAACGGTAACGAGCGTCGAGGCTCCTTCGCCTGCGGGGGGCCGAGACGACACACAGCAGGCTGGTCGTCGGTGGCTGCTCGGCCCATCGACGGCGAGACACAGTCGAGCTGGCTCTTGCCGCCCCTGTTCGTCGGGACGGTCGGAGTGAGAACCAACGGCGAACTACGCGCGTAGAGGCTCTGTTCGAAGCATCCTGGGACGCGGGTTCGATTCCCGCCGCCTCCACCACTTCCCGTTCGCGTGCGCTGGCGTTCGCCAGCGTGCGCGGGCGTGCTAATTGTTGCGTGGGTCATAATTTCGGATCCGTTCTAGGGGGTTCGGTTACGTCGGTAGTTGTTCCAGGGTGTTCGGCGTTGTTCGCCGCTGTAGCACCCGGCTCAGCACCCGGCGGGGGTGATTCCTGACAGTCGGGGGTGTTCAAGCTCCCGGAGGGTTTCCACACCACGTCGTCCAGCACGGCGTTGCGCAGCGCATCCGGGGCGGTGTCGATGAAGTGGCCCGGAGCGACCTCGACCACCGTGTCGGGCGCGGGCTTCCAGTTCACCGGCGGCAGCGGCGTGCGACCTCCGACGACCGTGACCATTCCGATGATGTCGTGCTCAGGCACGCCGCTGCGTCGCACGAGATCCCGCACACCGGCCTCGTCGTGCTCCGTCGGCGGCAGGCCCGCAAACGTCTCCCCGAACTTGTAGCGTTTGAGCACGCCATCCCGGACGTAGTGGAACTCGTACCGAGCGTCAGACATCGCCTCCCTCCTCCGGAGTCGCCTCGGCCGCGGCGTTCCACAGCTCAGCCATTCGCTCGGCCTCTGCCTCGGTCAGGCCGTCGCCTCGGATCTTGTGTCCGACGGTTGCGACCCAGCCGTCGAGTTCCGACCAGAACTGCACCTCATCGTCGATCGTCTCGACGCGCAGCTTGCCGTTGATCGCGATCTCGTCGTGACCTGTTGGGCCCCTCGCCGCGGACGCGGCACCGTCGGATTCTGACAATGCCGCAATCTCATCCTCGGTCATCGACTCGCGCAGGCGCTTGACGCCCTCGGCAAACCCGAGCTCCGGCTTCGGGTTCGCAGCGTCGTGGCGAGCGAGGGCTTCGCGAAGGTCATCCGCCTCAAGCGGCTGATACTCCTCGAATGTCGCCAGCAACGCCCGCGCCGTATCCCGCACGACCCGCAGCGAGCGCAGTTCGGCCATGAACGGGTCAACCGGTGGCGACATCTCAGTGTCCTGGCACGACCAACCTCGGTTGTCACCATCGAGCGAGATGTGGAACAGCTGGCAGCAGGAACACCTCGCGGCCTCCACGCGCTCGTAGCGGTAGCGGCCCTTCACGTACGGCTGCTCGCACCACGACTTGGCCTCGGCCTCACTGTCGAACAGGTGACCGTGGCAACAGCCTCGATCAGGCACCATCGAAACCAGCTTCCAACGGGTCTTGGTTTCCACCGACATCATGACTGCTGCTCCTCCTCCGGCTTCCCCCAGAACGACTCCGACAACAACCGCGCCCCATCCCGCAGATCCTCGCGCCCGAGCTTCTCGTAGTGCTTGGCGGTCAGCTTCGGGTCGACGTGGCGGATCAGCCGCCGGCCGGTCTGCATCGGCACGCCCGCGCGCGCGATCAGCGTCGCGAACGTGCTGCGCAGCGCGTGGAAGTCGAGCGTCCGGCCCTCGTCGTCCACCACCGGGATACCGGCGTGCTTGGCGTCGGCGCGCACCCGCTCGGCGATGTTGTTCGGCACCTCGAACACCAGCGAACGCGGCGGCACGGCCCTGCCGGTCCGGCGCGCGGTCTCGGTGCGCTGTTTGCGCAGGCGCTCGGCCAGCACCGGGTCGAGCGGGATCGGGTCCTTGCGCTTGGCCTTGGTGAACTTCGCGCGCGGCGTCACCCAGGCGTCGACGCCGAGCTCGAGGTCGGCCCAGCGGATGCTGCGACACTCGCTCTTGCGCAGGCCGGTGAGCGCCACGAACAGGTAGAGCGTGCCGCGGCGCCAGCCGATCCAGCGGAAGCGCTCGAGGGTCACCTCGTGCGCGTCGGGGTTGGCGTCGCGGTAGTTGTCGCGGGACCGGCCCTCGGCCGCCTCGACGAGCAGCTTGACCTGCTCGGCGGTGAGCGCCAGGCGCTCCTTGCTGGCATCGCTCGGCTTGCCGACGGCGCCGAGCCGCCGGAACGGGTCCTTCGGCAGCCGGTCGAGATCGGCCAGCCAGGCGCCGAACTGGCCGAGCGCGGTGGCGTAGTGGTCGCGGGTCTTCACCGACAGGCCGGCTTCGTCCATCAGGCGGCCGAGGAAGACCTCGGCCTTGGCGACGTCGAGGTCGCTGATCGAGGTCGCCTTCATCTCGCGGAAGGCCTTGAGCAGCCGCGAGCGCATCAGCTTGCGATGCTTCTCGGTGCGGTTGCGGGAGCTGATGCCGGCGAGGAAGTCCTCGACGTGCTGCGTCAGCGGGCGGGCGCGGTGCTTGCGGTAGGGATCGCCGAGGCCGACCTCGTCGCGGGCGGCTTCGCGTTGGCGTTGCGCGAGCAGCTGCTCGCTGGCCTTCTTGTCGGTGTACGCGCGCTCTCGTTGCCGCTTGCCGTTGGCGGTGTACTGGATCGTCCAGACCTTCTCGAGCTTGCCGTCGGCGAGCTTGCGGCGGTACAGCGATCCGTGAGAGCGGCGGCGGGGCACGGGTCAGTCCTTGGCGTTGTCGGGCTTGGCCAGCCAGGCGCGGACCTCGTCGGCGACGAACAGCCGGCGGCCGCCGCGGACGCGGGGCTTCGGGAACGCGCCGGTGGAGACCATCTTCGCGATCGTGGTGCGGCCGAGGCCGACGACCTGGGCGACCTCGTGGTAGCTCCAGGCGATCTTCTCGTTGAGCGGGATGGGGTGGGTTTCGGTGTCGGTCATTTCGGTCCTCAATCGTCGTGCGCCGGACTGATATCCTCCACCTCGGCGCTACTCACGCCGTCCACGCAGCTCAGGTAGTGCGCCACGTGCCGCCCCCTCGCCACGATCACCATCACAGCCTCTCCCGATTCCAACGCGCGCGACAGAGCGGTGCTCGGATCGCCATGCAGGCCGAGGAACGAGGCCATTGATTCCTCGGCCTGGTCCGCGACCATCTTCGCCGCGAGCCGGCGCGCGGCGCGCGCCACGCTGTCGGGGTTCAGGTCAGCCACGGAGCTGATCCTCCTTGCTTCGGACTCGCAGCTGGTCTACGGAGGAGCGCAGCGCGCGAGCGCAGCGCTCGAGCAGGTTCGCGCAGGCGTCCGGATCGCCGCGGATCACGAGGTAGCGAGCCTCGAGCGGGCCCCTGGCCTCGCCGATGCTGATGCGGAGACAGTCGGGGTCTTCTGGCAGGCGTCGCATGTGGACGCAGAACTTGTTGAGCTCGGCCAGCGGTTGCTCGTTGGGGCCGCCGGCGGTGATCACGGACTCGCCGTTCTCGACCATCTGCTTGGCGCGCTGCTCGAGGCGGTCGAACTGCTCTTGAGCGATCTGCTCACGCCAGGGTGATTGGTCGCCGTACAGCAGGCGACGGAGGTTCTCGGAGATCGGGGAATCGCTGTCGGGGTGGGTTTGCATGATCAGTTCTCCGCAGTTGGTTCCGACATGTTGTCGAAGATGTCCGCACGGCGGCGGAACCGTGCTTCTTGCAGAGGTCGAACACGCGGAACGCGTACTCGCGACGCGTATCACGAATGCGGGCCTCGGCGAACCGTGCTTCCTTGTCGTCCGCGCTACCCATGCCCGGCCTCCCGCAACTCCCGCTGCACGAGCACCAGTGCAGCCCCAGCCTGCGCCAGAGATGGCTGCAAGTCGTCGCACTGCAGGCCGAGGGCGAACAGATCGAACGGGCTCGAAAGGCGTGCGACCTTCTCGGGGTGGACCCGAGCAACCGCGCGAACCCGGTCGACAAGTGACTGCGCGGTGCCGAACAGCGTCCAGCTGGAGCCGAACCCGAGGACGGTGCCGAGCGCTTCGGTGAGGTCGTCGCGGAGGTCGCGGGCGTAGCGGAACGCGGCCTCCTCGCCCTCGAGCGCGGCGTCGCGCTGCGCCTCGAGGTCGATCTCGTCGGCTGGCTCGGGGCCGCCGCAGGCCACCGAGGCGCCGTCGCCGTGCTCAGCATCGAACTGGGCGGCAGCGCACCGCGCCGCGTCGTCCATGGCGTGCTCTTGCGCCAGCGCCTCGGCCTGGCCGGCCTGGCGCAGGATGCGGTCGACCTCCTCGAGGACGCCGCGCCGGATGTTGCCGAGCGAGTCGCCGGTGGTGTCCTTCTGCAGGCGCTCGCGCCAGCCGACGAGCTCGTCGTGCAGGACCTTGGCGGCCAGGGCGCTAACCATGGGTCACCTCCCCGCGCGAAGTGCGCCGCGCCGCCAGTCCTCCGCACGCGACGGGTGTCTCACGGCCGGTTCGGCCGGCCGCGGGAACACCCCGCGACCGGATCAACCGCGCGGCGCGGCGGGTGGTTGCCGGAGCGGGACTCGAACCCGCGACCTTCGGGGCATGAGCCCGACGAGCTGCCTGCTGCTCCATCCGGCGAAAGAAGGTCCCCGAGCCCGCGGTCACGGCGCCGGTCAGAACACCGCTGGGGCGTGGCATCACCCCACGGGCTCGGGGTCGCGGCCGCGGGCGGGAACTCACGGCCGTGAATGGGAAAGGCGGCAGCGGGCGGCGGATACTGGTACTGAGGTCGCCGCCTGCGGGGCTTTCGGGAAAAGGGGAAGAAGGAGAGTCTGCCCCGGCTCGCTGCCGTGTGTTCGGTTCGGAGAAAAAGGGCCCGGCCGCATCGGCACGCTCCCTGCGCGTGCCGACCCTCGCGCGGCCGGGCCGTCCCATGCACCTGCTCTGGCAGATTGCGTTCGACGCGCGCGACACCGCCCGGGTGCGCGCGGCCTGGTGTTCGGGCGGGGAAAACCTCGGGGTGGCTGTCACCGCAGCTGCGGCGCGGGCATCACTCCCTCGATGGCTTCTCGCCGAGAGGGTAGGAGCGTCGCCCGTGCCCAGCGGGTGGCGGTCCTGGTTGCGTGTACCGACCCCGCAACCCCGGCCGGCGGTTTCGGTAAGGCCCCCGAGAAAATCGCGGGAACGCGCATCCTCGGCCACCGCAGAGGCTTGGACCGGCAGCGCCGCGGCTCCTGCGGGCAATCCCTTAAGGCGGTATCGTTCTCCTCGGCGATGACGAGGAGTCCGGGAACCGACAGTCGAAAGAGTGGACCCACCGCTGCGGCCAGGCGCAGCGGTGAAGCCGTTCAGCTGGCCGCTGCTCGCGGTTGTGTGACCACCCGGTCGCATGCACCGAGCCGCGCCTGGCGCTGTGCGGCTCGTTTCGGCGGCCAGAAGACTGGAAGCCGCGGTCGGAGAGTTCCGCCGCGGCAGTTGTGTCGTGGTTCGCATGGCGACTCCTGGGTGGTCACGGGGGTGAGCATTACCGGAAAACTATTGCTTCTGCAAGCAGTGGATTCCCTGGTCTGCCAAGTTTCTCGTCGGGTGCGTATGCATTCACCGACCATCTGGGCAGACTGGCGAAGCGCTTCACGCCCCTCCCAGCCTCGACCAATGCCGGACCTGCCGATCCTCGCCGCTCGGATCCGCGCCGCGCTCGCGCTCCGTCAAGCGACGCATGCGGCGCTCGCGGAGCGCACCGGGCGCTCGCTACGAACCGTTGGCAACTGGGTCGCGGGGCGCACTGAGCCGGAAGCGTCTGAGGTCGCTCTGATCGGCCGTGCTCTTGATGTCTCGACCGACTACTTGCTCGGACTGGTTGACCACGAACAAGGGCTACGGCCTGGCATGTGGGTCATCGACGCCGACTCTGCACAGGTTCCCGCGCAGGGCGAGCGCTGGGCCTTTCAGATTCCGGCACGGCCACGACTTGTTGGCGAAGCCGAGAAGCTGAGGATTGAGAGCGCCGGCGAAGCGCAGCTTCGGCCGCGACCGCGCGGCCGTCCGCGTCGCAAAGGAGGGGACGATGGCCATCAATGACGCATGCTGGGGTCGCCGGGCGGCGCAGTCCCGCGAAGCGACGCTGACGCGCACCTGCAGGCGCCTCCGCGCGTTCGCAGCCTTCTCGTTTTTGCTCGCAACAGCAGCCACGACGAAAGTCGCCTACGACATCTACACATGGCAGATGCCGAGCTCGATCGCGCGGCAACTCGCGCTGAAAGCTCAAACGGCGCACGAGCAGCGCGCAGCGATCGTGGCTTTGCACCAGGATGCCCGCGCATCGATCGAAGTCTTACGCCTGATCGTAGACGAGGGCGGGCCGAACGCCGAGCGCGCCCGCAACGCCCTCACGTACCTTCACGCCAAGACCGGGCGCTAGGACGGGTCGACGATGTCGCCGTTTGCTGGCGCGTTGCCGGTCGGATCCGTGATGATGAAGGACTCCGCGTCGTCGGGGACAGTGATCGTGGTGCCCGACGAGCTCGTGATCTCCACCGTCTTCGGGCCCCCATCTGGCACCCACTTGATGTCGAGCGTCACCGGCAGCGTGCCGCTGTACTCGATCGTCATCGAGCCACCTTGCGTCGGTGGTGCCGGGTCGTACGTGATCTCCGCGGCGTCTGAATCGCTCATGCTCGCGCTCCCTGCTTCGTAGTCCGGTGGGATGATACCCAGGAGCGCAAGCACGGACAGGACCGACCAGTTCCATTCCATGCCACCGGCATCGGCTGGCGGCGGGGGCTTCTTGACCCGGGGCGCGCTCGGAGTCTAGGTTTGAGGCATGGAGAGGACGCCGCTAGACGCCAATACCAAAGTCGCCGGGATCGCCATCGCCAGCGCACTATTGGTCGCAGGATTCATTGCCTGGGCCGCATCGCAGGAATACCGCAACCTCACTGACTCCCAGACCAGCGCGACCGCACACTCCGCTGCCAAACCCTATCGCCCAGGTGATGGCATCCGCCGGCGGATGCGCGAAGAGGAAGCGGACAAGCTACGCGCAAGCGGAGCCCCACAGACCGAGATCGATCGCCTACAGGCAATCGATCAACTCACGAGGCACCACCTGCGCGCCGCGGCGCTGAGGCTCGCGTCGATCCTGCGCACGCGGCCACGCTGCGCTGGCGCTCAGCTGTCAGAATGGAAGTGGCGCGACTGCGACGGAAAAACACCGGCCTCGGTCGAGCAACGCCCCGATGGGACTTGGGCGAAGCTTGACGCAGGCTACGCCGACCGCCCCACCCACGCAGTCCGATTCCATCCGCAGAAGCCAGAACTCTTCCCTCAATGCGAGCAGTGCTTCCAAAGCAGCGAGTCCGTGTTCCCTTGGGAATTCGCGCTCGCGTCAGCGGTACCGGAGGAGCTGCGCCGCGCCCCCACACCGTACGAAGAGATGGTCGACGCAGCAGCTCAACGTCTTCGAGCCAAGAAAGAGATCGAAACTGCCACTCAGAAGGAGGGCATCAAGAAGGCCTATCGTTTCAATGAGCAGCTTGGCATCAAGATTCCGCGCTGACCGCCAATCAAGACGAAGGTGCCAATGCGCCCCTACGCGTCAGCAGCTCCTCGGGCGCTGAAGATGCTCGATTCCCGTCAAGCCCTGATCTCGAACCTCATCCTGTTCGCCTCGGACTTCGAGATGATCGAAGAGCTACGCGGAGTGGGTGTGCGCCGCAAGCTGCTCTCCGGGCTCGTGTCCTTGGGGCTTGAGAAGGTGGGCGTAAAGACGAGATGGAAGCACTGCCACGAGCAGATCGAGAGAACCTTTTCGAAGGAGGACGCGGAACTCGTCTACGAGGAGCTCGACTGGCTGCGCATGGATTGGAATTCCTCCTCTGCGGTGAATGCGTCCGTCTTCGCCCCTGAGGACCGCAACGAGCGATTTGCCCTCAAGCTTCGCAGTGCCATGACGTCAGCGGAGGCGTACGTGCGCAGCATGGACAAAGGGGAGTACCCAGTTGGTTCTCGCTCAGAACATTGGGCGAAAAACCGAAGGGTCACCGCCGTGTCCGGGCTGGTTTGGCGCGCCTACCTTGATTCACTTCGACGCGCCGAAGAGATGCGCTTGGCTCAGCCAGGCGCTCGCCCTTGGGCCGAGTGCCAGCAGCCGTCCGACGACTATCCGCGTCACTGGTGAGGCGGCGCGAATGAACTCCAAGCTCTTCCAAACCGCCGATGACGTGTTCGACCACTTCATCCCGTCCTGGCGGAAGCACTCTCCAACCTGCGCGGTTTCCGACGCGACCGTCCAACGCACCCGCCCGGACCTAGGTGGCAAGGAGTGGCGCCGGATGCTCCGCAGTCGCGCCCGCGCCGCGGTCGCTGACGACGTCGAACAACAGCTTGCCGACGACTTCGACGGCTGCCTGTTCCCGTCCGTGATCTGCGACTGCCCGGAGTGCACGACCGACCTGGACGCGTTCGAGCGCCGCATGGAGCTCGCCGGTCGTTGACCGCCAGCGCGGAAGTCCCTAGCGTGGACTGTGCCTAGCTTCCGCGACCAGCGCTCATGGCGACCCACACCCGGGCCGATATGAGAATGCCCGCCCGGCTGGTCCGGGCAGGGATCGCGCCCCTCCGGCTCGTCGACCAGCTTCCCGCAAAGAAATCAGGTCGGCGGGCCGGCTCTATTTCGGCTCCCTGACCGAATTCGCAACCCCCGGTGTTGACGTGCGTTCCGCACCGCGGAGCGCCAATGTCGCCCAATTCTGTCCGGACACCCTTGACGAAACCGCGTCCGAGGCGAAATCTGCATACAGAGTGGGAGTCGCGAATCCCGCCGCCCCCACCGCCGTTTCCTGGGTCGCCGCGTCCTAGGAATACCTCGTTCGGATCCTCAATCTGACGGCCTCACTGGCCGATGGGATCCGACAGACTCTCGCCCGAGCCAATGAGCCAGACTCCGCAAACCCTTCCGCTGCTGTTCACCTTCAGCCAACTCGTAGCCGGCAACGGCTTCGTGGCAGGCGTTCGGATGGCAGGCAAGGCGCTCGTGGAGGACGAGGACGACGAGTTCTGGGTGACTGGCGTCGCGCCCGTCGGCATCGCCGCATCCGGAGCGACCCGTGACGCCGCGCTCGCGGAGTTCCGGAAGGCCTGGACCTCGGTGCTGTTCGACCTCGCTGCGCAAGCCCAGTCGTTCGCGGAGTTCAAAACCGCGTCCGAGGCCTTCCTCGACAGCTCCGAGTCCCGCATCAGCGACCTGTGGGCAGCTGCCGTCGCGGTGATCCGCAACTCCGGCTACCAAGACCCGGAGCTGCAGCGCGGCAACGCGAACGACCAGCCGCGGTTCGAGGTCGTCGAGATCGTCCAGCCTGCGGCGGACGCGAACGAGTTCGACCCCAACCCGCTCCTCGCCGCGTAGGTGAAGGTCGTTCTGCTGGGGAAGCTCCGCAAGGCACTCGAGAAGTGTCTTCCGGGCTGCGAGTGGAAACTCGGCGTCCACAACTGGCACGTCTACCCGCCGGGCGGTGGTGCCTGCTTCCATGTCCCTTCGGGCCCGCACGGCAAGGGCGACCGCAGCGAGATCAAGGTGGGTTACGCCCGCCGAATGGCTCTGTTGTTCAAGATCGAGGACTGCTTTCAGACCGAACTGGGCTACCCCGCCAAGAAGAAGTAGTTCACCGCGACCCCGGGCTCGCCGACCCCGTCACCAACCCCCGCCAGTAGTCGAAGTCACTCGTCGGCTGCACCTCGCCGCGTTCGACGTCCCGCAGGAACCCGAACGGCTTCACCGCCGCCGCCGGCGGCGCCCCGAGCAGCAACCCGAACAGCGTGAAGATGTCGCGGATGTCGCGCCCCTTCACCTCACGTGCGATGTCCGGCTTGCTGTCGAGCACCGTGCCATCGGTCAGCAGCTGGAACGACGCCCTGAGCCCGCGGCCCGCCGTCTCGATCGCGCCCATGGACGCCCCGAACGACAACCGACCCCGCGACCGCTCGTCGAACAGCATCCGCGACAGCATCGGCCCCACGACCGGCGCCCCGATCGCCGCACCCGACTGCACCGCTTCCCCGAACGCCCACCGCGTCACGTCGTCCATCAGCGCGCCGTCGGCGTCCTCGTCATCCCAGCCGCCACGCAACGCCTGCGTGATCGCGGCCGCTCCGACGCCCATGAACGCCGTCAGCGTCGCGAACCGCTGAATCCGCAGCGGCGTCGTCTGCCCCTCGAGCGTCAGGTTCCAGAACACGAACCAGATCGATCCGAACTGCGTCAGCATGCGACCGAGCGCACCTGCGCGCTCCGCCGCCGACAGGTCCGGCGCCAGCCCGCTGCCCTGCGTGCGACGCACCGCCGAGTCTGCCTCCTGCACCGCGTCCTTCTGACTCTTGCCGGTCTCGGTCGCGTGGTCGTAGACCGCGCCCCACGTGATCACGTCGACGGGCGACTGGATGAGCCGCTGTAGGAAGTACGCGTTCCGGGACATCCAGTGCTGCGAGCGACTGAGCAGGTTCGGCTTCAACACGACATCGATGTCATCGACGATCTGCCCCATCTGCTCGACCAGGCGCAGATCCATGAACTTCGACAGCTCGATGACCCGCTGCACGTACTCGCGCGGGTTCGACACGAACTTCGCGCTCGCGGCCTTCGCATTGCGCAGCGGCGCGACAAACCCCGCAGCAACGAGCCCGGTCGCTTGCTGGGCGGCGTTCGCCACGTTGCCCATCATGTAAAGCTGGCCGACGTTGCGACGGATCGTCACCAGGATCTTGTCCAACCAGCGATTGACGCCGGGCTTCATCACCCGGTTGAGCAGCGTGTCCTTGATCCAGGGCCGGATGATCCCCGGGATGATGTGCGGGTCGATCCGATTCAGCTCGTCCCTGAGCTCCTTGTTCTGGAGCAGCCGCCAAACCTGACGTCCCGGCTTCTGCATGTGCAGGAAACGCAGGTGCTCATCGAAGTGCTCGACGCGCTCGCGGATGTTCGAGACCAGCGACCGGTTGACCTCGACACGCTGGTGCGCGAAGTCGCGGCCGGTGCTCGGGATCGGGCTCGCCGTGTCGTGCACACTGACGTCGCCGTCGCCGCGGGCGAGCGCCGACGGGTCTTGCTTCGGGTCTGGCTTGGCCGGCACGTAGCCGCCCTCGTAGACGCCCCAAGGCGTCTGGAACGACCGACGATCCAGCTGCGGGATCTGATAGCCGTAGACCTCGAAGTGGACCTTCTGGGTGCGCTCGAAGCGCTCGTGGTAGGAGTTCCAGAACAGCTGCAGGAAGTCGACGTCGGCCTTCGTGATCTTGCGATCTTCGATCATGCGCTCGAAGAAGGCCCAGAACGGCGCCGTGTTGATCGGACCGTCGCGCTCGCGCGGCTGCGGCACCCACTTTGAACCGAGCAACCGCTTGCGCAGATTGCTCTCGTTGCCCATGTCGAGCAGCGCGCCGAGCAGCTCGGCCTTGTTTGCGAACACGTGGCCGTTGAGCTCCGGCGCCTCGATCTGGCCACTCGGCAAGTCGAGCTTGTTGAGCCCATCGTGGATCGTCTTGACGACGTCGTTCCGCTCGGCCAGGTAGTCGACATGCGCGTCGCGAAGCGGCGCAAACATGTGCTTGTGCATGACACCAGGTCGGCCGCCGTCCACCCTGACCGCGAAACTCTCGAAGTGTCGAATCGACGCCTTGACGCTTCCGAACGACCATTGGCGCTCTTCGGCCTTCGTCAGGGGCCTGATCGGGGCGTTGGGGTCCCGGCGGTCTTCGCCAAACGTCTTCTGGACCTGCTCGACGATTTCACCGGCGACCTGAGCCAGCGCCACTCGCTCGCCATCCACCTCGGCCTGCTTGCTGTCCCGCGCCTTCTCCCACAGCGCCTTCGCGACGCGGTAGACCTCGCGCAGCTGCGCCAGCGTGAGGTCTGCACGGCTGTCCGGATGGAACTCGGCCTCCCCAATGACCTCGGACAGGTCCCTGGCGGTCGCCTCGTCGTACTCCGTCACCGCCTCCAGATGCGGCTTCCAATCATGCGGTCCGTTGCCGCGTACACCGTCGGCGTCAGGGCCGTGCACTCCGCTCCGCGGCCGCTGCGGGCCGAGGCGGTTGGAGGCCAGCAGCGCGCGGCCCGCGGCGACGATGTTCACGTCGCGGTCCTTCCCGAGCTTGCTGTCAGGCTGGTTGAACCGCTTGAACAGCGTCTCCGCCTTCTCGATCTCCTCGCGCGCCTTCGTCGCCGCCGCCGCCATCTGCTGCTGCAGCGCCTCTCGCCGCTTCGCCGCGGCCGCCGCCGGCACGTCGCCGCGCGCGATCGCCTCGGTCGCCTCCCGCCGAGCGCGCCGCTCGGCGAGCGTGAACTGATACGGCCGGATCGAACCGATCGGCCGCTCCGCGATCGCGGTCTCGGCCGCGGCCTTCGCCGCGCGCAGCATCTGACTGACCGGTCCCACCGAACCGCTCAGCGCCCGCAGCTCGAGCTGCACCAGGCGCTGCCGCGATCCGTTGCGCAGCGCCTGGTCGACCGCTGCCTGCAGCTTCGCCGCGTCGTCGGTCAGCTCGGCGTGCTCGGCCTCGATCCGCTCCTGCAGCCGCGCGTCGATCGCGTCATCACGCCGCGGCGCGGCCGCGAGCGCCTTCACCAGCGCCTCGCCGGTCTCGAACTCGAACATGCCGGCGACCACGTCGGGCGGCAGGCCCTCGCGCGAGGTCAGGTTGCCGCCGCCGAAGTTCCGAAGGTCAGTGCCAGACGGCAGAATCCGGCGCACGGCGGCCGTGTTCAGCCGGTACTGGCCGGTTTCGCGCTGGACCTCCCCAGACTCGTCCACCGTTTCCCCGCGCCTCAGCCAGCGCATGGCGCGATAGACGGGGTCTTGGGCGACCTCCTCGGCAACCTCGTTGCGCATCGTCCGCCGTAGCTCGCGCTCGCGGGCGCGCAGCTGGCGCAGCTCCTTCAGGCTGCGGCGCGCGAGCTCGCTCGAGGCCGCGTCCCGCGCTTCCTGGACTGTGGCCTGGTAGTCCGCCCAGGCCGCATCGTCCATGCCGGACTGCTCCTGGCTCTCGAACGCGGACTCGGCCGCGGCGTGCTGCACCTGCTGCTCGCTCGCGAACAGCCGGTCCATGAAGTCGCGGACCTCGCCGGTCAGCGCCGGCAGATCCTCGCCGAAGTCGCGGCGGTACGTGGCGTTGAGCTGGCCGGCGATGGCCTCGTAGACCTTCCGCAGCCAGCCCGCGAACTTGTCGTACCAGCGCTGCAGCGTCGGGGTCGGCGCCTTGCCATCGGCCATGTACTGCTCGAAGTTCAGCGCGAACCGCTCGTGGTGCTTCCGCTGCTGTTCGAGCGACATCGCCTGCCAGGCCTCGATGCTCTCGACTCCGAACTTGTTCAGCAGCCCCTCGACGCGCTCGCGCAGCTGCACGGGAGCGTCCGGGCTCGCAGCCATGTCGGTGTAGAGCGACAGCCAGAAGTGCGCGGACTCGTGCAGGAACGTCGACAGGTTGGCGTTCTCGTGCAGCGTGATCGTGCGGGTGCGCGGGTTGAACTTGCCGCGGGAGCCGCTGCGGAGCTCGTCGTCCTGTGTCTGCTCGGACTGCGCCTGCGCATCTTGCGCATCTTGCGCATCCGGCTGCTCCTCCTTCGTAACCGGAGGCTGATCGGCCGTTTCCGACGGCTCCGCTCGTTGCGCATCCTGTGCCTGCGCATCTTTCGCAGTTTTCGTATCCGGCTGCTCCTCGTTCTGGAGCAGGTCCGGCCCTACGTCCGGTAGATCCCGGCGCTTCACCTTCACGGTCACGCCGAATCGCTGCGCCACGTCCGCCGGCAGCTCCCCGAGCTCGCGCGCCAGCACCTCGTAGCCGGCGCGCCACAGCGCCGCATGCGCCTGCGCCGCGGTCCGGTTCATGGCCTTCGGCAGATCGAACGCCACCCCCTCGAGCCGCGCGCGCACCACCCGCTCGACCTCGGCCCCCGACTCACGGAACTGCTCCTCGAAGTCCTCGCTCTGCTCGAACGCTTCGCGCGCGTCCTCGGCGCGCTCCTCCTCGTTCTGGAGCAGCTCCTCGGCCTCGACCGCGCTGTACGCGTCTGCCGTCACGCGTACGTGCGGCAGCAGGGCCTGGCCGATCTCGCGGCGCGCGATGCGCTGGAAGTCGCCCGCGTTGATCTCGATCGCGCCCCCAGTGCGCACGGCCTCGTCGAGCTTCGCGGCGATTCCTGGGATCTCCGCCTCGATCTGCTCGAGCGGGACCTGCTGCTCCTCGAGCACCTGGTTGAAGCGCTCGCCGTCGATGAACATGTCGGGCGCGTTCTCGGCGGCCTGTTGGAAGAACTCCTCGGCCCGCTCCGGGTCGCGCTCGGCCAGCTTGCTGGCCTGCAGGAAGCTGGCGGCCTGCTGCATGCTCTCGAACGACTGCTGCGCCTGGCGCGCGCGCATCGTGTCGCTCAGGAACTGCGAGCCGGCGCTGGCCCCGCCGAGCAGTGCGGTGCCGTACAGCGTCTGCACGATGATGCCATGCAGGCGTTCGAGGACCTCGTCGGACGTGATGGCCGGCAGCGGCTGCTCCAGGTCGCCCTCGGTCGGCTGGAACGACTCGTCGAAGCCGATGACGTTGCGGGCGCTGGGGTCGAGCGACAGCGTCTCGCTGCGCGCCACGACCTCGCCGACGATGTTCGAGAGCTCCTGGACGGTCTCCGTGCCGATCTCGCCGCCGGTCGCCTTCAACGTGTTCCACCCGAGTCGCCGCAGGCGGCGCGCGAGCGTCGGATCGACCATGGCTTCGGCGATCTCTTTCGACAGGCGTCGGCGAAGCGCGTCCCGCACCGGCTTGGTGGCGATCGCGCCGCCGATGGCGCCGCCAGTGGCTTCCATGAGGCCGTTGAAGATGCCGACCCCGAACGCGGCCTGGCTCGCCGCCTGGCGGTCGTAGCCGGCTGCACGCATGTCGACGTACGCGTTGCCGGCCTCGACCTGCGCCGAGTGCGCCGCGACCCCCGCGATCGCCCCGATCCCGAGACCCTTCACAGCGCCCGCTGTTGCGGTCACGGGCGCGAGCGGGCCGCCAGCCGCCCCCAGCGCGGCGCCTGTTGCCGCGCCGATCGTCGCGGTCGTCATGACGGTCGGCAGTCCTTCGCTCAACTGCCCGAGCGTGCGCGCCGTGCCGGTCGTGAAGCCGCTCGACTCCGCCGGCAGCGACCGCAGGCGCCGCTGCACGCTGGCCAGCTGTCGCACGACCTCATCCTCCGCCGGCAACTCCTGCAGCCTGGTCGCATCGATCGCGCGGTCGATGAGTGTCGGGTCCTTCTGGTCCTCGATCTGCCGCCACAGGTCGCCCAGCGTTCCGCGCTGGCTGGTCAGTTCGCCGGCGCGGTAGTTGCGCCGCATCTCCTCGAACCAACCCTCGATGCCCTGCAGGTTGTCGAGGTCGTCGTGCGCGATCTGGGCGAAGCTGCGGTCCTTCAGCTGCTCCGCAAGAATGGGGCTATGCGTGGCGAGGTCGCGGAGCTCCAACTGCTCCATCGCGATCAGCTCGCGGACCTGATTCGGCTTGAGGTCGGACAGCGCATCAGTTGGCAGCCCTCGCCTGCGTGCCAGGCGCTGGATGTTCGCGGCGTAGGTCGGGTCGCTCGCCAGGCTCTGCCGGTAGCTCTCCAGCATGAGCTTGTTGCCCTGCTCGCGATCCGCGAGCATCCGCCGCCGAATGCCCTCTCCGGGCACGTAGGCGTCGGGCTCCTGGGGCTGAGCGAACTGCGGAACCTCACCAGTCATCGACGGCTCCGAAGGGCGGAACGGAACGCTTCCAGAGTGGCGGGCTGACCGAGGCGGATCCACTCGTTGTAGATCTCATCTGCTCGCGCGGCGCGGGCTTGCTGCACGGGCCTGCTCAGCGAGTCGACCCCGAAGGACCTACGCAGCGGTTCCCGCGGCATCCTCGACGTTCGACGTGGAGTGACCCGATCGATGATCGCCTCACGCACATGCTGTGGGATCTCGTCGAGAACCTGACGGGTAACCACAGGATTCTCGAGCGCGGTGTCCTTGCTGATCAATTGCCCGTCGATCGTCACGAGCTCGCCGGGCTGACCGGCGACAGAACGCGGCTTGCCCTCGTCGACCCACGCCTGCGCGAGCATCGCCCCCGTCGGATACTCTTTCGGGCCAAGCCTCGCGACCGGTGGCTCACCGGGAACCAGCTCGCGCCGCTGCCGCAGCAAGTCGACGAGATACGCCTGCGCGCGCTCGCTGATATCGGCCAGCTTCACCGGTTCGGGTTCCCCAGCCACCCGAATAGTCGCGGTGCGGCGCTGCTCAGTCGTCATGCCGATCAGCGGCATCTCCACAACGTCATCGAAGAACGTCCCTGGCACGCGCGCGTCGGCCTTGTCGCGTAGCGCCGGCTGGATCACCTTCTCCTCAAACTCCGCCGGATCCGATCCAGAGTTCAGGCCGGCCGCGCGCGCGCGCTGCTCCAGATCGTGCAGGAGCTCTCCATACCGGACCTGCTGCTCCGGCGTCTGCTTCTGGCCTCGTTTGAAGATCCCGAGCTGGTAGGCCAGCATCTCGCTGCGCTTCAGCTCGCTCATCAGCGAGAACGCCTCGTGATCGTCGCCGTTCGCCTCGGCGTGGAGCTCCATCACGCGATCGTGGTGCTTGCTATCGAACATGCCCCAGGTCATGGCGAAGAACGCGTCCTTCGGCGTCCGGCGCATCATCTCCCGAGCCTCGGGCGTCAACATCTCGGCGTACTTTCTCCAGTCGTTGACCCGCCGGTTGTTGCTGTTGTTGAAGGTGACCAGCGCGCCAAGCTGCCCGCCGTTACGCAGCACCTGGTAGAGGTCCGGGCGCAGCTGAGCGATGTCGTGAGCCGTAGCCTCCGGGTTGCTGATCAGCAGAGCCTCGGCTTCGGCCAGCGCCTTCGACTCGATACGTCCGATCTCGTCGAGCCGCAGCTTGTGCCGCTTCTCGATGCGCTGAAACATCGCGTCGGCCTGCTTCGCCGACAGCTGGCCGGCCCGCACCTGGTTGTCGAGCTCGTCGCGCGCCTGCGTCAGAAACCCCAGCCGATACCCCGCGACCGCGATCGCGCCCTGGCCCTGTGGCACCTGCGGCGGACCCTGCGGTGATTCGTCCGGCGGCAACTCTGGCCCGAGCTCGGGAGGAAGTTCGGGACCGATCTGCTCGATCGGCGCCGCGCCGCGGCGCGCCTCCAACAGCCGATCCTCGAAGTCGAGCGCGGCCGCAGCCGTGTCCGATTCCACGCGCACCGCCTTGATGACCTCGCGCGCCGCATGCTTCGCCGCCGGGCTCATCTGGTCGCCGGTGCCCTCGAGGTACGCGGTCGCGTCCGCATACCGCTGCGCATTGATCAACTGCTCCACAGCCGCCGCATGCACCCGCGTCGTCGCCCCCTGCACCATCGCCCGCCGCTGCTCCGAATCCGCCGGCAGCTGGGCCAGATCCGCCAACTCTTCCGCAGTGCGCTTCGCGATTCCGAGCTCGAGCAGGAACGGATCCGGCTCTCCGTCTGGGTCTGGCTGTCGATCTGGATCGAACCGCGCCACCGCACGCTCGATCCTGGTCTCGAGGGCGGCCCTGGTCTCGTCGACGTTGAACCGCCGCAGCTGCCGCGCCGCGTGCTCGTCGACGGAGCGCATCTCCTCCTGGACCATCGCGTCCGTCTGCGCGCGAAACAGCTCGCGCTGTGCCTCGGTCTGCAGCTCGCCTTCGATTTCCTCTTGCCGCGCCTCGATTGCCGCCTGAATCGCGTCGTGCCCTTCAAACGCACCCTTGCCCAGAGTGCGAAAGTAGCCGCTCTCGGGGTCACGAAGCGTGCTCTGCAGCCACTTCGCGTAGTTGTTGGTGGCCTCTTTCGACTGCGCGTCGTCGACCTCGTCCTGGATGCCTTGCCCTTCGGCAGCCAGCACGCCACTCAGAGCCTGCAGCCCACGCCCCGTGTTGCCGATCTGTCGCGCACTGAAGTTCTGCGGTGGCGCAACACCCGGCGCGCCGAAGAACGACGTACGAGCCGGCGAGGCGGCGATATCAGGAACCACGCGCACCATGCCCTTACTCCTGGAATGCCTTGTATGCCTCGACGAGACTGTCCGACCTGTCGAGCAGCGTGTTGAACGCCCCCAAGGCGGGGATGATGCTGCGCCGCGTCGATCGGCGACTCCGGGCCGATAGATCCGCGAATTCAGCGCGGCTCCGAAGATCGACTCCCTGTAAGCGCGCCTGGTTCGAAGCCCGCAGCGAATTCGCGCGCAGCGTGGCCTTGTCGATCTCCAGGCGCAGCCGTTCCGCCGCGCGCGCCTCGATCGCGCTGCGGCTGCTGCCGCGGATGCCCTGCGCCGCGGTGCGCACGCGGCCCGCGCCGCGCTCCTGCCCAGCCGCGAGCGTCAAGCGCCCCACCTCGGAGTTGCCCGCCCGCAAGATGCTCGACGCGTCACGGTCGGCACTGTCGGCATTCAGCCGCAGCATGCTCGCGCGGAACCCGAAGGTGAGCGCCTCGGACTCGGCGAGATTCCGCTGCCCCTCGAGCTGGTAGTAGTTCGAAAGCGTCTCGTTGAAAATGCCGAGCACCGACAGTGCGGTCGCAGCGTCCTTCAGAGCCTTGGCATCGGGATCTAGAACGTCTTCGGTCATATCACCTCTCGATCGCCACCCGCAGCGTCAGCCCCGCCACCGTGAACGGCAGCGGCCCGGACTGCCGCAGCAGCACCTCGCCGTCGTCCGTCCACCGGCCGCCGGGCGTCACCTCGAACGTGCCCGTCTGCAGCGCCGTCGGGTCCAACCCCGGCACCGCCCGCAGCGAACTCGCATCCGGCCCGATCTGCAGCCCCGCGGTCTGCACGACGTCGATCCACGCCTCGCTGATCCGCTTGCCGCGGCCCTTCCCCAAGCCGTCCACCGCAAACGCCAGCGGCCGCGGGATCAGGTCCGAGTCGTAGTCGAGCCCGACGTGCACCTTGGCCGCCGGCGCCGGCAGGCCCAGCGTGCCGCCGCTCACCGTCACAGGCGGCAGCACGACGCCGTCCGCCAGCATCGCGACCTCTGCGCCCTCGAGCGAATCGAGCCCCGTCAGCGTGTCCCGGGCCAGCGCCCACTCCGTCGTCACCACGTTCTGCAACGCCGCCGGCAGCTTCGCATTGGCCTTCGCCCGCACCGCAGTCGTCGACACGAACGCGGTGATCGTCAGCCGATACTCGACACCACCGGACTCCAGCACGACCTGGTCGCCGACGTCCGATGCTCCCACGAACAGCGGGTCCGAGCTCGTCACGAGCAGCTCGTCGTTCGGGCCCCAGCTCGTGCCATCGGACAGCGTCAGCGTCGTCGAGCTCGTGTTCGCGCCGTCGTAGCTCAGCGCTGCGTCCAGGAACTGGCAGTCCGCGACCTTCTCCGGCCGCAGCTGCGGCCCCATGCGCTCGATCGTCTTCACGGCCACGCCATTGCGCACCCGGTCGACGACCGCGTACAGCCGATCCTCGCCATCCTCCGCGACCGCTGCGCAGCTCTCGAAGCGCCCGCCGGGCGTGTCGTGCACGTGCCAGCCCGCCACCCGCTCCTGCGGTAGGAACGTGAACCCGAGCAGCTCACCCGCGCTCGACACCCACCACGAGATCTTGAACGGCGCCCGCATCTGCGCCGAATCGACGATCTGCTTGCCGTCGAACAGGTGCTGCGCTCGATGCGACATGTCGAGCGGCTCGAAGCGCTGCGCCGCGGCCTGGAACGCCAACGCGAACACGTGGCCGCCGCGCGCTCCCGGGAACAGCACGACGTTGCTGACCACCAGCGGCTGCACCTTGCTGGCGCCCTCCTCGCTCTGCGGTCGCACGAGCAGCGTCTCGGCCGTGAGTCCGCCGTCGCTGAAGATGCGCACCTCGGCCGAGTTGGTGAGCATGATCAGGTTGTCGAGCGGGATCAGGTGGCGGATCTCGCTCGCGCGGCGGAGCCCCGGGTCGATCGAGATCCGGTCATCCGGCTGCGGCGGCAGCCCGTAGCTCAAATCCGAGCGCGTTCCCGCTCGCGTCATCATGACCCGCTGCGGCCGCTCGCGCGTGCCGCCGATCACGCCGCGGTCCTCGTAGAAGGCGAACGCCCGCGGATGGTCCCCAGACCGCGCGAACTGCAGTCCGATGGAGCCGCCCTGGATGTTGACGATCGCGCCGGTCGGCGTGGCCGAGACCTGGAAGTCGTCGAGCGTGACGTTGCGGGCGTAGTAGGTCACCCCCGCGGTCACGCCAGGATCGAGCGTGTCGCTGCTGTGGAACGTCAGCTCCGCGAGCTCGTCGAGCCCGTGACCAGGCCACTCGATGCGGTCGTTGCTGTCGTCCCAGCCGATCTGGCTCTCGGCGCTGTCGACCGCCTCGTCGCGCAGCGGCGGCGTGATCGACTGGTCGACCGGTAGATCGTCGTCGATGACCAGACCCGGCTGCCCAGCCGCGACCTCGGCGATCATGCCGAAGATGCCGTTCAGGTTCTTGTAGACCCGATAGCGCTTGGCCTGCGGCACGCCCGTGAACGTCACCGTGTTGTAGGCGCCCGGAATCGTCAGGTCGTTGTCGGCCTCGAACTCGATCGACGGCTCCGACTCGACGCCGTTCTCGTCGATCGACGTGATGACGTACTTGCTGACGGTGTCGACCGCGAACTCGTTCGACCGGAACACCTTGCCGACGATCGTGACGTTCGGGGTCGGGGCCGGCGAGAGATCGGCCCACTGCACGATCGTCGCCGAGCCCTCGAGCGCGATCTCGAACTCGTTGTTGTTGCCCGGCGTGTCGTTGAACACCACCCAGCGCCGCGACAGCGGCTGCCCGTCGGGCACGTAGGTGTAGCCGGGCGCGTCGATGTAGACGTAGGTGCCGTTCGTGAATCCGCTCTCCTTGGCCGGGACGAGGCCGCCGCCGCCAGTCGGCAGCGCGATGCGCAGATCGCCTGCCGGACCCGGGTTCTCGTGCCCGACGGTGAAGTCGTAGCCCTGCCCCGTGGTCGGCGCCACGCTCACCGGCGACGGCGGCTGCAACGTCGGACCGTACTCGATCGGCACCAGCGACCACTGCGCCGGCCCCAACCGCCGCAGCTCGACCGCGGCGTGCTCGGGATGGGTGATCGTCAGCACGTCGCCGGACTGCGTGTCCGGCGACATGACCAGGTCCATGACCTCGGCCGCAGCGAACGGCGTGCTGATCTCGTAGACATCGCCGTCGTCGAACAGCTGCCAGAACGCGGGCGCCGACGCCGGCGTGACCTCGAGCGGGCGATCCGCCGTGCACTGCGCCCACTGGCCGCCGAAGGCCACGACGTCGCCGGGCGCATACGCGCGGTAGACCCGGTTGGTCGAGCCACCGGCGAAGCTCACGAGGTCGACGTCAGCGCCGCCAGGCGTCATTCGGAACGCGATCGTCGTCGGGTCCACGACGCGCGCGTAGTAGAGACCGCCTTCCGTCAGGCCCTCGATGATCGTGCCGACAGTCGCGCGTGCCTCGACCCGATCGTCCTCCTCGAGGCCATGCGCCACCCCGAACGTCACCGTGTTGTTCGCCAGGTTGACCGACAGGATGTTCTGCGGCGCGACGTAGTCGGGTGCGCTCGCCGGCGCATCGAACAGGATCGGTGCGCCCAACGTGAGGAACCTCACGTAGTAGTCGCCGAACACGAGCACGACCGTCTGGTCGCGGCTGAACGTGAAGCCCTCCACCCGGGTCGGACCGTACACCTTGGCGTCCGCCACGTGCCCAAACCCCGGCCGGCTGCTCGCCGACCCGCGCGGGCTGCTGATCACGTTCCGCATCCGCCGCGCCCCGGTCTGCACCGCGACGTCCTCGAGGCGCGCGAGCATCTCGGGCGCCATCTCGCCGCCGGCGAACGATTGTTGCAGGGTCCGCTGGCTCGGCATCAGTGCCTCTTGCGCAGGTGCGTGGCCTTGTGCTCGGGATGCACGCGGCGATGCCTGCCGTCGAGCTCCTGAGCCGGTGGCAGGTAGCGCGAGACCATCCTGGCCGCGTTCTCGCCGCGCCGAATGCCCTCGTCGCCGCCGACCACGGGACCAGCCAGCAGCGACGCCAGGTGCCACGACCAGGCCAACCGGAACAGGTCCGACATCAGCGAGACGTCGCTCATGTACAGCGTGAAGAACAGGTGCGCGTCCTTCACGTCGCTGTAGATGACCTCGTAGCCGTCGTCGTCGACCTCGACCGCGAACGGGTAGTCGTCGGGGTTCACGTCGCGCAGATCGCCGGTGACACCAGGCGGCACGACCGCGCGCGGCCGCGCGACGTTCGGTGGCATGGCGTAGGCGTACTGGTAGTACTTCACCGGGTTCTGCACCTCGACGAGCTCGGTGCGGTCCTGCGCGAACGACCAGTTGCGCATCTCGAGCAGCGTGTCCCGCGACATCTCGAAGAACTCGGCGCAGGCCTGGGCCTCCGGTGTCTCGTCCTTCAGGCTCTCGATGCGCACCGTGTGCCCCAGGTGCTTCAGCGCCTGGTTGCACAGCTCGACGGCGCCGGTCTCGTCCTGCTGCATCAACGCGGCGTTGATCGACACCGCCAGCTTGCCGGCGACCTTCTCGCCGTTGCGGGCCTCACCGACGCCGTTGAAGTGCAGCGGGTCCTCCCCGAACAGCGTGGTGCCGTCGAGCTTCGGGTGGTCCTCGGTCTCGATCGTCGAGCCGAACGGGTCGCGATACGTCAGCTGCTCGATGGCCTGGTTCACGAGGCCTTCGGTGTCCGCCACGACTGTCTGGCCGTAGAACTCGCCCTCGGCTTCCCACGGAAAGCTCGGCAGCTTGGCGTGGCAGAACGGCAGCTCGAGCAGGTCGTCGTAGGCCGAGATCCCGAGGTCGAAGATCGTCTTGCGCAGCCACCGATAGAACGCCGGCAACGAGCGGTGGTAGAGCTCGCGCCCGGCCTCGACGAGCGTCTCGGCCTCGCCCTGGAAGCCGTACGCGCCCACGATCGCGAGGCGCTTGTCGTTACCCTCGGCCGTCAGCGCGTGCGGTGCCATCTCGAGCATCGCCTGCAGGCGCGCGGCGTTGCCGGTCGGGTTGCCCGGCGTCCAGTCCAGGTTCTGGTCGTCGTCCCACCAGCCGAGCTGGCCCTGGAACCCGAACGCGTTGTTCGAGCTGCGCAGGAACTGGCCGCTGCTGTTGACGCCCAGGTGGATCACGTTGACCCGTCGACCGAGCATCGTCGACAGCTGCCAGGCCATGTTGATCATCGACCCGAAGCGGTGCGCGGGGATCCAGGTGACCTTCGACGCGGTCACCGTCGCGGGCTGCTCGAGGAAGAACGCCTCTCCGCCCGTCGGACTCGAGGTGAACACGATCTCGGCTCCACCGGGCGTCGCCGCGACCGTGATTCGGTCGGACGCCGGCACAGTGCGGACGTAGTACGTGGTGCCCGGCGTCAGCTCGGCCGGGCAGCCGGTGATGCTGAACGCGACCTCGTCGTCGACGCTTAGGTCGTGGTCGACCGCTTCGCCGTCGTCGTTCTGGAAAGCGACCGAGTTGTCGATGGCGTGCTGGAACACGGTCTTGCGATGCACGAACGGCCACACATCCACGGACGTGATCGGATCGCCGTTGGTCTCTTCGAGCTCGATCCAGCTCTGGCCCGGATCGGACGGGTTCATGGCCGTCACGCGGTACGTGCGCGTGACCTCGATGCCGTTCACCGTGCCGCCCCAGCCGCCGAGAGCGACCAGATGACCCACCCGCGCGAAGTCCTCGAACTGGATCGCACCAGTGCCAGGATTGCTCACGCCGGCATTCTGCGTGGTGATCCGCAGCTTGTTGCCGCTGAGGGATGCAGACAGCCACAGACCATCCGTCGCCCTCGTCTCGGCCACCTCCGACAGGTTGATCGCCTGATTCACGCTCGCGAAGATCGCCTCCCGCCCGACGTAGCTGCGCGTCAGCACCCCGCTCGGCCGGTTGTAGGTGGTCCCCGCCGACAGCGCCGACGTGCCGCCCGGCTGCATGTCGTTGGCCGGATACCGGAAGCCCTTGCCCGGGTTGCTGTGGTTCGGGTTGTCGCGGTAGTGCGGGACGTGGATCTCCCACTCCAGATCGCCAGTCGGCGCCGCCGGGATCCACTCCAGCCCGGTCAGCTGGCCGGCCGAGTTCTCGCCGATCGTCGCGCGCGCGTTGCCGCATCGCACCTCGGCGCCGTCGAACATGCCGACCTTCCACGCCGCACCCGCGACCGTCATCGACGTCGCATCCACCGACACGCCGGTTGCGTCGCCGACCGCGCCGATGCCCTCGACTCCCTCCTCCCATGCGAACTCGCGGAAGACCCCGCACTTGGCGTAGCTGTCGACCTCGGCAGGGTGGTCGTAGCCCGGGATGTCCGGCGCGCCCTCGGGGTAGTCGCCGGGCGTCTCCGGCTGGTAGGGCATGAGCACGCGCACGTTGGCGTAGCTCTTCCAGCGGTCGTTGAAGTGGACGTAGCCGGCGAGGTTCTCGATCGCGACGTCGGCGAGCGCGAAGAAGTGCGCCCCCGCGGCGTCGCCGGCGAAGGCGATCGGCGTGCCGCCCTCGGTCTCGGCGACCTGGTAGTCGTTCACGTTGGCGTTGACGACGTAGTAGGTCTTCCGCCGCGACAGCGTGCTCGGCAGCAGATCGTCGGTCCAAAACCGCACCGCGTCGCCGTTGCTGCGACCGTGCGCGGCCGCATCGACCTGCAGATCCCCTCCGGCATCCGAGAACGTCACCGCGGCCTGACTGTCCGGCTCCAGCGGTGCGAGCCACTCCACGGTCAGCTGCAGCGCGAATACGCTGCCAGTGAACACCGTCGCGTTCGCGACCACCCTGGCGAAACCGGCGCGCTGCGTGCCGGTCGGCTCGTCCCCGAACTCGAGGTGCACCAGCCGCAGGGTGGCGCCGACCAGGTCGTTGGTGCCGAAGAACTCGGCAACGGTGATGATCGACTGTTCGCCGACCGCGCCGTGCGGCTGCCCCGGCGTCACCGGGTCGATCGACAGCACCGTGATGTCGTAGCCGGCCGGGCGCAGCTGCAGGTGCGGCGCCTCGTCGAAGCCCTCGCGATCGCGGTGACCCCAGGGCCGAGCGTTGGACTGGCCCCACCCAACGATCGCGATCTCGCGGTCCTTGGGCAGGTTGGCGGCGAACTTGAGCATGTCGAACCGTTCGCCGGCCACCGATCAAGCCGCAGCGCGAGGGCCGGCTGCGCTCGCGCTGCGGGGGTTGATCAGAACCCGGTGTTGGCCTCGACCGCGCGCCAGTTCGGCGGCGTGTAGACCAACTGGGCGTCCATCATGCCGGCGGTCCACGGGTTGCCCGGCGCGGCCGCGTTGTAGCAGACGGGTGCGAGGTAGCGCGTCCGACCGTCCGCACCCTGAGCACCAGCCGCCAGGTAGTAGTGCGGACGCGGCAGCGGCACATAGTACGGCTTCAGGTCGGGATCGCCGACCGTCAGCGCAAGCCCGGCAACGAGCCACGGCGTCGCCGCCGCGCCGCCCGTCAGGATCGGCAGGTACGTGTTCACGTCGTTGGTCGGATCGTCAGGATCCGACGTGAACGCGAACCCCATCTGCAGCCGCGCACTCGCGCCCACAAACGTCTCGGACACCGTGAACTTGAGGGCGATCTCGAGGCCACGGTTGGCCGCAAGGTCGCGCTCGACCCGGAGGTCGAGGGGTTCGCCGAAGTTCCAGAGGTTGGCGTTGCCGCAGTCGATCGTTCCGAAGTCGTGGAGTGAGTCGAGAATCATTGGTCATCCCCCGCGTTGCCGGCGCCGAGCCCCTCGGTGTTCGCCAGTTCCTGTTCCTGGGCCGCAGCCCGCCTTTCCTGCTCCCGGCGGGCCTGCTCCTGCAGAGCCCGCACGGCCTTGGGCGACTGCCCCGCCATCACGCTCGCATCGAGCGGGCGCATCACGCCGCGCGAATCCGGACGCCCGCCGAGCAGGCGCTCCTTGCGAGCCTGCGCGATGGAGAGGCACCACTCGGGCACCTTGTCGCCGTGGCGCAGGTAGAAGATCTCGCCAGCGCGCACGCGCTGGGAGTAGTACGAGCCCTCGGTGCGCGCCATGACGCGCACCTTCTCGGGCACCTTCGCGGGAGCAGCGGGCTGCCCCTGCGCAGCGTCGGAGCCAACCGGCGCGGCCGGATCGCCGCCCGGCAGCGGGCCGTCGGACGTCGCCGCGGCCTGCTGCTCCGCGTTCGGCGCGGCGTTCGCCGCGCCCTTCTTCTTGGTTGCCATCTTGGGTTCCTCCGATGGATCAGGCGGCGTTCTGGACCAGGGTTTCGCCCGCGTTCAGCGCGTCGCAGCGCCGGACCGGCAGTTCGTCGAGCATGAGCACGCGCTTGCCCGCAACCATCTCCCAGCTCAGGGTCGAGCCGCGGATGGCGTTCGTCGCCTGGCGGCGGAACCACGAGCGGCCGCGCGCGTTGCAGTACAGCGCCTTCCGCGTGACCGCGCCCTGCGGCAGCATCTCGATGGCCTCCGAGACCATGTCGAGCAGATCGGCGCCGGCGCTCGCGTCCTTGGTCAGACCAGCCTGGTCGTACTGGATGCGGACGATGTAGCGCCAATCGGGGACCGCGAGGCCGGTTTCCCAGCAGAAGTAGCTCTGGTAGCCCTCGTACTGGCCGCCGCCGTCCTTGGTGGTGACCGAGTAGTCGGCCTGCAGGGTCTTCTGACCCTGGAACTGCATGTCCAGCCCGGCCTTGCTGCCCTCGGGGTAGATCAGGTGGACGGAGCTCGGGCCCCAGCCGATCACCCACATCGAGCGCCACTGCGGCGAACCGCTCGCGGGGCCGACGATGATGTTCGAGCCGTTGGGCGCGTTCTTGTCGTCGAACCGCGGCAGCAGCCCGGTGAACTGCGCGTCGTCGGTGTCCTCGTTGCCGCGGAAGATCGTGCCGGCGATCTCGATCCCGAACGCGTGCATCTTGTCCGCGTTCTGGACCAGCATGAACTGCGCCGGATCCTTGGCCTTGTCGACGAGCTTCTTGTCGGCCTGGAAGTAGTCCGTGAGCTCGCCGCAACCGTCACGCACCTGCGTGGTGCTGCCGGTCGACGGCTGCACGCCGCCGTAGAGCTTGCGCCACGTCGGCTGCGAGTAGCCGGTCCGAAGGTTCGTCAGGTTGGTCGAACCATCGTTCGCCTCGAGCATCACCGCCTCTTCGAGGACGTCGTTCTCCTCGGCGATGATCTCCATGACCCGACCGATCTTGCCGTCGGGTCCCTCCAGTGCCTTGAGGTCCGAAAGGGTCGGCCTCGTGTTGGAAAGTGCCATGCGTCAAACCCCTCCCTGGGGCCCTATTTCTTGCCTACGTCACCAAACAGGATGTCGGCGGTGCGGCGTTCCCCGCCCGCTCCGCCGGCGCCGACGACCAACGAGTCGTCTTCGCTGACCAGGTCTCCGGCCTTCGCGAGTGCCTTCAGCACCTGCAGGTTGCTGCCGAGTCCCGTGGTCTTGAGCAGACCGGACAGCTCTCCGCTCGGATCGAGCGCCTTCAGGGCGCGGCCGACCTTGCCGAGGTTGCTCTTGAGGTTGTCGCCTCCGAACTCCGGGTCGTTCCGGGTCTCGTTGAGCATCTCGTCGTGCTGCTTGCGCATCGCCTCGAGCTGCTGCTCGGCGACCTGCTGCTGCACCACGGGCGCCATGGTGTCGATCACCATCTGCGCGTTGTCCTGCGTCAGGTTGAGCTTGCGCGCGACCTGCTCGGAGAAGTGCTCGAGCACCTGACCGCCGAGCTCGCTGCCGTCGGGGGCAGTCAGCTCGTAGGTCTCGGGTGCACCGGGCGCCGCCTCTCCGTCGCCGTCTTGCGTCTGCTCACCGGCCTCGGGCGGCTGTTCGCCGCCTTCCTGGCCGCCTTCGGCAGGTTGCTGTCCCTGCTCGCCTGACTGCTCTCCCGATCCCTCCGAGGAATCGAGCAGCGTGGCCAGGCCGTTGTCCGTGCCACCGTCGCTGTTTGGTGTTTCGGTCGGGTTTGGCTGCGGCTCACTCATTCGTCTCGCTCCTTCAGCATCTCCGCGTAGAGCTCAATGCACGTCGTACGCGCGAGCCGTTCGATCCGTCGCCCCAGCTTCTGCTCTCCGAGCTGCATGTACGTCGTCAGGGCGTTGGAGCCGTAGGCGACGTTGTCGAGATCGCTCTCGCTCAGAATCCAGGCGACGAACGCGCGGCCTTGCGGCGTGCTCATCTGCGAACGAAGCAGTTCGATGACCCGCTGTTGCTTCGCCTGCTCGCGCTTGGCCTTGTCGGCCTGCGCCAGCTGGCGTTCGTCGCGGTTCAACGGGCGTCGCTCGCTCATGACGCCCGGAACGCTAGGCCAGGGTGGGTGCCTTACGGTTACACCCCGGCCCTTCGCCCGTGCCGGGTTAGACGCCGATCCCCAGCCCGCTGGTCATCCGCGTCTGGCGCCGGCCACCCGGAGCCGGCCCGCCCCCACCCCCAACCGAGTACTCGAACGCGCCGGCATCCGGCGCCACCAGGTCTCGGATGTCGTGCCCGATCGCGTCGTAGTCGTCGAGCACCGGCACCGGCGTGCCATAGCCAATCGCAGGTGACGTCGCCTGCAGATTCCAGTCCGTTGCCGAAACGAACAGCGGATCGACGTCCTCGAGGTTGTTCGAAGCCGTGACCGGCGAGCCGCCAGAGACCGACGTCGACGTCGCGTTCGGGCAGTACAGCAGGTTGTTGCGCACGAGCACGCTGGTGTCGGATGCCGCGACGTGGATCATCCGCGTGTTCGCCAGCACCTCCGTCGTGTGCAGCGTGTTGTGGTAGAACACCACGTCGCGGGGGTTCGGCGTGCCCGCGCCAATCTGATCGACGCGCACCCACTGGATCTCCAGCAGGTTCGTCGAGTCGTTCACGATGAACCGGTTGTTCCGGATCGTGCAGCCGTCATTGTTGACTTGGATCGGCGTCGGGTAGGCGTTGTCGCGGTGCAGCACCTCGAGGTCGTTCCGCTCGACGATGACATCCTCGACGCGGTTGTCTTGACCCGACGAAGCCGAGCCGAACGCCATGCACCAGGCCGTGCGGTGCGTGAAGTAGTTACCCTGGATCACGTAGTGCCGCGACGTCGTGGTCGCGTCGACGTGCGACTTGCTGTGCAGCTTGATCGACAGCTTGTCGGCCTGCGCGTTCGCGAGGTTGCAGCCGGACACCACAACACGCTCGCCGAACGGGAAGCGCAGCAGGTGCTCGGTCGTGATATCTGCGAAGTTGCAGTTCAGGATCGCGCCGTCGCGAGCCGAGAAGTAGGCGCCGTACTGCGTGCCGCCAGGGTGATCGCAGTTCGCAATGCAAACGCCGTGGCAGATGTCGACGGCGAAGAAGTCCGGCGTCTCATGGCCGAAGCCGTAGCACTGCGAGAACTCGCTCGCGCGGATGTGCGAGAACAGCAGATCATCGCCACGGTAGCTGAGGTTGAACAGCTTTCCGGGCGTGCCGCCGTTGATGTAGTCGAACTCGACGTCCACGAACCGGAGGTCGTCGCATTCGATGGTGCTGCCGCCGTTGCCGATCTGGACGACCGAATCGTCGGTCTGCACCTGCACGATCGGGTTGTTGTCGAAGATCCCGCGGACGTCGGGGTTGGTGCCCGTTCCGAAGGCGCCGATCGACACCGGGGCTCCAGTGCCAGCACAGGTCACGCCGCTCGTCTGCAGGAAGCTATCGCCGCGCTTCATCAACAGCCGCCTGTCCGTGGCGTAGTAGCTCATCACGGTGTTGAAGCTCGACGTCGTGACCTGCGTCGCTCCGGCCGGAGCTCCGGTGAAGTCCGCGGTATTCGAGAAGCAGATCGTCTTCGTCCCCGCGAACACCACGTCGGGGTCGGTCACCGTAATCACGACGTTCTGGGTCACGAACGAGCCGTCCGGCTCGGCGACGAGCAGCCGCACGGTGTAGGTGCCCGGCGTGCGGTACACGTGCGCGGCGACCGCGCTGCTCGCGTGCCGCAGGTTATCGTCCATGTCCCAGTCGAACGTCAGCTCGTGGAACGGCCGCGTGGTCACCGTGCTCGTCGTGCCCGTGGCGTTGAAGTGGACGCTCAGCGGAGCGACGCCGGTGACCCGGCTCGTCGCCAAGGACACGGTGATCGCCATGACGCGCCCCTCTCAGTAGCCGACCGCGAAGTCGGAAGCCGTCGTGTTCGTCTGCATGATCCGCTTCGGACGGAACGGCAGAACTGTGCCGTCAGGGACATTCAGGAATGGCACGATCTCGTCGTCAAACGACATCAGGTAGACGTTGCCTCCGGTGCCGACGTAGACGCACTCCGGAGTCGGAACGAGGTCGGCACTGTCGCTGACGCCCACCGCTGCAAAGGCCGACGACGTGCCGCCCCGACCACGACCGGGATACCCCGGGTCACTCGTTGGAGCCCCCATCTCAGCCCCCCTTGCCCTGCTCGAGCAGCGCGATGATCGCGGCCAACGTCCCTGGCTCGAGCTCCTGCAGCGCGAGCAGCTCGTCGACGTCGACCAGGTGGTCGCCGTTCTTGTCGAGGACCGGGATGAGCTCGGGCCGCTCTTCGGCGAGGTACTCGGTCGCCTTCAGTGCCACGAACGCCCTGCTCAACTCCTCCGCGAGCCCCTGCAGGTTCGTCGCGCGGCCGCCGCTCGACTCGCACGAGCAAAGCAGCAGCGACAGCGGGATCAGAAGAAGCAGCGCCAGACGCCGCACGTATCGGTAGATCGGGTTCATCGGTTCCCGAGGGCCTTCAGCACCTCGTCGTAGAGCTCACGGTTTCGGGTCAACGTGCCCGCCATCACCGTTTCGTGGCGGGCATTGATCTCGATCAGTTGGGCCTCGTGGCGTGCGTTGATCGCGTCCAGCTGGGCCTCATGGCGCGCTGACTGCGCGTCCATCTGCTTGGCGTGCGCCTCGGTGATCCGCTCGAGGTACTTCAGCGCGTGGAGCACCAGGAACACGATCGCCGCGATCCCCGGCATCTGCTTCGCGATCTCGACGAGCAGGTCCATCAGATGCCCACCAGGATGCGCGCGCGGTAGCGCGCGGTGTAGACGACTGCCATGACCGACCAGAACGCCACGCCGACGTGGCCAATCGTGAACAGGTGGTACGGTGCCCACCAGAACGCGACGACGTTCTCGACGATGTGCATCAGGCCGCACGCCATGATGAACGAACCGTAGACCTGACGGGCGTGCAGACTCTGCTCCGGAGTCAGGCGCGCAAGGTGTGTCGCCGACTCTGCGCCAGGCATGCGCAGGATCCACCGAATCGCGAAGTAGCTCACGCCGGTCGCGAGGTTGGCCATGATGTAGACCCACTCGAACAGCAGGTTCCACTCCATGCAGCAGCCGCGGGTCGAGCCGGTGCGCAGCAGCATCTCGAACAACATCTGCATGCTTCAGACCCCCGCAGCCGAGAGAGCTCCCAGCGCTTCGTTCGCCGCGTTCGCATCGCCACCCGTCGGCACACCGGCCAGGTCCCGCATCGTCTTCGCCTGCACCGCACCAGCCTCGATCTGCGCCTGCGCCGCCTGCGCGTCGGCGCGCGCCTTGCGCACCACCGCGACCTGCTGCCCGCCGTGCACATGCTCGGGATCGACCCCCATCCGATCCGCCACGCGATCGGCGATCGAATCGGCGTTCACCTTGTCGGTGACGTCCCTGCGGAAGTCCGCCAGGATCCCGACCGTGCCGAGCCACCGCTCGGTCGAGCGCGTCTCGTAGGCCTGCTGCGCCTGCGCCAGCAGCGAAACGAACTCGATGTTCAGCTCGTGCCCGACTAGGTCCGGCGGCGGCGGCGGGATCTCGCCAGCCTCGGCCAACCGCAGGAACGCGTTGTCGACGAGCGGCTCGAGCAGCTCGTTGTGCGTCCGCTGCAGCATCGGGCCGAGCATCAGCATCTTCTCTTCCTGCAGCTGGCTGACCTCGAACTTCGTCCGCTCCTGGTTCGTGGTGTTGGCCAGCAGCAGGAACATGTCGACGTTCATCGCGCGGTTGATCCGCTGCTGCACGTCGAGAAGGTCCGCCCGCAGTTCCCCGAACGGGATGTTCGGCTCGAACAGCGGCTTGATGCCGCCGTTGGGGTGCGGCGTGTCGACCGGGTTCCAGCCGCCCGGCAGCGAGTCGATCTCGTGACCGTCGACGCGGGTCGGCCCCTGCAGCGACGGATCGAGGTAGAGGTCGATCGCGTTGCCCTTCTGCAGCTGCTCGTGATTGAGCTGCCGCATGTCGCCGAGCGCCTGCATGCCGGGCCCGTAGCCGTAGATGTCGCCGCCGTAGGTCCACCACCTCGGTACCACCGCGGGGAACTCGCGGAAGCCGCCGACCTTCAGCAGCCCGTCAGTCCCGTCGTTGCCGTTGAGCTCGAAGTAGACCGACTCGAACGCCATGTCCTCGCGGTGCGGGCTGGCCTTGTCGCGCTTCATGCGCGGTTCGATGGCGTGGCAGACCGGGACCCACTCGTCGTAGTGCTGCCGGTTCCACTTCTCCTTCGTCCCCTGCGAGCAGTTCTCGAGCCCGAACTGCTCGACCAGCGCGTGCACCGGCATCTCGAACTCGCGGTAGATCGTGTTGATCAGGCCGTCCCAAGACGCCCCGACCGAATACTCGCCGATCGTCAGAGGGTGCAGGTGGATCAGGTTCTTCGGGTGCGGAACGATGATCCCGGCCCCGGTCCCGAACGCGCCCTCCTCCTGGAAGATGTTGTGCAGGCCGTGGTAGACGTTGCTCTTCTGGAACAGCCGCAGGATCCGCTCGGTGACCGCGTACAGCCACTTCTTGACCGGCCGGAACTTGTTCAGGCTCGGGTCCGCGGTCGCCATGCGGATCCACGGCATCGTGCTCGGGGCCGCGCCTGCCATGAGGCCTGCGGTCTGCACCTGCAGCGACCAGTGCGGCGTGCTGTCGTAGATCGCGTGATCGCGGCGGTGGCCCTTGTTGCGGTCCTGAATGAAGAACCGGCCCGCGCGCGGCAGCAGAACCTCGCTGATGTCCTTCCAGTGCGGATCCCAGGTGCTGCGCTCGTTCTTGAGCACGTCCAGGCGCTTCCGCTTCTGCTTCCGGTCCGGCAGGTTGCGCGCGCGGTATCCCTCGACGTCCACCATGCGCTACTCCCCGAGTAGAGTGGTGCGGCCGAGACGGAGCCGCGAGCGGTCGACGCCGCCTGGCCCCGTCAGAAAGGAACTCCCCAGTCCCCCGAGCTCGTCTTGTTCGCTGGTGGCGAGCAGCGCGGCGAGGTTCGGGCGACTGCGCCGCTCCTCGGCGATCTCGCGTTGTGCGGCCTCGCGGCGTGCGGCGCTGGCCTCGCCCGTGGCGCGGTCCTGCGCGAGCGCCTGGCGCTTGTTCGCGCGCTGCTGCTGGTTCTGCGCCTGGTGCTGGTTGGCGGCGCTCGCCGCCGAGATCAGCAGCCCGAATGCCGGGATCGCCTGCGCCATGGTCAGAGCGCCCTCCGGTAGACGGTCTCGAGCGGCTTGAACCCGAGCTCCTGCAGCAGTGCGACCGCGTTGGTTTGCGCCTTGGCCGCGAACTCGATGTCGGTGGCCTGGAAGTCGCGGCCGAGCTCCATGGCGGCCTCGATGAGATCGACGCCGAGGCGGCCGCGGCGCGCGTCCTCGGCGAGAAACAGCGCCTCGACCCTGGCGACGCGCTCGTGCTGGGCCTGCGGCAGCTCGGCGAACGTGACGGCGGCGTAGCCGACCCACTCGTCGCCGCGGCGGACCGCGACGCAGCGCAGGCGCCCGCAGCCAGCAGCGGCCTGGTAGAGCTGCCAGTCGATGTCGAGCGGTGTGGTGGCGGCGCGGCCGGAGAGATCCCGCCAGTGCTGCTCGAAGAGCGCCTGGCAGTTCTCACGTAGCTCGGCGACGGTCGCCGGCTCGATCCTGCAGGTCAGGGTCTCGGCCATCGACCGAGACGCTAGGAGGCGATTCAGGCGTTACGGTTACACCCCCTGGCCGGGAGGCACCTTCGGATGCACCTTGTTCCCAGCTCGATCGTAGAGCTCGAACGGCAGCTGCAGCCGCAGCTCGCCTCCATCACCGACCGAGACTGGCATCCCAGTCCGCACCTCGAATTGCTCCGCGAACTGCTCGGGGGTCAGACCTCGCGCAGCGCACTCCTTCACGACCCACCTCTCGAGCTGCAGGTACAGTTCTCGGTGAACCCTCCGCGCGACATCGGCCGCTGACGCGGCCATCGTCTCGACGGGCTCCACGCCATCCCCGTCCGGGTCCGGATCCTCGAACTCCTCGTAGTCCGCGATGTCGTCGCGCTCATGATCGCACAGCAGCACGAGCGGCTTGCCGCGAGTGTGCTCGAGGAACCGGTGCAGGCGCCGCATGACGCTCGGCTGCCCCCAGTAGAACGATGTCATCGAACGCCAACCCTGACCGACCCAGATCGTCTGTCGGGTCTCGTGACACACCAAGCTGAACGTCTGGCTCATTGGTCTTTCGCGTCTTGCATCCTGCCGTCCTGGTCCAACGGATACCGCTCCAGGTAGTCCTCGATCAACCCGTCGACCACCTCCTGATCCCCCGCGAGGACGATCTCATACGTCTTCAGGAGTTCATGCGTCTTCGGCCACTGCAGATCGCTGCGATCTTCGATCCCGAGCTGGTAACAGCGAGCTCGGAGCCCCGCGAGAGTGCGCCCCGCGACCTCCCAGCCCAGCGTCAGGTAGAACGTCCGCTCGTAGTTGGTCGTCGTCATTTCACTTGTCCCTCCGATACGGGTCCCGCACCTGCTTCTTGCGCTGGCTCCGCTTCTTCGCGAACTCCCGCCGCTTCGGCGTGTGCATCAGCGCCAGGAAGTAGGCGCTCGCCTTGTCCGGAGAATACCCGAGCTTGTCGACCACCTCCTCCCGCGACGCCACCTTGATCTCCCGCCGCGGCTGCGACCACGTGTATGCGCACAGCTCCGCCAGCAGCTGGCGATCCGGCGGCAGGCAGATCCCGGTGTTACTCACCGGGTCCAACGCCTCCCGCATGCGCCAGACCAGCTCCGATCGGAGGTTGAACAGCGGCTGCGCGCCATTCTCGGTCACACCCATCGCCGGGTCGCCGACGTTGACGCCGATCACGTGCTGGTCCATCGCCATGAGGTGGCCGTACGGCTGCGCCCCGACCCCGAACAGGTCGAGGTGGATCACCGCCTCGTCACGCTTCGCCGCCACGATGTATCCGGCGATCGTCGGCCCGTTCGGGCAGTCCTTGCCCTCGTAGACGATCGGCTCGTCGAACCAGTAGCCGTGCCGCCGCGCAATCACCGTGCGGTCGTCGCCGCCCATGGCGACGTCAACGCCGAGGCTCTCCATCGGCGGCAGCCGTTCCGGACGGGACCACCGCTCCATCGCGGCCTCGACCCATGCTGTGGGAATCACCTGGAAAGCGTCGTCCTTCAGTCCCGCGTCGAAGTCCCCGTAGAGCAGCTGCGAGCGCCGCGGCTCGGGCTGGCTCTGGATCTGGCTCACGTAGTCCGTGGCCATGTAGAACGGGTTGTCGGTCACGCGCGCCGGGATGAACGTGCGTGACTTCGGTCGGATGATCTGCTCCGGCGTGAATTCCTCGGGGTCGAAGTCGTAGACCGGCTTCTCATCGACGACCACGAACGGGCGGTCGTCCGGCAGCTCTCGGTCCTTCTTCGCGATCGTTGTGAACCACCGGAGCTCGCCAGGCACCGCCGGGTTCGGGTGCTTGCGGTCAAGCCATGGGGCGAAGAACCGGATCACCCACTGGCCCTCCACCGTCATCGGCGGGTTGAACGTCATCATGACGCGCGAGCGCTGATCGGGGTTGCTGGTGCGGTTCCAGCCCATGATGAACCGCACCTGGTCCTCCCGCATCTCGGTGACCTCGTCGAAGGCCTTCAGGTCGTGCGGCCGGCCGGCCCAACGCCGCTCGTCGCCCTTGTTGTCGAGGCCGCCGAACTCGATCAGGCGGCGCTCGACCATCCACTTCGACTTCTGACTGCTGTAGCCGCGCGTGTCACCGAGCAGCTCCGTCATTCGCTGCACGATACCCTCGGTCTGCGCCTTCTCGCGCCGGATGATCAGCGTGCGTTCGTGCTCGGTCAGCGCGAGGCCCGCGACCAGGTCGGTCTTGCCGCCGCCGGCGGCGCCGCCGTATCCGACGATGTCAGCCTCGCTCTCGAATGCCTGCAGCTGGGGGCCCGGAAGCGGCCGCCAGATTCGGCCGTCGTCGAGCAGGCCCTCGAGCTTCTCGCGCTCCTCGGGAGTCATGTACGCGAGGAGCGACGGGTCGTACTCAAAGGCGTCAGTCGCCATCCCCCTCGCCTTCCGCCTCCGCCTTCCGCTGCGCCGCCACCTGCAGCAGCGCCTGAATCTGCGCCCCGCGCTCGACGTCCGTCATCTTGATCGCGGGCGCGTCGGGGTCCCCGCCGATCGCCAGCTTGTCGCCGAACGTCTTCGGCAACATCTTGCACAGCGCCCATTTGAGCGTGTCCACGTGTAGCCGCCGGTGCGCCACCATGTCCTGCTTCACGACCTTGCGCTCGAGCACGGGCATCTCGGTCTGCTCACCGTCCTCGCCGTCCTTGACGATCACCTTCGACTCCTCGGTGACGATCTCGCCGACCTGCGGATTCCTCGCGACCTCGATGAGCTCTTCGGCCCAGTTCATGGCGCGCAGCTGGATGGCGCGCGCGTACTGCTCGGCAAACCCTTCCCGGTCCTCGATGACCCAGGTGTGCACCGTGGTCGCTGGTGGCAGGTGCTCGTCCTCGCAGATCCGCCGCACGCTCTCCGTCGGGATGCGGCGGAGGATCTCCTCGGCGATCTCCGGCGTGTAGCGCGTTGGCCGGCCGCGCGGTCGTTTCGCCGCCGGCTTCGATGCTTTACGCGCGTTACGCGTTGCGTTACGCGTCGCCTTGCGCTTCGTCGTCGCCTTCTTTCGTGGCGCCTTCTTGCGGGTCTTCTTGGTCATCGTGGACTCGGACACGGCGCCAGGACCGCGGGAACTGCGCGCGTCGTTCGCAGCGCGCGATCTTGGCGACCGTGTCTCTCGACAGGTTCAGCTGCTTGGCGATTGTGCCATACCCTTGGCCGTCGTCGCGCAGCTGGAAGATGCGACGCACCACCGCGTCGGGGATGGTCGCGTTGTGGTGAGACTCGCCGACGCGACGACCGTCCTCGTTGACGCCGACCAGCCGTGTGGTGCCCGGCGCCGGACGGAGCTTGTCGCTAAGTCGGACGCGTTTGGTCATCAACCCCCTCACGTCATAGCGTCGCCTTGGCGAACTCCCCGCACTTGACGGACGCCGGCGGGAACCGGTAGGCGCCGCCGACCAGGGCTCCGGGTTGCTGTGGGTGCGGGTGTGGCAGAATGAACGACGGCGGGTATCGGCGGCAGTCGCCCTTCACGCTGTGGCGGCAGTCGTGGCAGCCGACCTTCGTGATGTCGACACCGCCGGCGAGGTCTGCCGGCGTGATTCTGGGGCGGTCGTTGGGGTTGCTGTTGGCCATGCCCTACAGCCCCCCTCGCCCCAGCTTGGTCTCGTCGAGCTTGTGATCGCCGCACCAGTCGCGCTCGAACACCGCGGGGAACCCGTTCATCGTCGGTGCCGCGCGCCGACAGCGCCCGAGCGCACCGCGCGCGTCGCCCGTCGTCTTCGGCTCCTTCGCGACGAACCACATGCAGCTCGAGCACGGCATGCCGGCGCTTCGGTGTACCCACGGGTCCTTCGATTCTTGCTCTTGCATCCTCACCTCCAGTTGCTGTCCAAAAGCGCCTCAGGCGCCATCCACTGCCCACGCTCACGGCGGGCCTTGATCCACTCGCCGACGATCGCCCGCGCCCGCGGGTGATCCGGCACCTCCTGGCTCACGACCACCGCCGCAAGCCCCATCCACGACGTCGTCCCCGGGCCCTCGCTCGCACCGTCACCCTCGACGAGCTGCGACAGCTCCGGTTCCTTGCCGTCCGTTCCGGCCTCGACGCCGACCAGCGACCAGCCGACCCAGCGGCCGTCGCGTTGACTGAACGCGCCCTCGACGACCGCGAGCGCGCCTTCCAGGCCCAGCCCGCGCATCCGCTCCTGTCCGAACGTGACGCCGAGCGACCAGGTGGCGTAGGCCGCGGCGGCCTGCTGGTACATCACCGCATTGTCGCGGCGGTTGGTGTCCTTCGTGAACCGCGCTTCGTTGCTGCGCAGGTCCCAGAGCGTCGCCGCGCCCCACTTCGGCCAGGCCAGCTGCTCGAACCGCGCGATCGCGCGCGCGCGCACCAGCTTCGCGACCTCGCGGTCGGCCAGGCAGTGCCAAAGCTGCTCGGCTTCCCAGCACTCCCAGAGCCACTCGCGTGCTTTACCGACTCGTGTCGTCGTCAGCCGCCGGTCGAGCGTGCGGCTGTGCAGGAACAGCGCGGCGCGGTTTTCGATCTGCCACTGCAGTGCGGGGTCGCCGGTCTGGCGGTACGCCAGGTAGAGCCGGCGGGCGTAGTAGTGCTCCCACCAGCTCTCCCAGCCGTGGCGCTCCCGCTTCGTCGGGTTGCGGTCCTTGCCGAGGCCGTCGGGGCTGAACAAGCGACCTTTGCCGTCCCGGTGCGGCATGTCGTTGTAGAGCGCCAGGTCGGGGTGTGCGCCGATCAGCAGCGGGCTGCCGTCGGCTTCGCGCGGGTTGCTGCGGCGGGCGTAACCGTAGGCGATCCAGGTGTTCGTGAGTTCGGCGCCGAGGCTGGCGGCGCCAAGGCCGAGCTCGCCGCCGGGCCAACCCCAGTCCCAGTCGCGGCCGGTGCGGCGGGCGTCCTCGTAGATCCCGAACTCGTTGCGGTCCCAGGTGTCGAGTTGCTGCAGCGCTTTCTGGCCGACGGTCTGCGACCAGGTGCGTGGGTCACCGTTGCTGGCGGGCCACTGGGGGTTGCCGCGGGGCCAGGCGCGTTGCGCGGCGAGGCAGCTGATGAACGGCGCGGCTTGGGCGGAGGACGCGGCGTCGGCGTCGGGCGATGGCCAGAGGATCGTGGCCCACCTGGTGGCACGGCCGTGCCAGGTCGCGATCGTCGTGCCGGCAGGTGCGAGCTCGGCGCCGATGACGGTGGCGCCGGGCACCTCAAGGCGGAAGCCGTCGGGGACGGTGGCGGTGAGGTCGGCGACGTTCGGGTTGTTGGCGTGCGTCTGGATGCGGGCGACGGTCCAGGATTGGCCTGGGTACAGCGTCAACCAGACGTCGACGAGCAGCATGCGGCCGACGCGGGTGCGCAGGTGCACGTCGAGGCCGGCGCCGTTTCGGATCGCCGACAGGACGTGGAGCGCCCTGCCGGCCACGGTCAGAAGGGGCGGTGGCGGCGGGGGCAGTCGCGCGACGGGCTCGGGTGCCTCGCGGGGTTCGGTTGCGGTTGCGTCGGCGTCCGCATCGGGGCGGAGCTTGCCGAGGTCGATGGTCTTGGCTTCGAAGGGCGCGAGCTCGACGCGGAAGTCGATGTGGCGCAGGCCTTCGCCGCAGGGGTTGCCGAGGACGTAGCGGACGCCGTCGATGGTGCCGGTGCGCGGCACGTCGACGTCGATGGCGCGGCGGACCCAGCCGTGGAAGTGGCTGGGGGTTGCGCCGCCGGGTTTGCCGTCGTTGGCGAAATGGACCTGTTGGGCTGGGGCGAACGCGGCTGCGAGCAGCGCGATCAGCCCAGCCAGGATGCCGGCGAGCGCAGAGCGCCAGGCGGCGGGGTCTTCGTGGTCAGTCATTCGTCGGTCTCCGGGGTCAGCCGCACGACCACCTGGCCGTGCGGCACGGGGGACTCGATCACCGGGCGATCCATCGCGAACCGGTGATCGTTGATGCCGAGCGCGTCGGCGATGCCGTCGAGGCCGGCCTTCACGGCGGCCTGCATGCCGTCCTCGTCGCGGTTGCGGCGGTCCGGCGGGCGGAAGGTGAGCTGCACGCGGACGCGTGGTGCGTCGCGCACGGCGTCGACGTCGCGGCCGAAGCCCTCGAACGCGGACATCGCGGACCAGTAGGCGTTGCCGCGGTAGGCCTTGGTGACGCGGGCCTTCTGCTGGCGGTGTGGGCGGCCGTTCGGGTGCAGGGGCTGCGGGGGCCAGGGGAGGAGGACGGTCAGCATGGTCACGCAACCCCCTCACGCAGCAGCCCAGCCGGGAACAGCTTCGCCGACACCCGCTCCGCCGAGTCGGCGTAGACGTCCTCGAGCGTGTCCTCGTGCCGCCCCACGCGGCGCAGCGTCGACTCGCGGCGCTTCATGCGCTGCTCGTCAAGCACCTCGCGCCACAGGTTGTGCTCGAGCCAATGCGCCAGCAGCGCGCCCTTCTCGCGGGCCTTCTCGCGATCGAGCACCGCGAGCGCGGTCACGTGGTCTCGCGTCAGGCCGGTGGGCGCGGCCTTGCGAGCGATCTTGACCAGCTCCGCCATGCGGCGATCGCTGCGCATCCCGCTCCGCAGCGGCGTCGCCGCGAGCGCCCGAACGAGGTCGAGGACCTCCGGCGGATCGGGTGGCTCTGGCTTCGGACCTTCGGGCGGATCGCTGGCCCCTCGCGCGCCCGCGCGCGCGTTCTGGGGCTGTTCCCTTCCTTTCCCTTCCCTTCCCTTCCTAGGCCGAAATCCGGCGGGGCCCGCCGGATCGTCGGGGGGCCCCGCCGGTTTTTCGGCGGGGTCCGCCGGATTGCTGGCGGGAGAGTCGGGCGGCGGCGGCAACTTCGACTTCGATCGCTTGTCGATCTTCTGATGCCGATCGAAGTTACGAACGAACGCGTAGGTCTGGCCGTGATGCTCGTAGCGAACGACCAGCCCGAGCTCGACCAGTTCGTCGAGCCATGCGGCGACTTCGGTGTCCTCGTCGTATGGGAAGAGTTCTCCACGGATCAGCGCAGGATGTGCACGGAGCCTCCCGTCGTCGTCGGCCATGTTGCACAGGCCGATGAACATGAGCCGGGCGTCGCGGGACGCGCGCGCAAGGCGTTCGTCCTTGAAGAACTCGGGTTTGACGGTGCGGATCTTCATGGTCGCATCCACGCGGCCATCGCCGCGGCCTCCGTGTCCAGCCAGTCCTTCCGCAGCCGCACCTTCAGGAACCGCGCGTAGACGTCCCGCAGCAACTCGAACAGCTGCAGCCAGCTCGCCGCGCGCGCACAGGTGCGGTCACCCTGCGACTCGACGTCCTCCGGGTCCGCCGGCAGCCTCACCGCCGCCAGCGTCATGCGCGCCCCGTCGAGCGTGCACGTCCACTGCTCGCTGCCCTCGGCCACGATCAGCTTCGCGCGCGCCAGGCGATGGCCCTCGCGCAGCGCCGCGCGCGCGGCGGCCGACCTGGTCGGCATGCCGTCCCGCAGCGTGTAGACGGTCTCGTCAAAGCACGCCGAGAACACCAGCAGGTCATCCAGCGCGATCCCGACCCGGCGGCCGCGCGCCAGGTCGAACTCGCCGCCGTTCGTTTCCCACTGGTGCCAGAGCCACAGCAGGAACTCCTCACCCAGGAACCCGAACGTCGTGTCGATGTCGATCTTGGTCTGCTTCGGCGAATCGCCACTGCCGCCGCCGGGCCACCTGGTGGGCGTGGCCTTGTTCAGCGCCGCGGCGCTGAACTTCGCGGCCTCTGCGAGCTCGCCTGGGCCCAGCCCCTCGACGGGGCAGCCTGCGAAGGTCTCCGACCAGAGCCTGGCGGCCTCTTCGCGCGCGGCGTTGCTGCTCGCGAGCACCAGCAGCAGCTCGCGATCGGGCATCAGCAGCATGTCCACGTGCGTCGTGCTCGGCAGCACCCGCGGCAGCAGCTTCTCCGCCAGGTCCTGCTTGAGCTCGCGGCGCTCGCGGGGCGCCAGGCGCTTGCCTCGGGCGTGCTCCTCGGCGGCCAGGTGGTTCTCGATCACCGCGCGCGGCATCGCCTTCCGGTCGATGCGCATGCGCAGCCAGAAGTGCTCGCCGGCGTCGAGGTCCTCCGGCGTGAAGCTGTTGCCGGTCGGGTCGGCCGGCGTCACCCAGCCGATGGAGACCTCCTCGCTTGCGGCGTTGTCGATCAGCCGGAACCGGCGCTCGCTGAGCTGCTCGCAGAGCTCGGGGAGGCGGAGGTCGGGATTCGATCCCGCCCAGGTGAGTGCGGCCAGGCCGCCGGACTTGCGAAGAGCCTTCGTCATGGTGTCGTCGCTGCCTCCCGCGCCTTCCGCAGGATCTGGTACACGCGGTTCCGGTGGATCCCGAACCGCTCGGCAAGCTGCGGGTGCGTCATGCCCCCCGCGGCGAGCTCGACGATCTGCGCGTCGCGGTCCACGTTGACCGCCTTGCGCTTCTTGCGCCGACGTGGCGCGTCCGACTCCTCGCCGGCGGCGGCGCCTGCCGGCCGGACCTCGAGCGGCTTCCGGCTCATCCGGTCCATCAGGCGCGCGCGCGCCTGGCCGAGCTCGGCCAGGCGGCATTCGCGGAGCACCAGGCCGCACGTCGTGCACGTCGGTTGGCCCATCCCGCCCGTGAACGACGAGAGCGGGACCCAACGGAACTCGTGGCCCTGCTCGTGGCAGCGCGCGACGGCGTCGTCGGTGAGCACCTGGTTGGTCACGCGTCCCCCAACTTCTCAAACACCGAGAACACCCGCGCTCGGTTGTTGAAGCCCATGAGCACCGCCACCGCCGCAATGCTGCGGGCGTGCTTCGGCGGCTGCGGCCACAGGTAGTGCAGCACGCCGACGCGATCGCCGGCGGCGACACAGTCCAAGCCAACGCGGAGAAGATGCCCCGCACTCGGAAGCGCCGCATCGGTCCGATACTTGGCGTGGTCCTCCGGCGTGTACGGCGGATCTGCCAGCACGGCTCGTGCGTCGGGCACCTCCGACCAGTTACCCGACGCAGAGAGGTCCGCGACGACGTCGGGCTCAGTGGCCGGATCCGAGTCCACCGTGATGGCCTTCTGGACCAGGCGCTTGTTCGGGTAGTCCTTCGCGCGACCGCCGCAGAGGTGCAGGCACGCGTCGCACTCGGGGTTGACGCCGAGCAGAGGCAGCGCGCGCTCCAGGAAGCCGTTCGGGTAGGCCCCGTAGTACTTCACCTTCGGACGCGCGAGGATCCAGACGTCGGTGATCGGGCGATACGTCACGAGAACCACCACCCGATGACGAGCGCGACCGCGAGCATGGCGAGGACGCTGCCGACGAACGCCATCGCGGCCATCTGGAGCATCCGGCGCGCGGACGCGGCCTCGAGGCGTTCGCGGAGCAGGGGGACGAGGGTCTCGGCGAACGCGTTGGCGTGGCCGGGGTCGCAGGGGCCGAGTTCGAGGGTGTCGATGATGTCTGTGCGTTCCGCCGCAGCCTCGCCGAGTCGCTTGAACAGCCGGCCGTTCTGCTCCCGCAGCTTCTGCGCGTGGCGCTGGCAGCTCGCCACACGCTCCTCGGCTTCGGAGAGCCGACGGCGGAGGTCACCGATCTGGGCGTGGAGTTGGGCGTTGCCGGACATCAGCGAGCCCCCTCGGCAACCGGCGCGTGCGCGGCGTCGTACTGCCCGATGCCCCACGAGATCGCGTGCAGGTTCCACAGGAACGCCCAGTCCCACGTGGTCAGGTCGTGCTCCCAGAAGTCCCCGATGCGGTAGCGATGCCCCGCATGCTCGACCTCGAGGCCGTCAACGAACTCGCGGAACCCCCGTTCGTCCTCGGGCTCAATCAAGGCGTCATCGAGTTCGGCGAACGCCTGACGTCGCGCTTCCGCGTGCCAATCCTCGGTGGCGTATGCGAACGCCGCGCGGGCCGCAGCCTGATCGAAGACCTTCACGCTGCGGCGACCGGAGCAGTCGGCCGCCAACAGCTTCTCCGCCCAGTATCCGGCGTTGATTCCGCCGTCGGGTCGCCGGAAGAACTCGAACATGTCCGCGATGCGCGCGAACGCGTACGTGCCCATGTCGCCGTTGATGACCAGCACACCCGGCCAGGTCACGAGGTCGAACCAGTAGACGCTCCCGCGGTTGCCGCGGAACTTGAGATGCCGCCGCAGCCCGTCGTCCTGCTCGACCGTCATTCGGTGCAGGCGAACGTCGTGGCGGAACGTCTCAACAACGTCGGGGCTACCCATCAGCGAGCCTCCTCGGCGACCGCCACCGGAGTGACCTTCTTCCGCACCTTCAGCCGGTAGGCGTTCCACTCCTTCGGCGCCGCGTCGCGGCACGCGGCCGCGATCGTCGATCCCACGCCCCGGGCGACGTAGGCCGTCTCATCGCCGGGGTCCCAGTACCCGACCGTGAACCCCTCGATATGAAACTCCGGATCTGGACCGAAGCACTCGGCCGTCGGGCCGTACACGCCGCGAGCGAACTCGTCGGCGTCGCGCAGGCTGAGCTCCGGGCGTTTGCGGGCGGCCATCAGCGCGCCCCCTCGAGGTCCGCGACCTCACCCCCGAGCGCGACGATCAGCTCCGCCTCGCTCAGCCCGACCGGCAACCGGCCGCGGCGGACCCCTCCCAGTCCCACCTGACCACGGCGTGCGATGTTGTCCACAGCCGTTCGCCCGCGCTCGCCGCGCGAACGGATTTCGTAAGCACCCGTCTGAGTCCCGAGGCCTTCCTCGGTACTATCTACGTCGCGGCTACGCCCCGACTTCGCATATGGCGAGGTGCGGGTTCGATTCCCGCCGCCTCCACCATTCTCAGTTTGCTCACCGAAACTCACCGGGGCGCGCAGAGCGCCCCGGTGAACTAGGTTACGAGCACTACCCGGCGCTGCGCTCGCGCACCGACCCGCTCTGAGGATCACCCGTGCGCTGAGAATATGGTCGACTATTTGGTCGGCTCTCGGAGTCCGGGATCAGCCCCTCCACCGTCGCGATCGCGGCCGGGATCTCATTGATGAACTGCCGTAGCTTGGCGGCGTCCGTGCGCCGGTAGTGCTTGCGGGTGACCCCACCGGGGGTGTGGCGGAGGATCGCGGCGACGATCCCGTCCGGCACCGCCTCGTCGAGCGCGTTCGCAAGCGACGTGCGCATGGCGTGCAGGTCGAGGCGCCGCCCGGCGTGATCGACAACCGGCAGCTTGGCCCACTTCGCATCGTCCCGGATCCTCGCGGCGAGGTGGCGCGGCAGCGTCGGGTAGCCGCTCGGGTCGGGGTAGCCGACGACCAGCTCGTCATCGTGGACCGGCTTGCCGGCCTGGACACCGCGGTGTCGACGAACGTCGCGCAGCAGGTCGCGCAGTCCATCGTGCAGCGGCACCGACTGCTGCGTGCCGGTCTTAGTGATCTCCGCCGGCAGGTCGATCGTCTCGTCGGAGATCATCCCCCACCGCAGGTTCGCCAGCTCGTTGTTGCGCAGCCCGGCCAGGAACGCGATGACGACCGTGAGCGCCCGGCGCCGCGCGATCTCCATGTGCTTCTCGATGTTCGCCGGCCGGGCCCGGCTCTGCAGCGTGCGCTGGATGGCCGCCTTCGCGAGCTGGTTGACGCCCTCGGGAGTCAGGGCCTGCCGGTGCTGGCGCTGCTCCGAGGGCGTCCTGCGCAACGCTACGACCGGGTTCTTGAGGGCGCGGTCACCCTCTTCGAGCCACCGGCCAAACTGCTTCAGGAGGGACGCGTATTCGTTCCTCGTCTTGACCGTGGCGCCGCCGTCCAGAAGGCCGTTCAGGAAGCGCGTCGCCCGGTCGAGAGTCACGTCCGCAATCGACGTCGCGCGCATCCGCTTGAACGCCTTCTTCAATCGCGCGGTGACGAGCTTGACGTGCTTGTCACCCTGCTTGCGCACGCGCCGGCGAAGACCGGACCGCACGTGCTCGATGAAGTCGTCGAGGTGCTCGTCGATCGGGCGCTCGCGTTGCTCTGCGTGTGGGTCAAAGAGACCGGCAGCTTTCTTGTCGTAGTCCGCCTTCGCCGCACGCAGAAACGTGTTGGCGGCAGTCTTCGTCTTGAACCCCTCGCGCTTGGACCAGGGGTTCCGTTTGTGCCGGTTCTCGTAGCGCCGGAACTTGACCGTGAACGGCCCACGCCCCTTTGCCGGGAAGATCGAGCCGTTCCAGTCTTTGCCCGAGGAGAGCGTCATGAGGCGCTCCTGGCCCGAGTCACCTTCGCCTTGACTTGCGCGCGCCAGTCGCGGCCGAGGCGCTCGGCGACGATCGCAGCCCAGTCCTGGCAGTTCGCGTAGGCCTCGACCTCGCGGGCGATGAACTGCGTCTTGCGGCCCTCGCCGTCGCCCCTCGTGGACGGCACGGTGATGCGCGGCGGGAAGTCACCGCGGGCCTCGAACTCGCGGACCGTGTTCGGACTCAGCCCCGTCACATGCGCCGCCTCGGCCAACGAGAAGCGGAACTTGGGGAGATCGATCGAGGACTTCTTCGCCTTCATCTTCGGCACGAGGGCCACCTTGCGCGACTGCGCGGCTGCGGTCCGGCGCCGAGCTACCCGGCGCGCTGGGAACGCACGCGGCGACCGTGCCGCATGCAGTCCACCATCTATTCCGCGCCGCGGGAGAATTCCGCCGCATGTTGATCGGTGCGCTTGCATGACTCACACCTCCAGGATCGCCAGTGCCCGCCGCCGCTCGGTCGCTTGGCGATCGATGTATACCTGCGCCGCGCTCAACGACTTCCAACCACCGGTCGCCATCAGGGTCGCGATCGACCCCTGCCCCGCGACGAAGGTCGCTGCCGAATGCCGCAGCCCGTGCGGGCGCACGATCGTCTTGATGCCCGCCTCCTTTGCCCTGGCGCGCACCATGCGGCGCACGCCCTCGGCTCCGATCGCCGTGATCGCGTTCGTCGGGGCCGCCGCGTCGAGGCGCTGGAACAGCGGGCCGGCGACGTTCCCGCGGTAGGTGAACCACCGGCGCAACGAGTCGGCGCAGCCCTTGCTGATGAGGACGCGCTGCCGCTCCCGCTGCCCCTTCCGCTTCGCCAGGACGACCGGACCATCGGGGTGGTCGAGCTGCACGTGGCGGCGCAGCAGGCTCGTGACCTCGGATACGCGCAACGCCGCGGTGTAGAGCAGGCGAAGGATCGCCGCGTTCCGCTTGGCCAGCGGGGAGCCGTTGTCGGCGTCCTGGTCGAGGCGCTCGATCATCCGCTCGACGTCACCGCGGTGCGGGCCGCTGCGATCCTCCCGGGGTTCAACGCGCGGGGCGACCTGTTCCAGCCGCCACGTGATGAGCCCAGCACGCCGACAGGCCTTGACCAGGGACGCGACGCCGCTGACCCGCAGCTTCGCCGTCGCGGTCGACTTGCCGGCGTCGAGCAAGTGATCTCGCCAGTCCCCGACAAGCGCATGGGCTTTGCCGGCGCCGGCGGTGACGAGCAGTTCGAGCGCGCGCTCGGGCGGCGCTTCGGTGTCGGACAACGCCCAGCCCGCGAACGCGCGCATCGACCGCGTGTAGGACCGCGCGCTCTCGGGTGAGAGGGCAGCGAGCCAACGGCGAATGATTTCCTGTGGCGTCGTGTCGATCGCCGCGAGCGCGGCAGGCGTCAGACCCGTCGACTTCGGAACGAGGCTCACGACTCACCTCCCGGCAGGGCGTGGAACGACTCGTCCGCGAAGCTGAAGAACCGACCGTCGCCGATCACGAGGTGGTCCAACACCGGGATGCCGAGCAGGTCGCCGACCTCGCGCAGACGGCGAGTGACACCTCGATCATCGGCGCTCGGTTCTGGATCCCCGGACGGATGGTTGTGCGCGATGACGATCGCGGTTGCTGCGAGGGCGACAGCAGGACCGAAGACTTCGCGCGGATGCGCGGGCGACGCGTCGGCCGTGCCGACGTGCGCATCGTGAACCGCGATCGCCCGGTGTCGAGCGTCGAGGTAGACAGCCGCGAATCGCTCGCGCGGGTCGTCGCGCAGAAACTCCTGCAGCAGGCCGACCACGTCGCCGGCGCGACGCACAGCGTAGGGCTGCTGCGCTCGTTCGCGGACGAGAGACAGGCGCACGCGGCGCCACGTGCGACGCTCCTTCACTGCTGCACCTCCGCGAGCTGCGCGTCGATCGACTCGACCTCGGCCATCGCGCGGGCCCGCAGCTCGGCGAGCAAGCGCGGCAGGCCCTTCGTGCTCTGGGCGATGAGGATTCCGCGCTGCTCGCGAATAGCGAACGTCGCGTAGTCGACCGCAGCACGGAGCGTGCCAATGTAGACGCTCGTGAGATCGTGGCCGGTGGCTGCGGCGGCGATGACGGTCCGGTGAGTCGACTTCGAGAGGTCGACATTCTTCGTCTTGGTCATGGTGCTTCCTTGGTCAGGAGCACCGAGACACGGCGCACGGGCGCCGCGGAGCTAGGTTCGCCGGACGATCGTCCGAACGCACATCTGCGGGAGCCGACAGGACGCCCGCATCACCACCGTGCCGCTCCAGGCCGGTTGGTCGTCAACTCGCAGTTGACATCTCGATGCGCTGCCGAGGTTACCGCGCCCTTCGGAGAGTACAAGGCGGTAGCGCCCGCCTGGCGGAAGTGGCTACGGCTTCTTCGCGGCGTGAGCTTCCATGTCCTGGCGAAGTTGCTCCCGGACTGCGACGCTGCGCTTGTTGAGGAACAGCAGTTTCCCCAAGCGGTCCGCGATCAACTTCTTCTTGACCGGGAACATGAGCTTGCCGGATTGCTCTTCGATCGTCCCCGACCGCAGCTCTCCCATCAGCTCCGTCACCTGATGCCGGATCATCATCGCCGCTTGGAATGCGTCGTTGCCTTCGTTGGCTAGCAATGCGCGCTGTCCAGCCCGCTCTGCAAGCTCCGTCATCCCGATCACAGTGAGGCCGCGATCTTCATGGGTCTCATAGATCTCAGCAGCTGGCTTCCCGGCGGCCAAGTCTGCCTCGATAGCGAGGACCAACTCTTGCGCTGCTTCGGCTGCGACGATCGCTGCATCAATAGGGTTCTCCGGCATCCACCCTGATTGCCCTGGCCGGGCGACACAGGCCGCAAGAAGGATCGGGAACGTCAAGAGCAACCAACGCATGAGCCCAAGAAGATCGGCGCCACCGTTGCCCCGCAATCGAAACCGCCCATTTCAAACGAGGCCCGATACGGTCGCCGTCGAAGAGAAGACCAGATGTCATGAAGGGCGTGCTGATCGTGATCGGCGTGATCTTTCTGTTCAACCTCGCCCGCGGCTGCAGCAGGTAGCCCCCCTTAGACCCTCACTGACTCGCTCTTCGCTCGTCTCGCTCGGCACGAAGCTGGATGAACTGCCGGATCGAGTCCGCCAACTTGAACCACTCACCTCGGACGCGGTGCTCGGCGAACGCGTCGTGCAAGAGGCTCTCTGTCTCCCGAGTGCCTCGGAACGAATAGAGCACCTCAAGGGACTCGCTCGGGTTGTCGGTCATCATCTGCCCGAGACGGGCCTTCACGCTGCGCGCGAGACCGATCTTCACGAGGTCGGTCGAAGTGTCCGCAATGAAGTAGATGAAGCCCGGTTTGTGCAGCCGGGATCCCTGGCCGCGTTGCCGACGGAGACGATCCCGGCGCTCCATCAGTTCCGTTTCGCGTTCGAGCAGGTCAAGCCCGCGCTTCCCGTCCAGGATCGGGGCGAGGAGGTTGATCAGCTCGCGGAGGCGCATGTGGTGCGCCGGCGGCCGGCTGCCGTTCTCGGTGCCCAAGATGGCCTGCTCCTCGCGCATCAGGACGCCGTCGGCATGTGCCTCCTCGGGCGTGTCGCGGGATGAACCGACCACTGTCTTCCCCGCGATGACCGCCCAGCCGCGATACTTGTAGCCATCCTTCCGGCGAAGGCGCTGAACGTAGGGCGGCAGCTTGGCGCCGTCTCCCAGGTCCGAGCTGCCGTTCTCGGAGTCGCTCATGCGGCACAGCCTACGCGAAGCGCGCGCAGCGCCGACCCGAGCAGTTCTATGCACGCAGCCCGACTCAGATCACCGCGGAATTCCATCGCCGCGCGGCATAGGTTCCGCGCCGGCAGCGATCCCACATCGCGGAAAAAAGTTCGCGGCCGCGTTTCGTGAGAGCGGTCGAGCAATGGGTTTTGAAGAGCCGACTTACGTGATACCACTGTCTACCCAAGTGTCTACTGTGCGGTAGTTTAGAGGACTGCGTCCGTCGACCCTCGGCTCCAACGGCATAGATGGTAGGCCATGCCACTATCGACTCCGAACGAGCCATCACCGGCCGTCCAAGAGCTACGCCTCCGCCTCGAAGCCGGACAGCTTGAACCCGTCGGCGCTGTCATCGAGCGCGTCCTCGGCGAAGCCATCTCGGGCGTCACCCTGGCCCGCTGGTGCGAGGTCGGCCGAGCCGGCATCCGAATCCCCACCGTGCGCGGCGCGCGCCTGAAGCGCCTGACGACGGAGAGCGCCTTCCGCCACTGGCTCTCGGTGACGAGCGACCTCGTCGAGGAGGAGGGCTGCGACGATGCGTGAGCACGAGGAGCTGCTCCACGTCGGTGACCTGGAGCCCGTCGAAGTCGTCGTCGAGCGCGTGATGGGTCACGTGGATCCGTTCCACCTTCGGCGCTGGATCGAGCACGGACGCGCCGGACGCATCGTGTTGCCGACCGTCGTCGAGGGTGGAGAGAGGATGACGACCGAGGCGGCCCTGCGCTCGTGGCGCGATGCAACGTCGGCCTGAAGGCGAAGAGGGAGACGGAGATGACCGAGATCGACTACACGCAGACGGCAGAGGGGATCGAGATCCCCGACCGCCTGAAGCAGCAGCACCGGTGGTGCCGGTGGAGTCTGCAGCGCAACGAGCAAGGGCGGATGACCAAGAAGCCCGACCGCTCGACCTCCGACGTGGAGGCGCTGTCGCCCTTCGAGCCGGGCGCGATGTCAGACACCCGAGGAATCGGGTTCGTTTTCACCGACGGTGTCGAGGACGACGAGGGCTGCACGCTCATCGCGATCGACATCGACGCGTGCCGCGTGCCGACGCGCAACGCGAACGACGAGTCAGGCGAGGACGCCGGGCAACTGACCGATTGGGGTCGTGAGGTCATCGAGATGTGCGGCCACAGCTATACCGAGGTGTCGCCGTCGGGCACAGGGCTGCGCGTCTTCGTGTTCGTGCGCGCCCTCAACCGCGAGATCACCACGAAGATGCGCGCGCCCGGCGCAGCCGCGCCCGGTGTCGACAAGAACCCCGAGGTTCAGCTTTTCGGCGTTCACGGCGCGGCTCAATACGTGACCGTCACCGGGCAGCGCCTGCTCGCAACGTCGCCCGACATCCTCACGCTCGACAACCTCGACGAGCTGATCGCGCAGTATCGCCTCGACCAGGACTACAAGGAGCGCGGCGACGGGTCACTGCCCGAGGGCAATGGCGAGCGGCGAACGCTGGAGCAGATCGCGGAGCGGGTGCGGGACGCCTCCTGGAAGTGCGAGCACCTGCTGAAGGGCGATTGGGATCACGAGGATCTCGACTACGCCAGCCCGAGCGAAGGCTACGCCGCGATCGTTGGGTTCGTGCTGAAGGCCGCGAACGGGCACGGCGACCTCGCCCTCGACTTCCTGATGGACTTGCCCGTGTGGGCTGCGGGCACCGTGCGCGAGAGCGCCGACCCCGGCAAGTATGGGCGGCGAGCATGGGTCCACGGCGAGGTGTGCCGGCTCCACCAGGGCAATGCAGACCCTGACCCGGCGCGCGTGTTTGAGCCGCTCGGTGAGCTGCCGCCCGAGGAGCGTCCCCCGTCGCACAAGCGGGCGCGCATAGTCACGTTCGAGGAGTTTGACCGGAGCGTTCAACCCGAGCGATTCCTGATCGACGGTCTGCTCCCGCGCACGGGACTCGCGCAGTTCTTCGGCGACCCCGGCAGCGGCAAGACACCGTTTGCGATGAACGTCGCGCTCGCGGTCGCGCTCGGCGAGGCGCGGTTCTTCAACCGCGACGTCGACCACCACGGCAAGGTGCTCTACATGGTCGGCGAGGACGCCAACGGGCTGGGACACCGGTTGCGCGCGGAGCTGAATGCCCGAGGGCTAACCCGAACAGATCTCCAAGGCCGCCTGTTCCTCACGACTCAGCCCGGGCAGCTCTGCGACGAGGAGGACGCCGCGCGGTGGCGCGACGAGATCCACGCTTTCGGCGAGTTCGCGATGGTCGTGATCGACACGCAGTCGAGGAACTTCGGCGCCGGCAACGAGAACGACACGCAGGACATGACGCGCTTCGTGAACAACCTCGCGCGGCTCGCCGAGCAACTCCAGCTCCTGGTCGTCCTGGTTCACCACACGGGCCACAAGTCGAAGGAGCGCGCCCGCGGCAGCTCGGTGATGTTCGGCGCTCTCGACGCGTCCTACGAGGTCACGAAGGAGGAGATCGGCGACATCAAGGCGGTCGTCGCGAAGTCCACCAAGGCGAAGAATTGGGCTAACCCTTCGCCGCTGCGCGGGACGCTCGTGCCGGTCACGCTCGACATCGACGGCAAGGGGCGCCCAATCACCGCGATCACATTGAGCCAGAAGGCTCCAGAGGATCAGCCGCTCGGCGACCTCGTCGCGGCCGAGTTGGAGGACGACGCGGACCTGCGCGCCCTGCTGGCTTTCTTCGTCGGCAGCGAAGGGGAGTGGGTTTCTCGGGCGAAGGCGCGCTCGGTCACCCGACTCAGCGATCACAAAGTGAAGGCCAAGACGAGGCGCCTCGTGGAAGTTGGGCTCCTGGAGATCATCGCCGAGAGCGCGACGCGGGGCCGTCAATACCGACTGCCGCAGGCTCCCAATTCCGAGGGTCAGAGGGGCTCTGAAGCTGGCGATTTCGGGCCGCCAGCTCAGTTGGAGCTGGCGATTTCACCAGCTAGCGCCAGCTCGGAGGGCCAGTGATGCAAGTCGCGGGAAACACGTACTTTAAGCTGGCGACACACAACCGCCAGCTAACCGCCAGCCATAGCTGGCGGGCTGGTGTGCCCCTTATAGAGGGGCACCAGCTCCGCCAACCAGCTAGCGACCTCGGACAACCCCACCCCTCCGGTGGCGAATCGCTGCAAAGCGAGCACGCGAAGAGGGCCACTCGATCGCGATGCAGCGCGACGCGAGCGGATCGCCGCGAGCGATCCCCGCGCATCCGGTGTCGCCACTCTGGCGCCCGACGCATTAACCCGCAGGGCGCGCGCCCGGCAGCCCGAGCAACTTGGTCATGGGCTCCGGCCGCTGGCGCGCGGCCCTGCACTTCCTCTTTGGCGAGGCGCAGCCCGGACGGGGTGCTCCGTTTCCATCCCGCACGCGATCGGCTGGTCCCCGATCCGGTTGCCGGGCTGCGCCTCGCCTTCTTCTTCCGCGCTACGCCAGCGCGTGCTGCGCGATCTCGCGCCGAGGCACCCAGGAGAGGTTGCGACCAGCAGAGCCGCGCACAGCGACGCTCACGAATTCACAGCACCTATGTCTCGGCACGGCGCCGGTCGACCGCCCTCCGCGTGACAAAACTCAAGTTACCCAAAGCCCAATGAACTCCGAACCAGTTCGCTTCGATCCTCTCGACTACCCCGTCGGGCACCACCTCGATCCGCACATCACCGGCCGGCCCCGTCCGCGTCCGGGTGAGGTCGAGTTCGATCTCGACACGCGTCGGTGCCCGCGGTGTCGGCCCGATCTCTTCCCGGGCGACGTCGCGCTCGCCGCGCCGGTCTGCTGCGACGGCCCTGCGATCATGCGGTTCGACCTTCGTGCGGCCCGCGCCTACCGCATCTGGCGGGGCTGGCCGACGGAGGAGGATGTCCTCGTGCTGGCGTTCGTCGTTGGCGACGAGCCCTATCCGAGCCGCCGCCGCGGCGCGCGGGAACCCATGGATGCGCAAGTCATCTGCGCGCTCGTCGCCGGCGACCCGGTGCCGACGGGCGCCAACATCACCGACTACCCGGCGCGCGCATAGCCGCGGGCGCCATCAGCCACACAGCAACACGACAGAACTATGACGACAGCAAATCTACAAGCCCGGCTCCGAGAGCGCGAGGCATCCCAGCGGCGCCAGAAGGCCGATCAGATCGCCCAGGCCCAGCGAACCTACTCCGACCTCGTGATCGCCGCCTACCGCGGCGAGGTCACCAGCGAGGCCGACGTCGAGCAGCTCGAAGCAGCGATGGCCGTGCTCGATCTGGCGCCCCACAACTTCGACGAAGACGTCGCTGCCCTCGCGGTGCTGAAGCAGACCCGCGACAACGTCTCGGTCGCCCAGGCCGGCGAAGCCGTCGAAGCCGCCCGCGGAGCGGAGACCGACGGCAGAAGGCGCGCGAAGCAGATGCGCGAAGAAGCCGACCAACTCGAACGGGCGCTCGCCGCAGACGTCGGAACCGCCAAGGCCGGGGTCCGGGAGACGCGCGCGAAGCTCGCGTATGCCGATCGCCTCGTAGCCACCCTCAGCGAGCACGGCGTCGTCGTCCCGGCCGATGCGCAACCGGTGACGACGGCGACCGAACGTGTGCCGCACCGCGTCATCGAGGTCGCCCAGATCGACAACTGCCTGCACGAGCCGGGCGCGGTCGTCTTGTGGCCCGCGGGCGAGCCGCACGCCTGCCTCCAACCCATCGAGCCGGGTCGCGAGGGCGACCCGTGGGTGCCTCCTCCCGCGCCGCCGTTGCCGCCCACGAGCAGCTCGGTGCTGGCGGAAGCACGCCGCGACGTCGAGGCCGCCCTCGTGCGCGGTGAACCGGTCCTGCCGAATGTCTTTGGCGGCTTGCCGAAGTCCGAGGAGGAGAAGTAGAGATGACTGACCAAGAACTCACGCTCGCGCAGCGCATGTTCGGTCGTCCTGAGGGTGCCCAGGACGCTGCACCCGACGATGCCCTCGTGCCCGACACCGCGAAGGACGACGCGCCAGAGGAGCGCAGCGTGGCATCAAGGATGTTCGCGAAGCAGGAGCCAGTCGATTCCAACGACACCGAGGACGCCGAGGGCACCGACGACCCCGGTGATGAAACCCCGGGCGACGTTGACGATGAGCAGTCGGGGTTCCGCCGTCGCTATCAACTGCAGGTCGAGGGCACCGAAGTCGACCCGCGGATGAACGACACGATCCTGGACGCAGCCCACGAGGCCGGCATGAGCCAGGACGCCACGGAGAAGTTCGTCGAGAACATCGCGCCGCGACTGATCGCCGAGCATCAGGCGCAGGCTCGAGCGCGATTCAACGAGTGGACAGAAGCGACGAAGTCGGACGCCGAGATCGGCGGCGCTCGCCTCGACGAATCCATCGGTGTCGCCAAGCGCACCCTCGACGCCGTCAAAGTCTCGCCCGAGTTCCGCCAGTTCATCTTCGACTCGGGCCTCGGGAATCACCCGGACTTCGTTCGCCTCTTGGTCCGGGCCGGCAAGCGCATGGGGGTTTGATCATGCCCAAGAAGAATTCCAAGGGATCCGATCCGCCGCAGCAGATCGCGCTCTCGGGAAACCGCGCAAAGGACGGCAAGTTCCTTCCGGGTCATAGCCTCCCAGGCCCCGGACGGCTGCGCGGCTACGACCCTGTGAAGGCGGCGGTCGCGGCGTGCGAGCGCAACGGCACGACGCTCGAACACGAGCTTGGCGAAGTCTTGTTCACGCTCATCTCGCTGGCCAAGAAGGGCGACGTCGCCGCTGCACGCGAAGTCCTGAGCCGCACAACCGCTGACATGAAGTGGACCGCATCGAATGACGGGAAGTTCACGGTGACGGTCGTCAACACCGGCGTACCAACCGGGAACGACCAGATCGAGGAACTGCTCTCATGAAACCACCACCGCAGATCGATCTCGGCTACCTACCACGCGACTGGCAGCGTGAGTGCCACCAGCTCAAGCGCAAGAACCGGTTCGCGGTGCTGGCGCTCCACCGCCGCGCCGGCAAGACGCTCTGGGCGTTGATGGAACTCGTCCATGCGGCGCTGCAGTTCGACAAGGAGCTGGGCCTGTTCTTCTTCGTCGCCCCGACCCTGAAGCAGGCGAAGGCGATCGCGTGGCGCGAGCTGAAGCGCATCCTCGAACCACTCCGAATCGCCGGCCTCGTTGAGATCCGGGAGACGGAGTTGACAGTCGAGTTCAAGCACAACGGCGCGCGCATCTCGCTGTTCGGCGCCGACAACCCGGACGCCATGCGTGGCGTTCGCCTCGATGGCGTCGTCATCGACGAGGTCGGCCACGTTCCACCGGACACCTGGTTCTCGATCCTCCAGCCGACGTTGTCCGACCGGCTCGGGTGGGCAGTGTTCATCGGGACGCCGAATGGGATCAACCTCTTCAGCGAGTTGTTCTTCAAGGCGACGGACGAGGACGAGTGGCACGCTGGTCGCTACACGGTGAGCGAGACACAGGCCCTCGACGCCAAGGAGGTCGAACGCCTCCGGCGCGACATGCCAGACACCGCGTTCGCCCGCGAGTATCTCTGCGACTTCTCGGCCGGCGGTGAAGACCAACTGATCTCGCTGTCCGACGTCGAATCCGCCGCGCAGCGTGAGTGGACAGAGCGCGAGGTCGCCGGTGCGCCGCGCATCCTCGGTGTCGACGTCGCCCGATTCGGTTCGGACCGCAGCGTCGTCATCAAGCGCCAGGGCCTGCACACCTGGAAGCCGATCGTCTACAAGGACGTCGACCTGATGACGCTCGCGAGCGCGGTGGCGAGCATCATCCAGCAGTGGCGCCCGGACGCCGTGTTCGTCGACTCAGGCGGCGTTGGTGCCGGACTGGTGGACCGACTGCGGCAGCTCCACTTCGACGTGCATGAGGTCAACTCGTCGAGCAAGGCCGGCAAGCCGGACGCGTTCACGAACCGACGTGCAGAGTGCTGGTCTGCGATGGCCGACTGGGTCCGCGGCGGCGGGTCGATCCCGAACGACACCGCGTTGAAGCAGGAGCTGGCAACGCCCGTCTACTCGTTCGACGCGAGCGGCCGGAAGAAGCTCGAATCGAAGGACGACATCAAGAAGCGCCTCGGTGGCGGTAGCCCCGACACCGCGGATGCACTCGCGCTCACGTTCGCGAGCCCAGTGACACCAGCCACCGAGGTCGACCGCGTCCTGGAACAGTTCGACGTCCACCGTCCGCGTGCGAAGACGTATGGCGACCACGACCCCTTCGCGGTCCTCGACGAGGTCGAGAAGAGCCACGATCCGTTCGCCTGGAGGCGCTGATCGCTTTCATGCTGTGCTCCCTCACCAACGGAGAGCGCGGTTCCCGGTTGGATCCTCCGAAAGAAAAACTGCGGGTGGGAACGCTTCCTAGCGCATAGACGCAGACGGCGTTGCAACGAATCGTGCAACGCAGTTCACCCTGCGCATTTTTGAATCATGAAGCGAACATTGGTGTGGGCACAGACGTCCAGAGCGAGCAATGCCAACTCCAACGAAAGTCCCCGAACGATACTGGACCACCTGCTGGGCGACCCTCAGGTTGCGGAGCATCAAGTGGTGCACCAAGTTCGGATTCCCCTACCCCTGTGGCCTGATTCGATTCACGATCCGATTGCCATACCCTTGCCGAAAAACACGAATGGTCGATGGCTGGTGCTATCACTGCCAACCTCTTGAGACACGCGGCTCGGGTTTGTTCCGTTGCCGGCAAGAATGCTGCGAGAACGGAGTCCTCTACGAGCGTTCGATCTGGTGTGCCGGAGGGCGCCTCCGGAAACTCGTTGCAGACCTTTGCGTCAAGGACAAGCTCTCCTCCGCAGGTTCCTGTGGCTCACCTAACAGCGGTCCCACCACGTTCGAAGAAGCACTGGAGAAGGCGCCGATGCCGGTTGAATCTCGAGCGACCCGCGGACTTGGTGACATCGTCGAAAAGATCATCCGATTCATGACGCTCGGATTGGTCGAGCCGTGCGCTGCCTGCAAGACACGGCAGGCTCTACTGAACAGGCTGTGGCCCTTCAGACGCATGAGGCCAGCCTGAAAAGAGCGGGGCGTTCGCCGATGCGATGCAGGAACAGCGGCGGGCTGCGCTACGCGCGCCCGCCGACCAGGCGAAAGCAAGCATCCCGCCTAGCGTCACGATGCGGCGACCGCGCGCCGGATCTACGAGACGTCTACCCACGTCGACCGCGCGGAGGCACGGGCCGCGTGGCTCGAAGCGGCCGAGGACTTGAGGTGGTGCGGTGCGGCGATCGCGGAGTGCAGCACCACATGTTCACTCCCGGTGCTACGATCGTCTAATGGGCACCAACAAGGAGCAGCGAGGGACCGACTATGACCTGGACAAAAGGTTCGAGAACTACTGCTTCTTGAGACTTTGCATGATCGATCTCAGCGCCGCGAAGCGCCGCGTTGCGCAGTTAGAACCGCTGAAAGACGACAGCGTTCGCATCCCCCTGCTTGAGAACGTTGTGGTCGTCTACGCCCGCCCGTTCTCGGGGAACAAGGGGAGAGTGCAAGGCAAGCACCGCCTGCCGAAGTCGCACATACCGAGCGATTCTCTGGATCTGCATCGAGAGCTAATCGCACTTCGAAACGAGCTGTTCGCCCACAGCGATGCGACGTTCCACGACCCGGTGGTCATGCGAAACATCGGGCCGCCGGAAGCACCATTGCATCCAGTGCGGTTTCGGGTCGCCGACTTCCAGAGTCTGTCGACGCGGATTCCTGACCTTCGAACGCTGTTCGAAGGTGTCGAGGCTATTGTACGAAGGGCAGTAGACGCGGCCCATCGAGACCCTTGGTTCGCCGATGCGGCGAAAGCGGGGAAGCTCGAACACACGATTCACATGGGCTCGTTCAACTTTGCTGGAAAGGGCCCGGGCACCTACACCACTCCCTATCTTGTAGACATGGGGGCGACGACTGAGGTCGCGCGAGATTCGTCGGCAGAAGATGATGAGGCGAGCGAGTAGCGACGCGCTTATTCCGAGGCAAAGAGGTTGGGCAGGTCTGCGGCCTGCTCGCGTGCTTCGTCAGACAGCTCTAGTAGCGCGACTACGTCGTAGGCCCTGCCCCCGGCCGCCGTTGAGTTCGTCGCCACCACGATGCCCCTCTTGGTGTCGGAGTTGACGACGGCAGAAACGAGAACCGCGCCGGCAAACTTGATTCGCTCGCCGCGAGGTTCGTCGCTGTACACGAAGACATACGCACAGTCGTTCGTGATCCACCTGAAGTACTGCACCGACCCGTCCTCCGCGTCGCGAGCAGCCCGGTGCATCAGCTTGCCCATTTCAATTCGACGGGACCGAGTCAGGTCAGACAGGAGAACAATTGCCGCGGCCACATCAGCTTTGGTTCCGGCTTCGTTCCACTCTTGCTCAGGGTCTCGCTCGTGCATTCGAGCGATCACGTCGTCGACCAACAGCCCATACTGCCGATCCGGAGAGTCTCGCAACTCGCCAGAGAGGAGTGAGTGGGCGTGGCCCATCGTCTTGCGCAGGATCTCGCCGTCGATATCGGGCCGGACGCGAACGAGCCAATCCGGGAGTTCGACCAACACCTGACTGACGAACGAGAACTCGTCATGCACGCGGGCGACGACGCCGGACAACACTAGGTCCTGGCGCAACCCCAGATACCAGAGCAGGTCACCCGCGGTGTCCATCCGCGTTGCAAGCTCGATGAAGTCTCGCAGCGACACCACGTGGACCGGGAACCCAACATCGGCCAGCTCCGGCTCCATCTCGCTCGCTACGAACGGTGTATCGTCCGGCATATCGATCACGATCAACCCGAACCGAACGGGGTAGCAGTCCGGATCGAAAGGCATTGGGCCGAGAGTGTCGCTCACGACCTCGGGAACAAGGCGCTCGCGCAGCATGCGCTCGCCATAGGTGACCTGCTTCAGTGCCTTCTTGAGGTTCTTCCGAGCCCAGCCCGTCCCTGCACGCTCGCCAGTCTGCGCCTTGCATTGCACGAAGAGCGCGGTGTCGTCGAAGAGCACGAGTCCATCTGCCAGCTCGCCCTTGCCCCCTTTTCCAGGCTGCTCGCGAAACACGAAGTCGCGAAAGAACGCTGCCTCCAGAAGCCAGTTCGTCAGCTTTTCTTCATACTTGCCGTCGGCACGCTCGGGCGGTGCCGACATGTTGAAGCGGCGCCACGGCTCCTCTTCGATGACCATTGGCCCATCGTGACCCTCTTGCCAACCAGTGTCGATACCGGGGGGCATTTCGGTAGCCGTGCGACCCAACGGTCTACGGCATCATTCAAAGAGCAGGGGGCGCATCCGCGTGTAGAGACGCGTCAGCTCGTAGAGGCCGTCCCCGGATGCCCTTCTAAAGTCGGCGACGCCACCCTGGTCGTGGTCGGAATCGAACACGCTGTGCCAACCGGATCGCTCGTCGACGATCACGGGTCCGGGCGCGTCTGAGAACTGGTCGGCCGTTATGTCGACGACCAAGTCGCCCCGCTGTAGCCACGAGTGGCACCACCAGTCTCCGCCGTAGGGCCTCTGACTGTTGACATACTCGAAACCGGAGATGCCGCTGTCCACGAGATACGCCCCAAGCAGCATCGTGGCATCGCCACACGCTCCGTGGGGGAAGTCGCGCATCTGAACCGGTAGCTGCGCGGGCGGCACCTCGGGAACCGTCTCGTCGAGCACGCGCCGCATCCGATGCGCGAGGTCCTCGATCTGCTGTCGCTCAGGATCAGTCACTTCACGGCCTGCGCGGATCGTAGAGCCGGGCAGCCTGCTCGTCGGCCGCCTTGACCCCGTCGGCGCCGCACTTCCGCATCCACGCCTCGTAGGCGGAGACGGCGTCGTGCATGAGCGGGTTCTCCTCGTCGGGCACCCGGTCAACGCCGATGCGGCGGGTCAGCTCGTCGAACGCCTCGATGTGCTCGGGACCGGTGTCGTTGGTCATGCCCAAGGATTGTCGCGACGGCGCGATCGATCGCCACTCGGGGCCGCGATCTGGTCGGGGCGTCGATTTGGTCGACTATCTGGTCGGCTTTCGATCACCCGGTGTCGTAACGTCAAGCGCGCACGCGGCGTGCGGCAAGTCTGACCAGGGTTCGATTCCCGCCGCCTCCACCATTCTTCAAAACGACCTGATTGGTCCGTTCCAGTCCGGCCGAGTTCGGAAGTTTCTTTTAAAGAAGCGCTTCCTTGCTCGGCCGGCTCACTTTCAGAGTCCGACGAATTCCGAGACGAACCGCTGGCGGTTGCAGACTCAGATATCCGTTCGAGTATCTGCGGTCGATCCGCCATCTGGGGAGTGTGCGATGAACGGTGTATTCGCGTGACGGCTGGTGGGATCCTTTGACCCGTAGGGAGCCCACCGATGACCCCGAAGAAGAATGACCGCCACCGAATCCCGGACGAGCTGATCGACCAGCTCCTCGCCAACTACGAGAAGCCAGAAGACCTGACAGGAAAGGACGGCATCCTCAAGGAGCTGACGGCCCGGCTGCTCGGCCGAGCCCTCGAAGGCGAGATGACCGAGCACCTCGGCTACGAGAAGCACGCACCGCGTGCCGAGGGCACGAGCAACGCGCGCAACGGATCACGCAGCAAGACGATCAAGGTCGAGGACGGCGAGCTCGAGATCGAGGTGCCGCGCGATCGCGACAGCACGTTCGAGCCCGAGATCGTCAAGAAGCGCCAGAGACGCTTCGCGGGCTTCGACGAGAAGATCCTGGCGCTCTACGCCCGCGGCATGACCGTCCGCGACATCCAGGCCACCTGGAGGAGCTGTACGGCGTCGAGGTCTCGCCATCGCTGATCTCGAGCGCCACGTCGGCGGTCCACGAAGGCGTCCTGGCCTGGCAGAGCCGGCCGCTCGAGCCGGTCTACCCGATCGTCTTCCTCGATGCGCTCGTCGTGAAGGTGCGCGACGAAAGCGTCGTCCGAAACAAGTCGGTTTACCTGGCGATCGGCGTCACGCTCGACGGCCGCCGCGAAGTCCTCGGGATCTGGATCGAGCAGACGGAGGGCGCGAAGTTCTGGCTGAAGGTCATGAACGAGCTGAAGACGCGCGGCGTCCAGGACATCCTGATTGCGTGCTGCGATGGCCTGAAGGGCTTCCCGGACGCGATCGAGCACGTGTTCCCGCAGGCCACCGTGCAGACCTGCATCGTGCACATGATCCGGAACTCGCTGCGCTTCGTCAGCTACAAGGATCGCAAGGCCGTCGCCAAGGACCTCAAGCCGATCTACACGGCCGCCAACCGCGAAGCGGCCGAGGCAGCGCTGGATGCCTTCGACAAGAAGTGGGGCCGCCGCTACGAGATGATCACCTCGTCCTGGCGAGCGAACTGGGAGCGTGTCGTGCCGTTCCTCGACTTCCCGCCCGAGGTCCGGCGCGTGATCTACACGACCAACCAGATCGAGGCGCTCAACTCGAGCCTGCGCAAGCTGCTGCAGTACCGCGGCCACTTCCCGGACGACAAGTCCGTCACCAAGCTGCTCTACCTCGCGCTGCGTCGCTTCGAGAAGAAGTGGACGCGTGCGCTCTGGAATTGGAGCGCCGTCCTCGGGCAGCTCGCTATCTTCTTTCAAGGCAGGATACCTGCCCTGTAACCGTGACCTCACTCCGCCAGCTGGTCGCCGTTTACACCGTTAGCTGCACACTCCCGCCATCTGCGTCGGAGTCGCGGAGTCCGACTCAACGTCCACCTTTCCAGTCCTCGAATCCCGCCCTGGCACGTTCCGCAAAACGCCGAAGATCACGGAGCGCACGACTCCCACCCAGCTCCGCCAAGGCGCACTCGACGGCGGCAGCCAGGGAACTGTGGTGCTCCATGCGTGCCTGGAGCTGCGACAACAGCCCTAAAGCCTGCACCTGATCACCGGCTCTAATGGCTAGTTCAAGATCTTCAAGAAGCTGCTCCACTGCTCGCCTCCGGCTCGTGTAGCCTTCCCATTGGGAGAGTAGAAGGAAGCGTGGCGAACAGCCAGCTAAAGGAGCAGACGAAATGTCGAAGAAGGAAGGCAATCTAGTCCTGCGATTCCCCGCCGTCGATTCAGCGGACCCGGACGCCAAGGACATCGCAGAGTTCATAATGCTCTTCCGTGGCGCATACGTCGCCGCCAAGAAGCTGCGCAGCAGGCCCCGGCACCCCTCCCCCGACAAACTGCGATCGGTCATCGAGAACCTGAGCGCCGAGGAGATCGAAGCACTATTCGACGAGGGGCCAAGACCCGGTGCGCTCCGCATCCGCCGCGTCTCGCACGAGAGCCCGATCGAGATCGAGCTGATCGGGCTTCTCACGCAACTCGTGTGGGCCGTCATCTTGCTCGGCGGGACCGTCACGGTCGGAGTAGCCAAGGTCGAGCTGCCGAGGGGCATCCTGGAGACGATCGCAACGCTGACACGGCTGTTCGCTCAACGTGCCAAGACCCAGGTCGCCTACGGTCCCCGCGACCGCACGGTCAAGCTCACGAAGGAGCAACTCGCGGAACTCATGAAGCACGATCCTTCGAAGAGAACGCGAGGTGGGTTCCAGCGATTCCTGATCAGCCTCCAGTTCCGGGTAGACCGCCGCACACGTGAGTTGACGCTGTCCCCTGCGGACATAGACATCATCCTGCAGTACGGCTCGCAGCCCAGTAGTGGCGGTTGGCAACGCAGCATCCGCCGGATCTTCGACACGCACTTCGACTGGAACTAACCCCTGCATGACCACGATCGCGGCAACCCCGGAGGCCGCCAGAACGGGAGTGCATGTCCAAGCTCGTGCGGTAAGGTCAAGGTCATGCAGAGGGCTAGCGGCGCAAGCGACCTGATCCAAGTCCTACGCGGAGACTGCCGCGAATGGATGCGGGCGCAGCGTGCCGGCTCGATCCGCTGCATAATCACGTCGCCGCCCTACAACCTCGGTATCGACTACGGGTCTTACGAGGACAGTCAGCCGCGCCGGGACTACCTGAAGTGGCTCGATCAGATCTTCGGCGACATCGCGAGGGTGATGCACCGCGAGGGGCACTTCTTCCTCAACCTCGGCTACAGCAACACCGACCCCTGGGTCGACTTCGAGGTCGCAGCCGTCGCCCGCAAGCACTTCGTGCTGCAGAACCGGATCACCTGGGTAAAGAGCATCTCGATCGGCGACGAGACCTACGGGCACTTTAAGCCGATCAACTCCCCGCGCTTCGCCAACGTGACCAATGAATTGATCTTCCACTTCACGAAGTCGGGGAACGTCCCGGTCAACCGCCGAGCCATCGGGGTCCCTTACAAGTGGAAGTGCAACCTCGACAAGCGAGGTCGGATTCGTGGACGCCTCGCCAAGGCCCACGGGTTTCGGAACTGGCGAGAGTTCGACGCAAGCGCTTCCGACGCGCAGCGTAAGGAACTTCAAGACGAACTCGAAGCCCGCGTCCAGCGGGTCGGCGACATCGAAGACAAGCGATGCCGGGGCAACACCTGGTTCGTCCCCTACGACACGATCCGTGACCGCGAGTTGGACAGGGGCTCACATCCGGCCACCTTCCCAGTCGCCCTCCCCGAGATGTGCATCCGCTTCGCCGACTGCAAGAAGGGCACACTCGTCTACGACCCGTTCGCAGGAAGCGGAACGACACTCATCGCAGCACGGGATCTGGGCATGAGAGGAGTCGGAACCGACATCGATGAGCGCTACGTGTCCTACGCTCTCGACCGCCTCAAGCAGACCCAACAGGACAGGATCCGCAGCCGAGGCGCCCACACGAACGGGGCGCATCAGCTCTCCGGCGAGTAGCCCGATCGCTTGGCGGCGTCGCGGGGAGGCTACGTGCCGCTGGCAACTAACCCCGAGTGCGTCTGCTTTGGGGTTCCATTGAGCGTGGGCCTCTCGATGACAAGAGTTCGGTCCCATCCGCACCCACGGCGAGACCGCTTCGCCCGACCCCGTCACTTCACGACCGGCACCGACAGACGACGTGTGCTCTCGAACTGCGAGCCGTTGAGGATCCAATCCTGGAAGTGCAGGGTCGTCGGCGGGAGCCACTCGGGCAGCGGAAACCGCCACACCACGTCGTCGCCGACCCGGAAGCCCATGTTGCCCAGGTAGGCCGGACCCGTGTCGATCAGCAGCCGACATCCCGTGAGCACGCCCGGGTTCACGACCGGCAGGTCCGCCGCGGCGAGCGAAACCGCCAGGAAGTGGCCGGCGCTCGCCGGGAGCTGCACGCGCACGCCGCTGAACTCCGCGCCGATCTGCTGGTTGCCGGCCCAGGTTATCGGAGCCGGGTTGCACCCGGCCCCGCCGTTGCTCCAGGGCGCGGGCGTCGCGTACTCGAGCGTGTGGCCGTACTGACGGGTGAACGACCCCGACCGAACGCCGTAGAAGAACAGCGTCTCGCTGTCGTCCCGCTTGAACGTGCACGCCGGCGGCGTCGTCGACTGACCGGCCACGCCGTTCAACGTGAATGGGCCTTCGGTCGGCGCGCCGTTGAATCCGACGCGCACACCATAGGCGCCGTTGACCGGCGCGAGACTCGTTCGATAGGCCGCGACGAAGTGCGACTGATCCCACTCGTCGATCGACATCGCGGAGGGTTCGAAGATGCGATTCGTGGCGCTCGCGATCGTGACCGTCGGATAGTCGGGTGACGGCGCAGTGGTGTCGAATCGCTCGATGCGGAGCTCCTTGCCGAGCGCCCCGCTGGTGCTCGGCGTGCTCGCGACGTCGACCGTCGAGAACGCGACGGCGAAGCGACCCCACACGCCGGCGATGACGGGCGCGAGCTGATGGTGGGAGTTCGCGATCGCGATGTCGGGACTCCACGCCCCGAGGACGTTGCCGTTGATGTCGTACAGCTCCGCGACGACGACCCAGGCGTCACCGGGCACGCCGGACCTCCGCAACTGGAACGCGCAGGCCCAGCGGTTGTCGCCGCCACTGACCTGGTTCACCGCCGGGCGTTCGCAGTCCAGGTTGCCGAAATCATGGATCTCGAACGTCGGCGAGAACGCGACCGTGCCGGACGTCGACAAGGTCGCGCCGCGGATCGCGCTGTCGGGCACGTTCGCCAGGTGGCCAGCGGAGTTCGAGTTGTCCTCCCGCTGGAAGACGACGAAGGCTCTCGGGTCCCACCCAGCACCGACGTCCGGTCGCCAGTCGTTGTACCCCGATGGCGGGATCAACGTGACGACGGCCGGCGAGAAGGTCGTCGATCCGGCGGGATGCACGTGGGCCTGGATGAAGCTGCGGCGGATCGGATTGTTCATGAAGTAGCGCCGATACACGAGCGCCCAGCGTTGGCTGGTATGAACGAACGCGCAGCTGATCGCGTCGGTGTCCCACGACGAGCTCAGGTCGCTGAAGACGATCGATCCGTTCGTGAAGTCATCGTCGAAAACCGCGCCGTAGACATCGTCGTCGAACTGCGAAGCCGCTCGCGTATACACGGTCATCACGTTCGAGCTCAGCGATCCGAGCTCGTGGCCAATGTCGTTCTGGCCGCCCTGCAGCGTGGACGAGAACAGCCAGACGCGACTCAGCAGCGGATCGACGGTCACGGGCAGCTGCGCCTCCGCGAGCCAGCTTCCCGGCACGGTCAGGGTGATCTCGCCGCCGCGATACCCGGTCGTGACGAGCACGTGCCGGCCGCTCGCATCGAAAGCGAACGCCTCGCCATAGCCGACGACCGGTCGCCCCGCGGCGTCCGAGAACGTCAATGACCGATGCGCCGCGGTGACGTCGTCGCTGACGAGCGCGCTCGTGACCGCCCCTCGCACGACGAGGTCACCCGCGGCGGGCCGCTCGCTGACGACGAACGACTGCTCGAGCCCGCCCACCATCACGTCGTAGGCCTCGGTGACGTTGCCGAACCGGTACTCGAAGCGGAAGTCGTCGTGCCACTGCCGTGGCGGTCCGGAGCCCTCGAGGAGTTCGACCCCGCCGACCGCGACGGACAGGGTCCGCCACGACCACGGCTGGTTGTGCGGGTAGTCGGCGCCGAGGTACGGCACGAACGTCATGCCGTCGTGGAACGATGCCTTGAAGGTATTGCCCGCGCCCCAGGTGCCGTATGCGACCCCTTCGGCGCCTGCCCCCGTGTGGATCGGAGTGCGGAGCGGCGCCACGGGGCGGCCGGTTCGCGCCCGGTCGGGTGCCGTCTGGGCATCAGCGATTCCTGCGAGCGCGAGGCACGCCAGGACTTGGAATGCGAGGTGATGCATCCTGCCCTAGGGCGGGACTCGCGCCGATCTGACCGCCCGCGCCCTGATTTTTCGGGCTCTCCTGAGCTGAATGGGCGTGCGACGCAGCCAGGCAAGCGACTCCCGCGCGCAGGAGTGCTTCATCGTCGCGGGGTTGGCGACGCCCGCCGAGCCCAGGCCACGCCCCCATCGCTTTCCACGCAGTCACGGCTTGCCGCTGCGAGGGACACGCTTGTGACGGTTGCCGCATTGGCCGCGGGCCGCACCCGGACCTTGCTCCCGGTAAGATGGCCTCGCCGGGCAACCGGTGATCCTCAAGCATGGATGTGCGGCACCGTCGATCTCGCGATCGGCGGTGCCGTTTTCACCGGGACCCGGCCGAGACGTGAGTAGGACGTTCGGGGCCTAGATGAGGATCCCTTGAATCCATGCTTTCTGACCGGCCGGGAAGATCGCATTGGGTGCCCCCGGTCGCTCGGCGAGGCTCAGAGGAACCACCGCAGCAACCGCGCGATCGCGTGAAGGGCGTGACCGACGCCCGAATCACCTCGAACCAGATACGCAGCAGCTGCGCAGAAGAGGAGGAAGACGAGCACGCGAATCACGTTCTTCGTCGGCGAGTCGCTGTCTTCGGCGGCCTCGGGTTCGGGCACCGGCATCGCGAAAGGTCGTGGCTGCGGCGTGAATCCGAGCCCGACGACTCCGACCAGAACCAGCAAGACCACCCCGAGGGTGACGAAGCCGATCCCAGCACCGCACACCAGCGCCAGAACGACGGCCAGGATCAACGCGACGACCACGAGGACGACGAGCGTCCGGCGAGTCGCCTGAGCCTCGGTGCGCTCCTTCGACACGCGCAGCAGTGTCGGCGCTTCCTCGTGAACGGAACAGCCCCAACGGCCCCGAATCGGCGCGTCGCAGCCCACCCGAGGGCTAGCCTGCAGCACCCCGACCACCGCCATGCGCCGCAGAGAACCGAAGCCGAAGACGCGCAAGCCGACGCCACTGCCGGCTGACCTGCAGGCGTTTCTCGCCGAAGTCCACGGCCGGATCGAGGCCGGGGACGAGACCACGCTGGTCGAGTCCGACGACTTGCTGCAGTGCGCGAACGCCTACGGCGGTCGCTGCGTCGGCGGCAACGGTGAGTTCGGGTTCACCTACTTCCCGGAGTCCAGCGCCCGCCCGGGATGGGAGTTCGTGCTCACCGCCGCGGAGATCGGCCACATCGCACGCCGCGCCGTGACGCAGCTCGAGCTGTGGTGCTGCGAAGCGCCCGGCTGCACGTTCCGTTCCTCGCTGCAGGACGACACGTGCCGTGTGCACGACTGGGTCGACGAGTAACTGCGCAGCAACTAGACCGTTCCCGAGTGCGACCGTGGCCGGCGGCACGGCGGGCGACACCGACGTCTCAGTTCCCCACGATCATCCTGGCCGCATCCGACATCACCGCGCCGGCCTGGTTCGCTGCCGAGTCGAGAACCACGCACTGACTGTAGAGCGTCGTGCCGAGATAGGAGACGCTGCTCGGGATCGCGATCCCCCACGTGGCGACGTTGTTCTGGCCGACGAGGAACGTGACGCGGTCGAGGCTGACGGACAGCGCGCAGCCGGCAAGACCGAACGGATCGAGCAACAACGGCAGCGACCCGAGGAGCGAACTCGTGTCGCTGAAGCCCACGACCAACAGGCCAGCGTCCTGCGGCATGTTCGTGACCTGGGCCGTCATCGTCGCGCCGAGCCGGGGCGGCTGAATCGCGACGTTGCCGGGCACGCCGAGGGTGCCGCCGCAGCCGGTCGCGAATGTGGAGTAGATCGGCAGACAGGTCTCGAAGCGGGCGGCTGCCGGACTCACGACGCTGCCGGCTCCCGTGAACCAACCGCCGGCAACGACGTCGCCGCCCGGAGTCACGACCAGCGCGTTCACCGCGGGCGAAGGCGAGAACCAGCCGGCGACGCCGGTGTCGAGCGGCGACCAGGCGGTGCCGTCCCAGCGCGCGACGTAGTCGGCCGCGACGCCGCCAGCGGTCGTGAACCAACCGCCCGCGACGAGTTCGCCGCTCGGCAGCGCCGCGAGGGCGAGGACCGGCGAGAAGTAGGGTATCGCGCCGGTGTTCGTGCCGCCGCCGAGCGCTGACCACGTGACGCCGTCCCAACGCGCCACGTGATTGGCGGGAACGCCACCCGCCGCCGTGAAGAAGCCGCCGACCGCCAGGTCCCCGTTCGACAGGACCGCGATCGCCTCGACGACACCGTTGACCCCGGCGCCGAGCGCGGACCAGGCGTTGCCGTCCCAACGCGCAACACCGTTCGCCGGAGCTCCCCCCGCCGTCGTGAAGCTGCCGCCAGCCACGACGTCGCCGTTGTCGCTCGCCGCGAGCGCGAGCACGGGGGAACTCGTCCCCGCCCCCAGGGCCGACCAGGCGCTGCCGTCCCAGCGCGCGAGGTGATTCACGGTCAGCCCGCCGGCCGTCGTGAAATCGCCGCCGACGATGAGGTCGCCGTTGGGCAGGACCGCGAACGTCCGGACCGCGCCGTTCGTGCCGACACCGAGCGGCGACCAACCGACCCCATCCCAGCGCGCGATGTGATTCACCGGGAGGCCACCGGCAGACGTGATCGCGCCTCCGGCGACGAGGTCACCGTTCGGCAGGGACGCCAACGCGAACACCCAGCCGTGCACCCCCGACCCGAGCGCAGACCAGCCGCTGCCATCCCAGCGCGCTACGTTGTCGCCGGTCACGGCACCGTTGAGCCAGCCGCCCGCCACGACGTCGCCATTCGGCAGCGCCGCGAGGGCCCAAACGACCTGATCGAACCCCGCGGCGAGGGCAGACCACGTGCTACCGTCCCAGCGCGCAACGTTCTTCGCAGGAACCCCACCGGCAGCACTGAACGCGCCGCCAACGATCAGTTCACCGGTCGCCAGAGTCGAGACCGTCCACACTGAAGAAACGGCGATCCCCGCGCCGAGGGGCGACCATCCGGTCCCGTTCCACACTGCGATGCCGTCGATGGCGACGTTGCCCACCTGCCCGAACGTGCCGCCGGCCACGACGTCGCCGTTCGGCAGCGTCGTGAGCGCATACACGCCGTTGGTCGGACCAGCGCCCAATCCCACCCAGGAGCTGCCGTTCCAACGCGCAACCCCGCCGGTCGGCAAGTTGGGTCCGCCCGCCACGACGTCACCGTTCGGCAGGGCGGTAAGCGCACGAACCGAGCCGGTCAGCCCGGGGCCGAACGCCGACCAGTTCATGCCGTCCCAGCGCGCCACGTTGTTCGCCCCGAGTCCGCCGGCCTGCGTGAAGTTCCCGCCGACCACGATATCACCGCCGGGAAGCCGCATCAGCGCGTGCACGGTGCCGTTCACGCCAGCCGCCAGCGGCGACCAGGCGGTCCCGTTCCAACGCGCGACACCATTCGCCGGCAAGCCGCCGGCCGTCGTGAAGCTGCCGCCGACGAGGACGTCACCGCCGGGCAGCGTGATCAGCGCGTTCACGTCGCCGTTCGTCCCGGCCCCGAGCGCAACCCAACCCGTGCCGTTCCAACGCGCGATGTGATTCGCGCTCACCCCGCCGGCCGTCGTGAACTGCCCCCCGGCCACGAGGTCACCGTTCGCCACCGCCGCCACCGCGAACACCGAGCCGTCCAGGCCTGCGCCGAACGCCGACCACGCGCCGGTCGCCGGATCCCAGGCCGCGAGATCGTCGCCGCGGATCGTTCCGGCCGCCCAGAACCGGCCGCCCATGACGAGCCGCGAGGCGGCCGGCCCCGGGCCATCGGGGTCCCACATCGCCGTGGCGTGCACCGCGCCGTTGACGCCCGGAAGACCGCCCATCGAGGTCCATTGGTCGCACTGAGCCGTGACGACGGAGGCGGCGGTCAGGGCGCAGGTGACGAGGAGGCGCATGGGTTTGGAATAGTCCGGGTTCCGGGCCAACGTCACGCCGTTCTCGGGTCGGCCGAGTCTCGGCGGTCCGAGGCGATCGACTGGGCCCCCGGCCGCCGAACCGCAGCCACGCGAACGGAATCCACCCTCCGCCGGTATCCTCTGACAGCGCCCTCACCCGCCACCCAACACCCCATGAGCTACTTCGCCGACGAACCCGACCTCAACGATCCCACGCACTGCCAGGTCACCGAACTCGAACGGGACGTCGAGATCGCCGACGGGGTCACCGTCGAGCGCCGCAGCGTGCTCCTGCTGTCCGCCGCCGCGGTCGGGGCGATGCTGACCGGCTCGCGCACCGTGCGCGCCCAAGACCCGAGACCACAGAACCCGAAGCCACAAGGCCCCGAGGCAACACCGTCGAACGGGCTGACCTACGAGGAGTTCCTCGCCGAGGTCCTGCCGCAGTCGCGCCAGCTGCTCAGCAACGCGGGCAAGGGCGAGAGCGCCTACCTGATGACGGTCGCGGCCGCGATGCTGCGCATCCGCGATCACGAAGCGCCTCTACGCCAGACGATGCAGGCGTTCCGCAAACAGCACGCGACCGATGGCGAACGATTTCCGCTGTCGGCCATGGCGATGAAGCTCGGCGCCGGCAAGGGCTTCAAGCATCACGATCACCTCGACTACAACGGCGTGATCCTCGGCATCGAGGGCGAGGTCCGGATCCGCAACTACGACTTCGTCGGCGAGGCGCCGGCGCTGGATTCGGAGAAGACGTTCGAGATCCGCGAGACGCGCGACGAGCTGATCCTGCCGGGCGGGATCTCGACGCTCGGCAGCAAACGGAACAACGTCCACGACCTCGTCGCCGGCAAGGAGGGCGCGCGCGTCCTCGACGTGTTCACGTTCTTCAGCAAGCGCGCGACGTCGCGCTGGCTCGACGTCGAGCCCGAGCCCGTCGACGCCGAGCGCCGCGTCTACGAGGCGCGCTGGCGGCCGCGGCGTCGCCGGCGCTGACGATGCGGTTGCTCTGCTTCCTCGCGAAGCGCTTCCACTGGCAGAGCTTCAGCAAGACGCTCGAGCAGGTCGGGAACGCGCCGCTCCCCGATGTCGACGTCGATGACGGGTTGGCGAACTGCGTCGTCGTGTTCGCGCACGCCGAGGCCGCGGACGAGCCCGAGGAGGCCCGGAAGCGCGTGTTCAAGCACACGCTCAAGCACGTCAAGTGGCTCGCGAACAAGCGCGACCTGCGCCACGTCGTGCTGCACTCGTTCACCCACCTCGGCGCCACGAGCTCGACGCCGGAGTTCGCCCGCACGTTCCTGGACGATCTCGCGCAGCGGCTGACCGACACGGGCTACGTCGTCAAGACGACGCCGTTCGGCTACTTCTGCGAGTGGAGCCTCGATGTGTTCGGCGAGAGCCTCGCGAAGGTCTACAAGCAGATCTGAGAGGCGTGGCGGGCGGCCGCGCCGTTGACTTCGGGGCAGTCTACCCGTCGCATCGGGGGCAGAATCGACCGATGGCCAAGCACCTCCGTTACCCCACTCTCGTCGCCCTCCCCACCCTCCTGTTCGCGAGCTGCCAGAGCGGCCCGATCGACAACGCCTGGGCGTTGCGCGCCAGCAAGGTCGAGGCCGCCGTCGACGGCAACGGGCGGTTCGTCGAGGTCGAGTATCACATCTCGCCGGACCTCGTTCCGGTGGCCGTTCGCGGCGCGATGTCCGACCTCCGACCCGGCACGACGATCGACGGCGCCGAGTACGAGATCGAGAACGGCGCGACGTTCTACGAACTCACGGGCACGCATGACGGCCGCGGCGTCGCGGCGATGTTCTCGGCGGCCGGCGAGCTACACGTTCTCGAGATCCAGATCGACCCGAGTTCCGAACCCGCGATCACGCGCGCGGTCCTGCGGCGCTGGCCCGGCGGGACGGTACAGGCGGTCGAGGAGGTCCGGGACGGCGAACAGCTGCTCGTCGCCTATCACGTCGACCTCGAGTTCGAGGGCCGCGCGCTGAAGGTCACGGTCGATCGCGACGCGAACGTCACCGCGGCCGTGCGCGAGATGGAGGCCGAGCTCGAGGTGCCGGTCGAGCTGCCGAAGCTGTAGCGGGCGCCACGGCGACTATCGCTCGTGCTCCTGCGCCAGGGCCCGGATCCGCGGATCCGAGTCGAGCACACCCTCATGCACGAGTAGTCCGCACCGCCACAGCCCCGGATCGCGCGAAGCAAGCGCTCGATATGCCGCGAGTCGGACACCGGCGTCCACGTGCAACGTCTGATGGACGACGTCACGCTCGAGAGCCGTGGACCACGTCGGCTGTTCGGCGGCCAACTCGAGCGCGCTGCGTCTCGTCACCGGCGACCCGGCCAAGAACCCGGCCAACTGCTCCTGTCGCAAGGCCGGGTAGATCTCACGGATCGTAGCCTCGTCGACATCGATACCGGCCAGGGCAACTTCCGCCGGCCGCACCCTCGGTGAAGCTCGCAGACGCGCGGCAGGATCCAGCCTGAGCTGGGCCGCCACCAGAATCGGACTCGGATTGGTCGAGCCTTTTCGTCCACTCGCGGGCAGCCGATCGGTCAGCCCCCCCAGGTTCGGGATCGGCAGGTTGGCGAGCAAAGCGGCTCCGACGACCGCCGCCAAGGCCCGCGACTCCGACTGACCGAGCTGCCGTTCGACGACCTCGGCCGCGATCTCGCGCCCCGCCTCGCCGAGTGCGCTCGAACGCCGAATCACTGCGAGCCCGACTTCGAGCGCGGTAGCCGCACCCAACGCTCGCAGCGCGCGCAAGTCGTCGGCCGGCGACGAAGGCGACGCGCGCGCGATGCTCCCGGCAAGCCCGGGGCCCCATTCGTCCGCCGTCGCGCGATCGGCTGGGAGAATCGCCGCCAGTTCCGGGAGCGAGCGGAACGAGTTGCCGAGTGCGCGAACCGCAAGTTCCTTGGGCACCTGGCCCCCGCTGGCCAGCGCGATCAGGCGTTCCCAGCGATCAGGGCTCAGCCCGGACAACGCCCAAGCGAGGTCCTGACGTCGCTGCCCACCAGCACGCCATTCCCGAACGAGCACATCGGGCGCGAATACGCCGACCGCCTGGACTGCATGACGGTCGCACCCAGTCTGAAGCACGTGTTGCGCCCGCTCAGCCGGCACCACATCGAGCCGCCTGAGATCCAGCAACAACGAATGGCGCTCGTCCTCGCCGGCGAGTGCCTCGTCGTATGCCGGCAGCACCTCTTCCGGCACGCTCACGAACAGCGCCCGGATCGCGGCCGGGATGAGCACCGATTCCGGATCGGATGTCGGGGCGAACCCCAATCCCGCTCCGCCCAGACGTGGATGCAGCAACTTGAACAGCCGCTTCGCCTCCGGCGGCGACAACGCTGGCGCGAGGCGAACGACGCACTCGAGCAGCAACCGGCGGTGCGAGGCCGAGGTGTCCAGCGTGTTCGGCATGCGCGCTCTGCGAGGCCGGTTCTTCGCCGCCAACGCGGACTCCAACGCAGCCATCAGCGGCTCCGCGAGGGGCGTGGCATGGTGCGATGCAGCCGTGAACAAGGCCTGCGAGGGCCGGTTGGCGGGCGGCCCCACCGGAGGCGGCCCCATCATGCAGATCGTGGACCGCGCGCGAGCGAAGAACAACCGCGCCCGATCCTGATCGAGCGCGTCGACCGCGATCGCGACGAGTCGATCGAGCAACGCGGAATCCGCCGTCTGCGCGAGCAGCCGATCGGCCAGTATGGCCGCGGCATCCTCGACCCGCGCGTCGCCGTGATCGAGCAACGCGAGCACGATGCCGGCCGAACGCTGCGCCACCGCCAGCGGCATCGTGTCGAGCTGCGCGAGCGCGTGCATCGCACGCACGGTGACATCGCCGGTGTCCGCGTTCGCGGCCAGGCCGAGCACCGTCCGGTAGTGCTCCGGGTGCAGCTCCGCGGCCTGTCGGAAGTACTCCGTTGCCAGTTGGAACTCTGGCGTCGGCGCCCGCACCCGCGATCCACTTGCCCCGCTTGGCCCCGGCTTTCGCCCCTTCGGATCTGGATCCGGCGGAACCCGCTCTGCTGCCGCAAGGAACGCTCGTGCGAGGCGCCGCCGCGCCGCCGCCGGCAGCGCACCCTGCGTCGTCGATCGCACCATCGCCCCCGCGGGCGACCGCCCGGCGTCGAGCGCACGCGCCATGCGTCGCGCGGTCCGCTCGTTGAGACCGAGACGCGGGATGTGCGTTTCCTCGCCGAGCATCGCGACGATCTCCGGTCGCTGCTCGTACTTCAGCAATCGTCGAAGCGCCCAACTCGCCCGCGCCCGCACGCGGTCGTCGGGGTCCGCGAGGGCACCACGCAAGACGAACGGGCTCACGCGGTAACGATCGTTCGCGACGAACGCCCACACGTGAAAGGCAGACTGCTCCCGGGCGACCGCCGTGCACGCCTCCACCTGCTCGATCTGCCCAGTGGCCGCGGCCCGGTAGAGCGCCCGTCCGGACGCCTGCAGCCGAGCGTCGCGATGGCGCAGCCAGGATTCGAACACCGCAGGCACCGCCTGCGCAGCCACGAACTCGAAGTCCACGCGCTCGTCCGCGTCCGCAGCCGCGTGACGTGCGACCGACTCATCGTGAAACCACTCGCACTTCGCGAGCACGCTCGCCCAACGCCGGCGACACTCCGGTCGCTCGTCCCACGATGCCCAGATCTCGGTCCGGCGCGTCGCCAGCGCCGCCACGACGCGATCCCTCGACCCCCCTGGCAAGTCCGCCCGTCGCGCGGCGACCGCCACGAACAGGTCGTCGAGCGCCGCAGCCGCGACGAGTTCGCGCAGATCGGTCTGATCGAAACGCGAAGCCGCAGCGACCACACGAACCCCGAGATCCATCTGCTCCGCCGAAGGCTCCTGCGCGAGCGGCTCCTGCGCGATCAGGCAGATCGAACCCGCCAAGGGCAGCCAACCAGCGGCGGCCAGCGCGACGTTCTGCCAGACTCGTCCCACGCTCATGACCCGATGATCGCAAGTCCCGAGCGTTCCGCAAGGGGCGCGGCGGTCACCGCACTGGGCGAGGGAGCAACGAGTGTGGAATCGCGTCTACCGCCTCTGCTCATGCGCAAGGGTCCGGATCCGCGGATCCGGGTCGAACGCGCCCTCGTGCACGAGCAGTCCGCACAGCCACAGCCGAGAATCACGCGTTGCCAACGCGCGGTACGCCGCCAGGCGAACGTCGGCATCCACGTGCGAGGTCTGGCGAACGATCCCCTGCTCGAGCCGTTCGGGCCACACCGCGAACTCGCCGGCGATCGTCAGGGCGCTGCAGCGAGTCGCATTCGATCCGGACAACAGACGACGCAACCACTCGACGCGCAGGTTCGGATAGATCTGGCGCAGCGTCGGCGCATCGACGTCGATGCCCGCGAGTGCGATCTCATGGGGCGTCGGCGGAATCCGCGCGTGCAGTCGCTCCTTCGGTCGTGCTCTGAGCTCGGCGGCGTTCGCGACCCTCCTGGCCTCGCCTCGCGCCGGCGAACCGTCGTTCCGCAGTCGCTGCAACAGCAACGGCAAATCAGGCAGCGGCAGGTTCTGCTCGAGCGCGCACCGTACGACCGCGGTCAGTTCACGCACGTCGACTTGTGCGGTCTGCCGCTCGACGACTTCGGCAGCGAGCGTGCGCCCCGCGTCACCGAGCTTGCCCGCGCGCCGGATCACCGCGAGGCCGACGTCGAGCACGGGTGAGACGCCGAGGACGCGCAAGGCCTCGAGGTCCGCCGCGGCGCTGGATGGTCGCGCCCTCGCGATCTGCTTCGCGAGATGGCGCCCCCAGAGTTCGACCGTCGTCAAGCTGGTCGGCAACAACGCGGCAAGCTGCGGCAGCGAACGCACGTCGTCGTCCAATGCGGCGACGACGAACTCCCGCGGCAGCACGCCGCCCTCCGCGAGTGTCACGAGCCGGTCGGACCGGCCCCTGCCGCGATGCCGCAGCGCCACCACAGCCGTCCGCCGCCGCTCACCGCCCGCGCGCCACTCTGCCGCGAGTTCTTTCGGCGCGAACAAACCGACGGCCGCGAGCGCGGCCTGGTCTCTCCCGGCATCGAGCACGTAGCGGGCACGGTCGGCGGGCACCTCGTCGAGCGTGCCGAGGTCCCGGAGCATGGCTCGACGCGCATTCGGTTCCGCGAGCATCGCGTCATACGACGACAGCAGTTCCGGCGGCACGCTGACGAAGAGGCCACGCATCGCGGCCTTCGCGAGTTCGAGCTCCGGGTCGTAATCGTGCTCCGCACGCGCCTCGCCAGCACGAACTCTCGGCATCACCAGCCCATGCAGTCGTTTCGCGTCCTCCGGCGACAGCGATGGGGCCGCTTGTGCGGCGCAGTCGAGCAGGAAACGCGATTCATAGCTCCGATTCTCGACACCGCGGCGAGCGCCCTGCCGGGCCAATCCGCGGGTCAGCGCATCTACCAAAGGGGCACCGATTGCACGCGGTCGCAGCCTGGCCAAGGCGTAAACGGCCTGCGACGCCAGGTTCGCGGGCGGCCCCACCGGCGGTGGCCCAACGCCGCAGAAGGCGAGTGTCGCGGCGAACGCCAGTTCGCCTGGTTCGTGCTCCAACGCTCCGACGGCGATCTCGGAGAGCCGGCGCCGCAGCGCGGGATCGTCGTCGATCGCCAGCGCCCGTGAAGCCAACTCCGCCGCGGCGACGGCCACACCGGCGTTCTCGTGATCGAGCAATGCGCGAACTACGCCCGACGAACGCCCCGCGACCTCCGGCGGCATCCGATCCAGGGAGATGAGACCTCGAAGCGCGCGTGCCGTCACGGCCGGGCTCTCGGCATTCACCGCGAACGCGAGCACCGCCATGAACTCTTCGGGGTGGAGCCGCGCCGCCGCCGCGAACCACTGTACCGCGGCGTTGTCCCGCTGCCGCCGTACCAGCTCCTTCAGCGTCCCCTGGGCCCGACCCGAACCATCCACGACAGGGACCCTGGCCGCCGCCGCGATCAATGCGCGCGCCAGTTCACGGCGGACCGGTTTCGACAAGACGGCTGGCGATTCGAAGCCAGGAACGAGGACCGTTAGCGTGCCGGCCTGCAGCTCGCGGAGCAAGCGGCGCGCCACCTCGTCGTTCAGCCGCGGGGGCGGCTCGATCTCGCTACCGAGCAGACGCGAGACCTCGGCCGGCGGCTCCCACTTCATGAGCCGACGCAGCGCCCAGCAAGCGCGCGCGCGCACGTGCGCGTCACCGTCGAACAATGCATCGCGGAGCACGAACGGGCTGAGGCGGGGGAACCCGTTCCATACATGGGCTCGCACGAGGAATGCCGAACGCACGCGCGCCACGGCCGTGCAGTCGTCAGCATGAGCAGCCTGTCCCGCAACCGCCGCCCGATAGAGCGCGTGGCCGGACGCCCGCAGCCGGTCGCTCGGCGTGCGAAGCCAACGCTCGAGCAGCACGGGCGGGGCGTGCTGCGCCACCTGCTCGAGGTCGGCCCGCTCGCGCGCGTCGGCGTTGCTGTGCATCGGGACGACGGCAGACCAGAACCACCGACTGTGCGCGAGACCACGAGCCCAGGCCGATCGACGCTCCGGCCGCTCGCCCCAGGCTCGTTCGATGTCGGGCTGCCGCGCGGCCAGCGCCTGCTCGACGTTGCTCCATGCGCCCCAGTAGGACAACTCGGCCTGGTGCTCCGCGACGACAGTGAGCAACTCGTCGATCTCGGTTGCGTCACACAGTGACTGCAGATCCGTATCCGTGGTCGCCCCTCGCGCAGCGAGAAGGAGTCGGCCCCAGAGTTCCTCCTCCTGCGCCGGCAGTCGAACGAACCCACCGGCAACCAGGAGCACACCGAGCACCCGCCCGATGCTTCGATCGAAGCCTCGCCCGCTCATCACGGCCATGATCTTCGACCGCTGTCCGAGCGCAAGGACCCGGGGCTACGGGACAACCCCTGCCGCCCAACCCTGTACGTCAGGCACCACGGCGGCCAGCAGCTTCCGCACCGCGCGGATCCGCGACTCGTACAGATTGCTGTTCGCCAGCTCCCAACCCGACTCGCCGGCGTTGGAGTCGATCTCGTAGCTGCGCTCGAAGACCCGCCCGTCGTGGTCGATCGTCAGCTGCGCGTCGATCGTCAGCTGATGATACGACGGGCGATAGTGCGTGCCGCGGAACGCAAACGTCACGTGCACCGGCTCTGGGTCGGCCTTGCGCCCCTCGCGCATCGCCGCGAAGACTTCGAGACGAACGAGCTCACTGCGCAGCAGCTCCCCGAACTCGATCTGCTCCTCCGCTCCGAAGTTGGTCGTCTCGGACGGCAGCCTGTTGCCGCCGAACGGCACGATGACGGGCACCTCACTCGTCGCCACGCCCTTGACGAGCTGCAGCGTGGCGTCGACGCCGGTTCGCACACTCGGTTCGGCATCGAGCTTCACCGTGTCGAACGGAATCGGCGCGACGCAGCTGGCGACCAGGGCGAAGAACAGGACGGGAGTTCGGACAACGCGCACAGCAGCAGTGCAGCGACAGTTGAGCAAACGCGCAAGGCGCCTGCCGCAGATTCAACGAAGCGTCCGCGCCGGCCGCAGCCCCAGGTCGGCGATGTTCGTCCACTTGCTACGACGGTCGCGCTTCGCAACGCGCAAGTCCTGGGGTCGCGTCAGGTACGCACCGCCACGAAGCTGCCGAAAGCCGGGATGGCCACCACTGTGCCGACCGTCCCCTGCGGCGTGCGGCACGGAGTACCCGACCGGGGTATCGAGGCACCATTCGCCGACGTTGCCGAGCATGTCGTGCAGTCCGAACGCGTTCGGGCGATAGCTGCCGACCGGGGCGACGTGCACGACGCCGTCGTCGAGAGCCCACGCCACCGGGTTGGAGGCCGCGGTCGACGGCTCGTGCTGCATGTAGACCCGGTCGTAGCAGTTCACGGCGCCGGCCAGCGACGCGGGGTCGTCGCCCCACGGGTGAATGGTGCTCGAGCCGGCTCGGGCCGCGTACTCCCACTGCGCTTCGGTCGGCAGCGTCAGTCCGAGCGCGCGGGTGACCTCGTCGCAGCCGACCCAATGCACCGTTTCGACCGGATCGCGCGGCCCGAAATCGTTGAAGTCGTCGTGCGTGCCGCGCAACTGCCCGGCTCGGCGGCCCGTGAAGAACCGCCACTGCGCCTTCGTCATCTCGAACTTGGAGAGCAGGAACGGGTCGAGTTCGACCTCGTGAACGGGCCGCTCGATCGAAACGGACCCCGGATCGACGTTCGCCGATCCGGGCGGGTGACCCGCGTCCGGCAGCCGCGCTCCCATCCAAAACCGACCACCCGGCAACAGCACGAAGACGAGGCCCACGTCGTCGGTCAGGACCAACTCGCCGTCGTCGTCCCGTTCCGCAATTCGTCCCGTCTGCGGATGCCCGAACTCGTGGTATCCGGTCCGCGGATCGCGACCGAGCGGGACGAGCCCGATCTGCGGGGCGATCGCCAGGCCACCGTACCACGGACTGGTCTCGAGGTTCGCGATGTCCGCGACCACCTGCGACCAGAGCTCCGCGTGCTCGTCGATCGTGATGCGCGCCAGCCGCGGCACGATCTCCAACCACCGCGCCACCGTGTGGAGTGATCCCGACTCGGGATCCGAGAACTCGTCGCAGAGCGCGAGCACCCGAGTCAGGCTCTCGTGCTCCCATTCGTCCGCCGGGTCGGCGAAGCGCCATGGCTGCCCCACTTCGGCATCGATCTCGGCCAGCCGTCGTTCGAGCGCGGCGATCTCCTGCCGCTGCGCCGCCGTGGGAGTCGCCCCGAGTTCGGACCGCCGATGGTCCAGCCGGTGGCCGAGCTCGCGGCGTTCGTCCCAGGTCGGATGGCGCCGGCGATGCCGCTCGATGTCGGCCGCGACGTTGACGAGCGCCCGCCGGCGAACGGCTGCGAGCGCGCGGGCGTGCAGCGGCCGCCGCGCGACAGCCGCGCGCCCCTTCGCGAGCCAGACGCGCAGTGTGTCGGCGTCCGAAACGCGCGCCGCCGGGAGGTGGGCGAATTCGTTCTGCAGTTGCTCGATCAAGCGCCCATCGGCCAGTCGCCGGAGATCGCCCACGGTCTCGTCGAGCGCCCGGTTCTGCCGCAGCGTCGCCACGAACGCCACCACCACGGTGATGAACAACGCCGCCCCGAGTCCGGCCGGCAGCGGGTTGCGGCGCACGAACTTGCGGAGCCTGACCCACGCCGATGCCGGCCGCGCGACGATCGGACGATCGGCGAGCACGCGCCGCACTTCCGCCGCGAGTTCGGGCACCGAGTGGTAGCGGCGGCTCGGATCCTTGTCGATCGCCGTGGCAAGGACGACCGCGAGATCACCACCGAGGCGGCGATCGCGGCGTCCCAGCGGCACCGGCTCGGTCTCGACGATCGTGCGGGCCGCGGTCGCGACGTCGCGCCCGTGGACCTCGAACGGCAACTGGCCCGTGAGCAACTCGTAAGCGATGACCCCGAGCGACCAGACGTCACTGCCGACAGTCACCTCGTCGCGACGCCCCTACACCTGCTCGGGGCTCATGTAGGCGAGCGTTCCGACCATGCGGCCGGCGTCGGTCAATCTCGTGCCATTGGCGCCGTCGCCGTCGATCGCACGCGCCACGCCGAAGTCGAGCACCTTGGGCTCGCCCGCAGCGGTGACCAGGATGTTGTCCGGCTTGAGGTCCCGATGGAGCACACCTTTGTGATGGGCATGAGCGACGGCGTCGCAGATCGCAACGAACAGCTCGAGACGTTCGCGTCGCCCGATCCGACGTTCGTCCACGTACTCGTCGAGCGGCTGCCCCTCGACGTACTCCATGGCGAAGAACGGCGCCACCCCGTCGCCGTCGCGATACGTTCCGGATCCGAAGACCTGCGTGATGCCCGGGTGCTGCAGGCTCGCGAGCGCCTCGACCTCGTACTCGAAGCGCCGCGCCAGCCCGGGCACCGTTCCGGCCCGCATGACCTTCAGCGCGACGCGGCGGTTGGGTTGATCCTGGATCGCCTCGTAGACCACCCCCATCCCGCCGGCGCCGATGCGGCGCACGATCGTGTACTCGGCGATCCGCCCCGGCACCGCATTGCACTCGATCGCCATCGGCGTCGCCCCGATCACGTCGACCTCGGCATGGGCCAACAAGGATCGCACTTCGGCGAGCAACTCCGCGTCCGCGCCGCAACGTTGCTCGACCCAGGCCGCTCGCGCCGCGCGGTCGACGTCGAGCGCGGCGCTGACGACGTCCCAGGCCGTTCGGAACCGGCGGGCATCCATGCCGCTACTCCGCCTCGTCGGGTCGGAGCTCGCGCGCGAGCCAACCGCGCGCGATCGCGAGGTCCTTGTCGATCGTTCGTCGCGACACACCGACGACCAGCGCGATCTCCTCACCCGTCATGTTCGCAAACACGTGCATCTCGAGAACGCGAGCCGGCCGCGGGTGCAGCCCGGCCAGCTGCTCGAGCAGGTCATCGACGGCCAGAACGTCGAACGCGCGGTCGGGCACGGCCACGTCGCCGACCGTGATCGCGGCGCGCGGACCACCGCGCTTCTGCGCGTTGCGGCGGCGGGCATGATCCACGAGGATCTGACGCATCAGCCGAGCCGCCACGGCGGCGAACTTCGCCTTGTTCTCGAAGCCGCGCGCTTCGGCTCCGGCGAGCCGCACGTAGGCCTCGTTGACGAGCGCCGTCGGCTGGATCGACTGGGCGCGCTGCTCCCGCTCCAACAGCCGCGCCGCGAGATCGCGCAGCTCGTCGTAGACCAGGGGAACGAGCTCCTCGGCCGCGCCGTCCTCGCCCGCGACCAGCAGATCGAGCAATCGATGCGTTCTGGCGTGTGGGGAATCGGACATGCGGCGCGAGGCTCCAGGGCATTGTGCGCCGAATCGGCCGGGTTCGTGATTTCCGCTGCGCTTTTTCCGGGCCCGCGGCCGCATTGGGGGCGACGCCGACCCAACGGAACCCGACATGCCGATCTCTCCCGACCCGCGTAGCGCCCGCCGCCTCTCCCTGCACCTGCTCCCCTTGATCCTCGTCGGCGCGACAAGCTGCAGCGGCAGCGGTGGCTCGGCCCCACCCGCACGACACCCAGAACTCGCGATCGGCTTCCCCTCCGACGGCGCGGTCACGACCGCCCCGCAGGTCACCGTGCGTGGCATCGCATCCCAGCCAGTCACCGCGGTCGTCGTGGACGGACTGGCCGCGAACACCGCCGACGCGTTCCAGAACTGGCAGGCGATCGCGCAGCTCGGGCAGGTTCCGCGCCGGCTGGCGATCGAGTTCCAGACCGATCCCACGAGCCCCTTGTTGCCCGCAACGACCCTCGGACTGCGGCGGGTCGGCGGCTTGCTCGAAGCCCCGACCAGCATGGCGTTCGGCCCCGGGGGCCAAGCCGTGGTCTTCGACGACGCGATCGGCGCGCTGCTCGAGATCGACGTGCCGGGTGCCGGCAATCGCGTGGTCAGCGACGCCGAGCGCGGCACGGGCCCCGCACTCGGCAGCATCGGCGACGCGGTCTACGATCCGACCGGCACGGCGATCTACGCCATCGCCCCCCCGGATCGGGTCTACGAGATCGACGTCGCCACCGGCAACCGAACGCTGTTACCCGATCCGACGACGGCCGGGTTGTTCTGGAACCCCGGGGCGCTCGCGCTCGACGCCGCCCGCAATCGTCTGCTCGTCGCGGGCGGGTTCTACAACGATCTGATCGCGATCGAACTCGATGCCGCGAGCCGCGGTCGCAGGACGCGCGTTTCGGGCAACGGTGCCGGGTCGGGGATCGCCCTGCGGCGGCCGGAGGATCTCGCGGTCGACGAAGTCGGCTCCCGCGCCCTCGTCGTGTGTGAGGACACGCAGAACGTCATCGCCATCGACGTGGTCGACCTCGGGCTCGGCGTCGGCCACCGCGAAGAAGTGCGCGGTGGATTCATCGAGCCGAGCGGGATCGCGATCGACCCGCAGACGCAACGCGTCTACGTCGTCGACACCGGCAACAGCGCGCTGTACGAGCTGCCGAGCCTGGGCGGGTTGCGCATCGTCGCGGGCGGGTTTCAGAGCGCCGGCAACGGCCCGACGCTGATGCGACCGCGACGGGTCGACTTCGCACCAGGAGCCGTGAAGGCGACCGTTCTCGACACGACGGGCAACGCGCTCGTCGACGTCGACGTGGACTCGGGCGACCGTTCGATCCGTCACCGCCCGGGCGCGGCGACCGGCCCCGAGCCGATCGCACCCCGCGGCATCTGCCGCGACGTGGCGGCCCAGCGCGCCCTCCTCGTCGACCGCGCCCGCGCCATCGTCCTGGCCATCGACCTCGTGACCGGCGAACGCACCGTCTTCTCGAGCGGGCAGGTCAACTCGAGCGTCGGCACCGGCCCCGGGTTCGAGGCCCCGGCGGCGATCGCGCTCGACCCGACCCGCGGCCGGGTTCTCGTGACCGACCTCGATCACGTCATCGCCGTCGACCTGGTGAACGGCGATCGCACGGCCTTGACCGGAGCGCTCAGCGGGCAGGTGCCACCACAAGAGTTCGTGCATCTCGACATCGACGACGGTCAGACCGCGCTGCTGGCCACGGCAACGGAGCTGTGGACCCTCGACCTCGAAACCGGCCTGGCCGAGGTCGCGAGCTCGAGCATCCGCGGTGCGGGCGCCGTGTTCACCTCGATCCACGGCATCGCCGCCGACCCGACGAACCGTCGCGCGATCGCCCTCGCGACGACGGCCACGGGCGACGGCCTGTTCGGCGTCGACGTGACCACCGGCAACCGAATCCAGCTGTCCGGCGCCACGGTCGGCGGCGGTCCGCCGCTCAGCAGCGCACAGGCTCTGACGTACGATGCATCGACTGGCCTCGCGTGGGTGAAGAACGACACCAGCATCCTGACCGTTGCGACCGGCACGGGCGTCCGATTCGAGATCGCCGGGCCAGGTCGGGGCAACGGGCCGGCGCTGAGCCATGCCGCGGCAATGTGCTTCGGCGCGACGAACGACACCCTGCTCGTCAGTGCGAGCACGATTGCCGGGGTTCTCGCGATCGACCGACCGAGCGGTGAGCGCGTGTTGATGTCACGGTGACCGGATCGGTCACCGGTGCCGCGGATCCACGCTCCCCGCCTCGTTCACCGGGATCCGACCGTCGCGCACATCGACCAGCACCCGTTCCGCTCAGCGCTGCCGTCGACCGCGGCGAGACTCGAAGGCACCCGCGTCCGGACGCGCCCCCCTTCGTTCGCCGTCCATGTCGTCGGCCACCGGGGCGGGCTTGCCATGATCGATCGCCGGCGAGCCCGGTCGCGGGCGCCAGTCCGTCGGTGAGGTGAATCGCGGGTCGACGCCGACGAGGTTTCCCGACTCGTCGTAGAGCGCGGCGTTGCCGTGCGCGATGACCGCGTTGTCGACGTTCGGGGCCCACATGAGGCAGTTGCGGATGGGAACCGGGTCACCCTCGTGCGCGGCGACGCTGCCCAGCCGGAAGTTGCCAACCGACTCGTTCATCGTGTGCGCGGTGCAGTGATAGATCGCACAACCGGCGGGCACCTGGCCCTCTCCGCGCTTCTGGATCTGCACCCCATAGCGACTTCGCCGATCCGTTGCGTCGACGCCGAACGTGCAATTGCGCACGGTCATCTGCCGCCCCCATAGCATGATCGCCGTAGCAGTCCGGTCTCGCAGCGTGAACCGGCAGCGCTCCACGATGACGTCCCGGACCCGTTCATCGCGAGAGGGACTCGCGGTACCGAAGCCGCATCCCCAATCGCTCGTGACCTCGATCCGGCAATCGCGGACCACGATCTCTCGACTGACGTCATCCGGATCGCCACCGAACGGTCGCGAGTGGGCCTTGATCACGTGCTTCTTCGCGCCGGAGCCAGCGAGCTCGCACCCGGACACCACGAGGCGCTCGGAATACGGGAAGCGCAGGACGTGCTGCTTCATCGGCTCCCGGCTCACGATGCGGCAATCGAGCCATGCGCCGCCGCGCGCGCTGAAGTAGCAACCGTACTCCCAGCTGTCCACGAACTCACAGTTCGCCACCGTTGCGTTGGAGTGCGTATCGACATCGAAGTAGTCCGGCACGCTGTCGCCCCACGACACCGCGGTCTCGAATCCGGTCCCGCGACAACGGTAGAGCAACACGTCCTCGATGCGGTAGCCGACCCCGAACAGGTCGCCCGGCGTCTCGGCCGACGAGCGGAACGTGATGTCCGTCACCCGCAGATCCCTGCACTCCACCCGCCTGCCGCTGCCGAAGACCAGCAGCGCCCCGCCGTGGTTTGCCACGACGACCGGGTTGTTGTCGCAAAGACCACGGCCGTCCGCACGCGTGCCGACCCCGAACGCCCCCAGGATCCACGGTCCCGAGCCACCCGAGACGGATGCCCGAGACGTTGCGGTGAAGGTGTCGCCCCGCGCCAGGAGGACGCGCTTGCCCGCCTCGAGGTGCGCGATCACCGTGTCGAAGGACGACGTCGTTACGCGTTTCGCGCGGGCCGGTGCGCCCTGGAAGTCCTTGTCGTTCGAGCAGACGACCGTGTCCTTCCCCGCGAACACCTCGTTCGGGTCGGCAACGGTGATCCGCGTCGTTGCTGAAGAACTCCCGCCGCCTGGTCTGGTGACGGTCAACGACACCGTGTAGCGGCCCGGAAGATCGAAGACGTGCGCCGCGACGGGACCGGACGAGTCGCCGCCGTCGCCCCACTGCCACGCATAGTGCAGGTCGTGGAACGGGCGCTGCACGCCGTCGGCCGTCGTCCCGATCGCATGGAAGTGGACGGCCAGCGGCGCGACACCCGACGTTCGGCTGGCGGTCAACGAAACCGTCTGCGCTCCAACCGTGACGGCGAAGCAGAACAACGCCAGGGCAGCGCGCACCATGACCGCGAGCATACCGCGGAGTGAAGTTGCGCGCTCGCTGCTCCGGCGAGAGCAGCCGCGACCTCGGCGGTCGACGCCGTCAGCGATCCGCATCACGCGACCGCCGATACCCGGCGAGCGTCGTCTCCAGATGCGCATGCAGCGGCGCCCGCCGTGCCTTGTCGATCTGCACGCCGCGCGGCAACCGGCCGCGGGTCAGCCCCTGATGCAGCCGCCGCAGCACGCGCGCGCGCAGTGGCTCGGGCAGGGCCGCGAACGCCCGCGAGTGCACCATCGGCGAGAGTGGATACTCGAACGTGCGGTCCCCGAGGTCGAGCCGGCCGAGGCGCATGCCGTCGGCGCCTGCGGGCCACAGCGACTCGAATGCGCGCGCGAACGTCGGGTCCGACGCCGCGCCGAGCCCCGCGAGCGTCATCTCACCGCCGAGGAACAGATCCCGCGTGATGTCGTGGGCCAGCGTTTCGAGGATCTCGGCGGTCCGTTCGCGCAGACCGGTCGTGCCGTCGACCGCGTTCATCGCCCGATCGTCCGCGAGCAGACAGCGCACCTGCAGGCTGGCGCGGATCATCCGGTTGTGCACCGTCACCTGCTGTTCGAGCGCGAGCAGCGCGCCGATGTCGCTCGTCGCGGCGAGGTAGTCCGCGGCCTCGAACTCGGAGAACGCCCGCAGGTCGTTCGCCGGCGCGCTATCGACGCGCCAACGCCCGTCCTCGTCGCGCGCGGCGATGCCGTTGCCACGGTGCGCGCCGTCGAACCGGCCGGTGACGAGCCAGCCGCCCCACCGGTGTTCGTGCGGCGTGCGAATCGTCACGCTGTCCTCGCCCGCGCTCGCGATCGGGTTGCCGTCCTCGTCGGGAAACACCGACCGCAACAGCAACCCGGGCTCGTCGTGCGTTCGTGATCCGGCGTGACAACGCAGACACGAGTCGTTGCGGCGCAGCACGGCCGGCTCGTGCGGGGCCTGCGGCAGTTCGTAGAACACGAGCCCGAGTCGGGCGTCGCTCGCCGCGATCTCGAGATTGTGCGCCCCCGGCGACCACGCGACGTAGACGTCGGGGCCGAAGTAGAGCGCGCGCGGCGACGCGGGCGAGATGCGATGGCGTTGCAGGCTGGTCTTGCTGAAGACCAGGACCTGGCTCGACTCCGGCACGGCGAGCTCGCGGAGCAGCGCCCGCAGTCGACCGCTCGCCCCCGCGGCCTCGAGCTGGACGTCCCCGCTCTCGATCCGGCGGTTGAGCGCGGTGATCGCGTTGTCGTCCGCGGCCCGGCGATAGCCGACGGCGCGGCGCGTGTGGAAGGCCTGCGTCAGCACCGCGTCCGCCGACACGAGGCAGGCCCCGATCATCAGGGCGAGGAGCCGGTTGGGTGGCGGAGGCACGATGATTTCAATCTACCCGGACCCTGCCGGCGGCGCATCCGGAGCGCGACGGCGTCACGCGCCAGCCACGGCCTGGCCGCTCCCGGCCGAGTCCGCCTGATCCGACATGCCGCCCATGGGGTCGTTCGAGTCCGTTCCCGGGGTGATCTGGCCCGGGGTGATCTGGCCCGGGGTGATCTGGCCCGGGGTGATCTGGCCCGGGGTGATCTGGCCGAGCGTGATTCGGCTCGCGGCGATCTCCCGGAACGCCGGCAGCAGCTCCGCCAGGCGCTCGGGGTTCGCCGCGACGAACAACCTGGCATAGTGGCGACCGGCACGTTCCTGGCTCGCGTCGAGCCCGGCGCTTTCGAGCACGTCGACGATGCCGCGCTGCTCCTCCTGGTCGAAGAACCGCCGCTGTGGCAGCAACACGTCGTCGACCTCACGCGTCACCAGCCCGAAGCGCTGGAGACAGCTCGCGATCGGTGCGGGGTCGAAGACCCGGAGCACCGTGAAGAGGAACACCGCGTCGCGCGCACCGTCGCCGAGTTGCCGCAGGAGCACGTCGATCGTGCGCTCCGTCACGTAGCCGATCGCACCGGTCGCCAGCAGCAGATTGACGGGCCGGACCCACTCGGCATCGTCGGGCGCCAGTGCCGCGCCATCCCCTTCGAGGTCCGCGACGATGCCTCGATCGAGCAACCCGACGCGCTGCGCGAACCGAACGGCCGGGGTCGAGACATCGAGCCCGATGCACTCCATGTCCACCGCGAGACGGGCCGCAGCCAGGCCGGCGCGCGTCGCCTCGACTGCCGCCTCCGGTTCTCTCGGCCCGTGAATGGCGAAGTAGCGCGCGAGTTCGGCGAACGACAGACCGTGCCGCACGGCCGCGGAGTTGATGCCGTAGCTGCAGCCGATGTCGAGCATGCGAACGCGGGCATCCCAGCGCCGCAGCAGGCCCGCGGCAGCCACAACGAACGGGCGCGCCTCGTCGCAGATGCTGTAGTCGAGCTTCACGAGCTCGCCAAAGTAACCGTGTGGCGTGGGCTGCGTGTAGATGTCGTCGAACGAGGCCTTCGCGTCGTTGGCGGGATCGGTGTTCATCGGGTCGCGCAAGGGTCGGAGGAACGAACTCTGGAGAGCGGCGAACTAGAGAACGCCATCGTGACGCAACACGCCGAGCAGTGCCGACGGACATCGCCAACCGCAACGCTCACGCATCGCGGCGACCGGCCGACGCGCTCGCGCGCCGGCATTCTCGTCGTCAGCCGCAACGCCTCGCAGCTCCACCCCGAAACTCGCCCTGGGCGATCGGGGAAGCCGCACGTCGCGCGAAAAAGTCTCTCGGCTCCCAGCATCGCACATGACATCCGCATTGCAAGAACTGCTCGTTCCCGTCGCGCCGTGGTAACGTCGAGCTCATCGGCACGCAGATCGTGGCGCGTCGATTCGCGCTCATGATCGCAACGCCCGAATCGACCAGTTCGACAGCGACCGGCACGCAGACCATCGACTCACCGACTGCCCCGGCAGTGGCGCGACCGCGCTTCGCGGCCATCGCAACGACGAGCGCAATCGCGGCAGCCGTCACGTTCATCGCGCTGTGGCTCACGCTGCGCAAAGGCCTCGCGGTCGGCCCCGATGCGTGGACCTACTGGGGTGCGTCGATCGCACTGCTCCAAGGCGAAGGCTACGTGAACGCGCACGGCCTGCCCGTGCAGAGCTGGCCGCCGCTCTACGCGACCTGGCTCGCGGCAGTGCAGTCGGTCTTCGGCGTGTCGATCGCGAGCGTGCGGCTCGCGGACTGCATCACGACGGCGGTCGCGGCGGCGGCGTTCACGGCCTGGGCCCTGCGCCGCGGCGCGAGTGCGACGAGCCGGCGCTGGCCGGTCGCCGTGTTCGTGGCCGCGCTCCTCGTGCTGCAGGTCCGCGGGCTCTCGCCGAACGCGCTCGTCCTCGCGCTGCTCGGCATGCTGCTGCTGGCCCTCGACCGTCTCGGCGCGGTTCGGCGCGTCGGCCCGCGACTGCTGCTGACCACCCTCGCGAGCCTGCTCGCGGCCGGCATGTGCCTCAGCCATCACATCGCGCTCGCGCTCGTCTTGTCCGTGCCGCTGATCGTGCTCCATCCTCGTCGCCGCGCCCCCCTCCCGACGCGCCTCGTCACCGCGGCCGTCATCGTCGGTATCGCGCTCGCGACGTGGTGGAGCGTGCGGATCGCGCTCGGACAGAGCGACAGCCATGGCTTCCTCAACAGCAACCGCGAGCTGTTCGACACGCTGTGGTACGCCACGCGCCAGGTCGGTCGACTGCTCGCGCCGTTCCCGATCGGGATCATCACGTTCGCCCTGCTGCTCGGTGCACTCGCCCGGCGAACGCGCCAGCCCGATGCCGTGCTGTTCACCGGCTGCGCGCTCTGCGGTGTGCTCGGCATGTTCCTGCTCGTCCACGTCGCCGACCCGCCGGGCGCCCGCTTCATCGGCTTTGCCCCGCTCGTCGTCGGCGCCTTCGGAGTCGCGCTCGCGACCCGCATCGAGTCCCCCAAGCGCCGCTGGCTCGTGCTCGCCCTGCTCGTGCTGCCGCCGAGCGTTCGCGGCGCCCTGCACTTGCACGGCCGCGAGCAACCGACGAACGTCACCCCGGACGGCGGCGTCGTCTTCGTGCCGCCGGAAGCAGCGCTCGACTGGCAGCGCCCCGCCGGCACCGAGCTCCCGGATGACCGCATCACGGTGACCGCGCCGCTGTTCACCTGGGAACGCGAACGCCTCGATCGCGGCGAAGGCCGCCGGTGAGCCAGGCAGGCGCAGGCCGTGCGGACTACAATCACGGCATGCGGCTCCTGACCCCTCTGGCTGCGCTTCTGCTCGGGATCGTCACCGCCATCGCGCCAGCACTCGGGCAGCGCGCGCCGTGCACGGGCACCGTGACGGTGCCGGGCGGCGAACCGCTGACCGGCGCGGTCGTCACGTTCTGCCAGGACCCGGCGCAGCGGCTCGGGAACGAACCCGATCGGGTCGAGGTGCGAACCGACGAGAACGGACGCTACGAGGCGATGCTCCGTCCCGGCTCGAGCTACGCCGGTTGGGCGATCGGGCCGGCCGTGAAGAACGGTCAACGCTGGGTGACGGGGCTCTTGCTCGCGGGCGCCGCGGGGCGCCCGTTCGATCTCGTCGCGGAGCGGCAGGCGCGACCGCACGAGGTCGAGCTCTGCGGCGTCGATCGCTGGCGCACGTTCTCGCCGCCCGCGGTTCGCGTCCTGCTCGGCGGTCAGTTCCGCTGCGGCCACGATCTGCCCGTGAACGGCGATGGCAAGGTGGTGCTCGGGCCGTGGCCCGGTCACGACGCGGTGCTCGCGCTCGTCGACGACAAGCGGCAGCCGATGTGCGAGAGCCAACGGCTGCACGCCGGCGTCCTGCGCGCCCACTTCCCGTTCGCGCACGACGTCGAGCTGATCGCGACGGATCTCGACGGCACGCCGATCGCAGGGGCCGAGGTCCACGTGCGGGACGATCAACGCAGCGAGTTCACGCGCACGTGGGCCGGCCAGCGGCGCGCGACCGCACCCGTCCCGGCACCGCTGTGGCAGGAATGGCGCTACGTCGGGCGCACCGACGCGGAGGGCTCCTGCCGCCTGTCGATCCCGCTCGCGACGCGCAAGGCGGATCGGAACGTCGCCCTGCTGGTGTCGGCGGCTGGCCATGCGCACGGCATGGCGGGCCTGAGCAACGGCGAGCCGACGACCGGATCGGACCGGGTGGACGGCGGGCTGCGCTTCGTCGTCGAACTGCCGCCAGCCGACCCGCGCGACCTGCTCGTCATCGGCGCCGATCCCGGGCTCGAGGTGGAAGTCTCCACGTCGGTTCGGCTCGTCGGCAGAGCCGCCGCCTCGGCCTGGCAGCACGAGTATTGGCAGCAACCGCGGAACCTGGGCAGCGCGACCCCCGCCGTCGGTCCGCAGGACAGCATCTCGCACTGCCGAGTCCGGGCCCGGCGCTCCGAGGGCGACGCTGCACCGCCGCGGATCTGCGTCGGCACGGAGTGGCGCAGCGACCAGGACATCGAGTTCGACCTCGGCAAGCTCGTGCGCCGCACGCTCGTACTGCAGGACGAGAACCAGAACAACGTCCCGTTCGCGCATGTCTGCATCGCGCTGCGACCCGATCCACCGGCCCGGTTCTTCGCCGTTCACGATCGCTGCATCGCGGACGCGAACGGCCGCATCGAGCTCTGGAGCACCGACGCGGTCTGGGACGTCGTCGCCGTCGCAGGCCACCGCTGGTGCTGGTATCGCATCCCCATCGGCGACCGGCGCGCCGAGCACACGCTGCAGCTCGCAGCCGCGCCGACCGCGAACCTGCTGATCGTCGACGTCGACGGCCTGGCCGTTCCCGGCGCCCGGTTCGACGCGCAGCTCCGCACGCGGGGCCGGCCCGAGGACCTTCTCGTGCGCGAGACCGCGATCTCCTGGCTGCGGCACGCCGCGAGCGGACGTGACGGCTCGCTCACCGTCCCGCTCCTCGGCGCGGAGCTGCGCGAGGTGCGCATCGCGCGCGGCGGGCTGCGGTCCTGGCGCACGAACATCGGACCGAACACGCAGCAGACCGAACTGATCCTGCACTGACTTGGCCTCGCCCTGCCCTGGGCGGTTCGCCGTCGCTACAGTGCCGCGATGCCGAGTCGCCGCACGTTCCTCACCGCGTCCGCTGCCGGAGCAGCGGGCAGCCTGCTCGCGGCGTGCCGCGCGACCGCGAACGAGATCGACGACCTGCCGCGCGGGCGACCACGGCGCAGCGACTACACGCTCGATCCGGCGATCGCCTACCTCAACCACGGGGCGATCGGCACGACCCCGGCCGTCGTCCAACGCGCGCGGCAGCATTACCTCGATCTCTGCGAGACCAACCCGGCGCACTACATGTGGAACGAGCCGTGGCAGGAGCCGCGCGAAGAGGTGCGCCGGGATCTCGCGGCGCTGATCGGCTGCGGCAGCGACGAGCTCGCGATCACGCACAACACGACCGAAGGGTTCAACGTGCTCGCGCAGGGGCTGCCGCTCGCGAAGGGCGACGAGGTGTTGTTCAGTTCGTGGAACCACGCGGGCGCGTCGATCTGCTTCGACCACGGCGCCCGGCGGCGTGGCTACGTCGTGCGGCGGCTCGAGCTCGACCTCGAGTTGGGCAAGACACTCACCCCCGAGGACTGCATCGAGCGGCACGTCGCGGCCTGCACCGACCGGACGCGCCTCGTCGTGCTGCCGCACATCGACAACCTCGTCGGCTACCGCACCCCGGTCCGCGAACTGACGCGGGCGCTGCGCGACCGCGGCGTCGAGTTCGTCGCGGCCGACGGCGCCCAGGCCGTCGGCATGATCCCCGTCGACATCGGCGAGCTCGGCGTCGACTTCTACGCGGGCAGTCCGCACAAGTGGCTGCAGACGCCGAAGGGGCTCGGGCTGCTCTACGTGCGGCGGGATCTGCAGAACACGCTCGAACCGATGTGGCGCACCTGGGGCCAGCAACGCTGGGCCGGCAGCGCACGCGTGTTCGAGGACTACGGCACCCGCAACCTCCCCGAGGTGCTCGCGCTCGGCGACGCGGTGCGGTTCCACCGGCGCACCGACGACATGACGCGCGCGAACGCGCTGCGCGCCCTGCGAGAACTCGCGCAGGAGCTCGCCGCGGCCCACCCGCGGACCGAGTTCGGCTCGCCGACCTCGTTCGAACGCGGCAGCTCGCTGTTCGCGGTCCGGGTCCGAGACACCACGACGCAGGAGCTCGGCGAACGCTTCGCGGCCGCGGGCATCGTCGTGCGGCTCTTCCCGGCGAACGCCGACGTGCGCGTCCGCGTCTCGCCCAACCTGCTCAACGATGAGCAGGATCTGCGCCGGTTCTTCGCGGCGCTGCCGGCCTGAGACTCGGCAGCGACGGATGGCGATCAGTTGCCGATCAGGCCTTCTTCACCGTTCGACAACGCGAACCCCGCGGCGTTGCCCGCCGTGAACGCGATGCTCTGCACCGTGAGCCGCACGCCGACGAAGGCCGGCCCGGCCGGGATGTTCACCGGCACGACGGTCGTGCCGTTGACCGCTGGCGCCACGGCCTGGTTGAGGATCGACCCGAGCGGGATGTTGATGTCGCATCCCGGCGCCGGGTAGTTGAGCGTCGTCACCGGCAGCGGCGGGTCCTGCCGGCCGAGCGCGAAGTAGGTCACGGCGAGCGGCGAGCTCGCGTCGACTCCGGTCGTCGTGAGCTCCCACGTGTTGCCGACGAGCGGCGGCATCGTGCTCGCGAGCGTCAGCCCATCACAGCCGGCGCCGAACGACTCGGTCGAGGCGCACCCCGTGCCGCCCGGCGTGTGGATCACCGTCCACCCCGCCGGCGACGGCTGCATGAGGATCGAATCGTTCCCCATGTCGAACGACTCCGCCGTCGTGAACTCCTCGAACGTCGTGAGATCGGTCGTGACCGGGCTCGTCGAGAAGTCGACGCTGGCCGGCAGCGCGGCGGGCGTTCCGGGCGAGACCCCGATGACGCCGGTCTGCGACGTCTGGTACGTGGAGTTGTTCGTCACGTTCGGCCCGTAGACGAACTCGATGTTGCCCGAGTCGAACAGCTTGAGCTGGAACGCCATCTGGTTGTTCGGGATCCCGAAGCTCTCGACGTCGACCCACGTGACGGTGCAGACCGTGCCCTGCGCATCGATATAGACGTCACCGATGATCGTGAGGCCCGGGATCGTGTCGCTCCAGAACGGGCAGATGACCGGACCGTTCTGGACGAGGCTCGCCGCCGCCGGCGTGAACACGAGCGGCGACGCCGCCGGCAACGCGGGCTGGCCGTTGTCCGTGAGGAAGCAGATGCCGTGATCGGAGACGTGGATCTCGTTGTACGTCGCGCCGGCGAACGGGAAGTTGAAGCCGATCGGGTGGGGACCGTTGATCGAGTCCTGCACGATGGCGATCGGTGCACCGGGCGGCGTGATGCACTGCGCGCACACGACGGACGAGAGGAACAGAGCAGCCAGGATCGGCGACGTACGCATGGGAGTGATTCGCGAGGGGCAGGGCGGTGCGCCCTTGGAGCGGCGAGCAGTGTAGCTCGCGTCATGGGACCGTGTTAGGCCCCCCGTTCACGCCCGGCAGTCGACTCGGCGCCCGTTCTACCCGACCGCAACCGCGTTGGCCGCGAGCGCGGCGGCGGGGATTCAGCCGCGCCGATGCCGCTGCCAGTCCGCGACGACCGCGTGGTCCGCGCCGCCGCGGCGCCGCAGGAACGTCATGCTCGCGGCCGCAAGGGCCGGACGGCACGCGGGATGTGCCGCCGTGAGTTCCTCGAGCGCGGCGATCGTGACCTTGTAGTCGTGATCGTGCACGGCCTTCCGCGCGAGCAGGCCGATTGCGCGTTGACGAAACACGCGCGGATCGGCGATCGCCGAACCCGCGAGTTCGCGCGCTCCGGCTTCGCTCGAAGCGGCAAACGGGTCGCCCGTCCGACCCGCTGGCGCGCGGGCGACGCGCAGGTCACGCGGTCCACGCGCCAACAAGAAGTCGCGGAACAGCACCATCCAATCCGCGGCCTGCAGCAGACACAGCCGACGCGTCGACTCGTCGTTGGTGATGCGACAGCCGCGCCACAACGCGTTCACGGACGTGACCGGATGCATGCCGGCAATGTCGTCGTGGCGCATCGCGAGCTCGAACGCGGTGAGTCGGATGCCGTCCCACACCGCACGCTCGCCGACGCCCCGCTGCAGGTGCAGGACGACGGCCGGGGCGGCATCGGCGAGCGTCGCGTCGCGCAGTTGTTCGAGCAGGCGGAAGCTCTTGTCGGGATCGTCGGAACCGCGCTGCCAGCCCGCGGGGATCCCGGCGATGCGCTCGCGGTTCTGCTCGAATCCCGCGAGGATGCGCCGGCTCTCGTCGTCGGCGAACCGGCCGTAGGGATTCTGATCGAGCACGCCGCGCACGAGCGAACGCGCGCCGGCCTGACCGAGCCGCCAGCCGAGATCCTCGAGCGCGCGGAACGTCTGCACCGCGAAGATCATCTTGTGGCCGATGATCCGGAAGTCGCGCACGGCCCACGGCCACAGCAGCTCGAAGAACTCGCGCATCGAGAGCTCGCCGTGGAGCATCGTCGCGGCGCGGTCACCGGCGGGCTCGTCCCACTTCTGCATGGCGCCTTCGAACGCGGCGATGTGCTCCGCGCGCGTGCCGCCGTCCTGGGCCGGCGGCGGCGGCATCACCCAATCACCGCCATCGCCGCTCTCGTCCCGCCGCACGCTGCGCTTCACCCGCTGCAGATGGAAGAGCACGGGCAACGCGCGTTCCGCAGCGGGCAGCTCGGCCACGGCGACCGCGGCGGACGCCACCATCATCAACGCGTGCACCTGGCCGCCGATCGGACTCGGGTCGATCTCGCGCAGACCGGCGAGGTAGGCCGCGGACAGGATGTCGCGCTCGGTCCAGTCACCGTCGAGCCAGCCGAGCGCCTTGCTGCTGAGTTCGTCCGCGTCGGTCGCGAGGATCTCGTCGGCGAGCCGATCGAGCTCGCCGGCAACCTCCGATCGTTCGAGATCCCGATCCGGACCGACTCCTTCGAGCGCTTCGAGGCGGGCGAGCGCGCGCGCCCGCGCCGCGGTCTCCGAGCTGCACGCAGCTGCGGCACCACCGGCGACGACACCGCGCAGGAAGCTGCGTCGTTGCATGGTGCCGATTCTACTGCGACCTCGAGGGGAACGTTCCGCGGCCGGGCAGAAGACCCGATCAGGCGAGCGCCGTGAGCACAGCCGGCATGAACTCGGGGCGATCGTCCGGCTTGCGCGAGTTCGGCATCGTGAGGACTGCACGTGGATCGCCGCGTCAGCGATGGCGCATCTGCAGCTTGTCGGCCTTCTCGCGCAGGTGCTGCCGCTTGTCGTGCGTCTTCCGCCCGCGACCGACGCCGACCGTGACCTTGGCGTAGCCCTTGCTGCCAAAGTAGACGCGCAACGGCACGAGAGTCATGCCTTTGATCAGCGCCTTGGTGCGCAGCTTCTCGAGCTCGCTCTTGTGCAGCAGACACTTCCGCCGGCGCGTCGGCTCGTGGTTCTGCACGTTGCCGTGGCTGTACTCGGGGATGTTCGCGCCGATGAGCCAGAGCTCCTCGCCATCGAAGCGGGCGTAGGCCTCCTCGAGGCTGACCTTGCCGGCGCGCAGACTCTTGACCTCGGTCCCGCGCAGCACGAGGCCGCACTCGTAGCGCTCGGTGATCTCGTAGTGGAACCGCGCCTTGCGGTTCTCGCCGACGAGGATCTCCTTGCCGCCAGCGGCCCCCGCCGCCGTCGCCTGCTTGCTCTTGTTCTTGCCGCCCTTGGCCATGCTCCGTGGAACCTCGTGGGGGAAAGCTCGGACAACCGCCGGCCTTTGGCAAGGATCCCCTTGCATCGCCTGAGGCCGTGGTTACTTTCCTCAGCCCTCACCTGCCCAGGTGGCGGAATTGGCAGACGCGCTAGGTTCAGGTCCTAGTGGGATTAATATCCCATGGAGGTTCAAGTCCTCTCCTGGGCACCATTTCCTCTCTCCTGGCCCCTCTATCTGGCCCCTCTCTCTGGCCCCTCTCTCTGGCCGGCAGCTTCGGGGCGTCGCGAGATCGAGACGGGTCGCGAGAGACGGAGCGTGTGATGACTCTTCGAACGGAGCTCAACCACGACATCCCGGTCGCCCGACCCGGCGAGTTCGCGCCGCTGTCCCTCGGCCCCGCGCCCATCGGCCCCGCTTCGGACGGTACTCCGAACGGTGAACTCACGGTCGACCCGCCCGTCGTGCTCGCGCCGATGGCGGGCGTCACGAACGCGCCGTTCCGGTCGCTGTGCCGGCGGTTCTCGAACGACCGCTGCCTCTACGTGAGCGAGATGATCACGGCGCGCGCGTTCGTCGAAGGGCACGCCCGCACGCTCAAGCTCGCCTCGTTCGGCAGCGACGAGGCGACCAAGAAGAGCATCCAGCTCTACGGCACCAACCCGCGCACGCTGGCCGAGGCGACGCGCGTGCTCGTCGAGGACTGGGGCGTCCACCACATCGACATGAACTTCGGCTGCCCGGTGCGCAAGGTCACGGGCAACGGCGGCGGCGCGGCGATCCCGGCGCGACCGAGTCTGCTGCGGCGCATCGTGCAGAGCGTCGTCGCGAGCGCGGGCGACGTGCCGGTGACGATCAAGTTCCGCAAGGGCATCGACGACGACCTGCTGACCTTCCTCGACGCGGGCCGCATCGGTGAGGAGGAGGGCGTGCGCGCCGTCGCGCTGCACGCGCGCACCGCGGCGCAGCTCTACGCCGGCGACGCGGACTGGGACGCGATCGGCGAGCTCAAGCAGGCGGTGACGACGATCCCCGTCCTCGGCAACGGCGACATCTTCGAGTGCTGGGACGCGCTGCGCATGCTGCGCCACACCGGGTGCGACGGCGTCGTCGTCGGCCGCGGGTGCCTCGGCCGACCGTGGCTGTTCGGCGAGCTCTGCGCGGTGCTCACGGGGCACGAGCCGCCGCTGCCGCCCGACTCCGGCGGCGTCGTCGACACGCTGCTCGAGCACGCGCGCCTGCTCGTCGAGTTCTTCGGCGAGAAGAACGGCATGCAGCAGATCCGCAAGTTCACGGGGTGGTACCTGAAGGGCTTTCCGGGCACCAAGAAGCACCTGCCCGCACTTCACCTCGTGAAGACCTACGCGGAACTCGCGGCCGCGGTCGAGCCGATTCCACGCGACCTGCCGTACCCGGAGAGCGCGCTGCGCGCCCGCCGCTGCAAGGGCGGCCGCACGCAGGTCGTCGCCCTGCCCCAGGGGTTCCTCACCTGCGCCGACGACGACCTCGTCGTCGACGACCCGGAGTTCATGGACGGCGGCTGAGAGGCCCCGTTCGGCACCCGGGCCTGCCAGCATGAACCCAATACCGTACGGCTAGGTCGCGGTACCGTACGGCTAGGTCGACTGGTTGGCGCGGATCTCGACGGTCGCGCCGCGGGGCAGGATCTCGAAGAGTTCGGCGATGTCCGGCGCGTACATCCGGATGCAGCCCATCGACGACATCGTGCCGATCGTCTCCGGCATCGGCGTCCCGTGCGCGCCGAAGCCGATGTAGGACGGGTGGCCGAACTTGATGAAGTACTCGCCGAGGATGTTGTCCTGGTGGCCGTACGGCAGAACCCGCCCGTCCGGCGCGGTCCACTGCGGGCGTGGCTGCTTCGCGATCACGTCGAACGTCGTCACGGGCGTCTTGTCGTTGGCACCGAGTCCGACCCAGTAGAGCCGCAGCAGCGTGTCGCCGACGTAGAGCCCGAGCGAGAAGCTGCGCTTCTCGACGATCGCGCGGATCGGCGCGACCGGCACCTTGAGGCGCTGACCAACCTGGATCGCGTTCTTGTTGTGGATGCGGTTGAGGGCCGCGATCGTGCCCTCCTCGACCATGACGCCCTCGCGCCGGAATCGACCGGCGATGCGGTTGAGGCTGTCGCCGCTCTTGACCGTGTAGGACCGCGCGCCCGCGACGTTCTGCGGGTCGCAGAGCCAGCGGTCGGCGCGGATGCGATACTGCGCGTAGGCGCGATCGACCGCGGCGCGGGCGTCGGCGTCGTGCTTCCTGATGTGCCCGCGCAGGCAGAGTTCGAGATAGCGCGAGCCCGCGGCGACGGCCTCCGGATCGGGCAGCTTCATCGCCGCCTCGAACGCGCGGGCACCGAGCTCGCGACCGGTCGGCACGTGCAAGAACGTGTTGTGCGTGCCGAGCCGCGCGAACAGCTGCGCGAACGTCGTCTCGGGCTGCAGCGCGTCACCCTGCAACGCACCGAGCAGTTGCTGCGACGGCCCGGCCAGCAGGCGCCCGGATTGCAGGGCGATCCACGCCTGCTCGACCGCCGCGGGTTCGCGGGCCTGGATGCGGGCGAGCAGCTCCTGCAGCGCCTGTTGGCCAGCAGCGTCGAGCGCCGCGGGCGCGGGGGTGGCGGGCGGCGCCGCGTTCTCGGCACCGTCAGCCGCGGCGTTCGCGGTCGGCTGCTGGGGGCTGCCACGCCCGAGCAGTTCCGAGAAGCCGGAGGTCTGCATGGTGTTGCCGCCAGCAGCCGGCCCACCCGGAACCTGACCGTTCCGATGCGCGCCGCTGTCGTCCACCACACCGCCAACCGGATCACCTCCCGCCTGTGCCGTGGGCACGAAGTAGGAGTCATAGATCCACCAACAGACTGCCGCCAGCAGTCCGAGTACCAGTATCTGTCGCATAACCGCCTCCGTGGGCGAGCGTACCCGATACGGGTGGGAAATCGAGAGGCTCCGCACCGCCATCACCGTCGGCGGAGGTCGGTTGAACCCTTGTGCTCAGGTGGGCTCCCCCCGGAGTGCCCAGGATGCGGGCGGGCAACGCCTCCCGCTCCCGGGGAAACTCACGAGGTCGGATCCCGGCGCGTGTTCATCGGTTCAACTTTATTGACCCGCGCTCAGCAACGAGTGCTGCAGTGCGGAGCCTTCGACAGGGGGCATAAGTCTACCCCGGGGAAAGCCCAATGCTACGCGTCCGGATCTCGGGAAAGCGTCGCCGAAACTTCCACGACAACTTCACTTGCGCCCGCGTCACGGCGAGTTCCGGGTCACTCCCACCGGCTACTCCCAGCGGCTACTCCCAGCGGTTCTGGGCGATCGCCGCGAGCACCCGCTCTCCCGCCGCCAGCGCGAGCACGCCGTCCTCGCCGCTCACCCGCGGGCGGGCCCGCTCGCGGACGCAGCGCAGGAAGTCGGCGAGCTCGGCGCCGAGCGGGTTGCCTTCGCTGAGCTCGAGGTTCTTCACCTTGAGCAGGCCATCGAAGACGAACTTCCACAGGTCGCCGACCTCTTCGCGGTCGATGCTCTGCAGATCGAGCTTCTCGAAGTCCCAGCCCGGCGTCTTCTCGACGACGAGTCCCTGCTGGGTCTGGAAGTCGAGGCTCGCGTAGCCCTGCTTGCTGAACACGCGCATCTTGCGCAGCGGCTTGAGCGCGACGCGATTGGCCGTGAGGTGCGCGACCGCGCCGTTCTCGAACTTGATGATCGCGGACGCCATGTCCTCGGCCGGCGTGAACACCGCGCCGCCGAACGCCTCGACCGAGCGGATCGGGCTGTCGACGAGCGCGAGCACGAGATCGAGATCGTGGATCATCAGGTCGAGCACGACGCCGATGTCCGTGCTGCGGAACGAGAACGGCGCCAGGCGCTGCGACTCGATGTAGCGGGCCTCCTTGCCGATGTGCGCGATCCCCTCGAGCGCCGGGTTGAACCGCTCGACGTGCCCGACCTGCAGCACGCGATCGTGCGTCTCGGCAACCTCGACGAGCGCCTGCCCGTCCTCGACGGTGCGCGCGATCGGCTTCTCGACGAGCACGTCCACACCGTTCTCGAGGAAGAACGTGCCGACCTCGCGATGCAGGCTCGTCGGCACGACGACGGAGACGGCGTCGACCGCCCCCACGAGGTCGCGGTAGTCGCGGTGCACAGCACAGCCGTAGGTCTCCTCGGCCAGCGCGAGCGCCTTGGCATCGGTATCCGCGACGGCAACGAGCTCGCACTCGTGGGCGAGCGTGCCGAACAACCGGGCGTGGTGCCGGCCGAGGTGACCGACGCCGACGACCCCGACGCGCAGCCGGTCGCCCGATTCGCGACCGTCGCCGCCCTGAGGCTCCGCCACTACGCGTCCACCAGCGTGAACTTCAGTTCGGCTTCGGCGACGAGGCGGCCGCCGACCTTGCAGCGCGCGCGGACGTGGCCAACCTGCGGCCGCGCGCGGATCGTCTCGACCTCGATCCGCAGCTGGTCGCCCGGCACGACGGCCCCGCGCAGCTTGACCTTGTCGATGCTCCACAGCACCGCGAGCTTGCCCGTGTTGTCGAGCTTGCGCAGCAGCAGCAGGCCCGCGAGCTGGGCCATCGCCTCGAGCTGCAGCACGCCCGGCATGATCGGCTGCTCGGGCCAGTGCCCCTGGAAGAACGGCTCGTTGATCGTGACGTTCTTGATCGCCGCGGCGCGCTGGAAGCCCTCGAGCTCGATCACGCGATCGATCATGAGGAACGGATACCGATGCGGCAGCAGGTTGAAGATCTGCCGGATGTCGAGGCCGGACACGACCGGCGCCTCGCCCTCGGCCTGCTCGCGCTCGCGCTCCTCCTGGATGCGCTTGACGAGCGCCATGTTGAGGCTGTGGCCCGAGCGCGTCGCGATGATGTGGGCGTCGAGATCGCAGCCGATGTTCGCGAGGTCGCCGACGAGGTCGAGGATCTTGTGGCGCGCGAGCTCGTCGTCCCACTGCAGCGCATTCTTCTGCGGACCATCCGGCCCCATCACGAGCGTGTTGTGCGTCGTCGCGCCCTTGCCGAGTCCGGCCGCGCGCAGCGACTCGACCTCGTGCTCGAACACGAACGTGCGGGCCTTGGCGATGTCCTGCTCGAACGCGTCGGGCGTGAGCTCGAACATCGCGATCTGCCGCGTCTTGTGCGTCGTGCCGTTCTTCGCCTCGTAGTCGAGGTGATACTCGACCGACAGGCGACCCGAACCCGGCAGCGCGACGAGGCTGGCGTTGCCCTCGCGCACGTAGATCGGCTGCTGCACCGCGTAGATCTGGCGCGGCGACTTGAGCTCCACCGTGCCGCTCTCGCGCAGGCCGGTGAAGAACTCCATCGCGGAACCGTCGAGACCGGGCACCTCCTCGCCGTCGATCTCGACCGACGCGTTGTCGATGCCGAGCGCGTAGAGCGCCGCGAGCAGGTGCTCGCACGTGTAGACCTCGGCCTTGCCGTCCTGGATGCACGTGCGCCGCTGCCGCGCCTTCATGTTGGCACCGTCGGCGCGCACGACCGGGTTGTCGTCGAGGTCGGTGCGCACGAACGTCACGCCCGTGCCGGCCTCGGCGGGCCGCACGACGACGCGGGTGTCCTTGCCGGAGTGCAGCCCGACGCCGCGATACTCGACGGGGCTCTTGAGCGTGCGTTGGGGCCGCGCGGGCGGCGCTTTCGGTTCGTTGGTCACGGGCGAATCACTTGCCGGGGATACCACTGGCGCCGCCCTTCGAGTTGGCGGGCGATGCCTTCTTGTCGCTACCGGTCGCGCCGCCCTTCTTGGGGTTCTGCGTGCCGTTCTTTCGGGCGTTGGCGGCGTCGAGCTTCTCGCGCTCCTTGCGCGGATCGTAGACGCTCAAATACTTGATGAGCGCCGGCGTGAGGTCGACCGACGAATCGGCGAACCAGACCGTGCGTTGCGCGAAGCGGCGCGCCTTCTCGCGCGTCGAGTCGGGCTCGCCGACCTTCTTCGCACCGATATCGAGCGAGTCCTGGGCCCGCAGCACGATCGTGATGCCGTTGTCCTCCGCGACCTTCTTGATCGCGAACTCGAGGTCCTCGAACAGCCGCACCTCGAGCTCCTGCGCCTTGACGTTGAACTGCTGGCGCAGGAAGTCGGCCAGATCCTTCTGGTCACGCTGCCGCGACTGCAGCTCGAACTGCATCTCCGCGTACTTCGGCGCTCCCGGCTTGAGGATCCGCAGGCTGGCGATGAGTTCGTCGATCTTCTGGCTGCGCTGATCGAGCTGCGCCGTGAACTGCTCCGAGAGCTTCTGCAGCTCGGCCTCTTCACGGCGCGCCGTCGGGTAGTTGGCGATCGCCTTGTCGAGGTCGACGACACCGATCGTCACTGCCGGGATGGCGACCCCCACCTTCGGGGTAGCGGCCTTCGGGGTAGCGGGCGACTTCGACGCCTCCCGCACCTCGGCCTGAGCCGGCAGCGCCCCCCCGAGCGCACCCGTCAAGCTGATCAGCAATCCGACGAACGTACCGCGGCGTAAATGGACCATGCGGGGAAGGAAAGTAGCGGATGGGCCACCCGAAGGCCATCGCGGAGGTGCCAGTCCGCGGGATCGCCGTCAGGCCGTCGCGCCGATGGCCTGCCGCAGATCCCCGAGCAGCTCATCGGGATCCTCGAGCCCGACCGCGAGCCGCACCATGCCGTCGGCGATTCCTGCGGTCTGGCGCTCGGCCGCGGTCAGCGCCGCGTGGGTCGTGAACGCCGGGATCGTCGCGAGGGTCTCGATCCCGCCGAGGCTCGCCGCGCGGGCGATGACCTGCAGCCGATCGAGCAACGCCTTGGCGCGTTCGACGCCGCCGTCGACGGCGAACGCCAGCAGCGCGCCGCCGCCGCCCGTCATCTGGCGTTCGACGAGCTCGCGGTCCGGGTGCCCCGGCAAGCCGGGATACGTCACGGCCGCGAGCTGCCCCTGCGCCACCATGCCCTGCAAGCCCTCGGCGACCGCGAGCGCACCCTGCTGCTGGGCCTGCAGCCGCAGCCGCAACGTCGGCCAGCTGCGCTGGATCAACCACGCCGGATCCGGCGCGAGCACGCCGCCGGTGTGGCGCCGGAACATCTCGATCGGGCCCAGCAGCGCGTGCGGGCCCGCGACGACGCCGGCGAGCACGTCGGAGTGGCCGCCGAAGAACTTGGTCGCGGAGTGCGCGATCAGATCGACGCCGAGCGCCCGCGCGGACTGGATCGGCGGCGGCGCGAACGTGGCGTCGAACAGCGTGATCGCCCCGGCCTCGCGGGCCAGCGCGGTGATCGCGGCGATGTCACACAGCCGCAGCGTCGGGTTGATCGGCGACTCGAACACGACCATCTTCGGAGGCACCTCGGCTGGCCGCTGGAAGAGCGCGCGTAGGCCGTCGAGATCGAGCGAGCTGAAGCGGTCGACCTGCACCCCGAAGCGCGGCAGGTCCGCCGTCGAGAACGCCGCCGTGCCGCCGTAGATCTCGTGCGCGACGAGCACCCGATCGCCCGCCGACAGATGCGCCGACATCGCGGCGGAGATCGCGGCCATGCCGCTCGCGAAGCCGACCGCGCCGGCCGTGCCCTCGAGTTCGGCGACGAGGCCCTCGAACGCGCGCAGGTTGGGATGCCCGAGGCGCTGGTAGAACGCGGCGTCGGACTCGCCCGCGCCGACCGCGCGCAGGGTCTCCGCGTCGGGTTGCGCCGTCGTGCTGCTGCGATCGAGCACGGGGGCGAGCGGACCGACGGGCGCGTGCCGCGGGCTCGGCGTGCCGTAGAGCGGCGGCGTGGCGCCGGGATGCTCTGGCTGTGCGGACTGTTCGGAATCGGCGGTCATCGCAGTATCATGCCGCAACCGACGCCACGTCCGCACCGTCATCTCGCCAGTGCCGCTCCCGTCCCGCTCCCGGATCCGAATCGACGCGCGTGTGCAGCAGCAGCTGCTGCGCCGTGCGCGCGTCTGCCAGCCCCGCGAGATGGTCGCGGTCCTGACGGGGAACGGGGAGCACGTCACCGCGTTCGAGGAGCTGCAGAACCGCGCGACCGACGCGGACCGGTTCGACGTCGATCCGATCGAGTTCCACGCCGCGGTCGCGAACGCCGAAGCCGCCGGACGCGTCTTCCTCGGGTTCGCCCACAGCCACCCCGAGGGGCCGTCGCGGCTCTCCGACACCGACCGCCGCGAGCTCTGGCGCGACTGCGTGCAGGTGCTCATCGATCCGCACGGCGATCTCGCGGCGTTCCGCCTGCGCGGTCCGGGTCGCGCCGCGGTCGAACGCCTGGCCGTGCTCGGCGAAGCGTCGTGACCGGGCCCGCGATCATCGGCATCGGGGTCGACACGGTCACGATCGCGCGCATCGAGGAGCTGGTCCGGCGCGGCGGCGACCGGTTCCTGAATCGCGTCTACACGACCGCAGAGCAGGACTACTGCCGGGCACGCCATCGGCCCGGCGAGTCGCTGGCCGCGCGGTTCTGCGCCAAGGAAGCCGTGATGAAGTGCCTCGGCACGGGCTGGGCGCAAGGCGTCACGTTCCGCCAGATCGAGGTGCGGCGCGACGGGGCCGGCGCCGTCACGGTCGCACTCACGGGTGCGGCGCAGGATCGCGCCCGCGCACTCGGGATCGGACACGTGCATCTCAGCCTCACCCACGACGGCACGACGGCCACCGCGTTCGCGGTCGCCGAGCGCGGATACTGATGCCATCAGTGTGGATTTGACGGATTCCCAGCCGATTCCGCACCTGCCCATTGCACGACCCCGGAGGGCCTTTCGCGCCATCCGGAGTCAGCAATGAAGTTCATCCCGCCGCGATGCCCCTATCCCGACTGCGAACAGTTCGCGCAGCCAGAGCCACGGTTCTTCGTGCGCTACGGCTACTACAAGCCGCGATGCCGAAGGTGGCCGGTCCCAAGATTCCGCTGCCGGAGCTGCGGGCGGACGTTCTCGCGCCAGACGTTCCGGCACGACTACCGCGACAAGCGCCCGGAGTGCAACGTCCCGTTGTTCAAGCTACTCACGAGCGGGTGCGGACTGCGCCAGGCCGGGCGGCAACTCGAGCTGGACGTGCACTCCGTCCAGCGGAAGTTCCGCAAGATCGCGCGGACGTGTCGCTGGCTGCATCGCAACCTGTGCTGGCGACTTCCGGCAGGTCGGACGTTCGTGTTCGACGAGGAGGAGACGTACGAGAAGGCGTCGATCAAGCCGCTGACGTTGCCGATCCTGATCGACCGCGACACCTACTTCATGGTCGCCACCATGGTTGGGCCGATTCGGCGGCTGGCCCCGAGCGGGACCGGCCGCCGTCGCCAGCAAGAGTCACTCGAGCGCCGCAATGGGCGTCGTCGAGACCGGAGTCGGCGATCCGTGCAGGCCGTGCTCACGGAGCTCCGCAGTCGAGTCGATGGCGGTGCGGTGCATCTCCTCAGCGACGAGAAGGCGATGTACTCGCGCCTCATCCGGATCGTCTTCCGTGACGGCGCGACGCACGACACGACGCCTTCGACCCAAGCACGAGGCACGTTCAACCCGCTGTTTCCGATCAACCTGACCTTGGCAATGAGTCGCGACAACTGCGGAAGGCTGCGGCGCGACAGCTGGCTGGTCACCGAGAAGCGCCGCTGCCTTCAGTTTCAGATGTGCATGTTCGTGGTCTACCGGAACTACGTGCGGGACCGTCACAACCACGACGCTCCGGGCGACACGCCAGCGGTCTTGCTCGGACTCGTCGACCGCGCCCTGCGTGCCGACGAGGTGCTCCGCTGGCGCCAGGATTGGCGGCGATCGAGCTGCCATCCGATGAGTCGATCCGGGCTGCGCGAGGTTGCGTAGACGGACGAAGGTTCGTTAACCCCTCCCACCCGACGAGTTGCCGGTGTCTGACAACACTCATGGCATCAGTATTGCGCCCGTGCGACGGGCGGGTCGGGTGCCGGATCGCAGCCGCGTCTCGATGCTGGACCGGCAGGTGTACCGATCTGCAGCAATCGCAGCCAGGCACCGAAGAAGCCGAGGTGAAGGGCCTCTCGATCCATGCCGGCGTAGCGCTCCTGCTCGGGGCGTGCGCGAGCACCCCGGCGGCGCCGGGTGCGGACTGGACGAACGCGCCGTTTTCGACCCATGTCGATCTGCCCCCGGCGATCGCGGCGGCCGTCCTCGCCGGCGCCGTCCGAGACGTTCTCCCGCTCGCCGATCCGGAGCCGTACGCGGGCGGTGCGCCCGCGACGCGCCTCGCGCCCGACGAGTTCGAGGTGACCTACGACTGCCGCGCCGACAGCTGGCTGCCGGCCGCGCGGCACCGCATCCAGCAATGCCGGATCGATCATCCGGTGCGAGTCACCGCGACCGGCCGGCTGACGGGCTACGGGCTGCGGGCGGATCGCTCGTTCCGCCTGCGCGTGTCCGCCGATCGCAGCGCCAAGTCCAGCGTCGTCAGCGGCGAGTTCCCGACGCGACTCGCCGACATGCTGCGCGCAGCGCTGACGCAGCGGCTCGCAGCCCGTCACGAGGCCTGCGCGACGACGCGGGCGCTCGCGCTCGCAAACGAACACGCCCGCGCCGGCGAACTCGACTACGCGCGGCACTACCGCAGCTGCGCCGGCCTCGCGACCGCGGACCCGACGCTCCGCGCCCACGTGGCGCGCGCGATCCAGGTGCCGGCGACGAGCGACATGGCCCGCCGGCAGGCCCGCGACCACATCGCGGCCGAGGACTTCAGGGCGGCGCGCGCGCTGCTCCACACGGCGCGGCGCGCGGGCGCCGATCCGGCGCGCGACTACGAGCTGCTGTGGCAGCTGCATCGCCGCGACGAGGACCGGCGGTTCGCGTTCGCATCGGCGCTGCTGCTGCGCGAGTACGATCGGCTCGGCCGCGGGAACGCGGCCGCGATCGCCGAACTGCAGGCGCAGGACCTCGCGGACCTCGTCGAGCGCACGCTCGGACTCGACCCGAGCTACCAGGCGATCTCGCGCCGGCAGCCCCAGCCCCAGCCACCACGTTGACGTCGCCACGCTGACGCCACCGCGCTGACGAGGCGAGGGTCAGAGCCCGCGGGCGCGAACCTGGACGCGGTGCACGGCGATCTCCTGCCGCGGGTAGAGCAGCAGGTTGGCCGGCGCCTTGGCCTGCAGAGCGCGCCGGCCCCGCAGCAGCTCACGGCCCTCGAACAACACCTGCACGGCGCCGCTCGCGGCCGTCCACGAGGCCTCGACGACGATCGTCAGTCGATGTTGCGCGCCCGGGATCGCCATGACCCGCGGCCGGTCGAGCACGCCGCGCAGCGCGCGTTCGAACGCCTTCTGACTGGCCTCGCGCTTGCGCGGATCGCCGTCGACGAACGCCGCATGCACCGCGTTGTCCGGCCCGACGACGACCGCGATCGCGAGGCCGCGGAACTGCACGAGATACCAGCGCTGGTCGACCTCGACCGGCGGCAGCGCGAAATCGATGTGCAGCGTGGTGTGCGTCGTGCCCGACCGCCGCAGCGGCACGCCGGTCGCACACTCGAGCACTTCGAGATGCATGTCACTCCACGGCCGCCCGCCGCCCACGAACTCGACGACGCCGTCGCGCAGCGACCAGCCCTCCTTCATGCCGGGCGCGAGCTGCGCGCCGCTCGCGGTCATCTGAGCTGTGACCGCGTTGTCCTCCTCGTCGATCGCCGTCCGCACCTCGGCGCCGGCCGGCGCCGAATCCGCGATGTCGGCGCGCACATCCTCCTGCCGCCGGGCGAGCTGCAGCCACCGTTTCGCGGTGCGCATGTGGTTGCGCTCGGAGCCGCTGCGGTCGTTCTCGCTGACGAGCTCGTCGAACGTGATGATCGCACGCTCCAGCTCACGCAGCTCCCCGGTCTGCCGGGCCCGCGCCAGCGCCTCGCGCATCTGCGTCAGAGCCCCCGCGCGATCGACGACGGTCTCGCGCCGCTCGCCCCGCACGCGGCGGATGCGGGGGGCGATCTCGCCGAGCACGAACGCGTCGTCGACCGACTGCAGCAGCTGGTCGAAGCCCGCGAACTCGTCGCCGACGAGGCGGAACACGAGCTGGCCGAGCGGCGCCACGCCAGCCGGCAGGCCGGCGTACGGGTCGGAGTCGATGCGGCGGGCGGCGCGCTCGAACTCCGAGAACCGGAACTCGCTGAGCGTCGCCGTGCGGGCCGGCTCGCCGAGCGCCTGCGCGAACAGCACGGGCCGGCCGCCCTCGTCCTCCACGCGCAGTTCGACCACGAGACCGGTGCCGCGGTGCGGGAACGCGATGACCGGCCGCGACGACTTCGCGAGCGTCGCGAGCAGCGCGGCCTCGACGGCCGCGGCCGCCTGCACCGCCTGGCGGTGCTGCGCGAGCTCCGCGCGCGCGGAGTCCGACTCCGCCTCGAGGTCCGCGAGGATGGCCAGGCTCGCCGCGGCGTCGCCCTGACAGAGCGCGCGCCACGCGAGATCACACCGATGATCGAAGCGCTCCGCCGCGCGCGCGTCGGCCGCGAGACCGACGAGTTGACGCACCTCGCCGAGCATGCGTTCGACATCGGGCCACGGGTTGGCTTCGTCCCGAAAGCGCAGCGAGGCCGGCCAGACATCGAACAGCCCGAGCCGGAACTCGAGCACCCGACCGAGGATCGCCGCCGGATCCGCGCCGGCCGCGAGTCGATCCTCGAAATGCCCGACGACGGTCGCGACCTCCTGCCGCAGCGCGTCGGCGACCGCGGCCTCGGCGCTGTCGATCGCGGGCCGCGCCACGCGCCAACCCTGTTCGCACCGTTCCGCGGCCTGCTGGGCGACGGTCTCGCCGAGGCGTTCGACCGCGGGCACCCGAACGCCGTCACAGAAGCTCGACAGCGCGCGGCTCCAGAGGCGGCGCGCGCCCGTGTAGTCCCCGGCCTGCAGTCGCTCCGTGACCCGATCGACGAGGTCCGTGGCGAGATACTCGTCGAGCCGCTGCAGCAACTCGGCGTCGCGCTCCGCGAGCTGCTGCGCGACGTCCCGCCGCAGACCCTCGAGCGGCGCGGTGTCGAGCGTCAGCGGGAACTCGCTCGGCAACAGTCCGACCTCGGCATAGACCGCGCGCGCCAGCTGCTCACGTTCGAAGTCCGCCATGTCGGGCCAGGTGTCGGGAGCCCGCAACCACGCCGTCAGTTCACTCCAGCCCGGGCCCGTGAACTGCGCGCTCGCGCGCACGACCGCGGCCTTCATCGCGTTGAACTCGATGGCCTCGAGTTTCTGCACCTCGAGCGCCCGGCCGGCCGGCAGCGTCTCGCCGAGCGGTCCACCGAGCGCCCGCAGGTGCTGCCAGCGGGCGCCCGGTGACCCGAGTTCGTCGAGCTTCTCCTCGAGCTCGGCGATGAACGAGTCCGACGCGGCGATCGCCGCGCTCTCGCCCCGCAGCTGCATGCCGATCCAGACGGCGCCGCCGAGCAGCAGCACGAAGAGCACGGCGGTCGCGAACCGTCTCGGGATCTCGACGCGACGGTCACTCTCGCCCTGCGCCAGGCGTTCTTCGTCGACCTGCGGCGGCAGCTCGCCCTCGAGTCGCTCGAGGTCGTCGAGCAGCTCACGCGGCGTCTGGTAGCGCACGCGCAGGTCCTTCGCCAGGAGCTTGCGGATGACGAGCGACAAGCCCTCGCTGACCGCCGGGTTCTCCTCGTTGGGCGCGATCGGCGGGTCGTTCAGCACCTTGGTGATGAGCTCCGCCATCGTGTCGCCGGTGAACGGCGGCACGCCCGTGGCCATGTGATACAGCGTCGCACCGAGCGAGTAGAGATCGCTGCGGACGTCGACGTCCTGCGGATTGCGCGCCTGTTCCGGCGAGATGTACTGCGGCGTCCCGACCGTCGCGCCGTCCCGGGTGAGCGTCAGGTCGGCGGGGCCCTTCGCGAGCCCCATGTCCGTCAGCTTCACCTTCTCGTCCTCGTCGATGAGGATGTTGCCGGGCTTGATGTCACGGTGGATGACGTTGTTCTCGAACGCGTGATCGAGCGCCTGCGCGACCTGCGTCGCGACCTCGAGCACGTATTCCTCGGGGAATACCCCCCACTCCGAGAGCATGCCGCGCAGGCTCTTGCCCTCGACGAACTCCATCACGAAGAAGTGATAGCCGCCCTCCTCGCCGAGATCGTAGCCGGTGACGATGTGCGGATGGTTGAGCGATGCGACGATCCGCGCCTCGCGGCGCAGTCGATCGACGTAGCGGCTGTCGCGCGCGAGCGACGGCTTGAGCACCTTGAGCGCGACGATGCGGCCGAGCTTCTTGTGGCGCGCCTTGAACACCGTTCCCATCGCGCCCGCGCCGACGCGATCGAGGATCTCGTAGTCCTGGAACGGCTGCGCGAACGTCATGAGGCGGCCGAGTCGTCCTGACCGCTGTCCGCTTCGGCGTCGGCGTCGTCGTCCGCGGTCGGGCGACCGCTCGCATCGAGCTCGTACTTGTCGATCTTGCGCTGCAGGGCGAAGCGCGACAGACCGAGCAGCTCGGCCGCGCGGCTCTTGTTCGACTGCGACCGCTCGAACGCCTTTTGGATCTCGCGGATCTCGAGCGCCTGCACCATGTCGGGCAGCGTCGTGTTGCGTTCGCTCGGCAGCAGCCCGTCGTCGTGCAGCCCGAGCCCCGGCCCGGTCTTGCCCTCGCGCACGTGCTGGCTCAGGTGCGACTCGAGGATCACGCCGTCGCAGAGCACCGATGACCGCCGGATCTCGTTCTGCAGCTCGCGCACGTTGCCCGGCCAGGTGTACTGCACGAGGCGCTCCATCGCGTCCGGGCTGATGCGCACGCGCGAGCCGTTCTCGTTCGTCAGGTCGACGAGGAAGCGCTTCACGAGCTGCGGCACGTCCTCGCGCCGATCGCGCAGCGGCGGCAGCTGCACGGGCAGGACCGCGAGCCGGTAGTACAGGTCCTCGCGGAACTCGCCGTCGCGGACCATCGCTTCGAGGTTCTTGTTCGTCGCGCAGATGAGCCGCACGTCGACCTTGAGGGTCTCGCGGCTGCCGAGCGGTCGGACCTCGCCCTCCTGCAGCACGCGCAGGAGTTTGGTCTGCAGGTCGAGGTGCAGGTCACCGATCTCGTCGAGGAACAGCACCCCGCCGTCGGCGGTCTCGAGCAGACCCTTCTTGCTGCTCGTCGCGCCGGTGAACGCGCCGCGCACGTAGCCGAACAGCTCGCTTTCCAGCAGCGCCTCGGGCAGCGCGGCGCAGTTCTCGCTCACGAACGGCTTGCCCGACCGGTTGCTGTTGGTGTGGATCGCGCGCGCGACGAGCTCCTTGCCCGTGCCCGACTCGCCGGTGACGAGCACCGGATCGTCCGCGTCGATGTACTTGTCGAGCAGCCCGAACACGTTCCGCATCGCGCGACCCGTGCCGACGATCTGGCGGTAGTCGTACTTCGACTTGTGCACGAGGCTCTGCGTGCTGATCTCCTCCTTGATCTGCGACAGCTCGCTCGTCTTCTCCGCGAGCTGCCCCTTGAGCGCCGCGTTGAGCTGGTCGACGCGCTCGAGCGCCGCCGTGAGCTCGACCTGCTTGCCGCGCAGCTCCTCGAGCGTGCGGGCGTTGACGATCGCCGTACCCGCGTGATCCGCGAGCGACAGCAGCAGCGTCTTCTCGCGTTCCTGGAACACCTGCTGCTGGAGCCGGTTGTCGACGTAGAGCACGCCGGAGATCTCGCCGCGGCAGCGGATCGGGATGCAGAGCACCGACCGCAGGCGCAGATCGGCGACCGACTGCAGGTCGCGGAAACGATCGTCCTCCTGCGCGTTGGTCGTGAGCTCCGGGATGCCGGTCTCCATCACGCGCGTCGCGATCGTGCGCGAGATCTTGAACTCGGGCGACAGCACCTCCTCCTGCGCGAAGTTGCGCGCGACCTCGACCGAGTGGTCGGCGTCCTTGCCGAGGATCAGGAAGCCGCGTTCGGCGCCCGCGATCTGGATCGCCGAGTCGACGATCTGGGTCAGCAGCCGCGTGAGGTCCTTCTCGTCGTTGAGCGCCCGCGCGATCTCGAGGAACGTGACGATGTCGTGGCCGCCGCGGGCCTCGGCGCCCGGCTTGGTCTCGTCGACCGACGCGTTCTCGACCGCCGGCAGCTGCAGCTCGACCTCGTACTCACCGAGCGCGAACTTCTCGCCGACCTTGAGCTCGGTCCGCAGCACGGGGCGGCCGCGGATCTTGGCCGGGTTCTGGGCGCCAGCGTCGACGAGCGCAAACACCCCGTCGATGCGTTCGACGCGGCAGTGCTGCCGCGAGACGAGGCGGTCGGGCAGATAGAGATCGCACTCCCGCGACCGCCCGATCGTCACGACATCCTGGTGGAACGCGTGCGTCTCGGACTTCTCGTCGCGGGTGACGACTAGGAGGAAGGGGCCTTCGGACATGCCGTGCAAACTGCGTAGCCCGGCGGCGACGGGGAGTAACGCCGGGCCCTGGGGTCACCTGACAGCGTAACCGCTTCGGAAGGCCGGGGTACGATCCGTTTCGCCCGACCGTCCCAAGGCTCGCCGCCGGCCGCCGATTTTCGCGCCGGCCCCGCCAGCCCCGGCCCGGCGCGGTTGCCGGGAACAGGGTGTCAGCCGCTCGCGCGATCGATACCCTGCGGTCGACCGATGCTCGCCCACCGCTACGGCCACAACGTCCACCTGTTCGACGACCCGTTCCTGCTGTCCCTCCTGGCGCGGATCGGCAGCCCGGAGGTCGGCCCGACGCAGCTGCCGAAACTCGTCCGCACCGCGTATTCGCGGCTGGTGCAGGAGGTGCTCGCGCGCGAGTTCCCGCGCAAGCGCCAGCGAGTTCCGACCCGGATGACGGCGGTCGAGCCGCGCGCGATCTACGACGGGCCGGTCCTCGATCGCGAGACCAGGCTCGTGCTGTGTGCGGTGATCCGGGCCGGAATCCTGCCGGCGCAAGCGTGTTTCGAGTCCGCGCTCGAGGTCCTCGACCCCGAGCTCGTGCGGCTCGACTTCCTCAACATGTCGCGCATCACCGACGACGACCAGCACGTCACGGGCGTGCGCCTCGACGGGTCGAAGATCGGCGGCGACGTGGCCGACTCGGTCGTGCTGCTGCCCGACCCCATGGGCGCGACGGGCGGGACGATCTGCCGCGCCGTGGAGGTCTACAACGAGCTGCCGGGCGGCGCTCCCCGCGCGTTCGCCGCGGTGCACCTGATGATCACGCCCGAGGCCATCCGCCGCATCACGGCGATGCATCCGGAGGTCCGCATCTACGCCGCGCGCCTCGACCGCGGCCTGTCGTCGGAGCGCGCGCTCGCGAGCGAGCCCGGCGCGTTCCCGGACGAAGAACGCGGGCTCACGGACATCGATTACATCGTGCCGGGTGCCGGCGGCATGGGCGAACTGCTGACGAACAGCTGGGTCTGACCCAGGAGTCCCGCCACCGCGCGGAAAACGACGATTTCGCGTAGCATGAACGCGCTGCCGGCGGAAGGCAGCCCAGATGATCCCGCAGCGACTCAAGGCGAGACTCGGCAAACCCGACCGGCTCCTGCGGCGGTTCTGTCGCACGGGTGACCCCGCGGCGCTCGGCGCGCTCTTCGATCACGCGGCGCCGGAGCTGCTGCGGGTCGCGGCGTGGCTGTCCGGCAGCCGCACGGATGCGGAAGATCTCCTGCAACGCACGTTCGTGACCGTCATCGAGCGGCGCGAGAACTACGACAGCAAGCGCGCGGCGCTGCCATGGCTCTGCGGCATCCTCGGGAATCACGCCCGCAAGCTGAAGGACAAGCGGGCGCGCGAGGTGCGACACCACCGCCACCTCGTGACCGAGGCGAGCGACGGCTCCGTGACCCTGACGGATCCGTACGACACGGCCGCCGAACGCGAGGTCGTCGCGGTCGTCGATCGCCTGCGGCAGGAACTCGACTCGCCGTACCGCGAAGTTCTCGATCTGCACCTCGGGCGTGGACTCGGCCCGGCCGAGATCGCGGCGCGCCTCGACCGTCCACCCGGCACGGTGCGCACGCAACTCGTGCGCGGCCTCCAGCGCCTGCGCGATCGCATGCCGCTGTCGATGTTCTCGCCGGTCGCGGCTGTCGCGATGCTCAGCGGCACCGAGGCGGCGGCGCAACTCACCACGATCCGTGACGCGGTCATGCGCGTCGCGGAGGCCGCGCGGCCACCCGGCCCGGTGCCGGCGAGCGGACCGTTCGGCCTGTCCGGCGCGCTGCCCACGGTCGCGGCGATCGCGACCGTCGCCGTGATCGGCGGCGGCATCGCGGCCTACCTGGGATTCGGTCGGTCGACGACCGAACCGGCGCCGACCGGTCCGGCGGTCGACGTCGCCGCCACGACGCCCCGGAGCGCCGCGACGACGCCGGGCGCACACCTCGATCGCGCGGCCGCCGGTCGAGCCCCGACGGTCAACCCACTGGCCGCGAACGCGGGCGCCGCCGCCGCGACCGGGCGCGATATCACGGTCCGCGTCGTCGACGACGCGGGCGCCCCCGTGCCCGCCGCCGAGCTCTGGCTGTCCGAGCCCCACATCGCGACGCGCGGGGCGAGCATCGGCCCGAGCGACGCCGCCGGCTGCCGGAAGCTGACCTTCGACGCCGCCCGCTTCGTCGGCGCGCGCCACCCGAATCACGTGCGGTCCTATCTCGCCCTCGTCGATCCGGCGACCGCGGGTGACACCGTGACGATCGCGCTGCGCGGCGGCAGCGCGCCGTTCCGCGGTCGGGTGTTCGATGCCGCGGGCGCGGCGCTGCCCGGCGCGACGATCGCGCTCGGCCCGCCGGGCGGCTGGCGCTTGACGAACTCACCGCACCAACGCACGGTCTACCCGCCGCGCGCGGCCGCGACGACGGACGCGACCGGGCGCTTCGCGGCGTTCGGGCTCGAACCGGGCCCGTCCGACCTCGAGATCCGCGCCCCGGGGCACGCGCCGCTCGCGCTCCGGGTGCAGGTTCCCGAACCCGCGCGCACATTGCCCGAGATGACGTTCCGCCTGCAGCGCGGCGCGACCATCGCCGGGCGCGTCCGCCACCTCGACGGTTCGGCCGCGGGTGGCGCGAGCATTACCGCGATCGACTCGGACGGCCGCCAGACGCACACCACCGCGGACGCCAGCGGCGACTTCGCGGTCGACGGCCTGGCCGCGGGCCAGCACGAGGTGCGCGCAGCGGCAACGACGGCCGCCGCGACCGAAGCGATGGCGCATGCGGACCTCGAGACCCGGCTCGGGGGGACGACGCGCTGGCACGCGACGTTGCACCCGACCCGCGAGATCCACGGTCGCGTCGTCGGACCCGACGGCGCGCCGGTCGCCGGCGTGCAGGTGCTGGCGGGCGAACCGACGATGGAGGCCGGCATCGCCGGAGCGACGACGGCGGTCGACGGTCGATTCGCGGTGACGACGACGGCCCGCCGCGCCCGGACGGGCACGCTCTACCTCCGGCGCGACGGTGCGCCGATCGCGGTGCGACGCGACGTGATCCCGGCCCCGGGCTCGGCCGCGGCCGGCAGCGAGCTCGTCATCGAACTGTCGGCCGACGAGGCCCCGACGTCGACGCTCCGCGGGCGATTCGTCGATCCGTCGGGTCGACCGATCGCCGCCTCGATCTCGGTCACCAACCACGCGTTCACGGTCGGTTGGTACGCGTTCACGAACCCGGGGACCGGGACGTTCCGACTCGGCCCGCTGCGCCCCGGCAGCTATACGCTGATCTTCGAGGCGAAGGGCTACGGGCGCGTGCCGGTGCGGGCGCTCGCCGCCGCGCCCGGCGAGAGCCGCGATCTCGGCGACATCGTCGCGCAGCCGGCCGGCTCCGTCGAGCTCACCCTCGCGGGCGCGAGTTCGGGCGAACGTCGACTCGTCAAGTTCGCGCGGCGGGACGGCGTCGTGTCCCACGTGTTCACGGACGGGCGGCCCGTTCGCGCGGAACTCGCGCCGGGCGACTACGTGGCGAACATCGCGCTCGGCGATGGCGCCGGCAGCAGCGTCGCGTTCACCGTCACGGCCGGAACCACCACTGCCGTCACGCTGCCGTGCACGACGAACCACCTGCTCAGCGTGCGGTGCTCGTTCGCGCGGGCGGCCGGACCCGCGGGGCGGCGGCTCGACATTCGCATCACGGATGCAGCCGGCAACCTCGTCGACGCCCACGAGCTGGCCTGCACGACCGCGGCGACCGCCGAACTCAAGGTCCACCTGCCGCCGGGCGAGTACCGGCTCGACTGCCGGTGCACGGCCGGACTGGCGGCGACGGCGAACGTCTCGATTCGGTCCGGTGGTCAAGCCCCCATGCGACGGTTGCAGCTGCGCTGACCAATTCGGACCCGGGCGTTACTCCGCATCTCGCGCGCCATAGTATCCGTGACGTGGATGCCCATCAGATTCGCTCCGACATCGCGCTCGCGCGCCGCGGTGAAACCGAGGCGCTCGACCGGGTGCTGAAAGCCCTCGAGTCGCGACTGCGCGCGGCAGCGACCAACCGACTCGCTGGTCATCTGCGGGCCCGCATGGGCACCTCCGACCTGCTGCAGTCGACGATGCTCGACATCGCGAAGAACATCGGCGATTTCCGCGGCGAGAACGCGGACCAGCTGCTCGCGTGGTCGGGGCGCATCATGGACAACAACCTGCGCGACCGCGCCCGCTTCTTCGGTCGCCAGCGGCGACGCGGCGAACACGGCGCCGAGGTGCCGCCCGACGCGGTCGCTTCGGGCCCGACGCCGAGCTTCGAAGCGATGCGCGTCGAGCACATCGAGGCGCTGTATCGCGCGCTCTCCGAGCTGCCCGACGACTACCAACAGATCCTGCAGCTGCGTGAGTTCGAGAAGCGCGAGTACGACGAGATCGCCGCGACGCTCGATCGCTCGGAAGGCGCCGTTCGGATGCTGATCTCGCGCGCTCGCGCCGCGCTCTACGTCAAGCTCGACCGCATGCTCGGTGACGACGACGACGGCAACCGCAGTGGCGGCCCCGACCGCGATCGTGGCGATGCCGGCTGAGCCCAAGGGCGGGTCCGGCCCGTCCCGCCCCGACGACGAGGCCCAGTTCGAGACCCAGCTCGAGCAGCTGCTCGAGAGCTGGTTCCTGCGCCTCGAAAACGGCGAAACGCCCGCACCCGACCCGACGGCGCACTGCGCCGAGCATCCGCACATCCTCGCCGCGTTCCTGCGCGTGCTCGGCCATTCGGAAGCCGTCGAGCACATGCTCGGCAGCGGCAAGCCCGAGAGCGACCCGGACCGTTCGATGCCAGAACGGCTCGGCGAGTTCGAGGTGCTGCTGCCGATCGGCAGCGGCGGCGCGGGTAACGTCTACCTGGCGCGCCAGACCTCGCTGCAGCGGCTCGTCGCCCTGAAGGTCCTGCGCCCGAGCGGCGACCTGCGCAGTCGTCAGCGACTGCGTCGCGAGGCCGAGGTCGCGGCCTCGCTCGAGCACCCCGGGATCGTGCCGATCTACGGCGTCGGCGAGGACGGCGACCGCGCGTGGATCGCGATGAAGTGGCTCACCGGTCCGGCGCTCGACCAGGTCGACGCGCCGCTCGACAGCAAGCGCGCGGCGACGATCGTGGCCGCGGCCGCGCGCGCGCTGCACGAGGCCCACACGGTCGGCATCGTCCACCGTGACATCAAACCGTCGAACCTCGTCCTCGATCAGGAGAGTCCGTGCATCGTCGACTTCGGCCTGGCCCGCGACGGCGACCAGACCGTACGGACGACGCTCGAAGGCCACGTCGCGGGCACGCTGCTCTACATGTCACCGGAGCAGCTCAGCAGCGGTGGCGGCTCGACGACGACGCTCGACGCGCGCACGGACATCTACTCGCTCGGCGCGACGCTCTACGAGCTGCTGGCCGGACGCCCGCCGTTCGAGGAGGACCTGCCGGCCAAGGTCATCCACCGGATCCTGTACAGCGAACCACCGGCGCTCGAACGGATCGCCGGCATCGACCGCGACCTCGCGACGATCACCGGGCGCGCCCTCGACAAGGACCGCGAACGCCGCTTCTCGAGCGCGCTCGCGATGGCCGAGGACCTCGAGCGCTACCTCGCGGGCGAGTCGATCCTCTCGCGACCCGTCGGCCTGACGACGCAGCTCGTTCGATTCACGCGCAAGAACCGGCGAGCGACGATCACCGTAGCCTGCGCCGGGCTCGTCGCGATCGTGCTCGCGATCGTCCTCGCCTGGAACGTGCAGCAGCAGAGTCTCACGCGCGCGGCGACGCTCGCCGACGTCGCGACGCGCATCGACAGCGGCGAACTGCTCGTCGCGCGCGGCCTGCTCGCGCCGCTCCTGGCCGAGGACGGCGGCGACGCCGAAGACCTGAACGAGCTGCACGCCCGACTCGTGGCCTGCGAGCGCCTCGAGGACCTGCTCGACCAGGTGCAGGCGTTGCCCGAGGACACCATCGGCCCGGAGCTCGAAACGGCACTGGCCGGCCTCGTCGACGACGACCTGCCCGCCGACCGCCGCCTCGCCGCGCGTTTCGTGCGGCCGCTCGGACTCGCGCTCGCCGGCAAGGTCGATGACGCGATCCCGCTCGCCCGCGCGCTGCCCGAGGGTCGCGCGCGCACGGCGCTGATGCTCGCATTCGGCGGCCACGAGACCTGGGACCTGCCGGCGAGCGACGACTCGGCCGATCCGCCGCTCGAACACCTGTTCACGGTGCTCGCGATGCGGTTCGCGAACCGCCCCCTGCCCGAGCGCCGGGCCGAGATCGATCGCGGCCGAGCGATCGCGTTCGGCGATCCGCGCCTGCGGCTGCAGCACGCGATCCAGTACATCAACGACGACGAGCACCGGCTGGCCTACGAAGCCCTCAGCGGCGTGCGGCGCGACGGCTCCTACCCGCTCATCGTGCGTCGCCTGCTCATGCGCGAGGCCGTCTGGGTCGATGACCCGGTCGCGGCGAGATCGCACCTCGACGCGTTGCTGCGCGACTTCCCGCGCGCGAGCTGGTCAGCGTTCGAATCGGCCAGCGTGCTCGAGACGCAGTACTGGCTCGACGTGGTCGATCCCGACCTGCTCGCGTGGGCGCGCGACCGATGGCCCGAGAACTGGCTCATCGCCGTGGTCGCGGCCCGAGAACTCGTCACCTCGGACTGGCAGGCTGCTGCCGCGTTGCTCGCGGACACCGACCAGTTCGCTCGCAACCCCGATCAACGCGAAGAATCGGTACTGCTGCGGCTCTACGCCCTCGCTGCCCCGCTCCGGAGTTTCTGGGCGCCGACCCAGACCGAGCCGAGCACCGACGAGGCCGAACGGCTCGAGGAACTCGAGCAGGCAGCTGCCGACTTCGCCGAGACGGCCACCGATCCCGAGCGCATGGTCGCCGCCAGGATCGTGCAGTCCCGATCCCGGCTCGCTCGCGGCGACTGGGAAGGCGCATTCGCCACGCTCGAGGCGATCACCGTGGACCCGGCGCCCGAGAAGACCCTCGAACTCGGCATCCACGCGCACAACTGGTTCGCGCACGAGACCCGCAGGGTGCAGGCGTCACCGTGGGGCCTCGCGATGCTCGAACGTGCCGAGGCGACGTACGGCGGCCGCTACAACCAACGGATGCGCGCGCTCCAAACGGTGTTCGCCGAACTGCTCTCGTCGATGCCGAGTCGCCAGCGCATTCTCGGTCGTCCGAGCCGCGCGCTGGCCTACCTGCTGCATGCGGAGTTCTCGCTGTTTGCCCGCGATCCGGACGCCGCTCGCGAGTCCGTCGAACGAGCGCGTCCGCTCATCTCCCCCGAACTGGACTCGGGCGAGTCGGGCATGCTGCAGATCATCGAACGCCTGTTGTCACGCTGACCGCCGTGACTCTGGTGTCGGGTGCCAGAAGTTCGTATTCGGCGGCGCTCGAGGACGTTGCGCGCCTGCTCCGATCGCGGCATCGACAGGCGGCACCGCGGCCTCAACCCCCGCCGCAACCGCCGGTTCGGCGGCGGCCATGCAGCAGGCGCCCAGCAGGCACGGTTGCGCTGCGCGGGATCGGCGCCATCCGCCTGCCCTCGATCGGTCCGCGCAGTGCCCTTGACCGCTCTGCGCAGGGTGTTTAGCGAAGAACGAAGCAGCGCCGGTTCGACGTTCGGACCATCACGGCGCCGCGCCACCGCTCCCTCAGTCTCACTGCCATGCTCAGAACCTCGCTTCGCACCGTCGTAGCCGCGCTGCTTGCGCTGGCGCTCCTGCAGAGCGCCATCGTCGGCCAGACCTACTTCCACATTCCGTCCGACACCCCCGCCACCGGCACGTGCAACGTGTTCCCGTGGGGCCAGTCGAGCACCCGCCACCAGCACATCGTCACGGCCGCCGAGCTCGGCAACGCCGCCACGACGATCAACGACATCGCGTACGCGGCGTGCAACAACGGCACGTTCACGTGCTCGCAGATCCTGATCCGGATGGATCACTACACGGGCACGACACTGAACGGAACGTTCGCCTCGAACCTGTCGGCGAACCCGACGACCGTGCTCAACGCGACCAATTGGAGCTACCCGTACGCCCAGCACACCTGGGTCGACGTCGGCCTGACGAACCCGTTCAGCTACGACCCGTCGCTCGGCAACCTCGTGATCGACATCGAGTTCTGCGGCGCGTCCGGCGGCAACTCGTTCCATCGTGACATCTCACCGCGCTGCTGGAGCAACGGCGGTCCCTGCCCGTCGAACGCGTCCGGCACGGCCGCGATCGGCGCCCTCAAGGTGCGGGTCTCGACGGGCACCGACGGCAACCACTCGGTGTACGGCCAGGGATGCGGCACGCCCGCGCTGACGCTCTCCGGTTCGGGCATCCCGAACATCGGCGCCAACTCGACGACGATCCTGAGCAACGGCACGCCGTCCGCGCTTGCCGCCTACGGCGTCGGCCTGTTCTCGGCGAACACCAGCCTTGCCAGCATCGGCGCACCGGGCTGCACGATGTACACGAACCCGATCGCGACCGTGCTCGTGGCGCTCGACGGCTCGGGCACCGCGCCGCCGTTCGACATTCCGATTCCGAACAACGCGTCGTTCGTCGGCGTCATGCTCTACACGTCGGGGGCCTCGGTCGACCCGCCGCAGAACGCCGCGGGTCTGACCACGGCGAACGGCATCGAGACCAGGATCGGCATGTGACGCCGATCGACGGCCGCGGCGCGCCTGCGGTCGTCGCGCAGCGCCGAACCGCTGCCGGCCAGCGCGCTACTGACCGGCGCCCTGCGGCGTTCCGTGATCCACGATCACGTCCGCGACCTTCTCGAACGTCGGGTTGAGATCGTCGCGGGCATGGACCTCGCCAGAGTCGACCGTCGCATCCAAGAACACGCAATAGCGCCCGGGCTCGTCCTCCAACGGCGCGGGATAGGCCGGGAACTCGACGACACCACCGCCCTTTCGGGGGAACCGGAGAACGAACCCGGCAGCCGCGTGCATCGCGGTGAAGTAGACGCGCGAGTTCGGCAGGAGCGGCTCGGCTTCCAATTCGTTGAAGCCATACCCGAGCTCGCCGTAGCGAATGATGATCTTCGCCGTCGCGCTGCCGCCGTAGAACGGCACGAGACCGGCCTGGCCTGCGAGGTCGGGCGCGTCGTCGTCATCGAGGATGTGGATCTCAGGGCTCATCTCCGGCGCTCGCAGCGCGATCGCCTGGATGCTCGCCGCGATCGCGCCCGTCGAGATGACCGACGTCCAACCATCCGAGGCGAAGAACAGCGCCGCGTGGGTAGTCGTGCCATCGTAGTAGATCGACTGTGCGGTGATGCCGTGACGAATCGTCGCGATCGTGTCGAACGTGGTGGCGTCCGTGGGAACTTCGCTCTGGTCGGCGAGCAGGCGGTGCCAGGCAGCGCGGTGCGACTGCCCGAGACTGCTCGTCCAAAGCGGCGAGTCGGCGCGCCAGACCCGGCCGCTCCGCTCCATCCCCCCCGTCGGGAACTCCGGGGACAGGATGGGCTGCCCCCACGTGAGGACCTCCGACGGCGCCGGAAGGCCGGAGCCGCCCGTCATCAGGCTGGCCATCTGCTGCACGGTGTGCTTGCGATCGACAACGTGATCGAAGACCCCGGTGCCCGAAGCCGCTCCGTGCCAGAAGATCTGACTCAGCGTTCCCGAGTCGCCGGCGTCCAGGAAATACATCCAGTTGGACAGGCCCTCCGTATCGCGGACGTCGATGTTGAGAACGGGGTGGACCCACCCCCCCTCGTAGCCATCGACCCGAATGCGAAACTCAGCCGTCTCGAACGGGAACTCGACCGAGGACCCCGACGCCGGCTCGAAGGCCAGACCCGGACCGAAGGCGATGCCGAGATCGACCGCAGCGTAGTCGGCTTGCCCAACCTGCACGCCCTGTGCCGAGATGAGTGGCGCGAGGACAAGGGTCGAAAGAACGGTGAACGGACAGGCGAGTATCAGGCGCATAGGTCTGTAGCAGTGCGTAACGGCGAAGGAGCGAACGGCGACCAAACCGCGTGACGCCATTCCGGCGGCCCCGTCACGCCGATTCCGGGAATCTTACCGGGTCGCTCCGCCAAGACCCGAAGAACCTGCCAAACCTCGGCTTACATCCGCTCGTCGAACGGTATCCGCGACCGCACGGACACCCTGGATCAGCGCCGAATGACGTTGCGGTCGACCGCCGTGAAGCCGCCACGCAGCGCCCCGGTCGTCTGCACGGCGACCCCCTGAACGTCGAACCGGACGCCGACGAACCCCGGATCCGCGGGCAGCGCGAACGCGACCGGCTGCCCCATCGAGACGACCGAGGGCGGCAGCGGCACGTTCGGGAAACCGAGCAGCGCGACGCCGAGACCGGGCACGAACAGGGTGCCGCCCGGCGACAGGCTGATCACGACGGCGCCGATGCCGCCGAGGCCTTGCAGGGTGAAGGTCGTCACGGTTCCGAGCCGCGGCTCCCCGCTGGCGGACATCGCGTAGGCCGCGCGCTCGAAGGCGCCCATGTCGGGTTGCACCGTGCCCGTCAGCGCATGGTCCTGGATGCGCGAGGTCTCGGCGTGATCCTTGCCGACGGCCAGCGCGGTCGCGAAGTCGGCGACGTCGAGACAGGGCGACGACGGCTGCAGCCGGACATCGCCCGCCGCCGCGTTCACGAACTGCGGCGCGACCGCGAGGTTGCCGTTCTGCCCGGCGAAGCCGCCGTTGGTGTGCCAGACGTCGGCCGCGACGAATGCCTGCAGGTTGCCACCCGCATTGTTCCAGGCGATCGAGTTTCGCACCTGACCCGTGCCGCCGCTGCTCTTCACGATGCCGAATCCGGAGCAGCCCGTCACGGTCGCGTGCCGCACGTCGACGGTCGCCGAGTGCAGCTGGATGCCGTCGGTGGCCGCGTCGATGACGACGAGGTTGTCGCAGGCGACGGCCCGCGAGAGCCGCAGACCGGCAGACCCAGAAGACTCGATGCGCACCTGCCGCAGTTCGTAGGTCGGAGACAGGCACTCGATCGCGTTGCTGCTGCGGCCCGCGAAGCGGACGCGCACGTTCTCGCACCGGCCGAGCGCACTCGTCGTCCCGCCGCCGAGCCAGAGGCGCTCCCAGTCACCGGCCGCCGGCTGCGTCGCGTTGCCATCGCCGTTGGTGTCGCCGCCGAACGCGTCGTCCCGCAGCGAGGTCAGCACCACGGGCCGCCTGGCCGTGCCGAGCAGGTCGAGCCGACCGCCCGAGTTGACGCTGAAGCCGTTGTTGAAGTTGAAGTTGCTCCACTTCACGACGACCCCGGCGCCGATCTGCAACGCGCCGCCGTTGTTGATCGTCACGCGACCGGCGACCTCGATCACCTCACCCGGGAAGTTGCTCGGATCGATGGCGCTGACGTCGTTCACGAAGCCGCCATCGACGAGGAAGTGGTCGCCCGCGCCGTTGCCGCTCGCGGTGTTGCCGTGGCTCGCCGCGAGCTCGGTCCAGGCGACGCCGACGACCGGCAACCCGGCGTTGTCCTGTAGCGCGCAGTCGACGAGCCGCGCCGGCGGGTTCGCCGTGTTGTTGAATTGCACGCCGTTGCCGATGCCGTGCTCCACGACACAACCGGTGAACGTCGCCGACGAGCCCGACAGCGTCACCGCGGACGGACCGGCGGCGTACCGCACGAACGTGTGCGTGAACGTCGAGTCGTCCCCGGTCTGCAACTGGAGTCCCCACCAGTCGCCCGGCTGCGCGGTCACGGCGCTGCCGTTCTTCAGCGTGTCGCCGCCGAACATGTCGTCGTGGATCGAGGTCAGGACGACGGGCGATGCCGGCGTCCCCTGGGCATCGATCGTGCCGCCGTTCGAAGTGATGAGGCCGCTGCTGACCTCGTGCTTGATCACCGTGCCGGCCGGCAGCGTGAGCGTCACGCCGCTCGGCACCCGCGGCGAACGAGCGGAATTGATCGAGACGACGAACACGCCGTTGCCATTGATCGAGTACGCCGGGTCGAACGTCAGATCCTGGGTGAGCTGCACCGCATCGGTGATGCGCGCGTAGTCACCGCGCGCACAGTTGACCGCCGTGTTGCCGGAGAACAGCGGCAGCCGTTTGAGGTCGAAAGCGTTCACCGGGATGCCCCCGAGATCCTCGAAGTGGCAGTCGATCACGGTCGCGCGGTGACCGCTGCCGATGCCGTCGTTCGCGGCATCGAAGAAATCGCAATCCCGGATCGTCGCCGGCTGGTGACGCAGCGCCAGCATCGGACGGTTGTTGGCGCCGCCCCAGCGGAAGTTGCAGTGCTCGAACTCGACGGAGCCGAAGTTCTCGATGTCGTTCCAGTCGCCGGGTGACGGCACGGTGGCGCCGCCGTTGCCGTTGGTGTCGCCGCCCGCCGCGTCGTCGTGAACGGACGTGAACTCGATCTCGCTGACGGCCGTACCGATCGCGCGCAGGGTGCCGGAGATGCTCACGCAGCCGTCGATCTTGACGATCGCGCCCGGCTGCACGGTGAGGACCTGGCCCAGCGGCACGCTGATGCCGCAGTGCCCGGCCCCGCCGACGACGTGGTAGACCAAACCCGACGCGAGCGGTCCACCGTTGCCGTCCCAGATCGGACCATTGATCAGGATCGGAGTCTGGGCGAGCGCGGTGGCCGAGGCCAGCACGGGCAGGAGGCGCAGGATCAGGTGCTTCATCTCGATTCGGCAGCGGCAGCAGGTCGCGGCAACCGCCATCTTTCCGCAAATGAGCCCAGACCGCTCGCTCCGCCGCCCCGCGCCGCCGCGGACCGCAACGATCGACCCGCCGAGCCGCATCCGGGCGTTCGGCCTGCTACCGTGGGCGGTCATGCAGACCCCTTCCGCTGCAGTAGCTCGGCGCGCCGCCGCACTCGCCCTCGCGCTGCTGACCCTGACGGCGGCCGCATGCCACAGCGCCCCGGATTGCAAAAAGGTCGCGCTCCGGGTCATGGCCTACAACGTCAAGCACGGTCGCGGCATGGACGATGCGATCGACCTCGCTCGGATCGCCGCGGTGATCCGCACCGCAGCCCCCGACGTCGTCACGCTGCAGGAGATCGACAAACTCTGCGGCCGCAGCGGCGAGGTCGACCAGGCCGCGCGGCTCGCCGAGCTGTGTGGCGGCATGCATCATGCGTTCGGCGCGTTCATGGACTACGACGGCGGCGAGTACGGCATGGCGATCCTGTCGCGCTACCCGATCCGCCGGGCGACGAACGTGCGGCTGCCGCCCGGCGCCGAACCCCGCACCGCGCTCGAGGTCCGGATCATGGCCCCCGGCGAACGCGAGGTCATCGTGACCGGCGTGCACCTCTACCGCACCGAGGCCGAGCGGCTCGCGCAGGCCGAGATGCTCGCCGATCTCTACGTCGACGCGAACGTGCCCGTCGTGCTCGCGGGCGACTTCAACTCACTTCCTGGCACCGCGGTCATGCAGCGGCTCGCCGCGGACTTCCGGATCGCGGAGAAGACCGGCGCGGCCGCGACGTTCCCCGCCGACGCGCCCGACCGCGAGATCGACTTCGTGCTCGCCGCGCCGCGCGATCGCGTCGTGATCGACGCGCACCACGTCGTCGCCGAGCCCGTGGCGTCCGACCATCGCCCGATCGTCGCCGATCTGACGCTCCTCGCCCCTGCGGCCGCTCGCTGAACCGCCCTCGCCCCCGACCGTTCGCCCCGTGATGCCCCGATCCCGCACTGTCGCTCTCATCCTCTTCGCCGTTCTCGGACTCGGAACGAGCGCCACGGCGCAGCGACCCGCGCCCGTCGAACTGCCCCGCGTGCTCCGACTCGGCCCGATCCCGGCCGCGCTGCCGGTCATGATCCTGACCCGCGACGGCCGGCTCGCGAAGCCGTCGGGACAGGCCGAGAACCCGCCGGCGGTCCTGCTCCGCATCGACCGAGGCACGCCGCTGCGCGGGGTGACGAAGCTGCTGGCGAAACTCGCGAGCGGCGGCACCGGAACGGCCCACTTCGCGGCCGCCCTGCCCGACGGGGCCGAAGGTTGTTTCACGCTCGCGCTGCCGGGCGAGGACGCCCAGGCCAACATCGCGGTCGATCTGCATCGCCGCCGCACGGGCGTACCGCCGACGAGCCTGACGCCGGTGCTGCGCCGGCTGCGCGAGTGGCGCGCCAAGGACCGGTTCCAGGTCGGCGTCAGCGCGCCGCCGGACTCGGAGTGGGGTGACGTGCTGGCCGTGCTCGCGGCCGTGGCCGCCGCGGGCGTCGAGAGCGCGCTCGTGCGAACGTCCGACACCGGCCCGGGTGGCCGGCGACCCGGCGAGGTCGACGGCGGCCTCGGCGCCCTCGCCGGCGCGCTCGGCGCCGATGCCGCGGATCCCGAAGCGGTGCGCACGAGCGGCGCGTTCGCGATCGACGTCGGGCCCGAACCGCGGCTCGTGATCAGCGCTCGCGCCGTGCCGCAGCCGCGGCCGGGAATCGGCGAACGAGCCGTTGGTTTCGTCGCGACGCCGACGTTCGTGCCCGGTCCGCCCGAGATTCGCGGCGGCGCGGGCGGGCGCTACGGCGGTCGCGGCGGCCGCGGCGGCCGGCGCGCGGGCTACGGGGAGAACATCGCGGCCGCGATCGGGTATCTGATCGGTCAACAACTGGAGAACGGCGCGTTCCCCGGCCCGGACGGCACGGCCGACGTCGCGACGACCGCGCTCGTCCTGCTCACCCTGCTCGGCAACGGCAACACGATGATCAGCGGACCGCACCAGGCGCCGACTTCGCGCGCGGCCGGTTTCCTGCTCGAACGCCAGCAGGACGACGGCACGTTCCCGACGTCCCACGCGGACTCGCATCTGGCCCACGCGCTGGCGACGTACGCGATGGCCGAGGCCTACGGCCTGTCCGCCCAGCCGCTGCTCGCGGGCAGCGTCCAGGCCGCGGTGAACCAGCTCGCCGACGCGCTCGATCCGGCCGGCGGGCTCGGCCCGGCGCCGGGCCGATCGCCGGATGTCCGCACGACCGCCTTGGCGCACGTCGCGATCGGCTCGGCGCAGTTCTTCGCCATCGCCTCGCCGCGCGACCCGAAGGGCCTGGTGGCCTGGTTCGATCGCGTCGATTCGGCGACCGGGCCGGCCGGCGACCTCGCGACCAGGCACTTCTGCCGGTTCTTCGGCGGCCAAGCGAAGACTGCGGCCACGACGAAGGCCGCAGAACGGGTCGCGGAGACCGCCGACGCGAGCCGGCCGTGGGACGCCTACTGGGCCACCTACATGTTGTTCCAGGTCGGTGGCGCGCCGTGGAAGGACTGGACGGAGAAGCTCGCCGAACTCGCGGGCCGGCAACTCGAACGCGGTGACGATGCCGGCAGCTGGCCCGCCGCCGACGGCGAGACCAGGATCACGACGACCGCGCTCCACACGCTCGCGCTGCAGGGGCTCTACCGCTACACCCGGCTCGTCCGCTGACCCAACGCGTTGCGGCTCGGCGATCGGGCCGGCGAAGCGAAGCGCTCGCGGTTTTCCACATTCGACGGCGGCGCTGATTTTTTTGCGTGCGCGGTGCAACGTCGCGACCTTCCCGGAGTAGTTAAGGTTGCGAGGACAGCACTGGTCCAAATACCAATCGCTATCTCGACAACAGCCCATGTGCTGTCCTCGCCAACCTCCTTCCGCGGCTTCGAGTCGCAAATCAACCCCGCCGGAGAAGGACTGCCACAGCTGTGGCCGTCGCATCACCTGGCGCAAGAAGTGGGCGCGCTGCTGGGATCAGGTGCGCTACTGCAGTGATCGCTGCCGGCGGCAACGGAACGCCGACAACGCGACCGAACTCGAGACCGCGATCCTTGTCCTGCTCGCAGAGCGGGCCCGCGCCGCGACGATCTGCCCCTCCGAGGTCGCGCGTCGCCAGCGCCCCGACGGCGACTGGCGCGTTCGACGAGACGGCGAGCTACAACGGCCCGGTCATCGTGCGTGACATCCGCGTTCAGTCGCACTGCGAGCATCACATGGTGCCGTTCACGGGCATGGCCCACGTCGCGTATCTGCCGCGCCACCGCGTCGTCGGACTCAGCAAGCTCGCCCGACTGGTGGAGGCGTTCGCCCGCCGCCTGCAGATCCAGGAACGACTGACGGCCCAGATCGCGAGCGCTCTCCAGAACGAACTCGACCCCCGCGGCGTTGCCGCGCTGGTGCGCGCCGAGCACCATTGCATGACGATGCGCGGCGTCCGCCACGAAGGCGCGGCGACGGTAACGACGCACGTGACGGGCGAACTCGTCGACGACGCCGCTCTGCGCACCGAGGTGTTCGCCGAACTCCGGCAGCGCGACTGAGGCCACGCGACCGAGGCGTTGCTACGAAGGCGCTACTCAGCTCCAGATCGCCATCGCCAACCCGCGCGGGTCACGTGGCGGTCGCGCCGGCAGACAGATTGCTTCGCGATGGAACATGCGACGCGCGGCCGCAGCGAGCACGAGCGCATCGAGCACGTCGTCGGGCGCGACCTCGGACCGCCGGTGGCTCGCGGCGGCAGCCCGAACCACCGCGGCGACCGCGCGCGGCGGAAACACTCGCCGCAACACGGCCCGGCGCTCCGCGTGTCCCAGCGCCGAGCGCTTCCTGTGCCGCATGGGGCGCCCGGCCAGGCGGCAGAACGCGAGCTCGGGATGCACCTCCCGAACGCGCCGCTGCCGCGCCGGGGTGATCACGGCATCGACTTCGCGGATCTTCGGCAGCAGATGGAACACCTGCTTGGACAGACCTTCGCCGCGCACCTCGGCCCATTCGCGCGCGTGCAGCACGCGCCGCGGCGGGGTCGAGAAGACGCTGCTCTTGCGCGGCCCGAGCGCGGCGCGCGCGAGCCTTTCGCACTCCCGCCCGCCGACCCGGCGTACGGCCGGCAGTCCGATCGGCATGTCGACGGCGATGAACTTCGCCGCGGGACGGAGCTCGAGCACGTCCGCGAACCGTTCGACGAGCATCCCCGACAAGCCGCATTCGGTGGGGTCACCGACCACCGTCGCGCGAACGACGAACCAGCCGGCCCGACAACCGTCGACACCGAGCACCGCCCTGCTCATGGCTCGAGCCAGTAGGACGCGCGCAGCTGCCCGCGTTCGAACTCGAAACCCGCTCGCACGTGGCCCTGACGCTGGACGCGCAGCACGTCGAATCTCCTGACGTGGCCGACGACGACCGCGAAGTTCGGCCGCCCGTGCTCGACCTCCTCGGCCTGCGGAGTCTCACCGCGCAAGTGCGCCGGCAAGTTCGGGCTCACGGTGTCACTCCGACTCGATGGCGGCGCCGGCGCGAGGTAACACCGGCGGCTGCCGAGCCCCACCGAGTTCCAGGCCGCGTCGAAGACGGCACCACCAGTGACGATCTCGGCGATCGCCTGCGCCCGAATCTGCAAACGCGTCGCGCTGTCGTGAAACGTGAACGCGATCTCGGGTCGCGCCGAGAGCTGCGCGACCTTCGGCGAACGACGGTCGGTGTGAAACACCAGTTCTCCAACCGAACGATCACATCGACGCAGCACCACGACGCGGGCGGCCGGCTCCCCGGCCGCATCGACGGAGCTCGCGACCGGCCAGTGAAAACCGTGCTCGGGCCGCGCCACGGCCACCTCGAGCTGCGCCCACGCGTAGTCCAGAACCTCGTGCAGCGTCGTTGTCGCAGGGTCGAACACGGCCCGCGATCATGGCCGACCTTCGCGACGACCGCGAGGAAACAACGGGGTCGGCCGCGCGTTGGCACGAGGCACTTGCGTTCGGCGGCCGGACGGTCGATTCGAGCCCAGAGCCCCCAATGCAGAATCAACCCATCCTCGACCTAAAGGACGACCTCAGCCCCGCGCGCGCCGCGCTGCTCGCGCACCCGATCCACGCGGCGGTCGATTCGCTGCCCCGATTGCGGGCGTTCATGCCGATCCACGTGTTCGCCGTCTGGGACTTCATGGCGCTCGTGAAGCGCCTGCAGCGCGAGCTGACGTGCGTGACGGCGCCGTGGCTGCCGCCGAAGGACGCCGAGCTCGCGCGCTTCATCAACGAGATCGTGCGCGACGAGGAATCCGACGTCGATCCGGACGGCAAGGCGTGCAGTCACTTCGAACTCTATCGCCGCGCCATGCGCGAGATCGGCGCCGATGACGGCAACGTGATGGCGTTCCTCGCGGCGCTCGAGCACGGCACGGCCGTGCCCGACGCGCTCGCCGCAGCGAACGTGGCGGAGCCGATCCGCGAGTTCGTGCAGTCGACGCTCACGATCGCGGAACGCGGCAGCCCGCTCGAGGTCGCGGCCTGCTTCCTGTTCGGTCGCGAGAACCTGATCCCCGCGATGTTCCGGGCGTTCCTCGACACAGCACCCGGCGACGACCTCGCCCGCTGCTTCCGCCACTACCTCGAGCGCCACATCGACCTCGACGGCGACCACCACTCGGTGCTCGCAGCGCGACTGGTCGACGCGTTCTGGCACGAGGCGGACGAGAACGAACGCGACGCGGCCATCGCCTCCGCGCGCGGCGCCATCACCGCCCGGGCCCGCCTCTGGGACTACGCCGTCGAACGCATCCGGGCGACCGATCCGACGACGAACGAGTCGCGCGACCCGATCGCGCGACCCGCAACGCCGACGCCGGCTCGAACGCCAACCAAGCCGAAGACACCACTTGACGTCGATCCGGCCCAGGTCTAGCGTCCTCCTCATGTCGTTCCCGCAGGTCCCGCAGACCAGCCAGCATCATCATTGGCATGCTCACCACGCCCTCCGGGCTGGCGCGATCGCCGGTGTGTAGCTGCAGAACGACCAGCACCTCCTCCCGATCGAACGCCGGCCCTCGCGGTCGGCGTTTTCGGTTTTGACCGAGGACGCGGCCGCCGGACCGACCCCGACCACCCGACCGACCGCATGAACCCGCCCGAATCCGCCATCGTCCACCTCGCGCTGCCGAAGGGCCGCATGGAGCAAGGGGTCCGCGAGCTGCTCGCCGACGCCGGCATCCGCATCCGCACCGACGCCCGCGCCTACCGCCCGTCGCTGTCGATCCAGGGCTTCGAGACCAAGCTGCTCAAGCCGCAGAACATCGTCGGCATGCTCACCGAGGGTTCGCGCGACATCGGGTTCGCGGGCGCGGACTGGGTCGCGGAGCGCGACGCACCGCTGATCGAACTGCTCGACACCGGCCTCGATCCGGTGCGCATCGTGCTCGCCGCGCCGACCGAGGTCGTCGAGAACGGTCGCTTCGTCGCGCCCGCGGGTCGGCCGCCGCGCATCGCGAGCGAGTACGAGCGGCTGACGACCCGGTGGATCGAGAGCAATCTGGCGGGCGCGAAGTTCGTGCGCGCGCACGGCGCGACCGAGGTGTTCCCGCCCGAGGACGCCGACGCGATCGTCGACAACACGGCAACCGGCTCGACGCTCCGGGCGAACGGCCTCGTGATCGTCGAGGACGTGATGCGGTCGTCGACGCGACTCTACGCCAACCCCATGGCGCTCGAGGAGCCGGACAAGCGCCGCGCGATCGACGACTTCGTGCTCGTTCTGCGCGCGGTCCTCGAAGCGCGCCAACGCGCGATGATCGAACTCAACGTCGGCGCCGACGCGCTCGACCGCGTCGTCGACGGGCTGCCGTGCATGCGCCGGCCGACCGTGTCGACCCTGCACGAGGGCAGCGGCTACGCCGTGCGTGCCGCGGTGCCGCGCACCGACCTGCCGCGGCTCGTTCCCGATCTCAAAGCGCGCGGCGCCACCGACATCGTCGTCTCCACCATCGAACAGATCGTGCCGTGACCGTGACGCCTGCTGATGGACCTCTCGGCTACGCCCCTCCGGGCTTCCGCGCCGCGATCGACCTCGATCTGTCCAAGAACGAGGGCCGCGCCCCCGCCTGGGATGCGCTCGCGGGCATAGCGCCCGGCGCGGACACGGTCCGGCGCTATCCGGCGCTGGACGAGTTGCGCGCGGCGATGGCGACGACCTACGGCGTGCCAACCGACACGATCGTCGTCACGGCCGGCATCGACGATGCGCTCCTGCGGTTGTGCCTCGCGCAGCTCGGGGAGAACACCGAAGCGGTCGTCGCGTCGCCGACGTTCGAGATGATCCCGCGTTACGTGACTCTCGCGCGCGGCACGTTGCGCGCGGTCCCGTGGCCCGACGGACCGTTCCCCACTGCCGCGTTCCTCGCCGCGATCACACCGCGAACGAAGGTCGCGTTCGTCGTCTCACCCAACAACCCGACGGGCGGGATCGCCACGGCGGCCGATCTGCGCGCCGTCGCGGCGGCGCTACCGGACGGCGTCGTCGCGCTGGACGCGGCCTACGCCGAGTTCCGCGACGATGGCCTTCCCGCGGTCGGGCTCGAGCTCGACAACGTGGTCGTCCTGCGCACGCTGTCGAAGGCCTGGGGACTCGCGGGTCTGCGCGTGGGCTGCGCGATCGCCCGCCCGGAGCTCGTCGCCAGGTTGTTCGCCGCCGGCAACCCGATGCCGGTATCGGTCGCGTCCGCGAGCCTCGCGACGCGCCGGCTGCAGACGGGCACCGAGGACCTCCGCGATCACGTGGCCCAGGTCGCCACCGAACGCACGGCACTGACCAGGAGCCTGCGCGAGCTCGGCGCCGATGTCGCGGAGCCGACCTGCGCCAACTTCGTTCTCGCGCGCGGGCTCGACCCGGCCTGGATGACCGCCGCGCTGGCCGCGCTCGGCATCGCGATCCGACGCTTCCCCGATCGCGAGGAGCTCGCCGGCGCGGTTCGCATCGGATTGCCGGGAACGACCGCGGACTACGCGCGCCTCGAGCACGCGTTGCGCACGACGCTCGCGCCGGCCGCGTTGCTGTTCGACATGGACGGCGTCCTCGCCGAGGTCAGCGAGTCGTACCGCGCGGCGATCCAGGCGACCGCCGCGAGCTACGGCGTCGACCTCACGAGCGCGGCGATCGCCGAGCGCAAGGCGCAGGGCAACGCCAACGACGACTGGGCCCTCACGCACGAACTCGTCTCCGCGGCCGGCGTGACCGCGACGCTCGCAGACGTCACGGCGCGGTTCGAGGAACGCTATCAGGAGCTCCGGGCGCGCGAGTCGCTGATGGTCGACAAGCCGACGCTGCTGCGCTGGCGAGAACGCTACCGCCTCGGCGTCGTGACGGGGCGACCGCGCAGCGACGCCGAGTACTTCCTGCGGCAGTTCGACCTGCTCGACGTGTTCGATGCCGTGGTCTGCCGCGAGGACGCCGCGCTCAAACCGGATCCCGCGCCCGTGCGCCTCGCGCTCGAACGCCTCGGCGTCAGGACGGCGTGGATGCTCGGCGACACGCCCGACGACCACGATGCGGCCCGCGGCGCCGGCGTCCTGCCGATCGCCGTCGGCCCCGACGATCCGCGCGCCGCCGCGATGCTTCCGAACACCCCCGCCCTCGAAGACCTGCTGCCATGACCGACGCATCGCACCCGCGCACCGCGACCGTAAGCCGAAAGACCAAGGAGACCGACATCGCGGTCGAGCTCACGCTCGACGGCAGCGGCCGCGCCGACATCGCGACCGGGCTGCCGTTCCTCGACCACATGCTCACGGCCCTGACGCTGCACGCGCGCTTCGATCTGCGATTGCAGGCCGAGGGCGACCTCGAGATCGACGACCACCACACCGCCGAGGACTGCGCGCTGACGCTCGGACAGGCCCTGCGCGACGCGCTCGGCGATCGCCGCGGCGTCGCGCGCTTCGGGTCGGCCCACGTGCCGCTCGACGAAGCGCTGACCCGGGCGGTCATCGACCTCAGCGGTCGCCCGTGGGCCGAGGTGGAGCTCGCGTTCCGCGGCGAACGGCTCGGCACGTGCCGGACCGAGAACCTCACGCACTTCTGCCGCTCGTTCGCGACCGCGGCGCACGTGACGCTGCACCTCGACGTGTTGCGCGGCGAGAACGACCACCACAAGGCCGAGAGCGCGTTCAAGGCCCTGGCCGTGGCGCTCCGCATGGCGGTCCGACGCGACGCCACGGCTGGCGCAACCGGCGACGTCCCGAGCACGAAGGGCACCCTGTGATCGACGACGTTCTCGTGGTGCCGACCGGCATCGCCAACACGGCGTCCGTGCTCGCGGCGTTCACGCGGCTCGGCGCGACCCCACGGCTGTGCGGCGACGCCGAAGAGCTCGCAGTCGCGGCGGCGGTCGTGCTGCCGGGCGTGGGCGCGTTCGGCGCCGCGGCGCAGCGGCTCGACGAACTCGGCGTCCGCGCGGCGCTGACCGATCGCATCGCGAGCGGCCGCCCGACGCTCGCGATCTGCCTCGGCCTCCAGCTCCTCTGCAGCAGCAGCGAGGAGAGCCCTGGCGCTGCCGGCCTCGGCATCATCGACGCGGCGATCACCCGGTTTCCGCCGACGGTCCGCGTGCCGCAGATGGGCTGGAACCATGTCGCGCCGACCGACTGCGAACTGCTACAGCCGGGGCACGCGGTCTTCGCCAACACCTACCGGCTCGAGACCATCCCCGCCGGCTGGGCTGGCGCCGTGACGGATCACGGCGGCGCGTTCGCCAGCGCGCTCGAGCGCGGCCCGGTGCTCGCGTGCCAGTTCCACCCCGAGATCTCCGGCGGGTTCGGCCAGGACCTGCTGCGCCGGTGGCTGCAGCGAGCGCGGGAGGCGGGCTGATGCTGCTGCCGCGCGTCATCCCGTGCCTCGACGTCGACGCCGGTCGCGTCGTCAAGGGCGTTCGCTTCCAGGGGCTGCGCGACGCCGGCGATCCCGTCGAACGGGCGTCCGCGTACGCGGAGCAGGGCGGCGACGAGCTCGTGCTGCTCGACGTCTCCGCGACGCACGAGGGTCGGGAGACCGCGGCAGAGACCGTGCGCCGCGTTCGTGCCGTGCTGCCGATCCCGCTGACCGTCGGCGGCGGCATCCGCACCGTCGCCGATGCCGAGCGCATGCTCAGCGCCGGCGCGGACAAGATCGGCATCAACAGCGCCGCAGTTGCCCGACCCGAGCTGCTGAGCGACATCCGCGATCGTCTCGGCGCGCAGTGCACGATCCTCGCGCTCGACGCGGCGCGCATGCCGGCAACGAACGACAACGACGACGCCGGGCCACCGCGCTTCGACGTCGTGACGCACGGCGGCCGCACGCGAACGGGCACCGACGCGATCGGCTGGGCCCGCGCGGCCGTCGCAGCGGGCGCCGGTGAGATCCTGCTGACGAGCTGGGACCGGGACGGCACGCGTTCGGGCTACGACCTCGAACTCCTCCGCGCCGTGAGCGACGCAGTGCCCGTCCCGGTGATCGCGTCGGGCGGCGCGGCCCACGCCGGCCACCTCGCCGCAGCGCTCGACAGCGGCGCGAGCGCGGTACTCATCGCCTCGATGCTGCACGACGGCGACACCACGGTAGCAGACGTCAAGCGGCAGCTCCGCGACCTGAACATCGAGACCCGACCATGATCATTCCTTCCATCGACCTCGAGAACGGACGCACGGTGCAGCTCGTCGGCGGCGAGGAGCTCGCCATCGACGCGGGGGATCCGCTGCCGCTGCTCGACCGCTTCGCCGTCGCGGGCGAGGTCGCCGTCGTCGACCTCGACGCGGCGCGCGGCGACGGCGACAACCGTGAGCTCGTGCGCGCGCTCTGCGACCGCTCCGACGTGCGCGTCGGCGGCGGCATCCGCGACTACGACGCGGCATGCGACTGGCTCGACGCGGGGGCGACGAAGATCGTCATCGGCACCGCGGCCGAACCCGCGCTGCTGCGACGGCTGCCGCGCGAGCGAGTCGTCGTCGCGCTCGACGAGAAAGGCGGCGAGGTCGTGACCCACGGCTGGCGCCAGGGCAGCGGCAACGAGCTGCTGAGCCGGGTGGCAGAGCTGCGGGAGCTGTGCGGCGGCTTCCTCGTCACGTTCGTCGATCGCGAGGGTCGACTCGGCGGGACCGACGAGGAGCGTGCCGCCGCCGTCATCGAGGCGGCGGGCGACGCGCGCGTGACGATCGCGGGGGGCGTCACGACGGCCGCAGAAATCGGACGGCTCGACCGGCTCGGCGCCGACGCGCAGGTCGGCATGGCGCTCTACACCGGTCAGCTCGACCTCGGCGACGCCATCGCGGCGCCGCTCACGAGCGATCGGGCGGACGGCCTGTGGCCCACCGTCGTCGCGGACGAGCACGGCGTGGCCCTCGGTCTCGCGTATTCGAGCGCCGAGAGCGTCCGCGCCGCCGTCGCCGAGCGCCGTGGGGTCTACCACTCGCGGCAGCGCGGCCCCTGGACGAAGGGCGCGACCTCGGGCGCCACGCAGGAGCTCCTGGCCATCGACCTCGACTGCGACCGCGACACGCTGCGCTTCACCGTCCGGCAGCGCGACCCCGGGTTCTGCCACGCGAACACGCGGACGTGCTGGGGCGAGGACCACGGCATCGGCCGACTCGCCCGTCGCCTCGGGGAACGGCAGCGGAACGCCCCCGCCGGTTCCAACACCGCCCGGCTCTTCGCCGACGCCGATCTGCTCGCGAGCAAGCTGCGCGAGGAGGCCATGGAGTTGGCCGCGCCGGACGCGGATGTCGCGGCCGAAACCGCCGACCTCCTCTACTTCGCCCTCGTCCGTATGACGGGCGCCGGCATCTCGCTCGCCGAGGTCGCCCACGCGCTCGACCGCCGCGCCCGTCGCGTCTCGCGCCGACCGTGCGAGGCCAAGGACATCGAACGCTAACCGTCGCCCACCATGCTGCATCGGCTCACGAGCTCCGACCTCCGCACCCTCGCGCGTTCACCGCTCGACCCCGCGACTCTCACGCACGCCGCGACCATCGTCGAGGACGTGCGGACGCGCGGTGCGGCCGCCGTTCGCGAACACGCCGAACGGCTCGGCGACATCGCGAGCGGGCAGTCGGTCGTCATCGAACGCCCCGAACTCGAACGGGCCAGGAACGCGATCGACGAGGCGCACCTCGCGCTGCTCGAACGCACCGCGGACCGGATCCGGCGCTTCGCCACGGCCCAGCGCGACTGCCTGCTGCCGCTGTCGACCGAGGTTCCCGGTGGCCGCGCCGGCCACCGCTTCGTGCCGACCCGGAGCGCCGGTTGCTACGCGCCCGGCGGCCGCTACCCGCTGCCGTCCTCGGTGCTCATGACGGTCATTCCGGCAGCGGTCGCGGGCGTCGAGTCGATCACTGTCGCGACACCACGGCCGGCCGAGGTGATGCTCGCCGCGGCCGCCGTCGCCGGGGCCGACCGCGTGCTCGCCGTCGGCGGAGCCCAGGCGATCGCCGCACTCGCGTTCGGGGCATACGGCCCGCGCGCCGACGTCATCGTCGGCCCCGGCAACCGCTGGGTCACGGCCGCCAAGAAGCACCTCGCCGGCGAGGTCGGCATCGACGGACTCGCCGGTCCGAGCGAGCTCGTCGTGCTCGCCGACGGGAGCGCCGACCCGGCCGTCGTCGCCGCGGACCTGCTCGGCCAGGCCGAGCACGACTCGGATGCGAGCGCGATGGTCGTGTCGCCGGACCGCGCGCTGCTCGACGCGGTCGACGAGGCGCTGCACGACCAGCTGCGCGACCTCGCGACGGCGAGCACGGCCCGGGCGGCGCTCGCCGGGCAGGGCTGCGCCGTCCTCGTCGCCGATCTCGACGAGGCCGTCGACGTCGTGAACCGGATCGCCCCCGAGCACCTCGAGCTCTGCGTCGAGGATCCGCATGCGCTCGTCGAACGCCTCACGGCCTACGGCGGCCTGTTCATCGGCGAGGGTTCCGCCGAGGTGTTCGGCGACTACGGCGCCGGGCCGAATCACGTGCTGCCGACGGGTCGCGGATCACGCTTCCAGGCCGGCTTGTCGGTCCTGACGTTCCTGCGGCCATTGACGTTCCTCGAGCTCGACGACCCGAGCGAGTTGATCGAGGACGCGGCGAACCTCGCGCGCATCGAAGGGCTCCAGGCGCACGCGCTGTCGGCCGAAGCGCGTCGGCGGACGTCGTCGGCTCGCGACCGGTGAGGCGTCAGCGCCGCCAGAAGTGCGGCGTAAGGATGGCGAGCGGCGCCAGGATCTCGAGCCGGCCGAGCACCATCTGCACGGCCATCGACAGCTTGGCCCACCACCGCAGTTCGCCATAGCCAGCGTACGGCCCGAGCCCGACCTCGCTCACGAGCTCGAACGTGCCGTCCGCCTGCGGCACGACCTCGCCGAACGCCGGGCCGATGCAACCCATCATGCTCGTGCTCGCCGCGAGCGACGACATCAGATCGATGCGCGGGTCGAGCCCGAGCACGGCGGCGCCGAGCGCCCAGGTCAGGAGCCACAGCACGAGGAAGCCCACGACCGCCGACACGACGCGGTTGGGAATGACCTCGGACCCGACCCGCAACTTCTCGACGCTGCGCGGTCGCACGAAGTGACGCAGCGTGTAGCCGCCGAGCCGGAACGAGACGATCGTGCGCAGGACCTTGAAGCCGCCCGCCGTCGAGCCGGTGCACCCGCCGATGAACATGCAGAGCAGCAGCAGATAGAGCGCGGCCTTGGGCCAGTGTTCGAAGTTGGCCGTCGCGTAGCCCGTCGAGGTCAGGATGCTGACGGTCTGGAACGCGCCGTCGCGCAGGCACCGCCAGAAGTCGTCGTAGTCGCGCACGATCCCGAGGCTCTCGTCGCGCAACGGATCGGCGAGGAACCACAGCGCGAGCGTGATCCCGGCCGTCACGAACAACGTGATGCGCAAATAGACCCGGAACTCCATCCCGTGCAGGCTGACCTCGCCGCTCTGCGAGCCCTTCTTGCCGCCCCGGGTCAACGTCCTGAGGATGAGCAGGAAGTTGCAGCCGGCGAGGAACATGAACACGATCGCCACGCACTCGACGGCAAGGTTCTGGTAGCCGCCGACCGAGACGTTGTGATTCGAGAACCCACCCGTCGCGAGCGTCGTCATCGCGTGGCACAGCGCGTCGAAGAGCGACAGGCCAGCACCCCAGTACGACAGCAACGCGGCGAGCGTGAGACCGACGTAGAGCTGGAAGAGTCGACGCGCCTGCAGCGACATCCGCGGCCGCAGAGTGTCGTCCGCGACTCCCACCTGCTCGGACGAGAGCAGCCTGCTGCCGGTCACCCCGACGGTCGGCAGCAGGACGATGAACACGAGCACGATCCCGATGCCGCCCATCCACTGCAACATCGACCGCCACAGCAACACGCTCGGCGCGAGCGACTCGATGTCACGGTTGGCGGTGCCGAGCACCGTCGCGCCGGTCGTCGTCAATCCGCTGATGCACTCGAAGTAGGCGTCGACGAACGACGGAATGGAGTCCGTCAGGACGAACGGCACCGCCGCGATCGCACCCGCGAGGAACCACGCCAGCCCGACCATCGCGAGCCCTTCCTTGCGGAACACGGACTGGTCGTCCGTTCGCCCCGCGAACCACAGCACAGCCGCGACGCTGACGCCGATCACCATCGACCAGACGAACGCCATCGTCGACGGCAGCGGCGCACCGGTGCTGTCCGGCACCGGATCCTCGAACAGGGACAGCAACGCCGGCGCGAGCATCGCGAGCGCGAAGAACAGCACGAACCCCGACAGCAGGCGGGCGACGATGCGCAGGTTCATGGCGCCATCCCCGCGGTGTCGAACACGAACTCCCGCGGCGCCGAGGACTCCCGGACCGTGAGGATGCGTTGGAGCTCCGAATCACCGACGCGCAGGAGCAGCACCGCGGGCCCGGGCGGCAACTCGATGTCGACGCCCGTTCGCCCGGTCGCGACCGTGACTCGCGAGCCGTCCTCGTGCAGCGCTCGCAGCTCACCGCCTTCTGGCAGCGCGGGTTGGAACACGATCTCGACGGTGACGTGACTGGCTGATACGGCGACCCCGCCGGGCCGCGCGCCGCTCCCATCCACGTCGCGGTCGGGCGCACCGGCACACGCCGCAACCGTCAACACGAAACCGACCACCGGCCCGATCCTGAGCGACCGCGTCACGAACGCCGGAACCTCGCCGCAGCGGGATCATGGCCCTGACTGACCTCGACATCCGCGCGGTTGCTCGCGAGATGCTGCAGGATGGGCCAGCAGTCCGCGGGATCCGCATCGACCATGCCCGCGAGCGCGCGCACGTCCTGGCCTTCGGCGGTGAGCGCGTCCCCGAGCCGGTGCTGCAGGTCGATCACGGCGGCAGCCGCCTTCTTGCCCGCCTCGACCCCCGGCTGGTGGAACGCGTTGACGTCGACGAGCTCCGCGTAGACGGCCACCGCGCGCTCGAACAGCGCCAGGACCGCGCCGAGCGAGCGCTCGTCGAGGTAGTCGAGCCCGATGGTGACCGAGCAACGCCCGTTCTCGAACAGCGCCGCCCGCGTGCCCTGCCAGAAGCCGTCGAGGAAATCGCCGCTCGTCACCCCCGGCTCGACCTCGAACAGCTCGTCGCCGTCGCGATCCCGCAGCACCCGCACGAACAGCGCGAAGAAGTCGTGCACGCCCTCCCGCAGCTGCTGCACGAACGCGTGCTGATCCGTCGACCCCTTGTTGCCGTAGACCGTGAGCCCCTGCTCGACCTTGCGGCCCTTGCGGTCGAGCTCCTTGCCGAGCGACTCCATGACGAGCTGCTGGAGATAGCGCGACAGCAACAACAGCCGGTCCTTGTAGGGCAGGACGACCATGGCTCGTTCGCCCGCGCCGCCGCTCTGCACGTGCCAGAACGCGGCCAGCATCGCGGCCGGGTTCTGCCGCAGTTCGTCGCCGTCGCGACGGGTGGCGTCGTCCATCGCGGCGGCACCCGCGAGGAACGCCCGGAGGTCGAGGCCGATCAGCGCGGCCGGCAGCAGTCCGACGGCCGACATGATCGAGGTGCGGCCGCCGACCCAGTCCCACATGGGGAACGTCGCGACCCAACCCTCCGACTCGGCCTTCTGCGCGAGCAGGCTGCCCGGCGTCGTCACCGCGACGGCGCGCGGGCCGAACGCGAGTCCCTGCTCCCGACACGCGCGCTCGACCTCGGCCATGGCGTTGCGCGTCTCCTTCGTGCCGCCCGACTTGCTGATGACGATGACGAGCGCGTCCTGCAGCGTGCCGAGGCGCCCGAGCGCGCGGTCCATGCCGTCGGGATCGGTGTTGTCGAGCACCGTCAGCGTCATCGCGGCATCCGGCCGCTCGAACACGTCGGCGAGCAGCATCGGCCCGAGCGCGGAGCCGCCGATACCGCAGAGCACCACCTTGGTGAATGCCGTGCCCTCGGGCGCCGCGAGGCCGCCGCTGTGCACCCGTTCGGCGAAGGTCTCGATCGCCGCGATCACGTCGACGATGCCCTGCTCGATCTCCGGATGCGGCGCGAGGCCCGGCGCCCGCAGCCAGAAGTGGCCGACCATGCGTTCCTCGTCGACGTTGGCGATCGCGCCGTCCTCGAGCGCGCGCATGGCCGCGAGCGCCTGCTGCAGGCCCGCCGTCCGCGCGTCGAGCTCGGCGTCCGACAGGCCGGCGTGACCGAAGTCGAGTTCGACGAACGGATCGTCGAGGACGCACCGCCGGGACAGGTAGGCGGCGAAGCGATCGGAGTTGGCTGCTTCAGGCATGGTTCCTCGCGAGGGCAGAATGGTAGTCTCGCGCCATGACGCGTGAAACGGCGATCCTCGTCGCGATCGGGGCCTACCTGCTCGGCCTCGTGATCCTCGGCGTGATCGCGCACCGCCGGACCGACGACTCCGCGGGCTTCTATCTCGGCGGCCGGTCGCTCGGCCCGTGGGTCGCTGCGCTCGCAGCCAACGCGAGTTCGTCGTCGGCGTGGAGCCTCGTGGGGGTCAGCGGCTTCGCCTACGTGCACGGCTTCGCGGCCGTGTGGCTGCTGCCGGGCGTGCTCGGGGGTTTCGCCGTCAACTGGCTCCTCGTGGCGCCGCGGCTGCGCGCCGACACCGGCAGCGCCGTGACCCTCACGGAGTATCTGGCGGGCCCGCCGGGCCGACCGGGCCGCGGCCTCGTCGTCGGGTTCGCCACCCTCCTGACGCTCGCGTCGCTGCTGACCTACGTGGCCGCGCAGATGCAGGCGGCCGAGGGGGCGTTCCGCCACGCTTTCGGCACGTCGCCCACGACCGGCGTCGCCATCGGGGCGGCGATCACCGTGCTCTACACGTTCGTCGGCGGCTATCTCGCCGTCAGCCTCACGGACACCATCCAGGGCGTCCTCATGGCCGGCGTCGCCGTGCTGCTGCCGGTGCTCGGGATCGCGCATTTCGGTGGCATCGGTGAACTCATGGCTGCGGTCGAGGCGGTCGAGACGACGGGTGTCGCGGGCGGCCAACCCGTCGCGGGCTACGCCTCGATCTTCGGCGAGCGAACCGCGATCGCCAGTGCCGGCTTCGCGCTCGCCCTGCTCGGGATCGGCCTCGGCTATCCGGGCCAGCCGCACGCGGTGAACAAGTTCATGGGCATGGCCCCGGATGCGTCGATGCGGGTGGCGCGGACGGTCGGCCTGAGCTGGGCCGTCATCCTCTACGTCGGCATGGTCCTCGTCGGCTGGACCGTCCGTGCGGCGTTCCCCGTCGCGGCCGGCGAGCACGAGAACGCGCTGTTCGTCGCCAGCTCGAGCCTGCTGCCGCCGATCGTCGACGGCCTGGTGATCGCCGCGGTCCTGGCGGCCGTGATGTCGACGGTCGACAGCCAGCTGCTCGTCTGCGCCAGCTGCGTGACGCACGACCTGCCGTTCTTCGGCGGCTCCCGCCGCGCGATGCTCGTCGCGGCGCGCGTGACGGTGCTCGCGATCGGAGTCGGCGCCCTGATCGCCGCGCTCACGATCGAGAAGGACGTCTTCTCGAACGTGCTCTTCGCGTGGGCCGCGCTCGGGTCCGCATTCGGTCCGTTGCTACTCGTGCGCCTGGTGCTCGGCGACGTGCGACCGACCTGGGCGTTCTGCGCGATGGTCGTCGGCGGCGGCTACGCAATCGCGGCGAGCTACCTGCCGCCGATACTCGAGACGAAGGGCTTCGCCGACCGCGTGCTCTCCTGGCTCGCCGCGCTCGCGATCGCCGTCGGCGGCGCGCATCGCGCGCGACGCTCGCCGTAGCGGTTCGCGGGGCGCCGCCGGGCGCGATAGGGGATTCCCCGCATCCAGCCTCCGGCTCGGAACGCCCGATAGCACGGCGGCCAGCCATCAAGGCGCGGCTGAAGGAGGCGAAGTGACCGACACCCCCCACATCGTGATCGTCGTGCCGACCATCCGGCGCGACTGTATGCAGCAGTTCCTGGACGCCTGGGGGCCGGAGTTCCGGGCGCCCGAAGTCGAACTACTGATCGTCGAGGACAACCCCGAGCGCTCGTTCGAACTCGAGACGGACGCGCGCGTCACGCACTACTGCTGGCAGGACATCGAGGCCCAGCTCGGCGAGAGCGCGTGGATCGTGCCGCGCCGCACGGATTGCGTGCGCAGCTTCGGCTACTGGCAGGCCTGGCTGCGGCAACCCGACATGATCGTCACGCTCGACGATGACTGCCTGCCGCCCGAGGCCGGTCCCGAGAACTTCCTCATGCGGCACTGGCAGCGCCTGCAGGAGAACGGCGACCACGACGCGTGGACTTCGACGACGGAAGGCACGATCCCGCGCGGCGTGCCTTACCACGCGCGATCGCGCGAACAGCGCTGCGTGATCAACCACGGCCTCTGGACCAACGTCATCGACTACGACGCGGTGACGCAGCTCACGCAGGTGCGGCAACCGAGTCCGGTCGCGTTCCCCGACCAGACCATCCCGCGCGGCTCGTACTACCCGATGTGCGGCATGAACCTCGCGTGGCGGCCGGAGATCACGCCGGCGCTGTACTTCATGCTCATGGGCAAGGACCACGGCGTCGATCGCTTCGGCGACATCTGGGCCGGCCTGTTCAGCAAGCGCGTCTGCGACCACCTCGGACTCGCCGTGCACAGCGGCTCGCCGACCGTGCATCACGCGCGCGCCTCCAACGTCTGGGCCAACCTGCGCAAGGAGGCCACGGGCATGGAACGGAACGAGACGTTGTGGCGCCTCGTCGACGACACGGTGCTCACGAGCACGACCGTCGTCGGCTGCTACCGCGAGCTCGCGCAGGCGGTCCAGAACGAAGCGACGGCGAACGCCGCCCCCGACGACTACCTGCAGCAACTCGGCGCCGCGATGCAGCGCTGGTGCGAGCTGTTCGAAACCGTGCCGATCCCCACCCCCGACATCCCCGCACCCGCCGGCGAGCAGACGCGATTCCGATCCGACGCAGCGGCCAACCCCAAGACGCCACCGGTCCCCGTTCCATGAACCGCCCACCCGTCACCGTCGTCGTTCCGGTCTTCAACCATGGCGCGACGATCGGCCCACTGCTCGACGCGCTCGATCGGACGAACTGGCCCGACCTCGACATCGTCGCGATCGACTGCGGCTCGACCGACGGCAGCCTGCAGCTGCTCCGGAACCGCACTGCTGGTGCCGGCACGAGCAACTCGAGGCCGCTGCGGTTGATCGAAGACCCCACCGCCGGTCGCGCGACGGCGCTCAACCGCGGCTTCGAGGCCGCGGGCCGACGCGACGTCGTGCGGATGCACGGCGACGTCGTGCCGGACAGCCCGGACTGGCTCGAACGCCTCCACGACGTGGCCGAACGGGAAGCCGACTGCGGCGTCGTCGGCGCGAAGATCGCGCTCGCCGGCGGCCGCATCCAGTCGTGCGGTCGTGACATCGTGAACGGCCTCGGCATCGTGCCCGAATGGAGCGATCGCCGCTGGATGGAGGACGATCGCGACGAGGAGCCGCGGGCGGAAGAGGTCGACAGCGTCACGGGCGAGCTCTGTTTCGTTCGGCGCGCCGTCCTCGACAGCACGGGCGGCGTCGACCCCAACTACGACCCGGTCTTCGGCGACGACGACGACTTCTGCCTGCTCGCGCGCTACCACGGCTTCCGCGTGTTCGTGGAACGCGGCGCCCGCGGCGTGCACTTCGCCCCCCGCCGCACGACCATGACGGGCGGCACGGTCGAGCCCACGGGCCAGCTCGACCGACTGCTCGAGCTCAGGAACCAGCTGCAGGGTTCGTGGCTCGACTACTTCCGCCGCAAGTGGGGCTTCGATCCGAGCGGTCCGGACCTTGCGGAAGTGCGACGGCGCTACGGCCACACGCGGATCTGCTGGCGCATCGGTGACGGGCTCACCGAGGAACTTCCCGAACAGCCGGCCGTCGACGTGTGCTTCCCGACTTGGAACAGCATGAAGTTCCTGCCGCGCGCGATGGCCCACCTCGCCGCGACGAGCTGGTCCGACATGACGATCTGGATCACGGACAACGGCAGCACGGACGGCACCCTCGAGTACCTCGAGTCCCTGCAGGCAACGTTCCCGTTCAAGCTCCACGTCGAGAAGCTGCGCCAGAACGTCGGGTGCGCGCAGGCGCTCAACCTCGCGTTCGCGTCCGGCACCGCGCCGATCGTCGCGCGCCTCGACGACGACACGATGGTCGCGCCGGACTGGCTCGAAAGGCTCGTGCCGCGATTCCACCAACGCCCGTACGCGGGCGTGATCGGGCCCAAGGTGCTGGCGGACTGCGATGATCCCGTGCTGCAGAGCGGCCCGTCGCGGCAGTGGCCGTTCGGCCTGCCGGTGGCGACCCGCGAGCACGACCGGGTCAACGGCCTCGCGCGCGTCGCGACGTTGCGCGGCTGCTGCAATCTCTACCGCCGGTCGGTGTTCGCCGAGGTCGGCATGCTCGACCCACGGTTCTCCCCGAGCCAGTTCGACGAGTGGGACCACCACATCGCGGTGGCGGTGCGCGGCTACGAAGTGCTCTACGACGGCAGTACGACGGTGCGCCACGCGATCACCGCCGGCCGCGTCGCCACGCCCTCGGCGCTGTCCAACTTCACGGCCAACCTCCAGAAGTCGAACGGCAAATGGGGCCAGACCCACTTCGCGCGGCTGGAGCGCGGCATCGACATCTCGATCGAGGGCCGCTTCCTGCCCGCCGACGGCGACACGAGCGCGTTGTTCGAACGGTTGCCGCCCGCTCCGACGACCGCCCCGAGGCCGACCGAACGCCCGGCCGAGGACATCGCGGAGTGGCGCGCGGTGGCCCGGCGCCGCAGCCTGCTGCGCAGCGAGTCCGGCCCCCTCGCGCCGTTCTTCGGCAACCTCGTCACGATCGGTCAGCGGAGCCTCGACCGCGATCGCCCGACCGAGGCCGCGCAGGTCGTGCGCCGGATCATGGATCTCGGCAACGGCACGGCCGCGGGCCTCGCGTTCCTCGCGCGGTTCCGCGCGTTCGACGGCGACCTGGACGCCGCCGCGCTCTCGAGTCGCTGGTGTCGCCTGCTCGACCCGACGGCGGTGATCGACATCCCGGCACCCGTCGTCCTCGTGCCCCAGCGGCCGCCGGTGCCCGCGGGCAGCCCGCGCGTGCTCGCGCTGCCGCCCGCGGATCACGACGACGATGCGGTGATGCTCGCCTTCGAGCATGCGACCGCAGCGCTGCGCGCGGCCGGCGCCGCCGTGCACATCGAGGACTCGATGATGCCCGACGCCGCCGGCTTCGACGTCGTCCACGCGTTCGGACTGGGGCAGGCCTCGACCCTCGGCAGTCGCCTACAGTGCGCGCGCGCCACGAACCCGAGCGTTCACATCGTGCTGTCGAGCCTGTATCCCGACCCGAGCCGCGCCAACTGGACGGGCCAGGTGCTCGGCAGCTACTTCCGGTCGTCGGACGACGAGCTCCGCAACGTGTGCGCCGCGGCGGCCAAGGGCGCGCTGCAGCTCGAGGGCTCGACGACCCGGGCGTTCGAAGCAGAGCCGTTCGACGGCGTGCTCGACTACGAACGGGTCGCGCTCGCGCAGGTCGACCGCCTCATCGTTCATTCCGAGGCCGAGGCGCACTGGCTGGCCAGCCGCCACGAACAGGCCGCGAGCCCGGAGATCGTGCCGGAGGGTTCGGCCGTGCCAGCGCCGACGACCCCCGTCGACGACGCGGCGGCAACCGTCGTGCGAGCGATCCCTGCCGGGGCGGTGCTGCACGTCGGCCAGCGTGATCTGCCGGGCCATCACCTGCTGCTGGCACTCGCGCTGCAGGGCAGCGGCCTGCCGCTGGCGATGTGCGGCTCGGCAGCTCTGCCGTTCGACGATCCGCGCACTCGGGCGCGCGGCGACGCCGACCTGCAACTGCTGCCCGAAGTCACCGGCCCCGCACTGTTCGCCGCGCTCCAGCGCAGCGCCGTGCTCGTCTGGCTGCCGAGCGCCGCGCCTTCGTTCGTGCTGCCGCTGCTCGCAGCGCAGGCCGGCTGCGAGCTCGTGCTCGCGCAGGACGTCGGCGCCGAGGCCGTGTTCGGGGACAGCGCGCGCTATGTCGATCCATTCGATCTCGACGGGGTCCGCGCCGCCGTGACCGACGCCTCGAAGGCGTGGCGCGCCGATACCACCGAAGGGTGGCGCGCGGCGCTCGCGGAGATCCACGGCGCCCGCGCCTATGGCGAACGGCTGCTCGCGGCCTACCGGAGCGCGGACGTGCCCCTCGCAGTGGCGGCGCCATGAGGTAGCGTTCTCATGGACCCATGCGCGACTCGTACCTCGTCTTCGGCCAGCCGCTCATCGAGCAGTCCGAGATCGACGAGGTAGTCGACAGCCTGCGCAGTTCGTGGCTCGGCACGGGCCCGAAGGTCGCCGAGTTCGAGCGGCGCGTCGCGGCCTACAAGCTCGTCGAGAACGCCGTCGCGGTCAACTCGTGCACCGCGGGGCTGCACCTCGCGTGCCTCGTCCTCGGCCTGAAGCCCGGCGACGAGGTGATCACGACACCGCTGACCTTCTGCGCCTCGGTCAACGCGATCGTCCACGCCGGCGCCGTGCCGGTGCTCGCCGACGTGGATCCCGTCACGATGAACCTCGACCCCGAGGACGTCAGGCGGCGGATCACGCAACGAACGCGCGGGATTCTGCCCGTCCACTTCGCGGGGCGCGCCTGTGACATGGACGCGCTCATGGCGATCGCCCGCGAGCACGACCTCGTGGTCATCGAGGACTGTGCCCACGCGATCGAGACGACCTATCGCGGGCGGCCGGCCGGCACGCTCGGCGATCTGGGTGTGTTGAGCTTCTACTCGACGAAGAACGTCGTCACGGGCGAGGGTGGCATGGTGCTCACGCGCGACGCCGCGCTGGCCCGCCGCGTCAAGGTCGCGGCGCTGCACGGCATGTCGGCCGACGCGTGGAAGCGCTTCTCCGACGACGGCTACGTGCACTACGACGTCGAAGAGATCGGCTTCAAGTACAACATGATGGACCTGCAGGCCGCGATCGGCATGCACCAGATCCAGCGGGTCGAGGCGTGGTGGCAACGGCGCCAGGCGATCTGGCAGCGCTATCTCGCGGAACTGGCCGACCTGCCGCTCACGCTGCCCGCACCCTGGCCGGACACCGACCGGCATGCCCTGCACCTGTTCACCGTGCTCGTCGACGCTGCTGTGGCTGGCATCGACCGCGACGAGTTCCTCGTCCGGCTGCACCGCCAGAACATCGGCACGGGCGTGCACTATCGGGCGATCCCGAGCCTGAAGGTCTATCGCGAGCGCTTCGGATTCCGCCCAGCGGAATACCCGAACGCCCAGGGGATCGGCGAACGCACGGTCTCGCTGCCGTTGTCTCCGAAGCTCACCGACGCCGACGTCGGCGACGTGATCGCGGCAGTGCGCAGCGCGCTGCCCTCCTGACGGCGACTCAACGCGCCGGCAGCCAGCGCAGCTCGGGATCGTCGAGCGCCGCCTCGGGCACCGGATCGCGCCGCCCGGCGAACCGGCCCGCGACCCGGCAGAAGCGCACCTCACCGGTCTCGTCGACGGCGAACACGAACTGCGGCACCGTTGGTTCACCGGCGTGCAGGGGCCACGCGTACGCTCGGTAGCGTTGCTCGCGAACGTCGGCGATCTCGCCCAGATGCACTTCGAACAGGTAGTCCTGAAACAGGTACACCCCACCGACGAGCGCGCGGCACCGCCCCATCTCGGCCTTCGGCACGACGTCGCTCGGCAACCCGAACTCACCCCGACCATCACCATCCTGATCGATGGCGACCCGATCACGCGCCGCGAGCTGATGATCGGCGAAGCGCCGCAACGCCTCGGCCACCCATTCGAGCCGCGCGATCTCGCGATCGGCGCGGAACGGTCCGTCCCGCACGACGACCACGAGCTCCCCACGACTCATGCGGACGTCGCCGGGCAGGAGCAGGGCGATCTGGTTGCCGCGGCGAACCCGCACGGCGAGCCCTTGCGCCGGCACTCCGACGCCCTCCCCCACACCGAGACCGGGCGCTTCCTCGCGGACGGTAACGGTGCCCGCGATCGCGCCATCGCCCGCCACCGGCGTCCACCCCGGACTCCAGCGAAAGCGCGGCACGCCGACCTCGACCCGCAAACCCGCGACCGGTCGGGCGTCGGTTCGCAGCACGCGCACGCGCAGCTTCTGGCCGACGTCGCCCTCGAGCCGTTCGATCCGGCGCCATTCCGTGCCGTCGAGCGCCGTACCGCTCTGCAGGATCATGTTGTTGAGATGCTCGTCGATGCCCGCCGCAACGACGCTGCGCATCGTCGGCTCCCAGTCCGCTGCCCGGCCTGCCGGAGGCTCACCGACGAAGACGTGACCGAGGCTGTTGCCCATCAGCAAGCGCCGCACGCGACCGTCGTCGCGGCCGGGAAAGAGAACGGCGAGCGACGTGTACTGCGAGTGAAAGCCATGCGTGCGCGCCATCCCCGGCGTGCCGGCCTCGTCGTAGCCGAAGAAGCGCGCGTCGTAGCCCCGCGGGGAGACCTCGCTCACGGGCACGACCCGGGTCAGGCCGGCCTGCCAATCGCGCAGCGCCCGGAATGCCTCGACCTCGGTGGCCGCGAGTGCGGGGCTCTGCCCGCGCACGCCCGCCGTGACGGCGACCATCGTGGCCAGGCCGAGGAGACGGGAACCGACGCCCCGCCGCGCGTAGTCGGCAGCCTGGACGTCCGCTTCGGTTCGGGCGGGCATTGCCTCCCGACAACGGCCGCGGCCCGCGCCGAACTCCCGGCGAACCGGGCTACGGCACGGGCCCTACGGAACTGGGTTGCCGTTCAGCGTGAACGTCCCGCCGTCGTTGAACACGTCCGGGCCGATCGGCGCGTCGTTCGCGAGCACGAACGTGAACATGGCGTGCATCACGCCGGTCGCGGAGTTCCAGAGGCCGCCGCCCTCGTTCGAGGCGCTGTTGAGCAGGACCAGGCAGTCCCGCAACGCGACGTTGCCCGCGCCGGTCAGATGCAGTCCACCGCCGTTGCCCGGGGACGAGCCGGTCTCGTTGAACAGCAGGTAGGTGGTGATCAACGAGGTCGCCCCGACGTTCGCCTCGACGCCGCCGCCAGCGCGCTGCGACCAGTTGGCCAGCACCGTGCAACGCGACATCGTGAGGACGCCGTCGTCGTTGAGCACCGCACCGCCCGAGCCGGCCGCGCCATCCGCGACGTTGAACTGGATCAGGCAGTCGGCGACGTCCAGGTCGCCGCCCGCGTTGAACAGCGCACCGCCGCCCTGGTCGGCCGCGGCGCCGCTGGCACGGTTGCCTTCGAGCACGCAGTCGGTCACCGACATCGTGCCGTCACCGGAGTTCCACAGCCCGCCGCCCTCGGCCGCGGCGAAGTTCGCCGACACCGTGCAATCGAGCAGCTGGACGGCGCCGGCGCCGGTCAGATGCAACCCGCCGCCGTTGCCCGGGCTCGCGCCGGTGTCGTTCCAGATGATCTTGCTCGCCTCGATCGACGTCATGCCGCCCAAAGCTTCGACCCCGCCGCCGGCGCGGTTGCACGAGTTGGCCGTGATCTCGCAGTCGCGGACGACGAGGATGCCGTCGTTGTTGAACAGCCCGCCACCCGAACCCGCGCCGACGATCGCGGCGTTGCCTTCGATGAAGCTGCTCGTGACCGTCAGCTCACCCCCGTCGTTGAAGAGGCCGCCGCCGCCGTCGTCCGCGGCGCTGCCGTCGGCGGCGTTGTCGTAGATCCACGACCGATCGACGGTCATGACGCCACCACTCGAGTTCCACAGTGCGCCGCCTTCGCGGGCCGCGACGTTGCCGGCGAACTCACACTCGCTGACGTGGACCATGCCGGCACCCGTGAGGTGGAACGCGCCGCCATTGCCCGGGGCAGCACCCGTGCGGTTGGCGTAGAACGAGCTCGCCACCAGCGCCGTGATGCCGGCGTTGGCCTCGATCGCGCCACCGGCACGATCCGACCGGTTGCCGATCAGCTCGCAGTGCGTGATCACGAGGTCGCCGCCGGCGTTCATCACCGCACCGCCCGACGCGCCGGCTCCGGTCGCCGCCGAGTTCGCGATCCGCACCTGGTCGAGCACGAGCCGCCCGGCGTTTCGCACCGCGCCGCCATTGCTGTCCACGACCGCGCCGCTGAGCACCGTCAGGTCGGTGACGATGACGTTCGCGCCGGCCATGACGTCGATGGCACGATCGGCCCGGAGACCGTCGACGATCGCACCCCGCCCGACGATCCGGACGTGGCGCAGCACGTCGAGGTCGCCGGTCGCGGCGGCGTCTTCGCCTGCGCCGACGCGCGCCAGAGCGTAGTAGCGGCCCGGCTGCAACCGGATGGTCGCGCTGGCCAAACCGCCGGCGTTGACCTCCATGATCGCGGCCCGCAACGAGCACCGGCCGTTGGCGTCCGCGCAGATCCCGTCGCCGGGATTGGCGTCGGGGGTGTCCGCGGTCGTGTTGACGGCGAACGTCTGACCGGTGAGAGGCGAGAGCAGCACGGCGAGCAACGCCGCGTGAGACGAGAATCGGGTTCTGGGGTTCATCGGGGCTCCGAGAGGGGAAGCGGAGCCCCGGTCGACCGGCACTCCGCGCTTCCCTCCGGGAGGTAGCCCACAGGACGCCGATGTCATGGCGCCCCCCAAAAAACGACACGCAGAAACCGGCGACCCGTCCCGCGGAGCCGGCGCGACCGCTACCCGTCGTTGATGCGCTCGATGTCGGCGCCGATCGCGTGCAGCTTCTGCTCGATGCGTTCGTAGCCGCGGTCGATGTGATAGACGCGACGCACGTCCGTCGCGCCGGTCGCGCCGAGCCCGGCGATCACGAGGCTGGCCGACGCGCGCAGGTCGCTCGCCATGACCGGCGCACCGCGCAGGTCTTCGGTGCCCTCGACGATCGCGCTCGGGCCTTCGCGTCGGATGCGCGCGCCGAGCCGCGTCAGCTCGGACGCATGGATGAAGCGCTCGGGGTAGATCTTCTCCGTGATGACCGAGACGCCGCGAGCCCGCGCCATGAGCGCCATGAATTGGGCCTGCAGGTCCGTCGGGAAGCCCGGGTAGGCCATCGTCGTGACGTCGACCGCCGACAGCTGGCCGGTCGCGGTCGGCACGTTGCGCACGAAGTCGGGACCGATCTCCACATCGGCGCCGGCCGCACGCAGCCGGTCGACCACCGCGAGCATGTGCATCGGATTGCAGTGCTTCACGGTGACGTCACTGTTCATCATGATCGCGCCGCACAGGAACGTGCCGGCCTCGATCCGATCCGGAATCATCGACCACTCGCACCCCGTGAGCGTGTCGACCCCCTCGATCTCGAGCAGGTGACTGCCGATGCCGCGAATGCGCGCGCCGCACGCATTGAGGAAGTTGCACAGGTCCTCGATCTCGGGCTCCATCGCCGCGGATTCGAGGTAGGTCGTGCCGCTCGCGAGCGTCGCCGCCATGACGACGTTGGCCGTGCCGAGCACCGTCGACCCCATGTTACCGCCGAGGAACACGACGCCGCCGCGCGGCCGGTTGCTCAGCGTGACGTAGCCGTCGGCGACATCGACGCTGGCGCCGATGTCGCGCAGGCCCTTGAGGTGCAGATCGACCGGCCGGTGACCGAACACGCAGCCGCCGGGATAGCTCACCCGCGCGACGCCGCGCCGCGCCCACAGCGGACCGAGCACCACGAAGCTCGCGCGCATCGTGCGGACGAGGTCGTAGGGCGCGGTGTAGAGCGTCTTGTCCTTGGCTTCGACCTCGAGCGAGCCGTCGGGCCGCCAGCTGTGCACGACCCCGAGCTTGCCGAGGATGCGCAGCAGGTTCTTGATATCCGTCAGCTGCGGGATGTTGCGCAGGAGGATCGGACCGTCGACCAGCAGGGAGGCCGCGAGGATGGGGAGCGCGCCGTTCTTGCTGCCCGAGACGCCGATCGAGCCGCCGAGCGGTCGACCACCACGAATTCGTATCCGGTCCAAAGCCCCTCCGAGAGCCAAGAGCCATCGCCCCGCGACCGATTCAGAGAGCAGAATCGCATCCGGGACGAGCCACCGCCACACACGGTTGCCTCCACCTCGCTCAGCGGTCGGACCACGAACGAATCGTGGCGTACCGATGAGCGACTGACCGACCGAGGCAACGGTCTGCGCCGAGTCCCCGTTCTACCCATCGTGGAAAAAGACGCAAGAGCGCAATCACGATGTTCGTACCTTTCCACGACGCGCGAAGGCGAGCCCCGCGACGACGACCAACGTGCCGACGAGGGAGGCGCTCGTGCGCGCGTAGAACGCGGCGACCGTGACCGCCGCGGCGCCGAGCGTGAAGACGACCGCGGCACTCGTCGCGACCGGCGCGGGCAGCCGCGCCGAGCCGGTGGCCGGACGCAGACGCAGCGCCGCGACCCCGCACAGCGCGAAGAAGAGCCAGTCGACGTAGACTACGCCCGAACAGACGAAGTCGAGCGTGTCGATCGCGCCGTGATGATGCCCCGCGGCAGCCGCGGCACCCTCACCGGCGGCGTCGCGCCACAGTCGCTGCACCGCGGCGAGCCCGAAGTGCACCGCGATCACGAGCACGATCGCCCACACGCCCTGCCCGAGCACCCCGAGCACCGGCGTCCCGAACCGCGGGTGCAGCCGACCGAACGCCGCCGGGAAGCACCCTTCCTGCGCCATCGCGTAGAGCACGTACGGCGGCGCGAGGCAGATGGTGTTGAGGATGCCGGCCGCGGAGACGACGACGATCGCCGCGAGCACCCGTCCGCCGATGTCGCCGAGTGCCGCCGCCGCCGCGTCCGCGCCGATCGCCGAGCTCGCGCGCGCACCCTCGAACCCGAGCAGGTCGAGGTAGGCGACGTTCACCGACATGTAGGTGAGCACGACGACCGCGACGCCGAAGAGCATGCCGAATGCGACGCTCCATGGCCGCCGCGCGGCGCCCGCGACGAACGAACCCTGCTGCCAGCCGCCCGTCGCGAACAGCACCGGCAGGATCGCCGCACCGAGCATCGCGAGGGTCGACCGATCGCTCGGCTCCGGTACTGCAGCAGCCGTCGGCGCCGGCGCCGGCGCCGGCGCGAACCACGCGACACCGACGAGCCCGGCGAGCGCCAGGACCTTGAGCACGGTCAGCGTGTTCTGCACGCGCTTGCCCGTGCGCAGCCCGAGCACGTTCAAGGCCGTGAACACCGCGATCGCCCCCGCCGCGATGAACACCTTCGCCGGCGCGGACCACGGCCCGGCCGGCGCGATGGCCTTCTCGAGGTAGTTGGCGAGCAGCAGCCCGACGATGCCCGCAGCGCCCGCCTGCACGATGAGCCAGTTGCTCCAGCCGTACAGGAACGCGGGGATGTCGCCGAACGCTCGCCGCACGTAGCGATACATGCCGCCGTGACCCGGCACGGCGAGTGCGAGCTCCGCGAACACGATCGCGCCGAGCACCGCGAGCAGCCCCCCGAGCCCCCAGGCGAGCATGACCTGACCCGGCGTGTCGACGGCCGCCGCCACCTTCTGCGGCGTGAAGAAGATCCCGACGCCGATGATGCCGCCGACCACCACGCAACCGATGTCGAATGCCGAGAGTTCACGCGGCTCCGTGCCGCACTCCGGGCGCGGCCCGCTCACGGTTCGCTCCGCGGCGGTTCGAAGTCGTCGAGGTGTTCGGCGAGATCGACGATGCGGGTGTCGAAGTCGAGATCGGGAGTGAAGCGCTGCACGCGTTCCCCGTGGTGGTCGAGCACGTAGACCCGCCCGCCCTCGTCGACCGTCAGCGCCGTCGGGTCCACGCAGTTCTGCTGCAGTGCATCGGGCACGGGCAGCACGGCACCCGCAGGCGAGAACCGCCGCAGCCCCGCGTCGTCGCCACGGTCGACGACGAGGATCGAAGCGTCACCCGGACACCGGGCGACGGCGACCGGGCGCGAGAGCGCGCCGGGCCCGCCGGACGCGAACGCGGCGACGAACGTGCCGTCCGGGCGGAACCGCTGGATCCGACCCGCGAGCGTGTCGGCCACGAGCACTTCCGTATCGGCCCAGATCGCCTGGGGCGCCCCGAACTCGGCCTCGGGATCGCCGCGGCTCTGCAGCGGCGACAGCACGTTGCCATCGCGGTCGAAGCGCTGCACCGCGAAGCGGCGCGGCTGATCCCCGCAGGTCACGAGAATCGTTCGCCCGATCACGGCGACGGCGCGCGGCTGATCGAGGATGCCCGCGCGATCACGCGCGACGTCGCCGGTCGGCGGCGGACTCCGGCCGAAGTCGCCGATATGACGGCCGAACGCGGAGAAGTGCCGCACGCGATGGTTGTGCGCGTCCGCGACGTAGAGATGGAAGTGCTCGTCCATCGCGACTCCGGCGGCGTCGGAGAACCCGCGGCCGTCATCGGAGCTCGGCAGCGTCCACGTGGAGACCCGTTCGCGCGCCTCGAGGTCGAACAAGAACACGTGCCCTTGTGCTGCGGACCACGTCACGCACAGTAAGTTCGCTCGCACTGCGACCCCGCCGGACATCCCCGCATGCTATCCAATCGCCCGACCTCGAAAACACCCCGGCAGAAAGTCGGACTGATGATGACGGTCGGGCTGCCGGCCGTTCTCGTGCTGACGGTCGGCTGTGGCACGACGCCGCGACCGAGCTATCCGACGTTCGTCGACCATCGCGTGCTGGCGACGTTCGAAGTGCCGGCGAGCGGTCTGCTGCGGGTACCGGCGACGACGCGTGATCTCGTCGTGCACGAGCTCGCCCTCGAGCCGACGCCGCGCGCCGAACGCTACGATGCCGAGGGGCGGCGCTTCCTCGTCTACGACGGCGGCACGACCGTGACGCTCGAGGGCCGGTTCCGGGTCTACGCGACCGCGACCGGGGTCCCCACCCCGGCGGAGATCCTGCCCGGCGCCGCGACGATCGCGGCCCTGCCCATCGTCGCCCCGCGGAAGCAGGATGGACCATGACGAGCGCGGGGCGCTGGCTGCTCGAGAACGTCGTCATCGTGCCGCTGGACGGCCCGCCCACCGCGCCGCTCGGCGACGTTCGACCGGGCGCGATCCGGCTCGAAGGCGATCGGATCGTCGCCGTCGGGCAACTCCAGCGAACGACCGGCGAGCGCGTCGTCGACGGCCGCGGCGCCACGGCCACTCCCGGGTTCGTGCAGGGCCACGTGCACGCGACCCAGACGTTGTTCCGCGGGCTCGCCGACGATCGCCCGCTGCTGCCCTGGTTGCAGGATCGGATCTGGCCGCTCGAGCACGCGCACGACGCGGAATCGACGCGCCTCAGCGCCCGTCTGACGTTCGGCGAACTGCTCCGGTCCGGCACGACGACGGTCCAGACCATGGAGTCCGTGCGCCACGCCGAAGTCACGGCGGGGGTCGCCCGGGACTCGGGCATGACGGTGATCACGGGCAACTGCCTCATGGACGTCGCGGCCCCGGACATGCCGGCCGGCATGGCGACGTCGGCATCCGCAGCCCTGCAGATCACCGACGAACTGCGGCGCGCGTTCGACGGTCAGGGTGACGGTGCGACCCGCATCCACGTCTGTGTGGCGCCGCGGTTCGTGCTCTCCGTCTCGCCCGGACTCGCCCGCGACGCCGCCGGCTTCGCGGCGCAGCACGATCTGCGCATCCACTCGCATGCGGCCGAACACCCGGACGAAGTGGCGGCGGTGCGCGAACGCTTCGGACGCGACTACCTCGAGGTGCTGGCCGAGCAGGGCCTGCTCGGCGCCCGCACCGGCCTCGCCCACTGCGTCCACCTGACGGACCGGGAACGCGAACTGCTCGCGGCAACCGGCACCGCGGTGCTGCACTGCCCGAGCACCAACCTCAAGCTCGGCTCGGGGATCGCGCGCGTGCGCGACCTCGCGGAGCACGGCATCCCGATCGCGATCGGCACCGACGGCGCGCCGTGCAACAACCGGTTGTCGATGCTCACCGAACTGCGGCAGGCCGCGTTGCTGCAGAGCCTCGTGGCCGGGCCCGGGGCGTGGCCCGCGGCGCGCGCGCTCTGGACGGCGACGCGCGGCGGCGCCCTCGCGCTCGGCCTCGACGACACCGGGTCCATCGCGCCGGGGCAGCGCGCCGATCTCCTGTTGTGGGATCTCGACGACCCGACCCTCGGATCGGGGGATGTCGCGAGCCGACTCGTGTACGCGGCCGACGAACGGCACCTGCAGACCGTGTTCGTCGGCGGCCGCCCCGCCGCCCTGCCCGACTTCACCGAGCTCGCCCGTGAGCGCGACCGGCACGTGCCAGCGTTGCTCGCGCGGGCCGGCATCGCGCGCTGACCGCGGGGCTGGTGTCGGCGATGAAAACCAGCGCGCTCGAGCTGGGCCTGCACTACAGTCCACGGATGCACGTCCGTCGACCGATCGTCCTCGGCCTCCTCGCCGCCGTCGTCGCGTGTTCGGCCCTGCCCGACGGTTCGAACGGTGGCGGTGACCCGGCGGGAGCCCAGCCGCAGGCTGGACAGGCTAGGGAGGCCGCGCACGGCGGTCCGGCCGCGCCCCCGCTCGCGCCCACCGATTGGGCGGACGCGATGGAGCACCTCGACGCGCGCTTCCAGCAGATCAAGGCCGCGCTCGAACCGACCCCGCCGGGCGACCTCGCGGCCGTGACGCGCGCGGCGACCGAGGGCGCGGCGCTCGTTCGACTCGGCTACGGCGTGCACCGGGACCGCAAGGTCGACGGCTTCGCGCAGATGGCCCGCGAATGCGAATCGTGGCTGCTGCGGATCGCCGCGGAGGCCGAACAGGGCCACGGCGGACTGGCGCAGGATCTGTTCCGCGGCGGCGAGGAACGCCACTGCACGCGCTGCCACGAAGCCTGCGACGTCGTGCTGTGGTGAATCGTGCTGTGGCGAATCGCTCTGCCGTGAATCGTACTGGGCTGACCCGACGCCCCGCCGCCCCGGTGAATCCGACCTCCGACAGCGATCCGCGCACGGTCCTCGATCGCTCGACCGGGCGCCCGATCCTCATGGCGCCCGTGCGCCGGCACCGGCCGATGCACACGACGAGCGATCGCCGCGGGCTGAGCTGTCCGTTCTGCCCCGGCGCCGAGGATCAGACCCCGCCCGAGATCGAAGCCGAACGCGGCCCGGACGGCCGCTGGCACGCCCGGGCGTTCGACAATCTCTACCCCGCGAGTGCCGTGCACGAGGTCGTGGCGGAGGGTCACCACCATGCGGAACATCCGGCCGACCTCGACCTCGACACCTGGCGCGCCGTGATTCGGCTGTGGCAACGCCGGGTGGCGGCGCTCGAGACCCGACCCGACGTCGGGTGCACGTTCCTGTTCAAGAACGTCGGCGCCTTCGCCGGCGCCTCGATCGCGCACAATCACAGCCAGGTGATCGGACTGCCGGAACCGCCGCCCCGCATCCAGCTCGAGGCCGAACTCGCGAAGTCGGCGGCGAGCTGCCCGTGGTGCGATGAGATCGCGACGGCAGCGGCGAGCAATCGCGAGATCCTGACGACGCCGAACCACGTCGCGCTGTGTCCGAGCACGCCGAAGATGCCGCTCGAGACGTGGCTGCTGCCGCGCGACTGCGCCGACGAGTTCCTCACGACGGACGTCGACTCGCTCGCGCAGGCGCTACACCGGCTGTTCTTCGCGGTCGCAGCCCACCTCGATCGCCCGGCCCTCAACTTCTGGCTCCATCGCCTGCCCGGCGCGGAGTTCCACTGGCACTTCGAACTGCAGCCGCGCACCGGCCAGGTCGCGGGGCTCGAAATCGGCGGTGACATGTACATCAACTCGTTCCCGCCCGCCCAGGCCGCACGCGATCTGCGGAACGCGCTCCCGAACTGAAGCCGACGACGTGAGGAGCAACTCATGACGGAGTACGAACTCACGCCGACGCACCGCCAGGAGTTCCGCGACCGGGGCTGGACGACGCTGCGCGATTTCGTGCCCGAGGCCGTGCTCGCGCAGCTCGAGGTGCACTACGAGCGACTGCTGCGGCGCGAGGTGCCGGTCGCTGGGCGCGACTACTGCGACATGACGGGCGACTACGACCGCCCGGTCGAGGAGTACGCGATCCTCAACGTCATGCTGCCGCGGCGCTACGAGCCGGCGCTGTGCGACAACGGCTACGAGCTGCGCGCCGCCGCGGTCGCCCGCGCCCTCTGCGGCGACGACATGGCGCTCGACTACGATCAGTTCGTCGCCAAGCCGCCGGGCCAGCCGGACGCCGTCTTCCACTGGCACCAGGACCTCGGCTACTGGCCCGTCACTCCCGACACCCGCACGGCGTCGTTCTGGCTCGCGCTCGACGAGGTCGACCTCGACAACGGCTGCGTGCAGTTCGTCGACGGGTCGCACGACGAACCCGAGCTGCGGCCGCACGAGCCCCTGCTCGGCGACCGCGGCGACAACCACACGATGGTCGCGCGGGTCGACCCGAACGTCGACCGTATCCAGCCGGCCCGGCTGCGGCGCGGGGACGCCACGGTGCATCACGAACGCACCGTCCACGGCTCGGGCGGCAACGCGAGCACCCGGTGGCGCCGGGGCTACGTCGTCGCGTTCCGCGCCGCGGGCACGGTGCAGGCGGAGCGCGCGATGGGGTTCTCGCACTCGCACAACGACGACCCCGCCGTGCTGGCCCGGATCGCGCGCGAGCGCCGCGGCGCCGGCGACTGACGAACCGCCGGGTATACTTCGATCCGATCGACCCGTTTCACCGGAATTCGCGAACGCGCGCGAGCGCGCGGTCGCTGCGATCCCAGCGGGACCCGGGGGTTCGGCCAGCAGTCATGAGCGACAACCACGAGACAGCGACGGGGCGATCGAGCGACGGCGGCGGTCCGGCCCCGAACTACGACGAGCTGTTCGCCCGCAACCTGCCGGCGCTGGCCGCCTACGTGCGCGCCCGGGTCGGCAGCGGCCTGGCCGCGCGCGAATCGGTCAGCGATCTGACCCAATCGGTGTGCCGCGAGGTCCTCGACGACCTCGACGAACTCCGCTTCGAGTCCGACGAGGCGTTCCGCGCCTACCTCTTCCTGCAGGCCTCGCGCAAGGTCGTCGATCGTGCCCGGTTCTACCGGATGAAGAAGCGCGACGCGGGGCGCGAGGTGGTGATCCCATCGGACCGGGAGTCCAAGGAGATGCTGAGGAGCCTCGCGATGCTCGTGACGCCGTCGCGCGCGGCCGGCGCCCGCGAGGAGCTCGACCGGGTCGAGCAGGCCCTCCAGGAATTGCCCGACAACCAGCGCGAGGCCGTTCTCCTGAGCCGTATCGGCGGCATCTCGTACGGCGATATCGCGCGGCAGATGACGCTGTCCGAGTCCGCCGTGCGCGGACTCGTCGCCCGCGGGCTGGCCCGCCTCGCCGCGATCCTCGGGCGCGGGTAACCGCCGCGCTACACTTCTGGGCCGATGTCTGGCGAGCCGAAGCTACCTTCCGAGAACGATGCGCTCGCTCGGCTCGTCACCGAGTGCATCCTGGCGTTCGAGCGTGACGGGGCCGACGCCGTCCAAGCCATGCTCGCATCGCACCCGGACCTCGCCCCGGCGGCCCGGCAACAGCTCGACGCGCTGCGCGATGCGGGACTGCTCGTTCCGCCCGCGCCAGACCCCGATCAGGTCGGTCCGTATCGGATCCTGCGGCGTCTCGGCACCGGGGGCGTCGGCACGGTCTACCTCGCGCAACAGAACGAACCCGTGCAGCGCCAGGTCGCGATCAAGGTCATCCGCCCGGGCATGGACACGCGCGAGGTCCTGGCCCGCTTCGCCGTCGAACGGCAGGCATTGGCGCTGCTCGAACACCCCAACGTGGCGCGCGTCCTCGACGCCGGGATGACGGCCGACGAACGGCCGTTCCTCTGCATGGACTTCGTGCCCGGGCAACCGATCACGCGCTATTGCGACGAACGCGCGCTCGACCTGCCGGCGCGCATCGATCTGCTCGCGACCGTCTGCGACGCGATCCAGGCCGCGCACCAGAAGGGCATCCTGCACCGCGATCTCAAGCCGTCGAACATCCTCGTGAGCGATCGCGACGGCGGTCCCGCGCCGACGGTGATCGACTTCGGAGTCGCGAAGTCGCTCGGCCCGCGACTGCTCGATGTCACGTTGCTGACGGCGCACCGCGGCCTCGTCGGCACGCTCGAATACATGAGTCCGGAGCAGGCCGCCAACGAGGTCGACGTCGACACGCGCACGGACGTCCACGCCCTCGGCGTGATGCTCTACGAACTGCTCACGGGCTGTCTGCCGTTCCCGTCCGAACGCCTGCGCCGCGCCGATACCGGCGAACTCGTGCGCATCCTGCGCGAAGAGACCCCGCCCCGACCGAGCGCCGTCGTCACCGAACGACCGGATGCCGGCCGCCGCGCGCAGCTTCGCGGTCACAACCCCGCGACCCTGCAACGTGCGCTGCGCCGCGAACTCGACTGGATCGTGCAGCGCGCGATCGAGAAGGATCGCAATCGGCGCTACGGCATGGCGGCCGAGCTGGCCAGCGATCTGCGACGTTACCTCAGCGGCGACGCCGTGCACGCCGGGCCGCCGAACGCCTGGTATCGCTGGCGCAAGATGCTCGGTCGGTATCGCTACCAGGCGAGCTCCGCCGCCGCCGTCGTCCTGGCTCTGGTCGGCGGCCTGGTCACGAGCGTGACCTTCTATTCCGATGCGCACGCCAAGAGCGTGCAGTCGGCAGCGAGCCTCGACGTCGCGCTCGACGCCGTCGAACGCATGGTCCAGGCCGGCGAGGACCGGCTCAACATCGTGCCGCACATGGACGAGGTCCGCCGCGAGCTGCTGCGCGAGGCGCTCGAGCTGCAGCGCCGATTGGCCGCTTCGACGGGCGAAGAACGCCTGCAGCGGCGCACGGCGCGCGCGCTGGCGGGGCTCGCGAAGGTGCAGGCCGAACTCGGCGATATCGAGCAGGCGCTCGACAGCAGCAGCGAAGCCCTCGCGATGCTCGGCCAGCTCCCGACCGAGATGCGCGGAGACACCGCCGAGCTGGCGCTGCGCACCCGCCTCCACTTCCAGCAGTTCCGTTGGTCCGAGACGCTCCCGCACAGCGACGCCGACGGCACCGAACGGATCGAACGCGCCACGAAGCTCGCCGACGAGCTGCTGCAGCGACCCGATATCGCGCCCGACCAGACGTTGCTTGCATCGCAGGTGTTCGTTGCGCGCGCACTCCGGTTCTCGGCCGGCGAGGTCGGAACGGCGGATGAGCTGTTCTCACGCGTAGCGGCATTGCTCGAACCGATGCTGGCGGACCCGGTCGGCCACCGTGAGCGACTGCCGGCCGCACTGCGGGCCATGAGCCACTTCGCGCGCTTCTGCATGGAGCGCGGCGACATCGAGCGCGGCATCGCGCTCGGCGATCGTCTGCACGAGATCGTGGTCGCCGAGTTCGAGCGCAACGACGACGTGATTCGACGCGCGGGCCTGCTGCCGGCGCTCGAGTCGATCGGCTCCGTCTGGTACCACAACGGCAAGTACGGTCGAGTCGTCCGCGAACTGCAGCCGGCGATCGGCACGTATCGCATGCTCGCGCGCTACTTCCCGGCCGTTCCGCACCATCGTGAGAAGCTCGCTCGAGCGCTGGTCCAGCTGGCGCTCGCGCGCGAATGGACGGCCGATATCGACCCCGCGATCGAGAACAGCACCGAGGCGGCGCAGTTGTTGGCCGAGCTCGTGCGGGAGTACCCGGAATCACGCGAGTACCGGGCCGGCCTGCTGTGGGCCTACACCAGCCTCGCTCATCACGCCGCGACGGCCCGCCGTCTGATGCTCGAAGCGGACTGGACCGAGAGCGATCGGGCCATCGCGCTCGGCCTCGAGCTGGCCCGCCACCCGGCGTTCACCGCCGAGCCCGGCACGACCGAGCTCGAGCGCCTCGCCGAGTTCCATCGCGTGCGCGGAATCGTCGCCGGCTTGCGGGACCGGCACGAAGAGGCGGCGGCGGCCCACAGAGAGGCGCTGCACGGCTATCGGAAACTGGCCCGTCAGACGCCCGACGCCCTGCCCCACCAGCAGCGCATCGCCGACGTCGACGAGAAGCTCTCGCAGGCGCTGGTGCAGCTGGGCCGACACGCGGAGGCCGCACCGCTCCTCGAAGACGCGATCCGGCGGCTCTCCCCACTGCGCGGCAAGCTCGGCCACGAACGCGGATTCGACCGCACGTGGCGCCGCCTGCACGGCCTGCAGGCGAGCGTGTGGATCGCTCGCGGACAGTTCGAACGCGCCTGGACCGCACTCGACGCGATCGCGGAGATGGTCCAGGCCGACAACGACTGGATCCTCCATGACCTGCTCGCCAGGCTCGCGTGTGAAGGCGCGCTGCGAGCCCCCGCCGCCTCGGCCTGGCGCGAACGGTTCGCGGGGCGCTGTCGCGATGAGATCGAGGCGGCCATCGAGATGGGCCGGTCGATGCCGATGGTGTCACCCGTGACGATCGCCGTCATGGCGAGTCGATCGCTCCACCGCGTCGTCGAACTGGAACGCGGCATCGGCGACCTCGAAGCCGCGATCGCGACGCAGGACCGGATCGTGCACGGCTACATGATGGCGTTCGACAGCAAGGCCAGCGATCGCAACCGCGAACGCGCGGCTGCCGGACTTCGGTTGCTCGTCGAACTGCAGGAGGAGCACGGCGACGCGACCGGGGCAACAGCGACGCGAAAGCGGCTCGAGCGGATGCTCGCCCAGTAGAAGCCCTGACCGCCGCTCGCAGCGCCCGAGCTTGCGAGCGACGTCCTGGGCCTCCCCCGAGCTCCCGACCACCCGACAACCCCGAGCCACCCTGGATTGCCGGGCACTGCGGACAGTCGACCTACTGGTGCACGAACAACGTGATCGGGTTGTAGTTGCGCTGAACCGAGCCCGTCGTGGCGAACTGCGGCGGCCCCGAGGCTCGCAGAATCGACGTGCGCGGACGGACCCCGGTGAGCACGTGCGCACCGTTGCTGACGATCGCACCACCCGGCGCGAAGAAGTCGAAGAACACGGCCTGGCTGGCCCAATCGAAGTCGTTGAACGTGGGATCGTTCGGGATCACGAAACTCCAGTTGCGCGCGCCGGAGCTGCTCGAGATCCCGGTCAGCGTCAGCGCATTCGTGATGTCGATCTGCCCCGTGCAGGTCGGATCGATGCCGGGCAGGAACGACTGCAGGCTGTACGGCGTGACCAGGTTGGCACCTGGCTTCATGACGAGCACGCCGAAGCTGCTGCCGGGCGCCGATGTGACGCTCGTCGAGTACGACAGGCCCGGCCGCACCGGCTGAGCCGTGAGGTTGGGCGTGCCGTTCTGGCCGGCACAACCGACCGGGCCATACGTCACGGGCGAGTAGAAGTCCCCGCGATCGATGCGGTAGGTCCAGGACGTGCCGCCACCGTTGTTGCCAAAGACCAGATACTCGACGACGAGGTTGCCCTGCGCCGGGTCGTAGGTGAACGGAACCGCGAGGTCGATGAAGAACTGGCCGTTCGGCAACGGGTTGCTCGGGTCACGCAGATCAGGCAACTGGTAGAGCCCCGGGCCGAACACCGTCACGGGCGTCGACGAGTAGTTGTTGGCGAAGTTGGTGCCCATCGAGGCCGCAGTTTCCTGCGAGTAGCCCATGCGAATCTCGAGCTGCAGTGCCCGGCCGAGCGAGACCACGGTCGTGCCATCCTCGCGGAAGCCGATCTTGCTGATCTGCTGACCCGCCGGAATCGCCAGATCCACGCCCTCGTAGAGCACCTGGACACGGGAGGTTCCGAACGAGAGCGGGAGGTTCGTAGAACTGAACGGGCCTTCCGGCACGGCGACGTACTCGTCGGGAAAGATCGTGGTGGTCTGGGCTGTGAGCGCACAGCCGACCATCACGGAGAACAGGGTAGGGAGTTTGGTCATGGTGGTTTCCAGTGTTTACCTCGCCCGAACAGCGACAACTTTTCGCGACGCGTTCGCGATTCGTCGAGAATTCGGTCCACCCCGGACGACTCCCCAGTCGCCCTGACTCGCTGATCCGACGCCGCGCCTAACGCCCGGTTCGATGACCGTCTACGGCTGCCGCGCCCGCGGCGAACTCCTGCCACGCCGCCTCGATCGCTGCGTCGGCCACCGGACCGCGGCGGATCCAGATGCGATACCGCAGCTCCAACGCGCCGCCCGGCGCGACGACGAGGTCGCCCGTGCCGCGCGGTGCTCGCGTGAAGTCGTGCAACCCGAACGGGTTGGCCGCGAACAACCCGTAGCCGCGCGCGTGCCAGTGCGTCGGGTGACCGTGATTGCTCGGCGAATCGAACATCGCGACGGTATGCGGCACCCCGTCGAGGGCGGCCGAGTACGCGACCCAGCGCGCCGGCTTGCCCCACGCCGCCTTGTCGACGTCACCCGCGCTGTTGCGGATCGACCCCGCGGCGTCCGGGCCGTCGAGACAGAACTCGCTGCGCAGGCGCAGTGCCATCGTGCCTTCCTTCGTGTCCCCGAAGCGCACCTCGTCATCGCCGGTCACCGTGACGGCGTAGTCGATCGTGCGGGTGTCGCCGTCGACGGCGAACTCCAGCACACGCTGATCGCGGCACACGAGAGTCCCGTCCTCGGCCCGCCACTCGGAGTCCTGCGTGAGTCGATTGCAGCCCGCTTCGATCCGCGGTTTGCCGACCGCGACGACGCCGCCCTTGCCGGCCCAGAAGTCGATGCCGTTCACCGCGCCATGCGTGAACCAGCAGCTCTCGTGATGCGGATGGTCCCGGCGTTCGCCCGCGACCTCGGCGAGCGGGAACGCGCGCGTGACCGTCGCGCCGCCGGTCGCGCACAGCGGCCACAGCACGGGTCCGCGCATCCCGTCGGTGCGATACTCGGCGAACAGGCTGCCGTCCGGCGCGTGGATCGCGACACCGACGGTCGACGGCTCGAACGTCAGCGGCGGCGCGGACGAACACGCGGCCGCGAGCAGCAGCGGAAGGAGCACGGGGCGAGCACGCCGGGACATGGCAGCACTGTCCCGTGCTTGCCGTCGCCGGGCAAGCCGCACCCCGCAATTGCCCACCCCGGCATTTGCCAGTCGAGCATCGTCCGCGACGCCCACGCGAGCCATGATGCCGGAATGCAGTTCACCCCGCCCGGACACTTCCGCAGCGTCGCCCAGGTGCGCGAGCGGCTCGCGGAACTCGACCTCGGGATCGAGCTCGCCGACGAGATCGCGAGCGCCCCTTTCGCGCAGCCACTCGAGCTCTACGGCAAGGCGGTCGCCAATCGCTTCTGCACCCATCCGATGGAGGGCTGGGACGGCACCACCGACGGCCGGCCGTCCGCGCACACGCTGCGACGCTGGCGCGCGTTCGGTCGCTCCGGCGCGGGCCTCGTCTTCGGCGGCGAGGCCTTCGCCGTGCGCCCGGACGGCCGGGCGAACCCCAACCAGCTGATGCTCGCCGACCACAGCGAGGCCGACCTCTCGAGCCTGCTCGCGGAGCTGCGCGCCGGCGCCGAAGAGGCCGGCGGCGGCGAGCCGGTCGTCGGCCTGCAGCTCACCCACTCGGGCCGATTCGCGCGACCCGCCGGCCCACTCGCGCCGAAGATCGCGCAGCAGCATCCGTTGCTCGCGACGAAGTACGGCCTGCCCTCGGATCAGCCGGTGCTCACCGACGGCGAGCTCGAGGCCATCGGCGAACGCTACGTCCAGGCAGCACGGGTCGCCCAGCGCGCCGGCTTCGACTTCGTCGACGTCAAGTCGTGCCACGGCTACCTGCTGCACGAGGTCCTCGCGAGCAAGACCCGAACGGGCAGCTACGGCGGCGAAGGGCTCGCCGACCGGATGCGCCTGTTCGAACGCATCGTCGCCGCGATCCGGACCGCGTGCCCCGGTCTCGGTATCGCCGTGCGGCTGTCCGCGGGCGACACCGCGCCGTACGAACCCGCGCCCGAGACCCGCATCGGCCGTGCGATGAGTTCGCCCGACGTCGATCATGCGCGCCATCACTTCGGCATCGACGCCGAGGACCCGACCCGCATCGATCTCACGGAAGCAGCCGCGTTCGTTCGCCGCCTCGTCGAGCTCGACATCCCGCTCGTGAACGTCACGCTCGGATCACCCTACTGGAATCCGCACCTGCAACGGCCGGCGAGCTACCCGCCGAGCGACGGCTACCTCCCACCCGTCGACCCGCTCGCAATGGTCGCGGAGCACCTGCGGGCGACGCGCGCGCTGGTCGAGGCCGCACCCGAACTGCAGTTCGTCGGCACCGGCTACACCTACCTGCAGGAGTGGCTGCCGCACGTGGCGCAACGCGTGCTCGAGGCCGGCGGGGCGCACTACATCGGCCTCGGTCGGCTCGTCCTCAGTTACGCCGACCTGCCACGCGACGTGCTCGGCGATCGCCCGCTGCAGAAGAAGCAGATCTGCCGCACGTTCTCCGACTGCACGACGGGACCGCGCAACGGCATGCTCAGCGGCTGCTTCCCGCTCGACCCGTATTACAAGGCGATGCCAGAGGCCAAGGCGATCAAGGCGATCCGCAACGCGATGAAGGCATGACCCGATGACCGAACGATTCGACGATCAGGACCTCGCCGACCGGAACCTCGCCGATCGGGACCTCGCCGATCGGGACCTCGCCGACGTGCGCGAAGGCCTGCGGATGCAGACCCCGCCGGATCCCGACAAGCTCAGGGCGGAGGCCGAGCACCTCGAAGCGCTGGACCGTGGGCCGTTCGGCGCGCGCCTCTGGGGCTGGATCAAACTCTCGGGTCCGGGCTACCTGCAGGCCGCGATGACGCTCGGCGCCGGCACCGCGGTGTCGGCGCTCTACATGGGCTCGGTGTTCGGTTACCGCATGCTTTGGGTCGCACCGCTCGGCATGCTGATCGGCGTCGTGGTGTTCGCCGCGCTCGCCCACCAGACCCTGTCGACGGGCGCGCGCCCGCTGCCGGCGATGGCGCGGCACGCCGGCAAGCCGTTCGCGTTCGTCTGGGCCGCCGGCGCGATGCTCGCGTCGGTGATCTGGCACCTGCCGCAATACAACCTCGCGGCCGACTCCACGGTCGATCTGATCGATGTGTTCGTGCAGCCGACCGCGGACCCGGCAGCCGGTTCCGACGCGCCGCCGGCGCGGTCGATCCCGCCGATCGTCGCGAGCCTCGGACTCGCGGTCATCGCCGTGCTGCTGTCGTGGAACTACGGCCGCTCGCCGCGGCTCGTGCGCACGTTCGAACGGGTGATCAAGTACATGATCTGGTCCATCGTGCTGTGCATGGGCTGGGTCGTCCTCAACACGGACACCGACTGGGGCGCGGTCGCGGCCGGTTTCTTCGCGTTCGAACTCCCCGAACCGATCGGCGATGTGTCGTCGACCACGCTCGCGGTCGGCGGCCTCGCCGCCGCCGTCGGCATCAACATGGTGTTCCTCTACCCCTACTCGCTGCTCGCGCGCGGTTGGGGTCGGGCGCATCGCGGGCTCGCGCGCTGCGATCTCGTGCTCGGCACGCTCGTGCCGTACGTCCTCGCGGCCAGCCTGATCTGCATCGCCGCCGCGAACACGCTGCACGACAGCGGCGTGGAGGTCACGAAGGGAACGGCGGTGAAGGAAATGGGCGCCGTGCTCGGGCAGGTCATGGGGCCGATCGCCGGTCGCGTGATCTTCGACCTCGGCGTCATCGGCATGGCGTTCAGCACGATCGCGCTGCACATGCTGGTGTGCGGCTTCGTCGCGATGGAGTGGTTCGACGCGCCGGTCGGCAGCCGCAAGCAGCGGCTGTGGACGATGCTGCCCGTGCCCGCGTGCCTCGCGCCGCTGTTCTGGGGCGACTACGCGGTCTACCTCGCGATCCCGACGAGCATCATCTGCGCGGCGTTCCTGCCGCTGACGTACATCGGCGTGCTCATCCTGCAGCGCAGCCGCGCGTTCCTCGACAAGGATCGGCCCGAGGGTATTGCGGGCGTAGTCTGGGTCGTGCTCCTGTTGCTCGGCACGGCGATCGTCGTCGCGGGACTGTGGCAGGTGCTGGCGCGATTCTTCTGACCTCGTGCCACGGTGACCCGGTCAGTTCAGGACGTCGGCGATGGCCTTCTCGCGCATCGCGACCGTCGGCGATCACGCCAGAGCTTCCGCCAAGGTCTTCGTTCTCGGGACAGAGTGCGAGCGTGCGCCAGTCGAGCTCGGCAACGGTGTCGGCACCGAGAACGCTACGCAGGAGCGGCCCGGTGTGCGCCCGCTGCGAGAACGTGAAACGGAACAGGCCGTCGTGCCGCGCCCGCAGCGCGCGCTTGCTGGAGCCGGAGTATGCCACACATGAGAAGTGGGGCGAAACGGCCAACGGTTACACCGAACCGTCCCATCTCTGGTGAATCGCCGTGTTTCCAACCGATTGGGTTGATTTGACCGCGGCATCGAGGACAGTCCGCGGTGGCACCCTCTCGTTCGCCCATGACGAATCAAAACCAGCAGTGGGGCTCGCGCCTCGGCGTCATCCTCGCGGTCTCCGGCTCGGCGGTCGGCCTCGGCAACTTCCTCCGGTTCCCGGGCCAGGCGGCGGCCAACGGCGGCGGGGCCTTCATGATCCCGTACATCCTGGCGTTCCTGCTGCTCGGCATCCCGATCGGCTGGGCGGAGTGGACGATGGGGCGCTACGGCGGCCGCAAGGGCTTCCACAGCGCGCCGGCGATCATCGGCATCTGGTGCAAGGGCGCGATCGGCCGCTACCTGGGCGGCTTCGGCGTGCTGATCCCGCTCGGCGTCTACTTCTGGTACGTGCTCGTGGAGACGTGGTGCCTCTACTACGTCGTGCAGTACCTGAGCGGCGGCATCGGCATCGACCCGGCCGCCAAGATCGACGTGCAGAGCGCGGCGTCCAACGGGTTCTTCGACGAGATCACGGGCGGCAAGGAGAACGGCATCCTCTTCACGAGCGAGGACGGCATCCATCCGATCGTCTGGACGTTCGTGCTCGTCGCCGCGATCAACATCTTCTTCGTGTTCCGCGGCATCAGCAAGGGCATCGAGAAGGTCTGCAAGGCCGCGATGCCGATCATGGCCGTGCTCGGGGTCATCATGCTGATCCGCGTGCTGACGCTGCCCGACAACACGCCCGAGGGCTACGACGAGGCGATCGGTGTATCGCACGGCCTCGGGTTCATCTGGAACCCGCAGCTCGACGCGCTGTGGAACCCGGCGACCTGGCTCGCCGCGGCCGGTCAGATCTTCTTCAGCCTGTCCGTCGGCTTCGGCGTGATCATCAACTACGCCAGCTACATGAAGAAGAGCGACGACGTGGTGCTGTCCGGCATCACGGCGTCTGCCACCAACGAGTTCTTCGAAGTCGTGCTCGGCGGCCTCATCACGATCACGGCGTCGATCGTGTTCGTCGGCGTCGCGGCGACGATGGAAGGCGCGAGCGGCGGCTCGGTGAGCCTCGGCTTCAAGACGCTGCCGATGGTGTTCGCCTCGATGCCGGGCGGCAACTTCTTCGGCGGCGCGTTCTTCCTGATCCTGTTCCTCGCAGCGATCACGAGCTCCCTGTCGATGCTGCAGCCGACCAAGGCGTTCTTCGAGGAGAGCCTCGGTGTCAACCGCACGGTCTCGACGACGATCGTCACCGCGTGGGGCCTCATCGGGAACGTCTTCGTGCTGTGGTTCAGCCGCGAACTCGTCGCGCTCGACACGATCGACTTCTGGGTCGGCACGTTCTTCATCCTGATCGTCGCGGGCATCCAGATCGTCGCGTTCGGTTGGGTCACGGGCGTCGACAAGGGCCTCGAGGAGGCGCATCAGGGCGCCAACATGCGAATCCCGCGGATCTTCCGCTTCATCATCAAGTACGTCTCCCCGGCGTTCCTCGGCATCGTCATCCTGTTCTTCTGCATCAACAACGTCCCGGGCTACCTGGAGAAGCTGTTCGGTGAAGGTGAGGTCGCAGCCGACCGCCGCATCACCTGGGTCCTGATCCTCGCTACGATCGGCGGCATCGTCGCGATCACGGCGATCGGCGCGAAACGCTGGCGCGCGCAGGGCCTCGACCTCGACGGCAAGCTGCCAGCGGACGACTGAGAACCACCATGATTGCACTCATCCAAGAAGCGGCCGAGCAGGCCCGCGAAGCCGAAGAGCTGAGCGCCGGTGGCTGGATCATGATGATCCTGTCGATCGCGACGGTGACGGCGCTCGTGATCTACTGCTACAAGCGGATCCTCACCCATCCCGAAATGGACGAGCCGGATCTGCCCGGCGGCCTCGGCCCGTAGGCGATGCCGACGGTGCCGGCGGACGCGAGCGGCTCGCTCGGCCTCGCGTTCGCGCACAGCATGATCGCGGGCGCCGGCGGCACCGCCATCGGTGCCGTTCCCGTGCTGTTCGTCGCCCGCATCGGTGACCGGCTCGAGAGCGCGCTCGCCGGCTTCAGCGCCGGCGTGATGCTCGCCGCCGCGTTCTTCGGGCTGCTGCTGCCGGCACTCGAGGACCTCGGCGCGCCGACCGATGCCGGCCCGCTCGCCATCTGGCCGGCGCTCGTCGGGATCACGCTCGGCGGTCTCGTGATCGCGTCGATCGAGCGCTTCGCCCCGCACGAGCACTTCGCCAAGGGCGCCGAAGGCCGGGCCAGCAATCGCCTGCACCGCGTCTGGCTCTTCGCCATCGCGTTGAGCCTGCACAACCTGCCCGAGGGCCTCGCGGTCGGCGTCGGGGTCGCTACGGGTGACGATTCCCTGAGCCTGCCGGTCACGATCGCGATCGGCGTGCAGAACGCCCCCGAGGGCCTGATCGTCGCGGTCGCGTTCCTCACGGCCGGCTACCGGAAATCCACGGCGATGCTCGTAACCCTCGCGACCGGGCTCGTCGAGCCGATCGGCGCGATGCTCGGCTACCTCGCGCTACAGGTCGCGACCGCGGCGATGCCGGCGGCGCTCGCGTTCGCGGCCGGCGCGATGATCTACGTCGTGTCCCACGAGATCATCCCGGAGTCGCATCGCGACGGGCGCTCCGCGATCGCGACGGGGGGCGTGATGGTCGGCGTGCTCGCGATGCTGCTGATCGATGCGCTGATCGGCGGCTGACCGCCGGTCCGCGCGCACGCGCCGCACCCGCGCGCGAACTGCGGCGGACGGCCGGTGACGCCTACCCGCCCTCCCGGATCGCGCGCTTGCTCGCGCGATGCCCGGCCACCGCGAGCACGATGGCGGTCACGAGCAGCAGCCCGACGAGCCCGTAGATCCCGATCGGCGGCAGCGCGTCCCAGTCGCCGGTAGCGACGCGCACAGTGCCGAGCATCAGGAACGCCATGAGCACCTGCAGCTCGATGCCGATGACCGCGACCCCGATCCCGACGGGCCGCAGCGCGCGAATCCGCGCCGCTTCGGGCAGCGCGAAGAAGCGCTCCCGGTCCGGGACGTTGAGCAGACTCGACTTGTTGCGCGCGAGGCGCTCCGCGAGCGGCGGGATGCCGTAGCCGAGCGCCGCGCCGAAGAGCGCGAGGAGCGCCGGGATCAAGAACCACTCGACGGCGTCGCTCGGCCCCCAGCGATCGGGGCGGCCGAGCTCGTCGAAGTGCAGCGGGATCTCCTCGGGCAGTCCGGGGTAGAGCGCGCCGGCAAGCGCGAGCTGCCCGGCGATCGCGAGACCGAGAACGACCCGCAGCACGAGCACGGCGCCGATCAGTAGTCGGCGTGCCCGGGCACGCGCGGGTACGGGATCGCATCCCGGATGTTGCTCAGCCCGCAGATGTAGACGAGCAGCCGTTCGAACCCGAGCCCGAAGCCCGCATGCGGCACGGTGCCGTAGCGCCGCAGGTCGCGGTACCACTGGTAGTGCTCGGCATCGAGTTCCATCTCGGCGATGCGGGTGTCGAGGCGGTCGAGGCGTTCTTCGCGCTGGCTGCCGCCGATGATCTCGCCGATTCCCGGCGCGAGCACGTCCATCGCGGCGACCGTCTTGCCGTCGTCGTTCTGACGCATGTAGAACGCCTTGATGTCGCGCGGGTAGTTCATCACGACGACCGGCCGGCCGACGTGCTCCTCACAGAGGAAGCGTTCGTGCTCGGTCTGCAGATCGACACCCCAGTCGGGCGCGTATTCGAACTTCTTGCCCGACTTCTGGAGCGCCGCGATCGCGTCGCCGTACTCCATGCGCTCGAACGCCGCATCGGCGAACTTCTGCAGCCGTTCGATCACGCCCTGCTGGACGCGCTGCTCGCAGAACTCCATGTCGTCCGGCCGTTCTTCTAGGACTCTCTTGAACACGTGCTTCAAGAAGCGCTCCGCGAGATCGGCGTCATCGTTCAGATCCGCGAACGCGATCTCCGGCTCGATCATCCAGAACTCGGCGAGGTGGCGCGGCGTGTTGCTGTTCTCGGCGCGGAACGTCGGACCGAACGTGTAGACCTTGCTGAGCGCGAGACAGTAGGCCTCGACGTTGAGCTGGCCCGAGACCGTGAGGAACGCCTCACGCCCGAAGAAGTCCTGGCCGAAGTCGATCGCGCCAGCAGTGGTCTTGGGCGGGTTGCTCATGTCGAGCGTGCTGACGCGGAACATCTGCCCCGCGCCCTCGGCGTCGCTCGACGTGATGATCGGCGTGTTGACCCAGCAGAACCCTTCCTGCGTGAAGAAGTCGTGCACGGCGTGCATCGCCGTGTGGCGAATGCGGGTCACCGCGCCGAACGTGTTGGTCCGCGGCCGCAGATGCGCGACCTCGCGCAGGAACTCGAGGCTGTGCTGCTTCGGCTGGATGGGATAGGTCTCCGGATCGTCGACGAGCCCGAGTACCGCGATCTCGTCGGCCTTGACCTCGAACGCCTGGCCCTTGCCGCGGCTCTCGACGAGCGACCCGCGCGCGATCATCGACGCGCCGGCCGACAGCTGCAGCACCTCGGTCTCGTAGTTGCCGAGCGCGTTCGGCGCCACGATCTGCAGCGTGCCCTGACAGCTGCCGTCGCTGACCTGGATGAACGACAGCCCGGCCTTGCTGTCGCGCCGGGTGCGCACCCAGCCGCGGACCTCGACCTTGCTGTCGACCGGGTAGGCCCCGGCGAGGCACTGCTTCACGGTTGCTGCCTGCATGGCGGGACTGTGGCTGGTGGGTGACCGGAATCAACCCCCGACGCTCCGTTTGTGCCGGGGCGTCGAGAATCAGGCGCCAGAGAAACCCGTCGCCCGCGCATCCGCTGCGCGCGCCGCGCCGCGCCGAAGCCCCCCACGACAATTCACACGGAGAACAACACCATGCTCAACCGTCTTGCCCCCCTCTTCGCGGCTGCCGCGCTCACGCTCCCGGCGCCCATCGCCTACTCGATGCGACGCCACGCACCGGCCGCCGGCTCGAGGATCTCCAGACGCGCGGCCGGCTCGCTTGGCACCATGCCGCCGAGCAGCCACATCTCGCCGCCGACCGCCACGGCCGCCGGCATCGCGACGAACGGCTCGCGGGCCGGCCCGAACTGCCATCCGGCGGTTGCCCGCCAGCTCATGGTCGATGACTCGTCGGTGACCCATAGCGCATCGCCGAGCACGACCGAGCCGCCGAACTTCGCCCACGTCGGCGCTGGCGGCGCGGGCAACGTCCGCCAGTCCCCAGCCGGGCCGCGAACGGAGTGCCGCGCATGCGGTCCGAACGGCTGGCCGCCGACCCCGCCCACGACGTGCACCGCACCATCGAGCACGGCGACGTGGTGCAGGTGGTCACCGGGCTCGAAGCCGGGCGGCGGCGCCGCCCGTTCGACCGAGCCGCGGTCGACGTCGACGAGCAGGCAACCGCTGCTCGCGAGCGGATGCCCGCCGAGCACGAGGATGCGCCGGCCGAGCGCCACCGCCCCGTGGTGGGACCGCGGCAGCTCGGGCGTCGCCATGACGTCGACCCAGCGATCGGCCGAGAAGTCGTAGCGTTCGACCCCAGCGCTGATCGCGAACACGGCGCCGTCGATGACGACCGAGGCGAAGAAGCTGCCGCCGCGCACCATGTCGGCTCGCCGCTCCCAGTTCGCCGCCCCGGGCGCCAGCCAGAAGGTCTGCACGCGCGCGTCCTCGCCGGCGCGCGCAGCGGAGCCGCCGAACGCGAGCAGGCCACCGTGCAGCGGCTCGACCCGATGCCCGTGGCGCGGGTGCGGCAACGGCACGGCGCGCAGCAGCGCCGCGCGCCCCGGCATGACCGAACAGGCCACGGTCGAGAGCATCACGATCAGAGCGCTGCGCATCGCCGATCGGACGCGCGCCGGGCTCAGGCTGTTAACCCGCTTCTCGGGTCGGACGCCGATGCTCCAGCCCGCTTCGCTCACCAGGATCACGCGCCCCCACGCCGTAATCGCCCGTTGGCCCGCGATCCTGGTGAGCGAAGCGGGCTACAGCTGCAGGTAGGACGCGCGGTCGGCGCCATCGCAGGCGAGCCGGATCGGATCGCTTCCGATCAACACGAAGCGCTCGGGCGCGTCGCTCCAGTCGGCCGAGAAGCGATGACGGACCTGCCACGACGCCCCGGCATCGTCCGAGGTCAGCACGCAGGCTCGCCGCCCCCGCCGCAGATCCGCGAGGTTCTCATCGGCCGAGCACAACGCCACGAGACTCATCGCGGAGACCGCTTCGAGCTGACGGACCTGCAGATCCAAGTGCTCCGGGAACGGACGAAACTCGACGGCAGGCTCGGCCGCGCCGACCGCGGCGAGGGGCACGCGCACGAGTCCGTTGGAGTTCTCCAGATCGGTGCCGAAATGCACGAAGTCCGCCGTCTCGGCCACCGCGGTGAATCCGCTCCAGGGGGCGAGCCACCGTTCGAGCCGCTCGCCGCGTGACGCCACGAGGTGCGTCGCGCGTTCAGGCCCGAAGTCGCCGGTCGTCACGAACACCTGCCGGCTCGAGGCACCCGCCTCGACCGCGTGCACATGGCGCGCTTCCAGGACATGGTCGAACCTGGTGAACGTGGCCCCCGCGTCGTGGCTGCGGTACAGGACCGCGCAACGCACCCCGGGAGCCGTGCCGTATTCTCCCACCCAGACCACACCGTCACGGTCGACGGCGACGCCGCCCGCGCGAACGTGCGAGCGGCCATCCGAGAGCGCGAGGACGGAACGTGCCTGGGTGCGCGCCGACGCGGACACGACGACTCGCAGCAACTCGCCGCTCTCCTCGAACGACGCGAGGAGCGTGTCACCGGCGACGAAGGTCAGGAGGGCACACCGCCGCCCCTGTTCGTCGAGATTCACGACCGGCGCCGGCCGGGCGAGCGGCTCCGAGGCCGCGAAGAGCTGCCCATCCGCGACGAACCAGAATCGACCATCCGCACCGAGCGCGCTCGCATCGCGGGCGTGCGACAAGGCCTCGACGTGCCGAGCCAGCTCGCCATCCGAGAACGCATTCTCGACCCGCTCATGGGTTGGCGCGGGCTGCGACGCCGACCGCACCGGTTGCCCGGCTCGCCGCCGGCGCTGGTGCGACGTCGAGAGCCGACCGAGCCAGAGCCGCCCACGTCTCATCACGTCCTGCACGGGCGCGGCCCGACGCTTCGGCAGATGCGGCGCATACTCGCAACCCGAGCAGAACACCGTACCGCGCCGGTCGTAGTGCGCCTGCCGCAGCCGACGCAGCGGTTCGCCGTTCCAGATCGCGAGCGGGCTCTCGTAGCGCACGTCGCCGAGCATGTAATCGGTAGGCTTGCAGCACGGGTAGACCTCACCCGTGTACATGACCGAGAAGCTCTGCGAGAGGAAGTAGCACACCCCCGCATCGTCGATCGTCGGCGGGACCTTGGCGCGGATCGGACGCACCCAGACCGGCGCGCGACCGAGCGAAGTCGCGAGCAGATTCACGCCGACGTCGCGCGCCGCGTCCTCCGCGGCGGCCAGGTGGCGGTCGATCTCCGCCGCGGAGAAGTGGCGCGTCGGTTCCTCGTCGCGGGACGACGGCACCTCGTGGCGCAGGCGCTGCAGCGCGACCCCGTCGACCCCGAACTTCGCGGCGAAGCGCACGAGGTCCGCCAGGTGCGGCAGATTGCTCGCCATGACGACGCCACTCAACGAGAACAGCATGTCGTCCTCGCCATCGCGCCGGCGCTCCCGAACCATCGTCAGGCGCTCGACGAGCTTGTCGAACGACGACCCGAGCCGGATCTTCTCGTAGATCGCAGGCACCGCGCAGTCGACCGAGATGTTGAGGTGGTCGAGCACCGGCCGCATCAGATCGAACTTCCGCTCGTCCATCAGGATGCCGTTCGTCACGACATCGAGGCGCGTCTCGTGGCGCCGCGCCGCGTCGACGATCGCCTCGAACCCGACTCCGAGCGGCTCACCGCCGGCCGTCGTCATGACGACCTTCATCGCCGTCGGCAGCAACTCCGCGGCGACGAGCTCCACGACACCATCGTCGAGCCGATGCTTGCCCTGCTCATAGTGGCGCGGACACATCACGCAACGCAGGTTGCAGATGTCGGTGCTGTTGAAGGTGACGATCTCGGGCAGCCCGCGCAACTCGACCCGTCCGGCCGCGATCTCCTCGCGCAGAAGTCGACTGTTCTCGAGCTTGAGGCGGGCGGCCGCGCTGCCGTTCCTGGCCCGGACTTGCAGGTTCTGCGTCATGCGTGCACTCGGTTGGTCCCCGCGCGCACGATAGTCGCATCCACCGGACGCCGCGACTCCCCTCGGTCCAACCACGCAGTCGGAAACCCGCCGCCGTGCCGGCGAACCGATGCACAGGCAGCGACGGGGAACGCGCTACGAGAAGAAGTCGTTGCCCTTGTCGTCGACCACCATGAACGCCGGGAAGTCCTTCACCTGGATCTTCCACACGGCCTCCATGCCGAGTTCTTCGTAGTCGAGCACCTCGACCTTGGTGATCGAGTCGCGGGCGAGGATCGCGGCCGGGCCGCCGATCGAGCCGAGATAGAACCCGCCGTGCTCCTTGCATGCGGCCGTGACCGCCTTGCTGCGGTTGCCCTTCGCGAGCATGACGAAGCTGCCGCCGGCCGCCTGGAACTCATCGACGTAGGCGTCCATGCGCCCCGCCGTCGTCGGGCCGAACGAACCCGACGCCATGCCCGCCGGCGTCTTCGCGGGCCCGGCGTAGTAGACGACGTTGTCCTTGATGTAGTCCGGCAGGCCCTGGCCGTTCTGCAGCCGTTCGCGCAGCCGCGCGTGGGCGATGTCCCGCGCCACGACCATCGTGCCGGACAGCTTGAAGCGCGTCTTGATCGGATACTTGCTCAACGTCGCGCGAATCGCGCTCATCGGCTGCTCGAGATCGATCGCGACGACCTCGCCGTCGAGCTGCGACTCGTCGACCTCGGGCAGGAAGCGCGCAGGGTTGGTCTCGAGCTGCTCGAGGAAGACACCGTCCTTCGTGATCTTGCCCTTCGCCTGCCGGTCCGCGCTGCACGACACGCCGATGCCAACGGGGCAGCTCGCGCCGTGGCGCGGGAGCCGGATCACGCGCACGTCGTGACAGAAGTACTTGCCGCCGAACTGGGCGCCGATGCCGTTCTGCCGCGTGATGTCGAGCACCTGCTGCTCGAGCTCGAGGTCACGGAACGCCCGCCCGCGCTCGTTGCCCGTCGTCGGCAGCGTATCGAGGTAGCGCGCGCTCGCGAGCTTGACGGTCTTGAGCGTGAACTCGGCCGACATGCCGCCGATGACGATCGCGAGGTGATAGGGCGGGCACGCCGCGGTGCCGAGCCGACGCGTCTCGCGGTCGATCCACGCGAGCAGCTTCTCGGGGTTGAGCAGCGCCTTGGTCTCCTGGAACAGGAACGTCTTGTTCGCCGACCCCCCGCCCTTGGTCATGAACAGGAAGTGGTACTCGTCCGCATGCGCGCCGCCGTCCGCCGCGTAGAGCTCGATCTGCGCGGGCAGGTTGTCGCCCGTGTTCTGCTCGCGGTAGACGTCGAGCGGAGCCATCTGCGAGTACCGCAGGCTGGTCTCCGTGAACGTGCGGTGCACTCCCGAACTGATCGCCTCCTCGTCGCTCCCCGTGGTCCAGACGTTCTGGCCCTTCTTCCCGATGACGATCGCCGTCCCGGTGTCCTGACACCCGGGCAAGACCATGCCCGCCGCGACGTTCGCGTTCTGCAGCAGCTGCAGGGCCACGAACCGGTCGTTCGCCGAAGCCTCGGAGTCGTCGAGAATGTCGCGCAGCTGCTGCAGGTGGCCGGGCCGCAACAGGTGGCTGATGTCCCGCACGGCCGCGAACGTCAATTCGTGCAGCGCCGCCGGCGCGACCTGCAGGATGGTGCGGCCGAGGGCCTCGACGGTCGCCACGTGATCGGTCGTGAGCAGGCGATACGGAGTGTCGTCGGCGCCGAGTTCGAAGATCGGTTGGAACGAGAACGACATCGCCGCAGCTTGACCGCTGGGATCGACCGATTCCAGTCGACGGAAAACGCCGATCGCCGCTGTCAGATTGCGGCCGCCCGCATCGGCCGCGAGCGAAACTTCATCCTGCCGGAGACGAGAAACTGCCGGTGCTGGCGCTATTCTGGGGGGGCGATCCAGTCCCGCAAGAACCGCAAACTCGCCACATCGCAAAGAGGGGAACCAACCAATGCTGACGACATCTCTGCTGCTCGCCACCACCATGATGCCGCAGGGGCCGGGCACCTCGACGGCTCCGATCGTCATCAACGAATTTAGCTACGACGACACCGGCGCCAACGACCGCGTGTTCGTCGAACTCTACAACCGCTCGAACTCCCGGGTCGACATCTCGGGCTGGATCCTCCAGGGCTACGACGGCACCTCCACCACGCCGACGAACGCCAACGTCACGATCCAGGCCAACACCATTCTCGTCCCCGGTCAGTTCTTCGTCGTCGGTCAGGCCGCCGGAGTGCCCAACGTCGACCAGGACGTGCCGACGATGAACACGGTCCTCGAGACCGGCCCGGACGGGCTGGCGCTCGAGATGCCGACCGGCGCCGTCGTCGACGCGGTGGCGTGGGAATATGCGGGCTGGTCCAACCCGGTGCCGGCCTGGCTCGAGGGCGACGGACTCTTCGGTGACACGCTCAACTCGGACAGCAACCCGCAGTCCGCGAGCCGCGTGTTCGACGGCTACGACACCGACAGCAACGGCTGCGACTTCCGCGTCGCGCGCTGGTCGCCCGGCACGGCGAACGACGCCGCGCACAGTTCGCCCCCGAACTACGAGAACAACTTCGACGGCGCGATCGGCAGCGATGTGAGCGCCGACTTCAACTACTCGTTCGTGCCGGGCACGGTCGAGGACCCGGCGGCGCTCGGCGTCCCGACCTCGCCGCAGGGCGGCAACGTCTCGACGTGGTACGACGCGACCGGCGGCGGCAACGCGAACTACTTCAGCGCCCCGACGAAGAGCGACTGGGTCGTCGAGTTCTACGCCTACCTGCGCGGCCCGACGCCGTCCATGGACGCCGATGACGTCGAGACCTGGGCGGTCGGCGTGCGCGGCTCGACCGATTCGTTCGGTGAACCGGCCGACATCGGCGGGCTCTACAACTACGTCGGATTCAGCTCGTGGGATCCGGGCTGCACGGGCCTGGCCTACTTCATGGACATCCGGAAGAACAACTCCAACCTCTACCTCGTCGACTTCAACGACGGCGGCACCGACCCGACGGTCCTCGTCGGCCCGATCTCCGTGCTGCAGGACGGTTGGATGCGCCTGCGCGTCAGCGTGCTCGGCGACACGGTCAAGTGCAACGTCGGCGGCACCTACGGCTGCGACGACGGCAACCGGTTCGCGTCGAGCGGCATCAGCAACAACCCGGGCAGCGTCTACATCCAGTACCGCGAGAACGTGAGCGCCTCCGGCGTTCACCGCCCGCTCACGATCGACGCGCTCTGCATCAACGAGAACTTCGCGGCCAGCTTCACGAGCGTCGGCACCGGCTCCCCGACTTCCGTCGGCATCCCGGTGATCGCCCCCGTCAGCGCCCCGACGATCGGCAACCTCGTGTTCCAGCTCGCGGGCAGCAACCTCGTGCCGAACAGCTTCAGCTTCATGCTGCTGACCGTCGGTGACGCCACCCTGCCGGGCACCCAGATCCCGGGCGCCCAGGCCGGCGCGTTGCTCTTCGTCGACAACGTCGGCGCGGCGACGTTCTTCAACGCGAACGACGCCCAGGGCAACTCGGTCAACGGTTGCCCGTTGGCGTGCTCCGCCACGTTCACGGGCCTGCCGCTCGCGGCGCAGATCATCGACTTCGACCTGAGCCTGCCGGACGCGGTGCCGGTCGGCACGTCGGCCGGGCTCGACATCACGTTGGGCAACTGATCGGCGACTCGGTCCGGCCAGCTGTCGCGTGAAATCGCGTGGCGGCCGCGGAACGTCCGATGGTCGCCCCGTCACGCATCTCGTAGGCTGCGGCGATGGCAGCTCCATCGCCCGCCCGCCTGTGCTTCGCCGCCGCGCACGTCGCGCTGCACGACAGCTACGAGCACACTGGCCACACGCTCGCGCGCCCCGGCCTCCCCGCCGAGTTCGCGGAGCACATCGACTGGCCCACGACGATGGGCATCCGGCGGCGGCTCGCCGAGCACGGTTTCGGCATCGCCGAGGCGATGGACACCGCGCAGCGGTTCTTCCTCGGCTGGGATCTCGCCGAGGAGCTCATCCGACGCTGCGCCGGCGAACGGCTCGCGACCGGGTTCTGCGCGGGCGCCGGGGTCGATCACCTCCGCTCCATCGCGGGACCCGACGACCTCGTCGCCGGGGTCGTGTTCCAGGCCGAGCGCATTCACGAACTCGGCGGCATCCCGGTACTCCTGCCGATGCCGTGGCTCAGCCAGAACGGTTGCGCTGCCGCCGTCTACGTCGACGTCTACCGCCGGATCATCGAGCGCGCACCCGGCCCGCTCTTCCTGCACTGGCTCGGACCGATGTTCCTGCCGAGCCTCGCGGGCTACTTCCCCGGCGACTCGTTCCTGCAGATCATGGGCCTCGATCGCAGGAAGGTCCGCGGCTGCAAGCTGTCGCTGCTCGACGACGCGCTCGAACTGCGGGTGCGGCGCGAACTCCTGCCGCACGACCAGATCGTCCTCACCGGCGACGACTTCCACTTCGGCCGCCTGATCCTCGGCGGCGATCCGCAGGGTGAGGCGCCGACCGCGCCACCGGCCATCGAACGGTGGACCGAGATCGGTGGCCATCGCGTCGCGCTCGGCGACTTCAGCCACGCGCTGCTCGGTGTGCTCGACGGCATCGCGACGCCGGCAGGACGTGCACTGCAGGCGCTGCAGAGCGGCGATGCCAGCACGTATCTCGAGCTCATGCGGCCATGCGAGGAGCTCTCCCGTCACGTGTTCGCCGAACCGACGCAGCACTACAAGGCGGGCCTCGCCTACCTCGCGCACCAGAACGGCTGGCAACCCAACGCGATGCTGCTGAATCGCGAGGACCTCGCGCGCGATGCGGCCCACTATCGACGCTGCGCCGAGCTCGCGCGCGCCGCCGGCGTCCTCGACGGATCGGTGCGGTGATGCCGAGCCGAGTCCTCGTCAGCCGCCACGTCTACCCCGCGACCATCGCGATCCTGCAGGACGCGGGCTGCACCGTCGACTACCACGACTCGAGCGACGGTCTGGAGCCCGAGTCGTTCGCCAAGAAACTCGCGCTCGCGGACGGCCTCGTCTGCCAGCTCACCGACCCGATCACGCGCGACCTGATCGACGGCGCGCCCAGCCTGAAGGTCATCTCGCAGGTCGCCGTCGGCTACGACAACATCGACGTCGGGGCGGCAACGGAACGCGGCATCGTCGTGACCAACACCCCCGGTGTGCTGACCGAGGCGACCGCGGATCTGACGTTCGCGTTGCTGCTCGCGGCGGCGCGCCGCGTTCCCGAGGCCGAGCGCTACCTGCGAGCCGGCCGCTGGCAACGCTGGGAGATCGACCTCCTGTGCGGTGCCGACGTGCACGGCGCGACCATCGGCATCGTCGGCTTCGGCCGCATCGGCCAGGCCATGGCCAGGCGGGCCCGCGGGTTCGACATGCGCGTCCTCTACGCGAGCCGATCTCGCGCGGACGCCGCGGTCGAGGACGAGCTGCAGGCCACCCACGTGCCGCTCGACGCCCTGCTCGCACGCAGCGACTTCGTCTCGCTCCACGTGCCGCTGACGGACGAGACGCGCCATCTCATCAGCGTCCCCGAGCTCAGCCGCATGAAGCAGAGCGCGATCCTGATCAACACGGCGCGCGGCCCCGTCGTCGACGAACGCGCGCTCGTGGCGACGCTCTCCGAAGGCGTGATCGCGGGAGCTGCGCTCGACGTGTTCGAGGACGAGCCCGCTGTCCCGCGCGAGTTGCTCGAGCTGCCGAACGTCGTCGTCCTGCCGCACATCGGCAGCGCCACGGTTTCCGTCCGCAGCCGGATGTGCGCCATGGCGGCCAAGAACTGCGCGGCCGTGCTGACCGGTGAACGCCCCGAGCATCCGGTCAACCCCGAGGCCTTGGACGAGAGCCCGCGGTGAGCCTGCGGCGGCGCCTCGTCGACGCGTTCGTCGCGACGCTCGGAGACATCGACGTCGCCCGGGTGATGCGACAGCAGCTCGAGACGTCGCCGCTGCGCGCCTGCGAATCGTGCATCGTGATCGCGTTCGGCAAGGCGGCGCGACCGATGGCATCCGCCCTCCTCACCAGCGTGCCAAAGGCCACCGCGGTGCGCGGCCTGCTCGTCCCGCCGGCGCCCGATGAGGCGCCACTCGACCCGTTGACCGTGATTCCGGGTGGCCACCCCTTGCCGACCGACGATTCGGTGCGCGCCGCGCGGGCGGCGCTGGCGCTCGCCCGGTCGGCCGGCCCGACCGACGACGTCGTCTTCCTCGTGTCCGGCGGCGGGTCCGCGATGCTCGAACTCCCGGCGATCGACGGCGTGCCGGTGGCCGCGATGCGCGAGCTGTACTCGCGGCTCGTCGGCTGCGGCGGCGACATCGTCGAGATCAACACCGTCAGGCGCTGGTTCTCCGCGGTGAAGGGCGGCCGCCTGGCGGCCGCGGCCCGCCGCGCGAGGTTCGTCACCACGCTCGCCGTGTCCGACGTCCCCGAGGACCAGCCGGCAGCACTCGCGTCGGGCCCGACGATCGCCGACTCCTCGACCGTCGACGACTGCCGCGCCGTGCTCGACCGCTTCGAGCTCTGGAACCACGTCCCGGAAGCGCTGCGCCGCGCCCTGCGCGACGGCGCGCTGCCCGCGCCGCTGCGCAACGGCGACGAGCCGCTGACTCGCACCGAGCATCGGGAGATCCTCGCCAACCGCCATGCCCGCGAGGCGCTGACCCGGCACGTCGCGGCACTCGATATCGAGACCACGGAGGACCTCGGCGTCGACGACCAGCCGTTCGATGTCGCGGCGCACCGGCTGCTCGACCGCGTCGACGAGATGGCGCAGCAGCGGCCTGACCGGCCCGTGGCTTTGCTGACCGGCGGCGAGGTCACCGTGCGGCTGCCCGCGACGCCCGGCGTCGGCGGTCGCAACCAGCAGTTCGTCCTCGCGTGCGTCGAGCGCATCGCCGGTCGCCCGATCACCGTGCTCAGCGCGGGCACCGACGGCATCGACGGCAACTCCGATGCCGCAGGCGCCGTCGCCGACGGGACGACCCTCGAACGCGCACGCGCCGCGGGCATCGATCCGGGCGACCACCTACGGCGTTGCGATGCGCAGCCGCTGTTCGAAGCGCTCGGCGACACCGTGGTCACGGGTCCGACTGGCCAGAATGTCCGCGACCTGCGGCTGATCGTCCATACGCCGAAAGCGTAGGTCGCTCGCGCCCATGGCACTGGCGGCGCGGGAACGCCTCAGTCTGGGACTACAACCCTGGCGGTCCTCAAGTCGATGTCTCCCACGCAACAGGGAGACGAGCAACGGGGACCAAATTGCGCAACTACGCGACAGCAGCGGCATGCGCCGTGGTGTTTTCCGCGTGCAGCGGCAGCGGCGGCAGTTCTGCCGACGGCAGCACGCAGTTCGCGGGCTACGGCTTGATCGAACTCACGACGCACGTGCCGGCCGACGGCGCGGTGCAGGTCGCGCCCGAGGCGGCAATCACGCTCGGTTTCGACACCGCGGTCGCGCTCGACAGCCTCGGCGACGAGGACACGTGGCTGCGCCGCGCCGGTTCGACCGCCAACGTCGCCGGCAGCTGGGCCGTCCAGGACACGGGCAAGACCGTGGTCTTCCGGCCGAGCACGCCGCTCGCGATTGAATCGGACTACGTCTTCCAGGTCTCCGGCCTGACGTGTGACAACACGGGCCGCCTGCTCGACGAGACCATCCAGTTCTCGTTCCGCACGCTCGACGAAACGCCGCCGACGTTCGAGTCGGTCAACGTCACGCCGAACGCCACGGGTCATTCGCGTACGGACGCGTTCACGTTCACGTTCTCCGAAGCGATCGACCCGGGCACGCTGTCCGTCGACACGCTCGAGTTGCGCGATGTGTTCGGCGCCGTCTACGCCGGCGCCCGCACCACAGCGGCCAACACCGTCGTCTTCGACCCGCACGCCGACCTGCCCGGCAATCGACAGTTCACGCTCACGCTCACGGGCGCCGTGACCGATCGCGCCGGGAACGCAATCGCCACGCCCGTGTCCCGCGCGTTCACGACCGAGGGTGACGCCACGAAGCCGTCCGTCGTCACGTTCTGGCCGCCGCAGAGCAGCACGGGGATCTCCCCGGAGGTCGAACCCACGTACACGTTCTCCGAGTCGATGGACCCCGGCACGGTCGAACCGTCGTCATTGTCGTTCCAGGATGAGTTCGGCAGCATCATCCCGTTCGCGATCCACGCGACCGATGATCAGCGCAGCCTGCGCGTCGAACCGCGCGTGCAGCTGCAACCCAACCGCACGTACACCCTCGCGTTCCTGCTCGGCAGCTCCGCCGCGACGGACGTGAGCGGCAACGTGCTCGAGGCGACCGCCGCACTGCAGTTCACGACGGGAACCGACGCGGCGGCTCCCGTCGTCGTCGCGAGCACGCCGACGCCCGGCGAGACGCGGGTCTCGCTCAACGCGATCCTCGAGATCACGATGGACGGCGGGCTCGACCCGGCCTGGGTCAACGACCAGACCGTGCAGCTCACGGCCGGCGGCCAGTCCGCGGTCGTCATTGTCGAGCAGCCAACCGCCGACGTGATCCGCGTCACGCCCGTGCTCGAACTGCCGACGGACACGACCTGCACGCTGACGCTCCGCGGCGGCCACGACGGTCTGCACGACGTCGCCGGCAACGTCATGCCGACGGACCACGAGCTGACGTTCACCACGTCCGCTGACAGCGATCTGCCGCGGGCGTTGATGATGCCGCCCGACGGCGCCACGGGCGTCCCGGTCTCCGTGCACATGAGCGTCGTGTTCGATGCGGCGATGGATCCGTCGACGATGAACTCGTCCACGATCCTCGTCACCGACGATTCGCTCAACCCGGTGGCGGGCACGCTCGAGGTCCTCGCGCAGAACCGCGTCGCGCGCTTCACGCCGACGACGCAGCTCGCGCCGAGCGCGTACTACCGCATGCGGGTGGTCGGCGGCAGCAACGGCGTCCGGCGACTCTCGGGCAACTGGTTCTCGACGGACCGTGAAGCCCGCTTCCGCACCGGCACGAGCAGCGATCAGACGCCGCCGTTCGTCGACGTGTCGGTGAACGGCATCGACGAATCGCGGACCGAAGGCCTCGTGTTGCCGCCGTTCGGCTTCACGATCGATGTCTCGATCACGGATCCGATCGACCAGTCGATCGACATGAGCTCGGTCGAGATCCTGCTGCAGGGCACCGGCGTCGGTCCTGGGAGCAGCGAGCTCTACGCCGTCGCGGACGTGCAGTACAACACCCTGCAGGTCCAGGTGCCCGAGTCAGCGGCTCTGCCCGCCGGTGACTGGGTGCTCACGGTGCGAGCCAACGACCTGAGCGGCAACTCGTCGAGTTCGCCCCAGCTCGCGTTCACCGTCGAGGACTTCTCGCCCAACCTGCAACCGTTCGAACGCATCCAGGTCGTCTGGGTCCGCCACGACCTCGACCGCGACGGGACCGGGGCGGACGACTTCAGCGAAGACCTGCTTCGCCTCGGCCTCACGACCGCGGGCGACCCGATCGGCACGAACGCGCGCATGCGCTCGATCGTCCTCGACGGCATCATCGGCAAGGCGAACGAGCTCTACGGGCGCGGCAGCCGGGGCGAACCGCTCGACAGTGGGTCCGTGTGGCTGCGCTTCACGAAGCGCGCGCCGATCGCGATCCCGCACATGCAAATCGCCATGGGCGGCTTCGATCCCGAAGGCCCGAGCAACCGCAGCTACGGCGACGAGAGCTCCGGCGTGCTCGGGCGGGCCTACTACGACTACCGCAACGGCAACTTCACCGAGCGCAACACCGGCCAGAGCCCGGGCCTCGGGGTCTTCCCGAGTGAGATGTGGCTCTATCAGACCAACATCCACGAGCAGGTGTGGCCGTCGTATCAGACGACCTTCGCGCAGCGTTTCCGGCCTCTCGCACCGGACATGGGTGGCGTGCCGGCCGGCAGTGGCCCGCTCGATGCGGTCGTCCTCGCCGAGGGTTTCGACTACGCGAGCGCGAACTCGTCCGAACAGGCCCGCTACCTGTCGATCATGTCGGCCGCGGACGACTGGGCGACCGTGATGGGCATCATTCTCGCGCACGAGGTCGGCCACTCGGTCGGACTCGTCGCGCCGGGCCCGGCTCCGGGTGGTCTGTTCGGTGACGAGTCGCTGCACAACTCGTTCGCCAGCGCGGCCGAAGTCATGGCCCCGGCCGTCGGCTACGAGGCGATGCTGACGCTCGACTACGCCTTCCGGGATCTCGACCTCGCCTACCTCCGCCAACGGGTGCTGCTGCGATGAACCGCTTCTTCTTCGACCTGGTCTCACGCGGCGCGCTCGCCGGCGCGCTCGTCGCCATCGTCCCCGCCCAACAGCAGGCGACGACGCTCGCGCGCGCCGTCGACCGCGCACCGGTGGTCGTCGTCGCGACGGTCACGGCAGCGACCGACCCGTCGCCGATGTGGCATCGCCTCGAGTGGCGCACGGATCGGGTGCTCAAGGGTCAGGTCGCACCGACGTTCGCGTTGCTCGAGCCCGCGGGAGCCTGCTGCGGCCGCAGCCTCTTCGCGTTGCGAACCGGCGAACAGCGGCTGCTGTTCCTCGACCGCCGGGGCCCCCGGCTCCATCCGTTCGGCGGCAATCGCGGCGTCCTCTCGGTCGACGCCAGCCTGCTCGCCCACGTGCAGGCGCTGCTGCTGAACGACACCCCCGCCACGCGTGGGCGCCTGCTCGCTCGCAGCCTCGACCATCCGAGCGCAAGGGTCGCGATGGACGCGGCCCTGGCGCTCACGGAACTGCCGAGCCTCGACCTCGACGCGTCGTCGCGCGGCCACGTCGGACGCGCACTCCGACTCGCCGTGCAGCGGTGCCAGACCTCGTCCCCGGCGCTGCTCGACGTCGCCCTGCGAACCACGGACCCAGGCCTGCTCGACACCGCACTCGGTCTCTACGTCACCACCAAGGACCGTGGCCAGGCCCGCCAGCTGCGCCGCGGCCTGCTGCGCGCGAACGCGGGCCAGATCGCCACTCGCCTGCCGGTCGTGCTGACACAGGAGGCGGCCGTCGAGATGCGCGCGGCCGAACTCTTGCGGGCGCTGCCCACCCACCAAGGAGGCCCGGCGCTGCAGAGCCTGCTGGCCCGCACGTCGTGCCCGCGGGTGAAGCTCTGCGCGACGGAAGGTCTGCTCGCAGCCGGCCACCCACCGCGCTCCCTGACCGGCAGCGTGCCGGCCGCGATCCTCGAACTCGCAAAGCGTCGGGTCTCCGCGCTCCGCTTCCGCACCATCGGCCGCGACTGAGGATGACCGACGGCTCCGACTACCCGGCGAACGCCGCGCTGCGCCTGCTGCCCGAGCGACTGCTCCGGCTGCCGCTCACCGATCTCGGCCTCACCTCGGCCGCGGTCGCGCTCGCGCACGAGCACGGGGCCGAGATCGTCGGCGACCTGCTGCCGGCAGACCCGACGAAGGAACACGACTGGCTCAACGAGACCACGATCGACGCGATCCGGCGCGGCCTCGACAACCTCCTCGTGCGAGGTCTCCCCGAACCGTCGGCGACCCGGCCGTTCGACCCGCTCGATTGGCCGTCGCTGCAGGGCCACCTGCTGCTGCCGCTCGATGACGATCAGCGGGCGCTGCTGCGTGCGGTGACGGGCCTCGACGAACCGCCGGTCTCACTCGTGCACTATGCCCGCGTGGCAACCATGGACCTGCGCGCCGCGACCGAGCTCGCGGAACGCACCCGCGCTCAGCTGCACGAACGGTCACGCGAGCTGCTGCCGCGGCTGCGCGACGAGATCATGCGCGAGATCGAGACGTTCGACGGTGTCGTCGACCCGCTGAAGATCGCGTGCGGCTCGATGCTCGCCACGATGGCGGAGGCCAACGGCGACCCGGCGTTCCCGATGCGGCTCGCGGCGTTCTGCCTGCCGACCGAGGTCCACCTCCGCCAGGGCTACCTCGTCGGCATGTCGCCGAGCGGGCTCAACCGGCTCATCGATCAACTGCGCGCGGCGATCGCGCGCCGTCAGCTGCCGGTCCCGCTCACGGAGATCGCGGCCGAGGTGCAGGGCGGGCGGGACGTGCCGACGGGGCTCCTGACGCACCTGCTGCGGAAGGAGCTGCGCCTGTCGTTCGAGATCCGGGAGGAGGGCGAGGTCATCGTCCCCGATCCGCGTTCGCCCGCGACCCGTCTCGCCGAGATCCTCGACGAGGACCGCGCCGCGATGCGGCTCAACGACCTCGTGTTCGCCTATCGCGACCGCTACCGCCGCGCCAACCCGCGCCACCTCGAACAGATCCTGCGCAGCAACGATACGTTCGTCGTGGTCGGCCCCGACCTCTTCGCGCTGCGCCAGTGGCACGAGGACGAGTTCGAGGCCGCGGAGGCGGTCGCCGACCGCGCCGCCCGCTGGATCGTCGCCGAAGACGGCAAGCAGGACGTGTTGAAGTGGCTACGGGACGACGGCTGCACCGACACGGCCGCCTGGCTCGTGATGGACGTGCTGCGCCGCGACGAACGCGTGCGCCTGCTCGGTCGCGGCGAAGCCTGTCCGGCGACCGAACGCCGCTCACAGGTCATGGTCAAGTTGCTCGCCGACTTCCGCCGCGCATCGGGCGATGTCGTCGAGAGCCTGTTCGTCGAGAACCAGCCCGACGATCGCCGCCGCCTCGTGCAGCGCCTGCTCGACGAGAACCGGCTCTTCGTCCGACCCGAACCCGACCGCGTCGATACGCTCACGAACTACCCGTTCAACGAGGAGCGGCTGCGGCGGACGCAGACGCTCGTGCAGAAGGTGCTCGACGACCGAGGTGGCTATGCGCCGACCGACGTCGTGAAGAAGGGGGTCGACCAGACCGACCTCGGCGGCACCTGGCTCACGCCGATGTTGCTCGAGGACCTGATCCGGCGACACGGCTGGTTCGACGTGCTGCCCGGCGGCGTGATCGCGCTGCGCGACCGCAAACTCGCGGCCCGCCTGACCTGGCTCGCGCGGCAGGAGCTCCGCGACGCGGGCGTCCAGCTCACGGTCGACGAGATCCTGCGCCAGCGCACGGACCTCGCGGAGTTCGCCGACTGCCTCGCCGGCCTGCTGCACGCGGACCCGCTCGTGCACTCGCAGGACGGCAAGCGGTTCTGCCTCGTCTGAGGGTCAGCGCGTCGATTCAGAAGACGCCGATCGTCAGCTCGAGCGCGTTGGAGGCGCTCAGCGTGAGCAGCGTGTTGCCGGCACCGACCTCGAACTGCAGAAACTGGTGGTACAGGGCAAGACCGGCGAACGCCGTCGTGTCGGGCACGTCGAACGCGAACGTCCCCACCCCGGTCGGCGGCTGCGTGAGCAGGATCGCCTCCTGACTCGCGAGCTGATTGCAGTGCGGCAGCGTGTTGGGCCACAGCCAGGTCAACGGCACGTTGGGCGAACTCAGGCCGATCAGGGCGACGGCGAGGCTGCCGCTCGCGAACCCGGTCGCGGTCGACGTGAACGATCGCCCGGCCCAGGGCCGCTCCTGAGCGGTCAGGGTCAAGGGCCCCGCCGGCCCGATACAGGAGGTCGGCAGGTCGACCCGATCGGCCGCACACGGCGTCGAGAGGCGGGCGAAATAGGCCGCGAACTCGTCGCCCACCTCGAAGAACGTGCCGGCAAACGCGAGTTCACCGTGATCGCCCCACGCCACGTCCAGGACCTCCACACCCGACGTGCCGCCGAGCGCGAGTTCCGTCCAGGTCGTGCCGTCCCACCGGGCCGGCTGGATCCGCGGCGCGGGGTACGGCTGCCCGAGCCAGCCGGCGGCCACCAGATCACCGTCGGGCAACACGGCCAGGTCGCGGACCGGCTGCGGCATCCCGGCGCCGAGCGGTGACCACACAGCGCCGTCCCAGCGCGCGACGAAGCGGGCCGGCGCGCCGCCGGCGTTCACGAAGTTGCCGCCCGCAACCAGGTCGCCGTCACGCAGCACGGCGAGCGCCAGCACGTTGTCCTCGATGCCGCTGCCGAGCGGCGACCAGGTCGCGCCGTCCCAACGCGCGATGTTCCGACAACCGACGCCGCCGGCCGACATGAACCGCCCCCCGGCGACGACGTCGCCGTTCGGCATGACGGCGAGGGCATACACGTACCAACTCGGCCACGCCCCGAGACTCGACCACGCGGTCCCGTTCCATCGCGCCACGAACGGAGCCCACGCGCCACCGGCATGGAGGAACTCACCGCCGGCGAGCACGTCACCACCCGGCAGCTCGAGGAGCGCGTGCACGGTGCCGTCGAGGCCGGCTCCGAGCGGCAGCCACTGGGCGCCGTCCCAACGCGCGATGCGGTTCGCCGGCGCGTTGCCCGCGGTGAGGAACGCACCCGCGACGATCAGGCTGCCATCGGAGTGCCGCAGCATGGCGTTGGGAGCCCCGCCGAGGCCGGCCCCGAGCGGCGACCACGAGCCCCCGACGAGACGCGCGATGTGCGACAGCGGCTGGCCACGGATCGACTCGAAGTCACCGCCGACGATCCAGCCGCCGTCCGGCGTCGCGACCGCCGCCGTGGTCCGCCGATCGAGCCCCGTGCCGCGCGCGAACGGCGTCCACTGCGTCCCGTCGAACCGCCCCACCCCGTAGAAGTCCTCCGATTGGGACGACGTGTTGCCGCCCGCGAACAGGTCACCGTTCGGCAGCTCCGCCACCGCGTAGATCCACCAGCGGACGTCGGGGACGCTGGTCCAACCGTTCCCGTCCCAGATGCCCGACCGGATCTTCCCGGCGGCGTAGAGGTTGCCGTTCTGCAACAACGTGAACGCGAGCGGCTGCGTCCCCATCCCGCCGATCCCGACCCAGCCCTGACCGTCCCACGACACGATGCCGGGCGCCGGAACCGTACCTGCCATCGAGAAGGATCCGCCGACGACCAGGTCGCCGTTCGGCATCATGATCATGTCCGAGACGCCGCCGTTGAGGCCGCCGCCCATCGTCTGCCACAGTGCGCCGTCGAACCGCCGGATCGCGAACGACGGCGTGATGTACGTCTCGAAGTGGCCGCCGGCCACGATGTCGCCGTTGTTGAGGCGCGCGAGCGCGTTCACCGTCGGCGAGAACCCGGTGATCCCGCCGCCGAACTCCGACCACGACGTGCCGTTCCAGCGCGCGATCGCGCGCGCCGGCACGCCACCGATGTCGGTGAACGATCCGCCCGCGAGCAGATCCCCGCCCGGCAGCGGCAGCAGCGCGTTCACCCCGCCGCTGACGGCGGGCGCGGCGCCGAGCAGGTGCCACGCCGTCCCGTCGAACCGCCAGACCCCGCCGGCGCTTGCCACGAGCTCGCCGTTGCCGAGCACCGCGAGCGCCGTGCCGCGGGCCGGCAGGCCGTCGCCGAGGCTCGCCCACAACCCCGTCGCCGGGTCGTAGGCCGCCACGTGATTGGCGACGAGCCCGAACGCGACGACGAAGGAGCCGGTGATCACGAGCCGACGCGGCACGGGTCCGGCGCCGTCCGGGTCCCACCACGTCGCGGCCGCGACCGCGCCGACGACGCCCGGGAAGTCCTCGCCGGGCTCTCCCTGCAGGGTGCACTGACCACGCGCGGACGCGGCGAAGGACAGTAGAACGACGAGGACGGCTGCTTGGGTCGTGCGCATGGAGATCCTTCGCCGGGGTGGTGACCTGGCGCCCCCATCCTACCGCGGTTCGCGCTGGCACGCGGCCGCTGCCAGCGTCGGGCGGGGTGCCCGGTCCGGGCCCCTCTGCACCATCTAGCCCTCTTCGGACTCCGCTTCGGCCGCGGCCTCGCTGCCGACGCCGACGCGCCCCGTCACCGGGTGCGAGCTCGTGACCTCGCTCGTCGTCGCCTCCTCGCCATCGAAGCTCAGCAGCCGCCCCTTGCCGTCCTGCACGGTCTCGATGTGCACCGGCCGCTTCCACATCTGGAACAACCCCTGCAACGTGAGCATCGCCTCGTCGAGCTGCAGGTCGCCCTTCACCCACTGGTGCACGAGGTAGAGCTCGCCGCGGTTCTTGTGGTTGGCGTCGACCACCTTGATGATCGGGTTGCCGTGGTTCGTCAGAGCCTCGAGCAGCTGCGTCTTCACCTTGGTGTAGTCGCGGTCGAGGATCACGACCTCGCCGGTCTGCGGGTCCTGCCCGTAGACGAACATCTTCTGCGCCTCGGCGAACTCCGGCGTCACGAACTCGTCGACGAACGTGATGTCGTTGTAGATCCGCCGCACCTCGAAGACCTTGGCGCGCCCCTCGTTGGTCGGGCGGTGCCAGTTCTTGCGCACGTCCGGATCGTCGCAGCTCTGGTACTCGACCCCGAACTTGCCCGTGTTCCAGCGTTCCTCGATGTCGCGGAAGAGCTCGACACCGAGCTTGTACGGGTTGATCTGACCCGGCGCCGTGCCGAGCGTGCCGCTGTGCGTGTCGCAGTAGTTGATGATCTCGGTCGCGTCGCACAGGTGGCGGGTCATCAGGTGGCTGTGCCAGAACACGGCCCAGCCCTCGTTCATGATCTTCGTCATGCCCTGCGGCGCGAAGTAGTAGGCCTCCTCGCGCAACATCGCGAGCACGTCCTGCTCCCACGTCTCGAGCGGCGCGTAGTCGAGCAAGAACTTGAGGACGTCGCGCTCCGGCCTGGCCGGGAACTGACGGGCCGCCTGGTCCTCCTCGTCGAGCCGCTCGCGCTCCCGCTCGAGGAACTCGGGCGGGTTGATGTAGCGGTCCATGTAGTCCTTGGCCGCGATCTTCTGCACCTCGCGCTGCGGCGCATCGTCCTTCTTCGGCGGCGCCGACCGCCGGTTCGTGCCGCGGTCGAAGTACGGCGAGTACGGGTCGATCAGGTTGTCGAGCGACTGCACGAGGTCGATGAAGTTCTCGACGCGCTCCTGACCGTGGCGGTCCATGTAGCGCCGGATGCGCGAACCGTGGTTCGCCATCACGTCCATCATCTTGCGCGACGTGTGACCGAACCACGCGTTGTTCTTGAAGAAGTCGCAGTGGCCGTAGACGTGCGCCATCACGAGCTTCTGCTCCGTGATCGCGTTGCTGCGCATCAGGTACGCGTAGCACGGGTCGTTGTTGATCACGAGCTCGTAGATCTTCGACAACCCGTATGCGTAGCTCTTGCTGAGCTGCTCGTACTCCATGCCGAAGCGCCAGTGCGGGTATCGCGTCGGGAAGCCGCCGTAGCTCGCGATCATGTTGAGCTCGTCGTAGTCGACGAGCTCGAAGATGACCTCGTAGAAGTCGAGCCCGTAGCTCTTCGCGAGATCGCGGGTCTCGTCACGGAGCGCGGCGAGTTCGGGGGTGAGGTTGCCCATGGTTCTGTCCTGGCTCAGCGCCCCTTCTTCAGGAACTCCTTGATGCTCGGCAGGATGCCCTCGCGATCGAGGATGTCGGTCGTCACGACCTTCTCCTCGCCGCGGAACGCGCTGTCGAGGTCCTTCTTGAACTGACCGCTGCCGTAGGCGCTCTTGACCTGGCCGTAGCAGAACTGATTGCACACCGGCAGGACCGAGTCCTTGAGCAGCGACATGCAGTGCTCGGTGTCGCGCGCGCTCCAGTTGTCGCCGTCGCTGAAGTGGAACGGATACACGTTCCATTCCTGCGCCGGATACTTGTCGCGCATGATCTGCATGCAGAGCTCGTAGGCCGAGCTGATCTTCGTGCCGCCGCTCTCGCGCAGGTGGAAGAACGTGTGCTGGTCGACCTCGTGCGCGACCGCGTCGTGCACGATGTAGTGCACTTCGAGGTTCTTGTATTGGTGCCGGAGCCAGGTATCGATCCAGAACGCCTCGATGCGGACGATCTCCTTCTGCTCGCGCCCCATCGAGCCCGACACGTCCATCATGTAGATGATCGCGGCGCTCGCCTGCGGCATCTCGCGGGTCTCGAGCGAGCGGAAGCGCATGTCCTCGCGGATCGGCACGACGACCGGATGCTCCGGGTCGTAGGTGCCGGACGCGATCTGCCGCTTGAGCGCCTCGCGGAACGTGCGCTTGAAGTGCCGCAGCGAGTTGGGCCCCGACCGCGAGATGCCGGTGTAGCGCCCGCCCAGCGTGCGGACGTTCTTCTTGCCCTTCGGCTCGATGTTGGGGAGCTCGAGCTCTTCGCCGAGGATCTTCGCGAGGTCTTCGAGCGAGACCTCGACCTCGAGCATGTGCTGGCCCTCGTTCTCGCCCGCTTCGCCGGCACCCTCGCCGTCCTGCCCCGGCACGCCCTGGCCGTCCTCGCCCTCACCCTGGCCGACGCCGCCCTTGTTCTCGCCGTGGCGGAACCGCGGCAGCTGGATCTGCGGCAACGGGATCGTGACGTACTTCTGCCCCTGCTTGCCGATGAGCTCGCCAGAGCTGACGAAGCGCTTGAGGTTGCGCTTCACGCGACCCCGAACGATGTTGCGGAACCGCGTGTGGTCCTGGTCGATGCGTCGAACGGACACGCCGGCCTCAGCCTTCCTTCGTGTCGCCGCGGGCGAAGATCGACGCGACGTAGTTGAGCACGTCCGTTGCGCTGACCTCGTCGTAGCCGAAGTCGCGCATGAGGCGACCCTTGACGACCTCGATCTTCTCCTGCGTGTCCTTGTCGACGACGGTCGACACGAGGCTCGTGAGCTTGATCGAGTCCTTCTGGTCCTCGAACAGCTTGAGCTCCAGCGCGCGATGCAGCCGCTCGTTGGTGCGGTAGTGGAACGACTTGCCCTCGATCGCGAGCGCGCCGATGTAGTTCATGATCTCGCGCCGGAAGTCCTCCTTGCGCGAATCGGGGATGTCGATCTTCTCCTCGATCGACCGCATGAGCCGCTCGTCGGGCTCCTCGTCACGGCCCGTGTACGGGTTCTTGACCTTCTCGTTCTGCGTGTAGGCCTTGACGTTGTCGATGTAGTTGCCGCAGAGGCGCGCGATCGCCTCCTCGTCGGCCGAGATCGCGCGCTGGACCTCGTTCTTGATGATCTCCTCGTACTCCTCGCGCACGACGAGCAGCAGATCCTTGTAACGCTTCTTGATCTCGGGATCGGAGATCAGGCTGTGGTGATCGAGCCCCTCTTCGAGCTCGTTCATGACCATGAACGGATTGATGCACGGCATGTCGCGCACCAGGACGTTGCTGATCTTGTCCTGGATGTAGCGCGGCGAGATGCCCTCGAGCCCCTCGCGCTCGGTCTCCTCGCGCAGCTCGCGGATGTTGTCGCGCGTGTAGCCCGGCAACGACTTGCCGTTGTAGAGCTTGAGCTTCTGCAGCAGCGACAGGTTGGCCTTCTTGGGCTCTTCGAGACGCGTGAGGATCGCCCACATCGCCGCGATCTCGAGCGTGTGCGGCGCGATGTGCTTGCCCGGCACTTCCTTCCGCCCGAAGTCCTTCTCGTAGATCTTGACCTCGTTCTCGAGGCGCAGGTTGTACGGGATATCGATCTTGATCGTGCGGTCGCGGAACGCCTCCATGAGCTCGTTGCTCTGCAGGCGGTTGTACTCGGGCTCGTTGGTATGCCCGATGATCACCTCGTCGATGTCCGTCTGCGCGAACTTCTTCGGCTTGATCTTGTGCTCCTGACTGGCCGTGAGCAGGTCGTAGAGGAACGCCACGTCGAGCTTGAGCACCTCGATGAACTCGACGATGCCGCGATTGGCGACACAGAACTCACCGTCGAAGTTGAACGCGCGCGGATCGCTGTCCGTGCCGAGCTCGGCGATCTTGCGGTAGTTGATGTCGCCGGTCAGCTCCGTGCTGTCCTGGTTCTTCTCGTCCTTCGGCATGAACGTGCCGATGCCGACGCGATCCTTCTCGGACACGAGCAGGCGCCGCACCTTGACGTGCTCGAGCGCCTTGCCGTAGTCGCCCTCGTAACGCTTGAGCAACAGCTCGAGGTAGTAACGCGACACCGGCGACAGCTCGAAGTTCTGCCGCAGCTTGTAGGTGACGTTGGCCTTCTTCTGCAGGCTCGCGAGAACCTGGGCGCGCGCGTCCTCGGGCAGCAGCAGCAACGGCTCCTCGTTCATCGGCGACGGCACGACCTCGCCGTCGATCTCCCAGGCGAACGTGTAGAGCGCGCCTTCCTTGGTGTGCGTGTAGGCCTCGAGCCCCTTCTTGAGCAGTCGCACGATCGTCGACTTGGCCGAACCGACGGGCCCGTGCAGCAGCAGCACGCGCCGCTCCGGGCCGTAGCCGTGGGACGCGGCCTTGAAGATGCCCATGAGGTTCTGGATCGGGCGCTCGAGCCCGAACACCCCGTCCTTGCCGTCCTCGATCGGGTCCGTGAAGAAGCGGTAGTGCGGGACCTTTTCCTTGTCGACCTCGATCTCGTCGACGCCGTAGCTGAGCACCATGTCGTACATCCGCTGGTGCGCGGTCCGCACGGCGAGCGGGTGGTCCTCGAGCAGCGCGAGGTAGTCGGCGAACGAGCCCTCCCAATGTTCGTCGCGGTACTTCTGGACGTCCTGAGAAGAACGGAGCAGTCCTTGTAGGTCGAGTTCGGTCATGACTTCGGATCCCTGTGGGTCACCGCGCGGCTGACCCCGCGGCAGTTGCCTGTTCTGCCCATGGTATCGGAGCCCGCCTACCACGGCATGAGCCAATCTTGACCCGAACGGAAGGGGAAAAGCGCCGATGCGCACCGGCGGTTGCGCTACGTTGCCCGGATGTCCGGTCGCACCCCGACTCCCTCATCCTCCGTGGCGCGCCCCTCGAGGCGCGCAGCGGCGCGCGCGCGCGGGCTCGCGCTGGCGTTTCCGCTGCTCCTGCCGTTGTCCGCCTGCGGCGGCAGCGCTGGCCCGATCGACGGCAGCAAGACCCTCACGCACGTGCAGAAGTTCGTCGAGATCGGACCCCGCCCGTTCGGCTCCGACGCGCTCGGCAAGACGGCGGACTACATCACGAGCCAGCTCACGGCCATGGGGCTCGAGCCGAAGCGCCACGAGGTGATGCACGAGCAGGAGAAGAAGCTGATCCGGAACCTCTACGTCGAGATTCCGGGTGGATCGGATCTCGCGGCTGGCAAGCCCGAGGAGCGCGACGGCCCGATCCTGATGATCGGCGGGCACTACGACACCAAGGTCGCCACCGGTCACAGCGACGCCGCGCACAACTTCCCGTTCGTCGGCGCGATCGACGGCGGCGGCGCGCCGGCCGTGCTCATCGAGCTCGCGCGCCATCTCGCCGACCCGAAGAACCGACCGGACTGCACGGTCTGGCTCTACTGGATCGATGCCGAGGAGTCGATCGACTGGAACTGGAACGACGACCGCGCGCTGCTCGGCAGCAAGGCGTTCTGCAAGTGGCTCAGCGAGACGAAGGTGCTCAAGCGGGTCAAGGCGTTCGTGCTGCTCGACCTGATCGGGAGCAAGAACTTCAAGATCGACAAGGACGGCAACTCGGTGCCGGATCTGCAGGACATCTTCGCGCGGGCCGCGGACGCGCTCGGCGAGCGCCACCGGCTCTACGAGTTTCCGACCGACCGGGACATCGCGGCGTACTCGGCGCGCAACCTCAAGTGGGGCACCAAGGACGACCACGAGATCTTCACGAACTACGGCGTCTCGTCGGTGCTGCTGATCGACTTCGCGCGCCGCATTCCGCCGGCCCTGCAGAACCTCGGCGAGGGCCAGGAGCCGCTCGTCGATCCCGACTACGAGCAATGGTGGCACACGCCGGACGACAACCTCGACGCCGTCGATCCGGCCGCGCTCGCGTTCGCCGGCAACCTCGTCGTCAAGGCGCTGCCCGAGCTGGCGAAGTTCGTGCAGAGCAAGGTACGACGCCGGAAGTCGAAGTAGCCTGGAGACCGCAGGACTCGCGACCATAGGCCACAGAGCGGGAGGTCAGACATGCAAAGGAGCCTCGTGATCGGAGCGGTGATCATCGTCGCGCTCGCGGCGTGCTTCGGCGCGGCCGCAGCCGGCGGCGCCGCCGAGGGTCGCGGCATCGACGCCAGCGCCGGGAACCGCGCCGGCACGCCGCAGGACGACCGCGGCGTGCGCGTGCTGCCGGCGATCGTGAAGTCCGAGCCGGTGCCGCTGACCGCGGTGCGCGCGCCGAAGGGCTTCGGCGAACGTGCATTCATGCGGGTCAAGGAGATCGTGAGTTTCGGGCCGCGCTACTCCGCCAAAGAGGCGGGCCTGCCCGGCTGGACCCGGCAGCTCGGCTACATCGAAGAAGCCCTCGAGTCCCACGGGCTGAAGGTGCTGCGTGACACGTGGACGGATCGCAAAGAGCTGATCACGTTCACCAACCTGTCGGCGCGGATCCCCGGCACGCGCGAGGAGCGCATCCTCATCGCGTGCCACCACGACACGAAGTGCACGATCGACCACCCCGACAAGCGCCACAACTTCGACTTCGTCGGCGCCAACGACGGCGCCAGCGCCGTCGCCGTGCTGCTCGAGCTCGTCCCCGTGCTGCTCCGCAGCAAGCGCGAGGCGACGATCGAGCTCGTGTTCTTCGACGGCGAGGAGAGTCTCGACTGGAACTGGAACGACGCCAAACGCGCGCTGTTCGGCAGCAAACGCTACGTGAAGCGGCACCGCGAGGCCGAGCTGCTCGGTGAATCGAGTCGCATCGCTGCCGTGATCCTGCTCGACATGGTCGGCCGCAAGTACCTGCACATCCAGGACGAGCTCTACTCGACGCCGCGCCTGCGCAAACTGCTGTGGAGCGCGGCGGTCGCGACCGGCCACGAAGAGCACGTCTTCCAGCGCGCCGAGAGCGCGGCCGACGACCACGTGCCGTTCCTCGAGGTCGGCATCCCGGCCGTGGACCTGATCGATCTCAACGGCAACGTGTTCTGGCACACGCCGATGGACACGGTGGAGAACATGAGCGCGGAGAGCCTGCAGACCACCGCGGACCTCGTGCTCACGATGCTGCCTGCGGTCGAGAAGGAATACGTGCTCGAGCGCGACTGAGCCCTGGGCAAGAGAACATGCCATCCTTGGAACGCGCGGGCCGCACGGTCCACTTCACTCGCGAGGGCGACGGCCCCGGGGTCGTTCTCGTCCCCGGACTCGGCTCCAACTCGCGATTGTTCGGCACGCTGCCGCGGCGCTTCGCCCGCAGCGGGTTCACGTGCGCAGCGATCGACCCGGTCGGGCTGGAGCCCTCGAGCGCGCTGCCGGAGAACGAGTTCGACTTCGAGCAGGCCGCGCTCGACGTGCTCGCCGTGGCGGCAGAGCTGCCAGCGCCGGTCGCGCTCGTCGGCACATCGCTGGGCGGCAAGGTCGCGTTGCAGGCAGCGGCGCTCGCCGCCGACGGCCCCTCCGACAGTGCCGCCGATCGCCTCGTGATGCTGTGCAGCGCCGCGCAGCAGACCCCGCGCAGTCAGCGCATCTACCGCTGGTTCGAACTGCTGTGCACCGAGGTGCCCGGCCACTTGCTCGGCGAACTCACGGCCCCGTTCCTGTTCGGCGCCACGTTCCTGAATCAGAAACAGACCGTGGTCGACAACATCATCCGCAGCACGAAGCCGACTCCCGAGTCCCGCGCGTTCATGCAGGCGCAGTGCCGCGCGCTGCTCGACTTCGACGGTTCGGACCTGTGCCGGAGGGTCACCTGGCCGACCCTCTGCCTCGCCGGCGCCGAGGACGGCCTGACCCTGCCAACCGAAGTCGAAACCACTGCAAACGGCATCCCGGGATCCGTTTACGAGTGCGTCCCGAACGCGGGCCACAGCCTGCTGCTCGAATCTGCCGGCGCGTTCGACCGCGTGACCCGCTTCCTGGAGAACCCACGGTCGGAGCGGTAGGGTGGCCGGCCGAACGGCCTGATCGCGCGAATTGAGTCAGCGGGGGTCGCTTCCCGATAGGCCACGGCATGAACGATTCGCGGCAGAGCAACGGCGACGATCCGGGCCCAGCACCCGGGGCCGCGAATGCCGCATTCGGCCCCGGCACCGCTGACGAAGAGCAGTCGCTCTATCGCGATTTCCTCGAGGCCGCGCCCGACCCGGTCTTCATCCTCGGCATCGACGGCGAGCAGCGCGGCCGGATCCTCGACCTCAACGCGATCGCCGCGAGAACGCACGGCTACGAGGTCGACGAGCTGATCGGGGAGCCGATCGCCACGCTCGACGTGCCGGACGACGCCAAGCTCGCCGCGCCGCGCATCGACAACCTGTTGCGCACCGGGCACACGACGTTCGAAGTGACGCACCTGCGCAAGGACGGCACGCAGTTCCCGGTCGAGGTCACGGCCCGGCTCGCCACGATCGGTGGCCAGCGCTGCATCGTCTCGTTCAACCGCGACATCACGGATCGCAAGCGGATCACGGCGGAGCTGCGGGAGTCGCAGCTGCAGCTCGAGGTCGCCGCGCGCTCGAGCCAGGTCGGCTTCTGGAACTGGGAGATCGCGACCAACAAGGTCTACTTCAGCCCCGAATGGAAGCTGCAGATCGGCTACCAGCCGGACGAGCTCGAAGACTCGTTCGAGACCTGGCACGATCGCGTGCATCCGGACGACCTCGACCGGGCGCTGGAGATCGTGCGCGACCAAATGGACCGGCCCGAGTCGCACTACGAGAACGAGTTCCGGCTGCGCCACAAGGACGGCAGCTACCGCTGGATCCTCGCCCACGGCGCCGCGGTCCGGAGCGCCGACGGCAATCCGTTGCGGCTCGTTGGCTGCCACCTCGACATCACCTCGCGCAAGCAGGCGGAGAACGAACGCACCGAGATGTCCGAGCGCTTGAGTCAGATGCAGCGGCTCGAGGCGATCGGCACGCTGGCCGGCGGCATCGCGCACGACTTCAACAACATCCTCTCGATCATCGGCGGCAACGTCGAGCTCGCGCTGGACGAGCTGCCCATGGCTTCCCCGGAACGCGAACCCGTCGAGGAGATCGGTCGCGCCGCCGAACGTGCCCGCTCGCTCGTGCGGCAGATCCTGGCCTTCAGCCGGAACGAGCCGTCCCAGCTGCGCCACGTCCTCGTGCGGCCCGTCGTCGAGGAGGCGGTGCGACTGCTGCGATCCTCGATCCCGAAGAACGTCGACCTCGCGGTCGAGTTGCCGTCCGAGGAGCTCGCGGTCCAGGCCGATCAGCACCAGCTGCATCAGATCTTCGTCAACCTCGCCACCAACGCGTGGCATGCGATCGGCGACCGCAGTGGCACGATCACGATCCGGGCGATGCGGACGGGCTCCGAGCGCATCGCCGTCGAGGTATCGGACGACGGTCCGGGCATGACCGAGTCCGTGGCTCGCCGCATCTTCGAACCGTTCTTCACGACCAAGCCGCCGGGGAAGGGCTCGGGTCTCGGCCTGTCCGTCGTGCACGGCATCGTCGAGAATCATCAGGGCACGATCGAAGTCGCGAGCACCCCTGGCGAGGGCACGACGTTCCGCATCGACCTGCCCGCGGCCGCCGAAGCCGACCCCACGGCTGCGGCCGACGACGGTCCGCAACGAGTCCGGGCCCGCCTGTTGCTGGTCGACGACGACAGCAACCTGCTTCGCACGTTGACCCGCGGGCTGCGACGCCGCGAATTCGCGGTCACCGAGTTCACCGATCCCGAGGAAGCCCTCGCCGCGGTCGAGGCCGGCGGCTCGTTCGACGTGCTGATCACCGATCAGAGCATGCCGAAGCTCTCGGGCGTCGAACTCGCGCGGGCGATCCGGCGCTCGAACCCGACGCTGCCGATCGTGCTCTGCTCGGGCTTCCTCCGCAACAGCGCCGCGGACGACGCGGCGGCGATGGGTGTCGACCTCGTCGTCGAGAAGCCCGCGATGCCGAGCGAGATCGCGACTGCCATCGCGAAGCTCTTGCCGGGCCTCGACGGTGACCCGGTCGACTGAGGAGCGCTGGCCGCGACCACACCGCTATGGTCGCGACTCTCGGATCAAGGGCGAACGGTCGCCGTGCCCTCCCAGTAGGCCTGGCACCGCGGCCATAGCCAGTCCGCGATCTCGCGCCCGATGCGCAGCCCGACGTCGTTGTCGATCGGGATGTGGTAGCCGCCGAGCGCACGCGATCGGGCCGCCATCGCGGACGTGCCCGAGAACGTCTCGAGATCGAGCCGCGCGATGTCCGCGGTGCCGAGCTCGGTCAAGGCGCAGCACGGCCGGACCTCCACCGCGCCATACTCGTCACTGCCGGTGAAGTGCTCGAGCACCCTGGCGCACGCCCCGCTCACCGTGGCGTGCCCGCTCGTGTAGCCGGGGAACGGCGGCGTGACGAATGCGTACGGCGAGTACGGGTGCCAAACCTCTGCCGGCATCTCCACGACACCGCCCTTTGGCCCGGCCCATCCGCGAACGGTCCGGCCGCGATAGTAATGCCGTACGAGTGTCCAGGGCCGGGAGCTGTCGTAGTGCATCTTGGTGTCCCAGCACGCGATGAACGCGTCGAATGCCGCGACGGCGACCGCGAAGTAGAGGCGCACGTCGGTGTCGAGATCGTTGCCGTCGCGGCGCGACACGTCCTGGGCGAACCGCAGCCAGTGCCCGCTCTGGCCCGTCGACCGCGGGCCGTCGCGCATGAACTCGACGAGCGCCTTCTCGTCCTGCGTGAGCTCCTGGTTGAACTGGAGCACGAGGTCCGTCTGCCGCCGCAGGAGCGCGTCGTCCGTGCGGGTCGTCGGCGGCGGTTCGGCCCGGAACTGATCGCCCGACTCGAGCGCGAACGGGCGAACCCGACCCCAGTGCGGCGTGAGACAACCCGGCGCGAACTTCGAACCGTCGGCCCGGGTGAACGCGATCGGCTGCCAGCGGTCCGGATCGACGATGCGATCGACGGTGTTCACCGGCCGATAACCCGTGTAGTCCGACCACGGCGTGCCGTCACTGCCGGGCTCGTCGCCCCGCCAGTTGGAGCCGTCGCGAGCGCGATACTCGAGCACGGCGCGCGCCGCGAGGTTGCCGATGCCGACGGGAGTCTCGGGGTCCTCGGACGCGTCCTCGGGGTCGTAGCCGAGCCGTCGCATCTCGTGGTGCAGCAGGTCGCGGTCGGCCGGGAACACCGCCTCGAGCGCCCGCAGGCTCGCGAAGCTGATCGCCGTTCGCTTGTGCGCCAGGGTCCGCTCGGCAGCGGGTCGCCGCAACGCCGACCCGAGCCGCGTTCCGACCGCCCGCGCGTCGTAGGCCGCCCACGCGTCGAACATCGCGACCGCCCACACCATCATCTGATGCGACAGCACGGTCGGCTGCGCCCCGACGCGCTCCACTTCGCGCGCGGCGACCTCCTGCATGATGTCGAGCCAGCGGAACGCGTAGTTCTGCAGCTCGTACGGCACGGGCTCGGCGGTCGTCCGCGCGTACTGCGGGCCACTTCCCATGCCGCCGACGACCCGATCGGGGTCGGGCGCTCCGCCGCCGATCAGGCCGCAGCCGGCAGTGCTGGCCAGGAGGAGAAGAGCGGAAACGCCGCCCCGCACGGTCAATTGCATGCCCGCGATTAGACCGCTCGCAGCGCGCCGTAACAGCCCCACGGCGGCGGCAGCTCCCGCGCGCGCGTCAGCGCAACGGCGCGATCCACGTGGTTGCCAGCCACGGATCGCCGCGATCGGCGATGGTGCGACAGAGCGTGCGCAACGCCGGCGCCGGCGTCAGCGAGTAGGGCTCGCCATCCGCGGGGACGAAGGTCACGGGCCGCGTCAGATCGACGAGCCGGACATCGAGCCACGCTTCGGCCGCGGCGATCTCCGTCAGCTCGTACTCGACGGCCTGGTCGGCACACCGCACCGCGGCGTGCTGCCCGCTGCGCGGGTCCGCCACGCGCAGCCAGTAGTGCTGACGCACGACGCCGTCGCTGGGCCGCCAGGTCAGGTGCCGCGGCAGTTCGGATCTCTGCAACGGCACGAGCTCGGCCAGCAGGTCGCGGTCCGGCAAGCCGCCGTGACCGTTGCCCTCGACGAGCGTGAACCTCGTCGGGTAGCGCCCCGAGGATTCGGCCTGCAGCTTCGCGAGTGCTGCGGCGAACCGTTCGCAGCGCTCGCGCCGTCCGTACGCGGTGTCCTTGCCGCCCACCATGAACGAGAACCGCAGCGAGTGCAGTCCGTCCGGCAGGCTCTGTCCGTCGGTCGGCGCGGCCGCGCTGCTGTGCACCGCCGCGAAGCGGTGTGGCAGCTTGGGGCCGAGCGCGAACGCGCCATAACCGCCGTGGCTGTAGCCGATCGCGACGACGCGGTTCGGATCGACGCCGTCACAGGCGACGAACTGCCGGATGAGCTTCTCGAGCACCGGGTAGAAGTAGTCGGTGTAGAAGCCGTTCCACTCGTCGGTCGGCGCCCGCAACGCGCAGTAGAGGTAACCGCCGGCCTCGGGATGGTCGTGGTAGTAGACCTGCATGTGGCGCCACTGCGAGTCGTTGAACCTCTTCGGGACGCCACCGCCGCCGTGCATCGCGATCACGAGCCCCCAGCCGTCGTCCGGCCGGTCGCCGACCTGCTCGACCGTGAACGGGCTCGTCTTGCCCCCCGCCGTGACGCGCCGGGCTTCGTGATCCTCGATCAGTCGCGGTCGCTCACTGCGCCGCCACGCCGCGAACGCCAGCCGCCGCAACCGCGCGTCGCCTTCGACGGTCAGAAGCTCGGCATCGAGGTTGCGATCGAACTCGAACGTCGCGCGGCGGTCCGCGTCGGCCGCGAAGTAACGGTCGAGCTGCGCGTTCAAGGCATCGTCCGCCGAACCGGTAGCCGCCGCCGGGCCCGGAGCCGCGGCGGCAGTCCCGGGATCCTGCGGCGCGTAGCGCGCCGTCACGTCGATCCCCCAGAGCTCGATCCCGCGACCCCAGCCCGCGCGGAACCGCTGCCCGGTCGGCGCGAACGACACCGCCCAGATGCGATGCTCCGGGTCGGCGTCGGCGCACTTGCTCGCGTCCCCGACGAACCACGCGCGGTCGAGACCCTGCGGGTCGGGCTCGTCCGCCCCGCAGAAGCGCCAGCGTTCGCCGTCCCAGACCTCGACCCAGGTGTGGTTGCCGCGCTTGTGCGGCCATCGCACGGAGACGAGCCGGGCCGGCACGCAGCACGCCCGACACGCGTCGGCCAACAGGATCGACAAGCCGGTGCAGCTCGCCTTGCCCTGCGCGATCGACTCGCTCGGCGCCTGATCGGCGCGCCGGCGCGCGGTCGAGTAGTGCACGTTCAACTCGTCGAAGACGATCTCGTTGAGCCGGCGCGCGGCCGCGCCCGGCGTCTGGCAGTCGAGCACGCGCGGCAGGAACCGACGCTGCAGATCCGAGCGCCAGTCCTCGCGCTTCTCGTTGGCCTGGGCGTAGGGCACGACGTAGTTGAGAAACAGCTGCTCGCCGAGCGCCGCGCCCCACGGGACCTGCTGCCGCGCCTCGAACGCGAGCCGGACCTCGCGGGCGAGCGCGGCGTCGTCGACCCGTTCGCGGTCCGCGGTCGACTGATGGCGCCGCAGGAACGCGACCGCCGCGGCCTCCGCCGACTCGTCGGTCTGCGCCACGGCGGGAACCGCGACGGAGAACACCAGGATGGACAGCGCGAGGGTGGTCCGCATGCCGTGGTCATACCGCACGGTCGAACACCGCGGAATCATCCCCCATCGCCGGGTCGCAATACGCTCGCCCGTCGCCCACCGGTCGAGAGGCGTGAGCCGATCGGTCACACCGCGAGTCGCGACCGTTTACAGTGCGAGAGGCTCGACCGCCGGTCTCGCCCTACCGATCCGACCACGCCTTCGCATGCGCCACCACCTCATCGCCGCCGTCCTGTCCTGCTCCACGACCGTCGTCGCCCAGACCATCGACCCGACGTTCGCTGGCGTCTACACCGCGACGGATCTCGGTTTCGTGCCGGGCGTCCCCACGCCGTACGGCGGCATCGTGTTCAAGGCGAACGCGCCGAACACTCTGTTGATCGGGGGCTTCGCCAACCAGACGAGCGCCGCGATCTACGAGATCGACGTGACCCGCGACAGCCAGGGGTTCATCACCGGCTTCGTCGGCACGGCTACCCAGTTCGCGACGGCCCCGCAGATCGACGGGGGCCTGTGCTACGGCCCGAATGGCGTGCTGTTCTTCACGACGTACAACAACAATACCCTCGGCCAGATCAAGCCGGGCAGCACGTCGCCCGACAAGACCATCGCGCTCACTGCGCTCGGGGTCGCGTCATCGACCGGCACGTGCAACTTCGCGCCCGCCAACTTCCCCGGCGCCGGCGAACTCAAGGTCGCGTCGTTCAGCAGCTGGGGCTTTTACAGCTTCCAGGTCACGCCCGATGGCACCGGCACGTTCGACATCACGCCGACCACGGGCCCGGTCAGCGTGAACGGCGGCCCCGAAGGCATCCTCTACGTCCCGCCCGGCTCGGCACTGATCCCGGACTACCAGTACGTGCTCATCAGCGAATGGGGCGCGGGTGCGGTCGGGCTCTACCGGATCGACGGCAACGGCGATCCGATCCTGGCCTCACGAATCCCGTTCATCACGGGGCTGACCGGCGCCGAAGGCGCGTGCACGGACCCGATCACGGGCGACCTCGTGTTCTCGACGTTCGGCGGCGGTGATCGGGTGCTCCGGATCACCGGTTTCGGCGTCTGCGGCAGTCACACGAACTACGGCACCGGCATCGCGGGCCAGAACGGCGCTCCCGCGATCGCCGGCGGCGGCTGCGCCGGCCGCGGTCAGATCACGACGATCGACGTGACCAACGGCCCGCCCGGCGCGACTGGTTTGCTGGCCGTCGGCTTCACGCAGGCCAACATCCCCGTGCTCGGCGGCGCGCTGCTCGTGAACCCGGTGAACAACTTCTTCCACTTCCTCGACGGCGCGGGCCAGTGGAGCCTCACGGTGTTGCTGCCGGTCGACCCCAGCTGGAACGGGCTCAACATCTACTCGCAGAGCTTCTACCTCGACCCGGGCGCGAGCCAGGGCATCGCAGCCACGAACGGGCTGCACACGCTCGTGCGTTGACGGCCGGTTCCGCGGTCGACCTGCACCCCCGCTCAGGCGGGGCGCAGGACGCCGGTCGAGAACATCCAGAACCCGGTGCCCGTCGCGACCAGGGTCGCCACGAGCCAGATCACGACCGTCGCGAGATGCCAACGCCGCACGCGCGGGTTGCGCCAGAGCCAGATGCCCGACCCGATCACGGGCAGCGCGAGGAACGCGGCAGTCTTGGCGAACACCAGGTGGAACGCCAGGTTGTCGGGCGGGAACTCGTACTGTTGCGCGAGCTGCTCGGTGAAGACGATGGCGAACGTCAGCGCGACCATGGCCGCCGGCCCGAGCACGAGGTGCAGGCGGCGGCCCTTGCGAAAGCCGGAGATCAACGCGCCGACGATGCAGACGAGGGTCGCCACGAACGCGATCCAGAACGGCAGGGACGAAGGAGGAGCAGCGTCGTTCTGGGCCAGCATGCGGTTGGAGGCAACGAATTGGAGCCGGGCGGATTTCACGCTACGTTCGACACCATGGCCAACGAAAACCCCGGATCCATCGACGGCAACGGCAAGCGCGTCGGCATCGCGGTCGCACGCTTCAACGAGATGGTTACCGGCGAGCTGCTGCGCGGCGCGCGCTCGGCGCTCACCGAGGCCGGAGTCGCGCCGGCGGCGATCGAAGTCGTGTGGGTTCCCGGCGCGTTCGAGTTGCCCGCGGCCGGGCGCCTGCTCTGGGACACCGGGCGGCTCGACGCCATCGTCCTGCTCGGGGCCGTCGTGCGCGGCGAGACCGACCACTACGACTTCGTCTGCGCGGCCGTATCCGACGGCGCGATGCGACTGGGGGAAGCCGGCATCCCGACGGGCTTCGGCGTGCTGACCTGCGGCACGATGGAGCTCGCGCTGGACCGCGCCGGCGGCGCCGCCGGCAACAAGGGCGTCGACGCCGCCCAGGCCGCCCTCGCCATGGCCAACCTGCGCGCCGATCTCGCCCCGGTTGCGTGAGGGTCGGTTGCGTGATCTTCGGGCCGTGTTACCCTTCGCTCCCGACGCGCCGGACCGGCGCGCCCCCTGCTCCTTGCCATGACCGCCCCATCCCGTAACGGCCGCGGCGCGCCGCCGCGCCGCCGCACCCGCGCTCGCGAGATCGCGATGCAGCTGCTCTTCCAAGTCGACCTGCGTGGCGGTAGCCGGCGTATCGCTGAGCGGCGCGGCGGGGACCAGGAAGGCGGGGACTACTTCGAGCAGATCGGGCGCACGATCGCCGAGGCCTGCGCCGATGCGAGTCCGGACGAAGCCGAGGTGGCGCGCTTCGCCCAGGGGCTGATCGAAGGCACGCTCGAGCACCAGGCGCAGATCGATCAACGGCTGCAGGCCGTGACCCGCAACTGGGACCTGCGGCGCATGGCGGCGATCGATCGCAACGTGCTCCGGATGGCGATCTACGAGCTCATGCACGTGGCGGACGTCCCGCCCAAGGTCGCGATCAACGAGGCGATCGAGCTCGCCAAGAAGTTCTCGACCAAGAACTCGGGCGGCTTCGTGAACGGCATCCTCGATCGCGTCCGCATCGACCTCGAACGCGAGCGCGCGCAGCCGAAGGACGGCACCGAAGCGGCGCCGGCCGCGGACGCCAGCGCCCCGAGCGTGGATTCCGACGGCGCCAGCGCGTAGACCTCTGGCCGTTCATGGTGTTCGGCAAGCTCCTCGGCGCGCTCAAGAAGACGCGCGAAGTCCTCACGAAGGGCCTCAATCGCCTCTTCAAGGGTCGCCAGCTCGACGAGGACCTGCTCGACGAGCTCGAAGAGGTGCTCTACCAGAGTGACCTCGGCCCGCTCGGCACCCGCATCGTCGACGACCTCAAGGCGGCGTATCGCAAGAAGGAGATCAAGACGACCGAGGAGGTCCCCGCCTTCTTGCGGGAACGCCTGCTCACGATCCTCGACGGCGCCGCGGCGCCGCTCGCGACCGCGCCGAAGAAGCCGACCGTGCTGCTCATCGTCGGCGTGAACGGCTCGGGCAAGACGACGTCGATCGCCAAGCTCGCGTGCCACCTCAAGCGGCAGGGCAACTCCGTGCTGCTGGGTGCCGGCGACACGTTCCGCGCCGCCGCGGTCGAACAGCTCACGATGTGGGCCGAGCGGCTCGAGATCCCGATCATCAAGCAGGCGACGGGCGCCGACCCGGCCGCGGTGGCGTTCGACGCCGTCGCCGCCGCCGTCGCGCGCAACGTCGACTACCTCGTGCTCGACACCGCCGGCCGTCTGCACACGCAGAAGAACCTCATGACGGAGCTCGAGAAGATCGTGCGCGTCGTGCAGAAGCAGCTGCCGGACGCGCCGCACGAGACCCTGCTCGTGATCGACGCGACGACCGGGCAGAACGCGATCCGCCAGGCCAGCGAGTTCGCGAAGGCGGCGCCGGTCTCCGGCCTCATCCTGTCCAAGATGGACGGCACGGCCAAGGGCGGCGCGGTGTTCGGCATCCGCGACGTGCTGCCGGTCCCGGTCAAGTTCCTCGGCGTCGGCGAAGGCATGGAAGACCTCGAACCGTTCGCCGTCGAAAGCTACGTCGACGCCATCCTGCAGTTCGACGAACCGTCATGACCGAGCGCCCGGCCGAGCCCGCCACCCCACCCGGTTGGCTGCTGTGGCTGTTCCTCGGCCTGCTCGTGCTGCCCTTCTGGCCCTACTGGGTCGACTTCGAACAGGTCCGCCGCGGCTTGCTCCTCGCGCTCTGCGGCGCGACCCTGCTGCTGCTGCCGCGGCTGCCGCGCGCGCGCGGCGAGAACGCGTTCCTCGTGTTCCTCGCATTCTCGGGCGTCGCGGCGCTCATCAGCTACCGCTCGCTGCAGCCGTTCGAAGCGCTGTATCGCGTCGCGCACTTCGCCAGTCTGCTCGTCGTCCTGCGCCTCGGCGCGGCGTTCGGCAACCGACTCGGCACACCGCTCGCGACCGCGGTGCTCTCGACCTCGGTGTTCGGCGTGCTGCAGCGCCTCGGCCTCTGCGGCATCGGCTGGTACGGGATCGCGGCCGAACCCGTGTCCGTGTTCGGCAATCTCAACGTCGCGTCCGAGTGGACCGCGGTCGCCGCGATGGCCGTCGCTGTCCTGCCCGTGCGCAATCGCGCGCTGCAACTCGCGGCCCTCGCGTTCGCCGGCTGCTACCTCGTCGGCAACGGCTCGCGGTCCGGCATGATCGCGTTCGCGATCGGCCTCACCGTCCTGCTGCTGCGGCATCGCCAGCTCGATCAGGTCGTGCGCTCCGCCGCCGCGCTCGGGGGGGCCGGCATCGGCCTGCTGCTCGCGCTCGCGGTCGCGCAACCGCCTCCCGCCGACCAGGACGCCGCGGACGCGATCGCCCAGCGCTCGTCGCGCACTCTCGAGGTGCGATTCGAGATCGCGCGCGGCTGCACCGATCTGCTCCGCGAGCGCCCCGTGTTCGGCTTCGGCCCCGGCCAGTTCGCCGTCCAGTACCCGCGCGTCCGCACCCAGCGCGAGATCGAACTCTCGACGCAGGAACGGCGGTTCGCCGCGGAGGTCCGCACGGCCCACGACGACTGGCTCGAGCTGCTCGTCGAAGGCGGCCTGCCACTCGCGCTGGCGTTCGCCTGCGCGCTGTTCGCGCTGCAGCGCGGCACGACGCGGAAGGAACGACTGCTGCCGCTCCTCGTGCTGTTGCTCATCATGTTCGCCCGGTCGCCGCTCGCGAACGCGCCGGCCATCGTCGCCGCGTTGCTGCCGATCGCGACGACCGCGACCGCCGCGCGGCCGCTGCCGAACTGGCTGCCGTGGCTCCGCCGCGCGTTCGGCGTTCTGCTCCTGTATCTGGGCGTGCTGCCGATCGTCGCCCACCAGGCGTTCGCCCCGTACGTGCGGGCCATCGCACTCGGCCGTCAGCCGGACGTGCGGTGCGCCCAGACGGCGCACGCGTGGATGTGGTGGGAGCCGCGCTGGCTGCAGGTGCTCGCGCAGGAATACGAGACCGCCGGCGAACCACGCGCGGCGCAGAAGGCCGCCGCGATGGCCGCCGAGCTGCGCCCCCACGATCCGCAGCTGCTCGCGCTGCTCGGCCGCCTGCTGTCGAACGAGGGCCGGTACGAAGAAGCGGCGAAGGTCGCGCGCCACGGCCTGAGCATCGACCCGATGCATCCGGAGCTGCGGGTCCTGCTGAGCATCGCGCTGCTGCTCGACGGCCAGCACGACGCCGCGATCCGGGTGGTGATGAGCAACCCCCACCCGTCACTGCGTGCGCAACTGCGATCGCACTTCGCTGACCTCGCGCGCGTCGCCGAGTCCCGCGGCGACGACCAGGGTGCCGCGCGGTGCCGCATGGAGCACGCGTTCTTGTCGACGCTCGACGCGCTCGGCGGCGCCGGGGTGAACGCATGGCTCACGGCGAAGGAGCAACTGCGCGAGTTCTTCGCGACATCGCAGGCAGCGGGCCAGCTCCGGCACGACGTGCGCCCGTTCCTGCTCGCGGCTTTGCAGCTGCTGGCGCTTGACGACGTCGAGGAAGCGGGCACCTACGGTGAGACGGCGAAAAAGCGCGGCCTGTGGCTGCGCGACTGGCAGCGCGAGATGCTCGGCGACCGCATCGAACCGCTGCTCGCGATGGAGTCCTGGTTCGAGGTCCTGCGGCGACGCGGCCGCTGACCCGCGATCGCGCGCCGGCGCTACTTGCCGCTGCCAGCGCCCTGCCGCTGGCCCGCGCCTCGCTCCGACGATCGGGCCCGTTCCTCGATGACCTCCAGTTCGCCATCGGCTCCCGCCGCCGTGATGAACTCGTCGAGACTCCAGGCCCGCTGCCGCAACGGGTGATCCTCGGGGAACAGTTCCTGCAGCTGCGGCTGAATCGTGTAGCCGAGCAGCGCCATACCGAGTCGGGTCGGGTGCAGTCGATCTTCCTGCAACAGCGCGAATCGCGGCACGGGCACCTTGCGGTCCGTCAGCTCCAGCTCGAGCTCGGCCCCGCGCATCCGACGGACGGTGTCACCGAGCCCCACGAGATGAACGTTCGGCCGCGCAGCCACCCACGCCGCGAGGTCCGCGTTCAACGCCTTCAGCGTCGTTGGTTCCGGGATCTGCGCCTCACTCAGTCGACTCTTCCTCGCGCCGGTCATGTCCGGCAGATCGCCGAGCAGAATCTGGGCGTCGATGTCCTGCAGCAGTGCGAGTCCGGCCGCGAGCCGCCGGCGTCGCAGCTCCAGTTCGTCGCCCGGGCCGATGTAGCCGTAGGCGAACCAGAACGGGAAGTCGATCGCAACCACGACGGCCGGCCGCTTGCGCTCGAGTTGCGCGATCTGCCGCTTGCCGATCGCCATCGGTCGCGTGAACATCACCGTCATCTCAACGGTGTTGTGCGTCGAGATCCGCGCCTCCCCGTCGGCCCACCGTCGAAGCAGGCGGTGCAGCGTGATCGTGTCACCAGCGCGCCTGGCGCCGAACGCCGGCCCATCCGCGAAGCCGCCACTCACGCTCGCGCCGACGATGTGGACCTTCAGGTCCTCCGACTGCGCGACAGCGGGCCGACCGAGGACGGCGGCGGTCGCGAAGGTGAACACGACCAGGCTCGCGATCGCCGCGGCATCCATCCGTGAATTCATGGCTGTCATCTATACCGCAGGCATCGTGATCACACCGGCCTCCGGGCGCGGGATCGCGAGCAACCCCGCGACCTACACGCACGGCTGACGTTGCCAGCCGGCCTCACCGCATCGCGCCGCGCACGAGGTCGTGCACGGCGCGGCGCACCGCGGTGATCTTGCGATTCTTGCGCGTCGGGTGCACCCGGTTGGTCAACAGCACGACGCAGTAGTCGAGTTCGGGATCGCAGACGAGCGACGTCCCCGTGAACCCCGTGTGCCCGAACGCACCCGGGGAAACCTCGGTGCCGGCCCACGAGCCGGCGCGCAACATCCCGAGCCCGATCGCGCGCGAGTCGTCGCCCGGCACGATGCCGACCGGCCGCGTCGCGAGCGCCGCGACCGCGGGCGGCAGGCTCTCGCGGCCGCCGCCGAGGTAGTCGAGACCGACCGTGAGCACGTCGCGCGCCGTCGCGAACAGGCCCGCGTGCCCCGAGATGCCGCCCATCGCGAACGCGTTCTCGTCGTGGACGTAGCCCTCGACGAGCCGACCACGCCACGCGCATTCCTCGGTCGGCGCGGCGCCGGCCGACCAGCCGCCCGTCGGCACGAAGCGCGCGCGGTGGCCCGGCCGCCAGAACGACGCCTCGCGAACGTTGTCCTCGAAGGACTGCCCGCTCGCCGCCTCGACGATGGCCATGAGCAGGATGAAGCCGATGTCGGAGTACACGGTCTCGGTCCCCGGCGCGTGCCGCAACGGCGTCGCAGCCGCAGCCTCGACGATCTCGGCCTTGCCCTCGAAGTCCTTGTAGTACTGCAGGAACGGCGGCAAACCGCTGCAGTGCGCGAGCAGGTGACGCACCTGCACGTCGTCCTTGCCGTCCCCGCGGAACGCGGGCACCCACTTGCTGACCGGGTCCTCGAGCTGGAGACGGCTCGCCGCGACGAGCCGGAGAACCGCGGGCGTGGTCGCGCAGACCTTGGTCAGCGACGCGAGGTCATAGAGCGTGTCGGGGCGCACGGGGCGCGCGTCCGCACCGTAGCTCGTGCTGCCGACCGCGACCTCGGCCACGACTTCGCCGTGCCGCGCGACGAGACAGACCGCGCCGGGGAACGCGCCGTCCGCGACCGCGGCAGTGAGTCGTTCGCGCAGCGCCGCACCGAGGCCGGGATCGACGTCGTAGCCCGCGTGCTTCGCCGCCGGCGCGCGTTCGTCCCCGAGCAACCGATAGCGCACGAGCCCGGTGCCGGCCTCCGCGACTCCGGGGATCGAGACCGGCAATCGCCCGCTCACGGGCTGCAGACCGCGCAGGACATCGACCGCCGCGCGCTGCGAATACGCGGTGTCGACGTAGGTGCAGAGATAGGTGTCGATCGCGGGCAGATCGGAGATCAGGTACGGGTTCCCGAACGACACGCCGACGATCTGTTGGTCGTCCCGCAGCGCCGCGAGCACGGGCTGCACGCTCGGCGGCAGGGCGACACCGCCGCTGTAGGCCCGCACCTTGACGTGCAGCGACAGGATCACGCGTTCGGCACCGGCGACCGCGGCTCGCGCCGCCTCGATCGCCTCGTTCGCACTCTTCGCCGCCACGCGATGCACGCTCGCAACGCAACAGCGCATCGCGGCCTCGAACTCGTGCTCCTCGCCGTCGTCGCGATCGAACACCATGACGAGCGCCGCCTTGCTGGCCTGCCCCTCGTCCCACGACAGCCACGGCCACTCCCCGCCGCGATCGCGCACGAGCGTCACACCGCGCGCCGCGAGGTCGCGCGCGAGCTGCTGCCCGGCCGGTGTGTTCACCCGCGCCCGCCAGTCCGCCGCCACGCGGCCACGGTCGCCAGCACTCAGCAGGCCGACCCGTTCCTTGGCCCGCAGGATCCGCAACACGGCGTCGTCGAGCCGGGCGAGCGGCACCCGGCCGCTCGCCACCGCCTCGACGACGGCCGCCCGCGCGGCGATCGGATCCGGCGGCATGAGCAGGACGTCGGCGCCGGCGAGCAGGGCGCGCACCGCGACCTCGCCGGGTGCGAACGCGTTCTTCACCCCGCCCATCTCGAGCGCATCCGTGACCACGAGACCGGTGAACCCGAGTTCGTCGCGCAGCACGTCGCCGAGGATCAACTTGCTCAGGGTCGCTGGCAGCTTCGGGTCCTCGCCGAGGCCCGGCACCGCGAGGTGTCCCGTCATCACGGAGCCGAGGCCCGCCTTCGCCGCCGCGCCGAACGGGCGCAACTCGACGCGCCGCAGTCGGTCGCCGTCACCGGGCACCGTCGGCAGCTCGAGGTGACTGTCCGACGACACGTCGCCGTGACCCGGGAAGTGCTTGCCGCACGCGATCTGCCCCGCGCCCTGCACGCCGCGCACGAACGCCGCGCCGAGCCGCGCGACGAGCTCCGGATCCTCGCCGAAGCTGCGCACGTTGATGATCGGGTTGTCCGGGTTGCTGTTGACGTCGAGCACGGGCGCGAAGACCCAGTGGAACCCGAGTGCCGCGGCCTCTTCGCCCGTGACGCGGCCGGCCTGTTCCGTGAGCCACTCCGAGCGCCCGGCCCCCATCAGCATGTTGTTCCCGAGCTCGGTCGCGCCGTCGAGCCGGAACCAGACGCCGCCCTCGAAGTCGCCGGCCATGAGCAACGGCACCCTGGACGCCTGCTGCAGTTCGGGCACGAGCTTCGCCGCCTGTTCGACGTCGCCGAGACTCAGGATGATCCCGCCGAGCTCCGCTTCGCGGATCCACTGCAGCAGCTGCTCGTGATTCGCCCCGTCGGCCGTCGGTCGCGTGAGACTCCACGACATGAAGAGCTGCCCGGCCTTCTGCGGCAGCGTCAGTTCGGCGAGCAGTTCCTCGGCGGAACGCGAAGTGACGCCGTCGTCCTGGGCGGATGCGACGGGCAGGAGAACCGCTGCGGTGGCGAGGATCGCAACGCAGCGAGAACGGGCGGCGAGGGGAGCGTTCACGCGCCCCAGGCTACCGTGCGGTGCGCGCGGCAGCGACTACGCGCCGAGCTCGTCCGTCAGGCCGTTCGCCGCGGCCTCGTCGAGCAGGACGAGCACGTCGTTGTGCTGCCGGATCGCGGACGCCGGGCACGCCGGGCCGATGTCCCCGTGCAGCATCGCGCGCACGGCGTCGGCCTTGGCCGCCCCGAACGCGCAGAGCACGAGCCGTCTCGCCGCGAGGATCGTCCCGACGCCGGAGGTGATCGCGCGGCGCGGCGGTTCGTTCGGCGCGAACCGCGCGAGCGCGTCGCGCCGGGTCGCCTCGGCCAGATCGGTCGCGTGGAAACCGCTGTCCAGCGGCGTGCCCGGCTCGTTGAACGCGATGTGGCCGTTACGCCCGATCCCGAGCAGCTGCAGCTCCACGCCGCCGTGCTGCGCGAGCGTCGCCGCGTGCGCGTCGAGCGCGGCCTGGTCCTCGACGTGCGGGACGGGAACGAACGAACCCGCCGCCAGCATGTCCGCGAGCGGCGGGCAATGCGACACGAGCTCGTGCACCATGCCACCCGCGCGCTCCGGCCCGAAGCCGACGTACTCGTCGAGGTGCGTCGCGACGAACTCGCCGCCGAGGCCGGCCCCGGCGAGCTCGCGCGCCAGCGCCTGCAGCATCGCGCTGAACGTGCCGCCCGTCGCGAACGAGATCAACGGCCGCGGCCCGCGCGCCACTGCACGGCGCAACTCGTCGAGCAGCAGCGGCACGGCATCGCTTGCCGAAGCGAGGATCCGGGTCTGGGGCTTGGTCACGGCCGGCAGACTGTGCAACAACCGCGGTTCGGCGGCAAGCCTCGAGGGTGGCGGTACCGAACCCGCTTCGAATCCGCCACGCGCCACGATCGAGCCTCCGCCCCGTGCCACGGCCGATTACGTGTCGTCTGCGATTCGCGCAACCGCGATCCGAACATCACGCAGCCGCGCTCAGACCTTCCACACGATCCGGAACCGGAAGAGCACGAGCAGGACGACGAACCAGCCGAGCACCCAGGTCAGCGCGAACGCGAGCGACGCGTCCTGCGGTTCGAACTGCGGCACGAAGACGCTCTCGTAGACCCAGTTCTTGAGCGTCATCGTCTTTGTCAGCGCCGGTGCTCCGACTTCGACCTCGACCGTGATCAGCCGCCCAACGATCTGCCCGAGCAAGCTGCTGCCGACGAACACGAGCAACGCGTTGACGCCGTAGACCTGCAGCGGCACGAGCAGCGGCCGGCCGATTCGGAACGCGGCGACGAACTGGAACACCGCGAGCGCGACCATCGCGATCCCGGCCGTCCAGACCGCGTAGCTGCTCGTCCAGAGCGGCTTGTTGAACGGCAGCCCGAACGACCACGCGTAGCCGACGACGAGCAACACGGCACCGATGCCGAGCAGCCGCTTCGTCGCCGCCGCCGGGTCGGCCTTCAGGATGCGACCGGCCTCGAGTCCGAACAGGCAGGTGGCGAGCGCGGGGATCGTGCTCAGCAAGCCCTCGGGGTCGTAGGTCGTCTTCCAGATGTGCGTGCCGAACACCGCGCGGTCGACGTAGCCCTGCAGTGTCGACGCGGGACCGTCGATGTCGGGCGGGCCGACGCCCGGCACCGGTACGAGCGTGATGAGCGGCCAGTAGAGCAGCAGGCAACCGACGAGGACGGCGCGATGGGTCCGCACCCCGGTGTAGAGGAACAGCAGCGCCGCGATGCCGTAACACACGCCGATCCGCTGCAGCACGCCAGGGAAGCGCGTCGTGAGGAGCGGCTCGAACCATTCCGCCACGCCGGCATTCTCCGGGACGCTGAACGTCACGAACGGAAAAGCCGACAGCATCATCCCGAGCAGGACGAGCACGACGACACGACGCACGATCTTCCACGCGAGCTGCGACCGTGGCACATCGCGCCCGAGCTGCTTGCCGAGCGCGGGCGCGATGGCGACCCCGGCGACGAACAGAAACGTCGGGAAGACGAGATCAGTGAACGTGCAGCCGTGCCAGTCCGCGTGGCGCAACGGTCCGTACTGGGTCTCAGGTCCCCACCGCCCCGGGTTGTTCACGAGGATCATCGCGGCGATCGTCAGACCGCGCAGCGCGTCGAGTCCGAGCCAGCGCCCCGGCCGTCCAGCGGCCTGCGGGCCAGCTGCCGGCGAATCCGCGGCCGGCGATGCATCCGAACTCACGATTCGAGCGCTTCCCGAACGCTGCCGGTGCAGTGGAACAGCCGCGTGCGAGCCTCGGCCGGCGCGACGCCGCGCACGAGCGCGACGATCGCCGTCTTGACCTCGCCATCGCAGTCCGCGAGGGCGCTCTCGGCCTCGGCGCGCTCGCGCCCCGTCGCGGTCATCACGATGCGGATGCTGCGTTCGACGAGCTTCTCGTTGCTCGCCTGCAGATCGACCATGAGGTTGCCATACGTCTTGTTGAGCCGGACGAACGCGCCCGTGCTCAGCATGTTCAGCACCATCTTCGTCGCCGTGCCCGCCTTCAGGCGCGTGCTGCCGGTGATGACCTCCGGACCCGTCACCACCTCGATCGGGATCCGGGCCGCCGCGCTCGCCGGACTGCCGGCGTTGCACGTGAGTGAGATCGTCGGCGTGCCCTGCTTCTCGGCGTAACGCAGCGCTCCGAGCACGTACGGCGTGCGGCCGCTCGCGGCGATCCCGACGACGACGTCCTTCTCGCGCAGATCGAGTTTCTCGAGGTCCGCCGCCGCGAGCGCCGGATCGTCCTCCGCGCCTTCGACGGCCGCGAGGAACGCGCTCGGCCCGCCCGCGATGAGCCCGAGGACGTCGCGTGGCGAGGCCGAGAACGTCGGCGGGCACTCGGCCGCGTCGAGCACTCCGAGGCGCCCGGACGTGCCGGCCCCGACGTAGATCAGCCGCCCACCCTTCCGCATCTGGGTCGCGATCAGGTCGACGGCCTCGGCGATCCGCGGGACGGCCGCGGCGACCGCATCAGTGACGCCGCGGTCCTCGTCGTTCATCGCGCGCACCAGATCAACGGTCGTCATCGCGTCGAGCTCGGCCGTCCGCGGATTGCGGGTCTCGGTGGTCAGCGAACTCAGATCCGGTCGATCCATGACGTTGCGACGATGCAGTATAGCGCCGCGGCCCGCCGCATCACGGCTGCGGATTCGGGCTTCGGACAAGTTCACGGTAACGGGCGGATCACCCGGGGATAGTCCCTTGTACGCCCGGACGCGCACATCGCCGCCGGACATCGACGTTCATTCGAGGACCCCCGAATGCTGCCCAGACACCCGCTCGCTCCCGTTCTTCTCGGTCTCGCCACCGTTCTCCTCGGCAATGACTGCGCCGCGCAGACCGCGCCGTGTCTCGCGGCGAACGCGGCGACGACCAGCGTCGGCACCGCGACCTCGGCGTTCAGCTTCAGCGGCCAGAACTACTTCGCCTGGCGCTTCACGCCGCCGAGCGCGACCACGATCCACGCCGCGCGGGTCTACACGGAGAACGTCGGCTACCCGGGTGACGTCTTCTGTGCCGTCGAGATCTGGGACGAGCAGAACGGCGGCCCCGGCGCGCGCCTCGGCGGCGGCGCGTGGAAGATCGACAACAACCGCCCGCTCGGCTGGCACGGCGCCAACTTCGACACCCCGGTCGCGCTGCAGCCGGCGACACCGACGTGGTTCGTCTTCGTCGACCCGGCCTACAGCGTGGTGCCGATCGATCCGAACGGGTCGCTCGTGCTGCAGCACGTGAGTCGCAGCGGCCCCGGCGCCTGGCTCTCCCAGGGCACGAACGCGCCGAAGTTCCAGCTCTTCTGCAGCCTGCTCGACGACGTCAACGTCGCTCCCAACGGCCAGGGCTGTCCGCTGTCGACGGGCGAGACGCCGACGCTCTACTGCAACGAGGCCCCGACGCTCGGCAACTCGGCGTTCCGCTGGGAGAGCTGCGGCCTGCCGTCCGGCGGCGCGGTGTTCGCCGTGATCGGCAACGACCCGTCGTTCGCGCCGATCCCCGTGCCGGGCCTGCCGGCCGGTTGCCTGCAGAACACCAACGCGCTCGCGTCGGTGCTGCTGTTCGCCGGCACGGGCGACACGCGCGGCCCGAGCTTCGACGGCTACACGAGCATCGGTTTCGCGATCCCGAATAACCCGAGCCTCGGCGGTGCCCGCCTGTCGATGCAGATGGTGCCGATCGACACCGGCGCGACGTCGCAACTGCCGTTCTCGACGAGCAACGCGCTCGGGATCACGCTCTACTGAATCGCGGGATCGCGCTCCAGGGGGCCGCGGACTCAGCGCTGCCGCAGTTGGGCGATGAGTCGCTGCAGCTCGAAGCGCGCGTTCTCGTCGAGCCCGGGCCGGGCCGCGTAACCCTCGAGTCCGGGCACGTGCGCGGCGGTGCCGTACTGGCCGAGTCGGCGCAGGCAGCGCTCCCGCCACTGCGCGCCGCTGCGGGTCTCGAGCAACCGCAGGTAGGCGTCGGCGACGACCGCACGATCCGCGGCGTCGACGCCGTAGCCGAGTCCCCAGTCCGCCCGACCGGCGACCTCGAAGTTCGGGTCCGTGAGTGCTGAGACGAGCGCGGCGACGACCGCGCTCGACTTCTGTTGAAACGTGCTGAGGCCGAAGTAGATCGCGTCGTGGCGCCGCTCCCGGTCGGCCGTCATCGCGATCAGGCGCTCGACGATGCGTTCGTCGGGCCTGGCGCCCCACAGCCCGTTCAGCGTCATGCGTCGAACGTCCTCGTCCGCATCGCCGAGCAGACGCAGGACGGCGTCGGCCGCCGCGCCCTCGAGCCGGTTGTCGCTGAGTCGCATCAGCTGATGCGTTAGCCCGGAGCGCACCTCGGGACTGTCGTCCGCTACGAACCCCAACACGAGTTCGAGGTCCCCCGGCAGGGTCCCGGTCACACCGAGCGCCGTGAGCGCCCGCGCCCGCACGGCCGCGTCCTCCGAGCGCAGCGCGTCGAGCACGTAGCCGCGGAAGCGGGCCTTGTCGAAGTCGAGCTCGCGCAGCCGGGCGAACGCCGCAAGCGCTGCGGCGACCATCGTCGGATCGCCGGAACGGAGCGCGGCCTCGAGGCTGTTGAGCGCGGCGGCTCGCAGCCCCGGGTCCGCCGTCTGCAGCGCGTCCTGCACCCAACCGTCGTAGAGCTTTCTCATCCGCTGCATCCGAGCCCGTTGCTCGGCCGCGGCCGCGCGTTGCGCCGCCTCGACAGCAGCAGCATCATCGCCGCCGGCAAGTGTGGCAGTGTCGGCCGACCGACGCTGCCGCGCCGCCGCGACCGCGCTCTCGTGCTCGGCGATCGCGGCCCGCGCCACGCACAGTTCGTCTTCGAGCTCGGCGATGCGCATCGCCAGGGCGTCATCGATGTCCGGCGCGGGAACCGCCGTCGTCCCGCTGCCGAGCAGCCAGGCGAGGTTGCTGCCGACGAGCGCGACGATCAGCACGAGTACCCATACGCTCCGCATGGCCGGCATCGTAGCGGATCCCGCTTCCCGCTGTTCCACGCGCCGCGCCGACCTTACCGTCCCGGGCCGCGCCATGACCATCGGCCCCATCGACCTCGCGATCCTCGTCGTCTACGTCCTGCTGACGATCGCGTTCGGGATCTGGATCAGCCGGGGCCAGAAGAACGCGGCCGATTACCTGCTCGGCGGCCGGTCGTTGCCGTGGTGGGCGCTGCTGATCTCGATCGTCGCGACGGAGACGAGCACGGCGACGTTCCTCAGCGTGCCGGGCGTCGCCTTCAACAGCGGCAACATGCTCTTCCTGCAGCTGCCGCTCGGCTACATCATCGGCCGGGCGATCGCGACGAGCCTGCTGCTGCCGCTCTACTTCAAGGGCGAGCTGTTCACGGCATACGAGGTGCTGCGGGTGCGCAGCGGTCCGGCCGTGCGGACGATCGCGAGCGCGCTGTTCCTGGTCACCCGCACGCTCGCCGACGGTCTGCGCCTGTTCCTCGCGGCGCTCGTGCTCGAGATCATGCTCGGCTGCGAGACCTGGGTCGCGGTCACCGCGGTCGGCACCGCGACCGTCGTCTACACGGTGCTCGGCGGCATCAAGGCGGTCGTGTGGACGGACGTGATCCAGTTCATCGTCTACATGCTCGGCGCGGTTGCGGCGCTGGTCGTGCTCGCGGGCCGGATCGAGGGTGGCCTCGGCGCGCCGCTCGCCGAACTCGAGATCGCTGACTTCGTCGATCTCGGGTTCGACCTGAGCTCGACCTACACGCTGTGGGCCGGCCTCATCGGCGGCGCGGTGCTGTCGATCGGCAGCCACGGCGTCGACCAGCTCATCGTGCAGCGCTACCTGTCGGCCAAGAGCCTCGGTGACGCGCAGAAGGCGCTGTTCTGGAGCGGCCCCGTCGTGCTGCTCCAGTTCCTCGTCTTCCTCGTCCTCGGTCTCGGCTTCGCGAGGTTCTACGCCGCCAACCCGCCCGCCGAGGCGTTCGGCTCGAACGACGCGGTGTTCGCGCACTTCATCATCAACCACCTGCCGATCGGCCTCGTCGGCATCGTGCTCGGCGCCGTGTTCTCGGCGGCGATGTCGACCCTGTCGAGTTCGCTCGCCGCGTCGGCCTCCGCGCTGGTGAACGACTTCGTCCTGCCGATCACCAAGCACAAGCCCGACGCGCCGTTCGCGCTGCGGGCCTCGCGCATCGCCACCGTGCTCTTCGCGATCCTGCAGATGGCGGTCGGCATGAGCGACATCGACCCGAAGGCGCCGATCGTCGGCCAGGTTCTCGGCATCGCGACGATCACCACCGGCATCATCCTGGGCCTCTTCGTCCTCGCGCTGCTGCCGCGGCGATCCCCCGGCGGTTCGCTCGTCGGCCTCGTCGCCGGCATCGGCTCGATCGTCTTCGTGCTGTTCGTCGTCCCCGGGCTAGAACTGCTCGGCAGCAACGACGCCGGCGCGCCGCGCGGTCTCGCGTGGCCGTGGTTCGGCGTCGTCAGCTGCGGCAGTACCTGTCTCGCCGGCATGCTCGGCAACCTCGTCTTCCGCCCCCGCTCATGAGACCCGCGCTCGCCATCCTCTTCGCCATCCTCTCCGGCACCGCGACCGCCCAGGTCCGAACGGGCGTCGACGTGCTCGCCGAAAGCGGCTGCAAAGCCCTGGCCGGCCGCAAGGTCGGACTGATCACCAACCACACGGGCCGCACCGCGGACGGCCGCCGCACGGTCGACGTCCTCGCCGCCGCGAAGAACGTCGAGCTCGTCGCGCTGTTCTCGCCCGAGCACGGCTGGGACGGCGTCCTCGACGAGAAGGTCGACGACACCCGCGACAGCAAGACCGGGCTGCGCGTGTTCTCGCTCTACGGCAAGACCCGGCGCCCGACGGCGGCGATGCTCGCGGGCGTCGACACGATCGTGTTCGACATCCAGGACATCGGCTGCCGCTTCTACACCTACGTGTCGACGATGCGGAACGCGATGACGGCCGCGGCCGAGCACGGCCTGCGCTTCGTCGTCCTCGATCGCCCCAACCCGATCGGCGGCCGCGCCACCGCTGGCCCGATCGTCAGCGGCGACCGCCTCGACTTCGTCGCGGCCCACCGCGTGCCGTTGCGCCACGGCATGACCGCGGGGGAACTCGCGCGCATGATGGCCGGCGAGGACGGCATCGATGTCGATCTGCACGTCGTGAAGTGCGAGGGCTGGCAGCGCGCGGATCTCTACGACCGCACGGGGCTGCTGTGGATCAACCCGTCGCCCAACATGCGCTGCCTCGCGCAGGCGCTGCTCTATCCCGGCATCGGGCTCATCGAGTTCACCAACGTCTCCGTCGGCCGCGGCACCGACACGCCGTTCGAGGTCGTCGGCGCGCCGTGGCTCGACGGCAAGAAGCTCGCCGCGACGTTGCGGGACCAGAAGCTGCCGGGCGTGACCTTCGTCCCCGTGCAGTTCACGCCGACGAGCAGCAAGCACAAGGGTGAGACGTGCTCCGGCATCAACATCGCGATCACCGACTGGCGCACGTTCGAACCCGTGCGCACCGGCATCCACCTCGCGTGCGCGCTGCGGCGGGTCAGCCCCGACGACTGGGACACCAAGCGCCTCGATCGCCTGCTGCTGCACGCGGCGAGCACGGCCGCGATCCGCGCCGGCACGCCCGCCGACGAGATCATCGCCGCGTGGCAGAAGGACCTGAAGCTGTTCAACATCCGCCGCCAGGCGTTCCTGCTCTATGAGTGACGCATCCATCGGGCTCGAGGTCGCGTGTGACTCGCCGCCCGCGATCCTCGCCGGCTGCCGCGCGGCCGGGCTCGTCTGCAACCAGGCCTCCGTCGACCGCGACTTCCGCCACGCGGCCGATCGCCTCGCGGAACTGCTCGGCGACCGGCTCGCGGCGCTGTTCGGCCCGCAGCACGGGTTGTGGTCGACCGAGCAGGACAACATGGTCGAGACGCCGCACGCCCGGCACCCGCGGCTCGGCATCCCCGTGCACAGCCTGTACTCGGAGACCCGGCGGCCGACCGCCGCGATGCTCGACGGCCTCGATCTGCTCATCGTCGATCTGCAGGACGTCGGCACGCGGGTCTACACCTACGCGTGGACGCTGACGAACTGCATGGCCGCGGCCGCCGAACGTGGCTTGCCCGTGCTCGTCCTCGATCGCCCCAACCCGCTCGGCTGCGCGATCACCGAGGGCCGCGAGCTCGACATGGCGTTCCGGAGCTTCGTCGGCGGCGCGCCGATCCCGCTGCGCCACGGCCTGACGCTCGGCGAGCTCGGGCTGCTCGCCAACGACCGGCTCGGCATCGGCGCCGACCTCCACGTCGTCCGGATGGCGGGCGTGCCGCGCACCGCGTTGTGGCCTGCCACGGGCCGCGCCTGGGTGCCGCCATCGCCCAACCTGCCGCGCTTCGAGGGCGCGCTCGTCTACCCGGGCCAGGTGCTGCTCGAAGGCACCCGCCTCAGCGAGGGCCGCGGCACGACGACGCCGTTCGAACAGTTCGGAGCGCCGTTCATCGACCCGTTCCGCCTCGTCGACGCGCTGCGCGAGCACGACCTGCCGGGCGTCGCGCTGCGCCCGCTGCACTTCGAACCGACGTTCCAGAAGCACAGCGGCCAGCCGTGCGGCGGCCTGTTCCTGCACGTCACCGATCGCGCGACGTTCCGCTCGGTCCGCACGACCGCGATCGTTCTGCGCTGCATCCGCGAGCTGTGGCCGAACGAGTTCGAGTGGCTGCCGCCGCCGTACGAGTACGAGACCGAGAAGATGCCGATCGACATCCTCAGCGGCGATTCGGCGCTGCGCGAGTTCGTCGACGGTGCCGGTGGCATGAGTGATGTCGACGCCGTGATCGCCGCCCCGGCCGAGGGGCGGACGAGCCCGTCACCGCTCTACGACTGAGCCGCGCCGGTCGACCTGCGGCCGATTCAGCGGCCGCTCCGTTCAGCGGCCGGCCCGTTCCGCGGCCGACCGGTTCAGCGAACGGTGACGGCGACGCGGATCGTGCGATCCGCGACGAACGTGCGCACCACGACGTCACCCGGGATCTCCTTGGCGCCCGGACCGAGCTTGGGGATCGCCTGCCCCATCGCCCCGATCATCCGCCGCAGATCCATGCGAAACGAGGCGATCGCGCCGTCCTCGAGCGGCTTGCGCCGACCCTGACCCGCCGCGACGCGCTCGACGAGGTCACACGCGATCGCCTTGCTGCCGCCGACCACGAGCAGATCCCCCGTGCCGCCGATGAACTGGTGCATCTCGTCGTTCGGCATCATCGGATTCGGCGGCCCCTCGTTGTAGAGGCTCATCCGGGTGAACTTGACGCCCGCGTGTTCCATGGCGTCGCGCTCGACCTCGATCTCGACGTTGCGGCCGAGGTCCTGCGCGGCGATCATCCGCTGATAGTCCTCCGACGCGATGAGTTCGGCGGGCGACTGGCCGGCGCGGAAGCCGTAGAGCGCCGCCATTCGCATGTTCTGGTCGAAGCCCACGACCAGCCCGCCGTCGTACATCGCCATCATCGCGCGCGACATTTTCGCGGCCTCGGCGCGCGCCTCGGCGTCGGGGAACCCGAACGCCAGGCCGAACTCGAGGAACGGCCCGAGCAATGCGTCGAGCGATTCGGGCGCGACCGCGATGCGGCACTCCATGACCCGCCCGGGGTCGGCCGACAACTGCGGCGCCCCGAGGGCGCTCGGCTTGATCTTCGTCAGCAAGCCGCCGAACGCCGACCCGGCCTTGGCCGTGATCGAGCACTCGAGTTCGAAACCGTTGTCCTCGTAGTCCTGCGGATCGGACAGCACCGCGACGCGCGCGCTCTCGAGCGTGTACGGGAACTCGAACACGGATTTGAAGAGCTTGACCGCGTCCGGCGCCTTCATGCCGTACTGGGTCATGGCGAGCACGCCGAAGCCCTGCACGAGGCCGCGCACCTCGCCGATCTCGTCGGCGAAGAGCTCCATCGTCGCGCCGGGGTCGACCTCGAGGACGAGGTGCCCGACCTGCCCGCTCGCGGCCCGCACCGTCACCCGCCGGTCCGAGTCGACCGCGGCGACCCAGTGTTGACCCGGCTCGAGCTCCGGCAACCCACCGACGAGATCGAACGCGTGGCCGAACCCGAGCACCGGTCCGCGTTCCGCGGTGCGCAGCACGAGAGCCGGCTGCGAGGCCCGCGTCGCGCCAGCCGCATCCGAGGCCGCTCCGCTGCCCTGCGATTGCGCTGCAACCGAATCCGGGATGGTCAGCGCGAGCGCGGCCGCGCAGGCGTTCAGGATCGTGAGGGGTCGGCCCATCGGCAAGGAGGTTGGGGTCGTGGGGCTACGGCAACCCGGCGGGCATGGCCCACGTGGGTGTCCATCCGGGAAGTGGCCAGTTCCGCCGCGGAACCGTCACGAACTTTCGTCCGGGCGAGAGCTTACCGCCGGGCCGCCGCAATCTCCGGTGGTGTCGGCAGAAGCGCCGGCTACGGTGCCCGCGTGCCGGCCCATGACCTCAACGAGCACCTGCAGCGCCTCTACGGCTACGGCACGTTCCGCGGCCGGCAGCGCGAGGTCATCGAGCACCACCTGGCCGGCGGCTCGGGACTCGTTCTGATGGCCACCGGCGAGGGCAAGTCGCTGTGCTATCAGCTGCCCGCATTCGTCGGCGACGGCCTCACCGTCGTGGTGTCACCGCTGATCGCCCTCATGGACGACCAGGTCGCCGCGCTGGCTCGGCGCGGCCTGCCGGCGACGTGCATCCACAGCATGATCGAGCGGCACGAGCGCGAGTCCCGCCTGGCCGCGGTCGAGAGCGGCGAGGTGCGGCTGCTCTACGTGACCCCCGAGCGGTTCCGGGTCGCTGGGTTCCTGGAACGGCTCACGGCGGTCGGGGTGACGCGGTTCGCGGTCGACGAGGCCCACTGCGTGAGTCAGTGGGGCCACGACTTCCGCCCCGAGTACCGGCGGCTCGGCGAAGTGCGCGAGCAGCTCGGCGACCCGCCGTGCCTCGCGCTCACCGCGACCGCGACGCCGCCCGTGCAGGCCGACATTCGCAGCGCGCTCCGCCTGGGCGAGGCGCCGCGCTTCTGCACCGGCATCGCGCGCGACAATCTCTTCCTGTCCGTCGCCCAATGTCACACCGATGACGACAAGCGTGACCGGCTGAAGGCGGTGCTCGACCGCACCGGCGGACCGGCGATCGTCTACTGCGCGCTGATCAAGGACCTGCTGCAGCTCGAGAACGAGCTGCTGCGCGACGGCGTGCGGCCGCTCGTCTACCACGGCAACATGTCGGCGCACGAACGCCGCACCCAGCAGCGCGCGTTCCAGGCCAGCGACGACGCGCTCGTGCTCGCGACGAACGCGTTCGGCATGGGCGTCGACAAGGCCGACATCCGCGCCATCGTCCACTGGCAGATTCCGCGCACGCTCGAGGCCTACTATCAGGAGGTCGGACGCGCGGGCCGCGACGGCGACGGCGCGTTCTGCGAGCTACTCTACCGCGAAGAGGACCTCGTCATCCAACGCAACTTCACCGAGTGGGCCAACCCGACGGCCGAGCTCGCCGAACAGATCGCGCTGCACCTGCAGGGCCTCGGCGATCGGCTGCACGCCCTCGACCTCGACACGTTGCGCGACACGTTCCTGACCAAGCAGCGCCACGACGGCCGCGTCGAGACCGTGGTTCGACTGCTGCGGAGCGGCGGCTGCCTCGAGGGTGACATCCAGCAGGGCGGCCTGCGCTTCGTGCGGCTGCCGACCGCGGCCGAGCTCGACGAGTGGTTGCCCGAGGACAAGCGCCAACGCGACCTCATGGGGCTGCTGCACATGGTGCGTTACGCAACGGACGCGGAGTGCCGGAAGCGGACGATCCACGCGCACTTCGGCTTCGACGACCTCGATGGGCCGTGCGGCACGTGCGATCTCTGCGCCGAGACGGTCGGGTGGCAGGACGCCCATCTGCCGGCGAGCAAGCCCGTGCGGAACGCCGCTTCGAGCTCCGCGGACGCGCCGGTCGCCCGCGGGGACTGGATCGAGTCACAGCGGTTCGGCCTGTGCCATATCACGCGCGTGCACCGCCGCGGCCGGCGCTGGCGCGTCGACGTCGAACTCGCACGCGATCTCTCGGAGCGTTCGTTCGACCTGCGCGACGGCCAATGGCGCCGCGTCGAGCGGGAATGACGTTGGGGCAGCTGCCCCGTCGATCCGATACCCGAATAGGCTCCCCTTCACCGCGTCCTTGGAGCCGCGCACAACGGGCCGAACCACAGATCACCAATGGGACTCTACACCCGCATCACCCGTGACTGGCTCGAGCACCGGTTCCGGCAACACTCGACGGCGGGAGTGTTCCAGGCGCACATGCCGATCTACGGGGTCGGTGCGGGCGACTGCGAGGGCAACCACGCGGGCCGCCTCGCGCGCATCCTGCGGATCCTGCGGCGGCTCGACGAGCTCGAGTACGCGACGCTGCTCGATGTCGGCGGCGCCGAGGGCTACCTGCCGCATCTCGCGGCCACGATCCACGGCGCCGACGGCACGAGCGTCGACCTGTCGCACGAGGCCTGCCGGCGCGCGAACGAGCTCTTCGGGCTACCGAGCGTGGCGGTGGACAGCCACCTGCTGCCGTTCGACGCCGGCGCGTTCGACGTGGTGGTCTGCAGCGAGGTCATCGAGCACCTCGAACACCCCATCGAGACGATCCGGGAACTGCGTCGGGTCGCGCGCGTCGCCGTGATCCTCACGACGGAGGAAGTGCACTTCGACCGGGCGCACATCGACGGCTATCTGTTTCGTCGGCCGGGCTGGCCGCACATGGACCGCAACCTGTTCCACCCGGACGACCTCGCGCTGTGCTTTCCCGGCGGCGTGCTGGAACCGCAGTGCGACGAGAGCCCGCCGACGAAGACCGAGGACACGACCGCCGATCCGGTCGCGGTGCGGACGTGGCTCGAGTCCCACACCTCGGAGCCGGAGCTGAGCCCGCGCCACCGTGGCGTCGTGGTGACGGAGTGCTTCGAACCGGCGGCGAAGCGGCCGCGACGGCACACCGACCACGAGCTGCTCGACCGGCTGTTCGCGACCACGGTCGCGAAGGGACCGCGGCAGGCGCGACCCGAGGCGCTCGAACGGCTCGTGTCCCGGCTGCGCGACCCCGTGACCAAGACCCCGCTCCGTCTCGCCGACGACGAGCTCGTCTCGACGGACGGGCAGAGCTACCCGGTGCAGCACGGCGTACCCGATCTCGTTCGGTTGCAAAACCCGCCGCCGTCGCGCGTCGAGCTCGCCGAGCAGCTCCGGCGCGAGTACGCCGACCGCGCCGACGCGATCCTCGCGCTGCGCGACCGACTCTTCCTCCCCGAGCGCTGGACCAACGAGTTCTTCGACCTGCGGCGCGAGGAAGACCGCCGCGGCTTCTGGCCGAACGACCATCTGCGGGCACGCCCGAACCAGGCACCCGACGCGGGGTTCTCGTGGCACGCGGTCGGTCCCGACCCGTGGGTCGTGACTCCGTGCCTGCAGCGGCCGATTCGCGAGATCGAGATCGAGATGCGGGTTCATGCCCCGGACGTCGACGTTCTGCAGGGCACGGGTCAGGTGTTCTGGAAGGGGCCGGGCGACGCGACGTTCGTCGAGGCCAACAGTGTCAAGTTCGATGTTCCGAACGACGGGAACGTGCACACCCATCGCGTGTCGCTCGCGGCGCACCCGGACCTGCCGGACGAGATCCAGTGGCTGCGCCTCGACCTGATCGACGGTCAGTGCGAGGTCGACTTCCTGTCCCTACGGCTCATCTGAGGGCGGCCGATCTGAGGACGGCTGATCTGGGGATCGGCGCGGTCCGATGCCGGGGCAACGCCGGCGCATCGCGGCGAGCAGTTCCGGATCCGTCAACGCCTCGGGCCAGAACGGCCAGTCCCGACACTTCTGCGGGCGAACGGGGTAGATCCCGCAGCCCGCCTGCCCGGGCGGGCCATCGTCGAGAAACACGCAGCGCGAACCGAAGCCATCGCGCAGGCGATCGCCGCGAACGTCCAGGTACCGCCCGCGGACGGCGGTCTCCGACATGCCGAGGTGACCCGCGATCGCCGCGATGTCGGCCGCCCCCACCCGCACGACCCCGCCGGGAATCGCGCAACAGTTGCCGGACCGCTGGCAGGCGAACTCGAAGGGATACTGCGATCGCGTCATCGCCGCCGCCGCCGACGCCCGCCCAGCCCCGTGCCCCGGGTGCGCTGACCCGTTCCCCTGGCGCGCTGCCGACTGCGATCGCCGAGCCGCGGCCGGCCGCTCGCCGAGCGCTCCTCGAGCTCGCGCTGCCGCTGACGTTGGTCGAGGAAGGCCTGGATCTCGCGCTGCAGCTGCTGCGGATCCTGGAACCGCATCTCCGGCTCCTTCGCCATCATCTTCTCGAGGAAGTAGTGCAGCTGCGGCGACAGCTGCAGCGCACGGATGCGTTCCCCGGACAGCGACTCGAGCACCTGCTTGGCCAGCACCTCCTCGCTGGTCTTGCCGTCGAACGGCAGCGAACCGGTCGTGAGGTGATAGAGCGTCGCACCGAGCGCGTAGATGTCAGCGCGCACGTCGAGGCCGCCGCCTCGCGCCTGCTCGGGCGCGATGTAGTGCACGGTGCCGGCAGTCGTCGCTTCCTCGCCACCGCTGCTGCCCTGCTGCACCGCGAACCCCAGATCGATCAGCACGGCGCCGCGCTCCTCGCTCCACAGGATGTTGCCGGGCTTGACGTCACGGTGCACGAGGCCGCGCGCATGCAACGAGTCCAACGCGCCCGCGACCTCGACGACGATGCGCAGCGCATCCTCCTCGTCGAGGCGTTCGCGATCGTTGAGCACGTCCTGCAGGCACTCGCCGTCGACGAGCTCCATCGCGAAGAAGATCGTCTGGCCCTCGCGCGCAACGCGGTAGCCACGCACGAGGTGGTCGTGCTCGAGCTCCATGAGCAGCCGCGCCTCCTGCACGAACCGCTCCGCCTCGCGCTTGTCCGAGGCCCGCTCCGGGCGCAGCACCTTGAGCGCGACCTGCTGCTGATCCGTCTTGTCGACCGCTGCAAACACCCGGCCAACGCCGCCCTCGCCGATGAGTTCGCCGAGATCGTAGCGCGACAGCTCGGGACGGGTGTCGCCCTCCGTGCGCTGCCACCGCTCCCACTCCTCGGCAGTGCAGATATTTTGGGCAATCAGGTGCTTGCCCACGTCACCCGAAGCCAATGCGTCACGCGCGACATCTGGCGGCACACGTCCACCGTGCACCAACATCGCGAGGAGCTTGGTCTCGGGGGTCATGACTTGAGCGAAAAAGCGACGTCAGAAAGGCTGCCCGCGGCTCCAGTCGTCAGCCGCATCGACCCGAAGAGAGTAGCGCCTACGCGACCACCGAGGGAACTGAATGAAACAACCAGGAGCGGCATTCGTGATCAAGTACTTCGACTTGATCGACGAGTTCATCAAGGTCCGGTGTTGCTCGGACGACCTCCTGACGGGGCTCCAGACAACGACCCTCACCAACAAGTCCGCCTACCGCAGCCGTATCGTCGAGACCTGCGTCCCGACGTTCGAGAACGAGATCCTCGCGGTCGTTCAGCGCATGGACGAGGGCTACGACCTCGAGATCGTCGAGGAGCTGCTCTACCAGATCTGCATCGACGTCAACCCGTCGCTCGAGATCCACCAAGTCAGCATCCCGTCCGAGAACGGCGAGGCCGGCAGCGACGAGAACGAGGACCCGTTCCTGCCGCGCCCCGGGAACGACGCCGCGCGCCACGCGCTGTTCCGCCGCGTCAACTCCCTCGACCGCTCGCTGCGCCAACAGATCATCGGCCAGGACGAAGCGATCAGCACGCTCGTCCGCGCCGTCAAGAAGGCCGCCGTCGGCCTCAAGCGTCCGAGCAACCCGGTCGGCACGTTCCTGCTCGTGGGCCGAACGGGCACGGGCAAGACCGAGCTCGCGAAAGCCGTCGCGCGCAACCTGTTCGACGACCCGTCGGCGATGATCCGCGTCGACTGCAGCGAGTATGCGCTGCCGCACGAATACGCCAAGCTCATCGGTTCGCCGCCAGGCTACATCGGCCACAACGAAGGCGGCTTCCTGACCGAGGCGATCAAGAAGAAGCCCAACAGCGTCGTCCTGTTCGACGAGGTCGAGAAGGCGCACTACAAGGTCCACAACCTGCTGCTGCAGCTGCTCGACGAGGGCATCATCACGGACAGCAAGGGCCACACGGTGTCGTTCCACCAGGCGCTGATCCTGATGACGAGCAACCTCGGCATCGAGAAGATCGACGCCGTTCGCACGCGCATGGGCTTCAGCTCCGCGCACGTGCGCCAGAGCCTGCAGGACCTCGACGTCCGCACGCTGACGCTCGAGGCGCTGCGCGAGTCGTTCCGCCCCGAGTTCGTCAACCGCATCGACGAGGTCGTGGTGTTCAACGCCCTCGACGAGAAGGTCTGCCAGCGCATCGCGCACAACATGCTCAAGGAAGTGGCGGAACTGCTCATGCGCCGCGGCATCGAGCTGACCTGGTCGCAGGGCGTCAAGGCCCGCCTGGCCCGCGAGGGTTACTCCGAGGAGTTCGGCGCCCGCGAGCTGCGCCGCCTGATCAAGCGCGAGATCGAGGACCCGCTGACCGAGATGATCCTCGACAACGAGCTCGGCGCCGGCTCGAGCGTCAGCATCCGCGTGCAGCGCGGCGCCTACGCGCTGTCGTGCGAAGCAGCCAGGGACGACGCCCTCGCGACGGTCTGACGACCGTCCCCCGACGCGTGCCGTTCAGTACACGGCACCAGCGTAGAACTTCGCCGGCCCTTGGCCTAACGTGCGCGGCGCTCCGCGCCCGTCGCTCATGCTGTTGTTCTTCCTGGCCGTCGGCTTCTCGCTGCTGTCCTCGTTCCTCTGCTCGCTCGCGGAGGCAACCCTCCTCAGCGTGAGCTCGGCGCGCATCGCGACGCTCGCGCGCTCCGGCAGCCGCGCCGGCCTCCTGCTCGAGCACTGGAAGACCGAGCCCGACCGGCCGATCTCCGCGATCCTGGTGCTCAACACGGTCGCCAACTCGGGCGGCGCGGCGATCGCGAGCGTGCAGTTCGGAATCGCGTTCCCGGGAGTCAACGACCTGTGGTTCGTCATCGCGTTCGTCGTCTCGGTGCTGACGTTCACGGAGATCGTGCCGAAGACGATCGGCGTCGTGCACGCCAACCGGCTCGCAGGCCCGATCGCCCATTTCGTCGCCGTCACGATCATCCTGATGCTGCCCGCGCTGCTGCTCACCCGGATGCTGTCGCGCGCGATCAGCAAGCACGCGAACGCCGCCTCGATCTCGCTCGAAGAGATCCGGGTGCTCACCGCGGTCGGCGAGAAGGAAGGCGCGTTCGGTTCGATCACGGCATCGCTGATCGACGGCGCCACCCGCCTGCGCGACACCAAGGCGCGCGACGTCATGGTGCCGCGCAACCGCGTGACCTACGTCTCCGGCACCGACGATACGGCCACCAACCTCGATCGCATCCGGCGATCGGGCCACAGTCGATTCCCGTTCACGCCAACGGGCGAGCTCGACGACTGCAGCGGTGTGATCCTGACGAAGGAACTGCTGTTCACGCTGCGCGAGGACACGGAGCCGGACTGGGAGAACCTGCGCATTCCCGTGCTCGTCGTGCCCGAGAGCGCGCTGCTCAATCACCTGTTGCGGCGCTTCCAGGTCGAGAAGCGCCACATGGCGATCGTGGTCGACGAGTACGGCTCGACGGTCGGCCTGCTGACGCTCGAGGACGTGCTCGAGGAGATCGTCGGCGAGATCGAGGACGAGCTCGACACGGTCGAGATGCAGTATCTGCAGCGTTCGGACGGCTCGCTGCTGTGCCGGGGCAGCGCCGAAGCACGCAAGGTCTTCCAGAAGCTCGAGATCGCGGAGGACATCGAGACGTCGAGTCAGACGCTCGCGGGCTTCGTCACCGAGCTGCACGGCGGCCTGCCCGTCGCCGGCACGCACGTCGACGCGGCGGGCTACCGCTTCCTCGTGACGAAGGCGAACAACCGCCGGGTCGAGCGGGTACGCGTCACCGCGGTCCCGGCCGAGACCGAGACGAACGGCGGCCAATCCGGGTAGCGGGACAACCCGTAGCCCCCCACCCGGGCCCAGCTGCGAAGCCCGACGAGCTCGCCCGCGCCGGATCCCCATGACAGCGCGGGTTCAGGGCCCTCACAGGTCCACCTTGTCGAATGCCGATACAGTCGGCGTGGCGACCCGCGGGAACAGGGCCCCCAAACCGGCGTCATCGCCCAGCCGGGACGAGGCGGAGAACGTCGCGCGCGCGTTTGCGCTCGCGCTCCGCAACGTCAGCGTGTACCCAGCGGACCATCCGCGCTCGACCTCCGCTGCCAGCGACTGCCTCGAGCTGATCCGGGCCCGCGGCGGCGTCATCCTCACGACGCACGATCGCCAGCTCGGATGCAACGGTCTGCGCCTCGGGGACGACACCCAGTTCGCGTGGGTCGTCGAACGACTCCGCGCCGGCGGCCTGCGCGGCGTGGTCGCGAGTCCGAAGTGTACGGGCGAAGACCTGCTCGCGCTCGCGCGCGAACTCGTGCAGACCAAGGGGGTGAAGGCCGGCGAGACCCTCGACTGGCCGGACGACCACGCGCGGCTGCAGATCATTCCGCTGCTGTTCACTGGCACGTTCGTGCGCGATGGCCGCACTGCGAAGAGCGCGGGCGGCGACGGCACCGGTACCGCGAGCGGCGGCGGCACCACGGGCACGGGCGCCAACGACACCAACGCGCAGCAGGGAACCGACCGCCCAGGGATCGGCACCGGACGCAACACCGGCGGCACGAGCACGGGCCACGGCACCGCGGGTTCTGGCAGCGGCGGCGGGACGGGTGCGGGGATCGGGCGGGGTATCGGTGGCGGTGCTGGCGCCGGCACCGGCTCGGGTGTCGGGCGCGGCCGTGGCGGCAACGCCGGGACCGGCCAGGCGACGGGCGACGCTGCGTCGGGCACCGGCACGGGCAGCGGTCCGGGCAGCGAGCTCGGCGCCGGCCCGGGAACGGGCGCCGGCAGCGGTAGCGGCGACGGCAGCGGCAGCGGCGCCGGTAGCGGCAACCCTAGCGGTAGCGGTAGCGGCAGTGGCAACGGCGGCGGCAGCGACAGTGGCAGCGGCAGTGGCAACGGCGGCGGTAGCGGCAGCGGTAACGGCGACGGCAGCGGCAGCGTCAACGGCAACGGGGAAGGCAGCGGCGACGGCAGCGGCGCCGGCCCGGGAACGGGCGCCGGCAGCGGTAGCGGCGACGGCAGCGGCAGCGGCGCCGGTAGCGGCAACCCTAGCGGTAGCGGTAGCGGCAGTGGCAACGGCGGCGGCAGCGGCAGTGGCAACGGCAGTGGCAACGGCGGCGGTAGCGGCAGCGGTAACGGCGACGGCAGCGGCAGCGTCAACGGCGACGGGGAAGGCAGCGGCGACGGCAGCGGCGGCGGTGGCGGGGAAGGCAGCGGCGCCGGCTCCGGCATGGGCAACGGCGCCAGCGACACCTCGAAGCCCGCCACCGGCAACGGCCATGGCACTGCGCACTGCGACGACGACACCGGCCGCGCTCTGACACCTGGCGGTGGCGGCAGCGCGGGAATCGCCTCTGGCTTCGACAGCGGGACGAGCGACGCCGCCAGCGTCGGCGGCGTCGGTGGCGGGGTCGGCGGTGGCTTCGGCGTCGGGGTGGGAACCGGACTGGGCAGCGGGGTCGGCAGCGGCAGCGGCACCGGCGTCGGCGACGAAGCCGGCGGCATGGCGATTCCACCCGAGGAACCCGGGGACGCCGACGACGACAGCGGAGCGGCCACCGAATTGGGCGCGGACCCTGCGGACACCTCGGCGGCGAGCCCGGCCTTCGGCCTCGGACGCGCCGGGATGGAACTGATGTTCCAGGGCACGATCGGCACGCCCGATGTCCTGTTCTCGGACTCGACGTCGTCCGCGGAGCCGACCGACCTGGTCGACGCCACCGCGATCCAAGAACCCGGATCTCCCCGCGCGAACCCCGCGCTTTCCGGACTGCTCGCCGACATGCTCGGCGACGTCATCGACGGCTCCGCGCATCGCGCACTCGCGGACGCGCTCTCGGGTGAAGCCGACACCGCGCCCGAATCCGTCGACCGCGAGACCGACGAACCCGGCGCGGCGCCAGCGATGGATTACGACGTGGCTGGCGGGACGTCGCTCGACGATCGCACCCTCGATACCGCGCGGCGGAGCGCCGAGATCGCGCAGCGCTACTTCGGCCGGCCCGAGCCAGAACAGGACACGACCCTCGAGAAGCCGAGCGGCCGCCCCGAGGACGCGGCGATCGTGGGCGACATCGACTCGCTCCTCGAGGAGATCGCCGCACTCCCGGACACTGCCAACCCCGCGCTGCAGCCGCCGGGCGAAACCCGCACGGACCTGGCCGGAATCGCGGAGCAACTGCTCGGCGTCTACCTCTACCTCTGGGTCACCTACCCCGAGCCGGACGCCCGGCAGCGACTCGAGCAGCCTCTGATTCGCGCGCTGGCTTCGTGCCGCGACGACATCACCGTGCTCGATCCGTACCTCGGCGACGGCGACTTCGCGGAGATCTCGAGCCCGGCCGAGCGCCGCGCGATCCTCGACCTCGCCGCTCAGGCCGGCCGCGGTCGCCTGCTCGCGGAGCGCGACTACTTCAGCGCCGCGCTCGTCACCGAGGAGTTCCCGCAGTCGTTGCCCGCCGCGGTGCGCGTGCTCGGCGGCTCGGACAAGGGCATCGTCGTGCTGCGCGAGGCGGTCGACAAGCTGCTGCAGGAACACGGCCGCCAGGCGTTCATCGATCTGCTGCGATCCGAAGAACTGCAGGACGCCGCGATGATCCGCGGACTCGTTGCCCTGGGCGGCGAGATCGCGTCCGTGGCCCTGACCGCGGCGACCTGGTCCGGGCGGCTCGAGCTCTACGACGAAGTGCTCGAGCAGGTGCGCTCGATGGACGTCCCGGGTCCCGAACGGCGGGCGCTCAAGCTGCTGCGCTCGCAGGACCGCGGTTCGACGTCGTACCTGCAGCAACTCGTGCGCGACCTCTCGGACGGCAGCGTCTCGCAGGAGCTGCGCCGCCGGACCGCCGAGATGCTCCGCGCGCAGGTTCACCGCGCGCGCGAGAACGACGACATCGACCGCATGCGATCCGCCATCGAAGACCTGGCGCTCGTGCCGGACACCCAGACCCGATCGCTGCTGCGCGAGATCGGCAGCAGCGACCGCTGGCTCCGCGTGTTCGACCCACTCGGTCCCGCCCGTGCCGCGGCCCGCGACGTTCTGCGCAAGATCGAGAGTGCGACGCCATGACCGCGAACGACGACCCGAAGAGTCAGATTCTCACGAAGGCCACCGAGCTCGTCGACGAGTTCGTCACGGCGCTCGTCAACTCGCGCATCTACGAGCTTTCGCATCCGCGCCTGCAGACATCGCTGACCCGAGTGGTCGATCACGTGCGCGCGCTGGCGCGCGAGACGCGCAGCGACCGGGTCCGCATCGTCTGCAGTGAAGGGATGGTGTTCTTCTCGGGTCAGCCGCTGCTCGGCGCGAGCCTCGCCGCGCCCCGGCTGTTGCGGCTCGTCGACGGCTGGAATGCCGGTGGCGTCGAACTCGCCCGCCAGATCGACGCCACGGAGCTCGCGACGTTCTTCGCGTGCATCGTCGCGAGCAAGGAACGGCCGGAACACGACTACCGCCACGTCAATCGCCAGACCAGCTCGCGCCGCTGCCTGCACGCGCAGCTGCTCCCGCCGGCGGGTGACCGGCGCGGCTCGCGCGGCGCCGGCGGCGGTAGCAGCGGCGGCGGCGGTGGTAGCGGCGGCGGCGTCGGTAGCGGCGGCGGCGGCAGCGGTTCGGGCCCCGGCGGCGGTGGTTGCGGCGGCGGCAGCGGTGGCGGCGGCGGCGGCGGCGGCAGTGGAGGCGGCGGCGGCGGCAATGGCGGCGGCGCGGACGGCTTCGACCTGGCTGCGTTCGACGATGCCGGACCGGGCGGCGGCGGCGGCGGCCGGAGCGGCCGCCAGAGCTACGAAGAGGAACAGATGCGCATCGGGATGCGCAGCTACCAGGGCGTGATGGACATGTTGCAGTCCGTGACCGTCTCGGTGTGTCGCGGCGGCACGATCGACTTCTCGCCGGTGTTCGAACAGGCGGAGCTCGTGCTCGAACACCTCGAGATGAACGGCACCGCGCTGCTCGGTCTCGCCCGCCAGGAGCAGTACGACGCGTTCACGTTCGGCCACTCGATCCGCGTCGCGATCCTCGCGATGAACTTCGCGCGCGCGCTGACCGCCGATCGCGAACTGCAGATCCGCATCGGCGCAGCGGCCCTGCTGCACGACGTCGGCAAGTCGCTCGTGCCGTTCGAGATCCTGCACAGCAACAAGCGCCTGAGCGAGGACGAGCGCCGCGAGATGGGACGCCACGCCGAGCTCGGCGCGAAGTGCCTGCTCGACCACCACGACTCCGACCCGCTCGCGATCGTCGCCGCGTTCGGTCACCATCTCTCGCCCGACGGCACCGGCTACCCGCGCACGGTGCACGAGCACCCGATCACGTGGATCACGAGCATCGTCAAGATCTGCGACATCTTCGAGGCCCTGACCGCAGCGCGCCCCTACAAGAGCGCGATGGCGCCGATCCGGGCGTATCGCATCATGCTCGCCATGGGCGAGAAGCTCGATCGCGGCCTGCTCAAGCGCTTCATCGAGATCAACGGCATCTACCCGGTCGGCCAGCGCGTCGAGCTCGAGGACGGCGTCATCGCGGTCGTGGACCGGCAGACCGACGACCCGCTGCACCCGGTCGTCGTGATCGTGCAGCATGGTGACGGCTCGGAGCCCGACCCGGAGGACAACGAACCGTTCGACCTCCGCGAGATCGCGTGTCCGAACGTGCGGATGATCGTGCGCGAGGTGCTCGGCGAGACCGCGCCGACGCCCGACGTGGATCACGCCGAGGATCCGAACCCGGCGAACCGCGACTGAGCGCCCCGGCCGCGCCGGTCAGTCGTCGCGGCCCGGCTCACCATCGACCCGTTCGGACGGTGACTCCGCGACCGCGGGACCGTGCAGCGCCTCCCACACGGCGCGCGCGACGTTCGCCGGCACGCCCGGGCTCTGCTCGAGCTCCTGCCGCGTCGCGTTCTTGAGCGCCGTGAGCGACCCGAAGTGCCGCAGCAGCGCGCGGCGTCGCGCCGGCCCGACGCCCGCGATGCCGTCGAGTTCGCTGCCGAGCCGACCGCGCTGCTGGCGGTGATAGGTGATCGCGAAGCGGTGCGCCTCGTCGCGCAACGCCGCGATGAGCAGCGTCTCCGGAGCCTGCTCCTCGAGCCCGACCGAGGTCTCGGCGGTCGGCAGGAAGACCCGTTCGCCGCTCTCGCGCCGCTCGTCCCCCACGCCGCGCAACCGGCTCTTCGCGAGGCCGCAGATCTGCAGGTCCCCGTGCAGGCCGAGGTCCTCGAGGGCGCGCATCGCCGCCGTGAGCTGTCCGCGACCGCCGTCGACGACGAGCAGATCCGGCAGTTCCTCCGTGTCGCGCTCCAGGCAAAGGCGCAGGCTGCGCCGCACCGCCTCGGTCATCGCGGCGAAGTCGTCGCCCGCGTTCTCCGCCGAGATCTTGAAGCGCCGGTACTGACCCTTCGCCGGCGTGCCGTCGACGAAACAGACCCGCGACGCGACGGTGCTCGTGCCCTGGATCGTCGAGACATCGAGGCAGTGCAGGCGCTCGGGCACGTCCGGCAGATCCAGCAGCGCCGCGAGCCGCACCGCACCCGCACGCCGGCGCGACGCCGCATCGGTCGCCATCTCATCGGCGAGTCGCGCGTTCTCCTGCGCGAGGTCGAGATGCCGGCGCTTGCTGCCGCGCTGCGGGACGACCACCTCGACCTTGGCGCCGCGCTTGCCGCGCAACCACTCGGCAACGATCAGGGGCTCGGACGGCAGCTGCGGCACGAGCACGGTGCCAGGCACGTAGCGATCACCCTCGTAGAACCGCCCGAGCAGGTCGTCGAGCAGCAGCTCGTCGGACAGCTCCGTCTGCAGCGCGAAGCGCCGCGTGTTCTCGAGCGCGCCGCCGCGGAACGCGAGCAACGCGACGGTCACCTCGTCCCCCGCGCGATGGATGCCGATGGCGTCCTCGTCGCCACCCGCCGTCACGACGGCCTGCGGCTGCGCGACCGACTGCAGCGCGCGAATCTGCTCCTTGATCGCCTGCGCGCGCTCGAACTCGAGCTCGTCCGCGGCGTCCTGCATGCGGTCGCGCAGGTCCGCGAGCACGGGACCGACCTCGCCCTTGAGGATGCGGACGGAGCGATCGAGCAGCTCATCGTAGGCCGAGCGGTCGATCAGGTCGACGCACGGCGCCGGACAGCGGCCGATCTGATGCTTGATGCACGGCCGCGACCGGTTGTCGAACACCGCGTCCTTGCAGTCCCGCAGCGGCACGATCTTGTGCAGCAACCGCAGCGTGCGCCGCACGGACTTCGCCGACGCGTAGGGCCCGAAATACTGTGCCCCGTCGTTCTGGCGCTTGCGCACGAGGCGATACCACGGCCACGCCTCGCGGCGATCGAGCCGCAGCAACAGGAACGCCTTGTCGTCCTTGAGCTTGACGTTGTAGCGCGGCTTCTTCTTCTTGATGACCGTGTTCTCGAGCAGCAGCGCCTCGGTCTCGCTCGCGGTCGCGATGAACTCGACGTCCGCGGCCTCGGCCGCGAGGAACCGCAGCTGATAGCGCCCGTCGCCCCCCGGCGTGAGGTAGCTCCGCACCCGCGCCCGCAGGTTGGCCGCCTTGCCGACGTAGAGCGTCTTGCCCTCCGCGTTGGAGAACACGTACACCCCGGGCCCGGTCGGAAAGCGCGCGACCTTGGCCGTGATGTCGGGGTGCATGCGTGCAGTCGTATCGCGATGCCGACACCCGGTCCACGGCGCCGGGCCACGCGAACGGGTTGACGCCTCACCCGGGACGGTCGAGGATGCTACGCGACCCCACTGCTCGCGAGCCGAGCGAAGGAGATGCCGTGACTGCACGATGGACGCTGCTGTGCGTCGTCGAAGCGATCGTCGTCGCGCTGCTGTGCTGGCAGGTGTTCGGCGGTGCGCCGGCGCAGGGCGCCGCGTCGCCCGAGCCGGCGACCCGACTGACGCTCGACGGCGCGACGCCGGACGCCGGAGGCGGAACCACGGTGTCGGGAACGACGCCGGACGAGGCGCTATCCGCGATCGCGCCGCCGACCCGCGAAGCCGTCGCGTCGAACTGGGATCCCGACAGCCCGTTCGGCGTGATCCTTACTGGCGAACTGCGGCTGAGCGACGGCAGCCCCGTCGAGGCGCATCTCACCGCCGCCCAGGAGGGCGAGTACGCCGGGCAACGCTCCGGCGCACCAGGCACCTACGTGTTCTCGGGGCTGCGACCCGGCGACTGGACGATCAAGGTGCGCGGCGACCGCATCGCCGCACACGAGGAGACGATCACGCTCACGACGACGGCGATCCAGCGGCACGACCTCGTCCTCGAGCCGTCGTTCCCTGTCCGGGTCACCATTGTCACGCCCGACGGCGCTGACGCACGAATGGCGGCGATGCGGGCGCTCGGCGACATGACGCCGTTCTCGATCGTCGGCCAGCGGGAACGGTTTGCCGAACGCTACGCCGCGAACGACTACGGCGCCGTACGGATCGGCGACGCGCGCTGGGACCGGGCGCGCACGCAGCAGGATGGGCTCCTCGGCACGCTCACGTTCCGTTCGCTGCCGGCGCACATCGCGGTGATGATGCGTCATCTCGTGCTGCAGCAGCAGGTCGTCTCGCCGGGCCAGGAAGAGGTCCGGTTCGTCGTCGACGTCGAGGAACTCCAGACCCAGATGGCAAGCGCGACGATCCGGGTGCTCCACGAGCCGGCAGGACTCCCGCTCGCGGGCGCACGCGTGAGGCTCAAGTCGTCGGGCGGCGGCGGCATCGGCGGCCAGGCAACCACGGACGACAGCGGCCGAGCCATCGTGGAGCGGGCGATGCCCGGCTTGCTGAGACTCTCCGTGTCAGCGTCGAACTGCGAGACCCTGTGCCGGACCGTCGAGCTTCAGCCCGGCCAGCAGCTCGACCTCGGCGAGATGCGACTCGGGCGCCGAGCCGAGTTCCGCGGCGTCGTTCTCGGCCCCGACGGTCAACCCGCCGGAGCGCGCGTGCAGTGGCAACCGCTCAAGGGCTTGGATGGGCCCACCCCGTTCCGCCACAACTACTCGACGACGCCAGACTCCGAGGGCGCGTTCGAACTGCCCGACGTCGGGCCAGGCCTCGTCGCGGTCCAGGCGTACGGCGATGGCGATCTGAGGGCGCTCGGAGTGTTCGACTGCCCGACGACCGATCCGATCACCCTGCAGCTCGCCCCAACGGGCAAGTGTCGCTTCACGCGAGAACCGGACCCGACCCGGGCCTTCGTCGTGACCATCTACGACGCACAACGCCGCCCACTCAACGGCTACGCGATCGCCCCGAGCGCCGACGACTATCCGGTTCGTCTGCCGCACGGCACGTATTCGTTCGAGATCCACGAGGGGCGTAAACTGCGTCGCAGCGGCACGCTGCAGATCGGCTCAGAACCCATCGAGGTGGTGATCCAATGACCAGTCCAACGCGCTCCGCGTGGGCGCTGCGCATGCTCGCCGCCCTGCTCGCCGTCGCGATCCTCGGGTTGTTCGCGGCGTGGGTCGCTGCGGAGGACGCGATCGCGCCGCGGCCCGCCGCCGCAGCGACAAACCGCGAAGCCCCCACCTCGCCACCGACGGCTTCGGCCGCCACCACCCCTCATCCCGCCACCCCGCGGCCGAACGAGTCTCGAGAATCGGCAGCCGAACCCGAGGCGATGCCAGCGGCCACAGCATCGACGGCCCTGCTCTACGGCATCGTGCGCGACAGCGCCGGCAACGCCCCGATCAGCGGCTCCGTCGAGCTGTCTCGCGCCGACGAGCGCATTGCCTTCTGCCGGCTGACCGACGGCACGTTCGCGTTCTCGGGTCTGGTGCCGGGAACCTATCGCGCCCTGTGCCGAGCCGAGAACGAGTTGCCGCTGGAGCGCGAGATCACGGTGGCCGCGCCGGCGACGCGAGTGGATCTCGAACTCGACGAGCGCTGGGTGCTCACGGTCGAAGCCGTGACTCCCGCCGGCAAGCCGCTCCGCGACGAGTTCGAGGGCATGGCCAACTTCCGGCTCACGCGCGCGCTCGCCGCGGCCGCGTTCCCCGAACCGCTGGCCGGCACCCTGCCGCTCTCGGATCGCCAGTACGCCTCCGCCGGTCTCGGGACGTTCGCAGGCAACCGAATCTTCCGGATGCGAGCTGGCGAGAAGGCCAAACCGACCCAGGTCGTTGGCACGCTGACGTTGCCCCCGCACGAGCCCGTTCACGTCGTGCTACTGCTGCGCAGCACCGTGCTCGCGCAGGCGCAGGCGACACCCGGCCAGGAGCAATTGACGTTCGCCATCGATGCCGAGGCCGTGACCGCGGCCCTCGGTTCGGTGCAACTGCGCGTGGTCGACCCGAGCGGTGCGGGCATCCACGGCGTCAAGCTCGCGCTGAACGGCGGCTGGCTCGCCCCCGAGAACGCGGCGTCCGATCACCTCGGGCGCATCCGCGCGGACGGTGTCATTCCGGGCGTGCATCGACTCTCGCTCCGTCACGCTGACGTCGTGGGCCCGGCCCTCGAAGTGCCGGTGGAGAGCGGCTCTGCCATCGACCTCGGAGACATCGTGATGCGCCCGGGGTTCCTCTTGCGGATTGACATGCGCAACTTCGAAGGCGAAGGGAGGGTGCGCTACACCTGGCTCGATCCTGGTCCGGCGGGAACGATCCCTGAGGACTCGTTCCTCTCCAACAACAGCATGGACGAGTATCCGCTGATGCTGCTGCCCGGACGCTACGGCTTCCTCGCAACCGCGGAGAACGGCGCCGCAGTCGTCGAATTCGACCTCGCCGAAGCCCCGACCGAGCCGGTCCGATTCGACCTTCGCCCAGCGGGTCCGCTACGCATCACGTACGACCTCGGCCCCGCGTCCGCGAAGCTCGAGCTCTCGACGAAAAGCGGTCTCGTGATTCGTCGCTACGAACTCACCGGCACGAACACGACCAAACTCCGCCTGCCGCCCGACACCTACATCGCGACGATCACCGACATGACCGGCAACGTCGAGCGCCGCAGCGTCGCGGTGAGTGCGGCCGGCGGCACGCTCGAAATCCCTTGATCCCGCCTACCCAGCCTCCGCGAGCTCCTCGAGCCGCGTGATGTGCATGATCGAGCAGTACTGCAGCTCGTCCACGAATCCAGCCTGGGTCGCAGACGGCACGCCGATGACCATGCGGTCCGACATGAGCATCGCGAGTTCCGGGTGGCGCACGTCGAGGCAGCTGCCGTCCGACATGTGGATGCGGAAGGGTTTGAACGGCCGGCGCTGGGTCAGCGCGGCGACATCTTGTGCTCGTATCACACCTTTGGGTGGCATGACCCCATTGTCTTTCGGCCCGAGAGTCCGTCAATCGGCCGAAAAAAACACCGACTCCCACCGGGCTCAGTCCGACCGCAAGGCGCGCACCGGATCCATGAGGGCCGCGCGGCGGGCCGGATACAGCCCGAACAGCACGCCCGTCAGGCACGAGATCGCCATCGCCAGCGACACCGCCCAGGCCGTGATGACCGGCTGCCACGCGGTGAACTGCTCGATGAGGAACGCACCGCCGATGCCGAGCGCCACGCCGAGCGCGCCGCCGATCAGGGTGAGCGTGATCGTCTCGACGAGGAACTGGAACGTGATGTCCCACTGCGACGCACCGATCGCGCGGCGGATGCCGATCTCGCGCGTTCGCTCCGTCACGCTCGCGAGCATGATGTTGAGGATGCCGATGCCGCCGACGAGCAGCGAGATGCCGGCGATCACGGGCAGGACGAGGTCGAACGTGCGTTGGGTCTGCGCGCGCTGCTGCAGCAGCTCGATCGGCACCGTCACCGTGTAGTCCTTGCGGTCGTGGAACGTCTCGAGGATCGCGTGGATCGCGCGCGCCATCGCCGGCACGTTCTGCTCCTCGTCGACGCGGCAGACGATCTGGTGCAGCTCCACGCGCGACGCCTCGCGCGAGCCCTCGTCGTTCTTGTAGTTGGTGAAGCCGAGACGGTCCGTGACGGTCTCGAACGGCACGTAGACCTCGAGCGCGCGGTCGTCGATGCCGAGGATCTCGCGGTCGGGGTTCTTCGTCGTGAAGTCCGGCAGCACGCCGACGACGCGGTAGAACTCGGATCCGATCTTGAGGTCGAGCTCGAGCGGATCCCCGAGGTACTTGGCCTCGTGGATCACGCGCGCCCGCACGACGCAGACCCGCGCGCGCGACCGCGCGTCGACCTCCGTGAGAACCCGGCCGTGGATCGGCGTCATGTTGAGGTTCTCGAAGTAGTCCGTGGTGACGCCGTGGATCTTGGCCTCGACGCGCCGACCGCGGAACCAGATCCAGTCCTCGACGTCGTGCACGGGCAGCGCGGCGACGACGGGACGGAGCGTCGCCTGGATCTGCTTCAGATCCTCGAACGTGAGCCCGTACTCGAGCACGTAGCTGCCCTTGGCCTTCGTCGCATCCTCCTCGGCCGGCGGCTTCTGCGCGTTGATGATGATGTTCGTCGTGCCGAGCTCCTCGATCTGCGCGAGGATCTGGCGCCGCGCGCCCTCGCCGGCCGACACCATCGAGACGACCGATGCGATGCCGAAGATGATCCCGAGCGCGGTCAGCAAGGACCGCAGCTTGTGGCGGCGCAGGTTGCGCAGGGCTTCGACGATCAGTTCACCGAACATGCACCCTCCTCGGCCGCGCCGGCCGACGCCGCGCTCACCCCGTCACCGTCGACGGCGGCGACCTGGCCGTCGCGCAGCGTGATCCGCCGCTGTGCGACCGCCGCGACGCCCGGGTCGTGCGTGATCATCACGATCGTGCGGCCGCCGTCGTGCAACTCGACGAACAGCTCCATGATCGCCTTGCTCGTGCGACTGTCGAGGTTGCCCGTCGGCTCGTCGGCGAGGATCAGCGCCGGGTCGTTCACGAGCGCGCGCGCGACCGCCGTGCGCTGACACTCACCGCCCGAGAGCATCGTTGGCAGGTGGTCGAAGCGGTGGCCGAGGCCGACCCGTTCGATGAGCTCGCGCGACCGCGCGCGGCGCGCCTTGCGCGGCACGCGGGCATACAGCAGCGGCAGCTCGACGTTCTCCTGCACGGTCAGATGCGACACGAGCTGGAAGGACTGGAACACGAAGCCGATGCGCGTCTTGCGCACGCGCGAGAGCGCGAAGTCGTCGAGCGTCGCGACGTCCTCGCCCACGAGGTGATACGACCCGCCCGTCGGCCGATCGAGACAACCCAGGATGTTCAGCAGGGTCGACTTGCCCGAACCCGACTGCCCGACGATCGCGACGTAATCGCCGTCGCCCACCGTCAGGTCGACGCCACGCAACACGGGGACGGGGTTCTCGGTCGTGCCGTAGTCCTTCTCGATGCCATCGAGCTGCAGAACGGGCGTCGCGGTCACGACTTCTGGTCCCCGGCCGCGACCTTGTCCTTCTCGGGGCCGGCCTCGCCCGTCTCGTCGTCCGCCTTCCCGTCCCCCGACCTGCCGCCCGTCTCCGGCAGCACCGGGTTGTAGAGCAGCACGTCATCGCCGGCTTCGAGTCCCGCCGTGATCTCGACGAAGTTGTCGTTCGACGGGCCGATCTCCACCTCGCGGCGCACCGGCCCCTGCTCGCCCATGATGTGACAGAACTGCGCGCCGTCCTCGGCGAACACGCTCTGCAGCGGCACGTAGAGGCTGTCCTCGCGCGTCTCGATCTCGATCTCCGCCTTCGCGCTGATGCCGGGTCGCATCTGCTTGCCGATCTCGGCGCTCGCGATGGTGATCTCGACGTCGAACTTCTTGACGTCGCTGTTGCCGCCGTAGCGGCCCTGGTTGCCCGCGACGCTCGCGATCTTGCTCACCTTGCCCTCGAGCACGAGACCCGCGTAGGTGTCCATCGTGATGCGCGCCGTCTGGTCCGGCTTGACCTTGTCGATGTCGGCCTCGTGGACCTGCACCTTGACCTGCATGACGCGCAGGTCGGGGATCGTCATCACCGTGTGGCCACCCCAGATCTCGCCGCCGATCTTGATGTCCTCGCGATACCACGGCTGGTGCGGGTCGCCGTACAGCACGATCCCGGGGCACGGCGCCTTGAGCGTCATGTTCTCCAGGTCCTCCTTGCGCTCCGTGAGCTGCTTTCTCTGCGCCTGCAGCCGCTTCTCGCTCTGCGTGACGCTGACGCGCTTCTGCGCGAGCTCCGACTCCCCGCGCTTCTCCGCCGTCGTGAGCTCGCGCCGGCTGTCCTCGACCTTGACCCGCAGGTCGACGAGCTTCATCGGGTGCGTGTACTTCTCGAAGATCCGCATGTCGAGCTCGGCGCCTTCCTTCTGCACCGTCGCCCGCTCGAACTGGATCTGGTGGTCCTCGAGCTCGGACTTCTTGATGAAGTTCTCGGCCAGCAGCTTCTTGCTGTCCGCGAGGTTCTTCTGCTTGCGGTTGAACTCGGTCTCGGCGTCCTTGATCGCCACCTGCAGCTTCTTGCGTTCCTGTGGCGCCTCGCCGTCGCGGTACTTCTCGAGCTCCTTCTCCGCGCGGTCGACGGCGGCCTTCGCCTTCGCGATCGCGGCGACCGTCTCGACCTCCTTGATCTCGAGCTCGGTCTTGGCCGCCTTGAGCGCCGCGTCCGACTCGAGCACCTCGAGCTCGAGCGTCTCGATCTTCGACTCGATCTCGGTCGGGTCGAGCTTGCAGATCACCGCGCCCTCCTCGACCTTGGTCCCCTCCTCCACGAGGAACGTGATCTTGCCGCGGCCGCGGATCTTCGGCGTCACCTTCTGCGACTCCTTCGCGACCATCGTGCCGTTCTCGGTCAGCGTGATGCGCAGGTCGCCGCGCGCGACCTCGAACAGCTCCCCGGGCTTGCTCGCCTCAGTCGCCTCGACGTCCGACGCGACGCTCCACCACCAGCCGCCGCCGCCACCGAGCACCGCGAGAACCCCTGCCGTCAGCTTGATGTTCATTGCCACCTTCCCTGGTCGTCGATGAAGAACAGCCCCATGTCACGCAACAGCGAGAGCCGGGCGATGAAGTGGTCGACCTTGAGCCGGATGAGCGCGTTCTTGTTGTTCACGAGCGCCTGGCGCGCTTCGAGCAGGTCGCGGTTGTCGAGCGACCCCGACTCGTAGCGGATCTCGGTGACCGTGACCGCGGCGCGTTCCTGTTCGATCTGGCCTTCCTGCAGCACGATCCGCTCCTCGATCGTCCGCAGCTGGCGTAGCGCGTCGCGGATGTCGAGCGCGAGCTGGTCGTAGCGCAGCGACAGTGCGCGCTTGCTCTGCTCGAGCCGGATCTGGGTGAGCCGATAGCTGTTGCGCTCCGGCTTGCGCTGCAGTGGGACCTCGAACTCCAGCCCGATCGACGAGTTCCAGGTATCGGGACCGAACTGGTCCTCGCCCGTCCCGCCACCCGTGAGCCCGTAGCTCGCGGTGAAGTCGAGGTCCGGCAACAGCGCGTTGGCCGCGATCGTCAGCTGGCGTTCGGCGTCCTCGACCTGCTGCCGCTGCGTGATGATGTCGAGCCGGTTATGCCGCGCCGCGGCGACCGCCGAATCGAGCTCGAGCCGCACCGGTTCGAACGGCGGCTCCGCGTCCGCGATGACGATCGCGTCGGTCGTCGGCAGGCCGAGCAGGATCTTGAACTCGTCGACCGCGCGGTCGTAGGCCGCGCGCGCGCTGATCAACTGGTCCTTCGCCGTGATCTCACGACGCCGCGCGCGAAACACCTCGGCCTCGGTGTTGCGATCCATCTGGTAGAGCGCTTCCGACTTGCGCCGGTCGAACACCGCGCCCTGGTAGTTGGCGTCCTCGATCGTCAGCGACTGCCGCTGGCTCACGAGGTTGAAGTAGGTCCGCGCGATCGTGATCGAGAAGTTCTCGCGGAACAGCTGGAAGTCGCGGATCGAGTACACGAACGACCGTTCGGCCTGCGTCAGCGGCTCGTGCGACGGGATGTAGCCCGCGCCGCGCAGCAGCGGCTGCCGCAGCGACGCGCTGACCGAGCTGCCGTAGTTGTCGAGCAGGCCCTGCGAGCCGTACGGCCACACCGCGTTGGCCGACGACGTGAGCGCGAGCGTGCCGCCGGTCGGCAGGATCTGACTGACGCCGAGGCTCGCCGCGACCTCGCTCTGCGCCACGCCGTCCTCGGCGTCGGAAACGAGCGTGCGGATCGCCGAGTTGAACTGCGGCCCGAAGTTGAACCGCGCGAGCGACAGCGACAGACCCGCGGAGTACAGCTGTTCGCGTTGGGTCAGGTACTGGCGGTTGTGCTGCACCGCGGTGCGCAGCGCGCGCTCGAGATCGTAGGTCTCCGCGGCCTGCACCGCGGCCTCGGGCACGCCGGCCGCGCGACGCAGGACGCGGTCGGGCAATTCACCCGACCCATCCCCGGCCGACTCGACCGGCGGATCGACGGCCTCACCGGTCTCGCTCTCCTGCCCCGCCGCCTCCCCCCTGGCGGGCGCCTGCTGCGCGGTGTCGTCCGGCGCCTTGATCTCGTCGGCGCCCGGCGGCCGGATCCCCGGCTGCTCGATCGGCGGCGCGGCCTCGGGCGGCGGCAGCTTGTCGGGGTAGAGCGCGCGCTGCCGGCGGTCGCCGAGCGTGCGGTCGATGCCATCGTCGAGGATCGAACCGACCTCGCGATCGGCATCAGCGACCCAATACGTGGTCGAACAGCCGGCCGTCATCACCGCGGCGACAGCGGCGATGGCGACCGACAGGTGTCGGAGACCTGGAGTTGGCATCAGGGGCAGGGCCCGGTCAGACGCCCGGACACTCGATTCCCATGGACGTAGGGCCGGACGGCTCATTCCCGAGAATCCCGATTCAGAGGGGTGGGATGTCGGGTAGGAGCCGGGCCCGGCCTGCGCCGTAAGGGATGATTGTTCAACGTTCTGAAGCGTCGAACGGTTGGGTTCCCCTCCCGGTTTCGCGTCAGGAAGTTGTCAAGATCAAGAGCACCCCCGACGACGATCAGCCGCGACACCGAGTCCTGACCGAACTGGCCGCCGACACCACGCCGGCGATGCCCTTCAGCCCGCGTCCGCCAACGGCTCGAGTCGGCTGATGTGCATGATCGCGCACAGGTGGATGTTCTGCATCACCCCAGGGCGGCGCTCTGACGGCACACCGACCTGCACGGTCCGCACCGAGACCATGACCTGCTCGGGGTGGCTGACCTCGTATTGGCTGCCATCGGACATGTAGATCCGGAACGGCACGAACGGCCGCCGCCGAACGAGCTCCAGCACATCTTCGGGACGAAACATCGCTTCATCAGTCATGGCTCGACCTATCTCGCCAGTCTATCCGAGATTCTCTCAGAGCAGTTCCATCTGCGCCTGCTCGAGCCGGAAGACCTCGTCGCGGATGCGGGCCGCGAGTTCGAAGTCGAGGTTCTTGGCCGCGGCCATCATCTCGGCGCGCAGCGCCTTGACGTGCTTGAGCAGCTCCTTGTGGTCCGTGAACTTCGGCGTCGCGGCAGGCTCGCCGGGATCGATCGCGCCGGCGGTCTGACTCTTGCCGCGACCGCGCCCCTTCTTGCCGCGCCCGCCCTTCCGGCTCGGCGTCTCGAAGCCGTCGTCCTCGTCGGCCGGCGCCTCGAGCTGATCACGGATCGGCTTGACGATCGTCGTCGGCGTCACGCCGTGCTCCTCGTTGTGCGCCTTCTGCCGCACGCGCCGGCGCTCCATCTCGTCCATCGCGCCCTGGATCGACTCGGTCACCTTGTCGGCGTAGAGGATCACGCGCCCTTCGGCGTTGCGCGCCGCGCGGCCGCAGGTCTGGATCAGCGAGGTCTTGCTGCGCAGGAAGCCCTCCTTGTCGGCGTCGAGCACGGCGACGAGCGAGACCTCGGGAATGTCGAGCCCCTCGCGCAGCAGGTTGATGCCGACGAGCACGTCGAACACGCCAAGACGCAGGTCGCGAATCAGCGCGGTCCGCTCGAGGCTGTCGATGTCGCTGTGCAGGTAGCGCACCTTGATGCCGAGATCGCGCAGGTAATCGGTGAGCTCCTCCGCCGACCGCTTCGTCAGCGTCGTGATGAGCACGCGCTCCTTCCGCTCGACGCGCTTGCGGACCTCGCCGACCACATCGTCGACCTGACCTTGCGCCGGGCGCACGTCGACCGGCGGATCCACGAGGCCCGTCGGCCGGACGACGAGCTCGACGACGCGATCCACGCTCTTCTGCTTCTCGTAATCGGCCGGCGTCGCGGAGACGAACAGCACCTGGTGCAGCAGACCTTCGAACTCGTCGAACTTGAGGGGCCGGTTGTCGAGCGCCGACGGCAGACGGAAGCCGAAGTCGACGAGGTTCTGCTTGCGGGCGCGGTCGCCGCGGAACATGCCGCCGGCCTGCGGGATCGCGACGTGCGACTCGTCGACGACGAGCAGGAAGTCGTCGGGGAAGTAGTGCAGCAGCGTCGCGGGCGGCTGGCCGGGTGCTCGGCGATCGAGGTGGCGGCTGTAGTTCTCGATGCCCTGGCACATGCCGGTCTCGCGCAGCATCTCGAGGTCGTGGCGCGTGCGCTGACCGAGGCGCTGGGCCTCGAGCAGCTTCTTGTTGGCCTCGAGGAACTTCAGGCGATCCGCGAGCTCGTCCTCGATCGTCTCGAGTGCGACGTTGAGCTGGTCGTTGCTCGCGACGTAGTGCGTCGTCGGGTAGATCGTGATCTCGTCGAGCTGCTGCAGGATCTCGCCGCGCAGCGGGTCGACGATCACGATCGACTCGATCTCGTCGTCCCAGAACTCGATGCGGATCGCGCGCGCGTCCTCGTAGCTCGGATAGATCTCGACGACGTCGCCGCGCACGCGGAAGCGCCCGGCCTGGAAGTCGTAGTTGTCGCGGACGAACTGGATCGCCGTCAGCTGCCGCAGCAGCTTGTCGCGGTTGATCGTCTGCCCCTTCTTCACGTGCACGGAGAGCTCCTTGTAGGTCTCCGGCGAGCCGAGGCCGTAGATGCAGCTGATCGACGCGACGATGAGCACGTCGCGGCGCTCCATCAGCGAACGCGTCGCGGAGTTGCGCATGCGCTCGATCGCGTCGTTGATCAGCGCGTCCTTCTCGATGTAGGTGTCCGTCGTCGGGACGTAGGCCTCGGGCTGGAAATAGTCGTAGTAGCTGACGAAGTACTCGACCGCGTTGTCGGGGAAGAACGCCTTGAACTCGCCGTAGAGCTGCGCCGCGAGCGTCTTGTTGGGCGCCAGCACGAGCGTCGGCCGCTGCAGCTCCTCGACGAGCCGCGCCACGGTGAACGTCTTACCCGAGCCCGTGACGCCGAGCAGCGTCGCGGCATTGCACCCGCCCGCGAGCCATTCGTGCAGCTGCTCGATGGCCTGGGGCTGATCGCCCGCAGGCACGAGGTCGGTCGCCATCCGGAAGCGCATGGCTCCGGTTTACGACATGGCGGGCGCGGCGCATACTCCTCCGCGATGCGCAAACTGCTCGCCGCCGCTCTGCTCTGCAGCCTCGCTCCGGTCGCGCTCGTCACGGCCCAGGAGGTGCCCGCGCCCGAACGGTATGCCGCGGCCAAGGCCGTGATCGAGCAGGCGATCGAGAACGGCGAAACGCCGTCGATCGCCGTCGCCGTGCTCGACGACGGCAAGATCGTCTGGGCCGAGGGTTTCGGCCTCGCCGACGTCGAAGCCAAGACGAAGGCGACGCCCGACACGATCTATCGGCTCGCGTCGATCAGCAAGCCGTTCACGGCAACCGCGATCATGCAGCTCGTCGAGCGCGGACTCGTCGATCTCGACCGGCCGGTGAACGAGTACCTGGCCAAGGACGCGCAACTGCGCGCGTATCGCGGCACGGCCGATCAGATCACGGTGCGGCGCCTGCTCAACCACACGGGCGGGCTGCCGACGCACTGGAACTTCTTCTACGAGGGTGAGACGCCGCCGAGTCGCGACGAGTCGATCCGGCAGTTCGGGTTCGCGGGATACGAGCCCGGTTCGCGGACCCAGTACAGCAACTTTGCGTTCGGGATCCTTGATCACGTGGTCGCGCGCCTTGGCGGGCAGAGCTACCGCGATTGGCTGGTGAGCGAGCTCTGCGACCCGATCGGGATGACCCACACCGACCTCGGCGTTCGCCCAGGCGCAGCGGCGCTCGCAGCGCACGGCTACCGCAAGCAAGGCGACGCGTGGCAGCAGGTGAAGGACTACGGCTTCGATCACGACGGCGCGTCGGCAGTCCGCAGTTCGGCGCTGGACCTGATGCGATTTGCGCGCCTGCAGATCAACCGGGGGCAGGTCGACGGCGCCCGCGTGCTGTCCGAAGCGGGTGCGCTCGCGATGCGAAAGAAGCGCGGCACCGCGGCGCGGAGCCGCTTCGGGATCGGCTGGAGCATCAGCGAGATCGCCGGCAATCTCGTTCTCGGCCACAGCGGCGGCATGCCTGGCGTGAGCACGCAGCTGGTCGTGTCGCCCGAGATCGGATTCGCCGCGGCAGTGCTGACCAACAGCAGCAACCGCGGCCCGACGAATCGCGTGCTGCGCGCGATCCGTGAGGCGCGCTTCGGAAAGGCCGGAACGCCAAGCGACCCGGCGACCCCGGACAGAACGCGACTCCCGATCAGCGGCAAGTACCGCGGCCATGTCGCACATCCCGACGGTCCGATCTCGATCAGCATTGCGTTGGATGCCGGCGGGACCTCGAGCTATGCGGGAAGCCGCCGCGCCATGGGCACGTTCGCCGGCAAGAACCGCCGCTTCGAACTGGAGGCGGTCGACAAGAGCGTGTCGCTCGTGACCAACGAGCGGCTGACGCTCGGCCACGCCGAACCGCTCGACGCGCGACTGCGCTTTGACCTCCGGATCGAGGACGACGGCCTCCGCGGCGTCTGCTACGCGCAGGCTGACAGCATCTGCCAGGTGCCGCTCTGGGTCGAACTCGCGCCGGTGCCGCCGCGGCCGAGCAACGCCCTGCGCGTCATCTCCTACAACGTCCTCGTCGGTTTCCAGGACAGCTCGATCGGCCGCTTCCTCCCGGGCTGCCAACGCGAGGCGCGCATCAGCGCATGGCTCGCGGCGCAACGCCCGGACGTCGTCGCGTTCCAGGAGATGAACGGCTTCGACGAAGAACGGCTGAAGGAGCTCGCGCGCGCCTGGGGTCACGAGCACGTCGCCCTGCTCAAGGAGGACGGCTACCCGGTCGCGCTCACGTCGAACGAGAAGATCCAGGTCATCGCCCGCCACCGCCAGAACCTGCACCACGGGCTGCTGCACGCGCGCACCCACGACGTCGACTTCATCGTCGTCCACTTCGCGCCGATGCCCGGCGTCCCGCGCAAGGTGCTCGAGGTCGCCGCGGCGCTCAAGTGTTACCGACTCGCGACGAGCGTCGATCACGACGCGATCGTGCTCGGCGACTTCAACTCGCTCGCGCCGCACGACGTCGATCGCTTCTCCGCCGCGGCGACCGAGCGCTACCGCAAGTGGCAGTACCTGATGCACGACGGCAAGCCCGCCGAGATCGCCATGGGACCGCTGCTTTCGGCCGGCGCCATCGACGTCGTGCACGACCAGCGGGCGCTGCCCGACGAACTGCCGCTGCCGCGCATCGACTTCATCCTGAGCAGCCCGGACCTCGCGGCCGAGTGCATGGGCGCCCGTTGGTTGGCCGACCCCGCGATGCTGCGGCTGTCCGACCACCCGGCCGTGGTCGCGGACTTCCGCCGCCGCTGAGCCGCCCCCCGGGCGCCGCCCCGGGGCGCCGAATCACGCCGAACCGAACCGCGGGCGGCCGCCCGCCGTTGCGCCCGTAGGGCCATCGGCTTACCGTGCTTCATCCCTCTGCGGGCCCCCGCTTCCCTGGTCCACCAACTCCGGGGCCCTCGCAACCCCCTCATCTACAGGCAGGTCTGACCTTGGCGCGCCGTTCCTCCGCAGCCCGTTCCTCTCGTTCCCGGACCACCGGCGGCCGCTCGGCCGGCACTCGTTCGGCGGGCTCGCGTGCTGGTCGCGGGCGGCAGTCCGGCGAAATGCGCGTCAGCCCCGACGGCAAGGTCGACGCGCCGTGCCCGCAGTGCGGGACGAAGTATCGGGTGAGCGTCGAGGTCCTCGACGATCCGCTCGAGTGCCAGGCGTGCCACCGCGTGTTCATTCCGAAGACGACGGCGGGCAAGCGCGGCAAGCAGCAGGACAACACCAAGGTCTACGTCGGGTTCGGCATCGGCGCGCTGTTCATCGTGATCACGTTCGTGCTCATGTCGGGCGGCAGCAGCGAACCGAAGAAGGCACCCCCGCCGGTGCAGAACGCGCCGCGCAACCCCTACACCAAGAGCAGTCACCCGCGCGCGCAGCAGATCGCGGCGTGGGCGGCCGCGTTCCACGGCCCGGCGCCCGACCGCCTCACGATCTCGCAGCGCAGCGACCTGCAGGCGCTCGCGACGATGATCGAGATGCCGGACGCCGGCACCGCGGCCAACCAGGAGATCGTCGCGGCGCTGCTGAAGCACCCGAGCACGCAGTGGCTGCGCGACATCAAGTGCGAGACGGCCGAGCTCATGTCCGACGACATGATGAAGACGGCGACCGGCAACGCGCTCGTCTACCTCGTGCCCGAGCCCGGCAACAAGGACTACGAGAACAACGACCGCGCCGAGCTCGACGTGACGTTCACGGCCAACGGCGACGACGTGCAGGTCACCGGCTGGACGATCGCGCGGCACATCATCCGCAAGACGCCCGACCCGAACCGCAAGCGCGTCGCGGTCAACAAGAACATCAAGGTCGCCGAAGAGACCCAGATCACGGACAGCGCGGGCACCCGCAAGGTGCTCGAGTCCGAGCCGGGCCCGATGCCGCACCGCGAGGGCACCGATGCCGCGCTCAAGGCCAAGGTCGACGAGGTCATCGCCGGCGTGCTGCGCAGCGCCGACCCCGACGGCCCGCCGCTGGCGCGCTTCACCCTCAAGCTGCGCACGCTCGAGGAGCGCAAGGCCGGCGTCAATCGCGGCCTGAATGCGATGTACGAGCTCTACGGCGACGTCAACGGCAACAAGATGAAGCTGAGCCAGCTCGATCGCGCGCTGCGCGACTGGACCGGCTACGCCGTCAACTTCCAGATCCGCGACTCGGAGGACCCGGCCCGCGACAAGAAGGAGCGCGAATCCTGCGTGCGCCAGTGGTTCGGCTTCTGGTGGCGCTTCTCCGAGAGCGGCCTCGAGGACTTCTTCGACATGAGCGAGAACCTCGAGGACGACGAAGGCGAGGGCGACAAGGGCAAGTAGCCGCGCCGCCGCCAGCCGACGACCTCCACTCCGAACCCCTCCGTCTCCCCGCCCCCTCTCCCACGGAATGAGCACGATCCAGATCCAATGTGACAACTGCGGCGCCAAGTACAAGCTGCCGGAGTCCTTCTCGAGCCCGAAGGCCAAGTGCCAGAAGTGCGGCAGCGTCATCGACGTCGCGAGCCAGCGCGCCGCCGCCGAGGCCGGCGACTCGCCCGCCGCGAGCACGCCGGCGGCCGCCGCCAAGCCCGCCGCCGCGGCGCGTCCAGCGGTCGATCGCAGCAAGCAGACGGCCGGCGCGCGCGGCGCCAAGGCCGCGAGCAGCAAGACTGGCGCCGCCAAGGCCGGCGGTCGGGCGAGCTCGCGCCGCCGCGGCGGCGGGGACGACGGCGACGATGGTGACGGCGGCGGTCGCGCCGGCCGCCGCGGCCGCCGCGAGCCGGAGAAGAAGAACAACAACGCGATGATCTTCGGCGGCATCGGCCTCGCCGCCGTCATCGTCGTCGTGCTCGTCGTCGTCATGACCGGTGGCAACGGCGAGAACGGCAACCAGGAGAACACGGCCCAGAACAGTGGCACCCAGAACAGTGGGACCCAGAACAGTGGGACCCAGAACGACAACGCGGCCAAGCCCGCCGACGACAACGGCGCCGATTCGGGCACCGGCAACGACGACGCGAGCAAGCCCGATGCGGGCAGCAAGCCCGAGGACGGTGACGCCGGCACCGGCAAGCCCGACGCCGGGGCTGCCAAGCCGGCCGAAGCGAGCACGCCGAAGCCCGACGTCCCGAAGAACGCCCCGCGCTGGATGAAGCTCAAGGTCAGCTCGATGGACGAGGTCGATCTGAACTTCACCGACGTGCCGTGGGATCGCCTCTCCGCCGAGGACCAGGACAAGTTCAAGAACCTCGCGGCCGACTACGCGGCCGGTGGCCGCCCGGGCCTCGACGCCCAGAAGGACCTGCAGGAGAACCCGTACGAGGCGATGTTCGGCCTCATCGACTACCTCCGCGGGCTCGACCACACCGATCCGTTCGAGATGAGCCAGGCCTACCCGATCAACCGCTTCATGACGGAGATCACGCACGGTCTGTCACCGGGCTTCGTGCCGGTCGCGATGGACGAGACGATGGATCCGCGCAAGGCCGAACACAACGCCGACACCACCCGCGCGTGGCTCAAGTTCTTCGATCAGCACCCGGACAAGGCCACGTTCGAGAGCAAGAACGAGGAGCGTCGCAAGGCGATGCTCAACAAGGACAAGTAGCCCCTGTCGACGCCGCCCCCACTGCCCGAGACCGAGCCGGCGGGGTCCCCGCCGCGGCGGCGTTCGTTCTGGCGCACGCCCGCCGGCATCGTCGCCGGCGTGCTCCTCGGGTTCGGCGCGCTCGCGCTCGCCGGGCTGGTCGCCATCGGCGTCGCGGCGGAGATGGGTTACCTGCCGCCCACCGCGGTGGTGGAACGCGCCAAGCTCCGCACCAGCGTCGTCGAACTGCTGCGCGAACACGGCATCCTCGAGCCCGGCGAGACGGTGCGCTACTACTACAGCACCGGCTTCCTGAGCTACCTCGAGGACGGCAACATCGTCACCGACCGGCGGGTGATCAGCTACTGGCAGCCGCTCGGCGAGACGGCCATCGAGGTCGCCGCCGCGACCTACGCGGAGATCGCGGACGTCGCGGTCGACTGGGGCGATTCGTTCCTGGACGACACGGTCATCACCGTGACGCTGCGCGAGGACGAGAACGGCATTGCCGGCGAGATCGAGCTCTGGGCCAGCACCGAGGATGGCGGGGACAAGAAGTTCCACGCCGAACTCGAACGGCTGTGGGCCCAGCATCGCTGAGCCCAGAATCGCGGAGTCCGCAGCCCTGAATCCTGGGCCGCCGGGCCGCCCGCGGTTCACTGCACCGTGTGCATCACCCGCTGGTTGAGCGCGGACAGCTCTTCGAACTCGGCGTGCTCGACGATCTCGATCACGAGGTCGTCGCCCGGTGTCACCGCGACGAACAGCGGGAACGTCACGACCACACTCGATGGGTCGAGCCCTTGCGGCGCCGGCACGACCGGCAGCACGGCGCCGCCGATCAACGCGCCGTTGCGGTAGGCGAAGACGCGCGAGTTGTAGCTCAGCCCCATCGCGGCCGGGTCGTAGTCCGCCGTTCCGAGGTTGTGCACGGTCAGGGTCATCGAGCCGGCCGCCACGTCGACTTCGACGGTCTCGGGGTTGAGCGCGAGATCGACCTGAGCGCCCGGTGAGCCGGGCGCGGCGGCCACGAACCGCAGCTCGCAGACGACGTTCGTCCGCGCCGGCAGCGCCGGCACGTCGATCGCGGTCGCTCCCCGTCGCACGGTCACGGGCGTCGATTGCGGCACGCCCGCGACCGGACCGTCGATGATCTGGTCGCCATCGTTGTCGACGCCGATCTCGAGCGTGTAGTCACCGGCGGGGTAGCCGCCGCGCACGAACAGGGTCAGCTCGGTCGATGGCAGCGATGTCATGCTGTAGACCAGCGCCCGCATGCCGAGGTCCCCGGCGGCCGTCAGCGCGGAGTCCGCCTCCGTCACGACGAGGGCGACATCATCGAGCCGGAGCGCGCCGCCGGAACGGTCTCCCCAGGAGATCGGCGCGCGGTTGCTCGTCTCGAGCGCCCCTCCGCCGGCGAGGACCTGGGTCGTGAAGAGGGCGGGCACATCGACCGTCGCGCGATCGGTGTAGGTGACCCAGTCGGTCGCGAGCGGCCACAGGACCTGCCAGTGCGTCGCGCCGTGCGCGAGGGTATTGGTGACGACAGTGAGGTCCTTGCCGTTCCCCGGGCTGGCGGGCGGCTGCGCAAGCAGGCCGGTATACGCGTCCTCGGAGAGCGCCAGCAGACCGTCTACGACCATCGCGTCGTAGATCGCGGCGACCTCGATCGCGAGTTGCCCACGCATGCGCAGCGCGAGCCGCGACATGGTCGCCGCGAGCCGCTGCGCGACCCACTCGTCCGTCCCCTGGTTCGGGGTCGAACCGACTGGCGGGATGTTGTTCGCCACGAACTCGATGGCCGAGTAGAGCGCGCCGAACATGCGCTGACGCTTGACGGGATCGGTTTCCGCGTCGGCCGCCATCGCGATCATCGTGTAGATGCCGTCGACGTAGTAGTTGATGCCGCCCGACAAGCTCGGCACGGTGTACCAGTTGCTCGTTCCGATCGCCCCGGTCGAGGGCTGGAACCCCGGCGGCGCGATTCCATACGGCTTGGTCGTGCCCGTCGACCCGAGGGTCGGCCCGGTGCTCATCGCCGCCTCGGCCCAGACGCGACCGAGTTCGATCAGGTACCGTTCCGCGGTCTCGTTGCCGGAGTAGGCGACGAGCTCGAACGAGGGCAGCAGCGCCTTGGTGATCAGCGTGCCCGTGAAGTCGTCGCTCTGCTTGACCCGGTAGGCATCGAAGTGCCACGCGGTGAACGTGCGACCGACGTAGCCCGTGCCGTAGGGGATCGTCCACGACTCGTCACCGGGCGGATCGTTGCCGAGGGCGTCGCGCTGATCGACGTTGCGCGTGAGGCGCATCGCGAGCTCGACGTAGCGAGGATCGCCGAGCCGCGTCGGCATGAGGAACGACAGCGGCAGGCTCGTGTGCTCCGAAGCGTGCTCGACATCGTTGATCCCCAGCGCCCCGGCGTCGTAGTAGTAGCCCTGGTCGAGGTCGACGGTCGCGTTGGGCCCGCGCATCGTGAGGTCGAGGAGACCGAGGGTGAACGCCCGCACCGGATCGGCCGCATCCTCGATGCGCGAGACGAGCAGACGCCCGAGGCCGGACGCCAGCTCCACGTCGTCACTGTCGCCACCGCCGATCTCACCGACGCCGAACGCACCGATGCTGAACTGCCGGCGCTCCCGCCACCAGTTGCCGAGCGACCAGCCGAGACGGGCCATCCGGTGCGCGGCACCGGCCCAGGCCGGATCGGACGGCAGATCGGCCGTCGCGATGCGATCGGCCCACCAGGCTTCGTCGAAGTCGTTGCCCGGCGGCATCGCGCCGTCGTAGGGCTGGATCCAGCGCGGCTCGGTGCTCAACGGGTCGACGTAGTTGCGGACGAACCACGTCACCGTTCGCACGCCGTGCGCCTTGGGAAAGAGCAGGTCGCTGCTCGCCGGATCGACCCGCGGCCACAGCGCATCGAACAGCGCGAGACGGTAGTGGTTCCAATCCGCGAACTGCGCGTGGAAGTAGACGTTGCGGCCGAGTGTCGCGCGCGCGATCCAGGCGCGGCTCTTGGCATGGAACGGGCTCGGGAACGCGGCCGCTCCGGCGACGTCGGCGACCACGTCGCCATCGACCTGCGTGAGCAGCGCTTCACCCGTGCAGAGACTGGCGAGCAGCCGGTTCTCGTACTTCTGACCGGCGCCGAGGCTCGTGTAGTAGGTGTCATCGAGCGGGAACTCACCGTTGCTGCCATCGCCATGCTCGTAGCCGCGCGCGAGCACGCGATGCGCGCCCCGGCGGAAGTCGCGAACGTCGAGCAGCAGCGAGTGCACGCGCGCGTCCCCCGGCAGCTGCGACTGCAGACTCACGAGTTCGGCCGCCAGCGCCTCGAGCCGCGCCGCGTCCCGCGGATAGCCGTTCTCGAACACGAACCCGAGGTCCTCGTCACCGCGCAGCCAGCCGAGCCACCAGGCCCGGGCCCACGCCACGGCCAGCCGCTCGTTGGCGTTGCTCGGGACCGCGTTCTCGAGGTCCGACCACGCACCGTCGTAGTCCGGCGTGCTCGCGTTGATCTTGTCGAGCGCGGACTGCACGAGCGCGTTCATCGCGGCCGAACCCTGCGCGACGAGCTTGTTGCTCGCAGGATCGAGAACGACGGGCACGGGGTTCGCCAACTCGACGACCTCGAGTCCGAGCACCGGCGTGTCGAGCAGCGGGTTCGCGCCGTTCTGGAACTCGAACACCAGATCCTGGGCGGTCGTCGCGTCCACGACTCGCGAGAAGCGCCGATAGCTGCCCCACGACTCGTCGAAACCGGCTTTGCGAGTCGGCTGCCGCGCCGCGGCTCCCACCGCGAACGCGCTGCCGTTGAGCAGCACACCGAGCTCCTCGATCGGCGCGCTGCCGCCGTTCTGCGCGGCGGCGTCGTTGTAGGCCCGACCGACGACCAGGCGGATCTGGTACGTGCCGTCCGCCGGCACGTCGACGCGGAACTGCATCGCCGCCCCGGATTCGATGCCGTCGACGAGCAGGGCATCGGGCAGGTTCCGCAGCTGCTCGGGCTCGATCGATGGCACCGAGAACGCCGTCTGGGTGGTGAGGAACCCGTAACCCGTGGGCGCGCCGTAGGTGTCCGTCGGACCGACGGCCGTGAATCCGGCAGCGATCGTCTGACCGGTCGGGCCGAAGTCGAGTCGGACCGACCACGGCGGCAACGGGACCGGGGTCTTGGGGTTCTGCGCCGCCGCAGACGTAGAGAACGGGAACGAGAAGAGAGTGAGCGCGAGCACGGGTGCAACGCGACGCACTCCGAACGGAGTCAGTCGTGTCATGCTGAACCGACGGCATCACGGCGACGACCGTCACGCGGTTTTGCGGACCGAATCGAGCCGAGCGACGCGGACCGCTCCCCCGCCGCGACCCAACGATCGCCGCCTGCCCCCCGATCAGCCCATCACTCCGCCGGTCGCCCCATTCACGCGCCCGCCGATGCCTCGGCGGCCGGTGGCGCGGGCCCCAACCCCGCGTCCATCCGGTATCATCGTCGATCATGCGCGCAATCGTGTCGGGGCTCACCGTTCTCCTGACCGCCAGCCTCGCCGCTCAGTGCGACACCGAGTGGTTACCGGGAAAGGGCGTGCGTGGCGTCGACTTCTTCGTCAGCGCCTCGGTGCTCTGGGATCCCGACGGGTCGGGCCCGCAGTCCGAGCTCTGGGTGATCGGCGGCCGGTTCTCGATCGTCGGCGCGACGCTCGCGAACCACATCGCGACCTACGATCCGGCAACGGACACGTGGGGCACGCTCGGCCAGGGCTTCGACCGGGAGGTTTTGAGCCTCGCCGTGTTGCCCAACAACGACCTCGTCGCGGGCGGCATCTTCCAACACGCCGACGGCGCGCCGGCGCGCGGCGTCGCGCGCTGGAACGGGTCCGGTTGGCAGCCGATGGGCGCGGGCCTCGACGGCTCGGTCCGCGCGCTCGCGGTGCGTGCGAACGGTCAGCTCGTCGCTGCCGGCTATCTGACGGGCACGGGCGGCGTGAACCTCAACAACGTCGCGTTCTGGAACGGGACCTCGTGGTTTCCGGGGCTGCACATCCAGCTCGGCTCCGTTTCGTGCATGCAGGCATTGCCGAGCGGCGGCCTCGTGTTCGGCGGCTCGTTCGGCTACGCGGGCGGCAACCCGGTCGGCAACATCGCGATGTGGGACGGCAGCCACTGGTCGAACCTCAACGGCGGCTGCGTCGGCGTCGTCAGCGACCTCGAGTTCATGCCGAACGGCGACCTCGTCGCGGCCGGCAACTACACCGTCACGAACAGCCCTGGCGTGCGCCACCTGGCGCGCTGGGACGGCAGCCAATGGACCGCGCTCGGCTCGACCCTGCCCGCCGGCGCGATGACCGTGCGCAGCACCGGCGAGCTGATCGTCAGCGCCGATGGCTTCCAGTTGCCCATGGGCCAACACAGCGGTTTCGTCGCGTTCGACGGCGCCACCTGGACCGCGATCGGCGGCCCGATCGAGCTCGCAGCCACCGTCGCCGCGCTGCCAAACGGCGACCTGCTCGCCGGCGGCATCTGCGAGGTCGTCGGCGAACCGGCCAACGGCATCGCACGCTGGGACGGCACGCAGTGGCGGCCCCTTGTACGCGAAGGCTTCGATCGCGCACCGTCGACCGTGACCACGCTGGCCAACGGCGACCTCGTCGTCGCCGGTGAGTTCCGGGTCATCGATCAGACGATGGCGCGGCGCATCGCGCGCTGGGACGGCAACCAATGGTCCGCTCTGGCCGCGGGCCTGGACGAGCCGCCGTGGGCGATGACGAGCATGGGCAACGGCGACCTCGTCGTCGCCGGCCCGTTCTTCGATGCCGGCGGCCAGGGCATCGAACGACTCGCGCGATGGGACGGCGCGGCGTGGTCGGGCATGGGGCTCAACTGGCCCTATCCCTACAACTTCATCAACAACATCATGAGCCTCGTGACGCTGCCGAACGGCGACCTCGTCGTCGGCGGGCAGTTCGGCTTCATCGGCAGCTCGACGGCGAGTGGTATCGCCCGCTGGGACGGCTCGCAATGGAGCGCCGTCGGCAACGCGCCGAGCTATGGCTTCCGGGCGCTTGCCGTCGCGCCGGACGAAACCCTGCACGCGGCGGGCTGGTTCCAGTTCAGCGGCGGCCCGACGCATGCCGTCGCGCGCTGGGACGGGTCGTCGTGGCAGCCGCTCGGGTCCCTCCTCGGCACGGTGTGGTCGATCGGATTCTTGCCGACCGGCGAGGTGGTCGCCGGCGGCACGCTACAGGTCGGCGGCTCACCGCACGGCGTTGCCGTGTGGAACGGCACCGACTGGACCGCTCCGGGCGGCGGCGTGCCGCTGACCGGCAACCAGACGGTAAACGCGGTCATGGCGGTGCCGAACGGCGACCTGCTCGTGGGCGGCGACTTCGATTCGGCCGGCGGGGTTCAGGCGCGCGGGGCCGCGCGCTGGGACGGCACCGACTGGTCGGAGGTCGATCTCGGCACCAACGGCCCGATCCGCGCGATGACCCGGCGCAACGGCGGCAGCGTCACCGCGGTCGGCTCGTTCACGACGGCGGGCGACACGACGTCGGCGTACCTCGCGACGCTCGCGTCGAGCTGTCCAGCGAGCATCGCAAGCAGCGCCCCGGGCTGCAGCGGCAGCGCCGGCCTCAACGAACTCACCGCGCTGAACCTGCCCTTTGCGGGCGCGACGCTACGCGCGCGGGCCTCGGGGCTGACGCCGACCGCGCTCGCGCTCGGCGTCTTCGGCCTGCAGACGACCTCGCTGCCGCTCGGGCAGCTCACGCCGCTCGCCGGCGCTGGCTGCACGCTCGCCGTCGCGACCGACATCGTGAGGGCCTACCTGCCGGTCGGCGGCAGCTTCGAGACCGAGGTCGAGATCCCCAACGTCGCGGCACTCGCGGGCATCCAGGCGCACCAGCAGGTGATCGCCGCGGAGCTCGACGCGCAAGGCGCAATCACAGCGGTCACGGCGACGAACTCGCTGAGCGCCACGATCGGTGCGTTCTGATCGTTCGCGATCTGCGAGGCGCCGACCTGCGCCGATCGACGTGCTCGCCGAGCAGGATCGCGGATCGCCCTCGCGCACGACCAGGTCTCGTTCGGCACCTGAATGCTGCCGGCACCGTTCCTGCGCAGAGCGGCGTCGCTATGCTGTTCGCCCCCACATGACCGACTTCGCCCGCGACCTCACTCCCCGCGAGATCCAGAAGCGCCTGGACGACTACATCGTCGGCCAGCCCAAGGCCAAGCGCGCGGTCGCCGTCGCGCTGCGCAATCGCTGGCGGCGCCGGCAGCTCGGCCCCGAGCTCGCGGCCGACGTGTATCCGAAGAACATCCTGCTCATCGGCCCGACGGGCGTCGGCAAGACCGAGATCGCGCGCCGGCTCGCGACGCTCGCGCGCGCGCCGTTCGTCAAGGTCGAGGCGACGAAATACTCCGAGACCGGCTACCACGGTCGCGACGTCGAGTCGATGGTGCGCGATCTCGTCGACAACTCCGTCGCGCTGGTGCGCGCCGAGAAGGTCAAGGAGGTCGAGGCCAAGGCGACGCAGGCCGCGAACGATCGCGTGTTCTTCGCGCTCGCCGAAGAGGAGGGGCTGCACGACTACCAGGGGCTCGTGGGCGAAGGCTACGGCGATGATGACGACAACGACGGCGAGCCCGAGATCTGGCGCGCGCGTCCGCTCGACGGCGAGACGCCCGGCAACGTCGGCGGCAGCGAAGAGCTCGCCCAGCGCGAGCAGCGCCGCGTCGTTCTCAGAAGCGACCTCGAGGCCGGCAAGCTCGATGACCGCGTCATCGAGATCGAGGTGCAGGACAGCAAGACGCCGACGCTGTCCGTCATGGGACCGCAGGGCAACGAGACGATGGGCATCGACGCCCAGGCCCTGCAGGAGATGTGGGGTCGCGCGCCGGGCAACCGCATGAAGGTGCGCAAGCTCACGGTCAGCGAGGCGCGCGCGATCTGCCATGACGAGGAAGCCGACAAGCTGCTCGACCAGGATCAGATCGTCGCCGAGGCGCTCGACCGCGCGCAGAACGACGGCATCGTGTTCGTCGACGAGATCGACAAGATCGTGAGCTCGGGCGGCAGCGACGGCCCGGACGTGTCCCGCGAGGGCGTGCAGCGAGATCTGCTGTCCGTCGTGGAGGGCTGCGCGGTCTACACCCGCTACGGTCACGTGCGCACGGATCACGTGCTGTTCCTGTGCGCCGGCGCGTTCCACTTCCACAAGCCGAGCGAGCTGATCCCCGAGCTGCAGGGCCGCTTCCCCGTGCGCGTCGCGCTGCAGTCGCTCACCGAGGCCGACTTCGTCCGCATCCTGACCGAGCCGAAGAACGCGCTGACGCGGCAATACGTGGCGCTGTTCGACACCGAGGGCGTGACCCTGAAGTTCACGGCCGATGGGGTCGAACGCCTCGCCGGCGTGGCGTTCCGGGCCAACAAGACGACGCAGGACATCGGTGCCCGGCGGCTCATGACGATCCTCGAGAAGTGCCTCGAGGATCTGTCTTTCGACGCCAGCGAGCGGCGCGGCGAGACCATCGTCATCGACCGGTCGGTGGTCGACGACCGGCTCGGCGAGTCCGGCGATGACGAGGACCTGATCCGCTACGAGATGTAGCGGGCCCCGCCTCCCCAAGGGCCCGGACCAGCGCCCCGGCTCCCCAACGGCCAGTCTCCCCAACGGCTGGGTTCCCCAACGGCTGGGCTCCCCAACGTTCCGGCTGCCCGGCGGCGCCGGGCCCGCCCCGAGGCGGATTTCCGGGAACGGCAGCCCCGGACCGCCCTACCATCCGCCGTTGCGGCCTAGGCGGCCGCGGCCTATCGCTCGATGGAGGCCCCGTGATCGAAATCTCGAACGAGACAGTGATGGCAGCCCGCCGCGGTGACCAGGAGGCCGCGCGGGTGCTCGTGGAGCTGCTCCACCGCCCCGTCATCGCGACGATCTACCGCTTCCTCGGCACGGGCTTCAAGAAGGACGTCGAGGACATCGCGCAGGACGTGTTCCTCAAGATCTTCCGCGCGATCGACCGCTTCGACAGCAGCCGTGCCAAGTTCACGACCTGGGTCTACACCTTCGTGCGGAACCACTGCTTCGACGTGCTCAAGCGCCGGCGGCTGCCGACGACGAGCATGCACGCGGTCACGGACGACGACGAGCCGCAGCGCGACTTCGCCGATGGTCGCGAGCTGCAGCCCGTCGCCGAGGCCGAGAACGAAGAGCTCGGTCGCCGCATCGGCGAGGCGCTGCAGAAGCTCGGCGAGGACCAGCGCATGGTGTTCATCCTGCGCGAGTACGAGGGCCTCGACTACCGCGAGATCGCGGACGTGACCGGCGTGAACGAGGGCACGGTCAAGTCCCGCCTGTTCCGCGCGAAGGAAGCCCTGCGCAACCAACTCGAACCCTACCTCAAGGCCGGAGCATGACGCGCAACGCCTGGAACGACGACGACCGGATGATCGACGCGAGTGCATTCGATGAAGCTGCGGGCACGTTCGAAGGCCGGAGCTTTCCGACCGAGGACGAGTGGCTCGGACTCGCGCCGTCCGCGGACCTGACGATCGACGACGACTTCGTCGCTCGCACGATCGCGGCGATTCGCGCGCCGACCGAGGAGCAACTCGAGCACTTCGAGCCGCCGGCCGTGAGCGACGACTTCGTGAGCCGCACGCTGTTCGCGATCCAGGACGATCGACGGCGCCGCTGGCGCGAGCTGCTCGCGCGCTACGTCGCGCCGGAGCCGTCCGCGGAGTTCGTGTCGCGCACGCTCCACGCCCTGGCCGCCCGATCGGATGGCCGGGAATCAGATGTTCGCGAATCGGATGTTCGGAGAGCCGGCGGCTCGCGGGGACGAGAGGGAACAGCGGACCGCTCGACGCCGAGCGCGGCGGAAGCTGCTCCCGAACGGCGACCCGGCGCCGTCCTCCGCATGTGGGCGCTGCCGCTGCTCGCCGCGGCGGCCGTCCTGATCGTGGCGTTCCTGCTCCCGCAGGACGAGGTGCTGCCGATCGAACGGCGCGCGGCGGAGACGCAGCCCGCGGCGTTCGGCGTCGCCCACGCGGCGTCGCCGTTGCCGGCGCTGCTCGTCAAGATGGACCAGGACGATGACCCGTACGGCCTGCCCAACACGGGTGGCGACGGGGTCTGGCTGATGCTGCAGAGGAGCCGCTGATGGCAACGGCCGGGAGCGAGCAGAACGGCTGTATCGCGCGGTGGAGCGCGCTCGGCGGGCTGTGGAGCGTGCTCTTCGCGTTCTTCGGCGCCGCGCTACCCAGCCAGGAAAACGCGTCTCAGGAGAGCGCGTCTCTCGGGAACGCGTCTCAGCACCTGACGCGCATCAAGAAGGTGCTCGTCGAGCTCGACCGGGCCTTCGATGCGGGCGACGTCGCGGGCTTCCTCGCGGCGTTCGAGCCCGACCACCCGGGGGCGCACGCGATGCTCGAGGATCACCTGCGCCAGCTGTTCCCGGCGGCGTCGCCGACAGCGCGCTCGGATAACCGTCGGGGCGCATCGAAGCCGAGCGCCCCGCCCCACTACACGCGGCAGTCCGAGATCATCGGCGCTCCGCGCGCCGTCGGACCGCGCACCGTGGTGCGAGTCCGCCACCAGGTGTTCCGCGACGGCAAACGCGTGCGGGCCCAGCTGCGAGACTCGATCATCGCGTTCCGCACTCCGGCCGGGCAGGCCCCCGTGCCGACCTTCCTCGTGGAAACGCCGCGGAGCAACGACTGTCCGGCCGGCAACACGTTCCGCTGCCCGCCTTGCAACTACGAGGTCGGCGGCGTTCCCGGCTGGCTGTGCGTGCCCGTCGGGCGCGACCGCGCGCAGGCCCTCGAGGCCTCGAGCTTCTACCTCGCGGGCACCGACCTGGCATGCGACGTCTCGGTGCGGATCGACGGCTCGGGTCGCTCCCCGACGCAGCTCGTCGAAGGCCTCGCCGCGGCGCTCCGTGACATGGAGCCCGGCGCCGAGGTCGGCCTCGCCACGCATTGGCTGCCGCCGGCGCACGCCGACAACGACATCGTCGAGGACCCGCCGTTCCCCGGCCTCACGGGCGCGCGCATCGAGATCCGCCTGCCGGCCACCGGCGACGCGAGCGGCAACGTGGCGCTGTTCCACGTCGTTCAGTTCGGCGCGTTGCAGCACCTGTTGCTCGTGCGCGGCAGCCGCACGGCGATGACGAACCACGCCGACGCGCTGCAGGGTCTGCTAGCGAGTTTCCACCTCATCGACATGGACGCCGAGCGCGCCGCCGCCGGCGCACGCGCGTTGCTCCACCACGTCGGCGGCGTCGTCAAGGACGGCCGCTACGAGAACGACAAGCACGGCATCCGGATGCAGGGGCCGAAGGACTGGCGGGTCTCGCAACGCTGCGGCGGCGCGCTGCTGCGCGTGATCTGGCGCGGACCGCGCGACAGCCGGCTGTACCTCACCGGGTTCGCCGTTCCCGCGGGCATGGACCACTGGTGCGAGAAGACGGCCGAGCACTGGGTCAAGCGCCTGTGCGACACGGCGGGCATCGACCTTCCAGCTCGCGTCGAAGGCTGGCGCGATGATGCCGCGTGCGAAGCGCAGGCCCGCACGCTGCGCTGCAAGGCCGCCCGCCCTGACGGCGCCCCGGGCAAGGCCGACCGCATCCTGCGCGTCATGTTCCGCAAGAACCTGCTCGTCGTCGCCGACGGCACCGCGATGCACGACGCCGACTGGGACGCGATCCACGCCGCCCTCGCGACCCTCCGACTCTAGCCGTACGGTACCGGGTTCATCCTGCCGGCAACGCGTCAGTTCGTCAGACTGCCGAGCCAGGCATCCGCGAAGCGGTCGCCCGCGGCCGGCGCGTGGCGGAAGAACAGCGACGGCTCCACGAGCTCGAGCTCCACGAGCCGCGGCCGGTCGTGCTCGTCGACGAGCCAGTCGGCGCGCGCGTAGAGCAGGTCGACGTCGAGTTCGGCGCTGGCCGCCGCGACGGCTCCACGCGCGAGAGCGAGTTCGGCGGCGCTCGGCTCCCATGGCTCGTCCTGCCCGCCGTAGTCGTCCTGCACGCGATAGTCGCCCGCCTGGGGCACCTTGCGGACGCAGTGCGACAGTTCGCCGCCGAAGAACATCGCGGACGTCTCACCGTGGCTCGTCACGCTCTTGACGAACGGCTGCAGCATGTAGTCGCGCTCCCCGATCACGGCATCGATGTGCGACTGGCCGCGCGCGATGCCGGCGTGGTCGAAGCTGAACCGGACGGTGCCCTCCGCGGTCGCGCCGACGCACGGCTTGAGGAAGCCTTCGCGGCCGCCGATCGCCGTCGTGAGCGCGGCGAGATCGGGGCGACTGCCGCGATCGAGCCACACGGTCGGCACGGTCGCGACGCCGGCCTTGCCGAGCGCGCGCAGGTAGCTCTTGTGCGTGTTCCACTCGACGACCCGCGCAGGGTTAGCGAGTCGCGTCACGGCCTCGACCCGGCGCGCCCAGTCGCAGAACGCCCCGACCCGCGCGGTGTAGTCCCACGTCGTCCGGATCAGCACGGCGTCGTAGCGCGCCCAGTCGACCGTATCGTCGTCCCATATCGCGTGCTCGAACGCGACGCCGCGCCGCTCCAAGGCCGCGTGGAACGGTCGATCGTCGGCCTCGTGGGCCGGCAGTTCCCGGCAGGTGGCGAGCGCGAGCAGCACGCGATGAGCATGCCCGTGCCCGGCCCGAGTTGCCACCGCGGCGAGCCGCCGTAGACTGCGCCCGTGAACATCCCGCACGGCATGCGCCTCCTGGTGCACGGACGCGCCGACTTCATGCGCGAGGTCGCCGACGCGATGAAGGCCGCCGACATCCGCGTCGTGACCGGTCCGATCCCGGGCGGCGGCTGAAGCCCGCGCGCCTGGCTCGCGGTCGCGAGCGACGACACCGAACGCGCGCAGGCGGTGCATCAGCTCCACCTCGATCGCATGGTCCGCCGCGAAGGCGTTCCCGCCTCCACCGGCAGCGAGTGCGCCGACTTCGATGCGGAGGAGACCAGCTGCCCCGCCTGTGCGACGCCGTTCCGGACGGCCGGCACGACGCGATGTCCGGAGTGCGGGCTCAACTTTGGCTGACCGTACCGCTGCAGGTCGCGACCGACTGCCGGGCGCCGCGACCGCGCGGATCGTCGCGCTGGCCGTCCCGCAGGTCATCCCGTTGGCCATTCTGCGGGCCATTCTCCTGGCCATTCTGGGGGCCGGGGCGCTGCCGGCGCAGAACGCGTGGGACATCCCCCACCGCGGCGCGATCGTCTACGACCGTGAGGTCAGGACGTTCGCCGTCTCACCGCCGCAATCGCGCCTCGACGGCGACGTCGTCGTGGCCGGCGCCGAACGCGGTGGCCACGATTGGCGCTATTGGTCGGGCCCGACGAAGTCGGCGCCTGCCGGATTCGAGCAGCCGGGCTTCAACGACAGCGATTGGCAGCGCGGTCGCGGCGAGTTCGGGACCAACGTCGCGGAGGCCGCCACGGTCCGCACGTTGTGGAACCAGGAGACGATCTGCCTGCGCACGGAGATCGAGCTGCGGCAAAGGCCCAAGGCCCTCGTGTTCGACGTCGATCACGACGACGGCGTCACGATCTGGCTCAACGGCACGCAGCTCGTGAGCAACACGGGCTACGGCCGCAACCGGCGCTACATCGTGATGGGCCGCGCGCTCGATGCCTGGGACCGCGGCCTCAACCTGCTCGCCGCACGCTGCGTGAACACGGGCGGCGCGCAGTACGTCGACCTCGAGGTCACCGCGCTCGGCAAGCTTCCGCGCGGGGTCCGGACCCAGCCCGAGCTGCAGGCCGCGCTCACGAGCTCGCTGGATGGCGCGAACAAGGTCCGCCGCGAACTGTTCGCGGCGTTCCGCCCGCCGGCGTTGCTGCTGCAGGGTGAACTCGACGAGGAACAACAGCGCGTGCGGATCGCGCCGGCCGACCTCCGCGAGATCGCGTGGTGGATCGCCACGGACCTGTCGATCGGCAGCAGCGGCGGCAGCGTCAAGGCGGACAGCAACCGCATGGCGCGGCTCGGCGACCTGCTGATCCGCGGCCGCGCGTCGAGCGTGGGCCAGGACGGTTGGCAGACGATCACCGCGCGCGTGCAGAACCGCCGCGAGCCCGACCGCAGCGAGGACAGCAAGCGATACGTGCAGCGCTTCGTCGTGCCGCACGTCTGGTACGGCTTCGACGGCGAGCTCACGATCCGACGCAAGCTCGGCGCCGCGACGCCGACGCCGGGGAAGGATCGGCAGCGGGTGGTCGAGTTCGAGAGCCGCCTCGACGGTCGCATCCTGCAGCGCGAGGACAAGCGCTGGAAGAAGCACGCGGCCACCGTCGCGCAGCACGAGGTGTGGAAGCTCGGCGCCGTGCGCGACGGGCAGGACGCCGAGTTCCGCGTGCTCGTCAGCCGGTCGATCGAGCGGGGCATCGCCCGCCTCAAGGACCAGATCAAGGCGCCGGCCGAGGGCGACACCAAGGCGGAGGCGGCGGACGCCGATCGCACCTACCACACGGGCCGGCTCGCGCTCGCCCTGCTCGCGCTCGTGAAGGCCGGAGTGCCGCCCGAGGACCCGGTCGTCGCGGCCGGCTACGCCGAGCTGCGCAAGCGCCGCGTGTACGACACCTACTCGCTCGGCAACGCGATGATGGCCGTGAGCGCGCTCTACGCGCAGAAGAGCGAGCTCGGCGACCTGAAGCGCGGGCTGCTCGAGAAGCCCGCGCGCCGCGAGCCGACCGCGGCGGACAGGGAGCTGCTGACGACGTGGACCGCCGAGCTGCTCGACAACGTCGACGACAGCGTCGACCCGGCGTATCTCCTGCGCTTCCACTACATCGGCGCCCCCGACTACGACAACTCGGTCAATCAGTACGGCCTGCTCGGGTTGTACGCCGCGCACCTGTGCGGCGTCGAGATCTCGCCGCAGGTCTGGGAGGCCGCGGCCAATCATCTGCTCGCGTCACAGAGTCCGGACGGCAAACGCCGCAGCGTCACGCTCGTCGACTACGGCACGCTGGCGCAACAGGGCGACACCGCTCGCGCCGTCGAGTTCCCGGCGCGGGTCTGCGGCTGGAACTACAAGGAACCGAAGTCCGACGGCGAACTCACGCCGACCTGGGGCAGCATGACCGCGGCCGGCATCACCGGGCTCGCGATCTGCGAAGGCGCCCTCCGCGACTATCCGAAGCTGCGCCGGAACAAGCTGTTCGAGGACATCACGCGCGCGCGCCGCGACGGCTTCGCGTGGCTCGCCGAACACATGACGCTGCGCTGCCACGCCGGCGCGATCGAACGCCAGCCGCGCTGGTTCTACTACTACACCTACAGCCTCGAACGCGCGGCGCTGCTCAACGGCATCGCGCTGATCCAGGACCGGGACTGGTACTTCGAAGCCGCGATGGTGCTCGCGCTGGCGCAGCTCGAGAACGGCGACTGGCCGGGCGAACTGGTGGCCGAGGGCCAGGTCGAGACCAACGCGATGGCGCTCCTGACGCTCATCCAGAGCACGCGGCCCGTCATCACCGAGAAGTGATCATGGCGATGCCCATCCGTTCGATCTCCAGCCGTTCGAGCTTCAGCCGTTCGATCTTCTGCCGCTCGGTCTCACGCCGTCGGGACGTCGCGCTCCTGCTCGCGGCGTTCGCCGCGAACGGTTGTCAGCAGCCCCCGCCCCCCGGACCGGCGACGCCGTGGCGCATTCTGTTCGACGGCAGGGAGCTCGGCGCGTTCACCAGCAGCCGGTTCGGCGGCGACGGTCCGATCACGATCGTGGACGGCGCGATCCAACTCGACATCGGCAGCCCGCTGACCGGCGTGACATGGACCGGCGACGCCCCGACCGGCGACCGGCCCTACGAGCTCGAGCTCACCGCGACGCGCGTGAGCGGCACCGACTTCTTCTGCGGCCTCACGTTCCCCGTCCGCGACGCGCACCTGACGCTGATCCTCGGCGGCTGGGGCGGCGCGCTCTGCGGCCTCTCGTCCCTCGACGGCGACGATGCCGCCCGCAACGACACCCGCACGCTGCACCGGTTCGAGAACGGCCGGCCCTATCGCGTCCACCTCGCGGTCTCGCCGGAACGCGTCACCGTGCAACTCGACGGCAAGCCGCTGCTCGCAGCCGACGTCGCCGGCCGCGAACTGTCACTCCGACCCGAGGTCGAGCTCTCGACCCCGCTCGGCATCGCCGCGTTCACGACGGTCGCCCAACTCCGAGACATCCGCTGGCGCCCGCTGTGAACATACGGAGCCACTGCTGGCGGGTTCCCCATGTTCATCGCACCCTTTCGAGGTGGGCCTTCATCGCCTGCGCGCGCTGGTGGTCGGGGAACTGCCGCAGGACCGCGTCCAGCAGTTCGGCGGCCTGATCGAAGCGCCGGCGCTGCGGGTCCATGCTGTAGCCGGCCAGCGCGAGGTTGGCCTCGCCGATGTCGAGACGGCCGCGTGCGGCGAGCGCGTCGAGCAGCGCCGCCTCCGACTCGGCATGACGGCCGAGCGCGTGCAGCACGAGGCCCTTCCGTTCCAGGACGCGCGGATCGTCGATGAGGTCCCACGCGAGCGCGCGGTCCGCGGCCGCGAGCGCTTCTTCGAGCTCCTGCGGCGCCAGCGTCGCCTCGCCGGCAAGCGCCTCGACCTGGGCGACCGCCGCCAGCCGATAGCGCTGGGATCCGAACGTGTGGGCCGTGAGCAGCAGCCACCCGCCGATCAGCACGAGCGCGAGCCAGCCGGCGCGCGTGAACCGGCGGCCGACTTTGAGCGCGGTGTGTTGGAACGTGAGGTCCGGCCGGCGAACCAGTCGCAGCAGCAGCACCGCAAACACCGCGGTGATGACCCCGAGTCCGACGGACAACAGCAGCGGCACGCCCTCGAAGAACCACGCATCGCGGAATGCGAACTGCACGGCCACGATCGCCACCACTGCCAGCAGCACCTCCTCGCCCCACGAGAAGTCGGCCCGCGCCCGCTGCCGCTGTTGACTCAGCACGAACGGCGTCGGCTTGCTCCCGCCGAAGTAGAGCGCGTCCTTCGGGCACACGGACACGCAATCGAGGCACTTCATGCAGCCGGGATCGACGACCTGCCCGTACTTGCCCACCTCTTCGTGCACGCGCACGTTGCTCGTGCATACGCTGGTGCAGTGGCCGCAGTGTTCGCACGCATCCGTCACCCGGATGCGCATCGGCGCGACCCGATCGGCGACCGCGAAGAACGCGCCGTAGGGACAGCCATAGGTGCAGAAGCCCTTGGCCCCGAGCCACCAGACGATGAGGAACCCGACGACGACGAACGTCGCGATCGCCATGATCCACCCCGGGAACGTCACCCAGAGCTCGTCGGTCGTCAGGTGGAGCTCCCAGTCCGAGACCGCGGGCATCGGCTTCGCCACCGGGTCGAGCCAGTGCTGCAGGACGGGCCAGAAGAACATGTAGCCCGCCACGACCCACGGAGCGAAGACGAGCAGGCGCGAGCGCACCGGCCGCGGCCGCAGTCCGAAGCGGCCGAGCAGGAACGCGCAGAGATCCTGCAGCGCGACGACGTGACACGCCCAGCCGCAGAACCAGCGCCCGAGGATCAGCGTCGTCGCGATCAGCCCGGTGAACAGCAGGAAGCCGGCGTTCAGGCGCCCGGCCTCGATCGTCTGCATCGACTCCGACGGCTCGAGCGGCGTCATCGACCGCCCCGTGAGCCACCAATGCAGGAAGTGCAGCCCGACGAGCACGTGCACGGCGATCAGCACCACGGCCCGCCGCCGCCCGGACTTCGACGGCCGCACGGCCACTCCCTTCGGCCGATGCCGGTCGACGCGCGGCACGCTCGCACGCGGGTCCCCGTGGCTCTGGTCCGGGCGCTGGTCCGTTCGGCGCTGGCCAGGGTCGGCGGTGGAAGTCACGGCGGGGAGCATACGCCGGCCGTTGCTTTCGGCGCGACCGTCCGCGATGTTCTCGCGCGATGACCGACCAGCCGACCGAGCCCACCAACCCCACCGACTTCGTGCGCGAACGCATCCGCAAGGACGTCGCGAGCGGCAAGGTGCAACAGGTCGTCACGCGCTTCCCGCCGGAGCCCAACGGCTACCTCCACATCGGCCACGCCAAGGCCATCACGGTGTCGTTCTCGATCGCCAAGGAGTTCGCTGGCCGCTGCAACCTGCGGTTCGACGACACCAACCCCGAGAAGGAGGACCAGGAGTTCGTCGACGCGATCCAGGAGGACGTGCGCTGGCTCGGGTTCGAGTGGGATGGACTGTTCCACGCGTCCGACTACTACCAGCAGCTCTACGACTGGGCGGAGCAGCTCGTCGAGCAGGGCGCGGCCTACGTCGACGACCAGGACGCCGAGACGATCGCGGCGATGCGCGGCACGGTGACCGAGCCGGGCACGAACAGCCCGTGCCGTGACCGCACCGTGCAGGAGAACCTCGACCTGCTACGCCGCATGAAGGCCGGCGAGTTCGGTGACGGCGAGAAGGTCCTGCGCGCCAGGATCGACATGGCGCACCCCAACCTCAACATGCGCGATCCGGTGCTCTACCGCATCAGGAAGCAAGCCCACCAGCGCACGGGCACGGATTGGTGCATCTATCCGATGTACGACTGGGCCCACGGCCAGAGCGATTCGATCGAGGGCATCACCCATTCGCTGTGCACGCTCGAGTTCGAACACCACCGCCCGCTCTACGACTGGTGCCTCGATCAGCTCGGCATCCACCACCCGCAGCAGATCGAGTTCGCGCGGCTCAACGTCGAGTACATGCTCACGAGCAAGCGCCGGCTGCTGCAGCTCGTGCAGGACGGCCACGTCGACGGCTGGGACGACCCGCGCATGCCGACGTTGCGGGGGATGCGCCGCCGTGGGTATCCGCCCGAGGCGCTCGTCGCGTTCTGCAAGCACGTCGGGCTCAACAAGTTCAACAGCACGCACGAGGTCTCGCTGCTCGATCACTTCGTGCGCGACTGGCTCAACAAGCACGTCCAGCGCCGCATGGCCGTGCTCGATCCGGTAGAGCTCGTCATCGACAACTGGCCGGAGGGTCAGGTCGACATGGTGACCGCCATCAACAACCCCGAGGACGAGAGCGCGGGAACGCGCGAGGTCCCGTTCTCCGGGCGGCTCTACATCGAACGCGAGGACTTCATGGAGGAGCCGGTGAAGGGCTTCTTCCGCCTCGCACCGGATCGCGAGGTGCGCCTGCGCTACGGCTACTTCGTGAAGTGCACCGGCGTCGACAAGGACGGCGACGGCAACGTGATCCGCATTCACTGCACCTACGACCCGGAGACCCGCGGCGGCAACGCGCCGGACGGCCGCAAGGTCAAGGCGACGCTGCACTGGGTCTCGGCCGATCATGCCGCGGAGTGCGAAGTGCGGCTCTACGACCAGCTGTTCACCCACCCCAGTCCGGCGGAGCTCGAGGGCGACGAGTTCGTCGCGCACATCAACCCGGACAGCCGCAAGGCCGTGACGGGCAAGCTCGAACCGAGCCTCGCGTCAGCGCCCGCCGGCGAACGCTGCCAGTTCGAACGCCTCGGCTACTTCTGCGTCGACCGCGTGGACAGCACGCCGGACCGCCCCGTGTTCGTGCGCACCACGACGCTCAAGGACCCGTGGAAGAAGAAGCAGGGTGGCGGCCAGAAGAAGGGTGGCCAAAAGGGCGGCGGCCAGAAGGGCGCCAACAAGCCGAAGGGCGGTGACCAACCGCGCGGCAGCTAGATGGTGTAGACGGGCCCCTCCGGGTCCAGCGACCTACGCTGGGGTTTCACAACAAACCCCGGCGGGCCAATTGAACGAAGTAACGTCCCGCAGCATCGGCCACGGGAGCCAGTTCAGCGCAGGAATCGCACCGCCGGGTTGCTCGCCTGCAAGCCCACCGTCGCTTCGAAGGTAAACGCCTGCCAAGCCAGTTCGAGACCGCGAAGCGTCGGGTCGTTGGGGACCGTCGTCACTGTCGTCACCGGCTGCAAAGGCGCGGGCGTGCCGATGCCTTGCACGACGACGCTCACCGGATCCAGCCAGACCGGACCAGGAATCGGCGGCACGGCACTCACCAGGCTCGGGAAGCTCACGGCAATGGCGCCGAGGTGACCGAGCGGCCCATACAAGCGCGCCGGAATGTTGCCGCCCAGGGCGGCCGTGCCGGCCTCGAGGATCGGCATCTCGATGGTCGTGACCGAGATGGTCGATGGAATCAGCGGCCCCGAGCCCGACAATCCGGCGCGCGGATCCAGGCGCATCGTTCCGAAGCCGACGAAGCACGGCCCTCGATTCGACAACGGCAGCTGCACCCCGCCCCGGACACTGGAATCGCCATCGACGACCACTTCACCACCCTGCAGCCGATATGCCGTGGCCGGCGCACCGAAGTTGAAGGGCGGACCAGCGACCGACGAGCCAACCAGCTGCACGCGGCCGCCGGTTTGCACGCACAGGACCTGGTAGAAGCCGCCGATCCCGCAGCTGTCGAGCACGACGTTCGAGTCCGTGCAACGAACTGCGCCCTCGTGAAACGCGCAATGGGATGCGATCAGCCAATCGCAGTCGGTCGCGCGCAGCCCGCTCGATGAGTCCACGCCCGGGAAGTTCGAGAGCAGGACGCGCCCCCGGTTGTCGACGCACTGGATCTCGACGACCCCGTTCACCGCCGACGATTCGACGGCGCAATCGCTGAGCACGACCCGTTGCGACGCGACCAGCGTCTCGACGCGAACTGCAGCGCCGGGCGGCAACACGATTCGGGTCACTTGGGGGCCGAACGACGCGGCTCCGTGAAGCGCGATCGACTTGCCCGTGATCGTCAGCGCTGGCTCCACGTACTGACCGGATCGCACCAGGATCGTGCTGCCATCGGGCGCCGCCGCCAATGCCGCGGCGACGCTGGTGTGGGTCGTTCCCGGACCGTTGTTGATGTCGACCACGAGTGTCTGCGACGGCAGAGCACTCGAGAGGGTCGAAAGAGAGAGAACCGCCGTGAACAAGAACCGGAGCGTCATGCCGATCGCACGATATCAGGCGAACGAACTCGCGGGCCTCGCGAACCGCCAACCCGGCGAGAAGCCCGGTTCGAAGCCCGCCCCTTGTCGGGGCTGGCGACCCCAAAGCCCGGCGGACTACGATTGTCGCGCGCGCGGTGGCCTGAATCCCCTGCAGCGACACAGATGGTGAACGCACGACGAACTCCTTCCCGCACGCCGACGCGCTTCGGTGTCATTGCACTCGTCGGAGTCGCGATCGTCGCGCTGCTCTGGCTGCTGCAGTCTGGCGCCGGCGCCGCAGGCGAACGGCCGGCCGAGGTTCGACCCGAGCGACTCGAACGCCGCGACCTCAACCCAAACGCAGTCCCGGCCAACTCCGGGGCGCAGCCGGAGCGCGCCCTGGTCGCCGCGGTCGAGAGCTCGGAGGCGACGACCTCCCCCGCGCCGGGACACATTCACGTTCGCGGAACCGTCGTCGTGGTCGACCCCCGCGGCGAGCACCACCGCGAAGAAGATGGCCAACTGGAGTTCATCCTGTGGGAGGGCGACATCGGCACCAACGCGACGGTGACCGTGCAACACGGCCGGTTCTCGGTCGACGTGCCAGCGGACCACGAGCTCGAGCTCAGCAGTGCGATCCTCGGCAACCGACCCGCGAAACCGTCGGCCGAGCGGCTGCCGGTGGGCGAACGTCTCGAGCTACGGGTGACCTGGTTGGCGCCGACGGTTCTCCGTGTGGTCGACGCCGAAACCGGACACGACCTCACCGAGATCACCGCCGTCGCCGCGACGAACTGGATCACGGACGACTGCGCTCATCCGGGGACCTACGCGCCCGATGCGGTGCGCGTCGAACACGGACGCTCCCCCCTGACGCTGATGAGCGACGCCGAGCAGGCGTTTGGCATGCGTTGGGAGGAGTCACTGTGGCTTCACTCACCCGGCTACGCCTGGGGTCAACTCACGCTCGACTACACCAATCCGACCGAGCGCCGGATCGAACTCCAACGTGGCGGAACCCTGGAGGTCAGGATCGAGGGGCCCTTGCCGGCACAGCCGAGACTTCAACGCCAGCGCGTCACGTTCGGCGAGCGCGACGACCAACCGTGGCTGCGGCTTCGCGAGTCGACGGCAGCGCCCGATATCGAAGGCCAGGTGCAGGAAGCGCTCGAACGTCTGTCGCAGTTCTCGGACGCCGAGCTCGGCGGACGACCCCGCCCGACAGCAGCAGAGCTACGGCAGTTCTTCGAGCGGGCCGCGACCCGGGCGGCTCGGGGCGGGATGGTCTTGCAAGCCCACGCGCCGCTCGACAAGCCAGTCGTGCTGGAGGGCATTCGGCCCGGGGCCTACCTGATCGCGGTCGAGATGGGCAATCATTGGGATTCACCAGTGATCCTCGGCGAAGCCCCCACCACGGTTCAGGCCGGAAGCACGCAGTACGCAACCGTCACGGTGAAGCCTCCGCCCGCGCGCACGACCGTACCGCTGGCCGGAACGTTCTTCCTGCCACCGGCCTGGAACGAGCCGCACCTCAGCCTGCAGTTCGAACCGATGGACCTCGCCGGCAAGACCTCACGCGACGAGCGCGACCTCGACCTCTCGGACATGAAGCCCGTTCCCGGAAAGCCCGGCCTCTACCGCTGGGACGCCGGCCTCGTCGTGGCGGGCCGCTACGAGGTGACGTGCTACACGCTGGACCTGCAGTGGGTCGTCGACACCGGGCCGCGCGGCAACCGTTCGGCCGCGATCGCAGTCGGCGAACCCGTGGACGCGACCGCGCGGGTTCTCGAGGAAACGACGGGACGGTGGGTCGAGAACGTGGACCTGCTCTGGAACGGTGAACGCCCCAACGGCGTCATGGGCGGCTCCCTCGCCCACGCAGAGTGGAACGCGGAGACGAAGACCTACGAACTTCGCGTCCCGGCTGGCCGGATCGAGTTGCACGTCCACTCGAAAGAATACTCGACCGTCGGCCAGTTCACGTTCGACGTGCGCCCCCACAACCGCGAGCTCGTCGTTCGGGTTCGGCGCACCTGCGGCGTCGAGCTCTTTCTCAAGCACGGCGAATCGACAATACCGTGGCACGAGGCCTCGCAGTTCGCCCTGAGCATCGAAAGCCTCGACGGCAACAACGCGGGCTCCGGTACGGGCAGCATGGACGACCACGGGATGTATCTCGTCGTTCGCAACCCCGGGTCGTACCGCGTCAACGTGCCCGATCAGCCGGGCTACGAACCGGTTCCCCCGTTCGAGATCTACATCGGCGCCGGCCAGTTCGTGAAGCACGACGTGCAGCTCGTGCCGCGTCGTTGAACGCCGCGGCGAAGGTAATCGCAACCGCGAGAGTGATCGCTGCCCCGGGCCTCCAACCTCCGGGACACGGTCGTCTCGCGCATCGTTCCAACCTCCGCTACCCTGATGGGCGATGAAGCTCGAGACTCTCGCCCCGTCGGCCCTGCTGCTCCTGATCAGCGCGCACGCGACCGCTCAGACCGGTTGGAACGACATCACGACCCAGCCTCATCCGGATTGGATGTCGAGCACGTGCTATGACTCGACTCGGCAGTCCCTCGTCGTATTCCGGCACTTCGGCGGCGCGATGACCGTCTCCGAGTTTGACGGTGCCGGTTGGACGATCACGCCAGCAGTCGGCTACCCATCGATCGCTTCGCTCGCGGGCGGTTGGGCGGGCTACGACCCGACGAACGATTCGTTCTTGCTGACGATGACCGATCCCAGCTTCCAAACCCAAACCGTCACCTGGGACCGCAGCACATGGACGCTGCGCGCCGTGAGTTCGTTCCCGCCGACGCTATTCGGCCTGGTGTGGCACAGCGGCCGCGAGAGTTTCATTGCACTCTCGCTGGCGAATCTCGGCTCCAGCAACTCGTCGTTGCGACTCGTCGAATGGAATGGAGCAGGCTGGGCGTTCCTTACGGCCCGCACAGCACCCGTGACAAGCGCAGCTCTCGCGTACGACGACAGCCTCGATGAACTGGTCGTTCTGGCGATCAACGGCAGCCAGAGCTCGACGTTTCGCGTCGACCTCGCGACTTCGGCATGGCAACAGGTCACCCACCCGCCCCTGGGAACCCCTCACCTCGCCCTGGCCACCGACCAGGCGAACGGACGATTGTTCGGCTTGGCGAGCAACCGCACGACGTTGGAGTTCACGGGATCCGGCTGGGAGCGCCACGCGCACGGCACTGCGCCGCCATCCAACTCCGGATTCGGCTACACGTTCGTCCACTTCCCGCCGCTGAATGGGTTCGTCCTGGTGCAAAATCAACCGAACCAACTCGAGCGATGCGGCAGCTATCTGTACCGGCCGGCCGAGCACGTGGCTCCGAAGTTCGGTCTCCATCACCCTGGTTGCAGCACCATGGCGACGCCGTCCATCGACCTCGCTGCAGGCTCTCCACTCCTCGGTCAGAGCTTCGACCTTCGTGTCGGCGGGCTCTCGCCAACGAGTTCGCGCGTGTTCCTGACCAGCGGCTTCCGTGACGACCTGCACCAGGGCGGCCCGCTGCCTTTCGAGATGAGTGGGCTCGGTCTGCCGGGCTGTTTCCTCAACGTCGAGTGCCGAATCACCGATTCGACAGCTGCGCACGCCGGCTCGGCGACCTTCCAGGTACTGTTGCCGCTCGACCTCGACTTCATCGGTTTGCGGTTCTTCTACCAAGCCCTCGTCATCGATCCGCAGCTCTCGAACGCGCTCGGCGCGATCGTCACTGACTCGATGACAGGTACCGTGGGTTGGTAGCGGAGAGCCGCCGCCACCGGCTAGAACGGGATGTCGCCGTAGTCGACGTCGCCGCCGCCCTCGCCGCCGGCCGCGGCCTCGGACGCGCCGCCGCTGCTGCGCGCGCGACCACCGCCGCCACCCCCACCGCTGCCGCGCTGGCCACCGCCGCCGACGAACTGGAAGTTCTCGACGACGACTTCGAGCTTGCTGCGCTTGCCGCCTTCCTGACTCTCCCAGGTCGAGTACTCGAGCCGGCCTTCGACGAAGAGCTGGCTGCCCTTGCCGACGTACTGCGCCAGGACTTCAGCCTGTCGACCCCACGCCGTCATGTCGACGAAGCACGTCGACTCCTTCTGCTCGCCATTCGCCGACCACTTGCGATTCACGGCCATGCCGAATTTGGCCAGCGCCATGCCGCTCTGGGTGTGCCGCATTTCGATGTCGCGGGTCAGATTGCCCAGCAGGATCACCTTGTTGAAGTTCGCCATCGTTGTTCGCTCTCGAGAGGGTTTCAGACCAAAGCGTGATCGTAGAGCAGGGCCGCTTCGGATCCAACGAACTGGTGCGGGACCGCGCCCCGGGCTACGCTGGCGCCCGTGACGGCTCCGCAGCAAGACCGTCGTCGCGCGCCCCGCGCGCTCGGCGACTTTCCGATTCGCTTCTCCGAGGACCCCGACGCCGCGCCAGCCCAGCTGCGCGACATCTCGGAGATCGGCCTGGCCTGCCGGTCGCCGCGCGAATTGCCCGAACTCACGCAGATCAAGCTCGAGTTCCAGCTGCCCGGAGCGACGCAGGTCCACCGCATCACGGGCGCGATCGTGCGCTGCGACCCGCTCGAGGACGGGGCGTTCGACGTCGCGGTGTTCTTCACGGACATCCAGACCGAGACGCGGGCCTCGCTGTCGAACTTCGTCCGCAAGAGCAAGCCCGCCTGAGCCGACCGCCCGCGGGCACCACGCGACCACCCCCCGAGCTGATGCCTTGCGTGTGGTCGGACACCCGCAAGTCGTTGCCTGCACCGCGGTCGCGGGCACGGGTCCGTCTCGACCGCAGCCCCGCCACGGCAAGCGCGCGGCCCGGCGACACCTGGGCGCGGCCCGGCGGCACCTGGGCGCGGCGGGCCCCGGAGAACCACACTCATGACATCAGTTCCGGCGTTGCGCGAGCAGCGTTCGGTCGATGCCGGCCGCATCGGCCCGCAGTTCCACTCCTTCGAGCTCCGCCGCACCGGCGAGCAGCGCGAGTGCCGGGGCGCTCGCCCCCACGCCGGTCTCGAGCACGACCGCGCCGCCGGGCCGCAGGTGCTGCGGCAGCCCCGCGATGATGGCGCGATAGCAGCTCAGCACGTCGCCGCTCTGCGTGAACAGCGCGAGCGGCGGTTCGTGCGCCCGCACGTCGGCGGCGAGCCCGTCCGCGGCGTCGGGATCGATATAGGGCGGGTTGCTGACGACGAGGTCGAACTGCGCTGTCGGCGTGACCGGCTCCCACCACGAGCCGCGCAGGAACTCCACCCGGTCGGACACGCCGTGACGCTCCGCGTTGGCGCGCGCGATCGCGAGCGCGTTCTCGCTCACGTCGACCGCGGTGACGTGCAGGTCGGGACGTTCGATCGCGAGCGCGAGCGCAATCGCCCCGCTGCCCGTGCCGAGATCGATGCAGCGCCCGCCCTGCGGTGCGTGTTCGAGCGCGAGGTCGACGAGGTCCTCGGTCTCGGGCCGCGGCACGAGGACGGCCTTGCTGACCGCGAGCTCGTGGCCGCGGAACGACCAGCTGCCGAGCAGGTGCGCGACGGGCTCACCGTCACCGCGCCGCCGCAACAAATCGCGCATGCGGCCGCGTTCGTCGTCGTCGAGCGGCCGATCGTGCGCGAGGTAGAGGTCGAGCCGGCTCAGTCCGAGCACGTGACCGAGCAGCAACTCGGCGGAGCGCTGCGGTGCCTCCGCGCCGCGCTGCTGCAGCCACTCCGCGGCACCGCGGAGCACGCTGACGACGGTGTGGGACGGCGTCATGATCCGATCATGCGCCAACCGCGCCGGCGGGACTACTTGCCCTTGCCGGCGCCCTTGCCGGCGTCGCCACCCTTGGACTGACGACGCTTCTCGGCCGCGGCGGCCATCTTGGCCTGCTTGAGCTCCTTGTTCTTCTTCGCGCCGCCCATGACGCCGCCGATGAAGCCGAGCTCGGCGAGGACCGCGCCGAGAAACACGAAGAACACGCCCGGGCCGAGCAGACGCCAGAAGTTGCTGACGCGCACCCCGGACTCCTCGTCCTTCGCGAGGACGCCGCCGAGGTCGCCGAAGAAGTCACCCCAGGTCGCCGGGAACGGGAACTCGCCGCCGATGTAGCCGCGCGCGAACGCGAGGTCGTAGGCCTTCTGCGGATCGAAGCCCGTCATCGTGAGGATCGTCCCGATCAGCGGAATGAAGCACAGCAGCAGCCACAGGATGCTGGAGCCGCCCGAGCGGTTGGTGTTGATGGCCGCCCACCACGTGCGGATCATCCCGATCGCGAGCACGAGGTAGACCGCGCCGCCGATCGTCTGGTAGCCCGCCGCGCCGAAGTTGGCGTCGAACGGCATCAGCGTGCCGATCAGCATGAGGATGCCGGCCCAGAGGAACCTGTAGTACGACTTGTCCCGGCAGAAGGGGTTCATCGCCGGAGCGGGCAGGCCGGAACGCATCGCCTGCATCATCGCTTCGTCCGACGTCATGCCTACCGGCGCGGGCGCTGCGCCCGCATCCAGGGGCTCGAGCGGCTCGAGAGTGGCGAGATCACCAGGGGTCTGGCTCATGTTCGTTCGATCGATTCGTGAGGGGGTCGAGAAGGAGGCGCGGCATCTTCGCGGACGGGCCCGCCGGAGTCACCAACGAAAGAGCCGAATGGCAGGTTCGGCGGGCGCCGGCGCTTTCCGGCGCCTCCCACGGGGCTGGCGGCCTGGCCCACAGGACCGTCACCAGCCGCGGGATCCGCGGGCTCAGAGTCCGGCGATCGCCCGCTCGCGGCGGTCGTGGAGCAGCAGCTCGATCACGGGCTCGAGCCGGCCCTCGAGCACCTGGGCGAGCGCGAAGTTCTTGTTCACCCGGTGATCCGTGAGTCGATCCTGCGGGAAGTTGTAGGTCCGGATCCGGTCGCTGCGATCGCCCGAGCCGACCTGCTCCTTGCGCTCGGCCGCGCGTGCGGCCTCCGCCTGCCGCCGCTGCCGCTCGTAGATCCGCGAGCGCAGCATCGTCATCGCCTTCGCCCGGTTCTTGATCTGACTGCGCTCCTCCTGGCACGTCACGACGGTGCCCGTCGGGATGTGCGTGATCCGAACGGCCGAGTCGGTCTTGTTGACGTGCTGGCCGCCGGCGCCCGAGCTGCGGTAGGTGTCGATGCGCAGATCGCCGGTGTCGATGTGCACCTCGACCTCCTCGACCTCGGGCAGCACCGCGACCGTGCACGCCGACGTGTGCACGCGCCCGCGCGCCTCGGTTTCGGGCACGCGTTGCACGCGGTGCCCGCCGGACTCGAACTGCATCTCGTGGAAGACGTTCGTGCCCTTGAGCTGGAAGAACACCTCCTTGAAGCCGCCCTTCTCCGACGGCGTGCTGTCGAGCGGCTGGAACGACCAGCCGCGGCGGGCCGCGAAACGCTGGTAGACCCCGACGAGATCGCGCACGAACAGCGCGGCCTCGTCGCCGCCCGTCCCGGCGCGGATCTCGACGATGCAGTCGCGGCTGTCGTCGCCCTGCCCAGCGAGCAGCATGTCGAGCAGCTCGTCGGCCTCCCGCTGCGCCTTCTGCTCGAGCTCGGGCAGCTCGCTGCGCGCGAGGTCGGCGAGGTCCTTGTCCTCACCGTCCAGCAAGGACCGGTGCTCCTCGATCTCCTCGACGAGGCGTTGATGGCTCTGGTAACGATCGACCGCGATCGCGGACTTGCCGAGTTCACGCTGGAGCTTCGCGAGCTCCTCGTGCGGCGTGTCGGGGTTGGCAGAACGGGCGGTGAGTTCGGCGACCCGCGCCACCATGGCGTCGAGGCGCTGACGCACGCGCGGGCGCAGGTAACTCATGCGCGGGATCTCGCGAGCGGAACGGCGGCAGGGTCAACGATCACGCCGCACCCGAACGAGGCCGCATGATCGAACGGAGCGCGCGCCGCGGCTACGAGGTCGCCTTCTTCTTGCCGTAGCGCTTCAGGAAGCGATCGACGCGGCCGGCCGAGTCGACGAACTTGGCCGCGCCCGTGTAGAACGGGTGGCAAGCCGAGCAGATATCGGTGCGGATCTCGCTCTTGATCGAACGCGTCTCGAACGTGTTGCCGCAGGCGCAGCTGACCTTGCACACGACGTATTTGGGGTGGATCTCGGCTTTCATGGTGGGCACCCGCGCGGGCCGGAACCGGCCCAACGCGGCGGAGCATCCTAGGCAGCTGCGGGCCATTATCAAGAGGCGCCGTGATCGGCGCCCGCGGCGGCGCCCTACCGCACCCAGGCCAGCAGGTTCTCGAGGCGCCGCTGCTCGACCCGGAAGTCGATCGTGACGAACCGATCCGCCCGGATCGGCCGTTCGGGGATCAGCGCGCCGAGGATCTCCGCGAGGGTCGCCCGGGCCCGCGAATCCAGGTGCGCGAACTCCGGGGTCGGCAGCAGGATCACGGCCGTGCAGACCGCCATCTCGGGCCCCTCGGGCCGCGGGGACGGGCGCCGCAGCGCGTAGCTGCCGTCGCGGAACACCTGGATCACGGGCGCCGCGTCGGGCGGGACCGCGGCGCGCTGCGAGCCGAGCAGGACCGAGCCGGCGACGGCCGTGAGCCGAACGGGCGGCGGCAGCGGCGGCTCGGCGAACCGGCGCGGGCGGACCGCGGCGACGCTAGCATCGACTTCGTGCACGGCGAGGTCGAGCACCACCACCGCGGCGACCGCGGCCACGAGCGTGAGCCCGATCCGCGCCGCCATCGACCGCGGCCACACCGTCATGACCGGGTCGCGGCCAGGAGCCGCCGAACGGCCTCGACGTGCAGCCCGACGACCGCGTCGAACGGGCCGTCGACGAGGGTGAGGAAGCCCTGCTCTTCGTCCTGGATGCCGTAGCCCCCCGCCTTGCCCTGCCACTGCCCGGACTCGAGGTAGCGCTCGAGCTCCGCCGGACTCGGCTGGCGGCACCGCACGGTCGCGGTCGCGACCTCGGTCCGCGGTTCACGATCCGATCCCCCCGGGACCAGGCAGTGGCCGGTGTGGACCCGGTGGTCCCGACCGGCGAGCGTGAGCAGCATCGCGCGCGCGGCGTCCCGATCCTTCGGCTTGCCGAGCTCGCGACCGTCGAGATCGACGACCGTGTCGACCCCGAGCACCGGCACGCCGCCCATCGCATCACGCGTCACGATCGGCGCATCACCGGCCTTGCGCCGGGCCCGCGCGAGCGCGAGCTGGCGCGGGTCGGCGGCCTCGCCGGCGACGTGTTCCACCCCGGGCTCGCACAGCGCGAACGTGAAGCCGGCCTGCTCGAGCAGCTGACGCCGGCGGGGCGAGGTGGAGGCAAGGTGGAGGTCCACGCGCTCGATCCTCGCGCGCGAGCCGAGTGACCGCAAGGAACGTTCGGCCCGCCGACCTCGCCTGCGCGGCCCGACGACCGGGTCGGGGCGCGACCAGGCGGCGGGGTCGGAGCGCGATTCGGCGCGCTCAGCGGCGCCGCTTCGGAATCTTCGGCGGCGGCGCGAGGCGGATCAGCAGGCACGCCGGCGAGAGTTCGTGGGTCAGGTTGGGCTTGCCGCCCGTCCCGTGCTTGCCGACGTCGAGCGGCAGGTGGCCGAACGGCTTCACGAGGGCGCGCACGTGCGCGAAGAAGTCGTTCGCCGCCTTGTTCTTCGGGTCGATGCCGAGGCGCTGCTGGGCGCGCAGCGTCGACTTCTCGGAGAAGCAGACCTCTTCGACCGTGAGCAGGTGCGTGAGGAAGCCGACGACCTCGTCGGGCATCCCGGGCACGCGCTGGAAGAACATGTTGCGGTCGCTGATCGCGGCCTGCCGCATGAAGTCGAGGGTGATGCCGTTCTGGTCGGCGTAGACCTGCGAGATCATGTCGCGCACCGCCAGGCAGCGATCGAACAGGTTCGGGATCTCGAGGTCGCTGAGCATCGCCTCGACCTCGTAGGCCTCGGTGACGCGGAACTCGTTGCGGTCGACGAAGCTCTCGTCGATCCGGCGCCGCACTTCCTGGCCGTAGCCGCACGGCAGCCCCTGGGCGAACGCGATGTGAACGGCGGCGTCCACGAGGTCGAGCAGCTCCGGCTCCTCGGGCGGCGTCAACGTCGCGAGCACCTTCTCGAACTCGGCGAGCGTCGACTTGAACGTCGCCGGGCTGGCGGTGATCGGCTCGCGCGGATCCGGCGGCGGCGCCGGCTCCTTCGGCTTGGCCTTCGCCTTGGCGCTGCTCTTGGTCTTCTTCTTCGACTTGGCGGGCACGTGGTCTCTCTGGTCCGTCGCGCGGCGCGCAGGCGCGTTGCGGGGTCGCGAACGTCGAATCACTGGGCGGCCCGGACGAACTCAGCGAGCGATCGGCGCTCGATGAGCCGGCGGGGCGCGATCCGAACCGGAGCAGCTCGGCGAGCTGCCCCCGCTCTCAGCTCTCGCCGCCGCCCTCGGCCTCGGCCGCGGCCGGCTTGGCCTTGGGCTTGCGCACCTTCTTCTTCGGCGGCGTCCAGGCCTTCGGCTTGGCCTTGCTCTTCTTGCGGACCCGCTTCTTCGGCGTCGGCAGCTCGATGCCGTGCTTCTCGCACAGCTGGCCCACTGTCGGCGACGGCTTCGCGCCGACCGAGAGCCAATAGCTGATGCGCTCGGCGTTGAGCTTGACCTGTTCGCCGGCGCGCGGCATCAGCGGCAGGTAGTAGCCCACCGACTCGATGATCCGACCATCGCGGGGGCAGCGGGGGTCGGCCGCCACGACGCGATACGTCGGGTGGTTCAGGCGTCCAAAGCGTTTGAGGCGAAGCGTGACTGCCAAGGGAACGGGTCTCCGAAGGGTCTAGGCCGCGAAAAGGGGCCGAGTAGGTAACCAGAACGGGCCAAGCGTTGCCAGTGGTTTTTGCGACCGTTCCGCGGGCCAGCGACCCCACGGGGCCGCGAATCGTCCCGGGCACCAACGCCCCGAGTCCGCCCGCCGCGCGCCGACCGTCCCGGCCTAACGCCGCCGCCGGCCGCCGCCGAAGCCGCCGCGCCCCTTGCCCTTGCCCTTGCCGCGCCCGCCCATGCCGCCGAGCCCGCCGAGCCCGCCCATGCCGCCGAGGCCGCCGCCGAGCCCGCCAGCGCCGAGACCCCCACCCCCCATGCCGCCGCCGAGGCCACCGAGCCCGCCCAGGCCGCCGCCGGCGCCGCCAGGGCCGCCGCCGCCCATCATCTCGTCGAGCCCGGGCGGCAGACCGCCGCCCTTGCCGAGCTTCTTCATGAGGTCCTGCATCGTCTTGAACTGCTTGATCAGTCCGTGCACGGCCTCGAGCGGGTTGCCCGAGCCCTGCGCGATGCGGCGCCGCCGCTGCACGTCGATGATCTCCGGCTTGCGGCGCTCCCGCACCGTCATCGAGTGGATCATCGCCTCGATGCGCTTGAAGTGCGCGTCGTCGAAGTCGACCTGCTTCAGCATCGAGCCCACGCCCGGCAGCATGCCGAGCACCTTCTTCAGCGGGCCCATCTTGCGGATCATGTTGAGCTGCGCGATGAAGTCCTCGAAGTTGAAGCGCCCTTTCTGCAGCTTCCGCGCCTGCTTCTCGGCCTCCTTCTCGTCGATGACCGACTGCGCCTTCTCGACGAGGCCGACGACGTCGCCCATCCCGAGGATGCGACCGGCCATCCGGCCGGGATCGAACTCCTCGAACTCGTCGACCTTCTCACCGACACCGGCGAACAGGATCGGCCGGCCGGTGATCTTGACGATCGACAAGGCGGCGCCGCCGCGCGAGTCGCCGTCGACCTTGGTCATGATCAGACCGTGCAGCGGCAGTCGCGCGTGGAACTCCTTCGCCGAGTTCACCGCGTCCTGACCGAGCATCGCGTCGCACACGAGCAGCGCGCCGTGCGGCTTGCACTTTTCGTGCACCTCCTGCAGCTCGCTCATCAGCGCGTCGTCGACGTGCAGACGACCCGCGGTATCGAGAATGACGACGTCGTGGCCGTGCGCCTTCGCGTAGTCGACGCCGCGCTTGCACACGTCGGGCGGGCGTTGATCCGTCGGCTCGGCGTGCACCGCGATGCCGATCTGCTGGCCGAGCGTCTGCAGCTGCTCGACGGCCGCGGGCCGCTGCAGGTCGGCCGCGACGAGCAGCGGCTTCTTCTTCTTGGTCTGCTGCAGCCACTTGGCGAGCTTGGCGCACGTCGTCGTCTTGCCGCTGCCCTGCAGGCCGCACATCATGAGCACGAGCGGGCCCTGATCGGCGACGGGCAGCCCGACCTGCTGGCCCCCGAGCAGGTCCGTCAGCGCGTCGTGGACGCACTTGATGAACTGGTCACCGGGATCGACCGACTCGAGCACCTTCTGCCCGAGGACGCGCTCGCGGACGTCTTTGACGAAGTCCTTGCTGACCTGGAAGTTGACGTCGGCCTCGAGCAGGGCCTGCCGCACCGCCCGGATGCCGTCGTCGACGTTGGCCGCGGTGAGGGTCTTCTGACCGACGATCGAGCGGTAGGCGGAGCCGAGCGCGTTCGCGAGCGAATCGAACATTGCGGGCAGGATGTTGGGGCCGATGGTCGGGGTCAAGCCAGCGTTGCGGCAACCGCCAGACTCGCGACCATGACGCCGCCGGGCGCGGCCGATAGACTGGTTGAACTACGGCCCGAGCGCGGCCTATCCACCGGAATAGGCGGCACCTACAGCCGTCCAATTCCGCGTTCCGGCAGTCCCGGGTCGGCCCCGAAACCGGGCACCCGATTCGGTCACCTGGACCGGAACTTGCAACGAGGTAAGCCATGACCACCTTCCGCACCGCTCCCGCGATTCTCCTCGGCCTGCTGGCCGCGTGCGCAACCCCTTCCCCGGGTGACGGTTACGCCCACAGCCTCGAGCTCGAGCTGTATGACCTGCAAACCAGTCAGCGGGTGTTTCGGGAACAGAACACCGTGCCTCAGGTCTTCAATTTCGAAGGCCACGGCCGCGTGACGGTGCGTGAGATCACGCTCGACGGGTTCCCGGGCAACACCTACCTGCGCTGCCGCTTCCACTACGAGAACCGCACGAAGAAGCCCGTGGTCCAGAGCTGGGTGATGCTCGACGTGCTCAACCCGAAGGGTGAGCTCGTGTCGAGCCAGGCAACCGTGTGCATCGTCCCCCACCCGATGCCGATCGGTCGCGGTGAGTTCGTCATGGACGAGCTGCGCACGCGCACCTACGGCGCCCACCTCGAAGAGGGCTGGGCCTGGCGCATCCGCTGCGTCGCGGAGCTGCAGGAGCCCGTCGAGCCGCTCGACCCGCCCGCGGACATGGGCGGCTGGCCGGTGTTCGACCCGATCATCATCAAGAACCGCGGCCAGAACGACTACGTGTTCGACGACTACTACGACCAGTACCGCTGGCCGGCGCCCTACCGCGGCCCGGGCTACGGCCGCTACCTGCGCGACGGGCAGGGCTACCGCGTGCCCGGCGGCGGCGACCGCAACTTCCGCTGAGCCGGCAGCGCCGCTCTCCCCCCGCCCACCCCTTTGCCGCCGCTGCGCCGCCGCAGCGGGGGACGCGCGATGCTGCGGCATTCGGCGTCAACTGGCCGGCGTCGACCGACCGGCGTCAGCCGCCGGTGAGCCAGCCCCAGACCGTTCGGGCCCCGGTCACGAACACGACGCCGAAGCCGACGAGCAGGATCGCGACGATCACGAACGTGAACAGGCAGCCGAACCAACTGCCCTCGGGCGCGCGCGCGGCCGCGCCGCGCAGCCGCTCGTCGACGTCGCTGGCGGTCACGCCGTGGGTTTCGAGATCGCGCCGCACGCGCTCCGGATAGTCGGCGAACGGCACCTGCGCGCGGGCCTTCAAGGACTGCAGCAGCTTGCCCGGCTTGGTCGTCGAATCGACGAACTGGCGGATCGCAGCGTCGACGTCCGGCTCGCCGCGCACACCGCTCCAGAACAGCGCGCGACCGGCGCGCTTCGAAAACCCCGCGCCGAGCCACAACCGCCCGAGCCGTTCGAGCGCCCACGGCGTGTAGGCGTGCGTGTCGATCCAACTCTCGAGCAGTTCGACCGCGCGCCCGACGTCACCGCTCTCGACGGCGTCGTCGACCCGGCTCTGCCATTCCGCGGGAACCGGTTTCAGATCGTTGCCGGACCTGGCCATCGCGCTGTTCGACCAGCTCCAGGGTCAGCGCCCGCGCCGGCGCCGCTTGCTGCTCTCGAGCATCGCCTTGCCGGCCTCGTTCCACTGCGGCGGCGTTTCGCGGTCGGCGAGATCGCGCACGAACGCCGCGAGACCGCGGATGATCTGCGTCATGTGCGGGATGTCCAGCTTGCCGATCTCGTCCGAGGGCTTGTGGTAGTCGGCGTGCAGCGACCCGGCGCTGATCGAGTGCGCGACGATGCCGTGCTGCACGAACGGGTAGTTGTCGCTCGCGCGGAACAGCTGGCGCGCCATGCGGAACTCGGTGATCTCGACGCCGGCCGCGGGCATCACCGCCGCGGCGATCGTCGCGAAGTCGCTGAACTCCGCACCGGTGATCCAGGCGTGGTTCTGCTTGCCCTCCTCGGGACGCCCGATCATCTCGATGTTGACGTTCGCGACGATCTGCTCGCGCGGCACGGGCGGCCGCTCGCAGAACGCGCGCGAACCACGCAGCCCCTTCTCCTCGGCCGAGAAACACACGAACAGGATGCTGCGCTGCGGCGCCGGCATCTTCGCGAGCGCCTCGGCGAGCAACACGACGGCGGTCGTGCCCGTCGCGTTGTCGTCGGCGCCGTTGTAGATCGAATCGCCGGCGGCCGCGGTGCCGACGCCGACGTGGTCGTAGTGCGCGCTGACGACGACGAACTCCGCGCTCTTCGTCGTGCCGGGCAGCAGACCGACGACGTTGCGCAGCGGGATCTCGGTGGCCTCGGCGAGCGGCGCCGTCCACGTCGCGGCCCACCCCGGCTCGGCGCCGCCGGGTTGGTGCGCGGGCAGGATGCCGTCGCGGACGACGAAGATCGGCCGCGACGCGCGCCGGCGCTGCGTCAGCATCGATCGCTTGCCCGCCGACTGGACCCAGTACGGATGGTCCTCGGGCACCTCGAGGATGATCGGCCGGCGCGCGGAGTTGGCGCGCAGCAGCTGGCGCAGCACGGGGTCGCCGATCTTGGCCACGGTCGCCGGCTCCTCGTCGCCGCCCTTCACGTCCGCAGGGCGATACAGGCGCACGTCCTGGTCCGGCACGAGCTCGAACTCGACCTTCTTCTCGCCTTCCTTGCGCCCGATCGTGACCGTGATCGCGGTCGAGTCGAGGCGGACGCCCGGCAGCGTGTAGTCGTGCGCCCATGCTGCGCCCGGCACCGCCTTCAGGCCGGCCTCCTGGAACCGCTCGGTGAGCCAGTCGGCGGCGGCCTCGAGCTCGGGGCTCGGCGTGTCGCGACCGCGCCGTTCGTCGGCCGCGAGCCACGTGACGACTTCGCGCACGCGCTCCTCGGTCACGACGCGTTCGACGCTGGTCGTCTTGCCAGGGTCCTGCGCCGGCAGGGCGGCGGCGATGGCGGCGGTGGCGAGCACCGCGAACGGAGTGTGGCGAGCGAGGTCCGTCATGAGAGGAGAGCGTTGAGGCTGCCGCTGCGGTAGCCGAAGACGTCGAGCGCGACGAAGGTATAGCCGACGGCCTGCAGGTCCCGGCCGACCGCTTCGCGTAGTTCGAACGCGCGCGGCAGTTCGTCACCCGCGACCTCGACTCGCGCCAGGCGGTCGTGGTGCCGCACGCGGAACTGCCGGAAGCCGCGCGCCTTGAGCGCGGCCTCCGCGCGTTCGACGCGGTCGAGGATCGTGCGGTCGATCGCGATCCCGTACGGCACGCGCGAGGACAGGCACGCGAAGCTCGGTTTGTCCGCGGTGCGCAGGCCGTGCTCGCGGCTGTAGCGCCGCACGTCGTCCTTGCCCATGCCGGCGTCGAGCAGGGGTGCCTGCACGCCGTGCTCGCTGGCCGCGCGCTGCCCGGGCCGGTGGTCGCCGAGGTCGTCGGTGATCGCGCCGTAGACGACGATCCAGGTCGCCGGCGCGATCGCCGCGCGCTGCTCCGCGACCTTGACGAACAGTTCCTTCTTGCAGTGATAGCACCGGTCGCCCGCGTTCTCGCGATAGCCGGCCCGCGCCAGCTCGTCCGTCGGCAACACGACGTGCCGCACCGACAGCTCGCGCGCGAGCTCCGCCGCTTCCTGCAACTCCGCGCGCGGCAGCGACGGCGAGTCCGCGGTCACCGCGACGACCCGATCCCCGAGCACGGCGGCCGCGGCATGCAGCAACGCGGTCGAGTCCACGCCCCCGGAGAACGCCACGACCGCGCCATCGAGCGCCGCGAGCTGCGCCCGCAGCGCGGCGACCTTCTCGACGAACGGCAACGAACTCGCGGCAACCGACATGCCCCAGTCTTACCCCAGATGGCGGTACCGAACCCGGTTCAAATCCGCCACCACCCCGCGACCACAAACCGCTACCAGAACCCGCATCGACCGGCCCGGCAAGTGGCGGATTCGAACCGGGTTCGGTACGGCCACGCCGGGGTCAGCTGCCGGGGCTGCAGCGGATCTCGTCGTCGGGGGTGAAGATCGAACGGGCGCGGACCTTGCCGTCCGGAACGTGAGCGCCGGGGAAGAGCAGGCAGTCGGTGAGGTGGACGTCCTTGCCGATGCGCGCACCCTGCATCGCGATGCAGTTCTGCAGCGTGCTGTCGCCGGCCGTCTGCACGTCGTCGCCGATGTAGTTGCCGCTCGGATGACCGGCCTGGGCGAGCAGGCGCAGGTTCAGGTCGAGCAGATCGGCCGGGTAGCTCACGTTCATGTCGTCCATGACGACCTCGGCCGCTTCGACCGGATACCCGTCGTCGAGGAAGATCTGGATCGAGTCCGTGATCTCGTACTCGTTCCGCATCGCGGTGCGCGGCGTGCGGCGAACCGCGTCGAAGAACGACAGGTCGAACAGATAGATGCCGCAGCCCTTGAGATCGGTGCGCGGATGCCGCGGCTTCTCGATGACGCGCTGCACGACGTTGCGTTCGTCCGTGAGCACGACGAAGTTGCGCTTGATCAACTCGCGATCCGGCTCGCGCTTGCACGCGAGCACGCCGCCGAGCTCCGCGGTGCGAAAGCGCTCCACCATCGACGCGACGTTCTCGGTCGCGAAGAAGATGTCGCCGAGGAACAGGAAGAACGGGCGGTCGACGTGGGCCTCGAGCCGGGACACCGCGTGCGCGATGCCGAGCGTCTCCTCCTGCTCGACGTAGCTGATCTGCACCCCCCAGCGGCTGCCGTCGCCGAGCGCGCGCACGACCTCGTGCCCGAGGTGGCCGATCACGACGACGACGCGGCGGATGCCGAGCCCGGCCATCATCTCCAGCTGATAGCTCACCAGCGGCTTGCCGAGCACCGGCAGGATCGGCTTGGGCCAATGCTCGGAGAACGGCCGCATGCGCGTGCCCTTGCCCGCGGCAAGGACCACGCCCATGAACTCACCGCTGTCGCCGCCGGCGCTCACTGCTGCGGCGTGGTCGCCAGCAGCGCGACGTCCTGGAAGATGTTGCGCACCAGCGAGACACGGTTCGTGACGAGGCTCGCGATCAGCAGGTCGCGGCGGCCGTCGCCGTCCATGTCCTGCAGGTCGGCATCGGACGCGCCGAGCGTGCCCGGGAAGCGCGACACGAGCGGGAAGCCGCCGTTGCCGTCACCGACGAGCACGCGGAAGTCACCGCTCTGCAGCGAGGTCACGAGCACGTCGGTGATGCCGTCACCGCTCAGATCGTCCGCGAGCAGCGCCGTCGGCGTCTGGCCGGCCGGGAAGCTCACACCATCGAAGCCCGCTGCGCTGCCGTAGAGGATCGAGACCGTGCCGTCCGCGCCGTTGCTGACGACGAGGTCGGCGACCGAGTCGCGGTTGAAGTCGCCGGTGATGAGGTAGTTGGGCGACTGGCCCACCGGCACCGAGAGCGCCTGGGCGAAATCACCGGCGCCGTCGTTCGAGAGCACCGTGATGTCGGCCATGTCCGTGCGCGACACCGCGAGGTCGACGACACCGTCCCCGGTGAAGTCGGCGGCGACGAGATCCGTCGGCTGACCGCCCAAGGCCACCGTCCGTTCGTTGCCGAACGCGAACGGCGCGCCGAGCCCGTCGACGATGTGCACCGCACCGCCGCTGTAGTTGCAGACCGCGATGTCGAGCTGGTCGTCGTTGTTGAAGTCGGCACTCGTGACGCCGAACGGCAGGTTCGACGCCGGAATCGCGACGACGAGACCCGGCAGCACGGTGAACGCGTAGTTGCCCGGGGTCGAGTCGTTGCGCAGCACCTTCACGCCCGTCGCGACCGATGCGAGCACGTCCAGGCGACCGTCACGATCGAGGTCGACCGTCTCGATCTGCAGCACCGCCGCGCCGACGTCGACCATCAGCGCGGGCACGAGTGCGCCCTTCGCGTTGCGTTCGAGGATGCTGATCTGCGTGTCGGTGTAGCCGCCGACGGCCACCTCGACGTCGCCGTCGCCATCGACATCGGCCGCCCCGAGGAACGACGCGCGGGTGATGCCGGCGTCGTAGCTGCGGGCACCGAGGACGCGGCCATCGGGCGCGCCGAGCCACAGGTTGACGCGGTCCCCGAGGCCACTGAGCGCCATGAGGTCGTTCACGCCGTTCTGGTCGACGTCACCGACGAACGGCCGCAGCGGCAGGCCGGTCGCATCGAGTTGCTCGAACTCGTTGAGCACGCCGCCCGGCTGCTGCGGGATCACGACGATGCTCGCGTTGGATTCCTGGCACGCGATCACGTCCTGCAGACCGTCACCCGTGACGTCGCCGATCGTGCAGAGCGTCGGCGGCGCGGTGAGCTGGACCGCGATGCGCGTGACCGGCACGACGCCGCCGTTGGCCGACCCGTAGTCGATGCCCGTGACGACGACGATCTGACCCGTGTTGGCGGCCGACAGCGCGATGTCGTTGAAGCCGTCACCCGTGACGTCGCCGATCGCCGCGGCCCGCGGCCGACCCGGGATGTCGAACTCGTAGGTGCCCTGCACCTGGCCGACCGACATCACGTAGACGACGACGCGCGAGTTGGCCGTGTCCGTGACCACGAGGTCCGGCACGCTGTCGCGCGAGACGTCGCCGACCGCGAGGTTGAACGCCACCCCACCACCGGGCAGCGCGGGTGCCGGCCCGATGGCGAACAGCCCGGTGCCGCCGTTCAGGAACGTCACGATCTCGGGTGCCGTCTGCCGCGTCGCGACGATGTCGTTGTCGCCATCGTTGTCGATGTCGGCCGCGACCACCGCGAGCGCGTCGGAGCCGACGACGAGCGAGGTGAACGCCGTGAACGTGCCCGAGCCGTCGTTGAGGTAGACATCGGCCGTCTGGTTGCCCGCCCGCATCACGACGAGGTCGCGATCCAGGTCGCCGTCGAAGTCCGCGCCATCCATCCAGATCGGCGCGCCGTCGATCTGCAGCAGCTGCCCGTCGTCGTAGGTCGTGCCGTTGCCGATCAGGATCTTCAGTTCACCCGTCAGGCTCACGACGGCCATGTCGAGGATGTTGTCGCCGTTGAGGTCCGCGACGTGATAGTCGGCGTGCGCACCCGTGCCGGTGTTGATCTCGAGCCGGGTCTCGAACAGCGGGACGCCCGCGGTGGCGGACGGTGACGCACCCGAATGACGGGCGCAACCGGTGCCGAGGGCGAGCAGCGGCAGCAGGGCGAGACCGGGGAGAAGCTTGGGAAAGCTGTGGATATTCATTTGGGGAGATCGAGCGCGGCCGCTGGTTGGAGCGACCTAGCGAAGCGTATCACCCCTGCAACCTGCCCCCGGCCGTAATGTTGCGCAATCTTCCGAAAACCCGGTGGCACCGAAGGTTGCGACGACACTACGAGCCGGGGCCGCCATCTTCGGGCCGCAAGTAGCTTACGGCGCGCTGCACGTAGTGCGACGCCCGCCAGCGCTGCCCCGCCATCTCGTCCTCCGTAACCTCACGCACGACCTTGCCCGGCATGCCGAGCACGACGGACCGCGGTGGGATGACGGCGTCCTCCTTGATCAGGGCGCCGGCCCCGATGATCGAGTACTCGCCGATGCGGGCGCCGCCGAGCACGATGCTGCCCATCCCGATCAGCGCGTAGTCGCCGATCTCGACGCCGTGCACGATCGCCGAGTGGCCGATCGTCACGCCCTTGCCGATCCGCATCGGCGCGCCGACGTCGATGTGCACGCACGTGTTGTCCTGCACGTTCGTGTCGTCGCCGATCTCGATCCAGGCATCATCGCCGCGGATCGTCACGCCGAACCAGATGCCCACGTTCTTGCCGAGCCGCACGTCGCCGACCACCGTCGCGTTGTCGGCGATCATCGCGTCGCCGCGCCTGGTGAAGCGGCCGACCATGTCGGGATGAACGAGGAACTCGCGGGACTCGGGGTTGCCGGTGTAGTCGGGGCTCATGCGGGATACATCCAGTCGAGGGTCTCGGGGAACAGCACCGCGACCGTGACCGTGATGCCGTTGTGCAGCGCGTGCGCGAGCATCGCCGGCAACAGCGCGTCGTGCCGCGCGCGCAGGTAGCCGAACAGCAGCGACAGCACGCCGACCGGGAACGCGTACTCGAGGCCGTGCACGAGCCCGAAGACGGTCGCGGTCAGCAGATGCGTCCACACCTTCGGCAGGTACGCGGCGAATCCGGCGAACAGGTAACCGCGGAACAGGATCTCCTCCCAGATCGGCGCGATGACGACGATCACGATGAGCCTCACGGCGAAGCCATCGGTCGAGCTACCGCCGTCCGCGAGCCCCTGCAGCTCCGGCTGCGGCGCCACCGGGAACCCGACCGCGTGCATGATGTGCAGGTAGCCGAGTGCGATACCCAACCACGCGATGAAGAACGGCGGGTAGACCAGCAGCACGCCGCGCCACGCCATCGGCGCGTAGCCGACCCGCGGCGGCCAGACCGAAGCCAGCAGCCCGAACAGCACGAGGCCCGCGAGCAGATCGACGGTTGCCGCGATCACGTAGACGGCCGCGGCGGCGAGCACCTGCAGCGCGGGCCGCGGCGGCGGGGTCGCCGTGGCCGGGCCGGGAGCAGCGCTCGGGTCGCTCATTCGCCCGCGATCACGCCGCTCGTCGGCGACGACGCGCTCGCGTAGAGCCGCCGATCGATGCGACCGGCGAGGAACGCGTCGCGACCGGCCTCGGCCGCCGCCTTCATCGCGCGCGCCATGCGGACCGGGTCCTTCGCGAGCGCGACGCCGGTGTTGAGCAGCACACCCGCCGCGCCGAGTTCGAACGCGACGGTCACGTCACTCGCGGTGCCGACGCCCGCGTCGACGATCACCGGCACGCTCGCGCGCTCGAGGATGATGCGGATGTTGTTGGGGTTGAGGATGCCCTGGCCGCTGCCGATCGGCGCGCCGGCCGGCATGACCGCGGTGACGCCCGTGTCCTCGAGGCGCTTCGCGAGCACGGGGTCGTCGCTCGTGTAGCAGAGCACCGTGAAGTCCTCGTTCACGAGCGTCTTCGCGGCCTCGAGCGTGCCGACGGGATCGGGCAGCAGCGTCTGCGGATCGCCGAGGACCTCGAGCTTGACGAGGTCCCCCATGCCGAGTTCGCGACCGAGGCGCGCCGCGCGCACCGCGTGGTCCGCATCGAAGCAGCCCGCGGTGTTGGGCAGCAGCACGTACTTCTCGCGCGGCAGGTAATCGAGCAGCGTCTTGCCCTCGGGCACGCCGATCTGCATCCGGCGCACCGCGACCGTCACGCATTGCGTGCCCGAGACCTCGAGGGCCTGCACCATCGAGTCCATCGAGGGGTACTTGCCGGTGCCGAGGAACAGGCGGGATTCGAACGTGTGCTGGCCCAGGACCAGCGGCTTGTCGACGAGCGTCACGGGAACGATCGTGCAAGAACGGGCGATGCCAGGCAAGGCTGCCCACGCGCCGCATCGTTGACGTATGGTCCGGGCCATGCACTTGCCTCGCCCGATGCTCTCGACCGTCCTGGCCCTCGCCGGCCTCGGCGGCGCCCCGGCGTTCGCCCAGGAGGTCCTGCTCCCGGTCCAGGACCTGCTCTGCGATTCGACGATCCGACCGGGCTACCTCGACCACATCGGCGACGAGTACCACCGCCCGAGCCGGCTCTTCGCGGGCGAGACCCAGCTCGGCGGCCGGCCGTTGAACTGGGACGACGAGCGCGTCGAACGCCGCGGCTCCGGCTATTTCACCGAGTCGCAACTGCAGGACATCCTCGGCGCGGTCGGGATCGCCGGCGGCGCGCGCATCTGGAACGGCGCGCTCGTCGTGACCGAGGGCGACGCCGAGCAGGCCCGCGAACGGCTCGCCCAGCTGCGCCGCGCGCTGCCGCCGCTGCTCGCGGTGCACGCCCGGCTGGTCGAAACGAAGAACGGCAAGGTTCGCGTGCGCTTCGAACGCCACGCCGAGCTCGTTCCCGGCCGCGTGAACGTACTCAGCGATCTGCGCGAGCGCACCGCCGTGCTGGACTTCGACGTCGAGATCGCGCAGGCGTCGATGATCTCCAACCCGATGCACCGCGAGGTCCGCTCCGGCACGATGCTCGCGATCCGGCCGCAGCTCACGCCGAGTGCGGAGTGGGGCCTGCTCGAGGTGATCGCGCGCTGCGCCGACGACGATCCGAGCTCGAAGATCGAGACCGGGCACCACAGCGTGGGTCCGATCGACCGCGTGCCGCTGCAGATCGCCGAGGCCGGGCGGGTCGTGCTCGCCCGCCCCGGCAAGACGACGGTGCACCGCTGGTCGTCACAGCAAGGCGCGTTCGAGCTCGCGCTCACCGTGAGCTGGCAGCTGCGCCCGCCGGTCCGCGTCGGCGGCCAGGACTTCGGCGTCTTCTCCGTGCGCGGTGGACTGCCGGGCTTTCGCAGCGTGCGGGTCGACGCGCGGAACTTCGAATCGCTGTTCAACCCCGACGACGACGACGACCCGTGGTCTCTGATCGAGGACATCGCCGGCGCCGAGGCGCAGTGGCTGTCGGAGCCCGATCTCGAGGAGGCGCCGTTCGCCGAACGCTACGTTGCGGTCGGGCGCGCGCACTGGGCGGCGGGCGCTGCGGTCATGCGCTGGTTCGAGTCCAAGACGGCCGGGCCGGTCGTGACGATTCGTTGTCTCGAGGTGCCCGCCGGCACCGCGGTCGATGCGGCGCTGGCAGAGGCGCCGCCGGCCGGCGTCCACGAGGTCGCGAGCGCGACCATGAGTCAGGTCGACGGCACGTGGAGCACGAGCGCGGTGCGCCGCGATCGCACGGTGCTCTACGACTGGGACTGCGAGGTCGCGAACGCGTCGCGCATTCCGGATCCGAAGTGTCGGCGCATGGACGACGGCGCGGTGTTCAACGTGCGCCGCTTCGGCGATCGCTTCGAGGTCGAGATCGACCTCTCGCGCGAGCTCGATGCGGGGTTGAAGGAGCTCACGCTCGGCGCCGCGGTCGCCGCGCCGCCCACCGTGCAGGTTTCCGCGCACAACAACAGCGTGCAGCAGTCGAGCTCGCCGGCCGTGCAGCTGCCGGCCGACCAGGTGATCGTCGAGCAGCCGCTGTTCGCGCAGCTGCCCGTGCGCTTCGGTCGCACCGTCGCGGCCGGGCAGCGCGCGACGTGGCGCGCGTCGGCGAACGAACTGCTCGGTGACGGGCGTGAGTTGCTCGTCGTGCTGGAGCGCGAGAAGTAGCGATCGGCACGGGCTTTGCGGCTGCGGAGGGTGGCCGCTGGTGCGTTCCAACCGCCGGTCGTCGTGACCACGACGGCGGTTCGGACCTGACGCCGACCGAGCTGTCCGTTCCAAGACCCCACAAGCCCATGACCCGACTCAGGTTCGCCCCGTTCTTCGTTGCCGCTCTGAGCCTTCCCATCGCGTTCGTGAACGCACAGAAGGTGCTGCCCGTGCACGACCTGCTCTACGAGGAGGTGGCTCGCGATCGATACATCGAGCAGGTGCGGCCCGGGGAATGGCGCTCCTGGCCGCCGCGGTGCTTCGTCGGCGAGAACCGGCTCGGCGGGATGCGGATGGAGAACGAGTCGTGCTTCCCCGACCGTCACGCCCGCGGCCACTTCACGAGGGAGCAGCTCGGCGAGCTGCTCGAGCGCCTCGGCTTCGACGCCGACGTGCGTTTCCTCGGCAACAGCCTCATCGTTCCCCAGGGCGCTGCCGAGTCCTGTCAGACGCTGCTGAACGAACTCCGTGCCGCTCTGCCACCCGTCGTCACCGCGGAGGTGCGCCTCACGCAAGTGATCGACGGCAAGCCTGACGTTCGACTGCAGCGGACCGTCCGCCTGGACCCCGGCCGACTGCACGTGATCGGCAGCTCGTCGAAACGCGATGCCGTCGTCGAGTACGACGTCGAAATCGCGCAGGGAGCGGCGGCCGCCAACCCGAGGGTGATCGAGGTGCGGAGCGGCGCGATGCTCGCGATCCGACCGCAGCTCGCGCCGTCCGGCGAGTGGGGTGTGTTCGAGATCGTCGCGCGCTGCGCGGACGATCCCGGCCTGCCGGCGATCGCCACGGGCCACGCCGGCACCGGCGACATCGATCGCGCCGGCGTGCAGATCGGCGAGGTCGGTCGCATCGTCCGGATCCGGCCGGGCGCGACCTCGGTGCAGCGCTGGTCCGGCCCGGGCGGCGAGTTCGAACTGCAGATGACGTGCCAATGGCAGCTGCCCAAGCCCGTTCGACCCGGCGGTCGCGACCTTGCGATCTTCTCGATGCGGGGCGAGCTGCCGGGGTTTCGCAGCGCGGCAACGAGGCTCGATACGGACAACGGCTGGCGCGAGGACGAGAACGTCTGGGGCGACATGAGTGAGCTCGCCGCGAGCGACGCGACGTGGATCGCCGAGCCGGACAGCGACACGGATGCGCAGCGCTTCATCGCGAGCGGCACGGCGAGCGTCGCGGCCGGCGCGGCGATCGCGGGCTGGTTCGAGTCGCTGACGGCCGGTCCGGTGCTCGACGTGCAGTGCTTCGACGTCGCTACCACCCCCGGCGCGGGCTCCGACGATCAGGGCATTCCGGCCGACGCCAAGCCGCTCGGCCGCGCGCAGTATTCGCAGGTCAACGGCACGTGGAGCGCGATGACCGTGCGCCGAGTCCAGAGCTACCTGCACGATTGGGACGTCGAGATCGCGCAGTCCGCGCGCATTCCCGATCCCAAGATCCGCCGACTGTCGACCGGGCTCGTGCTCAACATGCGGCGCCTCGGCAACCAGCTCGAGCTCGACGGCGAGATCAGCCGCCTCGTCGACCTGCACGAAACGACGCGACAGCTCAACCAGCCCGTGTTCTCACCCGGCGCTTCGACGAGCATCAACAGCGGCACGAACGACCGCCCCGCCATCGGCCTGCTCGCCGACACCGTCCGCATCGAACGCCCCGAGGTCCGCACCGCGCCGATGCAGGCCAGCCTCGAGCTCGTTCCCGGCGGCACCGTGACCTGGCGCACTGCCGCCCCCGAACTCCTCGGCCCGGGCCGCGACCTGCTCGTCGTGATCATGACGCCGCAGTGACCCCGTACGGTACCTGGTTCGAACTGCCGACTTCCCGCGCCTGCGGCGCGGGAAGTCGGCAGTTCGAACCAGGTACCGTACGCCGTAGGCTTCCGCGATGCGGATCCTGCTTCTGAGTCACGGCCTGCCGCCCGACAGTGTGGGCGGCGTGCAGCAGCACGTCGTCGGGTTGGCCGATGCCCTCGTGCAGGCCGGACACGACGTGCACGTGCTCGCGCGCAGCAACCTGCCGGGGACAGCACAGGGTGAACGCGTCGCGGCGACCGCCGACGAGATCGCGGCGAGCGGTGCCCGCGGTGCCCATGTCACGTGGTGTGCGTATCGCTGGGAGAACTGTGACTCGATCGCGGCGATGTACGAGTGCGAGCCGATGGCCGCGGCCGTGCGCGCGTTCGTCGAAGAACGGGCGGCGGCCGGCGAGACGTTCGACGTCGCGCACGTGCACCACCTCACGGGCCTGTCGACCGACAGCGTCCGCGCGATCCGTGACGCGGGCGTGCCCGTGGTGCTCACGCTGCACGACTACTGGCTGTTCTGCCCGCGTGGCCAGATGTTCCACGTCGACTCCGAGCGCTGCGACCGCGCCGAGGTCGAGCGCTGCGCGGACTGCCTGCAGCGCACGTTCTCGGGTTGGTTCAACGAGACCAACCGCACGCAGAACGTCGAGAACCTGCACGCCCGCGCCCGCGCCGTGATGCTCACGGCCGACCGCCTCGTCGTGCCGTCGCCGCGCGCGATCGCGCCGTTCGCCGACCTCGGCATCCCGGGCGAACAATTCGAGATCGTCGAGAACGGCGTCGACACGGGCAACCTGCACGCGCTGCCGCCGCCGGTGCCGCACGACGGGCCGCTGCGCCTCGGCTACCTCGGCACGCTGATGGCGAGCAAGGGCCTGCACGTGGTGCTCGACGCGCTGCAGCGGCTGCCGCAGGGCACGGCGACGCTCACGATCCACGGCAACGCGGTCCCCTACCACGGCGACGAGACCTATCTCAATCGCTGCTTCCAGCGCCTGCAGCCCGGCAGCGGCGTCTCCTACCACGGCCCCTACGGCCTCGACGCCTTGCCGCGGCTCTTCGCCGAGATCGACGTGCTCGTCGCACCCGCACTGTGGCACGAGGCGTTCGGCCTCACGGTCCGCGAAGCGCTCGCGGCGGGCCGCCCGGTGCTGGTGAGCGAGATCGGCGGCCTGCAGGACGCGGTCGACGACGGCGAGCAGGGCTACGTGCTGCCGCCGGGCGACGTGCCGGCCTGGGCCACCGCGATCGAACGCCTGGCGAACGACCGCGACCTCGTGGCGACGCTCGCGTCCGGCGCGCGCGAACGGGCGCGTTCGTTCGCCGAGATGGCCGCCGAGCTGGTCGCGATCTACGGCGAAGTCCGAGGCTGACGAGCCACGTTTAAGTACGGTGGAGCGAACTTGATTCGGAACCCCTGAATTCCTAGTCTCTTCGCCCCAAATCACCGACCATCCCGGTCGGCACGAGCGGCGGCGGCGAGATGCCGCAGCCGTCGGGACCATTGCGTCAGGAAATCGATGACGGACACCGTACCCGAAGAATCCCCCAGCTCGATCGACCCCACGGCACTGCTCAGCGGCGAGATGACTCCGCCGCGTCTCGAGGAGTTCAAGACCGCGGTCTTCCAGAACGTGAACACGGTCGAGAGCCTGCGTGACTGGCTCGGCAGCCCGATGGCGCGCGGCACGAGCCGCGGCTTCGCCGTGTGGGCGCTCGGCCGTCACAACGAGGCGGTCGAACTGCTGGCGGGCGAGAAGAGCAATTCTGCCGCGGCGCTGTGCCTGGCGACGAGCCACGCCGCGCTCGGCGATCTCGATGCAGTCGAGGCCGTCCTGCCCAACCGCAAGACCGACGCCGCGCAGGCGCTGGCGTGGCTGCGCGCGCTCGACCAGGCCGCGGACGGCGAACGCCTCGCGAGCGAACTCGAGGCGCTGAAGGCGCACCTCGGTGAGCCGGATCAGAAGTACTTCACGGGCCGCGTGCACGAGCTCAACCACGAGAACGAGGCCGCGATCGCGTGCTACGACGACGTGCTCGCGCTCGACGAGAGCCACAAGCACGCGCTGTTCCGCCTCGCGGTCAACGTCGATCTGCGCGGCGAGGACGAGGAGGCGCGCGAGCTCTACGAGCGCGCGCTCATGGCGCCGCCCGTCAACGTCGCGTGCGTGATGAACCTCGGCATCCTCTACGAGGACATCGGCAACTACCGCCGCGCGATGCAGTGCTTCGACCTCGCGTTGCAGGCCGACCCCGAGAACGCGCGCGCGCGCCTCTACCGTCGTGACGCAGCCGCCGCGCTCAACATGTACTACGACGAGGACCAGGAGCGCCGCGACGACAAGCGCAACAAGCTCCTGCGGACCCCGATCAACGACTTCGAGCTGTCGGTGCGGTCGCGCAACTGCCTCGCGAAGATGAGCATCCGCACGCTCGGTGACCTCGTGAAGAAGACCGAGGCCGAGCTGCTGAGCTACAAGAACTTCGGCGAGACGTCGCTCAACGAGATCAAGGAGATCCTCAAGAACAAGGGCCTCCGCCTCGGCATGACGGCCGACGAACTCATGAACCGCGATCTCGGTGTCGAGGACGCGCCGGCCGTTGCGCCGGAAGAGGCCCCGGACCCGAACAGCCCCGACCCGACGCGCCGCCCGATCACGGAGCTCGACCTGTCGGTTCGCAGCCGCCGCATCGTCGATCTGCTCAAGATCCGCACGATCGGCGACCTGTCGAACAAGACGGAGGCCGAACTCCTCGCGTGCCCGAACTTCGGCCAGACCTCGCTGAACGAGATCAAGACGAAGCTCGACGAGTTCGGCCTCAGCCTCCGCGGCTGAGTTCCAACTCTGCGGGCCGAAGGTGGCGGTACCGAACCCTTGCGCCAGGCGAAGCCTGGACGGGAGAAATCATGACCTGACAGGAATGAGAACCCCGTATTGGAGTCCCGCGGGTGACGAAACCCGCCCGGCGAAGGCTAGCCACCAGCCGGAAGCGAGTCTTGCGTGGCGACCGGGTAACCGCCGCTGCGAAGCGTAGACAGCGAGGATGTGGGCGGCGCGACTGAGCCCCGAAAGTACCGACAGCGAGAGAGCCGACGTGGTGGGTTCATCGGAAGGCAACATGGAAGGGCCGCAACCGGCTTGGCCCGGAAGTCTCTCCGGGGTCCTGAGAACGACCGCACGCATCCATCGGACTCCCCAGGAACCTGGGATCCCCTCGATTGGTCCGATCGTCAACTCCGGCTGGGGCCCGGAAACCAACTCTCCAGGGCCGCGACGTCGTGTCCGCGTCGGTGCCGTCAAGGAATCCGGACACACGGCCGGTACCGCCGAGCGAAGGAAACGAAGCGACGCGGGACGCCAACGAGGGAGTCGGAGTGCGTCATAGTACCAAAGAGTCCGGGGAACCCGCCCCACGGGGACCCGGCGGAGGGAAGGGCGTCACCGGCGACAAGGAACCGCTGGACGGACCGACCACGGAGACGACGGGCTCCGAGCAGGTCTCCACGAAACTCCGGCGGGTAGCGGAGCTGGCGAGGCAGCGACCAGACCTGGTCCTGACCACACTGGCACACCACATGGACATCGCGCTTCTGCGGGAGGCGTATCGCCGCACGCAGAAGTCCAAAGCTCCTGGTGTCGACGGCGTCACGGCTCGCGACTACGAGCAGGATCTCGAGGGCAACCTCGCGGACCTGCACGAACGCGCGAAGTCAGGGCGCTATCGCGCACCACCGGTCCGGCGCGTGCACATCCCGAAAGGGAAGGGTGGCACGCGTCCAATCGGAGTGCCGACGCTGGAGGACAAGGTCTTGCAGCGGGCGGTGACGCAAGTGATGGAGGCGGTATATGAGCAGGACTTCTTGGACTGCTCGCACGGCTTCCGTCCCGGTCGCTCGCCGCACACGGCACTGGAATCGCTTTGGAAGCATGCGATGTCGATGGGTGGCGGCTGGCTGTTGGAAGTCGACATCCAAGGTTTCTTCGACAACCTGGAGCCGACCCATCTGCGAGCGATCCTCGACCAGCGGGTGCGCGACGGAGTGTTCCGTCGACTGATCGACAAGTGGCTGAAGGCGGGGGTGCAGGAGGACGGTGCGCTGCATCGCTCTCGCAAAGGCACCCCACAAGGAGGCGTGATTTCGCCGCTGCTGGCGAACATCTATTTGCACGCAGTGCTGGACCGTTGGTTTGTCGAGGAAGTCAAGCCGAGGCTTGCCGGTCGCGCGGAGTTGGTCCGCTATGCGGACGACTTCGTGATCCTGTTTGCCGTCGAAGCCGATGCACGTGCGATGTCGTCGATCCTGGCCCAAAGGCTCGGGCGCTTCGGCCTCACACTGCATCCGGACAAGACCCGGTTAGTCCGCTTCCAACCGCCCGAAGACGGCGCGGCGGGGAGCGGCACTTTCGACTTCCTGGGCTTCACCCATCACTGGTCACGCTCCCGGCGCGGCCGATGGACCGTGCAGCGGCGCACCACACGACACGTCGTGACCCGTACCCTGACTGGGCTACGGGATTGGTGCCGTCGCAATCGGCACGACAAGGTCCGCGTCCAGTACTCCACCCTGTGCTCGAAGCTACGGGGGCACTACCTCTACTTCGGCGTGACCGGCAACTCTGCTGCGTTACGTCGCGTATGGTACGAGGCCCGTCGCATCTGGCATCGGTGGCTGAGCCGGCGCTCGCGGGCGGCCTACATGTCGTGGGCCCGCTTCGAGCAACTGCTGCGTGCATACCCGCTTCCTCCGCCCCGGCTGACCCGGTCGGTCTACGCAGCGAGCCCTTGTCGCTGACGAGCCGGATGCGTTAGCCGCGCACGTCCGGATCTGTGGGAGCCCTGGGGGGAGACCCCCAGGGCCACCCGGCGTTTCAACTCCGCCACCGCTGCGCCGGCGGGGGCGCGCTTCTGAACCGGGCTTGCGCGGGCTCGCGGATGGCGGATTCGAAACGGGTTCGGTACCGCCACACGGGCTAGACTGCGGGTGATGTACGACCATCTGCACGGCGAGATCGTCGAGAAGCACGCCTCGACCGCCGTCGTGCGGTGCGCGGGGGTCGGCTACCTCGTCCGCGTCTCGCTGTCGACGTCGGCCGAGCTGCGGATCGGCGAGACGCAGCAGGTCTACACGATCCTGCACGTCGTCGACGGGACGCCGTCGTTGCTCGGGTTCTCGACGACCGCCGAACGCGAGCTCGCGCGCCGCATCCTCGGCGTCAGCGGGGTCGGGCCGTCGATCGCCCTCGCGCTGCTGAGCGTCTACGCGCCGCGGGAACTCGCGGGCACGATCGCGCAGAACGACGCGGCGGCGCTGAAGCGCGTGAAGGGCGTCGGCCAGAAGACCGCGGAGCGCCTCTGCCTCGAGCTGCGCGAGGTCATGGACAAGCTCGACCTCGGCGTCGCGGCAACGGAGCCGACGACGGTGCTGCCGAGCCAGAGCGCAGAGGACGCCGTCGCGGCGCTCGTCACGCTCGGCTACGCGGAGAAGGACGCGCGCAACAAGGTGCAGAGGGTGCGCGGCAAGAGCGTGGACGAGGTCGACACGGAGACCCTCGTGAAGACCGTCCTGCAGATGTAACGAGCCACCCTGCCCGCGCCGCCGCGTTACGATCGCGGCATGCGAGTCCCCCATGTCGCCATCGCCTTCGCGGCGACCCTGCCGTTCGCCGATGCCGCCGCGGCCCAGTCGCCGTGGCAGTTCCTGCAGAAGAAGTACGACAAGGACGGCGACTCGGCGGTGACACCCGCGGAGTACGACCGCGGCGCCGATCGCTTCGCCAAACTCGACCGCAACGCGGACGGCAGGATCACGGCCAGCGACTTCGAGAAGGAAGCCGACGGCGGCCCACCGAGGGGCTACATGCTGCGACTGTGGAGTCAGCTCGGGCGCACCGCCGACCTGAACCACGACGGCCAGGTGCCGCCCGCCGAGTGGCGCACGTTCGTCGGCGGACTCCCGACCGGCGACGACGGCGTGCTCGGCAAGACGGCGCTGCCGTTCTTGCAGAACACGCAGGGGATCGCCCGTCGCGCGCCGCGTATGTTCGACGCCGACAAGGACGGCGACCTCACGCCGGACGACCTCGACGCGTTGTTCGGCCGGCTCGACGTGAACGGCGACGGCACGCTGCAGCGCGCCGAACTCGGCACGCATCCGATCGTCGGCGAGCTGGCGCCCGACTTCGAACTGCCGCTCCTGTCCGACACGAAGACGAAGGTGCGCCTGTCGAGCTTCCGCGGCAAGCAACCGGTCGGGCTGATCTTCGGCTCCTATACCTGACCCCCGTTCCGCAGCTCGGCCGGTCGGCTGAGGCAGACGCATCGACGGTTCGGCAAAGATGCCGCGATCTTCGTCGTCTACGTCAAGGAAGCGCATGCGCTCGACAGCGACTGGCCGATGGAGTTCGGCAACATCGAGGACCCGACCAACCTCGCGGAGCGCGCGGCCGTCGCGAGTACGTGCATGGCCGATCTCGAGCTGCCGATGCCCGCCCTCATCGACGAGCTCGACGACGAGATCGCGACCACGTATGGCGCCCTGCCCGATCGGCTCTACGTAATCGGCAAGGACGGCAGGGTGACCTATGCCGGTGGCCAGGGGCCGTTCCTGTTCGACCCGGGCGCGTTCGACCGCGCGCTGGCGCGGGCCGTTGCGGCCAACGAGAAGACGGTCAGCGAGCGAAGGGACCGTTGATCGCGCGGGACGATCGGCAAGCGGCCGGCGACCCGGTATCCTCGTCCGGCCATGCCACTTCTTCGCACCTGCACTCTCGCCACCTCGCTGGCCGCTCTCCTCACCGTTCCCGCCACCGCCCAGGGTGACGAGTGCAGCAACGCGCTGCCCGTCACCGTCGGCACGTACGGCCCGTTCGACTCCACGAGCGCGACGACGTCGCAGCCGGCGTGGGGCTGCGCCTCCGGCGGCAACGACCTCTGGTTCGTCGCGCTCGCGAACGCCAACGGCTCGGCGACGTTCGACACGTGCGGCAGCGGCTTCGACACGTGCATCGAGGTCTTCGACGGCACGGCCGGCTGCACCAACCTGACGAGCATCGCGTGCAACGACGACTCGTGCGGCACGCGCTCGAGCGCGACCGTTGCGGTCACGGCGGGTCAGCAGCTCTACGTTCGCGTCGGGGGCTGGAACAGCCGCGCCGGCGCGTTCGTCCTCAACGTCAGCGGCGACATCGGCCCGGAGACGAGCCTCGCGACCGCCCTGGACTACGGCGCCGGCTGCTACCAGGAACGCGCCACGTTCTACGAGCACATCAACGACCCGGCGAACTTCGACCTGTCGATGTCGTCGTTCACGATGCTGGCCACGGGCACGGGCGGCTACACGGTCATCGCGGGTATCGCGCCGTTCGTGCAGCCGACGCCGAACGCCGTCAACCTCGGCATGGGCGACGACACGCAGTCGACGCAGACGCTGACGACGCCGTTCCCGCACGCGGGCACGACGCTCTCGTCGCTGGTCGTCTACTCCAACGGCTTCGTCGCGACGGGTTCGAGCAACGCGACGCTCGGCACGATCGTCACCAACAACTTCTTCGACGAGCCCGACGCCGCGTGGCGCAACTGGCACGACTACGATCCGTCGACCGGCGGCCAGGTCACCTTCGAGGAGATCGGCACGACGGCCTACTTCACGTGGACCGACGTCCCGGACTGGAACGTGCCGGGCAGCATGAGCACGTTCCAGTTCCAGTTCGACTCGGCGACGGGGAACGTGACCTACGCGTTCGAGCAGATGAGCCTCACGGGCAGCGGCGGCGGCGGCAACGGCCACATCGTCGGCTACTCGCCGGGCGGCATCTCGCTGCGCCCGGCCGAGCTCGACCTCAGCACGGCGCTGCTCGCCTCGATCTCGGTCGACGCCGCCGACGGTCAGGAGCTCACGCTGTCCGCCGACGCGCGGCCGCTGCTCGGCTCGTCGATCAACGTCGTGACGCTCGACGTGCCGGCCACGGCGGCGCTCGGCGTGCAGATCTTCGGCCTCAACCAGGTCAACCCGGGGACGGACCTCGCGGCGTTCGGCATGGCCGGCTGCCGGCAGTACCTGAGCACGGACGCGAGCGGCATCCTCGTCCCGGTCGGCGGCACCGCGTCGTGGCCCGTGAACACCCCGACGTCCGCCACGTTCGCCGGCGTCGCGATCTTCGCGCAGTCGCTGATGCTGGTTCCGGGCGTCAACCCGTTCGGCGCCCTCACGAGCAACGGCGTCACGCTGCGCTTCGACGTCAATTAGCCGGCTTCGCTGGCTAGTTGGGTACGGTGCCTCGTTGGGTACGGTGCCTGGTCGGGCACCGTACCCAACTAGCGTGATCCTGGTCAGCGAAGCGGGCTGTCGGCGACGCGCGGCGCCCGGTGCTTCTGCAGCAGCACGAGGATCAGCTGCACGTCGGGCTGGCGCACGCCGGGCACGCGTGACGCCTCGCCGAGCGTGAGCGGGCGGCGCTGCTGCAATCGTTCGCGTGACTCCGCGCTGAGTCCGGGCACCGCCGCGTAGTCGAAGTCGGCCGGGATGCGCCTGTGCTCCATGCGCTGCAGCCGCTCGACCTCGAGCCGCTGCCGCGCGATGTAGCCCTCGTACTTCACCTCGGCTTCGAGCTCGCTCCGTTCCGCCGCCGTGAGGTGCAGCGCGCTGCTCGCGGCACTGCGTTGGATCACGAAATCGACCGTGACCTCGGGCCGACGCAACCACTCGGTCAGCGTCTTGCCGTCGTGCCGCACGGTGTCGCAGAGCTTGCGCGCCGCCCGGATGCGGCCTTCTTTCAGGCGCACCTGATCGGCGAACGCCGTCTCGACGAGACCGAGCCGCTCCGCCAGCGGCAGCAGGCGCCGATCCGCATTGTCGCTGCGCAGGAGCAGGCGAAACTCGGCGCGGCTCGTGAACATGCGGTACGGCTCGCTCGGGTTGACGCGGCACAGATCGTCGATCATCACGCCGAGGTAGCCGGTCGCACGATCGATCACGACGGCGTCCTCCCCCCGTGCGAACCGCGCCGCGTTGACGCCCGCGACGAGTCCCTGCCCCGCGGCTTCCTCGTAGCCGCTCGTGCCGTTGATCTGCCCGGCTGCGAACAGCCCCGCGAGCGTCGCCACCTGCAGGTCACCGCGGATCTGATCGGTGACGATGTAGTCGTACTCGACCGCATAGCCCGGCCGGACGATCTCGACCTCCTCGAGCCCCGGGATCGTGCGCAGGAACTGCCGCTGCACGGCTTCCGGCAGGCTCGTGCTGATGCCGTTGGGGTAGACCTCGGGCGAGTCGCTGCCTTCGGGCTCGAGGAAGATCAGGTGCTTGGGCTTGTCCGCGAAGCGCACGACCTTGTCCTCGACGCTGGGGCAGTAGCGCGGCCCGCTGCCCTGGATCCGCCCGCGGAACATCGGCGAGGTGTGCGCGTGCTCGCTGATGATCGCGTGCGTCCGTTCGTTGGTGTAGGTCAGCCAGCACGGCACCTGCTCGACGTCGAGCCGTTCGGTGCGGAACGAGAACGGCTGGGGCGGGTCGTCGCCGAGCTGCTCCTCGAGCGCCGACACGTCGATCGTGTCGCGGTGCAGCCGCGGCGGCGTGCCCGTCTTGTGCCGCCCGAGCCGCAGGCCGAACGACCGCAGTGACTCGCTGATCCGCGACGCCGCGCCCTCGCCGTGACGGCCACCTGCCGCCTCCCATTCACCCGCGAAGAGCCGGCCGCCGAGGAACGTCCCGGTCGTGAGCACGACGGCGGGCGCGTGCAGCTCGGTGCCGTCGGCGAGCTCGACGCCGCGCACGCGGTCCCCGTTCGCGAGCACGCGCACGGCTTCGCCGGCCACGACCTCGAGCCCGGGCCGGGCGAGCACGCGCGCGACCATCTCGCGGTTGTAGGCCGCCCGATCACACTGCGCGCGCGGCGACCGCACGGCCGGTCCCTTGCTCGTGTTGAGCATGCGGAACTGGATGCCCGTGCTGTCCGTGCAGAGCGCCATCTCGCCGCCGAGCGCGTCGACCTCGCGCACGAGCTGTCCCTTCGCGAGGCCGCCGATCGCGGGGTTGCAGGACATTCGCCCGATGGCCTCGGGATCGAGGACGACCATCGCCGTCCGGCGGCCGAGCCGGGCGGCGGCACTCGCCGCCTCCACGCCCGCATGGCCGCCGCCGATCACGATCACGTCGAAGTCCCGCACGCGGGCACGATCCGCGGGCGGGCGGGTCGACGCAAGGGCCGTCCGTCAGCCCAGGACCGGTGTCGAACGGGCGTAGATCGCGCGCAGCAGCAGGCGATGGCGCAGCACGTAGTTCCACATACCCGTCTCATCGGCAAATCGCCGCTGGCAGCTTCAGCCCGCGCGACTGCCGGCGCGCCGCGCGTTCGGCGACCCGGTGGCGCGGCCGAGGCCCCGATTGCATTCGGAGCCGACCACCACCTACGATGCCGTTGATGCGCGTCCCGCACCTGCTGCTCGCGGCCGTCCTGACCCTGCCACTCGCGACCCCTCTGGTGGCCCAGGTCTCGCTCGCCGAACTCCCCGACCTCGCCCGCGCGCGCGCCGAACGCGCCCGCCCGGCGGCCATCGCCGCGCTCGAGCCGTTCCTCCCGGACCTCAAGCTGTCGTATCGCAGCAGCTACAAGTTCATGGACGGGGTCATCGAGAAGGTCGCCGAACTCGGCGACAGCGTCGTGCCGCTCCTGCTCGAAATGCTCGAGCCGAAGCAGAACAGCGAGGCGGCCCGCAACCTCGCCGGCAACGCGCGCCGCGTCCTCGAGAAGATGGACCCGTCGTCGTTCGTCGACGCGCTCGCCGAGCTGCTCAAGAGCCGCTACGAGACGACGCGGCGCGAGGCGATCCGCCTGCTCGGCCTGGCGCGCACACCGCAGGCCGCGCGCCTGCTCGTCGATCTGCTGCAGAACACCGCCGGCGAGAACCGTGTGCTCGTGCTGCAGTCGCTCGCGCGCCACGGCACCAAGGCCGGCGCGTCCTACGCGGTCCAGCTGCTCGGGAACAAGGACTCGGACCTGCGCGCGAACGTCCTCGACTACCTCGCGGCCGCGCGCGCGGGCTCGGTCTCCGACCTCGTCGCGGACGCGCTCAGCGTCGAGCGCGACGACCGCCTGCTGATGCGCTACATCCACTACTTCGGCCGCGCCGTGCGCCAGAACGACCGCGCTGCCCGCGCGCTGCTCGGCCTGCTCGGCGAACGCGTCGACTGGCAGGACACCCGGCAGATCGTGCGCGCGCTCGCGAAGGTCGCGCCAACGGAGCACGAACCCACCGTTCGCCGCCTGCTCGAGCTCATCGAGGACGAGAAGGACAACTCGCTCGCCGTCGAGACCGCGGTCACCCTGCGCGCGCTCGGCGAACGCGCCGGCGTGACGAAGGTGAAGCGCAACCTCGACGACCAGCTGCGCCGGCCGGCGCGCCGCCGCGAGACCGCGCTCTACCAGCAGCGCGCCAACCTGCTGTTCGCGATCGGCGACTTCAGCGAAGCGGCCGACGACTACGAGAAGATCATCGAGTACAGCGGTGGCGTGTCGATGACGCGCATGGCCTACATCGGGCTGATGCGCTGCGAGGCGCACCGCGGACGCCACCGCGATCTCGTCAAGGTGATCCGCGACTCGGGGTTCACCGTCGCCGAGATCGAAGCCCTCGCGATCGACGACGAGGTGATGCGCGAGGCTCTCGAGCACGACCGCGTGAAGCGGGCGCTCGACAAGATCCGCGAAGAACGTGCGCCGAAGCTGCCGAAGAAATAGCTTGGGCCGCATGGCGCGCGTTCTGCCCCTCACCCTCGCCGCCCTCGCCGCCCTCGGCGCGACCGCCGGCTGCGCCGGCGCACCGTCGGAGCAGGAACGCACGGCCGCCCAGCGCGCCGGCCTGCCCGCGCCGGATCCCGCGGCGGAACGGATCGGCCGCGCGTTCGCCTACGCCCGCACCGGCGACACCGCCGCGATGAAGCAGGCCCTGACGCCGGACTTCGACGTCGACGTCCGCAACGACCGCGGGGACACGCTGCTGATCCTCGCGAGCTACGCCGATCACACCGAGACGGCGCTGCTCTTGCTCGAGCGCGGCGCGGGCGCGGACGAGCGCAGCGCGGACGGCATGTCCGCCCTCACGGCCGCGGCGTTCCGCGGCAACCTGGTGCTGATGCGCGCCCTGCTCGACCGCGGCGTGGCGCTCGATCCCCGCGGCAATTCGGGACGTACGCCGTTGCTCTGGGCCGCGTTCGGCGGCAGCGACGCGGCCGTCGATCTGCTGCTGGAGCGCGGGGCCGCGATCACCGCGCGCGACAGGAACGGGCAGGGCGCGGCCGAGCTCGCAGCCGCGCAGGGCCACACGGCGCTCGCGGAACGGCTCGCGAAGCTCGCGGCGGGCCGCTGACCGCGAGCGGGACCCGACCTCGAGCAGTTCGCCGGCGCGGATGCCCCGCATCGCTGTTGACCGGGCCCGGCGGCGCCGCGATGATGCTGCGCCGAATTCAACGCCCGCTCGCCCAGCCGCAACCAGCGATCACCCAATGTCGACCATGGAAGTCCAGGTAGCCGAGACCGGCCCCTGCAGCCGTTCTCTGACGATCACGGTCCCTCAGAAGCTCGTCGACGAGCACCTCGACGAGGTGTTCGCCTCGGCGCAGGAGCAGGTCCAGATCAAGGGCTTCCGTCCCGGCAAGGTGCCGAAGGCGATGATCGAGAAGCGGTTCGGCGACAGCATCCGCAAGGAGGCCAAGGACCAGCTGCTCAACCGGTACTTCGGGCAGGCGTGCCAGGAGAACGAGATCCAGCCGATCGGCAACATCCAGATCGACGACATCGAGAAGCTCGAGGTCAAGCGCGGCACGGCGCTCGAGTTCGTGGCCCGCATCGACGTGCGCCCGACGATCGAGCTCGGTGACCTGACGGGCATCGAGGTCGAGGCCTACGAGCCGGCGGCGACCGACGAGGACATCGACAAGGCGCTCGAGCAGATCGCGCACGAGAAGCGCAAGATGCAGGTCACCGACGAGGCCGCGATCGATGGCGACTTCCTCAAGGCGGACCTCACGTTCCTCGACGAGGACGGCAAGACGGTGCGTGAGCGCAAGGGTGCGCAGCTGCAGACGCGGCGCCCGATCAACGGCTGCGACGAGGAGGCCTACACCAAGGCGGTGCTCGGGCTGACCGTCGGCAAGGCCGCGGAGATCGACCTGACCTTCCCCGAGAACTTCGAGGTCGAAGAGGTCCGCGGCAAGAGCGGCAAGGTCAAGCTCGTGGTCGAGGAGATCAAGCGCGTCACGCCCGCGCCGATCGACGACGAGCTCGCCAAGGGTCTGGAGTTCGAGACGCTCGCGGACCTGCGCCAGGATCTCGGCGAGCGCATCAGCGCCGAGAAGGAGCGGGCCGGCAAGCAACGCCAGGAGGAGCAGGCGATCGACCACCTCATGAGCCAGCACCAGTTCGAGCTGCCGCCGTCGATGGTCGAGCAACAGGAGCAGGCCGCCCTCGCGGGCCTCGAGCAGCGCCTGCGCGAATCCGGTACGCCCGAAGACCAGATCCCGGCCCAGGTCGAGGCCCAGAAGGGCGACGCCCGGAAGGAGGCGGAACGCCGGGTCCGGATGTTCTTCCTGATCGACGCCGTCGGCAAACAGCAGGGCCTGCAGGTCACCGAAGAGGACGCGCTCGCCGAGATCGGGCAGATCGCGGCGGCCAACAACGTGACCCCGGCGCAAGTTCGGCAACATCTCGAGGAGAACAACCGCCTCGGTGAGCTGGAGTTGGCGCTCCTCGAGCGCAAGGTGCGCGATTTCCTCAGAGAAAACGCCAAAGCCGTCGATAAGAAGGGCAGTTGATCGAACTGTCGGCGTTGCCTATCTGATCTGACACCGCGAGGCGTCGGGCCGGGCAGGTCGCCGGGCCGGACGTTGGTCGTCGGGTCGGCGGTAGCCGGCAGGCATCGGACGAGAGACGCGCATGAGCATCGCCAACGACTACATCATCCCCTTCGTCATCGAGAAGACCGGCCGCGGCGAACGTCAATACGACATCTACAGCCGGCTGCTCGAGGACCGCATCGTCTTCATCGGTTCGCCGATCGACGACGGCGTCGCCAACGCGGTGATCGCCCAGCTGCTGTTCCTCCAGAAGGAGAACAAGAACCAGGACATCAACCTGTTCTTGAACAGCCCGGGCGGGAGCGTGACCGCCGGCCTCGCGATCTACGACACGATCCAGTTCGTGCAGTGCCCGGTCGCGACCTACTGCATCGGTCAGGCCGCGTCGATGGGCGCGCTGCTGCTGGCCGCCGGCACGAAGGGCAAGCGGCACGCCCTGCCGCACTCGCGCATCATGATCCACCAGCCGTGGGGCGGCGTCGGCGGCACCGCGATCGACATCGAGATCCAGGCCGACGAGATCCTGCGCCTGAAGCAGACGCTGACGCAGATCCTCGCGACGCACACGGGCAAGGACGTGGCGCAGATCGAGCACGACAGCGACCGCGACTTCTTCATGGGTTCGGAGGAGGCCAAGGACTACGGCCTCATCGACGAGATCGTTCAGACCGCTAAGTAGGCCGGCCGCGAAGTAGGCCGGCCGCTAAGTAGGCCGGCCGCCAAGTAGCGGCCGCCGCAACCCCAACCGCCGCACCGCGCCAGCGCCGGCGGTGGGCGGCACCATCTTCCGTGGAATGGGGAGGGGCGCCGCGCCGCGGACGTTGGTAGACTGTGGCGGCACCGGGGGGCTATGACCTCGCCGGTCCGTGGACTAGGACTCAAGACATGGCAGGCAAGGGCAAGACGGTGGAGCGCTGCACGTTCTGTGCGAAGTCGCGCCACCACGTGCAGTCGCTGATCCAGGGACCGCCCGGGGTCTACATCTGCAACGAGTGCATCGAGATCTGCAACTCGATCCTCAAGGAAGAGGACCGCAAGCAGAAGGGCGACGCGCCGACCTTCGTCAAGGACCTGGCCCTCAAGGACAAGGTGCCGACGCCGGACCAGATCATGGACCGGCTCAACGAGTACGTGATCGGTCAGGACCGCGCCAAGAAGGTGCTGGCGGTGGCGGTCTACGGCCACTACCGCCGCCTGCACGCGCGCTACCACAACCCCGACCTCGAGCTCGAGAAGAGCAACATCCTGCTCGTCGGCCCGACGGGCTCCGGCAAGACGCTCATGGCGCGCACGCTCGCGCGCATCCTCGACGTGCCGTTCGCGATCGCCGACGCGACGACGCTGACCGAGGCCGGCTACGTCGGCGAGGACGTCGAGAACATCCTGCTGAAGCTGCTGCAGAACGCCAACTTCGACGTCGAGCGCGCGCAGCAGGGCATCATCTACATCGACGAGATCGACAAGATCGGGCGGACGACGAGCAACGTCTCGATCACGCGCGACGTCAGCGGCGAGGGCGTGCAGCAGGCGTTGCTCAAGATCCTCGAGGGCACGGTGGCCAACGTGCCGCCGCAGGGCGGGCGCAAGCACCCCGAGCAGAGCTACATCCAGGTGAACACCGAGCACATCCTGTTCATCTGCGGCGGCACGTTCTCGAGCATCGAGCACTTCATCGCGCGCCGCCTCGGGCAGAACATCATCGGCTTCGACGACCCGATGAACAACGAGGTCAAGGAGCTCGACATCGTCACCAACCAGCAGGAGCGGGATCAGCTGATCCCCTACCTCGACCAGAAGGACCTGATCGACTTCGGCATGATCCCGGAGTTCGTCGGGCGCCTGCCGGTCGTGGCGCCGATGCGGTCCCTGACACGCGACGAGATCCTCGGCGTGATGACCAAGCCGAAGCATGCGCTGGTCAAGCAGTTCAAGTCGATGTTCGAGATGGACGACGTCCAGCTCGAGTTCACCGACGAAGCGCTCAGCGCGCTCGCCGACACCGCGATGACGCGCGACACCGGCGTCCGCTCGCTGCGCACGATGTTCGAGGAGGTCCTGCTCGACCTGCGCTTCGACATCAGCTCGCGCAAGGGCGAGCAGATCGTCGTGACCGAGGAGTTCGTGCGCGAGCGGCTCGCCCGCACCAATCGCGGCGATGCGGCCGCACGACGCAAGCGCGATAGTGCCTGATACGCCGGTTACCGATACGCCCGAGTCCGATGCGCCGGGTTTCGATACACCGGGATCCGATACACCGGGATCCGGCACGCCGGGATCGGATCGACCCGAGGAATCCAGCCCGTCGAAACAGGCGCCCGCCGCGGCAGGATCCGCGCTCACCGACCTGTCCGACGAAGCGCTGCAGGCGCTCGTTGCGGAGCACGGCGGCAAGCCGTTCCAGGCGCGCCAGATCGCCCACTGGCTCTACAAGCACGGCGCGGATTCGTTCGACGGGCTGAAGAACGTGCCGCAGCGGTTGCGCGATGCGCTCGCCGCGACCCACACGGTTCGTTCGACGACGATCCAGCGGTCCGAACGCGCCGCGGACGGCACCGAGAAGCTGCTCATCGGGCTCGCGGACGACGACGCCGTCGAGTGCGTGATCATTCCCGAGGGCGAGCGCACGACGCTGTGCGTCTCCACCCAGGTCGGGTGCCCGGTCGGCTGCATCTTCTGCGCATCCGGCCTCGGCGGCGTCCGCCGCAACCTGACCGCGGGCGAGATCACCGAGCAGGTGCTGCACGCGCGTTCGCGGCTCGCGGACGACCAGCGGCTCACCAACCTCGTCGTCATGGGCATGGGTGAGCCGATGCTCAACCTCGAGGGCCTGCTGCCGGCCCTGGCGCGCATCCACGACGGCGACGGCATCGCCATGGGCGCGCGCCGCATCACGGTCAGCACGTCGGGCTACCCTCGCCAGATGGAGCGCTTCGCCGCGGCCGACCCGTCCTACAACCTCGCGGTCTCGCTGCACGCCGCGGATGACGCGCTGCGCCGCGAACTCGTTCCGACCGCGAGTCACCCCGTCAGCGACATCGTCACGGCCGCGCACCGCTACTTCGGACAGAAGGGCCGCGAGGTGACCTACGAGGTCGTCCTGCTCGATGGCCGCAACGACCGCCCCGAGGACGCCGAAGAGATGGTCCGCGTGCTCGAACAGCTGCCGTGCACCGTCAACCTGATCGCGTGGAACGAGGTCGACGAGATCCGCGAGAACGTCGGCCTGCGACGCCCGCGTGAAGCGCGCGTCGACGCGTTCGCCGACGCGCTGCGACGCGGCGGGCTCAACGTCACGGTGCGCCGCCAGCGCGGCGCGGACAAGTCGGCCGCGTGCGGTCAGCTGCGCCTGCGGCGCTGACCGCCACGGGCGGCCGCGATCGATTCAGCGGATCTTGCTCTTCTGCGGGGCCTTCTTCAGGTCACCCTGCTGGAACTCGCCCTGCTGCTGCTTGCCCTTCTGGAGTTCGGGCCGTCGCGACTCCGAACGGCCGCCATCGACCTCGACGCGACCCGAATCGACGTTGTCGATCGGCGGCGCGTCGTGGTGCTTCTTGACCGTCCCGCGCATCTCCCGGCCGCGACGCACCCACGCGACCTCGACGACGTCACCCTTCGGGATCGCGCGCAGGCTGCGCCGCACGTCGGCCGGCGAACCGATCGGCGTATCGCCGATCGCGGTGATGATGTCGTTGGCCTGCAGGCCGAGTTCGTCGGCGAGCGTGTCGGACTGCACGTCCTGGACCATCAGCCCGACGCCGTCCTCGAGGCCGAGGTAGCGGCGCAGCGCGACCGGCAGCTCGTCGCGGATCCGGATGCCGAGCCGTTCTCCATCACCGGGCGGCGCCACCTGACCCCGGGGATCACTGATACCGGGCGGGTTGCGCCACGGCTGCTGGCCGTTGCCGAACGGGTTCACGCCGCGGAACGGATCGACCTGCGCGAACGGATCATCGAGGTCGATCGACGGCGCCCGAAAGCTGCGGAACGTGAACGGCTGGCCGCCACCGAACAGCAGCCCGTTGTTCTTCAGGACGTCGGGATACTGGGTCTTGAACGTCTCGAGATCGGGCGCCTCGTAGACCTTGGTCTCGACCTCGCCGTCCTCGTTCTGCTCCTTGACCTCGACGCGCACGCCGTCGGGCCCGACCTGCATGTTCATGCCCTGCGACAGACCCTGCAGGCCCTGCATCCGACCCTGCAGGTCCTGCAGGTCGCGGAACTGCTGATCGATGTCGCGGAAGAAGTTGTCGTGGAAGAAGCGCCGCTGCGGCACGTCGATGCCGAAGTCGCGCTCGAGGCGCTGGAACATGTCCTCGAACTGCGTGCGGACGTCGGGCCCGCGCCCGGATGCCCACGGCCAGCTCGGCAAGCCGCCGATCTCGCCGCGAGTGCGGATCCGGTCGGGACCGGCCTGCCCTGGGCGGCGTTCCTCGGCGCCGCGGACCGGGTCCTGACCGCTCCCCTCGACCGGGTCCTGCGCCCGCCGCTCGGCCGACTCGATCTGCCGCACGAGGCGCTTGCTGCGCCACTGGATCTCGGCATCACCCGAATCCTGCGCGGCCTTGCGCAGCGTCTCGAGCGCGTCGGGGCCGATCTCGCGAAGCGCCTGCTCCGCGGCGACGCGGCGCTTGTAGCTGGCCGCGCCGAGGTCGCGGATCCAGCTCGCCACGGACCGGCTCCCGGTCTCGCTCTCGGCGGCGCCACCGGCACGTTCGGTACGTTCCTCCTTCTGTTGTTCTTGCTGCTGCGCGATGAGATGCCCCGCAGGCGCAATCCCGCCCACGACGGCACCGAAGAGCAATCCAAAGGGTTTCCATTCCATGCCGCGCACTACGAACGAAAGCGCGGAGGACTCCGAAATCGAAGCGCTGGAACGCGCCCCCTCGACCGGTTGCAGCGGCTACCTGTCGCCGCCCGAACCGCGCCCCGTCGGGACCTGCGGCGCCCCTTCGGGCCCACCTGCCGGCTCGCTGGCGGGCCCACCACCTGCGGACTCGGGTTCGGACTCGGCGCCAGGGCGCGACTCCGCCGGGAACTCCGGCTGGTCGACACCGGGCGGCGGCATCGGCGGTTCGAGTGGGTCGGGTGGACCGTCGAACCCCTCGAGGCTGCGCAGCTGCCAGCGCCCCATCATGCCGGAGCCGGCGGGCGCCTCGACCTCGAGCTCGTTGCTCCAGCGCTCGGTCTGCCCGAGCGGCCGCATCGTGGCCCGCGGGCCGGCCCACGGCACGGCCAGATCGCCACGGCTGCCGCCAGCATTGCCATTCGGCTCCCCACCCGCGGCCCCGGTTGCGAACGGGATCGGGTCGCGGTCGAGCAGCGAACTCGCGGCCGGCTCGCTGACGCTCCACCACCCGAGCCAGAACAGCAGCCCCGCGGCCGCGGCCCACAGCACGCGCGCCGCCATCGGCAACTGGCCACCCAGACCCAATCCGCGGCCCCAGCGCCCACGACGCGGCTGCGACGCGACCCGTTCGACGGCCGCCACCGTGTCCTCGTGCAGCCGCGTGAACATCGCCTCGTCGACGCCGGGCAAGGACTCGTCAGCCAACCCGACGAGCGCCTTGCGCGCCTGCTGCAGACCGGCGGCCTCGCGCCGACACGGCAGGCAACGCGCCAGGTGATCCGCGACCACGTGCGCTTCGTCGCGACCGAGTTCGCCGCCGACGAACCAGGTCAGCCGTTCGCCGACCCAATCACACGAGGGCGACGTCATGCCTGCTCCTCCGCACCGGCCGCGCCGTCGTCGACTGCGGGCCCGCGATTCTCACCGCGCTCGACGACCCGCTCCCAGAGCTCGCGAAAGTGGATGCGGCCGCGGTGCAATCGCCAGCGGGCGGTCGCGTGCGTGACCTTGAGGATCGGCGCGATCTCGCGGCAGCTCAGGCCGTGGATGTCGCGCAGCACGAGCACGGCGCGGAACTTGGTATCGAGTCGATCGAGCACCTGCCAGACGAGGCCGTCGCGCTCGCGCGCCTCGAGCTGACTCGGGCCATCGTGCTCGCGTTCGTCGACGAGCATCGGCAGGTGATCCTCGAGATCGCGGCCGCGCGCGCTCTTGCGCTTGCGCAGGCTGTCGATCGCGAGGTTCATCACGATGCGGTAGAACCAGGTGTAGAAGCTGCGCGACCAGTCGTAGCGGTCGAGGGACCGGAACAGCCGGACGAATGCCTCCTGCGCGACGTCGCGGGCATCCTCGACGCGGCCGAGCACGTGGTAGGCGATCCAGAACGCGCGCTTCTGGTAGCGGGCGACGAGGGCCGAGAACGGGTCGTCCTGGCCGGCGAGTGCCCGCCGCACGAGCTCGGCGTCGGAGATCTCGGCTGCGGCCGCGAGCGTCGCGACCTCGCGCGGCAACCCGCTCGGCAACTCCGGGGCGTGGTCCCGGAGCGACCGCAGGCGGCCGGCCGTGCCGGCCGAGGCCGTGTTCGCCGAGCTGTGTGGCATCGACAGCACCATACGGGCCGGCTGGCGGTCCTGCGAGTCGCGGCCGTGGCGGGAATATCGCCCGGGCACCCCGATCCGGCCGCGGTCGGACGGGAGCCGCGAGCGGGCCGCGCCCCTACTTCGACTTTCGCTTCTTGTGCGGATCGCCCATGCCGCGGAACTTGCGGTAGCGCTGCTCGAGCAGCTCCTCGGAACTCAGCTGCGCCAGCTCGTTCAACCAGGCCACGATCTGCTTCTTCACTGTCGCGACCGTCGCCTTGGGATCGCGGTGCGCGCCGCCCAGCGGCTCGTCGAGCACCTTGTCGACGAGCCCGAGGCGCAGCAGATCCGGGCCCGTGAGCTTGAGGGCCTCGGCCGCCTCGGGCGCCTTCTCGCCGCTCTTCCACAGGATCGCAGCGCAGCCCTCGGGCGAGATCACCGAGTAGTAGCTGTTCTCGAGCATGCCGACGCGGTCGCCCACGCCGATGCCGAGCGCGCCGCCGGACCCGCCCTCGCCGATGACGAGGCAGATGATCGGCACGGGCAGTTCGAACATCTCGAGGATGTTGGTCGCGATCGCCGCGGCCTGGCCGCGCTCCTCCGCGCCGATGCCGGGATACGCGCCGGGCGTATTGATGAACGACACGATCGGCAGCTTCATCTTCACCGCGAGCCGCATCTTCTGCAGCGCCTTGCGGTAGCCCTCGGGGTGCGCGCAGCCGAAGTTGGACGCGAGCCGGTCCTTCACCGTCTTGCCCTTGCGGTGGCCGACGAGCAGGAAGCGGATGCCGTCCATCGACGCGAGCCCCGTGATGATCGCGCCGTCGTCGCCGTAGACCCGATCGCCGTGCAGCTCCACGAAGTCGTCGCACATCAACTGGATGTAATCCGACGTCAACGGCCGGTCGCTGTGACGCGCGACGTTCACGCGCTCCCAGGGCGACAGCTGGTCGTAGACCTCGGCGGTCTGCTTCGCGAGCCGCGCCTCGAGCGCGTCGATCTCGTCGGACAGGTCGAGGTGCGAGTCCTTGCTCAGGCCGCGCAGCTCGTCGATCCGAGCCTGCAGATCCTTGAGCGGCCGCTCGAACGCGAGACCATCGTGGGCCGCGGGCTTGGCGGAGGGCTGGGTCATAGCGGCGCGACTCTACGGATTGGCACCCCGGAGTCAGACCGAAAAGCGGTCCTGACCCGATCCCGGCCCGCGGCTCCACCGAACGGGCCAGGGGGCCGATCCGGCGAGTCGGGCCCGGCCCTGGTAGACTCGGTGGCATGGCACCGTCACCCCCGGGCGGCGCCGTCGCCAGTCGAGGGGCCCCGATCGAGGTCCCCCGGGAAGGACTGCCATGCACTCCACGATGTTCTCCGTGACCGCGATGCTCGCGTTCACGTTCGCCGTCCACGACGCCGCCGCGCAGGCGACGTCATGCCCCCCGGCCGTCTACTTCGGGTTCCACCAGGAACGCGTCGGAGCCGTCCTCGTCAGCGAGGGCAGCGAAGCCCTGTTCGGCCACGGCAACGGCTGGAACTGCGGGTTCTTCGCGCGCCACCGCGACGACTACTGGCGCCGCACGACGCTCATGGGCGGCGTGGGCCCGAACTACGGGACGGCCGGTGCCAGCGCCGCGTTCGAGAACGGCGTCGTGCTGCTCGGCGATCCGCAGGAGTACTCGATGCCGGGCTTCTGGCAGCAGTCGCCGAACGGCTCCGCGATCATCTACGAACGCGTCAACGGCACGTGGACCCGGACCGCGCAGTTCTACCCGCAGAACCCCGTGCCCGGCGCCTCGGGCTACGCCTACTACGTCGCGCTCGAGGACGACGGCACGCGCGCGGTCGTCGCGGCGAGCCGCACGAACGCGGGCGGCACGATCTACGTCTACCACAAGCAACCGTCGGGCTGGGCGCTCGAGCAGACCATCGACGGCAACTCGCTCACGCCACCCGCCGTGCTCGACGGCCCGGTCGCGCTGACCCAGGGCCACCTGTTCCTCGCATCGCGCACGAGCTACTTCCCGGCGCCGGGGCCCGGCGAGGTGCGCGTGCTCACGCGGCAGAGCGGCACGTGGACGGAGGTCGCCACGCTCGCGCCGCCGCAGCTGTCCCCGACCGCGCGTTTCGGGGTGTCGATGGCCACCGACAGCGGCCACGCCGTGATCGCGTCCGTCGTCCAGCCGTACCCGAACTCGACCGCGCAGGGCATCGTGTTCGAGTACGACACGAGCCTGCCAAACTGGACGACCCAACCGACCGTGATCTCGCTGCCGACGAGCAGCACGACGACGCTGTTCGGACGGTCACTCGACCTCGACGGCGACCGCCTCGCGATCGGCGCGCGCGACGAGGCCTTCGTCTACGAACGCGGGCCGACCAGTTGGCAGCGGACCGTGCGGGTCGTGCCACCGCCGACCGGCTTCAGTTCGCAGTTCGGCCAGGCGGTCGCGCTGTTTCCCGACGGTCTGCTCGTCGGCGATCCCACGCACGACGACGACCCGTGGCAGTACCCGGACAACCCCGGCGGCGTGCACGCGTTCGACCTCACGGACTACGGCCGGGAGTTCCAGGGTTGCGGCCGCGGTGTCGCGATCGAATGGGGCGGCACGCTGACGATGCGCGTCCGCTGGCCGCAGCAGGCGAACAACAGCTACCAGGTGTTCGGCTCGTTCACCGGCTTCGGGCCGACCGTCGTCCACGGCGTGCCGATCCCGCTCACGCAGGACCTCTACACGAGCGTGCTGATCGCCAACCCATCATTCATCACGGGCGGCACCGGCATGCTCAACCAATGGGGCGCGGCCAACCTGACGTGGAACGTCCCGCAGGGCCTGCCGGCCTCGCTCGACGGCGCGCAGTTCCATCACGCCATCGTCGCGTGGGACAGCAACGGCACGCTCGCCGCGAGCAACGCGATCACGAGCGAGCTCGTGAAGATCTACTGAGTGAACATACGGAACCCGGTATGTTCACAGGCCGTACTCCTTGATCTTGCGATAGAGCGTCCGTTCGCTGACGCCCATCGACCTGGCGGCCTTCTGCCGGTTGCCGTTCGTGAGTTCGAGCGCGACGCGGATGTGGTTGCGTTCGACCTCCTGCCAGGTGCGGCCCGCGAGGAACTGCCACGCGTCGCTGTCCGACGGCATCGGCGCCGAGACCTCGGGCGGCAGGTCGGCGCGCGTCAGGATGTTGCCCTTGGCGCGGACGACCATCGACTCGACCGCGTTGCGCAGCTCACGCACGTTGCCGGGCCAGTCGTACTGCATGAGCGCGACGAGGGCATCGCGGTCGATCGACTCGACGTCCTTGCCGTGCAGCTCGCTGAAGTGGCCGAGGAAATGCTCGACGAGCAGGCGGATGTCCGACCGCCGCTCGCTGAGCGGCGGCAGCTCGATCGTCACGACCTTGAGGCGGAAGTAGAGGTCCTGGCGGAACTGGCCGTCCGCCACCTTCTGCTGCAGATCGGCGTTGGTCGCGGCGAGCACGCGCACGTCGACGGGCCGCAGCCGGTTGTCCCCGAGCCGTGAGATCGCGCGTTCTTCGAGCACGCGCAGCAGCTTGACCTGCGTCGACATCGGCATGTCGCCGACCTCGTCGAGCAGCAGCGTGCCGCCGTCGGCGTACTCGAACTTGCCCTCGCGGTCCGCGACGGCCCCCGTGAACGCGCCCTTGATGTGCCCGAACAGCTCGCTCTCGATCGTGCCCTCCGACATGCCGCCGCAGTTGATCGCGACGAACGGGCGCTTGCTGCGCGGCGACAGCGTGTGGATCGCGCGCGCGACGAGCTCCTTGCCCGTGCCGGAGCTGCCGAGGATCAGCACGGACGCCGCGGTGCCGGCGATCTGCCGCACGAGCGCGAGCACGCGCTGCATGCGCGGGTCCTGACCGACGATGCCGTCGATGCCGAACGTGCGTTCGACCTGACCCTTGAGGTCGTCGTACGCGACGTCCTTACCGTGATCCTCGAGCGACCGCTTGACCTTGGCGCGCAGCTCGCCGAGGTCGACGGGCTTCTCGACGTAGTAGGTCGCGCCCTGCTCCATCGCCTGCACGGCGACGTCGCGCGAGCCGTGCCCGGTCAGCATCACGACGCGGCAGTTGGCATAGTTCTGCTTCGCGGCGTCGAGCACCTGGAAGCCGTCGGTGCCCTGCATCTTGAGATCGGTGACGACGACCGCGAAGCGCCGCGCCGCGAGCAGCTCGACGGCCTCGTCACCACTGCTGGCGGTCGTGATCTGAACGGGCAGCACCTCGAGGGCCGCCTCGAGGGATTCGCGCAGGGCGTCGTCGTCGTCGACGATGAGGATCGGATCGGTCGTCATGCGGTGGGCATCGAGCGGGAGCCAGTCTTGCGTGAGTCGATCATGCGTGAGTCGATCATTCGTGAGCCGATTTATGAGTGGGTTCGGGGCAGCGCCATCGTGAACTGCGTGCCCTTGCCGACTTCGGATTCCATGGTCAGTTCGCCGCCGTGCTCGGCGACGACACGGCGAACGGTCGCGAGTCCGAGACCGGTGCCCGCCTTCTTCGTGCTGACGTAGGGTTCGAACACGCGGTCCTTGACGTCGTCGGGGATGCCGGCACCGGTGTCCGTGACCTGGATGAGCACGTTGCCGACCGACCCATCGTCGGCCGGCGGGCGAACGGACCTGGTCGCGATCATCACCTCGCCGCCGCTCGGCGTCGCGTCGCGCGCATTGCGCACGAGATTGACGATCGCGGCCCGCAGCAGCTTCCAGTCGACGTCCACCTGACCGACGTCACTGCCCGGATAGAACCGCAACGAGACCCCGGCCTCGGCCATCTCGGGCTGGTGGAACTCGACGATCTCGCGCACGCGCGCGTTGAGGTCGACGGCGACGAACTCCGGCACCGGCGCGCGCGCGAAGCTGAGGAACTCCTCGAGGATCGTCTGCAGCCGCTGCACCTCGGCGTGCACGGTCGCGAGCCGCTTGTGCGTGCGCTTCTCGCGCGCGCCCTCGGCCTCGGTGAACTCCTCGAGCACGAGCTGCAGGTTGAGCCCGATCGTGCTCAACGGGTTGCGCACCTCGTGCGCAAAGCCGGCGAGGAGCGTGCCGAGCTGCGCGAGGCGCTCGAGCCGGATCCGGTCGGCGCGCTGAGTGCGAGTTTGCTGCCCGTTCGAAGGCATGATCCATCGAGGATAGTCGGCCGGCGCCGCAGAATCCTCGCGCTTCTGACCGCCAGCGGTTCCTGGTAAGGTCGGCGCAATGCCTTGCGAACGCCGGCCCCTCGCAGAGGCCGACGCTGCGGACTCGATCGCGCAGCTCGTCGCCGAAACCGCCGAACGGCTGCGCCGCGGCGAACTCTGCGCGTTGCCGACCGAGACGGTCTACGGCCTCGCCGTGCTGCCGAGCCACGCGGACGCCGTCGCCCGTGCGCGGGCGATGAAGGGCCGGGCCCAGAGCCACCCGTTCACCTACCACATCGCGGCCATGGCGGACCTGCACCGCCTCGCCGCGAACCCGAGCGCCCGCATCCGCCGGCTCACCGAACGCTACTGGCCGGGTCCGCTGACCGTCGTGCTGCCGGCGCGATCGGGCGAGGCCGACGCGACGGTCGGGCTGCGCCTGCCGGCCCACGCGTTCACCCAACAGGTCATCGCCGCGTGCGGCGAGCCGCTCTGGCTCAGCAGCATCAACGAGACCGGCAAGGAACCGCTCGTCGACCCCGACGCGATCGCCGCGCAGTTCGGCGAGCACCTGGACCTGCTGATCGACGACGGTCCGTCGCCGCTCGGCAACGCGTCGACGGTCGTGCGCGACCTCGGCGACCACCTCGAAGTCCTGCGGGCCGGCATCCTCGATCACGATCAGGTGCTGCACACGGCGGCCGAGCTCACGCTGTTCGTCTGCACCGGCAACACGTGCCGTTCGCCGCTCGCGGAGGCCCTCGCGCGCGACCTCACCGCGCGGACCCTTGGCATCGAACCAACGGAAGTCCTCGCGCGCGGCCACGCCTTCCTGAGTGCCGGCACGGCGACGCACCCGGGCATGCCCGCGAGCGAAGGCAGCGTCGCGGCCGGTCAAGAGATCGGCCTCGACCTGTCGCACCACCAGAGCCGGTTCGTCGACGGCGAACTCGTGCGGGCCGCGACCAGGATCTACTGCCTCAGCGACAGCCACCGCCGCGCGCTGCTCGCCGAGTTTCCGAACGCTGGCGGCCCAAACGCTGGCGGTAAGGTCCAGCTGCTGCGTCCCGACCAGCTCGACATCCAGGACCCGTTCGGCGGTCCGATCGAGGTCTACCGCAAGGCCCGTGACGAGATCCGCGCCGCGGTCGGCGCGCGCCTGCCGGACTGGCTCGGCCAGCGCGACACGTAGCGCCCACCCTGACGCGCCGCGGACCGCGCGCCGCGGACCGCGTCAGGAACCCTTCTTCTGCGCGGCCCAGTCGGCTCGCATCTCGGGCAGATCGGCCAGCGCGCGGTGCACGCGCAGGAACAGCTTCTTCTCGACCGGCGGATAGCCGATGTACTCGCCCGCACGCCGGATGCTGCTCAACGCGCTCGTGCCGCCGCCGAGCATCACGTTGTCGGCGATCTTGAGATGATCGCCACACGCCGCGCGCCCGCCCCACAGGTTGTTCTTCCCGACCGTCGTGCTGCCCGCGACCATCGCGCCGGCCGCCATCAGCGTGTTGCTGCCGATCCGCACGTTGTGCGCGATGTGGCAGTGGTTGTCGAATTTGCAGCCGTCCTCGATGACCGTGTCGTTGATCGCGCCGCGGTCGACGATCGTGTTGGAGCCGAACTCGACGTCGTTGCCCACCCGGACCCCGCCGAGCTGCGGGACCTTGTGCCACGTGCCGCCCTCGGACTTGTAGCCGAACCCGTCGCTGCCGATCACGGCGCCGCTGTGCACGAACACGCGATCCCCGAACGTCACGCGATCGTAGATCGTGACTCCGGGATAGAGCACGCAGTCGCGCCCGAGCGTCACGCCGTCACCGATCGTCACGTTCGCGCGGATGACCGACCCAGCGCCGATGCGACTGCGGCCGATCACGGCGTGCGGCCCGACGACGACCGGCGCCTCGAGCACCGCCTCGTCGTGCACGACGGCCGTCGGGTGCACGTCGTGCTCGACGGCCTTCGGCATCGGGTGGAAGTGCCGGGCCACGACGACGAACGCGTGGTCGACGTCGGCCACGATGACCTGTTGCGCGGGCGTCTCGAGCTCGCACGTCGTGAGCAGCGCGCCGATCGCGGTATCGCGCGCGGCGGCGGCGTAGTCGGGATCGCGTGGGTCGCGGACGAACCCGACGAGCTCGGGGCCGGCGTTCCGCAGATCGCCGAGCCCGCGAATCACCAGGTCGCCATCACCCACACAGCGGCCACCGACCATCTCGGTGAGCGCGCGAACAGTCAGCTCGGTCATGGCGCGCGATTATGCATCGAGCGCAGACGCTCCGCCGCGATGAACCGCTTTCCCCGCGGCCATTTCGCGTCGAATTCGATCGCGCCGGCCGCGGTCACGAACAGCGCCTCGCCCGCGGTGCGCCGGACGGATTCGGCGTCGTCGAGCAGCAGATCGGCCAGGGTCGCGATCGCGAGCCCGTCCTGCCGCCCCGTCAACGCGCCCGCGAGGTCCGCGCGATCGGTCAGCGCCCGTTCACGCAGCGCCCGCAGCGCGCGCGGCATCGCGAGATCGCGGCGCCACAGCGCGAGCAGTTCGCGTTCGCCGGCCCGCGGCGCAACGGCGCGGCCGGCCATCGCCAGCACGAGCGGGTCGGCCAGCTCGCGCAGCGCTTCCGCGGCGAGCGGCTCGAGCGGCCCGCGCCGCAACGCGGCCACGAGCACCCGCGCGCAGGCCGTCGGGAACCGACTGCGCAGCGCGATCGCGAGCGGCCCGCGCCCGACGCACAGTTCGCGAAGCCGCTCTGGCGGCGGCAGGAACGCGAAGTCCGCGAGGTGGCCGACGCGCCGCTGCGGCAGCGGCAGGTCGCCGAGCAGCGCCGGCCGACCGGCGTGGAACGTCGGGTCGATCGCGAACGCCGTCAGGCTCGCCTGATGCGGGTCGCGCAGCGCCCGACCGTTCTCGTCCGGCAACGCGAGCGCCGCCTGCAGCGCGGCCGAGCGCGCGCCGGTCGGCAGGAAGGCGAGCGCGGCACGACGCACCCGTTCGCGCTCTGGCGCCGTCGCGTCGGCCAGCCGCAGCTGGCGCTCGAACGCCCGCATCCGTGAAGCGAGATCGCTGCTCCACAACAGCAGCGACGACGCCTGACCGGTCAACGCCGGCGCCGGCTCGAGGCAGTCGTGCAGCACGCGCAACGTCGCGCGCCGTTCGGTCGCGGGCTGCGCGCCCCTCTCATCGTCCGAGCCGCCGGACTCGACGACCGGCGGCGGCCAGGCGGCGGCCACCCGATCGACCGCGACCGTCCCGAGCCACGCCCGCTGCACATCGCTGCCGCTGCCGAGTCGGGCGAGGTGCGCCTGCCAGCACGCGTCGTCCGACCAACCCTGCAGGTCGTTCGCCCGCGAGAAGGCCGGCCGGCGCGCCGCGCTCAGCAGCACGCCACAATCGCCGATCGCGAGCACGCCGTTCCATGGGTGCACGGCCGCCGCCGCGCCGAACAACAGCCGCAGCCGCGCCGGCGGCGTGCGATCGAGCGCGAACGGCTGCAGAACGACGCCGTTCCCCGCGACGCGACGCAACTCGCGCTGCGCCTCGAGCGAGCACTGCCAGGGCAGCGCCCCACCACGGCCGGGGTCCGCGCCGAGATCGTCGCCCAACACGATGAACTGCCGCGAATCGGCGGGCAGTCGGCGCAAGGTCGGCAGGGCGCCGGCCAGCCGCGACCGAGGCAGCCAGCCGAGCAGCCGCGCCGAGCTCGCACCGCTGCCGTCGAGACCCGTCCCGGACCAATCCACCGGTTGCCGCCGCGCACCACGACCGGCGCCGCTCGCGCCGCGCTCGAGCGCCGGCGGCGCGACCGCACCGGCCGTCAGCAGCCGCGGCAACAACGGCAACAGCTGCGTTCGCGCATGCACGATCTCCACCGCAGGCAGCCCGGCGCGTTCGAACGCAGCGGGCAGGCGCCCGAGCCCGACACCGAGCGCGAGGATGCGGTCACCCGGCCGCGCGAGCGAGGCCGTCGTCGTCGCGAGCACCGCGGAACGCGGCCGCTCCGGCCCCTCGGCGGCGACGAGCTCGCCGCGCTGCCACAGCTGCAGTTCTTGCGTTCCCGGGTCGTAGGCCGCGACCGTATCCCCCGCGCTCGCGAGCGCGACCAGCCCGGCCGATACCTTCGGCGGCGGCTCGATCGCGAGCGCGACCGCGATACCGAGCCCACCGGCCAGGAGCGCCAACCCGCCGTCGAGGACCCGACCCGCGCCGCCACGACCGCCGAGCAGGATCGCGATCGGCGGCGCCAGCAGCAGCCCCGCGGCCCGCGCCGGGAACGGCAGCAGGCGCGTGCAGAGCGGCCCCGCCGCGACCACCACCACCGCCCCGACCGCGGCCGCGAGCACCGCGAGCCAGCCACGCGCCGGCGCGACGTGACCGAGGGCGAGACCCAGGGTGACCGCGATCCACGCCACCGGCAGCCGGTCGCCGACAGTCAGCAGACCGGCCCCCTGCAGCACCGCCAGCGCGAACGCGGCGACGGCCACGACCAGCCCGAGCCGCGCGGCCGACCACGCGAGCCGGCGCGCCAGCAGGCCGAAGCACGCTCCGCCCGCGGCGAGCCCCGCCAGCAGGACGACTTCGGCGCGCGGCGCGGCATCCAGACCGAGACCCGCCGCCCGCAGACTCGGCAGCCCGCACCACGCGATCGCCGCGAGCGCCCCGGACCAGACGCCGGCCCAGACGGCGCCGGCCATGGAGTTGGTGTTCGGTGTCATCGGGCGAGAGGACATCGCGGGCACCATAGCCCCCCGAGGGACTGATGGCTTGGGTGTGGATGCGTCGGCGTAACGCGTTGCAGCCACTCGGCGAAGGCACGATCCGAGCACCGCCACGGTCCCCTTCATACAACTCGTTCAATAAAAATGCGTTACGACGCTCGACTCAACCAAGTCCACACCCAAGCCAGCAGCCTGTTGGGGAAGGGTTGGGGAATCCGGGCGGGTCGGATCCGGGAGCGTAGAGCGAGCGTGAGGAACCGCTAGCGGGGCTGGGCCTGCAGCTCGGCCAGCGTCGCCACTGCGGTCTCGGCATCGGTGCACCGCAACAGGCGATCGCGCACCTCGGCTCGGGAGAGCAGCTTGGCGATCTCCGCGAGCGTCTTGATGTGCATCAGCTTCTTGCTGCGCGGGATGATCAGGCCGATCACGATCGTGGCGGGCGCGCCGTCGAGGGTCTCGAACGGGATCCCGACCGAGTTGAGGCCGAGCACGGCGACGAGATCGTCGAGACCGTCGAGCGCGGCGTGCGGGATCGCGATGCCGTTCTCCATGCCCGTGGTCATGCTGCGCTCACGGAGCACGAGCGCCTCCTCGACGGCGGGCGCGAACGACTCCGGATAGCGGCCGGCGCGGACCGGGACCTTGGCGATCTGGGCCAGGGCCTCCCACTTGTCGGTCGCCTGCAGCGGCACTTCGACCAGTTCAGGCGTGATCAAATCGGAGAGTTTCATTCGCGAAATGGCCGTTCCGCGGCGCGTGGTCGAGCCACGGCCCATCCAACCACGCGACGCGTACGGTGCAAACGGAAAGTCGGAAACCAGGACTTCCGGCTTCCTTGCATCACTTGGGCGAAATAAAAACCGCGCGCGGCCGGTCGTAGGTCGTCGACCCGACTTCGCATCCGGCCAGCAACGAGCCAGACACAATGACGGAATTCGCAACGCTTCCTGCCGCCATCCCGCCCGCCGCGGCCCGCTTGAACGGCACCCGGTGGCTTCCGGCCCTGCTGGTGCTGCTCACGGTGGTCCTCGCGGCGGCTCCGCTCGCCGCCCAGAACGACCCGCCCGGGGGCAACCAGGGCGCTGGCCAGGACCCGGGCGGCCAGCCGCTGATGGAGGTCGACGGCGACACCATCGTGGTCTCGATGAGCGAGAGCTCCGGGCTCGAGTTGCCGGAGTTCGTCAAGTGGGCCCAGGTCGTCACCAAGCGCGTCTTCACGTTCAACGAGAACGAGATGATGAACCAGGCACAGGGCGGCAGCCGCGTGACGTTCCTCGGCAGCCTGCGGTTCAAGCGCGCCACGTTCGACAAGGACTTCTTCTCGTTCTTCCAGACGATGCTCTACATCAAGGGCTTCGCCATCGTCCCCCGCGGCGAAGGCGATCTCGAGATCCTGGAGATCATCTCGACGAACGGGCCGCGCATCCGCGAGGTCACGAACGGCGCGCGCTACGTCACGCCGGACGAGCTGGAGGAATACAAGAACCAGACGGGCGTGCCGATCTTCACGACGGTCCAGCTCAAGCACATCAACGCGACGATCGTCAACAACGCGCTGCGCCCGTTCTTCGCGAGCACCGGGTCGCCGCAGGGCGGCGGTGGCGTGACGATCGGCAACGTCGGCAACCAGACGGCGATGTTGCTGCAGGGCTACGGCCCACAGGTCTACGCCGCGGTCAAGCTGCTCGACCTCGCCGACCAGCCGGTGGACGCCCCCAACCTCGTCGTGCAGGTCGTGCCGCTGCAGCACGCCGCCCCCGAGGAGATCGAGCCGATCCTCAGCGAGGTGCTCGAGAGCCGCAACCGCATCCGGGCGCAGGTCCTCGCCGAGAACCGGCAGGGTGGCGCGGGTGCCGCGGCGACCAACAGCCAGCCGCAGCTGAAGATCGTCGTGAACAGTTCGCAGAAGTCGCTCGTGCTGAGCGGCATCGCGGACCACGTGAACGAGGCGTTGAGCCTGATCGCGCAGCTCGACAACCCGAGCCAGATCATCGAGGGCACGGCGAGCGTCATCTACCTCAAGAACGTGCTCGCCGAGGACCTCCGGCAGACCCTCAACCAGTTCATGCAGGAGGACAACAACGCCGAACAGCAGGCCCAGGCCCAGCAGGCCGGCAGCACGCCGAGCCGGCGCACCCGGCGGACGGTCATCCAGGCCCACGACGAGAGCAACAGCCTGCTGATCTCGGCGGCCCCGACGAAGTATCAGCAGATCCGCGCGCTGATCGACAGCCTCGACGTGCGCCAGCCGCAGGTGCTCATCGAGTGCGCGCTCGTCGAGCTCACGACGGGCGACCTCGACCGCTTCGGTGTCGAACTCGGCCTGCTCGACCTGCCCAACGGCTCCAACGACTACGAGCGCGGCTTCGGCTTCACGGACTTCGGTCAGGCGGTGTTCCAGGACACCGACGACGACGGCCTGCCGGACACGCGCCTGCCCGACTTCGACAACATCGCGCAGGGCCTCACGGGCGGTATCATCAGCGGCCAGGACTTCGCGGTCCCGATCCTGATCAACGCGCTCGCGACCGACGACTCGGCCAACATCCTGTCGCTGCCGAGCGTCCTCGTGAACAACAACGAGGCCGCGGTCGTCACGACGGAGGAAGAGCGTCCGACGCTGGAGAACAACGTCGGCACGGCGACGACGACGACCGGCACGGGTGCGCCGCGTAACGCGGGTATCACGCTCGAGATCTCCCCGACGATCTCGCCCAACCGCTACCTGCGACTCAACATCAGCCTCGAGGTGTCGCGCTTCGTCGGCGCGTTCGATCCGAGCTCCGCGACCGGTGGCGGTATCGTGCTGCGCCGCTCGATCCGCACGCAGGTGACGATGCCGACGGAGTCGACGATGATCATCGGCGGCGTCATCGAGGACAGCGAGTCGAGCAACGAGGGCGGCATCCCGTTCCTCAAGGACATCCCGATCCTCGGCTACCTGTTCAAGAGCATCGAGAGCGAGTCGAGCAAGACCAACCTCTACTTCTTCGTCACGCCGACGATCCTCGACGAGGACGACTTCCAGGACCTCTGGCATCTGAGTCTGCAGAAGAAGCTCGAGGCCCAGAACTACATCGGTGAACGCCGCCTGCGGATCATCGACAAGCGCTGGACCGGCTCGGCCGGCGACCAGGCGCGCCGCCTCGAGGACGAGGGCGCGACGGTCGAGGATCTCGACGCCCAGGGCGGCTTCGAGATGCCGCTCTACGATCGTGGCATGACGCCCGCCAACTCGCCGCTCGCCCCGGGCTCGCCACAGCCGGGCCCGGCCGTGCCGCAAACCCAGAGCGGTGGCAACCAGGGCGCCGGGAACCAGAAATGACCGAGACCCCCGTCAACCCGAGTTTCATCAGCGCCGGTTCCAACGACCGCATCCGCGAGGGCTTCCTCCGGCGTGCGGGTCTGAGCCAGGCGCAGATCAACGAGGCGCTGAATGCCGAGCGTGAGACCGGCCAGCAGCTCGATCAGATCCTGATCGGCAAGAACCTCCTCGCCGAGACACCGTGCCTCGAGCTGTTCTCGGAGTTCCTCGGACTCGAGTTCCGAAAGAGCCTCGACGGCGCCCAGGTGCCGGGCGACTTCATCCAGAACGTGCCGGTTCAGTTCGCCCGCACGCACGGCCTCGTCGCGATCGAGGACGTCGGCGCGGTCGTCAAGGTCGCGACCAACCGGCCGCTCGAGGTCCAGCCGATGGACGACCTCGCGACGATGATGGGCCGCGAGGTCGAGGCCGTCCTGACGACGCGCAGCGAGGTCGCCAACCTCATCAACCGCGCCTACCGCCACAAGGCGGACGGCGTCGACGAGGCGCTGCAGGACGTCAAGGACACGGACATCATCAGCATCGCCGAGAACATCCAGGAGTCGGAAGACCTCCTCGATGCCAACAAGGCGCCGGTCATCAAGCTGGTGAACATGCTGCTGTTCCAGGCGCTCAAGCTGCGCGCCTCGGACATCCACCTGCAGCCCTACGTCGACCGCGTGCAGGTGCGCATGCGCATCGACGGCGTGCTCTACGACATGGAGTCCATCCCGAAGCGCGCGCAGGAGGCGATCGTCTCGCGCGTCAAGGTCATGGGCAAGATGGACATCGCCGAGCGCCGCCTGCCGCAGGACGGACGCGCGGCGATTCGCATCGGCGACGGCGACGTCGACGTTCGCATCAGCACCGTGCCGGTCGCGGGCGGCGAGCGCATCGTCTTCCGAATCCTCGACAAGACGAGCAAGGTCTACTCGCTGGATCAGATCGGCCTCGAGCCGGACGAGTACCGCACGATCTCGCGGTACATCAACTACTCGCACGGCATCATCTTCGTCACCGGCCCGACGGGTTCGGGCAAGACGACGACGCTGTATGCGTGCCTCGACGAGATCAACGCGCCCGACCTCAACATCCTGACGATCGAGGACCCCGTCGAGTACAACCTCGACGGCATCAGTCAGGTGCAGGTGAACACGAAGAAGGGCCTGACGTTCGCCGCGGGCCTGCGCTCGTTCCTGCGTCAGGATCCGGACGTGATGATGGTCGGTGAGGTGCGCGACGCCGAGACCGCCGACATCGCGATCCGCGCGGCGCTCACGGGCCACCTCGTGTTCTCGACGGTGCACACGAACGACTCCGCGTCGACGGTCACGCGCCTCATCGACATCGGCCTCGAGCCTTACCTCGTGTCGTCGTCGCTGCTGCTCGTGATCGCGCAGCGCCTGCTGCGCACGATCTGCCCCAACTGTCGCGAGCCGGTCGATCCGGATCAGAAGCAGCTGCACATGCTCGAGGATCTCAAGCTCACGCCCGACAACTTCGACGGCGGCAAGCTGCTGGTCGGCAAGGGCTGCGACGAGTGCTTCAACTCGGGCTTCGCGGGCCGCACGGCGATCTACGAGGTCATGCCGATCGACACCGTGATCCAGAACCAGATCGTCGAGAAGTCGACGGCCAGCGCGATCAAGCGCGGCGCGATCGAGCGCGGCCTCAACACGTTGCGCATGAACGGCGTGAAGAAGCTGCTGCAGGGCCACACGACCCCCGAGGAAGTCGTGCGCGTCACGCAGCTCGACGTAGTCTAGCAGCCCCTTCGTTCGCCTGACCGCCTCCGCCTGACTCTGCGCCCGACAGCCGTCCGCTTCGCCACCTGATGCCGATCTTCGAATACAAAGCGATCGACTCCGCCAACAAGGTGAAGCGCGGCATCATCGATGCCGACACCGCGCGTGATGCCCGGCAGCGCCTGAAGAAGGACTCGCTGTTCGTCACGGACATCAAGGAGTCCCGCAAGAAGCGCAAGTCGGCCGTCGCGATCAAGGGTGTCACGGGCGTCGACGCGCCGAACAAGATGCGGCTCGAGCAGATCGGCGCCGTGACGCGCCAGATGGCGTCGCTCCTGCAGGCCGGCATCCCGCTCGCCGAGGCGCTGCGGATGATCATCGAGCAGGCACCCGACAAGAAGATCGAGAGCACGTTCCGCGACATCCGCGAGAAGGTGACGCAGGGCATGACGCTCGGCGACGCCGTGCTGCAGCACCCGGCCTACTTCACGCCGCTGTATTCCAACATGGTCAAGGCCGGCGAGTCCTCGGGCGCGCTCGACAAGGTGCTCGTTCGGCTCAGCCAGTTCCTGCAGGCCCAGACCCGCCTCAAGAACAAGGTCGGCGCCGCGCTGATCTACCCGTCGATCATGGTCATCGTCGGCGTCATCGTCGTCGCGATCCTCATGGTCGCCGTCGTCCCGCGCGTGACCCAGCTCATCAAGGGCCGCGGCCAGGACCTGCCGCTGCCGACGCAGATCCTGATCTCGACCTCCGACTTCCTCGTCAACCAGTGGCTCACGGTCATCGTGGCGCTGCTGCTGCTGACGATCGGCTTCCAGCTGTTCATCAACAGCGACAAGGGCCGACTCGTGTGGGACCGCTTCAAGCTGCGCGTGCCGGTCTTCGGCGACCTGATGCGCAAGCAGGCGATGGCGCGCTTCTCGATCACGCTCGCGACGCTGCTGCGCTCGGGCGTGCCCGCGCTGCAGGCGATCAACGTCACGAAGAACGTCCTCGACAACAAGGTCCTGAAGAACGCGCTGCAGGAGGTCCACGACCGCGTCGTCGAGGGCACCGACCTCGCGACCCCGATGAAGATGTCGGGCGCGTTCCCCCCCACGGTCTCCTACATGGTGGGCGTCGGCGAACAGGCCGGCAACCTCGAGGAGATGCTCGAACGCATCTCGGCGAGCTACGACGAAGAGGTCGAGCTCGCGACGCAGAAGCTGACGTCGGTGCTGGAGCCGCTGATCATCGTCGCGCTGGCAGTCGTCGTCGCGGGCATCGTGGTGGCGATCGTCATGCCGCTGCTGCAGCTCCAACGGACCGGCTGATTGCGCGGTCCTGCGGACCGCGCAAGCAGCCGGTCCGTTGGAGCTGCAGCAGCGGCCTTTGTCGTCGGTTCTCGGCGAACGCCGGGAACGGCGAGGACGCCAACTGGCGCCGGCACGAACCGACGGGGAAAGCTTGGGTGCTGCGCACCCTTGCTTTCGGGGCGCGGATCGCCGGGGCGAAGCCTACTGCGGGGTTCGTGCCCGGCGTACGGTACGCGGTTCGGGGTGCCGGGCTTACTAGTTCTCGCTCGCCTCCAGGCGGCGGTGGTAGCCGCGGGAGACGTTGTAGCTGCCGAAGCCCTTGCGGAGCGCGTTGAGGACGTCTTCGTCGTAGGAGATCGTGGAGTAGTCGGCGGAGCCCTGGACCGTCATGTTGCCGGTGCAGACCAGGGCGCCGCGGATGTCCGACGGGGCGCGCATGGTGAAGTTGCCGTCGACGTACACGAAACCGGAGAACGTCGATCCGCTGCCCGGGGAGATCATGGTGTTGCCTACGCAGACCACGATCCCGTAGCCGAGGAGCGGAGTCGAACTGTCGAACTGGATGTTGTTGTCCTCGACGACGATCAGAGCGCCGTCGGGAACCGGGCTCGGGAAGTCGTTCATGTCGGTGACGACGTGGGATGCGAGCGCCTTGAGTTCCGACAACGACATGCTGAACACGGTCTCGTAGCTGTCGTCATAGGTCGTCGCGGTCGACGCGAGGGCCGGGGTTCCGGTCACGCGAGGCGGGCTCGATGAACCCGTCGAGGGCGTCCCCGAAGCTGCGGGGTAGTAGATGCCCGCGGCCGTGCCGCCGCCGATGATGCGGCCCTTCGTGTTGATGTGGCAGTTGTTCCCGTCGCTGACGTTCACGGCAGACTGACCCGGGAGCTGCAGGATCAACCGTTGCACCTCCATGTCGAGCAGCTGGCTCGCGATGACCCGGTTGGGCTGCACGTCGAAGTCGACGTTCGGATCGAGGCGCTCGTAGATGTAGCCCATGCACGTGATGCGCCAGGCTGCGCCCGTGCCGCTCGCCGAGCGCTCGTCGGAGATCTCCTCGCACTGCCACTGCACGCGCTTGGCAGCGCGCGCCGTGTCCGGATCCGCAGCCCATTCCTTCCAAACCTCGTAGCGCGCCCAGATCTGACCGGCGACGGCGAACTCGCGGACGATCCCGATGTCCGGATCGTCCGTATCGAGGATCGGCGGGCTCGCGAGCAGGTCGAGCTGCGGCTCGAACGCGACGACCGGCTGCACGACCTGCCGGTTCAACCAGCTCCGCGCCTCCGTCAGACCGGATCGCGCGATCTGCATCGCCTGCGCATCACGCGCGAACACGAGCCGCGTCTTCTGCTTGTTGGAGTGCAGGATGATCGCGCCGGTCGTCACGATCCCCAGCACCACCACCGTGAAGATCAGCGCCATGATGAGCGCCGCCCCGCGCTCACCATCCCGACCGACCCCGAACGCCCGCTCACATCGACTGTGCATTGCCATATCGCGATACCGAGAGCCCACCCGAAAAGGCCGAGCCACCCTCAGATACGCCGGCTATCGACCACCCGGTACCGGGGCTTGAACCCCAACTCCTGCCGGTCTCGTCCGGAGACCGATCGCTGCTCGATTCTGCGACGCCGGGCTTGGGTAGGCAGGGGACGCGCACGATGCGTCACAGGATCTCGATCGCGGTGACCTCGGCCTTGTAGAACGGGAAGTAGTCCGGCGTGCCGAAGTGGTTGCCGCCCTCGACGCGGGTCGGGAGCCGGTAGCCGTCGACCTCCCGGAAGCGCGACGGGTAGCCGCCGAAGGGCTGCTCCCGCCAGCGTCGCTCCGCGTTCTCGTTGCTCCAGCGCGGAATCACCACTTCGATCGGCGCGCCGGCCTCGTCGACCGTGATGTCGACGGCCTGCTCGAGATTCCCGAGGCGGACCACGGCCCGCGCCGTGTCGTCGCTCACCGCCTCCCAGGCCACCCGCTCGCTCGGCAGCAAGCTGGCCGGAGCCCAGAACGCGGCCTCGCTGATCACCCGCCCGAACGCCGACCGACGATGATCGGGCCCCTCGGCGCGCACCACGGGAACCAGCCCGAGCAGCCAGAACCGCGTCCACGAGCCGGTCGGCGTCACGCCGTCCGACCCGCCGAGCAGCCCGCTCTCCACCCGCCAGACCAACCCATCGGGCGGCGCCAGGACCTGCTCGGCGTGCATGCGCCGGTAGCCGGGCGAGTCCTTCGTCCCGAGTCCCAGCTCGCCCGTCATCTCGAGTCGCACGGCAGTGCGGATCGGCGCACCGGACCGGATCGTGAACGCGAAGTAGCGCCGCGCGGGCTCGGGCAACGCCGCGACCATTGCCGGCTCGAACACCCGCCCGTCGGCCGACGGAGCCGCCAGTGCCCGCCAGGCTGCTGCGTCCGCCCGCCGATCGAACTGACGCCAACAGACCAGAGCCACGACAAGACCGAACCCCCCAACGAGCGCCATCCAGATCACTCTCGACCTCCACCTCGACCTAGCCATACGAGCAGCCCAACGATCCTACGGATGCCCCGCAACCGGAGATGGTTGGGGTTGTGCCTAGATGGTCGGGGTTTGTGCCTAGATGGTCGGGGTTTGTGCCTGGCACGCAAACCAACCGGCATGGCCGAGCTGCGAAGCAGCAATGGCCGCCTCCTGCCGTGACGCTCGTGTCGCCCAAAGGTCGAGCCGCGAAGCGGCAATACCCGCCCCGCCGAGACGGCTCCTTCCGTGAATCCAAGCTGGCCGCCGCGTAGCGGCACAGCCACCCCAAAGTTGGCAGCCGCGTAGCGGCGCAGCCACCCCGAAGTTGGCAGCCGCGTAGCGGCGCACCCACCCCAAAGTTGGCAGCCGCGTAGCGGCGCAGCCAACTCCCCGCCGCGGCGTGCCGGCGCCAACGGGCCTCCCCGCGCGGCACCGGCCATCGCCGAGCCGCGAGCGAAGAACCAGAAGTATCGTGAGCTGCTTTTCCTCCTCCTCAGAGGAGGAAAAGCATCTCACGATACTTCGGCAGGTGCCAATCGGCGTCGTCGACCATCGTCTCGATGACGTCCGCCTGGTCGCGCAGGGCGTCCACTGCGGAATGGACGCGATCGCGATAGACCTTGGCGTGGTCGTGTGCGCTGCCGTCGAACGCCTCGGCTGCCTCGAACTCGCCGCTGAGGGTCTCGACGCCCTCGATCAGGCTCTCGATGCAGCCAGTGAGCTGCTCGAGGCGGCGGCGCTGCGCCTTGACCTCGAGGCCGTTCTCCTTCGCGGCGGTGATGCTCTGCGCCACGGCCAGCTGGGTCTTCTGCGCCGCAGGGAGCACGACCGTGCGCGCGATCGACAGCGCGCTCTGCGCCTCGATCGCGATCGTGTTGCAGAACTTCTCGAACATGATGTTCATGCGCGAGACGGCCTCCTTGCTCGTGAGAACACTCGTGCGCTCGAACATCTCGACGTTCTTCGGCGAGGCGAAGTGCTCGATGGCGTCGACGCAGTTGCGCAGGTTGGGCAACCCGCGACTCTCGGCCTCGGCGTGCCACGCCTCCGAGTAGCCGTCACCGTTGAAGACGATGCGGTGGTGCTGCCGGAACAGGTCGCTCACGACCTGCTCGACCGCGGCCTCGAGCCCCTTCTCACCGCGCACCTTCTCGACCTCGTCACAGAAGTGGTTCAGCGAGTCGGCGATGATCGCGTTGAGCACGGCGTTCGGCTTGGCCACACCCTGGCTCGAACCGACGGCGCGGAACTCGAACTTGTTGCCCGTGAACGCGAACGGCGACGTGCGGTTGCGATCCGTCGCGTCGCGCGGCAGCGGCGGCAGCGCGCTCGCGCCGAGGTTCATGTCCTCGCCCTTGTGCGCGCTGCCGGCGTTCGACCCGCCGATCATGTTCTCCACGATGTCCATGAGCTGCTCGCCGAGGTAGACGGACAGGATCGCGGGCGGCGCTTCGTTCGCGCCGAGGCGATGGTCGTTGCCCGCATCGGCGATCGTGACTCGCAGCAGATCGGCGTGCACGTCGACGGCCCGCAGCACGGCAGCGAGCACGACGAGGAACCGCGTGTTCTGCTCCGGTGACTGGCCCGGCTCGAGCAGGTTCTCGCCGGTGTCCGTCGCCATCGCCCAGTTGTTGTGCTTGCCCGAGCCGTTGATGCCGGCGTAGGGCTTCTCGTGCAGCAGGCACTCGAAGCCATGGCGCGCGGCCACCTGCTTCAGCACCTCCATCGTGAGCATGTTGTGGTCCGCGGCGACCGTCGTGCGCTCGAAGATCGGCGCGACCTCGAACTGACTCGGCGCGACCTCGTTGTGCCGCGTCTTGATCGGCACGCCGAGCTTCCACAGCACGAGCTCGGCCTCGTGCATGAACGCGAGCACCCGCGGCTTGATCGCCCCGAAATAGTGATCGTCGAGCTCCTGCCCCTTCGGCGGCCGCGCCCCGAAGACGGTGCGCCCCGTGGCGACGAGGTCGGGCCGCAACATGAACAGGTCGCGGTCGATCAGGAAATACTCCTGCTCGCAACCGAGCGTCGGATACACGAAGCCGACCTTGTCGTCACCGAGCAGCCGCAGCATCCGCATCGCCGCGCGGTTCAGCGTGTCCGCCGAACGCAGCAGCGGCGTCTTCTCGTCGAGCGCCTCGCCGGTCCACGAACAGAACGCCGTCGGGATGCACAGCGTCGCCCCATTGGTCGTCTCGCGAATGAACGCCGGTGACGTCGGATCCCACGCGGTGTAGCCACGAGCCTCGAACGTCGCGCGCAGACCGCCGCTCGGGAACGAGCTCGCGTCGGGCTCGCCCTTGATCAGCGCCTTGCCGCTGAACTCCATCAGCAGGCGGCCGTTCTCGATCGTCGCGAAGCTGTCGTGCTTCTCCGCCGTCGAGCCCGTCATCGGCTGGAACCAGTGCGTGAAGTGCGTTGCGCCGCGTTCGACGGCCCACTCCTTCATCGCGGCAGCGACCTGATCCGCGAGCGCGCCCTCGAGTTCCTTGCCGTGCTCCATGCACTGACGCAGCGCGTCGTAGGCCGACTCCGGCAAGCGCGACCGCATCTGGTCGAGGCCGAAGACATTGGCCCCGAACAGCTCGGGCAGTTGCGTGCGCGAATCGATGTCGATCGGCACGGGGCGTTTCTTGGCAATGGATCGAATGGCCGCGGAGCGCTGCGACGTCAAGTTCTGTCCTCCTGCGTCTGACTACAGTGAATCTTCGCCGCCCGGCGGAACGAACCGTTCCAGAAATCCGAACGGGAAAGACGGCGCGGTGACGGTACCTTGGCCGGTCGGCGAAAGCACGGAAGCTCTGCCGTGGTCGTCGGTGGGTCTCCGAGGTCGTTGCGCGCAGCCCACGGCCCGACCCCGAGTTGACGACACCACTGCCGGCCCCAGAATCGTTTTCCACATCGTCGTGATCGACCCTCACAACATCCTGGCCGGCGCGATCCTCCTGCTGCTGCCCGGGTGCCTCCTCGAGCCGCCGCCGGCGCCGCCGCCGATCGTCACGGTCGCGGTCGACTACGAGCTGCGCGACCCGCAGCGCGATCCGCTGCCGGTAGGCGCTGGGGCCAGCGGTAACGAGTCCGGGCCAGAGCCCGTGCACGTGCGCGCCAGCCTGCATTGGCTGGGGTCCGCGACCGGCGCGGCGACCCCGACGCAGGACGCCGCGGTCAGCCCGCCCTTCGGCGAGCCGCTCGATACCCGCATCGAGACGGTTTTGTCGCGGCGCGGCGAACCGTTCCGCGCGGGCACGACGCTGCTGCGCGGCCTCTGGCTCGCGCCCGAGGCGGGCATCGAACTCGGACCGATCGCGAGCTCGGCGACCGCCACGGTCGCGCAGTCGTTCGCCGCGGTGCTGCACTTCCCCGGTGCGGCGCTGCCCGAACTGCTCGTGCTGCGGGACGTCGCGGGCCTCCGCATCGCGGTGCGCGCGACCAGCGCAGCGCGCGCCAACGCCGAGCACGACGCCCCCGAACGCCTGGCGGCAGCGGAGCGCCACGACCTGGCAGCGGACGCCCCCGAGGAGCTCGCCCGGCTGCGGCCGTTCGATCTCGCCGCGGGCGAGGCGCTGACCATCGTTCGACCCGCCCTCGCGCGCCCGGGCGAGCGGCCGATCCCGCCGCTCGCGCTCGTGCTCGAACTCACCGGGCCCGCTCCGACCACCGCCGTGCGCGCCGTCGACGACCGGCTCGCCGAACGCGCGGCCAACCCCACGACACCGCCACCCGTGATCGCGCAGAGCGAGCTTGCGCGCACCGCGATCGGCGCCCGCCCGCGGCGCGGGGCCCTGATGGCACTCACCGCGCGCTACGACCTGGACCACTGCCTCGACATCCTGCTCTGCGTCGGGGAACGCGACCTGATCGCGCTGTCCGACGGCATGCCCGACCTGCCACGCGCCACGTCCGTCGCGCTCGATCCGGCGTTGCCGGCGCCGGCTTCGACCGCGGCCGAATCGAGTGACCGGCCGGCACCGCGGCCGACCCGAGCCGAGAACGCGTGGCGGATCGAGCAGGCGTTCTTCACCGCGCTGCTGCCGCGGCTGCAGCGCGGTGAGCTGCCGCCGCAAGCCGTCACGGCCATGCGGCGTCACCTCGGCGTCGTCGCGATCGATCCGACGGCGCTGGAGTTCGCGCTCGCGACGAGCCCGGACCACGTGGCCTTCCGAGCGGCGGTCCGCACCGAGAACGAACGCGGGCTCGCGGACCGGCGCGCGCGCAATCGCCTGCTCGCACAGGATTGGCTCGCCGGCCGCGGCATCACGGTGCCGGGCTTCGACCCGCTCGCGCCCCGGGCCACCCGCAAGGCGGCGCTGCACGCGTTCCGCCGCGCACGCGCCGCGGCGACCGAATCGTCGATGGAGGGCGGCCGATGACCGCCGCGCCCGACTCCGGCCCCGGGCCCGAACGCCGCGGCGGCCCGCAGCCCCCGACTCCAGCGGAAGCGACTCCGGCCGAGGGCGCCGGCGATTCCACGGCGACGAACGCCGACCAGCGCAAGCCGCGCAAGCGCCGCCGCTGGCGCCGGCTCTTCGCCTGGTTGCTCGCGGTGACCGTCATCGCCCGCATCGTGCTCGGCATCTTCCTGCCGGACCTCGTCGCCTACGGCGTCACGTTCGCGGGCCTCGCGGGCCGCTGCGCCAACGCGGAGCTGTCGCTGCTCGGCGGCTCGGTGCGACTGCAGGGTCTCGAGCTGCACGATCCGGACGACCCCGAACACGGCCCCCGCCTGACGTTGCTGGAACTCGGCGCCGACGTCTCGACCTGGCAGCTGCTGCAGGGTGACATCGTCATCGACGACGCGGTGCTGCGGAGCGCGCAGCTCGTGCTGCACCGGCGAGCGGATCGGTCGTTCGTGCTGCCGGCCGCATGGACCGCGCCGAGCCCCGAACCCGAGCCGGAACCCGAGTCCGAGCCCGAGGCAGGGCCGATGTCGACCGAGCTGCCGCTCCGCATCGCGACGGCGCGGATCCACGACCTGCGCCTGCGCATCGTCGAGCTCGACGGCCGGCGCGCGCCGATCGACGTCGTGCTCGATCTCGATATCGACGACGTCGGCAGCCGCGACGTGCCCGGTCATCTCGAGCTGCGACTCGCGGCCGACGGGGTCGCCGACCGCGTCGTGATCGGGGCGCAGTTCGACACGCCGGGCAAGGACGCCGAGGGCGGCGGCGGCGGCATCCGGGTCGACTCGACGATCCTCGCGCACGGCCTCGACCTGGCGCCGCTCGTGCCCGCTGCGGAACAGCTCGGTGTCATCGACGTCGAGCTCGCGGCCAAGATCGCGCTGCTGCCCGATCCCGCGGTGCCGGATGGCGCGCGGCTGCAGACCACGCTCGAACTGCACGACTCCCCGGCGATCGCACGCACGCTGACGGCCGATGTCGGCGCCACGTTCGACGCCGCGGGCGGCATGGACTGCAGCGCGGCGATCGACGCGACGGGCATCGTTCTCGAGCCGCTGGCGGAGTTGCTGCGCGCCAGCGGCGTGACGTTCGTCGAGGACGGGATCGACGCTTCGGCCCGCGCGAGCGCCAGACTGCCCGGCGCGGATCCCGAGGCCGCGACGCCGGCCGGGATGGACCTGCGCGTGCACGACGTTCGCGTCGGCACGGGCGACGACGTGATCACGCTCACGGATCTCACCGTCGAACAGCTGCGGCAGACCGGGGACGGCCTGCACATCGCCGCGGTGCGAGCCGTTGGGCCGACCGCGAGCGCGGCGCAGCGACCCGACGGCAGCCTGGCGATCGCCGGCATCCGATTCGGAGCCGCTGCGACCCCGACCGGGGCAGGAACCGGTGTCGCGCCGACGTCCGAACCGGCTGGGCCGGTTGCTGAACCGGCTGGGCCGGTTGCTGAACCGGCGGCGGATCCGGCCGCGGATCCGGCTGCTGGGCCGGCGGCGACGGGGGCGGCGCTGCCGACGATCATTCTCGACGAGCTGGACTGGCGTTCCGCGACGCTGGCGCTCCTCGATCAACGCCAGCCGGACGCCGAGCCGTTGACGGTCGAGGTGCAGACCCTGACGGGCCAGGGCCTCGCGTGTGCCTGCGACCGCGACGAAGGCACCGCCAACCTGCACGTTCGCGTGCCGGGCATCGCGGACGCGTTGCGGGTCCAGCTGCAGGTCACGCCGCAGGCCGGTGGCGCCCACGTCGAGGGCGATATCGAACTCGAGGACCTCACGACGACGGGGCTCGCGCGGTGGCTCGCGCCGCTCGGCATCGAGCCGACCTTCGCGACCGCGCAACTGCGCACCGACCTCGTGGCCGACATCGGCGGCGCGGGCGAGAACGCGAGCGCGTCCGGTCGCATCGCCAACCTGCGCTTCACGACCGGCGACGATCTGCTGCTCGGGCTGAAGAACCTCGAACTCGACGACCTGCGGCTGCACCACGAGGGTCTGAAGTTCGCCAGCGTGAGCGCAGCGGAGCCCATCGTGCGCATCGAACGGTCCAACGCGGCGATGACGGTCGCGGGGCTGCGATTCGGGCGACCATCCGCGGCTCCGGCGCACACGACGCCGCCCGCCACGCCGCAGCCCGCAACTCCGAAGCCCGGGGCGCCAGCCGGCCCGGCGCGACCGCTCGTGCTCGACACGGGCCCGATCACGCTGGAACGCGCGACGGTGCACCTGCACGACACCGGCCCGAACCCGCGCACGAGCACCATCGGGGTCGATCTCGAACTCGGCGCGATCGCGGGCACCGGACTCGCGGCGTTCGCGCAGCCCGTGCCGTTCGCCCTGACCGTGCACCTCGACGAACGGGTCGAGGCGCTCGGCCTGCGCGGCCAGCTCGCCCGCACGCAGGATCAGCTCACCGTGTCGGGGACGCTCGATGGCACCGGCATTCGCGGCACCGCGCTCACGCGCCTGCTGCCGGACGGCATGCGGTCGCCGCTCGCGAACGGCCGCATCGGCGCCGAGCTCGAGGTGCACATCGCCCCCGGAATGAGCGCGCTCGACGTCGCGGTGCGCGAGTTCGCGCTGCACGACGGTGACGAAGAGCTGGCGGCGATCGACCGGATCGAGTTCGTCGCGCCGCAGCTCGGCAGCGACACGGTTCACATCGAGAAGGCCGTCGTGGCCGGGGTGCGCGCCAAGGTCGAGAAGTCCGCGGCCGGGCTGCTCGTGCCGGGCCTGCTCATCGCGGACGCCGCCGCACCCGTGGACGGCGAACCCGCGCAACCGAACGCGCCGAGTCCGAACGCGCCGAGTCCGGCCGAGGCCGCCCCGACGTCGACCGAACCCGCGACCGTCCCGCCGCCGATCAGCGTGCCGACGACGCGTGCACCCGGCGCCGGCCTGCCCGCGCTGCGCATCGACGAGCTCGCGGTCGCGCTCGACGAACTCGTGTGGCACGACCGGACGGTCGCCGGCTCCGAGCCGCTGCGGACCGCGTTGCGCATCGAGCTGGCGGCGCCCTGGCGCACCGCCGAGGAGCTCGACGAGACCGCGCCGCTCGAGCTGCGCATCCGCGGCGGCGCGGCCCCGATCGTCTCGGAGATCGCGCTCGACCTGCTGCTCGAACCGTTCGCCCTGGCGCCCGTGTTCGACGCCAAACTCACGATCGACGGGATCGACACGACGGCGATCGAGCAGATCGCGCCGGCGATGCGCGAGACGCTGACCGGCACGGAGACCGGGGCGCGGCTGACGCTGCACACGCACGCCGAGATCGACCTGGCGCGCACCGACCCGACGCAGTTCGACCTGTCGCGGCCGTTCGGCGGCGCGGTCCTGGTCGAGGACCTCGAGTTCACCGCGACGGACGGCGAGCCGCTGATCCGGGTGCCCGCGCTCGACGTGACGCTGCGCGCATTCGACCCGCGCACGGGTGACGTGCTGCTGCGCAGCGTCGACCTCGACGCGCCGCACGTCGTCGTGCATCAGGGCAAGGACGGCCTGCAGGTTGCCGGTGTCACGCTGCGCCCTTCCCCGGCCGCCCCCGCCGGCGGCGAACCCGCGGCCGAGGCCCCCACACCGCGCACGGCTGCGGAGCTCGACGCCGAACGGCGCCGCGGCCCCGCGCCGGAGTTCGCCGTCGACGACTTCAGCCTGTTCGGCCTGAGCGTGCGCTTCACGGACGACACGACGGACCCGCCGACGCTCGTCCCGATCGACGAGCTCGACGTCTCCCTGCGGCGCTTCTCGACGCGGACGCTGACCGAGTCACGGCAGTTCGCGTTCGACGTGACGCTGCGCGGCGGCGACGTGCCGCTCGAGAAGCGCGTCGCCGCGAGCTCGGTGCTGTCGGGCATCGTCGGTTCGACCGCCGATCTCGTCACGTTCCGGAACGACGAACACGCGATCGAGCAACGCTCGTTCGTCGACGAGATCCTCATCGACGGTTACCTGCAGCTCCACCCGATGCCGCTCGGCCACGTGACGACCGTCGTGCACGGCTTCGAGCTGCAGACGCTGCGCGGCCTCGCCAAGCCTTCGGGCGTCGACATCGCCGACGGCCTCTTCGACGCCAGGATCGACGCGGAGCTCACCCAGCGCGGCACGCGCATCGAGAGCCAGAAGACATTCACGTTCTTGCAGGTCTCGGAACCGCCGGGCGGACCGATCTCGACCTACCTCAAGCTGCCGGCCCCGCTCGATGTCGTGCTGTTCATCCTGCGCAACGACAACGGCGAGCAGCGGCTGCCGATGCAGCTCGAGGTGCCGCGCACGGGCGACCTCTTCGGTGGCATCGCGACCGCCGCGGTCGAGACGCTGACGCTGCTCATCGGCGACGCGATCGGCAGCTCGCCGTATCGCGCGGCCCGCACGCTGACGGACATCTTCGGCATCACGGGGCAGGACGCGATCGACGCGACGCCGGCGGCGCTCGAGTTCGCGCCCGGCAGCGCGACCACCGTGTTCGAGCCGCTCGCGAAGTTGCTCACGGCATACGGCGACGACCCGACCGTCAGCTTCGTCATCACGCACGAGCTCGGCCAGCAGGACTACGACCGGGTCGCAGAACTCAGCAACCCCGACCGCGCGCTCGCCGAGCAGAGCGTGGCCCGCCTGCAGCTCGAGCGGCAGAACCTGCGGGACGAACGGACCCGCATCGCGCCCGAGGTCACGGCCCGCCTGCTCGCCGGCCAGGAGCCTGCGGCGCGCCGAAAGATCGAGCGCCTGCGGGAGATCGACGCGGAGCTCGCGGCCATCACCGCGGCGCTCGACGCCGCGGCGACGCTGTTCGACGGCTCGTCCGACCGGCACCAGAAGCGGCGCGCGCGACGGGCCGCGATCGAGCTCGGCGAGCTCCGCATCGCCACGGTCCGCGCCGAACTCGAGGCCCGTCTCGGCCCCGGCATCGGCGACCGCCTGCAGATCCGCCGGCCGCGCGGGGTCATCGCCGCCGACCGACCCGAGGGCGGTCGGGTGACCCTCGTTCCGCGCCGCGCGAACCACTGAGCGGATCCTCGCAACCGGCCTTCCGGCTACAGGTTAGACGACTCCAGGTCCGATGACACCGAACCGCCGGCGCAACGGCCGCGGGCTCCGGGACGAACCTCGGCGCCGGGCGTCCCCGGCGCCCGGCGCGGAGACAACGTTAGTACCGTCCCCGGGTGGTCGCCCGCGCCGGATTCCCGTTCAATACCGGCAGTTGCGGACCGCTCTGGCCTGCCACGCCCCGTCCGAGAACGACATGACCCGATCCCGAACCAGCTTCCGTCTCACCGCGTCCGCGCTGATGGTCTGCTTCGCAGCCCCGCTCGCGGCGCAGACCAGCACCGTGAATCCGCAGGCACCGAAGCGCTCGGTCGACCGGGTGATCCCGGACGCCGAGATCGACCGGCACGCGCAGCGGATCGACCGGCTGCTCGAGGGGGGCCTGCGCCGCCACCAGCAGGAACCCAACGCGGTCGTCGACGACGCGACGTTCTTGCGCCGTTCCTACCTGACCATCGTCGGCCGGATCCCGACGCTGCAGGAGACCGAGGCGTTCCTCGCGGACCAGGCCCCGGACAAGCGCGCCCAGCTGACCGACGGCCTGCTCGACTCGGCCGGCCGAACGAGCCACTTCGCAAACTGGTGGTTCGACATCCTGCGCGTGCGGTCGCGCAGCCGCAGGCTCAGCGGCGAGCCGTTCGCGCACTACATCCGCGAGTCGATCCAGAGCGACAAGCCGTACGACGAGTTCGTGCGCGAGATGGTCACGGCGACGGGCGCCGCGCACCAGCGGGGCAACGGCGCGACGGGTCTGCTGATGCGCGACATGAACATGCCGCACGACTCGATGGCCAACACGCTGCGCGTGTTCACCGGGACCCGCCTCGAGTGTGCGCAGTGTCACAACCACCCGCACGACATCTGGACGCAGCAGGATTTCTACGGCATGGCCGCGTTCTTCGGCGGCATCCGCTACCGCGACGACGAGCGGCTCATGCAGCTGCGCGGCGCGCGTGAGAAGCTGCGCGGCACGACGAGCGATCGCACGCGCAACATCGCGCGCCAGCTCACGCAGACCCTGCTCTACGGCGTGAGCGGCAACGGCTCGGGTCAGGAGAAGCTGCCGCGCGACTACGCCTACGACGACGCGCGCCCCGGCGAGGCGGTCGTCGCCAACACGATCTTCGGCGCCAACGTCCGGCTCAAGAAGCCGTCGCGCAGCGCCGAGCGGCGACTGCGCCAGCGTGCGAGGCGCCGCGGCGAGCGTTTCGATGGCGCGGTCGACTCGCGCGGCGCGTTCGGCGACTGGCTGACCGACGACAAGAACCCGATGTTCGCCAAGGTCATCGCCAACCGGATGTGGGCGCGCACGTTCGGCCGGGGCCTCGTCGAGCCGATCGACGACTGGAAGAAAGACACGAAGGCCGTCCACCCGAAACTCCTCGATCACCTCGAGGACCTCGTCGTGGATCTGAACTTCGATCTGCGCCAGTTCGAGCGCGTGCTCGTCCGGACGCAGCTGTTCCAGCGCGAGTGCCCGGATCACGATCCGGCGGCGGACCAGCCGTACACGTTCCCCGGCCCGGTCGTGCGCCGCATGACCGCCGAACAGATGTGGGACTCCCTGCTGACGCTGGTCTACGCCGACATCGACGAGCGCCTGCGCCCGATGGATGCCCGCGCCAAGCCGGTCTACGACTCGTTCGAGCAGCTCGCCGACGCGTCGATCGACGACATCCTCGAGATGGCCGAGAAGCGCATGAGCCCGGGCCGCATGATGCGGCAGGCGATGAACGACCGGCAGGCGCAGGCGAAGCAGGCCGCGGTCAACGACGCCAAGCTGCGCAAGCGCGCGCGGCCGCTGCTGCGTGAGCTCGCCATGGCCCGCCGCGAGGGCGACCAGGAGCGCGTGCGGGAGATCGCCGAGAAGCTCGAGACCATGGGCGTGCCGCTCGGGCGGCGCGCCGCGAAGGGCAACGAACGCGGCATGATCCGCGCGAGCGATCTCGAGCAGCCGGCCCCGCTGGGCCATCTGCTGCGGCAGTTCGGCCAGAGTGACCGTGAGACGATCGAGGCGAGCAACGCCGACGCGACGGTGCCGCAGGTGCTGACGCTGTTGAACGGCTTCCTCGACGACAAGGTGATCCGCGGCCAATCGGCGCTGGCGAGCAACCTGCTCACGGCCGTCGACGGGCGGCGGCGCGTCGAGGTCGCGTTCCTCACGACCCTGAACCGCAAGCCGACCGACGAGGAGACCCGCGCCTGGCGGCGCACGATCGCCATCCACGGCAAGGACGCGATCAGCGACCTGGTCTGGGTGCTCTGCAACACCAACGAGTTCCGCTTCGTGCGCTGACAATCGGAGACGACCAACGATGACCATTCGCAACCTGATCTCCGGCGCCGACCTCGCCACCCGCCGCCGCTTCCTCGGCAACCTCGCCACGAGCACGCTCGGCGTCTCGACCGCCGCCGCGTTCGGCAACAACGCGATCGCGCAGACGCTCGGCGGCCACAACTCCGGCCTCGCGGCGTTCCTCGGCGGCCAGGATCCGCAAGGACAGGACCCTCAGGGTATGGGCACGGTCGCGCTCGAACGCGCCACCGCCAAGCACGTGATCTTCCTGTTCATGCGCGGCGGGATGAGCCACATCGACACGTTCGATCCCAAGCCCGGCACCGAGACCGGCGGCGACACCGAGGCGATCGATACGCCGGCCGACGGCCTGCAACTCGGCCACCGCCTGCCCAACCTCGCGCGGCAGGGCGACAAGCTCTGCGTCATCAATTCGATGACGAGCAAGCAGGGCGCGCACGAGCAGGCGCAGTACGTGATGCGGACGAGCTACGAGATGCGCGGCACGATCCAGCACGCGAGCCTCGGGGCGTGGCACCACCGCGTGGCGGGCCGGCTCAACGGCACGCTGCCGGGCCACGTGATCATCGGCGGCGGCGCCGACCTGCCGAGCGCGGGCTACTTCCCGCCGCAGTACCAGGCGCTGCCGATCGGCAGCGCGGACGCCGGCCTGCAGAACGCGACGCTGCCGCGCGGTGTCGACGAGGATCGCTTCCAGCGCCGCATGAAGAAGCTCGCTGAGCTCAACGAGGCGTTCGCCGCCCGCAACAAGCACCGCGGTGTGAAGGCCTACAGTGACTCGTACGAGGACGCCGTTCGGTTGATGAACAGCAGCGACCTCAACGCGTTCGACATCGGCCAGGAGGCCGGCTCGATCCGCGGCGCCTACGGCAACTCCAACTTCGGCAAGGGCTGCCTGCTCGCGCGCCGGCTCGTCGAGCAGGGCGTGCGCTTCGTCGAGGTCATGGCCGGCGGCTGGGACACCCACGCCGACAACTTCGACCGCCTCGACGACCTCTGCCCGCCCGTCGATCAGGCCGTCGGCGCGCTGATCGCGGACCTCTTCGCGCGCGGCCTCCTCGAGGACACCCTCGTCGTGCTCGCGACCGAGTTCGGCCGCACGCCGGACATCGATCCGGACCAGGGCCGCAACCACTATCCGAAGGCATTCAGCGCGATGCTGGCCGGCGGCGGCGTGCGCGGCGGCAGGCGCTACGGCAAGACCGACAAGGAAGGTCGCGAGGTCGTCGACGATCCGGTATCCATCCAGGACTTCAACGCCACGATCGCCTACGCCGCGGGCATCCCGCTGGATCACGTCGTCACGTCGGCGTCGGGCCGCCCGTTCAAGGTCGCCGACAAGGGCTCGGCGGTGACCGAGATCTTCGGCTGAACCGATCGTGCTAACATCGACGGCAACAGCAGCGTCCGTCTGGCGCTGGAACGCCGCCCCTCGCATCCGAACCATGAAACGATTCCTGCTCTTCGCCCCCCTCCTGCTCGCGCTGGCTGTGCCCGCGACCGCCCAGAAGAAGACCCCCAAGCCCACGGTCGACTTCGCGACCAAGATCTGGCCGATCCTCGAGAAGCGCTGCGTCGAGTGCCACCAGGCGCCCTACGTCGACAAGAACGGCCGCCGGAAGAAGCCCAAGGGTCGCGTCGAGCTCGACAGCATCGTCGGCATCCAGCGCAGCAAGCGCGGCAAGGTCGTGCGCGCGGGTGAAGGCGAGAAGTCGCTGCTCTGGGAGGTCATCACGCTGCCGGCCGAGGACGAGGACATCATGCCGCCGGCCAAGAAGGGGAAGCCCTTGAGCAAGAAGGAGACCGACCTCATCAAGAAGTGGATCGACGAGGGCGCGCACTTCGGCAAGTGGCAGGGCAAGGCCGACATCGAGGCCGAGAAGAAGGAGAAGGCCGAGGAGGCCGAAGAGAAGCAGAGCGGCAAGAGCGGCTCGGGCAAGTCCGATAAGGGCGGCTCGAGCAGCAAGTCCGGCAACGGCTCGTCGAGCAGTTCGAAGAAGAAGACGACGAAGAAGAAGGGCTCCTCGCCGCTCGTCCAACTCGCGAAGCGCCTGAAGCCGGTCGACCCCGAGGTCCTCGCGGGCTTCGCGGACGGGCCGTTCCGCGTCGCGAGCATCGACGTCGACAACCCGCTGCTGCAGGTCACGTCCTACGGCGAGACCGACCGCATCGACGACGCGGCCGTCGCCGCACTGCTGCCGATCGCGAGCCACATCGTGGAGCTCAACCTCGCGGCCACGCAGATCACCGACAAGGTCGGCCCGACGCTCGCGAAGATGACGAACCTCGTCACGCTCGACCTGCGTCAGACCGAGGTCAGCAACCACGCTGTCGCCGCGCTCGGCAAGTGCAGCGAACTGCGTCGTCTCAACCTCTACGGCACCGAGGTCGGCGACTACGGCGTGAACGCGCTCTCGAACCTGAAGAACCTCGAACGCCTCTACCTCTGGCAGACCGAGGTCTCGGCCAGCACGGTCGTGCGCCTGCGCGACTCGATCCCCGGCCTCGACGTCGTCGTCGCCGCGGACCTGCCGACGGCGTCGGCCGACGCCGGCAACCAGCCGCGCCGGCGCCGCTGAGGGAAGACGGCCGCCGCAGGCTGCCCGTACACGCAACAGCATCAGTCATCCGGGTCCCATCCAGCTGACTGATGCCGTCACTCGGCTCGCCTGGCCATGCACTGCCCTGCGAACCGAAACCCGTCGAGCCTGCAACCGCCCGCCGGACAGGTGTGATGTCGTTCGGGAGCGCCGTCCATTACGACGTTTTCGAGAACTTCGAGCCGCAGCCCACACAGCCGCGCTGCGATCGGGCGAATCGGTGCGGAAGAAGTTCCGACGATGCAACCAGACCGGGCGCATCGCCCGACCGCGCCGACGCGATAGCCTCTTCGGGATGTCCCTCGCCCGTGCGTTCCTCCTCATCACCCTGGCGCTGACCGGCGCGCTGCCCGTCGTGGCGCAGGACGCGCGCCCGAACGTCGTGCTCATCTACGGCGACGACGTCGGCTACGGCGACCTCGGCTGCTACGGCGCGGAGAAGATCCCGACCCCGAACCTCGATCGCCTTGCGAAGGCGGGTTTGCGCTTCACGGACGGCCATTGTTCGGCCGCGACGTGCACGCCTTCGAGGTTCTCGTTGCTCACGGGCATTCACGGTTTTCGGCACCGCGTGCGCATCTTGCCGCCGAACGCGCCGCTCACGATCCAGCCCGACATGTACACCCTGCCACGGATGTTTCGGGACAGCGGCTACGCCACTGCGGTCGTCGGCAAATGGCACCTCGGGATCGGCGACGGGCAGACGCCGGTCGACTGGAACGCCGACGTGAAGCCCGGGCCACTCGAGGTCGGGTTCGAGTACTCGTTCCTGCTGCCGTCGACGAACGACCGGGTGCCGTGCGTCTACGTCGAGAACCACCGGGTCGTCGGGCTCGATCCGAGCGATCCGCTGTTCGTCGGGCGGCAGAAGCCCGCGGGGTTCACCGGCACGGTGTATCCGGACGGCAAGACCAACCGCGCGGCGATGACCTACTATCCGAGCAGCCACGGGCACGACCATTCGGTGATCGGCGGCATCGGTCGCATCGGCTACCAATGGGGCGGCAAGGCCGCGCTGTGGAACGACGAGACGATGGCCGACGTCTTCGTCGACAAGGCGAAGGCCTGGCTCGGCGAGCAGAGCGCGGAGCGGCCGTTCTTCCTGTTCTTCTCGTCGCAGGACATCCACGTGCCGCGCGCGCCGCACCCGCGCTTTCGCGGCCGGTCCGAGCTGTCGTATCGCGGGGACGCGATGGTGCAGCTCGACTGGGCCGCGGGCGAGCTGCTCGCGGCGCTCGACGAGCACGGCTTCGCCGAGAACACGATCGTGATCTTCACGAGCGACAACGGCCCGGTCTACGACGACGGCTACGAGGACGGCACGACGGTGCCGACGTCGACGCGGGAGGTGGACCGGGGACACGACGGCTCGGGGCCGTTCCGCGGCGGCAAGTACCAGATCTACGAAGGCGGCACGCGCGTGCCGTTCCTGCTGCGCTGGCCGGGTCGCGTCGAGCCCGGCGTTTCGGATGCGCTCGTGAGCCAGATCGACCTGCTCGCGTCGTTCGCGCAGTTGCTCGGCCACGAGCTGGGGGCCGAACAGGCGATCGACAGTCGCGCCACGCTCGGTGCGTTCCTCGGTGAGGACGCGACCGGACTGCCGTTCATGATCGAGGAAGCGCGGACGCTGGCGCTGCGGCAGGGCCACTGGAAGTTCATCCGCCCGCGGGGCAAGCGCGGCCAGGACCGCGGCGTCGGTGGTCAGCTGTTCGATCTGCAGTCGGACATCGGCGAGCAGAACGACGTGAGCGCCGAGCATCCGGAGCGCGCGGCGGCAATGCGCTCGCTGCTCGCCGAGCTCACCGCCGACGCGCGCGGGATCCGGCAGCGACGCTGAGGCCGCTGCCGGCGTTGGCTACTTGCGCCGCAGGTCGATGTTGACTTCGACCGGACCGCGCACCGGCACGACGACCTTGCCGACCGAGACGGCGGCGGCGTGCGCGCCCGTCGCGCGATCGACGAACGCGGCCTCGACGTCGTACAGCCCCGGCGACAGTTCGGTCTGAAACCGCCCCCGATCGTCGCTGTCGCCGCTCCCGTGGGCACTGCGCCCGCCTTCCTGCATGCGGAAGTTCAGGCGTGCGTGCGGCACGGCCTGCCCGTCGATGAGGACCGTGCCGGTGACGGGAACCGGCGCCGCGGATGCACCATCGAGCAGCAGCGCGCGCACTTCGCCGTCCTCGAGCCCGCGGACCTCGCCGATCGGCAGCGACTGGTAGATCATCGCGCCCGTGCGGCCCGGCGTCTGGAACCCGAGCCAGATCTGCCAGTCCTGGACCGGCACGTTCGGCAGTTCGAAGGTGCCGTCGGCCCCGACCGCCGCCTTGGCCTTCTTCCACGCCACCCGCCGCGGGAACCAGATGCGCGGCTCCGCCATCGAGCGCAGGAATACGTAGGCGTTGGCCGACTCGCGCATGAACGACGCGTTGCCAAGGCGCCCCTTCAGCTTCGCGCCGAATCGCAGCTCGACCAAGAGGCGCGTCGCGCCGGCCCGGTCCGTGACGTCCACGAGGCTCGGCGCATAACCGTCCGCGACAACCCGCAGGCGGCCGCCCGCCGTCGCGCCGAGCGCGTGCGGCAGCGGCACCGTGAGTTCGCCGCGCTCGTTCGTCGCGCCGCCCGCGCCACGCACGAGCTGCCCTGTGGCCGGCAGCTGCGTCGTCCCGCCGCCGCCCTTGCCGGCAGTCGAGGCTAGCAGATCGAGACCCGCCCACTCGCTCAACTCACCGACCTGGAAGAACAGATCGCACGCTGCGCCCGCGACGGGTTCGCCATTCGTATCGACGACCTCGACGACCATCTCGGCAACGGGCGGCAGCACGAGCCGCGCCGCCGTCGTGCCGACCACGACGTCGAGTTCGAGCTGAACGCTGTAGTGCCGACGCACGACGAGCGCTCGATACCTTCCTGGCATCATGCCCTCGAAGCGCATGACCCCGCCCCGCCGCATCCCACCGGAGTAGCCCGACGAGAACCGCAGGCCGCCGGGCATCCACTGCCGGGTGCCCTGGCGATGCAGCTGCAGGTCGAACGCTTCGACTGGCGTCATCGCCGGCGCCTGCACGACCTGCACGCTCAGGTCGACGGTCGGCCCGAGCTCGATCCGGAGGTCCTCGCGCCCCCAATCGACCTCGGTCTCGGACAGCAGCTCCGCGATGTGGAAGCGGTGACGCCAGATGGAAACGGTGGTCGTCGCCGACCCACCGCGCGAGCGGCGCACCTCGAACGCGCCGCTGCTGTCGGTATCGCCCGAGCTCCGACCGCCGGTGCAACTGACCGCGAGTCCCTCGACCGGCTCCCCGTCCGCGTCGACGACGACGCCGCGCACGACGTCGGCGCCGCGATGCACGCGCAGGTCCAGGAACGCGTCGTCGCGCGTGACGACGAAGTTGCTGTTCACGGCTTCGAGCGCACGGTCGCCGTAGTAGACCCAGTATTCGCCCGTGGGCAGCGGGCGCGGCAGGCGGAATTCACCATTGGCGTCGGTCGTGACCGGCGGGTAGCCGCGCCCGCTCGCGATCCAGCGGTCAGGCGTGTCACGCCGGTTCCGCGGCAGGACGTTCACCTCGGTGTCCGCGACCGGCCGGTCGCCGGTATCGCGCACCCGCCCGCGAATCATGACTGCTTCGCACAGCCGCAGCGTGCCGAGATCGACCGCCGCGCCGCGGCGGGACCGCAGCACCTGCGAGATCTCCGCCCACGCGTCGTCGTGGCGCACGATGCACTGCAAGGCCGCGACGGGATCACGCAGCTGGAGCGCGAACGTGCCGTCAGCTTTCGTCGCGAGCTCCGCCAGAACGCGCTCCTCGGGCACGGGCTCGTTCGGATCCATGGCAGGGACGTAGGCGACTCCCCCGCCGGGGTCCTCGCTCATCGGCAGGATGAGCTGCACCGTTGCCCCTTCGACCGGCTCACCGCCGTTGTCCCACAACACCCGGCCGAAGACCTCGATCGCCACGTCGGCGGTCGCCACGCGATCGACCGGCGCCGGCGTGGCAGTGTCGCTCGCATCGCCGACGACGCCGGTCGACTCCGCTGGCTCCGAACTGGCGACGCCGTCCGCAGCGGCCCCACCCGCATTGGACGGCGCGGCGAGCGGCGCGTCGGGCAACCAGAACAGCAATCCGAAGACGACCGCTACGGCGGCCACGACCAGTAACTTCACGTTCACGAGGATCACCATCACCGCGGCCGCAGCGACCGCTCCGAGACTCGTGGATGGCACGTTCGTTCCGAACGTCGAAGCGACGGGCAGCAGCCAGGCCGACCGGCTGCCGTGCCGGCGGTCGAGCCGCTCGCGCAGTTGCAGCACGCCGCGCTTCACGCGCGAGCGCACCGTTTCGAGCGGCGCGCCGACTCGCGCACTGATCTCGCGACACGACAGGTCGTCGAAGTAACGGAGCAGAACGGCCGTCCGATACGGCTCGTCGAGCGCCATCACTTCCTGCACGACGTCCTGCTGCAACGCCGCGCGCGCGACGACCTCGTCGGTCGCCGGTACTGCGTTGCTGCCGGCCCGCGGCTCCGCGCTGCGTTCGCGCCGCCACCGCCGCACTTCGGCGCGACCGCGATTGGCGATCAGCCGCCGCACGGCGCCGACGAGCCAGGGCCGCAACGCCCCGCGAATCCCGCCGCGCGTCTGCCACGCCGCGAGCATCGCTTCCTGCGCCACGTCCTCGGCGAGCTCGCGGTCCCCGCACAGCCCGCGCGCCAGGCGCGTGAGCCACTCGGAGTCCTTGAGGAGCGCCGTCGCGTCACCGAAGGTCGGCATGTCGAAACGTTCATCCACGCCGAGGAGTGGTCGCAACCCCCCGAGGTGGTGCCAGAAATCTCCCCCCCGCGCCCCGCCGCACCGACCCGGCCCGAACAGGCAACGGCGTGGGGCCCATAAGGAGTTTCTCCAGACTAGCTTACGGACCGGCGCCCGCGCGACCAGACGAGCGAGTAGGCCGCCGGAATCAGCACGAGCGTGATCAGCGTCGACGCCAGGAGCCCGCCGACCACGGTCCGGGCGAGTGGGGCCTGGGCCTCGGAACCTTCGCCGATGCCGATGGCGAGCGGCAGCAGGCCGAGGATCGTGGTCGACGTCGTCATCAGGATCGGCCGCAGCCGTCGGCGCCCCGCCTCGGCGATCGCCGCCGCGAGCGGCCGATCGGCGGCAAGGCGGTTGGCCTGATCGACGAGCAGGATCGCGTTGTTCACCACGATGCCGCCGAGCATGATCGTCCCGATCGCGGACTGCACGTTGAGCGTCGTCCCGGTCGCGACGAGCGTGATGACCACGCCGATCGCGGCGAAGGGCACCGCCATCATCACGATGATCGGATCACGGAACGACTCGTACTGGCAGGCGAGCGCCATGTAGACGAGCAGGATCGCGAGCAGCAGGCTCACGAGCAGTTCGTCGAACGCCGCCTGCTGCTCTTCGAAGCCACCGGCCACGGACAGCTCGTAGCCGACCGGGCGCGGAATCTCGGCGAGCCGCGCGTCGACCTCAGCCGCGACCGAGCCGAGCGGCCGGCCGGAGACGTTGGCCGAGACCGTGATGATGCGCTGCTGGTCCTTGCGGTCGATGACGACGGGCCCACGCCCGGCCCGGTCGTCGAGCACGCTGCGCAGTGCAACGTCGTCCCCCGTCGGCGTGCTGAGCGTGAGATCGAGGACCTCGTCGAGGGTCAGCTGGTCGACGTCCTGCAGCTGCACGAGAATGCGATAGGAGTTGCCGTCGACGCGGTAGTCCCCAGCGCGCGTGCCGGCGACCGCGGTCTCGAGCGCCTCGGCCACGTCGCGCACGGTCAGGCCGACGTCGGCGGCCTTGTCCCGGTCCACGAGCAGCATCTGCTGCGGGATGCCCTCCTCCCGGCTCACGTCGACGTCCGTCACGCCTGGCGTCGACGCCACGGTCTCGACGGCCTGCCGCGCGAGCACGTCGAGGACGCCGAACTCGAAGCCGCGGACCTCGATCGCCAGGCCCTCCTGGCCGGAGCCGAGCAGTCGCTCGAGCAGAAACTGTCCCTGGCGCGCGCGCGTGCGCACCACGGCGCCCGCGACGTTGCCGTCGAGGAGCTCGCGCAGATCGTCCGCGATCGCCACGTTGGAGCGGGCCCGATCCTGCGGCGGCACGAGCGACACCTGCACCGACGCCTCGGCGGAGTCCTGCGTGCCGCCCTCGACGCTAACGATCACGGCCCGCGCCTCCGGCACGGCGTCCCGCACCGCGGTCTCGACGATCCGCGCCTGCCGGTCGACGAGATCCGTCCGGGTGCCGAGCTCCATCTCGGCCGTGACCCGCACCTCGCTCTCGTCGCTCGGCGGCAGGAACTCGGTGCCGATCGCCGGCAGCATCGTCAGACTCGCCGCCAGCGCGGCGACCGCGACGAGCACCGTGAGGCCCCGGTTCTGCAGGGCGCCGTGGATCAGCCGGCCATACAGCCCGTCCAGGCCGCGGCGCGCGGGCGCGTCGGCGACCGCAGCGGTCGCCGGGGCGGGCAGCAGTCGCGAGGCCAGCATCGGCAGCACCGTGAGCGCGACGAGCAGCGCGCTGACGAGCGAGAAGACGATGACGAGCGCGAGCTCCTGGAAGAGCAGTCCGACGGCACCGCGCACGAAGACCACGGGCAGGAAGATCACGAGCGTCGTGATCGTGCTCGCGAGGATCGCCGGAGCGACCTCGACCGCGCCGCGGACCGCCGCGACCGGCGCCGACTCGCCCTCCTCCCGCTGCCGCCGGAACACGTTCTCGAGGACGACGATCGAACTGTCGACCATCATGCCGACGCCCAGCGCAAGGCCGCCGAGCGTCATCAGGTTGAGGGTGAACCCGGCCAGGTAGACGAGCGCGAAGGTCGCGATCGCGGAGATCGGGATGGCGAGAGCGACGACCGCCGTGCTGCGGACGCTGCGCAGGAAGAACAGGAGCACGAGCACCGCGAACCCACCGCCGTAGAGCACCGACAGTGCGACGTTCTCGATCGAGCGCTCGATGAAGTTGCCCTGGTTGCTGACCGGAACGACATGGATCTGCGGCATGTCGCGGTTGCACGCGTCGATCTCCGCGAGGATCGCCTTGGCGACCTCGACGGTGTTGGCCTCGCCCTGCTTGCGGATCGCGACGCGGATCCCGGTCTCGCCGTCGATGCGCACGATGCGCGTCCGGCGCTCGTAGGTGTCCAGCACCTTGCTGATCTGACCGAGTCGTACGGGCGCGCCGTCACGGATCGCGACCACGGTGCTGTTGATCTCGTCGAGACTGGTGAACTCGGCCGGCGCCCGCAGCGTCACCTCGTAGCGGCCGCGTTCGATCGTGCCGGCGGGCAGATCGAGGTTGGCGTCGCGGATGGCGTTGGTGACGACGTCCAGGGGCAGCCGCAGCGCGTTGAGGCGCGCGGGATCCAGCTCGATCCGGACCTCCCGCGGGTAGCCGCCCCACAGGTCCACCTGCGCGACACCGGGCACGCGCGCGAAGCGGTATCGCACCTGCTTCTCGACGATCTCGGTCAGCTGCACGGGATCGAGCGCGCTCGAGATGCCGAGCAGCACGACCGGGAAGCTCGCGATGTCGAACTTGCGGATCTGCGGTCGCACCACGTCCTCGGGCAGTTCGCTGATCTCGTCGTCGATGCGGGCCTGCACGTCCTGCGCCACGACGTCGAGGTCGGTCCCCCAACCGAACGTGACGCGGATGTCGCTGCGCCCTTCGCGCGAGCTCGACGTCATCTCCTCGACGCCCGGCACCGCCGCGACGATCTCCTCGAGGATCTGGGTCACGAGCCGCTCGACGACCTCCGGGCTCGCGCCATCGTATCCGGTCCGGACCGACAGCCGCGGCAGCTCGACCGCGGGCAGCATGTCGATGCGCAGCCGCGTCAACGCAACGACGCCGATGAGCAGCGTCATCAGCGTGAACATGGTCGTGAAGACCGGTCGCCGGACGCTGAAGTCGGGCAGGCTCATTCGTCGCCGGCCGGCTTGCCGCCGATCGGTGCCGGCACGCGCACGCGCGTGCCGTTCTCGAGCAGCTGCTGCCCCAGGGTCACGACGTCGCCCTCGACGCCATCGCCGAACACCTGCACGAGCTCATCCGAGCGGATGCCGAGGCGCACCGGCACGAAGTGCGCGGTTCGGTCGCTCTCGGCGACGACGAACACGCCGTCCTCGTCGCCGCGTCGCACGAGCGCCGCGACCGGGACGATCGTCGCGTCGGCAGCGGATTCGAGGTCGATCTCGACCCGCACGAACATCCCGGGCCGCAGCAACCGCTCGGGGTTGTCGATCTCGACTTCGACCCGGACCTGACGCGAGCCCTCGTCGAACACCGGCGCCAGTCGCAAGACCCGACCGACGAACGCCGTGTCCGGGTAGGCGTCGTTCCTTACGGTGGCGGACTGCCCGACGGCGAGTCGCGCGAAGTCCCGCTCCGTCACACCGAGCAACGCGCGCACGGTCGCGATGTCGACGACCGTGGCGATCGGGTCGTTGGCCGCGACGGTCGCGCCCTCGTCCACGAAGCGCTCGGCGACGACGCGGGCCTCGCCGTCGCCCGACCAGGTCGCTTCGACATCGGTGTAGCGCAGCCGGACCCGCGCCGCTTCGAGCACCGCCTCCGCGCTCGCGACCCGCGCCAGGGCGACCTCGACCTGAGCCCGCTTCGCGCGCAGGTCGGCGTCCGCGACGTCGAGCTCCGTACCGGAAGCGATCTCGCGCTCGCGCAGGTCCTGGATGCGCTCGAAGCTGCTCTGCGCCACGTCGAGATTGCTGCGGGCGAACGTCACCTGCGCGCGTTGCACCTCGAGCTCGGCCGCCGCCTCGGCCACGGCCTGCTGGAACTCGTCGTCGTCCAGGCGGGCGACGATCTGACCCGGCCGCACCGGGCTGCCGATGTCGACGGCGAGCGTGTCGACCCGCCCGGGCACCTTCGGCGCGACGATGAACTGCGCGCGGGGCAGCAACGTGCCGCTGAACACGCGGCGATCGACGATCCGTCCGCGCGTCACGGGCGACATCTCGACCGGCGCAGCGCGCGACCGCCGGGCCCCGGCCGGACCCGGAGCAGCTGCGTCCGCACCCCAGAACAGTAACCAGCCCGCCACGCCAGCGCCGATCGCGACGCAGAGGGCAAACAACAGGAACGCGCGGGACCAGGACATGCGGGGCAGGCGGAGGCCGATGGCAACTGGACTATCGGACATCTGCCGCGCCCTTTCTACCGGCTGCGGGGCAGCCGGCACTACGCACGTCTCGACCGTGTATCGCCGCCAGCGCGACGCCGGCGCAGGCTCAGTCCGCCAACACGCCGCGAGCTCGCAGCCAACGGCGACACAGCGTCGCCCAGGCCGCAGCCGGCAGTTCACCCCCGAGACCGATACCATGGCGCCCCGCCTCGAAGACGTGCAATTCGCACGGCACCTGGTGCCGGAGCAGCGCGCGGTAGTAGACGAGACTGTTCTCCGCCGAGACGCCGCGGTCGGCCGAGGTGTGCCAGAGGAAAGTCGGCGGCGTGGTCTCGTCGACCTGCCGTTCGACCGACATCCGTGCGACGAGCTCCGCCGCTGCGTCCCGGCCGAGCAGATTCTGCTGCGAGCCACGGTGCGAGAACTCCTGGCCGAACGCGATCACCGGGTAGCACAGCACCGCGAAGTCCGGACGGCACGACTGCCGCTCCACCAGGTCCGCGTTCGTCGGCTCCCCGGGGTCGTGGTGCACGCTGGCGCTCGCGGCGAGGTGGCCGCCGGCCGAGAACCCGAGCACGCCGATTCGCTTCGGGTCGATGCGCCAGTCCGCCGCCCGCTGCCGGGCGAGACGGAGTGCCCGCTGCGCATCGCGCAGCGGCCACGGGTGGCCGTAGCCCTTGCCGCGATGCCGGTAGTCGAGCACGAGCGGCTCGATCCCGGAGCGGTGCAGCCAGGCCGCGATGTCGCGCCCCTCGTGCCCCATCGCGAGGTGACCGTAGCCGCCGCCGGGGCAGACGACGATCGCGGGTCGCAGCGCCTCGCCATCCGGACGGCCGGCCGGGGGCGGAAAGCGCAGCAACCGCGGGACGTCACGGTCGTCGTCGCCGTTCGCCCCCGGCGCGCGACCCGGCCAGAGCGGCACGGCCTCGGGTTCCTGGGCAACGGCCAGACTGGGCAACGGCAAGACCCCGAGCAGCGCGAGAACGGCAACGACGAGACGACGCATGCGACTACGATCGGCGCGCGCGCCGCCCGCGGCAACCGATCTCAGAAGATCAGAGCCTGCGGCGGTGGCCCGAAGCGGATCGTCCCGCCCACGAACACACCGCTCAGATCGAGGTCGGCGTCGAAGTCGCGGCCGGACGCGCTGCCGAACACGTCGAGCACGAGGTGGCGATACCCGGCGATCAGATCGACGGTGTCGGACACGCGGACGCGGCCGCCGAGTTCGATGTCCCAGTAGCGACCGTTCGCGTCCCCGAAGTCGGCGGCCATGATGCCGGACTGACCGACGAGGGCAAAGTCGCCGTAGCGCGCCTCGAACTCGGCGAACGGCATCGGGACGAGTGAGTACGACTCGACCTCGTCGGCGCCGAAGCCGGCGATGGCGCGCGTCCGCACGTCGAGGATCGTGTAGCCGAGCTGGCCGCCGAGCCCCACGTGCCAGTTCTCGCCGCCGAGCACCTCGTAGGTGTACGAGATCCCGCTCGTGAAGAAGTCGAGATCGGACGCGACCTGCGTGCCGGCCGCGATGCTCCCGAAGTCACCCGCCAGCGAACCCTCGCCCGCCGTGCTGAACCCGGTCGCGTGGGCGCGGATTCGGTGCGCCTCGTGCTGGAACGTCACGCGCCCGAACGGCGCCGGCTCGACGTCACCGAGACCGAGGTTGCTGCCGACCGAGTTCTGCTGGTCGTGCAGCACGAGCCCGCCGCCGGGACTCTGCAGCGCGAGGTCCCCGTTCACCGCGGCGAACAGCGGCGCGACGTCGATGCGCACCTCGTAGGTCGCACAGCTCTGGAGCACGGCGGCGGCGAGCAGAACGGCCGGCAACAGTCGCCGGGCGGCGACGGGAACTGCACCTCGGGAGCGCGGACGATGGGACATTGCTCGGATTGCAACCGCGGCTCACCAACGGGGCGAGCGGATCGCGGCACAACAAGGATAGCCCCACCATCGCCGACACGACGGACTCCCGAGCGCTCAATACTCGCCGATCGTGCCCCGCAGACCGTTGCTCGCGGCCAGCGAGAACGCGTTGACACCGGGCACGAACGCGCCGCCCTGCGCGAACAGATCCATGCCAACGAACGTCGGGCTCATCGGGATCGGCTGCCGGAACAGCGGCCGCGGGGCCGGCGTCGGGAAGAACAGCGTCGCCACGCCGCCCGTGTAGATCGTGCAGCCCGGGGCCGCCGGCCCGATGAGCTGGCTCTGCCCGACCAGGTCGAGCTGCAGGAACGCGAGCCCGGCCGTGGCCGGCACCCCGTCGAGCGCGAGCACCCAATCGCGGCAGAGGATCGGCCGCGTGAGCGCCGCGATCGTGACGCCGTTGCAGCCGCTTCCGAGCGACTCGTTGGTTGCGAATTCCACCGCCGGCTCGGCCGTGAGGTAGAGCAGCGAGAACCGGGAATCCGCGGGCGCCCCCGTCGGCCCCCAGGTGCGGACGTCGACCATCGTGCCGGTCTGACCGGGCGGTGCCGCGGTCCACGACTCGACCGATGCGTGCGTCGGTGTCGAGCCGTGCGCCGTGACCTGCACCCCGGCCCCATCGATCGGCGCAACGTTGGGCAGGTGCACCCGATAGTGCCCGGTCGCGAGGCGCATGATCGACTCGGCGTCGTCGGGCCCGAACGTGCCGTTGCTGTCCGTGTAGGTCGCGTGGGGCGTGTAGCTGCTCGCGGTGGCGTGGTTGGCCCACACGTGGGCGCCCGAGCCCAGTTCGTCCACCATCGGCGACGCGACCTCGTTGTAGCTGCAGTAGAACCGCCCATCGATCGGGTTGCCCGCGAAGTCGAAGCACCGCACGTTGACGAGCACGTCCGAGCCGGACGTGTACCACGACTGCACCTTGGCCCGCATCGGGCTGAACGTGAACGGCGTCACCTGCGCGTTGCCGCCCTCGGGACCGGTCGTTCCGAGACCGGGGAAGCGCACCTGGTAGACCCCGGTGCCCGATCGTGAGATCACCGGCAGCCCGCGATCGCCGTTCCACGAATGGGCCTCGAGCGGCGTGTGAACGGGCGCCGTCGGACTCGAGTGCCAGCAGTAGGCCGACTTCTCCCGCCGGTCGCCGTACGCGCAGTAGTAGAACGTGAACGGCGAATCCCCGGTCAGCGCCCCGCCAGCGGTCCACGTTCGCAGCTGGGCGGTGATGTCACCGCTGTTCGGGCCGCCGGCGGCGACCGCGGCGGTGTGGTTGCTGCCGTGGGCGGTGACGTGCATCACGCCGAACGAACCGTCGGGCGTCCGCCCAGCACCCGGCACCCGGATCCAGAAGACGCCGGGCGTCGTGCTCTTGGTGATCTCGATCGACTGGCCGGTGCTCGAGTACTGGTGCGTGCTCGGCGGCGAGAACACCGTGGGCTGCCCCCGCGGATCGACACTGGCCCACGCGATCACCGGTTTGCTGGCCGGCCGATTCGTCGTGTAGCGCAGCAGGAAACGCGTATCGACAGGGTTGCCCGCGAACGTGAACGTCTCGACCAGGACCTCCGCGCCGCCACAGCCGTCACCGTTCCAGCGCTCCAGCGTGGCGTAGTAGTTCGAGAAGCCGTAGGTCGTGACCTGCGCGTTCGAGCTGTTGGCTCCGACGACGCTCGGCAGCGACACGCGGTAGCGCCCGACGCCGAGACGTTCGATGGTCTCCTCGCCGGCCGGTCCGTCGCGCCCGTTGCTGTAGCGGTACGTCGCGTTGGCGCGGTAGAACGGCTCGGTCGCCTGGTTCGCGAACAGGTGCGTACCCGAGCCCTCGTACGGATCGATCATGACGTCGGTCTCGTTGTAGCTCAGGATGAAGTAGCCGTCGGCGAGCACGCCATTGGCGTCATGGGTCCGCACCGTCACGACGAGGTCGGTGCCGATCGCCGACCAGCCGGCGACGTTGGCCCGACTGAGCGACGGGCCCCACGGAGTCACCTGGGCATGGCCCAGAACGGCCGGGCTATTGGCCAGGCCCGGCAAGAGCACCGCGTACTGCCCCGTCCCGGTCCGCGTGATCGACGGGTCGGCACGGTTGGCGTTCCACGAGTACGTGAGGTTCGGGACGTAGTTCGCCGTCGTCGGCTGATTGGCCCAGAGGTGAGCCTGCCGCGCGTCGAACCCACCTTCGCACTCGAACGCGAACGAGAAGTTGGCGTCGTTCGCCGGCGCGCCGGTCGGCGTGTAGAGGAAGATCGTGGCGCGAAGCTCGCCGTTGCTGACCCCCCAGTTGCTGACCACGGCGATGTGGTTGCCGTCGTGCGCCGTCGCGTGCACGACTCCGCCCGACGGCATTCCCGGCACGCGTACGACGAAGCCGTGGTTGCCGCTCGGATGGCGATCGACGACGACCGTCGAACCCGAGGAGGAGTATTGCCACGCCGGCGACGGGACGAACGAGGCGCCCTGATTCGCGGGACTCACCCAGGCCCAGGCCGTGTCCTGGGCCGTAGCGGCCGCCGTCGTGAACATGGTGACGGCCGCCGTGTACACGGCGGCCAGGAACGTCGTCGGGGATGCTTGCATCGCGTCAGTGCTGCGGGGACATCCGGGCAGCGACAGTCCGCCCAGGCGCGTTCGCGGATTCCGTTTTTGCCGATTCGCCCGCCCGTTGCGTAGGCTCCTGGCCGTTCCATGCGCTGCCTCATCACGTTGCTGCTCCTGATCGCCAGCTCCTGCGCGACGATCTGCGATATCCACGTTCGCGGCGGACTCGTGGTCGACGGCACCGGCTCGCCGCCGCGCCGCGCCGACGTGCTGATCCGCGGCGACCGCATCCTCGCGATCGGCAGCCCGACTGCCGTGCAGGCCGAACGCACGATCGACGCGTCCGGCAAGATCGTGACCCCGGGCTTCATCGACCCTCACGCCCACGGCGACCCGCGGCGCACACCCGGCCTCCGCAACTTCCTCGCGATGGGTGTGACGACGATCTGTCTCGGCCAGGACGGCAGCTCCCCCGCCGGCGCGGGCCGCGACTTCCGCGCGTGGCTCGACGTCATCGACCGCGGCACGCCGGGATGTCACATCGTGCCGTTCGTCGGCCATGGCACACTGCGGACGACGGCGGGGATCGCGCTCGGAACGCCGCCGACCGACGCGCAGCTGGCACGCCTGGAGGAACTCGTTACGGCCGCGATGCAGGCCGGCGCGTTCGGCGTGTCGATGGGGCTCGAGTACACCCCGGGTCGGTTCGCGACTGCGCCCGAGCTCGCGCGCGTGTTCGACGCCACCGCGAAGCACGGCGGCGTCGTGATGGCGCACGTCCGCAACGAGGACGACGATGCGATCGAGACCGCGCTGCGCGAGTTCGTCGCGGCGTGCCCGGAGAACGGCCGCGCGCACGTGGCCCACCTCAAGGTCGTGCACGGTCGCGGCGAGGGTCGCGCGGACGAGATCCTCGCGCTGCTGGAGGACCTGCGCCGCGATCGCCGGGTCACCGCCGACGTGTATCCCTACGTCGCGAGCTACACCGGCATCGGCATCGTGTTCCCCGCCTGGGCGAAGCCGCCCCACGACTACGCCGCAGTCGTCGCCAGTCGCCGCGACGACCTCGCGGCCGCGCTGCGCGCGAAGGTGACGGCTCGCAACGGTCCCGGCGCGCTCCTGTTCGGCAGCGGCGAGTTCGGCGGCCGAACGCTCGCGGATGTCGCCGCCGACGCGGGCCGCCCGTTCGAGGACGTGCTCATCGACCTCGGCCCGAGTGGACCGGGCGCCGCGCACTTCGTGATGGACCGCGCGCTCATGGAACGCCTGCTCACGGCCGAGCACGTCGTCGTGTCCTCCGACGGCAGTCCGACGATGCGCCACCCGCGGGGCCACGGCGCGTTCGCGCGCGTCCTGCGTCGGCTCGTCCGCGACCGCGAGCTGCTCCCGATCGAACGCGCGATCCATAAAATGACGGGCGCGACCGCCGCGATCGTCGGACTGCCGCACCGCGGTGTGCTCGCGGCGGGCAACGTTGCCGACCTGCTCGTGTTCGACCCGAACGCGGTCGAGGACCGCGCCACGTTCGAGAACCCGTTCCAACACGCATCCGGCATCGACACGGTCATCGTCGCCGGGGTGGTCGCGCGCGCGGCGGGCGAGTTCAGCGAACAGAACGCCGGGCGATTGCTGCGGCGCGCTGCCCCGGCGCGCCAGGCGCTCACAGGCGGCCCCTCGAATCACCGCCCATGAACACCCCGGCACTCCGCACCCGATGCGCCATTCGCCCGCGGCGGAGCGGCGCCGTCGTCGGCAACACCGCCTCGCGGGCCGCGCGCGTCGCGAGTTCCCAGCGCTTCGCGAGTCGGCGCACGAGGCGTTCGAGCGTTGCCCCGTCCCGCACGTTCGCGAGGCGGCCGGTCCGGGTTCGCAGCCAACTGAGTTCGTCGTCGTCGCCCTGCTCGATGAGTCGACCAGTCGCGTGGCCTCCGACGGTGAACGCGAACGCGCCGGGGTAGCCGAGGAACCGTCGGAGGTCGAGCACCGCAGCGCCGCACCACCGCACCAGCCCCTCGATCAGGCGCGCTCGGTGCGCGTCATCGCCGGGCATCGCCGCGACCTCATCGATCGCCGTCGGCGCAACCAGCTCGACCGCGCCGAGCTCGGAACCCACGAGCCGCGCGCGTTCGAGAACCGCGTTCACGGCGGATAGCGGCACGATACCGGCGCGACACGACTGGCCGGTCAGTTCGGACTCACGCGCCCACGCAATGCGACTGCCGTCCGATCCGCGGACCTCGGCGAAGCCGTCGTCCAGCTGCCAGCCGACGCGCAAGCGCGCGGACCCGCGCTCCTTCGACGGCCCTTCCGCCGCGCCCGGTGCGGCTGGCGCGATGACGAGCTGGTGGGCGCGCAGTTGCTCGACGAGCGCATCGGCAACGGCAACGTGGCCCCGGGCCGTGAAGTGGCCATCGAGGTGGTAGTGGCAGTCAGCGCGCCTCTCCGCGGGCAACCGGCGCAGCGCGCTCACGACGTCCAGCACGTGCAACCCGTCGTTCGGCCGCGCGAGTTCGGCGAAGCGCTCCTGAAACACCGCCGGCCGCCCTTCCGCGACGTAGCGCGATGTCGGCAGCGGCACGATCACCACGGGCACCCCGTCAGCAGCCGCATGGAACCGCCGGACCAGTGCGCGCAGCAGCTGCCAGCCCGCGCTGCGCGGATCCCGGTAGTCGGGGTCCGGCGGCGGCTTGAGGAGCGGAGCGAAGGCGCGCACGACTCGGGCCCGCAGTGCTGCTGCGAGCGATGCCGCGCGCGCAACGACCGGTGACCGCACCTGCGGGCACGGCGGTTCGATCATCCGATCGCCGCTCTCCGGCACCGGCACGCCGCGAAGCAGCGGCTCCGCCCGTTCGTCCAGCACGAAGTGCGGTCGCCCCACGCGCCGCAGCCGCCCGGCACGATCGACGATCAGTCGGTCCGCCGACTGGATGCGCTCGATCGTCTGCACTGCGATGCACCAGAGAATGAGGCGCGGTCGCGGCGCCCTCCGTTGCTCGAGCTGCAACACGTTCTGATCCGGCCCGTGCCCGGGAACGGCCACGTTCGCAACCGGCTCACCGAACCGCCGGGCAACGAGCGCCGTGAAGCGCTCGCCGTTGTCGACGCCGTCGCCGGCCGCGTAGGAGTCGCCGTAGCACTGGATGTGACCGTCGACCGACAAGGCCGCGAGGTCGAAGTCCTCGCGAAAGCCCTCCACGTTGGTGCGGGCGAAGTAGGCGCCGTGCTCGTGCGGCACGCGCCGCTCGACGCCGGGCTCGAACGCGTGGCCGAGTGCGGTGTCGTGCCGGATCAACGGGCCGGTGGGACAGAACGGGTGCGGAAACGGGGGCGAGGACATCGCGCGGCGCCGGCGCACGGTTCCGAGCAGCCGACCCGACGGACGCTACCACCCTCCTGGCCTGAACTCGACCACCACGCGATCAGCGCGCGCCCGGTGGGTCCGTCTACCAGCCGCGCCGTCGCAGCTCGGCGGTCACCGCGCGCGCCACGACCGCGTGACCCGGACCGGACCAATGCCCGCACGGCAACCACAGATCGGACCACCGACCCTCATGCGGCTCGAACGCGGGGCGCAGCGACAGCGCCGCGATGTCGAGGTCGGCGAGCGCGCGACGCACTCTGTCCGCGTTCGCGACGCCTGACCCCGCAGACGGCGCGACGTCGATGGTGACCGCGAGCAACTGCGCTCCGCTGCTCTGGACGGCGCTCGCGAGACGGCGCGCCACACCTCGGAACAGCGGCAGCGGATCCATGGTCTCGTGTCCGTCGGGATACGTCTTCGCCGGGCGGCCGCTTTCGCAGAACTGAGCAACCAGTTCGGTCAGGTAGCTGGCACCGCGCAGCCGAACGAGCCAGTCGTCGCGCGGGCCGTGGTGCACGAGCTCGTCACCGCGCAACGTGAAGTACGGCTTCGACCATCCGGCCTTGCGATCGGCGCGGATGTCATCGAGATCGTTCGCGAGACAGATCACCCAGAGCACGACATCCGGCCGGTAACGCTGCCCCCAGGTCTCGAATGCGAGCAACTGCTGGCCCGGTCCCCAGGCCGGCACCGCGATCGTCACGACTTCGGTCGTCGGTCCCTCGAGCAACTCCGTGAAGCGGTCGCCGTAGTCGACGTTCTGCCCGAAGACGAACGAGTCGCCGAGTGCCAACAGTCGACGCTCGGAACCCTGACGCCCGTAACGGTGTTCGGCATCACGCCAACCGTGGGAGTTGGTGGTTCCGGGCTGCGCGTCGGACCACCCGCTGCCGATCCGTTCGACTCCGGCGCGAGTACGCCACCCGACGACCGCGTCGAACACCATCGCGCGGTCCTGGCCGGTTGCCCAGGCGATCCCGCGGAGCCCGAGTTCGGCCACGAGCAACGCGCCGAGCAACGCTCCCGCAACCAGCACGCCGCGCCGGCGGCGCCTCGCAGTTCTTGCAGTTCGGTTGTCCGTCGCCTCGGCCATCGGCCCGGATGCTAATGCCGGCAGGGCGCGGCTTCACCTTGGCTGCGGCGCGCCCCGGACGCGCTGCGGCGATTCCGCCCAGTAGTGATGAGCCCAGTAGTGATCAGCGCAGTAGTGATCAGCGCAGCGGCACCAACGTGCCGCCACCGCCGATCGTCCAACCCCACGGCGCGCTCGCGGCAGCGCTCGAGACGGTAATCGTCTGGCGCATCTTGCGAGCCTCCGCGTTGTCCGGGTCGAGCGCGAGGACCTGGTGGACCCACTCCATCGCGCCGAGATAATCGCTCCGCATCGCCAGCGTGCCCGCGGTGTGCAGCGCGGCCCGGATCGAGTGGTCGTGGAGGTGGTTCGCCAGATCTTCGATCTCGACCGCGAGCGGCCGGTCTTGCGGGAACTTCCGCTGCAGCTCGCTCGCCGTCTGCCACGCCGAGCGGTAGGTCTCGATGGCGCGCGTGGCCAGGTTGGCTGACGCCGTCATCTGGCGTGACTTCGCGATCGCCTGCCGGAGCAGGCCGTCGCCCTTCGTCACGGTGCGCCGGATCGGCTCGAGTCGGCGCTCCACGTAGGAACGGATTTTCTGATCGAGGCGCGCCTGCCGCTCCGCCCGCCGTCGGGCCGAGCGGTCGCGCTCGAGTGTCTCGACCGCCGTCGCGAACTCGTCGAGCTCGGTCTCCGACAGCGTGTGCGGGAACCTCGTCGACAGCTGCTCGAGCAGCTCGACGGATCGCTCGATCCGATCGTTCTCGATCGCGTCCCGGAGCCAACGCTGCAGCTCACGGCCCGCCCAGGCGTCGACGAGCCGGCGGGACTTCACCGGGTCCGGCGCGTCGCCGAGCCGATCGAGCGCGCCCACGACGTGCCGCATCGTCGCCTCGGGCAGATCGAGCCGCGCGGCGCGGCGCGCGAGCCAGAAGTGATCGGCGAAGCTCGCCGGTGGCCGCGCGATCTCCTGCAGACGGAACGCCGACCGCGGCTCGAACTCGGCGAGCTCGTGCCGCACCTCGATGCTGCCGTCGAGCCCGAGGATCCGCAGCTTGGCGGCCTCGCCGCGCACCTCGAGCACCTGGACCCGGGCGTGGGTCCCGTTCTGGAACTGCACGTTCAGGATGCGGTCGTCGGGCTGCTGCTGCAGTCCGACTACGGCGATGGTCGCAACGAGTAGGGATGCGGTCATGGGAACACTCCTGTGGGAAGGCGGGACCTCCCGCCTCCGGTCTCCTAGGCCGCGACTGGACCGCGATTCAAGCCGCTGCGGCCGAAACGGGGCCCGCCCGTTGCGGCTGGCCGCGACCCGAACGACCGGGTCGAGAGCCCTCCTCAGTGACCGCCGGAGAACGGGTCGATGTCGGCGAGCGACTCGAGGTTCGCGCCCGCTTCATGGTCGAGCTCGAACAGTCGAACGTCGTCGTCGCCGCCGTGTCGCACCGCGAGCAACCGCCGCGAGCGCGTCAGGTAGTAGCGGTATCGCGGGCGATCGGACGTGCCCGGGATCGCGTCCGATTCGACCCAGGCAACGACGACGCTCTCGGGCCAGAGGGCGATCGCGTCGGTCAATCGTCGGTGCAGGTCCGAATCCGCGGCCGCGAGCTGGTCGAACTCCGAGCGCGTCGGGAACTCGAAGTCGAGGCCGAGTCGGTCGCGGGCGCGCGCTCCGTGCTCGTCCCAGCTCGGCAACCGCGCGCCGTCGCTCCCGAAGTCGAACTGACCGAGCACCGCGCCGGCGTCACCGGAGAACACGGTGAGGTAGCGCGCGAACGACGCCGGATCCGGTTCGTCCTCGACGGGTTCGAAGTCGCGAATGGGCCCCGCTCGGAACAGCTCGCGGTGACGCCCCATCGGGCTCTGGTAGTAGAGGTCGTGCAGCAGTGCGACGCGGAACTCCGACACGTCGACCGACAGGCCGACGAGAGCTTCACGCATCACGGGCAACAGGCAGGCACCGCGCGACACCGCGGTCTTCGCGTGCTCGGGATCGAACTCGATCTTGCCGGGCGCCAGCCCGAGACCGCCCTCCGATCGCGGCCGCGCGAACATCTGCCGCACCAGCGGGATCCAGCTCGACTGCCCGGCAAGCACGATCCGATCCGGCCGCTGGCTGCCGACCAGTCGCCGCGCCCGCATCACGGCGTCACGCAGCGGCGCTTCGATCGCCGAGTAGACTTCGGCAACGCTGACGGTGACCTGAGCCTGCGCCGTCGGATGATCTGCCGACGGCTGGCCGCGCACCTCGTCGGGCAGCTGCGACAGCGCGAATCCCATCCGCACGTCGGCCCCGTCGTCGGCGCTCAACGCGACGTCCCGCGAACGGTTCTGCGCTGCCTGGAACAGCTCGCACTTCAACGTCTCCGCCCGATCCCAGAGCCACGCGAAGTTCCGCTTGGCCACCGGCACGAGCGGGGCGTCCGGGTCGGGGCGGAAGCGGGTCGGTATGAGCCGCTCGACCGCTTCCTCGACTTCGGGCGGCAGAGTGGCGGCGCCGATGTCCGCCGCCAGGCGATCCCAATGCTCGTTCACGACCGCGGCCGCGCGAGCATCGACTTGCCCTTCGGTCGCCCCCGCAGCAGCCGAACTCGGCAGCAGGAACAGTCCTGGTGCGGCCGGCTGCGGAACCGACTCCGCCACGGTCTGCTTGTGGCCGACGAACCGGTCGGGGTCGGCCAGCGCCATCGCGATCCGCCGCTTCAGGATGCGGAACACGGCCAGCGTGACCTGGTCCCCGCCGTACGGCAGGCTGTCCGAACCGCAGAGCTCGAGCCGGATGTGCAGCGACTCGCCGAACAACTCCAGGTCCGCCCGCACGTGCGCCAGGTCGATCGTGCCGCCGCCGAAGTCGAAGCAGAGCATCCGCAGCGTGTAGCGCTCCCCGACGCTCTCGCCACGCACGATCTCCTCGCGGTCGTGCCACAGATCCTGCAGCAGGCGATCCCGCGTGTCGGGATCGCGGGTCCATTCGTGCAGGTAGAACAGGCCGACCGCGCTCGCTTCGTCGAGCGACAGATCGAGGTCCTCGTCGCGATACCCGAGGCGGCGGAAGACACCCTTCCACCGATCGAGCTGGCCCTGGTCCCACGTCGGCGGGTAGGTGAGCATGAGGCGCGGCAGCCGCGCCTGCACCTTGGGGTTGTTCTGACACTGCTGGCGCACGAAGCGCCCGAGTTGGTAGACGACGTCTTCCGGCGCGATGTAGCTGGCGCTGCCCCGCAGGTCCGCGGCCAGGATGCGGCGCCGACCGAGGTGCCGCTTGCTGCCGATGAGCAGGGCGTGCGGATCCGCGTCCGGTCGGGCGCGATAGTCGGCCAACGCCTGACGCCCGACGGCACACGCTCCGGGCACGAGCTCGCGAAGTGCGGCGAGGTCTCGAACCAGCACGGCAGCCGGGACGTTGGGGACGGCGCTCTTCGAGTGGATCGACGTGTCCAAGTCGGGGTTCCAGGTCGTTCCTCGACCCGCGTCCCGGCGGCGATGGTAGACGGCGACCGCCGCGCTGTTGGTGCCGAGGTCGACGGCCGCGTAGCCGTTGAAGTCCTCGAGGTCGACGATCTCTTCGAACGACAGACTCAGCTGCTGGGTGGCGAGGCCGTCGACCACGCCCGCGAGACGTTTGCCGTCCGTCGCGACCGGCACCAGTTCGATCACGCCATGGAACCGACCGTACGGGAAGTTGCTGTTGTCGGTGTCGACCAGCACGTCGAGCCACGACTCCCCGGGCGGCACGACGACCTGGTCGGCGCGCGCCTCCGGCGCGGACCGCGGCATCGTCAGCTCGGCAGCCACGCTGGTCAGGTCACCGACGACGACCTGCAGCCAGGAGTGCTCGGGGAAGTCGAAGCGCACGTCGAGGACGATCGGCCCCCCGCTCGTGTTCTCGACGATGCAGTGCTTGCGGAGGATGCCGGTCCGCCGCGAGACGGTGGGGAACGCCATGAGCGGCGTGCGCAGAACGAGGGCGCCCGGGCCCCCGACCTCGGTCTCGGACTTGACCATCAGGCCGCCCCTCCTTCGGCGCGCGCCGGCACCGCAACCGGGTCACCGCTCGCCAGCGCCGGCAGCTCGTCCTCGAGCGCCGCGATGCGACGGCACAACTCGATCGTGCTCATCAGCTCGGCCCAGCGGTTCCGCGCCACCGGCAGCCCTTCGGGACCGGCAGGCGGCCGCGGCAGCCGGGCCCGGTCCGTCGCGTGGCGCTGCCCGAGCGCGCCTTCGGCGGCGACGAAGAACTCGTCGAGCTCACGTTCGAGGTCTTCCCCGTCGAGGAACAGGTGCAGCCACAGGTCGTCGAGCAGCCGCGTGTAGATGTTCTCGTAGATCCACCCCGGGTAGAACTCGCAGAACACCGAGACGAGCAGGCTCTTGAGCTGCGCCGCGGGCACGCGGCGGTTGAGCCGCCGCAGTTCGCGGCCGCGCGGCATGTGGAAGAACCCGTGCCGGACGATGCCCTGCACCGAGTGCCGCAGCGTGCCCTCGAACCGCGTGAGCAACCGGTCGAGCCGCTCACACTGCTCGGGCGCGCCGTTCAGCAGGCCCTCGACGTCGCGGCGCGCTCCGCCTGCGAGGACGCGTTCACGGAAGACGCGCCGCACATGGCCATCGACCGCTTCGATCACCCGCGCCTGCAGGTCCTGCCGGATCTGATCCGCGGCGTTGTCCGCGATGATCTGGAAGTCGAACTCGGCCACCGGGTCCTCGCGGAGCGGCGCCTGCAGAATGGGCCGTTCGAAGTGCGCCGCGATCGCGCTCTGCATGTCGGCGTGCAGGCGGTCGAGGATGCGATGGAGATCCTTGCGCAGCCCGCCACCGGTCGCACCCGCCTGCAGGTAGCCGTGGCGGAAGTGCTGAACCAGGCCGACGAGTCGATCGCGCTGCTCGCGATGGGCCTCGAGCACCGCCTGCCGCTGCAGGTCCACGGGATCGGTGTCGCGGTACTTCTCGAACTGCGGCGCAGCGGCGGCTTCGAGGTCTGCAAGGGCAGCCTGCAGGTTGTCCACCACCTCCCGGATCTTGCCGGGGAACGCATCCGTGTCGAGGAACCGCCGGATCCGCGACCGCAGATAGCCGACACCGCCCGGATCGGTCGGCTGACCGAACGGCTCCACCCACCGGTCGAGCCCGGGCAGGCGCGACGCAACCGACCGGAACACCTCACCGAGGCGCGCCGCCTCGGCGCGGGCCGACTCGTCACCCTGGCGCGCCGCGCGACCGAGCGCCGCCGACGCGAGGAAGAAGCGCTCCCGCGGCAGGTCGTTGCCGATCGTGTCCTTCGACAGGTAGTCGACGGCCCGGACGAGTTCTTCGGGCTCGGCGCCGAACTGATCGACCTTGTTGAACACGAAGAACGTCTTCTGCTGATAGCTGCGGGTCAACCGCTGGAAGCTCGCGACCACCTCGGTGTCCGCCTGGTTGCCGGGCTGGAACGCCGTCACGACGATGCAGTCCGCCATGTTGCAGAACTCGCGAATCGCGCGCCGGTGGTAGTCCTCCTTGCAGTTCAGCCCCGGCAGATCGAGGAAGACGACGCCCTGCTCGAGCATCGGGCTCGGCACGCGCAACTCGACGTCCCCCACCAAGGCGAGCCACTCGCGGGTGACCCACAGCGTCGGATCGCCGCCCGCGTCCTCGTAGGCCCGTTCTTCCGCGGGTGTCGCGGAGAAGTAGCGGTGTCCGCCCGCGCCATCCGGCAGGATGCCGCCGCCCGCGATGAACGGCGCGCGGGCCGAGAACGGGGTCGGCAACGCGCCGATCTCGTCGTAGCGCGCGAGCAACCGGGCGAACCGCGCGATGCTCTCCTGGGCGGCTGCACCATCGACGAAGGCCGCCGGGTCGGCCGCCGCAGCGGCAGCGTGCTCGAGGGTCTCGAACGGTCGCTTGAACGCGCAATCGAGCGTCGCCCGAACGCGCGCGAAACACTCCGCTCGATCGACGTATCGAACGCGGCACGAGGGCTCGGCACCGTGCCGAATGACCGTGCAGACGGCAGTCATCGGAATCGCCGACGCGGGCAGCAGACCGTCCTGCTCCAGCAGCAGATTCAGCAACGTCGACTTGCCGCTGCTGAACGCGCCGGTGACCGCGACCAGGAACTCGGCCTGGCTGGTGATGTCGACCGTCCGGTTCAGCGCGTGGTTCGGATCATCCGGCCGGAAGTCCAGGTCACGCCCGCCCGAGAAGCTGCCGAGCACGCGCAGGCGCTGGAACTCCTGGGTCGCATCACGCAGGCGTTGCGCGTAGTCGTGCAGCCCCGCGAACCGCTGCCGCAGGGCCGAGGAGTCGTTGTTCTGAGTGATCATGGGTGTCCGTTCGAGGGAATGAGCGATGGGCGGCGGACGCCGCTGCGTCACCGCGTGAAGTTGCCGAGCAGGCGCGTGCCGTCCGCGCTGTAGAGCGTGTAGAAGACGACGCCACGCGCGCTCGATGTCTGCCGGCTGACGAACGGGAAGCCGACGACGATCGGCTTCCGCCAGGTCCGTTCGCTCCCGACGAAGTCCAGCGGCTCGCACGGTTGCCACGCCACGTTGCGGCCCAGCTGTTCGAGCAGCTGCGACTCGTCCTCCTGCAGGGACAGTTCGGCGAGCGCGCCCGCGTCGATCGGCGCAACCTCGACCGAGTCGATGTAGCCCGGCGTCCGCAGCTGACTCACGACGTCCGTGCGGTACGACCCGTAGCCGAACAGGAAGACGTTGTCCTGGAGCGTCTGGAACTGCCCGAGCTCGCTCTGCGCGGTGCCGTAGCGCATCTGCCGCAGGAACTGCCCGACGTCACCACGAAACCCCTCGACCTGGTAGACCGCGACCTTGGCGAGGTTGAGGCGCCAGTTGAACGACACGTCGCCCTGGCGCTTCACCCGCGTGCCGTCGCCCGCGGCGAACATGTCGCTCGCGTTGAGTTCGACGTCGACGGAGCTCGTGCCGCGGCCGAGCTCCTCGTATTCGATGGCGAACGTGCCGCCGTCCTTGCGCCGCAGCACGCCGGGCAGGCTCTCACGATACGTCACGAGAGTGCCCGCGCCGGCGGCCTCGCGCCGGGAACCCGCGGCGGGCACGACGGTCCCGCCGATCTTGAACGCGCTGCTCGCATCGGCCAGCTTGAACGAGAGGTTCGAGATCAGGATCGGGATCTCGTCGGCCGCGAGATACTGCTGCACGAGCATGCCGCGGATCTTCGCGACCTCGCGCGGGCTCTCCTGGACGCTCAATCGCAGCCGACTCGCATCGGCGGCGTCTCCGAGACTTTCCTCGAGCAACGCCTCGAACGCGCCCTCGTCGAAGTCGTTCGCCGCGGCGGCGAGACCGACGGTCAGGCGCTGGATCGGCGCGAACTCCGGCGGCGGCACGTCAGTGCCGGCCCGCAACATGGCGTTCTCCTCCTCGAGCCGCGCGTTCTCGGCGCGCAGCTGCGCGACCTCCTGCGACAGGTTGTGACAGCCCGAGGTGGGAACGAGAAGGGTCGCCGCGACAGCGCACGGCAAGAATCGACGAAGGTGCATCACAGGTTCGTTCTCTTGGCGGAGCCCCACACCACGGATGGCAGGGACAGTTTCTTGAGCAGCACGGCCGCGCGCTCGCGCAGCGGTGCCGGCAGCGGCTGCCGGCCGATCTCGCGCAGCGTGCTCAGGTGGTCGCGCAGCGTGTCCTTGTCCATCACGACGATCTGCGCGAGAGTCAGCGGCGCCACGGCACCGGCGATCAGGTGGTAGCTGCGGAGCGGTTCGAGTTCGGGTGCGATCGCGAGGCCAGCGAGCTTCTGCCGGTGCGCTTCGGCGAGCGTCCCGTCGTAGTCCTGCGGCCAGGTGATCTCCTGCGCGGCGCGGACCGCGTAGAGCAGGGAGTAGTGCGCGAAGGCGTCGACCGGCTCCGTCGCTTCGAGCAGCTCGAGCTGACGCTGCAACCGCGCCGCCCGCGCACGGGTGGCCGGCGCGATGCCCGTGCCACGCAGTTCGCCGGGCGCCGCCAGCAGGTCGTAGTTCGGCTCCTCGCGCACGACGCGGAAGTCGGCCAGCAAACTCGCGAACCGAACGGGCCACGCGGTCGAGCCGGCATCGACCGGCCGCTGCTCACTCGCCGCCGCATCCGCGCCGAGCGCTGCCAGATACGCGGGGGCCCAGCTCGCGGCCTCGGCCTCGCCGCCAGCCGCGCGCTCCAGGTGCGCTCGCGCGAGCTCGTCGTCGCCGTCGTAGAAGTGCGCCGTGTGGCCGCTCCAGAACAACGCCGCCGCGCGTTGCGCCGGCGTGATCCGATCCCAGACCGCCGAGTCTGCGATGACCTCGTCACGCAGGCGGCGACCGACGGTCGCCGGGTTCGTGGCCACGCCGGCCAACAGACCACGCACGACGAGGCCCGCACGCACGTCGGCGAACGGCGGAAACGGCGCCGGCGTGACCGGTGCTGCGGCCGCGACCCGAAGTTCCTCGCAGCGGTCGAGCAGCTGCCCCGCGACCGCCGCATCGGCCTCGACGAACGCGCGGACGAACGCGGCCTCCCACGAGCTCGCTTCGGCCGGCCACGGAACGACCTCGCCGGTCGTCAACCAGCCGAGCGCCGCCGCCGCCGCCGCGTAGCCCGGCGCGTCGACGAACGCATCGGCGCGCAGCATCGGCACCGGCGCGCCCTCGAGGAAACGCTTGAGGAACGCGGCGCGGAAGCGGGCGCGCATCGACGGGTCGTCGGCGTAGAGGCCGGCGGCAGCCGCGAACTCGCCGCGATCGAACAGCCGATCGGCAGCCGCGCTCCGGACGCCGTCCGCCGGCCGGCCCGACTCGAGGCAGTCCAGCAACGCGGCGGAGTCGGCGCTCCCGTCGACGTAGGCCGCGAGGTGACCACGACAGTCGTCGTAGACCGCGAGCTCGACGCTGCCGAGCTCGGCGTGATCGGTCACCGCCAACTCGAAGCGGCCCGACGGCAGCGTCACGGTGCACGCGAACTCCTCGAGCAGCTCCGCGCCTGCGAGTTCCGATTCCGTCGGCGCGCCGCCGACCGGAGTCACGAGCGCGCGATCGACCTCGATCGACCGCGGCGAATCGGCGTCGACCGTCGCGCCCACCGGCCGCAGCGACAACGCGGAAGCGGCGGCGAGGTTGGTGCCCCGCAACACGATTCTCGTCGGCTTGCCCGGTTCGAGCAGCGCCGGCTCGACCGTGCGGACGACGGGCCGCGGTAGAACCCGGAGACTGGCCGCCGTGGGCACGGCGTCGGCCGCGGTCATCCCGAGCGCGATCCGATAGTGACCGGCCGGCACCTCGGCGCGGTAGACACCGCGCGTCACGAGTCCGGCCCCGAACTCGACGTTCGCCGGTTCGCCCGTCGACGCCGAGCGTGCCGACCCCATCGCGGAGGCCTCCGCCGGGGAAGACTTCGCCGTAGCAGATTCTGTCGGGGATGGCTCCGAGCGCGTGGCCACGGCCGCCTCGACGGCAACCGGCACGCCGGTCGGCACCAACGCGACGACGACCGGTTCCGCACCAGCCGCAGCGCCAGGACCAGCATCCGAAGCGGCGCTCTCGCCGATCAATCCGAGCCAGGGCATCGGTGTGGCCTCCGCGACGGCGAGCTCGAGCTCGATGCGGTCGCCGCGGCCCGGAACGACGGACTCGGGGATGGCCTCGACGAGGCGCGGGCCGACGATCCGCAGGGATTGGCCCTCGTCGAGGAACACGCCGTCGACCCGCACGCGGTAGTCGCCCTCGGCCGCCGCCGGCAGGCTGCCGGCCCGAAGCACGAAACGGCCGTCGGTGAGCGGGACCTCGATCGGGGCGCGGCCCGAGAGCGGCACGAGCGCGACATCGGCGAGGTCGTCGAGCGGGAAGCCCGCGGCTGCGGTGAGTTCGAACGGCGTATCGACGAACCGATGCGCCACGACGGGTCGCACGCCGAACCCCGGCGACCGAACGGCGAGGCCCGCCATCGCCGCTCCGGCACCGAACCGGCCGAGCGGCCGCAGTCGATAGTCCCCGACCGGCAGCGTCGCCGGCAACGGCAGCTCGTAGCGCCCCGCGGCGCCCGTCGACGCCACGTCGATCACGGCGACCGGCTGCTCGCCCACAGGGCCTGCCGGCGCGGTCGGCAGCAGTTCGACCTGCTGGAGGTTCCGCCCCAGGAGCACGACGCTGGCGGGTCGCGACGCGAACACCGTCGCGTCCTCGATTCGTTCGAGCACCGGGCGATAGTGCTCACGCACCGCGAGACCGCCGCTCACGAGTCCGACGAGGACCACCAGGGCGGCGGCCAGCTGCACGATCCGCGGTGTCGGATGACGGAGTCCCAAGGTGATCCCGGTCGGCATCCCGCCGAACGTCAATCGCAGCCGACCGCGCGCCTTGACGGGCGCGACCAGCAGGCGATGGCGACTCGACTCGGCATCGACATCAGCGGCCGAGGCGGACTCGCGATCGGCATCGGGCACCGGCTCGACGCTCCGGAGCGCGCCCTCGACCACGCGGCCGCGCCGATCCACGAGCTGATACCCGCGCTTGCCGAGCTCGGGATCCGGCAAGGCCGTCCCGCTGAGGAGCAACGGTTCGGGGCCGGACTGCCGGCGCCCGAAACGCACGATGCGACGGCGTTCCCCGTGCCACTGCGGCGCTTGGACGAGCAGGTGGACCGGCGTGTCCCGCCCGTTCACCCGCAACGTGTAGGCGCCCGCGGGAAAGCCGACGGGCAGCGTCAGCTCGGCGTTCTGCGCGTCGACCACGCGGGCGTGGAACCCGTCCGGGGTCAGCTCCCCGAGGTCGAAGACCATGTCGGGATGCAGGTTCTCGCCACGGAGCTCGAGCTGCCAGTCGCGATGATTGCGAACGGTCGCCACCGAGAGGGCGTCGGCCTCGACCACGGGCTCGGGCCGGGACGCGAGCACCTCGACGGCGAGCGGCGTCGGCAGGAAGTTCGCGCGGATCTCGTAGTGACCCGGCACGGTGTCCTGCGGCAGCCGCAGCCGAACGAGCTCGCCGTCCTCGACATGAGCGCCCTTCTCCCCGAACGGGGTTGCGCTGCGCACGATCTCGCCGCCTTCGACGCCGCCGTCCGCGACGCCACCGACGGCAGTCAGCTGCACGAGCTCCGCACTGTCGGTCGCGGGCGTTGGCCCCTGCGGCCCCGCCGGCGACAGCGTCCAGGCCACGTTGCGCGGCAGCGCGATCCCGCGCACCGTGATCTCGAGCGGGTCGCAACCGGCCCACGGCAGGTGCGCCGACGCGGGTTCGAGCTCGAGCCACTGCGTCGCGACGACCTCGAGCGTCGCCGTCGTGCGACGATTGTTGATCGATACCGAGTAGGTGCCGCCCGGCAACCCGCCCTCGACCTGCACGACGATCCGACCCGAACTCGCCGACTCGACGTGCACGCCATCCGAGCGCTCGTTGAGCGTGACCCGAACGAGCTCGTCCGGCAGGTCCTGGCCGCGAATCTCGAGCGTCGAGTCTTCGAGACCGTGGATCCGGCTCGGCTGCAGGTCGACCGCGAACGTCGTGTAGTGCAGCAAACCTTCGCCGGCGGCGAACGCGTCGAACGGCTCGTAGCCGTGCTCGACGAGGTGCCGCAGGTACGAGGTGACCGTGCGATACAACTCGTCTGCCTTGCGCGCGATCGTCGCCGCGTCGGCGCGGTCCTCGCGCGGCCGCAGGCCTTCCTGGATCAGGTACTCGGTGCGGGCTCGCGCCGTGTAGAGGTGGTCCAGGATCTCGAGTTCCTTGCGCCGCAGCTCCTCGGCGTTGGCGCGCCAGCCCATCCTGCCGGCGCGCTCGTGCAGCTCACTCATGAGCCGCGTGGCCCGACTCGGCAGTTCCTCGGTGGAACACGACCGCTGCAGCAGGTCCTTCAGGAACGCGGCGAGACAGTAGACGTCACCGGCCGGATCGAGCGCTCCGAGATCCGGCACGTCCGCGCGGGTGAGGAACAACTCCGGGGGGTAGTACCCACGCGCCACGTAGTCCGCCGGCACCGCGTCCGGACTGGCGAACGTGACGCCGGTGTTGAGCAGCTCGAAGCGGTACGGCGAGCTCGACTCCAGCCCGCCGTCCTGCGGCAACGCCACGACGCTCTTGGCGTTCCACTGGCCTTGGAGCACGCCGTGGCGGTGGAGGAACTCGCACGCTTGCCCCAGCTGCCACGTCAGCCCCACGAACTCGAACGTGTCGATCGCGTGCCCCGAGAGCAGCAGGTCCTCCAAGAGCTGGAAGGCGCCCGGCGACCACGCATACCGCACGATCCGCACCTCGCCGCCCTCAGCGCCGACCTCCAGATCCAGCATCGGCGGCAGCGCTCGCGGCGGGGCGAAGCGGTTCTGGTCGTTCGACAGCACCTCGTGCGCGCGGCTACCGAGCGTGAAGGCGACGGCGAACCGCTCCGGATCCAGGTGCTGGATCAGCACCGGCAATCGCCCGCGTGGGTCCTTGGGCAGCACCCGTTCACTGCGTTCGAACCGACCGATACCGCGCATCAACTCGGGCACGGCTTCGGCCGGATGATCGGCCGCACGACCGACGCGACGCATCGACTCAGTCACGACACACCTCCGCATCGCATGGACTACTGGAACGGGAACGGAACGGGCGGACGTTCGAGTCGTGCATCAGTCGAACCCGGATGGCGGGGTCTCGTTGGGAAGCCGAGGCCGGAACGCGAGCGGCGCGAGGTCGCGCCGCCCGTTCCAGCTGGCGATGGCTCGCAGCAGCCGCAGCCGCGTAGCGCGAAAGGGCGCGCAGCGTTGCACGCGACGAAACGAATCGCGGGTCTGGTGGTCCGTCGCGGAAATTCGCATCGAGAGTCCGCGCCCCTGAACGCCACTCGCGGCGTTGCGCCTGCTCGGCATATCCACCGACATTCCTGCGGCGGCGCGCCTTGCGAGCGACGCCCAGGAACACGGACTTCTGATCCGAACCTCGGCGACAGACCACTGGTGTCCCGCGATGAGGACATCGTCGTCCTGTATCGAGTGCGCCGGCGTGGGCGCGCGGACTCGCACGGTTCTCGGCGCGCGGCATCGCGACAACGGGCGAGTTCGAGCGCGATCGTGGACGCAGGTTCTGGTCCGCAATGGCCATCGCCCACCCCCCGTGCAAACCGCGGACCCAGCGTGTCGAAATGCATCGACGACCGCCGGCAGGAGCGCTGAATGCAACAGACGATGAGCGCATACCACTTCCGAACGCAACGGGTTGCGGCGACTGACACTTCACGGCGAGCTGAGCTGGACGCCGGAGCCGACAAGGAGCGGCGGCGACGCGCGCGCTGCCGCTGCGGATTCATTCCCGTGCGCTCTGCCGCGACGCAGACCGCATCAGGCAATCACGACCGGCGACAACATCGATCGCGCGCACTCGACCGCGATCGACTTCCCGGCACGGCACGCGCAGTGCCGATCGAACTGGTGCGATCGCAGCGGCGAATGCGATCGGACGGGACCACGCCGCCGACCTGGCGCAGCGCTGTAGCGGGCGAACTCGGTCGGAGAAGCTGGGTCATGGCGGCCTCGCTTGAGGCTACTTCCTGCCACGAACCGGATAGTCCTCCCCGTCGAGCGGACAAGCCGAATCGCCCGATTCTCGCCCGAATTCAGCCGTTCACGCCCTACGCGTTCCCTGCACGTTTCGTGCCGGGCGAACCGATTCCGTCCGCCCGAGCAGCCCACGGAAACCGAGCCTGTTGCGTCTAGGAGTCGAACATCAGCGTTCCCGTCGTCGTCGTCATCACGTTCTCCACCGGGTCCATGATGACGAACTGGATGTCGAGCTCGAGACCCGGCGGCACGGCCGTCGCATCGAAGTCGAGGCGGCCCTCACCGCGACTGCCGAGGACCCCGACGAACGGCGATCCCCCACCGAACGAGTCGAGCAGGAGCGTCTTCGTGCCGACCTGGTTGACGCTGTGTCCGAGGTAGGCGCGCAGGCCCCACTGCTGGCCGGCTCGATCGGCACCGGCATCGAGCACGATCGTCATCGCGCCGCCCGGGCCGTCATTGACCCGCACGTCGACGTCACCCGCGGTGCTCGGCGTGAACGGTTGCAGGTTCGGCGAACCCATCGAGCGGATCGGGAACGGGCGCCAGTCGTGACCGACATCGTGATCGAGCCCGTCGGCGTTGCGCGCGAGGCTCTGGGAGATGTCAGGCGCGAGCGCCGCCGTGCGGAAGTCGTCGGGATGCGACGGCAGACGCGGATCGTTGTGTTCCACCGGCGAGTTCGCTCGCGTCGCGCGGAGCAGGTCCACGAGTCGGCCGGCCGCGTCGTAGAGGCCGATACTGAACTCGGCCGCGCCGAGCGTCAGGTCGTTGCTGCGACGGTAGCTGACGCCGCTCGGCGTCTCCGCCGGCGGCTGGGCCGTGTTGCCGATGACGAGCAGCTCACCGGTCGTCAACACCTCGGTGTCGGGGAACGGCTGCAGGGTCTGGATCGGCGCGCCCTGCGCGGCCGAGTACCGCAAGGTCCAGCCCTGCAGGTTGACCGGCGACTGGTCGCGACTCAGCAACTCGACGTAGGTCGCGCCGCCACGAAACACCTCGTTGAGCTGCACCCTGGCGGTGGTGAACAGCGCCGCCCGAGTGTTGCGCGCCCCGGCCGACTGACTCTCGAGGCCGAGTGACCGGCCGTAGTCGGCGGTCCAGTCCGTCGCCGAGTTCGAGTCGAGTCCCCAGATGCGTTCGATTCGTCGCGACGTGAAGAACGGTCCGCTCTGGTGGTTGTGCACCGCGCCGCGGAACTTGCCGCCGAGGCTGCCTTCGTAGTAGCCACCTCCAACCGCAGCGGAGCGCACCTCGTCGATGACGTAGCCGTTGGGCGCCACGAGCCCGACGCAGAAGTCCGTCGCCGCCGTGGATGCGCCGGTCAGGACGGGGAACACCCGCACGGACAGCGGGATCTCGGCGAAGCCCTGCGTCGCGAGCTGCGTCCGCAGCACGATCGTCTCCTGCGGCTGGATCACCACGCCCGCGAGCGCCATCGAGTTGCCTCCCGTATGACCGATCGGGAAGAGGTCACGCCACCGCACTCGCCAGTCCGTGAGGTCGATCGGCACGGGCGAGAAGTTGGTGAGCTCCACGGCACCGGGCACCGTCGGGGGAATCGCGGAGACCACCTCCGTGATCATCAACTTGTCGGCGACCGGGCCAACCGGGATCTTCGCGGACATGATCGAACCCGAGTCCGGGCACTGGCCGTCCGAGAACGGGCTGCCGATCAGCGCGTCCATAACGCCGTCCAGGTTCTTGTCCCCGATGTCGAGTCCAAAGCCGAAGCCATCACTCGACGGCGACCTTTGCGTGAACCACAGCAGCGTACCGTCGCGCCCCGACCGCAGTTCGATACGACCGGTCACGGCCGTGGTGCCGGGACCAGCGATGAGGAAGTCCGTTCCGCCATCGTCGTTCACGTCTCCCGCGCCAACAACTCGGAAACCGAAACGCCCGCCGAAGAACGTACCGCTCCACGTCGCAACGGGCTGCAGCCCGACGATCTGGCCGGTCAGGTACCGGAACACGCGCACGTAGCCGTTCCCGACGTGCCCGGCGTGCGAACCGTTCTCCGGCGCACCAACGGCAATGCTGCCGACCTTGCTGCCGTAGATGCTCGGAACGACCGCAACCGAGCGTCCGAAGTAGTCGTACGGCCCATCGCCCTGGGCACCGACCAGCGCGGTGCCGAACGACCCTTCGTAGATCGCCACGCGGCCGCAACGAGTTGCACTGGAGCTGCTGAACAACGGCGCCCCGACGGCGACTTCGGGCCGGCCGTCACCATTGAGGTCGAACCCGCCACTGACCGCATCACCGAACCGCTCGCCGGGTTGCAGACCCGGGATCCCGAAGAACACGCCCGCGGATGCACCGGAGATCAGGTCGACGCGCCCCCGGTTCGACGCGTGATCGGGACTGCCGACCACGAGGTCCGGCGTGCCGTCGTTGTCGAGGTCACCGGCCGCACCGACAGACGTCCCGAACCCCGGGCCCGAGCCGAAGCTGCCGCCATCGATGAAGTGCACGACCGCGCCCGTCATGCCGTCGAGAACATGCACCGCACCGTTGCCCTGCCCGGGCGCGCCGCTCGCGACCTCGGGGATCGAATCGCCGTTCAGGTCGCCGATCCGCGCCAACGCGTAGCCGATGTTGGCGTTGATCGTCGTTCCGCTGAACGTCCACAACGCCGAGCCGTCGGCCCCCGAACGGCAATACACCTGGCCCCGGCCGCCGTTGAATCCGGGCCGGCCGATCAGCGATTCCTCGTAGCCGTCACCGTCGATGTCCGGCAGGGCAACCACTGCATGACCGGTCCATTCGCTCGCCGAGTTGCACGGCGGCGCGGTCACGGTCGTGCTCACGACGTTGGAAGCACCGCCGGCGAGCACGTCGTTGAGCACCCGGAAGTTCAGCTGCCCGACGGGAAAGTTCGATCCCACGTCCATCGAACCGATGAGCTTGGTCTTGCTCGTCACCGTCGTCGGCATCGTCACCCATGCGCCGTTCTGCAGGTACTGCAGCTTGGAGCCCTGCGTGCCCTTGTAGGGCTCGAACGACCCGATGAAGAAACCGGTTCCCGTGACGTGCACGTCGATGGCGCCGGAGCCGGTGAATACCGTCGTCGGCACGTGACTCGTGATCGACGGCCCGGTCGGAATCCCGTACTTGGTCTGCAGACCCTGCACGTCGTAGTAGGACAGATAGGACAGGTTCCCGATCACGTTCTGGTACTGCTCGAACCCCGGCCGGCACCGGATCGTGTCGAGGTTGCCGACCCCGAACGACTTGCGGTGGTAGTGCATCACCGATTCGAAGTCGTACGGCCCGATGGGCTGCCCGTTGAACAACGAGAAGTTGCCGTTGCACGAGCCACCGCCGCAGCCGAACTGCTCGATGTTGTTCCACAAGATGCTGACGTACAGATCGCGGTCCGGACGCTGATGCTCGTGCTTGAACCCGAGCGCGTGGAGCAGTTCGTGAACGAGGATGAAGTGATCGTCCCAGTGCGAGGCGCCGACGTTCAGGATCTGGCCGAACTGCTGCATGCCGACCTGCGAGTTGCTCACGTTGCTCTGCGCCGGGTTCTCGCGAACCTGGATGTGCTGGACGCCGGACGTCCACGGCACGAAGCGGACGCCGCAGACCGCTTCGATCTCGGCGAACGCGAGTTTCATCGCGACCTGCTCGCCGTAGGACACCGTCGCCGAGTCGAACGTGTACGGCACGATGCCGCCCGTCCAGGTCGGCCCGTCCCAGTGCGAGTCGCCGAGCAGCGCGGTCCGCGGCACCCACATGTCGTCGAGCAGCACGTGGCCCGGCGGCGGGTAGACCGGCGTCCGCGGCTGGGCCTGGGCGGCGAGCGAGAGGGACAGGCCGCTGATGCCCGTCATGAGCATCGCGATCCACACGTGACGAACGGTTGCCATACCCACCCGTTCCCCAGCGGCTTGGCGCGCGACAAGAACGCGGCAGGAATCCGCCGACTCAGCTGCCGTCGAGCTCGTCGAAGATCGAGCCGGGCAACCGGGCACGCAACTTGCCGACCGCGCGCTGATAGCGCCGCGCGATCGCCGCGGCGGTCGAATCGAGCTGCACGGCGATCGCCGCCGGGCTCAGCTGCTCGATGCCACGCAGCAGGATGACCTCGCGATCGGCGTCGTCGAGGCCATCGAGCGCTTCCCGGACGCGATCCCATCGTTCGCGACGGACCGCGGCGGTGATCACTCCGCTCGTCTCCGCCGGCAGCTCGTCGAGACGATCGAAGGCCGTCATCGCGCTGGCTCGGCCCGCCCCGCTGCGGGCGTGCGCGCGCGCGAGCGAGAGCACCTTGTTCACGATCGTCGTGCTGAGGAAGCGCAGCAGCACGGGCGTGTAGCGGCCCGAACGGCTCGGCAGCTCCGCGAGCCGCGGCAGGGCCACGAGCCACGCCTCGCTCACGAGGTCGTGCGGGTCGCAGCTGTTCCGCAACAGCGGCCCGAGGCGATACGACGCGTGCGCGAGCAGGAGCGGCGACAACCTGGCCACGACCCAGTCGAGGCTCTCGCGATTGCCGGCGATCGCGCCGCGAACGTGCATCGTCGTCAGGGTCTCGGCATCGGTCACAACGCACCTCCGGCGATGTAGATGCCGTCATAGTAGCGCTGCCCGTCCCGTTCGAACGACTGCACCTTGGTGAGGCGGCCACGGTGCTCGGCAAGCAGGGCGTCGACCTCGGCGCGGGTCCTCGCGAGGAAATGGCGCCGGTCGACCGCGTCGTCGCGCACGAACAGACAATGGCACCGCAGATCACCGGCGCGATCGATCTCGATCGGCTGCCAACCCCCGGACGCGCGGCGCTCGACCTCGGCCTCCGTCAGGTCGTAACCGGCCCGCCAGTCGCGGGTCTCCCACAACAGGTTGCCGACCCCGACGAACGTGACCCGGCGACCCTCGCCTTCGCCGTCCACGACGAAGTCGGTGTAGCGCTGGCTGCCGCGCACGCGCTCGGAGAGGTCCGCGGTCGTCTGCCAGCGCCAACGCGGTGTGTGCACGCCGAGACTCTCCACGACAACCGTCGCACTGCGTTGCTCACCGGCGTTGCGCCAGATCTCGATGTCGACGGCGCGACCACCGCGCGCGAACTCGACGAGCGCGGGCGACGACAGCGGCTGATCACACTGCCAGCGCCAGGACCGTCGCATGAGTCCCATGTTTCGCACGAGCGTCGCGCTGAACCGCAGGGGCTCCGGGCTGTCGATCGCGAGATCGAGAATGCGCCACTCCTCCGCGACGAGCACGTCCAACTCGGCCCTGCTTGCCTCCGTGACCCAGCGACTCTCGAACGCGCCAGGATGATCGTCGGCATCCCGCAACGGAAACTCGTCGCGCGCGACCACCTGCTGGAACAGCTCCCGGAACTCGGCGTCCTCGTGCAGCCATGAGAACTGCTTGGCGCGCAACAGGTCGCTGTCGGTGTAGCCGTTCGTCAGCGCGGCTCGCAGCACGAGCGCGGCGTGCCGCCGACAGGCGTCCGCGGCGTTGCTCGCCGTCCTGCCGTGCCGCGCGAGAATCGCGAGCGCAGCAGCGGGCTCCCACTCGTGCGCCACGGTCTCGGGTGCCATCGCGAGCAGCTCTTCCGCGACCCGGGCTACGGCAGCAGCGCTCGCGACCGTCGCTGCGTGCAGGCACGACTGAAAGTTCTTGCGCAGCCGGTTGCCGTAGTCCGGTCGCGGGTCGCTCGTCATCACCGCGCGCTGGTGGAACACGGCCTCGGCCCCGGCCCGCAACGACCCGGTGTGATCGCCCGCGGCGTGGAGGTAGCCGCAGAGGTTGTTCAGGTTGGACCCGACGCGACTGCGATAAGCCGAGATGCTCGGATAGTCCGCCGCCAGCCCCCGGAACGCGGACACCGCCGATCGCGCAAGCGGCACGGCTTCCGCGGCGCCACTCAGTCGCCGGGTCGTGATTGCGAGATTGGTCAGGATGCCGGCGCGCAGCTGGCGACCGTGCGCATCGACCCGCTGCGCCAACGCGCGATCGATGTAGGCGAGCGCCTTCGTCGAACAATCGCGCTGGCGTTCGTGTTTCCCTTGCTCCATGTAACAGGTGCCGAGGAAGTTGTAGGCGTTCGCCGCGAACGTGAGGAACTGGCGCTCATCGACCGCCGCCAGCAGTGCTTCGATGAGTTCGACGGCGCGCTCCTCGTGCGTGATGGCTTCCTCGACTCGGCCGCGAGCCTGCAGCAAAGACGCCCGGCGCTGCTCGCTGTCCGCCAGCAAGTAGCGCAGCCCCGCCACCTCCGGCGACGCCTCACACCAACGTTCGAGGTCGACTGCGCTGGCTTCGAGTACCTGAACGGCGGCATCGAGCTCACCACGCGCTTCGAGCACCGACGACAGCCAGCTCCGATTGCGGGCGAGCTCCTGTTTGAGCTTGTGCGCCCGGGGCTGCTCCCGCACGAGTTCCTCGAGCGTGGCGATCGCGGCACGACCTTCGCCTTCCGCGCGCTCGTGGTCCCCGAGTCGATACACGACGTGACCCAGCACCCCGCGCGTGATCGCGACCCGCTCACGCAGAACGGGATCACGCGGTCGATCCTGCAGGAGCGAGCGCAGCAGACCGAGGGCATCATCGAGAACGTCGCGCCGCACGGGCTGTGCTTCTGGAACGTCTTCGAGAGCGTCCGCGCCGACCCGGTCGAGCATTCGGTCGATGGCCGTCATCGCGAGTGCGAGGCGGCCCTCGGCCTCGTTGCGGTACACGACGCTGGCGAACAGGCCGACGACGAGCGCGAGCACGACGCCGGCGAGCGCCATCGCGAGGGCACGGTTGCGCCGCACCCACTTGAACAGGCGGGCCAACGCCCCGACGTGGTAGGCCCGCACGACGCGAATCTCGAGGTAGGCGCGCAGGTCGGCCGCGAGCTCGCCGACGTCCGCGTACCGATCCTCGGGCCGATGGGCCATCGCGCGCTCGCAGATCGCGACGAGTTCGGGCGGCAGACCGGGCTTCACCACGGACAGCAACGGCGGCGGCCCGGCAACCACGCGGGCGAGGATCGAACGCGACGACGTCTGCGTCCCGTCCCCGGCGTACGGCACCCGCCCGCCGAGCAGGTGGTAGAGCATCGCGCCGATGGCGTAGACGTCGACCCGCGAGCCGACGCGGTCGACCTCGCCGCGCGCCTGCTCGGGCGCCATGTAGGCCGGCGTGCCGATGACGTCGCCCTCCATGGTCAGGAGCGGGGAATCGACTTCGGAGTCCGCCAGGTCGCGCCGCGTCGACCGAACTCCGGCCGCCTGGTCGCGGCAGTCGGCCGGGCCTTCCGGTGCGATCCGGAGATCACGCCGGTCGGGCTGATCGAGCACCCGAGCGAGGCCCCAATCCATGACGAACGTCTCGCCGAAACGACCGACCATCACGTTCGCGGGCTTGAGATCGCGATGCACCACGTTCTTGCTGTGCGCGAACGCCACGGCGTCGCAGACGCGCAGCAGCGCGTCGAGCGCGCGGTTCACCGTCCACGTCGGATCGCCGTTCCGCGCCGCCGCGATGACCTCCTTGAAGCTCTGCCCTTCGACGAGCGCCATCGTGAAGTAGGCGGTGCCGTCGGCCCGCACGCCGACCTCGTGCACGGGCACGACCGCCGGGTGACTGAGCTGCGCCGTCACCTGCGCCTCCTCGAGCAGCCGCAGGGAATCGCCCGAGTCGGTGCCCGGCCGCGAGACCTTCATCGCGAGCATGCGCCGCAGCTGCCGGTCCCACACGCGGTAGACCCGCCCCATGCCGCCACGTCCGATCTCGCCGCGCTGTTCGTAGCGCTCCGACAGTCCCTCGTCGGTGGTGATCTCGGTCGTCACGCCGGGCGCGCTCGATGCGGCGCCACCCTCCCCCTGCAGCCGCTCGTACTCGGCCGCGATCACGCCCTCGTACCCGGCGAACCGCGCTTGATACTCGGCCAGCGAGCGCGCCGCTCCGCGGGCGCGATCCGCGGCATAGGACTGCAGGAACGCGAGCGCCACGCCGTCCGCATCACGATCCCGGGGGTTCATCGCGGTTCCAATCTACAGCAGCTCCGGCACGACGCGGCCACCGACGTCGGTCAATCGGAAGTCGCGGCCGCGGAAGCGATGCGTCAGCCGTTCGTGATCCAGTCCGAACAGATGCAGGATCGTCGCCTGCAGGTCATGCACGTGCACCGGACGCTCGGTCACCGCGTAACCGAACTCGTCGGTCGCGCCGACGACCTGTCCCCCGCGCACACCGCCGCCGGCGAGCCAGCCGGAGAACGCCTTGCTGTGGTGGTCGCGACCGTGCTCGTCACCACTGCGCCCGCCCTGGTTCATCGGCGTTCTGCCGAACTCGCCCGCGAAGACCACGAGGGTGTCGTCCAGCATGCCACGCACGTGCAGATCCGTGAGCAGCGCCGCGCACGCCCGATCGACCTCGAGCGCCTTCGTGCGGATCCTGGTCGGCAGCTGGAAGTGATGATCCCAACCACCGTGGCACAATTGGATGACGCGCACGCCGCGCTCGGCCAGCCGGCGCGCGAGCAGGCAGTTGTTCGCGAACGACGGCTGCCCCGGCGCGGCGCCGTACAGCGCCAGCGTGCTGCGGCTCTCGGCCGACAGGTCCACGAGCTCCGGCACCGAGCTCTGCATCCGGTACGCCATCTCGTATGCCGCGGTCCGGGTCGCGATCGCCGGATCACCGACGAGCGCGCCGCGCAAGCCGTTGAGCTCGGCCACCGCATCGAGCTGGGCCCGCCGCACACCTGCAGTCACGCCATCGCCGTCCCGCAGGAACGGCACGGGCTCCGGGCCGGGCGCGAGCAGCACGCCCTGGTTGGAGCCCGGCAGGAACCCGGCACCCCAGAGCCGCGCCGGTGGCGCGTCGCCGGGTTCGGTGCCCGACGTCATCACCACGAACGCGGGCAGGTCGCCATTGGCGCTCCCGAGCGCGTGGGTCAGCCAGGCGCCGAGGCTCGGCCGACCCGCGCGTTCGCTGCCCGTCAGCAGCATCGTGTGGGCCGGATCGTGATTGAGGACGTCGGTGTGCAGCGACCGCACGACCGCGAGCCGATCGGCGACCGAGCCGAGGTGCGGCAGCAGCTCGGAGAGCTCGATGCCGCTCTCGCCGCAGCGCCGGAAGTCGAACCGCGAACCAGCGATCACGAGTCGGCGGCCGACGAGCTGGTCGACCTCCTGACCACGCACCAGGCTGTCGGGCATCGGCTCGCCGTCGCGCTCGCGCAGCAACGGCTTGGGGTCGAACAGATCGATCTGCGAGGGCGCGCCGATCTGCGTCAGCAGGATGATGCGGCGGGCGCGGGGGGCGAAGTGTGGATCGGCTGCCATCGGCACGCCGGTCATCGGCACGCCCACCATCCGCACACCGGCCGCAGCCGATGCCATGGCAGCGGCGCTGCCGCCGACGAACGACCGGCGGTCGATACCCCGCTCGCGAGACCCGCCGATCGCCGGCGCCGAAGAGGTCGGACGTTCACCCACGGGTCTGCGCCTCGTCGAGGTTGAGCAGGACTGCGGCGACGTGGCCCCAGACAACCTCGTCGTCGCCTGGCGCGACCGCTCGCAATCGCGCGAGCAACGCCGAGAACACGGCCCGCTCGGCGGGCAGCGGCGGCCGCGAGAGGCACGCCAGATGCCCGTACGAAAGCCGCGCGTCGTCGTCACGGCCCGCGCCGATCATCCGTTGGCCGAGCGCGTGGGCTGCCGCAACCGCGACCGGGTCGTTCCACTGCGCCAGCGCCTGGAGCGGCGTGGTCGTCACGGCCCGGCGCGCCACGCAGACCTCGCGCGTGGGTGCGTCGAACAGCGCGAACGGCATGTAGGGCGACGATCGGCGCACGTGCACGTAGAGCCCGCGGCGATGACTCTCGTCGAGCGGAGTCGCGCGGTCTCCGGGCCAGAGGTCGGCCGGCTGCGGCGGTCGCACCGGCGGGCCGCCGACCGTCGGGTCGAGCAGAGCGGCCGCGACCAGGGCATGGTCGCGCAGCAGCTCGGCGGGCAGCCGCCACCGCCCGCCGCGGGCGAGCAGCGCGTTCGCCGGGTCCGCCTGATACGCCCTTTCGCCAACGGTGCTGCGTTGCCGGTAGGTCGCCGAGTTGACGAGCATCCTGACGAGCCGTTTGACGTCGAAGCCGCCGTCGACGAAGTCCCGCGCCAGCCAGTCGAGCAGCTGCGGATGCGTCGGGCGCGCCCCGCGGGAGCCGAAGTCGTCGAGCGTCGCGACGAGGCCGCGGCCGAAGAGCTGACACCAGATGCGGTTCACGAACACGCGACCGACGAGCGGGTGATCCGGGTGCACGAGCCAGCGGGCGAACCCGAGTCGGTTCCGGGGCGCGCCTTCGGGCCAGCCGAGCACGAGCTCCGGCACGCCGGGATCGACGCGTTCGCCGGCCACCCGGAAGTCGCCGCGCGGCCGCACGCAGGTCGGGCGCCGCTCGGCCCGCTCGCGCAGCACGGGAGTCGTCGTGACCCCGTCACGCAGCCGGTCTCGCAAGGCAGCAGTCTCGCGGATCGCGGCGTCGATCCGGCGCAGATCGGGGTCGTGGCGGTTGCCGAAGTCGCGGCGGAGCAGCGCCGCGATCGCCGGATCGGCACCGGCCCGCAACGCCGCCGCCCGCAAGTCTGCGTCGATCACGCGAGCCAGTTCGGCTGCGGTCAACGCGCGATCCGTGATGCGCAGCTCGTCGATCACCCCATGGAACCCGGCATCGTCAGCCCCGCCGATGCGCAGCGCCGCGGGGTTGCTCGGGTCCCCGGCGACGGTATCGGCGCGGCGGGAATCGACCGCCCAACGGACGCCGTCGATCCAGAGCGTGATGCCGTCGACCCGGCGCGAACCGTCATAGCTCGCGGCGACGTGGACCCACCGGCGGCGCGCGATGCGGTGGCGAGTGCGCACGGCGAGCTCATCCTCGGCATCCTCGTCACCGACGAGGCTGAACCAGAGCCGGTCGCCAGCGAGCCCGAACCAGAACCCGCGGCCGTTGCCGGCCTCGTCGACCTTGGCCGCGATCGTCGCACCCGTGAGCCCCCCGAATCCATGCGACTGGACCCACGCGCTGATCGCGAACGGTCGATCGAGGGCGATGCCGCCGCGGTCGCCGAGGTCGACGACGGAGTCGTTGCCGTCGAACCTCGCCGCCGAGCCGCGGATCCCGGGCACCCAATCGATCCGCCCGACGCCGCGCACTTCGGCCACACCTTGCACCTCGCCGTCGAGCGGCGCGTGCACGCGCAGCGGCCCGCCCGCAGCGATCGGAGTCGACGCGGCTTCCCGCACGAGGACGCGATGGTGCGCCGCCGCTTCCGGTTCGCGCAGCGCCGCGAGCTCTTCGCGTTCGGCCTGCAGGTCGTCGAGGCGTTGCTGCAGTTCGAGCAGGCGCGTGGCCTGCGCAGCGTCGGGCAGCGCCAACGTCGGCGCCATGCCGCGCCCGCGGACGAGACCACCGTCTGCCGTGTTGTCGAAGAACGCGAACAACCGGTAGTAGTCCCGCTGCGACAGCGGGTCGTACATGTGATCGTGGCACTCGGCGCAACCGACCGTCAGTCCCAACCAGGTCGTGCCGATCGTCGCGATCCGATCGGCCACGTGCCGGTGGTGATACTCGCCCGGCAGGCCGACGCCCTCGTTCTCCAACGGATGGAGCCGCAGGAAGCCCGTCGCGATGCGATCGTCGACGGTCGCCTCGGGCAGGAGATCGCCGGCCAGCTGCGCCACCGTGAAGCGGTCGAAGCGCATGTTCTCGTTCCACGCGGCAACGGCCCAGTCGCGCCAGCGCCAGACGTCGCGCTCGCCGTCGTTGAGATAGCCGTTCGTGTCCGCGTAGCGCGCGAGATCCAGCCAGCGCAGCGCCATGCGTTCGCCGTAGTGCGGCGAGGCGAGCAACCGGTCCACGAGCCGTTCGTAGGCGTCGACGCGATCGTCGGCGAGGAACGCGGTGACCTCGGCCGGGCTCGGCGGCAACCCGGTGAGGTCCAGCGCGAGCCGGCGAACGAGCGTGGCGCGACCGGCGGCCGGCGCCGGGGCGAGCCCGGCAGCCTCGAGACGCGACAGCACGAACGCGTCGACCGGCTCGCGCACCCAGTCCGGCGTGGCGACCGTCGGCAACGCCGGCGGCTCCGGGCGGTGGAACGCCCAATGATCGCTCCCCTGGCTCGGGGCCTGCTGCTGAGCCGCCACCAGGGCGCCGAGGAGCACTGGCGGCAGCAGGGCGAACGGGACCGGGGGCATACCACCCGGTTCCCGCAAGCGCCGAGGCGCGACAAGAAAGACCGGAAAGTCCTCAGATGTCGCCGATCATGCCGACGACCGCGTTGCTCGCGGCGAGTCCGTAGTTGTTGATCCCGGGCACGAACGCGCCGCCCTGGGCGTAGAGCATCACACCGACGAACGACGGATCCGCGGGGATGTCCAGGGCGAACACCGGACCGGGGACCGGCAACGGCAGCAGCACGGTCGCAGCGCCACCGGTGTGCTGGACGCACCCGGGCGCATTGGCACCGAGCGAGCCGATGCCAAACGTAACGTCGAGCTGCAGGAAGCCGAACACCGCCGCCGCCGGGATGCCGGTCAGGTCGAGCTCCCAGGTCGTGCACGACACCGGTCGGTTGCGCGCCGCGAGCATGGGGCCGTTGCAGCTCGAGCCGGACTCCGCGCTCGTCGCGCGGATCGCGCCGGTCGCCGGCAGGCTCGAGAGGAAGAGCAGCGTGAACTGGGCGTCCGCGGCATTGCCACTCGCGTCGAACGTCTTGACGATGACCCGCGATCCGTTGGCGCCGGGGATCGAGGCGAGGCCGTCGACGTTCGCATACTCGGCACCACCGCCGAAGGCCGTCGCCTGCACCACGAACCGGTCCGAGTACGACAGATCCGGGAACGAGACCCTGTAGGTCCCCGTCCCCAGGCGCTCGATGAACTCGGAGTTCGCCGGTCCGACCGTGCCGTTGCTGTCGGTGTAGTCGACCGCCGGCGAGTAGCTGCTCGCCAACTCGTGCGCGGCCCAGACGTGACCGCCGGCGCCATCGTGCTCGGAGATCGGCGCCGCGGTCTCGTTGTAGCTCATCACGAAGCGGCCATCGACGAGGATGCCGTTGCTGTTCGTCGTGCGCACTCCGACCACCATGTCGGTGCCGTTCGACGACCAGCCCGTGATCTTGGCCCGCAGGTTGTTGTTGGCATACGCCGTGACCTGCACGTGGCCGAGCTCGGTCCCCGCGGGCTCGAGCCCGGGCAGCGTGACGGCATACGTGCCGATCGCGACCCGCGTGACCGACGGACTGCCGCGGTCGGCGTTCCACGAGTAGTCGGTCGGCGGCGTGTAGCTCGGGTTCGCCGGCGAGCTGGCCCAGACGTAGGCCTCGCGATCGCGGTTGTTGCCGCCGCGACGGAACCGCACGAAGAACCGTTCGTCATCGGCCGGTCCACCGTTCGGTGCGAACAGCTCGACCGTCGCCACGACGTCGTCGTTCTGCTGGTTCCAGCCGTTCACGACGGCCGTGTGATTGCCATCGAACGCCGACGCGTGCACGATCCCGTGGCTCGAACCCACCCCGTGGAAGCGCACGAAGAAGCGGTTCTGCTGCCCGGGGTCGCGGTTGACCGTGACCTCCTCGTCGACCGTCGAGTATCGCCAGCCGGGCGGCACCGAGAACGCCGGACCCTGGCCCGCAGGCGAGATGAACGCCCACGCCATGACGGGCCTGGCGGCCGGCCGGTTGGTCAGGAACTGCAGTGTGAAGCGCGAGTCCGCCGGGTTGCCGGCCGCGTCGAACGTGTCGACGAGAACAGTCGAGCCGCCGCATGCGGAATGCGTCCACCCACCGATCGTCGCGAACGTCGGCTGCGAGCCGTACGCCGTGACCTGCGCGGTCGCGCTCCACACGGGAACGACGCTCGGCAGCTCGACGCGATACGCGCCGACGCCGAGCCGTTCGATCTTCTGCGCGTCCTGCGGCCCGTAGCGGCCGTTGCTGAACGTGTAGCGCGCATCCGGCTCGTAGCTCGGCGACAGCTCGTTGCCGGCCCAGACGTGGACGCCGGAACCATCGAGCTCCGAGATCGGCGCGACCGTCTCGTTGTAGCCGAGCACGAACTCGGCATCCGCGGGCGTGCCGGCCATGTCGTAGCACTGCACGCGCACGATCGCGTCGACGCCGTTGCTGCTCCAGCTGAGCACGTTCGCGCGGCGCGGGACGTCGCCGTAGGGCGCCACCTGCACGTGGCCGCGTTCGAAGCCGGTGGCGGCGAGCCCCGGCAGATCGACCTCGTAGTCGCCGGGCCCCATCCGGACGATCGTCGGATCGGCGCGATTGCCGTTCCACGAGTACAGGTTCAGCGGCGTGTATGCCGGATTGGTCTCGTCGTTGGCCCACAGGTAGGCCTGCCGCAGCCCCGCGTCACCACCGCGCCGGAACGTGGCCGTGAACTTGCCGTCGTTCGCCCGACCACCCGCGGCATCGAACAGTTCGATGACCGCGCGGACGTCGCCGCCCGAGTTGCTCCAGCTCTTCACGACCGCGGTGTGGTTGCCGTCGCACGCGCTCGCGAGCACGACGCCCGTCGACGGTGACATCCCTTCGAATACCACGGTGAAGCGGTTCTGCTGCGCCGGGTCACGGTCTACCGTGACCGCACCACCGCTCGTGGTGTACTGCCGCGCGGGATCGGGGGTGAACGATGCACCTTCCCCGACTGGATCGACGTAGGCCCACGCGACGTCCTGCGCGGACGCGGCGATGGCAGTGAGGGTCAGGGCGGCGACAGACCGGGCGAGCAGGGACCGGCCGAACGAGATTCGGGAGCTGGGCATCGGATCGAGTGCTTGGGACTGCCCTGCCGGGACCCGCGCTCGGGGGGTTCGCGACCGACAGCGCTATCCGAGGAGCGCCGCCCGCGGAGGCGAGCGGACCCCGATTCCCCGCAATCGGAGGCCTCAGTCGCGACGCTCCCGCAGGCGAAACGCGAACGCGCAGGTCACCACGTCCCCGACCTTCTGCGGCTTCCCCTGCAGATCCAACGCGACCAGCCGCAGTGGGCCGTCCTCACGGCTCGCGATCGCCGCGAGCTCGGCGTGCAGGGCCTTGCGCTGGTTCTCGGCGTTGGTCGCGCCGAGTCGATACGTGATCTGGAAGGCCGGTGCCGCAAACGTGTTGAGCGAGATCCGGACCACCTCCCGTTCCTCGCGTTCGTTGGCGATCCTGATGAGCTCAGCGACCGCGTCAGCGACCCGCGCCAGCTCGTGGTACTCGACGTCGCGCCCTTTGCGCGCCTGCCGAAACCCGACCTGGAACTCCGCCGCCGACCACTTGCCGTCGTCGTCGCCGCGCTCCAGAACGAGCTGTCGAACGCGCCAGATCTTGGACCGGTCGAACGCCCGCACGAGTTCGAGCAACAGTTCGCTCGCGAGGCGGCGTGGCTCGCGCTCGTGCCGGAAGTTCAACGTGCACTTCACGTCTTCCAGCACTTCGGCGGCCGGGTCCTTCGAAGGCACCGGACGAGCAGGCTTCGCTCCAGGCCGCTTCTTCTCTGGCAGCTTCTTCTTTGGCAGGTTCGTGTCTGGCAGGTTCGTCGCGGGCACGGGCACCCGGCGCGGGCCGCGAATGCTGAAGTCGGCGCCCTTGGCACCTCGGTCATGATTCGCGAGCACTGCCAGCACCGTCGCGCCGATCATGGTCCGCGGCTGGCGCTCACGCGCGGGAACTTCACCGCTCGGGATCCCCTGGCCCGGCAGGCCAGCCGCGACCGAGAACGCGAGCACGACGAAGCGGTGGCGCATCGCTGTAATCGACAGCAACGGGCACCGCGGTATTCCGCGAATCCCGGAATCGCGACCTCGAAGGCGACAACCCCACCCTCGAGGCCACATGATCCGGACCGTGTTCCCTCGCCTCCGGCGTCTCGTCCTCACCGCCTCGCTCGGCATCAGTGCGTTGCTGCTCGCGTGCAGCAGCGCGCCCCAGCGGCGCGAGCGTCCGAACGTCCTGCTGATCTGCGTCGACGACCTGCGACCCGAGCTCGCGTGCTTCGGCGTGCCCTACGTCCGGTCGCCCAACATCGATCGACTCGCGGCTGCGGGACGCGCATTTCGACGGCACTACGTGCAGGCGCCGACCTGCGGCGCGTCGCGCGCGAGCCTGCTGACGGGTCGCTATCTCGGCGGCGGCAACGGCGCACTCTTCCGCCGCGCGAAACAGCTGCAGCAGAAGCCCGATGCCGTGCCGCCGAGCCTGCCCGCGTGGTTCCGCCGCGCGGGCTACACGACCGTGTCGGTCGGCAAGGTCTCGCACCACCCCGGCGGCCGCGGCGGCAAGGACTGGAACGACGACGCGCAGCTCGAGATGCCCGATTCGTGGGACCGGCACCTGTTGCCCGCCGGCCCATGGCAGCATCCGCGCGGCTGGATGCACGGCCTCGCCAACGGCGAGATCCGAGAACGCGCGGGCGACATGGACGTGCTGCAGGCGGTAGACGGCCCGGACTCGATCTACCCCGACGGCATCAGCGTCGACCGCGCGCTCGCCGAACTCGACGAGCTCGCGGCAGCGGACGAACCGTTCTTCCTCGCCGTCGGCATCCTGCGGCCGCACCTGCCGTTCGGCGCGCCAGCGAAGTACCTCGCGCCATACGCGGACATCGAGTTGCCAGCCATCCCGCACCCGGACAAGCCCGAGGGCAAGACGACGTGGCACCGATCCGGCGAGTTCATGAAGTACAACCGCTGGGGCAAGGACCCCAACGAGAACGCGGAGTTCGCCGACGAGGTCCGCCGCCACTACGCGGCGTGCGTCTCGTACGCGGACGCGCAGGTCGGTCGCGTTCTGCAGAAGCTGCAGGCCACCGGCCGCGCCGACGACACGATCGTCGTGCTGTGGGGCGATCACGGCTGGCACCTCGGCGAACACGCGGTGTGGGGCAAGCACACCCTCTTCGAGGAGTCGCTGCGGTCGCCGCTCATCATCACGCATGCCGACCTGCCGTCGCCAGGCGCCGCGACCGACGCCGTGGTCGAAACGCTCGACCTGTTCCCGACGCTCTGCGAACTGGCCGACCTGCCGATCCCCGACTTCGTCGACGGCAGCTCCCTCGGCCCGTTCCTCGCCGACCCGAACGGCATTGGCCACCCCGCGATCGCCTACCACGGCGGCGCCCGCACGATCCGCACCGCCACCCACCGACTCATCGTCCACGAGTCGGGCACGACCGAGCTCTACGACCACACGACCGCGGCCGGCGAAACGCAGAACGTCGCCGCCGCGAACCCAGGCCTGGTGGCCGAGCTCACGGCGACGATGCAGACCCGCCTCACGCGCAGGTAGCAGCGGCTGCTACAGGTTGCCAATCGTGCCGACGACGCCGTTGCTGGCCGCGAGGCCGTAGGCGTTGATGCCGGGCACGAGCGCGCCGCCCTGGGCGTAGATCGACAGACCGATGAAGGACGGGCTCGCCGGGATCTGGAGGCTGAACACCGGGCTCGGCAGCGGCAGGAACGCGAGGATGCTCGCGGCGCCATCCGTGTATGCGGTGCACCCCGGCGCGTTCGCGCCGAGCGGACGGTCCGGGTTGGTCACATCGAGCTGGACGAAGCCGAACACGGCCCCGCCCGGCAGACCGGTGAGATCGAGATCCCATACCGTGCAGCTGACGGGTCGGTTGAGCGGCTCGAGCATCGGGCCGTTGCAGCCCGCGCCGAACGTCATCGCGGTCGCCGGGGTCTGACCCGTCGCGGGGCGGTTGGTCAGGTAGAGCAACGTGAACTGCGCGTCGGCCGGATTGCCGCTGCTGTCGAACGTGTTCACGTAGACCTGCGTGCCGCTCGCGAGACCCTGGCCGTTCCAGTAATCGACGGCCGCGTATTCCGACCCACCGCCGTACGGCGTGACCTGGACCGTCGTGCTCTGGAAGGCCACGAGGTCGGGCAGCTCGACGCGGTAAACACCCGTCGAGACCCGTTCGATGAGCTCCTGGTTCGCCGGGCCGACGGTGCCGTTGCTGTCGGTGTAGTCCGGCGCCGGCGTGTAGCTCGCGGCCATTGGCGAACCCGCCCACACGTGCCCGCCGGAGCCGACGGTGTCACCGACCGGCGCGGCCTTCTCGTTGTAGCTGAGCACGAACTGTCCGTCCGCGGGGTTGCCGCTCGCATCGTAGAGCACCAACTCGGCGTAGGCATCGTCACCGCTGTTGTCCCAACCGACGACGGAAGCGCGACGGAGCTCGTCGCCGTACGGCGTCACCTGAACGTGGCCGAACTCCGGTCCCGCGGCCGCGAGCCCCGGAAGAGTCACGATGTAGTTGCCGAGGCCGGCGCGCACGATCGTCGGGCTGCCGCGGTCGGCGTTCCACGAGTAGGCCGGCGCGGGCGTGTAGCTCGGATTGGCCGGGTAGTTCGCCCACAGGTAGGCCTCACGGTTCTGGTTGTTGCCGCCGCGACGGAAGCGGACCAGGAACGCCTTGTCGTTGACCGGATTGCCCGCGGCATCGTAGAGCTCGACGGTCGCCCGCACGTCATCACCGATCGCGTTCCAGCTTCGCACGACCGCGGTGTGGTTGCCGTTGTAGGCGCACGCGTGCACCGCGCCGTACTTCGGCGCCATGCCAGGGAAGTTGACGACGAAACGGTTCGAGAACCCGGGAACGCGGTCGACGGTGATCGCCTCACCCGATGTCGTGAACTGGTAGTTCATGCCCGGGGTGAAGCTGGCACCCTGGCCCACCGGCACAACGTGCGCCCACGCCACGGCCTGCGAGACTGCCGGGCGATTCGTGAGGTACCGCAGCACGAAGCGCTCGTCCGCCAGGTTGCCGGCGGGATCGAACGTGTGCACGCGCACGGTCGTGCCGTTGCAGCCGTCATCGCCCCAGCGACCGATCGACGCATAGCGATCCGTGTTGCCGAAGGCCGTCACGGTCGCGATCGACAGGTTGTCGGGCACGAGACTCTTGAGCGTGACATCGTACACCCCGACCGCGAGGCGCTCGATCACCTGCGAGTCGTTGCGGCTGTAGGTCCCGTTGCTGTCCGTCCAGCGGCCGTCCGGTACGTAGGTCGGCGCGGTCGAATCATGCGCATAGACGTGCGCACCCGAGCCGTCGAGCTCGGAGATCTCGCTCGCCGACTCGGTGTAGGTCAGGACGAAGCGGCCGTCGACGGCCGTGCCGGCACTGTCGCGACAGCGGACCGTCGCCACGACGTCACCACCGACGTGGCCCCAACCGACGACGGTCGTTCGCAGCAGGCTCGACGCGTACGACGTCGCCTGCACGTGGCCCTGCTCGGCACCAGGCGCCGCCGCGAGCCCCGGGAGTGTGACTTCGTAGGCGCCGACGTTGATGCGATTGATCGTCGGATTCGGCCGGTTGCCGTTCCACGAGTACGCCGTCGACGGCGTGTACGACGAGCTGGTGGGATCGTTGGCCCAGAGGTAGGCCTGCCGCTGGGTGTCCTCCCCGCCGCGGCGGTAGTAGATCGTGAACCGACCGTTGTTGGCGGGCCCACCCGCCGGGTCGAACAGCTCGACATAGGTGACGACGTCGTTGCCGACCGTGGTCCAGTTGTTCACGACCGCCGTGTGATTGCCGTCGTAGGCGCAGGCCTGCACGACGCCGGCGCTCGGCGCCATGTCCGTGAGCACGACGCGGAAGCGGTTCTGCTGCCCCGGGAAGCGCTCGACCGTGATCGGCGACCCGCTCGCGGTGTACTGGTAGTCCATGCTCGGGATGAACATCGCGCCCTCGCCGACCGGGTCGACGTAGGCCCACGCGACATCCTGCGCCGCGAGCGAACTGATGGAGGAGACGGCCGCCGCAGCGACCAGGAAGCCGGTACGGACCGGTGCAAGGAGAAGATTCATGACGATCGAGAAGCGGTTCGTGGGGACTGTTCGCAGGAGCGGCCAAGACCCTCGGCCCTGACCCCTCTCACGAGCGCCACGCCCACCCCGATGCGGACACCCATCTAGAGTGGCCTGTCGCCGAACGTCGTCTCAGCGCGAAAGCCGCGACCACAACGCGTGGTCCGCGTCGCCCGGCTTGCGCAGGTACCGCAGCCCCGCCGCGAACATCCGACACGCGGTGTCGGGATCGGCGGCCGCCACCTCCGCGAGCAGCGCGGCGGCGAACTTGTAGTCGTGGTGCTCGTGCACCTTGCGCACGAGCCAGCGGCGCGCCATGCGGCCGTACTCTTCGAGGCGCTCGGCCCCGGCGGCCAGCACCGCCGACGCAGCGGCTTCGTGATCTCGTGCCGCGAGCTCGAACGGGTCGGCGACGGCTGCCCCCGCCGGTTCGATGCGATCGAGTCCCGGCGCGTCGGCGCCGTAGCCGGACCGGCCCGCGAGGAAGTCGCGATACAGCACCTGCCACGACGCGGCCTGCAGCATCGCCATCGCGCGTGTTTCCGGCTGCCGCGCCCGCGCCGCCGTGTAGCGGAACGCGTCGATCGAAGTCACGGCGTGGACCGAGAGGATCCCCGGCAGGCGCCAGACCTGCTCCGCGGCGAACAGCCGCAGCGTGTTCCAGAAGATCCCCGGATCGAGTCCATCCACGATCCGGTCGAGCACCGCCGCGGCGACCCGGTCCGGGTCGGCGCCACGCAGCAGCTCGAGCAACGCGGCATCGGGACCCGCGGTCGAACGCGACGCTTCGGGGGCGCGATCCGGCATCGCCTTGGCCAGGGCCTTCGCCCGTTCACCGTTGCTCCGGAACGTCGCATCCGCATCGGCCGCGGGTTCGTCGAGCAGGCCGTGCGCGAGCGACCGCATGACGTCGGTGCCGTGCCGCCAGCCGATCTGCTGCAGCGTGCGATGCGATTGCGCGACGAAGATCGGATGGTGCCCGATGTTGGTGAAGTCGCGCATCCCGAACCACCAGAGCGGCTCGAATGCCGCGTCGAGGTCGGCACACTGAGCCAGCTGGACGGCGGCGGCGTCGGCGGCCGCGCCGTCGCGCTCCGACAGTGCGCCAGCAAAGCGTTCGATCGCGGCGACCGGATCAGCGGCCGGCTCGACCTTCGACGCTTCGAGCTGCCAATCCTCGCCGCCACGCGCGTCACGCGCCTGCGATTGCTTGAAGTCGTCGAGGTTGTAGAGCGCGACGGCCAGGCGCTCGTTCGCGGGCAGCCGGGCCGCGATCTGATACGCCGAACTCGTCATCATCACGCAGTGGAACTGGAAACCGACCGGCCGCGGTTCGACGTCGCGGATTCCCGCGAGGAACGCGGCCGCGAGCAGGTCACGCCAGTCGACGCCGTTCTGATGGAGCGCCAGTGCGCGATCGAGCAACTCGGCGCGCTTCATCGCGCGAACGAGCGCCACGAGCTCATCGAGCCCATGGCCATCGAGTCGCGTGATCCCGCTCGAGCCACCCGTTCCGCCAGGTCGGCCGGCGAGGAAGCCGGCGCTCATCCCACCGAGAAACGAACGACGATCACAGCCAGACATGCGAAACTCCTTGGCGTTGCGGGGTTGCCCGTCGACGAGACACCCAGCTTCGCACATTCGCGAAAGCGCCGCACGCCACAGGGCCGCTTTGCACGCCGCCCAGGAAACGCTCCCTTGTCACCAGAGCGAGATCTGTCGCCCTTGTTGCGCGGGCCGGACGATCCAGGCGCCTGTGTTCGGCTCATGGTGCAGCGCGAACGCGTCGACGTGGAATCGAAACGGCAAGAGAGCCGATGGAACCGCAAGCGTCGCGGTCGACACGATCGGCACGATCACATCTGGCGACTGAAACAACAAACACGCCGGCGGCACCAGCGGGTAGCCGACGCGTTGCCAGTTCGTACTGAGCGCCAGCCACTGGCCATGGGCCAAGAACGGGTTGTAGCTGAACAGCAGTTCGCAGGTGCCCGGCAGGTAGCCGACCCCCAGCACTGCCCCGCCATTGCATGGCGTGCCGCTCGGAGTCACGAAGATCCCCTGCACGCTGCACTGCGCGGTGAGCGAGCCAACGAACAGAGCCGCGAGTGAAGCGGTGCGAAGCATTGTGAGATCGTCCGTCACATCACCCTCACGGGCAAGCCAATCGCTGGCCGACGCAGCGAGGGTCTAACCTTCGGCGAACTGCGAGTTCGACAAACTGCCGCGCACCTACGAATCGGACATGTCGATCGAACGCGACAGGAAGTCGAGCTCGTGGATCCGTTCGGCGGCCTCGAGAACTGCGTCGAGTGGACCACGCACCCAGAGCGTGTTCGTGCGCGGCTCGGCGTGGATCGATACCGGCCCCCGCCCGACGAAGCGGCCATAGCCGCGGGCGCAGTAGACCCCGAACACGACGACATCGAGGATCCACTCGACTTCGTCGACGTGCACGAAACGCAGCGGGATCGACAGTTCGTACTCCTCGATGGCCGGCGCCGCCCCGCAACCGGATGCCACGGCCACCGCAATCAGGGCAAAGTTCCGGACGCGGCTCATCGCCGGTTCGACGGGCGAGAGCGCCCGATCTTGCGCCCTCGCCGCCGCAACCAGAGGCCGGCTACCCGCCGATCACGATGCGCGCGGCCGACGTCGCCATCGAGCCCCCCGTCGTGACATCGAGCAGCGCGCCCTGCACGTAGATGCAGACGCCGTTCAGCGGCGTGTTCGGGATGGCGAACGGGAACGACACCGGGTTGCCCGGTCCGGTCCACGGCGACGTCGAGATCAGCGTCGCGCCGGGCGGGATGCCGATGAGCAGGTTGCCGGTGACGCCCGGCAGCGGCGTGCCGCACGGCAGGTTCGGATCACCCGTGAGGCTGAACGCGACGCCGGCGACCGACTGCCCCGGCGTCGTGACCGGCGGGTTGGGACCGTCGACGTCGATCGTCAGCGCGCTGCCGAGCACGGGTGAGCCGGCGACCGCGAGCGTGCCAGCGAGCGACGTCGTGCAACCCGGGATGTCATCGACGCTGCCGGCTGCGAGGACCGCGACGTTGTCGAACGCGAGCACGTTCCCGGCGACCGTGCCGCCGGCGAAGAACCGGAAGCCCGTCGGACTCGCGGCTCCCGCGCTGCCCCCCTCGAGGTAGCGATCCACGGGGTTGAACGTCGTCGTCACGGGAATCGCCGACGACAGGTCGGTGATGCGAACCTCGAGCACCTGATTGTTCGTGAGATCGACGTCGGTCTCCCAGCGATACCACGAATCGACCAGGAGGTTCTGGAACGCGGGATCCCCCACCGACTCGGTGAGCTGCGTGCCCGCCGAGTCGAACCAGATGTAGTCCGCGTTCCAGGTGGCCGCCGTCGCGGTGTCCGTCCAACGCGCGAGCATGATGAAGCTCTGCCCGCCGGGGAACGGTTGCGCCGAGAGGCTGCCGAGGTTCTGCGCGGTCGGCAGCGTGCCGACGAACTTGGCGCAGATGTCCGTGGCGAACGTCCACACGCCTCGGTCACAGCCGTACGGCATGTCACGCTGCGCGCGCGCGAACGTCGGGCTCGCCGGCCCCTCGCCGACGATGAAGATCGCGCCGCCGTTCGGGTTGTCCGGAATGCCGTAGTCGTTGAGGCCCGGCAACGGCGCGCCGCCCGTGTAGAACTGGGCATTGAACGGCGCGCTCGTCGTGTTGGCCGGCAGGTAGTAGCCGTCCTGCCCCGGGGTGCCGGCAACGGCCGACGGATCCCAGAGCGCGGGGGCGAACGGCGTCGTCGGGCTCGCCGTGACTTCGAGCGCTTCGAAGTCCGAACCGTACTGGGCCGTCAGCGCGGCGGTCGAACCGAGCGTGGCAACGACGATGAGGGAGAGGGAACGAGACCGACCGAGCAGGCGTGGCATGGCAACTCCATCGCAGGTCCCCGCCCGACGACCGCCCGTCGAGACGATCCTCGCACGATAGAGGATCGCGGCACCACACACGACATTCTGCCCGATTGATCCGCGTTGCGGCCCGCCGTGGAAGGAAGGCAATGGGACCTCCGATCGCGGCATCAGGGGTGGACAGGCTCGCAGGGCGACCGCGAAGATCCGTCCCCGCGAACGAGTTGCCTCGGGAAGCCGCCACACCGGTGCCGACCCGCGCGAATCGGCGAGCGCTCCGCCGCCGCCCTCTCGCCCTCGCTTCGCGGCCACGCCACAACCAAGAATCCACCCCCCTAGAGAGAATCCACGAACCATGACCAGTCTCACGCTGTCCACCAGCGCGGTGCTCGCCCTCGCCGTCGCCGCCACCGCTCAGATCACCCCGCTCAGCTCGTTCGGCACGAACGGCTGGCTCGCCCCGGGCTCGTCGGCCTTCCTGAACAGCGCCGCGAGCACCGAGCGCGGCATGGCCTACAACCCCGCCACGGGCAATCTCGTGCTCGTGAGCCGCGCGGGCGGCAACAACGTGCGCATCATCGACGGCGCGACCGGCACGGACCTAGGCGGCCTCGACACGACCGGCGTCAGCGGCGGCACGTTCGCCGTCAACATGGCCGGCTGCGGCGATGACGGCGCGATCTACGTCGGCAACCTCGCGATCGGCGCGAACTTCAAGGTCTACAAGTGGAACGACGAGACCCTCGCCGTCGCGCCCTCGACCGCGTTCGATGGCGCGACCGGCGCCAGCCGCGCGGGTGACTCGTTCGCCGTCTTCGGCGGCGCCACGGCGCGCTTCGCGGCCGCGGGCTCGAGCAACGCGCTCAACAGCAACTTCTACATCGGCCGCCTCGACGGCACGAACGGCGGCACGTTCTACTCGGCGATCACGGGCACCGGCACGGCGTCCAACGACTACCGCCTGTCGCTCACCTTCGTCGACGCGACGAACATCATCGGCAACCAGGGCGGCCTCGCGCGCTACACCAACTACACCGGCGCGACGGCCACGGTCGTCGACTCGATCCCGCTCGGCGGCGCCGCGCAGCGCGCGCTCGACTACACGACGATCAACGGCACGCCCGTGCTCGCCGTCATCGACTCCAACTCGTCGAACGTGAGCGTGTTCGACATCACGGCACCCGCCACCCCGATCCTGATTGGTGTCGGCAACGCGACGACCGGCACGCTCGCGAGCAACGGCAACGGCTCGGGCAGCGTGCAGTGGGGCGCCGTCAACGGCAACACGGCGACGCTCTACGCGATGAACACCAACCAGGGCATCCAGGCGTTCGAAGTCACGATCGGCCAGGCTTCGTCGTCGAACTTCGGCACCGGCTGCGGCGCGCCGGCGTTCCAGCTCGACGCTAGCGCCGCCCCCGTGCTCGGCACTTCGTTCGACCTCGTGACCTCGAACGGCGCGCCCGCCGCCGGGCTGCACTTCTACGTCCTCGGCTTCGTCAACTTCCCGGCTGGCCTGCCGCTGCCGTTCGGCGGTTCGGGCTGCTCGCAGTACATCGATCCGCTCGTCACCGTGGCGATCCCCGCGGCCGCCGGCTCGGCGACACTGTCGCAGAACTACCCGGCGAGCTCGATCTTCGTCGGCGTGCCGGTCTACGCCCAGGCGCTCGCCTTCGACGCGGGCGCGCTGTTCTCGACGAACGGCACCGAGCTGATCCTCGGTAACTACTAATCGTCGAGGGCGATCGCAAAAGGGGCTCGCCAACATCAGCGAGGCGGCAACGGCCGCCTCGCGCCCGCCCGCGGGCGGGCGCCGCCGGTCACTTGCCCAGGATCGCGTTCGCCCGGCGGCGGAGCTCGTGGGTGTCGATGTCGCGCTCCTGGAGGTCCTTCAGCGTGCGTTCGAGCAGCGCCGTGTCGATCTCGGCGGGCGGCAGGCGCAAGATCGCCGCGCAGAGGCGGACTCGCGTCCGGTTGTCGTGCGGCCACTGGGCGAGGAACCGCGACCGGAGCTCGATCTCCTCCGCGTGCCGGCCGAGCCGTTTCAGCAGACCCATCGCGGGATACCACGCCTCCTGCAGGCGCGGTTGATTGCGCCGCGCGTCCGCCAGCAACGCCAACGCCTCCTCGTTCTGGCCCGCCTGCATGCGGAGGCCGGCCAGGTTGACGCGTGCCTCGCCATCGTCGGGATCGAGCTCCATGACGCGCAGGAACGCCTCCTCCGCAGCCGCCGGCTTCTTCTGCGCCCGCCGAAGCTTGCCGAGTTCGCGATGGACGTCGGCGCTCTCTGCACCGAGCTCGAGTGAGCGCTGCACCGCCCGCTCGGCGCCGTCGAGGTCCCCGGCGCGACGGCGCGCCATCGCCAGCGACTTCCACCCATGCAGGCGCGTCGGCCACGCGCGGGTGACGAGGTCGAACGCCTCGGCGGCGTCGGCCGGCCGGCCCGCGCTCAACAGGATCGTCCCGCGCGCCGAATGGCAGGTGATGCTGCCCGGGCTGTGTTCACAGGCGCGTTCCGCATCGGCGAGCGCTTCGGGGATCCGACCGCGCGCGAGATGGAATCGCGCCCGCGACCACCACGGCGTCGCGGCGTTGGGGCCGGCCTTCATCGCCCGCTCGAAGGCGGCAAGCGCTTCCTCGGGTCGATCGAGGCGCCCCAGGACCCGGCCCTCGATCGCGATCGAGATGAAGTTGTCAGGGTTCAGCTGCAGAGCCTTCTGCACGGCTTCGTATGCCTGCGCCGGCTCGCCCATCGCCAACAGTGCGCGGGCGAGGCCCTGCCAGACCACGCTCGCGTGCGGCGCGAGCTCGGCGACCTTCCGATACACGGCGAGCGCGCGCTCGGCGCTCTTGGCTTCCAGCGCCCGCGCGAAACGCGCGTGGATCTGCGGCAGATCGGGTTCGAGTTCCAGCGCCCGCATGAGATCCGCGAGCGCGGCATCGGGGTCGTAGTCGACGAGCGCGAACCCACACCAGTAGCGCGCGAACGCCGAGTCCGGCCAGAGCCGCCGCGTCGCGTCCGCCACGTCACGAAGTTGCTGCCGATCGCCGAGATGCATCAGCGCGTGCAGGTGCTGGCAGTGGTACAGCGCCCGCGGCTCCGGCGCGCGCATGATCGCGCGGTGCATCGAACGCGCAGCGGCGAAGTACTTCGTCCGGTCGCCGTCGTCGTGGCCCTCCTCGATCTGCAGCATTCCGCGCACGAACCAACCGAGGGCCGATTCGGGCTCGGGTGCCGCGCTGCGCAGTTCGAACTGCTCCGCAACGTCGGGCGCGATCGCACGGAGCTCGGCCAGATGCGCCCGCATGGCCTCGTCCTCGCCCGCCAGCCACTTCGCGAAGACGATCCCGGCCACTGACTCCGGCAGATCCGGCACGAGGTCGTAGGCCGCCTGCGCGAGCGGTTCCGCGGTGTCCCCGAACCCGAAGTCCGCGCCCATCATGATCGTCTCGAGCAGCCGCTCGACCTCGACGATGCGCTCGGCCCGCGCCGCGCTCCGGATCCGCGGCAGTTCCCAGAACAGGTAGCCCGACACGACGAGGCCGGCGAAGACTGCCGCGAGCAGCCCGACGCGCTGCGGCTGCCGGCGGGCCGCCTGCCAGACGCGCGACGCGACCGTGCGACGCCGCGCCCGGACGGGCTGCAGATCGAGGAAGCGCCGCAGATCGGCCGCGAACGCCGCCATCGATTCGTAACGCGCGGCCGGCTGCTTCCGCATCGCCTTGTCGAGCACCGCGACGAGATCCGCCGGCAGCTCCTTCGTGCGCCCTCGCAGCAGGACCGGATCGTGATGCCGCACCCGTTCGAGAACGGCGTTCGTGCTCTCGGCCTCGAACGGGCGCGCACCGAGCAGGGTCTCGTAGAGCACGACCGCGAGCGAGAACACGTCCGATCGCGCGTCGACCGTCGCCTCGCCGGCGGCCTGCTCCGGTGACACGTAGTGCGGCGTGCCGAGGAAGTCCCCGCTCCGCGACAGGTGCGGATCGCTCATGTCACGCGCGAGCCCGAAGTCGCTGAGCAGAACGGTGCCGTCCCGACGCAGCAGCACGTTCGCGGGTTTGACGTCGCGATGCAGGATGCCCTCGTCGTGCGCGGCGCTCAGAGCCTCGGCAACGGTGAGGACGAGGCGCACGGCCGCCTCGACGTGGCTGCGCCCGACGAGCCGTTCGCCCGCATCCGCCTCGCCGAGGCAGGACCGCACGGCCCGCGCGATGCTGCCGCCGTCGCGCCGCGGCTCGAGTGCCGCGAGCGCGTCGGCGAGCGAGCACCCATCGACGCACTCCATCGCGTGATAGGGCACCTCGTCGAAGAACCCGGCCTCGTAGACGGGCACGATGTGCGGGTGATTGAGACGACCGAGCAGCTCGCCCTCGCGCCGGAAGCGGGCGACCAGGTCGGGCCGCATCACGAGCGGCTGCGCGAGCACCTTGAGCGCGACCCGCCGACCGAGCGAACGCTGCACGGCCTCGTAGACGACCCCCATGCCGCCCCGGCCGATCTCACCGACGATGCGGAAGTCGCCGAACCCCTGCTCCGTCCCCGGTTCGGCGACGGACTCGTTCGTCTGCGCTTCCCCCTGGGCCGGCGACTCCTCGGCGAACATGGGCGCGAGCAGATCCCGAAGCGTCGGATGCCGCTCGAGCAGTTCGGCATCGCTGCAATCGGGTTGCTCCTGATGCCGCAGCCACAACTCGAGCGCCTCGCTGAGCCGCTCCATGCCCGCGCGCGACGGTTCGCTCACGACTCGAGCGCTCCGCTGCGCAACGCCTTCAACTGCAGCGCGAGCTTGGGCAGCGCGCGCTGGAACCGCATCCGCGCCGCGTCCTCGCTGAGCCCCATGCGCCGACCGATCTCGGCGAAGTCCAGCTCGTGCCATTGGCGCAGCATGAGGATCTTGCGGTCTTCGGGTTCGAGGAGTTCGAGCGCGAGGCGCACCCACGCGTCCTGCTCGTTCCTGGCCACCGCCGAACCCGGCTGGGTCACCGCCTTGCCGCCGCCATCGAGATCGAGCACCGAATCGGGCGGCAGCTCGCGCTCGCGGGCCGGCGCGCGCTTCTGCGCCGAGTGGAAGTCGTGCGCGTCGCGCAGGTGATTCTCGACGATGCGGGCAACGAGCGCGCGGAACCGCGCCCGGTCGTTCGTCAGGAAGCGCGGCACGTAGCCGAGCAGGCCGATGACCGCGTCCTGGACGTAGTCCATCGTTTCACCGCGCGCGCGCAGGAGAGCCCCGAGCCGGCCGTGCACGTAGTCACGAATCCAGGGCAGATCACGGGCCACCAGCGCGTCGATCGCGGCGCGATCGCCGGCGTGCCACTTCTGCAACAGGACTCGGGTGTCTTCGCTCTCGGCCATCCGGGCTCGCCGAGGCGCGCTGTGTGTGACGGTCGCACACACCGCGCCGGCCACCCGGATGATCGGCGGTCGTGCCGGGGCTGGCAAGAGGCGCGCCCCGTTCGTCAGTTGTGATCGAAGAGCGTCACGACGCCCCAGTTGCGGTAGGCGTTGCCCGTCGGGGCGGTGGCGCTGGACTGGTTCCAGAGGATCGACATCGCGGGATCGATGCCGATCTGCATCTGATCACCGTTGCTGACCACGACGCCACCGGGCGCGAAGAAGTCGAAGCAGACGCACTGGCTCGAGATCGTGAGATCGTTGAACAGGCGGTCGTTCGGGATCGGCACGGAGAACGTGTAGTTGCCGCTCGCGTTCGTGGTCGCCGCGACCGAGAACAGGTTCACGAGCGAGACCTGCCCCATGCAGAGCGGGTTGATGGCGGGAAAGAACGGCTGCATCGCGTACGGCGCCTGCAGCGGCTGACCGAGGTTGATGAACCAACCGGCCAACTGGCTCGCCGGCGCGTCGCGGAGATCGCAGTACCAGGTCTGTCCGACTCGCGTCGGCCGACTGTCCAGCTCGGGGATCTCGTTCCCGGAGTGGGCGCAACCGTCGGGCCCCTGGATGTTCGGCGACAGGAACTGGCAACGGTCGAGCGGGTAGCTGAACGAGGCGCCGCCGTTGTTGTTGGCGATGACGCGCCACTCGACGAGCAGGTTCTCGCTCGGGTCGAACGTGTACGGCGTCGTGAGCGTCAGCCAGATGTACGGATCCTCAGGGTTGGGGTTCAGCACGTTGTTGAGGTCGGGCATCGTGAACAACGCCGGCCCGAATACCGTCGTCGGCGAACCGAGGTAGTTGGCGTCGTAGTTCGTCAGCATCGAATCGGCGTCTTCCTGCGTCTGGCCCATCCGGACCTCGAGCTGCAGGGACCTGCCGTACGCGATCTGGGTGCCGTTCGCCCGGAAGCCGATCCGGGTGATCTGGCGACCGGCCGGGACGGTGATGTCCCACGACTCGTAGAGCGCCATCATGCGACTCACGCCGGACGAGTACGGGAACCAGTTCTGCGACGAGAAGCCGTCGGGAACGGCTGCATGGTCACTCGGGAAGGTCGCGGTGCCCTGCGCGAGCAGGCTGGTGGTGAACACGAGGAGAGCGATTGGACGGATGGATTTCATGGCTCGATCTGGGGGCACGGCAGCGGATTCCGCCGGCCCGACCCTGATGAGCGGGATCGCGGCCAGCCACCGAACGGGCGATCACGGTTTTTCGGCGACGTTTCGGATTCGCGCGCGATCCGGCCGCAGCGCGATCACCGCCGCCGCGAGCCGCGTGGCGACGCCAACCCCCTCAGTGACATGAGAACCTCACCGCGACCGGCAACCCCGATTGTTGGCCGACCGAATGCCGGGAACGCGTTCAGGCCACCGACCGCCACCCATTGGCCACCACTCATGACCGACATGTCCGACACCGCCACCGTTCCCGAACTCACCACCATCCGTGAGCAGCACACCAGTTCGCTGCGTTTCAACGTCATGCCCGGCAAGCCGGTCGAGGAGGACCTTCAGGTCCGCGAGTATCGCGTCGGCAAGCGCTACGCCGAGGCCCACTTCGACCGCACCTACCGCAGTTCGATGCAGGCGAGCCCGAGCCATCTGATCTTCCTGTCCGTGCAGATCCACACGCAGAAGGTGCTCTACCTGCTGCTCTGCCGCGAGTTCGGCTTCGAGTACGACCCGGACGGGCCGGAGCGACTCAAGATGTGGCCGACCAAGTTGAACGTCGCGATCCCGGAGCTCATCGCCGAAGAACGCGATCTCGTGCAACGGGTCTGGATCCGCAAGATCCGCAAGATCCGCAAGATCCGCGACAAGGCCTACAAGGTCTCGATCGAGACCCGCGTGGGCTCGCTCAAGGTCGAGGCCGACGTTCCGACGTTCCTGCTCTGAGCCCGAGGCCCGCATGATGCTGCTCGAGACCATTGGAGTCGTCGCGTTCCTCGCCATCGGCGTCGGCTCGCATCGACTGTACGAGCCGGACCACCGCAGCCGCGGCTACGCGGCCGGGCGGCCCGGCCCGATCCCGTCCCCCCGCGGCTTCCGCGGCGTCTATCACTGGATCCGAAGCTCGACGATCGCGATCGGCATCACCGCGCTGCTCGTCGACCACCCCGCCCTGCTCCCTTTCCACCGCTCGTCGATCCTGCTGCTGGTCGGCGTCGTGATCGCGATCATGGGCTTCGGCGTGTTCGCGGCCGCGAAGCGCACGCTCGGCCGCCACTACGCGCCGTGCTTCGACGCCTACCTGCCGACGAGCATCGTGCGAACCGGACCCTACCGCTTCGTACGGCACCCGATCTACACGGCCAACCTCACGACGATGGCCGGCCTCACGATCGCGTCCGGCAGCGGCTGGCTGTTGGCCAACACGCTGCTGCTCGGCGCCTACTACTGGCGCACGGCGCAGATCGAGGAACGTGCGCTCCTGATCCGGGTCGACGGCTACGCGGAGTACGCGCGGGTGACAGGTCGATTCCTGCCGCGCGCGTGGACTCGACGGGCGGCGTGAGCCGCCCGCGCACTGTCAGGCCGTCTTGGTCTCGGCACTGAAGTAGCGCACGAACGTGCTGCCATGGTGCAGCGACAGCGCCGCACCGGCCTTCGTCTGATCCCACCCCGTGTCGCTCTGACGCGAGAAGACCACGACGGTGGTCGAGAGCTTGTAGCCGTCGGGCCAGGCGCCGTCAGCCATCGCGTCCTCGGCAGCAGATCGAGCCGCGTCGAAGAGATGCATGTTCTGCGTATCGAGATTCATCGCCTCTTCGACCTCGGCCGCGAGCTTGGCCTTGAACAGGTCATAACAGTCGGCACCAACGCCGGTGGGGTCGTACTTCCTTCCTTCCGAGTCCGAGCACTTCGGTTCAATCGCGATCTCAGGCATGAGCTTCTCCGTTGGGATGATGGGCCTCGCGACCGATGTCATCGCGCAAGGCGTGGGCACACAACAAACTGAATCGTTCCGACAACGCGGCGCAGCCGGCCTGGGTCACCCCGTCGTAGCTGTTTCGCAAGCGCTGCAGCCGAGCCGTTGAGAACCGGCGCTCGTCGCGCCAGGCGAAGCCATAGCTGCCGAACGTCCGGCAACCGCCGTTCCAGTACAGCTCGAGGAACATCTCGGCCGTTCGCACGAACACCGGCAGGACCTTTTCCCATACGGCGTGCCTGGCGCTGGCCTCGTCGCGACCGATCATGAACAGGGCGAACTCGGCCAGGAGGAAGTAGTTCAACCCGTTGGGCGCCCCATGGGTCTCGAGCCGGCTGACGTCACCAGTCGCGGCCCGCGGAATCTCCAGGTCACCGCACGTGAACCGCTCGAAGGCCCGGTCGATCTTCTCATACGTCTTGGGATCGTCGAGGCTGCCGAAGTGCTCGAAGAGCTCACAGATATCCTCGCCGACTCCGAGTGCGAACTCGACCGTCTTGCTCGCGGGCTCGTCATCCGACACGTCCGCACATCCGATCCGCAGCCTGGCTCGCGTCTTGAGCCCGATGCTCAACAGGTAGGTCAGGGTGTTCATCAGGCGCGCCGCCTTGGGGCTCAGAAGGCGCGGGTGACTCATCCGATCGAGCTCGTAGAAGAACCGCATCGCCGCGGCCTTCGGCTCCGACCTGGAGTTGGCGTGCGTCGCCGCCGCCTCGTCGCGTTCGACCTCCCGCACCCGTTCCTCGCGACGCGCGAAGATCTCCTCCGTGGTCAGCTCAGCAGGCGTCGGATCGCTCGCATCTTTCGGGGGCGGATCCCAGACCGTGTTCGCGACGACCGGCGGTTCATCCGTCCAGTCGATCTTCACGCTCGGCGCGTCGCGGTCGAAATCTGCGGCTGCATCGATCTCGAACGTGAACTCGCGCTGCTCCACGTCTCGCGGCGTGACCGTTTCGCCCGCGAACGCCACGCTCTGGATCCGCGCGCGGTTCGACGCCAGTTGCACCGTCACCCGCCGCGGGGATTCGGAGTCCGGCGGCGCCAGCGGGAGGACGGCGAGTTGCCGGCAACGGGAGAGGTTCGCGGAGTAGTCGAAGGCCATCGGTCCTACCGGGCAGAGCGGGCACAACGGAACCCGCGGTTGTAGTTGGCGTAGCTGTCCTCGGGACCACCGCGCATGATCATCGTGAGCGTGCTGCGCCGCGGTTCGGCGGTCCAATCCTCACCGGCGACGAGCCGGGTTCCGAAGCGTGCCACGAGCCGATCCCCGACGCGCTCGGGCGCGAGGCTCTCGCACCACTCGGACACGTTGCCGAGCAGGTGATGGATGCCGGTCGCCGTGGCAGCCTCCGGCGCCGACCGCACCGCGACCGCCCGCTCGAAGTAGCGATCGAGCTTCTCGGTCATGGTCGTCGTCGAGACCACGGACTGGCGCGTGTTGCCGCGATAGCTGCCGTCATGATCCGGCCACGGGAACTCGCGGCCCTCCTCGCCGCGCGCCGCGAGCATCCACTCGGCGTGGCTCGGCAACCGCTTGCCGACCCACTCGGCGTAGTCCCGGGCGTCCACCCAGCTCACGAACGCGACCGGCAGCAGGTCCTCGGGCGAACCCGCGACGACCCGCGCCAAGTGCGGCGGTTGGCGCTTCTGCGGATGCGCCGCCAGGAACGCCCGGTAGTCCGCGTTCGACACTTCGTAGCGGTCGATCCAGAACGGCCGCACGGTGAGCACCTTGCCGTTGATGCCGGACATGTTCGCGGCGGCGTCCCGGTAGGCAATCTCGCCGCGCTCGATCCGCACCATGTCGTCGGTGCCGGTCAACTCACGGATCGTCGACTGGATCCTGAGCTCGGGGGCCATCCGCCGAGTCTGGCGCGTGAACTCGCGAACGCCGAGCGTCGCCGTCGCGACGCGGATTCGAACGAGCCCGATCGGCAGCTCGTGCCGCTCGACCGGCAACGCCCCGAGCGGCACGAACTCGCCGGGCTGCCCCGTGATCGGATCGAGCAGCGCGTACGACGCGTCGCCCTGGACCGCGGCCCCAGCGTCATCGAGCAGCCGCACCGTCAACCGCGGCGCGAACGGATTCTCGTCCAGCGCCGCCACGTGCTCCGGCTCCTCCCGGAACAGGATCGCCAGGTTCCCGCGGATGCCGCGCGCCTGCAGGACGAGCGCGTCGTCACCTTCGGCGAGGCCGCGCGCGAGCGAGTCGGCTGCGGAGCGCTCCCACTCGCGCCGCAGCTCCTGGACTCGCGCCTCGATCTCGCGCACCAGCGCCGCGACCGCCGGGCCGGCTGCGTCTTCCCGCAGGATCTCGGCATCCCGCCGCAACCGCAGGAGATCCTGCAGGTCCGCGCGATCGAACCTATCGAGCGTCGCCCGACACCGCGTCACCACGTCATCGCGAGCCGTGCGCCTTGCCTCGACCGTCGACCACCACCAACCGCCGGTCGCGAACAGGATCGCGCCGAGACCGATGGCAGCGCCCCGGGCGTGACGCACGGCGAACCGTCGGGTCCGCTGCCAGACGGTCGGCGGCTTGGCGTCGATCGCTTCGAAGCGCAGGAAACGCCGCAGGTCGGCGCCGAGCGCGGCCGCGTTGCGGTACCGATCTTCGGGATCGCGTTGCATCGCCTTGCGTACGATCAGCTCGAGGTCACGCGGGATCGACGGATTCAGACGCCGCACGGGCCGCGCCTCGGAAGTGCGGATGCGGTGCCAGATCTCCGCCGGTGAGTCGCCCTTGAACGGCTGTTCGAGCGTGAGGCACTCGTAAAGCACGACGCCGAGCGAGTAGACGTCCGTGCGCGCGTCGACGGACGCCTGGGCCGCCGTCGTCTGCTCCGGGCTCATGTAGTGCACGGTGCCCGCGAACGTGCCGGTCATGGTCGCGTTCCCGAGCAGCTCGTCACGCGCCAGCCCGAAGTCGACGATGTGAAGCTCCCGATGCTCGCGATCCACGAGCAGGTTCTGCGGCTTGATGTCACGGTGCACGATCCCCGCGGCATGCGCGTGCTGCAACGCGTCCGCCGCATCGGCACACAGGGTCGCGACGATCCGAACATGTTCGGGCTCCCCGGGCCGCGGCAGGAGCGCCGCCGCCGAGCGCGCGCGCTGCAGCTTGATCTCCTTGCCGAGATCGTGCCCCTCGATGAGATCCATCGAGAACCAGTTGGTCGGTCCTTCGTGCCCCGTCGCGTGGATGCCGACGATGTTGGGGTGATGCAACCGCGCGATGCGCTGCGGCTCGGAGCGAAACCGGTTCAACTGCCCCGGCGTCGTCGTGATCCCGGCTTCGAGCACCTTGACGGCCACGTCGCGCTGCAGCTTCACGTCGCGCGCCCGGAACACCGTCCCGGTCGAGCCGCGCCCGATCACTTCGACGAGCACGTGACCGGCGAGCTCGCGGCCGGCTGGCGGCGGCTCCGGATCCTCGACGCGCGGTCGCCCGGGCTCGAGTTCGCCGCTCTCGAGCTCGACGGCGAGCAGCGACATCACCTCGTGATACAGCGCCTCGTCGTCGCCACACGCGGCGCGGACGAACGCCTCGCGCTCGTTCTCCGGTCGCTCCCGAGCTTCCCCGTGGATCTCGCTGACCCGCTCCCAGCGATCCGTCATTCGGCGAGTTCGCGTTTGAACCAGGCCTTCGCCGTCGTCCACTTCCGACGCGCGGTCCGCGGCGCGAGCCCGAGGATCGCGGCCGCTTCTTCGACCGACTGCCCGAGGAAGTACCGCAGCTCGACGATGCGGGCGCCGTCCGGATCCCGGTCCTTGTACCGCTCGATCAGGTCGTCGAGTTCGATGACATCGATCGCCGCCTCCTGCCACTGGCTCGCGAGCGCCGCGTCGAGCACCTCCGAGATCGCGACCGTCGCGCCTCTCGGCGAGCGCTTCTGCGCTGCCTTCGCGCGCGCGTGGTCCGTCAGGATCGTGCGCATCGCCGTCGCGGCGAGCGCCATGAAGTCGGCACGCTGACCGGATTCGACTCCCGACCCGCGGCACAGCTTCAGGAACGCCTCGTTCACGAGCGCCGTCGGCTGCAAGGTATGCGACGCGGCTTGCCGCGCCATCTCGCGGCGCGCGAGCGCATGCAACTCGGCATAGAGCAGCGGCAGGATTTCCTGCCAGGCCGTCTTGTCCCCTGCCCGCAGTCGCTGCAACGCCGCGTCCACTGCCGGGTCCGAACCGGACCCGTTCTCTACAGCCTTCTCCACCATAGGACGGGTAAAGGTAAGGAGATCCGCACTGCCAGTAAAGGGCGGAGACAGCCGCGCCAGCATCGTGGTCATCAACCGGGGGAACGGCAAACGGCCGGCGGCCCGGCCAGAAATCTCGGGACGGAAGGGTCCGCCGCGCACCGACACGATCCCAGCCACCCCCCGTTTGACATTTTCGAAGTTTCAGTCGATACTGAAAGTCATGAAGCTAACCCCGGCGATGGAGCGGTTCGTCCAGCACTGGGGCGAGATGGGCCCGCGGTGGGGCGTGAACCGCAGCGTGGCCCAGATCCACGCGCTGCTCTACCTCGCGGCAGATCCGCTGCCGGCCGAGGCGATCGCCGAGACCCTCGCGATCGCGCGGTCGAACGTGAGCATGAGCCTCAAGGAACTCCAGGGGTGGGGCATCATCCGGATCGAGCGGATCCGCGGCGACCGGCGGGACCACTTCACGAGCGTGCAGGACGTCTGGGAGCTGTTCCGCGTCGTGCTGGACGAACGCAAGCGGCGGGAGGTCGACCCGACGATCGAGGTCCTGCGGGAATGCGCCGAGCTCGGCAAGCGCGGGCGCGGCCGGGCCGAGATCACGGCACACGAACGCATCACGCACATGCTCGACTTCTTCGAGGTCGGAGCGGCGTGGTACCAGCACGTTCGGGTGCTGCCGGCGGCGATGCTCAAGACGTTTCTCAAGGCCGGCGCCCGCGTGCGCCGGTGGCTCGGGCGCGCCGGATGACTCTTTCGGAGCTCACTCCTTCGTGGCTCTCGACTTCAATGATTTCTGAACTCCTAGAACTTCAAGAACCAACCCGGGACCCCGACCTGGTGTTGGGAATGCCGCGTTGGGCTTGGACCTGGGCCCTCGGCCTCGGCGTCGTCCTCGTCGCCAAGCTCGCGCTCGCCAGCGGCCGTGATCGGGTGACGCTGGCGTGGTGGCTGTGGCCCGGCATGGACGCGGACCGGTTCCACGCCCGGCCACCGACTCCCGTCACCACCTCCGAAGTGGTGACCACGATCGTCGAGACGGTCCTCGGCGCGGCGCTGGTCTGGGGCGTCGTCCCCCACCTCACCCACCGTGACCTCGCGGCGTGGGTCGGCCTCATCGGTCTGGGCCTCGTGCTGCACTTCGGTGTCGCGCGGCTGCTGTCGATCCACTGGCGGCGGCGCGGCTACGAAGCGCGGCCGCTGTTCGACCGACCGCTCGCGTCGCGGTCGCTCGGCGAGTTCTGGGGGCGACGCTGGAACATCGGGTTCCGCGATGCCGCGGAGCGCTGGATCCATCGCCCGCTGCGGCGCCGCCTCGGCCCGCGCGGCGCGACCGCCGCCGTGTTCGCCGCCTCGGGCGTCGGCCACGACGCACTCCTCTCGCTGCCGGCGGGCGGTGGCTTCGGCCGCTGCACGCTCTACTTCGCGATCCAGCTCGTCGGGGTGCTCGGCGGGCACCGGTTGCGATCGCGGGTCGTCACGCTCGCGTTCGTGCTGCTGCCCCTACCGCTGCTCTTCCACGGCCCGTTTCGCAACCGGGTCGTGTTGCCGTTCCTCGACGCCATCGGAGCCTCGACATGCTGAACCAACTCATCTTCGTGGCCGGCCTGCTGCACTTCGGCGTGCTCATCGCCTCGGCGCTCGTGCCGCAGGTCCTCGACTGGCGCGCCGATCTCCAGAAGGTCCAGCCGTTGACGCGCCGCCTCGTCTGGGTCTACGGCAGCTACATCGTCTACGTCATCATCGCGTTCGGCACGATCGCCGTGCTGCACGCCGACGAACTGACGGCGGGTTCGCCCCTCGGCCGCACGCTCAGCGCGGTGATCGCGCTGTTCTGGGGCGCGCGCACCCTGCTGCAGTACGGCGTCATCGCGCCGGGCGAGCTGCTCGATCGCTGGTACCTGCGGCTCGGCTACCACGGGCTGACGGCGACCTTCCTGTTCTTCACGACCGTGTTCACCTGTGCTGCGCTCTGATCCGAGCAACTCCACCGAGGGAACCATGATCTACCTGCTCCACGCCGGCGCCGCGATCCAGGTGTTCGTCGCGCTCCTCAACCTCGGCCTGCCGCGACTGCTCGGCTGGCGCCCGGCCCTCGCCGGTCTCCCACTGCTCGTGCGCGAGGTGTTCTACGTGCACGCGTTCTTCGTCTCGCTGACGCTGTTCGGTTTCGCCGCGCTCACGTTCGCGTTCGCGCCGGACATGGCGGTCGGAGACCGCCAGGCGAACGGCATCGCCGCGTTCATCGGCGTGTTCTGGGCGATCCGGGTCGTCGTACAGCTGCTGTTCTACAGTCGCGAGCACCACCGGGGGAAAGCGCGCGAGACGGTGATCCACTGGGTGTTGCTCGCCGTGTACGGCGGAATGGCCGCGGTCTACGTGACCGCGGCCTGGAGTTGACGGGATGTCGAAGTGCAGTGCCCGGATCAGAGGTTCAGCTCCTGCAGATTGATCGTCAGGCTCGTCCGGCCCGAGCGCCACCGCGTGCTGTTGACCTCGTCCCAATCGGGATGACCGGCGGCCCAGAGGATGCCCATGGCCGTCAGGTCCTGAATGGCGAGGGGATCGGACGCGTTGGCCGCGTTGGTCGCGGTCCAGAACGAGCTGCCCGAGGCGGCGGCGGTGAAGGAGCGGGACAGGGTCTGGAGCGGGTTCATCGTGGGTTTCCTTGTGGTCTTGAGTGTCAGAGGTGCACGCCGAGCGACCTGCCCGGCGACGGCGAGCCCATGTCGACGCCCTGGACCGAGCTCCCTCGGAAGTCCTCGGGCGCGGCGTGCTCGCGACGACGATCGCCGTGGGGGCAACCGATGGCGACGCGTTGCACCGCTTCGGCAGCTGACCGAGTAGCTGCGGTCAGATGACGAACTCGACCGGCAGCCCGGGAACATCGACGACCGCGCCGGCGCCTTCACCGTCGTCGGCGGCGGCGCCGCGCAACACGACGCGCATCCGATGCCGCTTCGCTGCCAGGAGCCGAACACAACCGAGATCGGCCTGGTCCGGCAACGCCGGCGGTTCGACACAGTCGACCTCGACCGCGGCGATCTCGTAGCGGCGTCCGCGATGCGTGAGCGGCTCGCGCCGCGCGACGTCCGGCCGCTGCCCCTCGATGTGGAACAGGCTCGGGTCGGTGGTCACGCCCGGCCGGTTCCACATCGGCAGCGTGAGACCAGCGGGAAAGAACGGCGCCTCGTAGTCCCAGACCGCGGGCCAGCTCAGCGGCGTCCGGAACGCGACCCCGAACGGGCACGCGCCGGTCTCCTCCCACGCCATGCGCTCGCGCAGGCCGGTCGGCCGCACCGCCGGCGCCGCGAGCTCGTCGTCGTCGACGGCCCAGAGCACTTCGAAGTAGGCGTTGGCGAAGAAGAAGCGGGCGTTCGCCGTGCCCTGGCCGGGATGCACGTTGCCCGAACCTTCGCAGAACCCGGCGGCGACGAGCGCGTCCACGTGCGCTCGCGGCGCCGGGACGCAGACGAAGACGTGGTCGAGCTCGGGCGCCATCGACCGCGAATCGTATCGCGCCGTCAGCGCAGCGTCTGCGCGCGCAGCGCGACGATCGTGCCGGCCTTCGTGATCTCGACCAGCAGCTGGCTCGTCTGCGGCAGGTTCTCACCGTCGAAGTTCTGCAGCCCGCACGTGATGTCCGCCCCGACGGTGCCGCTCGTCGTGGCCGACACCGTCTTCTTGCCGGGCTCCAGCAGGAACTGCCCCTTCTGCTCCGCGCGGCAGCGCGCCAGCAGCACCGCCACCCCCGTCGCGAGCGCCGGGTGCGCCGCCGAGGTTGCCGGGCGAAACCAGCGCTCGTCGCGCAGCCACGCCTCGACGTGGCCGTGATCCGACCACTCGAACTCCGAGACCTGATCGCCGTGGATCCGCAGCACGCGGCGCCCCTCGGGCGTGGGCAGCAGCGCGAACCGGCTCTTCGGTGCCGGCCGCGCGAAGCCCGGCACGACCCACGTCCACTCGACCTGCTCCCCGAGGTTGGCCTCGCACCAGTCGCGAATCGCTTCCGCCGCGACGCCGGCCCTGGCGTCGATCCGCGCATTCCCGGGCCGGAACTCCTGCAGCTCGATCGTGCGGACGACGGCGCCGTTCTCGAACACGACCTCTTTCACCCGGCCCGCGACCGGACTCCACCAGGTCTCGAACGCCTCGTCCTCTGCCGTGTGCTCGTAGCGGATGCGCGCGCACCGGAACGTGCCTGCCGGTACCACGACCTCCACCTCGGGAGCCTCGAGCGAGGCCTCGAGCTTGCGATCCCGTTGCTCGTGGAAGCCGAGCCCGACCGGGCCCTCGCCCACGCTGGCGCTGGCCTCGTAGCTCTGCGTGGTCGACCAACCGGTGCGAATCCCGAGGCGCAGGGGCAGGACGAGGAACGTCGCGTCGGGGTCGAACACCGGGTGCTCCGCCCCGGCGCTCGGCGCATACTCCACGAGGCCGTCCGGGTTGGTGCCGAGATGGCGGAACGTGGTGCGATGCTTGTCGAGCCCCATGAGTTCCAGGACCGGCGGGCCCTGCTCGGGGTGAACCCAACCGTTCGCGCACCAGCCTTCGGTCCACGTGGACGAGCCATCGCCCGTGCGCACCCGATACACCCACTCGCTGCCCGGCAAGAGCCCCCAGTGCGCAACGTTCTTCGGGTCCTGAGCATCGACCGGATCCTGCGGCGACGACGCCGCTCCTCCGAGGCCGCCTTGCTGGACCACGGCAACGAGCGCGACGACCAGGATCGCCGCTGCCGCGACGAGCATGGGTCGGCGGCCGCCGGGCGCCGGCACGACCTCGTCGGCCGACTCGGAGAAGACGTCTTCGAGGGCGACTTCGAGCACGGCCTCGTCCCACGGGTTGGTTGTCTGATCAATCGTCATCGCGTTCGTCCTTGATGGCCCGGTTCATGCGCTCGAGCACGCTCTGCCGCGCGCGCCGCAGCAGCGCCTTCGCGCCCTGATCGCGGATCCCGAAGTGCTCCGCGACGGCCGCGCGGCTGCCGCCGTCCGCGTACCGCAGGCGAAGGGCGATCGCCTGGCGCCGCGGCATCTCGGCCAGCACGCGGCGCAGCACGGCGAGGTATTCGGGCCACGGTTCGGCGACCGCGAGCGGGTCCCGCTCACCGAGCGAGTCCAGCGCGTCGGGCGACAACACCGTGCGCGGCTGCGCGCGGCGGTCGGCCCGAAACAGGTTCAACGCCACGGAGCGCAACCAGCCGCGGATCGCTCCGGGGTCACGGATCGTCGCTCCGCGACGCAGCAGTCGGACATACGTCTCCTGCGTCAGATCCTCCGCGAGGTCGGCGCTGGCGCCGAGCACGCGAAGGTACCGCACCACGCCATCGCGGTAGGCCAGCGCCGCGGCGTGTAAGCCCGCCCAATCGGCCGGCGCGGTGTCGGTGGATGTCTGCGAGGAGTCCAACGACGAAAGGAGACCCGGAAGCCCGAACCGGGGCCGCGGAAAACCGGGAAGCTCCGACGCCCTGCGCCCGGGCCGTCCGCGTATTCTGACCGCCGTGCGCGCAGCTGTGTGGGTTCGCGAAACCAACGACGGCGGCTGCGTCGATCGCTGGCTCGGCCCTGACGACCACGTCGAAGTCGCGCTGCACACACGCATCGACGGACCACACGCCTGGCCGCGCGGCCAGACGTTCGACGCGGCGGACGTGCTCTGGGACTTCTTCGCGTCCCACCCGCGCGTCGCGCGTTGAGGCCCCACGAACGTGATGCTTATGGTGCCGCCATGGAGCCGCTGATCCTCAGCCCACAGACGATCGAAGAGTTCACACTGAGCGATGCCAGGCTGGTCGGGATTCGCTGGCAGACAACCGAGCCGCACGTGATGTTCGATCTCGTGCTCGGCGACGGCCAGTCCGCGACGCTCCGCTGCGCCTGGGCGGCGCCGTTCGAAGTCGATCTCACATGGCCCGAACGCCACGGTGGTGCCGCGCTCTCATGGCAATGCCACTGCGAACGACGCGGCGGGCGCTGGAACCTCGTGCTCGACCTCGGCAACCGCGGGTGCATCCAGGTGGAGTGCCAGGAAGCCCGCCTCGACCTTGCTGCATCACCAGGAGCCACGTCGCTACAAGAACCGGCCATCGACTCGTTCGCGGACTGCGAGATGATGTTCTACACCGACCGCATCCACGTGCCCTGCAGGCCGGACGCGTTCGACCGGGCGCTGCGACCGATTCGGGAGTCCGTTGGCGATCTGCCAGAGGGCGACTGGGGCGCGATCGAACTCATCGAATACCGGCGGATCCCGCAAGCGCCCGAGGCCCCACCGTCCGCGAAAGACCGGGTGGCCAGCACCCTGGTCTTCACAACCATCGTGGGCATCGGAGTGCTGGCCGTCATCGGCGGCTTCGCCGTCTGGGACTGGCTCAGGGGCTGAGCCCGATGACCGTCACGGCAAGATGCGTTCATGCAACGCCGGGGTGAAACCAGGCGTCGCGCCCAGGGTCAGGCCCTGGACGTAGAGGTCGAGACCGACGAGGCCCGGCAGCGTCGGGATCGCCAACGTGGACTCGGCGGTACCGCTCGGCGCCGGCAGGTTCACGAGCGGCAGCGTCGCGGTCGTCGTGATGTCGAGCTGCCAGGTGCCGCGGATACCGGCGACGGCCAGCGGGCTCGCGCGCGGTCCGAACGCCACGATCGGGATGCAGAGCGTGGGTGAAGCCGCAAACCCGGGCTCGTGCGCGAATCGCACCTGCAGCTGCCCTCCCGGCGTCGGGCGGGCGAGCGTCGTCGCCGAGCGCAGGTGGTTCATCGGATCCGACGCCAGCATGCCGAAGGCGCCGAGGACGTCGGGATCACCGTCACCGTCGATGTCCGCCGCGCCGGCGCCGAACAATTCGACCGACCCGAGCCGGGCGGCGGTCTCGTCGACGAAGGAGCCGTTGCCCGTGTTCATCCACAGCTGCGCCCGGCCGCCGAGTTGCAGCAGATCCGTGTCGCCGTCGTCGTCCCAGTCGGCGAACCACGGCTTCATCAGCGAGGAGGTCCCCTGCGCAGTGTGGATGACCTGCGACTGCACGAACATGCCGCCCTGATTGAGCAGCACCCGGCCTGAGCCGTGCGTCCACGCGAACACGTCGGCGTCGCCGTCGTCATCGACGTCGACGAGCTTCATCTTGTCGAGATGACCCCACAGGAACGGCGCCGGAATCTCGCAGGCGTTGCCGAGCGAGAAGCTGCCGTTGCCGTCGTTCTCCATGAGCGCGACGCAGTAGCCGGCCGCGCTGCCCGGCGCGAACAGCAGGTCCGGATCCTGGTCGCCGTCCCAGTCCCAGAGCTGCGGGGTGCCCACGATCTCGGTCCACACCATCGCGGGCGGCGCGAAGACGCCGCTGCCGAGGTTGCGCAGCACGCGGACCGCCGGTCCCGAGTAGGTCACGGCCACGAGATCGTCGAGACCGTCGCCGTCGAGGTCGGCCGCAGCGGCCAGGTAACCACGCGCCAGCGATTGCGGCGGCAACGCGGTGAACACGAAGCCCGGGTCCAGGCGGAAGACCTGCAGGCCGCCGGGGTCGTTCTCGTTCATCACGACGACATCGCGGTCGCCGTCCCCATCGACGTCGGCAGCACGCACGGACGAGCGCAGGAACGGCACCGGCAGAACGACAGTCGACCACGCGCCGGCGCCGCGATTCCGGCGCGCGTGCACCTGGTAGAACGCCTCCTGCAGCAGGTCGATGCGCCCATCGAGATCGAGGTCCGCGGCATCTTCCGTCCCGCCGCCGCGGTTCGGCACGAACGGACGGCGCTGGAGCATCGGGTCGAACAGCATGCGGTCGAGCCGACCGAACGCGACCGCGAGGCCCGAGTCGTCGAAGTCGAAGAGCACGTCGGCGCGGCCGTCCTCGTCGACGTCACCGACATCGAAGCTGCGGACCCCTGCGATCACCTCGGTCGTGAAGGTCGGTCCGTGGTTGCGCAGGATGCGAAGCTCACCGTCGACCACGTGCACGACGTCGAGGAACTGGTTGCCGTCGACATCGGCGAGCCGCAGGCGAGCGCCCGCTCGCACAGCGCCCGTGCCGATCGGCACACCCTGGAACCCGAGCGCGGTGTTCCACAACAGATCGACCGCACCGTCCGAGCGTTGCTGGACGAGATCACCGTCGCCGTCACCATCGAGGTCGGCCGCGACGACCTGCTGGGCCGGACCGCCGACAACGACACCCGCGGAGAACGTGCCGGCCTGATTCGTCAGCACCAGGACGCTGCCGCCGGCGTCGACGGCCACGAGGTCCGGATCGCCATCGCCGTCGATGTCGGCGAGTTCCGGCGCCAACAGCGGCGTGGCCGGCAACGCGGCCGGCTGGGCCTGGAAGCCGAACGCGCCATCGTGCAGGAACAGCGTCGGGGCCTGAGCCTGGCCCGCGCCATCCGCGCGCGTCACGATCAGATCGCGGTCGGCGTCACCATCGACGTCTCCGGTTGCGACTGCCGCCAACGCACTGCCTGCCAGCGTCGCCGCGCCGGCGAACTGCGGCATGCCGCCGGTGTTCTGGAACAACTCGAAGCGCGCGTCCGACCCGGTCGAGCCCGCCAGGATGACCAGCACGTCCAGGTCGACGTCGCCGTCGAGATCCGCGAGCGCGATCTCGAGTCGGGGCGGCAAGCCCGGGGCGCCCTGGTAGGTCGCCAGCGTCACCTGCTGCCAGGACCCGGCCACGCGGCGGAAGAGCACCACCGTCGCGCTGCCGAACAAGGGAGTCGCGTGCGCCGCGACACAGTCGAGGTCGCCGTCTCCGTCGACGTCACCGCACGCATACGCCTCGAACGTGCCGGCGAGGTGGACCGCAGGGTAGCGATGCCCATCAGCCTGGAGTTGCCGGGTCTGCGCCGGCGCGAGCGCGGAGAGCGCGAGAACGGATACGAACAGCAGGCTGCGCAAAGCGATACCTCGCGAGGGTCCGGGTCTGGTTGCGCGCCGTCGCCAGGCTGTCGGCTCGCCGACATCGGCGACGGCACCACAACGTGGAGTCATGCCCTGATTCCGCCGGATCGGGGCGACCGCTACATCGAAATCCGTCCTTTTTCGAGGGTCGCGCCGAATCGAACGAGCCCCGGGCCGCGGCGCGTAGACGCCCTACCGCGGCGTGCTACCGTATTCAGGACACCTACTCGCTCGTCTGCCCCGCCATGAAGATCGAAAACACGACGTTCGATTCCCTGCCCGCGTTGGTCCTGCGTGGAGAGTTCGAGACCGACTCCGCGGCCCCGTTCCTGGCCGCTGTCGACGAGGCCTGCAAGGCCGAGAAGCCCTATGTCCTCGTCGTGATGCGCTACGTCAAGTACATCAACTCGACGGCGCTCGGCGCGATCGTTCGCGCCAGGTCGGCGTGCAAGGAACGCGGCGGCGACCTCGTGGTGCTGCAGCCCTCGAAGCTGTGCCGTGAGGTGATCACCAAGATGGGCCTCACCAACGTGCTGCCGCTGTTCGACGCGCCCGAGCGCGCGATCGACTTCTTCGACGGCCGGGTCACGGACGAGCCCGGCGCAGAGCCGGAGGAGGCCGCCGCGAACGAACCGGCGCCGGGCCCCTCGCGCAACACGGTGATGTTCTCGTTCAGTGACGGGCGCGCCGACCTGATCCCGGGCCGCCGTCGCCGACACTGTGTCGCCACGCTCGCGAACATCGATCCGCAGGAGATCGTCCTGCGCTGGGACCCGTCCTCGGTCGGCGTCGCGCAGGAAAAGACCGCCGAGATGTTCGTGACGGGCTCGACCATTCATCTCAAGACGCAGCTGAAGCTCGCCCGCCGCGAGTTCTTCGAGGCCGACGCCACGGTCGCGGGCGTCTCGATCGACGGCGACGACGTGGTCGTCACGTGCAAGTGGACCAACCTCGGGGATGCCGACCGTCGGGACCTGGAGCAGCACGGCTCCGAGATGGCGTTCTTGAAAGATCAGTCCGATCGCACGTAGCACCGATGCCGCGCATCCTGTGCGTCGAAGACAGTGAGGTCGATCGCGTGCTGATCCGCGGGCTGCTCGAGGATCAGCAAGAGATCGACGACATCGACCTCGACATCGTGCCGGACGCCGAGGCGGCGCTGGAACGGATCGCGGCGGCACCGCCCGATCTCGTCGTCACCGACCTGGTCCTGCCCGGCATCGACGGCATCGAGCTGTTGCGGCGGATCAAGGCGAGCTGGCCGCTCGTGCCCGTCGTCGTGGTCACCTCCCGCGGCACCGAGGAGATCGCGGTGAAGGCCCTGCAGGAGGGCGCGTCGAGCTACGTTTCGAAGAGCAAGCTCGCGAGCCTGCTCGTCGAGGCGGTCGACGGAGTGCTCAGCGCGGCCGGCCGACGCCGCGGTCGCGCGCGCCTCATGCAGGTGATGGTCGATGCGCACGCGTCGTTCGAACTGCAAAACGACCGCAAGCTGTTTCGCCCGCTGCTCAGCTACCTGCAGGACACGATGACGGACTTCGGTCTGTTCGACGAGGACGACGCGATGCGCGCCTGTCTCGCGATCGAGGAGGCGCTCAACAACGCCGCCGAGCACGGCAACCTGGAGCTCGATTCCGAGCTGCGCGAACGCGACTTCCGCGGCTACCTGACCTTGCTCGAGCAGCGCGTCGACGACCCACGCTACCGCGATCGACGCGTGCGGTTCGAGGCGCGCTTCTCGCGATCCGAGTCCGTCTTCCAGGTGACCGACGAGGGCCAGGGATTCGACCACGCGCAGATGCCCGATCCTGAGGAGAACGCGGCGGATGCCGCCGTCAGCGGCCGCGGCCTGACGCTGATGCACACGTTCATGGACGAAGTCTCGTTCAACGACAAGGGCAACCAGGTCCGGCTGACCAAACGTTCGCCCGCCGCGCAATGAACGACGCGATGCGGCCAACGCCGGCACCGCTCCCGCTGCTGCGCTCGCTGCGCGGCCGGCTGATGGCCGCGATCGCCGTCTTGCTGATCGCGACGACCGCGGCGCTCTCGGCCGCCAACTACTACGCCGCCCGCGGCATGTTGCGGTCGAGCCTCGAACGGCAGCTGGATCTGTACGGACAGGGACTGACGGCCGCGATCCGGTCGTTCGCGATGCTCCAGGAAGAACGCGTCCTGCTGGTGTCGAGCCGGACGCGACTGCGCCAGCTGTTGGCCAGCCTGGCGCGCGGTGAGATCACCGAGGCCGCCTGCCGCGAACAGACCGAGCGGATCCTGCGCGACGCGGCGGGCAGCATCGACTCGTTCGAATCGATTCGCGTCGCGGGCCCCGACGGCCGGGTGATCACCGCGAGCGATCTCGCGATCGCGCACGGGAACGCGGCGGGCGACCCGGCATTCGAAGCTGGACGAACCGAAGTCTACCTGTCGACGCCGGAACGATCGGCGCGCGGCATGCACGCCACGCTGAGCGCCCCCATCATCGCCGCGGACGGTCTCGAGCTCGGCGTCGTCCTGGTGTCGGTCGACGTGGGTTCGCTGCGTCAGTTGGTCCAGGCGATCGTGAGCGGGTACGAGACGGCCGAAGTCCGGCTCGCGACCCGCCGTGGCGATTCGATGCACTACGTCCTGCCCGGCAGTGCGGCCACGGCGGCCACCGCCGCGGACCCCGCGATGGAGCGCGCGCTGCACGGCGAATCCGGCTTCCTCGACGGCATCGAATTCGGCGGGCGCCGCGTCGTCACGGCGCACTCGCCGAGCGGCTATCGCGACTGGGGTCTGGTCGTGCAACTCGACGAGACCGAGGCCTACGCCGCGCTCTCCGGCCTGCTAGCGCCGTTCGGGTACATCGCGCTGCTCGGAGCGGGGCTCGCCATCTACGCCGGCGCCCGGCTGGCGCGACGGCTCGTGCGCCCGATCCAAACGCTCTCGAGCGCGGCGCTCGCGATCGAACGCGGCGACTTCCACGTGCGCGCCGATCTCACGACCCGGGATGAGTTCGGACTGCTCGGCGGCGCGTTCGACAGCATGGCGGAAGCACTCGAGACCTATCAGGACGAGATGGAGCAGCTGGTCGTCGCCAAGACCGAGGATCTCGAACGGTCACGCGAGGAGCTCCGCTCCGCCAAGGAACGCGCCGAGCAGGCGAGCAGCGCGAAGACCCGCTTCCTCGCGGGCATGAGCCACGAGATCCGAACGCCGCTGAACGGAATCCTCGGGATGGCGGAGATCCTGCTGCACTCGCGACTCGACGACGAGCAGCGGCGGCGCGTGCAGACCGTGCACGAATCGGGCCACCTGCTGCTGCGGCTGCTCAACGACATCCTCGACCTGTCGAAGGTCGAAGCGGGCAAGCTGGAGATCGCCGACCGGGACTTCTCGTTGTCGCGGCTTGCAACGGCAACACTGCAGTCGTTCGAGCCGGCCGTCGAGCAGAAGGGGCTCGAGCTGCGCTGCACGATCGTCGACGGCGGCCCCGACGCCGTCCGCGGTGACGCCGACCGGCTGCGACAGGTCCTGACGAACCTCGTCGGCAATGCGGTCAAGTTCACCGAACGCGGCTCGATCACGGTCGAGCTCCAGGTCGTGCCGGTGGACGACGCCTATCGTCTGCAGGCGGCCGTGCGCGACACCGGCATCGGCATCGCGCCCGACGAACTCGAGGCCGTCTTCGAGCGCTTCACGCAGCTCGGCACCCGACTGACCCGGATCCACTCCGGCTCGGGCCTCGGCCTCGCGATCAGCAAACGTCTCGTCGAACGCATGGGCGGCGAGCTCAAAGTCGCCAGCCGCCTCGGCGAGGGCAGCGTGTTCTCGTTCGACATCGCCCTGCGCGCAGCCGAGGGCGACGTCGACTCGCAGTCGGCGGAGACGCCCGGCATCTCGACGGGCACCCCACTCACGGTCCTCGTCGTCGAGGACGGCAAGGTCAACCGCCGGGTCGCCCGCGGAATGCTCGAGGTCCTCGGACACACCGTGCTCGAGGCCGAGAACGGGGTCGAAGCGCTGCGCGTGCTCGCCGAACGCACCGTCGACGCCGTTCTCATGGACGCGGAGATGCCCGAGATGGACGGGTTCGAGACGACCCGGAGGATCCGCGCCGACGAGACGGCGGGTGTGCGACTGCCCATCATCGGCGTGTCCGCGCACGCGTTGCACGGCTTCCGGGAGCGCTGCCTCGAGGCCGGGATGGACAGCTTCCTGAGCAAACCGATGTCGATGCGCGACCTCAACCGGCTGCTGCAACGGCTCACGGGTGGAGAGAGCGCGGAACCGGAGGCGAGCCCGCGCACCGCGCCCTCGACGCGGCACGCCATCGCACTCGAGCGGGTCGGCGGCAACGAGGCGACGCTGCGGGCCGTCGTCGCGGCGTTCGGCCGCGAGGCCCCGCGACTGCAGCGCCAGATCGGCGAGGCGCTCGCGGCGAACGACACCGAGACGTGCACTCGCGCCGCGCACACGCTCAAGGGCGCGGCCGACACCCTCGGCTTCGAACGCCTCCGCGACATCGCGTTCGCGATCGAGACCCACGGCCGGCAGGGCGACCTCGGAGCGGCGCGGGAGCAGCGGGATGCGCTCGACACCGCGCTCGCGGCCGCGTTGCGAGAGCTCCAGATCGCGTAGGTCGCGGGCTCAGAACCCGACCTGAGCGCAGATCCCGTTCGTCAACGTGATGCCGACCGCGTTGCCGGGCGTCGGCCCGAACACGCCGCCCTGCAGATAGACCGGCACACCGTTCGCGGCGGCCGGCACGGCCCACGACCAGCGCATGTCGGTGTTGGTCGCGTTGCCGAGCAACACGCTCGTCAGCACGAGACCGAGGTCGAGGTGCGACTCACAGCCCGGGAGACCGAAGCCGTCGAGCGGCAGGCCGGTCGGCAGGCCCGCGAAGCCGAGCGACAGGAAGCCGCCGATCGGCTGCGCGGGGTTGGGGCCGAGGTTGTCGATCACCGCGTCGATCGTCGTGTTGATCGCGGGCGGGCCGGAGAGCAGCAGTCGCGGCGCGGTCGCACCGGTGCCGGTCGTGTGCTGCGTGAGCGCCGACCAGTCGATGGGCTCGCCGAGCGGCTGGCCGCCGCCAGGGCTGAAGCCGACGATCGCCGGCCGCAATGGGTTGGGCACGAGCTGCGCACCGTAGGCGAAAGTCACGGCGCCGGACGGGAGCATCTCGACCTGAACGTCGCATCGCGAGTTCGCCGTTCCCGCGACCTGCACGTCGCGCCAGGTGATCCGGACGCCGCCGTTCGGACTCGGATCCTCGATGCGGAACGCGGCCGGGCTGTAGTAAAGGAACTGGGCGTGGAAAGGCGCCAGCAGCGGCAGATGGTCGCGGAACGACGCCAGCGTGCCGTCGTGCCCATTGATGGCCGCGGCCGGATCCGTCGTCGCGCCGAGGAAGATCTTGCCGTTCGAGTTGATCGTGATCTCGGTGCAGCTGCCGCCCGGGAACGGCAGACCGCCCGGGAACGTGCTCGACGGCAGCGGGTAGACCAGCGACCCGTCGTTCCAGCCCGATGCGCTCGACGACGTCGGCGTCATCGCGAGGAGGTTGGCGCCCGAGCTGACCGCGGTCGGGCCGTCGAACACCGGCCCGCCGGGACTCACGTCGTAGTGGCCTCCGTTCGCGTCCGGGACGAACGCCAGCGTCCATTGGGTGTCGCGCAGGTCGGCTGCGCTCGCGACGGAGGAGACCCGTTCGAAGACGGCGCGCGGCGAGTCGTAGCACCCCGGTCCGATCGGCAGCGCCGCAGTCGCACCGCCACCACCGGGGCGATAGTCGATGGCGAGGTTGATGTCGTAGGTGTTCGAGACGCCGACCTGGACCGGATTCGGAACGAGGTTGCCGGCCGGATCGGTGACCCACCAGCCATACTGCATGACCCCGCCGTTCGACAGCGTCACGAACGGGTCGCTCCAACTCGTGGCCGGGTTCTGAAAGCCGACGACGGCCTCGATCCGACCCGGGTTCAGCAACGGCACGTTGGTCTGCCCCGGCAACTGGGCGGTGCCGCTCCACGTGGTCGAGATCACCTCGATGCACAAGCCGTAGCTGCCAACCGGAATCAAGAAGGGCGCCGGCGCGCCCCCGAGATCGCGGAAGTCGGTGATCGGGCTCTCGCCGGGGAACGCAACGACCGTCATCACGCCACGCGCATCCGGCACACCCGCGCCGCTCAGCCCCCACATCGCGCGGTTGGACTCGTTGCCGGTCCGCGAACCCGGAGTCAGGTACACGCGCACCTCGACGCGATTGCCGACCTGGCTCGGGATGACCGGTGAACCGAGGCCCTGGTTGTAGGTCGGGATCGACATCGTCTCGACCTCGATCGGAACCTGCGTATCGATGTCGAAGTAGAAGTTCATGCTCGACGTCGCGTTGGCCCAGGTATGGAACGACGCCGCCCACGGATCGAAGTTGCGGAGCGTCCGGGTCTCGACCGACGCGCACTGAGCCGGTAGGTACGCGGAGAGGGTGGCGAGGAACAGGCCGATGAACGCAGGATTTCGGAGCATGAAGGGCGCTACTGAGCGGATTCCGCGAACGGGAGAATCACCCGAGAGTAGCGCGTTCTGCCCCCGGCGGTACCGGGTGACGGCGGGCCGCTGCGAGAACGAGGGAATCGGACATCCCGCCGTTTTTCGCGTGCGGCGTCAGGAACGCTGGGCATCCACCCCGCTACGCACTTCCAGCGCCGAACCCATGTCCAGTACCCACCGTGTCGTAGCGGCGATCGCCGCGCTTCTGCCGTTCACCTGCATCGCAACCGCGCAGGGCATCACCGATCCGCAGGCCCCTCGCGCCGGCCACCCGAGCGCTGATTACCCAATCGCGCAAGACTCCGAGACCGGCGATCCCCGCGGCATCGCGACGCATGGCACCCGACTCGAGCCCCGAATCACGAGGATCCACACGGCGCCCGACGACATGGGCGTGCCGTACGGAACATGGGCCGCGGGGGCCGGGTACAAGGCCTCGTTCCACGACGGCATGACGTTCGTGCCGTACCTCGGCCGCGACTACCCGCACAACCAGCCGTGGTCGTGGACGACGCGATCGGTCGCGATCGGCGAGGTCGAGCTCACCACCGAACCCGCGTCCCACCGTCACACCGACACGCGCTACGAGTACGACCTCGGCGGCGTCACCGAAGCCTACGATGTGCGCCTCGACGGCCTCGAGCAGACCTTCGTGATCCGATCGCGCCCGAACGCCACGGGCGATCTGACCGTCGTCGGCGACATCACGAGCGCGCTCGCCGCCGAGCCGACGGCACCCGCGCACGGGCCGCTCGTGTTCCACGATGAACGCGCCGAACCGGTCCTGTCCTACGGCGCCGCAACCGCGATCGATGCCGCGGGCCGATCGACGCCGATGTCGACGAGCTACAGCGGCGGCCGCATCACGCTGACCCTCGACGGCACCTGGCTGCAGAGCGCCACGTTCCCCGTGGTCGTCGATCCGCTGATCGGCAACGTCGCGATGCGATTCGGCACGCCGGCGTTCGACGTCGACGTGGTGCGCGATGACGTCGGGACCAGCGACAACGTCTGGTACATCTACTCGCGCTCGGCGTCCGCGACCGATACCGACCTCTGGCTCTGGCGGCGCGACGACGACCTCCAGTCGACCGACGTCGGCGCGTTCATGGACACGACGACGAGCTGGTCCACGGACGGCGGCAAGCTGGCAGTGAGTGCCGCGACGGGCAAGGTCGTCGCGGTGTTCAGCCGCCATTGGCCGAGCCTCGTGCCGGAAGCGCGGCGACTGCGCTGGCACGCCCACGACATGTCGGATCTCACGAGCGACACGACCTACGGCGCGCTCGTGGTGCAGTCCTCGAGCGGCGTCAACGACTGGCGCCCGGCGATCGGCGGCACGCGCTCGTTCTCGTCGGGCCGCGAGGTCTGCATCGTCTGGCAGCGCGAGGAGAACGGCGCCGGCAACGGCTTCAGCAACTCCGGGAGCAGCGCGATCTACGGCATGATCCTCGACATGTCGGCGAGCCAGCACGGGGCTGCGGGCACGCCGTTCCCGATCCGCGAGTATCCCACGCACGATGCCGAACGCCCGTCGATCAACCGGGCTTCCCGTGGCGCCGGCACCTACCGCTGGGCCGTCGCATACATGCTGTGGGACGGCAATCCGCTCGATCGCGACTGGGACATCTACCTCAAGCACGTCGACAACACGGGCGCCACGTTCGGCAGCGCCAACCTCGAACCCAGCGCGCAGAACCACAAGCTCGGCCCGACGATCGACGGTCAGGACGGGCGCTACCTCGTCGTCTACGCGACCGTGCCCACGGCGACCGTCAACAACAAGACCGACACGATCCAGGGCCACGAGGTCAAGTCGGCGCGAGTGGACACGGTGAACTCGACGTTCACGGTGCTCGGGACCAGGTTCCTGATCTCCAACTCCGATCGGCGCTGGACGCCGGGCGGCTGCGCCTACGACACCGATTCGGCGAGCCATTGGGCGGTCACGTACCACAGCAACATCACGAACAACTCGTACATCACGCGGCTCGGCTACACCGGCGCGCTCCTGCGCCAGCACACGCTCTACGACGGCACGGCCACCGACGACCCGTTCGTCGGCGCACTGAGCTTCGACGACGACAACGACCGGTTCGTCAGCGTCTTCCCGGTCGCCAACCTCAACGCGTTCAGCCCGGTCTACGGTGACCTGCTGACCTACCCGACGGCGCCGCCGTGGACGCAGACCGGCACGACGTGCTGGACCGCGAACATCAACTGGCGTTCGGCCGGCAGCCTCGATCTGCAGGACCAGCAGATCGGCAACGAGTTCACCGAGATCTTCGTCGGCGGCGCGCCGCAAAACGCGGTCCACTTCCTCATGATGTCGCTGGCCCCGAAGAACACGCCGGTCACCATCCCCGTCGTGGCGTCCGGCTGCCGCCTGCTCGTCGAGGACACCGGTCCCGCCTACCTCGGCGTCTTCCCGATCCGGATCGGCAACCTCGTGAGCTGGCAGCTGCCGCTGCCCGAGTTCTTGCCGGCGATGACGCTCTACTTCCAGGACTGGCACACGGACAGCTCGGCGTCGACGATGTACTCGACGCGACGGCTCACGGTGCCGCTCGTGCGGTGATCGGCGCGTCAGCGCGGCGACTTGGCGAGCCGGGTCAGCCGTGCGGCCAGATCGGCCGGCGCCTCGAGCTGCACACCGCCCGCCGGTCCTTCGGGCGGCACGACGATCCGTTCTTCGAACGCGTGCACGCGAGTCGACCCGGCCCACGGGGCCGGGTTGGGCAGGCCGCGTGCGTCGTACTGCATCGCGTGCAGCTCGAGCTGCAGCGGCGCACCGCGAGGCACGAACATCCGGCCTCGCCCACCAACCAGCCGTTCGACCGGCACGCGATCGACCAGGCCCAGCCCGCGCACCGCGAGCCCGAAGATCCAGGAACCATCGCCGGGCAGGCCGTTGACCACGACGTCGACGATGACCGGGTCGATCTCGACCTCACGATCACCACGGACGTGCACGCGCCGCAGGATCGGTCCGAACTCCACGTCGGCGCCATCCTCCGCGGGAACGAGCACCTGGACGCACGCCGTGGCGTCCGACGTGATGCCGGGCACCGGGCACGGTCGACCATCCGCATCGACGAGCCGGACCCTGTACGGACGCAGGGTGTCGGGCAGCGAGAGCTCGACCGTCGCGGGTTCGCGACGGTGACGATCGGCGAGGACGAGGCCCGTCACGTTCGCGAGAACGTCCAACTCACCCGCGCCGTCGCCATGGCCGATGACGACGTCGTACGTGCCCGGCTGCAATGAGAACCCGAACCTGCCGTGGCGCCGGAGGCCACTCCACGCGCACCGCTTCGAGCCGCGATGCTCGCGCGCTTCGACGGCGAGGTGCGGCCAGACCGGCAGGTCGAGCAGCCCGCGCAAGCGACCACGGAACGCCGGCTCGCGCGTGGCCTTCTCACCGACGGTGACCACCACGTCTTCGCGCCCGCGCGCCACCGGCGGCGTGAGCATGCGACCGTACTCCGGCACGTACAGCCCCATCGGTCCCTGGAACCACGGCCCGATGTGGATCCGGAACCGGCCCTCGTCGTCGCTCGACCCTCCCGCCCAGGCACCATTGCCGTCGCTGAGTGAGAGCTGGGTGGCGACCGGTCGCCCGTCGCGATCGACGACCCGACCGGCGCAGTACAACGAGCGCGAGGACGCGGTCAGGACCAGGTCGCTGACCTCCTGCGCACGCGGCCACGGCAGGTCCGGCAACTCGAACGGCGCGCACGACCACTCTTCGTGGTCCTCGTCCCGGAGCCGCACGATCGCCCGCTGCCGGCCGCGTCGCCATCGCACGACGACCATCCCGCCTTCGATCCGAACGCCGCCGTCGTAGACCTGGTGCAGGCGCAGCACGTTGCCGTTCTCGTCGACGGGCCGGTAGCGCAGCTCCGGCGGCGGGGCCTCTACCTGCAGCTCCATGCGCACCGTCTCGGTCGTGCGCAGGACGATCGGGCCGTGGGTATGCCCGGCAGCGACGAACCGAACGGGCACGCCGAGCGGCAGCCCGGTGACCCGGAGTTCGGCGCCCGCAGCGGCGAACGAGCGATGGTTGACGTTGCCGTCGAACGGCACCGCAGCGATCACCGAAACGGATCCGATCGATTCGGGCGCGCCATCGTGCAGGCCGACGAGGTGCAGCGTCCCCGTCTCGGGCAAACGGACCTCGCGCGGCTCGCGGCCCACGGCCGACGCGCGCAGGTCGACGACCTGACCGCCCGGCGGCAGCGCGCCGAACGGCGTTCGACGGTGCGCCAGACCACCGACGACGTGATAGCGGGTACTCGCAACGGCGGGCGGCTCGAGCCGCCAACGAACCTCGCCGCGCCGGTCGCTCACTCCGCCCCCGAGCCGATACCCCACGACCGGCGAGCCATCCGCGGCGACGATGCGCAACGACAACTCCGCGGTCGGCGCCGGCGCGAGAACGGGCGAGGCCTCGACCGAGACACCTGCCATCCAGCGATCACCGTCCAGGACGACGACGGCGCACCCGGTCGGAACGGTGCCGCGCGCGTCGTCATCCAACGGCACCCGCCGGCCGGACCGCGCCGCGGCCGCGACGTAGTCGCGCCTCTCGAACCGCGTCGGCCACACCTCCCGCGGCAGCGCGATCACCAACGCCCGCGGCAGTGCCTCGCCGGTGCGCCAATCCACGACCCGGATCGGACTGCCCTCGACGTTCTCGACGAGCGGCAGATCGAGCAGCGCCTGCACGGACTCCTGCGCCCGCCCCGCGCTCACGGTGGCCATCCACAACCCGAAAGCCAGTGCTCGCCCCACCATGGCGGCATTGTCGCCGGTGGGCAGCGCCGATGCCAGGCGGCGCGTCGGCGATCGGGCTACTGCGGTGGGAACACTCGTCGAGCCCGTTCGTCCTCATCCATGCGTGGCATCGCCGCCGGAATGACGCGACACCAACGGCAGGGCCGACCGTGGTCAGTAGTCGAGTCGTACCCGAGCGAAGCGGTTGTCGTCGTCGAAGTAGATGTAGACGAGCGGCCACGACAACGTCTGCTCGTAGGTCCACGAGCTGCCGGAGTCATACTTCGGGCGGCCGACGATCGCGCGCACCTCGTCCTTGGACATGCCCACTTCGAGCCGGTCGAGATCATCGAGGTCGACCGGCCACTGATTGATGCGCCACATCAACGCTGCGAACCCGAGCACAACGATCGAAACGACGATGACGACCGCCCGCATCACCGCAACCAGAAAGCGACGGAGGCGCTGCACGGCGCCAACCGTATCGGCGCCTGCACCCACCCCCAACCCGGGGCAGCCGGCGGCTCGGACGAACGCCTGGCAACGAGCCCAGAGCGACCCGTGTAGAGTGATCATCATGCCGAGCGACAAGCGCATGTCGGCGATGGCCACCGGAACCTGCCTGCTGATCAGCCTCGGTCTGGTCGCCGGCTACGTCGGCCTCTGGCTTCGACTCGTCTGCGATGTTCAGCACTACCCGCCAGCGGCGATCGGCGGGAGCTACTTGCTGATCTTCGCGCTCCCAGTTGCGGGGGTGGCGCTCTTGATCACCCTGGCGCTCTGGATCGGCCGGCGACGCGGCGCAGCCACGACCGTCGTCGTGACAACGGCTGGGGCAGCGGCCTTCATCTGGACGGGAGCCGCAGCAGCCGTCGGAATCTGGCTCGCCAGACAGTGAGCCCAGGCCCGAGCTGGCTCGACGCGCGTGCGACTTCGATCCCGACCTCGCGCGACGTATGGCAGTAGACGTCGGTCGTCGTCGATTCCTCGTGGTCGGCAGCCGCATGGGCACCGTCCGATCGACAGCGGGAGAAATGGTCGGGGCGAGAGGATTTGAACCTCCGACCTCTGCGTCCCGAACGCAGCGCTCTACCAGGCTGAGCCACGCCCCGACAACGCTCCGCCAGCATCCTGGTCGAGACCAGGTCCGGCGAGCGAGCGGAGAAACCTAGCGAGCGCCGACACCGCGGTCAAGGCTTCCGCGGCAAGTCGTCTCGGACTGGGGCTGCGGGCCGCTTGCCGGCCCCTACAGCCGGATCTCGACCGCGTTGCTCAGCGTGATGTCCGCGAGCTGGAGCCCGTCGATCGCGACGTGCTGCAGATACACAGACGCGCCGAAGAACGACACGTTCGTCGGCAGGCTGTGCCGCATGACGCCCGCCGCATCGGCCTGGACCGCGATGCGGGTCACGGGGTCGAGATACTGCAGGCAGCCGGTCGTGCCGAGCAGCGGATCGAGGTTGAGCGGCGGGGTCAGCGGCTGGAACGCGATCGCGACGTTGCCGACCGCGTTCGGCCGATGCGAAGCGGTGACGGATACCACCGGGTTGCCGACGCCATGGATGGTCTCGGTGCGCAGCCACGGGGTGCCGTACGACGACGAACACGGGTATCCGAACGTGCACGCCTGGCCATCGCCGGGCAGTCGCGCCACGGTGACGCCGGTCACGGCACCAGAACCGCCGGCGGTGCCGACGAGCGTCGGCCGCCCGGACGATCGATCGACGGCGAACACGCGCCCTTGCGACGTGCCCGTCAGAAACCGACCGCGGCTGTCGACGGCAATTCCGTTGGGGTCGGGGATCGCGGAGTTGGGCGCGATCAGGTCGGTGACGGATCCGTTCCCGTCCACGCGGACGAGTCGGTTGGCCGGCGCGCCGACCGCGGCGAGGACGTCGCCCGTGCACGGATCGAATCCGACGCCCGTCACCGAGCCGCCGAGCCCGTTCACCCACGCGACCGCGGTGCTCGCCCCGGCCGGCAGACGGAAGAGCGCACCGTTGCCGCCCGCGATGAAGTCGCCGGTCGCCGGATCGACGGCGCCCGCGTTGAGCCCGCCACCCCAGGGCTGCACGCCGATCGACACGGGCGTCACGGCGCCAGCCGCGTCGATCCGACGCACCTGACCGGCCCAGGCATCGGCGACCCAAACGTTGCCGAACGCGTCGAAGCTCATCTGCGTCGCGATCCCGATCGCGTTCGTGATCAACGTGTAGCTGACCGTCATCGGTGCCGTGACGCGCGCTTCGCCGACGAAGCCATAGCCGCCGATCAGGAACACGTCCGGATCGCTCGGTCGATGCAGGATCGACTCGGCCGTGCCGGGACTGATCGTGCCGCCGAAGTTGGGCGTCACGGTGAGCGTCACCCGCGCACCGCTGCTGTCGAGGTAGGCCAGGTCCGACGTCGACGGCACGCACACCCCCACCCAATCGGACCGCATCGTCTGCGCGAACGCGCCGACGGAGCACAGTCCGACCGACGCCAGCAGGCAGACGAGTCGGGGCATGACGGGGTGGTGGAACGGTGGGTGGCGAGAGGCAGGAGCGGGGCAACGCCACCGCTCCCCGGGAAGCGCATTATTCAACAGGCAGGAGCGTCGTGCGACCCCACCCTTCCCGTGAATCTCGCAAGAAGGTCGGGTATGCACGGTCGCCCGAACGACCGATGCGCATCCACCTGCTCCTCCCCGAAGTCCGCGAACTGCTGCAAGAGCAGCGAATGGAGGATCTGCAGGCCGTTCTGGCGGAGATGCACCCGACGGACGCCGCGGCGATCCTAAGCGGCCTCGAGGTCGACGAGCTCGCCGCGGTCCTGGCCGCCGTGCCGGCCGACCTCGAGCGTGACATCTTCCACTACCTCGATCCCGACGTTCAGGAACAATACGTGACAGGGGCCGGCCGCGAACGCGTGCGCGCCGTGCTCGTCGGGATGCTCAGCGACGACCGCGCCGAGTTCCTCGAACGCCTCGACGAACGCGTTCGCGACAGCCTCATTCCGCTGCTGCCGAGCGCGGCGCGCGAAGACCTCGTGCGGCGCGCGCCGTTCGAGGAGGACCAGGTCGGCTCGTTCCTCACGACCGACTACGCGATCCTCAACCCGGCGCTGTCCGTCGGCAAGGCGATCGCGGAGCTGCGGAAGCAGGCGCCGAAGAAGGAGACGATCTACTACAGCTACGTCGTCGATCGCGCCGGGCAGCTCATCGGGTTCGTGTCGCTACGCGACCTCATCCTCGCCGACGACGAGACGCCGTTGCGCGAGGTGATGAAAACGGAGCTCGTGTCGATCAAGGCCGAGGCCGACCAGGAGGAAGCGGCGCACATCATCCGCGACTACGACCTCCTCGCGCTGCCCGTCGTCGACGACCTCGGCCGCCTCGTCGGCATCGTGACGCACGACGACGCGGTCGACATCGTCGAAGAGGAAGCCAAGGAGGACCTCGAGAAGATGGCCGGCCTGACCGGTCACGCCGAAGAAGGCGACTACGGCTACCTCGACGAACCTGTTTGGCGACAGGTGCGACGGCGCGCGCCGGTGCTGTGTCTGCTCGCGCTGTTCGGGGTCGTGACGTCGGGCGTGATCGAGGGGTTTGCGGGCCAGCTGACCGAGATCTCGGCGATGCTCGTCGGGCTCATGCCCGTCGTCATGGCGACCGGGGGCATGGTCGGCACGCAGGCCAGCGCGCTGATCATCCGCACGCTGTCCGCCGGCGAGACCGAGTCCGGACCGTGGTTGCAGTTCATCTGGAAGGAGCTGCGAGTCGGCGGCCTGATGGCGCTCATCCTCGCCATCATCGCGCTGATCGACTCGTTGATCGTCGGCTCCCTCACGAGCTCGGACGCGCTGTCCCGCATCGCCATCGTCGGCCTCGTCGTCGGCCTCGCGATGCTCGCGCACGTCATCTCGGCCGCGCTGCTCGGCGCCTTCACGCCGATCATCGTCAAGAAGCTGCGCGGCGACCCGGCGATGATCAGCACGCCCGCCGTTACCGGCATCGCCGACTTCACGGGCGCGGCGATCTACGTCGTGCTGATCACGGCCCTATTGTCCTGATCTGCGGCTGTCCTGATCTGCTGGCCGCCGCCGAACGGCCGTCAGCGACCGTTCCCGGCGCCCGTGCCGAACGCGTAGAGCGCGGCATCCGTCCGCACGAACACGTCGCCGGCGACGACCGCGGGCGTCGCAAACAGCTTCTCGCCGAACTCGACCTCGCGCACGACCTGCAACTCGTCCGCGGCTTCGAGCACGTAGATCGTCCCGGCGCTCGAACAGACGACCACATGGCCGTCGACGGCGACCGGCGTCGCGTAGTACTCGCTGGTGTCGCCGAGGCGCTCGCGGCGGAACACCGGCTCCCCGGACTTCGCCTGAAAGCAGCTCACCACGCCGCCGGCCTTGACGAGCCAGACGCGGCCGTCGTGCAGCAGCGGTGACGACACGTACGGAACGCCACGGCGCTGCTGCCACGTCACGTGGGTCTGGGTCACGTCCCCCGCGCCACCGGCGCGGATCGCGACCGCGAGGTTCTTGCCCATGCGCGGGAACTTCAGCACGCTCATCCACTCGTCGATCGACAGCGCTCCGTCGCCGTCGGCGTCGAGCGCGCCGAACGCGGCCCGCACCCGACCCGCCGGCGCTTCGGCGAGCGAGATCGCCTCGTCGCCGTCCTTGTCGAACCGCCGCAACAACGCCGCGGGATCGCGCTTCTCCTCTTCGGTCAGCTCGACGGTCTCCTCCATGCCGTCCGTGAAGCGATCGACGCCCGCCGCAGCCGGCGTCGACCAGGCCGCGAAGTAGAGCTGCTCGGCATCGCCTACCGGCGTCGTGCAGACGAGCGGCGAGAGGCCTTCGACCCGCCACAGCTCCCTGCCCGTCTTCGGGTCGTGCCCCGCGACCGTGCCGGTGCTCGCGATCACGAGTTCGGTCCGTTCTTGATTGCGCCACACGTACGGCGTCGCGTGCGAATCGAACTGCCGAACGCGCGGCAGTTCCCAGGCGAGTTCGCCGGTCGCCTCGTGCAGCGCGTAGAGCCGCGCGTCGGGGCAGCCGTCGCGCAGCAGCACGACGAGATCGCCACACAACGTCGGCGACGAGCCGTAGCCGAAGTCCCCGTTCGTCTCGGGCAGGGTCTTCTCCCACGCCGGCTCGCCGTCGACCGTGCGGGCGATCAGACCGTGGGTCGGGAAGTAGCAGAACACGCGTTCGCCGTTCGTGCAGGGCGTCGGCATCGCGAAACCCGCGTCGACGTGGTCGAACTTGCGCGGTTTCGGGGCGGGCACCGCGTGCCGCCACAGCTCCTTGCCGGTCCGGCGACCGAGCGCGACCAGCACGAGCTCCTCGCCATCGAGACCCGTCAGGAAGATGCGGTCTCCGTGGATGCACGGCGACGACTTGCCCGGCGGCACCGGCACGCGGTAGCGCAGGTCGCGGTCGCGGTCGAACGTCAACGTCGTCGCACCGGCCGCGCGCGCCGAATCGCTGCCGAGGAACTGCGGCCAGGAATCGGTCGGGTCCTGGGGTGACGCAAGGACGGCGGAGCCGACGAGGAGGCAAGACGCGAGCATCGCGGGATTGCAGGGCCCGACGCTACGAGATGCAACTCCCGGACAAGCAACCGTCGCGGACCGGTATCGCCGGGTCGGTTTGCGACTTCCTCGGGAACGAAACGGCTAGACTGACGTCTACGGAGAGTGCTCATGCAGACCCCAGCCAGGACGTTCGCGACGCCCCTCGTCGCCTTCCTCGTGACCGCGCTCGCCGCGACGGTGCCGGCCCAGGACCGGCCGCCATCGGGGCGCAAGCTCGACGATCTCGTGAAGCAGTTCCTCGCCGCGGACGCGCGGACGGCCGCCGGCTTCCGCGAGCAGCAGGAGATCCTCGCGACGATCGCACGCGTGCCAAAGCTGAAGGCGCGCGACGTGACGGCGTGGAAGAAGAAGCTCGACAAGTTCCACGGCAAGGGCCAGAAGATCGAGAAGAGCGGCGACAACCAGTTCTTCGAGGACGGGACGGGCCGCTACATCGTCGGCGGCTACCGCGGCAGAAAACCCAAGGGCCTCGCGATCGCGATGCACGGCGGCGGGGTCGGCTCGGGCGACGCGGGCCCGGCCGCGGCGTCCTACGGCCCGGCGCTGAACTCGATCGGCTACGTGATGATCGCGCCCGAGGTGCTGCAGCGGACCGAGTGCGGCTGGACCGACTCGGGCACGGAGGAGTTCGTGCTGTCGCTCGTCGACTGCGCGCTGCGCACGTGGAAGATCGACCCCGATCACGTGATCTTCGTCGGGCACTCCATGGGCGGCTACGGCAGCTGGACGCTCGGCGCGCACCACGCCGACCGCGTCGCGGCCGTCGCGCCGAGCGCGGGCGCGCCGACGCCGATCCGCCGCGCGCCGGGCAGCCCGATCATCGACGTGATCGAGGGCGTGATCCCGTCGCTGCGCAACGTCTACGTGTCGTGCTTCCAGAGCACGGACGACCCGCAGGTCCCGCCGGGACCCAACCAGTTCGCGACCAAGGCGCTCGCGGCGGCGAAGGAACGCTGGGGCGGGTTCGAGTTCGAATACTGGGAAGTGAACGACCGCGGCCACGGCGCGCCACCCGGCGGCCACAAGGCGCACGTCGAGAAGATCGCGGACAAGGTGCGCAACCCGGTGCCCGAGCGCATCGTCTGGCAGCCCGTGCTCGAGTGGAAGCGGCAGTTCTACTGGCTCTACTGGGAGAAGCCGGTCAAGAACGCCGTGCTCACGGCCGACCTCGATCGCGAGACCAACAGCGTGGCGATCACGTGCGAGCAGAGTACGGACGGACTGCACGTGCTGCTCGACGACCGCGTGCTCGATCTCGGCAAGGAGATCGTCGTGACGGTGAACGAGCAGGAGACGTTCCGCGGCAAGGTCGAGCCTGACCTGCGGACGCTCGTGCTGACGAGCTGGCATCCCGATCCGGGGCTGCAGTTCGTCGCGATGGCGAAGGCGCACTGAGGGGCGCCGGCGGGCGTCAGCGGGGGCGGAGCGACGCGCACGCGCGAGCGTCGCCCTCGGGCAACCGCAGCCGTACGGCTGTCACGATCGGATCTTCGCGCGGTTGAACTCGCGGTTCAGGTCGGCGATCACGCGCACCGGGATCTCCTTCGGGCACGCGGCTTCGCACTCGTACTGGTTGGTGCAGTTGCCGAATCCTTCCTTGTCCATCGTCTCGACGAGGTTGATCGCGCGGCGTTCGCGCTCGGCCTGACCTTGCGGGAGGTGCAGGAAGTGCGAGACCTTGGCGCCCGTGAAGAGCATGGCGCTCGCGTTCTTGCACGCCGCGACGCACGCGCCGCAGCCGATGCAGGTCGCCGCGTCGAACGCCCTGTCGGCGTCGGCCTTCGGCACCGGCATCGCGTTGGCGTCGACGGCCGCACCGGTGTTCACCGACACGAACGCGCCGGCCTGGACGATCCGGTCGAACGCGCTGCGATCGGTGACGAGGTCGCGCACGACGGGGAACGCCTTGGCACGGAACGGCTCGACGTAGATCTCCGCGCCGTCCTGGAAACTGCGCATGTGCAGCTGGCACGCGGTCGTGCCGCTCTCGGGGCCGTGCGGCCGACCGTTGATCGCGAGGCTGCACGTGCCGCAGATGCCTTCGCGGCAGTCGTGATCGAACGCGATCGGCTCCTCACCCTTCTGCGTCAGCTGCTCGTTGAGCACGTCGAGCATCTCGAGGAACGACATGTCGGGTGACACGTCGTTCAACTCGTAGCGGACCATGCGACCGTCCTGGCCGAAGTCCGACTCGGTGCTCGGGCGGGACTGCCGCCAGACATGTAGAACGACTCTCATGATTGCTCCCTACTTGTAGCTCCGGACCGCGAGCTTGACGTTGTCGAACTCGAGCGGCTCGACGTGTCGTTCGGGCTCGTTGCCCTCGCCCTTGTGCTCCCACACCGCGGCGTGGCAGAAGTTGTCGTCGTCGCGCTTGGCCTCGCCGTCCTCGCTCTGCCACTCCTCGCGGAAGTGGCCACCGCAGGATTCGTTGCGCGCCAGCGCGTCGCGACACATCAGCTCGCCGAACTCGAGGAAGTCGGCGACGCGGCCGGCCTTCTCGAGCGACTGGTTGAACGTGCCCGCGCTGCCCGGGACCTTGACGTTCTGCCAGAACTCCTCGCGCAGCGCCGGGATGTCGGACAACGCCTGCTTCAGGCCCGCCTCGTTGCGCGCCATGCCGCACTTGTCCCACATGATCTTGCCGAGCTCGCGGTGGAAGTCGTCGACCGTGCGCTTGCCGCCGATCGACATCAGGCGCTTGGTCATGTCCTCGACGCTCTGCACCGTCTTCTGGAACTCGGGATGGTCGGCGCCGACGGCACCCGGCTTCTGCGCCGCGAGGTAGCCCGCGATCGTGTAGGGCACGACGAAGTAGCCGTCGGCGAGCCCTTGCATGAGCGCCGACGCGCCGAGCCGGTTGGCCCCGTGATCGCTGAAGTTGGCCTCGCCGCAGACGAACAGCCCGGGGATCGTCGACTGCAGGTCGTAGTCCACCCAGACGCCGCCCATCGTGTAGTGCACCGCCGGGTAGATGCGCATCGGCCGCGAGTACGGATCCTCGGCCGTGATCTTGGCGTACATGTGGAACAGGTTGCCGTAGCGCGCCTTGATCGTGTCCTTGCCGAGGCGGTCGATCGCGTCCTTGAAGTCGAGGTAGACGCCGAGGCCCGTCTCGCCGACACCGCGCCCCTCGTCGCACGCTTCCTTCGCCGCGCGCGACGCGATGTCGCGCGGCGCGAGGTTGCCGAAGCTCGGGTACTTGCGCTCGAGGTAGTAGTCGCGTTCGCCCTCCGGGATCTCGTGCGGCTGGCGCTTGTCGCCCTGCTTCTTCGGCACCCAGATGCGGCCGTCGTTGCGCAGCGATTCCGACATCAACGTCAGCTTGCTCTGGTGATCGCCGCTGACCGGGATGCAGGTCGGGTGGATCTGCGTGTAGCACGGGTTGGCGAAGCCGGCGCCGCGCTTGTGCACGCGCCAGCTCGCGGTCACGTTGCAGTTCATGGCATTCGTGCTCAGGTAGAACACGTTGCCGTAGCCGCCCGTGCACAGCACCACCGCGTCACCCGCGTGCGTGCTGATCTCACCGGTCTTGAGGTCGCGCACGACGATGCCCCTGGCCTGGCCATCGACGACGACCAGATCGAGCATCTCGCTGCGCACGTGCATCTTGACGGCGCCCGTGCCGATCTGCCGCGACAGCGCCGAGTAGGCGCCGAGCAGCAGCTGCTGCCCGGTCTGGCCCCGCGCGTAGAACGTGCGGGACACCTGCGCGCCGCCGAAGCTGCGGTTGTCCAGCATCCCGCCGTAGTCGCGCGCGAACGGCACGCCCTGCGCGACGGCCTGATCGATGATGTTCACGCTGACCTGCGCGAGGCGATAGACGTTGGCCTCGCGCGCGCGGAAGTCACCGCCCTTGACCGTGTCGTAGAACAGCCGCCACACCGAGTCGCCGTCGTTGCGGTAGTTCTTGGCCGCGTTGATGCCGCCCTGCGCCGCGATGCTGTGCGCGCGCCGCGGCGTGTCGTTGTGGCAGAAGCACTCGACCTGATAGCCGAGCTCCGCCATCGACGCGGCCGCCGACGCCCCCGCGAGGCCGGAGCCGACGACGAGGACCTTGTACTTCCGCTTGTTGGCCGGGTTGACCAGCTTGGTCTCGAACTTGCGGGCGTCCCACTTCTCCTGAATCGGGCCGTCCGGGATCTTGGAGTCGAGTCGGAAGCTCATGCCTGCCCCCCGACGAGCCCCGTGAGAACGGCCAGAACGAGGAAGATGTTGCCGCCCGTGATGAGCACGGCAACGGCGGTGGAAGCGGTCTTGATCATCGGGGTATAGCGGTCGTGATTGAGCCCGAGCGTCTGCGCCAGGCTCTGCACGCCGTGCGTGAGGTGGAAGAACAGCACCACCTGGAACGCGATGTAGGCGAGGGCGATGCCCGGCACGGAGAAGCCCGCGACGACCATGCCGTAGACGTCGTGCCCGCCGCTGCTCGTCTCCAGCGAGAAGTGGCCGGGGTTGGTCACGCCGAGCGTGAAGTGCAGCAAATGGTAGATGACGAACACGAGCGTCGAGAGGCCCGTGAAGACCATCGAGCGCGACGCCAGCGAGGCCTGGATCGTCGTCTCGCGCGCATACGGCACCGGGCGCGCCGCGCGATTCTGGCGCGCGAGGCGGATGCCCGTCACCACGTGCAGCACGAACACCGCGAGCAGGCCGAGGCGGGCGGCCCAGAGCAGGGCGCCCTTGCTCTTCAGGAACGCCGCGTAGTCGTTCATCGCGTCCGCGCCCTGCAGCAGCAGCAGGTTGCCGAGCAGGTGCGCGACGAGGAAGCCGAACAGCAGCAGACCGGTGATCGCCATCGTCACCTTGCCGCCGATCGAGCTCCGCCAGCCGTCCAAGAGCCACGTCATCTTCATCGCTGAAGGAGAATCGGGCGGGACGCGGCAGAAAGCAACTGTGGGAATCGAGCGCCGCGGCGATCGCGCGGCAGCCGACGAGCGAATTTCGCCGAAGTCGACGGTAAGGCGAAGTCGACGGTAAGGCCGCACGGCCGACTGCTACGGCAACCGCAGCAGCGTCACGTTCCCCGAGAACCCGACCACGACGATCTCACGCGTCGTCGGATCGCCGTCGAGCTCACCGCTCGTGGCGTGGTGCAGCGCGTCGGTGTCCAGCTCGGTGTGCACGGGCAGCCACCTCGACTCGTCGCCGTTGCTCGCGAGCACCGTCAGCCGTTTGGCGTAGCCGACCGTGACGGCCTCGCGCCCCGGCAGCTCGGGATCGAGGTCGGCGAGCACCGCGCCGCGCAGCTTGAGCTCTTCCCGATGGATCGTGTCCTGCCGGCCGTCGCGAAAGAAGTGCAGCGTGCCGTCGTCGCAGCAGAACAGCAGCGCGTCGCCGTCCGCACCGATCCGCGCGACGCCGGTGTCACCCTCGAGCAGCAGCTTGGCCGCGAGCTCGCCGCCGACCGGACGACACAGGTGGATCGCGCCGTCGGAGCCGCCGACGGCGACGCCGCCCTGGAACGGCGTCGCGCACTTGCCCGGTCCGGAGATCCTCGCACTGCCGAGCTCGCGCCACGCGCCGCCCGAATACACCACCTCGCGCACCCGGTTCGAGAAGCCGGCGACCCACACCTCGTTCCCGGCCGCGTTCGGATCGGCATCGGCGACACACACGCCGTGCAGCAGGCGCGCGTCGTCGGCGATCTTCTGATGCCGCCACGCGCCGGCCTCGTTCCACACCGCGTACGCGGCCCCGGGCGCGGTCTCGTCCTCGGCGCCGCGCAGCATGCCGACCGCGATGATCTCGTCGCCCGGGATGTCGGGCCGGACGTCGCCCGTCGTCACCTGGATCATCTCACCGGGCAGCGTCACGGCGACGACCGCGTCCCAGTAGACGCCGTCGGTCGAACCCATGACCCAGACCTTGCCGTCCGTCGCGGTCGCGACGATCTCGTTCCCGGGCCACTTCTGCGACACGTCGCCGATCGCGCAGCCACCGAGGCCCGCATCCGCGCGCAGGATGACCGAGCTCTGCCAGTCCGCGGTGAGCGGCGCCGTGCCGCACGCGGCCAGAAGCAGGAGAAGAACGAGAGCGAGCGGAGTTCGCGCCTGAGTCATTGGGAGAGAGTTGCAGCCGTCAGTTGCCCAGCACGACCTGCAACGCGCCCGTCGTCGAGAACGCGCCGAGGATGCCACCGCCCGCGTCGACGATGGCCCACTGGTAGAAGAGATTGAGCCCGAGATAACTCGGATCGCTCGGAATCGCCATGCCGGCGCCGCCGTACCCGCTGGCGTCGGTCACGAGCGAGAGCCCGGGCAGGGTCGGGTTGGCGACGTATTGCCGGCACCCGGGCGCCCAGTAGATGCTCGCGGGCGCGAACGAGATGACCTGCAGCGCGAAGCTGAGCGGCGCCGCGTCGTCGACCGTGATCTGAAAGCCCGCGTTGCCGAGCTGCGGCAGCCCGACCGTACCGATGATCGGCGCGCCGTTGGTGCCGTCGCAGGGCTCACCATAGGGCAGCACGAACGCGACGCCCGCGGTCGTCGGGTCGTAGATCCACGGCTCGCTGCCGACGACGCCGTCGTTGCACGCGAAGTAGACGACCGCGCCCGCGTCGTAGAAGTCGGAGAGCTCGGCCGCGCCGCGCCCCGGCGGACCGAAGTTCGTCACCTTCGTCGTGCCGGCAGCCGTGCCGTTGCTGATCCACAGTTCGAGCCCGTCCTGCGGCGAACCCGCGCCGAACAGCAGCTGCGAGCCGCCGAGCACCGCCGTCAACGTGCCCGACACGACGCCGTCCGCCTCGCCGGGGCCGATGTCGAGCACCATCTGGGTGCCCGCCGTCGTGCCGTCGCTGAACCACAGCTCCGCGCCGCTGCCCGTGCCGTCGTCGGAAACGAAGAACAGTCCGAGGTTGGTCCAGGTGAGCTCGGTGTAGGCGTGGAAGAGCCCAGCGCCCCACGTCGTGATCTGGTGCGTGCCGGCCGCCGTGCCGTCGGAGAACCAGATCTCGCGCGAGCCCCCGACCGTCGCGGTGAAGTAGACGCCGTTGGCAGCCGCCGTCACCTCGAGCGGCGTGCCCCCGCCGACGCCGGGCACGAGGTCGGCGACGAGCACCGTGCCGGCCGCCGTGCCATCGCTGACCCAGAGTTCGTTGCCGGTGCTGCCGTCGAACGCGCGGAAGAACACTCGGTCACCGACCGCCGTGAACTGGCTGACGTTGGACGATGCCGCGCCGGGTCGGATGTCGACGAGCAGCATCGTGCCGGCCGCCGTGCCGTCCGTCACCCACGGCTCGCGCCCGTGCGTGCCGTCGTCGGCCGAGAAGAACACGAGGTCAGAGACCGGCGTGAAGTCCTCCGCCAGCAGGCCGATGCTGTTGCCCAAACCCGGCTTGATGTCGAGCAGCTCGAACGTGCCGGCCACGGTGCCGTCGCTGACCCACGGCTCGCGACCACTCCCGCCGCTGCCGCCCGCGTTCCCCGAGAAGACGACGAGATCGCCGAACGCGGTCATGCCCCGCGGATCGTAGTTGTTCGCGAGCGTGGTCAGCTGCAGCGTGCCCGCGGTCGTGCCGTCCGTCGCGAACAGCTGGCGGCCACCGCTCGTGTTGCCGGAGAAGAACGCGGTCGCGCCCGTCGACGCGAAGTAGTCGGGGTTGGAACCGAACGAGCCGGCATAGACGTCCGCCACGATCCCCGTTCCCGCCGGCGTGCCGTCGGTGATCCACGGTTCGCGCCCCGACGAGTTGGAGCCAGCCGCGAACAGCGTCAGCCCGTTCACCGTCACGAACTCGTCCGGGAACGAGCCATCGAAGGGCGGCGAGCAGTCGGCCAAGAGCGCCGTGCCGGGCAACGTCCCGTCCGTGATCGCCGGTTCGTCACCGGCGTTGCCGACGAGGCCCGCGAACAGCACGTTGCCGGCCAGCTCCGTGATGGCGTCGGGATGGGTGCCGAAGACACCGGGCGCGAGGTCCGCGACGAGCACCGTGCCGGCGGCCGTGCCGTCCGTGCGATGGAACTCCGTGCCGAGGCTGCCGGCGTTGGCCTGGAACCAGAGCTCGTTCCCGATCTGCCCGAACCCCTGCGGGCTCGAGTGCGCGCTGCCCGGGTTGATGTCGATCAGCAGCTGCGTGCCCGCGACGGTCCCGTCGGTGTGCCACAGCTCACGGCCGTGCACGCTGTCGTCGACGGAGAACAGCACCTCGCCCTGCCACGCGACGAAGTGGCCGACGAAGCTGTTGCCGACCGGGTTGATGTCGACGAGCTGCGTGCCCGCCGCGGTCCCGTCCGTGAGCCACAGTTCGCGGCCGTTCGTGCCGTCGTCCGCGGCAAACACCGCGAACGCACCGGCGTCGAGGAAGTCGCTGGCCGTCGAGCCGAGCGTGCCCGGCTTGAGGTCGCCGAGCAGCACCGTACCGCTCGCCGTCCCGTCGCTGAAGTACGGTTCCCGACCGATCCCGCTGCCGTCGTCCGCGACGAACAGCACGCCGTTGCCGAACGGCGCGATCGTGTTGATGATCGTGCCGCCGGTGGGATCGAGGTCCGCGACCATCGTCGTGCCGGCGACCGTACCGTCACTCCGCCATAGCTCCGTGCCGTGCGTGCCGTCGTTCGCCGCGAACCAGATGTGACCTGGCGTCACGACGAGCTGATCGACGTTGCCGCTCGCGAGGCCGGGGTTGACGTCGACGAAGAGCGTCGTTCCCGCCGTCGTTCCGTCGGTCCGCCACAGCTCGATGCCGTTGCTGCCGTCGTTGGCGCTGAAGTAGACGTAGTTGCCGAGCCGCACGAGGCCCGAGATCGCCGCCGAGGCCCCGGGCCGCACGTTCTTCACGAGCACCGTCCCCGCCGTCGTGCCGTCGGTCTTCCACAGCTCGACGCCGAGACCCGGCACGTTCGCCGCGAACAGCAACTCGGCGTTGAGCTCGACGAAGTCCGTGGGATTGCTGGAACCGGCCGGGTTGAGATCGGACAGGATGTGCGTGCCCGCCACGGTGCCGTCGGTGACCCACGGTTCGCGCCCGAACGGCCCGTTGGGTGAGAACACCGCGACTCCGCCGAGGACGTGGAACGCGCTGATCCCGCTGCCGGGGTTCGCCGAGCTGCTGCTGACCAGGTTGTCGACGAGGTTCTGGGCGGTGGCCGCACCGGCCAAATTGATGGCGGCCAGACCGGTGGCGGCCACGACCGCGAGAGATGGACGGACGGGGAGGCGAAGCATGGTCAATCGAGAAGGGCGCGCCGACGGGCAACGCACGCGGAAACGCGCGACCATCCTACCCGCCACGACGATTTCGGCGAAGCCGACCGGCGGGGCCGACCGCACCCGATGCCGCCCATTACTGCACGACGTCTCGGATCGCGTTGCCGAGCACCGGCGGCCGCAGCGGGTCCAGCGTCAACGCCTGGTAGTGCAGTTCGAGCCCGACGAGGCCGGCCTGGTTCGGGATCGGGAACGTGACGTTCACGCCACCGTTCGTCGCCATCAGCAGCGGCAGGGGCACCGCGGCGGCAGGCAGCAGACGCAGCGTGCCGAGGCCCGGGATCGGCTGGCTCGCGCCCGCGGTGCTCACCGCCGCGAGCACCGGCGTCGACGCCGAATCGCGCGGCACGACGAACTCGACGGTGTAGGGCTGGCCGAGCTGCGGTGCTGCCGGCGAATCGACCTGACGTTGCGCGTTCGTCGCGATCATCCACGGCCCGACGAGGTCGAGATCGCGATCGCCGTCCACGTCGATCAGGACCATGTCGGAGCCCAGCCCATTCAGCCCGGGGGTCGGGCGCGTCGTGAAGTTGCCGAGGCCGTCGTGCTCGTGCACCCGACCCGCGCTGATGAGGTCGAGGTCGCCGTCCTCGTCGTAGTCGAGCGCGAATCCGACGCTCTGGACCTGGAGGTTCGACGGGTTGGCGAACGCCATGCCGCCGAGGTTGCGGCGGAACCGGCCGTCCGCCCAGATCAAATCGATCCGGCCGTCGCCGTCGAGGTCGCCCGGGACGAACCGCCCCGCCAGGTTGAGGCCCAGCAAGGTGAACACGGCGTTGCCCTGGTTGACGAAGATCGCCCCGGGCCCCCACCGGCTCGGCAGCACGATGTCGAGGTCGCCGTCCTGATCGAGGTCCGCGGCGAAACAGCCCGACTGTTGACCCGACGCACCGGCCGTCGTTCCCGGCAGGTTCGTCGCGGACACATCCGTGAACACCCCGGTGCCGTCGTTGAGGTAGAGCCGCGTCGACGACGCCGCCTGCACGAGCCAGTCGACGTCGCCGTCGCCGTCGAAGTCGCCGACGACCTGGTCGACGCTCCAGTCCGCGTTCGCCGGCAGCGCGGTCGCCGAGACGTCGACGAACGTGCCGTTGCCGGTGTTGAGGTGGACCCGGTCCGGCACGTTGTGGTCGTTCACCACGAGCAGATCGAGGTCGCCGTCGCCGTCGAGGTCAGCGAGGTCGACGGCATAGGACGCGTTCGAGGCCGGGGTCGTGAGGCGGCCGGCGGTGGCATCGACGAAGGTGCCGCGACCGTCGTTGAGCCACAGCTCGTTCGGGCCGTAGTCGTTGGCGATCACGAGATCGGGGTCGCCGTCGCCGTCGACGTCACCCGCCGCCACGTTGTAGCCGTAGACGATCGGGGGCAGCGAGTGGTGCCGGGTCGTGCGGAACGGATCCTGCGCCGCGACGCAGGTCGCGAGCAGCAGGCCCGGGAACAGCAGCTTGTCCGAGGGGATCATGGCAGCCGTGGAGCAAAGGCCGTGCCACCCGCAGCCGACGAGCGCGCTTGTTCGAGGACTGGCGACCGCATTCGACTATCGTCCGCCGGCACGATGCCGACCCGGATTTCGACCGTCGTGCTGCGGTACGTGTTCGCCACCGCGCTCGCTGCCACGTTCGCGACGACGAGCGTGGCGCAAACGCCCGACGCCCCGCCGCGCCGCCTCGGCGTGTTCTTCTGGCACGACTCCCCCAACGACCGCGCGACGTTCGAGGGCATCCAGCTCGGGCTGCGCCAGGCGGGCATCCCCGTCGACTGGCTCGAGCGCGAAGCCGACTCCGACGAAGCGCGCGCCGAGGCGATGTTGCGCGAGCTGGCCGACTCGGACCGCGAACTCGTGTTCGTCATGGGCACCACCGCGGCGCTGCTCGCGAAGCAGGTGATCCAGGACAAGCCCGTCGTGTTCGCCGCCGTGAGCGACCCGGTCGCGTCGGGCGTCGTGCCGTCGTGGCTCGGCTCCGACCAGGACAACCTGTGCGGCGCGACCAACTGGATCTCGCCGCAGAACGTGCTCGACGTGTTCGACCTCGCGGTGCCGCGGCTGCGGAAGCTCGGGATGCTGCGCTCGGAGAGCGGCACCGTCGTGAGCCGCGCCGAGCTCGCGCGGATGCGCACGTGGCTCAGCGCCCACCCGAAGACCGAGATCGAGCTCGTCGAGTCGATGACCCCGGACACCGCCGGCATCGGCGCCGCGGTCCGCCGGCTCATCGCGGCCGAGGTCGACGCGATCTGGATCCCGATCGACCTCACGATCTACAGCAACCTGCGGGCGGTGCAGCGCGCGCTCGGCGAACGCAAGATCCCGCTGCTCACGACGGCCGCGGCCGGGGTGCGGAGCGGCGCCGTCGTCGGCACGATCGCGGACTACCCGCTGCACGGTCGGCGCGCGGCGAACGTCGCCGCGCAGGTGCTGCTGCACGGCAAGCGCCCGCGCGACCTGCCGATCGACCGCATGGCCGGCAACCTCGTCGTCGTCAACCTCGGCGTCGCGCGCGAGCTCGGCCTCGAGCTGCCGCTCTCGCTCCTCGTGCTCGCCGACCGGCTCGTCGACGATCGCCCCGCTGCCGGAGCCCCCAAGTGACGAGCGACTCGCCCCGCACCGACGCCCGGCTGCGCCTGTCGCACTGGCTGGCCGCAGCGCTCCTGCTGTTCGCCGCCGCGTTCGCGGCCGTGCTCATCGTCTGGATCGGCCCGCGCACCGAGGCCGCGATGCGCGAGCACGGCACGCAGCTCATGGAGCAGAGCTCGGCCGCAGCACGGTCGATCGCGGCCGCGCAGACCCAGACGACGGGTGCCTTGCTCGATGACCTCATCGAGCACGGTGCGCGCGTTCGCCAGCGCACGCTCAGCGATCTGCCGCTCGAGCTGTTCGGCGGCGACGTCGAAGCGATCCGCCGAGCGATCGGCGCCGAGGACGCGCGCCGCAGCGCGCAGCAGCAGCAGAACGTCGCGGTCCTCGCCCGCGAGATGCAGGACCGCGCCGAACGCCGTATCCAGCAGAAGTTCGACGAGCTCGTCGCGGTGCAGAACGTGCTGCTCCGCAACGTCGCGAGCGACCTGCGCATCACCCACCTGGCGCTCACGGGCAGCGCGCTCGCGCTGTTGCTCGTCGTGCTCGGCATCGGCCTGTCGCGCCTCGTCGTGCTGCCGACCCGCGCGCTGCGCGCCGCGACCCGCCGCGTCGCGGACGGCCAGCTCGACACCGACGTGCCCCGACCGGCCGGCACCGAGCTCGGCGATCTCACCCGCGACTTCGGACGCATGGTCGACGAGCTGCGCCAATCGCGCCAGCAGCTGCAGCATCAGAGCGAGAACCTCGAGCACGAGGTCGCGCGCAAGACGGCCGAGCTGCGGCAGTCGCACAAGAAGCTCGCGGAGACCGAACGGCTCGCGGCGCTCGGCACGCTCGCGGGCGGCATCGCGCACGAGTTCCACAACGTGATCGGCGGCATCCGCGGCTGCACGCAGGAACTCAGCAAGGACGAACGTGACGCCGATCGCCAGGAGACGATGCAGGTCATCCTGCGCGCCGCGGATCGCGCGAGCGGCATCGTGCAGCAGCTCACGCGGTTCGCGCGCCGGACGGTCGAGCAACGCGCCGAGGTCGAGCCGCTGCAGGTGGTCGAGGACGCGCTGCGACTGTGCGAGCCGGCGGCGCGCCGGCAGAACGTGACCGTCGAGCGCGAACTCGCGGCGATCGAACCGTTCGTCGGCGACGCGGACGGCCTGCACCAGATCGTCGTCAACCTGCTGCTCAACGCGGTCCAGGCGATGCCCGACGGCGGCACGCTGCACGTCACGCTCCGAGACACCGGCGACATGGTCACGATCCGCGTCGCCGACACCGGCGTCGGCATCGCGGAGGCCGACCTCGCGCACGTTTTCGAACCGTTCTTCACGACGCGCAAGGACCCCGACCAGGCCGGCACGGGTCTCGGCCTGTCGGTGTCGTACGGCCTCGCCACGGCGCACGGCGGCCGCATCACCGTCGAGTCCACGCTCGGCGAAGGCGCGATTTTCACGGTCGAATTGCCGCGGGTCGCGCCCACCGGCGACTGATCGACCCGCCCAGTGTTACGCCCGCGGACACCGGTGTCACAGATCGATGACACTCGGGCGAACCGCGCCAAAGCGCCGCGAACACACCGCTTGCCAAAGCCGCTCGGGCCGGTCAGCATCGCTGCGTGCCAGCTGACGACCCAGCCGACGACCCAGCCGCCGCGAGCCCGCCCAGGGGCAGCGGAGCCGAGCGGCCGCCGGTGCGCCTGCTGCTCGCCGACGACGAGGAGAGCATGCGGCACTTCCTCAAGGCCGGGCTCGAGCGGCTCGGCTACGCGGTCGACGTCGTCGGTGACGGCGAGGAGGCGGCCTCGCGCTGGCTGCAGCAGCCCTACGACGTCGGCGTGTTCGACCTCAAGATGCCGAAGGTCGACGGCGTCGCGGCGCTTTCCAGGATCAAGAGCAGCGATGTGGACGCGGTGATCGTGCTCATGACGGCGCACGGCACGATCGCGACGGCCGTCGAGGCGATGCAGCTCGGCGCGGCGGACTACGTGACCAAGCCGTTCGAGCTCGACGAGCTGCAGATGCGGCTCGAGCGCGCGCTCTCCCAGCGCGCGACGGTGCGCGAGAACCAGACGCTGCGGCAGATGCTCGGCGACGTCGAGGGCGGCCTCGGGCTCGTGGCGCAGAGCCCCGCGATGGCCCACATCGCACAGCAGGTCGAGCTCATGGCGGAATCGACCGCCACGGTGCTCATCGGCGGCGAATCGGGCACGGGCAAGGGCCTCGTGGCCAAGGCCATCCACCGCGCGTCGGCCCGCCGGGACGGGCCGTTCATCGCGCTCAACTGCGCCGCGGTGCCCGACAACCTCGTCGAGAGCGAGCTGTTCGGGCACGAACCCGGCGCGTTCACGGGCGCGGTGAAGAGCAAGGCCGGCCTGCTGCAGCGGGCCGACGGCGGCACGGTCTTCCTCGACGAGATCGGCGACATGAGCCTCGCGGCGCAGGCCAAGATCGAGGGCTTCCTGCAGGACCGGCGCGTGCTGCGGCTCGGCGGCGAGGCCGCGGTCGAGGTCGACGTCCGCGTGCTCGCGGCCAGCAACCGCGACCTGCACGCGCTGGCCGAGGACGGCGCGTTCCGGCCCGAGCTGCTGTGGCGGCTCGACGTGCTCAACCTCACGGTGCCGCCGTTGCGCGACCGGCGCGAGGACATCGCGGTGCTGATCGCGCGCACGCTCGAACGGCTCGCGAGCGCCGATCGGGCCCGCCGCACGATCACGCCGGAGGCGATCGGCGCGCTCACGGCCCACGACTGGCCCGGCAACGTGCGCGAGCTCGAGAACACGATCGAACGCATGGTCGCGCTTTCGGGCGAGCGTACGAGCCTCGGTCTGGCCGACCTGCCGGCCGAACTGGGACAGGAGGGCGACGAGGCGTCACGCCAGGGTAACGACAACTACGAGGCCGCGCGGCGCCGCTTCGACCGGATCTACTTCAAGAACCTGCTCGTCGAGTGCGGCGGCAGCATCACGGCGGCCGCGCAGCGCGCCGGGATCTCGCGCGGACACCTGCACCGGCGCCTGAAAGAGCTCGGCACCGACATCGACGCGGCCCGCGCGGCGGCCAAGAGCGACGAGAAGCGACCCGGCTGAGCCCGCCGTTGGCACACCTGTTGCACTACGGCGAGCGATGACCCCCTCCTCGCACTGCACCGCAAAGCTTCGCGCTCGCTCGCTGCCGGCCGGCCTCGCCACCATCGCGACCTTGATCGTCGCGGTCCCCGGCTGCGTCGAGCTGTCTACGCGCACGTCGTCGGACACGCCAGTCACCATCGCCGAGCCGCGGGTCGAGCAGCCGGCCGTGACCGCGGATCGGCCGGCCGAACTGCCGGGCCTGCACAACGTCGTGACCTACAGCCCGGGCATGTTCAGCGGCGGCGCGCCGGTCGGCCGCGCCGGCCTCGAAACGCTCCGGACCCTCGGCGTGAAGACGGTCGTGTCCGTCGACGGCGCGACGCCCGACGTCGCGACGGCGGAGGAGCTCGGGCTGCGCTACATCCACCTGCCGATCTCGTACGACCGCGTGCCGGCCGAGCGCCGCCTCGAGCTCGCGCAGGTCGTCGCAAACGCCGAAGCGCCGATCTACATGCACTGCCACCACGGCAAGCACCGCAGCGCGTCGGCGCTCGCGACCGCGCTCGTGACGGCGGGCGTGCTGTCACAGCAGGAGGCCGGCGAACGGATGCAGACGTCGGGCACGTCGGCCGGCTACCGCGGACTCTGGGGATCGCTCTCGGAGTGCACCGCGGTGAGCCGGAGCGAGCTCGCGGCCGACATCACGGACACGAGCCGTTTCCCCGCCGTCGCGAACGTGACGGGTCTCGTCGCGACGATGGCCGAGCTCGACGTGCTGTTCGACGACATCGAGTACAGCAAGGACGAGAACTGGAACACGCCGGCGGACCACCCGGACTTCGTGCCGGCCAACGCGACGCAGCGCGTGCACGAGCTGTTCGCGGCGCTGCTCGAGGACCCCGAGAGTCAGGCGCTGCCGGCGAGCTACCAGACGCAGCTGCGCGCCGCGATCGATCAGAGCAAGCAGCTCGACGCCGCGGTGCGGAGAAAGGACCTGCCGCGCGCGAACGAGCTGTACGAGCAGATGGCGCAGGGTTGCAAGGCCTGTCACAAGACCTACCGCAACCAGTAGCCTCGGCGCTTCGGCCCTGACGTCCAACCCATCCCGAAGTCGCCCGATCCCCATGAAGCACCTGCCTCTCACCATCACCATCACGGCGGCGTTCCTGCTGCCCTCGTGCAGCACTGAAGCCACGACGGGCGCCGGCCCGACGATCCGCGTCGCGCTCGACCAGCAGTTCTCGCAGCCGCTGCTCAACGGTTTCGCCGACGAGCTCGGCATCGCGATCCACCAGATGCACGACACCGAGGGCGCCAAGACCGTCGGTCACACGAGCGCGATCAAGACCGAGGCGTCGGCGCCGCGCTGCTCGATCTTCTGGAACAACGAGCTCGCGAACACGATCCACCTCGCCCACCTCGGCCTCGTCGAGCCCTACGTCTCGCCCGCGGCGAAGGACATCCCCGCGCGCTGGAAGGACGCGGGCGGCATGTGGACGGGTTTTGGCGCCCGCGCCCGCATCCTGATCGTCAACACCGACCTCGTGCCCGACAAGTCCGAGTGGCCGTCGAGCTACCAGGACCTCGTCGATCCGAAGTGGAAGGGCCGTTGCGCGATCGCCAAGCCGCTCACGGGCACGACGCTGACGCACTTCGCCGCCCTGCGCAAGGAGCTCGGCACTGAGCAGCTCGACGAGCTGTTCGATCAGATGGAACAGAACGACGTCAAGTTCCTCGCGAGCAACGGCGCGACGATGAACCAGGTGCGCGAAGGCAAGCTCGCGTGGGCGTTCACCGACACGGACGACTACAACGTCTGCAAGTCCAAGGGCTTCCCCGTCGCGTGCGTCTACCCCGACCAGGGCGAAGGGCAGATCGGCACGATGCTGATCCCCAACTCGGTGTGCCTCGTCAAGGGCGGCCCGGATCTCGAAGCGGCGAAGAAGCTCGTCGACAAGATCCTCGCGCGCTCGACGGAAGAGGCGCTCGCCGCGTCGCGCAGCGCGCAGATCCCGGTGCGCGAGGGCATCCAGGGCCCGAGCAACGCCGAGGTGCTGACGATCGGCAAGTTCCGCGAGATGGACTGGGACCCGCAGTGGGTCGGCGAGAACCTCGCGGAGTGCACGGCGGCGTTCGCCAAGCGGTTCCAGCTGTAGGTCCGCCACAGGACCCAGCCGAAGGCCCGCCGTGAACCGCACCGCGACGAACATCCTGGCCCGCGCGCCGCTCTGGCTCGCGCTGCTGTTCGTCGCGCTCTTCGTGCTGCTGCCGCTCGCCGAACTGTTCGTCGGCACGTTCTGGTCGACGGACGGCCTCACGCTGTCGGCGTGGGCGGCGCTCGGCGACGACGAGAACCTGTGGAAGCAGCTCGTCGCGTCGCTCCGGCTCGGCGTCGCCGCGACCGCGATCTCGCTGCTCCTAGGCGGCGGGCACGCGCTCCTGACGATCGGCCGTGACCTGCCCGGCGCCCGGGTGCTCGGGCCGCTCGGCATCGCGCCCCTCGTGGTGCCGCCGATCTTCGTCGCGATGGGCTTCGCCGACCTCGGCGCGACCGACGGCTTCTGGCCGTGCGCTTGGCTGCTCGGCGTCTGCCACGCGCCGTTCGTCGCGGTGCTCGCGGCGCGCGGGCTGCGCGCGGCCGACGGTCGCGCCTATGAGTCGGCGCTGCTGCTGCGCGGTCGCGCGCGCGCCGAACTGCAGCTGCTGCGCACGATCGCGCCCGAGCTCGTCGCCGGCTGCCTGCTCGCGTTCCTGTTCACGCTCGCCGATCACGGCGTGCCGGAGTTCCTGACCGTCAAGGGCAAGACCTGGCACACGTATGCCGAGGGGCTGTTCAGCCGCTGGACGCGGCGCGCGGTCGGCACGAGCTTCGCGGACCTGCAGAGCCCGATCGTCGCGGCGATCCCGTTCGTGATCGGTCTCGCTGGCTGCCTGTGGCTCGCGCTGCGGCTGCGCGCGCACGCGCCAGACCGCGGGACGGTGACGCCGCTGCCCCTGCGCCCGCTCGGCCGCTGGCGCTGGCCCGCGCTGCTCGTGCCGGTGACGTATCTCGCGGCCGGCATCGGGGTGCCCGTGCTCGTGCTCACGCGCTGGGCCATGGGCTCCGCGCAGCGCAACGAGCCGATGTCGCTCGCGTTCATGCAGCAGAGCTTCGGCAAGGCGATGGACCAGGGTCTGCCGGAGCTGCTGAACTCGCTGTGGCTCGCCGGCATGGTCACGCTCGTCGTCGTGCTCTGCGCGATCCCGCTGGCGCGCACCGTCGCGCGCAAGCGCCCCGGCCTCGAGCTCGTCATCGCGATCCCGGTCGCGCTGCCGGCCGTGCTGCTCGGCATCGCGCTCGTCGATTCGTGGCACGACAGCGGCGTGATGCGCCGGATGGGCGACTTCTACTCCGGCTGGGGCTTCGCCGTCTGCGGCTACGCGGCGCGCTTCCTGCCGTTCGCGGCGCTGCCGCTCGCCGGTCTCGTGCGACGCCAGGCCCTCGCGACCGAGGAGGCCGCGGCGCTCGCCCCGCGCTCTCTGATCGCGCGGGCGTTCTACATCCACCTGCCGCCGCTGCTGCCGGGCATCTGGACGGCCGCGGTGCTCACGTTCGTGCTCGCGCTGCGGGAGCTCGACCTCGCCGTCGTTCTGCCGGCCGCGAACGCAACCGCGGTGCGCCGGCTCGCCAACGCGGTGCACTTCCAGCACGAGGATTGGAGCGGTGTCATCGCGCTGCTGCTGCTGTCGCTGGCCGTGCTCCTCCCCCTCCTTCCCTCCCTCCTCGCCGGCCGTAGGCTGTCTTCCCTGTCGTGACCGTTTCCGTCGCTGTTTCCGATCTCGTGTGCCGCCGCGGCGGCGGGCGCGACGCGTTCACCCTCGGCCCCGTGTCGTTCACGGCCGCGGCCGGGCAACGCGTCGCGATCGTCGGCCCGTCGGGCTCCGGCAAGACGACGCTGCTGCGTTGCCTCGCCGGCCTCGAACGCGCGACGAGCGGCACGATCGAGCTCGACGGCAAAGTCGTCGCGGACGGCGGTCGGGTGCACGCGGCCCCGGACGCGCGCGGCCTCGGCCTCGTGTTCCAGGAAGGCGCGCTCTGGCCGCACCTGAACGCGCTGCAGCACCTGCGCTTCGCCGCCCCGGGGATCACGGACGACCGCTGCCAGGCGTTGCTCGAACGCGCGGACATCGCGCACCTCGCAGCTCGCAAGCCGGCGCAGATGTCGGGCGGCGAAGCCCAACGCCTCGGCCTGCTGCGCGCGATCGCGCCCGAGCCGGGGCTGCTCTTGCTCGACGAACCGCTGCGCAGCGTCGACGTGCACCTGCGCGACGGCCTCGTGCTGCTCGTGCGCGAGCTCGCGGACGAACTCGGGCTGACGACGATCCTCGTGACCCACGATCGCGACGAGGCGCTCGCGCTCGCGACCGATCTCGTCGTGATGCACGAGGGGCACGTCGTCGAACGCGGCAGCGCCGGCGAGCTGCTGCGGGCGCCGCGCTGCGCGTTCACGGCGGCGTTCCTCGCGGGCGCGGCCTGCCTGCCGACCACCGCCGGCACGGCGGATTCGGTCGAAACGACGTTCGGCACGTTCGCGCGCCCGGGCGGCGCGGGTGCCGGCGGCGATGCGGGAGCCGAGCTGCGGCTCGTCCTCATGCCCGGCGACCTCGCGGCGACCGCCGCCAACGGTCAACCGACTTCCTGTCCGCGCGGCAACGTGCTGCAGAGTCAGCCGAGCGCGGACGGCTTTTCCAATCGCATTGCTCTCGGCGATCACATCGTGTTCGCGCGCAGCGACGAGCTGCTCGCGGCAGGATCATCCGCAGAACTGCAACTCAGGAGCACGCCACGGCTCCTGCCCTGGCAGACTGCCGACACTCAGACGGAGGCAGACTCGTGAACTTCTCGGCCCGACTCGGCATCGCAGTCGGCGTGCTCGTCGCGTTCGGCGGCGCGATCGCGTTCTTGTCCGCGACGGACACCGGCAGCGCGCGCGCCGCGCAGACCGTCCGGTGGGAATCCTCGGCGCAGTGCCAGGAATGCCACCAGGACGTCTACGACGAGTGGCACGGCTCGCACCACCAGATCGCGTTCACCAATCCCGAGGTGCGCAAGCTCAGCGACGACTTCCGCAAGGAGGAGTGCATGGACTGCCACCTGCCGCGCCCGCTCGCGCTGACGGGCTTCGGGAATCGCACCCTGCCGCGCCGAACGCACTTCGACGAGGGTGTGAGCTGCATCAGCTGCCACCTCGCTCCGGACGGCGGCATCGTCGCGCGCAACGACCGGCCCGAGGTGCCGTGTGCGCCGCAGAAGAACGCCGACTTCATCGCCGTGAAGGCCTGCGCATCGTGCCACAACCAGCACTGGACGACCGATCAGTGGCGCGACAGCTCGTACGCCGCGCAGGGCGTCGACTGCAGTTCGTGCCACATGCCCGAGGTCACGCGCGTGCGCAAGGACGGCAGCAAGCGCATGGGCCGCAGCCACGTGTTCCCGGGCGGTCACGACAAGGCGATGCTGCAGTCGGCCGGCAAGTTCGAGGTCGCGCGCGAGGGCGACCAGGTCGCGTTCACGCTGACCAACGTCGGCGCGGGCCACAACTACCCGACCGAGGAGCGGCACCGCGCGGTCGACATGAGCTATCGGTTCCTCACCGCGGCCGACGTGGCCGCGGAACAGGCCGCCGAGTCCAACGGCGAGTGGACGCTGGCCTACCGCTTCCGCATGCCCTACCGCGACGAGGCGACGCCCGTCGGCCCGCTCGCGGAGTCGCAGGAGAACACGCAACTCCCCGCCAACGCGAGCAAGACGATCCGGATCGACATCCCGGCCGATGCGGTCGCGATCGAGGCCCGGTTGTGGTACCGACTGACGCCGTTCGTCGGCGACGACAGTCCGATGAGCACCCTCCTCGAAGAACGGCGGCTCGACCTATGATGCGTTCGACCCATTGCCGTGCCGGCGCGCTCATCCTGCTCACGGGTTGGATCGGATTCGCCAGCTGCGCGAACGAGGCCGCGGCCAAGCCGCAGGGCCCCGACTTGCCCGCGCCGAAGCTCACCCCGTTCATCGACGAGCTCAAGGCGATGCGGGCCGCGCAGCCGCAGCCCGACGAAGCCGCCCAGCGCGAACTGAAGCAGTACGCGGACGTCGCGCTCGGCATCGTCGAGGGCGACGCCCGCATCACGGCCCGCGCCGAACGCGCGCTGCTCGAGCACCCGTTCGCGTGGCACCCGCTCGAGCAGGCGCTCGAACACGAGGACGTCGCTGTCCGCCGGCGCGCGGCGTGGCTCTGCGGCAAGTCGGGCCACGGCGAGCTGCAGCTGCCGCTCGTGATCCGCTTCAAGTACGAGAAGGACCCCGAGGCCGTCGTCTGGATCGCGGACGCGCTGCAGAAGCTCGGCAACGACTCGGGCGCGGCGTGGCTCGACGCCGCGATGAGCAACGAGGCGACCGCGGAGGTCGCGGGCCAGCGCGCGATCGAAATCTGCAACGCGCGCGGGATCGAGCTCAGCGAGAGCCCGACCTACGTCGAGCTGCGCGGCGCGATGCAGGACATCCACGCAGCCTGGCTGAGTCAGGGCAAGGGCGGCAACCCCGACGTCGAGCCGCCGAGCGGCATCCACCTCGACGCCAGGCTCGCCAAACGCCTCGCGACGACCGAGCTGACGTACCTGCGGCCGATCGACGACGCGAAGTACATCCTCACGCGCTGCGGCCGGCTCGCCGTGCCGCTGCTCGAACGCGCGCTCGGAGCTTCCGAGCACTATCTGCGAACCGTGTCACTGCACGTTCTGCAGGCCCTCGGCCCGTGCGCGAGCTCGACGGGCCCGGCCGTTCGCAAGCTGCTCGGCGACCCGATGACGCGCACCTACGCGGTCCGCACGCTCGGCGAGATCGGCGACACCGACGCGCTGCCCGTGCTGCGCCAACTGCTCGACGCGATCGAGATCGAGTCGCGCGCCGAAGCCGCCTACGCGCTCGGCCTGCTGCGCGACGAGCAGAGCCGCGACATCCTCGGCAAGAAGCTCGCGGACGAGACCGAGGCCATGGACGTGCGCGTCAACGCCGCGTTCGCGCTGCTCTGCTTCGGCGAGCACCCGGAGGCGACCGCCTTCCTGCAGCAGCGCGAGGAGAAGGGCGACTACCACGCCCCGACGCTGCGCCGTCTGCGCGACCGCCTCGCCACGCTCGCGAAAGGGTAGTTGCCTGCCAGCCTGCGGGTGGCGGTACCGAACCCGCTTCGAATCCGCCACACCCCGCCGACAGCAATCCTGCGTCGATGTGCCGGTTGCGCCGTCGACACGGTGGCGGATTCGAAACGGGTTCGGTATCGCCACGTCGCGCGGGGTCAGTCGCTCTCGGCCTTCGTCTGCAGCGGCGCTTTGCCGATCGCTACGAGAGTGCGCATCGCGTCCGCGGCGCGCACGTCGAGCCGATGGAGCGTTGCCGGGTCGGCGAACACGAGGCGGCCCGAGGTCGGCGTCGGCGCGCTCGGCACGAACACCAACGTGCGGCGCACGCCGTCCGGACCGTCCGCTTCGCCCGTGACGAGCCCCATCTCGTGTCCGCTCTCGGTCGGCACGAGCACGACGCCGTGGAAGAACTTGTCGCGGCCGGAGTCGTAGCCGAGCAGTTCCTTCAGCGACTGATACATCGGGCCGAGCAGCGGCAGGCTCTCGAGCACGCGGTCGAACACCTTCCACAGCACCTTGCCGAGGTAGGTCGTGACGAACAGACCGCACAGGTAGACGAGCAGCACCGCGGCCAGGAGCCCGACGCCGGGGAAGTACCACGGCTGATCGACGAGCCACGACGCTGCGATACTCGCCTCGAGCTGCACGACCAGGAAGATCGTGCCGCCGATCGGCAGGAGCGCGACGACGCCCGCAACGAGGCAACGACTGATGTGACGCAGGGGCTTCTTCATGGCGACTCCGATCGCGGCGTACCGCACGCCGGCATCGGGCGCCTGGCTACTGTCGTGCCGAAGCCGTGACCACGCCGGGCACGATCTCTTCCTGCGTCGGGACGAAGCTGCGGCCGACGTTGCTCGTGTCGAGGCCGGCCAGCGACTTCTGCACCGTGGCCTGCAGCGCGCGCCCGACGAGCAGGTACGGGCTCACGGGCTTCAGCGACACGGGCGTCATCTGGCGTTCGGCGAAGTTCTCGTCGTAGAGCTCGACGCGCTTGCCCGTCGACGGATCGACCGGACCGAAGACCCGCACGCGCAGTTCGACGTCGGCGAACGAACGCGCCCCCCCGACGTTCTCGACCGCGCCGGTCGTGAACTTGACGAGGCTCGGCGCGAGCACGAGCGCGCGATCGTCCGCGCGATCGACGACGTTCTCGAACAGGCCGCTCGCATCGAGCTGGCGCGCGAGGATCTCGTCGACCATGGCGCGCACCGGCCGGTCCCACACCTGGTCGCTGCCGTAGCTGATCGGGAAGCCGCGATCGTGCAGCGGCAGGTCCTTGCCCGAGCGCGCGTCGGTGAGCGGCGCCACGAAGACCGGGCGGTCGCCCGGCACCCGCGTCGCATACGGCACGTCGACGTAGAGTCGTTCGTTGCTCGCGATGTCGAGGCTCTGCGACGTCGAGGCGCAGCCAGCCGCGATTGCGGCGAGGGCCAGGACCAGGAACGAGATCCCGCGGCACGTGACACTGACCGCAACACTGTGGAGAGGCTTCATCGTTCCCATGGCATCGTCCGTTGGGGCCGCGCGACTTGATCGATCCGTGAGCCCGGCCGCCGGCAGCGCGCAGGCACCCCGCAATTCGGCGTCCGGGCGGAATCGCACTGCCAACGCGAGACCGCTCCGGATAACCTGTTCGGCCGAAAACGGCTCGCCAGCCGCCGCCGTTCGAACAGCCATATGACGACCCGGAACCCGCTTTCTTCGCGCGCGACTCTCGACGTCGCGGGCCGCACCTACACCTACTTCCAGCTGAGCAAGCTCGAGGAACAGGGCATGGGCAAGATGGCCCGCCTGCCCTACTCGATCCGCGTTCTGCTCGAGCAGGCGCTGCGGAACCTCGACGACTACGTCGTGCACGAGAAGGACGTGCGGAACATCGCGGGCTGGAGCAAGGAGACCGCGGGCAACGTCGAGATGCCGTTCCTGCCGGGGCGCGTCGTGCTGCAGGACTTCACGGGCGTGCCGTGCGTCGTCGACCTCGCGGCGATGCGCGCCGCGATGCAGCGGCTCGGCGGCGACCCGACGAAGATCAACCCGCTCGTGCCGTGCGACCTCGTCATCGATCACTCGGTGCAGGTCGACGCGTTCGCCGAGAGCGACGCGGCGCGCAAGAACCTCGAGCACGAGTTCCGCCGCAACAAGGAGCGCTACGAGTTCCTCAAGTGGGGCCAGAAGTCGCTGACCAACTTCCGCGTCGTGCCGCCCGGCATGGGCATCGTGCACCAGGTCAACCTCGAGTACCTCGCGGGCGCGGTGCTCACCAAGGAGCAGGACGGCGAGACGCTGGTCTACCCCGACAGCTGCGTCGGCACCGACTCGCACACGACGATGATCAACGGCCTCGGCGTGCTCGGCTGGGGCGTCGGCGGCATCGAGGCCGAAGCCGTGATGCTCGGCCAGCCGACCTACATGCTGCTGCCCGAGGTCGTCGGCATGAAGCTCACGGGCAAGCTGCCCGAGGGCGCGACCGCGACCGACCTCGTGCTCGTCGTCACGCAGATGCTGCGCGCGCACGGCTGCGTCGGCAAGTTCGTCGAGTTCTACGGCGACGGCGTCGCGTCGATGTCGCTCGCCGACCGCGCGACGATCGCCAACATGTCGCCCGAGTACGGCGCGACGATGGGCTTCTTCCCGATCGACGAGGAGACCTGCCGCTACCTCGAGCGTAGCGGGCGCGAGGCGGCGCACGTCGAACTCGTCCGCGAGTACTGCAAGGCCCAGGGCCTGTTCTGGAGCGCGGACGCGGAGGTGCCTGAGTTCTCCTCGACGCTCGAGCTCGACATCTCGACCGTGCAACCGAGCCTCGCCGGGCCGAAGCGCCCGCAGGATCGCATCACGCTGTCGGACATGAAGCCGGAGTTCCAGCAGTCGCTGCAGAAGGCGCCGAACGAGCGCGGCTTCGGCCTCGCCGGCGACGCGCTGAAGCGCTCGGCGACCATGAAGAACGGGACGGCCCACGAGCTCACGCACGGCGCCGTCGTGATCGCGGCCATCACGTCCTGCACCAACACGAGCAACCCGTCCGTGATGCTCGGCGCTGGCCTCCTGGCCAAAAAGGCCGCCGCGCGCGGCCTCACCCGCAAGCCGTGGGTCAAGACGTCGCTCGCGCCCGGCTCGCGCGTCGTGACCGACTACCTGCAGAAGAGCGCGCTGCTGCCGGAGCTCGAGAAGATCGGCTTCCACGTCGTCGGCTACGGCTGCACGACGTGCATCGGCAACAGCGGCCCGCTGCCCGACAACGTCGCGCAGGCGGTCCGAGGCGGCGACCTCGTCGCGGCGTCGGTGCTCAGCGGCAACCGCAACTTCGAGGGCCGCGTCAACCCCGACGTCAAGGCCAACTACCTCGCGTCGCCGCCGCTCGTCGTCGCCTACGCGCTCGCGGGCACGATCGACATCGACCTCGACAAGGACCCGCTCGGCACCGACCAGGACGGCAAGCCGGTCTACCTGAAGGAGGTCTGGCCGAGCCAGCAGGAGATCACGGACGCGATCGCGCAGAGCATGTCGCCCGCGGCCTTCCGCGAGCAGTACGGCATGGTCGACCAGGGCCCCGAGGAGTGGCGCGCGATCACGGCCGAAGCCAGCGACCTGTTCCAGTTCGACGAGTCGAGCACCTACATCCAGGAGCCGCCGTTCTTCACGACGATGGGCAAGGAGACCGGCTCGATCCAGTCGATCGAAGGCGCCCGCACGCTCGTGCTGCTCGGCGACTCGGTGACGACCGACCACATCTCGCCGGCCGGCAACATCAAGGCCGACACCCCGGCCGGGAAGTACCTGCTCGACAACGGCGTCGAGCAGAAGGACTTCAACCAGTACGGCGCGCGCCGCGGGAACGACCGCGTGATGACGCGCGGTACGTTCGCCAACATCCGGCTGCGCAACCTGCACGTCGACGTCGAAGGCGGTCTAACGTTGCACCTGCCGTCCGGCGAACAGATGTCGGTCTACGATGCTGCGCTGCGCTACCGCGAGGAGGGCACGCCGCTCTGCGTGCTCGCGGGCAAGGAGTACGGCACTGGCAGTTCGCGCGACTGGGCCGCGAAGGGCACGCTGCTGCTCGGCGTGAAGTTCGTGCTCGCCGAGAGCTACGAACGCATCCACCGCAGCAACCTCGTCGGCATGGGCGTGCTGCCGCTGCAGTTCCAGGACGGCGAAGGCCGCGCCCAGCTCGGGCTCTCGGGCCACGAGGCGTTCTCGGTCGAGGTCAGCGACGACCTGCAGCCGCGCCAGCTCGTCAAGGTCACGGCCAAGGACCTGGACAGCGGCAAGGAGACGACGTTCGAGGCGCGCGTCCGCATCGACACGCCCGTCGAGGTCGACTACTACCGCAACGGCGGCATCCTGCAGACCGTGATCCGCAAGCTGCTCGGCTGAGGCCGCCCCGGCCAGCTCGACATCCGGCCCAATGGATTGGCCCGTTCGATCTGGCCCGTTCGATTCGGGCGGCGAAGCGCCCATGCCACGGCCGATCGCCGGCGCCCGCCGCGCGCGGGCGATCCGGCCGATCCCGAGCCGGGACGGAATCCCGGCTCGCGGAGCCCGTTGGCCCGTTGCCTCGCCCGTTCGGGTTACTATTCGGTAGGCAGCACAGACGGCGCCCCCGCGCCGAGCCGTAGCCCCCACCCCCAGCATGCAGACCCGCGACCTCGTGATCCTGATCGTCATCGCCGGCGTCGCCGCCGGCGTCGGCCTCGTGATCGGCGCCGATGACTCCCTTGCCAACGAGGCCCTGGCTCCTCCTGGCATCACGGATCCAGCGGCAAACGAGATCACCGACGAACCGGACGAGGACGGTCCTGCGACTCCCGAGCTGGCCCAGTCGCAGGCCAACCCGCGCGCCATGCAGCAGCCGGAACCGCCCCGCGTGGACACGACGGGCTGGACGAAGGGCATCGTCCGCGGCGACATCCTGCTCGCCGCGTCCGTGCTCGACAAGCTCGACACGGTCAACATCATCGTCAAGGAACAGCGCGCGGCGATCGATCGGGCCGGCAACTTCCACGAGGTCCGCCAGTACATCGTGCCCGTCGAACGCAGCATCGGCACGCCGACGTTCGAGGTCCGGGACATCGAGTTCTCGAAGTATCCCTACAAGGTCTCGGTCTACGCCGCGGGGCTGAACGGCAGCGCGCGCACGGTCATCATCAACGAGAAGACGCCGCTGCACGACGACATCCAGCTGCGCATCACGCCCGGCCGGCCGTACTCGATCCTGCTGCGCGACCAGGACTACAACCCGTATCCCGACACGACGGTGCGCCTGATCCCGGTCGGCGACCCCCAGGGGCGCAAGGACTACACGGGCACGACGGACGGCTACGGCAGCATCGCGTTCGAGCAGGTGCTCGCGGGCGACTACCGCATCTGGGCGGGCCAGCAAGGCATGGCGCTCGCCGAGCCCGAACTCGTCACCGTGCAATCGGAAGCCCGGGTCTACGGCAACAAGATCCAGGGTCAGGGCCATACCTACGTGATCCAGCGCGGCATGCCGCTCGACGTTCGGATCACCGACCGCGGCGGCTACGCGATCGCGAACGCCTCGGTGCGACTGCAGGCGAGCGACCGCACGCGCGCGAAGCCGATCGACCGCGCGACCGACGGCAGCGGCCTGCTGCACTACCCCCACCTGCTGCCCGGCAAGTGGATGATCACGGTGACCAAGCAGAACTACCAGCCGTGGACGCGGCAGGTCACGATCGAGGACGGGCAGTTGCACGAGCCCGTGAACGCGCAGCTGACTCGGCTGCGCTAGAGGGCGGCGGTCCTGCGCCAGGCGCGCAGCCGGACATCTTGCGCTGGGCGCGCAGCCGGACATCTTGCGCTGGGCGCGCAGCCGGACCTCTTGCGCAGGCGCGTAGCCGGACCTCTTGTGCAGGCGCGCAGCCGGACCTCTTGCGCAGGCGCGCAGCCGGGCGCGGGGTAAGGAAAAAGGTCTGCCACCGAGTGGGCCCCAGGACTAGATTGGCCGCGCTTTCACGATGGGCCAGCCTCTAGTCGACCTCGCGAGCCTCGATCTCACTCAGGACGTCATTCCCGAGGAAGAGCTGCGCTCGATCCTGCCGCACCGGGAGGAGTTCCAGCTCCTGGACGGCATCTGCCACTACGACGGCGAGGCCGGCCTGGCCGTCGGCTACAAGAAGTGGGACGACTCGCCGTGGTGGGGTCGCGGCCACATCCCCGGCCGCCCGATCATGCCGGGCGTGCTCATGATCGAGGGCGCAGCCCAGGTCGCATCGTTCTTGCTGAAGAAGGGCAACGCCTGGGCACTCGACGACTTCATCGGACTCGCCGGTCTCGACAACGTGCGCTTCCGCGGCGCGATCGAACCGCCCGCGACGATCTACTTCGTCAGCGGCAACGTCCGCGTCTCGGGCCGCCGCCTCGCCCGCATGCCGGCCCAGGCCTTCTGCAATGGCGAGATGAAGTTGGAGACCGAGCTGCTCGGCGTGCTGCTGTGACGCCGTGAGCGACGCTCCGCCACCGCGCTGGTTCGCGCTGCTGCCGGTGCTCGCGATCGCTGCCTGGTGGCCGATCGCACCCTACTGGCAGAGCGACGACTTCCTCGCGCTGCACTACAGCCAGTCGCTCACCCGCGCTCTCAGCGACTTCGTCGGCCCGCAGTACGGCGCGACCGACATCTGGCTGTTCTATCGGCCGCTCATCACGCTGAGCTTCTGGTTCGACCAGCTGATCGCCGGCAGCGACCCGTTCTTCTCCCATCTGTCGAACGTGCTCGCACACGGCGTGAGCGCGCTGCTCGTCGCGCTGATCTGGCGGCGATTTCTGCCAGCAGGGCGCGCGTTCGGCGCGGGGCTGGTGTGGGCCGTGATGCCGGGCCACGTCGGCTCGATCGCCTGGGGCGTCGGTCGCGTCGACAGCCACACCGTGGTCTGGTGCCTGCTCGCGGGCTGGCTGCTGCTGCGCCAGTGCGAACGCGCCCAGGGTTCCGCGGATGGCCGAACGACCCGCTGGCCGGCGCTACTTGCGCTCGCGGCCGCGCTCGCGAGCAAGGAGCTCGCGTTCATCGTGCCGCCGGCGTGCACGCTGCTCGCGTTCTGCGTGGCCCGCGGCTCGTTCGGGTCACGTGCCCGGTTCGCCGCGCGCGAGTCGCTCTCCACCTGGCTCGTGTTCGCCGGCTACCTCGGGGTGCGCTTCGCCGTGCTCGGGCGCTTCGGCGGCTATCTCGGCGCGACCTACGAACCGGTGGCGATGGCGTCGGGCCTGCTGACCTACTGCGGCAACCTGCTGGTCCCGCTGCGCTGGGTCGCGGGCGGCGCGGCGCTCGGCGAGGGTTCGGGCTCGATCGCCGTCGTCATCGCGGCAGCGTGCCTGCTGCCGGCCGCGCTGACGGCGCTGCTGCGCCCGCATCGCACGACGGCCGCGATCCTGATGTTCCTCGGCACGGCGGCGCCCGTCTCCGCGTTCTTCGTGTCCGCCGAGAACGTGCACAACCTGCGCTACTTCTACCTGCCGACGGTGGCGCTCGCGGGTCTGCTCGCCGGCCCGGGGCTGTGGTCCGCGGTGCTCGTCGCGTTGACGTTCGTCGTGCCGCTGGTCGCGATGCGCGGCGAACAAGTCGACGCCGACCGCGAGTCCGCGGCGATGCACGCGGCGCTGCTGCAGACGGCCGGTGGACTGCCGGCCGCACCGCCCGAGGAACCTCACCGCCTGTTCGTCGCGGGCCTGCCGCACAGCAACCCGCGCGGCAGCGTCGTGCAGCTGCACTTCGCGGTCGATCGCATGCTGCAGCCGCCGTTCCACGGCTCCGGCGGACCGGAGCTCTACGCGCTGCGATCGCTCGACGCGTCGGGCGATCCGACCGCGTTCCGGCCGTGGCCGAAGCGGGCGCCCCGCGCGCTGCCCGGGGCGTTGAACCTGACCTACGCGTTCGCGCCCGGCGACCCGACCCGACTCGAACCGATCCCGGCCGCGCCGAGCGACCTCCCCGATCTCCCCCTCGCCGGTGACCTCGAGGCGGGCGATCTCGATGACGGCGTGCTCGACGTCTCGACCGCGCGCCTGCACGCGGCGACCGCGCGCTACCCCGGCATCTTCGAGAACCGCGAGCCGAGCTTCGGGCTCACGACGCCGGGCGTCCGACCGACGTGCTACCGCGTCACGCTGTTCACGGCGAACGGCTGGATCTGTGGCCTCGTCTTCGATCATGGTCTCGGCGGCGACGATTCCGGCAGCATCGACATGCTGCGCTTCCTCGTGAACGACGAGCACTTCCGCCCGACCGGAGCGCCGGCGTTCGCGGGCAGGTCGGCAGCGCTGACCGGCCCCGACGAGGCGCGACTCGTCGCCCTCGACCTCCTGATCCCGACCACGATCGACCTCGAACCCGCGTTCCCGACGCTGATCGAGGCCGGCAACCTCGACCCCGCGACGTTCCGCTTCACCCCGACCCACCGCGCCCGCCGGCTCGTGCTGCTCCGGTTCGATCGTAATTATCCGAGCTGGGTGCGATTGCTGCAGGGCGGCAGCTGATACGACTCAGCGGCGACCGGCCCGAATGCCGATCAGGAGACCGCTACCCCCGCCCGCAGGACGATGACCGAGACCGCCGAGGAACCCATGAGCGCCGAGATCGTCGACGACGATCCGTCCGGCCCCGTCGCGGGAATCGCGCGGCCGGGTCGCTGGGTGCTCGCGCTCATCGCGGCCGCGGCATTGATCCGCTTGCCGTTCCTGTTCGACAGCGTGTGGTTCGACGAAGCGTGCGTATCCGGCCAGCGCCTCGGCACGCTGGAGCAGCTCGTCGCGACCGTCTACGCCGACACCCACCCACCGCTCTGGTCGCTGCTCATGCACGGCTGGTTCCGGCTGTTCGGCGACAGCGAGTGGGTGTTGCGCCTGCCCTCGCTGCTGTTCGGCCTGCTGACCCTGCCGCTCCTGTTCTATCGCGGCCGGTATCTCGTCGGCGACCGCGGCGCGCTCTGGGGCACCGCGTTGCTCGCGCTGTCGCCGCCCCACGTCTGGTGCTCGACCGACGCGAGCCCGCACGCGGCGATGGCGTTCTTCGGCGTCGCGATGTGCATGACGTTCGCGCAGCTGATGACCGAACGTCGCACGGCGTGGCGATGGCTGCTGCACGTCACCGTGGTGTTCCTGGCGCTGGCGCTGCACTACTACCTTGCGTTCCTCGCGATCGTCCTCGCGGCTGCGGCCCCGCTGATCGCGCGCGGATTCACGCGCACGGTGCTCAACATCCTGTGCTGGCACGGCCTCGCGGTGATGCTGCTCGGCACCTGGCTGTGGCTCAAGGAACGGCTCGGCGCGCCGATGGTCACGGAGGTCGAGCTGCGATCGCTCACGCCGGACGCCATGCACGATCTGTTCTACGGCTGGGGTTGGACCGGCAACGCGCTCCGGCCGCTCGGACTGCCGGGATGGCTCGCCGTCGACCTCGTGCAATGGCTGGCGATCGCGCTCACCGGCTTCGGCATCGTTCAGGTCCTGAGCCGGCAACGCGAACGCGCGCTCGGCGTGCTCGTCCCCGCGCTCGCGCTGACGATCCCCGCGAGCCTCGTGCTCATGGCGTGGGGCGGCCTCGGCAACGGCTACGCCCCGCGCACCTGCCTGCCGGCGATCCCGCTGCTGCTGCTGCTGATCGGCGCCGGCATCCGACTGCTGCCGGGCTGGATCCGGCTGCCGGCGGGCGCGCTCGCGCTGCTCGTCGCGCTCACGAGCACGGCCTCGATGTGGTGGCATCGCCACGAGCACTACGCGATCCAACGGCCCAAGGCCGACTGGCGCGCCGCGGCCGCCTGGCTCGGCAGCGAGATCGACGCCCGCGCGGCCGCTCTGGAACCGGGCTTCGTGTTCTCGTCGATGCCCAATCCGCGGCCGCTGTCCTACTACGAGCCGCGCATCCAGGACGAACGCGCACTCACTCCTCCCACGACGACGACGGCGATCCGCAGCGCCGCCGAACGCGCCCTGGGGAGCTGGGCCGGCGACCTCACGGCCGACTTCTTCGAGCGCTTCGCGGCGGGCAACGCCGCGCGCCTCGCGAATGCCCGGCTGCGGATCCGGCGCTGCGAGCGCGATCCGACGGCGCTCGCGCTCCCGCCCGGCGATCACGTGTGCTACCTCGTGCAGTACCATTGGCACCCGCCGGTGGCGGAGGAGACCGCGATCGCCGCGCTGCTCGCCCACGACCGCGTCGAGGTCCTCGGGCACGAGAGCTTCCCGGGGCTCGACGTCTACAAGGTCCGAATCACGCAGTGAGCGCGGCCCTGGGCAGCCAGGCGAACGCCGAGGCCGCGTTCGACCTCAGCGTCGTGATCGCGTGCTACCAGGAGGAGTCGCACCTGCGACAATCGGTGCGGGAACTGACCGGCGTGCTCGACGAGACCGGCCGCTCGTACGAGCTGATCTTCATCGACGACAAGAGCACCGACGACACGGCCGCGATCATCGCGGAGCTCGTCGCGGACCGACCGACCTGGCGCGCGTTCTATCACGAACGGAACGTCGGTCGCGGCGGCACGGTCACCGAGGGCTTCGCGCTCGCGAACGGCCGCATCGTCGGTTTCCTCGACATCGATCTCGAGGTCCACGCCCGGTTCATCCCCGCGGTGCTCGCCGCGATCGACGACGGCATGGACGGCGCGACCGCGTACCGCAACTACACCGTGGGCCTGCGCCCGACGAGCATCCTGCGTCACGTCCTGAGCCAGGGTTACCGCTGGCTCTTCCGCATGCTGTTCGACGTGCCGTTCCGCGACCCCGAGACCGGCTTCAAGTTCTTCCGCCGCGAACGCATCCAGCCGGTCGCCGCAGAGACCCGCGATCCGCACTGGTTCTGGGACAGCGAGATCATGGTGCTCGCGCATCGCGCCGGCCTGCGCATCGTCGAGGTCCCGGCGCGCTTCGAGCGCCGCGCCGACAAGCAGTCGACCGTGCGGATCGTCAGCGACGTCTGGAAGTACCTCGTCGCGATCCGCGCGTTCCGGCGCCGCCTCCGGGCCGCCGACCGCGCAGCCAGGACCTGAATCGACCCGGGAACGACTCAGTCCCGCGTCACGAGATCGCCGGTGAGGATCTCGGCGACATCGAGCTGCTTGCAGCGACACGGCACGTCCAGCAACGACGACAAGGACGGCGACGTGCGGCCGTCGTCGCTCGAGATCCACTCCTTGACGTAGGTGCCGTGCTGGCACTTGACGCGCAGCTCGAGCATGCCGGGTTCGCCGCGTTCGAGCTCGAGGATCTCGACATCGCGCTCGCGATCGAGGTCCGCCCGGCGATGCGCCACGCGCTGCGGCGTGCGCTGCACGATCGTGCCGGCGAACGTCCGGACCCGCGCGAGCGCGTCGTCGCTGCACTCACCGTCGACGCTGACCCCGACGCGGTAGATCTTGTCGAAGTGCGTGTTCTTCCAGTAGACGACGCGCTCCCGCGCCACCCGCACGAACGGGTCGAGCTCGATCGCGCCGTCCGCGCGCTCCTCGATCTCGCGCCGCAGCTCCTCGAGATCGACCTCGGGGTTGCGCGCGCCGACGACCTCGTAGACGAACGGTCGACCGCGGCCGAGCATCAGCACGTCGATGTCCTCGCGCCCGGCGCCATGGAACTTGCCCGTCTTGGCCTGCATGCGCGGCAGCAGCCGCCGGCCGATGAGCTCCTGCACGGACTCCTTCGTCAGCTTGCCGAAGCCTTCGCAGTGTTCGCAATTCCGCCGCCGGCGACGATCGCCCTTGCACTTCGGGCAGTAGAAGATCGTCTGCGGCAGACCGCGCTTGAGCTTGCGATAGCGCGACTCCAGCCAGAGGTTGGTGCGCGGCGCGCTGCTTTGCTGCCGGGGGGCCTGATCCATGGTTGCCCCGCACTATTGAAAGGCCGGCGGCCGAGCGCAAGCCCGGAAGGCCCGTTTGCGGCCCGCGGGCTCGGCTACGCGTGCGTGCGCTGGCCGCGCTGCGCCGACGCCTTCTTCTCGCGGTCGGCGGCGCGCTCGAGGAAGCGGCCCACGAGACCGAAGAACTCCTTGAGGTCGAGCGGCGTCTGCAGGAACGAGTGGATGTTGAACTTGCTCTTGTCCGCCTGCATGTCCTTCACGCTGCGGGACGGCGTCATGACGAACAGCTCGGTGTGCGGATCGATGCCGCGCAGGTTGTGCAGCAGCTTGACCGTGTCCTTCTGCCGCGGATCGACGCCGAGGAACACGCAGCCGAAGCGCCGGCCGCGCATCATGTTGACCCCGGCCTGGCCGTGTCCGACCGTGACCTCGAAGTTCGGGAACTGCTCGAGGCCGACCTTGATCTGGTCACGAACGAGCGGGTTCTTCTCCACGAGCAGCACTTCCATGCCCCCGTTATCGGCAGCGCGGGCCGCGCACCTGACCCGTGCCGCTGCCCGCGGCGATCCGCCCATGGCATCGGCTGCAGCACTCTTGACTGCGGTCGCGTCGGACGGTTGTGTCTGGCCGTGAACTTCCTCGCGGGCGTCGACGAAGCCGGTCTCGGTCCGATCCTCGGGCCGCTCGTGGTCGCCGGCGTCGCGATGGCCGGGCCCGAGGGCGCCGACCCGTGGCAGGCCCTGCGCGGTCAGGTGTCACGCCGGAAACACGTGAAGGGCAAGGTCCGCGTCGCCGACAGCAAGAAGGTCAACCAGGGCCCGCACGGCTTCCTCCGGCTCGAGGAGACGGCGCTCGTGTTCTGGGCCGCGCACCACGGCGCCGTGCCCGCGACGCTGCGTGAGTTGCTCGCCTTGCTCGACGTGGACCTCGAAGCGCTGGCCCGGTGTCCGTGGTACGAGGACCTCGATCTCGAGCTGCCGTCGGCCGCCGACCCCGGCGTCGTCGAGCTGCGTGGCGACGTCGTCAAGCGGGCGCTCAAGCGCCGCGAGATCGAGCTGCTGGACCTCGCGGTTCGGCCGGTCGACGTCGAGGAGTGGAACGGGCTCATCCAGGACACCGACAACAAGAGCCGCGCCCACTTCCACGCCTACGCCGAGGTGCTCGGTCGCCTGCTCGCACGCGTGCCGGAACAGGAACAGGAGGCCGCGGCCTCGGCGGCCGGCGAGGCGACGGACCGTCCCCGACGACAGCTCATCGCCGACCGCTGCGGCGGCCGCATGCATTACCGCGAGGACCTGCGCCGGCTGCGCCCGAAAGCGCGGGTCGACATCGTCACCGAACAGCCCGGCACGTCGACCTACCGCCTGCACGAGAACGGCGGCGAGACCCTCGTCACGTTCGCCGAACGCGGCGAGGACCGCGCGTTCCCGACCGCGCTCGCGAGCTGCCTCGCGAAGTATGTGCGCGAGCTCATGGTGCAGGTGCTCAACCGCTGGTTCTGTGCCCGCGTTCCCGGGCTCAAGCCGACGGCCGGCTACTACGTCGACGGCCACCGGTTCCTCGCCGACGTCGATCCGACCGTGCAGTCGGCCCAGCTGCCACGGCATCGTCTCGTCCGCGTCCGCTGAGGGGTCAGCTGTCGTCGCGCGGGTCGTCCTGCCCGAGCTCCATCTCGCGCTGCAGGAACGCGCGCGCCGTGCGCCAGCCGCGTTCGACCGAGCGCAGCGACATGCCGAGCGCCTCGGCCGTCGCGGGGTTGTCGAGCCCGCCGAAGAACCGCAGTTCGACGAGCTGCGCGAGCTGCGGATCGACGTCCGCGAGCCGCTGCAGCGTCTCGTCGACCGCCAGCAGGCCCTCCACGTTCTCGTGCACGGCCAGGCCCTCGGCGTCGAGGTCGACCCGCTTGCCCTCGCCGCGCTTCTTCGCGCGCCGGGCGCGGGCGTGGTCGACGAGCACGTTGCGCATCGCGCGGGCGGCAACGCGCAGGAAGTGCGAGCGGTCGTTGAAGCTCGCGCCGGGCTCGACGAGCCGGACGTAGGCCTCGTTGAGCAACGCCGTGGCCTGCAGCGTGTGATCGGCGCGTTCGCGGCCGATCAAATTGCCGGCGATGCGGCGCAGTTCGTCGTAGACCAGCGGCAACAGCTCTTCGGCGGCCAGCTCGTCGCCATCGCTCGCGCGCTGCAGCAGGCGCGTCGTCTTGGCGCGGTCCTCGGTCGGACGGTCCATCGGCCATGATTGTCACAAAGACGCGGCGAGCCGTCCAGATGCGACTCGCCGCGTCAGCGGGCAGTGTTCCTGCCGTATCCCCGTTCCCGAGAGTCCCGGTCCTACAGCGGCTTGAACGACCACTTGAGGCCGTTGATCGTCGCGGTGCCGCTGTTGAAGAAGTGCACCGAGCGGCCCGCCGGGACCGTGATCGGCACGGCCGTGCCGGTTTCGTGACCGGCGATCGTCGCGAGCACCGTGCCGTCATCGAGCCGGATCTCGAGCACGCCGTTGCTGGCCTGCTTCTGGATGCAGACCAGCAGATTGAGCGGCGGGCGACCGGCCGGGTTGCTGACGATGGTCTTCTTGCGATTGTTCTTCTCCCAGTAGGAGTTCCGGCTGATCGAGATGCCGCTGTTGCCGCCGAACATGAACGCGACGTTCGCCGCGCCGCCGAAGTGCAGGCCGATGTTCGCGACCGCGAGGTTGGTCGCGGCGACGTTGCCGACCGGATCCATGACGAGCCCCTGGAAACCGAGCTCGAGCCCGCTGAGCGCCGGGTCGGGCGGCAGCGGCAGCGGCAGCTGGGCCTGGCCGCCGGGCATCGGCAGCGCGTAGGAGCCGAGCGACAATCCCGGATCGAGGAAGATGTCGATCGGGTTGGGGCCGATCGGGATCTCGAAGCCGGAGCCGGCCCAGCCGGAGATCGCGATGAAGCCGAAGTCGAAGCCCGGCGCGACGAGCTGCACGCTCGTCGTGGTGCCGAGCACCGGCGGCTGCCCGCCGACGAGCTCGACGACGCTGCTCGGCGACACCGCGCCCGAGCTATCGAACATGTGCAGCCAGTGCGAGCCGTCGTCGCCGCCCGTCGTCTGGGCGGCGGCGGTCGAGGCGAAGGTGCCGGCGAGCGCGCAGGTGATGGCGAAGAAGGTCGAGGAGGCGGAGAAGCCGCGGTTCGGGGAGATGGTCATCGTTTCGGTCCTGTGAGGTTGTCTGGTGTTCGCCGCGACCCGATCGGCCGCGGTCACACCAGGAACCGGGCGGACCTGCCGCCACCGGAACGAAAGCCCCAAAAAAGACCCGCCCGAGCTGGCGGTACCGAACCCGTTTCGAATCCGCCACCGCCCCAACGCCGCAATCGCCGCTCGAGTCTCCGCGTGGGGCGGTCACGGGGTGGCGGATTCGAAACGGGTTCGGTACAGCCACGCCCGGGCGCGGGCTAGCCGTCGAAGCCCTCGTCCTCGGGCAGGTTCGGGGCGCTCGAGGCGGCGACCGCGAGTTCGTCGCAGCGGTCGTTCTCCTTGTCGCCCGAGTGGCCCTTGACCCAGCGCCACTCGATCTCGTGGTCCCCCATCGCGCGCAGCAGGCGGCGCCAGAGGTCCTGGTTCTTCACGGGCTGCTTGCTCGCGTTCTTCCAGCCCTTCTTCTGCCAGCCGTCGATCCAACGCTTGTTGATCGCGTCGATCACGTACTTGCTGTCGGAGAAGAGCACGATGTCACACGGCTCGCGCAGCGCCTCGAGGCCGACGATCGCGCCCAGCAATTCCATGCGGTTGTTGGTCGTCCGGCGGAAGCCCGCGGACAGCTCCTTCCGGTGCTCGCCGAAGAGCAGAACGGTGCCGTAACCGCCGGGCCCCGGGTTGCCGGAGCAGGCTCCGTCGCTGTAGATCGTGACGCGTTTCGGATTCTGCTTCTCTGGCATCGGTGTCATCGAATACTCGGCGCGGGTTCTCGCGACAACTTCTGGCCGACCGAAGGTGGTGAGATAGGCTTCTGCGCCGTTCGCGCCCGCTCCTGCTTCCACGTCCCACGCGATGCCGCTGATCTCCGTTGTCATTCCGGTCCTGAATGGCCGGCGCACGATCGGAGACTGCCTCGAGGCCGCGTTCGCATCGGACTTCGACGACTTCGAGGTCGTGGTCTGCGACGACGGTTCGACCGACGACACCGTCGAGATCATCAAGCGCTTCGACCGGGTCAAGCTGCTCGAACGCGAACACGGCGGCGCCGCGGCCGCGCGCAACGCGGGCGCCAGCGCGGCCAGCGGCGAGATCCTGTTCTTCATCGACGCCGACTGCCTGCTGCAGCCCGACGCCGTCCGGAACGCGGCCAAGGCGATGGCCGGCGTCGATCCGCTGACGGTCGTCGGCGGCACCTACACGCTGAGCGCGCCGGAGGAGAACTTCTTCGGCCAGTTCCAGACCGCGTTCATCCACCACAGCGAGACCAAGTACGTCGGCGCGCCCGACTACATCGCGTCACACGCGCTCGTGATCAAGAAGGCCACGTTCGACGCGACCGGCGGCTTCCCCGAGCAGTTCATGCCGATCATCGAGGACGTCGAGTACGCGCACCGGCTGCGGAAGACGGGGCACAACCTCGTCATGGAGCCGTCGATCCTCGTCCGCCACGTGTTCTTCTTCTCGCTCTGGCGGTCGCTCAGGAACGCCTGGCGGAAGTCGCGGTTCTGGACGCGCTACTCGCTCCATAACAAGGACGTGTTCACCGATTCCGGCACGGCGTCCTTCGAGCTCAAGACCGCCACGGCCGTGCTTGGCGTATCCTTCACTTTGCTGGGGGTTTGGGCCGTCCTAGGGTACTCCTGGCTGCTCTGGCCGCTGCCCGTCCTGTGGGCCGCAAACCTGCTGGTCTCGTTCGGACTGCTGCGAGCGTTCTATCGCGGCGGTGGGATCGGCCTGTTGGTCCCGGCCATGCTATATCTGTTCTTGCTCTATCCGGTGCCCGTCGGTCTCGGCGCGATCGTCGGAACGCTCGAATATCCCCGCAAGGGAGTGCTCTAAACTTGCCGTACTCGCCGCTACGCCACGTCGACTCGATCTTCCTCAAGCGGAAGCCGATCCACGTGACGTTCTTCGTCACCAAGATCTGCAACGCGGCGTGCCCGTTCTGCTTCTACATCTGGCGTGAGGACGGACCGGCGCCCGGTGAGCTGACGCTCCCGGAGATCGACCGGATGAGCAAGTCGCTGCCGAACCTCCTGTGGCTCTCGTTCTCCGGCGGCGAGATCTTCGTCCGCAAGGACTTCCCCGAGATCGTCGAGACGTTCTACAAGAACAACAAGCCCGTCGTGATGCTGTTCCCGACCAACGGGATCATGACGAGCAAGATCGTCGACACGATGCGGCGGCTCTGCAAGTCGTGCCCGGACAGCCGGCTCGTCGCCAAGATCTCGCTCGACGGCCCGCCCGAGTATCACGACAAGATGCGCGTCGTGAAGGGTTGCTACGACAAGGCGATGGCGACCTACGAGGGCCTCGCCGACCTGCTCGAGGAGTTTCCCAACTTCGACCTCGGCGTCAACACCGTGCTCTGCGCGGACAACCAGGACCTCGTCGACGGCTTCATCGACACCGTCGCGGAGACGATGCCGCGCATCACGACGCACACCGTGTCGCTCGCGCGGGGCGACATGCCGAGCCCCGAGCTCAAGAACGTGCAGCTCGAGAAGTACAAGGCCGCCGTGCTCAAGCTCGAAGAGCGCGTCAAGAACCACGAGCTGCCGGTCTACCGCTTCCCCGGCGGCAAGTGGAAGGCCGCGCAGGACATCGTGCAGCGGCAGCTCATCTTCGACACCGCGCAGGCCGAGAAGCGTCTGTCCAACTGCTACGCGGGCACGCTCAACGTGGTCATCGGCGCCGACGGTGCGGTGCACCCGTGCGAGGAGTTCGAGATGCAGATGGGCAACGTCAAAGACCACGACTTCGACGTCATGAAGGTCCTCGACTCGCCGGAGGCCAAGCAGATCAAGGCCGACATCAAGGCCTGGAAATGCCACTGCACGCACGAGTGTTTCATGATGACGAACACTCTGTTCAACCCGCGGATGATCCCGAAGATCGCCAAGGAATACGTCAAGCTCAAGCCGAAGCCGACGACGCCGGCGACGTCGAGCTGAGCCGCAGAGCCTGACTCGGCGAGATCGGCCGCGGATGACAGTCCCCCACGTCGACGCGCGCGTCATCGTCCGCCCGAGCGCCCAACACGGCTACCTGCCCGAGGGTCCGCGCGTATTGCCCGACGGCCGGCTGCTCTGGATCACGATCCAGTGCGGCAGGACCGGTGAGCTGGCGCAGAGCGGCGTCGTGCACGTGCTCGACCTCGCGACCGGCCACGGCTCGGCGATGCCGGTTCCGGGCCGCCCCGGCTTCGCGCTGCCGAGCGACAGCCCGACCGTCGTGCTGCTCGGCATGGAACGCGCGGTCGGCTGGCTCGACCTCGAGTCCGGCGCGTTCGACCCGATCGTGGAGGGCATCGACGACCACTGCGAGGGCACGATCATCAACGACGCCGAACCGTGCTCGCACGGCATCGTGTTCGGCACGAAGGACACGGCATTCCGCGATCACAAGGCCGGGCTCTACTTCCTGCGCCAGCGCGACAGCCGGCTCTTCCGCCTGCGCGACGACCAGCTCTGCAGCAACGGCAAGGTCGTGCGGGAGCTCCTCGACGGCCGCGTCGTGCTCTTCGACATCGACTCGCCGACCCGGCTCGTGCGCCGCTACGAGCTCGACGTCGAACGCGGCGTCCTGAGCGAGCCAAAGGTCGCGATCGATCTGACTGCGGAACGCGCCGTGCCCGACGGGATGACCGAGGTCCCGCGCACGGACGACGTCGTGATCGCGATGTTCGATCCGGAGTTCGCCGCGTTCGGTCGGGCGCTGCGCTGTTCGCTGACGACGGGCGAGATCCGCGCCGAGTACCGCACACCGGGCGCGGCCCAGGTGACCTGCCCGGCATGGCTGCAGAGCCAGGAGGGCAGCTTCGTGCTGCTCACGACGGCGGCCGAGAACCTCACGCCCGAGCAGGCGCTGCGGCAGCCGAACGCCGGCTGCTTGTTCGTCGCAGCCGCGGACGACTCGCCCTGACGCCACGCGAACCGGGCCGGCCTACTCGACGGCCGGCAGCAGCTCGATCCACCGCCCGCCGCGCCAGGTGAAGAGCCCGAACCCGCCCGCGAACAGCCGGCCGTCGGGCATCTCCGCGAGACACTCGACCACCGTGTCGAGCTCGCCGATCGGCCGCCACACCGTGCCGTCGAAGCGATGCACGCCGGCGTTGGCCGTGCCGACCACCACGTTGCCGTCCGGCTGCCGGATCACGCACGTGAGGATCTCGTCGAGCCCGGCGTGCAGCGGCGCCCAGGCCTTCCCCGTCCAGCGCGCGACGTTGGTGCAGGCGAGCCCACCCGCGTGGTCGAACGTGCCGATGACGACGAACGCGCCGCCGCCGACCGGCACCGCGGCCCGCACCTCGCCGTCGACACCGAGGCCGAGCGGGTGCCAGTTCTCACCATCCCAGCGCGCGACGTTGTTCGCCCGCACCTGACCCGCGAGCTCGAACTCGCCCATCGCGACCACGGCCCCGTCACCGAGCGCGATGCACCCGAGGACCCGACCCTCGATGCCGCGACCGAGCGGCCGCCAGCGACCCGGAGTTCCCGTCACGGCGGTCGCGATCACGGCGTTGCCGGTTGCGGCAGGGTCGGCGCCCACATCCACGCCAGGGTCCACGACTCGCGGCTCGAATCGCGCGAGGTTGACCGCGCGCTCGACACCCGCGTACTCGAACGAGCCGCCGATATGGAGCACGCCGCGCTGCGCGCCGCGACCAACGGCGAGCGTAGAGACGAAGCGAAACGCCTCGTCGTCGATCCCCGCGCCGAACGCGTGCCACCGCGTCCCGTCCCAGCGCGCGACTCGCCAGGCCGGCACCCCGCCCGCCTGCGCGAACGCCCCCGCCACCACGAGATCACCGGTCGGCAGCACGTCGACGGCGCGCACCGAGCCGTCGAGTCCGCGGCCGAGCTCCCGCCAGGTCCCGGTCTCGGGATCGAACAGCCCGATGTAGTTCTGCAGCGGATTGCCCGGCCACGGCGACCGACCGGCGACCGCGAGCACCGGGTTCTTCGGCCCCGCACCATCGGGATCCCACGGCGTCATCGCGGTGACCTCGGTGATCCGGAACTCCTCTTCCTCCTGCGCCACGACCCGCTCGGCCGAAGCGCCGAGTGCGGCGAGGAGAGCGGTTGCCCGGACGAGCAGCCGAGCCTGCAAGAGAGGACCGTCGAACATCGGCGATCGAGCAACCTAGAGCACGACCGCGCCGCACACAATCCGCGCGCGGCGATCGGCGCATCGGCAACGGTCGACACCGTCCGCGCGATCGTCGACGATGCGCCCGTGGCAAGCATCTCAGCGAGCGAGACACCGGTGCCCGGAGCCACGATGCCGACCGCCAAGGGCAAACCCGCGGCCAGGACGGCCGCCGTCGCGTTCCTCTGGCTGCAGGCCGGGCTCATCGGCGGCTGGTGGGTCTGGCTGTGGCTGTCGCCCGATGCCCGCGCGTGGTTCGCGTTCCCGGACTGGCCGGGGGGCGTCGCGCTCGCGTTCTTCGTGCCCGACCTCGCGGTGCTCGGGCTCGGCGCCGCCGTCGTCGCGTTCGGCGTGCAGCGCGAGACGCGCTGGGCGATGTACGCGTTCGGCGCTGTTCTCGGCAGCGCGATCTACGCCACGCTGTTCTGCGTCGGCGCCGCCGTGCTCGGTCACGGCAACACGCTCAGCCTCGCGCTCATGCTGCTGCTCTGCGTCGCCGACTGCGCCGCGTTCGCACTCGCGCGCCACCACCGCGTCGCGCGCAAACGAGCCACGGGAGCCGCGTAATGCGGGCGTTTCGCGTCGCGCGCGCGGGCTCGACCACGCGTCATGTGGGCCTCACGCTGCTGCAGACCGCGGTGATGTGGACCGTGTTCCTCCTTCTGCTGCCGCTGCTCATCCATGCCGGCGTAACCCGCGCGGCACTCGCGCCGACGCCGTTCCCGGGGCATCGCGAGCTGGGACTCGGCCTGCTCATCCTCATGAGCGCGCTCGGCCTCGGCACGGGCCTGCTCATGGCCGTGCGCGGCCGCGGCACGCCGCTGCCGCTCGCCACGGCGCGTGACCTCGTGATCGCCGGCGCGTATCGATTCGTGCGCAACCCGATGGCGCTCGCCGGCATCGGCCAGGGCATCGCGGTCGGCCTGCTGCTCGCGGACTGGTGCGTCGTCGGCTACGCGCTCGGCGGCGCCGTCCTGTGGCACTGCGTCGCGCGCCCGCCCGAAGAACGCGACCTGGCAGCGCGGTTCGGCACCGCGTACGAACGCTATCGCGCGGCCGTGCCGCTGTGGCGTCCGCGGCTCACGCCCTACTCGCCGTCCGTCGACGATCCGATCGCCAACGCGGCTGCGGCGAGCTCGGGCCAGAGCGCACGGAAGTCACCGTCGAGTTCGGCGTAGTGCTCGCGCAACAGCGCGCTGCCGTCGAGCAGCACGACCCGGCGCCGGCCGCGCCCGGCCATGCGGCGCAGGATCGCGTCGATGCCCGCGAGCTCGCCGTAGCTCGACAGCCAACCTTCAGTGCGCATGACCGGCAGGATCTGGCGCAGCCGCGGCGGCAGCAGCTCCGCGTGCTCGGCCAGTTGATCGTGCACCTCGTCCACGAACGTGGTGAGCTCCCGACCGTCGCCGAGCACGTCCCAGTCGCGGGCCAGGAAGTGGTCGTAGAACACGTCGACGAGCACGCCCGCGAACCGATTGGGCCGCAACCGCCCGGCGCTGCGCTTCGTCACCGCGTGATCGTCCACGAAGCGATCGACGGCACGGTGCTGCTCGATGCCGAGGCGGATCTCGGGCCGCAGATCGGCGAGCTCGATGCCGCGCACGAAATCGCCGCAGAGGTTGCCGAGCCGCACCAGCGGAGCGGCCGGCGCGAGCCGCAGGTGCGCGAGCCAGTTCATCCAGCCGTCGATCGGACCGCGCGAACCGCCGCTTGGCAACGCGCGATCCGGGCACGGCGGTGTTCCTCGCCCTTGCCGCGGATAGACTCCCCGCCCCGAAATGAGCACCGAACTGCCCGATAAGTACGATCCCGGCACGCTCGAGCCCGCCGTGACCAAGGCCTGGCTCGACAAGAAGTCGTTCGCCGCGCACCCGGATGCGCGGAGCCAGCGCTACGTCGTCATGATGCCGCTGCCCAACGTCACGGGTGCGCTGCACATGGGTCACGCGATGGACAACGTCATGCAGGATCTGCTCGTGCGCTGGCACCGCATGCGCGGCGACAACACGCTGTGGCAGGCCGGCACCGACCACGCGGGCATCGCGACGCAGGCCGTGGTCGAGAAGCGCCTCAAGGAGATCGACGGCAAGACGCGGCACGACATCGGGCGCGAGGCGCTCGTCGAACGGATCCACGACTGGGCGGGCCAGAGCCAAGAGCGCATCGTGCGCCAGCAGCAGGCCATGGGCACCTCGTGCGACTGGGACCGCGCGCGGTTCACGATGGACGACGTGTGCGCGCGCGCCGTGCGGCACACGTTCTTCCGGATGTTCAAGGACGGGCTGATCTTCCGCGGCAACCGGCTCGTGAACTGGGACTGCGCGCTGCAGACCGCCGTCGCCGACGACGAGCTCTACAAGGCCACGGTCCACGGCAAGTTCTACTACCTGCGCTACCCCGTCGAGAATCGGCAGGGCGACGAGCCCGAGCACGTGATCGTGGCCACGACGCGGCCCGAGACCATGCTCGGCGACACGGCCGTGGCGGTGCACAGCGACCCCGCCGCGGCGATGGCGGCGGCGATCCAGTCACAGCGTGAGAAGATCGCGGCCGCCTCGGACAAGGAACGACCCGCGGCCGAGAAGGAGCTCGAACGTCTCGAGGCCCGCCAGCGCGACGTGCTCCCCACCCTCGTCACGATCTGCGCGATGGCGAAGGCCGGCCGCACGATCCGCCTGCCGCTGATGGACCGGTCCATCCCGATCATCCTCGACGACTGGGCCGATCCGACGCTCGGCACGGGCTGCGTCAAGATCACGCCGGCCCACGACCCCAACGACTACGATGTGTGGCAACGCCACGAGGCGATCGGCGCGATCAACGTGCTCGCGACCGACGGCACGATCAGTGAGAAGGGCGGCAAGTACCGCGGCCAGGATCGCTTCGATGCGCGCAAGAACGTGATCGCCGACCTCGACGCGCAGGGTCTGCTCGAGAAGATCGAGGACCGCGAGATCGAGATCGACCACAGCGACCGCAGCAAGACCATCGTCGAGCCGTACCTCTCCAAGCAGTGGTTCGTGCACATGGCCGACGTCGATGGCGGCATCGTGATGGGCCGCGGCACCGACAAGGAGTTCCGCGCCGCGGGCCTCGCGCAGGCGGCGCTCGACGCGACCGCGGGCACGCTGCCGCCGTTCGCCAACGGCACGCCGCGCGCCACCGTGCGCTTCCACCCCGACCAGGAGCGCTACCGCAAGATGTACGACGTGTGGCTCGGCGAGAAGCGCGACTGGTGCATCAGCCGGCAGCTCTGGTGGGGTCACCGCATTCCCGTGTTCCGCGGCGAGATGGCGGCCGACAAGCTGCTGATGCTCAAGCCGATGCTCGGGCAGCACCTCGACCGCGACGACGTCGCCGCGTGGGTGCTGTTGCCGGACGGCAGCAAGCTGACGCCCAGTGAGGCGTTCGAGCACCTCGAAGGCCCGAACGCGCCGACCAGCGTGGAGGTGCAGGTCTGCTTCCTCGACGGCAAGCAGGACGAGGCCCTCGGCCCCGTGCTCGCGGGCGCCGGCCTCGAGCTCGACCCCGACGTGCTCGACACGTGGTTCAGTTCGGCGATCTGGCCGCACAGCACGCTCGGCTGGCCCGACCCGGAGACGGCCAGGGTCAACGAGGGGCAGACGCCGCTCGGCAAGAACGGCGAGCACCCCGACTCGCTGAGCTACTACTACCCGGGCTCCTGCCTCGTGACCGGCCGCGACATCATCACGCTGTGGGTCGTGCGCATGGTGATGTCGGGGCTCTACAACCTCGGCGACGTGCCGTTCACCGACGTCTTCCTGCACGCGACGATCCTCGACGGCAAGGGCGAGCGGATGTCGAAGAGCAAGGGCAACGGCATCGACCCGCTCGACATCATCGAGCGCTACGGCGCCGACGCGCTGCGCTACGTGATCTGCGAGCTGCAGACCGGCACGCAGGACATCCGCCTGCCGGTGCAGGCGATCTCGCCGTTCACCAAGGACGGCGAGGACGAACGCCTCGTCGACCTCGCCACCGCCAAGGCCGGCCCGTTCCTCGGCACGTTCCTCGATCCCGAGACCAACGAGCCGATGGATCTGATCGGTCAGTACGGCACCGAAGGCATCACGCCCGCGCGCGCGACGAGCGAACGCTTCCAGGTCGGCTCGGCGTTCTGCAACAAGCTGTTCAACGCGGCCCGTTTCGCATTCCTCAATCTCGACGGCACGGGCTTCCGGCCCCTGCAGGCAAAGGACCTCGCGCTCGAGGACCGCTGGATCCTCGCGCGCCTGGCCCGCGCGATCCGCACCGTCGACGAGCAGCTCGAGGCCTACACGCCGTCCGCCGCGATCAGCGCCGTGCGCGACTTCTTCTGGAACGAGCTCTGCGACTGGTACCTCGAGATGATCAAGCCGCGCTTCCGGGACGGCGCCGATGCGAGCTCGACGGCGCCAGACTCCAAAGCAACGGCGCAGCAGGTCCTCGCGGCCGTGCTCGATCAGACGCTGCGGCTGCTGCACCCGTTCGTGCCGTTCCTCACCGAAACGCTGTGGACGCGCCTGCGGGAGCTCGCACCCGAGCGCGGCATCGCGAGTGCGTTCGCCGACAACCAGATGCTCGTGGATGCCCAGTGGCCGAGCGCAGACCCGACGTGGGATGACCCGGCGACCGAACAACGCATCGCAGCGATGCAGCAGTGGTGCGTCGCGATTCGCGAGGCCCGCGCCCGTTACCAGGTCGCCCCGCGCGAACGCATCGCCGCGCGCTTCCGCGCCGAGGGCGCCGTGGCCGAGACGCTGACCGCAACGCAGGACCTGCTTGCGAACATGGCCGGCCTCAGCGAGACCACCATCGCCGCGGACGCCGAACGCACACCGGACGCCGCGACCGTCGTGCAGGGTGCCGCCAAGGCGTTCCTCCTCGGCGTGGTCGACCTCGAGGCCGAGCGCCAGAAGCTCGGCAAGGAGGCCGACAAGCTCCGCGGCCGCATCACGGGCATCGAGAAGAAGCTCGGCAACGAGAGCTTCACGGCCAAGGCCCCGGCGGCCGTGGTCGACCGCGAGCGCGCGAACCTGGCGAAGCTGCAGGAGCAGCTCGCGGGCGTGGAACAAAGCCTGAGCGAGCTCGACTGAACGGCACCGGGTCGCAGGTGGGCGCGACCCATTCCGTCCGAAGTTCCGGCGGGAGCACGAACGGCGCGGTTACGATCGCGGACGATGTCGACGCGCACTCGCTCGCTCCTTCTCCTCACCGGTATCGCCGCCGTCGCAGCGCTTCCCGCCGCGCGCGCGCAGAGCGCGGAGCCTTCGACTCCGCACGCGACCCCCGCGGCAACGGCAAGCCCCGAACCGGCGCCCCAAGACCCGGAACCGGCAACGGTCCCGGAATCGAGCAACTATCAGCGCACGAGTTCCCTGGCGGATGTGCAGTTGTTCCTCGAACGTTGCCAGCAGCTGCCGCACGGCGACCGCCTCACGATCGTCACGGCCGGCCGCAGTCACGAAGACCGTCCCCTGCTGCTCTGCAAGGTCGCGCTCGCCGAGCCGCGCACGCCGACGGGTCAACGACTGCGCGCGCTCGTGATCGGCAACATCCACGCCGGCGAAGTCGAGGGCAAGGAAGCCCTGCAGCAGCTCATCCGCGAGTTCGGCAGCGGCGACCACGAAGAACTGCTGCATCAGTGCGACGTCTGGCTGCTGCCGATCTACAACGTGGACGGCAACGAGAAGACGAACCCGCGCAACCGCCGACGCCAGAACGGCCCGAGCAACGTCGGCCAACGGCCCAACGCCCAGGGCCTCGATCTGAATCGCGATTTCGTCAAGGCCGAGGCACTCGAGACCCGGGCCCTGCTGAAGCTCTTCCGCGAGTTCGATCCGCACCTGTTCGTGGACCTACACACGACGAACGGCTCCTACCACGGCTACCACCTGACCTTCGCGCCCTGCCTCTCCCCGAACCAGGACGCCGGCCTGCAGCGACTCTCGCGCCGATTGCTCGACGATGCAACAGCGACGCTGAAGCGCGATCACGACCTCGACATCTTCGACTACGGCAACTTCCAGACGACGGACTGGGACGGCGGCGGCGCCCCCGAATCCGAACGCAGCAAGCGCGGCTGGTACACCTACGACAGCCGTCCGCGCTACGGCGTCAACTACTACGGCCTGCGCAACCGCATCGCGATTCTCAGCGAGGCCTACAGCTACTGCGACTTCGAGACCCGTGTGCGCACGACGCGCGCGTTCGTCCTCGGTCTGCTCACCTCGCTCACCGAACGCCGCGTCGAGGTCCTCGGCGCGTGCCGCGGCGCCGACTTCGGCGCCCGCGCCGCGGCGCCGCAACGCTGGTTCGGCTACGACGCCCACTTCGCCGCCCCCGAGCCGCTCGACGTTCTCGTCGGCAACGTCGAACAACTCGACGACGGCCGCCGCGCCCGCACCGACGAAGTAAAGGCCGAGCGCATGCCCGTCTTCCGCTCGTTCCGAGCCCGCCAGCAAAGGAAGCTCCCCGACGCGTGGGTGATTCCGAACCCGACTCCCGAGACCATCGCCCTCCTCGAACGCCACGGCCTCGAATTCAAACGCCTCGACACCGCCCGCGAGATCCGCGCCGAACGCTTCGCCGTCACCAAGAAGCGCAAGCCGAAGCGCCCGTTCCAGGGTCACCAGGAGCTGGTACTCGAGGGCAAATGGGAACCATCACGCCTGCACGACACGCCGGCAGGCAGCCTGCTCGTTCCCGCCCGGCAACGCCTCGCAATGCTCGCCGCGCAGTTGCTCGAGCCGACGAGTGATGACGGGATGTCGAACTGGAACTACTTCGAGGCCGCCACCGACGACCACTACCCCGTCCTCCGGCTCTTCGCGAGGGACTGATGGCCAGAGTGTGGATCAGGCCAAATGCGCGAGACTGCCCAAGACTACCCGCGTAACTCTCTCGCGTAGAAGACCTTCGAAGTTCCCGTCAACCGCATCCCGCGAAACCACACCCAACCCATCGGTCTGCCGCGGGCTCCTGCTGGCTCGAGTTTGGACATCGGCCACCGGCCCAGCACGGCGAAGATGCTGGCCGTTCGACTCGCCCGCACCCATTGCCCGCAGCTCCAGGTCAGTGCCAGCGGAACAGCCGGAGCGCCAGAACGAAGCAGACCACGCCGAACGCAATGAGCCCCGCGAGCGGCCAAACCACATCCGTGATTCCCCCAGGCTCCAGGACGACATCGCGCAGCGCGTTCGTGAGATGAGTCAGCGGCATCAGGTCCGCCAACCAACGCATGATTCCGGAAAACCCCGCGTTGCTGAACAGCGCGCCGCCGAGCAGCCACATCGGCAGCTGGCACATCTGCATCAGTCCGGCGATGCCCTCGTAGGTCCGCGCGCGACTCGCACACAGCATGCCGAGCCCCGTGAACGCCAGTCCACCCGCCACGACAATCAACAGCGTTGCCAGCACGCTGCCTCGGAACGGCACGTCCCAAATCAGCCAGCCGAGACCGAGAATGACGAAACTCTCCGGAACGACCAGGACGCCGCGGCCGATCATGTAGCCGATGAGGAAGTCGCCGCGCCGCAGCGGCGTCACGAAGAGTCGCCGCAGCAGGTTTTGGGTGCGCATCATCACGAGGTTGAAGCCGATGCCCCACATGCACGCGCCCATCAGGTTGAGGCCGATCAACCCGGGCACGAGGAAGTCGATGTAGCGGGCCCCGGCTCGATCCTCCACGGCTGCCTCGATCACGATGCCAGGGCCGTCCCGGTGCCGGCGTAGCGCCCGTTCGAGAAGCAGTTGCGCCAGCCGCGATTCCTCGCGCGCAGGATCGGTCCGCACCGCGGGGGCATCGAGCGTGCCGCGCAAGAGCAGCGCCACCCGGCCGCGCACGAACGCACGATCGGCCGCGGCAGGTTCGAGCTCGAGAACGTCGAGCTGCTCACTCACACGCAGCGCTTCGACGAACGGCTCGCCGATCTCGCCGACGACCGCTGCGACCGGGACCGGCGCCGGCTCCCGCGGCTGGAACGCCAGACCGAGCCCGATCATCATCGCGATCGGAAACCCGTAGGTCCAAAAGATGGCCTCGGGAGAACGCCAGAACTCGCGGAACATCGCGATCGCGACAGCTCGAACGACGCGCAGGTTCACGAGTCACCGCCTTCGCGCAACTGGCGCCCGGTGAGGTGAACGAACACGTCTTCGAGAGTGGCGTGCCGCGTCGCGAGGCCGACGAGTGCTACACCCCGATCGTGGAGCAGACGTTCCATCGCGATCACTGCGGTATGCACGGAGTCGACGGTCAGAACGCAGCGCGAAGGCTCGAACTCACAGCTCTGGACCCCTGGCAGCGCCAAGAGATCCGCCGCCGCGACCTGGTCGCCGAAGGCGTCGACCTGAGCCTCGACGAAGTGCTCCGCGCCAAGCGACCGAATGAGCTCCGCGGGTGAGCCGAGAGCGATGACCCGCCCCGCGTCGACGATCGCGACCCGATCGCACAGCTGCTCGGCTTCGTCCATGTAGTGCGTCGTCAGCACGGCCGTGCCGCCGCCGCGACGATACTCGCGGATCACCTCCCACAGCTGCCGACGAGACTGCGGGTCCAGGCCCGTGGTCGGCTCGTCGAGAAAGAGCAGGTCAGGCCGCCCGAGCAACGCGGTCGCCACCGCCAGCCGCTGACGCTGCCCGCCGGAGAGCCCCTTCGTCCGGGCGTCTGCCTTCTCCTCGAGCGACACGAGCGCAATCGCCTCGTCGACCGACCGACCGCCGGGAAAGATGGCGGAGAAGAGCTCGAGCACCTCGCGCACGGTCGCCTTCTCCTGGAACTTGCTCTCCTGCAGACAGACCCCGATCCGGCCACGAATCTCCTGATCACACCCACTTCGCCATTCCCGTCCGAGCACGCGAACGGTCCCGGAATCGGGCACGGTCAAGCCTTCGCAGATCTCGACAGTCGTGGTCTTGCCCGCACCATTCGGTCCCAGAAGCCCGAACACCTCGCCGCGCTCGACCAGAAGATCGAGGCCGTCGACGGCCACCGTCTCGTCGCGGCCCTTCTTGTAGGTCTTACGCAGCCGACCGAGCTCGATGGCCGGCTCCCGCGCCCCGGCTGGGCGCCCCGCACCGCCACCGTCAGCCGCACCAGCGACCTCCCCGACATCCACACGCAACCCATCAGCGCCGGAGTTCATCGCGGGAACGCCTCGGGAAGGCCCCCGTCGACGGGCAAGACCGCACCGGTCGTCGGCGTTCGCCGGGCCGCGAAGAAAGCGACGGCTTCGCCGACGTGCCGCGGCACGACCGCAGTGCCAAGCAGCGACCGATCGCGATAGAATTGCCGCAACCCGGCTGCATCGAGCCCGCGGGCGCGCATCCGATCCGGCCCGACCTCCTCCCAAAGCCGGCTCGGCACCTCGTCGTCCCCGAACACGGCGTCCGCATTGATCGCGTTGCAGCGCACACCGAACTCCGCGAACTCGAGCGCGGCGACGCGCAACAGTTGCAGTGCCGCCGCCTTGCTCGCGGAATAGGCACCGAACGACTTGCCGGGCGCGAAGACGTTCTTGCTGGCCTGCAGCACGACGCTGCCACCAGTTCCCTGGGCTCGCATCACGCGCGCGGCCTGCTGCAGGACGAACATCGTGCTCGTCGCATTGACGTCCAGGACATGCTGAAAGCGCTCCGGATCCATGTCCGCCAGGGACTGCACGTGCGCGACGCCGGCGTTGGGCACGACGCAATCGACACCACCGAACTCGCGCACGCATACGCCGAACAGCCGCTCTACCTGCGACCGGTCCGTCAGGTCGCCGACCGCGGTCACACAACGGTCGCCGTGTACCGCGAATCGTTCGACGGCCTTCGCGAGACGAACTCCATCCACATCCGTAGCGCATACGCAGGCGCCCTGTTCGAGCAGGACCTCGACGATGCCTCGCCCGATTGCACCCGCGGCACCGGTGACGAACGCGACCTGGCCACGGAGCGGTGGTGACGCGGTCCGCCCGAGCTTCTTGCGTTCGAGCGGCCAGTATTCCATCTCCGCAAGCTCGGCCTCGGTCAACGGCTCGTACTCCCCGAGCGCCGCCGCGGCCGCTTTCACGCGCACCGTGTGCTCGGCAACGTCCGCGGCGATGCGCGCGGCCTTTCGATCGGCACCGAACGCCACGAGTCCGACACCTTCGAGCACCACGACGACCGGCTGCGGCGCGATCATCGCGAATCCCCTGTCGGCCGCGCACTCCTCGAAGTAGCGCTCGTAGTCCTGCTCGAAGCCCCGAACCGCAGCCTCGCAGGCCCGCCGATCGGTCGCTTCATCGGCACCGAGCACGAGGTAGCGACCCTTGGTGCGAATCACGTGATCTGGCGTGATCGGCCCGAGCGCGCACAGGCGCCGCGCCTCCGGATGCGCACTGAACGAAGCGACCTCGTCGCCGATCCGGGCCTCCGCCACCACGCGCCGCCAATCCGCGCTACCGTCGACCTCGATCTCGGCGGCGACAGCTCCGCGCAAGATCGGCAGAATCTGCCGGAGTCGCGCAGCCCGGTCGTCGACCGCCAGCGGAGCAGGCTGGCCACGCAACATCGGCGGCACGCCACCGAGTTCGGCCTCGAGAAAGCGCTCGGCCCGATCGACCAGCTCGATCATCCGCTCGTAGCTCGTGCGCGCATCGTCGCCGAACGTGAACAACCCGTGCTTCTCGAGCACGACACCCTGGCAGTCCGGTTGCGCTTCGACGGCAGCCGCGACGGCCTTGGCCAGCGGAAACCCGGGCATGATCCAGGGCAACACAGCCACATCGTCGCCGAACGCCCGCCGCACGAGCTCCCCGCCGTTCGGTTGGTCCGTCAGCGCCAGGATCGCATTCGCATGCGTGTGATCGACGAACCGATGTGGCAGAAACGCGTGCAGCAGAGCCTCGACGGACGGATTCGGCGCGGCGCTGTCGAGCAACGCCGAACGCACGGCATTGACCATGTCGTCATCGGACAGCGCTTCGAGCGTCCGCAATTCGAGCAACGGCGCAAGCCGAACTGCAGGCAGCCCAGCGGGCCCGAGATCCGAAAGGTCGCTGCCGCTGCCCTTGACGTGCATGACCTCGATCTCACGGCCGACGAGGTCGGTCGCCACCGCCTTGACCGACGTGTTGCCGCCACCGTGGAGGACCAGTTCGGGATCCCGGCCGATCAAGCGCGAGGTGTAGACCCGCAGCGCGAGCGACTCGGGGACACGCGCAAACTCGTCGCAACAAGCCTGGGCATCGGCGTCGTTCCAGCGGCTCTGCATCAGCAGCGGACGTTAGCGGTCGAGCAAACGCAACGCGACCGACCTTCGTCGTCCAAACAAGGGTGCTGGGTTGAATGTGGATCCTCGACTCGAGGCCGCGATCCGGTGCGGGCGTGAGTGTGGATACGACCGCGGCCGTTGGTTCACCCGCTGAGCCGCGGTGGCCATTACCCGAGCGGACTCAGCGCGCGCGCATCCAGTGGAGCAGATCGGTCAGATCGGTCGGCATCTCGACCTCGAACTCGATCTCCTCCTGCGTCTGCGGATGCGGCAACGCCAGGCGCAGCGCATGCAGACAATGGCGGCCGGGATGCGGGGCTTCGGCCGGCAGTTCGACGTGCTGACGGCGGCGACTGCGATACACCCGATCGCCGACGAGCGAGTGTCCGAGCGCCGTCATGTGCACGCGGATCTGGTGCGTCCGACCGGTCTTCGGACGGCATGCCACCAGCGCGAACTCGCCGAACCGCTCGAGGACTTCGTAGAACGTCGCAGCCTCACGACCGCCCTCGTCCACCACGGTCATCCGGTCCGGATGCCGCGGATCGGTGCCGATCGACCGTTCGATCCAATCCGACTGAAAGCGTGGTTCGCCGAAAACGATGGCGCGGTACTCCTTGCGCGCGGTCCGCGCCCGGAATTGCGCCCGCAGCGCGTCCAGCGCCGCCTGATTCCGCGCCAGCACCATGACGCCGGACGTGTCGCGATCGAGCCGGTGAACGATGCCCGGCCGTTCGGCCTCCGGCACGGTCGGCAAGTCGGGGTAGCGGGCGCGCGCCCAGCTGGCGACCGTGTGCTCGCAAAACCGCCGGCTCTCCGGCGGATGCACGGCGATGCCCGCGGGCTTGTCGATCGCGACCATCCAGGCGTCCTCGTAGAGCACCCGGATGGCGGGCGGGTCGCCGGGCGGATCGAGCGGGTCGCGCACCGCTTCTTCGACCAACTCGAAAACCACGGTTTGCCCGCGCTTCAGCGCCAGACTCGGCCGAACCCGCTCATCGCCCACGTGCACGAGCCCCTCGTCGAGCAGTCGGCGCGCTGCCCCGCGCCCCTGGACTTCGGGCTGCTGGGCCAAGAACACGTCGAGCCGCATGCCATCGTCCTTGACTCCGACCTGGCGCGACAAGGAAGAACCCATGGCTGGATTCTGCGCGAACCGCACGGCATTTGCAGCAACCGGAATTGGGCGAGCCGATGGGTGAAACCGAGAACATTCGACCGCAAGACCATTGCGTTGGTGGAAAACCCGTGGAGACTTCTGGCAACCTCTCTCCACAACCGCCCGGTGCCACGGGCAACTTCGTCCCACGAACGGGATCTTGTGACTCGACCATGAGACCACTTGACGCCTCCCCCCATGCCGCCGCGGAGAATCTAGCGCTCGATCCACCGAATGAGTGGACGCCGAACGAACTCCCCGGCAAGTGGCAGAACCCCGGCTTGCTGCCCGGCCATCAGCGCGTGCTGTTGGTCGACGACGAGCCCGACGTTCTTCGCAGCCTGCACGCCACGCTGGCAAGCGCCGGCTTCCGCGTCACCTGCACGGGCAACCTCGAACGCGCACGCGCCCACCTCCAGCAACAGACGTTCGACCTGGTGGTCACGGACCTCTACCTCGGCGAGACGCAGCTCGGTTCGGATCTCGCCGCAGCCGCCGCGACGTGTCGTTCGCAGCCACCGGTGATCGTGCTCACGGGTCGCCCCAGTTTCGGCGGTGCCCAGGAAGCTCTGCGGCGCAACGTCGCCGACATGGTCGTCAAACCGGTCGATCCGCAAACATTGCTCACGACCTGCCGTCGCGTGATCCTCGAAACGGGCCTCGCCCGGCGCAATGCCGAGCTCGAGACGGCCAACCACGTCCTCAGCACCGTGCTCCCGCGCACGATCGAGATGAAGGACCCGACCACGAGCGGGCACGCCGAACGCGTCGTCGGCTATACGGACACGCTGGCGGAGCATCTGCGCGTGAACGACGAAGACCGCGCGTCCCTGCGCCTCGCGGCACTGCTGCACGACATCGGCAAGATCGGTGTCCCGGATTCGATCCTGACCAAGCCCGGCCCGCTCACGGCGGACGAGATGGACGTCGTGCGCCGCCACCCGCGGATGGGCTACGAGGTGCTCTCGTCGCTCGAGGGCCAGGACAACGTGCGCCAATGGGTCTACCAGCATCATGAGCGCTGGGACGGCAAGGGCTACCCCAACGGCCTCGCCGGCGACGAGGTCGCCCTGCCAGGCCGGATCCTCGTGCTCGCCGAGGTCTACGACGCGCTCGCCGAAGAGCGCAGCTACAAGCCGGCGTGGCCCGTCGAGAAGATCATCGCGTTCTTCCGCGATCAGGCCGGCCGCCAGTTCGACCCCGAACTCGCGAAGTTCGTCGCGGCGGGCCTCGAGAAGCTGGGTAAGCGCTTCTTCGCAAAGCACTCGGACATGCTGTTCTGACCTCGAGGCGCCCGTCCGAGCGCAGTCGCCAGACTCGTCACAGCGACCCCGCATCGCTACCCGCCTGGGTCCACACGCAACCCAACACCCAGGCTCGCCCCGAGAATCCACACCCGAAGCAGCATGCGGTTCGGGCCAGCGATCCACACCCGTGCCAGCGGTCCGGGCGCCGACAAGCCCAACATCCAAGCCAGCACCCGACCTGAAGCGGAAAAACGCGGGCGACCGCGGAGCGAAGAACCCTGTAACCGCCGTACTGCGGACAGTTACGGCGCCCACCGCGCTCGACTCAACCGGGGCGTTGCACGCTGACGCCAGAGCCGGATAATCGGTGGTTTCCAGGCTTTCGATCCTGACCCGACCGGTGGTATCGGGATCGCAACCCTGAGACCCCTCCGCGCACCGGCGTCCGCCAGCCCCCTCCGGCCGCTGCCTGCGTGATTCGCAACCCCAACCCGGAATTCGATGCACTCGATCCCGCTGCGATTCGCGACCACCCTCTCCGCTTCCGTCCTCGGCCTGGCGGCAACATCAACCTGCCAGGGACCGACGCCCGCCCCTAGCGGCGATGACCTGCCGTACGTCGGCCTGCCTACGTTCCTTCGCGAAGTCCCCGGCGGCTCCGTGACAATGGGGCTCACCACCGACCAGTTGTTCCACGCAGCGTGCCAGGTCTCGTTCCCGCGCCGCCCCGACAAGGCGCTCGAAGTCGCCGAGAAGAACGTCGAAACGGCGATGCGGCGGTCGCTCTCGATGCTCGGCCGCCAGCAGGTCGACGTCGACACGTTTCTCCTCGCGGAGTGGCCCGTCAAGAACAGCGAATACGAAGTGTTCGTTGCTCTTTCGCGCGCCGAGGGCACGAGCCTCGCGCCGGTGAAGCCGCCGTTCGGCTGGTGGCGGTACGGCCGCAAGGACGACTACGAGAAGCGGCTCAAGGAGATCAACAAGATGTTCCCGGGCAACAAGGATGGCGCCCGCCTCTACTGGGAGCAGAAGGGTCACGAACTGCCGTACAAGCTGGAAGACGGGGACGGCAATTCGATCGCCGACCACCCGGTCACCTACATCTCATACAGCGACGCGAACCGATTCGCCGCGTGGCTGGGAATGCGCCTTCCGAACGAGGCCGAGTGGACGCGCGCCGCTCGCGGAGATGGCACGCATACGTGGCCGTGGGGCAACCAGGGCAAGGAAGCCGATGTGTATTCGGAACCCGGGTCGCTCGAAGCTCTCGAGATCTTCCGCTCCCAAGACCAGGTGTCCAAGCCCGTGGGCGCAGTCAAGGCTGCGATCGGCCCGTACGGCCACACCGACCTGTTCGGCAACGTGTGGCAGCTCGTCGCCGAGAACCGGCTCTACCCGATCAACGGCACGGACACGTTCGCGGCCGAATGGAAGGTTCTGCAGAAGACCAAGACGGTAAAGGAGATCGTCTCGACACCGCCGCTCTGGAAGGACCTTGCGGCAGTCGCGAAGGGCGGCTCCTACCTCTCCAAGGGTGAGCCGATCCAGCTCCTGATCGACCAGCGGGCGCCGCTCCATCTCGATGACAGCCTCGAGAGCGTCGGCATCCGCCTCGCGAAGAGCCTGCGCCCGGGCTACGACACGCTCTACTCGCTGCTGCGCGGCGTCTACAACAGGAACCGCATCCTGCCGGACCAGGAACCGAACCTCGACCAGCAGTTCGGCGCCGAACGCTACGATCTCGGTGAGAACGGCTTCCCGAAGGGCTACAGCACGGTCTCGTTCGCCCCGATGAACTGGCTGGAGAAGGGCAAGAGCGGCAATCTGCGGAAGATGATGGAGGGCAGCTACCGCCGCCCGCTCGTCCTCGGCACGCTCGTGACGACGGTCAAGATCAACGCCGGCGACCTCAAGGGCGAGATCTTCACCGTGCTCTACCGCGATGCCGGCCAGCCGCGCGAACTGACCGACGCGATCAAGAAGGGCTACCGGATCGTGCAGGCCGAGCTCAAGGCGGCCGAGCGCCGCAAGAAGGCCGGCCTCGACGAGAAGGAAGACGACAAGAAGAAGGACGACAAGAAGGACAAGAAGAAGGAGGACGACAGCTGGAAGGTCGTCATCAAGCGCTACGGCCTCACGGAAAAGGACCTCGAGCCGAAGGAGGCCAAGAACGGTCTCGACTTCGTCCGCATGGACCTCGTGAAGATTGCCACGGACAAGCCGGCCTTCCTGCTCCAGGGCAACGAGGGCCGCATCGTCGCGTCGATCCCCGCCCCCATGGCCAAGGCGAGTGCCGGCAAGCCCGAAGCCAACATGTTCGAGTTCAAGACGGACAAGGACGGCAAGGCCGTGGCCGTCATGACCTTCGGCATTCCGTTGGTGGACAAGCGTCAGGACCGCGTCGCCAAGTTCGTGTTCGAGCTGCCGCTCGCGAGCGAGGCGCCGACCGCCGAGAAGCCCTGGCGCATGTCCAAGTGAGCGGGTATCCACGCCCTCGTGGAACACCCAGCACACCCGGATAGCAAAGTCGAGATCCACGAGAAGGCCCGCGCGGCCTTCTCGTTCCAGGACTACAGCGGCTCACGCCGTATCGACGGCGTCGAGGTCGTCGAGTTGAAGCGGTTCAACGACGACGGCGGCGCGATCACGGAACTGGCCCGGCTGACATCCGGCCAGCACGCCGAACTCGCGGGGTTCGAGTGCCGGCAGATGAACTACTCGGAAATGGAGCCGGGGGTCATCAAGGCGTTCCACATGCACCACCGGCAGACCGACGTGTGGTACGTGCCGCCGAGCGACCGGCTGCTGCTCGTGCTCCACGACTGCCGAACCGGCTCGCCGACGGAAGGCGACACGATGCGGTTCATGCTCGGTGACGGGAAAGATCGGCTGGTCCGCATCCCGCCGGGCGTCGCGCACGGTGCGCGCAACATCGGCCAGTCCACGGGCCGGATCATCTACATGGTGGACGTGCAGTTCGACCCGAACCCGGGCGAGTGCGACGAAGGCCGGCTGCCGTGGGACTACCTAGGCGGCGAGATCTGGGAGATCGTCCGCGGCTGAGGCCGCTGGTTCGAGTGTGGATCGGCGCTGGCGCCCGCCGAACGAGCTGTAACCAAGCGCCTTCGCGCAAGCACTGGACTCCTGCCCGGGCAACTCCTCGGGCGGAGATCCAGCCTTGCACTTCACACCACCGCGCTGCCCGAACACAGCCTGCAGCCAATTCACCGCTCCGCGCGCACGGTTCTATGTGCGCCACGGCTCCTACCGACCGCGCTGCCGGACCGAGCCCGTGCCTCGATTCCGATGCAAGAGTTGCCGGCGCACGTTCTCGAGGCAGACGTTCCGCCACGACTACCGCGACCGGCGACCGGAATGCAACGTCACGCTGTACGACATGCTCACGAGCGGAGCCGGGCTGCGACAGTGCGGGCGCAAGCTTGGCCTCGACATCCACAGCGTGCAGAGCAAGTTCTGGAAGGTCGCGCAGACCTGCCGCTTGCTGCACCGCAACCTCTGTCGCTCGCTGCCCGCTGACCGCACGTATCTGTTCGATGAAGAGGAGACCTACGAGCAGTCGTCGATCAACCGGCTGACGATGCCCGTGATGATCGAGGGGCAGTCCTTCTTCGTCATCTCGGCACTCCCCGGCCCGATCCGCAGACTCGCCCCGCCGGGCACCGCTCGCCGCCACCGGCAAGATCGCGCCGAACGGCGCCGTGGCCAACGCCGAGACCGCAGCCGGCGCTGCGTTGCCGCGGTTCTCGCCCACCTGAAACAACTCGCGCCGACCACCAGCCGCCTCACGCTTCGCACCGACGAAAAGGCGTCGTACGCCTCGTTGATCGCAGCGACGTTCGGCAGATTGGCCGTGCACGAGACGACCTCGTCGAGACTCGCGCGTGGCACCTTCAATCCACTGCACGCCATCAATCTGACCATCGCCATGGCGCGCGACAACTGCGGTCGACTACGGCGCAAGTCGTGGCTCACGAGCAAGAAGAGGCGGTATCTGCGCGCCCACATGCATCTGTTCATCGCGTTCCGCAACTACGAGAGGCCCCGCCGAAACCACGACGACCACACGCTGACGCCGGCCGTCGAACTCGGCGTGCTGGATCGCCCCCTGCGCCCGGAAGCCATCCTGTCATGGCGCCAGGACTGGGGCTCCCGCAGCCTCCACCCCACGGCCTACGAACCACTCGAAGCGGTGGCGTAACCGCCGGCAACCAGAGCCAACCAAGACTCCGCGCGCGCCCGAGTGGGCATCCCACCCCGGCTGAATCTTGCGGTTGGCGAGACGCGAGACCAGTCCGCGCCCGCCGGCTCACACCCATGAACCATCAGCGCTGGATCCACACGCAAGCCATCAGAACAGGGGAGAAGCAAGACTGGCGATTCCGTCGACGGCCCTGGCCACCGGGTTCCTGGGCAAGCCAGCGAGCGTCACTCGCTGGCGCCCCTCTTGCCGCTTCGCGACCGTCGAAAGAACGTTCGCGGCGAGCTCCCGCGCATCGAGCGCAACGACCGCGACCTCGAAGTTGAGGCGCGCGGAACGGAGGTCCATGTTTGCGCTACCGACGATGACCGAGCGGCCGTCGACGACCAGCAGCTTGCTGTGATCGTAGTCGTCGACGGTCTCCCAGATCTCCGCGCCGACATCCAGGAGGCGCCGGTAGTTCGCGCGCTGAGCCCAATACAAGATCGTCGATTCGACCTTCTTGCCGTTGGTGTAGAGGCAGACCTCGACACCCCGAGCGCACGCGACCTCGATGGCGTACGCGAGTGCCGGCGGCGGCAGCATATAGGGCGAACAAAGGTGCACGCTCTCGCGGGCCTCGGCGATCGACTGGACGATCGCGTACCACAGCGTCTGACGATCTCGATCCGGCCCGCTGACGGCAACGGCGACTCTGGGACCCGCTTCGTCGACGACAGGAGGCTCCGCGACCGGGGCCTCGAGGACCACATCGGTAGCCGTGCACCAATCTTCATGAAACGTCTCCTGCAAGCGGCGGACGACAGGTCCGCGAACGCTCACCATGGCGTCGAGCCAACGCGTTCGCCGGCCGAGGAAGCCGGTTCGATACTCGTTCCCGATGTTGCGGCCACCGACGTAGCCAACCTCGCCGTCGACCAGCAGGATCTTGCGGTGGTTGCGCAGATTGATGGTGAACGGCCGGCGCTTCCAGAGCAGCGGCAAGAACGGCTCGGCCTGCCCGCCGGCCTGCCGCAGCCCCGCGAGATGGGCGGACTTCAGGCCGAAGCTTCCGATCGAGTCGTACAGCAGTCGAACCGCCACACCGCGCGCAGCTGCGTGGGCCAGACAGTCCAGGAACCGCAAGCCGGCCTCGTCCGCCCTGAGGATGTAGACCTCGCAGTGCACCTCGACCCGCGCTCCGGAGATGGCAGCCTCCGCGGCCTCGAAGAAATCCTCGCCGCCCGGAATCCACTCGACGAGGTTGCCCACCGACAAGCCGCACCCCTCCTGCTCGTCGTCGTTGGAGAGGACTGCCGCGAGCCCCGCTGATTCGTCACGCTCGAGACTTTGACCACCTGCACTCCCGGGCGCCGACGAGCTGTCGTCGATCTGCCGGCGAGCTCGCACCCGACGGCCACGATGCTGAATACGCGCGAGCTTTCGCAGCTGCAACCTTCGCGGCAGCAGGTAGTAGAGCGCGAGTCCGAACCACGGCGTCGCGAGGATCACGGCGACCCACAGGATGTTGCCTGCCGGCGAACCGCCGCTCACGAGAACGCGGTAGACGAACACGATGGCGAGAACCTCGCCGAGCACCACCATGGCAAAGGCCAGGATGGGCAAGAGCGACTCGGCGGCGACGACCTGGTCGCCGAGCATTTCAAGCGCCGCCGTCGGCCCCGGCCGCGTCGACGTGTTGCGCCGTCAGCGGGATCGTACGGCGTTCCGGAGCAGCCCCATCCCTGCGGGCCTCGATCATGAACACGAAGAACAAGCCGTACGAGGGGTCACGACCGAGGGGCTGATCGAGATTGAACACGGTCCGCGTCCCGGTCGGCAGGACGTGTGGCATCATCGAGCGGTACGGGCGGTAGTTCGACCCGACGCTGCCGGGCTCCCGCACGATCGGTCGCTCGAGGAGCTCACCGATGGCGAGGTCACCAGGGGTCCCCTCGCCGCCCATCCGTAACTCAACGGGATGGCCAGTCGCATTCGTGGCCGTCACATCGATGCGGGTGGACGTCGCACTCAGGTCGATCTCGACCTCGACGCCGTGAAGGCTGGTGGACAACACGCCCTCGGGAGACCGCTGCCAACCCGGAGTCGCACCGGACGGGGCATAACGCATGGGCGCGTTGTTCGCCGTCGTGCCACAAGCAGCGACCAGGAAGCTGGCCACGAGGACGACAAGGCCGCGGAGCCGTACCGCCCGGGGTCGATCTCGACGAGCGAATCGACTCCCCGCCTGAGCGAACCCGAACTTGTCGTCAGCTGCGGCCACGATCCTTCAGAATGGAGCCGATGGTCAGATTCGAACTGACGACCTACGCTTTACGAAAGCGTTGCTCTACCACTGAGCTACATCGGCCTTCCGGTGGGCGCAGAACAGTAGCGCCCGACCTTGACGACGCCACAAAAAACCGTCTCGCGAGCCGCGCCATGAGACGTGCGGAGGGACGGCCGGATACCAGCGATCCGCACCGCCGCTGAACCCCGCGCAAGTCCACACTCAACCCAGCGGCATCTCGGGTGGCGAGTGCCGCTGAGCGGCCCGAGCGACGCGCTGGAATCGAAAGCCGTCCCCGGATGCCCGCCAGTCACTTCTCGCCAATTCGAGCGCAGCCGGAGGGATTCTCCGGCCGCACGTGAGGCGAGTCCACACTCAACCCAGCAGCCCTAGTTGGCGCCGGCGATCTTGCGCAGCTTCTGCTGCACGTCGGCCTTCTCGCGGCCGCTGAGCTTCGCACGCCCAAGGGCGCGCGCCGCAGCGCCGCGGAGGTCGGCCGAACCGTCGCCCTGGACGGTCGCGAGCAGCGCCTCGATCGCAGCCTCGGGAGCCGAGTCCATGCGGCCGAGGATGCCGGCCATCGCGTCGGCGGCGGCAACCTTGACGGCATCGCTGCCGTTGACGAGCGCGCCGCGGACGGCGTCGAGCTGGTCGGCCGTGCCGGCCAGGCCGAGCGCCTTGGCGGCCGGGACCGCGACCGCGTCACCGCGATCGAGCTGGGCCGCGAGGTTGGTGAGGGCCGCGCTGACGCTGGAGCCGTTGGCCGCCATCATGTTGAGCGCCGTGCTGGCACCCGCGGCGTAGCCCTCGGCGCGATCACCGGCCGGGTTCGGCACGCCCTCGAGGACGCGGTTGACCTCGGCGACGAGCGCCTCGCCGGACAGCGGCGCCTGGACGACGCCGTGGATCGCGTCACCGAAGCGTTCTTCGGCGGCGGCAGGGTCCTTGGCGACGATCACGATGCGCGCATTGGCCATGCGCGAGTCCTTCTTGACGTTGCCGATGACGTCCTCGGGCAGGCGGTCGGGCAGGATCTCGTTGATCACGACTACGTCGGTGCGCGGGTTGATCAGCAGGTTCTGCATGCCGCGGACGCCGCTGCTCGCCTCGGTGAAGCCGAGACCGGCCGTGTCGCTGGCCGCCATCACGGCCTGGCGCGCCGAAGTCTCGGGGCTGATGACCTGGATCGAACGGACCTGCTCCTCGGCCACGGCTTCGGCGAGGATCCGCACGACCTTGCCGGCAGCCGGCACGTTCGCGCCGTTGCTCGCCTTGACGAGCGCCGCGGCGGCCGCGTACTTGACGCGCTTGTCACTGCTGTCGAGAGCCTGGATCAGCGAGCTCTGACCAACCGTGTCCTGCCCTTCGGCGTCGGCGAGGATCATCGCCGCCTCGACGGCGATCGGCTTCAGGCCGTCCTTCATGCCGTCTTCGAGCACCTTTCGCACGGCCTGGACGCCGGAGGCGTTGGCGGCGATCCGGAGCTCCGGAACGATCGCGGCGAGCTCGGCCGCCGACTCGTCCCCGGCCTTGATCGAACTCTCGATGACGCTGATCTCGGCGAGGTTCGCCGACGCCAGCGTCGCGATCGCCTCTTCACTCTGCGGCGCCGCCGCAACCGCGTCCGCGGCGACCGACTTCGCGAGCTCGTACTGGTAGACGAGCGCCGGCACGTCGGTGTACTCGAGCTTGTCGTCGTTCAGCGACCAGATCACGTCGCTGAACGCGCCGGACGCGATGCCACCGGCGATGTACTCCTTGGCCTGCGCGATCGCGAGCTCCGTATCACTCCGGGTCACGTTGTTCGCCTTCAGGAAGCGCTTCGCGATCTGCGCGATCGGCACGCGGCTGTCGCCGGCAAGACGAGCCATGACCGGCGCGGCACGCATGTCACCGATGTGGTAGAGCGCGGCGGCGGCGTTCTGGACGGTGATCTCATTGCTGCTCTTCAGCGCCTCGATCAGCGGCAGGACCGCGACCGTGTTGAGCTGCGTCAGCGTGTAGATCGCCTTGATCGAGCCCTCGATGTCGTCGGGGTTGCCGAGCCGCTCGACGAGCGCCGGCACCGCGAACTCACCGTGGTTGGCAATCAGCTTGTTGACCGCATCCTGACGCTCGCCGAAGTTCTCGCTCTGGGTCGCCGTCTCGACCAGCGCGTTGATCGTGTCGGCATCGCGCGACTCCTCCTGGCGCTCGACCTTGGCGCGCTCGAGGATCGACTGCGCGAACTTGCGGATCGCGTCGTCGTTGTCGGTGAGCAGCATGTAGTACTCGTCCTGCGAGACCGACTGGTAGTACTGCAGCGCGTCCTCGTTCGACGGGTCGGACTGCAGGAGCTCCTGCAGGATCGTCTTGGCTTCCTCCGGCTTACCGAGACGGATGGCGTTGACGGCTTCCTTGAGCTGCGACTGCGCAACCACCTGGCCGGAGACGACGCACGCGACGACGGCGGCCAGGAGAGAGTGATGGAACGAGCGGGCCATGAAACGGGACTCCTTGAATGGGAGAGGCGGTAGGGGTCTGCCGGCGCCGATGCGGCGCACTGCTTGGGGCTTGGGAACGGATTGAGGGCGTCGGATCGAAGGGGCCGCGGCACCCGGGGCGAGTTGACGAGCGGCCGGAACTCCGGTCAGCCAGCGAAGCTGGATCAGCTGGCGAATCCTATGTTCCGCCGCCCAACCGTCAAGTAGACGCCTCGGGACAGTGGCGATCGTAGGAGGATAACCCGCCAGACCGGAGAAGAACGCCCCCACCCTGCCCCGAGCCGCAGCCCCCACGGCGAGGCCGCGATGGCACCGGCGAATCGTGCCTCGGGGCGGCCCCGGAAAATGCCCGCGAAGCCGGGCCGCGATCGCCGCCAATTCGCCCAACGTCTTGCCAGCGCTTCCGCTACCGTGCCCCCATGGCGCCGAAAGCCACGATCCTGATCGTCGATGACCACCGGGCCGTGCGGGAGGAGCTCGCGTTCGCGCTCGACTACGACGGCTTCGCCACGGCCGAGGCCGGCGACGGCCAACAGTGCCTCGACCGCATCGCCGAGCAGCCCGAGATCGCCCTCGTTCTGCTCGACATCAAGCTCCCGGGCATCGACGGACTCGAGGTCCTGCAGCGACTCAAGCAGGAACGCCCGGAGCTGCCCGTGGTCATGATCTCGGGGCACGGCGACCTCGACACCGCGGTGCTCGCCGTGCGCCGAGGCGCCTACGACTTCCTGCAGAAGCCATTCGAGACCGACCGGGTCCTGCTCTCGATCAAGAACGCGCTCGATCACGCCAAGCTCGAGCACGACAACCGGAAACTGCGCAGCAAGCTGCAGACCGAGAACCGCCTGCTCGGCGACAGCGAGCCGATGGCGCGGGTGCGCGCGACGATCGACAAGGTCGCGCCGACCGCCGTGCCGGTGCTGATCACGGGCGAGAACGGCACGGGCAAAGAACTCGTCGCGCAGCGGCTGCACGGCATGAGCAAGCGCGCCGAGCGACCGTTCGTGGCGATCAACTGCGCTGCGATCCCGGCGGAGCTCGCGGAGAGCGAGCTGTTCGGCCACGAGAAGGGCGCGTTCACGGGTGCGGTGGCGAGCCGACCCGGCGCGTTCGAACAGGCCGACTCGGGCACGCTGTTCCTCGACGAGGTCGGCGACCTGCCGCTGCCGATGCAGGCCAAGCTGCTGCGCGCACTGCAGGAGCAGACGGTGCAACGGCTCGGCAGTCAGAAAAACGTGACCGTCGACGTGCGCATCCTCGCCGCGACCAACCAGGACCTCGACGCGATGGTCGCGGAGAAGACGTTCCGCGAGGACCTGTTCTATCGGCTCCACGTCGTGCGCGTGCACCTGCCGCCGCTGCGTGAGCGCCCGGCCGACATCGAGCGGCTCGCGACACACTTCCTCGAGGCGGCGTGCAGCCGCAACGGCATCGACCGCAAGAAGCTCGCGTCCGGCACCTCAGCGTGGCTACGCGGTCAGCAATGGCCGGGCAACGTGCGTCAGCTCAAGAACGTGATCGAAGCGGCCGCGATCCTCGCGGACGACGCCAAGGTCGAGGTCGCCGACCTCGAGGGCGTCACGGTGCCGACCCCGAGCCGCAGCGCCGACGGTGAGACGGACTGGTTCGAGTTCGAGAAGCTCGAGGACTTCCGCGCCGCGACGGAGAAGGAGTTCTTGCGGCGCAAGCTGCTCGAGAACAACGGCAACATCAAGCGCACCGCCGAACGCATCCAGCTCATGCGGTCGAACCTCTACAAGAAGCTCGACCGCTACGGGCTCAAGTAGGGCGCCCGCGCCCGCCGCGATTCGCCGGCGCGCTATTCTCCGGCGGTCGTCGGCAGCAGCAGCTTCTGGTCTTCCCGGAGCGTGTCGCTCGACAGGCCGTTGAGCTCCTTGATCGCGCGAATCATGCGGTCCGCGTTGCGGGCGCCGTAGCGCCGCGCCGCGATCTTCCAGAGCGAGTCGCCCGACTGCACGGTGTAGGACACCGTCGCCGCGGCGGCGGCCGGCGCGTTCGCATTCGCCGCCCTGTTCTCACCGCCGAGCGGCCGCGCGCCGGGCACCTGGAACGACGGCCCACGCGTTGCGGGGCTCGTGTTCGGGCCAAGGACGGTGGCCGGCGTGCCAGACGGCTGGTAACCCGGCTGGTAACCTGGCTGGGGCGTCGCACCACCGGCCGCCGAACCGTCACCCGCGAGCAGGCGCGGCTGGCGGGCCTCGTACGCGGCGAGCACGACCTCGTCATCGACCCACGGCACGACCACTTCCTGGCCGATCCGCAGCACGGTGAGCTGTTCGTTGAGCGCCTTGGCCTCGTCGAGGAACGGCCCGCGCTTGCCGCACCAGCGTCGCACGAGGGACTCGAGCGAGTCGCCGGCGCGCGCACGCACGATCCGGACCGTGCGGTCGCGGCGGCTCTCGCCGAGGAGCTGCTGCACGCGCTGCGTGGCCGGCACGGGCACGGTCGCGACCAGCGGCGACTGCGTCTCGGCGCGATCTTGCTGCGTCGCGCCCCCTTGCCGGGTGGCGCCGTTCATGACATCGCCAACGCCAGCTGAGCCGTCGTTCGACGCGCCCTCGCCGCCTTGCCCGCCTTCGTTCGTCAGGGCAGCCTGCCGCTCGTCGACGCGCCGCTGGTCGAGCATCTGCCCGAGACCGCGCACCCCGTCACCGTCGGCACCAGCGCCGTTCGCGCCGGGTTTCGTGGCCGCGCCGCTGTCGCGTCCGAAGAAGACCGCGACCACGAGAATGACCGCCAAGAACCCCGTGACGAGGTACACCAGTATCCGCTCGTTCTGCTTCATCAGCCCCTCCCGGGAGCATTCTGTTTGCGCGCGGCTGACCGACCGCGTTGCGCAGGCATTCTACGAAGCGGCCCGTCATTCGCGCAACCCCGAATGACGAGCCAACTAGCAGCAAATCCGAGGCGGTGACCTCGGGGTGCCCGGTCGACCTCAGCGGCGCCGGCCGCCCGGCAGGTCGTCGCGCCGCATCTTGAGCTCGACCTCCTTGTCACCGCGCTTGACCGTGAACGTCAAGACCTTGGCGTCGTTGTCACGCATCGTGCGGAACAGGTCGCGCATCTGCGCCAGCTTGTCGCCGTTGAGCTTGAGGATCACGTCGCCCTGCATCAGCCCCATCTTCGCGCCGCGGCCGTCCTTCGTGACGCTCTTGACCGCCATCCCGTCGACCTCGGCCTCGAAGATCATCTCGGCGATGCGCGCCGACTGGGCGCGCCGGCCGCCACCGCGTTGCACGTCGGCGCGATCGAGCATCTCCGGCAGGTTGGCCGTGCCGAGCGCCGCGAGCGCGATGACCGTCGCCGTGTGGCGCTGGTACTCCGGCACCGCGACCTCATAGGTATCCCACTGCGTGTGCCAGGTGTGCTGGAAGTAGTTGCTGCGACCCTTGAGGCTCCAGTTGAGTCCCGGCACGCCGGCCGCGATGAACGACGCGTGGTCGCTGCCGCCGCCGCCCCGCAGGCTGCGCGACTTGTTGAGGTTGAAGACCGGCTCGTCCCAGTACGGATCCGGCGGCGTCATCAGCTCGAGAACGGGCGCGAAGACGGCCTCGAGCTGGCCGTGCATCTTGCCGGGCGCGCTGAGACCCTGCGCCCAGTTGGTGCCCGTGTCGTGGTTGAACACGGCCGACACCTTCTCCATCTCCGTGCGGTGCCGCTTCACGTACTCGCGACTGCCGAGCAGGCCCTGCTCCTCGCCGCCCCAGAGGCAGAACCGGATCGTGCGCTTCGGCTTCGCGCCCGCCGCCATGAGGATGCGCGCGGCCTCCATCGTCGACGTGGTGCCCGTGCCGTTGTCCGTGCAGCCCTGCGCCTGGTGCCAGCTGTCGAGGTGACCGCAGACGATGACGACCTCGTCGGGCTTCTCGCTGCCCGGGATCTCGGCGACGACGTTGTAGAGCGGGATGCCGCCGTCGCGGAACTCGTTGTCGATGTCGAACTCACCGATCACGCCAGCCGAGCCCTCGAGCAGCTCTGCCAGGCGATCGGCCTGGTCGGCGCGGATCGCGATCTGCGGCACGGTCGGCACCTGGTCGATCGGCATCTGCGCCGTGCGGCTGCTGCCGAACACGCGCACCCGCGTCGGGAATCGCTCGTCCGGATCGCTCGCCCGGTAGAGCCAGCCGAGGATGCCGACCTTCTCGCATGCGTCGCGCATCGCGCGGTTCGGGCGCTTGCTGTAGTAGACCCACTTGCCACCGACCGACTTGCCGTCGACCTCTTCCTCCGTCTCCGGCACGTTCACGATGAAGCCGGTCCGCGGCCCGTTCGTGCCCGCCGTCCAGGCGTTGGTCGCGACGTAGAGGTCGATGTGCTCGGGCACGGTGATGCGGCCCTTCCACTCGCCGCGGTTCCACGCGAGGTTCCACTCGCCCCACTTCTCGAGCCGCACGATCGGCACACCCATCTGCTGGTACTGCATCATCGCCCACGCGCACGCGTGCGTGAAGTTGTCCGAGCCGGTGAGACGGTGGCCGACGTCGTGCGTGAGGCCGTGCAACAGCGTCATCACCTGACTGTTCTCGATGCCTTCAGTGACGATCTTCTCCGCCATGCCCTCGGGCAGCAGCGGGCCGGCCTCTTCGAGGACGACTTCTTCGACGACCTCGACGACCTCGGTCGGCGGAGCGGTCGGCGGAGCGGCCGGCTCTTGCGCGACGACGAACGGCGCGAGCGCGAACGAGAGGGCCAGCGGCGGAGCGAACGAGAACGGCAACAGTGTGCGAACGAGCTTCATGGGATACCTCGAGGGTGGTTTACGCCCATGGCCACGCGAATGCGAGCGGCCGCGAAGCGCCGCGACACGAACGCGACAACGACCCGAAACCGGACCCCGAACGGCCCCGGGACCGGCGCAATCGGCCGATCAGCCGATCAGTCGTCGCCCCGCAACAGCGGCTCGATGACGGCGGCCATCTCCTGCTCGCTCGGCTCGGCCGTGAACTCCGTGTAGCCGCGCCGCTGGTACTCCTCGAAGTAGGCGCGCACCTCGGCCGTGGAGTAGGCGCCGCCGTTGTCGCCGAACTTGGTCACGAACGGCGTGAAGTGCGGATACAGCGCCTCCGCCCCCTGCTTCCCCCACCAGTCGCCGTGCAGCGTCGTCTTGCAGAAGTTGCCGATGAGGATGTCGTCGAACGCGTTCCACTCGATCGCCTGCATCAGCGACTGCCGCGGCGTCGCGAACGTCACGCCACGATCGTGCTCACGGTTGATGTCGATCGCGTGGTCCTTGTCGCCGACGCGGAAGTTGATGTGGCCGATGCAGCTGTGGAGGTGCTCGACCCGCCGGAAGTAGTCGGCGAGCACCTTGACGTCGGCGCTCTCGAGCGGCGTCGACCAATCGTCGCCGAAGTCCGCCGGCGACTGCAACGGTTGGTCGTTTGCCGGCGGGTCGATCCTCTCGTACTGCCCGGTCTGCAGATCGAACTGCACGTAGGCGGGCAGGCACGTGCGGCGTCCGCCGTCGAAACCCAACTCATGGTCCTGAATCGGCGTCGCGTACTCGTCCGCCCACGCGCTGTCCGTGCGGTTGTAGCGATGCATCGAACTCGACGGCGCGAAGTAGTCGATGTCGTAGTAGTCGAGCATCGCCTTGATGCCCGGCCCGCACGGCTCCTTGTTCGCGGCTGCCGGCAGCACACGGTTGCCCTGCTCGTCGAAGAAGTTGATCATGTCCGCGTCGCCGTAGCCCGTGAGGCAGGCGAGGACGCGGCGCTTCCGGAACCGCTCGCGCTCCCGCTGCAGGAAGCGACTGCTGCCGCGATTGCCCGCGTCGTTCGCGTCGATCACGAGGTGCCCGTCGATGTCCATCACGAGCGTCGCGTCCTGGTTGTAGTTCGCGAGCGACGCGATCCGCACGCGGTCGCTGACCGGGAACCACTCCCCGCACTTCAGCGTCGTGACGTCGAACCCCATGCCCGCGAGGTCGTTCGCGATGCGACTGCCGTAGTGATCGGCGAGCAGGATCTTGCTCGAACGCAGGTTCTCCAGGGATTCGAGGCTCAGGTGGTCGGGGTGCCCGTGCGAGATCCAGAGGTACTTGCAGCGCTTGACGCTCTCCTGCTGCGCCCCGGGCACGGCGTGACTGAGCCGCCAGGAACCGAAATACGCCAGCCCCGTGAGCCAGGGGTCCGTGGCGAGCACGGGCCCGTTGTCGTGCGCGATGAGGCAGGCGTTGCCGATCGTCTCGAAGCCGAGATCCATGTCAGCGGTGTAGCACGGGCGCGGGCGCACCGCTATCCGCAGTTGGGCCCGCCGGCGGCGACTGCCGCCGACCTTAGAGAATGTCGAGGATGCCGGTGCCGCCGCCCGTCAGGGACTCGATCGCGGCTCGATAGTTGATGTCGCACGCGACGACGCCCCCGAAGGGCACCGGAGCCGGGTCGGCGATGCCCCCGAGCGCGGCAGCCGCGAACGCACGCGTCAGCGCCGGCCGCTTCGCATCGGCGAGGAGTTCGACGAGCGGGCCGATCGAGCGCCGGTTGCCGACATGACCCAGCGCCACCGCGATCGCAGCCAGTCGGGCGACGCCGACGCCCGGGCGCGCGAGCATCGCGTGCAGATCGCGCGCGGCCGCACGATCGCCGAGATGTCCCAGCGCCATCGCGCACTGCCGCATGAGTTCGGGCCGGCGCTCCGCGGTCCGCAGGATCCCACGCAGCTTGTCCGCCGCGCGATCGTCGCGCATCAGGGCGAGGCCGATACAGCAGTAGCCGGCCAAGGCGTCGTCCTCGCGCGAGTCGTCGAGGCGCGCTCGCAGCGCCGGCGCCGCGTCGAGGCAGCACGTCAGCCCGAGCGCGACGGCGAGCGCGCCGGCCAGTTCGCGATTCCGCGCCCGGTGGAACTCGGCGAGCAAGGCCTGGGCAACGAGTCGATCCGGCTCGACCGCCAATCGGCGCGTCGCCGATCGGGTCAGTCGACGGTGCTCGCCGAGGCCGAGCGCGAGGGCGCACCACGGCTTCTCGAGCGCCTTGGTCCCGCGGTCGAGTTCGCGCAGCAGCGCGTTGCGGTTCTCGACGCCGCCGATCTGACCGAGCGCCAGCACGGCGAAGTATCGCGTCTGCTGATCGCGGTGCCGCCGCCACACGTCGAGCAGCACTGCTCTCTCGGCAGCGCCGGCAGCGCCGGGCAGCCCGAGTCGGCCGAGACCGAGCGCCGCGGCGCGAGCCTGATCGTGGCCCACCACGCGGCCGTCGATGCTGCCCTGCAGCAGCCGGCGGAAGAGCGCGCGATAGCGCGCCGCGCAGTCGTCCGTCGGCTGAACGAGCCGCGCGATCGCCGTCGCGCAGTGCGACTGCAGCGACTGCTGCCCCGGTCCGCGACGATCCAGCAGGCAGCGTTCGAGCGTGGCCAGGACGCTAGCGCGCAGCGTCCGCACGCCACCGCTCGGTTCGGCACTCGCGCCCCCCGCCTGCAGGGGCAGGAGGCCGAGCCCGAAGATCGCGCCCACCAGCACGTGCCGATTGCATCGGCGATCCTCGACGAGCGGTCGCAGCGCCCGCACGGCGCGGTAGGTCGTCGCGAGTCGCTGCGATCGCCGCGCCGCCAGGCCGAGCGCGTACGCCGCGAACGCGCGCGTCCGATCATCGACCGGAATCCCGCCACAGGCGGCGCTGGCGACCGACGTTCCGTGCACGAGCGCGGTGAGGAGACGGATCGCACGATCGCCATCGAGCCCGGCGAGCCCGAGCGCGAGCGCCGCGGTTTCGCGCACCTCCTGGTCGCGGCGGGCGAGTCGGGCGGCGAACGCGTCGACGAGCGCCGACTCATCGGTAGACGCCCCCACCTTCGCCATCGCGATCATCGCCGCGGTCACGACATCCCGGTCATCGGTGCTCGCGTTCGCGGCCAGCAACGCCGGCAGAACGCGCCGTTCGACGTCGTCGCGCGTCGGCTGCAACCCGTCCCGCGCGAGGCCGCGCCGCCCGGCGCCGAGATAGAAATCGTCACTGCCGGTCCGCGGTCCGAGCTCGTCACTCGCCCGCCGCACCAGGTAGCGGTCCTTGTTGAACTCCCACCAATGGGACCACCGCGTCGCATCGTCGGCGAGAGTGATCCCGCCGGTGCGCCCCGCGCCACCGCGATTCGGACCGGGCGTTGCCGGCCCCGGCGTCCCGCCCCGCGGCGGACCGGCGCCGGGCGTGGTCGGACCGCCCGACGGCCCGGTTCCCGGCGGCGCAACGGGCCCGGAACCGCCGAGCGGCCCGGTCGGCGGCGGCGGCGGTGGCGGTTGATGGGGATTCGGACGCGGCGGTGTGTTGCGGTTCGGCGGCCGGTACTGGCCGCCGTGCGGCGAGCAGATTCCGAACGCGGACAGGGACGCGGTGAGGACCAGCGCACTGGTCACGACCGTTGCGAAACGCCAGAGGGGTGGGCGCTGCATGTGTGACGACCTCGCGGAAAGAGTCCGTCGGGTCCTAGTGCCAGGTTCTCCGCGGTCACGCGCAGCAATCGCCATGCCATTGCAGATATCGCGCCGGCGCCGGTGACTCCGACGCGGACCGCCGACCCGTGTCCTATGCTCACCCGGTGCTCGAAGCCTTCCATCCGACGGTCGCCACGTGGTTCCAGGACCGCCTCGGTCAGCCATCCGAACCGCAGCTTCTGGGCTGGCCGCGGATCCAGGCCGGCGACCACGCGCTGATCGCGGCGCCGACCGGATCCGGCAAGACGCTCGCCGCGTTCCTGCACGCCCTCGACGACCTGCTGCGGCGCGGCGACGCGTTGCCCGCCGAACTGCAGATCGTCTACGTCTCGCCGCTCCGCGCGCTCGCCAACGACGTGCAGAAGAACCTGCAGCAGCCGCTCGCGGAGCTGCGGGAGCGCGACCCGACGTTGCCCGAGGTGCGCGTCGCGGTGCGTTCGGGCGACACGCCGGCGAGTCAGCGGACGGCGATGCTGCGGCGACCGCCGCACATCCTCGTGACGACGCCGGAATCGCTCTACATCCTCACGACGACCGAGCGCGGCCGGGCGATGCTCGGCTCGGCACGGACGTTGATCATCGACGAGATCCACGCGCTCGCCGCGAGCAAGCGCGGCAGCCACCTCGCGCTCACGGTCGAACGGCTCGATCGACTCGTGACGCAGAGCGGCGGCCGGCTGCAGCGCATCGGACTGTCAGCCACCCAGCGCCCGATCGACCAGACGGCCGGCCTGCTCGTCGGCCGCGGGCGCGAGTGCGCGATCGTCGACGTCGGCCACCGGCGCGACCTCGACCTCGCGCTCGAGGTTCCGGGCGCGCCGCTCGAGACGATCTGTTCGACCGAGACCTGGAACGAGGCGTTCGGTCGCATGGCCGAGCTCATCGCCGAACACAAGACGACGCTCGTCTTCGCCAACACGCGCAAGATGGCAGAACGGGTCGCGGCCAGGCTCGGCGAGGTCATCGGCAAGGAGCAGGTCACGAGTCACCACGGCTCGTTGAGCAAGGCGCGGCGCCTCGATGCCGAGCAGCGGTTGAAACACGGCCAGCTCAAGGCGCTCGTCGCGACCGCGTCCCTCGAGCTCGGCATCGACATCGGCGACGTCGACCTCGTGATCCAGATCGGGCCGACGCCGTCGATCGCGGCGTTCCTGCAGCGCGTCGGGCGCGCGGGCCACGGCATCGGGCGCCTGCCGAAGGGCCGGCTGTTCCCGCTCACGCGCGACGAGTTCGCGGCGTGCACCGCGTTGCTCTACGCGGTCCGCCACGGCGACCTCGACAAGACCCACCAGCCGGTGGCGCCGCTCGACATCCTCGCGCAGCAGATCGTCGCCGCGTGTGCGAGCGAGACGGTGCCCGAGGACGAACTCTTCGAGCTGTGTCGCACCGCCTGGCCGTATCGCGACCTCCCCCGCGAACGGTTCGACGCGACGCTCGCGCTGCACGCGACCGGTCGCACGGCGCTGCTCCACCGCGACTCGATCCACAAGACCGCGCGCGGCACGCGGCGCGCGCGGCTGACCGCCGTGACGTGCGGCGGCGCGATCCCCGACGTCGCGGATTGGCAAGTCGTGCTCGACCACGACGACACGCCGGTCGGCACGGTGCACGAAGACTTCGCGATCGAGTCGTCCGTCGGCGACGTGTTCCAGCTCGGCACGACGAGCTGGCAGGTCGTGCGCGTCAGCAGCGGGCAGCTGCGCGTCAACGATGCGCACGGGGTACCGCCGAACCTGCCGTTCTGGATCGCGGAAGGGCCGTCGCGCTCGGACGAACTCGCGGCCGCGGTGGCGCACGTGCGCGAGCACGGCGTCGATCCCGACTGGCTCGTGCGCGAGTGCGGCCTGACGGAGGCCGCTGCCGAACAGCTCGCGGAGTATCTCAGGGCCGGCGCGGAAGCGCTCGGCGCGATGCCGACGCAGGACCAGCTCGTGCTCGAACGCTTCTTCGACGAGACGGGCGGTCAGCAGCTCGTGCTCCACAGCCCGTTCGGCAGCCGGTTGAACCGTGCTTTCGGGCTCGCGCTGCGCAAGAAGTTCTGCGTCGGCTTCGGCTACGAGCTGCAGGCCGCGGCGAACGAAGAGGCGCTCGTGATCTCGCTCGGGCCGATGCACAGCTTCGCGCTCGGCGACGTGTGGTCGTTCGTGCACCCCAACACGGCGAAGGACACGCTGATCCAGGCGATGCTGCCAGCGCCGATGTTCCAGGCGCGCTGGCGCTGGAACGCGACGCGGTCGCTGCTCGTCGAGCGGTTCCGCGCGGGCAAGAAGGTGCCGCCGCCCCTGCTGCGCTTCCGCGCGGACGATGCGCTCGCGGCGGCGTTCCCGCAGGCGCAGGCCTGTCCGGAGACGCTGCCCGGCGGTCCCATCGACGTGCCGCTCGATCACCCCGTCGTCGGGCAGACCGTCGCCGACAGCCTGCACGAGGCGATGGACGTCGACGCGTTGATGCGGCTGCTGCGCCGGATCCGCGGCGGCGAGATCGCGCTGCGCGAGGTCGACCTCAGCGAGCCATCACCGTTCGCCGAGTCGATCCTCAACGCGATGCCGTATGCGTTCCTCGACGACGCGCCCCTCGAAGAACGCCGCACGCAGGCCGTGACGCGGGCCCAGCGCGGCAGTCGGCAGGCTCCGACGCCCGATAGCGAGCTCGATCTGCAGGCGCTGCGGCAGGTGCAGGAAGAGTGCTGGCCCGATCCGCGGAGCGCAGCCGAACTGCACGAGGCGCTCGGCTGGATGGGCTGGCTCGACGATGGCGAGGTCACCGCGGATTGGCGGGACTGGCTCGCCGAACTCGCGGCGGACGGACGCGCGGTCGCTGCCGAGCTCGCGACGGGGCGGCGGTGGTACGCGGCCGAGGCGGACCGCGAAATCGTGGCCGCGTGGCGCGGCCGCCTCGAGGCCGTCATTCCGGTGTGGCTCGACGAGGTCGCGCCCGCGGACCACGAAGCGCTGCGCGCGCTCGAGGCCGAGGGCACCGCGATGCGCGCGCGCGCCGACGGCCGCGAGCTGATCGCGCACCGCCGGCTGCTCGCGCGGGTGCGCAACGCGATGATCGAACGGTTGCGGGCCGCGGTGCAGCCCGTCAGCAAGGTCGACTACGAGGCGTTCCTGCGGTCCTGGCAGGGCCGCACCGACGCGACGCGGCGCCGCGGTCCGATGGGTCTCGGCGAGACGCTGCGGCAATTCGCCGGCGCCCAGATGCCGGCGCGCGAGTGGGAACGCGAGATCCTCGGCGGCAGCGTGGCGGACTACCAGCGCGACTGGCTCGATCAGGCGACGCTGTCCGGCGAGTTCGTCTGGCTACGGTTGTTCGGACCGTGGCGCGGCCCGCTCGGCAAGTGCCCGCTCGCGCTCGTGCAACGCCAGGACCTGCACCTCTGGCTCGAGCTGCCGCTGCAGCGCTTCGATCCCGCGGCGCTCACCGGCGCGGCGCGGACCGTGCACGACCTGCTCGCGAGTCGCGGCGCGCTGTTCCCGACCGACCTGCAGAACGGCTCCGGCCTGCTGCCGAGCCAGCTCGAGGACGGCCTGGCGGAGCTCGTCGGGCTCGGCCTCATCACGTGCGACTCGTTCGCCGCGATGCGCCAGCTCGCCGTGCCGCCGTCGCGCCGCAAGTTCCCGCTCTACTCCGTCGGCCGCTGGAGCCTGCTGCCGCTGCCGCCCGCCGACACGCGCGCGAGCGAGGACGCGATCGAACTGTGCGCCCGTGCCTTGCTGCAGCGCTACGGCGTGATCAGCCACACGCTGCTGCAGGACGAACGGTGCCCCGTGCCGTGGCGCCTGCTGCTGCGCACGCTGCGCGCCCTCGAACTGCGCGGCGAGGCCCGCGGCGGCCGCTTCGTCACGGGCTGGATCGGCGAGCAGTACGCGCTGCCGCACGCGGTGCAGGCGCTGCGCGAAGCACGAAACCAGCGTCAGGTCGAGACCGCCTGAGAACCCGTACGGAACCTGGTTCATGCTGCCGGCCGCCGCAACGCCACCCGCGAGGCAACGCCCTCGCGGCCGGCAGCATGAACCAGGTTCCGTACGGGTCACTTCGGCCACTCGGTGATCAGGCGGAACGGGCGGTCCTTCGCGAAGACCTTCTGCACGACGAAGACCTCGATCGGGCTGCCCTGCCACTGGCCGCGGAACGTGAGTGCCTGGCGTTCGACGTCCACCATGGTCCGGAAGTCCTCGGGTTGCCGCGGCGCCGGGTGAAAGCCCTTGCGCGTCACTGTGGAGCGCTCGAACTGCCAGACGAGCGGTTCTCGATCCGGACCGCGCGGCGTCAGCGTGACGATCGCCGCTTCGAGGTCTTCCGCGTACTCGAAGCTCCAGACCCGGCCGGAGCGCGCCCGAATCCGCAACGTGTTGCCGCGGTCGATCGCGACGTCGCGCCAGCGCGCGGGATCGCTGACCGGCACCGACTCGCCATCTCGCTGCTGCCGTTCGACCTGCCACAGACCGAACAGCTCGGGCTTGCTGCGCTGCCCCGACTGCAGCCGTTCATGCGTGGCGTAGTTCGCGAACGCGCCGTTCGCGCAGGCGGCCGCCGCCCACAGGCACCCGACGATCAGGAGCGGCCAGCCGAGCCACGCGCTCTTCGTCACGCGCAGGTCCACGGGCGCCGCGTTGCCGTGGCTGATGAACAACGCCCACAGCCGATGCCGGTACGGCAGCAGCAGGAGCAGCGAGATCAGGAACAGGTGGGTCGAGAACTGCTTGAGCGGAACGTCGTAGAGCCAGTTGAGGGCGCACACGTTGGCCATGACGGCAGCCGTGATGCACGCGCCGAGCAGCGCCGTCCGCCGGTGCAGCAGCAGCGCGAAGCCGAGCAGTTCGCCGAGCCCGCCGAGGAACTCGTAGGTCGGGCTGTGGCCCATGAACGTCCACGCGACCGAGCTCGGCACGAGATCACCGACCTCGCGCGTGAGGACCGCGACCGTCGCGTCCTGGAACTGATGGCCGAACAGCTTGGGCCACGCGTACTCGAGCATGTGCAGCGCCAGGAACCAGCGCGCGCCGAGGTGCAGCCAGCGCCCGAGCACCGGGTGGCCGGTCCTGCGGCGATCGATGACCGACCAGATCGCGGTGAGCAGCACCGCGAGGATCCCGACATAGGCGACGCGGGTCCACGCCGCGCCGGTGTCGCTGCGAATCGTCGCCGTATGAATCATCTCGGCACCGAACGTCAGGCCGCAGTCCTGCAGCCACGTGAGCGCGGCCTCCCAGCCCTGCCGCGGCAGCTCGGCCCACTCGTTCCACGCTGCCCGCGCGCGCATCGCGAACCCGGGCAGGTACTGGCCTTCGGGCAACAGTCGCTGCCACGCACCGAACAGCGCCTTGGGCAGCGCCGCGAGCGGTGCCGGGAACGCGTAGAGCACGAAGTGCAGGGTGAGGTACCGCACGACGAGTCGGTGCCACAACGGCCACTCGGGCGCGGTCTCGTCGGTAGTCGAATCGCTCATGTGTTCTCCTCGGGTGCCCTACCGGCTCACTGCTGGACGCGCCAATCGGGTCAGCGCGGGAACTCCCGGACGAGCCGGAACGGGTCGTGCAGCCGGAACACCTTCTTGACCGTGAACAACTCGATGGACTGTCCGCGCCATTCGCCGACGAAGCGGATGGCCTCCCGCTCGACGTCGATGCGCTTCGTGAAGTCCTCACGCCGCTGCGGCGCGGGGTCGCCCGCCTTGCGCGTCACCGTCGAGCGCTCAATCGTCCAAACGATCGGCTCGACGTCCTGCCCGCGCGGCGTCAGCGTCACCGTGCCGGCCTCGAGATCTTCCTCGTAGCTGAACGGATACGCCTGCCCCCGCAACGTCCGTGCGAGCGCGTAACCGCCACGGTCGATCGCGAGCGATTTCCAGCGCATCGCGTCGTCGTAGTTGATCGGCTTGCCATCCCGCAACATGCGCTCGACCTCCCACAGCCCGTAGAGCGCCGGCTTCTTCAACGACGTCTCGAGGCGCTTGCTGTAGGACTCGCTGCGCGACCACACGCTGGTCGTCGCGTGACCAGCGGCCCACAGGACGCCGAGGATCAGCAGCGGCCAGCCGAGCCACGGCGACTTCACGACGCGCAGATCGACCGGCTCCGACGCGCGGTTGCTGACGAACAGCGCCCAGAGCCGATGGCGGAACGGTGCCATGAGGAAGACCGCGCCGAGCAGCAGGTGCGTCGAGTACAGCTTGACGGGCACGGCGTAGAACCAGTTGAGCGCGCACACGTTGGCCATCACCCCCACGACCACGAAGCTCCCCATGAGCGCGGTGCGGCGGTGCAGCAACAGCACGAAGCCGAGGATCTCGCCGATCCCCGCGAAGTACTTGTAGGGCGTGCTCGCGCCCATGAACGTCCACACGAGTCCCATCGGCGAATGATCGCCGACCTCGCGCGTGAGCGCGCCGATGTTCGGCTCGAGGAACTGCCCGCCATAGAACTTCGAGAGCCCGTAGCTCAGCATCGGCAGCGCGACGTACCACCGCGCCCCGAGATGCACCCAGCGACCGAGCACGGGGTGACCCGTCGGCCGGCGGTCGAGCGCCGACCAGAGCGCCGTGAGGAGCGCCGAGATCACGATGATGCACGCGAGCCGCACGTACGCGTGCCCCGTGTCGCCGCTGCCCGTCGGCTGGTGGATCACCTCGATGTCGAACGTCAGGCCGTTCTCCCAGAGCCACGTGGTCAGATCCTTCCACCACTGATACGGCTTCCCCGACCAGCTCCCGATGTGCTTGAACGTGTCGGCCGCCCATTCGGGCATCTCGCCACCCTCGGGCAGGCAACGCCGCCAGACCGCGGCAACCGTCGACGGCAGGCTGCTCAGCGGCGACGGGAACGCGTAGAGCAACCAGTGCAGCGTGAGGTAGCGAAACGCGATGCGCTGCCACAGCGGCCAGACGGGCCGGCCATCGGCAGCGGGCAACGGCGGGACAGCGGGGCGGTCGGTCACGCTGCGAGTCTACGGCGCAACCAGCGGAGCGGAGAGGCCATGCCGGGCCCGCCGAGTTCCGCGGCGCCGAACGGCAGAATTGCCCTGACCCGCCGCCCAGGTGACATTGTCGCCATGCCATCGCATGGACCGAGTCGTTCGCTCTTCCCGCTCGTGGTCATTCTGACCGGTCTGCTCGCGCTGGCCGCGTGTCAGACGTCGAGTCCACGCGCACCGCTCGATCGGAGCCGGTGCGAGACGGTTCTGCAGGAGCAGGCCGCGCAATGGAACCGCGGCGACCTGCGCGGGTTCGTCGCGACCTACATCGACGGCGACGAACTCACGTTCCTCGGCAGCGCCGGCCTGACGCGCGGCCGCGCCGACCTGCTCGCGAGGTACGAAGCCGGCTACCCGACCGCCGAAGCGCGCGGGACGCTGCGCTTCACCGTCGTCGACTTCCAGCCGCTCGGCAACGATCACGCGCTGCTGCTCGGGCGCTACGAGCTCGAACGGGCGGACCCCGATTCCGGCTACTTCTCGCTCGTCCTGCAGCGCGACGGCGACGCGATCCGGATCCTGCACGATCACACGAGCCGCGCCGACGGGTAACAGCTTTGTCCGCTGGCCCGTGAGCGGATCCAGCGCCGTTGCCGCCGACCTCCCGGCCTCCCAGAATACCGTCCGGCCGCCGCCCAGCCCGCGGTCCGAGACCACGTTCATGAACCGCCACACCGCCGTCCTCGCTCTCCTCGCCACCGCCTTCCTCTGCACCGACGCGTTCGCGCAACGCGGTGGCCGCCGCGGCCGCGACGCCGAGGCCCCGAAGCTCGAGAACTACGTCTTCGACTCCGGCGCGCTCGCGACCGAGCTGCTGACGCGCGGCGAAGCGCGCTACTACGCGCTGCTGCCCAAGGGCTGGGACGGCGACGACAACGCGGGCAAGACGTTCCCGTGGATCCTCTGGCTGCCGGGCTTCGGCGGCCCGGAGGACTTCCTGCGGCGCGGCGGCGCGACGATGCTCGACGAGCTGCGCAGCGCCGACAAGATCCCGGCGATGGCGGTGATCATCTACCGCGGCGCCGGCCGGCGCTCGGTCTACATGAACGGCGAAGGCGCGGGCCGGACCGAGGACCTGCTCACGACCGAGTTCCTCACGCACGTGCAGCGCAAGTACCGGCTCTCGGACAAGCGCGGTGAACGCGCGGTCATGGGCGTCAGCGCCGGTGGCTTCGGCGCGCTCAAGGTCGCGATGCGACACTCCGACAAGTTCGTCGCGGTCGCGGCGCACAGCTCGGCGATCCTGCCGGCCGACCCCGAGGAGCTCGGCGGCATGTGGGAAGGTCGCGTCGAACGCATGCTCGAACGCGGCCTCGACAAGGAGCTCGGCAACCCGATCGATCCGGAGAAGTGGGCCGCGCACATGCCGCTCGCGATCGCCGCGAAGAAGACGAGCAAGGCGCTGAACGGGCTGCAGATCTACCTCGCCGCCGGCACGGAGGATCACTACGGCTTCTACCCGCCGAACGAGGAGCTCGCCGCCGCGCTGCAGAAGAACGAGCACCGCCATGTGTGGCACTCGGTCGACGAAGGCGGCCACGCATGGAGCAGCCCCGAGATGCGCGACAGCGTGAAGGTGTCGCTGCAGTTCGTCGGCTTCGCAGTCGCCGGCGAGGACGCGATCAGCAAGACGAAGCCGATGCTCGCGAAGGACGACGGCAAGGCCAAGGACGGCGACAAGTAGCTCGCCAAGAGCGGCGCGGCATCGCGCCCGACTGGGACGATTCCGCCCCTGCCAGCGGCGCTTCGGGTTACGCTGCCAATCCGCCTCGACCCAACTCCGCCTCGATCCAACCCCGGTATCGGTTCCATGGCTGACTCCACTCCAAAACGGCGCGGCCTCTCGCGTCGCTCGTTCCTCAAGGGCAGCGCCGTCGCGTCCGCCGGCGCCGGCCTCACCGCGGCCCCCGCGATCGCCACGGGACCGCAGGGCCCACAGTCGTTCGGCCCCGGCGCGCACGAGATCGCGCTGAAGATCAACGGGCAGGACAAGACGGTCACGGTCGAGACGCGCACGACGCTGCTCGACGCGCTGCGCGACAGCCTCGACCTCACGGGCTGCAAGAAGATCTGCGACCGCGGCGCGTGCGGCGGGTGCACGGTGCTCGTCGACGGCGAACCCGTGAACAGCTGCCTCATGCTCGCGATGGACGGGCAGGGCACGGCGATCACCACGGTCGAGAGTCTGACCGCGGGCGACACCCCGCATCCGCTCGTCGAGTCGTTCGTGAAGTGCGACGCGATGCAGTGCGGGTTCTGCACGCCGGGCATGGTGATGAGCTCGCTCGCGTGCCTGCAGAAGCGCGGCAAGCCGACGCGCGAGGAAATGGCGCACGACCTGGCCGGCAACATCTGCCGCTGCGGCACCTACGGCCGCGTGATGGACGCCATCGAGCGCACGGCGGTGGGCGACACGGGCACGGGAGGTGGGCGATGACCATCCGCAAGCAGGAACACGAGATCGAGGTCGGCTACCGCGGCCTCGGCAGTTCGCCCGACCGGCTGCAGAAGACCAAGGTCACGGCGCAGGAAGGCGACGCGCCGCCGTGGGACGTCAACACGAAGTACGCCGTCGTCGGCACCGACATCGACCGCGTCGACGGCCTGCAGAAGGCCAGCGGCCGGGCGAAGTACGCCTACGACATGACCTTCCCCGGCCTGCAGCAGGCCATGATCCTGCGGTCGAGTGTCGCGCGCGGCAAGCTCACGGGCCTCGAGCTCGACGAGGCCCAGCGCATGCCGGGCATCAGCGCCGTCGTCGCACTCAAGGAGGTCGGACAGCGCGTGCGCTTCGTCGGCGACGCGCTCGTCGCGATCGCGGGTGACACGCTCGATCTCGTGCGCGACGCACTCGAGAAGGTCAACGCCACGTTCGACGCGGAGCCGCACGTCGTCGACTTCCTCGACAGCAAGGACGCGCCGGCCCGCGACCAGCACGGGCAGATCACCGCGCCGTGGCCGGAGAAGGACAGCGAGGACGTCGACGCCGCGCTCGCCGCGGCTGCGACGACCCACGACGCCACCTACCGAACCGAGGTGCAGACGCACAGCTCGCTCGAGACGCACGGCGGCGTCGCGAAGTGGAACGGCGACGACCTCGAGTTCTGGCTCAGCACGCAGGCGACGTTCGGCTGCCGCAACGAGATCGCGCGCGGCCTCGGTCGCAAGGGCCATGCGCCGAAGAGCGTCGTGATCCACGCCGAGTTCGTCGGCGGCGGCTTCGGCAGCAAGTTCAGCGCCGGCGTCGAAGGCCTCGCGTGCGCGCTGCTCGCGAAGCTCGCGAAGGCGCCGGTCAAGCTCATGCTCGACCGCTACGAGGAGCACACGACGACGGGCAACCGGCCGTCGGCACTCATGCAGGTGCGCGCGGGCGTCGACGCGGCGGGCAAGATCACCGCGTGGGACTGGCGCAGCTTCGGCGGCACGGGCTTCAACGGCCGCGGCGGCGCGGTGCGGGTCCCGAGCTCGTACACCGGCGCGGCGAAGACGCGGCAGAACCACCAGGACATCGCGGCCGACACGGATCCGGCGCGGCCCATGCGCGCGCCGGGCTACCCGCAGGGCTACTTCGGCGCCGAGCTGTTCCTCGACGAGCTCGCGGCCAAGGCCGGGATCGATCCGCTCGAGTTCCGGCTGCAGAACGATCATGACCAGATCCGCCAGGACCAGTGGCGCTTCGGCGCGGAGCGCTTCGGCTGGGCCGCGGCCAGGAAGCGCAGAAACGCCGCGGACGCGCGCTACCGGCGCGGCGTCGGCCTCGCGAGCGCGCGTTGGGGCCAGCTCGGCAACCACGGCTTCCGCACGCGCCACGGCGCGTTCTGTCGCATCAACCCGGACGGCACGGTCGAGTCGCGCAGCGGCGCGCAGGACGTCGGCCCGGGGCTCAAGACGGTGCAGACCGTGCTCACGGCCGAAGAGCTCGGGTGCGATCCGACGGTCGTCACGAGCACGAGCGGTCACACCTACGACCCGTCGGGCCCGGCGTCCGGCGGCAGCACGACGACGCCGAGCCTCGCCCCGGTGATCCGCAACGCGGCCGCGAACGCCAAGAAGCAGTTGATCGAGCTCGTCGCCGAGCACCTCGGGGTGCCGGTCGAAGAAGTCACCTGCAAGGGCGGCAAGGTCGGCACGGGCACGGCGCAACTCGCGTGGCGTGAGGCCTGCAAGCTCATCGGTCCCAACCCGATCGACGCGCAGGGTGAGCGCTTTCCCAACTACGAGGAGGATCCGTTCCACCGCGGCGTCTGCGGCGCGCAGTTCGCCGAGGTCGAGATCGACACGTGGACCGGCATCGTGCGGGTCACGCGCATGCTCGGCATCCAGGACTGCGGGCTCGTGATCGCGAAGAAGCTCGCGGAGAGCCAGGTGCTCGGCGCGATGATCCAGGGCGTGAGCTTCGCGCTGCACGAGCAGCGACTCATGGACCGGCAGAGCGGTCGCATGCTCAACGGCGACTTCCTGCGCTACAAGGTCACGGGGACGAAGGACCTGCCGGACCTCGACTGCGTGATGATGACGATCGCCAACGGCCACAGCAACGTGGGCGCCGCGGGCCTCGGCGAACCGCCCTCGGTCGCCGCACCCGCCGCGATCGCCAACGCGGTCTTCCACGCGCTCGGCAAGCCGGTGCGCCACCTCCCGATCACCCCGGACAAGGTCCTCGCGGCCCTCAGCTGAACCAGGAGCCTCACAGATGAAACCGTTCACCTACGTGGTTCCGAAGTCGCTCGCCGAGGCCGGCGAGGCCGCGGGCCAGCCCGACACGATCGTGAAGGGCGCCGGCCTCGACATCGTCGACCGGATGAAGGAACGCCTCGTGACGCCCGCGAAGGTCGTCAACCTGCTGCCGCTCAAGCGCGAGATGGCCGGCGTCGGCAAACAGGACGACGGCTCGGTCACGATCGGGGCGCTCACGACGCTGACGCAGCTCGAGCAGCACCCGGCACTCCAGGACAGGGCGCTCGCCGGCCTGCGCGAATCGGCCGCGATCACGGCGACACCGCTCGTGCGCAACCGCGCGACCGTCGCCGGCAACATCCTGCAGTTCACGCGCTGCTGGTACGTGCGCAGCGAGGCGCACAAGTGTCTGCACGGCAAGCGCGGCCCGACGTGCCTCGCGATGTTCGGCGACAACCGCTACCACTCCGTCATGGGGTTCGCCAACTGCGTGCGCGTACACCCGAGCAACCTCGCGCCGCCACTGCTCGCGCTCGGCGCCGAGTACACGACCGTGAAGGACGGCGAGACGAAGCGTCGGCCGATGGCCGAACTGTTCCCCACGGTGCCGCTCGCGGAGAAGAACGAGCACACGCTCGAGGACGACGAGATCGTCACGGCGATCCACGTGCCGAAACAGCCGGCCGGGGCGCGTTCGTGGTATTCGGAGAGCCGCGAGAAGCTCAGCTTCGACTGGGCGACGACCGCGTGCGCCGTGCGCGTCGTCCTCGACGGCGGCGTGATCCGCGCGGCCGATCTCGTGCTCGGCGCGGTCTCGCCCGTGCCGCGCGCGCGACCCGACGCCGCGAAGCTGCTCGTCGGCGAGAAGCCGAGCGACGCGTTGTTCCGAAAGGTCGCGGAGAAGGCGTTCGAGGGCGCCGTGCCGCTGACGCACAACGCCTACAAGATCCCCGTCGGCAAGGCGATCGTGCGCGACGCGCTTCACAGGGTGACCGGGTAACTGGAGGGAGCGAACGATGACGACGAATCGAAACGTGACGACGCACCGGGACCTGCTGCCGCGGGATCTCTGCCCGGCGATGCTGCTCAAGCACCTGCTCACGCACGGCATGGACGAGGCGGTGTTCGACGACCGCGAGTGGCCGGGCGACGGCTACTACTGGTGCGCCAACACCTGCAACTGCGTCGGCCCCGATGACGAGCTCGTGCACCCGGAATCGTGCCGACCGGGTCGCGGCTGCTACGACGGCCCGCGCGCCTGACCGTCCGTCCCGTGAAGCTGACCGGACCGTGAAACTGAGCGGCACGTGGCGGGGCGAGTACACCTACGGCGACGGCTACGTCGAAGACGGTGTCGCGGGCAGGAGCGTGCCGTTCACGATGAGCCTGACCGAGTCATGGCTGCGCCGGTTCGCGGGCTACGTGCGCGACGACGCGTCGCGCGGTGGCCAGCCCGAACGTGGTCGCGTTCTCGGGAAGCGCCGAGCGCAGCGCGTGGAGTTCGTGAAGACGATGCCGAAGGGCTACGTCAACGTCGACGGCGAGCTCGTCGAAGCCCGCCAGGTCCTCGAAGAAGAGCTCGGGACCGAGATCGACGAACGCGACCTGCCCGACCACCGCATCGCCTACGTCGGCGAACTCGACGACAGCGGCGAGGCCATGCGCGGCACCTGGCAGATCGTCACCGCGGGCCGCAGGGGCCTCAATGTCGTCCTCGGCGGCGGCGACGGCACCTGGACCGCCCGCCGCGCGAGCGACCAACCCACCGAGGTCTGAAGAGGTCGGGTACGGTGCCTGGCGTACGGAACCTTGGCGTACGGAACCTGGTTCATGCTGCCGGCCGCGAGCCAGTTGCCGCGCGCGTAGCGCCTAGGGGGTCGGCAGCATGAACCTGGTTCCGTACGCCAGGCACCGTACCCAACCCTCTCAGAGTTCGCGGAGGCGGAGGTTGCGCCAGCGGACCTCGAACGGGCCGCGGCCCTTGCCGATGCCGTGGACCTGCAGGCCGATGAAGCCCTGGGGGTGCGATGCGAACATCTTGTCGTGCGTGAGGTCGCTCACCCGCTTGCCGTTGACCCAGACCTGGATGCGCGGGCCCTTCGCGACGACGCGGTAGGCGTTCCACTCGCCATCCCGGAAATGCTTGTGCGGCTGACGCACGTCCGTCGGCGTCATCCAACCGCCCGCGGCCTCGGCGTAGAGGTAGCCGGCCTCGGCGCCGTTCTTGCCGCTCGCCTCGATCTCGACCTGCGGGCCGTTCACGCGGCCGTTGCCCGGCTTCTCGCGGGACCGGATCTGCACACCCGAGTTGAGGGGGTCGTCGACCTTGACCTCGAAGCGCAACTCGAAGTCGCCGTAGTCGCGTTCCGTGCAGAGGAACGAGTTGGGTGAGCCCTCCGCCGTTTTGCCGACGATCGCACCATCCTCGACCCGGTAGGTCGCCGTGCCGTTCTTCTGCGTCCAGCCCTTCAAGGTGTCGCCATCGAACAACGGCTCGAACTTCGTCGTGATCGGTTCGAGCTCGACCTTCCGGAACTCGCAACGCGCGCCCTCGGCCTGCAGCGCGATCTGCCCCGAGCTCGCGGTGCAGTCGAACCCGTTGTTCACGAAGTCGCCGTTGACCCAGATCTCGATCTCGCGGTCACGACACTCGATCACCATCTCGTTCCACTCGCCGAGCGGCCGCTCGCTGCCGTCGGTCAGGTTCTGGATGCGGCGCCGGTCGCCCTCGTCGCCGCCCCACTTCGCCTTCGGCCCGTCCGGCCCGCGGCGCACGACCATGTCCGGCACCTTGATGTCCTCGCCGATGCACCAGAAGTCGCCGGCGTTGCCATGGTGCAGCTGACACTCGATCGACTGCGGGAACATCTTGTAGAGCCGGCGCGGCGTCGAGCTGTGCACGAGCACACCGCAGTTGCCCGGCTTGCCGGGCCAGCGCCACTCGACCGTCAGGCGGTAGTTCGAGTACCTGCCGTTCGTGATCAGATGACCCAGCGGCTTGCCCGCGCTCACGAGCAGACCGTTCTCGACGAGGAACGACGGCGGCAGTTCCGCGCCGTCGTCGGCCGCCGGAACGTCGGCGTGCCAGTTGCTCAGGTCCGAGCCGTTGAACAGCTGGACCGACGCCGGGCCCTGCGGCGATAACGGCGACTGGGGCTGCTGCGCGCCCGCGACGGATACCGGCGCGAGAACGAGCAGCGCGAGAAGAACGAGACGCGATGCCTTGGGCATCGCGGCAGCCTACCGGGTCCGCAGGATGATGTGCCAGCCGTAGGGGCTGTCCGTCTTGTGGTACGGCGTCACCCCGACCTCGCCGACCTCGAGGCTCCACGCGACCTTGTTGAAGCCCGGCACCATCTCCTTCGGCCCCATCTCGTAGACGCCGGGGCCCGAGTCGCTGGAGTAGCGCTGGCGCAGGGTCTCGAACTTGGTGCCCTCCAACGCCTGCTTGTAGACCTTGGCCGCGAGCTTCTCCGCGACCTCCTTGCTGCGCTTCACCTCCGCGCGCTGCGCGCCGGCGAACGCCACGAGAACGTGCTCGACCTTGATCTTGTCGCCCTGCTTGCGCGGCGCGTCATCGAAGTGCGCGATCGCTTCCTGCATCGCGGCCATCGCGTCGGTCTCGAGGTCGGCCGTCGGCCGGAACCCACCGGTCACGGTCTTCGGCTCGGGCGGCAGGTCGCTCGGCGGCGGCGGCGCATCACTCGCGATCGGCGCCTTGGACAGCTCCCCGTCCTTGTTCGGTCCCGGCACCGGCGCCGCATCGGCATCGAGTTTCGGGGTGCCATCCGTGGCATCCGGAGTCGTGGCGTCCGGGGTCGTGGCATCCGGGGTCGTGGCATCCGTAGCCTCGGCATCCGGATCCTTGGCGTTCGGGGCCTTGGCGTCCGGGGCCTTGGCGTCCGGGGCATTCGCATCGGGAGCGCCATCCGGGGCGTTCGCCCCCGCGTTCTGCTCCGGCGCCGCCGCTGCGCCGCCGCTGTCGTCGCCGCCGCTGGAGTCGGTGTCGGCCGCGCCACCGCCGCAGGCCGCGAGTAGGAGAGTCAACCAGATCGTCTTCTGCATCATGTTCGTGCGGTTCACCCGCGAGTAAGTGGCCCGCAGGATTCAGTCCCCCGCCCGCGGCGTCAACAGGTCCTTGAGCCGCAGCCACTGGAACTTCCGACTGTGCGCCGAAACGGCACGGTTCAAGCCGTGCCGGGAACGCGGGTAGACCATGAGCTCGAAGTTCTGCTTGCCGGCCTTCTGCAGCTCCCAGACGAGCTGCATCGAGTTCTGCATGTGCACGTTGTCGTCCATCGTGCCGTGCAGGATCACGAGGTGACCGTGCAGGTCCTTCGCGGCCTTGATCACCGACGTCGCGTCGTAGCCGCTCTTGTTCTCCTGCGGCGTGCGCATGTAGCGCTCGGTGTAGATCGTGTCGTAGAGCCGCCAGTCGTAGACCCCCGCCCCGGCGAGGCCGAGCGCGAACTTCTTGCTGTGCGTCAGCGCGAACGCGCTCATGAAGCCGCCGTAACTCCAGCCACTGATCGCGACGCGGGCGGGATCACCGCCGAACTCGCTGCACACGTGATCGACCGCGTCCTCGAGGTCGCGCAGCTCGACGATGCCGAGCTTCTGATACGCCATGCCGGTGTGGTGCTGACCGCGACCGCTCGCCGACCGGACGTTGACCTGCAGCACGATGAACCCCTGCTGCGCGAGGAACTGGTGGTAGGTCGAGTGGCGCCAGCTGTCGCGCACCGTCGGCGCATCCGGACCCGAGTAGGTCGGCAGGAACACCGGGTAGCGCTTCCCCTCCTCCATCGCCGTCGGCAGCATCACGCAGGCGTCGAGCTGATAGCCGTCGCGCGCGGTCACGGTCACGCGCTGCCGCTCGCTGAACGCATACTTCGTCTCGCCGTCACCGCGACTGGCCTGACCGAGATCCTTGACGATCTTGCCGGTCACGCCGTCGCGCACGACGACCCGCGTCGGCATGTCCATCGCCGACCACTGGTCGATGAGGAACGAGCGATCCGGGTTGAACGACGGCGAGTGGCTGCCGACGCCCGGCGTGAGGCAGACGAGCCCCTCACCGTTGAGACCGACGCGGTAGTAGTGCCGCCCGGTCGCGCCGTCCTTCGTGCCCTCGAACCAGAGCAGCCCGCGCTCTTCGTCGACCGCGACGATGCTGCGCACCTGCCAGTCGCCGCTCGTGACCGCGCGGATGAGCTTGCCCTTCGGCGCGTAGTGGTAGACGTGCTGGTAGCCCGTGCGTTCGGAGTACCACAGGAACGAACCGTCCGCGAGGAAGCGCGGCGGACTCGGCCGGTTGACCCACGTCGGGCTCTCGTCGCGGATCCAACGCGAGAGCTTGCCCGTCGCCGGATCACAGGCACAGAGCTCGGCCCACGTCTGGATCCGATCCTGCAGCGTCAGCAGCAGGGTGCCGCCGTCCGGCGTCCAACCGACGCGCACGACGAGCACGTCCGCGGGAAAATCCGACAGGTCGACCTCGACGATGCGATGACCGTCGACGTGGGCGACGGACATGCGCGCGGTCGGGTTCGGATCCCCGGCCTTGGGGTAGTTGGTGACCTCCGACTCGACGGCGCGCTCCCGGTCGAGGAAGTCCTCCGGCACGTGATCGACCACGGTGAACTCGCGCACCTTCGACTCGTCGAGCGACAGGAACGCGACCATGTCGGACCGCGGCGACCACCAGTGCCCCTGGAAGCGCCCGCGGCCGTAGAGCTCCTCCTGGTAGACCCAGTCGAGCGCGCCGTGGAACATCTCGTCGCCACCGTCCTTCGTCACGGCCCACTCCGTCAGCTTCGCCACGTCGAGCAGGACGAGGTCGTTGTCGCGCACGAACGAGGCCCGCTTGCCGTCGGGGCTCAGGTGCGCCTCCTGCTTGCGACCGGTCGCGCTGCCATCGGACGTGAGCCGCAGTGCGTCCTTGCCCGGCTTTCTGCCGCGCCCCCGCGGACCGCGCGCCGAACGCCCGACGGGAGTCTCCTCGAGCCAGAGGTCGCCTTCGAAGACGCGCACGCGCTTCCGGGTCTCGGGTTTCGCGGGCGGTTGCGCCGGCCGCCTCGGCCCCGTTCGCGGCTTGGCCTTCTGCGGGGTCATCGCGCCGGTCGCGGGGTCGAGCAGCTGACTGCGCTTGCCCTGCTGAACGACCACGTGCTTGCCGTCCTCCGACCAGCTGGCCGGCGGCACCCGGCCCTGCCAGCTCACCCGCTTGCGCGTGTCCTCGAACGTGAGGCGCTGGCGCTCCTGGGCACCGAGCGCGGCGGTCGAAGCGAGACCCAGGGAGAACGTGAGAACGAGGAGGTGCGAAGTGAGCTTCATCGTGGCGAACCGGGAACCGGCGAGAGATCCCGGATGCTACGGCTCACCCGACGCCACGCCGCCGCGTTCGGGGTAAGAAAAGTGTGGCCGCGGCGACTCGCCCGGGCGGCGCCTCAACCACCCGCGGGCGTGCCCCCGACGGGAGGCGCTCCGCCGCCCCCGATCGCCGCCTCGATCCGCTGCAGCCAGTCGAGGTAGGCCTGGTCCTGGGCGTTGGCCTGGCGGATCTCCTCGCGCCGCGCCTGCCACTGGGCCTCGAGCCCAACGGCGCGCAGCGGCAGGATGCCGAGGCGGGCGAACGGCGAGTTCGGCGGCGACTGCCGGAAGATCTCCGCGACGATGCGTGCGTGCTCCTTCGGGATGTCGGAGCCGAGCTGCTGCAGCACGCAGAGCGCGGACGCCAGCGTCCAGAAACCGGGCTGCCAGCGCGGCTCCTGCAGCGCCGTCGTCTGCAGCCAGTGCACGATGTAGCGCTCGCCGTAGAGCCGCTCCTTCGGCATCGCGCCCGCGGCAGTCGCGACGAGCGCGGCGTGCTGACCGAGGCCGTCCGCGTAGCGCTGCCAGAACGCCGCATCACCGACCGGTGGCTTGTGATCGGCCGGGCCGCCGAGCAGCGGCCACAGCTTCTGCTGCGCGTCGAGCAGCATCTGGCCGATGTCGTTGCTGCCGCCCTCGACGGTGACGTCGCCGGTCCGAGCCTTGGTCGCCGAGTCGAAGACCGTGAGTTCGATGCGGCGGCGATCGCCCTCGACACGCAACGCGCCCGTGACGAGCAGCGTCGAACTGCGCTCCTGATCCGGCAACTGCGCCGTGATCTGCTCCGCCGACCACGGCCGACCGAGCAACGCCCACCCGCCGTTCTCGGCGACCGGCAGCGCCGCGGTGCCGCGATGCGGCGTCGCGAGCCACACCTGCTCCGCGAGATGCAGCGGCACGGCGCGCGTCAACCGCGCGATGTCCTCGGGCGGCTGCTGGTTCGGGTTCTTGGCGATGTCGCCGTCGAGCGCGAGCGCGACGACGAGGACCTGCTTGTGACCCGGTTGCTTCTGCGGCAGCAGCCACTGCGGCTCGCCGAGCGCCGAACAGAACGCCGGCAGCTCGAAGCGGAACATCCCGACCCGCGGCTGTGCCGGCGGCGCGACCTGCGGCAGGGCCGCGAGGCGTTGGCGATCGAACTCGCCGGTGAACGGGTGCAGCTGCTCCGCGATCGCGTGGCCGTAGTGCACGTACATGCGGTGCAGCAGCGCCGCCCCGTCCGCGTGCCGACCGGTCGCTGCGAGGTGGTTGAGCAGCGCGAGGCCGACGTTGGGATGGTCCCGACCCGGCGTGAAGCGCGGCTCGACGAGCTCCTGCACGAGGTCGTGCTGACGCGCGTTGACGAGGTCCGTCGCGGCCATCAGCAACACGTCGGAGATCGCGGGCGAATCCGCGTTGGCCGCCAGCTGCGCGCGATACCGCTCGGCGGCGACTGCCGCCTTCTCCTCCTGGAGATCGAGCCGCGCGAGCCAGAGCTGCGCGCGCCAGGCGTTCGGCAACTCCGCGAGCTTGTCGAGCTCCGCGCGCGTCCCGGCCTCGCCGACCTCCTTGAGTCGCACCTGCAGCCAGCCGTGCACCGCGTCCGGATTGTTGGGGTCGAGCCCCAGCGCCTCGAAGAGCAGGGTCTCCGCGGTGGCGGTGTCCCCGGCGCGGTCGGCGAGCATCGCCTTGCCAACGCGCGCGCCGACCGAGTCGGGCCGCTTGTTCTGCAGTTCATCGAGCGAGAACCGCGCCGCCTCGAGGTCGCCCGCGTCGCGCTGCACGACGGAGAGCAGACTCAGCGCGCGCTCGGGCTCGGAGTCGATCGCCGCGAGTCGGTTGGCGGCCTGCACGAGATCCTTGGCGAAGCCATGCTGCAGCCCCTGGACGATCACCTGGCTCAGCTGCGCTGGATCGTTGCCGTGCGTCTTCAGCATCTCGGGCAGCACCCGCGAACGATACTCGTCGCGGGACAACCGCACGCGGCGGCCGAAGTTGTCGGTGGCATCGATGAACTCGCCATCGCCGGGTGAGCCGGCCGACTGGCCGGCTCGAGTGTTCGTCGGATCGGACATCAGGGCGAGCAGGGTAGTCGCTGGGGTCGGCCGCGCAACGCCGCGCTGCGCCGCGGCGGCCGGGACGGCCGGTGACGGCCGGTGAAGGCCGGTGACAGCCGCGACGGGGGCGACGTCGCGGCGATGTGACCTCGACCGACGGCGCCCGTGGTTCCCTCGCGGTCGCGTAGCTCGCGGGGTAGCGTGCCGGCATGAGCCACCGCGCCCTCGATGTCAGAACGGTCCGCCGCCGGTTCCCGGGTCTGCTGCGCCAGGACGGCGACCGCCCCGCGATCTTCTTCGACGGGCCCGCCGGCAGTCAGGTGCCGCGCTCGGTCGCCGAGGCCGTGAGCAACTACCTGCTCTACGACAACGCCAACCACGGCGGCGACTTCGCGACGTCCCATGCGACGGACTTCATGACCCGGTCGGCGCGCACGGCGATGGCGAACTTCTTCCGCACCGCGAGCGGGGATCGGGAGGAGATCGTGTTCGGACCGAACATGACGACGCTGACGTTCCACCTGTCGCGCGCGCTCGCGCGGACCTGGCAGCCGGGCGACGAAGTCGTCGTCACGGCGAGCGACCACGACGCCAACGTCATGCCGTGGGTGCTCGCCGCGCGCGACGCCGGCTGCGAGGTCCGGGAACTCGGAGTGACGCCGGAGGGCGCGCTCGATCTCGACGCGCTGCCCGGCCTGCTCGGCCCTCGCACGCGCCTCGTCGCGGTCGGCGCTGCTAGCAACCTCAGCGGCACGATCCACGACGTCGCTGCCGTCGTGCGGCTGGCCAAGGCGCACGACGCGCTGACGTTCGTCGACGCGGTGCACTACGCCGCGCACTGCCGCCTCGACGTCGCCGCGTGGGATGCGGACTTCGTCGCCTGCTCGGCGTACAAGTTCTTCGGCCCGCACGCGGGCATCCTCTGGGGCCGGCGAGCGCTGCTCGAGGAGCTCGAGGCCTACAAGGTCCGCCCGGCCGACGACACGGGCGCCGAGAAGTGGCAGACCGGCACCGCCAACTTCGAGGCCATCGCGGGCACGCTCGCGGCCGTCCAGTACCTGGAGGAGCTCGGGGTGGAGCACGCCACCGGCATGCCGGAGGACGAACGCGCCGCCCTCGACCTCGCGTTCGCCGTGATCGGCGAGCACGAACGCGAACTCTGCGCCCACCTGCTCCGCGGGCTCGCCGAGATCCCGGGCACGCGCGTGGTCGGCATCGCCGACCCCGAACGCGTGACCGAACGCTGCGCTACGGTGTCGTTCACCCACACGGCGAAGAAGCCGGCCGCGATCGCGAAGGAACTGGCCCAGCGGCAGATCCATTGCTGGGCCGGCAACAGCTACGCCCTCGCGCTGTCCCAGGCGCTCGGGCTCGAGCCGGACGGCGTCGTGCGCCTCGGCCTGTTGCACTATGCGACCAGGGCAGAAGTGGACACCGTTCTCGCCAACTTGCGGGAACTCCTCGCCTGACTCGCGTAGCAGCCCGGTCCATACCTCCGTACTCACTACCCCATGGCCGCGACCCGCGGCCGATTCGTCAGGAGACAGTCCAGTCATGCGATTCCCACTCTTCGCCGGTGTCGTTGCCGCGTTCGTCCTCGCCCTCCCCACCGCCGCCCAGGTCCGGGTCTTCGGCGGTGACAGTGAGCGCGCCGCGACCTCCCAGATCGTGTTCGGCAGCGACCTCGCCGCCGGCATCTCGATCGAGCACGGCCAGCCCGTCTGGAAGGACGAGTACGACGGCATGCTCGACTCGCTCAAGGGCAAGCTGCTGCGCCTCGGTTCCAACTGGTGGACCACGATGACGACGAGCGTCGACCTCGAGATCAGCGGCCAGAAGGTCCCGGCCGGCGCCTACCTGCTCGGCCTGCACTGCAGCGAGAAGGGCGTGTTCTCGCTCACGTTCCTCGAGGCCACGAAGGGCCTGAAGGCCGGCGCGCTGCCGTTCATGATGCAGGGCAAGATGAACTGGAAGCCCGACTTCACCGCGGAGCTGAAGCTGAACAAGGGCGCCGCCGAGAAGGTCCAGAAGACGATGAAGATGCGCGTCAAGGTCGACGGCGACGACTTCGACAACGGCTCGTTCACGCTTGCGTGGGGCAAGCACACCCTCACCGCCAAGCTCGCCTTGAAGCCGGCGATGCCGAAGAAGCAGTAGGCCCGCAGCCACCCTCATGGCCCGCGCCCACCTCGGCGCGCGCCAGCCGATCGACCCCGCCGTCACCGGCGGGGTTTTTTCGTGGCCGGCGGGCCCGGATCGGAGTCCGGCTCCCGAAATTCGAGGTCGGGGATTGCGGAGCGCTGATCTCCCGAGCATAATCATGCGCTTCGACCGCATAATTATGCCACGCCTCACCAAACCCCGGAAGACGCCGCCGACTCGCGTCGACCGCCGCCGCGCGATCGTGACCGTGCTCGGCAGCCGGACCGTGCGCAGCCAGGCGGAACTGCAGGCCGCGCTCGAGAGCCGCGGAATCGCAGCCAACCAGGCCACGCTGTCGCGCGACCTGCGCGAACTCGGCGTCCTCAAGGGCCAGCACGGCTACGAGCTGCCGCACGGCGAGCGCACGCAAGGCGGCGCAGCGATCTCGGCCAACGGCAACGGCGCGAGTTCCGGCACGGCCGACTACCGCCTCGCGGCCCGGAGCTGGCTGCTGACCGCGACGGCGGCGGAGAACCTCGTCGTGCTGCACACGCCGACCGGCGGCGCGCAGCCGCTCGCGCTCGCGCTCGACAATGCCGCGGTCCCCGGGCTCATCGGCACGATCGCGGGGGACGACACCGTGCTGGCGATCTGCCGCACCAAGGCCAAGGCCCAGGCGTTCGCGCGCCGGCTCAACGCGGAGGTCACGCGATGACCACGGCCACCGCGACGGAAAAGAAGCGTTGCGCGATCATCGGCGCGTCCGGCTACACGGGCCGCGAACTGCTGCGGCTCCTGCGGTCCCACCCCGGCCTCGAGGCGACCGCGGTGATGACGGCGCGGCCCGACACCGTGCCGGAGCCGCCGCAGTTCCCGCACGAGCCGACGATCGCAGCGCTCGAGCTCGACCGCCTCGACGAGGTCGACGGCGTGTTCTTGTGCACCCCGCACGGCGCCGCTGCGGCGATCGCCAGGGAAGCCGTCGGTCGCGGCAAGCCGACGGTCGACCTGTCCGCCGACTTCCGGCTCAGCAGCGAGGCGGTCTACGGCCTCACGGAGCACCGCCGCGACGCGATCGGGAACGCACGGTTCGTGGCCAACCCGGGTTGCTACCCGACCTCGATCCTGCTGCCGCTGCTACCGCTGCTGGCCGACAACGACGGTGACAGACCGGCGCCTCTGCTCGACGCTGCCGCTCCGATCATCGCGGACAGCAAGAGCGGCGTGTCCGGTGCCGGCAAGTCGCCGAGCGCGCGCACGCACTTCGGCAACGTCCACGACAACTTCCTGGCCTACGGCGTCGGCACGCACCGCCACGTGCCCGAGATCCATGCCCACGCGGGCACGGATCGCATCGTCTTCACGCCGCACCTGCTGCCCGCGTTCCGCGGCATCCTGTCGACGATCTACCTGACGCCGGCAGTCGGCGTGGACGCGGCCACGATCCGCGGGCTCCTGGCCGAACGCTACGCGGGCGAGCCGTTCGTCACCGTCTACGAGACCGGGCAGCCCGAGCTCTCGTTCGTGCAGGAGACCAACCAGTGCCACATCGCGGTCGCGTCGAGCGGGTTGCTGATCGTGATCACGTCGGTGATCGACAACCTCGTGAAGGGCGCCTCCGGACAGGCGCTGCAGAACATGAACCTGATGCTCGGCCTGCCGGAGACGGCCGGGCTCCTCTGAGACGACACCCGTGAGATTGCTACTGAAGATCGGCGGCGCGCAGCTCGAAGAACCCGAGCCCCGCGCCCGTCTCTGCGACTCGATCGCGGCCGCGCGCAAGGCCGGCCACGAGATCCTCATCGTCCACGGCGGCGGCAACCAGATCCGCACGGTCGGCAGGCAACTGGGCCTGACCGATCGGTATCACGAGGGGCTGCGCATCACCGACGAGGCCACGGCCGACGTCGCGCTCATGGTGCTCGCGGGCAAGGTCAACCGCACGTTGACGGCGTCGCTGCAGCGCGCCGGCGTGCCCGCGGTCGGCATTTGCGGCGCGGACGGCGACTCGTTCCTCGCGAGCCGACTCGAGCACGACACCGTCGACCTCGGCTACGTCGGCAAGGTCGCGGGCACGAGCAGCCGGCTCGTACGCACGTTGCTCAGCAACGACTTCGTGCCCGTGATCGCGACCGTCGCCCCGGGCGTCGACCGCACGGACGGCCCGTTCTACAACCTCAACGCGGACACCGCCGCATCGCCGTTGTGCCGCTCGTTCGCCTGCGAGGCGATGATCTTCCTCACCGACGTCGACGGCGTGATGAACGGCGACGGCGAGGTCCAACGCGAGCTCACGCTCGCGGACTGCGATCAGCTCATGCGCACGGGCGCGGTGCGCGACGGCATGGTGCCGAAGCTCGAGGCCGCGATGCTCGCGCTGCGCCACCGGGTGGCGCACCTGATCACGATCGCGCCGGCCGGCGCCGACGACTGCGTCCTCGCCGCGCTGCGGCCGGGCCACGGCACGCGGTTCGTCATGACGGGGTCCGACGCGAACACGTCCGGCGGGGGCGAATCATGACGGACGCCTTGATGACCACGTATCTGCCGGCCCCCGAGCTGTTCGTGCGCGGCGACGGCGCCCGCGTCTACGACGCGGACGGCAACGAGTACCTCGACTTCCTCGCCGGCATCGCGGTGAGCGCGCTGGGCCACAATCACAAAGGCCTCGTCGCCGCGGTGCGCGACCAGATCGGTCAGGTCGCGCACGTCAGCAACCTGTTCCGGCACCCGTACGGCGAGCGCGTTGCGGCGCGACTGTGCGAACACGCCGGCATGGATCGCGCGTTCTTCACCAACTCGGGCACCGAGAGCGTCGAGTGTGCGCTCAAGATCGCGCGCAAGGCCGCCCACCGGCGCGGCGAGACCGAACGACGCGGCTTCGTCGCCGTCGCCGGCGGCTTCCACGGCCGATCGCTCGGCGCGTTGTCGCTGACCCACGGCGAGAAGTACCGGGCGCCGTTCGCGCCACTGCTCGACACCCGCTGGGTCCCCGAGAACGACGTCGACGCGCTCGCGACTGCGCTCCGCGACCGACCCGCGGCCGCGTTCGTCGTCGAGCCGATCCAGGGCGAGGGCGGCATCCGCGAGCTCGACGGGGACTACCTGCGCGCCGCGCGCGCGCTCTGCGACGAGACCGGCACCCTGCTGATCCACGACGAGATCCAGAGCGGCTGCGGCCGCACGGGGCGCTTCCTCGCGGGGCAGCACCACGACGTGACACCCGACATCGTCACCCTCGCCAAACCGCTCGCGGCCGGCCTGCCGATGGGCGCGTGCCTCGCGCGCGGTGACGCGGCGACCGCGCTCGAGCCCGGCGACCACGGCTCGACGTTCGCCGGCGGCCCGCTCGTCTGTCGCGCGGCGCTCGTGTTCCTCGACGCGCTCGACGACGGCCTGCTGCAGAACGTCGGGGACCGCGCCGCGGAGCTGCGCGCCGGCCTCGAAGCGCTGGCCGCCGATCTGCCCGACGTCGTCGCCGAGGTCCGCGGTCGCGGCCTCATGCTCGGCCTGCGCCTGCACCACTCGGCAGCGCTGGCGCACCGGCAACTGCACGAACGCCGCCTCATCGTGAACTGCACCGCCGGCGACGTGCTGCGGCTGCTGCCGCCGTTCGTGATCACGACTGCCGACGTCGAGGACTGCCTCGACCGCCTCCGGGCCGTGCTGCAAGCGCTGCCGCAACCACAGCAGGAGACCTGATGACCACCGCCCCCACCACCGACTTCGGCAACCTCTCCGTCCCCGATCTGCTCTGCACGTCGGAGCTCACCCGCAGCGACATCGACTGCATCTTCCGGACGGCGAGCACGCTCAAGGCGGGCCGCGAGACGCACACCGACGTGCTGCGGAACAAGCGGCTCGTGATGATCTTCGAGAAGGACTCGCTGCGCACGCGCTTCACGTTCGACATCGGCATGCAGGACCTCGGCGGCAGCGCGACGTTCATGGACCACCGCGATGCGCGCCTCGGCTCGCGCGAGTCGGTCAAGGACATGGCCAAGAACCTCGAACGGTGGGCGCACGGCATCGTCGCGCGCACCTACAAGCACAAGGTCCTCGAGGAACTCGCCGCGAACGCGAACGTGCCCGTCATCAACGGCCTGTCGGATTTCGTGCACCCGTGCCAGGCGCTCGCCGACTTCTTCACGCTGACCGAGCGCTGGGGCGACCTCACGGGCAAGACCCTGACGTTCATCGGCGACGGCAACAACACGTGCCACGCGCTGATCCACACGGCCGTCAAGCTCGGGGTGCACATCCGCGTGTGCTCACCGGAGGGCTACGAGCCCAACAGCCGGGTCGTCAACGCGGCGATGCACGCGGCCAAGGACAGCGGCAGCGAGGTCACGATCCTCAACGATCCGCACGCTGCCGCCGACGGCGCGGATGCGATCTACACCGACGTCTGGGCCAGCATGGGTCAGGAGGACGAGATCGAGGAGCGGAACGGCCTGTTCGCGGAATACCAGGTCAACGCCGGCCTCATGGCGCGCGCGCAGCCGGACGCCGCGTTCATGCACTGCCTGCCCGCGCACCGCGGCTGGGAGGTCGCGCAGGACGTCATGGACGGCCCGCAGAGCGTCGTCTACGACATCGCCGAGAACCGCCTGCACGTCCAGAAGGCCGTGCTGGTCCTGCTGATGCGCTGAGGCCCAGCGTCGAGCCCCTGCGCTGAGAAGGGCATCCCCCGGGCACCCCACGGAACTGCAAGAGAACATGAGCAATCCCAAGAAGATCGTCCTCGCCTACTCGGGCGGCCTCGACACTTCGGTCATCGTGCACTGGCTCAAGGCCAGGTACGACTGCGAGGTCTACGCCTACTGCGGCGACGTCGGCCAGGGCCAGAGCGAACTCGAGGGCCTCGAGGAGAAGGCCAGCAAGCACGGCGCGGCGGGCTGCCGGGTCGACGACCTGCGCCGCGAGTTCCTCACCGACTACGTGTGGCCGTGCCTGCGGGCGATGACCGTCTACGAGGGCCGCTACCTGCTCGGCACGTCGATGGCGCGCCCGATCCTCGCGAAGGGTCAGGTCGAGTACGCGCTCGAGGTCGGCGCCGACGCGGTCGCCCACGGCTGCACCGGGAAGGGCAATGACCAGGTCCGTTTCGAGCTCGCCTACCAGGCGCTCGCGCCCGAACTGCAGATCGTGGCGCCGTGGCGCGACTGGGACATCCACAGCCGCGAGGACGCGCTCGACTACTGCGACCGCCACGGCATCGAGGTCACGGCATCGCGCACCAAGATCTACTCCCGCGACCGCAATCTCTGGCACATCAGTCATGAGGGCGGCGAGCTGGAGTCGCCCGCCAACGCGCCGCCCGACGACGCGTGGATGCTGACCGTCGACCCGCAGGCCGCGCCGGACGTTCCGCTCGAGCTCGAGCTCGGCTTCGAGGCCGGCGTCCCGACGACGATCGACGGCCAGGCGCTGCCGCCGGAAGAGCTGCTCGGCAAGCTCAACGAGCTCGGCTCGGCCCACGGCGTCGGCCGCGTCGACATCTGCGAGAACCGCCTGGTCGGCATGAAGTCGCGCGGCATCTACGAGACGCCCGGCGGCACGATCCTGTTCGAGGCCGCGCGCAGCCTGCGCGCGCTCACGATGGAGCGCGACACGATGCGCCTCTGCGAACGGCTCATGCCCGAGTACACCGACCTCGTCTACACGGGTCGCTGGTTCCATCCGCAGCGCGAGGCGATGGACGCGCTCTTCCTGGAAGCGACGAAGCGCGTGACCGGCACGGTCCGGGTGCGGCTCTTCAAGGGCCAGGCCACCGCGGTCGCGGCCGAGTCGCCGCACTCGCTCTACAGCGAGGATCTCGCGACGTTCGGCGCCAGCGCGTCGTTCGACCAGGCCGACAGCCGCGGGTTCGTGCGGCTCTACGGGTTGCCCGGAGCCGTCGCCGCCCGCGTCGGCAGGAGCGGACGATGAGCAAGAAGGGACACGACGGCCCCGGCCGGAAAGCCGGCCAGAAAGATCAGGCCCAGGCTGCGCAGGGACCGAGCACGCAGATGTGGGGCGGTCGCTTCTCCGGCGGGCTCGCGCCCGAGTTCGAAGCGTTCCAGAAGAGCCTGCCGGTCGACCGCGCGCTCGCGCTGGCGGACCTCGAGACCAACCTCGCGTGGAGCGAGGCGCTCGTGACCGCGGGCATCTTCGATCGCGCCGAGGCCACGACGGTCCAGAACGCGATCCGCGAGCTGGCGCAACTCTGGACGACGCGCGGCATCGCGACCGACGATCCGGCCGAGGACATCCACAGCCTCGTCGAACGTGAGCTCGTCGAACGCTGCGGCGATCTCGGCAAACGCATCCACACCGGCCGCTCCCGCAACGACCAGGTCGCGACCGACCTCCGGCTCCACCTGCGCGACCGCGGGTTCGCACTCGTCCTCGCGATCGAGTCGGTCTGTCGCGCGCTCGTCGACCTCGCGAGCAAGTACTCCGACGCGCCGATCCCGGGCTACACCCACCTGCAGCGGGCGCAGCCCATCACGATCGGGCACCACGCGCTCGCCCACGCCGAAGCGCTCGGCCGGGACCGTCAGCGCCTCGTCGAGGCGATCATCAAGATGGACAGCTGTCCGCTCGGCAGCGCCGCGCTGGCCGGCACCACGCTGCCGATCGATCGCGAGGAGCTCGCCCTCCGCCTCGACTTCACGGGCGGCGCGACGCGCAACAGTCTCGATGCGACGTCCGCGCGCGATCACGTGTGCGATTACCTCTACGTCTGCGCGATGGCGATGACGCACCTGTCGCGGCTGTGCGAGGACTACGTGTTCTTCGCCTCGCACGAGACCGGCTTCCTGCGCTTCGGCGACGCCGTTTCGACGGGCTCGAGCCTGATGCCGCAGAAGCGCAACCCCGACGCGATGGAGCTCGTGCGCGGCAAGACCGGTCAGGTGCAGGGTGCGCTCATGGCGATGCTGACGACGGTGAAGGGCCTGCCGATGGCCTACAGCCGCGACCTGCAGACCGACAAGGAAGTGCTGTTCCCCGCGCTGCAGACGACCGCGGACTGCCTCGAGGTCACGGCGATCGCGCTGCAGAACGTCACGTTCGATCGCGAACGCTGCCGCGCGGAGGCCGACCGCGGCTACCTCAACGCGACCGACCTCGCCGACCTGCTCGTAGCCGAGGGCGTCCCGTTCCGCGATGCGCACGACGTGGTCGGCCACGCGGTCGATCGCGCGGTCGACCGGGGCGTCGAGCTGCACGAACTCGGCGACGACGACTGGCGCGAGCTGCTGCCGGAGCTCGCGCCCGAACGCCGCGAGACGCTCGGCGTCGACGCGATCCTCGCGCGCCGCGCGGCGATCGGCGGCACGGCCCCCACCGCGGTGAAGCACGAGATCCAGCGCTGGCAGGAGCGCCTCGCGGATTGGCACGACGAGCTCATGGACGACGAGGACGAGGACTACGAGGACGAATCGGTATGAGCGGCAAGACCGTGACCGTGCGACCGGCGCGCATCACCGATACGACGCCGATCCTGACGCTCGTCAATGAGCTCGCGTTGCGCCAGATCATGCTGCCGCGCTCGCCGGCGTCGGTGATCGAGAACATCCGCGACTTCCTGGTCGCGGAGGTCGACGGCAAACTCGCCGGCTGCGGGGCGCTCGCGGTCACCTGGACCGATCTCGGCGAGATCCGCTCGCTCGCGGTGCACCCCGATCACCAAAAAGATGGCATCGGGCGGGCGCTCGTCGATGCGCTCGTCGCCGACGCGGAGCGGCTCGGCCTGCCGCAGCTGTTCGCGTTCACCTACGTCCCCGGCTTCTTCACCAAGGTCGGGTTCGAAGAATGCGAGCACGAAGACCTGCCGCACAAAGTCTTCAACGACTGCATGCACTGCCCCAAGTTCATGGCCTGCGACGAGATCGCGATGACGCGGGTGCTCGCGCCCGAGGCCGGGGCCGGTGCCGCGAAAGTATTCGGCAAGCCGCAACGTGCGATTCCGCTCCCCCAACGGACCCCGGGCTTCCAGGGCGGACTCGGTTTCGCACGCCCCGTTCGCGCCGGGGAAGCGGCGTCGGAGGGCCCCGATCCGGCACCCGAAAGTTGACGGAACCGCTTGCCTCGTCGGGTTTTCCACATCCCGAGACGAGCAGAACGGCTTGACCCTGGGCCATCTGGCTGCACAATTCCCTACGCCCCTCCCGATCCGCGGCTTCTCCCCTTTGTGCGGAATCGGTTACGGCCCACGACTGTGGGGCTATGCCCCCCGACCTCATCCCCTGTCCCGCAGTCCCAGGGTAAGTTTGCATTGGTAATGGCCATGACTCCAGTTGGATCCAACCGTCGGTTCTCCTCCGTCGCACTCACTGCGACGGGCCTCGCCCTCCTCGCTGGCTGCTCCGGCTCCAGTGATGCGACCACGGGCGAACTCAGCCCGACCAACAAGTTCCTGGTCGTTCGCACGGAGCCGGTCAACAACGGCATCGTCTTCCTCAACGATCCGATCCAGGTCGACTTCTCGCGGCCGATCGATCTCAACTCGGCCAACCTGAACACCGTCACGTTCCAGGTGCTCGACCAGCAGGGTCAGCCCACGGCCGAACTGGTATCGGGTTCGTTCTCGGTCGTCGCGAGTCCTGGGGACGAAGGCACGATCGGCCGTCGTCTGCGCTTCACGCCGACGTTCGCGTCGAACAACGAATACGACACCGGTGGCTTCCGCGCCGGGCGCACCTACCTGGTCCAGCTCGTCGGCGGCAACCGACTCAACGGCACGGTGCTGCGCGACACGGGCGGGCGCGCGCTCGAAAACCCGGTGACGTTCCAGTTCTCGACGGTCGAGGGCACGTCGCCGGCCCAGCTCTTCCGCAACCCCGGCGCCGGTGGTCCGCGCCGCACGGTGCAGAACGGCCTGACGATCTCCAACACGACGGATCTGAACGCGGTGCCGCTGAATCTCTTCGGCGCCCCGCCCGTCGAGGTCCGACTGAACTTCGATCAGGCGCTCAACCCGAACGACGGCAACGTGCCGGTCGCGCTCGATACGAATCCGCTGGTTCGGGACATCGGCAACCGCGGCCGCATCTACCTCGAGTACGACGATCCGGAGTTCGGCCTCAACACCTGGATCCCGGCCGACGTCGCCCTCGAGCGCAACGATCTGACCGGCGCGACGGTCGTGCTGCGGCCAGTCGGCGTGCTGCCGAACAACGCCGAGATCCGCGTCATCGTGTCGGCGGAGCTCGAGGACATCTCGGGCGAGTCGAACGCGGGCAACCTGGCCTACAACCGCGTCTTCGGCACCTTCCGGACCGACGATTCCTACGCCCAGCAGTTCAACGGCATCGCCGACTCGTTCACGACGTCGGACAACATCGACTTCGCGGCGCCGTTCGCCGAGCCGCAGGCCGAGGTCGGCCCGGGCTACATCAAGGCGGGCTTCGAGTTCGAAGGCAGCAACACCGTGCTCGAGTACGAGCCGAACGTGCTCGAGGTCGTGCTCAACACCTCGTTCACGCAGATCGTGCCGAAGACGGGCCTGCCCTTCAACGTCGCGGGCGGCGTGTTCAACTTCGCCAACGTGACGATCCCGCAGGGCGTCCAGGTCAAGGGCCAGGGCCCCAACCCGATGGTCTGGCTCGTGAGCGGCAACTTCAAGGTCGCCGGCCACCTGTCGGTCGACGGCGGTGAGGGCGCGCGTGTCGACACGCTCAACTCGGCCAACTTCGCGAAGGCCGGTGGCGTCGGCGTGTGCGGCGGCGGCAACGGCGGCCCCGGCACTCCGAGCGGTCAGTCGCGCGACGCGCGCGGCGGCACGGGCAACGGCCCGCTGCAGGTTCCAGGCCTCGGCGGCGGCGGTGGCTACCTCGCGTGCCTCGCGGGTTGCTACACGGGCACCGGCTACAACGGTTCGGGCGGTGGCTCGGGCGGCGGTGGCGGCACGCTCGCGACCCAGGGTGACCCGTGGTACGACGACGACACCTACGCGCCGGGCACGTTCGACCAGAAGCTCGGCATCGGCGGCCGCGGCTGCAGCGGCGGCTCCGGCACGCGCACGGCGTTCCTCGAAGGTGGCGAGGCCGGCCAGGCCGTCTTCACCGACGCCCGCGAAGACAACGACTTCTGGGGCGCTGGCGTGAGCCTGCGTCCGGGCCGCACCGTGCGCATCACGGGCGAGCTGACCGTCCCGATGGGCGGCGGCGGCGGCGGTGGCGGTGGCGATACCGCGCACAACCAGAACTGCAGTCTCACCGACACGACCTTCGCCAACGACTACAGCGGTGGCGGCGGCGGCGGCGGCGGCGGCGTCCTCATCGTCAAGGCGCTCGGTGAGATCGAGATCACCGAGACCGGCAAGATCACGGCCAACGGCGGCAACGGCGGCGGCGGCGAACAGGTCGGCGCGTGCGGTGAAGCCGGCGGCGGCGGCTCCGGCTCGGGTGGCCTCATCGTCCTGATGTCGGCGACCGGCATCAAGATCCACGCCCACCAGACGAACGGCCGCTACACCTACTCCGGCGACCCGACACTGCCGAACAACTCGCAGACCAGCCGCAACTACGACTTCGCCATCTCGGCGGACGGCGGCGTCTGCCGCACGGGTCAGTTCGGCGCGCCGGTCGTGCGCACGAAGTATCCGGCGAGCGGCCAGGCGGTGATGCCCGGCACGACCTACGACGGCAACCCGCTCGGCGCGCTCGGCGGCATGGGCATCGTCCAGCTGATGACGCCCCCGGGCGATAACCAGGACAACACCAACACCTACCTCGACGACAACATCGAGTTCATCCTGCCGGTCAACCCGCCGGCGGGCATCGACAAGCGCGTGATGCTCGGCTGGCGCGGCATCCCGGACGATACCGGCACGTTCTACGACGACTTCGACAACGTCATCCCGGACTCGTTCGGCGCGGGCGACATCCGGCCGCAGCCGATCCTGCTGCCGGTGCCGTTCAACGCCAAGTCGCGCATCCGCAGCAAGTGGCTCGACACCGGCGCGAGCCGGCGCCGCCTCGTCGCGACCGAAACCGGCGCGCGCGGCCTGCTGAACAACGGCACGAACGAGCAGGGCCCGATCTTCGAGTTCGCGGGCATCGACAAGGGCTTCGGACCGAACGCCGGCTACGTCAACTACCAGCCGCTCGGCCAGGCCGGCGTGCGCATCGAGCAGCCGCTCGTCAACACGATCGGCACCGTCCCGATCGTCGCTCTCTCGGCGGACGCGACCTACCTCGGCCAGCCGGCCTACCAGCTCACGGCCGCGGCCAACTCGTTCGGCACGGTCGCCGACCGCTACGTGCAACACGAAGCCGAGCTGCTCGATACCAACGGCAACCCGGTCGGCAGCCTCCGCATCCTGTCGCACGACGACGACTCGCTGCTGCTCTCGACCGAAGCCGGCCTGCTGCCCACGGGCAGCACGCAGGTGCGGATCCGCAAGAAGTTCTTCCGCATCGCGACGAACGGCAGCGAGGGCCTCGGCCCCGTCTACGTCGACCAGCAGAGCGCGAGCCCGACCCCAATCCCGAACGCCAACGTCCGCATCGGCTTCGCGTTCCACCAGGATCCGGCCGGCAACCCGAGTGGCCGCTTCCCCGACCCGGCGACGTCGAACGGTGAGCTCTTCATCTACGACCTCGAGCGGGCCGACTTCCTCAGCTGGATCGCCGCGAACGGCGCCCCGAGCTACGTCCAGTACGACGTCACGTTCGACATCGTCTACGAGCCGACGGCCCTGAGCGCCCCGAGCCTGAACCCGAACTCGCCGCGCCCGCAGCTCGACTACCTGCGGCTACCGTTCCGGTTCTAGCTCGCGAGTCGACGACCGCCGGCGCTCGAACGCCGGCGCCGATCCCGGCCACCTGACGGTGGCCGGTTTCATGTACGGAGCGAAACGGCCAGGCCGCGTACGATGACGGTATGCCGCTCGCTCCCATCACGGACGATGTCCCGCTGCCGGCCGGCCTGCGCGCGGCGGGACTGCACTGCGGACTCAAGCGCGCGGGCGAGCTCGACCTCGGCCTGCTCGTCGCCGACCGGCCGCTCGCCGCCGCCGCGGTCTTCACGCAGAACCGCCTCCTGGGCGCGCACGTGCCGGTCTGTCGCGACCATCTCGATCGCAGCGGCGGCCGCGTGCGCGCGGTGCTCGTGAACTCGCGCAACGCCAACTGCGCGACCGGGCAACAGGGGATCGAGGACGCGCGCCACTGCTGCGCCGAGCTCGCGCGCCGCCTCGACTGTCCGACGGAGCAGGTGCTCATGGTCAGCACGGGCGTCATCGGCGCGATGCTCCCCACCGCCAGGATCACGGAGCATCTCGACGACCTGCTCGCTGCCGCCACGCCGACCGGCGGCGCGGCCTTCGCCCGCGCCATCATGACGACGGACACGTATCCGAAGGCGCTCGGCCGCAGCACCGGCAACGATGGCCGCGTCACCGGCTTTGCCAAGGGCTCGGGGATGATCCACCCCGACATGGCGACCATGCTCGGCTTCCTGACCACGGACCGCGGCTTCGAAGACCCCGCGGCCGGAGCGACGGCACTGCGCCGCATCAACCAACGCACGATGCAGCGCGTGACCGTCGACGGCGACACCTCGCCGAACGACACCCTGCTGCTGCTGCACGACCCGGCCACCCCGACCGACCCCACGACTCTCGAGGCCGATCTGACCGCGATCGGCCAGGACCTCGCCCGCCACATCGCTGCGGACGGCGAAGGCGCCACGCGGTTCATCACCGTCGAGGTCCGCGGCGCTGCCGACGAGGCCCAGGCCACCGACGTCGGCCGTGTCATCGCCACGAGCCCGCTCGTGAAGACCGCCATCGCGGGCCGCGACCCCAACTGGGGCCGCATCCTTTCCGCCGCCGGCCGCGCCGGCATCGCGTTCGACCCCGAACGTGCGCGGGTCTGGGTCGGCGACGCCGAGGTCTACCGCCACGGCCGCCCCCACCCGGAAGCCGAGGGCCCGGGCAGCCGCCACCTGCAGGACAACGAACACATCACGATCGGCGTCGACCTCGGCCTTGCCACTGCTGGCGCCGACGTGTGGACCTGCGACCTCACGAAGGACTACGTGCAGATCAACGCCGACTATCGCACCTGACCGTGGCCGATGGGTTGAGTGTGGACGAGGAGAGCGGCCCCCCACCCGCCGGAATCCACACCCAAACCATCAGCGCCGCAACGCGACGAGATCGGCGCGGGGGATCGGCGCGGGGGGTCAGCGCGGGGGGATCTTCACGAGCGTTCCGATCCGCAAGCGCCGCGCTTCCGCTTCGGTCCAGCCGTTGAGCTCGAGGATCTCATGCGACCGACGCATGGTCCCGAGATGCTGGCTGGCCAGATGCGAAATCGTCTGTCCGGATTGCAGTTCCACCTCGCGATACGTCGGCGCATCGACGTCCGGGGCGGGCCCGGGAGGAGCCGACGCCGTGCCGTCGTCCCGATCGAAACCCGAATCGCGTTCTCGGTCGTCCCCACCGTTGAGACTTCGATCACGACTTTCCCCGGGGCCCGAGCCCTCCAGCGCCTGCTCACGCCCGCGACCAGCACCGGATCCGGAACCGTCACGGCGCGGGGCGAGCCGTTCCCGACCGAGCAGGCTACCGATACTCCCCGCACCTGCCCCGCGCGCGCCGACCGCTCGTCGCGGAGTGATCACCACGCCCGCGGACTGCAGCGCCGAACGCAGCGAGCCATGATTACCGCCGAGCTCGAGCACGAGCGTGCTATCGCCCGGCACGACCCGGTCCACGCCGCACGACGCCGCTGTGAACGCGATCACCAGGCCCGTCACGAACGTCGGCAACGTCGCAGCCCCCCGGCCACGACGCCCTACCGACCCGACCCGATCGAATACCGCCCGCATGGCACCGCAGTATCGCAGATCCCGTCGCCGTTTTCGCCCCGTTGCCGGCAGGGCCACGACGGAACGACTGCTTGCACCGCACCGGCGACTGCCGGACAACTGCGCCAATGTCCGCCCTTCGGGCCACCCTGCTCACCCTGCTGCCCAAGGTCCTGCTCTCCCGATTGACGGGTCTCGTCACGTCGATCCCACTGCCGCCCCCGTGCCGGGCCCCGCTGTACCGCTGGTTCGCCCGCCGGTATGGCGCCGAACTCGACGACATCGCGGGTGACCTCCGCCGCTTCCGCAGCCTGCAGCAGTTCTTCCGCCGTCCCCTCCGCGCGGGCGCTCGTCCGGTCGCCGACGCCCGCCTCGTGTGGCCCTGCGATGGCCGCATCGTGACGACCGGCCCGATCCAGGACGGGCGCATCGAACAGGTGAAGGGCCGGGACTATGCACTCGCCGACCTCGTCGGCGATCGCGAGCTGGCTGCCGCTCTGTCCGGCGGCCGCCAGGCCACGATCTACCTCGCACCGGGCGACTACCACCGGGTCCACTCGCCGTTCGCCGGGCAGGTGACCCAGGTGACCGCGCTTCCCGGCACTCTCTTCCCCGTCAACCCACCGGCCGTCCGCAGTATCCGCGACCTGTTCGCTCGCAACGCACGTCACGTGTTCGCGTGTACCCTGGCCGAATCCATCCCGGCCGCCGTCGTCATGGTCGGGGCCTACAACGTCGGCGGCACGCTCGTGACGGTCGACGGGGGCCCCGTCGGCGCCGGTGACGAACTCGGCCAGTTCGGGTTCGGGTCGACGGCGATCGTCCTCATCGGGTCCGGAGGCCCCGAGATTCCGGATGTTCCGCCCGAGACCAAAACGCGCATGGGTGCCGCGATGCTGATGGGTTGAGTGTGGATTCCCGCCCTCGAGCGCTGATGGCTCGAGTGTGGTTCTCGCGCACGCCCGCTGATGGCTCGAATGTGGATCCGGGGCGGCTGCCAATCCGGCCTGGAAGCCCCGCCGAAGAAGGGGCCATCCAGCGGGCTAGTTCTAGGCGCCGACCGAGCGCAGCGCGTAGCGGGCTTCTTCGCCCGCCCGACCTTTGTTGCGCGTCGCGAGGTGCTTGAGCATCGCGGTGCCGAACCGTCGCTCCTCACCAACGCCCTGCGCGAAGTGTCGCGCGATGAACAGCAGCGCCTCGGGCGTGACGGACGACTCGCGCCGCAGCCGCTCCAGCAGCGGGAAACCGTTGCGCACCAGGGTGGTGAAGAACCCCATCGTCGCGTTGCCGGGTGACTGATCCTCGGCCTCGTGGTTCTGCGCATCCACGAGCAGGCGAGCGAGCGCCAACTGGTAACGCGCCTCGTCCGTGCCGTGCGGCGACGCCATGACCTTCGCGAGGATGTGCAGCGCCTCGGCGAACCGGCGCGCCCGACGCAGGCGCACGGCCTTCTCGACGAACGTCGGCACGATCTTCGCCCCACCGACCGTGAGGACGACCTCGAACAGCAGTTCGCCCGCCGTCGTGTCCTTCGACATCAGGCGCACGGCCTTCTCGGCAAACGTCTTCTGCGCCTTCGGGCCGATCGCGGAATCCAGCCGGATCAGGATGTCGGCGGCGACGCGCTGCAGGCGCTCGGTCTTGCCCGACTGCACCACGCGCGCGAGCGGCTCGATCGCCTGCTTGTTGTTCGCCAGCGCCTCGGCGGCAGCTTCGCGGAACCTGTCGTCGTCGTGATCGAGGAGCTTGATGGTCGCCTTTGCCATCTCCGCCCCACCCGTCGTGCGCAGCATGCGGAGCGCGAACAAGCGCTGCTCCTGATTCCGCGACGAGAGCAGGCGCTTGCAGACGGGGAGCAGCCCCTTGGGCATCTCCGGCAGCTCGGCGAGGACTTCGCGCACGGGCTCGTGCAGCTCGCGCTCGGCGCCGTCCTCGAGGAGGCCGATCAACGCCTTGACCTGCGCTGCCGGCACCTTGCTGCCACGCAGGGCCCGGAACGCCGCGGCTCGAACGATCTTGGAGTGCGCCGCGGCGGTGAACTTCAGGAAGGTCTGTCGCGAATGCTGGCGATCGACCTCGGCGAGCACGCCGATGATCTGGGCCAGGCACGCGTCCGGAATCGGATCGCCGAGATGCTTGGCCAACCCTTCGCGCAGCTGCTTGCGTCGGGCCGTGTCCTCGAACTGATCCGCGGCGCCGGTCAGCAACTCCGCGGCGGTCTCGACCAGCTCGGGCGCCAACAGGGCCTGCACGAACACGCCGATGGCCTCCTTGCCGATCGAGTGGACGAGGATCGTGAGGATGCGAGTGCGCTGTTCGACCGGCGCGACGGCATAGGCTTTCGCCAACACGGGATGCGTCGACGTCCCGGCCTCGGACAGCAGGTGCGCCGCGTGATCCGCGAGCGCCTCGTGCTCGAGCATGCTGCGCACGATGGACTCCCACGCCTCCCGGTTGCCGATCCGCGCGAGCGCTTCGAGGGCAAAGCGCCCGAGCACCGGCGATCGCGACACCGCGCCACCGAGCGCGCGAACCGCCGTGGCATGCTTGACTTGCAGCTCGCCCAGGATCTGGGCGGCGGCCACCTGCAGCTCCGGCCGCCCGGTGTCGAGCAGTCCGACGATGGCTTTTTGCGTGTCGTTCATAACCAGAGGACGAGAGAACCTTCCCGACGCGCTCCTGCGGCCGAATACGGCGATGCGCACGGCGGGCGCCCGACCCCAGGATCAACCCAGGCCGGGCGGCCGGATTATGGCAAAAGAAGACGCACGCCGCTACCGGGTAGTGAGTTGCTGCTGTGGAGATTTCTCCAGGCTGGGGCCCAACCACATTGGACACCACAAGTTGCTGTGGCGTAAACTCCTAACGCGCCGGTCCGGCGACGCATGCGGATCCTGCTCGTAACCCCCTTCCCACCGCGCCCAGACGCCGATCATGGTGGCGGGGTCGCGCTCGGCAGCCTCGCGCTCGGCCTCGCACGCTACGCCGAATTGGGGCTCGTGACATTCGCTCTACCGGAACATGAGGGCCGCGGCGACGCAGAATCGGTACCTTGGCGATCGATCCACACCGCGCCGCCCCCACCCCGACCGCGGACGCCGTTCGCCCGTGCCAACCACAAGATCCGGATGCTGTGGCGCTGGCGCTCGGACCCACTCGTTGCCGCCAAACTAGCCAAGACGGAGTTGCCTGCGGCGATCGCGCGCGCCCGCCGCGAGTTCGCCCCCGACGTGGCGTTCGTCGAGATGGCGCAACTCGCTCAGTTCCTGCCCGCGCTCGCCGGCGTCCCGACCATCCTGACCGACCACGAGGCGGGTTGCCCGGCCAACACCCGCACCGGCCTCGGGCAGCGCGGCGATGCGCGTGACCGCCGCCTGTGGTGGCGCTATGTCGACCGCTGGTATCCACTCGCCGACCAGTTGCAGGCGCTGACCACCGAAGACGCCGCCGTGCTCTCGCAACGGCTCGGGCGCCCGGTCGCGGTGAGGCCGCCAACCTATCGATCCCCGGCCAACCCGAAGACACCGGCGGCGGCGCCGCCGCGCGCCCTGTTCCTCGGCGACTACAGCCACGGCCCGAATCCCGAAGCCGCCCGCCGGCTCGCCACGGAGGTCCTCCCCCTGATCCGGGCAGCCGTCCCCGATGCCGAACTATGGCTGGCGGGTCGGCACGCAGAACGGATCGCCGATCTCGCGAACGTGCCGGGGGTGCACGTCGCCGGGTTCGTCGACGAACTCGACGCGCTGCTGGCGAGCGTGAGAGTCGTTCTGGCGCCCGCCTACTCGGGCGGCGGCATCCGTACCAAGTGCTTCACCGGGCTCGCGCACGGGCTGCCGGTCGTCACCAACGCTCTGGGCGCGCGCGGCCTGCCGGTGCCCGAACCCGCCATGTTCCTCGGCGAGAGCCCCCAGGAACTATCGTCGCACACGGTCCGGCTGCTGACATCCGACGATCTCGTGACGACGGGCAGCGAAGTGGGCTTCGCCTGGGCCCGCGAGAACGCCAGCGCCGAATCCGTCGGGCGACAGCAAGCCGAGTTCGCACAACAGGTCGCGACGCGCGCCGCCGCCGCCACCGCGGACTGATGGCTTGGGTGTGGATCCGGCTGCGGGCTCGCGCCCGGACCCGGGTGCTGGCTTGGGTGTGGATTCCGGGCTGATGGCTCGAGTGTGGATCACGCCGAGGCCGGCTGGCCTCCGGTCGCCGGGCGCGACTCGGCCAGATCAGCTCTTTGCCGCGGCGGCCGGACGGTTCGGGTCGGCGTTCGTGCCGGTCGACCGCGGGGCCGCCTTCGGCTTCCGCTTGAGGCGGAGCTTGCGCATCGTCTCCTGGAGGAACGACTCCATCTTGGAGGTCTCGCGCCCGCGGAGGAAGTTCCAGCCGATGCGGAACCACCGGGTCGGGCGCAGGAGCAGGCTGCGCACGTAGAATGCGCGCACGACGCGATACTTCCAGCGCGTCAGCTCCTTGGCGGTGAAGTTCTCGTTGTACTTCCGGTCCTCGCTGAGGAACGTGTTGTGCACGTAGATCGGCAGCTTGAGGAACGCGTCGTCGTAGACGACCTTGCCTTCCTTCTCGAGCTGGCGGGTGATCTCGGTGTTGGGCAGCGGGAAGAAGAAACCCGCGGAGACGTCGTCGATGCCGGCCTTGCCGAGGCGGGCGGCGAGCTCGACCGAGGCGCGCATGTCCTCCTCTTCATCCGTCGGGTAGGCGAGGACGAAGAACGCGCCGACGTTGAGCCCCGCCTTGACCGACGCGCGCACGGCACGGAAGAGCTTCTCGTCGGTCAGCATCTTCTTCATGTGCTTGCGGGTGCGCTCGCTGCCCGACTCGGGCGCGAAGTTGAGCGAGCGGCAACCGCTGCGGACGAGCAGGCGCGCGACCTCCTCGTCGATCACTTCGCTGCGCGTGCCGGCCGGTAGCTGCCAGTTGATCTTCAGGCCGCGGTTCTCGACCTCCCTGCAGAACTCGACGACCCAGTCACGCTTGAGGATCGCCGTGAGATCCTGGAACGGGAAGTTGGTCGCGCCGTACTTGTCGTGGTAGTGCTGGATCTCGTCGAGCACATCCTTCGGCGTGCGCGCATACCACCGCGTCGTCCACATGTTGGGCGAACTGCAGTAGGTGCACTGGTAGGGACAGCCGCGCGTCGCGAGGATCGGCACCGTCTTGCCGTAGTAGATGCCGCTGACGAGACGGTTGCTCGAGTAGGCCTCGACGTCGAAGAACTCCCACGCCGGCCACGGGATCTCGTCGACGGTCTTGATGCGGTCGCGACGTGGGTTCTGCTGCAGCGTGCCGTCTTCGGCGCGATACATGATCCCGGGTATGACGGTGTGATCGAGGCCGAGCTCGAGCGCGCGGAACAACGCGACGGCGGTCTCCTCGCCTTCGCCGAGCACGAGGTAGTCGATCGGCGCCTGCTCCATCGAGAGCTCGGGCACGGCAGTGAAGTGTTCGCCACCGCAGACGATCGTGATGTCCGGCAACGCCCGGCGAATCGCCTGAATCAGCTCGCGAACGATCGGCCAGCTGTAGCTCCACATGCTGGTGATGCCGATGGCCTCGGTCTCGGCCGGGATGCGCTCGATGATCTCTTCGGGCGTCAGCCCGAGGCGCCAGATGTCGCCGTCGGGGATCATCTTCTCCGGCGCCTCGCCGAGGGCATCGATGACGTGGATGTCGTGACCGTCGTCGCGCAGCACGGCCGCCACGTAGGCGAGGCCGAGCGGCAGACTCGGACGGAGCGCGGTCAGGCCATTCTTGTTGATGTAGACCGGCGGGTGAATCAGCGTGACGTTCATGCGGCGAGGCGGGCTCCAGGTGCCCGGAGGACTATACCATCGGCAACTAGCCCCAAGACGGGGCGATTTCATTACCCACAACCTTCACGGCCCGGACCGACAGGTTCTAAACTCGCGTGACTACGGAAGGTTGAAGGCGTCATCCCGGTCCGAGACCGAACCGGAAGCGGGAACCCCAGCCCGATCCCGACGTTCTCGCCATCAGCATCATGCATCGAATCCCTCGCCATCTCCTCGCCGGCATCGCCGCGGTCACGACCCTGATCGTTTGCGCCTCGGCGCAACGCGGCCCCCAGCCCGGGCCGTGGTCCCGCAGCAAGATCCCGGACGGCTGGGTCGTCCACAAGACGAAGAACTACGAGATCCAGTCCCAGTGCGGCGAAGAGAAGGCCGAACGCCTCGGCGATCACATGGAGGCGTTGAACATGGTCTATCGCAAGCTGTTCCGGCCCTTCAAGGGCGGAACGAAGCAGCAGGTGATCAAGCTGTTCAAGAACGAGAAGGCCTACCGCGCCTACGGCGGGCCGGCCGGCTCGGGGGCGTATTACTACCGCGCCGAACGCGAGATGGTCTGCTTCGACAGCGGTATCTGGATGGACGAGGAGAACACCTCGCCGACGACCGGACCGAAATCGGAAGTGCAGAAGCGCCTCGAAGCGCGCCGCAAGATCTTCGAGCTCGACACCCTCGGCTGCGCCGCGCACGAAGGCTGGCACCAGTACTTCTCCTGGCTCGTCGTGAGCATGGTCGAGTTGCCCTCGTGGCTCAACGAGGGCATGGGCGACTACTTCTACGCCGCCCGACCACACGCGAAGCCGACGCGCCGCAACCCGGCGAAACTCGGCCTCGTGAACAAGATGCGCCTCGGGGTCATCCGCGCCGCGATTCGTCAGAACCGCTGGGTGCCGATTCCCGACCTGCTGTCCTACTCGCAGGCGCAGTACTACTCCAACCCGAGCGTGTGCTACGCCGAGGGCTGGCTGCTGTGCAACTTCCTGCTGCACTCCGGCAACAAGAAGTACGAAGAGGTCATCCCCACGTTCATCAAGCTCGTCAAGAACGACACCAACATGGACGACGTGACGGCGAAGGCGTTCGACGGCATCGATCTCGAGAAGCTGGACGCCGAAGTCCTCGAGTACGCCGCGACGCTGCGCCTGCCGGGCGACGAGCCCGAAGAGGAGAAGGACGGCGACGGCAAGAAGGACGGCAAGAAGGGCAGCAAGAAGGCGCAGGGCGACGGCAAGTAGACCCGCCGGCCGCGCCGTCTACTTCGGCGTCACGCGCCAGACACCGCCCGCCGTGCCGACGATATCGAACGCGGCGCGCAGCTTCTCGAGGATCACCGGGCCGACGAGTTCGTCGTTGGTCGGCACGTCGAGCGTGGCCTTCTCGGCGAGCATCGCGCCGCGTGGATCCTCGAGGTTCTGCATCGCGGACGGTGTCGCGAGCACCGCGAGGCCGTCGGCGTGCTGCTGCTTGAGGAAATACTCGATGACGGCGATCTCGCGCGGCGCAACCTTGTCGCGACGGCGCGCCGCGAGCGTGCGAAGCCAGATGAAATCGTCGCTGTCGAGCGTCGCGTAGGCGCTGCCGAGCTCGCGGTGGCTGCCGATCAGCACGTACGGCTGCTGCTCACCTGCCGCCTGCGCGACGCCCGCCGCGAAGGCCTTGTCCTCCTCGCGCTGTTCGTGCAGGTGGGCGAGCGGCCCGCGATACCAGCCGACGAACGAGAACACGAGCATCAGGTACACGTACGGCTTCGTCCCGAGTCGCCGCGCGATGAGCATCGCCGCGGGCAGCGTCATCGGCAGCAGGTAAGCGCCGTACTCGGGTTCGAAGACGAGCTGCCGCACCGACACGTAGAGATACGGCACGAAGCCGATCGCGAACGCGACGAACTCACGCCGCAGCGGCCGGCGGAACGGCGCGAGGAACACCAGCAACGACAGCGGCAGCCACGGCAGGATCCACTCCTGCACGAGGATGTCCCACGCGTAGTCGAGGCTCTGCGGTCGCCCGATGGAGCCTTCCTTCTGCAGCCCTTCGCCGAGTTCGGCCCAGTGCCCGTAGACGTGATCGAAGAGCTGCGGCAGCACGAGGATCAGCCCGGCGTGCACGACGCCCGCCGTCGCGGCGAGCAGCACGTTGCGCGTCGTGACTCCGCGCCGCATCACGAAGAACGCGAGCAGCCACGCGGGCAGCAGCGCCTGCTGACTGTGGATCAGGAACGGCAGGTGGCACATCGCGCCGAGCCGCGCCATACCGCCGAGCGACGGTGCCTTGATCTGCACGGTGAGCCACCAGAAGCACAGCCCCATCGGCGCGAGCATCGGGCCGTGGAACTCGACGACGGTCGCGAACGTGAGCGTCATCGGGGACGTGGCGAACAGCGCGGTCGCGAACCGCGCGAGCCGCGGGTCCATGCCGAGCCGCCCCATGCCCGCACGCGCGCAGCCGACACCGATCGCCGCGCCGACCGCGGAGAACCACACGCCGAGCTGCAGCAGTCCGGGTTCGAGGCCGACGAGCGCGAGCAGCCAGCGGAACGCGGACAGCGCCGGCAGATAGCCCGGATGCCACGGGTGTGCGTCACCCTGGTCGAGCAGGCGCACGATGTCGATGCCGTCGACCTTGTAGAAGCTGTCGGCGCCGAGCAGCAGGTAGAGCACGAGCGCGCCCGCGGCGAACGCGAGCACCTCACCCCAGCCGCGCCCCGATCGGCTCATCGCCTATCTCGAATCCTCGAAGGGCCCGTCACCGCTCGTCGAGGATGACCTTGTCGCGCTTGCGGAACACGATGCGGATCGGTACCTCGGTCACGCCGAACGCGTCACGCAGCGTCTGCTCGAGATAGCGCGCGTACTGCCCCTTGAAGACCTTGGGCTCGTTCACGAACACGAGCACGGACAGCGGCCCGGTGCCGATCTGGGTCCCGTAGAACAGCTTGGGGAAGCCGCCGCTCGAAGGCACGAGCTTCTCGCGCGCCTTCTGCAGCACCTCGTTGAGCTTGGCCGTCGGGATCTTGATCTGCGACTGCTCCCGCAGCTCGAACATGAGCTCGAGCGTCTGCACGACGTTGATGCCGTCCTTCGCCGACATGAACGACACGGGCGCGTGGTCGAGCCCGGGCAGCTGCTGCTTGATGTAGGCGTCCCACTTCTCGAGGTCGACCTCGGGCGCGAGGTCGATCTTGTTGCCGACGAGGATGACCGGCTTGTTGTGCTGCACGCAGTAGGCCGACAGCGTCTTGTCGACCTGGCTGATCGGCTCGCGCACGTCGAACATGTGGATGCACACCCCCGCGCGGCGAATGCTCTCGTTGCTGCGCGAGTGCGCGAAGATCTCGATCGCGTGTTCGACGCTCTTCTTCTTGCGCACGCCCGCGGTGTCGATCGCCAGGAGCGTGCGGCCGTCGAGGCTGAAGACGACATCGACGGCGTCGCGCGTCGTGCCCGCGATCTCGGAGACGATCACGCGTTCCTCGCCCGCGAGTTGGTTGATCAGCGTCGACTTGCCCGAGTTGCGCTTGCCGATGACCGCGAACTGCAGCGTGTCGGCCGGCAGGTCGATGTCGGCATGGATGTCCTCCTCGGGGAGCTCCGCGAGGATGCGCTGCAGCAGGTCCGTGCAGCCGAACCCCTCCTTGGCGCTGATCGCGAGCGGCTCGCCGAAGCCGAGGCGCTGCCAGACGTGGACCTCGAGCTCTTCGTTCCACGACTCGATCTTGTTGGCGATGAGCACGACCTTCTTGTCGAGCTTGCGCAGCCGCTGCGCGACCATGTCGTCGCCGGGCACGCGCCCCTCCTTGCCGTCGACGACGAACAGCACGAGGTCGGCCGTCTCGATCGCGACCGCGATCTGGGTCTCGACGTGCTCCTTGAGCTGGGCCTCGTCGACGAGTCCGAGTCCGCCGGTGTCCGTGAGCTCGAACGAGCGGCCCTCGTGCGTCACCGTGGCCGAGATCCGGTCGCGGGTGACGCCCGCGGTCGGCTCGACGATGGACACGCGGCGGCCGACGAGCCGGTTGAGCAGGCTGGATTTGCCGACGTTGGGGCGGCCGACGATGCTGACGCGGGGAATGGGCACGGGATTGGGGGCGAGCACGATACGGCGGGATCGCGGCGACCGCCAGTTGCCCGTTCTTTCCCGGGTGGGAACGTCGTCGCTAACGGTCGCGAGCGCCCGGACGTCAGACGCGCGATGGACCCGATCCTCCGATCCGGCCGGTCGCTGCTCGCGGCCGGCGTCTGCGCTCTCGTCGTTCTCGCTCTCGTCGCTGCCACGGGCTGCACGAGCCACGCCGGCAGCGACCTCGACGCCCTGCTCGTGGCGCTCTCGACCGGGGAGACCTCCGCGACCGACCCGTGGTCCGACCCGCGCTGGGCCGCGCTGCGCGACGACCCCGAGATCAGGCCAATGCTGACGCGGTCGCTGCGGCAGCACGTCGAGGCCGTGGCCACGGAGTCCGACGGCGTGCACGAGGCCGTGATCACGACGGGGGACGAACCCGGCAAGCCGCTCGAGGTCATGGCCCGGGTGGTCGACGAAGGCGGCGACCCGGTCACCGGCGCGCTGCTGTTCGTCTACCACGCCGACCACGAGGGCCGCTACTCACCCGAAGCCACGGCTCCCGGCGACGGCGAACGCAACGCCCGCCTCTTCGCCTGGGTCACGACCGACGACCGCGGCGAATGCCGCATCCGCACGATCCTGCCCGGCCGCTACGGCGGCGCCCCGCCCCACTTCCACTTCGGCGTCCGCCGCGAACCCGGCGGCGAACGCCAGGGCGGCGGCCTCTACTTCGAGGGCGGCGACTGGCCGATCGACGCCGAGATCCGCAGCGACGCGCAGTCGGGCCCCGCGATCCTGGTCCCCGTCACCCGCACGACGAGCGGCAAGTGGACGGCGACCGCAACGATCACACCGTGAAGAAGGTGGCGGTACCGAACCCGTTTCGAATCCGCCACCGCCAGCTCGGCGCCAAGGCCAATCGGAACGGCGATTGCGTGGGCGGCGCCGTGGCGGATTCGAAACGCCGGGTGGCCCTGGGGGTCTCCCCCCAGGGCTCCCACAGATCCGGACGTGCGCGGCTAACGCATCCGGCTCGTCAGCGACAAGGGCTCGCTGCGTAGACCGACCGGGTCAGCCGGGGCGGAGGAAGCGGGTATGCACGCAGCAGTTGCTCGAAGCGGGCCCACGACATGTAGGCCGCCCGCGAGCGCCGGCTCAGCCACCGATGCCAGATGCGACGGGCCTCGTACCATACGCGACGTAACGCAGCAGAGTTGCCGGTCACGCCGAAGTAGAGGTAGTGCCCCCGTAGCTTCGAGCACAGGGTGGAGTACTGGACGCGGACCTTGTCGTGCCGATTGCGACGGCACCAATCCCGTAGCCCAGTCAGGGTACGGGTCACGACGTGTCGTGTGGTGCGCCGCTGCACGGTCCATCGGCCGCGCCGGGAGCGTGACCAGTGATGGGTGAAGCCCAGGAAGTCGAAAGTGCCGCTCCCCGCCGCGCCGTCTTCGGGCGGTTGGAAGCGGACTAACCGGGTCTTGTCCGGATGCAGTGTGAGGCCGAAGCGCCCGAGCCTTTGGGCCAGGATCGACGACATCGCACGTGCATCGGCTTCGACGGCAAACAGGATCACGAAGTCGTCCGCATAGCGGACCAACTCCGCGCGACCGGCAAGCCTCGGCTTGACTTCCTCGACAAACCAACGGTCCAGCACTGCGTGCAAATAGATGTTCGCCAGCAGCGGCGAAATCACGCCTCCTTGTGGGGTGCCTTTGCGAGAGCGATGCAGCGCACCGTCCTCCTGCACCCCCGCCTTCAGCCACTTGTCGATCAGTCGACGGAACACTCCGTCGCGCACCCGCTGGTCGAGGATCGCTCGCAGATGGGTCGGCTCCAGGTTGTCGAAGAAACCTTGGATGTCGACTTCCAATAGCCAGCCGCCACCCATCGACATCGCATGCTTCCAAAGCGATTCCAGTGCCGTGTGCGGCGAGCGACCGGGACGGAAGCCGTGCGAGCAGTCCAAGAAGTCCTGCTCATATACCGCCTCCATCACTTGCGTCACCGCCCGCTGCAAGACCTTGTCCTCCAGCGTCGGCACTCCGATTGGACGCGTGCCACCCTTCCCTTTCGGGATGTGCACGCGCCGGACCGGTGGTGCGCGATAGCGCCCTGACTTCGCGCGTTCGTGCAGGTCCGCGAGGTTGCCCTCGAGATCCTGCTCGTAGTCGCGAGCCGTGACGCCGTCGACACCAGGAGCTTTGGACTTCTGCGTGCGGCGATACGCCTCCCGCAGAAGCGCGATGTCCATGTGGTGTGCCAGTGTGGTCAGGACCAGGTCTGGTCGCTGCCTCGCCAGCTCCGCTACCCGCCGGAGTTTCGTGGAGACCTGCTCGGAGCCCGTCGTCTCCGTGGTCGGTCCGTCCAGCGGTTCCTTGTCGCCGGTGACGCCCTTCCCTCCGCCGGGTCCCCGTGGGGCGGGTTCCCCGGACTCTTTGGTACTATGACGCACTCCGACTCCCTCGTTGGCGTCCCGCGTCGCTTCGTTTCCTTCGCTCGGCGGTACCGGCCGTGTGTCCGGATTCCTTGACGGCACCGACGCGGACACGACGTCGCGGCCCTGGAGAGTTGGTTTCCGGGCCCCAGCCGGAGTTGACGATCGGACCAATCGAGGGGATCCCAGGTTCCTGGGGAGTCCGATGGATGCGTGCGGTCGTTCTCAGGACCCCGGAGAGACTTCCGGGCCAAGCCGGTTGCGGCCCTTCCATGTTGCCTTCCGATGAACCCACCACGTCGGCTCTCTCGCTGTCGGTACTTTCGGGGCTCAGTCGCGCCGCCCACATCCTCGCTGTCTACGCTTCGCAGCGGCGGTTACCCGGTCGCCACGCAAGACTCGCTTCCGGCTGGTGGCTAGCCTTCGCCGGGCGGGTTTCGTCACCCGCGGGACTCCAATACGGGGTTCTCATTCCTGTCAGGTCATGATTTCTCCCGTCCAGGCTTCGCCTGGCGCAAGGGTTCCGTACCGCCATGCCCGCCATCACGTTCGCCGGTGGCGCCAGCGGTCGAGGCCGACGGCGACGATGATGATCGCGCCGACGAGCATCTCCTGCTGGTAGGTCGCGATGCCCTCGACGGTGCAGCCGTCCTCGAGCAGCGTCATCCAGAGCGCGCCGAGCAGCGCGCCGAGCACGGTGCCTTCGCCGCCCGCGAGGCTGCCGCCGCCGATCACGACCGCGGCGATGACCTTGAGCTCGAGGCCGATGCCGCCCGACGGGCTGCCGGACCGCACGCGCGCGAAGAAGAAGACGCCGGCGAGCGCGGCCATGAGGCCGCAGAGCGCGTAGATCCGCAGCTTGACCCAGCCGACGGGCACGCCGCAGAGCCGCGCGTTCTTCTCGTTGCTGCCCGTCGCGTAGGCGTGGACGCCGAACGGTGTGCGCGCGAGGACGACGCCGAGAACGAGCGCGAGCAGGAGCGTGAGCCAGACGGCCGGCGCGAGCAGCAGCCACTCGGGATCGGGGACACTCTGCAGCCAATCCGGCAGCCAACCGGGGTCGGCCTGCACTTCGCGATTGCCGGCGAACCACTTCGCCAGGCCGCGCGCGATGCCCATCGTCCCGAGCGTCACGAGGAACGGGCCGATGCCGAAGCGCACGACGAGAACGCCGTTGAGCAGGCCGAGCAGCGTGCCGACGAGCAGCCCGACCGCGCACGACGGCACCACGCCCCACTCCGCCTGTCGCATCACGGCGGTCGTCACGGCGGACAGCGCCGCGACCGAACCGACCGACAGGTCGATCCCGCCGGACACGACGACGAACGTCATCCCGATCGCAACGAGCGCCACGATCACGGTGTGCGATGCGGCCGTGAGCAGGAACTGGCTCGAGAAGAACACGCCCGGCTTGCTCAACGCAAACCACACGAAGACGAAGAAGAACCCGATCAGCGGGCCGAGAACGGCGGGCAGACGCTTCATCCGAACGACCTCACGTGACTTCTCCTGTTGCGCTCGGGCCCGCGCTCGCCGCGACGCCGTCGCCGCCATCGCTGAGCATCGCCGCTTCGAGCAGCGCCTCCTGGGTCCAGTCCGTCGCGTTCCGGAACGCGCCGAGTCGGCCCTTCTGCATCACCGCGATCCGATCGCACAACCCGAGCAGCTCGGGCAGGTGCGAACTCACGACGAGGATCGCCGCACCATCGCGCGCGGCCTGATCGAGCAGGCCGTAGATCTCCTGCCGACTGCCGACGTCGATCCCGCGCGTCGGCTCGTCGAGCAGCAGCACGCGGCAACCGCTGTGCAGCAGCCGCCCGATCGCAACCTTCTGTTGGTTGCCACCGCTGAGCTCGCCGGCCGCCTGCTGCACCGAATGGCACTTCAGGTTGACGCGCGCGCCGACCGCTTCCACCGCGCGACGCATCGCCGGCCGCTGCAGCATGCCGTTGCGACAGTGCGCGGCGAGCCGCGGCAGCGCGACGTTGGTGACGATCGGCAGGCTCGTCGCGAGCCCTTCCTGCTTGCGATCCTCGACGAGCAGGCCGACGCCGTGGCCCCACATCGCGGCCGGCGATCCGACGAGCGGTTCGCCGGCGAGCTCCACCGCACCACCACGCCGATCGCGGGTGCCGAACACGGCCTCGAGCAGCTCCGTGCGGCCGGCACCCGCGAGCCCGGCGATGCCCGCGATCTCGCCGGCGCGCACCTCGAACGTCGCCGGCGCCGCCAGCGCATCGCTGTCGAGCTCGCGCACGGCGAGGACCGCGGCCCCGAACGTCACGCGCCGGTCGGGAAAGAGCTCGTCGAGCGGCCGCCCGGCCATGTGCTTCACGAGCAGACGGTCGTCCATCTCCCCGAGCACGCCGGTCGCGACCTGGTTGCCGTCGCGCAGCACCGTGCAGCGATCGCAGACCGCGCGCACCTCGTCGAGCGCGTGGCTGATGTAGACGATGCCGAGCCCTTCGTCGCGCAGCTGCCGCACGACCGCGAACAGCCGTTCGACGTCGGCCGCGCCGAGCGAACTCGTCGGTTCGTCGAGCACGAGCAGCCGCGCGTCGGCGAGCACGGCCCGCGCGATCTCGACCATCTGACACGTGGCCGGCGACAGCTCGGCGACGCGCCGATCGGGCGCGAGGTCGCCGTGGCCGAGCCGCGCGAGCACGCGCTCGGCGTCCCTTCGCCTTGCCGCGCGATCCACGAACGGCCCGAGCGACCGCTCCCGCCCGAGCCAGAGGTTCTCCTCGACGGTCAGGTGCGGCAGCAGCGTGAGCTCCTGGAACACCATCGCGACGCCGCGCCCGAGCGCGTCGGCCGTCGAACTCGGCTCGTACGGGACCCCATCGAGCGTCATCGACCCGGCCTGCGGTCGCGTGGCACCCGCGAGCACCTGCATCAGCGAACTCTTCCCCGCGCCGTTCTCACCGAGGAGCGCGTGCACCTCGCCGGCCGCGACCTCGAGGTCGACACCGCCGAGCGCTTGGACCGGACCGTAGCGCAGCGCGATGTCGCGCATCTGGAGCAGGGCGGTCACGGCAGCGCTCAGCGCCCGAGGATCGACAGGTCCGGCTCGAGCAGCAACTTGATCTTCGGGTCGTTGCGGTTGTCGGGGGTCGCGATGACGAGCTCGGTGTTCTCGACCTTGGGCACGGTCGCGCCCTTGATGTGCGCGACGATGAGCTCGACGCTCCGCCGCCCCATCCCGACCGGGTCCTGCAGCACGAGCGCGTGGATGTGACCCTTCTCGAGTCCGCTCAGCAGCTCGGGGTTGGCGTCGAAACCGACGAACTTGACCTTGCCCGCCTTGCCCGCCGCGCCGAGCGCCGCGAGGAAGCCGTGCACCGTCGACTCGTTGGGGCAGAACACGCCGTCGACGCCGGGGTGCGCGAGCAGCAGCGAGTCGGCGCGCGTGCGCGCGGCCTCGACGCTCGGCGCGTACTGGCTGCTGTCCTTCACCTGCACGTCCGGATAGTCCTCGGCGAGCGCCGCGAGGAAGCCCTCCTCACGCGCCATCGTGCTCGCCGAACCCTCGGTGAACCGCAGCATGATCACGTCGCCCTTGCCACCGAGCAGTTCGCCGAGCTTCCGGCCCGCGGCCTCACCGGCCGCACGGTTGTCGGTCGCGACGAACGACACGTGCGCGTCGCCGTCGAGCGCGCTGTCGAACACGACGGTCGGCACGCCGTTGCCCCTGGCCTGCTCGACGGGCGCGCGCAGCGAGTTGGCGTCGACCGGCGCGAGCGCGATGCCCTGCACGCCGGACATCGAGAACGTCTCGATGAGCTTGATCTGCTCGTTCCGGTCGCCTTCGGTCGACGGGCCGCGCCACTCGATGTCGACGTCGAGCGCCTCGGCCGCCTGCCTGGCGCCGGCGTGCACCGACTGCCAGAAGTCGTGCGCCGTGCCCTTCGGCACGACCGCGATGCGCAGCCGACCATCCGCCTCGCCCCCGCACCCAGCTGACAGAACGACGAGCAGGGCCAGCAGGAGCGCCGCCGCCCCTCGCCACATGCCAGTAAGGAAACTTCCTACCAGAAACGAGTTAAGAGCGCGGCGCATGCCGAAGAGTCTGCCACCGCACGATTTCTCGTCAACTATGCTCAAGTCCCGATAGGGATTGTCCGATGTCGGGACTGTGCCCGCCCAGGTAACCCCCCCCCCAGGGCACAGGAGAACGACAACCCATGTTGGTCCAGAACCCGCCAACGGGCCCCGCGAGTGCGAGTCGCGTGGACGCCCCGGCCGTCCCCCTCATCAACGTCGTCGAAGACGAGGCCGCCATCCAGGCGCTGTTCCGTAACATCGGCCGGATAGCCGGTTACGACGTCGCGACCTACAGCACGGTGGCCGAGTTCCAGAACTCGTTCGACAGCTCCCGCCTCGGCTGCATCGTCCTCGACCTCAACCTGCCGGACGGCTCGGGCATCGAGATCCTCGAGGGCCTGGCCGAGCAAGGCAACGACATGCCGGTCGTCTTCATGAGCGGCATCGCGCGGGTCTCCGAGGCCATCGCCGCGTTCCGCCTCGGCACGCTCGACTTCGTCGAGAAGCCGTTCGACCTCGACACCATGCTCGCCGCGCTGCAGCGCGCGATCGACACCGACAAGAAGCGCCGCGAGTCGGACGCGAGCCTCGAGACGGTCCGCACCCGCTTCGACCGCCTCAGCCCACGCGAATGCCAGGTCATGGAGTTCGTCGTGCAGGGCTCGGCCAACAAGGAGATCGCAGCGCGGCTCGGACTCAGCCCGAAGACCATCGAGGTCCACCGCGCGAACGTGATGCGCAAGTCGGAGGCCAACTCGGTCGCCGAGCTCGTGCGCATGCACGTGCAGCTGACCAACAGCTGACCACTGTGCGCGCTCCACGGCGCCGCGTCGAGCGGTCGCGGCGCCGTGGACCGCGCTCGGCTTCCCCCGGTCGGTAGAGCAGCCGGCCAGTAAAGCAGCCGGTCAGTAGAGCAGCGTCGCGAGCCGACGACGGTACGCGTCCAGCCGTTCGTCCTCTTCCCCGACGGCCGCGAAGCACAGCAGCATCGCCTTGCGCGCGAGGCCATCGCGGAACGTCTTGTCCGCGGTGACCGACGCGAGGATGCGCTCCATCGCCGGCTCGTAGTCGCGCACGAGGTAGTGCTCGCGCGCCGCCGCGAGCGCGGCTTCCGCCTCGTCGCCGCTGTCGGACAGCGTCGCCTCGAGCCATTCGACGCCGCTGACCAGACGCTGGGCCTGATCGAACTCGAGTTCTTCCTCCTCCGGGAAGCCGTCGATGCCCTCGCGAACGGCCGCGGCCTGCCCCTCGCGCGCGGCCGCCAGCATGCGGGCCAGCCGCGCCTTGGCGCTGTCCGGATCGACCTCTTCTTCCTCAGGCTCGGCGGCACCCGCGGACGCGATGCCGTGCTTGGTCAGAAACTGCCGCACCTCGGCCTCGGGCAAGGCCCCCTGGAAGCCGTCGGCCGGTCGCCCGTCCTTGACGAGCACGCAGAACGGAATGCCCTGCACCCCGAACGCGTAGGCCAGGTCCTGCTCCGTGTCGGAGTTGACCTTCCCGAGCGTGAACGCGCCGCCGTACTCGGCCGCGAGCTTCTCGAGCACCGGGCCGAGCGTCTTGCACGGGCCGCACCACTCCGCCCAGAAGTCGAGGAGAACGGGCGTCGTCGTCGTGCCCTCCACCACTTGCTGGAAGTTGGCGGCGGTGACATCGATCACGTGGGGACCTGCCATGACGCCGTTCGTAGGTCGCGGAGCCGGGCCGGTCAACGGCGATGTCGCGGCGGCGCGGTCGGAACCCGGCGCGGCCGCCGATCAGAACGCCCGACGGTCAGAACGAACCGACCGTGATGGCGAGCGCGTTGGACCCGCTCAGCGACGATAGCCCGCCGAGCGGACCGAGGTCGAGCTGCAAGAACTGGTGCACGAGCTGCTGCCCGGCGAGCGCGGGGTCGCGCGGGATCGCGAACCCGTGCCCGGCCGAGCCGTTGACCGGCGCGACGAGCGCAACGGCGTCGGTGGTGGCCAGCAGATCACAGCCCGCGATCCCGCTCGGGTGCAGGGCCGACAACGGCGTCGCCTGCTGACCGAACCCGACGACGAGCACTGCGAGCGCCGAGCCGGCGAATCCGCTCGCCTGCGAACGAAACTCCCCGCCGGCCCACGCCTGCCGCGTCACTGCCAGCGTGACCGGCCCGGCCGGCCCGACGCAACCGGTCGGGATCGTCGTCGCCGACGCCGGGCAGTTGGTCGTGATCAGCGCGACGCCGCGCGACGGCTGGCCGCCGACGAAGCTGAACTCGCCGGCCAGCGCGACCTCACCGTTCTCCGTCACCGTCGCCTCCCAGACCCGCGCGTTGACGCCCGTGCCGATCGCCCCCCACGCCGCGCCGTCGAAGCGCGCCACGCCGACGATCGAGACGCCACTGATCGAACTGAAGCTGCCGGCCGCGATGAGGTCACCGTTCGGCAGTTCGTCGAGCGAGCGGACGTCGGCGTTGAACGAACCCGGGTAGCCCGACCAGCTGCTGCCGTCCCAGCGCGCCACACCGCTCACCGCGACACCCCCGGCCGAGGAGAAGACCCCGCAAGCCACGATGTCGCCGGCCGCGGTCTCGATCACGTCGTAGCCCGTGCCGTTGAACCCGCCGCCGACGCCGCTCCACGCCGCGCCGTCCCAGCGCGCGATGTGCGCAGCGGGCACGCCGCCGACGTTCTGGAACTCGCCGACCGCATAGATGTCGCCGTTCTGCGCGGTCCGCATCGCGGTCACCCAGTCGTCGAACATGCCGCCGAGCTGATTCCAGGCAGTGCCGTCCCAGTGCATCACCGTGCACGTGCGAACGCCGCCCCCGCTCACGTTGCCGTCGACGACGAGGTCACCGTTCGGCAGCGTCGCCATCGCGCTGAAGTTGGGCATGTGACCAGGAACGGGCTCGGCCCCCGAACCGATCGGCGACCAGGACGTACCGTCCCAACGTGCGAAGTGGGTCGCGGTCGCGCCGCCCGCCGTCGTGAACAAGCCACCCGCCATGACGTCGCCGCCCGGCATGAGCAGCAGCGTGCCGACCGTGTTGTTCATGCCCGACCCGAGCGCGTTCCAGGAGCTGCCGTCCCACCGCGCGATGTAGCTGGCCGGCACGCCACCGGCGGCCGTGAACGCGCCACCGACGACGTGATCGCCGCCTGGCAGCGCGAGCGCGGAATAGCCGCGCATGCCGAAGAACAGCCCCCCGCCGGTCAGCCCGCCGAGCCCCTGGGTCGTGGTGGTGCATTGCGCACTGACGTGGGCGGCGAGGAGAACGAACGAAACGGCAGCGGTGCGAAGCATTGATCGGCCTTGGGTCGTCGGGTCACGGACCAAAGGGCGGGTGCAAGCACCCGCTGGCGATCACACGGTTTGTTCGGTTTCCGGCCGAGAACCGCCCGTTGTTGTTACGCCACCCACACGATCGGCCGAGATCGGAACGACTCTCCCCCCCTTTCAGGCCCCGAATCCCGGTTGGCACGGGAGTTGTTCTGTGTGGGTTGCCGGTCCGAGACCACCAAGTATTCCCAGGGATGGAATGCGTGAGAGAGGCGACCAAAGGTCTCGGGCCGGCACGTTTTTTCGGCGCGTGCCGGTGCTCTCCACCGAGCCCGCCATCAGCGCCGTGCGACCCCGACTGCCGACTGTCAGGCGGGGACTGTCGCCCGAAGCAGAGGTGGCTCCGTTCTGCCGAACCATGGTGGGTCCGATCAGGTGCCCGCGAACATCATTCTTCCCCGCAGGAACTGGGAGATGACGCAGCACCGCCAGTTGCGAGCGCGCGGCGCTTGCGCGTCGTGTACCAGACCGCGCCGACCGCGGCGAACGCCGAGAGCAGCGGAATCGCGAGGATGCCGAGTTCCTCGTAGCGAAACGGTGCGGGCAGCGCACCCGCACTCACGACCAAGAACGCAAGCCAGGTTGTCCGGTCGCGGGCACGCCCTCGCAGAAACGGTGCGACAGCGATCAGCAGTAGCGCTGCGTGGAAGATCACGAACCCAGGTGGACTCTTGTCCCACGCGTACTGAAGCGACCATTCGAACCGAAACGCCCAGACCAGAAACACGTGCGGCACGATCAAGAGTACGGTGAGCACCCCGAGTACGGGCCAGCGACGCCCGGCGATGCGCAGAGCGGTGTCCTTTGCGAGGACGATGTAGCCAGCGATCGCAAGGCCGAACGTGATTGCGTTGTGGTCGAGCACGTGTCTTCAAGAGAGCCGTCGAAGGGTGCCAGGTCTGCACGGCATGACCGCAGCCACGCGGCCCCGAAACGACGGGTCGAAACGCGCACTCAAGCGCGCCGTTGGTAGTCGGTGCAGTTTCTGATGTGGACCTCGTTCTTGAACGTCTCCGTCGATCCCCACACGCAGAGGGAGCCGTCCGAGAAGAGCTTCTTGCAGTGATTGCACGTCGCGCACCGGGTGTCGGAACCGTCAGCGCTCGTCGTGCACCGGAACAGCAACCAGAGCACGAGTCCTACCAGCGCCAGGCCAGCGATCTGCAGCAGGATGACCATGTGGCCCCCATCGTAACAGAGCACTGCTGGCAGTCGGGCGATCGGCCGTCCTACCTATCGCGTACGCGACCGTAGCTCGCCGGCGCGCCCGCGGCCGGCGTCGAGGCCTCGATGAACTCCCGGATGTGCTGATTCGACGTCGCGAGGTCCTCGGCGCGCAGATACATCATGTGGCCGCTCTCGTAGCCCTCGAAGCGCATCCTGTCCTTCAGCCGGCCGCTGCGATCCAGGTTCCAGAGCACGTACTTGCCGGTGAAGTAGTCGGTCGCACCGTCGTAGTAGCCCGACTGCACCATGACGTGCAGGTACGGGTTCTGGGCCATCGCGCGCCGCAGCTCCTCGGCGACGTCGTGCTCGTTGCGGCCCTCCCACGGATGGACCGGGCCGAACAGGTAGTATTGGAGATCGGTGTCGAACCCGAGCTCCTCGCGCAGGTAGTGATTGATCGCCGGTGCGAACGCGTGGTTCCAGGAGGTGAGCTCCGCCGGGTAGTCGTAGCGCTCGCCGGCGTCCTTGTGATCCCGACCAAGGTAACGCGAGTCGAGCCGCCCGATGGTGAAGCCCTCGTCGCGCAGCAGCTCTTTCCAGAACGCAGACGCGGGCACCGCCAGGTTGTGGTCGTGCACGAAGTCGACGGCGAGTCCGGAGTACCGCGCGACCTTGCGGGCGATCTCGTCGCGCGTCGCGGCGTCCAGGAAGCCCCCCTTGGAGATCGCCGGCAGGTATTCGTCCAGCGTGAAGGCTTCGGCCGCAGCGAGCAGCTCGGCGAGCTCCAGACTCTGGAGATCGGCGGCCAGCTGGCCGTGGTAGTGCGCGGCCGCGGCGTAGTAGGGCAGCTTGAGCACCGGCGAGCGCGGTGCCGGGCCCTCGGCGACCATGCCGAGACCGGTCGGCGACACCAGGATCACCCCGTTCAGATACATCCAGTGCCGGTCCTGGAGCCGGGCGGCCAGACCCGAGACCCGGGTCGTGCCGTAGCTCTCGCCGATCAGATACTTGGGCGAGCGCCACCGACCCCGGCGCGAGATGAAGACATCGATCCAAGCGGCGAGATAGGTGATGTCGGCCTCGACGCCGAAGAAGGTCTTGCGGTCGACCTCGTCGTCGAGCACGCGCGAGAACCCGGTGTTCGCCGGGTTGACGTAGACGATGTCCGCGACGTCGAGGATCGAGTGCGGGTTGTCACGCACGCCATACGGCTGCACCGGGTATCCCTCGTCGTCGATCACCAGCTGTTTGGGACTCGTGTATCCGAGGTGCATCCAGAGCGAACCCGAGCCCGGGCCGCCGTTGAACGACACGAAGATCGGTCGGCGCGTGTCGTCCTTGACGTCGGTGCGCTCGTAGTAGGTGTAGTGCAGCGCGGCGACCGTCTTGCCATCGTCGCCGTAGACCGGCTGGGCGCCGGTGGTCACCCGGTAGGGCACCCGCTGGCCGCGGATCGTGACCTCGGCAGTCTTGCTGAGCTCGAAGTCGGCTTCGAGCTTGCGCGCGGGCAGGTCGGACGGCTTCGAGCCCGACTTCACCTCGCCCATGCTCGGTTCTTGCGCCACGCCGGGCGTCGGCGCGGCGAGTCCCAAGGTCGCCCAGAGGGTCGTGACGATCAGAGGGGATCGGTAGGGAAACTCGGCCATGGCATGGACTCCTGCAGGTGGTCGACGACGCGGCGTGCGTCGCGGCGCCCGCAGAGGCTAGCAAACGAATGCGCCACCGGCGCCGTCTACTCCTCCAGCCTCTGTCGCAACACGAGCACATCTTCATTCCCCCTGCCGTGCGCGAACTCTGCGCCGATTCGTCGCGTCGTTCTGATCAAGCCCCCACCACCCAAGAGGAACCTGCGGCGGCGGAACCACAACGGCTCGACGCTTCGGCGACTGCATGCCTCGATCGGTACGCTCAGCATGCAACTCACGCGATAGCTCGGACGGGCGCGAGCGCGGGCCCGGTTCCGTGATTCGCTACGGGAAGATCCCCCGCTCCGCGTAACTCTCCGCGATCTTACCGATCGCGACGGCCAGCGCCGCGGCGCGGTTGTCGGTGTTCCAACGCTTGGCGCCTTCTCGCATCTGCTGGAATCCCGAGACCATCGTCTCCTCGAGGCCGGAGCGGACGAGGTCGCCCTCGGAAGCGCCGACCGACAGCTCGTTGACCAGTCCCGGGTCGAAGCTGTCGCCCGTGAGCTCTTCGACCGCCTTCAGCACGCCCCGGATCGACGAGCCGGCGAACCGCCGCTCCATCCGGCCGAAACGGATGTGACTGAGGTTCTTGAGCCACTCGAAGTACGACACCGTGACGCCGCCGGCATTGAGGTAGAGATCGGGCAACACGAGGATGCCGCGCTCCTGCAGGATCGTGCCGGCCTCGGCCGTCGTCGGGCCATTGGCGGCCTCGGCGACGATGCGCGCCTGAATGCGCCGCGCGATGTCGGGCACGATCATGTTCTCGAGCGCCGCCGGCAGCAGGATGTCGCACGGCCAGGTCAGACCTTCGACGCCGTCCTTGCCACCCTCGATCTTGGTCTTGCCGTCGAACTCGAGCATCGAGCCGCCCTCGGCCCGCCGCGCGGCGATCGCCTCGAAGTCGAGCCCCTCCGGGTCGTAGAGCGCGCCCTCGAACTCGAGGATGCCGACGATCCGCGCGCCCTCGGCCGCGAGGCAGCGCGCGGCGTGCAGGCCGACGTTGCCGAGACCCTGGATCACGACGGTCTTGCCTTCGAGCCCCAGCGACAGACCGAGTTCCTGCATCGATTCGGCCTCGGCGACCGTCTCCCGAATGCCGAAGTACACGCCGAGCCCGGTTGCCTCGACGCGGCCCCGCACGCCGCCCTGCGACACCGGCTTGCCCGTGACGCAGCCCGCGGCGCCGAGCTCGCCGCGCGACATCGCGAAGTAGGTGTCCGCCATCCACGACAGCTCCCGGGCACCGACCCCCATGTCCGGTCCCGGCACATCGACGCCGGGGCCGATGCAGTTGCGCAGCGTCAGCTCGTAGGTGAACCGGCGCATGATCCGCTCGAGCTCTTCGTCGCTGTAGCTCGACTTGTCGATCTTGATCGCACCCTTCGCGCCGCCGTACGGAACGTCGACGAGCGCGCACTTGTAGCTCATCAGCGCGGCGAGCGCGGAGACCTCGTCCTCGGACGCCTGGGTGGTCAAGCGGATGCCGCCCTTCACGGGCTGCCGATGCAGCGAGTGGTGCGCGCGCCAGCCGTGGATCACTTCGATCCTGCCATCGTCCCGCTCGAGCGGGAAGGAGATGTGGTAGACGGCGTTGCAGGCCTTGATCTGCTCGGCGAGACCCGCCGGCAGATTGAGCAGCGCCGCGGCGCGGTCGAACTGCAGGTTGACCTGCTCGAAGAACGGGATGTGGGCGGTCATGCGGTTGCCGGGCTTTCGGTGCCGAGAGGATGGTCGCCGCCGGATCATGGCACAAGTCGCGGGGCGCAATTCCGGCCTCGCCGGCCACGGCCCGCGCCTCGCGTCGAACCCGAGCTCGCCAGCGCGGCGCAGTCCTCGGGCTCCGCCCACGTTACGCCGGGTTCGTCCGGCAGCCGATCTTGGGTGGTGCCGAGCCCGGCGACGGCTTATCCCTCGCCCCATGAGCCCCCACGCCAAACCGGACACCGAAGCCCCGATCCACGACCTGATCGCCGCCCGTTGGAGCCCGCGGGCGTTCGAGCAACGCGCCGTCGAGCCCGAGAAACTCCGCAGCATGGTCGAGGCGGCGCGCTGGGCGCCGTCGTGTTTCAACGAACAGCCGTGGTCGTTCCTGATCGCTCACGCTGACGATCGAGCCGGGTTCGACAAGCTCGCGCAGTGTCTCGCGGACGGCAACGCGTGGGCGAAGCAGGCCCCGGTGCTCGCGCTGACGGTCGCCCGGCTGAACTTCGACCGCAACGGCAAACCCAACCGGCACGCCTACCACGACGTCGGTCTGGCCGTCGAGAATCTCGCCCTGCAGGCCGTCGACCTCGGACTGGCCGTGCACCAGATGGGCGGGTTCGACGCCGATCAGGCGCGCCGGACGCTTTCGATCCCCGATGACCACGATCCGGTTGCGATGTTGGCGATCGGCTACGAGGGCAGCCCCGACGCGTTGAGCGACGACCTGCGCCAGAAGGAGGTCGCCGCCAGAAGCCGGAAGGACGCCGCGTCGTTCGTATTCGGCCCGGACTGGGGCAGCAGTCCGACGGCGCTCGGCCTGTGACCGGCTGAGCCGTTTCGCCTGCGGCCGGGCGGCAGCGTGCGTCGCAGGCATCGCGGCATTCTCGCGGTCGACTTCCCGCGCGCGGCGTCCTATGGACCGCCCCATGTCCGACCATGTCTACAAGAAGATCGAGCTCACGGGCTCGTCCGAGAACAGCATCGAAGAAGCCGTGCAGAACGCCCTGGCCCGCGCGCAGAAGACCGTTCGCAACATGCGCTGGTTCGAGGTCATCGACACGCGCGGTCACATCGATGGCGGCCAGGTCGCCCATTGGCAGGTGACCATCAAGATCGGCTTCACGCTCGACGAGTAACGCGCGTTCGCGGCGGTTGCCGGCGCAGCCCACAGCGAATCGACCGAGACGCTACACTTCGACGGTCGCCGCCCCGCGATCCCGCCCATGCCGACCCGCTCGCTGCCGCCGTTCTGCCTGCTGTTGCTCGCCACTGCCTGTTCGCTGTCGCAGAGCGGGCGCGACCAGCCCCTGACGTTTCCCAACGAAGCGGCGAAGTGGCGCTACGAGCGCTACCTCGACGAGCACGGCGCGATTCCGGCGCAGGCGTGGGAGCGGGCGGGCCGCGCGCGGGATCGAACTGTCACCGCGACCGCGATGTTGGATGACGGTCCGGGCATCAGCCCGCAAGCGTGGACGCAGCGCGGCCCGGACAACGTCGCCGGCCGCACGCGGTCGATCGCGATCGACCCGAGCAACCCGCAACGGATCTGGGTCGGCGCGGTCAGCGGCGGGCTCTGGAAGAGCGAGGACGGCGGTTCGACCTGGGCGCTCATCGACGACTGGTGGAGCAACCTGTCGGTCGGGTGCATCGCGCTGCATCCGAACGACCCGGACCACATCCGGATCGGCACCGGCGAAGGGTTCTGGTCGCTCGCGCATCTGCAGCGCAGCTTCTCGCACTTCGTGCGCGGGGCTGGGATGTTCGAGAGCACGGATGGCGGGGCGACGTGGACGCAGGTGCCTGGCACCGCGACCTGGCAGCACATCACGCGTATCGCCATCTCCGAGGCCAACCCCAACGTGATCCTCGCGTCGCGGCGACCCGGCGGCATCGCGCGGTCGACCGACGGCGGGCAGACCTGGACCGACGTCGCGACCGGTCTGGTCGCGAGTCCTTTCTCGTATCAGGTGCTGTTCGATCCCAATGACGCCAGCAAGGCCGTGGCCCACCTCGCGCCCGCGTCGGTGGCGAGCCATCACGTGATCCGTTCGACGGACGGCGGCCTGACCTGGCAGTTCGCGAGCTCGGGCCTCGGCAGCGTGAGCGGCGAGTTCTCGCGCATCGAGCTCGCCTATGCGGCATCCGACCCTGGCATGGTCTACGCGTCGGTCGGCTCGAGCGGCAAGGTGTGGCGTTCGACCGATGACGGGCACACCTGGGTGCAGCGGACGGGCAGCACCAACACGGGAACGTCGTACTACTACAACGCGCTGTGGGTCGATCCGACCGACAGCAGTCGGCTGCTCGTCGGCAGCACCCGCGTCCGCCGCTCCACCAACGGTGGACAGTCGTTCTCGACGATCGCCAACGGCTACATCATGACAACGGAACCGCACCCGGACGTGCACGCGTTCGTGCCGGCGCCGGGCTTCGACGGCTCGTCCAACCGGCGCGTCTACGTCGCGACCGACGGCGGCGTGCACGTCGCGGCCGACTACCTGACGGCGTCGACGAGCGGCGGCTGGACCGATCTCGACCGGACGATGCGCTCGACGCAGTTCTATGCGGCGGCCGGCCATCACAGCGGTGACAAGATCATCGGCGGCACGCAGGACAACGGCACGCTGCGGGTCGCCGGTGCCAGCCCGACGGCCAACCTCGTGTTCGGCGGCGACGGCGGCCACGTGCAGATCGACCCGACCGACCCCAACTACAGCTACGGCGAGTACCAGTATCTCGGCGTGCATCGCTCGACCAACGGCGGCAACTCGGCGTCGACGATCACCGCCGGACTCGGCGATGTCGGCTCCGGCCGTTCGAACTTCATCGCGCCGCTCGAGCTCGACCCCAACGACCCTGATCGGCTGTATGCCGGCGGCCGCAGCCTCTGGCGCACGTCGAATGCACGCACGGGCGCCAACTGGTCCGCGATCAAGAGCAACGTCGGCAGCCTGATCGCGGCGATCGCGATCACGCCCGGCGTGCCCGACCGCATCTTCGTCGGCCACAACGACGGCCGGCTCTACCGGACGACCAACGGCACGGCAGGTTCACCGACGTGGACCGCGATCGATGACAACGCGGGCAACGACCCGTTGCCCGATCGCGTCATCACGCGGCTCGTCGTCGATCCCTCGAACCCGAACGTCGTCTACGCCTGCTTCGGTGGGTTCGCGACCGACAACGTCTGGCGTTCGAGCGACGCGGGACTGACGTGGACGGCGCGACCCGGCGCGAGTCCGTTCGCGCTGCCGGCTGCGCCGGTCTACGGACTCGCCGTGCACCCCGACGACGGCGATGTCCTGTATGCCGCGACCGAGGTCGGGCTGTTCGCGTCCGGCGATGGCGGCATGAACTGGTCGACGACCAACGAAGGGCCGGCGAACGTCGTCTGCGAGGAGGTCACGTTCGCCCACGGCACGGGGCCGCGCCGGCTCGTGCTCGCGACGCTGGGCCGCGGGTTGTGGACCGCGGACGTGGTGCTGCCAACGGTCGCGACGTTCGGCACGGCTTGCGCGGGACACGGTTCGCCGCCCGTGCTCGGCGTCGACCCGCTGCATCCGGCGCGCGTCGGCCGCACGTTGACGTTGACGGCCACCGGTTTGCTGGCCGGTCAACCAGGAGCGTGGGTCGCGCTCGGCTTGTCCGACACCGCGTGGTCCGGCGGCGCCCTGCCCTACCCACTCGACGGCTTCGGCATGACCGGTTGCACGCTGCAGACCAGCGTCGAGGCCACCCTCATGGCGCCGGTCTCGGGCGCCGGCGAAGCGCAGTGGAGCCTGCCGATGCCGGCCGCGCCGAACCTGCTCGGGCTGCCGCTCTTCGCGCAGGCCTTCGGGGCCGAGCCGGGCGCCAACCCGGCCGGCTTCGTCACCTCGCGACCGCTGGCGATGACGTTGGGCTGGTAGCCGGCCCGATTGCCGCTACCGCCGCTGCTTCAGCAGCCCGACCATCGCCTCGCCCATCGCCAGCCCGACGTTCATGTAGGTCTTGGCGTTGCCGCCGTAGTGCGCGTTGGAGCTCGAGCCCATGCTGAGCGGGTTGGTGTAGACGGTCGCGACGCTGCCCTTCAGCTTGCGGTTCTCGGCCAGATCGAACATGCCCTTCAGGATCAGCTCCTCGTTGCCCTTGGCCGACTTCTTGTCGGTCTGGCCGAGCGTCGCGCACACGAACTTCGCCTTCGGCGCGTCGAACTCCGCGCGCAGTGCGTCGACGAGCCGCACGAGGTTCTCGCCGTACTTGCTCGCGAGACCTTCGTCGTAGCGGTCCTTGTCACCCTGCCACCACAGGAAGCCCGCAACCTCGTAGCGTTTGGCGCCGGGGTAGTACTTGCCGAGGTCCTGCAGCACGGCCTTCGCGCGCGCGACGTCGCCGGCGAACTGACAGCCTGCCGTCCATCCGATCGGCTTCGGCTCGGTGCCCTTCTCCCATTTCATCGGGGTCTGGCCGTAGCCCGCGTAAACGAACGTCTTGCCGCTCTTCTGGTCCACGAACTCGAACGACTCGGAGCCCGGCGGCAGCAGGTCCCAGCCGAGACTGCGGTTGCCGATCGCGCTCTTCAGGATCAGGACCGGCGCATCGATCGCGTTCCCGAGCTGGTGGCCGATGCCTTGTTCGATCCCGATCTTCTTGCCCGAGACCGTCAGCCAGTCGTTGCGCTTGACGCGGTTCTTGCCGGGTCCGCCGCTGCCCATGACGTGCACGTTGCGCACGTCCCGGCGGCTCGTCCAGTTCCCCAACTCGTCGACCATGAACGGGTAGAGCCCTTCTTCCTTCACCGCGTGCTCGAGCGAACCCTCGCCACCCTTCACCTTGCCCATCTCGAGCGTGTTGGACTGCCCCATGATGATGAAGACCTGCACGGGCTTCGTCATCTTCGCGGGCTTGCCGTCGGGGTCCGGCAGGTCCTGCGCCGCTGCCGCCAGCGCGAGGCTGGTCGCGGTGAACAGACGGATCAGGACGCTCGCGGGGCTGGTCTCTCGCATGGGGGTTGGTCGCGCACTGTAGCACGCCCCCTCGGGCGAGGCTCGGCTGCCGCAACCCGCTGCGCGTGAGCCCCACCGATCACGTTCGCGGCGAACGGACGCCCCTACTTCGGCGCCGCCTCGTACCGATCCCGCAAGTCCTGCGCGCGCCGCTCCGCGTCCTTGGCGGCACGTGCGCGGCCGAGGAACTTGTCGATGCGCTTCGCGAACCGATCGTGCGTGCGGTCCTTGTAGGCCGGGAACAACACGGGGCGCCTGGCCTGCACCGCGAGCCACTCGCGCTCGTCCTTGAGTCGCGCGAGATTGTGCCCCGCTTTCTCGAGCTGCTTCTCGTGCTCGCGCGCGGCCTTGCCGGCGGTGCGCGGGAACGCGGTCGCGAGCGCATCGACGTATCGCAGGAACGCGCCGAACTCGCGCCGGCGCTCCGACGCCTCGCGCATCGCGCGCAGCCACGTCAGTTCGGTCTCACGGATCTTGTCGCTCAGGTACTGCGCGTCTGAACGCAGCATCCCGTCACCCGCGCGCTCGGCATCGTCGTGAGCGCGGTGCGCCAAGGCCGCCGCTTTGGACAACTCGCCGGCGTAGTACTCCTCGAGCGCCGCGCCGAGGTCGGCCCCGAGATCGCGCTCGATGCGCGCGGCGCCGAGGCGGGCAAGGGCGTCGTCGACCGCTGCCAGGAACGCGCGCTTGTCCGCGACGGCGTCGCCGCTCCAGACGAGCTCGCCGCTGCGCCCGATCACGAACACGGTGCGGTGCGCGGGCCTGGCCGCGACGACGTAGGGACTCGTGCTCTCGCCCAGCGCGGCGATCGCCACGGGCCAGTCGAGCCCGGAATCGCTCGCATGCTGCTCGGCCCGCTCACCCGGGTCCATGATGGAGATCGGCTGCAGGTCGCGATCCGCGTTGGCGCGCGCGAGGTCGCGAACGAGTCCCAGCACGTCGAGCCGCGACTCGGAGTCGCGCCAATCGATCGCGTGGATCAGCAACACCTTGCCGTGGTGCCTGGCGAGTCCCGCTGCCGACTTGCCGCCGAGCAGCTCGTCGAGTTCACCGAGACCCTCGATCGGGCGGACGCCGTTGCCGTCCAGGATCTTGCCGATGACGCGGCTCGGACGTTCGTCGGCCCCCCGCCAGGTGTCGATGCCGAGCTCCGGCGCGGGCCGGCCGACGGCGAGCGGCAGCGCAGCGGCGCGCTCGTCCGCATCGGGCCTGGCCCCCTCCTGTGAAACGGTTGGCGCGGACAACGCGGCGGCAGCGAGCGCGAAGGCCAACGGGATAGCTCGGATACGACGGCGGGTTCCGGAAGGCATGGACGACTCAGGCTCGAGGATTCGGTGCCGGCGCGGGGTATGGCCGGCAGAACGGGGAATTGTTGCAGAGCGGGCGCATGCTGTGGTTCGCGGGCAGGACAACCCGGCGGGATTCGACTCTCCGAGCAATTGACGTACCGACGGTGGTCCGACGCTGCACGAACGACCGCGGTGACAGGTCGGAAACCCGCGATCCCGACGCCCGCCGATCCTGCCCACTGCCTATCGTCGGGCGATGCTCCTGACCCGACACTTCGTCTTCATCCACGTGATGAAGACCGGCGGCTCGACGGTGCGCAAGACCCTGGAGGACATCGCGCCGCCGGAATGGCGGCTGCAAAGCGTCGCATTGCACCCGACCCATGCCGACATCCCCGCCAGCCACGCGGAGCTGCCGCGACTCGCGTTCGTTCGCAATCCGTACTCGTGGTACGTGTCGTGGTTCCACTATCAGCGCGAGAAGGTGCGGGACGACTACTGGCTCCAGATCACCGACAACGGGCGACTCGGCTTCGCCGACAGCATGCGTCGGGCGCTCACCGGCAGCCCGGCGCTGGCCCTCGGCGAAGGACCGTTCCTGCAATACCTGTGGACGGCGCTCGGGCGCGGACTCGAGGGTGTGCACGTCGGCAGGATGGAACACCTGGGGCCCGATCTGCTCAGGATGCTGCGCAAATGCTGTGACCTGGAGCCGGCCATGATCGAAGCGATCGAGCGCATCCCCGTGCGGAACGCGAGCACCCACGCGCACTACGCGAGCTACTACGACGACGAGCTGCGGCAGTTGATCGCCGAGAAGGACGGGCCGATCTTCGACCACTTCGGCTACGCGTGGGAGGACCGCGATTAGCCAGAATGGCTGGAGGTCAGGAGCCGCGCTGCGGCCGCCTGACCTTGGCGCGGTGGCTGAACGACGCCTTGACGTCGGGGCGCCCCATGTTGGCCACCGAGCAGTTCTCGCACACGTCGCGCAGCTGGAAGCCATACAGCTGGTTCCGCAGCTCCTGGTACTTCTCCCCGGTCCAGATCTGCTCGAACGTCTGGGTCTTGAAGTCACCGAACGTCGTGAACTCGAACCAGCAGCCGCACGGGAACACCGTGCCGTCCGGGTTGACGTGGATGTAGAACCACGGGAAGTAACACGGCCGGTTGTGGTGCTCCTTCTCCTTGACCTTGAGCAGGAACTCGCGGTTCTTGTGATTCAAGTACTCGGCGACCTCGGGTGACATCGCGAGGTCGCCCGCATCGACGCCGGGGGCCAGCAGCGCATTGCCACCACCCTCGTCGCTGCGCGCCTGGTCCGTGACCGGCTCGGCCGTGCGCATGTCATCGGCGATCGGGAACGGCAGCACGACGTTCATTCCGACCTCGTCCGCCACGCGGCGAGCCTCTTCGATCGTCTCGTTGCAGAGGCGCGGCTCGTTCATCAACGACTCGTCCTCGACGCCGAGGCCGCCGATGACCGCCATGTGGACGAAGTTCATGTCGCGCACGCCGCGCTCCTTGAAGAAGCGGATCATCTGCGGCACCTCGCGGATGTTGCTGCGCATCAGCACGCAGGTGACCGAGACGTGCGGCAGCTCGCTGCCGCGCGCCCGCTTGCGGTCAGCGATGATGTCGAAGCGACGCAGGAACGGCTCCCACTTCCCGGGCTTGCGGATCTTCTCGAACGTCGCCTTCGTGGCGGCGTCGCAGCTGACCGTGAGGACGGGCATGCGACTGTCGATGATCGTGTCCATGATCGCATCGGTCATCGCCAGGCAGTTGGTGCTGAAGTGGAAGTTCGGCACCTCGTACTTGCGGCACAGTTCGAGCGCGCGCGGCAGCTCCGCAGCGAGCAGCGGCTCGGCGCTCGACGACAGCACCACGTCGTGAGCCCGCGGGAAGACCTCGCCGGCGACCTTCTCGAGCAGATCGCGCCCCATGGTGACCGGGCTCTCCTGGAACTCTGGATGCGCGAAGTGGCACATCACGCAGCGCAGCTGGCAACGGGTCACCATGTCGATCTTGACACGGAGAAAGCGACCTTCTCTTAGCCTCGGCATCCAGGCGCGGGATGGTAATCGATCGGACGGGCCTGTCGAATGCCTCCTTCCAATCGGACTGGGCGTAATCGAGGAAAGGAGCGGACCAATGAAGACGGACGACCGTCAGTACCTAGCGAGTCACGAATGGTGCCTGCTCAGCGACGGAATCGCGCAGATCGGCGTGACGAGCGTCGGGCTGGCTCAGATGGCCGTTCCCGTGTTCCTCGATCTCCCCGCGGCGGGGACCGCCGTCGCAGCCGGTCGACCGTTCGCCGAGTTCGAGACGGCGCGCGGGGTCTTCGACCTGATCTCGCCCGTCAGCGGCGAGATCCTCGAGGTCAATCACACGCTCGTCGAACGACTCGATGAGCTCGCCGCCGATCCGCTCACTGCCGGTTGGATGATCCGGGTCAGGTTCGAGTCCGCGGCACCGGAGCTGCTCGATGCGGCCGCCTACCAGCGGCACTGCGACACGTCGCCTTAGAGCCCACTTCGGGCTAGTGGATCCGGCCGCACGGGCACGGGCGGGATCTGCTCGGCAGGGAACTCGCCCTCGATCGAGAGGTCGAACAGCTTCGCATCGAACGGCCCCGCGCGACCGCTCGACCATATCTTGGACCCGAAGGTGACGTCTTCTGCGGGGTCGCCCCGGTGCTCGCCGAGCACCGTCCACGCCGCGTCGTCTCGGTGGAGCGATCGGACCAGGTCGCCGCGACGTTCGAGCCGGAACGCCCCCTCGCTTCCCGTCACCGGCACCGGGCTCCCGAACACCTCGTTGCTGAAGTTGGCCAGCAGTTCGTGCGGCGTGCCAAAAGAAGCCCGCCGTTGCGCGTAGTAGCGCAGGCGGGAAGGCAGGTCCTGCGCGAACAGCGCGAGGCAGACCGACGCCTCGCCGGGCTGCCAGTCGAGCAGCCGATAGCGCAGGGTCGCGACGAAGTCGCCGCGGACCAACGTCGGCACGTAGAAGCCGGACGAGGTGACCTCGCCGAGATCGCCGCGGTGCACCGTGATGCGCGCGTGATCCGCTCCGGCTATGACGTCGACCCGGGCGCGCGCCGGAAAGCGGTACTTCGCGAGGCCGCGCTCGCGCAGGATGGGCGGCGCGCTGCCGAACGGCCACGTCAGCCCACCGCTGAGGTAGGAGTTGAACTCGATGAGCAACACGCGCATGCGCGCCACCGCGGTGCGGATCGAGTCCTCGGCGCGAGCCGTGGCGGCATCGTCCTCGACGCGACCGTCCGCCACCTCGTCCCAGGCCGTGCCCGCCTGCTGCAGCTCGGCCCGGAACGTCTTCAGCATGAGCGCCGCATCCGCGCCTTCCTGCGGTCGGAACGTCAGGTCCAGGCCCTCGGTTTCACCACCGACCTCACCCCGGATGTCGTGCTGTTCGCACGCTTCGAGGAAGGCGCGGCGCAGGCGTTCTGTGCGACTCGTCATATCGAGAATGGACCACGGCCCGACCACGCCTGGCACGAACCGGAGCGCGGCGCCAGGCGGCCGCCGAGGACGCACTCGATGAGCGCGATGTTCCTCGGCCCGGAATGTAAGCGAACTCGGGGCACTCGCCAAACGGTGCACGTCACCGCGGGCAGCGTTCCTACGCGCGGACTTCCGGTGCGAACGCCGGCAACGCACCATTAGGCTGGCTGCATGGTGGAATCAGGACAGGACCCATCGGGCGGCTTACGCGACAAGGTCGCCATCGTCACGGGTGGTGGCTGGAACATCGGGCGCGCGATCGCGCTGCGGCTCGCGTCTCGCGGCGCCAGGGTCGTCGTCGCATCTCGCCGAGCCGAACGGCTCGCCGCGGTGGTCGACGAGATCGAGCGCGCGGGCGGGAACGCGCTCGCGGTAGCCTGCGACGTCACGCAGCTCGACTCGGTCGAGGACCTCGTCGCGCGGAGCGTCGAACGGTTCGGCACGGTCGACGCCATGGTCGCCTGCGCTGGCGGCAGCGGCGCGCACCTCCCGATCGATGAAGTCGATCCGAAGAGCTGGTGCCACGTGGTCGCGACGAACCTCTTCGGCACGTTCCACTGCGCGCGGGCCGTCCTGCCGACGTTCCGCAGGCAGGATCGCGGCGACATCGTGACGTTCACGGGTGGCGGCGCGTTCTTCCCCTGTCTGGGGCAGCACGCGACGGCATACGCGACCGCGAAGGCGGCGGTCTGCCGCTTCACCGATCAGCTCCAGGCCGAGCTGCTGGACACGGGCATTCGCGTGAACTGCATCGAGCCCGGCATGGTCTGGAACCCGGACACCCTGGCGGCGATCGCCGCGGAGGAGGAGCGCACCGGTGTCCGCCACCCCGACCGGGACCGCAACCGATCGCCCGAGCTCGCGGCCGAGCTCGTCGAGTTCTTGCTGACCGACGCGGGCGCGACGGTCAGGGCGCGGATCCTGTCGGTCAACGACACGTGGTGGCGCGACCCGGCGCGAGTCGCGGCGATCGAACCGGACCTCGCGGCCTACCGCCTGCGGCGCAGCGAGCCATCGTGAAGCCCACGTCGACGCGGTTTGCGCCGCGCCGGCGCGACGCCTCGATTCCGCGGACCTCGGCGTGATGGCACCGTGCTACCATCGTCCCGTGCGATCCCTGCTGCTCGGCGCCTGGCTGACGACCGTCGTGACGGCGCAGGAACCCGCAGTCGCGGCACCCGCTGCCACGGCCACGAGCGCGATGCTCACAGCGCTCGACGCGCTCGAACCACGGGATGGCTGGCTCGCGACGCCGCCCGGATTGCAGCCCGAACTGTGGCAGTACTACCGCGGCGCGTTCGGCATCGCGCCCGCCGGCAACGAACCCGACGAAGCCCGGGTCGCGCTCGGCCGGCTGCTCTTCTTCGACCAACGGCTGTCGCACGACCGCACGCTCGCGTGCGCGAGTTGCCACGACCCGCGGCACGCGTTCGCCGATCCGCGGCCGCGGTCGATCGGGATCCGCGGGCAGGTGCTCGCGCGCAACACGCCGACGATCATGAACGCCGCGCTGCAGAAGCGCTGGCTCTGGGACGGCCGCGCGAGTTCGCTCGAGGAGCAGGCCGCGGGCCCGCTCCTCAACCCGGCCGAGATGGGCATGCCCGACCGCGCCACGGTCGTCGAGCGGGTCTCCGAGGAGCCCGAGTACGTCGCGCTGTTCGAGCTCGCCTACGGCCGCGCGCCCGAGTTCGACGACGTCACGCGCGCGCTGGCCGCGTTCCAACGGACGCTCGTGTTCGTCGACGCGCCGTTCGACGCGTTCCGGGCCGGCGATGACGACGCGATCTCCGGAGCCGCGAAACAGGGATTCGAGCTGTTCGCCGAACACTGCCGCTCGTGTCACCCGGTCAGCCTGCGCGAGCCGCTGCTCGCGGACGGCAACTTCCACAACGTCGGCATCGGCTTCGACAGGGTCGACCACAAGGAACTGTCGCGGTCCGCATTCGCGCGCCTGCGCGCGGCCGGCACGGAGCCCGACGCGCCGGCCGGCGAGCTGCCGGCCGACGTCATCGGCGAGTTCGGCGAGCTCGGCCGCGCGCTCGTGTCCAAGCTCGAGTATCAGGTCGGCGCGTTCCGCACCGCGCAGCTGCGCAACGTCGCGTTGACCGCGCCCTACATGCACGACGGCTCGCTCACGACGCTCTGGCAGGTCGTCGATCACTACCGGCAGGGCGGCAGCCCCAACACGTGGCAAGACCCGCGAATCGAGAAGCTGGACCTGACCGACGAACAGGTCGATCAGATCGTGGCGTTCCTGTTCACGTTGACGGACCGCCGCTTCGCCGCCGCGAACGCGCGCGCGTTTGCGGAACAGCAGCGGGGTCCGCGGCGGCGGCCGTAGGGTGCTGCTTCGGAAGCGCTCTATCGACCACCACCAGAGCGCGACGCCCCCGCGGGCACCGCACCGCGCTGCAGCCGCTTGGCCGCCGCCGGCACGATGTCCGGACGGCCGCGCTGGCGCTCGGCCTCGACGTCCTCGGCCAGCGCCTTCACGGCACGCTGCAGCTGGGCGTCCGGGCCGTTGGGCTCGTTCCAGAGCGGCAGGTCGGGGAGGCAGCCGTTCAGCTCCATGTCCTCACCCGTGCTCACGAGATACCAGCCGCGCATCGGCATCCGCACGCGGCTGCCGTCGACGAGGCTGACCGAGCCCGTGCTGATCACGCCGCCGCCCGTGCGCATGCCGACCACGCGGCCGCGGCCGAGCTGCTTGACGGCGTGGCTCAGGATCTCGGCGTTGCTGAACGAGTGCTCGTTGCACATGAGCACGATCGGCTTGCCCCAGCTGGCGTAGACCTTGCGATCGACGGGGTAGCCCTCGCCGCTGCCGCGCGACTGCGTGATCGCGTGCACCGGCTGGGTCAGGATCGTCATGACGCGATCGGCCGTGCTGCCGCCGCCGTTGAAGCGGACGTCGATGATCAGGCCGTCCTTGCCGTGGCCGGCCGCGTAGATGTCCTCCTCCATCTGGCGGAGGCTGCCCATGTTCATGCCGCGGATGTGCAGGTAGCCGAGCTTGTTGCCCGACAGCTCATCGACCTTGGCACGCGTGTTGTCGACCCACTCGTCGTAGAGCAGCCCGGCGACCGAGCTGACCGGTCGCACGGCCACCTCGCGTTCGGTGCCGTCTGCGGCGGCGACCACGAGCTCGACGTCGCGCGCCTGATCCATGGTCAACAACGCGTCCAGGTCCGAGGTCGCGGTCAGGCGCTCGCCGTCGACGGCGCGCAGGGTCTCGCCGGCCGCGACGAGGCTGCGGGCCTGCGACGTCGGACCGCCCGGGATCACGCTCGTGACCGGGAAACCCCGATCGGTCGGCGTTCCGAACCGCAGCCCGAGATGGTAGGTCGTCGGCGACCATGCGCTGGCCTCCGACGGCCGCGGCAGCGGTTCGTCACCGCCGCTGTGGCCCATGTGCGACGCGTTGAGCTCGCCGAGCATCAGGTTCATCAGGTCGTTGAACTCCGCGCGGCCGAGACACGACGCGGCGGCCGGCCGGTACTTGGCGCGCACGGCGTTCCAGTCCCGGTTGTTCATCTCCGGGTCGTAGAAGCGGTCACGCATCGCGCGCCAGCCCTGATCGAACGCCAGCTGCCGCAGCTCGGTCCAGTCGCGCTCCTCGCGCACGGAGAATTCGAACTTCTCGATCTTGCCCGAGGCCGACATCGAGGCCGGCGTGCCGCCCCCACCGCCACGGAAGAACCGCCGCCGACCGCCCGCGGCAGCCGAACTCGATGAGCCGCTCGCGAGACCGACCATCTGGTTGCCTTCCTCGAGCCAGACTGCGCGCGACAGACCGCTGTCGGCGACCTTCTTGGGTCGACCGACCTTCGGGAACTCGACCGCGTAGATCCCGCGCTTGTTGTCGACCGTGGCCGAGAACAGCAGCTTCTTGCCATCGGGCGAGAAGATCAGGCCACCCTCGCGCGAGTCGGGGATCGAGATGCGATGGATGCGATCGAGCAGCCCGTCGAACTCGATTGCGACCTCGACCTTGGCCTTCTTCTCGTCGTCGTTCTCGTCGGCTGCCGCTTCCGCGGCCTTGCCCGCGCCCTTCTCGGCGTCGGCATTGGCGACGGCATCGCCGCTAGTGTCGGGCTTGGCGCCGTCCTTGCCCGGCTTGCCCTTGCCCTTCCGGCCCTTGCCCGGCTTGCTCTTCTTCATCGCGGCGAGGGCCTCCTCGAGCTTGCGGTCGCGCTCGGTCTGCTCCTCGACCTCACGCTCCAGGTTGACGTAGTAGACGTCGGTCTCGTCGTCACCGCGCGTCCCGGTGAACGCGATGCGCTTGCCGTCGCCCGACCAGACCGGCTGACCGTCGCGCGCCGGGTGCCGCGAGATGTTGAACGGCGACCGGCTGCGGTCGACGGGCGCGACCCAGACGTCGCTGTTGTAGTCGTCGTCCTGCGTGCTGTAGCAGACCCACTTGCCGTCGGGCGAGATGTCGTAGCTCGGACCCGACCACGTCTCGAGCACGAGCGTCGGCGCACCACCCGCGGCCGGCATCGTGTAGAGGTCGTGATCGCGCGTGAGGAACAGCGTCTCACCGTCGGGGCTCAGCCGCAGCGCGCGCTCGACCTCGCGGTCGTCGGTCACCTGCGTCGGCTCGAACGCCTCGCCCAGCCACCAGATGCCGTCCTCGTGCGGGCAGGCGACGGACCACAGATCCATCTCGCCGCCCGCGTCACTGATGAACCACAGCGTCTTGCCGTCCTTGCTGAACACGAGGTCGGTCTCACGGCTCGGCGTCGTCGTCACCCGCACAGGCTCCTTGAGCACGCGATCCATGACGTAGACGTCCTCGCCGGAAACGAACGCCATCTGCTTGCCGTCCTGCGTGAACGCGACCGTCGCCGCACTGCTCTCGGTGCGGCGTTCGCGCTCGTGCGCGAACCGGTCGCCGGCCGCGACCAGCTCGATCTTCGCGACCTTGTCGTTCCGCGGATCGATGCGCACCAGCTCGAACAACCGCCGCGCGATCATCGCCGAGCCGTCCTGCGAGAGCGCCGGGAACGCGATGCCGTCGTCGCTGCCGTCGGCCGCGCTGACATTGGTGACGCGACGCGCCTGCCCGCCGGCCAGCGCCCGGTAGTAGATGTCGAACGTGCCGTCCGGGTCGCTGAGGAAGTAGTAGCCCTCGCCGTCGGGCGCCCACATCGGATCGGTCTCGGCGACGTTCTGGAAGCCCTCGCGGTCCTCGGAGATGCGCGTGAGCTTCGCGGGCGTCGTCGCGAGATCGGCGAGCCACAGCTGTTCGGCCGAGGCGCCGCGGAAGCCCTTGCGCCACCAGCTCGTTCGCCCGCGCGTGAACAGCACCTTGCTGCCGTCCGGCGACAGCGCGGCCTTGCTGCAGCCGCTGTCGAACAGGAGCCGCTTGCCGCGTTCCCCCGCGACGTCGATCAGGTAGACCCGCTGCGACTCGCTGTAGTGGAAGTGCTCGTCCGTGCGCATCGCGACGACCATGTCCTTGCCGTCGTTGGCGAAGCCGATCAACCGCTTGCCGAGCGAGCCGTGCGTGATCTGCTCCGGCGCCCCGTCAGGCAGGGTCACGAAGTAGATCTGCCGATTGCCGCCACGGCTGCTCGTGAACGCGATGCGCTCACCGTCCGGATGGAACATCGGGTAGTCGTCGTCGCCCGGGTGCGTCGTGACCCGATGTGCCTCACCACCGCTCGCAGAACTGACCCAGATGTCGCCGCGCCAGGCGAACGCGATCTGCTGACCGTCGGGACTGATCGCCGGGTGCCGCGGCACCAGGATGCGACGGTCGTCGTCGCTCTGCGCGAGCGCGGACGAGGCGAGGGACAGGGTCGTGCAGGCGATCGCGGCGAACAGGTTCGGAGTCATTGGACGGTCTCGAAACGGGGTTGGGGTCGGACCCGGTATACCAAGGTCCTGGGCCCAGTCGGGCTTCGAGCCCCGAGCATGCAGTTCCGTTACGTTCGTGGCCGCGGCCCGTTCGCGGCATGGTGCGCACATGGCCGCTCCCCTAAGCTCCCGGCCGCCACCATGGAGTCCGGACGAGGCGCGCCGAACGCAGAGCTGGCCGCGATGTTCGAGCGGCTGTACGGCCGGCTGCAGGCGCGCGCCGGAGCGTTGCTCGCCGGCGAACGGCGCGGGCACACGCTCGAGCCGTCGGCGCTGCTGCACGAGGTCTACGTCCGGCTCGAGGGCACGGCCGGGCTGGAGTGGCGCAGCGCGACGCACTTCGAAGCGCTGACGGCGCGCGTCATGCGCCAGGTGCTCGTCGATCACGCCAAAGCCGCCACGCGGCAGAAGCGAGGTGGCGGGGCGACCCGGGTGACGCTCGCAGAGACCCTGGTCGCGGGCGAGCCCGGGCTCGAGATCGAGATCCTCGCGCTGCACGAGGCGCTCGACCGCCTCGCCGAGGAGGACCCGCGCGCGGCCGGCGTGCTCGAGCTGCGGCTGTTCTCGTCGATGACGGTGCGCGAGGTCGCGACCGCGCTCGAGCTGTCGTACGACGAGGCCAAGAACGACTGGCTCTTTGCGCGGGCGTGGATCGCGCGCGAGCTGCGGCGATGACCGAACCGCGGCCATCGGCCAAGGACGTCTTCCTGGCCGCGCGCGAGCGGCCGGCGGACGAACGCGACGCCGCGGTGCGGGCCGCATGCGGTGACGATGCCGAGCTCACCGCCGAGGTGTTCGAACTGCTCGCCGTCGACGATGCGTTCGAGGACGAGGACAGCGAGCTCGGCGCCCCCCGCGGCAGCGATCCACGGACCGGCGACCCGCTGATCGGGGAGCGCTTCGGATCGTTCCGCATCCAAGCGGGACTGGGCAGCGGCGGAATGGGCACCGTCTACATCGCCCAACAGGAGCATCCGCAGCGCCGCGTCGCCCTCAAACTGCTGCGCCGGGTGGCGAACACGCCGATCGTGCGCCGGCGGTTCCAGAACGAATCGGACCTGCTCGCGCGGCTGTCGCACCCGGCGATCGCGCAGGTGTTCGAAGCCGGCACGCTCGAGTTTCACGGCGACGCGGTGCCGTTCTTCGCGATGGAGCTCGTGGTCGACGCGCTGCCCATCAACACGTACGCCGACCGACAGCGCCTGTCGATCAAGGAGCGCATGACGCTGCTCGCGACGGTCTGCGACGCGGTGCACCACGGTCATCAAAAGGGCGTGATCCACCGCGACCTCAAACCCGACAACATCCTCGTCGACCGCGATGGCGCGCCCAAGCTGATCGACTTCGGGATCGCGCGCGTGATCGACACCGGCACGTTGCTCGACACGCTGCAGACCGCTCCCGGGCAGCTGCTCGGCACCGTCGCCTACATGTGCCCCGAACAGCTCGGCGGGAGCGGCACCGACCTCGACGTGCGCGGTGACGTCTACTCGCTCGGCGTCGTCGCCTACGAACTCGTGACCGGTCGGTTGCCGATCGATCCGACCGGCGACTCGTGGGTCGAGTCGCTGAGCCGGATCGCCCGCACCGAGCCCGCGCCCGCCAGTTCGCACGGCGCGCACATCCCCGCGATCCTCGACCCGATCCTCGCGCGGGCGTTGGCGAAGCCGCGCGAGCGGCGCTACGAATCCGCCGCCGCACTCGCTACCGATCTGCGGGCGATGGTCGCGGGCCGCCCCGTGCAGGCCAAGGCGCCGGGGCCGCTGCAGCGCGGCGCGTTCTGGGTCGCGGCCCATCCGCTGGCCGCGACCGCCGCGCTCTGCCTGCTGCTCGTGCTGACGGTCGTCATCTCGCTGTGGTCGGTCGCGAGCTACTACGCGATGACGCCGTTCGCGCTGCGCTACGACCCGAACGCGCGCAGCGTGCTGCTCGAGTCGCGCTCGGGCGCCGAGCTGTTTCGTTGGCCGGACCGGATCGCCGGCGAGGCCCACCTCGTTCGCCTCGGGCCGAGCGGCCAGCGACTCGCGCTGCTGCGGTCGTCCCCGCACGACCCCGGCGGTCGGTCGATGGGTCACGTGAGCTGTTACCCGATCGATCCGCCGTCCGACCGGCCGCTGTGGACCACGGCGGTCGAGCTCGGCCCACTCGAGGCGCAGATGCAGCAGAACCCGCAGTGGGCGCTCACGACCGAGATCGCGGAGCCGATGAACGTCTTCGACGAGCTCGCGGGTGACGAACTGCTCGTCGTGCAGCGCCTCGTCCCGGGCGACTTCGTGACGATCCGGGTGTTCGACAGCGCGGGCCAGCTGCGCTACGCCACGTATCATCGCGGCGGCGTCGGGTCCGTGACGCGGATCCCGGGATCGCCGCGGCTCGTCTGCTCCGCACTGCACTCGGAGAACACCTGGCGCGAACGCGGCCACGACGGCGGCGACTACCCGCTCGTCGTGTTCGCCATCGAGCCGCGGGACGGCCATCGCGGCCCACCAGCGGGCCTGGCCGCGGATCGGCAGGTGCACGATCCGACCGTGCAGTGGTATCGCTGGTATGGTCCGACGACGGTCCTGGTCGGCGCGCCGGCGCTGCGTGGCGCCGTCAATCCCGCGCTCGGGCGCGAACGGGCCGGACGCTTCGAGCTCAAGATCCTGCTCGCCGATACCGGCCAGACGCACCGGTGCCTCGTCTCCTGGCTCGTCGACGACGACGGGGAGCTGCTGCACTGCTACCCCTACGACGTCTACAAATCGGGCCGCATCGGCGGGTTGCCGCCGATCGCCGACGGTCGCCTGCTGCCGCTCGCCGAGCTGCCGCGGTGAACCGCAGGTGGGGCCCTGGTTCGGGCCGCAGGGTGAGCCACGGTTTTTCTCGGATTCTCGCCCCACGTGGTCCCGCGATGTCGCGTCGCTGTCGGGTGCCTTTGCCCGATCGACCTCGCGACCAACATGATCCACCGCCTCCTCTCCCGTTGCCCGGCCCTGTTCACTCTCGCCCTCGTCCCGGCCCTCGCGTCGCAGACCCCGGTTGCGCTCGGGGACGCGGCCCGCGTGGCCAACATCACGAGCCCGGCCCAGAGCGACACCTACTTCTTCTCCGGCACGCAAGGGGACACGCTGCGCGTCGTGTTCAGCAGCCAGAACTCGGGCTACCCGAGCTACTCGTACTACCATCAGCTCGAACTGCGGCAGGGCACGACCGTGATCGGCAACGTGATCGCCGGTCTCGGCACCGAGACGGTGACGCTGCCCAACACCGGCTACTACACGCTGCACGTTCGCGCGCAGAACAACCAATCGACCGGTTGGTACGGCTTCAAGCTCGACCGGGTGAACGACCCGGTCGGCGCCGATCGCATGGCGCTCGACTGGAACCTCGAGGGTTCGCTGACGAGCGCGGCGGACTTCGCGGTGTACCAGATCCGGGCGGTCGCGGGCAGCCAGGCGCAGCTGACGTTCACGAGCGAGAACAGCGGCTACCCGAGCTACAACTACTACCACTACGCCGAGCTGCTCGGCGACGACGGCACGCAGATCGCGGCGGTGCAGGGCAACGGCGCGGCTCCGATCACGTTCACCGAGACCGGGGTCTACACGCTGTTCGTCGCCGCACAGAACTGGCAGAGCACCGGGTGGTACGCGGCCGCGCTCGAGTGTCAGTCGTGGCCGGTGACGGCGTGTGACGACGCAGCGCACAGCAGCAACTTCGGCGCGGGCCTGGCCGGGACCAACGGCGTGCCGAGCCTGACCACCGCAGCACCGCCGCAACTCGGCGCCATGCTCGATGTCAACGTCGGCAGCTCCGCGACGCAGCCGACCACGGCGCTGCTGCTCATCGGCCTGAGCTCCGCGAACGATCCGCTGGCCGGCTACGGCGGCACGGTCCTGGTCGCCAACCCGACGCTGCACGTGCTCTCCGGCGTGGCGCCGTCCGGCAGCACCCTGCAGTTCCCGATCCCCAACGACGCGCTGCTGCTCGGCCTCGGTTTCGCGGCGCAGAGTCTCGTCGTCGACGCGGGCGCGGTGAACGGGTTCGCGTTCTCGCCGGGACTGCTCGTTCTGTTGGGGAACTGAGCGGGCGGCAGCGCGGGATCTCACGCGCCGGCGAATCGTCACTTCGTCAGCGTCATGTCGACCACGCCGCTGGCCGGGATCGACGCCCGCACGTTGCCGCTCCACCCGTCGGTCGTTCGGAACCGCAGTCGCAGCGTTCCCGCGGGCAACAGCACGCGCGCGGTCTCGTTGCCGGGCGGTCGTGCCAGATCGTGGCGCAGGACCTCGCGGCCGTCGGTGTCCTCGGCGATCAGGGTGCCGGTCCGCCGGCAGACGCCGGCCACCAGGAAACGTAGCTCGCACACGTGCGCGGGGTCGACACTCAGCTCGGCGCGTGTCGTCGATCCGCTCGTGATCGCGAACTCGGCGGCGCCGACGAACGGCTTCGTCCCGCCACGCCGCAAGCTGACCCGATAGCCCGTCCCGGGCGGCAGGGTGTCCCACTGCGCCTGCTGATTCGCGAGTCGAACGCTGCTCAGGAACCGCCCCTCGAGATACAGGTTGGCCACGCCGTTCGTGACATCACCGCCGGTGATGTTCACGACGGCACCGCCAGGTGTCGGGAGACGGACGTCGCCGAGGTCCACCGTCTGGTTCGGCAGCAGCTCGTGTTCACCGAGGTCGGCGATCACGACACCCTGGCGCCGCACCGCGATCCGAATGCGCCCGGCCTTGCTCGGCCCGATGGCGAACTCACCGTTCTGCTCGACCCCGGCGAAATGGCCCATCGCTCCACCCACCCCGCTGCCGAGCGGCGTGACGGTCAGGTGCACCCGGGTCGCCGGCGCGCCATCCGCTTCGAGCAGCCGACCGCGCAGCCGCGCCGTTCTCGCCTCGCCCGGCGCGACCCGAAGAACGAGCTCGGAGCCCACCGGCACGCCGCGTTGACCGACCCGCAGGGCGCCCTGACCCGGGTGCATGACCTCGGCGGTCACGGCATAGATGGCGTCCGCTCGCAGCGGGCCGATCATGAACTTGCCGCTGGCGTCCGTTCGGCCGGTCGCGTTGTCACGCTGCTGCCGCATGTTGGCGCAGGCGACGTACGCGCCAACCGCCGGCTTGCCGTCGACGCCGAGCACCACGCCGGTGATCGCCGGGCGCTTCGAGAGCAGCGGGTGCCAGGTGTATTCGGACCCCGACTCCAGCGTCAGCTCGGTCGTGCACGAACCGATCCCCTCCTTCCACGCCGTCAGCTCGACCGCGCCGCTCGGCAGGCTGTTCAGCTCGAAGCGACCGGCGGCATCCGTCGTGCTGCTCGACGACGCCAGCTCTGCGAGCGACCCGTGGTGCACCAACGCGTTCGGCACCGGCGTGCCGGTCTCGTCGGTCACGACACCGCGAACCGTTGGCGCGACCTGCAGCCGCACGACAGCGCGGGTCACGGCGCTCGGCAGCAGCTCGTGCACACCATGCCATGGCGAGAAGCCTCTCGCCCGCACCTGCAAGGGCAACCTGCCGAGCGGCAGCGGCCCGAGCTCGGCCAGGCCACGCGCATCGGACGTACCCCGCTGCGGCGGCGGTGTCGCGCGGGTCATCGTCATGTCCAGCAGGTTTGGTGTCTCCGGCCCCGCGAGCACGTGGGCGTCGGCGATCGGCGAGCCCGCGGCATCGCGGACCTCGACGACCAGGGCGCTGCCTTCCGCCGTGAGCTGCAGCTCGACCTCGATGCCTTCGGGTGGCGCCGTGCCAGAACACGCGTAGATCGTCGGCGAAGGACCGAACCCGCGCTTGCTCGCCGACAGGCACTGCCGTTTGCCGAGGCGCGTCTCGAAGTTCCCGGCCGCATCCGTGCGGATCGTGTAGTTCCCGAACTGCCCGCGCCCGGGTCGACCGCCACGGGCCCGCGTCCGATACGTGATGTCGGAGGAGACCCAGACGTCGGCGTCCGGCACTCCGACGCCTTGTGGATCGACCACCTTGCCGCGCACGATGCCCCACGCTTCGAGCTCCAGGGCGACTGCGGTCGTCTCGCTCGATCGGACCGTCACCCGCTCGTGCTGGCCGGTGCTCGCGAACACCGTCACCTCGCCCACCGGAACATCCTCGATCGCGCAGCTCCCCGCGGCATCGGTCAACGCGCGCCGGGGCTGCAACTCCGCGAGCGACTCCCGCGCGCAGACGATCTCGATCGATTGCCGCACCGCCGGGGCGCCGTCGCTCTGCCAGCGCACCTGCACCTCGACTCGGCCAACGGGCGCCGTCGCGCCCCCTCGACTCCCGGAGGATGCCGCGGCGCGCATGGGTTCGCCCGACGAATCGGTCGACGCATTCGGGTTGGCGGTGCTCGCGATCTCGGGACCACGACTCGCTGCCGGGTTCGACTCCGGCGCGATGGACTCCGCGCCGCGGTTGGTGAGCCACAACCCGAGCGCGACCAGGGCAGCGCCGATCATTCCGGCGAGGACCAGTTTCTTGTTCATGATTCCTGCTCCGAGCATGGCCGTCGCCCAGGTCGACGCAGCCGGTGTCGTCGTCACGGCGAGTGGCTGGATCGCCGCGTCGCGCACGCGCGCGAGCACCGCCGTTCGTATCGCGGGCAACGCGTCGAGCGTCACGGCCGTGGCGATCACGCTGGCAACAAAGCCGGACGGCAACCGCTTGCGCAGCATCTCCAGCCCGCGCGCGATCTGCGCTCGCACGGTCCCCGCCGGACGGTCGAGCAGCCTGGCGATCTCGTTGGCGCTCGATCCATGATCGAGATAGAGCTCCAGCACCGAACGATACGGCTGGCCGAGGCCGTCGCGGGCGCTCTCGAACGCCGCGCGAAACTCCTGCAACTCCGCCGCTGCCGCCGGATCGCGATCCGGCTTCTCGAACGATCGGACGGGCCGCTGCGCCCGCCGACGTTCGGCCCGCGCGAGGTTCGCGACGATGCCGCACAACCACGGCATGACCGCGCGAGTCGTGTCGAACTCGGCGCGACGTTCGAGCGCAACGAGGAACGTGCTCTGCACCAGGTCCTCGGCACCCTGCCGGTCGTGGGCCAGGTAGGCCGCGATCTTCAGCAGCTCAGGCGCGGTGGCGTCGAACACGACACCGAGCGCGCGCGCATCGCCCGTCCGCAGGAAGCGACGGAACTGCCGATCGATTCGGGACAGCCGGAACATGGATCACGGGTCCTTGCCCGTGCGTCCGATCATGCTGCACGAAATCCGGGCGCGTTCCCGGAACTACCGACGAATCAATCGCCGATCACGAACGCCACGCCCGGCGTCAACCCGACCGCACTCGTGAGCGGATCGATCGTGCCGGCCTGCGCGTAGAACGTCAGGCCGCGGAACACCGGATCGTCCGGCAGTTCGAGCAGCTTGACCGCCAGGCCCTCGGCATCGGCGAACGCGAGCAGGCCGACCAGCTGCGGGCCGACGTCGAGCGTGCAACCGGGCACGAGCACGGTGCTGCCGGTCGAGCCGGACACGACGATGCCGCAGACGCCGAGCGGATCGGTCAGCACTTCGAAACCGAACTGCTCGCTGCCGATGGCCGGTCGCGTGCGCAGCGCCAATCGCGGTTCGGGCGAGCCGCAGCCGGAACCGAACGCCGACACGGCGGCCGGCGTGCTCGACCAGACCCGAACGAACTTGCTCTCGTTGAGCAGCAGCCGCTGCCGCGTCGAGTCGTAGGTCACGCGCGGGAAGTTGTTCGCTGCGAACTCGTCGTGCAGCAGCGTCCAGTCGACGCCGTCGTACGACCACAGTTCGCGCCGCGACGTGAAGTTCGCGGTGTTGTTGACGACGAGCACCAGACGTTGGGCGCCGTCGTCGTAGGCCATCGATGCCTGCGTGAGCACGTTGGCGGGTCCGGGCGCGGTCGAGGTGACGACCTGCTGCCAGTTCGACCCGTCCCACTCCCAGGTTTCGAGCCCCGCACCGCCGAACGACACGGTGCGCCCTCGCGCGCTGTCGTAGCCGAGCGCCAACACGCCCGGGCTCGGCGCGTTCGTCGGCTGCGGGTTCGTCCACGCCGCACCGTCCCACTCCCAGGTATCCGTCAGCGCCGTGTTGGCCGCATCGAAGCCACCGAACAGCACGGCGCGCGCGCGACCCGAATCGAACGCGAACGCGGCCAGTCGACGCGGCGACGGGCTCGGCCCCGGTGGGTTGCGTTGCTGCCAGTTGGTGCCGTCGAACTCCCAGAGATCACCGACCTCCGTGTTGCCCGACTCGCCGCCGAACAGCACCCCGACCCCGCGCACCGAATCGAACGTCGACGCCGCCAACCAGCGGCGGGACGGCCGCACCGCCGGCGCGAGCAGCTCCCACTCGTTGCCGTTCCAGCTCCACGTCTCGTCGCTCTGGAGGACGGCGCTCACGTCGTAGCCGCCGAACATGGTCAGCCGATCGCGCCAGGAGTCGTACCACAGCGCGTAGTTGCCGCGCTGCCGCGGCCGCGCCTCGTCGTGCGCCGGCACCGCCTGCGCGCCGTCCCAGAGCCACGTCGACGTGAACGGGAAGGAGAACGCGTCGACCCCACCCGAGATCGCGACGCCGCCGCGATCGGGATCGAACCACGCCTTGGCGGCCGATCGCGCGATCGCCGGCTCGGAACCCGCGAGGCTCCACGTGCCGGATCGTTCTTCCCAGATCTCGTCCGACAGCCCCCATGCCGGCGCCGTCAGCCGCCCACCGGCCATCACGAGCGCCTGCCGTACCGGGTCGTAGGCGAACGCCACGCCACTGCGCGACAGCGGTGCACCGGTCGCGGGGATCGCGACCCAGGCGGCGCCGGTCCAGCGCCACAGGGTCACCGGCAACGCCTGGGACTGGGAACTCGCCATCCGCGCCATCACGACCGCACCGCGCTGGTGGTCGTAGGCCGCGATGTTGTCGAAACCGACCGGTCCGGAGCCGGCGACCTGCGTCCACTGGTCGCCGTCGAGCTCCCAGGTGTCCTGCCGCCGGATCGTGCTGCTGTAGCTGGTATCGCCACCGAACAACACGGCCCGGTCGCGAACCTCGTCGTAGACCATCACGGCTCGTCCGCGACCGGTCGGTCGCGCCGCCGACGGCACGGCGCGCCACCGGCCGCCGTCCCAACTCCAGGTGTCGTCGAGGAAGGGCCCGCCGACCGGGGAGCCGCCGTACAACAGCACGCGACTGCGCGCCGGGTCGTAGACCATGTGGCCGAACGCCCGGTACGAGGGTGCGGGCTGATTGTCGACGACCGGGCGATGCAGCAACCCGAAGCGGTCGCGTTCCCAGACGTCGCCGTGATCGCCGAGGATGACCTCACGCTGACGCCGCGTGTCGAACGCCATCGCGGCCCGCGATCGGTCCGGGCCGAAAAAGGAGCTGCCACTCCTGGGCCGAGGCGGTCGCAGAAGCGAGGGTCACGAAAAGCAAGAAAGTCACACGCATGGTCTCGTCCCCAGGCTGGATTCACGAACAGGCTCAGCGCCGTCACGCCATCCGTCAACTCCCGTGCCGTTCGGCGCTCGACCGCACACGGCCCGCAAGAGCGCGGACGTGCGGCAAGCCCAGCCGGCGACCCGACGCCTGACGTGTCGGTCAAGCGACGCGCGGCTCACCGAACGGCCCTTCACGCCACCCGCCTCCCGCCAAGGAGCGACCGGTCCCGCCCGCCGGCCGCGAGAACCCGCGTTTTCTTGTCCAGCCGAGCGGGCGCCAACCACCGGGTTCGCATGAACGTTCTCCGCGTCCTCGTCAGTTCTCTCGCCGCAGCGGCGGCGGTCGGCTCGACCCCGCTCCCGCCCCAGCAGGCCCCGATCCAGCAGGCACCCGCAGCCTCGGCGCAGGCGGCGATCGGCAGCTACCGGATCCCGGTGCACACCGCCGAAAGCGACTTCGGTCACGAGTACGGCATCTGGGCGGGCGCCCGCGACTACAAGGCGTCGTTCCACGACGGCATGACGTTCATCCCGCGGCTCGGCGGCGACTATCCGCACAACCAGCCGTGGTCGTGGCGCACGACCTCGGTGCGGCGTGGCGAACGCGAGCTGCTGGCTGCCGGCGAGGTGCCGAACCACACGTCACACGACTACCGCTACGAGTATGGGTTCGGCGCGTTCACCTAAGCCTACGACGTGCTCGAGGACGGCCTCGAACAGACGTTCGTGTTCGACACGTTACCCGGCGAGATCCCGGCGGCCGTCAGCGGCGCCGTGACGCGCGCCTGTCGGCGCGAGCTGCACCGCCAGCTCGACGAGCTCGAGCCCCAGGACCGCGAGATCCTGTTGCTCCGCGGCATCGGGCAATCGGGTTTCCGCCGTCCCGGCACCCGCGCGACGCACGCGACTCCGACCCCGCCGTACAACCCGCGCCGCATCCGTTGCCGAGCTACGATGCGGATCGCTTGTTGCAGGAGTGATCGCCATGGTGAGACGCACGTGCATCGGCGTGGCCGTATGGGCCGCGGCCGTCTGTCCCTCGATCGTCACGAGTTCGTTGTCGGCGCAATGCGGGCACACCTGGCAACCCGCCGGATCGACCGCGGGCCCCAACGGCCCGGTCACGGCAGTCGGTTCGTGGGACCCCGACGGCGCCGGCCCCGCTGCCGCGCGGCTCGTGATCGGCGGCGGCTTCACGACGGTCGGGAGCACCGTCGCCCACGGGGTCGCGGCGTGGGATCCGGTCACCGCGACCTGGTCGGCGTTCGGTGCCGGCGTCACGGGCGGGGTCCGCGCGTTCCTCGGCCTGCCCAACGGCGAGCTCGTCGTGGCTGGGAGCATCGACGCGGCAGGCGGCCAGCCGGTCGCCAACATCGCGCGCTGGGATGGCGCGACGTGGTCGCCGCTCGGCACCGGGGTCACCGGCGGCAACACCACGGCGATCGAGTCCCTGACCCTGCTGCCGAACGGCGACCTGATCGCCGGCGGCCGGTTCTCGAACGCCGGTGGCACGAGCGCGGCGAACATCGCGCGCTGGGACGGTTCGGCCTGGTCGGCGCTCGGCACCGGCCTGGGCTTCGTCACCGCGGTCGCCACGCTCACGAACGGCGAACTCGTCGCCGGCGGCTTCTTCGGCGCCAACCGTTGGACCGGCTCGTCGTGGTCCTCGTTGGGTTCGTTCACCGGCGGCGCCGGCATCGTGCCGAGCGTGAACGCGCTGACCGCGATGCCGACCGGCGAGCTCGTCGCCGCGGGCGGCTTCGACCGCATCAACGGCGCCCTCGTCGGCAGCGTTGCGCGCTGGAACGGCGCGGCCTGGTCGGCACTCGGCACGACCGGCGATCAGGCCGAGACGCTCGCCCGGATGCCCGGTGGTCAACTCGTGGCGGCCTTTCGCGACGTGTCGGTGGTCTGGCCGACGTTCTATCTGCGGCACTGGGACGGTTCCGCCTGGCAGACGATCGCAAGCGGCGCGGGAACGATCGCGCCAGCGATCACCGCGGTCGGCAGCGAGCTGTGGTCGGGTGGCGACTTCGACACGATCGGGGGCGCCGCGAGCCGGTACCTCGCGCGTTGGAACGGCAGTGTCTGGTCCGGCTTCAGCGGCGGCATGACGCCGGGCAGCTACGTGGCTGCGGCGACGACCTTGACCGACGGCAGCGTCGTCGTGGGCGGCGTGTTCCCGTCGATCGGGAACGTGTCCGTGCAGAACGTCGCGCGCTGGGACGGCACGACCTGGTCGGCCCTCGGCAGCGGCGCGGTCTCGGTGCGCGCGCTCGCCGAGCTGCCCGGCGGCGACGTCGTCGCGGCGGGCACGTTCTACTTCGGCGGGCAGCAGCACGAACTCGCGCGCTTCGACGGGGCATCCTGGACAGCGATTCCCGCGCAGACCAACGGCGACGTGCTCGCGGTCTCGGCCCTGCCGAACGGTGACCTCGTCGTCGGCGGCAGGTTCTCGTCGATCAACGGCGTCGCGGCCAACCTCGTGGCGCGCTGGGACGGCGTGGCCTGGCACCCGCTCGGTGACGGGCTCGGCATCACGATCTTCGAGGTCGCTGCGCTGGCCGTGCTGGCGAACGGCGACCTCGTCGCCGGCGGCACGTTCCTGCAGTCCGGCGGCGCGAGCGTGCAGTTCACCGCGCGGTGGGACGGCGCCTCGTGGACGCAGCTCGGAGCCAGCACCGACGGGCGCGTCTCGTGCCTGCTCGCGCGCCGCGACGGCCGCCTCGTCGCCGGCGGCGATTTCGGCACGGCCGGCGGCAGTCCGGCGAGCAACATCGCCCAATGGGACGGCTCGGCCTGGTCGCCGCTCGGCGCGGGCATGGGTCCCGGACCGTTCATGTCGCACGTGCATGCCCTGTGTGAACTGCAGAACGGCGACGTGGTCGCGGTCGGCGACTTCACGACCGCCGGCGGCGTCGCGGCGAACAACATCGCGCGCTGGGACGGGACGTCCTGGTCGCCGTTGGGCGCAGGCACCGACCGCCGCACGCTCGCCGTCGCGGAAGTCGCCGGTGACCACATCCTCGTCGGCGGGACGTTCACGACCGCGGGCGGCCTCGCAGCCACTGCAGCCGCCTTCGTGATTCCCGACTGCCCCGCAACCGCCGTCCCGTCCGGCGCCGGCTGCAACGCGGGCGCCGGCCCCATGGTGCTCGCGGCGGACACGCTGCCGTGGCTCGGCGGCACGTTCCGCGCGACGACGGCCGGCCTCGTCCCGGGCTCGCTCGCGTACGGCGTGCTCGGCTTCACGTCACCCGGCTACGCGCTGTCGACGATCCACCCCACCGGCGGCAGCGGGTGCTACCAGCTCGCGGGCGCGGACGCCGTCCTGCTGCTCGTGCCGACGGGCACCACGGCCTCGAGCCGCTTCACGCTGCCCCGCGACCCGGCCTTCGCCGGCATCGTCCTGCACCACCAGGTCATCCAGATCGAGTTCACGGCGAACTTCGCGCTCACCGGGATCACGAGCTCGAACGGCCTCGTGCTGACGACGGGCACCTGGTAGGGCCGTCGCCTCGGGAACGACGCTGCGAGCCCCGCGAGCCCGTCGTCTCGATGCGATACGGCCCGGAGCGAACTTTCGGCATACGCAGTCCGGCGTATCGCACTGACGAACTACAGCGCAGGGCTCCTCGCCTCGACGCGCGGCCTGTCGGCTGCCACAGCGGTTCGCGATCGCGGTATGAAGCGCCATCGCGCTCGCGCCAACGGCGTCAGCGGCGCACGGCGCCCGACGATCCTGCCCGTTTCGCCGCGCTCCACCCCTGCCGCTCTGCCGGCCCAGCCGCGCCCCGGGCGGACCCCGTCCGGATCCGGGAACGCCGCTGCTCAGAACGGGACTCAGCGCGCCCCGCGAGAATGTCGACAACCGCTGCATGCGAGTAGCCGACGTCATGACCACGAAGCCGCGGACGATCCGCCGCGACAAGCGGATGCAGGCAGTTCACACCATCATGGACTTCGGCTCGTTCCGACACGTGCCGGTCGTGGACGAGAACGGCTACCTCGTCGGCATCGTCAGTCAGACGGACCTGCTCGCGGCATCGGCCTCGACGATGGAGCCCGCGACGCCGCGCGCGCAGCGCGACCTGCTGCTCGGCTTCGTGCCCGTCGAGAAGGTGATGCAGCAGGACGTCGTCACCGCGCAACCCGACATGGGCGTCGTCGAGGCCGCCCAGCTCATGCGCGAGAAGCGCATCAACTGCCTGCCGGTGATCGAGGGCGCCCACGTGGTCGGCATCGTCACGGCGTTCGATCTGCTCGGCGCGATCGCGGCGGTCGGCCTGAGCTGAGCCCGCCCCGCGACCGACCGCGACCAGCAGGCGCCCTCGACGGTTGCGCCTCTCTCAATCGCCAACCCGCACGCGCAGCCCCGCCGACACGGCGAGACCGAGATACGGGCCGCCGGCCTGCGGGCCCGCGGCCTGCACGAACACGTCGACGCCACGCAGCCACGGCGCGGCGGGCAGCGGCAGCCCGATCGACGCGATGCCCGCCCCGTTGGCCTGGACCACCGCGGCCGTCAACGGGTTCCTGAGGTGCAGGTCGCAACCGTTGCCGAGCGGCGTGGTCATGGTGCTGGTGTCGACGGCGAACAACACGAGCCCGCTCAGACCGTCGGTATGGATCTGATGCGCGGCGTTGCCGATGCGCGGAAAGCCGCCGCTGTAGAGCGCCGGCGCGGGCGCACCGCAGCCAGTGCCGACCGTCGCGTTGCCGGCCGGCGTCGCGGTGAAGGCGTGCATCTCGCTGCCGTCGAACGCGATCACGTTGCCGCGCAGCGGGTCGTTCGCGAGCCCGACCAGGTGCATCGGGTGCGCTGGTTGCGCGACCCACGTCGTGTTGACGAGTTCATGGGTCTGCGACACTCCGCCCGACGAACCCGTCAGCAGCACGTTGCCCGCCGGGGTGAACCCGAGCCCCCGGGCCCAGAACGCGTACGGCCCTCCCGTCGGCGGCAGCAGGGCGATCGACGCCCAGGCCCCGTTCCAGCGCCAGACCTGGCCCCCGGCCACGACCGCCGGATCCTGCTGCAGGCTGCTCGCGCCGAGAGCCGGGCCGGGTGGAGGCTGGGTCTGGAGCCCCGGCGAGAGGTCGGTCCAGGCCCCGTTCTGCCATTGCCACGTATCCGCCAACCCCGCGTTGGCAGCGTCGAGCCCGCCGAACAGGATGACCGACGCCGAGCCTGCATGCATGACGAGCGCGTGCTGAGAACGGGCCGGTGGCGCGCTGCCGCCCTGCTGCGTCCACTGCGCGCCGTCGAACGTCCAGGTGTCCCCGAGGACCTGATTCGATCCCGCCACCCCACCGAACATCACGAGCGCGCCCTGGCTGATGTCGTTGGCGACCGCCGCCCCGCTGCGCGAGCCGGGTCCACCGGCCGCGATCCGCGCCCACGTGTTGCCGTCCCACCCGTACGTGTACGGCTCCGCGTAGGACACGAGCTGATTGCGAATGACGTCGTGCACGGTCATCGTCGCGGCCTTGGGTTCGATCGCGAGATCGCTCCAGCCCGCGCCCGCACGCACGAAATCACGGTCGCCACCGAAGCGATCGAGCAACATCAGCGCCGCGCGCGTGCGATCCAGAACGAGCACCGGGTCGCTGCCCACCGGCTGGGCCGGGCCGACCGCCGGCGTCCAGTCGACGCCGTTCCAGTGCCAGCCGTCCTGCAACGCCCCAGCGGGTCCGCGCCCGCCGAACATGAGCACCTGCCCGACCGCCGGATCGAACGCCATCGCCGACGACTCACGCGGTCCAGGGGAGTTGGCCGGGCTGCGCAGGCTCCAGGTCGTGCCATCCCATTCGTGGGTCTCGGCGAGCCCCGTACCCGGGTTGGCGGCGAACGCGACCAATCTGCCACGGACGGGATCGGGGGCCGTCATTGCGCCGACGTGGCGAGGCCGCACGTCGGCCGCGAGCGCCGTCCACGCCGTCCCGCTCCAGAGGTAGTCCTGCGTCGTGGTCCCGACGACCGGCTGCGTCAACGCCACGACGCCGCCGAGCGCCGGATCGAAGCAGACATCCACCAACGGAGCGGCCAGGCCCGCGGTGACGGTGGTGGTCCAGGTCGCACCGTCCCACTCGGCGACGCCGATCGCCGCGGGGACGAAGCTGGTGATGCCGAGAACGACCGTTCGACCGCGCGCCGTATCGCCGGCGATGTCGTAGACGCCGAGGATCGTCGGCGGCACGGTCGTGACCTCGCGCCACGTCGAGCCGTTCCAGGCCAGGAGCCGATCGTCGGCGAGCACCAGCGGCCCGCCATCGGGTGCCGCGGCCGGGAAGACCGGCGCGTTCGACGACGGTCGCTGCGTCCGGTCGACCCAGTTCTGGGCGGAGGCGCCGGACGCCGGGCCCGAGCCGACCATGAGAGCGATGAGGATCCCGACACGAGACATGCCGGGACATAGTTGTGCGACACTGCCCGGTAACCCGCGCAACCGCGGCCGAAGATCCCCGCCTCATGGGTCTCCGGCCGGAACCCCGTGCCGGTGGCGGCGAGGTTCAGTTGCCGATCCTGAGCTGCAGGCCGTTGGTCGCCGTCCGCCCGAAGCCGTTGGCCGCGAGGTCGCCGGGGAAGAGCTGCAGGTAGGTGCTCATGCCGAGCAGCGCCGTGTTCGCCGCGATCGGCAGCTGGCCCGTGTAGACGCCGTTCGAGTCGGCGAAGCCGTCGCGGACGAGATCGGGGCGGACGCGCAGGAAGCAGCCCGGCGCCTGGAACAACCCGAGGTCGGCCGGCAGCGCGTTGCCGAACCACGACGTGTTCGACTGGCCCTGCACGAGCCACACCGGCCGATCCGGGACCAGGTTCGTGCCCGTGATCGTCACCGTGCTGCCGAGGCGCGGCGGCGTCGCCATCAGCGCGGGCGTGCCGTTGCTGCCCGCACACCCGGTGCCGAAGCTGAACACGCCCGGTTCGTGGATCGCCGTCGTCCACATCCCGCGGCCGTGGGTGCCGACGAGCAGCTTCATCGAGCCGTGCAGGAACGTGATGTCGTAGCACGCGACGTCCGCCGGGCCGTCGTTCGACGACGACCAGGTCGCGCCGGCGTCCGAACTGCCGAACACGCCGACCTCGGTCGCGACGTAGACGAAGTCGAGCAGCAGCGGGTGCTGCGCGATGCCATAGACCGGCGCATCGGGCAGCTGTTCGGCGCCGGCACCCGTTCGGATCGACCAGCTCTGACCGTTGTTGTCGCTGTAGCGCAGGTTGCCGGCCGTGTAGCCGCCGAACGCGACCCAGGCCTTCGTCGGGTCCGCGCGATCGAGCAGGATGCGAGTGACCTGCTTGTTCGGCAGCACGTTCAGCGAACCGTTGTTCTCGACGGTGACCCAGTTCGGCGATGGCGTGGTCGCGTTCGTCGTGCGGTAGATGCGACCGTCGTTGTAGCCGACCCACACCGTATCGACGTCGTTCGGCGCGACCGCGATCGCGCTGATGTTCGAGCCGATCGGCCCGCGAATCGAGGCCCAGATCGGCAGGATCGACTGTGGGTTGGCGCATCGCCAGAGCGAACAGCCCCCCGCGTAGAGGTAGCTCGGGTCGTCCGTGGAGAGCACGAGCGGCGCGATGAAGTTGGTGCACCCGTTGAGGAAGTCGGTCAGCCCGGCCGTGATCTGGGTCACCGACTGCCCACCGTCGAGCGTGCGATGGAGGCGCATGTTCTGGGCCTCGCCGTAGATCACGTCGGGGTCGTTCGGGTCGATCTGCGACACGCCGCCGTCGTTGCCGAAGTAGATGTCCGCGCTGTTGCCGGTGGCGCTGTCGATCAGGTGGCTGCCGTTGTCCTGCGTGCCGCCGACGATGCGCCCCGACGGGCCGTGACCCGACACGCCGTAGTACTGGACCGTGCGAAAGCCGGCATCGCGCCGTTGCCACCCCGAGCCGATCGTGACGTTGCGGATGTCGGTCGTCTGCCAGACGCCGCCGTCGGTGCACACGTAGAACGTGCGGTTGCTGACCCCGTCGTAGCCCGGATGCTCGACGAAGCGATGCACGTCGGAGTGCGGGTGCGCCGTGTTGATGCCCCCGCTGCCGATCTCCGTGAACGTCTGCCCGCCGTTCGAGCTGCGCCACAGCCGCACGTTGCCGACCACGACCCAGTTGGAGTTGGTCGGATCGACCCAGATCGCGTTGCAGTACCACGGGAACGAGTCGCCGTTGATCGGCGCCGTCGTGCGCTGCACCCAGCTCTGCCCCCCGTCGTCGCTGCGCCAGCACTGGAAACCCGCGATCACCGCGTACAACCGGCCGGACACGGACGGGGCGTAGGCGATCTCGATGCGCGTGCCCGGCGAGAACCCGCCGGTCGCGTTCTGCCAGGTCAGGCCGGCATCGTCCGACCACGCGATGCCGTGCGGTGATGCGCCGCTCCCGCCGCCGCCCCAGTGCGCGACGCACCGGCTCGCGTCATTGGGATCGATCAGCACCTGCAGGCTCGAGCCCGGCCGCACGGTCGTCCAGCTCGCGCCGCCGTTCGCCGTGCGGCGGATGCCGCCGGCCGTGGATACGAGCATCACGTTCGGGTTCGCGTGCGAGACCGCGATGCGGTTGACGTTGCCGAACGCGATCGTCGTCGGCATCTGCGCCCACGTGTTGCCGGCGTTGGTCGACTTGAAGATCCCCGCGCCGAAGATCGCGTCGCCGTTGCCGTAACCCTCACCCGTCCCGGCGTAGATCACGTCGGGATTGCCGGGTTCGAACGCGAGACAGGAGATCGCGAGGTTGCCCATGAAGTCGTCGAGCGGGAACCAGGTCTGCCCCGAGTTGTTCGACCGCCAGACGCCACCGCCGACCGAGCCGGCGTAGAGTCGCGAGGTCTGGGTCGGATGCACGAGCAACGTGCGGGACCGTCCGCCGATGTTGTCGGGCCCGTGCTCCGTCCACCCGAGGTTGCCGATGCCGCCACCGTCGGTCATTGCCGCGAAGTCGACGTTCACCTGGCGCTGCGCCAGCGCGTTCCGGCGGCCGTTCGGGTCGATGTTGCCGCGCTCGTCGCGCATGCGCGCCAGACGGTACTCGAGCGCCTGCTCGGCCCCGCTCGGGCCGGGCTCGGCGGGCTGCGGCAGAGACTCGCAGCCGCAAAGCGCGAGCAGAGAGATCCATACGATTCGATTCATGACGATCAGAAGTCGAGGTCGAGACCCAGCCGGCGGGTGAACGAGATGTCGGGCGCGAGCGCGCACGGCGAGACCCCGGGTGTCAGCACGGCCCACTGCACCTCGAACACCGCGCCGACGAACGGCGCGACGCTGCACGGCAGACTCCACGGGTAGCGCGCCGTGCCATTGATCGCAGGCACGAAGACGCTCGCCACCGGATTCACGACCGAGCAGGCCGCGCAGCTCTGCGGCGGCCCCGGGAACGCGAACATGAGGATCGGCACCGCGCCGGCTGGCGCCCCCGCGAGCTCGATCCCAAACCGCGTGTTGCCGACCGCGTAGGGTCCGCCGCTCGGCGCGATCGCACCCGGCGTGCCGCACGGCGAACCACCGTAGGTGAAGGCGCCACCACCGAGCGCCTCGTAGCGCTGCGCGATGATGCTGCCTTCGAACGGCGGCGCGTCGTCAGCTTCGTGGAACACGATCAGCGCGCGGTCGCTGGCCGTCGCGCCGCCGCCGAACTCGCTCGCGATCGCCGGCGCGGACTCCACGTTGCGCAGCACGGTCGAGTTGACGCCGGTCAGCACGATCGGCTGACCGCACGGCGAACAGTCGAACGCGAGCTCGTGGCCGCGTACGTCGTAGTTGCTGGCACCCGGAAACACCTGATGACCGTGCAGCACGACGAACTTGTCGCGGCAGAACCCGACCGCAGGGTCGCGCGAGTCGAGCCCGGCGACGTTCTGCAGCGCGGTCTCGGCCGAGCTGTTGGCCAGCGTCATCGTGGCCGCGGTCCAACGCAGCGCCCGACACCAGACATCGCGTTCCCCGGCTGGCGCGGCGACCTCGCCCCGTTCGTAGGCGACGACGAACTGCGTGCCGTCACCGTCGACCGCGCAGCTCCCGAGGGATCCGCTGCCGAGCGGCGCGTTCACGACCACGACCCCGCTGCCGGCCAGGGAGCCGGCGGTGCTGCAGACGCGCGCTGCCAGCTGCGTCGCGCCGATCACCCCCTGGCGATAGCAGACCAGGTGATAGCGGTCCGACCCCGTGCGCGAGATCGCCGGCGCGCTCGCCAACGCGCTCGCCGTCACGACCGCAGTGTTGCCGACCTGCGGCGCGGCGCCGGGGGACGCGAGCGCGACGCGGGCCAGCCGGATGCCCTGACCGACGAGGTGGTAGACGACGAGCGCCGACGACCCGGTAGCCGAGCGGTTGCCCGCGACTCCCGGATCGAGCGCCTCGCCGAACAGGTTTGGGATCAGGCTGACCGGGCTCGACACCGCGCCGTTCGACGCATCGACCGAGCAACAGAAGATCGCCCACGGACTGAACGGCGAGGCCGCCTGCTGCCACGCGACGACGAACGAGTCGCGGTTGGCGATGTTGGCGATCGACGGCCCTTTGACCTGGACGGTGCCGCTCGTCACGACGACGAAGCCGCCGACCAGCGCGCCGCTGCCGTCGATGCGCTGGCCCCGCAGCGCCATCGACACCGCCGAGAACACGCGGCGATACACCACGAGGTAGACGTCGTTGGTCGCGTCGTAGGCGACGTCCGGCTCGCTGTCGTTCCATGAGTTGGAGCTCGCGAGCAGCTGGGTGCCGATCAGCGGATCGAGGACGAGCGGGTAGCTCGCCTCGTCGACGAACGCGGCCGGCAGCCGCATCTCGAGCACACCCTCGTCGAAACGGAGCTCGCCCGCGACGCGGCGACCGCTGGCATCGATGCCGGTGACGCCGCCGATCGTGACCCCGCCGACACCGTCGAGGCTCGCCACGAGCCCGTTCGGCCCGAGCTCCACGTTCGGCAGCGAGGTCGTCAGCCGATAGCGCACCACGAGGTCGCCGCCGCCGGGCACGGGTGCCTCGAACCGCCAGCTCAGCGCGACACCCTCCGGCGTCGCGGCGAAGCGCTCGACGGCGCTATCGCCGCGATCACATTCGATCGTCGTGCCCGTCACGCGCGGCGTCGCCGGCGCAGCGCGGCGCGTGACCGAACGACCGAAGTCGAGGATGTCGAGGCGCAGTTGCTCGGTGCGATCGGCCGCAGCACCGAGCGCCGGCACGAACGTCAGGCCGGTCGCGTCGACGGTCGCGCGGTAGTCCCAGCCTGCAGCCTGGACACCCGCACCATCGGTCGCGGGCGCCACCGTCACGGCTTCGCGCAACGCCATGACCGGGGTTGCGTTCGCATCCGGCAGCGTCTGCGCGACGACGGTCGACGCGAGGCTCGACAGGCAGGCTGCGGCGACCAGAGTGCTCGTTCGAAGGCGGTTCATTGGATCGTGAGGCGAACGGCGTTCGTCAGGTCGGAGCCGAAGAGGAAGCAGCCCGGCGACAGCGGGTCGTGCACGAGCCACTGCAGGTACAAAGTCGCGCCGACGACGATCGAGCTGTTGGGGATCGCGGCCGCGAACGACGCCCGACCGGCGCCATCGGTCTGCGTCGCGACGACGAAGCCGAGGTACGGATCCGGTACGAGGCTGCAAGTGCCGCACGGCTGCAGGCGGACATCACGACTGGCGACCAGCCACGCGAGCGCGAACGTGCGTTCGGTCACGGCCTGCGCCCGGAACCTCGCGTTGCCGCGGATCGCGCAGCTCGCGTACGCCTGCCCCGGCTCGTCACCGCAACCGCCGCCGACGTCGACCGTCAGCCCGTCGACCGCTTCCCACCGCTGCGCCAGCACGTCGCCGGTGCTGCTGCCACCCGAGTCGTACGACTCGAACACGAGCAGCGAGTGATCGCCCGCCCCGCCACCGGCGAGGTCGGAGCAGCCGGCCAGCTGGTAGTCCCAGGCGAAGCTGCCGTCGAGCCACGACTGCGTCGCCGACTCGCAGGCCGTGCACGTCAACGGATCGAGCGACCGGCAGTAGGTGTTGAACACGTTGCTGCCGTCCTGATCGGTCCAGCCGACGAGCACCGAGCCGCGCTGCATCACGACGGTCGGCGACGCCTCCGCATCGTCGGCATCGTCCGCGACCGGCTCGATCGGCGACAGCACGGCGCTCTCGCTGAGGGCGCCCTCCTGCGGGTCCCACGCGATCGCGCGACAGACGATGTCGTCCTTGCTCGGCACCCCCGCTTCCTGCGTCTGCCAGGCCACCACCCAGGTGCGGCCGTCGCCGTCGACGGCCGGCCGCAGCTGGTCGTCGTTCGCGGTCGTCGCGAGGCCGAACTCCTCGAGCATCCCCAGATTGCGATCGACGATCGTGAACGCCGGGTCGTGATCGCTGACCGAGTTCTGCACCTCGTAGACGATCATGTGGTGGCCGGTCCGACCGCCGCCGTTGCTGATGCGCGGGCGATTCGGCGGCACCGCGGCGGAACTGTAGATCGTCGTCGGGTCGAACCGAACGAGCGTGCCGTTCGCCGCGTACTGGATCTGCGCCGCTCGAATGCTCGAGGAGCTCGTTTCGGCCCAGACGCAGATCGCGTCGTCGTCGGCCGTCGTCGCCTCACCGCCCAGGTCGGGCACGCGCTGGGTCGCGCTGCCCGTCGCGACCCCGATCTCGGCCGACACCGCGCCATTGCCGGCGGCGACGCCACGCGCGTAGATGTCACCGCTGCGTTCGTAGGCGACGACGAAGCCGGCGCGCAAACGAACGTTCGCGACCGCCGGATCGAACTCTCCCGTCGTGCTCAACTCGATGATGATCCGACTGCCGACGAGGCTGCCATCGCGTGCGATGCGCTGCCCATGGATGTCATGATCGACGGCCGAGTACGCGCGCTGGAACACCGCGAGGTAGAGGTCGTTGGTCAGGTCGAACGCGACGTCGGGGTCGCGGTCGTCGAGGTTGTTGCCGACGGCCTGGAACACCGACCCGATCAGCGGATCGAGCGTCAGCGGCAGCGCCGCATCGTCGACGAACGCGGCGGGCAGCCGCAGCTCGAGGATGCCGTCGTCGAACCGCAGTGAACCGGCGGCGTGGCGACCGTGCGCATCGACTCCCGTCACTCCGCCGATCGACATGCCGCCGACGCCGGGCAATGCGAGCCGCAGGCCGGCGCCGTCGGGGGTGACGGAAAACTCCGTGTCCAGGTCGCAGCGCACGACGAGATCGCCCGTGCCGCGGGGCAGGCGATCGAAGACGAAGCTCTGCTCGATACCGGCCGGCACGACGTCGTAGCGCTCGACGGCGGCCGCGCGGCGATACTCGACGGCCCCAGCGACGACGTGTCGCTCGGCCGGGCCGAACGGCGCGATGTCGGCACCGCGCCCACACCCGAGCGCGCGGATCGCGACGTCCATGTTGCGCGGCGCGGCCGCGCCGAGCGCCGGCACGAACACCGGGCCCGTCGAATCGAATCGCACCTTGTAGGCCGAGTCACCGGACGACCCGACGGCCCACAGCACCCCACCCCGTTCGAGCAATGAGGCGACGGGCGCGGCGTTGCCGATCGCGGTCGCCAAGCCAGCACGCTGCTGGACTGCCGGCTCGGCACCGGTCGGACTCGGCTCGGCGCCAGCCTGGGCCAGCGCGGCTGGCAACAGCCACACATGGAGCATGGCGCATCGAAAGGCTCGATCAGTTATCGAGCGTCTGAGGGGGTTCATGTCTGGATCGAGGTCTCCCCGGGTTGGCGACCGCGGGGCGGCACACCGGACAGGGCCGCGGCAGTTTTCTGTCGCAGGTCCTGGCGCCTGCCGCGTCCCACCCGCGACACCGCGCGGACAGCTACACTGGTGACGCGTGAAGGCACGTTCCATGGCCCGGCTTTTGCGTGCTTCGCCCGGACCGCATTCGCTCTGCCTCGTTTGCTCGCGTCGGACGCACCATGAAACAACCGCTGCCCCTTCTCCTCGTGACGGCCCTGGCCGCCTGCCACGCTTCCCCGAGTGCGCCGGCTCCGAAGCCAGTCGAAGTGAGCTACACGGAGACTCTGCCGCTGGCGGACCTCGTCGCGTCTGCCGCCTCGAGCCTCGCGGCACTCGGGGTCGAGGTGCGAAGTCAGTCGGTCGGCGACAAGACCGCGACGATCAGCGGGACCTCGCTGAACGGCGCCGCGGTGATGGTCGAGTTCGAGGCCATGACGCCGGACGCCACGCACCTGACCGTGCAGGTGACCGGTAAGCCGTACGGCCGGTGGCTGGCCGGGACCGCCGGGCGCCGGATCGTCCGAGCAGCCAAGGACCGAGTTCGGTCCCGTTCGCAATCGGAACAGTAGTCCCGCTGGCAGGACACCGTGTCCTGCGAAGCGGGGCGAACCACGCCACCATTTCCGAGAACGGCGAAGGCGTGCTGATGTGGGCCGCGTTCAACGGCCTCGAAGCCGTCGTCGAACGCGCCCTCGACCTCGGCCTCCCGGTCAACCACCAATCCAACGACGGCGCCACCGCGCTCATCGATGCCGCCCGCCGCGGCCACCGCGCGATCGTCGAACGGCTGCTGCGAGCCGGCGCCGATCCCAACCTCGCGGACAAGGCCGGTCGCACCGCACTACGGCGCGCGCAGGAGAAGGGTCACGACGACATCGCCGAGTTGCTGCGGCAGCATGGTGGGCGGTGAGCCTGCGGCCGCTCGAAAGAGAAAGGCCGACAGGACCACGCCCCCGACCGCGATCAGCGCCCGTTCATCGACATGAGCGGCGGCAACCCGTCGGCCCCGGCCTGCTCGTTCGTCGGCCGATGACGGAACCGCCGGCTCTGCCAGAACCACTGCTCTGGCGCTTCCTTGATGCCTTGGCCGAGCGCCTGATTGCAGCGAGTCGTGATCGCGACCAGGTCCTTCTCGCGATTGCCCGTGTTCGCGTCGCGAATGATGTCGAAGACGCGCAGGTGGTAGCGCATGCGTCCGGTTCGGATGAATGCGACCACGGCGATGGGAGCACCCGTCGCCAAGTGCAGCAGCGCCGGCGTGGCTACGGATTTGGCTGCCGTGCCGAAGAAGGGCGCGACGACGGCGCTGTGCTTGCCACCGCCGTCAGCGAGAATGCCGACGGACCGCTTCTCGCGCAGCGCCTTCTTCAGCACCCACATCACGTTCCGGCGGGCCACGACGACCTGACCCGTTCGGGTGCGCATGTCGATGATCAGGCGGTTCAGCGCCGGGAGTGGAACGGGACGGAACACCGACGTGATCGGCAGGCCGAGCAACGCAGCCGTCACGCCGCTGAGATCCCAGCTCCCCACGTGACCGGTCGCGAAGATCAGGCCGTTGCCTTCGTCGAAGAGGTCCTGGACCGGCTGGTATTCCTCGAGGTTGAAGTGCTGGTTGACGTTCTGCTTGTTGGTGCGCCGCATCCGGCACGAGTCGATCACGAGCCAGCCAACATGCCGGGACCACTTCCAGAGGTGACGCTTCGGGCGGGTCGCGCCGAGCTGCGAACCGGCACGGAACGCGATCCGCATGTTGTGCCAATAGCCGCTCGAGCCGAGCCCCTTGCGATCGCGCAGGCTCCAGTAGCAGTACCACGGAATCGCCAGCAGGTCGCCGATGAGATAGGCGAGCCAGTTGGGCAGGATGGAGACGACCCAGATGACGAAGGTGAGGCCCGCGATCGCCAGCCGTTGCCAGATCGGCTCCCGGATCGGCTCGGCGCCTTTCTCGTTCGAGTCAGCGTCTTCCTCGTTCGGCTCGGGCGGCCGTGGTGCATCGATCATGAAGTCGTCGCCTTGCGCTGATCGAATGAAGCGAAGGCCAGGATCGATTGGGTCACCACCGGCTGCAGAGGATACGCGAGCCGCCGACGACCGTCAGCGTCCGTCCCCCGATTCGACGGGCAAACGGGCGAGAACGACCGCGGCTACCCGGCGCTCCGTGCTGTCTCCGGCCCGGGTGACCGCGCGTCGCAAGGACCTCTGCTGGGTCGCCGAGCCCGTCGCCGCGATCGCCATCGCCGCCTCCTCGTGGCGGTCGAGCCAGGCGCGGGCCCCGATCCTGCGACCTGAGGTCCGTGCCGGCAGGCGCTCTCCGCCACCGCCAAGATGCCCCCAAGCGACGGTTCTCGATCGGCGCCACCTCGCCTCCACTCCAACGCGGCTTCCCACTCACCGTACAAAGCGCAGCGGCGCCAGCGATCCAGCACGTGCTCCGACGCGGACGCGTGACGGCAACGTCGGTGGCGAGGTAAGGTTTCGACGAGGAGTCACCATGAAGACGCCACTGCTGGCCGCGGCCATCGCGATCGCGGCCCCGCTCTGCGCCCAGTCGCAGGCCTCTCTGAGTTCGATCAGCCCGCCGTGCCCGAGCGGCACCGGCGCTCCGAACCTGACCACGACGCTGCTGCCGCGGATCGGATCGACGTTCGGCGTCACGTTCCACAATCAGACCTGTCCGTTCGGTCAGGGCTGCTTCCTCGGGATCCCGCTCGTGTTCGTCGGCTTTCAGCAGACGAGCACCGGGCTCAGCGTGCCCGGCGTCAGCCTCGTCGGCAGCTGCACGATCGGCGTGAGTCAGGACATCCTGTTCCGCTACTCCTTCACCGGCCCCGAGTGGAGCACGATGCCGATCCCCAACCAGCCTTCGCTGATCGGCGTGCAGTTCTTCGTGCAGGGCGCGCGTGTCGACTCCTACCCGACAGGCAATGCCATCGTGCTGCTGACGAACGTGCTCGCCGGAACCGTCGGGACCTGATCCGACCGCGCTCCGTCGGCCGCAACCCCGAACCTACCGCCCGATGAGCCGGTAGATGTCGATGTCCCAGACGAACTTCAACGCGAGCAGCAGCGCGACGATCACGAGTCCGATCGCCGTGACGATGATGAACTCGCTCAGGAGTCGGGCCGCGAGCTGTTTCTGCCGCGAGGCCGGGACGCGCACGCGCACCGGGGCATCGGGATCGCGTCGGGACGAGCCGCGGCCGGCGGCCGGGGTGGTGACGGTTCCGGGCAGCACGAGGCGGTCGAGGCGCTCGAGCAGTTCTTCGGCGTTGGCCGGCCGGTCTGCCGGGTCCTTCGCCATCATCGCGTCGATGATGAGTTGCTCGAGGTGCCACGGCACCTTGAGGCCGCGGCGCTGGAACGACTCGGGCTCCTCCCTGCAGTGCGCTCGCGCGACGTCGTCCTTCTCGCCGACGAACGGCGCGCGGCCGACCATCGCCGCATAGGCCGTGCAGCCGAGCGCGTAGAGGTCGGTGCGTTCGTCGACCGCGCGGCGCAGCACCTGCTCCGGGGCCATGAACGCGACCGTGCCGGCCGCGACCTCGCCGCTCGCGAGGCCGAGGTCGGTGAGCTTGGCGCGGCCCGTATCGGTCAGCAGGATGTTGGCCGGTTTGACGTCGCGGTGCACGAGGCCGCGGGCGTGCGCGGCCTGCAGCGCCGACGCCACGTCACGGATCATCGCGAGCACGTCGCGCCACTCCATCGGTCCGTGTCGGCGAACGTGTGCCGCGAGGCTGCCGCCGCGCACGAGCTCCATCGAGAGGTAGTGCACGTTGCCGTCGTGACCGACGTCGAACACCTGCACGAGGTGCGGATCCTCGATCGCCGCGGCCGCGCGGGCCTCGCGCTCGAACGCCGCGACGCGTTCTTCGGCGTCGTCCGCGTCGTCGTCGAGCCGGAGCACCTTGAGCGCGACCTCGCGACCGAGCCGCAGGTGCTCGGCGCGGTAGACGGTCGCGAAGCCACCGGCGCCGAGCTGTTCGAGCACGCGATAGCCCGCGATCTTCACGTCGAGCTGCGGGGTCGTCGCCTCCTTGGTCGGCACCGACAGCTCGGCGGCGGTCGCCGCGATCGCGGCGTCGATCTCGTCGCCGCTCTCGGGATCCGGGTCTGGCTCCGGCTCCGACTCTGGCTCCGGCTCCGGCTCGCGCGCGGGCGGCGCCGCCTTCCCGGCAGCCGGTTCGAAGCGAAACACCGCGTTGCCGAGCTTGCAGTGCTCGCCGGGCTCGAGGTCGCACTGGTCGACGCGTTCCCCGTCGAGCACGATCCCGTGCGTCGACGCGAGGTTGCTCACGCGGATCCGATCACCCGCGAGCACCACGACGCAATGCTCGCGCGACACGCTCTGGTCCTTGATCTGGATCTGGCACGACGACGCCCGCCCCACGGTCATGAGCGCACCTTCGTGCAGCTCGAACCGCTGGCGCACGCCGCCCACGGTCGTCGTAACGAACGCGCCGCTCACTCCGCGTTCGGATCCATCGTCCGCTCTACGACACCTTGCACCCCCGGACGTTACCGGCTCGAAGCTCGACCACCAGCCTCCGTCGCGGTGACCGCGACGCGGTCACTGGATCCGGATGGCGATCGCGTTCGACCCCGAGAGGCCGAGCGGCGTGCAGCCGGCCGGCTCGAGCAACAGCCACTGCGCGAACAGCGCGAGGTACCGGAACGACGGACTGTCGATGTGCCGGAGATCGTCCTCGCGACACGCGGCCCGCCACAGGGCCGGCGTCGGCGTTAGACTCTGACCTCCACTCGTTCCTGAGGAGAAGTCATGTTCCGAACCGGCGCCGGTCTGTTGTTCGCCTTCACCGCGCTCTCGTTGTGCCAGTCCGCCGCCGTCGCGCAGGCCGGCTGGGCCGAACGCGGCGCGCGCCCCCGCAGCTTCGCCGCGCTCTATCCCACGGCGGGCCGAGACGGCACGGCGCTGCTCGTGCGCCGCGGCATCGTGCGGCAGTGGGACGGCGCGCGCTGGGCGCGGGTCGCGTCGATCGCGCCCGCCGGCACCGGTGCGATCTCGAGCATGGTCTGGGACCACGACCGCGAACGCACGGTCGGCCTGAGCCTCGACCTCACCGTGTTCCCGTATCAGGTCCGCACGTTCGAGCTCAGGGACGGCGTCTTCCAGATCTTCGCCGCCGTCCCCGGCAACCTGCCGATCGAGATGCACTACGACCCCGCGCTCGGTGGTGCCGTCGTCTTCTGCGAGACCGCGACCGGGACACAGGACTACCTCTGGGACGGCACGAGCTGGAACCCGCTGCCGGCCGACGTGCGGCCGGTGCACGTGCGGGGCGCGATCGTGGCGGACCGCCAGCGGCAACGACTGGTCGCGTTCACGCCCAACGCGCCGGGCCCCGGCGGTGAGACGTATGAATGGGACGGCACGAGTTGGACCCAGCGGCAACCGTCGACGTCACCTTCACCGCGCGACGACACGACGATGCTCTTCGATCCCGCGACCGGCCTGACGATGCTCTATGGCGGCAGTGCGGGCGGAACGACGCTGCGCGACACGTGGTTCTGGAACGGCACGGACTGGTCGCAGAGCCCCACCAATTCGCCGCCGACCTCACGCGCGGTCGATCTCCTGCTCGATCGCACGCAGGGTATTCGCCTCGTCGACGCGGCCGCGATGAGAACGCGCGACTACCGGTGGAACGGCAGCGCGTGGGTTCCGGGCGCCGAGTCGCTGCCGATGGTCGAACACTCGCTGATCGGTAACGACCGCGCGCGCGGCGTGCTGACGATGCTCATGGGCGGGAACACGTACGACTGGGACGGGTTCGACTGGCACCTCATCACGACCAGCGGTCCGGGCCCACGCAGTTACACGACGCTGGCGTTCGATCCGAGCCGCAACGAGATGGTCACGTTCGGTGGCGTCGCCGGGTCGGTCTACCAGCTCGACACGTGGACGTTCGACGGCGCGCAGTGGACCCAGCAAACGACGAACAACGCGCCGAGCCGACGGCATTCGCATGCGATGTTCACGAGCACCGCGCTGAACGGGGTCGTCCTGTTCGGCGGCGATAGCGGTCCGCTCTCGTTCGACGACACGTGGCTCTGGCAGAACGGCGCCTGGACCGAGCTGTTCCTGCAGGTGCGGCCGCCGGCTGGCGCGAGTGTGGGCACGGCCGGTCGGCCGGGTCAGACGCCCGTCGTCGCGGCGGGCGGTGAGCTGTGGTCGTTCGACGGCAGCTGGACGCTGATCGACGGCAACATCCCCTACCCGGCGATCGACCAGATCGGGCTGACCCGCGCCGGCGATCCCGTCGTCGCGACGCGCACCAACCTGTGCTACGAGTATCAGAACGGCATCTGGCTGGCCCGTGACGGCCCGGATACGGAGATCTCGGACCTCGGCTACGACCCGGTACGCGGCGACATCCTCGCGGTCGGCTTCGGCCACGAGGTCGTGTACTCGACCGAGCTCGCGACGAGCGCGACCGTCGGCCAGGCGTGCACGAACGATCGCTTCACGCTGTCGACGGCCGGCGACCCGTTCCTCGGCAACGGCGCGTTCCGCGTCCACGCGGACGGCGCGCAGGGCTTCGCGGTGTTCGCGTTCGGGTTCGCTTCGAATCCGAGCCCGCTCGGCAGCAGCTGCATCTCGTACCTGAGCAACCCGGTCTCGGCCGGCTTCGTCGGCACGAATGCCTACGACGTCGCGGCCCTGCCCGTGCCGATCCCGATGCTCGGGGCGCTGCGCGGGCTGCGGCTCTACCTGCAGGCAGCCGGCCCGCAACCGAATGGTCCATTCGGCGGACTGGCGGTCTCGGCCGGGCTCGAGCTCGTGATCGGCGGCTGATACGGACGGGGCAGGGTACAGCGGCAGGTTAGACTGCCGCGATGCCGTCGCCTGCCCCCTCGGTCACCCTGCGCGCCGTCGTCGAAGCCGACCTGCAGGCACTGTTCGAGTTCCAACGCCAACCCGCAGCGAACGCGATGGCGGCGTTCCCGCCCCGGGGTCGCGATGCGTTCATGGCGCACTGGCGCGAGAACGTGCTCGGCAAGGACGACGTGACCAAGCGCACCGTGCTCTGCGACGACCGCATCGCCGGCAGTATCGTGAGCTACGCCGATGCGGACTCCGGGCGACAGCTCGTCGGCTACTGGATCGGCGAAGAGTTCTGGGGCCGCGGCGTCGCGACCAGAGCACTCACGTTGCTCGTCGAAGAGCTACCGGGGCGCCCGCTGCACGCGTTCGTCGCCACAACGAATGTCGGTTCCATTCGCGTGCTCGAGAAGTGCGCGTTCGAGCGCATCGGCAAGCAGCGCGGCAACCACGGGGACGATACGGTCGAAGTGTTCGTCTACGAACTGCGCTGAAGTGGGGCACGCACCGTCCTACGGCAGCACGCCGATCGCAACCGTCCCCGACAACCGCGGATCCCCGTCACCGAAGAACACGGCCTGCGCGAACAACGGCAGGCCGGCGAGCGCGGGGTCGTTCGGGATCGGGACGGTGTCGATCGTGATGCCGGGCGGCAGCAGCAGGAACTTCGCGACCGCGGTCGAAAGGTCGATCCCGACCGTGCCGAGATCGCCGTAGGGCACGCGGTCTTCCGCCAACGAGTGAGCCGGAGCGACGTCGGGCCCGAACGACCGCCACCGGAGTATGATGGTCGGCGCGGCACGGTCGTTGCTGCGGATTTCTCCGATGCCCCGCACGCGATCCGAACGCTTCCCGCGCTCCCGAACGGCCCGCGCCGCCCTGCTGGGCTGTGCCGTATCGCTCACGCTCTGCGCGGCGGCCGCGCAGACCCGCGGCGTGCTGCTCGACAGCAACGGCGAGCCGCTCGCCGCCGGCACGAACGTCGCGGCCGGGATCGTGGTCCTCGGCGTCGCCTACGGGCTCGACCCGATTCGCCCGCTCGTCGTCGGCGACGGGGGGACGTTCAGCCTGCCCGGCGGCGCTCCCCACTTCGGCCCCCGTGGCCCGCAATCCGTGTGGCTGCACGTGCGTCGCACCGTCGCCGGGAAGCGCGAGCGGATCCTCGTCGAGGTGACGGATACCGAGCTCGGTCGACTGCGGTTCGTCCCCGAGCAGCGCCTCGCGACCGGCGTGGTCGTCGACTCGCACGCCAAGGCCGTTCCGAAGCACGGTTACGGCCTGATCGTGGAAGAGGCCCCCGCCGGGGCTGCTGAGGACGGTGCCGCTGAGGCAAGGGCCGCCAACCGCAATGCGTCCGAGAGGCTGTCGGTCCAGCGCACCATCGACCCGCAGTGGCGGCGCGGCGAGTTCGGTCGGTTCGAGCTCTGGGGCTGGCGCTGGCCCGGCGAGTACCGGATGACGGCCCGCTACCTCGATCTGGAGCTCGAGAGCGCGCGCCACACGCTGCCGCTCGAGTTCGGTGATCACGTTCGCTTCGAGCTGCCCGCGACGGGCTACCTGCAGGTCCAGCTGTCGTGTCCCGAGGGTTTCCCGGAGACGAAGGGCGCGTTCGCCGTGCTGCGCGCGCCGGACGAGACGAGCGCAGACCGCAGGGAGCAGCGGCGCTGGCTCATGGCGAAGTCGCCGACCAACCTGCGGGTACCCACGGGCACCTACGCGGTCCGAATCGAGCTCCATGGCCAGGTCGTGCAGGACCTGGGCCAACGCGTCATCCGCCACGCCAGGACGACGGAGGTCGCGGCCGATCTGCGCGAGACGACGCGTATCCTGCGCCTCAGCGTGCTGGACGAGCGGGGCGAGCCGATCATGCCGGCACGCGCGACGGTCGTCGGATCGCCGGATGCCCCGTTCTCGCACCGGCCCGTGAAGATCGCCGGCAACCACCGCTGGCTCATCACGCTGCCCGTGCTCGCCGGCGCGGTCGACGTCGAGCTGCCCTGCGCCATGAGGAAGGGCCGCCCGCGGTTCGGTACGGGCCCTGACACGATCGTCGTCCGCGGGATCGAAGGCGACGCCGTGCTGACCCTGCGCGAACCGAAGGCCGCCGGCGAATCCTGGACCTTCGCCGTGCGACCGCTGCGCTGACGGCGAGTCGCACTCAGCTGCCGATCGAGCCGTTCGAATCGAGCACCCACGGTTCGCTGCCCTGCGCGCCGTCGTTCGCGGCGAAGAACACCCGAACAGGTATTGCATCGGGGACTCCGGCGCGCCGCATGACCCCGACCGTTCGGAGCGACCAGGCGGCGACGTTCCGTGTCCCCGAGCGGACCCGGCGCCCGGCTGTCACGGTCGGGCTGCAGAAAACCGGGCCGGGCGCCTCAGAGCGCCCCGACGACGCCGGCGATCGCGTTCGTGCTCTTGATCGCCGTCAACGCGACGCCGCTGATCTCCAACGCGATCATCTGACCGTTGAGCATCAGCCCCGAGAACGACGGATCGTTCGGGATCGGAAACGCGTACGTCGACTGGCCGCCCGTCGGGAACAGCAGCTGGATCGCGTCGGTCGTGACGAGCAGGTCGCAACCGGGGCCCGCCGCCGGGTGGAACGTGCTGAGCGGGGTCGACTGCGTGCCGAACCCGAAGACCATCGCGCCGACCGCTCCCGCCGCGAACCCCGACCCGGTCAGGCTCCACGTGCGACTGGTCCATGGCCGCGAGTCGGACGCCAACGTCATGCCACCACAGCCAGCACCATTCGCCGTCCCCGACGCGACGACGTCGGCCTGATAGTCGTACGTGTTGGTCGGCACGAGGTTGCCCTGGCCGCTGACCTTGACGGTGGTCTCGAGCGCCGACACGTAGGCCAGGAAGTAGCGGCTGAAGTAGCCGAGGCCGGGGCGGATCACCCAGTCATTGGTCAGGGTGTCGAACTCGGAAACGCCGTTGAACTGGTTGGCCGGCGTGCCGCCGTTCCCCGATGGCATCACGACGCGCTGCCGCAGCTCGTCGTAGGTCGCGCCGTTGGCGACGACGCCCTGCGGGTCGGTCGCGGTCGGGATCAGCGTCCAGTCGTTGCCGTTCCAGCTGTGCACGTCGCGCCGCCACTTGGCTGGCACCGGAAGCGACGCGTCCTGCCCGCCGATGAGCAGCACGTCACCGACGTCGGGCCGCGTCACGAGGTGATGCTGCCGGCGCGTCGACGGGACGACGGTCGGCGCCGACTGCACCCACGCTGCGCCGCCGAAGAGCAGCCACGTGTCGTTGAGGTGCGTGTTCGAGCCGTCGAGGCCGCCGAACATCACGATGCCGTTCGTCGCGGGGTCGAACGCGATCGACGTGAAGCGCCGGGCGGGCGGACTCGCTGCCGGTGTCACGTTGGTCCACGCGTTGGTGCCGGGATCCCACTCCCAGAGGTCGCCGAGGACGGCGCCGGCCGCGTCCGCGCCGCCGTAGACGACGAGCTTGTTGCGCGTCGGATCCCACGTGACGCCGGCCTGATGCCGCGGGGGCGGCGAACCGGCCGCGAGGTTCGCGGTCATCTGGGTCCACGCCGCACCGTCGAAGCGCCACAGGTCGTTCATGCGCGAGCCGCCGGAGTTGCCGGACGTGCCGCCGAACACGTACATGAACGTGCCATCGGTCGCCCCGGGATTCTCGCGCCGCAACGGCGGCTCGGTGCCGCCGGTGTTCAAGAGGTTCCAGTCGGGGGCCGGAGCCTGGGCGAAGGCGAGGCCAGAGGTCAGAATGGCGAGAGCGGTGGTGGAGAGGATTCGCATCGATCAGGCTCGGCACGTGACAGAAGTGCGGCCAGCCGCGAAAACCGTCACGCGGCTGCCAACTTCCTACCCTACGGCCCGCGGGCGTTCGGGTACCCCGCCCCGCGGTCGCATTCTCGTCGCTTCCGCCGCAGATGCGGTTCGACGGATCGCCGGTGCGCGCAACCTCGTGTGCCCCAGGCATGGCCCGCCAGGCGTCGGCGGTCTTGCCGGTGAGCAGAAATCGTGAACCGGTCCGGCCTTTCGCGCCCACCATGTTCCTTGGCGATGTCACCCCTGCCCGACGACCAAGCGCTGACCTCGCACTTCGACCTCGCCCATCGACTCGCGGCGAGCCTGGTCGGCGAAAGCGACGCCGACGACCAGGTTCAGGACGCCTACGTCGCCGCGCTCGAGCGACGGCCGTGGGCCGGCGCCGACGATCCGGGCGCGAGCGCGGTGGACGGACCGCGGCTGTTCCGACTCTACGTCGAGCACGACTACGAACCGGTCTATTTCTCGCAGGCCGTTCGACCACAGGTGCGAGCGGAGAAGCGCGCGCCACCGTGGGCCGCTCTGGCGTCTGGTCCTCGGGTCGCCAACGCGCTGCGCCTGGCTGCCCTCTGCATCGACGCGACCCGCTGAGCCGGCTGGCTACAGCGGCTCCGGTTCGCGATACTGCAGCCATGACCGCGCCCGACTCGGATCGTCCGAACATCATCGAGTACAACGACGACGGCACGTTCACGAAGGAGACGCTCAAGCGCGCAATGAAGGCGCTGAAGAAGCGGCTCAAGCTGCACCGCCTCGACGAGGAGTCGCGCCTCGGCCACAACGCGATGACCGGCGGGCAACGTTCGGGCATCGTCGCCGTCAAGCCGCCGGAGCAATACCCGTTGCCGGTCTGGGAAGCGCTCGAGGCGAAAGGCCGCGTGCGTCTCGACCGCAACGGCCTCTGCGAGATCGTGCCGGAGTCGTAGTCGTGCCGTCGATGCCCGGGCAGTCGGCGCCCCGGGGGCCGCGAGTCGGGCGGCCGCTCAGAGCTTGTGCGGATTCCGGTTGCGGCACGACCGCAGCGAGCAACGGTCCGGGATCGTCTTCGTGCCCTCGACCATGAGCGCCCCGCACTTCTTGCCGCGGGTCACGTATCCGCACTTCTTGCCCGTCGGCCGCGCGTCGAAGAAGTGTTTGCAGGCAGGTTTGTTGAGGCACTTCCAGACCGGACCGAAGCGACCCTTCGTGGCCTGGAAGCCCTTGTGACCGCACTCGGGACACTTCACGAGAACGGGTTCGAGATCGGCCTTGCTGTAGTTGCCGCTCACGAAACGCTCCGCCGTGGTCGCAGGCCGGGTCGCCGTGCTCTTGGCCGCCGCCTTCTTCGAGCCGGCCTTCCTCTGGCCGACTCTCTTCTTGGTCGTGCTCTTCCGCGCTGCCATGGCGGGATCGTATCCGCCCACCGCGGCAACCGCTACTTGGGCAGTTCGCCGTCGAAGCGCGCGCCGTAGTCGACGGCGACGCCGTAGCGCGGATCCTCGATGACGTTGACCTTCACGAGGTCTCCCGCCTTCTCGAGCAGCGCTCGGCAGTCCGGGCTCAGATGCTTGAGCTGCAGGTCCTTGCCAGCCCGCAGGTACTTGTCCGCCAGCGCATCGATCGCCTGCAGCCCGCTGTGATCCAGGACGCGCGTGCCGAGGAAGTCGACGATAACGAAGTCGGGATCCTGACGCGGCTGGAACAGCGCGTTGAAGCTCTCGACGGACCCGAAGAACAGGTGGCCATCGAGGCGATAGATTTTCGTGCCATCCGCCGAGGTTTCGACGCGAGCGTGAATCCGCTGGCTCGACTTCCAGGCGAACACGAGCGCCGACACGACCACCCCGACGCCGACGGCGACGGCGAGGTCGGTCACGACCGTGACGAGCGACACGAGCACGAGCACGAACGCATCCGACTTCGGGATGCGCCGCATGATTCGCAGACTCGACCACGCGAACGTGCCGATGACGACCATGAGCATGACACCGACGAGCGCCGCGAGCGGGATCATCTCGATCAGGTCGGACAAGAAGAGCACGAACCCCAGCAGGAAGAGCGCAGCCGCGACACCGGCGATGCGCGTGCGCCCACCGGACTCGAGGTTGATCATGCTCTGCCCGATCATCGCGCAGCCCCCCATGCCGCCGAAGAACCCGGTCACGACGTTCGCGCCCCCCTGGGCCATGCACTCCCTGCTCGCCTTGCCGTGGGTCTCCGTGATCTCGGCGACGAGGTTGAGCGTCAGCAGACTCTCGATCAGGCCGACGGCCGCCATGACGACCGCGTAGGGCAGGATGATCCTCAGGGTCTCGAACGTGAACGGCACGTCCGGCACGGCGAACGTCGGCAGCCCGCCGCCGATCGCGGCCATGTCACCGACGTTGCGGACGTCGAGTCCGCACCCGAGGACCAGGCCGGTCGTGGCGAGGATGCCGACGAGCGGCGCGGGCACCGCCTTCGTCACCTTCCCCGCGAGCCAGATCACCGCCATCGTGAGGCCCGCGAGCCCGAGCATCCACGCGAGCTGACTGCCCGCCATCCACCGCATGGAGTCACCGTCGCGCACCTGGAACTGCCCGAGCTGCGACAGCAGGATCACGATGGCGAGCCCGTTCACGAACCCGAGCATCACCGGATAGGGTACGAGTCGGATGAACTTGCCGAGGTGCAGCACGCCGGCGAGCAGCTGCAACGCCCCCATCAGAACGACGGTCGCGAACAGATACTGCGGTCCGTGCGACGTCACGAGGGCCACGATCACGACGGCGAGCGCGCCGGTGGCCCCGGAGATCATGCCGGGGCGACCGCCGAACAACGCGGTGATGAGCCCGACGAGAATCGCGGCGTGGAGCCCCACGAGCGGCGCGACGCCCGCGACGAACGCGAACGCGATCGCCTCGGGCACGAGGGCGAGGGCAACCGTCAGTCCCGCGAGGACCTCGGTCCTCGACCGGTTCCAGGTCAGCCGCGGGCGAGTCGAGATCGAGACAGGCAGTCGTTCGTGCAAAGTGAGCGGCGACAACCGCAGCCGAACGGCGGCAATTTCGCCGAACTCACCGCCCGCACCAGCCCCGCGCAGCGACCAAACAATCGCCCCGCGCAGCGACCAAACAACCGCCCCGCGCAGCGATCAACCAATCGCCCCGCGCAGCGGCGTACCAGCTGCCCCGGACGCAGCGACCTACCAATTCTCGCGATGACGGCCGCCACCGCCGCCGTGACGGCCACCGCCGCCGCCGCCGCCGCCGCCGCGCGGCTGACGTTCCTGCGCTTCGTTCACGCGCAGGTCGCGCCCGTCGAGGTTGGCGCCGTTCAGCGCTTCGATCGCCGCCTGGGCGTCCGCCGCGGTGGCCATCTCGACGAACGCGAAGCCGCGCGATTGCCCGGTGTCGCGGTCCAGCATGAGCTTGACCTCGCGCACCTGGCGGGAGTCCTTCTCGAACTCCGCCTTCAGGGTGTCTTCGGTCGTCTGGTAGGAGAGGTTGCCGACGTAAAGTCTGGTCGTCATCGAACTGTATCAGTACTCGAATCCAGGTTGCCGCAGCTTCGAGACCGAGTGCCGTCGCCAACGCAGCAACGGTGCGACACCCGGGAGCCGGACGAATCCGACGCTCGGTAGTCCAGGTCGGACGACACCGAGCGGCCTGCGGCCTTCGGGGCCCCAGGCGCCACCGCGCGATCACGCGAGATCGATGGGCCGCGAACACGACAGGGCGGCGATTCGGCCGCCCGCCGGTTCGAGCAGCGGCGGACGGTAGCCGAACGAACGCCGCGGCGCCAGAGCGGCAGATTTTCTCCCGCCCCCCGGCCCTCCGGGGCACCGCTGCCGAATCCGCTCGCCCGCCTCGTGGTTGCCGCCCCACCCGAAGCCGCGTGGAGCAACCCGATCTGGCGCCTCGGCCCGACCTCCGCCGGCACGCTTGCTCATCCGGACCTACTGAGCTTCACCGCCGGACCGGCTGACCGCCGGTCCCGGCCTTCTTCGGCGGCTTGCCACCGCCGTCCCGAGCGCCGCCGGCCCGCAACTCCGCGACCCGCGGCGCCGGCTTCTCGCGCTTCTTGCCGGCGAAGAACGCGAACAGGTCGTCGATCATCTCGGGGTTCCGCGCGATCGCGCGCACGTGGTCGCCACCCTCGATCTCGCGGTACTCGTGCTCGATCTCACGCTCCTTCATCGCGTCGACCCAGCGCCGCACGATCTCCACGCGCACGAGCCGGTCCTTGTCGCCGGTCACGACGAACACGGGCAGGCCCTTCATCGAGTCGAGCCGCGAAGTATCCCGATCGAGCGCGGGGGCGAGCGGCGCGAGGCCGGCCCAGAGCGCCGGATACTTCGAGCCGAGGTAGACGGTGCCAGCGCCCCCCATCGAGTGACCCATGAGGTAGATGCGCTGCGGGTCGATCACGAACTCACCGCGCACGATCTCGAGGACGTTGAGCACGTCCTGTTCGCTGAGCTCGCCGAGATTGTCGGGATCCTTGCGGTTCCCGAAGAACGCGCCCTTCTTGCCGGGGCCGCGGGCGCCGTACCAACCGCGACTGTTGTAGCCGTAGGGCGCGACGACCAGACAACCGCGCGACTCGGCCGCCTTCGTGATGCCGGCGTAGCGCATGACCTGCTGCGGATTGCTGCCCAGGCCGTGCAGCAGCACGACGAGCGGCGCCGGCGCCTTGCTCTCGTAGCCCTTCGGCACGTAGAGCGCGTACTCCTGGTCGCGGTCGGCAGCGTCGAAGCGATAGGTCCGCTTGACGATCTCGCCGCGTGGAGTCGACGCGCGTTCTTCCGCCTCCGCGGTCTGGGCCGCGAGCGGCGTGAGCAGGGCGAAGGCGGCGAACCGGAGAAGGCGACGGACGGAGGTCAGTGACACATGGCCATTGTGAGCGATCGTCGCCCCCCGCGCTACGTCCCGACCACGGCCGCGAGCCCGCCGGTCGTCACGAGGCCGAGCGGGTTGTTCGGCGCGCTCGGGTCGAACACGAACCAGCCGTGCAGGAGCGTGAGCTCCATCAGCGCCAGGGAGAACGGGATCGTCGTCGGCGAGGCCGCGGTTCCCGTCGAGTCGGTGACGACACCGATCTGGGCGTCGAGCGACAGCCACTGCGTGCAGCCGGGCCCGGCTCCCCACGGGGCCAGGAACCGCGGCAACGGCTGGCCGAGGTAGGTGGTGTGCGACCAACCGGAGGCGAGGATCGCGAACGTCCCGGCCGGGGCGCCCTGCAGCTCGGGACGATAGGTCGCGCCGAACGCTGGCCGCCCCGAACACCGGACCGTCGGCACCCCCGCGCTGCCGACGCAGCCACTGCCGAACGGCACGCACCGGCCGTCCGGCGACCGGCGGTTGGCGATCTCGCCGAGCAACGCCGCGTGGTTCTGCTGCTCGCTCGGGGTCATCGTTCCGGCCAGCAGGTTCTGGGTCTCCCACGGATCAGTGACGAGGTCGTAGAACCGATCGGCGTTGCCGCCGTACCAGTGAATCAGCTTGTAGCGGTCGTTGCGGATCGTCGCGTGGCCGTTGGTGTTGGGCGCCGGCCAGGCATCGCCGGTGAACTGCTCGGTGTAGGCGAAGGTGCGCAGCGGCGACTGCTGCGGATCGGTGAGGTACGGGACGAGGCTCACACCGTCCGTCGCCACCCACGGCGGCAGCGCCGATCCCGCACCCGTGAGCTCGAGCACGGTCGCGAACACGTCGACGGCGCACGTCAGCGCCGTCACCTCGCGACCCGGACTCACCGTCGCCGGCCCGCGATAGATCAGCGGCACGTTGATCCCGCCTTCGTACGGTGTGCCCTTCGCCCGCGACGGGTCGAACGGCGCCACGGCCATGTTCTGTACCGAACCGTTGTCGCCGAGGAAGAGGACGTGCGTGTTCGCGAGCGTGGCCGGACCGAGCGTCTGCAGCAGTCGGCCGAGCTCCGTGTCCATCGCCTCGATCATCGCGCGGTATCGATCGCGGTTGCTCGTCGTCGAGGTCTGGGTGTGCAGGTTGCTCGGCGGGACGTGGAACGGGATGTGCGGCGCGTTGTAGGCCAGGTAGCAGAACCACGGCCCGGACTGACCCTGGATCCAGGCGAGCGCGTCATCCGTCGTCTTGGTGGTGGCGTACGTCGTCTCCGTCTGTTCGATCCCGTTCTCGACCCGGGGCCAGGCCGTGAAGCTCGGGAGCTGGCCCCGCAACGCGCCGGTGTAGACATCGAAGCCACCGAACGTGATCGGCGCCGCGTTGCCGAACGAGACGTCGTGCAGGTGCCACTTGCCGATGCACGCGTGGCCATGCCCCGTCCCCGCGCGATCCAGCAGGTCGGGCACGGTCCACTCCTCGTCGCGCAGCGTGCCGATCGCCGGGTTGCTGTTGCCGGGATGGCGAATCCAGCGCCCCACGAGCGTCCGGTACGGGTGCCGACCCGTGAGGATCGCGGCGCGCGCCGGCGAACAGCTCGGGTAGGCCCAGGTGTTGCGAAACAACACGCCCTGCTGCGCCAGCGAGTCGATCGTCGGCGTCGGCGGCGCGTTGTTGCCCTCGCCGTAGCCCGCGACGTAGTCGACGCCGAGGTCGTCCGCGAGCACGACGAGCACGTTGCTCTGCGCCCGCACGCCGCCGAGCAGCAACGCGAGCGCGAGGATCGGGCCCAAGACCGTGGTGGATCGGGGCATGGTTGTCGGGGGATCTGGGTTGGCGTCGCCACCGGTGGGTCGAGACCGCCACGATCCTCGATGGCGCGGGAGCCGTGCAAGTGGCCTTCGCCGATTCAGCGCTCGCGGCCAACGCGCTGCTCACACCGCAGCGCAACCCGGGCCGAAATCGCTGTCCGCAGCGTCGCGGCCGTGGCGCTCCGGAGCGCATGGAATCGCTCCGCTGCCGCCACCGTTCGCCGTTGACCGCCGCTGCCGCGGTCGCGGGCTTCGCACTCACCGCCAACGCACCCGTGACGGGTCAGTCGATCGTGACCAACCTGCAGGCGACCGCCAACTTCAACCAGACTGCGAGCAGCGGGATCGAGGAGTTCGTGCGGGCCGGCGGCCGCGTGTTCTTCGCGGCGACCGGGCAGCACGGCCGCGAACTGTGGGTCAGCGACGGCACGCCCGCGGGCACGCGGGTCACGCTCGACATCCGCACGGGCAGCGACCACAGCGACCCGACGGACCTCGCGCCCATTGGCAACTCGGTGGTGTTTGCGGCGTCAGCCGACGGGCTCGGGCGCGAGCTCTGGATCTCCGACGGCACGCCCGCCGGGACCGGGCTCGTCCGTGACATCAACCCGGGCGGCGGCAGCAGCAACGTGCGCTACATCGCATCGCGCGGCAGCACGGCGCTGTTCGTCGCGAACAACGGCGTGACCGGGAACGAGATCTGGCGCACGGACGGGACCGAGGCCGGCACGTATCTCGTCGTCGACATCGTCGGCGGCCCGGGAACGGCCGACCCGCGCGATCTCGTCACGGCCGGCAGCCTCGTGTACTTCACGGCGGCGTCGCCGGGCAACGGCCGCGAGCTCTGGCGCACGAACGGCTCCCCGGCCGGCACGTTCCGGATCGCGGACCTGTCACCCGGCACGTCGTCGTCGAACCCGACCGACCTCGTGCCGTTCGGTAGCGGCCTGCTGTTCGTCGCCGACGACGGCACGCACGGCGACGAGCTCTTTCTCACCGACGGCCAGACGATCACGCTGCTCGCCGACGTGCGCCCAGGGCCGACGTCGTCGCAACCCCGCGATCTCGCGGCAGGCACGACCAGGGCGTTCTTCACGGCCGACGACGGCAGCAGCGGCCGCGAGCTTTGGTGCACGGACGGCACGCCCGCGGGCACGCACCTCGTGACCGACATCCGCGCGGGCGCGATCTCGTCCAACCCCGGCGAACTGCGCGCGATCGGCGACACCGTCTGGTTCGCCGCGCACGACGGCGTGAACGGGCTCGAACCCTGGCGCTCCGACGGCACGCCCGCCGGCACGCACCTCGTGGCCGACGTCCGCAGCTCCGGCAGCTCGTCGCCGACCGATTTCGTCGCGGTCGGCAGCGAGGTCTGGTTCTCGGCGTTCGACAACGGCGTCGGACGCGAGGTGTTCCGCTCCGACGGCACGAGCGTCGGCACCTCGATCGTCATCGACTTCCTCGGCGTGCAGTCGAGCAGCCCCGCGGACCTGATCCCCTACCAGCCCAATGGCGCCAACCCCGGCGTGCTGTGCACCGGCCTCGACCAGGGCACCGGGCGCGAGCTGTTCTTCGTCGACGGCACGCCCGCGTGGAGCGGTCTCGTGCGCGATCTGCGACCGGCCGTCGGCCGCTCCGAACCGCGCGACTTCGTCGCCCTGCCCGGCGGTGCCGCGTTCATCGCACTGGATTCGACCCACGGCTCGGAGGTCCGATTCACGGACGGTACGCCCGCGGGAACGGCCACGGTCGACGTGATGCCGGGGACGGGCAGCTCGGTGCCGACGCACCTCGGCGCGGCCGGCAACCGCATCTTCTGGCAGGCCAACGACGGCACGAACGGGCGCGAGCTCTGGAGCGCGAGCGTCGCCGCACCGGCACCCATGATGCTGACGAACACGATCGGAGTGCAGGGCGTCGAACCCGAACAGATGACCGCGGCCGGCAACGTGATCGTCTTCACCGGGGTCTCCGGGCCCGGTCGCGAGCTGTGGACCTCGGACGGCACCGCCGCTGGCACGAGCCAACTCGTCGACCTCAACCCGGGGACGAGTTCGAGCAACCTGCAAGACCTGACGAGCGGCGGCGCTTTCGTCGCGGCGCGCGGCTACGACGGCACCACCGGCGAGGAGTTGCACGTGACGGACGGCACGGTGGCGGGCACGCTGTCCTTCGACATTCGACCGGGGCCGCTCGGCTCGTCCCCCCGCTGGCTGACCCGGGCCGGCGACCGGGTCTGGTTCCGCGCCAACGACGGCAGCAACGGCGCCGAGCTCTGGGTCACCGACGGCACCGTCGCGGGCACCAAGCTCGTGCACGACATCAACCCCGGGCCGGCCAGCAGCGGCCCCGAGAACATCACCCCCGGTGGCGGCGGCGTGTTCTTCACCGCCGACGACGGCAACACCGGCCGCGAGCTGTGGTTCTCGGACGGCACCCCGTCCGGCACGCAGCTCGTCGTCAACGCGGCGACTGGCGCCCAGAGTTCGGTCTACCAACCGCTGCACGGCGCGGCCGGCGGCGTGTTCTTCGCGCGTGACACCGCTGCTGCCGGCGTCGAGCTGTGGTACTGCGACGGCAGCGGCGCCGGCAGTCCGACGATGGTGCGTGACATCGCGCCCGGTCCGGCGGACGGCGTCGTGAAGGAATCACTCACGCCGATCCTCGGCGGCGCCCTGCTGCTGTTCGCGGCCAACGACCTGCAGAACGGTCTGCAGCTGTGGATCAGCGACGGCACCGCCCCGGGCACGACCCGGGTGTCGACGTTCGGCAACGGCGGCGCTGGCGCGGTCGAGCTCTCGGAGTTCCTCGCGGTCGGCTCGCGCGTGTTCTTCCGCGCCGACGACGGCGTGCAGGGCAGCGAACCGTGGGTGCTCGCGCTCGGCGCGAGCGGCGTCGCGTTCACGCTCGAGTACGGCACGGGGTGCGCGGGCATCGGCAACCCGGTGCCGGACATCGCGGCGAGCGGCGGCCTGCCGGTGCTCGGCAACGCCGGCTTCGGCGTCAGCCTGCACGGCGCGCCGCCGAGCGCGCTCGCGTTCCTCGTGTTCGGCTTCGCACCGGCGAGCGCGAGCCTCAACAACGCCTGCACGCGTTACATGCAGGTCCCGTTGCTCAACTACGGCGTGCTCATCACCGACGCCGCAGGCAGCGCGACCGCGCCGCTCGCCATCCCGAACAACCCGGCGCTCGCCGGCGTCAACACGTTCGGGCAGTGGGCCGTCGTGGTCACGGGCGGCCGCTTCCTCGGCACGTTCGACTTCACGAACGGACTGCAGATCCAGATGGGGATCTGAGAATGGCCCTCACCGCAGCCACTTCGACCGGCGGCGGTGAGGGCGCCGAGCTACTGCTCGGCCTGCGCGCTGCGATGCACGTAGCGCTCGCCCTGCGGCTGCCAGGCGAACTGATCCTGCACCTGCGCGAACGCGCTGAGGATCGCGGTCTCCATCTCGGCGTCGGTGAAGCCGCCGGATTCGTTCGCGGCCTTGGCCTTGTCGCTCACGACCTCACCGGCGAGCTTGCCGACGACGTTGTTGCCGAGCAGGCTGCGCAGCGTGCGCGTCACGGACCGCTGCACGGACTTGATCGCCGCCGTGCGGAACCGCGACCGCGCCTTGGTGGCGAGCGCGTTGTCGTTCGCCGCCACGACGTCGACCGTCACGGTCGCGGCCTTGCCGGTTGCCGGGCACTCGAACTGGACGGCGAGCCGCGGCCCGCGCTGCTGCGTCGAGCGCACGAGGTCCCGGATGCGGGAGAAATCGGATTCGGTGGATCGGGGAGTGTTCATCATGTTCGTCCTCGTCCGAAGAAGCGCCGCCCCGCGCGCGACAGGACCGTGAATCCCGCCTCGGCTTGTGCGTACGGAACCTTGTGCGTACGGAACCTGGTTCATGCTGCCGGCCTCGAGAGCGGCTGGCAGCATGAACCAGGCTCCGTACGCCGGGTTTCTAGCCGATCAGCTGGAGGGCGAGCTGGGGTTGCGCGTTGGCCTGGGCGAGCATCGCGACCGCGGCCTGTTGCAGGATCTGGTTGCGCGCGAGATCGGCGGTCTCCTGGGCGATGTCGACGTCGCGGATGCGGGAGTCGGCGGCCGTGAGGTTCTCGGCCTGGATGCCGAGGAAACGAACCGTGCTCTCCAGCCGGTTCTGCATCGCGCCGAACTTGCCGCGCAGGCCGGAGACGTCGTCGATCGCCGAATCGATCGCGTCGAGCGCGGACGATGCCGCCAGGCTGTTCGTCACGCCGAGCACGTCGAGGCCGAGCGACGTGGCCAGCGCGGGCGCGAGGCTCGCGGCCAGCGTGTCGATGCCGCTGCTCGTCCCGGCCCCGATCTGGAACGAGACCGTCGATGACGATCCGTCGAGCAGGCGGATGCCGTTGAACTCGCTGCTGCGACCGAGCCGGTCGATCTCGTCGACGAGGGACTGGAACTCCTCGTCGAGCGTCGCGCGATCCTGTTCGGAGACCGAACCGTTGCTGGCCTGGATCGCGAGCTCGCGCAGCCGGATGAGGATGTTCGAGGTCTCGTTGAGCGACCCTTCCGCGGTGCGCACGAGCGAGATCCCGTCCGCGGCGTTGCGCTTCGCCTGCTGCAGGGAGCGCACCTGGGCACGCAGCCGCTCGGAGATCGCGAGCCCGGCCGCGTCGTCGGCCGCACTCGCGATGCGCAGTCCGGTGGACAGCCGCCGGTAGTTGCCAGCCAGCCGCTCCGTGACCGTCGCCAGACCGCGCTGGGCGACGAGCGAGAGCACGTTGGTGTTGATGCGGAGGCCCATGGCGGAAGCGCGGTCGTCGAGACCATCGACCCCCCGTGTCCGACTGCTGAACGGCGCGGGCAGGGCGCCCTCCCATCGCTCCTTCGGCCTACGTGACCCTTCGGGCTGCCCGACCCTGCGGGCTACGATTGACGTCCCAGCTCGGACTCTTCCGCCTCGTCGAGCGACTGCCGCCAGTCACCCTCGCGCAACAGCGACAGCTTGTCCGCGAGGCGCGGCAACGCGCGGCGAAACCGCTTGCGCACGGCCTCGTCACCGAGGTTCAGGACCGTGCCGATCTCCGCGAACGTCTTGCCCTCCCAGACCCGCAGGCGGATCACCTCGCGGTCGTCCGGCGGCAGCATCTCGAGCGCGAGGCGCATCCACTCGGCGCGTTCGTTGCGTTCGACGTGGGTCGGCGGCTGGGTCACGGACCGCGCCGCGTTGCCGAGAACGAGAACGGAGTCGGTGGGCAGCGCGCGCTGTTTGCGGACGTCGCGGCGGTCCCGGTGCATGTGCCGGAACCGATCGCGCAGGTTGTTCTCGACGATGCGCGCCAACAGCGCGCGGAACGCGGCGCGGTTCTCGATGGCGAAGCGCGGGCCATCGCGCAGCACCTCGACCATCGCCTCCTGCACGAAGTCGTGGGTGTCGCCGTCGCGGCGCAAGACGCCCGAGAGCTTCTTGCGCACGTGGCGTTCGATCCACGGCAGGTGCTCGGTCACGAGGCGCTGCAACGCCGCTTCGTCGCCGCGATGGACGAGCAGCACCTGCATCGAGATGGAGTCTTCGTTCGGATCCGTCACGGACTCGTTCTTCACTGGCTCGTCGATCACTGGCTCACCCGCTCACGCAGGGCGCGGAAGTCCGCGCGGTTGGACAGGCTCTGGAAGCGCTCGTCGGCGAGCCACCGGCGCGCCTCCTTGGCGCTGACCCGCGCCATCTGTTCGAGCGCGGCCACGGCGGCTCGCGCGTGCTCGTCGGCGCCCGACTGCCGAGCCGCGACGGTCGCCGCCTCCGCCGCGAGCCGGATCACTCCCGGATGCCGCGAGAAGTTCTTCACCGCCTCGGCAGTTGCCGCGACCGCGTCGTCGCCCCGGCCGAGATGCGCGAGCGCGAACGCGAGCTGGCTCTGGTGCGTGCCGAGGAACTTGCGCGCCCGAGAATGCTCGGGCTCGTGCTGCAGCGCCTCGGTCTGCATCGCGATCGCGCGACGCGCGAAGCCCTCGGCCGCCGCATGATCCCGCTGCTCGTTCGCCAACGCCGCCAGGCTGCTCCACGCGGCTCCGACGTCGACGCGGAAGTCGTTCTTCTCGGGCTGCTCGGCGATGAGCTGCTCGAGCGACTCGCAGGCTCCGTGCAACAGCTCGCGCGCGTCGTCGGCATCCTTGCCGTCCGTGCGGAGAAGGATGCAGTTGGCGAGCTGGGTGTCGATGTTGGCCCGGAGCATGCGATCCATCCACGAATCGCGCCCCGCCGTGCTCAAGTCGTTCCCCGCGCGCCGCAGCAGCGCCTCGGCCTCGTCCAGCTTCCGCTTGCCGATCAACAGCGTCCCCAGGCGCAGGCGACTGTGCGTGACCGCCCGATGCAGGTGGGTGGCGCCGGGGAAGCTCGCGAGCAGAACGGCGCCGGTGTCGATCGCTCGACGCAGCCGAATCAGAGCGTCCGGTCTCCGACCCTGTCGATAGAGCACCTCGCCCTGGCCGGCGATCGACATCGTGCGCTCCATCACGAACTGCGCGTCACCGGTCACGTTCTCCGTCGCCGCGACGACGACGTCGAAGTACGGCGCGGCTTCGTCGAGCCGGCCGGTCCAGAGCAGGACGTAGCCGAGCGTGCACGACGCCCGCAGTCGAGTCAGACGGGCCGCGCGCGTCGGCGGGTCGCCGGCCTCGTCGAGGACCGACAGGGCTTCGCGCGTCAACCGCTCGGCTTCCAATCGATGGCGCGCGGAGCGCCCGAGCGGCCGCGCGTGGGTGACGAGCGTGCTCGCGTACTCGACCGACGCCGCGGTCGCGCACTCGGGATCCGCCATCAACTTGCGCCAGTGCTCCACCGCTGCGCGGAACTCCTCACCGGCGCCGAACGGGTCGCTGCGCACCCGGAAGAGCAGCCGCTGCCGGAGCAGATGGCCCCGCAGCAGCTCGCGCCGCTGCGTCGACGCTTCGTCCGGATCGCGATCCAGCAGTTCGAGCGCGCGCGCGTTCGTTCCGAGCGCGCCCTCGGTGTTGTCGAGGCTGAGGTTGATGTTCGCCAGCGCGCGATAGGCTTCGGCGACCTCGAGGTAGCGCGTCGGCCTGTCCTCCTGCATCGCGAGGAACTGCTCGCACAGCTGGACGACGCCGTCGACCCGCGACTGCTTCTCGATGGGCGGCGCGAGCTGCCGCGACAGGTTCTCGGCCAGCATCCGGACCGTCCCGTTGAGGCTGGCGAACGCGACCTTCGCGGCGTCGTCGAGCTTGTCGCGTTCGGCCTCGACCGCGATGCGGGTCTGCTGCTCGTGCACCGCGTAGCCGATCGGCGCGCCGATGACGAGCAGCGACGCCGTGGCCCACAGCGCGACCGTCGACCGATGCCGCCGCAGCCACTTGCCGCACCGCACCACCGTCGTCGGTGGAGTGGCGAGGATCGGCTCGATGCGCAGGAAGCGCCGCAGATCCGCGGCCATCTCGCCCGCGCTCGGGTAGCGGTCGGCCGGCGCCAGCTCCATCGCCTTCTCGCAGATCGTGCGCAGGTCCCGCGGCACGCCGACGGCCGCCCGGGACAGCGGCACGAAGTTGCCGGTCTCGACGTTGTTCAGAATCTCACGGGTCGAGCCGCCGACGAACGGACGCTTGCCGGACAGCAGTTCGTAGAGCACGACGCCGAGCGAGAAGACGTCGCTCGCCGGACCGGTGTCGCGGCCGAGCACCTGCTCGGGGCTGCAGTAGAACGGCGTGCCGAGGAACTCGGCCGTGACCGACTCGACGTCCGGCTCCTCGAGCTTGACGAGGCCGAAGTCGAGCAGCTTCACGCTGCCGTCGTCGCCGACCATGATGTTGTGCGGCTTGACGTCACGATGAACGAGGCCGTGCTCGTGCGCGTGCTGCAACGCGTCACCGACGCGCGCCGCGAGTTCGGCGGCCTCGGCCATCCGGCTGCAGTCGGCACGCAGGCCGAACCGCGGTTCCTGCATCAGGCTCTGCAGCGGCTTGCCCTCGAGGAACTCCATCGTGAAGTAGTGCCGGCCGCGCCATTCCCCCACCTCGTAGATCGGCACGATGCCGGGGTGCTGCAGCCGCGACGCGGCGACGGCCTCGCGCCGGAAGCGCGCGATCGCGCGCACCGACCACGTCAGGTGTTCGTGCAGCAGCTTGAGCGCGACGCGGCGTCGCAGCGAGACCTGTTCGGCCTCGTAGACGGTGCCCATGCCGCCGCGGCCGAGCTGCCGAACGATGCGATAGTCGCCGAGGATCTGCCCGGGCGTCGGCGCGACCTCCTGCGCCGGTCGGGTGTCGGACAGTTCGAGCTCGCCCGCGGCCAGGCCCTCGGCGACCATCGGCTCGAGCAGCTCGCGCAAACCGGCGTTTCGGTCGAGGAACTCGGCGGCCGAGGCCTCGCCGGAGTCCTCGCGGAACTCGAGAAACGCGTCCATCGCGTCGCCGAGCCGGTCGACGCGCCGATCGAGCTCGCTCTGGCCACCCCCGTCGGCCGCAGCGGCGTCGGCCGCACCCGCGGCCGCCAACCGGGCATCGACCGGATCAGCCTCGAGTGACCGACCGTTCTGGCCGGCACGGGTCACGGGATCGTCGGGTTCGGTCATCCGCTTCGAGGGCTCGGTAGCGGTGGCGACGGGCCACCGAATCGGTCCGGGATATTACCGCGAAAGCGGCTCCGTCCCGCCCCCGGGAGCGTCACCCGATCGGGCAGCGGACACGAAATCACGGCCTGCCGCAGATTCCTCGATTTCGGCCGGGCGCTGTCCGGTCCGGCCGCCCGTCGGCGATCCGGGGAACGCGTTTCCCTGAGTCCACAACCCGGATCCGACCGCCGGATCCACCACCGGAATCGAACCATGAGTCATCAGAATCAGCTCTCCGCCGCGGTCACCGCGGCTCTCGGCCTGGCGCTCGCCGCGACCGCCCAGGACACCATCCCCGGCAACGAGGATCGCAGCGATCTGCAGCGCTCGCTGGAGGCGCCCGCGATCGTGCAGTCCGACACGCGCGTGCCGATCCACACCGGCGAGCCCGACGGCGGCCAGCCGTACGGCATCTGGGGTGTCGGCAACGCCTACAAGGCGTCGTTCCACGATGGCGCGACGTTCGTGCCGTACCTCGGCAAGGACTACCCGCACAACCAGCCGCTCACGTGGCGCACGGTCTCGGCGAGCGTCGGCGCGCTCGAACTCGCGACGCAGAAGCCCGAACTGAGCTACACCGACTACCGCGCCGAGTACGACCTCGGCGGCATCACGGAGGCCTACGACATCCGGGCGGACGGCCTCGAGCAGACGTTCGTCATCAGCAGCCGGCCGGCCGCCGGTGGCGACCTCGTGATCCGCGGCCGGCTCGACACGATGCTGACGGCGAAGAACCGCGGCCTGCTGCACGACGAGATCCTGTTCCACGATGCCGCGGGCACGCCGATCCTGACCTACGGCGCCGCCACCGCGATCGACGGCAACGGCGACATGCTGCCCATGACGTCGGCCTACGACAACGGCACGATCACGCTGCGCCTCGACGGCCAGTGGCTCGAGGCCGCGCGCTTCCCCGTGGTCGTCGACCCGCTGCTCGGCGTCGTGAACACCGTGTTCGACTTGACGGTCGAGGACATGGACGTCATGCGCGACTCGTTCGGCACGAGCGGCAACAACTGGCGCGCCGCCGCGCGCTGGACGTCGGCCAACGACGCCGACGCCTACCTGCGGCGCTTCAACGACGACGGCTCGGGCGACACCCCCGTGTGGAGTGACGTCAGCACCTGGTCGACGTCCGAGGTCAGCCTCGGTCAGCACCGGGACCGCGCCGTCATCCTGCTCGCGGTCACGCGCGACCTGAGCAACGGCGATCGTCGCCTGCGCCTCCACCGGCGCGCGCGCGGCGACTTCTCGCACAACTCCAACACCGTGCTCGTGAACAACATCCCCGAGCAGGTCCAGCGCCCCGACGTCGCGAGCGACACCTGGGCGTTCGCGCCCGACTACCTGGTCATCGTCTACCAGGCCGAGAACCTCAACTCGTTCGGCCAGAGCACGACGAGCCAGATCTGGGGCATCCCGATCGGACTCGGGATCACCGGCACGACGACGCCCGGCAACCCGTTCCTGATCTCGGCGGGTCTCTTCGAGGACCACGAACGGCCGCAGATCGGCAAGGTCCGCGGCACGGGTCAGGTCTGGACCGTCGCCTACCAGGTCATCGGCAGCAACCCGCTGTTCAGCAGTCACACCGACTGGGACGTCGAGATGGTCCGCGTCGACCGCAACGGCAACGTCACGGCGCCGAAGACCTTCGGCCAGGGCAACGGCTGGCACGAGATGTCGCCGATGCTCGCGGGCTACGAGGACGATCACTTCCTCGCGTGGGCCGAGTCGTCCGTCGCCGTCGCCGGCAGCAAGCCGAGCCATGCTCGCGGCATGAACCTGCGGACATCGCGGCAGCTGTGGAACGGCAGCACCTGGACGCAGCCGCACGCGAGCTACCGCCACGTGCCCAACAACGACCCGCGCGCCGTCCTCACGGGGTTCGACCTCGACACCCGCACGGGCAGCCACGCGGTGATGGCCTACCGCAGCACGGTGACGAACAACGTCTATGTCCGTTCGATCGGCTACCGCGGTCACCTGCTGCGGCAGGAGACCGTCTACAACCCGCCGGGCCTGACGACGAGCATCAGCGGCGCCGTCGCCTACGACGACGACAACGACTACTTCCTCGTCGGCTACGCCGCCAACGAGAACAGCGGCAGCGCCTACACCTACGTCGATCGCTTCGCGCATCCGACGGAGCCGATGCCGGTCACCGCTGGCCTGGGCTGCTCGACGGCGTCGCTGTCGTGGGACGGCTCGATGCTGATCGGCGACGAGGGCTCGCGGCTCGTGCTCAGCGGCCTGCCGAACGGCGCGCTGTCGACGATCCTCGTCGGCACGCAGCAGTTCAGCGCGCTGCTCAACGTCGCGCCGGTCCACCCGGGCTGCTGGCTGCTCGTCCCGAACACCGGCCCCGCCGCGATCGGCACGCTGCCGTTCGGGTTCGGCCCGGAGATCAGCTACCAGGTCGACCTGCCCGAGTGGCTCGACCCGACGACCCTGCACTTCCAGGGCGTGCACTTCGACGCCGGCGCGACCGAGGTCTTCACGACCCAGCGCCTGTCGGTCACGTTCGTGAAGTAGTCAGCACCCCGACCCCTGCCCAGGGAACGCCCGACCCGGCCGGGCCATCGGCCGCCGGGTCGCGGGCCGCGCCGTCGCGGCCCGCGCGGGTTTTCTGCACCCAATCTGTCGTTCTCACGGCTCCCCGACCACTGGTTGTAGAGCCAGCACGGAACCAGATTCGGACGAACCAACATGCAGACCCAATTCGCGGCCATCGTGGCCCTCACTGCCTGCAGCAGCGTCATCGCGCAGTGCACCCAGCAGGTGACCACGCCCCCCAACTTCGCGTCGAACAACGCCGGCGCGGTCGGGGGGATGGTGTTCTTCACGCTCGACGTGACAGCGGCGAACGGGATCCGCATCTGCAGCATCGACGTGCACACGAACGCCACCGGTCCGATCGGCGGCACGGTCCAGGTCCACCGGTCGCTCACCGACTGGCAACAGCTCACGGGTACGACCAACACGCCCACGAGCTGGTGCACGGTCGGGTGCCTGACCGGCACCGGGAACGGCGACGGCACGCCGTCGTCGCTGGCCGTCGTCAGCGGCAGCGGCACGATCGATCTGCCGAACGGCCAGTACCTGGTCGCGATCGGCAACGGCAGCTTCGGCCACGCCTACACGAACGGGACTCCGGCGAACGGCTACGTCAACGACGGCAACGTGGCGTTCGACGCCGGTCGGGCCGCGAACGCCCCGTACACGGGATCGTTGCTGGGGCCGCGGATCTTCAACGGCACGTTCCACTACGACGTGCCGGCGGCGCCGATTACGACTTCACCGTGCGGCCAGACCTGTGTGCCGGCAGCCGTCTCGGCGCGCGGCACCGGCTGCGGCGGCGCCCCGGTGACGGTCGCCGAGCAGTTCGAGTTCGCCAACGCCTGGGACCTCACGGACCCGAGCACCGGCGCCACGACCGACCTCCGGTTCACCGGTTCCGGCGGCCGCGTCACGGTCGCACCCGTCCCTGGCAGCCCGATCGTCCCGCCCGTGAGCGCGGACCTCGGTCTCGGCGACGACGCGAGTTCGCCGCTGATCCCGCTCGGCTTCGACCTCGGCGCGTTCGGGCTGTGTGCCGACGCGATCTCCGTGCAGAGCAACGGCTGCATCTGGCTCGGCCACGTCGGCAGCGGCGACTTCTCGCACTCGCTCACCGAGCTCGAGAGCGAGGGCGCGCGCGTCTGCGCGTTCTGGACCGACCTGCGGCCGCTGGCCGGCGGCGGCGGCGGCACGGTCCACGTGGATCAGACACCGACCGAGACGCTCGTGACCTACGACCAGGTCTTCCTCTGGGGCACGTTCGTGCCGCTGACGTTCCAGGTCTCGATCACGGCGAGCGCGATCACCTGTCGCTACGACGGCACATCCGTGTTCCCGAGCTTCGGGATCGTCGGGTTGCACAACGGCACGCCGAACACCGGCACGGGGTCGACCGACCTGTCGGGTGGCGCCGGCCCGATCGGCCCCGGCAACCCCCATCTGACGCTCAGCCGCCGGACCAACCCGCTGGTCGGCGGCACGTTCGACCTCGAGCTCCGGGGCATTCCCACCGGCGGCATCGGCGCCGTGCTCGCGATCATCGGCAACACCCTCGCCCCGGCGATCCAACCGTCACCGCCGTTCGCCCCCGGCTGTGCCACCTATCTGCCGTTCAACGCGGTGAGCCTCGGCATCACGTTCAATGCGAACCTGTGCACCACCTACCCGTACTCGCTGCAGATCCCGGCGGACCCGATGTGGCTCGGCCTGCCGTACGCGCTGCAGGGCGCGGCCCTCGACGTGAGCGCCAACCGCTTCGTCGTCAGCAACGCCCTCGACGCGGTGATCGGCAACTTCTGACGCCATCGACCGGACCGCGGCGCCCGGCCGCATCGGCCTGCAGCGGCCTCATCCTCTGGCGTTCGCCGTTCGGGTGAACGCTCCGCGACACCGCCGGAATCCTCGAGTCGGGCGAGCATCGCCACGGCTCACGGCACTGGTCCTGATGCACCAGCATGACCAGACCGATCACTCCCCACGCGCCGGGCCTCCCGTGGCGGGCGCGCTTCACCCGGGCCGGCACGATATCGGTCCTCATCGGCATCGCTGCGTCGTGCTCCGGCGGCAGCGGGGCCGGAACGATCGACGAGCACTGCGGCAACGACCTCGGCAACGGCAACGAGATCATCGCGGGCCCCGCCGCGCCCACCGATCCGTTCGGCGATCAGGTGTTCCGCTCGCTGACGATCGACCCGACGGATGCGAACACGGTCTACCTCGGCACCGAGGAGAACGGCATCGTCAAGTCCACCGACGGTGGCACGACGTGGCAGCGGTTGCGACAAGGACTGCGCCACAGCGGCGTGTCGTATCCCGAAATCTACGATCTCTGCGTGTCGCCGCTCGACACCAGCATCGTCATCGTGGCCACGACGGACTCACCGGGGCCGATCACGGGCTCGCATCCGAGTGCCATTGCCGGCATCTACCGCAGCGTCGACGGCGGGCTGTCGTTCGCGCGCGGCAACTGCGGGTTGTCCAACTCGTCGATCGCCGCGGTGCGATTCGACCCCGTCGACCCGGGCCAGGTGACGGCGTTCGTGAGCGCGGGCACGGCGACGTTCAGCGGGCTGGCTGGCCAGTTCTTCGCCGGCGGACCGTTCTGGAGCGCAGATCTCGGAAGTACGTGGACGGCGGCGTCGGCCCCGGCCGGCGCCGAAACCAACCGCTATCCCGTCGTGGTCGCGAGCACGGCAGCGATGTTCACGTTCGGACTGGCCTGGGACTCTGCCGCGACCAACCTCGGGTTCCTGCGGAGCACCGACGCCGGCCGTTCGTGGCAGGCCTTCGCGCCATCGCAGCGAGCGCGGCACATCACCGAGTTCGACGTCTCGAGCGATGGGATGACGATCGTCGCGAACGAGCTCGACGCGTTCGAGATGCTGCGTTCGCGCGACGGCGGTTCGACCTGGGACACGCTGTCGATCGGCGGCAACGGCCCGATCGCGATCTCGCCGGCTGATGCCGATGTGGTGCTCTACGACGACAACGGGACGCTGCGACGGTCGACCGACGGCCTCGGATCCGTGGTCGTCGTGCTCGCATCGACGCGACGCTTCGACGACCTCGAGTTCGCGCCGTCCGATCCCGACATCATCTACGCCGCCACGGAGGGCTACGATCTGTGGCGCAGCGCGGACGCTGGCGCCACCTGGACGTTGACCGCGAACCTGCGCAGCGACGGGGTCCTCGATTGACCGCGCCCACGAACCACTTCGGTTCGTTGCCCGCCGCCGACCGGCCAGCGCCGAGCCGACGGAGCAGTGAGTCGCCAAGGCATTGAAGTGCCGGGCCCAGTTGATTGCGGACCCAGTGAATTGCCGACCCAGTGAAATGGCGGCGCGACGCAAACGGTTTCGGGGTGGACGGCGATCCCGCCGATCGCGAGCGGAAGGACCGATGCGACGGACGTTCGCAGCCAATGCACCCACCCCATCACGCCGGCTTCCGACGAGCAGCCTTGGCGAGATCCGTGCCCCATGGTATCGATCGTTGCGATAGACTGCTGCGGCATGCCCGAGCGTCACCCGCCGGACCGGCTCGGCTGAACTCTCTCCAACCTCCTTGCCTCACACCATGACTCGCAACCTCGCTCTCTTCTGCAGCGCGCTCCTCGCGTTGCCGCTGTCCGCGCAAACCATCGCGGAGTACTCGTTCGACAACCCGGATCTCACGAGCTCGCAACCGGCGTTCGCCACGGTCTCGGATCTGACCGTGTCCAACACGTTCGTGTTCGGCGGCTCCAACCCGGACCGCTGGCTCTGCCTCACGACGGCGTGGAACAACGGCGGCGGCACGCTGTCGTTCACCGTCACCCCCAACCCCGGCATCGTGCTCGACTACACCGAGCTGTCCTGGGACGCGGTGACGAACAACGCGAGCGTCAGTGATTCGGTGCGCGCGGCCGAAGTGCGCGCCAATGGCGTGATCCTCGGGGTCATCGATCCGTTGACGCACCTCACGACCGAGAGTGTCGATCTGACGAACGAGCCGACCCTGCAGGGCTCAACCGTTCCGGTGACGTTCGAGATCGACTTCGTCGGCAACCCGAACGGTCAGAGCTCCTACGAGATCGGCGCGCTCCGCCTGCTCGGCGGCCTGTGCACGACCTCGTGCTGCCCGCTCGCGGCGATCGTCGAGAACCTCGGCAGCGGCTGTGCCCCGAGCGGCATCACCGTGCCGGCGCTCACCGGCGTGACGCTGCCCATGATCGGCAACGACCTCGACGTCCAGATCGACAGCCCGAGCACGCCGTCGGGCCTCTCGCTGCTGGCCTTCGGGTTCAGCTCGACGTTCAACAGCGTGTTCAACATGCCGTTGCCGCTGCCGCTCGGCCAGTTCGGGTTCCCGGGCTGCACGCTCTACACGAGCAGCGAGTTCCTGACGTCGGTCATGCTCGACGGCAACGGCTCCGGCCAGTTCACGCTCACCTTCCCGCCGTCGGCCAAGTGGTGCGGCGCGGAGATCACGTTCCAGGCGTTCGGCCTCACGAGCAGCAACGAGGTCGTGACGAGCCAGGGCCTGCGGAACGTCGTCGGCAGCTGAGCGGTCGACCGGCGCTTCGGCGGGCGGCCCCCGCCGGCGCCGCGCGGACGGCCAGGGGCGTTGCGTTGCTCACCGCGCGCGTTGCCACCGGATCGCCCGCCGCTCGGTTGCGGGATCGAGGCTGTCGACCACGAGTTCGGCCGTGTAGCGCGCGCCGCTCGCGCCGACTGCCGTGAAGCGAAAACGCCCGACGTCGAGCCACGGCATCCAGTCGTCGTGCTCCTGGCCAGGTTCGAGTTCGAAGTCGAGAACTTCCGAGCCATCGGCCGCGAGCATCCGCCCGACCAACGGCGCATCGTCCGCGACGGCGAAGACGCGGATCGGCACCCGCACCGCCGGCCGCAACACGAACGATCGCCGCGCCGTCTCGCCAGCGGCTACGACCATCGTCGTCGCGGGCCAACGGAACCCGGTGCCGTAGACGGTGACGCCCCATGTTCCCGGCAGCACGGGCATCTCGCCGCGACCGGCCGCGTCCAGACGCAGCCCCATCGTCTGACCGGTCCCGCTGATCTCCGCGAGCACCTCGCCCGCCGGGACACCGGGCAGCCGCTCGACCTCGATCGCGATCGCACCGGCGACCGGCCACGCAACGTCGCCGAGATCGCGGGTCGAACCGGCGAGGAGCCCGGGCACCGCGCGCTCGAAGCGCAATCGGTCCGGCCGGGTGAACTCGATGCGGTAGTCGCCGGACAGCAGCGGCCCGAGCCGCAGGTCGCCGATTGCGTCGTCGCGCTCCGCGATCGGCAGCGTCGAACCGCCGTGCAGCTCGCGGTTCTCACCCGAGACCGCGATCGACACGTCGCGCAGCGCCGGGCGACCGTCCCCGTCCACGAGCCGCAGGGCCACGAACGCCGACGCCCGCCGCTCGTCGGGCATCACGATCGTCAGCTCGCGGGCGGCCGCGCGCACCGCCGACAGTTCCGGCAACCGGATCGGCTGGTGGCGGTCGGGTTCGAAGAGCGTCAGCGCGTACGGACGCCCGGGCTGGAGGCCGAGCGCGAAGCGCCCTTCGGCGTCCGTCTCACCGCGCTGCCGATCGACCCGATACCCTGGCAGATCGTGGATTGCTTCGAGCCGCACGCCCGCCAACGGCTGCTGGCGTTCGTCCACGACGATGCCGCGCTGCATCGCGAGCGCCGGCAGCTCGATGGCGAGCTCCGCCACCGTGCCGGCGCGAACATCGACGCCGCCGGCGGCCGCGCCGTGGCCATCGCGGCGCGCGCTCCATTCCGCGCGGCCCGCGGGCAGCCCGGGGAACGCGAAGCGACCGTCGGCCGCGGTCACGGCCTGCAGCCGCTCGCGCAGCATCCGCAGTCGCACGGTGGCCTCGGCGATCGGCGACCCGCTGTCGTCCCGCACCAGGCCGCGAACCTCGCCCGCGACCCCGAGCTGCACTTCGACGACCTGCCGGGTTTCTTCGCCGACCGAGAACTCGACCTGCCGGGCGCCGAATCCTGCCGCCCGCACATGGGCCGTGTAACGACCGGCCGCCAGGCGCGCGAAGCGGGCGCGGCCCGCTCCCGTCTTGCGCCACGTCGTGAACGGCGTCGCGCGCGTCGGGCCGATGCGCCGCGAGCCCGGCGGCTCGAGCGGCCGCACGAGGATGTCGGCCCCAGCGATGCCCTGCCGCTCCTGATCGATGACCGCAACGACCACGGTGGTGCCGAGACGGTCGACGGTCAGCTCGACGATCGGCGCCGCGGCCGCCGCGGCTTCTCCCGACCCGGTCTCTCGCGGCCCGTCCTCTCGCGGCCCCTCGTCTCGCGGCTTCGGGATCATCCGCGCGAGCGAGTTGCCGTACGCCACCGAGGCCGCCATCACCCACGACCGATGCGCATGGACCGACGGCAGCCCGGTCAACCGCAGCTCGCCGGTCGCGTCCGTCACCCCGACGAGCGTGCCGGGCTCGTGATGCGGGACGTCGAGCATGCGTCCCGCGGGCCATAGGTACACGGGCACGGCAGGCACGGGCACTCCCGCGTCATCGACGACGCGAACGCGAGCGCGATCACCCACCGGAATCGCGATCGTGAGTTCCGTCGCTGCACCCGGCCGAACGATCGCCCGGCGCTCCACCCCGGCAACGAGCACGGCCCAGGCGCCAACCAAGAGCTCGGGGAACCGGGCGTGCCCTTCGCCGTTCGTCGCGGCCCGCTGCCGACTCGACACCAACGGCTCACCGGCGCGCGCGTGGATCACGACCGGAACGCCGGGCGCCGGCGCGGCCGCCACCGTCACGGTGACCGCGAGCTCGCCGCGAGGCACCTCGCCGGGCGGCGCCATGGCCGCGGACTCGACGTTCTGCCGCTGCGGCTCGGACCGCGGCGCCGACGCGACCTCGCCGGCGTCCGGCCCAGTAGGCGACCCGGCGGGCGGCGCCGCGATCGCGGGGCCAGTCTCGGACGCAGCACCCGTGGGGCGGACGTCGAGAGCCGGGTCGCCCCACGTCCACGCGATCAGCGCCACGATCGCGAGGCCGAGCAGGGCGAGGACGACGAGACCGAGGCGCACACCGGCAATGAACCGCTCGGCGCCCCCGGCGTCAGTTGCGAACCGCCGAATCGCCTACCAGACGCCGATCGTGCCGCGGAGCGCGTTCGACATCGATGCCGAGAGCTGCGTCGGGGCACCGGCATCCAGCACGACCGCCTGCAGCGAGAAGCCGATGCCGGCGGCCCACGTGCAGTTGCACACCGAACCGTCCCAGCGCCCGGCGCCGTTCTGCACGAACAGGAAGACGCTGAGGTCGGCACTGAGCCACGCATTGCAGCCCGCGAGACCGAACGAGGTGAGATCGACCGGCACCGGCTGGCCGTTCCAGTTCGTGTCCGACAATCCGAGCACGAGGAACCCGGCCGTCGTCTGCGGCACGTTGGTCACCTCGACGGTGTAATCGTCGCCGGACCAGGGCAGCGAGAGCGCGCTCAGAACGGGCACGCCGTTGCCCCCGGGGCACCCCGCGCCGTAGGCCTGCATGTCCGCGGGCGACAGGCTCTCGACCGTGTAGGTGTCGCTGAACGTGCCGGTCGATGCGAAGCCGCCGTGCATCACGATCTGTTCGTTCGCCGCGTCGTACTCGCCGAGCGTGTACGCGCGCGACGGCGGCGTCCCCGGCACGGTCTTGCTCTGCCATCCGTTCGGCTCGAGGACCCAGCAATCGTTGAGCGTGACCGGCACGTTGCCCGGCTGCGTGAACGCGGTCAGGCCGGCGAACATGAACACGCGCTGGCGCTGCTCGTCGAACACCATGGTCTGATCGCACCGCCGCTGCGGCGTCGAAGCACCGGTGATCGCCGACCAGTTCGCGCCGTCCCACTGCCACGTGTCGTTCACGGTGCCGGCCAGCGGCGTGCGAAAGCCGCCGAACATCACGATCGCCTGGCGCGTCCCATCCCACACCATGCGGTGCGCACCGCGGGCGGCCGGCACGGTCGCCGGAGTGCGCTGCGCCCACGCCGAGCCGTTCCACTCCCACGTGTCGTTGGTGTCCTGCCCGGTCGGCACGAAGCCGCCGAACATGACGACGACCTGCCGCACCGGATCGAACGTTGCCCACGCGCCGCTGCGGGGCGGCGGCGTGACGGGCGACGTCCGCGCCGAGAACCCGGAGCCGTCGTAGACCCAGGTGTCGCTCAGGAACACCGAGCTCGGCGTCCGGCCACCGAACGCGACGCTGTGGCCGCGCACCGGGTCGTACGCGAATGCGGGCCGCCGCCGCGGGCCGGGCCGCGGCAGGAACGATCGGTTGGCCCAGTTGACACCGTCCCACTCCCACACGTCGTCCTGCAGGAAGCCGGAACGTTCGCCGGCGAACAGGACGGTGACGTCTCTCGAGGCGTCATAGGTCGAGGCGTAGTCGCGCGTCGCCGGGCCGATCGTAGCCGGCGACTCCAACGACGCCTGGAGTTGAGCGGTGCCGGCCTCCGTGAGGACGATCGTCGCGGAAACCGCGAGCACGAACCGGGTCGAGTTGCTGAGCATAGGAGCGGGTCTTGCGCGGAGCGAAGCGACGAACGATCGGGCCCCGCCGACGCCGGTCACCGGCGTCGGCGATGGCAGCGCTGGCAGCTACTTGGCCGCCGACGCGGCCGCGACCTTCGTCTTCGGCAACGGGATCAGCACGAGGTTGCGCACCTTCTTCTCCTTGCTGACGAGCCGTTCGTGATCCTTCTCGAGATCGTCGAGCTGCTTCTGCAGGCGCTTGCTGCGGGCGCTCTTCGGCCCGCTGTCCGCCCGCGCCGCGCGGAGCTGTTCGCGCACGCGCTTCTTCGTCGCGTCGATGTTGTCGAACTGATCGAGCAGCTTGAGCCACTTCTTGATCGCGCGTTCCGGCGCGAACTGGTAGCGCTCCTCGATGACGTCCATCATCCCCTGCTTGAGCGTTTCCTGCGACTGCGTGCCGGAGAACGCTACGGGCTCGGCGCCGGGCTTGCTCAGCAGGTAGAAGTGCGGCATCGCGCCCTTGAACTTCTGCCCCGCGAACACGTTGTAGAACGGGTGCGTCGGCATCATCACGTGCGGCGGCAGCTTGACGATGCGGAACCAGCTCGTGAGCAGCTTGGTGCGGTCGTTGTTCATCGACCGACGCAGCAGCGGCGTGTCGGTGCCCTGGCAGAGACGGCACTCGCGCAGGATGAGCAGCGGTCGTTCGTCGTCCTCACCCCACAGGACTGCGAGGGCCTCGTCGAGCGGCATCGCGCCGGCCGCGGCCGTGCCCGACGTGTGCGCCGGCGGCACCGGGTGCTCCCAGTCGAGCCGCAGCCGGTCCTTCGAGGTCTTGCCGCGCTCGAACGTCATCACGGCACCGCGCGGGCCCGTGCGGCCAGCGCCGGACGGCCGCGAGACCGGGCCGCTCGGACCGCGGGTCGTCGGACCGGACGGACGGTTCGTCGGCCCGACCGGGCCACCGGTCGTCGGGCCGCCCGGGCCACCCGGCGAACCGGTGTTGGGCGTGGTCGGAGTCGACGGGCCGGGCGTCGTCGGGCCGCCAGGACCCGGGTCACCGGACGAACCCGTGTTCATGCCGCCGCTGGTCTGCCCGCCGCCGCCGATCGGTCGGCTGGTCGGCCCCGAGCCACCCGAACACTGCGCGGACAGTGTGAGGCCGGTGAACAGCAACGCACCGAGGACTGGGATCGCTAGAGCTGGCTTGGACATGACTTCGTCTCCTTGGAGCAGGATCTCGCTGAAGTGCGGCGCGGGCCCGAGCCCGCGCAGCGATTCGGATCGAACGCTGCGCGCGCCGCGAGATCGAGGGCGCCCGCGCCATGATGGGACGCTGCCGGCCGGCGGCAGCTGAGATCGGAGGACGGCCGCGAGCTCATCGCCGCCGCCTCTTGGTTTCTTCGAGGTGTTCCCGCCAGGCCGGCAGCAATTCGTCGACGCCGCAGCCGAACGTGTCGCGGAACGCCGCGTCCTGACGCCAACGCATCTCCTCCGGCGTCGGCAGCGCGCGCTTCTGATGGAACGGGTCCTTCAGTTCGTGCAGCACGGCCATCGTCTCCGCGCGCTTGTGCGTCATGAGAAACTCGACGAACGACCAGGCCTGGATGTGCTGCTCCATGCCGAAACCGATCACGCTGGGGCGCGCGACGAAGTCGTCGAGCGGCTCGAAGACCTGGAACTTCATCAGCCCGCGCGCGCGCTCGTCCCACTTCCAGAACGGGGAATCCTCGACTTCCGCACCCTGCGCGACCTCGTAGGTCGGATACCGCGGCGACACCTGCCGCGCGTGGAAGTGCGCGAGCCCGAAGATCAGCCACGGTGGTAGCTCGTGACCGTAGGTGCGATAGCCGTTGTAGAGATTGGCGCTGACGTTGTAGGCGATCTGCGCGTGCAGCGCCTGGTCGACCTTCATCTGCCCCTCGCTCGACTCCTCGGCGATCGCGAACGCGAGCTGGCCGTGATCCGCGGCGTGGAACCGATACGGCTCCATGGTCTCGATGCCGCCCATGTAGGCCCGCGTGTAGCGCGCGAGACTCGCGCCGCGCCCCACGATCAGGACGGCGAACTTCTGCTCCATCCCGAGGTAGGGCCCGTCGCCGAGGTACTCGTCGGGCAGGCTCGAGTCCATCGGCTCCTGCGGGAACGTCGCGTCCGTCGCACCGAGGTTGTCGAGCACCGCCGCGTAGCAGTCCTCGAGCCGCTGCGCGATCAGGTGCGCGCGCAGCCACGGATCGAGCGTGCGCTTCGTCGACCGGACGTTCGGCAGCCGCTTGCGCAGCTGCTTCAGCTCGCGCTTGATCTGCTCGCGCCACGCCCGCTCGGCCCCGCGCAGCTTCAGCTCGGAAACCGCGCACCCGATCCGGAAGTGCGCCGTCTCGATCCAACACAGCGGCTCGTCGCCGAGCAGTTGCTCGATGTCGGTCGTCGTGTGATCGGCACCGAAGTCGAACGGGCCGAGGGACACGTAGCCCGCGCGCGCGAGCGCCATGTCCGACCCGCGGGTGTACGGATCGACGGACGCCCGCAACGTCGGGGACGGGCTCGACTGCGCGAGCACCGAGCCGGCAACGAAGGCGGCAGCCATCGTCGCAAGGGAGGTAGCCGTTCTAGACCCCATGGGCACCAAAGGAGGTATTCCGTGCAGCCCCGACGGTAACCCGAAACCCGCACAGCTGTCGGAGTTCGGGCGTCTGGACACCGCGCGTTTCCGCACGGCTCCGGACGCAACAACAACCGCGCCGAACGCGCCGGATCGAGACCGTTCCGACCGGAGCGCGCCGTTAGTCGCACCGGCGACTGGCGATGGGGCGATCGGTTTTCTCCCGCCCGCCCGCCGGCCCGACAGCGACCGGCCCCATCGGTGGCCGCAAGCGTTACGCATCGGAAACAGCGCCGGTGAAAAAACCCCGCACGGCTCGCACGATGCGGCGATGACCGAGACCGCGTGGCGCGCCGCGATCGACCGACTGCCGCCGGCCGGTTCGCTCACGAGCAGCGTCGTGTTGTTGCACGGCTACGCCGCCAACGCCGGCGTGCACCACGCGGACGCGCGCGCGTTCGTCGACAAGCACACCGAAGTCGTGATCCCCGACGCCCCGGGTCACGGCCGGCGGGACGATGGCCGACTCGAACGCATCGCCGAGCTCGCCGACGACGCGCGCCGCCGAGCAATTCTCGAGATCGCGGGCGAGTGGCGCGACGAACTGCCGGGACTCGCCGCGTGGTGCCGATCGCGCGGCGCCGCCCGCGTCGGTCTCGTCGGCATCTCGATGGGTGGCTTCGCGGCGCTCGGCACGTTGACTCCCGGATCCGGCACGAGCCACCGAGCCCCGAGCCCGTTCGCGGCGATCGCCGCCGTGCTCGCCGGCCCGGCACTCGTCGACATCGACGCGTTGCCGTCGACCCGCCCACCTTTGCTGCTCGGCATCGCGAGTCGCGACGAGGCGGTGCCGCCGGCGCCGAGTCGCGAGTTCGCCCGGACTCACGGCGCCGAACTGTACGAGTACACCGAGTCCGGGCACTTCATGCGCGGCGAGGACTGGACGGACCTGTGGGTGCAGACCGCCGCGTTCCTGCGGCTTCATGTGGCGACCTGACGCGCGCCGCAGTCGGCGGGTTCAGAAGACGACCGTATTGAGCGAGCCGATCCGCAGCGTGAGCGGCATGCGCCCGACCTCCTCGCCATCGCGCAGGAACACGGCGCTCGCAGCCCCCTCGCCGAGCGACAGCACCTCGGTTCTGCCGTCGACGATCGTCGCGGAGCTGTTCGTGTGTGACGACTGCCCGCGCATGATCCGCAACCGCATCGGCCGGCCGTCGGTGCCGAGCACTCGCACGCGATCGGCGCGATCGCGCGGCTCGGCGAGTTCGATCTGCAGGTGCACCCGGCGGTCGACCTCGAGCACGAAGTCCGTCGGGTCACACCCGGGCTCGACCATGCGGCCCTTGAACTGGATCGGGTCGCCGATCGCGAAGACCTCGACACCGGTTTGGGGCACGTTCTCGAAGCGGAAGCTGCCGTCCGGGCCGGTCGTCGTCGGCGACCTCGGGAACCACTCGTCCCGCGTGCCGCCCGGAACGCGGACCTCGAGCGCCGGACGCTGCAGCGTCACGGACACCCCGGCGATCGCCGTGCCGTCGCGCGCGACGACGCGCCCGCGCAGTTCCTCGTGGACGGCACCGTCGAGGGTCAACGTGCAGTCGGTCGTCCCGGCCGGCACTGCCGGCAGCGCGGCGGCAACGAGCGTCCGCGGGTCGAGCGCGCGCACTTCGTACGCGCGATTGCCGAGGCCAGGGATCACGAATCGGCCACCGGTGTCGGTCGTGACGAACGCCCAGAACCCCGGCTCGCGGCGCGCGACCACCGACTCGGCGAGGAGCACGTCACCCTCCGAACCGATGACGAGCGGATCACCGATCCAGACGCGTGCACCTTCGACGGGTCGGCCGACACCGTCGACCACGCGACCTGCGATGGTGAGCGGCGCCGCGCCGAGGCGCATGACGATTCGTTCGGGCCAGGCCGTCTGACCGCCCGCGCCGACCGGCGGTTCGAACGTCGCCGGCTGCATTCCCGGCGCGACCGCGACGATGCGACCGAGGTGCCGCCCGCCGTCGGCGGCGAGGTCGACCGTGAACTCGCCGCGGTCGTCGGTGCGCGACACGGCGCGACCGGCGCTGACCCGCGCCCCCGCGACCGCGGCGCCGAACGCGTCGACGACGATGCCACCCACGAGGGTCGCACCGGGACCCGGTCGTTCGAGCTCGAGCTCGAGCAGACTCGTGCTCGCTCCCGGCAGCGGCACGATCGTCGGCAGGTAGCCGCCCAGTTCGGCGACGAGCGAGCCGCCGGCGACGGCCGGCACGTCGCGAAGCACGAAGCGCCCGTCGGCGTCACAACGCACCTGCCACACCTCGGTGATCGAGTAGTCGAGCGCCACGCCGAGGTCCGCGCCGAGATGCGATGGCAAGTGGACCGCGACACCCGCGCCCGGCAGCGGGCTGCCGTCGGGGTCCGTGACGCGGCCCGCGAGCTCGAGGCTCGGTGCCACGACCACCGTGCTGACGTTGGCGGTCGCGACTCGCGCGGAGCCTGCGAGCACGGTCGCCCACCGTTGGTCGGTCGAGCGGATCCGATCCGTCGCCAACGTCGCGGGGAACTCGAACGCGCCGCCGGCACCGCTCGCCGCGAGTCCCGAACTCAACGCGACGCCCTGGATCCCCGTGCCGTGAACGTCGATCACGCGGCCCCGCCGGTTCGGGTCCGTTGCTGCGCCACCGTCCGCCAGCGACGAGTCGGCGCTCACGGGCCCGATGGCGACGGCCGTCCGATCGTCGACGCGCGCCGCCGGGTCGGCCGGCCCGGCGGGGTCGACGTCGGCGCCGGAGTCGGACGTCGCGCCGACCGCCTCGACCGGCGCGGTGACTTCTTCGCCCTGGTAGAGGAACGCAGCGACCGCGACGGCCGCGATCACGAGACACGATGTCAGCAGGATCTTCATGAGCGAAACGGCGAGCAACGACGACGTCGACCAGGTCGTGCCGACGAGGGGCGCCAGCGTCAGCGGCCACTCGTCACCGCAGGCGCGCCGCAGGGCCTCACGCAGCCGCGCGAGGCCGCGCTGCAGGCGGCTGTGGACGGTCGGGACGGGAACACCGAGCCGCGCGGCGATCTCGCGCGGCGGCAGGTGCTCGAAGAAGCGGAGCAGCACGGTCGTCCGATACGGCTCCGGCAACTCGCGGACCGTGCGGACGAGGCGCTCGTGCACTTCGGCCTTGGCGACGACGTCGACCGTCGCGGCTGCCGCCCCCGCGGGCCGCGCACGCAGGTAGGCAGCCCGCCGCGAACGCCGAGCCCGCAGGACGTCGAGCGCCCGATTGCGAACGATCGAACGCAGCCACGCACGTGCCGTCGAACCCGTTCGCGGCCCGTGCTGGCTCGCGACGTGCAGCGTTTCCTGCACGATGTCCGCGGCGTCCTCGGCGTCGTCGACGAGACGACGCGCGAGGTCGGTCAGCCAACGGGAGTCCCCGAGCAGCGGATCGAGATCGACGGTGGCCACAACGCCGTTCCAGACGTATCCCGCGGCCGATCCGATGCAGCGAAGATCCGAAAAACGTCGCCCCGCTGCTCCGGCGAATCACCCGACCGCCCGCCCCTCGGGTCGCCGAACTCCGTCAGCGCGATTCGGTCACCGACCCGGCCGGTGCCAGCCGGTCGCCGCGCAGCACGAGATCGCGGCCGCCGAACCGGTCCTCCCCGTTCTCGTCGAGCAGTTCCACGTCCATCGTGCCTGCCGGGCCGTGCACCTTGACGTTGTGGTCGTCGATCCAGACGGACGTGTCGCCGATGACGAGCTCGACGAACTTCAACCCGATGCGCCCGCGATACCCCGACAGGCCGGTGAGGATGAAGCGCCGCGCCCGGTCGCTGTCGATGCGCGTGACGATCGTGTCCTGACCGACGGTGTCCACGCGCATGCCGCTCATCGAGATGCGCGTGCCCACTCGCATCGTGAGCGTCAGCTCGTTGGGCCCGGTCGTCTCCTCCCCGACGAACACGCCGTTCCCCTGGAACGGATTCGACTCGCACGCCGAGGCGAGCCCGAAGACCAACGTCGCCACCACCGCGCAAAGGCCCGCACCGCGGCCTCTCGATCTCGCTGTCATCCCGGCGAGGCTACGGGCGCACCGCGATCGATGCACGCGTCGGGAAACGTGCCCGGCGCGCAGCGGGACGCCGTTCTCTAGTAGTTCGCGATCGCCGTCCCGATGGCCGGGCCGAGCATGATCGTGCCGGTCGACAGGTCGAACGCGACGGCCTGCGCCGCGAACGGCAGGCCGAGCCAGACGCCGTTGTTGGGGATCGCCAGGCCGTAGGGATAGCGCAGGCACGGGTCCGCGGCGACGACGACGCCGAGGCTCGGTGACGTGGCTGGGATGAAACCCTCGCAGTTCGGCGCGAACGGCGGCGACGGCTGCAGCACCGGCGGCCCGAGCGGGCCGATGGTCGCGACGATCGCGCCCAGGCCGCCGGCCGGCAGGTCGCGGATCTCGAGGTCGAAGCGGCCGCCGAGCGTCGGGTTGCGCGTCGCGACGAGACCGACGTTGCGGCCGCCGGGCGCGAACGGACCGACGCCCCCGCTCAGATCCGCGGAGACGAGGCCGGCCCCGCTCGTGCCGTTGTGGAAGCCGACGATGCTCTCGTCGAACGGCGAGCTCGCATCGTACCGACACACCATCTGGGTCGGCTTGATGACGACCTGCAACGTCACCGGCGTCGACGTACCCCAGAGGAAGACCCGGTCGAACGTGATGACGGCATCCGTGCCCAGCGAGACGTCGGCATGGATCGTCCCGCCGCCGCCGCCGCCGACCGGTCGGAGATCGCGCCAGAACGCGCAGAGCCGCGCGCGGTTCGTCGCGAGTTCGCCGAGCGTCGGCGAGTAGTCGCTCTCGCCGATGTCCCCGAGCCAGATGCAGCCGTTCGAGTCGACCGCGATGGCGTCGACGCATGGCAGGCCGAACGCCCCGAGATCGAACCCGAGGGGGATCAACGCGGACACGTCGTCGTCCTGCAGGCCGAGCGGCCCGGTGAGGGGCGGGACGATCGCGGTGCCGCCCGGCACGGTCGCGACGCTCACGCTACCGCTGCCGCTGTTGCCGCTGATGACGAGGTCGCTCGTGATCGACAACGCGGGGTCCGAGAAGTCCCACGCGTTGGTCATGTCGAACTCCTCGGCCGCCGACACCGCCACGCCGCCGCAGCCCGAGCCCGCGACCACGTGCGACGACTCGATGCAGACCTGCCCCCCCGGCGACGGCGTGACGGGCGTGGTCGCGATGTCGTAGTCGAACACGAGGTTCGCGACCCGCGGGCCGAAGAGCTGGCCGGAGTACGCGGTGCTCGCCGCGACCCCGGCGGTGAACGTGAACCCCGGCGCGCTGCCGGTCTGGTTGGCCCCGACGCCGTTGGTGTAGTCGTGATCGAAGTTGCCGCCGCCGATCGCGAGCAGGTGCTGCCCCATCGGCAGGTCGATCGAACCCGTGCCGTTCAAGACCAGAAGCGGCGACGGCAACAGCGGTCCGCGCCCGGCACCGGAGAGGCACGCGACCGTGCGCCAGTCCGCGCCCGTGTTGTTCGTCCCGGAGAGTTGTGACCAGTCGCCGATGGACTGATGCACTTCGACGCGGCAACCGATCTGGTTCGCCACGGTCGACGTGTGGACCGCGATCCCGCAGATGCGCACGCCGTTCGGCGCGGTCACGTCGAGCGACACGTAGACGAAGCCACCCACGTCACCGCCATTGTCGGCGACGAAGTTCGGCGGCGTGACGTATTGCGCGGCGCCACACTGGGCGACCGCGCTCGCGCCCAAGGTGGCGATCAGGGTGGTGATCAGGGCGGCGGCCAGAGCGGCGGCCGGAGCGGGGGACGAGAACGGGCGGGCAGGCATGGCGGAGTCGGGGGGAGGAAGTGTAGCGCGGTCGCGGCCGCGCTGTCGCGGCGCTCGATCCCCGGATGCCGTGCCGTCTCGCCGCGCGCCCGGGCCGTCTTCCGGAGTTCCTGTCGCCGCGACGGTTGCCGCCATGGCACCGCCGGATCACGGGCCCCGATCGCCGGCGGTTCGACTCCGAATCGTCGGTCGACCGTCACCGACTCGCGGCCGGACGCGCGCTATGTTCGGGGCCGACGATGCTCGAAGACCCGACCAGGTTCCCCTTCGTTGCGGAGCTCGAGGCGCTCTACCCGGTGATCCGGGCCGAGGTCGAGCAGCTCCCGAGCGCAGCGTGGCTGCCGTGGACGGCCGGCAATGCCCAGGGCGTGCGGGTGTTTCCGCTGCTGATGACGTATCGGCCACCGTGGATCGACGACGACTTCGAACGCCGGCGTTCGTTGTGCCCGCAGACGTGGGACTGGATCCGCCAGCAGCCGTCGATGTTCGCGGCCGTCGTGTCGGCGCTCGAGCCGGGGGGCCGCATCCTGCCACACCGCGACCTGGAGGAACCCGAGTCCGTGCGCTGTCACCTCGGCCTGTCGATGCCGACTGCCGGCGCCGCGACGTTTCGGGTCGGTGATGCGACGTTCGAGTGGCGCGCCGGTCGCTGCGTCGTGTTTCACGCGTGTCACGAACACGAGGGGCAGAACGACGGCGACGGGCCGCGGATCATCCTCGTCGTCGACGTTCGGCCAACGGACCCTCAGGCGAGGTAGGTGCGCGGCAATCCGACCGTCGCCGTCTGCCGGAACACCGACCGATCGAACGGCCAGCGCAGAAAACCGCTGCGGCTCCGCCAACGCGCGATGGTCGCGAGCGCCCGTCGCCGCCGCCCACCCCCCCCGCCACAGAGCGCGTCGTCGTAGGCCAGCGGCAGCACGTATTCGACGAGGAATCGCACGCGCCGTTCTGCGGACCGCGAGAGCCACGGCAACCGCCGGTCGTCGTCCTCGCGATAGGCCCGCAGCTCCGCGAGATCGTGCGGCAGCGCGGGCAGCAGCGCGAGTGCCCGCTCCCCCATCGTCGTCGACGGAATCGCCTGGTAGATGCGGAAGTTGAACCGCATCGGCACTCTGCTGCGATGGAGGCGACCGATCAGCCGTTCGGTCGCGCGCTGGTCGGCGCGGGTCTCACCGGGCCAGCCGAACACGAAGTTGTAGACCGGGGTGATGCCGTTCTGGACGAGGCGCGCATGCGCCGTCAGCGAGTCCGCCGTCGTGAACTTCTTGCCGAGCCGGCGCAGCGCCGCATCGCTGCCGGCTTCGAGGCCGAGCTCGAGCGTCACGCACCCGCTCGCCGCGAGCAGCGCGAGTTCGTCGTCGGTCAACTGCAGGAGATCACCGACGGAGCCGAGTGCGAACCAGCGGACGACGAGCCCACGATCCACGAGGCCGCGCGCCACGTCGACGGCCCGGCGGCGGCTGGCCAGGAAGTCGAGGTCTCCGAACAGGAACTGGGACACGCCGTAGCGTTCCTGCATGGCGGCGACGAGGTCGACGACCCCGCTCGCCGGCAGCACCCGCCACGGGCTGCGCTCGTAGAAGCAGAACGAACAGCGTTTGCCGCAGCCCGCCGCCGTCGGGAGCTGCAAGGACGGCTCGTCGTTCCCGAACAGCATCGCCTCGGGCCGCAGGAACGGGCGCAGGTCGAGCTGCCACATCGCGTCGACGTCGAACGGCGCCCGGTCGCGCTGGTCGCCGGCGCTGCCCGTGAGGTGGGCGCTCAGCGCATCGACCTCCTGCCCGGCGATGATCGCATCCGTCAGCGGCGCGAGCTCGAGTCGCGGCGGTGGCAACAGCGCGAAGAACCCGCCACCCGCGATCCGCTGGATGCTCGGGTCGGTCGCGCGCGTGAACTCGAGGAACGCCAGCAGCCCCGGCACCTGGATGCCCGGGTTGAGCTCGGCGCACCACGCGACCGCGGCCGCGCAGCCCAGCAAGCGGTCGCGCAGTTCGTCGCCGACGACCCCGTCGTGGACCTCGGTGAAGAGGTCGACCGCGTATCCGTTCGCCGTCAGCGAAGACAGCACGGGGATGACGCGGTAGGGCAAGCCGGACGGTGACGAGGCCTCGAGCCAGCGCGGCACGAAGACGACGACGCGACCGCGCGGGCGATTGCGGGCGGGCAGCCGTTGCATGGCGGCTGGCACCGTAGCAAGCCGCGTGCCACGGGTGGACCGTCAGCGGTCGCTGATGCGCCGAGTGGTCGCGAAGTAGGCGCCGTGCACCTTGCCATCCGGACGATGCAGCTCCGTCCGCAGCATCGCCGGGCCCGCCGGCAGGTCGAGCTCGAATTTCGCGTGGGTCGCATCTGCGCCGACCTCCGCGGCAGCCTCGCGATCCCCGATCGCGACGCGGGCGCGCACGCAACCCATCGCCCGTTCGAGGTGCGGCGGCCAGCGATACAACGTGATCTCGTAGCGCCCTGCCACGCGCACGTCGACGGCCCACGGGCCGTTGCCGACGAAGCCTTTCCGCACGTGATTCTGGTGCCACGGCGTGCCCTTGTCGTTCGTGTGCCAGTCGTGCGACATCAGCAGCGGGCGCTCCTCCGCGCCGCCGAGATGAATGCGCACGTAGTCGTCGAACACGGGCTCGAGTGATTCCCACCAGCGCAGGTAGGCGTTGCGCAGCCGCGCCACGACGGCCGGATGCAGCGCCGCGAGGTCGAGCTGCTGCCCGGGATCCGCGACGATGTCGTAGAGCTCCTCGCCGTTGACGAGCCGGAAGCGGTCGGTCATCACCGCGCACTTGCGCCACTGCCGCGGCTGCTCGACGCGTTGCGAATGAACGAGCAACGTCCGGTTCTTCGGCGCGGGGCCGCGATCGCGGAGCGCCGCAGCGAACGACGCGCCGTCGAGCTCGAGACCCGCCGGCACCGGCACGTCACAGAGCTCGGCGAGCGTCGGCAGCACGTCGATGTGCGCCGCGAGCTCGTCGATGTCACGCCCGCCCGCAGCGCCACCCGTGACTCCACCTGCGGGCCAGTGCACGAACATCGGGACGCGATGCCCGCCGTCGTACTCCGACCCCTTCTTGCCGCGCATCCCCGCGTTGAACCCGCGCCAGCTGCCGCGATCGCGCTGGCGCACGACGTGACCCGCCGCAGTGCCATTGTCCGTCGTGAACACGAAGATCGTGTTCTCCGCGAGGCCCTGCTCCTGCAGCCACGCGCGCAGCCGCCCGACGTTCTCGTCGATGTTGGTGATCATCCCGTAGAACTTCGCCATCGTCGCGTGCACGCCGGCCTCGACGTACGGCTCGGAATACTTCGCATCGACGAGATACGGCCCGTGCGGCGCGTTCGTCGCCAGGTAGACGAAGAACGGTCGCGCGTCCTCGCGCGCGATGAACTCCGTCGCCTGCTCGAACCACACGTCGGTGCAGTAGCCCTGAAACGCCCGCCACTCGCCGTCGACCTCGTAGTGGTCGTCGAAGTAGTCGTTGTCCCAGTAGTCCGGCCCCTGGCCCACGCCGCCGCCATGGTGCCAGACGACGCGCTCGAAGCCCTGGTCCTGCGGCCGGCACGGCGCGTTGTCGCCGAGGTGCCACTTGCCGAACATCCCGGTGCGATAGCCGGCGTCGCGAAACACCTCGGCGATGGTCGTCTCCTCCGCGCTCATCAGCGACCGCCCCATGATCGTGTGCCAGACGCCGGTGCGCGTCGAATACCGCCCGCTCATCAGCGCGCTGCGCGTCGGCGAGCACGTCGGGTCGACGTGGTAGTCCGTGAGCCGCACGGACTCGCGCGCGAGCTGATCGAGATTGGGCGTCCGGATCATCGTGTTGCCGTGCACGCCGAGGTCGCCGTAGCCCTGATCGTCGGTGATCACGAGCACGACGTTGGGGCGCCGAGACTCCTGCGCCGGCAGCGCAGCTGCCGCCGTGGTGGCGAGAACGAGACCGAGAACTGCAGCGGAGTGAGATCGGAGGTTCATGTTCGGCGAGGTTGATGCGACCATTCGTCGTGAGTCTGCCCGACCGAGCCGCCCATGCCCACCCGAACGTCGCTCTCGTTCCTCCTCCTCGGCCTGTTGCCGCTGGCCCCGCTCGCCGCCCAGGATCGGCAACGGCCCAACGTGCTCTTCATCCTGGTCGACGACCAGTCGCCGTTCGACCTGTCGATCTACGACAGCGCGTCGCCGTGTCGCACGCCCGTGCTCGATGAGATCGCGGCGGCCGGCACCGTGCTCGACGCGGCGTATCACATGGGGTCGTGGTCGGGCGCCGTGTGCACGCCATCCAGGCACATGATCATGAGCGGGCGCACCGTGTGGCACCTGCCGCGCCGCGGCATCCGCGGCGAGCAGCAGAATCCGAACTGCCCCACCGATCTCGCCGAGCACACGCTCGGGGCCGTCTTCCGGCGCGCGGGCTACGACACGATGCGCACGTGCAAGAAGGGTAACAGCTACAAGGCGGCGAACGCGCAGTTCGAGGTCGTGCACGACAAGACGTGCCGGCAGGCTGACCCCGAACGCGGCTCGCCGTGGCACGCCGATCGCGTGCTCGACTTCCTGACGGCGCGCGAGGAGCGCGGCGACGACGACCCGTTCCTGATCTACTTCGGGTTCTCGCACCCGCACGACCCGCGGCACGCGCCCGACGAACTGCTCGGCAACTACGGCGCGAGCAACGAAGGCCCTGCCGGCGAACCGCCGGACGACGCGCCGCCGCTGCCTGTCAACTACCTGCCCGCCCACCCGTTCCATCACGGCCACCCGCGGCTGCGCGACGAGGTCAACGTGCAGGGCGTCAAACGCCGCCGTGACGCGGCGACGATCCGGAACGAGCTCGGCCGTCAGTTCGCGTGCAACGAGAGCATCGACCAGCAGATCGGCCGCGTGCTCGATCGGCTGCGGCAGAGCGGCGAGCTCGACAACACGATCGTGATCTACACCGCCGATCACGGCATGGCGATCGGGCGCCACGGCCTGCAGGGCAAGCAGAACCTCTACGAGCACACCTGGCGCGTGCCGTTCATCGCCATGGGGCCCGGTATCCCGCGGGGGCGTCGCGCTGCCGGCAACGTCTACCTGCTCGACGTGCTGCCGACGCTCTGCGACTTCGCCGGTATCGAGCCGCCGGCGACCGTCGAGGGCAAGAGCATGCGCGCGGTTCTCGAGGGCAAGGCGGAAACGATCCGCGACGTGCTCTACGGCGTGTACGCGGGCGGGACCAAGCCGGGCATGCGCTGCGTCAGGAAGGGCAACTGGAAGCTCATCCAGTACGACGCGCTCGACGGCTTCGTGCGGGAGACCCAGCTGTTCGACCTCTCGGCCAACCCGAACGAACTGCTCCGCGAGCACCACGTCGACGTGGTCGAGTTCCTGACCAAGAACGACCCGCAGCGCGCGCAGGTCAACCTCGCCGACGATCCCCGCTTCGCGGTCCAACGCCGCGAGATGGAGGCGCTGCTGCTCGCCGAGATGCAGCGCCTCGATGATCCGTACCGGCTGTGGACGCAGGAGCGGTAGCGCCATCGACCCTGGCGTTAGCGTCCGGACCGACCCATAGTCAGGGGCCCATGCGTCGACCGCCCAGTCGTCTCGTTCCGTTCGCTCTCCTGTTGGCCGCCACGTTGCCGACCTGCCGGTCGGGCCCTGCGCTCGGCGGGTCGACCATGCCGATGGTCAACGCCGCCGGCCCCGGCAGCGAGTGGCAGTGCAGCCCGCGGCTGGAGCTGTCGAGCGTGTGGACGTTCCTCGCGCGCAAGTACGACAGCGACGGCGACGAGGTCGTCACGGCGGCCGAGTACGACCGCGGCGAGACGCGGTTCATCAACTACGACCGCACGGGCGACGGCCAGCTCACGGCGGCGGATTTCCCGCCGGACACGTACTTCAACGGGTTCAGCCACTACCTCGTCCGCCAGGCGGATGCCGACGAGGACGAGACGATCACCCGGGCGGAGTGGGACGCGTTCGCCGCGCGGCTCGACGCCGACGGCAGTGGCGTCATCACGCCGGACGAGGCCAAGCGGGCGATGGGCGAATGGGCCGACGACTGGCCGCTGTTCCTGCTGTCGTTCGACCAGGACCAGGACGGCGACTTCGACGCGTTCGACCTCGACGTCACGTTCCGCGATCAGGACTACGACGGCGACGGGGCGCTGACGGGCAAGGAGACGGCCGGCTGGGCCGCGACCGCGGAACGCCCGGATACGCCGCCGCCCGCCGTCGGCGAAGCGGCGCCGGCGATCGACCTGATGTTCGCGGACGGCAGCGGCGCGTTCCGGCTCGCGGACGCGATCCGCGAGCAGCCCGTCGCGCTCGTGTTCGGCAGCTACACTTGACCGCCGTTTCGCGAGTCGGCCGGTCGGCTGAACGAGCTGCACGCGGCCTGGGGTGACAAGGTCCGCTTCGTCGTGGTCTACGTGCGCGAGGCCCACGCGATGGACTCGCGACTGCCGATGGGCTTCGGCGCGATCGAGGACCCGACGACGATCATCGAGCGCACCGAGGTCGCGAAGATGTGCACGCAGACCCTTGGCCTGTCGATCCCGACCGTCGTCGACGACATGGACGACGCCGTCTCGCGCGCCTACCACGGCTGGCCCGAACGGCTCTACCTGATCGACCAGGCCGGCAACGTCGCGTATCGCGGCGGCCCGGGCCCGTTCGGCTTCGACCCCGACGGCTTCGAGACGGCGATCCGCGCGCACCTCGAAGGCGCGCCCACCGGCACCCGCTGAGTCTCACGCTCGGCGCTGCTTGCGCGCCCACCGCACGTGCCGCTGCACCTCGGGCGCCGCGCGCAACGAGGCGAGCGTGGAGTATTCCCGCGCCAGGGTCATCTCGTCGAAGAACCGATGCACGGCTCGATGGCACAAGCGACAGAGGTGCGTGCCGGCGTTGAGCTGCTCGCGGTCGTAGTTGCGGCGAAACGCCCCGCGGCGATGGACCTTCCGCGGGATCAGGTGATGGAACGTGAGCTCGCGGCCCGCGCCGCAGAGCTCGCAGCGGTCTGGGACATCACGCGGCATCGCAGCGCCGACTCTAACATACTTCGTCACGCCCCTCGCGCTTGCGACCGACGAGTCGATCGCATCCGATAGCGCCATGAAGGGCCTGATCTGTCCACGGTGCGGCGCGCGCAACGGCCTCTCTGCGATGTTCAAGGGGCTGTCGAGCCTGTCCTGCAACCTGATCCCGATCCGGTGCGAGGCGTGCGGCGAACTGTCGTCCGCGATGCGATCGCTCTCGAGCTACGTCGGTTTCTTCCTCGCGTTCGCGGCGGTGTTCCTCGCGGTGTTCGTCGCGCTGTTCGATCTGCTCGCGTCCCCGGCGCTCGGCGCGATCCCGGTCGCCGTTGCCGCGGCCACGATCGCGATCCTGATCATGCTGCCGCTCTGGGCTTTGTTGACCCTGCAGCAGGAGGAACCCGGGCCCGACGTCGACCCCGCGACGCTGCCCGGCGACATCAGCGCCGGTCGCAAGGTCTGGTGGCTCGCGATCGGGCTCGGCATCGCGCTCCTCGTCATCGGGGCCGGCGTCGCGGCCTACGAGTTCAGCCGCATCGCGCGGCGCCCGCCGGCCTCGACCGAGTCCCAGTCGGTAACGGTACTGCCGAGTGCTGCGCTCGCGTGGCGGCCTCGGACCCTCGCCGGCGAGGACGTCGAGTTCGCCGCGCTCGCGTCGGGCGTCGTATTCGTCAACGTCTGGGCGACGTGGTGCGGCCCGTGCGTCGCGGAGCTGCCGAGCATCGCGCGACTCCGGACGTCGCTGGCGTCGCACGACATCGCGTTCGTCGTCGTGTCGACCGAGTCCCCGGACACGGTCCGAGAGTTCGCCGCGGACATGGAGGCCGACCTGCCGCTCGTGACCACGGACGAACTGCCCGAGGCGTTCCGGACACCGGCGATCCCGGCGACGTTCGTCGTGCGCAACGGCCAGATCGTCTACCGGCACGTCGGCGCCGCGGACTGGAGCAACGAGGAGTTCCGGGCCTGGCTGATCGCCCAACTCTGATGGCCCGGTTGTGATCCCCCGGGGCTCTGGCCGGGTCAGGCCCGCCCGAGGAGCGCGACGAGCAACTCGTCGACGAGCTCTTCGACCGGCCGTGCGCCTGCCAGCTCGATGGGCTGCTCGGCCGCGCCCGGGATCTCGAAGCGCGCGCGCAGATCACGCGCGACGGCTACGCCCGCGTCACTGACACTGCCACCCCGAGCCGCCCGCGCCGCCGCCCGCGCCTCGGATTCCTTGTCGTCGACATCGAGGTAGACGAGCGCGAGGCGCGCGCCCGACTCGGCTGCGGCAGCTCGCGCGCGACTGCGCAACGCGATGGCCGGGAAGTTGCCGTCGAGCACGACTCCGCGCGCGGCGTTGCGGGACGCCCGCGCGAGCACCTCGAAATACGTCCGCCGCGTGAACTGCCACGTGTAGAGCTCCGGCCCACCCCGCTGGGTCGGTTCGAGCCCCGCGAGATCCTTGCGCACGCGGTCGGTCGCGATCACCGGCCAGCGCAGGGTGCGGTTCAGTTCCTTGCTGAACGTGCTCTTGCCGCTAGCCGGCGGCCCGCACACGACGATCCACCACGGCGCAGCGGCTTCGAGCGCGCATGCAGCCGCGAGCCGGACGTGGGCCATGGCCGACCGTCGTGGTGCACGCCTCGCCTCGTCGTCCCGCGCCTCGGCCGCCGCGATCGCCGCGACCTTGGCGCGGACCATCGCGCGGTAGCTGCAGAGCGCCGGCAACAGACCCGGAATCTGCGTGTCGCCGCTCGCGCTCACGTAGGCCGCGACGAACTCCGCCGCGAGCTCGGGGGCGCCGCGGTAGCGCAGGTCCATCGCGAGGAACGCGATCTCCGTCGCGACGTCCCCGCAGCGGAACGCCGGCTCGAACTCGATGCAGTCGTAGGCCACCGGCGGCGTCGTCATGCAGATGTTGCGCGCATGCAGGTCACCGTGGCCATCGACGACGCGACCGCTCGCGGCCCGGGTCTCGAGCGCCGGCAGCAGCCGGTCGAAGTTGCGCGCGCTCACCCGCGCGAGCGCTTCACCGAGTGCGCCGGGCACCCCGCTCGCAGAGTCGGGCAGCTGCGCCAGATCACGGAAGTTGTCGGCCGCGAACCCCGCGAGCCTGGCCGGCGAACCGTGCGCCGCGACGTCCTCTCCGCAATCGGCCCCGGCGTGGAACGAGGCGACCGTGCGCGCCAGCCCCCGGAGCTGCTCGACGTCCACCGCAGTCGCCCCACCGGCGGCGAGCAGTTCGTCGAGCATCCGGTCCTGCGGCAGCCGCCGCATCACGACCGCGACATCGAGGCCGTCCTCCGGTATCGCATCGGCATCGACGACGTCGACCGTCGCCTCGAATCGCAACGAACCGTCGTCGTCGCGCTGCAAGAGCGCCACGCCGAGATAGACGTCCGGACACAGCCGCCGGTTCAGCTCGACCTCGGCGATCGCCGCGCGCCGACGCGCGGCGAACGTCCCGAAGTCGACGAACGGCAGCGTCTTCGCCTTCTTCAGCTTGTAGACCAGATCACCCGCGAGGCAGACGACGGACAGGTGCGTCTGCACGATCTCGACCGCCTCCGGCCCGTGCGGGAAGCACTCGGGTCTTTGCAGTTCGTCGAGCAACGCGCCGGCCGTCATCGCCGTCCGAGCCTACCCACGAGCTCGGCCGCGATCGCGCGGTACTCCGCCGAATGTTCGCCGGCCGGACGCGCCCGGCCGACGCGCCGATACCAGTAGTCCGCGTTGCCGAGGTCGCCCTCCTCGCGATGCAACGCCGCGTGCACCCACGAACAGTCGTCGTCCCCATGGTTGACCGCGTCGTGCGCCGCGTGCCACTCACCCCGCAGCGCGTGCCAGACGCCGACCAGGGCGGCCGGCGATGACGGCGGCGGAGCGGCCGCGTCGAGGGTCGCGAAGAACGCATCGAGGTCGAGGGCGGCGGCCATCGGTCGGATCCTATGTGAACCTCGAAACGAGAACGACATCCCCTCGATCACGTCGCCCCACTACCATCACAGTTGTCGCGCGTCGCGATCATCGGCACGGCGGTTGCTGGTCCTCGCGGCTCAGAAGCCATGGGATTCCGACCACCACGACTCTGGCGCAGGCGCCTCTGGGTCCGCCTGACGCTGATCTGCGTCGGCGCTGCCGTCGTGCCGACGCTCATCGGCGGGCTGTGGATCACGGCGGACCTCGAGGCCGCAGCGCACGCCCGGGCGACGGCTCGCCTGCATCGCGCCGCCGAGCTCGCGGCCGGTCAGACCGCGCGCTTCACGCAGCGCGCGCGAGCCAAGCTCATCAACCTGTCTCGCCTCCTCGCGTTGCAGAGCGCGGCGCGCGATTCGCAACCCGTCGACCTCGAGTTCGAAGTGCTCGGTCGGCTGCGGAGCCAGGTCGACCCGCCCGGCCTGTTCCTCGGCATCGAGCACCGCGGCCTCGAACCGGCCCAGAACATCGCCGTCCAGCAGATGCGGCTGCCGACCGAACCGGTTGCTGGGGAGGTCGCAGCCGACCTGCCGCCGATCGCGCCGACGCGCGACGATCGCTTCGGTCGCATCACCGCGGCCATCGCGGTCGATGCCGCGGGCGTCCTCACGGCGACGGCCCAGCTCGTCGGCTACCTCGACTTCGCCGATCTACAGAACGACCTCGAGTCGCTCTGCGACGGCCTCGCGCTCGACCTCGTCGACCAGGCCGGCAGCGCCATGATCACGGCCGGCACCCACCCCGGACCCGACGACACCGAGCTCGTGATGGCGCCCGTGCCGGACACCGCGTGGCGCATCGAGGCGCGCGGCTCGCGCTCCTCCGCCGTCGCGGCGGCCGCCGCGGCGCGGTCGCAGGTGTGGCGCACGACGCTCGTCGCGGGCGCCGGCGCGACGGTCCTCGCGCTGCTCGTCGCGGCCTGGCTCGCGCGCCCGATCGCCCGACTCCGCCGCACTGCCACGGCGATGGCCGAGGGCGATCTCTCCGCGCGCGCCGGCCTGCAACGGCGCGACGAGATCGGCGAGCTCGGCCAGGCGTTCGACCGGATGGCCGCCGCGGTCGAGCAGCTCGACCGCGTGCGATCGGACTTCGTCGCGACCGTCTCGCACGAGCTCCGCACCCCGCTCACGGCCCTGCGGGCGAACGTCGAGAACCTCACCGACGGCATTCACGGCGAGCTCGGTGACGCACAGCGCACGGCGGCCGATCGGCTCGCTCGCGAGATCGTGCGGTTGCAGGAGATCGTCGATGCGACGTTGACGTTGTCACGGCTCGAAGCGGGAGCCGAGCCGCTGCGCGCGACCGACTGCGACTTGCGCGCACTCGCCGACGAGGTCGCGGCCGGCCAAGCGGCCGACTCCAAGCTGCAGGTCGAGGGCAGCGGCTCGGCCATCGCCGATCCGCGGCTGTTGCGACGCGCGCTCGGCAACGTCGTCGAGAACGCGCTGCGACACGGGGGCGGTGCGGTGACGATCACGGTCGAAGACGGCGCGATCACCGTGCGCGATCGCGGCCGCGGTTTCGACCTCGCGGACCCGTTCGCGCCGTTCGCCCAGGGCACGACGGACGGCAACAAGAACTCCGGCGTCGGCCTCGGCCTCGCGATCGTCGCGCGCATCGTGCGCATGAACGGCGGCGAGGTCACGGCGCAGACCGACGACGGCGCGGTGGTCACGATGCGACTGCCGAACGGACCGCAGACCTCGGGCGACCACGCATGACGACCCTGCTCATCGCCGACGACGACCCGGGCATCCTCGCCGCTCTTGCGGAGCGGTTCACGGCCCGCGGCTACGAGGTGACGACCGCGGTCGACGGCGCGGCTGCCCTGGCGGCCGCCGCCGAGCGGCCCGACGTCGTCCTGCTCGACCTGCAGATGCCCAAGCTCGACGGCCTCGCGGTGCTCGAGCGGCTGCGGGCCGCGGACGAGACCGCCACCGTCGTCGTGCTCACGGCGCACGGCTCGATCGAGCGCGCGGTGACGGCGATGAAAGCCGGCGCCTACGACTTCGTCGAGAAGCCGTTCGACTCCGAGCGCCTCGAGGAGACCATCGCCCGCGCCGCCGAGCGTGCGCGATTGCTGCGGCGCGATCGCGCGCGAGCCGCGCCGCCGGACCGAACGGACGCGCTCGGCGAGTCGCCCGCGATGCAGGAACTCACGAAGACCGCGCAGAAGGCGGCGCGGAGCGACGCGACGATCCTCGTCACGGGCGAGAGCGGCTGCGGCAAGGAGGTCCTCGCCCGGCACCTGCACGCCTGGAGTCCACGCGCCGACGAACCGCTCGTCGCGGTGCACTGCGCGGCCTTACCCGAGAGCCTCGTGGAGTCCGAACTCTTCGGTCACGAACGCGGCGCATTCACGGGCGCCGAACGGCGCCACATCGGCTTCGTCGAACGCGCGCACCGCGGCACGCTGTTCCTCGACGAGATCGGCGAGTTGCCGGCGACGTTCCAGGTCAAGCTGTTGCGCGTGCTGCAGGAGCGCACGTTCGAACGTGTCGGCGGCCGCGAACCCATCCGCGTCGACACGCGCATCATCGCGGCCACCAACCGCGACCTGCGGCAGGAGATCGACGCCGGCCGCTTCCGCGACGACCTGTTCTACCGGCTCGCCGTGATCCAACTTTCCGTGCCGCCGCTGCGTGACCGGCGCGACGACATCGTGCCGCTCGCGCGCCGATTCCTCGGCGAGTTCGCGGCCCGTGCCGGCACGCCGGCGAACCTCGACGACGACGCCGCGCGCCGACTGCGGGCTCATGACTGGCCCGGCAACGTACGCGAACTGCGGAACGTGATCGAACGCGCAACTGCGCTCATGGATGGCGCGACGCTGACCGTCGACGACCTGCCGCCGGAGCTCGTCGCCGCGGGCGAACCGCCCCCCGCCGGGTTCCACGCCAGCGTCGACGCGCATCGCCGCGCGCTGCTCGTCGACGCGCTCGCGCGCCACGACGGCAACCGCACCCGCGCCGCCGAAGAGCTCGGCCTGCAGCGCACCTACCTCGCGCGCCTGCTCAAGCAGTACGGCATCGCGTAGCCGTATCCGCGCGGGTACGGCGGGCGTATCCGATCGGATACGGCTGCCGCGGCGAAGCCCCCCAGACCGCCGCAGCACGGGCATTCGTGGGCCCGGCACGCCCGTTGCTTCTCACCGTCGACCCGCGGGTGCGATCACCCGCCGAGACCGAGAGAGGACCCCGACATGACCACGACTGCCTTCCGCAAGATCCCGATCGCGTTGACCGCGGCGTTCGGCACGTTCGCGTGCCTGCTGCCGCTGTCCCCGCCGGGGGCGCAGAACACGAGCCCCACAGCGACCAGCACCGAACACGAGCGCGTCACCCCCGGCCTCGTGCGCTGGCACGGCGACTTCGACGCCGCGTGCGCGGCGGCCAGGACGAGCGGCAAGCCCGTGCTGCTCTTCGACCTGCTAGGTCGCCTCGACGACGAGTTCTGTTGAAGCAACGCGCGGATCGCGAGGAGCGTGCTCTTCTCGCAAGCAGAGCTGGCGCAGTGGCTGAGCGACAACTTCGAGTGCGCGTGGCACAGCGTGCGGCCGGTCCCGCAGATCACGGTCGACTTCGGCAACGACACGGTGCTGCGCCGCACGCTGCTCGGCAACATCGTCACGTGGTACTGCCGGCCCGACGGCACGGCGTTCGACGCCCTGCCGGGCCTCGTCGATGCTGCGGAGTATCGGCGCCGGTCGCAGGAGGCACTGCGACGATTCGCGGACCGGGGCGCCGACGGCGCGTTCGCCTGGCAGCGCTGCCGCGACTCGCACAAGGCCGCCGAGATCGTCGCCGGGCTCCGCGTCATCGCGCCGACGAACACGGTCGGGGCAGTGTCCAAGATGCGCCTCGAAGCGCCGATTCACCGCGCCCTGGGCACGGGCAAGGGCCAGCGCACCGGCAAGGCAACGAAGGAGCCGAGCGTCGCCCGTGGCCCGCGACCCGCCGACATGGTGAAGTCGATGGGCGAACGACCCCTGCACCGCGCACTGCGCACCGGGCTGGGCCACGGCGGTGCGCCCGGCCGCGGCACGACCGCAGCAGCATCGTCCCTGGCCACGCTGACGCTCGACACGAACTACAACCGCAGCTTGCGCTACCCGCAGATCCACGCGCTGTTCGCCGCGCTGCCGACTGCCCAGCCGCCGGCCGAGCTGCGGACCCGCGTCTTCGAGGACATCCTGCACGTGCCGATCCACGACCCGTTCCTCGGACTCGCGCCGGCCGTGCTCGGGGGCGAGGGCGGCCGCACGATCGGCGGTCACGACGTGAGGGCGACCGCGCGCTGACGGGCTACCCGCCGCGCGGGTCCTCGGAGTCCGCCAGGCGCACGACGACGAACGGCCAGTCGGTCTTGCCCGCCCCGGGCGCGCCCTTCGAGACGCGCTCGCGAATCCACGCCGTCGCGTGGATCTCGCGCCGGGCTTCGTGCGCGGCGCGCGCGAACTCCTGGAGCTCGGCAGCGTCGGGCGACAGCTCGGGATGGATCGCGAACAGTCGCGCCATCGGGCCGAAGCCGACGACGACGACGCCATCGTCGATCGCGTCGAAGCTCGTGATCCTGGCATGGATGAACTCGAGCTCGGCGCCCTCGGGCAGGGCCGGCTCGGGGGCGGCGCAAGCCGCCAGGAACGCGATCAACGACAGGGGAGCAGCTCTCGGAATCATGCTTCTTCTACGGCCGGCAGGCCGTCGCTGTTGGCGGAAGCAGCGGCCCGCGGCGACGTTCCGCGGGCGGGCACTACTTCTGGGTATATTCGCCGAGGTCGCTCGCAACCTCCTCCATGGCCGCCACCGCACCGCAGTCTTCGTCCACCAGAGCAGCGCTCGGAACCGCGCTCGCGGCCGCCGTGCTCGGCGGCGCGATCGGCGGCGGCGGCGTGCTGCTGCTGCACGATCCCGAACCGGCCGCACCGCCGGCTGCGACCGACTCGAGTGCGGCGAACGGCTCCGGGTTCACGGACCGACTCGCCAACATCGAGGCGCAGATCACCGCGCTCTCGACGCAGCCACGGTCGGCGACGATCCGCGAAGTCGCGCCGACGAGCAACGCGCTCACCGGTGACGGCGACGTCGACGATCGCCTCGGCCAACTCGAAGCGGCCGTTGGCGAACTGCTGCAGGAGGCCCGCGCCCGGGCCGCCGAGCGCGAGGCCGCGGCTGCAGCCCAGGCCCAGCGCGAGTTCGAACGCCAGGAACGCCGCCGGCTCGATGCCCTCGCGAGCAAGGAGCGCATCGCGACCCGGCAGAACGAGATCCTCGATCCGCGGCGCACCGCCGAACAGAAGCTGCAGGCGTGGCGCGATCTGCGCCAACACGAGAACGCGTGGAACGATGCGATCGTCGCGAGCATGGTCGACATCGGCCTGCGTTCCGACGACCCGGAGATTCGCGCCGACGTCTGGCGCCAGGCCGACGCCCGCTCGCAGCACGACGCGCTCGTGCCGGCGCTGCTGCAGGCCCTGCGCGCCGACGCCGTCGCGGACGTTCGCGAGGAGGCCGCCGAGACCCTCGTCGAGTACCGCGATCGGCCGGCCGTCGCGGCCGCGATCGACGGACTGCTGGCCAACGAGACCAACGCGGGCGTCCGGCGATATCTGGAGCGGGTCAAGGCCGGCCGCTAGCAAGGCGGCCAGGCACCGCCGGAGGCCCCGCCCCTGAACCACCCACCGCAGCGGCGATTCGGGACAACCCGCACGCCGATTCGGCCGATAGAGGGAGGTGGGCCAGACGGTTCGAAGCACCCTGACGGCGCTCGCGCTCGGCACGATCGTGCAGCGCGGCGCCCTGCTCGGCGTCACCGTGACGATCGGGCACGCGCTCGGCCCCGTCGGCCTCGGGCGCTACGCACTCGCGCTCGCGCTCGGCACCACGATCGCCGTGCTCACGGGCACCGGCATCCGCAACGTCACGAGTCGCGGCGCGGTCCGCGAACCGGAACGAGCCGGCGGCTGGCTCCGCGTCGCGGTGCGGCTCCGCTTCGGCCTCGCGCTCCTCGCGCTCGTGCCGATCCTCGGCGCGCTGCTGCTGTTCGCCGACGACCCGGCGCTGTGGGTCGTCGGCGCCCTGATCGGGCTGCCGCTCGCGTGGGATCAGAAGGGCCTGCTCGACGCGGCGTCGCGCACCGGCCACGAGGTGCTCATGGACGTCGGCGCCGCCGTGCTGCAGCTCGGCGGCACCGTGCTGCTCGTCGCGACCGGGCACCCCGACATCACGCTGCTCGTCGTCGTGCACCTGCTCGGTCGGGTGGCCTACGCGGCGCTCGCGGAACGCACGTTGCGGCGGCTGCCGGGCCGGAGCGACGCACCGCGCGGATCGACGGTGCTGCGCGCCGCGGCCATGCCGACCCTGACCCAGACCTGGACGGGGCTCGTGCAGACGGCCGATGTCTGGCTCGTTCGGTTCTTCGGCGGCGAAGCCGCGGCCGGGCTCTACGCGCTCGCGCAGCGCATCGCCACGACCGCCGCACTGCCGGGCTCGTGGCTGACGCGGTTGCTGCAACCCCACAACGACCGCGCCGCGCACGCCGATCGCGAGGGGAGCACGATGGCTGCCGCCGTCGCCACGGCTGCGACGGGCAGCCGCGGCCTGCGCGCGACGGCCTACGCGGTCGTGCCGCTGGCCGCCGGTGGCTGCGTCGTCGCCGGGCCGCTCTGCGCTCTGTTCGGCTCCGAGTTCGCCGCGGCCGCGCCAGCGTTGCGCGCGCTGCTCGCTGCCACAGCACTGCTGCATCTCGGCTGGCAGCACAGCCAGATCCTGTTCGCCCACGGTCGCGTTCGCGCCTGGGCCTCGTCGATGTGGCTCGGCACCGTCGCGCACGTCGGGCTGCTCGCCGTCCTCACGCCGGGACAAGGCGCGACGGGCGCCGCGATCGCCGCGCTGCTCGGCCACGCGCTCTACCTCGGACTCGCCCACTACGCCGCGTTGCGAACGGTCCGGCTCGCGCTGCCGACTGCCGTCGCGCCGGCGATCGTCACCGGGGCGCTCACCGCGACGGGCGCACTGCTGGCGACCCCGTTGGGCCTGTTCGCCCAGCTCGCGCTCGGCGCGCTCGGCGCAGCACTCGGGCTCTACTGGCTCGAACTGCGCCACACGTGGCGCCGGCTCGGGCACGGCCTCAGCAACGCGAGCGGGTTCGGCGGCGAGTGATGGAACGGCGCGTCACGCGTCGTCGCTCGCCACGAGGTAGCCGAACTCGCCGGGCTCCCAATCCACGAACTCGCGCAGCGCGTGGTTGTCGGCCTGGAACTTCGCGGTCAGGTGCTCGCGCACTGGGGCCGGCAGCTTCGCGAACGGATCGCCCCGCCGCGCGAACCACCGCAACCCGAGACGATCGAGTCGCGGCATCACCTTCTTCGCGAGCCAGCGCTGCGCGTAGTCGCTGATCAACGCGCGCCGATAGTGCGGATTGCCGCGCGCCACCGGCGGCTCGGCCGAGAACGTCTGGAGCAGGTGGGCGATCGGCTTCGGCCCGTACCGCACGTGACGCCGCGTGTGGAACAGGTAATTGCAGAGTCGCAGCACGGCGAGTGCCGGGCCGGACAGCTGCACGTTGGCCTGCTGCGGCGGCGGGTCGTGCGGCTCGACCCCGAGGAAGCGGCAGATCCCGCCGACGAACGCGGCCGGGTCGCGCTGCAGCCGCTCCATCGGCAGGACCAGGACGCGGTCCGGACCGAACGCAGCGCGATACGCCTGCACGATCGGCGCATAGGTCACGTTCCCGAGCACCGCGGTGCTCATGGGATGACCCACGGGATCGCCGCCGACGGCCGGGTCGAGCACGAAGCGCTCGAACGACAGCGTGCCGCCCATCCGCACGAACTCGCGCCAGCTCGACGCGAGGGCAGCGCGCTGCTCGCGCACGACGAGCAGCACGGCAGCCCCGGGGAACAGCTCGCCGAGGCGACGCGCGAGGAAGCCCGAGTTGCGCGGCGCCGGCCAGGCGCCGACGAGCGACTCGTGCGACAGGCCGACGACGCGGGCAGTCGGCGCGCGGGCGGCGCGTTCGACGACGAGTTCCGCGAGGTCCGTGCCGGGCGACGGCGCGAGGTCCGAACCCTGCACGAGTCGCTCCACCGCGACGACGAACCGGCGCGCCAGATCCTGCTCCGCGTCCTCCGGCCCGAGGATCGCGAGCTCGGGGTGCGACGCGAACCAGACGTTCTGCAGCCACGTCGACGCGGCCTTGGGCATCCCGGGATGCAGCAGTTGCAGCGGTTCGTCGCGCGCGGATCGGGACGCCATCGGCGGCGCAGGCTATCACCCGCGGGGGCCGCGGACGAACAAGGATTGCGGGACGGCGAAGCCCGCGCGATTCCCCGACGGAATCAACGCGTTGGCCGGAAGGTATGCTGGCTGGAACCCGTCCATCCCGTGATGCGCCTCCTCGCCCGGACCCTTCTCGCCGGCGCCCTCGCCGCGGTCGTCGCCCCCACGCGCGCGGTTGCGCAGGCAGCCGACACCGATCCGCAGGCCGTCGTGTTCCTGCCGTTGACCGAACGCGGTGCCGGCGCGCCCGGAGCGGACACGGTCGACGATCTCGTCGTGCTCGACGGCCTGCCGCGCCAGAGTGACTACCGCGAGGTCCTCGAAGTGCTCGCGACGAAGCGCCCGAGCGCGGTGCTCCGGTTCGACCCGGCGAAGCTCGAGCCGGTGTTCGAGAAGCTCGCGCGCAGCCGACCGGGGAACGTGATCGTCGTGCTCGAGCCCGCGGCCCTCGATGTGAACTTCCACTTCGAGTTCCTCGAACGCGCGGCGCGGCTCGACGCCGACCCGTTCGTCGACTTCGCGTTCGGCTACATGACGGGGGCAACGGCCGCCGAGGCCGTCACGTTCTGCAAGGGCAGCATCGGCGCGCACAAGGAGAAGCTGCCGCGGTCCGTGCTCGAGTTCGGCCCGAGCAGCCGCCCAGCCGAGCCACAGCGCAGTCCGCACGGCTGGGCGAAGAAGTTCGACCTGACGCGATACTCGCATGCCGAGGACGCGAGCGACGTCGCGGAACGCCTCACGAAGATCGCGAAAGGCGTCGGCGTGCTGAAGGCCTGGGGTCACGGCATGCCCGACGGCGTCGACCACGGCATGTCCGGCCGCAGCCTGCGCGACAGCGATCTCGACCTCTACCCGGCGCTCTACTTCAGCGGGCCGTGTTACTGCGGGGTGCCGTCCGCGTGGTACGGCAACGAACGCGGCAAGATCGCGCGCAAGGCAGTCGCGCCCGAGGACTCGTTCGTGCTCGCGCTGATCGAGTCGCGCGCGGCCGGCATCTTCGCGGGGCTCGACCCCGACCGCGGCGAGACCAACTTGCACGAGTTCGAACACCTGTTGCTCACCGGCGAAGCGCTCGGGAAGGCGAGCAAGTCGACCTATGACGACGCCGTCGTCGCCTACCGTCGCGACGAGCTCGTCCTGCCGCGCTACGAACCCGGCGGGCGCGACCCGCATCGCAACATCGCCGACACGATGATCGCCGGCGGCGCGTGCCGCGCGCTGTTCGGTGATCCGACCCTGCAGCCGTTCGACGTCGCCGGCGACGACCCGTTCGCCGTCAAGTCGAAGTGGCGCAAGAAGGAGCTCGTCGTCACGTGGCGCGGCGGCGACGATCTCGGCAAGTACTGGACGCCGGTCGACGTGTTTCGCGCGCAGGGCCGCTGGACCCACCGCATCCGCTTCCGCCTCGAGGTCCCGGCCGACAAGGCCCGGTCGCTGCGGTCGTTCGCCGTGACGTCGGTCACGAAGGACGGCGACGACCTCGAGTTCTGCTTCCCGACCGCGGCGGTCGAACTCTGGGGCGGCAAGGCGCGGATCCACGGGCTCATCGTGTTCCCCGTCGACCCGCAGAACCGCGCGCTCTGGGGCGGCAAGGAGTACGCGGCCGAGTTCCGGTTCGGGCGCTGAGCCGCGGGTCGCGCCGGTCGCAACCATCCGATGGCACCGGGCCCGGCGCCGGCCCCGGGAGGCCCTCCCTTAACCGAAACAGCGTGCTACCTTAACCGGGGATTCCTCCCGCCCCTCCCAGCCCACGACCCGCCCTCCCTTCGCACATGCGCCCAGGTCCGGCCCCACTGCGTCTGCTCCCAGTCCTCGGTCTCGCGGCCCTCGCGCTCGCCTTCACGGCGTGCAGCGACAGCAACTCGACGGCCACGGTCACGCCGCCGGACCTCGCGTTCGTCGGCAGCGTCACGATCGCGCCCAACGACAACCCCTGGGTACCGCAAGCGGCGATCATCTCGTGTGAGACGAGTGTCGCGTGCCAGATCCTGCTGCGTATCTTCGACGGCGTCGAGACCAAGGAGGTGCTCGCGAGCAAGGGCTTCGCGACGAGTCACGCGCGCGTTCCCGCGACCGGCATGCGCCCCGACACGGACCACACGATCGAGGTCGTCGCGCGCGATGCCGACGGCCGCACGCTCGCGGCCACGACGGCGCTCGACTTCCGCACGCCGCCGCTGCCGGCGTGGTTCCCGCCGCTCGAGATCCAGACCGCGCAGCCGCAGTACATGGAGGACGGCGTCACGCTGCTGACGATGCTCACCGACGCACCCGGCTGCGTCCCGGCTCTGCTCGACGCCGAAGGCAACGTGCTCTGGTACTTCGACTGCAGCACCTCGGGCCTCGGTCAGGAGCAGGTCACGGCGTGGCCGCTGCGGAACGGCAACCTCATGCTGCTCGCCGCGACCTCGCTGCTCGTCGAGGTCAACCTGCTCGGCGATGTCGTCGAGATGTTCTGGGCCAACGGCCTCGGCGGCTCGGTGCCGGGCGCGACGTCGATCTACACGGAGAGCTTCCACCACGAGATCGTCGAGATGCCCGAAGGCAGCGATTCGGACTACGCCGTGCTCGGCACCGAGCTGCGCGTCTTTGCCGACTACCCGGCCGACGTCGTCGACCCGACGCAGACCGCGCCGTTCACGAACGTGATCGGCGACGAGATCGTCGAGTTCAGGCGCGACGGCACGGTCCTGCGCCGCATCAGCCTGTTCGACGTGCTCGACCCGTACCGGATGGTCTACGACTCCCTGAACAACTTCTGGGACGACCACTACGGCGCGCCGACGGCGGACTGGACCCACGCCAACGCGCTCGTTCTCAACGAGAGCACGGACAGCTGGGTCGTGTCGCTGCGCCACCAGGACTGCGTGTTCCAGGTCGGCCGGAAGACGGGTGAGCTCGAGTGGATCCTCGGCGACCCGGCGCGCTGGAACGCGCCGTGGAGCAACAAGCTCCTCGCCCCCGTCGGCGCCAACTTCGAGTACCAGTACCACCAGCACGCACCGCAGCTGCTGCCCGACGGCACGATGATGCTGTTCGACAACGGCAACCACCGCGCGATTCCCCCGACGCCGCAGATGCCGTTCCCGCAGTCCTACAGCCGGGCCGTCCAGTACCGGGTCGACGAGATCACCCAGACCGTCGAACAGGTCTGGCACTACGGTGGCCCACCCGGTGGCACGGAACCGTCGTTCTTCTCGTTCTTCGTGAGCAGCGCGTTCCGCCAGCCGAGCACCGGCAACGTGCTGATCTGCGACGGCGGCAAGGGCGGCCCGGGCGGCTCGATCTGGGGGCGCGTGCTCGAGATCACGACCGAACCGACGCCGCAGGTCGTGTTCGAGTGCAGCGTGCAGGCCGACGGCGTCACGAACATGGAGGATTACTTCATGTATCGCGCCTACCGCCTGAGCGGCGTCTACCGCTGAACTCCTCACACCCGGGCGCGCGCCACAGCGGCACCGCCCCATCGTCGGGGCTGGCCCGCTTCAGTCGTCGCCGAGATACCGCCGCCGCAGCTCGCCCCACGCTTCGCTCTCGAGCGCCGCGAGCAGGGCCTGGTTGACCGACTGGCGCAGTTCACTGCCGTGCGCGAACGCGAACGCGTAGCTCTCGCGCCGCAGGATGTGCGGCAGCACGTGCACCTCCCCGCCATCGCTGGTGAGCGATCGCAGGATCGGTTGGTCGTAGACGACGGCGTCGAGCTCGCCGGCTTCGAGTTGCTGCATCGCGGCCGGCACGTCGAGAAAGCCCGTGAACTGCAGCCGGCGGTCCTCGAGCCAGCGCGCCGCGGCCGACCCCGTGACCGTGCCGACCCGCGCCGTCGGCAGATCCTGCGGTCCGCGCACGACGCCCGTCATGCTGTCGACGGTCAGGGCGGACGCGATCGCCGCCGTGTAGCTCGAGATGATGATGATGCTCGCGAACATCCAGATCAGCGCCACGATGCGACCGCCGAACGTCTTGGGTGACTTGTCGCCATAGCCGACGGTCGTCATCGTCACCGCGGAGAACCACAACCCGGCGCCGACACCCGCCAGACCCTTGCCGCCGAACTCCTCGGGGTTCTGTCTCCGCTCGAGCAGCCACACGACGACGCCGCAGATCGCGAGCACGAGCAGCAGCCCGAGCAGCGCATTGAGGAAGCTCGCGGACACCAGACTGTCGAGCACGGCGAGCACGACGTTCTGCTCGTGCGCGCGGGTCGCGATCCCGAGCCCGGATGTCAGGAACGGGTGCGAGAAGTCGATCGTCTCCGCCCGTTCGGCCGTCACCGTGGTCGCCGCGACCGCGACGTCCACCGTCCCGGCCGCCGTGTCCGCGAGCATTGCCTGCAGATCGCGCTCCACGAACTCCGTCGTGCGCCCGAGTCGCTCGGCGACGAGCCGCCAGAGCTCGATGCTCAGGCCCGTCCATTGGCCATCCTCGCCCTTGATCGCGAACGGCGGCGTCGGCTTGGTCGCGACCGTCAGCGCGTTCGGACCGGTCGCGGTCTCTTGCGCCGGCAGCGCGGCGAACGAGAGGAGGACGAAGAGGAACCAGCGCAGATCCCGCATTGGCGAGAGCCTAACCCGCTTCGCTCACCAGGATCACGCGCCACCACGCCGTAATCGCCCGTGAGCCGGGAGATCGCGACGCAGAATCACTCGGGGCGACTGCGCGCCGGGACCCGCACACCGAGCCACTCGCGGCGCCAGTGCGCGCCGGTCGCGCGCCCTTCTGCCGACGCATACTCGTAGCGATACCATGCGATCCGCACCCAGCGCGGCGGGGCTTCGAACGGCCGCGACCAGAACAACCGTTCGACGGCAGGTTCCCCGGCGAGCAGGCGCTGTTGCAGCGCGCCGAGCCAGGCGTCCTCGCTCGGCGGACAGAAGCCCGCGAACCACAGGCGGAACCCGAGATAGTCGTGATAGGGCGCGAAGAAGGTCGGTGCCCGGTCGACGGCTGCCGGCGGCCCGAGGAGTTCGTAGTCCCGCCAGTCGCTGCCGTCCTCGCTGCCCTGCACGACGAGCACGAACCGCTCCTGCGGCATGAGGCAGAACATCGTGTAGCACGACGACAGGCGCAGCGGCTGCAGCGCGTTCGCGACGCGCGCCCCCGCCGGCCAGTAGTCCGCGAGCTCGAGCCGCACCGGGATGAAGCACGGGCCGAGGCTGGCCGCGAAGTAGACGAACGCAGCGCCCCATACACCCCATCGCAGGATCAGCCCGCCGCGTTCGCGTTCGGCATCCGGCTGTCGGTCGACGGCCAGGTCGAAGCCCGGTTGGCCGGCCCCTACGCCCGACCGTCTGCCGAGCCAGCAGCGCATGCGACCGAACACTCGTCGCAACGCGCCGTCGTCCCACATGAAGAGCAACAATGCTGCGGTGAGTGGCTGGAAACCGCGGATGTTGCAGACGAGCTGGATCCCGACCATGAGACCGAGGCAGACCGCGGCGGCGAGGCGGCGAGGCCAGCCCGGCACGAAGAACAACCACGGCAGCACGACCTCACAGAGCAGCGTGAACGCCGTGAGCGCTTGCAGCCAAGGGGCGCCGAGGTCGTGGAACCAGGCGGCCCACGGCGTCGGATGCGGCATCGTCAGCAGGAAGTCCGAGACGGCGGACAGATCGCGCCACGGCTCGTGGTAGAGCACCTTCGCGAGACCCGGGCCGAACAGCAACCGGAACGCGAACCACACGACGAGCCACCGCGCCCAGCGCGGCAACCGCGCATCGGCGCGCCACAGCAGCGCGTTCGCGGGCGCCACGAAGAACCCGAGGACGAGCAGCTCGGTCTGCAGATCGTCGAACGGGTAGTTGAACCACCGCACCATCCCGGGCTCGATCGCACGGAACGACAACCACGCGACATAGCCGACGAGACAGCACGCCCGCGGGAACACACCAACCGCGAGCAGACCGCCAGCGACGACGCCGGCAGCGATCACCGCGCGCACGAACCACGACGCGCTCGTGAGCCAGAACAGCGACGGGGCCTGCCAGATCGCAGCCGCCGACCCGTGCCCCCCGCGTTCTCGCAAGTCCGCCATGATGTCGGCGAGCGGCGTGATCCCACGCGGCCCGATCAGCCCCGGCGCCTGCAGCCACAAGGCGACGAACGCCACGACGAGCCCGAGCCCGAGGCAACGCAGATAGACCGACCGCGCGATCCCGAACGTCGGCTCGCCGGCTGCCGGTTTTGGCACCGACCCCATCGTCACCCCGTCGCCGTGCGAGGCGGCGAACCGGCAGCCGATGGCCGGCCGGCGGGTGGCCGCTCACCGGACGGAGCGTCCGCCGACGGGGTATCTGCGGACGTTGTAGCCGCGGACGATGTATCCGCCGACGTTGTAGCCGCTGACGTTGTAGCCGGTGATTCGGGCGCGCGGCGTGGCCGCGCGTAGCCGCCGACCGTTGCCGCCCGCCGCCGCGCGAACTCCGGCAACTCCGACCAGTGCACGCCGGGAAAGTCGTGGTGCTCGGAATGGTATCCGATCTCGAACATCGTCCGGTTGTAGAACGGCAGCAGGAAGTCGTTGGAGTGCCGCGGCACCTTGCCGCTCGGCCAGTCCTCGCACCCGGCATGCTGCACGTGCATGCCGCGCCCCATGGTAATGCAGTTCGCGCACCACTGCGGCAGCAGCCACAGACACAGTCCCATGACGGGGTCGATCCAGAACGGCACCGGCCATACCACCGCGAACCAGAACAGCTCCGTCCACGCCTCGCGCGGCTCGAAGCGCCCGGCGCGCGCGTCCGCGACGATGTGGTAGTAGTGCCGCCACGGCCAGTGGCGGATCATGAAACGCCGGCAGCTCTCGATCCGACCGTCGGGCAGTCGCTGCAGCACACTCCAGTCGTTCGGGCCGAGCAGGTACTTGTGGTGCACCGCGACGTGCAGATGCCGCCACCACCGCGCCGGCCAGCCCGCGAACGGGGTCCACAACCGCTCGAACCAGCGGTTGACCGCGCGGCTGCGGAAGATCGGCCGATGCGCGTGATTGTGGTAGTTCACGCCGAGGTCGATGCCGCTGATCCAACCGAGCAACGGAGCAGCCGCCAGAACGAACACGGCCCGCGACCAGACACCGCTGAGTCCCGCGAGGTCGGGCAGCAGCCAGCAAGTGAACGCGAGGCCGTACGCCACGACCACGAACAGATGATAGGTCGCGCAGTGGGCATCCGCCGGCCGCGCGAACAGGCGAGTGAGAACGGGCTTCATCGGACTTCCCGGACGAGCCCGGCACTCCGGTCCGGGCAACGGCCTTCCTTCGGGACCGAACGCGCGCTACACGAAATCCGCGCGCGGAGGCAATCGCCGGCTCGATGCGCTCGACCGCGCCCCGAGTCGGCCATGGCAACCCCGCGATCGACGCGATCACCCGCATCGGCCCCCAGCGACCGAATCCGGCCCTCGAGGTGGCCCCCCGGCCGATCGACGCAACAATCGTCGCCATGGATCCCCGCCGTCATGCCGGACCGGCCCTGGCGCTGGCCGTCGCCACCCCGTTCTTCCTCTGCTGTGCCGCCTCGCCGGCCCAGGCGCAGCCCGCCGGCGAACGCCGGCCGACCACTCACGAAGACGTCTGGCTCATGCGTCGCGTCGGCACGCCCGTGCTCGACCCCGCCGGCGCTCGCGCGATCGTGGCCGTGACCGAACCGTCGTACGACAGCGACGAGACGATGCGCGACCTCTGGCTCGTCACGACGGATGGCAGTGCGCCGCCGCGCCGCCTCACCTCGACCCCGGGCGGCGAGAGCGCCGTGTCGTGGCGCCCGGACGGCGCGCAGATCCTGTTCGCCGCGCGGCGTGGCGACGACGAGAAGTCGCAGGCCTACGTGCTCGACATGAACGCGCCGGGCGAGGCGCGACGGGTCACGTCGCACGGCGGCGGCGTCAGCAATCCGCGCTGGAGCCCCGACGGCCGTCACCTGCTCTTCGAGAGCACGGTCGACGCCGACGACGGCACCGACCTGGACGCCGACGTCGCGGCCAGCGCGTACGACACCTTCCCGATCCGCTACTGGGATCGCTGGCTCGACGACCGCCAGGTCCACGTGTTCGTGCAGCCGATCGACGGCAGCACGGCGCCCCGCGACCTGCTCGCCGGCACGAAGCTCGTGGGGCACCGCGGGTTCAGCGCGTCGCCGGGCCGCGGGCAGGATTCGCTGCAGGCCTGCTGGACTCCGGACGGTGACGAGATCCTGTTCGTCGCCACGACCGAACGGGATCGCAGCGCGTTCGACCGCGTCCGCTACCACATCTACCGGGTGCCGGTCGCGGGCGGCGAACCGCGGCGGCTGACGGGCGACCCGGACGGCAGCGAGTCGGGGCCGCGCTTCGATGCGACGGGACAACGGCTGCTGTTCATGCGGTCACCGAAGACGAAGTTCGTCTACGACCACGCGCAGCTGATGCTCATGCCGTGGCCCGGCGACGGCTCGAGCCGGCGACTCGCGAGCGACTTCGACCGCCCGATCCACGACTTCGCGACGCACGGCGACCGCCTCTGGGTCGTCGCCAGCGAGCACGGCCGCCGCCGCATCTTCACGGGCGTGCTCACGTGGGACGCCAAGGAACTGCGCCTGCTCGACCCCGCATCGCGCGGCGTCTACGCGGGCATCGCGGTCGGCGGCGACGAACCCGTGCTGCTCGCGCGCTGGGAGGACTCGACGCATCCGGCCGAGGTCGTCCGCGTCGAACCGACGGGCGGTCACCGGCAACGCCTCACCGAGTTCAACGTCGCCCGCGCGGCCGAGCTCGACCGCCAGCCGTTCCGCGAGTTCTGGTTCGAGAACGCGGCCGGCAACCGAATCCACTGCTGGCTCGTGTTGCCGCCGGCCTTCGACGAGACGAAGAAGTATCCGCTGCTGACCTGGATGCACGGCGGCCCCCACAGCACGTCGCTCGACGCCGATCACGTGCGGTGGAGTCCACACCTCATGGCCGCGCCGGGCTACGTCGTCGTGCTCGTCGACTACACCGGCTCGGTCGGCTACGGCGAGGCGTTCGCGCGCGCGATCCAGGGCGACCCGCTGCGGACCCCGGGCCACGACCTGCTGCACGCCGCCAGGGCCGCGGCCGAGAAGTTCGCGTTCGTCGACCTCGAACGCCAGGCCGCGCTCGGCGCGAGCTACGGCGGCCACCTCGCGAACTGGATGCTCGCGACGACCGACCACTTCCGCTGCCTCGTCGGGCACGCCGGCCTCGTGTCCCTCGAAGGGCAATGGGCAACGAGCGACGTCATCCACCACCGCGAGCTCAACAACGGCGGCCCGCCCTGGGGCGACAGCACGATCTGGCGCGAGCAGAGTCCGTCGACGTTCGCCGCGAACTTCAAGACACCGACGCTGCTGACCGTCGGTGAATCGGACTATCGCGTGCCGCTCAACCAGACGATCGCCGCGTGGTCATACATGCAGCGCCAGCAGTGTCCGGGCCGCCTCATCGTGTTCCACAAGGCCAACCACTGGATCATGCGCGGCGCCGACGCACGCTACTTCTGGAACGAGGTGCACGCCTGGCTCGCGCAGCACCTCGCCGCCGGGCGGTAGCCGGTTGCCGGCTCAGGTCAGCGACGCCGAACCGAGCAGCGAGTTCACAAGCTGCAGCACGCCGAACGCGACGGCCCCGAAGCCGAGCAGCACGGCCAGCGCGACGAACGCCTGGCTGTTGGAGACCCGGTGCACCGCGCGGTAGAGCACGAGCGCGAAGATCGAGTTGCCGGCGATCATCACGCCGGTCGCGGCGTTCGTGTCGGGCACGGCCGCGATCTGCACACCGGCGAGGATCATCGTGACGACCGCGAGGCCGACGCTGCGGCCGAAGGCCGGATGCTCCGCGCCCGCTACGAGCACCGAGCTCTGGATCATCAGCGACAGTCCCGAGAACAGCAGCAGCCCGAGGCTGATCCACTGGAACGGGCTCGTCGGCCGGAGCCATGGGTACTGGCGTTCGACGGCTTCGATTCGGCGACCGAACCGCGTCGTCGCGGCCGGCTTCGGCGTCGCCGGTTCGTTGGTCGGACGCGCAGCCGCGCCCTTCGCAGGATTCTTCGCCGCAGGATCACCCGCGGCAGCCGCGTCGGACTCCGACTCGGAGCCGTCCGACCCGTCGGCCTCGGTCGCCGGGTCATCGCCCTCGCCCTCACCTTCACCCGCCGGCACGGCGACCTCGCCGGCAGGCGCAGCCGGTGGCTGCGCCGCAGGATCGGTCGCGGGCCGCGGATCCTGAGAGCCGGACGGTTCGGCGGTCTCGGCCGCCGGGTCCGCTCCCGCCGCCGGCGCCGGCATCGGTTCGAAGCGGCACTGCTTGATGTCGCCCGCCGGGATCGTGACGATCTTGTTCCCGACGACGAGTTCGAGACCCTTCAGGTCCATGCCGACGACGCGGCCGACGACCTCGTTGCCGTTCTCGAGCAGTACATGAGCCCGGCGTTCCTGGGCTACCGCAGGCAACGACAACCCGAGCAACATCGCGAACAGGATCCAGGCGCGCATGTCCACAATTTCGGCAGATACCCCAACCAGCCTGAGCGCCTTGCGCTTGGACCCCATGCGAACGTTCTTTGCGACCCTGATCTCCGGCCGCCTATGTCCGGGTCTCGTCCTTCTGGGCCTCGTCCTGGTGGGCGGCCTCGCGGCGCCGATGGCGGCGCAGGAACAGGGCCCCGAGAAGCCCGCCGATCTGGCCGCGCTCGCAGCCCTCGTCGACCGCGCCCACCACCCCGACGGGCCGGTCGAACCGATCGTCGGGTTCAAAGCCGCGTTGTCGATCGAGCTCGTGGCCGCCGAAGCGGAACAGGCCGGCCAGGTCGACCTCGGCGTGCGCTACCTGCGCCACCAGAGAGAGGGCCGCAAGCGCGCCACGCACTTCATCCGCTATGACGTGAAGGGCACGGACCGCGAGATCGAGCGCGGGTTCGACGCCTATGGCCCGTGGCAGCTCGAGCAGGGCAAAGCCGCGAACATCACGGAGGCCGACACCGAGGACCGCGCGGCATTGCGCGAGCACACGATGCTCGCGCGTCAGCTCGTGCGGTTCCTCGATCCGGCCGCGGTGCTGCGGTCGCTCGGTGACCCGACGCCGATCGCTGCTGGCGAGTACACCGTCGGGCGCCGGCAGGGGATTCCGTGCTGGGTCGTCGAAGGCAGCCTCGAGCGCTTCCCGCTGCAGCGCCTCGGCGGCGCCGAGCAAGCGGTCCGGCTCGAGGTCCTCGTGCGACAGAGCGACGGCCGCCTCATCGCCGTGCGCGCCACGCCCGTCGTGGCCGGCAAGCCGATCCCGGCGCAGGCCGAGATGGTACGGTTCGACAACTACAAGCCGAAGAACGGCCTGCTCGTGCCGAAGGGCCTCCTCGTGTCGCACCTCGATGCCGCCGGCAAGTGGCGATCGCAGTCGCGGGTGCTCGTCACGGAACTCGACCTTCGCCCCGAGCTCACGCCGGACGACTTCGCGCGGCCGAAGTAGCCCGATCCTCGCGCGGGTCAGCAGCGCCGTCGGAAGTAACGCTCGAGCTCGGCGCTGCTGAACGTGAGCACCGTCGGCCGCCCGTGCGGGCAGTTGTGCGGGTGCTCGAGCGTCGCGGCTTCGGCGAGCAGCGCCTCGATCTCGGGCTGCGTCAGGCGATCCCCGCTCATGATCGCGGAGCGGCAGGCCATCGAGTGGAAGCGTTCGTGAATCTGGTCGTCGAGCTTGTTGCGGCCCTCGCCCGGCTCACCGTCGAGCAGTGCGCGCACCAGCTTCTCCGGGTCGGCGCGGTGCAGCACGGCCGGCAGCCCGTAGACCCCGACCGCGGCCGGGCCGAGCTGGTCGAGCAGCAGACCCGATTCGGCGAACGCGTCCTTGCACTCGAGCAGCCACTGCAGCTCGGTCGGTGAGACCTCGACGGGAGCTGGCGTCACGAGCCGCTGCACCGCGACGTTCTGCTCGGCGTGCGCGCGCTGCAGGCGTTCGTACATCACGCGTTCGTGCAGCGCGTGCTGGTCGACGACCATGAGGCCGTCGGGGCCCTCGAGCAGCACGTAGAGGTCCATGATCTGCAGGAATCGCTGCACGCCGTGCTCGAACGGGTTGGGGCGGGCGGACTCCGCGCCCGGCGCCGGAGCCGCGGCCCCACCGCTCGCAGCCCCACCGCCAGCAGCGCGGTGCAGCGGCCGCTCGGCGGCCGCCGTCTCGCGTACGGTCGCCGCGCCGTCCGCGCCCGCGCCGGGACTCGACGCCGAACGCGACGGCATCGCCGGGTCGCCGAAGAGCCCGGCCGGCAACGGCCCAGGCGGAGACGTTGCGGCCGGCAGCTGCCCGCGGGGGAAGCCGGAGTGCGCGCGCGGCCGATCGGCATCGAGCACGACGCCGCCGGCCGACTGATGCAGACCGCGATCGGCGAGCGCTGCGCGCACGGTCTCGTGCAGGCACCCGGCGACGGCGCGCGAGTCGACGAAGCGCACCTCGGCCTTGCGCGGATGGATGTTCACGTCGACCTGCTCGGGCGGCAGCGTCACCTGCAGCGCGTAGATCGGGAAGCGCCCGCCCATCAGGTACTCGCGGTAGGCCTGCCGGATCGCGAAGAACGCGCTCTTCTCGCGCGCGAGTCGGCCGTTGACGTAGCACAGCTCGAGCTTGCTGTCGCGGCGCGCGAGGTCGGGCTCGCCGATGATGCCCTCGACGGACAGCTGCGAGAACTGGCGCGACACCGGCAGCAGGCCCTTGCCGAGCCGCTGGCCGAAGCATCGCGTGAACCGTTCGGCGAGCGTCGCGTCGGCCGGCAGCCGCAGCACCTCCTTGCCCTCGACGACGAGCGTGAAGCCGACGTCGAGGCGCGCGAGCGACACCTCGGCGAGCATCTCCTGGACGCGCGCCTTCTCCGCGCCGGCCGTCTTGAGGAAGCGTCGTCGGGCCGGCACGTTGAAGAACAGGTCGCGGATCTCGATCGTCGTCCCGGTCGGGCAACCGCACGGCGCGGGCTCGGTCTCGCGCCCGCCCTCGGTGCGCACCTCCCACCCTTCGTCGTTGTCCGCGCGCCGGCTGCGGATCGTGGCGCGCGAGACGGCGCCGATCGACGCGAGCGCCTCGCCGCGGAAGCCGAGGCTCGCGATGTGATCGAGGTCGTGCACCTCCGACAGTTTGCTCGTCGCGTGGCTCGCGAACGCGAGCGGCATGTCCTCCGGCAGAAAACCGTGCCCGTCGTCGATGATCCGGATGAGCTCCGCACCGCCTCCGGCGATCTCGATGCGCACCGACCGCGCGCCGGCGTCGAGCGAGTTCTCGACGAGCTCCTTCACGACGGAGCTCGGCCGCTCGACGACTTCGCCCGCCGCGATCTGGTTCACGACGGCCGTTGGCAGCTTCCTGATCACAGTTCGAGGTCCTTGCTGGTCGGAACGGGCGTGCCTTCGAACCAGTGCGACAAGAACCGCTCCAGCACGATCTCGGGGTCCTCGCCCTGCATGCGGATCATGCGCTGGCCGTGATGCAACGCGAGCAGGCCGCGGCGCAGCTGCGCGAGATCGTTCTTCTTCACCCCCGCGACGAAGCGCTCCTGGAACGCGCGCACGCCCATTCGACCGGCGAGGTCGCGCGACGACACGCCGCCGTCGAGCATCACGCGGCCCTCGTAGGTCTGCGCGAGCTGCTGGTAGAGCCAGCTCGACGCGAACGGGAACAGGCCGCCGGCCTCCATCTTGCTGCCGTCGCGGCTCTTGACCCCGCGTGCGAACATCGCGGTGAGCGACCGCTGCGCGGCGCGGCGATCGCCTGCGAGCACCGCCTCGGCGAACTCGAACGGCGTCGATTCGAAGCCGATGTTGAGGTGCGCCTTGAGGTCGTCGGGCCGCAGCGCCGGCCGATTCTTGTCGCTGCCGAGCACGTCGCGCAGGCGGTGCAACTCGGCCACGAGTTCACCGGGCTGTTTGCTCACGCGGGCGACGATCGTCCACGCCGCCTCGGGCGTCAGCGGAATCCCGAGCCGCTTCGCGCGCGTCTCGACCCAGCCGCAGAGTTCGCCCTCGAGCGGGCCGCGCGCGCGGTCGTACGGCATCTCCCAGAGGTCGCGGAACTCGAACACCGACCCCTTCTCGGTCCAGTGTTTGAGGAACGCCGAAACGGCGCGCTTGCGCTTCTCGAACTTGGGTGCTTCGAGGATCACGCCGCAACCCTCGCCGAACGTGTCGGCCTGTTCGACGAGCGTCGTCGCGAACTTGCCCCACCAGTTCTTCGCCCGCCGGACGCAGAGGAAGGCGCGCTTGGCGAAGAGGCCGCCACCGCGGAGATCGAGCAGCTCCGGGCAGTCGCCGATGCCGACCTCGCCCGCGCTCGTCGCCGGCGCGTCGTCCTCGGCATCGTCGTCGTCGCTGCCGCCACGCGCCGGCCGCAGCTCCTGCGCATCGATGACGCGGAGGTCCGCTTCCTCGCCGACCGATGCGAGCAGGAGGTCGAGGGCCTCGCGGCGGAAGAAGTCGTTGCTGCCCATGATGACCGTGACCGCGGGCAGCCCCTGCTTGCCGAGCCGGGCAACGCGTTTCAGGACTTCTTCGGGGTGCGGAACGGCCATCAGCGGAGCGGGGCGACGACGTAGAGATCGAGGCAGGCCGTGAGGAACAACACGACCGCGATCGCACCGTTGGCCGTGAAGAACGCGGCCTGGATGCGAGAGAGATCCGTCGGGCGCAGCAACCGATGTTGCCAGACGAGCAGGCCGGCGCCAAGCAGCAGCCCGACCGCGTAACCCGGGCCGAGCGGCGCCTGGTAACCGAACGCCGCAAACAGCGCGAACGCCACGACGTGGAGCGCCCGACTGATCCACATGGCCCCGCGCGCGCCGAGGCGGGCCGGGATCGAGCGCAGCCCGTTCCGCTGATCGAACGCGAGGTCCTGGCACGCGTAGAGGATGTCGAAGCCCGCGACCCAGAGCGCGACCCCGCCGCCGAGCATCACGGCGAGCCAGGTGGCTTCCGAGAGTTCGCCGGTGACCGCGACCCATGCCGCAACCGGCGAGATCCCGAGGGCGACGCCGAGCCACAGATGGCAGAGCGCGGAGAAGCGCTTCACATGGCTGTAGGCGAGCAGCCAGCCGAGCGTCGGGATCCCGAGCCAGAAGCACAGCGGCGCGAGCAGCCAGCAAACCGCGAGGAACACCGCGCCACTGACGAGCGTGAGCAGCAGCGCCTGCCGCGGGCGAATCACCCCGGCCGGAATCTCGCGGCCGGCGGTGCGCGGGTTCGCCGCGTCGATCGCACGATCGGCGTAGCGGTTGTAGGCCATGGCAGCCGTGCGCGCACTGACGACGGCGGCGACGACGAGCAGGAGCGTGCGAAAGCCCGGCGCCCCCGCCGATGCCACGAGCAACGCGAGCAACGCGAATGGCAACGCGAAGATCGAGTGCGAGAGCTTGACCAGTGACGCGTAGTCGCGCAGGCCGGGCCGACCCGACCCCGCACGCTCGTTCTGCGCGACGTTCGAATCGGCAGCGCTCACTCGTCCTCGCCCTCCTGGAACGGCGAACCATCGCGCGCGGTCGGGGTCTTCCACCGCCGGAACAGCTCGTGTTCGAGACCCAGGCGATCGAGGATCTTGCCGACGACGAAATCGACGAGCTCGCCGATCGACTGCGGCCGGTGGTAGAAGCCCGGCATCGCGGGGAGCACGACGACGCCGAGCCGCGCGAGCTTGAGCATGTTCTCGAGGTGGATGACCGACAGCGGCGTCTCGCGCGGCACGACGACGAGCGGTCGCCCTTCCTTGATCGCGACGTCCGCGGCGCGTTCGACGAGGTTGCTCGACCAGCCGTGCGCAACGCGCGCGAGCGTGCCCATGCTGCACGGCACGATGACCGTGGCGTGCAGCCTGGCGCTGCCCGACGCCGGCGTCGACTCCACGGCTCCGAGGGCGTGGACGGTGAGCCGCGACCGCAACGCGGCCGGGAAGAGCGCCGCGAGGTCGTGGACGTCCTCGACGCCGGCTTCGTGACGCAGCACCCGCCGCGCGGCGCCCGTCGCCGTGAGGTGCACCTCGTGACCGAGCTCGAGCAGGGCCTCGACGAGGCGCTGGCCGTAGGCGACGCCGCTGCCGCCGCTCCAGCAGACGGCGAAGCGCTGCGGGCTCGCCGCCGGTCGGTCGGTCACGTTCGTATCGTCGACCATTCGACTCACGCGGGCTGGGTCAGGTAATAGTGCACGTCGTAGAGCGTGTGCGTGTAGACGCAGACACCGTAGCCCCGGAACCACATGAGCAGGCCGAGCAGGATGCCGGCCATCGTGCGGAACACGAAGCGTGTCTGGTCGAACGGCTCGCCGCACAGGTGGTGGAACCACGAGAACACGAGCGCGCTGCCCAGCACGGCGAGGACGCCGACGATCCACTTCGGCAGGCTCCACGCGCGGATCGCGCGCACGCCGATCCACACGAGCACGGACATGAGGCCGAGTCGGAACACCAGTTCTTCGAAGATGCCGGCGCCGAGCGATCCGACCAGGTCGAGCACGAGCTCGTTCGAGTCTCCGATCGGACCGGGGACGGCTGCGTTCCCGAACGGGGCGCCGATCTCGAGCAACCGAACGGCAGACGACGTCATCGCGGCCGCACTCGGGCCGAGCAGCAGGCCGTAGACGGTGCCTTCGAGCGCGAGCACGGCGGCGACGCGCAGCCATGGCACGTTCCGGCGCAGCAACGAGCGCGCGGCGAGGAACAGCAGCACGGCGAAGCTCACGCGCAACGCGAGCAGTCCGTACCAGCCGAGCCGACCGACCTCCTGCAGGAGCAGGACCTCGGCGCCGTTGCGATCCTGTGGCGCGAGCCAGAGGCGCAGGCTCTCGTAGAGCACCCACAGCGGCAGCACCGCGAAGAGCCCGACCGCCGGGTCCGCCGACCAGGCGAGGTAGCCAGTCGCTGGCCGGGCAATCTGACCCTTGCCCTTGGCCTTGGCGCGGCCACCCGTCGCCTGCTTGTCAGCGCGTGACTTCGCCACGGTAGAGGGCCGCGATGCCGCCCGTGAGGATCGACTGCCGCGGCGCCGAGAGTCCGGCGGCGGTCATGAGCTCGAGGAACCGTTCACGTTCGGGGAACGCCTGCACCGAGTCGTGCAGGTACTGATACGCATCGCACCGCGCCCCGGAGATCCAGCCGCCGAGCTTCGGCAACACGCGGTTGAAGTAGAACGAATAGACCGAGCGGAACACGGGCGCCTTCGGCCGACAGAACTCGAGCACGAGCACGCGCCCACCGGGCTTCACCACCCGCGCCATCTCACGCAGCCCGGCCAGCGGATCCGCCACGTTCCGGATCCCGAACGCCACGGTCGCGAAGTCGAACGTCGAATCGCCGAACGGCAACGCCAGCGTGTCCGCCGCGAGAAACTCGGGCGGCCCCGCGACCACCGAACCGGCAGCCGCACTGCGCACCACCCCCCGCTTGTCGTGCGCCCGCACCAGCATCGGCGCACAGAAGTCCGTCGCGATCACCCGAGCGCCGGCCCGCTCCAGAGCGAACGCCAGATCCCCGGTCCCCGAACACGCATCGAGTCCCAGCTCCCCCGCCTTCGCCCCGACGAACCGCACCGCCCGCCGCCGCCAATACCGATCGACCCCGAACGACAGCGCCAGATTGGCCCGGTCATACCCCGGCGCCACCTCGGCAAACATCCGCTGAATCGTCCCGCCATCCGGCATCGTCGAACCACCATAAGCCGAGACCAAACCCGATCCCAGGCACCCCCGGACAACCCGCAACCACCCCCCGAATTCCGGGGGCGGGCGGGCGGGACGGAAAGAGAGGAGGCCAAACCAACAGCCAGAGAGAGAGAGAGAGAGAGAGAGAGAGAGAGAGAGGAGTGGCCACGCCCCGTAAGCCTCCTACTCCCCCCGGCGCCTGCGCCGCAGCCTCCTGCCGCGCGCGTTCCACGAGCCCCCCACCCGCGCCCCGGCCCGCCAAAACCCAAAGCGCGCGCCCACCCGCAAGCAAGGTGGAACGCGCGCACCCGTCACTGCGTGCGGGCGCCAGTTGCTCTAGCTCCCCGCCGAGTGGGCATTCGCCCAGCAGTGACGACAATCGCAGTAACGATCGCGCGAAGCGCGAGCGTTACTGCCGCCAGTAGTCCGCCACCACGCGAACACCCGGCACATCGATCGTCGCGATGCGCGTGCCGGTCTCGACCTCGATGACGTCGACCTTGCCGACGTCCGAGAGCGCGATGAACAGGAACTGCGGGACGTTCGCGATGATGGCTGCGTTGATGCCCTGCTTGACCACGTGCTTACCCGAGTGGTTGTACGGGGTCGTCGTGAACGCTGCCGAGAACGGCGTCGTCTGACCGAGCAGGCCACCGCTGTTGAACAGGTTGTCGGTCCCGATATCGATGATCGAGTTGCCGCTGAGGAACTGCCCCGAAGCGACGGTCGAGTTGCTGCCACCGAACCGCTGCGTGACGGTCCATTCCTTCTGGCGATACGTCGGCGGCAGGATGAAGCCACCGATGTTCGGGTTGAGCGGCTGCTGACCGACCGGCGTGCTGGTCAGCCACAGACGCGACACCTGACCGAGGCCGGTGTCGTCGATGTGACCGACGAGGACGCCGCCCTGCGTGGCCTGGTGATCGAACTGCAGCGCGCGCGCCCGCGGGAACGAGACGTTGGTCACGGCACCGACGATGTCGTTGAACCCGTAGCCGTTGATGCCGTCCGGGCCGGACTCGTAGATCGCGACCGTGCCGGTCTCGTTGAGGATGTAGGCGTAGTAGACGCCCGACAGGTTGCCGGTCAGCTGGTAACGCTCCGTCGCGACGATGTCGATCGGGCGATTCATGAAGCCCGACACCGTGCGCCTGACCGTGAAGTCGAACGCACTGATGACGGTCATCGCGTTGGCGTCCGTCGAGACGACGAGAATGTCCTCGCCATCCGGCTGCCAGGCCACGGCCGTCGGGCCGCGCTCGACGGAGGTCTCGGTGACCACCGTGTTGAAGTTCTGGCTCAGCGGGTTGATGTCGATGAAGCTGACCGACGCGCTCGCGAAGTTGGTGACCGCGAGGCGAGTCATGTTCGGCGACATCGCCATGCTGACCGGGTCCGACAACGGGATCGTGTCGAGCACCGTGAAGCGGTTGCTGTTCACGACGACGACCTGGCGGTTGTCGCGATCGAGCACGTAGAGGAAGTGACCGATCTGCTGCCGCGCGGTGAACGGGCAGAACGGCGGCGGCGGCGGCGGCGAGCCGGGCGGCGGCTGCGGGCCGACGAACACGCCGGTGAACTGCGTGCCGAAGATGCCGACCTGCCCCTGCTGGTTCGCGAACGGGTTGCCCACGACCAGTGAGTTCAGCGGCGAGACGATGCAACCAGCCGGCGGACCACCGGTCACGAGCGTGCCGATCGGGCCCGTCGCCGACGCCGTCGTCGGCTCCTCACCGAAGATCGCGCGGTTGGGGTTCGGCGGCGGGAACACGAGCCGCGGCGGGTTCGGGATCGGCGGCTGGTGGATCGTGTTGCCCGGCTCCTGCGTGCCCAGCAGCTGGTTGATCTGGTTGAAGCGGGCCGCGTTGCGGTTGATGTTCTCGTTGTTGAACACGAGATCGAGCGGCGCACCGATGTGGATGTCGGTCACGTCACCGACGACCGGATCGCGCAGCAGACGCGTCTCGCCGTTGGTGTCCTGCGTCAGCGTGAAGACGCCCGCACTGCCCGCGTCGAGGTTGCTCGTGCCCGGAGCCAGCGGCGGCGTGACGCCCGTGATGCCGATGTTGGGGTTGAGCGGGAACCGCGTGTTGTTGATGTCACCCGTGCCCTGGCCGAGGCCGTTGAGGTCGATGACCGACACGCCCGGCTCCGCGCCGCCGATGCCGACGTAGACCGCCTCGGGCGCGACCGGCGCGTTGACGATGCCCGGGCCGGTGCCCGTCGTGAACTGGGTCGTCACCGGCTGACCGACGGTCATGCCGGTGAGGCTGTTGATCGTCGTGTTCTGGACCTGGATGTCGACCGGCGAGTTGCCCGGCAGGCTGTAGGCCGGCGTGATGTTGTAGTTCATCAGGTCGCCGAAGCTGACCGGATCCGCGTGATAGAGCACCGCGAAGGTGTTCGCCGCGGCGGTCACCTGCAGCGTCAGGCCGCCCGTCGCCGGGGTGAACTGCGCGGGATCGAAGAACGAGCCGACCTCACCCGGCTGCACCGGCTTGTTGAACCGGACGAGGATCGTCGACGTCGGATCGATGCCCGTCTGGCCGTTGCCCGGGATGATCTGCGGCGTGTTGAGGAAGCCGAGCACCTGCGGCGGGTTGGTGTCGACACCAACCGTCGTGGCGACACCGACCTCCGCGTCGAGGATGTCGTTCTCCGTGTCGCGCACCGCGTTGGTGACGACGATGCGGATCAGCCGGTTGGCCGGGAACGTCTCGATGGACGTCAGATCGTTGTTGGTGTCCGCGACGAACACGAACGACTTCTTGCCGACGAGGTCGGCCGCGCCCGCGTAGGACGGGAAACCGTTCGCCCGCGCATCGAGCACCCGGATACCGCTGCCGTCCGCCTCGACCGCCTGGACCTTTTCCAGCACGCCACCCACGTTGTAGTAGGTGAAGCCGTTGACGAAGCCACGGCCCCGGAGCGTCGTCGACGTCTCGGTCGCCGGATCGTAGGCCAGCAGGTTGAGCGCACCCGTCAGCCCCGAGTTGCTCTGGTTGGCGAGCAGGTTGCTGAGGATCGAGTCCACGTCGAGCTTGTGGCTGAACGTGAAGTGCAGGAAGTGGTTGCCGGGGTTGCCGTCGGGCAGCAGCGCGGTCGTCGCGAGCGCCGCGACCGGGAGCACGCCGTTGCTGCCGTTGACGTTGTCCTGCAGCTGCGTCTCGGTCTCGATGTTGATGACGTTGGTCGTCGGGTTACCGAACGAGTCGACGGTGCGGATGCGGTACGGATACACCGCGCCCGTGCCCGTGCTGATGCTGACAACTTTGAAATCGCCGCGGTTGTCCGGGTCACCCTTGGTGCCGCCTTCACAGCCGCCGAGGGCGAGCGGCAGCGAGAGCGAGGCGAACAGGGCCAAACCGGCGAGAGAGCGCGCGGGCGATCTGGATTGGGAAGGTGCGTTCATGGGATGAGCTCCGTCCAGCCGACTGCCCCTGGCATGGTTCCCAGTGAGGCGGGAACCAGCGAGGGCGGCGACCATCGACGGCATAGGGTCTGCTCCGGAAGCGTCCAGTCTCGGGAGACGCAGCACGTTACAGCGTGCGGAGATCCATTCAACGCCGGAGAAAGCGTGAAGGGCCGATGCCGTGAAGGGTCGATGCCATCGACCCGCCATCGGCCCACCACGCTCCACCCCCGACGAGGGAGCGGATCTTGCGTCCACCGACACGGAGCCGGCAGTTGTCCAAGGGCCCGCAAACAGAGTACCTCGGGCGCCTCAGGCCGGCCATTTTCTTCAAACGCCGGGCGGGCGCGGTCGCCTTCGCCCCATGGATCAACTCAAATCACTGCAATAGCGAGTCTTCCGCATGTTTCTGCTCTTCCGCAACAGAGCCGTGCGCATCCGCTCGTCGAGCGGATGCGCACGGCGGTCTGCACAGCGCAGCGAACGCGGCCGGGACGCTGGCCCGGCCGCGAGCCAGGTCACTGCCGCCAGTAGTCGGCGACGACCCGGACTCCGGGCACGTCGATGCTGGCGATCCGGGTGCCGGTACCGATCTCGAGCACGTCGATCCGCCCGGCGTCGGACAGCGCGACGAACAGGAAGCGCGGCAGGACCGCCGGGGCGACCGTGGTCGTCACCTGCTTCACCGTGTGCTTGCCGGAGTGGAAGTACGGCGTCGTCGCGAACGGCGACGAGAACGACGTGATCTGCCCCGGCAGGCCGCCGTAGTTCGTCAGGTTGTCCGTGCACAGATCGATGACGGAGTTGCCGCTGAGGAACGGCGCGTTCGCCGCCGTCGAGTTCGTGCCGCCGATGCGCTGCGTGACGGTCCACTCCTTCTGGCGGTAGGTCGGCGGCAGCACGAAGCCACCGATGTTGGGGTTGAGCGGCGAGACGCCGAGCGGCGTGCTCGTGAGCCCGAGCCGCGAGACCTGCCCGAGACCGCTGTCGTCGATGTGGCCGATCATGACCCCGCCGAACGTCGCGCCGTGATCGTAGATCATCGACTTGCTGCGCGGGAACGCGACGTTGGCGACCGTGCCGATCACGTCGTCGAACCCGATGCCGTTCACGCCGTCGGGACCCGATTCGTAGATCGCGACCGTGCCGTTGTCGTTGAGGATGTAGGCGTAGTAGACGCCGGCGGCGTTGCCGCTCGTCTGGTAGCGCTCCGACACGATGATCTCGACCGGGCGGTTGAGGAATCCGGCGACCGAGCGCCGGACCGAGAAGTCGAGCGCCGAGATGATCGTGACGACGTTGGCATCGGTCGACGCGACGAGCACGTCCTCGCCATCGGGCTGCCACGAGATCGCGGTCGGCCCCTGTTCGACGGTCGTCTCCGCGACGACCTGGTGGAACGTCGGACTCAGGGGATCGATGTCGATGAAGCTGACCGTCGCACTCGCGAAGTTGGTCACCGCGAGGCGGGTCATGTTCGGCGACGTCGCCATGCTGATCGGGTCGGACAGCCGGATCGTGTCGAGCACCGTGAAGCGGTTGCTGTTGACGACGACGATCTGCCGGTTGTCGCGATCGAGCACGTAGAGGAAGTGACCGATCTGCTGCCGCGAACTGAACGGGCAGAAGGGCGGCGGCGGCGGCGGTGAGCCCGGCTGCGGCTGGGGGCCGACGAACAGACCCATGAACGCCGTGCCGAACACGCCGACCGTGCCGATGGAATTGGCGAACGGGTTGCCGACGACCAGCTGGTTGAGCGGCGAGACGATGCACCCGGCCGGCGGCCCGCCCGTCACGAGCGTGCCCGTGGGGCCGTAGCTCGACGTCGTCGTCGGCTCGGCGCCAAAGATGGCGCGATCCGGGTTCGGCGGCGGGAACACGAGCGGCGGCGGGTTGGGCACGGGCGGCACGGTGATCGTGTTGCCCGGCATCGCGGACCCCGTGAGCGGGTTCACCTGGTTCGCGCGCGACGCGTTGCGGTTGATGTTCTCGTTGTTGAACACGAGATCGAGTGGCGCGCCGATGTGGATGTCGTTGACGTCGCCGACGACCGGGTCGCGCAGCAGTCTGGTCTCACCCGTCGTGTCCTGCGTCAACGTGAGCGCACCCGCGCTGCCCGCATCGAGGTTGCTCGTGCCGGGCGCCATCGGCGGGTGGAGACCCGTGATCTGCAGGTTGGGGTTGAGCTCGAACCGCGAGGTGGCGAGATCGCCCGTGCCCTGACCGAGACCGTTGAGGTCGATGACGCCGACCCCGGGGGTCGCGCCACCGAACCCGACGTAGATCGCCTCGGGCGCGACGGGCGCGTTGACGATGCCCGGCCCGCGGCCGGTGCGGAAGTTCGTCGTCACGGCCGTGCCGAGCCGGTCGCCGGAGAGGCCACGGATCGTCGTATCGAGGATCGCGATCTCGATCGGCGAGTCCCCGGGGAGGCTGTAGGCCGGCGTGATCACGTAGTTCATCAGGTCGCCGTAGCTCACGGGATCGGCGTGGAACGGCACCGGGAACGTGCGCGCGGCCGCGGTCGCGGACAGCGACAGACCGCCGGCGGGCGGCGTGAACTGCGTCGGATCGAAGAACGAACCGACGTCGGCCGGCTGCACCGGCTTGTTGAAGCGCACGAGGATCGTCGTGCCCGGGTCGATGCCGGTCTGCGAGTTGCCCGGGATGACCTGCGGCGTCGTGGAGAAGCCGAGCACCTGCGGCGGATCCGGGTCGACGCCGACCGTCGTAGCCGTCGAGACCTCGGCTTCGAGGATCCCGCCTTCGCTGTCCTGCACAGCGTTGGTCACGACGAGCCGCAGCAGACGGTCGCTCGGGAACGTCTCGATCGTCGTGAGATCACCGTCACTGTCCGCGACGAACGTGAACGACTTCTTCGAGACGAGGTCCGCCGCCCCGGCGAACGCGGGGAAGCCCGCGGCGCGCGCGTCGACGACTTCGATGCCGTCGCCGCTCGGGCGCACGGCCTGGACCTTCTGCAGCTGCCCACCGTCGTTGAAGTAGGTGTAGCCGTTCACGAAGCCGCGACCCTTGACCGTCGTCGCGGTCTCGGTCGCCGGATCGTAGGCCAGCAGGTTGAGGGCACCCGTCAGACCCGAGCTGCTCTGGTTGGCCAGTTGATCGCTGAGGATCGAGTCGATGTCGAGCTTGTGGCTGAACGAGAAGTGCAGGAACTGGTTGCCCGGGTTGCCGTCCGGCAGGATCGCCGTCGTCGCGAGCGTCGCGACCGGCAGCACGCCGTTGGTCCCCGAGACGTTCGCCTGCAGTGTCGCGGTGCTCTCGATGTTGAGCACCTGGTTGGTCGGGTTCCCGAGCGGATCGACCGCGCGGACGCGGTACGGATAGACCGCGCCGGTGCCCGTGCTGATGCTGACGACCTCGAAGTCACCGCGGTTCTCGGGATCACCACCGGAGCCGCCGGCACACCCCGCGAAGGCGGCGAACGCCGTCGTGAGAAGCAGCGTGGATCCGGGCAGCGACCGCGGGATGGAGAGCAGGCAGGCCGGATCGCGGCTGCGATCGGCGGGCCCCTGGCGTGGGAGTCTGTTCATGACGACCCGCATTTCGCAAACGCGGTGCCCGACCGCCGAACTTTGGCAAACGACCCGGACCGCCCCGCTCCGGGCTCGGGCATCGCGAATCTCGAACCGTGCAAGCCATTCCCCTCGTTTGGTTTAGGATGGCGCGAGCGAGTTCCGCCGGATCCCGAGCGATGTCGCTCTGGAGCGGAGGCGCTCGCGATCGCTCGCAAACCGCGGCGGTTTCGGGCCGCTGCGCGACCGCGCCACGATGACCGATCCGCTCGAGCAATACCGCGACAAGCGCGACTTCGACAAGACGCCGGAGCCGGCCCCGAAGCCGCTGCGGCCGGGCGTCGATCGGGTCTTCGTCGTGCACCGTCACGAGGCGCGCAACCTGCACTACGACCTCCGACTCGAGCGCGCTGGCGTGCTGTGTTCGTGGGCCGTGCCGCGCGGGTTCAGCTACGACCCGAGCGAGAAGCGACTCGCGGTGCGCACCGAGGACCATCCGATCGAGTACGAGCACTTCCACGGTCGCATCCCCAAGGGCGAGTACGGCGCGGGCACGATGACGATCTGGGACCGGGGTCACTACGAGCTCGTCAAGATCACGGACTGGGACGAGGCGATCGCGCGCGGCGAGGTGAAGGTGCGACTCTACGGGCGCCGGCTGCGCGGTGAGTGGCACCTGGTTCGCACGACGCAGAGCAAGAACAGCTGGCTCCTGTTCAAGTCGCGCGACCTGTTCTCGGGGCCCGCGCGCGACAGCGCCCTGGGCGTCGATCTGACGACGGCCGGACGGGCGGGCGCGACCGACGAGCTGCAGCCGATGCGGGCCGGCGCCGAACCTCGCCAGGTGTTCACCGACCCCGCGTGGGTGTTCGAGATGGAGTTCGCCGGCCAGCGCGCGTTCGCGAGCAAGACCGATGACGCGGTCGGACTGCATGGCGTTCCCGACGTGCCGGCGCCGCTCCTCGACGCGCTCCGGCAGCTGCGCTGCGACCGCGCGGTGCTCGATGGCGTGCTCGTCGCTCTCGGCGACGACGGTCGCCCGGATCGCGAAGCACTGACGCAAGCGCTGCATGGCGGCAACGCCGACCGGATCGCCTACTACGCGTTCGACCTCGTCCACTGGGAGGAGTTCGACCTGCGGACATTGCCGCTGTTCGACCGCAAGGCCGCGCTGCGCACGCTCGTGCCCGACGATCCGCGACTGCTCTACGCCGATCACGTCGCGGGCAACGGCCCCGCCCTGCTGCAGGCGATCCGCGACGCCGGCCTGCCGGCGGCGATCGGCAAGCGCGGGGCGAGCCCGTACTCGGGCGGAGAGTCCGAGGACTGGGTGCGCATTCCAGCGGACGGCGCAGCCGCTGCGCCGAACGAACCGGAGTCATCGAAGGAGTCCCGCCCGCTCAACGTGCGCTTCCGGCCGACCAACCTCGCCAAGGTCTACTGGCCGGCCGAGGGCCACACCAAGGGCGACCTGCTCGCCTACTACCAATCGATCGCGGACGTGCTCCTGCCCCACCTGCGCGACCGACCCGTGCACCTCAATCGCTATCCCGACGGCATCGACGGCAAGTCGTTCTACCAGCGCGAGGCCAAAGAGGGCACGCCGGACTGGGTGCGCACCGTGCCCATTCCGCACGACGACGAGACGGTGCCGCATCACGTCATCGACGACGTCGAGACGCTGATCTACTGCGCCAACCTCGGCAGCATCGATCTGCACCCCTGGTTGTCGCGGTATCCGACCATCGACACGCCCGACTACGCCGTCCTCGACATCGACCCGAAGGAGGCGCCGTTCACCCACGTCGTCCGCATCGCGAAGGCCGCGGGGCGCCTGCTGCGCGGCATCGGCCTGCGCCCGGTGCTCAAGACCTCGGGCAAGAACGGCATGCACGTCTTCGTGCCGCTGCTGCCGCAGTACACCTACGACCACGCGCGGATGTTCACCGAAGCCGTCGCCCGCGTCCTCGCACGCGAGCTCCCCGACATCGCGACGACCGAACGCGTGCCGAGCCAACGCGACGGCAAGGTCTACCTCGACTTCCTGCAGAACCGGAGGTCACAGACGATCGTGCCGGTCTACTCCGTTCGCCCCGTCCGCGGCGCCACCGTGTCGACGCCGCTGATGTGGGACGAGCTCGAGAACGGCGACCTGTCGCCGAAGAACTTCACCATCCACACCGTCCCCGAACGCGTGATGCAACACGGCGACCTCTTCCGCAACGCGCTCGAGGACCACCAGGACCTGATGGCGGCGATCGGTGCGTTGGAGGACGTGCTGAAGAACGGGTGAACATACCGAACCCGGCATCTTTGTCTCACCCCAGCGCCTCCGGCGCTGGGGTGAGACAAAGATGCCGGGTTCCGTATGTTCACGGCATGCGCTTCCTCTTGCTGCTGTTCGCTGCCACCCTCGCCGGCACCCTCAGCGCCCAACGCACGGATCACCTGGTCCTCGTCGAGGCCGAGTCGTTCCACGACACGGGCGGCTGGGTCGTGGACCAGCAGTTCATGGACTTCATGGGCTCGCCGATGCTGCTCGCGCACGGGCTCGGCATTCCGGTCGAGGACGCGGTCACCGCGGTCACGTTCGACCATCCCGGGCGCTATCGCGTCTACGTCCGCACCCGCGACTGGGTCGCGCCGTGGAACGCGCCGGGCGCGCCCGGCCGCTTCAAGATCCGCGTCGACGGCGTCGAACTCAGCACGACGTTCGGCATCGAGGGCGCGGACTGGCACTGGCAGAGCGGCGGCAGCGTCACGGTCGGCGAACGCGCGACGGTCGCGCTGCACGATCTCACGGGCTTCGAAGGGCGGTGCGATGCGATCCTGTTCGTGCACGGCGACTCGCAGTTCACGCCGCCCGACGGCGGCGACGAGCTCGCCGAGCTGCGCGGCAAGCTGCTCGGTTGGGACCGGGCGCCGGAGGACGCCGGCCCGTTCGACCTCGCGGTCATCGGCGGCGGCATCGCGGGCACGGCCGCGGCGATCACGGCCGCGCGCCTCGGGCTCACCGTCGCGCTGATCCAGGACCGGCCCGTGCTCGGCGGCAACGGCAGCTCCGAGGTGCGCGTCTGGCCCGAGGGTCACACCAACCACGAGCCCTACCCGCACATCGGCGACGTCGTGCGCGAGCTCGTGCGCAAGAAGGGCCGCGGCGACGGCAACGCACGAAACGCGGACATCTACGAGGACCGCCGCAAACTCGACCTCGCGCGCGCCGAACCCAACCTCACGCTGCTGCTCGAGCATCGTGCCAACGCGGTGACCGGCAGAGACCGCGAGCACATCGACGCGGTCATCGCACAGCACACGCGCAGCGGCCGACGAAAGCGCGTCGCGGCCCGCTGGTTCTGCGACTCGACGGGCGACGGCGTGATCGGCGCGCTCGCCGGGGCCGCGTTCGACATGACCGAGACCGGTCACATGGGCGTCAGCAACCTGTGGAACGTCGGCAACGTCGAGAAGAACGAGTATCAGCTGCGCTGCGAGTGCGAGGACCCCGACGACCCGCTGTCGCTCAACTTCGTCACGTCGAACGAGCCCGCGCCGTTCCCGCGCTGTCCGTGGGCCGTCGACCTGTCGGACAAACCGTTCCCCGGCCGCAAGGACGGCAACCTCGGCCAGCTCGGCGGCTGGTTCTGGGAGACCGGCTTCGACCGCCACCCGATCACCGATCTCGAACGCATGCGCGACCAGAACCTGCGCGCGATGTACGGCGCCTGGGACGCGCTCAAGAACGTCGACGGGCGCCACCCCAACCATCGGCTCAAGTGGGCCGCGTTCATCGCCGGCAAACGCGAGTCGCGTCGCCTGCTCGGTGACGTGTTGCTCACGGGCGAGGACTTCCACGATCAGAAGGAATGGCCCGACGCCGCGTTCCCGTGCACGTGGCACATCGACCTGCACTTCCCGAAGGCGGCCTACGCGGAGGGCCACGCTGGCGACGAGTTCATCTCCGACTACACGCGCGGCAAGGGCTACAAGTACCAGGGGCCGTACTGGGCGCCCTACCGCGCGCTCTACAGCAAGAACATCGACAACCTGTTCATGGCCGGCCGCGACATCAGCGTCACGCACGAGGCGCTCGGCGCGGTGCGCGTCATGCAGACGTGCGGGATGATGGGCGAGATCGTCGGCATGGCCGCGAGCCTCTGCAAGACGCACGACTGCAGTCCGCGCGCGGTCTACGCCCAGCACCTCGACGAACTGAAGGCGCTGATGCGGCGCGGCGCGGGCCGCCAGTAGGCCCAGCTGACGGCGGTACCGAACCCGCTTCGTTTCCGCCACCGCCGATCCAGCGCAGGGCCTGGATGGACGCCAGGATGCCACCCACACGTGTGGCGGATTCGAAGCGCCGGGTGGCCCTGGGGGTCTCCCCCCAGGGCTCCCACAGATCCGGACGTGCGCGGCTAACGCATCCGGCTCGTCAGCGACAAGGGCTCGCTGCGTAGACCGACCGGGTCAGCCGGGGCGGAGGAAGCGGGTATGCACGCAGCAGTTGCTCGAAGCGGGCCCACGACATGTAGGCCGCCCGCGAGCGCCGGCTCAGCCACCGATGCCAGATGCGACGGGCCTCGTACCATACGCGACGTAACGCAGCAGAGTTGCCGGTCACGCCGAAGTAGAGGTAGTGCCCCCGTAGCTTCGAGCACAGGGTGGAGTACTGGACGCGGACCTTGTCGTGCCGATTGCGACGGCACCAATCCCGTAGCCCAGTCAGGGTACGGGTCACGACGTGTCGTGTGGTGCGCCGCTGCACGGTCCATCGGCCGCGCCGGGAGCGTGACCAGTGATGGGTGAAGCCCAGGAAGTCGAAAGTGCCGCTCCCCGCCGCGCCGTCTTCGGGCGGTTGGAAGCGGACTAACCGGGTCTTGTCCGGATGCAGTGTGAGGCCGAAGCGCCCGAGCCTTTGGGCCAGGATCGACGACATCGCACGTGCATCGGCTTCGACGGCAAACAGGATCACGAAGTCGTCCGCATAGCGGACCAACTCCGCGCGACCGGCAAGCCTCGGCTTGACTTCCTCGACAAACCAACGGTCCAGCACTGCGTGCAAATAGATGTTCGCCAGCAGCGGCGAAATCACGCCTCCTTGTGGGGTGCCTTTGCGAGAGCGATGCAGCGCACCGTCCTCCTGCACCCCCGCCTTCAGCCACTTGTCGATCAGTCGACGGAACACTCCGTCGCGCACCCGCTGGTCGAGGATCGCTCGCAGATGGGTCGGCTCCAGGTTGTCGAAGAAACCTTGGATGTCGACTTCCAACAGCCAGCCGCCACCCATCGACATCGCATGCTTCCAAAGCGATTCCAGTGCCGTGTGCGGCGAGCGACCGGGACGGAAGCCGTGCGAGCAGTCCAAGAAGTCCTGCTCATATACCGCCTCCATCACTTGCGTCACCGCCCGCTGCAAGACCTTGTCCTCCAGCGTCGGCACTCCGATTGGACGCGTGCCACCCTTCCCTTTCGGGATGTGCACGCGCCGGACCGGTGGTGCGCGATAGCGCCCTGACTTCGCGCGTTCGTGCAGGTCCGCGAGGTTGCCCTCGAGATCCTGCTCGTAGTCGCGAGCCGTGACGCCGTCGACACCAGGAGCTTTGGACTTCTGCGTGCGGCGATACGCCTCCCGCAGAAGCGCGATGTCCATGTGGTGTGCCAGTGTGGTCAGGACCAGGTCTGGTCGCTGCCTCGCCAGCTCCGCTACCCGCCGGAGTTTCGTGGAGACCTGCTCGGAGCCCGTCGTCTCCGTGGTCGGTCCGTCCAGCGGTTCCTTGTCGCCGGTGACGCCCTTCCCTCCGCCGGGTCCCCGTGGGGCGGGTTCCCCGGACTCTTTGGTACTATGACGCACTCCGACTCCCTCGTTGGCGTCCCGCGTCGCTTCGTTTCCTTCGCTCGGCGGTACCGGCCGTGTGTCCGGATTCCTTGACGGCACCGACGCGGACACGACGTCGCGGCCCTGGAGAGTTGGTTTCCGGGCCCCAGCCGGAGTTGACGATCGGACCAATCGAGGGGATCCCAGGTTCCTGGGGAGTCCGATGGATGCGTGCGGTCGTTCTCAGGACCCCGGAGAGACTTCCGGGCCAAGCCGGTTGCGGCCCTTCCATGTTGCCTTCCGATGAACCCACCACGTCGGCTCTCTCGCTGTCGGTACTTTCGGGGCTCAGTCGCGCCGCCCACATCCTCGCTGTCTACGCTTCGCAGCGGCGGTTACCCGGTCGCCACGCAAGACTCGCTTCCGGCTGGTGGCTAGCCTTCGCCGGGCGGGTTTCGTCACCCGCGGGACTCCAATACGGGGTTCTCATTCCTGTCAGGTCATGATTTCTCCCGTCCAGGCTTCGCCTGGCGCAAGGGTTCGGTACCGCCACTCTCTACGACGTCGGCTGCTCGCCGTTGATCTGCAGGTAGCGGCGGACCTGATCGGCCCAGCGACTGTTCGGATCGAACGACAGGTAGGCCCGCCAGTGGCGGCGCGCCCTTTCGAGGTCCCCGGCGACGGCGAGCGCCTCGGCGAGGTTGTAGTGCGCGTCGGCGTAGTGCGGCACGAGCGCGAGCGCGCGCTCGAGCGCCGCGATCGCGCCTTCGCGATTGCTCAGCTCGCCGCGCACGACACCGAGGTTGTTCCACGCCTCGGCGTAGTCCGGGCTGATCTCGACCGCGGCCTCGAAGCACGCGCAGGCTTCGCGCCGGCGCCGCAACGTGTAGTAGCAGTTGCCGAGATTGAAGTGCGCCTCGGGGTTGTCCGTCTCGACGGCGTGCTGATACGCGCGCACGGCGTCCTCGATGCGACCCGCGGCCTCGGCCTCGACGGCGATCGCAAACCACGCCTTCGGCGACCGCATCGTCGGCAGCTTGTCGCCGCCGTGACGCTCCACGAGCTGGTCGAAGTCGAACAGCATCTGACCGCCCGGTTCGACGAGCCGGCCCTCGGACGTCCGCACGGTGACGCGACGACGACCGATGCTCGCGAGCAGACCGGTCAGCGCTTCGTCGGGATCCTCGACGACGGTGCGCGCGAGGCGCCACGCGTGCGCGATGCGCGGCGCGGTCCAACCCGCGCGCCACAGCTTGGCCAACGTGCGCGCGCGGCCGAGCGCCGAGAACGCGAACTTGCCGACGCTGCCACGCTGCGGCTCGATGAACTCGCGGTCGATCCAGCGCTTGACCACCGTGCCCGGCAACCCGCACAGTTCAGCGAGTTCTTTCGCCGTGAACGAGCGTTGGGTCGCGCTGAATTCGATCGTCATACGCCGTCGGGGTCGACCAGCCCTTGGAACACGGGTGCGCGCAGGGCGCCGCTCGCGGTCTGCTCGACGAAGCTGACGGTACAGAAGAGCCCAGGCGTGATCCAGCAACCGTTGAGGTCGGTTTCGACGAGCGGTCGGTCGGTGCGGCGCGCGAACATGAGCTCGCGCAGCTGCTGTTTGCTGCTCTCCGTGAGTCCCGACCCGACCCTGCCGACGCACCGCAACGTGCCGTCTAGATCCGTCGCGACGATGAGCGACTTGAAGTCCTGTTCGCCGCGCTCGTCGTCGGGTTCGTAACCCATGACGACACAATGCACGGAACGCACCGGCTTGATCTTCTGCCACGCATCGCCGCGATCACCCGGCCGATACGGTGCGTCGATGCGCTTGCTCACGATGCCCTCGAGCCGCTGCTCGACCGCGGCTTCGAACAGGTCGATGCCGTTCGTCGCAACTCCGTCCGACAGCACGAGTCGCGCGTTTCCGACGGACTCGACCAGGGTCGCGAGCCGGGCGCGCCGCTCGAGGAACGGCAACGGCATCGTGGCCTCGAAGTCGCGATAGAGCAGGTCGAAGACGACGTAGACGACCGGACTCATCTGCGATCGACGTAACGCGTCGCCCGGACTCGCGTTCTCGCGGGACAGGATCGCGCGGAAGTCGGGCCGGCCGGCGTCGTCGAGCACGACGAGCTCACCGTCGAGCACGGTGCCGGCGGGCAGGTCGGCCAGGAACTCGAGCTCAGGATAACGCCCGCGCAGGTCGCGGCGGCGGCGACCGTGGATTCTATGTTGACTGTTCTCCACATAGGTGACCGCGCGCACACCGTCCCACTTGATCTCGAAGAAGTGGTCCGCCGAGTCGAACGGCTTGCCGATGCGGGCCAGCATCGGCTCGACGTGCTCCGGCAGTCGCGGCGAATCGGTCACGCGCGGGGCGCCCCGCCGGTCAGTTGCCCGACGCCTTGCGCGACTTCTTCTTCGCGCCGGCACTCGGCGCGAGCTTCTTCGGCGCGTCGGCCTCGCCTTCCGCCCCATCGTCGCCACCCGACTCGCCGTCGCCCGAAACGAGCTTCGTCTGCGCCTCTGCGACGCTCTTCTTCAGCGCGTCCATGAGGTTGAGGATCTTCGGTTCCTCGTGGTCCGGCGCCTGCACGAGCTCCTCGCCCTGCACCTTGGCCTCGATCACCTTGCGGAGCTTCGCGACGTATTGATCGGTGTACTTGCCGAAGTCGAACTCCTCGATCTTGCTCGCGCCGATCAGCGTGTTGGTCAACGCGATCTCCTCGGGCTTGAACTCGATCTCGTCGACCTCGTCCTCGTAGTCGGCGGGGTTCTTGACCTTCTTCTTGTAGTGCAGGCCGGTCATCACGATCAGCTTGCCCTTGGGTCGGATCATCACGAGCTGCTCGCGTCCCGACATCACGACCTGCGCGATCGCGCAGACCTTGTTCTCGACCATGCCGTGGTGCAGCAGCGCGTACGGCCGCTCACCCGCCACGCCGTCGGGCAACAGGTAGTGCGTCTTGCCCGCGTAGTAGAGCCCGTCGATCTCGTCCTGCGGGATGAAGCCGTCGATGCCGATCGCGCGGTCCGTCTTGGTGCGCAGCTTGTCGAGCTCCTCGGGGTCGACGACGACGTACTGGTCCTTGCTGTGCTCGTACCCGCTGACGATGTTCTCGCTCTTGAGCTCACCGTGCTCGGGGCAGACCTTCTGGTACTTCACCCGACTGTGGCAGTCCTTGTGCAGCTGGTTGAGCCGCACCTCCGACGAGCTGTCGTTCGCGGTGAACGCCTTGACCGGGACGGAGACGAGGCTGAGCTTGATGAAGCCCTTCCAGGAGGTGCGTGAGGGGACGGCCATGCGGGTCCGGGGTCTCTGGGGAGCCGGTGACGGAAGCGGGGAAACGATACCATGACGGCCCCACCAACCTGGAATCGACCGGAATCCGGCCGATCTTGACCCGCGGGCGTTCGTCGTTTGTTCGATGCCACGGCCAGCTCGGACCGTCGGCCGAACGGCGCCACCCTCAGCCGAGCGCGAGGAAGCGCCGCGCGAGCGCCGGACCCGCGCACGAGTCCTCGTGCTTCATGAACACGAACGCGTCGGAGAACCCGCGTTCGACCATGCGGTCGCGCCAGCGGCGCAAGTCGTCGTCCTCGTAGCCCTCGCGCCGCAAGCGCACGTAGCACCACGACGCCGTGTCCAAGAGCTCGGGCTCGGGCTCGCCCTCCTTGTCACTCGTGACGAGCGCGACGTCGTGCTCCTTCAGCACGGCGAGCGCGTCGTCCTCGAGCCAGCTGTCGTGCGCGAACTCGAGCGCGACCTTGATGCCTGCCTGCTGGTGCGAGAGGAAGTCGCGCAGCACGTCGACGTCCTTCCGCACGTACTTCGGCACCTGGTAGAAGACGCAGCCGAGCGTGCCCTCGAGCGGCGCGATCGACCGGAACAGCCACTCGCACAGCTCACCACAGTCGACGAGCTTGGCGCTCCACGTGATGCGCTTCGTCGCCTTGACCGCGAAGCGGAAGTCGTCGCCGACCTGCCCCTTCCACTTGGCCACCGTCTCGGCCTTGGGCATGCGATAGAACGTGTTGTTGAGCTCCACCGCCGGCAGCTGGCTGGCGTAGTACGTGAGGTAGCCGTCCTTCTTGAGGTCCTCGGGGTAGAACGCAGGCCGCCACTCGTCGTAGCTGAACCCGCTCGTGCCGACGTGGAACTTCGTCATCTCGACCTCTCGATCACCCGTCTGGCCCAGAACACTCTCAGGCCCAGAGCACCAGCCCGCGCACCTTGGCGTCGTGCGGGCCGTGACCCGGGATCCGAACGCGCATGCCGTAGCTGTACTGCCCCGAGTGCTCGACACGATACCCGCCGTCGAAGCCGTGCACCCGCGCATCGCTCTCGCCCGAGCCGTCCGGCCTCACGAGTCCGGCGTGCTGCATCGGCACGACGACCACCGCGGGGTCGTCGCCGGACCGCGTGACGACGAGCTCGACGAGCACGTCCTCCGGCGTGAGCCCCGCGAGATCCGCTTCGAGCCGGACCTCGAGGTGCTGCCCGACCTTGAAGCTCAGCAGATCGACCGTCGTCGCCGCGGTGATGCGCACCTTGTCGAACGCCGACCGCAGGCGCGCGAAGTTCTTCGCGGCCTCGCGCGCGGGCCGCTTGCGCTCGCCCTGCTCGACGAAGTAGTTCGCGGCCAGCGGTCGATACGCCCGTTCGAGGTAGTCGCCCACCATGCGATCGGTGCTGAACATCGCCGGCACGGTCGCGAGCGTGTGTCGCATCCGCTTCGCCCACTCGGTCGGCACGCCAGCGCCGTCACGATCGAAGTAGGTCGCGACGACGTCCTCCTCGAGCAACCGGTAGAGCGCCGTCGCGTCGGCTTCGTTCTGCAGCTCCTGCCGCTCGTAGACCCTGGGGCCGGCGATCGTCCAGCCGTTCTCGCCGTCGGCCGCTTCGGGCCACCAGCCGTCCGCGATCGACAGGTTGAGGACGCCGTTGGCCGCGGCCTTCATGCCCGACGTGCCGCTGGCCTCCTCCATCCGGGTCGGCGTGTTGACCCAGACGTCGACGCCCTGGACGAGCGCGCGCGCGACCGCCATGTCGTAGTTGTCGACGAAGAACACCTTGCCGATGAACTCCGGCGACCGCGCGATCTGCACGATCGACTTCAGGATGTCCTGCCCGCGTTCGTCGCGCGGGTGCGCCTTGCCGGACACGACGATGCGCACGGGGCGCTCGGGGTCGGAGAGAATCCGCTGCAGCCGCTCCGGATCGGAGAACAGCAGATGCGCGCGCTTGTAGGGCGCGAACCGCCGGGCGAACCCGAGGTAGAGCGCGTCCTCCGCGAGGCCGGCGAGCATCGAGCTCAGGACCGTCGGACTGTCGCCGCGCGACTGGAACGTGGTCGTGAGCACGTTGCGCACCGCGGCCAGCATGCGCGACTTGTTCTGCCGGTGCGCAGCCCAGAGCTTCGGAAGCGCGATCGACTCGGCGGCCTCGAAGTGCTGCGGCCGCACCGCGCCCACGTCGCCGCCGCGCACGAGCCGGCCGATGTCCGGGTGCGTCCACGTCGAAAGGTGCACCCCGTTGGTCACGGCCGCGACCGGGATCTCGTCCTGCAGCAGACCCGGCCAGAAGTCCGCGAGCAGCTTCTGCGACGCCACGCCGTGCAGCTGGCTCACGCCGTTCACGAAGCCCGCGAAGTTCATCGCGAGATACGTCATGTTGAAGTCCGCCGCGGAGCTGCCGCCCGTCGCCTGGCCGAGCGCGAAGAAGCGCTCCCACGGCAGCCCGACCCACTCCTCGGCGTCGCCGAAGTAGCGTCGCACGAGATCCTCGCCGAAGCGGTCGTGGCCCGCGGGCACGGGCGTGTGGGTCGTGAACAGCGTCGTGCGCGCGACGTACTCGCGCGCCGCGTCGAACGGCAGGCCCTCGCCGCGCACGAGGCGGCTGACCCGCTCGAGCGTGAGGAACGCGGCGTGCCCCTCGTTCATGTGGTAGACCGCCGGCCGCACGCCGAGACCGCGCAGCAGTCGCACGCCGCCGCGGCCGAGCACGATCTCCTGCTGGATGCGCATCTCCGAGTCGCCGCCGTAGAGGTTGCGCGTGATGTCGCGGTCTTCGGGACGGTTCTTCGGCAGGTTGGCATCGAGCAGATACAGCGTGACGCGGCCGACCTGCGCCTTCCACGCCTGCAGGAAGACCTCGCGCCCGGGCAACGGCACCGAAGTTTCGAACGTGTTGCCGTCCGCGTCGCGCACCGGATCGAGCGCGAGCTGCCGCGGCAGGTTCTCCTTGTCGACCGCGACCTGCTGGCCGTCGCTCGACACCTGCTGGTGCATGTAGCCGAAGCGATAGAACAAACCGACGCCCACGAGCGGGATGCCGAGATCGCTCGCGCTCTTCAGGTGGTCGCCGGCGAGGATCCCGAGCCCACCGCTGTAGACGGGCAGCGAATGGTGGATGCCGAACTCCGCCGAGAAGTACGCGACCGGGCGCTCCTGGGACAGCGCCGCGTTCCGGCCGTTCGAATCGCCGTCGTGCCCTACGGTCAGCGGCTCGTCGACCGTCGCCATGTAGTCGTCGAAGCGGGCGACCGTCGCGCGCAGCCGTTCGAGATAGTCGGCATCGGCCGCCTTGCTCTCGAGCGCCTCGAGGCTCGCCCCCTGCAGGAACGCGACCGGGTTCTCGCCACCGGCCGCAAACCCGTCGGCGAGCTCTTCGAACAGGTCACGCACGCCCGGGTTCCAGACCCACCAGAAGTTGCGCGCGAGGCGTTCGAGACCGCGCAGACTCTCGGGCAGCGTCGCGGCCGCCTCGAACGTCGACAACCGCGGCGTCTTGCTCGCCCCGATCGACGGCAGCGCGCGGCGCGGCATGCGAAACTGCACGACCCCGGCCACGCTGCGCCGCTGCACCGCGGCGATCGCCTCACCGTAGGCGGTCTCGTAGTGCGCGAAGAAGTGCTGCCACTCGGTGCGTCCCGCCGCCGCGATGCAGCGCTCGCGCAGCGCGTCGCCTGCGCCGTGCTCGCCGTCGAGGTAGGCCCGCATCGTCGTGAGGAAGGACTCCACCACCTCCGCGTACGGCGCCCGTTCGCGCGCGAGCACCGCGATGCCGTCGGCCGGCGAGAGGCCCTCCGCGGTCGCCCACCGACCGAAACCCGCGAGGTCCGTCGTGATCGTCGGCACGCCGACGGCGAGCGCCTCCTGCGGCGTGTAGCCCCACGGCTCGTAGAACGACGGGTAGACCCCGAGGTCCATCGCGGCGAGCACGGCCTCGTACTCGCGCCCGAACAATCCGTCGTCCGGCCGCAGGTAGATCGGCAGCTGCACGACCAAGGCATGCGACCCGCGCGCGTTCTGCAGGCCGAGGCGTTCGCAGTGCTTGATGGTCGCGTCGTTCTCCTCGTCGAAGAGGTTGTGCGTACAGATGCCGATCGGCTCGGCGTCCTGCGCGAGGTCGCCCTCGGCGAGCCGGTCCAGCAGCTCCGCGCGAATGCCGGAGTTGCCGGCCGGAACCAGCAGGAACGCGACGATCTTGCGGCCCGCCTTCTGCTCCTCGACCTTCGCGAGCGCGTCGAGCAGGAGCTGGATGCCCTTGTTGTGGAACTCGTAGCGCCCCGCGATCGCGACGAACGCGAAGTCGCTCACGTCCTCGCCCGCCATCGCGCTCGCGATGCGCGCGAGGTCCTGCCGCACGGCCGCGCGGTCGTCCCCCGCGAGCTCGCCGATGACCTCGAGGTCGATGCCATTGGGCAGCAGCGGCGCGGGGCGCCGTTCGTGCAACAGCTCGGCTTCCTTGCCGGTGATCGCGCTGACGGTCGTGAACACGTCGGCCTTCCGCGCGGCAACGCCCTCGAGCGAATGCTTGGCCTGGACGTTGTGCGTCGCCGCGAGCTCGGCCGGCGTCCGACCTCCGAGGCCGTTGTCGTCACTCCCTGGGTCCGGCGTGATGCCGAGCGACGCGAGCGCGCGGCCGAGCATCGTCGCGTGCGTCGTGAACACCGTGCCGATGCTCGGGATCCGATCCTGCAGGTAGAGCAACGCCGCCGCCGTCATCCACTCGTGGGCCTGCACCACCGCGCGCTTGCGGAACGGCGCGAGGTACTCCTCCCACCAGCGCTCGATGACCATCGCCGCGGCCGTCGCAAACAGCACGGGCTCGATGTAGTCCCAGCCGCCCGCGATCGAATCGACACCGTGGCGCTCCCAGAGTCCGGACAGGATCCCGTCCTTTCGGTCGTAGAGCCCGGAGAACCCGACGAGGATGCAGCGCGGTCGCCCGACGATGCGCCAGCGGCCGACGCGCACGGGCACGCCGAGGTCGCGGCACGATTCGATGAATGCCTCGTGACCGGGTTCGTCGTCGAACGGCGGCTGACCGCCCGTGCCGGACAGCACCTGCGGACCGATCGTCAGGTAGTCGTCGCCGTAGCGCCTGGCGGCGGTGACGGCCTTGCTCGACAGGACGGTGTGGATCCCACCGACCTTGTTGCAGACCTCCCAGCTGATCTCGAAGAGTTGGAACGAAACGTCGGGCATTGGCTGTGGAACTCAGGATGAAGCGTCGCCGCCACGCGATCGTTTGGCGGGCGGCGTCTTCTTCGCGGTGCGCTTCCGGGCCTTCTTCGCGGCCCCTTTCTTCGTGGCACCCTGCGGCGGTGTGCTTTGCTGCGGTGTCTTCTGCGGTGGTGTCTTCTGCGGCGGTGTCTTCTGCGGCGGTGTCTTTCGCTGGCGCGACGGCTCGACCGTGGCAGCGACGTGCACCGGCGCCGCTTCCCCGGCCCGCGCGCGGCGGACGGCGGCGCGCAGCTCGTCGACGGCGGTCATCACCGTGACGAACGCGGCGTGCGGCGTGTCGTACGGGCTGAAGTAGTCGTGCACCTCGGCGTCGCTGTGGTGCTTCGTCGCGACGTAGTAGACGTGGTCCGATGTCGTCAGTCGGCGCCAGGCGACCAGCAGATCGGGCCGCCGGTCGGCAACGGCCAACACGTCCGAACGCAGCGCGTAGATCGCCGCGTGCGCGGCCTCCTGCATCGGGTTGCCGAGCCACGCCGTGAGATTGCGCTCCTCGTCGGCCCACGACACGTGGGTCGGGATGTCGAGTTCGGCCGCGGCCGCGCGTTCGGCCGCGACCTGGGCCGGCGTGCGGAACCGGAACTGCGAGTCGTCGAGCACCTTGTTCGGCAGATGCCGCATGAACTCGAGGATCCCCGTGTCCTCCGCCTGGTGCTCGCCGAAGGTCTCGTAGTCCATGAAGAGACCGACGAACTGGGCGGGCGACGGCACGTCGTGCAACCACTCGGCGAACGTGTCGGCGAACAGCGGATAGCCCGGCCACTTGCGGTTGCTGAAGCGGAACGCGATGTCGTCGGACAGCGAGTAGCTGCGCAGCAGGAGCCGCAGCCGGTCGCAACCGCGCGGCCGATACGGCACCTGCGGGCTGCGCCAACCGAGGAGCCGATCGGCGCCCTCGCCGAGCATGCAGTCGAAGCCGAGGTCCTCGACCCGCTTGCAGATCGCGTTGTCGAGGATCAGCTCCGTGTTGCGGAACGTGGTCGGCTCGCCGAACAGCTCCGTCACGACCGCCTTCTGCGCCTCGACCTGCGCGACGAACTCGTCCGGGTCACCGATCGCCGCGAGGCTGTGGTGACTGGTCTCGCATAGGAACTCGACGTTCCCCGACTCGGCGAGGGCGACGAACGTATCCAGCGCGGCCGGCACCCAGTCGCGCAGCTGCGAGATCAGCGTGCCCGACAGCGAGAACGCGCAGCGGAACTGGCCGTCCGTGCGATCGATCTGCTCGAGCAGCAGCTCGTTCATCGGCACGTAGCAGCGTTCGGCGACGCGCTCGGCGACCAGCCGATTGAGCGGCTCGTCGTAGTAGTCCTCGCCGTGGTGGCCGATGCGATCGCCGGGCCGCCACTTGTTGAGCCGGTACGGTTGATGCGCCTGGAAGTAGAAGACGATGTCGATCACGTCGTCCCTCGGGCAGGGCCGCGCGCCTTGCGGCCGGCACGGGCCTTCGGCTCGGCGGCCTCGGCCGCTGCCGAACGGACGAGCGCGAACGCGCGCAGCAGCTCGCCCGTGTTCCACGCCTGCGCGAACGTGCCGCCGGGGCGGTGCGGAGCGTCCCCGTCGAACACCTCGCTGACGTGCTCGAGCCCGGCGCGGTCCAGCTCGGTGGCGAAGCCGTCGAGCCAACGCGACAACTCGGCAACGACGTCCGCGCGTTCCCCCGGGGCTGCCGCCTGCAACGCGGCCTCGACGTAGAACCCGCCGGGCCACGGCCAGACGGTGCCCTGGTGATATGCCGCGTCGCGCGTCTCGATGCCGCCGCGGTAGCGCCCGCGGTACTCCGCGTCCCGCGGCGACAGCGTCCGCAGCCCGCACGGCGTGAGCAGCTCGGCGCGCGCCTTCTGCACGACGCCGGCGCGTTGCTCCGCGGTGAGCGGCGAACGCGCGAGGGCCGCCGCCATGAGCATGTTCGGGCGCACCGCGGGGTCCGCGGCGCCTGCACCACCAGAACCATCGGCCAGCAGTCGATCCGCGAGGTAGCGATCCTCCGCGAGCCAGAACCGGTCGCGCAGAATCTCGCCGCACGCGGTCATCACCTCGCGGTATCGCCCGGCACCTTCGACGTCGCGTTCGACGAGGAACGCCAGCAGCGCGTACCACAACGCCTGGATCTCGATCGGATACCCGGCGCGCGGCGTGACCGGCCCGGCACTCGTCTGCGCGTCCATCCAGGTCGCGTTGAGGTCCGGACCGCCGGCCGCGAGCAGACCGTTGGTCTCGACGTGCAGGCCGAGGTCGGTGCCGGCGAGATAGGCCTCGGCGATCTGCACGAGGGCCGGCACGTAGTCGCGCTGCAGGAGCTCGTCATCGGCGGTCTCCGCGTCGGCGTAACGCTGCACGGCGAGCGCATACCACAGCGCCGCGTCACAGCTGCCGTAGTCACTCGCCGCGACGGTCGCAGCGTAGATGTTCGGCAGCAGCCCGTGCTGCAGGAACGGCAACGCCTCGCTGAGCACGCGCTCCATGAGATCGACGCGGCCACGCGCCAGCGCGAGTCCGGGCAGCGCGAGGAAGACGTCGCGCCCCCATTCGCCGAACCACGGAAAGCCCGCGAGCACGCCGAGACGGCCGCCCGGCCCCTCGTAGAAGAAGTCGTCGGCCGCGGCCGCGAGCCGCGCCGTCACGCCATTGCCCGGATCCAGATAGCCCGGATCCAGATGGCCCGGATCCAGATAACCCGGATCCGCGGCGGCGGCGTCCGCGGCGGCGGGATCGACGGCACCCGCCAGAGACCCGCTCGCGAACGCGCGCGCCCGCGTCATCCGCACGCCGCCGGCGCGTTCGTCCGCGGTCCACTCGGCGAGCGGATCGGCGCACGGCTCACCGAGCCGGAACGCGACCGTCGCGCTCGCGCCGACCGGGATGTCGAGTTCGAGCTTGCCGGGCGTCCACCGATCGCCGACGTGGTCGTAGCCACGCTCACGATCGATGTCGTACTCGAAGCCGCGATACCAGTCGGGCTGGCTGGTGAACGCCGCGACGCCGGCGGCCGTGAGCCAGAGCGGCGGCAGCGAATCGTCGGGGCGGAAGCCCCAGCTCGCCCCGCGCGCGTGCACTGTGGCGTCGAACTCGAGCGCCTTCGCCGAGCGCGGCGCGCCGCTCCGAACGAGATGGTTGGCGTTGCACCATCCGAGCAGCGGCCGCACGACGAGCCGGATCGGTCCGTCGCCGCGGTTGTGCCAGCGCACGAGCAGCGTCGGGCTCGCGTCCCCACGGCTGCCGCCGCCGTCGAACCCACCGCGCAGGCGGAGCGAGCGCGCGAGCGTGAACGCGCCGTGCCGGAACGTGTAGGTCGGCTCCGGCCAGCGCGCGAACGTCACGTCGACCGGCGGGCGCATCGGTTCGACCAAACCGGACCAGCGCGCGTGCAGCAACGAGACCACCTCGCCTCCGACCGCGAGCTGTTCGTCGAACCCGGCGACGAGGCAGTAGCGCTGCGCCGTCGCGGTCGCGCGGGCGATCCACGCCGCGTGGTACCGCCGCCGCGCCCGGTCGTCGGCCGCCCCGCACGCGTAGCCGCCCTGACCGTCGGTCAGCAACCACTCGGCGTCGGCGGGCATCGAGAAGGACATGGCAGAAAGGCGACGGGCGCGAGCCCCGGCAGCGACCAAAGACAGTACGGGGCCCCGCCCCGGGATCAACGTTCGGGGAATCGGCGGCTCGGCCTTCATCCGGACGCGGTCAACCTGCATTCTTGACGCACCTCGCCATGGTTCCCCTCGACCTGCAGAACACCATCACGTTCATCCTCGCCGGGGGCGAAGGCTCACGCCTCAAGCCGCTGACGGAGCAGCGCGCGAAACCCGCGGTGCCGTTCGGCGGCAGCTACCGGATCATCGATTTCACGCTGAGCAACTGCATCCACTCGGGCCTGCGGCGCATCCACCTGCTGACGCAGTATCAGGCGCGGTCGCTCGAGGAGCACATCCGCTTCGGCTGGAACTTCCTGCCGCGGCGCCTCGAGCAGTGGATCACGTGCCGGCCGCCGCTGCACGGCTCCGTCAGCAAGTGGTACCGCGGCACGGCCGACGCGATCTACCACAACATCGACGCGATCGAGGACTGGAGCCCGTCGAACGTGCTCGTGCTGTCGGGTGATCACATCTACCACATGGACTACCGCGACATGTTGCGGGAGCACGTGGAGCACAGCGCCGCGCTGACGATCGGTGCGGTGCGGATTCCGGTCGCGGAGGCGCACGCGTTCGGCATCCTGCAGATCGCGGCCGACGGTCGCGTCACGGGCTTCGCCGAGAAGCCGAAGGAAAACGCGCCGGAGATCCCGGGCGACCCGGGCTACTGCCTCGCGTCGATGGGCATCTACGTCTTCGAGACGGTCGAGCTGATCAAGCGACTCAGAGAAGACCACGAGCTGCCCGAGGGCGAGGGCGGCGACTTCGGTCATCACGTGATCCCGCGGATGCTCGACGAGGTGCCGATCTACGTGCACTTCTTCCGCGGCCCGGGCGGTGAGGACGACGACAACGTCACGCCCTACTGGCGCGACGTCGGCACCATCGAGGCGTATTTCGACGCCAACATGGACCTCTGCAACGTCAAGCCGCAGCTCAACCTCTACCGCCAGGACTGGCCGACCTACACGCTGTGGCACAACGACCCGCCGGCCAAGACGGTGTTCTCCGAAGAAGGGGACGGCCGCCGCGCCGAAGTGCACGACTCGCTGCTCTCACCAGGCGTCGTCGTGTCCGGCGCGAAGGTCCACCAGTCGCTGCTGAGCAACCGCGTCTACGTCGACGAACACGCCGAGGTCGAGCAGTCGATCGTGATGCGCGGCGCGACGATCGGCAAGCGCTGCCGGCTGCGCCGCGTCATCGTCGACAAGTGGACGAAGATCCCCGACGGCACCGAGATCGGCTACGACGAGGAAGCCGACCGCGCCCGCTTCACCGTCAGCAGCACCGGCATCGTGGTCGTGCCCCACGGCTACCGCTTCGAGTGAAGCATCTTTGCCGTACGGTACCTTGCCGTACGGTACCTGGTTCATGCTGCCGGCCGCGAGGGCGGCTCGCAGGTGGCGTTGCGGCGGCCGGCAGCATGAACCAGGTACCGTACGGTCACTCCTGCTCGATGCCGCGGCTCTGCACTTCGCGTAGGGTGAACCACGTGCGGCGCTGGAGCGGCTGCAGGTAGACGTCGACCTCGACGAGCACCTCGACGCCGCCTTCGCGAACGGGCAGCAGCAGCTGCAGGGTCTCGGCCGCGAGATCGAGCGGCGGGCCGGGGTGGCCGATATCGCTCACGGGTTCGACCTCCGCGCCACCCTCGTCGCCGCCGGTGTCGAACTGGACGTCCTCGAACCCGGACGCGGCCCAGAACTCGTCCTCGTCGGCGAGCACGCTGCCGGCCTCTTCGTTCGCTTCGCCCTCGTCGCCCCAGTCGATGGCGTCGACGTCCGGCTCCGGCGGTGCGACCTCGGCGACGGGTGCCGGGGCGGCCGCGAGCGGCCGGTAGAACGCGCGCACCTCGTCGATCGGCGCCTTCGTCCAGAACGTCCACGTGCGGCCCTGGAAGCGTTCGTAGCCGCGGTCGACCTCGAGCCGGTAGCTCACGTTCACCATGGAGTCGAGCGTCGCGGGCAGAAAGACCGGGATGTCCGACCGCTCGGCGCCCTCGAGCCCAACCGGCTCCTCGCCGCCGCCGCACGCCGCGAACGCCACCGCAACGGTGAGGATGGAGACCATGCGGACGACGACTCGACGGATCACATCGGAATTATCGGCAGCGGCCCGGGGCGCCGTTGAGCCGGTCCCGGAATCGGTCCCGCTGGCCTCGAACCCCCGCCGTCATGGGCAGGGCGCCGCGCCTGGCCGATGGCACCCGCCCACCCGATCTGGCACCCTGGCGGGCGATGCGCTGGCACCCCGCCGTCCCGATCCTCGCCAATCGGCTGCTCGCACTGCTCGTTCTCGCCCTGCTGGCCGGCTGCGCGACCGCGCCGCCCCGCGCGGAACGACCGAACATCCTGTTCCTCTATGCCGACGACCTGCGGCGCGACGCCGTGGGTGCGTTCGGCGGCGAGAACGTGATGACCCCGGCCATCGACGCGCTCGCGGAGCGCGGCACCGCACTCACCGACGTCTACTGCATGGGCTCGCGCCACGGTGCGGTCTGCATCCCGTCGCGCGCGATGGTGCTGTCGGGCCGCGTGCTCACGCGCGCGCCCGACGACATGGCGGGCCTCGTGACGCTGCCCGAGCTGCTGCGCGACCAGGGCTACACGACGTTCATGACGGGGAAGTGGCACAACGGCGACGCGGCGCTGCGGCGTGCGTTCCCGAACGGGCGCGCGATCCTGCGCGGCGGCATGGCGAACCACTTCGCGATCGACCTCTGCGACGTCGAGGGCGGCGTCGTCAAGAACCAGGGCGTGCGCCCGGGTCACGCGACCGACCTGTTCGCCGACGCCGCGATCGACTTCCTCGCGAGCGACGCCGCCCAGGCCAGGCCGTTCCTGGCCTACGTTGCGTTCACTGCGCCGCACGATCCGCGCGACCCGCCCAAACAATGGCTCGACCGCCTGGCTCGCGATCTGCCACCGCCGGACCTGCCGCCGAACTTCCGCGGCCAGCACGGCCTCGACCTCGGCAAGCCGACGATGACGGTGCGGGACGAGAACCTCATGGGCTGGCCGCGCGACGAACATCCGCTGCGCGATCAGCTCGCGGAGTACCGCGCGTTGATCGCGCATCTCGACCAGCGCATCGGCGACATCCTCGTCACGCTCGATCGCCACGGCCTGCGCGACAACACGCTGGTCGTGTTCGCGGCCGACCACGGCCTCGCGATGGGCAGCCACGGCCTGCTCGGCAAGCAGAGCGTATACGAACACTCGATGGCGTCCCCGGTCGTGCTCGCCGGCCCGGGCGTCCCCGCCGGCGCGCGCCGCGCGGGGCTGACGTATCTGCTCGACCTCATGCCGACGATGCTGGCGGCGGCCGGCGCGGCCGCGCCCGCCGAGATCGAAGGGCGCGATCTGTGGCCGTTGATCGAAGGTCATGGCCCCGGCCGCGAAGCGCTCCTGCTGGCCTACGCGACGACGCAACGCGCCGTGCGCGTCGGCGACCACAAGCTGATCCGGTTCCCGCAGATCGACCGCACGCTGCTGTTCGACATCGGGCGCGACCCGCACGAGATGAACGACCTCGCCGACTCCCCGGAGCACGCCCCCTTGCGCCAGGCACTCGAAGCGCGACTCCGCGCGGAGCAGCAGAACGTCGACGACGACCTGCCGTGGACCGCCGCGGAGGTGCAGCCCGCGACGATCGACCTCTCGGGCAAGCGCTTTCGCCCGGACCGCTGGCAGCCACGCTGGATCGTCGAGAAGTACTGGCCCGAAGAACTCTGGCGCCGCTAGCCAGGCCACGGCACGGCTACTGCCCGGGCCACTCCGCTGCGAGCGAACTCAGTCCGAACCGGCTTCGGCCTTCTGCGGCAGCAGCTCACCGAGGAACTGCGGCAGCATCTTGCGCCACGTCACCCAGTCGTGACGCCACTCCTTGCCCCACGCGTCGACACGGTTGGGGATGCCCTTCGGACCGAGCACGCGTTCGACCTTCCAACTCTGCTCGGGCTCCTCGTAGTCGCCCTGGCCGTGCGCCAACAGGATGAAGCGTTCCTTGAGCAGCTGGAGGTGCTTGCCCTCGAGATCACCGACGAAGTCGAGCGGCGAGCTCGCGTAGTAGTCGCGCGTCTTCTGCCCGGGCAGGAACTTGTCCATGTTGTAGGTCCCGCTCATGCAGATCGCGGTGCCGAACACGTCCGGGTGGCGACACGTGAGCGCGAGCGCGTTGAACGCGCCGATCGACGCGCCCGCGGTCCAGATGAGACCGGCGTCGCCGCCGCAATCGCGATGGATCGCCGGCGCGACCTCGCGGTAGAGACACTCGTCGAAGCGGTTCTGCGCGCGCGCCGCATCCGCGAGCGTCTCGCACTCCTTGACCCAGGCCTGCCCCGCGACCGAGTCGACGCAGTAGACCTTGAGGCGCAGGTCCTTGATGAAGTCGCCGACCGCGTCGATCAGGTGGAAGCGCTCCGGCTCCTCCGCGTCGCCGCCGGCCGTCGGGAACAGCAGGAGCGGCGTCCCCTCGATGCCGTACCGCGCGAACGTGATCTCGCGGCCGCCGAGGGCCGGGGACCGCCAGGTGATCTTGTGCTTGCTCACGACTGCGTCTTCTCCATGTCGTCGACCGACTGCCGCACCAACCCGACGAACTTGTCGGTGAACTCGTCGACCTCGTGCTCGGGGAACAGGTGGGCGACCTTCTTGCGCGCGGCCTCGACCAGTCGGTCGCTGCGATACCACGCGTTGGCGGCCTCTTCGAGCGGCCCCAGGTGCTTCTCGGAGAACTCCTCGAACTCGTCGGCCTGCAGCCGCTTCCTCGCGATCGCCCCGTAGCGCTCGAGTTTGTCCTCGTACGACCCCTTCTCCGCCGCGATCTTGTAGTAGGGCGCGAAATCGAGGTTCTTCGGCATCTTGCGCCGCTTGGCCGCGCAGAACACCGCCCACTTGAGGTTGGCCGTGAGATACCACGGCCAGTGGTAGTGGATCGAGTTGATCTGGCTGTCCGGGCACGGGTTGGCGAAGTCGATCGGGTAGAACGTGCCGTCCTTGCGCAGCGCCTCGCAGCTGTTGAAGTCCCAGCCGAAGAACGTGTTGATCGTCAGGCAGGTGTCGATCAGTGTCTGCTGGTCCGCCGCGCTGCAGAAGTCGCGCTCGATCGTGTAGCGCTCGTGCAGCGGCTGCTCCGGGTCGTACTTGATGAGCCGCACCTGCGGGCCGATGCCGATCGCGCGCACGAACAGATCCGAGCCGTCGACGGCCCGCTGCACGTGCATCAGGTACTTGTCGCTGTCCTCGTAGTTCTGCTGCAGGCCGTCCTCGTCGTCGGCCTTGCTGACCCCCTTCCAGCCGCCGCCGTCGTACGGCTTCATGAACGACGGGAAACCGAGGTCACGACCGATCGACTTGACGTCGAACATGTCGGCGTAGGCCGACAGCGTGTAGTCGAGATCGTCGGCCCCGTCGTAGTTCTTCTGCGGCAGCATGACCGTGGGCGGCACCGGCATGCCGAGCGCGATCATCGCGCAGTACGAGCTGTGCTTGGTGTAGCTCTGGACCGACCACGGGTTGTTGTAGACGTAGAGCCCGTCCATCAGGATCGCCTTCTTGATCCACTCGCGCTGCAGCGTGAGCCAGTGCGTGAGGCGATCGACGACGACGTCGTACTTGCAGCCCTTCGTGAGCTCGAACGGCTTGATGCGGACGCGTTCGCACGCGAAATCGACGATCTCGCGCCCGAGCGGCAGCTCGAGTTTGGCCGCGGCGAGGATCTCCTCGAACGCGATCGGCCAGCAGATGTCGGCCCCGAGGGAAAGGCCGATGTGACGGGTGGCGTTGGGCATGGGCGAGCGGCGTAGCTTAGTGGGACGTCGGCTCCAAACCTACTCGTAGACGAGCCAGAGCGGCCCGGGGAACAGGAACGACAGCCCCTCGCGTAGCTGGTCGCGCCAGTTCTCCCAGTTGTGGCCGTCGTTGGCCTCGGTGAGGCGGACCTGCATCCCGGTCTCGGTCAGGAGCGGCAGCAGCGAGCGGTTGTAGTAGATCAGCGACTCGTAGACGCCGCAGCTCATGAACACCTGGTCCGCGGGCCGACCGGGGTCGTCGCGGAAGCGGTTGACGAACTCCACGACGGGATCGAACACGGGGCCGCGGTCGTGCTCGCCGATGTCGGTGAACACGAACGAACCGGACTGCAGCAGCAGCTTGCCGAAGAAGCCGGGATGACGCCAAGCGGTCGACAGCGACGCGACCGCGCCGAAGCTCGCGCCCGCGAGCGCGCGCGCCGCCGGATCACGGACGAGCGGCAGCAGCTCCTCCATCGCGGGCACGAGGTCCTGCACGATGAAGTCGCCGTGCCTCGGATCGGCGGCGTACTCGTTCATCCGATCCTCGGATTGGGTCATCACGGCTACGAGCGGCGGGATCTCGAGCCGATGGATCAGGTTGTCGAGCACGTGCTGCAGGTTGGCGAACGACAGGTAGTCGAAGCCGTCGTGCACGACGAGCAGCGGATAGCGCCGAGTCTCGCGGAATCGCGCCGGGCGGTAGATCTTGATCTCGCGCCAGTCAGAGAAGACCTTGCTCTCGACGTGGCGGTCCTCCACCGTTCCGGGCCGCGCCTCGTCGTCGGGCATCGACCAGTCGGGCGGCTCGTAGCCTTCGCCGTAGACGACCGAGTTGGCGCCGAACGGATCACGCGCGAGGTGCGTGTTGAGCGGATCGCGGATCAGCCGGCCGCGGCCGCGCACCGCGACGCCGAGCTTGTACTCCATGCGCGAACCGCGCGGCAGGTCGATCTGCAGCACCCAGAGGTCACTGCGCTCGATGCGGCGGAACGGCATCGAACCCGGCAGACCGTGGATCCAGTGGTGCAGCGTGACCTCGTCGGCGCGCCCCTGGAACAGGAACGTCACCTGACGCCCCTGCACGCACGGGAACTCGGTCTCGGCGAGCAGCGCCTCGACCGCGACCTTGCCCGTTGCCACGGCGCGTTCGATGTCGGCCAGCACGACGCTCATGCCTTCACCTCGATCGTCGTGCCCGTCGGTGACAAGACCAGCGAGTCGGCCGCTGCCGCCCAGGCCTTGCCGTCCCAATTGAAGCGCGAACCGCCGACGAGCAGCGCCGCGAGCGCGGGTGCGAAGCGGCGCGCGAGCACCTCCATGCTGCGTTCGTCGTCGAGCTGCAGCCGATGACGCGCATGCGGCAGCGCGACGAAGCCGGGGAGGCAACCGAAGCCGCGCTCCATGACCTCGGGGTAGTTGCTGCCCTGCGGCGGCGCGTCATGAAACAGCACGATCCGTTCCGTCAGCACCATCGCGCCGGCCGACCACGCGATCACGGGCCGATCGCCCCACAGCCCCATCACGTCGAACAGCCGCATCCGATGCAGCAGCACCGCGACGTGACCGCCGGCGACGAGCAGGCAGGACGCGTCGCGCAGGATCGCGTCGAGCTCGCGACGGTGCTTCACGACGGCGTCACGTTCGCCGGGCTTGATGCGCGACTCGAACTCCTCGTGCACGGCGGCGACGCGCGTCTCGTGCCCGCGGTCGAGCGTGCGGACGAGCTCCAGCGCCGCCTGCCGCTCGGGCTCGAGCAGATCGGGATCGTCCTCGCGCCGATGCAGTTCGCAGAGCGGGTCCATCAGCCCTTCGAGGCGCATGCGATACAGCGCCTGCATCTTGCGCAAGCGCGCGTGCCGTTCGCGAATCGCGGTCAAGAGCTCCGGATCGGCGGCGAAGATGCGCTCGACCCGACTCCAGATCGCGAGGTTTTGCACGGGCCGCCCGACGTGATCGCAGAGCTCGTCGTCCTCGGCCTCGCGTTCTTCCCAACCCGCAGTGATGGCGACGACGGCGCCGCTTTTCTGGTCGGGTACGAGCGCGTCGACCGCGTCACAGACGGTCTTCACCCGGCGCTGGGGTCCGAGAACGATGGCGGTGCTGAGCATTTTGGGGGCGAATCTCGTATCCGAGGGCCCGGCCAGAAGGAAGGGTCGCGTTACGCGGTTCGGGCCAAGGGCCGGATCCCGGCACGAGACCGACCGCCCCGACGCTGCTCGGGCTCGAAGCATTCACCCAGGGCGCTGCGGTCAATCCGCCGAACAGCACGTTCTCGGGGTCACGCTGACGCGCGGACTCCGCGTCACCATCGGCCGCTGAGCGTCGATCGCGGCCGGAGCGCCGGTGCGCTATGGTCGGGGCTCCCCACCGCCCCGCCGGAGACCTCGTGCCGAGACGATCGCCTTCCGTTCCGCGACTCAAGTGCGTCGCGGCCACCGCCCTGCTCGCGTTCGCCGCGCCGGCTCTCGCCGTCGCCCAGGACCTCGACGTCGCCAAGACGAAGCTGCAGCATCGCATGGAGGCCGAGGTCAGGAACGGCGTCAGCACGTGCGTGCAGGCCGACAGCGTCGAAGCCGTCGAGCTGCTGCTCGAGATGTTCGAGCAGGAGACGCGCCGGACCCGCGTCCACCTGTCACCGGGTCACTACCGCGACATCTCGTGGGAGGGCTTCATCAAGATCAAGGACCCGTACGCGCGGCGGCGCGTCGAGCTCGAGCTCAAGAAGGGCAAGAACCCGCGCGTTCGGCAGTGGTGCGCCGAGGCGCTCGGCATCTACGGCGACCGCGGCTTCGGGAGCACCCTGGAGAAGGCGCTGTCCGCGCGTGAGCCCTACATCATCCAGTGGGCCGCGCGCTCGCTCGGGATGCTGAAATACGACGCTGCCAACAAGAAGCTGCAGACGCGCACCAAGCACAAGGACGACTTCGTCCGCGCCAACGCGATCGAGGCGCTCGCGCGCATCGACGACAGCACCTACCTCGTGCCGTTCCTCGTGTCGATCCGCGAGGACAGGAGCGGCGGCGTGCGATGCGCGCTGCTCGGTGCCGCCCCCGAGGTCTGCCCCGATCGCGTCGAGGAGGCCAGCACGACGGCCCTGCAGGATCCGGACTGGCGACCGCGCATGCAGGCCGTGCAGAACCTCGGGAAGATCCGCACGAAGACGGCAGTCGACGCGCTCGTCGAAGGGCTGAAGGACGGCCGCCCCGTCGTCGCCGCGCGGGCGCTGAAGGAGCTGCAGGAGCTCACGGGTCAGCCGATCGAACAGCCCGACGTCTGGCGCAGGTGGTGGGCCGACAACCGCGAGTCGTTCGCGTTCCCCGAAGGCCGCAGCAAGGCGCAGAAGAAGTCGACGGGCACGGTCGCCTACAACGGCGTGCCGGTCGACAGCGACCACGTCGCGTTCCTCATGGACAAGTCCTACCTCATGAAGGAGGACCTCACGAGCAAGGGCACGAGCAAGGAGGAGGCCGCCGTTGCCGAACTCGACCGCGTGCTCTCCGTGCTGCCCGAGGGGCTCGTCTTCAACGTCTTCAACTACGACACCGAGCTGCGCCCCTTCCGCAAGAAGCCGGCAGAGCTGAGCCCCAAGGTCCGGAAGCGCGCGGTCGCGTTCGCCAGCGCCGAGAGCGACGGGCGCGAGAAGGACATCTGGAACGCGCTGTCGACGGTGATGCAGGACGAGACGCTCGACACGATCTACCTGCTGTCCTCGGGCGAACCCGACACCGGCCTCTACGTGCACTGGAACCGGGTCACGCGTCACATCGCCGACCTCAACCGCTTCCACAAGGTGACGGTCCACAGCGTGGCCTACACGGACAACAAATGGTATCGCGACCAGCTCGAGAAGATCGCGCAGGTGACGGACGGCACGTTCGTCTGGTTCGAGTGAGGAGATGACGAGCCAGCCCGACGATCCGATCGACGCACTCGTCGAGGCGTGCATCCTCGCGCTCGAGGACGGCAACGACGACGCGATCGACGACATCGCGCGGGCCAACCCCGAGTTCGAAGCGGCGTTCCGCGAGCGCATCGAGCAGCTGCGTGCGGTCGGGCTGCTGCATCGACCCGAACCGGACGACCTGATCCCCGAACGGCTCGGCGAGTTCCGGCTCGGGCGCCAGATCGGCCACGGCGGCATGGGCGCCGTCTTCCTCGCGCGCCAGGAATCGCTCGAACGCGACGTGGCGCTCAAGCTCATCCGACCGGAGCACGTGATGTTCGCGGGCGCGCGCGATCGGTTCCGCCGCGAGATGCTCGCCGTCGCGCGACTGTCGCATCCGGGAATCGTGCCGATCCTGACGACGGGCGAGGCCAGCGGCGTGCCCTACTACGCGATGGAACTGGTGCACGGCGCGAGCCTGGCCGAGGTGCTCGAAGAGCTCGCCGGCGAGGCGCCGGCCGCGCTCGATGGTCACGCGCTGCGCCGCGCACTGACCCGCCGGATGCGAGGCCACGGCGACAGCACGCCCATCGACGACGCGCCGGTGTTCTCGGGGTCGTGGGTGCAGGTGTGCTGCCGGCTGCTGCACGACGTCGCGAATGCGCTCGCTCACGCACACGAACGTGGCGTGCTGCATCGCGACCTCAAGCCGTCGAACATCCTGCTCACGACCACGGGCGAAGCGCGGCTCATCGATTTCGGTCTGGCCGCGGCCGAGGGCGATCGCCGCCTGACGCGCACGGGCGCGTCGTTCGGATCCGTGCCGTACATGGCCCCCGAACAGATCCGCGGCGACATGCAGAAGGTCGACGCCCGCACCGATGTCTACGGCCTCGGGGTCACGCTCTACGAGCTGCTGACGCTCGTGCTGCCGTTCGGCAACAGCGCGTCGACCTTCGAACGGGTGGTGCAAGGCGTCGTCGAGCCGACGATCCACCACAACCCGCACGTGCACCCCGATGTCGACGCGATCTGCCTCAAGGCGATGGACGTCGATCGCGCGCGGCGATACGCGACCGCCGAAGAGTTCGGCGACGACCTGCTCGCGTTTCTCGAGCAGCGCTCGGTCCGGGCGCGGCGGCCGTCGACGTTCTTGCGGCTGCGGCGTTGGGCCGCACGCAACCCACGGCGCGCCGCCCTCACCGCGATCGCGTTCGTCGTGCTCGTGCCCGGCCCGCTGCTGTTCGCCTGGCAACGTCACGTGGCCGCGGCGGAGGTTCGCGACGCGCTGGCCATCGCCGAGGCGAACATGGATCAGGCGCTCGCCGCCGTCGACCAGATGCTCGTGCGCACGGCCGAGGCCAGGCTCGCCGAGATCCCGCGAACGGCGCAGTTGCGCGAACAGCTGCTGCAGGACGCGGTCGCGTTCCATGAACGTCTCGTCGATCTCGCGAACCGCGCGGGTGACACGCGGCGCGCGCGCATCGCCCGCGCCCGGTCGCATTGGCGGCTGGGATCGTTGCAGAGCGACCTCGGCAACCTCGACGCGGGCGTCCGGCTGCTCGAGACCGCCCGCGCGGAACTCGGTGACCTGCTCGCGACGACCGCCAGCAACGAAGGGGCGGGAGCGCGCGTGGAGCTGATCACCGAGCTCGCGCGATGCTGTGAGCGCCTCGCTGCGGGCTACGGACTCACGGCGAGACCCGAGCCCGGTGAGCCGGCCTTGCGCCAGGCAACGCGGCTGTACCGCGAAGCGGACGCCCTGGACGACGACCCGAGGTGGCGCCAGGGCGCGCTCGGCGCCGAGATCGCACTCGCGATCGCCGTCGGCCGCCAGGGTCGGTTCGATGACGCGGCCGTCCTGCTGTCGGACCTCGAGGAACGCCTCGCCGACGCCGAATCGACCCGCATGCCCGAGCCAGCGAGGCTGCAGCTGTGGGCCCAGGTCGCGGACAGCCGCGGCATGCTCGCCGCGCGCACCGGCGACTCGCAGGACGCCCTGACCTTCTTCGAGCTCGCCGTCGAGCGCCTGGAGCGCATCCCGGCCGCGGAAGACGTGGATGACGGCGGCCGCGATCCACGCGTCTACGTGGATCTCCTCGCGCGGCTCGCGAAGATGCACGCGCAACGGCGGCAGTTCCAGCGGTCGAACGAGTTCGCGAACCGCGCGCTGACCGAGTACGAGCGGCTCGCCAGGCGTGAGCCCGACCGCCCACGCTGGCTCGGAAGAACGGCCTCCATGCTCGCCACGCGCGCCAGCAATCAGCGGCAACTCGGTGACCCCGCCGATGCGCTCCCGGACTACGATCGGGCGATCCGTCTGCTCGTCGACGTCGTGAAGAGGGAGCCCGGCAACCCGCAGCACCGGACGGTGCTCGCGCTGACCCACGCAACGCGGGCCGACGCCCGACTCGGGGTGCGCGACCATGACGGGGCACTCGCCGACTTCGCCGCTGCCACCGCGCTGCTCGAGGCCGCGCTCGAAGAACTCCCGGACAAGGGCATGGTGCGCTCCAACCTCATGGCGCTGCGCGGCAACCACGCGCAGGCCCTGGTCGAGACCGGTGATCTGGAAGGCGCGCGCGGACTCCTCGACGTCGCGATGGGCGAGGCCGAGACGCGCACCGACCCGGAAGGGCGCCGTCACCACATCGAACTGCTCGATCGCGCGAGCGACCTCGCCTCGCGGACAGGCGACAACGAACGCGCCGAAGAACTGGCCGAGGAAGCCACCGAACGCGCGCGCAAGCTGCTTGCGGACCGCCCGGACGACCCCGTGCGCCAGATCACCTTCACGTTGATGTCGCTCAACCACGGCATCTTCCTCGCCGCGCGCCAGCGCTCCGACGAGGCGCGCGAACTATGGGAGATCGCCCTCCCGGTCGCGCGTCAGGCGGCCGAGAAGGTCGGCTACGGCCGCCGCCTGCTCGGCCTCACGATGCTGCGACTCGCGCTCGACCGCTGGCGCGCCGACGACCTCGAAGGCGCCAAAGAGTGGTTCGTCACCGCGCTGCAGGAAAGCGGCATCGAGAAGGCGAGCCTGAGCCTGCACCCCGAGATCGTCGAGATGTGGGAGTCGAGCGACTTCCGGGACGTGCGCCCCCCAGCGAAGTGAACCCATGGCGGTACCGAACCCGTTTCGAATCCGCCACCCTCTCGACCTCAGAACCGCGACTGCTTCAGCGTGTTCCGCAGTGTCGAGCGTGGCGAATTCGAAACGGGTTCGGTAGCGCCATCACGCGAGGTCGCTGTCGCCGAGCATGTACCACCAGTCGCGCTCGAGAACGTCGGCCGTCAGCGGTGAGCCGGTGATCAGGTAGACCATGCGCCGCTGCAGCCAGTTGGCCGACGGCGTCTTCTCGAACCCGCGCGCCTCGAGCGCCTGCCATTCGACGGACCACTCCGGGAACACCGTCATCAGCAGTTCTTTCTGCTCCTCGCGGAGGCGGCGCACGGCGATGTGTACGAGCGCGTCGATCGCCTGCTCGTCCCGTTCGCTCACGACCCAGTCCGCGATCGTCGCGCTGTCGGGGGCGAGGCCCATCGTCGGCTTGAGGACGACGAAGCCGACGAGCTTGCCCGTATCCGTCCGCCGCGCGGTCCAGAACTCGTAGTCGTCGCGCTGCGGGTTCTGTCGGTAGCGCCAGTCGAGGTAGCGGTAGTCGCGCCGCAGCAGGAGCCGTTTCTCGCTGCGCATCACGTCGTAGAGGCCGCCGATGTCGGGCGGGATCACGTCGACGCGTTCGATCCGGATGCCTTCCGGCGCCGGGTGTTCGCCCGCCTTGGCGTTGCGGATCAGATAATCGATGTCACGCAGGAAGTGATACTCGAGGTAACGCTTGCCGATGCGGAACGCCGCGTCGACCGGGAAGCCGTAGAGCACGGCGTCCGAGATCCGGCGGCTGTGCGCCGAGAACGGCCAGCCCGTGATCACGAAGATGCCCGGGCGCTTCAGCCCCTTGCGCCACGCGGGGTGCGTCATCGAGTCGACGCAGTGGATGAAGCGCTGTTCGCCGAACGGCGTGTCGGCGAGCACGGGCACGCCCGCGTATTGCGACACCACGGTCCCGTCCGGCGCCACCGCGAGCGAGATGCGGTGGCCCATCGGGTTCATGTGATACTGCCAGCGCCACTGCGTCATCGTGCGGTCGACGAAGTCGTCGCCGCAGACCTCGCGGAACACGAGGTTGAACGTCGCGAGAATCTGGTCTTCGTCGCCCGGCCGATACGGGCGGATCGTGAGATCTTCCTGGCTCATAGCCGACCGCAGAAGTCGGTCACCACGGCTTCGAGCGTCGCCGCTGCAGCGGCGCCGGCCTCGACCACTTCGTCGTGCGACAGCGGCACGGCGCTACGACCGGCGGCGAGGTTCGTGATCAGCGAGAGGCCGGCGAGTTCGGCCCCCATCGCGTTGAGCGCAATCGCTTCGTGCACGGTGCTCATACCGACTGCATCGGCACCGAACGCGCGGCACATGCGCACTTCTGCCGGCGTCTCGTAGGACGGGCCGAGCAGCCCCGCGTAGACGCCGCTCCCGAGCTTCGCGCCGTGCCGGCTCGCGCACTCCCGCAACAGGTCGCCGAGTGCCGTGCTGTAGACCGAGCTCTGGTCGGGGAAGCGCGGGCCGAACGCTTCCACGTGATCCCCGAGCAGCGGCGAACTGCCCGTGAGGTTGAGGTGATCCGTGATCACCATCAGGTCGCCGGCAGCCATGCCGTCGGCCGCGCCGCCGGCCGCGTTCGTGAGCAAGAACCGCGGCACCCCGAGCCGCCGCAGCGTGCGCACGACGCGCACGACCTCGTTCGGCGACCAGCCCTCGTAGAGATGCACGCGCCCGCTCAGGCAGGCGACCGGCACCCCGGCGAGCCGCCCCAGAACGAGCGCGCCGCCGTGGCCCTCGACTTTGGGGCTGGGCCAGCCCGCCACGTCGCCGAACGGGATCTCGATCGCGTCCTCGACGCGCGCCGCCAGCCCCTTGAGGCCGCTGCCGAGCACGATCGCGATCCGCAGATCCGCGAGGCGTTCGCCCGCGCGCTCGCGCAGGGCACTCACGGCCTGATCGACGAGAACGAGCTCGTCGGCAGAGGATTCGCTAGCGGACAACGGGCACCTCGATGCGAACGGTCGCGGTATCGGTCGCGGTCACTCCCCCGGCGCGCACCTGCACCTCGAACTCGAGCTCGATCGGGGCCGCAGCCGCCGGCGCGGTGAACGAAGCGCGGACCGTCGAAGCGTCGCGCAGCTCGACGCGCGGGCCGCCGACCTGCCGCCAGCTCCAGGCCACCTCACCCGCGCCGGTCTGCGATCTGCCGGCGTCGAGGATCACGGTCGAACCGGGCCCGACCTTCTGGTCCGAGCCGGCATCGGCGAGCGGCGGCGACACCGTCACGGACGCGGTGTCGACCACCGGCTCGCTCCCGTCGCTCCACGTCGCCTCGAACGTGAGCACGTGCGCGCCCGCGACGTCCGGCGCCCGGAACGTCGGCCGCGCGCCGTCCGCCCCGGCGAGCGCCACCTGGATCCCGCCGATCTGGCGCCACGCGTGACTCGTCGCGCCGGGCATCGCTGCCGGGTCTCCGAGCGTGACCTCGACGCCACCGACCACGGCCTGATCCGCGCCGGCGATACGCGGCGACGCGTGCCCGATCATCAGCACGCCGGCGACGCAGGCCGTCATGCACGTCGCCAGCGCCCCGGCGAACATCGCGCGCAGACCGATCCGCGCGAGATCGCTGCGACGCTCGGGCGCCATCGCGCCGAGCCCGCCGATCTGGATCGCGACGCCGCCGAAGCTCGCGAACCCGCAGAGCGCGAAGCTCGCGATCATCTTCGTTCGCGGCGAGACCTCGCCGGCCGTGACCATCTCACCGAGGTTGCTGTAGGCCACGAGCTCGGTGGCCACGAGCTTGGTGCCGATGAGCTGCGCGAGCACGTTGATCTCTTCGCCGGGAACCCCCATCAGCGCCGCGATCGGCCAGAACAGCCAACCGAGCAGCTCCTCGATCGTGAGCGTGCCCGGGAAGATGCCGAGCGCCGCGTTGATCACCGCGATCAGCGCGAGGAACGCGATCAGCATGCCGCCGACGTTGAGCGCGAGCTTGAGCCCATCGGACGCGCCACCGGCCGCTGCCTCGACGGTGTTGCTGTACGGCGACTTCTCGGTCCGCGCGACCGTGCCCATCGTCTCGCTCTGCTCCGTCTCCGGCCAGAGCAGCTTGCTGCAGACGAGACCGGCCGGCACGGCCATGACGCTCGCGACCATGAGGTGGCCCGCGATCTCGGCGCGCGCGACCGGGTCGTCGCCGCCGACGAACTGCACGTAGAGCGCGAACACGCCGCCCGCGATCGTGCAGAAGCCGCCGACCATCACGGTGTGCAGCTCGCTCATCGTCATGTTCTTGAGGAACGGCTTCACGAGCAGCGGCGCCTCGGTCTGGCCGACGAAGACGTTCGCGCACGCGGACAGCGATTCGCTGCCCGACGTGCCGAGCACGCGCACCATGACCCACGCCATGCCGCGCACGACGAGCTGCATCACGCCGAGGTGATAGAGCACGGCCATGAAGCTGCTGAAGAAGATCAGCGTCGGCAGGATCTGGAACGCGAACACGAAGCCGAGGTCGTTGTTCCCCGTCGCGAGCGGACCGAACACGAACTCGCTGCCGGCCTGGCCGAGCTGCAAGAACCAGTCGAAGCCGCGCCCGACCGCCTGCAACGCCGCGTTGCCGCCGCTCCAGAACAGGAACGTCACCCCAAACAGCGCCTGCAGCAGAACGCCCACGCCAACGAGCCGCCAGGAGATCGCGCGCCGGTCCCGCGAGAGCAGGAAACAGATCGCGAGGATGGCGACGATTCCGATCACCGAGACGAACCGCATCGCCGCGGGACTCTATCCGCCGGCACTGCTTGACGCCCCCACGGATCTGGCCGAGCATCGCGGGGTCGACCACACCTCGCCCGACCGTAGACCAACCATGATCCGCGTTCCCCACCCCGTTCTTTCCCTCCTGGCAGTGGCCGCCACGTTCGCTGCCGCCGCCGCCGCCCAGGGCTGCGCGACCGCGTCGGACACCTGGTGGCAACGCGACCGCCTGCCGCAGTCGCCGCAGAACCCGACCGGGGTGAGCGTGATCCAGGGCCTCGACGAGGGCGAGAGCATCGGCGTCGTATTCGAGATGCCGGCCACCATGGCGCCGCAGCTCGTGACCCAGGTCGTCGCGCCCTGGGGTGCCACGGGCGGCATCCCGGGCTTCCAGGCGCTGCTCGACCTCGAGGTCTACGACGGCGTGAGCTTCGCCGGCGGCGCGGTCAACATGGGCAACCTCGTGTTCAGCCTGTCGCAGAACGCGGCGGCCAACATGCAGGTCCAGAGCCACGGCCTCAACGTGCTCGACACGAGCTCGTTCGGCATCGTCGTCGGCACTGCGCCGCCGAACGGCACGCCCGCGATGCGGCGCTTCGCGATCTGCTTCACGGTCGACATCAACCTGCACCCGACGGGCTCGTGCCAGACCGGCTGGGCTGCGAACTTCTTCACCGACAACAGCTCGTTCAACATCTTCTGCGACCCGGTCGTCACGCCGCCACGAACCAGCCTGCTCCGGTATCGCAACGGCTGCGGCGGCGCCAACCTCGGATGGCACGATGTCACGACGGCGACGGTGTCGGGCATCCCGCTGTGCGGTCCCTACTACCAGGGCATCTGGGCCATCCGCTGCTGCACGCGCGACGCATTCCCCGCGTCGTACGCGACGTTCGGCGTCGGGTGCGCGGGCACGATGCCGGTGAGCACGCTGCAGCCCGTCGGCCTGCCTCGCATCGGCACCACGATGAACGTGATCGTGAACAACCTGCCCGACAACGTCTGCCTGTGGCTCACGGGCTTCAGCAACACGTCGTCGTCACTCGGCCCGCTGCCGTTCAGCCTCGGCCCGCTCGGCGCCGTCGGCTGCGATCTGCGCGTGAGCCCGGACTCGACGCAGCTGCTGTTCGCGAACAACAACGTCACGCTCACGAGCCTCACGCTGCCGAACGTGCCGGGCCTAATCGGCCTGCCGCTCTACCAGCAGGCGCTCGCCTCCGACACCGCGGGCAACGCGCTCGGCGCCGTCGCGTCCGACGCGGCGGCCGGCGTCGTCGGCCAGTAGCGAGAACCACGATCTTGCGCGACGACCCGCAGCACGGCGCAGCGAAGCGGCGACTCGCCGACGGCCGCGACGACCTGCTCGTGCAGGAAGAGCCGCTGCTGCTCGTCATCGGCGACCACCAGCTGCTCACGATGCGCACGCCGGGCCGCGACGAGGACCTCGCGCGCGGCTTCCTGCTCGCGGAGGGGATCGTGCGAACGACAGCCGATGTCACGGCGATGCGCGCCGTCCCCGGCGACCGCGAAGCGCAGCGCGCCGACGAGCTGCACGTGACGCTCAGAGAGGCGCCCGCCGGTCTCGCGAGCGCCCGCCTCGCGCGCACGCACGAGATCCGCAGTTCGTGCGGCGTCTGCGGCGTCGCCGATCCCGCAGCACTGCTCGACGATACGCCGCCGCTGCTACCCGGCATCCCGCGCATCGAGCGCGCCACGCTCACCGGGCTCGTCGCCGAGCTGCGCCGTCGCCAGCCGTTGTTCGAGAGCACGGGCGGCAGCCACGGCGCGCTGCTCGCCGACATCACCGGCACCGTGCTCGCGACCGGCGAGGACGTCGGCCGCCACAACGCGCTCGACAAGGCCATCGGCCAGGCCGCGGCGAGCGGCGCCGACCTCTCCCACGCCGTCGCGCTGCTCTCCGGCCGCGCGGGCTTCGACCTCGTGATCAAGTGCCTGCGCGTGCAGCTCCCGATCATCGTGTCGGTCTCGGCCCCGAGCGCGCTGTCGTTCGACCTCTGCCACGCCGCCGGCGCGACGCTCATCGGCTTCGCGCGCGAGGATCGGCTCGAGATCTACTGCGGCCCGAGCCGGGTCGTCGACTGAGTTCGTCTCAGCCCACGGCCACGCGCACCACGATCGCGCCGTCGTCCGTCATGCCGTCCTCGACGGCCTCGGTGCGGATCGCCGCGAGCTCGGCGCGTTCTTCGGCCGTCGCGAGTTCCAGGTGCTCTGCGCTCTCGGCGTCGAACCAGTCGAGGTCGACCGGGGCGAGGTGGAGCCAGTGGCGGAACTCGAGGCGGGCCATCGGCACGTTCGGCAGCGCGGCGACGAAGTCGGCGACCGTCAGGGTGTCATTGTGCACGCGGCCCTGGCGGCGGTCGATGATCTTGAACCAGCGGTCCCAGCGCTGCATGAGCCGCTGCGATGCGAGGCTCTCGTCGTACCACGGATCGAGCAGCCAGACCGCGCGGCGCGCGACGCGCTGCGCTTCGGCGAGATGCAACGCGAGGTCGGCGAAGTGATGGGCGCAGAACTCGCTCGCGACGACGTCGAACGTGTCGTCCGGGAACGGCAGGCGCTCGCCCTCGACGAGCTGCGCCTCGTAGCCGCGATCGCGCAGCTCGGTGACGTGCGTCGCGTCGGCCTCGACGCCGGTCGTCGCCACGCCGGCCTTCACGAGGTGCTGCAGCATCGAACCCGTGCCGCACCCGACGTCGAGCACGGAGTCCGGGCGGTCACCGAGCAGCAGCTGGCGAAAGTCCGCGCGGTATCGACGCTGGGGACGCGCGTTCACTTTGCCGCCGGAGGAGGCGCATCCGACACGCAGCGGAAGCCCGTGTGACAGAGCGACGTATCGGGCGTCGACTTCATCCGCGTGCCGGGCAGGTAGCCGAGGCAGTAGACGTCGCTGCAGAGGAACGACCCGCCCCGCATCACGTGCTTGGTCGCGCCGGGCTCCTGCGGGTCGAAGCTCTGGCGCGGGCCCTGCGGGTTCTTCGCGAGGCGCGTGGGATCGCCGTAGCCGCGCGGGTGGTAGAGGTCGCTGCACCACTCCCAGACGTTGCCCGACATGTCGACGAGGCCGTAGCCGTTGGGCGCGAACGTCCCGACGGGTGCCGTGGTGGCGAAACCATCCTGCTCGAGGTTCTCGCGCGGGAACGTGCCCTGCCAGATGTTGACGCGCCAGCCGCCGGCACCGGGCGACTCGTCACCCCAGACGTAGCGTTGCTGGTCGAGCCCACCGCGCGCGGCGAACTCCCACTCGGCCTCGGTCGGCAGCCGCTTGCCTGCCCACTCGCAGTAACGCTGCGCGTCGCGGAAGCTCACGTGCACGACAGGGTGATCGTCGCGCCCGTCGATCGACGAGCCCGGCCCCTCGGGACAGCGCCAGTTCGCTCCCGGCACGAAGCTCCACCAGCGCCAGAACTCGCGCAGGTCGACCGCCGCGGGCGGCGGCAGGAACACGAGCGAGCCCGCGACGAGCGACTCCGCGGGCACGCCCGGAAGCTCGGCGGCCGTGGGCGTGCGCTCCGCGTCCGTCACGTAGCCCGTCGCCTGGACGAAGCGCGCGAACTCGGCGTTGGTCACCTCGGTCCGATCGATCCAGAAGCCGTCGAGCTCGACCTCGTGCAGCGGCGCGTCGATGTCGCCCTCCTGGCTGCCGAGCGTCGCGCGGCCACCGGCGATCCAGACCATCCCGGCGGGAGCCGCGGTCGGCTGACCGGCTGCGCCACCCGGGTCCGCGGGCGACGCCTCCGCCGACCCGCACGCAGCCAGCGCGCCCACGACGAGCAGGACGACGATGAACACGGGGCGATGGCGGCGGAGCATCGCACGCGAGTGTACCACCTTCACCGGCCACGCCCGAACGCCCTGACCGAACCCCGGACAGAACGACGGCCAGAACGACGAACAGAACGACGAACAGAACGGCGCTACTCGCGAAGCGCGGCCAGAACCGCGGCGACGAGCCGTTCGCGCGCGCTCGTCGACACCTTGCCCTTGCCCTTGAGCAGGTTGCGCATCGCCGCGTCGAGCTCGTCGCGCACGCTGGCCGGGAGATTCGCCACGACGCCGGCTTCGCCGCCCGGCCCGGCGTCCTGCTGCCCGTCGACGACGAGTTCGTCGCGCCGCGCGTGACTGCGCCCGCGGACGGCGCGGAAGTGCACGATCGCGCGATCGAGCAGCACCCACGCGTAGCGCGGGCTGCTCACCGGCCCCATCGCGACGAAGCGGCCGGTCTCGCCGGGCCACAACGACTTCGCGAGCGAACTCGACGACGACCACACCCGCGCGAGCCGCCGCCCGCCGAACCAGCCCGCCGTCGCCCCGACGCCGGCGCCGATCGCCGCGCCGAGCAGGAACGACGCACCGCCGACGGCGAGATCGATGCCACCGCCGATCACGGCACCCCACGTGGCGCCGTACTTCGCGAGCTGTTCACGCGTGAGGCCGAACGCGCGCCACGCCGTCTCGGAGAACAGGTCCTCGCGGAGCACGCCGGGCACGGCATCGGCGCGTTCGAGATCGGGGTGGCGGTAGACGCGTTCGACCGCGTCCCGGGTGCGGGTCTCGTAGTCGCGTTGCGCGTCGCGGAACCGGCGCTCGAGATCTTCGCGCACCTCGGCGTCGTCCGCGCCCTCGGCCACGGCGCGCTTCTCGACGTGCGACAGCGCATCCGCGAGCATCGAGCCGATGTGGGTCGCGGCCCGCTGCTCGCGCTCGCGCCACTCGCTCTCCATGGCCGCGACGGCCTCGTCGATCACGGCGCTCCACTCGGGCCGGATCTCGCGGAAGCCACGCAGGAGCGCCGTGCGATCGGCGAACCCCGCGCCGTGCGCGTCGAACTCGCGCACGATGTGGAAGAACTGCGTCAGCGTCGGGCGCCACTCGGCGACGTGGTCGCGCTGCCGCACGCGGTTGACGAGCGCCATCGCGGGCTGCCCGGTCCAGCGCAGGATCTCCATCTCGGCCTCGTTGCTCGGCTCGAGATGGCTCGACGCGTCGACGACGTAGAGGATGCCGGCGCCATCGAGGATCGGCCGCAGCAGCTCGACCTCGTCGTGGAACTCGCCGCTGCTGCCGTGCGTCTCGACGAACGCGCGCACCGCGCCGGGCCGGGCCGCGGCGTTGTCCGCGTGCTGCCGCAACCACTCGAGCGCCTGCCGCGCGCGCTGGAAGCCCGGGGTGTCGACGATGCGAAACAGCTCGCGGTCGCCGACGCGAAAGACGTAGATCCCCGCGCGCGCCGTCGTGCCGGGGTAGGTGTCGATCGGGATCGTCTCGTTCTCCGAGAGCGCCGCCACGACGGACGACTTACCCTGGTTGACGTTGCCGACGACGACGAAGACCGGGGCGTCGCTCACGTCCGCGCCCCCATCGGCTCGACCCAGAGGTAGGGGTCGTCGAGCGCGCCAAGCGAACGGCGCCAGGCCTCGAGCTCGTCGGGTTCGGCGTCGTGGAAGGTGCCATCCGCGCTGAAGTCGACGAGCCCGACGACGACCGGGGTCGAGCCCTGCAGTTCGGCCCGCAGCAGCCGCAGGAACGCGAGCACGTCGGCCGTCGGCTGGTGCCCGGCCGCGGCGACGAACGCGACCCGCGCGACCTTCGCCTGCCCGACGGCCCGGACCGCAGCCCGATCGGCGTCGAGGTCCGCCGTGCCCGCCGCTGCGAGCGTCAGCTTCGCGGTGCCGAACCGCCGCTCGGCGAGCGCGCGGATCCGGTCGCGCTGCCGCGCCATGCTGCCCCACATCACGGCCGCCGTCGGGGCGCCGGGCAGTTCGGGCGCGTTCGCCGCCGCCGGCCCGCTGCCCTCGACAGGCGCAGCTCCGACGACGTCCGCAGGTCGCGGGCCCTGCCAGACGGCGCTCGGCGGCAACACGCGGTCGTAGAGCTGCTGATAGCCCGCGTGATCGAGCGAGGCGGTGCGCAGCGCGCGGCGGGCGAGACCGGCGCCGAACAGCCACGCGACGAGCCGCGGCAGCAGGCCGTAGGTGACGAGGCCCGCGACGAGGAACCGCCACCAGGTGTCGGCGATCGTGAGGGCCGCCTCCGGCTCGGTCTGCTCCACGAACTCGCCCGGCATGCGGGCCCATTGACTCGCCGCGACGGCATCGAGCGGCACGACGGCAGAGTCGACGTAGGCGAACGGCAACGCGAGCCACGTCACGATCGCGTGCACGGTCTCGGACTCGAGCTTGAGCGTCGTCGACCACGAGAACACGAGGTCGGTGAAGAAGATCGCGTAGAGCGCCGCGAGCAGGGCGCCGACGTTGAACGCGACACCGAAGCGCTGCGCCAGCGCGAACAACGTCCACCGTTCTGCTTCCGAGTAGGCCCCGCCCCGTGCTTTCGGACCGTGGAGCACGCGCAGGAGCCCGAGCAGGTCGTGCCCCTTGCCGCCGAGGCGGTGCGCGAGCCAGGCGATCGGCCGGTGCAGCAGCCCGACACCCGCGCCGCTAGAGCGCGCGCGCACGACGAATACGACGAGCGCGACGAGCAGCACGATCTGCAGCAGGCAGAAGCACGCGACGAACGGCAGCACGTTCACCGGCACCGAGCCGTCATACGCGAGCAGCGTGCTCGCCGCGCCACCGCCGAGCAGCAGGCCGAGCCCGGTGAGGGCGAGGCCGGCGAACCACAACCCGCGCTCGAGCCACGAGCCGGGCAGGTCGGGCTGGCGCTGGCGAACCGCGGCGAGCCACGCGACCGCGAGCTCCTGGCGGAACTGGCGATCGTCGTCGACGAGCCGCCGCGCCGCAGCCGCGTCGACTCCGCGCGCGGCCGTGACGGCCTGGCCGACCGCGCGTTCGTCGGCGCGCGAAAGCACGGCGCCGTCCTCGCGCAGCAACCACTCGAGATCGGCCAGGGCAGCGAGGGAAAGCGTCATCCGAGCCGACGATCCTATGGCCCGGCTCGCGGATTCGAAGCGTTAGATCGCCTCCCGCGGCGACGGCCGCGTCAGACTTCGAGGTGGCGCGGGCCGGTCGTCCCGGCGATCTGCAGCGCGCCGATATGGGCGGCGAGCACCGACTCGAGCACGTTCAGCGCCTTGCAGTCCGGCACGAGGTTCTCGCGCGCCGAGTCGAAGATCGTGGCCGTCAGCGCGCCGCGCAGGAACTCGACGATCCGCAGCGCCGGGCCGATGCAGTGCTCGATCTTCGGCCCCGTGCCGCAGAGCAGCGGCAGCCACTGGCTCGCGACCGCGTGACACGTGCTGGCGTCGGTCTGGCCCGCGAGGATCGCGTTGAGCCAGGCGCGCGCAGCGCGCCGGCGGCGGTTGAGCACGGACACGGCGATCGGCTGGACGTTGCCGTGTTCGAGCGCGCGCCGGTTCTGCAGCGCGATAGTGAAGTTGACGACCGAGCGCACGATCGCGGGCACGACGGGTGAGGCGCGCTCGTTGAGCAGCTCGATGTCCGCCGCCGGCAGATCGATCGGCCGCGTGCTGACGCTGCGCGGCTCGAGGAACAGGAACGGCCGCGGCGCCTTGGTCTCGATGGTGCCGGCGGGGATCTCGGTAGTCGATTCGGCGGACTTCGTCATGGCCGTGCTATCGGCCCGACGCCGGCGTGGCCTCGAGCGAATCGTCGGCAACCCGAACGCCGGGAGGCCGGCTGTCGAGAATCCCGACAGCGCGTCGTCACGACGCGCGCCAGAGCGCTCCCAGCTCCCGATCGACCAGCTCCCGATCGGGCGGCCCCGCATCGAGCAGGGCCGCCGCGCGCGGGCCGTAGACCGCGTTGCTCGTCGCGAGCGCCTCGGCGCGATGCACGTCACCGAGGTCGACGGCGCGTTCTTCGAGCAGTTTGCCGCCATCCCGTTCGAGCAGCACCTGCCGCGCGATACCGGGCAGCACACGACCGTCGAGCGGCGGCGTGACCCAGCGGCCGTCGAGCCGCAGCCACAGGTTCGCGACCGCGGTCTCGAGCACCGCGCCGTCACTCGCCACGACGATGCCGTCGTCCGCGCCGCCGTCCTGGGCCTGTTGCAACACCTGGTCGTAGAACGTGCGTGGCTGCCCCTTGAGGTCCGCCGGCGGGATCGCGCCGGTGCGCTCGACGACCGTCGGGAGCAGCGATACGCGACTGGCCGGGCTGCGCGGGCGCGTCGTCATCGCGACGTGCGTGCGGTCGCCGACCGGCAGCAGCGCGAGCCGCAGCACGCCGTCCGTGTTGCCGGTCTGCACGAGCAGTTCGCCCGCCGCGGCGCGCCAATCAGCCGTCGGCCAGTCACCGTCGTCAGGCGAACGATCACCGACGACCAGACCGGCGCGCTGCGCCGCGTTGGCCAACCGCTGCAGGTGACGGTCCCAGAGCGGCACCTGCGCCGCCTTCGCCCCCATCGTTTCGAACGGCGCGATCACGTCGGGATCGGGCCGCGGCAGCCGCGCGGTCGTCACGAACTCGCCATCGAGCCAGGCCATCATGTCGCGTTCTCCTCGTCGCCGTCGCCGGGCAGGCGGATGCGGGCGCCGAGCGCGTGCCGGAGTCCCGCCATCTTGTCGAGCGACTCCTGCCACTCGGCCGCCGGATCGCTGAGCGCCGTGATGCCGCCGCCCGCGTTGCCGCGCAGTCGACCGGCCCGGTGCACGAGCGTCCGGATCGCGATGTTGAGGTGCATCGTGTCACCGGGGCCGAACCATCCGATCGCGCCCGTGTAGACGCCCCGCCGCGCGACCTCGAGCGCCTCGATGATCTCGAGGCAGCGCAGCTTGGGGCAGCCCGTGATCGAGCCGCCCGGCAGCGTCGCGCGCAGCAGATCGACGGCGCTCGTTCCCGGCTGCAGCTGCGCGGTCACGGTGGCAAACAGGTGATGCACCTGCGCGAACGAGTCGTGCTCGGGGAACGGCCCCACCGCGACCGTTCCCGTCGCCGCGACCTTCCCGATGTCGTTGCGCAGCAGGTCGACGATCATCGCGAGCTCGGCCTGGTCCTTCTCGCTCGTCAGCAACTCCGCGAGCAGCGCGCGGTCCGCGGCCGGATCGGTGCTGCGCGGCCGCGTGCCCTTGATCGGCCGCGCCCGCACCGCGTCGCCATCGCGCCACAGGAACTCCTCGGGCGAACTGCTGAGCACTGCCGTGCCCGCGCCGTCCTCGACGTAGCAGCAGAACGGCGCCGGGCTCGCGGCGCACAGCTGCCAGAACAACGCGCGCGGGTCGCCGTTCCAGTCGGCGGTGAACGGCTGCGTGAGGTTGGCCTGGAAGATGTCACCCGCGCGGATGTGCTCGATGACCGCCTCGACCCGCCGTTCGTAGTCGCGGCGCGGCACGCTGCCGACGAGTTCCGCGACCTCGGCGCGCAGCTGTTGCGGCGGCGACGGCGCCGCGGGTGCTAGGGCGAACTCCCGGACCGTGCGATAGGCCGCCACGTGCAGCACGGGCACGGCGAAGTCCTCGGGGATCGATCGCGGCCACGCCTCGATGTCGAGGCCGAGGTCGTAGCCGAGCCAGCCGACGACGCGCCGCTCGCGGTGCTCCCGCAGGAACCCGTCGAGCGCCGCGAGCGCGCCGGCCGGCTGCGCGACGGTCAGCTGCGCGACCGGGTCGACGAAGAGCGTCGCCGGCCCGCGCCCGCCGCTGTGCAGCATCGCGATGGGCCCAGCCCGCGCGGCGTCGAGCAACGCCTCGAACGGCGCCGAACCGACCGCGTCGGCATCGACCCCATCAGCGCGCGCGTTGCCGGCCACCGCGGCCTACTCGCGGATCCAGGACGGCTTGCGCTTCTCGAGGAACGCGGCCATCCCTTCCTTCATCTCGGCGGTGCTGCTGATGATGCCGAACAGATCGGCCTCGACCTCGAGCGCGTCATCGAGCGGCAGGTGCGCCCCGCGGCGCACGCTCTGCTTGGCCATCGCGACCGCCGTCCTGCCGCGCGAGATCGCCGCCGCCGCGATCTTGTGGCAGTGCGCCAGCAGGTCGCCCTGCTCGACGACCGCGTTCACGAGGCCGATCCGGAGCGCTTCGTCGGCGCCGATCGGGTCACCCGTGAGGATCATCTGCATCGCGACGCCGGAGCCGACGAGCCGCGGCAGACGCTGCGTGCCGCCGTAGCCCGGGATGATGCCGAGCGAGACCTCGGGCAACCCGAGTTTGGCGTTGGTCGACGCGAAGCGCATGTCGCACGCGAGCGCGATCTCGAGGCCGCCGCCGAGCGCGAAGCCGTTGATGGCCGCGATCGTGGGTTTGCCCATCGTCGACAGCCGATTCATCATCGCCTGCCCCTTCTGCGCCGTCGCCTTGCCATCGACGACGCCCTGGTTCGCGAGCTCGCCGATGTCGGCGCCCGCGACGAAGAACTTCTCGCCCGCGCCCGTGAGCACGACCGCGCCGACACCGTCGTCGTCCGCGAGGGTCGCGAACGTCTCGTCGAGCTCACCGATGAGCTCGGCCGACAGCGCGTTGGCCTTCGGGCGGTCGATCGTGACGGTGGCGATGTGCCCGGCGCGTTCGACCCGCAGGTGTCGCGGCTCACTCACCGGCCTGCTCCTCGCCTTCGCCGGCCGTCGCCTCACCAGCGTCACCGGCGTCGCCGGCGTCACCGCGCTGCTGGCGCTCGCGCAGCTCGATGCCGCGGATCTCGACGCGCTCCGTCGGCAGCGACTTCTCGCCGCCCGGACCGTACTCACATTCGATGCTCGCGATCTCGTCGAGCACGTCGAGCCCGTCCTCGACCTTGCCGAACACGGTGTACTGCCCGTCGAGGAAATCGGCGTGCTCGCTGTGCACGATGAAGAACTGCGACCCTGCGCTGTTGGGATCCTGGGCGCGCGCCATCGACAGGATGCCGCGGGTGTGCGGGACGTCGTTGAACTCGGCCTCGATGTTGTAGCCCGGGCCGCCCGTGCCGGGCGCGCCGGACGCCCCCGCCTTGCTGTTGGGGCAGCCGGTCTGGATCATGAAGTTGCGCACGATCCGGTGCACGGCGACGCCGTCGTAGAAGCCGTCCTGCGCGAGCTTGAGAAAGCTGCTGACGTGCTTGGGGGCGTGCTCGGGGAAGAACGTGACCACCATCGTGCCCTTGTCCGTGACGAGGGCGGCTTCGATCGTGGCGGGGTCGGTCGTATCGAGGTCCATCGCGAGGCATCGTCCAGCCCGACGCGCCGCTATCAATCCGCGAGTGCCGTTTTCTGCCCGTTCGGAGCGTGGCGCTTGCCGCCACCGGACTGCGTGGAGGCTGGCCCTCTCAGCTCATCTACTTGCGCACGGGCAGGATGACGACCGCGTGCAGGATGACGGGCTCGATCGGCGTCTCGTTCTTGCGGCCCGAGCACGGCGTCGTCGCGATGCTGTCGAGCGTGTCCGCGCCGGCCTCGAGGTGGCCGAACGCCGAGTACTGGCCGTTCAGCTGCGGCGAGTCGCGGTGCATGATGAAGAACTGCGAACCCGCCGAGTTCGGATCGTTGCTGCTCCGGGCCATCGACAGCACGCCGCGGACGTGGCGCAGATCGGAGAACTCGGCATCGACCTTGTAGCCCGGGTTCCCAAACCCCCACTCGGCGCGTTTGCCGTCGTCCTTGGTGTGCGGGCAGCCGCCCTGGATCATGAACCCACGCTTCACGCGGTGGAACTTGGTGCCGTCGTAGAACCCCTTCTGCGCGAGCGAGAGGAAGTTGCGGACGTGGTTCGGCGCCTTGTCCGGACGGAAGGACAACGTCATCTCGCCGTGGTTCGTGAGCAGCACGACCTTCGTCTTGCCGTGATCGAGGTCGTCGATGTCGGTCCTGCTCACGTCGGGCGCGACCTTGAACACGCAATTGGCGCCGAACACCCCCGGCCACTTGACGCCGACGTTGGCGAAGTCGGTCTCGCTCGGGTTCGGCACGAAGCGCTGGACCGGCAGCTCGAGCCGGCGCTCGATCCGCGTGCCCGCGACGAGATCGACGGTGCCGTCCTTGCCGGCCTCGCGAATCGCCCGGTCATCGCGGCCTGCGACCGAGACGTCGAGCTCGACACCCGTGAGCAGCGAGAGCGGCAGCCGCGCCGGCCCGTCGACGATGATCGTGAGCACGAGCTCGACGTTCCCGGTCGCCGAAACGACGCTCTGCGGCGTCGTCAGCACGGCCGAGTATCCGGTCTGCATCGCTGCCGGCTGCCGGGCCGCCGGCTCCTGGGCCGCCAGATTCGAGAGGAGCGGGGACGCCGCCAGCGCGGCAACGCCGGCGAGAACGATGGAACGGAGTGGGGTCATGGGAACTCGGTCGCGCAGCTGGCGGGGACCACTGGCTCGGGCCTTCATAGCGTCCGAAGGACGGTCGGGTAACGCCAAGCCTCCCCGTTCCTGATTCCCCCGCCGCGACAGACCACCACGATCATGCATCGACGTCGACGAACCGCGGCCGGGCGCGCGGATCGAGCAGATCGCCGATCCGCCCCTGCCGCACGCGTTCGAGGATCAGATCCGGTCCGAACCACAGAGCACAGCCGGGGCGTTCGCTCGCCGTGAGGTCGAGCTCGAACTCGGCGTTCGCGAAGTCGGTCACCGGCAAGCTCACGTCGAGCGACCAGTCATCGGTGTCCTGCCAGGTCCACAGGAGCACCATCCCGTCGATGCGGTACTCGAACACGTGGACCGGCGCGCCGAGATGCGACAGGCACTGCCCGAGGTCGTCGACGCCGGGGCGCAGCGCTTCGATCCGCTCGCGCTCCAGCGGCTCGTTCTCGCGGAAGCGCAGGTAGCCGACGCAGCTCGGCAGCAGCGCGAGGCCGACAGCCGCGATCCCGCGACCCAGCCACCGATCGGATCTCATTGCCCGGAGACCCCGGGCCGCCCCGCGTCGCGGGCGGCGTTGTCCGCCGGCTCGTGCACGTCCTCCCACGGCAATGCGTACTGGGTCCGATGCACCCCGTAGGTCGCGCCGTAGTGCGTGAGCACGTCGTTCTGGTCGAAGAACACCCAGACGCGGTCCTGGCGACTGTCCTGGTTGCCCATGTTGAGCACGACGAGAATCAGCACCGCGGTCTTGGCCGTCGTGGCGTCATACAGGTAGGCCGACCGCCGGCCGAGCTGCACGACGTTGGTCGGCGCGCCGAGCAGCTCGACGACCTCGCGCGCCGTCGTCGTGCCGGGCCGGAGCTGGCTCACCCTCTGCGCATCGAGCGGCTCGTTCGTGTCCTGGCGCGCGATGCCGCACGCCGAGAACGGCAACGACAGCGCGAGAACGAGAGTCGGGGCGAGGTATCGCATCAGCGTTCGAACTCCATGGCCATGCCCATGCCGCCGCTCATGCACAAGGTCGCGAGACCGCGCTTGCCGCCGCGCCGCTGCAGCTCGTGCAGCAGCGTGACGACGATGCGCGCGCCGGTCGCGCCGATCGGATGACCGAGCGCGATCGCGCCGCCGTTGACGTTGAGGCGATCGCGATCGATCGGCAGATCGTGCAGACACGCGAGCATCTGCGCGGCGAACGCCTCGTTGAGCTCCACGAGGTCGTAGTCGTCGAGCGCGCGCCCGGTCCTCTCGAGCAGGCGCCGCACGGCCGGCACCGGACCGATGCCCATGATGCGCGGCGCGACGCCCGCAGTGGCCGCAGCGCCGAGCCACGCGAGCGGCTCGAGCCCGCGGCGTTCGCATTCGGCCTCGCTCATGAGCACGACGGCCGCGCCGCCGTCCGTGATGCCCGAGCTGTTGCCCGCGTGCACCGTGCCGTTCTCCTTGCGGAATACGGGCGGCAACTTCTGCAGGTCCCGCAGCTCGACGCCGGCCCGGATGTGCTCGTCGGTATCGACGACCGTCTCGCCCTTCCTCGTCTTGATCGTGACGGGGGCGATCTCGTCCCGGAACTTGCCGGCCTGCTGCGCGGCCTCGCCGCGGCGGTGCGACTCGAGCGCGTACTCGTCCTGTTGCAGCCGGTCGATGCCGTAGTCGTCCACGAGATACTCGGCCGTCATGCCCATCGGCTCGCCCAGGATCGCGCAGGTGAACCCGTCCTGATAGTTGCCGTCCAGCACGTCGACATGCCCGAGGCGATAGCCCTGGCGGAAGCCCGGCAGCAGGAACGGGATCGTCGTCATGCTCTCCATGCCGCCGGCGACGACCACGCTCCGGTCGTCGAGCAGAATCGCGGCGCGCGCGAGATCGATCGCCTTGAGGCTGCTGCCGCAGGCCTTGTTGACGGTCGTCGCGACACAGCCCTCACCGCAACCCGCCGCGATCGCGACCTGGCGCGCCGGGTTGGGGCCCGACCCGAGCTGGCGCGCCTGCCCCATGTAGCATTCTTCGACAGCCGCGGGCTCGACCCGGGCTCTCGCGAGCGCAGCGCGGACCGCCGCGGTGCCGAGCTCGACGGCGGAGAGCGGTGAGAGCCCGCCCAGGAACTTGCCGATGGGCGTCCTGGCGGCGGCGACGACAGCGATCCGACTCATGTCTGGCCCCTGCATAGCGCGCGGCGCCCACGGCTCCAAGGCATGGGCGGAATCGCACCCGCTTCACCGCGGACCCGCGGCCGGTCGATAGCAGATATCTGAGAATGTCGAGATCCGACGATCACGAAAGCCCCCGCGACCCGCATGCCGGCGTCGCGACGGGCCAGGACTACCGCGAGGCCCTCGCGCAGTGGCGCCTCGACGTGCGCACCCAGTGCAAACGCGTCAGTTCGCTGCCGACCACGATGTTCGACGCGACGGATCCGATGCTCGAGATGCGGCTCGCCGAGGTCACCGAAACGATGCTGCACGAGCTGCGCTCGCCGGACATCCGCCACATGGATCCGGAGATGGAGGAACTCCGGCTCGAACCGATCGACGACACCGAGCTGCGCCTCCTGCCCGAGCGCTTTCGCAGCCGCGACACCGGCCAGGTCGACCTGCTCTCCCACCTCGCCGACGAGTACCTCGGCATCCTCGCGGACGCGTGCCAGGACGACGATCCGATGCTGCGCCGGCGGGCGGCGGGCCACCTGACGCACGACTTCGGCGTGACGCCCGCGTTCGTCGACGAGACCATCAGCGAGATCCGGCAGACGACGATCGCCGCGAACGCCGACGCCGACTGCGAACGTACCGACTACGAGCTCGACGCCGCGCTCACGCAGGTAGCGACCACCCTGCGCCAGTTCTTCGCGCCAGCCGCGGAGGAGCCGGATCCGGAGCCCGAGCCGGAGCCGGAGCCGGAGCGGGAGCGATGACCGAACGAGTGGATCCCCGGCTCGACGCCGTGACGAAGTTCGCGCACGCGTTCGTCGAGGTCGCGCTCAACCGGCAAGTCCACAGTTCGCAGCATCGCTTCGTCGAGGATTCCCTCGATCGGCTCGTCCGGGCCTTGCGCACTTGCGTCGACGTGGGCGTCGAGATGCCGCTGCCCCTGCAGTTCGACGACCGCGTCATCTTCCACGAAGGCGTGCCGCTCGAGAGCCCGAGCCTGCAGGCCGGCACGCTGCTGCGCCAGTGCGCCGATCGCGGCATCGCGATGATGACGTTCAAGCCGCACCTCACCGCCGCCGAGGTCAACCGCGCGTTCGACCTCATCGTCGTCGATCGCAACCGCGACGCCCTGCAACGGCAACACCGCGACCGCGTGCTCGAGGCCTTCGGCATCCGCCACGTCGGCTTCACGCTCAACACGCCCGGCGACCCGGGCGACCGCCACGCGGCCTGGCGGGAGGATGCACCGCCGGCAACGGACGCGGGCGCCGTGCACGGCTACCAGGACCTCGCCGAGGCGCTGCAGCACAACCACGCGCTGGCCTACCAGGACCTCGAGCTCGCAATCGACGAGGCCGCCGGCGTCGTCGAGCGCACGCTCGATACCGCCGAGGAACCGAGCTCGCTGCTCGCACTCGCGGCGCTCGACGACGTCGACCGCTTCACCGTCGGCCACTCGGTTCGCGTCGCGCTGCTCGCGCTGCAGGTCGCGCGCGACCTCGGCCTCGACCGCGACCAGCTCGTCAGCATCGGCACGGCCGCGCTGATGCACGACATCGGCAAGTCGAAGGTGCCGCAGGAGATCCTGTTCAAGTGCGGCCACCTCGACGACGACGAGTGGCGCGAGATGGCGCAGCACCCGCGCCTCGGCGCGCAGCTGCTCATCGAGCAGCAGGCGTCGATCGACCCGTGCGCGATCGGCGCGGCGTTCTGCCATCACATGGCACCGCACGGCCACGGCTACCCGCAACCGACGCTGCCGATCCTGCCGAGCGGCACGAGCCACCTCATCCGCGTCTGCGACGTGTTCGAAGCGCTGACCTCGGTGCGGCCCTACAAGCAGGCGCTGACGCCGTTCGAGGCGTTCGCGGTGATGTACCGCAACGAGGCGGACTTCGAACCGGATTGGTTGCGCGTCTTCACCCGGGCCATCGGCTTGTTCCCGACCGGCACGCGCGTCACGCTCGACGACGACAGCACCGGCGTCGTGCTCGCGCAGTCCAGGGATCCGAGCCGGCCGATCGTGCGCCTCCTGACCGGGGCCGCGGGCGGCAACCTCGCGGCGGGCGAACCGGACCGGATCCTCGTCGGCACCGAGGTCGAGGGCGCGATGCGGCAGATCCGTTCGCTGGCGACCCACGAGCGCATCGTCGACGTGCCGGAGTTCGAGCTCGACTCGCCGCTGACGACGCCGCACGCATGCCTGTCCGAGAAGCTGGCCCACGACGCCGGCCAGGCCGGGCACGGCTCGAAGCAGCGCCAGTAGGGGCGCCGTTCTGCCGATAGAAGGGCCATGGCAACGGCTCGGCTTCTGCAATCGCTGGTCCTCTCGTTCTGCGTTGCGGCGGCGTGCGTGCATGCCCAGGCCAAGGCCAAGGAACCGAACGCGAAGGACCCGCAGGCGACGCAGGATCCACGGCCGTCATCCGACGTGACGCCCCCACCGGCGCGCCCGGCCGGCGAAGTCGCGCGCACGCCGTGGACCGCGGCCGAAGCGCGGGCCCTCGCGAACGCGCGGCGCCTGCTGCAGAACGCGCGGAACGGCCGCGAGGTGCGCGCGCCGAGCAACGGCCTGCTGATGCCCGGCTACCGCGTCGTGCTGTTCACGCGCACCGAAGACGGCAAGGTCGAAGCCACGGGCCGCGCCGAGCTCGCGGACGGCCTCGTCGTGCTCGCCTGGCCCACGCCCGACAGCGCGTCGAGCCGCGGCATGCTGCTGCATGCCGACGGCACGACGATGGTGTGCGAGATCGACGCGGACTCCGACACCGAGGCGCAGCCCGACATGCTCGTCGGCCGCGGCTCCGCGGGTCGGTTCGAGGACATCCTGCGCCAACCCGGCACGAGCGCGCACGGCAACTTCTGGTTCTGGCTCGACCAGATCAGCGAGCGGGTGCAGGTGCGCGTCGTCGACGAACGTGGCGAACCGCGGGCCGGGTGTCACGTCGAGTTCTGCGTCGCCCACGCCATCCCGCGGCTTCGTCGCGGCGCGCCGTTGCCCGCCGGCCGCTGGCCCGTCGGCGGCGCGGTGACGCGCTCCGACGGCCGCTGCACGGTGGCGGGTCCGATCGCGGCCGAACTCGGGGTCGCGGTGACCATCGATCACCGCACGTGGATCACCGCGGGACTGCGCGCCGAGCTCGTCGACGACCGGCTCGAGGTCACGGTCAGCGATCGCGCGATCCGGCGCGCTCGCGCGCCGGCCAACGAGGCGGCCGCGATGGCGACGCTGAAGAACATCGCGTCGGCGCAGGCCCAGTGCCAGGCGTCGCGGGCGATCGACGCCGACGAGGACGGCGCCGGCGAGCACGGCTACTTCGCCGAACTCGCGGGCCGAACGGTCGTCCGCGGCCCGGCCGGCACCCGCATCCAGCCCCCGCTGCTCAGCGCGGCGTTCGCGAACGTGCACGGCTCGGTCGTCACGCGGTCGGGCTACCACTTCTGCATCTACCTGCCGGGCGAGGACGGCATCGGCCTGCCCGAGGCGGCGACGGGCGGGGCAGCGGACCGCGCCGTCGAGCCCGATCTCGCCGAGATCGCGTGGTGCGCCTACGCGTGGCCGACCAGCAAGGATGCTGGCACCCGCGTGTTCTTCGTGGACGGGAGCAGCGACGTGCTCGCGGCGGCGAACGCGGACGAGATCGGCGATCCGATTCGCTTCGGCGCGGCGAACCCACCGCCGTTCGACGCCGCATTCCGGCTCGCTGGTTCGATGTTGGGCAAGCCCGCGACGGACGGCACGAGCGCCGACGGCACGCGCTGGGCGATCGTGCGATAGGCGCCGCGATCTGACTCAGCGACCGAGCCGCCCGAGCCACTGCCGCGCCCGCTCCGCAGTCTGGGTCTGCGAGTAGTTCTCGACGAACTCGAGCAGGCTCTTCTGCAGCTTCTGGCGCGCCCGCCGCGATCGCGGCACGGAGTACTCCTTCGCGCGCTTCGTGATGCGCGCGTAGGCGTTCATCGCGCGCTTCTCGTCGGCGAACTCCGGGTCGGCCTCGATCACGTCGAGCACCTTCCTGGCCGCATCGCCGACCTCGTGCCCCGCGAAGCTCGCGGCGATCGCCGTCAGTCGAGTGTGCTGCCGCGTCATCAACGGCCAGATCTGCACGATGCGCTCGACGAGCTTCATGCCGTGGACCTCGTGGACGCGCACGTAGAACCGGATCCGGCGTCGCAGTTCGATGTCCGCCGGCGCCAGCGCGGCCTCGTCGATCTCCGCGAGCTTGCCGATCGCCGCGCCGATCTCGCCGCGGCTCCACAGGTAGTGCACGCGGCGGAACGGTTCGCGATCGGGAATCATCGCCTCGAGGTCGCCGTGCGCCCGCCGATACGGGCTCGACAGCATGAGTACGGTAATGGCCGTGGTGTAGACGCGACCGCCGTTCTCGCCCCAGGCGCCGACCGGATCCCACGAGCCGCGGAACGCGCCGTCGTCGCGTTGCTGGCCCAGCACCGCGGCGTGCAGCGCGGCCATCCACTTGCGCCGGGCACTGCGCTCGGGATGCGCGACCATCGCCTCGGTGCCGTGGAACCAGTAGTAGAAGTCGATGGCCGACTCTTCCCAGACCGGCAGCTTGCCGAGCAGCAGCTCACCGGCCTCGAGGTTGAGCCGGCTCTTCGGCGACAGGCTGCACATCGCGCGGATGTTCATGCCTGCCGCCGTCATGGCCTCGCCGCGCATGACCGGGAACTTCTTGCCGTGGTCGCCGGGCTTGCGTGCGGACATCTCGCCGCGGTTGGAATACCCCGAACGCCCGTTCCACATCGTCACGGACTCGAGCCACGTGAGCACCTCGCCGAGCGCGGCCGGCGGCACCTCGAGCCCGGCGTCGTGGGCGGCGCAGTAGGCCGCCACGCACCACGACGCGATCGACGTGTCGTTGTTGCCGTCGCGCGGTCGATAGCGCCAGCCGGCCTCGGGGTTGCGATGTGATTCGAGGTACCCGAGCGCCCGCTTGGCTGCCGTCCGGTAGCGGTCGGTGTCGAACATCGCCGCGGCCTCGGCGAACGCGACGGTCGCCATCGCCTGTTCGTAGACGAAGTCGCCGATCTGTCGCACGACGAGTCCGGACGCGCGGTTCTGCTGCTTCACGAGCCAATCGACCGCGCGCCGCACGGGTTCGTCGTGAATCGGGTCCGCCTGCGCCAGGAGCGCCAGAACGGCCAGCGCGGTCACGCCGACATCGTGCTGCGCGCCGCCCGGACCATCGCACCGCTGGCCTTCGGGGTGCCCGAGCATGAACCCGTCGCAGTCCCAACGCCCGTCGGTCGATTGGTGGTCCAGCAGCCAATCGATCCCGGCGGTGACCGCGGCCTGGACCTTGCGGTTCTTGAACGCCACGCGGCGCTCGGCGCGTTCGGCGTACGCGGACGAGACCTCCTGCCCCGGCGCGCTCGCCAGCGGCAGAACGGAGGCGAGGAAACTCGCGAGAGCAATCGCGTCGGCGTGGCTTTGGCGCATGGTTCTCCTACGCCTGCAAACCTAGCGAACGTCGGGCCCGGACGGAACCGCCGCGGAGCGCTCCGAATCGCGGCCTTCGACGTTGACCCAACCGCCCGCGGCGCGCACGCTTCGGTGGATCGATGCCTAGGGCCAAGGGCACCCCGCTGCGCGCGTTCGCGATCTTCTTCCTCGCGGCGGTCATCGGTGTCGGCGGCGGCGTGCTGGGCTCCGGTTTCCAGCACGGCCTGTCGGCGATCCAGCGCCTGCTCACGGGCATGGAGCCCGACGAGCAACTGTCCGATGCGGTCGCCTCCAACCTCACGTGGTGGCAGACGCTGCTCGTGCCGACCGTCGGCGGGCTCGCGGCCGGCTGTGTGATCCTGCTCCTGCGCGGCAAGAAGCCACCGTTCGGCATCGCCGACATCGTCGTGCTCGTGCAGCTGCGCAAGGGCGTGATCCGGTTGCGCGAGAGCATCGTGCAGATCGTCGCGTCGGCGTGCACGATCGGCACGGGCGGCAGCATCGGCCGCGAGGGCGCCAACTCGCACATCGCCGCGACGATCGCGTCGCTGCTCGCGCGCTGGACGCGAGTCGGCTCGCGGTCGCGCTCCGTCCTCGTCGGCTGCGGCGTCGCGGCCGGGATGGCGACGTCCTACAACGCGCCGATCGCGGGCGCGATCTTCGTGATGGAGGTCGTGCTCGGCAACTTCGCGATGGACGTGTTCGCGCCGATCGTCGTGGCATCGGTGCTCGCGACGATGGTGCGCACCGAGCTCCTCGGGCCGGAGGCGATCTACAGCGAGAGCCTCGCGAACGCCAAGCTCGAAGTCGAGCAGGGCCTCGTCCTGACCGCGATCGTGCTCGGGATGTTCTGCGGCTTCGGCGGCCTGTTCTTCCGCTTCGCGCTGGCTTCCGGCCGCCGGCTCTTCGCCGGCCTGCGGCTGCCGCCGCCGTTCGCGCTCGCGGTGGGCGGTCTCGTCGTCGGCGGCATCGGCATCTGGGTGCCGGAGACCTGGGGCAACGGCTTCGAGGTGATCGACACGATCGCCAAGGGACCGACGATCACGCTCGTCGCGATGCTGCTGGTCCTGAAGGTGGTCACGACGGTCAGCACCGTCGGCTCGGGCGGGCTGGGCGGCATCTTCACGCCCAACCTGGTGATCGGCGCCGCGTTCGGCGCGTTCTTCATCTACGGGATCGACCCGCTGATCAGCACCGACAGCGCGGACCTCAATCTCGGCACGAAGATCGCCGTGTTCGCCTTCGTCGGCATGGCCGGGCTCACGTCCGCCACGATGCACGCGCCGGTGACGGCCGTCGTGCTGATCTTCGAGCTCACGGGCCACTACGAGATCGTGCTGCCCGCGATGCTCTGCAGCATCGTCGCGAGCATCACGTCGTCGTTCGTCGATCAGGACAGCTACTACACGGCCGCGATCCGCGACCGCGGCGAGGAGGTGCCGGCCGGCATCGAGGACATGGCGATCCGCAGCACGTTCGCGCGCGACGTGATGCGCACGGACCTGCACACCGTCAAGCACACGGCGAGCTTCGACGAGGTGATGGAGCTGCTCGGCAACCACCGCGGCGACACGATCTACGTGCTCGACGACGACGATCGCCTGAGCGGCCGCATCGAGCTGCAGGACGTGAAGAACTTCATCAACGACCCGACGCTGAGCTCCGTCGTGATCGCGGCGGACCTCACGCGCACGGCGCCCGTGGCGACGTCGGACGACTCGATCGCCGCGCTCATGCCGCGCTTCGACGATCCCGAGCTGCGTGAGATCGTCGTCATCGACGGCCACCAGACGAAGCGCCCGCTCGGGCGCGTGCGCCACCTCGACGTCATCACGACGATCGGCAGCGAGGTGCTCGGCCCGCAACGGCGCAGCACCAGGCTGACGGTCGGCGATCACGACAGGCGCGATCTACGGCTGCCGCGCGGCCACGAGTTCGCCGCGATCGCGCTGCCCGACGCCTGGGTCGGTCACGCGATCGACGCGTTGCCGGTCGACGACCGCCACGAGCTCGTCGTCGTGAGCATCATCCGGACCGAGGACGGCCGCGAACGGACGCACGCCGCGCATCCCGAGTTCGTGCTCGCAGAAGGCGACCAGGTCGTCGTCCTCGGCGCCGCCAACGCGATCCGCAAGCTGCGCCACCGGCGCGACTGAACGGGGCGCGCGATCGGAATCGCCCTGGTGCGGCGCGGGCCGCGAGCTACCTTGCCGAGACATGAAGCGCCGGACCGCTGCCGCCCTGATGATCACCCGTGGGACGGGCCAGGAGACCGAGGTGTTCCTCGCGGAACGCGCGCAGCAGCTCCGGTTCTTCGGCGGCTACCACGCGTTCCCCGGCGGCACCGTCGATCCGGAGGACGGCACACCGAACGACGGCGATGACCGCGCCGTGATCCAGGAGTGCGGCCGCCGGGAGCTGTTCGAAGAGACCGGGCTCGTCTGGCAGCGACTCACCCCCGACCGCACTCCGGCCGAGCTCGAAGGCATCCGCCGGGCGCTGCTCGCGCGCGATGCCGGGAAGAGCAAGCCGACCGGTGACGACGAGAGCGACGGCGACGGTGCGAAGTGGTCGGACCTCGCACCGGCGATCGACGGCGCGCCGCTGCGCGAGCTCTGCCGCGTGGAGACGCCGCCGTTCGCGCCGGTGCGCTACGACACGGTGTTCTGCCACGTGCCGGTCGAAGCATGCCGCGACCTGCAGGGCAACACGCCCGGGCAGCCCGAGGTCTGGACCGGCGAGCTGACGAGCGGCCGCTTCTGGCGCCCGGCCGACGCGCTCGCCGCGTGGCGCGGCGGCGAGATCTTCATCGTGCCGCCGGTCGTCATCATGCTCGAGCACCTCGACGCCTGCGGCGGTGATCTCGAAGCGTTCGCCGCGGACGTCGAGCGCACGACGGCCGAGTACCGGGCGGGCCGCCTGCACCAGGTGCGCTTCTCGCCGGGCATCGTGCTCGCCCCGCTGCTCACCCCGACGCTGCCGCCCGCGACCACGACCAACTGCTACGTCGTCGGCCGGGATCGACTGTTCGTCATCGACCCCGGCTCGCCGAAGCCCGCAGAGCAGCAGCGCCTCGACGCGCTGCTGACCGAACTCGAAGGGACCGGCAGCAAGGTCGAAGGCATCCTGCTCACTCATCACCACCCGGATCACATCGGCGGCGTCGTCGCACTGAGCCAGGCGCGCAACCTGCCGGTCCACGGCCACCCGCTGACGCTCGACCGGCTGCCCGTGGGCTTCATCCGCGGCGACGAACTCACGGACGGCAGCACGATCGAGCTCGGCGTGGCACCGGACGGCAGCGCCGACTGGCGGCTGACGGCGATCCACACGCCGGGCCATGACCGCGGCCACCTGTGCTTCCGCGAGTCACGCTATGACGCGGTGATCGTCGGCGACATGTTGTCGACGATCAGCACGATCATCATCGACCCACCCGAAGGCCATCTCGCGACCTACCTGCAGAGCCTCGAACGCCTCGCGGAGTTGCCGATCAGCACGCTCTATCCCGCCCACGGCCCCGCGATGCGGCACGGCCAACGGCTCGTGAACCAGTACGTGCGGCACCGTCGCCAGCGCGAGAGCGCGCTCGTGAAGTCGTTGGCGGAAGGCGGCGGCACGATCGAAGCGCTCGTGCCCAAGGTCTACTGGGACGCCGACCCGCGGCTGTATCGCTTCGCCGCGCGGTCGCTCCTCGCCGGCCTCGAGAAGCTCGAGGAAGAAGGCCGCGCCGGCCGCGAGGGCGACGTCTGGAGCAGCACCGGGGCATGACCGACGTCGCGGCTCTGGGCCCGCCGCCAGAACGGCTCGGCACGGGACGCCTGAGCGCGCTCGCCGTCGCGATCTTCCTGCTGATGATGCCGGAGACCCTGCCGGTCCCGGTGCTGCGCGACCTCGTCATCGACCGCTTCGGTGTCAGCGACGCCCAGGCCTCGCTGTTCATGGTCGCGAACATGCTCGGCGCGCTCGTTGCCGCGCCGCTCGCGGGGCTCTGGGTCGATCGTTCGGGTCAGCGGCGACGGCTCTGCATCATCGCGCTGCTCGGCGACGCGGTCCTGATGCAGGCGCTCGCGCACCCCGCGAGCTATCCGACGTTCCTGCTGATCCGCGTCGCCGAAGGCGCGTGTCACATCACCGCGCTCACGATGCTGATGAGCCTGATCGCCGACCGCGCCGGCGAACGACGCGGCCGCGCGCTCGGCGCGCTCGGCGTCGGCCTCACGCTCGGCGTCGCGACGGGCGCGGCGGTCGGCGGGATCATCGGCAAGTCCGACCCACTGCTGACGCTGCACGTCGCGAGCGCGTTGCTCGTCGTCGCGGCGATCGTCTGCGCCCTGCTCCTGCCGCGCGACGTGCCGCCGGTGAAGCGCCCCGGGTTCCGCGAGGTGCTCGTCGCGTTCCGCGACTCCCCGACCGTTCGCGCGCCGCTCGCGCTCGCGTTCATCGACCGCTTCACGGTCGGCTTCTTCACGACCGGTTTTCCGCTGCTCCTCGCCGGCGTGCACGACGTCGACCGGCGCACGATTGGCATGCTGCTCGCGGCGTTTCTGTTTCCGTTCGGCCTGCTGTCGTATCCGTTCGGACGACTCGCCGAACGCTGGTCGCGCCGGCGCCTCGTCGGCATCGGCAGCGTGCTCTACGGCCTCGGCGTGATCAGCGTCGGCGTCACTCCCCCGGCCGGGCTCTGGGCCGTCATGCCGCTGCTCGGGCTCGGCTCGGCGGTCATGTTCATCCCGACGCTGCTGTGGCTGCTCGAACGCGCCCCGGGCATCGGCCGCAGCACCGCGATGGCGTCGTTCCACGCGGCGGGTTCGCTCGGCTTCCTGCTCGGCCCGCTCGCGTGCGGCGCGCTCGTATCGCTCTCCGACGACCCGTCGACGGGCTACGTGATCGCGTTCGCCGTCGCCGGCTTCACCGAGATCATCGGCGCGCTGCTCGTCGTCCGCGCGGTGCGGCGGTGAGCGTAGTCGGCTATCGAACGATGTCGACCGCGAGCCGCTGCGTCGTGAGCACCTGGGTGCCAGTCGCGTCGAAGTGCGCACCCTGGAAGTAGAGGGTCATCGCCGGCAGGCTCTCGCGCAGAGGGAACGGGAACGCGACGTCCGGCCCGAAGCCGACCCCCAGCGTACCGAGGCTCGACGGGCCGACGTTGGGCACGAGCAGGAAACAACTCGGGCGCACGGGCGGCACGCCCGCAAGCGACGCGGTGTGCGGCGTCAACGCGATGATCGTCGCGGCGAGCGCGTTCTGGGGCAGCCCGGCCATCCGCACGCCGCAATTCTCGTCGCCGACGAGCACGCTGCCGTACCAACCGAACTGCGCCGTCGAGCCGCACGTCGGCCCGCTCAGGTTCGGCGGCAGCTCCTGCGCGTGCTCGAAGTCGTAGACCCACGTCACGGACCCGAACCCGTGAATCCCCGTGTAGCCGACGATGAACTTGTCCGCGTCGTCGTCGAACGTGATCGCCCCCGAACGGCTGAGTTGCCCCGGCGAGAACGGCAACGTCAACCAGGACCGGCAACCGAACGAACGAATCTGCATGTCTCATCGCACCCGCCTCGTCGCCTCGCGACCGAGTGAGAACGAGCCAGGACGATGGCGACCGACTTGTCCCTGCGATCGCCACCATCCCGTCTCCAAAGGAATCCCGCGCGCCGATCGCTACTTCGCGAACGGCACCGCGAGACGTTGTGTCGTGAAGACCTCGGTGGCAGCGGCGTCGAAATGGACACCCTGGAAGAAGAGCGTCCCCGGGCCGAGCCACTCCGGCAGATCGATCGCGTAGGCGAGGTCCCCGAATCCGATCGGCATGGTTGCCAGGAACGACGGTCCGGAGCTCGGCACGTTGAGCCAGCAGCCCGGATGCACGATGGGCAGACCGATCGGCTGGTTGATGAAGTCGAACGCGACGAGGATCGTGCCGAGCGCGCCGGCCGGACCGCCGATCATCCGGATCTCGCTGCCGGCGTCGCCGATCAGTTGCGTGCCGTGCCAATCGAGGGTCGCCGGGCTGCAGCCGACGCCGCCGAGGATCAGCGGCCCCGCCGCCACGTGCTCGAATCGGTTCATGAAGACCGCGGAGTGACTCGTCGAGTTGTAGGCCAGCTGGAAACCGTCGGTGCCGTCGTGGAAGGCAACCGCGCCGGCGTTGGTTCCGAGCTGCGACGTTGCCACGGTCTCGGCGCGCAGGAACGCGCCCGTGTAGCCGATGAGCCGCAGGTAGACGTTGTTCGTGACGGTGCTGCGCAGCGTGAACAACGCGTGGCTCCCGGTCCGACGGTCGAAATCGAACCCCGTGAGCACGAGCCGCGCATCGGCTTCGTCGTAATGCGCATCACCGGGGCCGATGGCGTAGCCGGACGCGTGCCAGTGCACCGGCCAGGTCCGGATGCGGTGGCCGTTCTCCGCCGCAGGCCGCGACCCCACGTCACCCGGCCGCGCCCGCATGCAGGCGACGAAGAAGTCGTCGTCCTGGCCCCCGAGGCGCGGCGCCATCTCGTGGAACCCGTTGCCGGCGAACATCGAGAAGACCGGCCCGGAGCTGCCGTTGCGCCCGACCCGACGGAATTCGATGTCCCAGTCGACGTGCGGGCTGGTGAGCGAATTGTGTCGGATCGCCTGCCACCCCACGTGGACGTGTTGCGCCGCGTCGTGAACGTCCGTGACGTCGGGACGTTCGTAGTCTTCGGCGCTCGAATCCATGATCCGGAACGCCGCCCCCGCCGACCCGACCGCGAGGTCGATCTCGACGCCGAAGATCGCGCTGGTCGGCGTCGCGCCGAACGTCGCCCCGCGTTCGACCTGGAACACCACCACGAGCGGCAGCGGCGAGAAGATGTTGAGGTTGGAAGACACCCGCGGGCGCCAGGCGTGGTCCGAGCCGGTATCGACGAACGCGATCGAGTGGGTCTGGGCGTAGGACCCCCCTTCATGGCGGTGGAAGCGGAGCCTGCAGCTGCCGTTCGAGAAGTGCCGCGCGAACACCAGGACGGTCGCGTGCTCGTGCACGCTCTGCCCCACGTCCGGCGTGATCGAGGATCAGCCGCTCGCCAGGTCCGTGTAGCAGGTGATGCGGTTGTTGCCGTCATAGTCGACGCGCCACATCTCGAGGTCCGCATCGGTCGCCGAGGCCCAACGCACCTGGGCGTGCCACGTGTCGCCCGGCGGCAGGTAGGTGCACGTCATCGCCATGTCGCCCACGGGCGCGCCGTGCTGCACGATGAGCGCGATCCCGACGAGCGGATCCACGACGACCGGATACTGCGCCGCTCTGAGCCAGCCGGCGTCGAGTCGCAGCGTCACCTCGCCGCCGTCGACGGCCGTCGTCATCGGCCGGGTGTCGCCACGCGCGTCGATCGCGGTCGCGGCGCCGTAGCGCAGGACGGCGTTGCCGGCTGCATCATGGAACAGCACGTCGCCGTGCGCGGCCCCGCGATCCGTCGCCGACAGGGGCCCAGTGACGCGACCACGGATCACGAGTTCGCCCCCGTTGCGGGGCGGCGCGGTCAGCACGAACGTCTGTTCGACCCCCTCGTCGCGCACGTCCCAGGCCTCGACGATCCCACCGAGGTCGTACTCGGCGCGGAACGCGGTGTGCGACAGCCGCGGTGCCTGCGTGCAGAGCTCCGTTTCGCCCACGGTGGCGGAGACCGTTCGCCACCGCCAGTCCTGGTTGCGCTCGTAGCCGCGCCCCAGGTACGGCACGACGGTGGCGCCGTCGTGGAACGACACCTTGTAGGCCGCACCGCTCGCCCAGATCCCGTATTCGATCCCGCCGTCGGCCGCGGCCGTGTGGATCGCCGTCGCGCCGAACGGCACCGCGACGCCGCTCGCGGGCCGCTGCGGCTCCAGCTGAGCGTCGAGCGGCACGGGCAGCGCCAGCGAGCTCGAGATCGTGATAAGCGCCGTCCACCGGTTGCGTTCGAGTATGTGTCGTCCTTGCCAACGGCGGCTCGCGCCCGGCCGGATGCGACCACGCGGCGAACCCGGTTCGTCGAGGCCGGCGGAGCGGAGCCGGACCGGCCGCCCTAGCGCCGCAGTCCTGCCGAACCGGACAGCCCGACCGCAGATTTGCGTACTGCGTCGAAAACGCCGGATTTCCTGTCCGGTCCTGCACCGCGCGGCGCTGAAGGCCCGCGCTTCGCCGCCGCGCGATACGCTCATGACGGCGATATGACCGAACGTCAGCCCCGAGGCCCGAGCGCCGAGCCCCTCAGCGGCGAGCGCCAGACGGCCGAGCAGCACGCGCGCCTGGACCGGCTCGCGGCCGCGATGGCCGTGTACCTCGCGCACAAGGCGTCGCCGGACCGCGAGCCGCAGCAGCTGCTCGCGGACCACGCCGACCTGAGCGACCTGCTCGAACCGATGCTCACGCCGCCGCACGGCGGGCCCGCCGACGAGAGCAGCGGCCCGGCGACACCGCAGATCGGCACGGTGCTCGGCGACTACCGGATCCTGCGCGAGCTCGGCCGCGGCGGCATGGGCACGGTCTACCTCGCAGAACAGATCTCGCTGCGCCGGCAGGTCGCGTTCAAGTTGTTGCACGAGCACCTCACCGTCACGCCGACCGCCATCGCCCGCTTCCGGCGCGAGGCGTCGGCGGCCTCCGGCCTGCAACACCCCGGCATCGTGCCGATCCACGAGATCGGCGAGTGGCGCGGCCGCCACTACTTCACCATGGAGTACCTCGAGGGGCGCCCGCTGAACGAACGAATGCACGAGCCCGACCTCGGGCTCGGCGGCAGCCAGAGTCGGGCCCGCGAGGCCGCGCAACTCGTCGCCGCGGTCGCGGACGCGCTGCAGCACGCGCACGACCACGGCCTCGTTCACCGTGACATCAAGCCGCACAACATCATGGTGACGCAGACCGGCACCGTGCACCTGCTCGACTTCGGGCTCGTGCGCGACCGGGCTGCGACCGACGCGTCCGTCACTCGTGAGTTTCTCGGCACGCCGCACTACTGCAGCCCGGAGCAGATCGCGGGTACGCCGGCCGATGCTCGCAGCGACGTGTTCTCGCTCGGCATCGTGCTCTACGAACTGCTCGCCGGCCGCCGGCCGTTCGCGGGCGACACCACGCACGCCGTACTCAAGAACATCGAGGCGGGTACGGCGCAACCGCTGCGGGCCGCCGCACCCGGCACCCCACGCGACCTGCAGGTGATCTGCGGCAAGGCGATGGCGCGGGCCCCGACGGCCCGCTACGCGACCGCCCGCGCACTCGCCGACGACCTGCGCCGACACCTGCGTTTCGAGCCGATCCACGCAGCGCCGCCCAGTGCGATCCTGCACGCCGGCAAGTGGCTGCGCCGGCACCGGATCCGGGTCGCACTCTGGGCCGCCGCGGCCGTCGTCGTGCTCGGCGCGCCCGCGGCCTGGGTGCTCCACGACTGGGACAAGCGCCAGCACGTCGAGAACGAACGGCGGCAACTGCTCGCGGCCGAGCGCATCGCGTTCGCCGGCATCGAGCGCACGCTGCAGATGCTCATCGACGCGGTGCCGCGGCAGGCAGATTCGGCGGCCCAGCAACGGGAGCACGTCGACGCCGTCGTCGAGCTGTGCCAGGACTTCCTGGAGGCCCGAACGCGTGATCCGAAACGACGGGCGCGCGTCGCGAACGCGTTCCGCGTGCTCTCCGACGTCTACCTCGAACTCAGATCGTTCGACGCGGCTCACGCCACTTGCGCGCGCGGCCTGGAACTGCTCGCCGGACCGGACGACGTCGCCGACGCGGAGGCCGTCGCACTGGCGCGCGCCCGACTGCTGCGCCAGGACCTGCGAGTCCGCCAGTTCATCGCGCCGGCGGAGTGCGACGAGGTATTCGAGCGCGCCCTGGCGGCATGGCGACCGCTCCTCGATTCCGCCGAGCCCCGCCCGCAGGTCGTCCTCGACTACGCGCACACCCTGATCGATCGCGGACGCGCACTGGCCGACTCCGACGAGCGGCGGGCGGCCGCATTGCCCCTGCTCGACGAAGCGCTCGAGCGGCTGGAGCCGCTCGCGGCCAACTCCCCCCGGGCCCGCCATCTGACGATTCGTGGGCTCGTCGGTCGAGCGGCGGCAACGCTCGGGCTCGGGAATGCGACGGCCGCGCTCGGCGACCTCGAAGACGTCGCCAACCGAGCCCGGAGCGCGCCTCCGAGCTATGGGCTCGCGCTCGAATCCGGGCTGGCGACCATCCTGACCGCGAGCGCGCGGCAACGTCGCGGCGAGTTCGAGCAGGCCCGGACCGTGTTCCGCCAGGCGCTCGCGGACCTCGAGTCTGCGATCGGCACCTATCCCGGCTCTAGCCATCTGCGGCTCGCGCGGTCTCGCGGCATCCTCCGGTTCGCCACGCTGCAGCTCAGGACGGGTCACGGCGACACCGCCGAGGAGATCTTGCGGCAGCACCGGGCCCGCAACGGACTCCCCGCTCCGCGGACGTTCGTCGAGCGCGAGGTCGAGGCGCAGATCGCGATGTTGCTCGGCAACTGCATCCTCGTGCGGACCGGGGGCGAGTCACCGGCGGACGCCATCGAGCTGATGCGCGGCGCGTGCGAGACGTTGCAGGAGATCGCCGCTGCCGAGCCCGATCGCGTGCGGCTTCGGCTGAACCTCGGCGGCGCCTACAACAACCTCGCGGCGATCGCGAACGAGCGCGCCGACTTCGAAGCCGCGCGCCGTTACGCCGAGCGGGCGATCGCGGCGCAGGACGCCGTTCTCCGCGCGGCGCCCGACAACCGCCACGCGAGGCTGTTCCTCGGCATGCATCAGAGTCAGCTCGCCACCGCGCTCGCGGCGCTCGACGAACCAGCCGGCGCGATCGCGGCCTGCCAGGCAACGCTGGCGAATGCGCCCGACAACGCCGGCGCGCTCCGCATCGCGGCGACGGCCGCCGCGGTCGCGGCCGAGAGATCCGGCACGCTGGCGCACGAGCGGATCGCCGTGACCGCCCTCGAGCTGCTGGCGCAGCTCGACCCGGCGGAAGCTCGGCGCTGCCTGCCCGACTCCCGCTTCGCGGCCCTGCGTCAGCGGGCCGACTTCGTCGCGGTGACGCGGGAGGTCACGCGGTGACGAGCGACAGCGTCTCGAGCCTCATGCTGCTGGTGCGACGCGGCGACCAGACGGCGCTGCAGCAGCTGCTCACCGAACACCTGCCGTGGATCGAACAACGCGTTCGCCGCCGCCTGTCCAACCTGCTGCGGCGCGACGGCGACACCCAGGACTTCGTGCAGGAAGCGATGGTCGACGCGCTCCGCGACGGCCCGCACTTCGTCATCGAGAACGTCGACGGTTTCCGCGCCCTGCTCGCGCGCATCGTCGAGAACAACCTGCGCGACCGGTGCCGCCGCATGAAGCGCGAACGGCGCGACATCCGTCGACAGCGCGCGATGCCGAACGAGTCGGTCCTGCAGCTCGACGCCCCGGCCCGTTCGATCACCGAGCCGCCGACGGCCGCCGAACGCAACGAGTGCGCCGCGTGGCTGCAGCTCGCCCTCGAGATGCTGGCACCCGAGGATCGCGAGGTCGTTCGCCTGCGCGTCTGGGACGGCGTCACGTTCCCCGAGATCGGCCGCGTGATGGAGCTGTCCGAGGACGCGGTGCGCAAGCGCTACCGCCGGGCGCTGCCCCGCCTCGCCGAGAAGCTCGAGATGCTCCGCTCGGGTCGCTGGGAGAGCACCCTCGACGACGATTGAGCCCGGTCAGCCGACCGAACGCCGCACTCGTCTCGGCGCCCCTCACTCCGCGAGCTGCGCGAGCTCGCGCGCGAGTCCGCGCAGGCGCTGGCCCTGCAGGTTGCAGAGGATGACGACGACGACCGCGCTGTCCGGCCGCATGTAGAGCACGGTGCTGACCCGCGACTGCGCGCCGGTGTGGCTGATCTCACGGTGGCCAGAGCGCTCGGCGATGCCGAACCCGAGCCCGTAGCCCGTGCCGGCGCCGCCCGTCGTCCGTTGCTCGGTCCACATCTTCGCCAGCGTCTCGGGCTGCACGAGCTTGCCATGCAGCAGCGCCTGGCCGAAGCGCACGAGGTCGGGCGCGTTGCTGCACAGCCCGCCGCCGCCGAGCTTGTAGGAGCCGTCCATGAGCACGCTGTTCTGCAGCCGACCCGCGACCCGCCGATAGCCCTGCGCCCGGTGCTTGATGATCCGTCGCACGTCGTCGTCCTGCAGGGTCAGCGCGCCGCTCGGCTCGCTCACGAGCTCCTGCACGACCCGCGGGAACGCCGCCCCGGCCCGGGCCTCGACCACCGCCGCCGCCAGGTTGTAGCCGAACGTCGTGTAGCGATACTTCGACCCCGGCTCGTGCAGCAACGGATCGTCGCGGAAGCGTTCGAGCGCCAGCGTCTGCGTCGCGTAGTGCCGCGTGCTCTCGCCCTCGAGGGGCTTGTAGTGCCGCACGCCCCCGAGGTGCCCGAGCAGCTGCCGCGTCGTCACCGGCCAACGCTTCGCCGGCCACGCCTCGACGAGCTGGCTGACCGGGGCATCGAGATCGAGCCTGCCCTGTTCGACGAGCCGCAGCGCGCACACCGCCGTGATCGGCTTGCTGATCGACGCGAGGCGATACACCGTCGCCGCGGTCGCCGGAACGTCGTTCTCCACGTCCGCGGTCCCGAACCCGTCGGCGAACGGGATGGCCTCGCCGACCCCGATCGCCGCGGACATCCCGGGGATCTCGTTCTGCTTCCGGAACTGCTCGAGCCGTTCACGGGCGGCCGCGCGCCAGTCCTGGGCGTCGCCGCCGTCCTGCGCCGTGAGGCCCCCACCGCTGATCGACAAGCCCAGGCAGAGGGCGAACGACCACGCGCGCCGGATCGGCCCGCGGCAAGAATCCCGAACTTCTCGACATGTCATCGCGTTCCAGAGCTTAGGTACGAGCCGTGTCGTTGCACTCCCCGCCCGGCTCGGGCACCGTAGCTCCATGACCGACGCGGTCGTTCCAGAACCAGCCAGCCCGCCCGCTCCCGAACCGGCGCTCGATCCGCCGACCGAGAAGCTCAACGGGCGCGTCGTGCTCTATTGGCAACTTTCCGACGGCGCGAGCTCGCTGTTCGTCGCGGGCCTTGCGTGGTTCGTCGGGCGCCCGTTCGCCTCGCGCTGGGAGCACTGGTCCGACCTGCTCGACAACGCGCTGCTCGGCCTGTGCATCACGCTCGTCGCGGCCGCGATCCTCGTCGCGCCGATCGCCTACGCGCGCTGGCGCTACGCGTTCCGCGACGACCTGCTGCTGATGCGCTACGGCATCCTGTTCGTCGAAGAACGCGCCGTGCCCGTGCGCCGCATGCAGCACGTCGACCTGATGCGCGGCCCGATCGAACGCGTGTTCGGTCTCGCGACGCTCGTCGTCTACACGGCCGGCAACGAAGGGTCCGCGTTCCGCGTGCCCGGGTTGCGGCTCGCGCGCGCGCAGGAACTCAGGGATCGGATCGTCGAGGCGCGCGGTGACGGCCGACTCTGACGCCGCGCCCGAGACCGGCGCTCCTGCGGCTGTCGAACCCGCGCCGATCGAGCCCGCGAAGGCGCGTTCCGAGGACAGCCAACCGGCGCTCGCCAAGGGCCACCTGCACCCGGCGATCCTGCTGCTGCGGCTGCTCGATGCGATGCGGCAGGCAGTGTTCCCCGTCGTCGCCGGCCTCGTCATCCAGCACTGGTTCCTCGTGCTCGCCGGCGTCATGTTCCTCGTGCAGCTCGGCTACGCCCTCGTGCGTTACCTGACGCTCGAATACCGCCTCACCGCCAACGAGCTACGCGTGCGCGAAGGTCTGCTGCACCGGCAAGAACGGCGCATCCCGCTCGATCGCATCCAGGATCTCGGCTTCGAGTCGACGATCCTGCGCCGCGCGCTCGGGCTCACGGTCGTCCTCGTCGAGACTGCATCCGGCTCGGGCGTCGAGGCCCGGTTCGACTCGCTCGGGCGCGCCGACGCCGATCACCTGCGCGAGGTGCTGCTGGCCGCGCGCCGGCGGATCGTCGCCGAAGAACAGGCCCGCGACGGCAGCGCCGGCGCTACCACCACCACCGCCGCGGATGCGACGCGACCCGCGGCCGCCGACCCGGACGAACCCGAGTGGCTCGTCCACCGAAGCTCCACGGGCGAGCTGCTCGTGCGCGGCCTCACCGACCTGCGGCTGTCCGCGTTCGCCGTCACGGGGTTCGCCGCGTTCGAGTTCGCCGATCAGCTCGGCATCATCGGTCAGCTCGAGGGCACCGCGCGCAGCATCCGCGACTGGTTCGCGGGCCTCGACCCCGTCGTGCTGGCGGCCGTACTCGGCGTGCTGTTGTTCGCCGTCATGGCGTTCGGCATCGTCACCGCCACGATCGGCAGCTTCGCGCAGTTCTTCGGGTTCCAGCTCACGCTCAGGGGGTCCGTGCTGCTGCGCCGCTACGGCCTGCTCACGACACGCCAGAAGACGCTGCCGCGCGAACGGATCCAGCGCGTGACGCTCGAGATGCCGTGGCTGCGCCGGCTCACCGGCTACTGCTCGATCAAGGCCGACTCCGCGGGCGGCTCGCGCGCGCAGGGCGAGGACACGACCGGCGGCTGGGACGTCGTCGTGCCGCTGACGCGTCTGCCGAGCGCGATGGCGCTGCTGCCGGCCATGCTGCCGGGTCTCGAACGCGAACACCTGCCGTGGCAGCGCGGCAGCCACCTCCTCGTCGCGCGCACGACGATCGGCGGCGCGCTGCTGGCGACGTTCCTGATCGCCGGCGGCTGGCCGTTCTTCGGGCCGATGGCGCTCATCGCGCTGCTCGTCGTGCCGATCTGGGCGCTGCTCGGCATGCTCGCCTACCGCAACCTCGCGTTCGCCCTCGGCGGCGACTTCCTCGCGCTGCGGCACGGGATCATCGGCAGCTATCTCGCATACCTGCCGACGAAGAAGGTGCAGAGCGTCGTCGTGCGGCAGAGCCCCATCGAACAGCTGCTCGGGCTCGCGGAGCTCACGGTGCACGTCGCGGGCGGCTCACCGACCCGACTGCCCGACCTGACGATCGAGAATGCGCGACAGCTGCGTGCGGCGCTCGCGGCGATCGCCGTCGCCGCCGCGGCCCGTGACTGGGTCAAGGCCGAGGCGACGGCGGTGACGACGGGACCCGATCCCCAGTCGCCGGCGGACCCGCCAGTGGCCCCGCCCACCGATTCCGACGAGGCGCTGTAACCGAACGTCGTGGGCGGCGCACTCCATGGTGTGCAGAGCTCCGCCCGTTCGACGATCACCATCGGTTCTGGCCTCGTGCTCGGGGTCGACGCGATTCCGATCACCGTCGAGGCCACGACCCGACACGCCTCCGACGGCACCCCGCGCCTGCTGGGGCTCGTCGACACGGTGGTGCGCGAGGCCTACCACCGCGTGCTGCAGGCGTTCTTCGCGCTCGACCTGCCGACGCCGCGCGGCATCACGACGTTCAACTTCGCGCCGGCCGCGCTGCGCAAGCAGGGCAGCGGATTCGACCTGCCGCTCGCGCTCGCGCTCGCGGGTGCGGCCGGGCTGTTTCCCGCCGAACGCGTGGCCGGGCTGTTCGCGTTCGGCGAGATCAGCCTGGCCGGCCAGATCCTGCCGGCGCGCGGCGCCGTGAGCGTCGCGCTCGCGGCCAGGAAAGAGGGCGCAACGGCGATGCTCACGAGCCCGCCCGACGCGCACGCCAGCGCGGCGATCGACGGTCTCGACGTCTTCGGCGCGGCGACGCTCGCGGACGCGATCTACTGGCTCGCGGGCGAGCGCCGGTTGGAGCCGGCGACCGAAGTCACGACCGCAGCCGGCTGCGGTGCCGCATCCGACCGCCGTGGGCACGAACCCGACTTCGCCGACATTCGCGGCCACGAGACGCCCAAACGCGCGCTGACCGTCGCCGCTGCCGGCGGCCACAACCTGCTGTTCGTCGGCCCGCCCGGGACGGGCAAGAGCGCGCTGGCGCGCCGGCTGCCGGGCATCCTGCCACCGCCAACGGCCGCGGAGCGCCTCACGATCCTGCAGGTGCACGCGGCGGCGGGCCTCGCGCGACCGCCGCGTGATCGGCGGCCGCTCCGGGCGCCCCATCATTCGAGCTCGACCGCGAGCCTGCTCGGCGGCGGTCGCGAACTGCGGCCCGGCGAGGTCAGCCTCGCGCACCGCGGGGTGCTGTTCCTCGACGAATTGCCCGAGTTCCGGCGCGACGCGCTCGAGGCGCTGCGGCAACCGCTCGAGGACGGCCACGTCACGGTCGGGCGGGCGCAGCACACCGTCACGATGCCGGCTAGGTTCGCGCTCGTGGCCGCGATGAACCCGTGTCCGTGCGGCTTCTACGGTCACCCGGCGCGGCCGTGCCTGTGCTCACCGGCCGCGATCCAACGGTATCACCGCCGGCTGTCCGGCCCGTTGCTCGACCGGCTCGACCTGCGGCTCGAGGTCCCGGCGCTCGATCCCGGCACGTTCGACGGACCGCGCGACGATCACGGCAGCACGGCCGCGCTCGCCGCACTCGTGCGGGGCGCCGTGGCCCGGGGCGCCGCCCGCAACGCGGGGCTCGACCTCGAGGGCCTCAACGCCGAGTTGCCCGACGGTGCGCTCGATGCCGCGTGCCGGCCGACCTCGGCGGCGCGATCGGCGTTGACCGACGTGCTGCGGCGATCGCGCGCGAGCGGCCGCACCCGCGTCCGCCTGCTCCGCGTCGCGCGGACGCTCGCGGACCTGCGCGGCGCGGACCGCGTCACCGACGAAGACATCCTCGAGGCCGCGACGCTGCGGCGTGCCGAAGCGCCGTGTTGAGCACGGGGCGCCGCGTCAGCGCGGGACCCGCACGCGGTGGCCGCGCGGGTCGACCCTCTCGGCGCGCGCGGCGCGTTCGCGCAGCGGGCCCTGCAGCGGCGGATCGATGGCCTCGGGGCTCAGTTCGATCGTCCGGAAGACGAAGCCGAAGTCGCCGGCGAGTTCGTCCCATACCGCGGCCGGCGCGGAGCAGAGCAGCACGAGGAACGCGTCGTCGTGCGGAATCACGTCGATCGTCGCGCGGCGGCCGATGCCGGCCTGGCGGCCCTTGGCGAGCAGACGCACGGAGCGACTGCCGCGGACGAGGCGCCGCTCCCGCCCCTCGACGGAGAGGCCCGGGTGCAGCAGCCGGATCCAGTTCGCGACCGCGTCCACGGCCGTCTCGAGGTCGGCGCCCGGTTCGAGATGCTCGATCCGGGTCAGCCCGATCGTGGCGTCGTGCACGGAGCACGACAGCGTGATGCGGCCGGGCTCGAGGATCTCGGCGAGCTCCCACGCGGGGTTGGGCACCCACAGGCCGAAGCGCCCGTCGAACTCGCGCGCGAGGGCCGCCGGAATCGTCGCGCGGCCGACCTTGCCCTTGGCGCTGTTCTTGTCGCTCGGGATGGCGACGAGGGCCGGCCCGGCGATCTCGCGACGCAGGGTCCGCATCGACGCGTCGAGCCAGGTGCAGTTGGTCGTGTTGGCGCCCGACTCGACGATCTCGGTCACGCGTTGCCGCTTGCCGAAGAGCTCGACGGCGCGCGCTCCGCTCGTCGCGATCGTCCGCCGCGAGAACTCCTCGGCCGCGGGATCGAACACCGGTGTGTCGACGAGGTCCTGCGGCGCGCGGCTCGCCACGGTGCGGGCGAGCAACGGGAACGTCGAGCCGCGGCGCCAGTCGTAGGTCCGTTCGGTGCGGCCGCTGCCGTCGGCCCGGATCACGACGAGCCGGTCCCCGTCGCAGCGCGCGTCGACGATCCGCTCGCCGAGCACGCGGTCCTGCTCGCCGCGGGCGATCGCGAACATCGGCTCACTGACGCGTTCGCGGAAGTAGCAGCCGAGCGGCTGCAGCTGCGCGGTCGCGCGGCATTGGCTCGTCACCTGGTAGCGGCGGCGGCCCTCGGCGAACTCGTACTCCTCGCTGACCGTCACCACACCGTCCGCGCCGACGACGATCGCGGCGTGCAGCCAGCCGACCGACGTGCCGCGCGCGTCGTGCAGCACGAACCACTCGTCGCGCGGCTCGATGCCCGCGATCGTTGCCCGGATCTCCGCGCCCGCGCCGCGCTGGATGGCCTTGACGCGGTCGCGACCGATCCCGACGACGGAGCCGGCCTCGAGCTCGAACTCGACGTAACCGTCGAGCTCCGCGAGCACCCGGCCCTCGAAGCGTTCGCCGTTCTTCAGCTCGATGACGTCGAGCCGTTCGATTCCCGGAGTGTGGTCTACCGGAGTCCTGCCAACCGGCTGCTGGCCAACAGGCTGCTCGGTGACCACCGGGTCCTGAGCCAGCGCGCTCCCGAAGGACGCCGACAGAGACAACGCGATTGCGATGCGATTCATGATCCACGGTCGCTATCGAACGCGCCGTGCCATCGGCTTTACGGCTGTCGCGAATTCCGACGCCGTCAGGCCGGCCCGTCAGGGGCGGCCCCGGCCGGGCCATCGCCGGCCGGCGGGCGACGCCAGTCCGCGCCGCGGGCCGCGAGGCCGAGCAGCAGCCCGGCGGCGGTCAGGACCGGCAGCAGCAGCAGCCACGGGGAAACCCCGAGCAGCGCCCCCCAGAACACCCACCACACGTGCCGGAACCCGCGGTCCTCCCAGTAGATCGGCGCGAGACCCTGGCTGGGCCGCACGGCCTCGACGCCGAACAACGGTTCGATCGTATTCGCGCTGCCGTCGACCCGCCGCCCGTTCTCGTCCTCGAAGTCGCCGCGCACCGACCGCACGCAGTAGGTCCAGTTGGCGTGCAGCGGCGAGAATCGCGGCAGGAAGAAGAAGTGGTCCGCGGCGTCGAGGTTCTGCCAGTCCTCCTCGTCGATCTCGCCGTTCTGGTACTCGCGTTCGTACATCGCGGTCACCCCCTGACCGGCGAGCTGGTTGAGCCCGTGGGTCGGCGCGACGAGCCCCGTGACGTTCACGAACAGGCCGAGGGTCGCGAGCGCCAGGAACGTGCGCGGCCACGTGCGCCACGGCGTGAGCTGCGGCAGCGCGATCGCGAGCAGCAGCACGACGCCCGGCGTGACGTAGCGGATGCCCCAGCATTGGCCCGACTGCCAACCGTTGGTCGACGAGAACATCAGGAACGGGATCAGGAACAACACCTGACCCAGCACCCCGAATTCGACCGCTCGACGCCGCGCGATCGTCAGCGGGACGACGAGCCAGAGCAGCGGGGAGAACCACAGGATGCCCTTCCCCGCGGCGACCAGGATCTTGGTCGCGCCGAACCAGATCGGGTAGTTGAACCACGAGTCGGCCTTGGGGTAGCCCGTGTCGGTCACATCGCCGTGCCGCAGCCAGTTCACGGTCATGAGCAGCGCGAGGCAAGGCAGGCCGCCCAGGGCGAACCAGAGCAGCGCGCGCCACGACGTGCGACCGCGCCACGCGGCGGCGGCGAGAGCGACCACGAGCACGGGCACGAGCGTGCCGTGCGGGTAGCGCGTGAGCACGGCGAACCCGGCGGCGAGCCCACCCAGAACGAGTTGCACCGTGGATGCGCGGCCGCCGGCTGCGCGCGCGACCACGAGCATCGCCGCGAGCAGGCAGCACAGGCCCGGCGTGTCCGACAACCCCTCCCGCACGAGCGGCATGAACTGGCTCGTGAGCGCGATCGCCGCGGTCGAGATCATCGCGTCCCGCGGAGCCGCGCCGAGCTCACGGGCAAGGAAGTAGAGCAACAGGATCCCGATCGCGCCGAGCACCGCGGGCCACATCGCGGCGATCGCCTGGATCCACACGAACTGACCGTCGAGGTACGGCAGGTGAGAGGCCAGCTGGGCGTCGTTCAATCCCGCGGCGACGCGTTCCTTGAAGCGCTGCTCGATCGCCGGGAACGCGCTGTCGAGCGCGTCGCCCGCGATGACGGCCGGCACCATGAGCCAGACGTGCCCCATGGGGAACCAGACGTAGAGCTTCCCGTTCCGGCCCTCCTTGCCGTACCACTGTTCGCCGCGCTCGAGCCGGAGGCGATGCTCGAACACGAGCGCCTGTTCGGCGAGGGACTCGGCGCCCTGCCTCGGACCGGCCAGGCCGCTGTCCCCGCGATGCCAGAGCGCGCGAGCCGCGTGCATCGTCGCGGCCGCGTCGCGGTTGTCGAGGTTGCCCGGCGCGGTGACGTAGCACAGCAGCGCGAGCCCGAAGAACGCGAGCACGACGCGCCGCATCAGCCGCCGCCTCCGAGCGCTCCCGGATCGACGCCGAGCCACGGCAGCGACCACCACCAGAGCATGGGCACGAGCAGGATCGCCGCGAGCAGGTCGAGGAAGATGCCGGCGCGCGCCATCTGGCCGAACGTCACGAGCCGCGAGGCGAAGACGATCGTGTTGGGCGGCGTCGCGATCGGCAGCATGAAGCCGCACGTCGACGCGATGACCGCCGGTGCCATGAGCGCGACCGGGTCGATCTTGGCGGCGATGGCGCCGTCGCGCAGGACGGGCAGCAGCATCGTCGCGCAGGCCGTGTTGCTCGCGACCTCGGAAAGCGCGGTCACCGAGAGCACCATGACGCCGATGAGCGCCGCGGGGTGCCAGGCGCCGATGAGCGGCGCGAGCAGTTCGCCGAACGCCGCGGACAAACCGGTCGGCGTGAACGCGCTCGCCATCGCGATGCCGCCGCCGAGCAACAGCAGCAGATCGAACGGCATCTGCCGCGCCGTCTCCCAGTCGACGAGGTGCTCGCGCTGGCCGGACGGCGTCGCGGGGGCGCCGGTCGGCACGAGGAACGCGAGGATCGCGACGAGGACCGCGACCGAACCGTCCGCGATGAACCCGCTCTTCTCGCCCGCCGGCACGAGATGGTGCGCCCAGCCGTGAATGACGTTGCCCGGGCCGAGCTGCAGGTCGCCGCGCGTCACCCACAGCAGCACGGCCAGCCCGAAGAGGACGGCGGTGCGGCGTTCGGCCCGCGACCAGGACGGCAGCGCACGCGCTTCGGCAAGCAGCTCGTCGCCGCGCGCGAACCGCTTGCCCGGGACGCGCAGCGGCACGCGCGTCATCACGACGCTCGCGAGCCAGGCAAATAGCAGCGCGAACGGCCCGAACGCGATGAACCAGTCGAGGAACGACACCGGCCGCGCGCCGGCCTCGACGAGCGGGTCGTGGGTCGAGAAGAACAGCGCGTTGGGCGCCGTGCCGATCGGGGTCGCCATGCCGCCGATCGACGCGCCGAACGCGATCGCGCACATCACGCCGGCGCTGAAGTCGCTCTGGGTGCGGTCCGGCAGTTCGCTGAGCGCGGCGGCGCGGCGGCAGACCACGATTCCGATCGGCAGGAGCAGCAGCGCGGTCGCGGTGTTGCTGATCCACATCGACAACAAGGTCGATGCGAGGAAGAACCCGGTGACGAGTCGGCGCGGCGACGGCCCGAGCAACGCGATGACGCGCAGCGCGAGCCGGCGATGCAGGCCGCAGCGCTCGACCGCCTGCGCGAGCACGAACCCGCCGCCGAACAACCAGAGGATCGGATGGCCGTAGCCGTCCGTCAGGGTCGCGGTCGACGCGACGCCGAGGATCGGGAGCAGCGCGAGCGGCAGCAGCGAAGCGGCGGCGATCGGCATCGCGTTCAGCAGCCAGCACGACGTCGTCAACGCGGTGACGAACAGCAGCCGGCACGCCGGCCCTGGGTCGGCGCCCGCCGGCAGCGGCAGGTAGCGGCCGAGGAACGCGACGAGCAGGCCGATGCCGATCGCCAGCGCGATGCGGGTGCCGTGCACGTCCCGGCGCGTCGGGGGCGCGCCGCCGCCCCGATTCGGATTCGGACTCGGACTCGCGGCACCCGACCCGGCTGAAGGCATGCCGGTGCCGGTCATGCCGGCGGCGTCACCGAATCACGCAGCCACGCGAGGTAGGCCGGCAGCCCGCTGGTGATCGGCAGTTCGATCACCTCGGGCACGTCGTAGGGATGCAGTTCGACGATGCGTGCGCGCAGCTGCGCCGCCATCGCGACCGTCGACTTCACGACGAGCAGCGACTCCTCCGCGCTCTCGACGCGACCTTCCCAGCGGAACGTGCTCAGCACCGTCGGGATCACGTTCACACAGGCGCAGAGCTGCTCCTCCACGAGCTTCTGCGCGAGGTCACGGGCGCCGGGCGGCGGCGCGGTGCACAGGACGACGACGGCTTCGGGGCTGCTCATGCGGGACGGATCGCTGCAGGACGCGCGCGAGGTGATCGCGCGATGAGTGGGGGTTACTTGCCGCGGGCGAGCCGTTCCGCGAGTGCTGGGTGCAGGCCGGCCGCGAGGATCTTGGCCTGCGCGCGGCGGAAGTCGTAGGGCACGCGGTGGATCTCGACGACGCCCTCGCGCACGACGCCGAAGCTCGCGCGCGGGTCGCCGTCGCGCGGCTGCCCGACACTCCCGACGTTGACGACGCACGGGCCATCCAGCTCGAACACGTTCTGGTCGTCCGTCGCCTGCGTGAAGCGGTAATCGGGCCGGTGCACCCCGGGCCAGTGGGTATGGCCGACGAAGCACGGCCGATCGATCATCGCGAAGATCTGCTGCAGCTTCTCCGGTTCGAGGAAGCCGTCGCTCTTCAGCACGTACTCCATCACCGGATCGCGCGGCGAACCGTGGAAGTAGAGGAAGCGCCCGTCCTCCTTGCGCTCGGGCAGGCCCTTGAGGAACTCCCACGCCGCGCGCCGCCCCGGCCGGAACAGCGACGGCTTGAGCATGTTGCGCGTGTGCATCAGCGCTTCGCGCGCGAGCGGGTTGAAGTCGTCGAGGTCGTGGAACAGGCCCCAGTCGTGATTGCCGAGGATCGTCCACTTGCAGCGCTGCATCACGAGCCGCGTCACGGGGAGCGGATCGGCGCCGTAGCCGACCACGTCTCCGAGACACGCGACCTCGCTCACGCCGAGCGAGTCGATGCGCGCGAACACCGCCTCGACGGCCTCGAGGTTGCTGTGCAGGTCCGAGATCAGCGCAAACGTGGTCACGGCGTGTTCACCCCGGCCGCCGCATCACGCAGAGCGCGCCCCACCGCTTCTTCGACCGCGATCTCCGCCTGCGCGAGGGGCATCGTCATCGTCGCGCCCGCGGCCTTCTTGTGGCCGCCGCCCCCGAACGTCGTGCAGATCACCTGCACATCGAGGTCCGTCCGCGCGCGCATCGACAGCTTGACCGCGCCATCGAACCGCTCCTTCAGCAAGGCCACGACCTCGACGCCCTGCAGCGATCGGAGCGGTTCGAGCACGGAGTCCGTGTCGAAGTCGATCCGCACGGCCTGCTCCATGATCGACTTGTCGAGGGTGACGATCGCCAGGCGCCCGCCGCACGCGAGGCGGTGGCGCTCCAGCGCGGTCGTGAGCACGCGACCCGATTCCGGATGGTTGTTGCGATAGAGATGGTCGTAGAGCCCGCCGACGTCGACCCCGGCGGCGACGAGTTCGCTGGCGAGCGCGAACACCTCGGTGTCGGTGTTGGAGTAGCGGAACCAACCCGTGTCCGACACCAGCGAGAGGAACACGCCCTCGGCGGCGACCGCATCGAGCGGCACGTCGAACTCGCGGAACAGCCGGCGCACGAGCGCACCGGTGGCCGCCGCAGTCGAGTCGACGTAGGACGCGACACCATCGCCGGCCTCACTGCCGACGTGGTGGTCGACGACCGCGATCGGCTTGTTCGCGAGCCGCAGCTGCCCACCGAGCGCGCCGAGCCGCGACAAGGTCGCGCAGTCGAGCAGCACCGCGACGTCGAAATCCGGCAACGGTCGCTGGTCACCGCGCCAGTGCTCGAACTCCGTGTGCCGCTGCAGGAAGTGGAAGGACTTGCCGATCGGATCCGGGTTGCAGATCACGGGCTTCTTCCCCATCGCCTGCAGGAGCCGGCTCATCGCGACTTCCGCCCCGAGGCAATCGCCGTCGGGGTTCTCGTGCCCCGACAGCAGAAACCTGTCGTGTCGGCGAATCAGCTCGTGGAACTCCTGGGCGTCGCTCAAGACCGCACTGTAGAGGCGGCCGGCTGGCGGCTCAACGTCGGGGCGCCAAGCGGCGCCCACGAACGTAGACCACGTGGATCCGCAGGTCGCCGTGGACGAATGCCGCGATCGATCCGCGCGGGCTCGCTTCGGCTCCAGGCCCTGCCAACGGCAACACGAGGAAGTCGGCAGCCGCGCCGACCCGCAGGCGACCCGCCGCCGTGCCGAGCGCCCGACCTCCGGCAGCGGTCGCCATCGTGAGCAGGGTCTCGGGCGCGAGCCCGGGCCAGAGCCGGGCCGCGTCCCGCAACGCCGCCCGCATCGACCAGTCCCGATTGCTGGCGCGGGAATCGGTGCCGAGCGCGACGGTGATGCCGGCCGCGAGCCAGGCCTCGACCGGCGGCACCGGGCGCCCGAACCACGCAATCGTCCCCGGGCACACGACGACGGGCGCCCTTGCTGCGGCGATCCGTTCCACGTCCCCCGCCTCGAGGTCCTGGCAATGCACGAGCTGCACCGACGGCCGCAATAGCCCGAGCCGTTCGAGCCAGCGAACGGCGCCGACCCCGGGCGCGCGGTGGCCACTTGGCAGGCGCCCGAGATCGGCGAGCAGTTCGGCGAACGGACCGGTGCCAGCGCGCAGGAACTCCTGCTCGGCCGGCGTCTCGGCGCAGTGCACGGCGAGCCATCGGGCGCGGCGCGCCGCGCTCCGGAACAGCTCGGGCGAGACGGAGTACGGCGCGTGCGGCGACAGACCGGCGGCGAGCCGCAGACCTGACGCGCGCGCGCGATCGCGCGCGAGTATGGCCGCCGCACGGGCATCGAGATGGAAGCCCGTCAGCTCCTGGTAGCACCGACCACCGATCCCGATCGGCCGCAGTGCCGCCGGCCCGAGCCCCGTCGAGTCGATCTCGCCGACCGCAGTCGCGCCCTCGGTCAGCCGGTCCCAGGCGCCCTGCTGGGCGGCCCGCAGCCAGTCGGCCGCGTTCTGGTCACCGCGCGCCGCCATCACGGCGCGCGCCCAGGGCACGAACTCGCCGGCCGGCAACGCCGACGACTGCTCGGGATCGAGCGCGTCGATCTGCAGGTGGACGTGGGCGTCCACGAGGCCTGGAACGACCGCGGCCTCTTCGATCGCGGCGCGGCCACGCGCTCGCCGCACGGCCAGCAAGCGCCCGGCCGAGTCCCAGACGAGTTCGCCCGGGGAGAGCGACTCGCCGCCGCCGAGGACGACGTGGCGAGCTCGCAGGACGCGGCGAGCTCGCCGATCCCGCGGATCAGCAGCTCGCCAGCTGGAGCGAGCGCGCCGGGGGCGCACCCGCGACCGACTCACGCGCGCGCGCGCACGCGGAGCGCCATCACGACGGCGTTCGGCGCAACGTCGCGGTTGAAGAGGATCTGGAAACGGAAGCCGGTCGGCGAGTCGAGGCCGATGCCCTGGCCCGCACCGGAGCCGATGCCGTCGCGCCACAGGCCGACCGTGCCGATGATCGGCTCGTTCGTCTGCTGCGTCAGCTGCGCGCCCTGGAACTGGATGCGCACCGGCAGGCTCGGGGAGTTCGCGGCCTGCGTGCCCGGGTCACCCGTGTCCGTGTACGTGATGTCGACGATGCCGTCGCCGTTCGTGTCGACGTCGAGCTCGTAGGACAGCCATGCGGGCGGGAAGACCTGACCCGTGCCGTACCACTTCGACTGGCAGCCCGAGAACGTGTCGCGGTCCGTCAGGACGGCGCTGTTCAGGCTCGGGTCGTAGGTCGGGACACTGCCGGCCTGACCGTTGAACGTGAGCGTGCCGCCGGCCTCGAGCCGGTAGAAGCCCGGCGCGCCCGCGCCGGCGACCGTCTCGAACGCCTGGACGTTCGTCAGACCGACGTTGTCGTTCACGCTGCCGTCGCCACCCGAGGTGTCGATCGGGCAGTTGACCGTCAGGTCACCGCCGGCCTGCAGCACGAACGAACCGCCCGAGCCGCCGCCACCCGGCGAGGAGATGCCCCAGTCGCCCGTCGAAGCCGTGCTGCCCTCGGGGCGCCCGTCGATGACCGCACCCTCGCCACCCTTGGCCTCGAGCGTGGCTGCCGCGCCGACCGTCAGGTCCGCACCGACGCGCAGACCGATCGCGCCGCCACCACCGCTGCCGGCGTGGCCCGCGATGTAGACGTCGCCCGTCGCGAAGATGGTGCCGAACGCGCAGGACGCGCCGCCGCCACCGCCACTGCCACCGATCAGGAAGTGGTTGAGGGACAGCTCGGGGTCACCCGAGGTCGGGATCGGGAACGGATCGAACATCACGCCGCCGGCCGGCAGCGGTGCGCTCGGGTCACCGTAGATCGTGTTGGTCAGGAAGCTCGGCAGGGGCGTCGGCGTCGTGAACGCCGGCACGCCACCCGGCGTCCAGAAGCCGCCACCACCGCCACCCGGCGAGAAGTAGGCGCGGTAGACGAACGCGATGCGCGGCGTGTTGGGCGCGGCCTCACCCGACGGCGGGTTCATCGTCGAACCGCGACCGCCGGTGTTGGCGGACTGCACGACGTAGGCATGGCCGGCGAGCAGGCGCACGTCCTCGCCATGCGCGCCGTTCGTCAGCACCTCACCGTTCACGATGATCGGGCCGTTGCCCTGGCACTCGTCGCCACCGCGACCACCGGCACCACCGCCGGCACCCGGCGCACCGCCGGGCTGACCGCTGACGAACGGCTGCGGCGCGGCCGTGCCGCCACGCGCGTTGAACTTCTCCATCTTCGCGCCGTTGAGCTCGATCGTGCCGTTGATCTCGGCCTGACCGCGCACGCGGATCTGCGGCGGCACCGGGCCGACGAAGCGCAGGGTCGTGTCGACCGGCAGGACGAAGTCGGTGAAGTAGAACTTGCCGTCGGAAACGAACTCGGTCTGACCCGACTGCGTGTTGCCGGCGGGAATCTCGACGTTCGTCGTGTCGATCTCGTAGGTCGTCGCGCCGACCTGGGTCGCGATCGAGAGATCGAACGGGCCGTGACGGCCATCGCCACCGAGGAGGCCGGGGCGGGCGCCGTTGTTCCACAGCGTCGTCGAGACCGGCACGTTGAGGTTGTTCGAGTTGGCGAAGCTCTCGTTGATGTTGATCGGGATGATCGTGCCGGCTTCGGTGAAGAACTCGAAGCGCGCGGGCGTCGCCTGGGTGCCGGCGAGATCGCGCAGGTCCGCCGTGATCGCGACCTCGACGCAGGCGAGGCCGGGGAGCAGGACCGACGGCTTGAACTCGACGACCGTGACCGGCGTGCCGGCCACGAACTCCGTGCGCAGCTGCGGGATGCCCTCGAGCACGAGGCCCGACGAGTCGCGGTTGCAGACGAGCGTGTTGTTGACCTGGTTGGCCGTGCGCAGCGTCACGCGGACCGGCGACGACGAGGTCAGGGTCCCCTGCAGCGGCGTCGTATCGATCAGCTCACTGAAACGCAGCACGATCGTGGGGTCGCGCGGGTTCTCGAACGTGGACGCCGGCGCGATCATCTCGGCCGACGGCGGCCGCTGGTCGGCGTCGACGATGCCGCGCGACGCGATGACGGAGCAGCTGAACTCGCGGCTCAGCGTGTCACCCGCGGCGCTGCGGACGCCGAAGCTCGCGGTCGGACCGCCGGCGATCGTGATGATGTAGGTCTCGTTGCGCCGGAAGCCGAACGTGCTGATGCCGTTCTGCGTCGACACGCGCGGCACGAACGTCAGCTCGTTGCCCGACACCATGAGGTCGCCCTCCGGCGCGATGCCGGACGCGGTGCGGATCGAAACGGCCGAGCCGTTCACCGAGCTCTTGGCAATCGTGTCGTTGAACGTGAACTTCAGCGGCTGGTTCTCGGCGATCTCGGTGATCGCACAGCCGGTCTGCGAACAACCGAGGTCGCAGCTCACGATGCAGAACGACTGACCGCCGGCGCAGCGGAACTGCACCGTCGCGGTGTCGTCCGAACTACCCGAACAGCCCACCACCGCGAGGGGCAGCAGCAGGAAGCCGAGGGTCTTCAGGGAAACGTGTCGCATGGGGAGGTCGGAAGAAGGAGCGGTTGATGCGGGCCTGGTGGCGCTGGGAGGGGACGCGGGTCAGACCCGATACACGATGACGACCTTGTCGATGATCACGGAAGCCGCGACATCGTGGTCCTGGACGAGCACGAAACGGAACGCGTTGCGGCCGTCCGACGCGATGCCCGTGACGTTCTGCGTGGAGCGCACGGCCGTGCGCCACGGCTGGATCTCGGCGACGACGCCCGTCGAGAGGTCCATCTGACCGGCCTGGATGAAGAGCCGGATCGGCTGACCGGCGCCGGCCGGCGTGCTGTTCGGCACGGCCGCCGGGTCGTCGGACAGGATGATCTGCTCCGGCCCGTTGCCGCGATCGATCGTCGCGTGGATCTCGTAGCGCGCGAACTCGGGACCGAACACGAGGCCGGTCGAGTACCACAGCGAGCGGCTGCTTGAGAACTGGTCGACCTCGGTCAGCGCCGCGACGTTCTCCGCGACGGCCGGCGGGTTGGCACCCGGCAGTTCCTGCGGCGTCGGCGCAGTCGGCAACTCGAAGCGCAGGAACCCGGCCGAGCCGTTGCCGGCCTTGGCCTCGACGCGCGCACCGATCGGCGGCGCCGAAACACCCGAAGAGCGGTCGTAGGAGCCGCCCTGACCGCCCGCGACATTGAGCTCGCCCGAGATGTCCGCGGCGCGGCCGCTCTGCAGGACGATCGAACCACCGGCGCCAGCGCCACCCGGCATCGCGCTCGTGGTGCCGAAGGAGGCCTGAACGCTGCCGGTCGAGCCACCGTTCGCGAGGATCTTCGCGAGCGGGCCGACGGTCAGGCTGTCACCGGCGCGCAGCGCGATCGCGCCACCGCCGCCGCCACCACCACCACCGCGCACGAACGCGTTGCTGGCCGGGATGACGTCGATCGACAGCGCGCCGTTCGACGCGGCGCCACCACCGCCGCCGCCACCGACGAGGAAGTGGACCGAGCTCTTGTCCGAACCGCTGGGGTCCGGGAACGGGAAGTACTGCACCGCGTTGCCGCCATCCGCCGGCGGGCCGAAGTAGATCGGGTTGGGCGTCTGGTTGGTCGCCGGGTTGACGTGGTTGTTGTTGGTCACGAGGCCCTGCTCGCCCGGCTGGCGGTTGCCGCCACCGGCACCCGGCGCGGTCGCCGTCGGCGAGTAGGAGACCGTCGTCGGACTCGGCGCGTAGAACAGCGAGGACTTGAGGCCGTCGAGCGGGAACACGACCGAACCCTTGCCGCCCGAACCGCTGGCCGACGTCGCGTAGGCGCGACCGGCGAGCACGCCGCCAGCGCCGCCGTTCTTGCCCTGGTAGGCCGGCAGGATGCCGACGCCGAAGCACTTGTCGCCGCCGTCGCCGCCATCGCCGCCGAAGACGCCGCCGACGCCGCCGGGCTGACCGACGATGCTCGAGCCCGTGGGGTAGTCGAGGGACTCGCCGTCGATGTCGATCTCACCGAGGATGTCGATCTTGCCGGCAACGCTGATGATCGGCGGAACCGGCCCGATGAAGCGCAGGCGCACCGAACCCGGCACGACCATCGAGCTGAAGTTGAAGCGCCCGTCGGTCACCGCGACCGCGGAGCCCGTCAGCGTGTTCGCCGCGGGGATGATCGTGTTGTCGGTGCGGATCTCGTAGGTGTCCTTGCCGTCGATCGTGCCGACGAACGTGCCGAGGTCGACCGAGAAGTCGCCGTGGCCGCCGTCGCCGCCGATCGCCGCGAACGTCGCGACGCCGTTCGACCACTCGCCGCCGGAGCGGTCGCGGTCGAGCTGATCGTCGTCCTCGAACTCCTCGACCGTCTCGTCCTCCTGGAGGTTGGCCGGCTTGGTCGTGAACGTGAAGGTCTGCGGCTGCGCCGGCTTGCCCGCGAGGTCGACGACCGCGCTCGTGACGTTGATCTCGACGCACACGTTGTTCGGCAGCGGCTGCGTGGGCTGGAACGTCAGCACGGAGACGCGGCGCGCGGGATCGAACGTCAACCGCGGCGTGCCCGGCAGCTCGATCGGATCCGACGCCGGATCGCAGATCGTGCCGTTCGGGGTCGAGAGCGTGCGACGCACCTCGAACGTGACGGGCGAGCCCGACTGGAACGGCGTCACATCGACCATCTCGTTGAACGCGAGCTCGATGATCGTGTCGACGGGGACCTCGGTCAGCACGTTCGGCGTGACCAGCTGCGCTGCCGGCGGCACCCCGTTGAGGTCCTGGATGCCCTGACTCGCGACGAGGGAGCACGTGTAGGTCTCGCCGAACGCGAAGCCCGACGTGCTGCGCAAGGTGTCCGGCTGGGTGCGCGAGCCCGGAATCGTGAGCGTGTAGACCTCACCCGGCTTGAAGCCGAAGAAGGTCTGGCCGCCCGAGACCAGCAACGTCGGCACGAACTCGATCTGGTTGCCGTTGGTGAAGAAGTCGCCGACCGGCAGCTCACCGGCCGCGGTGCGCAGTCGCACGGTCGACTCGTTGACCGTCGCCGGATCGATGTCGTCGCTGAACTGCAGGATGAGGATCTCGTTCTGCGCGATGTCGGTGCGCAGGCACCCCGTCGAACTGCAACCGAGACTGCAGTTGAACAGGCACAGCGCGGTCGTCTCGCCTTCTTCGGGCGCGCACGAGAAGTTCGCGGCGCCAACGGTCGCAGAACTGCCGGAGCAGCCAGCAGCGCCGAACAACACCGGCGCGCCCAGGAACAGTGCAGCCAACTGCAGCAGACGTGCGCCGCGGTGGGGTCGGGCCGCGGGAGCCGCCGGTGCAACGTGCGGCTGGGTCCCGGCAGGGACCACGTGAGGCTGAGATCGGAACAGCATGATGCCTCGAGTAGGGAGAGGATGGTTCAGGACGCGCCGAGACCTGCCTCCGGTCGGGCACCGGTCGACAGGCGGGAGAGGGGCCAGTTCACAGCCTGCGAGCAGACTGGACGAGCTAGACAACCATACCGCACTTGCGGCCGCAAGGCCGGCCTCGAAACCGACGTAGGACCACTCTGCCCCCCTCGGCACGGTGCCGTGGGCGGTTCGGGCCAGCCAGCGCCAGAGATCGCGGATGGCCCGAAAATGCAGGTGGGAACGGGGAGTCGGGACAAGTCGCGGAACGTCCGGGGATCAGAGTCTGGAGCTGGCGCGCGGAACGACCGCGCGCGGCTTCGAACTGTCGCGCCAGAGATCGGCGCCGGCGACTACGGACAACTTCCATGCCGGCCGGTCGATCCGCTAGACGGTGCGACGTAAACTAGACTCTAACCCGCTTTACCACTAGACTTTCCACGTCATTCGAGCGATCGGGCGAGGCCGCACGCGGCGGGCTTCGAGATCGCTCATGGAGCACGACGGCACGACGGGTGTTCGACATCGAACACCCCGTGACCGCCGCCCGCCCCCTACACTAATCCGGCAATCATGAAACACGCTCCCCTCGTCCTCGGCGCCATCGCCACCGCCGGCGTCCTCTGGATCGGCTTCGAAATGCGCTCCCAGAACGCCCGCCTCGCGCGCCTCGAAGAACAGGCCGCGGCCCGCGCGGGCGCGGTCGACGAGATCCTCGGCGAGGTCACGCGCATGCGCCTCGAGCAACGCGCCGACGGGCGCGGCCCGAGCGCGCTGCTCGAGATGCTCAAGACCTATGCCCCGATCCTCGTGAGCGCGCGCTACGCCGAGCCCGACTACCAGTTCGCGCGCGACCAGATGCAGCGCATCCTGCGCGCGTTCGAGACGGTCGGCGAGGACGCGTGGCAACCGGTGATCGATCGCATCGCAGCCCTCGACGCCAGCAAGAACTTCGACGAACTCAAGTGGCTGCTCGAAGCCGCGCTGCGGATCGACGAGAAGCCGGCCGTCGAACTCGTGCACCAGGTCGTGCTCGGCCAGAAGCTGCCCGCGCCGCGCCTGCGCTGGTACGCAGCCGACCTGCTGCTGCGCCATGACCGCCGCCTCGCCCAGAGGACCCTGCGGCAGATCCTGCTCACGGAGTCGAGCCGCGGCGTCAACCCGGAGCGCGCGGCGGCCTACGGCCTGCCGATCCCGGACATGGCGGCGACCGCGACGACGGGCTTCCACAACTTCGTGCTGAAGTACGTGCAGTCGGAGGACGACGAGATCGACGACACCCTGCTCATGGTCATGGGCCGCACGGAGCACGACCTGATGACGGTGCAGACGTGCGTGAAGGAACTCGGGGCCCGCAACTGCGCGCGCGCCGCCCCGCTGATCCGCGAGCTCTACCAGCGACCGCCGGGCCACTCCCACAACCCGCTGTTCCAGGTGCGCTGCCTCGACGCGATCGCCGCGATCGAGGGCGAGAGCGCGCGCCCGTTCTTCGAGGACATGCTCGAGAAGGCCACGACGGAGACCGTCGCGAAGCACCTCGAACGCCTGCTCGGGCGCTCGGTCACGACGCAGGCCGCGAGCATGCCGCTCGAGCGGCCGGGCCCGCCGTCGCCGGGTTCTCAGCCGGCGCCGAACAAGAAGAAGTAGCGCGCCAGCGACGCGCTCAGACGAACTCGATCGCGCCGCCCGGCAGGAAGTAGAGGATCAGCATCTGGCCGTCCGTCACGGTCGGCACGTGCGTCGTATCCGGCCCGTAGACGACCCACCCCTCGGGGTGGCCATCGAATCGCGGCTCGCCGGCCGTCGCGAAACAGAGATCGATCTCGCCGTTCGGATGGCGGTGCTTCGGTCCGGGCGTCGACATCAGCACCGCGTCGATCGTGAAGCCGTGCAGGTCCTTCGCGACGCGGCCGAAGCGGATCCCGCCGTTCTCCTTGGGCAGCAGCCAATCGGAGTCGATCGCGGCGATCGCGGCGGCGCGGACCGCCGCGACCATGCTGCCGCGGAACGACGCCTTGTGTTCCGCCGCCGCCGCGGCGTCGCTGGCCGCGACATCGACGTTCTGCAGCAGGCCGGCGAGCGGGTCGAGCAGCTCGACGAACTGGTCCTTGGTCATCGGATCGGGGGTCGCGTCAGTCATCGTTCTCTTGCCCGCGTTTCATTTGCCCTGGGGACGGAAGACCTCGACGACGTCCGGGTTGCCCTCGAGGCGCGGGCCGCCGATGAGATCGATACAGTACGGGATCGCCGGGAACACGGCGTCGAGACAGACGCGGATCGACCCGGGCTTGCCCGGCAGCGTCACGACGAGCGCGCGGTCGAGGATCGCCGCGGTCTGGCGCGACAGGATCGCGGTCGGCACCCCCACCGCGAGTGAAGCGGCGCGCATCTGCTCGCCGAAGCCGGGCAGCTCCTTGTGGCACACGTCGCGGATGGCCTCGGGCGTGACATCGCGCTCGGCCGGGCCGGTGCCCCCGGTCGTGCAGATCAGACAACAACCGGCGGCCGCGAGCTCGCGCAGCGCCGCGCCGATGCCGTCACGTTCGTCGGGGATCACGCGCACGTCGAACGTGCACGGCGTGCTCAGGTAGTCGCGCAACGCGGCGGCGATCGCCGGCCCCGACTGATCCTCGTACTCGCCCCGACTCGCGCGGTCACTGACCGTCACGATGCCGATGCGCGGCGACTCGGCGCTCACGACTCGCCACCCCCACGGCCGGAGTCGCCGCTGCCGGAATCACCGCTGCCCGAGTCACCGCTGCCCGAGTCACCGCTGCCCGAGTCACCGCTGCCCGAGTCACCGCCGCCCGAGTCACCGCTGCCCGAGTCACCGCCGCCCGAGTCACCGCTGCCCGAGTCACCACCTCGGCGGCCCCCACCATCACGCACCGCCGCGCCGTCACCAGCAGCCGGCGCCGTCCCACCGGCCGAACGCGCGGCGTCCGCAGCGATGTCGGCGGCCTCGTCGACCGCGCTCAACGACCGGCGCACGTGAATGCGGAACTCGCCGCGCTCTTCCGGATCGGCCTCGCGCCACCGCCCGAGCTGCCGCCGGCGATCGACGGCCGAGCGCTGCATGACGACCGAGGTCACGTGCTTGGCGTCCGGCGAGAACACGTGCACGCGGTTCTTCGGCCCGAGCACGACGATCGTGCCCTGGTCGAGATCCCAGAGGATCGCGTTGTCGCTGGCCTCGCCGGCGTCCGGGTACGCACGCGACGTCGGGCGCTGCCCCTCGTCGCTGCGTTCGAGCCCGTGCTGCGTGCGGCGACCGGCGTTGCGCGTGCGGTTCTGCAGCTGCTTCGCGAGATCGTTGAGCAACGGCAGGACGAACTCCTCTTCGTCGGTCTCGCCGTTCTTCAGCTGGCCTTCGAGCCGCAGCGCCTCGGTGTCGAGACGCCGTTGGAAGCGGCTCAGGATCTGCATGATCGCCGGGTCGACGAGCTCCATCGGATCGACCGCCGACACCGGGTGCAGCCGCAGGCGAACGCGGCCCTCGAGCGTCGTGCCGCGCAGCAGCTGGAAGCTGAACGCGCACTTGCCCGACGGCCCGAGCGTCTTGAACAACCCGGCGTTGACCTGACCGAGGATGCGATACACCGGCGAACCTTCGCCGCCGCCGAACTCCGCGAGCTGCTGCGTGCGCAGCACCCGCCCCATCGTCACCTGCGTGAGGATCACGTCCTCGCCCGCGAGCAGCCGATCGATGCCGGCGTCCTTGCGATCGATCGCCATCGTGACGAAGTCGGTGAACGTCGGCTTGCCCGTCGAGCTGTAGCCCTCGAACACGTGCCGCGGCTCCGTCGGTCGACAGCCGTCGGCCTCGGACGAATCGGCGAAATACGAGTAGACCGCGCCGGGACGCAGCGCGCGTTCGTGCTCGCGCACTTCGCGAACGCGCTTCAGGATCTGATCCACGGCCGTGCCGGCGGCCTGCCGCAGGTCCTTGCCACCGCGGCCGCCCTCGAGGGGAATGCGCAACGCGAGTTCGAGCTCCCGCGGCATCGCGAACGGATCCACGCCCTCGACGCGCAGCAGCTGCTGCGCCATCTCGGCGAGCGCGCGCACGGCCTGCGTCGCGAGGTGCGCGGTGTCGCGCGGCCCGCCGTCGCCGTGCATGCCGCGGCGCCCGACCCCGCGCGCGCCGCCGCCGCGGGCAGCACCCGGCTCACGGGCACCGGCAGCCTGATCACGGCGCCCGCGCTGTCGCGCCTTCTTGCCGCGTTGTCGGCCGCTCTTCGGCGGCGGCGCGTCCGCAGCCGGGCCGCCCGCGACCCCGGCCTCGGGCGCCGCCTCGGCTTCGCCCGCCGGCGCCGCCGGGTCATCGCCGCTGCGCTTGCGACGCCGGCGACGACGGCGCCGCGGCCGATCCTTCTCGTCACCGTCCGCCGCATCTCCGCCCTGGGAATCCCCACCCTGGGAATCACCGCTCTGGACCACCGGCGCCTCGACCGGCGGGGAACCGGCAACCGACGAATCAGCCGGCGGCGAAGCCGGCGCCGGCGCGGGAGCCGAATCCACCGGCTTCGGAACGGCGGGCGGAACGGCGGGCGGACCCGCGGGCGACGACGCGTCTGGTGACGGCGGCGGCGACGGCTGGTCGGGAGCGGAATCGGACTCGGACACGGGCCGAACAACGATGCAGACGGACCAGGGCGGCCACAAGCGGGAACCACATTTCCCTTCGGGGCGGCCGGCTGCTTGAATCACCCCCGCATGACGCAGATCCACGACTCGATCCTGTCGGTCGTCGGCGACACCCCGCTCGTCCGGCTCTCCCGCATCGCGCGCCACCTCGACGTCGAGCTGTTCGGCAAGTGCGAGTACCTCAACCCGGGCGGTTCGGTCAAGGATCGCATCGGCGTGCGCATGTTGCTCGACGCCGAGAAGGCGGGCCGGATCAAGCCGGGCGACACCCTGATCGAGCCGACGTCGGGCAACACCGGCATCGGCATGGCGCTCGCCGCGGCGGTGCGCGGCTACCGGGTGATCATCACGATGCCGGAGAAGATGTCGCGCGAGAAGCAGGTGGTGCTCGAGGCGCTCGGCGCCGAGATCATCCGCACGCCGACCGAGGCCGCCTGGGACTCGCCCGAGTCGCACATCGGCGTGGCGAAGCGACTGCAGGAGGTCATTCCCAATTCGCACATCCTCGACCAGTACGGCAACCCGTCCAACCCGCTGGCGCACGAGGACGGCACCGGCCGCGAGATCTGCGAGCAGCTCGACGACAAGGTCGACGCGATCGTGATGACCGCGGGCACGGGCGGAACGATCACCGGCGTCGCGCGCGCGGTGAAGAAGCGCGTGCCGAACTGCCAGATCATCGGCGTCGATCCCGAGGGTTCGATCCTCGCGGGGCCGGAGCCGATCAAGAGCTACAAGGTCGAAGGGATCGGTTACGACTTCGTCCCGGACGTGCTCGACCGCGACCTCGTCGACCGTTGGATCAAGTCCAACGACAAGGACAGCTTCCGGGTCGCACGCCAGCTGATCCGGCAGGAGGGCCTGCTCATCGGCGGCTCCTGCGGCGCGTCGGTCTGGGCCGCGCTGCAGGTGGCCAAGGACTTCCCGAAGGGCGCGCGCATCGTCTGCATCCTCGCGGACAGCATCCGCAACTACCTCACGAAGTTCGTCGACGACCGCTGGATGCGCGAGAACGGCTTCCTCGAGGAGGACTGGGCGGTCGGCACCCTCGAGGAGCTGCTGCGCGCGATGCCGCCGCGCGAGGTCGTGACGCTCGACGTCGGCGAAGACCTGAGCGCGGCCGTCGCGCTGTTCAAGGAGCGCGGCTTCTCACAGATTCCGGTCACGGACGCCGGGCGGCTCGCGGGCATCCTCACGGAGGCCGACGCGCTGCGCGTGCTCGTGGACGGCCACGCGAGCGGTTCGACGCGCGTCGCCGAGGCGATGGTGCGGCAGGTGTCGACGATCGGCCCGCACGCCCCGACATCGGAGTTGCCGGAGATCTTCGAGCGCGGCGAGGTCGCGCTCGTCGTCGACGACGACCGCACGATCCGCGGTCTCGTCACCAAGCTCGACCTGATCGAACATCTGACGAAGAGGCCCGCCGTATGAGCATGAACTTCGGACGCGAGATGTCGCTGCTGCGCGTGCGCTTCACCGAGGCCGGCACGCCCGAGCGCGCGGAGGCGAGGAAGGCGGAGACCGGCAGCGCCGCGACGTTCCTCGGCGCGGCGGACGACGAGGTCGAGACCGCGGCGCGCGAGGTCGTCGAGAACTTCCCGCAGATGGGCCGCGCTCAGATGACGGCGTTCGTCCGCACGTTGTGGCAGAGCAACACCTACGAGCTGCAGCGGGCGGCGGCGCACATCCTAGCCGCGCGCGCCGAGCTGCTGGAGCCGCCGGACCTCGCGTTCGTCGACGGCCTGCTCAAGAAGTGCGACGCCGACGAGCTCGCGGCGATCGTCGCGGGCGAGGCGCTCGGCACGCTGACGAGCAAGAACAAGAAGGTCTGGCGCGATCTCAAGAAGATGGCGAAGGCCGCCGACGCCCGCCTGCGCCGCGCCGCCGTGCGCGCGTGCCGCATCCCGGTCGTCGCCGACGAAGCGCTGTTCTCCCGCCTCCAGGAGATCGTCGAGCCGCTGCTCGAACAGGGCGACGAGGACGAGGACGTCCTCGGAACGATCGACGAACTGCTCGCCGCGATCGCCGAGCACCACGCGGACGCCGCCAACGAACTGGCCGCCCGACACGGTCGCTCGATCAACAGCTGAGGCGACGAGTCGACTGGCCAGGAGGCGGCGCGCCCGCCGCCCGACCGTGCTACTGGCCGAGCTTCTTGCGCAGCTCTTCGTTGTTCGGGTGGCGCGTCATGCCGCGCTGCCACATCTCGCGCGCCTTCTTCGGGTCCTTCTCCTCGAGCAGGTTGCCGAGGTAGAGATACGTCTGCGCCTGGTGATCCTGGATCGGCGCCGACTCCTGCTGCTGCACCAGCGTCTCGAAGTGCTGGATCGCCTCGCCCTGCTTGCCGAGGAACTTGGGGTAGAACGTGTAGCTCACGGCCTTGGTGAAGCGCGCCTCCCAGTGGTGGTCGTCGAGCGCGAGCACGCGGTCGTACATCTGATCCGCCTTCATCGAGTACTGCCACTTGGTGTTGTCCAGCTGCATGTAGGCCATGTAGGCGCTCGCCAGGGCCATCTGCGCCTCGATGTTGCCGGGGTCGTTCTCGGCCGCCTCCTCGAACATGTCGATGAGCTCGTCCATCCGACCCTCCTCGTGCGCCTTGCGCCACGCGTCGGAGTTGTCCCAGAAGTTGGTGCCGTTGACGCTCGCGAAGAACTCCTCGATCGACTGCGGCTCACCTTCACCGCCCGCCGCGGCGAGCGCCGCCTTCGCGCCCTCAGTGCCGTTCTCCGCGAAGTAGGCCTCGACGGCGTTCTTCACCTGCTCCTTCGTCAACGTCGGCACGGCGACGCGATCGACGCTCGCGGGCGACGCCGACCGCGCGGCGAGCGCCGTCGCGAACTCGGCCTGCATCGTCTCGACGCGATCCCGAAGCGCGGCCACTTCGGCCTGCGCGGCGGCCGCCGTCGGATCGGGCGCCGGCTCGCTCTTGCTGCTGCCGAACACGACGACGGTCGTCGCGGCAGCGGTGGACAGGACGATCGAGGTGATCACGGTCGGAATGTGCATGGCCATGGGATTCGGTATCGAAGTCGGAACAGCGCGGGGTTCGAACGAGCGCGGGATTATTTGCGACGTTGCGGCTCGCCCCGCTCGACCCCCAGCAAACGGCGCACGATGGCCTCGAACGCCGCTTTCTGCGCCGCGTAGGCCGCGCCCGTCGCGGGACCCGCAAACCCCTGGTGGACGGCGCGCACCGTCCCACTGTCGTCGAGAAACAAGGTCGTGGGATAGGACCGGACCGCGTCGACGGCCGGGAACGCCGCGCTGGCCGCGCGCTTGCTCGACGGGCCGGCGAGCAGGATCGGCCACGGCACGTCGTACCGCTCGCGGTAGGCCTGAACGACGCGCGCGTGTCGCTTCCGATCGTCGCCGTGCTCGAACGCGAGCCCGATCACGCGCAGGCCGCGGTCTTCGTACTTTGTTCGCAGCTCGCGCAGGTACGCGCCCGAGTCGCCGCAGTTGGGACACCACGTGCCGAACAGCACGACGAGCGTCGCGCGGCCGAACAGGTCGCGGAGTTGCCGCGGCTCGCCGGTCGCGACGTCGGGATAGCGCAGCGCGCCGATGTCGACCGCGGGCTCCGCGCGCGTCAGGGTGAACGCATCGGGCAGAGCGACCGCGTCGTCGCGACGCGCCGTCCAGGTGTCGTGCCACGTCGACCCGCTCCAGAACTCCCCGCGCAGCGTGCCGTCGTCCAGCATCGTCGCGTGGAACAAGAACGCGTGCGCGCCGTCGAACACCGCGAGGCGCAGCTGGTCGCCGCGCGCGGTGCCGACGAGGTAGCGGTAGTCACCGGTGACCGTGAGGAACGTGCCCGCGACCTCGCCCGCGGCGTCGAACAGCGGGCTCGGATTCTTGCCGAAGATCGCGACCGCGTCGTGCTCCGGATCGCTCGCGAAGCGCACGCGCCAACGGCCGGCGACGGCGAGCGGCTTGCCCGCGAGCGGGAACATGGGCGCGACCTCGCCTTCGACACCGCGCATCCGGAACGGCAGCGTGTCCTCGCCGTTGCCGCGCACCTTGCGCCAGGCGCCCTGCCACGACTCGCCCCCCGGGGGCAGGAACGGCGTCGTGATGCGCGCGTCGTACGGCGGAAAGCGCCAGTCCGAGTCGCCGCCGATGGCGCCCTCGAACGAGCGGTCTTCGAGCCCGTGCACGAGACCGAGGCGTTCGTTCTGCTCGCGAACGAGGAACGGCAGCTCGCCGCCCGGACTCTGCAGACTGCCGCGATAGTACGTCGGCGACGCGCCGGCCTCGGGTTCGGTCGCAGCCGGGTCACTCTGCGCCGGCGCGCCGATGGCGGCAGCGGCGGCGAGGGCGAAACCGAGCAGAACCCGGCTGCGGTATCCGTTCGTCATGCCGGTAGGGTAACGCCAACCGGTATGCAGATCTTCGACACCCATTGCCACCTCGGCTACGACGCGGACCACGACCCCGAAGTCGATCACGCCCACGCCGTGGAGAGCGGCGTCACCGCGATGGTCGTCGTCGCGATCGATGCCGAGAGCGGCGCCCGCGCGCGCGAGCTGTCGCGCCTGTCGGGCGTGCGCTGGAGTGCTGGCCTGCACCCCAACGACGCCGGCCGATTCGAGGCGGACTGGCCGACGATCGAAGCCCAGGCGCGAGAACCGGCGTGCGCGGCGATCGGCGAAACCGGGCTCGACTGCTACCGCGACCGCACGCCGCTCGATCAGCAGGAGGCGTCACTGCGCCGCCACCTCGAGCTCGCGCGCGAGCTCGACAAGCCCGTGATCCTGCACTGCCGCGACGCGTTCGATCCGCTGTTCGCGCTGCTGTCGAGCGAGCCCCGCACCGAGGGCGTCATGCACTGCTTCTCGGGCACCGTGGACGAAGCGCGCATCGCCCTCGATCTCGGCCTCTACATCTCGTTCGCCGGCCCGCTGACCTACCCCAAGAACGACGCGCTCCGCGAAGCCGCGAAGTTCGTCCCGAGCGACCGCGTGCTCGTCGAGACGGACGCGCCGTTCCTCCCGCCCCAGGGCTTCCGCGGCCAACGCAACCACCCGGCGCTGATCGTTCACACGGTGACGAAGCTCGCGGAAGTGCGCGGCCTCGCCGTCGAAGACGCCGCCGCCCTCACGTTCGCGAACGCCGAACGCCTGTTCGGGTAATGGCGGTACCGAACCCGCTTCAAATCCGCCACGCCCCGCGTGATGCCGTACGGTACCTGGTTCAAACCGCAAGGCTGCCACGCGAGCGCCGCCTTCGGCGGCGCTCGCGTGGCAGCCTTGCGGTTTGAACCAGGTACCGTACGGCATCACCGCGGGGGGCTGGCTCGGAGCGCGTGGAGCACGGCCGGCTCCATCGGGTTCTGTTGCGCCGCGCGCAGGAGCTCGGCCCTGGCTTCGCGGTGACGGTCGAGGGCGCGCAGGGCTTCGGCTCGCGCCAGGCGAACGAGGTAGTGGTCGCGGCCGAGTGCGAGGCTCCGGTCGAGGTGCTGCAGCGCGCCCGCGTGATCGTCGAGGCCCGTGCGCGCTGCTGCCGCGAGCCGGAAGACCAGGCCCTTCGGTTCGGCGATCTGCAGGCACGACAGCGCGAGGCGTTCGGCTTCTTCGAACCACTTCGGCTCCTCGGTCGCGCGGCCGACCTGCAGGTGCGCTTGCGCCGACAACGTGCGCGCATACGGATCGTCCGGACGCGCGTTCACGTATCGATCGGTGACGGCCAGCGCGCGCCACGGCCTGGCCGAGTCCGCCGGCAGCCGCGTGAGCGCTTCCGCGAAATGGCGCAGCAGCGTGCCGTGCCGGTCGTTGCCGTCGTAGGCCCGCGCCAACGGCTCGACCGCGGCGACGGTATCGCCCGCGCGCAGGTGCGCCGCGCCGAGCCCCCACCACGCGCGCCACGTCGGTGAGTCCTCGAGCTCCGCCTGCCACAGCGTCGTCTCGCTGCGGAACTCGAGCGCGCGCGCGTTCGACAGCACGACGCCGAGCAGCAACAACGCGATCGTCGCGCGCGGGCGCCTCGCGACGTTCGGCAGCCACGGCTGCACGGCGACGAGCAGCGCGAGCAGCGGGCCGTACAGCCGGTGTTCGGCGAGCGGCATGTTGAGCGGGATGACGATCCACGGCAGCGCCGCCGCCCCGGCGACCGCGAGCGCGAGCCGACGCAGCGCCGCGCCGCGGCCGGGCAGCAGCCCCATGAGAAGCAGCGCCAGAACGCTGCCCCAGCCGACGAGCACGAGCCCGTCGAACGAGTGCCGGAAGTCGACGGCCGGATCGATCGACAACCCGACGGGGAACACCATGAGCACGAGCGCCCGCGGCAGCAGCAACCCCATCGTCGCGAACTGCGTCACGAACGACCGGCCGTGCCCCGCGAGCGGGTCGTCCGTCGTGCGCCCTTCGAACGAGACCGTCGCGACGCCGAGCAGCTCCTGCCGTAGCGCCAGGTAGCCGAGCACGAGCAGGCCGACGGGCACGATCGTCACGGCCGCCCGCAGGATCACCGAGCGCACTCCACCCGAGCTCCCCCTAGCCGAGCTCGCCCTATTGGGGCCGCGAGCGCGCCGCACGAACAGCGACTGCGCCACCATGAGCGCCGGCAGCACGACGCCCGTCTCCTTGCTGCCGCACGCGATCGCCGCGCCGAGCAGCGCGAGACCGACCGCCGGCACCGCGGGACCGCCGCGGCACCACCACAGGTGCGCGCGCAGGCCGACGAGCAGACCGACCCAGAGCAGCAGTTCGCTGCGCGCCGAGACGAGGTTCGTGCACTCGCTCACGAGCGGGTGCACGGCCAGCAGCGCGACGACGGAGAACGCGCCGAGCGACCGCAGCCCGAGGCCGCGCAGCCAGCCGAACGCGAGTCCGCACACGCCGGCGTGCAGCAACACGTTCGAGAGCTTGAACAGCCACGGCGCATCGTCGATCGCGAACGTCAGCCCGAGACTCAGCAGCACCATTGGGCGAAACATCGCGCCGTTGTCCGAGAACGCGGTCGGGTCGCTGAGCCAGCGCCACCAGTGCGCCGTGTCCTGCAGGTGCCAGTTGGCCGCGATCGAATGGATGTCGTCGAAGACGAACGCGCCGAACACGGCGCAGCCGTGCGCCAGGACCGCGAGCCCGAGCGTCGCGAGGAGCAGCAGCCGCGTGCGCGAACGCGCCGCGTGACGCAGCGCTACGGATGTCACCCGCCGGCCTCGACCGTGACCCGGTCCACCACCTCGCGCCAGCGCGAGGCCACCCCGTCGACGGCGAAGTGGCGGTCGTACGTGGCCCGCGCCGCGGCGGTCGCGGCCTGCAGCGCGGCCGGATCGCGCGCGAGTTCCGTGAGCACGTTCGCGAGCGCTGTGGAATCCCCGGCCGGCGAAAGCGCGACGGCATCGCTGCCGTCGAGCCAGCCGCAGACCGCTGGCGTCTCCGCCGTGACGACGGGCCGGCCGGCCGCGAGCGCGATCACGACCTTCCACGGCACGACGCGCTGCGCTTTCGTGGTCGATCCGAAGATGCCCGCGACGACGTGCGCGCGCTCGAGCTGCTCCTGCAGCGCTTCACGCGCGAGGAACGCGGGCATGAGCTCGACGCGATCGCCGAGCCGCTGCCGCGCGAGCGCGCGGTCGCTGGCGGTGCCGCCGACGAGCGTGAGTGTGATCTCCGCCGTCTGCTCCACCGCCGCGATCAGGACGTCGAGCCCGTGCAGCGGGACCCCGGTGCCGAAGAACAGCACGCGCAGCGGTTCGCCCGCGACGCGCTCCGCTGGCGGCAACGGCTCGGAGGCCGCGCGCGGGTCGCTGAGCGGCAGCCAGGTGAAGCGCTCGGGCGGCAGGTCCGTGAGCTCCGCGACGTAGGCCGCGTTCTCCGGCGTGTCGACGAGCACGAGGTCGGCAGCGGCGCACGCCTGCCGGTCGAGCTCCTCCATCACCCAGGCGCCGATCGAGCCGGGCATGCAGAGCTGGCGATCCTCGACGACCGTGTCGTAGGCCGAGAGGAACAGGTCGAGCACGACCGGCACGGGCGAGTGCGCGCGCACGTCGGCGACGATGTGATGCCCCGGATACGGCACGACGACGCACCGCGGGCGCTGCTCCTGCACCGCCGCCTGTAGCTTCTGCCGCAGTCGCCGGCGATCGAGAACGCCGCGCCACAGCGCGACCGGCCACAGCCAGGGCCGCAGGAGGATCCGCCGCTTGCTCGTGCCCTGGCCGGGCACGCGGCACTCACGAACGTCGAAGCCGGCGTGCTCGAGCCCCTGCCGCAACGCGTCCGTCCGCGGGTAGCCGTCGCCGTCGTCCCACGCCCCGCAGAACAGCACCGAGTCGTTCGCAGCCACCGTCGTTCCTCACTTCCCGTCGCGGGAGAGGTTCTGGAACCGCAGCGCCGCGATCTGCTCCGCGATGAGGCCGAGCGCGAACATCAGCGTCGCCTGCCCGAGCAGGGTCACGGCCATGTTCGTGAACCGACCGGTCGTGAAGTAGGTGAACGCGTACCAGCCGATGCCGAGCACCGCGAACAGGAACGACGTCGGCAGGAAGACGCGCAGCGGCGCGAACATCGTCGCGATGCGCAGGATGATGAGGAAGAACCGGCTGCCGTCCGAGACCAGGCGGATGTGGCTCTTGCCCTGGCGCTCGCGCACGGTGAACGGGTGGAACGCCACGGACCACCCGCCGCGCAGCATCGACATCGTGATCGTCGTCGGGTAGCTGAACGTATTGGGCAGCAGGAACACGAGGCTCTTCGCGATGCTCGCGCGCACGAGCCGGTAACCGCTCGTGAGGTCGGGGATGTGCTTGCCCGATACGTAGCTCGCGAAGCGGCTGTAGATCTGGTTGGCGACGTTGCGATGGAACGCGCCGCCGCGGCCACCGCGCGACGCGACGACCATGTCGTGACCCCGTGCTGCCGCGATCATCGCGGGCAGTTCCTGTGGCGGATGCTGACCGTCGCCGTCGAGCAGCAGGATCCACTCGCCCTTGGCCTCGCGGATGCCGCGCTTCACGGCCGCGCCGTTGCCGAGGCTCTGCGGATGCGTGATCGCCCGGGCGCCGCCGGCGCGCGCGATCGCGGGGGTCTTGTCCGTCGAGCCGTCGTCGATGACGAGCACCTCGCAGAACTCGAGGTCGACCCCGGCGAGCACCTCCTGGATCTCCGCGAGCAGGCCCGGCAGGTTGAGCTCCTCGTTGCGCGCCGGCATCACGATCGACAGGCTCGTGATGCGCTCGACGGGCACCGTGTCCGGCGGCTCCACGCCCGGCGCGGCCGGCGCGGCCTCGGCTTTCGGCAGTGGCAGTTCGCCCGCGGCCATGAGGCCGACGAGCGCGTTCTCCGCCTGCGAGACGGGGGACAGCAGGGCTTCCGGGTCGGCCGACATCGCCCTTGCTATCGGCAGGACGGGTGGCCGCCATGAACCGAAAGCCGCGTCGGTCGGGGTTCTCCCCGACGCCCGGCCGGGGCCGCGGTCGCGGATGGCCGGCCCTACTGGACGACGACCCAGAGGTTGGTGTCGCGCCCGCGCGTGTTGCCGGCAGCGCGCGCGGTGAGCGAGCTGCTGCCCGTCGCAACGAACGCCGCATCGTAGGCCGGCGTGGGCGAAGCCCCGCTGTATTCGACGCCGTCACCGTTCGTCGACAGCACGTCACCCGCCTGGTTGATGAAGAACGCGCGCAGCCCAGTGCTGCCGTGGACGACGGGCCACGCGTAGCAGCACCAGACGATCTCCGCGTCCTGCGGCGAGACCCCGTTGTCGTTGCCCGTGTCCCCGCCCGTCGCGTCCTCCGCGATTCCCGCCCCCGTCGCGGACGGCAGGTACATCTGGAACAGGTACCCGGACCGCGTCGCCCGCGAGTTCACCAGATTGCCGAACGACGCCGACAGGATCTGCGGCTCGACCCGCTGCGCGCTGCCGCGCACCGTCACCGCACCGGCGACCTCGCCGAGGTAGCCGTACTCGCCCGCGCCGTTGCCGTTCACGTCGATGATCCCCGACGCGTGACATTGCGCCTGCGCCGACGAGATGTTCTTGAGCGTCGAGATCGCCGCCGACTCGTTGGCGTGCAGCCGCGCGCTGACAAGGTTCGGCACCGCGATCGACGCGATGATCGCGATGATCGCGATGACGATCATCAGCTCGATGAGCGTGAACCCCCGGTCTCGGGCCCTTGGATCCTGGCTAACCATGATGAAGCGGCATGCTCCCTTCTTCGGCATCGCTGCCCGCTCCATGAACGAGAGAACGCCCGCCGGCTCACATTGGAACCCGCGGGCGTTCTCGGATCGGGCCCGAGGGCCCGACCAGCGATGTGACCAGTCTTACTGGACGACGACCCAGAAGTTGCCGTCGCGGGCCAGCGTGTTGCCGGCGATCTGCTCGCTCATCGAGTTGCTGCCGCCGTTGATGAAGGCCTCGCCGTACGCCGGGATCTCGTTGGTGCCGTCGTAGAGCGTGCTCGCGCCGTTCGTCGCGAGGACGTCACCGCCCTGGTTGATGAAGAACGTGCGCTTGCCCGAGTTGCCGGCAACGCTCGGCCAGGCGTAGCAGCACCACATGGTCTCGGCCGACGGCGCGTCGACGCCGTTGTCGTTGGCCGTGTCGCCACCGGTCGCGTCTTCCGCGACACCGGCGCTGGTGTTCGACGGCAGGTAGAGCTGGAAGAGGTAGCCCGAACGCGTGACGCGCGAGGCCGTGACGTTACCGAACGCCGACGACAGGACCGGCGGCTGGATGTTCAGCGTGCTGCCGCGCACGGCAACCGCGCCGGACAGCTCGCCGAAGAAGCCGTACTCGCCCTGGCCGTTCGTGTTGGTGTCGATGATGCCGGACGCCTGGCACTGCGCCTGGGCCGACGAGATGTTCTTGAGCGTCGCGATCGCGGCCGACTCGTTCGCGTTCAGACGCGCACTGAGAAGGTTCGGAATCGCGATCGACGCGATGATGGCGATGATCGCAACGACGATCATCAGCTCGATGAGTGTGAAGCCCTGTTCCCGCTTGGACATAGTTTTCTCCCTAGCAACCTTGTTTCTGCGAACGACCCCCGTGGCCGTCCTCGTGTTTCCCCTATGTGTGACTCTTCCTTCCGCACACCCTCAGCGCCCCATCGGGGCCGCCGAGGCAGGTTGGATGAGTTCCATGAATCGAACGTCTGACGAGAGCGCCTGCCAGGTGTCCCGTTCTTCCCGAACGAGACGCCGAGTGTCGGCAGGCGCCGCGGCAACCGCGCGCTTCAGGCACTCGATTGCGGTATCGGTCTGGTCCTGCCGGAACTTGAGGCGTGCAAGGTAGTAATCGGCGATGGGCGCGCGCTCGCGCGCCTGCTCGAACGCCTGCGCCGCGGTCTGCAGATCACCGAGCTCTTCGTACTCGATGCCCGCTTGCACCCATGCCACGGGTTCGACCGCCGCGTCCTCGACGACCTCGCCGAGCAGCGCGCGGGCCTCGTCGCGGCGATCGAGTTCGCGCAACGTCGCCGCCTGCTCGATGCGGCGCTGGGCCCCGAAACGAGAATCCAGCTCGACCTTGTGGCGCTCGAACACCGCGACCGCGGCCTCGCCCTGCCCGGCTTCGCGCAACATGCGCGCCTGGTTGAACGCCAGCACGTCGCGCTGCTCGTCGCCGCAGTCCTCGCAGTCGCGAGCCTTGCCGTAGCACGCCGCCGCATCACCGAACTCGCCCTGCAGCATGTGGGCGAACCCGCGAAACTCGGAAGTGATCGCCATGCCCGGCGTGCTCTTCTCGACGCGGTCGAGGAGCACGATGGCCTCGGTGACCATCTGCTCGCGATTCGACAGTCGCTCGCCCTGCTTGTCGAACTCCGGGATCCCGTAGGCCAGCCGCAGCTGCACGTCGGCGCTGCTCAGCAGCGTCATCGCGTCGGCCTCGGCTTCGTAGGTCATGACGACGGCGCCCAGGCCGCCGAGCAGAACCACCGCGCCGCCGTAGAGCAGCGCCCGTCTCGTGTTCTCGTTCATATCCCCTCTTCGCCGGGGCGCGCCGCTGCCGGCGTGCCCCTGTCCCCGCATGTTCGTGATCTCGCCGGCCTAGCCGCCCGACAGCTGCTCCTGCAGCTTGAAGATCGGCAGGAAGACCGCGAGCACGATGCCGCCCACGATGACGCCCATGATGGCGATCATGATCGGCTCGATCATCGAGGTGAGGCCCTTGACCTCGGCCTCGACCTGCTGGTCGTAGAACTCGGCGATCTTCTCGAGCAGCGCGTCGAGCGCGCCGGCCCGCTCACCGATGGCCATCATCTTGGTGACCATCGGCGGGAAGATCGTGGACTTGGTGAACGGCTCGCTCAGGCTCTCACCGTTCTTCACGCTCTCCTTCGCCTGGTCGACGATATTGCTGATCACCAGGTTGCCGGCGGTATCCGACACGATCTCCATCGCGCCGAGGATCGGCACACCGCTCTTCACGAGCGTCGAGAACGTGCGGGCGAAGCGCGACAGCGCGACCTTCTTGAACAGCACGCCGAACACCGGCAGCCGCAGCATGATGTGGTCCTTGATGAGCGCACCGCGCGGCGTCTTCGCGAACGCCTTCCACCCGACCCCGAGCGCGAACGCGCCGCCGAAGATCAGGTACCAGTAGTCGCGCATGAAGAACGCGATGTCCATGATGAAGATCGTCAGCCCCGGCAGCTCGACCCCGAGGGAGTCGAACACCGGCTTGAACGACGGCACGATGCCGATCATCAGGAACGAGGCGATGCCGATGACGAGGAACAGCGAGATGACCGGGTAGGTCATCGCCGACTTGATCTCGTTGCGCAGGTGGGCCGCGGCCTCGAGGTACTCCGCGAGACGGACGAGGATCACGTCGATCTGGCCGGAGACCTCACCGGCCCGGATCATGCTGACGTAGATGTGCGAGAAGACCTTCTTGTGCGCCTCGAGCGCCTTGCTGAGATCCGCACCAGAACGGATGTCATCGACGACCTTGTCGAGACAGAACCGGAAGCCCGCCGACTCGGCCTGATCCGCGAGGATCTCGAGCGCCTCGAGCATCGGGATACCCGCACCGAGCATCGTCGCGAGCTGGCGCGTGAAGACCTCGAGCTCGCCCTTCTTGACGGAGCTCTTCGTCGCGGTCTTGTTGTTCGCCTTCGCCCAGAACTCGGCGAAGCCGCCGGCCTTCGTGACGCCCATCGGCGTCAGGTTGCGGCGCCGCAGGTCGTTGATGACGTCGGCCTGCGACTTCGCGGAGACCGACCCCTTGACGGTCTTGCCAGAAGCGTCGCGCGCCTCGAACTTGAACTTGGTTGCCATGCGTTGCGTTCCCCTGCCGCAGCTCAGTCGGCCATCGTCACCGATTCGACTTCTTGAAGACTGGTCTTGCCGCGCGCCGCGTTGAGCAGGCCACAACGCCGCAGCGTGAGCATGCCCTCCGACAGCGCGAGCTTCTTGACGTCGGCGATGTGCGCACCGTCGACGACCATGCGCTTCACGCCTTCACTCATCCGCATCGTCTCGAGGAGCGCGAAGCGGCCCTTGTAGCCCTGGTTGCAGCGCGGACAGCCGACGGGCTCGTAGATCTCCATCTCCGGGATCCCGCCGTCGAGATCCTCGTCCGTGTAGCCGAGCCGCTTCAGCGCTTCCGGCTTGAGCTCGACCCGCTTCTTGCAGTTGGGACAGAGCTTGCGGCCGAGACGCTGCGCACAGATCAGGAGCGCCGCGCTCGAGACCATGAACGGATCCATCCCCATGTCGACCATACGAGTGATGGTCGACGGCGCGTCGTTCGTGTGGAGCGTGCTCAACACGAGGTGGCCCGTGAGCGCGGCCTTGACGCCGATCTCGAGGGTCTCGTGGTCACGAATCTCACCGATCAGGACGACGTCCGGGTCCTGACGCAGGATCGAGCGCAGCGCCGCGGCGAACGTCATGCCCGCCTTCGGGTTGACGGGCACCTGGTTGATCCCCTCGAGCTGGTATTCGACCGGGTCCTCGACCGTGACGAGGTTGATGTCCGGCTGCGCGATGCTCTGCACCGCGGAGTACAGCGTCGTCGACTTACCAGAACCCGTCGGGCCGGTGACGAGGATCATGCCGTAGGGCTGCGCGCAGGCCCACTTGTAGTCCTCCATCGACTTGCTCTCGAAGCCGAGCGACTCGATGTCCAGCGCGAGGTTGCTGCTGTCGAGAATACGGAAGACGGTCTTCTCGCCCCAGACGACCGGCAGGATCGACACGCGGAAGTCGATCGCCTTGCGACCGATCTTCATCTGGAACTTGCCGTCCTGCGGGATGCGACGCTCGGCGATGTCGAGCTTCGCCATGATCTTGATGCGCGAGGTGATCGTGTTCTGCATCCGCTTCGGCAGCTGCATCGCTTCGTAGAGCGCGCCGTCCTTGCGGTAGCGGATGATGACCTTCTTCTCGAACGGCTCGATGTGGATATCGCTCGCGCCCGTGTTGCAGCCGTCGAGGATGATCTTGTTCACGAGCTTGACGACCGGCGCGTCCTCGTCGCTGATCGACGACAGGTCGGTCGTGTCGTCCTCGATCTTGGACTCCTGCAGCTCGACGTCCTCGCCGTCGAACGTGCCGAGGATGCCGTCGACCGACTCGCTCTCCTTCTGATAACCGCGTTCGATCGCCTTCTCGATCTCCTCCGCGGTGCTCGCAACCGTGCGGAGCTGACAGCCGGTGATGATCCGGATGTCGTCGAGCTTGAGAACGTCGAACGGGTTGGCGACCGCGACCGTGAGGATCGAGCCGATGCGGTCGATCGGGAAGATGCCGTACTCGGTGGCCGTCTCCTCGGGCACCGACTCGAGCACTTCCTTGTTGACCGCGAGCTTGTTCAGATCGATCGGCGGGATGTTCGCCGCGCGCGCGAGCATCCCCGTGAGCTCGGAGGCCGACGCGATGCCCTTCTTGACGAGGATCTCGGTGAAGGGCCGGCCCTGGCTCTTGGCCTCGGCCAGCGCCTCGTCGGCGACCTCGACCTCGACCTTGCCGGCCTTCTCGAGGAGCTGCTTGAGTTTCTTGGCGAGCTGCGACATCGGGTGTTACCGCCTGCGGCTCCCACCACCGCTACCGGCGCGCTCCATGAGGCGTTGGAAGTCCGCGGGATCGCTGCTCCGCTCCAGCGCGTCCTCGTAGCTGACGGTGCCGGCGCGGTAGAGGTCGAAGAGCGACTGGTTCATCGTTCGCATGCCCGACTGCCCGCCGGTCTGGACCGACGACATGATCTGGTGCGCCTTGTTGTCGCGGATCATCGCGCGGATGGCGGGCGTCACGATCATGACCTCGGCAGCCAGCGCGCGGCCCTTGCCGTGCGTCCGCGGCACGAGCTGCTGGCAGACGACCGCCTGCAGCGTGAACGACAGCATCGTGCGGATCTGCTGCTGCTGGTGCGCCGGGAAAACGTCGACGATGCGGTTGACGGTCTGCTGCACGTCGGACGTATGGAGGGTCGCGAACGTGAGGTGGCCGGTCTCGGCGAGCGTCAGCGCCGCTTCGATCGTCTCGAGGTCGCGCATCTCGCCGATGAGCACGACGTCGGGATCCTGACGCAGCACGGACTTCAGAGCGTTCTCGAAGCCGTGCGTGTCGCCGCCGACCTCGCGCTGGTTCACGAGACAACCCTTGTTCCCGTGCAGGAACTCGATCGGGTCCTCGATCGTGATGATGTGACCCTGGCGTTGCTCGTTGATGTGGTTGACGATCGACGCGAGCGTCGTCGACTTACCAGAACCCGTCGCCCCGGTGCACAGCACCAGGCCGCGTGGCAGGTTGCAGATCCACTCGCAGACCTTGGTCGGTAGCCCGATGGTCGTGAAGTCGAAGACCTCGTACGGAATCACGCGCAGCACGGCCGCGACGGTGCCGCGCTGCAGGAACACGTTCGTTCGAAAGCGCCCGAGGTTCGTGACGCCGAACGAGAAGTCGATCTCGAGGTTCTTCTCGAACTTGGCGATCTGGTCCGGACCGATGACGGAGTAGATCAGCTTCTTCGCCGCCTCCGGCGAGAGCGCTTCGTACTCGCTGTCGACGAGCTTGCCGTCGACGCGGATCCGAGGAGGAGTGCCGACCGAAAGGTGCAGGTCGGATCCACCGCGCTGAACCATCAGGTTCAGCAGTTCTTCCATCGAGACCATCTGGGGGCTCCTTGCTCCGGCCGATCCCTATGATCGGCCCTGCCCCTATCGGTCTCGGGCGGCGGCGAGGTTGAGCGCCGCCGCCGGGAAGGGGCAGATCGCGGGCCTGCCGACCCGGAGGATGCCGGCCGCGGGGCCGGCCGCGCGCGCGTCTCCGTATGAGACGCGGCGCTGCGGGAACTCCCCTACTTCTCGGCGTGCGCCTGCTCGACGACCGCCTTGCGCTGCGCGACGATGTCGTTCTGCACGTTCGGCGGCACGGCCTCGTAGGAGGCGAACTGCATCGAGAACGTGCCCTCACCAGCGGTGATGGAGCGCAGCTGTGTCGAGTAATCCAACATCGACGCGAGCGGCACCTGGGCCTTGATCGTCTGGATGCCGTTCTCGATCTCCATGCCGGACATGCGGCCGCGCGCGCTGGACAGGTTGCCCGCGACGTCGCCCGTGAAGCGCTCCGGCACGTGGATCTCGACGTCCATGATCGGCTCGAGCAGGATCGGCTTGGCCTTGAGGTAGCCGTCGTGCACGGCGCGCTGCCCGGCGAGCTGGAAGCTCAGCTGGTCGCTGTCGACGTCGTGGAACTTGCCATCGTGGACCTCGACGCGCAGATCGACGACCTGGAAGCCCGCGAGCGCACCCTTCTCGGTGAACTTCACCGCGCCCTTCTCGACCTCGGGGATGAACTGCCGCGGGATCGCGCCGCCGACGATCGAGTCGACGAACTCGAAGCCCGCGCCGTGCTCCCGCGGCGCGATGCGCAGGTAGACCTCGGCGAACTGGCCGCGCCCGCCCGACTGCTTCTTGTGCCGGTGGTGCCCTTCGGCCGGCGCCATGATCGTCTCGCGGTACGGGATCGTCGGCGGACCGTGCTCGACGTCGACCTGGTAGCGCTCGTGCATGCGCGCGAACTGCACCTCGAGGTGCAGCGGGCTCATGCCCGTGAGCAGGAACTCGCCAGTCTCCGGATCGCGCCCGTACTGCAGCGTCGGATCCTCGAGCACGACCTTCTCGACCGCGCTGCCGATCTTCTGCTCGTCGCCGCGCGACTTCGGCCAGATGTGACGCGAGTAGGTCGGCAACGGGAAGTTCGGCTTCGGGAACGCGATGTCGCCCCCGTCCGCGAACACCGTGTCGCCGTACTCGAGCCCCTCGATCTTGCTCACGGCGAACAGATCGCCCGCGACGACCTTGTCGATCTCGTTCGTCTCCTTGCCGTGAACTCGGAAGATGTGCGCGAACTTGAGCGACTGCCCGTCGCGCGCGACCTTGACCGAGCTGTCCTTGCCGAGCGACCCGCGCAGGCAGCGCAGGTACGACATCCGCCCGACGTAGGGGTCGGAGACGATCTTGAAGACCTTGGCGGCGAACGGCTCATCGGCCGCGGGCTCGCAGAGCTCGCCGAACGACTCGGCCCCGGGCTTGCCGGCGCCGCGCGCGCCGAAGCAGACCGGCGACGGGAAGTGCTCCGAGACGAACGCGAGGAACTTGCGCAACCCGAGCGGACTCAGCGGGTTGATCGCGAACACGGGCGCCAGCTTGCCGCCCGCGATCGCGCGCCGCAGGTTGGCCTCGAACTCGTCGTCCTCGAGGTGACCGGCCTCGAGGTAGTGCTCCATGAGCGTGTCGTCGACCTCGGCCTCGTCCTCCTCGATCTGCTCGTGGTATTCCTCGCCGTGCGGCCCCTCGCGCTTCAGCACGTTGAGCGCGGTCTTGAAGTCCTTCGCGGTGCCGTCGGGGTAGGTCACGGGCACGACCGCGTGACCGAACGCCTCGCGCAGCTCGGCGAGCGTCCGGTCGAAGTCCGTGTTCACGTGGTCGAGGTGGGTCACGACGATCGCGCGCCCGACGCCGATGTCACCGGCCGCCTGCCACAGCTGCCGCGCATGGAACGTCAGCGGGCTCGTCGCGTTGACGACGAGCACGACGGTCTCGACGACGTCCATCGCGGCGATCGCCGACGCGATGAAGTCGTTGTGGCCCGGCGTGTCGAAGACGTTGAGAACGTGGCCACCGTGCTCCATGCGGAAGAGGTGCGACGTCAGCGTGTGCTTGCGCTCCTTCTCCTCGGGCTCGACGTCGCTGATGCTCGTGCCCTCCGCGGAGCTGCCGAGCCGCGAGGTCAGTTCGAGATGATGGGCGAGGGCGTCGATCAGCGCGGTCTTTCCCGAGTGACCGTGCCCGACGAGCGCGAGGTTGCGGATGTCTTCCGATCCGTGAGCCATGGCGATGTCCGTTCTGTGAAGGCGCGCGCGGGGCGCCGGGAGAGAGGGTGAGTCTCCGGCACACGCGGGCTGGCCGCCGGGGGGAACGCGCCGAACGCGCGCTCCAGGCGCCCAGGAAGGTGGGCCGGCGATTACGGGGGACCTCTCCTTATACCCGGCTCGCTACGTCGGGACAGCCCTGGAGCGCCCTCATCACCGGACCACCTGGTAGCCGTCTGGCGAGCTCACGAGGGCCTGCGGCACGGAGTCCCCGGGCGGCTCCGCCGGGACCGAATCCACCATGGCATCGCGCGGCCCCGCGCGGAGCGGCGCCCCGGACTCCCGACTTGCAGCTGCTCGAGGTATTCCGCATCCGGACGAGCCGTCACGAAGTTCAGATCTGGTAGGCGGGATTCCGATGGCCCGGGAAATGCCGACTTCTCGCTTTGCCTCGGCTGGGTTCACACTCATGGAACTCATGATCGCCGTGGCGATCCTCGCCGTGATCGCAGCGATCGCGATCCCGCAGTACGTCTCGGCCCTGCAAGTCGCGCGCGTCGGCAGGGCCCGCGCCGAACTTCGAACCATCGCCGGGGCGATCGACAGCTACCTCGCCGCGCACGGAACGCTGCCGCTGACGCTCTATGAGGTCGACTTCGGCGGCAAGCGGGACCCGTGGGGTCTGCCATACTGCTACTTCAACTACGGCGCCGGTACGGGAGACGGGCTCGACTGGGCGGTCGGAGCCGGCCTCGTCGACCCGAGCGCGATCGTGGCTCGTGCCGAGCCTGCGCGAGCACGCCGCGTCCAGGTGGCCGGACTGGGCGGGGCGCGGCCAGAAGCGTTCTCCCATCGTGCATCGCCTGAACGGAGACAGGGACAAGGCCAAGGCCAAGGCCAGGGGCAAGGCCAAGGCCAAGGCCAGGGACAAGGCCAGGGACAAGGCCAGGGACAAGGCCAAGGACAAGGCCAGGGACAAGGCCAGGGACAAGGCCAGGGACAAGGCCTGCAGGGACACCCTTCGCTGCGTGGCCTGACCAACGCCCTGAAGAAGAGTCAGAACGAGCGCCTGCTCGACGTCATCGCCAAGAAGTCCGGATTCCGGATGTTCACCGCGGTCGATGCCGAATCGACGCGCCGTCGAGACCGCTTCCTGTTCCCTCTGAACACCGACTACGACCTGTTCACACTCGGACCGGATGGTGCCACGTCCGTCTCGCTCGGCGAGACGGTCGCCCAGGACGACGTCATCCGGGCCAACAACGGCGGCTTCTTCGGCTCGGTCTCGGAGTACTGATCGCATGGCATCGTTCAAGCGCCGCCGCCTGCTCGTCGACCGACGACTCCAGGGCAGCATCATCTCCCATGCCTCGACTGCCGTGGTGTTCGTGCTGCTCGTCGGGATCGCCGGCTCGATCGTGCCGCTCGTCTGGCAGCTAAGCTCCGGCCGCAGCGCCGACCACGAGAGCGCCGGCATCATCATGCTCTACCTGCACGAGCGGCTCTGGCCGCTGGCGCTGTTCGGCCTGCTGGTCGTCGCCGGTTCGGCACTGCACTTCTCGCACCGGATCGCCGGCCCGCTCGTGCGCGTGCGGCGTCATCTGCGGCAACTCGGCGATGGCGAGATCCCGCCGCCCCTGCGGACCCGACCGCGCGACTTCCTCAAGGTCGAGGTCGAGTGCCTGAACTTCGCGGCCAGCGGCATCGCGCATCGGATCGAGACGATCGGCCGCGGCCACCGGGCGGTCGAGCGCGCGTTCGCAGAGCTCGGAACGACCCCGGGTCCGGCAGCGGAAGCGGCGCTGGCCCGCGCGATCGACGAACTCGGCGCGGCGATCGCCGAGTTGCGCCTCCCCGCGGCCGGAGCGGCCTCGGACGAGCAACCGCAGGGTGACCGTCTCCTGGCCCTCGACGACGCCATGTCATGAGCGCCGTCACCAATCCGCTGCGCTCGCGGGTCGGCCGCCGCATCGTCCTGCTGTTCGCCGGCTGCGCGCTCGGACCGCTCGTCGCGTTCCAGCTCGTCTCGACGCAGAGCATCCGCGAAACGAGCGAGCAGCAGACCGAGAGCCAGCTTCACGGCCTGGCCAAGACGTCGGGCATGATGGTCGCGGCGCGGCTGGCCAGCATTCGCAGAGAACTCAGACTCGCTGCGGCAGTTGCTCGATTCCAGGCCCGAGCCGAGGGCTTCCTGGCCGACGCCGAGGTCTATCCCGTGCTGGCCGAACACGCACTCTCGCTGCAGCTCGTCGGAACCGAGACTCGTCGCGTTCTCGTCGGCGATGCCGACCCGACACCGCTCCGGTTGGATGCCGCGGACGAGCAGCATCTCGCGCAGGGCGCCGCCCTGCTACGGCTCCATGGTCCCGCGAACGCGATCGTCATGGCGGCGGCCGTCGAACCGCCGCGACTCGACCAACTGCTCGTTGCCGCGGTCGACCCGAACTGGTTCTGGACATCCGTAGAGATGGCCGGGCCCGGCTGCGAGTTCATGGCCATGGATCGCTCCGGGAATGTGCTGTTCCACACGTCGACCACGCCACCGGCACCCGAGCAGTTGCCGGTCCAAGGCGCGACCACCTCGCCGTCCGGCACCTTCGAGTGGACGCTCGATGGCAAGCCGCACATCGCTCGGTATTGGCACTTGTTCGTCGAACCGCAGTACCGCGTCAATCTGCTCGTGGTGCAATCGCTTCCCAAAGCCAGCGCGTTCGCAGTGAGTGACTCGTTCGTGAACTGGGCCTGGCTCTTTGCCAGCGCGACCCTCCTGGCCGCGGCCTTCGCGAGCCTGGTGCAGATTCGGCGCACGCTGCAGCCCGTCTTGTCGCTGCGGCAAGCCTCGGAACGCCTGGGCGCGGACCTGAGCACCCGAGCCGAGGTCAGCAGCGAGGACGAGTTCGGCGAACTCGCGAGCACTTTCAACGAGATGGCCGGACGGCTCCAGGCCAGCTTCGAGCGGCAGCAGTGCACCGAGCAGGAGCTGATACGGTCACGCGATGACGCGCTGGCCGCGGTGCGGGCCAGAGAGGCGTTTCTCACCAATGTCTCGCACGAGCTGCGGACGCCGATGGCGAAGATCCTCAGCTCTACCGAGATCCTGATGATGCTGAGCCCGGAGGACAACGAGGCCCGACAGGACTTCACGCAGATCGCGCTCGCAGGCGCCAACGACCTGTCCGGCATCCTCGACGACGTGCTGGCACTCGCCAGCGCTCGCGTGCCAGCGGACGGTACGATCGCGGTGCCACGGCTCATCGACACGCTGCAGGAGCAACTCGCCGACGATGTCCGCCAGAGGCTGCAGGTCAGCCTCGCCGACGAACTGCCGCTGGTGATGGGCGACCTGCCCGTGCTCGCCGCTGCCATCCGTCACGTGCTGGACAACGCCGTCAAGTTCGGGCCGGACGGAGCGCCGATCGAGCTGCGCGTGAGCCGGCAGGGCAACGCCGTTCACATCGACGTGTCCGACCGCGGCCCGGGCATCGAGCCAGCCGATCTGGAACGCGTCTTCGAACCGTTCGTGCAGGTCGGTCGGGATCAGATGATCGACAAGGCCAACGGCACGGGTGTCGGCCTCGCCCTCGCCCGTCGCGCGGCGGAATCGTGCAACGGCACCCTCACCGTGTCGAGCACGGTCGGAACCGGCTCGACGTTTCGTTTCACGCTGCGGATCGTGGCCGTGGACCAGCCCGGCCAGGCCGCCACTCAGCCGGCCCATCTCGCGTAGCAAGGTCGCGATCGGGCCCGGCCCTGACTCGCCGGCTCGCGCCTACCGAATCGGATCGCCGATCACGATTGCCACACGGCGGTTCGCGGCCTTGTTCGAGCCGAGCGGATCGAACGGCCCGTAGCCGACGACGGCGATCGCGGACTCCGGCACGCCCTGCGAGACGAGGTAGCGCGCAACCGAATCGGCGCGCTCGCTCGAGAGGTGACGGTTGCTGCGGAACTTGTTCTTCGTGCGCCGGATCGGATCGGTGTCCGTGTGGCCCTCGACGAAGATGCGCTTGCCCGCGTGCCGCGACTTGAGAACGCTCGCGACGTTCTGCAGCACGCGGTGCGCCGACGACTTGAGCGCGGTGCTGCCGGAGTCGAACGTGACGGAGTTGTTCACGTCGATGCTCAGGCGGCCGCGGCGGTAGGACACCGACGCGTCGTCGCCGACGGCGCGCTGCGTGTCCGAAACCTCGTCGTTCGACCGCGCCGGCGTCGCCGACGCGTCACGCAGCGCGGCCTGCGCCGCCTGCTCACGCCGGAGCAGTTCGTCGTTCTCACCGCGCAGCTGGGCCACCTGGCCATTGAGCTCGCGGATGCGCGCGTCGCGCTCGCGCAGCATGTCCTGGTAGCGCGTCGTGCAACCGGCGCTGAGCATCAGGATGGAAGCGGAGAGGAACAGAATCGATTTGCGGAACAGCATGGTGCCTCGGACTTCGGGGGTGCTGGAACTGGACAGCTGGAATGGGTTGTGGTGCAGGAAACGAGAACGCTGCAGCGCTCACATCAGGTTCGCCGAGCGCGGCGCAGCAGCAGGAAGAGGGCAACGAGTGAGGCGAGCCCGACGACGAGCAACAGCCACGGCGCGTTCTCGCTTTGGCGCTGCCAATCGGGCCAGGTCACGAACAGGAAGTGCTGGATCGGGTCGCCGGCGAACAGCGCGATCACGGCGCCGAGCGCGAGATACGGGCCGAACGGGATCTTCGACGCGGCGCCGCGGCGCATCACGGCGACGATGCCGAACGCGGCGCCGAGCACGCACGCGAGGAACATCGTGAGCAGCGCGTTCTGCCAACCGACGAACGCGCCGATCATGCCCATGAACTTCACGTCCCCGAATCCCATGGCCTCCTTCTTGAAGGCCCAGGCGCCGAGGATGCGGATGCCCCACGTGAGGCCGCCGCCGACGACGAGGCCGGCGAGGCTGCCGAGAACGGTCTCGACCGCGGGCGGCACGCTCGGATCGTCGATCAGCGATCCCGCGACACCCGGCCACAGTCCCGCGAGCAGACCGATCGCCATACCCGGCTTGGTGAGTCGATCCGGCAGGATGAAGTGATCGATGTCGATGAACGTGCACGCGACGAGCAGCGCGAGGAACGTCGCGAGCGCGACGAACGCGCCGAGCGCGACGCCGTGCGGCACGAAGCCGTCCTCGAACAGCTCCAGCGCGGGACCGAAGCTCGCGCCCGTGCCGGGCACGTTCGGCGGATAGCGCGCGAGCAACAGGAACAGCACGGCCGTGAGCAGTTCGACCGCGGGATAGCGGACCGAGATGCGCTGTCCGCAGCACCGCGCCTTGCCCCGCAGCAGCAGCCATCCGAGCACGGGCAGGTTGTCGTGCCAGCGGATCGGGGCACCGCAGTGCGGGCAGTGCGAACGGCCGCCGAGCGAGCGCTTGCTCGGATCCTCCTGCGGCAGTCGGTACACGACGACGTTCAGGAACGAGCCGATGCACGCCCCGAAGAGCGCGGCTCCCACCTGGAACACCGCCGTGGACATTGAACGCGGATACGCTGCTGCTGACCGGAACGGAGGCGCGACAGACACACACCTCCGGCACGGGAACCGCGGCCCCACCGGCCGCCGCCCGTCGCGCTGACCCACGACGTGCGAGATGCCCCCGACCGCCGCATCATACGGTCACGCCGAATCGAATCCAGGGCGCTCCGCACAACATTGCGCGCCCGTCAACCGCACCCATGACATCAGGATCGGGGTGGCAGGGCCGTCGCGCCGTCAGCGATCCGCGAGCCGCAGCTCCTCGAAGCTGGGCAGCGGCAGGCCCGCGACGAGATCGGCCGACACGAGGAAGCGGCCGAAGCTGCCGGGCTCGAGCGCGAGCCATTCGCCGTCCGTGGCGCGGCGCGGCCGGGCCAGGCGATCCGACCGCAGGTCGGCACGATCGGGCTGGACCGGGTCCGCCGGCGCGGTCTGCCATTCGACCCGCAGCGCGGGATCGACGTCGACGAAGCGCAGCACTCCGCGATCGCGGTCGCGGCCGAGCTCGCGCCACTCGGACCTCGCCTGCGCCCGGATGCGCGCGCCCGGCGCGAGCCCGTACTCGAACTCGACGGTCGTCGGGAACGACTGCCCGCGCGGTCCGACGATCGGCGTCGAGCCGCGCGCGACGCCGCGTTCAACGGCCAGCACGGTGTTGTACGGCATCTCGCCGCCGAGCTCGATGCGCGCGGCCGACGCGACCGTGAGCGCGGTCTGGTCCGTCGGCAGCGGCCGCGCGGTCGTGACCGTGCCCGACAGCCAGATGTCCCCCGCGGCGACGAGCGCGGCCGGGGCCTGAGCGAGCACCTCGCTGGCCGGCGCCCCGCGCTGCAGCCGCGGCACGAGCTCGGTCGGGGTCGAAAGTTCGAGCGTGCCCGCGACGCGGATGCCGCCGCAGGCCAGGAGCTGCACCGGCACGGACGACTCGACGCGCACGCGCACGCCGGCCGGGATGTCGATCGCGAGGAACGGGAAGTCGGCGCCGACGCTCTGCACGAGCACGCCGTCCCCGCGGTCGAACGGCACGCCGGGCCGCAGCGTGATGTCGGCCTGCGGCCGGAAGACCCCGAGACTGCCGTCCCCGGCCTCGATCCGCACGCGCGGCCGCACGAGGCCGGCGCGGGCTTCGAAGCCCGGCTGCAGTTCGTCGTCGCCGACCAGCCCACCGTCGTCGGTGGGCCACGCGAAGAGCGGCAACGCCGAACCCGCGACGACGAGCCAGAACTGCGCCTGACCGACGGGGCCGCCGAAGACCTCCTGGTCCGCGAGGTCGCGCAGCGAGTGCGGACCGTCCGCGAGGGTCACGCTCAGTAGTTCGCCAGGATCGAGTTCGACGCGCGGGCCGCCGCCGTGGAGCCGCGGCTCGGAGCCGAGGTCGAGCTCGACGGTCGAGCCCGGGTGCTGATCGAGCGGCGCGGTGAGCAGCCGCGCGCGGCGCACTTCGAGGCGCTGCTGGGGTTGCGCGAGGTGCACGATGAACGCCTCGGGCCGCACCGTCGTCGGCAGCACGGGCAGCGTGAAGTGCAGCCGCAGCCGCGGCGCGTCGGCCGGCAGCCGACTCGCGATGTCGCCCGGCAGCTGACGATGCTGCAGGAATGGCAGCTCGGTGCTCGGCGGCCGCAGCGGTGCCGGCAGCCGCCCGTTCGCGGTTTGGACCGGACCGAACTCCGCGGTCCGGAAGCCGAGCGTCGGCGCCGCGGCCAGGCGCCGGCCGTCGACCGCGCGCACCGCGTCGGGCCGCGGGTAGCTCGCGACCACGAGTCGATAGCTCTCGCCCGGCAGGAACGAGCCGTCGTCGAGCGCGGGCGACAGCGGCGGCTCCGGCGCGAACGTCACCCAGTTGGTCCCGGTCCGCAACGTCCCGGGCACCGCGTGGCCGGCGGCGTCGAACACGGCGACCGAGGCGGCGGTCACGCTCAACGGGTCGATCGCGTCCGAGAAGTAGACCGTGACGTTGTCGTTGAGCAGCAGCGGCGCGGCGTCGGCCTCGCCGAGGTCGTGGGGCGAGACCCGCGTCACGCTCAGGGGCGCGGCCGGCGGCGGCGACGACCGCCAGCACCCGGCCGCACCGAGCAGTGCCGTGCAAGCCGCGACTGCCGCGATCCTGGATACCGCCCGGGGCTCGACCATTCGGCTCGTCATGCTACCTCGGTTGGTCAAAACGAACGACCCTGCGGCACGCTCCCGACCAATTCCTCCCCCACCAACGGACGACGGCGCGCCCGGATCCAGGATCCGGACGCGCCATCGGGCTCGTCTCGCCGATCGGCGATCGGCGATCGGCGATCGGCGAACCGAGCGCCTCGACCTACTGTGGCACGACTCGATAGACGATCGCCAATTGGCGATCGTCGAACCGAGCGGCTCGACCTACTGCGGCACGACTCGATAGACGATCGCCATGCTGCGCAGCGACGGCGACAGCGCCGGCGTCACGTCGACGTTGTTCGTCATCGTCAGGCGCGCGTTGAGGTAACGCGGCAGCAGACCCGTCGCCGGGTTGCGGATCTGGCCGAGCTGGCCCTCGGTCACGTACCGGGTCAGACCCGTCGTCCCGACGCGCGGCTGATCGCCGCCACCCGTGAGGTGGCCCTCGGCGTAGTTCGCCTGCGAGTAGCGGAACGCCTCACACGCGTAGTTCGGGTTCAGCAGGTTGCCGCGGCCGTCGAACGTGTCGTCCGGGGTCTGGCCCGCGCCATCGAACGTCGGGTTGTAGAGCCCAGGGTCAGCGCTCGGATCACCGATCGCCTCGACGCCACGCAGCTCGAGCACGACGGACGTGCCGGCCGGCTGGCGACCCGCGGGCGGATCGAGCTGGGTGACGAGGTTCGTCACGCGCAGGTTCGTGCCGATCCCGGCGAGGTTCGGGAAGCCGTCCGAGAACTCGATCGTCGGCGTGCCGCTCGGATCGTTCACGAACTCGGCGCGCTGCGGCTGCAGCGTGTCGATGAAGCCGAACGTCATCGTGGACACCTTGCGCACGAAGTCGGCCTGGGCCCAGTTGAGCATGCCGTCGCGCGGCGGGGCCTGGAACAGCGCGCGCTCCAGGTTGCCGTAGCCGGCGTCCTTCAGCACGTTGTACGGACCGGCCGCATCGAGCGTGTTCGCCGGGTCGACGATGATCTCGGAGTTGCCCGTGAGCGGGACACCGCCCGAAGCGTGCACGCGGACCGACGGCCACGCGGGGCGCGTGCCACAGCCGGCCGGCACGCCGTCGTAGTAGCCGCCCCACGGCGCGAAGCCGTAGCTCGGCGGGCCGAGCAGCGCGAGCTGGAACGAGTTGCTCGCGATCGCGAGGCCGTTGGCCGCGCTGTCGGCGAACACCTTGTAGTCGACCAGCAGCGGCAGCGCGATCGGGTCGTGGTCGTGGCGGTGGTTGCCCTTGAAGTCGCCCGGATCCATGACCCACTCGGACGGGCCTGCGACCTCACCGTTCGCCGGGAACGCGTCCGAGATCCACGGCGAACTGATGTGCGCGGTCCAGTCGTCGTTCGGATCCTCGGCGCCAGGCGTCTGCGCGCCGCCGAGACCGATGACCTGGCCCGACGCATCGATCGTCACGAGGCGCGAGTCACGCCAGGTGTAGCTGCGGTCGAAGCGCGGGAACGGCACGTAGGTGACGTTGAACGCCGAGCGGAACGCGTTGTTCGGGTTGATCGTGTAGACCTTGTCCGCGAACACCGGCACCTGCGCGGTGCCCTCGAGCACGTTGTCGGCGAAGACCGTCGACAGCGCGCTGCTGTTGCTCGTGCACAGGTAGTCACAGGTCGGCAGGGTCGGCGGCACCGGCGGCATGGCCGTCGGATCGCCGGGCACACCGGCGTTCAGGCGCCAGACCTCGTCGGGCCGCTTGTCGCTGTGCGACAGCGACATCGACATGCGATCGAAGACGTCGAAGAAGACCGTCTCGTCGTTGAACGGCGACCAGTAGAGCTGGTCGACGTCGATGCCCATGTCCGTCGCCTGGTGGTAATCGAGGGAGAAGTCGTCCTCGAGGTAGCGCATCTGCATGCGCGACCCGCGGGTGTTCAACGGCTCGATCACCCGGCCGACGCTCTGCGGCACGGTCTGATAGAACTCGTAGACCGTCGGCACGATCGGCGGCGCGATCGAATCGAACATCCGCGGGTTCCAGTAGAGCAGCCCGGTGTGGACGTTCATCATCTGGTCGACCGGCGCGAGGCCGATCCCGCCCTGCGGCGACGTCGGGCCGGTGCCCTCGGTCTCCCAGTCGAAGTCCGGATCCCAGCACTCACCACGCGTCACGCGGCTGATCGTGCCGAGGTTCTGGCTGTCCGCGGTGCGGCTGAAGCGCACGCCCGCGGCGCCGATCAGGCGGCCGTCCTGCAGGCGGAACTGGCCGAACAGGTCGACCGAGCCCGGCAGCGAACCGTCCTCGTCCGAGTCCCGGAACAGGTAGGTGTGCCAGCCCACGAGGTTGTCGGGCATCGCTTCGTAGATCTGGAGGTCGACCGACCAGCTCGCGAGCGGGTTGATCGGATCGCCGAAGACCTCGACCGGGTTGCCGCCGAGGTCGAGCACGCCTTCCTGGCCGAGCTTGACGTGGAAGCCGTAGGTCTCGGAGGTGTTCTCCTCGTGGAAGAAGCCGAGCTGCGGCTGCAGGCGCAGCACCGTGCCGTCCCCACCGAGGTCGGCGAGGCGCGACGGCACGACGCGAGCGGTCGCCCGCTTCGGGTCCGTCATCTGCTCGGCGAACGTCTCGTCGAGGATCGACGTGTTGGTGAGCACCAGGTTCTCGGTGTTGTCGATCTGGTCGAGATCGAGCGGCTTGGTGAACTCGATCGCGACCGACGACTGCGGCACGAGCTTGCCCGCACCCGGCTGGCCGGCGGCCGGCGGCTGCGGCTCGATGCGCAGGAACTGCTCACGCCACTGCGAGTCCGAAACGGCCTGGCTGCCGGTCGAGAACGGCACGTCCTCGTAGTAGCGGGCGCGCAGGATGCAGTCGCGCCCCTCGGGTGCCCCGAGCGGATCCTCGGGCGCGAGGAACGAGTGCAGCGTGCCCTCCGAGTCGCGGCCGCCGGCGAGCGTCGAGACGCGCACATCGATCTGCGGCAGCGTCTCGCCCTGGTCGCCATTCGCGCTCAGGCCGATCGGCAGCGCGCCGCCGACCCGCGAGCCGATCGCGAGGTTCTCGAGGATCTCGGCCTGCACCGTCACGGTCTCGAGCGCGCCCGTCGAGAGCTGCACCAGGCGCTCCTGCGTGAGGATGTCGCCGGCGCGCAGCGCGCGCACCGTCGGCACGTTGACCGGGCCGACCGGCACGTCGTTGGCCGCGAGCGGGCCGTCGACGAACGGGTAGCGACCGCGCACCGGCACGAGGCTGTCGCGCTTGTTCAGCCGGACGATCCGGTTGGCGGTGTCGATGCTGACGATGCCCATCGGCAGGCTGCCGACGATCATCGGGGTCTCCGACTCGGCGAGCTTGCCCGCCGCGCCGTCGTTGAGGTTGCCCGACCGGAAGTCGCGGATCACCGACTGACGCCCCGCACTGTCGACGCCGTTCAGATTGACGTTGCCGTCCTCGCCGACGAAGAACGTCGAGACGACCGAGCCGCGGGCCGGAATCGCGAGGCGAATGTTCGCCGTCGCATTGTCCACCGACTCCGGCAGGCCGGAGGTCGTGAAACCGCTCTGCCCCTCACCCCCGAGAATGGTCGTGTCGATGACGATCCGGTCGCCCTGCGGGATCACGCGCGCCGGCAGGATGCGGAACGCATCGACCGGCTGTACCACGTTCGGGTCACCCTTGAACTCGAGCAGCTGGATCGCCGACGGGTTGAACTGGAAGAACTCCTCCGTGACGTTCACCGCGCCGCTGAACTGCAGCCGCAGCGCCGCGTTGCGCGGCACGACCGGCACCGGCCGCAGCTGCGTGTTCTGACCGCGGAACGCCGGCGCGAGCTCCGTGAGCCCGGTCTGACACTCTTCGAACGCCGCGTCGAAGCGCGCCTGCTCGGCGCTGCCGTCGCGGTTGTCCCACAGAATCACGAGCTCTTCGTGGCCGACGGTCTTGTCGAACGGGCGCAGCTCGAAGGTCGCCGTCGGCACCTCTTCGCCGGCCGCGTCGAACAGGCTGTCCGACCGGATGTTCGGGTTGATGACGACGTTCTCGGCCACGAGCGCGAGCTGGCGGTTGAGCCGGACGCGCCGATCCGCGATCGACGGGTCGATGCGCTGGTAGGCGTAGATGTCGACGAGGCGTCCGAGCTGGACGCCTTGCAGCTGTGCGCGCTGGGCATCGGGCCCGACGGTCGCAACCGACGAACCCTGGTTGCAACCAGGAACGATCATCAGCAGCGCCAGGACCAGAAGTGCCAGTGGCGCGAGGGCCACACTCCGGAAGAGGCTCGAGTGTTGAGCTTGCATGCGGGTTTTCATGTCAGGGATCTCCCCGTTCTTGCGCCAGGCACGTCCATCCGCGATTTGCTGATTGGAACTCACGAGGCCTGGAGCAGCGAACGAGTCAGGGCTTCGAGGGAGAGCGGTAGGTGGGTTCATCGGTGCCGGCGACGACCGAGAGCGAGCGCAGGTCCGAAACGACGATGGCACGGCTGGTCGGCAGCGCTGCGGTCGGAGTCGGATGCGGCAGGCTCATGATGGGATCGATCACCGGCGGTAAGGGGTAGGGGCAACCAGGCCGCCCGAACAACCAGGCAGCCCGAAACAGGATGTCTAGAACCGGAACGGCAACCGCAGGAACTGCAGGGCCGGACGCGGGGTGTCCGGGCTCAGGAACGGCGGGTTGTCGGTCGGCACGCTGCGGTAGCGTTGGTCGAACAGGATGTCCAGCTGGACGAACGTCGCCCCGAGCTGGCGAATGTCCTCGATGACCTGCGGGTCCTCGAGGTCGTAGATGTATTCGTTGGCCGCGGCGGGGTAACGAACCGCGGAGGTCTCGTCGGCCGGGTTCTGGTGGAACGCGAAGCCGATGCGGACGTTGGAGACCGGCACGCGCGAGTTCGGCTGGCTGCCGGGGTAGGTCGCGCCGAGGCCTTCGACGCCGTTCGTGACGAACTCGAAGAACTTCGCCCGTAGCTGGACCTTGGTCGCCTCGAGCGGCAGCGGACCGGAGTCGGTCGCGAGCCGCAGGCGGCTGTCGCTGTGCGCGAGGATCCGGAACGAGCCGGCCACGAAGCCGGTATCGTCGATGAGTTCGGCCTCGTACTGGCTGTAGAGGTTGGCGACGCTGCCGAACGCGCCCGGCGCGGCTTCGACCGCGTAGGCGGGCTGGCCGCGGTAGGTGTCCGCGTCATCGAGGGCGATGATGTCGACCTGCCCGCCGATCGCCGGGTAGACGACCTTGGCGATGTCGCCGACGAGCTCGAAGCTGGCGTAGCCGTCCGCGGGGTTGGTGCCCGCGAACTCGTAGCGCGGCCCCTCGAGGCCGGCGTTGGTCGGATCGAGCACGCCGCGCGGCCGGTTGTCGACCGACATCAGCGGCCGGCGCGCGCTGCGGCCCGTGTCGAGCCACTTCGTGCGGATGCGCGACTGCTCGGCGAACGGCGTCGGCATCAGCACCGGCTGCGGCCGGATATCGCCCGCCACCGTCGGGGTCGGGTTGTTGAAGTCGTCGACGAGCTGCCCGATCTCGTTCGGGAAGCCGCGCCAGCCGAGCGCGTCGATCTTGGCCGAGCCGGTCAGCGGCAGACCGAACTCGAGGATGTCGACCTTGTCGTCGAGGATGGTGTTGCTGCCGTCCTCGTTGGACATCGGCTCGCCAGCGGGTGGGCCGGGCGGCGCCATCAGCTGCACGATGCCCATGCCGCCGAAGCCGCCGAGCGGCGCGTCGTCGTAGTTCCGCTGGAACTGGAACTGCGGCGGCGAGCCCTGGATCGGCGTGCCGTTGCCCGGGTACTTGTTCTGGACGATCGGCGAGCCGAACAGGTTCGTCTCGCAGACGCCGCCGTCCGCGGAGATCGCGAACTGGTAGTCGTTCTGGGCGAAGTTGCCGCCGCGGGTCGAGATCTTGATGCCCGTCGCCGACATCAGGACGACCATGCCGCCCGCGCCGCCGCCGCCGCCGCCGCCCGCGCTGGACGAGCCGTTGACCTCGCCTGCACCGCCGGCGCCACCATCCGCGGAGATGCGGCCGGTCTCGCTGATGACGATGTCGTCGAGCGCCTTGATGACCAGGACGCCACCACCGCCACCACCGGCGCCGCCGGTGCTGTCGTTGGAGAAGTTCGGATCCTCGGTCGTGCAGGAGTTGTTGTACGACAGGTCGCCGCCGCCGCCGCCACCGCCGCCGCCCAACGGGACGGACAGTTCGCCGGCGATGCGCAGGCCGCGTCGGATGTCGAGGCCGGCACCCCAGAAGTTGTTGTCGCTGCGCGAATCGGTGAAGACCGCCGCCCCGGATGCGCCGCCGTCGAGCTGACGCGCGTTCGAACCGCCGTCACCGTTGCAGCCGCGGCCGCCCGTGCCGTTCACCTGCGGGAAGATCGGCAGCGGGTTCTGGTTGGGGTTCGGGATCGAGCCGGCCGGCACGGTCTGCGCCGGGAACGCCGGGTCGCCCTGCGTCGCGAGCGCGCCGCCACCACCACCGGAGCCGCGACCACAACCCGCGAGGCACGCGAGGGTGCCGCCCGTGCCGCCGCCCAGCGGCTGCTCGAGCGGGCCGTTGCCGGTGCCGCCGAAGTTGTCACGCTCCGTCCTGCTCGGCGAGCCGGCCCCGCCGGTGCCGCCGCCGCAGGCGCCGAAGCCGCCCTGCTTGGGGAAGTTCGCGGTGCCGATCTGCGTGCCCTTGACGCCATCGCCACCTTCGACGAGCAGGTTGCCGTCGATCTGGACCTTGCCGCTGACGAGCAGGACGAGCGGCTTGGTGCCGCGGCCGGAGACCGTGACGCCCGTCGGCACGCGGAAGCGGCGGAAGTTGAAGATGCCGCCCGAGACGTTGAACGGCGTGCCCGTCGTCGGGATGACCGTCGTGAAGTCCGTATTGAGCACCGCGTTGCTCAGCGGCTCGTACTCGACCTGCGTCGGGCTGCCTTCGAACGCGAAGCCGGCGCGCACGAAGCCCGGGCCGACCTCGCCCACCGGCTCGCCGAACGCGGCCGTGAAGTCGACCTGGCTGCCGTCCTCGAAGTCGGCGATCAGCGCATCGAACTGCTGCTGGTAGGCCGCCTGCGTCGCGAACGTGCCGAAGAAGCGGTTGTAGGCCGCGTTCGAGACGTTGGACTCGCCCGAGATGTCCGCGACGCTGCTCTCGACGACGACGCGAATGGTCGCGTTGTTCGGCAGCACGCCGACGGGCCGCAGCAGCACGGTGGAGCTGGCGAGCTCGTTCGCCTCGAGCTCGACCTCGGTCGGGATCCACTGGTTGGGCCCGAACTCGGGATCGTCGTACTCGAGAAAGATGTTGCCGCGGTTGGTCGTGCTGCGGGTCAGCGGGTTGGGATCGAACGCGACCGGGATGTTCGTGCTGGCCGGGTTGATCGGCTGATCGAACGTCAGGCGGACCTCGACCGGCGGCGCCCCGAAGCGGTTGAGGATCACGCTGCCGTCCTCGGCGCGCGGCGTCACGGTCAGACCCGTGCGGCGGGGGCCGCCCGGCAACGTGTTGCGGAACAGCTGCGACGGCGAGGTCCCCTCGGCCGTGGTGAACGTGAAGCTGATCGGCTGCAGCAGCGCCTTGCCACCCACATCGCGCAGCACCGTGCCGTTGACGCGGTTGCCGCCGACGAGCTGGACGATGTAGCGCCGACCGGGCTTGAAGCCGCCGTTGTCGAAGGTGTTGTTGGTCGGGAACCGCGGCACGAACTCGAGGCGCCGACCGGCCGTGTCGTCACCGGGCGAGGTGCCGATGCGGAACGTGCCCGCGACGTTCTCCTGCAGCGCGTTGCCGAGCTGATCGAAGACCTGGAACGAGAACGTCGTGAGGTTGACGCTCGACAAATCGACCTGGTTGCTGAAGTCGATCCGGATCGGATCGTTCAGGAACAGCTGACCGTTCGTCTCGGGCTGCGTGCCGAGCACGACGAAGTCGCCGCCGGTCTTGATGCCAGCGGTGTCCGAGCCGCTGCTGGAACAACCGGCAGCGAGCAGGCCGAGGCCGGTGAGTGCGGCCAGCGCCAGGGACGAAGGAAGCGAGCGGATCAGTCGATTCATGACGTTCACGAGCAGTGCACGGAAGCCGGGGTCTGCGGTGGTCCGGTCTGGAGCACGACGGCAGGCGGGGTCACGTCCGCCGGGGTCGTCGCGCCGGCCCGGACCTCCCCCGGGAGGGGGAGTCGTGGGAGAGGCTTCGCGGGAGAGGTTGTCTCGGAAAGTGTACCCCGACGAGGAGCCCGAAGCGCCGCACCGAGTCGCACGGACCGCACCTCTGAGGGGCGCGGGTCACGGCATCGGCTTGCTGTCTTCGTTGTCACCGGGGGGTCAGGGAGAGGGGAAGAGATCGGGAGTGGGACGAACCGCGGCGGGCCGGCCAGCCGGGGCCGCAGTTGCCGGGCCCGAGCGGGCCCGGCGCGTTCTCAACAGGTTTGCTGAGATCGGGTTTGCTGAGATCGGGAACTCACTGGGATTGGAAGCGCCACGTCAGCGCGAACGTCTCGATGACCGGCGCGACCGGCGGGCTCGCGTCGACGTTGTTGCTCGTCACGAAGCGCCAGTTCACGTAGCGCACGTCGCGCGGCGTGAACGCTTCGTTCGGACCGGCGAACTGCAGCGTGTAGGTCGGGTCGACGAGCGTGTTCGGGTCCTCGACGTAGGTCGTGACGTTCTTGTTGTAGAAGTAGGTCCACCAGTCGCGGTTGCCGCGCTTGTCCCACTTGCGGATGTGGGCGTCGCCCGCGATGAACGGGTCGAGCGGGAAGCTGTCGGCGTCCGGCCTCATCTGCGCCTTCACGTCCCCGGTGAACGGGTTGGCCGGGTAGATCGACGTGTTGCCGTCGACCCAACCATCCCAGTACCACGGGCTCGGATCGACCACGCCCGCGCCGCGGAACTGCGGCACCAGCGACGTGCCGGCCGGCAGGTCGCTGAGCGGCGGATCGAACTCGAACGCGAAGGTCGGAACGATGTTCGCCGGCCGCGTGCTCGCGCCGTTGGCCAGGTAGAACGGGCCGAGCCGCGGATCGACGTAGCCCTCGGGCACGCGGTGCGGGTTGTTGAGGTCCACGAAGCCGTTCGTGATCACGCTCTGCCGCTTCAGCATGTCGATCATGATCCAGTAGAACGTGTTGTCGCGGGCCGCCGTCGTGCCGCCCGTCGGGGTGTAGCCACCCTGGGCGGTGTTCCAGCGGGTCTCACCCGGACCGACGCAGATCGGCCCCTGGCCGGACTGCAGCGCCGCGCGGCCGGAGGACAGCGCACGGAAGTACGGCGTCGGGCTCGACTGCACGGTCAGCGCGACCTGCCAGCCGTTGGTGCCGAGCGCGACGTAGCCGTTGCCGGCCGGCAGTTCGGACGAATCGCAGTAGGTCCAGAAGTCGGCGAGCAGCGGCAGCGCCACGGCGCCGGTCAGACCGCCCGTGAAGTTGTCGGTCTGCGTCGACGTCAGCTGGACGTTCGTCAGATCGTTCCAGAACGTGTTGGCGAACACCGTCGTCTCGACGCCCGGGTTGGCCGGATCCTCGCCGACCAGCCAGCGGCGGCCGATGCCGTTGTTGTAGGGCGACGCGATGTAGGGCGTGACGGACGAGCTCTGGCCCGTGTCGCGACCTTCGTCGCAGTCGAGACCCTGCTCCACCACCGTCTCGTCGCGGAAGACGAAGTACGGCTTCTGGAAGTCGGGCAGCGGCAGGAAGCGGTTGACGTTGTTGACCTCGTAGATCACGTCGGCCGGATCGATGACGAGCTGCGCGTCGACGTACGCCGGGTGCGGCGTCGGCTGGCTCTCGATGATCTGGCCCGTGCCGGACGGATCGGGGTTCCAGAGGAAGTTCTTCTGGAAGTTCGACTCGAGGCCCGAGTCCGGCAGCGACGGCAGCGAACTGAAGTCACCGACGCACGGCGCCGGGCGGTATTCACTGTGGCCGAGGAACAGGCTCACGCGGTCGAACTCGTCGTACTCGAGCACGGTGCCCGTGAACGGCGCCCAATACATCTGCTCGACGTCGAGGTTGAAGTCGAACGGGTCGGTGCGCGACAGGCTGAGGTCGACCTCGCGCCAGAGCGTCTGCAGGCGGCAGCCGTAGGGGTTCAGCGGGTTCTGGATGCCCTGCTGGAACACCGTGGTCGAGGAGTTGGCCGCGACCTGGGCTTCGTTGCTGACCGTCTCCGGGCACCAGCGCAGGATCGAGCTCTGCGGCGCGACCGGCGCCTGGTTGAGGTTGTCCGCGACCTGGCGCGAGCGCGAGGTCGGGCGCGCCTGCAGGCGACCGTCGACGTAGATGAAGCCGCCGAACATGTCCTGCAGCGGGTAGGCGAGCGCGAAGCCACCGTTGCCCGGCTCGGGCACTTCCGCCGGCATGAAGTAGGACGGCTGCGCGTCCTCGTCGGCGCTCGCGAAGCGGCGGACGACGGAGACCGCGAGGTTGTCCTCGAAGAACGGCGTCGAGCCGTTGACGCGGGTGTCGACCGTGAACGGGATCACGACGTCGCCGCTGTTGAGCGCGGTCGCGCCCTGCAGGTCGAGCGCGTTGCCCGCGAGGTCCTGGATGCCGCCTTCAGTGGACGACGCGATCAGGTGCAGGAAGTAGCGGTAGTCCGCGCCGGCCGGCGCGTTCCGCATCGTGTTGTCGAGGTAGAACCCGGTCGACGGCTGCAGGCGCAGCGCGGTGCCGGAGTTGTCCTCGTCGAACACGCGCGCACCGACCAGGTAGGGCGTGCGGTACTTGGCCTCGTTGAACACGCTCGGCTCCATGCCGGCCGTGCCTTCGCGGTTCGGCAGCGTGTCGATGAAGTCCTGGATGCTCTCGTCGCTCGTGAGGTCACGCATCGCGAAGAAGAACGTGTCGGCCCACTTCACCGTCTCCATCGCGACGGGCTTGGTGAAGCGCACGACCGCGCCGGCGAACGGCGAGACGTTCTCGTTCGGCGCGCTCGGCGTGCCGTTGAGGTTGGGCAGCGGCTCCGGCGTGAACGACAGGAAGTTGCGCGGGTCGTCGCCGCTCCCCATGGGAGGAGCCCCGTCCCCGGCCCGGAACTCGGCGACGCAGACGGCGCGCGGCGCGTTCAGCACGAGCCACTGCTCGCGCTCCTGCGGGTTGGTCGGGAAGCCCGGCTGATTGCGCGGGTCGAGGCTCGACAGGTCGGGGATGTTGCGGATGCGCACGCGCACGTGCTGCACCCCGGGCGCGCCCTGGTCGTCGATCGGGTCGACGACGACCTCGGACGTGCCGAACGGCACACCGGTGCTGTCGGGAATGATGCGGAACACGTCACCGCGATCGATCTCGTGCGCGACGCCGTTCTTGAAGACCGTGATCTCCTGCGTGAACGCATTGATGCGCTCGACGCGCTCGAGATACATGACGATCTCGCCGATCACGCGCAGCGGCAGCGGATCGCGCACGAAGCCGTTCGACAGATCGGACGACTCGTCGTTGCGGTTGCCGGACCGGAAGTCGCGGATGATCGAGTTGCGGCCGCTGTTGTTGAGGCCGGTGAGGCCGAGGCGCGGACGCAGGCTCGGGATCGCGAGCGGGCCCTCGAGGGCCAGCGCGACCCGGATGTTGGCGCCGACCTGGTCGGGCGACTCGGGCAGGCCGGCCGCGTTGTTCTGGGTCTGGTACTGCAGGCCTTCGCTCCCCAGCAGAACCGGATCGAGGATCAGTTGGCGACCGCGCGGCACGACGCGCGTCGCGAGCGGCCGCGTGCCGCCGGGCTGCTCCGGATCGCCCGCGATCGCGAGCAGCTGCACGGCTTCGGTGTTGCGCAGGCCCGTGATCTGGCCCTGCGCGTTGCGATCGACGAAGAAGCTCTCGTCGACCCCGAGCTCCGCGGAGAACGTCAGGCGCAGCGCCGCGTTGCGCGGCACCACCGAGAACGGCAGGCCCGGCCCGTTGGTCGCGTAGCGCATCGGCGCGACCTCGCGCAGTTCGACGTCGAGGTCGTCGAAGGCCGCGGCAAACTCCTCGCTGGCCATGTTGCGGGGGATGAACAGGCGCGGCTGCAGCGTGTCGGGATCGGCGCCGATGAAGTCGTAGAGCACTTCGTCGTCGCGCTTGATCTCGTTCGTGCCGCGCTCGTCCCGGATGTCGGAGCCGATCAGCACGTCGCGCCGGAAGAGCTCCGGCGTGCTGCCTTCGGCCGTGACGCGCAGACCGTAGACGTCGACGAGACGACCGAACTCGATCCGCAGCAGCTCGGGCTGCACGGTCGTCGGGGTCACCCCGCCGGTAGCATCATTGCTGCCACTGCACGCTGCGAAGAACGCGACGCCGGTCAGCGCTGCAACTCGCAGTGCTGCCGCTGACGCGGAACCCGTCGACCGGGCGGTCATGCGAGGGGAACGACCTGAGGAAAAGTCTGCCATGTTTCAGTTGGACGTGGAGACGACGCTCGCGAGGAGCGATGCGGGAGTGCCGAACGCGACACCGGAGGTGCCGGAACGGCGCCGCACGAGCGACGTCTTGACGGACGCAAGAATCGGCCGGATCGCAGCTTGCCGTGCAGACCGGGCGCGAGCGCAACGGGAGAGCACGGGATACCAGACCAGAGCCATGGGGATGTTACAACGACTGGGACGGAATGCCGGAGCCGAGGTCACGGGAAGCTCCGAACCGGAATCGTCCGGCAGAGGGGTATCAAACATCATGCCGCCCGACGACCCCTTGGCAAGAACCCCTAAGCCGCTTTTTTGCACCAGCTTAGGGGGTGCCACCCGGGCACCGAAACGGCCGCCCGAGGGGCGTTTCGCGCTGTTTGCCGTGCGATTCCGCGCGATTCCGCTCGCCACGGTCGACCGCGGATCGCGCGAGTGTGCGACTTCGGGACAACCCGCACCCCCCGCCCCCGGCCGTCGGTCACCCCGCACCGATTTCGGCGCGATCGGTCAATCGACGCTCGCGAACCCGGCGGCCTCGGCCTGCGCCTCGGTCTCGAAGTAGATTCGGCGCTTGGCCGGGATCTTGTTCGCCGGACCGATGCCGTACGGGTGGAACACGCGCGCCTTGGTGTCGCCGACGAACCGCACGGTGAGTTCGCGTTCGCAGTAGGCGCAGCACAGGACCCCGAACGGCTCTTCCGCGCGCAGCCGGAAGTCGCGCACGAGGTAGCGCACGCCTTCGCCGTTGGTGATGCAGCGCTCGTTCTGACAGCGCAGCACGCTGCCGGCATCGATCCCGCCGTGCGATGCCATGTGCTCGGGCGGCGCCGCGCGCAGCTGGATGCGGCCGAGCAGGAACGCCATGAGCGCCATGCGCATCGGCACGCCGAGCTCCGCCTGCCGGAAGTAGATCGAGCGCGGATCGTCATCGACCTCGTAGTCGATCTCGTCGACGCGCGGCAGCGGATGCATGATGCTCGCGTCGCGCGCCGCGGCCGCACCGAGCGTGCTGCGCGTCAGCCGCGGATAGTCGGCCGTGTCCTCACCGGCATGGCGCTCCCGCTGCGCGCGCGTCATGTAGATCGCGTCGATGCGATGGACCTCGACGTTCGTCAGCTTGGTGAACAACGCGAGCTGGTGCGGCTTGCTGGCCGTGAGATAGGCCGCCGAGTTCTTCGCCGACGCGATGCCCGGCAGATCGTCCATCGTCGCGGTCGCGGCCTGCACGCCGAAGTCGCGATGCAGGCGCGTGAGCACGTAGTCCGGCAGTTCGAAGCCCGGGTACGGCGTCGTCACGATGTTGGCGCCGAACCGCGCAAGCGCGTAGCAGAACGAGTGGATCGTGCGCGAGTAGCGCAGATCGCCGCAGAGCACCACCTCGAGGCCCTCGAGCCGCCCCTTCTCCTTCCACAGCGTGTAGAGGTCGCACAGCGTCTGCGTCGGATGCTCGTGGGCGCCGTCGCCGCCGTTGATGACGGGGACCCGGGCATAGCGCGACGCGACCCGCGCCGCGCCGTCCTGCGGATGTCGCACCACGAGGATGTCGGCGTAGCTGCCCCCCACCACGCGCACCGTGTCGGCGAGCGATTCGCCCTTCGCCGAACTCGTGCTCTCCGTGTCCGCCGCCGTGATCACGCCGCCGCCGAGCCGCAGCATCGCGGACTCGAAGCTCAGCCGGGTGCGCGTGCTCGGCTCGAAGAACAGCGTCGCCATGATCGCGCCGCGACACAGGTCCGACCAGTCGTGCAGGTTCTGTCGGAATTCCTCGGCGTGATGGAAGAGCTCGAGGATCTCGGCCGTGCTCAGATCCTCGATCGATACGAGGTCACGCTTCGCTACGTCGGTCAAACTGAGACGAGAGCATACCGGGGATGGCGGTACCGAACCCGCTTCAAATCCGCCACCGGCAACTCGGCGGGAGAGCCGATGGGTTGCGGAACCGGGCCGGCGGCGCCGTGGCGAATACGAAGCGGGTTCGGTACTGCCACCTCGTCACGGCAACGCTGCGGGCCCGCCGACCGGGCCCGCGGGCGGCAGTTCGCGCCGCTCGCGCAGGACCTCGCCGAAGCGCTCGCGCAGCGTCGCGGGATCGTCGGCCGTCGCGGTGATCGCCAGATCGCGCGGCACGTCCGCCGGCCAGTCGGCGGCCGGCAGGTCGGCCTTGTTGGCCACGACGAGCACGTTCGCAGCACGCGTCGCTGCCGCGAAGATGGTGCGATCGGCCGCGGTCGGGCCGACGCTCGCATCGATGACGAGCAGGACGATCGCACCCGCCCGCAGCTGCTGCCCACGCGCGATCGCGGCGCGGTCGACGGCCGAGCCGGCGGCCCCCTCGCCCGCCGTGTCGACGAGCCGGTACGGGTAGCCGGCCAGCGTCGTCACCTCGTCCACGGGGTCGCGCGTCAGGCCGGGCAGCGGCCCGGTGAGCGCCCGTTCGCGGAACAGCAGCCGGTTGAACAGCGTCGACTTGCCCGCGTTCTGCGCGCCGGCGAGCACCAGCCGACCCGGCTCGACGTGGGCCCGGGCGATGCGGCTGCGGCGGTCGAACTCCGGGTCCACGCCAGCCGCCGGCGGGGCGCCGTGCGCGTCGCGCTCGTAATCGAGCTGCTCGAGCGCGAGGTCGAGTTGGGCTTTTGACAACGCCGCCCGCATCAGCCGCGTCGCCGGCGACCCGGGGTCGGCGGGCACTTCCCCGAACCGTTCGCGCAGCGCGTCGACCACGGCCATCGAGCCGTGCAGGTGCAGTTCGATGCTGCCCGCGCCAGAGCGCCCGCTGCGATCGACGACGAGCACCTCGTCGATCGGGTCGTGGTCGAGCACGAGCGCGGCGAGTCGCGGCCGGGCGCGCTCGCCGTCGCCGGCACCGAAGGCGAACGGTCGCCCCGACGGCGTGCGCAACACCGCGCCCACGGCATCCCGTTCGCTCGCCGCGAACGCGACCACCGCGACGCCGGCGACTCCGGGCGGGGTCAGGACCCGCATGAATCGAGCTCCGTCAGCCCGCGGTGCACGAGGTCGGGAACATGAATCGCGCGCAGGCGCGAGTGGCGCCGGAGCCGTTCGGCATTGCCGCCCGTGAGCACGACGGTGGCCGGCCCGCCCGCCGCGCGCTGCGTGTCGGCGACGAGACGCTCGACGAGGCCGGCGTAGCCGAGCAGCACGCCCGCCGTGATCGCCGCGTCGGTCGCGCCGCCGGGCACTTCGGGGTCGCCGTCGAGGTCGGCCGCGGGCAGCGCCGGGGTCACCGCCGCCATCCCGGCGACGAACGCGCGCAGCCCCGGGCCGATCGCGCCGCCGCAGAACGTGCCGTCCGCCTCGATCAGGTTCACCGTCGTCGCCGAACCGCAGTCGACGGTGATCGCGCGACCGTGCGCGCGATGCGCCGCGAGCGCGCCGAGCCAGCGGTCCGGGCCGAGGGTCGAAGGCGTGCGGTAGCGCAGCGGCAGCGGACACGCGACGTCGCGCCCGACGAGCCGGAGCGGCAACCTGGCCGCCGCAGCCACCGCGTCGAGCACGGCAGCCGTGCGTTCGACCACCGTCACGGCGATCACGCGATCCGCGCCGTGCTCGCCAGCGAACGCGGCGATCCGGGGCCTCACGTCCGCGGCCTCGACGTCGAGACCGAGCGCGTGCGCGCCGAGCCGGCAGCTGATCGTGCTGTTGCCGCCGTCGATCGTCAGCAGACCCGCGCGCGCTGCCACGGCCGGGTCGCTACTTGTCCGGCAACTGGTAGATGCGCTCGACCTCCTGACCTTGCGACAGCCAGGTGGTAACGAACTCGCGCACGCCCTTCTTGTACTCCTTCTTGCCGAACTGCACGGCCTGCGCCTTGGACTGGACCTTGCGGCCGTTGACCGAGAGCAGCACGTCGCCCTTGACGACGCCGTAGGTCGTCGCGAGCTGCGGGGGAAGGTTCGTCACCTGCAGGCCGCGCACGGTGCTGCCCGGCACCTTGCTGCTGTAGGTGTCGAAGTAGACCTTCTCGAAGAAGTCACTCTCGTTGCTGAACGCCTGCTCGTCCTGGCGGCCGATGTGGCGCACACCGTTGACGAGCTGGGTCTGTTCGCTCTCGATCCACGTGCGCTGCGAACTGGTGTTCTCGTTCGCCTGCTCGGGCCGCGGCGTGCCGCGCTCGCCGTAGAGCCGATGCAGCTCGGCGAGGACCTCCTGACTCAGCGACGCCGTGGACTTGTAGAGCGGTTCCTCTTCGGGCTTCGCCTGGGTCGTCGGATCCGGGTTCTCGTCGCTCGGCACGCCTTCGCGCACGAAGTAGGCGAGCTGCGCGGTCGGGTCGACGCGCACGAGCTTGATGTGGTCGAACGGCGGCCACAGGTGCGGGTCGCGGCGCGGATCGCCCTCGCCCTGGATCCACACCTCCTGCAGCAGCACGCTCGGCCCCGTGGCGGTGGGCATCGACGTGGTGCGCGGCGGCGCCTGGGGGTTGCCGGATCGATTCGGCCGGAAGTTCTGGTTGCCGCCAGCGCGCGGCGGCGGAACGCCGTCGGGCGGGCCGCCGTAGCCGGTCGCGGCCACCGAGTTCTGCCGCACGTACCACTCCGGCGGCTGCACGCCGGACTCCGGCTTGTAGCGCACGACGACGTGGGACAGAGCACCCTGGCCCTTGTCCGCGCCGTCGTACATGAGCGCCGACAGCTCGATGATGTCTTCGAGCGGGATCTGCGGCGGCGTGACGATCTCCGGCTCCTGGTTGCCCTCGGCCTCCGCCGGATCGACCGGCGGCGGCGGCAGCTTGCCGATGAAGTTCGCCTTCTTGAGCTGGTCCCACCACGCCCGGTTCTTGTCCGAGTAGAGCCAGTCGGCCGTGACCTGCCCCCGGCCGCGCCCCACCGAGATCCGATCGGTCGCGGCCTTGGTGCCGCGATTCATCGCTTCCCGCTTCGTTTCGGCCTTCTGCAGCGGCAGCAGTTCGTAGACCTGCCACCCCGTGAACCCGGCGAGGCCGAGAGCCGACGTGTACAGCAGGAAAGGGATCGGAAGTTTCATGGTCGCAGCGGGTTCTGCAGTTGCCGGAGTCTAGCCAGCGCGCCGGGGCAGGCGCACCGGAATCACCCCCGGAATCACGAGTTGGGACGGAGAAGCGACGCGCTTTCTTCCCGAAAGTCCCACCCGCGAGGCCAGGGCGAGGAAGCCCCCACGATACCGCGCGCAGGCGGCCGGTGGCCGCGACCGGAACGGGCCCGGGCGAACCGGGCGCGGGGTACACGAAAACGGGCTCGCCGAAGCGAGCCCGTCGAGGGGAGGTGCCTTGCCGAGCAATGCTGCCAGGAGCAGTGCCGGCTCCCGCCAGGGGAGAATGGGTCCCTACCAGGAGAAATGACTGTAGGCGGAGTTCGCCTCGGCCATCTTGTGCACGTTCTCCTTCTTCGTCACGGCCGCGCCCTGATTGTTGAACGCGTCGAAGAACTCTTCCGCGAGCGACTTGCCCATCGGCTTGCCGCGCTTGCTGCGAGCGGAGTCGACGAGCCAGCGGATCGCGAGGCTCTGCTGGCGCCGCTTGCTGACTTCGCGCGGGACCTGGTAGGTCGCGCCGCCAACACGCTTGCTGCGCACCTCGACGCGCGGCTTGATGTTGTCGATCGCCTTCACGAAGACCTCGGTCGGATCCTCGACCTCGACCTTTTTGCAGACCGTGTCGATCGCGTTGTAGAACAGCTTCTGCGCGGCGATCTTCTTCCCGTCGAGCATGATCTGATTGATGATCTTGCTCGCGAGCTTGCTGCCGTAGCGCGGGTCACCCTGGAGGTGAACTTCCGTGGACTTGTAGCTGCGGGGCATTCTTCGGTGTTCCTGTATTCGTTACTGGGTCGCCGGGGACCGCCCCTACGCCTTCGGCCTCTTGGTGCCGTACTTCGAACGGCCGCGACGCCGGTTCTCGACGCCGGACGCGTCGAGGCAGCCGCGCAGCACGTGGTAGCGCACACCCGGAAGGTCACGGACGCGGCCACCGCGGATCAGCACGATCGAGTGCTCCTGCAGGTTGTGGCCCTCGCCCGGGATGTAGACCGTCGTCTCCTTGCCGTTGCTCAGGCGAACACGCGCGATCTTGCGGAGCGCGGAGTTCGGCTTCTTGGGCGTCATCGTCTTCACCTGCAGGCACACGCCGCGCTTGTGCGGGCAGGCCTCGAGGATCGGCGACTTGCTCTTCTCTTTGATCTTCTTGCGACCCTTGCGGATGAGCTGGTTGATCGTGGGCATGAAGGTCTGGTCTACAGTGGTCTACAGTCGTGGTGGTGCCAGGCGAACTGGCGCGATCCGGTGGCGTCCCAGCCGGATTTGGGGCGGCGCAGCGTAGGGACCGCCCCGGGTCTTTGCAATGCCGGAAGCCGCCAAAAGCGACCTCCGGTGGCGGCTCGACCGACTCGGCCGGCCCCTATTCGGACGGTTCCGCCGGGGTCTGCGCCGGCGGGGCCTCCGCCGGCGCCGCGTCGGGCCCGTCCTCGTCGATACCGTCGAGGCGAATGACCGGGCCACCCTCGTCGAGGAAGCCCTGGCTGGACAGTCGCCCGATCTCCTCGGCCGCGGCCTGGAGGTCGACGTTCTTGCGAACGCGCGTCTTCTGGTATTCGCGGAAGCCGGTGCCCGTCGGGATCAGGTGCCCGAGAATCACGTTCTCCTTGAGGCCGACGAGCTCGTCCTTCTTGCCGGCGAGCGCCGCTTCCGTGAGGACCTTGGTGGTCTCCTGGAACGACGCGGCCGAGATGAACGAATCGGACTGCAGCGACGCCTTCGTGATGCCGAGCAGCAGCGGCGACGCGGTCGCCGGCTTCTTGCGCTCGGCACGCAGCTGCGTGTTGGCCTCGCGGAAGCGGAACTTGTCCGCCACCGCACCCGGCAGGAACTCGCTGTCGCCCGGATCCTCGACCTGCACCTTGCGCATCATCTGCGACAGGATGATCTCGATGTGCTTGTCGTCGATGGCGACGCCCTGCGCGCGGTAGACCGTCTGGATCTCCTTGAGCAGGTAGTTCTGCACCTCGCGCTCGCCCTGGATCTGCAGCATGTCGTGCGGCACGAGCGGGCCGTCGACGATCGCTTCACCGGCGCGCACGTGATCACCACGGTGAACGCGCAGGCTCTTGCCCTGCGGCACGAGGTGCTCGCGCTCGAGGCCGCCTTCGCCCTTGACGATGATGGTGCGCTTGCCGCGGCGCTTGTCGCCGAGCTCGACCATGCCGTCGATCTCGGACAGCACCGCCGGGTCCTTCGGCTTGCGCGCTTCGAACAGCTCGGTGACGCGCGGCAGACCACCCGTGATGTCCTGGGTGCCCTGGATCTCGCGCGGCATCTTGGCGAGCAACATGCCGGCCGTGACCTTCGCGCCGGCCTCGACCTCGATGTAGGCCTTCTCCGGCACGGGGTTGATCGCCAGGCGGTTGCCCTTGTCGTCCTCGATGATGAGCTGCGGGTGCAGGTCGCCCTTGTGCTCGATCATCACCTTGCGCTGGACCTTGGTCTCCGTGTCGCGTTCGACGCGGAAGGTCTTGCCCTCGATGATGTCCTCGTAGCGGACGATACCGGCGACCTCGGCGAGGATCGGGTTGTGGTGCGGATCCCACGCGCAGAGCGCGGTGCTCTCCTTGATCTCCTCGCCGTCCTCGACGTGGATCACAGCGCCCAGCGGCACCGCGTGCCGCTCGAGCTCGCGGTCCTTCTGGTCGACGATGAGGATCTCGCCCTTGCGCTTCAGGGCGATCGTCATCGTCTTGCCCTTGTTGTCCCCGTCCGCGACCTCGGTCGGCACGAGGTTGGCGAACTGGACGCGACCCGCGCGCTTGTTGCGCACCTCGCTGTCCTCGACCTTCTTGCTGGCCGTGCCGCCGATGTGGAACGTCCGCATCGTCAGCTGCGTGCCCGGCTCGCCGATCGACTGCGCCGCGATGATGCCGGCCGCGAGCCCCGGCTCGGCCCGCAGGCTGCGCGACAGGTCCATGCCGTAGCAGTTGGTGCAGAGGCCCTTCATGGCTTCGCACGTCAGCGGCGAACGCACGAGGATGCGCTCGCTGCTCGCGACGCTCTCGATCTTCTTCGCGATGTCGACCGTGATGAGCTCGTTCTTCTCGACGATGATCTCCTCGGTCATCGGGTCCATGATCGTCCGCAGCGAGACGCGGCCGCGCACGGCGTCGACGAACGACACCGCGACCTTGTCGCCCTGGTAGACCGTGCCCTTCTCGATGCCGTTCTCCGTGCCGCAGTCCTCGATCGCGATCACGACGTTCTGCGCGACGTCGGCGAGCTTGCGAGTCAGGTAACCCGAGTCCGCCGTCTTGAGCGCGGTGTCGGCCAGGCCCTTGCGCGCACCGTGCGTCGAACTGAAGTACTCGAGAACGCGCAGGCCCTCACGGAAGTTGGCCTTGATCGGCTGCTCGATGATCTTGCCCGACGGCTTGGCCATGAGGCCGCGCATGCCCGCCAGCTGGCGGATCTGCTCGACCGAGCCACGCGCCTTGCTCATGACCATGCAGAAGATCGGGTTGACGTAGGGCTTGCCGTCGCGCGTGTCGTTGCGCAGCTCGTGCAGCATGTCCTCGCCGATGCGCTCGCGGGCGTGCGTCCACGAGTCGATGACCTTCAGGTAGCGCTCGCCTTCGGTGATGATGCCGCGCTGGTGCGCCACGCCGATCTTCTCGACCTCGGCCTGCGTGGTGTGGATGATGTCGTCCTTCTGCGGCGGCACGACCATGTCGTCCTTGCCGAACGACAGGCCCGCCGCGGTCGCGGCCTTGAAGCCGGTTTCCTTCATGCGGTCGAGCAACCGCAGGGTCGGGTTGCGACCGAGGATCAGGTGGCAGTCCGCGATGATGTTGGACAGCGCCTTCTTGTCGAGGTCGTGGTTGTAGAACGGCATCCCCTCTTCGAGGATCTCGTTGAAGATGATGCGACCCGGCGCGGTCTCGACGAGCGTCTTGCCGTCGGTGAGGAACGTCGAGCCCTGCTGGCGCACCTCGATGTCCGCGGGGAACAGCACCTTGATCCGCGCGTGGATGTGCAGCTTGCCCATCGAGTAGGCCATCCACACCTCGTCCGGGCTCGCGAAGGTCTTGCCCTCGCCGAGCTCGCCCGCGCGCAGCAGACTCTGCCAGTAGCAACCGAGGACGATGTCCTGGTTCGGCGCGATGATCGGGCCGCCGTGCGCCGGCGAGAAGATGTTGTTCGTCGACAGCATGAGCGTCGACGCCTCGATCTGCGCCTCGAACGACAGCGGCAGGTGGACCGCCATCTGGTCGCCGTCGAAGTCCGCGTTGTAGCCCGAGCACACCAGCGGGTGGATGCGGATCGCGTTGCCCTCGACGAGCGTCGGCTCGAACGCCTGGATGCCGACGCGGTGCAGCGTCGGCGCGCGGTTGAGCAGCACCGGGTGGTTCTGGATCACCTCTTCGAGGATGTCCCAGACCTCCTCGTCCTTGCGCTCGAGCATCTTCTTCGCCGACTTGATCGTGTCGGCGTGACCGAGCTCCTTGAGGCGCCGGATGATGAACGGCTGGAACAGCTCGAGGGCGATGATCTTGGGCAAGCCGCACTGGTGCAGCTTGAGGTCCGGCCCGACGACGATGACCGAACGCGCCGAGTAGTCGACGCGCTTGCCGAGCAGGTTCTCGCGGAAGCGACCCTGCTTGCCCTTGATCATGTCCGTCAGCGACTTGAGCGGGCGGTTGCTCGAACCGAGGACCGGGCGACGGCAGCGGTTGTTATCGAACAGCGCGTCGACCGACTGCTGCAGCATCCGCTTCTCGTTGCGGATGATGACCTCGGGAGCGTTGAGGTCGAGCAGCTTCTTGAGGCGGTTGTTGCGGTTGATCAGGCGCCGGTAGAGATCGTTCAGGTCCGACGTCGCGAAGTTGCCGCTGTCGAGCGGCACGAGCGGGCGCAGGTCCGGCGGGATCACCGGGATCACGTCGAGGATCATCCACTCCGACTTGTTGCCGGAGTCGCGCAGCATCTCGACGGTCTTCAGCCGCTTGATGATGTCCTTGATCTTCTGCTTGCTCTCGGTGCGCTTGAGGTCTTCGCGCAGCGCGTCACTGAGCGACGCGAGGTCGAGACGACGCAGCAGCTCGCGGACGGCCTCGGCCCCCATGCCGGCCTGGAACGCCATCCCGTACTTCTGGCGCGACTGCCGGAACTCGTCCTCGCTGAGCAGCTGCTGCTCCTTGAGCGGCGTGTCGCCCGGGTCGATGACGATGTAGTCCTGGAAGTAGATGACCTTCTCGAGGCTCGCGGTCTTGAGCCCGAGCAGCGTCCCGAGACGCGACGGCATCGCCTTGAAGAACCAGATGTGCGCGACCGGGGCGGCCAGGTTGATGTGCCCCATGCGCTTCCGACGCACGCGGCTGTGCGTGATCGTCACGCCGCACTTGTCGCACGTGATGTTCTTGTGCTTGATGCCCTTGTACTTGCCGCACGAGCACTCCCAGTCCTTCTCGGGACCGAAGATGCGCTCGCAGAACAGACCGTCACGCTCCGGGCGGTACGTGCGGTAGTTGATCGTCTCGGGCTTCTTGACCTCGCCGAACGACCACGCGCGGATGTCTTCCGGCGACGCCAGCTTGATGGTGACCAGGGCGTAGTCGTTGATCTTGTCGTAGATGGGTTCGACCATCGGTTGCCTCGTTGATAGTGCTGTCGGGGTTTGCTGCGGGAGGGTGTGCGAGTGCGATCCGACTCGCCGCTACTCAGGCATGACGTCTTCCGCCGCGCCCCGTTTGTGCAGTTCGATGTTGAGTCCGAGTCCCTTGATCTCGTTGCAGAGCACGCCGAAGGAGACCGGCGTGCCCGGCTCGAGGATGTTCTCGTTCTTGACCATCGCCTCGTAGATCTTCGTGCGACCGTCGACGTCGTCCGACTTCACCGTCAGGAGCTCCTGCAGGATGTTGGCGGCGCCGTAGGCCTCGAGCGCCCACACTTCCATCTCCCCGAAGCGCTGGCCGCCGAAGCGGGCCTTGCCGCCGAGCGGCTGCTGGGTGATGAGCGAGTAGGGCCCGGTCGCCCGCGCGTGCACCTTGTCGTCGACCAGGTGGTGCAGCTTGAGCATGTAGAGCGTGCCGACGGTGACGCGCTGCGTGAACGGCTCGCCCGTGCGGCCGTCGTGCAGGATCGACTTGCCGTCGGTGTCGAAGCCCGCCTGCGTGAGCGCGGCCTCGATGTCCTGCTCGGACGCCCCGTCGAAGACCGGCGTCTGGACGCGCCAGCCGAGCTTGCGCGCGGCCCAGCCCAGGTGGGTCTCGAGGATCTGCCCGACGTTCATGCGACTCGGCACGCCCAGCGGATTCAGGACGATGTCGACCGGCGTCCCGTCGGCCAGGAACGGCATGTCCTCGGCCGGCAGGATCTTTGAGATCACGCCCTTGTTGCCGTGGCGGCCGGCCATCTTGTCGCCGACCGAGATCCGCCGCTTGGTGGCGACGTAGACCTTGACCATCTCGAGGACGCCCTGCGGCAGCTCGTCACCGCGCGACAGGCGGTTGACCAGCTTGTTCTTTTCGGCCTCGCTCTCCTCGATGCGATCGCCGAAGTCCTGCAGCGTCTTGAGCAGCTCGGTCTTCTTCTTGTCGTCCTTGAGCTCCTCGGCGACCTGCCGCACCCGGTCGCGGACCGTGCGCAGGTCGAGGATCAGCATCTCGTCGGTGACCGCGAGCGCCTTGCCGTCCGTGCCTTCGATCGCCTTGCCCGTGATGGTCTTGGCGCTCTCGAGCAGCTTCTTGGTGTTGGTGCGGAACGCCTTGAGGAAGTCGATCTCGGCGTTCTTGATCTCCTCGAGGTTGCGGGTGCGCTCGTTCTCGGTCAGGTTGACCTTGCGCGAGTACTTCTCCGCGCCGATCACGATGCCCTCGACGCCCGTCGGGACCTCGAGCGACGCGTTCTTCACGTCCTCACCGGCGCGGCCGAAGATCGCGTGCAGCAGCTTCTCCTCGGGCGTGAGCTCGCTCTTGCTCTTCGGCGCGACCTTGCCGACGAGGATGTCGCCGGGCTTGCAGCGCGTGCCGACACGCACGATGCCGCTCTCGTCGAGGTGGCGCAGCGCCTTCTCCGAGACGTTCGGGATGTCGCGCGTGAACTCCTCGCGGCCGAGCTTCGTCTCGCGGATCTCGACCTCGAACTCGTCGATGTGGATCGACGTGTAGACGTCGTTGCGAACGAGGTTCTCGCTCAGCAGGATCGCGTCTTCGTAGTTGTAGCCGTCCCACGGCATGAACGCGACGGTGACGTTCTTGCCGAGCGCCAGGATGCCCTGATCGGTCGCGGCGCCGTCGGCGAGGACCTGGCCCTTCTCGACCTTGTCGCCGAGCTTGATGATCGGCACCTGGTTCTGGCAGGTGCGCTCGTTGAGCGCCTCGTACTTGCGCAGCTTGTAGACGTCGTCGCCGACCTCGATGCGGTTGGCGTCGACGGCCGTCACGGTGCCCGCGTTCTTCGCGACGACGACCATGCTCGAGTTGCGCGCGACGACCTCCTCCATGCCGGTGCCGACCACCGGCGCATCGGAGATCAGCAGCGGCACGGCCTGCCGCTGCATGTTCGAACCCATGAGCGCGCGGTTGGCGTCGTCGTGCTCGAGGAACGGGATCAGCGACGCGGAGACGCCGACGATCTGCTTGGTGCTGACGTCCATGTAGTCGACGTCCTTGACGTCGACCAGCGCCGGGTCGCCCTTGACGCGCGCGATCACGCGGCCGTGGTCGTCCCCGACGATGCGCCCCTTGTCGTCGACCTGGGTGTCGGCCGGCGCGAGCACGGCCTGGCTCTCCTCGTCAGCGCGCAGCCGCGCGACGTCGTTGGTGAGCTTGCCGTTCTTGACCTTGACGTAGGGCGCCGTGAGGAAGCCGTAGTCGTCGAGGCTCGAGTAGATCGCGAGGCTGCTGATCAGACCGATGTTCGTGCCTTCCGGCGTCTCGATCGGGCACAGGCGGCCGTAGTGCGAGATGTGCACGTCGCGGACCTCGAAGCCCGCGCGCTTGCGGTTGAGGCCGCCCGGGCCGAGCGCCGACAGGCGGCGTTCGTGCGTCAGCTGCGACAGCGGGTTGGTCTGGTCGACGACCTGGCTCAGCTCACCGCGCGCGAAGAAGTACTCGATCGCGCTCGAGAACGTCTTGCTGTTGATCAGGTTGCGCGGCGTCAGCTGATCGACGTTCTCGAGGTTCATGCGCTCCTGCGCCGTGCGGCGGAGCTTGAGGAACCCCTTGCGGAACTCGTCGGCCGCGAGCTCCTGGATCGTCCGCACGCGGCGGTTGCCCAGGTGATCGATGTCGTCGATCTCGCCCTCGCCGTAGCGCAGGTCGAGGATGTAGGCGATCGCCTGGACGAGGTCGGCGCCGCTCAGCGTCTGCGAGCTGTCCTCGTCCTCCATCTCGAACTTGCGGTTGAGGCGGAAGCGGCCGACCTTGCCGAGGCGGTAGCGCGTCTCGTCGAAGAACTTCTCGTGGAAGAGCTCGCGCGCCTTCTCGATCTGCGGCGGGTTGCCCGGGCGCAGGCGCTGGTAGATCTTCAGCAACGCCTCCTCGTGGCTGTTGGTCGTGTCGTCGCGCAGCGTGTTGAGCAGCAGGAAGTCCTCGGGCTCGCGCAGGACCTCGACGTCCTTGATGTCGCTCTCGGCGATCGCGCGCGCCGCTTCCTCGGTGATCTCCTCACCGCTGCGCACGAACGGCTCGCCCGTCGCCGCGTCGACGATATCGCCGACCGCGTAGGTGCCGACGAGCGCCTTGCTGAACTTGGCCTCGGGGTCGCTCTTCTTCCGCGTGACCTTCTCGACGTCGTAGAACTCGTGCAGGATCGCCGCGTCCGTCGAGTACTTCGCGTCCATCGCGCGCAGCAGCGTCGTGCACGCGAACTTGCCGGACTGGTCGATGCGGATCGCGATCGCGTCCTTCTTCGTGACGTTGAGTTCGATCCAGCTGCCACGCTCCGGGATGATCCAGCAGCTGTGCAGCTTCTTCTCGCCGGTGTGCAGCTCGACCGAGAAGTCGACGCCCGGCGAGCGGTGCAGCTGGCTGACCGTGACGCGCTCACTGCCGTTGATGATGAACTCGCCACCACCGATCATGATCGGGATCTCGCCGAGGTAGATGTCCTCCTCGACGGGCTCCGGCTTGACCAGGCGCACCCGGATCTTGAACGGGTAGCCGTAGGTCACCCGCAGCTTGCGGCATTCCTCGACGGTGTAGCGCGGCCGCCCGAGCTCGTAGCTCACGTACTCGAGGCAGAGCGTCTTGTCGTACGAGTAGATCGGAAAGACCTCCTGCAGCAGGGCCTCGAGGCCCTCGGTCACGCGCCGGTTGGGCGCGACCTGCGGCTGCAGGAAATCCTCGTACGACTTCGTCTGCATCTCGACGAGGTCGGGGATGGCGGCGATGGTCCGCTTCTGGCCGTAGACTACGGTTTCCATACGTTCTCACCTGAAGACCCCAGGGGCGTGGGGTCATGCTTGATCAGCGGCGCCATCGTCGAGCCGGCCAGGGTCGCACTGGCGAGGGGCGACGACGCGCACCGTCTGATCGTTTGGGCCAAGGGTTGGGGGTGGCGAATGCCGAGGGTGTGCCGGACCTGCCGATCCGGCGTGGGTTCGAACCGAACGAGTTGGTCGAGCCGAGAGGAGGAGGTCGTCCTCCGCGGCTCACTCCGGCGGCGCTCCGCGTGACACACACCGACGGACCGCGAGCGACGCCGGGCGGCGTGGCTCGAAGCTCGCTGCGTTACGACAGAACGGACGACGGACACTCAGGAGGAAGGGCACGGAGCGACCGGCTCGAAGTCACCCCGCAAAAAGCGCACCAGCACGAAGACAAAGCGTACAAACACGCCTGCCCCGGCTGCAACCGAAAAAGGTTGCATCAACCGGAACAGGGCGTCCCCATCACGCGAGACCCCGAATCGAGGCCGCCCGAATCCGGGGGGACCGAACCGAGGCGGACCAGGCGAAGATCGGCCTGGCTCGCGGATGTCGCTGACCGAGCACTACTTGAGCTCGACCGAGGCACCGGCCTCGGTGAGCTTCTTCTCGAGCTCGGCGGCTTCTTCCTTGCTGACGCCTTCCTTGATCGGCTTCGGCGCTTCGTCGACCAGGCCCTTGGCCTCCTTGAGGCCCAGGCCGGTGATCTCGCGCACCACCTTGATGACGTTGATCTTGGCGCTGCCGGCGTCCTTGAGCACGACCGTGAACTCGGTCTGCTCTTCGGCCGCGGCTTCGCCGCCACCACCACCACCGGCCGCCGCGACGGCGACGGGCGCCGCGGCGCTCACGCCCCAGCGGTCTTCCATCGCCTTCACGAGCTGGGCGGCCTGGCCCAGGCTCAGGGCGTCGATCTTGGTGAAGATTTCCTCGAGGTCGGCGTCGAGGGTCACGGTTGCTTCGTCGGACATGATGAACTCCGGTCTATGTGCTCGGTCCGCAGTGCGCGGGTCGGGTGCGTGGGTTGGGTATGGGTTGTGTTGGGAGGATCCCGGCGGCCAGCCGCGGTGCGGCCCACACCGTCCGGGACTACTCGACCGTCCGGGACTATTCGCCCTTGTCGATCTTGGCTTGGATGCAGCGCGCGAGGCCACCGGCCACGGCGTTGAGAACGGACGCCAGCGAGCGTGCGGGGCCGCTGATGGCGCTGACGATCTGGGTGTTGACGGTGTCGCGGTCCGGCAGGGCCGCGATCTGCTCGGCCTGGTCGCCGCTGTAGACCTGACCCTCGACGAGGCCGGCGCGGATCGCGATCGGCGCCTCCTTCTGCTTCTTGATCCACTCCTTGAGGATCTTGGCCGCCTTGATGGCGCCCTCCTCCTCGGCGATCGCGAAGCCGCAGCGACCCTTGAGCGAGTCGCCGAGGTCCGGGCTGATGTCCGCGAGCGCGCGCTTGGCGAGCCGCGTCCGCACGAGGCGGTACTTGACGCCCGCTTCGCGCAGCTGGGTGCGGATGTCGATGTCCTGCTGCGGACCGACCGCGCCGTGCTCGACCACGACGCACGATCCCATGCTCTGGAACTCCTGCTCGAGGTCCTTGACGAGGCTCTCGTTGACGATGTTCGGCATTGCTAGGACTCCTTACTCGACGGCCAGCTGGACCCCGGGGCCCATGCTCGTGGAAACGACGACCTTGCGGATGAACGCGCCCTTGGCCTGCGACGGCCGCAGCGCGCGCAGGTGGTCGACGAAGGCGGTGAGGTTCTCGGCGAGATCGCCAGCGGCGAACGACTTCTTGCCGATCGCGGCGTGGATGTTGGCGCCCGAGTCCGTGCGGAACTCGATCTTGCCCGCCTTGAACTCCTTGACGGCGTCCGCGACGTTGGGCGTGACCGTGCCGGCCTTCGGCGAGGGCATCTTGCCCTGCGGGCCGAGGACCTTACCGAGCTTGCCGACGAAGCGCATCATGTCGGGCGACGCGATCGTCATGTCGAAGTCGGTGAAGCCCTTCTCGATCTTCTCGGCGAGATCGGCCGCACCGACGTAGTCCGCGCCGGCCGCCTCGGCCTCCTTGGCCTTGTCGCCATCGGCGAAGACCGCGATCTTGATCGACTTGCCCGTGCCCTTCGGCAGGCTCACCGAGCCGCGCACCAGCTGGTCCGTCTTCTTCGGGTCGATGCCGATGCGGACCGCGACCTCGACGGACTCGTCGAACTTCGGGCCCGGCAGGGTCTTGATCAGGTCGAAGCCCTCGGACAGCTCGTAGCGCTTGGCGCGATCGACCTGCTCCTGGGCCTTGAGAAAGCGACGGCTCTGCTTCTTGGCCATCAGTCCACCACCTGGATGCCGCAGGAACGCGCCGAACCCTCGATCATGCGCATCGCGCCCTCGATGTCCTTGGCGTTGAGGTCCTTGATCTTCATCTCCGCGATCTCCTTCACCTGCGCGCGGGTCACCTTGCCGACGACCTCACTGCCGGGCTCGTGGGCGGCGCTCGCGAGGCCGGCGGCCTTCTTCAGCAACACGCCGGCGGGCGGCGACTTGTACTCCAGCGAGAAGGTCCGGTCCTTGTAGACCGAGATGATGACCGGAATGATCATCCCCTGCTGCTGGCGGGCCTCGTCGTTGAACTGCTTGACGAACTGCCCGATGTTGATGCCGTGCTGACCGAGGGCGGGGCCGACCGGCGGCGCAGGGGTAGCCTGCCCGGCAGGGCACTGGAGCTTTACGGTCGCGGTGACTTCTTTTGCCATTCTGTACTCTCAGCGGTTCTGGCGGACGCGGTCGAGCCGCGCCCTCCCACTACAAGAGGGTCCACAGGCAGTTCTGGCACGAACCGGCCCGCGGAAACGGGCGGAGGATAGAAGCAGAGGCCCCCGGGGGAGTCAACGGGGAAAGCCGACAATCTCCCCGGGCGGCTCCGGGCAGCGCGAAGGCCGGGGGGGCGGCCCCCGGACCGCCCGACGCGGGCCGCCGGCCCTACTGCGACGCGAGCACGACGAAGTCGTGACCGAGGCTCGCGCCCGTGCCGATCATCCCCGCCTGATGGTAAAGCGGGTAGGCGAGGAAGTTGGGGTCGTTGGGGATCGACACCGGCGTCGTGTTGCGGCCCGCCCCGTCCAGCGACGCGATCTGCAGCACGACCACCAGGTTGGGGTCGAGGTAGAGCGTGCCGACCACACCGGGGAACGTGAGCCCGGCCGGAAACGGGGCGAGCGCCACGAACGTGCCGAACAGCGCGTTCGCCTCGCCCTCGACCTGGTGCGACACCGTGCTGCCGAGCTGCCGGTTGCCCAGGATGCAGTACGTCGGCCCCACCACGTCGCGCACCGAGATGTTGTCGACGTTCATCCGCGGCGTGCTCGGGTTGCACAGGAAGTCGCGCGTGAAGTTGAGGCGCAGCGTCACGAGCCCCGACGTCGTCGGGCTGAAGCGCCCGCAGACCTGCGCCCGCTTCACCTGCGGCTGCGGCAGCGCGCCGTTGTAGTTGCCGAAATCGTGACGCGCGACCTCGACGCCCGCGACCTCGACCCAGATCGTGCCGGTATCGGCGTTGTTGCCGGTCGGCGCCCCCGGCCGCGCCCCGCTCGCGTCGCACCGGAACTCGTAGGTCAGCCCCTGGACGACGACGATCTGCTGCTCGATCCAGTTCGGCGGGAACGGCGGCGGCCAGACCTGCCCACCCGCGTTGACCCCGAACGAGTCGCTGACACCGAGGCCCGTCGTGTCCCACGTCGTTTCGAGGCCGGGGTTGACGCTGTAGCCGCCGCCGAGCGTCCAGTGCTGGAGCCCCATGTCGAAGCCGCCGTCGACGACCCATTCGGCCTGGGCTGGCAGGGACGTCGCGAAGAGAAGGAACGAAGAGACGAGCAGTCGCCGCATGGTGGACTCTGGGCAGGATGACGAAACGTCAAGCGTCCCCGCCCATCCCGCTCTGGCAAGCCCCGATCGCGGACAGCCCCGTAACAAGAAAGAAGGCGGCGAGGCCCATGCCTGCCTCGCCGCCTGACTCCGGGCCCGCCAAGAAAGCGCGAGCCCCACTCATGCATCGTCGTTTCACGACCAGCCACCCTCGAGGCCGGTCGGGCGCCAATTGGCGCCACCCAATCAAGCGCAAGAACACCGCGCGACCGGACAACCCTTTCGCGATTCGAACGACCGCGTCACCGCCGAGCAGCGCCCAACGGCCTCCCACTCGCGCACGCCCCTCCGCCCAGAACGCTGCAGTTCGAACCTGGTTCCGTACGCACGCGCAGGCTCCGTACGCACGCGCAGAACGCTGCAGTTCGAACCTGGTTCCGTACGCAACCCCCGTACGAGGGCGTATTGCGTCCCAATTGCGAGGGCGCGTAGCGCCCAAGCAATTCCCCCGCTGGTTGGTAGGCGCCAGTTGGCGTCCTCGCCCGAGTGTCGCTTCGCCCCAACCAGCGGACAAAGGCCGACGCCGCTGTCGCTCGGCGGTCAAGCCAACCGAGCCGGTCGGCGGCCGCGGCCTAGATCGGCTCGACTTCCCAATAACCGAGCGACAGCGGCGTCGGCCGGCCGAAGAAGTTCACCGACACATCGAGCGTGCCCTTGTCGGGGTGCACTTCCTCAACGGTGGCGTCCGTGTTCTCGAACGCGCCGGTCTTGATCTTCACCCGATCGCCCTTCTTGTACTGAACGGCGACCTTCGGCTGCTCCTTGCTCGCGTCCATCGTCGCGAGGACCTTGTCGACGTCTTCCTGCTTGGCCGGCGTCGGAGTGGCCTGGCCGCCGACGAAGTCGCCGAAACCCGGGGTCTCGCGCAGCACGAACCAGACGTCGTCGCTGAGCTTCATCTGGACCATCAGATAGCCCGGGTAGAGCTTGCGGCGCTTGACCGTCTTCTTGCCCGCGCGGTGGTCGGCGATGGTCTCGGTCGGCACGACGATCTGCGGCACGAGCTCCTCGAGCCCGTCCTGCTTGAGCCGGCGCACCATGTTCTTGCAGATGCGATCCTCGCGGCCGACCTGCACGCGCAGGAAGTACCACTCGAGCTTGGCCTCGGGCTTCTGCTCCGCGGCGGGTGCATCGTCGAAGTCGTCGTCGTCGTCACCCGCAGCGAGCTGCGCGGCGAGGGTCTTCGGCGCGGGCGCGGCCGGGGCGGGATCGCTCGCGGGCGCCCCTGCATCGGTCGCCGGAGGATCACCGGCCGGAGAGTCACCGGCCGAAGAGTCGCTCGCGGAGCCGGCGCCAGAATCCGCAGGACCCGACGGGTTCTCCGGTTTCGCGCCACCCACAGCCGCATCATCGACCGCGGGATCCGTTGGCTTGGGGTTGTTGTCGTCGGGGAGGCCGGCGGAGCCGTCGATCGTCATCAGGCCTACCTAGTTCTGTCCTGGCAGCAGCGACGTCATCACCTTGGCGAAGAGCAGGTCGACGCCGGTGAGGAAGAGGAAGAGCACCGTCACCATCGTCGCGACGGCCATCGTGCCCTGCGCGACCTCGCCCCAGGTGGGCCAGGTCACCTTCTTCATCTCACCCTCGGTGTCGATGAGCAGATCGGCGAGCTGCGGCCGGTTGAGGATGCGCGACGCGACGAACAGGATGACGGCGAGGATCGCCGTCGCGATGAGCGTCGAGACGCGCAGCTGGGTCACGAGCGGGAAATTGTCGATCAGGGTCTGATCGTTCCCCTCGCCCATCCAGTTCCGAATCATGTCGGCGAGCCCGCCGCCGCGGTAGAAGCCGTAGCCGAGCAGCAGCGCGATCACCCAGAAGGCGATCATGCGGGCGAAGCGCCCTTGGTTCTTGCGATAACTCACGGGTTGGCGTCTCTACGGATGGTCTCTACGGCCTCGCGGCCGAGTGGCGACTGCAAACATCGGGGGCTGTGGAGTGGCAGGGCAGCAAGGACTCGAACCCTGAACCGGTTGATTTGGAATCAACTGCTCTACCAATTGAGCTACTACCCTCCAGGATTGACAGGACCGGCAGCCCCCCGAAGAAGCTGCCGGGCCAGTTGTCGGGCCGAGCAGTGTAGCAACGACGCCGGCTGGCGCCGCCACAAACCACTGGATCGGCCCACCGAAATCGCCGTCCGCTGGAGAACGGGACGCCGAGTTCGGCCAGTGACTGCAGGTCGCAACCTGCGAGCGATTGCGAACTGCGACTACTCGATGATCTTCGTCACGCGACCGGCGCCGACCGTGCGACCACCCTCGCGGATGGCGAAGCGCATGGTCTCCTCCATCGCGATCGGCGTGATCAGCTCGACCTCGATCTCGACGTTGTCACCGGGCATCGCCATTTCCGCGCCCTTGAGCGTGGCCGTGCCGGTCACGTCCGTCGTGCGGAAGTAGAACTGCGGGCGGTAGCCGTTCATGAACGGCGTGTGACGGCCGCCCTCCTCCTTCGTCAGCGCGTAGACCTGACCCTCGAACTTGGTGTGCGGGGTCACGGACTTCGGCGCCGCGAGGACCATGCCACGCTCGATGTCCTCCTTCTTCATGCCGCGAAGGAGCAGACCGACGTTGTCGCCGGCGATGCCGGTGTCGAGCGTCTTCTGGAACATCTCGACACCCGTGCACGTGGTCGGACGGGTCTCCTTGATGCCGACGATCTCGATGGCCTCACCCACCTTGACGACGCCGCGCTCGATACGACCGGTCGCGACCGTGCCGCGGCCTTCGATCGAGAAGACGTCCTCGACCGGCATGAGGAACGGCTTGTCCGCCTCACGCTCCGGCTCGGGGATGTAGCTGTCGATCGCGTCGAGCAGCTCGAAGATGCACTTGCTGTCCGGGTTCTCGCGACCCGGGCTCTCCGTCTGCAGCGCCGGGAACGACGCGCCACGGACGACCGGGCAGTCGTCGCCGGGGAACTCGTACTTCGACAGCAGCTCGCGGACCTCCATCTCGACGAGGTCGAGGAGCTCCGGATCGTCGACGAGGTCGCACTTGTTGAGGTAGACCACGATCGCGGGCACACCGACCTGACGGGCCAGCAGCACGTGCTCCTTGGTCTGCGGCATCGGGCCGTCGTCCGCGGCGACCACGAGGATCGCGCCATCCATCTGCGCCGCACCCGTGATCATGTTCTTCACGTAGTCGGCGTGGCCCGGGCAATCGACGTGGGCGTAGTGGCGGTTTTCGGTCTCGTACTCGACGTGCGCCGACGAGATCGTCACGACACGACTGGGGTCACGGACCGTGCCGCCCTTGGCGACCGCCGAGTATTCCTTGTACTTGGCCAATCCCACCGCAGCGAGCGTGTAGGTGATGGCCGCCGTCGTGGTCGTCTTGCCGTGGGCAACGTGCCCGATCGTCCCCACGTTGACGTGGGGCTTGGTCCTGTTGAAGCTTTCCTTGGCCATGAGAGTCTAGAGACTGATGAAGCGGAGTATCCGATGGAGCTGCTACTGGGACTCGAACCCAGGACCTCTTCCTTACCAAGGAAGTGCTCTACCACTGAGCTATAGCAGCAGCCGACAGTTGAAAGTCGAAGATGACGTGAATCGAAAGATCTGGAGCGGGTGAAGGGAATCGAACCCTCGTCACCAGTTTGGAAGACTGGAGCTCTACCATTGAGCTACACCCGCATGAGCCACGCGTGCGACCGCCGCCGCGTCAAGGGTCGCGCGCATCGAACGTGTCGATCCGGACGAGCCGATCTGCAGCAGACGACGCCTGAGCGACGCATGCAGACAACACAAGAACGCGGATGCTCCGTCGCGAACCCGATCCCCTCTTCGCGAGAGCGTCTCGGTGTCGGTCAGGAAACTGGTGGGCGGAGCAGGATTCGAACCTGCGAAGGCTGAGCCGCCAGATTTACAGTCTGGTCCATTTGACCACTTTGGTATCCGCCCGAAGTTGCGTTCGTGCGCTGCCTTTCCTTCGACGCCGCGCCCGCGAGCCTCGCCACATCGGGGGTTCCGATCCGGATCTAGCCCAGGGGTCTGGAGCTAGCGATGGGACTCGAACCCATAACCTCTTGATTACAAATCAAGAGCTCTACCGGTTGAGCTACGCTAGCGGGCGTGCCGCCTTGGGAAAGGCCGAGGGAGGATACCGACGCCCGAGGGCAGTTCAAGCGCACCGGATCGCATTTTTTGGCCGGGAGCGGGCCGTTCGGGGCCGGTTGGGAGCCGCGCGCGCACGGCGATCGGCGAACCCCGTCAGAGCGCCCGGGCCGCCGCGAGGAACGCCTGCAGCCGGGTCTCGAACTCGGCGACCGTTTCGCCGCCGATCCGGGCCAGCGTCGCATCCGCGAGCACCAGCGCCACCATCGCCTCGGCCACGATGGCGCAGGCCGAGACCGCGCAGACGTCCGACCGTTCGTAGCCGGCCTCGGCGACCTCGCCGGTCGACAGGTCGACGCTCGCCAGCGGCTGGCGCAGCGTGCTGATCGGCTTCATCGCGGCCCGGACTACCACCGGCTGGCCGTTGGTCATGCCGCCTTCGATGCCGCCGGCCCGGTTGGTGCCGCGATCGTGGGCCACGCCGCCGAGTCCGCCGCGACCGGGTTCGATGGTGTCGTGGACCTGGCTGCCGCGACGCTCGGAGACCCCGAGTCCGAGACCGATCTCGACGGCCTTGACCGCCGGAATCGACATCAGCGCCGCGCTGATTCGGGCCTCGAGCCGCTCGTGCCACTGCACGCAGGTGCCGATGCCGGGCACGACGTCGGTCGCGATGACCTCGACGAGGCCGCCAACGGTGTCGCGGTCCTTCGCGGCTTCCTGGACGCGCGCCAGCATCGCGGCGTCGGTGTCGGCGCCGAGCGTGTAGAGCCGGGTGCCGTCGCGGAACGTGCGCAGGGCCTCGAGATCGCTCAGGTCGGCAGGCTGGTCGTCGGGGAGCGCGACGGTCTCGCAGCGGCGGACGAAGCCGAGCACGTTCGTGCCGGCGACGGCCAGCAGCTGGCGGCACACGCCCCCCACCGCGACGCGCGCCGCGGTCTCGCGCGCCGAGCTGCGTTCGAGCGTCGAACGGATGTCGCGATCGAGCCAGTGGTAGCAGCCGGAGAGGTCGGCGTGACCGGGCCGTGGCCGGTCGGGCTCGGGCAGCTCGTCGATCTTGTGATCGCGGTTGGACACCTGCAGGCAGAGCGGTGAGCCGATCGTGCGGCCGCGGCGCACGCCGCCGAGGATCTCGATGTGGTCGTTCTCGATGCGCTGGCGCCCGCCGCGGCCGGCCCCACCCTGCCGCAGTCGCAGCGTCGCGTCGATCGCGTCGACGTCGAGCTCGAGCCCGCGTGGCAGCCCTTCGAGCGTCGCCATCACGGCCGGACCATGGGACTCGCCGGCACTGCGGAACGAGAGTCTGCTGAGGGGTTCGCTCACAACTGGGTCGCGACGCCTTTCGCAGGAGTCGTGCCGCCCGGCTGCGCGAGGTCGCGCACGATGCCGGCGAACTCGAACAGGTCGAACGGCTTGCGCATCACGGCGCGCACGAACTCGAACTGGTCGAGGCGCTGCGCCGTCGCGTCGTCGACGAAGCCCGACACGACGACGGTCGGCGGCGGCGACGGCACGTCCGCGAGGCTGGCGAGCACTTCGCCGCCGCTCTGCTTCGGCATGTCGAGGTCACACACGAGCACGTCGACCGCCGGATCCCGCGCGAGCCGCGCCGCCGCCACGCCGTCGAACGCGCAGACGGTCCGCATCCCGCTGCGCTTCAAGATCTCGACGAGCAGCGAGCTCACCGCCGTATCGTTGTCGGCGACCAGGACCAGAGGAGCGGTCATCGGGGCGCCCGATCGTATGCCCGTACGGAACCTGGTTCAAACCGCAAGGCTGCCAAGCGAGCGCCGCCGAAGGCGGCTCTCGCGCGGCAGCCTTGCGGTTTGAACCAGGTTCCGTACGGGTGTCACGCCTGGTCGAGGGGGACGATCCAGGAGACGTCTTCGAACGGGACCTTCATCTTCACGCGGCCGTAGTCGACCGTGACCTGCTCGCGGACCTTGTCGACCTTGTGGACCTGGACGTGGCGGTGCCAGCGCGGCAGGAACACGCGGTCGCCCTTCTTGAGGCCGTGGCAGAAGCGGACGCGGCGGCGGTGGACCTTGGCGTTCCGCAGCAGGCCGTCGAGGGTCGTCTTGAGCTGCCGGGCCCGCTCGCCATGCTGGCCCGGCGCGTTCTCGAGCGCCTGCACGTGCTCCTCGAGCGCGGCCTTCGCGGTGCGCAGCTCGTGCTCGACGACGCCGTCGGCCTCCTCCTGCAGCCAGACCTCGCGGCGCTGGGCCTCGGCGAGCTTCTCCTCGAGCTCGGACTCCTTGCTCGCGACGGCACGCGAGGTCGCCGCCGTGCGCTTGCGGTCCGCCTCGGCCTCGCGGCGGGCGACCTGCACCTTCTCGATCACGGTGTCGAGCGTCGGATCGCGCTTGCCGAGCAGTTCGCGGGCGCGGGCGACGACCCCCTTCGGCATGCCGACGCGCGCCGCGATGTCGAGCGCGTGGCTGTTGCCCGGGATGCCGACGTCGAGGCGATAGAGCGGCTCGAGCGACTTGCCGTCGAACGCCATCGAACCGTTGTCCGCGCCCGGGTGCTGGTAGGCGAACTCCTTGAGCCGGCCGAGATGCGTCGTGACGACGGCGAACGCGCGGGCGCGCACGAGCGCTTCGAGCACCGCATAGCCGAGCACCGACCCTTCTTCCGGATCGGTGCCCGCGCCGAGTTCGTCGAGCAACACGAGGGCCGAGCCCTTCGCCTGGTCGAGACACCGCGCGATCCGCTGCACGTGCGAGCTGAACGTCGACAGGTTCTGCGAGATGCCCTGCTCGTCACCGATGTCGGCCTTGACCGCCGAGAAGAACGGAATGCGCGCGCCTTCGTCGGCCGGGATCGGCACGCCGCTGAGCGCCATCAGCGACAGCAGCCCGACGGTCTTGAGGACGACGGTCTTGCCGCCGGTGTTCGGCCCGGTCACGACGAGCAGGTGGTGCGGGTCGCCGAGCGCGACGTCGAGCGGCACGACGTGCTGCGGCCCGTCGCCGCCACCCGCAGGACCGCCGATGGCACCCCCGAGCAGCGGATGCCGCGCGCCCTGCAGCCGCAGGCTCGCGCCGTCCGCATCGCCGGGCACGATCGTCGGCACCGTGTAGCCGGACCGCACGAGCTCGGCCTTGGCCTGCAACAGATCGGCGTCGGCGACGAACTCGACGGCGCCGGTCACCTCGCGCTCCAACCGCCGCAGCGCGCGCGCCGCGTCGGCGAGCACGACGTTGATCTCGCGGTTCTCCGCGGCCTGTGCATCGGACAACCGGTTGGCCGCCTGGACGACCCTCTCCGGTTCGATGAACAACGTCTGCCCCGAGCTGCTGCGGTCGTGCAGCACGCCGGGCACGCGATTGCGCGAATCCGACCGCACCTGCAGCACGGGGCGGCCATGACGCCACGCGGCTTCGGGCGATTGCAGCCCGCGCCGGACCTGCGGGTCGCCGAGCACGTGCTGCACCGCGGCGTCGACGGCCGATCGCGCCTGCTGGATGTCGCGCCGGATCTCGCGCAGCCGCTGCGACGCCGAGTCGAGAACCTCACCGCGATCGTCGACGAGGCCGTCGAGCTCGTCGACGAGGTCCTCGAGGTCGGCGGCGTCTGCCGCGATGACCGCGAGCGCTGCCGGCTGCGCGAGCAGCCAGCGCCGGCACTGCTCGGCGGCGCGCAGCAGGCGCTTCAGGTCCGCGAGGTCGCGTGCCGCGACCACGTGCTCACCCGCGAAGAATCCGGGCAGCCACGACCGCACCTCGACCGCGCCGCTGAGCGGCAGGCCGCGCGCCCCGTCTTGCAGTTTGTCGGCGAGGGCCTGCACGGCTCCGAGCCGCCGGGTCGCGGCCGCCGCGTCCGGCAACGGCCCGAGCTGTTCGACGGCCGTGCGCCCGACGGGCGAGGTCAGGCGCGCGACGAGCAGCGCGCGGACGGCATCGAACTCGAGCGCGTCGAGGTCGAACGGGCGGGACTTGATCGATTCAGCGGACATCGGGGCAGCAGTTGTGGCCGCATGTTGCCGCGTCCGCCCCGCTTCTTAAACTCCGCGCCCGATGAAGCGCAGCAAAGGCAAGGCCAAGGCCCCTGGGTTTGGCACTCTCGCGATCCACGCCGGGCAGAGCCCCGACCCCACCACCGGCGCGATCATGACGCCGATCTTCCAGACGAGCACCTACGTCCAGGAAGCGCCCAACAAGACCAAGGGCTACGATTACTCGCGTTCCGGCAACCCGACCCGAACCGCGCTCGAGGGCAACCTCGCGGGCCTCGAGGGCGGCGAATGGGGTCTCGCGTTCGCCAGCGGGATGGCCGCGATCACGTGCGTGGTCAACCTGCTCGAGCAGGGCGACCACGTGGTCGCGGGCAACGACCTCTACGGTGGCACGTTCCGCCTGCTGCGCACCGTCTACGAGAAGTTCGGCATCGAGACGACGTTCGTCGACCTCACCGACCTCGACGAGCTGAAGGCGGCGCTGCGCGACAACACCAAACTCGTGATGCTCGAGACGCCGACGAACCCGCTGCTGCGCTGCTGCGACCTCGCCGCGATCACGAAGATCTGCCGGCAGAAGGGCATCCTCACGGTCACGGACAACACGTTCGCGACGCCGTACCTGCAGCAGCCGCTCGCGCTCGGCTCGGACCTCGTCGTGCACAGCACGACGAAGTATCTCGGCGGCCACAGCGACGTCGTCGGCGGCGTGCTCGTCGGCAACGGCATGGCGATGCGCGAGCGCCTCGCGCACTTCCAGAACTCGTGCGGCGGCACGCCGGGCCCGATGGACTGCTTCCTCGTTCTGCGCGGCACCAAGACGCTGCACGTGCGCATGGATCGGCACAGCAGCAGCGCGCTGCAGATCGCGAAGTGGCTCGAGTCCCACCGCAAGGTCGCGCGCGTCTTCTACCCCGGCCTGCCATCGCACGAGACCTACAAGACCGCGAAGAAGCAGATGAAGAACGGCGGCGGCATGGTGTCGATCGAGCTGAAGGCGACGGTCGCGCAGGCCAAGCGGTTCATGGCGCGGCTGCAGGTGTTCTCGCTCGCCGAGAGCCTCGGCGGTGTCGAGAGCCTCGTCGACCACCCCGCGTCGATGACCCACGCGTCGATCCCGAAGAAGGAGCGCAAGAAGGCCGGGCTCGAGGACGGGCTCGTGCGGCTGTCGGTCGGCATCGAGGACCTCGACGACCTCGTCGCGGACCTCGACCAGGCGCTGCAGAAGCTCTAGTGAACATACCGAACCCGGTAAGTTCACGGACACACTGGCCGGATGTACCGGTGGCGCGATGCGCGTCCGGGTCCTTCTCCCAGTGACCTCGGCCTTCTTCTCCGAGGGCAGCCGTCGGCCGCTGCAGGCGTTCGCGTCAGGCGGTGCCCTGAGCCTCGTTCGCCGAGGGCGGGTCCGACATCGGCTTGCTCAGGCGCGGCGACGGCGCATCGTCGTCGTCGTCGAGCCGGAGGTTGCCGACGTCCTCGCCCGAGACCTTCTTGCGCATGAGCCGACCGACCTTGAACTTGACGATGCGCTTGGCCGGGACCGGCACCTTCTCGAGCGTGCGCGGGTTCTGCGCCAGGCGGGCAGCGCGTTCTCGCGACTCGAACACACCGAACTCACGAAACTCCAGCCGGTTGCCGGCGGCGAGCTCATCGATGATCGAGTTGAGGAAGGATTGGATCACTTCCTTCGCGACCACCTTGGTGACCCCGGTCTTGTCCGCGATCCGGTGAACCAACTCCTTCTTGGTAATCGTCTTCAAAACGTAGCCTCCGACTGACCCAGGCAGTCACCCCGCCCGAGATGAGACGAGGGTTGCGGATTCCGGTCCGCGTGAGCCGGGTGGCTCCTGAGCAACAAGTCGTGCCCGACTATACTCTTGTGGAGACAGTGTCGACAAGCATCCCCAGTCAATTGGTGCAAGTTCGCGGCGGACCGCAAGTTCCGGCCTGGGCGGATTTGCCGGTCGACTGGAAGTGCCTTGGCGACCGTGGTTTCGGGGATTCCGTGACGAATCACCGCAGCTCGTGGGTCCGCCGGCTGCAGGTCCCCGGCCTCGATCTGCACGTCAAGACCTACGACTACCCGTGGGGCCGCGACCGCTGGCGCGGGATCTGTCGTAACACCGGACCATGGAACGAGTCCCGTGCGGCGCGCGAGTTCGACGCCCTGACCTGGCTCGCGGCCCACGCGCCGGCCCCCGCCGCGACCCCGGTCGCGGTGTTCGAGCACCGGCGCCTCGGCGTGCTGCACCGCGCCGTGCTGCTCACCGAGACGCACCCGGGGGAACCGCTGTCGACCCTGCTCCCGCGGCTCTCGAACGCCGACGAGCGGACCGCGCTCGCGCGCGAGCTCGGCGCGTTCGTCAGGAGGTTGCACGAACTCGGCTTCCGCGACGGCAACCTCGACCTGCGGAACGTGCTCGCCCAGCGGGCCCAGGGGACGCAGAAGACCTCGGATCACGCGGGCGTGACCTGGCAGTTCGCCAAGATCGATTCGCCACGCTACCGCGTGCGCCGCCCGGGCCCGACTCCGGACGCGCGCACCGAGGCCGACTGGCAACGCCTGCTGCCGCAGCTGGAGCCGCTCGGACTCGCGGCTGCCGCGCGCGCCGCCCCGACGTGATGCCCCGACCCTGATGCCCCGACCCTGATGCGCCGACCCTGATGCCGCGACCCTGATGCCGCGACCTACTGCTGCAGCCGCAGGTCGTCGAGCGTCGGCGCCTTCGCGGGTGCGGGGCCGAGGACCGCGGCGATCCGCTCGAGGCGGTAGGGCACGGCGAGCACGCGCTCGAATGCCTCGTGACCATCGGCCGCTTCGTCGCCGCGCGCGAGGTAGTAGCGGAACGCGGCCCGCGCCCTGGGCCACCACACGCGGCGCTCTTCGTCGCCTTCGTTCTGCGGCATCGCGTCGTAGTAGATCAGACCGATGTTGAGAGCAGCTCGCGCCGAGTCCGGGTCGAGCTCGAGGACCTGCACGTAGGTGCTCAACGCCTCGCGCGGGCGCTCGGCCTGCCACAGCGCCGCCGCCCGATGCATGCGCAGCTCGACGTCGTTCGGCGCCCGGGCCTCGAGCGTTTCGAGCAGCTCGAGCGCGCGATCGATGCGCACGATGCGATAGATCAGCATCGCCGCGTATTCGCGCATCACGAGGTAGTCGGTCGGCTGCTGATCGAGGAACGCCTCGTAGTCCCGCGCGGCGCGCGCGTACTTGCCGAGCGCCGTGTAGGCCCGCGCGCGGTCGAGGTAGGCCTCGTGCAGCGTCGGGTCATTGACGAGCGCCGCGGTGAACGCGTCGACGGCTCCGGCGAACTGCCCCTGCCCGCGCTTCACGCGGCCGAGCGAGAGGTGGGCCCAGCCGAACGACGGATGCTCCGCCAGGATCTCGGCGAGCGCCTGTCCCTTGTCGTAGGACGTCGCCTTGAGGCGCGCCGCGACGTAGGGCCCGACCGGCGAATCGCGCTCCGGCAGCTCCACGCGGTAGTAGCGTCGCATCTCGGCCTCGGACTCGCCACCGATCGACAGCGCCGCGTCCTGGTAGGCCAGGTGCGCACGCACGAGATCCGGGCTCTCGCGCACGACGACGCTGAGCAGCCCCCACGCGGCCTCGGGATCGCCGGCCTCGACGAAGCCGCGCGCCTCGTCCCACTGCGCGGCGACCGCGGGCGCGGGCTCGGCGTAGATCTTCGGGTCCGGCGCGCCGAGCGCGCGCGTCGGCCCGACGCAAGCGGGCGCGAGCATGCCGGCGATGCACAGCGCCAGCGCGGCAACCGAACGCAGTGGGCTCACGATCGCGTCAGCTGACCGTCCTCGATGACGAACTCGCGCGGTTCCTTCACGTCGCGCGTCCCGCGCAGGCGGACGAACACGTTGCGCTCGCCCTCCGCCCTGGTGTCGAGCGTCAGCGCGTGCGTGCCCTGGTAGATCCGCAGCCGCACCTCGTTGATCACGGTGAACGTCGTGCGCATGCCGCGCGGCTGCCCGGGCTCCGTGATGTCCGGCGGCGCGCCGACCGACACGATGAACGGCGTCTCCGCGCGCCCGAGCGTGTTGGTCCAGATCTTGTCGATGTAGGTCCCGTCCGGCGCGCCCTCATGCCGCAGCGTGTGCGCCTGCGGATCCGTCGCCGGCTGGAACACGTACTCGTTGAAGTTGCCCGTCAGCTCGATGAGCAGCGTGTTGCAGCCGACCTCGGTGCCGGTCAGGTAGGGCCGCAGGAGCCGTTCGGTCTCCGCCGCGATCTGCCCCGGATCGGCCGGCGCGCCGCTCGCGCACGCGCCCAGCAGAACCAGCAGCCCGAGTGCGCCCCGCATCGACTTTTGTGATCTCGCCATTCGTATCCTCAGTTTGCGCCCTCACGTTTCGCGCGTCCAGTCATGGCGGTACCGAACCCGCTTCAAATCCGCCACTGCCCAGCCTGCGCAACCGGCGTTCCGCCGCGTCGCTGGCGTAGTTTGCCCGTGGCGGATTCGAAGCGCCGGGTGGCCCTGGGGGTCTCCCCCCAGGGCTCCCACAGATCCGGACGTGCGCGGCTAACGCATCCGGCTCGTCAGCGACAAGGGCTCGCTGCGTAGACCGACCGGGTCAGCCGGGGCGGAGGAAGCGGGTATGCACGCAGCAGTTGCTCGAAGCGGGCCCACGACATGTAGGCCGCCCGCGAGCGCCGGCTCAGCCACCGATGCCAGATGCGACGGGCCTCGTACCATACGCGACGTAACGCAGCAGAGTTGCCGGTCACGCCGAAGTAGAGGTAGTGCCCCCGTAGCTTCGAGCACAGGGTGGAGTACTGGACGCGGACCTTGTCGTGCCGATTGCGACGGCACCAATCCCGTAGCCCAGTCAGGGTACGGGTCACGACGTGTCGTGTGGTGCGCCGCTGCACGGTCCATCGGCCGCGCCGGGAGCGTGACCAGTGATGGGTGAAGCCCAGGAAGTCGAAAGTGCCGCTCCCCGCCGCGCCGTCTTCGGGCGGTTGGAAGCGGACTAACCGGGTCTTGTCCGGATGCAGTGTGAGGCCGAAGCGCCCGAGCCTTTGGGCCAGGATCGACGACATCGCACGTGCATCGGCTTCGACGGCAAACAGGATCACGAAGTCGTCCGCATAGCGGACCAACTCCGCGCGACCGGCAAGCCTCGGCTTGACTTCCTCGACAAACCAACGGTCCAGCACTGCGTGCAAATAGATGTTCGCCAGCAGCGGCGAAATCACGCCTCCTTGTGGGGTGCCTTTGCGAGAGCGATGCAGCGCACCGTCCTCCTGCACCCCCGCCTTCAGCCACTTGTCGATCAGTCGACGGAACACTCCGTCGCGCACCCGCTGGTCGAGGATCGCTCGCAGATGGGTCGGCTCCAGGTTGTCGAAGAAACCTTGGATGTCGACTTCCAACAGCCAGCCGCCACCCATCGACATCGCATGCTTCCAAAGCGATTCCAGTGCCGTGTGCGGCGAGCGACCGGGACGGAAGCCGTGCGAGCAGTCCAAGAAGTCCTGCTCATATACCGCCTCCATCACTTGCGTCACCGCCCGCTGCAAGACCTTGTCCTCCAGCGTCGGCACTCCGATTGGACGCGTGCCACCCTTCCCTTTCGGGATGTGCACGCGCCGGACCGGTGGTGCGCGATAGCGCCCTGACTTCGCGCGTTCGTGCAGGTCCGCGAGGTTGCCCTCGAGATCCTGCTCGTAGTCGCGAGCCGTGACGCCGTCGACACCAGGAGCTTTGGACTTCTGCGTGCGGCGATACGCCTCCCGCAGAAGCGCGATGTCCATGTGGTGTGCCAGTGTGGTCAGGACCAGGTCTGGTCGCTGCCTCGCCAGCTCCGCTACCCGCCGGAGTTTCGTGGAGACCTGCTCGGAGCCCGTCGTCTCCGTGGTCGGTCCGTCCAGCGGTTCCTTGTCGCCGGTGACGCCCTTCCCTCCGCCGGGTCCCCGTGGGGCGGGTTCCCCGGACTCTTTGGTACTATGACGCACTCCGACTCCCTCGTTGGCGTCCCGCGTCGCTTCGTTTCCTTCGCTCGGCGGTACCGGCCGTGTGTCCGGATTCCTTGACGGCACCGACGCGGACACGACGTCGCGGCCCTGGAGAGTTGGTTTCCGGGCCCCAGCCGGAGTTGACGATCGGACCAATCGAGGGGATCCCAGGTTCCTGGGGAGTCCGATGGATGCGTGCGGTCGTTCTCAGGACCCCGGAGAGACTTCCGGGCCAAGCCGGTTGCGGCCCTTCCATGTTGCCTTCCGATGAACCCACCACGTCGGCTCTCTCGCTGTCGGTACTTTCGGGGCTCAGTCGCGCCGCCCACATCCTCGCTGTCTACGCTTCGCAGCGGCGGTTACCCGGTCGCCACGCAAGACTCGCTTCCGGCTGGTGGCTAGCCTTCGCCGGGCGGGTTTCGTCACCCGCGGGACTCCAATACGGGGTTCTCATTCCTGTCAGGTCATGATTTCTCCCGTCCAGGCTTCGCCTGGCGCAAGGGTTCGGTACCGCCATCTAGTTGCGGGGGCCGCGGATGCCGACCGCGTCGCGCACGAGGGCCATGGTCTCTTCGGCCGCGGTGCGCGCCTTCTGGGCGCCGTGGGCCAGGATCTCGTCGAGTTCGTCCGGGCGCTCGCGCAGCTCGTTCGCGCGTTCGCGGATCGGGCCCTTCACGGCCTCGAGGTTGCTGGCGAGCCTGCCCTTGCAGTCGACGCAACCGAGCGCGGCGCTGCGGCAGCCCTCGGCGATGTCCGCGCGCTCGGCCTCGGACGAGAAGAACCCGTGGTAGGCGTAGATGTTGCAGACCTCGGGCGTGCCCGGGTCCTTGCGCTGCACCCGCGCCGGGTCGGTCTTGGCCGAGCGCAGCTTCTTCAGCGTCTGCTCGGGGGTCTCGAACAGCCCGATCTCGTTGCCCTTGCTCTTGCTCATCTTGGACTCGCCGTCGAGGCCCATGACGCGCGGGGCGTTGCTCTTCACGACCTTCGGCTCGGGGAAGACCTTCTCGTAGATCGCGTTGAACCGCCGCACGGTCTCGCGCGCGAGCTCGAGGTGCTGGTTCTGGTCGTCGCCGACGGGCACGGCCTCGGCGCGATAGAGCACGATGTCGGCCGTCTGCAGCACGGGATACGTGAACAGTCCGGCGTTGATGTTGTCGGGCTGCTGCGCGCTCTTGTCCTTGAACTGCGTCATGCGGTTGAGGTCGCCGAGCTGCGTGAGGCAGGTCAGGATCCAGGACAGCTCGACGTGCTGCGGCACCGCGGATTGGACGAACAGCGTCGCCTTCTCCGGGTCGACGCCGCTCGCGAGCACGCCGATCGCGACCTCGCGCACGGCGTTCCTCAGCACGTCCGCGGCAGGCCGCTGCGTCAGCGCGTGCAGATCGACGATGCAGAAGAACGACTCGTATTGCTCCTGCAGCTCGACCCAGTTGACGATCGCGCCGAGGTAGTTGCCGATGTGCAGATTGCCGGTCGGCTGGACGCCTGACATGGTTCGGACCATGGCTGCCGGTATAGCCGGCACGAATTCGGTCACAACGGCGGACGTGAGAATGCGCTGAGGCCTGCCCCCGAGCCGCCCGCCATTCCCCGGTTTCCCAACTCGACCCGGCCCGCCCCGGCAGTATGTTCCCTGGCCAAGAGATGGCGCGTCGAAGCCGCACCCCAGTCATGTGGATCCAGCGGGTCGCGGCCCTGCTGCTGCTCGTCGTGCTGTCGTCGTGCTCGCTGATGCCGCGCGAGCTCAACCTGACGCCGATCTGGTTCCACCGGCTCGACGAGGACGGCACCCTGCTCGAGTGCGACTTCCTCTGGCCGATCGTGCACTACGAGCAGACGCCGGAGGGCGGCGACGATTTCCGCATCCGGCCGCTCTACCGGCGCGTGACGGAGTCCGAGGATCTCAACGTCGGCGAGGGCGCGGCGGTCGAGCACCAGTTCCTCGTGCCGTTCGGGCGGGTCCGGCAGGACGCCGGTGAGACGTCGCACCGACTGTGGCCGCTCTGGAGCTGGCGCGCGCACCGCAACGAGGTCGGCGAGTGCGACGTCGACTGGTACTTCCTGTTCCCGTTCTTCTGGGGCGGCTGGAGCGCGGACGGGCGCGAGGACTACTTCGCGTTCTTCCCGTTCTACGCGGACATCCCGCAGTTCCTCACGTGGGACCGCTTCCAGGCGATCCTGTTCCCGCTGTATCTGCGGCTCGACAAGGAAGGGCACCGCCACTTCATGTTCCTGTGGCCGCTCATCGGCACGAGCTCGTGCGCGGAGAACGGCCACCAACGCTTCCACTTCTACCCGTTCTACGGGCACGACATCGATCCCGGCATCCACGACCGGCGGTTCGTCTTGTGGCCGTTCATCAGCTGGAGCACGGAGCTGCAGGACACCGACTCGCCGGTCGACAGCTACTGGTTCTGGCCGTTCGCCGCGTGGCGCACGGGCCGCGACGTCGGCGGCTGGAGCGTGCTGTGGCCGTTCTTCTCGCACACCTGGAAGAACGACCACTTCACGATCCTGCATCTGTTCTGGCCCTTGTTCCACTACTACTACAACCGCGCGCAGGACGAGGTCACGACGTGGTGGCTCTGGCCGTTCTTCGCGCGCACGAAGAGCACGGACCAGGACAGCTGGTCGGCGCTGTGGCCGCTGATCTGGTGGCGGCGCTACGACGATCCCGATGGTGTCACCGAGCAACAGTGGGTGCTGCCGTTCTTCTGGCACATCCGGATGGACAACCACGACGGCACCAGCGAGGACCACACCAAGATCTGGCCGCTCTGGCATCGCACGGTGCACAAGGACGCAGACGGCAACATCGTCAAGGGTGACTCGAGCCTGCTGTCGCCGCTGCCCGTGCGCGGCAGCAGCGCGGCCGGCCTGCAGGAGACCTACGGCTTCCTCTGGGAGCTCGCGGTGTCGCGCCAGCGCGGTCCCGACGACCACTCGTTCGACGTGCTCGGCCGCGCCTACACCGAACGCGAGCGCAACGGCTCGAAGACGAGCAGCGTGCCGTTCCTGTTCAACTACGAACGCAGCAGCTCCGGGCAGCGCACGCTGCGGCTGTTCCAGTTCCTCCCGATCCCGCTCGGCGGCGGCGACGGCGACGAAATCGAGACCCCGGAGGACACGGCTCAGTGAACCCGTTCGCCGCGGTCGGCAACATGCTCACGGAGCGCGTCGAGGGCGCCGGCTACATCGTCGGCCTGCTCGTCCGGACGTTCGGGCAGCTCGCGTACCTGCCGCGGCGGCTGCGGTTCATGCTCGACGCCGCGTTCAACGCGGGCGTGCGCTCGCTGCCCGTGACGATGATCGTCGCGGCGTTCGCGGGCGCCATCCTCGCGATGCAGACCGGCATCGAGCTGCGGCGGTTCGGCGACACCGCGATCCTCGGCACGATCACGTCGCTGTCGATGTGCCGCGAGATGGGCCCGTTCATCACCGCGGTGATCCTCGCCGCGACGGTCGGTTCCGCGATGGCCGCGGAGATCGGCACGATGAAGGTCAGCGACGAGATCGCCGCCCTCGAGGTGATGTCGGTCGACCCCGTGAACTACCTCGTGCTGCCGCGCGTCGTCGCCCTCGCGCTCATGTGCCCGACGCTGACCGTGCTGTCGAACCTCATCGGCATCTTCGGCGGCAGCATCATCGCGGAGCAGAACCTCGGCGTCAGCGGCGCGCTGTTCTGGAACAGCGCGCGCGAAGCGCTGACGGAGACCGGCGCGATCCTGCCCAAGGAGGTCTACGTCGGTCTGTTCAAGGCGCTGGTCTTCGGCACCGTCATCGCCGTCGTCAGCTGCGCGGCCGGTCTGCGCGCGAAGGGCGGCGCGCTCGGCGTCGGCCTCGCGGTGCAGAACGCGGTGCGCAACTCCGTGATCCTGGTCATCATCCTGGGCTTCATCATCACCTGGTTCTTCTACTTCCTCGCGGGATGATCGAGCTCCTCGACGTCAAGAAGCGCCTCGGCGGCCGCCAGATCCTCGACGGCATGACGCTGACGGTGAACAAGGGCCTCAACTACGTGCTCATGGGCCCGTCCGGCACGGGCAAGAGCGTCACGTTGCGGCACGTCATCGGCATCATGCGACCCGACAGCGGCACGGTCCGCGTCGACGGTCTCGAAGTGCCGACGATGAACGAGAGGGAGCTCATGGCCCTGCGCAAGCGCATGGGCTACCTGTTCCAGAACGGCGCGCTCATCAACTGGCTGTCGGTCTACGACAACGTCGCGCTGCCGCTCAAGGAGCACGGCAAGATCAAGAAGAGCGAGCTCGAGGACCGCGTCCACGAGGTCCTCGGCCTCGTCGGAATGGACCACGCGGCCAAGCAGTTCCCGCCGAGCATCTCGGGCGGCATGAAGCTGCGCGCCGGCCTCGCGCGCGCGCTCGTGACCAAGCCCGAGTACGTGCTCTACGACGAACCCAACGCGGGCCTCGACCCGATCATCAGCAAGCAGATCCACGAGCTCATCGCCGAGGTGCGGGACACCCTGCACGTGACGGGCCTCATCGTCACCCACTCGCGCGCCTGCGCCACGCAATGCGGCGACCGCATCGGGGTGATCGGGGACGGCCGCATCGCGGTCGAGGGCTCGGTCGAGGAAATGCTCCACAGTGACCACGAACTCGCGGCCTCGTTCCTCGGCGAAGGCAGCGACTGACTAAAATGCCGGCTATCGCCGGACTCACGCGATCATGGAACGCACCCGCCGCGACACTCTCCTCGGCCTCGTGTTCTTCGGAACTCTCGGCTTCCTGCTCTGGGCCACGGTCAACCTGACCGACATCCAGTTCGGCCGCGTCGACCCGCTCGTCGTCTGGTTCGAGGACGGCGGCAGCGCGCAGGTCGGCACGAACGTGTTCGTGCTCGGCAAGCGCTACGGCAAAGTCACGGAGATCGACGTCGATTACTCGTCCGAACGCCGCGAGACCCCGATCCGGATGGTCCTGCAGATCGACGGTGAGATCCCGCTCACCGACGAGTACCTGATCGAGGTCCGCGCCGCCGGGGTGCTCGGCGGCAAACAGGTCTACATCGACCCGGGCCGCGGCGAACGGCTCGCGGCCGGCGCGGAGCTGCGCGGCGCCGTCGAGCGCAGCGTGTTCGAGGCGTTCACCGACCTCGCCGAGGGTCAGGGTCCCGTTGGCAGCAACCTCAACAACGCGATCACCGCGATCCGCGAGGCGTTCGAGGCGTTGCAGGATCCCAACAACACGGGCGGCCGCCTGCTCACGCAGCGCGATCTCTACAACGAGATCCTCGAGACGTTCGAGAGCATCAACAACATCCTCGGCACGATCGAGGGCGGCGAAACCACGCTCGGGCGACTCGCGATGGACACCCAGATGGGCGAACGCGTGCAGTTCCTCATCGACAACCTCGCGACCGCGAGCGCTTCGCTCAACCGGTCCGAGGGCACGATCGGCATGCTGCTCAACGACACGCAGACGGCCGACAACATGCGCTCGATCGTCGCCGACGTGCAGGTCCTGCTCGCCGATGCGCGCAACGGGCGCGGCGTGATCGGGCGGCTGTTCCGCGACGAGTTGCTCGGCAACGACTTCGCCAACGCCATCGCGAGCCTCGACGAAGTGCTGCGGAACGCCAACGATCCGGATGCCGGTCTCGTCGGCGCCGCGCTCTCGGACCCGCAGACCGCCGAGGACTTCAAGATCGCGATCGCCAACATCCGCGACGTGACCGATCAGCTCACCCGCAGCGAGGGCGCGCTCGGCATCCTGATCAACGACCGCGCCGTGGGCGTCCGCCTGCGCCGCATCTTCACCCAGGTCTCGCGCGCGCTCGAGGACGCGCGCGAGGCCGCGCCGATCAGCAGCTTCGTGCAGGTGCTGCTCGGCGTGTTCTGACGGAGTGCCGACCCTGACCGGGTAGCGACCCGGACCGAGTGACAATGAGCAGCGACGACGACGACGACGTGTTCTCGACCACCGATCGGGTCGAAGAACCCCGATACTGGCTCCGACTCGCCGCCTGCTTCGGGCTGCTCTATCTGTTGCTCTACGGGCTGCCGTTCCCGCTCGGCAGCCTGCCCAGCCAGGGCGGTCAGTGGCCATTGGCCGCGGCCGCGACCTGGGCGACGGAAACGGTCACCGGGGAAGAACTCGAAGAAGCCCCCAAGTGGTCGCGGTATCCCGGCAAGTGGCTCGGCGAGGTCCAGGAAGAGATCGACTGGTCCGTTGTGCAGTTCGGCGTCCACGTGCTGAGGCAAGAGCAGGACGAGGTCGAGCCCAAGGTCACGGGCAGCGGTGACACGCTGCACGACTGGGTGCGCACCGCCCTGGCACTCGTGCTCGCCCTGCTCGCAGCGCCGCTGCTGGCCTGGCCGATCGGTCGCCGCGGGCTGCGGTGGTGGTACGGCAGCACCCGCGTTCTCGTGCGCTATGGGCTCGCGGCGACGATGACCACCTACGGCTTCGTGAAGGCGTACCCGCTGCAGTTCAGCGCTCCGACCGGCGACCGGCTCTACGGCACGTTCGGGGACGCGTCGCCGATGAACATGCTGTGGACGTTCATGGGGAGCTCGCCCGCATACACCTCGCTCAGCGGCATCGCCGAGGTGGTCGGCGGCCTGTTGCTGCTCTTCCGTCGCACGACGACGGCCGGCGCGCTGCTCTCGGGCGCCGTGATGAGCAACGTGCTCGCCCTCAACCTCTGCTACGACGTGCCCGTGAAGCTGTTCTCGGCGCACATGGTGCTGTTCGCGGCGTTCTTGCTGATCGCGCCCGCACCGCGGCTGTGGCGCGCGCTGTTCTCGCAGCAGGCGATTCCCGCCGCGCCCGAGCCCCGGGCGCCGGCCTGGCTCCGCTGGCCCGGCCACGGCCTCAAGGTCATCGCGTTCCTCGCGATCTTCGTCTCGCCCTGGGTGTTCATGGATCAGTACTGGGCGCAAAGCAGCGCGCGGCCGACCGGACCGCTCGCGGGCATCTGGGAGGTCAAGGAGTTCGAGTCCGATCTCGCCGCGCCCGATCAGTGGCATCGCCTGGTGATCGCGTACGCGGGCAGCGCGGAAGCCGCCACCGCCTACAGCACGATCGTCGAGAACGATCGGGACACGCATCGCGGCCAGGCGGTCATCGACGAGGACGCGCGGACCATCACGGTCACGCCGCAGAACGAGCCGGAGGAATCCGCGACGACCTTCACCCTCGGTTACGAACCCCAACCGACCGAGCCTGGCTCGGAGCCGGCGAACGAGCGCCTCGTGATCACCGGCACGGTCGATGGCCACGACGTTCGCGCCGTCGTCGAGCGGCGTGACGAGGCGTCGTTCCGCCTGAACAGCACCGGCTTCCGGTGGGTTCAAGAGGTGCCGTTCAACCGCAACCAGAAGTGACCGCTCGCCCCCACGACACTCGCGCGGTCCCGATCGCCCTCGCCGCGGCGTTCGCGATCGTTGCCCCCACCGCGGCCCAGGAGCGGGCCGCACCCTCGATCGTCGTGATCCTCGCCGACGACCTCGGCTGGTCCGACATCGGGTGCTACGGCTCCGAGATCGAGACCCCCGTGCTCGACGGGCTCGCGGCCGGCGGACTGCGGTTCACGCAGTTCTACAACGGGGCGCGCTGTTGCCCGACGCGCACAGCGCTCCTCACGGGGCAGTACGCGCACCGCGCCGGCGTCGGTCACATGACGGGTGACAAGCAGCATCCGGGTTACCGCGGACGCCTCGCCGACGACGTCGTGACGATCGCCGAAGTGCTCGGTCCGGCCGGCTACCGCACGGGCATGGTCGGCAAGTGGCACGTGACCGGACAGCTGCGGCACGATGGCGACAAATCGTGCTGGCCGCGGCAACGCGGGTTCGAGGCCTTCTGGGGCACGATCCTCGGCGCGGGCAGCTTCTTCGAACCGCAGACGCTGACGGCCGGCAACGACCCGGCCGAGGTCGACGACACGTTCTACTACACCGACGCGATCGGCGACCGCAGTGCCGCGTTCGTGCGCGCGCAGGCGGCGTCCGACCCGTTCTTCCTCTACGTCGCGTTCACCGCGCCGCACTGGCCGCTGCACGCCCGCGCCGCGGACATCGAGGCGCAGCGCGGCCGCTACGATCGCGGCTGGGACGCGCTGCGCGACGCGCGCCGTCAGAAGCAGATCGAGCTCGGATTGATCGACGCGGACTGGCCGCTGACCGACCGCGACCCGCGCGTGCCGCCGTGGAACGAGGCCGCGAACAAGGCCTGGGAAGCGCGCCGCATGGCGGTCTACGCCGCGCAGGTCGTCGCGATGGACCGCGCGATCGGCCGCATCGTCGACGCGCTGCGTGAATCGAACCGGCTCGACGACACGCTCATTCTCTTTCTCGCGGACAACGGCGGCTGCGCCGAAGAGCTCACCGACCGCTGGTCCGGCCCGTTCATCTCGCGCCAGACCCGGAGCGGCGAGCCCGTCACTGTTGGCAACGATCCGAACGTCATGCCCGGTCCCGAGACGACCTACCAGAGCTACGGGCTGCCGTGGGCCAACGCGAGCAACACGCCGTTCCGACTCTACAAGCACTACGTGCACGAGGGCGGCATCAGCTCGCCGCTGATCGCGCACTGGCCGAACGGGATCACCGCGCGCGGGCAACTGCGCCGCACGCCGAGTCACATCGTCGACGTGATGGCGACGTGCGTCGCGATCAGCGGCGCCGACTACCCGGCGGCGCGCGGTGACGCCGAAGTGCCACCGCCGGCCGGCACGTCGCTGCTGCCGGTGTTCGAGAACGACCAGCTCGAGGGCCGCGACCTCGGCTTCGAGCACGAGGGCAACCGCGCGCTGCGCCGCGGCCGCTTCAAGCTCGTGGCGAAGGGCGCCGGTTCGCCGTGGGAGCTCTACGACCTGCAGGTCGATCGCACGGAGACCAACGATCTCGCGAACGAACGTCCCGAGCTCACCGCCGAACTCGCGAAGGCGTGGCAGGACTGGGCCGAGCAGAACCGCGTGCTGCCGCTCCTCGGCGCGGGCCGGATCGAACCGAGCAAGGAGCGTCACTTCGAGCTCGCGCACGGCGCGAACCTCGACCGCTATCAGGCGCCGGACCTCCGCCGACGCGGCTTCACGTTCACGCTGCAGGGCCGCCTCGACGGCGACGGCGTGCTGTTCGCGCAGGGCGGCAGTTCGCACGGCCTCGCGCTCTACCGCCAGGCCGCCCACCTCGTCTTCGCGACGCGGGTCGGCGGCAAGCTGACGGTGGTGCGTTCGCAGAACGCGGTCGAGGACGGCCCCATCGACTACACCGGCACACTCGCCGCCGACGGCACGATCACGGTGCGCGATCGCGGGGCGACCACCGTGCTCCTCGAGGGCCAGGTCCAACTCCAACGGCAGCACCCCGCCGACGGTCTGCAGGTCGGTCGTGACATCCGCGGCGCCGTGGGCCGCTACGAGGCTCCGTTCCCCCTGCAGGGTCACATCACCCGCCTGACGATCGACCTGATGTGACCCGTGCGGGTTACGGCCCGCGTTGGCCGAACTATCCCGGGGACCATGTCGCCTCGCGCTACCGCCTCGTTGTTCGCCATCGCGATCGCCGTAACCGCGTGCAGCGGCAACGGGGACGACCCGCCGTCGGGGCCGACGCAACCTGGGCCCGGTTCCTTCCAGATCGGCATTCCGACCTTCACCGAAGGGCTCACGCGCCCGCCGTCGGGTTTCGCCGCGACGAGGTGGCCGTACGGTTGCGTGGTGGCGGACTTCGATGGCGACGGCGTGCGGGACGCGTTCGTCGTCGAACGCTTCACGCCGACCTACAGCGGTTCGGGCGCGTTCGTGTGGGGCGACGCGACCGGCAAGTACCCGCAACGCGACGTCGTGACCGAGCCCGATCTGCCGTCTGCCTGCGCGGCAGCCGATTTCGACGGGGACGGTGACGTGGACGTGGCGGTGGCGCGCAGCGGCGCGAGCACGGGCGGGTCGTGGCTGTTCGAGAACCTCGGCGATCGACGGTTCGCGATCGCGAGCGCCGGCGCGTTCGACACCGCGGAATACGCGATCGCGGCACTCGTCGCGTTCGATGCGGACGGCGACGGCGACGTCGACCTGATCGCCGGCTGCGTGGAGCCCCACTACGGCGCCCGGTTCTTCCGGAACGACGGCACGGGCACGTTCGTCGAGGACAACACGCGCCTGCCGCCGCGGTTCCCGCCGATCTCGCGCGTCACCCACGGCGACCTCGACGACGACGGTCACGACGACCTCGTGCTGACCGGCGCGGTCTGGACCGAGATCTGGCGCAACGACGGCACCGGCCACTTCGTCGCCGTCACGCCGACCGTGCTGCCGCAGTTCGCCGGGACGGCGGCCACCGACCACGACCTGCTGGATGCCGACGGGGACGGCGACCTCGACATCGCGTTCGCCTACGGTGGACTGCTGCGCGTCCTGCTCAACGACGGCACGTTCCTCTCCGCGACGCCCGCTGTTGCCGGCGTGACGACCGTGCGGGCGGGCGACCTCGACGGCGACGGCGACGTCGACCTCGCGACGGTCGGGTCGGGCGGCCTGCGCCTGCGCCACAACAACGGCGCCGGCGCGTTCGGGAACGTCACGCCATACGTGCAGGGCATCACCACGTTCGACGCGCAGGCGATGCTGCTCTGCACGGACCTCGACGGCAACGGCATCGCCGACCTGTTCGTCTCGAGGGGCGAACGCGGCCTGCGCGTGCTGCGCGGGATCACCGGTGCGCGCTTCGCGCCTACCCCGGAGTACGGCACCCCGCTGAACATCAACCACGTCGCGACCGGCGACGTCGACGGCGACGGCGACGTCGACCTGATGACGATCGTCGGCTCGAGCGGGGTCGTTCGGCTGAACGACGGTGCCGCGCGGTTCACGACGGCGGGCGGATTCGCGCTGCCAGCCGGCACGAACCATCCGTCACTCGGGGACTTCGACGGCGACGGGGTCACGGACCTCCTCACCGAGTCCGGCTGGATCCAGGGCGACGGCAGCGGGCGATTCATCGCGCCCTTCGAACCGTGGCCCGCGAACCTCGCGTCGATCCGCGAGGTCACGCTGATCGAGACCAACGGCAACGGCCGCCCCGAGGCGATCCTGTTCGGCATCTTCGGCCTGGCCCTCGTCGAAACGGACGGCACCCGACTGTCGCTCCGCGAGATCCGCACGGTGAACGTCCGCGACGTCGTCGCCGGCGACTTCGACGGTGACGGGCTCGACGACCTCGTCGTCGGCAGCCCGTACATCCCGACGCTCTCGCTGCTGCTGGCGACCGGCGACGGCGGCTTCCGCGATGCCACCGAACGGCTGCCGAGCGGCTCGGCCACCCCGAAGCTGGCCGCCGACCTCGATGTCGACGGCGACGTGGACCTGGTCACGCCCAACACGGTTCTGATGAACGACGGCAACGCCAGCTTCACCAGCTCACCGATCCCGTCCTTCGGCTCGCTCTACAGTCTGCGAACGCTCGGCGCGTTCGAGGGCGGCGGCCCACCTGATCTCGTCGCGGTCAGTTCGGGCATGGGCCACCATGCGATCAACAAGGAGATCGTGATCGGCCACGCGAACGGTGCGGGCGGCTACGTGCTCCATGCACCCTTCCCCACCATCCGACCCAACCTCAGCGACCTCGAACTCGCGGACCTCGATGGCGATCGCGACCTCGACATCGTCTGGGCCCCCGGCGTATCGACGACGCGCGGCGGCAGCGTCTTCGTGAACGAACACCGCGCGCTGCGGTCGAGCGGCGTCGCCCAACGCGGGCGCCACTACGTCCTGCAGCTGCAGCAGGCGGCCGGCTACGCCACGAGCACACGCGCCGCGCTGATGACCATCGGTGTGCCCGGACCGCCCGTGCCCGTGGCGGGCGTCGGCACCCTGCACGTGACGGACGCGTTCCTCGTCGTCCCGCTCACGCTGCCGGCACCGGCCGGCCGGATCGAACTCCGCTTCCCCGTCCCAGCCGCCATCGGAGCCGGCGTCGAGATCGCGGCGCAAGCCACGTTCCTGACCGGCGACGACCCGATGGGGCTGTCGAACCCGACGATCGACGTCATCTATTGAGCGTCTCCGACATGCGACTCTTCTCCTGCGGAACGATCTTGGTTCTAGGCCTCGGGCTGACCGCTTGCAGCAGTTCGGGGGAGAGGTATCCGGCGAGCACGCATCCGCATCTCGGGCAGGTGCCGTTCGCGGCCCAACCGGGGATGCAACAGTCGGAGTTCTGGCGTCGCGCATCCGACTGCGCGCTCGCGGACTTCGACGGCGACGGGATCGGCGACGCCTATCTGCTCGGCGAAGAGCTCGCGTCCACGCCGACGCTCTACGGCGCGTTCGTCTACGGCGATCGCGTCGGACGCCACGACGACGGAAACTGGGTCGGCCGGACCTCCCGGCCGAGCGACTGCGTAGCCGCGGATTTCGACGGCGACGGCCGCATCGACGTCGCGGTCGCGCGCAGCGGCCAGAGCGACGGGCCGTCGTTCGTGTTGTTCAATCGCGGCGCGCGCCAGTATCAGGAACGCGCAGGTGGCGACTTCGGCGCGGCGGAGGTGGCGTTCACCGCCCTCGCCGCGGCTGACATCGACGGCGACGGCGATGTGGACCTCGTCGCGACTTGTGGCGCGCCCGACTCGGGCATTCGCCTCTATCGCAACGACGGAACCGGGCGGTTCGCCGATGCGAGTGCCGGACTACCCCGGCAGTCCTTCGGGTTCGCCCGACTCGTGCTCGGCGACCTCGACGGCGACCTCTTCCCCGACCTCGTCGCGACCGGCTCGGCGCGCACGATCGTGTGGCGCAACGCAGGCGACGGCACGTTCACCGACATCCCGAGCGCACTGCCGAGCAACGCAGGAGCCGGCGCTGCGGACCTCGACATCCTGCACGCCGACAGCGACGGGGCGCTCGACATCGTCCTCGCGCAGAACGACGAGGTCCGACTCTGGCACAACGTCGGCGGACTGACGTTCGCAGCGGGCACGACGGTGCCGGGCAACGGCGCGAGCGTGCGCGCCGCGGATGCGGACGGGGACGGCGACGACGATCTCGCGACGGTGCTCGATGGCACGGTGCGCGTGTTGCACGGCGACGGGACGGGGACCTTCGTCGAGGTGGCGACCGTCATCGACGACTACGGCCACGAGGACATCACGAAGATCGCCCGCTTCGCGGACCTCGACGGCAACGGCTACGCCGACCTCTTCGCGACGGCATCCGATCTCAGGCTCTATCGCGGAACCGCCCCGAACCGTTACACGATCGACGCGCGGTCGCCGTATCTCGAGGTGCCTGGCGCCGCGGACCGCGTGGTCCTCGGCGACGTCAACGGCGATGGGTTGGACGACGCGTTGATCGGAACCTCGGCCAGCGGGGGTTACGCCTACCGGCTGCACACGAACGGCGGGCACTTCCAGCTCCACCCCACGAGCACGACCCTGACGCTTCAAGAAGCGCGGATCGCGGACTTCGACGGCGACGGCCGCGGTGACGTGCTCTCCGACACGGGCTGGCACAAGAGCCTCGGCAACGAGATCGAGCCCCTGGCACGCCCATGGCCCGTCCCGGACGGAGTTCCCGCAGCGACACTGGACGCCGATCGCGACGGCGCCCTCGAGGTCGTGCTCGTCCTACCGTCCGAGCTGCTGCTCGTGGAGTACCGTTCCGCAGAACTCAGCGGCGTGTCGCTGTGGGCAACGCCAACGTCGGGCGTGACCGTCGGGGATCTGACCGGCGACGGGTGGGCGGACATCTTGATCCGAACCGCGGGCAACGAGCTCCGGTTGCTGCAGAACGACGGCACGGGCAGCTTCGCCGACGCCTCGTCGCGCCTCCCGGCAACATCGAGCGAGGTGATGTCCTTCGCCGTCGCGGACCTGGACGGGGACGGCGACGACGATGTCGTACTCACGGACGAGCGGTCTCGCGTCCTGCGCTGGTGGAACGACGGCAGCAACGGCATGCGAAGCGAAGTGACCGAGACGTTCGGCGGCCGAACGATCTGGGTTGCCGTCGTCGTGGCCACGCCGTTCTCGGGCTCCGGACCGGCGGACCTCGTGCTGTCGCACACGTTCTGGTTCAGCAGCCACTCCGCCACGTCCGTCTATCGGATGCGACACGCCAACAGGGCCGGCGGCTACGATGCAGGGGACGTGTTCTCGAGCCCGGCGCTCGGCCACACGATTCAGCTGGCGGACCTCGACGGCGACCGTGACCTCGACGTGATCGCGCAGTCCTTTGGCGTGCGCACGCTCCCCAACCACCACGTCCACCTCCACTCCACGGGCATCGCGCGCCGCGGACTCGACTACGAACTCACGCTCCAACGCGCACCTGGCTACGCGAGCGCACCACAAGCCGCGACGATCGCGATCGGGCTGCCCGGCCCGCCGACGCTCGTGCCCGCCATCGGCACGTGGTTCGTCGGCACCACGGGGCTGCAGGTTCCGGTCGTTCTGCCCGCGGGCTCGGGCACGGCGTCCGTCCGCTTCCCCGTGCCGGCGACGCTGGCCCCCGGCGCGGAGATCGAAGCGCAGGCGATGCTGCTCGACGGCGCGAGCAACCCCGTGCGGTTCTCCAACCCGACGCGCGACCTCGTCTACTGAGGACCGGGTCGACATCTACTGCGTCGACAACAGCGCGCCGCGACCTACCATCGGGCCATGCACCCGTGGCACGACATCGCGTTCGACGAGACGCGCATCGCGACCGAGTTCCCCGTCGTCATCGAGGTCCCGCGCGGCAGCGTCAACAAGTACGAGCTCGACAAGGACACCGGTCTCCTGAAGCTCGACCGCGTGCTGCACAGCGCCGTGCACTACCCGGCCGATTACGGCTTCATCCCGCGGACGCTCTGCGGCGACGGTGACGCGCTCGACGTGCTCGTGCTCGGGCAGGAGCCCGTGCACCCGCTGACGCTCGTCGCGGCGCGCGCGATCGGCATGTTCAAGATGCGCGACGACGCCGGCGACGACGACAAGATCCTCGCGGTGAGCCTCGGGGATCCGGCATGGAACCACGTGACGCATCACGACCAATGCTCACCGCACGTGATGAAGCAGGTGCAGCGCTTCTTCCTCGACTACAAGACGCTCGAGGACAAGGAGGTCGTCGTCGACCGGATGCTCGGCCCGGACGACGCGGTCCTTACGATCGAAGCGGCGCTCGCGGACTACCGGACATCGCGCGCCGGCTGATTCACAGCGCCTCAGCGGGACAGCCCGGCGGGCAGCACGACGGTCAGCTCCGGGAACCGCGCCTGCATGAAGCGCAGCGCGTGCACCGTGTGACAGTTCGCGACGTCGGGCACCTTCGCGGTCGGACAATTGCAGCCGAGCCAGACGTCGCCGCCCCGCGCGAGCTCGGCGAGGCGTCGGAACGGTTCGGGGTCGGCGGCGAAGCGATCGGCGAGCAACTGCTCATACGACGACGCGAACGCGCGGAACGCCGCGGCCGTCGGCTCGGCGAGCAACGCGGCCACCGCGGCGGCGTCGGGCCGCAGCACGTGCTGCGTGTGCTTGCGCGTGTCCTGGCGAATCCCGGCCGGCAGCGGATCGTCGGGCGCGCGGCGACCGCGCACGATGCGATAGCGCCCGAGCGTCACCCGCGCCTCACGAGGACGCCGGCCGTTCTTCGGCGTCGAGGAACCGCGCGCGGACTTCCGGCGTCGGGACCAGGCAGTTCTCGGCGCGGCCGAACCAGCGGTAGCGACGCGCGGCGAACAGCTTGTAGAACCAATCGCGGATCACCGCCGGCACGAGCAGGAACACGCTGAACAACCACCACGGAAAACCGAGGCCGCGCGCGATGCGCAGCACAGCACCACTGCGCAGCCAGACGCGGCCAGCCGTGATCAGGATGATGGTGTCGGGGACCTCGCCCTCGAAGCCGGCCTCCGCGAGCGCCGCCTGACCCGCCGCCGACTGCAGCGACGCGAAGCGGAAGCGCCCCCCGGGGTCCCGCTGCAGCACGAACTGCACGCTGCGGTTGCAGACGTTGCATTCGCCGTCGAACAGGATCAGGTCGGGAGTCATCGCTATGGGAATGCTACGCCGGCGGGCGAGTTACGGTTCCGCGCCGATCGGTCCCGGAATCGGGCGCACGATCGGCTCACAGACCGCGCGCGGCCAGCATGGTCTCGACGTACTTGGCGAGCACGTCGACCTCGACGTTGACCTTCGCACCGACCGGAAGCTGCCCTATCGTCGTGACTTGCGCGGTATGTGGGATGATCGCGATGCGCACGTCGACGCCCGCGTCGGTCACCTCGGGCGGGCCCGCGATCGTCAGTGATATACCATCTAACGTAATCGAGCCCTTTTCGACGCAGTAGCGGCCGAGTTCGCCCGGCACGCGCACGCGCCAGTCGCCACCGACCTCGGGGTCGATCCCCGCGACGACCTCGCCGACCCCGTCGACGTGGCCCTGCACGAGGTGACCCCCGAGCGGCTGGCCGGCCCGCAGCGCCGCCTCGAGATTGAGCCGGGTGCCGGGCTCGACGCTCCCAAGCCACGTCCGGTCCAGGGTTTCCGAACTCAGGTCGAAGCCGGCGACCGAGCCGGCGACGGTGACCACGGTGCAGCACACCCCGGACAACGCGATCGAGTCCCCGAGCCGCGGGGGCGTCGCGAACGCCGCGTCGAGTCCGGGCGGATCGGACTCGGCGCCGGCACCCGGGCCAGCCGCATGGCCGGCCGCGGCGCCGGCGGCGGCGCCAGCGCCACCACCGACCGCGCCGAGATCGACCTCGACCCGCAGACCACCCGCCGCGGGTCGCACCGCGGTGACCGTACCGATTGCCTGAACGAGGCCCGTGAACATGCGGCCGAGCCTATCGGCCACGACGCCGCCGGAGAACAGTGGACCGCCGGTCCCCGCGCGGTGCCCGACCCGCAAACTTGGCCGTTGCGCGATCTTGACCACCCCTGGGCCGAACCCTACTCTGGTCCGCCCAATCCTCGGGGCAAAGCACCTTGCGCTGCGCCATCCTGACGCTCTTCCCGGCCGCATTGCGGCCTTATCTGGACGAGAGCATTCTCGGGATCGCGCAGGCCCAGGGCCTGCTGGAGGTCGATCTCGTCGACTTCCGGAATCATGCCTACGACCAACACCGAACCGTCGACGATCGACCGTTCGGCGGCGGTCCCGGCATGGTGCTCAAACCCGAGCCGATCTTTGACGCTGTTGAAACCGTGGAGCGCCAGCATGGCGCGTTCCACAAGATCCTGCTCTGTCCGCGCGGTGCGACGTTCGACCAGCGGCGGGCGCGCGAACTGAGTCAGAAGGAACGACTCATGATTCTGTGCGGCCGCTACGAGGGTTACGACGAGCGCATCCGCGACGGTCTCGACTGGGAGGAGATCTCGCTCGGCGACTTCGTGCTCGCCGGCGGCGAACTCCCGGCGCTCTGCGTGCTCGAAGCCGCGGTGCGCCTCATCCCGGGCGTGCTGGGCTGTGCCGACTCGGCGACGCTCGAGTCGTTCGAGTCCGAGCTGCTGGACTACCCGCAATACACGCGGCCGCGCGAGTTCCGCGGCATGTCGGTTCCCGACGTGCTGCTCTCGGGCGACCACGGCGCGGTGGCGAAGTGGCGCAGAGAGCAGGCCCGCATGCTGACCTCCCGCAAGCTCGCAGCAACTCGCAGCGACGTGAACGGGAACGGCGATTCCGCGGGCGAGCGTAGTACCTGACCGAACTGAACCAATCTTCATCACTGACCGCCGACCGGCTGGAGGCCCGCTGCCCTCCCGCCCCCCGGCCCAACGGACTGAATCAACCCATGAACATCCTGCGCCAGATCGAACTCGAGCACATGAAGCCGTCGATCCCCGACTTCGGGGTCGGTGACTCCGTGGACGTGCACTACCTCATCAAGGAAGGGGACAAGGAGCGCGTGCAGCTGTTCTCCGGCACCGTGATCGCGCTGCAGGGCAGCGGCATCCGGCGCACGGCGACCGTTCGCCGCATCGTCGCGGGCGAAGGCGTGGAGCGCACGTTCCCGCTGCACAGCCCGCGCGTCGCCGACATCAAGGTGCAGGGCCGCGGCGTCATCCGCCGCGCCAAGCTCTACTACCTGCGCGAGCGCGAGGGCAAGGCCACGCGCCTCAAGCCCAACCTCGGCAAGCCGCTGCAGCCCCGTTCGGGCAAGGGCAGCGGCCTCGAGCCCAAGCAGGCCGCGGATGCGGCCCCGACGGAAGAATAACCGGCCCCGGCTGCTCTCCGACCCTAGTCCGTTCTGCTCACAGATACTCGGGGCGCGCCACCGCTCGCCGAGTCCCCACCGCTCGCCGAGTCCACTGCACTGAAGCGATCGCGCCGACCGACGCGCCAAGCGACGACCCGGCCGCAGCCGCAATCCACGATCATGCTCGAGAACGTTCGCGCACAGCTCATCCTCGTCCTGCTCTCGATCGTCGGGGCCATCGTGTGCATCACGCTGTTCCCGCCGCTGTTCGGGCCGGACCTCCAGGGCGGCACGCAGCTCATCTACGAGGTGCCCGAGGACGTCATCGCCAGCCTGACGTCGAAGAAGGACTCGGGGGTCACCAAGGACGAGATCATGGCGCAGACCGTGACCGTCCTGAAGGACCGCATCGACCCCAACGGCACGCAGGGCGCGACGGTCAGCCGCAGCGGCGACACCGGCGTCCTGATCGAACTGCCCTACTACGAGGACCCGCAGGAGCTCGACCGCGCGAAGGAGCGCATCGGCAACCTCGGCAAGCTCGAGATGCGGATCGTCGCGGACCAGGAGTACTCGGGGGCGGCCACGGAGACCGCGGGCGAGATCCGGTTCGACATGAACAAGGAGAAAGAGCGGCTGCAGGCCTGGCTCGACCAGGAAGGCAACCGCGACGCTCTGATGAGCAGCCGCAAGGAGGTAACGAACGTCCTCCGGCGGTTCAACGAGGCCGGCCCGGGCGTCGGCCCGCTCGCGTTCCCCCACCTCAAGTGGTACCCGCGGCTCATCGGCGAGGGCCAGAACAAGGGCCAGTGGGACACCTCGTACGCCGACTCGCCGGCGCTGAGCCAGGCGACGGTCAAGGTCTACACCGACGAGCAGTGGAACAACGGCCTCATCCCCGAGGCGATGTTCGACGCCGCCAAGGAGCGCGGCGAGGCGCCGTTCGTGATCGAGTTGACCGCGGTCAACATGCACGAGGAACACTTCTCGGGCGAAGACCTCGATCCGGCGTCGGTCAAGCCGACGGCCGGTGACGGCGGCGGGCTTGCGGTCGCCTACGCGGTGCAGGGCGCCAAGGCCGGCGCCTACGGCGAGTGGTCCGAGAAGTACATCGGCAAGGCCAGCGCGATCATCCTCAACAACGTCGTCAAGTCGGCGCCGGTGTTCGAGAGCCGCATTCCGGGCAACGGCCGCATCACGGGCGACTTCACGCGCGCCGAGGTCGAGGAGCTCGTGAAGGTGCTGCGCACGGGCTCGCTGCGCGTCGAACCGGAGTTCGTCAGCGAATACACGGTCGGCGCGACGCTCGGCAAGCAAGCGATCAACAAGGGCCTGATCTCGCTCGCCATCGGCGGCGTGCTCGTGTTCTTGTTCATGGTCTGGTACTACCGCAGGCCCGGCGTGATCGCGTGCATCACGCTGCTCCTGAACATGACGCTGCTCTACGCGGCGATGGTGTTCATGCAGGCGACGATCACGCTGCCGGGCCTCGGCGGCATCGTCCTGACGCTCGGCATGGCGGTCGACGCCAACGTCCTGATCTACGAGCGCGTGCGCGAGGAGCTCGACAAGGGCAAGGACCTGGTCCGCGCGGTGCGCGCCGGCTTCGAGCGCGCGATGTCCGCGATCCTCGACTCCAACATCACGACGTTCCTCGTCGGCATCGTGCTGTTCAACGTCGGTGTCGGCCCGGTGCGCGGGTTCGCGGTCACGCTGATGTGCGGCATCGTGATGACGGTGTTCACGCAGTTCTTCGTGACGCGCCTGATGTTCCACTTCGCGCTGCGCAAGAAGTGGCTCGAGGGCTACACCCCGCGCCGCCTGCTCGGCGCCTCGCACATCAACTTCGTCGGCCGCATCCGTCAGGCGCTCGCGTTCAGCACGATCGTGATCCTCGCGGGTCTGATCTTCGCGTTCACGCAGGTGCCGCGGAACGTGATGCTCGGCATCGACTTCACGGGCGGCGGCAACCTGCAGATGGTCGTCGCCGAGGCCACGACGGCGGACGCGATCCGCAGCAAGCTCGCGGCCGATCCGAACTTCTCGAACGACTATCCCAACTGGACGGTCAACACCGTCGGGGAGCTCGACGACCAGCAGCGCACGAACATGTTCAGCGTGCGGCTCAAGCTCAACGACGAGCAGCGCCAGTCGATCTCCGAGGGCCGCGGCGAATGGCGCAAGCTGCGCCTCGCGCGCCGCGAGGCCAACGAGCCGCCGCCGGAACCGTTCGAGCCGCCGTACATCACGACGCTCAAGCAGGTGTTCGACACCGACCTCGTCGAGCCGGCCTCGAGCGCCGAAGCCCTGGTCGAGGTGCCGCGCAACGCGAGCCTGCGCTACGCCCAGATCGAGCTGCACTTCCAGGCGCCCGTCAAGGTCGCGGACGCGCAGCAGCAGGTCATCGCGAACAAGCTGCTCGGCGGCCTCGTCGAGGCGCTGCCGGATCCGACGGCATCCGAGAGTCAGGACGTGCTGCTGCAGTGGCGCGTGACCGAGGACATCCGCGAGTGGGAGCTCTTCGACATCGCGAGCGCGGCGTTCGCCAACCTGCAGACGGTCAACGGCAAGAAGGTCATCCTGAGCAACCCGTTCCCGCAGGCGCAGGAGATCCAGGGCAGCCTGGTCGACGACCTGCGCAACGCGGCGATCAGCGCGCTGATCATCTCCTGGGCGCTCGTCATCTTCTACCTGCGCATCCGGTTCCACGAGTACAAGTACGGCTTCGCGGCCGTCGTCGCGCTCGTGCACGACGTCCTCGTGACGTTCGGCATCGTCGTCGCAGCCAACTACTTCGGCCTCGTCGAGGCGGAGATCAGCATCTCGATGATCGCCGCGTTCCTGACGATCATCGGCTATTCCGTGAACGACACGATCGTGGTGTTCGACCGCATCCGCGAGAACCTGCGCGAGAACGCGAAGGAGGGTGTGACCGAGCCGATGAGTCCGGTCGTCAACCGCTCGCTCAACCAGACGCTGTCCCGCACGCTCATCACGACCGGCCTGACGCTGTTCGTGGTGTTCGCGCAGTTCGGCGTGAACTGGGACAGCGGCAGTGAGCTCGGCGCCTTCGCGTTCGCGATGATCGTCGGCATGTTCTCCGGCACCTACTCGACGATGTTCATCGCCGCGCCGATCCTCATCAAGATGCGCCAGGAGCAGATCATCATCGAGGACGACGACGACGACGAAGCCGAGAAGGCCAACGCCGAGATCGAGGCCGAGTTCCAGGCCCGCGCCGCCGCGGCGGCCGAGGCGGAAGCCGAGGCCGGCAAGCCGGCGCAGTAATTCTCCCCCACCCACCCGCCCCATCGCTTCTGCCCGCAGCTCCGATGAGCCGACCGATGAGCGGGCTCCACGCGGAGCTGCGGATCCCCGAACTGCTGCTGCCGTTCGACCTGCGGCGCACGGCGCTGCTGCGGACCGACGTCCTCGTGATCGGCTCGGGCATCGCGGGCGCGTGCGCCGCGCTCCACGCGGCGGCGGACGGCGCCGACGTGCTGCTCTTGTGCAAGGGCGACCTCGTCGACACCAACACGGCCTGGGCGCAGGGCGGCATGGCGATCGCGCGGCGGCCCGAGGACAGCCACGCGGCGCACGTCGAGGACACGCTGCGCGTGGGCAACGGCCTCTCCGACCCCGAGGTCACCCGGCACGTCGTGGCCGGTGCAAACGCGGCACTCGAGTGGCTCGAACGGCTCGGCACGCGCTTCGACTTCGACAGCTCCGGCGCGTTGCAGCTCTCGCGTGAGGGCGGTCACAGCCACGCGCGCGTGGTGCACGCCAACGGCGACGCGACCGGCCGCGAGATCCAGCGCGCGCTCGCCGAGGCGCTGCACGAGCATCCGCGGATCACGGTGCGGACCGACACGTTCGTCCGCGACCTCATCGTGCGCGGCGGTCGCTGCCTCGGCGCGATCGCGCTGCAGGGCGACCTCGACCTCGCCGTCGAGGCGGGCGCGGTGGTCGTCGCGACCGGCGGCACGGGCCAGGTCTTTCGCGAGACAACCAACCCGACCGGGGCGAGCGGCGACGGCCACGCGCTCTGCTGCCGCGCGGGCGCGCGCATGGCGGACTGCGAGTTCGTGCAGTTCCATCCGACGACGCTCTACATCGCCGGCGCCTCGCGCTTCCTGATCAGCGAGATCGTGCGCGGCGCGGGCGCGGTCCTGCGGGATCGCAACGGCGACCGCTTCATGCCCGAGTTCCACCCGATGGCCGAGCTCGCGCCGCGCGACGTCGTGAGCCGCGCGATCCAGGAGCGCATGGTCGCGACCGGCGACACCCACGTCTACCTCGACCTCAGCACGGTCGAAGGGGACCCGCGCACGATGTTCCCGTCGATCGCGCGCATCTGCAGCACGTTCGACCTCGATCTCGCCCGCGACCCGATCCCGGTGCGCCCGGGCGCGCACTACGCGATCGGCGGTGCGTGCACGGACCTCAACGGGCACACGTCCGTGGCCGGCCTGCTGGCCGTCGGCGAAGCCGCGATGTCCGGCCTGCACGGCGCCAACCGGCTCGCGTCCAACTCGCTGCTCGAGGGCGCGGTCCTCGGCCGCCGCACCGGCATGGCGGCCGCCGAGCTCGCCCGCCGCCCGCGCACCGAACTGCCCCGCCGCGGCGGCGAGCTGCCGGGTGACGGCGAACGCCCGCGGCTGCTGCACGACGATCTGCTGTACTCGCTGAAGAGCTTGATGGGCCGCCAGGTCGGCCTGAGCCGCAACCGCGACGGTCTCGAAGAAGCCCTGAGCCGGATCGGCTTCTGGAACCATTACCTCGTGCGCGCCAGCAGCCGCGACCTGCGGGCGTTCGAGCTCGCGAACATGCTCACGGTCGCCGCGCTCGTGACGATGGGCGCGCACGCTCGCGAGGAGTCACGCGGGACGCACTTTCGGAGCGACTTCCCCGACCGGGACGACGACCGCTATTGTCGGCGACTCGAGATCGAGCGCGCGACGGACGGCACGCTGCGCTGCAAGGCCGGCGAGCCGCTCACCGCGAGCGACCGCCAGGAAGCCTGAGGCGCGCGCCGACGCGGGCACTTCGAGGCCGTGCTCCCTGGCCGCACTCCGTAGCCGCACTCCAAAGCCGCACTACCGAACAGTTGGGACCGTGAAGAGCGACAACAAGATCGACCAGAGCTTGGGACCGCCCGTCGAGGCGATCCTGTTCGGCATCGTGCCGGCCGGCGATCCGCGCACGGCGGCCGAGGCACTGCACGAACTGCAGCAGCTCGCGGACACGGCGCAGTTCGTGACGGCGGGTTGCATGGTGCAGCACCGGCGCCAGGCCGACCCGAACAGCTACGTCGGTTCGGGGAAGCTCGACGAACTCGCCGAGGTCGTTCGGCTCGCACACAGCGGGGCGGTGATCTGCGACGACTCGCTGACGCCGACGCAGGCGCGCACGATCGAGGCCGCGGTCAAGGTGCCGTGCATCGACCGCAGCGAACTCATCCTGCAGATCTTCGGCATGCACGCGCGCACGCCGCAGGCGCGACTGCAGGTCGAGCTCGCGGCGCTGCAGTACGAGATGCCGCGGCTGAAGCGGCGCTGGACGCACCTCGAGCGGCAGCGCGGCGGCATCGGTCTGCGCGCGGGCGCGGGCGAGAAGCAGATCGACGTCGACCGCAACCTGCTCCGCACGCGCATCGCCGCGGTCAACAAGGAGCTCAAGCGGATCTCGCAGCACAAGGTGCGCGAGGTCGCCGCGCGCCCCGACCTCTTCACGGTCGCGCTCGTCGGCTACACCAATGCAGGCAAGTCCAGCCTGATGAACCGGCTCACGGACGCAGGCGTGCTCGCGGAGAACCGGCTGTTCTCGACGCTCGACACCCGCACGCGCCCGTGGCGCCTCCCCGGCGGCCGCACGATCCTGCTCACCGACACGGTCGGCTTCCTGCGCAAGCTGCCGCACCAGCTCGTCGCGTCGTTCCACGCCACGCTCGAAGAAGCGCTCCACGCCGACCTGCTGCTCGTGCTCGTCGACGCGAGTTCCCCCGAAGCCTCAGACCAGCTGCGCACGGTCGACGAGGTGCTCGACCAGCTCGAGGTCGGCACGCTGCCGCGGCTGACCGTGCTCAACAAGGTCGACAAGGTCGAGGATCGCGCGGAGCTCGCGGCGCTGTGGCAGCTCGAACCCAACGCCGTGCCGCTGTCGGTGGCGACCGGCGAGGGCGAGAGCGACTTGATGGCCGCCGTGCAATCCCATCTTGCGACGGTAGAGAACCGGCTCTCGATCCTGCTGCCGCATACGGCGGGCAGCATGCACAGCGAGATCCGGGCGCGCGCGACCGTCCTCAGCGAGTTCTTCACGGACGAGGGCTGCCTGATGGAGATCCAGGCGTCCCCGGCCGTCCTCGGTCGCCTGCTCGCGACGGGCGCGCGCATCGCCGAACCCACGGCGGAGCCGGGCCCGTCCGCCCCCGCGGACGATCCGCCCGCAGATTCCCCAGAACCGTAACGGACCCACGGTAATCCGCAGACCGGCCGCAGCCGTGCCGCGGATCGCGGGCCGGCGACCCGGGGCTCGCCAAAGTTATGGAATCGGTGCGAGAATCGCCCCCCCCTCCGCTCGCTCCATTCTGTGAGTAGACTTATGGGCATCACGGTCCCTGCGTGATGCCACTCTCGTTCTCCAGAGGAACCCTCATGCGATTCATGTCTCTGTCGACGGGGCTCGTTTTTGCCCTGTCCCTCCCCACCGGTGCGTTGGCGCAGAATGCGCAAGGCGACGTCCCGTCCCAGGATTCCGCGGCCCGCACGCCGGCGACCGATAACCGGATCCACCTGAAGTACGGCGTCTTCGATCCGCTCGCCGGTCTGCCGATGGTCGAGGAAACCCTCCTCGCCGCAGCCGACACCAACCTCTACATCGTCCAGTTCGACTACGCGTTCATCGACGCGGACCGCAACGCCCTGCGCGAGCTCGGCGGCAAGCTGCATGCGCCGCTGCCGCACAACGCCCTGATCGTCCGCATGGACTCGGCCGCCGCGGCCGCGGCCCAGAACATCGAGGGTGTCCGCTGGGTCGGCGACTACCAGCCGGCCTACCGTCTCGAGGGCGACCTGCTCACGGCCATTTCGACCGGCGGCGAACTCCCGGCGCAGAACTACAACATGGTCATGGCCGACAAGGCCAACGACAAGGCGGCGCTGGGCGCCAAGATCGCCGCGCTGGGTGGCGAAGTCGTCGACGAGCACCGCGGCAGCCTGCTGTTCACGGCCAAGCTGACGAAGGCGCAGCTCATCATGGCCGCGCGCCTCGACGAGGTCCTCTGGATCGATCGCGAGACGGCCAAGGAGCTCGACATGGACAACGCCCGCGACGTGCAGGGCAGCGACTACCTCGACACCGTGGCCGGCTATGACGGCGACGGCAACGGCAGCGGCCGCATCCGCGGTCACGTCTACGAAGGCGTCGAGTCCAACCACCCCGACTTCGTCGTGCCGATGGTCAACGTCCGCAGCGGCGGCCAGGCCCAGAGCCACGGCCACTGCACGGCCGGCATCATCTTCAGCGACGGCACGGCCAGTGGCGCCAACGCGGTCGGCCACGCGCCGGGCGCTCGCGGCTACTACACCAACTACTCGACCGTCACGGCCGGGTGGTCGCGCAACCAGGTCATCAGCGACGTCGTCAACGTGCACAACTGCCTGTTCACGACCGCGTCGTGGGGCAACACGCGCACGACGCAGTACACGTCGATCTCGGCCGACGCCGACGACATCGTGTTCGACCACCGCATCCCGTGGACGCAGAGCCAGTCGAACGCCGGTAACCAGAACTCGCGTCCGCAGGCGTGGGGCAAGAACATCATCTCGGTCGGCGCGCTGCGGCACTACAACGACAACAACCCGGGCAACGACCAGTGGGCCAACGGCGCCTCGATCGGCCCGGCGGCGGACGGTCGCATCAAGCCCGACCTCTGCAACTTCTACGACTCGGTCGGCACCTCCGACCGTTCGGGCAGCGCCGGCTACGCCAGCGGCAGCTTCTTCTCGGGCTTCAGCGGCACCTCGGCGGCGACGCCGATCACGGCCGGCCTGAACGCGCTCGCGATCGAGATGTTCACGGACCACATCTTCGGGAACTCGCCCCGCGTCAACGGCGGCAGCGACTTCCAGAACCGTCCGTACGCGCAGACCGTCAAGGCGCTGCAGATCGCGAACGCGTCGCTCTACCCGTGGGGCGTCGGCGCTGGCCAGGCGATCCGCGACTGGCAGGGCTGGGGCTACGGCAACGTCCGCACGATGTACGACAACCGCGCCCGGCACTTCATCGTGCCCGAGGACCGGCCGATCCAGCAGGGTCAGACCCACACGTACTTCATCGACGTCGCCCCTGGCACGTCCATGCTGAAGATCGCGATGAGCTACCTCGACCCGGCCGGCCCGGTGTCGCCGGCGATCTCGCGCATCAACAACCTCAACATGCAGGTCCGTCGTCCCAACGGCCTGCTCTACTGGGGCAACAACGGCCTGAAGAGCGGCAACACGTCGCAGGTCGGCGGCGGCAGCGACACGCTTGACACCGTCGAGGTGTTCGTGATGCCGAACCCGCAGGCGGGTCAGTGGCGCATCCAGATCACGGCCCCGACGATCGCGCAGGACGCGCACGTCGCGACCGGTGCGACGGACGCGACCTACGCCCTCGTCGCCTCGGGCGGCACCGCGGCCCAGACGGGTTGCGCGCGCTACATCCCGGACAACGATCCGACGAGCGGCACGATCAACACGATCCCGTTCGGCACGACGTCGTCGGGCAGCACGGGCCTGACCTCGCTCTTCGCCAGCAACAACGGCGGCAGCGTCGGCGGCACGATCTTCTTCGACATCACGGCTTCCGGCACCGACAACATCTGGCTCGCCGGCATCGACGTGAACGTCAACGGGACGTCCGCTCCGGTCGGCACGCCGCTCGAGGCCGACATCTACTACGACTTCAACAGCACCTACGCTGGCATCGAGACCACCCCGGGCGCCTGGACGACCTGGACCGCCGCCAAGGGCGTGTCTGCCGGTCAGGACCTCGAGAGTCGACTCGTGTTCAACCGCCCGATCCAGATCTCGGCCGGCCAGACGTTCGCGATCGCCGTGGTGGCGCGCAACTTCGCGCACCGCTACACCAACGGCGCGAACACCTTCAACGACTCCAACGTCACGATCGACCTCGGCTCGGCGACGAACGAGGCCTTCGGGCCCAGCGTGTTCAACCCGCGCTCCGGTAACGTGACCGTGCGTTACGCGGTGGACGGTGGTGCTGGCATCAACTGCCACTACCAGCAGGTCCTGCGCTCGGCCGACCTCGGCGGAGCCGGCGCCATCACCGATCTCGCGTTCGCGCCGTCGGCCACGGCCCGGCACTACAACCGCACGATGCGGATCCGGATGGCCCACCGGCCTGCCGGCTACGTGATGTCGACCACGTTCAGCAACAACATCTCGGGCTACACGACGGTTCTGAACGAGAGCTGGTACTCGTGGAACACCGAGAGTGACACCTGGACGCAGGTCGGACTCGAGAACCCGTTCAACTACAACGGGACGAGCGATGTCGTCGTCGAGATCTTCCTGACCGGCAACCTCGCGCTCGAAGGCTCGACCGGCGGCTTCCGCCGCGGCACGGAGCAGCGCCTGTTCAACTGGACGTTCCCCTACACCAGCCTGCCGACCACCGGCACGCTCGGCAACGCGGGCACCAAGATCCGCGCCGAGTTCGGCTGCGGTGGCGGCAACGAGTTCGACACCGCGTGCGGCCCGCTCACGGCGAGCCACACCGGCAACGGCCAGCCCGGCACGACGTTCCGTTACGTGATGAACGATGGTGTTCCGAGCAGCGGTGCGATCATCCAGCTCGGCTTCAACAACACCCGGACGAGCCTGAACACGTTCGGCTTCACGAACTGCAACCAGTGGAACGACAACGTCGCCTCGGTGTTCAAGTTCACGAACGCGAGCGGTAGCGCCAACCACCCGATCTCGCTGCCGTCCACGGCGGCGTTCAACGGCCTCGTGATCCACGGGCACTGGTACAACTTCGACGCCAGCGCCCCGGCCGGCATCACGGTGTCGAACTCGACGCGCCTGATCATCGGCGAAGCGCCGTAGTTCAGCGACGACGAACGTTCGGGGCTGCCGGCCCCGAACGGACGAGAACGGGCCCCGCGGACACGCTCCGCGGGGCCCGTTCTCGTTCTGCCGTACGACACCTTGCCGTCCGGGACTCGGTCCTGGCTCGGATCCAGACGCGGAAGGTCGAGCCGCCGCGGCCTACGCCGGTTCGATCACGACGAGCAGGTCTTCGGCCTGCACCGCCGCACCGCTGTCGGTGCAGAGCTCGAGCACCGCGCCGGCGATCGGCGCGCGCACGACGGTTTCCATCTTCATGGCCTCGAGCGTGACCAGCGGATCGCCGGCCGCGACACTCGCGCCCTCGCTGCAGTGCAGCGTGACGACGCGACCCGGCATCGGGGAGCCGACCTCGGTCTCCTTGTTCGGATCGGCACGACGACGCGAGTCGTCGGCCGGCGCCGCGGCGGCGTCGATGACCGTGATCTGACGGTTCTGGCCGTTGAGCTTGAAGTAGACGGCCACTTCGCCGTCCTCGTCGGGTTCGCCGACCGCCTCGAGCGAGATCACGAGCGTCTTGCCGGCCTCGATCTCGACCCAGACCTCCTGCCCGATGTCGAGGCCGTAGAAGTAGACCGGCGTCGGCAGCAACGCGACGTTGCCGCACCGCCGGCGGGTCGCGAGGAAGTCGTCGAACACGCGCGGATAGAGCGCATGGCTCACGAGGTCACGGTCGGTCGCGGGCTGGCCCTTGCGGCTCTCGACGTGCGCTCGCGCCGCTTCGAAGTCGAACGCCGGCATGCCGGCACTCGGGCTGCCCTCGAGCACGGGCTGCCCCTGCAGGACGGCCGCGCGCAGCGCCTCGGGGAAGCCGCCGGGCGGCTGCCCGAGGTAGCCCTGGAAGTACTGCACGACGCTCTGCGGGAAGTCGAGCCGGCGCGCGCGGTCGAGGACGCGCTCGAGCGTCGCGTGCGTCGACTGCGCGAGGTCGCGCTCGAGCACGAGCAGGTCGTTCTGCACGAGGAAGATCGCGAAGTCGCCGACCATCTTCGAGGACGGCGTGACCTTCGGGATGTCGCCGACGAGCTGGTTCACCACGGCGAACGCGTGCCGCACGTCCTTCCAGCGCTCGAGCAGGCCGAGCGAGGCGACCTGCGGCCGCAGGTTGGAGTACTGCCCGCCCGGGATCTCGTGATAGTAGACCTCGCTCGTGCTGCTCTTGAGCCCGCACTCGAACGGTGCATAGAACTCGCGCACCGCCTCCCAGTAGTCGGCGAGCGGCTGCATCGCCTTGTTGGTGAGGCCCGTTTCCTGCGGGTGACCGCGCAGTGCTGCGATGAGCGCGTTCATGCTCGGCTGCGACGTCAGCCCGGCCATCGGCGCGAGCGCCGTATCGACGATGTGCACGCCGGACTCGACCGCCGCGATGTAGGTCGCGATCCCGTTACCCGACGTGTCGTGCGTGTGCAGGTGGATCGGCAGCGACGTGACCTCGCGCAGCCGCTTGATCAGCATGCGCGCGGCCTGCGGCCGCAGCAGGCCGGCCATGTCCTTGATGCAGAGGATGTGCGCGCCGAGCTGCTCGATGCGCTTCGCGAGTTCGGCGTAGTACTCGAGTCCGTACTTCGTGCGCGCCGGGTTGTCGATGTCGCCCGTGTAGCACATCGCGACCTCGGCGATCTTGCCCGTCTGCAGCACGCGCTGCACGGACACGGCCATCGAGTCGAGGTCGTTGAGGCTGTCGAAGATGCGGAACACGTCGATGCCGGTCTCGGCAGCGCGGTCGACGAACGCCTCGACGACGTTCTGCGGGTAGCTCGTGTAGCCCACGGCGTTGGCGCCGCGGAGGAGCATCTGGTGCAGCACGTTCGGGATCGCCGCCTTGAGCTGCTCGAGCCGTTCCCACGGATCCTCGTCGAGAAAGCGATAGGCCACGTCGAACGTCGCGCCACCCCAGGTCTCGAGCGAGAACAACGGCTGACACAGGTGGGCCGTCGCCGGCGCGACCGCGAGCATGTCGCAGGTGCGCATGCGCGTGGCGAGCAGCGACTGGTGCGCGTCGCGCATCGTCGTGTCACACAGCAACGGGTGCCTGCTGGCCTGCTGCTTGATCCACTCGACAACCCGTTCGGGGCCGCCCTCGGCCAGGAGCTGGGCCGTGCCGGCGGGCGGCGGCTCATCCGGCACCTCGGGGATGGGCGGCGCGAGGAAGCTGCTCGGCGACAGCCGCTGCTCCGGCTTGATCGTCGCGTGGCCGTTGACGATCACGTCCGCGAGATACGTCAGCAGGCGCGTCGCGCGATCGCGCCCGACCTGGATCTCGTACAGCTCGGGAGTTTCGTCGAGGAACCGCGTCCACGTCTCCCCGCGCAGGAACGCCGGGTGCGCGATCACGTTCTGCAGGAACGCGAGGTTGGTCTTCACGCCGCGGATACGGAACTCGCGCAGCGCGCGCAGTTGCTTCTGCGCCGCGCTCTGCAGCGTGCTGCCGTACGAGATGCACTTCACGAGCAGCGAATCGTAGTATCCGCCGACGTGGGTCCCGGCGAGGCTGTCGCCGCCGTCGAGCCGAAGCCCGAAGCCGCCCGGCGACCGGTAGGCCATGATCGCGCCCGTATCGGGCAGGAACTCGTTCTGCGGATCCTCGGTCGTGATCCGGCACTGGATCGCGAACCCGCGCGGCCGCAATTCCTGTTGCGACGTGATTCCGATCGCCGGCGAGCTCAGCGCGTGCCCCTCCGCGATGCGGATCTGCGCCTGCACGAGGTCGATGCCGGTCACCTGCTCGGTCACCGTGTGCTCGACCTGCAGCCGCGGGTTGATCTCGATGAAGTAGTGCTGCCCCGCCGCATCGTCGACGAGGAACTCGACCGTGCCCGCGTTGTAGTAGCCCGATCCGCCCGCGAGCTTCAGTGAGTCCTGGAACAACGCCTCCCGCACGTCCTCTGCGAGATTGGGCGCGGGCGCCATCTCGACGACCTTCTGGTGCCGGCGCTGGACCGAGCAATCGCGTTCGTTGAGGTGCACGACGTTGCCGTGGCGGTCGCCGAGGATCTGCACCTCGATGTGACGCACGCGCGGCAGGAACTTCTCGAGGAAGACGACGGGGCTGCCGAACGCAGCCTGCGACTCGCTGCGCGCCTGCCGCAGGCTCTGCTGCACGTCCGCCGCCTGCCGCACCACGCGCATGCCGCGGCCGCCGCCGCCGTGCGCGGCCTTGACGATCGTCGTGCCGTGCTCGGCGAAGAACTTCGCCGCCGCCGCGAACGCAGCCGCCTCGTCGGCCGGCAGTTCGAGCCCGGGCACGGTCGGAATCCCGAGCCGCGCCGCTTCCTTGCGGGCCTCCACCTTGTCGCCGAGGAAGCGGATGACGTCCGGCTTCGGACCGATGAACGCGATGCCGGCGGCCTCGACCGCCGCCGCGAACTCGTGGTTCTCCGACAGGAAGCCGTAGCCGGGGTGGATCGCGTCGACGCCGGCACTCTTGGCGATCTCGAGGATCTCGTCGCCCGCGAGATAGGCCCCGACCGGCGACTTGCCCTCACCGACGAGATACGACTCGTCGGCCTTGTAGCGGTGCTGGTGCGTCGCGTCCTCGGCGCTGAAGATCGCGACCGTTCGGAGGTCGAGCTCGGCGCACGCGCGGAACACGCGAATCGCGATCTCGCCGCGATTGGCGCAGAGGATCTTGCGAAACGAGCGGACTTCCATGGGAGCGCCGGGGTGTTCGTTCTCTTCGGCTGCCGAGAGGAGACCCTGTAGCTACACTATCGGCACACAGTGCGGCAACCTGCGACAATCGGTTGCCAGCCGGGCAACCGCGACTACGGGATCACCGTGCATCGACAGCAGACGCAGCCACGACGCCGGCGCCGGCCGCTCGAGATCGGCCTCGCCGCCGCGCTGACCGCCGCCTTTGCGCCGCGGCCGGCCGCCGCCCAGGAACCCGCGCCCGAATCGCCGGCCGCCGAACTCGACGCCGGCCCCCTCCTCGGATTCCACGAGGTCGTCACGGATCGGCCGCGCGTCGTGGCCGTCAAGATCGCCGAGCTCACGGGCACCCGGGTGTTCGAGCTCTGCCGCGACGACCGCCGACCCCGCTTGCTCGCGCGCCTCGACCGGAACCACCTGCTGCTGACCCTGAGTCGACGAGACGCACTGTTCGTCGTGCACGCACCGAGCGGGCGTCGCCTGGAGATCGTGGAGAACGCGGTGTTCCTCGGCCAGCGCGGCGACGACCTCGTGATCCAGCGGGCCGGCCAGATCGAACGGGTCTCGTGGCGCGAGCCCACGACCGAGCCCCGCGCGTTCGGCGGCCGCCCGCTGCAACGGGTCGTCCTGCACGACAACCTCGCGTTCGGAGTCGCGCGACCGGACGACGGCCGGCCGCGGGTCGAGGTCGTCAGCCTCGTGACCGGCAGGAGCCGCGAACTCTGGACCGCGCCGAACGACCGGAGCCGGTTCCGCCTCGCGCTCTCCCCGGGCGGCCAGTGGCTCGCGGTCGCGGCGATGGACGCTCGGTTTCGTGGCCAGCTCGTCATCCTCGACACCGCGACGGGCAAGCCCGTGCGCACGTTCGAGAACCTGGTGGTCGACCTGTCGCCGCTCGCGAGCGGCATGCCGACGCTCGAGGTCGCGTTCGCGGACGACGACCACGTCGTCAGCTCGGAGTCCCGGGGCGCACCGCGCGGAATCGGTGGCGAGTTCGTGCACGTGACGCGCAGCGTGCGCACCGGCGAGGTAACGAACGAGGAGCCCTACGCCCCGCTCGGGGTCCACCACCGCCTCCCCGTTCCCGTCCAGGCCGAACCGCGGTTTCGGCTCGAGCGCGGCCCGCACGAGGTCACGCTGCACACCATCAGTCGGCCCGAGCCGCTCGCCACCCGCGATCGGCAGCACCTGCAGTACGAGGACTTCTCGATCGCGCCCGACGGCGGGTTCGCAGCGGCCCGGCTCGGCGAGAAGCGGCGCGCGCTGACCGTATTCGCGCCCGACGGCAGCGCCCGAGCCGTGAGCGCCGGCTGGTCCCACGGGCTGATCTGGCTGCCGGCGCACCGCTGACCCCCCGCCGGCGAGAACGCCCGTCAGCGGCTTGCACCCGAAGTTGTCTTTGCCCGGCGACCTGCTATCGTTCGCCTGCTGCATGGGCGCGACACGTCCTTTGACGACCACGGCGCCGCGGACCCCGATCCGCCGGGCGCCTGCAGCGGCAGCCGGACTCGCCGCGGCTGCCAGTCTCCTCGGAGTCACCGCCGCCTGCGCCGGCGGACCGAACCTCGCGCGCGCGATCACCGTTCGCGAGGGGGAACGCACCACGGTCCGCCTCGTGCAGTTCGACGAGCGCAAGGTCCTGACGCTGCAGAACAGCTCGAGCGGTTCGGCCCTCGAGGTCTACCAGGACAGCGACGACCCCCTCGTGAAGGTGCTGCCCGACGCGGACATGCAGCGGCTGCTCGACGTGTTCGCCGAGGCCGAGATGTTCCAGACCGCGAGCAGTTCGGCCCCCGCCGAGGCCAAGAACGCGCTGATCGTCGATCACGGCGGCAGCCGCTTCGTGTTCCACCTGCGCGGCATGCCGCAGGATCGGATGCAGCGCTACCTCGAGGCCAAGGCCTACTTCGTCACGGTCTACAGCAACGCCGAGTCGTTCCACTCGGCGAAGATCAACCGCATGGACCTCGAGAACGAGAAGCACCGGGCCCGCTACGAGGCGGTCCAGTCGCGGCGCAAACTCGGCAGCGGCGGCAGCGGCAACGACGACGGCCGGGGGCGCGGCCAGTGACCCTCGGCGCCGTCGCGATCGTGCCGGTGCGCGTCGGCAGCCAGCGACTCCCGGGCAAGGCTCTCCTCGAAGAAAGCGGTCGGCCGCTGTTCCTCCACACGTGCGAGCCGGCGCAACGAGCGGCCCGGATCGACAAGGTCTACGTCGCGACCGACGACGATGCGGTCGAGGCGGCCGCTCGCGCGGCCGACATCGAGGTCGTGCGCACGAGCCCGGACTGCCGTACGGGCAGCGAACGCTGCGCCGAGGCCGCGCGGTCGATCGACTGCCGCGCGGTGCTCGACATCCAGGGCGACTGGCCCGAGGTCGCGCCGTCCGACCTCGACGCGCTCGCGGATCAGCTCCTGAGCGGCGCGGCCGAGTGCAACACGCTCGCGGCCGAGCTGCACGATCAGGCCAGGATCGACGACTTCAACGTCGTCAAGGTCGTCTGCGGCGTGAGCCGCAAGGCGCTCTACTTCAGCCGCGCGGCCATCCCGTTCCGGCGCACTGCCGTCGAGGGCGCACCCGGCACGGCGCCACTGCGGCGCCACATCGGGGTCTACGGTTTCACGCGCGACGTCCTGCTGCGCGTTCCGGAACTGCCGAGCAGCGGGCTCGCCGAGACCGAGAGCCTCGAGCAACTGCGCTTCCTCGAGAACGACATCAGCATCCACGTCATCGACGCCGCGGGCGATCCCTGGGGCATCGAGACGCGCGCGGACTACGACGCCTGGCTGCAGCGCCGCACCGACAGATCAGCATCATGACCAAGTACATCTTCGTGACCGGCGGCGTCGTCTCGTCGCTCGGCAAGGGCCTGACCTCGGCGGCGATCGGCTGGCTGCTCGAACGCCACGGCCTCAAGGTGTCGATGCAGAAGCTCGACCCCTACATCAACGTCGACCCCGGCACGATGTCGCCGTTCCAGCACGGCGAGGTCTACGTGACGGACGACGGCACCGAGGCCGACCTCGACCTCGGTCACTACGAACGCTTCACGAGCGCGCGGATCAACAAGGACAGCAACTACACGACGGGCAAGATCTACAAGTCCGTCATCCAGAAGGAGCGCCGCGGCGACTACCTCGGCAAGACGGTGCAGGTGATCCCCCACATCACCGACGAGATCAAGATGGGGATCCGGGCCGGCGCCGCGCCGAGCGACGGCGAACCCGCGCCCGACGTCGCGATCACCGAGATCGGTGGCACCGTCGGCGACATCGAGAGCCTGCCGTTCCTCGAGGCCATCCGTCAGTTCAGCCTCGAGCAGGGGCCGAACGACTGCATGTTCATCCACCTGACGCTGCTGCCCTACCTGCGCGCGTCGGGCGAGCTCAAGACCAAGCCGACGCAGCAGTCGGTCGGCAAGCTGCGGGAGATCGGCATCCAGCCCGACGTCCTCGTGTGCCGCACCGAGGTCGCGATGGAGCCGGACATGCCGAAGAAGATCTCGCTCTTCTGCAACGTCCGTCCCGAGGACGTGATCGAGGAGAAGGACGTCAGCTTCTCGATCTACGAGGTCCCGCTCATGTTGCGCGACTCGGGCCTCGACCGCCGCATCCTGTCGCACCTGTCGATCGAGCCGCGTCAGGAGGTCGACGTCAGCGACTGGCAACAGCTGCTCGCGACGGTGAAACAACCCGACCACGAGATCGAGATCGCGGTCGCCGGCAAGTACATCGCGCTGCACGACGCCTACAAGTCGATCTATGAATCGCTGAGCCACGCGGGCATCGCCAACTCGTGCAAGGTCAACCTGCGCAAGGTCTCGGCCGAGCAGGTGGCCAATGAAGGCGCCGACGGCCTGCTCGACGGTGTCGACGGCATCCTCGTCCCCGGCGGCTTCGGCGAGCGCGGGTTCGAGGGCAAGATCGCGAGTATCAGCTACGCCAGGAAGCACAAGATCCCGTTCCTCGGCATCTGCTACGGCATGCAGGCGGCCGTCGTCGAGTTCGCCCGCAACGACCTCGGCATCACCGATGCGACGACGACTGAGTACGACAGCAACGCGAGCAACCCCGTGATCTCGCTCATGGAGGAGCAGAAGCAGCGCAGCGATATGGGCGGCACGATGCGACTCGGCGCTTTCGAGTGCCGGCTCACCCCCGGCACGCACAGCCACCGCGCCTACGGCAAGGACACGATCCACGAACGCCACCGCCACCGTTACGAATTCAACAACGCCTATCGCGAACAGTTCGAAGCGAAGGGCTTCGTGCTCGCCGGCACCAACCCCAAGCACGGCCTCGCCGAGATCGTCGAGGTGCCGGACCACCCGTGGTTCGTCGGCGTGCAGTACCACCCCGAGTTCAAGACGCAGCCGCTGCAGGCGCACCCGCTGTTCCGCGACTTCGTGAAGGCCGCGATCGCCTACCAGGGCGAGAACCGGTAGCAGCAGGAACGCCGATGACCGCGACCTTCTCGTTCCTCGTCGACACCTATCGGACGGAGATCGAGAAGACCCTGTCGGTGTGGACGATGGCCGCGGGGGGCGGCGCGGATCTGCTGCAACGCCCGCGCGCCGGCGACCGCCGCGGCCGCAACCTGCTCGAGCACATGGTGCACCAGTGCCAGTCCGAGCACGGCTGGTTCCAGAACATGCTCGGCATCGCGACCGCGGGCGAAGTGTTGCCGACCGACGAGACCGTCGCGGGGTTCGTCGCGACCTACGCGGCCGCTGCGACCGCACGGCTCTGCGCACTCGAGAGCCAGACCGAGCCGTGGTGGCTCGAGAACGTGAAGTTCTTCGACGTCGAACGCTCACGCGCGTGGGTCCTCGTTCGCCGCATCGCCCACTCCGCGCACCATCGCGGCCAGCAGACGAGCCTGCTGCGGGCGCAGGGCATCGCGCTCTACTCGACGTATGGCCCCACGGCGGACACCGGCGGACTCGGCCCCGACGGCGCGCCCGTGATCTACCGGCACCCGGACACGACCGCGCTGCTGCGCGGCGAGGTGCCAGAGCCATTCCGTGAGCTGCCGCCCGCGACCGAGCGGCGCGTCACCGAGCGACCCGACGACGCCGAGTAGCGCGCCGACCGCGACCGCTCCGCTACTTGCCGCCCTTGCGCCAGATGTCGCGGAACGCCTTGTAGGCCTCGTTCTTCGGATCCAGCTCGAGCGCCTTCTCGATCAGCTCGAACGCCTCCTTGCGCTTCGTGGCGGCATACATCACGCCGGCGTGCCGCGAGTAGACACCCGCGAGCCAGGCGTTGTCCGGCGTCTTCTTGACCGCCTTCTCCGCGGCTTCGAGCGTCTCCTTCGAGATCTTCACGCCGAGCTTGATGATGCTCTTGTCGATCTTGTCGAGGTCGTCCTGCCGCTGGTAGATGATGTCCTGCATGCGCTGGCCGAACGACAGCACCTCGTCGTCGGGGATGTCCTTCCACGCCTTCGACGCGAGCTTCGCGGCCTCCTTGAGGTTGTCGCGGCCGTACTCGATCCGCGCCATCTGGTCGTAGCCGAGGAACTTCACGCGCTTGTTGCGCTGCTGGGCGAGGAACTTGCGCAGCGGCTCGAGGTCCCAGTCGGTGTTCGCCGTGCCGGGCTTCATCGTCTCCTGGAACAGCTTGAGCAGCATCGCCTCGGCGACGTGCTCGTTCCTGCCCTTGGGATCGAGTGCGATCATCGCGTCCACGACCTTCATCGCGCCATCCGCGTCACCGATCGCCCGCAGCTTGGTCACGAGGCTGGCGCCGCTCTCGAAGTCCTTCGGATCGTCCGCGATCGCCTGGCGCAGCCCCGCGATCGTGCCCTTGCCGCTCGCGACGCGTTCGAGCTCCTGGCGGAACTCGTCGGCCGGCGAGTAGCCCTCGATCAGGTCGACGATGTCGCCGTTGGGCTTCACGAAGACGACCGTCGGGACGTTCTGCACGTTGTACTTCTCGAACAGCGGCGTGCCGATGTCGGTCTCGGCCTCGGCCCCCATGCACACGTACTTCGAGAGCTCGGCGATGACCGTCGGATCCGCCATCGTGCCGCCGAACATCGACGTGCACGCGTTGTGGTCCTTGCGCCAAAAGTAGAGCATGACCATCTCGCCGCGCTCCTTCTCGGCCGCGATGCGCGCGCCGTCGAAGTCGTCGGTCCACCACTTGACGCCCTGCGCGGGCAGCGTCGCCGCGGCTGCGAGTAGGAACAGAACGAACGAACGGAGCGGTGTCAGGCGCATGGCGACAGTCGGAGGCGATGGTCGGGAGCGATATTCGGATTGGGGGCGGCGAACGGCCGTGGGACGGACATCGTAAAGGGCCGGCTGATCGCGGGCCAGCGTCCGCGCTACGATGGCCGCATGAGAACGGCTGCGCTCTTGCCTTTCGTTGCAGCGGTGACCCTGGCCGCGCTCGCGGTGGCCCAGGGGCCGGATCGGGAACCCGGTCAGGACCCCGGCGCGCCCCCGCCGCTCGCCCGGCTGACCGGCGTCGTGCTCGACTCGCACTCGCAGCCGGTGCCGGCCGCGCTCGTGACTGCGGAGCAAGACGGGGCCGTCGTGCGCCAGACGCGCACCGACGCGACGGGGCTCTTCGTGCTCACGAACCTGCCGCGCGAGGGCCTCGTGGTGCGCGCCACCACGACGGGGAAGGCGCCACTCGTGGGCGCCCAACGGCTGCAGGCGATCGATCTGCGCGCCGGCACGGTCGAGATCCGCACGATGCCGGCCCGCCGGGTCACGGGCGTATTGCGTGGTCCGGACGGCCAGCCGCTCGCGGGCGCCTGGGTCGCGCTGTCTCCCACGGGCTTCGCCGCGCTCGGAGCGCTCGCCTCGGCGACGACTACGGACGAACGCGGAGCCTTCGGGTTCGAACTCGCCGCCTGCGGGCCGCTCGCGCTCCGCGCGTGGGCTAGAGGCTGCGCGGGCTTCGCGCAGACGATTCCGACCGGCACCGAGCCCGTCGAGCTCGAGTGCAGCATGCCGGATACGACGATCGTCGAACACACCTTCCGTCTCGATGATGCGGCGGTCGCGCGCGCGCACCGCTTCGAGTTCGGGGTGCGGGCAGTCGCGGGCGGCTCGGAGATACTGATGCCGGAAGCCGCGGTGACGGCCGCCGTCGAGAACGGTCGCTGGCTGGTGCGCGGTTGGCCCAGAGCGGACTCGATGCAGGCGGCGCTGCGCTCGCCCACGATCGCGACCGAGCCGATGTGGCAGGAGATCGTCGCCGACTCCGGCGACCGCACGAAGACGTTCTACCACCAGGTCGGCGACAGCGGCTTCATCCGCGGCAAGCTGCGCGGCGAGGACGGCGTCGCGCTCGGCGGTCAACAGCTCGCGGTGCGGGGCTGGTTCAAGGGCCAGGAGCGCAGGACGTACGGCACGTCGGCCGCGGACGGCTCGTTCCGCCTGATGGCCCCGGTCGGCGACGGCGACGGCTTCGTGATCGAATGCCTGGACGACGGCTACGTTCTCGTCGACGACTCGGAGCCGCGCGGTCTGCGCGTCGCCGGCCTGCAGCATCGGAGCTATCTCAGACGCAAGCACCGCGAGGGCGCCGATCACGATCTCCTGCTGACCCGTGCGGCCACGATCACGGCAACGATCCTGACGAGCTCGGGTGAGCCCTTTGCCGGTGCGAGAGTCGACATTCAACTCGTGCCGCCGAACAAGATGATGCGGGTGCTCGGTCGCCGGCGGGGCGGCGCGATGGTCGAGGTCAGCCCATGGGCGATCCATCGACGGGCGGATCCTCGCGGCGACTTGCGGGTAGCGGGCATCGATCTCGAAGCCAACAGCGAGTTCGGCCTGCAGATCGGTGGCCACCGCGGGTGGGCCGAAGTCCTCGTGCCGGTCGCCAGCGACCGCGTCGACGTCGGCGAGATCCACTGCGAAGCAGGTGCGACCCTGCAAGGCGTCGTGTTCTCGTCCACCGGCTGGCCGGCGCCCGGCGCCACCGTGCGCGTGATCACGTTCCGCGGCGTCGAGCGGGTTCACATCCTCCATACCGACCGCGCCGGCCGTTTCACCCTCACCGGCCTGCCGCCCGGAACGTGCGACGTTGCGCTCCTGACCACCGACGGGGACCATCGCGGCCAGGCTCTGAAGCTCCCGGAATCCGGCACGGCGACCGTCGAGCTCCGCTGACCAACCTCTCGCCAACGACCAAGCAAGGACAAGACCATGGACATGCCCCGCCCGACCGACGCCCACCAGAAACTCGAACGCCTCGCCGGCACCTGGACCGGCGAAGAGAACATGCACCCGTCCGAGTGGCTCCCCGACGGCGGCAAGGCTCAGGGCGTCACGACGAGCCGGAAGGCCCTCGCGGGCTTCTCCGTCGTCACCGACTACGAGCAGTCGATGGGCGGCAACGTCACGTTCCAGGGCCACGGCATCTACACGATCGACCAGCAGACGCAGGACGTCGTGCTGCACTGGTTCGACAGCCTCGGCGGCGGCCACGAGGAGTTCCGCGGCAACTGGACGAGCGCGGACCAGCTCGTGCTGCGGAGCAAGAGCCCGATGATGGGTCACATGCGCATGACGACCGACTTCCGCACGGATGGGACGATGGGGTCGAAGATGGAGAACTCGCAGGACGGCGAGACCTGGCGCACGATGTTCGACGCGGTCTACACCAACGAGGCGTGATGCGAAGCGCTGCCGCTGCGCTGTCGATGGCCACTGTCCTGGCGCACACGGCAACCGGGCAGGCCCCGATCGCAAGACTCAGCGGCGTCGTGCTCGACCCGCACAGCGAACCCGTGATCGCCGGCCGGGTGACCGTCGAGGTCGACGGGGCCGTGCTCAGCCAGGCGTTCACGGACGCCACGGGGCGCTTCGTCGTGAAGGATGTCCCGCGAGAGGGCGCCGTCGTGCGCGTGACGACGCGGGAGCCGACCGTCGGCGCGACGTTCGTCGACCGGGAGGTGCAATGGGCGGGCATGGTCCAGATCCAGACGATGCCGGCGCGCCAACTCACGGGCCGCGTCGAGGCCGACGGCGAGCCGGTCCCCGGCGCCTGGGTCGCAGCCTCGCCGTTCGGCCCGACGATGCTCGGCGCGCTCGCGGTCGCGACCACGACGCGAGCCGACGGCACGTTCGAGCTGCCGTGCGTGCCGTGCCGAGCAATCACGGTGCGCGCCTGGACGAAGGGTCGCTACGGGCTCGAGACCGCGGTCGACGCGAGTTCGGCCAAGGCCTCGGAGCTCGTCTGCGAGCTGCCGTATCCGGCCGAGGTCGAGCACACGGTCGAAATCGTCGGCGCCGACGCGGACGCACTCAACGACGCCCGCCTCACGGTGGTCGCGAGCCACGCCGGCCCGCGTGTACTGCTGCCGCCCGAACTAGCCCAGCCGCGACCCGAGGCACCCGGCCGTTGGCGCCTGTGCGGCTGGCCGCTGTCGGATGACCTCGAGCTCCGGGTCGAGTCGACTACGATGCCGAACGGCCGGGCCACGCAACGAATCGAGCCGTTCCATGCCGGCAGGCGTTGGACCTTCGATGCCGCCAGCGATTCACCAGCGACGCCGCATCGCCCTCCCGAGTACGACACCGATACCCCACTCCCGACGCCGATCCATGCGACGATCTCGAGTGTCAAGGGCGATCCGGTCGTGGGGGCGACCGTCATCGCCGTCCCACTCGACCGTCCCGAGCAAACAGCACGGCAACGGCTCCGCAGTTACCGGCGCAATCGCCGACTCATCGGAACCACGAACCTCCGCGGCGAGCTCGTGATCCAACCGTTCTACCCGGGCGAGACCGAGTACGTGCTGCATATCAGCAGCCCTGCCGGCTGGGCGGAGGAACCGTTTCGAAAGAACGGCGACGAGGTGATCGACCTCGGCGTGCTTCGCTGCCGCGCGGGCGCGACGTTACGCGGCGTCGTCCGGAACCACACCGGCGCTGTGCGCCCCGCCGCCCTGCTGCGCATCTCGACCTTTGAACCGACACCTCGCGATCGATTCGTGATGACGGATCGCGAAGGCCGCTTCTCGGTGACGGGGCTGCCGCCGGGTGAAACAGTGGTCACCCACCTCGCGGGCTCATACGAGCTGGAGTCGAACCCCGTCCAACTGCCGAAGTCGGGCGCGGTCGACGTGACCCTCGACCGCTGACCGTCACTCCTGCCAGTGGCGCAGGGCGAAGTCGAGGTACTGCTGCCAGTCGTAGGCCGTGATGTTGTGGCTCCCGACGCGCACGTGGTAGCCGACGTGATCGCCGACCGGCGTGTTTGCCGCGGGCCATGCCTGCACACCGAGCGCCTCGAGACCGTAGGCCTCCCACGCGGGTGCGGCGTGCACGCACGCCAGGAACTCGCCCTCCGGATCCGCCCAGGTGTCGCGGCTCGCGCTGCCGACGTAGACCGCCCGCGGTGCCGACAGCGCGATGAGCATGTGCTGATCGACCGGGCAGGTCGTCGGGTCGTTCGCGTAGCGTCGATACGTCGGCGTGAACCAGTGCGGGAACCGCGACGTGATCGCGGCCGTGGTCTCACCGACCGGCCGCCGCATGAGGGCGGCGCCGCCCTCGCCCGAGTTGTTGGAGACGACGACGTCGAAGCGGGGATCCAGCGCGCCGGCCCAGAGCGCCGTCTTGCCGAGCCGGGAATGGCCGAGCACCGCGAGGCGCTTCGCATCGACCGTGACCTCGCGTTCGAGGTAGTCGGCGATGAGGCGGAGACCCTGCGCCCATGCCGCGATCGCCCCCCACTGCCCGGGCCGCCACTCGGTCGCCGCCCCCCGCGGTGAGGCCGCACCGCGCAGTCCGACGCGGAAGCCATCGGGCCGATCCGGCTCGATGTCCTCGTACCACGCCGTCGCCACGGCAATGCCGCGCTGCATCGCGAGCGCGAGCGGCCACCGCGCCACGCGGTGGCCGCGGGCGTGCTCGTTGCCGTCCGGGATCGGCACGGCCGGATCGTCGACGAGGGTGTGGTTGCCGCGGAAGTTGAGGCCGACGACGCACGGCACGGGCCAGTCCGCGCCGTTCGGCACGTGGACCATGAGCTCGAACCCGTCCCACTTCGGCACGGCTGGCAGCGTGACCCGAACGCGCACGCGCGTCGCGACGCCATCGAGCGCCTTCGGTTCGGTGTGCAGCACCTCGAACGCCGGTTCGCCGAGGCCCGGCGGCACGCGGCCGTAGACGTGGTGTTCGAACAACCCGCGGATCTCGTCGCGGCGCGTCGCCTCCCAGTTCGCCTTGGACCGCACGCCCAACGGCGGCAGCCCGAGCAGGTCGACCGGCGCCGTCGCCTCTGCCTTCGCCGGGGGCGGCACGGGCTTGCCGCGCGGCGACACGCGCGCGCTGCTGCAGCCAACGGCGACGGCAACGAACACCGCGAACAGGAGAACGATGGCGCGCATGGCCGCAGGATCGGGCGCCGACCCGAGGCAGTCAAACCGCAGGCGCCCGATTGCCGGGGGATTTGCTGCGCGGCCTCGGACCCGAACCTATCCTCCCGCGGGCATGCGCACGCTGCTCGGAGTCTCACGCGGCATCGATCGCCTGAACCGCGGGCTCGGGCGCGCCGTCGCGTGGCTGCTGCTCGTCATGGTCGCGATCGGCGCCTACAACGCGATCGCGCGCTGGTCGGAGAAGTACACGGGCGTGCCACTGTCGTCCAACGCGTGGCTCGAGCTGCAGTGGTACCTGTTCAGCCTGGTCTTCCTGCTCGGCGCGCCATGGGCGCTGCGGCGCGGTGATCACGTCCGCGTCGACGTGATCTACGGCGGGCTGCCCGAACGCGGGCGCTGGTGGATCGACCTGTTCGGCACGCTGATCTTCCTGATCCCGTTCTGCATCTTCGCGGTCTGGATCAGCATCGACTTCGTCGCCGACTCGTGGGCCGAGGGCGAGATGTCGAACGACCCCGGCGGGCTGCCGCGCTGGCCGCTGAAGCCGGTCGTGCCGATCGCGTTCCTGCTGATCCTGCTGCAGGGCGTCTCCGAATTGTGCAAGCGCGTCGCCCTGCTGCGCGGCGCGACGCCCACCGAGGCCGGCCTCGTCGAGCCGGACGACAGCCGGGAGCCCGAGGAGGTCGCGTGATGCACGAACCGCTCGGCCCCTTGATGTTCGTCGTCGTATTCCTGCTGATCTTCGTCGGCTACCCGGTCGCGTTCGCGCTCGGCGGCACGGCGCTGATCTTCGGCCTGCTCGGCATCGCGGCGGAGCGGTTCGGCATCGACTACCTGCAGCTGTTCCCCGAACGCGTGTTCGGGGTCATGAGCAACCAGATCCTGCTCGCGATCCCGTTCTTCATCTTCATGGGAACGATGCTCGAACGGTCGCGGCTGGCAGAGGACCTGCTGCGAACGATCGGGCTCGTCTTCGGGCCCGTGCGCGGCGGACTCGCGCTCGCCGTAGTGTTCGTCGGCGCGCTGCTCGCAGCGGCGACGGGCGTCGTCGGCGCATCCGTCGTCGCGATGGGCATGATCTCGCTGCCGATCATGCAGCGCTATGGCTACGGCAAGGAGCTGTCCACGGGCGTGATCTGCGCCGCCGGCACGCTCGGCCAGATCATTCCGCCGAGCGTCGTGCTCGTCGTGCTCGCGGATCAGCTCGGCGAGAGCCTCGGCGACCTGTTCCGCGGCGCGCTGCTGCCCGGTCTCATGCTCGCCGGCCTCTACGCGCTCTACGTCGTCTGGCTCGCATGGCGCCATCCCGAACGCACGCCGGCGATCCCGGCACGAGAGCGCGAACGCGTCCCCCACCTCGGCCGCGAGGTCATCAAGGTCATGCTCCCGCCGCTGCTGCTGATCGTCGTCGTCCTCGGCAGCATCTTCGCCGGCATCGCGACGCCGAGCGAAGCTGGCGCGCTGGGTGCGGTCGGCGCGATGATCCTCGCGGCGTCGACGAAGCGGCTCGACCGCGCGTGCCTGCGTGACACGGCGCAGTCGACGCTGCGCATCTGCAGCATGGTCATGTTCCTGCTGATCGGCTCGACGGCGTTCGCGATGGTGTTCCGCGGCCTGCACGGCGACGTCTGGATCGAGGAGCTGCTGACCAATCTGCCCGGTGGCGAGGTCGGCCTGCTCGTCGTCGCCAACCTCGCGATCTTCGTCCTCGGCTTCTTCATCGACTTCTTCGAGATCGCGTTCATCCTGCTGCCGCTGCTCGCGCCGGCCGCGCGCGCGCTCGGCATCGAGAACGAACGGATGATCTGGTTCGGCGTGATGATCGCGATCAACCTGCAGACGAGCTTCCTCACGCCGCCGTTCGGGTTCTCGCTGTTCTATCTGCGCGGCGTCGCGCCGAGCTCGATCCCGACGAGCGCGATCTACCGCGGCGCAATCCCGTTCATCGCGATCCAGCTCGTCGGCCTCGGGCTCGTGATCGCGTTCCCGGAGCTCGTAACGGCGCTGCTCGAACCACGTTGAGCGAACGGGCCCGAGCCCGCGAGGCACCGGAGCCAGCGGGGCCCCCTGCACCTGCCGGCCGGACCCGTTACATTCCGTACCGTCATGGATCTCCCGGGAACGCAAGCGAGCCCGCTGCCGTACTGCGGAGCCGTCGACCAGCGTCGCGACCGGATCGGCACCCGCTACTCGCTGCCGCGTTGTTCGACGGACCTGAGCGAGCGCACGCGGTACGACTACAACACGCTCGGCTACCGCGGGCCGGAGTTCGATCCCAACGCGCGGCTGCGGATCTACGCGTTCGGCGAGAGCGACGCGTTCGGCGTCGGCGTCGAGCTGGCGGACGCCTGGCCGTCCCGCGTCGCCGAGTTCGTGCGCACGAGGCTCGGACTCGCGGATCGCGAAGTGTGCTGCCTCAACTTCGCCGAGCCGGGCGGGTCCAACGCGCTGATCGCGCGATCGGTGATCAGCCAGTGCACGGCAGCGCCGCCGCACCTCGTGCTCGTCAACCTCGCGGAAGCGCGCCGCGCCGAGGTGCTCGTCGAGGACGAAGCGTTCAACGCCGGACCGTGGTTCGAGGACCCGAAGGAGCGGCGCCGGATCAAGCGGAGCGTGCGAGGGCACCCGCGCGCCGCGGTCTACGGGGAAGCGCTCGATCGGGCCGCCGGATACCTCACGTTCGCCAACCACCTGAACGCCGCGCAGGCCACCCTGCACGACCTGCTCCTCATGCAGCTGTTCGTCAAGAGCCGGAACATCCCCGCGATCGCGACCGCGCGCCCGGCGCTCGACCCGACGCGCGGACCGCAGTGCAACCACGCGGCCACGCGACCGTTGCTCGCCGCCGTCGACCCGAGCTTCTTCGCGGCGCACGCGGTCCGCACCAGCGAGCATGCGCCGGCGGCCGATGGCGCGCACCTGGGCACGGCGGCGCAGCGAGCGATCGCGGACACGATCTGCCGGCAACTCGAGACCCGTGGTGTGCTTGCGCGGGTACAGGCGGCAGTGCGTTGACCCCGGGGCGGCGCGTCAGCTCCCGTGCGCGAACTTCGCGTAGCTGAGTTCGTTCGTTCCGAACCAGCGGAAGCTCTCGGTGCGGAACTTGCGCCAGTGCTCGAGGATCTCGCGATACGACGAGTCACCCGCGGCCTCGTCGTCGAGCAGGCTCTCCGACGCGTCGCGCGCCGCGCGCATGATGTCGTCGCCGAACGGGCGCAGCTGCACACCGTTGTCGAGGAGCCGCCGCAGCGCCTGCGGGTTCTGGTGGTCGTAGCGCCGCTGCATCGTCGCGGCCGCGACCTGCGTCGCCGCTTCGAACGCGGCCTGGTAGTCGGCCGGCAGCCGATCCCACGCGGCCTGGTTCACGAAGAACCCGAGCGACGGGCCGGGTTCCCACCAGCCGGGGTAGTAGTAGTTCTTCGCGACGCGGTGGAAGCCGAGCTTCTCGTCGTCGTAGGGCCCGACGAACTCGGTCGCGTCGATCGCGCCGCGCTCGAGCGCGGGATAGATGTCCCCGCCGGCGAGCACCTGCACCGACACGCCGAGCCGATCCATGACCTTGCCCCCGAGGCCCGGGATGCGCATCCGCAGTCCGCGCAGTCCACCCACCGACTCGACGGGCTCGCGGAACCACCCGCCCATCTGCGCGCCGGTCGACCCGCAGTAGAAGTTGCGGATGCCGAAGTCGCTGTAGACCTTCCGCAGCAGCTCGAGCCCACCGGCCTCGAGCAGCCACGCCATCTGCTCCCGCGACGTGAGGCCGAACGGCACGCAGGTATCGAACGCGAGTGCGGGAGCCTTGCCGGTGTAGTAGTAGCCGCCCGTCTGACCGACCTCGGCCGAACCCTTCTGCACCGCGTCCATCACCTGCAGCCCGGGCACGAGCTCGCCGGCCTGATGGCACAGGATCCGGAACGCGCCATCCGTCATCGCGGCGACCCGTTCGGCGAGCACCTCGGACGCCCCGTACAGCGTGTCGAGCGAACTCGGGAAGCTCGACGCGAGCCGCCACTCGACGAGTTTCCGCCCCTTCGCGACCCCGGCGCGCGCGCCGGCATCGCGCCGCATGACCCCGGTCGTCGCGGCCCCGACGACCCCGGCCGCAGCGCCCACGAGCCCCCCGGTCAGAAACGTCCGCCGCTGATCGAAACCCGAATCGGCCATGAACCAGAGCCTACGTGGTGATGCCGTACGGTACGCGGTTCAAACCGCAAGGCCGTACGGTACCTGGTTCATGCTGCCGGCCGCGAGGGCGTTGCCTCCCGGGCGGCGTTGCGGCCGGCAGCATGAACCAGGTACCGTACGGCCATCACAGCCACTGCTGCACTGCTGCGAGCACCGTGCGCGGTTCGATCAGCGCCTGGCAGTGCGGGACCTTGTCACAACGTGGCAGGTAGCAGCAGATGCAGTCCAGGTCGGGCACGAGCTTGCTGCCGCGGCCGTAGAGTTCGATCTCGGGTGCCGAGGTCGGGCCGAAGAGGACGACGGCCGGGGTCTTGCGCGCGGCCGCGACGTGCACCGCGAGCGAGTCGCTCGTGACGACGACGCGGCAGGCGTCGATGAGGGCGGCGAAGCGACCGAACGTGTTCTCGTTGCCGCCGTCGAACACCGGTCGGCCCTCGGCGCCGGCGATCAGGTCGCGATGGCGCGCGCTCTCCTCCGGGCCACCGAGCAGCAGAACGGCGAGCCCAGCGTCGGTCGCGAGTTCGAGGAACGTGCGCTGGTGCTCGAGCGTCCAGCGCTTGTATTCCCACCGCCCGCCCGCACCCGTGTTGAGTCCGACGAGCGGTCGGTCGCTGCCGAGACCGGCCACGAACTCCTTCGCGCTCGCGGTCTCGCGTTCCTTCGGCTCGAGCACCGGCTCCGTCACCTGCGCCGGGTCGAAGCCGAGCACGCGCGCGACGAGCGCCTGGTAGGTCTCCTGGTTCGCTCGTTTCTGCACGTCGTCGACGCCCATGCCGAGCCACAGAGCTGCGCCATCGGACAGCGGCACGACGCGGCCATTGGCGTCGCGCACGTAGCCGCGCCGTTCCTTCGCGCGGGCCATCGCCGCGAGTGCGGCCGCGTCGGGATCCGCGTCGGGACAGAGCACGACGTCGAAGTCCTCGGTCGACAACCGCGCGGCCGTCACCGCGTCGCCGGTCGTCAGCACCTCGTCGACGAACGGGTTGCCGTCGAACAACGCCGCGGCGGCCGGCCGCGTGACCCAGGTGACGTGCGCGCCCGGCCAGGTCGTGTGCACCGCGGGCAGGAACGCCGTCGTCCGCAGCACGTCGCCCGTCGCCGCGAGCTTGACCATGAGCACCCGATGCCGGACCCGGTCGTACTCGTCGCAGCTCCCGCACACCTTCCCGCGCTGCTTGTGCGGCGCGCACGGCCGGTCCCAGCGCACGTGGCGGCAGTCGGTTCGGAGGTCTTCGGGCTTCACTGAGGACGTATCGGCAGCACGCGGCGCGAACAAAACCTAGCAGACCGGCGGCCCGGGATTGGACACAACCCGGTCAACACCGAGACTTCATTCATGCTCGAACCAGGTCAACCCGCTCCCGACTTCACCGTCCCCGACGAGAACGGCAAGCAGCACTCGCTCGCCGACTACCAAGGCAAGACGCTCGTCCTGTGGTTCTACCCCAAGGCCGACACGCCGGGTTGAACCGCGCAGGGCAAGGGGCTCCGTGATCGATTCCCCCAGTTCCTCGCCAAGAACGCCACGGTCCTCGGCGCGTCCACGGACGACGCCGCCGCCAATCAGGCGTTTCGCAGCAAGTTCGACTTCCCGTTCCCGCTGCTCTGCGACACGGACCACACGCTCGCCAAGGCCTACGGCGCGATCGCGGACGGCGCCGAGAACGCGAGCCGCGCGGCCGTCGTGATCGACCCGGACGGCAACGTCCATCGCTACTGGCCGAAGGTCGACGCGCAGAAGTTCGCCGAGATGGTGTTCCACGAACTCCCGTGACCGCTGGCGGCCCGGCATGATGGGGTCGCCATGACTGCTCTCACCATGCTGTGGCTGCCGATCCTGCTGTCGGCGGTGTTCGTCTTCGTCGTCAGCTCGATCATCCACATGGTCCTGCCGATCCATCGCAAGGACTTCGGCAAGGTGCCGAACGAGGACGACGTCCGCACCGCCATCCGCGCGGCCAACGTCCCGCCCGGGCAGTACATGCTGCCGTGCGCCGGCTCGATGAAGGAGGCGCAGGAGACCGACTTCATGAGCAAGCTCAAGGAAGGCCCGGTCGCGACGATGATCGTGCGGCCGAACGGCATGTGGAGCATGGGCCCGGCCCTCCTCAAGTGGTTCGTGTTCAGCCTGCTCGTCAGCGTGTTCTGCGGCTACCTCACGGGCATCCACGTCGCCCCGGGCGGCGAGGCGATCACCGTGTTCCAGATGACGGGCGCGATCGCGGTGCTCGGCTACGTGTTCACCCACGTGCACGAGTGGACGTGGAAGGGCCTCGGCACGAACATCATGGTGAAGTTCGCGATCGATGGGGTGATCTACGCGCTCGTCACGGCCGGCACGTTTGCGTGGTTGTGGCCGTCCGCGGTCTGAGACCGACTACCGCTCGCGTGACGCGAGCTTCCAGACCGCGTTGCTGAAGAGCATCGACAGGCCGACGACGATGAATACCGCCGCTACGAGCAGATAGAGGTAGGGCGTCACATCGCCGTCCATCATCCCGAACATCGACAGGATGCCGGGCAACAACAACACGCCGTAGACGGCGACCAGCAGACCGCAGACCTTGAGCGCGACCCACAGCCAGTCGTAGCGGTCGAGCCCGGGCGCCGTCGTCGCGGGAACTGCCGGAGCAGTCGACTCCGGTCGATCCGCGTCCCGACCGACTCGATCCACCCCCATCGCGCGCAGCATCGGCTCGATGTTGGCGAACAGCAGGAACAGGCCCGCGATCAGCGGAATGCCGCTGTCGAGAAACGCCGCGAGCGATTCGTTGTTGTCCTTCTCCGTCCAGCGATGCAGCGTCATCACGGCGTCTGGCACGGCGACGACCCCCTCGACGAGCAGCCACAATCCGCTCGCCTTGACGAGCAACCACGCGATGTCGTCCCGCTCCATGACGGCGGAGTCTATCCGCCAGCCGCGACGAGCCGCTGGACCACCGCCTCGATCTCCGGCCCGAGCCGGTCCGCGGTGAACATCGCCAGGCACCGCTCGCGCCCGAGCGCCCCGTGCTCCTCACCGAGCTCGGGATCCTCGAGGTAGCCGGCGAGCGCCGCGGCCAGCGCGGGGGCGTCACCCTTCGGCACCACGGCGCCGGTCTCGCCCGCGACGACGATCTCGCCGTTGCCGCCAGCATCGGACACCACCTGCGGCAGCGCCGCGAACCCGGCCTCGAGGCACGCGTTGCACAGCCCCTCGTGGAACGACGGCATCGTGAACACGTCGGAGCTCGCGTAGACGTCGTGCACGGGCTTGACCGGCCCCGGCAGCAGCACGCGGTCTTCGAGGCCGAGGCGTTGGCTCTGCCCGCGCAGCTTCTCCAGCTCGCTGCCGCCGCCGGCGAGCAGCAGCACCGCGCGCGGGAACTGCGGCGCCAGCTGCGCGAACGCGTCGATGAGCACGTGCTGCCCCTTCCGCGGTCGCAGCACGCCCGCGAGGCTGATCACCTGCGCGTCTGCCGCGATGCCGAGCCGTTCGCGCGCGACGGCCTTCTGCTCCTGCAGCCCCGTCCACGGCGCCGGATCGATGCCGTCGTAGACGAGCGTGATCCGATTCTCCGGGACCCCACCGTGCAGCAGCCGCCGCCGGATCGCGTCACAGATCGCGATCGTGTGATCGACGAGCTTCACGTACCGCGCGCCGCCGAACAGCCCCGGCTTGATCGGGTAGTCGATGCGTCGGATCGTGAACTTCTTCGCCGGGTGCCGCCGCAGCACGAGTCCTGCCGTGACCATCGATCGCGGACACGCGTAGTGGATCACGTCCGGCTCGACCGTGCGCGCGACGCGCCGCACCTTGGTCCACAGATCCGGCCGCCACCACCGACGCAACGGAGCGGTGTGGTATGGCACCCCGAGTTCGTCGGCGACGGGAGCGAACCTCGCCCCGGACGCGAGCAGCAGGTGGTTGTCGTGCCCCGCTGCGATGAAGTGCTCGAGGATCAGGCGCAGCTGGGTCTCGCCGCCGGAGAAGCCGGTCTCGGCGAGGACGTGCAGCAGACGCATGGCGTGCGCGCGCGGCCGGCGCGGCGGCCGTCAGCGCCCCTCGATGGAGCTCGGCGCCGGCGCCGGCACGCTTCCTTTGGCAGTGCCCGCATCCACCACACCCGCGTCCTCGAGTTGATCACCGACCGACGGCAACCCGGTCTGCAGCCAATGCAGGATGCGCGCGACCCGATGGAAGTAGCGGTGATGCTGCATCACCTCCGCGTGACCGCTCGCGGCGATGCGCGCCCGTTCGTCGGGCTGGTTGAGCCAGTTCTCGATCTGCTCGAGCGCCTCGTCCTCGTCGTGATACCACGCGAGGTGCTCGCCGTGGCCGAACACCTTCTCGAGCCGCGGCACGTAGTGCGTCAGGTGGAACCCGCCGCACGCCAGCGTGAGGAACGTGCGGTTGCTGAAGTAGTAGGCGTCGTCGTTGACCTCGTTGATCCCGAGGACGATGCGCGAACTCGCGCACACCTTGGCGTACTCGCGGTTCTTCACCGCCCCACGCACGCGCAGGTTGCCCTTGAGGTGCGGCCACCGATCCCAGTGCATGCCGAACACCTGGGTGTCGAAGCGCTCGGCGACGCGCGCGAGGAACGACGCGCGCTGCCCCTTGCGGCCCGGGCCACCGATGAACGCGACGTCGCGGACCTTCTTCTGCGCCGGTGCCGGGTGATGGAAGCGCGGCGTGAACCCGCTCATCAGGAACGCCATGTTGTCGAGCCCGCGCTCCCGCAGCCACGCGAAGCGCGCCGGGTTGCTCATGCAGATCATGTCCGCGAGCTCGAAGTAGTCGACGATCGAGCCGTCGAGCGACTCGAGGGCCTCTTCGCACCACACGACGATGCGGGCATCGCGCCGAAATTCGGCCGCGAGCGCCGCCGGCAGATCGCGGAAGAACACGAACACCGTGTCCGGCTGGTAGCGGTGGAATTCCGCCCGAGCCATTTTGTTCGCGAGGTTGGCGCCGAACCAGCGGCGCCACGTCGTGAGGTTGCGCCAACGCACCTCGGCGCCGTGTTCGCGCAGTGCATCGACGAGCGCGCCCGTGCACCGCGTCCGCGACATGCTCTTGCCGTAGAACAGCACGCGTCTTACGGGCCCCAGGCGGGAGGCGTTCAGTCGCGCGGAACCCGCAGCCGTTGCACTCGCGCCAGCCGCTCCCCCGTGGGCCGCCCCACCTCTCGGCGGAACGGCAGGAAGGATGACCGGCTGGCTGTCGCCGTCTATCTGGTTGTCCTCAGTCCCCATCCGCGTCCGCCCCCATCCGTGCCGGGTAGGCGAGGTGCCACAGGCGCTCGCTCGACCGCCGTAGTTGTCACCCCGATCCTGGTAAGCGCCGTCCTCGTCAATGCCGGCCGTCGAGTCGCGCAGAGCCCGACCTGGCAATTGCGAGTTCTTGCTCGATTCGTTCCTCGCTGCACGTTGTTGGAACATACAAAGCAGTGCCGCCGCCGAGCCACCACCACTTTCGGAAGAAAGCCCAGAACACGGGCGAACGGGAACCGAACAACTGATTGGCGCGCTGACCGAGCCACACGTCGCGGAAGTCGTGACGACCGGGCAACCAGCGACCGTCGGGTTGCTCGCCCCGGTGGCTGTGGAGCACGCCGGACCAGCGCACCCGGCGCGTGAATCCGGTCGACTCGCGCAGACAACGCAGGACGCGCCGGCGCGCGTAGGCCTGCCGCTCCGCCGCGGCCCGCACCAGCGCCTCGTCGAGTTCGGCCTCATCGTGCAGGAGACCGCCTTGCACGAGCTCCGCGGCCTGCTCCACCGGCACGTCGCGCACGAGTCGTGCGGCGGCGGCAAGTCGCGCCGCGCGGTCGGTGCGCGGCGAGGACTCGGCACTCGCGGACTGCAGGTCGAGGACGGCGACCTCGCCGCTCGCGAGGCGCACGAAGTTGTCGGCATGCAGATCGCGGTGCACGATCCCGGACGCCAGCAGGCGGACCGCCAGCGCTGCCTGCTCGGCCAGCCTCGGTGGTGTGGCCTCGGCGGCCGGCAGCGGCAGCGCTCGCGTGACGAGCCACGAGCGCCAGGGCAGCCCCAGGCGCCGGGTCTCGCGCACGTCGACGACCTCGGGGCAGGGGATGCCGGCGGCGCGCACCCGGGCCAGCATCGCGGCCTCGTGCGCGGCGGGCAGGGATCGCACGAGGTAGCGGAGGCGGTCCTTGAGGCGCGGGAACGTCATCGTCTTCACGAACACGTCCCCGACCGGCAGGGTCGCGCGGTGCACGCTGCGGATCAGGCGCGTCTGGACCGGCGCCAGCGCGGCCGGCAGCTCACCCGTCGCGGCGAAGTGACGCCACCATTGGCCGAGGCTCTCGCGTTCGGCCGCCGTCGCTGCGGTCGGCACCGCAGCCGACGCCCCATCCGACGCCAGACCCGAAGAACGGGCGGACCCGGACCCCGACGTCACGAGCCCCCCGCCGTGGCCCCGCCGGCCCCACCACCGTCAGTGTAGCCAGCCCGGTCATGCCCGTTCACAGGCGCCAGGATCCGCGCGTAGTGCGTCGCGGTCACCCTGGCCGCGCGCAGCGGATCCATGACCGTCCGGGTCACGCGCAGCGCCGCGGCACCCATCGCGCGCCGCGTGTCCTCGTTCTGCAGCAGGCTCAGCAGCCCGTCCGCGAGGGCCGCGCCGTCCTCGCGCCGGACGAGCCCGGGCGGCTCCCCGGCCGTGCGCGTCGCGAGCAGCGAGGGCAGGATCCCGCGATCGGTCGCGACGACCGGCACCCCGAACGCCATCGCGTCCGTCACGGCGCGACACGTGCCATCGCTGCCCGGAACGAGGAACAAGAACGCATCGAGCGCGCGCAACGCCGCGTCGTAGTCGGGTCCGCGTTGGTAGCCCGGCAGCACGACGTGATCGCCGAGGCCCAGCCGCTGCACGGGTTGTTGCACGAGCCGCCGCGTGTCCTCGTCGTTGCCGCGCCCGAGCAGGACGAAGCGCACGTTCGGCTGCCGTGCGACGACGCGCCGGGCGATCTCCCACAGCAGATCGAACCGGCGATGCGGCTGGATGCGCGCCGTGATCCCGACGAGCAGATCCGCTGCCGAAACACCGAACCGTGAACGCGCGGACGGCCCCTCGACCGGCCGCGGCTCCGTCACCGGATCGAGATACTCGACCGCGTCGGCCGGCAGCCCGAAGGCCTCGCGCACGCCATCGCGCGCCGCCGGCGTCGGGGCGAGCACCGCGGCCGTGCGGCGAAACGCGAAGCGCTCGCGCCAGCCGCGCGGCGGCGGCTCGGGGTCGTAGAGCGTGCGCACGATGCGCGGCGGCTGCCGCAGCCGCCGACACGCGAGCGCGGCGAGCAGGTGATCGCCCGGCAGGTGGCAGTGCAGGATCGCGAACCGCTCGCGGTGGATCATCGCCCGCAGCCGGCCGACGTCGTGCAGCAGCGCGCGCACGCGGAAGTGTTTGCGCAGCTGCAGTCCGGTGAGGACGGGCAGCTGCCAGCGAAACAGCTGATCGGCGACGTCGTGCCGCCCGCCCGCGTGCAGCCAGCCGGCCTGCGCGAACGCGACGTCGAGCCCGAGCCGCCGCAACCGCGCCGCGGACCGGATGGCGGGATCGGCCGGCCCCGTCCACTTGTAGTTCGCGAACAGGTGCAGCACGCGCGCATCGGCCAGCGCCGCGACCGTCACGAGCCTTCCCCCTCGCAGCGCGACCGCGCGGCCCGCGGCAGCCACATGAGCCGCCAATACTTCTTCCAGTCCGTGTAGGCCGCCATCGCCGCGACGACGAACCCGCGCCAACCGTCGAGGAAGCCGCGCTTGAGCAGCAGGCTCTTCACGAACACCGCAGGCGGTCGCACGAGCAGGTCCAACGGATTCGCCCGGCGCCCCTCCGCGGCGAGCGCCTGCGCCGCGATCCGCGAGAACGAGTCGATCGTGCGCCGGTGATCGCGAAAGCTGCGATAGCTCAGGTGTTCGATCCCGTCCGCGAGCCGCACCGCCGAAGCACCGCCGGGCAGCTGCACGCGATCGTGCGGGTTGCGCCCACCCCACTGCGCCTGCCGCCGGTCGAACAGCCGGATCTTGCGATCGGGCCAGAACAAACCGCGCCGCAACACCCGGCCGAGGTAGTGATTGAGCCGCGGCATCTCGTAGGCGACGCCCGACAAGCCGACAGCCGCGAGTTCGCGCACGCTTCGCTGCAGCGGCGGCGTCGCGCGTTCATCCGCATCCAGACAGAAGACCCAGTCGTGCGCGCACTGCTCGACGGCCCAGTGCTTCTGTTCGACGTAGCCCGGGAACGGCGCGTTCACGATCACCCGCGCGCCGTGCTCGGCGGCGAGCTCCTGCGTGCCGTCGTCGCTGCCGCTGTCAACGACGACGATCTCGTCGCAGAACGCCAGCGACTGCAGGCAGTCGACGATGCGATCCGCTTCTCGAAACGTGATGACGCAGCCGCTGATCGGCGTGCGCTCGGGCTCACGCGTTGGCGTCGCCATCGGCCGCGAGTCCGTCGCCATCGACCGCGCTCGCATCGCCGCCGGCACCGGCCGACGCCTCGATGTCGCCGTCGTCGATGTCACCCGGCGGCGCGTCGGAGACCATGCGCGCGTGGATGCTTTGCAGGGCATCCTGGATCTCGATCAGACGCCGCCCCCAGTCCTGGAGGCGGCCATCCTGCTCGACCGCGTTGGCGGCCGCCTTCATCACCCGATGCCGCTCCTCGGCGGTGAGGCCGAGCTTCTCGTGCAGCAGGTATTGGTTGCTGTAGCCGAGCACCTGGTTCCAGCGCAGCAATTCGAGCACCTGACCGAGCAGCTCGACGAGCTGCAGTTCGGCCTCGGTGAGGCCCATCTGCCGGGCCTTCTGCTTGCGCCTGCGATTGCTGACCACGTGCTCGACCGATCGATCAGCCGAGGTTCTGGTTCGCGAAGTCCCAGTTGATGAGGTGGTCGAGGAACGCCTTCATGTAGTCCGGCCGCCGGTTCTGGAAGTCCAGATAGTAGGCGTGCTCCCAGACGTCCATCGTGAGCAGCGGCGTCGCGCCACCGGTCATCGGGTTCTCCGCGTTCGGCGTCTTCTTGATCGCGAGCTTGCCGCCCTCGAGCACGAGCCAGGCCCAGCCGCTGCCGAACTGCGTCGCGCCCGCCTGGGCGAAGTCGGCCGCGAACTTGTCGTAGCCGCCGAGGTCCGCATCGATCTTCGCCGCGATCTTGCCGGTCGGCTTGCCGCCGCCACCGGGCTTCATCGAGTTCCAGTAGAACGTGTGGTTCCACACCTGCGCGGCGTTGTTGAACACGCCGGCCTTGTCGGCCTTGCCGGCCGTCGCCTTGATGATGTCCTCGATCGCCATGTCGGCGAACTCGGTGCCCTCGATCAGCTTGTTGCCGTTGGTCACGTAAGCCTGATGGTGCTTGCCGTGATGGACCGACAGGGTTTCGGCGTTGATGTGCGGGGACAGCGCGTCGAGCGCGTAGGGCAGGGGGGGAAGTTCGAGTGCCATGGTTCTTACTGTGGTCGCGGCGCGGGCCGGTTCAACGATGGAACTCGCCAAGTTACGGAACCAGCGGATCACCGCGAGCCGAATCCCCGCGATGCACCTCGCGCCACCGATCCGCGAGCGGCCCTGACCGCAGGGGCCCTGATCGCAGTGACCCTGACCGCGGGACCCTCGACGCCCGCGCCGGCGAACGGATAGCCTGCCGCGAATGGCCGAGCCTCCGAAGCGGGACACGTCCTCCAACCTGCCGGGCATCACCCGCCTGCTCCAGACCGTCGCCGCCCTGCGCGCCCCGGACGGCTGTCCGTGGGACCGCGAGCAAACGACCGACTCCATGGCGCAGCACCTCGTCGAGGAGGCCTTCGAAGCCGCCGATGCGCTGCGCCGGCTTGACGATCCGGCAGCCGGTGAGGAGCTCGGCGACGTCCTCGTGAACGTCGCGATGATCAGCCACATCGCGAGCGAGACCGGCCGCTTCGCCGTCGACGACGTCGCCGACCGCGCCGCCAGCAAGCTCGTGCACCGCCACCCCCACGTCTTCGGCGACGACAGAGGCCGCGTCGACGGCGCCGACGCGGCCTATCGCAACTGGGAACGGATGAAGCAGCGCGAACCGCGCCCCGGCCAGATCCACACTGGTCCCAGCAGCCAGGATGCCGCCGCCCGCCGCAGCGTGCTGGCCGGTGTGCCGGCAGCCCTGCCGAGCCTGCTGCGCGCTTTCCGAATCGGTGAGAAGGCGGCTCGCACCGGGTTCGATTGGCCAGACCGGACCGGCCCGCGTGGCAAGCTCGACGAAGAACTCGGCGAGCTCGACGAAGCGGTCGCCGGCGGCGACCCGGCGCGTATCCGGGCCGAACTCGGCGACGTCCTGTTCAGCGTCTGCAACCTTGCCCGCCACCTCGGCGTCCAGCCCGAAGTCGCCCTCGCCGACACCTGCGACGAGTTCCAGCGCCGCTTCATAGCGGTCGAGCGCAAGTTCGATCACGATCTGCGCGGCCGCCCGCTGGCCGAGCTCGAAGCCGCCTGGCAGCAGGCCAAGGCAGCCCCCGGGGACGGGACCGACGGCGAGCCGACGGCCTGACGGACGCCCGCCACGGGATGCCGGCGATCAGGCCCCAACCCGGCCTCCTCCGGCCTGATCACGGTTCGCCGAATCACCTCAAATACCGATGGTATAGTGATTTAAGAACCGGCCCGAAAACCGGCGAACTTCCGCCAGCAGCGGCACGGGTACTGCATTTCCCCCATCGGTGGAAAGAAACGCCTGGGCATGGGCCCAGTGGCAGGGATTGGCCCTGGTGCGGAGTGGTGCCGCACCAGGGCCGCTTTTTTTTGGCCCGGGGAACCCTGACGAGCGCACTCCGCGCCGCCGTGGGTGAATCCACACCCAAGCCATCAGCCCAAATTCCGGTTGAGCGATATCGAGTCGCGGGCCGGAGGTGCTGGGTTGGGTGTTGGTTTCGGCGCCGGCCGCGGCCCTACCAACCAGCGAGCTCGGCCTCGGCGGCGAGGACTCCGAAGGCCGCCCAGCCCGGCCGCGCCGCGAGTTCTTCGAGCCCGCGCTGCGCCGCCGCGCGATCGCCGGTCACGAGCGCGTGGTGCGCGAGTCCGAACGCGAGGGCGGCGCCGGAGCTGCCGTCGCCGGGGGCGAGCTCCGCACGCGTGAGGCGCCCGGCGTAGAGCAGGCAGAGGCGGTGGTAGCTCGTGTTCTCGACGACGTCCATTGCCGGGGTGATCGGCGCGACCACGGCGGCGGCGCCCGCGGTGTCGCCGAGTCGCATGCGCACGCTCCAGAGCCAGTGCGTCACCGCGACGCGCGACTCGTCGTCGTCGGTCACCGCGAGGCAGTCGAGCCAGGCAGCCTCGGCCGCGGCGAAGTCGCGGGCGACGAAGTGCGCGAGACCGAGGTGATAGTGCACGTTGAAGTGCAGCGAGCTGTGCGGGGGTCGTCCCGGCGTCGGCAGCCCGTCTGGCTCCGTCTGGTCGGGTTCGGTGCGGCACCCCACTGCGGCGCGGGTCAGATCAGTGATCGCGCGATCGATCGCGCGGACCGAGAGGTGCCGGTGGCCGCGGTGACGCAGCAGGAACGGATCGTCGGGGTGCCGCTCGAGGGCCTCGGTGTAGACGTCGATCGCGTCGTGGTAACGGCCGAGGTAGCCGAGCCGGCGGCCGACCCAGATCGCGGCCTCGCGGTCGTTCGGGCGCTCCGCGAGTTCGGCGCGCGCAGCAGCGAGCAGCTCGTTCTGCCGGGACTCGAACGCATCGGCGAGCGGCGCCAGCGCGAGCGGTCGGCCGTCGAGCGACCGACAGACGGCCCCGGCGGGCAACGTCGGGTCGCGCAGCGCCGGCATGCCGCCGCAGCTCGCGAGACTCACCACGGCCACCGCCGAGAACGCCCGCGCCATCGCCCCCGCCGACACCCACACGTTTCGATCCTGCATCGCTCTGCTCCTGTTTCCGTTCAGTTGGTTCCCGGTTCGTCGTTGGTTCTCTAGTCGGGCCAGTGACAGCGCACGACGCGCCCGGCGTCGTCGTCCGCGACGAACAGCAGCGCGCCGACCGCGAACCGTTCGCGCAACCGCTCGATCACCTGCACCCCACGTTCTTCGCCGAGCACGAGCAGCGCGGTGCCGAGCGCGTCTGCGACCGCCGCGTTCGGACCGATCACCGAACAACTGACGACGCGGGACGTCGCACTCCGGCCGGTACGGGGGTCGAAGACGTGGTGCGCGCGCTCACCGTCCGCGGTGAACGCGTTGCGGTAGTTGCCGCTCATGCACATCGACTGCTCGCGCAGCGGCAGCACGGCGAACGGCTCGCGACGACCGAGCGCAGCCGCGGTCGGGTCCTCGACGCCGATCTGCCATGGCGAACCGGGCGCCTTCTCCCCGCGACACCAGATCTCGCCGGTCACGTCGAGGTAGAAGCTCGACAGGCCGAACGCGACGAGGCGGCGATCGAGTTCGTCGAGGCACGCACCCGCGACGATGCCGTCGAGGTCGAGCTGGGTGCCAGCCGGGGCGCGCACCGTCCCATCCTCGACGGTGACCCGCGCGTAGCCGACGCGCGCGCTCGCGGCGTCGAGCTTCGCGGGGTCGAGCGGACTGCCGTTCGCCTTGGCCTCGCGGTAGAGCGCGAGCAGCGGCCCGACCGTAGGATCGAATGCGCCGTCCGTCGCGGCGGCGAGTTCGAGCGCGAGCTCGAGCACGGCGCAGAAGCGCGGTGTCCCGTCATGCGGCTCTCCCGCGCGCAACGCGGCGTTGCATCGTTCGAGCTCCGAGTCGTCGCGCCACTTGGAGAACGCCGCGTCGAAGTCCGCGAGCGTCGCTTCGACGACGCGCTGCAACGCCGCCTGGTCGACATCGGCCACGTACTTCACCGTGTACGACGACCCCATCGTCGGGCCCGAGAACGAGCGCACCTCGGGCACGCGCTCACAGCCGGCGAACGGGATCGCGAGCAGGGCAGCCAGCGCGGTAGCTCGGCGGAGGATCGACATCGGCAGCCCGCGATCCTACGCCCGATCCGCCGCCCGGCCACCTTCGGCGTCGCGCCGGGCCGAGCCGTCCTCTGGAGCCGATCCGATCGGCGCTCGAGGTCGCACCACGCGACAAAACCGCTACCCTCGAGCGCTCTTCGTCTCCGCCGGCCACCAGGCCGCCTCCCCTCAGGCCCCGTCCGAACCTCCGCCATGGCCAAGACCACCCGCCGAACGTTTCTAGCTACCTCGTCCACCGCCATCGTCACTGCCGGAACGGCCAGTTCGATGGCGTTCACCCCGCACATCGCCGGCAAGGACGAGATCCGCGTCGCGCTGATCGGCTGCGGCGGTCGCGGCACCGGCGCCGTCGCGCAGATCATGAACACCAAGGGGCGCACCAAGCTCGTGGCGGTCGCCGACGCGTTCCACGACAAAGCGGCCAGCACAGTCGAGAACCTCAAGGGCCACGACGAGTCCAAGGTCGACGTCCCGCGCGAGCGCATCTTCTCGGGACTCGACGCGTTCCAGAAGGCGATCGACAGCGACTGCGATCTCGTCGTGATCGCGACGCCGCCCGGCTTCAAGCCCGTGCACTTCGACGCCGCGGTCAAGGCCGGCAAGCACGTCTTCATGGAGAAGCCGGTCGCGACCGACGCGCCGGGCGTGCGCCGCGTGCTCGCCGCGGTCGCCGAGTCCAAGAAGAAGAACCTCGCGGTCGCGATCGGCCTGCAGCGGCGACACGAGCCGAAGTACATGGAGACGATCCAGCGCGTGCACGACGGCGCGATCGGGGACCTGATCCTCGCGCGCGTCTACTGGAACGGCGGCGGCATCTGGTATCGCAACCGCAAGCCGGAGATGACCGAGATGGAGTTCCAGTGCAACAACTGGTACCACTTCAACTGGATCTGCGGCGACCAGATCGTCGAGCAACACATCCACAACCTCGACGTCGGCTGCTGGGCGAAGGGCAGTTACCCGGTCAAGTGCAACGGCATGGGCGGGCGCGAGATGCGCATGGGCGGCGACCGGACCAAGTCGCAGATCTTCGATCACACGTTCTGTGAGTACACGTTCGCGGACGGCACGAAGATGTACAGCCAGGGGCGCCACCTGCGCGGCAGTTGGACGAACGTGAGCGAGTCGCTGCACGGCACGCTCGGCACGTGCAACCCGGCCGGTCGCATCGAGGGCCCCAACAAGTGGCGCTTCGAGGGCAAGAGCCCGGGCGGCCACCAGCAGGAGCAGCACGACCTCATCGAGGCGCTGAGCCGCGGTGAGATCTACAATGAGGGCGAGTACGGCGCGATGTCGACGTTCTGCGCGATCCTCGGCCGCGAGGCGTGCTACTCCGGCAAGGAGATCCAGTGGGACGACCTGCTGAAGCGCGGGCGCGACCTGTGCCCCGGGATCGACGGCTACCGGATGGATTCGGAGCCGCCGACCAAGCCGGACGAGAACGGCGAGTACCCGGTGCCGATCCCCGGCAAGTACAGCCCGTTCGCGAGCTGATCGCCGGCCCGGGCCCGATGACGGCTCGACGTTGCAGCGGCCACGGGCCTGAACGATCGTTCCGGCGCGCACCTCGATCGTGAGCACCGGGCGAACGTCGTTGCCGTGCGGACTCGAGCCGCCCATCGGTCCGCGCAACGCGCAACCCCCTCGCGTGAGCTTCGGCGACGAACGCTGGCCCGGTATCATCCGGGCCGACGTCCGTGACGCCGTCATAGCGAGCAGCGAATGCGATCGATCCACCCCGCCTCGCTCGCGCTGCTCTTCGGAGCTTGCGCGAGCGCCCCGCTCGAACTGCGCGCACCGAATCCCGAGCTCGCAGTCACGGTCGCCCCCGGCGAGTTCCCGGGTGCCGGCAGGCTGGCAACCGGCTTCGACGCACGCACCACGGATCGCGCCTGGCGCGAGGGCGACACCGTGGTGTTCGGGCTGCGGCTGCAGCAGGGCGAGTCCGCGCAGCGCTGGCTGCTGCGACTGCGCGTGCTGCCGAGCCCGCGCTTCACCGTCGAGACGAAGAACGGCACGACGACGGACGGCGTGAAGTTCCTCGGCCTGCACCGCAGCTGGAACTACACGGCGAAGGTCGACGGCGAACTGCGCGAGGTCGAGGTCGAGTCCGGCATCGTTCGGGTCGCCGTGAGCGTGCACGACCCGGACGGCTCACTGCTCGGCGATTCGATCGTGAGCCTGCCGGCAGACCTGATGACGAACGGCCTGCTGCCCGGAATCGAAACCGCGATGCGCCTCGAGGCGAGCACCACCGGCAACGATCCGCTGCCACCGAGGACCAGCCTCGAGGACCTGCGGCCGATGGCGGAAGGCCTGATCGCGCTGCTCGCCCTCCTCGACGTCGTGCAGAACGACAGCGTCCTGCAGGGGTATTTCTGGCAGGTCGTCCAGAAACCGAGCCTCTGGTCCGTCATCCGCACGATGGGCGTGAGCGCCTCCCTCACCGCGTCCCCCGAACGCAGCGTCCGCCTCGAACAGCTCCCCGAAGCGATCCTCCCGACGGACCGAGCGTTCGCCATGCCCCTCCGGGTCGACGTCAACGACACCCCAGCCCTGCTGGCCGACGTCATCGCCATCGATTCGGCTCGCCCCTACGCCCTCTGCAGCGGCATCATCGCCGCCTCCGCCCGCCACCCGACCGAAAAGGACCTCACCTTCGAAGTCCGCCTACTAGCCGCTCGCCTGGGCAAGGAGTGAAGGCCACCACGCACCCGTACCGTATGGGTGCCTTTGCAGCGCGAACCAGGTTCCGTACGGGCCACCCCCGCATCCCCGCCCCGCGAGCCGCAGGCGAGCCCCCCTCCTGGGCGTATGGCCCCCGCCGGCCAACTCGCCGGTACCGTTGTTGGCCGAGCCCAGGAGGACAAAGACGTTCGGCGACTTCGGTGGCTGTCGCCGAGCGCAGCTCGGCGTCAGCCGCCGAAGTCGTCGAACGCGATCATTTCCTTCTCGACGCCCAGATCATCGAGCATCTTGAAGACGGCGCTGTTCATCATCGGCGGGCCGCAGAGGTAGAACTCGATCTCGTCGACGTTCTCGTGGTCCTTGAGGTGGTTCTCCATGACCACCTGGTGGATGAAGCCGGTGTAGCCGTCCCAGTTGTCCTCGGGCAGCGCGTCGCTGAGCGCGACGTGGTACGAGAAGTTGGGGAAGTCCTTTTCGATCTTCTCGAAGTGGTCGGTGTAGAACATCTCGCGCTTGCTGCGCGCGCCGTACCAGTAGCTCACCTTGCGGTCGGTCTTGAGCGTGTGGAACAGGTGGAAGATGTGGCTGCGCAGCGGCGCCATGCCCGCACCGCCGCCGATGTAGACCATCTCGCGGTCCGTGTCCTTGATGAAGAAGTCACCGTAGGGACCGGAGATCGTGACCTTGTCACCCGGCTTGAGCGAGAAGACGTAGGAGCTGCAGATGCCCGGCGGCAGGTCCATCTGGCGCGGCGGCGGCGTGGCGATGCGGATGTTGAGCATCACCATGTTGCCCTCGGCCGGATGGTTGGCCATCGAGTAGGCGCGGAAGACCGGCTCGTCGTTGTTGGCGACGAGATCCCACAGCTTGAACTTGTCCCAGTCCTCGCGGAACTCCTCTTCGATGTCGAAGTCCGAGTACTTGAGGTTGTGGTATTCGGGAACGTCGATCTGGATGTAGCCGCCCGACTGGAAGTCGATGACCTCGCCCTCGGGGAGATCGACGACGAACTCCTTGATGAACGTCGCGACGTTGTGGTTGCTCCGGACCGTGCACTCCCACTTGCGGATGCCGAAGACCTCGTCCGGCACCTTGACCTTCATCGGGCCGCGGACCTTGACCTGACACGCGAGGCGCCAGCCTTCCTTGGCTTCCGAGCGGCTGATGGACGTCATCTCGGACGGCAGGATGTCGCCGCCGCCCTCGAAGACCTGGCAGGTGCACATCGCGCACGAGCCCTTCCCGCCGCACGCCGACGGCAGGAAGATCTTCTGGTTGCTCAGCGCCATGAGCAGGTTGCTGCCGACCTCGACCTCCGGCGACTTCTCCGGGTCGTCGTTGATGAGCAGCTTGACCTTGCCCTTCTGCACGAGCCGGCTCTCGCAGAACATCAGCACGAGCACGAGCAGGATGACGACGCACGTCAGCGCGACGACGCCGATCAGGATCGAAGTGAACATTGGGTTGCCTGTGGCTCCTGGGAGTCTTCTCTCAGATTCCCCGAACTCAGATACCACTGAAGGTCATGAACGCCATCGCGATCAGACCCGTGGTAATGAACGTGATGCCGAGGCCCTTGAGCGGCCCGGGCACGTGCGCCGTGCGGATCTTCCAGCGGATCGCCGCCATGCTCACGATCGCGAGCAGGAAGCCGATGCCGGAGCCGAAGCCGTAGACGGTCGCCTCACCGAACGTGTAGTTGCGTTCGACCATGAACAGCGAGCTGCCGAGGATCGCGCAGTTCACCGCGATGAGCGGCAGGAAGATGCCGAGCGCCGCGTAGAGCTTGGGGCTGAACTTGTCGACGGCCATCTCGACGATCTGCACCGCGGTCGCGATCGACGCGATGAAGGTCAAGAACTGCAGGTAGCTCAGGTCGAGGTCCGGGAATCCCGCCCACGCGAGCGCCCCCGGCGCGAGGATGAACGTCTGCACGGCCCAGTTGATCGGCACGGTCAGTCCCAGCACGAACACCACGGCGATGCCGAGGCCCATCGAGCTGTCGACGCGCTTGCTCACCGCGAGGTACGAGCACATGCCGAGGAAGAACGCGAGCAGGATGTTCTCGACGAAGATCGCGCGCAGCACGATCGAGATGTAGTTCGCAGCGGTGCTGGTGCCCTCGATCGGGTCCTGCAGCGCGGTCACGAAGAGTTCGGCGGTCATCTTTCAGTCTCCTCAGTTCTTCTCGACGTAGCCACTGATCGCGCGCTGCACCCAGACGAGCACACCGAGCAGGAGGAACGCGCCGGGGGCGAGCACCATGAGGCCGTTGTTGACGTAGCCGGCCTCGTAGAACGCCTCCGGCACGACGGCGTAGCCGAACAGCTTGCCCGAGCCGAGCAGCTCGCGGATCGCCGCGACGACCGCGATGATCCAGGCGTAGCCGAGGCCGTTGCCGATGCCGTCGAGGAAGCTGCGGTAGGGCCCATTGCCCATCGCGTAGGCCTCGAGGCGCCCCATCACCATGCAGTTCGTGATGATCAGGCCAACGAAGACCGACAGCGACTTGCTGAGGTCGTACATGTAGGCCTTGAGCAGCTGGTCGAACAGGATCACGAGCGACGACACGACGACGAGCTGGACGATGATCCGGATCTTGCTCGGGATCATGTTGCGCAGCAGCGAGATCGTCACGTTCGCCAGCGCAGTGACCATCGTCACGCCGATGCCGAGCACGATCGCCTTGTCGAGTCGCGTCGTCACAGCGAGCGCGGAGCAGATCCCGAGGACCTGCAGCGCGATCGGGTTGTTGTCCCAGAGCGGGTCGAGGATGGCGCGCTTCTCTTCCTTGCCGAAGAGCGGCGCCTTCTTGGTTGCGGGTGCAGTTGTGCTGGTCACGGTTGGATTCCTTGGCTTCCTCCGACCTACTGGTCAGTCACCCTTGTTGTAGAGGTACTTCGAGAACGCCCTGAGGTCGGCCTCGACGAACGTCTCGACGCCCTTGCCGGTGATCGTCGCGCCCGCGAGGCCGTCGACGGCGTGCTTCTTCTCGCGTTCGATCGACGGATCGACGTTGCCCTTCTTGACGGTGACCGACACGAGATCGCCGTCCTCGTCGAGCACGGTCTTGCCCTTCCACTGGTTCTGCCACTGCGGGTTGTCGACCTCGCCACCGAGACCGGGCGTCTCCTTGTGGTCGTAGAACGTGATGCCGCGCACGTGGTTCTTGTCGCCATCGAGCGCGAGGTAGCCGTAGAGCGTGCTCCACAGCCCGCGACCCGAGATCGGCAGCACGTAGGCCTCGACCTCGCCGCCCTCCGCCTTGGTCGTAGCGACGACCCGATAGCGCTTGCCGTCGGCCTCGAGCGGTTCCATGTCGGTCTTCGCGCCCGACTCGGTGTCGATCACGAACTCCTCGACCCGGTCCTCGTAGAGCTTCTCGAGCTCCTCGCGCGGCCGAGGATCGTCGGCCGTGCAGAGCCCGGCCGCGATCATCACGTTCTTCTGGCGATCGAACTCCTTCGCCGCCGCCTGGATCTCGCGCAGCGAATTGGCGGCGACGGCCAGCGTGAGACTGGTCGCGACGCATACGCCGACCGCGAAGATCAGGACGTAGCCGTTGCTGTTGATGTTCATGAGCGTTTGAGCCTCCGCTTGATGTTGCCCTGCACGACGAAGTGGTCGATCGTCGGCGCGAACGCGTTGAGCAGCAGGATGGCGAGCATCGTGCCTTCCGGATAGGCCGGGTTGATCATGCGCACCAGGATCGTGAACAGGCCGATCAGCGCGCCATAGATCCACTTGCCGACCGCCGTCTCACACGAGCTCACCGGATCGGTCGCCATGAAGACGATGCCGAACAGGAAGCCACCCGCGAGCAGGTGGTCGATCGGCGACAGCGTCACCTGCCCCTCGACCAGCGCCTCGGGCACGATGTGCGGCATGAGCAGGGCCGAGCCGACCAGACCGAGCACGCCGGCGACCATGACCTGCCAGCTCGCGACGCCCATCGCGATCATGAAGCCGGCGCCGAGCAGCACGCAGAACTTGCTCGTCTCACCGGCGCTCCCCGGGATGAACCCGAAGAACATGTCGGTCCGACTCCAGGTCTCGTGCACCACCGCCGACGCGCTCTCGGTCGCGGCCTTCGCGGTCGCGAGCACCGTCGGCGACGAGTAGCCGTCGATCAGGTAGGCCGGGTTGGTCGCGACGTCGTCGTTGCCCGCGACCCAGACCATGTCACCGGAGAGCTGCGCGGCGAACGCGAAGAACAGGAACGCACGCACCATCATCGCGACGTTGAAGATGTTCATGCCGGTCCCGCCGAACACCTCCTTGCCGAGAATCACGGCGAACGCGACACCCGTGGCCAGCTGCCACAGCGGGATCGACGCGGGCACGATGAGCGCGATCAGCATGCCGGAGACGAGATACCCCTCGCTGACCTCCTCCTTGCGGATCACGGCGAAGAACATCTCGATGCCGAGCCCGACACCGTAGCTCACGATGAGGATCGGCAGCATGCGCTGCAGCCCGAAGACGACCGTGTCGAAGAACGACGGGTCCGCGAGGCTCGGAGCGCCCACGACCGACTGCAGCCAGCCGAGCGAGTAGCCCTCCGGATCGTAGTTCCCCGCCTCGATCATGCCGCCGATCGCGAGGAAGTGCTGGTAGCCGTTGCCGTAGAACGACCACAGCAGACACGGCACGAGCGCGAGGATGACGGTGTTCATCACCCGCTTGAGATCGACGTAGTCGCGGACGTGCACGCCGGACCGATCGGTCCGGTGATCCGGCGCGAACAGGAACGTCTCGAACGCGTCGAACAGCGGCCACACCTTGTGGAACTTGCTGTCCTTCTCGTGGTAGAGCTTCTTCTGCTTCTCGACCAGGTTGCGCAAGAACTGCATCGCCTAGCCCTCCTTCTCGAACATGTCGAGTCCGCTGCGAATGACCCCACCGACGTCGATCTTGCAAGGATCGGCAAACGTGCAGAGCGCGACGTCTTCCTCGGTGACCTCGAGCAGGCCGAGCTTGATGGCCTCGTCGAGGTCGTTGGCCTGAATGGCGCGACACAGGAACGTCGGGAAGATGTCGAGCGGCGTGACCCGCTCCCACGATCCGATGTTCACGATCGGCCGGACGCCGCCATGCAGGCGCGCATCGACCGCGTATTCCTTCTTGCCGGGCAGCAGCCAGGACACGCTGCGGTGCATCGTGAGCTTGGTCGGCTGCGGCTTGGCCCAGCCGAACAGGTCGCGACGGTCCGTGCCCTCCGCGATCACGGTGACGGTCGAGGTGCGAAAGCCGATGGCGCCGTCGCTCTCGATGGCGCGCCCGTGCAGCACGTTGCCATCGATCACCCGCACGTCGCCGGTGATCGGCTGCCCGCCGTTGAAGACGGCTACCGGCGAACCGTGCCGCACCCGGAAGTACTGTCGCTGCGGCGCCTCGCTACCGCCGACCGCGACGACGATACGGGCCGGATACTGCCCGCTCTCCACCCACTGCCCGAGGCGCGCGACGTCCTGAACGCGCAGCGTGTAGGCGATCTCCTCGCTCTTCAGCGGCCGGATCTCGTGGATGTGGGTGCCGGTCAGACCCGCCGGGTGCGGGCCGGAGAAGTTGTGCACCTCGACGCCGCTCAGGTCGCGCAGATCACTCTGGTCCTGGCCCTGCGCGTGCAGTGACAGGTAGACCGGACCGTCCGTCAGCTGCTTGAGCAGGTCGATGCCGCGCTGCACCTCGGCCTTCTTGCCGCCCGTCAGGAACGCCGGGTCGGCGGCGAGAGGCGCCGTGTCCATGCCGTTGACGAAGATCGCGACGGGCTTCTTGTCACCGCGCACGAGCTTGCCGACCGGACGCTGCACGAACAGGTGCCAGAGGCCCGCGTTCTTCAGCGCCTTGCGCAGCGACTCCGCGTCGCTACCGGGCTTGACCGCGTCGGCAAACTGCTCCTGCCCACCACCCGCGAGCCCGTTCTCGATCACGACGCGCCGCAGGAAGCGGCGCGCGCCGTACTCGATCGCCTTGACCTTGCCCGTCGTCGGCGAGCAGAAGACGACCTCGCGGTCGATCTTGTCGAGGAACAGCGGCTGTCCCGTGACGACGTTGTCGCCCTCCTTGACGAGGACCTTGGGTTTGATGCCGAGGAACTCGGCGGTCTCGACGGCGACCTCTTCGGCCTCGGGCGCATCGCTCAGCGTGCGCTCCGGGGAGCCGGCCAGAGGGAGATCGAAGCCTTTCGTGATGGTATGGGTGGTCATCCCGTTGCAGGTCGGGCCAGGGGAATCAGGCCGTCAGTGGCCTGGGTGCGTGAGCTTTCGGCAGCGGATCGCGGCAGCGACTTGGTCGGACGGGTCACCGACACGCCTCGACCCCGGGTTCGCCGGAGCCGGGCTCGCGCCCGCAGGTGTTGCACGAGCCGTCGGCGCTGAGTCCCCCGCACGAGCCGGACAGCCGCCGGCCGGACAATGCGAGGAACACGACCGCGACGACCGGGATCGTGAACACAAGGACGGGAAGCAGGACCGAGGACACCGTTTTCGCTCCGAAAAGTCGCAAGCAGGTTAGCGAACGGCGCCCGAGATTCGAGGCTGCGATTTCGAGAGCAGCGCGAATCCGGGGACCGAAGGCCGGGTATCTGGTCGAACGCCGGGGCGCGGCCGCCGAATTTCGCGAATCGCCGACTCCAGCCGGGAATCGCGCCAATGCGGCCCGAAGTCAGCGGCGCGGCCCCTCAAAGCCGGGCCAGCACGAGATCCGAGAGCGCCCCGAGCGTGTTGCAGTTGCGCAGCGACACGTCCTGGTCCTCGACCTTGACCCCGAAGCGGCTCTCGAGGAACTCGACGATCTCGAGAACGCCGGCCGAATCGACGATCCCCGAGGTCACGAGCGGCGTGTCGGTCTCGAGCCCGTCGCCCCGACCGTCGCGAAACCAATCGGCCACGAAGCCGCGGATCTGGGCCAGCACGGAGTCTCGGGTCGGCAGCGGTTCGGCGGTCATGCGGGCGGCAGACTATGCCAGCGAAGCGGCGCCCGGGAAAGGCCGAGAACCCGGCCACGGAGCACTGATGCCATGAGTGTGGATTTCCCGGCGCGCGCCGCGCCCAAGCGCCGGCGGGCCGCGCGCTTGCGGCAGGAGGGTGCCCTCGGGCCGGACGCGTGCCCGGGACCGCGGAGCCGGCAACGAGTTGCGGACATCCAACCACACGCAAGGCATCAGCCCCGGGGGGATGCGGCGGTGGCTGCCCGAGTTCGTGGACAGAACCCCACAACTACCTGCAAAGTCTCGACCTGCGCGCGTTCGCCAGCCGCCCGATTGACCGCCGCTGCGTTGCGCGCGGCCCGAGCCGCCATTACCGTCCGTCCCCGGGAGGCTCAGGTCATGCTGTATTCGCTCGTCATTCCGGCCCACAACGAGGAAGGCATCCTCACGGCGACGGTCGACAGGATCCTCACGGCGATGCGCGCCGAGGCGATCCCGACGGAGCTCATCCTCGTCGAGGACAACAGCACCGACGGGACGCTGCCGGTGATGCAGGCACTGCAGTCGCGCTGGCCGGAGATCCGGATCGTGCAGCGCACGCCACCGGGCGGGTTCGGTCGCGCGGTGCGTTCCGGCGTCGAGGCGGTCACGGGCGACGTCGTGGCGATCGTGATGGCGGACGACTCGGACGACCCGAAGGACATCGTCGCCTACTACCGCAAGATCCAGGAAGGCTACGACTGCGTCTTCGGCTCACGCTTCCGGAAGCAGAGCGTGGTGAAGGACTACCCCTGGTTCAAGTACGTGCTCAACCGCGTCGTGAACAAGATGATCCAGATCCTGTTCTGGACGAAGTTCAACGACATCACGAACGCGTTCAAGGCCTACCGCACCGAGGTGATCCGCACCTGCGGGCCCTACACGGCGTGCCACTTCAATATCACGATCGAGATGTCGCTGAGCGCGCTGATCCGCAAGTACGACATCGCGGAGATCCCGATCAGCTGGTACGGCCGGACCTGGGGTTCGTCGAGCCTCAAGGTCACGGAGATGGGCCGGCGCTACCTCGCCGTGCTGCTCAAGCTGTTCTTCGATCGCATGCTCGTCGCCGACGACCTGCTGTCGGAGAAGGTCGCCGCGCACGGTCGGCAGCAGCAGCACACGGATCGGCTCGAGCAACGGCTCGGCGAGGTCGAGTCCAAGCTGGGCATCCAGCAGGCAGCGGAGATCCAGCAGAAGGGGACCGCGGCTGCCGCACCGGCCGCGAAGACCGCGGCGCGGGACGCCGGATGAGCCAGCGGTTTCGGCACGCACTCGTGACCGGCGGCGCCGGCTTCGTCGGCAGCCGACTCTGCCTGCGGCTCAGAGCCAGTGATCCCGATCTGCGGGTCACGGCGTTCGACAACCTCGTTCGCCGCGGCAGTGAGCTGCACGTGCCGCTGCTGCGCGAGCACGGCGTCGAGTTCCGTCACGGCGACATCCGGTGCCCCGAGGACTTCGAGGGGTTGCCGCCGTTCGACCTGCTGCTCGAGTGCTCGGCCGAACCGTCCGTGCACGCGGGCCAGGACGGCTCGCCCGTCGGCGTCGTGCACAACAATCTCACGGGCACGCTGCACTGCCTCGAAGCCGCGCGCCAGCAGGACGCCGCCGTGCTGTTCCTCAGCACGAGCCGGGTCTACCCGATCGCGCACCTGCGGAGCCTGCGGACCGAAGAACGGGCGAGCCGACTCGCGCTCGCGGCCGAGCAATCGTTGGCCGGTTGTTCGGAGAACGGCATCGCCGAGGACTTCCCGCTCGACGGTCCGCGCTCGTTCTACGGCATGACGAAGCTCGCGGGCGAGGCGCTGATCCACGAGTACGGCTTCACCTATGGCACGCGCGCGCTGATCAACCGCTGCGGCGTGATCGCGGGCCCGGGCCAGATGGGCAAGGTCGACCAGGGCGTCGTGACGCTGTGGGCCGCGCGCCACATCTACGAGCAGCCGCTGAAGTACATCGGCTTCGGCGGGCACGGCAAGCAGGTGCGCGACATCCTGCACGTCGACGATCTGTGCGACCTCGTGATGGCGCAGCTACAGCGCAGCGAGCTGTGGGACGGCCGCATCTACAATGCCGGCGGCGGCACCGCGCACTCCGCCTCGCTGCTCGAACTAACGGGCCTGTGCCGCGAGCTCACGGGCAAATCGGTCGCCATCACGCCACAGCCCGAGACCAACGCGGTCGACGTGCCGCTCTACGAGACGGACAACGCCAAGGTCACCCGCGAATGCGCCTGGTCCCCGCAGCGCAGCGTTGCGCAGACGGTCGAAGAGATCGTCGCCTGGATCCGCGATCGAAAGGACGAGCTCCGCCCGATCCTCGGCACGTGACCCCCCGTACGGTACCTGGTTCAGACTGCCGGGCCGAAGCGGCGGCGACGGCGCGAAGCGCCGCAGCCGCCGCCTCGGCCCGGCAGTTTGAACCAGGTACCGTACGGGTGACCTTAGGTACCGTACGGGTGACCTTCCGCTGTTTCGCGGCTCACTCCTCCCCTACCATTCGGGGCCATGGTTCATGGCGGTAAGACAGTGGTCGTCACCGGCGCGGCCGGGCTCGTGGGTTCGGAGGCGGTCAGCTTCTACTCCGAACGCGGCGCCCGGGTGCTCGGGGTCGACAACAACATGCGGCGGTCGTTCTTCGGCGCGGACGGGGACACGACGTGGAATCGCGAGCGGCTGCAGCAGGCGTATCGCGGCTACGAACATCGGCATCTCGACATCCGCGATCGCGAGGGGATCGACGCGCTGTTCCGGGCGGAGAAACCCGATCTGATCGTGCACTGCGCGGCGCAGCCGTCGCACGACCTCGCGGCGCGGCGCCCGTTCGACGACTTCGACGTCAACGCGGTGGGCACGATGAACCTGCTCGAGGCGTGCCGGCAACACTGCCCCGAGTCGCCGTTCGTCTTCACGTCGACCAACAAGGTCTACGGCAACGCGCCCAACGAGGTGCCGCTCGTCGAACTCGAGACGCGCTGGGACTACGAACGGCCGGAGGACCGCCAGGGCATCGACGAGACGTGCCGCATCGACCAGTGCCTGCACAGCCTGTTCGGCGCCTCGAAGGTCGCCGCGGACGTGATGGCGCAGGAGTATGGCCGCTACTTCGACATGCCGGTCGGCGTGTTCCGCGGCGGCTGCCTCACGGGCTCGCACCATTCCGGCGCGGAGCTGCACGGCTTCCTGGCCTACCTCGTGCGCGCGACGTTCGAAGGGCGGCAGTACCGGATCTTCGGCTACCAGGGCAAGCAGGTGCGCGACAACATCGACAGCCGCGACGTGATCGCCGCGATGGATGCGTTCGCGCAGGCACCGCGCCCGGGCGAGGTCTACAACCTCGGCGGCGGGCGGGCGAACTCGATCTCGATGCTCGAGGCGATCGCGACGATCGAACACCGCACGGGCAAGACGCTCGCTCACGAGTACGTCGACGACAACCGCATCGGTGATCACATCTGCTACATCACCGACATGTCCAAGTTCCGGTCGCACTATCCGGACTGGTCGCTGCAGCACTCGCTCGACGACGTGTTGACCGACATGGTCGACGCGATGGCCGAGCGCTACGCGCGCACCGACGCGGCTCCGGTCGCCGCGCGCCGCCCCTACTCGAGCGACGAGAGGGTCAACGAGGACACCGCGACGCCGAGCTGACGGCGTTCGTCGCGCAGCCCGTAGTCGAACGGGGCGAACGCGTCGGGGAACACGAACTCGAGATCGAACGGGCCGGCCGCGATCGGCGGCACCGCGAGATCGACCGTGACATGATCGTGGTCCACGGCCACGAATTCACCGACGACCTCGCCGAACGCGCACACCTGCACGCGCTGCGTCGGCGCGCGCTCGGCGTCCACGTTCGTCATCGCGTAGGTGAGCTCGAGCCGCAGCGGTCCGGTGTGCGCGGGCGCCTCGAAGCGCATGCGTGCGCGCCGACCGGCACTCCAGACGAACCCGCCCTCGTCGATGCTCCAGCCCTCGCGCAGGAACGGTCTGGCGTTGCCGTCGAAGCCGAAACGCAGCTCGTCACCCCAGTGGTAGGCCGCCGGCGCGAGCCGACGCGGGGCGGCGGCCTCCGCGGCGAACACCGACCAGCGCCGCCGGGCGAGATAGTCGGCGCCGGCCCGGACGCGGGCCGCGTTGCCGTAGAGCGCTTCGAGCTCGGTGTCCGCGCGATTGCGGTAGTCGACGAGCATCGGCACGAGCATGGAACGCGACGCGTGCTCCGACTGCGCGATCGCGAGCCCGACGCGATAGCTCTGGACCGCGCCGACGGTGAGCAGAACGAGTCCGGCGACGGCAAACCACCGTAGGGCGGCCGGCGGCCGTGAGGAGTCGGCGGGTGCCCCCGCGCGCGCCGGAAGCCGCAGCAAGGCAGCGAGCAGCGTGACGAGCACCGCGATGACCGGCAACGAGTAGGTCGCGTAGGCCGCGCGATACGCGAGGTGACCGTTGCCCGAACGACCGACGGCGATCATCGCGAGCGTCGCGAGCGCGAACGCGCCGACCCCGATCCAGATCCCCTGCCGCGCGAGATCGCGGCGCCGCCACAGCACGACCGTCGCGAACGTCAGCGCGAGCAACACGAGGATGCCGACGACCTCACCGAGGTCACCCGCGGCCTCCCCGGACCCCGCGACCCACGCACCGCACAACGTGACGAAGAAGTCGAGCAGGCGTGCTGGCTCGAGCAGCGCCGACGTGACCGACGCGTGGTGCACGGGCGTCCGATAGCCGATGAAGTAGACGCCCCACACGAGCCCGCCGACGATCAGCCACGACAACGCGAGCCGCACGATGGCGCCCCGGTTGCTCACCGCCTCCCGCCAGCACGGCAGCAGCAGCACGAGCCCGGCCGGCCAGGCCAGGAGCCCCATGGCCGACGAGAACGAGGCGGCCGTCGCGCCGAGGATCGCGCCCAGGAAGTGCCGGTTGCGCCCGCGTTTCGGAACGCCCCCGACAGCAGGGTCGCCGACCCGCCCGACCGCGACGTGCAGGTGGAACATCGCGATGAACGTGAACGTCAACGGCATCGTCAGCCCGATCTGGAAGCCCCAGAGCAGGTTCTCCGCCTGTCGCCAGCTCAGCAGCAACCACGCCACGAGCACGAACCACACGGGCGCGAGGCCGAACCGCAACCGCTCGCTGCGCCGCACCGCGAGGTAGGCGTAGAGCAGCATCACGCTCATGTGCAGCACGGTGAACAGGCTCTGCGCCACGGTGTCGTACTGCGTCGCCCACGCGAGCAGGATCGCGCACGCCCGCGGGATGATGATGCGGTGCTCGTTGTGGAACGCGAGCAGCTCCGCGAGCCCGGCGTCGCCCGTGTCGATCGCCTCGAACAGGTGGACGAACTCCCACTCGTCCCAGAACGGCAGGTCGACGGCGTAGCTCGACACGTACGCGAACGTCGAGACCGCTGCCGCGAGACCGGCGATGCACCAGATCACCGACGGGCGGAACGGGCCGCGCACCTCGAGGCTGGTCACCCCGGCACTGGTCACCCCGGCACTGGCCACGTTTGGGCTGGACTGGGACGACGGAGAAGGACTGGACGGCCGGCGGTTCAACGCCGGCGGATGGTATGGCGCAGCCGACGCGCTGTCATGCGTCGACCGCCCCATCACCGGTCATCCGGCGCCCGGCGGGGCGCCTACCCGCCGACGACCAGCGCCGCGGCGTCGGACATCACGCCGCCGAGGCCATTCGCCCCGGCATCGAACGCAAACGCCTGCGAGAAGAACCGCGTGCCGACGAACATCGTCGACGCCGGAATCGCCAGGTTGAACGACACCGTGTTGCCGGTGCCGAGCAGCAGCAGCGTGCTGTCGGGCGACGCGTAGCCGGTGCAGCCCGGCGCGCCGAACGGCGCGAGGTCGACCGGCAGCGGACCGAAGGCCGACGTCGTCCGGCTCAGACCGAGCCAGAACACCGCGGCGTTCGTCGGGACGTTGTCGACGTTCGCCGTCATCGTCGCGCCGACCACCGGCTGGCTCGACACCGTGTTCGTCGGCACGCCGAGCGAACCCGCGCAGCCCGCGCCGATGTAGCCGTAGCCGCCCACGCCCGTGACCGAGTTGGTCGCGTAGTAGAGCGCGCCGTTCCAGATGCGCGGGTCGAAGACCGTGCCGGAGAACAGCGGATCACCCTGCGTGATGCCGGCCGTGATCGTCAGGTCGCTGTTGCTGAACGTCTCCACCTGACCCGTGTTGGTGTAGGACGGCGACGAGCCGATCTGCTGGATCGCGAGACCGTGAACGCCGCTCGCGAGGAAGACCGGCGTCGAGAAGCTCACGAACGTGCGCTCACCGGGGCCGGCCGCGGTGACCGTTTCGTTCGCGACCTCGCGCCACTCGGTCGGGTCGGTCTCGCTGCCGACGTAGGTGCCGGGCTTCTGCCAGAGCACGACCGTCAACGGCTGGCCGATCGCCTGGTTGCTGCGGACGTGCATGCCACAGACCGTCAGGCCCTCGGGGTTGGTGACGTCCGCGTCGATGAAGTTCGTGCCGCCCGTCGCGGTCGCGCTGATGATCACACCGCCGACGTCGAGCGTCTCGAGTCCGGTCGCGACGGCGATCTCGCGGGTCAACGTGACCGTCGGCTGACAGAGCCGCCCGACGTTGAGCGTGATCTCGACCGGCACGCAGCCGTTCGGATACACGAAGATCGGGTTCTGTGCGGTCGAGTCGGTCAGACCATCACCGTCGAGGTCCCAGTCCCAGCTGGTCGGCGTCGGCGTGCTCGTGTCCGTGAACTGGACCGTGTTCTGGCCGATGAGCGCGGCGGTGAAGTCGGGAGTCACGATATCGGTGACGATGTAGTTCGTGCGCGTGAGCTGCGTCGTGCCGCCGGCGTCGAACATGAAAACCGTGACGTCGTACGACCCGCAGGTCGTGTAGGTCGTCGACGGGTTCTGGACGGTCGTATCGACCGTGCCGTCACCGTCGAGATCCCAGGCCCAGCCGACGATGCCGGACGGGTTCGAGGTCGCGCCGATGCCGGTGAACTGCACCGCGAGCGGCGTCGCTCCACCCGTCACGTCCGACGTGAAGCTCACGAACGTTCCGCCGACGACGTACTCGAGCGCGATGTTCGCGTGGCGCGGCGCGAAGCCGTTCCCCGTCGTCGGATCGAACGGATCGAGCGCGGACGACCGCCGCACGCGCGCCGACGACATGTCGAGCGTGACCTCCGCCGTGCTGTAGGTCGGCGGCAGCGCCGGCGTCGGCGAGTTCGGGTTGGTGTAGATCGGGTTGCCGCCGTCGTGATGCAGCGCCATCCCGTAGGTGCCCATCGGCAGGGAGATCGGCGAGGTCAGCACGTAGGTCGTGCGCCCCCCGGTGAACGTGACCGTCACGGAAGACGCCAGGGTCCACACGGACGCGTTGGTCTCGTTGCCGTTCGCCGTCGTGCCGGCCGGCGTGAGGTAGACGTCGAGCTTGTTGGTCAGGCTGAACGTCGTCGCCATGTTCACATCGATCTCGGTGATGATGATCCCGCTCGGATCCGTCACGTCGACCTCGAAGAGCTGCGTGATCGGCGACGGGTTGGAGTTGCTGACGACGAGGCCGCCGACGAAGTTCGTCGTGCCCGGTTGCACACCGGCCGTGACCGGGGATTGGGCAGTGACGAACGGGGCGGCGCAGAGCAGTGAGAGAAGGAGTCTTTGCATCGGTGTAGCTGCGAGAAATGCGAGCCGGGCGGGGGCTCCCGGCGCGGCACACGATATCCGAGCGCCGCGCGCCGCAACGGTCCAGTAGCCGGGTGTTGCACCCGCGTGACAGATCGCGGAGCAACTGGTATCACCCACCCCCCCCACGACGCGGCCGCGGGCATGACCGACGAAGACGATCCACCGAAACCCCGCCGCCGCATCCGCGCGTCGAACATCCTGGCGCAGCTGACGTCGGTCGGGTTCCCGTTCGCGATCGCAGGCCTCCTGCCGACCCGGCACTGGATCGTCGATCTGCCCGCGTGCTTTCCGGTGCAGGGCGGCGCGCTGCTGCTCGTCGGCGCGATCGGTCTCGCGATCGCGCGCCGCTGGTGGCTCGGCGCGATCTGGGGCCTCGGCGCCGTCGCCGCTCTCGTGGTCATCGCTCCGGGCCAGATCCGCTGCGCCGCCGAGCGACTGTCGGCCGACGAGGGCGCGCCGTCGGCCGGCCGGCTGACCGCGATCGCGCTCAACCTGCAACGCGGCGCCCATCGCCACGCGGACCGCGCGGTTCGGCTCCTGGAGACGGACACGCCGGATCTGCTGTTCGTCAGCGAGCTCACGCCGGGCTGGCACCGCGGCATGGCAACGGTGCTCGGACGCTATCCGTATCGGCACGAACAGGTCGACCCGGGCTACTACGGCCTCGCGCTGTACAGCCGGTATCCGATCACCGCCACGACCGTGCCGCTCGGTGTCGACTGGGCGCCGGCGATGCGCGCCACGGTGCGCACACCGTGGGGCGAGGTCGGCCTGCTCGGCATCCATCCCCCCCGCCCTGGCCGCCGCCACCGCAACGGCAACCGCGATGCCGCGCTGGCGGCGATTCCGGACCGCCTCGAGGGGTTGCCCGCCCGCCGGCTCGTGCTCGGCGACTTCAACGCGACGCCCTGGAACGGCGCGTTCTCGGATCTGCTCGGCGCGACCGAACTGCGGCACGGCAACGGCCTCGGCTTCGCGCCGTCCTGGCCCACGTCGCTCCCCTGGCCCTTCCGCGTCCCGATCGATCACGTGCTCGTCGGCGGCTCGCTCGTCGTCGAGGAGGTCGCGATCGGCGACTCGTTCGGCAGTGACCACGCGCCGCTCTTCGTGCGGGTGCGACTCTGACCGCGAACCCCCTGCCCACGCTAGAGCCCATGCTGCAGCTGCGCGCGCTGACCAAGAAGTTCAACAACATGGCCGCCGTCGACGACCTCACGCTCGACGTGCCGCGCGGCCAGATCCTCGGCCTGCTCGGCCCCAACGGCGCGGGCAAGACGACGACGCTGCGGATGATCACCGGCATGCTCGCGCCGACCAGCGGCACCGCGATCGTCGCCGGCATCGACATCCGCGAGGACCCGCTCGGGGCGAAGCGCAAGCTCGGCTTCGTGCCCGACTCGGGCGCGGTCTACGAAGCGCTCACGGGCCTCGAGTTCCTGCTGTTGATCGCGGCGCTCTACGACATCGAAGAGGAGGTCGCCAAACAGCGGATCCGCAAGTTCCTCGACTTCTTCGACCTGCACGAGAAGATCCTGCGCAGCAAGCTGCTCGGCCACTACAGCAAGGGCATGCGGCGCAAGGTCACGATCACCGCGGCGCTGCTGCACAACCCCGAGGTCGTGCTGCTGGACGAACCGCTCGACGGCCTCGACGCCAACGCCGCGCTCGGGTTCAAGACGCTGCTCGAGACGCTCGCGCGCGAGGGCAAGACGATCGTCTACAGCTCGCACGTGCTCGACGTCGTCGAACGCGTCTGCCATCGCGTGTCGATCATCAACGGCGGCAAGCTGCTCGTGGACGGCGCCCCGCAGCAGCTCATCCAGGACGCGCGCGCGCGCACCCTCGAAGAGGTGTTCACAACGCTGACCGGCGTGACGGGCGTCGAGGCGCGCGCCGCGAACTTCGCGCGGGACGTGCTCTCGTGATCTTCGCGCGGACCGCGACCGACCGCGCGCTGCGCCGGCTGTTCTGGCAGATCATGACCCGCGGCCGCACGGCGGCCGACGAGAAGGCGAAGAAGCGCATGGGCTCGATGGGCCTGAAGATGACCTTCTTCATCTACCTGATGTTCGGGCTCATGCCGGCGCTGACGGCATTCAACCTGCCAACGCTCGCGTTCGCGGGCGTCATGCACGGCGTGTCGCTGATGTTCGCGTCGCTCGCGCTCGCGGCCAGCGCCGGCAACCTGCTGTTCGCGCGCGAGGAGACCGAGATCCTGCTGCACCGCCCGGTCGAGCCGCGGCAGCTGCTGCAGGCCAAGGCCTGGGTCATCATCCGGTTCGCGCTCATCCTCGCGTTCGCGCTCAACTTCGTCGGCCTGATCACCGGCTCGATCCTGCCCGAGGTGAACTTGCTGTTCGCGCCGGTCCACCTGCTGTCGACGACGCTACTCATGGTCTTCTCGGCGGGCCTCACGGTGCTCGTCTACAACCTCTGCCTCAAGTGGTTCGGCCGGCAGCGGCTCGACACCCTGCTCACGATCGTCCAGACGCTGCTCGCGATCGCGATGGTCGCGGGCAGCCAGATCGCGCCGCGGCTGCTGCAGAACTCCGAGCTGCTCGCCGACTTCGACGCCACGTCGCTGTGGGCGATCCTGCTGCCGCCCGTGTGGTTCGGGGCGATCGACGCGATGTTCACCACGGCGACGCCGATCGAACACCTGTGGCCGCTCGCTGCGCTCGGGGTCATCGCGACGATCGTCGTCGCGTGGCTCGCGTTCGACCGGCTCGCGAAGTCCTACGGCGAAGGCCTGCAGGCGCTCGGCGAGGGTTCGGGACCGGCCGTCGCCGACGACCGCGATCGCCGGCTGCACGCGGTCACGCGCTGGCCGCTGCTCTCCCTCTGGCTGCGCGACCCCGTCGAACGGCACGCGTTCGTGCTCACCAGCGCCTACCTGCTGCGCGACCGCGAGACCAAGATGAAGATCTACCCCGGTCTCGCACCACTGCTCGTGATGCCTGTCGTCCTCATCGGCATCGACCAGGGCATCAGCGAGTCGTTCGTCTTCCTCGACTACGTGATGCTCACCTACCTCGTGATCATCCCGATCCAGCCGCTCGTGTTCCTGCGCCACACGGAGCACTACCGGGCCGCCGAACTGTTCCGGATCACCCCGCTGCCGCACTGGGCGCCGCTCTACCACGGCATGCGCAAGGCCACGCTGGTCTGGCTCGGCGTGCCGAGCACGGTCGTTCTCGTCGCGATCATGCTCGCCATCCGCGGCCGCGTCGAGCTGCTGCTCGCGGCCGTGCCGGTCGTCGCCATGATGCCGGTGTACTCGCTCGTGCCCGGCTACGTCCGCGCCCGCGACGGCTGGCTGCCGCTCAGCAAGGCGCCGGCGGACCTGCAGAACGCGTCGCTCGGCTGCATGGTCATGGCAGTGGCCATGGGCTCGGCCATGCTCGTCGCCGTGATCGGGGGTGTGCTCGCCCAGTTCGGCTTCGGCCTCGTCTACGCCGGCGTCGCGATCGTCGCCTCGTTGTTGCTGCAACGCGTCCTCACGCGCGGCATGCTGGCGCACGCATGGAATCCGACGCGGAGCTGAGTCCCCTCGCCGACGCCCCGATCGTCGTCCTCGGCGCGCCGCGGTCCGGAACGACGTATCTGCGGAGCATTCTCGACCGCCATCCCGAGATCACGATCAGCAACGAGGTCCGCCTGTTCGAGTGGCTGCACCGCACGCTGGAGCTCACGAACGATCACGAGGCGGTCCTGTTCGAGCGCGACGAGTTCCGCGCGCACGTCGAACCCCGACTCCGCGCCGCCGTGCGGAGCTACTACGACGGTCGCAAGTCCGGCGCGCGCTGGTGGGGCGACAAGAACCCGCACTACGCCGCGCACCCGGCGACGCTCGCGACGATCGCGCGGCTGTGGCCCGAGGCGACGTTCCTGCACATCGTCCGCGACCCGCGGGCCGTGCTCGCGTCGCTGCTGCACAAGAAGCACCCGGACGGCACCCGCTGGATCGCGCACCCGGAATACGCCCACACCCTGATCGCCAACCACCTCGACTTCGCCCATCGGTTTCGCGACGAACACCCGAACGCGCGGTTCTACGAGCTGCGGTACGAGGACCTCGTCGCCGACGACGAGGGCGTGGCCCGGCGGCTCTTCGAGTACCTCGCGATCCCGTTCGCGGACGCGGTCGCGGCGTTCTGCCGCGGGCAGCAGGAAGAGCGCACGGGCTTCAGCGGCCCGACATCGGACCTGCAGAGCGCGGGTGATCGTGACGTCGCGCACGCCGCTTGGGCCGCGGTCGCGCCGCCGCACCAGCAACGCGAGAGCCTGCGGTTCCTCGCGCCGTACCTGATCCGGCACGGCTACGAGACCGAGGCGAGCGTCGGCGAGCTCACCGACGCGTTGCCGCCCGCGGGGCCGGAGCCGGACGCGGGCAGCGAGTCGCCGCCGCCCAGTCGGTAGGGACGAACCAGCCCGGGCTAGTAGCCGAACGTCGCCGCGACGGCGTTGCTCACGGCGATGCCGCCGGTGGCCGCCGCGTCGAGCGAAGCCGCCTGGAAGAACACGTCGAAGCCGATGAACGACGCGAGCGCGGGCACGGGGAACGAGTAGGTGCCGGTGCCGCCGCTCACGCCGAATAGCAACGTGAACTGCGCGCTCTGCCACAGGTCACACGACGCGCCGAGTCCGAACTGGGCGAGGTTGACGGGCAACGCGCCGAGCGCCGACGTCGAGTCCGAGAACCCGAAGCTCACGAACGCGACGGCAGCCGCCGGATCGAGGTTGCTCGCGTCGAGCTGCAGCGTGGAACCGAGCACCGGCACGTTGGCCGCGGCGAGTGCCGGCACGCCGCTGCCGCCCGGGCAACCCGCGCCGTAGGTCGAAGCCACGGCCGCACACCCCTGGATCCAGGTCTCGTCCGTGAACGGCCCGAAGAACGCCGCGCCACCGCCGAACGACACGTGGCAGTCCCCCGGTCCCTCGGCGGTCGCGAAGCGCACGCGCGGCGCCGTCGGGCTGCCGAACGCGCCGGTGACGTCGGTCCAGCTCGTGCCGTCGAAGATCCAGGTATCGCTGAGCGGCGTCGTGCCGGACAGCGTGCTGTCGTAGCCACCGTGCATCACGTAGACGCCGGTCGCTTCGTCGTACAGCATGCTCGCGCCCGCGCGTGCCGGCGGCAGCGGGCCGGTCGCCGGCGTGATGTCCGTCCAGGTATCGGTCACGGCCGAGTAGACCCAGGTGTCGTTGAACACGATCTCGCCGTTCGGCCCGGGCGGGTTGTTGAAGTTGGTGCCGCCGAACAGCAGCACGCCGCCGAGCGACGTCGCGGTGCAGAGCGACGCCTGCGACCGCCGCTCGGGCGAGACCGCCGGCGTCGTCAGCGACCAGTCCGCGCCGTCGTACTCGAGCGTCTCGGCCGGCATCGGCACGATGCCCTGGAACAGCTCACCGCCGAACAGCACGACGCGCTGCCCGATCACGTCGAACGCCATCGACACCTCGCCGATGCCGTTGTTCGAACCGATGAGCGACCCCGGCGTGTTGGTCGTGGTGACCTGGCTCCAGTTCGCGCCGTCCCACTCCCACGTGTCGTTCCGGTGGTTGCCGCCGATCAGCGACGCACTCAGTCCGCCGTAGAGCACCGTGCGATCGCGGAAGACGTCGTGGGCGATCCCCGCGAAGTAGCGCGCCGGCGGCGTCGTCGCCGGTGAGAGCTGCGCCCAATCGACGCCGTCCCACACCCACGTGTCGTCGTAGTTCGTCGGCGGGAACCCGGCGAGGTCCGCGCCACCGAACAGCAGCGTGTAGCCACCGGACAGGTGGTGCGCCATCGCCGGCTCGAGGCGCGGGGACGGCGCGTTCGCGGGAGTCGCCTGGCGCCATTGTGCGGTAACGGAGGCGGTGACGAGGAGCGCCGAGGCGGCGACGAGGGCAGGACGATGCGTCATGATGGAGTGCGGCGGGGTGGCAGGTCGGCGACGTTCGCGAGCGCGCCGACGGAGATGCCGATCGTAGAACCACGAGAACGAGCGGACCAGCGCGCCCCCCACCGCGACTGCCGCCACTGCCGCTTGGCCGTATCGTTACGGCGCCTCAGCGGCCTCGTGCCCGCTCGATCAACTCGGCGACCGCGTCGGTCTCGCAATACTGCGCGACCGCCTCGAGGTGCGACTGAACCTCGGTGCGAGCGAGGTCACGATCGAGCAGCTCCGCCGCGAGCCGCAGCGATGCAGCACCGGTGTTCAGGTGCGCGCAGCCGTTGACCTCGACCGCCGCGCGCAGCGACCGCAGGGCAGCCGCCGGATCGCCGCGGTCGAGCGCCCGGAGTCCGTCGATGTTCGCGACGAAGTTGACGGCGCACTCGCACACGTGCGCGTTCCGCGGCAAACCCTCCCACCGCGTTCGCAGCTCGTCGTAGCGCGGCCAGTCCGCCTGTTCGACGGCATGGCGCATGGCTCGACTCAGTTCGTGCGAGTGCCATTCCGGATCGGTCCTCGCCAACAACTCGTCGAACGTCGCCGCGTAGCGCGGGTCACCCAGCGCCCGCAACGCCTCGACGTAGACCTCGAGGAACTCGCGATCGCCCGCGAGCGGTGCGCCGACGCGATCCAGGGCGGCCACGGCGCGCTGCACCATTGCGAGGTCCGGCTGCCGCCGCGACGCGGCCGCCATCCACAACTGTCCTTCGAGGAACGCCTGGAGCGACGCGTCATCGAGTTGCCACGAGCGGATGCAGGCCTCGACATCATCCGCCGCCAACCCCGGGATCGATTGCCCATGGGGATCGGTGACGAGGAGGTACGGATCCGCTGCCGCGAGCTTCAGGACCGCAGTCCGCATCAGCTCTGCCGCGTCATCACCGTCGTAACGGAACGAGTTCTGGAAGAACCGCAGGCACTGAGAGAGCGAGGCGTCGCCGGCCCGCAGAGCCGCGACGTAACCGTCCATGGCGAGCTTCATGAAGCGATCCGACCTCATCGACGGGAGCATAGCGCCGATCGCGCACGCCTGACGGCGCCCGATCGGCGCGGGCAAGTCGCACGCGTTAGAGTGCGATCTCGATGTCCCGAACGGAGCCACCCACGAATCGGCCTGGCGGCCTGAGGACTGCATCGCGGTGCGCGGTTCTTCTGGTCGGCAGCACCATGTTCCTGGTCGGGGGGACCATCGGCGTAGAGTGGCTCTTGGAACCGCTCGGGATGTTGTCCCTCGTGTGGTTCCTCGTCATCTTCTTCGCGCCATTCGTCCTCGTCCCGTTGCACCTCAGGTATCAGTCGCCGCGAGAGCACAGCGTGACTCTGGCGTTCGTCACGGGCGTGGGATCGTGGCTGCTGTTCTGGTGCGTACTGATCATCAACTCTGCGACCTGACAGAGCTGCCCACATACGGCCGTCAGCTGGCATGTCACAGAGCTGCGCGGATTCGCCGCAGCCCCAGCCAGAGAATCACGTAGCACGCCGCGGCTCTCCTGGTCATTCCCTTCGCATGGTGCTGCGAAACAAGACGATTGACCGCCGGTTTCGGCGGTTCTGCGAAACCGGTGACCCAGACGCCCTCGGCGACGTGTTCGACGCGACGGCCGGACGACTCATGAGGGTCGCGCTCTGGCTCGCCCGTAACCGGAACGACGCCGAGGACCTGCTCCAACGCACGTTCTTGCAGGCAATCGAAACGCGCGAGCAGTTTCGGATCGGCGAGCCCGTGCTGCCGTGGCTCATCGGGCTATTGGGCAACCAGACCCGCAAGCTACGTAGCGAGCGCGATCGGACGGCGGCGTCACGAGGTCTCGTCGACAAGGTCGATGACCCCGAGGTCGCAGTCGCTTCTCGCGAGCTCGCCGGTGCGGTGAAGGCCGTCAGTAATCGGCTCGGCGAGCCTTACCGCGATGTGCTGCTCCTGCACCTGGAGTCTGGGCTGAACGCCAAGGAGATCGCCGCACGACTCGATCGGCCGGCGGGGACGGTCCGAACGCAGTTGGTGCGCGCGCTGGAACTCCTGCGGCGACGACTGCCCAACGGGTTCGTCGCCGGCATGGTCGCCATCACGGCACCCGAGGTGTCGGCGTTGGCCGGCACGCGCGAAGAGATCGTGCGAGCCGCACATGCGGCGGTTCCTGCATCGGTCGCTTCCGTCGCGGCCGCCGGACTCGCTGTCGGAGGATCGATTGTGGCGAAGAAGTTGGCGGTAGCAGTATCGGCCCTCGCGCTCGTCGGTGGAATCACCATCTGGGCCATGGCCGCGGTGCGATCCGATCCCGTCGCCGATTCAGCGGGAGAAAGTACGCGACTGGTGACGATGTCGGAGCCTTCCCGGAAGGAACCCACGCCGCACCGCCAGCTCGCCAGAACGCCAGGCGACAGCGGGAAGACGAAGTCAACGGACCACCAGCCCGAAACCTGGTCTCCGAACCTGATCGTCGTCGATGAGAGCGGGCAGCCCGTAGCAAACGCCGAGGTATCGATCTGGGCACCACGAAGGGTCGAGCCATCGCCGCGAGGAGGACGACGGTACGAGGGCCGGGAGAAGGCTGCCAGGGCGGAGCTCGTAACCGACACCCGTGGGCGGGCACGCGCCTCGGTCGACTTCGAAGCCTGTGTCGTGGCGGCGAACCGCGCCGACATCGGCCGAAGTCGCGAGCTCTGGCTGACCGCCAAGGGCGGGACGGCGACTCTCGTGCTCGAACCTCCGATTCGCCTACGTGGGCGCGTCGTCGACGAACGCGGAACGCCCGTGGCCGGGGCTTCGGTCGAAGTCAAGTGCGTGCCCCATACGGGCCTCTACCTCAATCGTGGCGCGCCTCCGACTCCGCCACCCGGAACCGTGGACCGCGACGGTCGTTTCTCGATCGACGTGTTCCGGGGCGCAAACTACACGTTGAGCGCGCGGCTACGCGAGCGACAGTCGTTTCGGGTGCGCGTCAGTGTCGACGATCGCGAACCGCTGCCCGTGACGCTTCGGTTCCCCGGAGCAACGAAGATCTCCGGCATCGTTGTCGACGGCTACGGACGACCGGTTCCGCGAGCCAAGGTCACCGCGTGGCGGATCCTGGCCCCCGACGATGATCACGCCGAACCCGAACGGGAGCGAGCTCTCGCCGATGCCGACGGCACCTTCGAGGTGATCGTCAGGTCGCACGCTCGCTACCAGTTGCTGGCGGCTGCGGACGGATACGCGACGAGTGCCCTTGCGAAGACCCAGACGACCCCGAAGGAACCGCACCCAAAGACGCAGCTCGTATTGCGGGAATTCGCATCGATCACCGGGCGACTCGCAAGAGCCGACGGGCGTCCGCTGCCGGGCATCAAGGTCATCGCCAAACCCGAGTCGGGAGAGCCGTCGCCGCGGGCAGACATCCCGAACCAAGAAGACCTCTTCCCACGAGTGAAGACATCCGTCACCGACGCTGACGGCAGGTTCGGGCTCCGGGTTCACCCGGACACCGCGTGGACGATCTCCGCCAGGCTGCAGCCCGGAAACTGGCGAATGGCCGTGCATCGACGCGGCGTCGCTCCCGGCACGACGAACCTGCTGATCACGGTGAGTGATGCTGAGTCACGGGGATGCGTAGTCGCCGGTCGTGTCCGGCGCCGCGACGGGCAGCCCGTAGGCTCGCTCCGGGTCGAAGTCGTCGATTACGATGACGACGGGAAACCCGTGACCTCGAGCCGCGTGCCGGCGAACGTCGAGGGCGACACGTTCACGTGCCCGCCGCTGCCGATCAACGCAACCTTCGCGCTACGGGTCCATGACGAAGACGACGAAGCCACGGCGCCCGCGATTCTCGGCCCTTTCGAAACCAACCGCGCCACGCTGACGCTCGACTGTTGGCTCGAGAATTGGGGACTACTGCCTGTCCGAGTGTTCAGTGCCGACGGAACACCAGCACTCGGCGTCGCTGTCTACCTTCGCCGCAGTACGCCATCGGGGTCCGATCACGTGGTCCGCGAGCCCGACCTCGAGGGACGGGTGCCTGTTCACCGATGCATTCCAGGGCCACATCGGCTCTACGTGTCGCGCGATTCTCAGACCCTCGTCGAGCGCGATATCGAGGTGCAGAGCGGTGAGAACATGGAGGTCCTCGTCGAACTGCCGCGCTAATGCCGCTCGTCGGTGACCAGCGGCCAGGGCGTACTGAAGCCGTGGAAGTACCCATCGAGCAGGCTCGATCGGGTTCACCGGCCGCGCCATGACGCACGCCAGTAGAAAGGCCGACACAGCCGTTCAGCCACTAGACAGGCCGGCCGCAGCACAGGAGAGTGAGGTCATGCGTCTCGTGGTATCGATGGCCTTTCTCATCACCGCGTCAGCGGCATCACAGACCTTCATCGTCGACGCCGCCAACGGACCAGGTGCTCACTACACCGACCTGCCAGCGGCCGTCGCCGCGGTGCCCGATGGCGCCGTGCTGCTCGTTCGTCCAGGCCACTACACGGGGTTCGCGGTCGCAGGAAAGGGACTCTCGATCCTCGGAGAAGGGGCGAAGATCACCGGCTCGATCGCGCTCACGAGCACGCAGTCGCACCAGGGGATCGCGATCCGTGGGTTGCGTTGGACATCGGCCCAGCTCCTGACTGGGGACAAGCTCCTCAAGTTGGCGAACTGCGCTGGTCCTGTGCTCGTCGAGACACTCGAGCAACCCGCTAGAACGGGCCACTGCTCGGCGTGCGCCGTGCCAACCGGAATACACGCGACGTCGTGCGCCCAGATCTGTGTACGCGATTGCCAAATCGGCTGCACGGCCCTGTTCGACTCGTGCACGGTCACGATCGACTCCTGCCAGATCCGCGGGGAACACTCATCCGCGCCGGGCAACAACTTCGGGCGCTCCGCCGTGGTGTTGTGGGGTTCCGACGCGCAGGTCTGCGGCGCCTCCGATCTCCGGGGAGGCGATGGTTGGCTCGGGGGACTCGGCACGGCGTTCCCGGGGGTGGGCATTCAGATCTTTGCTCCATCGACCGTCCGCCTCCTCGACGGCCGGCTCCAGGGAGGACGATGGGGCCCCACCCTGTTTGGACCGCTCGGATCCGCGAACTCGACCAACACTCGCATGTCGCCAAGGGTGAAGCTCGTTCAGGGCTCCACCTACACGGTCAGCCTGAGCCAAACGGCGATGCCCAGCCTGTCGGCCAACAGCACAGTGCCCGGCGGCGCGATCCACGCTGCGACGCGGACGGAGGTTGGCGATCTTGTGGTCCTCGCGGTGGGGTTGCGTAGCGCCACCGCATCGGTCCCCGGATTCGTCGACGGATTCTGGCTCGATCCAGTTGCGCACGTGTTCCAGGCGATCGGCGTGCAACAAGCCAGCGCCCCAGTAACCGGCACGATCAACGTGCCGAACTGGCCTGGGTTGGTCGGGCAGCAGCTAGTCTGGCACGCGGCCTGCTTCGGCCCCGTCACGGGGCAGCAGAACAGCAACCCGGCGATCAGCATCGTGCACTAGACGCTCGCCATGCACGCGGCGCCGGGGGATGCGCGACGTGCGACTGGTCAGCCGTTCGCCGCTGCGTCGCCGGCGGCACCGCATTGCACGCCAGGAGAAATGGCGGGAGTGCATGGGAATCGAACCCACCGAGAGCCGCGCCAGGCGACCCCCCACAGGTTTTGAAGACCAGGCCGAACACCAGCTCGGATGCACTCCCGTGGGGTTTCTCGCTCGTTCTGGGGCAACAGCCGGTGCAACGGGCTAGAATTGCCTCATGCCGAGGAGACCCCAGCGCTGGCCTTATGTGGAGAAGTCCGGCGCTGGGTGGCGCGCGAGCGTATCCATCGACGGCAAGCGATTCAAAGGACCCGTCCGCCGAGGCGATGGCGCGGATCGTCAGGCTCACGAGGACGCCGTGCGGCTTCTCGAAGAGCGCAAGTCCGAGGCACCGAGCGAGACGACCATCTCGACGGGCTTCGAGATCGTGAGCGCCGCCCTCGACAAGGAACCCGAGACGCGCCCCGCCACGCGGGACTTCTACCGGAACCACCTCCGGCCGTGGATCGAGGCCCTGGGCGCCGACCGGCTCTGGCGGGCCGTGACCTTCGACGAGGTGCAGCGGATCGTCGACCGCTGGCGCGAGACCATCGGCCCGCAAACGATCCGCCACCGCCTCGGCGCAGCCACGCGCGTGGTGCGGCTCCTCGGGCTCCAGTCCAACCCGTTCGATCGCAACCGCCTCTCGCTACCGAGGCAGCGCAGACAGCGGCGTGAGGATCTGTCGTGGCCCGAGGTGCTCGACATGCTGCGCAAGCTGCGCGACACGAACCAGCGCACCGAACTGGTCGTGCTGGGGACGATCGCCGGGTTCGGGCTGCGCCGCGCTGAGTTCGCCCGGCTTCGGCGCCGGCACTTCGACCTGCGGAGCGGATTTCTGCGCATCTCGGCAGACGTGGGCAAAACCGGCCCCCGCGATCTGCCGATCCCGAAGACGAAGGACACGCGCATCCTGATCGAGGATCTCCTCGACCTATAGCCCCCGGCCCCGCGGACGGCTTCGTCATTCCGGGCACCAGCGAGCGCCGAAGGATCGACTTCCTGCGGGCCGTGATCGAGCGCGTCCGTCACCTGATCGAGAACACGGACGACCGGCTCCAGCTCCATGGCCTGCGCAGAGCGTTCGCGTCGCGCCTCGCCGCGACTTGCACGGTGCCCGTTGCGAGCGCCCTACTCGGGCACAACCTCGAAGGCGTCGTCGGCCGCTACGTCCACGCGGACAAGAAGGCCCTAGCCGACGCGATGGACGCCCTGTGGCGCGACTTCGCGGACTAGGTCGCGAGCCAGCGCCCGACGCAAAGGTGAACGCCCGCGCTTGCGAGCGAGTCGGCCAAACAACTAGGACAACTAGGTCGAACGTGTCGGCAGTAGCTTGTTCAGGTCCTTGAACAGCTCCTCGAATCGGTCAAGCGCCGTAGCTTCGTCGACTAGAGCGTATTCGCCTCCCTCCCGAGTGAGGCACTCGGCTGGGCGGTAGTGGTCGAACTCGTCCACTTGGGAGTGTGCGATGAACGGTGTATTCGCGTGACGGCTGGTGGGATCCTCTGACCCGTAGGGAGCCCACCGATGACCCCGAAGAAGAATGACCGCCACCGAATCCCGGACGAGCTGATCGACCAGCTCCTCGCCAACTACGAGAAGCCAGAAGACCTGACAGGAAAGGACGGCATCCTCAAGGAGCTGACGGCCCGGCTGCTCGGCCGAGCCCTCGAAGGCGAGATGACCGAGCACCTCGGCTACGAGAAGCACGCACCGCGTGCCGAGGGCACGAGCAACGCGCGCAACGGATCACGCAGCAAGACGATCAAGGTCGAGGACGGCGAGCTCGAGATCGAGGTGCCGCGCGATCGCGACAGCACGTTCGAGCCCGAGATCGTCAAGAAGCGCCAGAGACGCTTCGCGGGCTTCGACGAGAAGATCCTGGCGCTCTACGCCCGCGGCATGACCGTCCGCGACATCCAGGGCCACCTGGAGGAGCTGTACGGCGTCGAGGTCTCGCCATCGCTGATCTCGAGCGCCACGTCGGCGGTCCACGAAGACGTCCTGGCCTGGCAGAGCCGGCCGCTCGAGCCGGTCTACCCGATCGTCTTCCTCGATGCGCTCGTCGTGAAGGTGCGCGACGAAAGCGTCGTCCGAAACAAGTCGGTTTACCTGGCGATCGGCGTCACGCTCGACGGCCGCCGCGAAGTCCTCGGGATCTGGATCGAGCAGACGGAGGGCGCCAAGTTCTGGCTGAAGGTCATGAACGAGCTGAAGACGCGGGGCGTCCAGGACATCCTGATTGCGTGCTGCGATGGCCTGAAGGGCTTCCCGGACGCGATCGAGCACGTGTTCCCGCAGGCCACCGTGCAGACCTGCATCGTGCACATGATCCGGAACTCGCTGCGCTTCGTCAGCTACAAGGATCGCAAGGCCGTCGCCAAGGACCTCAAGCCGATCTACACGGCGGCCAACCGTGAAGCCGCCGAGGCAGCGCTGGATGCCTTCGACAAGAAGTGGGGCCGCCGCTACGAGATGATCACCTCGTCCTGGCGAGCGAACTGGGAGCGTGTCGTGCCGTTCCTCGACTTCCCGCCCGAGGTCCGGCGCGTGATCTACACGACCAACCAGATCGAGGCGCTCAACTCGAGCCTGCGCAAGCTGCTGCAGTACCGCGGCCACTTCCCGGACGACAAGTCCGTCACCAAGCTGCTCTACCTCGCGCTGCGTCGCTTCGAGAAGAAGTGGACGCGTGCGCTCTGGAATTGGAGCGCCGTCCTCGGGCAGCTCGCTATCTTCTTTCAAGGCAGGATACCTGCCCTGTAACCGTGACCTCACTCCGCCAGCTGGTCGCCGTTTACACCGTTAGCTGCACACTCCCGCGGGAGCGCCACGAACGGTAGTGCAGCATGCGTTCTGTAAACCGCCCGAGGCAGCTTGACGCAGTCGGCGGTGGTCGTCGCGGTCGGTCTGGGCGCTGCACCCTGGGTGCAGTGGCCAGGCCGACCGCGACGACCACCGCCGGCGCGGACGGATGCTTCAAGTCGGCGAGTCACGACGCTCAGCTTTTGTTAACCACAACGAAAGCAGAACGAAGTGACCCACCAATCCGAAAGTAGCACGCTCGACACCGTCTTGGAATCCATCGCAACGCAGGGTCTGGGAGGGATCGCGGACGCGATCCGCGTCCTCGTGAACGAGGCCATGAAGATCGAGCGATCCGCGTTCCTGGGCGCCGGTCCAAACGAGCGTACCGAGTCACGACGGGGCTACGCCAACGGCTTCAAGCCGAAGACCGTGGCGACTCGCGTCGGCGCGATCGAGTTCGCCGTCCCGCAGGTCCGCGAGGCCGTCGACGGCGAACGCTTCTATCCGACGGCACTCGAACGCGGGATTCGCTCGGAGCGCGCCCTGAAGCTCGCGGTCGCCGAGATGTACGTCCAGGGCGTCTCGACCCGCAAGGTCGCCGCGATCACCGAGGAGCTCTGCGGAGTACAGGTGTCGTCCCAGCAGGTCTCCCGGGCCGCCGCGGCACTCGACGACGAGCTGCAGCAGTGGCGGATGCGCGAGCTCGGCCGGTGCCGCTACCTGGTCCTCGATGCCCGCTACGAAAAGGTCCGGCACGCCGGCTCCGTCATGAGCGCCGCCGTCCTGATCGCGACGGGCGTCGATGATGCAGGCCATCGCTCGGTCCTCGGCGTCAGCGTGTCGCGCTCGGAAGCCGAGGTCCACTGGCGCGACTTCCTCGACAGCCTGCGTGAACGTGGCCTGCACGGGCTCGGACTCATCGTCAGTGACGACCACTCTGGCCTCCGCCAAGCTTTGGCGGCGAGCTTTCCCGGAGTCGCTTGGCAACGCTGCCAGTTCCACCTGCAACGCAACGCCGCTCCACGAGTGCCGACCGTCTCGTTGCGCCCGTCGATCGCTCGTGGACTTCGTGCGGTCTTCAACGCTCCAGACCGACCTGAGGCCGAACGGCTTCTTGATAGGCTTCTGGAGGATCACGCGGAAACCGCTCCCGACTTTGTCCGGTGGGCTCGCGACAACGTCCCCGACGGCTTCGCTGTCTTCGCGATCCCGGCGACGCACCGTCGCTGCCTTCGCACGACCAACATGCTCGAGCGCCTCAACAAGGAGCTCCTGCGCCGCACCCGCGTTGCGACGCTCTTCCCCAACGACGCCTCTCTTCTCCGGCTCGCCACCGCGGTCCTCATGGAGATCAGCGAGGACTGGGTGACTGGCCGTCGCTATCTCTCCATGGACGCTGAGTGAAATGATTCGCCGACTATGGGCTCGCTCTTACAGAACGAATGTTGCTTTGCCCCACGAACGCCGAGGAATTCGCGTGACCGCACGCATCGCTACAGATAGCAACTTCACCCAGGGAGAGGAATCGCACGTCGCGAAACCAACCTGGAAAGGAGAGGCGATGCACTACGGACAGTGGCTCATCAACGACGGCGATGCGACGACGAAAGTCTTCACGCCATGGTTCCCGCGCGGTGGCGACAACGCAATCATGACGTATGAGATCATTACGTCGCTCGGCGGGACCTTCACCGTGGACGTGGTCCACAAGAACAAGGACGACACCGGGAACGGCTCCATCCTAACCCCATCGAGCGCATTCACCGTGGTGTCTGGAACAAGCTTCTACGAAGGAGAGTTTGCCAAGCTCAAAGAGCTTGTGCGATTCCAGGTCAGCCTGGTGTCCGGGACGACAGCAATCCAAGCGGTGCTCTACCGAATGCTAGCCCCAACTTGGTTCAACGACGTCGGCGCGTAGCTTGCCACAACAACAGTCGAAAAGGAGAAGTCATGAACATCCCAGGTCGCAGAATCGAAGAGAACGAGATAATCACCACCGAGCCTTTCCCCCGCGGCGGAGATGGTATGTTTCTTAGGGCACAGATGATCGATCGTCTGGACTCAACCGGGAACCTCGAAGTTGCCGTGTTCACGCGCAATACGGAGGAGGACTGGCCGGGATTGGCTACCGCAACAATGAACATGACGCTCACGAATGGTGCGGTGTCTGAGATTCAAGTGGAAGGCTTGAAGGAGCAGATCCGTGTCAGGGTGACCGGGCCGACTGGCACGGGCACTGCCGCCGTCGTCCGCATCTTCCCGCCGCTTTTCTACGACGCGGCTATCGGAAACCTACCGTAGCTCAGCGAGGCATAGCTTCCTGAAACCGGGGCCCGTCATATCCGCGCACCCTCCCTGAGACTCCACCCCTCCAAAGCAATGCTCCCAGATTACAGCGGCACTCTGTTTGATCCTCCGGCCGAACAAGGCTGTGGATGCTCAGGGGGAGGTTGCGGCGGTGACTGTGGATGCGGAGGATCCTGTGGCGGGTGCAACGGCGGCTGCACGGGCGGGTGCAGCGGCGGAGCTGGGAGCAGCGCCCCTTTTTCGGAACCAGCCTTCGAGCCCGCGAACAGTCATATCCCGATTGACTTCCTAGGCGCCTGGTCAAGCGGTGGCTTGGGGAGTTCGGGGCCGCAGTTACTGGGCAGTGCCGCGCGCCAGGTAGACATCCCGAATCCCGGCGAAGGTGAACGCGGACAAATCACCAAGGAGGAGCCCGAGCCCCGCATTTGCCCCAAGGAATGCGAGGATCTATTCCCGCGCGTAGAGAAGGCCTGCACCCCGGATTGCTTCGTGCGAGAATGCATGACAATTGCTCACATCTACGCTGAGTGCATTCGATCGGCGGGCGTCGACCCGAAGATGTGCCCTCAAGTCGACTGCGGGGACGACGAGGAGTGCCACGAGCTCCCTGAATGCAAGCCGCTGTATCGAGCTTATCTCGCGTCACAGGAGGACCTCCTTCAACCCGGCGGCTTTGCTCGCCTCGCGGCTCGCCACCCCAAAGGCTACGGTTCACCGTGGAGCAAGTATAAAGAATGCTGCCTGAAGAACTGCAAAAATGTGAAAGGCAAAAAGGGGCGCAGCAAGAAATCTGCCCGATCTTGCCGCTACGGAGGAGCCAACATTACGTGTAACTTCTCGATTCCGGGGCCGACGGAAAGTCCAATACCGACGTTCTGCGAGTGCACATGGAAGCTAGATTGCGTATGCTGCAAGACAAGCGACTCCGAAGGAATGAAATGCGTTCGTGGGTGCGTGCAATGCCTGAAGTCTGTTGGCGCCGATGTAGACGCACATAATGACTGCTTCGAGAGTTGCCGTGAAGACGGCAAGTGGACCGACCAGGACGAGCAAGAATTCCGGCGAGTCGCGGACGATTGCTTGGTATGCAACGATCCCTACTGTGAGAGCGCAATGAGGGCAGGGATCCCGTTTAGAACATGGGAGATCATGAAGCGTATGGGCAATTGCGTCTACCGCGAGACTGGATCGGGGCCGATCTTTGAGGCGGCGGAGGGATGCAGTGACGAAGATCGAAATGGCTGAGGCAAGGATGACGAGGAGAGACGCTGATTGAGATCGCAGAGGCGGCACTATGTCGCGGCCCTCTCTTTGGCTGCCATTTGCGGACTTGCTCTCCTTCTCTGGACGCAAAGACCCAGCGTGGACGCGATTGCCGAGAAGTGGAGGACAGCGGACGCTGAAGTCGGATCAGTTCTTTTCCAGAAACACTGCATCAACTGCCATACTGGGTTCGCACCTCGATTGAGGGGAGCAATCAATCGCGCTCGCGAATCGAACGTGGGAATTAGGTATTTGATTGAGTCGATCGTCTACCCAGAGAGCGTCGTGGTGCCACAGCCAACAATGAAGAGGTCGTTGCCCATGCCATACTTTGACTTCAGCGAACGGGAGATTGCGAACCTCGTTCGATACATGATCGAGAGTCACGGGCGATAAGGACACTGCCGTCGCAGCCCCAGCTCAAGAAACTCTGCCTCCGCCGCTGCGATCCGCTCCGCACGCGAACAGCTCTGCTTGCCGGTTGAGGGAATCTCGACGCCTACGCCCGCTCGCGCTCCTCATCCTCGAAAATCGGCCACGACGACTTCCCACAACCGTCGCACTGCCTCACGAACGTGAGCCTCGGCGGGGCGAGCGTAGAGGCCCGTGATCCCTGCCGCAGTCGTAGCCTGATGGCCTAGCAAGTGCGCGACGACTGGGATCGGCACGGGCGGATCGACCGTTACCGCAATTGCGGCGGATCGATCTTGCCCAACAATGCCGCCACCGCGCGGAAGTAGGCGCCGACGAACGGGAGACGCATGGCGAACCGGCCAACCGCGTCCGCAAGGATGGGACTAATCGTCGTGACCGTGATCCAGGTGCGAACGGCGAGGACATGCAATCGCCCGGGGCGCTTCTTGCGCATCTCGCTAACGTGTCGCCGCAGGTCGGCCGCGGACATCATCAACATCTCGCCCGTCTCGCCGGTCGAAAACCATGCGAACCAGTCGAGGACGGCGCCAACCGTCGCGCGCCGACGAGGCGATCGACGCTCCGTCGTGCCTCGCCCTCGCACCAAGGTGAGCGCCAAGAGCCCGGCGACGCCGAGCATGGTCAATTGGATCCACTCCAGCCAACCAGGCGCCGAGACCGCGACCTGGTCAAACGAGGTCTTGCCGAGGTGCAACTCGATCCCTGAGTGAAATACCCCATCGTGGATCTTGACGCCCTCCCATCGCGTGCCCGCGCTCAGCTCGCGAGCGATCCGCTGCGCTTCGTCTCCTGGCATGTCATAGACTCGCGAGTAGCCGAACTCGCTCCAGATCGGGTGGCTGGTGTGGAGCAGATGCTCGTCAACCAACCGCGAACAGTATTCGCGATCGGCAGGGATGACCTCGGCGCCTCCACGCCGCTGGAAGTCCTCGATTGCTACCGCAAGCTCGTCGATCATCTCCTCGCGAGTCGGGGCCCGATGCCCGCCCGGCGCCGACGGAACGAAGCTCATCAAGCACGCGCAGAACACCGACGCGACCAAGATCATCAGCTTGCGACGACTCATGCCAGCCTCCCGCGCAGTCCGAACTTCGCGAGTTGCTGGTATCTCTCTCGCGCGAGCGCCAGAGCCTCAACACCAGCGCCGGTGATCCTGAACCACCGCAGGCGCCCGTCTTCGTCCTCGTCGTCGCGCATGGCTACCCACCCGGCTTCCCGCATCCGGCGGAACGAGGTGTAGAGCGTGCCGAACGAGATGGAGCGGCCGGTTTCCTTCTCGAACAGCTTGCCGACCTCGCGGCCAGTCCGCTCCGTGACGGTCAACGCCAGCAGTTGGAACTCGGTGTCGGTCGGGAGACCCATGCCGATAGTGTGCAGTCGTATACTATACGTGTCAAGACAGCAGCGGCGAGCACCCACTCGCCCACTGGTTTTCACACTGGTGCTCCACAGGTGTCCTGGAGCTGGGGCAACCTGGGGCAACAGGCTGGGGCAACGGGTGGTGCAACACTCCGAAATCACGCCTCAGCAGCCCACCGAGTCACTTCCCAGCGGCATCGCCACTTCCGCTACAAGCCGTTCAACAATATCGGCTTACGACTCCAGTGGAAGCCCTGCGAAAGACGTGATCCGGCGGCGTTCTCTGGCTTTGAAGACCAGGCCGAACACCAGCTCGGATGCACTCCCGTGGGGTATCTCGCTCGCTCTTGGCAACAGCCGCTGCAACGGACTGGACCTGCCTCGTGCCGAGGAGATCCCAGCGCTGACCCGATCTTGCAAGGGTCCGGCGCTGGGTGGCGCGCGAGCGTATCCAGCGGCTGCAGGCGATGCAAAGGACCGGTTCGCCCGGACGAAGTTGCGAATCAGCGGCCGATCGGCCGGTCGAAGTGTCGCGCCCCCCGGCCCGAAACGCTGCGCGGCAGGAAGCGGAGTTTCTTTGGGCGCCGTGCAACCGTCGGCTCGTTGCTGTCGAAGAAATGGTCGAGAAGGCCGCGCCGGATCAAATACCGACTTTCTTTGAAACATAGTCCGGGCGCGGCCTTCTCCCATTTCCCGTTCGAACCCCGGACGACGGAAACCCTCCCCTGGCGCAGCCGCTCCCTCCGACCCGCAGCGGAGAGGTGTCCGAGGCGAGCGCATCTCGGTCGGGCAACACCGCGGAGCGTCACCCGGAGTCGAGCCGACTCACGACTCGGCCCCGCCGACCACCGCGCTGCTCGCCCGCCGACGTTCACGGTGTGAAACGCGACCATCGCGCGGACGGCGCTACGCGCGCGGGCCGCCGTTCCGTTGTCGCCACGAGATTCGTCCGGATGAATAAAAGGCGACAGGCCCGCCGCTTGCCTCGACGGCGGACAAAGACTCGGGGGAGAAAGGGAAAGAAGGAGGAGTCGAGTCCCAACAACCCGGAACGGGATGTTCTGTCGCAGTGTTCGATCGCACGCCGAGCGGCGCATAGGCCCACGCGCCCGACCGAATCCACCGGGGTCTCCGGGCGTACGCACCTGTCACGCCGACCGGTCGCCATCCTCAGTACGTTCTCGCCTTAAGAGAAAACTCCCATCGCAGCGGCCCGTTGCGGGCCCACGAAACGGCGGGTCCAGGAACGAGACCAGACCACCGACGGACCGGTCTCATCCCGAGAACGCGACGATCAAGCGAGTGGCGAAACTGGTCGACGTCTTCTGCAGGGCGCGGAAGCCAGAGCCGCGCACCATCGTTTCGATGACGGACCAGAACGACATGACGCAGCGATCGGCCGAACCGATCGACCGCTCTTCTGACCACGGGGAAACCGCTGCGAGCTCGTCGACCACCGGGAACGGCAAGGGCAGACGGCGCGAATCACGACGCGCACGCAAGCGGGCCCGGCGGCAGGCCGCGCGCGCGACGGCAACGACCGAGAAGGCAGAGCCGCTCGAGACGCACGAAGGTCAGGCCCTGGCAACCGCGGAGCTGGTCTCGGCCATCGACACGTTCGATCTCGAAACCACGGTGCGCGCGCAGCCGACGGACGCCGAGCGCCCGAGTGAACCGACCGCGATCGAACGCGGCCTCGACCGCGATCTCGACCAGGCCGCCGCGGCGATGGCACAGGCGGCCCTCGAACCGGACATCGACACCGTCGATGGGCTCGTGGAGGAGACCCAGGCGATCGTCGCGCGGCTCGCGGACACCGTCGAGGCCGGCCCCACAGAACAGACCGAGACCGCGGACTCCGGCGACGCGATCGGCATCGTCGAGGCCGTGAACGACCTGGACGACCTCGAGGTCGTCGACGACGACGCGTTCGCCGGTCAGCTGCTGCTGCGACCGGAGCGCGGGCCGAGTCCGCTCGACGCGCTCATTCCGGCGCCGCCCACGCTCGTGCTCGAGGAAGAGCCCGAACGGCCGCGCCGGGACTACAAGATGAGGGCCCCGACCGGCCGGCGCGACCGCCAGCGCCGCCGCGCGGCCCCGCGCAGTGACGAACTGCTCGTGATCAAGCTCATGCTGCCGTTCGTGATCGGCCTCTGTGCCGGCTTCGGGTTCGGCCTCATCAACTGAGCCGGTCGACTAGACCGGTCGACTGGACTGGTCGACTGGACTGGTCGGGTGGGCCGGCCGGCCGGACCGGCAACGTCGGGCCGATCAGCTGGCGGGCAACGGCGGCGCGGTCTGGCGAGCCGCGGCAACGGCCTGCCGGTCCTCGAGCTGCGACTCGAGGCGACGCGCGCGTCGCATCGGTGAGCCCGTGAACGGCGCGATCAGCCCGTAGGTCCCGGGCACGACGAGCAGCGTGGTGAACGTCGCGACCGTGACGCCGAACAGCACCACGAGCCCGATCGCGGACCGCCCTTCGGCACCCGCACCCGTCGCGAGCACGAGCGGCAGCGCGCCGAGCGAGGTCGACAGCCCGGTCATGAGGATCGGCCGCAGGCGCAGCACCGAGGCGTCGACGATCGCGTCGCGCCAGCTCTCGCCCTGGTCGCGCAGCTGGTTGGCGAACTCGACGATGAGGATGCCGTTCTTGGTGGCGAGGCCGATGAGGATGACGAGGCCGACGCCGCTGTAGATGTTGAGCGTCGCGCCGCCGAGCTCGAGCCCGAGCAGCCCGCCGAACGCGGCGAGCGGCACGGTCAGCATGATGACGATCGGCTGCAGGAAGCTCTCGAACTGCGCGGCGAGCACGAGGTAGACGAGCAGCAGCGCGACGATCAGCGTCACGAAGAACGCCGCGGACGACTCCATGAACTCGCGGCTCTGGCCGTCGTAGGCCACGCCCGGGCGGTTGTCGAGTTCGTCGCGCACGATGCCGCGGAGGAACTCGAGCGCCTCGCCGAGCGTGTAGTCCTCGGCGAGGTTGGCGCTGATCTTGATCGCGCGCAGGCGGTCGTAGCGGTTGAGCGACGCCGAGTCGGCGAACTCCTTCAGCGTCACGAGATTGGCCAGCGGCACGAGCTCGCGCGACGTGCTCGACCGCACGTAGATCTGCTGCAGGTCCGTCGGCGATCGCTTGTCATCGTCCTCGCACTCGAGGATGACGTCATACTCCTCGCCGCGGTCGACGAACGTCGTCACCCGCCGCGACCCCATGAGCGTCTCGAGCGTGCGCCCGACCTCGGTCGACGACACGCCGAGATCGCCCGCGCGGTCGTGATCGACGAGCACTGCGACCTGCGGCTTGGTCTCCTCGTAATCGGAGTTGACCGCGAGCAGTCCCGGATTCTTGCGAGCCGCAGCGATCACGGCGTCCCGCCACGCCGCGAGCTCTTCGTAGCTCGAACCCGTGAGCACGAACTGCACGGGCTGACCCGAACGCCGCAGCAGACCGGACTCCGGGATGGAGAACGCGCGGTAGCCGGCCATGCTCTCGAACTGCCGATCGACGTCGGCCATGACCTCCTTGGTCGTCCGTTCGCGCTCGTCCCAGTGCACGAGCAGCACGGTGCCGAACGCCGAGTTCACGCTGCCGCTCGACGAGAACGAGCCGGGCACGCGCACGAGCACGCGTTGGCCCTCGCCCGATTCGATGAGCTCGAGCAGCACGTCCTCGACGCGCGACGCGGCCGCGACCGAGTGCTCGAACGACGCCCCCTCGGGGCCGCGCACGCTCACGCGGAACGAGCCGCGGTCCTCCTGCGGCGCATACTCCGCCGGCAGCCCGGTGAGCAGTCCACCGAGGGACAGCGCGAGCCCGACGACGATGCCGAGCGCGGCGAGCGGCTGGCTGACGACGCCCTCGAGCACCCAGCGATACGCGCGCATGATCGGCTCGAACACCGCATCGACGAACCGCGCGAAGAGCGACGGGCGGCCGCCCCGCAGCAGCGCGGAGCACATCATCGGCGACAGCGTCAGCGCGACGAGCGTGGACAGCAGCACGGCGCCCGCGAGCGCCATGGCGAACTCGGTGAAGAGCCGACCCGTCGTGCCTTCGAGGAACGTCACCGCGAGCAGCACGGCCAGCAGCACGACCGTCGTCGCGATCACGGCGAAGCCGACCTGACGGGCACCGAGGTACGCCGCGCGCAGCGGTGGCTCGCCGTCGCGGATGCGCCGCGCGATGTTCTCGAGCACGACGATCGCGTCGTCCACGACGAGCCCGATCGCGAGCACGAGGCCGAGCAGCGTCAGCAGGTTGATCGAGTAGCCCAGCAGGTAGAGCACGAAGAACGACCCGACGAGCGACACCGGCACGGTGACCGCGGGCACGAGCGTCGCCGTGCCGCTGCCGAGGAACACGAAGATCACGAGCACAACGACGCCGGCCGTGATCAGCAGCGTGAGCCAGACCTCCTCGATCGCCGCGTTGATGTAGAGCGACGAGTCCGAGCTCGGGTAGAGCTCCATGTCGGACGGCAGCGTCGCGTTGACTGCCGCCATCCGCTCCTTCACGCCCTCGACGACCGCGAGCACGTTGGCCTTGGCCTGCGCCTGGATGCCGAGCCCGACCATGTCCTCGCCGTTGCGGCGGAACATCGAACGGTCGTCGGTCGGCCCGAGCTCGACCCGCGCCACGTCACGCAGCCGCAACAGGTGTCCCGACGTGCCGCGGCCGACGACGAGCTCGCCGAACTGCTGCGCCGTCTGGAACCGGCGCTGGATCCGCACCGTGAACTCGCGGCTCGTCGACTCGATGCGGCCCGCGGGCAGCTCGACGTTCTCGCGCCGCAGCGCGTCCTCGACGTCGCCGACCGTGAGCCCCGTCGCGGCGAGCGCATCGCGGTCGAGCCACACGCGCATCGCGGCGCGACTGCCGCCGCCGTAGCGCACCTGCGCGACGCCCGGCACCGTCGAGAACTGGTCGACGATGTAGCGTTCGGCGTAGTCCGAGAGTTCGAGCGCGTTCCGCACGGGCGACGCGAGGTTCATCCAGAAGACGGTGTCCGAACCGGACTGCGCCTTCGCGACCTCGGGCGGGTCGACCTCGTCGGGCAGGTTGTCGAGCACGCGGGAGACCCGGTCGCGCACGTCGTTCGCCGCGGCGTCGAGGTCGCGCTCGAGGCGGAACTCGATGTCGATCGACGAGCGGCCATCCGTCGTCTCCGACGAAACGGTGCGGATGCCGTCGATGCCGCTGACGCTGTTCTCGAGCACCTGCGTGACGCGCGTCTCGACGACCGCGGCGGCGGCGCCGGGATACTGCGTCGTGATCGACACGGACGGCGCGTCGATGTCGGGCAGCTCGCGGATACCGAGCCGCGACAAGCCCACGAGGCCGAGCGTGACGACGAGGAGGCTGGCGACGATGGCCAGCACCGGGCGACGGACCGCGAGATCGGAGATGATCATCGTGCCTCCCGCTCAGCCGCCGCTGGTCGTAGAGCCGCGGACGTCGACGACGTCGACGGGCGAACCGTCCCGCACGCGCGCAAGGCCCTGCACGACGACGCGCTGGTCGACGGCCAGGCCCTCGAGAACCTCGACGCGACCGATCCGCCGGCGGCCGACGCGCACCTCAGTCTGCTGCGCCAACCCGTCCTCGCCCACGACGAACACGAAGTGCTGCTGGCCGCGCTGGACCAGCGACTCCTCGGGGACCTGCAGCGACGGCGACTCGCCGCGATCGACCCGCACCTTGACGAGCATGCCGGGGCGCAGCCGGCCATCGGGGTTCGGCACGACGGCGCGGACGGTCGCCGCGCGCGCGACGGGATCGAGCCGGGTCCCCACAGCGGTGATGGCGCCGGGGAACTCATCGTCCGGCCACGCGTCGGTGCGCGCGTTGACCGGCATGCCGTTCTGGATGCCGGCGAGCCACGTCTCCGGGATCGTGAAGTCGACCTTGATGCGCGACAGGTCGTCGAGCGTCGTGATGACAGTCGCCGACTGCAGCAAGGACCCGACGCTGACGCGGCGCAACCCGAGCCGCCCGGCGAACGGCGCGCGCACGAAGTGATCCTCGAGCAGCACCTCGAGCGTCGCGACGCGGGCCTGCGCCGCCTCGAGCTCGGCGGACGCCGCATCGACCTCGCTCCCGGGCGAGATGTTCTGCTGCGCGAGTTCGACCGCGCGCCGGTGCTTGGCGATCGCCTCCTTGAGCATCGCCTTGGATTCACGCAGCCGCGCCTCTTCCTCGCCCATCTCGAGCTCGAGCAGCACCGCGCCCTGCTCGACCTCCTGGCCGTCCTCGAAGTGGATGGCCCGCACGAGGTCCGAGCGGTTGGCCGTGAGCTGCACGCTCTCGTTGGCGATCGCGGTGCCGAGCGCTTCGAGCGACTCGGAGAACGGCGCCTCTACGACCGGTGCGAGGATCACGGGCGTGCTACTCGCGCGCCGCCGCGAATCGGCCTGCGCCTCTTCCTCGCCGCGCAGGAAGCCGAACCAGATCCCGGTCGCAATTGCGAGAGCGGCAAACAGAAAGGCGATCAGCGTGCGCATCGGGGCGCGCAGTCTAGACCCAACGCACGCACGGGTCTGCCCGCGGGGAACGGAATCGTAGCGCGCGTACCGGCGACGTAACTCGGTCGCGCGAGAACGACGAGACCGAACGCCGATGCCACGGCCGGGTCCGCCGCGGCCGCCCGCGCCCGACTTCGCGGCCGGACCCAGACCCGGTTCACTCCGGATCGGCCCGCGACCGGCCCCACTGTCGGCCGCGAAGCGTTACGCTGCGACCACCCCCTCGACCATCACGCTTCACGGAGCTTACGCATGCGCTTGCGTCCCGACCTGTCGCTCGTTCCGTTCCCGTTGTTCGCGTTCGCGACGGCAAGCCCGACCCAGTCGTTCGTCGATTCGGAACATACGTTCGTTCCCGACGTCGGACCGCACGTGCTCGTCGCCGCCGACTTCGACGGCGACGGGGACGAGGACCTGCTCGCGCAGGCGACCAATCCGCTGCTCGGCGGCTGGCGGTTGCTGGAGAACGACGGCAACGGCGTGTTCGAAGCGCGGCAGGGCACCCAGCTGGTCGCCGCCAACACGTTCTCCAGCGCGACGGCTGCGGACCTCGACGGCGACGGTCACATCGACGTGGCGGTCACGGGCTACCTGTCGTTCGGCGGCGGTGCGTGGGTGCTGTGGAACGACGGCACCGGCTCGTTCACCGTGCAGGTGATCGCGACGGTCGGACCGTTCCACCGCGTGCTGCCCGTCGACCTCGACGGCGACAACGATCTCGATCTCGCGATCGCGGCCGGCGCGAGTCATGCTCCGGCCGAGTGCATGCTGTTCCGGAACGACGGCAACCGCACGTTCACCGACGTCTCCACCCTGATGCGCCCCGCGCCGCCGGAACAGCGGGCCAGCGTCGCCGCGCTCGACGTGCAGGGCGACGGACGTGTCGACCTCGTGTTCGACGGCAACCCGGTGCTGACGATGCTGCAGAACCAGAACGGTGAGTTCGTCGCGACCCCCGGGGCACTCGGGCCGCCGCTGCCGCTCTATGGCGTGGGTGCGGTGGACACCGACGGCGATGGCGACGCCGATCTCGTCGGCCAATCCGGAACGGGCTCGACCGGCATCGGCATCACGCTGTTACGGAACGACGGCGGCGGGACGTTCACCCGCCTGTTCGCACCGACTGCCGACGTGGCGGCATGGCGCGTGGCCGACATCGACGGCGACAACGACCTCGACTTCCTGACGCAGCGGCTCACGCTCAACAGCATCCAGCTCTGGCGCAACGATCCGGGCTTCACGCTCGTCGACGTCACGGCGACGGGCCTCGTGGCCGACCCCGACGGGACGCTCCTGACGGCGGCGTTCGTCGACAGCGACGGTGACGGTGACCCGGACCTCTACCACCCGAGCCTGCGCGACCTGCGGCACAACGACGGGACCGGCACGTTCCGCGATCTGCGGCCGACGCGCTCGCCCGACGCGCCGCGGGGCGCGGCGCCGACCGACCTCGACGGCGACGGCGACATCGACCTCGTCGGCTTCGACGCTCCGACCGAGGCCGGCTTCGCGGGCCCGGCCGAACTCGCGCTCTGGCGGAACCTCGGCACGGGCGACTTCGCGAAGGTCACCGTCCTCGGCGTCATGGATGTCTGCGACGAGTCAGCCGTCGTCCTCTTCGACATGGACGGCGACGGCGACGACGACATCTGGGCGTTGACCTGCGCCAACCTCGATCGCGTCTGGGAGAATGCCGGCGCGACCGGCTACATCGAGCGCTCGGCCACCGCGTTCCCGGCGGATTCGCGCTTCGACCACTCGGTGCTCGTGCACGACTACGACGGCGACGGCGATCTCGACGCGTTCGTCGCGCGCGACTTCTACTTCGATTCGTTCTACATCAACCAGGGCAACTTCACGTTCACCGAAGAAGGGACGACGCGGCTCACCGACGGCGAGGACACGAACGCCGCGGTCGCGCTCGACTTCGACGACGACGGCGACATGGACCTCGCCCTCGCCAACACGACCACCCCGCTGCGATTGTTCGAGAACGACGGCACGGGTTACTTCAGCGATGCGACCGCGGGCCGGGTCCCGAACCTGACCACGACGTTTCGGTACATGCTCGACTTCGACATGGACGGCGACGGCGACAGCGACCTGTTGCTCGTCGAGCAATCGCCGCTCGCGCAACCGACGCTGCTGCGGAACGACGGCGGCGTGTTCGTCGAGACCGCGCTCCCGCTGATGCCGAGCGGCAGCCGCGACTGGCCGTCAGCCGCGGACTTCGACCTAGACGGCGACGTGGACCTGCTGATCGGCAGCCTCTGGCTGCAGAACGACGGGACCGGCACGTTCACGCTGGCGCCGACGCAGCCGGAGATCGCGGCACCCGAGGTCCGCCGCCCGGTCACGCTCACGGATCTCGACGGCGACGGCGATCCCGACGTGCTGTCGGCGCCGCTGCAGTATCACCGCCACCGCCAGCTCGAGAACCGCATCCCGCCGCGCACCGGCCTCACCGCGGTCGCGCGGCTGCACGCACTGCCCGAGGCAGCGAACTGGACGCCGTTCGGGGTCCTCTACACCGCCGCCGGCCTCGCGCCCGCGACCAGCGTCGCGCCGTTCGGCACGCTGTTCCTGCAGCAGTCGACGCTGACCCCGCTCGTCACGCTGTTCGTCGACCCGGCCACGTTCACGGCCGACGCCGCGTATCCCATCCCGGCCAACCCGGGACTCATCGGCGTCTCGTTCCCGATGCAGGCGATCGTCGCGCACGGCCCCGCGAGCGCGCACACGACGAACGCGGTGTTGGTGACGGTGGAGCAGTAGGCGGCGGCGCCCTACTTCACGTAGGGCACGGCGAGCTTGCGCGCGAGCGCGTTGAACTCCGCGACGCCGGTCTCGCGGGCCGTGCCGAACTTCGCGAGCTCGCCGTCGATCGCCTCGATCAGCTGGTTCGCGACGTCGCGCTGGCCCTGGGTCGGCGGGAACTCCGCCCGGTTCATGCCGCCCATCACGTTGAGCAGCTTGTCCGTGAGCCGGATCGGGAAGTTGAGCACGTCCTGGCTGCTCTTCGCCTTGGTCTGATACAGCGCTTCCTCGACCGCAGCCAGCTGCTCGGCGATCGCCTTGCGCTTGCTGTCGAGCTGCTCCTTGGCCTCGCCCTCCATGCGGTCGACGACGGCCTGCATCTGGTCGCGCACCGAACGGATCTCCTCGATCGCCTCGTGCGCGCGCGTCACGGTGTCACGGCAGCGGCGCGCGAGGCGGTAGCGCGCCTGCAGTTCCGCGACCGTCGCATCCGTCCGCGGATCGGGCATCACGGCTGCCGACACGGTCTGACTCTGCTCGCCGAGCGCCACCGTGATGTCGTAGTAGCCGGGCGGCAGCTTGGGCGCGGTGCGACCGCGACCGGACCAGAGGATCATGCCGTCGAGCACCTTGGCGTTCTCCTCGTCCCACTTCACCGTGACCGCGTTCATGCCGCGCGTCACGTCGAGCTTCTCGTCGCCCTCGCCGTCCGTGCTGCGCTCGAACACGACCTCGCCGTCGAGGTCCTTCGCGGTGATCGCGACGCGCTGGTCCACGTCCGCCTCGGGGTCGCCGCCGAGCCAGAAGCGCACGACGATGTCGCGTTCCGGGTTCTGACCGACGCCCTTGCGTTCGCCACCCCGCCCGGGGAACTGCGCGACGGGCACGGGCTTCCAGACGTAAAGCGGTGCCTGCGCCTGCTCGGCGGAGAGCTGGCGCAGGTGCGGCAGCCCGTCGAACGACCAGAACGAACGGCCCTGGGTCGCCGCGATCAGCGATCCGTCCTTCACGACGAGGTCGGTGATCGGCACGAGCGGCAGATTCTGCTGCAGCCGCTGCCACCGGCGGCCGTTGTTGAAGCTCACCCACACGGTGCGCTCGGTGCCGCAGTAGAGCAGCCCGGGCATCCGCGGATCCGGTCGGATCGCGCGCGTGAACCAGCGCGGGTCCAGCCCGCCGGTGATCTCGCGCCAGCTCGCGCCGTAATCGTCGGTGACGTAGAGGTACGGCCGGAAGTCGTCGAGCTTGTAGCGCGTCGCCGCGATGTAGGCGCCGCCGTCGTTGTGCGGGTCGTGCACGAGGCAGTTGACCTGCGCCCACTCCGGCATGCTCGGCGGCGTCACGTTCTTCCACGTGCGGCCGTCGTCGCGCGAGACGTGCACGAGCCCGTCGTCGCTGCCGCACCACAGGACGCCCGGCTGCCGCCCTTCGTCGAACGCGAAGATCGTGCAGTAGTACTCGACGCCCGTGTTGTCCTTGGTGATCGGCCCGCCGGAGCTTTGCTGCCTGCTCTTGTCGTCGGTCGTGAGATCGCCGCTGATCGGGCGCCAGCTCTGGCCCTCGTCGTCGCTGACGAACAGCACCTGCGCGGCCGTGTAGAGCCGGTCCTCCACGTGGCGCGACCACTGGATCGGGAAGTTCCACTGGAAGCGGTAGCGCTGCTCACCGACGCCGGCGCCGAGCGGGTTGTCGGGCCAGACGTTCACGCTGCGGCTCAGGCCGGTGCGGTGATCGCGACGCGCCAGGTAGCCGCCGTAGCTGCCCCCGAACACGATGTCGCTGTTGCCCGGCTTGGGCGCGATCCAGCCGCTCTCGCCGCCGGCCGTCGATTCCCAATCGTCCTCGCCGATGCCGCGGCCGGTGCTGCGGTGCCGAATACGCACCGTGCTGTTGTCCTGCTGCGCGCCATAGATGCGGTAGGGCCGGTCGTCGTCGACCGTGACGCGATAGAACTGCGCCGTCGGCTGGTTGCGAACGCTCGACCAGCTCTTGCCGCCGTCCTCGGTCACGCACGCGCCGCCGTCGTTGGCCTCGATCATCCGGGCCGGGTCGCGCGGATCGATCCACAGGTCGTGGTTGTCACCGTGCGGCACGCGGATGCGGGTGAACGATTCGCCGCCGTCCGTCGACTTGTGGAAGCCGACGTTGAGCCCGTAGATCGTCTCGGGATCCGTCGGGTCGACGACGATGCGCGAGTAGTACCACGCGCGCTGCCGCAGGTTGCGGTCGTCGTTGATCAGCCGCCACGTCTCGCCGGCGTCGTCACTGCGGAACAACCCGCCGTCCGCGGCCTCGATCTGGGCGTAGACGATGTCGGGGTTGCTCGGTGCGGCGCAGATGCCGCTGATGCCGAGCAGGCCCTCGGGCATCCCGTCGCGCTCGTGCAGCGGCTCCCAGCTGTCGCCGCCGTCGGTGGACTTCCAGAGCCCCGACCCCTCGCCGCCCGACTCGAGCGAGTACGGCGTGCGGAACGCGCGCCACGTCGTCGCGTAGAGCACGTCGGGATCGCTCGCGACGAGCCACAGGTCGACCGCGCCGGCGTGTTCGTTCGTGAACAGCACGCGCTCCCACTTCTTGCCGCCGTTCTTCGTGCGGTAGACACCGCGCTCCGGGTTCGGCCCCGACAGGTGACCCATGACGGCGGCGAACGCGACGTCGGGGTTCTTCGGGTGGATGCGAATGCGGCTGATGTGACGCGACTCGGGCAGCCCGATGTACTCCCACGTCTCACCGCCGTCGGTCGACTTGTAGGCGCCTTCGCCGGAGCTCACGTTGCCGCGCCACGTCTTCTCGCCGCCGCCGACGTAGATCACGTTCGAATCACTCGGCGCGACCGCGACCGCGCCGATCGAACCGCCGAACGTCCCGTCGCTGATGTTCTCCCAGGACTCGCCCGCGTTCGTCGTCTTCCACACGCCACCGCCACACGATCCGAAGTAGTAGGTGTCACGGTCGCCGACGATGCCGGTAACCGTGCACGACCGCCCACCGCGGAACGGCCCGACGAGCCGCCATTCGAGCGTCTCGAACAGCTCGGTCGGCACCGGCCCGGGGGGATCCTGCCGCGCTGCGGCAGCGTCCTGAGCGAACGCGGAAGTCGCCACGACCGCGACGGTCAGGGCGAGAACGAACGAACCAGCGAAGGCGCGCATCGACATGCGAGCAAGCATGCAGCAACGCCACACCGCGGAGAACAGCGGTCGCACCTTTGGGACAGGATCCGCGCCTCAGCGCAAGCGCCGGCGGGCGAAGTCGAGGAGGGCGCTACCGCGTCACTGTTCGCTCCAACCCGTCCGCGCTGGCGAATCGGGCGCGGTCACCGTCGATCTCGATCTGCAGCATTCCGTCGCCGAGCAGGTCGCGCAGCTGAGGCAGTGGCTTTCCGAGATGGAACACGACGGCCAGTCGCAGCAGGCGGAGTGCGACGCCCGCGCGGCGGCAAGACTCTTCGATGTCCGCGGCATCCGGCAGCATGAAGCCGGTGTGGGCCGCGGCGCGCAGCTCGTCTTGCAGCGTGTCGAGTGCGCGGCGACGTTCCGTCCAGGTCGCGGTTGCGATCGGCGCGCGTCGGCGGCTGCGTTCGAGGAGTTCGAGCTGCTCGACGATCGCGCTGCGGGCGTAGGACCGCATCGAGAAGCCGTGCCGCCACGCGACCCAACGGCCGCCGAGCCCGAGCGCTGCTGGATCGAAGCGCTGATCGTCACCCGCGCAGGCGACGCGGTGCGCGATCTCACGCTCGAGGAAATCGTCGCCGATCGGATGCACGGTGATCAGATCCTGCAGCGCGCGGTCGAGCTTCTCGAGCCGCGAACGATCGAGCTCGGCGAGCATCGCGTCCGTGAACTCCTCGCAGAACCACAGCACACCCTGCTGCCCGATCAGGCGCTCGACGCCGATGCCGGCGGTCGCGGTGTCGAGCGCGGCGGTGATGCCGTCGAGCAGCAGCGCGGCGGCCGCAGCGCGGTCGGTGCGGGCGAGTTCCAGAGCCGTCAGCCGAACAGCGCCGAAGGCGCGGTGCAGCGCCAACACGTCGAGCACCGCGGACGACGCATCGACGCCCAGCCGCGGCCGCTGCGGGTCGACGTCCTGGATCCTGCCCACGCCGGCCCGTATCGCTGCCACGATCGGTCCCAGCTCCTGGGTCTGAGGGGGCGCGAGCTGGGGCCCGGCCGCCATGGTGACCCGGACACCGACGGCCTCGGGCAGCCGTGCCGCGAGCTCGGCGGCGCGGCGGTAGTCGTAGCGCGAGCAGCCCTCCTTCGGCCATTCCGCGACGACCGGCGCGCCGTCGGTGCGCCATTCGCGCTGCCGTTCCGCGAGCCAGTTCTCGACCGCGCCCCAGTCAGGCGCGTCGTCGCTCATGCTGGAGAGCGTCATGGCGACGACGACCGCGCCGGCGATCGCGATGGGGACCCACTTGCTCATGGTGGGTCAGACCGGGTGCGGGCGCCGTTTCTTCCCGCGCGGCCAGAACGACGTCAACATCAGCGTCGATGCGACCGCCGGCGCGCGCGGTCGAGCGCGCCGAGCATGTCCGCGCCGCGATCATCGGCCTTCGCCTGTGGCTTCGCGCTCGGCGGCTCGATCGTCTTCGGCTCACGAATCCGTGCACGCTTCACTTCGGCCGGCGCCGCGGCGGGATCGACAACGGCTCGCTCCCGCTTCGTGATCGTTGGCAGGTAGATGCCGAAGCGACGCACGATGATCTCGACGAACAGCAGCACGAACGCCGCGATCGTGGCCCAGAGCGTGAAGTCGCGGCGGCCGAGGCTGTCGCGCGAACCGCGCATCACGTCGTCGGCCGTCGGCTGCAGTCGGCCGCCGGTCACGTCCGCGAGGCGCCGCATGAGACGCTCGCCGGCGCGTGGATCGGTCGTCGGGCGGTACTCGGACGAGTACGGCAGCGCGACCGGCGGCACCCGCACGGTCGTGCCGGCGACCTGAACCGCGGCGCGGTAGACGCCTTCGTTCTGCAGCGGCACGCGCGCGCGCAGCCGCGCCTCGCCGAGGCGCTCGAACACGAGCTCCTGCGTTCGGCCGCCCGGGGTCGTGAGCACGCCGCGCACCTCGTCGAGCTGCGGCGCGAGCTCGCGTTCGACCTCGAGATCGAAGAAGCCGACGTCGCCCTCCCGGCGCGACTCGACGTGGATGCCGGGCGTCTGCCCCCCCGTGAGCCAGCGCACGAGCGTGCCGAAGAAGTGGCCGTACTCCTCCCACGTCGAGAGCCCGCCGGACAGGTCGCCGTCGGCCTCGCCGAGGAACGCGGCCGCACGGCCGAGCCCGACCTGCCAGTGGCTGAGCATCGCCGTGTCCTGATCGTCGAGCGTGACGAGGTCGAGTTCGGCGCGCGGCTTCAGCCACGCGAGCGAGTAACCGTCGACGCGCGGGAACGCGGTCGGCATCTCGCCGATCGCCGCCAGCGCCGGGCGGACCTCGCAGTCCGTCGGTTCTTCGATCATCGACGAGCGCGCGACCTGGATCGTCTCCTCGGCGAACACGCGCGGCAGATCCGCGGCATCCGCCACGAACGTGCAGCGACCGTTGCCGAGCCGCGCGATCTCCTCGAGCAACACCGCGTCGCTGTCGGTGTCGCTGCCGAGACCGATGACCGACACGGTCACGCCTTTGCTCGCCAGTTCGGGCACGAACGTGAGGTAGTCCGTCGGCTGCTCCGCGTCGGCGGCGTCGGCGAACAGCACGATGTGGCGGTTCTTCTGCGGCGCGAGCGCGAGCTGGTTGGCACAGGCATGCAGCGCTTCGCCGACGTAGATGCCGCCGCCGCCCGACGTGATCGACCGGATGCGGTCGCTGATCTCCGGATCGTCGTTCTTGATCGGCTGCATCTCGACGATCACGTGCGGCCCCGAGTCGACCGCGATCACGGCGACGGAGTCCATCGGCGACAGCAGCTCGACGGCGGTCGCGGCCCCGCGGTTCGCGAGGTCCATCTTGGTCTCCATGCCGGCCGTCTGCCCCATCGAGCCGGAACGGTCGAGCGCGACGGCCATCGCGAGCCCGAAGCGGCGGTGCTCGTCGCGAATCTCCATCGTCACCGGCAGCACGTCCTCGACCGCCGTCTTGTGATACCCACCGACGCCGAAGCTCGCGCGACCGCCGGTCATGAGCAGCCCGCCGCCGAGATCGCGCACCCACTGCGCCAGCGTGCCGATCGCACCGCGCGGCAGCTCACCGGCCGGCACGTCCGCGAGGATCACGCAACGGAAGCCGTCGAGCCGATCGAGATTGAGCGGCGCGCCGAGCGGGGCGCTCGTGACGACGTCGAGGCCGATCGCGCGCAGCGATCGCGTGAGGCGGTCCTCGCGGCCACCCGGCGTGATCGCGAGCACCCGCGGGGCCGCCGTGCCGCGGACGACGGCGAGGCCGCGGTCGTTCTGCGGCAGCGGGTCGCCCTCGCGGCGCACCTCGACGGCGAACGTCGACAGCCCGGGTGACTGCGGCGCGCGGCGGAACTGCAGCACGTTGCGGCCCGGCACGAGGTCGATGCGGCCCTCGCGCGCGACCTCGCCGTCGACGAGCAGCCGGAACTCGGCGGGACCGGCTTCCACGGCCGAGACGATGCCCGACAGCACGAACGGTTCGCCGACCGCGACGGCGCTCGGCGCGAGCACGTCGACGACGGCGACGTCGGGGCCGGGCGTGCGGCCGACGAACTCGGCGTCGATGCGGACGTTGCTGCGCAGCGCCGAGCGCAACGCCGCGTCGAGATCGGAGCCGGTGTGCTGCCCGTCGCTCACCACGAGCAGCGAACCCTGCCGCCCCGGCGAGATCAGCGCGAGCCCGGCCGTGACCGCGGCCGCGAGGTCGCTGCCGTCCGCATCGACTTCGCGCGCGGCCTCCGGCCAGTCGAACGGCGCGGTCGGCACGAGGTCGACGACGGGCTGTTTGCCGAACGACACGAGGCCGATGCGATCGCCGGGTTCGAGCCGTTCGGTGAGCTGCTCGGCCAGCTCCATCGTTCGATCGCGGACGGCAGGCGGCATCGAGCGCGACCGATCGATCACGATGACGACATCGCGCCCCTCCTCGGCGCCCGGCACCCACGGCTGGGCGAGCATCGCGCAGACCAGGGCGAGGAACAGGACGCGCAGCGTGCCGACGAACGGGCGCGGCCAGATGCGACCGCGCAGGACGAGCAGCGCGAGCGGCAACAGCAGCCACGCTTCGGGCCAGGCGAAGCGGATCACGCGCGCCTCCTGCCGAGCACCCACCAGTCGAGCAGCGCCGCGGCGAGCAGCAGCACCGCGAGCAGCCGCCGTTCGATCGACGTGTCGCGCACCGTGTCGTCGCTCAGCGCAGCGGTGTCGGGGCGCATGGTCTTCGTCGTGAGCCGACCGAGATCGGACTCGGCCGGATCGTGGAAGCGCACGGCGGCCACGCCCCGCAGGTAGCCCTGCTGATCGAAGACGCGATGCAGCCCCGGCATCTGCGGCACCCAGCCGACGACGCGATCGCCGCGGCCGCGTTCGCGGGCATCCAGGGGATCGGCGAGCCACAGCACCGAGTCGGCGCTCTCTGCGATGAGCGTGCGGCGGAAGCGGATCTCGTCGCCGAGCGTGACGTTGGCGGCGACGAGACCGGGCACCTCGTCGCGCGCGACGTCGAGCAGGTTGGCGAACAGGAGCGGCCAGTCCGGCGAACGCACGAGGTTGCCGGCGCTCGGATCGACGTTCACGCGCAGCCGGCGGCCCGCGCGCACGAACTCCTCGGTCATCAGCGCGCGGTTGCCAACCGCGACGACCACGCGGCCGGGTGGCGTCTCGCGACCGGCGAGCCAGACGACGCCGTGCAGGTGCACACCCGTGAGCCACGGGTGACCGCGGTCGACGACGAACGGGCCGCGCCAGCCGTCGCGTTCGCCGTCCCCGGCGGACAGCACGACCTCGGTCTGGCCCGCGATCGGTCGACCCGGACTGGTCGCGAGCACGAGCTGCGCGTTGAGCAGCTCGGCCTCGAGCACGTGACCGTCGAGTGCTCCGAACACGCGATCGAGACCGAGGGCCTCGCGCTCCTCAGGCTCGAGCAGATCGCAGACCCGCACGGTGCGCAGCGGCTCGGGCGCGACCCACGCGACGTTGTCGATCGCGAGCGCATCGTCGCCAAGCCGCACCTCGACCGGGCCGGCGCCTGCCGGCAGCGGCAGCACGAGGTCCGCGTGACCGGGCGCGAGGTCGAGCGTGCGGTGCAGCAGTTCGTTCTCCTCGAGCAGCACCTTGATCTCGGCGCTGGAGATCGCGCCGTACCGGCCGACCCGCACCCGCAGCTCTTCGCCGCCGGCTTCGCGCCGGAACCGCTGGGCGCTCAGGATCGCGGCGTTGGGCACCGCCTCGCCGACCGCGACGACGTGGATGTCGAGCGCGCCGCGCCCGAGGGCCGCGACCCCGGCCAGCTCGTCCGTGACGAACAGGACCTCGTCGGCGGCCGTCGCGAGCTCGCGCGCGAGCTCGAGCGCCGGCAGCGGGTCGTGCCGCGGCTGCGCGGGCTGCCAGGTCGCGAGCGCCGGTTCGATCTCGGAGGGCAGCGCGCGCGGGCCGACGAGGATCTCGCCGCGCGGGCCGGTGCGCAGCAGCGTGACGCGGTCACGGCTCGCGAGGTCGTCGATGCGGGCCCGCAGGGCGCGCCGCGCGGGCTCCGCGTCCTGCACCGCCATCGACGCGGAGTCGTCGAGCACGAACACGACGTGGCGCGCGGCGATCCCGCCCCACGATGGACCGGCGAGCCACAGCGCGAGGAGCGCGGCCGCGAGGCACTCGAGCCAGAGCGAGGGCGACCGCAGCAGCCGCGTGCGCGTGCGGCCCGCGGCGGTCACGAGCCGTTCGCCGGTGAACAAGAACACCGCCGCGACGCGCCGCTGCTGCAGCCGGCGGCGAAAGAGGTGCAGCGCGACGATCGCCGGCACGGCCAGGAGCGCGAGCAGCGCGAGCGGGTGGGCGAAGCTCATCGCGGTTCGAGCACGCCTCCCGCGAGCAATGCCCCTTCGCACATCGCATCGAGGCCGGCCGCGGGCACGCGCGTGTGCACGCCGCCATGGGCCGTGACCTCGGCGCGCAGAGCCTCACACAGGCGTTCGAGGCGCGTGCGGTAGCCAGCGATCGTGCGCGCGTCGAGCTGCACCTCGGAACGGTCGCCCGTCTCGCAGTCGACGAGCGTGAACGCGCCTTCCGCGGATGGCTCGATCTCCCACGGGTCCAGCACCTGCAGGCAGAAGAACCGCGCGGTGCTCGTGAGCGTCCGCCGGATGAACGCGTCGGACGCGGCCGGCCACAGTCCGTCCGTGACGAGCACGCGCACGCCGCCCGGTCGCAACGGCACGAGCGGCAGCGCCGGCGCGGTGCCCGAATCGTCGAACGTCAGCTGGCCGGGATCGAGCGGGCCGCCGCCGAGCCCGAGCACGCGCGCGCGCGAACCCTGGCGTTCGGACCAGCCGACGAGCGCATTCACGAGCTCGATCACGGCGCGCTGCTTGACCGGCGTCGACGCCATCGACGCCGAGCCGTCGAGCAGGATGTCGACGTGCGGCGCGACCTCCTCCTGGTGCAACCGGATGCGGAGCTGCTCGGTCCGCGCGTAGCCGCGCCAATCGAGATGCCGCAGGTCGTCGCCCGGGACGTAGTCGCGAAAGTCGAAGAACTCCTGCGAGCTGCCGACGCCGTGGCCCCGTCGTTCGCCGGCGCGGCCACGGAACCGCTGCGCGCCGAGGCCGAGCCGGTAGCGCGCGACGGCAGCCGCGACTGCGGCCGCCGCTGCCTGGTCGACCGTCATGACGACTCGGGCGGCGCTGCCGCCGGCGCCCGCGCGCGCCGCACGGCCGAGGCCGCGAGCACTTCGCGCACCGCCCCGACGATCGCCGGCACCTGCAGCACGACGACCCCGAGGGCGACGAGCCCGATGATCGTCGCGTGGTTGCCGTTCGAGGAATCGAACACGGCCTCGTTGATCGTCCAGAACGGATTCATCGCGTGGCCGACGTGCCAGCCGCGGACCCCGCCGCGGACGAACACGTCGATGAGCAGCGGCACGATGCAGAACAGGAACAGCAGGAACGGCAGCCCGAACCGCGCGAGGTGATTGCCCTGCACGCTCTTCGGCAGGCGACCGCGGAGCCAGAGGCCGAGCGCGAGGTAGATCACGGTGTACGACACGACGAGCACGGCGAACTCGTTGCGGTTGTCGAGGCCGAACGACCGCGACACCGAACTCGGCCAGGTCAGCAGCGCGAGCGAGCCGATCCAGGCGGCGGCGATCAGATAACACAAGTAGCCGCGGACGCGACCCGGCAGGAACGGGACGCTGAGCAGCGCGAGCACCGGCGACCGCGGCACGTGCGCGCGGACGCGCGGTGACAACCCGCGCTGCTCGGTGACCATGAAGATGCCGAACACGGCCGCGCCGATGAGCATCGCGATCGTGCCCGCCACGAACGCCGGGACGCGGGCCGCCGCCGGCACGAAGAACGCGATCCAGCCGAACGCAGCGCCCACGACGACGAGCAGGAACACGCGGAAGCCCGACGACTTGTTCTCGTAGGCGTGCGCCAGGAACGTCGCGGCCGTCAGCCCCGACATGACGCACGACGCCGTGCCCGCCAGCACGAGCCCGCTCGTGACCATCGCGAGCGCGTCGCTGCGGAGCAGCCACGCGATCCCGCTCGCGTACCCGCCCGACCCGATGAACGCGATGAGGCTCGTGCTGGCGATCGCGAGCGCGACCGCGACCGCGAGATTGGCGATGCCCTGCATCGCGGGCAGGACGCCCTGCGCGGCCGAACTGACGGCGAACGCGGTGGCTGCGACGCAGAACAGCAGGCCGAACGCGAGGCTCACGGCGATCGTCGGCACATCGACGCCGCGCAACAGATAGCTCGTCGCGAGCAACGGCGACAGGATCGACACGTAGAGGCCGAACTGCACCATCGCCGCCCCGAGCTTGCCGGCGATGATCCGCCACGGCTTGAGCTCCGAGAGCAGCAGCTGCTCGATCGTGCCGCCCTTGAGCTCGTGCCGCATCGACTGGTACGCCTGCATCGGCACGACGAAGATCAGCAGCGGCACGAGCGTCGCGAGGCCCGCGTCGAAGACGTTGCGGCCACCGGAGTCGGGATCGAAGTCGGCGGCGACGATCAGCGCGATCGAGATGACGACGATGCACGCCGCGAGCACGCTGATGACGAACACGCGCCCCTTGAGCGCCTGCTGCACCTCGCGCACGACGATCGGGTTGAGCCAGTCCGACCACCGGCTCCAGCGTTCGCGCCGGCGCTCGGCCGCATCGATCGGGGGCTCGGGCACCGGCGCGGGGCCGTTCGGCTCGGCCGCGAGTTCGGCGAGGGCGGTGCCATCGGTCCGTGGCTGGTCGTTCACTGCAGGTTCCCCTTCGTCGTGTGCAGGAAGATGTCCTCGAGATCGGCCTCGGTGCGCGCGAACTCGGCGACGCGGATGCCGGCCGCGAACGCGCGCTGGAGCACCTCGCTCATCGCCTCGTCGTCGCCCGTGAACTCGAAGCGCAGCTTGTTGCCGTCGACGACGACGCCGCCGACGCCGGGCTGGGTCAGCAGGAACTTCTCGGCCTGTTCGGCCTCATCGATCACGCGCATCGCCACGGCCTGGTCCTGGGAGAGGCTCTGCTGGATCTCGGCGATCGAGCCCCAGACGACGCGCCGCCCCTTCTCGACGACGACGACCGAATCGCACGTCTCGCCGAGTTCCGGCAGGATGTGCGAGCTGATGAGGATGCCCTTGCCGGCCGCCGCGAGCTCCTTCAGCAGCGCGCGGAACTCGATGCGCGCGCGCGGATCGAGACCCGACGCGGGCTCGTCGAGGATCAGCAGCAGCGGGTCGTGCAGCAGCGTCTTCGCGAGATGCAGCCGCTGCCCCATGCCCTTGCTGAGCCCCGTCGCCGGCCGATCCGCGAACGTGTCGAGCCCGCAGAAGCTCGCGACCTGCCGCACCATCTGCACCCGCTTCCGGCCGCGCAGGCCGTAGGCGCGCGCGCTGAAGTCGAGGTACTGCAGCACGTCGAGGTTGGGGTACGGGTGGAACTGATCGGACATGTAGCCGATCCGCCGCCGCACCGCGCGCGGCTCGACGAGGACCGACACGCCGTCGACGAGCGCGTCGCCGCTGTCGGGGATGTCGAGCGTCGCGACGATCCGCATCGTCGTCGTCTTGCCGGCACCGTTGGGACCGACGAAGCCGGTGACCTGACCGCGCGCCATCTGGAACGACAGGTCGGATACCGCGCGGACCTTGCCGTACGCCCGGCTGAGGTCGTTCACCTCGAGGAGCGGCGCGGTCATCGGACGATGTCCTCCGGACCGAGGCGGCCGTAGACGAAGTGACGCTGCCGTTCGTAGTCGGGTGCGAGGCCGTGATCGGGCACCCACGGCGCCTCTGCGACGTGCGTCATGTAGGTCCCGCGGGGCAGCTCGCGGCCCGCGAACAGTGACTCGAACGACCCCAGCACGTGAAGTGTCGGCGAGACCTCGTTCGCCAGGTGTCCGCTGACGTTCTCCTCGAGTTCGCCGAGCCAGTCCTCGGCGTCGCTCGCGCTGATGCGGGTGAGCCGCCCACCATCGCCGAACCAGTACGCGCCGTCGTCGTCGCGCAGCAGCAACCCACCGGTCGGCTGGACGCCGCCGTCCGAGAGCAGTTCGAGATCGCCGTCCGGCAACCGACGGGCGCGCAGCCGCGCGCGACTGATGCCCTGGCGCGCGCTCACGAGCGCCGTCTCCGTGCGGGCCGGCACGACGTTGCCGAGGATCGTGCCGCGATCACCGTCGAACGACCACCGATGCCGACTGCGTTGATCCGGCCGCCGATACGCCGCGGGCGACAGCAGGATGCTGTCCGCACCGAGCGTCAGGTCGGACGGCGACAATCCGGCAAACAGCGTGCGGCTCGCGATCGTCGCGACCTCGTGATTCTGCTGATCGAGCACGGTCCACGACCGTTCGACGCCGCGCACGCCGAAGCCGTCGTGCAGGATCGCGTAACCGAACATCAGCAGCGTGGTCCCGAGGCCGATCGCGGGCACGGTGACGAGCGCGAGCATCGGACGCTTGGCGCGCCGCAGCATGAACAGGTTGATCGGTCCGACGACGATCGCGAACATCAGGATCACGAACAGGAACACGAGCACGGGCGCCTGCGCGAGCCCGGGGATCTCCTGCCGCACCTGCAGACCGTGCTCGAGCGGCCAGACGCCGATGCTCTTGCCGGAGCCGAGCAGCCCGGGCACGAGGTGATCGAAGTCGAGCCGCGGCCCCGCGACGGTGACGAACCCGAAGCCCGTACGGGCGCGCTGGCCGTCGTCGAACGCCTCGAAGTTCTCGCGCAGTTCGCCGGGATCGAGCCGGTCGGCACCGACGAGCAAGAGGCTGCCGCCGGCGTGGGCGAAGCGCCGCAAGGCCGCCTGGCGCTCCTCGTCGATCCGCGACATGCCGTCGACGACGACGAGCGGGAACGCGGTGTAGAGCCGCCAATCGCGCGGCGCGTCGACGGTCGGGCAGGTGACGACGCGCGGCTTGCTGCGCCGCTTGCCGGGCCACAGCTGCTGCACGAGCCCGAGCGTCGCGGGTTCGAAGTCTTCGTTGTCGCTGACGACGAGCGCCGCTGGTCCGTCCGTGCGACCCGAGGTCATGTATTCCTCGTAGATCGTGTTGTCGACCGTGACGATCACGTCGAACGCGTAGCGCGACAGCACGGGCATCGGCAGGTGCAGGCGCGCGCGTTCGTACGGCCCGAGTCCGACGGTGCGCCGGAGTTCGACGCTGCTCTGCGTGTGGGTGCGGGTCGAGATCTCGACCCGCACGGCGTGGGCCGCGGAGTCCTCGTTCTGCAGGTCGACGAGGATGAAGCCGTAGCCGCCGCCCGTCCCGCTGCCCGTCCCGCTGCCCGCGAACACGGAGAATCCGAGGCCCATGATGCGCCGCTCATCGACCTTGTGATCGATCGTGAGGTCCTGGGCCCGGAGCGCGCCCCCAAGGAGCGGAACGATGAGCGAGCCGAAGATCAGCAGCAGCAGGGTCAGCGATCTCACTGCACGGCCTCCGGCAAATCGCGCGCGATCTCGGGCACCGCATCGAGCAGCGCGGCGACGACGTCCGCCGCCGTCGTCCCGGCGACGACCGCGGCGTGATCCAGCACGAGGCGGTGCGCGAGCGCGGCCTTCGCCGTCGCCTGCACGTCCGCGAAGTCGACGTTGGGTCGGCCCGCGATGAGCGCGGCAGCGCGCGCGGCCTCGCCGATCGCGATGGCGGCGCGCGGCGACGCGCCGAAGCGCACGGCCGTCTGCACCACGTTCGGCGCCGCGGCGTCACGCGGATGACTCGCGGCGACGAGGCGCGCGATGTAGCTCGCGACCGCTTCGGGCAGGAACACCTCGTCCACGAGCCCGAACAGCTCGTCGAGCTCGGCGGGCGTCAGCACGGCGTCCTGCGCCGGCGGCTGCCCCCGGCGACGCTCGCCGAGGATGCGCGTCATCACCGACGCGTCGACGCCCGGCACCTCGACCTTGAACAGGAAGCGGTCGAGCTGCGCTTCGGGCAGCGGATACGTGCCCTCGAGCTCGATCGGGTTCTGCGTCGCGAGCACGAAGAACGGCAGCGGCAGCGCGTGCGTCTCGCCGAGCACGGTGACGCTGCGCTCCTGCATCGCCTCGAGCAGCGCGGACTGCGTCTTGGGCGACGCACGGTTGATCTCGTCGGCGAGCACGACGCTCGCGAACAGCGGACCGGGTTGGAACACGAACGCGCGTTCGCCGCCCTTCTCCTGCAGGATCGGACCGCCGGTGATGTCGCCGGGCAGCAGATCCGGCGTGAACTGGACGCGCCGGAACGGCAGTCCGAGGAGCCGACCGAGCGCCTTGACGAGCTCGGTCTTGCCGAGCCCCGGCAGGCCTTCGAGCAGCAGATGGCCGCGCGCGAGCAGCGCGATGACCGCGAGGTCGACGAGCTCTTCCTGGCCGAGCAGAACCGAGTTGCAGCCGTCCCGGATGCGGCCGAGCAACTGCTGGCCGCGTTCGACCTCGGCGGCGGTGAGCACCTTCGTCATCTACTTCTTCCTGGTCTCCGCGTCGAAGAACCGCCGCAGCACCGCGCGGTGCCGGGGCGCATAGTCGAGTTGCCACGTCGCGCCGCCGCTGCCGGCAGCCGCGCCGTCCCCGCTCCGCCCGGGAGCGACGTTGGGTCGCGGCGCGACGGTCGGCGCGACCCGCTCGGTGCGCACGGGCACCCAGCGATCGGGCAGGTTGCGATTCTTGGGCAACGGCAGCGCGGCGCCCGCCGTGCCGGCCGTCGGGGCGTTCGCGAGGTCGAGCGCGGTGTGGCCCGGACCGCGTGCCCTGCCACCGTTGCCGGGGCCAGCACCCTGGCCGTTGCCGACGCCGAACTGGCCCTCCCCGAACTGGCCGAACTGCTGCGCCAGGGCCTGCAGTTGCGCGAGCCGTGCTGCGTCGAGGCGGCCCGCGAGCGCGGCGAGGTCGCCGAGATCGAGGTCGGAGAACGCGCCGAGGTCGAGCCCCTTCAGGTCGAGATTGGCGAGATCGAGGTTGGCCAACCCGAGCTTCGCGAGATCGAGGTCGCCGAGATCCATGCCGTCGAGCGTCGCACCGAAGGACTGGGCGAGCATCGCGAGGCGCGCGGGATCGAGCGGCAGCTTGTCGAAGTCGAACGTGCCATCCGGGCCGCGCGCCGCCTCGAGCAGATCGCTCAGCGTGCCCGGCACCTCGCGCAGCAGACCGAGCTCGTTGAGCATGTTCGCCGCGTTCGCGAGCAGGCCAGTGTCGAGCAGGCCGGAGTCGAGCGGCCGCTCGCGACTCTCGCCCGGGGCCATCGGGGCACCACCGTTGCCTGCCGCGGCCGCGGCGAGCTGCAGCAGCTGCTCGCGTTCGAGGCGCTGCGCGAAGTCGTCGATGACGCGCCACTCCGGCACCTCACCCGCGTCGACCTGCTTCTCGAGATCCGCCAGCGTCGCGCGCAGCTCGCGTTCGACCTCGGCGGGCACGTGACCACGATCGAACAGACCGCGCAGCTCGTCGCCGAGACGCCCGACCTCGGCCTGGAACGTCGGCAACGGGGTCGCTGCCGGTGCGAGCGCCGGCGGGGGCAGCATCGCGGTCAGCGTGAACACCGCGGCGGCGAGCACCGGCCCGGGCAGGAGTCGCCCCCACCGCAGGCGCGGCAACGCCGCGGGCAGACCGGCCATCGCGTGCTGCAGGTGCGCGCGCCACGCCGGGTCCAGCTCGGCGCGTTCGGCCCCGGCACCAACCCCGCCGGCGACCTGGTGCGCGGACAGCAGCAGCCCGCCGAGCTCGAGTCGGCGATCGAGATGCGCGGCCGCGGTCGGCAGGTCCGGTCGTTCGCGGCTCGCGCGATACCAGCCGAACGCGACGACCGGCACCACGAGAGCGGCCCACCACCAGTTCATCGGCAGATAACCGTCGAACAACCGCGCGCCGACGAGCGCGGCGGCCGCGAGCACCGCGATCACGAGGGTCGCCCGCAACGCCCCCATCACGAACCCCAGCGCCGTCAGGCGGCGGCGGAACGAGGCGATCGCGGCTTCGGGGGTCGGCATCGGTGCGTTGGGGTCGACGGGCACGTCCCGGCAATATTCACGCTTTTCGCGATTCGCCCGGCCGCCGGCGCCCCACCGTACCGACCCCCGCGCGTTCAGACCACGGGCCCGGCCCCTGGTCGGTCACTTTCCTGCCCGCGGCCGGCCGCCGGCAACGCGCCGTGGTGATGCGTCTCTTCGTCCGGCTGCACCGCCTCGTCGACGGTCAGCGGCACGAGGCCGGTGAACGGCTGCCGCCGCACGGTGCACGCTTCGAGATCGCACATCGAGCAGTACGTGCGCTCGCACGGATCGGTGTGGAACGACACGTCGCCGTCGCCCGGCATCTCGCGCACGACGTGCGCCGCGAGTTCTTCGGCGAGGTCGTGCGCGCGTTCGACGGTCCAGAACTCGGGCACGACGAGATGCGCCGAGATGTGCCGGAAGTGGCCGGAACGGATCGCCCGCATCTGGTGCACCCGGATGACGCCGCCGCCGACCCGCGAACCGAGCACGTTGACGACTTCCTGCAGCAGTTGCGGGTCCTCTTCGTCGAGCAGCCCACCGGCAGCCCGCCGCACGACGCGCCAACCGGTGTTGAGCAGCAGCAGCGCCGTGACGATCGCGACCGCGGGATCGAAGAACGTCAGGCCCGTGAGGCGCACGAGTCCGAGCCCGACGATCGCGCCGAAGCTCGTCCAGAAGTCGGAGAGCACGTGCTGCCCGTCGGCCTCGATCGCAGCCGAACCGTGCCGCCGGCCATAACGGATCAGGAACAGCCCGAGCAGCCCGTTCGCGACGCCGGCGCCGAGCGTCAGCAGCATGCCGGTCTCGAGCTCGTGCAGCTCGTGCCCCTGGACCAGCGCCGCGATCGACTGCCACAGGATCGCGAGGGCCGCGAAGAAGATGAGTCCGCCCTCGAACGCCGCGGTGAAGAACTCGATCTTGCCGTGACCGAACGGGTGATCGCGATCGGCCGGCCGCGTCGCGTAGACCATGCCCGCGATCAAGAGCAACGCGGCGACGACGTTCACGATCGACTCGAGCGCGTCGCTGAAGACCGCCTGCGACCCGGTGAGCGACCAGGCCCAGAACTTCACGGCCATCAGCACGATCGCCGCGATCAGCGAGAGCCCGGCGATGCCGACGTGCCCGCGCCCCGGCCGCTTCGCGCCGTGCCCGTGCCCACCGCTCACGACCGACCCCGCAGCCGCGCCGGAGCGCGGGAAGGTCCGGGGTCGTTCTGCGTCGAAGGCATGCCAGCCATCGTCGCGGCTGCGACGGGCCGGCGCAAATCGCATCCCGCGAGCCGAGGTTCCGCGGTTTCTCGTACCCTTCGCGCTCCTCCCCGGCATTGGGCCTCCCGTGAGCAGCAACGCCATCTCCGCGCCGATCACCCGTGCGGGCGCCGAGCCCGCACCCGCGAGCTCGCTCCCGAGTCTGGGGCACCCGAGTCTGGGGCACCCGAGTTTGGGGCACCCGGATCCGGCCCAGTTCGTCGGCGCGCACCAGACCGGACTCTGGCGCTATCTGCGCGCCCTCGGGTGTGAACCCGCGCGCGCCGAAGAACACTGCCAGGACGCGCTGCTCGCGGCCCTGAACGATCCGATCGCGACGGCCCCCGCCGCGGACGCGGCCCGCTGGCTGCGGCGCGCCGCGAAGAACCTGTTCCTCATGCGGCTGCGGCACGAACGGCGCCGGCCCGAGGTCGCATCGATCGAAGCCGCGGAAGCGGATTGGCGGGCGTGGGGCGCGCTGGCCGACGGCGGCGACGCCGCGCTCGCAGCGCTCGACCAATGCCTCTCGAGCCTGCCGCCGCGCGACCGCGAGCTCGTGACGCGGCGATACGCGGACGACGAACCACGCACGACGATCGGCCGCGCGCTCGGACTCGGCGAGGCCGGGGTCAAGCAGGCGCTGCGACGGCTGCGCGCGCGGTTGCGGGCATGCGTGAGCCGGCGCCTCGCGGACGAGGACGAGAACGACAGCGAACGAGGACGAGGACGATGACGACCGAGACCAACGAGACCGGCGGCGCGATCGACGCGCTGCTCGCCGAACGCGTCGGCGGCGTGACCCCGCCGGATCTGACCGACCGCGTGCTCGCCGAGTACGAGCGCGGATCTGAGGATCGCAGCCGCGCCCAGACCGCGCCCGCGGGCTGCGGCATGTTCGAAGGGAGCAGCGAACCGAACGGCGGATCGCGACTGCTCGCGGCCGCGCTGCTGCTGCTCGGCCTCGGCGTCGTGACCGCGACGCTGTGGTTCGGGCGGGCCGGCGACGGCGCCGCGCACTCGGCGACCGCTCCCGGCGAGCGCCAGCAGGATCCCCAGCAGGATCCGCGCGGCCAGCAAGCGCCCCCTGCCGAACCGCCGCCACCCGAACAGGCCGGCCCCGAACCGTCCGGTCCGTGCGCGATCCGGCTGCGCGTCGTCGACCCGCACGGCGGCCCCGTCCAGCAGTTCGCGTATCGCGTGCTGTCCGCGCAGGTCGAACCACCGGCCGCCCGAGTGGGCGGCCGCGGCCACGAAGCTGCTGCGGGCACTGCCGGGGTTCGATCGACAGGCCCGGCCGCGCGACTTCGACACGGACACGCTCGCGGTCGCCGGTCTGTCGCCCGGCCGCTACCGCGTCGTCGTCGACGCCCCGGGGTTCGCGCGCTCGGCGTCGCAGCCGTTCGTCCTGACCGCTCCCGGAGCCGACGAGGCGACGCCCGCCGTCACGGTGAAACTGAACCGCGGCAGCTCGATCACGGGCACGATCACCGACGCGCAAGGCGACCCGATCGCGAACGCGAAGGTCACGCTCGAATCCGTCGCCGACTCCGCGGCGAAGACGAAGCGGCTGCCGCCCGAGATCGCCGGCTGGCAGGAGTTCGCCGGCCGCTTCGACTTCGTGAGCATGTTGTCCGAAGGAACGGTTCGCACCGACGCCAACGGCCGCTTCCGCTTCCGGACGATCGCGCTCGGCGAATACACGGTCGGCGTCCAGCACCCGGACTTCTGCCCCGCGATCGGCCCGCCGTTCACCCTCGGCGCCGAACCGATCGAGATCCCGAAGCTCGAACTCGCGGTCGGCACGGCGGTGCACGGCACCGTCACGCTCGACGGTCGCCCCGCGCCCGAGATCCAGATCCGCCTCGCGGCGGGCACCACGGCCCCGGGACTGCAGCGCGACGGCAAGATCCGCCGCATCGCGCAGCACTGGACCGCGATCTCGGACGAAGACGGCAAGTTCACGTTCCCGACGCGCGTGCCGGCAGGCGACTACACGATCAGCGGCCGCGAGCTGAACACCGAGGGCAACCCGTTCCAGCTCCTGCTGCAGATCAAGGAGTCGCAGGTCGCATTCACGATCGAACCGGGGACGGCGCGTTCGCGCCACGACCTCGTGATCACATCGAAGAAACGCAGGTGAAGGCCAGCTGACGCGGCGTCCCGTTCCGGGACCGCGTCGTTCAAGGACCAGCGGTTCCGACCCGATAGCGGGGCCCGGATGAGCCTCACGATCAGCAACGACTCGCACGGCATGTTGCGCGCGCTGTACGCGACGGACCAGCGCATGCAGCGGTCGTTCGCCCGTCTCGCCACCGGCAAACGGATCGCCTCGGCCGCGGATGACGCGGCCGGCCTCGCGATCAGCCAGCGGTTGTCCGCGCAAGAACGCGGCTTCCACCAGGGCGTGCGCAATCTCGCCGATGGCTACGGCTACGCGGCGACGGCCGAGGGCACGCTCGGCTCGAGCGCCGACACGCTCGGTCGCATGCGCGAGCTCGCGGTGCAGGCGCAGAACGGCACGCTGAGCGCCGCGGACCGCGCGACGATCCAGGAAGAGTACGACCAGCTCGCGGCGACGCTCGACCAGACGGCGCCGGCCGCCGAGAGCAAGACGTTCACGGACGGCAACGGCGGCGAGGTGACGCTCGATGTCGCGGATGCGAGCGCGAGCGGCCTCGGCGTCAGCGGTCTCGATCTGTCGGACCCGACGTCGATCGACGCGATCGACCAGGCGATCGACGACGTCTCGTCGGCCCGCAGCTCGCTCGGCACGGCGATGAATCGCATGGAGTACCGCTCCGAAGCGGTGAGCGGCCAGGCCGAATCCGCGGCCGCAGCGCGCTCTCGGATCGAGGACGCGGACTTCGCCCAGGAAGTTGCGAATCTGACGCGGGACCGCATCCTGCAGCAGCTGCAGGTCTCGGGCCTGCAGATGGCTGGCCGCAACAAGGGCGTGGCGCTCGACCTGTTCGCGTAGCCAGCGCACATCTCTCCGCCGCGACGACGCACGCGACCGCCGAGTTGCGCTACCATCCGAGGCGTGTCCTGTCCCCGCCCTGGGTTCGTCCGCGCCATCACGCTTCCCGCCTTGGCCGTCTGGCTCGCGACCGCCGCGAGCGCGCAGCGCACCGCACCCGAGGTGTTGCGCGCACAGGTTCCGAGTCGCGAGCTCGCCGTCGGCGAGGCGCTGCGGTTCGCCGACCGCGCGTGCCTCTGCGCGCGGCGCGACGGCCGCCCGTTCCTCATCTGGGATCGCACGGACTACCTGCCGATCCCGGACAGTGCGGACGGTGCGGCGACGTGGCTCCGGGATCACGGGGGCGAGCTCGGCCACGGCGAGTTCGACGCCGTCGCTGCCGGAACGCGCGATTGGAACGGCGCGACGATCCGGCGCTTCACGCTGAGTCGGAACGGCATCGCGCTCGCCGACGCCGAGGTCTGGGTGTGCTTCGACGACCGCGGTTGCCTCGGCCTGATGAACCGCGTGCCGCGCGGGCTCGCCGCAGCACCGCCGCCACCAGCCGTCCCACCGGCCGGTACCGAACTGCAATACAAGGTGCGCCGCGCGAGCGGTCAGCGCGACCGCGTCGTGCTCGCCGAGGTGCGCCGCCAGCAAGCCGGCAACCACGAACGGATCGAGTTCGTCGACGCCGGCACGGTGTTCGCGCGCGAACGCAGCCAGCGCGCCGGCAGCCAGCCCGACAGCGCGGCGACGATCACCGACTTCTTCGTCGGCGGGTTCCCCGACCAGCTGCAGGCGGACGCGCGCGGCGTGATCTGGGTCTCCGATCCGACGCTGAATCGTCTGCTCGAGATCGACCCGCAGACCGGCAACGTCACACCGCACTCGACGTCGCCCTGGACCCAGCCGGACGGCCTGTGCGTCGACCCCGACGGTCGCGTGTGGACCGGGCTCTACACGACGGGCAACGGCCTCGGCCTGTTCGATCGTGCGACCAACCAGTTCACGCGGTTCGCGCCGCCGACCTTCGGCTCCTACGCGATCCCGACGTGGCACCACAGCGGCCGCATCTATCTCACGGAGCATTCGCCCGCGACGCTGCACGTCTTCGATTCCACCACCAGCACGTGGCAGCCATCGATCGCGATGCCCGGCCTCTGGCCCGTGAGCGGGACCTACGACTCGACGTCCGGTGACCTGTTCGTCATGCAGTGGTCGAGCAACTCGATCGCGCGCGTCCGCGACACCGCGGTCGTCGCCAACCTGCCGACGCCGATCACGGCCGGGCCGAGCTTCAGCGCCTCGGCCAACGGCAAGGTCTGGTTCTCCTACTGGTCGTCGACCCAGATCGGCGAGCTCGACCTCGACACCGGCGCGTTCACCACGCACAACCAGACGGTGAGCGGCGCCGGCGGCCCGATCGACGTCGGCCCCAACGGCCACGTCTTCCTCGGCACGCGCTTCACGGGCTACATCATCGAGTTCGACCCGGTCGCCGGCACGTCGACCAATCACCCGATCAGCGGCACGCAGGGCGCGCTCAAGGACGGCCTCACGGTCGCACCCGACGGCTCGGTGTGGTTCACGAGCGGCAACGGCTACGTTGTCCGCTTGACCCTGCCGTAGCAGACCAGACCCCGAACACCCCGACCCCGACCCCGAAAGACCCGCTCAGGAACGAACGATGCACGGGATCAGGCAATCCGACGCGGCTCTGCTCGCCCTCGCCACGCTCCTCTCGCTCGCGGCGGCGCCGGCGCAATCGGTGATGCGGCTCAGCACGGCGAGCGGACCGGGCTCGCGCCATCCGATCACGGCGCTCGACGCCGACGTCGTGGTGTGGGTCGCGTTCGTCGCCGGCACGCGCGAGCTCATGCTGTCCGCGACCGACGGCAGCGCGCCCGTGCAGCTCACGACCGGCGCCGACGTCCGCGTCGGGCACGGCACGTTCGACCAATGGTCGCCGATCTCCGTGAGCGACGATGGCGAACGGATCGCCTACTGGAACGCGCAGGGCGTGCACGTCCTCGACCGCATCGCGAACACGGACACGATCGTCGCGCCCGCCACGCTGGCGCCGATGCCGCAGCTCAGCGGCGATGGCACGCGCCTCGTCTACCAGGCGCCCGTGTCCGGACCGACGGGCGTCGCCAACCTCGAGGTGTTCGTCGTCGACGCGGATGGCGCGACCCCGCCCGTGCAGGTGACGACGGGCAGCGGCGGCGGCCGGCGTCTGCCGCACGTGCGCGGCGACCGCGTCGTGTTCCAGAACCGCGTCGGCTACGAGATGGAGCTGTTCGTGCACGACCTCGCGACGAGCACGACGGGCCCGGCGCTGACGAACGGCAGCGGCGGCGGCAACCGCCACGGCCGGCTCACGCCCGACGGCGATGCAGTCCTCTACGAGGCCGTCGTCTCTGGCGAACAGACGGTGATGCGCCTCGACCTCGCCGGCACCACCCCGACCGTCGTCGGCGGCAACGCGAGCGGCACGCGCATGCCCGCGGGCGACGGCGACGACCAGATCGTGCTGCAGACCGGTGTCGGCACGCCCCTGCAACCGGGCGTCGAGCTCGTCGATCCGGCGGCGACGACCCTGTCGGGCGGCTCGCGCGGCGGTCACCGCCTGCCGCGGCTCGACCGCCACGGCCAGCTCGTCGTCTGGCAGGAAGAGGACCAGGGCCAGGTCGAGGTGTTCGCGCTGCGCCGGGTGTGGCCGACGACCGCGACGACGTTCGGCACGGCCGGCACCCCGTCCGTCGGCACGCTGCAGTCGTTCGACCGCCTGTGGCGGCTCAGCCAGGAGCTCGGCGTGCACACGCAGCTGCCGACGAATGCGCCGGCGTTCTTCGTCGTCGGGGTGCAGCAGCAGCAGGTCCCCGTCTCGGGCGCCCCGGGCAACACCCAGTACGTCGTTCCGGACAGCAGCATCGTGGTCCTGATCGATAGCAACGGCGACGCGATGGTCGGCATCCCGCTCACGGCGAATCTGCTCGGCTTTGCGTTCTACGCCCAGTTCGCGCTCTTCGACCCGCCGGCCAACGCGCTGGGCGTCGTCGCGTCGGCCGCATGGACCGTTCAGGTCCGCTGACTCCCGGCCATCCTGGGTGCCCCGGCGCCGACTTTGCACGCCGCCGCAAACCGGCGATCGGCAATCCGACCCGGGCGGAGTTGACAGACCCGCGCCAGCGCGAATACTTGTCCGTCACCTGCCTCTCGACCGTCGGTCTCCTCCCCTGTCCAGGGAGCCGCTGGTAGACACCCAACGCGCCGTCCCATGGCGCGTTTCCCAGCAAGACTAACAGGTTAGCTCATGCGTAGATTCCTCCTCGCGAGCCTCGCGCTCGCGGTCTCCCCGCTCGCTCAAGAGCCGGGCAAGTTCCCCTCCCCGCAGCAGGCCTACAACCGCTTCCTGGAGCAGACTCCGGGTCGCTGGATCGCCCAGTGGCATCCCGCCACGGGCACGCCGAGCGCCATGTACGGCAGCGGCCTGCGCCTCGACGGCTGGAACGAGAACTCGCTCGAACACGCTCGCGGGCACGCGAACGCGCTGCTCGTGACCTACCGCGACGTGCTCGGCCTCGGCACCTCGACGTGGCAGGAGAGCATCGGCGCGCGCATGGGCCGCACCTGGTCCTTCAAGTTCGACCAGTACTTCCGCGGGCTGCCGGTCATCAACGGTCGCGCCGACATCCGCATCAACATGCGCGGCGTCGTCGCGCAGATGGGCAGCGTCGCGGTCCCGGTCCCGGCCACGTTCAACATCACGCCGAAGGTCGCGGAAGAACTCGCGACGGCGCTGGCGTGGGCGAAGGCGGGCGACCCGACGGGTGCGCCGCAGCCCGGCACGATCGCAGCACCGCGCCTCGTCATCTGGGGCAACACGGCCGCCGAGGACGGGGAACCGACCCACGCGCTCGCCTGGGAAGTGCCGATCAGCAACGTCGACATCACCGGTCAGGGCCCGATCGGACGCCACTACGTCGACGCGCAGACCGGTGCCCTGCTGCACTACGCCTCGGACAAGCACGAGTGCCACGGCACCATGTGCCGCAATGCGATCCATCGCGTCGCCCCTCCGGAGGAGACGGCCGAGACCGCGCTGCCGGTCCCGACGACGGTCACGGTCCAGGCGTGGACGCGCACGGGCAACGACGCCTACAGCGCGCTCGTCAACACCCCGCTGCAAGGCATCGTCATCAACGTTCCCGGCGTCGGGCTCCGCACGACGGACCAGAACGGCGAGTTCGTGATCGACATCAACTCGCCCGTCACGATCTCGGTCGGCCAGCTCAACGGCACGCACTTCGACCCGATCGTCGGCTCGAGCGCCCCGTCGGCCTCGGTGACCGTGAACCCGGGCGTCGCGGCGACGCTGCAGATCGGCTCGGCCGGCTCGTCGACGGCGCAGGCCGCGCACCCGACGTCGGCCTACTGGGTCGACCGCACCAACGAGTGGTTCCGTTCGATCCTCGGCAATAGCGCGCAGCTCAACGCGATCAGCAGCGTCGACATCGACGTCAACATCAACAGCAACTGCAACGCGTTCTACACGAACAACTCGATCAACTTCTACACGGCCGGCGGCGGCTGCGCGAACACCGCGTTCTCGACCGTCGTCGCGCACGAGTGGGGTCACGGCATCGACGCGCAGTACGGCGGCATCAGCAACAACACCGGCGACGGCCTGAGCGAAGGCTGGGGCGACATCATCGGGATGTACCTCGTGGACAGCCCGCTGCTCGGCAGCGGCTTCCAGTCGCCGAACGTCGCGCTGCGTCGCGGTGACAACAACCGCAGCTACCCGCAGACCGGTGCTGGCGTGCACACGGCCGGCCAGGTCTGGATGGGCTTTGCGTGGCGTCTGCGCGAGAACCTGCGCGCCAGCTACGGGACCCCGACGGCGATCGCGATCTCGGACGACATCGTCATCACGTCGATCGTCGCCGACGCGACCAACCAGGTCGACGCGGTGCGCGAGGTGTTCATCGCGGACGACGACGACGGCAACCTGCTCAACGGCACGCCGAACTACAACGAGCTCGCCGCTGCGGCGGTCACCAAGAACCTGCCCTACCCGGAGATCCAGTTCGGGCAGATCAGCCACACGCAGCTGCCCAACACCAACATCCCGCTGACGCCGCGCAAGGTCGTCTGCACGGCGCAGGAGATCCTGCCCGGCGCGATCACCGCGGTGACGATGCGCTACCGCGTCGGCAACGGCGCGCTGCAGACGCGCAGCATGTTCCCGACGGGCAATGCCGACGAGTTCGAGGCGCTGCTGCCGGGCGTGCAGGCCGGTGGCATCAGCTACTGGATCGAGGCGACCCATACGAGCACCAGCGGCAACAACACGATCCGGCTGCCCGCGACGGGCGACTTCAGCTACAGCGTGGACGGCTCGTTCTCGCCGTTCTGGACGGACGACTTCGAGGGTGCGTCGCTCGGCTGGACGCACGCCCAGGTCCAGACGCAGGATGACTGGCAGCTCGGCACGCCGACCGGCAAGAGCGGCACCAGCCAGGGCGTCTCGTGGGCCGACCCGTCGAGCGCGGCATCGGGCGCCAACTGCTGGGGCAACGACCTCGGCCCGACGGGCTTCAACGGCGCCTACCAGCCCAACGTCTACAACTACCTGCGGTCGCCGATCATCGACTGCACGGGCAAGTTCGGCGTCGCGCTGCGCTTCAACCGCTGGCTGACCGTCGAGGAGGCCATCTACGACCAGGCGACGATCCTCGTGAACGGCGTCCAGGTCTGGCAGAACCCGCAGAACGGGCAGTTCCGCGACACCGCGTGGACCCAGGTCCAGTACGCGCTGCCGATGGCGGACAACAACCCGAGCGTCCAGATCGAGTTCCGCCTGCAGTCCGACGGCGGCCTGCACCTCGGCGGCTGGAACATCGACGACATCGAGATGGGTGAAGTCATCCCGGTGCAGTTCGACGCCACGCTCGAGATGCTGCCGGAGCAGGTCGTGCAGAACGGCCAGATCAACGCGTTGATCACGACGGGTATGCAGGCGCAGCCGTTCATCCTCGCGATCGGCTCCGACGCCGGCCCGACGCTGTTCCCGGGTGTGCCCCCGATCCTCGTCGGCGGTCCCAACATCATCAGCCTGCCGGCGTTCTCCAACGCGCTCGGCATCTACAACTTCTCGTTCAACGCCCCGCCGGTGCCGGGCGTGACCGGGATCACCTGGTACAGCCAGGTGGTGACGCTCGACTCGACGTCGCAGATCGTCACGTCGAACCAGTTCATCAACTTGTTCACGCAGTAGACCGGCTCGAACGATCGTTCGATCAGAGACCGCCGTGCTCTGGCCAGGAGGCCGGAGCACGGCGGTCTCCGTTTGGGTGGTGTGAGTGAGTAAGGTGCTGCCCCGTGCCCACCGCGCGCACCGCCCTCCTGCTGTTCCTCTTCGGCCTCGCGCTGCGGCTCCTGTTCTGGGCCGCGACGGGCGACCGGGGCGACGCGTTCGCGGCCGCGTTCCAGGGCGACGCGCCGGTCTGGACCGAGCTGGCCGGCGCGGCGCACCGCGGTGAGGAGAACGAGCTGTTCAAGCTGCCGCTGCGGCCGCCCGCGATGCTGTGGCTCGTGACGTTGCTGTGGGACGGCAGCCCGGACGGTGCGTGGCTCGTGCGGTTCGTGTTCGCGGTGATGGGCGCGGCGATCGCGCCGCTGACCTGGCTGCTCGTGCGGCCCCACGTGAGCCAGGGCCGGGCGCTGTTCGTCGGCGTAACCGTGGCCGCGGCGAGTTCGCTGCTGCAGCTCAGCAGCGGGCCACACTCCGAAGTGCCCTACCTCGCCCTCGTGCTCGTGACGCTGCTCGATCAGCGCCGGCTCGCGACGGCGGACGGCAGGGCGCCGGTCGGGATCGTGTTCCGCTGGGGCCTGCTGCACGGCGCTCTGTGCCTGCTGCGAGCGGAGCACGCGCTCACGTTCCTGATGTTGCTCGGCGCGCTCGGATGGCAGCGTCGGACGCAGGGCGGTAGCGGGCGGACCGCGGTCATCGCGATCGGGAGCGCCGCCCTCGCGCTTACACCGTGGCACTGGATCACGTTCGATCGCATCGACACCTACAATACGGCCGGCGCGCCACAGCTGCCCGCCGCGGGCCAGCGCATCCCGGGGCAGCTGCCGTGGACGGCTGATGCTCTCGCGCGCCTGCAGACCCTGCCCGCGTTCCAACAGGGCCCCACGTTCCAGTTCGTCAGCGCGACGATCCGACAGCGCCGCGGCCGGCAGGTCGACGCGCCGGACCTCGACGTGATTCGCGAGGCCTACGACTGCTGGCCCGAACCGATCCCGTGGTCGTTCGTGTGCGTCTACGGCGGCTTGAACTTCTTCCTCGCGAACACGCCGGAAGCCGACGGCGGGTTCTCGGGCGCGGCCCTCGACCGCGTGCCGCCGCTCACGGGCGGACCGACGCGATACCCGCCCGGGCTGGTGTCCGTGCTGCCACGATCCGGGACTCTCGTCCTCAGCTACCCGCCCCACCTCGACCGGCTCGTGCACGGCTACGCGCGCGGGTTCGAGGAGCTCGCGAACGACCCCGGCGGCGCGACCATGCGCACGGGCAAGAAGCTCTGGCACGCGACCGAAGGCATGGCGACCGGGCTCGGCGGCTACGCGCTGCCGATCGGCATGTCCGGCACGCGGCGGCAGGTCGACCTCGTCACGGCGCAAGGTGCGTGGCCGACGATCTACCGCGCGCTGCTGCTGCTAGCCGCGGTCGTGGGCTGGTGGCGGCTGCGACGCAGTGAATTCGCGGGCGCGGACAACGACGAAGTGGCGACGAACGAAGAACCGTGGCGCACCCCGTGGCTCGCGTTCGCGGCGAGCAAGCTGATCACGGTGGCGCTCTTCTTCGGCTACGCGCGCCAGGGCGCACTGTGCGTGCCGATCCTCTGCATCGGCCTCGCCGGCTGCCTGCCGCGCACGCTGCGGCCACGAGCGGTCTGGCTGCTCGCCGGCGCGCTGCTCGCGATCGAACTCGTGAGAACCTTCATCACCGATGTCACGATTGCGCTGCCGAACGGCGAGCCGAGCACCCTGCCGCCGCACGATGTGGCGGAGGTCCTCGTCCGCTACGACTGAGCGAGCATGCCGCCCTACCACATGACCTGCCCACCGCACTGACTCAGCGCCTGCCCGGTCATCCCCGAAGCCCCGTCCGAGCACAGCCAGACGACGTGGTCCCCGATCTCCGCCGGTTCGAGGATGCGGCCCAGCGGCACCATCGACAGCGCGGTCTTGCGCGCCTCCTCGTAGGTCGTGCCCATCCCCTCGGCCATGAGCTTCATGCCGTCGCGGGCCATCTCCGTTTCGACCCAGCCGGGGCAGATCGCGTTCACGGTGATCTTGCGGCCGGCGAGTTCGAGGGCGAGCGCCTTCGTCAGGCCGATGACGCCGTGCTTGCTCGCGCAGTAGGCGGTGTAGCCCGGAACGCCGAAGCGGCCGAGGACGGAGCTGATGTTCACGATGCGGCCGCCGTCGGGCAGATGGGACAGCGCGGCGCGGGTCGTGAAGAACACGCCGTCGAGGTTGGTGCGCACGATCGTGTCCCACCGCTCCGGGCCGGGCAGCGCGCAGGCGTTGGGGCCGCCCGTGCCGGCGTTGTTCACGAGCACGTCGAGACCGCCGAGCAGCTCTGCCGCGCGGTCGACCGCGGTCTTGATGCCGGCCTCGTCGGTCACGTCGCCGGTCACGGCGACGGCCTCGTGACCGAGCTTGCCGAGGTGCAGAACGGTCTCGTCGAGCTTGTCCTGCCGGCGCCCGAGCACGGCGATGCGATGACCAGCCGCGGCGAGCCGCTCGGCGATGCCGACGCCGATCCCCGTGCCGCCGCCCGTGACGAGGCAACGCCGGCTCACGACCGCACCTCCGCAGCAACGAGCTCCATGACGGCGTCGACGAGCTTGCCGATGCCGGTCGCGACGTCGTTCACCCGCGCGTCGTACATGTAGGCCGGCGTCGTCACGATGCGATTGTCGCGGTCGATGACGCAATCCGTCACCGCGCACTCCTCGTGCACGGCCCCGAGCGCCTCGAGGGCGCTCGCCGTGGCCGCGTCGTTGCCGATCGTGAGCCGTGGCTTGCTGCTCCGACCGAGCGTGAGCGCGACGAGCGCCGGCGCGATGCAGATCGCGCCGATCGGCTTGCCGGCCGCGTGCGTCTCCCGCAGCAATCGCGCGACCTCGGGGTGGGCGCTCCCCTCTGATCCCTTCGTCGCGAAGTCGCTGAGGTTCTTTGCCGCGCCGAAGCCGCCGGGCAGCACCACGGCGTCCACCGCGTCGGCCGTCATGAACTGCAGGTCCGTGATCTGCCCGCGCGCGATGCGCGCGGACTCGGCGAACACGTCACGGGTCGCGCCCGCTTCCGGCTGCCCCTTGCCGTGGTGGATCACGTCCGCCTGCGGCATCACGGGTGCGACGCACAGCGTCTCGACACCGTGCCGATGCAGGTGCATGAGGGTCAGGACGGACTCGTGGATCTCGGATCCGTCGAGGAACCCGGCTCCGGAGAGAACGACGGCGACTTTGGCGGCCATGATCAGATCATGCCGCCCACCGCGGGTCAGGTCACGAAGCGGTCGGCGCGTCCGGACCGACGCCGGCGCCCGCCGGCATGAGCTCGGCTTCCCTCTGCTGCTGCACCTCTTCGAGGATGTCGAGCGCCGCGACGCGATAGGCCTCGGCCAGCGTCGGGAAGTTGAAGATCGACTCCACGAACATGTGGACGTCGTTGCCGTTGTTGATCGCCAGCTGCGCCAGGTGAATCAGCTCGGTGGCGCCCTCGCCGATGATCTGACAACCGACGACGGCCAGCGTCTCCGGGTGCACGACGAGCTTGAGCATGCCGGCCGTGACGTTGGCGATCTGACCGCGCGCCAGTTCTTCGAACTTCGCGCGCCCGACGAAGCAGCTGCCGAAGCGCTCGGTCGCCTTACTCTCGTCGAGGCCGATGCTCGAGATCTCGGGGATCGTGTAGATGCCGGCCGGGATGTCGTCGCTGCCCTGCCCGCGCGGCAGGTCGAACGCGACCCGCACGGCGCGGCGGCCCTGCTCCATTGCCGCCGATGCGAGCGCCGGCGGGCCGATCACGTCACCGACGGCGAAGATGTGCGGCACGGCGGTCCGACAGTCCTCGTCGACCTTGATGTGGCCGCGTTCCGTCATCTCGATGCCGGCCGATTCGATCTGCAGGCCATCGAGGTTGGCGACCCGGCCGAGCGCGAACAGCAGCTTCTCGCTGCGGATCTCCTCGCCGTTGTCGAGCGTCGCGATCACGTTCTCGACGCCGTCCCAGCGCACCTCGGTCGCGCGCGCGCCGCCGATGTAGCGGCAGCCCTCGTGCGATTCGAAGGCCTGCACGAACACGTCCAGGATCTCCGCATCGAGGAACGTGAGCGGCCGCGGCGCCCGATCCACGATCGTGACCTCGACGCCGAGCGACGCGAAGATCGTCGCGTATTCGCACGCGATGACGCCACCGCCGAGCACGCAGAGCGACTTCGGCCGGTAGGCCATGCTCAGCACCGAGTCGCTGTCGAGCACGTGCTCGTGATCGACCGGCACGTCGTCGGGCGTGCGCGGGCGTGAGCCGGCCGCGATCACGATGACCTCGCCGCGCAGCATGCGCATCTCGCCGTAGATCGCCTCGACGAGCACGGTCCGCTGATCGACGAAGCTCGCGCGGCCGTGGATCTGCTCGATGCCGTTGCGCTCGAGCTGCCGGCCCATGTAGCCGACGTGCGCCGTCACGACCCGTTCCATGCGATCCATTAGGCTCGCGAGCTGCAGGTCGGGGGGCACGTCCACGTCGATATGACGGCCCATGCGCGCCCGGAAGCCCTGCACGTAGGACGCCGATTCGCGCAGCGTCTTGCTCGGGATCGTGCCGCGATGAACGCACGCGCCACCGACGCCCTTGTCGCGCTCGACGACACACACGCTCTTGCCGGCCTTGGCGGCCTGCACGGCAGCCTTCTGGCCCGCCGGCCCGCTGCCGATCACGACGACGTCCCACAGCTCGGTGCCGTCGTCGCCGATCGTCGGCCCTGATACTCGATCGGTCATGCCATCCCCTCGGAGACGAGTTCGGCTCGTTCCTTCATCGCGAGCAGCTCGTCGAGCTGGTCGGCGTACATGTTCAGCCCCTCGAGCACCTCGTGCTGCTGCAGGTCCTCGAGCCGGACCTCGTCGTAGAACTCGCTCGGCGACAGGTGCGTGGCGATCCCGTCCGCGAGGCAGACGGTCATGGCCATGTCCTTGAACGACTTCGCGTTCTCCCAGTCGTGGTGCAGCGCGATCGCCTCCTGGATCTGATCGGGCAGCTGCCATTCCTCGGCGAGCATCTTGCCGGCCGCGAGGTGTTGTTCGGTGACGGCCGCGAGCAGGTCCTCGGTCCTGATCTTGAGGTCGCGATTGCCGACGAGGCGATCGACGCTGTCGAGCAGCACGGCCTTGCCGATGTCGTGCAACAGGCCGCACATGAACGCGGTCTCGACGTTGCGCCGGCGCATGCGCGCGATCTCCTTCGTGTAGAACCCCGTGAGCACCGAGTGGCGCCAGAGTGCCCCGAGCAGTTCGGCGCATTCCGGGTTGCCGAACATGCGGCCGCGAACGGAGACGGCCATCGAGATCTCCGTGATGAGCTGCAGTCCGAGGCGGCTCACCGCCTGCTGCAGCGAAGCGACCGGCACCTGACCCGCGTAGGCCGCCGAATTGGCGACGCGCAGGACCTGCGACGCGATCGTCTGGTCGTTGTGGATCACGGACGACAACTTCTCGGCGTCCGTGTCTTCCTGTTGGCACAGGTTCATCACCTCCGCCGCGGTCCCGGGCATCGTCGGCAGCTGCAGCTGCTTCTCGGCGATCTTCCGGGCAAAGATCTGAGAGAGGTCGGCAGTGGCGATACTCATCGCCCCGTTCATCGGCACTTCCGCACCCGACCCCAACAGGGATTCCACCACCCTCCCGCTACCGCCCACGGCGCGGGTTGCACAACTGCGCTCCGCCGCGAGAATGTCCGGTCCGCCCGCGATGCTCCTCGCCCCCACCCGTTCCCTGCAACGCGCCCTGCGCATTCTGGCCACCGCGGCGACCGTGACCGCGCTCGCCGCGCCCGGCGTGGCGCAGCAGCCCGCGGCATGGGCGACGAAGGCGATCCCGGGGGGCGTCGATCCGACGCGGATCGACGGGCGCGGCAAGCTCACGACCTACGACGCGGGCACCGAGCTGCACGTGTTCTCGGCCGTCCACCGGCGCTGGCAATCGCTGCCGAAGTCGCCCGGTGCGCCGCTCCGCATCATGAACGACTGCCTGCTCGTGATGGACGGCACCACGTGGACGGCGTTCTCGAGTTATGCGGGCCGCTTCGAGCCGCTGACCGTCGGTGCCAGCGCGCAGCTCGTGAACCCCGGCTCGCAGAAGAACGACTCGATCCTGCTCGTCGACGACGGCGCTGCCGCGCACGCGTTCAGCTGCTTCACCGGGACCTGGACGACGCGCGCCCTGCCGCCGACTACGGGTTTGTCCGTAGAGCGCCACGTCGCGCTGCTCGCGGACGGCGCCAACGTCAGCGCGTTCGACGGGTTCACCGGCACGTTCCACGACCACACGCTGCCGCAGCCGGCAACCGCCCTCGACTGCGGCGGCACGGCCGGGCTCGCGCTCGCGGCCGGCACCGTGCACGCGTTCTCGGCCCACCACCGGACATGGACGAGCCACGCGCGGCCGAACGGCACGCTGCTCGCGCGCGGCGACGACTGGGCGCTGTTCTACGACAGCAACCAGATGGTCGGGTACAGCGCGCTCGAGGGGCGCTTCGCGACGTTCCCGGTCGGCGCGACGAACGTGCTCCTCCAGCGCGACCTGTTCGGCATCGTCGATACCACGGTCGGCCCGATCGCGTTCTCGGCAGCGCGCACGGCCTTCACCCCGGGCGTCGGCCCGAGCACCGCGACGATCCGCGCGGGCAACGCGACGGCGATCCTCAGCGATGCGGGGCAGGTCACGGCCTACAGCGCGGTGACCGCCACGGCCGCGACGCTGGCGGCGGCCTCGACCGCCGAAGGCGTCGGTGACTGCATCGCGTTCGCCGTCGACACCGCGACGGGATCGCCGTGGTGTTTCTCGGGGCTCACGGGCACGTGGCACCAGGCACCGGTCGACACCGTGCCCGGCCCGCCGCAGGCGACGGCGACGTCGATCCTGCTCGCGGCGACGAACGGCGCCTACGCGTTCACGGCCAGGAGCGCGACCTTCGTGCCGCTGGCCCGACCGGGGCTCGCGCTCATCGGCAACGACCAGAGCTCGGTCGCCGCCGCGTGGGACGCGACGCACCTGCACGCGTTCGACGCTCGTGCCGGGCTCTGGCGCAGCACGCCGCGCACCGGCACGACCGCTCCCCTGGTGCAGATCTGGCGCACGGCGATGTTCCTGCTCGACGGCTCGACCCTGCACGGCTTCGGGAGTCAGGACGGCACGTGGAGCGCGCTGCCCCTGACGCAGAACTACCAGTTCGGCCGCGCCAACTCGGAGAGCAGCCGCGTCGCCACGGCCAACGCGCTGCACGCGCACGCGGCCGTCCCGATGACGATGGCGCACGCGCAGTTCCCCGAGTTTCGCAGGCCGCAACCGACCGGCACGAGTGCGCGATTCTCGGTCGCGCTGCCGGGCGGCGGCGTCGCGGTGTTCGCCGGCGGCATCTTCGCCGGCAGCACGACGACGATTCCGGGTCTCGGCGCGCTCCACCTGCAGAGCCCGCTCGCGACCGTGCTCGGCACGGCGTCGGCACCGACGGAACGCGCGACGTTCGAGTTCCCCGTCCCGAACGTCCCGACGCTCACGGGCACGCAGCTCGGTTTCCAATCGCTCGCCCTGCCGACGCAGGGCCCCACCTACCTCACCGACGCGACCGGCCTCTACGTGCTCTGATTCGCGCCGGTCCGTTGATCAACAGTCGGCGTCGATCGCCGCGATCACGTCCGCTGGGGTCGCGGCGACCGTGTAGATGCCGCGGTAGTGCTCCTGGATGAAGCCGCCCTGGAAGCCGTGCTCGATCGCCGCGAGCAGCGGTTGCCAGTAGCCGAGCGTGTCGAGCAACACCACCGGCCGGTCGTGGAAACCGAGCTGCTTGAACGACAGCGTCTCCGCGACCTCGTCGATCGTGCCGAGGCCGCCGGGCAGCGCGACGAACGCGTCGCCGCGCTCCGCGAGGCCGCGCTTGCGCAGCCGCATGTCGGTCACGGCCTCGACCTCGTTCGCCCGTTCGCAGTGGACGTTCTTGTCGATGAATTCCTGCAGGATCACGCTGATCGTGCGCCCGCCGGCATCGCGCGCGCCGTCGGCCACGGCGCCCATGAGGCCGTAACGGCCACCGCCCCAGACGAGGTCCCAGCCGCGTTCGGCGATGCGGCGGCCGAGTTCGCGCGCGGGCTCCTTGAAGGCCGGGTCGATCCGTTCACTCGACGACGCGAAGACGGTGATGCGTTTGCTCATTCCTGCTCCAGGCGGTTGCCGCGGGCAAGCCAGCGGTCGAGGAGCATGAGCCCGGCGAGCGACTGCCCATCGCCGCACTCCTGCTCGACGAGGCGGGCGCGCGCCTCATCGAACGGCAGGCGGTGCACCTCGATGTGCTCGCTCGGCTCGAGCTCCTGCCCCACGAACTCGAGGTCGCGGGCGAGGAAGAAGTGACAGCGCTCGGTCGAGGCCCCCTTGTACGGCGCGAAGAACCCGAGCTCGTCCCAGCGCGTCGCGACGACGCCGGCCTCCTCGCGCAGTTCGGCCTCGGCGACGGCGCGCGGCGAATCGCCGGGCTGCATGCCACCGATCGGGAACTCGAAGAGCCGCTGCCCGAGCAGGTAGCGTTCGACCTCGAGCAGCAGCGTCGTGCCGTCAGGGAAGTGCGGGACGATCCCGCAGCTGCCGGCCATGTCGATGTAGAAGTACTCGCCCTCCGAACCGTCGCGCTGCACGTAGCGGTCGCGGCAATAGCGGTGCCAGCGGTTGTCGACGAGGACCTCGCGATCGATGCGGGAGAACGGCCGACCCATCAGCGCGAGATCCAGAAGAAGAACTGCCGGCGGTTGTCGCTCTCCTCGTAGAACCACGGCCACGCGAGGTCGAGCGCGATCGGCACCTCGAGGTACGGGATCTCGATGCGCAGGCCGACGCCGCTGCTCAGGCGCAGCTCACCGAACGACGGGTCGTCGATCCTGGTGCCGAGGAGCCCGAGGTCGGAGAACACCGCGAAGCGCAGCAACTCGCGGTCGCGCACCTCGTTCTCGAGGCGCGTCGCGACGAGCGGGAACGTGAGCTCCAGCGTCGCGTTGTAGGTCGCCTCGCCGCCGAGCGGCCGACCGAACTGGCTCGGGCCCGCGTCGCGGTAGTCGAAGCCGCGGAGGTTGCGGCCGCCGAGATAGAACCGCTCCGTGAGGAAGACGTCGTCGCTCTTGCCGAACGCGTGGGCCACGCCGAAGAAGTGGTCGAACCGCAGCACCGTGCGGTGGTCCATCTCGTTCTCGGTGAGCCACGTGTAGGCCTCGGCCGTGTGCACGAACTTGTAGAGGTTCGCGCCGCCGCCGAGGAAGCCGCCGACGACCTCCGCCGACACCGACAGGTCGAGCCCCTCGGTCGGCCGCCGCAGGTTGTCGAGGTCGCGGTAGCGCGCGCTGAGCCGCAGCCCGCGCAGCTCGGTGTGGCCCTCGGCGTCGTAGGCGAACACCGTCGCGTCGCCCGCGAGGTCCTCGATCTCCACCGTGTCGTGGCGCGCGGCGATGCCGATGTTGAAGTGGTCGGTGAGATTGCGCCCGATGCCGACCTCGCCGCCGAGCGTGTCCGACGTGTAGCCGTCGGGCTCGCGGCGGATGAGGCGCAGGCCGGCGACGCGCAGGTCCCACGTGTCGTAGTGATCGCCGAAGAGGTCGGGCTCGAGCCACGACACCCGGAACTGGCTGTAGCGACTGCCGGGCGCGAGCAGCACACCGAGCTGCTGGCCGCCACCGTGGAACGCGCGGTTGTCGAGCATCTCCTCGAGCATCGTCGCGGGGTTCCACGAGCTCGGCGGGTTCCACAGGTCGAAGTTGCGCTTGTTGTAGCTGATCGACGCCTGCGCACCCTGCCCCGTGCTGATGCCGACGCCCCAGCGCAGCTCACCCGTGCGGCCCTCCTGCACCTCGATCGCGAGATCGAGCAGGTCCTCCTCGCCGGCGACGGGTTCGAACTGCACGATCGGCCCGCGCAGCGCCGCCTGGTCGGTGAAGAAGCGCGTCTGCTCGAGGAAACGCAGCGAGCGCCGCACCTCGCGCATGTCGACGCGTTCACCGGGCCGCGCGCGCACCCGGCGGCGGATGACGGCGTCGCGGGTGTACTGGTTGCCGCGAATGACGACGTCGCGCAGCGTCTTCGGCCCACCTTCGTAGACCTGGAACGTGACGTCGACCTCGGCGCCCTCCTCGGGGTAGTTCTCCTGCGGCGGCCAGAAGACGCGGCACGCCGTCGGGTCGTTCCCCATCCCGCGGAACGTGGCCGGCGGATGACCGCGCTCGCCGTAGAAGTCCTGGATGTCGAGCCAGTCGCGTTGCAGGCGCGCGTGGTCGTAGAACTCGCCGGGCTCGACCTCGAGGATGGCGCGGATCTCCGCGGGCGAGTAGAGCGGCGAGCTCACGGGCTGCCCCTGGCCGTCGACGTGCTGGATCGTGATCGACCGGATCCGGTAGCGCGGCCCCTCGACGATCGCGAGCACGATGTCGACCTCGGTCCGATCCTCACTGAACACGACGTTGGCGAGGTCGACGGTCGCATCGAGGAAGCCGCGGCTGCGGTAGAACAGCCGCAACCGGTCGAGGTCCTCTTCGAGCACCTCGCGGCTGTAGCCGACGCCGCGCGCGAGCCCCCACGCCGGATCGCTCTGGATGTGCGAGTCCCGCAGCAGGTAGCTGCCGGTGCCGGCGAACCCGAACCCCGGCTCGGAAGCGAACGAGTCGTTGCCCAACGCGATGATGTCGCGAACCGTGACCTTGGTCCCTTCGTCGATGCGGAACTCGAGCGCGCGCCCACTGTCCTCACCGCTGTTCTCGCCGCCCTCGATCGGCCGCTGCCGCAGCTCGACGTTCGCGAACGCGAACCCGTCGCGGTGGTAACGCGACAGCAGCACCTTGCGCATCGCCTCGGCCTCGTTCGACGTGACCTGGCGATCGCCGTCGAGGCCGAGCAGGCTGTTGACCGTGTCGCGCGACAGGCTGTCGAGGCCACGGAACTCGACCCGCTCGAACACCTCGATCTCGCGTTCGATGATGAACGTGAGGATCACGCCGTCGTCGGCCTCCTCGAGGAACGCGGACACGACGAGCCGACGCTCGTGCCAGAGGTTCTCGCAGTCGGCCGTGACCCGCGCCGGGTCGTAGATCTGTCCGACGCGCGTCTCGAGGCTGCGCGTCAGCGAGTCGGCCGTCTGCGCGTCGACGAACTGCGCCCCACCTTCCTGCGCTCGCGCGATGCGGATCGCGCGCACGGTGCGCGTCTCACCGGCGGGCTCCTGCGCGCCCGGATCGACCGGCTTGCCGGGGTCACCGACGGGCCGCTCCCGAAGGGTCGGCTGCACGTCCGGCCGCGGATCCTGACCACTGCCTGGTGGGTCGTTCCCCTGGTTGCGCTGCGCGCCCGGCAGCACGCCCGACTGCGCCGTGAGTGCGCCGGAGCACGCGCCGAGCCACACCCCGAGCACGAGCAGAACCGTCGCCAATCCTGCAGGCCGGATGCTGCTCGATCCGACCTGCCGGCTGGCGCACTCACTGCATCGGTTCTGCCCTGCGCGTGTAGTTCTCAAAACGCATGTATTCGCGGAAGAAGCGCAGCACGACCTCACCGGTCGGGCCATTGCGCTGCTTGGCGATGATGACTTGTGCGAGCCCGGCGTTCTCTTCCGTGGGTTTGAAGTACTCGTCGCGGTGCAGCAGGATGATGACGTCCGCATCCTGCTCGATCGCGCCCGACTCGCGCAGGTCGCTCATCCGGGGGCGGTGATCATCGCGGCTCTCGACGTCGCGATTCAACTGCGACAGCGCGATTACGGGCATGGAAAGCTCCCGCGCGATGGCCTTGAGCCCGCGCGAGATCGCCGAGATTTCCTGTTGACGGCTCTCGACGCGGGTGCCCGCGGTCATCAGCTGCAGATAGTCGACGACGAGCATGTCGATGCCGTGCTTCTGCTTCAGCCGGCGGCACTTGGCGCGCAGCTGCGTGATCGAGATGCCGGGCGTGTCGTCGACGAAGATCCGGGCCTCGTAGAGCCGCGCCGCCTCCTCCTGCAGCCGGCGATACTGCTGGTCCGTGATGCGCCCCTTGCGCATCGCCTGACCGTCGATCTGCGCCCGACAGCACAGCATGTTCTGGATCACCTGCTGCTTGCTCATCTCGAGCGAGAAGAACGCCACGCCCGCGCCGAGGCTCGCGACGCGCTCGGTGAGGTTGAGCGCGAACGTCGTCTTACCCATCGACGGCCGCGCCGCGATGATGATGAGTTCCCCGGGCTGCAACCCGCCCGTCATGTCGTCGAAGTCGTAGTACTCGGTGCCGAGCCCCGTGAGCCGGCCATCGCGTTCCCGCAGGCGGTCGATGCGCTCGAACGTGAGCTGCAGCACGTCCGCGATGCTCGACGCCTCGCCGGCCTGCTCGAGGCGCGCGATCTCGAAGATGCGTCGTTCGGCGTCGTCGAGCAGGTCCTTGGCCTCGGTCTCGTTCGTGTAGGCCTGCTGCTGGATCTCCATGCACGTCGCGATGAGTTGCCGCTGCACCGACTTCTCGCGCACGATTTCGGCGTGGTAGGTCACGCCGGCCGCGGTCATCACGCTCTCCATCAGGTCGAGCAGTTGGCCGTGACCACCGGACTCCTCGAGCTTGCCGGTCCGCGACAGCTGCTCTCCGACCGAGATCGGGTCGGTCGCCTGCCGATCGTTGTAGCTCACGACGATCGACTCGAAGATCAGCTGATGGCGCCGCAGGAAGAAGTCCTCCGGCTTGAGGAACGTCACGTCCGCCACCGCGTCCGGGTGCAGCAGCAGCGCCCCGATCACCGATCTCTCGGCATCGAGATTCTGCGGCGCCGAACGCCCCTCGCTGAGCTTGAAGTCCACCATACCGCGTCGTTCCGAGCGTCGCTCAGGGATACCGATCGCGACGCCAACGGACAAGGGACGGCCCGCTCGAGTCCGGTGCACAACCGGTGGAAAGGCCGCGGGAAACCCGACCGCGCAAGCGGCGAAGTCCGGCTGCACCCGCGCTCACTCGTGAACGCGGCTGTGAAGAGTTTTCACTCCGAGGTTTTTGCTGCCGGCCGCCCACTTCGCGGCGATCGTTTCGATCCGATCAGTTCGGATCGATGACCCGCCCCTGCGAGTTGTCGTCCCCGAGTTCGATGACGCCGCGCGACGACAGCTCCGCGAGCACGTCGCACGCCTCGTCGTAGCCGATCCGCAGCCGCCGCCGCAGGAACGCGGCCGAGGCGCGCCGCGTCTCGAGCACGACCTGCCGCGCCTCGTCGAGCAGTCTCTCGTCGAGGCCATCGCCGAACAACGACTGCTGGCGACCCCCGTCCTCCTCGTCGAGTTCGCGTTGCCGCTCCCGCCGCGACCGGAAGCGGCGACTCGGCGCGGGTTCGATCTCGGCCGCGGGCTCCGCCGCATCGGCCGCCTCGGACTCGGGCTGCGGCTCTGGCCCTGGCTCTCGCGCTGGCTCTCGCGCTGGCTCCGGATCCGGGATCGGCTCCGGGCGCGGGATCGCGAAGACCGGCTCGTCGGCATCTTCGGCCGCCGCTTCACGATCTTCCGAATCGACACCGTCGTCGTCCTGAGAGCCATCGTCGTGCCCGTAGCCGGCGGCCGGCAGGATTGCTCCAGCCGCGGCCGGCGCCTCGTCGACCCCGCGCGATTCCGGGTTGTCGATCTCCTGGCTGTCCGGCGCGACCGGCAGCCACTCCTGCGGCTCGGCGCCCTCGGCTGCGTCACTGGTCGTCGCGTCGGCGGACTCAGCGGTCTCGGCCTCGGTCTCGGCCTCGGCCTCGGCCTCGGCGCCGCGCGCGTCGGAGCGCCGCACCTCTTCGTAACGGCGCTCGAAGTAGGACCGCCGCCGCGCGCGACGCGGCTCCGCCACGACGTCGGGCACCGGATCCTCGACGGCCGGCTCGACCTCGGGCACGTCGCTGGCCTCGGAGAACTCGTAGGCCTCGGCATCGGCCAGCTCGGGCTCGGCCTTCGACGCCCCAGCCGACTCCACCGGCGCCGGTTCACTCGGTGCCGACTGCCGTTCCCCGACGAGCTCCGCGAGCTCATCGCTCGACAGATCGGCCGCGTCCCGGGCCACCGCGCGCTCGGGCGCAGGAGCCGGTGCGGGGTCATCGTGCAGCGAGATCGTGTCCCGCGCCGCCGCGTCGGACGCGCGCACCTTGCGCCCCGATCCGCCGGCAGCACCCGGCCGCAACGGGGCAGCCTCGGTCGCCGGCGCCGGCGAACCCATGGTCGCGGACGCGAGGCCCTTGAGGTGATCGGTGACCTCGGGCTCGACGCCCTCGTCGGCCGCGGCTTTGGCGGACGCCGGCTTCGCGCCGCCCGCACCGCGATACATGGACCGCGCATACAGCCGTTCGAACGTCTCGCTGAACAGGAAGTCGGTCGCGAGCAGCAGCGCGCCGAGCGTCGTGACCGACGCGAGCAGCATCGAGGGGTAGTAGCCGAACGCCGCGACGAGCCGCGCCGCGAAGAACGCGCCGAGCTCGCCGAGGTGCGGGCGCGCGTCGACCTGTTCGCCGACGTTCATGAACACGCCGAGCATGACGAGCACGGCGACGAGCCGGATCACGCGGTTCAGCGGCCGCTCGACGCGACCCGTGAAGAACCAGATCGACGTCCAGATCAGCAGCAGCAGGAAGAACATCACCGCCGGCGCGAAGCCGAACGTGCGATAGATCGCGGCGTAGATCGTCTGGAGCCACGACTCGACGGCGATCGTGTGCTGGTAGAAGTGGAAGTAGAACAGCGCCGACAGCGAGAAGACCGCGATGCAGAACGGAATCAGCAGCGCGCCGCGTTGCAGTCGGCCGGTCTCGTTGGGCTCGGCCTGGTTGGATCCGGCCGGACCGCCGGGCTGATTGTCGGTCATGCGCCCCTCCGCGGGCTGGTGCTGCGATAGGTCCGATACCACCGGACGAGCGGCGAAGCTAACACCGAGTGGCCGACGCGACAAGCAAGGGCCAGATCCCGCGGCTCACGCATCGCGGCTGTCCTCGTCCTCGTCCTCGTCCTCTTCGAGCTCGTCGTCCTCGAGGTCCTCGCCGTCCTCGTCCTCCTCGTCCTCCTCGTACTCCTCGCCGTCCTCGTCGTCGTCCTCGAGCTCCTCGTCGTCCTCTTCGCCTTCGTCCTCGAGGTCTTCGTCTTCGTCTTCGTCCTCTTCCTCTTCCTCTTCCTCTTCTTCCTCGTCCTCTTCCTCGTCCTCTTCTTCCTCGCCCTCGTCCGCTTCGTCTTCCTCGGCCTCGTCCGCCGCCGCGTCCTCGTCGTCCGCCGTGATCTCGACCGTCTCGGCCGCATCCACCGCCGCCGCGACTGCCGCCTCGATGTCCTCGCCTTCCTCGACGACGATCACGTCCTCGGCGTCGACCTCTTCGTATTCGGCCTCCTCGCCGCCCTCGAGGTCGGCCATCGCGTCCGCCATGTCGGCCTCGCGCTGCTTCCACTCGTCGAGCGTCATCATGACCTCGCGCGACTTGCTGCCGACGAACGGACCGACGAGTCCGTCGGCCTCCATGAGCTCGAGCAGGCGGGTCGCGCGCGTGTAGCCGACCGACAACGCCCGCTGCAACAGCGTCGCGGACCCGCGTTGCTGCCCGAGGATCACCTCGACCGCGTCGTTGTAGAGTTCGTCCGACTTCGCGGCGCTCGGCCGCGAACTGCTCTGCGTCTGCACGAGGTCGCGGTTGAACTGCGGCTCCTGACCGTGCTCCTCGAGATGCTGGATGACGGCCGCGAGTTCTTCGTCGGCGACGAACGCGCCCTGTGCGCGCAACAGCGCCCCACCGCCCGGCGGCATGTAGAGCATGTCACCGTGCCCGAGCAGCTTCTCCGCGCCATTGGCGTCGAGGATCACGCGCGAGTCGATCCGACGGTTGACGCGGAACGCGATCTGACACGGCAGGTTGGCCTTGATGATGCCCGTGATGACCTCGCTGCTCGGCCGCTGCGTCGCGAGGATCACGTGCATGCCGACGGCGCGCGACTTCTGCGCGAGGCGCTGGATCGAGTCCTCGACCTCGTTCTGCGCGACGTTCATGAGGTCGGCGAACTCGTCGATCACGATCACGATGTACGGCAGCTGCACGCGGTCGGGCTCGAGCGCCTTGCCGATGCGCCGTTCGACCTCCTGCTGTCCGAGCCGGTTGTAGCTGCGGATGTGATTCACCCCCGCGGCCGACAGCATCGTGTAGCGGTGCTCCATCTCCTCGACGGCCCACTGCAGCACCGCCGGCGCCTTCTTCATGTTCGTGACGACGTCACAGCACAGGTGCGGCACGCGCTTGTAGGCCTGCAGCTCGACCATCTTGGGGTCGACGAGGATCAGCTTGACCTGGGCGGGCGACCGCGTCATCAGGACCGACAGCAAGATCGCGTTGATGCAGACCGACTTGCCGGAGCCCGTCGTGCCCGCGATCAGCAGGTGCGGCATGCGCGCGAGATCCTCGACGATCGGGTTGCCCGCGACGTCCTTGCCGAGGTAGAGCGGGATGCCGAGGTCCTCCGATCGCCCGAACTGGTCGAGCAGATCGCGCATCAGCACCTTCTGCCGTTCCTCGTTCGGCACCTCGACGCCGACCGTGTCCTTGCCGGGGATCGGCGCGACGACGCGCACCGAGATCGCCTTGAGCGCCGCCGCGAGATCCGACTCGAACGTCGTGATCTTGTTGACCCGGATATGGTCCGCGAGCCGCAGTTCGTACTGCGTCACCGCCGGCCCGACGGACGCGGCGACGACCTCGGCCTCGACCTTGAAGTTCGCGAGCTTCGCGACGATCGCCTCACCACCCTGCGTCAGCTGCTCGGACGTCGCGCCGATGTCGCCCTGCACGGGCTCGGAGAACAACTCGAACGGCGGGAACGGGTAGGCCTCGTCGAACGGCAGATCGCTCTGCTGGCTCGACTTGCTCGGCGCGCGCTTGCTCGGCCGCTTGCGCACGATGCGGATCTTGACGGGCTTCTTCGCGGGCGCCGTCGGCTCTTCGACCTCGTCGCCCGCGAGCTGCGCAGCGACGGCGTTCTGCGCCGGGTCCGAGCCATCGCTCGCAGCCACCGCACCGTTCGTGCTCGGCGCGGCGGCCGTCGCCGGCGCACCGGCATCCGAGTCGTGCTCCGCGTCGGCGCCCGTCGCCGTATCGACGTGCCCGCCGGAGTCGGCCGCGGCCTTCGATCGCCGCGAACGCGGCTTGGCCGCCGCGCTCGGCGCCGCATCTGGATCCTGCACGGCCTCGACGGCCGCGGCGGCCGCCGACTCGACGGCCTCGGACTCCGCGGCGGCGGCAGCAGCGGCCGCGGCTGCCGCAGCTTCGCGCTCGGCCGCGATCTCCTTGCGCCGGCGGCGGCGGCCGGACTTGGGCGGCGCGACGACCGCGGTGACTGCCGGCTCGGCAACGGCGTCCGGCTCGGCCGCCTCGTCCTCGTCGACGTTCGCGGCCGTTTGCGTGCGCCCCCGCCGAGACCGCACTCCCGACCTGCCGGCCCCGTCGCCGTCCCGGTCCGCGACGTCCTGCTCGGGCATGCCAACGGCGCCACCCTCGACCGCGAGCGCCGGCCGCGCGCGCTCCCGCCACCAGGCGACGACGCGCTGCCACAGCTCCTCGCCGCCGGCGAGCGCGCGCATCAGCATCTGCGAGAACAGCCATTCCGTCACGAGCAGCAGCGACACGAGCATGCCGAACCCGACGATGAGCAACCGCCCCGAACCACCGAAGGCCGCCTCGAGACTCGGCGACACCGTCGCGCCGAAGATGCCGCCCGCGCTGTACGGCGTGAGCCCGGAGAACCCAGCGTCGCCGGCGCGACCGGCCAGCAGGATCGCGAACATCATCGCGAACGCGAGCGCGCCGACGGCCTTGATGATCGGCTTCTCGACCCGACGCCCGATGAAGAGCAGCACGCCGTGCGTGAGCAGCACGAGCGCCGGCACCCAGCCCGCATAGCCGAGCGGACAGACGAACGCGAACGCCAGGTAGTAGCCGACCGCGCCGCCGAGATTCTCGAGCCCGGCGCTCGGGATGCCCGCGTCGCCGGCGAGTCGAAACGTCGACAACGCCAGCAGCACGTAGAGCGCGAAGCCGCTGAGCCCGAGCGCGAGCAGCTCGCGGGAGCGTTGCGACAGGCCGGGCTCCGGCACGTCCTCGAGCGGCACGAACTTCGTGCCGCGGCGCTTCTTCGGCTGGTCTTTGGCGTCGGTGTCGGTCTTCTTGGCTGTCGCGCGGCTCATCCGGCTCTCCCGCTTTCGTGCAGCGCGACCGCGGCGTCGACGATGCGGCGCGCGGTCACGGACTTGTCCTGGCGCGGCAGTCGCTCGTCGCGACCGTCCGCAAAGCAGAGCACGACCTCGCTGCCCGTGGCATCGATGGCGTCGTGCAGGTTCACCACGACGAAGTCGAGGTGCTTGTGGCGCAGCTTCTCCCGGCCGCGGGCGATCGCGGCCTGGAGCCCGGCACGGGTCGATTCGAGCGCGAAGCCGACGACGACACGCGGCGCGGCCGCCCCGCTTGCCTTGCTCGAACCGAGCCCGGCGACGATGTCAGGATTGCGTACCAGGTCGATCTGGATCCGTTCGGCCGCACGCGGCGGCTTCCCGGCCTTGCGATCGACGGGTCGGTAGTCCGACACCGCGGCGGCCGCGATCGCGACCTCCGCGTGCTCGAACGCCGCGACCGCCGCCCGCTGCATCTCGAGCGCCGATACCACGGGCACGACCGTCGCCCCGGCCGGCGGCTCGATGGCCACCGGTCCGAGCACGAGGGTCGGCGCGTGACCGGCCGCGAGCGCCGCGGCAGCGAGCGCACACCCCATGCGGCCCGAGCTACCATTGCTCAGGTACCGAACGTCATCGAGGTACTCGCGGGTCGGACCCGCGGTGATCACGATGGACGCCATGCCCCCGCACAGAGACCAGTATCCGCCACGCGTCCTATCGTAGTAACACGCTCTCGGCAGGGGAGAAAAATCGAATCCTGGGCTCTAGTTGTTGCGAAACGAAAACGTTGTGCGTTCAGGCTCCGCCTGACTTTGGAAACCACTGCCTTGCCCCCCTCTTCGCAACTCGTCGACGTCCCGTCGACCATCGATCGCCAGCGCGGCATCCGGACCTCACCCGTCGCCTCTTCCGGTTGGGCCTCTTCCGGTTGGGGCGTGACGGCACTGCTGCTGGCCACCGCGCTCCCCACGGCCCTCAGCGGGTGCTTCTCGCCCGGCTACTACAAGGACTGGGCCGACGACCAGGTCTACGGCATCCTCGCCGACAAGACGGAGGACGTCACCGGCGTCCGCAAGACGTTCGACATCGTGCGGCCCGTGGACACGCTGCGGAAGCGCCTGCTCGAGTCCGACGAGCCGGTCAAGCTGACGCTGCTCCAGGCGCTCGACGTCGCGGCGGAGAACAGCCGTGACTTCCAGCGCCAGAAGGAGCAGCTCTACCTCGCGGCGCTGTCGCTGACGCAGGCCCGCCGGGACTTCCAGTTCGTCTTCGCCGGCGGCGGCGGAGCGGCCATCGACGGCGTCGACGACGACGTCGCGGACGTGAGCCTCAGCGACGACCTGTCGACCTCGGCCGACACGCCGTCCGGCGGCCGCGTCGTCGCGGGCTTCGTGCAGACGTTCCTGCGGTCGGTGATCAACGGCGACGGGTTCGACGGCAGCTCGATCCTCAACCTCACGCTGACGCAGCCGCTGATGCGGGGCGCGACGCAGCGGATCCGGCAGGAGCCCCTGCGCCAGGCCGAACGGGACGTGGTCTACGCGGTCCGCGCATTCGAGCGCTTCCGCGTGAACTTCGCCCAGCGGGTCGTCACCGACTACTGGAACCTCGCGGCGCAGATCCGCAACCTCGCGTCGGTCGAGGCCAACCTGCGCAGCCTGACGACGTCGCGCGAGCGCATCGAGGAGTTGTTCAACGCCGGTCGCTCGACGGTGACCGACTTCGGCCGTGCGCAGCAGAGCGAGTACGGCGCCGATGCCCGCCGCGTCACGGCGACCAACCAGCTGCAGGCCTCGCTCGACCGCTTCAAGCTCACGCTCGGTCTGCCGGTCACGGCGGCCGTCGACGTCGACCCGGCCGAGCTCGACACGCTCGTCGAGCGCGGTGTCACGCCGATCGAACTCGACCAGGACACGGCCATCGGCATCGCGCTCCTGCGGCGCTACGACTACCAGACGGTCGTCGACGAGGTCGCCGACGCGGGCCGTCGGATCTACGTCGCCGAGGACGCGCTGCGCTCGTTCCTCGACTTCAACGCGGCCCTCAGCGTGCCGGGCGAGACCGGCAGCAGCCTCAACCTCGACTGGTCGCGCGTGAACTGGTCGGCCGGCTTCGACCTCGACCTCGCGCTCGACCGCTTCAGCGAACGCAACGCTTACCGCAGCACGCTCATCAGCTTCGAGGTGGCCGTGCGCGCTCGCGAACAGTTCGAGGACCAGATCGCGACCGACGTGCGCGCTTCCCTGCGTGACATCGGCACCGCGATCGACAGCTACAACATCCAGAAGGTCGCCGTCGATCTCGCGCGCCAGCGCGTCGAAGCCACGACCGACCTCTACGACGCGGGCCGCATCCAGGCGTTCGAGAAGCTCGACGCCCAGGACGACCTGCTGTCGGCGCAACTCGATCTCACGGCAGCGACGGTCGCCTACGCGGTGGCGCGCCTGCAACTCATGAACGACCTCGAAGGCGTCGCGCTCGAACCGCGCGGCCTGCGCTTCGATCCCAAGCTGCCGATCCCCGACTCGGCGGAATGACCCGAATCACTCCATTGTGCAACTGAACATGTCCATCCAACGATCGCGCATCGCCGGCCTCCTCGCCGGCGCCGCCGCCCTGGCCGCATGCCAAGGCGAAGACACGACCACGGCGAGCGTGGTCAACACCTACACCGTCAGCCGCGAGGACCTGCCGATCAACATCAAGGAAGGCGGCGAGCTCGTCGCCGTCAACGAGACGGTCGTGCGCTCGCAGCTCGAAGGCAATGCGACGATCCTGAGCCTGATTCCGGAGGGCACGGCGGTCCAGAAGGGCGACCTGCTCGTCGAGCTCGACGTTTCCGGCGTCGAGAAGGAACTCGCGTCGCAGGAGATCGCGGTCGAGAAGGCGCGCAACGCCCTCGAGCAGGCCAAGACGCAGCAGGAGATCCTCGAGAAGCAACTCGAGACGACACGCACGACCGCGGAGTCGCAGCAGAAGATCGCCGCGATGGAGCTGCAGAAGATGCTCGGCGCCGCGTCCGCGGCCGCCACGGAGGGCAAGAATCGCGACATGATCGCGCGCCTCACGGAGCTCGTCACGCCGCAGCCCGAAACCGAGATCCCGGCCGTCGCCAACGCCGACAACGGTGACGGCAAGTCGACCGCGGAGCGCAAGTCCGGCGAGATCCTCACGGCCAACCAGACCGGCAGTCAATCCCAGCGGCGCCCGGTCGACGCCGCAGCGCCCGCAGGCACGCTCATCCAGCAGGTCAAGCCCGAGAATTACGCCGGGCTCGTCGATACCGCGATCGCGCTGCTCGAGGTGCCCGGCGATCCGAGCGACCCGCTCGAGCGCGACATGGGTGAGATGGCGAACAAGATCCTGCAGCAGGCGGACCAGATCCGCCTCGCGATGGCGCAGCTCAAGGTCGCCGAGGACACCGTGTTCCACAGCCGCCGGCTCGCGGCCAAGAAGTTCATCACGCGCAATGAACTCGAGCGCGACGAGCTCGACTACCAAAGCCAGGCGTCCAAGGTCACGATCGCGTGGAACGACCTCGACCTCCTGATCAACTACACGCTGGAGCGCGACCTGATCGAGCTGCGCCAGAACCTCGCGAACGCGAAGCTCGAGGTCGAGCGCGTAATCGCGTCGAACGACGCCGAGCGCAAGAACTCGCAGTTCGACGTCACGGCCAAGCAGAAGGAGTTCGAGGTCGCGCAGGAACGTCTCGACGTTCTGCGTCGCCAGGTCGACAACGCTGTCATCTACTCGCCGGGCCCGGGCCTCGTCGTCTACTCGCGGGTATCCCGCGGCCGCGGCGACAGCGAGTCGGTCGAGGAGGGCACGACCGTCCGCGAGCGCCAGCCGATCATCATTCTGCCCGACAACTCCGAGCTGAAGTGTGAGATCAAGGTCCAGGAGGCCATGATCGACAAGGTTCGGATGGGACTGCCCGCGCTCATCAGCGCCGAGGTCCGGCCCAATGACACGATCACGGGTCGCGTGACCTACGTCGCGCCCGTCGCGGACTCCGGCAGCCGCTGGAGCGGCAACGACAAGAAGGTCTATGCCACGCACGTGCTGCTGGACAGCGGCAAGACGGGCGGCGGCCTGAAGGCCGGCATGAAGGCGTCCGCGACGATCACCGTCGACATGATCGAGGACGTACTCACGGTTCCGATCCAAGCCGTTCGTCGCGACCGCGCGGTGAACTACGTCTGGCGCCATACTGCGAACGGCCCGGAGGCGGTCGTCGTCGAGGTCGGCGCGCACAACGAAGAGAAGGTCGAGATCACGAGCGGCGTCAGTGAGGGCGACCGGGTCTACCGCACGCCGCCCGGTGGTCAGGCCGACCCCAAGTTCCCGCAACCCGAAGCGCCCAAGGTCGACCCGGCCGAGGTCGAGGCCGCCGCCGCGAAGGCGAAAGCCGAAGGCAACGACGGCGGCGATTGGCGACGCGGCGGAACCGACGGCGATGAGGGCAGCTCGCGCCGCCGCGGCGGTTCCCGGAAGGCCTACACCGAGATGGATGCGGCCGAGGTCGCCGCCGCCCTGGAGCGCCTTCGCGGCATGGCCGACCGCATGCCGGAGAGCATGCGCGGCAGCATGACCGGCATCATCCAGGCGCTCGAAGCCAACGATCTGCAGAAGGCGCAGGACCTGTCCGACGCCATGCGGGCTCAGTTCCGCAACCGCTCCGGCGGCGGCGACGGCGAACGCAGCGGCCGAGGCGGCGAACGCAGCGGCCGAGGCGGCGAACGCAGCGGCCGAGGCGGCGAACGCAGCGGCCGAGGCGGCGAACGGGGCGAACGCGGCGGCCGCGATGGCGTGAGCCGCCGCCAGGGAGGCTAGGGCGTGCAGGCAGCGCAACAGAGCAGCGAGATCCAGGACAGCGAGATCATCGCCGAGTTCGTCGACGTCCACCGCCACTACAAGATGGGCGACAACGTCGTGCGCGCCCTCAACGGCGTGTCGATGCAGGTCGCGCGCGGCGACTACCTGACGATCATGGGCCGCTCGGGGTCCGGCAAGAGCACGATGCTCAACCTGCTCGGCTGCCTCGACCGTCCGTCGGCCGGCGAGTACCGAGTCGGCGGCCGCGACGTGAGCCGCCTCGACGACGACGCGCTCTCCGACGTGCGCGGCCGCGAGATCGGGTTCATCTTCCAGTCGTTCAACCTGATTCCGCAGCTCACGGTTCTCGAGAACCTCGAAGTGCCGCTGTTCTACCAGGGCCGCGTCGGCCCCGAGTCGCGGAAGAAGGCGGAGTATCTCGCCGATCGCGTCGGCCTCGGGCAGCGCCTCGAGCACAAGCCGCTCGAGCTCTCGGGCGGTCAGCAGCAGCGCGTCGCGATCGCGCGTGCGCTGATGAACGACCCGCTGTTCCTCCTGGCGGACGAGGCGACCGGCAACCTCGACAGCAACACCGAGCGCGAGATCCTCGACCTGTTCGACGACCTGCGCAGCGATGGGGTGACCATCGTCATGGTCACCCACAACCCGACCGTCGCCAAACGCGCAGACCGCACCCTCTGGCTCAAGGACGGCGAGGTCGAGAAGCTCGTGGAGAACGACGGCGCCAAGCGGCCCGCAGCCGGCGTCGGCGCGACCGCCGAGGGAGCCGGCGAGTGATCCTCCGCGACAGTTGGCGCATCGTCCGCCTCGGGCTCAAGAGCCTGATGTTGCACAAGCTGCGCAGCTCGCTCACCACGGCCGGCATCCTCTTCGGTGTGGCGTCGGTGATCGCCATGCTCGCCGTCGGCGAGGGGGCCAAGGTCGAGGCGCTCGAGCGCTTCAAGGACATGGGCGTCACCAACCTGATCGCCCGCAGCAAGAAGCCCGCCGAGAGTCTGTCGAACAGCCAGAGCTCGGCCTGGATGCCGCTGGCCTACGGCCTCATGTACGGGGAGGCCGACCTCATCGCGTCCTCGTTGCCCGATGCCACGGTCGTCCGCGTCCGTGAGATCAAGCGGCCGATGATGCGCGGCGAGTTCTTCCACAGCTCGATCGTCGTGGGCACGGAATCGCGATTCCTCGACGTCACCAACATGACGGTGCGCGAGGGCCGCTGGCTGAGCGACGTCGACAACGCGCGCCTCGCCAATGTCTGCGTCCTCGGCGCGACGCTCGCGCGCATCCTGTTTCCGCTCGAGAACCCTATGGACCAGACGATCCTCGTGGGCGACGACGATCGGTATCGGGTGATCGGCGTGCTGGCGGACCAGGGCCGCACCGCGGGTGCCGGCAGCACGCCGTACGACGAGTGTCTGTTCATCCCGATGAAGACGTCGCACCGGCGCTTCGGTGTGACTCTGACCAACAGCTCGGGCGGTTCGTTCTCGCGCGAACGCGTCGAACTGCACGAGGTGAAGGTCAAGATGCCGACGTCGGAGGATGTGGCGGCAGGCGCCCGCATCCTGCGCGATCTCATCGACCGCGAGCACAAGGACCAGAACGACGTCCTGATCACGGTGCCGCTCGAGCTGCTGCAACAGGAGGAGGCGAGCAAGAAGATGTTCAACATCGTGCTCGCCGTCATCGCCTCGATCAGCCTGCTCGTCGGCGGCATCGGCATCATGAACGTGATGCTCGCCACCGTGACGGAGCGGACGCGCGAGATCGGCATCCGCCGGGCGCTGGGCGCCAAGAAGCGGCACATCATCCAGCAGTTCCTCGTCGAATCCGGCGTGCTCTCCGCGCTCGGCGGCATCGTCGGGGTCGCGCTCGGCGTGGCGCTGCCGTTCCTCATCACGCTGTGGTTCGAGCAGAAGACGATCATCCTGCCGCAGCACGTCGTGCTCGCGTTCGGGATCTCGGCCGCCGTCGGCGTCGTGTTCGGGATCTATCCCGCCTGGCGCGCCGCGAACATGGACCCGGTCGACGCGCTGCGCCACGAGTAGCCGCGGCGCTCCCGCGGCTCGCCCGGAAGCGGGCGCGTCAGGCGACGGCCTGCCACTGCGCGAGCGTGGCGAGGCCGACCTCGACGAGCTCGATCGGCACCGTGCCGTCCGCCGCGGCGGCCCGCAAGCCGTCCCGCACGGCAGCGCTGCTCGGTGCCGCGCCGGATATCCGTTCGACGATCGCCGCGACCCGCACGATCGCTGCCGCCAGGCTGTCGTTCGGTCCGAGATCGGCGAGACTCGAGCCATGCGGCCGGCGCCAGGCCCCTGCGACCACGGCGCTGAGCAGCCAGAACTCGTCGAGCCCGCGCTCGAGCAACCAGCCCGTGCCCGCGGGTCCGGGCCGATCCGGGTCGATCGCGGCCCCGACATCGTGCAGCAGCGCCGCGCCACCGAGGTCGGGCAGGCGTTCGTCGGGCCAACCGGCGACGCGCGCGAACGCGACGGCGAGCACGGCCACGTGCAGACTGCGGTAGAGCAGCACGTCGTCGCGTTGCAGCAGCATCAGCGGCTCCATTCCGCCGGCGAGACCGAGCATGCGATCGACGACGCCGGCGATCGCGACCTTCGCCTGGTGCGGCGGCATCCAGCTCGACGAGCCGAGCGCGACGATCAGGTGGTGCTGCAGGAAGATCGATCGCAGACGCGAGTCGGGCGCCTCGTCAGCCACGGCGTGACGTTCGAGCGGCACGGGCCGATCGACGTCCCGCAGCGAGGTCGTGACCCCAGCAGTGCCGAGCAGGTTGCCGAACGGCGCCATCGGGCCATCCTTGCCACCGCGCGACGCCGCGGCCTGCGCCCCGGCCCAGCACAGCAGCGCCGGCTCGTCGATCGCTTCATCGAACATGACCTCGCCCACGGAGTGCTCGCGAAACAGCGTCGCGATGCCGTTGGCTGCGGCGAACACGTCGACGCTCATCGGCAGCATGTGCCCGTTCACGTGCAGCACGCCGCCGACTTCCTGCAGCATGAGGAAGCGCTCCGTGCCGAGCGCGGCGTGCACCGCGGCGAGCGCGTCCGAGAGGGCGCGCCGAGCGTCGGCGCTCGCAGCCCCGGGGTCGAGGCGCACCGACCCGATCAGCGCCCAGAGCGAAGTGACGCAGTGCCGGTAGACCTCGTCACCGATCATCGGCGGACTCAGCCGATGTGCTTCTGCACGAGCTCGATCAGTTCGTCGGGCTCGAACGGCTTGCGGAAGTAGTCCGCAGCGCCGAGGTCGGAGCTCTTCTGATGGCCCTTGTTGTGCTCACGAGCCGTGAAGATGACGACCGGGATCCCGGAGGTCGCGTCTTCGCGCTTGAGCCGCGACAGCGTCTCCCAGCCGTCGATGCCGGGCATCATGATGTCGAGCAGGACGAGGTCCGGCTTGGCCTCGCGGGCCTTGGCGATGCCGTCCTCACCGTTCATGGCCGACTCGACACGGAAGCCTGCGGCCTCGAGCACCATCTGGGTCGAGACAATGATCAGCTTCTCGTCTTCGATGATCAGGACTGTGCGTTCCATTGCGTGACTCTCTCTAGACCAGCGCGTCGCTCTGCTCGCTACTGCCCTCGGTTACCGGCGTGCTATCGGCGTCCCGGGTCGGCAAGGCGAAGGAGAAATCGGCACCTTGTCCCAATTGGCTCGAGACCTCGATGCAACTGCCGTGTGCTTCGACGATCCCCTTGGCCACGAACAGGCCGAGACCAGCGCCGCCGTGGTGGCGGGTGAGCGGGTCCTCGACCTGGAAGAACTTCTCGAAGATCCGCCGCTGGTAACGCGGATCCACGCCGATGCCGTTGTCCCGAACCCGGAACCGCGGCGCCCCTCCCTCGGATGGAGTGATGGAAACTTCGACAGTCCCACCGTCCGGCGTGAACTTCACGGCGTTCTCGACGAGCGCCTGGCACGCGCGCCTGAGGTCGGCGCGGTCGACGAACACCTCGCGGTCCTCGACGTTGCTCGCGATCTCGAACTGCAGGTCGATCCGGCGATCGCGTGACGACTGCTCGAACGGCGACAGCAGCCCGGCGGCGAACTCCGAGACGGGGCACGCGTCGCGATCCTGGCCGTAGTCGGCGGACTCCAGGCTGCCGAGGTTGATGAGCTTGTCGATCTGGTGCTCGAGCCGCAGGGACTGCTCGCGGATCGATTCACAGACCTCGCTCTGCGTCGCCGTGAGCTCGCCGAGCGTCCCCTTCGTCATCATCGTCGAGAACGTCTTGATGCCCGTGAGCGGCGTGCGCAGCTCGTGCGCGACGATCGACAGATACTGGTTCTTGAGCTGGTCCGTCTTGAACTCGGCCGTCACGTCCTTGAGGACCGACAGGGCACCCGCGGGCCGGCCGCGGTAGTCCGAGACCTGCGACGTGCTGCACTGGATGTAGACCAGGTCCTGCTCGTTGTGATGGACCTCGACGGTCTGCGTGACGTCCTTCTTCGATTCCTGCTGCAGCCGGTCGTGGTCGCGGGCGAGGGCTTCGACGAGTTCGCTCTGCCCCCCCATGGCGCGCAGCGGCTTGCCGATCGCCACGAACGACTTCGTCCCCAGCAGGTTCTCGGCGACCGGGTTGAGGAGCGTGACGTTGCCGCCGCGGTCCACGAACACGATCCCGTCCATGATGTTGGTGATGATGGTCATCAGTCGTGACAGATCGAGAAAGAAGGTGTCCTGACTCTCCTGGAAACGCTGCGCCTGCTCGGCGCAGCGGTGCCGCAACTTGGTCGCGAGATACTCGTGCCGCCCGAGTTCGTCGCGCTGACGCCGGGCATCTTGGCCGCGCCGCGCCGCCGCCGTGAGGACCGCCGAGATCGTCTCTGGGTCGTCGGCGGGCGAGACGAGGCCCGCCGCGCCCAGGCGGAGAGCGAGTCGACAGGCGGGCACCGACGGCGCCTCGTGAGTGCCGAGCACGAGCGGCGTCGCGTATTCGGCCGCGAGACCGGCGAGTTCGCGACCGTCACCGCAGAGGCGCAGATCGGCGAGCAGGATCGCGGGGTCACCGTCGGCGAGCGCGAGCCGGGCAGCGCTCAGCCCCGCGACGGTGGTCGATTGCCAGCCGGCGTCGCCGACTCGACCTCCGATCGCGTCGGCCAGTCGGCCGTCGGCGTCGGCGAGCAGGATCCTCTTGGTGATCGCCATGGCACGGAAAGCGGAATCATGGACGCACGATCGCCGTCGGCCGCGAGCCGCAGCCGGGAAGCGTCCGTTCGAGGGGGCGCTGGCGCGCCAGCGCTCAGCCGTTCTTGATCGCCGAGAGCGCGTCGTCTTCCGTGTCGAAGATCGACAGGTGCTTGCTGATGCGCATGATCTCGAAGATCTTGATGATGAACGGCTTGATGTTGCTCAGGTAGAGCTTCGCGTTCCGGCAGGACGTGACGTTGTTCGCCACGATGATCAGGCCGACACCGCAAGAATCGATGATCTTGACGCTGTCGAGGTTCAACACGAAGTGTTCGTAGCCTTCCTCGATCTTGCTGTTGATCGCTTCCTTCAGCGACTCCTTCAGCGAGTCGGTCACATAGAAGTTCAGGCTACGATCGTTGAAGGAGATGATGACGGTCCGATCGTCCTTCAGCGTGGTGATGGACAGGCCCTGGCTCTTCTTTCCGACGATTTCCATTGTTCCCTCGATGATCATGGGGCGCGATCGGTCGCACCTTCGCTCCGCGGTCATCGACCACCCCGCCGCGCGAGTTGAGCAGGGCCGGGGTATTTGTCCGGATGCCGGCGGCCCGGATCGCGCGCCCCCGCGGCGGAAGCGCCCATCGCACCGCCCTCCGGCGCGGCTGGCCCCGGGGAACGCCCTACGGCGCCGAATCCTCGGCCTCGCCACCGGCCGGACCACCCTCCGGACCATCAGCCGCGGCACGCCGTTCGCCCGGCGGCTGCGCGGGGCCGGGTGGCGCCTCGACCTCCTCGCCGTGGTAGCGCGCCCGCACGTTGGCCCGACCGATCTCGGCGAGGACGTCCGGACTCTTCTTCAGCCCGAGCTGGTTCGCCTTGTTCGCCACGCTCGCAACCGTCCGGCCGAGCTGCTGCGCGATCTCGAGGTTGTCGCGGTCGGGATAGAGCGCGCGCAGGGACCGGATCTCGGCCTCGGTCCACCGCGGCATGCGCGCCCGCCCGGCACCACCCTGCTTCTGGCGTTCGGTCGCCGCGAAGCGCTTGTCCTTGGCGAGGCACAGCTGCCGCGCCATCTCGGCGATGTCGCCCTGCGCCCGCTGCAGACAGACCTCGAGATGGGCGTCTGACCGCGAGCCGTAGAACTCCTTGAGGCGCTGGCGCTCGGCGGCACGCCACGGCCCGGTGCGCAGGTCCTGGCGCAGCTCCCTGGCGCGAGCCTCGACCTGGGCGATGGGCCGCCCGAGCATCGCGCTGAGGAGCCGCATCTCGACCGCCCCCCAGGCGTCCCGCAGCAGCCCGTCGTCAGCCGCGGCCCACGGTCCGCGCCGCGGAGCCACGCGCATGATCTCCATCGCCTTGCGGTAGACGCTCGCCGACGACCGCCGCAGCAGGGTGGCCGCATCGTCTACGCCACGCCGCGGCAGCAGGTGCCGGAGCCGTTCGAGCTCCTGCACCGACCAGTTGCCGCGTCGCAGCGATCGCCCGCTCATGCCCCGAGATCCTCCGCTGCCTCGGACAGGAACCGCGCCCACCGCACCTGGATCTCTTCCTCGACGAGCTGCCGCACCGCGCGCGTCGACTGCATCGCCGCTGCCCGGGCCGCCAGCTCGCGACACTCGGTCTCGCTGAAGCTGCGGAGCATGAGCTTGACGCGCCGCAGGAACACCGGCGCCATGGACAGCTCCCGGATCCCGAGTCCGACGAGGATCGGCGTGAACCAGTGATCGCCGGCGATCTCACCGCAGATCGACACCCGCTTGCCGCCCGTCGCCGCGATGTCGGCGATCTGCTTGAGCGTGCGCAGGATGCCCGGATGGAACGGGTCGTACATCTTCGCGACCCGCTGGTTGTCGCGGTCCACCGCGAGCAGGTACTGCACGAGGTCGTTGGTCCCGACCGACACGAAGTCGACGAGCGGCAGCACGTCGGGCAGGACCTGCACCATGACGGGCACTTCGACCATCACACCGAGCTCGATGTCGGCGTCGTGATCGATGCCGTTCTCCTGCAGGTCCTCGATGAGTTGGTCGAGGACCTCGCGGCAACGCACGACCTCGCTGCGCGCGGTGACCATCGGCAGCAGGATACGCGCGTGACCGAGCGCGCCGGCGCGCAGGATCGCGCGCATCTGGGTGTAGAGGATGTCCGGCCAATCGAGGCACAGCCGGATCCCGCGCCAGCCGAGGACCGGGTTGCGCTCCTCGGGCATGCGGAAGTAGCCGAGCGGCTTGTCGCCGCCGACGTCGAGCGTCCGGAACGTCACAGGCTTGCCCCCGGCGCTCTCCATGGCCTGGCGATACATCGCGACCTGCTCGTCCTCGGTCGGGAACTGCCGGCGCTCCATGAACGCGAACTCGGTCCGGAACAGCCCGACGCCCGCGACCTCGTCGGTCTCGAGCCCGCTGAGGTCGTGCACGCTCTCGGCGTTGGCCAGCAGGTCGATCTGCGTGCCGTCGAGCGTGACGGACGGCTGCAGCCGGATCTCGGCCAGGCGCTTCTCGACCGCGCGCTGCTCGTTCTGCAGTCGTTCGTAGTGCTGCAGCTCTTCCTCGCCCGGATCGAGGATGACGATGCCGGCATCGCCGTCGACGATGACCTCGGTGCCGGTCGCTGACTCGAGCATGAGGCCCTCGATGCCGACCACGGCCGGGATCCCGAGGGAACGACTGAGGATCGAACCGTGCGAGTACTTGCCGCCGTGCGCGGTGATGATGCCCTGCAGGTGGGTGCGGTCGAGGATGCCCGCGTCGCTCGGCAGGAACTCGTCGGCCGCGAAGACGAAGTCTCGGCCGTCGGCGATGTACTTCCGGCGCTCGCGCGTCATGCACGCGGCCACGAGCTGGCGACCGATGTCACGCAGGTCGGCCGCGCGTTCGCGCATCGCCGGGTTGTCCATCTTCTCGAAGACCTCCTCGTAGCGCGCGATCACGCGCTGGAAGGCGGCCTCGAGGTTGACGCCGTTCTCGATCTCGGCTTCGACGTCCTGCCGGAAGGTCGGGTCGTGCACGATCGCGAGCTGCGCATCGAAGATCCCGGCGTCGTGGTTCTCGATCGCGGTCGCGAGTTCTTTGCGGAGCCCGAGGAGCCCCTCCGTAACGGACGAGATCGCGGCGGTCAGGCGCTGCTTCTCGGCCTCGAACCGCTCGGGACCGACCTTGTACGTCGGGATCTGATCGAGCGTCGAGTGGAACTGCACGATCGGCGCGATCGCCACGCCCGGCGCGGCGGCGATTCCTTTGAGCTTCCGGACCATCCGATGGCATGAGGTTTTCGGGGACCGTGCAGCACTTTGCAACAGACGGCTTCATCCGCGGAACCACGGATGCCGATTCTGGGCTGTGCACCGGAGGCATCGATGAACAGAGCGGACGGAAACAAGGGGCTGCCGGGTTTCTTGGATGAACAGGACTCGGCGAATTCCCTGTCGGGGAATGACCCGCAGCGGACGGACGACGCGGCGCCGGACGTCGAGGACGACGAAGACGTCGAAACGCTCACGGACGACGACGCATTCGGGGAAGCCGAATGCGATGACGGCGACGTGACGGCGAACGGCGACGACGATTGCGGCGATAGCGACGATGACGAGTTCTACGACCACGCCGAGGGCGACGACGAGAACGCGACGTTCGGCGAAGGCGACTTCGATTCGGACGAGTTCGACGACGAGGACCACGACGACGATGACGACGACGACGACGACGTCGCGCCCGAGCCACGTCGGAGTCGCTCCTCGCGAACCCGCACTCGCCGCAGCCGGCGCACGGCGGCGCCTCAGACCAGTGGCGGCGGACTCGCGACGGGGTTCGGCATCGTTCTGCTGATCGGCGGCATCGGCCTCGGCTTCGCGGCCGCGGCGCAGCAGAACGTCGCGCAGTTCGGCCTCACGCCGACGACGCTCATCGTGCTCGGTGGCGTAGCGCTCGGCGTCGGCTCGGTCCGGCGCGGCCTCGGCAAGCTGCACCAGGGCATGTTGGACAGCCAGGAGCAGAGCGCGAGCGAGCTCGAGGCTCAGGTCAGCGAGGTCGTCGAGCAGCTCGAACAGCGCGCGACCCCGGACCTGCCGCAGGAAGGCCTGACCGGCGACGTGCAGCACGTCCTCCTCGCCCTGCAGAAGCAGGACGAGAAGACGAACAACCTCACGAAGGCGATCAAGATGTACGGCAAGCCGCTCATGGACATTGCCAACCACGGGACGGAGCTCGCGGCCGCGCTCGCCCAGCTCAAGACCGAGGTGGAGACGCACGGCGAGAACGCCAAGAAGGCGTGGACGCACATCGACAAGCAGGTGCGCGCGTCGGGCGGCGAAGCCGCGCTCGAGAAGCTCGGCAAGTTCGAGGTTGCGATCCAGGCGCTGTCGCAGCGCCTCGAGGAGAGCGCGAAGACGCTGATCCGCGTCGAGGAAGCGGCCGGCAAGTCCAACGAGCAGCTGCAGCAGCTCTCGCGCGGCGAATCCGTCGAAGCCGCAGCGAAGTCGCTCGCCGACCAGCTCGACCAGGCGACGAACAACCTGCAGGGCAGCATGAGCGACCTGCGCGACGGCAACCTCGGCGAGCTCGACACGACCGTGCGCGGTATCCAACGCGACGTCGCGACGGTCGCGACCGCCGTCTCGCAGATCCAGGCCGCGATCAAGAGCGGCGCGACGGCGCGCCCGGCGCCGACGTCCGCACCGGCGGCCGCGGCCAACGGCGGAGCGTCCGCGCCGGCGCCGAGCGCTCCCGCCCCGGCCGCGGTCGGCGGCGGCGGCGGCGACGGCGAGGAGTCCGCCGGCTACTCCACGGGCAAGCGCCGCAGCGGCGGCAAGAACGTGCTCGGCGCGATCGCCAAGCTCAAGCAGATGAAGGGCTGAGCCGGCCGGCCGCGGCCGGTTGCGTTACGCTGCCGGCCGTGACCGAACGCGACTCCACAGCGGCCCCCACCCCGCCCGACTCGGCCGTTTGCCCCTCGTGCGCGCGCCCCAACGGCTGCGCGATGGCCCGCGACCCCGCCGCGGACGGCGCCGACTGCTGGTGCAAGTCGGTCACGTTCGCAGAAACGACCCTCGCCCGCATCCCCGATGCCGCGAAGGACCGCGCCTGCATCTGTCAGCAGTGCGCAACCGGCCGGCAGCAACGCAACTGACACCCGTACGGAACCAGGTTCATGCTGCCGGCCCCGGAGGCGCCACCCGCGCGGCGAACGGCCTGCCGCCGGCAGCATGAACCTGGTTCCGTACGGGTTGGTTCCGTACGGGTTACGTCACTCGATTTCCACGAGCAGGGCGCCGGCCGTGACGGCGTCGCCCGTCTTGCACAGCACGCGCACGACCTTGCCGGCGGACTCGGCGCAGAGCGGGTTCTGCATCTTCATGGCCTCGAGCACGACGAGTGCTTGCCCGGGCTCGACCTCGGCCCCGGCCTCGACCTTGACGTCGACGACGATGCCGGGCATCGCGGCGCGGAGCTCCTGCTTGCCCGAGGTCTTGTTGCCGGCCACGGCCATGGCCGCGCGCTCGCGCCCGTCCTCGACCTCGACGACGAAGCGTTCGCCGACGACCGCGAGATCGACCTTGCGACCGTCGATGGCCGCGGCGACGTCGTAGCTCCGACCGTCGACGAGCAGCGAGAACAGCGAGTCGTCGACCCGGGACAGATCGAGCTCGTAGGTCCGGTCGCCGGAACGCGCGACGAGCCCGTTCGCAGTCTGCTCGAACTCGAACTCGCGCTCCTCGTCACCGACCTTGGCGTAGTACTTCATCGCATCGACCTCCCGAGCTGCGCGGCGCGGCCCATCATCGCCCAGCGGGACGCCGCCGGACCGCCCCCACCGCCGTCCGACGCCGCAGCTCGCGCCGCCGCGCGCTCGCGCTGCAGGTACCGCGTCGCGGCCGCCGCGAGCATCGCGAGTTCACGGCGGTCCGCGGTCGTCGCGCGGTCCATGCGTGCGAGGATGCCGGTGTCGTAATCGCCCTCGACGAACTCCGCGTTGCGCAGCGTCGCGAGCGCGACCGGCATCGACGTCGCGACGCCGACGAGAACGAACTCCTTGAGCGCACGCTGGCAGCGCGCGATCGCCTCCGCCCGATCGGCGCCGTGCACGACGAGCTTGGCGAGCATGCTGTCGTAGTGCGGCGTGACCTCGAGCCCCGCGTAGATCGCGCTGTCGAGCCGCACACCCGGACCGCCGGGCGCGCCGACGCGCTTCACCGTGCCGAGCACCGGGAAGTAGGTCACCGGGTCCTCCGCGTTGACGCGGACCTCGATCGAGTGCCCGTGCGGCGTCGCCGGCTGGGTGACCTTCTCGCCCGCCGCAACGCGGATCTGCTCGCGCACGAGGTCGACCCCGTAGCGCATCTCGGTCACGGGGTGCTCGACCTGCAGCCGCGTGTTCATCTCGAGGAAGTAGAACTCGCCCTCGCTGTAGAGGAACTCGACCGTGCCCGCGCCGACGTAGTCGACCGCGCGCGCGAGATCGCAGGCCGACTGCCCCATCCGCTCCCGCAGCTCCGGCGTGAGGGCCACGCACGGGGACTCCTCGACGAGCTTCTGGTGCCGGCGCTGCACCGAGCACTCGCGCTCGCCGTAGTGCACGACGCCGCCGTGCTGGTCCGCCATGAGCTGGATCTCGACGTGGCGCGGCCGCGTGACGAACTTCTCGAGGTAGACGCGATCGTCGCCGAACGAGCTCTTCGCCTCGGCGCGCGCGAGCTCGAACGCCGGGATCAGCCCGGCCTCGTTCTCGACGATGCGGATGCCCTTGCCGCCGCCGCCGGCCGCAGCCTTGAGCATCACGGGGTAGCCGATCTTCCCGGCCGCGGCCGCGAGCCGGTCGGCCGTCATGTTCTCCTGCAGCCCGGGCACGAGCGGCACGCCCGCCTGCTCGGCGATCTTGCGCGCCTCGACCTTGTCGCCCATCGACGTGATCGCGGCGGGCGGCGGGCCGAGGAACGCGATCCCGCGCTCCTTGCACGCCTTCGCGAACGCGGCGTTCTCGCTCAGGAACCCGTAGCCCGGGTGCAGCGCGTCGCACTCGAGCCGCGTGGCCGCGCCGAGCACCTTGTCGAAGTCGAGATAGCTGTCCTTGGCGGATTCGCCGCCGAGCGCCACTGCGTGATCCGCGCGGCGCACGTGCAGCGCGTTGCGGTCCGGCTCGGAGAAGATCGCGACCGTCTCGATGCCCATTTCCTGGGCCGTTCGAATGACGCGCAGCGCGATCTCACCGCGGTTGGCCACCAGGAGTCTGCGGAAGTAGGGCATCGGGGCCCCGAAACGTAGCGCCCCGCCATGCGAAATCGAGCGCGCTGGCCGGTAGAACGGAAGGCATGACACGACTGCGCGTTCTCGTCGTCGGCTGCGGCAACATGGGCACGTCCCACGCCCGGGCCTATCACGCCCTGAGCGACGATTTCGAGATCGTCGGGCTCGTCAGCCGCGGCCCGGAATCACGCGAGCGGCTGAGCCGGGAGCTCGGCGGTCGCGCCACGTTCGCCGACTTCGAAACGGCCTACGCCGAGACCAGGCCCGACGTCGTCTCGATCAACACCTACCCGGACACCCACGCCGCGATCGCGCGCACGGCGCTGGCGGGCGGCTCGCACCTGTTCGTCGAGAAGCCGCTCGCCGAGAGCGTCGCGGAGGCGCAGGAGATCGTCGACCTCGCGCGCGAGCACGGGCGCAAGGTCGTCGTCGGCTACATCCTGCGGGTCCACCCCGCGTGGCAGAAGTTCATCGAGGTCGCGCAGGGCCTCGGCAAGCCGCTCGTCATGCGGATGAACCTCAACCAGCAGAGCCGCGGCAAGGACTGGGCGACGCATCGCGCGCTCATGGACTCGATGTCGCCGATCGTCGACTGCGGCGTGCACTACGTCGACGTGATGTGCCAGATGACGCGCAGCAAGCCGGTGCGGGTGAGCGCGATCCAGGCGCGGCTGTCCGACGAGCTCAAACCCGGGATGTACAACTACGGCCAGCTGCAGGTCACGTTCGAGGACGGCTCGGTCGGCTGGTACGAGGCCGGCTGGGGCCCGATGATGAGCGAGGTCGCGTATTTCGTGAAGGACGTCGTGGGACCGAAGGGCTGCGCGTCGATCGTCGATCGCGACGGCGAACGCAAGGACGGCAGCGCCGACGTCGATTCGCATACCGCGACCAACAGCATCCGCGTGCACTGGCAGGATCGCGACAGCAACGACGAGTTCACGAAGCCCGACGAGTGGATCGACACGACGGACGAACCCGACCACGACGGGCTGTGCCTGCGCGAGCAGCAGTACCTGCTCGACGCGATCCAGCAGGACGTCGACCTCACCGACCATCTCGCGGACGCGGTCAACAGCCTGCGCATCGTGCTCGCCGCGGATCAGTCGGCGCGTGAAGGGCGGACGGTGGAGTTGTGAAGCCCACGCTGCTCCTGGTCTCCGCCACGCTCGTCGCCGCGTGCGCCGCGACCGGCGATCGCGCGATCGAGTCCCCGGCGCTCGCCATCCCGAGCTACCCCGCCGACGATCCGCGCCCCCAGACCGGCGGATTCGTCCGGGAAGTGCGACTCGCCGAGACGACCGTGGGTGAGACCAGGTTCATCCTCATGGCATTCCGGGTCGGCGACACGCTCACGCTCGGCGCGATGACGGAGGGGCCGTTCGAGGGCTCCGCCAACTTCCGCCTCGGCAAGCGCGGACTGGAGTTCGACTTCGCCGCCGACCACGGCGAGATCGCCGTGACGACGACCAACCCGCCGGCCGGCGCCGAACGACCGCGCGGGCAGCAGGCCGGGTTCCGCGACTATCGCTGGATCAACGTCGAGCTCGAGAGCGACCTCTGGCTCCCGGACGGGGCGGCGCTGCTCGGCCTGCGCTTCCGGGACCGGCTCGGCCAGGTGACGACGCTGCCCGTGGCGGGCGGGGCATTCGCGGCCCGGCTCGAAGCCCGCTGACAGGCGCCCCGAGCCTGGGCACCGGCGCTACAGCGGGATGTTCCCGTGCTTCTTCGACGGGTTGGTGTCCCGCTTGCTGCGGCACAGGTCGAGCGCCTGGATCAGCGCCGGGCGCGTGCGGCGCGGTTCGATCACGTCGTCGACGAAGCCGTGGGCCGCGGCCTGGTAAGGGTTGGCGAAGCGCTCGCGGTACCCCGCGACGAGCTTCTCCTCCTCGGCCTTGGGATCGGACGCCGACTTGATCTGCTGGCGGAACACGATCTTCGCCGCGCCCTCGGCACCCATGACCGCGATCTCGGCAGTCGGCCACGCGAGGTTGACGTCACCGCGGATGTGCTTGCTGCTCATGACGTCGTAGGCGCCGCCGTAGGCCTTACGCGTGATGACCGTGAGCTTCGGCACCGTGGCCTCGCAGTAGGCGTAGAGCAGTTTCGCGCCGTGCGTGATGATGCCGCCCCATTCCTGTTCCTTCCCCGGCAGGAACCCCGGCACGTCCTCGAACGTGATCAGCGGGATGTTGAACGAGTCGCAGAAGCGGATGAACCGGGCGCCCTTGATGCTCGCCTTGATGTCGAGCACGCCGGCCAGGTGGTTGGGCTGGTTGCCGACGATGCCGACGACGCGGCCACCGAGCCGGGCGAAGCCGACGACGATGTTGCGCGCGAAGCGCCCGTGGATCTCGAAGAAGTCGCCGTCGTCGACGACGTGCTTGACGACCTGCCGCATGTCGTACGGCTGATCGCTCGACGGCGGAATGATCGAATCGAGCGCCTCCTCCATGCGGTTGGGATCATCGCTGCTCTCGCGGAACGGCGGGTCGTCCGCGTTGTTCAGCGGCAGGAACGAGAGCAGCTCGCGGATCTGCATCAGACACGCCGCGTCGTCCGGCGCGGTCAGGTGCGCGACGCCGGAGGTCTCCGCGTGCACCGCGGCCCCGCCGAGTTCCTCGCTCGTCGTCTCCTCGTGCATCACGGTCTTGACCACGTCGGGCCCCGTGATGTGCATGAAGCTCGTGCCCTCGACCATGCAGACGAAGTCCGTGATCGACGGGCTGTAGACCGCGCCGCCCGCGCACGGCCCCATGATCGCGCTGATCTGCGGGATCACGCCGCTCGCGAGCGTGTTGCGCAGGAAGATGTCGGCGTAGCCACCGAGCGACACGACGCCCTCCTGGATGCGCGCGCCGCCCGAGTCGTTGAGCCCGATCACCGGCACGCCCATCTTCATGGCCGCGTCCATGATCTTGAGGATCTTCTGGGCGTGCGTCTCCGACAGGCTGCCGCCGAAGACGGTGAAGTCCTGCGAGAACAAGAACACCGGCCGACCGTCGATCTTGGCGCTGCCCGTCACGACACCGTCGCCGAGGATCTGGTTCTGCTCGCTGTCCATGCCGAAGTCGCGGCAGCGGTGCGTCACGAACCGGTCGATCTCGGCGAACGTGCCGGGGTCGACGAGCAGGTCGATGCGTTCGCGCGCCGTGAGCTTGCCCTTCTCGTGCTGCGCCGCGACGCGCTTCTCGCCGCCGCCTTGCATCGACTTCTCGCGCAGCTCGAGCAACCGCTTCATCGGATCGGTCATCGCCCCGCCTCCCCGTTGCCAGCCGCGCCGGAATGCGGCCCCCCAGAGTGCGGATCCCCGGCATGCGGATCCTCGACGAGCTCGGTCAGCACGCCGTCCATGCCCTTGGGGTGCACGAACGCCACCCGGCAATCGTGCGCGCCCTTCTGCGGCCCGTCGTCGATCATCGGCGCGCCGCTCGCCTTCATGCCGTCGATCGCCTGCTGGCAATCCGCGACCTCGAACGCGAGGTGGTGGATGCCGGTCCCGCGCTTGCTGATGAACCTGCCGACCGGCGTCTCCTCGCCGAGCGGCTCGAGCAGCTCGATCCGGGTCGAGCCGGCCGCGAGAACCGCGACCTTGACCCCCTGCTCCGGCACCTCGTCCGTCGACACGAGCTCGAGCCCGAGGCCGTCGGTCCAGTGCGGGAGCGACTCGGCGATCGACCGGACGGCGATGCCGATGTGATGCAGATTGCGCGCGCCAGATGCAGTCATTCGGCCGGGGATGCTAGAGGGAGCTCGGGCGAGAGCGAAACAGAAGTCGGCTTCCACGCTCCCGCGGCTCCGGGTTCGGCGGGCCCGTGCGCGGCCCGGTTCGGCGATTGCTTTCCGAACCGCGCCGAGCATGCTGCTGCCGTGCCCGAACTGCCCGAAGTCGAGACCGTGCGCACCGGCGCCGAGCCGCACCTCGTCGGACGGCGCGTGCTCGATCTCGAGTTCGCGCGCAGCGATCTGCGCTGGCCGATCCCGATCGACGAGCTCCAGGGCCTGCGAGGTCGCACGTGCACCGCGGTCACGCGCCGCAGCAAGTTCATCCTGCTGCACTTCGACGGCGACGGCCGCCCGATCGCGCTCGTGCACCTCGGCATGACGGGCCGCCTCGCCGTCGACGTCCACCCGCGCCGCCGCGCGCTCCCGGAATGGTAGAAGCACGAGCACTGGCGCATGCAGCTCCCCGACCGCCTCGTGCGGTACGTCGACCCGCGCCGCTTCGGCGCGCTCGGGCTCACGTCGGCGAGCGCGGCCGGCGAGCATCCGTGGCTGCACGCGCTCGGCCAGGAACCGCTGGAGCCGGGCTTCGACGGCGCGTTCCTGCACCGCGTTTCGCGCAAGAAGAAGTGCAGCGTCAAGTCGCTGCTCATGGACGGCCGCATCGTCGTCGGCGTCGGCAACATCTACGCGAGTGAATCGTGCTGGCTCGCGAGCGTGCGCCCGCGACGGGCAGCCAGGTCGCTCACAAGATCCCAGTGCGACGCGCTCGCGGAAGCCGTGCAGCAGGTTCTGCGAGCGGCGATCGCGTCGGGCGGCACGTCGTTCCGCGACTTTGCCGGCGTCGACGAGGCGGCCGGCTACTTCGCGCGCGAACTCAACGTCTACGAACGTGACGGCGAGGCGTGCAAGCGATGCGGTGAGGATGTGCGGCGCACCGTCGACGTCGGCCGGAGCACGTATTGGTGCGCCGGCTGCCAGCGCTGAACGGCGCGCCCGGGCCGCGCAGCCGGCATCCCACCCCGGCCTACGTGTCGAACGAGATGATCCAGAGCAACCGCACGCGCGTCTCGTCCGGGCGGCTGTCGACCTTGATCAGCCCGAGCAAGGCGTGGAACACGTTGCGCGTCTCGGTCTCGCGCGTGGAGCTGTCCGACACGTACGTGTTCTTGTTGCTCATGATCAGGCCCCACGGACCGATCGTCCACCGGTCGGCGAAGACGCCGTCCTGGAGCTTGAAGATCAGCGGCACCCAGACGTTGGTCTCGCCGCTGTAGTCGTGCAGGTCGATCTCGGCCTCGTAGCTTGGACTCCCCGCGCGTGACACCGTGACGCGCATGGGGTCGCCGTTGCGACCGCGGCTCGCGATCTCGCGTGACAGCTCACTCAGGGGCGGGACGGGCTTGCCGTCGACCTCGTCGATGATGTCGCCGCCGCGGATACCGGCGATCCACGCGGGCGAACCGACCTCGACACGACCGACGACGACCGCATTGCGCGCCTCGCCGTAGATCTTCTCGCACCAGTCCTCGGGGATGCCGCGCAGGTGCACACCCGCGTACGGCCGCCGCGACTGCGACGCCTCGAGCGCGACGCTCTCGGTGTTGGTCACGCGCTCCTCGAGCAGCTTGACGGTCAGCGGCAGGTCGAGGCGTTCGCCGCCACGACCGATGCTCGCGACGACCGGCTCGCCGACGTCGAGTCGGGCTTCGGCGTCGACGACGTGCGACAGGTAGGTCGTGTCGCGTTCGCCGATCGAGTAGAGCACGTCGCCCTGGCGGACGCCGGCAGCCTGCGCCGCCGAACCCTCGTAGACGCCATCGACGAAGAGCCCCGAGTACGGCCGCAGCCCGTGGCGCTCGGCAACGGCCTTGTCGATCTCGCGCAGCTGGAACCCGAGGAACGGACGCTCCCGATCGACCGCCGTCGAGACCAGGAGCGAAGCGTCACCGCCAGCACCGCTCTGGATGCGGTAGGTCTCGGAGCTGCCGTCCGGCAGCTCACGCTGCGCGAGGACGTAGTCGGGGCTGCCGACGATCTGCTGCTCGCGGTAGGTCACGCAAGCGGTGAGCGGCAGGAGCAGGAGGCTGAGGACGAGGACGGACGAGCGGTTTCGGATCATTGCGGTAGGAACGGCCACGAATGCGATGACAGCGCAGGACGTGCCGTTACGTGGCCGGGACCGGATGATTTCTGCCGGATCCGGGCGTTCTTGCCGAGCCGGGTGACGGCCTCGGGGCCGCGCGGCGCCCGCAAACGCCGCGCGCGGCCCGCAGCTCACTTCACGAGCGGCACTTCGAGGCGCTGGGTACCCTCGAACGTGTTGCCGTCGAAGATCCAGTCCTGGAAGTAGAGCGTCATCGGATCGAGGAACTCGGGGAGCGCGATGGTGTAGGTCACCTGCTGGCCGAACTGGAACGGCAACGTCGCGAGGTAGGCCGGGCCGAAGGCGTCCACGAGCAGGCGGCAGCCGGGCGTGACCGCGGGATGGATGACGGGCGCATCGTGCGGCGCGAACGCGACGACGACGAAGTGGCCGGCCGGGGCGTTGTTCGTGACCCGCAGGTAGTTGAACTCGGCGCCGATCTGCTGATTGCCGATCCACGCGATCGTCGCAGGGCTGCAACCGAAGCCGGACGTCGTGTCCGGGGCCACGGCATCGTAGGTGAGCGTGTGCCCGTAGAGCGGATTCGTCGCCTCGTCCGACCCGTACGCCATGAGCACGTCGTTGTGATCGTTGTCGAAGACGCACGCCGGCCCGACGAGGTTGTGACCGCTCGGATCGAAGATCTTGACGTACGACTCGGTAGCCTCGCCGTTGTAGCCGACGCGCGAGTAGTACGCCGAGCCGAGCCCGGCGTTCACCCAGCGGTAGGTCGCCACCCAGTGCGAGTCGTCGTTCGTGTCGAACGCGAGGCCGCTGACCCGCCAGGAGCGCAGGTGAGCCGCCTGCAGCAGCACCGGCGGCCGGTCGGCACCCGCATCGGGCAACGTCGCGCCATGCGACCAGTCGAACCGCTCGAGACGAACCGAGTAGCCGAGCGGCGACTGCGTCTTGCCCGGCACCTGCGACAGCCAGTTGGCCGCGAACACGACGGCGTAGCGCCCGTTGTTGCCTTCGACGATCGGCTCGAGCAGGTGGTGGGTCCCGGCCGCGGAGAGGTCGCTGCGCCACGTGCCGAGCGACATCGAGCCGTCGTTGCCGACGCGCCGCGCCACGAGGTCCCACCCGTCACCGTTGATCTGGTTGTCGAACTCCTGGAGCGCGCAGACCCAGCTGAATGCGTTGCCGCCCTCGGCGACCTTGTTGACCGACGGCCGCTCGCAGTCACGCGTGACGATGCCGCGGATCGTGAACGGCGAGCCGAACGTGCCGTCGGGGCCGGACGCGGGCGCGAAGAGCACGCCGCGGACCTGGCTCGTCGGCGTGTTGTGGAACGGATTGCCGCCGTGGTCGTCGGTCTGGAACACGACGAGCGCTTCGTCGCCGCTGCGGTAGGCCTCGACGCCGCCCACGTCGGGCCGCCAGTCACTCTGACCGACGATCCGCGGCAGGACCTCGTAGTTGGTCGCGAGCACGGTGTCGCCCGACGCATGCGCGTGGCAACGGACGCCGGCGTACGGCGTCGTGGCGTTGCGGAACAACCGCTCCATCGCGATCACCCAGTGGTCGACGCCGCCGACGAACGCGCACGACGGCGAGTTGGTGTCCCAGATGTTCGAGATGTCGGTGTAGACCGTGGTCGACCCCGAGTGGTCGTCATCGGTGAGCCGCGCGTAGAGGTCGCCGTCGAGCGCCGAGACGTGGCGCACGTAGGCGAACATCACGTTGTGCGCCGTCGCGACATCGTCCCGCGCGATGTCGCACGCGGTGAGGTGCGCGCCCGACGCGATCTGGACGCGCGTCAGCAGCGGATCGACGACGACGGGCAGCACAGCACTCTCGAGCCAGCTGCCCGGCACCCGCAACGTGATCTCGCCGGCCTCGTAGCCGGTCGTGAGCGGCAGCGTCTGCCCCGCTGCATCGATCGCGTAGGCCTTGCCGTACTGCGTGATCGCGTTGCCCTGGTCGTCGGAGAACGTCAGCGCCTGGTGCGCCGGCGGCACGTCGGCAGCGACGAGGTCGGAAGTGATCGCGCCCGTGATCACGAGATCGCCGACCACCGGCAGCCGCGTCACGACGAACGTCTGCTCGAGCCCTTCGGCGAGCACGTCATAGGCCTCCGTGATGCCGCCGAAGCGGTATTCGACCCGATGATCCGTATGGACCCGGCCAGGCTGGCCCGTGGCGAGTTCGACCCCACCGATCCGCGCCGACGTCGTGCGCCACGACAGCGGCTGGTTGCGCGGGTAGTCCTTGCCGAGGTACGGCACGAAGGTCATGTCGCCGTGGAACGAAGCCTTGTAGTCCGCACCGGCGGCCCAGAGGCCATAGTCGAAGCCGCCATCAGCCGCAGCCGTGTGGACGGGCGTGACCGCGGCGGTCAGCGCCGAGCTACTCGCGGCCATCGTGGCCAGCGTGGCGTCCGCGGCGGGCGCCGGCCCGGCTGCGAGCGCCGTGCCATCGGGGTTCTGGGCGAAGGCCACGGGCAGCAGCAGGCCGCTGCCGAGCACGAGGGCCGGGATCGAGATGCGGAGGGAGTTCATGGCTGGATCAAGGTCGGAGTCAGGTCATCTGCAGGGTGTCTCCCCTGACCTCGACACGCCGATCCCGACCGCACCGCCGAGCACTGGTTTTTTGGAGCAGTGGTGCCGCGCCGCCGGCTGCTCGTCGGCGACCGCACGCGGCACGCGCAGGCGGGGTCAGGCGCGGCGCACGCCGAAGCGAATCGCGGCGTAGGAGCCGGCCTGACAGATCGCGGCGAAGACCAGCACGCCGTTGAAGCCGAGCTCGGGACCGAGCTCGCGCGCGACGAGCGCGAAGCCGACGACGCCGAACTGCATCGCGGCCGTGCGCAGCCCCATGAGCGTGCTGAGCTGCGATTCGGGCACGAGCCCCGAGATCAGCGCCTGCAGCGGCCCGGTCCGCGCCGCGGCCGTCAGCGCGAGCACGAGCCCGATCGAGAGCAGCGCGAGATCGCCCGGCCCCCGCGCCAGCAGGACGAAGCAGCCGACGAGGACGATCGAACACCAGAGGACGAACGTGCGCTTGCCGAGCCGATCGCTGACCTTGCCGAACCCGGCGCTGCCGACGACGGACAACGCGCCGAGCGCGATCCACAGGTAGATCTGCTGCTCCTTCGGCACCCGCCCGGTCTCGTCGAGCCAGCCGGTCGCGAGTTGGACGACCGTGAGGAACGAGCCGACGTGCAGCAGCGTCGCGAGCAGACCGGCCGCGACCTGACCGTTCCCGAGCACCGCGCGGTAGCGCGCGTGCTGCTCGTCGTCCGGGATGTCGGGCACGCTGCGAATCGCGAGCACGATCGCGGCGACACCGATGAGCGCCTGGGCGACGAAGATCGACTCCCAGTGCCCGAAGCGGGCGAGCGCGACGGTCACCGGCATGCCAACCGGGATCGCGAGGAACATGCCCGCGGAGAACCAGCCCATCGTCGCGCCGCGCCGTTCGTAGGGCGTGATGCGCGACGCGAGCGCCGACGCGGACGAGTACGCGAGTCCGGCCGCGACCCCGGACAGCACGCGCTGCGTGGCGAACCACCAGAACCCGAGATCGAGGACGTGCAGCGCGCTGGCGACGACGAAGACCAGCAGCCCGAGCTGCAGCGCCCGCCGCCGCCCGAGCCGCCGCGCCGCGGGCCGGACGGCGAGCGCGCCGAGCCCCATTCCGATCGCCGTGCCGGCGACGAGGATCTCGGAGTCGCCGCCGGCGAGCTGCAGCTCCGTGCGCAGGAACGGCAGCAGCGCGCCGAGCACGTTCGCGTTGAGGTTGAGCACGAACGCGGCCCACACGAGCGCGAGCACGGCGAGGCGCTCGGTCGAGCGCGGCAACTCGGAAGCGGCGGGCGGAGCGGGGTCGGTGGCCAAGCACCGGCATCATGGGAGGTCGGGATCTGTTTTCCACGTTCTGCAGCTCGACCTCGACGCCCGCCGCCGGAGCGGGATAGATTCCCCTGCCCCCATGCAGACGATGTCGGAGCTCAGCGCGTGAAGATCGCGATCCTCGGCGGTGGAATCTCCGGCACGGCGCTCGCGCGGATGCTGGCGGGCGACGGCCACGACGTGGCCGTGCTCGAGCGCAGCGAACGCGCTGGCGGGCTCTGCCAGAGCAGCCGGTTCGGCGACTTCACGTTCGACAACGCCGGCGGGCACATCCTGTTCTCGAAGAACCAGAAGGTGCTCGACTGGCAGCTCGAGCGCTGCGGCGGCGACGACGGCACGGTCCGCACCGAGCGCAACACGAAGATCCGGTGGCACGACCGCTGGGTGCCGTATCCGTTCGAGAACGGCGTCGGCCACCTCACGAAGGCGGCGATCGTCGAGTGCATGGCCGGCTACGTCGAGGCGTTCGCCGACCGGCGCGCCGGCGCGGAGTGCCCGCCCAACTTCCACGACTGGGTACTGTGGCGCATGGGCGAGGGCTTCGCGAAGCACTTCATGCTGCCCTACAACGAGAAGATCTGGGAGTGCGACCTGCACCGCCTGTCGAGCGGCTGGGTCGCGGGCCGCGTTCCCGAGGCGCCGATCGAGGACATCCTGAAGTCCGCGATCGGCCTCGACACCGACGGCTACACGCACCAGTCGGTCTTCTGGTTCCCGAAGCACGGCGGCTTCGAAACGCTCGTCCGCGGCACCATCGCGGGCGGCGGGTTCGCGCTCCACACGGGCGTCGCGGTCGAACGCGTCGAACGCAAGGGCAACGGCTTCGCGGTGAACGGCGAGGACTACGACCTCGTGGTCAACACCGTGCCGCTGCCGCTCATCGAGGGCGCGATCGCCGACATCCCGGACGAGGTGCGCAGCGACATCCGCGCGCTCGAACCGATCTCGCTCGTCAACCTGATGATCGGCGTGAAGCTCGACGAGCCGCTGCCGCCGCTGTCGTGGGTCTACCTGCCGTTCCCCGAGCAGGGTCCGGTCAACCGCGTGACCTACTACAGCAACTACGCGCCGGGGAACGCGCCGGCCGGACACGGCTCGTTCCTCGCCGAGGTCACCCACCGCGGCGACCTGCAACCGGACCGCAAGTGGGCGCGCGAGGTCACCGCGGCGCTCGGCCGCGCCGGCATCCTCGAACCGGACAACGTCGTGCTGCTCGAGTGGTGCGACAACACGTTCGCCTACATCGACCAGGACCTCGAGTTCGCGGATCGGATCGGGCGCGTCCGCGGTTGGTTCGACACGAGCGGCTACATCACGTTCGGGCGGTTCGGGCGCTACGAGTATCACAACAGCGACCAGTGCATCGCGCGGGCCATGGAGGTCGCCGAGCACGTGCGGGAGATCGCGGCGAGCGGGGCCCCGGCCGCGCCCGTCTTCGCCTGAGCGACCGCGGCCGCGTGACGCTCGACCGGATCCCGATCCGATTCGTCGAAAATTCGTTTCCACTACGGAACCCCGGAACCCGACGCCGCCGTCCAAGGGGTGTTCCGCGTGGACCATGCCTCTGCGCGGAGCATTCCTGTCTCCAGGATCCCCAGACGAGCATCTTCCGGACGCCGAGACGGCATCGCGAATCAGAGGGGTCTGTTCCAGGGTGAAAGCCCGAGGTGCAGCTGGCCAGTCAGCGAGTGGCCAGCACGTCTCGCGCTCGTTCCCGGCGGGTTCTGGAGGCAGGGTCCATTTTACTCTCAGTTCTCATGCAGCAGCGGAGTGCGTTCGTAAGAGCGTGCTCCGCGCTCATTTCTGGCGACTCCGACCGAACCGGAGCCGCCCGCTGCGGCCCCGGCCGCCCCCATGGGACGGGGCGCACGACCCGACTCGGGCTGCCGCGCGGGCAAATCGCAGCGGAAAAAGCCCGTGATTGGGTGCGCCATTCGGTCCCCCTGTTCGTTACCAGAGGGCATCGTGCACTATGGTTGTGCATCCGGAAGGCCCGTTGCGGACGAAGTTCGCGCAGGTCGAGCGCCGTCACCACCACCACCCGCGGCGTTCTCCGGTCGATTCCCTGACACTTTGACCCCGACCCCGACACGAACGGGGCGGGCCGGACCCGGCGGACCCGAGGTTCCCGAGAACCCTGGGTTCCGGAACACCCTGGTTTCAGGGTTCGGCCCGACGCACTAGACTTTCTTCCTGGCGTTACGCCGCTTCCGCCGCCGGTTCGCCGGCGACCAGACCACCCCAATGCCCGACGTCGTGCCCCACCACTGCACGTCTCGGCCGAGCGCGCTGGCTCGGCCCGGGGGCGGACTGGCCGGACGCGGGCTGCCGCAATGCCGATCCACCCGAGCGGCGCCCCCCTCGAGGGCACCGTCTGCACCCTGGGAGGGGGTGCTCTGATGCCGGAACCGACGATCGAACAGGCCCGGATCGAACCAATCCCGAGCGGTCGCATCGACCGCAACCAGGTCCGCGCCGACTGGGCGCGGGACGGCTACAGCTGCGAACTCTGGGTCGATCCCCCGGAGCGTGTGTGGAGTGACTTCGTGCACGACGCCGACCTGCGGCTGTTGCTGCTGCAGGGCTCGATCCAGGTCGCGCTACCGGACCGGACCGTGCAGCTGACGACCGGCGACGAACTCGACGTCCCGGCGCACACCCGCTTCACGATCCGTCACCTCAGCGACCAATCGGCCCGCTGGCTGCACGGCTACCGCCAGCCCGCGCGCACCACCCGCGCGTCGTGAACCTACGGGGGATGTTCACTCCCGCAGCGTCCAGACGCCGCGTTGGCCCGGGGTCTCCTCGACGCCGACGCTGAGGGAGCGGACCGCGAGGTCGGGCCAGATGGGTCGCATGCGTTCGCGCAGCGTGCGGCCGAACCACGCCGCGAGGTTCTCCGCGCTCGAGTTGCTGATCGGCAGGACGATGACCTCGTCGGTCGGGATGCGATACCAGCGCTCGCGGTAACGGATCTCCGTCGTGCCGTCGTCCATGGGTTCGGCGGTCAGGACCGGGTGCTCGCCCGGCAGCAGCAGGTGCTCGTCGAGCTCGTCGCAGAGCGCCCGCACGAGCGGCTTGATCTCCTTGAAGTTGACCACGAGGCCGTGCTCGTCGAGCTCGGTGTGCAGCTCGACGAACACCTTGTAGTTGTGCCCATGGAGCCGCTCCGCGGTGCCGTCGGGGAAGATCAGGAAGTGCGCCGCGCTGAACTTGAGGTAGTCCTTCTCGACGAGGATCGACCAGCTCTCGGTCGGGCGTCCGGACGGGCTGTCGCTGGGGCCTTTCATGGTTGCGGGTCTTGCAGAGGATAGCGGGGGCCCGGCTGGAGCCGGTATATGGTGTCGGAATGGACCTCTCGAACGTGCCGTGGCAGCAGACGCGCTACTCCGGGATGGCGATCCACTTCTACCGTTCGGGTCGAAAGGACGGGGATCGCAGGTCGCAGCGGGTCGTCGCGTTGATCCGGATGGATCCGGGCTGCGGCTACCCGCGTCACAAGCACCAGGGCACCGAGGAGGTCCTGGTGCTCCGCGGCGCGTACGCCGACGAGTTCGGCGTCCACCGGGCCGGCGCGTTCGTCACCTACGACGACGGCACCACCCACACGCCCGTCGCCGTAGAGGACTCCGACGAGCCGTGCGTCCTGCTCACCGTGGCCCACGAGGGCATCCGGCTCGAGCGCTGACGGCGGGGCGGCCCAACGCGGCCCCGCCGGACATCGGCGGCCAGGGCTTACGCTCCCGCCGCGTCCTTGAGGATCTTGTCGGCGATGTTCGGCGGCACCGGCTCGTAGTTGGCCGGCTCCATCGAATACGTGCCGCGACCCTGCGTCAGCGAGCGCAGCGTCGTCGAGTATTGGAACATCTCGGCGAGCGGCACCTTGCCGGTCACGGCGGAGATGCCGCCCGGCTTCGCCACCATCTCGTCGACGATGCCGCGCCGCGAGCTGAGGTCGCCGATGACGTCACCGGTCTTCTCCTCGGGGCACTCGATCTCGATCTTCATCAGCGGCTCGAGCAACGTCGAGTTGCCCTCGGACGCCATGCGGAACGCGAGCACGCCCGCCGCCTCGAACGCCATGACGCTCGAGTCGACCTCGTGGCTCTGACCGTCCCACAGCTCGGCCTTGACCTTGCTGAACGGGAAGCCGAGGCGGCCGCCGCCCTTGATGGCGGACGAGATGCCGTTCTGGATCGCCGGGATGTACTCGCGCGGCACCGAGCCGCCCTTGATCGAGTCGACGAACACCAGGTCCTCGCCCGCGTCCTCCTCGTCGTTGGGCGCGAAGCGCACCTTCGCGACGGCGAACTGACCCGAACCACCGGACTGCTTGATGTGACGCGCCTCGACGTCCTTCGGACCCGTGAGCGTCATCTTGTAGGCCACCTTCGGGCGGCCGACCGAGACCGGGATCTTGTGGTCGTTCTGGATGATGTTGCACTTCACCTCGAGGTGCAGCTCACCCATGCCGGAGATGACCATCTGGCCGGTCTGCTCGTCCGTGATCGCCTTGAACGTCGGATCCTCGCGCACGAGCTTGCCGATGATCGCCGACAGCTTGTCGCGGTCGCCGGTGCTCTGCGGCTCGATCGACATGCTGATGACCGTGTCCGGGAAGTCCATCGCCTCGTAGATCACCGGGTGATCCTTGGTCGACAGCGTGTCGCCCGTGAAGGCCTCCTTGATGCCGACGACGGCGACGATGTCACCGGCGCGCGCGACATCGAGCGGCTCGCGCTGCGCGGCGTGCATGCGCATGAGGCGGCCGACGCGCTCGAAGCGCCGCGTGCGGGCGTTGTAGTACTTCTCGCCCTGCTTCATCTCGCCCGTGTAGATGCGGATGAACGTCAGGTCGCCGTTGGGGTCGTTGATCGTCTTGAAGACGAGGCAGGCGAACGGCTGGTTCGGCAGCAGCTCGCGCACGACCTTCTCCTCGGTCACCGGGTTGGTGCCCTCGATCGGCGGGACGTCGAGCGGGCTCGGCAAGAACTCGACGATCGCGTCGAGCACGTTCTGCACGCCCTTGTCCTTGAACGCCGAACCGCAGAACGCCGGCGTGATCTTCAGCGCCAGCGTGCCGTTGCGGATCGCGATCTTGATCTCTTCGTTGCTGACCTCCTCGCCCTCGACGAACTTCTCGAGCAGCGGATCGTGGTACTCCGCGACACCCTCGATCATCTCGTTGCGACGGCGCTCGGCCTCGTCCTTGAGCTCGGCCGGGATCTCGCCGATCGTCATCGACCGGGCGTTGTCCTCCGACCACGTCATCGCCTTCATCTCGATGAGGTCGACGACGCCGAGGAACTCCTTCTCCTTGCCGATCGGCATCACGAGCGCGACCGGGTTGGCGTGCAGTCGCGTCTTCATCGACTCGAGCGCCTTGTAGAAGTCGGCGCCGGTGCGATCCATCTTGTTGACGAACGCGATCCGCGGGACCTTGTAGCGGTTGGCCTGACGCCACACCGTCTCCGACTGCGGCTGCACACCGGCGACCGCGCAGAACACACCGACCGCACCGTCGAGCACGCGCAGCGAACGCTCGACCTCGACCGTGAAGTCGACGTGGCCGGGCGTGTCGATCAGGCTCATCGTGTAGTCGCGCCACTCGCACGTCGTCGCCGCCGACGTGATCGTGATGCCGCGGTCCTGCTCCTCCTTCATGTAGTCCATCGTCGCCTGACCGTCGTGGACCTCACCGACCTTGTGGCTCTTGCCGGTGATGAACAGGATGCGCTCGCTGAACGTCGTCTTGCCCGCATCGATGTGGGCGATGACACCGAAGTTGCGCAGCTTGCGGATCTTCTCGATGGTCTTGGCTTCCTGCTTGTCGGACACAGGCTTGTTCGTGGTCGGAGTTGACATTGGCGGAGGGCCTCGGATGAGGCGCGGAAAAAATGAAGACAGACCGTGAGCAGATCGTGAGCCCACGGCCAAGAGCTTGAGTCGGAACCGCCGAAAACACCGGCAGTTTCCGCGACTTCGCTCGCCGGCAGCAGTGCACCGCGGCCGGTTTTGAAGGCGAAATAGCTTAGCGGCGCGCGCTCGGCGGTCAACAGGGGTCCGGCCCCACCGGTGCGATCCGGGGCCGGAACGCACGGCCCGACCCGGCGATGGCGCCGACCCGTCCGCCGCGCCGTCCAGTTCCCCGACAGTCGCGCCCGATGACCGCGGGAGATTTCGTCGCTCCAGGAGAACACGCCATCATGACCGCTCCGCTGATTCGGGCCCGCGCCGGGCTGGCCGCACTCGCCGCCCTGGCCGTGGCGGCCTTCGGCCTCAGCTCGCCCGCCGCCGCCCAGAAGACGCCCGAGGAGGCGCTGCTGGCTCTTACCGAGGGCAACCGACGCTTCGCGTCCGGGCGCTCGGTACCGCAGCCCGTCGGCGAAGGGGTTCGACGCACCCTGGCCCGCGGCCAGAGCCCGTTCGCCGTCGTCGTCTGCTGCGCCGACAGCCGCGTGCCGCCGGAGCACGTCTTCAACTGCGGCCTCGGCGAGCTGTTCGTGATCCGCGTCGCAGCCCATACCTGCGACCGCGCGACGCTGGCCAGCATCGAGTACGCGGTCGAGCACCTCAACGCGCCGCTGTGCGTCGTGCTCGGCCACGAGAAGTGCGGCGCGGTCACGACCGCGATCCGCCAGCTGCTGCCGCCCGCCGAAGGCTCCGACCACGATGCGGGTCGGGCGCCCGCCAGCCCGGCGATCCGCCAGCTCGTCGAACAGCTCGAGACCGCGGTGCGCAAGGCCACGAGTCGCGACCTCGGGGGCAAGGCGCTCCACGACGCCTGCGAGGAAGAGCACGTGCACCACACGGTGCAGCACGTTCTGCGCACGAGCCCGCTGCTGCGGCGCTACGTCAAGATCGGGCGACTGCAGGTCACGGGCGCGCGCTACCACCTGCAGAGCGGCCTCGTCGAGTGGCTGCCGTCGCGACCGCTGCCGAACGAGCACGACACGAACTACGATCCGGACCGTCACGCGGTGCCGGTCAGCACGCCGCCACACGTCGCGCTGCGCCTGCTGCAGGCCGGCCATCGGCGCTTCCTCGGCGACAGCCTGCCGACCGCGGACCTGTCGGCCGAACGGCGCGAGGCGCTCACCCACGGGGAGCAGCCGCTCGCGATCGTGCTGACGGACGCGGACTCGCGGATCAGCCCGGAGCACGTGTTCGACGCCGGACTCGGCGAACTCGTCGTCGTTCGGCTCGCGGGCTCGGTGGTCTCCGACAACGTGCTCGCGACACTCGAGCTCGCGGCGACCCGTACCGGCGCATCGCTGCTGCTCGTGATGGGCAACACGCGCGACGAAGCGATGCAGCAGGCTGCCGCGCGCCCCGACAGCCAGGAACTGTCGCCACACCAGCGCGCGCTGCTGACCCAGCTCGAACCCGCGATCGAGGTCGCGCGCCGCCACCACGGCCCGAACAAGGACCCGCGCGAGCTCGTGCCGCATGCGGTCGCCGGCAACGTGCTGCGCACGGTCGGGAACCTGCGCGCCCGCAGCAAGGTGCTGCGCGACCTCGAACGGCGCGGTCGCTTCGCGATCCTGCCGACGGTCTACGACGTCGGATCCGGTGACCTGGCGTGGCTCAAGAGCGACGGCACGATCGTCCCCGATCACGAGCCGCACGCCGCGCCGGGCGGCGAGACCGCCGTGCATGGCGAGCCCGCGGTGGAGGGCGGCCACGGCGACGGCGATGGCCACGGCGACGGCAATGGCGACGGCAATGGCCACGATCACGGTCACGGCCACGGCCATGACGCGGGGCACGGTCACGGCGACGATCACGGTCACGGCGGTCACGGCGACGATCACGGGCACGGCGACGGCGACGGCCACGATCCGGCGCCGGTGCTCGATTGGGGCGCCGCGATGCCGACCGCTTCGGACTTCGGCCACGGCGATTCGCACTCGGGGCACGCTGGCCACGGCAGCCCCGGCGATCACCCGGGCCACGGTGACGGTCACGACGGGTACGGTGGCCACGGCGACGGGCACGGGGACGAGCACGGGCACGGGCACGGCGACGATCACGACCCGCACGCGGCGCACGAACCGCATGCCGCGCGCCACGGCGGCCACGGCGAGCGCGGCGAGTACGGCATCTTCCACCCGATCACGTTCGTCGGGTTCGGCGGCATCCTGTCGCTGCTGCTCGCCGCCGTGATCGCGATGAAGAAGTAGGAGCCGGCGCCGTCCCGGCGGTCAGCGCAGCCAGGCCGCGATCGCTGCCTGGCGGCGCGGGTCGTCGTGCCAGCGGAAGTAGACCTGCTCGAGCGCGCTGAACGTCGCCTGCACGATCGGTTTCTCGGCCTTCGGTCGCGTCGCCAACCCGGCGATCAGATCGTCGATCATCGCGTCGAGATCGGTCGCCTGGACGTCCGGCGCGGCGATCAGCGGCGCCATGACTTCGCGGTCCCAGCGCACCAGGGTGAACGTGAACCCGCCGAGCTCGACCTTCATCCACGGGAACGGGCCGGTCCACGGCGGGTGGTCGAACAGCAGCAGGTGGACGCCCTGCGTCCGCAGCGCATACTCCGTGATCTCCGGGCTGCTGAACAAGCCGCGTTCGTGCCCGACGATGCCGCGCTCCGGGACCGGCTGCCGCGCGAGCCAGTGATCGGTGAGGCCCGCGACCGATTCGAGGGCGTAGCGCACCGAGGACTCGTAGACGAGCATCGCCTGGGTGCCCGAGAACGCGACGCGCAGATCGGTCTCGCCGCAGAGCTCGCCGAGACGACGACCGGCCGCGCGGATCCTGTCCGTGCGCTCGGTCGGGTACTGCGCGCGTTCGTCGGCCACGCCGTCGACGCTCTGCCCCATGACGTAGAGGTCGGGCCGCTGATGGAAGAGCAGCGTCGCGAGTCCGACGAGCAGCACGGCGACCCAGCCGGAGAGGCCGCGCAAGAAGCGCCGCGCCACGACCTCGAGTGCCAGGTACAGCAGCGGCGTGACGGGCAGACAGAAGCGCGCGAACATGAAGTCGCCGCCGACCCAGACGACGAACGCCAGATAACCGAGCACGATCGCGCCGAGGCGCAGCAGCCCGGGTCGACGCCGGGCGAACAGGAACGCGGCGGCCGCGACGAGACCCGGCAGCAGCACCCAGTAGGCCTCGAAGTAGAGCTGCAGGTAGTAGACGCCCTGCCCGAGGTAGGGCTCGTGCGCCGACTTCGCGTACGCGGTGTTGGGCAGCAGTTCGCCGTAGTAGAGGACGCGCCAGCCGAGGAACGGCACGAACAGCAGGAAGCCCGGGACGCCGAACGCGAGCGCCGGCGCGAGCGACCGGCGGCGGATGCTCGCGAGCACGGCGAGCAGCCCCGCGAGCGCGCCGACGAGCGCGCCGTCCGGGCGGGTGACCGCCGCGAGGCAACACAGCAGACTGGCGACCGCGAACGGGCGATTGCCGTCCGCGCGGGCGAGGACGCCGACGATCAGCGTCACGAGCAGCACGAAGCCGAGCGTCTCGAGCCCGCAGCTGCTGAAATCGCGCAGGTGCTGGTGCAGCGCGACGCCGACCGCGGCGAGCGGCAGGAAACGCGCGCCGGTGTCGCCGTCGTGGGCCCCCGCCTCGCCGCGCTCGCTGCGGCCCGCGAGCCGGTTGCCGGCCCACCACGTCGCGGGCACGAGCGCGCCGTAGCAGACGATGCCGAGTCCCTGGCCGAACGTCACGGGATCGAGGCCACAGCGCACCGCGAGGGCGCAGAGCCAGACCCAGAGCGGGTTGCTGTAGCCCTCGACGCGTTCGCCCGCGTTGTAGACGAGGCCGAGGCCGCCCGCGAAGTTCTCCGCGTAGCGGAAGGAGATGAACGCGTCGTCGCAGACCCACGCCCGGCTCCAGGCCCAGGCCATCGCGAGGACGCTGAGCGCCGCGAGCGTGACGACGCGGACCACTCGCGGACTCCCGGCCCCGCCGGTCACCGCAAGAACTCCTCGAAGCGGGCCTGCCGCTCGGGGTCGTCGTTCTGATCGAAGTAGTAGCGCTTCAGCGCGGCGTAGTCCTTCCGGACCTGCTTGCGGTCCTTGCCTGCGAGCCCGGCGAGGTACTCGTCGAGCTTCTCGTCGATCGGCGTGAACACGACGACGTAGTCACGTTCGTGCAGCGCCTGCATCAGCGCGCGGTCGTAGCGCATGAGACGCGCCGGGATGAGCGTCGGCAGCCCCGGCACCTCGAACCAGACGTCGCGCCAGCCGTCCGTGAGATCCTTGACGCGGTAGTCCCTGTCGAACGTGATCTGCACGCCGCGCTCTTCGATGATGTAGTCGAGCACCCGGCGGTAGCCCTTCTCGTGGCCCGGCACGCCGCGGGCCGCGACCTCCTGGTGCGCGATCCGCGCGTCGGTGAGCCCCGTGGCGCACTCGATCGCGACCGGCACCTGCGCGCGATACGCGAGGTTGGCCTGGCTGCCGACGATCGCGATGCGCACGTCGAGCCCGTCGAACACGTCGTGCAGCCGCTCGCCCGTGAGCCGCATCGCCTCGCTCCAGGTCAGGTCATCGAGCCCGGACGGCGCCAGCGTGATCGCGCGGTTGTCGGAGAAGTGGAACGGGTTCGGGTGCTTGCCGAGCCACGGCGGCTCGACGCGCAGCAGCAGGCCGGCGACGAGTCCGGCGGCGAGCACGACCTGCGGCCAGCGCGGCAGCCATCGGTTGGCGCCGACGTCGAGCCCGAGCAGCAGCGCGGGCAGCACCGGCACGAGGAAACGGCCGAACATGAAGTCACCGCCCACCCAGATCACGAACGCGACGTAGAGCCCGACGAACGCGACGATCGCGAGATGCGGTCGGCGGCCGAGCCACGGCGAGACCGACACCGCGAGGTCCGGCCGCCTGAGCGCGTAGACGAGCGGCAGCAGGGGCGTCGCGAGCAGCACCCAGTAGCACTTCACGAACTCCCAGACGTAGACCAGCCCCTGCGACGGATACGGGTCGCTCGCGGACTTGGCGTAGAACGTGTTGGGCACCCAGTAGCCGTAGTAGAGCCGCCGCCACAACAGGTACGGGACGAAGCAGACGAGGAACGGCAGCACGTAGGCGAGCAGCAGCCGCGGCGCGCGCCGCTGCCACGCATCGAACAGCACGAAGCAGCCGGTGATCGCGACGAACAGCCCGCCGTCGGGCCGTGTCATCGCGAGCAGCACGCCGACGAACCCCGCGAGCCTCGCGGCGCGCGCACACCGCAACCGGATCGCGAACGTCAACAACGCGGTCACGAGCAGCGCGAACATCGCGGTCTCGAGCCCCGCCGGCGCGAGCGACGCCGCGTGGTGCAGCACCGCATAGCCGCACGCTGCGATCGGCACGACCGCGCGGCCCCCGCTCGCCCGCCACGCGAGCACCGCGAGCAGCAGCACCGTGCCGGCATGGGCGACCGCCCCCCAGAACGACGCCCAGCTCCCGATCAGCTCGCCGCTGAACCCGACGGTCATGCCGACCGCGAGCCACATCGTCCACGCGAAGTTGGTGTAGCCCTCGACGGGCGCCTCGTTCGGGTCGCGGTTGAACACCAGTCCGTGCCCGTCGACGAGGTGCTCCGCGTACCGCATCGAGATGAACGCGTCGTCACACGTCCACCGCAGCGCCCACGCCTGCCCGAACGCGACCGTGACGCAGAGCGCGGTGAGGATCCAGAAGACGAGACGACTGCGCGGCATGCGGGCTCTGCGGAACCTACCCTACCCAGCCTCGAGATGGCACTCAGAGGCGGCCGAGCAGCCCCGCCGACGGCGGCAACGCGCGCGCCGTGAGCGAACCCGGGTCGATCGACCATTCGCCCGCGATCCGCAGCACGAGCGCCTCGTCGGGCCACCACTTCATCGGATCGTCGGAGCGGTCGCGCGGATCGTCGACGTAGCAGCCGAGCAGCTGCTCCGTATCCGTGATCTCGCCCTGCCACAGCACGTTGCCGTCGGTCTCCGTCCACGCGAATGCGCGCACGAGCTCGCCGTCGTGGGCCACCCCCCAGCCGTGGTGCTCGAGTCCGTCATGGGTGTGGAACCACGCGGCGCGACCGAACGTCCGGCTCAGGCGTTCGAGGAGGGCCGGCACGATGCGGGCGTAATCGCCGTCCCCGTAGAGGTCCGCGCCGACGGCCAGGACTACGCCCGCGACCGGCGGCGTGACGAACACACCCTCGCTCGCCGCGGCCTCGAGACCGGCCTGCCAGTTGGCGGGCAGCACCGTGCGCAGACCGAGCTCGGTGGCGACGCGATCGGGATCGTCGGTCGCGAGCGCGAGCCACGTCGCGCGCCGCCCGAACGAGCGCGGCACGTCGGGTTCTGCCGCCGGCCGACCGGCCAGCGGACGTCCCGTCGAACTTCAGGTCGGCGTGGCGAGTTCGGCGCGGCGCGCGCGGATCATGCGGTCCATTCCCCGCAGGCCGAACCACAACAGACCGGCGAGCGCCGCGAGCGCGAGGAGGAGGAGGACGATCTGCAGGACGATCACGGGCCGCGCGACGATAGCAAGTCGGCGGCCGCGCGAGCCAGAACAGAGGCCAGCCCGAGGTCAGTCAGCCGAAGGTCAGCGCCCGCTCTTGAAGTGCCGGCTGCCGACCCACTCCTTCCAGGCGTCCTCGAGCTTGGTCCAGTCCTCGTCCGTCATGTCGCGGAACGCGATGTCGACGCCCTTCTTCGTGTCGCCCTCGAGGATCGCGACCTTGCCGTAGATGTCGAGCGCCTCGCCCCACTGCTTCTCGAACCCGCGCTGCACGTTGCCGCGCCGGAAGAAGTCGATCATCGAGTACGCCTGCGCGTACCGATAGGCCGGACGGTTGGTGTAGAAGAGCTGCCGCGGCCAGCGCACGAGCTCCTTGAACGGGATGTAGTCGCCGACCCGGACCATGTTCTTGACGTCCTGGTAGCGCATGTCGGAGCCGACGTACTTCCAGCTCGAGCCGGTCCATTCGTGCGAGCCGAAGTAGTCGCCGTGGCCCTCGTCGAACCAGCGGTGCAGGCTCGCGTGCTTGGGGCTCGCCGGGTGGTGGAAGTAGAGGTCGGCGAACTGGTGCCAGCCCTCGTGGTAGGTGACGGTCTCGGTCGCGCCAGGCCCCATCATCGTGTCACCGCCGAGGAAGACGACGAGCTCCTTGCTGCCCGGCGAGTACCAGCCGACGACGCCGCCGCTCGTGCCGCCGTACTTGCAGAACTGGTCGTACGTCGCGCAGAGACGGAACACCGAGTACGGCACCTCGCCCTCGGCCTTCTCGGCCTTCGCGACCATCTCGGCGTCGGTCGGTTCGGCCTTCTCCGCGGCGCTCTTCGGGCCGGTGACCGGAACGTTGTCGAGCGCCGGCACCGTGCTGGCATCGGGCCACACGGCCTTGGTGCCCGACTCGTCCATCGGGAAGCTCTCGATGTAGAGCTTGCGCATCTTCTCGAGGCGGTCGCTGTAGAACTCGGCCTGCTTCTTGGCCTTGTTGCGGTCCTCGCGGCCCTTCGAGAAGTCCCAGGAGTAGAGCACGATGTAGTTGGGCATCGTGAAGTAGTCCCAGCCCTTCAGGCCCTCGATGTTCTTCTTGGCCTTGGCCAGCGCCTTCTTCTTGGCCGGCGTGTCCGCGAACTTGTCGCGCTTGCCCGCGTCATCTTCCTTCGCGATGTCCTCGGCATCGAGCTGCTTGCCGCTGCGGATCATCTTGCGGATGGTCCCGGTCCACTTCGTCTTCGGCTTGCCGCCGGGTTTCTCGACCGGCATCTCGATCACGAGCGCGACCTCGCGATCGCCGAAGTCGTAGACCGCGGCCTCGCACCAGCACTCGCCGACCGGCCCCCACTTGTTGTCGATGCGCCAGACGTAGTGCTTGTAGTCGGCCTTGCCGTTGCGCCCGCGCTTGTCCTTGCCGTCCGTGTAGATCTCCATGACCTCGTCGGAGCTGTCGAGCCACTCCTTGAAGCTCTTGTGCGACTTCTTGCCGAAGCGCGCCATCGCCTCCGCGAGCTGCTTCTTCACCTCGGGCGGCGTGCCCTCGGGCAGGTCGACGTCGGGGCCGTCACCCTCCTTGCCGCCGGCACCTGCCTTCCTGAACTCGTAGACGTCGGCCTGCCACGTCCACTGCGCCCGGATCATGTCGTTGCGGTCCTTCGACATGAGGCGCGCGCGATGATGAATGCCGTTCTCGCCGAGACGCATCGGCAGCCGTTCGAGCCGCCCCGGCGCGTCGATCTCGAGCCTGGCCTCGCGAATCTGCTCCGTGCGCCACTTCTGCGCCGGCATCGCCGTGGCCAGGGCCCCGGCCATTCCGGCAAGCAGGAACGTTGCAGTGAGTCGACGGCTCATTGGATGCATCACGGTTCGGTTCTCCTGTTCGGACTCTCGGGTCTTCCGGGTTTCCGGGTGTCTGAAGCTGCTGATCCTAGGCGAACGGGCCACGCAGTGCGTCCCCCCCACCGGTCGAGGACGCGTTACGGTCCCATCGGGGAAATTGCCCGCACGGCGGGTCGCACGGGACGTCGGCGGACGGGATCACCTCGCCCAACGCAGGATCCCCAACGCAGGATCCGCCGAACCGTTCCTGGCTCGCCATCGGTTTCTTGGTGCCCACCGCCGGTCCCATCCTGTCGGTCCCCGCGCCGGATTCGTCGACGCTGGGATTCCTCGACGCTGGGATTCCTCGACGCAGGTCGGATCACGACGGGCGCTCGCCACGACTCCCCGATTCGGACCGCGGACATTCTCGTTACCACGAACCGCGCGGGTGGCCCGGCCCCTCGGGCCGGCCACCGATCCGCGACGTTCACGTCGCCGGGGGCACCGGATCCTGACCATCGCTCACCCGGCGCTCCAGTTCGGCGAGCGGCGGGATGCCCCACTTGCTGCGTTCGCTGTCCGTCGTCCCCGCCTCGACGGGCCACAGCTCGCGCCGGCCGTCCCGCTGCCGCACCTGGGTGCCGAACTTCTGCGGCTCCCCGGCGAGGACGCGCATGCGATCGAACGCGGCGGCCGCGAGCGGCGGCACGCGCGGGTCGCTCGAGACGTGGCGGACGAGCCCGCGGTAGGCGTCCTGCACGGCGTCGAGGCGGTCGCGCTCGAGGGCCGCGCGCATCGCCGCCACCGCGTCCTCGATCTCCTCGCCGGTCATCGTCGCCGCTCTCTCACTGCATGAGTTCCACGATCTGGGTCGCGAGCCGCTGTGCCAGGTCGTCCCACGCATCGTCGCTCCCGGCCCCGTCGCCGCCCGCCATGTCCACGAACCGCACCGGTCCGGCAGCGCGATCGCCCGCGACGCTCAGCATCACGTCCACGTCCGCACGCGACGCCTGGGCGGCGAACAGCACGAGCCCGACATCGTTCTCCGCGCACCACGCCGCGACCTCCGCGAGGGTCGCCTCGAGAGGCTGTCGCCGCCGCCGTGGCGCGCCGAACGGATCCACGTTCTCGAACTCGGACACGCCGAAGACGAGCACGTCGGGCCGGTAGCCCGTGTAGAACCGGGAGAACATCGCCCACTGCTGCTCGCTCCAGCCGTCGAACGTCGGCAGGCACGGCACGTCGACGAACGCCGGCGCGCGCAGACCGAGCAACGCGGCGGCGCGATTGCCGACGAGCAGTTCGAGGTGGCGTTCCTTCGGCTGTTCGAGCGGCCGGCCGTAGAGCATCTGGCCGCCGAGCAGGAAGACGCGGTGGTCGGCCTCCTCGGCGGTGTGGATGACGAACGGGCCGTCCACGAGCTGCGCGTGCGCCTGCACGAGCTGCGCGCCGGCGGCCACGCCGAACAGCCGGTCGAGCTGCGCGGTCGAGCGCTGCACGGGCGGCGCCACGACGATCAGCAGCGCCCCGACCACGGCGAGCAACCGCATGCCGCGAACCAGCAGCAGCGCGATCGCCGCGGTCCCGGCGAGGTAGGCGAGCAGCGTCGCGGGCGGCGGGTGCCAGAGCGGCGGCCCCGACTGGGAGCCCGCGAGCACCCACGCCGCGAGCGCGAACGCGAGCCCGACCGACGGCTGCGCCCCGCGCAGGCGGATGATCACCGCGAGCAGTCCGCCGACGACGATGCCGAGGCCGACCCAGAACCAGCGCGACCACAGCCACGGCGTCGCGAGCCCGAGGGGCGTGATCGTGAGACTGCGGACGACGGCCGTGCCGCCGCGCGCGACGAGGAGGAACGAGCCGTGGATGTCGTCGGCGAAAAAGCGCTCCAGCTTCCTGCCGGCGACGTTGGCGTCGAGCGCGCGCCCGCGCCCCTTCACCCAGACGGTCGCGGAATGCCCGGGCGACAGGTCGACGCCGCCGGCGTCGCGATCCCCGAGCAACGCCTGGTCGCGCGACAGCCACGGCGAACCCGCGCGATCCGCGGACAGTCGCAGCACGCTGAAGCGGCCGTGGAACGGTTCGAGCTCGGCGCCGATCGTGCGGGGCTCGACGCGCCGCACGACGAGATCGACGATCGCGCCCTCACCGAGTTCGACCTCGAGCTGCAGGTCGAAGTCACCGAAGGCGAACGGCACGGGCAACCGGCGCGCGTCGTTGATGACGAACGGCTCCTCCTCCCAGCGACCCGTGTAGGGCTGATCGCGCAGCGCGACGCCGCCGGCCGCGATCGTCGGGTGGATCAGGCCAGCGCAGAACCACCCTGCGACGGCGCCGAACACCAGCATCAGGAGGAGCGAGACGGCGAAGCGATCGTTGGGCTGGCGTTCGGGCATGCGCTGGCGCGGCGGGCGCCGCGATCCTACAACACGTGACGTGCAGGAAAACGAGTGGATCGTCGACCGCGTCGTGCTGCCCGATCGGGTCTGGCACGAGGCTCGCATCGCGGCCGTCGACGGCCTCGTCTCCAGCGTGGATCGCCCGGCTGGGGATCGCCCGGTTGGGGATCGACCGGGGGCCGAACGCCTGCGCGGCACGCTGCTGCCGGGCTTCGTCGACCTGCAGGTCAACGGCGCCGGCGGTCGCGGCGTCGACGAGGCGACGCCCGAGGCGCTCGACGTCGTCGCGCGCGCGGTGCAGTCGGGCGGCGCGATCGCGTTCCTGCCGACGCTGATCACGGCGGAGTGGTCGAAGCTGCTCGACCAGACCGCGGCCGTCGCGCGTTGGATCCGCGCGTTCGACGCCGGCACGCGTCCCGACGAGGCGACGCCGCTCGGGCTGCACCTCGAGGGCCCGTTCCTGTCCGCGCCGGGCGCACACCCCGAACAGCACTTCCGCGACCCGACCCCGGAACGCGTCGACGAGCTGCTCGCCGCGGCCGACGGGCAGCTGCGACTCGTCACGCTGTCGTCCGCGCGCGCCGGTGCCGCCGCCGCGATCGAGCGACTCACGGAGAACGGCGTCACGTGCGCCATCGGGCACTGCGACGACCCCACGGGGTTCACCGCCGCGGTCGACGCCGGTGCCACCGCGGTGACGCACCTGTTCAACGCCATGGGGCGCATCCACCACCGTGACGCAGGCGTCGCGGTCCTCGCCCTCGACGACCCGCGCGTCACGTGCCCGCTCATCGTCGACGGCGTGCACGTGCAGCCCGCGATGGTCCGGCTCGCTCTGCGGCAGAAGGGGGCTGACCGCATCGTGCTCGTGACGGACGCGGTCAGCGCTGCGGGCATGCCGAACGGCGACTACACGTTGTCGGGCATCTCGGTCCGGCTCGAGGACGGCATCGTCCGCGACGGCGAGGGGCGGCTCGCGGGCTCGGCGCTGACGATGGCGCAGGCGGCGCGGAACGTGCTGCGCTTCGCCCCGGAGATCGGCCCGTGGACGCTCGCGCGGCTCGCCAGCACCAACCCGGCCCGGCTCATCGGCCAGGACGGTGATGCCGGCTACGGCGCGATCCAGCCGGGCGGCCGCGCCGCGTTCACGTTCCTCGGCGACGACGGGTCGATCCGCGTCGTGCGCGGTCAGTCCCCAGAGTGAGGATCGGCTGATTGAGAATCGGGCGGGCGCACCTCGACCTCCGTGCCGCCGGTGACGCCGACCGCGACGGGCACGAGGTAGCACCAGTCGCGGGTCTCCTGGTCGCCGGCCTCGCTCACGCGAACGATCGCCCGCACGCGCACGCGCAACACCCCGTCGCCGCGTTCTTCGATCGGCACGAGCACGGGCGCGTGCTCGGCTTCGAGCTCGACCGTCGTGACGCGCGGCGTCGCGAGCACGGGATCGCGTTCGTCGACGATCACGACCTCCGCCGGCGCGGTGCCGTCCAGTTCTTCGCCGGCCTCGACCGGCAGATGGATCCGCAGCAGGACATCGCTGAACTCGAGCGCCGCGATCGCCGCCGCGACGACGACCTTCGCGCGCTCCGGCACGGTGGCCGCATCGGCCGCGGCCGATCGCACCGGCGCGGGCAACGATCGCCCCGCCGCCGGCAACACCGTTCGCGCGACGAGCGGTTCCCGCGCGAGGTCGAACGCGAACACCGCGTCGGCGCCCGCGTCCGCGACGTAGAGCTCGCCGTCGTGGAACGTCAGACCGACAGGCTCGATGAGACCATGGCTCGCATCGAGCACCGGCTCCGGCCGACCGTCGCCGCCGGGCGCGATGCGAACGATGGCGGGGCGGTAGCTCAGCGCCGCGTAGACCGCCTGCTCGCCACCGTCCTCGGCGGCCGGCCCGAACGCGACCGCGACCGGGCGGTCGAGTCCCTGCGCGATCGTCTCGCAGAAGTTGTGGCCGAGCTCGACGATCCGCACCCCGTCGTTGCCGGCATCCGCGACGGCGAGCAGGTGATCGTTCCCGGCGATGCCGCGCGGTTCCGAGAACTCGGCCTCCTCCCCGCCGTCGACGAGCCCACGCGAGCCCGTGCCCACCCACGCCGATGCCGCGCGCGTCTCGGGGTCGAACTGCCAGATCTGGTGCGTCCCGGCCTGCGCGAAATACGCGCCCGTCGAACCGCCCGCACCGGTGAGCCCGCTCGGCAGCGCGAGTTCCTGCTCCTCGCCGAAGCCACCGCCGTACGGATCCGAGCCGCACTCGCCGGTGCCGAGCACGATCTCGGCCGTGCCCGCGCGTTCGACCGACCAGAGTGCGTGCCGCCCCCAATCCGATACGAGCACGTGGTCCTCGGTCGCGACGATCGCGGTCGGCCAGCGCGGCCCGGCGATCTCCGCCGCGACCTCGCCCTTCACGGTTACCGCGAGCACCGATCCACGCGATCGCGAGCCGACCCACAACGTGTCGCCATCGCTCGCGATCGCCGTCGGCGCGAGCGCAGCGGCCGGCTCGTCCACCACCCCGGGCCCGCGCGGCGTGCCGAAGAGCACCAGGTCGTGCCGTTCGACGCGCCCCTCGTCACGCGCCCCGCGATCGTCCGCTTCGCGCAGGAGCTGATCGACGGCGGCGAGCAACCGCCGCGGCTCGAGCAGCCCGTGACCGACGAAGCGGATCGCACCGATCGCGTCGACGAGCACGACGGCCGGCAGTGCCCGCAGTCCACAGCGGCGCACGAACTCCCGCGACTCGTCGATGGCGATGGTGACCGAAGCGCGCGCGAACCGCACGGCGCGGGCGAGCCGCGCCGGGTCGCGTTCGGCCGCGAGCACCGGCGAATGCACCGCGAGCGCCGCGATCGTCGGTCGCTCGGCAGCGAGCTCGGCGAGCAGTCCGAGCGCGACCTCCGAGACGGCGCAGCCGAGCCGCCACGGCAGCACGATCGCGACCGAATCGCGCAGCGCGGTGTGGACGACGAGCGGCGGCCGATCGAGGCACGACAACGTGAGCGAGAGCTCGGACAGCCTGGTCGGCGCTTGCGCGGGCACCCACGCAGTAGACCGACAGCCGGGACTCGGGTCCACGGCCGAGCGCCGTGGCGTCAGTTCACCGGGGTGTCAGTTCGGGGCGGCGTCAGCTCGCTGGGGCGTCATTTCGCGGCGGGGGCGCCGCGCCACGAATCGAGCGCGCCGCGCATCACCTCCGCCTCGGCCTCGACCTCGACGATCTCGTCCGCGCCGCGATCGTGCTGCGCCACGCGGCCGAACAGCGCATGCGCCCGCCGCAGACACGAACGTTCGAGACACGGTCCGCGCGGGTCGACGAGGCGCCGCAGCAGCACGTCGGCGAGCTTGACGACGCCGGTCTCCGCCGTCGCGTAGAGCAGTTCGGCCGCGAGGAACGGGCGGTGCGGGCAGAGCGGCTCGGCGAGCGTGCGGTCGCGCGCGGCGATCTCCCAGACCCGGCTCGCGAGCGCCCCGTGGCGCCACCACAGCGGATCGTCGAACTCGCGCGGTCCGTCGCCGCCCGGCAGCGCGACCGTGCGCGTCGGCGATCGGCGCGACTTGCCGAACAGGCTCGCGACCGTGCGCTCGGCGAACGCGCGGTGCGTCGTGAGCTTGCCGCCGACGACCGTGTGCATGTCGCCGCACGCGATCGATTCGGTCACCGTGAACGCCTCGCGGCTGACGCCGCCGGCCGGCCCCTCGACCGCGGGCAGCGCGCGCCAGCCCGCATACGCGAACTCGAGATCGTTCGCACGAGGCGCGGGCTCGAGCAGCCAGCCCAGTGCAGCCTGCAGATAGTCGAGGTCCGCGGCCGGCGGCCCGGTCTCGTCGCCGTCGAGCTCGTCATCGACGTCGGTCGTGCCACAGATCGTGCCGCCCGGATGCGGAATGACGAACTGGATCCGGCCGTCGGGCAGGAACGCCGTGAGCGCGGTCTCGCCCAGGCGCGCGGGCAGGATCACGTGACTGCCGCGCGTGAGCCGCACGAGCGGGTCGCCGTCCAGCCCTGCCGTTCTGCGCACGGCGTCGACGGCCGGACCGGTCGCGTTGATCACGTGCTTGGTCGCGAGGTGGACCTCGTCGCCCGTGATGCGGTCGAGCAGCCGCACGGAGCCCCGATCGACGCCGAGGAACCCGCAGTGGTTGACGACCCGCGCGCCAGCGGCGGCCGCCGCCATCACGTTCGCGAGCGTGAGGTCCGTGTCACGCGTCGCCGCGTCGAAGAACTCGAGCGCCGACTTCAGCCCCGTCGTTCGCAGCCCCGGGAACGCGCGCGCCGCATCCGCGGCGCGCACGAGCCGCGGCCCGGGCAGCGTGCTCCTGCCCGCGAGCTTGCGGTAGAGCTTGGTGCCGAACCACATCAACCACCGCGGCGACGGCGAGGCTCGGCGCACGGGTTCGCCGAACGGCGCGAACTCGACGGCATCCGCACCCCGTTCGCGGAAGAACGGCATCAGCATCGGCAGCGGCCGGACGAGATGCGGCACCTGCCGGAGCAGCCGTTCGCGTTCGACGAGCGCCTCGCGCACGAGCGCGAACTGGGCATCACGCAGATACCGCAGACCGCCGTGCACGAGCCGGGAGCTGCGCGAGCTCGTTCCCGCGGCGAAATCGCGTGCATCGCAGAGCACGACGGACAGCCCGCGCATCGCGGCATCCCGCGCGATCGCCGCGCCCTGGATCCCGGCCCCGATCACGAGCAGGTCCGCGCTGGTGTCGTGAAGCTCTCGCGGATCGGTACGCACGCCCGTAGTAAGCATAGGTTCCTTCCCCCCCTCGGGTCACTACCGGACAGCGGTCGGTCGTCGGCTTCGGCGAGACACTCCGGGGCGCGGGTTTGGAAGCGCTCGCGCCTCGGGGGGAGGAACGACGTGGCAGCCTGGGGTGAGCGGGCGGCCGGCCGCTGTTTCTGACCGGTCGCCTACTCGGGCTTGCGGGCGATCAGGTGCAAGTCCTCGCCGCCGCGGCAGAAGCGGCAGAGCCGGTGCGGCCACAAGCCGTTGCAGACGAAGTAGGCCCAGCGGGTGCGGTTGAGGAAGTCGATGTACGGCTGGGGTTCGAGCCGGCCGCCGGGCGGAACGCCGCAACGCCGAGCGAGCCAGCGCGACAGACCGAAGCGGGCGCAGAGATCGTGCAGCAACCGGGGGTCGTGCCAGTAGCTCCAGGTCTCGACCCGGGCGACGTGAAAGCCCGCGTCCTGCACGAGCCGCCGCAGGTGCTTCGTCGAGAAGTGCGAGACGTGCTCGTCCGTGATGCCGTAGCCGAAGTGCTTGCCGAACAGCTTCGCCTTCCACGAGCCGTGGTTGGGCAACGACTGGTACATCACGCCGCCCGGCGCGAGCACGTCGAACACCTGGCGCACGACCCGGTCCGGCTCGGGCACGTGCTCGAGCGTGTGGTGCATGAGCACGGCGTCCATCGACGCCGGCTCGAACCCCGCGCGCTCGAGCGGCTCGTCGCGGACGTCGAGGCCGTGCCGATCGCGCGCGACGGCAACGGCCGCGGCCGACAGCTCGATCCCGAACGGCTCCCAGCCGCGCTCGCGCGCGACGACGAGCGACGTGCCGATCGAACAACCGACGTCGAGCAGCTTGCCCCGCGCCCGACCCGGCGTCCCGTGCGACTCGATCGCGGCCAGGATCGTCGCGAACCGTTCGAGGTTGGCCTCGTGATCCTGCTCGGCGGCCGCGGCGCTGAGCGTGTCGGCGGCGTAGAACCGGTCGAGGTCACCGTCGCCCGGTCCCGCGTCCGCCATCCGCGAGAAGCCGCACGCGCGGCAGCGCTCGAACCGATGCCCGACCGCTTCGAACGTCGCGCGAAACGTCGTCCCGCGGCACACCGGGCATGGTTCAGCGTTCGAAGTCAAGGCTCGTCAGGACGGTAGCGCGAACCTCCGGCGACGGGACTGCTCTTGTCATGGAAATCGGCGGCATCCGAGGCGCCGCGACGTGCTACCGCTGCCTCCAAGGTCTTGCCGCCGATCACGTTTTGCGAATCGACGAGCGCAACGTGAACGGTTTTTCGCGAAACGGGCTGCGGGCCGGGACCACGAACGGCGCGTTGCGGTTGCCAGTTCGGCAAACGAGCAACCCACCATGCCCATCACGCAACCCCTCTCGTTCCGTTTCGCGATCTCGAGTCTCCTCGGTCTCGCGGTCCCCCTCTCCGCCCAACAGACTCTGCACCGGCTCGAAGGGCTCACGGCCGGCGATCGGATCGGCCATTCGGTCTGCGGGTTCGACAACGCCAACGGCCAGCACGTCGTGCTCGCCGGCAGCCCGACCGGAGTCTACTTCGGAACGCCGGGCGGCCTGGTCCAGGCAACGGCGATCACCACGACGACCAAGAGCACGCTGTTCTGGCCGCTCAATGGCCTGAGCGGCGACGACTACGGCGAGGTACTTGCCCTCGGTGAGCCCGGCACGTTCCTCGTGAGCAAGCCAGGCTATGACGGCGGTGGCGGAATGGGCAGCGGTGCCGTCGAACTCTGTGATCGCGCGTCCGGTGCGACGATCGCAGTGCTCGACGGCACGATCGCGGGAGCGGCCTTCGGGCGCGATGCCTGCTTCCTTGGAGACGTGAACAACGACGGGATCTCGGACTACGCCCTTGGATCCGACGATCAACCCATACACTACTGCACCTACTCATCACGCCCGCGAGGCGCAGCGATGGTCGTCTCTCACACAGCCGGAACGGTGTCGATTCTGGGCAACATCTTCGGCAACTGCGGCTGCTCGTGGGGCTACGCATGGTCCCACATCATCGGTGACGCCATCGCGGCGCCCGGCGACCTCACCGGCGACGGTGTGGACGACATCCTGCTCGGCTCGCAAGATTGCGACGCCGTCTACGTGGCAACGTGGGACGCGACAGCCAACGCGTTCACGTGGCATGGCACGGCGATACCCGGTCCCAACTTGTTCGGCGCCGAGATCTGCGTCCTCGGCGACCTGAACGGCGACGGCGTCAACGACTTCGCCGTCGGCGCGCCCGGAGCCGGAGAGGTCCAGATCATCGACGGTAGCGCCCGCACCGTCCTGCGGTCCTGGACCGGCGCGGGCTCCAACACCGAGTTCGGCACGGTGATGAGCCGCCTCGACGACCACGACGGCGACGGTCTTCCCGAACTCGTCGTCGGCGCGCCCGGCGTCGATGGCGGCCGCGGCGAGGTCTACGTCCTGTCCACGGGCACGGGGCAACTGCTTGCCGTGCTGCGCGGCAACGATCCGACGGGACGCTTCGGCGCCAGCGTCGCGACGATGCCGGACGTCACGGGCGACTCGCTCGACGAGGTCCTCGTGGGCGCTCCCGACGCGGATCCCCAGGGCCGCACCGATGCCGGCGAAGTCACCGTCCACACGTTCGACACTTACATGCCCGGCCTGCGGGTCGAGTTCGGCGCCGGGTGTACGCCGCCCCCGTTCGCCGGACCTGCGCCGCTACTGAGCACATCGCTGGGCCAACCCCGTCGCGGCGAGCTCTGGCGATTCGGCGTCCGCCGGGGCACGCCCGGCCGACTCGCGATCTTCGCGCTGGACATGGCTGCGCTGCCGATCCCGACGCCGTTCTGCACGTTCTCGCCGGTGTTCCCGTGCAACTGCCAACTGTTCGTGAATCCAACCCTGACCGGCAACATGCCGATCACGTCGCCGACCACGGATCAATCGGCGGGCGCGGGCATCGGCGAATACGAGATGGCGATTCCGAGCAGCACGACCCTGCAAGGCCTGCCGGTCTATTGGCAGTGCTACATGCTGACGGGAATCCCGGGTCCGCTGACACGCGGGATGGAAGTGTTCATCCAGTGACGCCCGACAGCGTCACTTCGCTTCGACCGTGACGCGATAGACCCGCATCGTCGTCTCACTCGCCTCCGCGAGCCGCAGTTCGAAGACGTGCGGCCCGGGGGCGAGCCACGGCGACAGCACGATCTCGATCGACGTCGGGCCGCGGGCCGGGGTCGCCATGGTCTGGACGACTTCGCCGTCGAGCAGGAACTCGAGTGCGACGCGACCGGTGCGCGGCAGCCGCGTGCGGCTGCCCTTCTGCAACTCGACCCGCACGCCGACCTGCTGGGCTGGCGGGCCGGGAGCTTCGAAGGCCATGACGATGGCGGAGCGGCCAGCGACCGGCAGGCGGCAGTACCCGCTCCTCAAGCCACCCGGCTCCGCGTCGATCGTCGCATCCGTGAGCCAGGCGTCGACGTTGCCAACCCCACTCAACTGCGCCGGCTGTGGCAAGAAGTCCGCGACCACGCGAACCGAGTCGTCGACCGGGGCGGCTCTCACCCATCGGGGAGCCGAGAACCGAACGGGCCGGACCAGCGCCGCGAGACCCGAATCCCGGTCGGGTCGGTCTTCCGCATGATCGCCCGCGACTCGCGCGGCAGCCCGTTCCACTCCTTCGTAATACATCCGCAGAGCGGACTCGCCGCTAAAACGGTGCTCGGCCGCCGCGTCCTCGACGAGCGCGCGGCCGCGCGCAATCGCTTCCGACCCCGGCAACAACCCGAGCCGGCGACCGAATGCCCGGCAACCCCAACTGAGCGCGATCGTGCGCTCGAGCGAGGGCGGAGCAACCAGCGCAACCGTGTTGAATGCAGGTCCGGCAGCGAGCAGTTCGTCGCGCACGGATGCCCCACCGATGGCTGCGCGCAGTTCCAGCGGCATCTCCGCCGGCGCCGGCCACTCTGCGGGCAGGGCTTCGCCGCACCGGCGCAACGCCAGGACCCAATCGACCGCGAGCTGCGTGACGGCGTGCCCGACCACTTCCGTAGCGCTCGCGCCGAAGTCGTCGCCCAGGAGATCGAGGAGCGAGGGTCGGGAGTCGACCAACCACGGACGAGCCGCGGCCCCAGCCCGTCGCACCACCGCTGCCGCCGCTTCGATCATGACCCGCGCGCACTCCAAGCGCTCCTCGTCCCCGCGATGGTCCATGAGGTCGTCGCGGACCATGCCGAGCAGGCGCACGAACGCACCGTCCGCCGCTGCACCGCCGATCGCAGCGGCCGCGTACGCGCGGAGGATCGGCCGCTGCTCGCCGGCGAGGACCGACCAACACGCGGCAACGATGGCCGCGTAGGCCGCGGTTTCGCGGCTGTCCTCCGGCGGCCGCTCATAGAGCAATCGCGCCGCCATCGCGGTTGCAGCCAGGCCACGGTCCCCGCCGGCCGCGATCTCGAAGGCGAGGAACCGAACCAGCTCGGGTGCCGCCGCCGGACCGTCTCGTCCGATCCAGGCGGCGGCTCGCCGAAGTGCCGCATCGAATCGAGCCGGCTCACCGAACGGGACGTCGCGCACGATCGCGCGCCACTCCAAGTCGCTCGCCACGGGCTCGGGCAGGTGTTGCCGCCACCACCAGCTCGACCGGGCAGCGGCAATCGTCGCAAGGTCGCCGACGTCGAATGCCCGCTGCAGCCGGCAGGACTCGAGCCACGTGACAACGCCAATCACCGCAGCCAGCAAACCGAGGATCGCCAGCGCGACCAGCGTCCGACGCCTTCCCCTCGAGCCGGCTCGACGGTCCAGCGCCCGGGGGTCGATTCGAGAGCCGGCCGCGACGGGCAGCCCCGCGAGCCAACGCTCGAGATCGGCCGCGAACGCGGCACCATCCCGGTATCGGTGGTCGAGGTCGACGGCCGTCGCACACCGCAGCACCGCCGCGAGCTCGGATGGCACGTCGGCGATGACGCCACGCTCGGTGTCGCCAGCGCGCGCGCGCCCCAGTAGCAGATCATGCAGCGTCAGTCCGAGCGCGAAGACGTCGGCGCGGGGATCGACGCTACGACCCTCGCGCTGCTCCGGCGCCGCGTAGGCCAGCGTCGCCGCCGCCGTGTGGGTAGTCGATGTCTCGAATCTGCGTGCGAGACCGAAATCCACGAGCACTGCCGAGTCGCGCCACGGTGGTGCGATGCTGCCGCCCTCGAGCAGAATGTTGGCCGGCTTGATGTCACGGTGCACGAGACCGACGGCGTGCATCGCGCCGGCGCCGAGGGCCACCTCGATGATCCGGCGCACGAGATCCGCTCGTTCCGGTCCGGTCGGGGCTCGACCACGAGCAGAGAGGTGCTCCAACACACCCTGGAGCGTCGGCCCGTCGACGAATTGCATCGCGCACCATGACAGGTTTCGCGCCGTGTCCACGCCCGCCGCGTAGACCGGAACGAGATGCGGGTGGGCAACCCGGGCGGCGAACTCGGCCTCACGTTGCGGGCGCGCACCGTCGGATCGCTGCGACGTCACGACCACGGGCACGACCTTGAGCGCCACCTCGCGACCGCCGACCGACAGTTGCCGAGCACGAAAAACAACACCGCGACCGCCGTGCGCGTGATATCCAGTCAGTTCGAAGTCATCGACCCGCTCGCCCGGCCCGAGGCCCAGGTGCGTCGGAGTGGCGATGGGCCCGTCTTCGAGAAAGCCGTCGAGACGCGCGTGCCGCTCGAACATCTCCAGCACGCGCGCGCGCGTCTCGGGATCCGGACATTGCTCTCGCAGGAAATCCGCTCGTTCACCCGGCGGCAGTGGGAACGCGGCGGCGAACAGATCGTGGAGCGATCCAGGGCGACGAGAGCTCATCGTGAGCATCGCCCCCTTCCGGCCCCACTCCCGGTCTCGTAATGTGATCGGCGCGCGGCGTCAGGCCAGCCAGGGTCGGGCCAGCCAGCCTCAGACCAGCAGACCGAGGAGTTCCTGAGTTGACGATTGCGACGGGACCGAACCACGAGGTAACCAGCCTCCTGACGATGGTAGAGCGCGGTGACCGCGACGCCATCGAACTGCTCTACCCCCTCGTCCTCGACACGCTCCACGCCCGCGCAGTCGAGTTGCTCGCCGGGCGCCGGGACGGAGGTCAATGGCAACCAACCGCAGTCGTCTCCGAGGCCTACTGGCGACTCATCGGGCAACGGGCCACGACGTGGCAGAACCGCCAGCACTTTCACCAGATCGCAGCCATCGCCATGCGACGAATCGTCTCTGACTGGGCGCGGCACGAGCTCCGGCAGAAGCGGGGTGGCGGTCGGCGCGTCAGCTTGCCCGCCGGCCTGGCAGCCAATGGGTTGTCGGTCGATCAGGTCGTCTGCCTCGACGAACTCCTCGAATTGCTCGGCGAGGAGCACGCCCGCAGTGCAAAGGTCGTCGAACTGCGCTGTTTCGGCGGAATGCTGATGCCCGACGTGGCGGAGGCGCTGGCCGTCAGCCAGCGCACGGTCGAAATCGACTGGCAGTTCGCACGAACGTGGCTGCATAAGCGAATCGTGGGCTGATCACCTCGCACTCGATGCGGGAGTCTGGCACCCGCCACTCTCCACGCGACGGATCCAGGCTAGAACCGCAGTGATTCTCGCGAGTCGAGTCTCGCGAGCCCGTGTTTCACGATTCACAGGTGATGCCAGCCCGACCGCTGCCCACCACCCGCCTACAGGTTCTGGTAGTTCGGGCCGCCGCCGCCCTCGGGCGTGACCCAGTTGATCACCTGGTAGGGATCCATGATGTCGCACGTCTTGCAGTGCACGCAGTTGCTCGCGTTGATCTTGAGGTCGATGCCGTGCTTGCTGCCCGACTTCTCCTCCATCTCGTAGACCGCGGCCGGGCAGAAGTGCTGGCACGGGTTGCCGAACTCCTCGACGCACCGCGTCGAGCACAGGTCCGGCTGCGTCACGACGAGGTGACACGGCTGATCCTCCTCGTGCATCGTGCCCGAGCTGTAGACCGACGTGAGCTTGTCGAACGTGAGGTTGCCGTCCTCGGCGAGCTTGCTCGGCTCGGGCTTGCCCGAGTCGCCGAAGTACTCGGACACCTTCTGCATGTAGGTGTGGCCCGCGTTGCTCTTCAGCTCGTCGGACCAGAACGTGCCCTTGCCAGAGAACAGCTGGGCGAAGCCCGCGTTCACGAGACCCGCGAGGCGCCCCTTGTGGAACCCCTGGTGGAAGTTGCGGCACGCCCACAGCTCGTCGTGGATCCAGTCCTGGTCCATCGCGTCGCGGTACGACTTCGTCGCGCTCTCGGAGAAGTCGCCGCTCTTCAGGCACGACACCGCGGTCTCCGCCGCGAGCATGCCGCTGCGCATCGCGAGGTGGATGCCCTTGAGCCGCATGCTGTTCATCAGGCCCGTGCTGTCGCCGACGATCACGAAGCCGTCGCCGTAGTTCTTCGGCATCGAGTAGAGCCCGCCCTCGGGCAGCGACTTCGCGCCGTAGTGCAGCATCTTGCCGCCCTCGAGGAACGCGCGGATCTTCGGGTTGAGCTTCATCCGCTGCAGCTGGCGGTGCGCGTCCATCGACGGGTCGGGGCAGTCGAGCCCGACGACCAGACCGATCGACACCATGTTCTTGTCGCCGCCGTCGGTCTCGCCCATGCCGTAGACCCAACCGCCGCCGAACGTCTTGCCGTCGAGGGGGTAGCCCATCGTGTGGACGACGAGACCCGGCGCGCACTGCCCCTTGGGCACCTCCCACACCTCCTTGACGCCGATGCCGTAGACCTGCGGGTTCTTGCCCTCGAGCTGCAGGTCCGCGATCAGCTGCTTCGTCATCGAGCCGCGGCTGCCCTCGGCGAGCACGACGAGCTTGCTCGCGAGGATGCCGCCGAGCTCGTGGTTGCCCTTGGGCTCACCGTTCTTGTCGACGCCCGAGTCCTGCAGCTGGACACCCGTGACCTTGCTGCCCTCGCGCTCGAGCTTCGCCCCAGGGAAGCCGGGGAAGATCTGGATGCCCTTCTGCTCCGCGATCTCGCCGAGCCACTGCACCATCTTGTTGAGCGAGATGACGAAGTTGCCGTGGTTCTTCAGCGGCGGCGGCGTGACCGGCAACTTGAAGCCGCCGTTCTGCGTCAACCAGAGAGCGTAGTCGGTGTGGACCTCCGCCTCGAGCGGCGGCTTGGGGTCCATCTCGCGCCAGCCCGGCAACAGCTGATCCAGCGCCTTCGGATCCATGACCGCACCGGAGAGCGAATGCGCCCCCAATTCGGGCGCTTTTTCGATCAAACAAATCTCCGGTTCGAGGGTCTCACCCTGGCCCGAACGCTCGACCTCGGCGTTGTGCGCGTCGATCTGGTTTGCCAGGTGGATCGCCGTGGCAAGGCCCGCAGGGCCCGCTCCCACGACGACAACGTCGAATTCCATCACATCGCGTTCGGTCATCAGAGATTCATCCGGTCTGCACTTGGTAACCCCAATGCGGAGTCACACTAAAGAATGTCAGCGGAACGCATGCAACTTCCTGCGGCGTTCCACGTTCTAGACCAGAGAGAAACAGCTCGGCGGACCCCATCGTCCACTGAACGGTCAACGGCTACTGCCCCAATCAGGAGGCCATCATGAAGCGCACCTACTCACTTCCCGAAGCGAACCACGCGATGAAGCTCGTGGCCGTCATCGCCGGTGAGTGGCTCGAGCGCCGTGAACTGCGCCGGACCCTCGATCGCCGCCGCCGGCTGCTGGAGCGCGCCACGACGCCCGAGGGGCTGCGGGACGAGCTCGCCGAGCTGGATGCCCGCATCTGGGAGCAGGACGAGGGCATCTCGGCCTGTCGCCAGGAGTTCGAGGACCTCGGCATGACGGTCTTCCGCGTCAACCCGCTGACGATCCACATTCCGGGCAACAGCAAGAACGGCCCGGTCGTGTTCTGTTGGCAGGAAGGCGAGGGCGACCACGTCTGCTTCGGCCACCCGATCGGCGAAGAGCAAGAGCAGCGCCGACCGCTCAAGGTCAGGTCGAAGTCGACCGAGGCCTGAGGTTCGGCGCGGCCACGAGACCGGGCCGTTGAGACCGGGCCACTGAGACCGGGCCATTTTGGCCCGGTCGACCGGCTACCGGAGTTCGAATTCGACCTCGACTTCGACGCCCGGCAACAGCGCTTCGATGCGCGCCGGCGCCAGTCGCGCGATCGTCATTCGCAGCAGCGCCAGCCGGTTGGCGGCGCGCAGCGGTTCGAAGTCCTCGGGCGCGAGCACGCTGGCGCCGATCGAGAGCTCGCGCAGCCCCGGCGCCCGAGCCACGGCCTCGAGATCGCCGCGCTCCGCGCTCTCGAGTTGGACCGTCCGGAGCATCGACGCCTCGGCGAGCGCGGCGGCGAGTTCGGGCAACATGGGCCAGTGGTGCGTGAACGACGCGATCGGCAGGACACGCAGTAGTTTCGCCTGCGCGCGGTCGACGGCCTGCTGATCGGGCAGCCCGAGTCCGGGCTCATCGGCGTTGGCTCCGGTGACCACGCCGACGAACGGACCGGCCGCCGTCGTCGACGAGGTCCGGCCGAGCTGCAGGTGCCTGAGGTCCTCGAACCGGCCGAGGGCTTCGTAGACCGTCGCGTCGGCGTCGGGGCACGCGAGGATCGAGATCCCGGTCAGGGTCGCGGGCAGCGCGGCGATCGCGGCCGCCGAGACGGCGCACGTCTCGAGGCGCAGTTCGCAAAGCTCCGGCAGGTCGGCGAGCGCGGCCGCGACCGCGGGCGACAACCCGGGTGAGCTCTGGATCCGGCGGCGACGCTCGTTGCGGACGAGCTCCCAGTCGGCCGGGGGCTCCCCGGCCTGGAAGACCGCGCCGACCGCGTCGACGCCGATGGCCGCTTTCGGCACCCCGACGACCTCGGGCATGCGGCCGAGCCGCACGGCGACCGGCTGCGCACCCAGCCGCTCGAGCTGCAGCCGCCGCAGGGACCGCAGGTTCCGCAGTTCGCCCAGGACCTCCTCGGAACACCCGCCGAGATTGCCGAGCGTCAGCGAACGCAGGCTCGGCAGCAGACCGAGCGCCCGGATCGCGGTGCGGTCGACGCGGCCACCCTCGCCGAGCACCGACCCCGTGATCGAGAGGCCGACGAGGTGCGGCAGCTCCTGCAGCGCCGTGACGTCGGCGATCGTCAGCGCACGCATCACCGAGAGCTGGAGGAAGCGCAGCTTCGGGGCGTCGCGCAGCGGCCGCAGAACCTCGGGTCCGAGTTCGGGCGGCACGACCAGGTGCAGCACGGCGAGCGCGGGCAACTTCGCGACCGGCGCGAGGAAGTCCGCCGGGTAGTCCGCGCCGTCGGCCTTGCAGTCGAGGCTCAGGTGCAGTTCGACGAGTTCGGTATACGGCTCGAGGACCTCGAGCGTGCCGCTCTCACGGACCGGGCAGGACATGCCGATTCCGCGCGCGTCGACCTTGGGCGGCATGCCGCCACTCCCGACCGACCAACCGTGGACCCCACCGATACGCGGCGGGTCGAGATCCGCCGCCGCGTCGCGTTGCGCGCCGGGGCGATCCTGCGCGGCCGGCGCTGCGATCAGCATCGCGAGGGCGACGAGTGACGACAGCCGGCGAACGATGGGTGCGTGCACGCCGCCATCGTTCGGGGATCCCGTGCGGGCGGCAAGACCCCGACGTCAGGAGCACGGTCAGTTCTCGACGATCACCCGCACCCCGGGCAGCTGTTCGCGAAGCCAGGCCGGGCCGGCCGATCCTCCGACCGTCCAGCGCAGACGCAGCTCCTGCAACGACTTCGCCCGCTGCAGGGGCTCGACCTGGAATCGCCCGCACGAGATCAGCTCCAGTCGGGTCAACGCGGGCGCGGCGGCCGCGGCCTCGATCGTCGTGCCGCCGGCGTGTTCGAGTTCGATGCTCACGAGGCTCGCCGCATCAGCGAGCGCGGCCGCGAGCTCGACGGGCATCGGGTATTCGTAGCGCAGCTCCGTGATCGGCACGGTGCGCACGAGCTTGGCGAGGGCGCGGAAGACGGGCTCCTGAGGCGGCATGTCGAACTTCTCGGCTTCCTCGGGCGTCGGCGGCGCGCCCATCGGGGTCGTGAACGGACGGGCCGGGATCGCGCGGCTGAACCCAACGCGTCGCAGGTTCGGCAACGCCGCGATCGCCTCGATCACATCGGCACCGGCGTCCGGCGCGAGGGTGAGTTCGAAGCCCGAGAGCCGCTCGGGCAGCGCGCGGATCGCCGCAGCGGAAACCGCGACCGACTCGAACCGGATCTCGTCGAGCAGCGGCAGTTCGGCCAACACGCGCGCGAGTTCGACGGTCAGGCCACTCGAACCCGGCGCCGGCTTCCAGCCCAGTCGGGTCGCGGCGGGTTGCGGGCCCATCAACGTGAGTTCGAGGCGGCGCAACCGATGGAACGCCCGAAGCTCGGTCAGCGCGGTCGCGTCACAACCGGCGAGCGCGTTCAGACCCAGCGCCCGCAGCCGCGGCAGGTCGGCGAGCCGCCGCAACACCTTGGCGTCGACGCCACTGTGTGCCCCCGCGGTCACGCCACGCAACTCGAGCCGCACGATCTTCTCGAGTCGGCAAAGTACGTCGACGTCCGCGTTGGTCAGCGGCCGCGCGAGGTTGAGCGTGAGGTAGCGCAGCTGCGACAGCTGTGACAGTGCCGCGAGCTCGACGGCCTCGAGCCCGGGTGGCACCGCGAGTTCGACATGCTCGAGTCGCGGCAACTCCGCGAGCGGCGCGAGCAGGTCGTCGGCGAACTCGCCGCCATCGCCGAGCATGAGGTTCAGGAACCGCAGTTTCGTGCACCCCGCCAGCGCGTTGAGATCGCTGTCGTAGAGCCGGTAGAGCAGGCTCTCGGGGTCACCGGTGAGCTCCACGCCGCGTTGGACCACCGCGACGATCGGCAACGGTCGCGGGGCATCGAGTTCCGCCGGCGACTGCAGCTCGTGAAGGCCACCCGAGCCACCCTGCAACGCCACGGCGACGGTGATCGTGAGCGCGAAGATCACGACGGCAGCCGCGAGCCAACCGCTCCAGGCGGCGTTCACCCGGGCAACTCCGACGGGCGCCGTCACGTTGTCGATATCGACGTCCAATGCCGCCGCGAGTTCACTGTCGAACAGGCGCTCCTCGGCCGCTGCCCGGAGCCGTTCGTCCGTCGTGGTATCACTCGTCATCCGTTCTTCCTCCGTGATCCGAGCCGGCGCTCCACGCACTCCTTGAGCCCATCACGCACGCGCCGCAGCGCCGACTTCACGCCTTCGGGCCGTAGATCGAACTCGCGCGCGAGCGCGGTGCGATCCGCGCCATCGCGATAGCGCCGGTCGAGCAGCTGGCGGCTGATCGCCGGCAGGCCGTCGACGCACGCGCGCAGCGCCGCGACCCGATCGTCGCCGTCACCGTCTCCGCAGCGCTCGCGCCACACCTGATCGGCGAGCTCGACCTCGCGCCGCTGGGCAGCGGTCGTCCGCTCCCGCAGCACGAGGTTGCGCGCGATCCCGCGCAGGAACGCGCCGCTGCGCTCCGGGTCCGCGTCCTGTTCGATCTTCTGCAGCGCCACGACGATCGCGTCCTGCACCAGATCGTCGACGCGATCGGCCCGCACCCCGAGCACGAACAGATACCGCCGCAGCATCGGGCGGTGCGCTGCGAGCGTTTCGCGAGGATCGGACACGACCGTCATCGTTCCCTGGGTTCTCACGAGTAGCCCGAACGGGGTCGAGAAATCCGGCCCTCGCCACGCCCCCGCCAGCCCGCTACCTTCGCCGGCCCCCCCGACCCCGCCCCGATGTTCCACTGCGTCATCCTGTTCCAGCTCAAGCCCGACATCGCGCTCGATCGCGTGCGCGCCGCGCGTGAGGCGCTGCAGGACCTCGTCGAGACGATGCCCGGCGTCGAGCACCTCACCGTCACGCACAACCTCGCGAAGGATCGGGCCGGGTTCAACCTGGTGCTGTTCTCGGGGTTCGAGAGCAAGGACGCGTGTGACATCTTCCTGCGGCACCCCGAGTACGTGCGGGTCCGCGAGGAAGACCTCGGGCCGATCATCGAATCGCATCTGATGGCGCAGGGCGGCGACGACGACACGATCTGACGCCGTGGCTTGAAAGCGGCCGGGCCGCGGCTGGAATGGGTCGATGAGCCAAGTGAAACGTGTCGCTGTCACCGGTGCCGCCGGGCAGATCGGTTATTCGCTGCTGCCGATGATCGCCGAGGGCGGCATCTTCGGCCCCGACGTCGAGGTCCACCTCCAGCTCCTCGAGATCACGCCGGTCCTGCCGGCGCTCGAAGGCGTCAAGATGGAGCTCGAGGACACGGCGTACCCGCTGCTGCGCAGCATCACGTGCAGCGACGATGCGAAGGTCGCGTTCAAGGATACGGATCTCTGTCTGCTCGTCGGCAGCAAGCCGCGCGGGCCGGGCATGGAGCGCAAGGACCTGCTGCAGGACAACGGCAAGATCTTCATCGGCCAGGGTCAGGCGATCGCCGAGGCCGCCGGGCCCGACGTGCGCGTCGTCGTCGTCGGCAACCCGTGCAACACCAATTGTCTGATCGCGATGCACAACGCCGCGGGCGTGCCGTCGGATCGCTTCACCGCGATGACGCGCCTCGACCAGAACCGCGCAAAGGCGCAGCTCGCCAACAAGGCGGGCAAGCACTGGTCCGAAGTGAAGAACGTCACGATCTGGGGCAACCACAGCAACACGCAGTACCCCGACTGGCACCACGCGACGATCGCGGGGCAGCCGGCCGCCGCGGCCGTCAACGACGAGGCGTGGCTGCAGGGCGAGTTCATGAAGACCGTCCAGGAGCGCGGCAAGGCGATCATCAACGCGCGCGGCAAGTCCTCGGCGATGTCCGCGGCGAAGGCGGCGTGCGATCACGCGCAGAGCCTGTTCCACACGACGACCAAGGACGACTGGGCGTCGCTCTGCGTCGTCAGCGACGGCAGCTACGGCACGCCCGAGGGCATCATCAGCGGCTTCCCGTGCACGACGGACGGCAAGGGCAACTGGGAGATCGTCCAGGGCCTCGAGATGAACGAGTTCAGTCAGGAGAAGGCCAAGGTCACCTGGGACGAGCTCGTCTCCGAGCGCGAGATGGTCAAGGACCTGCTCGGCAGCTGAGTCGATGATCCTCGCCATCGCGATCACCATCCTGCTCGGGATCGCGATGGGCGCGATCAACAACCTCGCCGGCGGCGCGGGTGTGCTCGGGCTGATCGCGTTCGAGTATCTGTGGGGCCTGCCGCTCGTGGAGGCCAACCCGTCGACCCGCATCGCCGCGGTCGCCATCGGCAGCTTCGCGGCGCTCGGCTTCTTCCGCGCCGGCCACCGCGTGCCGCTGCGCGCGTGGCTGCAGGGCCTCGCCGCGGTGCCCGGCGCGATCGCGGGCGCGCAGCTCGCGACGCGCCTGCCCGACATCGTCTTCCGCAGCTATCTCGCGGTGATCCTCGTGCTGCTGCTGATCCAGCAGCTCATGCCCCAGAAGGCGACCGAGGGCGGCACGGCCCGCCCGAAGTGGCTCGCATTCCTCGGCTGCTTCTTCATCGGCGCGCACATGGGCTACGCCCAGGTCGGCACCGGGCTCGTCGCGACGTTCGTCCTCGTCGGCGTGTACCAGCGCGACCTCGTCGCGGTGCTCGCGGCCAAGGCCGCGGTCGTGATCCTGACGTCCACGACGAGTGCGGCCGTGTTCATCGCGGCGGACGCGATCGACTGGTCGCCGGCCCTCGCGCTCGCCGTCGGCTGCGGTCTCGGCAGCTACCTCGCGAGCCATTGGGGCGTGAAGAAGGGCACGGCCGCGATCCGCCGGGTCGTCATCGTCATCGCCGCGCTGTGCCTCGCCGATCAGCTGCGGCACATCGTCGTCGCGATCGTCGCCGCCTGACGTATCGTCGGCGCCATGAGCCGTCACGTCGTCATCACCGGCAGCAGCTCCGGCATCGGCCGCGCCTGCGCCATCCAGTTCGGCAAGCTCGGGGATCGCCTGTCGCTCGGCGCGCGCCGGGCCGAGCGCCTCGACGAGGTCGCTGCCGCCGCCGCGGCGGCGCCGGGTGCGGCCAAGGAGAACCCGTTCTGCAGGGCGCTCGACGTCACGGATCCCGCGAGCGTGACCGCGTTCGTCGAAGGCGCGATCGCGGCGCACGGCCCGATCGACGTGCTCGTGAACAACGCCGGTCTCGCGCGCGGCACGGAGACGATCGCCGAGGGCACGGGCGTCGCGTGGCGCGAGATGATCGAGACCAACGTGGTCGGGTTGCTCGAGGTCACGCGGCGTGTCCTGCCCGGCATGATCGAGCGCGAGCAGGGCCAGGTCGTCGTGATCGGCTCGATCGCGGGGCACAAGGCGTATCCGGGCGGCGGCGTCTACTGCGGCAGCAAGCGCGCGCTGCAGCCGATCTGCGAGGCGATCCGGATGGAGACGCTCGGCAAGGGCATCCGCGTGACGAGCGTCGACCCCGGCATGGTCGACACCGAGTTCTCGATCGTGCGCTTCGCGGGCGACGAGGAGAAGGCCAGGAAGGTCTACGAGGGCACGCAGCCGCTCGTCGCCGACGACGTCGCCGAGTGCGTCGTGTTCGCGGCGTCCCGCCCCCCGCACGTCAACCTCGACACGATCCTCGTGATGCCGACGCACCAGGCGTCGCCGTATCACGTGCACCGCGAGTAGCGGCCGTCAGCGCCGCAGCCGCAGGCTCGCGAGGATCCGGTCGATCGCGCGCTGGGCGCTCGGTGGCGCTTCGTGGCTCTCGAGCAGGTTGGTGGTGATGTGCAGAACGCAAACGTCGCGCACTGTCGGAACCGCGAACAGGTCGTGGCGAACGGTGAACCCCTCGTCGACCGAGGTCAACCGCCGCCCGGTCCGCTCGCTGCCGGCAAACTCGATCGTGACATCCCCCCGTTCGATCGTCGCCCCCGTCGCAGTCTCGGTCGTCGCGAGCTCCTCGAACCGACGGGCGAGCAGCCCGACCGCCTCGTGGACCGCATGCCGCTCGATCGTCAGCGTGCACTCCTCGCCTTCGATCATCCACGACCGAACGGCGTCCTCCTCCCAGAAGTAGAACGCGAACTCGCGCGGGTAATCGAGCACGAGACTGCCGGCGCGCAAGCGACGCTGCGGTCCGGCCTCGACCCGCAGAGCGAGCTCGCCGGCATCGACCGGAACCCGAACGAGCTCGCCGAGTTCGATCTCGCGCGCCTCACCGGCGACCTCGAGCACGAGTTGCAGCGGCGGCTCACGCCGGTCCTCGTAGGTCTCGAAGTCCAGCACGCGCATCGACACGTCGAGCGCTCCGACCCACGACAGATCGCGCTCCCCTTCGCTGAGTTTGATGTGTCCCGCATCGACGTAGACCTGGTTCCAGGTCGGGTCCACCGCGACCCAGCTCGCGCCATCGTGGACCTCGGCCCAGGCGTGCCCCCAGAACTTCGGCCCGTCGCCGGCCGAATAGACCAGCCCCGTGACCGGGCGCGCCGGAATGCCCGCCGCTCGGGCGAGCGCGACGAACAGCTGGGCGAACTCCGAGCAATCGCCGCTCTCGTTCGCCAGCACATCGAGGGCGTTGTCGGCGTTGTGCACCTTGCTGTACGCGAGGTTGTCGTAGACCCACTGCTGCAGGCGCGACGCCTTCCTCAACGCGCCGTCGTCGGCCCCGGCGATCTGCGTCGCCAACGCATTCATCTTCGGGTCCGCGGCCGGCAGCTGCTGCGTGCTCGCGAGGTAGCGTTCCCGGTCGGCGGCCGATAGCGGCGCGGAGTGCGGCTCGATCGGGCCGTTTCGCACCTCCAGGCGAACCGCGTCGGGCGCCGTGACCGTGACGCGCTGCTGGGATGACGTCGGGAAGCGATCGCAGCCCGCCCCGCTCACCTCGAGCGTCAGCACGGCCAGGTTCGTCGGATCCCCGAGCGACTTGTCGACCGGGACCGCAATTGCAAGCAGCGTGTCGACGCGCGCGATCGTCGCGCGGTCCTTCGCCGTCGCCTCGTCCTCACGCCGGACCTCCATGCCGAGCCCGAGCCCCATGCTGATCACGAGTCCGCTCGACTCCAGCCGGGCACGAAGCGGCGCGCCATCGACCGTCAGCGTGATGCGATGAACCGTTTGCTCGTCGCCGCCCAGGTCGAACAGCTCGGGACCGAGATACTCGTAGGATCGCCGTTGATCCACGTCGTCGCGCTCCCAGTCCGTCTCCCAGGTCGCGAACTCGTCGCCGCGCTGTCGGGGCGCACTCAGCCAGCGCGAGAGCCGCACCTGCTCGGCCAGGTTCTCCTTGGGCACCGGCACCTGGCGCAGCGTTCCGTCCACGCCAGGACTCCGGCGCGTGACCGCCATCCGATCGCCCGAACGCGTCACCGTGATCCGGGTCGTACGGCCCTGCTCGGTCACGCTCTCCTCGGCCCATTCGATGTTGCCGGGCCACAGCAAGGCGAAGTCCGTCACGCTGCTCACTCGCGTGGTGACGACGTCACCGCCGACCAGCTCGTACATCTCCACGGTCTCGGTAAGGCGATGGACCGGGCGGCCTCGCGGCGAGACGATCGCGCGCTCCTGGACCACCCAGCCAACCTTCTGATCGCGCAGGTACATGGCAAAGGCGATGCGCCCGGAGCGGGCCTCGGCGAACTCTCTCAGGTCGACGCGCTCCACCGCCGCGCCGGTCACGGGCGGCGCCTCGGTCTGGGGCAATGCCGCGTGGACCAGCGCGAGGGCGGCGAGGATGACTGCGAACGAGAATCGCATGCGTGGAGGTTCCCCGACGAGCCCCGGGGGTCAAGACGGGAGCCCGACCCTACCGCCCTGCGAGCCGCGCAGGCTGCGCCCCGAAACGAGAAACGCCACCGACACGAGCGTGTCGGTGGCGTTCTCCACGGCAATCACGGGGCGAGTCCCGTGAATCCGATCACCGGATCAGTAGAGGCAGATCTCGTCGATCGCGATGTCGCCCGTGAACGTCCCGCCAGCCACGTAGTGGAACTGGAACTGGACGTTGCCGGTCGCCGGCGCCGTGAACGGCAGGTTGACGAGGTTCCACTCGCCGGCCACCGGGCCGGTGAACGTCGCGAGGACGGTCGGGAACGTGCCCGTGCCGTCGCCCATGCGAACCTCGAGGGTGCCGATCGAGGCACCGACGCGGCTGAGATCGAACTTCAGGTTGCTGATCCCGGCGGCCGAGTAGACGGCGCTGTCCATGATGAACGTCGCCGTACCGCCCGAGCCGCTGGTCTCGCAGTACATGTAGTTCGCAGTGGCGTTGGCACCGGTGTTCGGGCCGGTGGCCGTCGAGGTCGTGCCGCCCGAGTCACAGGTCCAGGCGGTGCCGCCCGCACCCGTGGCCCAGCCGAGCGGGTAGCTGCCGAGACCGTTCGCCACGGCCTCGAAGTCTTCCGAGATGCTGCACGTCGCGTTGAAGCGGCGGAACAGGTTGATCGTCTCGCCGGTCGCGAGCGCCGGGATCGGCGAGAGCGTCGGCTCGAGCGTCAGACCCTGGATGCGGATGCCTTCGGCAAACCCGAAGAAGCCGGCCGGGACCTGGAAGCTGTGCTGGTTGCCCACGATGTACGGGGGCAGGATGACCTCGGCGCCCGGGTGGCCGGACAGCGTGTTCAGCTGGTTGAAGCCCGGCAGACCCGGGGTCACGCCGGTCGGCGTCTGGCCGTTGGCGAAGTTGGCGACGACCGCGCAGATGACGGCCGTGCTGCTGCCAGCACCCATCTCCCAGCGGAGGAAATCACCGTCGTCGAACTCGACCAACGGGCCCGCGCCCAGCGTGCCGGTGTTCAGCGTCGGCTCGGCGACCGCCGTCAGGACGGCCGGCTGCGGCGAGTTGGGGTCGACGTTGAAGGCGACGATCGTGTCCTGACCCGTCGCGCATACGTAGACGATGTTGTTGACGAACGCGAGGCCTTCACCCGTGCCGAAGCCGTAGAAGGCCGTCCCCGGGATCGAGCCGATTTCGACGAACGAGGCGTCGTAGTTGCGGATGCTGTCGGTGCCGCTGTCGTACACCCAGAAGGTATTGGTGTTGACGTCGTGGGCGATGCCATCGAGCGAGCTCCCGTTGACCGGGTAGGTCATCACGTGCACCGGCGGGGTGACGTTGAGGTCGTACTCTTCGATCTCCGACGCCGTGCCGTCGACGACGTAGAGGTGGTTGTTGATGAGGCTCCAGGCCACACCCTCGGGGAAGGTCGTCTCGGTCGCGACCGGGATGCTGGAGATGTACACGCCAGCGGTGTCGTAGATGTCGACGTCGTCGTCGGTCGTGTCGGTCACGTAGACGTTCGTGACGTCACGCGTGATGCCGATCGGGCTGCCCGTGTTGGGCGCAACCGAGATCGTCGGACCCGTTGAGATGCCCGTCGAACCATTGACGGTATCCCAGGTGTCGTTGGCGAGATCGACGACGTAGATGTCGGGGCCGACACCCGCGATGCTGGTCGAGTCGAGACCGACCGGCGTGGTGGCGTTGGCAGGAGCCGGGAAGCTGAAGAGGACGGCGCCGTACTGCTGCGCAGAGGCGGCCGAGGTGACGAGACCAGCGGCGAGGCTGGCGAGGGCAAGCGAACGGATTTGCATGAACCTGATGCTGGGTTGGGAAACAGAGCTGAGATTGCGCTCCTGGGGGGAGCAGGAGCGCGGTGAACCATACAACGCTGTTACCGGTTGTGTGAGACCCTGGGACACGCGCGATCTGCCCGTGTTTCGGCGTAGCGCGCAGGCGGCACGGTGAGCCGACAGCGAGATCGTCCGTCCGACTCGACAGGAACGGGTTGGTGTCGACGCCGCTCACCGCGAGACTGTCCCCCTGATGCCGACACGACCGTTCTCGTGCCCGCCCTGGTGTGCCGCAATCGCGATCTGCGCCATCGCGCTCACCGCGTACTGGGCGACGATGCCGGACACCGTCACGCTCGAGGACTCCGGCAGCTTCCTCGTGAGCGCGTATCACTTCGGGATTCCGCATCCGCCGGGGTATCCGACCTACACGGCGCTGGCCGCCCTGGTGAGCAGCTGCGTCGCCCCGGACCACGTCGCCACCGCCGTGCACGGACTGAGCGCGACGTGCGCCGCACTCGCGAGCGTTGCGCTGTATGCGGTCGCGCGCATGATCGGCATCGCACCGGGTTTCGCGATGGTCTCGGGCCTGCTGTTCGCCCTGTCCCCCGGCCTCTGGTCCCAGGCGATCGTCGCCGAGGTCTACACGCTCAACGCCGCGTTCACGTTCGGGCTGATCGCACTCGCGCTGCGCTACCGGGAGCGCGGCGGGCGGCAACGCGCCGTCTGGTTCGCGTTCGTCTTCGGGCTGAGCCTCACGAACCAGTGGCCACTCATCGCGCTCGCGTCACCGTGCCTGCTGCTGCTCGTCTGGCCGCGCCGACGGGAACTGCTGCGTGCGCTGCCGCTGATGGGCATCGCGGTCCTGCTCGGGCTGCTGCCCTACGGCTTGATGCTCGCCCGCTCGCACGCCGATCCGTTGGTCAGCTTCTCGGGACCGATCGAGGATCTCTGGGCGTTCGTCAGCCGACGGGACTACGCCGCGGTCGAGAACAGTCCGAGTGCCGGCATCGCGGACAAGTTGCAGTTCCAGTGGTTCCTCGGTCGTGAGTTCGTCGCGCAACACTCGTGGCTCGGGCTCGCGCTCGCCGTGGTCGGATGCGTGACACTCTGGCGCAGCGCCGCGCGGCCGGTCACGGTCGCACTGGTCTGCGGTTGGGCCGGCACCTCGACCGTGCTGTTCGCGCTGCTCAACCTCGACTACTCGTTCGCTGCCGAAGCGGTCTACCGGACCTATCCGTTGCCTGCGTTCGGCATCGGAGCGCTGTGGATCGGAGCCGGGCTGGCCGCGATCTCGACGAAGCTCCGACGTGGCGTGGTCGTGAGCTCCGTCCTCGCCGCGATCACGCTCGGCTGGGTCGGTTGGACCGGTCTGCAGCGCAACGATTGCCGCACACTCGACTATGCCGAGGACTACGCGACGACGGTCCTGGCAACGGTCAAGTCGAATGCCGTGGTCTTCACGACCGGCGACACCAACCTCGGACCGCTCGCGTTCGCCCACCACGTCCTCGGCGTCCGCCCGGACATCACGCTGATGAACGCCGAGGGCTACGTCTTCCGCAACCGGTTGTTCGCCCCCACGACCCCGCGCGAGCAGAAGCGCGCGATCATCCGCGAGTTCATCGCGACCACCGAGCGACCCGTCTACTTCATGGCGCCGTACGATCACGGCTTCGGCATGATCGACTTCGGCCTCTATCACGAGGTCCTGCGGGACAACGAACGTCAGCAGGTCGCGATGCACCAGAAGATCCGGGCGTTCCTGGACCGCGCTCTCGAGCTCGACGACCGCGGCGATCCCGGGCTGATCGCGCATCGTGCCACGCTGATCCGGCGGCAAGCGTCGGTCCTCGCGCGCATCGGAGCTGGCTCGAGAGACGCGGACACCACGCGGCGAGTCAACCAGGACCTGCACCGGCTCGCGACGTCGTTCTTCGGACAACTCGGCGCCATCGAGGGCGCCCTGGGCCAGGGGGAGCCAACCCTGATCGGCAAGTGGATCGACGCGGCCGCAGAACTCGCGGGGACGAGCCCGGTGGTGTCGAAGCGCGAACGGGCGCGGCTGCACGAACTGCGTGGCCACCTGCGCCTGCGCGAGAACGACCGCGCGGGCGCGCAGGTCGCGTTCCAACGGGCGTTCGACGAATGGCCCAACCCGCGCAACCCGGCGGCGACGCTGCTCATCGAGACCCTGCGGAAGTGACTGCGACCATGCCCTGCCCCCGTCTTGCCGTGTTCTCGTTGGTGCTTCTCTCGGCGTTCGGCTGCCGGACCGCGGACCGGCGCACCGAGCCGATCACGGGCGATCTCGTCGCCCGACTCGTCGCCTGGAACGACGCCGCGATGCCCGCGCGGCTCGCGCGCCAGCAGCGGGATCGCTCGGCGAGCTCGTTCGGCGGCATCCGCGCCAGCAACGGGCTCTACCACGCGGGCGCGGCCTCGGGCTTCGTCCGCGATCTCGCGGCCGCCTACGTGTCGCCGGCGAGCCGCTACGCGGGCAGCGGCGAACTGCTCGCCGCGATCGACGACGCCGCGACGTTCCTGCTCCGTTCGCAGCACGACGACGGCACGATCGACCTCATCACGACGAACTTCCACTCACCGCCCGACACGGGGTTCGTGCTCGAGTGGGTGTGCACCGCGGCGACCGTGCTGCAGCAGGCGAACGACGCCGCCGTCGAGCCCGTGCTGCAGAAGCTCCTGACGTTCATCCGCCGCGGCGCGGACGCGCTCGCGGTCGGCGGCATTCACACGCCCAACCACCGCTGGGTCGTCTGCATGGCGCTCGCGCGCGCCAACGCGCTCCTCGAGGACCCGCGCTACGTCGAGCGCGTCGACACGTGGCTCGCGGAGAACATCGACATCGACCCCGACGGCCAGTTCACCGAACGCAGCACGTCGATCTACTCGCCGCTCACGAACCGCTGCCTCATCACCGTCGCGCGCCTGCTCGACCGACCCGCGCTGCTCGACGCCGTGCGCCGCAACCTCGAGATGTCGCTCTACTACATGCACAAGGGCGGCCAGATCGCGACGGAGGGCTCACGCCGCCAGGACCAGTACAAAAGCAGCACGATGCTGCGCTACTACTACCCCTACCGCTACTTCGCGCTGCACGACGGCGACGCGCGCTTCGCGGCGGTCGTGCGGCAGATCGAGCGCCGTGAGCCTCAACGACTGACCGGCCAACTCGCGTTCTTCCTCGAGTCGCCGGAGCTCGCGGACCCGCTGCCGAGGAGCGGCGAACTGCCGACCGACTACGAACGTCACTTCCCGCACTCCGACCTCGTGCGGATCCGGCGCGACGACCTCAGCGCGACGATCCTCGCGGACAACCCGACGTTCTGCAGTCTGCACATCGGCAGCGCGGCGGTCGCGATGCGCTTCGCGTCGGCGTTCTTCGGCAAGGGCCAATTCGTCGGCGGAGAACTGCACGAGGATGGTGACGCCTGGGTCATGCACCAGGACCTCACGGGGCCCTACTACCAGCCGATCGACGCGACGCTGCGGCGGCCGGACGGCGACTGGCATCGGATGCCGCGGGACCAACGCCCGCAGAGCGAGGTGCAGCACCTGCGATCGACGGTCCGCATCCGCGAACGGGACGGCGGCCTCGACGTCGAACTCGAACTCACGGGCACCGAGGGGGTGCCCGTCGCGATCGAGCTCGCGTGCCCGGCCGAAACGACGATCGCAGGCGCTCTCCCGGTCGACGGCGACCCCGAACGCCTCCTGCTGCCGGACGCCGCCACGCTCTCGATCGGCGACGATCGCATTCGCGTGCGGGGCGGCCAGGTCGAGCACGAGTGGGTCGACATCCGCGGCGCCCTGCCCAAGGTCCCGGGCCGCAGCATCTACGTGACGGGGTTCACGCCGCTGCGCCGCACGCTGGAGTTCCGGCGATGAAGGTCGGCGCGACGATCGCCTTCGGCCTGGGGCTCCCGTTCGCCGGCTGCGCGATGCAGAACGGCGCCGACGCGCGGGCCCTCACGATTCACGAGTCCACGGCGGCGATCGTGATCCGCTGCGGTGACGCGCACGTGCTGACGTATCACAAGACCGAAGTGCCGCCACCGACCGGTGCGTCGGCGCTCTATCGCCGTTCCGGGTTCATCCACCCGCTCACGGCGCCAGGCGGCGATCCCGTGACCGGGATGCACCCGCGCGATCACCACCACCACCTCGGCCTCTGGCACGCGTGGGTGAAGACGCAGCACCGCGGCCGCGCCGTCGACTTCTGGAACCTCGGCAAGGGCGAGGGCACGGTGCGCTACGCGGCGACCGAGAGCCTCCGGCGCGGAGCGGCCGGCGTCGGCTTCACGGTCACGCAACACCACGTCGCGCTGGCGACCGAGGCGCGCGCCGAGGAGACCGTGCTCACGGAGACGTTCTCGATCGACGTCGCGGTGCATCCGAACGGGCACTACCTCGTCGACTACGTCGCGGAGCAGATGAACGTGACGGATGCGCCGCTGCAGCTGCCGGCGTATCGCTACGGCGGCGGCATCGCCTACCGCGGCCCCGCGCACTGGCAAGCGGACAACAGCGCGTATCTGACGTCCGCGGGCCGCGGCCGCGCGGACGGCCACACGACCCGCGCGCGCTGGTGTCTGCTGTCGGGCGCGACCGAGCCGGCCGCCGACGACCGGCCCACGTCCGATTCGGCCGCCCCCGATTCGAGCAGCGCCGCGGTCGCGATCCTCGGCGACCCACGAAACCACGACGCCCCCCAACGCCAGCGCATCTGGCCCGCGACCGCGAACAACGGCGGCGCGGTGTTCTTCAACTTCGTGCCGACCCAGGAAACCGCCTGGGCGCTCGAACCCGGGGTGCCGCAGACCATGCGCTACCGCCTCGTCGTCGCGAACGGCACGCCGACTCCCGCGCAGGTCGATCGCTGGTTCGCGGAATACGCCCGGCGATGACGCGCCTCACCGGAATCGCCCCCGGATTCCATGAATAGCATCGGTCGCCGCGGGCGACTGTAGGTCGATGCCCCGCGCCATGGCGCCAACCGAAGCCGATCCCACCTCCGAACCACCGGAGTGGGTCGGACACCACCATGCCGCCATCTGGCGCTACCTCTGCATGTTGGGCGCCAGGCCCGACGAAGCAGACGACCTCGCGCAGGAGACGATGCTCATCGGCTGCGCGAGTCCAGCACCCGACGAGGAACGCGCCGCAGCGTTCCTGCGGGGAGTCGCGCGCAACGTCTGGCTGCGATCGCGCCGTTGGTGGCAACGCCGGCGTGAGCGCGAGATCGCGATGGCAGTCGAAGAACTGTGGATCGCGTCAGCCGAGAAGAGCGCCGGAGACGACCTGCTCCGGCGGCTGACGGAGTGCCTCGAGACGCTGCAACCCAGGGCGCGACGGGCGCTCGAACTGCACTACCAAGACGGTCTGCCCTGGCGGGACGCTGCGCGCCTACTGGGGCTGCGCGAAAACGGCACGAAGACCCTGGTGCAACGCGCCCGGCGCGCGCTGCGCGAATGCATCGAACGGAGAACGACATGACCAACGCGATGGAGAAGGCCAAGGATCGGAGATTGGAATGGTTGCTGCGCGAGGCAGTCGGCGGCCGCGGACCGAGTTCCACTCGAACACCGGTGCCGCAAACGAGCGCGCCAGCGCACCGATGGCTGCTTGCCGCAGTGGCGCTCCTCGCACCGCTGGTGGTGTATGGCGTCGCGACGCTCGAAGACTCGGAACAGCACGCGTCGCCGGCACCGGCTTCGCCCCAGGGTGCACCGGTCTGGCACGACGTCCGCGACGCTGGCGATATCGCGAACCTGCCCGCCGACGCGATCAACCTCCGCTGCTACGGCTTCGACGATGCGGGACTCGCCGCCTTGTCGCAACTCACCCGAATCAAACGACTGGATCTCGGCCCGGTGAACCGGAGCGGCGCCAACGAGCCGCCGGCCATCTCCGACGCGGGAGTCGCGCTTCTTGGCGACCTGAAGCTCACCGACCTTTCGCTCCGCGGCTGCGCCGCGCTGACGGACGACATCGGAGCGACCCTGTCGAGAATGGTGACGCTGCGGCGACTCGACCTGGCCGCCATGCCGAAGATCACGGCCGCGCTGCTGCCGCAGCTGCCCGCCGGACTCGTCGCGCTGGCCCTGGACGGGAATCACCGCCTCAGAGGGCGCGGCCTGCGACGCCTTCCCGAACTCCCCAACCTGCTCGAGCTGTCCCTCGACGACGTCCCGGCGATCACCGATGACGACCTCCGACTCATCCTCGAAGGCCGCGGTCTTGCCGTGCTCCGTCTCGGCGGCGGCCACCCGGTTCACCGGAACGGAGCGGTCATGATCCCCACCGACTCCCAACTGACGTCGGCGGCTCGCGAGTCGATCTCGGCTCACACCAGCCTGACCGAACTCGGGTTGTCGGGCAGCGTGCCGTGGCTCGATGCCAGCGTCATGGCATCCATCGGCGGGCTGCCTGCCCTCCTCGAGCTGGATCTCGCGGGGAACAACACGATCACCGGCGAGCTGCTTGCGCCGCTGGCGACGTCGCGCTCGCTGCACACGCTGCGGTTGACGAACTGCAAACGGGTTCGAAGCGACGCCCTCGACGGTCTGGCGGGCCTCGCGCTTCGCCGGCTCGATCTCGACGGCACGAACCTGACGGAGGCGGCCGTCAAGGCGGCCGCTCGGGCATGGCCTGGCTGTCAGGTCACGATGCCGGATGGCAGCCGCTACCAAGTCCCGGTCAAGTAGCCGACAGCGAGACTAACGAATCACGGCCCCGCCCCGCCACGGCTCGGGCTTCGGCAGCTCCGGCATGTTGAGCGTGAGGATCGCCATCGCGGTGCCGTAGCCGGCCGAGCGCGGGAACTGGCGGTCGTTCCAGCTGCCGTCGGGTTCGATCGAGCGCGCGAGCACGACGCGCATCCGGTCGCGCAGCTCGTCCCGCAGCCTCTGGTCCTCGATCTGCTCGATCGCCTGCGCGGCGTAGACGTGACCGAACATGAAGTAGTACGGCGCGATGCCGTAGGGCCGCACGTGCGTGCCGCGCTGGCTCTTGCGCACCGCGAGCTCGTCCCAGTTGTCGAAGAAGCTCTGCACCGCGCGCTCGAGCCGCGCGTCGTCGCCGCGACCGGCGAGCTTCAGCGTCGTCTCGCAGAGCGCCGCGCGCGCGGCGGCGCCCGGCGTCTTGTCCATCATCGACAGCTTCTCCTCGGGGACCTCGTTGCGGTTGCCGGGGCCCGCGCCGTAGGCGTAGCCGCCGGCCTGACTGCGCGCCCGTTCGAGCGCATCGAGGGCCTGGTCGACGACGTGCTTCGGCACCTCGTGACCACGCGCCTCGGCGTGGAACAACGCCTGCAGCGCCGCCGGCGTCATGAACGTCGACGCGCGGTTCTTCGGGCTCAGGAAACCGGCGCGGCGCGAGTAGTTCCAACCGCCGCTCTCGGGGATCGCGGACTCGACGAGCGACTGCACCAGGAACGTGGTCTTGCTGCGCACCCCGTCCGCGTGCGCAGCGGGCACGAGCCCCTGGTCCTGCAGGTGCAGGAACAGCTGCAGCGCGTAGATCTTGCCCCAGTTGCGCACGTCGTAGCGGCCCTCGAAACCGATCGTCATGCGCTCGACCTCGAGCGTCTTCAGCACGAACGCGACCCCGCGCTCGACCGCGGACTGCCGTTCGGTGTCGCGCTCGTAACCCGGCGCGGCGATGAGCCCGAGGCAGACGATCGCCGTGCCGCCGACGCGGTAGCCGACGGGCAGCTGCCCGCGGTCTTCGCGGTAGACGCCTTCGTAGGGCCACTGGTCGCCATCGCCTTCGGGCAGCGCGAGCAGCGCCGTGACGGCCCGCGCGTTCGCCGCCTCGACCGCGAGCGGCGCCGGATCCGCGACGGGCAGCTCGTCGCGGTCGAACAACCGCGGCGCGGACGGCGAGTTCTTCGGCCGTTTGCTGGTGACCGGCGGATCGACCGCCCGCGGGTCGCCCTTCTCGGACTTGCTCTGGCCCGGCAGATCAGCAGCGACCTGCCCCAGGGTCAGGAGCAGAACGAACGGCGCGAGACGAGCGGTCATGGGACCGATCGGAACCCCCGATCGCTCGGAGCACAAGTGTCGCGGCCCGGATGGTCGATTAGGGTGACGTGATGCGCCTCCGCCCCCGCATGTTCGTGTTGCCGCTGATCGCGCTCGCGGTCGGGATCCTGTTCTGGCAAACCGCGGAGCCCGCGGGTGCGGCGCCGGCGTGCACGTGGCGCGTCGGGCGCGGCGTCGACTTCGTCCAGGGCGCCAACTACGACACGCTGCCGGCCGAATCGCCGCTGCGGCTCTCGGTCGTCTGCCCGAGCCCGCGCTACCTCTACGTCTTCTCGCACAGCCAGGAGGACGGCACGGTCCTGCTCTTCCCCTCGACCGGCCTGAAGACCGACCTCACCAACCCGCTGCCCGAGGGCCGCTCGGTGCTGCCCGGGCAGAACGGCGGGGATGCGATCTACTGGACGAGTCGCGCGCGCATCGCCGCGATCACGACGTTCATCGCGGTCGCATCCGAGGAACCGATCGCGGAACTCGACGCGCTGCTGCCGCGACTGCGAAGCTGGACCAACTCGGTCTTCCCCGACGGCTCGATGGCCGTCACGCAGCCGGCCGAGAGCGCGGACTTCCTCGGCAGGCCGCGCGCGCCAATCCCGAGCGGCCTGCTGCAGAAGGTCGCCGAGCTGAGCCTCGAGGCGACGCTGACGAACGGGCCGATGACGGCGATCCCGGGCCGCACCGGCATCTGGGGAGCGAGCTGGCGCATCAAGGAGAAGGCGGGCACCGCGCCGAAGCAGGCGAAGCAGAACGGCGTGCCGACGCCGACCGTGCCGAACCCCGAGAGCCTGATTCCAAAGACCGGCCCCGCCAACCCGAAGCCGGCCGGCGGCAAGAAGTAGGCCTACTCGGCCAGCGCGTCCTCGACCGCGGCGCACAGCACGTGCACGCAGGCGAGGTGGCTCTCCTGGATGCGCGCCGTGTTGGTCGACGGCACGTGGATCGCGACCTCGGTGAACTCCGTCGCCGCGCCGCGCTTCTCGCCGCAGAGCAGCGCCGTATCGATGTTCATCGCGCGCGCCTGCCGCATCGCGGCGACGACGTTCTTGCTGCCGCCCGACGTCGTGATGCCGATGAGCAGATCACCGGGCTTGCCGATCGCCTCGACCTCGCGCGCGAACACGTGCTCGTACCCCGCGTCGTTGCCGATCGCCGTGAGGCTCGGCACCTGGTGCCCGAGCGCGATCGCAGCGTAGGGGCGCCGGTCCTTGTGTTCGAACCAGCCGACGAGCTCGCCCGCGGCGTGCGACGCGTCGCACGAGCTGCCGCCGTTGCCGCAGAGCATGATCTTGCCGCCGCGCTGCAGCGTCGCGATCGCCAGGTCGCAGAGCTGCCCGAGCGCCGGCAGGCACACCTCGAGGAACCGCTGCTTGGTCGCGATGCTCTCCTCGAACGTCGCGCGCATCTTGTCTGAATCCATCGTCACGGCGTCCGATGCTACTGGTCCCCGCCAGAAGTTCGCCACATATGTCGCCGGCCCTGCACGCCGCTCGCGCCGTTGCAGCGTCCTCCACATATCCACCGATATGCCTGCGGCGCTGCCCCTTGCGAGCATCGCGCATTGCTCGCCGACATCTGCACCGAACCTCTGGCGGGGACCACTACTGTCGCGCCGCCGCGAGCGCGCTGCCGATATCGGGTCGTTGCCCGGCCGCGGTCAGCGCGTCGCCGAACGCCGCGAGCGCCCGCAGCACGTTCTCCGGCCGGGCGCCGTGGCCCATGAGCCCGACGCGGAACGCGCGGCCCTGCAGCGGCCCGAGCCCGCCGCCGACCTCGATGCCGTGACGCTGGCGCAGGTGGGACCGGAATGCGCCATCATCGACGCCATCGGGATACCGCACCGTCGTGAGCATCGGCGTCGCGTGTTCGACCGGCACGAGCGGCTCGAGCCCGAGCTCGGACAGCCCGGCGCGGAGTGACCGCGAGACCTGCCGGTGACGTTCGGCGCGGGCGGCGAGGCCCTCGTCGAAGACCTCGTCGAGCGCCGCGGCGAGCGCGTAGATCATGCTGACGGGCGCGGTGTAGTGATACGCGCGCTCGGTGCCGAAGTAGCCGTTGAGCAGCTTGAGGTCGAAGTAGAACGGCGCGGGCCGGTCGCGCGCTTCGGCGCGCTCGACCGCGCGCGGCGAGAACGTGACGGGCGCGAGGCCGGGCGGACACGACAGACACTTCTGCGTGCCGCAGAACGCCGCGTCGACGCCCAGCGCGCCGAAGTCGAGTTCGAGCCCGCCGATGCTCGTCACGCAGTCGACGACGAACATCGCACCGTGCTCACGCGCGCTCGCCGCGATCGGCTCGAGGTCGGTCAGCACGCCCGTGCTGGTCTCGGCGTGCACGACCGCGAGCAGGCTCGTCGGCCCGGCCGCGACCGCCGCCGCGATGGCGTCCGGATCGAGCGGCGTGCCGAACTCCGCGGTGACCTCGACGACCTCGGCACCGACGCGCCGGCACGAGTCCGCAAAGCGCCCACCGAACACGCCGTGCACGCCGACGACGACGCGTTCGCCCGGCGCGACGAGGTTGTGCACCATCGCCTCCATGCCCGACGAACCCGTGCCGGCGAGCGGCAGCGTGAGCGGATAGTCGACGCCGAACAGCGTGCGCAGCCGCGCCTGCACGAGATCGAGCAGCGGCAGCAACGTCGGGTCGAGGTGCCCGAGCAACGGCATCGCCTGCGCCGCCCGCACGGCCGGGCTCGTCGGCGACGGGCCCGGCCCGAGCAGCAGGACCTCGTCCGGTCGGAAGCCCATCGTCATTCGGCGAGCGGCTTGGCGATCGCGAGCCAGACGGCGGTCCCGCCGAGCGCGAGCGCGAACAGCAACGCGACACCCCAGGGCACGATCTTCTTCTTCGCCAGCGTGGGCAGCACCGCGATGACGAGCCAACAGCCGATCTTGAGGATCAGCCACATCGGCCACCCGTAGCCGAGCTTGTGGGCCTGCCCGATACCGGCGACGATCATCACGAGCAGCCCGACGCCGTGCAGGATCGAAAACAGCGCGGGCGCCTTGGCGCCGTCCTTGCCGGCCGCGGCGAACATCGCGCCAAGGCCGAGGAACAGCATCAGGACTCCAACGATGTGGGCGATACGATAGAACTCAGCGGACATGGCCGGCCATTAGAGCGGCCACCGCGGCGGTTTCCCCCTCAGAACCGAAGCGGAGCGCCGAAGGCGCTCGGCGAGGTCCTGAGCAAGTTTGCCCGCCGCGCGGGCAACCTTGCTCAGAACGGAATCGGCCAGCCGACCTTCATGCCGGAGAACGAGAACCCGTTCGAGCGCCTGCGCGCGCTCGCCGCAGCCAGCCCGGTCGTGACCGCTCACCGCGGTGACAGCGGGCGCCTGCCCGAGAACACGCTGCCCGCGTTCGCCGCGGCGACGGCGCTCGGTTGTGCGATGCAGGAGTTCGACGTCCGCGAAACGCGGGACGGCGAGCTCGTATGCATCCACGACGCGACGCCCGATCGCACGACGAACGCCGCGCAGCTGCTCGGGCCGGATCGGCCGATCGTCGCGACGGACCTGGCAACGCTGCGCACGCTCGACGCCGGCGGTGGCGCGGTCGTTCCGCGCCTCGACGAAGCGCTGGCGGCGATCCGGCCCGGCATCCCGATGATCGAACACAAGGCCGGCGACCCCGCGACGTTCCTCACGCTCTTGCGGCAACGCGGTGAACTGGCGCGCTGCATCCTGCAGTCGTTCGACTGGGGTTTCGTCGCCGCGGTGAAGACGGCCGCCCCCGAAGCCGCCGTCGCGCTGCTCGGCCCCGGCCCGTTCGCGGCCCGGCTGGACGCCGAGGCGATTGCCGCAGCACGGCGTCTCGGCGCCGGCATGCTGCACTGGCGCGAGCGCGACCTCGACGCGGCAACGGTGGCACGAGTTCACGCCGCCGGGCTGCTCGTCTGCAGCTACACGACGGATGACGCCGACGGGATGCGCCGCGGCGCCCGGATCGGAATCGACGCGATGTGCACGAACGAGCCGGGCCGGATGCTCGAACTCGCGCGCGCCGGCGAACTGCACCGCGCGCGGTGACGGCGCCCGGATGGAGCGGGCGCCACTGGCATAGCCCACTCGCAGGGGCCCACTCGCAGAGGATCTAGTGGATCGTCAGCGTCGCCGACGTGCCGTCGTGGCTGATCTGCAGGCGGATGCGGTAGCCCTTGAGCGTCTCGTCCACGATCACGATCTCGACGAGCCGCACGTTCGCGTTCCGGAACCCGGCGATGACCGTGCTGCTGAGCGAGACGTCGCGGCCCGCGACCGGCAGCGGCACGATCAGACCCGAGAGCGGATCACAGGCCGTCGCCACCACGGCGCCCATCGATTGCGGCACGCGCAGCGTGAAGTCGCGGTCGAGGCTGGCCAGCTGTCGACTTGCCCCAAGGGCCGGGCCGACACCCGGCGTGCCGACGTTCGCGCACGCCGGCAGGATCCAGACCCCGGTGCCCCCTGCGTTCTCACCGCCTTCGTTGCCAGTCGTCGGCGCGGCAAGCCACATCGCAGCGAGCGCCACGAGCAGGAAGCGGAGGGATTGTTTCACGGCTGGTTTGGGGAGGAAGCGAAGGTCTAGAGGATACCGTCGGGGCGCCCGGAAGGAAGGGCCCGCGCGGGGAAAGACGCTGGACCGAACATCGGCCATCGCCCCCACGGGGCTTTACGGCGGCTAGCCCGCCTCCGCGAACCAGACGGGCAGGGTTTCCGCAAACCGCCCCCGGATCCCGGGATGGCTCCGGACGATGTGCAGGAACTGACTGCGCCGTTGCAGCTCCCGCGCCACGACGCCGCGCCGGTGCGGCAGTTCGTCGTGCAGGCGCTGGAACCAGCGCAGCGACTCGTCGAACTCGCCCTTGAGGCCGTAGGCGAGCCCGAGGTTGAAGTAGGCCATGCCGAGGCGCGGCTGCTCGGCGACGACCCCGGACTCGACGACCTCGAGGAGGAGTTCGGCCGCGCCGTCGCAATCGCCCTCGTCGAGGTGCAGGTTGCCGAGGTTGAGAAGCGCGTAGCCACGCATCACCGGCTCGTTCGTCCCGGCGAGAACCTGGGAGAACTGCTGCTTCGCGAGCGTGCGCTGCCCGCGCACGTGGTGCACGAGCCCGAGGTAGATGCGGGACTCGTGGGAGTCGGGGTCGAGGGCGAGGCACTCGGTCAGCAGGCGCTGCCCCTTCGCGAGCGCCTCGGAGGCCGAACACCACCGACCATCGAACAGCTCCTTGGCCGCGACCCAGGGCGCGCCGGCCGGACCGGCGGACTCGCCGCCCGCGTCGCTCCCAATCGCCGAGTGCCCAATCGTGGAGTGCTCGCTCGCGGGGTGCTCACTCGCGACGTGATCGTTCGCCGCCATCGCCGCCTCGGACTCGGCCGCACGCGCGACCTCGTCGAGCAGGTGCCGACCGCGCTGCGCCATATCGGGCATCGGCACGGGCTCCTTGGACACCTCCTTGGAGAAGTCCGGCGACAGCCCCATGAGAACGAAGCAACGACCGAGCTCGTAGAGGATCTTCGAGAGCTTCTCGCGGTTGTCCGTGAGCTGCTGCCGCAGTCGCATCGCGGCTGCCGAGCTGTCGCTGTCGCTGTCCGCCGCGGCGGCTGCGGTCGGCCCGCCGACCCGGTCGCGAACCCCAGCGGCCAAAGCCCCATCAGCCAGCTTGGCCAGCGCGAGTTCGCGGTGCATGCGCACCTGGCTCCGAATGCCCTGCAGGAACCCACGGCACGACGAGCACGCGTCCGAATGCACCATGACACGGCGCACCGAGGGCGCGTCGAGCTCACCGTCGAGCATCGCCGACAGATCCACCTGGATCTGCATGCACGGATCGTGCTCGCGATCGAGAGCTGGCAAAGGCGGCATCTTGGCAGGGACTAGCAGGCGGACGCGACTCAGTCACCCGGAACGCCGAAGACGATCGGCGATTGAGGCGATTTCGCGACATTCGAACGAGGATGGCCGGCGGGCGGTGCAACCTTCCGCGGCGAAACTCCGCGGCCGGGGCGCGACGGCCCCCCAATGGACGACGCGCCGATGGACGACGCGGCGGTAGCCGCGGACGCTGCCGAGCGTGCCGCGAGGTCACCGAGCGTGCGCTCCATGCCGCGGTAGATCTTCCGCCGGCCGCGGAAGATCACCATCTTGAGGTTTTCGAGGCGGATGCCGAGGTCCGCGGCGGCGTCGCGATACGACGTCCCGTCGACCTCGACGAGTGTGAGTGCGCGGCGCTCGCGCGGCGACAGCTTGCCAAAGTGCAGCAGGTAGAGCTGCAGGTAGAGCACGTAGGCCGTGTTCACGACCTTGGCGCTCTCGGCGTCGCTCACCGCGCGGTCGGGCCGGCGCGACCGCAGGTCCTCCGGCGGCGCGACGTCCTCGTCCATGCCGCGGAACACCGCCAGGCGCGTCGCGCCCTTCAGGAACTTCAGCAGCGTGTTGCGCGCGATGCGGTGGCCCCAGCCGCGGAACGCATCCGCCCGGTCCGGGTGGAACCGATGCGGGTAGCGGTAGATGTTGAGGAACACCTCCTGCAGCACATCGTTGCTGTCGATGTGGTGGAACGACCGCCGCAGCTTGGACTGGATCGCCTGCAGGAAAGAGGCGCGGTTGAGTTCGTACAGCAGCGCGAAGACCTGCGGATCGCCGCTGGTCTTGTAGCAGTCCATGAGGCTCGTGCTGACCCAGTCCTCGTATTGCTGATCGGTCGCGACCGACACACCGTCGCGCGGCGACTGCCCGTTCGCGAGGCGATGCAGCGCGCTGTCGCCGGTACGCTCCCAGAGCTCTCCGAGGCGGAGGGCGAGCGCTTGCCGGTCTGCGGTTCGGCGCGACGCTGCGGAGCTGTGACGTTCTTGCGACATGACGGGAAGCGGAGGTCGGCCAGTCGCTTGGCCAAGGTCAAATGGGCCGCGGCGGGGCCGCGGACCAGTCACATCTTGCCATAGCCGAGCCCGTTCGGGAAGTCACGACCACCGGAACGCTATACGGCTAGCCGCAAATTATCCCGGAGCCGCACTTCGCCACGGATCGGGCTCCCGCCGGATCCACACCCAAGGCATCAGTCCCGCGGCGAAGCCGGCAGCGCGAGCACGAAGCCCGTGCTGGCCGGACCGAGCGCATCGGCCCAGACCCGCGCCCCGAGCCGCTCGGCCGCCTGGCGGAACGTGCGGACGATCGTCGGATCGACGGAGCTCGCCGGCTCGCCCGCACCGGCGATGTGCAGCTGCGGCCCCTGGCGATCGCGGTCCGGGTCGCCGCCGCCGGCCGAGTCGATCTCGATGACGAGGGTGCTCGCATCGCGACAGCGCGCGGCGACGAGGTCGAGGCCGGCGTGCACCGTCTCGGCGAAGCGACCCATGTCGCCCCACCACAGCCGGTCCGCGTCACCGCGAACGTGAACGGTCCGATTGCTGCCCGCCCACTGCATCGCGAGATCGCTGCAGCTGGCCGCGAGGTCGATCGGCTGCAGCCCGCGGTTGGCGTGATCAGCCTCCTCCGCCAGTTCGCGCTGCACGGCGTCGCACCACTCGAGCACGCCGAGTGCCGACTGCAGCGTCTTCTGCAGCCGCGCCCGACCCGCTTCGGCGACCGAGTCCGTGGCGTCCTCGAGGCGACTGCGCAGTTCGGTGAGGAACTGATCCTGACACGCGGCGAGCGTCGCAATGCGTTGACCGAGCCCACGCGCGACGTCCGCATCGCGATGCCAGCGGTGCGTCGGCGCCGTAGCCACGACGAGATCCCCAGCGCCGCGGCCCGGCTTGGGCAGCACGTACTCGCCGGCGGCCGCCGGCGGCCCGACGGGCGCTTCCACAGGAGGTGTCGACATGCCCGTGGCATCGGCCGCCCGGGGCCCGCGGCTTGAGGGTAGCATCCGCGGGCCATGCCGCGCCCCCCGCTGTCCCCGACCGAGATCCGCGAACTGGCACACGACCTGGGGTTCGAGCTCGTGCGGTTCGGCCCAGCCGGGCCCGGCGCGGACGGCGAGCGGTTCCTGGACTGGCTCGAAGCCGGGCGCCATGGCGAGATGGAGTATCTCGCGAAGAACCGCGACCGCATCGTGGAGCCGACCCGGTGGCGCGCCGGGGTGCGGTCGACGATCGCCGTCGCCGCGGACTACGGCGGGCCGCCCGGCGAGCTGCCCGGCGGCGGCCGGGTCGCGCGCTACGCGGTCGGGCGCGATTACCACCGCTGGCTCGGCACGCGGGTGACCGCGTTGCGCGATCGGCTCGAAGGCCTGGGCGTGCCGCGCGGCACGATGATCGGCGGCACCGACGCCGTGCCGGCCCTGGAGCGCGCGCTCGCGCAGCGCGCCGGGATCGGCTTCCTGGCCAAGAGCGCGATGGTGATCTCGCCGACGCACGGGCCGTACCTGCTGCTCGGCGAACTGTTGACCGACATGGAGCTGCCCGTCGATGGGCCGGCAGCCGGCTCGTGCGGCACGTGCACCGCATGCCTCGACGCCTGCCCCACCGGCGCGATCACGGCGCCGTTCCAGGTCGACGCGCGCCGCTGCCTCAGCTACACGACGATCGAGTTGCGCGGCTTCGTGCCGGAGGCGATGCGGCGCGCGCAGGGCGACTGGCTGTTCGGCTGCGACGTGTGCCTCGAGGTCTGCCCGTTCACGCGCAAGAGCCCGGCTCTGACGCGAACGGGCGACGACCGCGACCCCGACCTGCGGCCGCATCGCGTCGTCGCGACGTGGACGATCGTCGACGTCCTGGCGATGGACGCCGACAGGTACGACGCGGAGGTGACGGGGACGGCGATGCGGCGCGCGACGCACTCGGGCCTGCGGCGCAACGCCGCGATCGTGCTCGGCAATCGGCGCGATCCAGCCGCGTTGCCGAGCCTGTCCGACGCGCTGCGCGACCCCGACCCGATCGTGCGCGGTCACGCGGCGTGGGCGATCGGTCGCATCGAGCCGCGACACACGGCGCTCGCGACGGCGCTGCGCAACGAAGACGACACGCGCGTGCGGGCCGAGCTCGAGCACGCACTCGCCGGCGGCGCGCAGTCGGACGAGTAGTCCGATTCGGGCGACCGTCGCCCGAATGCGACGTTCGCAGTGATTCACCCATCGCATCGCCGGCTGCGAATCGCCCGTCGACCGCTGCCGCCCCGACCGTCTACGTCGGCCGACGGTCGTTGCCGTTCGACGGCAGGCCGGCACCGGTGGTCGCATGCACGGTTCGCGCCGATGCCATGGCGCGTCCGGCGACAATCACGCGCCGATGACGCCAGTTGGCAAGCGAGTTGCTCTTCACCGATCGAAGCCTGACCACCGGCAGCAAGAAGGAAGAAACGAACATGGGCACCTGCGACTACTACAACGAGACGAAGTACTGCGACGAGTGCAAGGGCTACGTCCGCTTCATGATGAGCGTCAACCATTCCTACTGCGTCGACTGCGGCAACCGCGTGCGGTTGTTCAGCCGCGAGGACAAGGAGAGCTTTCAGGAGCGGGTGCAGCGCCACAAGTGGCAGGCTTCGTAGTCGCCACCACCCCCCGAATCGCTTCGGCCCCCCCCGACGCCGAACACCACACCGCTCGCCACCACGAGGCAAGGCGAGCACCGACCGCTACCCTGATCCCCGCAACGGCCCGCCGGCTACCCAACCGGCGGGCCGCTTGCGTTCGGCGCGATGGGACCGAGCCGCGCGATCCGTGCTGGCGCCCTCGTCTGCCGCGCGTTCCAGTTCTCGGGTGCCGCCGCTCCCCCGCCCTGACTTCATCGCGCGCCATCGCCACCTGCTCGCGCTCGAGCGCGACGCCGAACGCGAAGCGGCCGAACGGCTGCTGCGCGACCGCTCCGACCAGGAGTTGACGGCCCGCGGCACGACGCTGCTGCGGCTCGAGGTCGTGGACCTGTTGCCCGGTCTCGGCGGGGCCGTGCAGGCCGTCGTGCGCAGCAGCCGCAGCCAGGACGAACTGCCGGCGCACCGGCTCGGGCCCGGCGACCTCGTGGCGTTGCGCGAGCACCGCGACCGGGACCCGGTCGCCACGGGGGTGATCGCGCGCGTGCGACGTGACACGTTGACCGTCACGCTGGACCAGGACGACGCGGATCTGCCACCGCTCGTTCGCCTCGACAAGCTCGCATCCGACGTCACGTGGCAGCGGCTCGAGGCTGCGCTCGACGACCTCGCCGGGGATCCCGAAGTCGACCGGCGCGATCTCGTCGCGACCCTGTTCCACGAGCGCGAGCCCGAGTTCGCCGAGGTTCCCGAGCCCGCGTGGTTCGACGCCACCCTCGACGATTCCCAGCGCGACGCGATCCGCCACGCGCTCGGTGCGCGCACGGTCGCGCTCGTTCATGGTCCGCCCGGCACGGGCAAGACGACGGCGCTCGTCGAGTTCATCCGGCAGGTGACGTCACGCGGCGAACGCGTGCTCGCGACTGCACCGTCGAACGTCGCGGTCGACAACGTCGCCGAACGGCTCGCGGCTGCCGGTCTGCGCATCGTCCGACTCGGTCACCCGGCGCGCGTCAGCGACGCGGTGCTCGCCACGACGCTCGCGGCTCAGGTCGAACGCGCTCCGGAACAGAAGCTGCTCAAGACGGTGCGGCGCGAGGTGGAGCAGGGGCTGCGCGCCGTGCAGCGCGCGGACGGCCGTCGGTCGCGCCGCGAGGCGCATGCCGAGGTCCGCGCCCGCCGCCGCGAACTGCGCCAGCTCGAGACCGCAATCACCCGCGGCATCGTGGACGGCGCCGAGGTCGTGCTCGCGACGAACACGGGCGCAGCCGACCGCCTGCTGCGCCATTCGACGTTCGATCAGCTCGTCATCGACGAAGCGGCGCAGGCGATCGAGGCGTCGTGCTGGATCCCGCTCGCCCGCGCGCGGCGCGTGCTGCTCGCCGGCGACCACCGGCAGTTGCCGCCGACGATCCTCTCGGCCGCGGCCATCGCCGGCGGCCTCGCGACCACGTTGTTCGAACGGTTGGTGCACCACCCCATGACCGCGGTCTGCGCGCGGCAGCTGACGCTGCAGTACCGCATGCACGAAGCGATCATGAGCTTCTCGGCCCAGCGCTTCTACGACGGCCGGCTCCACGCCGCGCCGGCGGTCAAAGGGCACCTGCTGACGGACCTCGACGGCGTCGCGGCCAGCGCGGCGACCGCGGTGCCCCTGCGCTTCATCGACACGGCCGGGTGCGGTCACGAGGAGACGGCCGGCGACGACGACGGCTCGAAGGCCAACCCGGGCGAAGCGGCGCTCGTCCAGACGGTCGTGGACGGCCTGGTCGCGGCCGGCGTCGAGCCGGCGGCGATCGCGGTCATCACGCCGTACAACGCGCAGGTGCAGCTGCTGCGAACGCGACTCGACACGAAGATCGAAATCGGGACGGTGGACAGCCTGCAGGGCCGCGAGCAGGAGGCCACCGTCGTGTCCCTCGTGCGCAGCAACGCAAACGCCGACGTCGGGTTCCTGCGCGAACTTCGGCGCCTCAACGTCGCGTTGACACGGGCCCGTCGGCACCTCACGGTGATCGGCGACAGCGCGACGCTCGCGGGTGACCCGGACCTCCTCGCGCTCGTCGATCATCTGCAGGAGCGCGCCGAGTATCGCAGCGGCTTCGAGTTCGAAGGCGGCGCCGACCTCGGCTGAGCGAGGGGGCTCGGACCTGCTATGCTTCTGCGGCGCGCGCGCCCGCCCGCCACCTCGCAGAACCCCGCTGCACCTTCGCCGTCCGCCTTCCGCACGCCACCCCAGCGTGCCACTCCCTTGTGCCACCCTCGCATGAAGGGAGCGTGTAGCCAGCTTGAACATGACCCGATCCGTCCTCCTCGCAATCGTGCTCGCCGCGGGCACGGCGCAGGCCCAGCTGCCGTGCTGGATCGCCGACTACGGCACCAACCTCGCACTCGGTGACGAGTCCGTCTCGGCGCCCCAGGCCCTCGGCTTCAGCTTCGCGTTCGATGGCGGCACGTGGACGGCCATCCAGGTCTGCGACAACGGCTACGTCACGCTCGGCGGCGGCGGCGGTCAGGCCGACCCCGATCCCGATCCCGTCGCCCTCAACGGCGCGGCGTTCGCGCGCATCTGCCCGTTCTGGGTCGACCTCGACCCGAGCGCCGGCGGCAGCGGCAACGTCTGGTTCAACGCGGTCCCGGCCAACGGCACCGACCCCGCGCACGCAGTGATCACGTGGCGCGGCGTCTACGAGTTTCGCGGGCTCACGCCGCACACGTTCCAGCTCGTGCTGATCGATGGCGGCGCGATCCGCTGCGCCTACGGTCAGGACATCGCGCACAACACGTCGCCGTGGCTCGTCGGCGCGAGTCCGGGCGCCAACGCGACGGCAAACGCGGTGACGTTCCTGAGCACGCCATTCAGCACGAGCGCGCCGGTGCTGCACGAGAACGATCCGACCGGGGGCGCATCGGCGCTCGAGAATCGCACGATCGAGTGGCTGCCGAACGGTGCGGGCGGCTACGACGTCGCGGACCTCACGGGCTGCGCGGCGTTCACCGAGTTCGGCTCGGGCTGTGTCGCGGCCTACACGTCGTTCTACGAGTTCTTCCCGACGACGGCGGCGATCGACCTCGCCAACACGGCGTTCGAGCTCACGCTCAACGCCGGCGCCTACGACGTGAGTTCGAGCTCGGTCGCGTTCGTGCCACCGAGCGCCACGGCCTTCAACCTCAACCTCGCGGACGACGCGGAAACGACCGTGCTGCTCGCGACCCCGCTGCCGTATCCGGGTGGATCGGCCGCGATGCTGACGGTCGGTTCGAACGGCCACGTCGCCACAGCACCCAACGGCGCCGCGTTCGACTTCTCGCCGTCGCCCGCCGAATTGCTCAGCTGGCCGAACGCGGCGTGGGCCGCGTGGCGCGACCTGATCCCCGACGATCCGGCGAGCGGCGGCGTGTTCTTCGAGGAGATCGGCAACGTCTCGATCATCACGTGGGACGCGGTGGTCGGCTACGACGGCCAGGTGCCTGGCGTGACCCCGAGCACGTTCCAGTTCCAGTTCGACCGCAGCACGGGGAACGTCGCGATCGTGTTCGGCGCGCTCGACACGACGAGCGCGAGCACGTGGCCCGGCGGGGATGGCTGGCTCATCGGCTACAGCCCCGGCGGTCCGGCGCTCGACCCGGGCAACTTCGATCTGTCGACGCTGGCCGCCGCCGGCCCGCTCGGCACCGCGGCGACCGACATCGCGCCGCTGACGATCACCGCCGATGCGCCGCCGGCGATGATGACGCAGATCGGGCTCGTGGTCGACAACGTGTCACCGACCGCGGCGTTCGTCGGGGTCGTCTTCGGTTTCCAGAAGTTCGATCCCGGGATGTCGCTCGCCGGGATCGGCATGCCGGACTGTTTTCAGTACGGCAACCAGCTGTCCGTGCAGCTCGTCCTGCCTGGCGGCGCGACGCAGGTGACCGTGCCGTTCGTCATCCCGCGCTTCGCGGGCGTCCGCATGATCGTGCAGGCCGCTGGCTTCGATCCCGCGTCCAACCCGAACCCGCTCGGCGTCGTCGCGAGCAACGGACTCGAGTTGATGCTCGGCAACTAGTACGCGGCGGCGGGCGGCGCCGCGACCGCTCAGAAGAGCGTGACCGTTGCCGCCGCCGTGGCCGCGAGACCGCCGAACGAACCCGAATCGAACACGACCCACTGCGTGTGGGCGACGAGACTCGCGAGCGCCGGGTCGGAGGGCAGCGGGAAGTGCGCGGTGCCGCAGCCCGCGCCGGCTGCGCCTGGCGCGCCTGCGAGCAGCTGGAAGCTCACGGCCGACGAGCCCGGATCGACGAACAACGTCGCGCCGCTCGCGAAACTCAGGCCCTGGAGCGGCGAGATCAGGAGCGCCGCAATGGCCGCGCCCTGCGCATCACCGATGCCGACCTTGAAGTCCGCGTGACCGAGGTTGGCCGGCACACCCGCGAGTATCGTCGGGCTGATGCCGCCCGTGCCCGCAGTCCCGGCCCCGTAGAGCACGCCGTTCGGCGGCAGGACGTCGCTGCGCAGCGTCGGGCGATCGAACGGCGAGACACCGGCTGCGACGCGCGGATCAGTGAGGCCGTTCTCGACGAACTCGATCAGGTCCGCGCGAGCCGACGGCGGCAGGTTGAGCGGCTGCAGCTGCGGGTCCTTGTTCGGGGTGAAGGCCCCGCCACCGAGTCGGTAGAAGTCCACGACGTCCGCGACCGACGTGAACTGGCCGTTGTGCATGAAGCTGCGCCGCAAGCCGACGTTGCGCAGACTCGGCACCTTGAACCTGCCGCGATCCTGGAAGTTGTTGGTGACCTCCTGGCGACCGCGGTCCTCGTTGATCGGCCGGAGACCGAGATTGCGGAACGTCCGGTCGCTGAACAACCCGTTCTGGTCCGTGTGACAGATCACGCAACGACCCGGGCCGCGGAACACCTGCAACCCACGCGCCTGCGCGGCGGTCAGCGTGCCGAGATCGAACGGCGTCTGGTTCGGCACGAGCGTCCGCTGGTAGGTCGCGAGCGCGAACGCGATGCGCTCCGCGGTGATCGCCGGCGTGCCGAACGCGTTCTGGAACAGGTCCGGATACGTGGCGCCACCCTGCACCGCGGCCGCCATGTCGGGCGGCAGATTGGTCGCCAGCGCCATCGGCACCGCTGTCGCGAGCTTGCTCACGGCCTGCGACCACGTGCGACCGTCGTGCGCCATCTCGGTGCCATCGAGGATCGGTCCGATCGCCTGACTCTCGAGCGCGCCACCGGCGGGAACCGAGGTCTGGCCCGTCTGCGGGTCGACGAACGTGGTGCGCGCCCGGCCGTCCCAGAACAACTCGGGGAACCATGCAGCGGTCAGCATGCTCGGCGACGCGCGCCGGGTGACCTGCTCGGCGTGCCCGAACGCAGCGTCGTCGAGGTAGCTGTTCTGCGTGTCGGCGCGATGCACCCCCGGTGAACCGAAGACGTCATCGGCCGTCTGGAACACGCCGTCCAGCCCCGGGTGCCGCGCCCGTCGCAGGTCGCCGCCGCCCGCGCCGAAGGTGTGGCACGTGCCGCACGCCACGCGGTTGTTGCTCGACATCTGCTCTTCCCAGAAGAGCAGTTTGCCGAGGATCGTCTTGGCCGGCGTGATGGGGTTCTGCGGCGGCACGGGCACGGGCGGCAGGTTGTTCTGCGCCTGCAGCACCGCGCCGGTCGCGAGCGCGGCGAGAGTGAGTCGGATCATCGTCATGGGGAAGTTCCTTGCACGGGGCTGTCCCAACAACGTCACACGGATGTCGTCCCCCACTCCCGGGTCGAGAAAACGCGCGGATGGTCAGGCCGACTGTGACTTGCCGTCCGAACTCGGGCGCGCTGCCTTGCCCGCGCGACGTTTCCGATCCTTGGCGACCGACCGCTTCGCGCTTGCCTTCGTCGCGGCAGGCGGCACTCCGGCCCGCTTCTTCGCCGCCGGCTTCTCGGGTGCTGGCTGCTCGGGCACGGGCTTCTGCAACGCGGACTTCGGCTCGGTTGGGCTCGCTGGCGCAGGCCTGGTCTGGGCCGGTTTCACGTGGGCCGGCTTCACTTGAGCCGGCTTCGCTGGCGCTGCTTTCGTTGGCGCCGACGTCGTCGGGGCGGGCTTCGGCTCGGCCTTCGCGCTCGATTGCGCGGGTCGGGCCGGCGCCGCACGATCCGCGAGCTGACCGACGAGTTCGGTGTACTCCCCACGCTTGTCCACGCGCTGACCGCGGCGATAGCAGCGGCGCGCCGCGCCGACGTCGCCCGATCGCCGATACGCGTTGCCGAGCGCGAGCCACGCCGCCGCGTCCCATGGATCGGTCGCGACGAGGCGGCGGAACGCGGCTCGGGCCGCATCGTGGTCGTGCCGCAGATAGGCCGCCATGCCCGCCGCGAAGCGCTCGTGACGTTGGCGACTCGCCGGTGACCAGCGCCGCCGCCACTGCTGATACGCGAGCAGCAGGGTGATCCCGAAGGCCGTGCCCTGCATCGTGAACAGCGCCGCGTGGTAGTGCGTGTCGTTCTCGAACGCGAACCGCGCCACCGCGGCCCAGTCCGCCGCGATCCACAACGCCGCGGTCGCGACGGCGCCGATCAGGAACCGGCCGGTGCGCAGGTAGAACCACGCCGCCGCCTGGCCGAGCACGAAGAGTGCGAGGTTGGGCAGGAACGAGTCGGCGAACACGGCGCCAAGGCTACGCTCTCGTTCCTCCGGATGCTCCGACTTGTGGCGCGATATGCCCCTCGACGACCGCCGTCTCTATCTGCTGTTCACGCCGAGCCTGTGCCGCGCCGACCCGACCCGCACCCTCGCAGCGGCACTGCGCGGCGGCGTCGATCTCGTGCAGTGGCGCACCAAGACACCCGACGCCGACGGGCTGGGGACGTGCCGCACACTCTGCGATGCGGCCGGCGTGCCGCTGATCATCAACGACGACGTCGACCTCGCCATCGCGACCGACGCCGCGGGCGCGCACGTCGGCCAGGACGACCTGCCGGCCGCAGCGGCGCGCCGGCTCCTCGGCAGCCGCCTGCTCGGGGTGAGCACGCATGACGACGACCAGATCCGCGCCGCGATCACAGCCGGCGCCGACCACCTCGGCTTCGGCCCGTGCTTCCCGACCGAGACCAAGGGCTACCTCAGTGGCCAACCCGACGATGCGATCCGCAGGGCGCGCCAGACCGCCGGCCCCGTGCCGCTCTACGCGATCGGCGGCATCACCACCGAGAACCTCCCCCACCTCATGACGCTCGGCATCGACCGCATCGCCGTGAGCAGCGCGATCCTCCACAGCGCGGATCCCGAGAACGCAGCAGCCGAACTCCGCCAGCAGCTGTGAAAGGGTGGCGGTACCGAACCCGCTTCAAATCCGCCACCCTGCCGCCAACGCAACCCCCGCTGCGATCGGCCTCGCCGCTGCGTCGGCGATGGCGGATTTGAAGCGGGTTCGGTACCGCCACCTTGGTTTGCTACGTGAGCAGCATCGCGTCGCCGAAGGAGTAGAAGCGGTAGCCGCGTTCGATCGCGTCGCGGTAGAGCGCCAGCGTTTCCTCGTGGCCCGCGAACGCGGCGACGAGCATGATCAGGGTCGACTGCGGCAGGTGGAAGTTGGTCACGAGGGCGTCGACGACGCGGAACTCGCTGCCCGGGTAGAGGAAGAGCTCGGACGTGCCCGCGCCCGGATCGACCGTGCGGTCTGCGCGCGCGCAGGTCTCGAGCGTGCGGCAGCTCGTCGTGCCGACGGCGACGACGCGGCCACCGCGCGCGCGCGTGCGGGTGATCGCGGCCGCCGTCGCAGCCGGCAGGTCGTAGACCTCGCCGTGCATGCGATGCTCCTCGACGACCTCGGTGCGCATCGGCGCGAACGTGCCCTCCCCGACGTGCAACGTCACGGTCGCGCGCTCGACGCCCTGATCCTCGAGCTGCGCGAGCAGCTCGGGGGTGAAGTGCAGCCCCGCGGTCGGCGCCGCGACGGCCCCGGGACTGCTCGCGAAGACGGTCTGGTAGCGTTCGCGATCCGCGGCCACGACCGCGGCGTCCTCGATCCCGGGCCGGCGGATGTAGGGCGGCAACGGCGCGCGGCCGCCGGCGTCGAGCGCCGCATCCAGGTCGTCGAACGGCGCCCCCGGCGCGAGGTCGAAGCGCCAGCGTCCCGCGCCGAGATCGGCGGTGAGCGTGAGTCGCACGACGCCGCCCTCCATCGCGAGCACGTCGCCGACGTGCAGCTTCTTGCTCGGCTTGACGAAACCCTCGCCGACCGCGCCGTCGCGCCGCAGGATCAGGCACTCGCAGCCGCCGCCCGTCGCGCGCGAGCCGCGCAGGCGCCACGGCAGCACGCGCGTGTCATTGACGACGAGGAGATCGCCGGGCCGCAGGTAGTCGCCGAGATCGCGGAAGTGCCGATGCGCGGTGTCACGGGTCTGGCGGTCGTGCACGAGCAGGCGCGCGCTGTCCCGCGGTTCGGCCGCGGTCGCGGCGATCTGTTCGGGCGGCAGCTCGAAGTCGAAGTCGGAGACGTGCACGCGTCTCGTCATACCGTGGGACCCAGCTCGAAGTCGAAGCCGGAAACTCGCACGCGCGATCGTCATACCGTGGGACCCAACTCGAAGTCGAAGCCGGAAACTCGCACGCGCGATCGTCATACCGCGGGACCCGGTTGCCCGCGACGCCGACACCGGCCACCATCTCCGGCGTGATCCGGTCACCCGCTCTCCCCGCCACCGCCCTCGGCCTCGCCCTCGCCCTGCTCGGCGCTTGCAGCGGCGGCGCCGGTCCCGGCACCCCGATCGGCGGGAACGACGTCGTGCCCGAGCTGCTGGTCTGCCGCTCTCGCGTCCAGCAGCCGCTCGCGTTCACCGAGATGGCGCTGCGCACGGTGCAGAACCTCGGCACCGACCGCGTCTCCGAGCGGAACGGCATCGAGCGTCGCGCGCGCCTGCATCCCGACGGCGTCCGCGTCGTGTTCGCGCGCGAACGCCAGGGTGACGATCCCGCGAGCCGCGAGCTGTTCGTCGCGACGGTCGACGGCTCCGCGGCCGAACTGCGCCTCACGGTCAACGCCGCGCTCGACGACGAGCCGTGCTGGTCGCCCGACGGCGAGTCGATCCTGTTCACGAGCGATCGCGACGGCAGGAACGGGCTGTGGCTCATGGACGCGCGCGGCCAGAACCAGCGCGAGTTCTTCACGCCACCCGTCGGCGAAACGTTTTCGCAGGCCGACTGGTCGCCCGCGACCGATCGCGTCGTCTACGTGCGCGAGCGCGTCGACGGCGTGCACGAGCTGCGCCTCGTGAACGGCGACGGCACGGGCGACACCGCGCTGTCGACGGCGGCCGGCGCGATCCTGCCCGGCGACGGCGACTTCGAGCCGGCGTTCGCACCCGACGGCCAACAGGTCGTGTTCGCGCGGCGCACGGGCGGCACGGCCCGCCTCATGCTGATCGACATCGGCACCGGCGTCGAGGTCGAACGGCTGCAGGTCGGCGGCGGCGGCGACATCGGCCTGCCGCGCTTCTCGCCGACCGCCGATCGGCTGTTCTTCGGACTCGACGAACCGCTGCCCGGCCGCGACGCGCTGCGCCTCGCGTTCGTGCCGCTGCTGACCGGCGACCCCGTGCTCGTCTGGCCGGACGAACGCTACGCGCTCGAAGGCCTCGACTTCCTCGCGAACGTGCCCGAGCTGCCGCTCACCGAGCCGGCCGTCGAGCTGCCGGTCGAGGAGGCCGAGTTCGAGATCGCGTGGGGCTCGATCGGGTTCGGCAACGAGACGCAGCTCGTCGCCGAGGACGGCAACGCCTACGCGCTGCGCACGCGCTCGACCAACAACCACGAGACGGCCGGCATGGAGTGCCGGTTCACGCTGCCGGTCGACGACGCGCTCGATGTTGCACAACTGCAGATCCGCGCCGCGCTGCGGACGACGCGGATCGGCGGCGACACCGAACTGCGCATCTCGCTCTACAACCCGGTCGAGAGTCGGTTCGACACCGCGGTCGAACTCGCGCCCACGTCGACGACGCAGAACACGATCCTCGAGTTCTCGACGTCGAGCCTGCGACACGTCGCGCGGGAAGGCGTTATTCGCTTCAACGTAATCGCAGAGATCGAGCGCGGCGACCCCGCCGAGATGCTCCTCGATGCCGTGAGGGTCGTGCTGACGACCCGCCAACCGCCCCCCTGAGCCCCCCGCGCGGGGCAACCGAAATCACTCTGGAACAGCGGCTTGGGGCATCCTAAAGCCGCGCTGCGGAGGCTGGTTGGTGGCGCGACGGGCCGAACGCCGATAGAATGGTCGCCCCGCAAATCCGGGTGGATACCGGGCTTGGCTGGCCGACCTGCCCGCCCCCGACCCTCGGCCAGTTCCTTGGCCGTCCCCGAACGGCGAATGCGGGCGCCGCGTGCTAGCACTACAGGAGAAGCAATGGCAACGACGACCTCGATCCCCCCTCGAAAGTTCAAAGTCTTCACCAAGCGTGACATCGACAAGATCCCGCAGCTCGACCGCTTCAGCGCGGACGAGCGCCTCGCGATGACGGCGGTCGCCAACGTGCTGCCGTTCCGCGTGAACGACTACGTCGTCGAAGAACTGATCGACTGGGACAAGGCGCCGAACGACCCGATCTTCCAGCTCACGTTCCCGCAGCCCAACATGCTCGCGCAGGACGACCTGGACAAGATGATGGGCCTGATCAAGGCCGAGGCCGGCAAGGACGAGATCGATCGAGAAGCCCGTCGCATCCAGATGTCACTCAACCCGCACCCCGCGGGCCAGCTCGAGCTCAACGTGCCCAAGGTCGACGGCATCCCGATGCCCGGCCTGCAGCACAAGTATCGCGAGACGACGCTGTTCTTCCCGAGCAGCGGTCAGACCTGCCACAGCTACTGCACCTACTGCTTCCGCTGGCCGCAGTTCGTCGGCCTCGACGAGCTGAAGTTCGCCGCCAAGGAAGCCGAGGGACTCGTCGCCTACCTCAAGAAGCACAAGGAGGTGAACAGCATCCTGTTCACCGGCGGCGACCCGATGGTCATGAAGACCAAGGTGCTGCGGCGCTACATCGAACCGCTGCTTAGCGCGGAGCTCGACCACATCGTCAGCATCCGCATCGGCACCAAGGCGCCGGCCTACTGGCCGCAGCGCTTCACGTCGGACGACGACGCCGCGGACCTGATGCGGCTCTACGAGGAAGTGCAGAACGCCGGTCGCCACCTCGCGATCATGGCGCACTACAGCCACCCGCGGGAGCTCGACACGCCAGCGGCGCAGGCCGCGGTCAAGGCGATCCGCAGCACGGGCGCGGTGATCCGCTGCCAGGCGCCGCTGATCAAGCACGTCAACGACGACGCCAAGGTCTGGGCCGACATGTGGAAGCGGCAGGTCTACCTCGGCGCCATCCCGTACTACATGTTCGTCGAGCGCGACACCGGTCCGAAGCAGTACTTCGAGGTGCCGCTCGCACGCGCGATCGACATCTTCAGCAAGGCCTACAACCGCGTCTCGGGTCTCGCGCGCACGGTCCGCGGTCCGTCGATGTCGGCGACCCCGGGCAAGGTGCTCGTCGACGGCATCGCCGACATCCACGGCGAGAAGGTCTTCGTGCTGAAGTTCCTGCAGGGGCGCGATCCCCAGTGGGTCAACCGCATCTTCTTCGCGAAGTACGACGAGCAGGCCTCGTGGCTCGACGACCTGCAGCCGGCGCTCGGCGAGAAGGAGTTCTGGTTCGAGTCGACGCTCAAGGGCCTCAAGGCGGGCCAGAAGCTCGACTGGGGCACCGACTCGGTCGTCCACAAGACCGTCGACGACGCGGGCGTCGTCCGCTTCTCGTAGCTCGCCGCCGCCCCCCGCGGTCACGCCGGATCGCGCCCAGTCCGCGAATCTGGCCAGAACGGGCCAGAACGGCGTTGGCAGCGATTCGACGGGACCATACGCTGCGCGCGGGTCGGTGGGATGCCGGCCCCCGCCGCTCGTGCAATCCCACACGGTTCTACTGATACCCGCGTTCCGCGAAGCCGGTCGGGTCGGGGACGTCGTTCGTGACGTTCTGCGACTCGACCGCGGCATCGACGTCGTCGTGATCGACGACGGCAGCGGCGACGACACCGCGACCGAGGCGCGCCGCGCCGGCGCGACCGTGCTCGAGCACCCGTTCAACCTCGGGTACGGCAACGCGCTGCACACCGGCTACTGCTATGCCCGCCGCCGCGGCTACGCCCGCGTGCTGCAGATGGACGCGGACGGCCAGCACGAGGCGGAAATGCTCGAACGGCTCCTGGCCGGGCTCGACGGCGGCGCCGACGTCGTAATCGGCTCGCGCTACCTCGATGGCGTGCCGCCGCGCTCGAGCCTGCTGCGCAAGATCGGCACGCGCCTGTTCTCATGGCTCGCATCGCGCTGGACCGGCACGAAGATCACCGACCCGACGAGCGGCTTCCAGGGCCTGTCGCAACGCGCGCTCGTCACCGTCGTCAACGACGGTTTCCCCGAGGACTACCCGGACTGCGACGTGCTCGTGCAGCACGCGCGCGCCGGCATGCGGATCGTAGAGGTTCCCGTGACGATGCGCGAACGCAAGGGCGGCGTGTCGATGCACCGCGGCGCGCGCGTCGCCTACTACGGCTACAAGATGTTCGTCACCCTCGCTCTCCTGCCGATCCGCCGCCCGACGCCACTGCGGTCACGGGACACCGTCGCGAGGATGCCGTGATCGCGAACTGGCTGGAGTCCGTAGTGCTCGAACCGCTGCCGGAACGCCAGCGCGCGACCGCGATCGTCGTCGCCGTCGGCATCCTCGTGCTCGTTCTCGAGCTCGTCCGCCGGCGCAAGCTGCGCGAGGAGTACTCGTGGTTCTGGTGCGCGACCGGCATGGTGCTGATCGTCCTCGCGATATTCGAGGGCGTGCTCGTCGAGTTCAGCCGCTGGATCGGCGCCGCGAGCCCGGTGTCGACGCTGTTCTTCGGCGCCATCCTGTTCCTCGTCGTGCTCGCGCTGCAGTTCTCGATCCGGCTCAGCCGACTGACGCATCGCAACCGCACCCTCGCGCAACGCGTCTCGCTGCTCGAGGACACGATCCAGCGCCTGCAGAAGGACCGCAACGAGAACGAGAGCGCCGAGGCGCCCGTGCGGCGGCGCCAGAAGACCGAACGCGACGAAGTCGCGTGATGGCCGGGGTAGGCTGATGGACGGGGTGTCGTAGTGGAAGGAGTCGCAGCAATGGGCCGCGCGGTCGCCGTCGAGTTCCGCCGGCGGCTCGCCGAGGAGTACGTGCCGCGCATCCGGAAGTGCGTCGGGCTGCTCGACGACGAGGCGCTGTGGTGCCGCCCCGCGCCGAACTGCAACTCGGTCGGCAACCTGCTGCTGCACCTCACGGGCAACACGCGCCAGTGGATCCACGCCACGTTCGGCGCGTCGAACGACGACCGCGACCGCGACGCCGAGTTCGCCGCGGAATCGGGCAAGAGCGGCACCGAGCTCGTCGATCGCCTCGCCCAGGTCGTCGAGGAAGCGTGCGCGATCGTCGACGGCCTCGAGCCGAGTGAGTGGCTGCGCGAGCGCGTGGTCCAGCGCCAGTTCGACGAGACGGGGCTCTCCGCGGTGCTGCACGTGATCGAGCACTTCTCGGGCCATGCGGGCCAGATCTACGCCTGGACCAAGCAGGTCACGGGGCAGGACCTGAAGTTCTACGACCTGTAGTCAGCTCGCCCCGGTCAGCTCGGGACTCGTCTGCTCGGGCCGGTCAGCTCGACTGGTCAGCTCGGGATTGGCGACGATCGCCGGGTCGATCCGCGCGCTCGCCCACCGTTCGAGCATCTCGCGCAGCTGATCGAGCTTCACCGGCTTGCCGAGGAAGTCGCTCATGCCGGACTCGAGGCACGCCTCGCGATCGCCGGGCATCACGTTCGCCGTGAGCGCGATGATCGGCACCGAGGCGTGCAAACCGCCGAGCGCGCGAATCGCCTGCGTCGCATCGAAGCCGTTGAGCTCGGGCATCTGGCAGTCCATGAGCACGAGGTCGAACTCGTTCTGCTGAATCATGTCGAGAGCCTCCTGCCCGTCGACGGCGAACGTCACGCTGCACCCGATCTTCTTCAGCATGCCGCCGAGCACGCGGCGGTTGATCTCGTTGTCCTCGGCGACGAGCAGGCGCACGCCGTCGAGAACGGCGCCGTTCGTTTCCTGGAACTCGGACCGCGTTGGACGCTCGGCCGCGACCTTGCCGCAAACACTCGCCATGTCGTGCACGAGCTGCAGCAGGCGGCCGCCGGACAGCGGCTTGTTGAGCCAGCGGAACACGTCGGCCGCGGCCATGTCGAGCAGGTCGGGGCGCTCGTTCAGCGAACTCGCGAGCGCGATCGACAGCCGCGGGATCGCCGGGTCGTCGTGGATGGCGCGGGCGAGTTCGAGCCCGTCGATCCCCGGCATCCCCATGTCGAGGATCGCCATCGTGAACGGCCTGCCCGACTTCGCCGCGGCCCGCAGCCGCGCGATCGCGGTGATCGCGTTGCCCGCGGTGTCGATGCCGATCCTGGTCGGGGTCAGCTGGTTCACCATGAGCTTGCGCGTCGTCGCGTGGCCCTCGGCGATGAGCACCGCGTGACCCTGCAGATCGAGGTCGAACGCGCGCGCTCGCGACCTGCTGAGATCGCCGAACGGCAACCGCAGCTCGAGCGCGAACATCGAGCCGCGGCCCTCCTCGCTCTCCGCGTAGATCCGCCCGCCCATGAGCTCGGTCAGCCGCCGGCAGATGGACAGCCCGAGCCCCGTGCCGCCGAAGCGCCGCGTCGTCGAGGCGTCGGCCTGCGAGAACGGCGTGAAGAGCCGCTGCAACGCGTCCCTGCTGATGCCGACGCCGCTGTCGCGCACGGCGACGCGCACGGTCTGGCTCTCGTCGTCCTCGGCGAGCAGGCTGCATTCGAGCAGGATCTCGCCGGCCAGCGTGAACTTGACCGCGTTGCTCAGGAAGTTGAGGACGATCTGCCGCAACCGCGCCTGATCGCCGGTATGTGAGCGGTGGATGCGCGGGTCGACGTAGGTCACGAGCTCGACGGCCTTGTCCGCCGCCTTGCCGTGCAGCAGCACCGCGCAGTCGTCGATCGTCTGCCACACGTCGAAATCGGCGGCCTCGAGTTCGAGCTTGCCGGCCTCGATCTTGCTGTAGTCGAGGATGTCGTTGAGGATGTTGAGCAGCGCGTCGGCCGACGACTGGATCGTCGTCGCCATCTGCTCCTGATCCGCGTCGAGGCGGGTCCGCACGAGCAGCTCGGCCATGCCGAGGACACCGTTCATCGGCGTGCGGATCTCGTGGCTCATGTTCGCGAGGAATTGCGCCTTGAGCTCGGCGCTCGCTCGCGCCTCGTCCGCGGCCGCCACGGCCTCGTCCCGCTCGCGCCGCAGATCGGACTGCTCAGATGCCAGCAACTCGCGCTCGAACACTCCGTCGCGGAGTTCGCTCGCGAGCCGCCGGACGCGCGCGCCGACCACCGTCGCGATCGCGACGACGCCGGGCACGACGACCGCGAGCGCCAATGGCCAGATGGCGGCCGCCGCTGCGCCGATGGTCGCGACCCCAACCAACAGCGCGAGGGCGCGGGTCACGTCGGCAGCATTCGGTTCGGCCCGGGAAAACATCGGCGAAGACATCGGTACCGTCCCACTTTCGGCAACCGTGCGCACCGGACCGGCACGGGATGGCAACCCGCGGTGGCAGCGGCGACTCAGGCGCGATGATACGGATGCCCGGCGAGCACGCTCGCGGCGCGATAGAGCTGCTCGACGACGATCACGCGCACGAGCCCGTGCGGCAGCGTCGCGGCCGAAAGCGCCCAGCGCTGGTCCGCCGTGCCGAGGAACTCACGATCGAAGCCATCGGCGCCGCCGATCACGAACGCGAGATCGCGGCCATCCTGCTGCCAGTCGCGCAGCTTCCCGACGAGATCATCCGTGCGCCAGTTCTTGCCGCGTTCGTCGAGCGCGATCACGAGCGGCCGCCGCGCGAACTTGTCGAGCTCGGTCGTGAGCCGTGCGGCCTCCTGTTCGCGAATGCGTTCGACGCTCGTGCCCTTCTGCCGGGCACCGGGTTTGACGTCGACGAGTTCGAAGCCCCACTCGCGCGGCAGGCGCTTGCCGTACTCGCGTTCGCCGGCGATGACCCAATCGGGCTGGCGATGCGTGACCGCGAACAGCCGAACCTTCACGACGCCCCCCCGAACGGCAACTCCGGCTGGGCACCCGGCCGCCGGAACGGCGTCGTCGCCGCCGTCGGCCCGACGGTGCGCGGCTCGAAACCGAGGCTCCTCGCGCGCTGCTCGAACAGGTCGAGCATGAGCTGGTAGCGCGGCCCGACGCCGCGCATGCGCCGATGGAAACCCGCGTTGTCGCCCCCGCGCACTTCACCGCCGCGGGTCTGCGCGAGCAGCGAGAGCACCTTGTCGGCGCGACCCGGGAACGCCGTGTGCAGCCGTTCGGAGAACACCTGCTCGACCTCCTGCGGCACGCGCAGCAGGATGTGGAACGCGTAGCGCGCGCCGGCGTCACGCGCGCGCGCGAGGATCTCCGGGATCTGGTGATCGTTGAGTCCCGGGATCAGCGGCGAGATCGATACCCCGGTCGGCACGCCAGCGTCGGAGAGCGCTCGGAGCGCCCGCAACCGGCGCGCCGGCGAACCCGCCCACGGCTCGATCGCGCGCGAATCCTGCTCGTTCGCGAACGGTACGCTGACGAACACCGACGCAGCGCCGTCCCGCGCGAGATCCTGCAGCACGTCGACGTCGCGCTCGACGAGCGCACCCTTGGTGATAATGCCGACCGGCTGGCGGTACTCCGCGCAGACCTCGAGACAACGGCGCGTCAATCGGTAACTCGCCTCGATCGGCTGGTAGCAGTCGGTCACGCCGGAGAACACCAGGTTCTCGCCCTGCCACGACGGCCGCTGCAGGTGCCGCCGCAGCACGTCGGGTGCGTTGCGCTTCACGACGATGCGCCGTTCGAAGTCCGTGCCCGCGCCAAAACCGAGGTACTGATGCGTCGGGCGCGCGTAGCAGTAGGCGCAGCCGTGGAAGCAGCCGCGGTAGGGGTTGATCGACCAGCGGAACGGAATGTCCGGGCTGTCGTTCTCCGCGACGACGCTGCGGGCGTCCTCCTCGTAGACCTCGAGCGCCACGTCGGGCGCCGGCCCGAGCCACTCGACGGACTCGGACTGCCACGGGTTGGGCGGGTTATGGACGGGCCGCATCCCCGCCATGTTGGCGCGGAGGCGGGCGCGGGGAAAGCACCCGCGCCGCCGACCAGCCGGAACGGTCAGATGCGATCGCCGCCGCGGCCGCGCCCCGGTCGACGCTGACCGCGCTTCGAACCGCGTTCGCTGCGGCCTTCCTGCCGTTCCGAACGCCGGTCACTGCGACGTTCCTGCCGCCCCTCGCGACGCTCGCCACGGCTGTCCCGGCGTTCGCCGCGGCGTTCCTTCTGGCCCTCGCGCCGCTCTCCCCGGCGCTCCTTGCGGTCTTCGCGGCGCTCGCCGACCTCTTCGCGGTGATCACTGCGGCGCTCCTGCCGGCCTTCGCGACGGTCGCCGCGCCGTTCCTGCACGTTCTCGCGCCATTCCTCGCGGCGTTCCTCACGCCGCTCCTGACCGTTCTCGCGTCGTTCTTCGCGGCGCTCGCGAACGTTCTCGCGGCGCTCCTCCCAGCGCTCGCGACGGCCCTTGCCGGGCGGCGGCGGCGGGCGCTCGCCACGCTCTTCGCGGCGTTCATCCCGGCGCTCGCGCCACTCCTCGCGGCGTTCCTCGACGCGCTCGCGGCGCTCTTCGCGGCGTTCGCCGACTTCCTCCCGGCGTTCGTCGCGACGTTCACGCACGTCCTCACGCCGTTCGCCGATCTTCTCGCGGCGATCGCTGCGACGCTCCTGGCGGCCGTCGCGGCGGTCGCCGGCCTTCTCACGGCGCTCCTCGCGTCGTTCGCCGACCTTCTCGCGGTGTTCTTCCCGGCGTTCGCTGCGGCGCTCGCGCTGCTTCTCGACGCGTTCGCCACGCTCACCACGTTGACCGCGCCCCTGCGCCGTCGCGTCCTGCAGGCACAGGACCGTTGCCAGCGCCGTCGTCAGTATCGTTCGGATCATCTCAGTCTCTCCCGGTTGTGAATGCCGTGCCTGTTCCGCCCGGCACGAGTGGTCTGTCGCGGAAGTTCGGATCAGAAGTCCGTGTTCCTGGGCGACGCTCGCAAGGCGCGCCGCCGGAGGAATATCGGTGGATATGCCGAGAAGGCGCAACGCCGCGAGCGGCGTTCAGGGCGCGGACTTTCGATGCGAACTTCCGCGACAGACCACTAGGTTCGGCAGCCAGCAACGTCGCACCGTGATCGCGCCCCACGGGAAGTTGCAGAATGCGACCTGCGCGCCCGCAGCGCCGGTCCCGATTCGAGACCGCGAACCGCACCACCGGCGCTACCCTGCGCGCATGGCAGCCAAGTCGTTGGAGTCGCCGCTACCGTTGCTGCTCGACCATCTCGAACGCGCCTATCGCGGCCCGTCGTGGCACGGCACGGCGCTGCGCGGCACGTTGCGCGGCGTCACGCCGGCGCGCGCGCTTTGGCAACCCGGCCCCGACCGCAATTCGATCTGGCAGTTGCTGCTGCACGCCGCGTATTGGAAGTACACGGTGCGGCGCCGACTGACAGGCGAACGCCGCGGCTCGTTCCCGCGCGCGCCAGCCGACTTCCCCGCCGTGCCCGATCCGGCGGACGCCAAGGCCTGGCGGCGCGACCTCGCGCTCCTCGACGACGAGCACGAGCAACTGATCACGGCAGTCCGAGCCCTCGACCCGACAACGCTGGAGCGCCGCCGAGGCTCATGGCGACTCATCGACTACGTGCTCGGCGCCGCCTCCCACGACCTCTACCACGCCGGCCAGATCAACCTGCTCAAACGCCTCGCCAACCCCACCTGAGGTGGCGGTACCGAACCCGTTTCGAATCCGCCACCGCCAACTCGGCGGAGAAGCCGATCGGAACCAATGTTGCGCAGACCGCACCATGGCGGATTCGAAACGGGTCCGGTACGGCCGCGGTTCGTTCATTCAGCGGTAGTCCGCGGCGATGCCGCCCGCGTTCAGCGCGCTGCCGAGGCGTTCGAGTGCGACCGCGTAGGCTGCAGCGCGCATCGGCACGTCCTTCTTCTGCATGCGCTCGTGCACGATCTCGAACTGGTTCTGCATGCGAACGCGCAGCTTCTCCTGCACTTCGTCTTGGTCCCAGTAGGCACCGGCGCGGTTCTGCAGCCACTCGAACCAGCTGACCGTCACGCCGCCCGCGTTGGCCAGCACGTCCGGCACGACGAGCTTGCCCTTGTCGTGCAGGATCGCGTCGGCCTCCCCGGTCGTCGGACCGTTGGCGAGCTCGAGAACGACGTCCGCCTGGATCTTGCCCGCGTTGTCCTCGCGGATCTGGTCCTCGAGCGCTGCAGCTATGAGCACGTCGACATCGAGTTCGAGCAGCGCGCCGCTCTCGAGCTTGCTGCCGACGTCGGGCAACCGGCCCGCCGACTGCTTCTGCTCGATGATGGCGGGTACGTCGAGCCCCTCGGGGTCGTGAATGCCGCCGCGCGAGTCGCTCACCGCAACGACGCGATACCCGTCGGCGTGCAGCAGCCGGGCCGCGTGCTGACCGGCGTTGCCGAAGCCCTGGATCGCGATCGCGATGTCCTTCGGCTGCCAATCGCGCTGCTCGGCGATCTGGCGCAGCACGTAGTAGCCGCCGCGCGCGGTCGCGTCGTCCCGGCCGACGCTGCCGCCGCGCCCCACGGGCTTGCCCGTGATCACGCCGGGCTCCTGGCGCCGCACGACGGCCGCGTACTCGTCGGCCATCCACGCCATGGTCCGCGCGTTGGTATAGACGTCGGGCGCCGGCACGTCGCGGTCCACACCGATCACGTCGGCGATCGCGCGGATGTAGCCGCGCGCGAGGCGCTCGACCTCGGCCGTCGACAGTTCACGCGGATCGACCTCGACGCCGCCCTTGCCGCCACCGAACGGGATGTCGACGACCGCGCACTTGAGCGCCATCCACAGCGCGAGCGTCTTGACCTCGGCGAGCTCGACGCTCGGGTGGAAGCGGATGCCGCCCTTGAACGGCCCGCGCGAGTCGTCGTACTGCACGCGGTAGCCGCGGAAGACGCGCAGCGAACCGTCGTCCATCCGGACCGGCACGGCGACCTCGAGGGTGCGCCGCGGCACGGCGAGACGCGTCAGCGTCTCGGAGTCGAGATCCGCGTGCTCGGCGGCGGCGCGAACGCGCTCGAACGAGCGCTGGAAGAGGTCGTGCTCGGGAACGGTCGTCGGGCTGGCCATGCGGCCCGTGATCGTGGCGAGCGGAGCGGCCGAGGAACAGCCCCGGCCGCAGAATCACGTCCCCGGGACCTTCAGCGCACGAGCGCGGCTTCGCGCCGCAGCACCTGCAGCGTCAGCGTGTGCATCGCCGTCGCGTAGACGCGACCGCCCTCGACGTCCCAGACGCCGATCGGGTCCCACGAGCCGGCGGCGTTGCCGTCGGTGCGCTGCGTCACCATGAGAACGGGCAGGTATTGGCGCCAGCGCCCCCAGGCCTCGCCGCCGATCTGGAACATCGCCTGCGTCCCGAACCACCAGTAGTACGGATCGATGTGGCCCTTGGCCCAAACGGGCGGCTTGGCGAGCAGCACCTGCGCCGCCTTCTTCATGATCGGCTTCTCGCTCGGATCCTGGTCGAGCAGGAAGCGACCGAACAGCGCGGCCGCGGTCATCGCCTCGCCGTTCCTCGGCGGGAACCGGGTCATGTGATCGCCCGGTAGCCGCGAGCTGGCTTCGCCCTGCTTGCTGTAGCCATGGCGACCGCTCGGGTCGCTCACCTGGTCGTACCACGTCGCGACGAGATCGAGCGCCGTCGGGTTGACGTCGAGGCCGAAACTCTGCGCCGAGCGGTACGCCATGAGCGCCCAGGTCGTCACCGAGGTGTCGTTGTCGTTGTCGCGCGGCTGGTAGCGCCACACGCTGTACGGGTTGCGGTGACTCTCGAGGTAGTTGATGCCGCTCTGCACGTTCTGCTTCAGCAGCTTGTAGCGCGACAAACCGAACGCCTCGGAGAGCGCGACCGTCGCGATCGCGTGGCCGTAGACGAAGTCGTGAGCCGCGTTCGTCCCGATCAGGCCGTTCTCCTGCTGCTGGTCCCGCAGCCACTTCACGGCCGACTTGACCTGGTCCTTGTAGCGACCGCGGCGCAGGGTGTTGCCGTTGCCGAGCAGCGCGAGTGTCGCGAGCCCGGTCACCCCGACGTCCTGCGTCGCGGAGCCCGGTCCCGTGCACGGCTGGCCACTGAGGTCGTGCTTCATGAACTCGTCCGAGTCCCAGCGCCCGTTCTCGTCCTGGTGTTCGACGAGCCACTGCAGCGCGCGGTCGATCGCAGCACCGGCCTTCTTGGCGCGATCCGCGGCTCGTTCGTTGCGGCGCGCCGGCTCACCCGGGGCCTCCGCGGCTTCGGTTTCGACGACGACGGCGATCTCCTCGACGGGCTCGATCTCTTCCGCCACCTCGGTCGGCGGCGGCGGCGGCGGCGGCATTACGATGCCGGGCCGACCGATCTGGGCCGACGCGAGGTTCACGCTGCCGAGCACGGCCAGGGTGCGCTGGTCGACCTTGTAGAGGATCCCGTCGTGGAAGACGAAGAGGTAGCTGCCGGCGGCGACCATGCTGCCCTCGGTGGGGGCCTGGGCTGCGACCGGGGACAGGGACAGCGTCGAGACGAGGGCGAGCGCACCGAACAGCGCGCCGAGACGTGACATCATGGCAACCTCACGGGGTTAGGGACGTTCTCGGGAGGCAACGGCGCAGGCGCGCCCCGGTTCAAAGCGATTGTCAGATCGATCGTCAGACGGATTGTCAGATCGATCGTCAGATGGATTGCGAGTTCCGCGAAGGCGGCCTGCGTCGGCCTCAGCGCACGTGCGCCAGGACCCGGCGTCGGCTGCCCCGCCGCCGATGCTCGAAGAGATAGATCCCCTGCCAGCGCCCCAACAGCAATCGGCCACCGGCGACGGGGATCGACAGACTCGTCTGCGTGAGCGCCGAACGCACGTGCGAGGGCATGTCATCGGGCCCCTCCGCGACGTGGGTCCACAGGGGATCGCCCTCGGGCACGAGCCGCCGGAAGAACGCCTGCAGGTCGACGAGGACGTCCGGATCCGCGTTCTCCTGGATCACGAGGCTCGCCGACGTGTGCTGCACGAAGAGCGTGCACAGCCCGTCGGCATCGCCGGCTGCGCGGACGACCTCGGCGACCTGATCCGTGATCTCGAACAGCCCCGCGCCCGGGGTCGTGACGACGAGTGGGGAGATCATACCGGGTACAGGTTTACCGGATGACGGGCTCGACCGTCGTGGGCGTGTTGGCCGTATCGTCCCCGGCATGCTCCGCCCGCTTCCGAACGTTCTCGCTACGGTCCTCGCCACGGCACCGGCCTGCATCCCGTCCTCCGCCGTCGCGCAGCAGGGTCCGCCGCCGGCCGTGCAATGGCTCACGGCGGACGAGGTCGGCGAGCAGCTCGGCAGCGCGCGGACCTGGGTGCCGATCATCGATCGGTCCTCGCTCAGCGTCGGCCGCTACCGACTGCGTGCGGGCCAGCAGGACGGCCAGGCGCCGCACGATCGCGACGAGATCTACTACGTCGTGGCGGGTGCCGGCAAGTTCACGGCGGCGGGCGAGACGCGCGCGGTGACGGCCGGTGACACGGTGTTCGTCGCGGCGGCGGCCGAGCATCGCTTTCACGACATCACGGCCGACCTCGACCTGCTCGTGTTCTTCAGCACCGCGGTGCCGACGACGGGCGGCATGATCGCCGGCCCGCGCCCGACCGAGCAGACGGCCTATCCGGAGACCAGCAATCGCGGCGCCGCCCGCATCTTCTACTGGTTCGGCCCCGACTCGGCGGGCCAGCTCGTCATGGACCACGGCCGCCCGCGGTGGAACCCGGCCTACGGCAAGTTCCTCACGCAACGAAGCGGCAAGAGCTGGCGCTTCGGCGACAACTTCTGGACGCGGCTCGACACCAACATCCCGATCGTGCTCGGTGGCCGCCGCATCCGCCCCGGGTCGTACTACTGTGCTCTGACCCATGCCGAGGACGGACTGCAGATGCTGCTGCTCGACCCGGACGACGTGCGCGCCGGCCTGCGCGACGCCTACGAGGTCGCCAAGGTCGCGGGCGGGATCCCGGTCCCGCTCGAACGCGAGCAGGCGCCGTTCTCCGCGAGTCGACTCGCGATCCAGTGGACCGTCGATCGATCGAAGCGCGACACGGGACAGCTGCAGATCCACTTCGGCCCGCACCTGCTGACGGCCGACCTCACGATGGAGCCCGTGCGCGATCGCAGCGCCCTCGCGACGCCAGCAGTGAATCCCGCCGACGTCGCGAGCCCCGACGCGATCGTGGCCGCGCTCTACGACGTGATCTCGGGGCCGGCCGGGCAGAAGCGCGACTGGGGCCGGTTGCGCAGCCTGTTCCACGCGGACGCCCGGCTGATCCCGATCATGCCGACTCCCGGCGGCAAGCGGGCGGTGCCGATGACGGTCGGCGACTACGTCGAACGGTCGGGCCCGTGGCTCGAGCAGAACGGCTTCTTCGAGCAGGAGGTGCAGAAGCGCGTCGAGACGTTCGGCGGCCTGACGCACGTGTGGTCGACCTACGAGGCGCGCCAGAGCGCGGACGACGACAAGCCGATGATGCGCGGCATCAACTCGATCCAGCTCGTGCACGAGAACGATCGCTGGTTCGTGCACCAGCTCATGTGGGAGCAGGAACGGACCGCCGGCCCGATTCCCGCCCGTTACCTGCCGAAGTAGCCGGCAGCCGCGGGTCACTCGGGCGGCGCCGCGGCGCGCCGCACGTAGTCGAAGACCTCGCCGTCGAGCCCGCGCTCGGCGGCAACGCGAGGTTCACCGCGGTAGAGGTTCTGCAGGCTCTCGCGGATGCCGGGGTCGCCACCCGTGAACTCTTCGACGAGCTCCTGCCAGCGCCTGGCCAGGGCGCGCACCTCGGGGTCGTCGGGCGAGACGCCGGCCGCCTGCTTCGCCCGGACCGCCGCGATCAACCGCGGCCACTCCGCCTCGGCGGCGGCGATCGCCTCCGGACCGAGCTGCTCCTTCCGCTGCTGCAGCTGCGCCAGCTGCTCCTTGGTGTAGTACTTCTCGAACATCGTCATCTCCTCGATCGCGTCGAGGAAGTCCCCGGTCCGCACCTCGGCGTCGCCGTCGCCGAGGCGCTCCTTGAGCTCCACGAGCCGCGACCGGAGCCGCCGCGCCGTGTCGAGCTGTTCGTCGAGCCTCGCGATGTGCAGCTCGAGCACGGCGATCGGCGGGAACCGCGGATCGTCGAGGCAGCTGCGAATCACGTCGAGGCCGAACCCGAGCTGTTGCAGCGACCGGATGCGCAGCAGGCGCGCGACGTCCGCGCCCGAGTACAGCCGATGCCCCGCCGGCGTGCGCCGGGACGGGGACAGCAGACCGATCTCGTCATAGTGATGCAGCGCGCGCACCGTCAGCCCGGTGCGTTCCGCGAGTTCGCCGACCTTGAAGGACTCCGTCATGGTTCTGCGCCCGAGGCGCCTCTTGCCAATGCGATCGCCGGCCATGGTCCGACCTCACGCAGCGTGAGGTGCAAGCGATCACACCGGGAAACCGCGCGCACCATCCGTAAGCTACCGCGTGTTGCCCGCCGCACCGTCGAAGTCCTCGCAGTCCAGGAAGCCGCGCCGCCTCCGCCGCCGGCTCGCCGGTCTCGCGATCGGCCTGCTCGTCGGCCTGCTGCTCGCCGAGCTGCTGCTGCGGGTCTGCGGTTACTCCCCCGCCCACGTGAACCCGCTGCGCTCGTTCCACCAGGCCGACCCGGTGCTGGTGTATCGCGGGCGGCCGAACGTCGAGGGGCGGTTCCGCCGCTCGCAGTTCGACGTCGTGGTCCGTCACGACGACCGCGGGTTCCGCGCCGCGGAGTTCCGGCGCGACCCGGCGGACGTCGAACGCACGATCCACGTGTTCGGCGACTCGTTCACCTGGGGTTGGGGTGTCGAGAACGGCGAAGTGTTCACCGATCGGCTGCGCCACCTGCTGCCCGACCATGCGGTGCGGAACTACGGGATCAACGGGTGCGGCACGGCGCTGCAGACGCGGCTGCTCGAGACCGAGGTCGAAGCGGACATCCAGGCCGGCGACGTCGTCGTGCTGATGTTCTTCTACAACGACTTCTTCGACAACACGCACAGCAAGCGCCTGCACGGCCGCGTCGAGGGCGACGACGTCGTCGAGATCACGCCGGACACCGCGTTCGGCTCGGCGTTCGAGCGCTGGTTCAAGGACCACAGCTATCTCGTCAACTTCGCGGCCCACGTCTGGGACTTCCAGAAGGCGAAGGCCGGCGCGGTCGAGCAGCGCGAGGCGGGCGAGACCCGCGGCGCCGGTCCGGGTGAAGTCGAACGCCGCGTCACCGCGCACTTCCTGCGCCGCTTCCGGGCACTCGTCGAAGCCCGCGAGGCCCGCCTCGAGCTCGTCTGGGTCGCGGACAGCCGCGACGTCGCGGGCCGCGCGGACGGCCAGCCCAGCGTCTACTTCGACGCATTCCGGGAGACCGCGGCCGCCGCCGACCTCGTGCCGCTCGACCCGACCGACGCGTTCGTCGCGGCGATGCGGGCGGACCCCGACAAGGCGCTCTACTTCGACGGCGACGAGCACTGGACGCCGCGCGGCCACGAGGTCATCGCGGCGTTCCTCGCAGCGCGGCTCGGCCGATAGTCGCGGGCTCGAGCTACGGGCCGACCGTCAGCTCGAGACCCCGAGAGAACGCGAACCCGGCCACGGCCGTCGGATCGGTGTGGGCGAACTGGCCGTAGATCGAGATGCCGGTGAACGTCGGATCGTTCGGCAGCGCGATCGGCACGAGCGTCGCCGCCGGCGTCGGCGGCACGAACAGCGCAACCGTGGCGAGCGGGTCCACGAGCAGCGTGCCACCGACCGGCGTCGGCAGAGTTGCCGCGGCCAGGCCGAGCGCGACGACGCCGAACTCCTGCGTTGAGCGCACCGTCGTCGCGCGCAGGTCGATCGTGGTGCCGAGCTGCGGCGGCGACGACGGGACCAGATTGGGGATGCCCTGCGCGCCCGGCAGACCCGCACCGTAGTTGCGCCAGCAGCTCTGGCACGGACCGATGTAGAGGTCGTCGATGTAGAAGTCGTTGGGGAAGGCGCTCGTGTTGAGGTTGCGAATCGCGACCTCCACGGAACCGGTCGCGCCGGCCACCCAGGTGGCGCCGGAAGTCTGCCAGATGCCCGTCAAGTGCGGCAGCGGCAGCGGTGCACCCACGAGTTGCCCTCCGACCTGCCACTGCAGGATCGCAGGCCCGCCGGCGACCGCCGTGCAGCCCGCGAGTTCGAACCGGTAGGTGACGCCCGCGACGACCGGCACGGAGGCGAACCAGACCCGTTGATTGGGCACGGTCGAACCGTTGACGACCATGAACTGCGAGCTGCCCGCGGAGGCCGGCGGCGGATTGACGAACGCCCCGTTGAACGAGCTGCCGTTGGCCCGGACGGTGTACTGCCCTTCGCAGCAGTTGGCGCCGGCGGAGTAGCCGTAGTCCGACGAGAAGCCCACGTTGCCCGACTCGAAGCCGGGGTTCGGCGCCAAGTTCTGAGCCGGGAGCGCGGTGACGACCGCACCGAGGAAGGCACCGGCCGCGATTCCGCAGAAATGCCACGAGGAGATGGATGGGTTCACACCCGCCAAGGCGTCGGGTCGGGTAGTCGGCCGCCACCAGAACGAGAAGATTGCGGACGAGGCCACACGCGCCCCAAAAACGTCGCAGCTGCCCGGCCCGCCTACGCCTGGTGCGACGCCGCGCCTAGACTGTCCAATCGCACCCGCCGCTGCCATCGTCCGGTCGCGGCCACTTCGCTCCCCAGGATCCGCCTTGGCTCACCGCATCACCCTGTTCCTCGCGACGCTCCTCGCCCTCGCGACTTCTCCCACCGCGCTCGCCCAGGAAGGCAGCAAGAACGAAGGCGGCAGCATCCGCGTCACGCCGGCCAAGGTCACCTTGCCCGTCGGCGAGACGACCGAGTTGACCGCTGAGGTGCTCGACGTCGGCGGTCGCCCGGTCGAAGGCGCGCGCGTCATGTTCTTCTCCCGCGCCCGTCGCTCGCTGCGCGTCAGCCGCGAGGGCGAGGTCACGGCGATCAAGCCCGGCACCTACGAGGTCGTGGCCCGGGCGCTCGGCGGCCCGCGCGAGAGCCGCCCGACCGCGACCGTCGAAGTCACGGTGCCGTACCCCGAGCCGGCCGACATCACGATCACCGGGCTGCCGAAGCGCCTCTACGCCGGCACGACGGTGCGGCTCGGTGGCGACGTCGTCGACCAGAACGGCACGGCGCGCGACGACCTCGACGTCGCGTTCAAGACGAGCGATTCGAGCCTCGCGAAGGTCGACGCGTTCGGCCACGTGACCGCGATCGCCGCCGGCCAGGTGACGCTCATGGCGGCCGGTGGCGGGCTCGAGAAGAAGCTCGATGTCACGGTCGTCGACAACCCGGTGCAGCAGGTCGACCTCGTCGCGGATGCCGAAGTCGTGCGGACCGGTGACGTCGTGCACCTCGACACCAATCTGCAGAACGGCAGCGGCGGCAACGTCGACGGCGTGCCGGTGTTCTACTCGTTCCACGCCGCGCCCGACGACACGCTGGGCAACGCGGCGACGGGCCAGATCACGCAGGACGGTCGCTTCGTCGCGGAGAAGCCGGGCCTCTACACCATCATCGCCACCTGCGGCACCGCGACCGACCGCCTGACGATCCGAGCCAACGAGCGCTTCGAGCAGCAGCGCCGGCTCCAGCGCATCGGCCACGGGCCCGTGCTCGACGTGCACACCTCCGACCTCTGGGTCTGGGAAGGTGTCGACGGCCGCGACTACTGCGTCACGGGAACGTGGGGCGCCAACGGCGACGCGATCTTCTGGGACGTCACCGACCCCTCCCGCATCGAGAAGATCTCGACCGTGACCGTCGACGCGCGCACGGTGAACGACGTCAAGGTCAGCGAGGACGGGCGGCTCTGCATCATCAGCCGCGAGGGCGCGAGCAACCGCAAGAACGGCATCGTCGCGTTCGACGTGACCGACCCGCGCAACCCGGAACGCATCAGCGAGTTCAACGATGAGCTCACGGGCGGCGTGCACAACCTGTTCATCAACGAGGGCTTCGCCTACGCGTTGAGCGCGGGCCGGCGCTACGACATCCTCGACATCAAGAACCCGCGCGCGCCGATCCGCGTCGGCAGCTACCAGGTGTTCGAGCCCGGCGCATCCATCCACGACGTCTGGGTCGTCGACGGCATCGCCTACTCGTCGAACTGGCGCTACGGCCTGCACCTCGTCGACGTCGGCAACGGCATCAAGGGCGGCTCGCCGAGCAATCCGGTCAAGATCGGCAACTACGCGTATCCGAGCGGTTGGAACCACGCGGCGTTCCCGTGGAAGAACGAGAAGACCGGCAAGTTCTACGTCTTTGCCGGGGACGAGGCGTTCCCCTACGGGCTCAGCGTGAAGAACAACCCGACGTACCCGCGCGGGTGGATCCACATCGTCGACTTCACGAACCTCGAGGAGCCCGAAGAGGTCGCGCGCTACGAGGTGCCCGAGGCCGGCACGCACAACCTGTGGATCGAGGACGAGACGCTCTACGTCGCCTACTACAACGCCGGCCTGCGCGTCGTCGACATCTCGGGTGAACTCATGGGCGATCTCTACCGCCAGGGTCGCGAGATCGCGTGGTTCCTGCCGACGCACCCGAAGGGCGTCGTGCCGAACGCGCCGATGGCCTGGGGCCCGCAGCCCTACAAGGGCCACATCTTCATCTCCGATTGGAACTCGGGCCTGTGGGCGACGAAGCTCGTCGAGAACCGGGGGCGCCGCCGGTGAGCGCCGGACTCGGACGCGCCTTCGCGGCGGCGATCGGAATCCTGGCGATTGGGGCGCTGCCGGCGCAGGACCGGGTCTATCGCGTCTATGTCGCGTGCGAGTCCGCGGACGAGGTGCATCGCGTCGCGTTCGACGGCAAGCACGCGACGGTCGAGAAGGCGATCCGCGTCGGCTATCAGGCGACCGAGATCGAGGGGCCGCACGGCCTCACGGTCGGTCCCGAGGGCAAGTACTGGTACCTGTCGATCGCGCACGGCAAACCGTTCGGCCTGCTCTACAAGTACCGCACGTCCGATGACGAGCTCGTCGGCGAGTGCGAGCTCGGCATGTTCCCCGCGACGATGCAGATCAGTGCTCTGACCGGGCTGCTCTACTGCGTCAACTTCAACCTGCACGGGCGTATGCTGCCGAGCTCGGTGTCGATCGTCGACCCCGACGCGATGGTCGAGGTCGCGCGCACGATGACGGGCGCGATGCCGCACGGCTCGCGGCTGACGAAGGACGGCACGAAGCACTACTCGTGCGCGATGATGTCGGGCGAGCTGTACGAGATCGACGCCGTGACGTTCGAGGTCACGCGCAACATGCAACTCGACGTCGACCTGCCGAAGAACCACGCATCGGTTGCCAAGCCGACCTGGATCCAGCCGCACCCGAAGACCGCGACGGTATGGGCCGCGCTCAACGGCAAGGCCGAGCTCGTCGAGGTCGACACGGTCGACTGGGTCATCAAGCGCCGATTCGCCTGCGCCAAAGGCCCCTACAACCTCGAGATCACGGGCGACGGCAAGCTGCTCGTCGTGACCTACAAGACCGCGGGCAAGATCGGCATCTGGGACGTCGAGCAGGGCAAGGAACTCGCCCGGCTCGACTCGAGCCGCCGCGTCACCCACGGCGTGGTGATCAGCCCCGACGACCGCTACGCGTTCGTGACCTCGGAGGGCAAGAACGCCGAACCCGGCGCCCTCGACGTCGTCGACCTGCGCACGTTCAAGATCGCAGCGAGCGTCGAGGTCGGCCTGCAGGCCGGCGGCATCGCGTTCTACGAGATGACGTCGGGCCAGTGACGGAGCAGTAGCGACCCGTCGGGGATACGGACGACACGTGTCCGGATCCCGACCACATCCGTCCGTTCGTCGGGTGTGGCACGGCCATTGCGAGAACCCGGCGATGACCAAGACCGCCGCGCCATTCTCGACCCGCCTCGCCCTCCTCGCCCCCGCTCTGTTCCTGTGGGCCACTGCCTGCAACAGCGGCGGATCGGGCAACGCCAGCGATTCCAGCCTCTCCACGGACCCGGCCAACGCGGGCGAACTCGCCGACGTCCAGCGCGCGATCAACGCGGCCGCACCCGGAGCGACCGTGGAGATCGGCGCCGGCACGTATCGCGGCCGGCTGGTCGTGCAGAAGAGCGTGCGAATCGTCGGCGCCGGTCGCGGCCTCACTTCGATTCACGGCCCGACATCGTTCGACGACGCGGTGATCGAGATTCGCAACGGCGCCGACGTGTTCGTTGGGGACCTCGCCGTATCGGGACCCTTCGGCGGGATCCGGGTCCGCGAGTCCACCCGCGTCGTGATCGAGTCGGTCACGAGCAGCGCCACCGGCGACGCCGGCATCGAGGTCCGGGAATCATCCGACGTCCAGATCCTCGCCTGCATCAGCACCGGCAACGTCGGGTCCGGCATCCGCGTCCGCGACGACAGCACGAACGTGCGCATCGACAACTGCGATGTCCGCCAGAACGGCGATCACGGCGTGCGAATCCGCGACACGATCGGCGCGACGGTGGCGCGAAGCTCGGTCACCGACAACGTCCAGAGCGGCGTGCGCGTCCGCGACTCGCTGGCGATCGAGCTCACGGCGAACGACATCAGCGACAACACCGAGTACGGCGTTCGCCTGCGCTCGACCCTGCTCGACCCGAACGACGTCCGCGCGAGCAACGTGATCGCCGGCAACCAGCTCGGCGACGTGCGGGTCGACGAGTAGGCGACCAGGAACGGTCGGGCAAGCGCCACGGTCCTCGCGCACTGGCGCTCGTTCGACTGCATCTTCCTGCTTGCGACGACCCGGTGACTGTGCCACGCTGCGACCTGGGAAAGGAGAGCCCAGAGCCCAAGGAACCGTCCTGATGGCAGAAGACACGACCTGCGACCCTTCGCACCGCTCGGTGCGCAGTCGCATCGGCAAGACAGTCCAGGCCTCCCCCGAACTCCCGGGCACCTTCCCGAGGCCGTCCGGTCAACGCCTGCAAGTTCCCACCCACGAGCAGTTCTGCTCGATGCTGAACAAGGCGTCGACGCCCGCAGACCTCGTCGACCTGGACAAGCTGGTATCGGTCCTGAAGGACGCCGGGCGCCGGTTCCAGATCGCATTCGAGGATGCCGCCCGAATCGCGGTCTTCGACCTCGAGACGAAGCGGAAGGTCGGGCAGGTCCTGCGCCAAGTCTCTGGCTGGGGAGGAGATCGATCAAGCGACCGCGATACCCACTTGCACCGACGGTTGATCGAGCAACTGGGCAAGGCACGAGCGAAGCGGTATCGGGAACTCGCTGGAGTGCCGGAGAAGGTGTTCGTCGACTACCTGGCCGAACGAGCCGGAGAACGCGCGATTCCTAGCGTCACCGGAGCCATCCGCTTCGCACGGGCGAGCAAGAAGGGCAACCCCACGCCCAGGCCACGACCAAGGCGCAAGAACATCGAGCCGACGGACACCGCGATTCGCAAGTTCATCGATGGAGCGGAGCGACTCCTCGGCCAGTTCGATGTGGTCGTGAACCGGTCGGCGATCGGAACTCGCCCCAACGTCGACCCGAAGTCGATGCACTCGTCGTCGTTCACCGGCCGTGTCGTCGTCATCGAGTGCCCTGATCCGGCCAAGTGGCTCCCGAGGTTTGCAGCGATGAGCTTCAACGCCAGGGTCTCTGACGTGATCGTACTGTTGCCGGCGGCAACCGGCGCCACATGGTTCCAACGACTTTTCGATAGCAGTTGGATGTGCTGTCTCATGCAAGGCGACGACGCCCTTGCCGCGGCTTACATCGGTGCACGGAAAGCCGGCTTCAAGACCGTGTTCCGCGAGATCGGAGCCGTGATCCAACACGCCTAGACGGGTTCCCGAAGGCCTGCCGGCGACACCTGCGTCCGGTCGTCGTCAGCTTGACGGATCCGACGATCACACTAGCGTGCGACTCGGCCGCGACGAGCAACGGACATCCCGTTGATTCGATGTTCGGCCGAGTCAGCTGTTAGAGGAAAAGGCAATGCTTCAGAAACTCGGAGCTTCCATCGCGATCGTTCTGATCGCGGCTCTCACGTCGGCGTTCATCCAGGACGAAACCGTCCTCCCCGAGTACCTGTGCGAACCGACCAGTGTCTGCGCAGATTACGAAGGCCCCCTCACGGCCTGCGCGGTACGCACCTGGGACCTCGATGGCGACGGTATCTGCGAGGAGACGTGCGAGAAGTGCGCGCCGCTCGGCAACAACAACCAGGTGGTCTGGACCTGCGAGCGGTTCGAAGAAACCGAGTGCGTCATCGTTCTCGCGGGCGCGAAATGCTCGGGCTTCTGGCTCGTCTCGCCGTGCCTGAACGGAGTCTGCGCCCATCTCTTCTCGCCCACGACCGATCCGTGCACGTTCGGCGTACCGGACTGCTTCTGACCAGACAGTAACGCGACACGGCAACCAACGATGAAGCCAACGCGAATGCCCTACGTGCTGTTCCTGATCGGCATCGGCCTCTGGGCGGGTGCGCAGTGCGTTTCGAAGAAGCCCCCCATCGCAAGCCGTGTCGTGGTCGCGGGTGGCCTCCACAAATCGGTGGTGGTCCCCCCGGATCAAGGCCGGCCCACGATCCGCTATCGACTGCACAACAGCGGCGCGGACCCCGTGGCACGGCCGCACATCCAACGGTCCTGCAACTGCATCGAAGCCACCATCGAGCCCGAGGTGATCCCACCCGGCGGCGACGCCGAGATCGTGCTCGAGGTGATTCTCGCGCGCCTGGAACGGCAGGCGGGTGAGGGAGTGATCAACGTGCGCTGGTCGGATGGATCCTCCACCCAGCTCTCGTTCGACACCAAGCGTCAGCGAGTGCCAGCCCTTGCGCTCAGTCCCTCTACCGTCACCAAGCGCGCTGTCGACGCCAACGCGCGCCCCGCCGTGGCGTTCCTTGCCGACTACTTTCCGGACGAACCTCCGAGCATCCAGGAGTTCGACGTTCGGATGAACAACGATGAGAAGGCACAGCTCGAGAACGTCCGACCAATCGGCAACCACGCCATCGCCGGCAGCATCGTCCTCGCGGCCCATTCGGTGAGCCAGGGCACGATCGAACTCCAGGCGATGGGCCTGCCTGCAACACGACTTCAGATCCGATGAACACATCGCAACACCTCGTGACGGGCATCTGCATCACCGCCCTGTCCGCCGCCCTGCTCGGTCAGAGCGCGCCGCTCTCGACCATGCAGTCGATGAGCGAGAACTGCGCACTCGTCCTGGAGGAGTTCCAGACCAGCAAGGTCGAGGTCCTCGGCCGCAACGTGATCCGATACTCCAAACTCGACGACATGGAGCGAATCGAGTGGTGGGGTGCAAACGGCGAGGGCGAGACCGATCGTCAACCGCTCTCCGAGCTCACGGTCGAAACCGGGCCGACACCGACCGCGATCGCCTCGATCCGGTCGCTTCCGAACCGGACCCTGGCATTCGACGGTTTCCGCCAGGTCGACTGGTTCCTGAGCCGGAGCAAGCGCGACCCCTCGCGCCGATCCTGGGCCGCGCTCGCCGCGGCGGAACCGACGCTCCATGATGAGCGCCCCGGCTTCCTGCGGCTCATGGGACTCGGCCGGCTGGGGACGTGGCTCTGGGACGTCGGACCCGACGGGCGCAAGCCAGTTTGCCGTCAGCTTGCCACCGATCTGCTCATGGTCGGATACCCGGTCGGCGATCCAGAGGCGCATGCCGGGCTCTTCGCCTTCGACCTCATCTACCTCGATCGCACCACCGGATTGCCGCAACGAATCGTCGAGCACATGCCCGCGACGCTCCCGCCAGATACGGTCTCCCCGGCGGATCTGGCGGATCTGGTGTTCTCCGAGATCGAGGTCGAGGAACGACACGCGAACGGCATCCCGCGACGGGCCACCTGGATCCACCGCAGTGCGGAGCTGCTGGACTTCCGTTGGGTCTGCCACGAGGCGGCACAACCGGGCGGAGCACTGAACGAACTCCTGGCCGACTCTTCGCACTGTCCGGTCGAGGACACGGAATGGCCGATTCGTCGAGCCGATCAACTGACCGCGGTGGACGACGCTCAGCAACCTCGGGCCCGGGCGCCCGAGCCGACGGCGCACGTAGCGGATCAGGGCGTCGAGATCGGCACCATCGGGTTGGCACTCATGATCGTCGGAGGCTGCTGGGCCGCGGTCCGCGCCCTGCTCGACGCGCGGAATCGAAGGGCAAGCGTACGGGTTGCATGACACGTCGACTGCGCTGGCTCCCGGCTTCGGTCGCGGTGGTGATCATCCTGGCCACCGCGTGGCTGGCGCTGAGCGGAGCTCTCGACCCATCCGAGCCCGGTCCCATCGGTGGTGCGGGCCAGTCCCCGACCCGCCAGGCAGCGCCCGCACCTCGAAGCCCGGCTTCGACGCGCCTCGACCGTTCCGCTGCGGCGCCCGACAGCGCTCCCGCCGACGAGGAGCTCACGACGACCGGACTGATCGTCCGGGTGACGGACGAGAACGGCTCCCCGCTGGCGGCGGTGCCGGTCCACTGGCAGGTCGACTCGGACCGTGAAACCCACTCGGACCGGACCGACCGCCAGGGCTTGCTGGTGCAGCACATGGCGGGCGGCCGGATGTTCATCGTCACGGTGGCAGGTCAGACCAAGACCGCGAGCAGCCCCGCTCGCGTCGAGTTCGTCGTCGCCACCTTTCGACACCTCGAGATCGCCGTGACGGACCCGCAGGGTGACCCCGTCGCGGACGCGACGGTCCTCCTGGGTTCGAAGGAGGTCTCGGCGGCAGGCACGCTGGCAGCCGTCACGGACGCCAGCGGGCACGCTCGGATCGACTCGTTCGACCGACGCGACCTGGTGGCGGTCACGAAGGACGGCTGGCGCAGCACCCAGCGCCTGCCCGTGACGGCGGCCACCCCGATTCCCGGCGACGGCCGCCAGCGGCTCGCGTTCGTGCTCGAACCACTCACGAACGGCGACACCATGCCGGGCCGCGTCGTCGACGCGCTCGGTCGCCCGATCGCTGGGGTTTCGATCCGTTGGCACAGCGGCGGACGGCGCGAACGGCGAGGCGGTTTCCTGACGCGCCTGCCGGCACCGGACCGGGAACTCAGCGACCGAGCCGGTCGGTTCACGATACGCCATTGCGGCCGGCCCGGGCGATTGGTCGCGCGCAAGAACGGGCTCGCCGACGTCTCGCGAACCATCGCGGCGGCCGACCTCGACACCTCGATCCTGGAGATCACGATGGTGGCGGAGTCGACGATCACGGGCTGGGTCCGCGACACGGCCGGCCAGGCGGTCGCCGGCGCGACGATCGTGGGGGCCGGGACCGATGGCATCGAATCCACCGCGCTAGCCGACGCAGCCGGCCGATTCGTGCTTAGTGGACTCAGTCCCATGCCCTCTCGATCGGAGTCCGGCCCCAAGGCCGAATCCGAGTCGGGGGTCCGGGTCGCCGCGTTCCATCCGATCCACGGCGCCGCGCGCGCGTGGGTCCCGTGCTCCCACGCCTCGAGTGCGACCGTGAGCCTCACGCTGGCCGGCACCCGGATCCGCGGTCGGACTCGGCGAGGCCCGACTCCGGTGATCGGCGCGCGCATCCGGATCCAGGGCACGGTCCCGAGTTGGCGCGGGGAAGGCTGGGACCACGAGGGCTACGAAGTCGAGTCCACGGCACCGGACGGCGAGTTCGTGATCGTTCGGCCGAACAGCGGTCGCTGGCGGCTCGTGGCCACTCCCCCGGACCGAGCAGAGGCTGTCGCCATCCCGGTGGAGTGGCAGGGCTCGCGCCTGCCGCAATACCTCGACATCGACCTGGCCGTGGCGGAGGCCGACGCGGGGACGGTTCGCCTGACCGTCGTCGGCGACGGCGGCGAACCGATCGACAGCTACTACCTCAGGCTGCGGCAAGAGGACGGTAAGGGAACGCAGTCCTTCTACTGTGGCGCCGAAGACGGCGGACTCGAGGCAAGGGTCCGGTCCGGAACCTACCGCGTCGCCATCAGCCCGCGCGGCGGTGGACTGGTGCAGGTCGTCGGCGAGGTCACGATCGCGCCGAACGCGGTCGCCGACCTGGGTGAGGTTCGCGTCGCCGGGCCAGGGACGCTCCGAGGCACCCTCCAGCCCCCCGCCGGGACCACCGTGCCAGACGCCGTCTTCGGCCGCATCGTCGCCAAGAACCGCTCACCGATCGTCCACACTTGGACCGGTCCGTTCGGCCGCTGGCAAATGGACCATCTCGCACCCGGGCGCTACGAACTCGCGCCGGGAGAGCGATCGCTGATCGACTTCGAGCCACGGTCGATCGAGATCGGCCCCGGCGACAACGAGGAGATCCAGCTGTTCGGCCGCCCATGTTGGCGCGGCAGGGTCGAGGTTCTCCTGCCCGAGTCGAGCCTCGGCATCTGGTCGATACGGTACGAGAACTGCCACGGCGTGCCCGAACAACGGATGTTCGACGCCAGTTCGGCCGTGAACGGCGTCGCCCGAATCGACGGCGTCCATCTGCGGCCCGGCGTCTCGAACGTCAGGGTCGACCGCCCCGGTGGCGCTGCCACCGATCACGAAGTGCAGACGACGGGAGCCCGCTTCTTGCGGCTGGACCTGCGATGAGCGGTGCGACAGGTCACTCGCAACGCGGCCTGGTCGAGGTGCTCGCCACCAGCGGCTGGGGGGCGCTGCTGGTCTTCGGAGGCGCCGCCAAGCTCCGGCGGTGCGACCCGCGAGATGCGCACGTCACCTGGCTGATCGAACAGGTGCTGCCCGGCGTGGCCTGTGAAGTCCTGATCGCACTCGAGTTCACGCTCGGCGCCGTCATTCTGTTCGGCCCCCGCACGCGGGCGTTCTGGCTGAGTTGCGTCACCGGCGGGATCTGTGTGCTGGCCCACATCGGACTCTGGTTCGTCAACGGCAACGTCGATTGCGGGTGCCTCGGTGAAGTCCGGGTCTCGCACGTGATCATGGCGGTGACTGCCGGCAGCCTCGTCGCCTTGGCAGCGCTCGGTCGAACTCGGGGACCGGTCGTGCCAGGAGCAGAACGAGCCGCTCCCGTCGCCGCCATTGGCCTGGCGCTCGCGCTTGCCTTCTGGGTCGGCGGCAACACGACATCACCGAGTCGGTGGCTGCCGCTGCTGGACGGGTTCGCTGCGAGCGGGGACATCGTGCTCTTCGGATCCTCGTCATGCGAGGTATGCACGGCGATCACGAGCCACGGCGGCATGCTGGTCGAAGGCCGCGAGTATCCGCTCGAAGCAGTCGTCCTGGTCCATCGGCGGGGCGATGGGACGGTCCACGGCCATGAGCTCTACAAAGGCAACGTCACGATTCCCGAGCCCGCATGGTGGGCCGCGGTCGGGGCCGCAGCTCCCGCTGCCTACGAGATCACGGCGGCCGGGGCACGTCGCGTCGAAGTCAGCCGATCGCAACTCCGGCGTAGCCGCTGATCCACGCGCATCGGTTCGGCTTCGGACGAACGCCGCGATCGTCGCATGCCACCTCGACGGCGGCAGCGACTCGCACGAGCTTGCGCTTGCTCACAGCGCGATGTCATTGACATCGTCGTAGCGCAACTGCAGCGGGATCCGGTGGACGACCTCGTCGTCGTCGTTCAGCAGCTGCAGTTCGACCGCCGTGTCCGGCACCTGGTAGACGGGTGAGCCACCCGATCGCACGGCCAGCCGGCGGAACGAGGAGATGACGTCCGGGCGGTGGACCGTGGTCACGATGGCCTGGCCCGCGGCATCCACGACCTGCAGCTGCGTCACGCCGGCGGGGAACGTTCCGACGAGGCGGAACTTGCCCTGGCGCGCGACGACGATGCGCCCGTCGGCCCCGGGCGCGGGCACGTCGTGCGTGCCATCGACGATCCCGGGGCCGGTGAGCCACAGCCGCACCCCGCGCTGCGGACAATCGGTCACGCGCCACCGCCCTGCTGCATCGGTGCTCCCGGCCCGCGGCAGGGAGATGAACGTCGAGCTCGACGGTCCGCGCTCCGTCGTCGCGGTCACCGCGACCCGCACACCCTCGACCGGCTGGCCGAAACGGTCGACGACCATGCCCGACAGCTCCGGCAGGATCGCGTCGACCGGCGCGCGCAGCACGACGTCGGTCGACCCGGCGGCAATCGGACCCGACTCGATCACGAGCAGCGACGTCGGTTCGACGATACGCAGCGAATACTCGCGCGGCAGGAGCGAGCCGATCTCGAAGGACCCGTCCGCGCCCGTCAACCACTCGCCGCCGCGCTGCCGCCCGTCGAGCCAGGCCTCGAGCGAACCGGTGAACGTGCCCCACGTCGTGCCGTCGTCGAGATAGACGTTGGCCTTCGCGAGTGGCTCGCCGTCCGGACCGAGTGCGCGGCCACGGATCGTGAGCGGCTCGCCGCCGAGCGTCAGTGTCAGGTCCCGCCCGGCCGCGCGGTCGGCGCGCAACCGCGGCGCCAGCCCGTCCATGACCGCCGGCTGGAAGCCGACGAGGTGCGCCGTCACGGGTCCATCGAACCCGCTGCCGCCGATCTCGAACTCGAACCGCCCGTTCGCGTCGGCGGTCGCTCCCGTGCTGCCGAAGCGCACGTAGGCCTCGGCCGCGGGTCGACCGTCCGCGTGCCGGACGACGCCGGACACGATGGTGCGCTCGCTCGCCGGCGCGGCCCGCAGGGTCCAGGTGACGGGCGGCACGACCTCGTCCGCCGGAGTCGACAGCGTCACGTGACCGCGCTTCTGCGCCGTGACCCGCAGCAGCGCGTGGGCCGGAACCGTCCCGAGGTCGAACGTCCCGTCCGCGCTCGAGCTGTCGCTGAACGATCGATACCCCGACGAGTGCTCGAACCGCTGCGCGATGCCGGGCAGCGACTCGATGCTGTAGCCGACGCTGACGTACGCATCGTCGATCCCCGCCCCGTGGTCGTCGACGATGCGACCCGCAACGTGAACGGCCGGCCCGACGATCATCGTCACCTGGCGGTCGTTCGGCAGCACGCCGTAGCCGTAGAGGATCCAGTCCGTCCCTGCGATGCGCAGATACTCGGCTTCGTCCGTGCCGACGATCTCGAACTGCCCGCGGCCATCGGTCGCGGCGCGCGGCCGCGTCGCCGTGCCGAGGAGCAACTGCTCGACGAACTCCGCATCGTGGCCGAACTGGCTCGCGAAATGACGCCGCGCGGGTTCGATGGTGCGCAGCTGCTGCAGGTGGCCAGGCTCGAGCGTCATCGACATGTTCGGCCAACGCAGCTCGTTGCCGACGAGCTGCGGCAACTTCGGATCGAAGTGCACGACCTCGATGCCGGGCAGCGGCCGACCATCGACGGTCAGCACCTGACCCGCGAAGCGACCGCCCTCGGTCGGCGCGTCGACGTCCGTAGTCGATTCCGCAGCGGTCGCGACCGCTTCCCGCGTGGGTCTCGGATCCGCCGCGACGTCGGCGCGTTGGACGTTCGCCGCCGCCGTTGCCGTGGACCGGCCGGTCGAATCCGGCACGGGCTCGCGCCAGTCGACGCCGATGACTTCGAGACCGAGAACGAGCGCCAGCACGGCGCCCACGAGCGGCAACATCCACTTCATCGTGAGGCTCCCCAGGAGAACGATCATGGGAACGCCAGCACCGGCCGCAGCAGCGGTCGCCTTCGCCGCCCCGCGGGCGGAGAACAGCGGCAGCAACGCGGCACACCAGGCCTGCCGGTCGCCGAACTCGTCGTCGAGCCGCGCCCGCATGCGCTCGAGCCCGCGCTGGAGCTGCGTGCGCACCGTGTTCACGGGGCGGTCGAGACGTTCGGCGATCTGCCGCGGCTCGAGGTCGTCGAAGAAGCGGAGCAGCACCACGGTGTGATACGGCTCGTCGAGCTCGAACAGCTCGTCGACGAGGCGCTTGTGCGCGGCCGCGCGTTGCGCGGCCTCGGCCGGATCGTCGCTCGGGTCGTGCGCGCGAGCGGCCACCGATTCGGCGGCGACCGTTGCCTCACGACGACGACGACGACCGTCCTGGCGACCAAACCCGCGCGCGGCGTTCTTCGCGACCCGCGCGAGCCAACCCTTGGGATTGGTCAACGCGCGGGGCGGCCGCGTCATGGCCTCGAGCATCGTCTGCTGCGCGACGTCGTCGGCGCGCGAAGGATCGGCCACGAGGCTGCGCGCGAGCGCGCGGACCCAGTCCTGGTGGGCGAGCAGAGTGGCGATGGTCGAATCGGTTCCGGTCATGGCGTTCACGACCCCAGTGCCGCGGGGCCGCGAGCGGACTCACGAATACCCCGATTCTACCCCGACCTCGGCCAGGATCTCGCAAGACCCGACTGACAAGGTGGTTACGACCAGGCGTCGAGCAGCCGCCGGCACTCGGCGAGCAGCCAATCGGACTCTTCGAACGGCCGCAGGCTGATGTCCTGCCACAGGATGCGCCCCTTCGGATCGACGAGGAACGTGCCGTGCAGCGCTTCGTCCGAGAACTCGTCCCAGCAGTTCCACTGCTTGAACACCGCGCCCTGCGGGTCGCACAGGACTTCGAAGTGCAGCGGATCGACGCCGTTCTCCTGCGCCGCCTGCCACGCCGCGCGCACGGCGTTCTGATCGTCGGTGCCGATCGTCACGACCTCGATCCCGGCGGCGTTGAACTTCGGGGTCTTGGGTTCCAGCTCGACCAGCTGGGCGACGCAGTGCGCTCAACCAAAGCCGAGGAAGAACACGACGAGCACGGGTTTGCCCGCGTAGTCGGCGAGCTTGCCGCGACCGTTGAGGCCGCGGGGGAGATCGAATGCCGGGGCCTGCTGCGGCTGCCATTCCAAGCCGTCCTCACTGCCACCCATCAGGACCGTCAGCTTCGACAAGTGGCCGTCCGGGAGCCAAAGCCGTGGGAAGTGCAGCTGCGGATGCCGCGGCAGCCGCGGCGCCACCCGCGTGTTCAGGTCCAGGCGCGCACTACCGAGGCCGCCCACGGACTCGCTGTAGCCGGGAACCAGGAACGGCATCGCGGCCATCCGCCGCATGTAGCCGTTGGCCGCCGAGTAGAACGCTTCGAACGTCGCCAGCGATGGTGACGAGTCACCATCGCAGCCCGCCCTCGTCTTGGGCCCCAATGTTCGAGCCTGCTCGAATCCCGCGAGCCTCGCGGCCAACGAGCCGTCGATCTCGCGCAGCCGCGCAATCAGCGTCTCGGCACGCTCGACGGGCTCCTTCTGAAAACCCGCATCGACGAGCTCCGGCTGCCGATCGACTCCGAAGTACTCCCGATACGCTGCGACGATGGCCGCTTCGGGCGCCGGCGCCTTGCCGACGAACTTGTTCGCCTGCCACACGAGCCGCGCCGCGCGGTTGTTGTTCGACCGCAACGACAGCGCGAGCCCGAGATGCGCGATCGCCCGCTCCGGCTCGCGATGCGCGAGCTCGCGGAACATGCGGGCCGCCTCCCAGCCCCAACCCGCGGCGAGCCGTTCGAGGCCCGCGTCGAGCAGTTCGGTGCTCGACAATGCCGGATCCGGCCGGCGCCACGGCAGGTCCCGCGCCAGATCCTGCGCTCGCAACGGTGCTACCGCGCACGTCACGAGCAGCACGACCGTCGCGACGGCGCGGAAACGAACTTCGGTTCGCATGCGGAAAGCTTAGCCTCGGCGGCGCTTCCGACCACCGGCGCCGCCGTCACGATCGCGTCCCGAAACCTTACCGTGGCACGCCGCTATAGTCGGGCGCACTTGCCGGCACTCGCGCCGGCCAACCTCGTCCCTTCTCGCCCCATCGTGCCGGACCGCCCTCCGAGGCGGCGCGCGGCCACTTTTCTCAGAATCCGACAACTTCGCGAACCGGTCCCGACACCGATGTTCCGAAGCGGCCCCCTCGAAGGCCACTCGCCCCCGATTCTCCCGATATCTACCGATGCGGATACCCCTATCTCTCGCCGGCCTTCTCCTGGCCAGCTCTCCCGCGCTCGCGCAGACGCTCGTCCTGCTCGGGGCGCAATCGCCCGGCGCCGAGCCCAACCACGACGACCCGTACGTGCTCGTCCAATCGCGACCGTGGTCGTCGCCATCGTTTCCGGCAGGGCTCGTCGGCGATCTGCGAACGGTCAGGTTCACGGGCCACGTCGTGCCCGACGTCATCACGATCATGAACCAGCGCGTCGTGCTGTGCGACGCCCCGGGCATTCACGACACGTGCGGCTGGCTGACGCCCACCGGGCAGGACCCGGTCTACGCGGTGGCCGCGCTGCCCGGCCACGGCGTCGCCGGCGGTGATCACCCGACACTCGACGCCATCCTGACCGCGACGAGCAATGGCCTCGTCCGCCTTCGGATGGGAAGCGCCGCCGTGGTCTCCGCACCAGTCGCCGACGCGACCTGGAACGACGTGCGCATGCTCGCCACCCACCCGGATGACGCCACCGTCGTGTACGGCGTGACTTCGTCGGGCGCGGGCCGGATCGGGACGTACGACTCGATCACCGACGACTTCGTGTCGACCTCGCCCGCCGCTTTCGATCACTCGACGAGCACGGTCATCGACATCGAGTGCGTGAACTGGGACAACGACAGCAACGGCGAGAGCGAGGTCGCGGTCCTCACGGTCGACGGTCTCTTCGTGCACGATCGCCTCGGGGCCGTCGTCGCGTCGTTCCCGTTCGTGACGACGATGGCCGCCGACATCGCCCGATTGCACTCGGGCGCCAACGCGGTGGACGATCCCGGCACGCCGTCGATCACCGAAGTTCCCGAGAGCATCGCCTGCCTGCGGCCGGCCGCCGGTGGCGGCAGCGAGCTCGCGCTCTTCAGCTCGTTCGAGACCCAGAGCGTGCCGCTGAACGGCGAAAGCTACGTCGGCGTCGTCGCCGGTGACTGGAGCGGTGACGGCAACGAGGAGCTCGTGCTCTCGACGTCCCAGAACATCTACGTCTCGGTGTTGACGAACCATGCCGCCGGCAGCGGCGCGACCGACTTCTTCTACGGCGCTGCGACCGCGTTCCACGTCGCCGTTGCAGCAACGGCCAACCGGGCACACAACGGCTCCGCCGGCGTCATGGCCGACTTCGACGCCGATGGCGACCAGGACCTGTTCGCGGCGCTCGCGATCGAGAATCCGGGCGGCGAGAGCAGCGCGCCAGCGTACTCGCTCGTCGACAGCAAGCTGATCCACGTCGAGCCCAACGCCACACCGCTGTATCCGGTCGACATCGCCTACACCGAGGACATTCACCAGATCCACGGCCAGCTGCACTTCGAGTTCGACGCGCCGGGCGGATCGAGCACGCATACGGAGATCGTGCTGTGGCCGGTGGTCGACGGCCAGATCGACATCACCCATTCGCAGCGGCGTTCCGCGCGCGTGCCCAACGGCCCCCCGGGAACGCGAATGCGGCAGACGATCGACATCGACCGCAGCTTCCTCGTGATTCACGAAGCGCAGTACGCCTGTATGGTGCGACCGATCAGCATGGCCAACGACAAGGTGACCGACGTCACGATGGCCACGCTGTTCGTGACCGGTTTCGGCTACCCGAAGGACGGCAACGGCAACCTGACGCCGCCGCCGAGCCCGCCGCCGCCGAGCGAACCCCTGCCGCCAGGCGACGATCCCGAAGACCCGCCGTCGAACGGCGGTTAACCCACCTCGCTCTCGCTTCGCAGGCGGTCGCCCGATGCCGGCCGCCGCAGCACCTCACGGACGATCGCGTCGCCCTGGCGCGTGAGCCGGAGGAGCGAAACGGGCCGGCGCTCAGCGCGGCGCGGCAACGTCCAGTCCCGTGACGCGCATCCCGGCGAAGTAATAGGGCTCCGCCCGGCCGGGCGCGCGGGCAACGGCACGCCGGGCCTCGAACATCGCCGCGCTGAACGTCTGCCCTTCGCTCCACCGCTGCAGTGCGCCAGCGAGCAGGTCGCGCGTCGCGCCGACCGACAGATCACCATGCGCGAGCGCCACACAGTCGGCGCCGGCGAGCAGGAACGCGCCGCCCAGATGGTTCACCCCACCGTCACCGAGCCGGGACGGGCCCGCTGCTGCGCCGCAGACGCCGAGCATGACGAGCGGTGGCGCTGCAAGACTCTCGACACCATCGGGGAAGACGGGCTCCGCGCCAGCGAGCAGCACGCCGGCCGGTCGCTCGCGACGATAGTCGTAGACCCCGTGCGAGAACACGCAGAGGGCGCGCGCCGCAGCCGTCTCGCGATCGCGCAGAGCCGCCGGCGTCGCCCGCGCGCCCCAGAGCGCGCGCACACGATCCGCAGCGAACGGTGCCGTGAACCGCGACCGCCGCGCCGCCGACATGCCGATCGGTTCGACACCCCAGCGCGCAGCGGTCTCGACGTCGAACTCGGGATCCCCCACGACCGTCAGGTCCTTGCCATGGGCCGGCGCGCCCTTGGCGGCGCGGGCTTCACGGCGGAGCCGGAGCGCCTGCCCGACGGCGACCGACGGCAGGAAGCGCATCGGTGTCTGCAGGCACCACCAGCCGTCGCTCCACGGCAGCAGCTGGAACGTGCGGCTCGACAGCTCCGGGCCGACGAGCACGACCTCGCGCCAGCCCGCGACCCGCTCGCGCACCGCCGGCGGCAGCAGATAACCCGCCACCCGCGTCGCGATCTCACGCACCGGCACCCCCGACGGGCGGCGGTCGAGACTGTCGCGCAGCGCGTAGGCATCGGGCCAGAACGCCCGCCCGAGCGGCAGCGTGTGATGCTCCCCGCCGTTCTCGTCGATCAGGAGCAGCGACGCGGACCACGGGCTGAACACGAACATCAGCAGGCCGCCGCCGCTGGGGACCAGGCTGCGCGCGACGTCCAGGCCGACCGGCGCGCCATCCGCGACGAGCCGGCGGGACAGGGTGCCGAGCGCGAACGCCGCCTCCATGTGGCCGAACGCGGCCGCGATCCCGCCATCCCCTCCGGCCGTCGCCCGATCGAGCTCGAGCAACGTGCCGAGCAACACCCGCTGGTTGCCGTACTGCAACGCCCCTCCGCCGCCATGGCGCACCGGCCGCCGCCGCCAGGACTCGAGCCAGTCCCGGGTCGCCCGTTCGAGGTCACGATGCAGGGCGCGCAACTCGGCGCGCGGCCGTGCCGCGGCGAGCGCGGTACGCGCGCGCAGGGCCAGGATCTCGGCGTCGGTCCTGGTCGGCTCCGTCGATTCGCCGAACAACTCGTCGAGCATCCGCTCCGCGCGCTCCGGATCGCCGAGCTCGAGACAGATCTCGACCGCGATGATGCCGGCGCGCAAGGCACTGCCACCGAGCAAGCGGACGCGCAACTTCAACAGGTCGTCTAGCACACTCGAGAGCGCCACGGCGTCGGCCGCGAGCTGATAGCGCGCGAGCAGCAAGCGATACTCGAGATCGGTGCGCTGCGACTCGTTCAGCCCGGCGAACGCAGAATCGGCGAGCGCGCCCCGAGCTCGCTTCTGCACGCGATCCGTTCGCCCGAGCGCGAGCTGGACATCGAGCTCGAGCACGAGCACGTAGTAGCGCCACCCCAGATCGTCCTTCACGAGCTCGGCGAGGGCTTCGAGGTCCCCGAACGCGCGGTCCGGCAGCCCGAGATCGAGATGGCAGCGAATCCGTTCGGTTCGCAGCTGCTGCCACATGTAGCGCGTCAGCGCGCCCCTCGAGCCCGCCTGCACCAGGCCCTCGTCCGCGGCCGCGAGCAGCTCGAGCCCTTCCCATGGTCGTTCTTCGAGCCGAACGACGCTCGCCTGGTAGACCCGGGCGAGCGGGTGATACTGCTCGACCGGACTCGCGAGCACCGCCCGACAGCTCGCGCGCGCGACGTCGTAGGGCGCCTTTCGCAGGTCGGCGTCGATCTTGCCGATATGCGCCCGCACGGCGGCCACGGCCTCGGCCGACGGCTGCTGCGCTTCGGGCCCGACCGATGGTTGCTCGGTCTCGGCGCTCGCCGATGGCTTCGGCGCGGCCTCGACCGGCTCACCCCGATCGAACGCGCCGAGGATCGCAGCGCCCCAGATGCCCGCGCCGAGGACGACGGCGGCGGCGAACAGAACGCCGGCTCGGCCCGAAACGGACCGCCTCAGAAGAGCGGGTGACTCGCGACGAAGGTCTCGTTCCGGACGAACGCCGTCACCTGCCAGATCGCCGTCTGCGGCAGGCCGTCCAGTACGGCTTGGGTCAGTCGCCATTCGGTTGCTTGGATCGCGGACTTCTCGAACCGCGGGGTCGCGGTCGTGTCCGCGCTGGCGAACACGGCGAGAGTGTAGTCCGTCCCGGGTGGAATGCCGCCCCCGGGCAACTCGAGCGTCCACGAGAGGAGCAGCTCGGCACCATCCGCCTGGACCCGCAGCACGAGTTCTTCGTCACCGAGGGTCTGGTTATCGTCGTTCGTCGGTTGCGCGGGCCCGGAGAAGACGCCGACCGCCCACAGCAGCAGGACAGCGGCGGCCGCCGCGCCCGCGAACATGCCGATGCGCGCCGGGCCGCGCCGCAGCGTCGCGGCCGTCGGTTCCTGGGTCCCGGATCCGCGCACCTCGGGTTCATCCGCACCGCCCGGCAGCGGCCGAACGGCACCGGTGTCGCCGCCACCGAGGGCGAGCTGCCGCAGGGTCCTCGCAACCGTCGACTCCTCGGCCGAGCTCGTCGCCATGGCCTCGGCCTCGGCGAGCAGTTCGCGCTCGCGTTCGGCATCGGTCGCCAGCTGACCCTGCACGTCCTGCAATTCGGTGAGCGCCGCCGCGAACGCGGGGTTCTGCGCGGCCGCGGCCGCAACGTCGGGATCGTCACCCGCACGCTCGCCGGTCACGACGGCCGCGAGCAGCTGCTCCTCGCGATCGGACAGTGGTGTTCGTGGTGTTCCGGTCATTCTCCGTCCTCCTCCCTGGACCGGTAGAAACGGCGCAACGAGTCGAGTCCGCGGTAGTACCGCGATTTGACAGTGTTCGGAGACAGCAGAAGTTGCGCAGCAATCTCGAGAAAAGTGAGGCCCTGGTAGTGCTTCTTCCGGATGACCTGCGCTTCCCCCGGTGGCAACGCGTCGATCCCCTGTTGCAGCCGCTCGGAGTCGGCGTCGAACTCCGGCGCGGGCGCGGCCAGCTCGGCGACGTCGTCGAGGGAGACGCCGGTCCGCGACCCGGAGCCGACGCGGCGCAACGCGTTGCGCATCTGGAAGTCGCAGATGCGGAACACCCACGTCTCGAGCGCGGCATCACCGCGATAGTCCGCGAGCCGGCGCCAGACGACGGCGAGCACATCCTGCACGATGTCGTCGAGGATCTCGGGCGCGAGGCTCTGACGACGACGGGCCGCGAGGCACTTCACGAACCGTGGGACGCAGTGCATCCGCTCGATGAACTGGTCGAGCGCGTCGGGCTGGCGGGCCAGAACATCGGCCACGAGCGCGAGATCCGCCGTGGCCGGTGACCGCTCGCCGTCGCCCGCCTCAGCTCCGGACGCACCCATGCAGCGACCCGCATTCGGGAAAAAGTGGGCGATCGGGCGAGCGGCGCCGGGCGGCAAACATGGCCACCCAGCATAGCGCCGCGGTGGCCATGAGGGCCACCGGGTCCCGGACTACTGCTTCATGAACCGCTCGAGGTCGGCCACGTAGTGGTCGTCCTCATGGAGTGCTATGGCCTTCTTCGCCGCCTTCACCGCCTTCTCGGTCTGGCCGTTGAGGTGCTGGCACCAGGCGACCGTGTTCCAACAATAGGCCTCGTACTTCGCGAGCTTCTCGGCGTCGTCGCCGCCTTCCGCTTTCTGGTCCGCGACCTTCTTCTGCATCTTCGTGAGCGCGCTCTCGGCGAGCTGCAGCGCGAACTTCTTCTCCTTGCTCGTGCGCTCGTCGCCGTTCTCGACGATCCAGCGCGCGACGCCATTCGACCAGTCGACGACCTTGTCGTCCGGGCAGGTCTTCCACGCCGAGTGGAACGCGGCGAACGCGGCCTGGTCGTCCTCGCGCTTCAGCTCCATGTTGCCGATCTGCACCCAGGCCTCGTGCCTGGCCTCGGCCGGCTTGACGAGTCGAACGTGCGCGTAGAGCGGCTCGAGGTCCCACTTGCGGATGCGTTCGGCGCGCTGCGCGTCCGTCTCCTGCATCCCGTCGCCATCCTGGCCGTCGCCGTCGCCGTCGCCGCCGCCGACGATCTCCCGAATGACGTCCTGCATGCGAACGCGCGCGCCGACGACCGTCTTGCCCTTGCTGTCGATCGTCCGGATCGACTCCATGAGTTCGTCGTGGCGATCGTCGTTGCCGAGCGCCTGGACCTTGCCCGCGAGGGCCCAGCGCGCCTCGATGTCCTCGGTGCTGCCGTCCTCGTGCTGCTCGATCTGCCGCCGCAGACCGCGCACGGTGCCCTCGCCCCTCCGGATGCGCCGGAGTTCCGCGTCGAAGTCGGCCACGGGGATGAACCCCTGGATCAGATCGTCGGCCTGACCGTCGGGCGTCAGGAACAGGATCGTCGGCAGCGTCCGAACGCCGTACTTCTCGAACACGTCCTGCACGCCGTCACCGCCGTGCTTGGCGCTGTAGCACACGAACTCGCGCATCGCGCCGGCGGCCTCGTCCGTGCTCAGCGTCTCCTGCCAGAGCTTGCCGCAGTAGTCGCTGCCGTCGGCCCAGCAGTAGACCAGGATCGGGCGGTCGGACGCCGCCGCGCGCTCGGTCGCATCAGCGAGCGAGTAGACCCAGTCGACGGGCCGGGGCGGCGTCAGCGGCAACGCGGCGGCGAGCAGGAGAACGGAGACGAACGGAGTCGGGGTCATCGCTTGGACTTTCTCGGTTGGGAGTGGTGAGGTCGCGCGGCGTCGCGCGATACGTCCTCCGAGTTGCCGCGCGATCCGCATCGGACTCACGCCGATCCACGGCCGGGAAACGAACCCGACCCGCCCGTGTCACAACGTGACCCGACCACCCCCGGCCGGCACCGCCGCGCGCCGCACGATCGCGCCGTCGCGATAGCCCACGACCTGGACGGCCGTCGCCGGCAGCCGGAACGCCTCCGTCCGACCACCGAGGATCGGCACCCGATCCGTGCGCTGATTCTCGTTCCCGCGCGGGATGTCCACGACGAGCGCCCGCCCCGCGGCGTCGATGACCGCGACGAGCTCGACCGCGCCCGGCTCGACCACTTCGACGACGAGCGTGTGCTCGCGCACCAACTGCACCTCGAGACCGCCTGCGATCGCCGCCTCGAGTTCGATCGTGCGGCCGACGTAGCCCGCGCGGTGCAGGCGCAGACGCAGATCGCCGACCGGCACGTCGTAGAGGAAGAACTCGCCGTCCGGCCCGGTCACCATCGCGCCGCGGCGGTAGGACTGCCGGAACACCGGGTGGCCGGCGGCGCTGACCTCGCAGATCGAGAGGTCGATCGTGACGCCGACGCGCGCGAGCGGCCGACCGAGCTCGTCGACGACGCGGCCCCGGAGGCGTTCGTGCACCGCGCTGCCGAGCTGCAACGTGACGTGGTCCGCGCCGGCTGCGATGGTCTGCGGGTCGGAGCGCAGCAACGTCTTCTCCTGCCCGGCGCGCACGACATAGTCGCGGGCGTCGAGCCCCGTGATCTCGAATGCGCCGTCCGCGCCCGTGATGGCAGGCCGCAGCGGCACGCCCCGGTCGCCGAGCAGGTCCTCGACGAACTCCGGATGGCGCGCGTTCGGCGACCGACCGTTCGCCGACCGGGAGCGCTCGCCGATGCGACCGAGCGCGGTCTGGAGGCACGTCCGCTCGGCGAACGAGAACGGCGTGGGATCCGTGATCCACACGCAGGCATTCCGCACCGGTCGCCCGCGACCGTCGACGACCTGACCGCGGATCGCGCGCGGCCGGTCACCGAGCTGCAGAACGAGTTCGCCGCGCTCGCGATCGAGGGCCGCCGACCGCGCGATCGACGCGGGCAGCCGCTCGGGCGCGACCGCGATGACGCGGTCGCCGACCGCCGTCCTCGGCAACCAGAAGCTGCCGGCGTGATCGGTCCGCGTCACGGCGTCGCCGCACGCCACGCGCACGTCACGCGCAGCCGAACCGTCGTGGTCGAGCACGGTGCCGACGATCGCGCCGCGCGGCGCTGGTTCCCTGGACAGAACGACCTCGCACGTGGCCGCGGCCGGCAGCGCGGACCGCTCGATGCCGAAGCCCTCGCGGCGCACGACGAGCTGCGCGCCGGCGATCGCCGGGATCGCAGCGAGATCGAACCGGCCGTCCGCGCCGGTCGTCACCGCGAACGACTCGGTGCGGGCCGCCGCCACGCGCGCGCCGAACCGCGCGCGGAGTTCGGCGGGCAGCTCGATCGCCACCTCGGCGAGCGCGAGCGGCCGGTGGTTCATATCGACGATGCGCCCCGCGAGTCGCCGCCGCGGCGCAACGACGACACAGAGATCCGACCGCACCGCCGCCGTGCCCGCGACGGCTGCCAGGACCGTGACGACGTTCTCCGACAACGCCGTCACGAAACCGCTGCCCGACGCCGCGAGCTCGAACGCCCCATCGGTGCCCGTCAACGCGATCTTCGTGCCGCGACCACGATCGCGTTCGGGCTCGAACCGCAGGACGAGGCCGGGCGCCGGCGCACCGTCGACCGACAACGCCACGCCAGCGAGCGCCCGTTCGGGCATCTTGACCGCGCCCCAGTCGATGCCGGCGTCCGACTGCACCCCGGCCGGAGTGCGATCCGGCATCGCCGGCGCCGGATCCTCGCCCGCCGTGCCCGCGGCGGCGGTCCGGGTCGGCGGCGGCGGCACCGGCGTCGGCTCGGCGCTCCGCCACACACCCGTCGACCACAGCGCCAGCGCCGATACGGCAACGGCAGTCACGGCAGCAGTGACGATCGCGACACCAGCCACGCTGCTCGACGGCACCACGCGATCGCCCTCGAGCCCGGGCACCAACGTGACGAGCGGCAACAGCGCCTGCCGTCGTTCCGCCGCGCCGCCGTAGCGATCGTCGAGCTGACCGCGGAGCTGCTCGAGCCCGCGCTGCAGCCGGGTCTTCACCGTCGCGATCGGCATGGCCAGGGTGCGCGCGATCACGGTCGGCGACTCGTCGAGAAAGTAGCGCCGCAGCAGCACGAGGCGGTAGTGCTCCGGCATCCCCATCACGGCGTTGACGACCGCGCGATGGGCGTCGACGCGCTCCACGAGCTCCGCGCTGCTCGGCTCCTCCTCGGGGCGGATGGCCGCGGCCTCACGGCAGGTGCGGCGCTCGTCGCGACGAACGCGCTCCCACAACACGTTCCGCAGGACCCGCGACAGCCAGGCGCGCGGCGAACGGATCTCGACGGGATCCGCCTCGAGTGCCGCCAGCATCGTCTCCTGCGCCAGATCGTCGGCGTCATCGGGATCGCGCACGAGCTGCGCCGCGAGCGCCCGCACCCAGTTCGTGTGTTCGAGCAGGGTGTCGAGCGCGAGTTCGGGAGAACGGGCCATGGGTATCCGGCGGGTCGCCGCCGCCGCGCCACGGGACTCGCGAACCGGTATTCTTGCAGAACTCGTGAGTCCGTCGCCGCTCCGGCGACGACTCTCCTGGGTGGCGGTTCCCGTCCCACCCGCCACGAGACCCCTCCGACCACGCTCCGCCAGGTCCTCCCGCATGCCCAACCACGGCCCACGATCTCTCGTATCTTGCTGCATGCAAGGTGTTTACGCGATCATTGGCGCGATCGTCCTGGCCGCCCCGGTGACGGCCGGCCAACAGGCACCGGACGCTGACGGGTCCGCCGGCGCCGCGGGCGCGACGATCGAATGGCAGAGCGGCGAACTGACCAAGAGCCTCGCCCGCGCCGAACTCGCGGGGCAGCCGCTGCTGCTCTACTTCTGGATGGATGGCAGCCAGCACTGCCAGAACCTCTGGGGCCAGACCCTGACCCAGCCCGCGGCGGTGACCGCGCTCCAGCAGTTCGTGTGCCACAGCGCCGACGTCGCGACGCCGGCCGGCAGCAAGCTCGTGCAACGGTTCGGCATCAAGACGCTGCCGAGTCTGCTCGTCGTCACGGCGAACGGCGCGGTCGATGACGCGATGCTCGGCTTCGTGCCGCTGGCCGCGTTCTTGAGCGAGGCGCAGCGCATCACGAACGGCACGGGCACCGTCACCGCGCTGCGGGCCGCCGTCGACGCCGCACCCGACGATCTCGACCGCCGCTTCGCGCTCGGCCAGAAGCTCGAGTTCGTCGGCGACGAGGCGGCCGGCGACGCGATGTTCCAGTCGATTCGCGCGGCCGACCCCGAGGGCCGCACGACACCGGGCGCCGAACTGCTGTTGTTCGACATCCGCAATCAGATCCTCGACCGCGCGTCGGATCGGAACGACCCGGCGACGTGGGACCTCGCGCCGCTCTACCGTCGACTGCGGCAGACGAAGCAACCAACGGTGCTGTGGAAGGGCTGGAGCTTCCTCTCGCGGATCGAAGGCGAACGCGGCGCGCCGCGCGAACAGGTCGCGGCCTACGCCGCGGCGTGGCCGCACGCGCCCGCGGTCGAACGCGACGAATGGGGCTCGAACGTCGTCGAGAACCTCTGGAGCCGCCGCGACACGGTGCGCGCCGCCGGTCGCAAGCTGGCGCGCGAGATCGCGCGCACGCTCGCCGCACACGCGGACGCGCCGGCCGCTGATCCGGCGGGCAACGGCAGAAAGCCGCCCACGGCCGAGCAACGCGCGTTTTTCCTCGCGTCCGCGGCGCGCGGCATGGCCCTCGGCGGGCGGCGACGGGCCGCCCTCGACCTCGTCGCCAAAGCTCGCGAACTCACGCCCGACGACGCGGCCCTCGAACAGCTGCAGCAGCAGATCGAGCGCCGCTGACCGCCGTCAGCGCAGCCCGGCGTAGGCCGTCGCCGGCACGACGCAGAACTCGATGCGGCGGTAGCCGTCCGCCTCGTAGAGGCACCCGAGACCGCCGCCGCCGGGCATCGCCACGAGGCACGAGTAGGCGCTGCCCCCGGGATGCAGCACGTGCTGCCACGGCCAGGTCTGGCCGCCGTCCGTGCTGAGGCGCAGCGTCATGACCTCGCGCTTCTTGCCGTGCGCCGGGTTGCTGAACGCGATCAGGCCCGGCTCAGCGCCCTCGGCCCAGCGTACGCGCCGCAGACTCGCCTGACACGTCGGCTCGACGAGCGCGGGATCGTGCCGTTGGTCACGCCACGTCACGCCACCGTCGAAGCTCACGCAGACCTGGCGTCGTGACTGCGCACGGTCGTAGTTCCGCATGTTGAGCAGCAGGCTGCCGTCCGCGCGTTCGACGACCTCGCACTCGTTGACCTGATCCTGCGGCGACGAGCCACCGCGCCGCCACGTCACGCCGTGATCGTCCGAGTAGATCACGTGCGAGTAGTACCGCTTCGTCGCCGCCTCGATGTGGTCGCACGGGATCACGAGCCGGCCCGCGTGCGCCCCGCGTTCGAGCTGGATCCCGGCACCCGGGCCCGTCGCGTACCACGTCCAGTCCGGCAGTTTGGTCGGGTCCGTGATCTCGCGCGGCGGCGCGAACGTGCGCCCGTCGTCGGAGCTGCGCAGCAGCCACACCGTGCGCGTTCCCTCCGAGGTGCCGCGGATGATCTCGGACTCGTGATCGTGGCCGAGATTGTGCGTCGCGAGCAGCAGCACGTCGCCGGTCGTGCGATCGACCACGGGGCACGGATTGCCGCAGGTGTTGGGCCCGTCGTCCCACACGACCGACACGGCGGACCACGTGCGCCCACCGTCGGTCGAACGCCGCATCAGCAGATCGATGTTGCCGGCATCGCCGCGGCCTTGGACCCGGCCCTCGGCGAACGCGAGCAGGTCACCGTTCTTGGCAGCGATGATCGATGGGATGCGATAGGTGTGGTAGCCGCCTTCGCCGCTGACGAAGACGTCGGTTCGCTGCATCGGCAGCGGCCCGGACTGGGCCGCGAGACCGGCGACGAGCAGGGACGACCAGACGAGGCTCGAGTCGAGGGCACGGCGCATGCCGTGATCGTCGGCCTCGTCAGTCGCCGCCGCAACCACCGCCGCAACCGCCACCGCCGCCGCAGCCGCTGTCGCCGCCCGCGTCGTCGAATCCGTCCGCATCGTCGAAGTCGTGCGTCTTGCGGTCGGTGCCGCCCCCATCGACGAAGAACGCGCCGGCCCGAGCGGTGTCGTCGCCCCGCCCAGCGCGTTCGCGCCGCACCTGCTCACGGTCACCGCCGTGCCGAACGGCGCCACGCCAGACCTGCGAAACCATCAACAGCAGGAGGGCGATGAGACCGACGGCGACGGCCGTCGCGAGCAGGCTGTCGGTCGACGTCGTGTCGCCGGCGCACGCCGCGAAGAGCAGGAACACGGCCATGGTCATGCCGCCGGCGACCACGCCGCGCGACACGACAACATGCTGCCCGAGCTCGACTCGGCGATAGCGGGCGTAGAAGCGTTGGTCTGCCGACGGCCAGATGTCACGCGGTGGCGGCGTCCCGAACTCGCGCTCGTAGCTCGCCAGCGTGTTCTCGTACCACTCCCGATACTTCCGCGACTCCGCCGCGCCGCCCGCCGTCGGACCGTGATGCAGCGGCCGGCCGAGCACTTCCCCGCACATCTCGTCCCAGTACGACCGCGTGTAGGTCAGGTGCAGATGCCAGCACTGATCCACCTCGTCGGACGGCGTCACCGGGTGACCGGCCGTCATCGCGAGATAGACGAAGCGCTTGTACTCGCGCTCGACGCGCTCGGCGAACGCCAGCGACCAGCCGTTCTCGCGCGCCACGCGCTGCGTGAACGTGAGGGCCGCATCGGTTGGTCCGATCGAGAAGCGTTCGAGACGAGCGCGGAGCGTGGGCTGCGGGATCATGTCTTCCTCCTCCAGGGTGTCGGGGGATGCGCGCGGTCAGCCAAACCGCGGCGTGGGCAAAGCGTAGTGGCCGGGCCCCGCGCCGCGACCGTCACCGAAAGCACCAAGTCCGTATCGATACGGTAGTTGCGGACGGGGGTCGGAGACCGCATTTGACGGGGATCGCTTGCCGCGACCGCAAGGATCCGTATGCCGTGCAGCATGGCAGGTTCCCGCAAACGTCTCGCGCTGCATTGGTGGATCCTGATCGCGATGGTCGGCGGCGTGCTCGCCGGCCTGCTCGCGGTCTTCGCCGGCGGCGAGAGCGGCGCGGAGTTCGTGACCGCCTGGATCAAACCGGTCGGCACGATCTTCCTCAACCTGCTGCGCATGATCGCGGTGCCGCTCGTGCTGTTCTCGCTCGTCGCCGGCGTCGCGAGCCTCAACGACATGAGCAAGATGGCGCGCATCGGCGGCAAGACGATCGCGCTCTACCTCGGCACGACGGCGATCGCGATCACGATCGGCTTGCTCGCGGTCAACGTCATCCAGCCCGGCAGCGGCATGTCGGTCGAGGCCAAGGAGTCCCTGCTGTCCGGGCTCACGCAGAAGTTCGGCGACGAGGCCCAGGCCCGGGTCGAGGCGATGCAGGAGGTCAGCATCGTCGATCAGATCGTCGGCATCGTGCCGCAGAACCCGTTCCACTCGCTCGCGAACACGGAGATGCTGCAGATCGTGTTCTTCGCGCTGATGCTCGGCATCGGCCTGACGCGACTCGGCAAGAAGGGCGCCCACGTCACGGCCGTCTTCCAGACGCTGTCCGACGCGATCATCGAGATGGTGCACATCATCATGAAGATCGCGCCAATCGGCGTGTTCGCGCTGATGTGCTCGGTCATCGCGCAGTTCGGTGAGGACAGCGAGAAGCTCGGCGAACTGCTGACCGCACTCGTCTCCTACATGGGCACCGTCGTCCTCGGGCTCGCTCTGCACCTCGTGCTGGTCTACGGGCTGCTGCTCAAGTTCATCGCGAAGGTGCCGTTCCGCGCGTTCATGAAGGCGCTCGCCCCGGCCCAGCTGCTCGCGTTCTCGAGCAGCTCGTCCGCGGCCACGCTGCCGCTCACGCTCGAACGCGTCGAGAAGCACGTCGGCGTCGAGGAGGAGGTCTCGAGCTTCGTCCTGCCGCTCGGCGCGACGATCAACATGGACGGCACGGGGCTCTACCAGGGCGTCGCGGCCGTGTTCATCGCGACGATCTGCAACATCGACCTCACCCTCGGCGATCAGCTGACGATCGTGCTCACCGCGTCGCTCGCGTCGATCGGCACGGCTGCAGTCCCGGGGGTCGGCCTGATCATGCTCACGATCGTGCTGGTGCAGATCAACGTGCCGCCGACGGCCATCGCACTGATCCTCGGGGTCGACCGCCCGCTCGACATGCTGCGAACGGTGCTCAACGTGACGGGCGATGCGACGGTGGCAACGACCGTTGGCGCCTCGGAGGGGCTCATCGATCGCGACGTGCTCGCGGGCAAGGCCCCACCGCCACCATCACAACCAGCAGCCTGACGAGCCGGCGGTTGACGCGGTTCTTCGAGCCGCGCATCGTCCTGGCCGCATGCCCCCCGCCGCCGACAGCCACCGCAGCCCTGACGGTGATACAGCCACGAGCGCGCCGCGTTGGCTCGATCGCGCGGTCGTCGGCCTCGGCCTCGGCTACCTCGTCATCGCGTTCTGGGTCATGCTCGATGCCGCGCCCAGGGTGCCGTACGCGGACACCTATCGCTTCCTCGCGACGTTCCTCGAGCAGCCGTTCCCGGCCGATGTCCTGCAGCCGGACAACGGTCATCGCGAGGTGGTCACCAACACGATTCGGGTGCTCGAACTCGAATTGCTCGACGCCAACCAGTGGCTGCAGATCAGCGTCGGGTTCGGGCTCCTCGCCGTCCTCGGGTGCGCGCTCGCGATGCTGCGCACGGCGCCGCGAGCCAGCCGCCCGGCTGCGGCCGGCCTGCTGATGCTCGGGCTGTTCTGGCTCGGCAACTGGCGCAAGCTCGCACATGGCAGCGAGGTCATGCACCTGACGTTCGTGTTCCTCGGTCTCGTGCTCGGTCTGCGCGCGCTCATGACGGGGACCACGCGCGGCGCGATCGCGGCGGCCGGGCTCGGCCTCCTGGCGACGCTCTCGTTCGGCAGCGGCCCGGCGTGCTTCGCCGCGTTCTTCGTCACGTTGCTCGTCCAGCGGGCCCCGCGATCGCACTGGCTCTGGGTCGCGTTCGGCGCGCTGCTCGCAGCGGCGGCCCTCTTCGGGGCGCGCGAATCGGGCACCGCCAGCGTCGTGTTCGCGCCGTTCGAACAGCTCGCCAACCTGATGCACCTGCTCGGCGCACCGTTCGTCTGGGTGTTCTCGCCGCTGCTCGACGCCGAGCACGCCGCCCGCCTGCCGGGGCCGCTCGCGCCGATCGCCGGACTCGTGGCGCAGCCCCTCGAGGCCGCGACCGGACCACACCTGCAAGCCCGCTGGCCCGCGGTCGGCTTCGGCGCGCTCGGCCTCGGCGCCCTGCTCTGGCATTCCGGAACGACGATTCGCGCCGCTGGCACGAGCACGCGCGCCGAGCGGTTCGCCCTCGGGCTCATGTGGTTCGGCGTGACGGTGCCCGCGCTGATCGCCCTCGTTCGGGTCGGCTACTTCCGCGTGCACCCCGAGCAGCTCACGACCCAGCGCTATCTGCCGTGGGTCATGATCTTCTGGATCGGCTGCGCGTGGCGCATCGTGATACGGCCCACGGCGTCGCCCCGACGCATCGGCTGGTTCGCGCTCGCGATCCTGCTCGTCTTCGCGCCGAGCCAGGTCTGGAACTGTCGCAACGCCTATCGCCAGTACGAAGTCGCCGACGCGACCGCCGCCGCAGCAGCGGTCGGCGTACTCGATCGCGAGTTCGACCTCACCGAGACCGAGCCGAAGGACCTGGCGCGCGCGCTGCCGCTGCTGCGCCAGCACGGCACGGCGATGTTCGCGTGGCCGGAGACGGCCCTGCTCGGCACCAGGCCGGACGTCGAATCGGAGCCCGCCCGGAACGTGCGCATCACGCCAGTCGCCAACGCCTTCTCGGATCCGACGATCACCGGCAAGGCGATCGGCGACCCGTACTTCACCGGTCCGGGCTGCGGCGTGACGTTCGCGTTCGACGGTTCGGCCGCGCGCCTCCTGCTCCTGGACGCGACGGGGACCGTCCGCGGCCTCGCCGTGCCGGCGGGCCAGAACTGGCGAGGCTGGTGGCGCGGCGCGGCACCGCCGAACGGCACGCTGCTCGTCGCCGACCAGGAGTGAGACGATGCACCTCGATCGATTCGGGACCACCGGCTTGCTTATCATTGCGGTATCGGTTAACTATTGCCAGAATGAGCACGCATCCGCACACCACCAAACCCACCCCACCCGGCTGGCCCCGGATCTCCCCCGCCCTGTTCTACGACGACGCCGCGGCCGCGATCGACTGGCTGTGCGACGTCTTCGGCTTCGAGGTCATCCTCAAGGTCGAAGGGGAAGGCGGCCGGATCGAACACTCCGAACTCGGGTTCGGCGACGGCCTCGTGATGGTGAGCAGCCCGGGCGGCTCGTCGGGCCGCGAGACGCCGATGCCCGGACGGAGCCCGCGGGCCGTCGACGGCGCCAACACGCAGTGCCTCGCGATCTACGTCGACGACGTCGAGGCCCACTGCGAACTCGCCCGGAAAGGCGGCGCGAAGATCATGGACGAGCCCACGACCTCGGACTACGGCGAGGACTACTGGTCGGACCGTAGCTATCGCGCGGAGGACCCGGAAGGACACCAGTGGTGGTTCATGCAGCGACTGCGCACCGGCGGCGGGGCGACGGGTGGCAAGTAGCGTCGACGACGCGTTCACCGCGCTCGCGGATCCGACGCGCCGTCGGGTCGTCCGTCTGCTCGCGAAGAAGCCGCGGCGGTCGAGCGACCTCGCCGACGCGCTCGAGCTCAGCCGCCCCGCGACGAGCAAGCATCTGCGGGTCCTGCGGCGCGCGGGGATCGTGCACGAACGGATCTCCGAGGCCGACGCGCGCGAACGGATCTACGACGTCGATCCGAAGCGGCTCGCGCCCGTGCGCACGTGGGTCGAACAGGTCGAGGCGTTCTGGAACGAGCAGCTCACGGCGTTCGCCGAGCACGTCTCGCGCCGGAGGCGCGGCCGATGACCCGCAGCGACGGGAGTTCGCCACCCGGCGACCGCGCGCGCGCGACCGTCCACGTCCGCATCTCGCCAGCCGAGGCGTTCGAGGTCTTCACGGCCGAGATCGACCAATGGTGGCGGCGCGGACCGAAGTACCGCGCGAGCGGCCGCACGGTCGAGGAGGACCGCGGCGTGCTGCGGCTCGAACCCGAGGTCGGCGGCCGGCTATTCGAGTCGATCGACGGTCCGACCGGGGTCCGCGTCGTTCAGACCGGCACCGTCCGGGTGTGGGAACCGCCGAGCGCGCCAGAGCCGGCCGGCACGCCGGCCGGGCGCCTGGTGCTCGATTGGCGCGGCCTCAACTTCGCGCCCAGCGAACGCACCGAGGTCGAAGTCACGTTCACGGCCCGCGCGGGCGGCACCGAGGTCGTCGTCACGCATCGTGGTTGGAGTCAGATCCCGCCCGATCATCCGGTTCGCCACGGCCAGGACACCGTCGCGTTCCTCCGCATGATGGGCCTGCTGTGGGGCGATCTGCTCCGGTCGCTGCGCGAGCACGCGCACCGCGCCTGAACCGCGGCGCTACTTCTTCGCGGCCTTCTTCCTCGCGGCCGACCGGCTCACGTTGGCCCGGGCAGCTTGCTCGCGACGAGCTCGTAGCTGAGCTCGACGAGGTCGCGCAGCTCGGCGTCACCCGACAACGCGCTCTCCGCGACGCTGATCCAGCCGTAACGCCCGACGTACTTCGCGACCTCGATACCGGGTCGCGTGATCAGGATCGCCTGGCGTTCGAGGCCGACCTTCACCCCCATCGTGCCGCCTCCGGCTTCGACGTGGGCGCCGGCGAAGATCTTGCCGCGCACATAGAAGTGCGGCTCGCCGCCGAGCCGCGTCGACTCCTCGGTGTCCGGGAGCGCGAGCGCGACCTTGCGCACGCGCGTCAACAGGTCCTGTTTCGGCATCGTTCCTCCGTTGGGCAACCGCTCTCCTCAGAGCTTGGCGCCGCAGTGATAGCAGTGCACCGCGGCGTCGCGGTGGTCTTCCGTCGAACAGCTCGGGCAAGACCGGGTCGACGTCGCGTCGCGCTGACTGCGCACGAGCTCCGACGACACGATCCCGGTCGGCACCGCGATCACCGCGTAACCCATGAGCATGACGCCCGACGCGACGGCCTGGCCGATACCGCTCTGGGGCGAGATGTCGCCGTAGCCCACGGTCGTGAGTGTGACGATCGCCCAGTAGATCGACCGCGGAATGCTGTCGAATCCCGACTCGCGGCCCTCGATCACGTACATCAGCGTGCCGATCACGACGACGGTGCAGAAGATCGACAGCAGGAAGACGACGATCTTGGGCGTGCTCTTCCGCAGCGCCAGACGCAGCGTCCGCGCTTCGCCGAGGAACTGCACGAGCTTGAGCACGCGGAACACGCGGACGAGCCGGATGACGCGCACCGTCCCGAGCTGGTGACCACCGGCGAAGACGAGCGCGGCGTAGGCCGGCAGCACCGCGACGAAGTCGATGATCCCGTAGAAGCTCGTGGCGTAAGCGAGCGGTCGGCGCACGCAGTACAGCCGCACCATGTACTCGACCGTGAAGATCGCGGTGAAGCCCCATTCGAGGCGCGTCAGCAGCGGCCCCCAGGCCTCGCGGTAGTCGTCCACCGTCTCGACGCAGATCGCGACCACGCTCGCGACGATGAGCACGAGCAGCGCGATATCGAATGCGCGGCCGGCCGGCGTCTCGGCCTCGAACACGATCGCGTGCAGCTTCGCGCGCAGCCCTCGCCGCCTGGAGTCGTCCGCCGCACGGTCGGTCATGCCAGCGCCGAGCAGAGCGCAGGAGCGCCCGCGAGGCAAGTTCTGGCGCTGGCAACAGTTCCTGCGGACGATCGGCCACCTCACGGTCACGCCCGCCGCCCCCACCATGGAATCCACCACGACGCTCTCGCCCGAGCCCGCACCCGGCGACGCCCCCGACGTGTCGGGCAGCCCGACGGAGTTTCGCCTGCACCCGCGCGCGGCGGCCGTGTGGACGACGATCACGGCGGTGGTGATCGCGGTCCCGGTCACGGGCGGGACGATCGCGACGCTGATCCTCGGGCTCTACTGGGTGCCGCCGCTCATCTTCGGCCTCGGCGGACTGATCCTGTGGCTCGTGAGCCGCTACTACCGCCGCTACGTCGCGGCGCTGCGCTGCGAACTGTCCCGGCGCGGCCTGCTCGTCGTGCGCGGCGTCTGGTGGCGGACGGAGATCTTCGTGCCGCGTGAGCGGGTTCAGCACACGGACATCGACCAGGGGCCGGTCGCGCGCCGCTGCGGCATGGCGACGCTCAAGGTGTTCACGGCCGGCAGCGAGCACAGCCAGATCCAGGTCGACTCGCTGAGCCACGATGATGCGAGCTTCGTGCGCGACGACCTGATCGAGCCCGAGCACCGACCGTCGCGTGAGACGACGCCAACCGCCGATGCGTGACGCAGCCACGGAACCGACGACCGAAGCGGAACCGCACGCGCCCGAAGACGGCGCAGCGGCCGCCGGCGCCGGCAGCGACGAGCGGCGGCTGCATCCGTTCTCGTGGCTGTTCGTGCTCATCACCCGACTGCGGCCGTTCGTCCTCCCGGCGCTCGTGCTGCTGTTCGTCGGGCGCGGTTCGAGCTGGGAGCTCTGGGGCGCGCTCGGCGCCGTTCTGTTCGCGATCTACGCGCTGATCTACGCCTTCGGGTTCCGCTACCGCATCGCCGGCGAAGAGCTCATCGTGCGCGAGGGCGTGATCTTCCGCACCGTGCGCCACGTGCCGTTCCAACGCGTCCAGAGCGTGGTGCAACGCCGCAACGCGCTGCATCGGATCTTCGGCGTGACGGAGCTGCGGCTCGAGTCCGCGGGCGGCACCAGGCCCGAGGCCGTGATGAACGTGATCACCGCGGCCGAGGCCGACCGCCTCGAACACCTGCTGCGATCCGGCGAACGCCGAGCGAGCGCCCGCAGCAACCTCGAGTCCGATGCCGACGCGGCCGCCGGCGACGGCGAGTCGGCCACGGCAGACGAGCGCGCGCCCGAAGTGCTGCAGCGCCTGACCGCCGGCGAAACCCTGCGACTCGGCCTCATCAGCAACCGGGGCTGGATCATCGTCGGCATGCTCGTCGGCCTCTACTGGCAGTTCGGCCCCGAGGACGGCGAGATCTTCGAGTTCGTCAAGGACACGATCGGCGACCTGTTCAGCATCTGGGGCAACGACCAGTGGAGCGCGCTCGCCGGGCTCGGGCTGCTCGTGCCCGCGATCATCGCGTTCGGCCTCGTCCTCAAGCCCTTGTCGATGGTGATGACGTGGCTGCTGTTCCACGACTTCACGCTCACGCGCGACCACGGCCGACTCGCGAGCGTCGCCGGTCTGCTGACGCGCCGATCGGCCAGCGCCCGCGCGGAACGGATCCAACGCCTCACGGTGCGCGAGCCGCTGAGCGCGCGGCTGCTGCGCCGCCGCATGCTCGCATGCGATGTTGCCGTGCAACGCAGCGAGGGTGGCGACAACGACGAGATGAGCCGTCTGCACTGGCTCGCCCCGATCGCGACGCCCGCGGCGACCGGCGAGCTGATCCGGGAGCTGTCACCGGATCTCGCGCTGACGGAGCGTGACTGGCGACCGCTGCACCCGGCTGCGTGGCGGCGCGTGTTCAAGCGCTTCGTGCTGCTCGCGCTGATCGTCGGTGTGCCGCTGTGGCTGCCGCTGCGCGAGCTCACCGTCGTCCCGGTGATCGCGATCCTGGTCTACGGCTGGTTCCACGCGAGGGGCTGGGCGAGGTTCGCGGCGTGGTCCTTCGACGGGCGCACGTTCGCGTTCCGCGCCGGCTTCCTCATGCGCCAGTGGACCATCGCCCGCCTCGCGGACGGCCACGCCGTCGTGCTCGGCGAGACGCCGTTCGATCGCCGTCGCGAGATGGCGTCGGTGCGACTCACGACCCAGGGGGCGTCACGCGTCGGGTTCGGCCTGCGCGTGCCCTACCTGCCGGTCGGCGACGCCCGCACGCTCGCGCAGGAGCTGCAGGCCCGGGTCGCCGACGCTCGCGGTGAGCCATAGTCGCGCACCGCACTGGCCAACTCTCCATGGTGTAGAGGGGCCCCTCTACACCATCTTGCCGTCGTTCTCGTTCGCGTCGGCGCTCGCAGCCGGCTGCCGCAGCCACTGCTTGTCGAAGTGTGAGTTCGCGACCAGGATGTCGCAGGTTCTGCAGACTTCGGGGTAGTCCCGATCGTTCATCCGGCGACGGAACTCGCGATACTTCTCGCCATTCCAGATCTCGGCCATCGACTGGTCGTTGACGTTGCCCATGAGCAGCTCGCGCGGGCCGCGGCAACACGGGAACACCTCGCCGCTGGGCTCGATCTTGACGTAGCTGGTGGCCATCGAGCAGAAGTGCGGGAAGCGCTCGCGCACCTCCTCGAGCATGACCGAGAGGATCTCGGGCGAGATCTCGCGGACCATCGGCGCTTGCATCGCGACGTTCCGCCGATACGGGTCGTCCATATCGACGTGGAAGATCATCCCGCGCTCGCGCGCGCGGTCGCACGCCCGGTCGATGTGCGCGATGATCTGCTCCTCGGTGTAGGCGGCGAACACGTTCTGGTCGCGGCAGCGCTCGGCGTTGTCGAGCATCGGCTGGATGCGCAGGTCGGAGCGCGATTCGACGGCGCCCAGATCGGCGAGGAAGTCGACGAGCTCGTCGAGGTGCTCGACGTTGTCCTTGACGAGAACGGCGACGAAACCAACCGGGATCCCGAGCTCGGCCGCGGCCGCGACGATCTCCTTCATGTTCGCGACGACCGTGTCGAAGTCGGCGCGGTCGCGCAACATCTCCAGGACTTCCTTCCTCGGGCTGTCGAACGAGATCCACAGCTTGTGCACGCGGTCGGCCATGTCACGGAACGCCTTGCCGTCGAGCAGCGTCGCGTTCGAGTACATGTTGAGGTAGACCTCGTGTTCGCGGCACTTCTGCAGCACCATCTTGAAGTTCGCGAGCATCGGCTCCGACAACGCGGACGGGGTCCACACCGACATCGTCGGCAGGATCTCGTCGAGCAGCTGCACCGCGTCGGCCGTCTTCATCACCTGGACCGGCAGGCCGTCGGCCTGCGCGCACATGATGCAGCGCAGGTTGCAGACGTTGTTGGGCGCGAACTCGAGCCACGCCGGCTGTGCCGACCATTCTTCCGTGCGCGTCGCGAGGTCCGCGATCACGGAGTAATAGTTGCGGAGTTCGCGGGCGATTTTGGTCATGAACGGTCGGAGGCGGATTGGCAGTCGGGGCGCGGTCGAACCGACGCCCGCTGATGCGAGCCTACGACACCCGATCGGCATCGACGACCCTCACTCTTCGGCTCGCTACAGCCGGTTCGTCGCGCGAACGCGGCAAAGGTCGATCGCACCGCGTGATCCGTCCGCCGGTCCGGCCCAAAGGCGCGCGCGGCTCCGCCAGAATCACGAACCCGTGAACACGGCCCGCCGCAATCCTCGCGAAACTACTTCACCGCCAACCGGATTTCTGCCCTCGTCGGGCGCCGTTCCTGAGGGAGAATGCTTCCCCGGTTTTGCGATCTCCCGCCACGTTCAGGCGTTCGGCAAGACCGGATGATCTGCCCCTCCAGACTCTCATGCGAATCAAGACGCTCCTCGCGGCCGGCCTGCTGGCCGCCACCGCCACCTCCCAGGACTGCCTCTTCTCCGGCAACACCCCGCCGGGCACCGATCTCATGCTCGGCGACGACCAGACGGTCACGCTGCCGCTGCCCTTCTCGTTGCCGTGGAACGGCGGCACGGTCGACGCCATCTCGATCTGCTCCAACGGCTACGTCTGGCTCGGCGTCGAGACCAGCGTCGATTGGTCGGACTCGGAAGCCGAGTTCCTGTCCCAGGGCCCGCGCCTCGCGCCGTGCTGGGACGACCTCAACCCGTCTGCTGGCGGTGCGGTCTACTACAACGAGACCGCGACGCAGGTCTCGGTCGTCTGGCAGGACGTGCCGTACTTCGGCCAGACCACCAACCTCGCGAACATGGAGCTCGTGATCTCCATCAGCGGCACGATCTACTTCCACTACGGCGCGAACCACTCCGTCCACACGAGCTCGGCCATCACCGGCATCACGGTCGGTGGCGGCGCCACGCCGAACGCGCTCGACATCTCGGGCAACCCGGCGATCGTCGGCGCGACCGGCTACGAGCTGTTCGCCGGTGGAGCGTTCGACCTGAGCGGGCTCACCCTCGCGCTCACGCCGACGACCGCCACCGACTACCAGGTCAGCCAGACGAGCTTGCCAGGCTGCCCGGCGACGCAGGGCCCGAACCTCACCCCCGCCGCCAGCACGACGTTCGGCATGGGCTGCCCGTCCGCCGGCACGGTCCCGACCGGCAACTGGTACGAAGAGTTCTCGGCCTCGACGCTCGACGTCAACAACCAGAGCTACCTCTACGTCTACGCCGGCACGACCTACGTGATGGTCCCGGGCGGCGGTTGGGACACCAACTTCGGCACGCCGGTCACCCTCGGTGACGACACCCAGGTCAACGTCTCCCTCGCGGGGATGGGTGGCCTGCCGTTCCTCGGCCAGACGCTGCAGTCGATCGACATGTGCTCGAACGGCTTCTTCTGGATGGCCCCCAACACCAGCAACGACTTCTCGCCGACCGCGCAGGAGTTCGCCGACCAGGGTCCGCGCATCGCGCCGTGCTGGATGGACCTCAGCCCCAACAACGGCGGCACGGTCTACTGGAACGAGACCCCGGCCTACTGCATGGGCACGTGGGAGAACGTCCCGTCGTACGGCAACCCCGGCACGTCGGCCAACACGTTCCAGATCAAGTTCTTCCCGGACGGCAGCGTCGAGGTCAACTACATGACCGTCGACAACAACGCGACGCTCGCCGACGAGGCGATCATCGGCTTCAGCTCGGGCGTCGGCCAGCCGACGCCACCGGTGGACGTGTCGATGTTCGTCGGCGGCGCGTTCGACATCGCGCCGCCGCCGGTGCCGCTCACCCACACCCCGGACACGGACCCCGTCATCGGCACGAGCTACGATCTCACGACGGTGGACGCGCCGATCGGCAGCGTCTTCGGCGCGACGTTCGTCGGCTTCAACCAGCTGAACATCCCGCTGGGCGGCCTCGGCGCGCCGAACTGCACGCAGTACGCGGAGAACCTGGCCGTGTTCCTCTCGGTCCTCAACGGTTCGACGACGTTCACGCACTCGCTCCCGGTGCCGTTCTCGCTCGACTTCATCGGCGTGACGTTCATCTCGCAGGGTGCGGTCTACGAGCCGAGCCTCAACCCGCTCGGCGTCGCGTCCAGCAACGGCGCGACGGGCACGATCGGCACCTAGGCCAGCAGTCAGCCCGAGCAGCCGCGATCCTGCCGCGGCGCGCCATACCATCTGGCCCATCGCGGCTACGTCGGCGGTATGGTCGCGCCACGATGCGCAACGAATCGACGCAGGATCCCGGCGGCCGCCCCGCCGTTCGGCTGCAGGCCGACGGCACCGGCGATGACGTCGTCATCGCCGCGACCGGCGCGCAGGTGCTGCGATGGCACCGCCGCGGCCGCGACGTCCTCTGGACCGCGAGCGCGCCGGCCTTCGATCCAGGCAAGCCCGTGCGCGGCGGCGTGCCGATCGTGTTCCCCTGGTTCGGCGACCACCGGAGCGATCCGGATCTGCCGGCCCATGGCTTCGTTCGCAACCGCGACTGGCAACGCGAACCGCTCGATCCGGACTCGGCAGCCGCGACGTTCACGCTGACGGACGACGTGGAGAGTCGAGCCATGTGGCCGTTCGCGTTCGCCGCGACCTTTCGCGTCGTGCTCGACCCGGAAGCCGGCCTGCACCTCACGTTCGCCGTCGAGAACCGCAGCGCCGAGCGGATGCCTTGCGAGGTCGCGCTGCACACCTACTACGCCGTCGGGGACATTCATACCGCGAGCGTCGACGGGCTGCAGGGGGTCCGCTTCGTCGAACACGCCCGCGAACCCGAAGGCGACTGGGACCACGACGCGCCGCTCCGCTTCCGTGCCGAGACGGACCGCGTCTTCCAGGACGTGCCAGACCAACTCGTCATCGACGCGCCGGCACTCTCGCGGCGACTCACCCTGACGACGACGAACGCGCGGTCGGCGATCGTCTGGAACCCCTGGCCGAACAAGACCGCCCGACTATCGCAGATGGCACCCGACGACTGGCAGCGTTTCGCCTGCGTCGAATCGGCGAACGTGCACGACAACGCGCTCGAGCTCGCCCCGGGCGAACGTCACGAGCTCACCCTCGCGATCCGCTGCGACGAGGTATGACCTACCGCCAGCGCAGGACCGCAGCCTGCACCGTCCGATCGACCGAGATCGATTCACATTCGCCCCCGCTCTCCAGCACCAGGCTCCCGCCGAGCAGGAGGATCGCGTCACCGCCGAGGCGCCGGGCCTCGCCCTTCATCGCCTCGACGATGTCGGCGAACGACATGAAGTCCGAGCCCTCTCCGACTACGCGACCGATGCGGTCATAGCCACGCTCTGGCGGCTCGTCCGGTTCGAAGACGAGGATCGGGTGACCGAGCGGTCGGCCCGGGAACACCTCCGCGCCGAGCCGCACGGCGGACGCCGAGACGCAGCCGCCGAGCGACGCGGGCAGCGCGCAGAACAGGGCGGCACCGAGCGCGATGTCACGGCGACGAGACAGGTGGAGCGACATGACCGCCCAGGAGCAAAGCGCATGCCGCAAGGGCCGGGAGAAACGCACCGAACCCGGTATGGTCATCCGCTCATGCCCAGCCCCTGCAGCACTCCGGATGCGAGCGCCTTCCTGCCGACGACGGCGGCCGCGATGCGCGCGCGCGGCTGGGACGCGGTCGACGTCGTGTTCGTCTCGGGCGATGCCTACATCGACCATCCGTCGTTCGCGATGGCGCTGCTCGGCCGCGTCCTCGAGGCCGAGGGCTTCCGCGTCGCGATCCTGAGCCAGCCGGACTGGCAGACGGCCGATGCGTTCCGCGAGTTCGGCCAGCCGCGCGTCTGCTTCGCGGTGAGCGCCGGGAACATGGACTCGATGATCAACCACTACACGGCGAACAAGAAGCGGCGCAACGAGGACGCCTATTCGCCGGGTGGCGCGATCGGCCGGCGGCCGGACCGCGCGACGAACGTCTACGCGCAGCGCTGCCGCGAGGCGTTCAAGGGCGTGCCCGTGATCGCCGGCGGCGTCGAGGCATCGCTGCGGCGCATCGCGCACTTCGACTACTGGTCCGAGACCGTCCGCCCGAGCATCCTCCTGACGTGCAAGGCCGACCTGCTCGGCTTCGGCATGGGCGAGCGCGTGCTGACCGAGATCGTGCGACGGCTCGCGGACGGCCGTGGTGTCGAGAGCTGCCGCGATCTGCGCGGCGTCGCCTACCTGCTCGGCAGCAAGGAGGCGGTGCCGGACCACCGCTTCGACGACGCCGCGTGCGACAACCGCACGGTCGAGCTCCCGAGCTTCGAGGCCGTCAAGACCGACAAGCGCGCGTTCGCCGAGGCGACGCGGCTGCTGCATCACGAGACCAATCCGCTCAACGGCCGGCGGCTCACGCAGCGCCACGGCGACCGCACGCTCGTCGTCAACCCGCCCGCGCTCGCTCTCAGTGAGGGCGAGCTCGACACCATCTACGACCTGCCCTACGTGCGGCGACCGCACCCGAGCTACGACCGCCCGGTGCCGGCGCACACGATGATCAAGGATTCGATCACGACGATGCGCGGCTGCTTCGGCGGGTGCACGTTCTGCTCGATCACGATGCACCAGGGTCGCGCGATCCAGAGCCGGAGCGAGGCGTCGATCCTGCGGGAGGTGCAGCAGCTCGCGAGCGATCCCGACTTCAAGGGCGCGATCAGCGACGTCGGCGGGCCGACCGCCAACATGTATCGGATGCGCTGCACGCGCCCGGAGATCGAAGCGAAGTGTCGGCGGCTGTCATGCGTTCATCCGACGGTCTGCAAGCTGCTCGGCACCGACCACGGCCCCACGAAGAAGCTGCTGAAGCAGGTGCGCGAGACGCAGGGCATCAAGAGCGTGCGCGTCGCGAGCGGCATCCGCATGGACCTCGCCCGCCTCGACGAGGAGTACGTCGAGGACATGGCGCGCCACCACGTCGGCGGCCAGCTCAAGGTCGCGCCGGAGCACAACAGCAGGAAGGTGCTGGAGCTCATGAAGAAGCCGGCCCACCACACGTTCGACGAGTTCGCGGACAAGTTCGCGGCGGCGAGCAAGCGGGCAGGCAAGGAGCAGTACCTCGTGCCCTACTTCATCGCATCCCACCCGGGCTGCGGCGTCGAGGAGATGATCGAGCTCGCGGTGTTTCTCAAGCAGCGCGGCTACCGCCCGCGGCAGGTGCAGGACTTCATCCCGGCACCCATGGACATCGCGACGTGCATGTACTGGACCGGCCTCGACCCGACGACGATGCAGGAGGTCGAGACCGTGAAGAAGCTCAAGGACCGCGAGGTCCAGCGCGCGCTGATGCAGTACTTCAAGCCGGAGAACTGGTTCGCCGTCCGCAAGGCGCTCGTCGACGCGGGGCGTCAGGACCTGATCGGCAGCGGCCCGCAGTGCCTGATCCCGAACGATCCGCCGAAGGCCGCGCTCGCGGCGCGGCGCGAGGGGGCGAACGATCCGCGGCGCCGCCGGGGCCGGGAACCGCGATGAACGCTACACCGTGACGCCGATCGCGCCGTTGTAGACGAAGTGCATCAGCATGCACGGCAGCAGGCTCTTGCTGCGTTCGCGGAGGAAGCACAGGTAGAAGCCGATGCCGACGTGGAAGGGCAGCGCGAGGGTGACCCCGTGCGCCAACCCGAACGCAGCGCCCGTGACGACGATGCCGATGTAGCGCCCGAGCAGGGCGCAGAACCGCCCCTGAACGGCGCCACGAAACGCGATCTCCTCGAACACGGCCGGGGTGAACGCGAGCACGAACAGGAACCACCCGTAGCCGAGTCGATCCCGCAGCTGCGCGTACATCGAGCCGGCTTCGCCGTCCTCGAGCTCGAACAGCTCCTCGATCAACTCCCCGTAGCCCATCGCCAGCAGGTAGACGATCGCCGCGACGGCCACCGCTTCGATGAAGTAGACGAGGTGCGCCCGCCGAAAGCCGGTGAACGCGTACGGACTCGACAAGGCAGCGATCAGCACGACCGCGACCCCGGTGACGAGCGACGCGAACGGCATCGCGAGGGCCTGCGCTTCGCCCTCGAGCGACAAACTGATGGCGAGCTGCGGCAGCAGGAACGCGCACATCATCAGCGCAAGCTCGAGGATCGCCGCGTTGGTCCACTTCTGCTTCGTCTCGACGGTGCCGTGCTGCACCGTGCCCGGCGCCATCGCGGCGGCGACCGGCATCTGCCGCGCGCTCGTCTCGCCCGCCTTGACCGGGATCTCCAGCCGCCCCTGGTCGTCCCGCGTCACCTTCGGGGTCGGCAACCGCGCGTCGCCGCCGTCGTCGAACACCTGGAACGCGCGCGGGTCGGCGACCTCGCGCTTCGGCACCTGCACGTAGACACCGCACGAGCACCGCAGCTTGAACCCCGCCATGTCGGGATGCACGCGCCACGGCGCGCCGCAGCCGCTGCACCGGGCCGCGATCGCGGTCTCGGGATCGAGCGGCTCGTTCGGGGGCCACTGCCGCACGACGGGTAGATCACTGCGCGGCTGCTCGTCCGCGCTGCGGTCGACTTCGTCGCCGTCGTCTACCGCATCCTCGCCCGTCATCGCCTCAGTTCTTCTTCTTCTCGTACTTCGTCATGCTGAGGGCCAGCTGGCTCGCGGTCATGCGACCCGGCAGCTCCTCGACGACCGTCGTGTTGGCGTCGGTGACGAACGGCCGCAGGCTCACGCTGGTCTGCGCGAGCACGTTGTCGTCCGCGTCGCGCAGCTGCAGCCAGACGTCCTGGCCCTCGCGCACCATCGTATCGCGCAGCTTGTCGGCCTCGGTCACGTTGCCCGCCTCGCGCCCGTCCCACTCGGCGCTCGTCTTCGGATAGTCGGCGCCGCGGCGCAGCGTGACCTCGTAGGCACCCCAGTGGTTCTCGAGTTCGACGTCGAGCAGCCCGTCGAACGGTCCGAGCTCGACCCTGACGCCCGCGGCGTTGGCCGCGAGCAGCGCATCGACGAGGCCCGACCGCCACGCCATGAGGCCGAACGCGACGATCAACAGCGGAATCGCCAGCACGACCTCCTTGCGCCTGAGCATGGACTGCCATGGCGGCGCAGCCTGGATCTCGTCGGGCTTGTCCCCCGCCGTCACGGGGCGCATCCGAGTCAGCGTGTCGACCCCATCACCGGCCGGCGGCGGCGCGACTGCGCGGAACAGGGTCTCCGCGACCTCGCTGTCGAACACCATCGTGCAGCGCAGCGTCGATTCGACGGCGCCCTTCGTCGCCGCGGCGATCGCCTGCAGCTGCCCGAGCATCTCGGCCTGGGCGTCGGCATCGAAGCGCGAACCCGGCACGCGCTCGTTGGCCGGCAGCAGCGAGTACTTGCCGCCGTCCTGTTCGAGCGAGAACTCGCAGACGCCGATCTTGTTGAGCCTGGCCACGGCCCGCGCGATGGCGGGACCGTCCTTCACCCGGCCGTCGAGGATGCCGTCGATCGTCACCCACTCCGGCGGGCCCGCGGGCATCGTCGGCTGCGCGTCGTCGTTGCTTCGACCTTCGCCGCTGCCGTTGCCGCTGCCGCTGCCGCTGCCGGCATCGCCATGACCGCTGTTGTCGTCGTCGTTGGTCATCACGCCTCACCCAGCTGTTCGCCGACCTCGCCGATCGACACCCAGTCCGTCATGCCTTCGCACCAGACGAGGGTCGAATCCGGAATCTCCTCGTCGAGCCACATCGTGCGCAACGCCGCACTCGACACCGGCCCGGAGCGCTCGCCGTCGACCGCATAGAACCACTCGCGCGCGGGCTGCGGCGGCGCGGACGCGTGCTCCGGCAGCGGCGGGGGCGGCGGCGCGTCGCCGGGCAGCTCGGCGGCAGTCGTGTCGAGCCCGAGCGCGCGGTCGTGCACACCGAGCCGCTGGCCGTGCGCCTGGTGCCGCTGGTCGGAGATCTGCCGTTCCTTCTTGAGCTGCTCGCGCAGCTTGCGAGCCTCGTCGCGGTGACGCCGCTCCTTCTCGGCCTCCTTCTTCAGGTCCGGAATCAGCAGCAGGATGATGATGCCGAGACAGCCCGCGAGGAAGCCGATGAAGAACCAGCCGACGCCGCTGCGGCCGCGCGACGGCGCGATCACCGCGCACACGATGCCGAAAACCGCTCCGACGATCAGGTTGATGATGATGAATGCGCCGTCGTCCATTGCGTGTCAGTCCTCGTCGTCAGCTCCATCGGTCGCGCGGCCGTCACCCGCCATCTCGTCGACCTCGCGGATCGCGACCCACTCCGCCAGCCCCGACCGCCAGACCAGCGTCTCCGCATCGATCCGGCCATCGCGCCAGAGCAGCCAGAGTTTGGCGCGCGGCACCGGGCCGCGCTGCTCACCGTCCAGGGCGTAGTACCATTGCTCGCCCGGGTCAGCGCCGGCGCCACCCGCTGGCGCGGGCCCCGGCCCTGGCCCCGGACCTGGCCCCGACCCCGACCATTGGGCGGCGTCGCCCCGATCCTGCCCCGGCCCGAGCAGCGCCGGGTCACCGGCCGACGAGGTATCCACCCCGAGCGCGCGGTCGTGCGCGCCGAGGCGCTCGTCGTGCGCGCCGTGCCGGTGGTCGCTGACCTGGCGCTCCTTCTTGAGCAGCTCGCGCAGCTTGCGGGTCTCCGCGCGCCGCCGCTTCTCCTTGGCCTCTTCTTCCTTCAGGTTCGGCAGCAGCAGGATCAGGATGATCCCGATGCACTGCGTCACGACGCCGATGAAGAACCAGCCGACCGGGCTGCGACCGCGGCTCGGCGCGATCAGCGCGCACACGACGCCGAACACGCTGTAGATCAGCACGACGACCAACAGGCCGACGAGCACACCGACCGCTTCACTGACGGCGATCATCATGTCGTCGCGGCGAACCAGCCGAACGCGCGCGCCGCCCACGCGAACAGGATGCCGACGAGGAACAAGCGGTGACCGAGCCACCGCAGCGTCCGATGCGCCGAGAGCATGTGGCCGCGCCGCATCACGTCGAGGTGCAATAGCACGGCCGCCGCCGCGAGGACCGCGACGACGAAGCCGCCGGGGTTGAGCGCGAGCGCCTCGTCGAAGCGGCCCTGCACGACCATCGACGTGCTGCGCGTGAGCCCGCAGCCGGGACACGCGCACTCACCGAGCAGCGAGCCGAGCGGGCACGGCGGGCCCTCGACGCCGAACAGCGTGGCGGACTCGCGGGACACGGTCGTGGTCGCGGCGATCACGAGCGCGCCAGCCGCCGGCACCATCATCAGCGCCGCCGAACGACGAACGGCCGCAGGGGCCGAGGTCTCGCTGTGCGCGGCGGTGCTCAACTCAGAACCAGGCCTTCTTGCCGACCTGATACTCGCGGATGAACTCCTCGTCCGACTTGGTCAGATAGATGATGCCCTCGATCAGGCCGATGATGGAGCCGACGCACAGGAACCCGAGGATGAGGCGAATAACGCCACCGCCGACATCCCCGAGAACGAAACGGTGCAGGCCGAACCCGCCGAAGATGATCCCGAGAACGCCGCAGAGGACGCGCTTGCTGTCTTGGGGAGTGGGAGGAGGTGTGCTCATGGGTCGAATTCCTTCTACGAGAGGGGCGGACAGATATCAGGGAAACGCCCCAGAACCAACCGGCTCCCGCAATTCCGGCCCCCGACACGGGTTCAGCCGCCGAGCGCGTCGCGGTGCGCAGGCAGGTTCTGGGCGATGCCCTGGTACGTCGCGGCGAGCTCGAGCGCATTCGTGAGCTCGGCGTTCCAGCTGCGATAGGCCGCCCGCTTCGTGAGCTGCACCGCCTCGGCCGGCAGCTCGGCGATCGCCGCGGCCCGCCGCTTTGCGGCGGCAAGCAGGTCCTCGGGTTCGACGACATCGTGCACGAGCCCGATCCGCAGCGCTTCGTCCGTATCGACGATCCGGCCCGTGAGCATCATCTCGAGTGCACGCGGGAAACCGATCGTCCGCGCGAGGAAGAACGCGCCCCCATCGCCCGGCACGAGGCCCACGCGCACGAACGTCGAGCCGAGCTTCGTGCCACGCGCCGCGATCCGGATGTCCGCCATGCAGCAGAGGTCGAGACCCGCGCCGATCGCAGCACCGTGGATCGCCACGACGATCGGCACGCGCGTCTCGGCAAGGGCGCGCGGCACGGCCTGGATGCCGTCGATGTAGCGTCGGCGCAGTTCGGCCGGATCGCCGGCGAACATGCCGGACCGCGCCTTCATCGCCTTGACGTCGCCGCCCGCGTGGAACGTCTCGCCGTCGCCGTGGAGCACGACGCAGCGCACCGCTGGATCGTCGTCCGCGGACCGGAGTGCCGCGACGAGCTGCGCGCACATCTCGTCGCTGTAGGCGTTGCGCGCTTCGGGGCGCGCGAGCGTCACGAGCGCGAGGGCATCCTCGACTGCGTAGCGAACGTGCTCAGGGGTACTGGCCATGGCGATGTTGTAGCAGGCCGGGCAGGCCGATGGATTCTCCGAGTCGCCCCGGCGATCGCAGGGGCGATGACAAGCACGTGAGGCTCCCTGCCGTCACCACGAGGCCTCGCCGATGCGCCCGCGCCCCACCGGCCCACTCCCGGCACCCGTCTGCCTGCTGTCCTTCCTGCTGCCGACCCTGCTGACCGAGCTGCCCGCCCAGGGTGAGTTCGTCAACTTCGAGGACCCGCAGGTCCGCCCCGTCGCGATCGCGACCATCAGTGCGGGGCCGAGCGCGCGTCGCTTCGCGCTCGTCTGCAACACGCCGGACAACTCCGTCGAGATCTACTCGGCCGCCGCACCGTTCGACTTCGTGGCGCGCGTGCCGGTCGGCCTGTCGCCCGTGACGGTGCGCTGGAACGCGGACAACGGTCGGTTCTACACCTGCAACTACCTCGGCGACTCGGTGACGGCGGTACGCCTCGATCCGGCGAGTTCGCCCGCCGGCGTCCGGCCACGCGTCGAGCGCACGGCGTTCGTCGGCGATCAACCGACCGACATCGTGTTCGTCGAGAACAACACCCAAGCGTTCGTCGCGCTCGAGGGCAGGAACGGCGTCGCCCACCTGAGCCTCCCCGACATCGCGACGATCACGCCCAATGTGCGACTGCAGGTCGCCGGCGCGCAGGGCCCGCTCATCAATCACATCGTGAAGATGCCGCGCCGGCTCACTGTACTGCCGGACGGGCGGTTCTACGCGCTCAACCTCATGGGCGGCGACATCGACTCGCCGCCGCTGCTCGACATGGGGCTGTTCACGTTCGACCCCAACAACCCGCCGACGGGCGCGGCCGGGCACTTCCACTCGCTCCGCGACCTCGGCAGCACCAACCTCGGCTGCCGCATCAACGCGGCCGGCGACCGCATGTTCGTCGTCGCGCAGATCGCGCAGAACGACGCGGCAGGCGTCGACGCGGTCGCGGCACAGCCGACCGGCTTCGTGCAGACGTGGCTGCAGGTCGTCGACCTGTTGCCCGGCGCGGCGGGCGATCCGCCGCAGCTCGTGCCCGAGCAGGTGACGGGCAGCGGCCAGAAGGCGCTGCTGCAGAGCATCAATCTCAACCGCGACTACTCGCAGAACGCGCTCACGGCGGTCCAGCCAACGGACGCGATCGCGCAGGTCACCGACGTCGCGCTCGTCGAGGGCGCGACCGGCATCGAGCGCATCGTGCTCGCCGCGTTCGGCTCCGACAAGATCGTCGTGTTGACGCCGGACGGCAGCCAGCCGAGCGGCTACCGCGCGCGCCACATCCGCCTCCAGGTGAACCCGGCGGCAGGCGACGGCTACTCCGCCGTCGGGCCGCGCGGTCTCGCGTATGACGAGAACGGCGCGGACCCGGCCGGCGGCCTGCGACCCGGCCTGGTCTGGTGCGTCAACCGGCTCGACAACTCGCTCGCGATCGTCAACCCGTGGACGGGCACGCTCGTGCTGCACCGCCCGCTGCGGCACGACCCGACGCCGACCGAGATCCGCGCGGGGCGCAAATTCCTCTACAGCGCGTGGGCGACGTCGGGGAACGGAATGGTCTCGTGCTCGAGCTGTCACGTCGATGCGCGGACCGATGGGCTCACGTGGAACCTCGGCAACCTCGACGCGCCCGGGCCCGGCATCCCCGCGCACTTCCACGACGGCAACGACCAGGACCTCGGCTCGATGCCGGACTGGCCGAACAGCAAGGGCCTCATGGTCACGCAGACGCTGCAGGGGCTGCTCGATTCGCACGTCGAGCCCTACCGCATGCGCGCCGTCGCGACGAATGCGCCGTATCACTGGCGCGGCGACAAGTTCGACTTCCCGGACTTCAACGAGGCATTCGTGCGGCTGCAGGGCATGCCGGACGAACCGACGATCCCGGGGCTCAGCGGGCTCGACGCCGACGACATGACGGCCTACCACCGCTTCATCAACACGGTCCACCACGCGCCGAACCCCGAGCAGCGCAAGGACCGGCGGCTCGGCGGCGAGCTCGGCGACCCGGACGATCCGATGGACGGCAGCGGTGGCCTGCTCGGCATGAAGCTGTTTCACATCATCCCGACGGTCGGGCCGCGCTCCTGCGTGAACTGCCACACGCTGCCCGACGGCAGCAGCAACACGCTGACGCTCACCGAACTCATCGACGGCGAGCTCGGCACCCCGGCGCAGACCCAACCGATGGAGACCGCGGCCACGCGCAACCTGTTCCAACGCGAGATCACGATCCCCAACGGCTTCGACGCGACCGATCTGTCCGGCAACGTGCCGCTGCTCGTCACCGGTTCCCACGGGCTGCTCCACGCCGGCATCTTCTCCTTCCCGTCACTCAACAACTCGCTGACGATCAACGACTTCATCCATCGGTCGTTCGGGTTCGCCCCCGATGCGACGGTCGACCACCTGCTCAAGCTCGCGACCACCGAGTTCGTGCGGCAGTTCGACAGCGGCACGGCCCCGATGATCGGCGTCGCGTGGACCGTCGACCCGGGCGACCCCGCTGCCAACAACAGCGTCCTGTCGCTGCTCGAGCGCGAGGTCGACGAGGCCAACGTCGGACTCGCCGTCTACACGCGATCGGGCGGCATCGAGCGCGGCTTCTGGTTCGACCCGCGCGATCAACAGTATCACCAGGAGAACGGCCCGGCCGTGCTCGACCGCGCCGGGCTGCTGGCGCTCGCGGGTCCTGGCGGCGACGACGTGGTGATCGCGCAGGCCACACCGACGGGCAGCGAACGCCGCATCGCGAGCCTCAGCGGCCGCCCGGCGACGCTGACGGGTGCCGCCCCCGATCCGCAGACGATCGCGCTCGTGCCGATGGCGCCCAACACGTTCTACGTCGGCGTGCCGAGCCTCACGGGCAACTGGGACCCGAACCACCCGACCCTGCCGTTCCAGTGGAACGTCGCCAACAATGGCCCCGAACCCGTGAGCATGCGGTCCATCCGCGAGCTGCAGACGTCGCTCGCCGGCACGTTCGGCGTGCCTTTGAGCCCGCTGCGCCACGAACCGCCGCGCCGCCTGCGGGTGATCGGCGCGGGCATCCGCCCCAACGCCAAACTCGTGCTCGGGATGCCGCGCCAATCACCGACGAGCGGCCCGATCCAACAGGTCCGCTTCGACCTGGCCCCGACGAAGTACGTGAGCCACGGCCTGCCCGTCTGGGAGACCGCCGAGGAGCTCGACCCGATGCAGACGCTCGCATTCCTGCACGGCGGCTACTGGTCGCCGGGCGTGGTGCAGGTCATGCGGGCCGACTACTCCGGCGTGCCAGCCCTCGACCCCACGACCTGGAACCGCTACGTCGTCGCCATCGAGAACGAGGACGGCACGATCGGCGTCGCAGCGACACGACAGTGCCTGACGCTACAAGACGACCGCTGACACCCGGCCGTACGGTACCTCGGCCGTACGGTACCTGGTTCATTCTGCCGGGTCCCGGCGGCTACTTCCTGAGTTCGGCGACGAGGCTCTCGTACTCGCGCCGAACACCCGCAGCCTCCTTGCTGCCGAACAGCAGCCCCGCGAACGTCGCATCGAGGGTGGCCGCCGCGTCGAGTGCGTTCTTCAGCGCGCCGTTCTGGTCGATCGCCACGAGCAGCTTCTTCGCGGCATCGGCGTGCGCCGTCGCGCGGGCATCGCCGCGGTGCCGCAGCCAGGCGACGCGCACGAGCAACACGCGCAGCTTGGTCATCTGCAAGAACTCGCGGTTCTTGCGGCGTTCGCGAATCCGGTTGGCGGCCTGCCGCTGCGCCGCGAGGATCTCCTCGTCACCCGTCACGACGAACCCGGAGAACATCGCCACCGTCGTCATGTCGCCGACGTCGCCGAGCGCCGCGAGCGCCGACAGGCGCGCCGGGTGATCCTGCTGGCCCGCGATCTCGTGCAGCGCGAAGAACGCGTCCGGATGCGCCGACGCCGACAGGGTGCGGGCGGCGAGTCGCTGCGCCTGCAACCCGGCCGTCGGATCCTGCGCGATCGCGACGAGGCCGGTGTGCGGCACGCGTTCACCGGGCAACTTGCTGAGCGCGCGGAACGCCGCCGCCGCGACCGCCTGGTCGCGATGCCGGCACAGCCGCAGGACCTTCGCGACGATCGTCGGGTCCGCGTGCCCGTACACCGCGACGCCGTCGAGCGCACGCAAGACCTGATGGCGGTAGCGCGCCCGCGGCTCCGCCTTCTTGCGATCGCCGAACGCGACCAGCTCACCCGGCGCGTCGAGCCACGGCACGAGCACCTGCATCGGATCGTGCGGCGGCAGGTAGCGCGCGGCTGCGGTCTCGTCGGGATCCTCCTTGTTCTTCAGCTCGAGGAACATCGCGGCCGCCTTGCCGCGCTGCGCGACCGGGTGCTCGAGGAACCACCCGACCGCCGCGCCACCGCGATCGCGCATCGCCTTCTCGGCGTTGTCCTGGTTGTGGCTGTCGAGCGCGCCGAGGTTCCACGCGGCGGCGCGCATGAGTTCCTCGGGGTCGAGGCGCGCGAGCTGCGGGCCGGCGTGGCGCCAACCCTCGTACATCGCGATCCACTCGAGCAACGCGACGTCCTCGTGTTCGGCGAGCGCGAGCACCCACGACTTCTTGGTGCGCGCGTCGCCGTCCGCATCGCCGGTCGCCGCGCGGAACGCGACCCACCGGCCTTCGAGATCGCGTTCGCCCCAGTCGGCCGGCAGTTCCGCGGGTTCGATGGGCTGCGGCTTGACGCGTTGCGGCGTGACTGGCGCTGCAAGCAGGCCGCCGACGAACAGAAGCAGACAGCGCGCGGTCGTCGATCGCATCATCGGGTCTCCTCCTGGCTGGCCCCCAGGCTCGCGACGCGCGCCACGCGGTCGCCCTCGATCTCGACGAGCAACCGCGGCAGTCCGTCGGCCTCGAGGTAGCAGCCCAGCGCGCCGCCCGTCGGCAAGGTCGCCGTCCGGAACGTCACCGTCGCGGGCCAGCGGCGCGCGCTCGTTCGTGGCGAACCCTCGACACCGACGATCTCCACGCCAGCAGGGCCGAAGGCGCGCTGCGGCACCCGGCGCCAGTCGATCGCCGCGATGCGGCTGGGACAATCGGAGGCGACCTCGCCGCCCTGCCGGACGACGAGCCGCAGCGCATCCTCGCGGAGCAGCCGATCGAGCTCCTCGGCCGTGCGCAGATTGCTGCCGGACACACCCGCGAGGCCGGGAACGGGATCGACTCCGGGGCCGAACGCCGAGATCGTCAGCTGCAGCCAGCGGGCATCGTCGTCCTCGGCACCGCCGGCCATCAGCTCGGCCCGCACGCTCGCCACGGGGCGCGGCACGAGCGCGTCCTCGTCGTAGAGCGCGGTCTTCGCATCGACCACGACGGCCACTGGCGCGGGAGGCTGCCCGACGACGGGCAGCAGCGCGAGCAGGAGGGCGAACGAGCAGATGGTCCAGGGCATGATCTGAACTCCGGGCAGGCTGCGGGTGGAACGCGACGATCCGAGGATACGAACGAACGCCGCCGCCGTGCCCTCCGTTCATTTCCGAAACGGGCAGCGGAGCGGAATCCCTCGCGCGGGACAGCAACCGCCCGCCCTTTCGCTCACCGCGACCACAACTTGACCGCCTCGTACCACTTCGTGGCCCAGCACTGCTTCTGGATCTGCTCGTAGATCACGAGCCGGTCGCTCTTGTTGCCCGCCTTGCGCGACTTCGCGAACAGGCGGTCCGCCGCCTCTTGCTGCTCGGCGCGGAGCTTGTTGTAGCGCTCGAGGATCGGCGCGGCGGCCGGGGCCGTGCCGAACTCGCGGCGGAACGCGAGGAAGTCCTCGATCCACTTGCCCTGGCCGCTGCGGTCGGAGTCCATGCGGGCCTGGAGCCGTTCCATCACCTTGGCGGTTGCCGCCGCGAGTTCGACCGGCAACGACTCGTCGACCAGGCCATCGGAGGAGTCCGGATGCCGCCCGTTCCGACGCGCGAGCAACGCGCCGACGTCACGCCAGGCCCCGGCCGCGGCGCGTTCGCCGGCGAACTCGGTGAGCTTCTCCGGCGATGGTGAGCTCACGCCATCGAGCCACCGCACCGCGTCGTCGACGGGCAGGAGCGCGAACTGGTGCCCGACGTTCTTCGGCGCGAACAAGCGCGCGAACGGGAACCCACCGTCCATGATCCGGCTCTCGCAATACTCCCCCGCCGAGTATTTCACGACGTCGTCGGCCTGCCCATGGATCATCGCGATGGCGACCTCGTGCTGCTCCTTCTGGCGCCCCGCCGGGAAGTTGTCGGGCTCGCACTGCACGAGCAGGTTGCAGCTCATCGGGAACGCGCCCGCGAGCAACTCGGGATAGAACATCACGAGGCAGTAGGTCAGGAAGCCACCCTGGCTGTGGCCGCCGAGGAACCAACGGTCGACGCCGAGCTGGTCGCCGAGTTCACCGAGGGCGCCGGCGACGAGCGCGGGGCTCTGCTTCTGCGCCCAGATCGGGCCGACACCCGGGCCGCCGAAGTTGACGTAGGTGTAGTTGAAGCGCAGCGCGTCGGGCTTGCTCGCCGGGCTCATGCGTTCGCCGTCCAGCCCGACGACGAGGTAGTCCTTCGCGAGGTCGGGCCAGGCGGACACGATCGTGTCGACGTAGGCCCGGCTGCTCATGTTGGAGCCGTGCAGGATGCAGATCGCCGCCCGCTTCCGGCCCGGCTCGTAGTCCGCGGGCCAGTGCACGTGGTAGCGCACGCCGAGCTCGGTCTGCCCGCTCGTCGTGGCGCCGGGTTCGATAGCCGCGTTCGCCGGCACCTTGCGGTATGCCCCCCAGAAGCGGTCCTTCGCCTTCTTGCCGAGCAGCACGTCGCCGCCATTGAGTTCGAACGTGCCGCTGCCCGAATCGCGCCCCTGCTCGTAGTCGAACGCGAGCTTCCGACCCGTGACGTTCCCCGTGATCGAGCCCGTGCTACCCCAACCATAGGTGCCCGTGACCTTGGCGCCGTTCTGCGTGAGCTGCATCGGGCCGACCGACGACATCCACTCGCCGCCGAACGACGGGAGGGCAACGGCAGCGCCGCCTCGCCGTACGACCAACGTCAGCAGGTCAGCGCAGCGGAACGCCCTCGGCTCGCCCGCGACCTCGACCGCGAGGAGGGCCGGCCCGAGGTTGCCGCGCAGTTCGACGCCGGCCGCGACGACGACGTCGGGGTCGCCGAACGTGATCTGCTCGAGGGTCTCGGTCCGGATCGTCGCGCGGCCGAAGTCGGTGGCCATCGTGAAGCTCTCGACGGGCCAGCGGGCGACCACGGGATCACCGGCCTTCGGCGCAAGTTCGACCTCGACCGGTCCCTGCGGGGCGACCACGACCATCGACAACAGAGCAGCGAGCATTCCGCGAACCTACCGCATCCCGCCGTTGCCCGGAATCCGCCCCGCACGCTACGGTGCGGTCATGACCGACGGCGTGGCCAAGGCCAAACGCGCAGCGGCAGTCGCCGCCGCGAATCTCGTCGAGTCCGGCATGCGGGTCGGGCTCGGCACCGGGTCGACGTTCGCGTTCGTCATCGACCGACTCGCCGAACGCAAGAAGGCCGAGGACCTGTCGTTCGTCGGCGTCCCGACCAGCACCCAGACGGCCGAGCTCGCGACCGCGGCCGGCCTGCAGCTGGCCGAGCTCGACGACCTCGACGAGCTCGACCTCGCGATCGACGGCGCCGACGAGGTCGACCCACGGAAGAACCTGATCAAGGGCGGCGGCGGTGCCCACCTGCGCGAACGGATCGTCGCCGCGACCGCGCGCGAGCTCGTCGTCATCGTGGATGAACACAAACTCGTCGACGTGCTCGGCCAGCGCTTCCTGCTGCCGGTCGAGGTCGTGCCGCTCGGTTGGCGCCACGCTGCGAAGCGCCTCAGAGCGACCGACTGCGAGCCGAAGCGCCGCGAGCGCGACGGCCAGCCGTTCGTGACGGACAACGGCAACTACGTCCTCGACTGCAAGTACGACGGCATCCCCGACCCGGCGGCTCTGGCGACGACGCTCGACGGCACCGTCGGCGTCGTCGACCACGGCCTGTTCGTCGGCATGGCCGGCCGCGTCATCATCGGCGACGAAGCCGGCTCCGTGCGCGTGATCGAGTAACTGCCGTACGGAACCAGGTTCATGCTGCCGGCCGCGAGCCAGCTACCTCGCGGGTAGCGTCCCGGCGGCCGGCAGCATGAACCTGGTTCCGTACGGGTGTCAGCGGGTATCCGCAGTCGCGCGGGCTGCCAGCGCGCGCTCGCGGGCGGACTCGAGGGAGTCGTCGACGACCGTGAGGTGGCCCATCTTGCGGCCGGGGCGCGCGTCCTGCTTGCCGTAGAGGTGCAGCGCGACGCGGTCGTCGCGCAGGGCGGCGGCCCAGTCGGGCTCACCGTTCTGCCAGAGGTCGCCGAGCAGGTTGACCATCACGCCGGCGGGGGCGATGCGCTCGGTCGAGCCGAGCGGCAGACCGCAGACGGCGCGGACCTGCTGTTCGAACTGGCTGCAGTGGTGCGCATCGATCGTGACATGGCCCGAGTTGTGCGGGCGCGGCGCGAGCTCGTTCACGAGCAAGGTTCCGTCCTCGAGCCAGAAGAGCTCGACGCAGAGCACGCCGACCACGTCGAACTTCTCGAGCACGGTGCGGCCGATCTCGCGCGCTCGGTCGCGCACCGCATCGGCGACCGGCGCGGGACACAGCGTGACGTCGAGGATGTGATTGCTGTGCTCGTTCTGCACCGGCTCGTAGAGTGCGACCGCGCCGTCGAGGCCGCGCGCGCCGACGACCGAGAGCTCGCCCTGGAACGCGATCATCCGTTCGAGCACGGCCGGCTGCGAGCCGAGCTCTTCGAACGCCACAGCGAGCGCCACGGCATCGCGCACGACGCGCTGCCCGTGACCGTCGTAGCCCCACGCGCTGGTCTTGAGCACGGCCGGAAAGCCGACCGTCTCGGTCGCCGCAGCGAGGTCCGCCGCGCTCTCGATCTCGGCAAACGTCGCGACCGGCAGCCCCGCGGCCTGCAGCGCGCGCTTCTCGCGGATCCGGTTCTGCGTCGTGTGCAGCAGCTCGCCGGCCGGTCGCACGGGCGCGTGCCGCAGCGCCTCGGCCGCTGCACGCGCCGGCACGTTCTCGAACTCGAACGTCACGACATCGACCGCCTTGCCGAGCTTCGTCACGGCGTCGAGATCGTCGTAGGGCGCGACGATGACCTCGTCCGCCGTCTGCGCGCCCGGCGACTCGGCCGCGTCCGTCAGCACCGTGACGCGATACCCCATCTGCCGCGCCGCGATCGCGAACATGCGGCCGAGCTGACCGCCGCCGAGAACGCCGAGGTTGCTGCCGGGCAGGAGTACTCCGCTCACGACAGCTCCGAGTTCCTCGCCTTCTCCTCCGCCGCCGCGCGCAGCGTCTCGAGCCGCGCGCGCACCGCGGCGTCGTGCGGCGCGAGCAAGCGCCCGGCGAACAGCGCCGCATTGCGCGCGCCGGCCTTGCCGATCGCGAACGTGGCGACCGGCACGCCGCCCGGCATCTGCACGATCGACAGCAGCGAGTCGACGCCCTTCAGCACGCGGCTCTCGACAGGCACGCCGAGCACCGGCACATGGGTCCAAGCGGCGAGCATGCCCGGCAGGTGCGCAGCACCACCCGCGCCGGCGATGATCGCCCGCAGCCCGCGGCCTTCGGCTTCCTGGGCGTAGCTGCGCAGCAGCTCCGGCGTCCGGTGCGCGGAGACGACGCGCGACTCGTGCGGGACTCCGAGTTCGGCGAGACAATCGGCGGCGTGCTGCATCGTCGGCCAGTCCGAGCTGCTGCCCATGACCACGCCGACGATCGGATCGCCGCCCCGGGAAGAATCGTTCGAAGCCAAGATCGTGCGATTGCTGATGAGTGAATGCCCCAACCGAGCGGCAGCGCACGCGCGACGGTCGGCAGGGCGGAGGCCGTAGTAGGAAGCCAGCGCGCGGCATTGCAAGCCCGAGGGCTCCCGATTCGCCAAGCGGCCGTCCGCCGGCTAACCTCGCTCCATGGCAGTCCTCGCCGTCACGCTGATGACCCTCGCCCCGATCGGTGCCCAGGACCCGGCCCCCGGGATCGCCCGCGAGCTCGCGCGCACCCGCAAGGCGCAGATCGAGAACGTCGAATACGACCTGCACTTCCGCCTCGAGGACGGCGCGCCGGCGATCGCGGGCGAGGTCTGGATCCGCTTCGAGCTCAACGCCAGCAACGACACCAACGGGGACGAGGAGCCCGACCTGCCGGTCGTGCTCGACTTCGGCGGCGAAGGCCTGCAGAACCTGCGCGTCAACGATCGCGAGACGGCGCCGCGGATCGTCCACAACCACATCGTCATTCCGCCCGAGCAGCTCGTGCTCGGGCTCAACGGGATCGTCGTCGAGTTCCGCTCCGAGATCGCGCCGACCGGCACGCCACTCACGGTCTACGAGGACCCGACCGACGGCCGGCGTTACTACTACACGCTCGTGGTCCCGGCCGACGCGCACCGGCTGTTCCCGTGCTTCGACCAGCCGGATCTGCGCGCGCGCTTCCGCTTCACGCTCGACCTGCCGGCGACCTGGCAGGCCTGCGCGAACACGGCGCTGACGGACGACGGCGTCGAGGCGATCGAAGGCGGCGAACGCTGGCCCTTCGAGCAGAGCGAGCCGCTGCCGACGTATCTCATGGCGTTCGCGTGCGGCCCGTTCGCCGTCGCCGAGGGACCGACCCCGCCCGCCCCCGGCATCGACGGCTCGCCGCTGCGCGTGTTCTACCGCGCCTCGCAGGGCAAGCACCTCGACATGCAGGCGCTCGTGCGGCTGCACAACGACGGGCTGCGCTGGATCGCGAACGCCTTCGACGTGCCCTACCCGTTCAAGAAGCTCGACGTCGTACTCTGCCCCGGTTTCCCGTACGGCGGCATGGAGCACGCGGGCGCGATCTTCTACCGCGAGTCGGCACTCGTCTTCGACCACCCGCCGACGGCCGCGGAGCTCGTGCGGCGCAGCACGCTCGTCTATCACGAACTGTCGCATCAGTGGTTCGGCAACCTCGTCACGATGAAGTGGTTCGACGACCTCTGGCTCAAGGAGGGGTTCGCGACGTTCATTGGCTACCGCACGCTCGAAGCGCTCGAGCCCGAGCGCAAGGCGTGGCTGCGCTTCCTGCAGCGGGTCAAGCCGCGCGCGTACGAGGTCGACGCGACGCCCGGCACGACGCCGGTCTACCAGGAGCTCATGAACCTGGCCGACGCCAAGTCCGCGTACGGCGCGATCGTCTACAACAAGGCGCCGGCCGTTCTGCGCGAACTGCACGACCGACTCGGCGCCGACGTGTTTCGGGCCGGGCTCAAGACCTTCCTCACGCGGCACGCGTTCGACAACGCGGACTGGCGCGACCTCGCAAAGGCACTGGAAGGCGCCGCACGTCAGGACCTCGGGCGTTGGTCCGAACGCTGGCTGCTCGCGCCGTCGATGCCACAGGTGCGCGTCGAGTGGCGAACGGGCGACGACGGACTCGTGGCGGAGGCCAACCTCGTGCAGCGCGCGATCGGCGGCGGCGATGGATCGTGGCCGCTGCGGCTGACGCTGCTCGTGCGCGATGACAACGGCTGGCGCGAGATCACGGCCGAGAGCGACGCGCCGAACACGCCGCTCGCGGACCTCGTCGGCAAGCCCGCGCCGCTCGCCGTACTCGCCAACCCGACCGACGTGGCCTACGGCCAGTTCGTCCCCGACGCCGTGACACGCGCGTATCTCGGCCAGCAGGCCAGCGCGCTCGAGGATCCGCTCGTGCGCGCGGTCGCGCTCTCGAGCCTGTTCGAAGCCGTGCGCGAGGCCGAGTTCGATCCGGCCACGTTCGCCGGGACGGTGCTCGACGTGCTCGCGATCGAACGCGACCCCGACACGTTCGGCTATCTGCTCGGCAAGCTGTCGACCTGCCTGCGGCGCTACCTGCCTGAAGGCCGCGCCAAGGCCCCCATGGATCGCGCGACCGCGCTGCTGCTCGGGCAGCTCGAGGACGACGCGATCACGGGCAACGAGCTGTCGATCTTCCGGTTCCTCGCGCGGGCGTCGACCACCCCCGAGGTCCTCGCACTGTGCCGCAGCGTCGTTCGATCCGAAGATCTGCCAACGGGCCTGGCTCCCGGCAAGCAGGACCGCTTCCTCGCCGCCGCGGCGCTCCTCGCGGCAACGGGCAAGAGCGACGAGCTCGAATACCTCGAACGCGTGTACGACGGCGATGACGTCGCGAAAGAAGCGTTCCTCGCACGGGCCGCGACCGCGGATGCCGAGGTCAAGGAACGCTACTGGCAGCAGTACCTGCAACTCGGCAAGCCGCCCGAGCAGTGGACGCAGGCGAGCCTGTCGTTCTTCCACTGGCCCGGCCAGGGCGAGCTCACCCTGCCCTACCTGCGGAAGGCGCTCGACCAGGTGGAGTGGGTGAAAGAGAACCGCCGCATCTTCTTCATGCCCGCGTGGCTCGACGGCTTCGTCAACGGTCACAGCTCGGCCAAGGCACTCGCGATCGTCGACGAGTATCTCGCCGGCCCCGGGCAGCGACTGAGCCCCGACGTGCGCCGGAAGCTGCTGCAATCGCGGGACGGCCTCGAGCGCACGGTGCGCATCCGCGCCCGCTTCGGCGCCGGCGGCAGGTAGCCGGTTCGCCTGGACCGAATCCGCGACGGAACCGCCCCATGCCATCGCGGCGAGGGGCCCGGGCGTCTTTCCAAGGGCCGCCGAATGAGGCATTCTTGTCCGGTGCCCCGGCAGCCCCTACCTCCTGCAATGACCGCTTCCTCGCAACTCGCGTGCGCCCTGGCCATGGGCCTCGCCCTCAGTGCACCCGCCCTCGCCGCCACTCCGAGCGGCGGCGGCGGCACGACCTACGGCGGCGTCGACGTGCCGGCCGGCTTCCACGCGTTCGGCGCCGTCAACGATCCGCTCTCGCACGGCCAGGTCGGCGACAACTTCCTGTCGCTCAACGAAGCGATCCAGTTGCACAACAACACGCTGCTCCTCAATCAACTGTCCGCCGCGGAGCAGGCGCAGATCCAGCTGATCCCGGGCACGGGCCAGAGCACGTTCCTGAGTTGGGCGCGCTTCAACGGCGCGAACGTCCCCGTCATCACGATCGAGCAGAACCTCGACGTGATCGTCAACACGACTTACGGGCTGTTCCTGTCGAGTGACAACGGCAGCACGACGCTCGACTTCTCGGGGCCGAACGTGACGCGCGGCATGCTCGCGACGACGAACTCGCTGCAGATGCGCGACTTCGTGTTCTCCGGCGGTCCCTACGGCATCGACGTCGTGCAGACCGACATCGCGGGGCAGATCGGCTTCGCGATCAACGACTGCCGGTTCGAGGACCAGTCACAGTTCGGTGTGCGCATCCGGTCGACGACGGCGAACGGCATCGGCAAGGGCTACCTCGAACGCTGCGAGTTCGACAACGCAACGACCGGCTTCATCTGGGCTGCAGCCGCGGCCGGTCGGACGTCGTTCTTCGACCTGCACGACTGCCGCATCGAGGGCGGCGACTCCGGGGTCGAGATCGCGGCCGGCGACGGCGGCGTCGCGCGCTACGTCTTCGATCGCCTCGTGATCGATGCACTGAACACCGGCATCACGATCGATCGCCCGGCCAACGCCAGCCGCCCGATGTTGCTGCTGTGGCGCAACGTCGAAGCGCGCGCAGCCGACGCGGTCCGCATCGCCGGGCACCCGACCGGCACCACGACGCTGCAACTCCAGATGTGCCACTTCGCGGCCGGCACCGGCAGCGTCGCGCTGGCGCTCGGCTCCGCGCCGGGCGACGACATCGGCGGGCTGCTCGAGGACTCGACGTTCTCCGGCGACCTGACGGTGCGCACCGGCGGCGGCACCGCCGCTCTCGTGATCCAGAACGTGCGCTGCGACACGGGCAACACCGTGCTCACCCCGAGCGCATCGCAGGCGGTCGAAGTCAGCGACTCCCGCTTCGACCAGGGGACCTTGCAGAACGCGGGCTCCGCCGCCCTCTCGATGACCAACTGCTGCGTGACCGGCGCAGCCACGGGCACGATCCTGGCCGCGGACTCCTTCTTGCCGAACGCCGGCGCCGGCGTGACGCAGACGACGCCGCGCCCCGCCGAGCAGCTCGGCAGCATGCGCGTGCTGCCGACGGTTCCGACGATCGGCGCCAACGTCATCTTCGAGGCGGACCTGCCGCCGGGCCTCTTCGGCTCGTTCCTGCTCGGGTTCACCGATCCCAACCCGACGCTGCTCGCCCAACCGCTGCACGTCTACAGCATCTTCAACAGCACGCTGCTGCTCCCCGGCATCTTCCGCTTCCAGCAGCAGTACGTCTGGCCGATCGCCAACAATCCGAACTTCATCGGCATCGACCTCGTGGCGACGATTGCGGTGCTGCCGGACCCGGGCGTCAGCGCGCTGCCGGTGCAGATCGCGCCGGGCCGGCGGTTCGCGCTGCAGTAGTGCGTGCCCGCATCGCGGACGCGGTCTACAGTCCGCGCGATGAAGTTCACATACCCACGCGATGGCAAGGCGCTCGGGAGTGCTGCCCACGTTCTCGTCGTCGCGGCCAAGAACTGTTTCGGCCCGCGCAAGCGCGCGGCGGCGTTCGCCAAACTGCTGAAGAAGGACACCGCGGCTCTCGTCCACGAGCTCGGAGGCGAGGCCGGCACCGGCCTGCTCGGCGGCACGTCGACATCGCGCCTCGGCAAGCAGCGGATCACGGTCGGCGCGCTGGCCGACGACTTCTCGCGCCACAATTGCGCAGCGCGCGCCGAGAGTGTGCGGAAGGTCACCGCCGGCGCCGCGCTCGGCAATGCGGCGAAGAACGCGGTGCTGCTCGTCCTCGACGACGAGAGCCACCTCGTCGCCGCGGTCAACGCGGTCGGCCGCGCGCTGCCGGTGTTCTCGATGAAGAGCAAACCGACGGGCAACGGCTCGGTCGCGATCGTCGCCGCGACGCGCGCGGGCAAGCTTGTCGCGATCGGCAAGGACGTGCAGAACCTCGTTCACAATGCGCGCGAGGCGGCGCGTCTGGTCGACACGCCGCCGACGGACCTCGACCCGGCGGCGCTGGCGCGCGAGGCGAAGAAGATGCTGCGCTCCATCAAGGGCGTGAAGATCACCGAGATCACGGGCGACAAGCTGCTCGAGAAGAAACTCGGCGGGATCCACGGCGTCGGCCGGACCGCGCGTTCGGCTCCCCGCATGATCGTCGCGACCGCGGGCGCGACGAAGAAGGGACGTCACGTCGCGCTCGTCGGCAAGGGCATCACCTACGACACGGGCGGCCTGCACATCAAGATGCGGGGCGCGATGGAGACGATGAAGGGCGACATGGGCGGCTCGGCGGCCGTGCTCGGCGCGTTCGCGACGCTCGCGCAGAACGGCCCGCCCTGCAAGCTGTCGCTCGTCATGTGCATCGCCGAGAACGCGATCGGCCCGGCGTCCTACAAGCCCGACGACGTGCTCACGATGCACTCGGGCAAGACGGTGGAGATCAACAACACGGACGCCGAGGGGCGCCTGCTGCTCGCGGACGGCTGTTCGTGGGCCGCGCGCGTACTGAAGGCCGACACGATCATCGACGCGGCGACGCTGACCGGCGCCCAGGGCGTCGCCACGGGCAACCTGCACGCGGCCGTCGTCAGCAACGACGAGGCCGTCGAGCGCGCGCTGCTCGACGCCGGCAAGAGCAGCGGTGACCTGACGTGGGCGCTGCCGTTCGCGCCGGAGTTCTACCGCAGCGAGTTCAAGAGCCCGATCGCCGACATGCGCAACTCGGTGCGAAGCCGGAGCAACGCGCAGTCGAGCTGCGCGGCGATCTTCGTGCACTGGCACATCGCGGACACGAACGCGCGCTGGGGTCACATCGACCTCGCCTACCCGGCGATGCGCGGCGATCGCGGCACCGGCTACGGCGTCGCGCTGATCGCCGATGCCGTTCAGCGGCTCGGCGACAGGTAGCCGCCGCCGCGGCTGCCGAAGGCCCGCAGCACGAAGTAGTCGTAGTCGGCCCACAGCAGCTGGCCGTCGACGAACGCGAGCCGGACGCCCAGGCCTTCGGCCTCCGACACGGTCCAGGCCCACACCTGCACGCTCGGATCGTCGACGTGCGCGCTCGAGCAGCGCGGCTCGCCCAGAGCCTGGCGAACAGCCCTGAACGTCACGGGACGCGGCAGGGCCTCCACCCGCTGCACGAGCGCGGCGCGCGCGATCCTCGGATCCTCGTAGAACAGCAGCGCGGGCAAGATGATGATCGGTGCGAGAACGAGGCCGGGCAGGCCGATGGTCGACAGCACCACGATCTGAGACGTCGTCGGGTGAGGCCCCGGCTTGTGGCGGGCGGTATCGAGCGGCTCGAGATCACGCCACTCGAACGGCACCTTGCTCGCCGCGACGACGCCGGGCAGCGCAGCGATCGTGTCGCGCCCCCAACCCCGTTGCCGCTCGAGCCAACCGAACTCCTCGAAGTCACACGCGAAGAGCGCGGCGACCAGCCGGTCATCGCGATAGACCAGGAGATAGTTGGGGTGCGGGTAGAACGCCTGGCAGTGGTCGATGCGCCATTCGCCAGCCGGCCCGCCCGCCACCTCCGGATGGAACCGCAGACGCGGTTCCGTCGCGGCATCGAGCAGCGGCGCGACCTCGGCCGGCGCCATGCCTGGCTCCAGGCTCTCGAGTCGCCGCGGGTCGAACCCGACGTTGCAAGCTGCCAGAGCCAGGACTGCGGCGTGAGCGAAGGCGCGGCGGGCGCCGCGCGTCGGGAATCGTTCGGGGATCGGATCGTGGATCATCGAGACCTCCTGTGATCCGAAGTAGCCACGCGGTCCGTTCGCGTCCTCGAATTACCGGTGTACGATCCGTTAAGCACTGCGAATCGACGGCCGCACGTTTCGGGGCGAGCCGCTACACTGCGGGCCGCTTCTGATGACCCCGGAGATCCTCATGCGAAGTCACCTCCAGCTCTCGGCACCGGCGCTCGCCGGCCTGCTGTTCCTGCCCGCCACCCTCGCGCAGTCCGCCGACTCCCGATCGAACGGGATCGAACGACCGGAGTTCGCCGCCCCGGTGCGGCTGCAGGCCGGCAAGGAGTTCCTCGGTCAGGGGCGCCTCTACCCCTCGCCGGTCTATCACGACATGAACGGCGACGGCCGGCTCGACATCGTCGTCGGCGACCTCTGGGGCAAGCTCACGGTAGCGCTGCGCGAGCCTGGCAGCTCGCCCGCGATCGCCGGCGAGACCAAGCTCAACGGCACCGATGGCGAGGTGCTCGACTTCGCCAACTGGTGATGCATCGGCATGAGTCCACAGTTCGTGGACTTCAACGCCGACGGCCACCTGGACATCGTCGCGGGCACGTTCTCGGGCTCACCGTGGATCGCGTTCGGCACGAAGGATGGCTTCGCGCAACCGGGTATGATCCACGACCGGAGCGGCGAGCGCATCGTGCTCAACCAGTTCTGGAACTACGACACCAAGAAGTGGGACTCGACGACGCGCTGCAATCCTGCCGGCGAGGAACTCGGCAACGGCCACGGCACGTCGGCGCTCGCGTTCGATCACGACGGTGACGGCGACTTCGACCTGTTGCTCGGCGACTACGACACGGGTCACCTGTTCCTGCGCCGCAACGAGGGCAGCAACGCCGAGCCGAAGTTCGCGACGCACAACGAGCTCGTCCGGGCCGGCGGCGAGCCGATCAACGTCGGCAAGATGGCGACGATGCGCGCGCTCGACTGGAACGGTGACGGCCACCAGGATCTCCTGATCGGCAGCTTCGGCGACAGCTACGGCCCCGGCACGGGCGGCGGCGTCTGGCTGTTCCCCGGCGCGACCCGCGCGGACAACGGCGACGCGCAGTTCGGCGCGCCCGTGACCTTCGTCGACCCGAGCAAGAAGGACGGCAGCGGCCCCGCGCGCCCGGACACCGGGCTCTACGCCGACGCGGCCGATCACGACGGCGACGGCGACCTCGATCTGATCGTCGGCGGCTACGCGATGTGGCAGCCGAAGAAGCCCACGCTCGGGCCCGACGAGGAGCGCGAGCTGGAAGGGCTGCGGAAGGACCACGAGGAAGCTCTCGCGCGCAATCGCGAGCTCAACCTGGCGTTCTACGCGGCGCTCGAGGAGGTCCCCGAAGCCGACAAGGCGGCGATGCGCGCGAAGCTCATCAAGGCTCAGAAGGACCAGCGCGCCGAGGTGTCGCAGAAGCTCTCGAAGATCAACGAGCGCCTGACGGAGCTCGACCCCGGCATGCAGCGGCAGGCCTTCGTGTGGCTCTACGAGAACCTCGCGGTGAGCACGCCCGCCACGCCTGGCCCCGATGGCCAAGAACAGGGTGGCGAGCAGGGACAGGGCGGCGAGCAGGGCGGAGTGCGCTGATCGTGCACCGCGCCGCCCTCCCCCTGCTGGCTGCCGCGATCGGCGGACTCGACGCGACCGCGCAGAACCCCGTCGATCGCAAGGCGCAGGAGCGCTTCCAGAAGGCCGAGAAGGCGGTCGCGGACAGCAAGTTCAGCGCGGCGCACAAGCTCTACCGGCAGCTCGCGCGCAAGTATCCCAACACCGCGTGGGGCAAGATCGCCGCGCTGCGCACCGAGCCGACGGCGTTCCTCGGCTACGCCGATCTGCTGCGGCATGGTGAGCCGACCAATCGCGTGGACGTCGTCGTCATGGGCGACGGCTACGCGCTCGACGACCAGAACGAGTTCGAGGACGTCGCGAAGTCGGTCGTCGACGTGTTCCGCCGCGAGAACGTGCTCGGCGAGTACTACGCGTATCACAACTTCGTGCGGGTCCACCTGACGAGCAAGGACCAGGGCGTCTCGGGGTTCGGCCGCAAGAAGGAGACCGCGCTCGGCGGCAAGATCGCCGGCAAGGTGCAGGGCCAGGTCGGGGTCGACATCCGCAAGACCAAGAAGTGGCTCGACCAGCTCGCCCACCACGACGGTTACGCGATCGCGATCGTCAAGGCGGGCTCGAGCGGCACGGGCGGCGGCGGCATCGCGGCCGTCGGCGGCCGCGCGGACGGGACGCTCGTGCACGAATGGGGTCACGCGTTCGGCGGGCTGAGCGACGAGTATTCGACGTTCACCGGCCACCGCGGCTCGCCGCGCAACACGGTCAACGTCAGCACCACCGACGACCTCGCCAAGGTGCCGTGGAAACACTTCGTCGAAGCGAAGTATCCCGGCGTCGGCGCCTACCGCGGCGCGGACGGCCGCATCAAGGGCGCCTACAAGCCGACGTCCGGGCAGTGCCGCATGGGCAGCGCCAACGACTTCTGCCCCGTCTGCCGCGAACGGATAGTGCTGCAGATCTACCGCCGCGTCGATCCGATCGACGCACACGAGCCGCGCACCGAGCACGACAAGAACCGTGCGACGATGATTCGCCGCGAGACGAAGTTCGAGGTCACGGTGCTCGAACCGAAGTCGCATCGCCTCGATGTCACGTTCCACGTGATCCCGGAGCAGGCGGCCATCCGCCCGCGCAACGACGAGCGACTCGAAGACCGCCAGCGGCGCGGCAAGCTCGCGGACATCCGCGAGACGGTGCAGAAGACGAACGGCAAGTTCGGCGGCCGCGGCCGCTACTCGATCACGATCGGGCCGCGCGAGCTGCCGCCGGGGCGCTTCCAGATCGTCTGCCGCGTGCGCGATGACAGCAAACCGAGCGGTGAGTCGCGACCGTGGGTGCTGCGGGACGACCGCGACCTGCTCGCGAGCGAGCGGGTGTGGTGGGTCGAGATTCCGGAGCGGTAGCCGGCTACCGCTAGCGCGGGCGCACCTCGAACGTCACCTCCATCGCCTCGCCGTCGACGACGTCGATCTCGACGTCGGTCCCCCCTAAGAGTTTGGCGCTCCGCAACCGCAGCCGGTTCTTGCCGGGCGGCAGGATGCAACGGAACGTGCCGTCCGGCATCACCTCGAAGCCCTGACACCAAAGAGCGAGCGGTCGCGCCGGACCGTTCACGGCGACGTCGCAGTAGCCCCTTGGCCGCACCACGTTCCCCGCCGCGTCCACGAGGCGCCCACGAATCCGGCCGCCGCGAACGACCTGGACGAGTTGATCGGCCGTGTCCTTGCCGGCCTCGACGAGCACGCCGGTCACGGCAATCACGGCGAATCCATCGATGTCGGCGAAGAGCAGATACTCGTCAGGAACGAGACCGTGAGTGCAGAACCTCCCACGCTCATCCGTCTCCGCCACCACCGACTGGCCAGCACCACCGGCGACGACCTGCACGCGCACCGCGGGGTCGCCGTTCGGCATTAGGACCACGCCGCAGATGCGGCCGCCACGCTCGAGCGTGCAGTCGGCAGGTTTCGACGGATCCTCGACGAAGACGCGAGACTGCGCGTGGTGCGGCCCGCTCGCGAAGAACTCGAGCGTGTCGGTTCGTGGCAAGCCGCGCACGACGAAGCGGCCATCCGCGCCGGTGTGTGCGACCCACGGCAGGATCGGCGCGGTGGTCCAGAGCCGCCGGTCGGGATCGCCGAAGCTCGCCGGCCACACCCGGACTCCCGCGATCGGCAACCCGGTGTCCTCGTCCGTCACGCGGCCGCGCAGATCGACGCTGTCGGTCAGATCGACGCGCACCTTCGAGAGGTCGCCGCCGGGCAGCAACCGGGTCAGTCCGGACTTGCCCTTGCAGCGTGCGATGACCAGCACGCCGGTGTTGAGGCGCCGGTATCTGGGTATCCACGGCACGCCCGGCATCGCGAAGCTACCGTCGGCCCCAGCGAGGCACTCACCGATCGCGGTCGCGCGGTAGCGCTGGAAGTCACAACGCCATACCGTCACCCGAACGGTCGCACCCTTCGGCACCCCCCGGACGACACCCGTGACGTCACGCCGGAGCTCGACCTCGCGCTTCTCTGGCGCCCCGTTCTCTGGCGCCCCGTTCTCTGGCGCCCCGCGCTCCTGCGCTGCGAGCCCTGAGCCGAGACCGAACAGGAACACTGCTACGAGAAACCGGTTCATCGCCCCTTCTTCACGCGCCACACGACTTCGGTCGCCTCGCCTTCGACGACGTCGACCCACTCGGTCGGCTCCGAGTAGCCGTCCGTGCCACGCAGGTAGATCCGGTTCCTGCCTGCGGGCGCGCGGATGCGGAACGTGCCGTCCTTCTGCACGGGCACGCATTCGCACGAGCCACCGCTGCCGCGCGCCGGGCCGTACATCGCGACGTCCGTGTACCACTTCGTCGGGATCGGCTTGCCGGTCGCGGCGTCGACGACCTTGCCGACGATGAATCCGCCCTTCACGAGCTGGACGGTGTGCCCATCGTCGAGTTCGCCGGGCTCGACCTCGATGCCGGTCACCGCGATGACCGTGAGCCCCTCGACCCGGGCGAAGACCTTGTAGACCTCGGGATTCAGCTCCGTGATCAGAAACCGCCCGTTCGCGTCCGTCACCGCGCGGCCGAGCCCCGCGCCCCGACCCGTGGCCGTGACGTGCACGTCGGGTGCCGGGTTGCCGTCCGGCAGGAGGACCACGCCGGCGATGCGCCCGCCGGCCGGGAGCGTGCCGAGGACGGGTTCGCTCGGATCCTCGACGTCGATCCACGTGCGCGCGTGATGCTCACCGCCGGCGATCAGCTTGATCGGTTGCAGATCGGGAACGCCGCGCAGCGTGAAGTTGCCCTTGTCGTCGGTCCACGCGACCCACGGCGGCAGCGGGCCCGTGAGCCAGACCGCGTACTTCGGCCCCAGGATCGACGGCCAGACGCGGGCCCCCGCGATTGGCACGTCGGTGTCGCGATCGCGCAGCTGACCGCGCAGCTCGATGCCCGGCGCGAGCGCGACCTTCAGCTTGCCGGGGTCGAACGCCTCACCGCGATACTGGCGCAACCCGACGAGGTCACCGCAGCGCGCGAGCAACACGACCCTGTGGGAGCCCCAGTCGTAGGCCCGAAACCACGGCACCTCGTCGAACGCGAACGTGCCGTCGGCCGCCGTCACCGTCTCCGCGATGGGCAGCACCTGCCCGCGCTTGCCGTCGTCGTGCACCAGCGTCACGCGCGCGGTCTTGCCGGCGGGCACGCCCTCGATCCGACCGCGAACGTCGACCGTGATGCGTTGCCCGTCGGCACCCTTCGTCGGCGCCGCGTTCTGTGGCAGGCTGTGCTGAGCGAACAGCGCCGCGCCGGCGGCCAGGATGGCCGCGACGAGACGCGCGACCGATCCCGGCGCGAGTGTCATCGGTTGCGAGTGTACCAGGCGACGCCGTGCAGCGGGCGCTGCAGCGCCTTGTCGAGGAGGCCGTCGCACTCGACCTCGTAGACCCGGCAGGCCTCGAGCCCGTCGACCTCGAGGTCGAGCGTCCGGCCGTCTGGCATCACACCGACGCCCGAGATCGCGTGCTCGCGCGTATCGCGCGGCGGGCAGCCGTAGCTCTGATGATGATCGTAGGTCCAGCTGCTGACGCTGAACGACGGCGGCAACGCGGACGCGACGTTGATCGGCGCGGTCATGCGCAGGCGGAACCCCTGGTCGGTTCGCGTGACCCGCTCGATCTCGAACGGCACCTTGCCGCGCCAACGCAGCTGCTGCAGGCCGTGCGTGCGGTTGCCGAGCGAGCCCCAGCCGCGGTTGCTCAGGCCGCACCACAAAGCCCCCGTCCTGGACCACAGCACGCGCGTGATGCCGCACTTCAGCCCGTGCCGGAACGGATAGCACGCGCCCTGGTAGCGGCCGTCGACCTTCTCGAGGGTCATGCGGAACACCTCGGAGCTGTATTGGTCACCGCAGAAGATCTGGCCCGCGAACGGCCCGAAGTTGCCTGCGGTATCCCAGACGAACCCGGCCGGCGAACGGCCGCACTTGTCGTACGGGATCCAGACGGCAGGCAGGCGGAAGTTGGGAATCGTGGCAACGGCCTCGGCCATGCGGATCCCGCTCTTCACCTCGCCGGGGTGGTCGACGAGGCTTTGCTCGAGCTTGCACGACTCGATGCCGTGCGGGTGCCCGTGGAAATCCCCGGTCTCGAGCAACGCGAACTTGCTCGTCGCACACCACTCGCCCTGGTTGTCCGTGTACCAGATCTCGCCGCTGGGCGACGTGCCGACGCCCGCGGGCGATCGCAGGCCCGCGCAGCGCGGTTCGAACGTGCCGCCCTCGGGCGGGATCCGCACGGCCCAGCCGCGCCAGTCGGCCTTGCCGAACGGCTCGCTACCGAACGGCTTGTTGAGCGTCAGCCAGAGTCCGCCGTCGGGCCCGAGCGTCGGGCCGAAGCAGTACTCGTGGTAGTTGCCGGACAGCGGCCACCCCTGCGCGTGCGTCTCGAGCAGGTCCATGCGACCGTCGCCGTTGGTGTCGGCCATGCGGGACAACTCACCGCGTTGACCGCACCAGAGCCAGCCGTCGTGGTCGAGCAGACCGAGCGGTTCCTGCAGACCCTGCGCCCACAGCGTCCACTTCGGACTCTGCCCGAGCGGATCGGTCGCGTGCCAGATCTCGCCGCGCCGCGTGCCGACGTAGATCTCGATGCTGCCGTCCGGGCGCGTGCGTTCGACGATGCCGCCGGCCTCGAGCACGACGTGCTCCGGAACTTCGACGTCGACGATCTCGATGAAGTCGTCCTCGGTCGGCTCGGCGGCCTTCGTCACGGGGCCGGGCGATGCGGGCTCCTGCGCGACACTCGCAGCGGCGAGCAGCAGAACAGCGAGCAGAGCCGGGATCGAGTGCGAGAACCTCACCATTGGTAGACCACCTCGACCTGCTGGCCGGCCGTCAGTTGCGAACGCGCCGGCGCGGGCCGACCGTCGACGAGCAGCGTCACGCCCGCGTTCTTCGTCCAAACGATGTCCATCGCGCCCTTGCGACAGCGGATCGTGCGCACGATCTCGCTGCCGCCGGCGACGAGCCGCGCGCGCGCCGTGTCGTCGTACGCGCAGCTGTCGTCCGCCGCCTCGACCATGAACGTCGGGAAACCGTCGTCCGTCACGCGGTGCCCGGCGACCATGCGATCGCCGGCGGCGAGCGCGAAGTCCTCGAGCACGATCCACTCGTCCTGCGGCCCGAGCGGCTTCAGCAGCTTGCCCGCGCGACCGTGCCACGTGCCCGTCGCGTCGAGGAAGTCGCCGCGCCAGAGCCACACGAGTCGGCCGCTCTCGACGTCGAACGCGTAGTGCGTGCGCTGCGCGGTCCCGACGGCGATGCACCGCGCGGAGACGCCGTCGAGGAACGCGCCGTGGAACGTCGGCCGCCCGCTCGGCAACAGCACGAGCGAGCCCGCGGCCGGCACGAGACCCGCCGGCGTCGGCGCCGCGGCACCGAGCGACAGCCACGTGCGCAGCGCATCGATCTCGGCGAGATCCGCCGCGCGCTTCAAAGGCCAGAACGACGGCATGCGCGTGCCCGGCCGCAGCGTCGGCGCGTTCAGCAGCCAGTTCCGGAACCAGGCGGGCCGCACCCGCTCGTGCTGGATCGACAGATCCATGCCCTGCGGCCCGAGCGAGGGCGCGCCGGCGAACGTGTGACACTGCACGCAGTTCTTGCCTTCGAGACCCGCGAGCGCGTGCCCGCGCTCGGCGTTCGCAACGGAGAACGTCGGCTCGTCGTCGACGACGCCCGGCGCATCCACCTCGCCGAACAGCTCCGCGTACCTCCCCGCGCGATCGGCGGCGACCTTCGGCATCCGGATCGACAGATAGGGCCGCACGCGGTGTCCCTCCGTCAACACACGCTCGATCCACTTCGCCCGCAACCGCGCGCCGACCTGGCTCAGATCCGGCGGGATGCGACCCTCTTCGCCGAGGTCCTCGCGCTCTTGCAGATGCTTCGTCACCGCCGGCGCGAGGCCGCCGCGACCGTCGCGCACGTGGCACGACAGGCAGCCGTCCTGCAGCAGCATGAGCTCGAGCTGCGCCTTGCCGTCGAGCGGCTGCGCGAGGCTCACCGTCGCGGCACCGTGCAGCGCCTTGGCCGCGGGCGTCGTCGGACACGCCCGGCCGAGCCGCAGCTCGTTCCAGGCTGGCGCCGCCTTCGCCGCCGGCATCGCCGCGAGCTGGTCGTCCGCGATCTCGTGGCACGCCACGCACTGCCTCGCGTGCGCTGCGGCGCGCCCGCGCGCCACCGCGGCGGCCGCCGGAAAAGCCGCGCGCGGCGGCGGCACGAGCGCCATCGCCCGCGCCTCGGCGCGCGCGGCCGGCAGGATCTGCTCCTCGACGCCAGGACCGGACCACCACACGTCGAGCTGCTTGCCGCCACCGGCCTGCGTGAACACGACCTCGAGATCGTGCGGTCCGGCCGCGAGCTCGACCGAGCCGCTCTGCTTCTCGTAGGGATGGTTACCGCTGTTGGTCACGACGCGCTTGCCGTCGATCCACAGCCACGAACCGTCATCGCTCCCCGTCGTGAACTTCCACTTGCCCGCCGCCGGGACGTCGAGGCTGGCGCGGAACCGGAGCGCGAAGTTGTTGCCGCGGGTCGCCGGCTTCACGTCGATCACGTCGACGACGCCGGCCGCCGCGACCTCGACACCCTCGAGATCCGGCACCTTGCCGTTGGTCTTCATCTCGAAGCACTCGAAGCCGAACCCCGGCACGTCCGCGCCGTCATCGTTGGCGTCGCGCACCTGCACCTGCAGCATCCAGGCCGCGAGCGCGCTCGCCTCCTTCTTGCCGAGACCGAAGTCGTGCGGGACACCGGGCCGACGCGCGCCGGGCTCGAGCAGGAACGCCATGACGTGCGCATGGTCGGTGCGCGTCGCGAGCTTCTTCAGTGCGTCGGGCGCGTGGCATGCGCCGCACGCGCGCTGGTGAAACAGCTCCTCACCGAGCCGGATCGTGCCCTCGCTCGTCGCCGCCGGCTGCAGCTCGACGTCGCCGCCGAGGTCGAGCAGCCACGCCGCGAGGTCGCCGGCATCGTCACCACCGTGGTGCGAACGCAGGAACGCGGCAGCACCGTCGCGCACGTGCCACGCGGATGCATCGACGAGCGCCGGACCGGCGAGCGGCGCGGTCCGCGCAGCGAGCGGCTTCGGGACCGCGTGGCAGCGCACGCAGCCCGCTCGCCGCACCGCCAGCTCACCGCTGAGCGCCTCGCGACCTTGCGGATCCTGCGACTGCCCGAGTGACTCCGGCGGCGAAGCGAGTGGCGAAGCGACCGGCGTCGCGACCGACCCGACACCGAACCCGGCGTAGGCGACCGACGACGGTTCGCCGTTGGATCCGGTCCCGCATGCAGCGAGAAGCGCGAGGGTGGCCGAGAGGGGTAGCCGAGGCATGACCAGGAAGCTTGCCCGGTCGGCAATCAGGGCGCAACGGGGCGCAGCTCGCCCCGCCGCCGGATCGGGAGTCAGCGCTCTTCGGTGTCGTACTCGAGTGCGAACTCGACCGTCGAACCCGGCTGCTCGACCCGCAGCTCCTGCGGTTTCCCCGTGCCGTAGAGCCGCACCCGGTAGAGGCCCGTCGCGCGATCGACGAACTGCGCGACCCCCGCTTCATCGAGCGCCGCACTCGCTACGAGCCGGCCCTCACGCAACAGCTGCACGATGCTGCCAGGCTGCGCGTCCGGCACCGACACCTCGATCGTCGACCCGAGTTCGAGTGGGATCTCGATCGTGCGCCCGCTGATCACGTCGTTCGGCAACGTCAGCGTCCGAACCGCCGGGGAGTAACCGGCCGCCCACGCGACGACGGTCGCCGACCGCGTGCTGACGCCGAGGATGCGGAACGTGCCGTCCTCCGCCGTGGTCGTGCGCGGCTCGTAGACCTGCAGGTCACCTTCGTTGCCGACGAACACGCGCGCATTCGCGACCGGCGCGCCCTTGTCGTCGACCACGCGCCCGAGAACGAACGCGCCACGCTCGAGCACGATGTCCCCGAGGTCGGTATCGACGCTCGGTGAGAAGTCGATGTCCTGGATGAACGGCACGTAGCCTTCGCAGCGGATCTCGACGCGGCAGGGCCCGACCGGACAGAGCGGCCAGTCGAGCACCCCGTTCTGGATGTCGACGAGACGCGTGCGACTGTTGCGCTCGGTGTTGCTGCCGCGCGGCTTGATCTGCATCAGGACCGAGGACAGGCGGGTGCGGCCCGGCAGGCCGGACACGCGGGCCACGAGACGGCAGGTCGGCGGCGCATCGAGCTGCACGCTGACGGCGCGGTCGGTGCGCGGCACCTCGATGGTCGTGCTGTGGCTGTTGTCGAACGTGGTGATCGTGAGCGTGACGTCGCGATCGCTCGGCAGATCGAGCGCGAACGCGCCGGCCTGGTCGGTGCGCGCCGGCTGGCCGACGGCGTCGTCCACGATGACGATGGCCCCCACCACGGGCTGGCCGTCCTGGTTCTTCACCGTGCCGGTCACGCTGCGACCGGCCGGCAGCTCGAGCTCGAGTTCGGGCGGGTCCTCGCCGAGCGCGAGCGTCACCGCGACCTCGTCCTGCCCCGCCGGCATCGACGGCAGCCGCGCACGGACGCGATACTCGCCCGGCATGAGGTCGTTCACGACGAACCGCCCGCCGTCGACCGTGGTCACCGTGCGCTGCGCCTGCGCGCCGAGCACGGACACCGTCGCGCCGGCCAGCGGTTGATCACCCTGCCGCACGACGCCCTCCACGCTGCAGCCGCGCGACATCACGACATCGCCGATGTCCCCGTTCGCCGCCGCGTCGGCCGCTGCCGGCACGATGAACCGGAGGTTTCGCACCGCGTAATCGCTGAGCTCGTAGCGCAAGGCGAGCGGCCCGGGCGCCTGCCCCGTGAACTCGAACGTGCCATCCGCACCCGTGATCGCGAGCAGTTCCTTCTGCTCGACGGTCAGCGCGAGCGTCAGGTCCTGCCCCACGGCGCCGATCAACGCGGCGAGATCCGAACCGATCAGGCGCGACGCGTTGCTCCCGAACACCGCGACGCCCGCGAGGGGCTGCCCCTCCGAGTCGACGCACCGGCCACGCACCCGCGTCGGCTGGACGACCGTGAGCTCGAGCTCCGTGCGCGGTGACTCCTCGATCTGCACCGCCTGCTCGAACGACTCGCTGCGCATGAACGAGACGCCGCGATCGAGCGCCGCGATCGTCGCGCGCCCCGGCGAGACCGGCCGTTCGAACGCGAACGTCCCGTCCGCCGCAGTCGTCACGCGCTGGATCTCGCCGCCCGTCTCGACGAAGCGCAGCGTCACGCCGCCAACGTCGAGCGCCGGCTGCCCGTCCGCGGGAGGCGCTCCCACGAGTCGGCCGCTGACGCGCGAACGCCCCGGCATCTCGAGCACCGTCTCCGCCGGCGTGGCCCGCGCGGTGACCGTGCGGCGCAGCGTGCCGTGCTCGGGATGCCGCGCGAGCAGCAGCATCGTGCCACGCGCGAGCCCCTCGAGCGCGAACTCGCCGTTCGGCCCCGACGTCGCGCGCACGGGATCGACGAGCCCGAGCCGCCCGTTGGCCGGGAGCAGCACGAGATCCGCGCCCACCACCGGCACCTGCCGGGTCGTGACGACGCGGCCGCGGAGCGCGGCGGCGGCAAACGTATTGAACTTCAGCACCGTGTCCACGGTCTCGCCGATCAACACCGAGCGACTCACGGGCTGCCAGCGCGGATGCCGCGCGACGAGGCGCACGAGCCCGGCGGGCAGGCCCTCGAAGCTGTAGCCGCCGCGCGTCGTCGTCACGCGCACCTGCGGCCGGCGCTGACCGTCGAGCGACGACTCGATCGCGACGCGCGCGTTCGCGACGGGCTCGCCTTCGACGTCGGTGACGATGCCGCCGATCGGGAAGCCCTCGGCGAGCTGCAGCTCGAGCTCGTCGCGCAGCCGTGGCACGGCGAAGAAATCCCCGGCGTAGTCCGGGTGCCGATACTCGATGAGCAGATCGTGCTCCTCGCTGAGCTCGAACGTGAAGCGACCGTCGGCGTAGGTGTAGGCCTCCTCGAGCAGCTCGTTGCGCCACTCGGGCGCCGCGGTCGTGGCCTGCATCACGCGCACCTCGGCGCCGGCCGCGGGTTCGCCGAACGGCGTGCGCACGATCCCGCGCAAGGTGCGCAGGATCGGGAGCCGCGGTCGCTCGGGCTGGGCCGGCGTCGAACCCGGATCCTGGCTGCCCCCGAGCACTTCCCCGATGTCGGCCCGCGGGGTCTCGACGCGCCCGCGCTCGCTCGTGAGCAGGGACCACACCGACCACGCCAGCCCGGCGAGGACGAGCACGCCGATGACCCAGGACGAACGGCGGTACTGCCGCGGCTTGGTCGTGATCGTCTGCTGCGTCACGATCAGTCGCTCCCGAGCTTCTCCAGCAGGGTCTTGTAGACGGACTGCGTCGGAAAGAGCTGCGCCATGCGAGCCCAGTCGACCCGCTCGGAGGCCTCGTCGTAGGCGGCGTCATAGGCTTCGACGATGGCCCGCATCGCGTAGGGTTTGTCGACGCAGCGCTGCATGACGACCATCGCGTCATCCGCGGCGCGCAGCAGCTCGTCATCGCTCTGCAGCCGCAACCGCATGCGCAGGAGCAACGCCTGCGGATCGGTGTCCGCCTGCTCGATCCAGTCGTCGACGTAGGTGCGCGCCCGTTCGTCCCCGACGCTCATGTGCAGCCGGGCCGCGATCGGCACGACGCCGCGCTGATCGGAGTGGAGCGCGAAGAAGTCCTCGTCGAACCGCGGCAGCAGCACGCTGAGCGTTTCCGGCGGGATCGGCAGCACGAGCAGGTTGCGCCACGCCGCGACCTGGATCGCCGGCGGCAGCGGCTCACCGTCCGCATCGAGCAGTTCGCCACGTTGCTGCGGTTCGGCGACGAGCTGCAGCACCGCGCTCCAGCCGCGCATCGGCGAATCCGGATGCACCGACCGTTCGACCTCGGCGCGCGCTTCCGCCGCGACGGCCCGCTGCTCGACCGGATCGCCCGACAAACCGGCGAGCTGCGCGGCGCGGCGCGCGAACTCGGCCGCGAGCCCCGTCGGCCGGCCGCGGCGCCCGATCGCCGGCGGCGGCTCACCGAGCAGCTCGAGCGCGAACTCGTGCAGCCGCCGCCGGTCGGCGTAGCCGAGCTCGAACTCCATCATGTTGCACTCGGCCGTCGGGCACAGTCCGGCGACGCACCAGAGGAGCCGACCGAAGATCCGCCGCCGCTCGGCCGCCGCGTCCACTAGATCCGCTCGCAGCTGCGCGATGCCGCGCGCGATGTCGTCCTTGCCCTCGTCGACGAGCCGCAGCACCGCGAGCAGCGACTTCGGGAAGATCGCGCCCGGCCGCAGGTAACCCGCGAGCGCGAGATCGGTCTGCGCGTCGCCGACGCGCGCCATCGACTGGGTGAGGTTGGCCACCGCGCGGCCGAGGAAGAGCCGGTACAGCGCGAGTTCGACGTCGAGCTCGTCGCCCGTGCGGGTCGAGACCGCGTCGGTGATCGCGGCCTGATACTCCCGCCAGGCCTCGTAGCCGCGACCCTCCCGCAGGAGCCGGCTCGCGGACGGCAACGGATCGTCGACGTAGGCCCGCTCCATCGAGCGGACCATCGGATCGTCCGGCAGCTCGGCGTGGGCCGTCGCGAGCTGCTTCAACACCTCGCCGTCGGCGGGCGCCACCTCACACGGAATCCCGGTCAGCGCCTCGAGCAGCGGTGCTGGCCCGGCCTGGCCACCCAGCTGACTGCCGATGCCGTTCGCGATCTCCTGGAGCAGGACCTGGTGCCGCGAGACGAGGTGGTGCCCCTTCTCCGTGCGCCAGAATCCGAGCAACACGAGCGTGACGAGCAACAGGATTGCGGCCGCCGCGATCGCGCTGGCGAGCCCCGGGTTCTTGCGTGCGCGGCGCAGGATGCGCGTGTGCAGCGGCAGCCGGCGGATGTGCACCGGCTCGCCGTCGCGGATGCGCAACAGGTCGCGGGCGAGCGCTTCGCCGTCCTGATAGCGATCGGCGGGCTCACGACTCAGCAGCTTCTCGAGCACGGCATCGAGATCGCGCGGCGCCTTCGGCACGAGCTCCCGCAGCCGGCGCGGCGTGCCGTGCAGGATCGCGGACAGCAGCGCCTCCGTCGTCTTCGCGGCGAACGGCAGCTGCCCCGACACCGTCTCGAAGATCGTCACCCCGAGCGCGTAGAGGTCGCTCGCGGGCGTGAGTTCGTCACCGAGTGCCTGCTCCGGCGAGCTGTAGTGCAGTGTGCCGAGGAAGCCGCCGCCCTTGCTCGTGAGCTGCGCCGACACGTTGTCGAGCGCCTTCGCGAGACCGAAGTCCGTGAGCGCGAGCGTGCCGTCGCCCGCGACCAGGATGTTGCCGGGCTTGACGTCGCGATGCAGCAGCCGCCGCCGGTGCGCGAGCCCGAGCGCGTCCGCCACACCGGCGAAGCGATGCGCGGCCTCGACCGGGTCCATGTGCGGCCGCCGCAGCCGGCGCGCCCCCGCGATGTGCTTGTCGAGGCTCATGCCGTCGACGCGCTCCATCGTGAAGAACATCATGCCCTGCGACTCGCCGTAGTCGTAGATCGGGACGATGTGGCGGTGGTGCAGCGCCGCGGTCGCCCGCGCCTCGGCGCGGAAGCGCTTCTGCATCGTCGGGTCGGCCGAGTAGTTCGGCGACAGGACCTTGATCGCGACCTCGCGCTCGAGCTCCTGCTGGTAGCCGAGGTAGACCGTGCCCATGCCACCGCGACCGAGCAGGCCCTTGATCTCGTATTCCGCGATCCGCGTCGGGACGTTGGCCGTGCCGCCGACGACCTCGTTCACGAAGTCGAGCGCGTCGAGCCGCGCGATCAGGTCCTCGGACTCGTTCGAACGTTCCCCGACGAGCGAGTGGCGCAGCGACTCGCTCGTGGTGTCGCCGCGCAGCACCTCGGCCAGGCGAGCGTCCGCGTCGCCGCCATCCGGAGCCGCGCCCCCGGGGTCGAGCTGCTCCCGACCCGGTCCATCGAGGTCATGACCCTCACCGCCGGCGTCGCGGCGCGCGCCGTTGTCGTCGAGCGGGTGCGGCTCCTTGGTCACGGATCCCTCTTGGGTGGGACGGGTCAGGCCTTGAGTTCTTGCGCGAGTCGCTTGAGCGCGCGGCTCAGCAACAGGTGGACCGCGTTCTCGGAACGGTCCATCCTCTCCCCGACTTCCTTGGCTGACAATCCCTCGATCTTCATCAGCAAGATCACCTCACGGTGATCCTCCGACAGGCGCTCCATCGCCGCGCCCAGCAGCTCGAGGCGATCGCGCCGATCGGCGTGCGTGACGGGCCCCGAACGACGATCCGTGATCGGCAGCTCGGTCTTGATCGCGTGCTCCTTGCGCGGGTCGCGCGCGGCGACGCCGAGCTGGTCGCGGATGATTCGCGCGACCTTGCGGCGCGCGAGCGTCACGAGCCAGGCGCCGGCGTTCTCCGCGTCGCTGAGCGTCGCCCACGAGTTGACCGCCTCGATCGCGACCTCCTGGAGGATGTCCTCGGGGTCCATGCGCGTCCGAAGATTCGGCCCCATACGCAGATAGATCACCGACAGCAGACGCTCTCGGTGCTGCTCGAAGGCAACCTCGGGGGACAGGGACATGGAACTCGCGGGGCAGATACGCGGCAACGGCCCCAGGATTCGGGCATTCCGCCGGCCCCAGGCTACTCGATAACGGTCGGACGTGCGAGCCAGGGCCGGTGCGCGATTCGCGGCAGCGTGTTGTGGCGCCGGCCCTTGCGGCGGTCGGGAGTCAGTCGTGAGCTCGGGCTGCGCCACCCTCCGACGATGCCATCTCGCGCTCGCCGTTCCGCGACTTCCGCGCGACGGCGCGGCGCAGCTTGATGCTGCCGTGCACCTTCTCGGGCGCCAGATAGAAGAGCGTGCCGTGGCCGATTCCGAAGACGCCGCGATCCCACTGCCGAACGGTCCCACTGCCGAATGGTGGCCACCGATCTCAGCCCATCGGCAAGGCGCTTCGCAACGGGCAACCCCTCCACCGATGGCCGCAAAGCCCGATGCCACCGGCGGGCCTGCCCACCGCGACCGCGGTCGGCCGACGGACTATCATGGTCCGCGTCGTGTCGACCCCTCGCCTCACGCTCCTGCTCCTCACCGCGGCCATCGCGCTGACGGACGGTGCGGATGCGCAGGAGGCTACGCTCTGGATCGTGCACACCCGAGCCGGCGAGTCTCGCACCGCGACGTTGCGAGCGGCGCACACGGCGCTGCGCGAAGGCCGCGCCGCACCCGACCTCGCCGCCGAGCTGCGCGCCCTGGCAGCCTCGGCTACGACGGCCATCTCCGGACGGCTGGCGACCGCACCCGACAGCCGGGTCGAAGCGACTCTGGCCTGCCCACCCGCGGTCGTCGTTCGAGCACCTGCCGCGATGCGCCGTGAACTCGCTCGCCGCGCCGACGTCGTGCGCATCGAGCCCGTGCGCACACTCGCCGGCAACCTCGCGGACGCGACCGGCAGCGGCAACCACAACGTCGAGTTCGTGCACCAGGTTCACGGCCTGCGCGGCGACGGCCAGACGCTCGCGCTCGTCGACTCCGGGGTCGAACTGCGGTTCCTCGGCGGCCAGGCGCCGCACCCCGCGTTCCTCGATGGCGCCGGAGTGAGCCGTATCGTGCGCACGTGGTCGAGTCACGGCACGGCGTTGCCGCAGCTCACGGACCAGAACGGCCACGGCACCGGCGTCGGCGCCGTCGCGATCGGGCGGCGCTGGTCCAGCGGCTACGCGGCGGACGGCTTCGCGCCCGCGGCACAAGTCGCGTCGTATCGCGTCACCGCGGGCAGCAGCCTGCAAACGACGAACGTCGACCTCGCCCTGGCCTACGGGCAGGTGCTGCTCGACAAGATCGGCGGCCAACCCATCGGCGTGCTCAACTGCAGCTTCTCGGGCAGCCCCGATCCGACGGCGATCGACCAGCGCGCGCTCGACGAGCTCGCGCTCTGGGGCGACGTCGTGACCGTGACATCGGCGGGCAAACTGTCGCTGCCGCCCAACTACGACTTCGAACCGACCGCGGCGAGTCAGGCCGCGACCAACGGCATCGCGGTCGGGGCGGTCACCAAGGGCACGCACGTGGTCGCGCCGTTCTCGCCGTTCGGTCCGCTCGCGGGTGACGCGCGCGCGTCTACCCCGACGTCGTGGCGGTCGGCCAAGACGTTCGGGTCGCCGATCGCACGAGCAACTCGACCGTGCTCGTGTCGGGCACGAGCTTCGCGGCACCGATGGTCGCGGGCACGGCGCTGTTGCTGAGGGAAGCCCGCCCGGACCTCGACGCGACGGCGATCAAGGGCCTGTTGCTCGCGACCGCGACGGACCTCAGCGCGAGGAACCCGACGCTCGACGAGCAGCACTTCGGGAACGGACTGCTGCGCAGCGACCGCGCCGTCAGCGCTGCGCTCGCGGGGGCGGCGGCGTTCCCGAACGGTGATCCCGACGCGCTCTACGTCCGGCGCGGCAGCCTCGCGGACGGCGCGACGACGACCGTTCGGCTCACGTTGCCCGCGGCGGTCACGGTGAGCGCCGCGCTCGTGTGGCCGCGGACCGACACGACCGCCGCCGGCAGCGACGACCTCGACCTCGACGTGTTCGCACCCGGGAACGAACTGCGGGCGCGCGGCAACCTGCAACGCAACGTCCACGAACGCGTGACGTTCACGACGACCGTCGCGGGCGATCACGACTTCGTGATCACGAGCAACCGCGCGCTCGTCGACGACACGAACTGGACGCTGGTCGTCGTGCGGGCCGACGGTCAGCCGTCGAGCTCGGCCGTGACCGACCTCGGCGGCGGCTGCCTCGGCACGAGCCGCGACATCGCGCGCCACCTCGTGCTCCCACCGCTGCCGGGCTTCGGCGACAACCGCACGAACAAGCCGCTGACCGACGTGCCGTTGACGTTCCTCACTGCCTACGACGCCGCGAACGTCACCGGCCCGCGCACCGTCAGCGCCCTCGCGTTTCGGCGCGCCCGAGAGAGCGGCGCCTCGAGCGCACTCGGCGTGCGGCTGCGCATCACGCTCGGTCACACGAGCAACCCGATCGACGGCCTGTCGGCCAACCTGCTGAGCAACTTCCTGACCGCGCCGCCCCCCGTCGTCGCCTACGACGACTGGTTCACGCTGCACCCCGCGCCGGCGGTGCCGCGCACGGACGACTTCGACTTCGTCGTTCCGCTCACGACGCCGTTCCAACTCGACCCTGCGCTCGGCAACGTGCTCGTGCACCTCGAAGTGCTCGGCAACGATCAGAACAACGCGCCGCAGCCGATCGCGCTCGACGCGGTCACCGTCACTACCGGCACGACGCGCGGCGGACTCGTGCAGGCCGCGGGCTCACCGTTCGCGCTCGTCGTCGAGCAACGGCCCGTGATCGCGTTCGTCGACGACCTGCCGCGCGGGCGCACGCCGCGCCTCGCGCTCGCGGGCCGACCGCGACTCGACACGACGCCGACCACGACGTTGCGCGACGCGCGCGAGGACGCGCTCACGGCGCTGCTGTTCGGCAGCAGCGCGACCGTGCAGGGCCAACCGTTGCCGATCGATCTGCAGCCGTTCGGCGCCACGGGCTGCGCGATCACCGCGGCGCCGGATGAAGTCGCGTTCGTCGTCACGGACGCGAGCGGCGCCGTCACGATCGAGCTGCCGCTGCCGAACGATCCGCAGTTGCTCGCGCTGCGCGTTCGCGTTCAGTGCCTGACGCTCGACGCCGCGGCGAACGCCCCCGGCCTCACGACGAGCAACGGCCTCGAACTCCTGCTCGGCGGCCCCTGATGGTATCCTCCGCGGCGCGCATTCCAGGCCCGTCCGAGCCGCGCAAGGAGAGCCATTGACGACCGAACCGATCGCCGCGCCGGCCCAGAGCGACAAAGGGCCGCGGGTGCACCGCGACAGCGTGCTGGCCATGGCCACGGCCGGAGTCGTCGCGTTCGTGGCGATCGGCCTCGCCTCCCGCTCGATACTGTTCCAGCTCGCCTACTTCACCACGCCGGCAGCCTACGGGTTCTTCGCGATCACCTATGCCGCGATGCATCCACGCCGGCGCCGTCGTCGTGCGAGCCGCGTCATGATGGTGCTCGCCGCCGTGCCACTCGCCCTCGGGGTGTACACGGCGCTGCAGCAACGCTGGTCCGAGGTCACGCTCGTCACGAGCCTCGTAGCGTACGGGCTCGGACCGATCGGCGTCCTCGTCGCGCTGTTTCTCGAGCTGCGCAGCGGCCCGCCGACGGCGGCCGATCGCGAGCGCGCCGGGCCAGTGGGCTGGTGGCGTGCTGCGGTGCTGTTTGCCTGCGGGCTGACGTCATTCGCCGCCAGCGGTCTCGGCGTCATTCTAGCGTTCGCGGTGATCCCTGCCGTCACGCTGGTCGCCCTCACCGCGATCCACGGCTGCCGCGGCCGCGCGGCGCAGTTCGCGATCGCAACACTGATCGGGTTCGGCCTGGCCTGGCTGGGCGCGACCTGGAACGAAGTCCGCCTCGACTGGAGTGACCCCGACGCGGTCGCGGCGTGGGAGCTGGCCTACGGCGCGTATCTCGACGAGCCCTACCGTACGGCGGTCGTCACCGGCTTCCCGATCCACGGGATCCAGGTCGGCCGTGGGCCAATCGAGTTCCTCGCGCCCGCGAAGGGACTCGGCATCCTCGTTGCCAACTACCTGCTGTGCGTGACCGGCGCAGCCCTGCTCGTCCTGCTCGTCAACCGCTTCCGCCAACCCTTCCTGATCACGATCGTTGCCGCCATCTCATTCGTCGCCGGCGGCTACGGTGGCTGGAAGCTGCTAGGCCCGCTCTCCTGATTGCGCACCTGCCGACACCAGCCACGACGATGACCACGACCGCCACCAGCGAACTCCCGTCCGAACGCGCCTCGTTGTCGCGCGAATCCCTGCTGCGGGTCGCCGCGGTCGCGATCGTCGCGGTCGCGGCGATCGGAGTGAGCTTGCGAGCGGCGCTGCCATTGGCCTACTCCTTCGCCCACTTCGTCACCCCACCGGCCTACGCGCTCGTCGCGACAGGTTTCGTCACGCTTCATCCGCGCCTGCGCGGTCATCGCGGAGCTCGCCTGGCGCTGTCCACGGCCGGTGTCCTACTACTTCTCGGGGTGATCAGTCAGGCGGCCTCCCCCTGGATCGGGTTCGGCATCGCCGCAAAGATCGTGTCAGCGGTCTCGTTCCTGTTCGCCCTGATCAGCCTGATCGGAGCTCCGATCATCGAAGTGCGCAGCGGGCCGACACCCTCGAGTGGATCCGAGCCGCGCGCGGCGGCCGGGTGGCCGCGGGTCATCCTGCTGTTTCTGGTTGCGTTCGCCTGCTTCGCTGTCAGCGGCGTCAACGTGCTGCTCACGCTCGCGCTCCTCCCCATGATCGTGCTCTTGGCGCTGCCCACGATCCATGGCTGCCGCGGAACGACAGCGCGTCTGGCCCTCGCGACGCTGGTCGGCTTTGGCGTGGCCTGGCTCGGTGTCGCGATGAACGTGACCCGCTTTGCCTATGGCGATACGGCGTCGGCGCTCGCCTGGGAGGCCAGGTTCGCTGCCACCGACGAGCACTTCAAGACGCTGATGGTCACGGGCTTCCCGCTCCAAGGCATCGAAGGCCACGGCGAGGGCGGCGCGCGCGATTACCTACCGTTTCAAAAGGGGCTCGGCATCCTGGTGGCAAACTTCGTCCTGTGCGTGACCGGGGCCGGCCTGCTCGGTCTGCTCTTGGTGCGCTTCCGCCAGTCCCTCGCAATCGCGATCGCGGCGGCTTTCGCGTTGGTCGCGGGTGGCATCGGCGCCTGGCACCTGCTCGTCATGCTCGACTGATTGCGCTCGTTCCGACACCAGCCACGACGATGACCACGACCGCCGCCAGCGAACTCCCGTCCGAACGCGCCTCGTTGTCGCGCGAATCCCTGCTCAGGATCGCTGCGGTCGCGATTGCCACGCTCGCGGTGATCGGGGCGAGCTGGCGCCCGGCCCTCTCGATCGCGTACTTCCTCACACCCCCAGCCTATGCGCTCGCCGCGATCGGCTTCGTCACACTGCACCCGCGGTTGCGCGGCAACGAGACAGCTCGCCGGGCGCTGTTCGCGGCGAGCTCGGTGCTGCTCCTCGCAATGGCCATCCTGGCCACGGCACCCTGGGCGGGCTACGGCATCGCAGCCATCGTGGCGCTGGTCTCGCCCGCGTTCTGCCTGGTCAGCCTGACCGGCTCCTTGTTCACCGAGGTGCAGAACGGGCCGTCACGTGGACCCGAGACGCCGCCGCCCACCGCGACCGGCTGGCGGCGGGCCTTCCTGGTGCTCGGCTGCGCATTCGCGTGCTTCGCTGCCAACGGCATCAGCGTGGTCCTCTCGCTCTTGATCGTTCCCCTGGTCGTGCTCTTCGCGCTTCCCGCGATCCACAACTGCCACGGAGCAGCGGCGCGCCTGGTCGTCGCGACCCTGATCGGCTTCGCCGCAGCGTGGCTCTTCGTGGCGACGAACGAAACCCGAATCGACTGGAGCGACACGACCGCGGCTCTGCAGTGGCAGGCCACCTACTCGGCGACGGACGAGCACTACAAGACGTTGATGGTCACGGGATTCCCGATCCACGGCATCGAAGGCCACGGCGGCGGCGGCGCGCGGGAGTATCTGCCGTTCGAGAAGGGCCTCGGAGTCCTGCTGGCCAACTTCGCACTGTGCGTAGTCGGCGCGGGACTGCTCGACCTGTTCTACAGGCGCGACCGCCATGCCGGCGCCATCGGGATCGCCGCCGCAATAGCGCTGGTGGCCGGAGTCTTCGGCTGCTGGCAACTGGTCGTCATGCTCGACTGACGGGACTGCGGGCCACGTCAGGCGCGGAGTTCGTCCGGCAGGCGCTGCACCTTGCCCTTTGGACTGACGCACGCGAGCTTCGTGTGGCCCGTGGCGCAGACGACGCCGTCGTGTTCGCGGCGGCATTCATAGGCGAGCGTGACCCAGACCTTGGAGCTCTCGGCGACGCGCACGCGAATCTCGACGACGTCGTCGTAGTCGACGGGTTTGTGGTAGCTGCACTGCCAATCGACGATCTGCAGCAGGAAGCCGGCGTCCTCGATCTCGCGGTAGGTGCGGCCGCGCGCACGCATCCACTCGGTGCGCGCCTCCTCGAACCACGCCACGTAGCTGCCGTGGTGCGCGACCGCCATGCGGTCGGTCTCGCAGTAGCGCACGCGGACGCGGTGCGTGGGAGGGCCGTCGAACTCCGTCATGCCTCTTCGTTACGGCGTGCGCGCGCCGCGGCAAGGCGTTCGTCGGCAATCCGGAGCGCGACCGTGGCCGGCGGCTCCCCGGACGCCTTCGCGTCGTCGAGGATCTGCCCGGCGGTCCGGCCGATCCGCCGGACGCGATCGAGGCCGACCGGTTGACCGAGGTTGAACGACGCGCCGAGAACGAGCGCGCCTGCGTTGGCCACGAAGTCCGGAACGGCGAGCACGCCGCGGTCGTGCAGGGTCGCAGCTGCGCTCGAGGCCGCGAAGATGTTGTTCGCGGCACCGCACACGCCGCGGGCCGGCAACTCGGCCGCCAGCTGATCGTCGATCACGCCGCCGAGCGCGCACGGCGCGAACACGTCGCATGCCCGCCGCGAGAGGTCGCCCACGGGCACGACCTCGGCAGCGAAACGATCGCGCGCGGCCGCGGCCCGTGCCGCCACCGGATCGCAGACGCGCAGCACCGCGCCATCGGCGTGCAGCAGATGGCAGAGCTGCATGCCGACCGCGCCGAGACCCTGCACGTTCACGACGAGGCCGCGCCGATCGAGCGCGAGCCGCTCCGCGAGCGCCCCGATGGCGGCGGCGACCCCGGTGGCCGTCGCGACCGCGAGATCGCCCGGGCCGCGATCCGGGTCGCCGGTCGCCACGGACGACGTCACCGACTCGACGACCCGCAGATCGTCGATCGACGTGCCGACGTCCGGGCCGGTGAAGAAGCGCCCGGCGAGCCGCTCGACCGCCCGCCCGATGAGCCGATACCCGGCCGCGACATCGAGGCCGGGGTGATCCACCAGCACGGCCTTGCCACCCCCCGCCGCGACCTCGGCGAGCGCGCACTTCCGGCTCATCGCCTGCGCCAGCGCGACCACGTCGGCCGCGGCAGCGGCGAGATCGGGGTAGGGCAGGCGCCGGATCCCGCCGTGCGCGGGCCCGAGGCTCGTGTCGTGCAGCGCGATGATCGCGACGGCCTCGGCGCGGCGATCGCGCAGGACCAGCACCTCCTCGCAATCCGCCGCCGCGAGCACATCGACAGAAGTCATCGAGCAGATTCTGGCGCCGAGCGGGAATGCTGGGAAGGATTGAGGCTCACGACCCTCCAAGGACCCGCAATGAAGGCACCGTTCATTCTGCTGCTGCTGCTATCCGCCGCCTCGTTCACCGGCTGCGCGACCGGCCCGAGCGACCCGCTGCAGGGCGTCAATCGGGTCGCCGTGCCCGACGAGGCCGCCCGCCAGAAGGCGCTCGCCGAGGCGGACAAGCAGCGCCGCAAGTTCGAGACCGTGCTCATCAAGCTCGATCAGGCGATGGAGACCTACGCCCAGGCGCTCGCCAACCGCGGCTCGCCGCGCGCCGACACCCAGGCCGAGAACGTCGAGAAGCTGATCCGGGACCTCGTGACCGATCGCGGCAGCCAGGTGTTCCGCAAGCCGGTCAACGCGGAGGACGCCAAGCTCGAGAGGGTGAACGAAGCGCCGACCAACTACTTCGAGCGGCTGCGCGCCGCGGCGATCGACGGCACCCACCCGCACTACCAGGGCATCGCACTCGCGGCCCTCGGCTTCTCGGCGCGCGACGACGTGATGCCGATCATCCTGCAGGGCGCGCAACTCGACGATCCGCTGCTCGTCGATCGCGCGATCTTCGGCCTCGCGATCCTGCGCGCGCCCGACACGCCGCCCGGCGTCATCGGCGCGGTCATCGACGATCGGGACGCGAGCGACAACAGTCGAGCGGCCGCGGCCTGGGCGCTGTATCGGCTGCAGGAGCGCAGCAACCGCGAGAGTGAGATCGTCGAGATCTGGCGCCGCCTCGCGGGCCGCGGCCCGGGCGCCGTTCCGGCCGGCGCGCTCGTGCAGGCGCTGCGCGGCCTCGGGCTGACGCGCGACAAGAAGCACGCCGGCCTCGTCGCGCCGTTCCTCGACAACAACGTGCCGCTGCTGCGCATGGCGGCGGCGGGCGCGCTCGCACGGATGAATGCGCAGGAGCACGCGCCGGAGATCATCGACCTGCTCGGGCCGGCCGAGAGCGTGCCGAACGTGCGCCTGCACGCCCGCAAGGCCCTGCAGGCGCTTGCCGGCGACCTCGACTACGGCTACGACGTAGATGCGTGGCGCAAGGCGTTCGAACGCAAGTAGCGGCGAGCCTGCTCGCCGTCACCTTGTTGAGCGCGGGCTGTGATGATGCCCGCGGCGCCGGCGGTGCAGCCGGCCCGAATGGAGCTGGCTCGAATGGAGCTGGCTCGAATGGGGCTGGCTCGAATGGGGCTGGCTCGAATGGGGCTGGCGCGCAGCACGCGGTGGATCCGCAGCCGCCGGTCGTCGATCTGGCCGCGATCCCCGATGCCGAACTCGTCGACCGCGTGCTCGCGACCTGCCATGGACCGCTGCGCGGCGACATGGATCGCGTGCAGGTGCGGTTGACGCTCGGCGACGGCACGCGCATCGACGCCCACGCCGACCTGCCGGACAAGCTGCGGGTCGTGAGCGAGCAGGGCGCGTTCCTGCTCACGGCCGCCGGCGCGTTCGGGCTCGGCGCCGCACCGCGCCGGGCAACGGAGGAGGAACGGGGCTGGCTCGAGCAACTGCGCGGGCTCACCGACGCAGCGGCGCTCGGGCCGTTGCAGCGCGCGACCGGCTGCGAGCGCGCGGCCGACGGAACGTTTCGAATCGCACAGCCGGGTGGCGAGGTGATCGAACTGCGCCTGCGGAAGGACACGCTGCTGCCCGCGCGCGTCGGTGATGTGACGATCGTGGATCACCTGCGCACCTCGGCGGCGTGGATCACGCAGACCGCCGACCATCCGGTTCTCGGCCGGGTGCAGGTCTACTTCGAGAACGCCGACGTGCGCCACGCCGCGGACTTCTTCACGCCCCCCGATCTCGGCGACAACGCGACGACGAAGGATCCGGGGACCGGCACGCCGCGCATCCGGGTGGGCGGCCCCGAGAAGCCCGCAACGCCGATCGCGCGCGTTGCCAAGGCGACGCGCTGGCTGCTGCTGCCCGACCCCGGCGACTGGGAGGCGCGTCACGCGATCTACACCCCGGAGCACGACCGTCTCGTCGCCCAGGACCAACGCATCGCGGGCTTCCCGATCTTCGCGATGATCGACGGCAAACCCCGGCTGGCCGTGCCGTTCCGCCAGCGCCCCGGCGGGCCGGCAGCGACGCTGCCGAACGACGCCGAGGTGCACGAGCTCGACCGCGGCCGCGAACTCGAGGTCTACCCACAGGGCGGCGATCTCGCGACGAAGCGCGCCGCCGGCGAGCGCGCGTTGCGCGCCTACCTCGATGCCAACGGTCTCGAGGCCATCGGCCCGATCGCGTGCCAGCCGTACGTGCACCTGCACGAGGGCACGCCGGACGCGGCCAGGCTGCGAGACGTGAAGGTGCGGATGTCCGTGCGGATAGGTCAGTGATGCCGAGCCAGCTCGCCCACCATTGGGATCTCGACCCCGAGGTCACGTTCCTCAACCACGGCAGCTTCGGCGCCTGTCCGCGCGTCGTGCTCGAGCGCCAGTCCGAGCTGCGGCGGCAGCTCGAACGCGAACCCGTGCGGTTCTTCGAGCGCGACTACGAACCGCTGCTCGACGAAGCGCGCACGGTCCTCGCCGGCGTCGTCGGGGCCCGAACGGACGACCTCGCGTTCGTGCCCAACGCGACGGCCGGGGTGAACGCCGTGCTGCGGTCGCTCGATTTCGGGCCGGACGACGAGCTGCTCGTCACCGATCACGAATACAACGCGTCACGGAACGCGCTCGATCATCTGATCGAGCGGACGGGCGCCCGCCTCGTGGTCGTGCCGCTGCCGCTGCCGGTCGAGGACGCCGACGAGATCATCGACGCGGTGCTGTCCCATGTCACGGATCGCACCAGGCTGCTGCTGATCGATCACGTGACGAGTCCGACCGGGCTCGTGTTGCCGATCGAACGTCTCGTCCCGGCGCTGCGCGAACGGTCCGTGGAGACGCTCGTCGATGGCGCGCACGGCCCGGGGATGCTGCCGCTCGATCTCGATGCGATCGGCGCCGCCTACTACACCGGCAACTGCCACAAGTGGCTCTGCACCCCGAAGGGCGCGGCGTTGTTGCACGTTCGCCGCGACCGCCAGGACGGCCTGCTGCCCCCGCAGATCAGCCACGGCCGCAACTCGCAGCGCACCGACCGCTCCCGGTTCCACATCGAATTCGACTGGACCGGCACGAGCGATCCGACGGCGTGGCTCGCGATCCCGGCGGCCGTCGAGTTCCTGCGCGGGCTGGTGCCGGGCGGCCTCGCCGGACTGCGGCAGCACAACCACGAGCTCGTCGTCGCCGCGCGCGACCTGGTCTGCGAGCGCCTCGGACTGATGCCGGCCGCGCCGGCCGAGATGCTCGGCTCGCTCGCGTCGATCGTGCTGCCGCAGCGCGACGACCCGGTCGACGCGAGCGCGCCCCCGACGACCGACCCGCTGCACGACCGTCTCCTCGATGACCACGGGATTCAGGTCCCCGTGATGCGATGGCCGCATCCGCCGCTGCGCCTGCTGCGAATTTCGGCGCAGGCCTACAACGCCCTGCCCGACTACGAGCGGCTCGCGGACGCGCTCGCGGCCCTCGGATTCGGTAGCACCGACTGACCGGCTGGGGAATTCCTCCTGCCCCGACCTTCCGCCTGCCGATTCTCGTCCCGGATTCAAACAGTAGTTTGAAACCAACGTTCGTATCTGACTAGACTCCGACGCATGGCAACCGCCACCACCCGCGAGCAGATCCTCGATGCTGCCGAGACGCTCTTCGCCGAACACGGCTACACGGCGACGTCGATGCGGCAGCTGACGACGGCAGCCGGCGTCAACCTCGCGGCCGTGAACTACCACTTCGGCGGCAAGGAAGAGCTCGCCAAGGCCGTGTTGCAGCGCCGGATCGATCCGATCAACGCCGAACGGCACCGCCGCCTCGACGAGCTGGAGAATCCCGACGTCGAGGCGATCCTGCGCGCGTTCATCGAGCCGGCCCTCCAGGGCCTCGCCCGGTATGCCGAGGAGCGCCGCAGAACGGCCCGGGCGAGGAAGGCACGAGGCGCCCGGCAGGGTCAACCCGCCGGCCGCGAACTCAGCGACCTGTTCGGCCGTCTGCTCATGGAACGGCCGCCGTTCCTGCGCGAGTTCCTCGCCACGCAATTCGGCGACATCGTCGAACGTTTCACCGCGCAACTGGCGCGCGCCACGCGACGGCGGGAGTCCGCGACGACGTGGTGGCGCCTGCACTTCACCATCGGCGCGATGGCCCACACCCTGCACAACGCGGCGATGCTCGAGCACCTCAGCGGCGGCCGCTGCGACCCTGCAAATCTGCCCGAGCTGACCAACGAGCTCGTCGCGTTCGCGACCGCCGGCTTCGAGGCGCCCGCGCCGCGTCGTCCGCGCAAGACCCCGAAGACGCCGCGCACCCGCACCGGAGAATCGCGATGACGCTCCGCCGATCCAGCACGCCACTCCGTCCCGTTCTGCTCGCTGCGGCTGTCGTATTCTGCGGCTGTCGCGCGGCGTCTCCGCCCCCGACGGAGGCGACGGATCTCGGGATCGGCATCCCGGCCCGCTTCGCCGCGGACCCGGCACCAGAAGCAGCGACACCGGAGACCGGACGGCTGCTGGCCGAGGACTGGTGGCGGGCGTTCGAAGATCCGACGCTCGACGCGCTCGTCGAACGGGCGCTGACCGACAACCGTGATCTGCAGGCCGCGGCCGCGCGGGTCGCCGCCGCGGCCGCGTCACGCACGATCGCGGGCGCGGACGCGCTGCCGCAGGCCGACCTCGGCTTCGACAGCAACCGCGCGCGTCGCATCTTCGTCGGCTTTCCGTTCGGCGGCGGCGGCGTGCCGAGCGCCACGGCGACGACCTGGGGCCTGTCGCTCAACCTACGCTGGGAACTCGACGTGTGGGGTCGCATCGCAGCGGTCGAATCCGCCGCGATCGCCGACCTCGAGGCCGCCGCCGTCGATCACGGGGCCGCCCGACTCAGCCTCGTCGGTCAGCTCTGCAAGGCGTACTTCGCGACGACCGAAGCGCAGCAGCAGCTCGCGCTCGCCCGTGCGACCGCGGACGCGTTCCGCGCGACGCTCGAGGACGTGCAGATGCGACACCGCGCGGGCGTGCGCCCCGCGACGGACGTCTACCTCGCGGGCACCAACCTGAGTCAGGCCGAGGCGCAGGTCGCTCAACGCGAACGCCTGCTGCAGCAGGCCGTGCGGCAGCTCGAGACGCTGGCCGGGGGCTACCCGGCCGGCACGACGCTCGCGGCCGTGGAACTGCCGAGTGCGCGACCCACGATACCCGTGGCGTTGCCCGGCGAACTGCTGCAGCGGCGGCCCGATCTCGTCGCGGCCGAGCGGCGCCTCGCAGCCGCCGGCTGTCGGGTCGACGCCGCACGCGCGGCGCTCTACCCCCGCCTCAGCCTCACCGCGAGCGGCGGCACGACGAGCGACGAGCTCGACGACCTCGTCGACAACGACTTTCGGGTCTGGAGCATCGGGGCCAACCTGCTGCAGCCGATCTTCCAGGGCGGGGCACTGCAGGCCGAAGTGCGCCGTAACGAGGCGCTGACCGCGGCGGCGCTCGCGACCTATGCGGGCACCGTGCTCGGCGCGTTCGCCGAGGTCGAGAACGCGCTCGCCGCCGAGGCGCTGCTCGAGACCCAGGAGCGCCACCTCACCGCCGCGGCCGAACGGGCCCAGGGCGGCGCCGATCTCGCGCGCGAGCGCTGGGAGCGCGGCGTCGCCGACTTCCTGCTCGTGGCCGACGGACAGCGGCAGGCGTTCCAGACCGAGTCCGCGCGCCTGCAGCTCGCGCGCCAGCGACTCGACAACCGCATCGACCTCGTGCTCGCACTCGGCGGCGGCTTCGGCCGCGCGACGAACGCCGAGGACACCGACCACTCCGAGCCGTGATGAAAGCACTTCGCCTGATCCTGCAGATCGCGCTTCCCGTTCTCCTCCTCGCCATCGGCGCCACCGTGGCGTTCCAGATCGCGAACCGGCCTGCGGCCGCAACGCCGGAGCCCCCCGCGTTCGTCGGGCCGCTCGTGCGATCGCTCGCGGTGACGATCGAGGACGTGCGGATCGACGTCCCGGCCCGCGGGGTCGTCGAGGCGCGCCGCCGGATCGACCTCGCGCCGCAGGTCGGCGGCGAGGTCATCGAGGTCGGCCCCGGGCTCCGCGCCGGCGGTTTCTTCACGCCGGGCGACGTGCTGCTGCGCATCGACCCCTCCGACTACGAACTCGCGGTCGTGCAGCAGGAGGCCGCGGTCGCGCAGGCCGGTCTGCGGCTGCAGCTCGAACGCGCGGAGGCCGAGGCCGCGATCACCGCGTGGCGCAAGCTCAACGGCGATGAGCCGGCCGACGACCTCGTGATGCGCAAGCCGCAGATCGCGGACGCGGAGACCGCACTCGCGGCAGCCGAGGCGATGCTCGACCGGGCCCGCCTCGACCTCGCGCGCACCACGGTGAAGGCGCCGTTCCACGGGCGCGTCCGCACCGCCGACGTCGATCTCGGCCAGGTCGTCGCGCCGCGCGCGCCGGTCGCGCAGATCTACGGCATCGACACGGCCGAGGTCCGCCTGCCGCTCGCCGCGAGCGACGTCGCGTTCGTCGACCTGCCGATGGGCTGGCAGGAATCCGGCAGCAACCGCACCGGGCCGACCGTCACGCTCACGGCCGACTTCGCCGGCCAGCGGCACGAGTATCGCGGCGTGATCACGCGCACCGAGGGCGAGATCGACCGCCGCACGCGGCAGCTCACCGTCGTCGTCCAGGTCGACGATCCGTACGGGCGCAAGGGCGACGGCAGCCGGCCGCCGCTCACGCTCGGCATGTTCGTCGAAGCGACGATCACGGGCCGCACGTTCGAGGACGTCGCCGTCATCCCGCGCGGCGCGCTGCGCGGCGAGAACGAGGTCTGGCTCATCGACGCGGAGAACCGGCTGCAGCGCCGCGAGGTCGAGGTCCTGCGGGTCGATCCGGAGCGGGTCTACGTCCGCACCGGCCTGCAGAAGGACGAAGTCGTGTGCGTGACACCGCTCGAGGCCCCGGTCGTCGGCATGCCGGTCCGCCTCGTCGAGGAGCCGGGCCGATGAAGCTCGACGCACTGCCGCCGGAGGACCGCAGCGGCTTCTTCGCCTGGTTCACCTCCAACCACGTCGCGGCCACGCTCGTCGCGATCGGCTTCGCCGTCGCGGGCATGTCCGCGTTGTTCGGCGACCGCGTGCGACGCGAGGTCTTCCCCGAGCTCGCACCCAACGTCATCAACGTCACGGTCGCCTATCCGGGCGCCGCGCCATCGGAGATCGAACAGGGCATCTGCCTGCGCGTCGAGGACGCGGTCGACGGCATCACCGGCGTCGACAAGATCACGGCAACGGCGTCGGAGGGCGTCGGCACGGTCGTCGTGGAGACCCTGCAGGAGGCCGACATCGATCGGGTCTACGACGACATCAAGAACCGCGTCGACGGCATCACGAGCTTTCCCGTCGACGCCGAGGAGCCGATCGTCTCGCGCATGGTGGTGCGCCGACAGGTCATCAACGTGTCGGTGCACGGCGACGCGTCGGAGGCCACGCTCAAGCACATCGCGGAGCAGGTGCGCGACGAGCTGTCCGACCTGCCGGAGATCTCGCAGGCCGAGCTCGCCGCCGTTCGACCCTACGAGATCGCGATCGAGGTCTCGGAGGAAGACCTGCAGCGACACGGGCTGACGTTCGACGCAGTCGCGAACGCGGTGCGGCGCAGCAGCCTCGACCTGCCGACGGGCGCGATCCGCGCGCGCGAAGGCGACACCGTGCTGCGCGTGCAGAGCCAGGCCTACCGCGGCGAGGAGTTCGCGGAGCTCGTGCTGCTGACGCAGACCGACGGCACGCGGATCCGGCTCGGCGACGTCGCCAACGTCGTCGACGGGTTCGAGGAGACCGATCAGAAGGCCCGCTTCGACGGCAGCAGCGCGGCGCTCGTCAAGGTCTTCCGCGTCGGCGACCAGGACGCGATCCGCATCACGAACGCGGTCAAGGACTGGGTCGCGACCGCGGGCAAACGGCTCGTGCCGCCCGGCGTCGAGCTCACGACGTGGCGTGACGAGTCGATCATCCTGCAGGGTCGCATCGATCTGCTGACGCGCAACGCGATGCAGGGGCTCGCCCTCGTGCTCGTGATCCTCGCGTTGTTCCTGCAGCTGCGGCTGGCGCTCTGGGTCGCGCTCGGCATCCCGATCGGCTTCCTCGGCACCGTCGCGTTCATGCCGGTGTTCGACGTGTCGATCAACATGATCTCGCTGTTCGCGTTCCTGCTCGTCCTCGGCATCGTCGTGGACGACGCGATCGTCGTCGGCGAAAACATCGGACACCATCGCCGCCAGGGCACGAGCCCGCTGCTCGCGTCGATCCGGGGCGCGCGCGAGGTGCGCAAACCCGTCTTCGCGTCGATCGCGACGACGATCGCGGCGTTCCTGCCGATGCTCCTGTCCGTGCCCGGCACGGACGCGCAGGTCTGGCGCGTGATCCCGCTCATCGTCATCCCGGTGCTCGTGATCAGCCTCATCGAATCGCAGCTCTGCCTGCCGTCACACCTGTCGCTGATGAAGCTCGACGCAGCGGAGCGCCGCCCGTGGATCGGCGCCCGCGCGCTCGGCTGGGTGCAGAGCCGCTTCGACGGCCTGCTCGAGACGTTCATCCAACGCATCTACCAGCCGATCGTCGACACCCTGCTGCGCTGGCGCTACGCGACGCTCGCGGGCGCGCTCGCGGCCCTGATCGTCGGCTTCACGAGCCTGATCGCGGGCGGCTACCCGCGGTTCATCTTCTTCCCGAGCGTCGAGGGCGACAACATCGTCGTCGCGCTCACGATGCCCGAGGGCACACCGGTCGCGGACACCGTCGCGCACCTGGCCCGGATCGAGAACGCGGCGCGCACCGTCTGCGACGAGTTCGAAGGCGAACTGGGTGGCCAGCCGATCCTCAAGCACATGCTGGCGACCGTCGGGTCGCAACCGTTCGCCGAGGTGCAGGCGCGCAACGCCGGCCAGCGCAGCCAGACGTTCGGCAGCGGCTCGCACCTCGCCGAGCTCGACGTGCAGCTCGTGCCGTCCGAGGAACGGGAGATCGCGTCGGACATCGTCATGGCGCGATTTCGCGAGCTCGTCGGGACGATCCCGGGGGCCACGGAACTCACGTTCTCCACGTCCTTCTTCTCGACGGGCAAGGACGTCGACGTCGAGCTCTACCACCGCGACGGTGACCAGCTCGAAGCCGCGGCCGCCGCGCTCACGGCGAAGCTCAACGCGATCCCCGAGGTCAAGGACGTCACGAGCTCGTTCCGGCTCGGCAAGCCCGAGCTGCAGATTGCGATCCGGCCCGCGGCGGAGACGCTCGGGCTCACGCAGATCGACCTCGCGCGCCAGGTGCGGCAGGCGTTCTACGGTGAGGAGGCGCAGCGCATCCAGCGCGGGCGCGACGACGTGCGCGTCATGGTGCGCTACCCCGAAGCGGATCGGCGCACGCTGACCGATCTGCGCGACCTGCGGGTCCGCACGCTGGCGGGCGACGAGGTGCCGTTCACCGAGGTCGCGACGCTCGACCACGGCCGTTCGTACTCGTCGATCACCCGCGTGGACGGCCGCCGCACGCTGCGCATCAGCGGCGACGTCGAGGAGACCAACAAGGACGCGAGCCCCAACGCGATCAACGCGCAGCTGCGCGCGGAGATCCTGCCGGCACTCGTCGCGCAGTTCCCGGGTCTCGGGTGGGGCTTCGAGGGCGACGAGAAGAACCGGCGCGAGCTGTTCTCGTCGCTCGCGGGCGGCTACCTGATCGCCTTGTTCGCGATGTTCGCGATGATCGCGATCTCGCTGCGCTCGTTCCTGCAGCCGTTCTTGATGCTCGCCGCCGTGCCGTTCGGCCTGCTCGGCGCGATCCTCGGCCACATGATCGAGGGCTACGACGTGAGCATCCTGTCCGCGTTCGGCGGCATCGCGCTGTCGGGCATCGTCGTGAACGACAACATCGTGCTCGTCGACTGGATCAACCGCCGGCGCGAAGCCGGCGACTCCCTGCTCGACGCGGTGAAGACGGCCGGCGCGCGCCGCTTCCGACCGATCCTGCTCACGTCGCTCACGACGACGGTCGGCCTCGTGCCGTTGATGTACTTCGAGAAGAGCGTCCAGGCGCTGTTCCTCGTGCCGATGGCCGTCGCGCTCGCCTACGGCGTCGTCTTCGCGACGGTCGTGAGTCTCGTGCTCGTGCCGACGATGTATCTGATCCTCGAGGACTTCCGCGCGGGCCTGCGTCGCGTCGGCCGGGCCCTGTCGTGGGTCTACGGCGGCGACACCGCGAGCAGGCCGACCGCTGCCGACGCCCGGCCGTAGCCGCGATCGCGAAGGCGACACTACGACCGAACCGCGAGCCACGAGCTACGTTGAGGAACGGATGCCGCGCTCCAACCCGCTCGTTATCCTGGCGGTCGCAACCCTCCTGCTGGCGCCGACTCCGACCCAGGACGGCGCTTCGCCTGGGCACGATTGGCGCGAGGACGCCCGCACTCTCGAGTTCCTGAACGCCCGCGTGGCGTCCCGGCACGCCGAGGGAGATCGCTCGGTCGCGGCGGCGGCCTGGACGCTGCTGTCCTACACCGCGCGGGGTTCGACGATGCGGAGCGGCAGGCACAGGTCGCACGTCAAGGAACTCACGAAGTGGCTTCGCGGCATCCAGATCGACGGCGGCAAGCTCGCCCCCGGCAAGCAGCCTTGTCAACGCCTCGACCAGGTCGTCGGTACCCTGGCCCTCGCCGAAGTGACGCTGCTGTCACACTACACGCTGCTGAAGCCAACTGTCAGCAACGCGAGCCGCGCGACGCTCGATGCACTGACCGACGCGGGCGCCGCCCCGCCAACGGCCGCCGAGGTGGCCCTGCTGCTCGTGCTGGCGTACACGCTCGACTACGGCAAACTCGAGCACGGCGCGGCCTGCCGCGAGTTGGCGCTGGCGGCTCGCGCCCGACTGCCGGCTCCGAAGTCGCCCCGCGACCGGGCGGCACATTGCCTCATCGCCCTCCTGCTCGAAGAGCCCGTGCCGAAGGCCCTGACCGTGCAGCGGATCTGGCCGAAGAACCCCATGGCCGATCCCCTGCACACCTGGCTCGCCGTGCAGGCCCTGGCCCGCACCGACCGGCCGACGTTCGCGGCGTGCGCGAAGGACTTCGAGAAACTCGCCGCGATGTGCACGCCCGCCGGCGAAGACCGCGGCAGCTGGCCCGCAACCATGGAGTTCGACGCCGTGACGGCGACGGCCGCGCTCGCGGCCGCGCTCGGCCTCGCCGCCTGCGATCCGCTCGGGAAGTAGACGATCCGGGCGCCGCCGCACGTATGCTCGGCCCGCATGCGAACGCGTGCAGCCAGCGTCTTCGTCTGCCTCGCCCTCGCGGCAACCGCCGCCCCACAGGGCGAGCCGCACAACGGTCCGCGCCCCGTCACGCCCGACTGGTATGCGCTCACGGGCGCCACCGTCGTCACGGCACCCGGGCAACGCCTCGCCGGCGTCAGCGTCGTGGTGCGCGGCGGCCGCATCGTCGACGTCACGGACGACGTGCCGGCCGGCGCGACACGCATCGACTGCTCCGGTACGACCATCTACCCGGGCCTGATCGAACCGTTCCTGCCCGTCGACTCGCCGGCGCGCGAACCGGACCGCAACGACGCGCACTGGAGCCCGATGATCCAGCCGCAGCGCGGCGCGCTCGACGGCGACGGGCTGACCGAGGACGACCGCGAAGAACTGCGTGCCCTCGGTTTCGCGGCTGCTGGAGTCAGCCCGATCGGCGGCATCGTCACCGGCTCGCAGAGCGTCGTGTTGCTCGACGAGCCCGGCCCGACGGAGCGCACGCGCGTGATCCGCGAGCACGCTGGCCTCGTCGTTCGCCTCGCGCGCAACCGCGGCAGCTACCCGAACAGCGAGATGGGCGCCATCGCGATGCTGCGCCAGACGCTGCTCGATGGGCGGTGGTACGACCGCGCGATGCGGGCGGTCGAACGCGATCCGCAACTCGCGAGCGACGCGCCGCCGGTGTCGGCCGCGCTCGCCGCGATGGCGCGACACGCGCAGCTGCCGCTCTGGCTCGATACGAGCAACGAGCTGCAGGCCCTGCGCCTGCTGCGGATCGCGGCCGAGATGAACCGCGACGCGATCCTCGTCGGCAGCGGCATGGAGTTTCGCCGCCTCGCCGCGATCGCCGGCGCCGAGCGCCCGATCGTCGTCCCGCTCGAGTTCCCCCGCGCGCCCCGCCTCGACTCGGCCGCAGCCGCCGCTGCGGTCTCGCTGCGCCAGTTGCTCACGTTCGAGCAGGCGCCGACCAACAGCGCCCGACTCCACCGCGCCAGCGCGAAGTTCGCGTGGACGACCGCGCGCATGAACCGTCGCAGCGACTTCCGCAAGCGCATGCACGAGGCCATGCAGTGCGGGGTCGACGAGGACGCGGCGCTGAAGGCGCTCACGACCGTGCCCGCCGAGCTGCTCGGCGTGAGCGCGCAGCTCGGCACGATCGCACCCGGCAAGCTCGCCAACCTCGTCGTCGTCGACGGCAACCTGTTCGATCCCGACAGCGCGATTCGCGCGGTATGGGTCGCGGGGCGGCAGCACGAGATCGAGCCCCGGAGCGCCGAGGCGCTCGACGGCGACTGGCGCCTCACGAAGTGGCCAGCAGCCGGCAAGGCGCCGCAGCTGGCGATCGACGGCGACAGTGTCGAACTCACCGCCGGCGAGGATCGGCTGAAGACCGCGGTCGGCACGCGCGACGCGCACGCGATCGCGTTGCGGGTTCGCGACGCGTTCGGCCAGGGCAGCGGCGTGTGCTGGCTCCGCCTGCAGCGCGCAGGTGAGGGCCTCTCCGGCACGGGCACGCGCCCCGATGGCACCACGTTCGTCATCGCCGCGGAACGCTCGGATCCGGCAACCCCGACCGACCCGGAACGGGAGGACCCGTTCGAACCGCCACCGCTGTCACCGCTGCCGACCCCCCTCGGCGGCTACGGCACGCCGACACAGCCAGCACCGGAATCGTTCGCGATCACCAACGCGACGATCTGGCCGTCGGACGGACGCGGCGTGATCGAGAACGGCGCCGTTGTCGTGCGCGATGGCCGCATCGTGTTCGCCGGCGCGGCCGAGGACATGCCGGCGCTGGCAGCCGGAACGCGCCGCATCGACGGCCGCGGCCGACACGTCACGCCCGGCCTCATCGATTGCCACTCGCACACCGGTATCTCGGGCGGCGTCAACGAAAGCGGCCAGGCGGTGACCGCGGAAGTGCGCATCCAGGACGTCATCGATCCCGATGACGCCAACTGGTACCGCCAGCTCGCCGGCGGCGTCACGGCCGTCAACCAGCTGCACGGCTCGGCCAACGCGATCGGCGGCCAGAGCTCGACCGTCAAGCTGCGCTACGGCTGCGCGCACCCCGACGAGATGCGCATCGACGGCGCTCCGGGCGGCATGAAATGGGCGCTCGGCGAGAACCCGCGCCGCGCGAACGGCAACCGCGAGCAGACGCGCTACCCGAGCACGCGCATGGGTGTCGAGGCCCTCATTCGCGACCGCCTCGTCGCAGCGCAGGCCTACCAGCGGGAGCACACGGCCTACTCCGAACTCGGGCCGCAAGAACGCGCACGCGTCGTGCCGCCGCGGCGCGACCTGGAGCTCGAGGCCATCGCGGAGATCCTCGCCGGCGATCGCTGGATCCACTGTCACAGCTACCGCCAGGACGAGATCTTCATGCTGTGCGGCGTGGCCGAGGAGTTCGGCTTCAAGATCGGCACCCTGCAGCACGTTCTCGAGGGCTACAAGGTCGCCGACGCGATCGCGGCGAACGCGCGCGGCGCGTCGTCCTTCAGCGACTGGTGGGCCTACAAGTTCGAGGTCTTCGACGCGATCCCGCACAACGGCGCGCTCATGCACGAGGCCGGCGTCGTCGTGTCGTTCAACAGCGACAGCAGTGAACACGCGCGCCGGCTCAACACCGAGGCTGGCAAGGCCGTGAAGTACGGCGGCGTGCCGCCGGCCGAGGCGCTGGGCTTCGTCACCCGGAATCCGGCGATGCAGCTCGGCATCTTCGATCGCACGGGTTCCCTGACGGCCGGGAAGGACGCGGACGTCGCGCTGTGGTCGGGCAACCCGCTCAGCTACGCCGCGCGCTGCGTGGCGACGTGGGTCGACGGCCGGCCGTTGTTCTCGCTCAGCCGCGACGCGCGGCTGCGGACCCGGATCACCGAAGAACGCGCGCGGCTGCTGCAGAAGGCCGCGCTCGCCACGCGCCGCCAGCGCGGCGGCGGTGCCGACGGTGCGGGCGGCGACCGATTGCGCGACGCCTACTGGCGGGCCGAGTATCTCGAGGACGCGTACTGCTGCCGCAACCACACGCTGAACGGAGGCAACCGATGACCGCTTCTCGCACCGGCTTCTTCGCGCCAGGGGCGCTCACGGCGCTCGTCGTGGCAACGGTCACGAGCGCGACTTCGGCGCAGGATCTGCTGCCGAAGGGCGCGCCCGAGCTGCGGCCCGTCCTGCTGCAGAACGGCACGATCCACACGATCAGCGCCGGCACCGTGCTCGGCGGCACGGTGTGGTTCCACGAGGGCAAGATCCGCGGCGTGACGACGCGCGGCGTGATGCCGGCGATCCCGCCCGGCACCGAACCGCGCAAGATCGACCTGCAGGGTCGCGACGTGTACCCCGGCATGATCGCGGCGGCGACGACGCTCGGTCTGCAGGAGATCGGCCAGGTGCGCCAGTCGGTCGACGTCAACGAGATCGGCGACATGACGCCCGAGGTGCTGGCCGCGGTCGCGCTCAATCCGGACTCGACGGCGATTCCCGTCGCCCGTTCCAACGGCGTGCTCGCCGCCGCGGTGTTTCCGGGGGGCGGCCTGATCGCAGGCCGCGCGTCGATCATCCAACTCGACGGCTGGACCAACGCCGACATGACCGTGATCCGCGACGCCGGGCCCGTGGTCTCCTGGCCGGCGATGGCGTTCGGTCAGCGCCCGCGCCGGCGCAGTCCGGTGGCGCGCGAGACGAGCGACCCGAACGAGCGCGCGCGCCAGCGCCGGGCGGCGATCGACCGCGCGTTCCGTGACGCCCGCGCGTGGTCTCGCGCGCACCGCGCCGATCCGAACTTCCCGATCGACGTGCGACACCAGGCACTCACCGCGGCCGCGCGCGGTGAGAAGCCCGTGTTCCTCTTGGCCGACGAGGTCGAAGCGATCGAGTCGGCCGTGCACTGGGCCACGGATCTCGGCCTGCGTCCCGTGATCGTCGGTGGCCGCGATGCGCACGAATGCGCGCGGCTGCTCGTCGAGCGCGAGGTGCCCGTCATCCTGCAGGGCGTGCACAACATGCCGCGGCGCAGCGACAGCGCCTTCGACGAACCGTTCACGTTGCCGGCGCGCCTGCACCGGGCGGGGGTGAAGTTCTGCATCGCCTCGGGCGACGGCTACAGCAACGAACGGAACCTGCCCTACCACGCGGCCACGGCCGCCGCGTTCGGCCTCGACCGGCGCGAGGCGCTCGCGGCCGTGACGCTGCGCGTCGCGGAGATCCTCGGCTGCAGCGACCGGCTCGGCGCGCTGAAGGCCGGCTGCGACGCGACGTTGTTCGTGTGCGATGGCAACCCACTCGAGCTCACGACGTCCATCGAGCTCGCGTTCATCCGCGGCCGCCAGGTCGACCTGCGCAACAAGCAGACGGAGCTCGCGAAGAAGTATCGCGAGCGCTACCGCCAGCTGCGTGAGTCGAAGTAGGCCCTGATTGCCGCACGGCGATCACCGCTGCAGCAGCGCGCCTGCGAGCGTCGCGACATCCGCAACGAACGCGGTTGCGCCGGCTGATTCGAGGCGGGCGCGGTGGGACTCGGCACCGATGCCGTGCGGTTCGATCGCAAGCGCGATGCAGCCCGCGCCGCGGGCGGCCTCGACGTCGCTGGGATTGTCGCCGAGCATCCAGGCCCGCTCGACGGCGAGCGCCCGGCCCGCGCTCGCGAGGCGTTCGACCGCGAGCCGGACCGGCGCGGGATCGGGCTTGGTCGGGCCGTCGTCCGTCGTGACCAGGGCACCGACGAACTCGCGCAGCCCGTGGCGTGACAGCACCGACTCGGCGAGCTGCCGCGGACACGTCGTCACGACTCCGATCGGCCAGCGCTCGGCGAGCGCGGCGAGCACCTCCGGCACGACGAGCGCGGTCCGGGCGTAGATGTCCGCGAGCACGCCGTCGAGGTCGAAGATCAACGCCTCGGGCGCGGGCAGCGCGGACAGCGGCGAGGTCACCGCTGTGACCCCAGGAACTGCCAGATCGCTTCGAACTGCTTCTGCGCGTCGCCGCCGAGAATCTCGGTGAACGCCGTCTTGCCGTTCTGATTGGCGTACTTCGGCATCCGCGCGTCAGGATCGATGCGCGGCGGATCCAACAGCCAGCGCGAGTAATACTCGTGGCGCAACCGCTTCCGCGCGAGATACAGCTCGATGCCCTCGCGCTCGAAGACCTGCTCGGCCTTCTTGTCGCCGAGCGCGTGGCACTGCACGCAGCCGAAACCCGTACCCTGCATGAGCAACGCGCGGCCGTGGATCGCCATCTGCGCATTCGGCGCGACCTGCGGTTCGTCACCCGCGCCGTAGCCGTGCTCGCGCACGAGCCCCGCGGTGATCGGCGCGCCGCGCAATTCGAACGCCGGCATGCGAGCGTGCAGCCATGGGCGCGGCGAGGGCAGCTTGCCCGTGACGAACTGCTCGATCCAGCTCGGCTGCAGCTTGCTGCCGACCCACGTCAGCGCGGGCACGCCCTGGGCGGCGGGATCCTGCTCGGGCGGCAACGGCTCGTCGAGTGCGAGCTCGTTGGCGACCTGGGCCCACGTCGACGGCTGGTCGTCCAGCGCATGACACGCCGTGCAGCGCTGGACGGCGAGGTGCCGCTGGGCATAGTCGATCGGCGAGAGCCGGAACGGCGCGGTCTCCGCGTGCGGCAGGAACGCGCGCAACGCCGCGATCTCGACCTTACCGAGCCGATGGTTCGGGGCATCGCCGCGCGCGGCCGGGGTGTCCGCGAGACAACCGCGCTTCACCTTGAGGTTCTGCAGGTCGGGCGCGATCTCGTCGTCGATCGGAACGTCGAGTTCGTGGCACGCCGCGCACTGCTTGCGTTGCGCGATGCGCCGCCCCTTCGCCGCGTCGCCATCGACGACGGGCAATGCGACGGACTGCCCCTTCGGAGTCGCGATGAGCAGGTAGGCCGTCAGCTCGATCGCCTCGTCGCGCGACAGCTTCATGTCCGGCATCCGAACGTGCGGATAGAACTGCTGCGGATCCTGCAGGTAGGCCACGAGCGCCGCGGCGTGCCACTTCTGCCGCACGTGGTGCAGCGGCAACCGGTCGCCGAGATTGCTCTCGTCGGGCGCGCGATCCGGCGGCACATGACACGCGATGCAGCCGAGCTGCAGGAAGCGGTCCTTGCCCGCGCCGGCCTTGCCCGCCGGCGGGTCGAACGCGAGCGGCGCGCCAAGGCTCGCGAGCCAAGTCGCGACGTCGGCCGCATCCTCCGTCGTGAGGGCGAATCCCGGCATGCGCGCGTCGTGCCGGAACGCGGTCGGATCCAAGAGCCACGCCGCCATCCAGTCGCGCCGAAGGCGCGAACCGACGGTGCGCAGGTCGGGCCCGCCCGCGCTCAGCTCGCCGTAGGCCGACTCACCGTAGCCGCGCTGATCGAACTGATGGCAGCGCGCGCAGCGCCGCTCGCCGAACAGCTGCTGCCCGAGACGACGTTCCTCGCCCTTCGCGATATCGGCGTCGTCGGCCGGCCACGACAGCAGCTGCGGCTGGATCGGCTCGAACCCGCAGTCGGGCGGCGCCCAGAACAGGCGCAGCTCGCCGTCGCCGAACGCCGAGCTCTCGAACGTCAACCGCAGGTCGTTCTCGCCCTTGCCGAGCCGGACGGACTTCTCGGTCTCGAGCGGCTGACCGGCGCGCAGTCCGCCCTCGAGCACGACCTTGTCCTTGATCTCGAGCTTGACCTTGCCGCGCCCGACGATGCGGAAGCGGTAACGGTCGCGCGACGGCACCGTGACCTTCGCCTCGAACGTCGCGCGGAAGTAGCCGGGTTCGAGGAACGGCGACGGCACCTCGCCGCGCTCGACCGCGAGCGACAGCAGCCGCGCGCGCTGACTCTGCACCTGGGGCTCACGCCCCCGTGGCAGCACCCGCTCGAACGTCACCTTCGCGCCGCGCACGTTGCCGCCCTGCGGCGCCCGCCCGACGCCCGGCTCGACGTGCCGCTCGACGTGCCGCTCGGCGTGCCGATCGGCGACGGCCGCGCCGCCGCCGATCGCAGTGCAGACGACCGTCGCGGCCGCCCACGCGAGAACGATCCAACCGATCCGCGCCTGCATCAGAAGCCCGGGTTCTTGCGCAGTTCGTGGATGGTGTTGTGCAGCTCGCCCTTGAGCTGCTCACCCGCGGCCGTGTCGACGTTCCAGTTGATGCGCATCTGGTGCACGGGCTTCATGCCCTCGATCGCGAGGAAGACCGTCTTCTGGTCCGGCCCGACCTTCGCGCTCGTGATCTTCAGCGGGTCACGGTTCTTCTTGCCGCGTTCGACCTCGCGCCCGGGTTCGAGCACCGACAGCTCGGGCGAGCCGTAGGCCTGCGAGTAACGGTAGTTCCAGACCTCGACGCCGTAGCTCTCCGGGTCCTCCGCATACTCGAGATCGAGCGCCTGTGGGAACGTCACGTAAACGCCCTCGTCGCACGTCACGAGCTTCGTCGGGATGTCGAGCGGCGCGTCCACACGGCGCACGCGATGGAACCCACCCTCGCGCGCGGCGCTCGTCTGCCAGCCCTTGAGTCCGATGACGTAGAGCTGACCGTCGTGCGGCGAGAAGCGCGGCCGCATGCAACTCGACGAGAAGTCGACGGGCAGCCGCACGACGCCGCCCTGCACCGGCCCTTCATGGTTGCGCGGCCACTCGGGCATCACGAGGTAGACGGAGCACGTGCCGTAGGAACAGTGCAGGACCGACCCCTGCAGATCGCCCCACTCTTCCGACGTGACGAGCACCTGGCCGCCGCTGCTGTTGTCGACCTCCATCGGCATCCAGCACAAGGGCAGGTCCGGGCGATCGGGCACCGGCGTGCGATGCGCGCAGTCCTTGACGCCGGCGTAGAAGCCCGGCTCGTAGAACCAGTTGAGCCGGCACCGCGGCATGTAGGTGCCCTCGTTGTCGCCCGAGGTGAACACCGTGCCGTGCGCACCCTCGTGGACACCGATGCCGTTGGGCGCGCGCATGCCCGTCGCGATCGGTTCGATCGTCGCGCCGTCCTTGCTGACCTTGAGGATCGTGCCGTGGTGCGGCGCGATGCGCTGGAAGCCGCGGCCGCCCGGGTTCACCGGCGCCCCCTTGCTGAGATAGAAGTTGCCGGCCTTGTCGGTCTGCAGGTCGAACGCGAACTCGTGGAACGCGTGCGTCACGTAGACCTGATTGTTGAAGCACTCGTACCAGTCGGCCTCGCCGTTCTTGTCCGTATCGTGCAGTCGCGTGATGCCGTCGCGCCCGTGCACGTGGATCACGCCGCCGACGACCTTGAGACCGAGCGGGTCATAGAGCCCGGTCGCGAACCGCGTCCAGCGCAGCTCGTCGAGGTCCTCGTCGATGCCTTCGACGATCCAGACGTCGCCGTTCCAGGTCGAGACCGCCGCACTCGTCTCGCCGACGAAGTCGAACGCCCCGGTCCGCATGCGCGAGCCGAACCGGTTCTCGAACGGAATCGTGATCGTGTCGACCGCGAAGCCGCCCTCCGCGTCGCCACGCGTGCCCTTGGTCGTGATCGCATCGCCCCACTGGCGCGGCGCCGGCCGCCGCGGCAGCGGCGCGACGGCATCGTCCTCGAACACCTTGCCGAGCGCCTCGATGGCCTTGTCGTCGCCGGCCGCCATCCGCAGCTGCAGCCGCATCGGCTCGGCATGCGCCGGCACCTTGACGAGGATGCGGTTGGTCTCGACGACGAACTCCGCCGGATCGCCGTGCATCGTCGCCATCAGGTTCTGCCGGCTGCGCCCAACCGCGTCGACCGCGGCGCGGAACGAGTCGGCGAAGACATCGATCTCCGAGAAGAACGTGCCGCCGTTCTCCACGTGCAGCAGCAGGTGACGGAACGTGCCGAGGCCGTCCTTCTGGCTCGAGCTCGCTGCGTGCTTGTCACCGGGCCCGAGCTCCGAACTGTCGACCTTGGCGATGCGGGTCCAGCCGGCCTTCTCGGGGTCCTTGGCCTCGACGTCGGGCGCGGTCGCGGCGGCGCTGCCGTAGATCGTGTAGCGCTGGGTCGCGCGATTGCCCTTGTGCCACGAGTAGGTGCTGATGCGTGACACGGGCACCGACTTCTGCAGATCGATGTGCAGGCGACCGCGATCGGAGCGACGCTTGCCGACCTGGTGCTTGTCGAACCAGCAGCTGCCGGCCCAGTCGTCGTCGTTCTTGCTCGCAACACCGTCCATCAGCGCAGCGACGCCGCCGCCCTTGCCGTTGACCGGCGCGAACTCGCCGCCGACCCGCGTGATCACGGCGCCCGTGCCGCTGCTGCTGTCGAGGTAGTCGCCAGCGCTCGGGCCTCCCATCGAAAGATCGGACCAATCGACGGTCGTGCCGTCGAGCTCGACGAGGCCATCGACCTCGGGCACCCATTGCAGCATCGCGACACGCTGCGGCGCGTTCATCTCCATCCGGCCGGCGAGCGCCCCGGCGGGCCCGTCGGCGACGACGAGGATCTGCTCCGACTTCGACGGTCCGAGCTCGAGCGTGCGCGTCACGACCCCACCGGGCAGGTAGCCGTAGCCCTCGCGAACCTGCATGTCGTCGACGCGGTAGCCGACGACGACCTGACCCTCCTTGAGCCACAGGCCTTCGTACTGCCCCCAGTCGCGCGGCAGCGGCCCGTCTTCGATCGAGCGCGGATCGTCGAGGTCGCCGCGGTGAGCCCAACCGGGACCGAGCGCCGTCTCCGTGACCTTGCGGCCGCGCAACGCGCACATCGGACCGTGCGCCCCGTCGTAGGCCGTGCCGCGCAGTCGCAGCCAGCCGTCCGTCCACGCCGCCGAGAGTCGCAGCAGCTCGGTGTCGAACGCGACCGCCCCGACCGGCTTGCCATCGTCCCCCGGCAACTTGACCACGACGCCCTTGATCGTGTTCCCGCTGCGACCGCCGCCTTCGAACGTGGTCATCAGGTACGGGCCATGATCCATCGAGTACGGCCAGTCCTTCTTCGGGGTGGCCGGGGCCTGGGCCACCAGGGAGGAGAAGCCGATCTCGACGGCAGCGAACAGAACGAGTGGGGTCGCGAGTCTGCGCATGATGAGCGGGCGGATCTTACGGGTCGCGGGCGAGGAGACGAGTCACGTTCCCGAGCGCACGGTGGCACCGCGCGTTCCGCGCCGGCCCGCCGAAATGGCAAGGGCTCGCGGACCCTGTGCCGATAGGCCCGAACGGAGAGGGCGGACAGCCGCCAGATCTCGTTCTGCCTGCACGCCGCCCGCGATGACCGCCGCCCGACCGCCAATTGACGAAGCCGCCCGGCTCGCCACCTTGCATCGGTACGGCGTCCTCGACACCCCGGCCGAGCAGGAATACGACGACATCGCGCAGCTCGCGGCACAGATCTGTGACACCGCGATCGGTCTCGTCAGCCTGACGGACATCGACCGGCAGTGGATGAAGGCGACGTTCGGGTTCGAGTTGCCCGAGATCCCGCGCGATGGGTCGTTCTGCGATCACGCGATCCGACAGCGGGAGCCGGATGTGCTCGTCGTCGAGGACGCGGCGAACGATCCGCGTTTCGCCGCTTCGGCTGCCGTCACCGAGATCGGCCTGCGATTCTACGTCGGCGCCCCGATCGTCGCGCCGAACGGCCACGTGCTCGGCACGGTCTGCGTCCTCGATCGGCAGCCGCGGACGGCCACGAGCGCGCAGGTCGCCGGGCTCACGGCGCTCAGCCGCCAGGTCGTCGCGCTGCTCGAACTGCGCCAGCAGCTGCGCACGCGCGACCAGCTCAACGCCTCGCTGCACGAGACTTCGGAGCTGCTGCTCGAATCCCAGAGCCTCGCGCGCGTCGGTGGTTGGAGCCTCGACATCGCGACGCACGAGCTCGAGTGGACCGACGAGACGTATCGCATCCACGACGCGACTCCCCGCTCGTTCGTGCCGACGGTCGAACAGGCGATCGGCTTCTACGTCCCGTCCTACGTCCCGGTGATCGAGGCCGCGGTGAAGAACGCGATCGCGTCGGCGCAACCGTTCGATCACGAACTCGAACTCATCACGACGATAGGACGTCGAATCTGGGTCCGCGCGACGGGGCGCCCGCTCGTCGAGAACGGCCAGGTCACGCGCGTGGTCGGCGCGTTCCAGGACATCACGGCCGTCCGCACGGCGGCCGCCGAGCTGCTCGAGGCGAAGGAAGCAGCGGAGGCAGCCAACGAGGCCAAGGGCCGCTTCCTCGCGACGATGAGCCACGAGATCCGCACGCCGATGAACGCGGTGATCGGCTACACCAACCTGCTCGAGTCGACCCCGCTGGACGAGACGCAGCGCGAGTATCTGCGCATCATCGAACGGTCCGGCCAGGCGCTCATGGCGCTGATCAACGACGTGCTCGACTACGCGCAGATCGAAGCCGATCGCGTGGAGATCGAGGCCATCGACTTCGACCTGCACGAGTCCGTCAACGACATCGCGCGCATGCTGGCGCCGACGGCGATCGAGAAGCGCATCGAACTGCGCGCCGTCGTGAGCAACGGCCTGCCACGGTTCGTCAATGGCGACATCACGCGCCTCGGCCAGGTTCTGCTCAACCTCATCAACAACGCCGTCAAGTTCACCGAACGTGGCAGCGTGACGCTGGCCGCCCAGCCGGTCGCCGACGCCGACGACCGGATTCGCTTCGAGGTCCGCGACACGGGCATCGGGATCGCGCAGGATCGGATCGGCCAGCTGTTCGAGGAGTTCACCCAGGCCGACGCCTCGACCCGGCGGCGATTCGGCGGCACCGGGCTCGGGCTCGCGATCTCGCGCCGCATCGTCGAGCTCATGGGCGGCGAGATCGGCGCATCGAGCACGGTCGGCCGGGGATCGACGTTCTGGTTCACGGTGCCGCTCCCGGCCAGCAAGTCGGCGGCGACCGCAGAGGACCCGCAAGGCGCCTCGAACGAGACCGACCCCGCGGTCGAGTCCACCGCTGGCCGCCGCCACGTGCTGCTCGCCGAGGACAACCCGATCAATCAGCGGCTCGCGCGCGAGTTCCTCACCGCGATGGGATGCGACGTCACGGTCGTCGACGACGGCGCGCAGGCCGTCGAGGCGGTGTCGCAGACCGACTACTCGCTCGTGCTCATGGACTGCCTGATGCCGGAGATGGACGGCTTCGAGGCGACGCGCTTGATCCGCGAGCTCGAGCGGAAAGGTGCGCGCCCAGCGACGCCGATCGTCGCGCTGACGGCCAACGCGCAGCCCGGTGACCGCGAACGCTGCCGCGAGGCCGGCATGGACGACCACCTCGGCAAGCCGTTCCGGCGCTCGGATCTGGAGCACGTCATCGCGACGTGGAGCCGCGTCGTCGCGGCGGTCGACTGACCGATCTCCGCGTTACTTCGCCGCGGACTCGTCGACCTTCTTCACGCCGGCGGTCACACAGAACCGCAGCGCGTCCTCGACCGTCATGTCGATCCCGCGCACGCGGTCCTCGTCGACGATGACCGTGAAACCGCCGAGCTGGTAACTCATCGGCAGGTAGACCGCGACCTTGCCATCGCCGATCCCCGCCATGTCGGAGAAGTCGTCGCGCGTGACGAACCCGATCTGTTCGAAGCTGTCCTCGATCTGCACGAGCACCACGTGGCGGAACGGCCGCTCGTCCTCGCCGCTGCCGAAGATCCGCACGATGTCGACGATCATCCCGTAGACCGACTTCACGACCGGGATGCGCTCGAGCATGTGGGTCAGCTGGCGATACAGCGTCCGCGCCACGAACGAGTACATCAGCAGGCCGATCGCGAGGATCAGCAGGATCGACAGACCGAACCCCATGCCAGGGCGATACCACCCCCGGGTCACCGTGCCGTCCTCGGCGACCGCACCGTCGACCCAGGCATCGTCGAACAGCAGCAGGAGCAGCTCGTGCAGCATGGTCTCGCCGGCGGTCACGGCCCACCAGACGGCCGCGACCGTGAGCGCGACGGGCAGCACCGCCGCGAGCCCGCGGAAGAACAGCTTGGCCAGGAACTTCATCGCAGCATCGTGCCCCACGGCAGACCGAAATGCGCTCCCCACCTGGTGTTCTGTCGACCCCACCGCGCCGTCGCGGGGTGTTCCGACCGCGAAACAGGCTCGGCCGGACCGGTGTCCCGGCCGCGGGACAGGTCATTTCGCTGACTGTCGGGCGGACTTCCCCGAACCGCCGGAGAACGCCATAAACCCCTGTAAAACCGCCACTCCACGCCCCATTCCGACACGGTATCCTTGTTGCTGATGGTACGGCTCGACGCGTCCGCTCCCGGACCCGTCCTCCACGACCAACGACGCCTATGAACCTCTGCCGCATCGTCCTGGCCCTCCTGCCCGCGCTGTTCCTGCTCGCGGAGCCGATCGAAGCCCAGCGCGGCCGCTCGTCGTCGCCGCGGGCCTCGAGCCCGCGTTCGAGTCCGCGAGTCAGCTCGCCGCGAGTCAGCTCGCCGCGCGTGAGCACGCCGCGCAGCGCCCCGCGGGCCAGTTCCCCGCGCAGCATCCGCTCGACGCCGCGCACCAGTTCGCCGCGGTCGACGCCGCGCGCGAGCACCCGCCAGGCGACGCCGCGGACGTATACGCCGCGCGCTACCCGCAACTCGTCGCCGCGGTCCTACACCCCGCCGACCCGAACCAACTCGAACCCGCGGTCGGTCTCACCGCGGTCGAGCGTCCGCTCGACGCCGCGCAGTTATCCGGGGCGCTCGACAACGCGCAATTCGAACCCGCGCAGTTCGTCGTCGACGACGACTCGTACTCCGACGTACCCGCGCGGTCGCAGTTCGGCGCGCACGTCGGACGGCAACACGAGCCGGAACGTGACGCCACGTTCGACGGCCCGCCCGATCGGCGGCTCGGTGCGCAGCATCGGCGGCTCGTCGACGCGCAAGTACGAGGTCCGCTCCAACCCGCGTTCGACCGCGCGCCCCGCGCCGTCGACCACGCGAACGCGCGGCTCGACCCGTTCGACGGCCCGGCCGACGACGCGTGAGCTGTACGACCGCGCCGGCCGGCGCGCGGCGCCGACCCGCAGCACGACCCGCTACCGCCCGGGCGACGTCACGCCGCGCAGCACGAACACGCGGGGCTCCCGCGGCACCGTCTCCTCGCGACCGATCAGCACGCCGCGTGGCCGCGGGTCGACGACGCCGTCGCGCACGACGCGCTACAACCCGGCGCGCTCGGCCCCGCGCGGCAACACTCGCGTGCGGACGACCTCGCCGGGCACCGTCTCGCCGATCCGCTCTCGGGGCGGCAGCGCGGCGGTGCGCGCCAACCCGCGCCCCAATGTAGCCAGCAACTCGCTCGTGCGCAGCAGCGGCCGCATCAGCGCCTCGCCGCGCCTCAACCCACGGGTCGCGAACGGCCGCACGCGCATCGGCACCCGCGTCACCTCGCGACTCTACGGCAACGGCCGCTTCGGCTTCGGAGCGCCGGGTTTCGGCGGTCGCGGTTTCGGTGCCGTCGCGAGTTCGTGGTGGGATCCGTGCTTCACCTCGTACTGGCCGTCGAACTGCTGGAATTGGGGCTTCGGCCGCGGCTGCTACGGCTTCGGCGGCTCGCTGTGGTACCCGTTCTACTGGGGCACGTCGTGGCGCTGGAACGGCTTCTACGACAACTGCTGGTGGAACAGCTGGAGTCAGCCCGCGTGGGGCGGCTACTGGTGGTACCCGCAGTCGACCTACTGCCCGACCTACCTCTACGTGCCGAGCACGTCGGCCATCTACATCGAGGACGGCTACGAGGGCATCCCGGCGGACCCCGCCGCGGAGGACCTGCCGCCGGTCGCCGCGGACCCGGCGCCGGCAGCGGCCGACGAGACGCCGGACCTCGCCGCGAAGTACGTCGAGCTCGGTGACTTCTACTTCCGCGCCGGCCGCTTCACCGAAGCGGCGGACGCCTACGCCCGGGCCCGCTCCTACGCGCCCGACGACGCGCCGCTGCACTTCGTGCTGGCGGACGCGGCGTTCGCGACCGGCGACTATCACTTCGCGGCGTTCCTGATCGCCGAGGGCCTGCGCCTCGACCCGGCGCTCGCCGACGTGAAAGTCGACAAGCGTGAGTTCTACGGCGTCCCGAAGCTGTTCGACGAGCACATGGCCGCGCTGGACAAGTACCTCGCGGACAAGAAATACGACGCGTCGGCGCACCTCGTGCGCGGCTACAACCTCGCGTTCTCCGGCCGCCCGATGGCCGCGATCGCGGCGTTCGAGCGCGTGCTCGAGATCGCGCCGGACCACCGCGCCGCGCGCCGCTTCCTCGAGGCCCTCGCGCCGAAGAAAGGCGCGGACGAGGCCAAGCCCAGCGAGCGCTGAAGACCGCGCGCTGAGGCCGTGCGCGGAGGCGTGCGCCGCGAACGGGCCGGGGGCAGCCGCCCATTGGGCCCGTTCGCCAGCTGCGACCGAAAGCACAGGTCGCGTCAGAGGCCCGGGCACGCTACTGTGCCGCGCGATGGCCCGACGCATCGACACCTACCTCGAGCAGCTGCTCCCCGACGACAAACTCGCCTTCTACGAATCGGTCCGCGACTTCGGGGACGAGGAGATCGCGCCCCACCTGCTGCAATGGGAACGCGATCACCGCCTGGTGCCGGACGAGTGCATCCAGGCGATGGGCCAGCTCGGGCTGTTCGGCCTGCCGATTCCCGAGGAATACGGCGGGCAGGGCGGCGACCACACGGACCTCGTGCTCATGGGCCTCGCGCTCGGCTACCACAGCCAGTCGGTCGCGATCACGCCCGGCGCGGCGATCTCGCTCGGCGCCAAGCCGGTGCTGCTCTGCGGCTCCGAGGAGCAGAAGCGCGAACACTTGCCGGCCCTGGCGCGCGGCGAGCGCATGTTCGTCTTCGGCCTGTCCGAGCCCGGGCGCGGCAGTGACGCGGCCAACCCCGAGGTCACCGCGGCCAAGCAGGGCGACAAGTGGGTCATCAACGGCGAGAAGTGCTGGTCGACCAACGCGGCGTGGGCGAGCCACGTCGTCGTGCACGCGCTGACCGACAAGGACGCGCCCAACGGCAAGCGCTCGACCTGCTTCATCGTGCCGATGGATCAGCAGGGTGTCTTCTACCAGGAGATGCAGGGCAAGAAGGTGTGGGAGCAGAGCTCGACCGGGTCGATCATGTTCGACAACGTCGAGGTGCCGCACGACGCGATCCTCGGCAACGAGAACGAGGGCTTCAAGGTCATGGTGACCACGCTCAACGGCGGTCGCCTGTTCATCGCGGCGCTCGCGATGGCGTCGCTCGCGTTCGCGCTCGACAAGTGCCGCGTCTACGCCGAAGAACGTATCCAGTTCGACGAGAAGCCGATCGGCCGCTTCCAGCGCGTGCAGGACGTGATCGTCGACATGGACATCGCGCTCGAGCGCGGCATGACCTGGCTCATGCACTGCTGCGACCTCTACGCGCAGAACAAGCTGGCGCGCGAGCAGGCCGCCAAGGTCAAGGTCGACTGCAGCCGCTCGGCGAGTGAGCTCATCGCGCTCGGTATGGAGATCTGCGGCGGCGTGGCGTGCTTCGACGAGTTCGGCCTGATCCGGCACCACAACGATCTGTTCGTGACGCGCGTCGGCGAGGGCAGCAACTACGTGCTCAAGGACCTCATCGTCCGGCCGCTGCGGCAGGGCTGACCCGGCGGGCTCGTGCTCGGCGGCATCGAAGCAGGCGGCACCAAGCTCGTCCTCGCGCTCGCCGAGTCGCCGACCCGCATCCTGCGCACGACGCACGTCCCGACGACCACGCCCGCGGCCGCACGAACGGCGATCCAGGTGTTCTTCGGCGACCCCGGCGGCCGGCCGCAGGCGATCGGCGTCGGCACGTTCGGCCCGGTGCGGCTCGCCGCGGATCACCCGGAACGCGGGCAGATCGAGAACACGCCGAAGCCGGGATGGAGCGGGTTCGACTGGCGCGCCGTGCTCACGCCGATCGTCGGCGAACGCGCCGCGATCGACACCGACGTCGGCGCTGCCGCACTCGCGGAGGGTGCCCACGGCGCGGCGCGTGGCTGTCGTGACCTCGCCTACGTGACGGTCGGCACGGGCATCGGTGCCGGCATCGTGAGCGGCGGCCGGCTCGTGCACGGCGCCATGCATCCCGAGTTCGGCCACGTGCGCGTGCGGCGAATCGCGGGCGATGCGTTCGCCGGGAGCTGCCCCGCGCACGGCGACTGCCTCGAAGGCCTCGCGAGCGGCACGGCGATCGCCCAGGCAACCGGTCGCCCGGCCGCGGACGTGCCGCTCACGGACCCGGCGTGGAACCGCGTCGCGAATGCCCTCGGCGAGGCGATGGCGCTGCTCACGCTCACGACGATGCCGGAGCGCATCGTCCTCGGCGGCGGCGTGATGCAGCGCGGCGAAGCGTTGCTCGAACGGATCCGCCGCGCGACTGGCGACGCGCTCGGCGACTACCTGCCCGACGGGCCGACGAACGACCTCGACACGTTCCTCGTGCTGCCCGGGCTCGGCGATCGTGCGGGCATCGTCGGTGCGCTCATGCTCGCGGAACGCGCGCTCACGAACTGAGCAGCCGTTCGTAGATCCCGAGATCGGCGTCGGCGATGGCGGTGACCCGGTCGATCTCGGGGACTCCGCTCCAGGCCCTCTTCGAGAAGAGGCCGTCCTGACCAATCGACGTCACCGTTCTCCACCGCCATAGCGCTGCAGTTTCCGATACAACGTCTTGCGATCGAGCCCCAGGATCTCCGCCGCGCGCGATCGCCTGCCGCCGACTGCCTGTAGCACCTGCAGGATGTAACGGCGCTCGACCTCTTCGACCGTCAAGAACGCCGCCGGCGTCGCCGCGGGCTGCCCGAGCTCGATCGTGCGGTAGTCGCGGATCGCGTCCGGCAGATCGTCGACCACGATCGACTCACCCTGGGCCATGACGACGGCTGACTCCATGGCATTGCGAAGCTCGCGCACGTTGCCCGGCCACGGGTAGTCGAGCAGGCGTCGCGCCACGGGCTCGGTCACCCTGGAGGTCGGTTTCCCGTGGCGATCGGCAGCGCGCTCGACGAAGAGCTGCGCCAGCTCGAGCACCTCCGCGCCGCGCCGCCGCAGCGGCGGCAGGTGTACCGTCACGACGTTGACGCGGTAGTAGAGATCGGCGCGGAAGCTGCCGTCGGCGACTGCCGCCGCAAGGTCGCGGTTGGTCGCCGCGATGACTCGCACGTCGATCGCGACCTCGCGATCCGAACCGACGGGGCGAATCACGCGATTCTCGAGCGCCCGCAGGAGTTTGGGCTGGACCTCGAGCGGAATCTCGCCGAGCTCGTCCAAGAACAAGGTGCCGCCGTCGGCCTCGGCAAACAGGCCCTTGCGGTCGGCACGGGCATCGGTGAACGCCCCTTTGGCGTGACCGAACAGCTCGCTCTCCAGCAGAGCGGCCGGCAGCGCCGCGCAGTTCACGGCCACGAAGGGCCGGCTCGCCCGCGGGCCGTGCCGGCAGATCTCCCGCGCGGCGAGTTCCTTGCCGGTGCCGCTCTCGCCCGTGATGAGCACCGACGCATCCGTAGCCGCGACGCGCAGGATCTGTACGCGGATCTTCTTCATCGCCGGCCCTGTCCCACGCAAGTCCTCGAACTCCTCGTCGGCACACACCGGATGACTCAGGAGGCGCACGCGCTCGACCAGCCGCCGACGCTCGGTCGCGCGCTGCAGCGCCGCCACGAGGATCTCGTTGTTCAGCGGCTTGGTCACGAAGTCGAACGCGTTCGCGCGCAGCGCTTCGACCGCGGTCTCCATGCTGCCGAACGCCGTCATGACGATGACCGGGACCTCGGGATGACTCGCGGCGATGCGCTCGCACAGCTCGACGCCGCCGATCCCCGGCATGAACAGATCCGTCAGCACGACGTCGACGGATCCATCGCGCAGCTGTTCGAGCGCCACGTCGGCAGACGGCGCGGCCAACACTCCGAAGCCCCGCAACTCGAGATCGGTCGCGAGCAGGCTGAGCATCTCGGGCTCGTCGTCGACGACCAGGACTCGTCCGATCATGCGGGTGTCGCGGGCAGGTAGAACGTGAAGCAGGAGCCGCCCCCGGGCTGGCTCGCGACGGTGATCCAACCGCCGTGATCGCTCAGTATCCCATGCACGATGGATAGCCCGAGCCCAGTTCCCTGACCAACGTCTTTCGTGGTAAAGAACGGCTCGAACACGCGACCGACGTGCTCCTCTGCGATGCCGGCTCCCGTATCGCGCACGTCGACTCGTACGCATTTTGACGGCCGGCCCGCCGGCGCCTCGGGCGACGCCGCCTCCTCGCTGCGGACGTCGACGGTCACGGCCCCACCAGGCTTGCTCGCCTGAATCGCATTGATCACGAGGTTCGCCAGCACCTGCTGAAGGGCGGAGGGATCGCACTCGACCGCGAGGTCGCCGACGTGGCCCGACACTCTGACGTCGACGCTGTGCTGCCTGGCCACGGAGGAGACCATCGCCGCGCTCTCGCGCGCGGCCTGCGCCAGGTTCACGCGCGAGCGCCGCCCCGTCCCACGACGCGCAAACGCCAGCAGCTGCCGGATGATCCCGGCCATGCGATCCGCCTGAGCGCCGATGATCCTCGCACTCTCCCGGGCTCCCTCCGGCTCGAGCCGATTCTCCTCGATCAGCGCGGCGCGCCCCCCGATGACGTTGAGCGGTGTGCCGAGTTCGTGCGCCACGCCGGACGCGAGCTGGCCGACCGTACGCAGACGGTCGGCGTGACGAGACTCCTCGATCGCGGCGATCCTAGCCGCGCTCTCGGACTCGAGCCGGTCGCGCGCTTCGGCCAAGGCGTCACACATCTTGTTGAGACTGTCGCCGAGCTGGGTGAGCTCGTGGCCCCCGGCGATCACGATCGGCTCGGCGAGGTCACCGCCCGCGATACGCTCGACCTTGGTGATCAATCGGTCCAACGGTCGGCCGACGATCCGAACCCCGACGACGAGGACCACCACCGCTGCGGCGCACAGCAGCGCCAGCAAGCGCAAGGCCGACCGGGTGTAGACCCGCCCCTCCCACGCCGACAGCACGTCCGCAGCCTGCGAGACCTCGAGTCCACCACGCCGCGCGCCGTCGGTTTCCACCGCGTAGTAGCTCAGCAGCCGCGCCGGCCGGGCCAGTTCCACGAGTTCACCGCGCTCGAGGCTCACCGCCGCTGCGGCGGCACCTGCGAGCGGCGCGAGCGACGACCCGTCCGGCTCGTCGAACCAGATCCAGCGCACGTCGACGTAGTCCACGCCGGCGTTCGCGTCTTCGATCAGGTCGAGCGCACGGGTTCGCCCATCGGTCGACCAGACGTCGGAGAGCACCTCGGCGAGCACGTGGCCGAGGGACTTGGCGTCCTGCCGCATCGCCTCCCGCAGCAGCGCCCGCTCGTGGGCATAGACCAGGTAACCGTCGATCGCGACGAGGACGGCGAGCAGGCCCACGAACACGGCGACAAGGCGGGCGGTCAGCTTCATGGCCCGAAGAACCTACCAAGCCCGTCGAGCGAGTCGCCCATGCGTCCGAGTCGCGATTATCGTGTACTTCGGCAGGTCGACCGTGCCGGCGAGTCTCTCGCGACTCGAGCGGCGCCAGCAGCACCGGGCAGACGCGGCCGGGCGATGGCCGGCTTGCGCCGGGCTTCGACGGAGCGCCCCGAATGCGACTCGACCGGCGCGGCGGGTGCGGGGCGTTCTGCCCCCTTGGGACATTCCGCCCCCGAAGTCGCAGAGGATCAACCGCCCACCGCAGCTCGATCCAGCCGCGAATCGTGAGCCGATCGAGCCGACGCCCCCTTTGGTACGGCGGCCTCCCGCCGAGCCGACCGTCGCCGGCTCGCGACGTGGCACGGCACTTGCTCCAGCCGGTCCCAGGTCAGCAATCACACCGAGACGAAACGACGATTCGAATGCGCAATGTTTCCGACAACGACGCCCCGCCATGCGACCGCCGGGCGTCATCAAGGCCGAGCAGCCTCACCGCAGGGGACGACCTCGAAGTGCACCGCTTGATCGCCAGCCAACCGGACCAGTGCGGCGATGAGGTCGCCGAAGTCGACGCCGACGGGAAACGCCATCCGACTCGGCCGCCAAGGCCCGGTGCCACGAACCGCGACGACGCCGAGGACGCCGCCCGCGGGCACCGCGTCGCGACGCCCCACCTCCCAACCGATCCGCCCCGACGCGTCGAGTCTCCAATGCAAACGGCCGAACCTTCGAACGAAACGGGCTACACGATCCTGCTGAAGGTCGTGCTGATCTTCCTCATCGCCCCGCTGGTGGCGGTCTTCCTGGTCCGCTGGCTCATCGGCGTGTGACCGCCACCGCGCCGAACCGACTCCGCAAGACTCGCGCCGGCCCCTACGGATCGCGACGGGCCCAGTCTTCGAAGCCCGCGAGTTCATCCGTGTTGATCAGATCGACGCCGCACTCGCGCTGGACCGCCCAGGCGGCCGGCGAATCGGGCGTGCCCCACAGGCGAACCAACCGACCCTGCTCGTGCGCCCGCAGCACGAAGCGCGCGAGCAGCGCCTTCTCGAGGTCGTCGAGCTCCGCGGTGTCGCCGTCGAACAACGCGGACCACGGTTCGCTGATCCACGGCACGAGGAACGGCGACACCTCGGACGCGAGATCCTCGGTGCGCCCGTCGATCGCGCAGAGCCGTTCGGGTTCGCGTTCGACGAGGTCGCGCGGTCGATCGCCCGACAGGATCACGGACACCGCGCCGCGGTCGACGCCGTCGTCGCGGTAGACCGAGAGCATGGCGCGATGCTCTGCGAGCGCACGCCGCAGCACGGGGTAGACCGCCGCCCCATCGGCCTTGATGTCGACGAGCAGAGTGAACGGCTCGCCGCCCGGATGCACCGCACCGCCGTTCTGCTGAACGCGGTCGGCGAGCGGCGCGAGATAGAGCTGCTGCAGCGTCCCGATTCCGACCTCGTCGAGGTCGTGCGCGACCTGCAGTTCGCCGTCCACGAGGAAGATGTCGACCTCGACGTTGTGGAAGCCGTGCGCGAGCGCGTCGAGCAGCGGCCGCGCGTGGCGGTAATCGTTGTGAGCGTGCCCCGGGTGCGCCGGCTCGGCGGCGCCGGCGGCCACGCTGCAGCCGCCGGCCATCGTCAGCGCCAGCGCCAGACCGAGCGACCCGGCCAGGGCCAGCCCGCGTGAGAGCTCCGCCGACAACTCCGTTGCACACCGCTTCATACGGCCAGGAATATCCGCCCAAGTCGTTCTTTGACAGCGACCTGCAGCAACTTCGCGCCCCCCTCCCGGCACCACCCCGGAGCGGGGTCAATTGACGCGCACGCTTGACAGCCCGTTCCTGCGCGCCCTAACAAGTGAACGGAACCCCTCGGAACGAATGGCGAGCAAGAAAGCTACAGGCACCCCGGTCGTGATCGTCGAGTCGCCCGCGAAGGCGCGCACGATCAGCAAGTTCCTCGGCTCCAAGTACCGTATCGAGGCGAGCATAGGTCACATCCGCGACCTGCCGAACGACGCCAGCGAGGTGCCCGCGAAGCTCAAGAAGGAGAAGTGGGCCAAGCTCGGCATCGACGTCGACGACGAGTTCAAGACGCTCTACGTGGTGCCGTCCGAGAAGAAGGACCACCTCAAGAAGCTCAAGAGCATGGTGAAGGACGCGCCGCTGCTCTACCTCGCGACCGATGAAGACCGCGAGGGTGAGTCGATCTCCTGGCACCTCGTGCAGGAGCTCGCGCCGAAGTGCGACACGGTCCGGCTCGTCTTCCACGAGATCACCAAGACGGCGATCCAGGAGGCGCTCGACAACCCGCGCGAGATCGACATGAATCTCGTCGAGGCGCAGGAGACGCGGCGCATCGTCGACCGCCTCTACGGCTACACGGTCTCGCCGCTGCTGTGGAAGAAGGTGCGACCGAAGCTGTCGGCCGGCCGCGTGCAGAGCGTCGCGGTGCGCCTCATCGTCGAACGCGAACGCGAGCGCATGCGCTTCGTGCCCGCCGACTACTGGAGCCTGGCCGGCACGTTCATCGGCGCGCACGGCGACGAGACGCCGTTCGTGGCCAACCTCGAACGCCTCGGGGACGCCCGCATCGCGACGGGTCGCGACTTCGGTCAGGAGACCGGCAAGCTCACGGACAAGGCCGAGAAGGCCGGTGTGACGGTGCTGAACGGCGAGCGCGCGAACGCCCTCGCGGCGGAGCTCACGAGCGCGACCGCCAAGGTCCTCGACGTCGAGAAGAAGCCCTACACCGAACGCCCGTCGCCGCCGTTCACCACGTCGACGCTGCAGCAGGAGGCGGCGCGCAAGCTGCGCTACGCCGCGCAGCGCACGATGCGCGCGGCCCAGCGGCTCTACGAGAACGGCTTCATCACCTACATGCGCACGGACTCGACGACGCTGAGCCAGCAGGCGATCGCGGCCGCGCGCACGCTGATCGAGCGCGAGTTCGGCAAGGAGAACCTGCCCGACAAGCCGCGGAGCTACGCGACCAAGGTCAAGAACGCGCAGGAGGCGCACGAGGCGATCCGCCCCGCGGGCACCGAGTTCGTGCACCCGTCGGAGCTGCCGAAGAGCATGGGGCCGGACGAGCGCGCGCTCTACGACCTCGTCTGGAAGCGCACCGTCGCGTGCCAGATGAAGGACAGCACGGGCTTCCGCACCAAGATGACGCTCGGCATGGCGACGAAGGAGCAGGGCGAGGCCGTGTTCTCCGTCACGGGCAAGACCATCGAGTTCCCCGGCTATCGCCTCGCCTACATCGAGGACACCGAGGACACGGAACAGGCGCTCGCCGACGCCGAACGCGTGCTGCCGAGCCTCGAGAAGGGGCAAACGGCGAACGGCAAGGAGTTCGAGCCGTCGGGTCACACGACGCAGCCGCCCGGTCGCATCACGGAAGCGGGGCTCATCAAGGAGCTCGAAGCCCGCGGCATCGGCCGCCCGTCGACCTACGCGGCGATCATCGAGACGATCGTGCGGCGGCAGTACGTGTTCAAGAAGGGCTCGGCGCTCGTGCCGACGTTCACCGCGTTCGCCGTCGTCGACCTGCTGGCCTCGCATCTCGGCTGGCTCGTGGACTACCAGTTCACGGCCAAGATGGAGAACGATCTCGACGAGATCAGCAACGGCCGCGCGAAGCGCCTCGACTACCTGCAGCACTTCTACCACGGCAACGGGCAACCGGGCCTGCAGGAGCGCGTGACCGGCGTCGAGGAGGAGATCGATCCGCGCAAGATCTGCTCGATCCCGCTCGGCAAGGGCGACGACGGCGAGATCGTCGAGGTGCGCGTCGGCCGTTACGGCCCGTTCTTGTCGTGGGGCGAGAAGCGCGTGAGCGTGCCCGACGAGATGGCGCCCGACGAGGTCACGCTGCAGGTCGCGATCGAGCTGCTCGAGAAGGGCGGCGAGGGGCCGAAGGTGCTCGGGCAGGATCCCGAGACCGGCCAGAACGTCTACGCCAAGGTCGGCCGCTTCGGCCCCTACTTCCAGCTCGGCGACCCGAAGGAAGGCAGCAAGAAGAAGGCGGACAAGCCGAAGATGGCCTCGCTGCTGACCGGCATGGACATCGAGACCGTCACGCTCGACGAGGCGCTCGCCGTGCTCGCGCTGCCGCGCGAGGTCGGCGTGGAGGTCCATCCCGAGCACAAGGACGACGGCCCGCAACCGATCCTCGCGGCGAACGGGCGCTACGGCCCCTACCTCAAGTGGGGCACGGACACGCGCAGCATCCCCGAGGGCGACACGCCGCTCACGGTCACCCTCGAACACGCGCTCAAGCTGTTCGCCGAACCCAAGAAGCGCGGCCGCCGCGCCGCGGCCAAGCCGCGCAAGGAGCTCGGCAAGAACCCCGAGACCGAGGCCGTCATCAAGCTGCACGACGGCCGCTACGGCCCCTACGTCACGGACGGCACGACCAACGCGTCCCTGCCGCAGGGCGAGGACCCGGACACGATCTCGCTCGAACGCGCCCTCGACCTGATCGCCGAGCGCGCCGCGAAGGGCGGCAAGAAGAAGAAGAAGGCCAAGAAGAAGGCCGCAAAGAAGAAGACGACGAAGAAGAAGGCGGTGAAGAAGGCCGCCAAGAAGTCGGACGAGGAGTAGCGGGGGCGGCAACGATGCGCTGACCGCGTATGACCCGAGGCATCCATGAGTTCCGTTCCGGAAGCCATCTTGATCGCCGGGCCGAACGGCGCGGGCAAGACGACGTTCGTCCGAGAACTGCTCCACGTCCTCTATCCGGAATGCACTTTCCTAAACGCCGACGAGATCCAGCGCGAAGCCCGCATTTTCCGCCACCCCGTCTCGGCAGGCCGTGAACTACTCCGGCGCCTCGATCAGCTCTTTCGCGACCGGGAGACGTTCGCAGTCGAGACAACGCTCGCGACCCGCCTCTACCTCAAGAGAATCCGAGCGTGGTCGAAGGCCAGATACCGGACCACACTCCACTTCATCGAACTCCCTTCGCCAGAAGACGCCATTTCACGAGTGGCGATGCGGGTTGCTGCAGGCGGGCACTCGATTCCCGACCACGACGTGCGGCGACGGTTCATACGCGGGCTCGAGTTGTTGCCGTCATACCGCTCCGCGGTAGATCGGTGGTATCATTGGCGAAGCGACGACCAAGGTCTGACCCTTGAGCAATCCAAAACCAACCGATACTGACGAAGAAGCCGAGCTGAAGATTCTGCTCGAAGCCGCAAGGCGGGCGACGTGGAATGCGCTGCACGGCCCCAGACATCTTCGCAGCGGTCGATTCCGCCCGGAGAGCCCGGATCGCGAAGAAGAGCCGGCGGATCCAACACCGAGCGACAGCGCGCGAGATTCGCGCAAGTGATGTGACGGTCCACTGACCGTCGTCTGTCGTATCGCGCTATCCTGACCCGGTGCTCGGACTCCGCGTGCCGGCCCTCGCCGGCCTCATCGAGCGGCGCGTGCTCGTCAACTACCGGGTCGACGCCGCGGTGTTGCGCCGCTCGCTCCCGGCGCCGTTCCGGCCGCACCTGGTCGACGGGTTCGGGATCGCCGGAGTCTGCCTCATTCGGCTCGCGCGCGTTCGGCCGCGATTCCTGCCCGCGTTCTTCGGGCTCGGCTCCGAGAACGCCGCGCATCGGGTCGCGGTCGAGTGGGACACCGAGACCGGCGTGCAGCGCGGCGTGTACGTGCCGCGCCGCGACACGTCGTCGTGGGTCAACGTCGCGGTCGGCGGATCGCTCTTCCCGGGAGAGCAGCATCGCGCCGTGTTCGAATCGACCGAGACCGAGGCTGACGTGCAGATCAAGGTGCGGAGCACCGATGGCGCAACGCGAATCGAGGTCGCCGGCAGCGTCGCGCCGAGTCTGCCCGAAGGCTCCGTGTTCGAATCCACTGAGGCGGCATCGGCGTTCTTCGAGTGCGGCTCGCTCGGCTACTCCGCGACTGCCGACCCCGGGCGCTTCGACGGCCTCGAGCTCTGCAGCTCCAAGTGGCAGGTCGAACCCCTCGCGGCGCGCCACGAACCAATCGAGTTCGACCTCCGCAGGCAGTAGCGGAGGACCAGCGGCGGTACCGAACCCGCTTCGAATCCGCCACTGGCCACCGCCGGCAACGCGCGCCGCAGCAACCCGTTGCGACGGACCGTGGGTGGCGAATTCGAAGCGGGTTCGGTAGCGCCGCCCTTGCGTCCGGCGGGCTGGAGCCGATCATTAGCCGATGTCGTCCATTCAGACTCCGATCGATCCGACGCTCGACCTGTTCGAGGAGATCGATCGCCTGCGCAGTGAGCGCAAGGCTTTGATCCTGGCGCACTACTACCAGGATCCGGACATCCAGGACATCGCGGACGTGCTGGGCGATTCGCTCGAGCTGGCGAAGAAGGCGCGGGACGCGCAGGACGCCGAGGTCATCCTGTTCTGTGGCGTGCACTTCATGGCCGAGACGGCCAAGATCGTGAACCCGGGCAAGACGGTCATCATCCCCGACCTCGACGCCGGCTGCTCGCTCGCCGAGCAGTGCCCCGCCGATCAACTCCGCGCGTGGAAGAGCAGGCACCCGGAGCACTACGTCGTGATGTACATCAACTGCAGCGCGGCGACGAAGGCGGAGAGCGACATCATCTGCACGTCGAGCAACGCGGAGAAGATCATCGCGTCGGTGCCGAAGGACCGGCCGATCCTGTTCGGCCCGGACAAGAACCTCGGCGCGTTCCTCAGCAAGAAGACCGGCCGCGCCATGGACCTGTGGCCGGGCGCGTGCATGGTGCACGAGACGTTCAGTTCGCAGAAGCTCATCAAGCTGAAGGCGCAGCACCCGGACGCGCTGTTCATCGCCCACCCCGAGTGCGAGGACCACGTGCTCGCGCTCGCGGACTTCGTCGGTTCGACGAGCAAGCTGCTGTCGTTCGTCCAGGAGGACAGCAGCGGCAAGTACATCGTCGGCACCGAGACCGGCATCCTGCACACGATGCAGAAGGCAGCACCCGGCAAGGAGCTCATCCCGGTGCCGTTCGAGGACCGCTCGGCCGCGTGCCAGGGCTGCAACGAGTGCCCGCACATGAAGCTCAACACGCTCGAGAAGATCTATCTCGCGCTGCGCGACCTCGAGCCGCGGATCGAGATGGACGAGGAGCTGCGGCGGCGCGCCCAGCTGCCGCTCGATCGGATGCTCGCGATCAGCTGATCCGGCTTCCTCAGCTGATCCGGCTTCCTCAGCTGACTCGGGCCCGGGCCGCGGCGCGGCCGAGGAGCGTCCAAGATCGCGACAGCACCGCCCGAACCGCGCGCGTTCAAGGGACTTCCCGGGCCGCGTCGATGGCTGCTGCCGAGGTTCCGTGCAGCAACGTTCGATCGTTTTCCGAATCACCGCGACCGGCGCGCTCGGTCTGTTCGGCGCCGTGGGCACCTGCCTCGGCTTCGGACTCGGCGGTGAGATCGGCACGACGGGCGCGCTCGTGGCGCTGGGCGTCGCGCTGACCGGCACGCTGATCTTCTGGCACCTGGGGCGCGGGCTGCGTGACGACTGGCTCGCGGAATCCCGGGTGCTCGACATCACGTTGACGCAGGGCGCCGCGCGCCGCGAACGGATCGAGATGGCCCGCGCGATGGCGGCTGCGCTCGGCGACCGCGCGCTGGCGCAGTCGCGCCAGGTCCGCGGTGACCCCGAGAGCATCAAGGTCGCGCAGATCATCGATGCGACCCATACCCTCGCGGGCCGGCTGCGCGACGAGGTCGCGGGCCTCATCGAGCGGCTCGATGCGGAGCCGACGCCGGAGCTGCGGTTCCGCGGAGCGTGTGAGTCGGCGTTGGCGACGGCGAGTGACGCCAACCGGCTCGCGGTCAACGCGGCGCTGAGCGGCACGAACTCGCCGCGCGCCTGGTCCGAGATCGCGCGCGCGATGCACGGGGTGATGGCGACACTGTCCGCGACGGTGGTTGCAGCCGGTGGCGAACCGCCGAAGGACGCGAGCACGGTCGACGACAGCAACGAAGTGCGCGACAGCCTCGGCCGCATGCGCGATGCGCTGCGCACGCTGCTCGAGGGTCTCGAGGTCGTGGAGTCGAGCGCGGGCAACCACCACGAAGTCGCGGACGCCCTCGCGACCGTGTGCGTCGACGCGCGCTTCATCGACCGCGAGCTGTCGAGCCTGCTCGGCGTGGACCACGACGAAGCCGTCACCTCGGTCGACCTGCCGCCCCACCCCCTCGACTGGGACCGGCTCGAGGCGACCGTCCGGGAGGACGCCTCGCCGGCACCGACACCGACCGAACACAGCGCGGTCGACGACGAACCGCAGTCGACCGCCTGACGACCGGCCGCGAATCTGCAACCCACAACGCGTGCATGAACGCGCCGGAGGCGGCAACATGGCGGTGCCAATGACCGCCGATCGAGCCGGACAGTCCGCGACCGCCAGCAACCCACTCGGCGCCGAACTCGCCGGCGCGCGGACGGCGCAGGCCTGCACCCTCGTGATCTTCGGCGCGACGGGCGACCTCACCAAACGCAAGCTCGTGCCGTCGCTCATGGGGCTCGCGGAGGACGGTCTGCTGCCGGCCAACTTCGCCGTGGTCGGCTTCGCGCGTCGCGACTGGAGCGACGCCAAGTTCCGCGCCGAGATGCTCGCCGGGGTCGAAGCCCACCGCAGCGACGCGGTCGACTCGTTCGACGCGCTGCAGGAGTCGTTCTTCTACCACCGCTCCGACTTCGCGGACGCCGACGGCTACGCGCGCCTCGCGGAGCAGCTCGACGAGATCGACCAACGGGTCGGCACGAAGGGCAACCGCATCTTCTACCTCGCGACGCCGCCGAGCGCGTATTCGACGATCCTCGACCACCTCGCGGAGAGCGGGTTGTCGGCCGAACGTGATGGTCGGTTCTCGCGGATCATCGTCGAGAAGCCGTTCGGCCACGACCAGGAGACGGCGCGCGCGCTCAACGACCAGATCCAGAAGGGCTTCGACGAGCGCCAGGTGTTCCGCATCGACCACTACCTCGGCAAGGAGACGGTCCAGAACATCCTCGCGCTGCGCTTCGGCAACGGGATCTTCGAGCCGCTCTGGAACGAGAAGTTCGTCGACCACGTGCAGATCACGGTCGCCGAGTCGATCGGAGTCGGCACGCGCGGCGCCTACTTCGAGGAGTCCGGAATCATCCGCGACATGATCCAGAATCACCTGATGCAGGTGATGACGCTCGTCGCGATGGAGCCGCCGGCCGCGCTCAGCGCCGATGCGGTGCGCGACGAGAAGGTCAAGGTGCTGCGCGCGATCCGCTCGTTCGAACCCGCGGAGGTGGACGCGGCGACCGTGCGGGCGCAGTACACCCGCAGCTCGTTCGAGGGCTCGGAGGTCAACGGCTACCACGAAGAGGACGGCGTGGACGCGAACTCACGGACCGAGACGTTCACCGCGGTGCGGCTGCACGTCGAGAACTGGCGCTGGTCCAAGACGCCGTTCTTCCTGCGCTCGGGCAAGCGGCTGCCGCGCCGCGTGACCGAGGTGGCGATCCACTTCAAGCATCCGCCGCACGGCCTGTTCGGCACGGCCGAGGGCGCGATGCGGGAATCGAGCCCCAACGTGCTGCTGCTGCGGATCCAGCCGGACGAGGGCGTCGCGCTGCGGTTCGGGTCGAAGGTGCCGGGGCCGGACATGCGGATCCGCGACGTGCGCATGGAGTTCCGCTACGGCACGGCGTTCGGCAACGAGACGGCGGATGCCTACGAACGGTTGCTGCTCGACGCGATGATCGGGGACAGCACGTTGTTCGCGCGGCGCGACGAGGTCGAGGAAGCGTGGCGCATCGTCGACTCGATCGTCGCGGGCTGGCAGACGAGCACGACGGCACCCGCGAGCTACCCGGCCGGGACCTGGGGTCCGGAGGACGCCGGCAGGATCCTCGGCGAGGGCCGCGCGTGGAGGCAACCGTGACCTCGACGACGGACCGCGAGCTCGTTCGCCTGCCGGCGCGCGTCGCCGAGCCAACCGACGTGCGCGCGGCGCTGCGCGCGCTCTGGCAGGACTCGGACACCGAAGGGGTCGACACGGCGCGCGCGGTCACGATCAACTTCATCGGCGTCACGAAGCATCCGCGTGATCAGGACGACCCGATGCGCGCTGCTGCCGACGATCTCGTTCGGCGTTCGCCGGCGCGCGTCTTCCTGCTGCACGTGGACGACTCGTTGCAGGAACCGAGCGTCGAGGTGAGCGCCACGATGCGACAACGGGGGAACACGCGCTTCGTGATCGCGGAGGAGATCCACGTGCAGGCACCGGGCAACTGGTTCTCGCACGTGCCCGGACTCGTGCGGCCGCTGCTGATCCACGACCTGCCGACGCACGTGTTCTGGGCCGACGACTGGGACGACCGCGAGCGCTTTGCCGCGATGCGCCGCCTCGGCGACCACTGCCTCGTCGACACCCAGCGCTTCACCCTGCCCGCGGTCCAGCTGCCCGAGCTCGCGGATGCCCGGGCGACGGGCCGGCGGATCACCGACCTCAACTGGCTGCGCCTGCGGCCGTGGCGCCGGGCGCTGGCCGAGGCATTCGAACGCATTCGCTGGCGGAGCGACTCGCAGGTGACCGGCCTCGTGCGGCACGGGACCGCGGGGACGGCCGCCGCGATCCTGCTCGCGGAGTGGTTGCAGGACCGCCTCGCGGCTCGCATCGAGCTCGAGGAGTGCGACCATCCGGACGGCTGCCCCGAGTCCGTGCGGCTGCAGTTCGACGGCAACACGATCCAGGTCGGCAGCTCTCCGACCTGCCTCACGATGAACGCGAGCACGGAAGCCGAGTGCTTCCTGCCGTTGCGTCTGCCGCGCTCGCGCCGCAGTGATGGCGGTCTGCTCGCTGCGGCGATCGACATCGCCTGACGGTCACGCGGCCAGCGCGTCGATTATCGCGTCTGGGCAGCGCGCAGCGTATCGTCCGGGCATGATCGCCCGTCGTTGGATCGCCGCCACCCTGCTGCTCGGGTTCACCGCCTGCACGATGCAGGACGACATCAGCCGTCAGGTCCTGCAGCCGCCGGCCGGCTGGCTCGTCGAACCCGCCGACCTCGGTCTGCCGGCCGAGCGGTTCGAGCTCGAGATCCACAGCGACGCATCGCTCACGGGTTGGTTCCTGCCGCACGAGAACGCCGGGGGCCGAACCGTCGTGCTGTTGCACGCGGAGAACGTCAACGCGAGCGCGCTGCATCCGTACTACACGTTCTTGCACGACGCGGGCTTCAACGTGCTGGTGTTCGACCCGCGCGGCTACGGCCAGAGTGCGGGCGAGCCGTCGCTGCGCGCCTGGACCTACGACCTGCGCGAACTGTTCGAGTGGCTCGGCGAACGCCCCGACGTCGACCGCGACCGGATCGCGCTCTACGGCACGTCGATGGGCAGCGTCGCGGCGATGTTCGCCGCGCGCATGTGCAAACCGTGCCGCGCCGTCGTATTCGAACACCTGCCGAGCCTGCGGGACATGCTGCGTGAGAACGTCGACGACCCGAACAGCTTCGCCGGCGCCTACAGCGTCGGGCTGATGGAGTTCGCCTCGCTGCCGCAGAACATCGAGCCGTCGGACAACGCCGCTCGCGCCGAAGCGCGCGCGCTGTTCGTGGCCACGGAGAACGAGCTCGCGCGCAACCGGCGGTCGTTGATGCGCGCCTACGGCGAGTACGCCGGCGAGAAGCAGCTCTGGGTCCTGCCGGAGACGGGCCAGGCTCCGCATGCGCTGCTGACGCACGGCGAGCAGTACCGCGCGCGGGTCGTGCAGTTCCTCGACGATGCGTTCGCGGGCCGCGCTCTGCGCGCAGCGCCGACCGCGAGCAAGGTCCGTGACACGAGCGACGGCGAGGCGTGGTACGAGGTCACGGTGGAGGTCGCGGCGGCGCCGACCGCGAGCGGCCGCGTCGCGGTCGAGGCCTGCGCGCTGCTCGCGGACGGCACGCCGCGGTTCGCGCGTTCGTGGGCCGACGCCCCGAACGGCAACGTGCGCATCAAGCTGCCCGAACCACCGGTCCATGTGAGCGCCTGGCCCGTGCCCGGGGCGGTCGCGGACGACGACTCCGTCTTCACCCGACCGACGACCGATCTCATGGCGGCCTGGCGCCGGATCGCGCCGCTCTGGCCGCTCATCGAGGCGGTGCGCAGCGAAGGCGCGAGCCCGGCGGAGCACCGCGAGCTCGCCGAGGCACTCACGCATGTCACGGCGGAGGCGGAGAACGGTCTGCCACAGCTGATCGAGACCGAGCTCAGCGACGTGTTCGTCCTCCTCGGCCTCAGCACCGGTGACAACGCGTGGCTCGACCGCGCACTCGCGGCCGTCCCCGAACACCCGAACCGCCACTTCTGGCCCGGCCCCGTCGCAACCTACGGCTACCCCCAGGCCGCGGTCATCGAACGCGCGAAGTTGGGTACGGTGCCCGGCACGAACACCAACCCCCGATCTAGCCGGCAACGCTAGTGTAGGGACCCGCGGTGGGCGGAGCCCAGCGGCATGTGCGTCCCGCCCCGGGGTGGGGGTTGGTGTTCGTGCCGGGCACCGCGCGCAACCCTCTAGAAGGCGAGGTCGACCCAGACCAGGCGGTGGTCGCTGGCCTCGACGAGGGCGCTGATCGGATCGGGCGGCGGCGGCCAGAACACGCCGGCCTGGTGCACCGTGAGGTCGCGCGACGGCAGCGCGTAGTCGACGCGCAGGTTGCCGGGGCCCTTGCCGGGCTCGTCGTTGAAGTCACCGGTGTCGAGCGCGTCGTCGCCGCGGTGCGTGCCGTTGCTGCCGAACTGTTTCTGCGCCGCCACCGACCCGCCCGCGCTCGTGGGGCGCGGGTCCTGCACGCGTTCGTGGGTGAGCAGGCTGGTCATGGCCTCGCTGCGCCCGCCGCCGTCGACCGGGTCGCAGTTGAGGTCCCCGAGGATGACGAACGACGCCGCCCGTGGCAGACCACCTGCTGCGCCCGCGTCGTCGACGATCCAGTCGTCGCGATCGCCCGGCGACAGGTAGTCGACCCAGAAGCGGATCTCGTCGTGGTTGCGCCGCCCGTTGCGGTCCTCCTCGCCGTTGAACCCCGGCGGTGTGGGATGACTGCAGAGCAGATGCACGACCTTGGCCGATGCGCCGGCACCGATGCCGATCGGCACGTCCCAGTGGCTCTTCGACGACAGTCGCAGCTGTTGCCACGTCGCATCCGAATAAAAGCCGGGCGGCCGCTGCGCGTCCGGCATACGGTGCCACGGGAGCTCCTGGAACGTGCGGATCCGGTCCGTGAGGATCGGGTGCCGCGACAGGACCGCCATCCCGTATTGACCCGGATGCCGCCCGAAGCCCCACGCGTCGGCCGGCCCGGTCGTCGCGCCGTCGCCGTCGAGATCGAGACCGGACGGCACGCCGGTGTTCACCGGGCCCGCGAAACGGAACGTGAAGTCGATCGGGCGTTGGCCCTTCTGCGAGACGGCGAGGTAGCGCTCCGCGAACACCGTCGCCGCCCGGCCGGCGTCATCGCGATCGAGCTCGCACAGCAACAGGATGTCGACCGCGTTGCGCTGCACGATCTCCGCGATCTTGCGCGCGTGATCCGAGTCACCGGACTCGAGCTCGGCGAGCATCGCGCCCGGCTCGTCGCGATACATCGACGCGTTGAACGTGGCGACCCGCACGACAGCGACGGCGTCCTGCGCCGAGCGCCGCTGCAGGAACATCCACGCCAGCGGCACGCTGAGCACGAGGAAGACGACGGTCAGGACGGTGGTGTTGAGCTTCATCAGGAATCTGCCGCGTGGGCCTGCGGCGCCGCGGTCGTGAACATCGCCTGGGCGTCCGGCAGCCGATCGTCGGGGCCGAGGACGACGACCGTGTCGCCGGCGAGGAGCACCGTATCGGGCCCGACCGCCGGCAGGTTCTCCGCACCGCGCCGCACCGCGACGACGGAGCAGCCGGTCCGCCGCCTGACCCCGACGTCCATCAGGGTGTTGTCGATCACGGGCGCGCCTTCGGCAACCGCGAAGACGCGGAAAGAGATCCCCGGAACGAACTCGGCCAGCCGGGCCCCATCGCCGGACGGCACCTCGGCGAGCCGGTCCGACGCCCCGTGCACGCGCCGCGCCTCGCGCACCCGGCGACCGATCTCGTCGTCCGTGACGAGGAAGCGCCGGAGCACGCGAACGAGGATCTCGACCGACGCCTCGAGCTCCTGCGGCACGACCTCGTGCGCGCCCGCCCGCTGCAGCGACGCGGTCTCGGTGATGTAGACCGACCGCACGATCACGTGCACGCCCGGCCAGTTCTGCTGCGCCAGTTGGGCGATGCGCCGGGCAGCGACGCTGTCGTTGACCGCGAGCACGAGGAGTCGCGCACGGTCGATGCCGAGCGACCTGAGCACCGAGATACGGGTCGCGTCCCCGAGCACGATCGGCACGCCGAGCTTCTTCTCCGCCCGCACGGTCGCCGCGTTGAGCTCCGACACGATGACCGGGATCCCGAGAGCCGTGAGCCCCTGCACGACGGCGCGGCCGGTCGGCCCGTAGCCGATGACGATCGCGTGCTGTTCGAGGTCGCGACCACCACCGTGCCGCCCACCGCGGTCACGCATGCTGCGCTTCTGCGCGAGCCGCGCGACGACGCGGTAGAACACCGGCGTCAACGCGATCGACAGCACGGCGACGATGACGAAGATGCCTTCCATCGTGTCCGTGAGCACGGCGCCGCGGCCGGCCTGCACGAGTACGAACGAGAACTCACCGACCTGCGCGAGCGCCGAACCCGCGCGCAGGCAGACCCAGAACGGCTGCCCGAGGAGCCGCGCCGCGAGCAGGATGATCGCCGCCTTGCCCGCGATGACGAGCGCGAGGATCAGCAGCACGCGGAACGGCATGTCCGCGACGATCGAGAAGTCGAACAGCATCCCGATCGAGACGAAGAACAGGCTCGCGAACGCGTCCTTGAACGGTTCGACCTCGGCCGCCGCGAGGCTGTGATGATCGGAGTCGGCCAGCAGGATCCCGGCGAAAAACGCGCCGAGCGCGAGCGACATCCCGAGCTGGGCGGTCACGGCGGCCATGCCGAGGCAGAGCGTCGCCAGCAGCAGCACGAACAGCTCGCGACTGCGGGTTCTGGCCACGACCGTCGTGATCCGCGGCAGCAGCAGCCGCACGACGACGAGCGTGACCGCGAGCAGCACGATGCCCCAGAACACCCCGATCTTGCCGCTGCCATGACCTTCGACGGCCGCCGCGCCGAGCAACGGCACGACGAGGATCATCGGCACGACCGCGAGGTCCTGCGCGATCGCGATGCCCATCACGAAGCGGCCGTGCGGCGCGCTGAACTCGCCCGCGTCGGCCAGCATCTTGCTCGCCGCGGCCGTGCTCGACAGGCTCAGCAGGCAGCCGAGGAAGATCGCCTGCTGCCAGCTCACGCCGAACAGCAGGCTCAGGAGCGCCCCGATCGCGGCCGTGCCGACGACCTGGAACGTGCCGCCGATCGCGATGACCCGCCGCAGGCGCGCGAGCTGACTGATCGGCATCTCGAGGCCAGCCGCGAACAGCAGCACGACGACCCCGACCTCGGCGAGGTGGCGCACGGATTCTTCGTTGTGCAGCATCCCGACCCCGTGCGGGCCGACGATGACACCCGCGCACAGAAAACCGACGATCGGCGGCAGCCGCAGCCGGTGGAACGTCACGGCAACGCCGACGCAGATCGCGAAGAGGGCCGCGAGGTCGAGCAACACGTGGTCGAGCACGGTCGCAGTATCGGGAGCGGCATCACCGCGGCAACCATCGGGTCGAGCGAATCCCGAGGCCCATCCCGAGGAACATCCCGAGAACTGGAGCGGCCCGACCCATTCCGCGATACGGACCGTTCACCCGCCGGTCCCGTTGCCCTAATCTCCCGAGATGTTCCGACTCGTGAGCTCCGTGCTCGGCATCGTTCTGGCCACGGCAATCACGGCGGGACCGGTGGCCGCCCAACTGCGCGGCGACGGCTACGAGGTCTGGCGGGACGAGCGCTACTCGCAAACGGCGAAGGACCCGCGGCGCAACTGTCTCGACCTCTACCTGCCCAAGCTCGAGGACGACGCAACCGCGCCGCCACTCGTCATGTTCGTGCATGGCGGCTCGTGGATCGCCGGCGGCAAGGGCCGCCATCGTGGACTCGGTGAGCGGCTCGCGCAGAACCAGATCGCGGTCGCGGCGATCAACTATCGCCTCGCTCCGGTCGCCGAGTTCCCCGCCCACCTCGAGGACTGCGCGGCGGCGTTCTGCTGGCTGCGGGACCGGGCCGACCGCTTCGGCTACGACCCGCGGCGCATCGTGCTCATGGGCCACTCGGCCGGCGGTCATCTCTGCGCGCTGCTCGCGCTCGATCGCCGGGCTCAGGAGCGCTTCGGGATCGCACCCGCGACGATCCACGGCGTCGTCGGGCTGTCGGGGGTCTACGACGTTCGTCCCGAGCACCGATTGCTGGCAACGGTGTTCGGCGCCGACGCGGACGGGCGCACGGCGGCCTCGCCGATCGTCCACGCGCACGAGCACGCGCCACCGTTCTTCCTGCGCTGGGGCAGCCGCGACATCGACGGGTTGCCGGCCAGCGCCATGGCGCTCACGAACAGGCTGCAGGCGCTCGACGTCCCGGTCGACGCCCTCGAGCTCCGCGGCGAGGGCCACACGGGCTACGCCTACCGCGTCGCGCGCGAGTCCTGCGCCATCGGCGAGCCGCTGCTCGAGTTCCTGCAGCGGCCGCGGCCAGAGGTGAGGTAGGCGCCAGGGCCAGCCGGGCCGGCCGCGCCAGCCCGGCCTTGAACGGCGGCCGCGCCCGTGGACAGTGCTCGCCGAATGAACGTCTCCTTCCTCAAGACTCTCGGCATCGGCAAGACCAACCCCGGCGCCTTCGACGGCAAATGGCGCAAGACCAAGGGCGATACGCTCGACGTTCGGTCGCCGATCGACGGCAAGGTCAAGGCGACCGTCAAGATGGCGACCAAGGCCGACTACGCGGCCGTCAGCAAGGCCGCGCACGCCGCGTTCCAGCGTTGGCGCGAACTGCCGGCACCCCAGCGCGGTGAGTACGTGCGCCGGATCGGCGAGGCGTTCCGCGAGTACAAGGAGCCGCTCGGCAAGCTCGTCGCGCTCGAGGCGGGCAAGATCCTGCAGGAGGGCCTCGGCGAAGCGCAGGAGTGCATCGACATCGCGGACTTCGCGGTCGGCCTCTCGCGCCAGCTCTACGGCCTGACGATCGCGAGTGAGCGCCACCGCCACGCGATGCGCGAGAACTGGCACCCGCTCGGCACCGTCGGGATCATCACGGCGTTCAACTTCCCGATCGCGGTCTGGGCGTGGAACTCGATGCTCGCGCTCGTCTGCGGCGACTCGTGCCTCTGGAAGCCGTCACTCAAGACGCCGCTGACGGCGATCGCGATGACGAAGATCGCGGCGGACGTTCTCGGCAAGGAGTGGGCGCCGCTCGTCGGACTCGTCATCGGCCCGGACCTCGAGGTCGGCAGCGCGCTGCTCGACGACCCGGCCGTGCCGCTCGTGTCCGCGACCGGCAGCACGCGCATGGGCCGCATCGTCGGCCCGCGCGTCGCGCAACGCTTCGGCAGGACGCTGCTGGAGCTCGGCGGCAACAACGCGATCATCGTCATGGACGACGCCGACCTCGACCTCGCGACGCGCGCGATCGTGTTCGGCGCGGTCGGCACGGCCGGCCAGCGCTGCACGTCGACGCGCCGCGTGCTCGTGCACAAGAAGGTGCAGAAGAAGCTCGTCGAGCGCCTCGTGAAGGCCTACGGCAGCTGCAAGATCGGCAACCCGCTGGACCAGAAGACCCTCGTCGGCCCGCTGATCGACGAGACGTCGGCGCAGGCGTTCGAACGCGCGATCGCTGCCGCAGAGGCGCAGGGGGGCAAGGTCGTGGTCGGCGGCAAGCGCGCCCGGGTCGCGCCGGCGATCAAGGGCGGCGCCTACGTGCAGCCGACGATCGTCACCTGCAAGGGCATGATCGACATCGCGCGCGAGGAGACGTTCGCGCCGATCCTCTACGTGATGCCGATCGATTCGCTCGAGCAGGCGATCGCGATCAACAACGACGTGCCGCAGGGCCTGTCGAGCGCGATCTTCTCGAACAACGTGCGCGCGGCCGAACACTTCATCTCCGCGATCGGTAGCGACTGCGGCATCGCCAACGTGAACATCGGCACGAGCGGCGCCGAGATCGGCGGCGCGTTCGGCGGCGAGAAGGAGACCGGCGGCGGGCGCGAGAGCGGCTCGGACAGCTGGAAGGCCTACATGCGGCGCCAGACCTGCACGATCAACTGGGGCGACGAGCTGCCGTTGGCGCAGGGCATCGAGTTCGGCGGCTGAATCGGCCGATAGCGGACCCATGTCGGACGCCGTCACCTTCCACGTGCCCGCCAGCGCCAGCAACCTCGGTTCTGGCTTCGGCGTGCTCGCTCTGGCGCTCGACATGTCGCTCTCCATCACGGTCGAGCCGCGCACGGACGGTGAGATCGTCGTCGACCGCAAGGACGACCCGAGCGCACACCTCGACGATCCGCGGCACGACCCGGCACTCCGGGGCTTTCGCGCGGCCGTCGACGCGCTGGGCATCTCGCTCAAGAAGGGCGGCGCGACGGTGATCGTCGAGGGCGCGATCCCGCGCGGGACCGGCCTCGGCACGATCTCGGCCGGCTTCGCCGCGGGCTTCGGCGCCGCGGCCCGGATCGCCAAGAAGACCTGTTCGGTCGCGGCCGCGCTCGACCGGCTCGTGCCGCTCGGCGCCGACCCCGCCCACGCCGCGGCCGCGCTCGGCGGCGGCCTCTGCGCGACGACGCTACTGTCCGCGCCGGGCGACGGCGAGCTGAGACAGAACGTGCTGCCGCAGCCGATCGATCCGGACTGGCACTACGTCGTCGCGATGCCCGACATCCAGATGGGCACGGCCGAGACCAAGCGCGTGCTGCCGCCGACGCTGCCGCACGCCGCGACGCCGCGCGCCGTCGGCCGCGCGATCGGTGTGCTGCACGCGCTCGAGAGCGGTGACGAGGAGCTGCTGCGCGCGTCCCTCGTCGACGAGGTGCACGTGCCGCACCGTCGTCGCCTCGTGCCCGGCCTGCACCGCTCGATCGCGGCTGCCGTCGACGCCGGCGCTGCCGGCGCGACGATCTGCGGCCACGGTCCCGGCGTCATCGCATTCACGACCGTCGACGGTCGCACGCCCGCGATCGCGAAGGCGATGGTCGAAGCGTTCGACGACGCGGGCTCGCGCGCGACGACGCTGACGCTGCAGACCGCGTTCTACGGCGCGTTGCCGACCGGGGCCGGCTAGTCGTCGTTTCCAACCACGTTGTTCGGCCCGACGGACTGATCCGAGACCTGGGGGCTTCGTAGTCGAGGCCGCCATGCGGGAGTGCGTGGTTGTAGCAGCGCAACCAGGGCTGCAGAGCGAGGCGCCCGTTCGATGGCACCGACCGCTCCACCGGCGGCGCACGTTGCGGACAGGATCCGCCGATACCGGCAGCATGCAGAAGCCCTGCCGCTCCGTGTTCGCCGCGATCCTCGCCATCGCAACGCAGCTTCCCGGTCAGTCCGACCCGGAGCTCGCGATCCGCGTGGGCTCCGACGGCCTCACGCAGGCCGAGTTCGACGTCTACAAGAAGCGCGCTGCGCGCAAGCACCGGACGAGCTGGCGACGGCTCCCCGCGGCCGTCGTCGCCGAGCTGCGCGAGAACGCGATCGACGACGAGGTCATCTTCCAGACCGCGGTGAAGAGCGGCGCGCTGCGTGCGCCTGACATGAAGCGCACGCTCGTCAGCTACTACGAGTCGTCGCAGACGACCGCCAAGGTCAGCCCGCGGCAGTACACCGCCGCGCAGATCCAGGCGTTCTACGACAGCCACCGCGGTGACTTCCGATCCGAGCCCGAGATCGAGGTCGCGGCCAGGGTGTTCCCGAAGGGCACGAGCAAGCGTGACATCGACACCTTCGTGCGCGCCGCCCGCACCAACGCCGCGGGCCAGACGGGCTGGAAGCAGGCCGGCTGGGCCCGGCCCGGGGAGCGCTTCCGCACCCCGTTGACCGAGCAGCAGACCGCGACGCTGTTCGATCTGCGCAAGGGCCAGCTGTCGCGCCCGCTCGTCGACTCGTTCGGCACCACCTACGTGTTCTGGGTGAAGGACACAAAGCCCGCGCGCCAGCTGAGCCTGCGCGAATGCCGGGCGAAGGTCGTGAACCACATGATCCGCAAAGAGCAGCGGCAGCACACGAAGACGATGAACGAGAAGCTCGGCGGCGGCCGCTCGGGCAACCTCGAGGAGCAGAAGCTCGAGGCCGCGATCGCGGCGCGCATCCACCGCCAGTGGCACACCCGCCAGCGGATCATCAACACCTACGTCAACAGCCAGAAGGTGTCGAAGGCGCAGCTCAGCAAGCGCCTGCGGCCGCGGTTCCGCGTCGCGACGCCGCCGCGCTGAGCGCCGGCAGTGGGCATCGCCGGGCCAACGCGACAGCCCGCGGGCGCGCGGGTATCCTGGGCGGCATGGCTCCCTCCCGTCGCCTCGCGCTCGCGCTCGGTCTTGCCGCCGCGACCCTCCCCGCCCAGGCCAAGGAACGTGAACCGGACGGCAAGGCGACCGGCAAGGTCTACGAGTGGAAGAGCAAGGACGGCCTCGCCTATCAATACTACCTGCCGAAGTCGTTCGACCCGGACCAGCCGATCAACCTCACGTTCATCCTGCACGGCTCGAACCTCGACCGCCGCTGGGGCTTCGCGAACCACAAGGCCGGCGACTTCCGCGCCGACGACTTCGTCGTGTCACCCGACGGCACGACCTCCAACGGCGGCACGGGATTCAACTTCCTGCAGGGCAAGAACGACCTCGAGCGACTGCACGCGCTGCACGAGGAGCTGAAGGAGCGGTTCAAGATCCGCGCGACGTATCTCTACGGCCACAGTCAGGGCAGCTTCTTCTCGTTCTACTACGCGGGCGCCTATCCGGACGACGTGCAGGGTGTCGTCGGCCAGGCCAGCGGCGTGTGGATCGGCACGCAGATGACGAAGAAGCACCACCACCAGGCCGTCGTGCTGATGCACGGCACCGCGGACCCGGTGGTCCCCTACGGCCAAAGCGTCGGCGGGCTGACGGCGTACGAAGAGGCCAGGTATCCGCACGTTCGCCTGCGCAGCCTCGACGGCTGGAACCACTGGCCGGCGCAGCCGCACACCGAGCAGCAGCTGGCCTGGTGCGAGGGCATGACGACCACGGACCCGACGCGCATGCAGGCCGCGCTGACGACGCTGGCCGAGGTCAAGCAGGGCGCCGACCCCGTTGCGCTGTATCAGGTCGCCGCGCGGGTCGCAGCGAGCGACGCGACCGACGACGCCGCGAAGAAGGTCGCGCAGCAGGCCATGCAGGACGTCGAGGCGTGCGCGGCGAGCCACGTGAAGGCGATCGGCAAGGGCGGCAAGAAGCTCGACGGCAAGCCCTGGGTCGGGCACGTGCCGCTGTTCTTGCGACATTTCCGCGGCGTGCCGGCGTGCGACGAGTTCGAGAAGGCGTGGGGCAAGCGCCTCGACAAGCAGAAGGACACGGCCAAGAAGCACGCGCGCGCGTTCTGGCAGAAGCGCGACAGCAAGGAGAAGGACGCGTTCGTGTCGGGCCTCGCGCTCGTGCAGGACGCCTACCTCACCGAGACCGCGAGCAACGAGAAGATCCTGTCGCAGCTCGAGGAGTGGGGCAACAGCGGCAAGGCCTTCGGGCTCTCGAAGAAGAACATCAAGGACTACAAGCGGGTCCTGCCGGCGATGCGCAAGTCGCTGGACAAGGGCAAGAAGTCGTTCGAGAAGGTGAGCAAGCGGTTCCGCTGACCGTCTGCCCGAGATCGGGCAGCAGTCGGCGATTCGTGCGATACTGCCGGCATGCGCCGCCACCTCGCCATCACTTCGACCCTGCTCGCCGCCGCCACGCTCGGCGCGCAGACGTGCGTCGACCAGTCCTACCTGCCGAACCCGACGAACAACGGCCTCGAGATCACCGCCAACCAGAACGTGACGCAGACGTTCACCGCGGGGATGACGGGCCTGCTGACTCACGTCGAGATCAGCGAGCTGCGCCACCACCAGGGCCTCGCCCCGAATCCGCTGACCGTCGAGATCGTCGCCGTCGACGCGACAGGCACGCCGACGCTGACGGTGCTCGCGAGCGTGGTGTTCGCGCCGAGTGCCATCGCGACGACGAGCGGCCCGCTGCTCGTCGACGTGAGCGCAGCCGGGATCCAGGTCGCCCCCGGACTGCAGCTCGGCATCAAGCTCACGAGCCCCAACACGCAGAGTCAGCCGAGCTACGCCTGGTCGGGCACCGCCCCCGGCGGCGCCTATGCCGGCGGCCAGATCTTCATTCGCGACACGATCGCCTTGTCGGTCTGGGACCTTTCGTTCCGCACGTTCGTCCACACCCCGGCGACGTTCCAGAACTACGGCACCGGTCACCCGGGCACGAGCGGCATCCCGACGCTGACGATGTCCGCGGCGCCGATCCTCGGCACCAACCCGAACATCCAGATCGGCGCGTCCGCCCCGCTCGTGCTCGGCGGCTTCCTCGTCTTCGGCTTCCAACGCGACAACGCCCCGACCGCGTTCGGCGGCACGGCGCTCGTCCAGCCACTGACCGCGCGCTTCCTGACGATCGCGCAGAACGGCGCGTTCCTGCCGTTCCCGGTCCCGTTCGACGCCTCGCTCTGCGCCGTCACCGTGAACCTGCAGTCCATCGCCTTCGACCCGGGCGCCTCCGCCGGCATCGCGTTCTCCCCGGGCCTCGAGCTGATCATCGGGACCTGAGCACGTTCTTGCAGCCGGCCCCGGATCTGGCTAGCGTGTGCGGCCCGCTCCGCGGAACGGGCCGTTAACTCAGTTGGTTAGAGTGCGATCTTCACACGGTCGAAGTCGCTGGTTCGAATCCAGCACGGCCCACCATCTCTGGGAGACTCTGAACCAGAGATCGAGCACGCGGTTGGGTGGACCTGCGGCCCCGAGCGGCAGCGCGAAATCCGGAACGAACGAGTGCCCGGGCACTCGAAACCGTCACGGACGTTCGCATGTCACGCATGGCCTCGACTTGTTCACGGCGCAGGCGCCGCGCTGCACGAACACGATCGCAACCAGCGTGCAGTGACGGCTAGACTCGCGGCCCATGGTCGCGATCGCGCTCACGGGCGGCACCGGGCTGGTCGGCGCCGCGCTGCTGCCGAGGCTCGTCGAGGCGGGGCACACCGTCCGCGTGCTCGTGCGTCCGCGCGCGGACCGGCAGCTGCCGAAGCTGCCCGGCATCACGTGGATCGAGGGTCGCCTCGACGAACAGGACCCGCTCGACCAGCTGGTCCACGACGTCGACTGCGTCCTGCACATGGCTTACCTGCCCCCGATCGACTCGCCGGTCGCGGGGCGGTCGATGGCCGACCACTGGGTGCACACGAACCTGGTCGGCACGACGCGGCTGCTCGAGCGCACGGTCGACACGCGCGGCAAGCAGCTGATCTACGTCTCGAGCCTCGCGGTCTACGGCCGTGACCCCAACCAGGACCCGCTCGGCCGCCGCTTCCGCCGCGACGAGGACTACCCGCTGTGGCCGCTGGAATTCTACGGCTCGATGCGGGCGGCCTGCGAGAAGCTCGTGTTCACGGCGTCGCGCGCCTACCAGCTCAACACCAGCGTCTTCCGGCTCGGCAACGTCATCGGTCTGCGCGAGCCGTGGCAGGACAGCCCGCTGTTCGAGACCGTCGACGAGGCGGTCCGCTACGGCGACCTGCGCACGCAGGTCGGCACGTATTCGATCTCGGTCGCCGACACCTGCCGGATCCTGATGGCGGCGCTCGGCGACGCGTCGCTGCAGGGCCGGGTCTTCAACACCTTCGACCGCTGGTTCGACCACGCCAGCCTGGCGCCCTGGCTGTCCGAGCTGCTCGGCAAGCCCGTCGGCGTGTCGTGCGCCGAGGCGCGCGAGCCCAGCGCGCCGATCCAGGGCGAGCGCATCCGCGAGCGCTACGCGACCTTCGACACCGAGCAGGCGATGCGCGAGCTGTGCGCGGAGCTGGTCTCGCGCTGCCTGCAGGCCTAGACCCGCTACCCCAGTGCGCCACGAAGGTGCACTCCGCGAGGCCGAGGATCTGATGATCTACTGGCTCACGGCCGAGGACGCCCCGCAGTTGCGAGAGTTCGCGCAGGTGCGACGACTGGTCGTCTGGCCCGGGGCGCCGAAGCCCGAGGATCCGCGCAAGCTCACGCCCGTGGACGATGCGATGTTCACGGTGCTGGCGGCCCATGACCTGGAAGAGCTCTACCTGCAGGACTGCCCCGGCATCACCGGCAACGGCATCGGCAAACTGCGCGTTCTGCGAAAACTCGAGATCGCGAGCGGCGTCGAGCTGTCCTCGGCTGCGATGCGAGAGATCGCCACGCTCGCGAACCTCGAGACGATCCAGCTGCCAGCCGACCTCTCGAAGGAGCACCTCGAAGCCCTTGCGGCCTCCACGAGCCTCGAGCCGACGGCAATGCACGTGGCGCCCCAGGCCGACAGCGCCCCCGAGCCGACCGACTGGCTGGAGCTCTTTCGCAGCCCTGTCGTCGAGCAGCTCGAAGTGCTGGTCCTGGCCGAAGGACTCTGCACCGACGAGATCGCGCAAACGCTGTCGAGGCTGCCATTGCAGAAGCTGTCCGTGCAGGTGAGCAACCCGGACACCGAGCGCGCCCTGGCAGTCTTCCAGAGCGCACGGCCCACCTGCGAGATCCGGCGCGACGGCCTGCGCTGAGAGGCGACGGAGCTTCGGCGAGAACGCCATCCCGGGGCGCAAATGCGTGCGCGACCGGAGCGGTATTCGCCAGAGTCGCGAGGCGCGGGCCCCGCCAAGCGGCAATTCCAACAGGCCATTGCCGAGTGGCTGGCGAACGGACGCCGGCCGCCGGCCGGCATCACCTGTCCCGCGCTCCGACCAACTACGGCACGATGGTCATCCGTGTGGCGTTCGTGGTCCACGTCGTCGCGGACCAGTCGCTCGGGGTAATCGCCGCAGCGTGCTGAACGCTGAGCCCGACCAGGAAGCCGAGCGTCCCCGCCGGCAGGTTGATCGTGGCCTGCGCTGCGCCGTTGGCGTCGAGCTGCGCGAACGTGTTCGTGTAGGTGGCAGAGTTGGCGTTCTGCACGACGAAGTCGAAGTACCAGTCCTGGTTCAACGGCAGCACACGCGGCCCCAGTTGCAGCCCCGGCGCGAAGCCACTGGCCGAACCGAAGATGGCATAGGTCTGTCCGGCGAACGCCGGGCCGGCGGTGATGTCGATCGTCTGCGTGCCACCCGCACCAGCCGAGATCTCGATCGGCGCCGCCGCCATCGTCGGCAGGGCGGGAGTGTAGACCCGCACGTTGCCGTTGCCGGTGGCCTGGTTGCTCGGGTTGACGTACGGGTTGTAGAGCGGTTCACCGACGCCGAGGTCCTCGAGACCGTCGTCGTTGGTGTCGCCGAGGTTGGCGACCGAGTAGCCATACCAAGTGCCCTGAAACGTCGTCGCGCGGCTCGATAGAGGGTTGCCCGTGTCACCGGACAGGACCTCGACGCGGCCGGCCGTTCCCGCGGACGACAGCGTGACCCGCCGGCCGACTGCACCGACCGCGATGTCACGCACGCCGTCGAGATCGATGTCCCCGGCGCTCGCGACCGAGAATCCGTACCGATCTTCGGTGTTGATACCAGCGCGCGAGAACCGCGGCACGAGAGTGGAGTTGGCGAAGTCGATCGCGAACGCCGTGATCGAGCCGGTCGAGTTCTGGTTCTGGCTCGGACCCGTCTGTGGTGAACCGCAGACGATGTCCATCGCACCGTCATCATCGAAATCGTCGGCGGCGATGGACGTGAACCGCGAAGTGGTCGAGGTGAAGCTTGCGAGCGGCGTCGAGCTGCCCATCGAGTGAATGACGATCTCGGATGAACTGTGGCCTTGGGGATACACGCCGGCCAACTCCACTGCACCGTCGGCATCGACATCGCCGAGCGCGGCGACGTTCACCGACCAGAACGACGTGGTGGAGAACGTGGCCAGCGCGTTGCCGGTAGCACCGTCGAAGACGGTGATGCCGAGACCGTCACTCGCCACCGCGTATTCACTCAGCTGATCACCGTCGATCGAGCCCAGCGAGACGATCGCCGCCGGGGAGTATCCGTTCGCCGGCACCGCAGTCTGGCGCAGCGTCGCGCCCGTGGCTCCCGACAGGATCGTGACGCGCTGATACGCGTGTTCGCCCACGCCGACGTCCGGCACACCATCGCCGTCGATATCGCCGACCCTGGCGACGAGCGGCACGTACGGAAAGAACGACCCGATCGGCCAGGGGAACGTGCGCGACCAGAGTTGCGCGCCAGTCGATCCCGAATACGCGATCGCCGTGCCCCTTCCCGCAACGACGAAGTCCGCGGCGAAGTCGCCATCGATGTCGGCGAGCGGGCACATGTGGGTGCCGAGGTCACTGGGCGTATTGGGGCTCGACCCGATCAACAGGAGAAGGCGGTCGGCCTCGGCCGGAGGCTGGGCATGTGCGAAGCCGACGAGCGCGGCAACGGGAGCGAGCGAGCGGAGCAGAGAGCGGATCGCCGGTCCCGCGGACCGGCGCCTGGGAATGTAGCTTGGTTCGTTGAACATGACAGATGTCGGAAGTTCGTAGGAGGTTCGGTAAAGGACGACATGCGCCAGGGCGCACGCCAGCGTTCGTGTCGCGGCGCCAGGCGAAAGTTCTGCGATCCTCGGAGGCCGCACTTACGCGCGCGGGAATCGCGCCCGATACGGCAGCGACAGCACCCATTGCCGCACCGGCACCCGGGGATCACCCTGGTCGACGAGCCACGCCGCCGGGTCGAGCAACCCGCCGCGACCCGCACGACGGGCGGGAGCCGCGTCCCTTGCACGAGCACGCGACCAAGTCGTCCGTGCCGCAGTTCCCACGGTGCAGGTGGGCGAAACCGTGCGTTTGCCGAGCTCCGGGATCATCGCGTAACGCGTGACCATCTCGCGCACCGTGTCGGTCGCCCGCGCCAGGTCGTCGCCCGCGCTGGTGCTCTCATGGCGCGAGGGATCCAAGGGACGACTGGAGGCCATCTCCTTGATGTTGCGTGTTCGGCCAGCGCCGGAGTCGACGCGTGGACAACAGCACAGCAAAGTCTGGCTGATCTGAACGGGGGCCAAAGCAGAAGCCGCCGACGCTGCCGCGCCGGGCGTGCAACCGGCCGGTTCAGCCAGCCTGGTGCATGGTGATCTGCGTGAACGGAATGACCCACCCGTGTTCGTTGCAGGCATCGACGAGGGTTCGTTGCGTGAGACGCTGCAGCGCGTCATAGCGCGCCGCGACGTCCCCGCTGAGATCGATGATCACCTCGTAGTCCAACGACGACGCGCCGGCCTCCTTGAACTCGACCGCCAGGCTGATGAGGTTGTCCGCGCCGACCTTCGCGCTGATCGCATCGGTAAGGTGTTCGTGCATCAGCGTGGGGATCCGATCCGTGGAGATCGCCTGATGCTGGTAGTCGACGCCAAACGTCACGCTCAAGCGGAAGTTGGCAGAGATGTTCTCCGGCGTCGCCGCCAGGAAGTCAGTCGTGCGATACGTGACGCGGCTCCCACCGAGCTTGACGAGCTGCACCATTTCGGGCGTCTGCTTCAACACCTTGCCACGGGTGCCATCCGAGAGCCGAACCCAATCGCCCTCGCTACTCGGGAACCACGCCTCCTTCTCCTGAACCGGTCGCGAATGCAGTCCGATCAGATCGCGAAGCGGGAGCCGGATCTGCCCACCCGAGAGCGCGGGGTTGGAGAGCCGAGAGTAGAGGCTCAATCGATCGACGCGCCACGGCAGCCCCTCGAACAGGATCCGCTCCGCCTCACGCACCGGCCCGAGGTTGAGCACCATGCGGATCTCCTCGACCAGGCGCGGCAGCGTGTTCTTCGCCGTCCACACCACCCCCAACAGAAACACCAGCCCCAAGCCGAGCAGCACCCAGTCGGCTGCGGCGTAGAGCACCATCAAGCCTGCAGCGACTGCGAGCGCGCCGATGACCGCCTGGCTGAGAACGCTGATGAGCCGGAAGTAGAACGGCTGGCCCTCCGCCTTGCGCCGACGTGGCACCAGACGCAGGGCTCGATTCGCCGCGAAACGCAGCCCGAAGAACACCGCGATCATCGCGAACAGCGCCTGCAACAGGGTCAGTCCCTTGTCGCGGAACCCGCCGCCGATGAACGCGCTGATCGAACCGAACACCGACTTGCGATCCCGCTTGCGCTGGTCGAGCTGCGCCTGCACCACGGTCCGACTGCCGACGGCGCCCGCCCGGATCTCCTCCCATTGGGCCTGCGCAGTCGAGAGCTCGGCCCGTACGTCGTCGCTCGAGGCCTCGCGCTGAAGCGCGCGAATGTTGTCGATTGCCGTCGTCGCGAGCTCGGCCTTACGGGTCTGGATCGCAACCTGGGTCTTGAGTCGATCCAGCTCGCGCGGTTCCTCGGTCAGGTTCTTCAGTTCCTGCAGAAGCGGACGGAGCAGTTCCTCGAGGTCCTGGTTGAGCGTCGTACTGCGCGCCGCCAAGTCGAGCTGCGAACGGTCGATCCCCGTCGCAACCGAATCGAAGTCGGCCTCGAGTCTCTCGAGCTGGCTCTGGAGGTCGGCGACCGCTTTCTGCCCGTCCGGGCTGAACCGGCTCGGAGCATTGCGCGCCTCATTCAACTCCTCCCGCTTCTTCGCCAGAGCCTCGACCAGCGTCCGAACCGCCGGCAGCGCAACCCCTGCTCGACTCGTCGTCGCCGCCGGGTTCGGCGTCTCGGGTTGCTGCGTTGCCGGATCTGGAGACTGCGGATCCTTGCCAGTCGGCGACTCGGCCTGAGCGAGCACCGCGGGCACACACGCAAGGAGCACAAGGAGCGTCAACAGCCGCATACTGGGCCTCCATTCTTCAGGAGCTTGGGCAGCTCATCGTCAAAGTCCGCCGGGTCACGATTCCATGTCGTTCGCCGAGATTCCGCGCAGCAATCGACCGAGTAGATCGGCACCGGTGACAACGCGCCGCTGCTCGCCCCAGAGCAGCACGATGTCACGATCGATCACGTCATCTTCATCGTGTTCTTTGTCGACTCGCAATCGGCGCAACAGCTTGCCGATCGGCAGCGAAGCGTCCTCGGTGAGGATCGGCCGGTGACAGAACGTGTAGGGGTCGAACCCGGGGCCATCACTCAAGACCGCGCGCAAGAACGCGTCGGCGTCGAGCACGAGCCGGGGTGAGTCGGCTGGGTCGGTCAGGATCACCCACTTGCGATCCGACTTCGCGACCGCCGCGACGAACGGGTCGTCACCTCGGTTCTCGAACTCCGGGATGATCGGAAGATCGAGGCGAACCGGCAGCGGGATCACGCTCGCCGGGTCGACCGGCTCTCCTTCCTCGCGGATGGCCAGATCGTCGAGCGACAAGAAGTTGAGCGCACCCTTGCCTTCGCGGTGATCGAGGTCCGCCTCTTCGGCATGCATGTGCTTCTCGATGATGGCCTTCAGGTGCTCTTCCCGAACGTAGTGCATGCCGTCGGGGCCGAGCCACGAATCGAGGAGCTTCGCACTCGGAAACGCCACCGGCCAGAGCAGCCGCCGGTAGAAGCCGATCACCGGCGCCAGTCGCGCCCCCATCCGCAGTGCGTGACGCGAGAAGTACGCCTGCGGAATGATCTCACCGATGAACGTGATGCCGAACGTTGACACGAAGAACGCCGCCATGCCGGCGAGCGCCGAGTCCATCAACAGGGTCAGCAGCGTGTTGACGGCGACGTTGCCCCACAGAATCGTCGTCAGCAGCAGGTTCGCATCCTGCCGCAGCGTCATGACCTTGGCGGCGTCAGCGCTGCCGTGCTCCGCTTCGATCTCCAATTGCAACCGCGGCAGACTGAAGAGCGCGAGGTTCAGGCCACTGAACATCGCCGAGTGCAGCAGGCACAGCGCGATGCCGCCCCAAGTAGCGACCTCGATCCAAGCAGAGGCCTCGAAGGAAAGGAGCATGAAGGCTGGGAATCGCGGGTGTTGGGGAACGGCTGCTTGGGGGACAGCTCAGATCCGCCTGCGGCGATTCGATCTGGCGTCCTTGGCAGCGTAGTTCAAAGGCGCCAGGACCTCGCACGGCATTCCGCGGACGCTTGCTGCGCTGCAATTGCATTGCGCGGCATGGCGCGGGGCGGGCGGGCGGGCCGAGCGACGGATTGCGAAGATCCCGAGCCCGAAAACGCGGCGAACCGGATCCTGAGCAACCTTGGGAGCCTGACGTGACCGACGAACGCCACCCCCCAGAACCGCAGACAGCGTGCCCGACCGCATCCGTGAAGCTCGCCTTGACGGTCCGCCCGGTCTTCGACCAACCCAGTGCCGATCGCGCCGCGGGCGGCGAGTGAGAGAAGGCGAGGACCGGTCGCGCGGCCAGGCCAGCGTCGCGGGCTACAACGCGCTGCCGACCCGCACGCTGACCGCGTTGGTCGCCGTGAGCGACACCGGGTTGCCCTGACCGTCGAGTTCGACCGGGAACATCTGGTGGTGGAACTCGACGCCGATCAGACCCGGATCGAACGGCAGATCGAACTGTCGGATCACGCGGCCGTCGACCGGCACCAGGAGCTGGTTGGCCAGCGGCAGCACGTGGTCGATGCAGCCCGCCGGCGCAAACGGCGTCAGCGTGCTGAGTGCGATGTTCGTCGTCTGCAGACCGATGACGTCGAAGACCACGCCGCTGGCCGGCAGCTCGCTGCCGCGGCCGCGGTAGTACAGCCCGATCTGCGGCCAGGTCACGGCCGCCAATCGGTTGGCGCCGCCCGAACCGGGGCAACCGCTGCCGAGCGCCGTCGCTTTCGGCAGACACGGGTTCGTGGCGATCGCGTACTCGCGATCGAAGAAGCTGCCGACCTGGACCTCGGCGAACAGTTCGCCGGACGGTCGCACGGCGGCGTGCCAGACCGGTTGGCCGGGGCCGCCGGCGACGTCGTGCCACGTCTGCCCGTCCCAGCGCGCCGCGAACGCACTGTTCGGTGAGCCGCCGGTCGTCGTGAACGCGCCGAGGGCGAGGCAATCGCCGTTCGGCAGCGTCATGAGGTCGTAGACCTCGGCGTTGAAGCCAGCGCCGATCGACTGCCAGGAGACGCCGTCGTACTCCATGATCACGGGCTGCGGGTTCGGGAACACGTTGGGGGTCCAAGCCACGACGACCGACCCGTTCGGACCGGCGGCGATGTGCTCGGCCGAGCTCACCTGGAAGTTCGGATCGAGGCTGTGCCAGAGCAGGCCGTCCCAGCGACCGACGCGGCCCTGCAGCGGCCAGAACGACGAGCCGCTGCCGCCGATGGCGAGCAGGTCGCCATTCGGGGCCTCGACGAGGTCGTCGATGTCGAACGCGCCGGGGATGTCGACCCAGCTCGTGCCGTCCCACTCGCTGACCGCGTCATCCCAGGCCACGACCTTGCCGTTCTGGCGCGTGAAGATGCCCCACGCGTTCTCGGTCGAAATCTGCAGCCAGGCCGAACCGGTCCACTGCAGCACCTGGTTGAACGCCGCGAGGTAGATCTCGCCGGCATCGGTGGTCGCCACGCCATAACACGGTGACGGCGCGCTGTTGCCGATCGGGATCCAGGTCGTGCCGTTCCAGCGCGCGACGTTGGTGGCCGCGACACCGCCGATCTGGGAGAACGAGCCGGCCGCGACGACATCGCCGTTCGGCAACACGCTGAAGTCATAGGCGATTCCGATCGTGCCACCCGGCGAGCCGGTCCAGGTCGTGCCATCCCACAGAATCAGGCTGCGGGCGTTGCTCGTCGGCGGACTGAAGGTCGAGAAGTTGCCGCCTGCGATCAGCGCGGTGCCCGATCCGGGCAACGCGGCGACCGCGAAGGCCGCTTGCTGGAACCCGAACGTCGCCATCGTGGACCACGAGGAGCCGTCCCAGCGGTCGATCGCCGGGCCCTGCGTCGGCGCGCCGTTGCGCGCGATCGCCAACGACATGTCGCCGAGCTCCGTCACCGCGTTCGGACGGCCGTTTGGCGTGCCGAGCAACTGCCAGCTGGTGCCATCCCAGCTCGCCACTGCCCCGCCGTTCGAGACCGTGCCGACGACGACGACGTCGCCGCTGGCCCGCTCGACCGCGCCCTGGACGCAATCGAAGGCCGGGACGCCCGGCACGGCCTGCCAGCTGGCGCCGTCCCAGACCGCGTAGTGCCGCACGGTCGGAGCGGCGACCACTTCGAACTGACCGCCGGCGAGCACGTCCCCGTTGGGCCGCACGATCAGACTGAGAACCCCGAACCGCGTCTGCGCGCAGCCGAGGTTGAACGCCAGCCCGCCCCCCGCCTGCTGCCAGTTGGATCCGTTCCACTCGGCGAAGTAGGTCAGCGGACTGCCGCCCGACATCGTGAAGTCGCCGCCGGCGTAGATCGCGCCACCCCCACCGACGGCGAGCGCGCGGACCGAGACCCCGGGCTGCGACACGTCGAAGCCGACTCCGATGGGCTGCCAGTTCGTGCCGTTCCAGCGCGCGACGCCGTTGCAAGTCACGCCGCCCGCATTGAGAAAGGCTCCGCCGACCAGCAGGTCACCATTGGAGTCGACCGCGAGCGCGTTGATCAAGCCGTCGGTGCCGGCGCCGAGCGGCGACCATGAGCCGGAGACCGGATCGTAGAGCGCGACGTTCGCGGCCGGGATGCCGCCGGCCTCCTGAAAGCCGCCGGCCACGACCATGACCTCCGGCTGCGGCCCCGCGCCATCGGGGTCCCACCGCAGCAGGGCCCGGACCTGGCCGCTGACACCGAACCCGAGCTGCACGAGGTTGTTCCAGCTGGGCGGACACTGTGCCGGCAGGCTCGTCGTCAGCGCCAGGAGAACGGGAAACAAGAACGGAAGGAAGCGCTGACTCATCGCCGTAGGTCGGGAGTGCGAGTTCGGGGAAGGAATGCGATCGGGGAAGGACGGCCGTCGGTTGCGATCAGAAGACACCGATCGTGAGCGCCAGAGCATTCGAACTGCTCAGCGACAGAAGCGAGCCCTGCGCGTCGAGCTCGCCCTGCACGAACTGGTGGACCAGCGACACGCCGGCGAAGGCCGGGTCGTTCGGGATCACGATCGCGGCGCCAGCCATGCCGTTGGTCGGACCGACGAGCTGCACCGACTCGGTGCTCGTCAGCAGGTCACAACCCGGAATGCCGGTCGGGTGGAGCACGCTCAGCGGCTGACTCTGACCGGTCAGACCGACCAGCGACACGCCGAGGCTGCCGGGTGCGAAGCCGGATACGTTCGAGACGAAGGCCTCACCGACCCATGGGTCCGTCGTGTTGGTGAGCGTCATCGCGCCCGCCGGGCCGACGCAGCTGGTCGCGACGGTGTTGACCGTTGCCGGGCAGGTCGTGGCCAATCTGGCGAGGAAGGTCGAGGCGCGACCGTCCATCGCGGTGAACGTACCGCCCACGACCACGACACCGTCGCGCGCGAGACCGACGGTGTACACGTCGTCGTTCGCGCCGGCCCCGAACGGTGACCAGTTCACACCGTCCCAGCGCGCGATGCGCGGCGCGGTGTTGCCACCGGCCTGGAAGAAGTCGCCGCCGACGATCAGGTCGCCGCCCGGCAGCACCTCGACCGCTCGCACCGCGCCGCTCACACCGACACCGAGTGGGGCGAACGTCGCGCCGTCCCAGCTCGCGATGCGGTTGGTGGCGACGCCGCCGATGGTCGTGAAGTAGCCGCCGATGATCAGCTCACCGCTGTCGCGAACGGTCAGCGACCGGCCGCCGCTGCCGAGGCCGGAGCCGATCATCTTCCACGACGTGCCGTCCCACTGCGCCAGGTTGCCGAGCGACGAGAAGTCGCCGGTCGCCACCAGATCACCGTTCGGCAGGACCGCGAGATCGTAGACCGTCGCAAAGCTGCCGGTGATACCGGCGCCGAGCGCGTGCCAGTTGGCGCCGTCCCAGCGCGCGACCCGACTGGCCGGAATGCCGCCGGCCGTCGTGAAGAAGCCGCCGACCGCGATGTCGCCGTTGCTCATCTCGACGATCGCGCGGACGCCGCTGGAGACACCGGCGCCGAGCGCCGTCCACGCCGAGCCGTCCCAGCACGCGATGTTCTGGGCCGGGACGCCGCCGGCCTGCCCGAAGAATCCTGCCGCGATCAACTTGCCGTTCGACAGGGCGAGCAGATCCGTCACGCTGCCGTCGATGCCCGTCCCGAGCGGCTGCCAGCCGGTGCCGTCCCAGCGCGCGACGCCGGCGATCTCAGCGCCTTCGATCGTCCGGAACGAGCCGCCGACGACGAGGTCGCCGTTCGCCATCACGACCTGGGCCGTCACCGCGGCATCGGTACCCGGCGCCACGGGCGACCAGGTCGAGCCGTCGAAGCGGGCGATGTTGCGGGCGGGTCCGTCGCCGGTCATGTCGAAGTTGCCGCCGGCGACGATGTCGCCGTTCGTCAGCTCCGTGATCGCCAGCACGTAGTCGCTGGTGTAGGTCGAGATGCCGTTGCCGATCGGGCTCCACGTCGAGCCGTCCCAGCGCGCGATCTTGAAGGCCGGGCTGATACCCGCCAGCGTGAAGTTGCCACCGACGAGCAGATCACCGTTGCTCGCCACGGTCATGGTGTGGACCCAGTTGTTGACACCGTTATTGGGGCCGGCGCCGAGCGCCGACCAGCTCGAGCCATCCCAGCGCGCGATGTAGTTCACCGATACGCCCGGCATGCTCGTGAACTGACCACCGACGATCACATCACCGTTCGGCAGACAGGCGACGGCCCGGGCCTCGGTCTGGACCGGACTGAACGGCACGCCGGCCCAATTGGTGCCGTTCCAGATGCGGATCGGACTCGCCGGGGTGCCGTTGGCCTGCCGCATCCACCCGCCGGCGACGATGTCGCCATTGGGGCGCAGGGCCAGCGAGGACACGCGGCTGCCCGAACCCGGGCCGATCCCGACAGCCATGTCCGACCATGACGTGCCATCCCAGCGCGCGACTCGCAGCGCCTGGACGGGACCGGCCGTGCTGAACGACCCGCCGGCAATCAGATCACCGTTGGGCAGCGCCAGCAGCGCGTTCACGTCGCCGTTCACCCCGGCACCGAGCGGCGACCAGACGGTGCCGTCGAAGCTCGCGATCCGGTCGGCCGAGACGCCATCGATCGTGCTGAACCCGCCGCCCGCGATCAGCTGGCCGTTCGGCAGTCCGACCAGGGCGTCGACATCGTCGTTGGTGCCGGTACCGAGTGCGGACCAGGAAAGCGCCACCGGATCCCACATCGCGAGGTTTCGACCCGACACCGTGCCGGCAACCGTGAAGTCACCGCCGATCACCAGCTTGGGAGTCTGCGGCCCGGCGCCGTCGGGATCCCACATGGTCTGGCAGAAGACCCGGCCGAGCACACCGGGGTAGCCAGCACCGGGCTCCCATTGCGTGACACATTGGGCGGACGCCACCGCGGCCAGGGCCACGGAGAAGATCGGGACGAACAGCGCGGCTTGCATCGTGAATCGCGGGAGGTGCATCAGAAGGCTCCGATCGTCAGGTTCAGCGCGTTCGTGCTGCTGACCGACAGCAGCGCGCCCTGGGGAGCGAGCTCGCCCTGCAGGAACTGGTGGGCGAACGTGACGCCGGCGAAGACCGGGTCGTTGGGGATCGAGAACTGCTGCGTCGCGGTCCCCTGGGCCGGCACGACGAGTTGGATCGCCTCGGTGCTGGTCGAGAGCTCGCAGCCGGCGATGCCGCTCGGGTGCAGCTGCGCGAGCGGCAGGCTCTGCTGGTTGAGACCGACGAGGGCGACACCGAGGCTCCCGGCGGCGAAACCGGTCGCGGTCGACGCGAACGTCGAGCCGGTCCATGGCAGCGTGTCGGCCGTCAGGGCCATCGGGCCCGCCGGTCCGACGCAGGTCGAGCCGAAGGCCACGGCGCTCGCCGGGCAGGTCGTCGACAGCCGCGCGATCCACGGCGAGGGCACGCCACCGACGACCGTGAACGAGCCGCCGACCACGACGTCGCCGTTCGGCATGACGTCCATCGCTTCGACCGTGTCGCCCCCGAACGTCGACGAGCCGAGCTCGAGGCCGTACCAGGCGGTGCCGTCGTAGCGCATGATGCCGTTGCCGGCGGCCCCTTGGAACGTCGCGAAGTCACCCCCGACCAGCAGGTCGCCGTTCGGCAGGATCTCGAGGGCGAAGACGTCGAGGTTGCCGCCACTGGGTGTCAGTGCCGACCAGTTCGAACCGTCCCAGCGCGCGATGCCCCCGGCGCTCGCGCCGCCGGCCGTGCTGAACTCGCCGCCGACGATCAGATCGCCGTTCGGCAGGCGCACGATGGCGTGAACCCGGTTGTTGAGCCCGGCGCCGAGCGGCGACCAGGTCGTGCCATCCCAGCGGGCGATGCGATCGGCGCTGACCCCGCCGGCCGTGGTGAACGAGCCGCCGACGATCAGGTCCCCGTTCGGCAGCGCTTCGACGGCGTGGACCTGGCTCGATACCCCGGTGCCGAGCGGGTGCCAGGTCGTGCCGTCCCAGCGCGCGATGCTGTTGGCCGCCACACCATCGACGACGCTGAACAGTCCGGCCGCGATCAGGTCCCCGTTGTCGAGCACTTCGAGGGCGTCGACGAACTGCCACGAACCGCCCGACATGCCGGTGCCGAACCGGTTCCAGTTGGTGCCGTCCCAGCGGGCGATCATGCGCGCCGGCACGCCGCCCGCGAGCACGAAGATGCCGCCGGCCACGATGTCGCCGTTCTGCAGCCTGGCCAGGGCCTGAACCCCGTGACTCGGCAAGCCGCCGACCATGCCCGAGCTGAACGGCTGCCAGTCCGAACCGTCCCAGCGCGCGATCTTGCTGGCCTGGACGCTGCCGGCCTGCGTGAAGTCGCCGCCGGCGATGATCTCGCCGTTCGGGAGTGCGAGCACCGATTCGACCTTCTGATCCATGCCCGGACCGATCGCCGACCAGCTCGAACCGTCCCAACGCGCCACGCGCGTCATCGGCGTCGTCCCGCTCGTGAGGAAGTTGCCGCCCGCGATGAGATCACCCCCGGTGGTCTCGGCGAGAGCGTAGACCGTGGATGACAGCCCCTGGTCGAGGCCCGACCAGGCCGAGCCGTCCCAGCGCGCCACGCGCTCGAAGGGGGAGCTGAACGAACCGCCGGCAATGATGTCGCCATTGGCCATCGTGAAGAGCACGTCGACCGTGCTGGAGAGGCCACCGCCGACGGCCGACCAACCGGCGCCGTTCCAGCGCGCGACGCGATTCGCCGGCACCCCACCGGCGCTCGAGAACGCACCGCCGACGATCACGTCGCCGTTCTGCGCGATCGTCAATGACTCCACCCGTTGCGTGATACCGAGACCGAGCCAGTTCCAGCTCGTGCCGTCCCAACGCGCGATGTTGTTGCAAGGCACTCCACCGGCGATCGTGAACGAACCGGCCGCGACGATGTCACCATTGGCGAGGCTCGCGATCTCGCTGACCCGAGCGCCCGGGGTGCCGCCGATGCCCCCGGCGAATCCGGTCCACGAACTGCCGTCCCAACGCGCGATGCAATCGGTCGGCGCCCCGGTGCTCACCGTGAACGAACCGCCGGCCACCAGATCACCGTTGGCGAGGACGTGCAATGCGTCCACCGCGAATCCGAGGCCGCCGCCGATGTCGCTCCAGTTCGAGCCGTCCCAACGCGCGATGCCGGCCGTCATGACCGAGCCCGCCGTCGCGAACGAGCCGCCGACGGCAAGGTCGCCGTTCGGCAGGACCGCGAGCGCGGTGACGGTGCCGTCGACGCCGTCGCCGAGCGTCGAGAACGCATTGGTCGCCAGATCGTAGATCGCGATGTTGTTGGTCGAGGTGGCGCCGGCCGCGTCGAACCGCCCGCCGACGACCAGCACCGGGGCGGCCGGCCCGGCACCGTCCGGGTCCCACTCCACCACCGCGTAGGCGGTACCGGAGACGCCCGCGAGCGCCGACGTCTGCAGCCAGATGTTGTCGCACTGGGCCAGGGCCGGCCGCGATGGCGAGAGCAGCACGACGCCCGCGATCAGCAGACTGCGCGGCACGAGATAGAATACGCAGGAAAGGAAACGCATTGGAAGGTCGAGCACTCGGCGGAGTCGGCGGCTACGGCGCCAAAACGGGCCCAGTGTAACGCCAAAAAGCCAGCTCCCCGCGGCAGGCAACACGAAGTCGCGCCTTCCACCGGCGATGCCGCTGCGAGTTCGGCGGCGCCGCCTGGCGATCCGCTCCCGGCGGACGACCCGTCACTCGACGGTCGTGATCGCCAGGTTGCCGAGCGCGACCCACGACGCGTTGCCGTGCAGGGTCTGCAGGTGTACCTCGAGCCCGATCAGGCCTTGGTTGTTGGGGATCGGCAGGCTCAGGCCCTGCTCGCCGCTGCCGTTCGGGAGCGGCAGGAACAGCGTGGTTCGCGGCTGATCGACGAAGAGCAGGCCGAACGGCGACTGCAGCCCGACCGGCCGGGACGTGAACGCCATGCCGAGAACGGCGAAGTCGCCCAGGGCCCGACCCGGACGTGAGGAGATGAGCAGCTCGAGGCTGCGTCCGATCTTCGGCGCCGCCTGGACCTCGACGTGACGCTCGCGACTCCAGTTCACGCCGGTCGTCGAGAGGGCGTCGAGGTCACCGTCGCCGTCGACGTCGGCCAGGCTCGCCGGCGCTTCCCGAAGGGCGATCGGACGCTGCGTGAACCCGCCCGTGCCGTCGTTCGTCAGCAGGCTGGTTCCGACGATGTCGAGGTCACCGTCATCGTCGTAGTCCCCGACCGTACCGCGGCTGATAACCGACGGCAGCACGGCGGCGGTCACATCGACGTAGCTGCCGCCCTGCCAGCGGTAGACGCGGAGCGTTGTCCCGTGCAGCAGCAGGTCCGGCTCGGCCGACCCGCCGAACTGCGCGAACTCGGGATCGATCAGGATCCCGGCCGGCAGTGGCCTCGAGACCCAGCCGCCGCTCGTGTTGCGGAGCGCCTCGCTGCCGTTGAGCAGCCGCACGAGGACGACGTCAGGGCGGCGGTCGGCGTCGACGTGAGCGACCTGACAACGGATCGCACCCGGCGCCGCGATCGTTGCACCCGCGGTAAACGTCCCGGTGCCGTTGTTGCTGTAGATCACGACCTGCGCATTGGTGAGGCCGCCGGAGAGCAGCGCAACATCGAGATCGCCGTCGAGGTCGAAGTCGGCGAACGCCGCCGAACCGTTCAGGGGCGACGGCAGGCCACTCGCGGGGCCGACGCTGAACGAGCCGGCGCCGTTGTTGCGGTAGACGTCGTCCGTGAGGATGTCGAGGTCGCCGTCGCCGTCGATGTCGCCGATCTGATCGAGCGATGCGGGCTGCAGCGGCAACGATCCCGTCGAGACCTCGCGCCAGCGGTTGTTCTGCTCGTAGAACGCGAACGACGACGAGCCGAGAAGATCACGATCCCCGTCGCCGTCGAGGTCGACCGCGAAACCGGCGTGCTGGATCACGGTCTGGGAAACCTCGCGTTCCGTGAAGTTGCCGACTCCGTCCCCGATCAGCAGCGCGACGCGCCGGTCGAAGAACAGCAGGTCCTGGTCGCCGTCCCGATCGTGATCGAACGCAACGAGTGTCGGGTTGCCACCGTCCGGGGTGACCGTCGGCCCGCTCACGGGCGCCGCGAACGTGCCGGCACCGTTGTTGTGCAGGAACGTGAACTGGCCGGTCGAGTGATCGACGACGCAGGCATCGAGGTCGCCGTCGCCGTCGACGTCGACCAGCGCCGGCGCGACGACGCCCGCTGGCGTCGCCGGGAAGACCGCGGTCGAGGCCGATACGAGCATGCCGCCCTGGTTGAGGAGCAGATCGCCCCCGAGCGTTCCGACGGTGAGGACATCCGCGTCGCCGTCACCGTCGACGTCGCCCGCCACCGCATCGTTGCAGTAGTAGAGCCCGGTGATTCGGGCCGCGGTCTCGTCGACGAACCCCGTGCCCGTGCTGCGGATGACGCGCGTGCCCTGCAGCGCCGACACGCAGAACAGGTCCTGCAGCCCGTCACCGTCGACGTCGAGCTCGAGCGCCGTGATCCCGTTGAACGGCAAGGCCCACTGCGCCGTGACATCGGTGAACCCGCCGCCGCCATTGTTGCGCAGCACGATCTGCGAGGTCAGCGGGGCGCCGTAACCGCTCGCGACGACGTCCTGATCACCGTCGTTCTCGAGGTCCATGACGTGCACGAAGTTCGGCGCCACCGAGAACTGGGTCGCCAGCTGTCCGATCACGGTCGACGTGAACGTCAGGTTCTGCTGCGTGAGCAGGTAGACGTCGTTGCCTGGCGTGCCCGAGTCGTACTCCTCGATGGCGACGACATCGGCATCGCCGTCGCCGTCGAAGTCGGCGACCCCGACCCGCCAGGACAACCGCAGACCGGGCGGACTGATGACGAGGGGCTCCGCATACCGACCGCTGCCGGCGTTGCGGTAGAGGACCAGCTGGGTGTCCTGCACACTCAACAGGTCCACGAGTCCGTCGCCGTCGATGTCGGCGACGGCGGCACCGCGGCCGGCCGGCGTCACGTCGACGAGGAACGGCTCCTGGGCAGCGAGACTCGCGAGGACGGTCGTGCAGAGGATCGTACGTTGCAGAACGGGCATGCTTGCTCCGATTGGTTCCTGGGTGGTGCGGCTACAGCCGCGAGAGGGGATCCGGCCAGGATACGCGATTCGCAATACCGCGTGGGCCCGAGCGAACCGCGGCGACGGGTTTCGCACGGGCAAGCAACTTCGGTGCCGTCGGGAACGCGATCTTGACTCAGCCGGCGCGCCCGGCCGCGACGTCGGCGCGGTACTCCTCGAGCACCCCACCGAGGATCGCGATGTCCGACTCGAACGTCTCCGGCAGCAGCGGACCGAAGGAGAACCGGAACCAGCCGTCGTACGGCGACACGTAGCCCGGCTCCTTGCTGTGCGGGCGCGCCATGTCGCAGTCCTTGCCCTCGAGGATCGCGGCACCGTGCTTGAAGAGGCGGCGGTTGAGTTCGCTCGCGTTGAGGCCGTCGGGCAGCTTGAGCCAGTGGTAGAAGCCGCCGTCGCCCGTGAAGACGGACAGGCCCATCTTCTCGAAGGCCTCACCGTAGCGCTGCCGCTGCATGCCGTAGTGCCGCTCGACCGCCTCGCGCGCTTGCGCCACACGTTCGGGCTGCAGCAGTTCGGCCGCGTAGAGCTGCGACGGATGGCTCACGCCGCCCATGCCGAAGCTGCTGAAGTTGGCGAGCGTCGCGACGTTCTGCTTGCTCGCGATGATCCAGCCGATGCGGATGCCGGGGCACTGCAACCCCTTGGTGCACGCGCCGGCGAGGAACACGTTGCTGTCGTCCAGGTCCTTGACGTACCGGATGCCGCTGACGCCCTTGCTCGGGTGGAACATCTCGTAGGCCTCGTCGAGCAGGATGCCGTTCTTGTCCTGCTCGGCCATGGCGATGAGCTCTTCGAGCTCGGCGCCGGCGCGCGTGTGGCCGGTCGGGTTGCCGGGGTTGCTGATGATCGGCAGCAGGTGCGTCTTGGCGTTGAGGCCGCTGCGATCGAAGTAGGCCGCGTTCTCCGGGTGGAAGCCGTTCTCCTCGGTGAACGGCACGACGCGCCAGTCGGAGTTCGTCTGCGTGAGGATGTCGAGGTAGGCCGGCCACTCGGCGTTGCCGATGCGGACCTCGACGTGTGCCTTCAAGAACGCGAGCACGGCGTAGATGCCGGGGCGGCCGCCGGCGAAGACCATGACGTTCTCGGGCGCGATGGACGAGCCGTAGAAGTCGTTGTAGTGCTGCGCGATCGCGTCGCGCAGCTTCGGGTGTCCCCACGCCTTGGGATAGAACCGATCCTCCCACGTCACCTCGACCTGGCTCGGCAACGGCGGTCCGCCTTCGAGCTGCGTCGTCAACGGGAAGCCCTGCGACCACGGGTGCGTGCCCGCGGTCCCCATGAATTGCCCGAAGCTGTCGCGGAACGCGTAGAGGGTCTCGTAGATGCCCATCGGCGGGCAGTCGTCGGACAAGAACGAGGCGCGGCGCATGACTCGCGTTCTATCCGCAGCGAACGGTGCGGCGCGACCTCGATTCGGCAGACCGACCGACTGCCCGCAAATCCCGCCGGCTGCGCTACATTCTCCGGTCAGCCATGCCGCGTCGCCACGCCGTCACCCTGCTCGCTGCCATCGCTGCCATCGGCGGCACCCTGACCGCCCAGCAGCAGCCGGCGATCGACTTCGATCGGCAGATCCGTCCGATCCTGTCCAACCACTGCTTCGCGTGTCACGGTCCGGACGAGGAGCATCGCGCCGCCGACCTGCGCCTCGACCGCAAGGACGACGCCTTCGCGGTGATCACGCCGGGTGACGCGGCGGGCAGCGAGCTGATCCGACGAATCGGGCACGCCGATCCCGACGAGCTGATGCCGCCGCCCGCAGCGGATCAGCCGCTCGACGACGCCGAGAAGGCGCTGCTCGAGCGCTGGATCGAGGCCGGCGCACCTTGGGCCGAACACTGGTCGCTCGTGCCGCCGCAACAGCCCGACCTGCCGACCGTGCGCGACGTGGCGTGGGCCAGGGATCCCGTCGACCGGTTCGTGCTCGCCCGCCTCGAGGACGAAGGGCTGACGCCGAACCCGGCGGCCGACCGCCGCGCCCTGCTGCGGCGGGTGACGCTCGACCTCACGGGTCTGCCGCCGTCACCGGCGGAGCTGCAGGCGTTCCTCGCGGACGAGTCGCCGGATGCGTACGAACGCGCGGTGGACCGGCTGCTCGATTCGCCGCGCTACGGCGAACACATGGCGCGCTTCTGGCTCGACGCGGCGCGCTACGGCGACACGCACGGCCTGCACCTCGACAACTACCGCGAGATGTGGCCCTACCGCGACTGGGTCGTGCGCGCGTTCAACGACAACCTGCGATACGACGAGTTCGTCGTCGAGCAGCTCGCCGGCGATCTCCTGCCGGAGCCGACCGTCGACCAGCGGGTCGCGTCGGGCTTCAACCGCTGCCACATCTCGACCAACGAGGGCGGCTCGATCAAGGAAGAGGTCTACGTCCGCAACGTGATCGACCGGGTCAGCACCACGGGCACGGTCTTCCTCGGTTTGACGCTCGGCTGCGCCGTCTGTCACGACCACAAGTTCGATCCGATCCGAAAGCGCGAGGTCTACCAGCTCTTCGCGTTCTTCAACAACCTCGACGGCGACGCGATGGACGGCAACGCCAAGGCGCCGGCCCCCGTGATGAAGGTGCAGACGCCGGCGCAACGCGACGAGCTCGCGCAGCTGGCGCGAGATCAGGCGGGGATCGACGCGCGGTTCGCCGAACGGTTGCGCGCCTTCGACTACGCCGACCCGGCGGCGCCGACGGCCGACGGGTCGCCGCCGCGCCGGGAGATCGTCTGGATCGACGACGAGCTGCCACCGGGCGCGCTGCCCGAAGCGCCCGAGTTCTCGTGGGTCGACGACCCCGCGCTCGTGCACCGCGGTTCGCGCGCGCTGGTGCGGCGCACCAGCGGCGTCGAACAGGAGTTCTTCCGAACCGCCGACACCAAGCTGCGGGTCGCGGCCGGCGACGTCCTGTTCGCCTGGGTGCGGATCGATCCGGACGACGTGCCCGATGAGCTCATGCTGCAGTGGAACAGCGACGGCCGCGACGGCTGGCTGCACGGCGCGTATTGGGGCAGCAACGCGATCCCCTACGGCAAGGACGGCACGTCGCAGCGCGTGCGCATGGGTGACGTGCCGGCCGGCGGCGAGTGGGTCCGGCTCGAGGTGCCCGTCGCGCGCGTCGGCCTGCGGCCCGGCATGGCCGTGCACGGTCTCGCGTTCACGCAGAAGGGCGGCACGTCGTACTGGGACGCGATCGGCATCGCGACCAGCGCGCGGCAGGGCAGCGAGGACTGGGTCTGGATCGATGACGACGCCCCCGACGGCGCGAAGCTGCAGGGCAACGGTCGCGTCTGGCAGTGGCACCGCGGCGGGACGAAGCGCGTGCCGACGCCGCACAGCGGCACGCGTCTGCTGCGCCGGTCGGGCCACGGGCTCAACCAGGACTTCTTCACCGGCGCGCGGACGCCGCTGCGCGTGCAGGACGGTGATCGGTTGTTCGCCTACGCGTGGCTCGATCCGAAGGACCCGCCGCGCTCGGTGCAGCTGCAGTTCAACGTCGGCGGCAGCTGGGAGCACCGCGTTCGTTGGGGGGCGCCGGCGCACGGAGCCGGCCGCAAGAACGGCGCCGACCTCGTCGCGGGCGAGCTGCCGAAGACCGGCGAGTGGGTGCGGCTTGAGGTCGACCTCGCGGCGGTCGGGATCCGACCCGGCGAGGCGATCAACGGCTGGGCCTTCACGAAGGTCGACGGCACCGTGTGCTGGGACCGTGCCGGGGTGCATACCCACGGGCCGCCCGACGACAGCCATCGCCGTTCGCTCAGCGCGTGGGAGCCGATCGGTCGCGAGAGCGCCGATGTGCCGGAGGACGTGCGGACCGCTCTCGCGCAGCCGGCTGAGGAGCGCACCGCAGCGCAACGCCAGGCCATCCGCGATCACTGGCTCCGGCACGTGTGGATCGACTCCCGCGCGACGTTCACCGAACTGCATCGCGCCGTCGACGAGATCGAGACCCGCCGCGAGGCCATCGAAAAGTCGACGCCGACCACGCTGGTCATGGTCGAACGCAGCGAGCCGCGCCCCGCGTACGACCTCATGCGCGGCGCCTACGACAGCAAGGGCCAGCAGGTCGAACGCCGCACGCCCGCCGCGCTGCCGCCGATGGCGCCCGACCTGCCGCGCGACCGCCTCGGGCTCGCGCGCTGGCTCGTCGACGACGATCACCCGCTCACGGCGCGCGTCGCCGTCAATCGCTTCTGGCAGCAGGTGTTCGGCGTCGGGCTCGTGAAGACGAGCGAGGACTTCGGCAACCAGGGCGAACGCCCGAGCCACCCCGAGCTGCTCGACTGGCTCGCCGTGCAGTTCGTGCAGAGCGGCTGGGACGTCAAGGCGCTGATGCGCGCGCTCGTGACCTCGGCGACCTACCGCCAGAGCGCCCGCGTGCGGCCCGCCGTGCTCGCCCGCGACCCGGACAATCGGCTGCTCGCGCGCGGACCGCGCTACCGGCTCGACGGCGAGACGCTGCGCGATCAGGCGCTGATGCTCGGCGGCCTGCTCGTCGAGACCGTCGGCGGCCCACCCGTGAAGCCCCCGCAGCCTGCGGGCCTGTGGCGCGCGGTCGGCTACTCGTCTTCGAACACGGCGAAGTTCGTCGCCGACACCGGACCCGAGAAGGTGCACCGCCGCAGCCTCTACACGTTCTGGAAGCGCACGGCTCCACCGCCGCAGTTCACGACGTTCGGCGCGCCGAGCCGCGAGGAGTGTCGCGTGCGCCGCGAACGCACCGACACCCCGATGCAGGCGCTGCTGCTGATGAACGATCCGCAGTTCGTCGAGTGTGCCCGCGCGTTCGCCGAACGGATCCTGCGACGCGGCGACGACGACACGACCGATGCTGCGCGGATCCAGTGGGCCCTCGAGTGCGCGACGTGCCGCGCCCCGGATCCGGCGGACGTCGCCAGCACCAAGGCGCTGCTCGACCGGCAACGCCGCGCGTTCGCCGGCGACGCCGACGCGGCACGACAGCTCATCGCGATCGGCGCGGCCCCGCCGGACGACTCGTTCGACGCCGTCGAGCTCGCGAGCTGGACGATGGTCGCCAACCTGATCCTCAACCTCGACACCGTGCTCACCAACGGCTGACGAACCCATGGACCCGAGACTCGACTTCGCAAGGCAGCTCACGCGCCGGCACTTCTTCGGCGGCACGGCCATGGGACTCGGCAGCGCGGCGCTCGCGTCGATGCCCGGGCTCGCGCCCGCGACAGCCCCCACCGGGGCCATCGCGGGCGGCAATCGCGGGCTGCCGGACCTGCCGCACTTCGCACCGCGCGCCAAGCGCGCGATCTGGCTGTTCATGGCCGGCGCGCCATCGCAGATCGACACGTTCGACTACAAGCCGAAGATGGCGGCGCTGTTCGACACCGACCTGCCGGAGTCGATTCGCCAGGGCCAGCGCCTCACGACGATGACGTCGGGCCAGAAGCGCTTCCCGATCGCCCCGTCGAAGTACCGCTTCACGCGCTACGACAACGGCGCCGATGGCGCGTGGGTGTCGGAGCTGATGCCGTACACGGCGCAGATGGTGCAGGACCTCGCGATCGTGCGCTCGGTCTACACGGAGGCGATCAACCACGACCCGGCGATCACGTTCATCACGACGGGCCGCGAACTGCCGGGCCGCCCGTCGCTCGGTTCGTGGCTCAACTACGGCCTCGGGTCGGAGAACGCGGACCTGCCCGGCTTCGTCGTCATGACGCCGCGCTGGAGCGGGCGCCGCGACGCGCAGGCGCTCTACAACCGGCTCTGGGGTGCTGGCATGCTGCCCAACGAGCACGCCGGCGTCGCGCTGCGGCCGGACGGTGACCCGGTGCTCTTCCTGCAGAATCCGGCCGGCGTCGACGGCAGCTCGCGCCGCGCGATGCTCGACGCGCTGGGCCAGATGAACGCGCGCATCGCGGAGCAGGTCGGCGACCCGGGCACCCGCGACCGCATCGCGCAGTACGAGCTCGCGTTCCGGATGCAGACGTCCGTGCCCGAGCTCACGAACCTGTCCGACGAACCGGCGAGCACGGCCGCGATGTACGGCCCCGAGGCGAGCGAGCCCGGCACGTTCGCGAGCTCGTGCGTGCTCGCGCGCCGCATGATCGAACGCGGCGTCCGCTTCGTGCAGATCTTCCATCGCGGCTGGGATCAGCACGGCAACCTGACGGGCGATCTGCCGCGCCAGTGTGCCGACGTCGACCGCGCGTCGTGGGCGCTCGTGCAGGACCTCAAGCAGCGCGGCATGCTCGACGACACGCTCGTGATCTGGGGCGGCGAGTTCGGGCGCACGGTCTACTGCCAGGGCAAGCTGACCCGCAGCAACTACGGCCGCGACCACCATCCGCGGTGCTTCACGACGTGGCTGGCAGGCGGCGGCATTCGCCCTGGCCAGGTCTACGGTGAGACCGATGACTTCAGCTACAACATCGTCGACCGGCCGGTGCACGTGCGCGACCTCAACGCGACGATCCTGCACTGCCTCGGCATCGACCACGAACGGCTCTCTGTCGCCCACCAGGGCCTCGACGTCCGCCTCACCGGCGTGGAGCCGGCGCGCGTCGTGAACGAGCTGTTGGCCTGAGCGCGGCACGCCGAGCCGATTTTCGGCAGTTTCTACAGCAGGGTCCCGGCCGGAATCCGCCTGTCCTGGTCGTGTTCCAGTCCTTCGTCCAGCGGATCGCCCTGCTCGTCGCCGTCGCGAGCTCGGCGGTCGTTCCGTCCCCCGCTCAGGCAGCTCCGGATGCCCAGCGCCCGTTGCCGCTCGTGTTCCAGAAGAACCTCGGCGCGCACGATCCCGCGGTCCGCTTCGTCGCTCGTGGGCCGGGCTATCAGGCCCTGTTCACCGGCGATGCCGTCACGCTGGCGCTGCGGTCCCGCGGGCGGTTCGCGGCCACCAGCAAGATGGTATTCGTCGGCTCGGGCGCCGCCCGGATCACCGGCGAAGGCGAGCTGCCGACGCGGATCCACACCTTCCGTGGCGGGCGTGACCGGTGGACGTCGAACGCCCCGACGTACGAACGCATTCGCTATCGCGGGGTATGGCCCGGCATCGACGTCGTGTTCTACGAACGCGCCGGCGAGCTCGAGTACGACTTCGTCGTGGCCCCCGGCACGGAGCCGGCCGCGATCCGGCTGCGCTTCGAGGGCGTCGAACGCCCCGTGGTCACGGCCACCGGGGCTCTGCGCCTGCAGTCACCGGCCGGCTTGCTCGAGCAGACCGCGCCGGTCGCGTTCCAGGGCGAGATCGCGGAACGTCGCCCGGTCACGAGCCGTTTCGTCGTCCACGCCGACGGCACCGTGCGGGCTGCGTCCGCGGCCGCCGCACGTTGGCTACCGCGGGTTCCGTAGGTTCACTCCCGCGGGGCGGCGAGGCGGCGTTCGAGGCGGTGGTAGAGCCACGACGCGCCGACGAACGTCACGCCCACGAGGATGAACGCGAGGATGCGGTAGAGCTGCTGCGCGCCCGACATGTCGAGCACGAGCACCTTGGCGGCCGTGAGCGCGAGCAGCGCGAGGGCCAGGAGCCGCAGTGGCCGGCGGTCGCGGGTGAAGCCGACCACGAGCAACACGACCGCGGTCACCACCCACGTCACGGTGATCGAGAACAAGGCACGGCGTTCGGCTTCGCCGCTCTCTTCGACATGAGCCAGGATCCAGACCGGCGGTTCGAGCGTCAGCGCGAGCAGGCCGACTGCGAGGGCGACCCAGCGGACCGGCCTCGTCGATTCCTCGCGCGCCCACAGCCACGCTGCACCGATCGCAGCACCGACGAGCCCGGCCCGCGGATTGAGGAACATCCACGCCGACCGCCACTCCGTCAGGTAGACGACGATCGGCAGCACGAGCGCGGGCGCGAGCGTGACGAGCGCGACACCACGCAGCGCGGTGTTGCCGGTCGCGCGCGCCCGCCATCGACCGCCGGCCGTGCCGAGGACAGCGACGACGCCGAGCAGCCATGCAATCCACGGACCGGCCGCGCCCTTGCCGTGTGTCGTGTTGCTCCAGGCCACGGCCTCGCAAGCGCCATAGAACACGAGGATCACGAAGGCCCCGGCCGCAGCCGGGTCCGCCGTTCGAACAGGTCCGATCCGCTGCAGCAGCGGCCGCGCGAATGCCAGCGCCCCGGCGACGAGCGCAACGAACACGAATCGCTCGTTCGCCAGGATCGGGAACGGCCCCTCGCCGGCCACGTAGAGCACGAGTCCGACGCCGGCCGCCAGCGCATACGGAATCGCCGCGAGTTCGAGAACCCGCCGCCCCGATGACAGGGCCGCACCGACCCCGCCACCGATCGCGAGCGCGAGCCACACCCATCCGAGCACCTGCGCCATCGTGCGCGGGCCGGGGTCGGCACCGCCGCGCTGCATGAACGCGGCGACCTCGACCGTCGCGAGCGCCGTCAGCAGCAGCTGCGCGATGCCGAATAGAGCGTTGCCGATCCGCCGCCCACCGTCGTCGAACTGGCGACGCGCCCGCGCCCCGGCGAACGCCGTTGCGGCACAGACCGCGAGGCCAGCGAGGCAGCGCCCGTTGAGCCCGACGAGAGCGTCGGGCGGATAGTCACCGTACGCGATGCCAGCCGCGACCAGCGCGCCGGCGAGCGGCACGAGCCCGACGATGAACGTCGACCGCTGCGGCCACCGCGCGGTCCACGCGAGGAACCCGCCCACGCCGCCGAGCAGCACCCAGGTGATCGCCGACGCAGGAGCCACGACGTCCCACGCCGAGGGATGGCCGCGCGCATGCCGCAGGATCTCGAGGCTGGCCACGAGCAGGAGCCAGAGCCCGGCCGTCGTGCCGAGCACGCGGGACAACGTGCGCTCGCTCGGGATCTGCGCTCGCCGACGATGCAGCGCTGCGACGACCGCGAGCCCGAGTGCGGCGACGACGAGTTGTCCGAACCAGCGGTTGACGATGAACGGCGCCGCTGGGTCGCCGGCCGGCAGGTGCCAGAACGTCGTCCGTCCGATTGCTACGCCGAGGATGACGAGCGCGCCGAACCGCGTCGGCCCGTGACCGTGGCGATACCCGAGCCACACGAGCGCCGCCGCTTCGGCGAACCACGCGGTCGTGATCGCGTTCAACGGCAGCAGGTAGAACAGCCCGAGCGTCAGCAGCAGTACCGCCAGCGCGAGGAAGCCATCGCGCGTTCGGCGATCCCCGCCGACCCGCCGCGCGACCGCCACGCCGAGGCCGAGGTAGAGCACCGAAGCGACGAGGCAGCCCCCCGCCAGCAATCGCGGCGCCGGCTCGTGCAGGAGCCACGCACCGTAGGCCATCGTCCAGGCCACGTTCAGGAGCGCCAACGCGAAGCGCTCGACGGTGACCGGCGTGCGCCGCCGCCAGTGATGCAGGAACGGCAGCAGCAGGAAGACGAGGTGGAAGGCCGCGAGCCAGACCACCGTCGCGTCGGGCTGCGGATGCGCGTGCCGATGGCTAGCCCACCAACCGCCGAACAGCAGCACCGTTCCCGCGAACGCGAGCAGGTCGAGCGCCCGCCAGCGGCGCCAGAGCGTGACACCGAGCACGCCGAGGTCGAGCAACAGCAGATACGCACACAGCAGGTCGCGCGCATCCCGCCCGGTGCTCATCAACACCGGCGTCGCGAAACCGCCGAGCACGGCGAGGAACGCCATCGCGACGGCATCGAGGCGAACGGCGACGGCGAGCCCGGCGATCGTGACCGCGACCATCAACGCGAACGCCGTCGTCGGTCCGAGCAACGGCTCTTCGACGACCATCATCGCGGGCTGGAACGCCGCGAACACGGTCAGATACAGGAGCGCCTGGCCGCCGCCGAGTAACCCTTGGCCGAGGGCCACGAAGCCGTTCCGCAGACTGCGCCAACCGCCCGCGATCAGCAGAACGGCGGCGCCGGCCGCGGTCGCGAGGCGCAGACGCGGACCGAACAGCCGACCGAGCCAGTCGCGGTCGTAGGCGTACTTGAGGAAGAACGCGACGCCGAGGAACAGCAGGCCGATTCCGACCCACGTCAGCCAACGCAGCCCGACCGTCTTCTCCATGCCGACGAGCTGCCCGGCGCCCGGCGGCGGCGGTTCGTCTCGTGAACCCGCGGCCGACCCGGATGGCAAGGGCGGCGGCACGACCGGCGGCACGACCGGCTGCTGGACCCGGGCGATCGCAGCGGCGGTGTCGTCAGCGTCAGGCTCGGCCGCCGTTCCCGACTCGGTTTCCGGCTCGCCTTCGGGCTCGCGCTCGGGCCTTGGCTCCTCCGACCGCGGCGGCTCGGGCGGCTCCGTCCCAGATGGCGCTGGGTCGAGCTTCGACGGCAACGGCGGCGGAGTCGAGGTACGCGACGAAGTCGCGTCGGTGAGCCCAGCCGCTTCCTCCGCCCCCCCTCGTTCGGCGGGACTGTCGTCCTCGTCCCGACCGGCGCGCAGTTCCTGCCGCAGGTCGCGCACCTGCTCGGCCAACCCATCGATCCGGCGTCGCGTTCGCCCCAACTCGAGCTTCGCGAGGATGCCCATCACCGCCCCGACCACGACGACGGCCAGCAGGGCGAGGACGAGCAGAACGATGAGTTCCATGCGGACCGGGCGTCAGAGCAGCGCGCGCACGTCCACGGCGATCGCGCCACGGTCGTAGGCGAACAACGGATTGATCTCGAACTCGAGCACCTCCGGGTTCGCCACCGCGCAGCTCGCGACCGCCATGATGACGTCGACCACGGCTTCGCGGTCGACCGTCGGGCTGCCGCGGTGCCCGCGGAGCAGGCGTGCCCCGCGCAGCTCGGAGAGCATCTGCTTGGCGTCGCGGCGCTCGATCGGCAGCATGCGCAGGGTGATGTCCTTCAAGACCTCGACGTGCGTGCCGCCGAGACCGACGACGATCACGCCGCCGTAGTGCGGATCCTTCTTGTAGCCGACGAGCAGCTCGACGATGGGCTTCGGCAGGGACGGCAGCACGAGCACGCCCTTGAGGTCGGGCTCGATGCCCTGCTTCTGACAGTAGACGCGCACGCTCTCGCCGATCTCGTCGAACGCCTTGCCGACCGCGGACGCCTCGACGCCGATGCGCACACCGCCGGCCTCGGTCTTGTGCAGCACACCACCGGCGACGCACTTGAGCGCGACCCGCCCACCGATCGCCGCGGCAGCCGCTTCCGCCTCCTCTCGCGTCTCTGCCAGTTGTCCCTGCACGACCGGGGCGCCGTAGCCCTGCACGAGGTCCCGCGCCTCGGTCTCGAGCAACACCCGGCGGGAGGCCTCACGAACGGCGCTTAGCCCGGCCCACTGCTTCTGCTGCGGTGGCGGCGTGCCGCGCCGTCGGTCCAGCTGGCGGCCGCGCTCGTTGAGTGCTGCCGCGCACCGCGCCGCGACCTCGATCGACGAGACCACGGGCACGCCGGCCTGGCGCAGCACGTCGAGCGGCTCGCTCGACGTCTCGGCATAGAGGCTGCAGACCACGATCGCGCGCCGGTGCTTGCGAACGGCCTCGACGATCGCCTGCGCCGCGGCGACCTCGCGCGCGAGCAACTCGGAGGCGAACCGGCGGTGATAGCCGCCGAACAGACCGACGACGAGCACCGTCGCAACCTGCTCGTCTCGAATCAGGCAGTCCACGCACTGCGCGAAGATCATGGGATCCTGATCCGCGGCGCCGGCGAGATCGATCGGGTTGCCCGGCGGGTGCGCGCCGGCGAGCAGCTTCTGCAGCTCGGTGTCCGTGCTCACCGCCGGCTCCGCGAGACTCGCCCCGAACGTCTGCAGCGCGTCGATCGCGAGCGTGCCGTGACCACCGCCGTCCGTGAGCACGGCGATGCCGCGGTAACCGCCGCGCACGGGCTGGTTGGCCAGCGTCTCGGTCACGTGCAGGAGCTCGTCCGTGCGCCGCACCTGGATCACGCCGCTCTGCTTGAGCCCGGCGCGGAACACCGGATACGAGCCGGCGAGCGCGCCGGTGTGCGAGCGCGCCGCGGCCTTGCCGCGCACGCTGCGCCCGCCCTTCAGCAGCACGACCGGCTTCTTGGCCGTCACGCGAGCCGCCGTCTCGAGAAAGAGCTGACCGCGCCGAAAACCCTCGACGTACATCGCGATCGCTGCCGTGTCCGGGTCGTCGGCGAGGTACTCGAGGTACTCGTCGAAACGCAGGTCCGTCTCGTTACCGACGCCGATGACGACCGAGAAGCCGACTCGCGAACGCCGCATCGCCTCGGTCAACAGCTGCAGCGTGATGTTGCCGCTCTGCCCGAGGATCGCGATCCGGCCGGCCGGCACGTTCGGCACGCCGATCAAGTTGAGGCCGCGATGCGGGTTGAGGATCCCCGAGGTGTTGGGCCCGACGACGCGGATGCCCGTCTCCGCGACGACATCCCGGATGCGCTGTTCGAGCTTCTGGCCCGCCGCGCCGGTCTCGCGGAACCCGACCGCCAACACCACCGCGCCCGCGGCGCCGCGCGCGGCGCATTCGCGGAGGACGTCCGGCACCGTGTTGGCGGGTGTGCAGACGAGCGCCGTGTCGACGATGCCGTCGACGTCGGCGATCGTCTTGCGGACCTCGACTCCGTGCACTTCGCCGCCCTTCGGATTGACGGCGTGGATCTCACCCGCGAAGCCGCCGTCGCGCAGCGCGGCGATCGCCTGGTTGCCGCGTTTGGCAGGGTCCTGCGACGCTCCGACCACGAGGATCCCGCGGGGGCGGAAGATCCGGTCGAGCGCGGCCGGTAGCCCGGCGGACTGGGTGACGGATTCAGAGGCGGAAGAATGGTCGGACTGGCTCAAGAGTACCCCGTTATCGCCCCTCGTACCGAGGCGCTCGTTTCTCCGCGAACGCGGCGACGCCTTCGCGCCAGTCCGCGGTCGTCATGCAGTCGAGCAACGCCGCCGCCTCCGCGGCGAGCATCGCATCGAGTCGATCGGCTGCCGGCAACAGCAGCCGCTTCAGATGGGCCACGGAGCGCGGCGCCTGCGCCGCCACTTCCTGCGCCAGTTCGAGCGCGCGCGGCAGCACCTCCGCTGCCGGCCGGACCTCCTGGCAGATGCCGAGCTCGACGGCCCGGTCGCCGAGGAAGAACGGACAGCGCAGCAGCAGATCGCGCGCGGTCGCGAGCCCGACGCGGGCCGGCAGGGTGAACGTCACACCGCCACCGACGAACGTGCCGAGGCCGATCTCGGGGAAGCGCAGCTTGGCCGAGTCGGCGACCACCGCGAGGTCGCACGCCAGCGCGAGCTCGAGCCCGGCGCCGATCGCGTGCCCGTTGATCGCGGCCACGATCGGCAGGCGCGACGTCAGCAGGGCCTTCGCGGCGCGCTGCCCGAGATCGACGTAGTGCCGACGCGCCTCGTCCTGCCGCTCGCCCTCGCCGTGCAGCTTGAGGTCGGCGCCCACGCAGAACCCGCGGCCGGCCCCCGTGACGACTACCGCACGCAACGAGGGGTCGTCCTCGGCGGCCGCGACCGCGGCGAGCAGTTGCTCGTACAGCTCTTCGCTGACGGCGTTGAGACGATCGGGTCGGTTGAGCGTCAGGACCAGCAACTCGCCCTGACGCTCCTCGCGCACCGCGGGGTGGGTCATGCGGCGATCATCCCCGGACCGCTTCGGCGCACAAGCGCGAAACGGCCGCACCCTCCGCGCGCCTCAGGGCACGATCGTCAACCGGACCGGCTGACTCGCGCGCGTCGCGAGCAGCGAGTTGTTCAGCACGAAGTGCGCGAAATCGAGGTCGGTGCCGATGAGGGCAGGAGGGATGAAGTTCGGCGGCACCACGATCGCGGACGTCGCGGCCCCGACGGCATCGAGCCCCGTCAGGTTGTTCACGAAGATGCCCGTGTTGGACGTCTGCGCCATCGCCGCGAACAGGAAGTCGAGGTTGAGCGGCAGCGTGACGCCGCCCGGCAGCAGCGTGCCCGGCGTGGTGCCCGAGACCGACGCGAGCAGCCACACGCCATCGGCCGCGCTCGTGCTGCCGACGAGGTGGTCGAAGTTGACCTGACCGCCGCTGACGGACAGCCCGGTGCTGTCGGCCCACAACGCCCGCTCGACGAGGTGGGCCTGGAAGAGGCCGAACGACTGGTTCACCGGCGTGTGCACGTAGCTCCACACCTTGGCGCCGGCCGGGTCGACCTCGAACAGCTCGAACTGCTGGCCGCTGCAGACCAGGGTGTTGCCGTTCCGTAGCCGTTGGGCGCTCGAGATGAAGCCCGAGAAGAAGCTCGGATCCGTGTAGATCCAGCTCGGCGCGGGCGGGTCGTACTGCCCCGTCTGCGCGTTGAGCGCGAACGTGCCGTTCGGCTGCACCGCCGGCAGCGTCACTTCGTAGATCGACGACTGCGTCGGCGGGTTGTAGATGTTGTTGAAGATCGTGATGTTGCCCGCGCCCGGAAAACCCGGCGGAATGAACCGCGTGTCGTGCGCACCGCCGAGCCACCGGTCGACGATCGTGCCGGCGCGATACGCCTCCGGGTTGCCCCAGCGGTAGAGGATGTCGCCGCCGCGGCCGCGGTTGCCGCCGGTGTGGCCCGCAGCCTCCGCCGTCGTCGTCGAGTGATCGATGATGTACATCTCACCCTGCTCGCGGGAGCAGATGACGATCCAGTCGTTGATCGGGTCGTAGTCGAGCCCGTTGAAGTGATTCCAATCGCCGTTGTCGAGCACCCACGCCGGATAGTTGATGTCGACCAGCTCGGGATGCGCCGCCACGTTCCCGAAGTTGGCCTGCGCCGCATCGAAGTCCTGGATCACGTGGTCCATCAGGTGCCACTCCCACACGACGTTGCCGGTCGTCGGCCCCGTCTGCTCGATCTCGAGGATCGCGTCGGGATACCACTCGACCACACCACTCGCGATCAACGCCGGATCGCGACCGGCCGCGATCGCCTGCGCCGACGTCAGGTTGTCCCAGACGATGACGAGCACATTGCCGTTGGGCATGGGTTCGATGTCGTGGTGCATGAACGCATTCGGACCGTCGATGAGCATGTCCCACTGCAGCGTGCCGTCGAACGCGAGTCGTTCGAGTCGGCCCGTCGAGCCGCCGATCGGGATCGTCCCGGTCTGACTGCCGCGGATCAGCGAGCCGTCGTCCATCATGTGCGCGGTCAACCCGAACGTCCCGGGCCACGAGTGCACGACCTGCCCCGCTTCGTCGACGAGCTGGGTCACGTTGTCGCCGATCGGCACGAACAGCCGCAGGCCTTGGGTCTGCGCGGCCAGCGGCGCGGCGACGAGAGCACAGACCGCGAGAGTCAGCGCCCGGACGGGTCCCGAATACGGATACATTGGGTGAACGATCGCCGCTGGCGCCCGTCCGTCAACCCGGCCCGCCGGCCATTACCGTGCGGAGCATCGTGCGCGGGCCGCGATCGCGCCGTGGCGCCCAGCGCCGGATCCGCGCAACACCCCCGATGACAACGTCGTCAGATGAGAGCGGACGAGGTCGAGCCTACCACGGCTGCACGACCGTGACCTCACCGGCAACGAGTCGCACGGGCACTCGCAGGGCTTCGTCCCGGCCCGCGTACAGCACCACGGTCGTCGCGGTGTCCGAGGTCGCGAGCACGACGCTGCGACCGGCCTCGAGCGCCGACCGGGTCGTCGTGCTCGAAACCCCGCTGCGCTTCAGCGTCAGCTCGAGTCGCCTGCCATCACCGTCGAGAACGCTGAACGCGTCGACCCCGCGTTCGGGCGGCGTCACGACGCGCAGGTAGCATCGCCGGGCGACCGTGATGATGACGCCGTCGCCGCTCGCCGTGGCCGGCAACGGATGGTCGGTCGCGATGATGTCGTGACCCGATGCAATCAGCTTGAGACCGGGCCGCGGCGCGCGGCCGAGCTCGAAGCGCCCGTCCTCGTCCGTCGCCCCGAGATCGTCACCGAGCCAGTTGGTGCTGCCGTTCGATCGATACACCTCGACCGAGAGGCCGAGCGAGACCCGCCCCACGCCGTTGCCGTCGCGATCGACGACCCGCCCCGTGATCGTCTCGCGCCAACGGTCGGCGGGCAGCTGGATCACGACGCTACCCGGCGTCACCCGCAACGGCGGCGACGTCCAGCCGAACATGCGTTCGCGGTCGAGAACCCGGAACGCGTACTCGGCGCCGCTCTCGAGTCCGGGCACGACGAAGCAGCCCTCGTCGTCCGTCCGGCCGAACGAGCGCAGACTGGGCCCCGCGAGGTTGACCGGCTCGGTGGTCGGGTCGACCGCGAGTTCGTCGGCCGTCACCGACCAACCGACCGCCGGTCGATCCCACGGATACACGAGCAGTCCCGCCGGCGCCGGCGTGCCATCGGCTTCGACCAGCTGGCCGCGCAACTCGACCGCCGTCGGACCGAGCTCCAGATCGACCCGAATCGTCGCCGCGTCCGGCCCGGCTCTCGCGATCCGCTCCGCGAGATCGCGCACGACGGCCGGCCGTTGACCGACGGCCGCGGCGTGCAGCACGGTGTGCTTCGTGACCGAGCGGCCGGTCAGGTCGAGTTCGTAGTCGCCGTACGCGTCGGTCGTCACGATGCCGCTGCCGTCGAACCCGACCTGCGCTCCCACGATCGGCATGAGCCGGTCGCCGAGGACCGTGCCGATCAGCGTCCGGCGCCCGCCACCCAGCGGTTCGAGAACGATCTCGAGTTGGCGGTCGTCGGGCAACACGGCGCGCGTCACGCGCCGATACCCCGGGTGCGACACGCACAGACTCGACCCGGTCGCGTCACAGCGCAGGCCGGCGAAGAGCCCGGCCGCGTCGGACTTCATCCGCGCACCGCGCAGACGCACGGCGTGTTCGAGCGGCATCGGGAAGTCGACCAGCGGCCGCAGACGCACTTCGATCTCGGCGTTCGGCAGCGGCATCCCGTCCGGATCGACGACCGTGCCGCGGAGCTCGAGCGCGCGGGAGACGACGAGCCGCAACGGAAAGCTCGGCTTCCGGGAGCCGTTGAAACTCGCGGTGTGCAGCGGCAGCAGGTCGTTCGACGCGGGGAGCAGATAGCCCCCGTGATCGGGTACGGCGAACTCGATCACGCCGTCGTGGTCGCTCGTCCCGATCGTCTCGGGCTCGGCATCCGGCAGGTCGAGCGCATACGACGCCGACTGGAGGGAGCCGCGCCCGATCGCGACGTCCACCCCGCGCGCCGGCGAACCGTCGGCCCAGAAGACCTCGACGCGCGCCATCGGTGGCGCGGCGCCCGCCGCTTCGGCAGGTGGCGTAGCCGCCTCCACGAGCGCGCGCTCGGGATCGGCGTTGCGCGAACTGCTCGTGTCCTCGGGCGCCGCCTCGGCCGGCGCGGGCGCCACCGAGCCAGCGGTGCCGCTGTCCGGCTCGGGTTCATGGCCGGTGCTCGCAACGAAGATCACCGCGCCGAGCGCGAGAACGACCGCGATCGTCGCGGTCCATCGGGTCGTGGTCATTGAGATTGCCGTGAGGAAGAGTTCGAGCGGGCGGGCACCTGGCGGCAGCGGGCCGGACGCCGGAGCGACCGTCGCGTCCGGCGCGAGTCCGGCGCCGTCGAGGGGCAACTGGGCGAGCGCGACGATGCCCGCGCGATTGCGCCAGTCGGAGCCGAACTGCGCCTCGAGTCGTTCGCGAAGTCGCCGGAGACCGCGGTGGCAGCGCTGCCGAACCGTGTTGGACGAGACCCCGAGTCGAGCGGCGATCGTGCGCGGTTCGAGGTCCTCGAAGTATCGCAGGATGAGCGTCGTGCGGTCGGGCTCGGGCAGCTCGGCGACGGCGGCCGTCAGCCGCTGTCGCGTCTCGAGCCGCTGCAGGAGCTCGGCAGTGCACGGCACCGTACCGCGTTCGTCGTTCGACCGGGCGTTCCGTTCGGGCCGCCGCGATTCCTGCCGCCGCTGCGTGATCGCGAGGTTGCGCACCACCCGACCGAGGAACGCGCGCAGGGCGCCGCGCGCCGGGCGGCTCCGCCACGCTGCGAGCATCGCCTCCTGCGCGAGGTCGTCCGCCGTCGCCGGGTCGCGGGCGAGCGACCGCGACAGCCGCCGGAGCCAGCCGTCGTGGCGCAGCAGTTCGTCGACGACGGCGACATCGGTTGACCGCGGAGATTCGGACATGCACGAACAGAGTCGTCGGGACCCGCGGCTCGTTATCGGAAAACCAGCGATCGCCGTCCTTGCGAAAACCGGTGTGCGCTTCGCGCCGGGACATCGAGGTCCGGAATGGCCCCATCCGGGCCGCGGTCCCTGCCGCATACCCGAATCTCCGATGTCAACGATCCAACCCTACGTGGCCGCCGCGCTTGCGACCGGCCTGTTCACTCTCACCGCAACCGCTCAGGACCCCGACCGGGCGTCCGCCCAGCGCGACCTCGCGCCGATCCCCGCCACTCGCTCACCCGAAACGCTGGCCGGCGCGAACGGACCGGCGGCCGGCGCCGCGCAGCTCGGCAGCCTGCGGGTCCCGATCCACGGCGCGGCCGCCGACGGCGGCACAAAGTACGGAGTCTGGGCCGCCGGCGAGCTCTACAAGGCGTCGTTCCACGATGGCATGACGTTCGTGCCATACCTCGGATCGGACTACCCGCACAACCAATCGCTGTCGTTCCGCACGACGCGCGCGACGATCGGCAACGTCGACCTGCTCGGCGGCCAGACCGCGCCCGAGCATGCGCACACCGACTATCGCTACGAGTATCGCTACCCGGCGATCACCGAGGCCTACGACGTGCTGAGCGAAGGGCTCGAGCAGACGTTCGTGCTGCCGCAGATCCCCGCGACCGGTGACCTCGTGATCACGGGCACCATCGCGACGGGCATGATCGCCGAGGACGTGAGCGCCGCGCAGCAGGCCATCGTCTTCGCCGACGCCCAGGGCCGCGAGCTCGTCGAGTACGGCCGCGCGCTCGCGTTCGACAGCCTCGGCAACGCGGCACCGGTCACGACCGCGCTGCGCGGCGACCAGCTGACGCTGACCCTCGCCGCCGATTGGCTCGCCACCGCGACCGCACCGGTCGTCGTCGACCCGCTGCTCACCCGCTCGTTCATCGCCTCCGGCGTTTCCGGCCAAGTCGTGACGAGCATGGACATCGGCCGCGACGACGAGGAGACCACGGCCAACGTGCTGCTCGTCTACTCGCGCGCGGTCTCGGCCCAGGACGAGGACGCCTTCGGCCGACTGAGCAACGATGCGTTCGGCGCCGCGGCGCTCGTCTTCACGGACATCACCTCGAGCTGGAGCACGATGAACCCGACCTGCGCGTTCGTCGGCGGCGCCGACCGCTGGGTCGCCACGTTCGAACGCCAGTTCGCGAGCGGTCGCCGCATGATCCGCGCGCACGTCCGCGACAAGGGCGACACGTCGTTGCTGAGCACCTACCGCTCGTTCACGCCGCCGGCCGACGCCAACGACTGGCGGCCGGACGTCGGCGGCGTCGAGTCCTACACGACGGGCACGAACGCGCTCATCGTGTTCCAACGCGAGCACAACGGCGCGACGAACGGTGACTTCGCCCCGACCGACTACAGCGAGGTCCACGGCGTGCTGTTCGACCCGACGAACGAAACGTTCGGGACCAGCTTCGAGCTCGTGAACACGACCTACTCGGACAACGAACGCCCGAACGTGACGCAGGTCGCCGCCGGCGGCCCGTCGTTCTCGTGGGTGTGCGCCTGGCAGACCTACAACAACTCGGTCTCGAGTGACGACTGGGACGTCGTCGCGAAGCGGATCGGCCACGACGGCACGCTCTCGAACCTCATGGCGACCCCGCTCGCCGGCGCCAACACGCACCACCAGCTCGGGCCCGTGGTCGAGGGCAACGACGGCCGCTACATGCTCGCGTTCTCGTCGACCGCGACGAGCGGCGCCCCGGGCAAGATCGACGACATCGCCGGCGGCGAGATCCGCGTGATGCGGTTCGACTGGGCCGACGGCGCGTCGTCCCACGGCTGGCGGGGTGACGTGAACGTCGTGCGCAGCAACGGCGTCCGGATCTGGGAAGCGACGGGCCTGGGCTTCGACACGGACGACGACTCGCACTTCGCGCTCGGCTACCGATCCGTGGCGCCGTCCGGCAGCGGCTCGGCATACTGCATGCGGTTCGGCTACAACGGCCGGCCGACCGAGGGGGGCAACGGCCAATGGCTGGCGCTGTTCCAGACCCAGACCGAGGAGTCGTCGCCCGTCGCCTGCGTGTTCGACAACGACCACGACGACTTCCTGTTCGCCTACGGCGTCGACAACGGCGGCTCGCTGCCGGTCTACGGCCACACGATGGAGTACGTGACGCCGAACCCGGTGACGACGAGCGGCCTCGCGTGCAGCAACGCGACGCTGTCGTGGGACGGCAGTCAGCAGATCGGCGCGGAGTTCTGCGGCCCGCGGGTCCAGAACGCCCCGCCCGGCGCCGGCCACTTCCTGATCGTCGGCCTCGGCGCGATCGACACGCCCGTGCTGCACCCGGCGGTGTTCCCCGGCTGCCGTCTGCTCGTGCCGGCGTCGGGCCCGCTCTACCTCGGCACGATGCCGTTCGGCTTCGGCAGTGCGGTCGACTGGCAGATGTCACTGCCCGAGTTCCTCGGGCCGATGAACCTCTACTTCCAGGACTGGATCCTGGACGGCAACTTCTTCTACAGCACGCACCGACTGCGGGTGCCGATCGTGAGGTAGTCGGCGAAGCCAGCGCGCCTCGCCGCGAGTCGCGACCACGGTCGGACTCGCGGCCAGGGCGCTCGGTTCGCCGGGGCCGGCACTACAGGAACGAGAAGCCGATCGAGATCTGACCGCCCGGCTGCGTCACCGGCGCCCCCGTCGGCCACATGATCAGGCCGCCCGGCAGGCCGTAGGTCGACGGCTGGTTGCCGATGACGAACTCGACGCCCTGCGAGACCTTGATCGGGTCGTTCGGGAACACCGTCGGGTTGTACATCACCGACTGGGTGTAGATCGGCAGACCGATCAGCTGGTTGTTCGCGGGGATATCGAGCGTCGGCGTCGACACGAGCGTCATCGGCAGGATCGTCATCGGATCGACGAGGAACGTGTCCGTGCCGTAGGTGAAGTCGATGCTCTCGAGGCCGATGAGGAGGAAGCACTCGGGGGCATCGAACTCGAGCGCGAACAGGCTGAGCGCGCCGTCACCTTCCGAGGTGACCGCGAGCAACGCCGTGCCCGTCGGGCTGTCCGCCGCGTCGACGAACTGCAGGCCTTCGGGCGCCTCGGCGCCGATCCCGCTCGCCGTCGCGACGTCGATGACGTCGAGGAGCGCCGGCGCGGTCGGGTCCGACACATCGTAGATCATGATCGCGTTGGTGCGCTCGAGGCCGACGAACAGCATCGGGATCGAATCGACGACGCCGAACGTGATCGACTCCGGCTCCGGCCCCTTGTCGTCCGACCGGCCTTCCTCCCACAGGCCGCGCGTCAGCATCTCGCGCTCCATCTCGCTGCCGGAGTCGAAGACCTTGACGCCGGTCGTCGTCCAGATCGTGAACGAACGCGCGCCGAACGAGTAGAGCTGGTCGACGTCACCGTCGCCGTCCGTGTCGCCGCGCGCGATGTCGAAGTCGCTCGCGACGCACTTGAGGCGGCCGAGCACGGCGTTGTCGTTGAGTTCCGCCGAGGTGTAGAGCGCGGTCTCGGGCGTCGGATCCTCGGTGTCCATCACGAAATCGGCTTCGAGGTCGTTGCCACGCGTCTCGTCCTCGAAGCCCGCGAAGTCATCGCGGCCGTCGCCCTCGTTGGCGGTCGCGAGGTACTCGACGCCGTTCACCGTGAACGAAGTGATCGCATCGGGCATGTAGAGCCCGAGGAGCGGCCAGTTCTGGAAGTTGCCCTCGACGCCGTCCTGGTCCGACGCGTCGAACTCGTTGCCGGGTTGGCTGTGGTCCTTCTCCCCGAGCGGGCGAATTGCAGTGACGGTCGCCCCCGCGATGTCGACCTCGGCCACGGCGTTGTTCTCCTGCAGGGTCACGAATGCGGTCGTGCCCGCGGCATTGATCGTCAGGTATTCGGGCTCGACGTCCTGCGCGAGCGTGATGCCATTGACGTCCGTCAGGCGCACGCCGGCGGCCTGCAGCGCGGCCTTCTGCGCGTTGAACGGCGCGAAGCTGGCGGTCGCCGCGGTGCGGGTCGCAACGTCCACGATGCTCACCGAACCCTCGGGGTTGACGAGGCCGGTCGGCTCGTCGGCCTCACCTTCGTTGCACGTCAGCACCTTGGTGCCGTCCGGCGTGAACGCGAGCATGTCGGGCAGCGCGCCGACCGTCACCGAGGCGCCGTTCGCCGCCAGGGTGGCGGCATCGAAGAACTGCACCTGGCCCGGATCCTGCTTGACCGCCGCCTCGACCGCCACGGCGACGAGACCGCCGTGGATCGCCACGCTGTTCGGCGCGCCCGCGAGCGGGATCGAGTTGACGTAGCTCAGGATGCCGCTCGCGTTCGCGAAGAACACATCGAGAGCGTCGCTGTCCGGGTTGGTGACGAAGTAGCGGCCGCTGGCCGCGTCGTAGGCGACGATCTCGCCTTCCTGATTGCTCGACTGGATCGTCGAGAGGTGCGTGAACGAGAACTGCGCGGTGAGCGGAGCGCAGACCGAGAGGGCGATCGCGATCGCCGAGAACTTGCTAGCCATGAGGTCCGTTGGTGTGAAGTCAGCGGGTTGGAAACCGCTGGCGACACCGCCCGGTCGAGACGAGGTCGCAGCGGAGCGGCCACGAGACTCGCCAACGCCGTGAACCCACGGCCATCCGGACGTGAAAGAACGGTCAGGACGCAAGGCCGCCCGGCCCGCCCGATGCGAACGGATCAGAAACGTCGGAATCCGCGTTAGCGGCCGCGGACCGGGGCACCCACCGGTCCGGACGATCGTGAGAGTCCGGACCAGAGATCCGTGCCCGCGCGCCCGTCCCGGCGCCCGCCCCGGACTGGCCGAAGCGATCACGCGCCGTCCTTATCTCCTCCCACGACGAGGATTAGCCATGACCAGCTCGCCCGGCATTCCGCGCGTAGCCTCTCGACCTTCTGCCAACCCTCACCCGAGTACGCGCCAGCCGGCCGTCGGTTCGCCGCGGAGCCCCGTCAGTCGGCTTGCACCGACTCTCGTGACTGCCGCGCTCGCGGTCGCACCGCTCGCCGCGCAGCGCACGCCGCTGACGGATCACTTCGTGAACTTCGAGAGCGCCCACGTGCACCCGCTCGAGATGACGCCGAACGGGCAGACGCTGCTCGCGGTCAACTCGGCGGACGCCCGGCTCGAGGTCTTCGACCTGTCGACCGGTACGCCCGTGCCCACCGGCTCGATCCAGGTCGGGCTCGACCCCGTGACCGTGCGCGCCGTCGACGACGACACGGCCTGGGTCTGCAACCACATCTCCGACTCGATCTCGATCGTCGACCTGTCGAGCCTGACGGTGCAGATGACGATTCCGACCGGCGACGAGCCGTCCGACGTGGTGTTCACGCCGGCGATGACGGTGGAGGAAGAGGAACTGCCGCCGCGCGCCTGGGTCACGCTGTCGCAGCCGGACACGGTCGAGGTCTACGACCTCAACAATCTGACGCAGCCGCCGACGCGAATCGCGCTCCTCGGCCAGGATCCGCGCTCGATGGTGCTCGCCCCCGACGGCCTCATCTACGTCGGCATCTTCACGTCCGCGAACGACACGACCGTGCTCAACGGCTCGGACACCCGCTGGGCGAAGGACGCCATCACGGGCAACGCCGCCAACCTGCCCAACCCGCCGCCGAATACCGCCTCGGGTTTCGTGCCCGGCAAGGCCAGCGGCAATCCGGCCGAGCCCAAGGTGAGCCACATCGTCCGCAAGAACTTCAGCAACCAGTGGCGCGACGACGCGAACAACGACTGGACCACGGAGATCACGGGCGGCGCGCACGGCCGCGCCCAGGATTGGGACATGTACGATCACGACATCGCGGTGATCGACCCCGCGACGACGACCGTCGTCGGCTACGTCAAGCGCGCCATGAACGTCGTCGCGAACGTCGCCGTGCGGTACTACAACAACCAGGACGACTTCGTCATCTCCGCCGTCGGCATGGAGTCGACGAACGAGATCCGCTTCGAGCCCAACCTCAACGGCAAGTTCGTCCGCGCCCACCTCGCCGGCGCGTTCCCCTGGACCGGCGGCACCGGCAGCCCGCCGACCACCACGGCCCTCGGGCCGTTCGAGCTCAACGGTCATCTCGCGAACGGCGGTTCGATCCCGAGTGGCCAACCCTACGGCGTCTACGCGTCGGGCAACCTGCCCCAGAACGTCCGCGACACCGCGATCGGCGACCCGCGCTACCACATCTGGGACGCGACCGGCGATGTCGGGTTCGTCTCCGGCATGGGGTCGAACAACGTCATCATCATCGACCCGGCCGGCAACCGGCTCACCGGGACGCAGCCGATCGAGGTCGGCGAAGGCCCGACCGGGCTCGTGCTCGACGGGCCGCGCGGCGTGCTCTACGTCCTCAACCGCTTCTCCAACTCGCTCACGGTCGCCAACCTGACCGGCGCGCTCACGGAGATCCCGTTCCACGACCCGACGCCGCTCGCCGCGAAGGGCGGCCGCAAGCATCTGTTCGACACCCACAAGTCGTCGGGCCTCGGCCAGGCCGCGTGCGCGTCGTGTCACATCGACGGCGATCTCGACGGCCTCGGCTGGGATCTCGGCGATCCATCGGGCCAGGTGCGGGCCGTGCACGGCCTCAACATCGACCGCGTGGGGCAGAAGGTCGCGAGCGCCGCCGGGCCGCCGAACGAGGACACGACGCAGCGCTTCCATCCGATGAAGGGCCCGATGGTGACGCAGTCGCTGCGCGACATCATCGGCAAGGAGCCGTTCCACTGGCGCGGCGACAAGAAGGGCCTCGAGGAGTTCAACGGCGCGTTCACGCACCTGCAGAACGACGACGTCACGCTCTCGGCCGCGGAGATGGGTCAGTTCGAGGACTACCTCGAGACGCTCTGGTACCCGCCGAACCCGCTGCGTAACCACAAGAACGAGTTCGAGGCGTCGACCGTGCTCGACGGCTCACACCCGGCGCTGCCGGGGATCGTCTTCCGCGATCACAACAACCTCGACGTCAATGGTGACCCGTCGGTCCTGCCGCCGGGCAACGGCACGCTCGGGGCCGGCATCGGCGCCACGGGCGCGTCGTACGCCGCCCTCTGCGTGAACTGCCACACCGCGACGACCGGCACCGGCCCCGACATGGTGTTCACGGGCAGCTGGCAACAGCTCATGGCCGGCACGTATGGCGAGGCGCACACCGCGCTCATCACGACCGACGGCACCTCGCAGGTGCCGATGAAGATCCCCGGCCTGCGCAACATGCACGAGCGAACGGGCTTCGACATGACCGCGGCGCGCAGCAAGGCCGGCTTCGGCTTCCTGCACGACGGGCACATCGACACGATCTCGCGCTTCCTCAAGCCGTTCACGTTCCCGGCCAACTCGACGACTCCGCTCACGCTCCAGGAGACCGCGAACATCACGGCGTTCCTGCTGCAGTTCGCTTCGAACAGGACGTACGGGCAGCCGACGAACATCGAGGCGTTCGCGCCCGGACCGCCCGCGCAGAACGCGCACCCGGCCGTCGGCATGCAGCTGACGGTGGCGAGCTATCCGATGACCACGCCCGATGCCGCACGCTACCAGGACCTGCTCGACGCCCTCTCGTTCGATGCGACCAACGTGGCGAACGGCTACGACGTGCGCCAGATCGGCCTCATCGTGAAGCAGAACCAGCCAGGCGGCGGCCAACAGGGCTTCCTCTACGTCGGGCCCGACTACCTCGACGACAACAACAACGTCGTGACGGTGAACACGCTGCTCAACTCGATCGGCGCGGGCACCGAAGCGACGTTCACGATCGTACCAGCCAAGAGCGAGCGCCGTCTCGCGATCGACCGTGACGCGGACGGCTGGCTCGACGGTGAGGAGACGGCCACGTTCTCGACGAACGCCGCCAGCGCGCGGAGCATTCCGATCGGTGCAGGCACGCCCTGCACGGGTATCGCGCTGCCGCCCGCGATGACCGGCGTCACCTCGACGGCGGTCGGCATCTACGGCAACGGCATCAGCTGGACGATCCCCGCCGGCAGCAACCACACGGGCGTCGCCATCGAGCGCATGCTCGCCAACAGCCCGCAGTGGGAAACGGTCGCCGAGATCCCGAGCGCGACCGCGACGACCTACACCGACGGCACCGTGACGCTGACCACGCAGTACTTCTACCGCGTCCGCAGCTACAACTGCGCCGGTGAAGCGGTCTCGACGACGGCCACGCACACGACCTACGTCGTGCCGTCGAACGTCACGCCGGTGCACCTGCACTCGATCGAGCTCAACTGGGCGACCGAGACCATCAACGGCCAGCTGCACTGGTTTGCGTACGGCACGTTCCACGTCGTGGACGACGAAGACCGCGCGATGAAGGGCGTCCGCGTCACCGCGCAGATCACGGGTCAGTCCGGCGTGAAGACGGGCGCGACGTGGGGTCTCGATCCGGTGATCGTCGCGGGTGCGGCGTTCTCGACGCAGACGAACGGCGAGGGCCAGGCCTTCTTCCGCTCGACCTCGATGCTGATCCCGGCGCCGGTTCCGCCGGCGACCACCGTGTCGGCGAGCTGGACGTTCCAGGTCTCCAACATCGACACGGCCCCGGGCGGCCCGATAGTGACCTACCAGTCGGGCGCCAACAAGGTCGCGACCAGCGCGTCGGTCACCGCGACGCAGTAGCGACGGCGCCGCATCGGGTCCGCTTCGGCATCAGAAGTTGATGCCGAAGCGGATCCCGACGCCGCCGTAGACCCCGGACTCGGGCGAGTCCGAGACGTACGACCCGAGGATCGCCGTGGGGCCGAACGAGAATCGGTCCCCGACCTCGAACATGTAGCCCGTCGCGCCGTAGGCCGTGAACGACGCGCTGTCGCCGGTCTCGACCGTGCCGCCATCGCGGTATTCCCAGTCGCTGAGCGGGAACACGCCCGCGCCGGCGCCGACATAGAAGCCCTCGAGGACCTTCTTCGGGTAGAAGCGCACCTCGGCGCCGAAGCCGGTGCCGTCACCGTCCTCCTCGGCGTCATCCGTGAAGTCGCCCTCGCCCTCCCACGAGTAGCTGTAGCTCAGGATGCGCGGCACGATCGCGATCCGCTCGCCGACCGGGATCTCGCCCTCGACGGCGAACAGCGAACCGAACGAACCGGCGCCCGCCCCGACTTCGATGCCCGCGGAGACGCGAGCGCGCGGCCCGGCGTCGTTCGGCGAGGTCGACGGTGCCGGAGCCTGCGCGAGCGGCGCCCGGATGGCGGGCGCTCGCGCTTCCCCGAAGACGGAGTCGGCTGGGAACGCTGCCGGCGCGGGGGCGGGGGAGTGGCAGGCGGCGATGGCGGCGAAGGGAACGATCCAGAGCAGTTTCATCAGGTGACCTCGGGAGCCAGCCAGGCTGGCGAGCGGGAGCCGGCGGCGACGTGCCGGCGGCAGCGGCCGGGGCCGCCGACCCGAGGAGGTGAGGTCGCGCGCAGAAGTGACACGGCGGCCACGGTTTCGGCTCCGGTCCGACGGCGCCGCCGGATCTCGGGGAAATCCCGGTCACCAATCGCCGGCTCCTCACCTCCTCCCCGCAGCCGGCGCTCGTTCCTGGCGCGCCCGTTCGGGCGGCCCGAGGTGTCGGCCAACCTCCCCACCTGGAGACCCGACGATGAAGTCCTCGCTCACCCTTCTCACCCTCTCTTTCTCGCTCACCATGGTCGCCTGCAGCAAAGGCGGCGGCGGCCCTTCGGCGCCAGCCAACGTGAGCGCGCTCGCCGGCACCTGGGCCGGTCAATACGTGGAGCTCGACGCCCCGCCCATCGGCTCGGGCGGCGGTGCGCGCGTCGAGCTCGTCGTCAACGACGCCGGCAACGTGACCACGATTCGCGTGAACGGCCAGCCCAACGGCAGCGGTCGCATCACGGCGACGCCCGGCACACCCGGCATCTTCGGCTACGTGTTCAGCCTCGGAGGCGAAGGCGGCTTCTACGTCGACCCGACGGGTCGGTACGCGGCGGCCGTCGACGAGGACGGCACGATCGCGATCCTGCAACGGGATGCGGTCGGTCTGCCGGACTACGACTACGACGACATCGCCGGGTCGTGGAGCGGCGAATCGGTTTGGGTCGATCAGGGCCTCGGCTACGAGGATCGCGTGCCATCGCAGGTCTCGGTGGACGCCAACGGCCAGTTCAACGGCACCGAGAACGGCGAGGCGTTCGCCGCGCTGGACGAGCTCGACTTCTACTCCAACACCAGCGACCCGTCCCTCGCGTTCTGGTTCGCGGAGTTCTCGAGTCTGCGGACGCCGGTCGGCGTCGGGCGATTCATCCTGAGCCCCGACAAGCAGTTCCTCGCGGGCTTCGCGGGCGCGAACGGCGGTCTGTTCCCGGCCGACTTCTCCTTCCCCGTCTGGCAGCGCCAGTAGGCCGACAACCCGAGAAACCGGCAATCCCACGACGGAGAAGAGCCGTGCACCACCTCACCCAACGGACCGGACCGCGCCGCGCTGCAGGTCGCAGCGACCGGGCGCGGTCACTCGCGCTCGGCGTCGTCGGGCTCGCGCTCGCCCTCGCCACCGGCCTCGCGTTCGTCGGCACCGATCACGATCGCGTGTCGCCCGACGGGGCAACCCATGGAACCGCCCGCCGGCCCGAGAACCTGCCCCCGTCAGTCACGGCGGTCGCGACCGGCGCGACGGCCCCGGCCGAATCCGCGCGCCGTCGCCTCGACAACGCGTCATCGCAGTCCGCCAGCATCCCCGCGCCGGTCGTCGGCCGCCTGATCGGCCCGGATGGATCACCGCGGATCGGAACGCTGGTCCAGTGGCAATCGGACGGGGTGCGGACCGCACCCGCGGCCCGCACGACGGCCAACGGCCGATTCCGGCTGCTCGTCCAACCCCGCATGCGCGGCGCTCTCGCGCTCACGGGGGGCCACCTCGCATTCGAAGAGGCACCGGCAGCGCGCGCAGTCTCGGGCGCGGGCCTCGACGTCGGCGATCTCGTCGTCGTCGTCGCGAGTCGCATCAACGGCGCGGTCGTGGACCCCGACGGCGCGCCGATCGACGACGCCCACGTCACGGTCCAGCGACGCGTTCGCGGCGCCGACACCCGCGCGCTCCAGACGGATTTGCGGGGCCGCTTCGAACTCACCGGCGTCGCGCCAGGCAGCTACTCGCTGCGCGCCACGTCCGAGCGCTTCGTCGCACGACGGCTCGAGTTCGAGGTGTCTTCCGACCGGCCGCTCACGGAGCTGCGCATCGAACTCGACCGCGGCCACGCGCTGCACGGGTTCGTCGTGGACGGCGGCGGGAACGGAGTCGCGAACGCCGCAATCGCACTCGGCACGGCCGGCGCAGAACCGGCTCGCCCGCTGTCGCGTATCGGTCAGCCGACCCGGAGTCGGTCGAACGGCGCGTTCGAGCTGCGCGCGGCCGATGCCGAGGTCGCGACCGTCGCGGCGTGGAGCTCGGAGCACGGGCCGTGCATCGCCGAAGTCGACTTCGGCGCCCCGATCGAGCTCCGCCTCGAGCGCCGCGGCGCGATCGCCGGCCGACTCGTCGACGACCGCGGGCAGCCGCTCGCCGGCAGTCGGATCGTCGCGTCTCCGCACCGCTCGTCGCTCGCCGGGCCAGACGGCACCGGTCCGTTGCGCGCCGCCGCGCTGCTCGCCGCCTGGCCCACGGCCGAACGGATCGTGACAACCGACGCGCAAGGCCACTTCGCGCTCTCGCGAGTTCCCGCCGGCGACTGGCAGCTGCAGGCCAGAGGCACTTCCCATCTGCCAGTTCGGCCTCGTCCGGTTGCCGTTCGGCCCGGCGAGACGAACCGCATCACCCTGCGGGGCGACCGTGGCCGCACGCTCACGGTTCGGGTCCAGGACCCCGACGGCCGCCCCCTCGCCGGCGCGGAGGTCGCGCTCTTCCACGCGACTGACCCCGCACCGCTGCAGAAGGCCGACCACCGCGGCGCGCTCGTGACCGCGCGCGCGAGCGACAGCGGCGGGACCGCGACGTTCATCGGTCTGACCGCCGGCGACTTCGTCGTCGAGGCCCGGAGCCGCGACTACGCCGCGTCCGCGCCCTTGAACGTTCTGCTCGGCGACGACGGAGCCGAGGTCACCGTTGCCGTCGCAGGCGGCGGGTGGATCGACATTCTCGCGCAGCAAAGCAGCGGCGAGCCCGGAGCCGCCATCGGCTGCTGCGTCGTCACCGCCACGAAACCCGCCCGCGTCGTCTGGCGCGGCCGCACCTCGGACGCGGGGACCGCCCGTTCGGCGCGGCTGACGCCAGGGGCGTACGTGGTCGCGCTCCTGCCCGATGCCCGCGGCATCGGCAAGGTCGACGCCGCAGCAGCGCTCCGTGCGGGACAACGCGTCGCCGTGACCGCGGACTCCACCGAGCAGGTCCAGCTGCTCGCGCCGACGCTCGCAACGTTGCGTGGCACGCTGTTCGGCAACCGCGGCGTCGAAGTCGGCGCGGAGGTGCGGGTGGCGCCGCTGCTGGGCGCTGGCCAATCGCTCTTCATCGCGCGAGCCCGGCATGCCGGCCGCACGGACGGAGCAGGCAGCTACGAGATCCGCGACCTGCGGCCGGGCCGCTACCGGGTGCAGTTCGGCCGCGTCGACCAGCCATTCCGCTTCGAACAGGACCTGCACGTCGTTGCGGGCCGCAGCGACTACGTACTCGACTGCGACATGGCGACGGGCAGCGCGCGATTCGTCGTGTTCTCGGCGGCGACCGGCGAGCCGGTGCCGAATGCGCGCGTGAGCTTGCTGCGCGACGCTCCGGCCGGCGCCGTCGCGCAGGGCAGCTACCTCGGACACGCCGACCGCGAAGGCAGCGTCCGACGCGCGGGCCTCGTGCCGGGCACCTACCGCTGGACCGCGACCGCCGCCGGCTTCGGCACCGCCACCGGCACGATCGAGGTCACGACGGCCGGCCAGTCCGAGCACACGATCACCCTCCAACCCAAGGTCGCCGGTGCGGGACGCGGTGAGTAGCCCCGACCGAGAACCGGCGCGCTCAGGCCGTGCCGTCGAGATGGCCGAGCTGCGCCGCGAGTCGAACGGTCGCACGACTCAGCGCCTTCTTGCTCGCCGCGACGGAGACCCCGAGTCGCTCGGCGATCTCGGCGTGGCTCAGGCCTTCGATGCGCGCGAGGAGGATGACCGTCCGATCCGATTCGGACAGCTTCGCGAACGCACGCTCGAACCGCTCGATGCCCTCCTTGGCCGACAGCTCCTGCGACGGCGTCGTGATCGACGCGTAGAGCTGCGACAGACTCGCGTGGACTTCGCGCTCCGGGCGTCGGCGCTCGGCGCGGTGGTACTGCTCGCGGTTGCGCAGCTTGTTGTCCGCGTACGTCAGCAGCCAGTTCCGGAAGCTGTTGCCGCCACGGTGCTCGTAGCGCTCGAGGTCACCGAGCGCCTGCCGGAAGACCGTCTGCACGAGATCGGTGACCGACTCGCGCTGCGCGACGAGGTCACTCCGCTTGAGGCGGACCCACGCCAGCACGCCAGGCAGGTGCCGGCGGCACAGCTCGTCCTGCGCCTCGGGGTCACCGGCTTTGGCGTTCCGCACGAGGTCGGCGTCGCCCTCGCCTGAATCGGGGACAGTCATGGCACGTTCGGCGGGAGATTCGGATTCGGACTCGAGGGTACCGCGCCGCGGCCGCAGGGGCCAGCGGGCGCCTTCCTTGGCTCCGAAGGAGCCCGACAGTACGGTCATGGCCACGGCGTTCTGGGGGTGGCTGCGAGGAATCGAGAGGACCATGGACACGACGCCTGACAGCTCGGACTCCGGCCTGCTGCCGGACGAAATCGAGGACGCGCTCGCCGACGCGCTCGAGACCGGCGCCCTGCAGGACGGCGGGTTCGTCGACGATCTGTGCGCGCGTTTCCCGGCGTGCGCGGACCGCATCCGCACGACGGTCGAGGCGCTGCTCGCGCTCGACGCACTGACGGTCGGCGACGCCATCGGCCCGTATCGCATCGAGCGCCGCCTCGGCCAGGGCGGGATGGGCACGGTGTTCCTGGCCCGGCAGGAAGAACCCGTGCAGCGGGAGGTCGCGCTCAAGGTCGTCAAGACCGGCATGAACAGCGCGGAGGTCGTCGTGCGGTTCCAGCAGGAGCGCCAGGCACTCGCGTGGATGCATCACGACGGCATCGCGAAGGTGTTCGACTGCGGTGCCACCGAGCGCGGGCAACCGTACTTCGTCATGGAGTACGTCGATGGCGTCGCGTTGACCGAGTATTGCGACACGCATCGCCTGACGATCCCACAACGCGTCGAGCTCATGGTGCAGGTCTGTGCCGCGGTCATGCACGCCCATCAGAAGGGCGTGGTGCATCGCGACCTCAAGCCATCCAATGTCCTCGTCTGCCGGGAAGACGGCAGGGCGCGCGTCAAGATCATCGACTTCGGTCTCGCCAAGGTCGTCGCCGGAACGGACCAGCGCGGCAGCATCCCCTCGTTCGGTCGCGCCGGGGTCGGAACACCGGAGTACATGGCCCCCGAGCAGGCCGATCCCGAGCTCGACGTCGACACCCGTGCGGACGTCTACTCGCTCGGAGCGGTGCTGTACGAACTCCTGACCGGGTGCCTTCCGCTTGCATCCGAACGGCTGCGCGGCAATCAGCTGCGCGACGTCGGGCGGATCCTGCAGAACGAGGTTCCCGAACGTCCGAGCAGCCGCATCCGATCGAGCGACGGCGCGGCGACGGCGCGCAGCTCGCCGCAGAACGCGCTCGTCCGCGTGCTCCGGCGCGACCTCGACTGGGTCGCGCTCAAGGCGCTCGAGAAGGACCGCAACCGGCGCTACCCGACGGTCAGCGCGCTTGCCGACGATCTGCGCCGCTTCCTCGCGCACGAACCGATCGAGGCCGGGCCGCCGAGCTTCGGGTACCGGCTGCAGAAGGCCGTGCGCAAGCACCGCGGACCGGTCGTCGCCGCGACGCTCGTGCTCCTTGCCCTGATCGGCGGCGCCGTCGCGACGTTCGTGCAGTACCTGCGCGCCGAGGACGAAGCCACCCTGGCGACCGCCGCGAAGGTCGAGGCGCTCGAGGTCGCCGGCTTCCTCGAGCAGCAGTGGGAAGGACTGCAGCTCCACGAGGTCGGCGCGACGCTGCGCAGCACACTCCTCGACCAGCTCGACGCGGCGCAACGCGCCACGTTCGAGTCGGACATGCAGGGCGTGAACTTCAGCTCGCTCGGTCTGGAGATGCTCGCGACGAACCTGTTCGACCGCAGCCTCGCGACGATCGAGCGCGATTTCGCCGACCGCCCGGGGATGAAGGCGCGGCTGCTGCAGAGCGTCGCCACGACGCTGCGCGCCGTCGGCCTCGTGGATCGGGCCCTGCCCCCGCAGACGGAGGCCCTCGCGATACGCCGCCAGACGCTTGCCGCGGACGACCCGTTGACGCTCTGGTCGGTGCACGAGATGGCCGCGCTGCTCCACACCCGCAATCGCGACGTGGTTGCCGCCGAGGGCGACGCCGAGCGGCTGTACCGCGAGGCCCTCGCCGGCCGCCGCCAGGTGCTCGGTGACGACGCGCGCGAAACCATCCACACGCGGAACAACCTCGGCGTGCTGCTCACCGACAAGGGCGAATGGCAGGAGGCCGAGGATCTGCTGCTCGAAGCCGAGCGCCGCGCGCGCGCGACGCTCGGTCTGGAGGACGAACTCACGCTCGCGATCCTCGGCAACATCGGCCGACTCGCGTATCGCCAGGGCGACGCCACCGCGGTCGAGGAGATCTATCGCGCGGTCCTGGACGCGACGCGCCGGTCGCTCGGCGACGACCACCACGGCATCGTGATTCCGATCATGAACCTGGGTGCGCTGCTGCAGGAAGTCGGCGAACTCGAGGAGGCCGGCCGGCTGCTGACGGAGGCGCGCGACCGTTCCAAGGAACTGCTCGGTGACGACCATCCGACGACGCTCTCCGTCGAACGCCAGTACGCGGAGTGGCTGCACAGCACGGGCCAGGTGAACGCGGCCGGCCAGCTGTTCCGGCGGGTCGCGGCGGACCTGCAACGCGTCATGCCGGCCGATCACCCCGAGATCTTCGCGGCGATCCACAGCCTCGCGCACTGGCACGAACAACAGCACGACTTCGCGACCGCGAAGCCGCTCTACGAGGAGGCGGTGCGCGGCAAGCGCGCGATCCTGGGAGACACCCACCCGGACACGCTCGACTCGGTCAACAACCTCGGCAACTGCCTGATCCAGCTCGACGAGCTCGATCAGGCCGAACCGCTGCTGCGCGAGACGTTCGAGGTCCGGCATCGGCAACTCGGGCCGGGTCACGCCTACACCCGCATCTCGGGCAACAACCTCGCGATGCTGCTGCAACGTCAGGGCAAGCTATCGGCCGCCGAGGTACTGCTACGGCAGCTCGTCGCCGACGCCGAACGAGAGCTCGGCAAGCGCAACCCGGACGTGCTGATGTTCGCGCTCAACTTCGGCTACTGCCTCTACAAGCTCGAACGGTTCGACGACGCCGAGCCGGTCTTCCGCGACGCGCTCACCGGCTGCCGCGAGGTCTTCGGCCCCGACGACTACAACACGGTCGACGCGACCCACCTGCTCGGAATCGTCCTCGTCGACACCGGCCGGTTCGACGCGGCCAGAGCACTCTTCGCGGGCACCGAGGCCGCAGCCCGCGCCGCGTACGTGCCCGGTCGGCCGCACCGCCTCGCGGACTACCTGGCCCACCTCGGCATCGCTCTGCACCGCCAGGACCGGCCCGACTTCGCGGGCGCGAACGCCAGGCTAGAGGAGGCGCACCGGTTGTTCGTCGCCAGCCGCGGCGCCGATCACGACGACACGATCGAGGTCATCCGCGCGCTGGTCGCGGTCCACGCGTCCTGGGAGCCGAGCGATCCGAACGGCGGTCACGCGGCTGCCGCAGCCCGCTGGCGGCAGCAGTTGCCCGAGGGCCGCTGACGCGCCCGCGGAATCCGACGCGACGCGGTTCGCGAGCGATCAGTTGCCGACGACGCCGTCGACCGCGTTCGTCAGCTCGAGCTCGTTCGTGCCGAGCGTGAACGATGCGCCCGCGACCGACATCGGCAGGCCGATGAACGAGGTGTCGTTCGGAACGTCGAGCAGCAGCGTGCCGCTCTTGACGCGCGCCTCGGTGAAGACCGATTCGAACGGGCGCCAGAGCACCTCACCGAAGATGGTGTTGACCCGGCCCTCACAGGCCCCGATCGATCCGACGAAGAAGTCGAACGTCGCATTCGGCTGGAACGTCGTGTGATCGATCTGGAGTTCCCACGAACACCCGAGACACGGCAGCGGATTCGCGGCCGTCGTGCCGAGCGCGACCGGGTTGGTGCCCGAGCCGTTGCAGATCGCCGAAGTGGCCTGAGCGGAGAGGCCGCCGGCGAGCAGCGCGGCGGTGAACGTGAAGGTGGTCAGTTTCATCGGGGGATAGGCTGGATGGAGAGTCTACCTCGATCGGCGCGCTCGGGGGACGGATGCCATTGCGCTGCTCCGTGCAGACGCCATCCGCGGAATCGGCTTCCCCGCCTGTCACCGGCCGTTCCGCGCGCCGGCGCGTGTCACCACGCCTGAATCCTGGACGCCGCGGTCCGCTCCGGAAACACTGCGCCGATGAGTACCGCACCGAAGCTCGCTGGCGCGATGGCGTTCGCCGTTGCGGTGACCGCGACGGCGAACGCAGCCGCGCAGGACGCCCCGCTGACCCCGGCGGACTATGACAAGCGCGAGGTCATGATCCCGATGCGCGACGGCGTCAAGCTCTACACGGAGATCTACGAACCGCGCGCGGCCGCGACGCCGTTGCCGATCGTGTTCGTGCGCACGCCGTATCGCGTCGCGGATCCGAAGGGCGGCTTCACGCGCTACTTCGACAGCACGTTCCGCGTGCTGCGCGAGGCCGGCTACGTGTTCGCCGTGCAGGACGCGCGCGGCCGGCACGGCTCGGAGGGCAAGTTCGAGTGGAACCGGCCGGTGCGGCATCGCGCCGATCCGGACGCGATCGACGCGAGCACCGACGCCTGGGACTCGATCGACTGGCTCGTGAAGAACGTGGACGACAACAACGGCAGGGTCGGCATGCTCGGCGTCTCGTATCCCGGCTGGTACGTGACGATGGCGCTCGTCGACCCCCACCCGGCGCTTTCGTGCGCGAGCCCGCAGGCGTCGCCGAGCGACTACTTCATCGGCGACGACTTCTTCCACTTCGGCGCGTTCCGGCTGTCGCCGAGCGCGGAGCTGCCCTACCTGTTCGACTTCGATCCGAAGCAGAACACGCGGTTTCCGTACGACCAGGTCGACACGTACGAGTTCTTCCTCGACCTCGGACCGCTGTCGAACATGAACGCGCGCTACCTGCACGACGTGTCGCCGACGTGGAACCACTTCATGGCGCACAGCACCTACGACGACTACTGGCAGCAGGGCAACACGCTGCAGCACCTCGACAGCGTGACCGTGCCGACGCTCAACGTCGTCGGCTGGTGGGACGCCGAGAACCTCGGCGGCGCGCTCGACATCTACGACCGGCTGGAGCCGCTGGATCGCGACGACAAGAGCCGCCTCGTCGTCGGGCCGTGGTCGCACGGGCAGTGGGCCGCCGCCGACGCGTCGGCGCTCGGGCGCTACCGCTACGGATCCAACACGTCCGCGTACTACCAGCGCGAGATCGAGGCCCCGTGGTTCGCGTCGCACCTGCGCGGCGGCGAGTTCGAGCTGCCCGAGGCGACGATGTTCCAGACGGGCTCGAACGCGTGGCAACGGTTCGATTCCTGGCCGCCGCAGAACGTGGAGTCACGCTCGCTCTACCTGCACGCAGACGGCAGCCTGTCGTTCGAAGAGCCGACCGCGGCGAACGCGGGCTCGGTCGCGTGGACGTCCGACCCGGACAAGCCGGTCCCCTACTCCAAGCGCCCGATCATGGGGTTCTGGGGCGGGCTCTACGGCGGCAGCCGCGACCCGCGGTTCCAGCGCGCGGGCAAGCTCTGGAAGGTCGAGGACCAGCGCTTCGTCGCCGATCGCCCGGACGTCCTGACGTTCGTGAGCGCGCCGCTGACCGAGGACCTCGCGGTGACGGGCAAGCTCGCGGCGGAGCTCTTCTGTGCGACGACCGGCACCGACGCGGATTGGGTCGTCAAGCTCATCGACGTCTACCCCGAGGACTACGAAGAACGCGAGATGGGCGGCTTTCAGCTCATGGTCGCCGACGACGTGCTGCGCGGGAAGTTCCGCAACGGGTTCGAGAAGCCGGAGCCGATCGAACCCGGCGCGGTCGAGCGCTACACGATCGACCTGCGCACCAGGAACCACCTGTTCCGCAAGGGTCACCGCATCATGGTGCAGCTGCAGAGCACGTGGTTCCCGCTCATCGACCGCAACCCGCAGACGTTCTGCGACATCCCGAACGCGCGGGCCGAGGACTTCCGGCGTCAGGAACACCGGGTGTTCGCGACGCCGGCGCACGCCTCGCGCATCGAGCTGTCCGTCCTGCCGCGTCGGTAGTACCCCGACTCAGCGGACGAACGGCACGAAGATCTGGCGCATCGAGCGCAGCTGCTCGAGCTGCGCCGGCGTCAGCCCGAGGCCGTGCTGCATGTCGCGCATCAGCTGGACCTGCAGGCGTGCGGCCGCGCGGACGCGCTCGATGTGGAACGAGCCGCGACGATCCAGGTCGTCCGCCGGGCGACCGAGCCACTCCTGCGGCCAGCTCGAGAGCCAGTTCTGCACGAGCGGCGCGAGCTGCCGCGACTGCGCCTCACTGAGTTCGAGGTCCGCCGAGAAGCCGGCGGCCGCGCGTTCCCCGAACGCCGCGACGCTGTCGACGTTCACCGCGCGGCCGAACTTGGACCACTGGTAGCCGGAGCCGAACGGATCCACGCCCACGCGAGCGCCGAGCTCGCCGAACGACAGCACCGCCTCCTGCGCCGGGGACAGCAGCGCCCGCTGCGCCGCGATGCTGCGGTGTTGCAGCTCCGTTTCGTCGACCGCGCGTTCGAGCATCAAGGTCTGGTCGTCGTAGCTCGCGCGCCGCACGGCGTCCTCGAACGCGTGGCGCTCACCGAGCTTCTGCATCGCGGCGAGCTGGCTCGCCGCGAGTGGCTCGCCGGCCGCGGCCATCGCGGCGTGCATCAAGTTGGTCATCACGGCCGGGTGATGGATGCGCGCCGTCATCGTCTCGCCGGGGATGCCGCTCTCGAGCGCGGCACCGATCTGCTCGAACAGCATCCCTTCCCAGCGGTCGGCCGTCGCCCGGAGGTCGACGGGGACCGGCTCGCCCGCCGCCTCGAGCGCTTCGATCTGCTTCTTGACGTCGAGGTACGAGGAGACCGCCTTGCCGACCGTGCCCCAGTCCACCCCGGCGAGCACGTCGTCGAACTCCGAACCGGTGGCGACGAACTCGGTCGCGGGCTCGGGCTGACTCTCGTCGTCATCAACCGCCATGACGGTCGGCCCCGCGGGCACCCGCTCACCGAGCCGGTTCTCGAGTTCGGCGATGCGACGCCGCGCCGCGGCGAGTTCCTCGAGCTGGGCGCTCGCCGCAGTCGGGTCGCCGCTGCCCCCCCCGTCGCGCAGGACCAACGTTTCGTTCGGAGCCGCGATCGTCTCGCCGCTGCCGAACCAGGTCGCCGCGCCGACCGCGGCCGAGACGGTGATCGCGCCGGCCACGAAGCCGCCGCCGAGTTGTTTCCACTCCACTTCCTTCACCTCCAGAACGGACCTCGGTGCCAGTGCCAGGTGACCGAGGGACGTCAACGAGACGACCGTCCGCTCATCGTCGTGAGCGCGGAGCCGGTCGCCAGATGTCAGGGCGAGCACGAACGGTGCGCCCGCGGGATGAGATCGCACCAGCGCGCCGGTGGCCGGCTCGAGCCGCAGCTCGCCGGCCAGGACCGTGCCAATCACGACGGGGCCGCTCACGACGTGCTCCGCCGACTGTGGCGCGGCGAGTCCGACCCGCTGCCACGCGACGAATGCAACGGGCGTGAGCACGCACAGCGCGCCTGCCGCGAGGCCGAGCCAGAGCGAGGCCCGACCCAGCCGCCGTGGCGGTGCGAGCGCGTCTTGGCGTTCGACCCGCCGCGGGCGGGCGGCCGCGACGATCCGCTCGGTCAGATCTGGCGGCTGCCGGTCCGCGAGTTCGTCGGCGAGCAGGACCTCGAGTGCCCGATCGATCTCACGCATCCCGCAACCTCCGTTCGACGCAGATTCGCAGCCGGCGATAGCTCCGCTGCAGCAGACTCTTGACCCCGTGCGACGTCAGCGCGAGCCGGCGCGCGATGGCGCCGCGCGGCAAACCCTCCGCGAACCGCAGCCGCAGCGCATCGCGGGCCTTGTCCTCGAGCCCGTCGATGCAGGCGTGCAACGCGGACCGCACTCCCTGCCCATCGTCGTCGCGCACGAACCAGTCGAACGCCGCGTCCACGGCTTCGAGGTCGACGAGTCGCGCGCGCCGCTCCCGCTCCTTCGACTTCAAGAACGCGTTGCGCGCGACGCGCCGCAGGTAGGCCGCCGCTGCCCCCGCGCCGAACCGATGCAGCGGCCGATCGTGCACCGCGAGGAACGTCTCCTGCGTGAGATCATCGGCCTCGTCCGGACAACAGCCGAGAAACCGCAGATAGCGCCAGACCGTCGCCTGGTGCGCGCGGATCAGGCCCTCGAACGCCGAAGGCGGCGTCACGCGGTCGGGATCCTCGGTTCTCGGAGCTGGGGTCATCGACAACACGAGAATCTCGGACCAGGCCGTCCGGGTGCGCCGAAGTCGGCGATTTATCGCGGAATTCCGACCGACTGCGCGTGGCCACGGTGGGTTGGTATGGTCCTCGTTCGCGAAGGAACCCCCATGACCGATCTGCTGTCGCTCGACCGCTACCTCATCCGCCGCAAGATCCTCAAGGTCTTCGGCGCGAGCTTTCACGTCTACTCCGGCGAGCGCATCGTCGGCTTCTGCGCGCAGAAGGCGTTCAAGCTCAAGGAGGACATCCGGATCTTCACCGACGAGAGCCAGGGCGAAGCGCTGCTCGAGATCCGCGCGCGGCAGATCATCGACTTCGCCGCGGCCTACGACATCATCGATCCACGCGAGGGGCGCAAGGTCGGCGCGGCGCGCCGCCGGGGCTTTCGCTCGATGATCCGCGACTCGTGGGAGATCCTCGACGAGAGCGATGCGCCGATCGCGGAGGTCAGGGAGGACAGCACGGGCATGGCGCTGCTGCGGCGGTTCCTTTCGAACCTCATCCCGCAGAGCTTCCACGTGAACGCGGGCAGCTCGCAGGTGGCCCGCTTCAAGCAGCACTTCAACCCGTTCGTCTATCGCCTCGAGGTCAGCGTCGACAAGAACACCCCGGTCGATCGCCGGCTGATCTTCGGCGCGGCCGTGCTGCTCGCCGCGATCGAAGGGCGGCAGAACTGAGCCGCGCCGTGGAGCCGACGAACGTTGACGTCGAGTGCGGTTCGTGCGGCCGCGCGTTCGTCGCGGACGCGAAGTTCGCGGGCGGCTTCACGAACTGCCCGGGGTGCGGCAAGGCGACCGCGGTGCCCGGCCTCGACGATCCGCTGTGGCGCCTCGCGCAGGTCGGCGGACTCGTGCTCGCGGTGCTCGTCGGGTTCGGCGTCGGCGCGGCCTTCGGCCCAGGCTTCGGGATCGGCGCGGGGCTGCTGGCTGCCGGGGCGCTCTGGCTCGTGAGTCGCGGCTTCTGAGCGAGGTTGCCCGCGAAGCGGGCAAACTCGCTCAGGACCTCGCCGCGCTCCTGCGGAGCGCCGCTTCGGTTCTGAGCCGCGGCGTCGGGCGCTACGGCAACATCACGCGCAGCGCGTTCGAGAACGACATGCCGCCGGGCACGGGCTCGAAACAGGCCTGCTGCGCGAAGAACGCCGTGCCCGTCCAGGTGCCGGGCGGGATCGCGACGTTGAACGTGAGCGTCGCCGGGCTCGTCGCGCTCGTCAGCCCGTACGCGGGGATCACGACGTCGGTGTAGAGCGTGCAACCGCTCGTGCCGAGCAACGGGTCGACGAGGAACGGCAACGCCTGCCCCGAGTAGCTCGTCGTCGAGAACCCGATGATCGTCACCCCGAGCACGTTCGGCGCGTGATTGCCGGACTCGAGCGCGAGCGTCGTGCCCGGCAGGTTGGCGCCGTTGGCCACGAGTTCGACCGGGCCCGCAGCGCCGGCGCAGCCGGTGCCGATCGGCAGCGCGAAGCCACCACGGCCGACCTCGATGTTGTCGAGGCCGTAGGTCGCGCCCTCGAAGTGCAGCCACATCGCATCCCAGAGCGTCGGGTTGGTCGCGTCCGCGGCCGACTGGTCGAGCGCGAGCGGGACGTCCTGCAGCCCGGCCACGGCGGTGAGGCCGGGCTCGTTGAGCGTGAGGTTCTGCACGAACACGGAGCCGGCACCCGCGCCGCCGTTGGCGCCCAGGTCCATGAGCACGCGAACGCGCACCCAGTTGCCGCCGCCGATCTGACCAACGGTGCTGAGCGGCACCTGCACGAACGTCTGGTCCGCGGCATAGAGGCGCAGCTGCACGTTCGACTGCGTGCCGATCGTGAAGCGGACGCCGCGCTCGCCGGGCTGGTTGCCGCGGATCACCGTGTCGTTGTTGGTGTCGTGCGCGAGCCCGAACGAGCCGCCCCAGAAGCCGACCTGGATGTCGGCCTGGAACATCGCGTTCGTCTCGACACCGCCGAACGCAGGGTACAGCCAGTTGCTGTCGTTGATACGCGACGCGTCGCAGCCGTAGCCCGGGCCGACCTCCTGGAAGCGCAGCGACTTGGTGCCGTCGTGCGACAACGTCGCGGTCACGCCGCACCGGTTGGCCGCGTTGAACGTCTGCTCGCTCCAGTTGTCCTGGCCGTCGAGCTGCGTGAACGGGTGCGGATCCGACCCGTTGAGACCCTCGAAGTCGTAGCGGAACTGGGCGGTGGCGGCGGATGCGAACAGCAGGGCGACGAGGACCGGGGCAGACTTCATGGTGTGGCTCGGGGTGAGAGGGACGTGGACCGCACCACGATAGCCGGTAGCCCCGCGGCCCGGGTCACAACACCGCGAGCGACAGGCCGATGACGCGAACGCGGCCGCCACACGAGCAGATTCCTCGCGGAATCCGCGTGGCAACGCGCGCGAACCGACGCCTTCCTCGTCATGTCGCACGCATCCAGGGCGCAACGCGCTGTTCCGAACCCTCGAACCCAGGGCCCGCTCCCGGCAGGCGGAACCCTGATCACGCTGCTCGCCTCGGCCGCGATCACGGCGGCGGGGTGGATGCTGTGGCCCGCCAATCCAGGCGAACTCGACCTGCCGCGTGTGGTTGTCGAGGTCCCGTTCACTGGCCCGATCCAGCCAGCGGATGTCGACACGGTGCTTGCCGGCGACTCCATGAACGCGATCGGGAACGAGCTCGTCAACGTGCAGCAGCGCGTGCAAGCACTCGCCGAACACGACGATCACGGGGTCGCCATGGCGTCGCCCGGAGAAGCCACGGCAGCCACATTCCGCCGCATCTACCAGCGGGACACGCGCGACGCCGCGCACGACTTCCTGCTCGCAGCCGATGTGCTCAACGTCGACGCGATGGTGCGCAATGCGACGTTCAACCCCCGCGATGTCGTCGTCGACGAGCAGGACATCGAACTGCTGCACGAAGTCGCGCGCCTGCACCAGCGACGAATTCGGATCGTGCGCGAATCCCGGGCCGCAGCTCAGGCCCACGCCGTCGAGCAGCTCGCTCGCACGGATGGGCTGCATCGCATCGCCGACGCCCGCGAGCACCTCTCAGCCGCAGACCGGCAGACGATCGAGGAGCAGGCCAGAGCCATTGCAGACCGCTACAACGTCACGATCGAACGCGCGCGACTCGGACTCGAGACGGACCTGCTGGCCGACGCACTGTCTGCCGACGCGTCGTTCTACTTCGGCGGCGAGGCCTACTTCGCGCCGCAAGGGTCCGTGAATCCGGGGCTCCGTCGATTCGACGAGTGCCGCGAGTTCCTCGCGATGGAGATGTTCGGCGACGTGCTGGCAGTGTTCCTGCACGCCGGTGCGCTGAGCCGCGGAGAAGCCGTCCAGGCCTACGAACGTGTGATGGCGCGCGCTGGCAACGGAGCCAGCGGCGGATGATCCACGGCGTCGGCCTCTCGAACCGGAGTTGTCATGAAACAGCTGATTCTCGGGCTCTGTGCGTCCATCGCGACGCTCACCCTCCTCGCCGCAGTCCCTGATCCGCAGGAACCCGCCAACCCGATCCAGCTGTGTCCCGGCTGTCGCGCGCTGACCGTCGGCTTGCCGCCGGTCTGCCAGCTCGGCGTCGGCGTCACGCTCGATCGCGACATCACGATCGCCGGCACGTGCGCATGCGTCGGCCCCGAGTGTCGACAGGCCCGGAACTGCCTCGCGATCCTGCAGGCGACCGTAACGGACCCTACGGGTCCGCAAACGTTCACCGCGAGCGTCAACTCGTGCGGTGGCTCGCAGCAGATGTTCGTCACCGGCCAGGGCTGCGCGCCCGGCTTCGTGCTCGCGTCCTGCACCGCGTGCGCCGAGAGCTGCCTCTGATCCCAAGGAGTCCACAATGCCAAAGCTCATCCTCGGACTGTTCGCGTCGCTCGCGATGCTCCTCCTCATGGCCGCCGTTCAGGATCCGCAAGGACCACACAACCCGGTCCAGATCTGCGGCGGCTGTTCGGCCTTCTCGGCCGGCTTGCCGCCGATCTGCCCGGCCAACGTCGGGGTCACCGTCGATCGCAAGATCTTCCGACCCGGCGTCTGCGGCTGCGTCGGCGCGGAATGCCAGCAGGCCCGCAACTGCCTCGCCATCTACCAGATGACCGTGACGGACGCCCAGGGCGCCCACACGTTCACCGCCAGCACCAACCAGTGCGGCGGCTACGAGGATGGGAGTCCGACGGGGGAGGGCTGCAGCCCCGGCTTCATCTTCGCGACCTGCACGCCTTGCGCCGAGAGCTGTCTCTAGTCGACAGCGAGACGGCACTGACGGATCGTCGAGGTCGTCCACCGACGACCTCGGCGCGCCTGCCTCGGGCCGCCGCACTCGGCGCGGGTATCCCTCGTGGCTGGTGCGACGGCAGGAGGGCGTTTTCCGGTGCGGGTCCGCCCGCGCTGGACCAAGGCCTGTGGCGTTCCCCCGGCCCCCGCGCCGATCCGCCGCACCCGCGAGGAGGCGCCGCAGGAATAGTCCGGGTCAGGCTTGCCCTCGGCCCGCGCGGCGGGACGCTCGCGCTTGCATGACGTCGATCGACGCCGAACTCGAGTCCTTCCGGGAACTGCAGACCCGGCTCCCCGCGATCTGGGGTGAGGTCCACGCGCAGCCGCGCGAGCCACACTCGTGCGTGATCGTGCCGTCGCTGAGCTTCGATCAGGAGGAGCTCCAGAAGGTCAAGGGCGTGCCGTTCTACGAGGAGCGGCTCATGTTCATGCTCATGCGGCTGCGACGCCCGGGCGCGCGGCTCATGTACATCACGAGCCAGCCCGTCGACGAGGACATCGTCGACTACTACCTGCAGATGCTCGCGGGCATCCCGGCGGTGCACGCGAAGCGCCGGCTCACGATGCTGTGCGTGCAGGACGCGAGCCCGCGCGCGCTGACCGAGAAGATCCTCGAACGGCCGCGCGTCGTCGAACGGATCAGGAACTGGATCGGCGATCCGAACCGGGCCTACATGAGCTGCTTCGCGACGTCGCCGCTCGAGCGCTCGCTCGCGGTGCGGCTCGGCATTCCGCTCAACGGCGCCGACCCCGAGCTGCTGACCCTCGGCAGCAAGTCCGGTTCGCGCGAGACGTTTCGCGCCGCCGGCATCGAGCTGCCCGACGGCGTCGAGAACCTGAAGGACGAGGACGAAGCCATCGCCGCGCTCGACGAGCTGCAGCAGAAGAAACCCGCGCTGCGGCGCGCGGTCGTCAAGCTCAACGCCGGGTTCTCGGGCGAGGGCAACGCGCTGTTCACGTATCCGACGCCGATGCCGAACGGCTCCGGACCGCGCCGCGACGCGATCCGCTCGGCGCTCGCGAAGCTCAAGTTCTCGGCACCCGATCACACGCAGTCCGAGTTCTTCGACAAGTTCGCCGAGATGGGCGGCGTGGTCGAGGAGTTCCTCGAAGCCGAGGAAGTGCACTCCCCGAGCGTGCAGCTGCGCATCACGCCGGCCGGCGAGCTGCAGATCATCTCGACCCACGACCAGGCGCTCGGCGGTGACTCCGGCCAGGTCTACCTCGGCTGCCGCTTCCCGGCGAACGCCGACTACCGCGCGCTGATCACCGAACGCGCCCACTACGTCGGCGAGGTGCTGCGCGACCGCGGCGTGCTCGGCCGCTTCGCGATCGACTTTCTGGTCTGCCGCAGCCCGGGCGAGGACTGGCAGTGCGCGGCGATCGAGATCAACCTGCGCATGGGCGGCACGACGTTCCCGTTCATCGCCCTCGAGTTCCTGACCGGCGGCGCGATCGGCGGCGCCGGGGACTACCGATCGCGCACCGGCGTGCAGAAGTTCTACTTCGCCACGGACGCGCTCGTGGCGCCGTCGTACCGCGGCCTGCTGCCGCAGGACTTCCTCGAGATCGTCATCGACCACGGCCTGCACTTCAGCCCGCAGACCGAGACCGGCGTCCTGTTCCACATGATCGGCGCGATGTCCGAGTTCGGGAAGCTCGGCGTCATCTGCATCGGCAACAGCGCCGCGGAGGCGGACGAGCTGTATGCGCGGACGCGCGGGGTTCTCGACGCCGAAACCTGCGCCGAGCGCGCCGCCGAGGGCCAGATGCTGTCGATGTTCAACGACTTCCCGGGGCTCTACGAATAGCATGACGGCCGACCCGCGCTTCGACCGGCGGACCCGGCGAACCGAGGCCGCGGCCTGGACCGCGTCCTCACGTCGGGGCGTCGTCGCGTGCGCGCACTACCTCGCGGCGGACGCCGGCCAGCAGGCGCTGCAGAACGGTGGTTCGGCAGTGGACGCCGCGATCGCCGCGGCACTGGCGCTCAACGTGTGCGAACCCGCCGCGTCCGGACTCGGCGGCATGGCCATGGCGCTGGTCCAGGCCACCGATCAGACCGCGGCAGCGTGCTTCGCGGGGCCGTGCGTCGCGCCGGCCGCCGCGACCCCGGAGCGCGTCGCCGAGGCCAACCGCAACCGCGGCCATCGGGCCGTCGCCGTGCCGGGTGCACCGGCGGTGTGGGCCGCGTTGCACCGACGCTTCGGCCGCCTGCCGTTCCGCGAGCTCGTCGGGCCGGCAGTCGAGATCGCCAGAGCCGGCTTCCCGCTCACGAACCTGCAGCGCGAGCTCGTCACGACCTACAAGGGCCCGCTGCGCCGCCGCCCGATCGGCGCGCTGTTCTTCGCGCCCGACGGGACGGCGCTCCCGGCCGGCACCCTCGTGCGCCAGCCCGCGCTCGCGCGCACCCTCGAGCACCTCGGCACGGCCGGGCCGATGGACGTCTACCGCGGCGAGATCGCGCGGATGATCGTCGCCGACATGGAGCAGAACGGCGGCTTCGTCGCGGCAACGGACCTCGAGCAGGTCACGGAACCCGAGCCGACCGACCCGATCACCGCACCACTCGGCGCGGCGCGCGTGTTCACGGTCGGACCACCAGCCGGCGGCCTCGCGCTCGCGCAGCTCTGCGCGATGGCGACCGCGTGCGACCACGCGCTCGACGTGCGCGACCCTCGCGACCTGGACCTGGTCGCGGAGATGATTCGGCGCGTGCGGCGGGACCGGCAGCGCTACCGCCTCGAGATCGGCGGTCGCGAGCTCGGACAGGCCAGAGAGCTCCTCGAGCCCGAGTTCGTGCAGGCCGCGTTGCAGGAGGTACGGCGCCGGCTGCGGCAGAACCCGGGCGAGACGTCCCACATCTCGGCGATGGACAACAGCGGCATGACGGTCGCGATGACCGTGTCGATCGAGCGCAGCTTCGGCTCGGCCTGCATGAGCCCCGAGCTCGGCTTCCTCTACAACGGCTACCTGCGCGGCTTCAAGGTGCAGAACCGCCGTCATCCGCACTTCCTGCGGCCCGGCGCTCCGGCGCGGTCCAACGCTGCGCCGACGATCGCGCGCGACGCAAACGGCCGCGTGACGGCCCTCGGTTCCACGGGCTCCGAACGCATGACCTCGGGCATCTTCACGACGCTGCTGCGGTTGCAGTTCGAGGAGCCGTTCGACGCCGTGGCCGGCCCCCGCATCCACTGCACGCCGAGCGGCGACGTGCTCGCGGAGCTCGAGCGCTGGTCGCCCGAGTGCACGGCTGTGCTGACGGCGCGCCACGCCGTGACCGACCTCGGGGCATACGCATTCCAGTTCGGCGGTCTGCACCTCGCCACGCGCTCGGGCAACCGGCTGACCGGCGTCGCGGAGCCGCGGCGGGACGGCGGCGTCGGGGTCGCGGAGTAATCGCCATGCCGAGCCCACTCACGATCGTCACGGGCAGCTCGCGCGGCATCGGTCGCGCCGTCGTCGAAGCGTTGCTGGCCCGCGGTCACGACGTCGCGGGCGTCGCGCGTTCGCGGCCGAACGCTCTCGACCACGAACGCTACACCCACTTCGAGTGCGACCTCGACGACCTCGACGCGGTAGCGCGCACGTTCGAGCGTGACCTGCCCGCCCAGCTGTCGCTCGCCGGCCGGCGGCGCATCGGCCTCGTGAACAACGCGGCCGTGCTCGACATCGAGTCGGTCGCGAGCGCGCGCCTCGAACACCTCGACCGGTCGTTCCGGGTCAACGTCGCGGTGCCGGTCTGGCTGCACGGCTGGCTCTGCCGCACGGCACCCGCCGAGGTCACCCTGCGGATCATCGACCTGTCGAGCGGCGCCGCGCAGAACGCCTATCCCGGCTGGGTCGCCTACTGCGCGAGCAAGGCCGCCCTCGCGATGGCCGGGCGGGTCCTGGCGGAGGAACTCGGTGAGGTGCCACAACTGCGCGGCCGCGACCTCGCGCTCGTGTCCTACGCCCCGGGCGTCGTCGCGACCGGGATGCAGGAGTCGATCCGGTCGGCCGACGAGACGGAGTTCCCCCGCCGCCAACGCTTCGTCGAACTGCACGACGGCGGCGAGCTCATCGATCCGGCCGGCCCCGCTGCCGAGATCGCTGAGCTGATCGAGTGCGCGGACCTCCCGCCGTTCTCGGCCCGGCGTTTCGGCGGCTGAGGCCGGCCATCGCGAACGGCTCGAGGATCGCTGCGTCGATTCCGGGCCCGGCGCCGCAGGCCGCGAACGAACAGTTGAGCGCATCCGCGGTCACCCCGTGATCGAAGGTCTCCAATGCGGCACTGCCGCCCGATGCCCGACATGATCACACTGCACCGCCGTCCTGTTCTCGCGACGATCCTGGCCGCCGCCGCTGGCGCCACCGCCCAGTCGACCCCCGACGACTCATCGACCAGCGACCTGCGCGGGGCACCCGGCACGTGGCGCACCGTGCTCGACGGCGTGATGGGCGGTCGCTCGACCGGGCGCGTGCAGCCCGCCGCCGATGGCACGATCGCGTTCACCGGCACCTTGTCGCTCGAGAACAATGGCGGTTTCTCGTCGATGCGTCGTCCGCTGGACGGTGCGCAGCTGGCGGCGACGACCGGCCTGGTCCTCGAGTGCCGCGGCGACGGCCGCACCTACAACTTCGACCTGCGGACCTCGAACGTCCGCCGCATGGCGTCCGGCTACCGCAAGGAGTTCGCGACCGTGGACGGCGAGTGGATCGAGGTGCGGCTGCCGTTCGACGAGTTCCGGCTGCAGAGCTTCGGCCGCTACATCCGGGGCGCGGCGCCGCTGGATCCGGCCAAGGTCGAGTCGCTCGGGATCACGCTGTCCGACAAGCAGGCCGGCGCCTTCCGGCTCGAGATCCGCGCGATCCGCGCGACGGCGAACGACTCGCCGAAGACGCTGACGGCCGGCATCTCGCCACGCCGACCGATGGCCGCAACGGGCTCGGCAGACGCCGCGGGCGCGACGAGCATCGAGGATGCCCGCCGCCTCGCCGCGGAGTCCGGCCTGACGACACTCCTCGCCGCCGTCGATGCCGCCGCGCTCGCCGTGCCGCGCGCACCGATCACGATTTTCGCGCCCACCAACGACGCCTTCGCCGCGCTGCCGAAGGCCGAGCTCGCCCGGCTGCTCGAGCCGCGCAACCGCCCATCCCTGCGCCGGGTCCTCGGGTTGCACGTGGTGCCGGGCCGCGTGCCCGCGAGCGCGCTGCTCGCGGGAGCCCGGCTCGAGAGCCTCGCCGGTGGCCGGATCGAGGTCGCCGTTCGCGACGGCCGCCTGACGCTCCGCGACGGGATCGCGATCGTCGCGACCGACCTGCAGGCCGGCAACGTGACGATCCACCAGATCGACCGCGTCATCCTGCCGAGTGCGGCGCCCGAGACCGCCGCCGACGACGTCGCCGCTGCCATCGCGGCGCTCGATCCCCGCGAGTCGGCGATCGCGGTGTACGTCGCCGCCATCGACCGCGGCGCTCCGCTCTTCAACGCGGGCAACATTGCCGCGTGCACCGCCGTCTACGAGACCGCCGTCGACGCGATGTTGCTCCTCGGCGGCCGCGACCTCGGTGATGCCGTGTTCGAGCGCCTGCTCGCCTCGCGGCGCGATGCCGCGCGCGAAGGGTCGACCCGGCAGCGCGCGTGGCTGCTGCGTGAGGCACTGGACGACGCCGCCGGCACGCTGCAGCGCGCGATCGCAGCCGGACCCGCGCCGGACCGCCCGCGACGCTGAGCGGAACGCCCCGGCGGACCTTGCTCCTGCCGGCCGACGCGGGGATCGTGGGGTGGCTCATGCGCACCCCGAAGCTCGTAGCCGCCGCAGCCCTGCTGCTGCTGTCCCCCTCCATCGGCGCGCAGGGCGACGCGTCGACCACGTCGTCCTGGCAGAGCGAGACCTTCGACGGTCTGCAGTTCCGTTCGATCGGCCCGGCACTCATGGCCGGGCGCATCGCCGACATCGCGATCCACCCGGACGATCCCAACCGCTGGGTCATCGGCGTCGGCTCGGGCGGCGTGTGGCACACGGTCAACGCCGGCATCACTTGGGCGCCGATCTTCGACGATCAAGAGAGCTACTCGATCGGGTGCGTGACCTTCGATCCGCACCACCCCGACACCATCTGGGTCGGCACGGGGGAGAACGTCGGTGGGCGGCACGTCGGCTACGGCGACGGTGTCTATCGCAGCCGGGACGGCGGGACGACGTGGGAGTGCCTAGGTCTGCGTGACTCGCAGCACATCGCGAAGATCCTGGTCCACCCCGACGACCCCGACACCGTATGGGTCGCCGCGCAGGGTCCGCTGTGGAGTTCGGGCGGCGAACGGGGCGTCTACCGTTCGACCGACGGGGGCAAGACGTGGGCCCGCACGCTCGGCGACGATCGGTGGACGGGCGCAACCGAACTCGTGCTCGACCCGCGTGATCCCGACCGGCTGTACGCGGCGACCTGGCAACGCCACCGCACGGTCGCCAACTACCTCGGCGGCGGCCCGGGCAGCGGGCTGCACAAGAGCGAGGACGGCGGCGTGACCTGGACTCGACTCGGCGAAGGTCTGCCCGAAGGTGACATGGGCAAAATCGGCCTCGCGATCTCGCCCCAACGACCCGACGTGCTCTACGCGGCCATCGAGCTGAAGCGCCGCACGGGCGGCGTGTGGAAGTCGACCAACCGCGGCAACAGCTGGACGAAGCAGTCCGACACCGTCTCCGGCGGCACGGGCCCGCACTACTACCAGGAGCTCTACGCCTGCCCCCACCACGAGGACCGCATCTACCTCGCGGACGTCCGCATGCAGGTCTCCGACGACGGCGGCAAGACGTTCCGCCGGGTCAACGAGACCAACAAGCACTCGGACAACCACGCGCTCGCGTTCCGGGCCGATGACCCCGACTACCTGCTCGTCGGCTGCGACGGCGGTCTCTACGAGAGCCTCGACGGCGCGCAGAACTGGCGGTTCCACGCCAACCTTCCGATCACGCAGTTCTACAAGGTCGCGGTCGACGACGCGGAGCCGTTCTACAACGTCTACGGCGGCACCCAGGACAACGGCAGCCAGACCGGGCCGTCGCGCACCGACAACTGGCTCGGCATTCGCAACGCGGACTGGCGGATGTTCCTCGACTGGGACGGCCACCAGCCTGCGACGGAGCCGGGGAACCCGAACATCGTCTACGGCGAACGCCAGGAGGGCTTTCTCGCGCGCATCGACAACTCGACCGGCGAGGTCGTGAGCATCCAGCCGCAGCCGCGCGAGGGCGAGGGGTTCGAACGTTACAACTGGGACGCGCCGATCCTGATCTCGCCGCACGATCGTAAGCGCCTCTACTTTGCGTCGTACCGCGTGTGGCGAAGCGACGACCGCGGTGACTCGTGGACGCCGATCTCCGGCGATCTGACGCGCGACGAAGAACGCTTCGCGCTGCCGATCATGAACGGCTCGCAGAGCTGGGACAGCGCGTGGGACGTCAACGCGATGTCGACCTACAACACGATCACGTCGCTGGCGGAATCGCCGCTGCAGGAGGGCGTGATCTTCGCCGGCACCGACGACGGTCTGCTGCACGTGACCGAGGACGGCGGCAAGAACTGGCGCAGGATCGAGATCGGCTCGCTCCCCGGCGTGCCGGAACGCGCGTTCATCAACGACGTGCGCTGCGATCTGCACCGGGCGGCAACCGTCTACCTCTGCCTCGACAACCACAAGGCGGGCGACTTCACGCCGTACTTCCTCGTCAGTGGTGACATGGGCCGGACGTGGACATCGCTGCGCAACAACCTGCCCGATCGCACGCTCGTCTGGCGCACGGTGCAGGATCACGTCGACCCCGATCTGCTGTTCCTCGGCACCGAACGCGGCGTGTTCTTCACCACGGATCGCGGCGCGCGCTGGACGCACCTCGCGGGCGGCATGCCGACGATCCCGGTGCGCGACCTGACGATTCAGCGCCGCGAGAACGACCTGGTCTGCGCGACGTTCGGCCGCAGCTTCTACGTCCTCGACGACATCGCGCCGCTGCGCTCGGTGTCGGACGAACAGCTCGCACAGGAGGCGACGCTGTTCCCGACGCGCGACGCGCACTGGTTCGTGCGGCGGCCGGTGCTCGAGTTCGGCCGCGGGCCCGGTGATCAGGGCGCGAGCTATTTCTACACCGAGAATCCGCCGTTCGGCGCCGTGTTCACGCTCTACCTCAGGGACGGCTACCAGAGCCGCGAGGACCAGCGCATCGAAGCGGAGAAGGCAGCGCGCGCGGCCGGCGAGGACGTCGGTTTCCCCGGCTGGGACGTGCTCGAGGAGCAGGCGCGCGCCACCGCGCCGCGGGTCTGGCTGACGATTCGCAACAGCGACGGCGCCGTCATGCGGCGCCTCGAGTGCCCGACGAAGCCGGGCTTCCACCGCGTCGCGTGGGATCTCACGCGCCCCAACCCGACGACCGTCACGCTCACGCCGCCGCCGCCGCCCGAGTGGGGCGAGCCGCCGGCGGGGATGATGGTCGCACCGGGGCGCTACAGTGCGACGCTCAGCAAGGAGATCGACGGCGTCGCGACGCCGCTCGGCAGCCCGCAGAGCTTCCACGTCGTGCCGCTGTACGACGGCGCACTGCAGAGGTCCGACACGGCCGCGGTCGCCGGGTTCTGGTTCCAGTACGACGCCGCCACGCGGCTGCATTCCGCCATCGGCAAGAGCGTGGCGCTGATGACGACCACGATCGAGCGCATGCGCACCGCGATGACCCAGATGCCGCTCGCACCCGGCAATCCGTTCGACGGCCGGATCGAACGACTGCGTCGCGGTCTGCTCGACGTCGACACGGCACTCAACGGCCCGGCCGCGAAGCGGCAACCCGGCGAGAAGGCCGACCCGACGGTGAGCAGTCGCCTGTCCGCCGTGAACCTCGGCGTCGCGAGTTCGACGTACGGTCCGACCGCGACCCATCGCGAACAACTGCGCCTCGTCGCGACCGAGCTGCGTCGGCTGCAGCCGATCGTCAGCGCGATGCAGAAGGACCTCGCGGCCCTGGTGCAGGAGCTCGTCGCTGCCGGTGCGCCGTGGATCGAGGGTCAGCCGTTGCCCGGCGGCGGGCGCTGAGGCGGCACGTCGCGTAGTCTGCTCGTCGATGCACCCCACCGGCTCCGTCTGGCCGCTGCTCGCAGCGTTCACGCTCTCGATCGCGGCTACGGCTCAGAGCGGGTTCGAGGACCCCGCGCCGCCGACGGTCCAGGAGCTGCCGGCGGTCACAGCACCGCAGGCGCAGGCCTTCGACGAGCTGCAGACGTTCGGCACCGCCAGCCCGCTGTCGAGAGGCGCGAAGGTCGAGGACTGGCCGGGCTTCCTCGGCCCGCGTCGCGACGGTCGCTGCCGCGAGACCGGACTGCTCGAGAGCTGGCCCGACGGCGAACTGCAGCCGCTCTGGACCATGCGACGCGGCGAGGGCTTCGCATCGCCCGTCGTCCTCGGCGACCGCCTCGTGTTCACCCACCGCATCGGCAACGAGGTCGTCATCGAATGTCTCGAGGCCGCGACCGGCGAGCGCTACTGGCAGTTCCGGTACCCGACCGACTACCGCGCCGAATACTTCTCCGCGCACGGCCCGTGCAGCACACCGGTCGCTGCGGATGGCCGCGTGTGGGTGCACGGCGTCGAAGGCATGCTGCACTGCCTCGAGCTCGCAACGGGCCGCGTCGTCTGGAAGCGGAATCTGCTGGCGGAGTTCGGCCTGGAACAACAGTTCTTCGGCGTGACGACGAGTCCGCTGCTCCGCGGCAACGAGCTCATCATCAACCTCGGTGTGCCAAACGGCCCGACCGTCGCGGCGTTCGATCGTGCCACCGGGCGGCTGCTCTGGGGCACCGGCACCAGGTGGGGCATGAGCTGCGCCTCGCCGGTCCTGCGACCGCTGCACGGCAAGGAACGGCTCTTCGTCCTCACCGGTGGCAAGTCACGCCCCACCGTCGGCGGCCTCATGGTCATCGACCCGGACGCTCACACGACGATCGGTGAGTTCCCGTTCCGCAGCCGGCGTTACGAGTCGGTGAACGGCGTCTGCCCGGTCGTCGTGGACTCGACCGTCGTGCTGACGTCGAACTACAGCACGGGCACGGTCGGCGTCACGATCGACGAGGACGGCAACGCCGCCCAGGCCTGGAAGGCCCGCCGACTCGGCATCGAGTTCTCCGCCCCGATCGTCCACGAGGGCGATCTCTACCTCGTCGACGGCGTCCGCGATCGCAGCGGCGCGATCGTCTGCCTCGATCCGATCGCCGGCACCGAACGGTCGCGCACCGCGATCGACTGGGAGGAGGAGGTCGAGCTCGACGGCAAGAAGCGCATGCTGTCGTGCGGTCTCGGCGCGGGCTCACTGCTGCACATCGGCGGCGACCGCTTCCTGTGCCTCAGCGACAACGGTCACCTCCTGCGGTTGCGCTGCAAACCGGACGGCGCGGAGGTGCTCGACCGCACCATGCTGTTCCTCGCGGGCGAGACCTGGACGCCGCTCGTGCTGAGCCACGGGCTGCTCTACGTGTGCCAGAACCAGCCGGCGAAGATCGGCACCGCGCCGCGCCGCCTGCTGTGCTACGACCTGCGGGCGCGGTGAGGGCGCACGTCGAGAAACCAGTCTTTCGATCCCGATGTCGAACACCAATCACGAAACGGGTGCCAGTAGGACCAGCTTCGAACACCAGGAAAATTGGACGCGCCACGGCCAATTTTCCCGGTAGCGCTCCGGAGCTCACCGCAGGAGCTCCAGCACGTGCCAGGTCGTGATCGCTTTCGACCCGGGATGCTCATCGATCGCGCCGTCCCAGACGGCGACTGCGAAGAGCACGGCATCGCCTCGCGAGAGATCGACCTCGCCGTCGTCCCGCGCTTTCAGTTCCCGCTCGAACGTCGCCCGCCAACGGCCGTCACGCCACTGCACGTCCGCGTCGATCGGCAGCCCCGCGCCGGCACGACGTCCGACCGTGTGCATGCCGCCGAACTGCACGGACTCGGCGCGCGGGTCGACCTGAATGGGCCACGGCACGTCGAGGCCCTGATGCGGCTGCTGCCCCATGAGATCGACCATGCCCGCGAGTTCCTTCGGGTCGTAGGTGTGCCAGCGCCACACGTTCACCGGCGCCGCATCGGTGCCCATGGGGAACAACGGCGGCTCGGTCTCGCTCGCAAACTGGATCGCAACGCCGTCACCCATCCGCACGTCGGGCCGAACGCGATCGTCACGCGTGTCGTCGGCCCACTCGAGTTCGATCCGGATGCGGGTACCGTCATGCGTGGCGCGAAGCCACACCTCATCGCACGCGTCGGGGCGCCAACGCAGCGGCACCACGGGTAGCCGGATCGAGTCGAGGGCACCGGCCGAGGCGAGGTCATCGACCTCCTGGACCCGGACGGTACGCCGCCACTGCGTGTGGCGGTCACCGCTGCCCTCGGGCACGAGCGACCGCACGTAGGCCACGAGCTTCGCCGTCTCGGCCACGGAGATGGGCGAAGGCATCATGAGCGCCGCGGGCATGCCGGCGCGGATGCGGTAGGCCAGCTCGCGATGGCTCACGTCCCCGCGCAGGTAGCCCGCCGTGAAATCGCGCGGCAGGATCCAGTCGGCCGCGCCGTTCTGCCACCGCGTCGCCTGCTGCAGCCCACGACCATCGGCGCTGTGACAGCTCGCGCAGTACTGCATGAACAGCTCCCGCCCCGCGGCCAGGTCTTCTGCCGAAGGCGAGTGGATGGCCTCACCGATCTCGACGACCGCCCCGGGAGTCATCTCCGCCTCGGCGCGCGCGAGGGCCGCGGCGCGCGCGACGGGACGCCGCGCGATCTCGCCCCCGACCTGGATCCAGCTGGCGCGACCCGCGATCGCGAGCCGCCGCACCTCCCGCGCGAGCGCCTCCAGATCGGCCCGCGGCAGCCAGCTGTATGCCATCATGGTCGAACCCGGCATGCCGTAGTAGAGGGTGCGAACGAGATCGTCCTCGGTCGGAACGCCGTTCTCGGTGCTGACGAGCTTGAACAGGCCGTCACGAAACGGCAGCGGTCGCGGCCGCAACAACGCCGCCACCGCGGTGTCGGCGTCGCCCGTGCCGCCGTGGCACACCGCACAGTGCCGGGCGTACAGCTCGGCCCCCCGGTTCGCGAAATGCCCGGCTCCGTCCGCACTGCCGGTCGCACAGGTGACCGCCAGGGTCGAGGCTACGAGGACGAACGCTGCTCGGAGTCGCATGCTCGCGAGTGTAGGCAGCGGCGCGCGATCGGACCGTTCGAACCAATACGTATCCCGGACGGGGAAAGGGCGCAGTCAGCGCCCTGCGAGCAACCGATACATCCGCTCGTCGTCGAACGGCTCACGCACGTGCAGGTATGCCCGATGCTGCACCCGAGCGACGACCACATCGAGCGCGGGGAACACCCAGACGTCGGTGTCGAGGTAGCCGCGCATCGACCAGCCGCGCCCGTCCGGTTCGCGCCACCACAGCAGGCCGTAGCCGCCGTTCTGCGGACTGGCGGCGAGCATCTGGTCCAGCCACGCCTCGGAAACGACCCGGCCGTGACCCGGCCACTCGCCGCGGCGCCGAACGAGCTCGCCGAAACGGGCGAACTCCCGCAGCGTCGTCGCGGCGTCGGCGTAGGTGTTGGTCGCGCCGCGCAGGCGGCGCATCGCCGTGTTGGTCGCGCCGATCGGTTCGAACAACGCCGCCTTCGCGAACTCGGCCAGCGACGTGCCGGCCGCGTGTTCGAGGATGGGCGACAGCAGCTGCACGCCCTCGTTCGTGTACTCGAACTTCTCGCCCGGCTGGCGCACGACCTCCTGCCGGCGCGCGAAGTCCGTCCAGCTGTCGTCCGGCCGACGCTCGACCTGCGAGCGCCGCGGCAATCCGGCGGTCATCGTCAGCAGATGCCGCACGGTGACGTCACCCCGGCGCCCCTCCGCCCACTCGGGCAGGTACTCGCTCACGCGGGCGTCGATCTGCAGCGCGCCGCGATCGACGAGGATGCCGGCGAGCAGGCCGGTGATCGACTTGCAGGACGACATCGTGGGCATCGGCTCGCGATAGAGCGGCGAGTAGAACTCGACCTCGATGCGGCCCTTGCGCGTCACCAGCAACCCGTCCGCGCCCGACCGGCGCGCGAGCTCGACGAGCTCTTCCCGGGTGGCGTCGTCGTACGGCGACGTCGCGGGGTCGCGTGGCTGCCAGTAGCTGTCGTTCGCGGGCGGTTCGAACGGGTCGCCGGCAGCGGCGAGCCCCGGCAACGGCGGCAACCCGAGCGCCGCGCGCAACAGCCGCATCTCGATCCGCAGCGGATCGTCCGCGTCGAGCTCGCGCGCCGCCTCGGCGAACGAGCGGAACGCCTGCGTCGCATCCGCGCGCCGGAGCTTCTGGCGCGCGAACGCGAGGTGCAGCCACAGGTCACAGCGCTGGACCACGCTGCCGACCTTCGCCTGCAGCAGCCGTTCCGCGCGTTGCGCGGCGTTCTCGTGCTGCCCCGTCTGGTTGTCGTGCCGCACGGTCCAGATCTCGGCCGGCAGTTGCTGCCGCATCGCCGCAGCGTCCGCCGGCTGCTGCGCCACAACCGTCACCCCGAAGCCGACTCCGAGACTGACTCCGAGAATCGGGCCAGCGAAGGAGGAGACCACCACCCGCCAACACACCATTCCGCCATGGTATCGCGCCCACCGCGGAAGTCTCGCCGCGTACGGTAGAGCGTCGTCAGAGCGGCAACGGAAAGCGGTTCCAAGACCATGGAATCGGGTAGTCTGCTAGCCAACCTCGCGGCCCACGGCCGCCCACCTCGGAGTCTCCATGCTGTCCCGCACCTCTCTCGTTCTCTTCCTCGTCCTTGCCGCCCTCGCCACCAGCGTGTCCGCGCAGTGCCTGACCACGCTCTACGCCCGCAACAACGGCGGCAGCAACGGCGGCGCGATCTACTTCGACGTCGACGTCATCAACCCCGCCGGCCTCACGGTCACCGTGATCGACACGAACACGGCCGAGACCGTGCCACTGCAACTCGACGTCTACACGATCTCCGGCAGCCACGTCGGCAACGAAACGACGGGCGCATGGACGCTCGTCTCGTCGGGCACGGCGACCGGTGCGGGCCAGAACAACCCGACCTCCATCGACGTCACCGACTTCATGCTGCCAGTCGGCCAGACCGGCATCGCGCTCGTGATGAACTCGGCGGCCGGCCACGACTACACCAACGGCAACGGCAGCAACCAGGTCTACTCCAACGCCGATCTCACGATCACGTGCGGCTCGGCGACGAACGTGCCGTTCTCGGGCAACCCGTTCACGCCGCGCGTGTGGAACGGCACGCTCTACTACACCACGCCCGGCGGTTCGCCGTGCGCGACGGTCGGCTCGTTCGGCGCCGGCTGCGGCACCCAACCACTGACGCTAACGGCGAGCGCGCGGCCGAGCTTCGGCACGACGTTCACGGCTGACACGAGCAACATCTCGGCGACGACCAACTTCGGCGTCGTCCTGCTCGGCCTCATCGAGATCAACCCGCCGTTCGACCTCGCGGCGATCGGCGCGCCCGGCTGCTTCCAGTACATCACGAACGACGTCACCCTCGTCTGGTTCCCCGCCGGCACGACGGCGAGCAACCCCGTGAGCATCCCGGCGAACCCGGGGCTCTCCGGTGTGCAGTTCTACGGCCAGTCGGTCGCGTTCGACGCAGCGGCGAACACGTTCGGCCTGCTGAGCTCCAACGCGCTCCACTTCGTCGTCGGCAGCTGATCGCCGGAACAGCGGGGCACGGAGTCGAGAACCTCTGGCGCCCCCTCACGTCGGGCGGTAGCACGAGCTATCGATGCCGAGAACCCCGATCGCCCTGAGGCTGCTCGCCATCCTGGCGAGCGGCAACCTGTCGACCCAGACGTTCATCGTCGACGCGAGCAACGGTCCCGGGACGAACTTCACCTCGATCAGCGCCGCGATCACCGCCGTGCCCGACGGCGCGGTGCTCGACGTCCGCGCGGGCCTCTACGCGCCGTTCACCATCGCGGGCAAGTCGATCACGGTGCTCGGCTCGCCCGGCGTCGTCGTGAACGGCCTCGCGGTGGTCGTGACGATCCGCGGACTGCAGGCTGCGCAAGCGGTCACGTTGCGAGGCATCGAGTTCCGCAGTGTGCTCCGCGGCAGCGCGCTCGTCTGCCAGAGCTGCCGCGGTGCGATCCTGCTCGACGATTGCGACGCCAACCCGCTGACCTCGTCGGTCGGCGGCCAACTGGACGTCATGGACTGTGATCAGGTGAGCTGCCGCGGCTGCTGGTTCGGCGGCACGATGCCCGCAGCTGCGGTGACGGCGAGCAACGTCGCGTTCACCCACTGCATCCTGTCGGCTCATCTGCTCGGATCCGCGCTGTCGACGCTCGACAGTGACGTGTCACTCAGCAACTGCCTGGTCTGGTCCGGTCTCGGCTCGACGATCCTCGTGGGCAACGGCAAGCTCGCGGTCACTGGCCACTCGACCCTGCGCAAATCGGTGCCCGCGGCTCCGACGGCCGTCATCGACGGCACGGGCACGGCCGCCGTTCACCCCGATACGACCATCGAAGCACAAGGCTCACCGAGCTACGCGGGCGTCGTCGTGACGACGGCGTTCACCCCGCAGGTCGGCGCCTGGACCGAACCGCTCGGGGGCACGGCAACGGCCGAACTGCGGGTGCCACCTGGTGCGACGGGCGCGCTGTTCGTCGGCCTGCCGGGTCCACCGACATTCTTCAGTGGCGTGCCCGATCCGATCTGGATCCGCGACGGCACCGCGATCCTGCGTGCCACCGGCTCCGGCATCCTCACGGCGAACTACGCCGTGCCGAGCGCGCCATCGACGCTCGGCACGCTCATCGTCTGGCAAGGCGTGACCCTCGGACCAGGCGGGCTCGCCGCGAGCAACCCCGTCGTCTACGTGCACGACTGATCGCAAGCGGCAACCGCGGACCGACCCGGCCGCCCTGGTCCCGAACTGAGCCGATTCGACTCCAGACGTTTCAGGTCGCGACCGATGTCCGGCCCCGTGCCCGGTTCCCGAGTCGCTGCGCTACTCCTCGTCCCGACGCTGGCGGTCTCGAGCTGCGATCATCCAGGACTCGATCGTGACCAGATCGACATGCTGTTCGAGCTCGACCCGCGCAGCGCACCGACGCGACCGACGACCGCGGCGGAGTTGGCGCTCGGCTCCCGGTTGTTCGAGACGGGCTTCGGAGAACGATCCTGCTCGCAATGCCATACGAGGTCCGGCCACGGACAGGATGGCCGGACGCACGAACGCAACACCCCGGCGCTGGCCGACGTCTCACGCCAGCTCGTCCTCGGCTGGGACGGTCATGGGTCGGACCTCCGAGCGACCGTGGCCACGGAGCTGGCTCGCCGCACGGGAATCGCGACCGACGCGGACGCCACGCGATGGGTCGCGGGTGACATCGGTCTCCAGGCTGCGTTCGACAACGTTCATCCGGGCGCGCCGGCGACTCGCGATCGCCTCATCGACGCTCTCGTCGTCCATCTCGATCATTGGCGCACGCGCGGACGCTGGGACGACTTCGTCGAGGGCGACGACGCCGCACTGAGCGCGGCCGAACGGGCCGGCCTCGCCACGTTCGTCGAAGTCGGCTGCGCGGCCTGCCATGCCGGCCGGACGCTCGGCGGCCGCTCGCGCCACAAACTCGGCGCCGCGCTGCCGTACGAGACGGATGACACCGGCCTGGCGGCCGTCACCGGCGAGCCTTCGGACCGCTACTTCTTCAAGGCGCCGATGCTGCGGCTGGCCGCGGCTACCGGGCCGTACCTGCACGACGGCTCGGTCGACCGCCTCGACGCCGCGGTCCGGCTGATGGCGCGCCACGAGCTCGGGCACGAGATCGCCGATCCGGACGTGACCGCCATCGTCACGTTCCTGCGCGCGACCGCCGATGTCGACCCGGCCGCTGCGCGACCACCGCGTTGATCCGGAAGCACACCCACCCTCGAAGCCGTTGCCAGAACCAGACGATCCGAACCGAACCAGTGTCCGACATGTCCGACCGACCCAACTCTCCGACTTCTGCCGCCGCTTGGCCGCATCATCCTGCGAAGCGCCGCGTGCGTCCGGCCGTCGCGATTCCGCTGCTCGTCGTCAGCGGGCTGCTCGTCACCGCCGCGTTCTTCGCGTATCGCAAGGTGCAGTCGAGCTACCTCAACCGCAACGAGTCCGCCGCCATCGCCACGCTCAAGAACATCTCGAGCGCGCAGGCCCAACTGCAGGCCACGGGACTGCTCGATTGCAACGGCAACGGGCAAGGCGAGTACGGCTTCTTCGCCGAGCTCGCCGGCGGCCAGCCGCTGCGCGGCACGGCGAAGCGGCTGCAGCCGCCCGTTCTGTCGCGAGCGTTCGCCACGCTCGTGGAGGGCCGGGTCGAACGGTCGGGTTACGTGTTCCAGATGTTCCTGCCCGACCGCGAGGCGCGCGGCGTCGCGGAGGATCCGCACGGGGGCGATGTCGACAACGACAACGGCGTCGACCCGGCGCACGCGGAGACGATGTGGTGCTGCTACGCCTGGCCGGCAGAACGTGGGTTCAGCGGCAGTCGCATCTTCTTCATCGGCCAGGGCGGCGATGTGCTCGCGACCAACGGCGCGACGAGGTCGTACGAGGGCCGCGACGATCCGTGCACGTTCGATGCAGCGTTCGCCGGTGAGGCCCGGCTCCACGAGATGGTCGCCGCCAACACCCTCGCCAACGACGGCAACTTCTGGGTCGTCGTTTGATGATCCGAACCGCGGCCGCGTGACGGCCGCCTCGTGCCGGCAGCAGAAAGCCGGATTTCGCGCCAGGATCGGCGTGACGCCGCGGCGGGGACATCGTCTTGCCGCTGGCAGACCGGTGCAGGGCATCGGCGCCACTCCCCTCACCGCTCCGAACGCCATGTCCCCGATCCTCCGCTCCCTCCGGGCGGTCCGGCAGCTCACGCTGGCCGGCACCGCCGCTCTGCTCGCCGTCGCCACGCTGCCCGCTCAGGACAACATCCTGATGTACGGCAGCAGCATCATCCAGGGCTCGACGGCCGGCTACCTCGCGGATCTCGTCGCGCAGACCGGCGCGCCGACTCCCAACGTCGTCACCTCCATCGGCGGCGACCGCACGACGTCCCATCACGTCAACAACATCGGGGCGATCAGCTCCCTGCCGAGCGGGCAGACCTGGACCGCGATGATCGTGCAGGGCCACACGCTCGAGACGACGGACTTCATGGGGCAGCCGGCCGCGTTCCAGGCCAACATGCTGACGCTGGGCAACGCGCTGTACGCGCACAGCCCGCAGGCGCTCTTCGTCGGGCACGAGACCGGCGCCGATCACCCGAACAGTTCGCGCTACCCCGCCTGGTTCGACGACGCCGCGACGTGGCTCGCGTTCCCGCAGGCGGCATACGCCGAAGCGGCAGCGGCGATCGACGAAGCCAACCCGAGCGCGCCCCCCGCGCGCATCGCCAAACAGGGCACGTGCTGGGCCAACACGATCGGCTACGGCATGTTGTTCTACGGCAACGACCTGCACCACCTCAGCACCCAGGGCAAGGTGCTCGTCGCGTGCCTCTACTACATCACGATCTACGGCGGCCGCATCGAGGACATCGACGTCGACTTCGCGAGTTCGACGCCGCTCGTCAGCCGCTTGCTCGCCGATGGCATCGACGCGGAGAAGTGGGGTCGCATCGTCGGCTACGCGGACCGCTCGCAGCCGCGCGCCGCGCGCGCGCTGCCCGGCACGGACAGCGACTTCCAGATGCGCGTCGGGATCAACAGCACCATCACCACGCTGACGTCGACCAAGACCGCGGTCGATGGCGACACCGTGAACGTGCGCCTGCTCTCCCCGCTCGACGACAACATCGATTTCCCGGGCGGCGTCTACTTCCAGTGGCTGCCGACCGGCACGACGCCGAACAGCGGCGCGATCCCCGGTCTGCAGCTCGACCGGGCGCTCATGGGCACGTGGTTCTCCGTGCCCGACCTGAACGGTGGCATCGTGACCCAGACGATCCCGCCGGGATCGGCCGGCATGAGCCTGTGGATCCAGGGCGTCAGCCGTGGCCCGACCGGGTCGCCGCAGTATTCGATCGCGTTCAGCGACGCGCAGGTGATCGAGGTCCAGTAGCGCGCCGCCGCGATGGCGCGCGCTACGGCTTCGCGGTGAACGTCGCCGAGCCGAGGCGCAGCGTGTTCAGCGGGTCCATCGCATCGAACTCGGCGACCTGCCACCACGTGCCGGTCGTCAGCATCGAGTATGCGATGCCCGCTTCGGTCGGGGACTGCGGCGCCCAGTGCGGCGAGTTCGACAAGCCGACGAACACCGGGTTGTCGAGCTCGATCGTGCCGAACGGCTGCGATACGGGTGTCGGCAGCAACGCCCCCGACGCGAAGATCAGGAACACGTGGTTCGGTGCATGACTCGCGGTCGACCACAGCGAGAACTCGGCCGTCGGCGCCGGCGGCGACTGGAAGTTCTCGGTATGCCCGGGGACCAGGAATGGTGCGCGTTCGGCGGTGAGCTGCGCGGGGTAGATCCGGCCGATGCCGCCCGCCTGGTAGATGTTGGACTCCAGCATCAGGAGGTTCACGCCCTGGCGCAGCGACACCCGGAACTGCGGCACGTCCATGTTCGTGGTTCCGCTGTCGTCCTGCCGCCACGTGCCGCTGTCCCCCGACGGCAGGAGCCGCCAGGTCACGTCCTCGCGCGAACCGGCAACTGCGAACACGGTGTTGAGGTCCAGCAGGTGGGAACCACCCTGGGCGACCTGGAACGTGGTCAGCGCCACGACCGGCGAGACGACGTAGTGCGGCGCAGCCTGGATCGGCTGGCACACGATCTGCGAATTGCTCTGCGACACCACCACCTCGCTGGGGTCGTGCACGACCGTCCAGGTGGAGAGCGGCGGCAGGGTGACGGACTGAGCGGCTGCGGGCGCACAGGACAGCGCGATGGCGAGCGCGCAGAACGCGGACGAAGCGGGCAGGCGTGTCGATTTCATGATCGGAGATCGAGGAAGACGTGAAAGAGACGGCCGGGCTCCTCCCCGGCTCTGCGAGCGAAGCAGAGCCGCCGCACCGTGCCCGATTCGACGCTCCTTCTCCGTGCTAGTGCGGGTTGCCGCTCAGGCAACCGGCGATTCGATGGAATCGAAGGCAACCGTCCTGGGCCCGGTTCTGGACGCCCGCAACGACCCGCAACGCCCCCGGGCGTCAAGCCAAGATCGCGGCAATCCCTCCGCACATTGGCTGCCACCCGAACCCCGCAACCTTCACGCGGGGCTCACCGCGTTCGTCGACGAGTCACGTTCTCTGGCGCTCTGACCGTTTCGGAGAACACACACATGACCAAGACACTTTCCATCCTCACGGCGCTCGCGCTCTCGTCGGCGCTCAGCGCCCAGCTCTTTCCTCCGTCGTCGACGTTGCCCCGCGGTGAGGTGCAGCTCAACGACGACTACATCGACGTTGGCACCCACGGCTGGGGGTCCTGGCGCATGGCCTCGCCGCGTGAGCTCGTGCAGCCGGGCCCGGCGGGAACCGCGCACACCGCCAACGTCGCCTACATGGTCTATCTCGACACCGACGCGACGGGCACCGACGTCCTGCGGTTCCGCCGCACGACCACCGGCGGCTACTCGTGGGAAGCGGCCCAAACGATCTACACGCTCTCCTCGACCGAGTACTTCTCGGCCGGCGAGACGCGCCTGCTCGCGTTCGAGCACGAGGTCTACGTGGTGTTCGCGGCCAACCTGCACACCCAGGTCGGCGGTGCCGAAGCCGTGTTCGTCTTGGGTTCGGAGGACCAGGGGCAGAACTGGAACGGCCCGCTGCTGGTGTCGACCGGCATGACGACCAACACGCTGAACGACGCCGACGAGGTCAACGCCGCGATCTCGAGCGACACGTCCGGCAACTACGTCAACATCGTGTTCGAAGCCGACACCCCGTCGGTGACGAACGAGGACATCTTCTTCGTGCAGTGCGGCTTCGACACGAACGGCACGCTGCAGATCACCGTGCCGGAGACGCGGCTCAACCACGCGGTCCCGGCCGGCACCACGGACGTCGACTTCACGTCGATCGCGGCCGACGGTCCGGTGATCCACATCGCATGGAACGACGATCGCGCCGGCGGCGGCAACAACCAGAACGACACGTTCTCGATGACGTCGCAGGCCAACGGCAACGACTTCGCCACGGTCACGGAGCTGCGGCACACGACGCAGCCCGCGCCGCTCAGCTGGGCGGCCCCCCGGCGCCCGCACGCCGCGGTCGATCTGCCGCACGTCTACACGTTCATGGAGCACGCCATCAACGGCCAGGACGACGTCTGGATGGACTGGTCGCAGGCCCTCGGCACGGCCGGCTCCTGGAGCCCGACGGTCGCCATCAACACCGCGACGCTCGGCAGCGGCGGCGACATCGACGGCTTCTACGTGATCGCGGATGACGGCAAGGTTGCCGTTGCCTACGTGGATGACCGCCTCAACGGCGCCAACAACAACAGCAACAACCAGGCGGTGGTTGCGGTGAGCCTCAACGGCGGCACGGACTTCGTGAACGGCACGCACGTCGAAGTGCCGCTAAGCATGCGCGATCCGAACCCGTTGTTCGGGATCGACTTCGTCGGCGATCTGATTGCGGTCCTCTACGAGACCAACTGCGGCGGCGGTGAGGACATCGGCATCTCGCTGAGCGCCGATAACGGCCAGAACTTCACGCACTACGACGTGACGAGCTTCGGCGGCTGCGGTCAGTCACCGGGCGGCGTAGACGTCGACGACCCGCGCGGCACGCTGACGCGGAACGGCGACTTCCTGTTCACCTGGATCGACGACCGCAGCCCGTCGGGCCAGGGCGTCGGCAACTCGTTCAACAACCTCTACACGACCGGCATCCACTGGCCGCAGCTGCTGGATCAGACCAGCACGAACCAGGGCCTGCGCTTCGAGGGCGACTCGCCGGCGAACGTCGGTACCTGGGTCATGGTGATCCTCTCCGGCACCGGCACCTCGATGCAGTGGCAGCTCGATCCGACGAACGGTGTCCTGCCGAACCTCGAGTACGACTTCTGGAGCGTCGCTTCGATCGGCGGCGCGCTCGCGACCCCGCCGGGGCCGAATAACCTCAACTTCAACCTCATCGACCTCGGCGGCAACTGCGACTTCCCGAGCACGCCGAACCCGACGACGCTGACCGGGCTGCCGTTCTGGGCGACGGCGATCACGCTGCCCGCGAGCGGGCCGATCAAGTTCACGGACCCGATCGCGTTCTGAGCAAGGTTGCCCGCTTCGCGGGCAAACTTGCTCAGAACCTCGCCGCGCTCCTTCGGAGCGCGGCGAGGTCCTGAGCTTGATGCCCGCCGCCGGCGGGCTGCGTCAGCCAAGGTGAGTTTGTTCTTTGGGAGATCCGCCTCAGCCGCCGCCGCGCTTGAGCTCGACCACCTTGTCGGCCAGGCGCGGCAGCGCGCGGTGATAGCGCTTACGGGCGGCCTCGCCGGAGATGCCGAGCCGCTCGCCGACGGCTTCGAACTCGAGCTCGTCCCAGTCCCGCAGCCGGATCACGTCGCGGTCCTCGGGCGCGAGCAGCTCGATCGCGAGGACCACCCACTCGCGTCGCTCGGCCGCCGCCGCGTGCTGACTCGGACTCGAGATCGAACGCAGCGGCGGGTCGAGCTCGAGCACCGAATCGGTCGCGGTGCCCGCCTCACGACGGCGGTCGCGCTTGCCGCGGTGCAGGTGCCGGTAACGGTCGCGGATGTTGTTCTCGACGATGCAGAGCAGCAGCCGGCAGAAGCGACTGCGGTCCGTCGTCGCGAAGCTCGGGCCGTGCACCAGCACTTCGAGCAGCGCCTCCTGCACGATGTCCTGCGTGTCACCGTCCGCGCGCACGACGGATCCCAGGCGACCGCGCACCTTCTGCTCGATCGACGGCAGCAGCTCCCGTACGAGCTCACCCAGCACCTGCGCGTCGTGCTCGACGCCGGCGCGATAGCGCTCCGTCATCGCGCGACCTCACGCACGAGTTGCTGGAAGTCGGCGCGTTCGCGCAACGAGTCGAACTTCGGACTGCGAAGCAGGTGGATGACGCCGGTCGCGGACCCGCGGGTCAGACCCTGCAGCCAGAGGACGCAATTGCGGCGCAACTCCTCGACCCGTTCTGCCGACAGCGATTCGGTCTCCAAAGCGATCCGGGCCACGACCTCCGCGCAGACGCGGACGGACGTCACGTAACCCGGCCCGAACTCGATCGAGCGCTCGGCCGCGGCGATCGCGCGCTCGGGATGCCCGAGCGCGGCCTCCGCCGCGGCGAGCTGCGAGTGATGGATCGCGAGGAACTGCCGAATGCGGGGATCGCCGGGCCGCCGGGCGTACGCCGCGCTCTGCAGCTCGATCGCCCGCGACGCGTGCGCGCGCGCTGCGTCGGGCTCCCCGAACGTGTTGTGCCAGCTCGCGAAGTTGCTGTGCGTGCCGCCGAGTTCCGTCAGGTGCGTCACGACGTCGGGCTCCGCCTCGTGCAGCGCCGTCTGCAGCGCGAGCGCGCGCTCGTACATCGGCCGCGCCAGAGCCGGGGCCATCGGCCGCCGCAGGAGATGGCAGTTCGCCAACTGCGCACAGGTCACGGCGAGCGCCATCGCATCGCGCGGCGCCGGTTCGTCGCTGCGGGCAAACAGGTCTTCCCACAGAGCCCGCGCCCGCTCGAGCTCCGCGATCGCCTCGGGGTATCGTCGTTCGATCAGGTGCAGGCTGCCGATCCGAAAGAGGACCGCGGCCCGGGTACGCTGGTGGTTGGCGTCGCTCGGGAACTGCGCCGTCGCCGTCTCGATCGCGGCGCGGGCCCGATCGAACGCCGCGCGCGCCCCGGGGCGATCGCCCTGCTTGACGGCCGCGATGCCGATGCCGAGCTGCTGCTGCGCGAGGAGATTCGGCTGCGCGGCGAGATCCGGCTGCGACCGTTCGAGTTGGCCGGCCGCGAGTCGCGCGCCGACTGCCTCGAACTCGTCCTGCGCTGCGGCCCATTGCCGGCGTTGCAGGTGCAACTTGCCCGTGACCACGTGCAGCTGACACCAGGCGAGCGCGACCGCCGGCAATGATTCGGACGTGACGCCTTCGAGCTCGCTGCGCGCGACGGCCAGTCGCTCGGTCGCGCGGTCGAGTCCCCCGAACGTGTCGAGCGCGAGGCGGGCTTCCAGAATCGCGAGCCGCGCGATCGCGAGCCGCGCGGCCTCCCCCCACCTGGCATCGGTGCGCAGCTCGCGCCAGATCGTGGCTGCGGCGCGGGCGTCCGCGAGAGCCCGCCGGTCGTACACCGAATCGTGAACGCGAGCTCGCGCGCTCAGCGTGCGCGCCGTCAGCGCGCGGGTCGCGGCCGCGGTGGCGTCGTTCTGCTCCAGCTCCGCGAGCGCGTCGAGGGCGGTCTGCAGCGGCGTGAGGGCGCGCTGCGGATCACCGAGTCGCGGATAGATCGCGGCGGCGTCGAGGATCGCCGTGACGAGCAGTCGGCGATGCGATGGTTCCAGGTGCGGGTCGGCGAGCCGCTCCTCACACAGCTGGACCGCCGCCTCGATCTGCTCGCCGTAACCCGGCTCGAGTTCGAGTTGCCGCGCCAGCCGTTCTTCGAGGACGTCGACCAACTGCGCGATCGCGTCGGCCGCCGTCGTCGCGGCAGCGCGCGTTCGTTCGCGCTGACCGGCGAGCTCTCGTTCGTGCCGTTGCTCGGCGATGCCCTGGATCACCGGAACGGCAATGGCGAGCCCGATCACGAGAGCCGCGACCAGCAGGAACATCGGGCGGCGGCGCACCCGCCGGCGCCAGGTATCGAGGTCCTGGGCGAGAGCCGCGGCGGACCGGTAGCGCTCCGAGGGGTCCTTTTCGAGACAGGTCGCGCAGATGCGCAGGAGCTCGCGCGGCACCTCGCCCCGCAGCTCAGCGACGGGCGCGGGGTCCTGCGCGACGATCTGTCCGAGCACGGCCGTCGTCGACGGGCCGTCGAACGGTCGCCGCCCGCTGAGCAGCTCGAAGAGCACGACGCCACACGAGAAGACGTCACTGGCCGGCGCCGCCGCGTCACCGCGCGCCTGCTCGGGGCTCATGTAGTGGGGCGTGCCGACGAGACCGCGCCGTTCATGGCGCCGCGCCGCGCCGTCGGGCGCGCTCGCGAGCCCGAAGTCGAGCAGCCGCACGTCGCCATCGTCGGTGAGCAGGAGGTTGTGGGGCTTGACGTCGCGATGCACGACGCCCTCGCCGTGCGCGTAGTGCAAGGCTGCGGCGGCCGCCGCCACCGTGCGCGCGGCGAACTCGCAGCGCTCCCGTCGACCCGCGACCGGCAGGCCGTTCCGCAACAGCTCGTTCAACGGCGTGCCGTCGACGTGCTCCATCACGAAGTAGTGCACGCCGCGGCTCTCGGCGACCTCGAAGATGGGCACGATCCCCGGGTGACGCAGGTTCGCGGCTGCCGCGGCTTCGCGCCGAAAGCGTTCGATCTCGGCCGGCGTCCGGGTCAGCTCCGGGTGCAGCACCTTGATCGTGACGCGGCGATGCAACGAGGCCTGCGCGGCTTCGAATACGCGCCCCATGCCGCCTTCACCGAGCAGACGCAACAGCTCGTAATCCCCGAGGCGTTCGCCGGCCTCGATGCGCGCGTGCGCGGCCTGACTCTCGCCGACCGTCGTATCGCCCACCGGGTGCACCATCGGCTCGAGCAGCGGCCGCAGTTCGGCGTGGCGGGCGAGGAAGTCCTGCGGGGACAGGCCGGCGGGGTCCTCGCGCCAGGAGACGAACAGATCGACGGCGCGCTGCAGCTGCTCCAGCCGGCTCTCGGAGTTCGTCATCGCGGGGCAGTAGACGCCCCGGGTAGCCCCGTTGTTCGCCGATTCCACGCCATTCGAGAAATCACCGCCAAGGTGTCCGCTGGCCCGTCTCCCGGTCGCCGACTTCGCGGCCTGACGTTGTGAACTCGGCCGGACGAGGTCGCGAGTCATGCCGCCGGGGTCGCGGAGTTCGGAGGCCGCCGGGCGCGATGACTCGCCCCCGACGTGCGACGGCACCAAGGCATCGCGCCATGCCCGGGCATTGACGGCAAACCGATAGTGACGCGCCTCATCGCCCGGCCCGAAATCACCCGGGACGCGACACCCGGGCTGGCAAGATCGCAGCAACGTGCGACGATACGCGTCCTCCTCGTCGACCCGCTGCGGCCATCGTTGCCGGTCGGCGAACGTTCAGCCCCATGCCGGCCAACGTTGGCCACCATCCCATGAAAGCAACCATTGCAGCGTCTCTTCTCGCTCTCTCGACTGCGGTAACCGCACAGTGCGTTCCAGTTCCGCAAGGCACCCTGGACCCCGCCGCGCCGTTCGACAACTGGTCGGCAGCGACGCCGATCGGCTTCGCGTTCCCGTTCCTGGGCACGCCCTTCACCGACTTCTACTACTCGGACCACGGTCTGATCGCGCTGACCAACGGCGGCACGCCGGCGGCGCCTCCGGGCAACGCGCAGGTCTGGGACCCGGGTTCGGTCGGGCCGTTCAACTTCCAGGGCATGGGCTTCGCCGGCTTCGGCGCGAACGTCATCATGCCGTACTGGGGTGACCACACGACCGGCGCCGACGGCATCTACATCGACAACACGAGCGGCACGCACTGCACGATCACCTGGTCGGAGAACGAGCCGTACAACGCCTTCTCGGCCGGCGCGTTCACGGTGCAGCTGACGCTGTACCCGGATGGCCGCTTCACGATCATCCAGGACAGCCGCTGCAACAACACGAGCTCGAGCTACGGCCCGGTCACGTCGGTCGTCGGCGTCTACGAGGACGGCAGCACGATCCCCGGCTCCTCCGACTTCAGCGCGGGCACGGTCGCCTCGACCGGCGGCACGTGCTTCGAAGAGTTCGTCGGGCCCGGCCCGGTGAACTCCAACACCCCGGATCCGAGCTACGACCTCGGCAACACGATCACCGAGTTCATCCCGGCGCCGCCAGGCTGGGTCGTCACCAACGGCACGCTGCCGTGCGCGTCGACCACGACGAGCGGCACGGCCTGCGGCGGTCTCGCGCACGCCGCCGTCAACGAGCCTCAGCTCGGCGGGTCGTACGAAATGGAGACGACGAACGTGCCGGCCGGCTCCGCGATCGGCGCGACGCTGATCGGATTCGGCAACCCGATGCTGCCGCTCGGCGGCCTCGGCTTCCCGGGCTGCACACAGTACGCGGACAACACGGCCGTGATCCTCGAGATCAGCCCGGCCTCGTCGTTCATCGCGAGCATGACGATTCCGTTCGACGCGACGTTCAACGGTCTCGTGATCTTCTCGCAGGGCATGGCCCTCACGCCGCCGGCATCGCTCGCCGCGGCGAACGGCGCGGCCGGCACGATCGGTCACTGATCGACGCCACGGGCGGGCTGCTGCGGCAGCCCGCGCCGGCCTCGCACAGCGCGGACCGCTGCGTTTCGGTAACGCCTTTTCCGTTACCCGGTTCGGGCGCCGCGGGCGGCCCCACCCGCGGGCCCGGCAGCCGGTCCCGGGACCCGTCCCGCGACCCCGCCGCGGCGCGACGAGGTTTTTCCTCAACACCGCGTGCGCTCGAGGCGTTGTCGATCCTGAACAAGATGGCCGCGGGCTCGCCGTTCGGCGCGCGCCACGGCCGACGGTTGCAGCTCCGTCGTGGCGATACTCGTTTTCGACGCAGGGACTGTCGCACGTGATCTGGTGATCACGGTCGCCTTGGAGTTGCGCACGCTTTTCCACTTCCAAGGGCGGTGGCGCGGATGCGTCACCGCCCTTCGTTACGTACCGACCGCTGCCGCCCGACGGCTCATCGCCGTTGCGGTATCCTGGGCATCCTATGCGCCCGGCCAGTCGACTCGTTCTCGGTTGCCTGTTCGCGATCCCGGCCACGGCGCAGGGCGAGGCCGACGCAGCGCTGCGCGACCTCCGGTCGGAGAACGTCGAGACCCGGTTGGCGGCGCTCCTGCGATTGCGGGAGGTCGAACCGACGCGCGCGGTGCAGGAGGCCGTCGTGGCCGCGATCCCCGACGACGATCCGGTCGTGCGGGCCCGCGCCATCGCCACGCTCGTGCATCTGCGGCCGGATCTGAAACCGGCGCAGAAGGCCCTGCGCCAGAGTGCCCCGTCGCCGCAGATCCAACTCGCGCTCGGGCGCAGAGGCCGGTGGATCCTGCCTGCCGTGGGCGACCCGCGGCGCGCCCAGGACCTCGGATCGGCGGACCCGCAGCTTCGGATTCGCGCGATCCAGGAAGTCTGTGCGATGGGCGAAGCCGCTGCCACGTTCCGCGCGACCGTGCTGGCGCTGATCGACGACGAGAACGCGGACGTTCGGGCAGCCGTCGCGCGCAGCATGGCCAATCTCGCATGGGACGCCGAGGTGCGCCGCCGCGTTGCCGCCGCGCTCAAGGACCCGGCAGCGGCGGTGCGCGGCGCGGCCGCGGAAGGGCTGCGGATCAAGACGATCGATCGAGAGAGCGTCAGCGCGCTCCGGGGCGCGATCCAGGACCCCGACGTCGACGTCCGCCGGCAGGTGCTGCAAAGTCTCGGCGAGAGCACGGACGGGGCGGCCGCCGCCGACATCGTCGCCTCGCTGCGGGACCGCGAAGCGAAGGTGCGCGTCGCCGCTCTCGACGCGTTGCGCACCACGAAGCTGCGCACCGACCGCGCACCGCGCGAGATCATCCGCTGCCTCGCCGATCCCGATCGCAAGGTGCTGCTCGCGGCGCTGCGAGCGACGGGCGCCCTCGGACCCGACGGGGCCGCCGCCGCGGCACGGGTGCTGGAGCTGACCCGCCACGCCCGCGACGACGTCCGCGGCCGGGCGATCGAGGCGCTCTGGCCGATCACGGCCGAGTCCCGTCCGGGTTTCGGGCCGCTGCGCGCGGTCGAGATGACCGTCGAAGAGGGCAAGGAGTCGAAGGAGCGCGCCGCGGCCGTCATCCGTGCGTTCCTCTGGCCCGCGGACGGCTGATCTCCTGTCCGGAATCGCCTGAATCCAGTCGGATCCGGTCCGACCGCGACACTGCCTCGCCATGAAGTCACTCGCGCTCGGTCTGGTTCCCGGCTCGCTGCTCCTCGTGGCCGGTCTGTCCGCCCAAGGCCTCCCCGAATCGATCCAGTCCGACCTGCAGCCGGCCACGTCGGCCTTGCCGCGCGTGCCGATCCACACGGCGGCTCCCGAGGGCGTCACGGCCTACGGCACCTGGGCTGCCGGCGACGCCTACAAGTGCTCGTTCCACGACGGCATGACGTTCGTGCCCTACCTCGGCGACTACCCGCAGAACCAGCCGTGGTCGTGGCGGACGACTTCGGTCCGCGCCGGCGAGGTCGAGCTGCTCGCCGCGAACGAGGACGGCCCGCTGCCGGCCGCGCACTGGCACGACGAATGGCGCTACGAGTATCGCATGGGTGCGTTCACCGAAGCCTACGACGTGCTGCACGAGGGTCTGGAGCAGACGTTCGTCGTCACCCAGCTGCCGGCCGCCGGCGACCTCGTCGTGCGCGGCGCGGTGACGTCGGATCTCTCGACGCGGGACGCGGCCGCGGCGCAACAAGAACTGACCTTCGCCGATCGCGACGGGCTCGCGATCCTGCGCTACGGCCAGGCGCTCGCGTTCGACGCGGCCGGCAACACGACGCCGGTGACGACAGCGTTCGCCGGCGGCGAGATCACGCTGACCGTCCCCGGCGCCTGGCTCGCGCACGCGACGCTGCCGGTGACGGTCGACCCGTTGCTGACCCCCGCGATCGTCGGCTCGGCGCTCGCGAAGATCACGGACATCGGGCACGACGACCGCGCCACGACGAAGAACGTGATGTACGCGATCACGATGCGGGTCTCCAACTTCGACGACGACGTGCGGGCCTACCTGTCCGACCACGACCACACGAACAGCAACTCGGTGTTCGCGGACATCACGTCGGGGTGGGACAGTGACGACGCCTCCTGCGCGTTCGTCGGTGGCACGGATCGCTGGGTCATCGCGCTGCGCCGCTACTTCCCGACGTGGGGCATCCGCCGCAGCCACCTGCGGGCGCACCTGCACGACAGCGCCGACCCCCAGTTCCTCACGAACGTGATCTACATGAGCACGCCGACCGGTCACAACGACTGGCGCCCGGACGTCGGCGGCGTCGAGGGCAACGCGAGCGGCAACAACGCGCTCGTCGTGTTCCAGCGCGAGGACAACGCGATCTCGCCGTACACCGGCAACTTCCGCGACACGGATACGAGCGCGACGTGGGCCGTGCTGCTCGAGACCGCGTCCCCGAGCGGCTCGTTCGGCACGCCGACGCGTTACCTGAGCGGACCATCGCAGGACGCGGAACGGCCGTCGGTCCAGCCGATGGCCGAGGGTGGCTCGCAGTTCTTCTGGGTCGTCGGCGCGCAGCATTACGCCAGCTTCCTGCCGGACGACGACTGGGACGTGTTCGTCGCGCGCATCGACCAATCGGGCAACCTGCTGCCGGGCTACTGGAAGCCCGAGATGCACGCCGCCGACACGCACCACCAGCTCGGCGTGCAGCTCGACGGCCAGGACGGACGCTACCTCGCGTGCTACTCCACCGTGCAACGGCCGACGACGCCCGCGAAGTACGGCAACGTGCGCGGGGAACGTCTCTGCGTCGAACGCTTCGACTGGAGTCAGAGTTCGTCGGCGACGCCCGTGACCTACCCGATGGTCGAGATCGAGACCGCGAGCACGCCCGTGTTCGAACCGGGTGGGGTCGCGTTCGACAGCAACGATCGCTCGCACTTCGCCATCGGCTACCGCGACATGACAGCGACGCTGCGGGCGGTCAAGTACGCGCGCGTCGGCTACACCGGCAACGTCACCGAAGGCCCAGCGTTGCTCTTCGCAGCGGCCGGCATGACGCCGTCGAACGCGAGCTGCATCTACATCGGCGATCTTCGTCGCTTCGCGTTCTGCTACAGCGCGCCGCTCGCGACGCCGCGGATCTACGGCCGTTCGCTCGCGGACGCCCCGGCGCCGCCGGTCAGCGCGACCGGCTTCGGCTGCAGCCCGGCCACCATCAGCTGGAGCGGCCGCCGCCAGATCGGTTCGGAGTTCGAGACGATCCGCATCCAGGGCGCCGGCAACGGCGCGGGCAACTTCATGCTCGTGTCCCTCGCCAGCGCCGATCAGCTGATGATCTACCCGGGCGTCGCGAGCGGCTGCCGCCTGCTCGTCGACAACGGTCCGGCGTTCCTCGGAACGATGCCGTTCCGCGCCGGCAACAACGCGTCGTGGCGCTTCCCGCTGCCCGAATGGCTGCCGACCACGACGCTCTACTTCCAGGACTGGATCCTCAGCGGCCACTCGTTCGAGAGCTCGCGCCGGCTCGCGGTCACCGTCGTCAAGTAGGGCGACGAGGCAGCGGGTTCGGTGAGGGATTTCGTGGTGGGGAACGGGCAGCCGATCCCGTTCCCTGCCGACATGAGACGAATGCTCGGATCCCCCGGCCGGACGGAGCGGCGGCTCGCCATCGCGCTGGTTGCCGGCCTCGCCGTCACGTTGCCGGCCGAACGCGGCCGCACGCAGGGGCCGCCGCGCCCCGGTGTCACGGCGGACTGGGGGCAGATCGAGCGCCGGATCGCCTGGCACGGTACGTGGGCGGGCGCGCTCGAGGCCGCCGCCGCGACGAAGCGCCCGATCCTGCTGGTCGCCGCCGCGCCGCACTGCGGACTCGTGCCGGGGATGTGGTGACCCGGCAAGCAGGAGATGGACAGGAGTTACCTGTCCGACCCCGCGGTCGTCGCCGTGTCGCGTGATTTCGTCTGCGTGAGGCTGCTGACCTACGAGAACGCAGCCGAAGCCGAGATGTTGCAGCAGGTGTTCCGCGGCCGCGACGGCCTCGAGAACTCCGTGTTCGCGCTGCTCGACCCCGAGGGCCGGCGGCCGCTCGCGCGCACGGGTCGCAGCCCGTCGTTCGCGTTCCGCGATGCCGCGGCGTTGGCCGTGAAGATGGGTGGAATCGCCGAGCGCTACCCGGGCCGCAGGAACGCGAACGAGCAGCTCGACCTGCCGCTGCTAGTCGACGTGCGCCGCGCGCTCAACGTCGCGGCCGCGGATCAGCAACAGCTGATCATCGTCTGCGGCCAGGGCAAGGCGCGCGATCAGCTCCAGTCCGAACTGAGCCGACTGGCGTGGTCCGACGACCTCGTCGGCCGCTTTCTCTACGTCGCCGCGAGCGACCGGACCGACTGGGACACGATCCGGGGCAGCGCGGATCGCCCGGAGTCCGGGCTGCTGGTCGTGCAGGCCGGCGAGTTCGGCACGACGGGCCGCGTCGTCGCCACGTTCGCCGGGGTGCCGAGCCAGCAGGAACTGCTCGCGGTGCACGACGAGCGCGAGGCCAAGGCCATCGACACCCAGCAGCTGCGGCGCCGCGGCATCCGCCGGGGTCTGCGCTGGCAGACCGAGATTCCGGTCACGGACCGCGGCGGCCGGCGCCCCTGAGGCACCCGCCCATTCGCCCGTCCGGGCCGTGCCAGGGCCGCCCGAAGGCCGGAACGGGGTCCGGGCGAAATCCGCTAGGATTTCGTGTCGCCGCCGGTCGACCCGCGACATGGGTCTGAGCCGCCGGCCCACCCGTGAGCAGCTCCTCCGAATCCAGCCCCTCGACCGTCGCGATCGAGTTCCTCACCGTGTTCCTGCAGGACCGGGAGGACGGCAGGAAGCGCACGCTCGAGGAGTACCAGGCGATGTTTCCGCACGCCGAGGCGGTCATCGCCCGGGAGTACGACGCCGTCATGGCACCGGGCGCGGCGACGCGGGACGCCGCCCTCGAGGCCGTCTCCCGGGCCGATCGCTACGAGGAGATCGAGGTCGTCGCGCGCGGCGGCATGGGGACGGTGCACCGGGTGCGCGATTCGGCGCTCGGCCGACTCGTCGCGATGAAGCTGCTCGGCGACGGCAAGGGCAGCACGACGCTGCCGGCTCCCGAAGCGCTGTCCCGCTTCCTCCACGAGGCCCGCATCACGGCGCGCCTCCAGCACCCGAGCATCGTGCCCGTTCTCGACCTCGGCGTGGACGCGCAGCAGCGGCCCTACTACACGATGCCGCTGATCGCCGGCGAGAACCTCGCGGCCTGGATCCGGGGCAACGACGTCGCCGACCCGCGCTGCCTCGCGCGCGGCGTCGCCATCCTCGAACGCGTGAGCGACGCGATGGCGCACGCCCATTCCAGGCACGTGATCCATCGGGATCTCAAGCCGGCGAACGTGATGCTCGACCACGACGGCGCGGTCTACGTCGTCGACTGGGGCGTCGCGCGGGCGCGTGACGACGAGCACGAAGCGGTCCACCCCGATCGCGCCGGAACCAACGGACGGGTCGATGCCTCGCGGCAACGATCGACGGGGTCGGCGATCTTCGCGGGCGTCCGCACCCAGGCCGGCGACGTCGTCGGCACCCCGGCCTACATGGCGCCGGAGCAGGCGCGGGGCGAAGCCGTCGACGAACGCAGCGACGTCTACGCGCTCGGCGCGATCCTCTATCACCTGCTGACGCGACGCCCGCCGTACGCCGGGCAGGCCGACACCGCGACGCCCGAACTCGTGCGCCAGGGCCCACCGACCGCGCTCGCGATCTGCGCGCGTACCGCGCCGCCGGCGCTCGCGGCGATCTGTGAACGTGCCATGGCGCGAACGGCGGCGGACCGGTATCCGACGGCGCGGGAGTTCGCGGCCGAGCTGCGCGCGTTCCTCGACAATCGCGTCGTGCAGGCCTACGCGACGGGGCCCGTCGCCGAGCTCTTCACGTGGACCCGGCGCAACCGCGGCCTCGCGGCCGCGAGCCTGCTCACGGTTGCGGCCCTCGTCGCCGGCATTGGAGTGAGTCTGCAGCAGAAGTTCGCGGCCGACGCGAACGCGAACCTCGCGGAGCAGAACCTCGAGATGGCGTTCGCCGCGGCCGAGGGCCTACTCGTCGAGTTCGGTGAGCACACCCTGGCGAACGATCCCGCTGCCGACCCGCTCCGTCGGGCGCTCGCCGACCGCGCGCTCGCGTACTACCGGCGCTTCACGGAGCTGCGCGGCGATGACCCGCGCGTGCACGAGCTCGTCGCACGATCGCACTTCCGAATCGGCCTGCTCGAGGCCCGGCTCGGCCAGAACGAGCGCTCCACAGCGGCGCTCGAGCGGGCGCACGAGGCCTACAGCGCACTCGCGCGCGCATTGCCGGACGTGCCGGCCATCCGCAACTGGCTCGCCAGGGTCGAGACCGAACAGCAGATCCACACGCTGCGCCGCGGCGCGTTGGACGAGGCCGCCGCGGGCTTCCGCGCGATCATCGGCCGGGCCGAGGAAGCGCTCGCCGCGATCCCGGCGACGGCGGATCGGGAGGAGACCGAGATCGAGCTGCTGCACACGATCGCGTGCGCGAAACACAACCTCGGACTCGCGCTCATTCGGAAGCGCCAACCCGAGGCGGCGCTTTCGGTGGCGAAGGAGAAGGTCGCGATCGGGCAACGGCTCGTGGCCAGGCAGCCGGACAGTCCGCTCGCGCAACACCGTCTCGCGACCGGCCAGCTGCAGGTCGCGTCCGTTCTGCGCGACCTCGAGCGTTTCGAGTCCGCGGACGCGGTGCTCGCCGCAGCGTCGAAGCGCATCGGTCCGATCGTCGAGGCGATCGACAACCGCGGCCTGCGGACCGTGCTGGCCGAGATCGAGAACCTGCGCGGCACGATCCTGCGGCAACTGCGACGCCCGACGGATGCGATCGCGGCGTTCGAACGCGCGATCGCGGTGCAGCAACGCCTCGTCGCCGCGAATCCGAACGTGCTGGACCACCAGACCCACCTCGCGGGCTCGTTGTGCAACCTCGGAGTGATGCGGCTCGGCCGCCGACAGATCGAGGAGGCGCACGACCTGATGCAACGGGCGCTCGAACACATCCGGCGCGCGCTGGCGATCGACCCGAACGCGCCGGTCGCGCGCGACTACCGCCGCATCATCGCGCGCGAGTTCAACAACGTCGGCTTCGCCCTGGCGCTCTACGACGACATCGCGCGCCAGACGCTCGAGTTCGTGGGCGAGCAGCCGGACGAACACGACTGGTTCGCGGCCTACGCGCTCGCCGGCTGCACGACGCTGGCGGCGCGCGACGCGACCCTGTCCGATGCGGAGCGCTCCGAGAAGGTCGGCACCTACGGCGACGCCACGATGCGTCATCTCGAGGCCGCGAAGGCGAGCAACACGCTGCAGCCAGGACGGCTCGGCCACGAGACGTTCGCCGGGCTGCGCGACCGCGAGGACTTCCTCGAGTTCCTGGCCGAACTCGGCCGGTAGCAGGAGTCACCGATGGCAGAATCACACGATCCTCAGGTCAGCGGCACCGAGACCGGCAACGGATCGGCGATGCCGTCCGACGAGATCACGAGCCTGCACGTTCGCCGCGCCGTCGACGGCAACCAGGCGAGCGTCTCGTGGCTCGTGGAGCGTCTCAATCCGCTCCTCCTGATGCAGGCGCGGTGGCGCATGCGCGGCCAGCTCGCCGGCATCTGCGAACCTGCCGATCTCGTGCAGGAGGCCTGGATCGTCCTGCTGCCGCGACTGCCCGAACTCGAGCACCGCGACGGCCGGCTGACGCCGGTGCTCCTGCGGTTCCTCACGTCGTCGATCGTTCGCAAGCTGCACAACCTGCTGCGGCGCGAAGCCCGCCGCCGGATCCACAACGGCAACGACGACGACAACCGCAGCGATCCCGACCCGATCCACCCCGCGACCGGCGTCGTCTCGGGCATCGTCCGAGGCGAACGCCAATGCCAGGTCCGCGACGCGCTCGACCGCCTGACGGCCGACGACCGCGCCGCGATCGTGATGCGGGGCATCGAGCAGCAGGAACTCCCGAACGTGGCCGCCCACTTCGGAGTCACGGTCAAGGCGATGTCCAAGCGCTACACCCGCGCGCTCGCGCGGCTGCGCGAGCGCCTGCCCGAATCAGTCTTCGCCGAACTAGCGGACGAGTAACCCCGAGGATGTTGGGTACGGTGCCAGGCACCAACATCCGAGCTCAGTAGTCGCCGATCGTGACTTCGAGGCCGTTGCTGGCCGCGAGTCCGTAGGGGTTGAGGCCCGGCACGAACGCGCCGGCCTGGGCGAAGATCGGGAGTCCGAGGAAGCTCGGGTCGCCCGGCATCGTGAGGCTGTAGATCGGGTCCGGGAACGGCGGCAGCATCAGCAGCGACACCGCGCCACCCGTATAGGCCACGCAGCCGGGCGCGTTCGAGCCGAGCGGCAACGCCGGGTTCACGAAGTCGAGCTGCACGAAGCCGAGCACGACGCCGTTTGGCAGGCCGGTGAGGCGGAGGTTCCAGTCACGGCAGAGGACCGGCCGCGTGTAGGACGTCAGCTGCGGGCCGTTGCAACCCGAGCCGACCGTCTGCACCGTCGCCGGCGTGACCTGGGTCGCGTTCGTCAGGCACTGCAGCGTGAAACGGCCGTCCCACGGCGAGCCCGTCGCGTTCCAGACCTGGACGATGACCTGCATGCCGGACGGACCGTTGCCGTCGAACGACTCGATCGAAGCGTAGGTCGAGTCGAGCGTGTGACCGCTGACCTTGACGGTCGGGTTCGCGGTCGGGTCGATGTCGGGCAGGTTGACGCGGTAGCGCCCGGTCGAGAGGCGATCGATCGTCTCGGCCCCGCTCGGGCCGAACCGGCCGTTGCTGTCCGTGTAGGCACTGTGCGGCGTGTAGCTCGTCGCGGTCGGCTGGTCCGCCCAGACGTGCGCGCCGGAGCCGTGCTCGACGGCGATCGGCGCCGCGACCTCGCTGTAGCTCACGATGAACCGGCCATCCGTGAGGTTGCCGAAGACGTCCCGAACGCGAATCAGCGCGACCAGGTCGCCCGTCCCGCTGGACCACGACGTCACCTTCGGGCGCGTCAGCGACGTGCCGTACGGAGTGACCTGGACGTTGCCGTACTCCGGCCCCGTGGACCCGAGGTTCGGGAACGTCACCGTGTAGGAGCCGATCGCCGTCCGCGCGACCGTGGGCGCACCCCGATCACCGTTCCAGCTGTAGGCGCCCAGCGGCGTGTAGCTGGACGCCGTCGCGTTGTTGGCCCAACAGTAGGCCTCGCGCGCGGTCGGGTTGCCGCCGTAACGCCACTGCATCGTGAAGTCGCGATCGCCGGCCGGGTTGCCGAACGCGTCGAACAGCAGCACGTTGACCTGGGCCTCGTCGCCGATCTGGAACCAGCTCTTGACGACCGCCGTGTGGTTGCCATCGACGGCCGTGAGGTGCGGCACGCCGCCGACCGACGGTGCGCCGCCCGGCACGTGAACCGTGAACGCGTTGCTCGAGCTGCCCCGCGTGACGTTCAACGGATCACCTTCGGTCGAGAACTGCTGCCCCGCTGCCGGCACGAACGACTGACCCTGACCGAGCGGTTCGACGTTGGCCCACGCGACGATCGGCGTCGCCGCCGGACGGTTGGTCAGGAACAGCAGCACGAATCGCGTATCCGTCGCACCCCCGGTTGCATCGAAGGTCGTGACGATCACGTTCGTCCCGCCGCAGCCATCGCTGTCCCACGAGTCGACGGTCGCATAGTCGGCCCCCGAACCCTGCGCGGTGACCAGCGCGGTCGCGCTGCCCGACGGCGCGACGTTGGGCAGGTTGACCAGGTAGCGCCCGACACCGAGGCGTCGCACGGTCTCGGCATCCGGCGGCCCCTCGCGGCCGTTGCTGTCCGTGTACGTGCCGTTCGGCCGATAGAACGACCCGATCGGATCGTTGGCGTAGACGTACGCGCCGGAGCCATCGCGCTCGTTGATCGGCGCCGCGGACTCACAATACGAACAGATGAACCGCGAGTCGGTCGGCTGACCCGTCATGTCGAAGCAGCGCACGTTCACGACCGTGTCGCCGGCGCTGTTGCCCCAGTTGAACACCTTCGCGCGGACCGGCAACGCGCCGTACGGCGTGATCTCGACGCAGCCGCGCTCGTCACCGAGAGCCGCCAGCCCCGGGAACCGCACCTGATACGTCCCCACGGCACTGCGCGTGACCGTCGGGTTGCCGCGATTGCCGTTCCAGCTGTAGCTCGTCGACGGCGTGTAGCTCGCGGCCGTCGCGTTGTTCGCGAAGACGTAGGCCTCGCGGCGCGCGAACGGACCTTCGTAGCGCCAGTGCACGGTGAACCTGGCATCGTTGGCCGGACCGCCGAGGCTGTCGTAGAGCGCGACGCGAGCCTGGACATCACCAGTCGCGGTGAGCCAGCTCTGCACGACGGCCGTGTGGTTGCCGTTCAACGCCGTCGCGTGCACGCAGCCGCCAATGGCCGGCGCGGCGCCCGGAATCGTCACCTGGAACTCGTTGTTGCTCGCGCCGCGGGCCACGAGGATCGTGCCGCCGGCGGTCGAACACTGGTAGGAAGTCGACGGCGTGAAGACGAGGCCCTGCCCGGCGGGCGAGACCCGCGCCCACGCAACCTCTTGCGCCGTGACATCGGGAGTCGTCGCGCCCAACGCGGCAGCGACCAGGAATGCGAGGCCACACCGACGCAGCGGCGGACCGGAGGAGAGCCGGAGATCAGGATCGTTCATGCCCGCCCATGTCGCGCGCCCGGCGTCGGCGACGATGAACTCGAAAAACCCGGACGGCCAGAACCCGCGTACCGGGGGCGAAGGCCCTTCACAGGGCAGGTCCATCCCCGTCGACGCTATCCTGGAACGAAGTCCGCAACCGCCCTCCCCGTTCCACCGACCCTCGTGCAACTCGCCCGCCTCTGTTTCGCGTTCGCGGCCTTCGGCACCGCTGGCAGCGCCCAAACCGTCGAGATCGTCCGTGACCTGCTGCCGAACGGCAGCGGCGCAGCGTACTGGTCGCTGATCGGGCACCTGCCCGGGCAACGCGAGGTTCTCGTCGCGCTCGACGACGGCATCCACGGGTTCGAGTTGTGGCGCACGGACGGCACGGCCGCGGGCACGACGCTGTTCTATGAGTTCGCTCCCGGACCAGCCGGCACGTTCTTCCGCGGCGGCACGGTCCTCACCGATCACACCTGGTTCGTGCTCGACGTCGGCGCGGGCGAAGAACTGTGGCGCACCGATGGCACGGTAACCGGCACGACCCGCGTCAGGACGGCGGGTGCCCTCGGCGTCGCCTCGATCAGCCGCCCGCTCGCCCACCTGGACGGCCGCTTCCTGTTCAACACGGACAACGCGCTCTGGAGCACCGACGGGACGCACGCCGGCACCGTCAACCTCGGTTGCCCGCCCGCCTATCGCGTCGACCCAGCCGGCGCGTTCCTGCTCGTGCACGCCACGCCCGACGACATCTGGCTCACCGACGGCAACCAGGCGACGCTGCTGCGCCAGAACGCCGACGTTCGTTTCGCCGATGGAAGGGTGCTGTTGAACGAGCGCATCGTGTCCGGTGGCTCGACGGCTGCGAACCGCTTCACGATTCTCAGCGACCCGAGCCAACCGTCGGTCGTCATCAACAGCACCGTCGTCATCGCGCTGAGTCTGCCGTCGACGGTCCTGCTGCTCGACGTCAGCTTCGCCGGGTCGAGTCTCATGGCGTGGGACGGCACCGGCCCACCGCAGGTGCTGCGGACGTTCCCTTTCCTCGCGCCACTCGCGCGTCGCATCGGCGACCGCTGGGTGTTCTCCGCGTTCGATCTCACGCTGGGCGAAGAGCCGTGCTTCACCGACGGCACCGTCCAGGGCACGCAGATCCTCGACCTCTACCCGGGCCCCGCGGGTTCGCAGCCCGACATCGTCGGCGAACTCGACGGCAAACTCCTGTTCTGGGCGCTGACGCCGGGAGCCGGCGGCGAACCCTGGGTGACCGACGGCACGATCGCCGGCACGACCCTGTTCGGTGAGACGGTCGCCGGCCCTGCCGGCACGCTGCCCGATCCCTACGGCGCGCCGATGCAGGCGGGCGACCGCCGACTGCTCTTGTCCGTGAGCGGGCGACCCTGGCTCGTCGGCGGCCCTCAGGGTCTGCAGCAGGTCGGCGGCGTGAATCTGCTCTCCGCGTGGCGGGCCGTGCCGATCGGCGACACGTGGGTGTTCCTCGCCGACGACGGCGTGCGAGGGCTCGAGCTCTATCGCCTGCGCACGACGGGCACCGCGATCCCGTTGCCGGACTGCGCCGAGTTCGACCTGTTCGGTGACGGTCGCGAGTTCACCGTCGACGACCCGGTCCTCGGTGCGACCATCCATGCCCGCGCAACGGGTCTCCAGCCGACCGACCTCGGTGTCGCCATGCTCGGCCACCCGGCAATGTCGCCGGCCTACCTCGGCGACAACTGCTATCTGCAATTCGACCCGACGGTCGCTATCCCGCTCGCCGTCATCGCCGATCGCGGCAACGGCTCCTGGTCGCTGCCGTTCTACGTTACGAACACACCGGGGCTCACTGGCATCGAGCTCGTCGCGCAACCGCTGTTCCTCGACCCGGGAACGACGCCCGGGTGGGCCGGCGGGCGGGCGATATGGCTGTCGCCCGGACGGTAGGATCGTGTTGGATGCGTGCGGGTGTGTTGCCCCGGCCGAGCGCTGGGCTACCTACCCCCGTTCCCGGGCATCCGCCCCGACACCACCAATCGAGCCCACAATGCCTCCTCGCGCCTATTCGTTCGCCCTGGTGACGGCAGTCACCGCGCTGCCACTCACTGCCCAGTCCGCGAGCCTCACCGCCGCGACACCAATCACGGTCTCCGCGCAGCACGGAGCGCAGACCGCGAGCCAGACGCTACCGGCCGGGCCCCTGCCAGCGGTGCTGCAGCACAGCGCCGGAACGCCGGCTGCGCTCGGCAGCTCCGCGACGTTGTGGACCGAGTTCCAGTCCAGCCAGGTGTCGCTCGGCGCGAACGTCCGCTTCGCGCTCCTCGTGCCCGCCACGAACAGTTCCGCGGCGATCTCGCCGAGTGAATTGGTGCTCGACCTCAGCTCGCCCGCGGGCCAGCCGATGTGGCTCCACATCGAAGGCGACTACTACGCCTCGGCCGGGCTGCCGACGCCGCTCTTGATCGTCGACGTGTTCGATGACGGCGTGCCGGACTACTCGCTGCAATTTCCGGCCACGCCGGGCCCGATCGGTCTGCCGGGCGGCGTGAACGTGCCGACCCGGATCACCCTGAGCTCCAGCACCGTGATGTCCGGGCGCCTCGAGGTCGGCGTTCGACTGACCGCGGTGCCCGCCAACACCGTCATCAACTCGTCCGGCGGGCAGTGCGCCCTCCTCCAGTACGGTCTGCAGCCGCGCTTCGACGGCGGTCTCTCGTACTCCGCTTCGGCGCCGTCACAGTTCACGCCCGTCGCGGTCGTCTTCGGCCTCGCGCCGATGCCGCAGCTGCTCGGCAGCGCGGTCGGAATTCCGTGCATCGGACTGCCGCGCCCCGACATCGTGATCCTGCACCCGTTCGGCGGCGGCGACGGCACGCTCGCGATCCCGCAGGCCGCCCGCCCGATCCGGCTGTACACCCAGGCCATCATGCCGTCCGGGAACGCGATCCGCACGAGCGAGGCGTTCACCATCAACGCGAACTGAGAACCCCACGCGCGGGCGATCGACTTGCATCGTCGCGGCGCGAACAATGTCGAGAACCGAGTGCGGCAGTCGCAGTCGTTCTCGCCCGATCCGACCAGTTCTCTACCGCACGACGTGCAGCGTCCCGTGGATCACGGGCCGCAGGACCTGTTCGTCCGGCGTCTCGACGTTGCACCGGATCTCGAGCCCCATCGTCGGGGCGAGGTCGGGTATCCGCAGCCTCACGGTGCGACCGTCCGCCTGCAGTTCGGCTGCCGGCACAGTCAACGTGCGCTCGTCCACGTGCTTGCTGCCGTAGCGCGCCGACCGCGTGAGCTGCCACGTCTTGACGCCGTAGCTCTCGGGATCGTTCGCCGTCTCGGGGTCGAGCCTCGTGCCGAACTGCAGTTCGAGGCCGCCCTCGATCGTGCGCATTCCGACCGGCATCGCGACCGGGCCGCCCGTGTAGCGCACGCGATAGAACCCGCCCGGTCGCGTCCGCGCCCCGGACCAACCGTAGAGGCCGCAGCAGAACAGCTGCCCTGATGGCGCATGGAATCGACCACGCATGATGCCGGTCGGGAAGGCGGCGATCGGCAGCGCCGTCATGCCACCCTGCCAGACCTCGCCGACCTGATCCTCGAGCACGAGGAAGACGCGGCCCATGCCGTAGCTCAGCTGGAGCAGCGCGCCCGCGGGCAGCCCCCAGCGCGAACCCTCGACCCGCACGAGCTCCGCGGGCGACCGATCGAACGCGTTCGTGAGCCAGCACAGCGGCGGCTCCATGTCCTCGTCCGCGGTGCTCTCGCGGTCGTGATAGCCCATCATGTTGCCGTAGAACCCGCCGGGCACGACGCGGTTGATGCGGTTCTTCGGCGTCCAGTTGCCTTCCTGATCCGTGACGAAGAACGAGCCGTCGTCGTTGACGCACACGCCGTTGGCGGCGCGGAAGCCGTTCGCCACGATCTCGGTGCGTGATCCGTCCCGCGTCACCTTGAGCAACGTGCCGTGGTGCGGCACGAGCGCCGTCTTCGCGTGGCGCGCTGACTTGCAGTAGTAGAAGTCGCCGAGAGCGTCCGTCTGCAGCCCCATGGCGAACTCATGGAAGTGCTCGGTGACCTGATGGTCGTTGTTGAAGCAGCGGTAGAAGTCGGTCTCGCCGTCGCCGTTGCGATCCTCGAGCACGCAGATCTGATCGCGGCAGCTGACGTAGATCGTCTCGTCCACGATGCGCACCCCGAGCGGCTGGAACAGCCCGGCCGCGATGCGGCGCCACGTCACCTCGGTCATCGCGTCACCGATGCCGCTCACGATCCAGACGTCGCCGTTCCACGTCGACACGGCCGCGCGGGTGCCATCGGCGAAGAAGTCGAAGCCGCCGAGGCGCAGCCAGCTGTGCCACGGGTTCTTGCCGAGGTCCGGCAGCACGAGCTCGTCGACCGCGTAGGCGCCCGCCCTCTCGCCCTCGCCCCGACGCACGGGCATCGTCACCGTCTCACGCCACTGCGCGGGCCCGCCGCCGACGAAGTCGGACGGCCACTCATCGGTCGCGAGCACCGCCCACGCGTCGAGCAGCTCGCGCCGCCCGTTCGACATCAGCAGCCGACATCGCAGGGCGTCGCCGGCCGCGATTCGCAGGACGTGGAAGCCCGCCTCCTGCTCGAGTCGCGCGCCCGGCACCGCCGTGTCGAGCCGAACGGAGACCGCCGCGGGCGCGACCCGCATCGCGAGCGCGTTCGCGCCGGCGCCGACCTCGAGGGTGCGCGTGACGACCTCCACCCCCGCGGTGCCGACGAGCCCGGGCAACTCGAGCACCGTGCGGTCGCCGACCGTGTACTCGAACACCGACCGGCCACCGTGCTGGTGGCGACCGAGGAAGCGAGCCCACGCGCGCGGCAGCGGTCCGTAGGGGCGACCGTCCCGATCGAGCGGGCGCGGATCGTCGAAGGTCCCGGTCGCGGGATCGGCCCAACCAGGCCCGACCGGATTGGTGAACACCGCGTCGCCGGCGATGTGCGCGTGCGTGTTGTGCGAACCGTCGAACGCGACGCCCTTCCAGTCGATGAAGCCCTCGCCGCGCCACACCGCCGCGACGTTCATCAGGTCGTGGTCGAACGCGAGGAACGTGTTGCCGCGCGCGAGGCCGCCGGCCCCGTCGTCGAGTCGCACCCCGATCGCCTTCTGCGCGATGTTCTGGCGCGCGACCTCGTAGGTCCAATGCAGCGCGTTGCCGTAGTCCATGCGGCGATACGGCGGCAGATCGTCGGTGCTCGCGTTCTCGGCCGGGGCGTTGGCCATTCCCGGCGGCAGCGTCGCGAGGTAGTCCGCATCGCTGCCCACCTCCGGCAACCCGAGCTCCGCGCGCAGCCAGTGGATCACGTCGTAGCGCGGCCCCGTCGGGATCCAGTCCATCGCGGCCTTGTCGCCGAAGCCTTCTTCGAGTGTCCGGTAGAGCGCGAGCGGGTCGTCGCCACGCTGCAAACCGCTCGCGAACGCTTCGCGCGGCTCGGAGTGACACGAACTGCACAGCGCCGCATAGAGCTTCCGGCCCCGCGCGAGTGCCATGTCATCGCAACCGAGGATCGCCGTTCGGTGGTCGACCGTCGCGAGCGGTCGCAGCCAGACGTTGGCGAAGCGCACGGGGGAGCTGTCCGCCTGCAGCCGAATCGGCGACTGCACGACGACGCGATCGGACGCGGGTTCGTCGCCAGCTTCGTCGGCCTTGGGTGTCCAGGTCAGCGCCACGTCACCGAGATCGACGACCTCGCCGCGCGACCACTGCTTCGCCTTGGCGTTGGTGATGCCGTGTTCGAGCACGAGCACGTCCGAGATCCGGCCCTGGAACGCGCCGCCGAAGTCCGTCGCCGTCGCGCCGATCTTGAAGACGTGACCGGGCTCGTCGGGCGCCACGAAGTCCGCGCGGGTCGCGACGAGCTGACCGTCGACGAACATCCGCGCTTCGCCGGCGTCATGGGTCAGCACGACGCGGTGCCACCTGCCGTCGTCGAACCTCCGCCTGCTCTGCATCATCCCGACCCAGCCGATGTCGTAGACGAGGCGCCCGCCGCGCAGGAACAGCGTCTTGCCGTTCGGCTGCCACTCACCGGACGGCGGCGCCTTGCTGGCCACCGTCCCGCCCTTCCTCGTCCGGAAGCGCCCGGCGATCGTGAACTCGCCGTCGCCGAAGTCGAACGACTCCGCGGGTGATCGCGCGTAACGCACGCCACCACCGGCCGCGACCGAACGGGCTCCGGGTGGTTCCGCGCGGAAGCCGTACGCCGTGCGCTCGCGCAATCGCACGCGGTCGTGGATCGGCACGCCGTTGAGCCATGCGCTCAGGACCGGATCCTGGTCCTGCAGGTGGCGGTAGTGGAGGTCGAGCGACTGCCAGGTACCGGCCGCTCGACTCGCGTCGGCCTCCGGCGCGGTCTGCCCGTAGACCGCGCCGCAGGCCAGCTCCGCCGGCACATCACCGCGGTCGGCGATCTGCACCTCGTAGCGGCCACCGAGATAGATACCGCTCTGACCGCGGAACGCCGCCGGGCTGCCGGGCTCGACCGGAACGCAGAAGTCGACGTGCAGGTGATAGTCGCCGAACGACTCGCGCGTCATGACGTCGCCGAAGCCGGGACGCGCGACGAGCGCACCGTTCTCGACGTGCCACCGCGCCGCGTCGTAGACCGGGCCACCGCTGGAGCTGTCGGCGCGGCGGTCGATGCCGATCGCGAGCGGTTCGACGCTCGGGTCGTAGTGCCGCCACGCTGCGGCGTCGCTGCCGTCGAACAACACCGTCGCATCCGCGGGGGCAGCCAACGCGGGCGGCGCCGGGATCGGAGCGGCTGCGGGCACGGGCCTTCTCAGCACGTCCGCCGGCGCGAACATGCCGTTCGTCGGCACCTCGCGCTCGAGGCACCAGAGCACCGCGTTGCCGAGCAACCGCTGGAAGTCCGCACGCTCGAAGTTCTCGCGGCTGCCGAGCGACGTGTAGAAGATCCGCGACTCGGGCCGGTAGCGGTTGAGCCACGCGATCGGCTCCGCCGGCAGCCGACCGGTCCGCCCCAGCAGCAACACCGTCGCTTCGTCACCGAGCGGCTGCGCGTTGTACGTGCCGCCGTGCCCCATCGCGACGGTCGTCGCCACGCCACGCACGACCGGATGCGCCGCCGCAGCCATTGGCACGTAGCTCACCGTGCCCTGACCGTTCGGCGCGTGCGCCTTGTAGTGCCCGCCGAAGAACGGCGGAAACCAGCCCTTCTGGTCCTGGAACGCGTGACTCGTCGTGCGCAGCGCGACGCACGGCTTGCCCGCATCGAACCACGCGCGCAACCGCGCGAACTGCGCGTCGGTCGCGGTCCGAAACCGCAGGAACAGCACGAGCAGGTCCGCAGTGTCGAGCGCGTCGAGCGCGGGCAGCTCGTTGCGTTCACTCTCGAGGACCGTGACACGCAGGCCGAGCTCAGCGCGGAGTCGCTGCGCGAACGCGGGCATGGTTTCGTCCGACCCGTACTCCCGTTCGCCGACGAGGAAGACGACGTGCGACCGGCCGGCCTGCGCGAACACGGCTGCGGCGAGGACGAGAACGGCGACGAGGGTCCGCATCCGCGCGAACATACCGACCCCGCGACAACAGCCGTCCGGTACCTGGTTCAAACTGCAACGATCGACGACACGTCGATCACGTGCATCTGCCGCCCCCCGCCGGCGTGCGGGGAGTCGATGCAGACCGTGCGTCCGTCGTTGCTCGTGCGCGGGTGCAGATCGCACCGCCACTCGCCGCGGTAGGCCTTCGGCAGCTCGAACGCGCCGAGCTCGTGGCGTTTGCCCGTCGGCACGTGGAACAGGTACGGGCGCTGCTTGCGTTCGCGATCGGGATACGTGTCGCAGAGGATCCAGTCGGTGTCGGTCGGCAGGTAGGTGTTGTGGCCGTCGCGCGTCATCACGCCGGCACCCACGGCTTCGATGTCTCGCGTTCGATCGCGATAGACGTAGAAGCCGCTCGGCTTGCCCGCGGGCCGGGTCCACATGCAGACGTGCTCGGGGTCGCGCCAGATGAAGTGCGACACGAGCCCGGCCGGGTTGAGCAGGAACACGTCGCTGCCGTCCTCGGCGTTCGCCGTGATCATGCGCGTACGAAAGCCGCCCGTCGGTCGACCGGTCTTCGCATGGCGCTGGCGCCACCGATGCAGCGCGATGAAGCGCGCGCCGTCCGGACTCACGAGCAGGTGGTTGAAGTAGTGCCAGACGTCGTCGAGCACCTCGCCGTCGTGCGGGATCTTCGCGATGTCCGCGAGCGCCAGGATCGTGCGATGCTCGCCGGTCTCGAGGTCGAGCCGGACGATGCCCGTGCCGGCCGGCGCGAGCTCGTCGGCGAACGGATCCGCCACGCCGACGTAACCGTAGCCGGGTCGCATGACCTGCAGCCGCGCGAAGTCGAGCGTGAGCGCGAAGCGCCCGTCGGGGCTCACGGCATAGATCGGCTGCTCCAGCTCGCGCATCGTCTCGTTCTCGACGTCGAGCACGCGGCAGACGAAACGGTCGCCCGCGCGGTCGTTCCACAGCACCTCACGTCGAGAACCCGGCCGCCACTGCAGCATGCAGCCCTGCTGCCAGCCCCACGCGCGACTCGCGCCGAGCTCGATCCACGCGTCGTCCTTCTCGAGGTCGACCATGCCGACCCGGATCACGTCGTCGGGGCGCGGGGTGCGGTGCTCGAACGTGACCTCGTTGCCGAGCACGAAACGGTCGGTCGGGTCGAACTGCAGCTTGTCGTAGTAGCCGAACCAGTGATGGCGCGGCCCGCGGGTGATCGTGCGAGTCGGGAGCCGAAGCGGGCCACCGGAGCGACGCGTGGAGAGCAGACAGGAACCGGTGGCGGCGGCGCCCGCGACGAGGAACTCGCGCCGATCGAGGGATCCCATCGCGGCATGCTATCCAACGCGGCCGCCCGGTGGTGGTATCGTTCTCGCCCGGTGTCGTCGTTGCCTCCCGAAGACCGAATCGAACAGCTCGTCGCGGATTGCCTCGACGCCGACGATCCCCTGGCCGCGCTGACAGCGGGCGCTGCGGACTGGACCGACGCCGATCGCGCGCGAGCCCGCCGCGTGCTCGAGGCCGTACTCGAGCACGAACGCGAGGGCGACGCGAACGCCACGCCGTCGCCGGCGATGCCGGAGATCGAGGGGTTCCGCGTGGTGCGAACCCTCGCCTCGGGCGGCATGGGCACGGTCTATCTCGCGCGCCAGGAGGCGCCCGTGCGGCGCAACGTCGCGATCAAGGTCATCCGGGACGATCTGACCGCGGGCCAGGTGCGCCAGCGCTTCGAGCTCGAACGCCGCGCGCTCGCGCTCATGGAGCACGACAGCATCGCGCGGATCTACCACACGGGCACGACGGCCGACGGCCGCCCCTACCTCGTGATGGAGTACGTGCCCGGACAGCCGATCACGGGCTACTGCGACGCCGTGCGGCTCGACACCCGTTCGCGCCTCGCGCTGTTCGAGAAGGTCTGCCTCGCGATCCAGCACGCCCACCACCGCGGCATCATCCACCGCGACCTCAAGCCGTCGAACATCCTCGTCAGCGACACGGGCGAGCAGCCGCTGCCGAAGGTGATCGACTTCGGCCTCGCGCGGCCGACGAGTTCGCAGCTCATGGATGTCTCGATCCACACGCAGCACGGCGCGCTCGTCGGCACCCCGGCCTACATGAGCCCCGAGCAGGCCGAGAACGCGGCCGAAGAGGTCGACACCAGGACGGACATCTACTCGCTCGGCGCGATCCTCTACGAGTTGCTGACCGGCGCGCTGCCGCTCGGGGCGGAGGAGCTGCGGGGCACACCGGCGGACGTGCAGCGCAAGATCAAGGACAGCGACGTGCCGCGCCCGAGCTCGCGCGTGTCCTCGGGCGATGCGACCTCGGACGAAGTCGCGAAGAGGCGCGGTGCGAACGCGGCGGCGCTCTCGCGCAAGCTGCGCGGCGAGCTCGACTGGATCGTGCTCAAGGCGATGGAACGCGATCGCTCGCGGCGCTACCAGACGGCCAACGAGTTCGCCGCGGACATCAGGCGCTACCTCACGGACGAGCCCGTCGCGGCCGGCCCGCCGACGCTCGGCTACCGGCTGCAGAAGCTCATCGTTCGGCATCGCCGCACCGCGATGACGGCCGCGCTCTTCGTGCTGCTCCTCGTCGTCGGAGTGATCGTCAGCACGACGTTCTACTTCGAATCGCAGCGCAACCTCGCCCAGTTCGACCTCGTGCGCTACCGCATCGAGCTCGACGACGCGATCGCTGCGGCCGGCGAGTTGTATCCGGCGCAGCCCGACAACATCGACGCGTTGCGCAGTTGGCTCGCCCAACGCGCGGAGCCATTGCGCGGCGCGCGCAAGCTCGTCGAGGCCGCGCTCGCCGATCGCCCCGAAGTCCTCGACGACAGCCGGCAACGATTCTTGTTCGAAACGATGACGCGGCTGCAGACGGACCTCGATACGTTCCTCGCGCCCGCGACCGGGCTGGTCGCCGACGTGCAGGAACGGCTGGAATGGGCCGGCAAGGTCCACTCACTGAGCATCGAGCGGCATCGTGAACGGTGGGCCGAAGCCAGCGCCGCGCTGCGGCAGCCTGGCCCGGAGCTGCATGCCGGCTACCGCGCGCAACCGATCGAGCTGCAACCGCAGATCGGGCTCGTGCCGATCGGTCGCAACCCCGTTACCGGGCTTTGGGAGTTCTATCACCTGCGATCCGCGGCCAACCCGGACGTCGTGCCCGAGCACCGCTCGGACGGCTCGATCCGCCTGACACCGGACACCGGCATCGTCTTCGTTCTCGTCCCGGGCGGCACGGACTGGATCGGCGTGCAGTCCGCCGACCCCAACGCGCCGAACCACGATCCGATGTCGGTCGCGGCTGGCGGCGAGGGGCCGCCGCGCGAGGCCACGTTCGATCCGTTCTTCGTCGCGCGCCACGAGGTCACCCAGGGCCAGTGGCAGCGGCTCACGCGCGGCGATCTGCCGGCGTACTACAAGGTCGGGACCCAACCCGCGGGCATGACGGTTCCGATCTCGCCGTGCCACCCGGTGGAGACGGTCTCGCAGGCGCGGAGCGAGCGGGTGCTCGAGCAGCACGGCTTGCTGCTGCCGAGCGAGATCGAGTGGGCCTACTGCTGCCGCGCTGGTTCCGACACGCCGTGGTATCCCGGCAGTTCGAGCGAGGACCTCGAGGGGCACGCCAACGTCCACGACCAGACCTCGGCGGCGAAGTACCCGGGCCTCGGCCCCGGCGCACCGTTCCACGACGGCTTTCTGTATCACGCCCCGGTCGGCTCGTTCAGCGCGAATGCGTTCGGGCTGTTCGACGTCCACGGCAACGTGTTCGAGTGGTGCCGGCGCCGCAGCGGCGAGGAGCGGGCGTGCGCACGCGGCGGCGCGTTCAACGTGATGCCGCGATACGCGCGCTGCGGGATGCGGCATCGGCTGCTGCCCGACTACAAGAACCACCTGATGGGCGTCCGCGCGATCCGTAGGATCGGAGGACAATCGTGACCGACGATGGTGCAGGTGGCAGCGGCAAAGAGCGTCTCGAACAGCTGCTCGTCGAGCACCTGCCCTACCTGCGGGCCTACATCCGCCTGCGGACCAACCGCGCGATCCGAGCACGCGAGTCGCGCACCGACCTCGTGCAGTCCGTCTGCCGCGAGTTGCTGCAGGGTTCGAGTCACTTCCAGTTCCAGGGCGACGCCGCGTTCCGCAAGTGGCTCTGCACCGCGGCGCTGCGCAAGATCGTCGAACGCGACCGGGCGATGCACCGGCAGAAGCGCGACGTCGACCGCGAGGAGCACGCCGCGACCGACTCGCGCCAGGGCGCGCTGCTCGACGCCTACGCGACGGTGAGCACGCCGAGTGTGGTGCTCTCGCGGAAGGAGAACATCGCGGCCCTCGAAGCCGCGTTCGACCGCCTGCCCGACGAGTATCGCGAGATCATCACGCTCGCGAAGATCGTCGGCCTGTCGCACGCCGAGATCGCCGCGCAGATGGAACGCACGGAGGCCGCGACCCGGCAGTTGTTGCGGCGCGCGCTGATCCGGCTCGAGATGCTGCTCGACGACGCGGACGGCGGCGGCGGCGACGGCGGCGGAGACTGAGGTTTTTCCGCGAAGTCGGCGTCACACGCCGGGGAGGCTGCCCATCGGTCTGGTGAATCAACACCCGAGACACCAGCCATGAGCAATCGCCAGCAGCCCTCCCAGACCTCCTCAAACCTCCTTGCCAAGGCCGCTTACGGCGCAGCTCTGGCCGTGATGTTCGCCGCCTGCAGCAGCGGCGGTGGCGGCGACGGCGGCGGCGGCCAGCCCGCCGGTCCGCAGCCGAACCCGACCCCGGCCCCGACGCCCGCGAGCCTCGTCGTCGACCTCGACGTCCGGCCCGGCGCCGGCACGGGGTCGAGCCCCGGCGTCGAGCTCAATGGTCGACTCATCATGCCGCTCGCGCCGCCCGAGACGGGCTCCGAGCTCTACATCACGGACGGCACCGTCGCGGGCACCGAGCTGCTCGTCGACATCGTGCCCGGCAGCAATCACTCATCGCCGTACGAGCTCACGGTCGCCGGCACCCAGGTGTTCTTCACGGCGCAGAACGAACTCGGCCGCGAGCTCTGGGTGACCGACGGCACCGCTGCGGGAACCCGGGTGGTCGCCGATCTCAATCCGGGGGCGGGGTCGACGTCGTTCGACATCGTCGGCACGCTCGGCGACGAGATCTTCTTCTCGGCCTACATCGACTCGTTCGGCGTCGGCCGCGAGCTGTTCAAGACCAACGGCGGCGCAGTCTCGCTCGTCAAGGACATCGACCCGGGGTCGACGTCGTCGCGGCCGGGCCGAGGGTTCGAGTTCCAGGGCCGCCTCTACTTCTCGGCCGATGGGCCCGAAGGTGAAGAACTCTGGGCGACGGACGGCACCACGAATGGCACCGTGCTCGTCGCGGACATCGAACCCGGGTCGGGATCCAGCAACCCCGGCACCTTCATGCCCCTCGGCAGCCAACTGTTCTTCCGGGCGCGGACCGCGGCGACCGGCTACGAGCTGTTCGTCACGGACGGCACGGCGGCCGGCACGACGCTCGTCGCGGACATTCGCCCCGGCGCGGATTCATCGAGCCCCTACCCGATGCGCGCCTTCGCAGGTGGCGTCCTGCTGCGGGCCGACGACGGCACCAACGGGCGCGAGCTGTGGCACAGCAACGGCACCGCGGCCGGCACGCGGCTCGTCAAGGACATCGATCCCGGCGCCGCGACCTCGGACCCGCGCGAGGTCTTCGTGTTGACGCCCAATCTCGCCGTGTTCGTCGCGACGACGGCGTCCGCGGGCCGTGAGCTGTGGCGTACGGACGGCACGGAGTCCGGGACGTTTCAGCTGCGTGACATCCAACCCGGCGCCATCAGCTCGTCACCGGCCGAGCTGCAGCGCTCGGGCAACGTCGTGCTCTTCCGGGCGACGACGGCATCCGAAGGCCGCGAGCTGTGGATGACCGACGGCACGGCGTTCGGCACGACCCTCCTCGCCGACCTCAACCCCGGAACCGAGGATTCGAGCCCGGCCGCCCGCGGCACCGTCAACGGCATCGCGCTCTACAATGCCACGGACGGCGTCAACGGGTATGAACTCTGGGCCGCGACGCAGGCCGGGACGACCCCGATCGATCTCACGCCGCCATCGAGCGACGGTTCGGTGCCGCGGCAGTTCGTCAAACTCGGCAGCCGCGCGATATTCACGGCCGTCGGCGGTGACGTCGGCAGCGAGCTGTTCGCGTCCGACGGCACGGCAGCAGGCACGATGCTGCTCGCCGACCTGGTCCCGGGCGGCGGCGGCAGCGCGCCGAAGAACCTCACCGTCCTCGGTGACCAGGTCCTCTTCACCGCGTCGCAGACCGGCATCGGCGAGGAGTTGTTCGTCACGGATGGCACGCCGCTCGGCACCCGCCTGCTCCGAGACATCGACCCGACCGGGAGCTCACGCCCGCGCGGCTTCGCCCGCCTCGGCGACGAAGCGGCGTTCTTCGTCGGCCTCATCGACTACGAGCTGTGGATGACGAACGGGACGACGAACGGCACGCGACGCCTCGCGCTGTCATTGCGCGATACGTCGGCCATGACCGAGTTTCAGGGCCGACTGTTCTTCGGCGCCGAGGGCGATCCGAGCACCGGCACGGAACTGTGGGTCACGGACGGCACAGCAAACGGCACGGGCCTGTTCGCGGACCTGCGGCCGGGCAGTTCGAGCAGCAGGCCGAACATGCTCGGCGTGGTCAACGACCGCCTCGTGTTCGTGGCGCGGGTCGACAACGGCTACCAGCTGTTCGTTTCCGACGGCACCCCGGCCGGCACCGTCCAACTCGATCCCAACCCGACCGGGTCCCTGAGTTCGAGCACCCAGGTCATCGCCGAACTGCCGACGGGCCTGCTGCTGCAGGTGACGACCGACGGGCAGCCGCAGATCTGGTTCACGGACGCCACCCTGGCCGGCACCCGCAAGGTCGCGGACGCCTACTCGGTCTCCGGCAGTCCGCCCTACGGCTCGGCCGTACTCGGTGACGTTGCGTACTTCGCCGCGACCACGGGGCTCGACACCAACTACGAGCTGTGGAAGAGCGACGGCACCGTCGCCGGCACGGGTCTCGCCGCGGAGATCTTCGACGGGCCGATGTGGTCGCTGCCGCGCTACTTCGTCAAGGTCGACGAGACCCTCGCGTTCTTCCATGCCCGCGACATCGATCACGGCGGCGAATTGTGGCAGGTGACGGACACGGGCGAGATCACGCGGCGCACCGACCTGCGGCCTGGCCGCCCGGACGGGCACGGCCTGCCCGGCGTGATCCTCGGCGATCAGCTGCTGTTCACCGGCGACGACGGCGAGACCGGCGCGGAGCTCTTCAAGATCGCCGTGCGCTGAAGCCGTCAGGCCGGATCGCGGCGCGCGCGGAACACACGTTTCGGAGTGTGATCGACGCTAGAGAACCGTGCGCCGGCGGCTCCGAATCGACGCCCGGGCCGGTGGCCCGTGGCGGCATCCGGGACGGCCCGTAGACTCGCGCATGTGAACACCGCGCTCTCGTTTCGCCGGGTCGCCGCCGGCTGTGCGCTCATCGCGACCGCAGCGTCGGCGCCATCGCAGACCGCCCCACGCGAGGAGCACTGGGCGTTCGTCGCGCCGACTGCAGAAGCGCTGCCGGCGGTCGAGTCGAGCTGGCCCCGCGACCCGATCGATCACTTCGTCCTCGCGCGCCTGCAGCACGAAGGACTGCAACCGAGCGCTGCGGCCGATCGCCGCACGCTCGCGCGGCGACTGCATCTCGACCTCACGGGCCTGCCGCCTTCTCCCGCCGATCTGCGGACGTTCCTCGCGGATGATTCGCCCGCCGCCTACGAGCGGCTCGTCGACCGGCTGCTCGCTTCGAAGCACTACGGCGAACACATGGCGCGCTACTGGCTGGACCTCGTGCGTTTCGCGGACACCAACGGGCGCCACCACGACCACTACCGCGAGATGAGCCCGTACCGCGATTGGGTCATCCGATCGTTCAACGACAACCGGCCGTACGACGAGTTCGTCGTCGATCAGATCGCGGGCGACCTGCACGCGAACGCGACCCTCGACCAGCGTACCGCGTCGGGTTTCCATCGCCTGCACCTGATCATCGACGTCGGCACGGCGCTGCCCGAGGAGAGCCGCGCGCAGAACGTGATCGATCGGGTCACGGCGTACGGAACCGCGTTCCTCGGCCTAACGGTGCATTGCGCGGTCTGCCACGATCACAAGTACGACCCGATCACGCAGCGCGACTTCTTCGGGCTGTATGCGTTCTTCAACAACATCGACGCCCAGCCGGAGACCGGCCGCCGTGGGGGCCCGGACTTCCATCGCGGTCTGCAGCCGCCGTACGAGAGCCTCCCGACCGCCGCACAGCGCGAGCAGCTCGCAGCCATCGAGCAGGAACTCGCCCGCAAGAAGGACGGCGACAAGAACGCGCTGCGCGCCGTGCAGCGGCGGCGCGACGAGCTGTTGAAGTCGATCCCCGCGGCGATGGTGATGCGGGAACGCGAGGAGATGCGCGCGACACACGTGTTCGTCCGCGGCGCGTACGACCAGCTCGGGGAGGCCGTGGCCCGCGCCACGCCAGCGTTCCTGCCGCCGCTCGAGCACGAGGGCACCCCCACCCGCATGGATCTCGCGAACTGGACCGTGGCGCGAGACAACCCGCTCACGGCGCGCGCGGCGGTCAACCGTTTCTGGCAGCAGTTCTTCGGCACCGGCCTCGTGAAGACGTCGGAAGATCTCGGCGTGCAGGGCGAGCGGCCGAGCCACCCCGCGCTGCTGGATCACCTCGCGATCGCGTTCGTCGACTCGAACTGGGACGTGAAAGCCCTCGTTAGGCGCATCGTGATGTCCGCGACCTACCGTCAGACATCGAAGGCGCCGGCCGCCGCGTTCGCGCGCGACCCCGACAATCGACTGCTGGCGCGCGGCGCGCGCTTCCGCCTCGATGCCGAGGTGATCCGCGACTCGGCGCTCGCGACGAGCGGCCTGCTCGATCGCACGCTGTTCGGGCGCAGCGTGAAGCCGCCGCAGCCGCCGGGGATCTGGCAGGCCGTCACGTTGCCCGACTCGCTGCCGCGCGTCTACGTCGCGGATACGGGCGCGGCCGCCCATCGCCGCAGCATCTACACGTTCTGGAAGCGCGGGCTGCCGCCGCCGCAGCTGACGATCCTCAACGCGCCGACGCGGGAGTACTGCACCGCGCGCCGCGAACGCACCAATACGCCGCTGCAAGCGCTGCTGCTGCTGAACGACCCGCAGCAGATCGAAGCCGCCCGTGAGCTCGCGAAGGCGATTCTCGCAGGCTCGCCGATCACGGACCGGGCGCGCATCGCGAGCCTCTGGGAGGCGATCACCGGTGCGCGACCCGAGACCGCCGATGTCACGACGCTGGAGCGGGCGTTGCGCGATCTGCGAGCCACCTACGAAGGCGACGAGGCGCTCGCTCGCGAACTCAGCGGCCCGACCGAGCTCACTCCGTCCGAGGTCGCGGCGTGGACGATGATCGCGAGCACGATCTACAACCTCGACGTCACGAAGACGCGGCAATAGACCACCATGCATCGCATCCTTCGTGATCACCTGACGCTGCAGTCCCGCCGCGCGTTCCTCCAAGCTACGGGGATGGGCCTGGGCGCGACCGCGCTCGGCGCGCTCGCGCAACCCGCGACGGGCGACAATACGGCGGGCCCGCACCACGCACCGCGAGCCAAACGCGTGATCTTCCTGTTCATGGCGGGCGCGCCGAGCCAGCTCGACCTGTTCGACTACAAGCCCGACCTCGGCAAGCGGTTCAAGGCGCCGTTGCCCGACAGCGTGACGATGGGCCAGCGCGTGACCGCGATGACGCGCGGCCGCACCAAGCTCACCGCGCCGTCGATGTTCGGCTTCCGCCGGGCCGGCCAGAACGGCGTCTACTGGAGCGAGCTGCTGCCGCACCTCGCGGCCGTCAGCGACCGGATCTGCGTCGTCAAGTCACTCAACACGAACGCGATCAATCACGACCCGGGCAAGACGTATCTCTGCACGGGGTCCGAGATCCCCGGTAAGGCGAGCATGGGCGCCTGGCTGAGCTACGGCCTCGGGTCGATGAACCGCGACCTGCCGGACTTCGTCGTGCTCACGTCAGCGTTCTGGACGGGCGGCAAGCGCAACGTGCAGGGACTCTACGGCCGGCTGTGGAGCGCCGGCTTCCTGCCGGGGAAGCACCAGGGCACCGCGTTCCAATCGACGGGCGATCCGGTGCTCTACCTGTCGAACCCGGCCGGCGTCGACCGCTCCGTGCGACGCCGCATGCTCGACGCGACGGCCGAGCTCAACCGGCGGCATGCGGCCGCGATCGGCGACCCCGCGATCACGACGACGATCGCGCAGCAGGAGATGGCGTTCCACATGCAGGCGTCCGTGCCGGAACTCACCGACATCGAGTCCGAACCCGCGGACGTGCGCGCGCTCTACGGTCCGGAGGTCGAGAAACCCGGCTCGTTCGCGCGCAACTGCCTGCTCGCGCGCCGCATGATCGAACGCGACGTGCGCTTCGTGCAGCTGTTCCACCGCGGCTGGGACCACCACTCGATCCTGCCGAAGCAGCTGCCGGGGCAGTGCTACGACGTCGACCAGCCCGCGGCCGCGCTGATCAGCGACCTCGAGCGGCGCGGGCTGCTCGACGACACGCTCATCGTGTTCGCCGGCGAGTTCGGCCGCACGGTCTACTGCCAGGGGCGGCTCGAACGCGACGACTACGGCCGCGACCACCACCCTCGCTGCTTCTCCGGCTGGCTCGCCGGCGGCGGTGTCCAGGGCGGCATCGAGTACGGCCGCACCGACGACTTCAGCTACAACGTCGTCGAGAACCCGGTCGCCGTGCGCGACCTGCACGCCACGATGTTGCACCTGCTCGGCCTCGACCACGAGCGACTGGTCTTCCCTTTCCAGGGCCTCGACCAGCGGCTCACGGGCGTCGAAGAACCCGCGCACGTCGTGCGCGGGATCCTGGCCTAGACCGCTTCGCTCACCAGGATCGCGGGCCAGTGCGTCGAAATCGGCCGTGAGCAAGGAAGGCGAGGAAAGTCCGCGGAAGCGGGTCGGTGGACCCGCTGAGCAGACTGACCGAGCCCGCCTCGCGGGCGGCCGGCGAACGCCGGCCGTCTGACGCAGCTCACGGGCGATTGCGGCGTGGTGGCGCGTGATCCTGGTGAGGGAAGCGGGCTAGCCGCGGGGGGGGATCAGTTCACGTCGACCGTGTGCCGCACGGCGTTCGACGTGATCGCGCCGAGCGTGTTGTAACCCGGCACGAGCGCCGCGCCCTGCGACTTGATCTCGACGCCGGCGAGCGCCGGGTTGTTCACGACGGCGAGGCTGCCGGCCGCGACGCCGCCGACGGGCACGTTCAGCTGCACCGCGTCGTTGGACGTGTACTGGAAGCAACCGGGCATGCCGAACGACGTGAGATCGATCGGCGGATTGAGCTCGTTGAGGCCGAAGACCGTCGCGACGAGGATCGCGCTGCTCGGAATCGGGAACGTCGCGAGATCCACCGATCCGCCGATGACCGGTCGGCGATCCGCACGCTGCAGGATCGCCACCTTGTCCGGCGACGTCGTCACGCTGCCGACGGTCGACAGGTCGATCGAGCCGGGATCGATCGAACCGAACCCCGGGGTCCAACCGACGAGGGTCGGCTGGTTCACGCTCGCGGCGTTCTGATACCGGTACTGCACCGTGCCGTTCGGATCGAACACGACCTGGAACGACTGCGTCGCGGCCACCGCGTTGTACTCGGGCACGTTGAGGAACGTCACGACGGCCGCGTTCGTGGTCGGATCGATGTCGAAGTGCACGCTGCCGCCGAGCGCCGGGTTGAGGTCGGACCAGTACGGGCACCAGCGCGCCGCCTGACCGCTGAACATGCGCGCCGGGTCACCATCGAACCACTGCGCCGAGCCGTCGTCGTTGTCGCTGCGGACGAAGCCGTTGCTGCTGATGTAGATGTCCGTGATGCTGCCGCCCGGGAAGTTGAGCGTGAAGCCGAGCGGCCGCACCACGACCGTCTCGTCCGTCATCGCGAGCGCCGCGGACGTCGGCGTGAACCACGGCGTCGGCCCCGGCAGCGGCAGGACCGTGTAGCCGTTGCCCGTCGGCACGAGCTGCACCCACGTGTTGTTGAGGTCGAACGTCGCGGGCGTGAAGTTCTCGTAGACCGACGCGCTCGCTTCATCGACGCAACCATCACCGAACGGGATCGACTGGGCGAAGCCGGGCTCCGGCGGCGTCTTGTAGGCCCACGTGTCGCTGCGATAGTCGCCACCGAACATCATCGTCTGCCCGCGCACGGTGTCGTAGACGAGATAGTCGTCGTAGCGCGCCGCCGGCAACGTCGCCGGGCTCCTCTGCGTCCAGTCCGTGCCGTCGAACTCCCAGGTGTCGGCGGTCAACGTACCGCCGAACAGCACGATCCGCGAACGCACCGCGTCGGTGGCCATCGTGTGATCCCAGCGACCGGTCGGCGAGTTCAAGGTCGTGCGCTGGGCCCAGTCGACGTTGTCGAAGTACCACGTGTCACTGCTCGCCCCCGGGTAGCCGCTGAACAGCACGAGGCCACCGCCGATCGGGTCGTACGCCATGTCGGCGGCGAAGCGCAGCGGCAGCGGCCAGTTCGCGGTCACGATCTGGGTCCAATCCGTGCCGTTCCACTCCCACGTGTCGGTCAGCGTTCCGGCACCGAGACCGTTGCCGCCGTGCATGACGCACGTGCCGCGCAACGGATGCCAGACGAGCGGATGCGACAGCCGGCCGGGCGGCACCGTCGCGGGCGTTCCCGCCATCCACGTCGAGCCGTCCCACTCCCACGTGTCGGACAACGCGCCACCGACACCGATCCCGCCGAAGAGCACGACGCGACCGCGCGCCGCGTCGTAGGCGAGCGGATGCCCCGCGCGCGCCGGCGGCGACACGGCGGGCGCAGCCTGTGTCCAGGTCGTGCCATCGAACAACCAGGTGTCGTCGACGCGAACGTTGCCGGCCTGCGCCCCGCCGAACAGCACGGTCAGATCGTTGCCGGCGTCGTACGCCATCGCGTGACCGGTCAGGCCGGGCGGCGAATTGGTCGGGAAGAGCTCGAACCAGTCCTGGGCCGCCGAGGTGCCAGCGGTAAGCGTGACGGTGAGCACAGAGAGAACGTGAGCGGGGCGTGGCAAGGGGGGCTCCGGGTAGCGAGGAAACGAGAGGGTCGGACGCCGGCGGCGACCGACGCCCGATTCTACTCGCGCGCCACGCCCACGCCGAGCACTACCGCCGGCGACCGATCGCTGGCGCCGACTCCTGTGGCCGGGCGACTCGCACCAGCGCATCCTCGCGCCCGAGGTCGGGGCGCCACTTCATCTCGGTCGTGCTGCGGCTGCCGTCCGCGTGCACGTACCAGTCGACGCCGGCGTCACTGCGCTCGACGGTGACGATCGGACTCCACGGGTGCGGCCCCCACGCGGCGGCGAGGCGCATCGCGCCCGTCGCGCCGTTGAGCGCGGCGACGACGGAGCCGTCCGGCAACTCGAGCTGACCGGCAACCGCCTGTTTCTCGTCGTCAGCTCGCGGCGGTTCGGCCACGCCTCCCGCGGCAGGAGCGATCACGGCGGCGCCCGACCCGGGATCCGCAGCCGAGCCCCGACCCGAATCCGCCGGCGACGACACCCCGCCGCCGGCACCTGGGTCCGCCCGCTCACCCCCACCGCCCAGCGCGACGAAACCGATGACCGCGCCGACAGCGATCGCCGCCAGCGCCACGGCGATCGCCTGCGAAGAACGCATCAGAAGAACGTCGTCTGCGTGTTGGTGAAGCGACCGACACCGGCCGCGTTCGCCACGAGCGCCTGGAAGCGCAGCTCGACCCCGACGAACGACGGGTTGATCGAACCCGGCGCGAACGCCTGCAGCTCCGCAGCACCGCCGTTCATCACGACGATGCCGAGCCCGATGTTGCCGGTGAGACTCAGATGGAACTGGCCGAGGCCCGGCAGCCCGAGCGGCGGATCGTAGGTCAGCGCACCGGCATAGATCGCGACCCCGTTGGCCGCGGAGTTGTCGTGCGCGCGCAGCGTGATGCCGTCCGACCGCGGCGCGCCGCTGATGTCGGGGAACAGCCCGCCGAGTCCGAGGTTGGACTGCGTCGTCGTCGCCCCCGTACCCTGCCGCGAGTTGTTGGGATCGAAGCCGCCGACGTGCAGCGTCGGCGCGTCGACCATGACGCCCATGATCGTCGACCAGCCGTTGCTGAAGAAGTTGCCGCCCGTCTGCACGGTCCAGTTCGCGTCCGGCGCACCCGCGCGCGGGTTCTCGCCGGGGCCGGCGGCGGTGACGGCCGCGGTGTCGGCGCGCCAGTACGAGTGCCCGTCCGACGCCGGCCACGCCGGGTTGGCCGGGAAGTCGATGCCCATGAACCACGAATCGGTGCACGGCACCGCGACCGGCGTCGTGAACGTGTCGGTCATGATCCACGACCCGCGGCCACCGGCGGCGTTCGTCGGCAGCGTCAGCGGCGAGACCCGCAGGATCTCACCCGCGGCCGTCGTGTCGATCATGCCGCCCGGATCCGCGCTGCGCAGGATGATGCCGTAGGTCTCCGACGTCGACACGTTCTCGTCCGCGCCCCAGTGATAGAAACCCGTGACCTGACAGATCGTGTCCGTGCCGCCGACACCGCGGAACCACTCGGCGCCGACCTCCTGGTGGCCTTCGCCCTGGTTGTTCCAGTCCGGGCGTCCCACGAACGTGGCGCACGTGATCGTCTGACGTTCGGGATCCTGGGGGAAGAAGACGAACGGGTTGGTCTGGGCGACGACCATCGCGGTCGAGCCGAGCACTGCCGACAAGAGACAGGTGGTGTTCATGGGGCGTCAGGATAGCGGCCACGGCAGCGGCCGAAACGGGGACCGAGCCGGATGGGAAAAGTGGGACGCCGATTTCGACCCGGGTGACCCGACGGCCGCGAATGCGCAACCGAAAAGCGACGCGCCCCGCCGCTTCGAAATGCGGTCCGCCGCAGCCCGGCACCGGAAGGCCTCCCCACGGTCCACGTTCCCCTCTAGACTCCCCCCGCGTCGCGGAACTCAAAGTCCGCCCCTACCAGAGAAACAGAGAAACCACAGCATGCAACTCTCGCGACTTCTTCTTGCCTCAACCGCCACCCTCATCGCCACCGGCGCTGCCACAGCGCAAGCGAACTACGCCGAAGGCTTCGACAGCCAGGCCGGCGCCGACGTCCAGATCTGGAACGAGACCGACACCATCGTCACGTTCGTCGACTACGGGAACATGACGGTCGGTGCGACCTCGTTCAACATCCCCGAGGCGCCGCGCCAGATCCCCGGTTCCGCGCCGACGCGCGGCGTCCTGATGCAGTGCAACCTGACGCTCGGCTCGCGCGCCGGCGTCAACATCCTCGCGGGCGCGACCCCGATCACGTTCAGCGGGCGCTACCGCCTGTCGTACGACTGCTACATCAAGGTCGCCAACCCGGTCCCGAGCGGCGGCACGGAGCAGTGCCTGTTCGGCGTCGGCACGGACGGCAGCGACGGCACGACGACCAACCCGATCGAGTCGCGCGGCAACCGCGGCACGGGTGCCCAGGGCGTCTACGGCTGGATCACGGGCGAGAACGGCTACTCGTTCGAGGACGCGTCGATCAACGAAGGCGCGACCAACCTCGAGCAGTACGGCGACCTGCAGCCCGGCGAAGACGTCTACTTCAACGAGGCGTTCAACCAGCCCGTCGCGGGCGGCACGAACAACGCGGCCGGCAACCAGTGGGTCCGCGTCGACGTCGACGTCGACGGCAACAACGTGCGCGTCTACTACAACGGCATCCTGTTCTTCGACGAAGCGGCGACGCTCGCGCCGACCGGCTTCGCGATGATCGGCTACGAGGATCCGTTCAACTCGATCAGCGCCTCGCCGGACGAGCAGTGGTGCATCGTCGACAACTTCCGCGTCGTCGATCCGACCGGCTGCGCGGCGGCCGGCGTGTCGGCCATCCAGGGCGCCGCCAGCGGTGCGACGGAGATCCTCAACGGTGGCGGTGAGCCGATCATCGGCCACCCGTTCACCATCCGTCTGCGCGGCGGCACGAGCAGCGGCTTCGCGCTCCTCAACGCCGGCCTGCCGTCCCCGGTCACGATCCCGCTGCCGTTCGCCGGCTGCACGCTCAACACCGAGGTCGTCGGCACGTTCTTCAACCTGCTGATCGGCACGGACGCGCTCGGCAACGGCGAGTTCACGATCAACGTCCCGCTCGACACCAACTTCTGCGGCGCCGCGTTCGGCTTCCAGTTCTACTCGACGAGCGCCGCCACGCCGTGCGGCGTCGAGCACTCGGCCGGCCTGTCGATGACGATCGGCTCCTGATCGAACCGACAAGCGCGACGACCCGCTGGTCGTCGCAGCTCGCGGGGGCGGGTGACGCACGGCGTCGCCCGCCCCCGTTTGCGTTGGGGGCCGATGGCCAGCCCACGACGACGGTGCCTTGGCTACAATGGGCAGCCGGCGCAGCGACAGGGAAGGTCGCGCGCAACCCCACCACCGATTCGAAGGAGAGACTCCGATGGCATTCGAAGGTACGACCCTGCAGGCCCCGCTCGTGAGCGTCGTCGACGGCGACACGATCAAGGTGCAACTGCCGAGCGGCGAAGAGAACATCCGCATCCTCGCGCTCGACACCGAGGAGAAGCCCGGCAGCGGCGGCTCCAAACCGAAGACGCCGTTCGGCGAGGCCGCGACCCAACGCGCCGCGCAGTTCTTCGACGGCGCGACCGACGTCACGCTCGAACTGCCAGGCACCGAACCCGTCGACGAGGCGCTCGCGAAGTACCGCGGCAACTTCGGGCGCGTGCTCGCGTTCGTCTACCGCGGCAACCAGGACTTCCAGGAGACGATGATCGAGGAGGGGTTCAGCCCCTACTTCACCAAGTACGGCAACGCGCAGTTTTCGAGCAACCATCAACGCTACCGGCAGGCCGAACGCGCGGCGCAGATGACGCATGCCGGCGTGTGGAACCAGGAGCTCGTCAACGGCTCCGAGCGCCGCAACTACGCGGTGCTGTCGACGTGGTGGAACCTGCGTGCGGAGATCATCGATCGCTACCGCGCACTCAAACAAGCGGGCCGGCCGATCCTCAACACGCGCCTCGACTACGACACGATCGCGACCAAGGCGGCGCAGGGCGCGACCGTCACGGTCTTCACCGAGGTGAGCCGCGTCACGACGATCAACAACGACGCGGTCGGCTTCGCCGACATCGGTTCGCAGGCCCAGCCGTTCACGCTGTTCCTCCCGGGCCTCGCCGCGAACGCGGGCCGGCAGGTTCTCGACCTGCTGCGCCATCGCTACGTCAGCACGGGCAGTGACAGCGACCACCCGCGCCGGAGCTACCTCTACGTGACGGGCGCGCTCAGCCAGCACCAGGGCGAGCCGCAGATGGTCGTGACATCCGTCGATCAGATCACGGACGAGTTCCCCGGCCCGGTCATCCAGCCGACGCCACCGACCGGCAGCGTGCGCATCGTCGCGCTGCTGCCGAACCCCGTGGGCCAGGATGCGGGCAGCGAAACGGTGACGCTGCGCAACGACTCCGGCAACGTCGTCGATCTGACCAACTGGACGCTGCGCGACCGCAGCGGCAACGCGATGCCGCTCGGCGGCTCGATCGCGCCGGGCGCCACCCTCGAGATCACGGCCGCCAACCGACTGTCGCTCAACAACGACGGCGACGAGATCGCGCTGCTCGACGGCCAGAGCGCCGAACGCAGCAAGGTCGACTACGACGGCTCGGAGGTGCAGTCCGGACAACCGCTGTTCTTCTGACGGGTGGCCCGGGAGGAGGCGGCGCGCTTCAATCGTGACCCTGATGCCGCGCCTCCTCGCCGCCCTGCTGCTGTTCTTCACCGCCGCTCCCGGGCAGGCGACGCCGACAACCGGGCGTCCGCCCAACGTCCTCCTCATCATCTCCGACGACCAGGCGTGGACCGACTTCGGGTTCATGGAGCATCCGGTGATCGCGACGCCGCATCTCGACGCGTTGGCGGCAAGGAGTGCTGCGTTCGAGCACGGCTACGTGCCGACGAGCCTCTGCCGGCCGAGCCTCGCGACCATGATCACGGGGCTCTATCCGCACGAGCACCAGATCACGGGCAACGACCCGCCGAAGGGCACGCCGCGCGAGCGCATGCTGCGGCACATCGAGGCGGCGCAGACGCTGCCCGAACTGCTCGCACAGCGCGGCTACCGCAGCCTGCAGACGGGCAAGTGGTGGGAAGGCAACTGCACGTGCGGCGGCTTCACGGCCGGCATGACGCACGGTGACCCGAAGCGCGGCGGCCGCCACGGCGACGTCGGGCTTCGGATCGGCCGCGAGACGATGCAGCCGATCCGGGACTTCCTCGCCGAGTGCGACGAGGCGGAAGCACCGTTCTTTCTCTGGTATGCCCCGTTCCTGCCGCACACGCCGCACAACCCGCCCGAAAGGCTGCTGAAGAAGTACCGCAGCGATGGCCGCAGCATCCCCGTCGCCAAGTACTTCGCGATGTGCGAGTGGTTCGACGAGACGTGCGGGCAGCTGCTCGCGATGCTCGACGAGCACGGGATGACGAACGACACGCTCGTGCTCTTCGTCGTCGACAACGGCTGGATCCAGCGCGAGAACGGCCGCTCCTTCGCACCGCGGAGCAAGCGGTCGCCGTACGAGGGCGGCATCCGCACGCCGATCCTCGTGTCGTGGCCGGGGCGGGTCGAACCCGGTCGCCGTGACGCACTCGCGAGCAGCGTCGACCTCGCCCCGACCGTACTGGCGGCGTGCGGCGTCGAGCGACCCGGCGCGATGACGGGTCAGGACCTGCTCGCGGTATGCCGTGGCGACGTCGAAGCGCGGGACGCGGCGTTCGGCGCGACGTTCACGCACGACGTCGTCGAGGTCGGGGTCCCCGCGAGGAGCCTGCGCCACCGTTGGATCGTCCACGACGGCTGGAAGCTCATCGTCGCGAAGGACGCTGCAGGCGGTTCTGGCGAGTTGTTTCACCTGGCCGCGGATCCGCACGAGACGAAGGACCTCGCTAGTGCGAACCCGGATAGGGTCACCGCGCTGCGCCGGCGACTCGATGCCTGGTGGAACGGCCAACCCGACGCGCCGAAGTAGCCGCCGCCGCGAAACGCCACCGCAACCGCCCCTGATCCATGAACGCCAACCGTCTTGCTGCCGCCTCGTTGCTCCTGCTCGTCATTCCGACCGGATGCGGCAGCAAGCCGATGGCCGTTGCCGCCGCCGCCGCGACGCTGCCGGATCCCGTCGCTGGACCGCTTCCCGAGATCGGCACGTACCGGTTGCGATGGATCCAGGACCACGTGCACCCCGTGACCGCGGACGTGCCCGGCATCCGCATGGGTGCCGGCCTGCTGCCACGACGCGCCTGGGTGCAGGTCGACTATCAGGGTCAGAAGACCCGCGCGGAACTCGTCGTCCGCAACACGGTCGACGGCGAAGCAGGCGAACCGATCGTCATCTACGACGAACCGTTCGGCGCCGCCGACCTCGAGATCCGCGGCAACAACGCGCGCTACTTCGACGGCGAACCGTTGAGCCGCCCGCAGCAGACGTTCGTGATCGACGTCTTCGCGCTCTCGGGCGACCGGCCCAACGCGTTCGCGAGCATCATGACGTTCGACTCCGAGCGCCGTGACTTCCACCGCGCGGAGAAGGCCGAGTTCTACGCTGCGCCATGGGACAGCAGCTATCGCGACACCTCGTCCAGGTTCGGCGACGGTATGCCTGAGTGGAACAAGGTCCCCGGGCCGTCGGAGTTCTCGGACAACGACACGACGTCGCTGTTCTACTTCGGGAACAAGCGCACGCTCACCGAGATCCAGCTGCGCTTCCGGTAGCCGCCTACGGCAGCAGCAGCTCGCGCAGCGCGTCGCCGAGCCCGGCGTCCCACAGCGCGCGGGCACCGGCCCGCATGGCCTCCGCGTCGCCGGAGGCATCCGCGATGACGACACTGGCCAACGGATCGGCGCGCCAATTGGCGACGATCGCGGAGCGCAGTTCATCTGCGTGCGGCAGGAGCGCCGCGATCGCGGCGACGAACGACCTGGTCGTTCGGGCCCGAGAAAGACCGTCAGCGGCGCTTGCCGAGTTCCCAGATCCGCACCGTCCCGTCCATCGAACCGGTGAACAGCCGCGGCGCGGTCGGGTGGAAGCGCACTTCCATCACGAGGCCGTCGTGGCCGGTCAGCCGTTCGCGCTCGCGCCCGCGCTTGCTCTCGAGCAGGCGCACGACGTTGCCGACGTCAGCGACCGCGACGCGCTTGCCGTCGGGTGACACGTCGAAGGTCACGATCTCGGCCGGGTTGTCGTGCTTCAGCGTGGGGCGCGAGCGGCCGGGGCGGTAGGCGCGCAACGACTGCTTGCCGATCAAGGCGAACAGACGGCCCGCGGCCGCGGACCAGACGATGCGCTGCACCTGCTCACCCGCCTCGATCGTCGACTCTGGCTCGGGCGGATCCGCGTCGGCCTTGCCGTCGATCAGGACGTCACGCGCGAACGCGCGGATCATCCCGTCGACCCCGCCGGACCACAGCTGCCCTTCGGAATCCACGGTCAACGTCGTCACGGCCTTGTCGTGCGCCGCGAACCGCCGCCGCAGAACGCCAGCGCGGTCTCCTTCCGCGGCCGAACGATCGATCGCGTGCACCGCGATCGAACCGTCGGCGTAGGCCCCGGCGATCTCGGTGGGCGACACCCAGCACAGATCCATGAGGCCAGCGGCGGCGCCGGCGAGCCGCCAACCGTCGGTCGGGCGCGCGGGGTCGAGCACCAACACGTCGTCGCGTTGGTTGCTCGGCACGAACGCTACGAGGCCGTTCGCCGTCGCGCCTTCGACCGCTGGCGCGTAGCAGAGCTCGCCCGCGAACGTCCGCACCACGGCTCGCTGCTGCCCGCTCGTCGCGTCGAGCACGCGCAGCGCCATGTCGCCGTCCGCGACCGCCACGACGCCACCGCCGGGCGCGACGTCGAGCGCGTCGACACCGTCCGTGAAGCCGCGCAGCACCGTGACCTTGCGGCCGTCGAGCTCGAGTACTTCCCGCTCTGGCGGCTGCTGCGCCCGGATCGATGTCACGGAAAGCGCGGGTGCGAGCACGACGAGCAGAAGGGCAAGAAACGTTTGGTGCAGCGAGGGTCGGTTCACGGTGGGGTCCAGGGTTCGGAGCGGCCGCGGGGGTCAGAGCGGCCGGACGTCGACGCGGTCGAGTCGCCACGACGCGGCGACCGGACTCACGATTCCCGCGAATCCGCGACGCTCACGCCAACCCGAGTCGCGCAGCGAGGAACGCGCGGATCGCCGGGAACTCGCCGACGGGATCGATCGTGTGCCCCTTCTCGTAGCTCGCGAAGCGCACCGGAAAACCGCCGGCCGCGAGCGCCTGCATCTGCGTCGCCGTCGTCCGATACGGCAGCACCTCGTCGTGCGTGCCGTGCGTGACGAACCAGCGGCCCGGGTCGTTCGCCCGGTTGCGTTCGGCGAGCAGCGCGGGGGCATCGAGGCAGTAGCCCGAGATCCCGACGTAGCCCGCGAGCACGCAGGAACTGCGCAGCCCCCACTCCAGCGTCATGAGGCAACCCTGCGAAAACCCGAGCAACGCGATGTCCGCCGGCGCGTGGCCGTGCTCGACGAGCTCGGCGAACAGTCGATCGAGCAACCCGCGCGAACGCGCGACGCCGGCGGCCTGGTTCGGCGGCAGGTCGTACCAGCTGCGTCCGGGCGGCCACGGGTCGGGCGCGTTCACGAGCAGATGGTCGAGCCCCTCGAACTGCAGCGCCTCGGGCAGCCAATGGAAGCCAGCCGAGCTGTCGCCGCGACCGTGCAGCACGACGAGCAGCTTGCCGGCCGGCGCACGGGAGGGGAACCACTCCGTGTCGAGCGCGGTGACGGCAGGCCGAGGGGTCGTCATGCCGCCACCTTGCCATCGTCCCGGGGAGAATCCAGAAAGCGTCATCACCACCGGGCGCGCGACCGCGCGAGTTAGGATGCCGACCATGCGGACCATCCTGCTCACCGCGCTCGCCCTGCCGGTTGCCCTGCCGCCCGCCGCGCTTCCGGCTCAGGACAGGGACACCCTCGAACGCGCCGACGGCTATCGCGGCATCTGGTACTCGAACCAGCCGTCGAAGGACGAGTACCGCTACAAGTACTCGGGCGGCCTCGGCACCTACTGCGCGAAGCACCGCCCGTTCGCCGTCTACTGCGAGGAGGTCGACAAGACGTTCTTCTGCTACGGCGGCGCGCCCGCCGACGACCCGCGCCGGTTGCTGCACATGGTGTCGTTCTTCGATCACGCGACCGGCACCGTGCCGCGACCCGTCGTGCTGCTCGACAAGCAGACCGGCGACGCGCACGACAACCCGGTGATCGCGGTCGACGACGCCGGGCACGTCTGGATCTTCTCGACGTCGCACGGGCGCGCGCGGCCGTCGTTCGTGCACAAGAGCGTGCAGCCGTGGTCGATCGCCGCGTTCGACCGCATCGACGCGACCTACGAGACCGACGCCGGCGAACGCGCAGCGCTCGACAACTTCTCGTACTTCCAGGTGCGACACGTCGCGGGCCGCGGGTTCGTCGCGTTCTTCACGCGCTACGGCGACCCGGCCAAGCGTACGAGCATGTTCATGACGAGCCGCGACGGCGTGCGCTGGTCCCGGCGGCAGCGCCTCGCGGCGATCGAGGCGGGGCACTACCAGATCAGCGAGGTCACGGCGCAGAAGGCCGCGACGATGTTCAACTACCACCCCGCGAAGAAGGGCCTCAACTGGCGAACCAACCTCTACTACCTCGAGACGGTCGACCACGGTGAGAGCTGGCAGAACGCAGCCGGAGAACGGATCCCCGTGCCGCTCACCCGACCGGAATCGGCCGCGCTCGTGCACGACTACGCCGCGGATGGCCGGCTCGTCTACCTCAAGGACCTGCGGTTCGATTCCCGCGGCCACCCGATCCTCGTCTACATCACGAGCCGCGGTTATCGCGCCGGCCCGGACTCGGGCCCGCGCACGTGGACGACGGCACGGTGGACGGGTGAGCGGTGGTCGATCCACCCGATCACCGAGTCCGACAACAACTACGACATGGGGTCACTCGCGCTGTTGAGCGATACGCACTGGCAGCTCGTGGCGCCGACGGAGCCCGGGCCGCAGCGCTTCAACCCCGGCGGCGAGGTCGCGGCCTGGGAGACCGAGGACGCGGGCGCCACCTGGCGGAAGCGCGCCGTTCTGACGTCGGGCAGCGACCACAACCACACCTACGTGCGACGACCGGTGCGCGCGCACGACGACTTCTGGATGCTCTGGGCCGACGGTCACGGGCGGCAGCCCTCGCAGTCGCGACTGCTGTTCTGCGACCGCACGGGCGCGACGTTCGTTCTGCCGGAGACGATGGCCGACGACTCGGTCAAACCAACGGCAGCAAGAGCCCGCTAGTGCGGTGTGTCCGAAGTTCGCATCGAAAGTCCGCGCCCCTGGACGCCGTCCGCGGCGTTGCGCCTCCTCGCCATATCCACCGATATCCCTGCGTCGCCGCGCCTTGCGGACGACGCCCAGGAACGCGGACTTCTGATCCGAACTTCGGACACACCGCACTAGCTACTTCTTGATCTCGAACGTGACCTCGAGCACCGACGCCATGCCGTCGGGCCGCGGCCCGGAGATCGGCCCGGCCGGCACGGCGTCCGAGCGAACCCAGCGCCATAGGACGACAGGCTGGTCGGGCGCCAGCGGCAGCGTCGTCCGTTCGCGCCGTTCCTGGAACAGGGTGCCCTCGTTCTCGCCATCGAGGGCGTCCCATTCCGGCAGCGGGACCGAGCGGTGCAGCCGCGTGCCGCCGAAGTCGAGGGCAACGAACAGCTCGCGAGGTCGCGACGACTCGACCTTGCGACCGGGCCCCAGTTGTTCACGCGGATCGAGCATCAGCATCGCGAGGTCGAACTCGGTATCCGCCGGCAGGACGAACGTCGCGAGCGCGCGCTGCACCGCCCGCTCGCCGTTGTGCCAGATGGACACCCGCACGACGGCTCCCGCCTCCGGCCCGGACCGCCGCAACGAATACATGACGCTGTCGCCGAGCATGGTGCCGAGCAGGCCATGATGCTCGCCGCCGAACTCGATCGGTTCGATCGTGACGCTCGGCCCCGTGACGGCGCTCTCGCCGCCGCAACCGGAGAACGCGGCGAGCATGGCGAGCGGAAGCAGACGCAGCACGGATCGCATCGGACGATTGCAGCCGCGCACAGCGACGAACGCAAGCTGCGCCCATCGCGCGCGATTCCCGGTCACTCGACCGACCAGCGCAGGTAGCCTGCGGTGAATGGCCAAGACGACCCTGATCCTCGGCGCGACGTCGGCCGTCGCGATGGAGGTCGCCAGACTCTGCGGCGCGCGCGGAGACCGGCTCTACCTCGTCGGCCGCGATCCGGCCAAGCTCGCGCCGCTGCTCGCCGAACTCGGCGACGCGGTGGTCGGCCACGAGAGCTGCGACCTCAACGAGTTCGACGAGGCCGGCCCGCGAGTCGAGCGGGCGATCCGCGCCCTCGGCGGCATCGACCGCGCGCTGATCGCGCATGGCTATCTCGGCGACCAGCAACGCAGCGAGCGCGAGTTCGACTACGCGAGCAGCATCATCGACACGAACTTCAAGAGCGCAGTCGCGCTGCTGCTGCCGCTCGCCGACCACTTCGAAGCGCAGGGCCACGGCCACCTCGCCGCGATCACCTCGGTCGCCGGCGTACGCGGCCGCCCGCGCAACTACACCTACGGTGCGTCCAAGTCGGCGCTCTCGACCTACCTCGAGGGCCTCCGCAGCCGGCTCTACCCGCGCGTTCGCGTGCACGACATCAAGCTCGGCCCCGTCGACACGCCGATGTCGGCCGGCCACCCGCAGAACTTCCTCTGGGGCGAGAAACGCACTGTTGCCCGCGGCATCGTGCGTGCGCTCGAACGGCGCTGGCACGCGGTGTACCTGCCGCGCCACTGGTTCCTCGTCATGACCGTCGTGCGACTGCTGCCCGAGTTCGTGTTCCAGCGCTTCGGCTTCCTCGCGGGGCGGTAGGCGGCCGGCGGCGCCGATCGCGCTGGATTCCCGGTTTTCCGGGTACGATCGCCTGGGCGCGGTCGGTAGGCCTGCATGACCGCCTTTGGCCCACCGCGACGCTGGACCGTGTCCGACATTCCACGCTCTCCCGTACCCGACGCGCCCCCTTTCGAACGCGAACCCGACATGGCCGACCAGGACGTCGAGGTGTTCGTGCGGGCGCACCAGACCGGGGTGTGGCGCTATCTGCGTCTGCTCGGCGCCGAGTCCGCGGATGCCGAGGACCTGCTGCAGGAGACGTTCCTGCGCTTCTTCCGCACCTCGACGCCGGAGCCCGAGAACCTGCCGCTCCTGCGGCGCATCGCGCGCGGGCTATGGGTCGATCGACAGCGGTGGCTGAAACGACGCCGCACGATCGTGTGGGCGGATCACGTCGACAGCGCGCTCGCCGAGCAGGCGTTCGCGGGGCGGGCGTTTGCCGGGTCGGGCGACGCGCTCGAAGGCCCGTGGCTCGACGCGCTCGCCGCCTGTCGCGAGCGGCTGCCCGCACGGTCGCGCCGCGCGGTCGAGCTGTGCTATCGCGACGGGCTGGATCGCAGCGCGATCGGTCGCGAGCTCGGTCTCGCCGACAACACGGTGCGCAACGTGCTCGCCAAGGCGCGCGTGAGCCTGCGCGGTTGCATCGAACAACGACTCACGGAGACGAACGATGAGTGACTCCACGACTACCCGCGACGACGTCTTCGCCGCCCGCGTCGGTCTCGGATTGCGCGAGCTCGACGGCACCGAGCGCGCGCCCGACGTGGCCCACCTCGTCGCCGACGAGCTCGATCGCGACACCACCCCGGCAACACCCGGGTCGCCGCGCGGCTCACGCCGCCTCGTGCTCGCCGCCGCCCTCCTCGGCCTCGCCGTCACCGCCACGCTGCTCGTCGAGCGCCAGCTCGGCGGCCCGACGACCGATCCCGCGGCGCAGGATCCGCAGGGCGCGTGGCGCCTCGTCTACGAGCTGCCGCTGCTCGCGATCCTGCAGGACATGCCAGCCGGCAGCGATCCGGACACCGAGGTCGCGAGCTACCTGGACACCGTTCGAAAGCGCGTTGGTGATGACTCTGCCGTCACCCGACTCGACGAACGGACGTTCGCCGTCGACTTCACCGCGACGGGCGACGAAAGCGTCGCACGGATGCGCGCATTGCTCGAACGGGGCGATCACCTCGCGATGCGCATCGTCGCGAGCCCCGGGTATTGGGCCGAGGGTGTGCGATTCGATCTCGCCGCCGAGACGAAGCGACTGCGCACCTGGCTCGACGGCGGCGGCCGTGATCGCGTCCTGGACGATCCGCGCGCGCTCTCGGGGTATCGCTCCGGCACGACCGCGATCCGCTGGTTCCTGCATCGCGTGCGCCCGGACGAACGGGCCCCGGGCTCATGGCGCGCGCGATTCACGGGCCGACCCCAGATGAAGGCGGTGCCGCTGCACTCCGAGGACGACTGGAACCAGGGCAAGGTCCCACAGCGGATCGAGGCACTGGAACCGACGCAACGGCAGCTCCTCGAGCTCGTGGCCATCAACATGCACGAGGTCGCGTTCGCCGGCGAGGACTTCGATCCGGAGCGAACCGTGATCACGAACGACCGCGAGCGGGATCTCGGCTACGAACTCGACTACAGCGTGGTCGGCGCTCGAGCCGGCCTTTACGGCGAATTCTCGGAGAAGCACATCGGTCAGGCCTGCGCGATCCTCGTGAACAACGAGGTGTTGAGCGCGCCGATCTTCGAGTCGCGAATCCCCGGCGTCGGCCGGCTGAGCGGCCTCAGTCGAGCCGCGGCGAACGCGATCGCCCACGCCATGCGGGCGCCACTCGAAGCCACGCCGAGGCTCGTGCGCTCGTCGCCCCGCCAGGCGAAGTGACGCGCGGTGACCGGCCGGGCCGCCGTCACGCCCGGAACGGTCGCCCGGCCGCGAGGCACTCGGCGAGTTCCTGGTAGACCGCGACGAGCACTTCGTGGCCCGGACGCGGTCCGACGGCCCGCGCGATGCGTTCGGCGAGCGTGCCGGTCCGCAGGATGTTGGCCACGTGGATCTCGAGCGCGACGGGTCCGGCGAACGATTCCTCGACGAGCCACTCCCAGAGCCGGCCTGCGGTCGTCACTTCGACGGGGTCCGCTCCGAACAGCGCGGCGAGCTCGGGATCGATCGCCGCCGTCGACCCCGACGTCGCGCAGCGATCGAGCTGCGCCCGCAGTTCTTCCGTCGAGCGACGAGCCTGGTCCGGGAACGCCGACCATCGTTCTTCGACGAGACCCGCGATCGCGCCCGAAACCGCAGCCACGACCGCGAGGTCCGCGAACGGACATTCCTGCCCGCCGATGAGCGTGAGCTCGATGACCGAGCGATCGAGCCGCGCCACCGCGCCGCGCGCGTTCGAGAGTTCGTGATCGAACAGGATCGGATCACCGCCGGCCCTCTCGAGCTCGCTCTGGATCGGCGCGAGCACCTCGGCGCGATACCGATCGAACTCGTAGACCGGTTCGGGGATCAGCGACCCGACCACCGCCGGCGTGGCTGCCGCGCGCGTCGCCCACCACGCGATGCGGTTGTCGAGCGCGGCGCCGCGCTCGCCCTCGACGACGGGCGAACTCGCAGCGAGGGCGGGGATCAACGGCAGCACGAGACGCACCGCTGCCATCAAGCGACCGAACTCGGACTCATCCGCGAACGGCAACTCGAAATGCACCCCCGAAACGTTGGCCCAACCGTGCGTTCGGCAGTTGAACAGCGCATCGATCTCGCGATACACCCGGCCGCTCGCGCGCGGCCAGACATGCGTTTCGTCGACGGGCACCATCCACGGATGCATGCCGCCCGGCAGCAGACGCGCGGACCGCGACCCGAGGAGTCGCGTGAGCTTCTTGACGCTGCGTTCGAACGGCTCGACGAGTTCGCCGAGCGTCGCTGCCGGCGCCACGTTGCCGATCCGCAGCAGATGGCCGGCGAGATCGTGGGACCACACGACGGAGCCGTCGTCGACGCGTTCGGCCTGCTCATCGTCGCCGACCTCCGCGAGCAGATCCTCCGCGGCCGGCAGCACATCGAGCGACTCACGGTGGACGATCATGCAGCCGACATCGACGGTCCAGGCAGCGGACGGACCGGACGAACTCATCGGCGTACCTCCAGCCCGGCTGGCTGGCTCGCGACCGCAGCGTTGTGTGAAGATTCGGAAAGGGGGCCCACGTCGGATGGCGTAACGGAAATGCAACGGGAGGACTGCGGCCCTCCCCACAGATTCTACGCACTTCGACCCAGTGGCGCCCCACAACGTCCGGCATGACCGGACTTTGGCGCCCGCACGGCGCTGCCCGAATCAGCCGAAGAACAGATACGCCAGGCAGATACCGGCGATCACCGCCGTCAGGTCCGCGAGCAGCCCGCACGGCACCGCGTAGCGCGTGCGGCGGATCCCGACGGAGCCGAAGTAGACCGCGATGACGTAGAACGTCGTGTCCGTCGCGCCCTGGAACGTGCACGCGAGTCGCCCGATGAACGAGTCGGCGCCGTGGGTCCGCATCGCGTCGAGCATCATCCCGCGCGCCCCGCTCCCCGACAGCGGCTTCATCAGCCCGGTCGGCAGCGCCTCGACGAACCGCGTGTCGCCGACGAACCAACCGGCCACGACCCGAATCGCGTCGACGAGATAGTCGAGCGCGCCCGACTCGCGGAAGACGCCGATCGCCACGAGCATCGCGACGAGGTAGGGCAGGATCTTCACGGTGACGTGGAAGCCCTCCTTCGCGCCCTCGATGAACGACTCGTAGACGTTGACCCGGCGCAGCGCGGCGAGCCCGACGAAGCCGACGATCACGGAGTAGAGCGTGACGTTCGCGATCAGCGTCGAGACGACCTCGACCCGTTCTCGCGGCATGCTGAGGAAGAGCGCGATGAGCAGCGCGACGGCCGCGCCGAGACCGACGAGCCAGGCCAGCACGACCTTGTCGAGGAGGCGGGTGCGCTGCAGGAGCGCCACGACGACGAGCCCGACGATCGTCGAGAAGAACGTCGTGAGCAGGATCGGCAGGAACACGTCGGCCGGATTCGCCGCCGCGAACTCCTCGCTCGAACGGTAGGCCATGATCGTGACGGGGATCAGCGTCAGCCCCGACGTGTTGAGCACGAGGAACATGATCTGCGCGTTCGACGCGGTCTCCTTGTCCTCGTTGAGCTCCTGCAGCTGCTGCATCGCCTTGAGGCCGAACGGTGTCGCGGCGTTGTCGAGCCCGAGCATGTTGGCCGAGAAGTTGAGCACCATCGTGCCGTGCACCGGATGATCACCCGGCACACCGGGGAACAACCGCCGGAAGAACGGCCGCACGAGCCGCGCCAGGATCGCGACGGCGCCGGCCTTCTCACCGACGCGCATGATCCCTAGCCACAGCGTCAGCACTCCGAACAGCGTGATGCAGATGTCGAACGACGTCTTCGCCATCCCGAACGTGCTCTCGACGATCCTGGAGAAGATCTCGACATCGCCGAGCACGACGAGCTTGAAGAGCGCGACGAGATACGCGATCACGAAGAACGCGACCCAGATGATGTTGAGTGCCATCGCGGCCCGCTCAGAGATCGGTGCGGGTCAGCAGCTCGCGGAACACCGGCGCGATCGTGCGCAGGTGATGCTCGAGCGACGCGACCGCGAGTTCATAGGTGATCACGTGGCAGCCGTGCTCGGGCGCCCACGACCCGAAGGAGCCGGGCGTGGCGTAGCCCACCGAGTCGACGAGCGGCAGCTCCGACTGCTCCGCGAGCCAGCGACCCAGGTCGGTCGCGCCCGGATCCTCGACGCACGCGAGCGGCGCGTGCACGGCGACCGCGGTCGCGGGCTGCAGCTCCTGGATCAGCTGCATCAACGCCTGCGTCTCCGGCTCCGAACCCGCGGCGTCGCCCGTCGACAGTTCGATGTCGCGCGGATCCTCGGAGAACACGCGATGGCACACCGGCTCGGGGCTCCAGTTTTGCGCCGGCCAGTTGCGGTTGAGGTCGACGCCGTTCGCGTTGGCCCGCGTGCCGCGCGCGAGTCCGTCGGGATTGGCCGCGAGCACGACGGCGCAGTGCGGCGGCGGCTCGGCGAGATGCCGCAACGCCCACGACAGCGTCGTCGTCGATTCGGGCTCGTCGCCGTGGATGCCGGCGAAGACGAGCACGCGGCATTCGCCCGCAGGCCGAAAGACCTCGAGCGGCGCACCGAGGCGGCTCTTGCCGTAGACGTCGGACGGCAGCGCGACGGTGCCGCGCGCACTCCGGGGGCGGGTGGACATGGCGCGGGATGTTAGGCGAGGTCCGCTCGCGGCTCGACCCCGATCCCGGGTCGATCCGTCGCGAGCACGCAGCCGTCCTCGAACGGCAGCGCGTGGAACGGGTCGTTGGCGACGAGCAGCGCGCCGTCGAGATCGGCCCAGTCCGCGAGGCTCTGCAACTGGCACGCGGCCGCGATCGCGCACGACGTCTCGGTCATGCAGCCGAGCATCACGCGCAGGTCGAGCTCCTTGGCCAGTCCGATCATCGCGTGGGCTTCGCGCAGGCCGGTGCACTTCATGAGCTTGACGTTGATGCCGTCGTAGACGCCGCGCGCAGCGGCAACGTCCGCGAGCCGCTGCACGCCCTCGTCGGCGACGATCGGCAGGGGGCTGCGTTCGCGCAGCCATGCGAGGTCGTCCAGTCGTTCCTTCGGCATCGGCTGCTCGACGAGCTCGACCGCGTGCTCCGTCAACCACTCGATCTCGCGCAGCGCGTGCTCGCGGTCCGACCAGCCCTGGTTGACGTCGACGCGCACTGGCACGGCGGTCACTGCTTGGATCGCCGCGATCATCGCGCGGTCGGCGGCGCTGCCGAGCTTGATCTTGAGCACGCGGTAGCCGGCGGCGTCGGCGTCGGCCGCGCGCTGCCGCACGTCATCGGGTTCGCCGATGCCGATCGTGAACGACGTCGGCCGGGCGCTCGTGCGATCGAGCCCGAGCCACTGCCAGTGCGGCTGCCCGCGCTGCTTGCCCTGCCAGTCGTGCAGCGCGATGTCGAACGCCGCCTTGGCCGCCGTGTTGCCAACCGCGACCGCGTCGACCGCGGCGAGGATCGTTCCGGTGTCGAACGGGTCGTCGAACGCGGTCACGTCGATCCGCTGCAAGAACGCCTGCGCCGACTCCTGCGTCTCGCAGAGGTACGGCGGCATCGACGCCTCGCCGTAGCCCGTCACGCCGTCGCGCTCGAGCTCGACGAGCAGCGTCGGCGTCGTCGTGCGCGAGCTGTTCGCCAGCGTGAAGCGATGGCGCAGCTCGAGCGTGAACGGGATGCAGCGCAGCGCGAACGTCATCGCACCGCGGGGTCGAGCAGTTCGAGGGTCGCGGGACCGGCTGCCGCCCCCGCCACGAGTCGCGCCCGCCCGCCGAAAGGCAGAGTCCACGAACCGGGTCGATGACCGAACGGGAAGCCCATGGCGACGGGCACGTCGAGATCCCCGAGGCGATCCGCTAGCACGGCCGTCATCGGCGGGTGCGCGCTCGCGAGTTCGGTCTCGTCGACGTGGAAGTCGCCGAGCACGACGCCGGCGACGCGCTCGAAGAGCCCGGTCTGGCGCAGCTGCGTGAGCATGCGATCGACGCGGTACGGCACCTCGCCGATGTCCTCGAGGAAGAGCAGGACATCGTCGCCGTCACGCCCGATCTCCCACGGCGTGCCGATGAGCCCCTGCAGGACCGCGAGGTTGCCGCCGACGAGGCGACCGGTCGCGGTGCCGACGGCGAGCGCGCGAGCCGCGGGCGCCGGCGGCAATGGCGTGGCCTGATCCGACCGCGTGAGCAGACCGTGCTGCAGTTCCCAGCCAGCTGTCAGGGGATCCATCGCGGGCGTCGTCGCGACCATCGGACCGTGGAACGACAGGACGCCGGCCCCCACCCGAGCACCCGCGAGCAGCGCCGTGATGTCGCTGTAGCCGACGATCGGTTTGGGATCCTCGCGAAGCGGCTCCCAGTCGAGATCAGGCAACAACCGCGCCGCGCCGTAGCCGCCGCGGCCGCAGAAGACGGCGCGGAATCGCGGCTCCGCGATGGCCTGCTGGAACGCGGCGAGACGGTCGGCGTCGGGCGCCGCGACCGTGCAACCCTCGGGCCAGTCCACGCCGGCGTCGACGGCGCCGCTCGACAGCACGTGCGGCCGGAGCTGCCATTCCCGCAGCCGCTCGAGGCCATGCTCGAACGCGGCGAGATCGCGCACCGCGCTCGATGGCAACACGACGGCGACCTCGTCACCGGGCTGCAGGGCCTTGGGCAGCTGCCAGTCCATCGTGGCACTCTCGGCGGCGGATCAGCGCTTTGCAACCGTGGCGCGAGAACGGGCCATGGCATGATGCACCGCATGAAGTCGTTTGCCCTGCCGCTCGCCGGCTTGCTGCTCCATGCCTGCGCAACGTCGCCGCTCGACGAGCTGGCCGCGGAGCTTCGGCAGTATGACGACCACCCGGTCCAGGTCGCGGTGATGGTCGTCGATCTCGACAGCGGCGAGACGCTGCTCGCCCGCGAAGCGCAACGGCTGTTCCGGCCCGCGTCGACGATGAAGCTGCTGACGACGTCGGCGATCTGTCAGCGCGATCCCGACGGCGAGTTCGTCACCGAGGTGCGGGTCGACGCGGTACCGACGGGCCGCGTGACGCTGGTCGGCGGTGGCGACCCGCTGCTGTCGACCGCGGAGCTGCACGCGCTCGCGAAGCAGCTGCACGAGCACGGCGTGCGCGAGATCACCGGCCCGATCCGCATCGTCGATCCACTCCTGCACGGCAACCGCTTCGGGATCGGCTGGATGTGGGACGACGAGCCGGCGACGTTCCAGCCCGCGATTTCGGCGGCGATCGTCGACGGCGGCTGCGTCACCGTCGAAGCTGCGGGCAACGGTGAGTCGCTCGATGCCAGCCTGCTCGGCGTTCCCGGGGAGCTCGAGCTTCACGTCGAGGCGAGTGCGGCCCGGCTGGCCGTCACCCGGGGGCGCTACCGCGACCCGAACGTGATCACCGTCCGCGGCCGCACGCGGGAAGGACGGCAGGAACGGCGGACCATCACCGTCCCGGACCCGGCGCGCTACACCGGGCACGTTCTCGCGGACGCGCTGCGGCACGCCGGCATCACCATCGCGGACAGCGGAGTCGAGGTCGTCGCGACCAACCCGGACGCGAACGCCCCAGCGGCCAAAGCGAGACTGAATCGACCGATGGCCGACGTCGTGATCCACACCAACAAGGTCAGCGACAACCTCGGAGCCGAGCTGCTGCTGCGGCGGCTGGCCACGCTGCGGGAGGCCAATCCGAGCCCGCTGGGCCCTCTTGCCGAGTCCAGCGGCCTGACGACACTCGAAGGCGATGTCGACCGAAACCTTGACGAACCCGTCGACTACCGCCTCGCGGATGGCTCCGGGGTATCGCACTACAACCTCGTGAGCGCCGGCCTGCTCTGGAGTCGCCTCGGCCTCATGCACCGGTCTGACGCCGACGCGGCGAGCCTGTTTCGCCGAAGCCTTCCGATCGCCGGCGTCGACGGCACGCTGAGGAACCGCATGAAAGGCACGGCCGCCGAGGGCCGGGTCTTCGCCAAGACCGGCACCGTATCCGGAGTCAGCAATCTCGCGGGCTACGTCGAGACCGAGTCGGGGCGCAACCTCGCGTTCGTGATCCTGTGTCAGAACTTCGTCGGTTCGTCGCGACCGTGGCGCGAACTGCAGGATCGGATCTGCGCGACGCTCGCGGCGATGTAGCGCCCGAATCCTCTCCAACGGGGTTGCAAAGCGCCGACCGGAAGCGTCCCGTCGCGCCATGCCGGCCACCCCACGCTTCGCCCACAACGTCTACTTCGAACTGCGGGACAGCTCGCCGGCGGCGCAGGACCGCCTGATCGCGGCGTGCTACGACAAGCTCGGCGGCATCGAGTGCGTCGATTTCCTCGCGGCCGGGCCGCGCGACCGCGAACTGCAACGCGACGTGAACGATCAGGGCTTCGACGTGGCGCTGCACGTGTTCTTCGCCGACCGCGCCGCGCACGACGCGTATCAGAACGCGCCGGCGCACCTCGAGTTCATCCACGACAACCAGGACAACTGGCGATCGGTGCGCGTCTTCGACTCGACGCTCGTGACCAACGAACCGCGCTGACGAAGACCTCAGCCGCCGGTCCGGAACGACTCGAGGCGCTGCTCCATCCGGGCCCGATCGAACTTCGCGGGCGGCGGGAAGTCCTGATCCCGCAGCAGCGCGTCGAGGCCCGGCGTCACGGACTGCACGCCGCCCGCCGGCACGTCGAGGTGCGCGCACCAGACGATCGCGTTGAGCACGAGCCGACGGCAGTCGTCGTGCCCCCAGTTCCAGTGCACGTGGCCGCCGGTGAAACCGAACCCGCGGCCGCCGTCGGGCCGCTGCACCGCCCACGCGACGTGCTGCGGCTTCTGGGCCGCGACCGCCCGGCGCACGTGCGGGTTGCCGCTGTGACGACCGTCCTTGCGCGCCATCGTCGAGGCGGGCGCGATCGCCGAGAGGATCGGCGTCACGGCCTCGAGCCGCGGCCGGAAGCGCATGTGGAAGTACCACTCGTCGTTCAGCTCGAATGGCCCGACGCCGCGCGTGATCGGATGTTCCGGCAGCTCGGTGAACGCCGCGGTCCAGTGCGGATTGACCGACCAATCGGTCTCGAAGTAGCCGCCGAGCCAGTTCACGAAACGGTCACCGGGCACGCCCTTCGGCACCTCGACCGCGTAGTGCAGGCAGACGAACCCGACCCCGCGCGCGAGCAGTTCATCCACGGCGCCGAGATGCCGAACGAGCGGATGCCCGCGCCCACCATCGGAGTACACGACGAGCACGTCGGCATCGGCGAGCTCTTTCGGATCCTCCGGCCAGCCGCGGATCACCTCGACGTCGATGTCGAGACCGCAACGCTCGAGCGCCCGCGCGAGCAGCAGACAGCCGGCGTGGTGTTCGTGCGCGCCGAAGCCGTGACTGCGGCGGCCCGCGAGCATCACGACCTTGCGCGTGCGCCACGGGTCGTCCTCGACAACCCAGATGTTGCGGTAGACCACGGGGTTGCCGTGGTCCTGCAGCACGAGCCCGCCGGGCTCCGACCCCTCACGGCGCTTGCTCGCCGTCGTCCGCCGCGGCACCACAACGTCGTCCTGCACGAGGATGCCGTTGAGGTGCACGGTCATGCGCGCCGGCGCGATCTTCTCGTCGCCGCGATAGCGCGCCGCCGTGAAGCGGATGTCGTAGGTCTGCCACGTCGCCGGCGGCAGGCACGCGTTCACGATCGGATCACTGATGGAGTAGATGCCGCCGCACTCGTTGTTCTTGCCGACGAGCCCGAACGAGTCGAGCACCTGGCACTCGTAGCGCCCCTGCACGTAGACGCCGCTGTTGCCGCGCTTCTGCCCCCGGTGGTGCGGCTCGAACGGCGTCCTGAACTCGAGGTGGATGCGCTGGTCGCCGAACGCGCGCCTGCTGTCGCAACCGACGGCGAGGTGCCCGTCCTCGGTCAGGCGGCCGTTCTCGAACGCGTCGGCCGAGCTGCCGTCGAACAGCACGATCGCGCCCGGCGGCGGCGTGGCGCCGAGCGTCGGGCTCGCCCGCGTGACGCGCTGCAACTCACCGAGCTCGTCGCCCGCCGTCGAACGGAACCGGATCGCGCCGTCGCCGAGCGTCGCCCGCCAACCGGACTCGAACGTCGCCACACCAGCCGTGAACGCCGCTTCGACCTCGACCCGGGGATCGCCGCGCCGCCAGCCGTCACCGGGCAGGCCGCCGTCCAGCAGCACGAGTCGCAGCCGGGAACCGTCGTCCCCGGAGAACGCGACGACCTGGGCGCCGAACGGCCGCTCGACCGGCGTCGCCCCCGCCGCCGGAATCGTCAACACCCCGCGATACTCGCCCTGCGCGGCGAGCAGGTCAGCACGCATCGGCGTTGCCTGACCCGCGGCGGGGTCAGCGAAGGGCAGGGCGGCGAGGAGTCCGGCGAGCATTCGGATCATCGCTGCCGATTAGAGAGCGTGGCCGCCCGCGAGGACAACGTGAGCTGTCCGAACGCCCGTCAAAAACGGGCGACGAACTGCACGCCGCCACCGCCGAAGGCCGCCTCGTCGAGCTGGGTCGTGACCTGCACGGTCATGCGCGCGTGTTCGCTGAAGTCCCAGAGCGTGTTGAACGCGAGCTTGCCCTCGAAGCGGTCGGCGAACTCGTCATTCATCGCGTCGCGCGCGATCCGTCGCACGTTGCCGGCGAGCACCTGGGGTTCGAACGACAGCCGGCCGGAGAACGGCAGGTGGATGCGCGCGATGCCGAACCACTCCTCCCGCCGACCGCGCAGTCGGTTGTCGAGATTCTGCGTGATGCCGTCCTCCTCGAGCACGAGGTGCGAGACGCCGAGCGACCACGGCGTCTCCGGGTCGTCGTGCCAGTACTCGACGCGGAACTCACGGAAGTCGCGCCGGAAGTCCTCGGGCTCGACCGTGCCGCCGGTGAGCGGTGCCCGCGACTTGTCCGTCCATTCGACCTCGGCCGCCCCCACGAGCCAGCTGCGCTCGCCGAGTCGCACGTGCGATTCGACGCTGCCGATCCAGCGCTGCAGCTCGTAGGCCGCAGCACCCGGCACGTCGTGAACCTCGAACGGCAACTGGCCAGAGACCTCGAACGCGACCCGATGACTCTCCGGATCGCCGAACGCCCCGGCCACCATGAGTGCGTACGCATCGGTCTGGTATTCGAGGTCCGCGTTCTTCGCCGACGGCGCGTCGACGGCGGTCAGCATGACGCGCAGCGCTTCATGCTCGTTCCGCAGCAACCAGGCCCCGACCGAGGCGTCGACGACCGCCTTCTCCGCGAACAGCTCCGCCTGCGCGAAGACGGCGGTGCCCGGCCCGAGCTCGTACTCGAGTTCGAGCGCGGTCCGCAGGAAGCGCGTGTCCCGCGTCTCCGATTGCAGCATGTGGAAGCCCGCGGACCAGCCGCTGCCGAGCCTCTTCGTGACATCGAGCTGCCCTTCCAGCGTGAGCTCCGCGGTGCGCACCGAACCGCCGCGATACGACAGCTGATCGTGGAAGCGCGGCAGCCCGCGATTCCACCACGGCGGCAGCACGACGTAGGACGCGCGGTCCATGAAGTACTCGACCCCGCGACGGAAGTCGGAGCGGATCCCTTCGCGCTCGACGCCGAGCCAGGTCGCCCGGTTGAGGAACTGCGCGGGCAGCAGGCCAGCGCTCATCGCGCCGAAGGCCAGGATACCGAGCGCGGCGCGGACGCGGGTCGCGGTCGAACATGGCGAGGGTGTCGGTGGCACGCTGCGCCGAGCATAGCGAGTCCGCTTTCGGTGCGCTGGGGCGACGTCGAGCAGCGGTTCTGCCGTTGCCCTGCCTCGCGGCGCGGCTAGGTGACTGCAGACACACGCCCGACGGCGGTTGCCGTCATGACCAAGACCTGACCGATGCCGATTCGTTCCCGCACTCTCCCCCTGTTCGCGCTGGTCCTCGGGCCGGTCGTCGACCTCGCGTCCCCGCTGCAGGCCCAGACGTTTCAGATGAGCGCGGTCAACCCGGTGACGGTCCAGGCGCAGGACGCCACGCAGGTGCATACCGCCTGGCAGCCGGCTGGTCCGATCCCGCCGTGGACGCAGCTCGCGGCCACGATCCAGGTTCCGAACTCATCGAGCCTCGCGGCCCGCGCCTATCTGGCGATGAACGCATCCCACCAGCCGCACGTCGCACGCGGCGACCTCCAGCTCTACCTCACTGCCACCGCCGGGGCACTGGCAGAGCTCCAACCCAGCGAGTTCCTGGTCGACTTCACGAACCCGACGGCGAGCCCGGTGATGTTCACGTTCTCTCGGACGATCACCGGCACCGCCGGCACGCCGTTGCCGCTGCTCGAGGTCGACCTCATGGACGACGGCAGCGTCGACTACACGCTCGCGGGCCCACAGCCGGAATGGCAGCGGATCGTGGCCGCCAGCGCGAACGTCCCGACTCGGATTCGACTGAGCGGCGTCCTGGCCAGTCCAGGCAGCATCGGTCTCGAGTTCCGGATCAGGGTCACGCCGGCCTACACCACGGTGACGAACACGGTCAGCGGCTGCTTCGGCGTGAACCTCGACATGCAGCCCCGGCTCGACGGCGACCTCGGCTACACCGTCGGGCTCGGCGGACTGACGGGCCCCACCGCCGTGGTGTTCGGGCTCACTCCGCAACCGCAGCTTCTCGGCACGATGTCGCAATCGAACGCCCCGTGCATGCTGTGGCCGCGGCCCGATGCCGTGATGCTGTGGCCGCAGGGGTTCGGCTCCGCAACGCTCCCGATTCCGCCAGCCGTCCGACCGATCAAGGTCCACGCGCAGAGCGTCGTGGCGTTCACCCCCTTGCTCGTGACGAGTCACGGGTATCTCGTCGATATGCGATGAGGCTGACGCGTAACCAACCGCTGTCAGAGCGGTAGTTCTCGGCAGACCCCTGACGGCCCGACACCGTCGTAACCCAAAGCCCTCTCCAGATGCTGCGACCGACCCTGTCCCGCACGCTGATCACTACCGTGATCGGCGCCTTCTCCTGTTCCTCGGCCGAGCTCACCGCGCAGTCGGCCCAGCTGACCGCGGTCACGCCGGTGACCGTGACCGCCCAGTCCGGCGCGCAGACGATCAGCAACACGCTGCCGGCCGGTCCGCTGCCGGCCTCGAGCAACGTCCAGGCGGTCGTGGCGAACGTCGCGCGCGTCCTCGCCAGAACCGAAGCGATCGCATCGACGCACACGATCGGCGCCATTCTCGACCTCGACCTCATCGTGCCGCCCGCCGGCATGGCCGAGCTCGCACCTTGCGAACTCACGCTCGACCTGGCGAACCCGACGACGGACTTCCTGCACTACACGATCACGCGTGAACTGACGGGTTCGCCCGGCATGCCGATGCCGACGCTTTCGATCGACGTGCAGGACGACGGCACCCCCGACTTCAACCTCGTCCACTCACAGTCGACGGGGACGTTCCTGCTCTCCGGCAACACGAGCATCCGGTCCCGCATTCAGTTGGCCGGCAGCTCGGTCGTGGCCGGAACCCAGTCCCTGCGCGTGACGATCCAGGTCACCCCGGCGACCGCGACGGTCACGAGCGCTGGCGGTCAGTGCACGTTGTTCGACTTCGGCACGACGCCGCGGTTCGACGGCGGGGTCGATGTCCAGGCGTACTCGGGTTCGGCGAGCATCCCCGCGGCCATCGTGCTCGGCCTCGGCATCCAGCCGCAGATCCTCGGCACGTTGGCCGGCGGCCCGTGCCTGCTGCTGCCGCGGCCGGACGCTCTCGTGCTGCTGCCGCAGGGCTTCGGGACGACGACGATTCCGGTTCCACAGGCGGTGCGACCGCTGCGGCTCTACACGCAAGCCGTGATGCCGGCCGGCCCCGTCATCGCGACCAGCCAGGCGTATTCGGTCTACTTCCTGTAGACCCGCTGCCCGCAGCGCTACTGCACGATCCCGCCCGCGAGCGGTGACGCGTAGACCGTGGCGCCGTCGAGCTGCGCGGCCTGCAGCCAGACCTCGACGTAGAGCAACGTCGGCGATGCGGGCAGCGTCACGCCATGAACGAACGGCGTGCCCGCAGCCGGCGCCCCCGTCGCGAGCACGAACGTCGGCCCCGCGAGTCCGAACACGGGGCCGACGACGCCGGGCAACGTCGCTACCGTCCGGTCGAACGTCGCCGCGAGCGCGAGCAGCTGACCCGATGTTCCAGGAGTCGCGGTCGCGGTCGTCGTCTGGCCGAGCTGCCAACGCGAGTCGAGCGCGAGGCCGACGAGCTCCGGCGTCGGCTGCATGTTGCCGACGAACAGCGGACCGTTCGGGATGCCGACACCGCCGGTGAGCGTCGTGCGCGCGAGCCGCGCGTTCACCGTGCCGGCGAGCGCCGCTGCGCCTGGCAGCTGGCAGGCGCTCGTGGGCGGCTGACCTGCCCCGCCCGTGACATCCGAGTCCGTGAGATGCAGCACGCCGCTGCCCGCGACCTCGACCCCGGGCGACGGCGGCAGCATCGGCGACGGCGTGCCCATCGGACACGCCGCGTCGCCACCGATCGCGACGAGATCCGTCGCCACGACGATCCCGTCTTCGACCGTCAACGCGGTGGACGATGCGACGAGGCCCGAAGCCGCGCTCGTTGCGATGGCGCCCGCAAGGAAACAGCGCGTGAGTGACACGGTGCCACCTTGCACGGCGAGCCCGCCGCCGCCCGGCTGACCGAACACGACGCACTCGTGCGCGATCACCGTGCCGCCCGTGATCGTCACCGTGCGCGTCGGCGTCGACGTCTGGCCGGCGAGCGACCGAAACCGGCAGCCCTCGAGCGCGACGTCGCCGTCGATCGCGATGAACTGGCCGGCCGGGCCGCCGAAGAAGAGGTCGACGAGCCGCGCGCGCTGGCCGGGCGGGATCGCGATGCGCGAGTGTGACGCCGCCGTGGTCTGGCGCAGCACGGGCGCGGGACCGACCATCGTCAGCCCCTTCGTGAGCACGAACGGCGGAAAGTTGCCCGTGCCCTGGACGAACTGCAGCACGTCGCCGGGCGTGGCCTGCGCGATCACGGCGAGCAGATTGTCGCTGCCGGTGTCGCCCTCGACCTGCCAGGTCGTCTGGGCAGCTCCTACGGTGGCGAGAAACGTGATCGGCAGCAGCGCGGCGAGAACGGGTCGCATCGCCGCGAGCATAGCGCGTTCCGCGCTACGCTGTTCGCGATGCCCGGCCGCCTCCTCGCCCTCCTGTCGCTCATGCTCCTCGCGCTCACGGGCGACCGCATCGGCGCCCAGACCGAGCTGCGCGGTACCTGGGTCGCGCGCGACGGGCTCACGTCGCGAGCGAAGATCATCGCGACGCTCGACCAGCTCGCGGCGGCCAACATCAACCTCGTCTGCGCCGTCGGCACCGTGCTGCCGTAGCTCTTGCTCACCGCGCGATCGTCACCCGCCGCCCGCTCGCCGCGCTCTCGTACGCGCTGTAGATCAACCGCACGACCTCGAGGCCGAGCTCGCCGTCGACCTCGTTCTTCGCGCCGCCGACGAGGCAGTCGGACACCGCCTGCACGAGGCCCTGCTGGCCCGACGTCCAGTCCTCATCGGGCATCGGCGTGGACCAGCCGGCCTGGCCCGCGAGCTTCTCCATCAGGTATTCGTCGCCGAACGCGTCGTCCTTCACCGCGTAGGCCTTGAGCGTGTCGACCGGCGTCAGCGAACACTCGAAGCGGTGGTCGCTCGCGAGCACGGTCAGATGACTCTGCATGCCGCCGAGCAGCGTGTCGCTGCCGTACGCGATGCCGCGCGAGCCGTCGTCGAAGTGCAGGATGCACGTGCCCCAGTTCTCGACGTCGTGCCAGTCGCGCGCGACGTGACATTCCGCCTCGCCGACCGCCTGCGAGATGTCGGCGACCTCGGCCGTGACCGCGACGACGCGGATCGGACTGCCGCGCCGGCGCCGCCCTTCGCGGTTCTTGAGCCACACCATCGCGCCGATCGGATGGGCGCCGAGCCGCAGCAACGCGCCGCCGCCGGCGTGGCGCCAGTCGCGCGCATACTCCGCGTGCGAACCCGAATGGCTCTCCCACCCGCGCATCTCGAGCGCGACACCGCCGCTGCTCGCGCCGAGTTCGGCCGCGCGCCGGATCGCCGGGGCGAACGGCCAGTTCTCGCCGTAGAACAGCTGCACGCCCGCCTGCTTGCACGCATCGACCATCGCCTGCGCATCGGCGACGGCCGCGCGCAGCATCGTGCTCCGATCGGTGCCCGCAACATCGGCCGCGCTCGCGTCCGCCGGCAACCCCTGGCCCCAGAACGCGGTCAGCGGCTTGGTGCAGAGCACGTGCTTGCCGGCGCCCGCGGCGCGCGCGGTCAGCGGTCCGTGCGCGTGGTTCGGCACGCAGAGATCGAGCAGGTCGACGGTGTCGTCGGCCAGGATCTCGTCCAACGATGCGCCGCGCCCGGCACCGTGTTCCCGGGCGAACGCGTCGGCCCGGGCCCGGTCACGGCTCGCGATCAGGATCGAGACCGTCGCGCCGTGCACACGACGCCAGCACCGCAGCCGGGTGCGCGCGAGGAATCCCGTGCCGACGATGGCGACGGTGAGGGGGCGGTTCATGCGGAGATCTCAGGAGATCGGCCGGGCACAAGCAAGGACTCCGCAGCCGCTGCGATTGCGGCTGCGGCTGCGGCTATTGGCGCCAGGCCTCGTCGTCGATCTGCTTCTGGTCCCGCCGGAACAGCTTGCGGAACGTCGAAGCCTGCCCCTTGCCGGCCGCCGCATCGCGCAGGTACTGGGTGAAGCGATCGCGCAGGCCCGGATCCGGGTTCTCGCGCAGGTAGCGAAACAGCGCCCACGCCTGCGCGTACTTGACCGACTGCTTCGACGACGCGAAGAAGTCGGAGGTCTTGAAGTTGAGCACGCGGTGGACGCCGTAGAGGTCCTTGCTCCGCTGCGCCTGCGCGAGCGTCGCGAAGTGCCCGGGCTGCATGCTCGCCGCGAGCAGGGTCGGTTTGCCCGGCACGCGCGTCTGGATCCGACCGCTCATGTACTCGGCCCAGCCTTCGTCGAGCCAGGCCGGAATCGTTCCGCGGCTGCCGGCCGCGCGCACGAAGAAGAAGTGCAGCAGGCCGTGCGTGCCCTCGTGGATGAGCGCGTACGGCCGCCCGTTCTCGTAGCACGTGAACAGCTCGCGCTCGCTGACGGAGAAGTACGCGCCGGACGTGTTGCTGATCTTCGGCATCTGCTCGCGCGAGCGATAGACGCGCACGCCGATCGGCTCGACGAGCTCCTGCAGCTCGAGGTCACTGCCGAAGAGGTCATGCATCGTCCAGTACGCGAACTCGAGCTCCATGAGCGTGTCGAGCGCGACCTTCAACCCTGCGGCGCAGCGGATCTGGAAGTGCTCGGAGCGCAGCTCCCAGGCGTCGTCGAAGTCCTCGCCGAGCGCGTCGGCCTTCTCGAACGGCACCCAGCGGCCGTCGATCTGCACCGCGTAGCCGTTCCGTCGTTTGCGGTTGCCGAGCGCCTCGTGGATCGTCGCGTCGGCCGGTCGCTGCAGGGCCGCATACCAGCGCATCAGCCGCGCCTCGTGCGGCAGCCCAATGTCGTCGGCGTGCAGCGCGAGCGCGAGCAGCGCCATGACGTCGGTGGCCTTCGTGCCGCGCCACGTCGACAACAGCTTGCGTTGCTTCTCCGCGACGCTGTCGAACGACTCCACCCGCGCGCGCTCGATCGTGCGATCCCGCGAGCCGACCCGCAGGACGATCTCCTCGTCGTCGACGCGGATGATGCGCCCACGCATCTCCTTGCCGTCCGTGAGCACGACGGTGTCGCGCGACTCCACGGTCTGGGCACGCACACTACCGAGCGCGGCGAACAGTCCGAGGAAGAGCAGGCCAGCGCGCCGGCGGGCGGCGCGGCGCTCGTGCGGGTTCCCGTTCATTCGGACCAGGATACTCGGTCCGATCCGTCGATTGGCGACAACCCCGTCGGCGCGCCGAAAGGCGTGAATGCGGCCGGGCCTTGACGTGCGCCCGAAGTTCCGCACCCTGTGGCGCCGCTCGTTCCTCCCGTGCCCGCCCTCACCGAATCCGCCCAGGCCCGCATCGGCCTGCTCGGCAACCCGTCCGACATCTACGCCGGGCGAGGCCTGGGTTTCGCGGTCGCCGAACTCGGCGTGACGGTGACGCTGCGGGACACCGCGAGGACCGAGTTGCCGAACGCGTTGTTCGAAGCCGGCTGGCAGCTGTTGCGTGATCTGCTGGAGACGCGCGGCATCGACCCGAACGGGCGCCCGTTCGCACTCGAGTTCACGAGCTCGGTGCCGTTCCAGGGCGGCCTCTCGGGCTCCAGCGCGCTGCTCGTCGCGGCGCTGCGCGGTTGGACGCGTTGGTTCGGCCTGCCGCTGCCGCCGACCGCCATTGCGGAGCTCGCCTTCCGCGCCGAGAACGACGTGCTCGGCATCCGCGCCGGCCCGCTCGACCGGCTGGTGCAGGCCCACGGCGGCCTGCTCGTGATGGACTTCGCCGAGCCGTTCCGCGCCGAGTCGATCCAGCGTCTCGACCCCGCGTTGTTGCCGCCGCTGCTGCTCGCGCTGCACGGCACGCCGGGTGAGAACTCGGGCGACGTGCACGCCCCGGTCTACGAACGCTGGCAGCAGGGCGACGCCGCAGTGCAGGAGGTCATGCGCGAGCTCGCGGACAACGCGATGCGCGGTCGCGACGCGCTGGTGGCCGGCGACCGCGACGCGTTCCGCCGGTGCATCGACCACAACTTCGACCTGCGCGCGCGCGTGTTCCCGATCGCGCCCGCCGACCGCGAACTCGTCGAGCTCGGCCGCGGGCTCGGCGCCGGATGCAAGTTCCCGGGGTCGGGCGGCGCGGTGCTCATGACCTGCCGCGACGAGGACCACCGCGGAGAACTCGAGGCCGCATGCCACGCCCGCGGTCACGACACGCTGCGCCCGACGGTGCAGCCCGAACGCCCGCGACTCGCCGCGGTGTTCCTCGCTGCCGGCTTCGCCACGCGCCTCTATCCGCTGACGAAGACGAAGGCCAAGCCGCTGCTCGAGGTCGGCGGTCAGGCGATGCTCACGCGCATCGTCGATCAGGTCGCGCGCATGGGCGCGGTCGAGGACGGCGTCGTGGTCACGAACGGTCGCTTTCACGCCGACTTCGTCGACTGGCAACGGCAGGTCCGACCGCAGCTGCCGCTCACGATCGTCAACGACGGCGCGGAGAACAACGAGACCCGCCTCGGCGCGATCCAGGACCTCGCGCTCGGACTGCAGCAGCGTGCCGATCGACCGGCGCCCGACGGCTGGCTCGTGCTCGCGTGCGACAACCTGTTCGAGTTCGACCTCGCGCGCGTTGCGCAGCGCTTCGCGTCGACCCGGAACGGCCAGCTCATCGTGCGTCAGGTCCCCGCGCCCGTGCCGGCGGGCCGATACAGCGAGGTGATCCTCACGGGCGATCGCGTCGAACGGTTCCGCGAGAAGCCGCAGGATCCCGAGTCCGACCTCTCGGCGATCGCGGTCTACCTGCTGCCGCAGGACCTCCCCGAACTCGTGCGCGACTACCTCGACGGCGGCGGCAACCCGGACGCCCCCGGTCACTTCCTCGCGTGGCTCAGCGAGCGCCGACCGCTCGAGGCGACCCGACTCGACGGGCGCTGGCTCGACATCGGCAGCGCCGCGGATCTGATCCGCGCGCAGACCGCATTCGACTGACGGCGCACTCGATCCGGCAAGACAGGGCCCGCGACTTGCCGCTATGGTGCGTGGCATGCAACGCCCAGCGGCTGCCCTCGCCGCGCTCCTCCTCGTTCCCGCCTGCAGTGACCCGCCGCTCGTCCGCGGCAGCAGCGCGCCGATCGTCGCAGGTGTCGCAGCGCAGCGCGCGGTGCCGGAGCGCGCCAACCCGGCCTCGCCGAAGGCCGGCGGCGATCGTCCCGGCCTGCCCGCGCGCCTGCGCGGACTCGCGCTGCTCGACGAGCTCGGCTGCACGGCGTGTCACGACCACGACGGCGCCGATCCGCGACCGGGGCCCGACCTCGAGACTGCCGGCGCGCGGCTGCGTCGAGGTCACCTCCGAGCGTTCATCGGCGACCCGCTCGGGACCGAGCCCGGCACGGCGATGCCCGATCTGTTGCGCGATCTCGAGCGCTCCGAACACGCCGCCGCAGTCGCGGCCCTCGCGGCGTACATCGAGACCCGACGTCGCGACGAGGCGCCGGCACGAGAACGTCCGACCAACGATCCCGAGGCCGCCGCACGCGGCGAACGACTCTGGGGCGCGATCGGCTGCGTGCAGTGTCATCGCAGCGGCGATGACGATGGCGATGGCGCTGGCGCTGGCGCGCTCGATCTCGCCCACGTCGGATCGAAGTATCGGGCCGGCGCTTTGACCGCGTTCCTGCTCGCGCCGCATGCCGCGCGGCCGGGCGGCCGGATGCCCGACTTCGGACTCACGCCGGCGGCGGCCAGCGACCTCGCGGCGTTCCTCGGAGGTGCGGCAACCGACGCCGACGCGGCAGCGCACGAACCGGGCGGTGCTCTCGTGGCGCAGGGCCAGCGGCTGTTCGCCGAACGAGGCTGTGTCGCATGTCACGACGTGACCGATGCCGACCGGCCCACTCGAACTGCCGCGAAGCCGCTCGCCGCCATCGCGCCGACAGCATCAGTGGAAGCACCGAGGACCGGCTGCCTGTCGGATCTCGCGGGGCCGTGGCCGTTCTACGCCTTGACCGACGAACAACGAACCGACATCACGGCGGCACTCACGCAGCTCGACGAGCCGCTGACGCCCGCGGATCGGGCGCACATCGCGCTGGCGAGCCGCAACTGCACGGCGTGCCACATCCGCGCGACGGACTGGACGATCGACACCCCGCGCCCTCTCGAGTCGCACGTGATGGTCTCGAACGTCCAGACGCATGACCCATCGTTCCGGACCAACGATCCGACGATCGGTCAGGAAGGTCGACTGCCGCCGCCGCTCACCGGCATCGGCGGCAAACTGCAGGCCGACTGGCTGCGCGCGACGATCGCGCACGGCCAGCGCGAGCGGCCGTACCTGAGGACCCGCATGCCGGGCTTCGGCGACGCGTTCGGCGAACGGCTCTCGGCTGCGCTGACCGCGGCTGACGAAGCGCCGAAGACGGCGGTCACGCCGCTGTCGAAGGACCGCGAGAAGAAGAAGGTCGTCATCGAGCTCGGCAAGGAGCTCACGGGTGACCGCGGCATGAACTGCATCGCGTGTCACACCTTCGCGGGCGAACAGGCCGGCTCGATGGCTGCCCTCGATCTCGTCGCGACCACCGGCCAGCGCCTGCGGCCCGAGTGGTTCGCGCACTTCCTGCGCTCGCCGTTCTCCTACAAGCCCAACACGCTGATGCCGCAGTTCTTCCCGGACGGCAGGTCGACGCGGCCGGAGATCGGCGGCGGCGACGTGCAGCAGCAGATCGACGGCCTGTGGCACTACCTCGCCGAGGGGCGCAACGTGCGCAAACCGCGCGGCCTGCGCCGGCCGCCGATCGTGCTGCAGGTCAAGGACGAGGCCGTGATGCTCCGGCGCGCGCTGCAGCACACCGGCAAGCGCGGCATCGCGGTCGGCTACCCCGGCGGCGTGAACATCGCGTTCGACGCCGAGACGCTCGGCATGGATCAGGTCTGGTGGGGCGAGTTCCTCGACGCCGGTCCGGTCTGGCGCGGGCAGGGCAGCGGCCGGGCCCATCCGCGCGGCAAGCCGCGGGTCACGCTGCCGAAGGGGCCCGCATTCGTCGTGCTCGAGAACGCTGATGCGCCGTGGCCCGAGCAGAGCCGCCGCGAGCTGGGCCACGAGTGGTTCGGCTATGACCTCGACGACAAGCGCCGCCCCGCGTTCCGGTACGCGGCGCACGGGGTCACGATCGTGGATGTTCCGCGTGAGCGCGCCGTGACCGAAGGGCAGCGACCGCACCTCGAACGACGACTGCGGTTGTCGAGCGCGGCCGCGACCCGGCTGACGTTCCGCGCGGCGCGCCATGCCGACATCGAGGCGGCGAACGATCGCTTCCTCGTCGGCCAGGATCTCGCGATCACAGTGACCGGCGCACGCGCGACGGTGCATGACGCCGGCGAAGTGCGCGAACTGCGCCTCACGATCGACGTTCCCGAAGGCGACTGTGACGTCGTCCTGACCTACGAGCCGAGGAAGCCATGACGATCCGCACTCACCTCGTTGCCGTGGCCGTCGCGGCATGCGCCGGTCCGGCGGCGATGGCCCAGGCCCTCGGTGGCATGTGGGGCACGGCGGGCGCCGAGGCCGACTACTACCGCATCGTCGACGTGCCCGTCCCCACCGAGCTCGCGCTCGAGGTCGGCAGCATGTGCGCGTTGCCCGACGGCCGCATGGCGCTCGGCACGCGGCGCGGCGAGATCCTGCTGCTCCGCGGCGTTTCCGACGACCGGCCCGCCGCCGAGATCCAGTGCTTCGCGGGCGGGCTGGACGAGGTCCTCGGTCTCGGCTTCAAGGACGGCGCGTTCTACGTGACGCAGCAGACCGAGGTCTCGCGCATCACCGACACGACGGGCGACGGGCGCGCCGACCGCTTCGAGAACCTCAGCGACGTCTGGGGCTTCGAGCACTACCACGAGTTCGCGTGGGGCTCGCCCGTGCAACCCGACGGCTCGGTCTACGTCGCGCTCGGGCTGTCCGCGTCGTACCACTACAAGGCCGACTACCGCGGGTTCGTGTTCCAGGTGACGCCGGACGGCGAGTCGATCCCGATCGCGTCCGGCGTGCGGAGTGCCGGCGGCGTCGCGCCCAACGAGCACGGCGAGATGTTCTACGTCGAGAGCCAGGGACCGTGGAACGGCTCGTGCTCACTGAAGCACCTGCGTCCCGGCGGCTTCATGGGCCACCCGGTCTGCTTTCCGGCCTACGACCTGCCGCTCGGCACGAAGCTCGGACCGAAGCCGGAGAAGCCCGAGAACCGTTCGCGGCTCGCGACCGAGAGCAAGCGCATCCCGCAGCTCGTGCCGTACGCGGTCGTGTTCCCCTATCGCCGCATGGGGCAGTCGATCACGGCCCCGCGCGTGGATCGGTCCGCGGGCAGGTTCGGCCCGTTCGAGAACCAGATGTTCCTCGGCGACTACAGCCTGAGCATCGTGATGCGCGCGACGACCGAGCAGGTCGACGGCGTCTGGCAGGGCGCGTGCTACCCGTTCCGCGAAGGCCTCGGGAACGGCATCCTCGCGGTCGAGTTCACGACGGACGGCAAACTGCTGACGGGCGGCACCAACCGCGGTTGGCCCGTGCGCGGCAACCGGCACTTCTGCCTCGAGCGCATCGAATGGACGGGGCGGACGCCGTTCGAGATCGAGCGCATCACGGCGCGGCCGGACGGTTTCCGCCTGACGTTCACGGTGCCGGTCGATCCCGCGACGGCCACCGCTCCACCGGCCTACGATCTGGAGGCGTTCACCCACTACTTCCAGCAGGGCTACGGCAGCCCCGAGATCGATCGCACCCAACCGATCGTCAAGACGGCGACCGTGAGCGCGGATGGCCGCACCGTCGATCTCGTGATCGATGGCCTCGTCGAAGGCCACGTGCACGGCTTCGAGCTGATCGGTGTCAGAGCCCGCGACGGCCGCGAGCTGCTGCACCGCCAGGCGTTCTACACCCTCAACCGGATTCCGCGATGAGCGACAAGTCAGGCCAGTCCCTGCCGCCGAGCATCTTCAACGACGTGATCGGCCCCGTGATGCGCGGGCCGTCGAGCTCGCACTCCGCGGCGTCGGTGCGCATCGCGCGGCTCGCGCGCGACCTGTGCGGCGGCACGCCCGAGCGCGTGCTCGTCGAGTTCGACAACCACGGCTCGCTGCCGACGACGCACGTGAGCCAGGGCTCGGACATGGGACTGTTCGGCGGGCTGCTCGGCTGGGAGGCCGACGACGAACGGCTCCCCGAGTCAGCGAAAGCCCTGCAGGATGCCGGCGTCGACCTCGAGATCCGCTACGTCGACCTGCACGACCCGCACCCCAACACGTATCGGCTGACCCTCACGCGAGCCGGCGTCGAGCATCGCATGATCGCGATCTCGACGGGCGGCGGCATGATCGAGGTGCAGTCGATCGACGACCTCGAGGTGCAGCTGTTCGGCGACCTCGCGGTGACGCTGCTCCAACTGCACGACGGGGGCAACCTCGACGAGCTGGCGAACGCCGCCCGGGCGTTGCCGATCGACGGGGTCGACATCGTGCTCGCTAGCGGCGTGCCGGCCGCCGTCGTCGTCAAGGGCCAGGCGCCGCTCACGGATGACGCGATCGCGCAGCTCCCCGGCGAGCTTCGCATCCGGCGCATGAACGCCGTCCTGCCGGTGCGCTCACGCCGCAACCTCGCGGTGCCGTTCCTGCACGCGAGCGAGATGGCTGCGGCTGCGAGTCCAGAGGACCGTCCGCTGTCCGAGTTCGCGCTCGACTACGAGTGCGCGCGCGGTGGCATCGATCGCGACGCGGTCTTCGCGATGACGCGCAACATCCACGCGATCATCAACAGCGGCGTGCAGCAGGGCCTGCAGGGCACGAGCTACCCCGACCGCATCCTGCCGCGTCAGAGCGACCGTTTCGCGCAGCTGCTCGAGCAGGGCAAGCTGCTCGACGGCGGCATCCTCAACCGCGCGATCCTCTACGTCACGGCGCTCATGGAGGTGAAGAGCTCGATGGGCGTCATCGTCGCCGCCCCCACCGCCGGCTCGTGCGCGACGTTCCCCGCGACGTGCGTCGCCGCGGCCGAGATGATGGCGGCGAGCGAAGAGCAGACCCTGCGTGCGATGCTCGCGGCCGGCCTGATCGGCGTGTTCGTCACGACGCGTTCGAGTTTCGCCGCCGAGGTCGGTGGCTGTCAGGCGGAGACGGGCGCCGGCGCGGCGATGGCCGCGGCGGCACTCGTCGAGCTCGGCGGCGGCACGGCCGCCCAAGGCCTGTCGGCCGCGAGCCACGCGCTGCAGAACGTGCTCGGGCTGGTCTGTGACCCCGTCGCCAACCGCGTCGAGGCGCCGTGCCTCGGCCGCAACGTGGCCGGCGCCGCGAATGCACTCGCATGCGCCAACATGGCGCTCGCCGGCTACGACCACCTGATCCCGCTCGACGAGGTGCTCGATGCCCACCGCGAGATCAGCGAGTCGATGGCGCGCGAGCTGCGCTGCACGGCCCTCGGCGGCCTCTCGATCACGAAGACGTCCAAGGCGATCGAGGCGCGCCTCGCGGCCGGTTGTGAGTCGGAGGGCTGCGGCTCGGGCTCCTGCGGCTAGAAGCTCGGCCGACTCAGCATCGACCGACCCGCAGATAGCGACTCGCCGTGCCGAACAGTTCCTCGCTGTGGTCCTCGACGAGTTCCAGCCCGACTGCAGCGAAGATCGGCAGCACCTCGTCCGCCTCCCAGCAGCGCAGCCGGACCGCGTCCTCGTACGCGAACGGTTCGCCGTCGATCACGCCCTCGGTCCGTTCGTCGTAGTCGAAGAGGCCGTCGCTGCCCGGCACCGGCCGCATCCGCACGCGGCGAAGGAAGTCCGGCTCCTCGTAGACACAGTCCGCGAACAGCTCGCGGTCGGCGAGATCGAACAGGAACGTGCCGCCCGGTCGCAGGCTCTGTACGACGCGTTCCGCGAGCGCCTGCAGAGCGGCGTCGTCGAGCAGATAGTTCATCACGGTGAACACGGCGATCGCCTGATCGCAGCCGCTCGCCGGTTCGAAATCCTGCGCCGCAGCGACGCGCACGTCGATCGCGAGCCCTTCGCCGAGCGCGCGGCGCCCGAGTTCCGCCGCGAGTTTGCGCGCGGGCTCGACCGCGACGACCCGACAACCGCGGCGCGCGAGTGGCAACGCGAGCCGACCGTTGCCCGCGCCGATGTCGAGCACACGAGACGGCGGCGGCGCAACACGCTCGAGCAGCGCCACGGTCGCGGCCGTGAGGTTGTCGTAGAACTCACCGAACGACAGACGATGCACGTCGTCGTAGAGGTGGGCCCAGGAGTCGTGCGGCACGGCCATGCTCATCCACAAGCGTCACCTGAGGTTGGGCATGGCGCACGCCCCGGGACCGGTTTCCCGAGCGACATGCGAATCCACCCACCGCTACGATTCCCGGGAGACGAGGCATGGAGACCACCCGCATCGAACCGTTCCTGTCCTTCTCCCGGTCGGTCCGCAAGCGCACGCGCGCGGCCGCTTTGGCCGTCCCGGCCGATCGACTCGAGTGGCGCCCGTTCGAGACGGCGTTCTCCGCAGGGGATCTCCTGCGCCACATCGCCGGGACCCAACGCTGGATGTTCGTCGAGAACGTGCTCGGTCGACCGAGCCGATACCCGGGTCACGGCGAAGACCTCGCGAGCGGTCATCCGGCCGTGCTAGCCTACCTGGACGGCACGCACGAGGACGCCATGCAGCTGCTCGCCGGACTGCCGAGCGAGGACCTGCAGCGGGCCTGCACGACCGTGGCCGGGGCCGAGGTGCCGGCCTGGCTGCTGCTGCGCATGATGCTCGAACACGAGATCCACCACCGCGGTCAGCTCTACTCCCTGCTCGGCCAGCTCGGGGTTGTGCGGCCGTCGCTGTTCGGCCTCACCGAGCAGCAGGTGCTCGAGCGGAGCAGCGCTGCGAATGAGCCGGGCGATCAATCGACCATGTGACCGCGGACGGCGTCGAGCCAGGCCTGCGCCATGAGCGCCGCCCCGGCTTGCGACGGGTGCACACCGTCCTTGGCCCAGTGCTCGGGCTCCGCGAACTCGATGGCGCGATCGAACACTGCCTGGAACGGCACGAACGTCGCGCCGTGATTCTGCGCGACCCGCAACGCGGCGGCGCGGTAGTCGTCGAACTCCGGGAACCACGATTCGTCGACGGCCCCGCAACGCAGAACGAACGGCTCGCACACGACGAGCCGAACGTCGGGCAGATCCGTCCGCGTGCGCGTCAGCAGCTGGTTGTAGTCGCGTTCGTAGATCGCGACCGTGCCGTCGTACTTGCCGTTCTTCGTGTGCCAGATGTCGTTGACCCCGATCAGGATGCTCACGACGTCGGGCCGCAGGTCGAGGCAGTCACGCTGCCAACGCTTCGCGAGCTGGAAGACCTTGTGGCCGCTGATGCCGCGGTTGTAGATGCGCAGATCGGACGCGCGCTCGTCGACGAGCAGCCCCGCGGCGGCGAGCCAGGCATAGCCCTTGCCGAGCGCCGCACGCGAGTTCGCGGTGTCGGCGTCCTTGCGGCTGCGGCCGGCGTCGGTGATCGAATCACCCTGGAAGAGCACGACGTTGCCCGATTCGACGATGCGGCGCTGCGGAGCGGCCGCGGCATCGACTGCCGCGCACGACGTGAGCCCGGCCGCCCCGGCCGCCATCGCGGATGCGGCGAGGAAGCGGCGGCGAGGGAGAGCGGAGTCGTCGCGCATCCCGGAACGATAGGCCGAAGCGCGCGACGGCCCTATCGAAACCGCCCGAACGCCAGCTTACCTGGAACCCTGCTGCCCGCTCCCTTACTTGCCGGGCAGGCTCTGCCAGAGGATGTTGCGGATCTGCCACTTGCCGTCGAACTTGCCGAGCTGCATGTGATCGACGCCCCAGACGGCCGTGACCTTGAGCACTGCGGTCTGGTCCATGAGGTCGAGCACCTCGACCTTCTTCACGGACTCGGCGTTCGCCCGCTTGCCCGACTCGTTCCAGCTGCCGGCGAGCTTCTTCAGCTGCTCGAACGTCATCGCCGAACCGTGGTAGGGCTGGTCCGCGCCGCGCTTGTAGAAGCCGAACTTGCTGAGCTCCGGGTGAACGCTGCGCCCGATGAGCTCCGGCTTGACGTCGTAGATCGCTTCGACGTAGTCCATGCCGGCACGGACGACCGCGGCGCGTTCGGGGTGCGGCGTCGCCGCCGGCCCGGGCGGCGCCTTGCGCACCGGATCCTGCATCCCACCGGTTTCCCCGAGGGTGTAGCCCGTGAGCGACGCGGCGGCGACGGCGAGGGCGGAACAGACGAATCGCGAGACGTGGAGCATCCCGCGATTGTCACCGATCCTTCGCGCGACGCCGAGGCCCGTCACCCGGAAGGGCCATCCCATCTCACCCGGGCACCAGGCCAGAGCCGACGCGGCGATCCGGGCCAGGGCAGCGGCGACGGGACGATACCCGAGCGCACACGCGCCGAGGCTCAGCGCTCCGCGGCGCCGGCAGGCGCGCTGGCGGCGCAGCCCGCTGGCGCGCTCGCGGCGCACGCGGACGGGACGCCGGCCACCCTCGGCGGGCCCTGAGCCTCGCCCCGGTTCCACGGTGCTTTCGCGAGCAGCAGTCCCATCCCGCACCAATCCGTGATCCCGGCAAACGTGAGACCGGCGCCGACGAACGCTGCCAGACCGTAGAAGGCCGGATGCAACCACGTGCCGAGGATGACGCCGAGCAGGACCAGGACACCCGCGCCGATGCGCACCTGCCGTTCCAGCGAGATCACACCGCGACCCGCGATCGTTTCGCCTCCCACCGCACGGTAGGCCTCGATGCCGCCCACGACGACGCGAAGCCCGCCGACCTGCTGCTCGGCCAACAGCCGCTGCGCCATCTGCGCCCGCTGCCCGGAACGACACATTAGCAGGCGCGGAGCCGGCGTCGCGCGCACTTCGTCGACCCGGCTTCCGAGCTGGTCGAGTGGAATCAACCGCGAACCCGCGATGTGCTCGGCAGCGAACTCACCGCCCGTTCGAACGTCGATCACGCTGCTGCTGCCGCCATCCTCGACGAGCCGGGCACAGTCGCCCGCGTCGATGGTGCCCGGGATGTCCACGCCTTCGCGATTGAGTCGCAGCAGATCATCCATGTTGGCCGGACGCGGCGGCGGCGCCTCGGCAAGGGCGCTCGCGAACGCCGCACGATCGGTCATCCGGAACCATGCGTTGGAGCGCCGCTCCTCTCCGAGGGTCGTGCGCTGGCGCCCCTCGTAGTCATGCCCGGGGAACACCACGGTTTCGTCCGGCAGGGGATCGAAGACGCGATGCAGCGAGTCGAACAGCTCGCCAGCGTCGCCCCCGAGGAAATCGGTGCGAGCGACTCCACCGATGAACAGCGTGTCGCCGCTGAGAACGACCCCAGCGGCCACCAGGACGATGTGGTCGGGAGTGTGGCCCGGAGCATGACGAACGGTGACCGCGACATCGCCGAGATGGAGCGCTTCGCCGTCTTCGGGATGTCGGTCTACCCCGGCGTGGCGGGCCAACTCATGCGCAACTCGCGTGGTCGACGTCGCAGCCGCGAGCGCCCCGGCCCCGGACGGATGATCGGCGTGTGTGTGGGTATCGATGACGTAGCGCAACGACCAACCGGCATCCCGCACGCGCGCCGCCACCGCTTCGACGAAGTCGAGATGAACGTCGACCGCCATGGCCTGCTCGCTGACGGGATCCACGAGAACGTAGGTCCGACAGCCTTGCGGGTGCGGCAGCACCAGGATCTGCAGAGCGCCGATCGACTCGGCTGGAGCGAAATCGTGTTCGAGAGTCGTCATCGTTTGGTCCTCGGGCAGTCAGCGCGACCGGCGTGGTGTCGCCGGCGCACGCCGCCTGTTGATCATATGACTAATAACTCATATGATCAAGCCATGAGCAAGAACCGGAAGCCCCTGAACCGGAAACCCCTGAACCGGAAGCCCAAGAATCGGCAGCAGGGGAAGCGGCTGTCGGACGCCCAACTCGAGGCCGTGGCGCGACGGTTTCGCACGCTCGCGGTCCCGAGCCGACTCCGGATCCTCGACGGTCTGATGGCGGGACCGCTACCGATGTCGGAACTCGCCGACGAGACCGGGCTCACCCAGTCGAATCTGTCCCGCCAGGTCACCGAGCTCGAGCGGGAGGGCTGTGTCGAGCGCGACCGCCGCGGCCGCGAGGTCGTGGTACGCATCGCGGATCCGAGCCTCGCACAGCTCTGCGAGCTCGTCTGCGGGGCCCTGCAGGAGCGCGCAGCGACGACACAGGCGCTGCTCGGCGACTGAGCCCCGTGCAAGCCGACGCGATCAGCCGCCGAATCGATCGCGCACCACGACTTCGTCGAGCGTGAGCTGACCGGGCTTCGGCCACGGGTCCTTCGTTCCGCGCCCGACCGCGACCATCGGGCCGATGACGTGATCCGCGGGCAGGTTGACGAGCTCGGCCACCTTGTCGTGCTCGAAGCCGATCATGGGACACGACTCGTAGCCCATCGCGGCGGCCGCGACCATGATCGTCTGCATCGCCATGCCGATCGAGCGCTGGGCCTCGTCGCGCTGCAGGTCCTCCTTGCCCTCGTGGAACGGCTCCATCCAGTTCACGAGCAGTTCGGCGACCTCGCCCGGCGCGTTGCGCCAGTAGCGCTGCGGCTCCTTCGCCCACGCCTTCGTGTCGGCGGTCATGAGAATGAGCAACGACGCATCCGTCATCTGGGCCTGATCGTTGCCGACCGCGCGGATCTGCCTGCGCAACTCGGGATCGCTCACGATCACGAACCGCCAGTGCTGGATGTTGAAGCTCGTCGGCGACTGGATCGCAGCCTGCATGAGCTTGTCGACCTCGGCGTCGGTCAACCGATGGTCCGGGTCGAAGTGCTTGACGGCACGGCGGGCATAGATGGCTTCGAACGTCTCCATGCCCCCAGATACGATGCCTTCGCGCCACGACCCACCCCCGGATTCACCGATCTCCGAAATCCAACCGCGAGTCGGGTACGGTCTCCACTCCCCCATGGTGTTCGAAACGACGCGCTGGAGCCTGATCGCCCGGGCCAACGACGACGGCGAATTGGTCGCCGCCGCGAAAGCGCTCGACGAGCTGTGCGGCATCTACTGGCCAGCGGTCTACGCGCTGTACCGGGCCGATGGGCTGCAGCCCGACGCGGCGCGGGATCTCACGCAGGGGCTGTTCACGCATCTGCTCGAACACAGGGACTTCGGGCGCGCGGATCCGGAACGTGGCCGATTCCGCGCGTTCTTGCGCACGGCCGCGCAGCACTGGGCCAGCAACGCGCGGCGGGCCGAACGGGCCAGCAAGCGCGGCGGCGACGTCCGCACGTTCACGATCGACGCCGACGGTGAAGAAGAACGTCGCAGCCTCGAACCGCTCGAACGGCTCGACGCCGCCGCGATCTTCGAACGCCGCTGGGCCCAGGCCGTGATCGAACAGGCGCTCGCGGAGCTCGAGCAGGAAGAACGGAGCGCGGGCCGCGACGCGCTGTGGCCATACCTGCGCCCGGCGCTAGAAGGCACGCCGCAGGAACGGTCCTGGGCCGAGCTCGCCGCCGAACTCGCGACGACCGAGGGGGCGCTGCGGGTCGCGGCCCACCGACTGCGACAACGGTTTCGGGCGCGGCTCGAGGCCGAGGTGCGGGATACGCTCGCGGACCCGGAGGCCCACGGCGAGGAGCTCGAGGAGCTGCTGCGGGCGCTGCGGCAGTAGCTGGCACGTTTTTTCGAGAACGAGCCGTAACGCCACCGCGATGCTGGTGCATCGGCGGTCATGAACGATCCCCACGAACGCAAGTTGAACCACGAGGAGCTGCTGCGTCAGGCCATGGCGGACGCCGCCTCGGACCCGGGGACCGGCCCCGGCGCGCCGCCGCTCCCCGATATCACGGATCTACGTGCCAGGTTCCCCGAGTTCGAGATCGTCGAGCTCGTCGGCCGCGGCGGCATGGGGGCCGTGTTCAAGGCTGTGCAGCTGCAGCTGCAGCGCGCCGTCGCGCTCAAGGTCATGCCACATGAGCTCGGCCGCGACCCCGAGTTCGGCGAACGCTTCCTGCGCGAAGCGCGCGCGCTCGCCACGCTGAGCCACCCGGGGATCATCACCGTCCACGACTTCGGCGAACGCGACGGTCAGTTCTACCTCGTCACCGAGTTCGTCGACGGCGTGAACCTGCGCCAGCTCATGGCGCTCGGCGAACTGTCGCCGGCCGAAGCGCTGCGCATCGCGCCGCAGATCTGCACCGCGCTGCAGTTCGCGCACGAGCGCGGCATCGTGCACCGTGACATCAAGCCGGAGAACATCCTCGTCGACACGACGGGCCGCGTGAAGATCGCGGACTTCGGGCTCGCGAAGGTCGCGCGCCCCGGCGACCCGGTCGCGTTGACGCGCACCACCGCGGTGTTCGGCACGCCCCATTACATGGCGCCCGAGCAGTTCCGCGGTACGGCCGGCGTCGACCACCGCGCGGACATCTACGCCGTCGGCGTCGTGCTCTACGAGATGCTCACGGGTCAGCTGCCGATCGGCCACTTCGATCCGCCGTCCCAACGCGGCGGCGTGCCGCGCGGGCTCGACGAGGTCGTGCGCCGGGCGCTCGCGCAGCAGCCGGAGAAGCGCTATCAGCACGTTCGCGAGGTGCAGACCGACGTCGAACGGCACGCGCAGGATCTCGGATCGAACGACGCCTCGCCGGGGGCGCCGGGGACGGCGGCGTCGACCACGACATCGGCAGCGGCCACGCCCAACGGCCGTCCGCGACTCGGACTCGGCTCGTTCGCCGCGATCGCCGTCTGCATCCTGACGCTCGCCGGCCTCGCCGTCGTCCAGACGATCGCCATTCGCGAGAGGAGCGTCGAGTACAAGTACGAGAACCAGTTCCGGCGCTACACCGCCGAGGTCGAGCTCACGGCCGACGCCATCCAGCAGGGCAGCGTGCCGCCGAACCCGCTGCCGGTCCTGCCGGACGCCCCGCCACCCGGCCTCGTCGACGGCGCCCGTGAGGTCATGCTGATGCCCGCGATCGCCTTCGGCGGCGCGCTCCTCGTGCTCGCCCTCGGCTTCGGCGCCGTGCGCCGCATCCGCAACGGCAACGGCCGCTTCTACGGCCTCGGCCTCGCCGTGCCGGTCGCGTGGGCCATCCCGCTCGGCATCGCGATCGGCCTCGCATTCGCGCCCGTCACGAGCATCAACAACCGCGACCTCGAACGCGTCACCGGCATCGCATTCGGCGCGCTGCTGGCGGCCGGCACCGTCACGTTCCTCGTCTGGGAGGTTCGCCGCCAACGCCGCCTGCTGGCCGCCGGCGTGCGGATGCCCGGCGGCGGCTGGATCGCCACCGCCGCCACCCTTGGCGTGCTCGCGCTCGGCTTCGCCGGCAGCGTCCCCGGGTTCGTGCCGCCGGAGCCGCGCACCGTCATGCTGCCGTCGGCGATGATCGCGAGCGAACTGGTCGGCGAGTCGACGACCACGGTCCTGGAACGCCTGGGACCGCCGCTCGGGATCACCGTGACTCGTGACACCACGACGTGGAGCTACAGCGACGCGCGGGGCCGGCCGGTCACGGACGCGCTCATCGTGAGCAACGGCGAGGTTCAGGCAACCGCCCCGGACCTCGTCGTCATCGGAGCGAGCCCGCGCACCGAACGGCCGTGGATCGGCGAGCCGCTGCGCGCGTTCGTGCAGCGGTTCGGCCCCCCGGTCCGCCGGACGACCGGCGCCCTCACGACGAGGTACGGATTCGATCACGGACTGATCGTCGCGGTGCACGACGGCATCGTGGTCAGTCGCGAGAACTGACCACGACACTGCCGGGCCGTCACCCTACGGATCGTGGCGCTTGTGCCACGGACCGAGCGGCCCAGTCGTCACCCCCGAGGTGCCGACCTCACCCCACGCCCCGGCGAAGTTGCGCCACGGCGCGTCGGGCGGCGACGGCAGCAGCAGCGAAGATGCCCCCACCGCGGCGGGAGCGAACGAAAGAGAGTCGGTGCATCGGAGTTGCGATAGTGGTGAATGCGACGTCATCGCCGGTATGGAGGCTGCAGGCGCAGGTCGCGCCGAGAACCGGCCGAGATGGACGCGGGATTTCCGGTTCGCCGCCGCGCGGTTGCGAGACCCCGGCCGCGACGTTGAACTGGTGAGCTCCCATCCGGACCTGGCGCCCGAACCATGCCGCAAACTCCGACCTGCATCGCTCTCGCCATCGCGCTGCTGTCCGCAGCCCCCGCCGCCCAGATCGCGCCGCAGCAGTTGCCCGCCCGGACCGCGGTCGGCGCGGGCATCACGCTGCAACGCGGCGAGACCCAGGACCCGGCGGGACGACCGCAGAGCGTCGCCGCCCTGGTCGTGGACCTCGCGACACCGGGCACGCGGCTGGAGCTCGCGCTCGCCGACGGGCTCGAACCGACCAGTCTGCTCGCGCAACGCGGCGGCGCGCTCGCGGCGATCAACGGCGGGTTCTTCACGAAGGCGCGACGACCGAGCGGCATGTTCCGGATCGGCGGCTCGACGATCACCCCGGCCGCGACGAACCGTCAGAGCGCGTTCGTGCTGGACGACGGCGGCACGCCGGGAATCACGATCGACCGGACCGGCGAGTTCGCCGGCCCGCCCAACGTGCTCGCCGCGGGCCCGTGCCTCGTACAGAACGGCGCGTTGCCCGAAGAACGCACGTGGAGCGACGCGCGGCATCCACGCAGCGCCGTCGGGCTGTTCGCCGACGACTGCGTGCTCCTGCTCACCGTCGACGGACGCCACGCCCGCGCCGCCGGGATGACGCTCGACGAGCTCGGCGAGACGTTGATCGCGTTCGGCTGCGAGCATGGCATCAACCTCGACGGCGGCGGCTCGACGACGCTGTGGGTCTCTGGTGCGCCGCGCAGCGGCATCGTCAACCACCCGTCGGACAACAAGGCGTTCGACGACGGCGGCGAACGCCCGGTCGCCAACGCGGTACTGGTGTTCGCCGAGCCTGCGAAGGCAGCGCCCCGTGCGAGTGCCGAGGAGCGACGTTCTCGAACGGCCCGTGACTTTCGCCTCACGCGCGAGCGACTGCTCCAACAGCTCGAGCGCCGCGTGAGCGACTTCGCGCCCGGCGAACTCGACGGGTGGATCGCTCGCGGCCTCGTCGACCGCGACCCGAACGGCGGCGATGGCTTCGCGGGGCCGACCGTGAGCAACCTGTTCTTCCGCGACACTGCGATCCGCAAGCGCCGCAAGCAGGGACGGACGCATTGGCCGATGCCGACAGCGACGCGGGAGCTCAAGTTCGACATCGAGGTCGAGCTCATCGTCCAGGCGGACGCGGTGCCGGCCGGCGAGACGATCCGCGCCTGGCTGCCGTTCCCGCAGGAGTACGAGCACCAGCGCGTGATCTCGGCGGCGCACGGCGGCGCCGCGGCTGCCGCGCCGATGCGCGCCGTGTACCTCGAGCAGGTCGCCGAAGCGGGCCAACCGACCGTGTTCGCGACCAGCTACCGCATCGCGCGTTCCGGGGTCGAGCACGGCGCGCTCGACGCGACCAACGCCCGCCTGCCGCACTCACCCGCGTTCACGACCGAACGCCAGCCGCACGTCGTGGCGACGCCGGCCCTGCGTGAACTCGCGGATACGATCGCGCGTGACGAGACCAATCCGCTGCGGATCGCGCGCGCGATCTACGACTGGTGCGGCGACAACCTCACGTACTCGTATGCGCGCGAGTACTCGACCATTCCCTGCATCCCGTCCGAGGTGCTCCGCACGCGCCGCGGCGACTGCGGTCAGCTCACGCTCACGTTCATGACGCTCTGCCGCCTGCGCGGGATCCCGGCGCGCTGGCAGTCCGGCTGGGTGATCCAGCCGGGCAAGGAGAACCTGCATGACTGGTGCGAGATCCGCATCGCGCCGTGGGGCTGGCTGCCCGTCGACGTGAACACGGCCGTCGAGCTCAATCACGCCGACGATCTGACCCCGGAGGAACGCGCCGCGGTCCGCGACTTCGCGTTCGGCAACCTCGACGGCTATCGGCTCGTCGTCAACCGCGACCATGCCAGGCCGCTCGTGCCAGCCAAGTATTCGGAGCGCAGCGACGACGTCGACTTCCAGCGCGGCGAGGTCGAGTGGGGCACGCCCGCCAGGAACCTCTACTACGACCGTTGGAGCTACCGCCTGCAGGCGACGGTCGTGGAGTAGATCGTAAATCGCAGATCGCAAATCGCGGATCGTGGCTCGCAGCGTGCAGCCGGCGCGAGCCGAGCCGGCTACTTCTTCTCGCGCTCGGACCCACTCTTCTTCGCGGGCTTCTTCGCGCGCTCGGGCTTGCTCGAGCCCTTCTTGGCGGGACGCTCCTTCGGCTGCCGGGGCTGCTTCTTCTGGCCCTTCTTCTGGGCCTTCTCGCGCAGCTGCTCGACGAGCTTGTTCGCGGCGGCCTCGTCGATCGAGGCCTTCACGACCTTGAGCTTCTTGGCCTTCGGAGCGGGCAGCGTGCCTTTCTCCTTGCGGGCCTTGCGCGCCTTGACCTCGGCCTTGTGCGCTTCGACGGCGTCCTTGTGCTCCTGCTTGAGCTCGGCCTTCAGCCCGGCGACTTCATCGGCCTTCACGACGCGGTACTCGTCGTCGATCTGAACGACGGCGTGCGGGATCGGCTTGCTCTCGGGCTCCTGCGCCATGGCGGGTTGCGCCAGGGTCGCGACGGCCAGAAGGAGGGAGACAGGAACGAGGGAGACTTTGATGTTCATTGGAATGGGCGCCCGGCGATCTCGAGGGCGGTCGCGCCGAGAGAGCAACAGCCGTGCCACGGCGAATTCGGCCGCGGCGGGCCGCCGACCGGGCCTACCGCCACCCAACCGGACGACGGACCACTCACGGCACACCCGATCGGGTGTCCCGCCTCCGATTCCGAATCGCCGGCGGACACCGCCGCTGACCCGCCAGGCGCCGCGCGCTACCGTGCGGTCGCCCATGCTCGCGCGCATCCTGCTCCTGTCCGCCCGCAGCGACTTCCGCGCCCGCATCCGGGCGCTCGCCGAGGGACCGGACGCCGTCGTCGGCGAGCTGACGGACACCTCCTGGGCGACCGAGTTGCCGCGGCGCGATTGCGACCTCGTGATCGCCGACGGCGAGTTCGTCACGGCCGACATCAAAGCAGCGGTCGACGCCGCTCGCGCGGCGCCGGGCAGCCCGGAGCTCGTCGTCATCGCAAAGGACGAAACCGCGGTCGAACGGGCCAGTCTGCTGGCTGCCGGCAGCCTCGCGGTGCTGCCCGAGAACGTCGCCGACGACGTCCTCGGCGAGGCGCTCCGCACGCTGATCGACAGGCGCATCGCGGCATCCCTCCTCGAACGCGGCGTCAGCGACACCGAGCCGGAGGGCTCGTTCGGCGACTACGTCACGAGCGGCAACGGTGAAGCCGCGAACCGGTTCTTGCGGCTGGCGCGCAAGCTCAGCCAGTCGGACAGCACCGCGCTGATCCTCGGCGAGACCGGCGTCGGCAAGGAACGCCTCGCCCGCGCGATCCACGCCGAGGGCCCGCGGGCGGACGGGCCGTTCATCGTCGTCAACTGCGGCGCGATCCCGGAGTCGCTGCTCGAGAGCGAGCTGTTCGGCCACGAGAAGGGCGCGTTCACGGGCGCCGTGCGCGCCCACCGCGGTCACTTCGAACTGGCCCATCGCGGCACGATCTTCCTCGACGAGATCGGCGAGATGCCGCTGCACCTGCAGGTCAAGCTGCTGCGCGCGATCCAGGACAAGGCGATCCAACGCGTCGGCAGCGAGATCCGGCTGCCGGTCGACGTCCGGATCATGGCGGCAACGAACCGCGATCTGCTCGTCGAGATGGAGGAGCAACGCTTCCGACCGGACCTCTACTACCGCCTCAGCGTCGTCGCCATCGACGTGCCGCCGCTGCGCGACCGGCCCGATGACATCGAGCCGCTCGTTCGCACCTACTTCGAGCAGTTCCGGTTGCAGATGCCAACGGCCGCCACCGGCGTCGCACCCGCGGCGATGCGCGCGCTCAGGGCGTATCGCTGGCCCGGGAACATTCGCGAGCTCGTGAACGTCGTCGAACGCGCCGTTCTGTTGTGCGACGGCACCGAGATCGCGCTCGAAGACCTGCCGGCCGCACTGGCAGAGACGGTGGAGCCGCCGGCGCCCGCGTCGCCGCCGACCAGCGAGGGTCGGCCGGACGACGGCGACGCTCTCGACGCCGCGACCCTGGCGCAGCCGCTCGCAGCAGCCCGCCGCAGATTCACGGCGAAGTTCGAGCGCGCCTACCTCGACGGCATGCTGCGCGCCACCGGCGGCCGCATCAGCGAGACCGCGGCGCGGGCAGGGATCGATCCGCGCTCCCTCTACGCCAAGATGAAGCAACACGGCCTCCGGAAAGAGGACTATCGCACCTGACGCGCCGCGAGTTGCCGCAGCGTGGCACCGAGTTTGCTCTCATAAGGGCATCACGTTCGGGCATCACGTCCGGGCATCGCATTCGGGCATCGCATGACGACCGACCACCTCGAGCCACCGACCGGCAACCCGAGCACGACCGCTGCGCCGCGGGCCGCCCCGGTGTTCTTGCGGCGTCCGAGACTGGCGGCGCCACCACGCCGACTCCTCGTGCCGCTGGACTTCGCACCCGGCTGCGGCGCGGCCGTCCATGCCGCGCGATCGCTCGCCGAACCCACCACCGAGTTCCGGCTGCTGCACGTGATCGACCCCGAGCTGTTCCGCCCGCTCGCAGCTGGCGATCACCGGATCGATGCCGACTGCACGCATCACCTGCGCGAGATCGCCGTGGCGAACGGACTGCCGGACGACCGCGTGCGCATCGAGGTGCGACGCGGTGATCCGGCGACCGCGATCCTGCAGGCGATCGTCCGCCGTTCGCCGGACGCCGTCGTGCTCGGCGTCGGACGCCTGGCGCTCGGTCCGCTGGCCCGCGCGATCCTGGAATCCGCGCCGTGCCCGGCCATCGTCGTCGAACGTCGATAGCGCGCGCCGTCAGTCGCCGGGAACGACCGCAGCGCTCGGCCCGGGCCAGCTCCAGGCGATCACGTTCGTGAGGCATCGAACGGTTCCGCCGCTCGGCGCGATCGCCGCGACATCGATCGGCAGCACCGCGACCCCGACCTCCCGGAAGGCCCGAGCCGCCACCTCGTCGAGCTCCGGCAACCCGTAGGCCGGCATGTAGGCCCGGCGCCCGTCGGCCCGGCGCTCGATCACGGCGTTGTTCCAGGTCAGCACGTTGCCGTCTTCGCCGTGCACGATCGGCAGCCGCCGCACGGTCAGGCCCTGGCGTTCGAGCTCGTTGAGCACGCACTCGTAGCGCGCCAGCAGACCCGAGTGCAGCGCCACCTGCGTCCACGCGTCGAAGTCCGGCACGTTGTCGGCCGGCTCCCGCCCCAGCAGCTCGAGGCCCAGAACCGGGTCGCCGAGCAACACGGTCCGTTCATCGACGACGGTCATGAACATGTCGAGGTGCTCGTGCGGCGGCGCGGGGCGGCCGACGACGACCAGCGGACAACCGAACATGCGCGCGAACGCCGCCTCGATGTCGTCGGTCATTCCGTTCTCCAGATTGTCGGTGACCGTCTTCCAACCGATGAACGCGTGCGTGCCGTTGCACGCGACATCGCCGCCCTCGAACGAGTAGCCGGTCGGAAAGCAACGCGCGCTGGGCGCGGCCGACGCGTGTGCCCCCGCGAGATCGCCGAGGTACTCGGGGTCGACCCGATCGATCCTCGGCGTGAGGAACGCGGACCGGTCGCCGTCACGAATCGCCACGTACCGATCCCGAGCCCACGACGTCACGGGGCGCCCGACGACGAGCGTGCACGGTCGGTCTCGGATCGCCGGCGCTTCGAGAGCCAACGCACGCGCGAGGTGGTCGGCCTCGGCCTGGCCGTGGACCGCGATGGAGACCCGCACCGCGGGCGGCAGCGACCGCAGCAGGTCACGGCAGGTCGGCAACCATTCCGCCATCGCGTCCGGGTCGTAGTGCAGCACGATGTGGTCGATCGCGGCGCAGCCTTCCGGGAACGGCGTCGGCGGCAGCTGGGCCGACGCCCGCGCTACCGTCACCGATGGTCGGTGCGGCAACGCCTGGAACGACTGTGCTGCCAGCGGCACCCCGCAGGCCGCCGACGAGAGCACGGTGACAAGCCAGCGGAACCCGCCGTCCCTCATGGATCGTTTCATCGGCGTTGCACTAGCAACGCGCATGCCAAACCGAGAACCGCGGAATCCGGCCCGGTTCGGTCACCCGTCGGGCGCCCGGGCCCGCGATCGGAGCCGTGACACCCGATCGGGCCCGACCGCCATCGCGCTCGGCCCGGCCGAACCGCGAAACAACCGCCGACCACGCGGAGTTGTCGTCACATGACGAACGACGCCAGTGGGCCGTTCCTCGCGCGCTGTCGCGAGCTCATCGCAGCCAACGTGGAGCGGCTGCGCGGCTACGCCGGCATCACGCCGGAGATCGCGAACCGGCGCCCGGCCGATGGCGGCTGGTCGGCCGCGCAGTGCATCGATCACGCCGTGCTGACCGTCGAGCTCTACCTGCCGTTCATGGACGAGGCGCTCGCCCGCAGTCGGCCACTCGCGACGGGCGAGGTGAAGGGTCGCGGCACGCTCGTCGGACGCGTGCTGCTCGACGCGCTCGACCCGGATCGCAAGAAGCCGCGACGGATCCGCGCTCCCGGCATCTTCGCCCCGAGCCAGGAGCCGATCGACTGGCCCGCGCTGCTCGACCGCGCGCAGACCGCCCACGATCGCCTGCTCGAGATCCTCGAGCGCGGGGCCGATCGCGACCTCGATCGCGCACGGCATCGGACGCCGTTGTCGTGGCTGCTGCGGGTCTCCCTCGCGCAGGCCCTGCAGGTGCACGCGATCCACGTGGCCCGGCACCTCGATCAGGCGGATCGGGTCCTCGCCGCGAGCGGTCGGGCGCCGGCCGAGCCCGCGACCGCAACGGCGTAAACCGCGCCCTCGAGTCCGGCGTCGCGCGATTTCTCCTCACCCCGGTTATCTCGGGGGCAAACTGCGTGGGCGCGGCGTAGCCCCGGTGACCGCAAGGTCCTCGACCCCTCCGCCGGAGCCGACTCATGACCCGATCCCGACCGACACCGACCCGAAACTCGCGGTCCATCGCGTTCACGTTCACCTGCCTCGCGCTGATCGCCGCACCGCTCACCGCGCAGGGCCACGGCAAGGGCGCTGGCGATCGCAGCTCCGGCAAGGCCGAGGCGCGCGCCGAAGCCCGCGCCGACAGCAAGGGGAGCGGACCCCGGACGTCGCGTTCGAGCCACACCGTGACGCACCGCGTCGTGGTCGAGAACGGCCGGACGGTCGTCGACGAACGGACCGAGAACGGCCGGCGGGTGCCGACCGGCAAGGGCCGTGGACCGGGACTCGTGCCGCCGGTCGGCGAGCCGAGCGCGCAGATCGAAGAGCTGATGGAAAGGACGCGCCGCGAGATGGAGCGCCAGGGCGCCGGCCTGCCGCCCGCTGCCAAGGAGCGCGCCGTGCGCGAGGTGGAGCGCGCAATGGACTCGGCGCGGGCGACGGATTCGTCGCGAAGTGCAGACCGGTCGTCGTCGCGCGACTCGTCGAGTTCGCGACGCTCGACCGCTGGCAGGTCACGGTCGAAGGACACTGGCTCGCGCTCCGGCACGTCGCTGCCGCGGAACCGGAACACGAAGACTCCACGCCCGACGACCGAGGTCGACCCGGGGCTGAAACGCCCGATCACGACGCCGCGGACCGCGAAACCGAAGACCGCGAAGCCGAAGACCCCGAAGCCGCCCACCGCGAAGCCGCGCGACGCCAAGGTCCAGAAGCTCCCACCGGTCGACACCAAGGGACGCCGCCGGTGACGGAGCGCGGCCCGTGGCCGAATTCGGGAGCCTCGCGTCAGGACTCGCCGCGATGACGACGCCCTGGACGACGGGATCCCCGATGGCGTGGCAGGACGTCGACGACGAAACGTTGCTGGATCGGGCTGCCCGCGGCGAGGACGCCGCCGTCGACGCGTTCGTCGACCGCTTCGGTGACCGCCTCTGCAGTTTCCTCGTTCGTCTCGTGCGCGATCGCGCATGGGCCGACGACCTCGTGCAGGAGGTGCTCGTGCGCGCGCTCCACGAGGCCCACCGCTACGATCCCGAGTGGCCCGTCGTCGTGTGGCTGTTCGGCATCGCCCGCCACCTCGGCCTCGACCTGCTGCGTCGTGAAGGGGGCCAGCGGCGGCGCGCGAGCAACCTGACCCGCCCCGAACCCGCACCCGCCGCGGTGACGACCGCCGAGCATCGCGAGTTCCAGATCGCGCTCGAAGCGGCGCTGCAGCAGCTGCCCGAGGAGTATCGCTCGGTGTTCCTGCTGCGCGACGGCGAGAGTCTGAGCTACGAGGCGATCGGCGAGGTTCTCGGCATCTCACCCAAGACCGTTTCCAGTCGGCTGCACCGCGCGCGCCGCGCGCTGCGCACCGCCCTGCAGGAGCACCTGCCCAGATGACGAGTACCGGATGACGAGGACCCGATGACGAGAACTGGCGACTCATCGCGCTCCGACCGCGAGTGCGCCCGCGTGCAGCGCCGCGTGACCGCGTTCGTCGACGGCCGGCTCGACGCCCGCGAACGCGCCGCGACCCAGCAGCACCTGCGGGGCTGCGCGCGCTGCATGCAGGAGGCCCGCGACCTCACGCGGCTCGCGCGCGCCACGCACAACCTGCCGCCCCACCGGGCCGAATCCGGCCTCGCCGACCGGGTGCGGCGCGGCCTGGCCGATCGTCGCTCACGCGGCCTCGCCGACCTCGACACCCGCGCGAGCGCCCGCCACGGACGTTCGTGGCAGCGCGTCTTCCGGGCCCCGGGCCTGCGCGCCGCAGCGGCGGGCATCGCGATCGCGCTCGTCTGGGGTGCGGGCTTCGTCGCGGGCCGCAGCGTCGAATGGCTGACCGGCGCGACCGGCGAATCGGCCGGACCGGCGGGGGTCACGACCTCGGGGATCGAGCAACGCCGCGTCACCGAAACCGTGCCCGCGATCCTCGTCGACCCGGAGTTCGTCACGACGGGCCGCGAAGTCCTCGCGGATCTCGCGTGGGCCGAGTGTCTGCCACCGTCCGCGCGCCGCCCGATGCTCGCGAGTCAGTTCGCGCTGTTCGAACTGCGGGAGCGCGCCGAGGCCGTGCTCGAACGAGCTCCGACGACGGACCCGACGCGATCGCTCGCGCAACTCGTCCACGACTTCGGCACGACGCTCGCTGGCCCCGGAGCGATCGACTGGCGGGCCTGGAGCAGCGCCGCGCGCGCAGTGCAACTCGCGTTGCCGACCCGCTCCCACATCGCGGCGCGTCCCATCGTCGGCCCGCCGGGAATCGAAGCGCGCCCTCGCCGCGCTCTCGAACCGACGATCACCCACGCGCTCGCGAACTGCGGCGCCGAACTCTCACAGCACGAGCGCCGCGACCTCGCCGAACTGCTTCGCTTCAAGCAGCAACTGGTCCACGACACGATGACGGGCGGCCCGACCGCCGCAGCGTCGCGGACGACGACGTTCTTGAGCCACTGGCAGAGTTCGACGACGAGCGGCGGCGGTCACGACGGAACGCACATCACGACCTCGTTCCGCCTCGCGACGGGAGTGCGCGCAGCGCGCACGCTGCACGACGCCGGCCACGGCAACGCCCCCGAGCTCGCGCGGCTGATCGAACGGATGGCCCGCGACCTCGGTCTCGACCCGGCGGTCGACCTGCCGCTCGGCCAGTAGCGGATCAGCCGGTAGCGGATCAGCGACGTTCGCCGGCGACGAGATCCCACCGGTCGCCGGGACTCAGCCAGACGGGTTCGGGCGCGCCGCCGTTGTCCGCGGCGCTCGCCTCGAGGAAACGGCCGCAGAGTCGGCGCCAATCGTAGATCGCGATCTTCGACGCGCCGATGACCTCGAGCTCGTGCCCCGCGACGACGGCCGCGGTGCCTTCGTCGACGCCGATCCCGATGAGCTGCGGGTGGGTCTCGATGAGGCCGGCGAGGTCACGCATCCGGTTCCGCGCGAGGAAGTGCTGATCCACCGCGCAGCCCGGCAGGAACGCGAAGCCGCGGTCGTAGCCCTCGCACGCCATGTCGCGATTGCCGAGCGGATTTCCCCGCACGAGGAAATCACCCTGAATCGTCGCGCCGGCGCTGCTGCCACCGATCACCCCGCCGCGCTCGAGCACGGCGCGAAAGGCCGGCATCGCGAGGGTATCGGCAAACGCGTCGACGAGCCGCCACTGCCGACCGCCGCCGAACCACACGCCCGTCGCGTCGGCGAGAACAGTGAGGCGCTCGGGCGTCACTTCGTCGGGGTGCGCACAATCGAGGACCGCGACCTCGGCACCGCGCTTCTCGAACGCACCGCGCAGGTAGAGCCGCCGGTCACGCGAGCCGCCGCGGCCGCCGCGGGGCGCGGGACTCGCGCTCGGCACGAGCACGATCTTGCCATCAGCGCCGCCGGCGAGCGCGACGAAGCGGTCGATCACGGCGGCCGGCAAGCGGCCGCCGCCGGCGAGCATGACGGCACCCGACGGCACGCGCGGCGCTGCCATCGTCGCCGGCGGCCACGCAGCGCCGACGCGCGCCGCGGCGGCGCGCTGCCAGCTCACGAGGTCCGCGCGTTCACCGGCACTCAACCGCACGATCTTCTCTTCGTGGCCCGCGCCGGCCGGCAACACGAGCGTCACGTCCGAGGCGCCGAGCACGCGCATCGCGCGCCCCTGCACGACGAGTGCAGTGCCCTCGTCGACGCCGAACCCGAACGCCCCGCGCGTCTGGGCGAGCGCTCGCCGCAGCCGCGGCAGGCGCTCCCGCGCGCGGAAGTGCTGATCGCCGATCGCGCCAGGGACGAGGTCGAGGCCCTGACCGAGCACCGGCTCGGGGTTGCCCGACTGGATCATCGTGCGGGTCTGGATCGCCAGGCCAGCCGAGCTGCCGCCGACGACACCGCCGCGGTCGAGCAACGCCATGACCTCGCGTTCGAAGCGGGTGCCGACGTAGGCCTCGGCGAGCCGGCGCTGCTGCCCGCCACCGAACCAGACCGCGGTCGCGCGGCGGAGCGGAGCGCAGAACTCCTCGTCGTTCGCGCGCTCGCGATCGCGGGTATGGAGCACGACGAACTCGGCATCGGGCCGACTCTCACGCCACTGGGCGACGAGCCGCGCCTGCGAACTCTCGGAGTCGGCGCGCGAGCTCGCCGTCGGCACGAGAACCACGACCGCCTCGTCCCCGCCCGCGAGCGCGAAGAACCGCTCGTAGATCGCAGCCGGCAACCGGCCGCCACCCGCCAGAATGCGCGCACCCGGCACGCCGGCGGGATCGATCGCGCGAGCCGCACACGTCGGATCGGCGCGCGGCGTGGATGACTGGGCAACGGCAGTCGCGCTCGCGAACGCAAGACCGAGGCAGGCGACGAGGACGGGCAGGCAACACCTCACGCGAGCGTTGTAGCACGGGCCCGCCGCCGGATTGTATCAAGGCGGTGAACCGCGCCTCTTGCGACGACAATCGGGCAAAGCCTTACGGCGGTGTTACGTTTGGGGCGGCAAAGCGGGCCGCGACGAAGGGGTCGGACGAACTGCCGATCACGGCGACGATCGGAAGCTGAACTCCGCATCGAACGGAACCGGGAACTCCGATTCGGCCGGCACCGGTGTGCGCAACACGGGGCCCGTGACGCGCCTGGCCAGGATCGAAGCGGGTCGCAGCTCGGGGACCCTCGCGGGCCCGGGTCGGCACGGACCTTGCGACTCCGGCCTTGCGACTCCGGCGCCCAACCTCGTCGACGACCGCCGCCCCAATGAAGAAGATCGAAGCCTACGTCAAGCCGTTCCGGCTCGCGGAGATCCGCGACAGGCTCGCAGAACGGCGATTCGACGTCCTGCGGGTCCACCGCGCCGAAGAAGTGCGCCCCGCGGAAACGTACACGGAGACGGTGCAGGGCGTCGCCTACGAGGTCGACTCGACTCCTCGCGCATTGATCGTGTTGCTCGTCGAAGAGAAGGACCTCGAGGAAGCCATCCGCCTCATCCAGAGCGTGGGCAAGACCGACCACGCCGGGGACGGTCGCATCGTCGTCACTCACGTCGACCTCATCGCCGCGATCAACCCGGACGAGAATCCGGACTCCGAGATCCCGGGACGGCATGTCAACTGACGGCCAGTACGTGCTCACCGCCCTCGGAGCGGCAATGGCCCTGCTGTCGAGCGACGCACGTCCCCAGGGGCAAGGCAACGCCATCGGGACCGTGACCATCGCGGCGCCCGTGTTGGCAGGTCCTGCGCACGCATCGGCTGACGGCCAGTTCAGCCTGCGCTGGCAGGTCTCGCTCGACGACGTCGAGGATGCGGTCGCAGCCGCAGTCGAGTTCGAACTCGAAGAGCGCGCCGGCGACGCACGGACGCTGCTCGCCGCCGGCCATCATCTGGCGGCAGCGCTCAGCGGTCGCGACGACGGCGACTACGACTATCGCGTCAGAGCCGTGCAGACCGGCCACGCGATCAGCCCGTGGAGCGAGCCCGTCACGGTGCAGGTGCGGCATCACCCTCTGGGCTTCGCGCTGCGAATGTTCGCGGTCGGCGCGGTCGTATTCCTCGCGACTGCCGCGCTCGTGCTCGTCGGGCATCGGCGCGCCCGCCCGAGCGCCCATGCGACCGCCGCCGGCGACGCCGCGACCTCCGCCTGACCTCGAAGCGCCATGAACATCCAGTTCCTCGACCCATGGGTCGCCGGTGGGTTGCTTGCTGCCTTCAGCATTCTGTGGGTGTTCCTCGGCTGGTACTGGGGGCGCAAGAACAGCGACGTCGACGACTTCATGCTGGCTGGCCGCAAGGTCGGGCTCGCGCTCGGCAGCGCGACGGCGATGGCCACGTGGGTGACCAGCAACACGACTCTCGTCGCGCCCGAGCTCGCGTTCAACTTCGGCATCTGGGGCATGCTCGGCTACTCGCTCGGATGCGTGGGCCTGCTGCTGTTCGCGCCGATGGCGTCCCGCATCAGGCACCTCATGCCCCGCGGATACACGAGCGGCGACTTCGTGCGGCTGCGGTATGGCCGGGCGGCGTGGCGGGTCTTCCTGCTGATCTCCGTCGCCTACAGCGGCGCCTGGCTCGTCAGCCTCGGTTCCGCCGGCGGCCTGCTGATCCAGGCGCTCAGCGGCATTCCGTTCCTCGTCGGCGCGACGGTGATCCTGGTGATCTGCGTGCTCTACACGCTGCTCGGCGGCCTGCGGGCCGTGATCGGCACCGACTTCATCCAGACCATCGTGATCATCTCGGGTGTCGTACTGGTCGGCGTGATGACGCTGCAGCAGGTCGACCTGCAACAGGTTCATGCCCGCCTCAGCGATGTCCGCCCGCGCCTGCTCGACGCGCTCATGCCGGCGGCGGTGATGTTCCTCTTCAACAACCTGCTCTTCGGCATCGGTGAGATCTTTCACTCGAACGTCTGGTGGAGCCGCGCGTTCGCGTTCGACCGGGGCGTCGGGTTCAAGGCCTACCTGACCGCCGGTCTGCTCTGGGCGCCGATCCCGATCGCCGCCGGCTTCATCGCGCTCTCGGCGCCGGCCCTCGATCTCGCCGTGCCGCGCGCCGACATGGTCGGGCCGCTCGTGGCCGCGAACGTGCTCGGGGTGGGCGGCGCCGTTCTGCTGTTCATCGTGGTCTTCTCGGCGATCGCGTCGAGCCTCGACTCGCTCCTCGCAGCGACGAGCGACCTCGTCGTCGAAGACATCTACCGGCGCCACCTGCGCCCGAACGCGACTCCCACTCAGCTGCGCCGGGCCGCGTCGACCACCATCGTCGCGCTCGGCGTGCTGACCTGGGTCATCGTCGCGCTCGACATCTCGACCCTGGCCAAGCTGCTCAACTTCGCCGGTGCGCTCGTCGCGAGCACGATCTGGCCGATCGCGGCCGGCCTCTACTGGCGTCGAACGAACCCGCTGTCAGCGACGCTGGGGATGGCCCTCGGATCGATCGGCGGCCTGCTCGCCTACTTCCTCATCGACTGGTACGTCGCGGCCCTGGTCGGCGCCGCGATCTCCATGACGATCGTGCTCGCCCTCACGTTCGTGCGGCCGAGTGACTTCGACTGGCGTCGACTGGGAGCCGGATCATGACCGTTCCGCCGTTCGTCCTCGAAGCGTTGGTCTACGCCGCGCTGACCGTGAGCGCGGCCGCGCCGATCGTGCTCCTCGCCCTGCTGTTTCGAGACTGGAAGAGAGGCAACCTGTGGTAGCCACACCGACCCTGCATCCTCGCCTGCAAGGCCCGATCGACGTGCGCAGCCCGCACGTCGGACTCGAGCACCCGCGCCGACTGCTCGCGACGGTTCCCGAGAACCCGAGCGCCCTGCTCGCGCTCGCGACCCGTCACATCGTCTCGGCCCTGCAGTTCGACCGTGAACTCGTGACCCAGCTCTGCCGGCTCGCGGCGAGCATCGAGATGCAGCCGAAGCTGCTCCACCTGCCGCTCACGGGCAAGATCCTGATCACCGCGTTCCTCGAGCCGAGCACGCGGACGCGGCTGTCGTTCGAGAGTGCGTGGCACCGACTCGGCGGCGACATCCTGTCCATCACCGAGGCGGCAACGACGGGGATCGCGAAGGGCGAGAGCCTCCGCGACATCGCCGAGATGTTCAGCAACTACGGCGACGCGGTCGTGCTCCGTGACAACAACGAGCACTCGGTCTACGAGATGCTCGACACGCTGCGGGTTCCGATCATCAACGCCGGCAACGGCATCGACGAGCACCCGACGCAGGCACTGTCCGACATCTACGCGATCGTGAAGTGGCGCCCGCAGCTCCTGACGGACGAGCCGGGCGACCGACTGCGGATCGGCATCATCGGCAACCCGGCGAAGATGCGGACGGTTCGCAGTTTGCTGCTCCTGCTGAGCCTCTTCCCGCACGCGATCGACGAAGTCGTGGTCGTCAGCGGCGCCGGCACGGCGGATCCGTTCGATCCCGGCCAGCGCGAACTGCTCGAGGAACGCGGTCTCCGCCTCAGGGTCGAACGACAGCTCCAACACGTTCTGCAGACCCTCGATGTCGTCTACATCAACTCGATCGCGTGGATCGGCGACACGTTCGAGCGCCTGACGGGCGATCTCCGGCTGACCGCCGGTTCGGCCGTCAAGGACGGCGCGATCATCCTCCATCCGCTCGCCCGCGGCGCGGAGCTCGACGTCAGCCTCGATGACACCGAGCACAACTGGTACTTCAGCCAGGCCCGCGGCGCGACCTTCCTCCGCATGGCGCTGCTCACCTGCATGGTCGAGCGCGTGCATCGCGTCGCCGACGTCGAACCCCCGGCGTAGCGATCAGCCCAGGACACGACCGAACTCATGTGTGGCATAGCCGGCATCTTCCATCTCGACCGCAATCGCCCCGTCGACCCCGCCCTGCTCGCGGGAATGGCGGCGATCCAGCACCACCGCGGGCCCGACGGCTGTGGGCACCACGTCATCGACGATCGGGGCGTGGGGTTCGCCCACGCCCGGCTGGCGATCATCGATCTCGAAAACTCTGGACAGCAGCCCCTGGTCGCCGGAGGGCAACGCTGGATGCTCACGCACAACGGCGAGTTCTACGACTACGCCCGGATCCGGGCCGACCTCGCGACCCGCGGCGCCAGGTTCACGACGAAGAGCGACTCCGAGATCGTGCTCCACCTGGCCGAACGCCGCGGGCTGGAGGGCGCCCTGCCGCACCTGCGCGGCGAGTTCGCGTTCGGGCTCTACGACCGTGAACGGGACGAGCTCACGCTCGTGCGCGACCGCTTCGGCGTCAAGCCGCTCTACTGGACGCGAACGAGCAACGGCATCGTATTCGGGTCGGAGATCAAGGTGCTCTTCGCGCATCCCGACGTCCGACGGGAGTTCGACGACGAAGGTCTGTTCCACCAGTTGATGCAGACCATCGTGCCCGGGTCGACCCCGTTCGCGGGAGTCCACCAGGTCAAGCCGGGACACGCGCTCACGGTCCGCCGCCAGAACGGCGATCTGCTGATCGAGGACCGCCGCTACTGGGACATGCCGTTCCCCGAGTGGAACGACCGCGGTCCGGACCGCCCGGAACAGGACGTCATCGAGGAGGTCCGAGCGCGCTTGCTCGAGGCGGTGCAGCTGCGGCTCGTCGCCGACGTGCCGGTCGGATGCTATCTCTCCGGCGGCATCGACTCGTGCTCGATGCTCGGGCTCGCGGCCGCATGCCGTCAGGACGCGGTCAAGGCGTTCACGATCGGCTTCGACAACAAGGACTACGACGAGACCGAGATCGCGCGGGAGATGGCTCGGTCGGTCGGTGCGGACCAGGACGTGCTCGCGCTGGACGCTGGCCATCTCTACGACCACTTCGTCGAGACCCACTGGCACACGGAGCGAACGATCTACAACACGCTCGGTGTGGCCAAGCTGCTCATGAGCCGGCATGTCCACCGGGCCGGTTACAAGGTCGTGATCACCGGCGAAGGCTCCGACGAACTCTTCGCCGGCTATCCGTCCTTCCGGAACGACCTGTTCGCGCACGGCCTCGCGCATCTGCCGGCACCCGAACGGGAGGCGATGCAGGAGGCGCTGGGCCGGTCCAACGCCGTCTTCCGCGGCGCGATGCTGCCCGTCGAGACGCATGACGACCCGGATCTCGAGAGGGTGTGCGGCTTCACCCCGACCTGCCTGCAGCCGTGGCTCAATGCCTCGCGCCACGTCGCGCCGCTGATCGATGGCGACCGACGGGCGCGGCTGGCGGGCTACAGTCCGGGCGCAGCGATCGCGAACGCCCTGGACGAGAGCGCGATGCGCGGCCGTCATCCGCTCGACGTCGCGCAGTACGTCTGGATCAAGACGATGCTCGAAGGCCAGATCCTGACCTGGGGCGGTGACCGCGTCGACATGGCCAACTCGATGGAGGCACGTCCCGCGTTCCTCGATCACCACCTGGCGGAGTTCGCCGCGACGATCCCGCCGCAGTATCGGATCCGCGGGATCACCGAGAAGTGGGTCCTGCGTGAAGCCATGAAGGGCGTGCTGCCGCGCGTGCTCTACGAACGGGAGAAGTTCGCGTTCATGGCACCACCGGCGCACACCGACCCCGCGAAGCGCAAGGCGCTCGGCGCCCTGACGAGCCGATACCTGAACTCAGGGTCCATCCGCCACTCCAACCTGCTCGACGAAGGCGGCGTCCGGGACGTGCTCGACCGCTACGCCGACGACAGCCGACCGCGCGATGAGCTCGTGCAGCTCGATGCCGTCGTCAACCACCTGCTCGGAGTCCAGATCCTGCACGACCAGCTCGTCGATCAGGACGTGCCCGCGCTCGCAGCAGCGCGAGCGGACGAGCTCGGCGACGGGGTCGTCGCCGTGGCCGAGCCTGTCGCGCGTTAAGGACCGTCGGACTCGGCAGCGCGCTGCGGATAGAGCAGCAATGGGATCGAGCTCTTCCGAACGACGCCCTCGGCGACGCTGCCGCCGAACAGACGTTCGAGCCCGGAGCGGCCGTGCGTCGCCATCGCGATCATGTCGGCGTCGAGCGCCTCGGCCTGCTCGACGATCGTCTCCGCCACATCGAGACCGCGCACCGCCTCGATGCCGATGCGCTCGAGCGGCGCGAAGCTGCCACGCAGTTCTTCGAGGCGCCCACGCGCGGTCTTCAGAGCCTCCTCGAGGTCCGGCGCGACCGCCGGCATCGCGGGCACGCTCGGGATGCCGGGCGCGACGATGGTGACGGGATCGACAACGACGTGCAGCAGCGTCAGTCGTGCATCCAGAGCAAGCGCCAAGGCTGCTACCGGCTCACACATCTGCAACGAGAGATCGGAGAAGTCCGTAGCGGCGACGATGTGAGGTGTGGTCATCCCCGGCAAACTGCAAGCCGCGTGCCCTGCCCCGCGAAATCCGATCTCGCTGCAGCGCACGGACGCGGTTCACTCGTGCGATCCCCCAGATGCGGCGAGCACGGGCGAACCCGCGCTCGCGCGGCGACGTCAGTGCTTGCCATCCGTCATCACGAGATCGGCGCCGAGGGATGTCAGCACGGCGTCGATCTCCTGAACGGACGGACCGGCCCTGCGGCCCGCCATGCCCTCCTCCGTCGCGACCTCGTGTTCGCGAGCCGCGTAGCTCAGCCGCTGCAGCCGATCGACCTTCTGTTCCATGGTCGCCTCACCGTCCTCGAGGATGGCCACGATCGCGGGGTGGGCCGGAGTGGCCGCGGGCAATCCGGCCTCGTGAACGGTGCCGTGATCGCGAAACGCCTCGAGCATCGCGATGTGGCCCTGCACCTGCGGGCGCAGCTGCGTAGCGACGTGATCCCTGGTCGCGGTGTCGAGCGTCGGACCGTCCAGCATCCCGTCGTAGCCGACGAGACCCTGTTGTTCACCCCGGAGCAGGACCTTGGCAGCGGCCTCTGCGCTGGCGAGCGATGCCGCGCTCGCCAGCACCTGAGCGAAGACGCCCCACGGACCGGACCGCTCCGGCGGTTCACCCTCCGCCAGGACGATCTGACTGCGGAACCACTCGACGGCAGCAGCGTGGTCGTCGCGAATGCGATGCAGCATGCGGGCGAACTCGGGCGCCGTCGCCATCAGATTGTCGATCGCGAGTTCATAGGTCTCGACGGCGGTCATCTCACCGCGCATCAATGAAGTCAGTGAATCGGTCAATCGTTCGTCAGTCATGCCCGTCCAGGTAACAACCGCCATGCCAGGCGCGCAAAAGCGGCCAGCGCCCGTCCTGTGGCCGCCCCGATGCGAATCGGAACGCCACCTGCCGGCGCGACCAGAACCGGACATTCCGAACGACGAACCCGCCGCGCGGCTGCGCGGGCGGCCGCGATCCTGGCACGGGGCTTGCACCGCCTCCGCGCGGAAGCCAGCACCCCATGACGACCGAACGACCTGCGACGCAAGGCCAGGAGCGCATCACGGCCGACCTCTATTCCCCGACGGACCACGTCGAACACCACTTCGCGCGCCTCGCGACGATCGGCGTTCAACCGGACGGATCCATCAACCGGATCGCCTGGACCGACGCCGAGTCGCAGGCCATTGCGATGATCCGCTCCGAAGGCGAGGCCTTCGGGCTGACCGGCCGGTACGACGCGATCGGCAACCTGATCCTGTCACTGCCTGGCAAGGCCGAACGCCGCATCCTGGTCGGCTCCCACCTCGACTCGGTGCCGCACGGCGGCAACTACGACGGCGCGGCCGGCGTGGTTGCCGGGCTCGAAGCCATGCGGCCGCTGGTCGCCGATGCGGAGAAGCTGCAAGCCGGCGTCGATCTCGTCGTGTGGCGCGGTGAAGAACACACCTACAACGCGGTCTACAAGGGCAGCGCGAGCGCGTTCGGTAACTCCGAGACCCACATCCTGCACAACGCCTACGATGGCGTGTCGCTGCGGGATGCGATCGCGAGTCAGGGGTTCGATCCGTCCTGCATCGACGAGAGCCGCCCTTCGTTGGGGCGCGACTACATCGATTCGATCCTCGGCTACTACGAGCTCCACATCGAGCAAGGCGTTCGGCTCGAGCGCGAGAACCTCGACCTCGGTGTCGTCACCAGCATCGCTGGTGACCGCCGCTTCCTCGTCGTCCTCGAGGGTCGGTTCGACCATTCGGGCGCGACCCCGATGGGCACGAACTTTCGTTGCGACTCCAACCTCGCACTCGGCTACATCATCACGCGGCTGGACGAACTCAGTCGCGATGCGGCCCGCGCGGGCAACGTGTTCACGCAGACCATCGGGATCGTGAATGCCGACCCGGAGATCGACCGCAAGCACCCGGCGGTGCACAGCAACTCAGTCACCAAGGTCAGCGGCCTCGCGTATTTCACGCTCGACATCATGTCGGCCGACGACACGTTCATGGACTCCTACTCGGCTGACGTCCTGCGTGCGGTCTGGCAGACCGCGAAGGAGTTCCACGTCAAGGCGGTGATCGAACAGACCGACACGGCGCGCGGCCTCCGTGAACTCGACCCGCGCCTTCGGAGTCGCCTGATGGCTGCCGCGCAGGCCCGCGACTTCTCGGCGGTCGAGATGCCGAGCGGCGCGGGGCACGACGCCGTGGCTGTGGCGCACGCGGATCGCGGCCCCCTGGGGGCCATCCCGGTTGGCATGCTGTTCGTCCCGTGCCGCGCCGGCATCAGTCACGCTCCGGAAGAGTTCGCCGAGGCCGATCACGTCGCGAAGGGAGCGGCGGTGCTCTCCGACGCAATGCGTGACATCGCGCAGCGAGGCGAGATCTAGTCCGCCCGACTCGCGCGATACGTGCGCCAGAGATCGCGCAGCGTCAGCTGCATCTGCCGGATCACGACGAGGTTGGCCACCACGATCGGCACCCATGCCCACGGGAACACCGTCGCCGGCAGCATCGCCGTCACGAGGAAGAACGCGAACAGCACGCCCGTCTGCACGGTGAGCTGCTCCGCTGCCGAACGCTCGGCGCGCACCGGGCGGCGCAACGCGCTGCCCGCGGTGACGCGACCCCGCTCACTGCGCGCGACCTCGAGTCGAGCCGGCGCAGCGACACGTGTCGCACGCGGATTGTTGGTCGTGGCGGCAGTCGGCATCGGGGTCACCGTAGAGGTCGGCATCGTCTTGGCTCCGTTGAGTAGCTCCGCGACGGCGCTCGTGCCTGCACGACCGTCGTCCGGTTGCGAGTTCTGACGCAGACGAGCACCGAAGATTCCCCGGATCCGACGAAGTTGTTCGGATCGCCCGGCAGCCGGGCCGCAACTGCCGAGAGCCCAACGGGCGATTCACCCGCATCACCAACGGCATCCGCGCGGCCGGACCGCGACTCAGCGCCGCCGAAACAGCGCGATCGCGAGGTCGTCCGGCTTGCCGATTCCGCCGGTGCTCTGCATCCGTTCGACGCAGCGTTCGACGAGGCGATCCGCCGCGCGCAGCAGCGGCCCCTTGCGCACGACCTCGGTGACCTCGTCGACGTGCACGTTGTCCCACAGGCCGTCGCTCGCGAGCACGACCGTGTCCCGCAGCGCGAGCCGGATCGCGCTCGCGATCTCGACGCGCATGCCCGCCATGCCGACGAAGTTGGAGATCACGTGGCGATCCTCGTGCACGAGCCCCGCGTCGGCGTCGAGCAGGCCGGACTCGACGGCGTAGCCGACGGGCGAGTGGCTCACGGTCTGGTGCTTGATCTTGCCGCGCTGACCGGTGATCAGCAGCTCCGAGTCGCCGGCGTGATAGCTGCGAAAGCGCTCGCCTTCGATGACGGCCGCGAGCACCGTCGTCGCGGCCCCGCCGGGTCGCTCGAGCAGCTGCTGGTTGGCCGCGTCGATCCCCGTGAGGATCGCGCTCTGGATCGACTCGACGGTCCCCTCGCTCGCGGCGACGCGATCCGCGATGCAGCGGAGCGTGAGGCGCGCCGCGAAGTCACCGTCCCCGTGGCCGCCGAGCCCGTCGGCAACGACGATCGCCGTGCACCGATCGTCCCAACGAAACAACCCAGCGACGTCTTCACAAGAGTCGTCCGCGGTCCGCGACGGGCTCTTCGCAAGCACGACCGCACAGTTGTCGACGCCGCCGCCGGCCGATTCGCGCACGACGCTCGGCGCGCCGCCCTCGAGCCAGAGCCGGCTGTGCGTCGGGCCGTTCATCTGCCGCTCCGCCGGCGTTCGAGCCGGCGCAGGGTGAGCTTCTTGGCTTCGAGGAAGGCCTCGTACATGTGCGAGGCGTCCCGAAACCGCCGGCGCGTCTCGACCTGCAGCGCACGCTGCAAGAACGGGATCATGTCCGGCGCCGTTCGACGCAGACGGTCGAGACCCGCCATCGGCCACTTGTACGGCCAGTCCGGCAGCTTGCCGCTGAGCATCCGGTAGACGATCAAGCCGGCCGAGAACACGTCCGACCGGGCCGACGGGCGACCCATCGCCTGCTCGGGCGCGACGTAGCCGATTGTGCCGGACGACGACGCCTGCAATGTCCGCGTCGAGTGCTTGGCGAGGCCGAAGTCCCCGAGCCGCAACGCGCCGTCGGCGAACAGGATCAGATTGTCCGGCTTGACGTCACAGTGGATGACGCGGTGCTCGTGCGCGTAGGCCAACGCCTCGATCAGCTGCTCGGCGAAATCGAGCGCCTTGCTCGTCGACATCCGGTAGCCCAGCCGATCGGCCAGACTGCGCTCGCCCTTCGGATAGGCCATCGTCAGCCGCCCGTCGATCACCTCGGCGTTCTTGAGCGACAGGATGTTCGGGTGGTCGAGCTTGGCGCTGACCTGGATCTCGCGCTCGAAGTCCGCACGGGTGTCGGGGTCGCCGTCCGCAAGGGGCACCTTCAGCGCCACGACGACGCGCTCGAGCGTGTCGTAGGCCTCGAAGACGTCCGCGAACCCGCCGCGCGCGAGTCGTCGCTTGAGCTTGTACTTACCGAGGCGCTGGCCGACGCGGATCATCCGAGGGCGTCAGTCTGCCGAACGGAGTGCGTTCTTTCCATGTCCAAGTACCGGCGGGTGCCCCTACATTGCAGCGATGCCGGACGAAATCGACCTCAGTCAGTTCGAGTCCAACCTCAAGCTCGTGAAGCTGCAGGTCGACGATTTCGAACGGATCGTGGACCTGCAGCGACGCTGCTTCCCGGGCATGCCGGTCTGGACCAAGGCGCACATCGAGAGCCAGGTCGAGCACTTCCCGGACGGCCAGCTCGGCATCACCTACGACGGCAAGCTCGTCGCGTCGTCGTGCAGCCTGATCGTCGACTACGACCTGTGCTCCGACTGGCACGACTGGAAGGCCGTGAGCGACGGCGGCTACATCAAGAATCACGACGAGAAAGGCGACGTGCTCTACGGCATCGAGATCATGGTCGATCCGGAGTATCGCGGCATGCGGCTCGCGCGCCGGCTCTACGACGGCCGCAAGGAGCTCGCCCGGGAGCGCAACCTCAAGGGCATCGTGATCGGCGGCCGGATCCCGGGCTACGCCGCCCACAGCAGCGAGATGACGGCGCACGAATACGTGCAGAAGGTCGAGGCCAAGGTCCTCGTCGACCCGGTGCTCACGGCGCAGCTGGCGAACGGCTTCGAGCTGCGGCAGGTGATCCCCGACTACCTGCCGAGCGACGAGGACAGCGCCGGCTGGGCGACCCACATGGAGTGGACCAACGTCGACTACCGCCCGTTCCGCAAGCGGACGATGCAGCCGACCCAGGTCGTCCGGATCTCGACCGTGCAGTACGGGATGCGCGCCATCTCGACGTTCGAGGACTTCGAGCACCAGTGCGAGTTCTTCGTCGACACGGCGGGGGACTACAAGTGTGACTTCATCACGTTCCCGGAGCTGTTCACGACCCAGCTCCTGTCGCTCGTCGAGGCCAAGCGCCCCGGCAAGGCGGCGCGCGCCCTCGCCGACTTCAACGAGCGCTACCTCGAGTTCTTCACGTCGTTGGCCGTGCGCTACCACGTCAACATCGTCGGCGGGAGCAACTTCGCGGTCGAGGACGAGAAGCTCTACAACGTCGCCTATCTCTTCCGCCGCGACGGCTCGATCGACAAGCAGTACAAGATCCACGTCACGCCCGCGGAATGGCGCTGGTGGGGCGTGAACGGCGGCAGCACGGTCGAGGTGTTCGACACCGACTGCGGCCGCATCGCGATCCTCATCTGCTACGACATCGAGTTTCCCGAGCTCGCCCGCATCGCGGCGAAGAAGGGTGCCCAGATCATCTTCGTGCCGTTCAACACCGACGAACGCTACAGCTACCTGCGCGTTCGCCACTGCGCGATGGCGCGCTGCGTCGAGAACCACGTGTACACGGTGCTGTCCGGCTGCACCGGCAACTTGCCGCTCGTCGACAACGCCGACCTGCACTACGCCCAGTCGGGCATCTACACGCCGGCGGACATCGCGTTCTCCCGCGACGGCATCGCGGCCGAGTGCACGGCCAACGTCGAGACGATGATCATGCAGGACCTCGACATCGAGCAGCTGCGCAAGCACCGCTACAAGGGCACGGTGCAGAACTGGCTCGACCGCCGCACGGATCTGTATCGGGTGCGATACCGCGAGGCGGGCAGCGACTTCGAGGTGTGAACGCCAGGGGCGGACCGGCGCCTACTGAATTGTGAACGTCTCGCGGGCGCCGTGGCTCGTGAGCAGCCCCTGCAACGCGTCGGCTCCGACACCTTCCCGCGTTCGGCACGATACGAGACAACCGCCGCGACGCACCTGCTCGACGCGCAGCGCGGCCTCGTTCTCCGGAATCCCGAGCCCGACGAGCGCGCCGAGCAAACCGCCGGCGCCCGCGCCGGCGGCCGCGCCGCCCATGGCGGCGAGGAACGGGCCGACGGTGAGCACGCCGAACGGCCCGGCCAGCGCCGCCGCCGCGAGCCCGAACAGGGTCGCGCCGACCGCGGATCCGATCGCAGCGGCTTCCTCTGGCTTGCCCGGCCCATTCTCGAGCAGACCTCGAGCCGCGCCGCTGTCGGCCATGACGATGCCGATGTCGTCCGCATCGACGTCGAGTTCACGGAGCTTGGCGACGGCCGCGCCGGCCGCGCGCGGCTCTTCGAAAACCGCGACCACGGTCGCCGCGGCGGCTGGAGTCGGGTGATCGGAGAACTCGTCGGAGGGGGTGGAGTCGGTGTTCATGGCTTCTACGGGCGGTGCTTCGTTCGGTTGGCGGCCGCGGTTGCGGTCAGCCTGACCCGGGCGACGGCCGCGCGAACGCTGCCGGGGCGGCCATCGCCAGCTGCACCGACTGCCAGGCCTCGGCGAGGTCGTGGAAACTGCGTTCGATGCGCCGCTGCGAGTCCTGCCAGCCCTCGAGGCAACGCTGCAGGCGCAGGATCGCGTTCTCCGCGCGGTCGCAGCGATCCTGGAACTCCTGCAGGAACGCGGCGCCGACCTTGCGGCGGTCGGGGTTGAGGTCCGGGTCGCGGGCGAACTCGCGCGCGTCCTCGAGACGGGCGCGCCAGCGCTCGAGGCGACAGTGCAGGGCGTCGACCTCGAGACGCAGTTCTTTGGCGGATTCACTCATGGAGCAGGAAGTCACAAGATCCGTGCCAGAAGTAGCGTCAGAACATCGGTGAGCGCGGAGCTGGTTCGAACTGGCCTTGGGAACCGGGTTGCGGCACCGTAGGAACATCGGAGACCGGCAGTTCGCGTTCCTCCGACCGGCCCCATGACTTCCGATTCCGACTCTCGCCCTTCCCGTCGGCCGCGCATCACCATCGCGCTGCCGAACGGCGCGCTGCGCGACCGCCTGCTCGAGGCGCTGCAGAAGGCGGACGTCGACCTCGACGTCGTCGACGCCGCCTCGGCGATGTCCGGGGTGGAACAGGCCGAGGGCGACATCGTGCTGCTCGGCCCGGGCCAGGTGCGAAAAGCGAACCTCGACGAGCTCGGTGAGGTCGCGCGCTCGGACGACGAAGCCGGGCTCGCCGTCGTCGGTGAAGACGACCCGGCCAAGCGCGCCAAGCTCGTCGCCGCGGGGTTCTCGAGCGTGCTCAGTACTGATCAGTCCGAGGCCGACCTCGCGGCGTCGCTCGAGGCGCTCGCGGCGGCGGAGGCCGAGGGCGGCGTCGGTGGGCCCGAGGTCGGCGGCGCCGGGGTCGAACCGCGGCTGGCCGATTTCCTCACGCGCAGCCCGCGCATGCAGGAGTTCGTCGAACTCGTGCGGCGGGTGATCCCGGCGGACACGACGCTGCTCATTCTGGGACCGACCGGCGTCGGCAAGGAGCACCTCGCGCGCGCCATCCATGGCGAGAGCACCCGCGCGAAGCGACCGTTCGTGACCGTCAACTGCGCGGCGCTGCCCGAGCAGCTGCTCGAAGCCGAGCTGTTCGGCCACGCGAAGGGCGCGTTCACCGGCGCCGAGCGCGCGCGCAAGGGCCGCTTCGAGCTCGCAAATCGCGGTACGCTGTTCCTCGACGAAATCGGCGAGATGCCGCTGCATCTGCAGGCCAAGCTGCTCACCGTGCTGCAGCGCCACGAGGTCACGCCGATCGGCTCCGACCAACCGATCAGGGTCGACGTGCGCGTCGTCGTCGCGACGAATCGCGATCTGCAGGAGGAAGTCGCGGCCCGGCGCTTCCGCGAGGACCTGTTCTTCCGCCTCAACGTCGTGCCGCTCGAGATCCCGGCGTTGGCCGCACGCGCTGACGACATCCCGGAGCTCGTAGGCCGCTTCATCCAGCACTTCCGCGCCACGATGCCGGTCTCGAACGTCACCGCGATCGCCGACGACGCGCTCGAGCTGTTGATGCACTACTCGTGGCCCGGCAACATCCGCGAGCTCATCAACGTGATCGAACGCGCGATGCTGCTCGGGCGCGGAACTCGCATCGAGTGCGCCGATCTGCCGGCCGCCGTCACCGGCGGGAGCCCTGGCGACAGCGACGGCGACGAAGCGGGGTCGGCGTCCGCGGCGACGTCGCCACTCGGGCCGTCGTTGCCGCGATCACCCGCGCCGGACCTCGACCTCGAGCAACCGATCAAGGCCACCCGCGAACGCGCCGTCGCGAACGCCGAACGCGCCTACCTCGACGCGGCGCTGCGCCGGACGGGCGGCCAGGTCGGCGAGGTCGCGAAGATCGCCGGCATCAGTCCGCGCGCGCTCTACGAGAAGATGAAGCGCTACGAGCTGCGCAAAGAGGATTACCGCGGCTGATCGGCGGACCGGTGGTCCCGGTTCCGAAGCTTCGGAAGCGCTCGTTCTGACGTCGTCGCGCGCGAGCGCCGAATGACCGATGCCGTGGCGATGTCGGTGCATGGCACGCCCCTTGCGACTGGAGGGGGCGATGAGTCATTCCAGCCCCAATTGGACCCTAGACACCTACGGCTGCTCGCGCGCCGGAACGCGCTCCGGGCCGAACGGCACGCAGCCACTGAACGGCGATCACTTCCTCGTGACCGAGCTGAGGCGCGCGGCCGAAGTGCGGCGGGCAAGCCCGGACCGCGTGTCCGAAGGACGGCACGACGGTACGAGTCAGGCGCACGCGCTCGTCGTCGCCGACGGCGTGAGCGGTCACGCCGGCGCCGCGGAGGCGAGCGCGCTCGTCGTCGACGAGATCATGCACCAGATGCTCAACGCGGTGCCGTGGCAGCGCGACCTCGACCTCGACGCCGAGACCGCACTGCGTCGGGAGCTGCGCAACGCCGCCGAGCAGTGCAGTCGTCGCCTCGCCGCCGAGGCGCGCGAGCATCCCAGGCTCGACGACATGGGCTCGACGCTCACGATGGCGTTCGTGCGGCCGCCGTACGCGTTCTTCGTGCATGCCGGCGACAGCCGCGCGTATCTCGTGCGCGACGGCGAGATCCGGCAGCTGACGCGCGATCACACGCTGGCCAACCGCCTCGCGGAGCGCGGCATCCTGTCGATCGAGGAAGCCCGCCGCTCGCCGTTCGCCAACTCGTTGTGGAACGTCATCAGCAGCCACGGGACGGTCGAACCCGAGACATCGTCCATTCAGCTCCAGAAGGGCGATGCCCTGCTCCTGTGTTCGGACGGGCTCACCCACGAACTCGAGGACGCCGACCTGCTCCGCGCGATCACGGCGCACGGCTCCGCGCAGGCCGCATGCGAAGCACTCGCCGATGCCGCGCGCGACCGCGGTGAGTCCGACGACGTCACAGCGACGATCGCGAGAGTCGTCGACGACGCCCGGGCGAACGAAACGTCGGCGACGCCCCCGAAGCGCCGACGTGCGGAACGGCGATCGCCACCGACCCCGACGCCGAATTTCGTCGCGGCCGCGAACCGACCCCGAGAGGCCCGCGCCGCAGGCCAGTAGCCAGCAGCTCTCCACGCAGGAATCCTTGCCCCTACCCCACCTCGACACCCGCGCTGCCCCTGACGTTCTCGAGGCCGCCGTCCAGCTCGCGGTCAGGCTCGTCCGCCGCGAGACACCGGCCCATGCGCCGGGCACATTGCTGACGCTCGGCGACGCCAACGCCGTCGTGCGCTGCTCCCGCCATATGGAGGGGCTCGCGCGCGCCGGCGACGAACGGCCTCCGGAGTTGGCATCCGCCCACCTGCTCGACCCGATCGCGCAGAGCACGATCGAACGCCTGGCCCCGCCGCCGCGCGCCATCGTCGTGCGCGCAGCGGGTCAGATCGAGTCGATCGTGCGCGAGGCCGACGACCCGGACCAGACCCCCTGGCTGCCGCCGACCACCGTCTCCGCGGTCATGGTCACGCGCGCCACCGACACGATCGCGATCGCCGTGCCCGCGGACGAAGACAGCATCCGCCTGTTCCACGACGGCCGACTCGTGGACCAACTCACCGCCGACGCCGGTAGCATCGCGGATGCGTGAGCGAGCGCCCGACAACGACCCGGCAATTCTGGCGACCGCGCCGCATCGCGCTCGCTCTGCTCGCGCTGCTGCTCGGCGCGGCCGCCACGTGGCTCGCCTGCCGCTGGACGTTCGTCGTTCGCCTGCTGACCTACCCCTACGAGGCGCCGACGACCACGGTCGACTGGTATCAACCGGTCGAACCGATCCCGGGCGATGGCACCGCGCAACCGATCGCGACCGAATCGCCGGCGCAACTCGGCCTCTCGCTCACCGCACTCGAAGCCGCCGCCGACTGGGCCGACCGCCACAACACGACGGCGTTCCTCGTCGCCCGCGCGGGTCGCATCGCCTTCGAACGTTACAGGCGTGGCGGTTCGGCCACGACGCCGACGATCTCCCACTCGATGGCCAAGACGCTGCTCGCGCTGCTCGTCGGCATCGCGATCGAGCGTGGGGAGATCGCCGGCCTCGATGAGCCGATCGGCGAACTGCTGGCCGAGTGGCGCAACGACCCTCGCGGCGCGATCACGCTGCAGCAGCTGCTGACGATGACGAGCGGCCTCGAGGGCGACAGCCTCGAGGATGGCTGGCTGCCGCCGATGGCGCGGCTGCACCTCGAAACCGACCTGCTGCCGACGCTGCTCGCCCATCCGGCCACCGGCCCGCCGGGCGTCGTGTTCGACTACAACAACTTCAACAGCCAGCTCGTCGGCCTCGCACTCGAACGCGCGACCGGGCAACGCTACGCGGAGCTGCTGTCTCGCCGCCTCTGGCAGCCGATCGGCGCGCGCGATGCCGGCATCTGGCTCGATCGGCCCGCGGGCAACGCCAAGATCTACGGTGCGGTGATCGCGACCGCCCGCGACTGGTTGCGCATCGGCGAGCTCGTCCGCATGCGCGGCCGCGCGCACGGGATCCAGGTCGTTCCCCGCGCGTGGTTCGAGACGATCGAGCGGCCCTCGGCGCTGCAGGCCGAGTACGGCGTTCACATCTGGCTCGGCGGCGGTCCACCGACCGACCTGCCGCGGTACGTGTATCTCGACGGCAAGTCGAAGCAGCGCGTGTTCGTCGTGCGCTCGCACGAGCTCGTCATCGTCCGCACGGGCGAGAACGCGCGCGGTTGGCGCGACGACGAGCTCGTGGCGCTCGTGCTCGCCGCGGTCGAACGCTGATCAGGTCGGCAACAACCAGCTGGTACTGCTCTGCTTGCTGTCCGTCGCGAGCGGCACGTGCACGACGAACGCCGCGCCGCCGAGCGCGGAGTCCTCGCACCAGACGTGGCCGCCGGAGCGTTCGGCGATGGCGCGACACACCGCGAGGCCGATGCCCGCGCCGGCCGGCTTCTCCGTGAGGTGATCCGACAACTGCGTGAACTTCTCGAAGATCGTCGACCGGTCGTCGGCGGGCACGCCGGGTCCGGAGTCCTCGACGCGCAGCTCGAACTCGTCGCCGATGACGCGCCCGGCGATCCGCACGTCGCCCCCCGACGGCGTGAACTTGACCGCGTTATCGACCAGCTGAAAGACGAGCTGTTGCCATTGACGTTCATCGAGCTTCGCTTTGCGCTCGCCGACCGGCAGGTCGAGTTCGAGCTCGATGGCGCGCGTTGCCATCCGGCCCGCCAATCCGTCGACGACGCGTTGCACGACGGCGTTGGCGTCGAGGGCCGTCACGGCGAACTCGGCCTCGCCCGACTGCAGCTGCAGGAAGTCGAACAGGCCGTCGACGAGGTTGGAGATGCGCACGCTCTCGTCGTGGATCACGCTCACGAACTCGTCCCACTCCATGCTCTCGCCGGGAACCATCGTGCCGAGGATCTCGGAGTACGCGCGGATGCTCGTGAGCGGCGTCCGGAGCTCGTGCGAGACACTCGACAGGAAGCGATCCTTGAGCCGCTGCAGCTCGTGGTTGCGCGTCGTGTCGACGAACAGGAACACGGTGCCGAAGTCCTGGCCCGTGACGCTCGAACGGACCGGCACGGCCGCCAGGTCGAACATGCGATCACCGCTCGGGACCGAGGCGTGCCGGACCGTCGGGCGTTCGCCGGCTCCGGTGGCGGCATCGCCGTCGAGATCGCGCAAGGCCTCCCACGATTCGCGCGTGCGATCCGCCAGTTCGTCGGGCAGCACGTCCCACAACGTCTGCCCGATCGGCTCGACCCCGGCGTCGATCAGCCCACGGCACGCCGCGGGGTTGGCGAGCACGATCTCGCCCGCGGGATCGACGACCACGACACCCTCGAGCAGCGACTCGACGACCGACTCCGAACGATCGCACGCGAGTTCGAGCGCGAGGATGCGCGCCGCGGCCTCGCGATCGTCATCGGAGTAACTGCGCGACGCGTGGCCATCCCGGAGCCCGCATCGGCGTTCGACCACCGCGACGAGAGCCGCCGCGAGGCCACAAGACACGGCCCCCATCGAGCTCGCCCCGAGACCGTGGGCGACCGCGCCGAAGACGAGCCCGAATCCGACCGTACGCAGCGCTGCCGCGAGGCCGTGTCGACGACCTTCCCTGGCCCGCGCTGCGGGCTCTGGGCGGGTTCTGGGCATAAGGGCTCCAGTCCGAGTATCGATCCCCCCGGCAGACCCCTTGACGGGGGATTCCCCTGGGTCGGAACGCCTGTAGTCCGGGGTCGCATCGCGCCGATGAACGAAGCCGATCCAGCGAGGAACTCCGAAATGGTCGTGCTCGAACTCTGCCTTCTGCCCGTGCTGTCGTTCCAGGAACCCGTCCCGGCCCAGCCGGCGACGACGACTCCTGCCCAAGAAACGCCCGTCGCATCGGCCGATCCGAAGCCCACGATCGACGCCACCGATCCGGCCCGCTGGCTGCCCGCGTCGACGTTGTTCGCGGTCACGTTCCGGCTCGGCAACGACACGGACCTGTCGGGCCTGCGCGCGCGCCTGCGGGACCTCGACCCGATGGGCACGATGGACCAGGCCGTCACCGAGATGGAGTCTCATCTCGGGCAACACGGCGTCGCGATGGACGACGTCATGGAACTGCTGCGTGGCGGCGTTGCGATCGGCGTCACGGAGCTCGGCCCGAAGCCGCAGTTCGTGTGCGTCGCCGATCTCTCGCAGTGTGAGGATCCGATCCGGATGAAGGCGCAGGAGTTCCTCGCGAACAACACGGCGGCGGACTCCCACGGTGGGATCCGCGGGGACCGGATGATCGTCGCGAGCTCGGCCGAGCTGCTGGACGCGACGGCCCAAATCGCGGACTCCCAGAGCGCGGACTCGGGCAGCCAGTCACTGGCCGCAACGGACGGGTACCGGAGTGCCTGCGACCGCGCTCCGCTCGCCGGGTCTGCCGCGATGACCGTCTTCGTGCAGCCGAACGCGCTCGTGGCACAGCTCATGGCGATGGTGCCGGAAGCCCAGCGAGCCGCGGCCGAGCGCGTCACGAACGCCCTGCAGATCGAGGCCATGGACCACGTCGTGTTCCGGGCCCAGGTCGACGCGCGAGATCTGCACTTCGCCGCAAGCTGCGCGCTGCCCGAAGGCGACAGCCTGCTCGGCGCGTTCTTCGGCAACCCGCAGATGCTCAGCGAGTCGCTCGCGGGCTACGTCCCGAAGAGCGCCACGGAGTTCACGTTCGCCGCCACCGACATCAGCGCGGTCGTCCGCTCGAGCCTCGAGCTCCTGAAGACGGCCGAGCCCGGCATGGGCGTCATGGCCGACATGATGGTGCAGCAGATCGGTGAGAAGGCCGAGATCGACATCATGGACGTCGTCGTCGACGGTTTCTCGGGTCGCTCGATCGGCCTGCGGGTACCCGCCGGCACGGCGACGATGATCGGCCTCGAGGATGGCAAGGAGTTCGCAGGCGCGATCGCGAAGCTGGTGGCCGCGGCGGAGCTGCCGGTCGAAACGACGACCGCGAACGACGTCACGGTCTATCAGTTCCCGGAGGGTCAGCTGCCCGTCCCGATCTCGTTCGCGACGCTCGGCAACTGGTTCTGCATCACGGAAGGCGACGCCACGCTCGCCGCGATCGCGAAGCAGATCGACCACCCGACCAAGAACGAGGCCGCGTTCAGCGCGCTGCGCGATCGGCCGGCCGGCGCGACGATGGTTCTCGGCGCGACCGAGTGGTCGACCTCGATGACGTCCCGTCGCACGGCGAACGGAGTCGTCTGGCAGGGGACCATCGGCCTAGTGCCCGGTGGCGGCGACATCGACCTGACGATGGATTCGCCGGCGCCGCCGGAGCAGGTCATGGCGCTCGAACAGGCCGAGAACGACGCCGAGTCGACGACGGTCCCACAACTCCTGCGTCTCGCCAAGGCCGAGCACGCCGGCGTCGCCGCGCGCGCGACGTGGCTGCTGCGCCGGCGCGAGTCACCCGAAGCGCGCAAAGCACTCGGTGATCTGGCTACCGACAGCAAGCACGCCGAGGTACGGGTCCAGGCGTTCCACGCGCTGCTGCGCCTCGGCAACGCGCAGAGCGTGCCCGTCGCGCTGGCCGGGATCGACGACGAGAGCGTCGAGGTCCGCACGCTCGCCGCGCAGCTGCTCGGCAAGCTGCGGCGCCCCGAGGCGAAGGGCGCGCTGCTTGCGCTCGTGTCGGAACGCGCCAAGATCGCGGGCCCGGGAGAATCGACCACCGACCTGCAGGCGGCTCTGCTCGCGCTCACCGATCTGGAGGCCGCCGACGAACTGCTGCCGGTGGCGACCGTGCTCGACGGCAGCCGCGCCGAAGGCTTCGGCGAGGCCCTGACGTTCTACTTCCAGACGCTGTCGCCGCAGCTCGAGCCGAACGACGAGACGCCCGTCATGGTCGCGGTCCTGTCGCACAGCGAACCGGTGCTGCGACGCTACGCGATCGGGCGACTCAGCGAGCTGCGTGACCTCACGACCGTGCGCGCGCTCGAGGCGCGCCTCGCGTCGGAGGGCCCGGAGCTGCAGCCGCTCGTGGAGCTCGCGCTCGCCCAGATCCGCCGGCAGAAGCACGGTGAGGCGGAGGCCTCGGAGTCGTTCGTGGCGCAGACCAAGGCGCGCTGGAACGCGCTGACGGCGCAGCAACGGCTCATCGCCTCCGCGGTCGGCGGCGTCGTCGGACTCGGCGTGCTCATCTGCCTCGTCGTGATCGTTCGCCGCGGCAGCAGCCGCCGACGCGGGCGCAGGAGCGCGAGCGACCTGGTCGCGCCGTCGGAAGAGTACCTCGACGACCTCGAGGCCGAGTCCGACGAACTCGCGGACGAGGCCGAGGGCATCTACGACGAGGCCGAGTCCTACGGCGAGGGCGACGACGACGAAGAGTGGCAGGACGGCGAGTACGAGGACGACGGCGAGGTCGACGAGATCTACGGCGACGATTCGTACGACGAGTCGGAAGAACTGGAAGAGCAGGACGCGCGCTACCACTGAGATGCGTGCGCTCCGCGCCGTCCTGACCGCGGGGCTCGCGATCGCCGCGATGCTCCCCGCGCAAGCCGCGACGTCGAACGATCCGACGATCGAGTTGGCCATCGCGCCGGCCAGTCTGCGCGGTGACCTGCCGGCGCTGCTCTGGCTCTGCAGCTCGGCGCTCCCCGCGCGGAACGAGTGGCCGGACGGCTTGCAACCGGACGACAGCATCGTCGTTCGCCTGAGCCCGAACGGCCTCGCCATCGAGAAGAACCGCGTGCTGCTGCCGCGCAATGCCGCGCTCATCGGTTCGGTCGAGTGGCCTTCGGGACCGCGCATACTGTGCGCGTGCACGGCGACCGGCTCCGAGGACTGGTACGTGCCGCGCGAAACGCGACTCGCGCCGGAATGGCACGAGCTCCTCGATCGACTGCGAGCCGGCGAGACCGGGCGGACGCGAACGATCGACCTGCCGGTCGCGGTCGGGCACCTGCTCGGCGCGAACGCGCTCGGTGACCCGGACCGTGAACCAGTCCAGTTCGGGGCCGCGCTCTGCGGCGAAGTGACCTGGCGGTCATGGTGGACCGCCGATCACCTGCGGATTCGCGCCCGCAGCAGCGGCGGGTTGCTGCTGCCCGCGACCCTGCTCGCGCTCGCCAAACGGCTCGGGAACGGCAGCGTCGCGGCATTGCCGATGCGGGCGTTCACCGCGCGCGACGGCGACCGCGAGGAGGCCGTGCGCCAACTCTCGCGTTCCGGCGCGCTCGACGACCGCGACGTGCTGCAGGCCATGCTGCACGGCCCGGACGAGCTGCGCCTCACGGCGATCGACAGCCTCGTTCGCCTCAGCGCGTTCGACGCGCTGCCCGCGATCGTGGATGCGGCCGCGGTCGAGATGCCGCTCGCATCCGTCGCCGCGGTCGACGCGGTGGCGACGCTGTGGCCCCGGGCGCCGGAGACGACCCGCGACGCCACCCGTGTGGCGCTCGATCGGAGCGAGGTCGACGCACTGCGCGAGCTCGGCGGCGCCACCCCGACGACCGGCGCGCCCCGGCCGAACCAGCTCGTGTCCGCGTCGAACGGCATCGGAGAGCCGTTCATCGTCCGCCGCTGGCGGCTGATGCTCGGTCTGTTCGTGGTGTTCGTCCTGATGTTCGGCCTGTGGCTGCGAGAACGAGCCCGCGCTGCGATCTTCGCCTGACCCGCTTGGCTCACCGGCCCGCGCGCACGGTAAGCTGCCGCCCCCCATGGCGACGCTGCTACCGAAGCGATTCCGCACGCTGCCGTTCTCGATCGGCCTCCTCGGCCTCGTCGGGCTGACGGCGGCGGCCACGGCGCAAGGAGCCGAGCCGGAGAACGAGTCACGCCAACCGAGCGGGAGGGTGCGACCCGACGCCGACTACGCGCGCGCGATCACGAACGGGACCCGCACCGCCGACGGCCGGCCCGGGCCGAACTCGTGGACCGACCATGCGCGCTACGTGATCACCGCCCAGCTGCTGCCCGCGGAGCACAAGGTGCGCGGCTCGGTCGCGATGACCTACCACAACCGTTCACCCGAACCGATCGAAGAGCTCGCGATCCACCTGCGGCAGAACCTGCACGCCCCGGGTGCGCGCCGCAACGTCCCCGTCGAGGTTACCGGCGGCATGACCATCGACCGCGTGCAGCGCGACGGCCGTGACGCGTTGTACTTCGTCGACGGCACCGTGATGCTGGTGGGTCTCGGCGACGGCGTCGCTCCGGGCGAGACGACGACCGTCACGATGGACTTCGCGTTCACCGTTCCCGCGGGCGAAGCACCGCGCATGGGCCGCGAGGGCGAGGAGCTCTACTTCCTCGGCTACTGGTATCCGCAGTTCGCCGTGCGCGACGACGTCCGCGGTCTGGTCGCGGAGCAGTACCTCGGCGCGAGCGAGTTCTACATGGGCTACGCCGACTACGAGGTCGAGCTCTCGGTGCCGGCCGGCTACCTCGTGCAGGCCACGGGCACGCTGCAGAACGAAGGCGAAGTGCTCACGGCGAAGGCGCGCGCGGCGCTCGCGAACGCCCGTTCGGGCCAGCGACCCGTCGCCATCGTCGACGCCGCGGATCTCGAGGCCGGGCAGGCGACCCAGCCCGGCACCGGTGGCCGCCTGACCTGGAAGTTCCTGGCCGAGAACGTGCGCGACTTCGCCGCTTCGGTCGCGAACTGCTACGTCTGGGACGCGATGCCGACGCCGGTCGGTGATCGCGACGGTGACGGCGCCGTCGACACCTGTCTCGCGCAGTCGCTCTATCGGCCCGAGGCCGCGAGCTGGCGCCGGTCGGTGCGGCATGCGGCCCACGCGATCCAGTGGCTGTCCGAGCATGTCGTCCCGTATCCGTGGCCGCACGCGACCGTCGTCGAGGGCATCCTCGGCGGCGGCATGGAGTATCCGATGATCACGCTGTGCGGCGACCAGGGCAGCCCCGTCGCGCTGCAGAGCCTCATCGCGCACGAGCTCGCGCACATGTGGTTCCCGATGCTCGTCGGCAGCAACGAGAAGGCCCACGTCTGGCAGGACGAAGGACTCGCGGACTTCTTCACCGAGTATCTCGAAGGCAGCTACTGGCGGCGCAAGGCCACGGGGCTGCGGACCGTCGGCCTCTATCGGTCGGTCGTCGAGGTCTCGGGCGACGCCCAGCCGCTGCTCACGCACTCCGACTTCCTGGTCGATCAGGACGACTACTACTACGTCGGCTACATCAAGCCGGCCGCCGCGCTCTTTCAGCTCGTCGGGCTGTTCGGCGAGGAGGCCGTTCTGGGCGCGATCGCGGACTACACGGCGACGTGGCGCTACCGGCATCCGCAACCGCTCGACTTCTTCCGTTCGATGGAGCGATCCCTCGGCGCGGACCTGAGCTACTACTGGAGCTCGTGGTATGCGAGCAACGGCACGTTGTCGCACGCGATCGCCGACGTCGAGGCGTCCGCGGATGCGACGATCGTCACGGTCGAGGACCGGGGTGACGCCATCCTGCCAGCGGTCGTGCAGGCCACGTTCGCCGACGGCTCGACCGCAGAGCGGCGGATCCCGGCCGCGACCTGGCTCGCCGGCAAGAGGCGCGCGACCGTGCGCTTCCGGCCGGGTGTGCAGCGCGTCGTCCTGCATCCGTCGCGCTTGAGCCTCGACCTCGACGACTCGGACAACGTGTGGCGCAAGCGATGAGCTCGCCGCCGGAACCGGAGACGCCGGCAACCGAAGCCCCGCAGGCGGGCGGGTTCTGGCATCACGTCAGGAGCAGCCTGCGCGGCGAGCAGCACGACTTCACCAAGGGCAGCCTGCCGAAGGCGATCCTGCTCCTCGCGGTGCCGATGGTGCTCGAGATGTCGCTCGAGTCGACGTTCGCGCTCGTCGACATCTGGTGGGTCAACCGCATCGACGACGGCTGGTTCGGCTCGACGCCGACGGACGGCGCCGCGGCCGCCGCGGTCGGCTCGACGGAGGCGATGCTGTCGATCATCTACGCGATCGCGTTCGGCCTCGGCATGGCGGTGACTGCGATGGTCGCGCGCCGCGTCGGCGAGCAGGATCTGCCGGGTGCTGCGACCGCGGGATCGCAGGCGATCGGGCTCGGCATCGCGCTCGGGGTGCTGATCGGTCTACCGTGCCTGTTCTTCGCCCCGGACCTGCTGCACTGGATGACGTCGGGCAACGCGGCCGTCGTCGAGACCGGCAGTGGCTACGCGCGCTGGATGCTCGGCGGCAACGTGATCATCACGCTGCTGTTCCTGCAGAACGCGATCTTCCGCGGCGCGGGCGATCCGATCCTCGCGCTCAAGACCCTCGCGGTCGCGAACGGCATCAACCTGATCCTCGATCCCTGCCTGCTGTTCGGCTGGGGACCGTTCCCGCAGCTCGGCGTCACGGGCGCCGGCGTCGCGACGACGATCGGTCGGTCGACCGCCGTGATCTACCAGTTCTGGCTGCTGCGCCACGGCAGCGGCCGCGTGAAGCTCGACCGACTCGTGCGCATCGATCTGCAGCCGATGCTGACGCTGGTGCGGCTGTCGTGGGGCACGATCGGGCAGTTCCTCATCGGCACGACGAGTTGGGTCGCACTCATGGCGTTCGTCAACTCGTTCGGCGAGGCCGAGGCCGCGGGCTACACGACGGCGATCCGCATCCTGTTGTTCTCGCTGCTGCCGGCCTGGGGCCTCGCGAACGCGGCCGCGACGCTCGTCGGCCAGAGCCTCGGCAGCAAGCAACCGGACCGCGCCGAGCGCGCGGTCTGGCTCACGGGCTTCTACGACATGCTCTTCCTCGGCGGCGTGACGTTCGCGATGGTCATCTGGCCCGAGGAGATCGCCGCGCTGTTCGTCACCGATCCGACGATCGCCGGCCACTGCGTCGACACGATGCGGATCGTCGCGTCCGGCTACGTGTTCTACGCCTGGGGCATGGTCGCCGTGCAGTCGTTCAACGGCGCGGGCGACACGATCACCCCCACCTGGCTGCACCTGATCTTCTTCTGGCTGCTCCAGATCCCGCTCGCCGCAATGCTCGCGTTCTGGGGCGAATGGGGCCTCCACGGCATCCTGTGGGCGATTCCGGTCTCGGAAGCGCTGTTCGCGATCGCCGCGGTCCTGCTCTTCCGCCGCGGCCGCTGGCGCACCGTGAAAGTCTGAACGCCGATGGCGGTACCGAACCCGTTTCGAATCCGCCACGCCGCAGCCCGCCCGACCGCGATTCCCGCATCGACCTGACGCTACTCGCCGGTGGCGGAGCTGAAACGGGTTCGGTACGGCCATCGGTGACGTGCAGCGGGCTACCTGGCGCGCTACCCTGTTCGGCCCATGCAGACAGGCCTTCGCAAAGTCCTGATGGCGTCGTTGCTCGCGGCGTTCGTCGGGCAGACGACGCTGGTCTACGCGGACGACACCGCGGACCGCACGCCACCGCTCACGGGGGATGCGCTCCGTGGCCGCGAATTGTGGCACGAGCACAACTGCCAGGCGTGCCATCAGATCTACGGCTTCGGCGGCTTCCTCGGCCCCGACCTGACGAACGCGGGCTCGCGCCTCACGCAGTCGCGCTACGACGAGATCCTCACGCAGGGGAACGCGCAGATGCCGGCGTTCCACCTGGAGCCGGGCGAGATCAACGCGATCAAGGCGTTCCTCGTCGCGCTCGACAAGACCGGCATCGGCGTGCCGCGCGCGACGCTGCCGCCCGAACCCGCGAAGGTCTACGACGCGCTCACCGAGCTCACGGCCAACGCCGATTCCAACGTGCAGCAGGGCCTGCAGCAGTTCCGCGCGATCTGCGCCGCGTGCCACACGCCGCTGTGCGCGACGCCGCTCGGCCCCAACACCGCGCCCGATCTCAGTGACGTTTGCGACCGGCTCGACAACGCGGCGATCGCCAAGGTGATCGCGGAAGGGCGACCGCTCCGCGGCATGCCGCCATGGCCCCTCGGCGACGTCATCGGCGAACAGCTCGTGCCGTTCCTCGAGTGGCTGCGTGACAACCGCGCGACGCTGCGCGACTCGGTCGGTGATGCCACGCGCTCGGGCCTGCCCTGGTGGGAGTTCAAATGACCAGCACCGCTGACCCTTCCACGGCCACGCAGCCACTCGGCGATTCGCCGACGCCGGCCGCGACCGACGAGACCCCGCGATGTGATGCGACCGTCGTCACATCGCTCAAGATGGCGCTGTCGTGCATCGTGCTCGCGGTGATCGGCGGCGCGGTCGCCGCGCTGCACTACATCCCGTCGCTGTCGACCGCGCTCAACGACCTCGGGCTCGGCCTCGCGCAGCTGCGACCGATCCACACGTCGTTCGCCTCGCTCTGGATCTTCGGCGGCTCGATCGCCGTCGTCTATCACTGGCTCTCGACGACGAACGGCGGACTCACGGCCGGCGACCGTGGGCGCTTCAAGTTCCACACGGTCTGCTGGATCCTCGCCGGCCTCGGCATCTTCGTTTCTCTGTTCGCCGGCGTGTCGTCGGGCCGCGAGTACCTCGGCTTCCACCCCGCGTTCAGCGCCGTGCTGCTGTTCGGCTGGCTCGCGTTCGCGTGGAACTTCCTGCGTCGTCTGCGCCACGGGTTCTGGGCCCAGCCGATCTACCTGTGGTTCTGGACGATCGGCACGCTGTTCTTCGTCTACACGTTCGTCGAGGGCCACAGCTACCTGCTGCCCGCCGTGTTCGAGCAGCCCGTGCGCGACCTGCAGGTGCAGTGGAAGTCGTGCGGCACGCTCGTCGGCTCGTTCAACTTCATGATGTACGGCTCGCTGACGTACATCGGCGAGAAGCTGTCGGGCGACAAGGGCTACGCGCAGTCCCCTACCGCATTCTGGCTGTTCGGCGTCGGCTGCCTCAACAGCTTCACCAACTACGCGCACCACACCTACCACCTGCCGCAGGACACGACGATCAAGTGGATCGCGTTCCTCGTGTCGATGGCCGAGGTGATCATCCTGTTCAAGATCATGTTCGATCTCGGCAAGATGGTGCGAGTCAGGGAGAAGAAGCCGTTCTGCGGCCGCGGCAGCTGGCTCACCCACGCCAAGTGGTGGACGGGCGCCATGCTCCTCACGTCGATCGTGATCTCGGTGCCCAACCTCAACAGCGTCGTGCACGGCACGCACGTGATCGTCGGTCACGCGATGGGCGCGACGATCGGCATCGACACGCTCGTGCTGCTCGGCTGCGCGAGCTGGCTGATCTGCGAGTATCGCGGTGAACGCGGCATCGCGACGATGAACGCGCCGCTGACCAGACGGGTCCTGCACGGCATCAGCCTCGCGCTCGCCGTGCTCGTCATCTGGCTCAGCGTGGCCGGCACCGCGCACGGCTGGACCCGCTTCCACGGCGAAGCGACGCCGCAGTGGGTCGTCGACAGCCGCTTCGTGCTGCCGGTGTTCGGCTCGCTGCTCGGAGTGTGCCTGCTCGTCGGAGCGTTCCGGATGCTGGGTCTGCTGCGCGGGAAGAGCGTGGCGGGGTCGTGACGTGTAGCGGCTCGATCGCCGACGCGCGCGAACGGCCGCAGCGCCGCGCTACGGCGCCCGGACGATCTCGTCACACAGCGCAGCACACGCGCGCAGCAGATCGCCGTAGAACCCGGGGCCGGCGTTCGGCGCCGACGACTTGCTGACCCACGCGAGGTGCGTGCTCGCGAACTTCCCAGCAAACTCCGCGTCGCGATCCCGCAGCTCGGCCCACAGCGTCAACAGACACCCGAGGTGATCCGGCGGTGCCCCGCGCGCGCCGGCCGCGAGCTGCAGACCGAGTCCTTCGGCGACGCGCCGAACGTCGACCGCGGCGTCACCGTCGTACTTGCCTTCCCGCCACAGCGAATGCACGAGCGGCGGCCGCCCCGCGGGCTGCAGCACCGTCTGGAAGAACTCGGCACCGAGCTCATCCAGGTCGTCGGACTCGGGCAGCGTGACCCCGGCTTCTGCCAGAGCACCCGCCACGTCGGGCGCGCGCAGCTCCGCGAGCGACTCGGCATCGAGCTCGCGCAGCAGCAGCCGGCCGAACAGCCGCGCCACGAACGTGCGCGGATCGGTCGCCGGCGTCGGCGCTCCTTCGGCGCCGGCCGAGGTTTCGGGCTCGCTCACGTGACCTTGCGAACCGTCACGACCGTGTCGTTGAACGCCTGCTGGCCGGAGATCGGATCCGGGCAGATCGGCAGCACGTTGTTCTGCGCCCAACCCGGCCCGGTGTTGCGAACCCACTTCTTCGGATCGCCGCCGGAGCGGTCCTCCCACCACATGTTGCGCTCCCAGTCCGGGTCGCGCATTTCCTGGTTCTGCATGCCGGCGGCCTCGGAACCGAGGTCGCGCTTCTGCTTCGCCATCGCGACGCTCGTGTAGGCGCTGTGCCCGAGCGAGTTGCTGATCGCGATCGCGCGCGGGTGGACGGCCTTGGTCACGACGACCGGGATCTGCAGCTTCCGACTGATCTCGCCGTCGCCGAGGCCGAGCTGCGGCGAGATCTTGTGCAGCATCTTGCTGCGGTAGCCGGTGAGCTCGACGAAGTCGCCGCTCTTCAGCCCGAACCGCTTCGCCGTGTCCGGATGGATCCACGCCGGGTTGCTGTGGACGATCTCGCTGCACCACTTGAGGTTCGCCGTGCGCCCGTGGTTGTGCACGTTCCACTTGAACGACGTCATGATGAGCTGGTCGTCACGCATGCCGACGTGCTCGTCGATCTGGCGGTACGTCGGCCACTCGGGGATCTCGACGTCGTTGCCCTTGTGGTAGCCGGGGCGGTTCTTGCCCTTGCTGTTGGCGAGCGCGGTCAGCTCGGACGTGTCCTCGTTGCGCCCCGTCATCGCGACGAACTTGGACCGCACCTCGAGCTTGCGCGACGGCGTCTTGAAGCCGCGCACGGCCACGCCGTCGTGCATGATGCCGATGCCCTTGCCGTCCTTGGTGATGATGCCGGTCTTTGGATCGGTCGCGCTGCCGTCGAGTTCGTCCGCTGACAGCTTCGCCATGTAGGGCTCGTAGTACGGCTTCTGGTTGGGATCCTCCCACGCACCGACATCCTCGAGGAACTCGAACGCCGAGGCGTACTTCGACCCGTCGTGCGGCACGTCCTTGACGAACTCCCGCATGTAGTCCTCGGTCGTCCGCTCCGGATAGTACTTCGCCGCCTCGCCGCCGACGCGCCGCGCGATCTCGGGAAAGATCTCGCGCACGTCCTTGGCCTCGCCCAGCGGCGCCACCATCGGCCGGCGCATCGAGATGTACGGCTTGAGGTTGTAGGCCCCGCGCGCATCGACGTCCCAGCGCTCCATGAACGTCGTCCACGGCAGCACCATGTCGGCGTAGGTCCCCGTCTCGTTGAGGAACGGGTTGATGCAGACGTGGAAACCGATCTTGTCCTCGTCGAGCAGGACGTTCTGCGTGACGTCCATCTCGGGCCACGTGAGCGGCGAGTCGAGGTTGTAGGTCATGTAGACCTGGATCTTGCGGCGCTCCTGCTTCAGGTACCAGTAGACCAGCTCGCCGACCTTCATCTTGTTCCAGACGTTCGCGAGCGCGATCTCGGGCGGGTCCGCGAGCAGCGACGGCGTCTTCGGCTTGGGCGCGGCCTTCGGCGGCTTGAACCGCTTGTTGTCGTAGCCGCCCGTGAACATCCAGCACCAGCCGCCGACCTTGCCGACCGAACCGACCAGCACGTTGAGCAGCCCGATCGCGCGGTCGTTGTAGTAGCCGTTCATGTGCGCCGAGCTGCCGCGATTGCACATCGTCGTCGCGAGCGGCGCCGCGGCCGCGAACTCGCGCGCGATGCGGCGGATGTCCTTCGCCGGCACCGTGCTCTTCTGCTCGGCCCACTCCGGCGTGAACTCGGCCAACTCGGCCTTCAGCTCGTCGACCGAGCAGTTGGCCCAATCGCCGAAGAACTTCGCGTCGTAGAGATCCTCGCTGAGGATCGTGTGCGCCATCGCGAGCGCGACCGCGCCGTCCGTGCCGGGCGCCGGCATGAAGAACTCGTCGCTGTTGCCCGCCGTGTTGGACATGCGGACGTCGAACGTGACGAACTTGGCGCCGTTCTTGAAGCGCCCGCGCTGGATGCGCTGCGCGCCCGCGACGTGACCCTGATGCGCCTCGAACATGTTCGAGCCGAAGTTGAGGATGTACTTCGCGCGTTCGTAGTCGCCGAGATCCCAGTCGCTCTCGAACAGATACGTGAGGTTGGCCGCGCGCCGCGCCGCCGAGCACAGCCCGCGGTGATTGAGCGCCGTGTTGGTCTGCATCGCGTTGAGGAACGCCCCCACCGCGTCCTTGCTGCGGTTGCGACCCTGGTGGAACGCGAACTCCTCGTGCTTGCCCTCGTCGTGCACCTTCTTGATCCGGCGCCCGATCTCGTCGAACGCCTCGTCCCAGGTGATGCGCCGCCACTTGCCTTCACCGCGCTTACCGACGCGCTTCAGCGGGTAGAGCAGGCGCTCGGGGTGGTACTGGTGATTGAGCGCAGCCTGCCCGCGCGCGCACAGCCGCCCGCGCGAGTTGGGGTCGTTGGGATTGCCGTCGACCTTGAGGATGCGGCCGTCCTTCACCCAGCCCGTGATCCCGCAGATCGTCGAGCACAGCTGACACAGGCCGTGCACCGCCTTGGCCCCCTTGTACTTGTCGGGGTCGGGGAACTTGTGCTTCTTGTTCGGCCCGGGCAGCTCGCACACGCCCGGCACCTTCATGCCCGTGAGCTCGTAGGGCACACCGCGGCCCTGCTCCCAGATGGCCATGCTCTCGGCCTTGGTCGCCGGCGCGCGGCCGCCGCCAGGACCCTGACCCTTCGGAGCACCCGCGCAGCCGGCAACCGAACCGGCCGCGAGCACCCCGGCGAGACGGAAGAACCCGCGGCGCGTCGGGGCGCCTGCCGCTTTCGGCGAGGGAACGGGACCGGTGTCGGGACCACGACTGTCGGTGGGCGCGCTCACTTCTCACCTCCCGGGCCGAGCGGCCCCTCGTTGTGCTTCTTCTCCTGCCACTGATAGACGCTGTAGGCCTCGGGGTCGTAACTCTGCCCCTCGCGCGGGACCTTCGGCTCCCACTCGCTGACCGGCCGATCCTTGCTCGCGGCGAACCACATGCGCGGCTTCGTGCCCTTCTCCGGCCGCAGCTGCTCGAGCACACCTTCGGACTCGAGCTGGCTCTTCATCTTGCTGACGTCGGAGTTCGGGTCGTTGAGGTCGCCGAAGTAGAGCGCCTCGCTCGGGCACGTCGACTGACACGGCGGCGCCATGCCCATGTCGACGCGGTGCGTGCAGTTGTGACACTTCACCGCCTGATTGGCGACCGGGTCGATGTAGATCGCACCGTACGGGCAGGCCTCCTTGCAGGCGCCGTGACCCGAACACACGTCGTAGTCGACCGCGACCGTGCCGCCGGATGCCTTGTGCAGCGCGCCGCACGGGCACGCCTTGAGGCACGGCGCGTCCTCGCAGTGCTGACACGCCATCGGCACCATGATGCGCGCCATGCCGTCGCCGGTGCCGCCATCGCCACTCTTCTCGTAGTCGTGGTAGATCGTCTGGCGGATGTAGTTGCCGAGCGGGACGTCGTTCTCCGCCTTGCACGCGACCTCGCAGCCGTGACAGCCGAAGCACCGGCGCGCGTCGACGACCCAACCGTACTTCTTGCCGTCGTCGGGCGCCTGCATGCGATCGCGCCAGTGCTCTTCGGCGAGGAAGAGATCGGACCGCACGTTGTCCTGGCCCTGCGGGGACTGCGCCGACACGGCACCCGCACCGAGGGCAGCGGCGCCACCGGCCAGGAACTGGCGCCGATCGCGGATCGACGCCTGCCGATCGGGGGTCGACGCCGAACTATCCGTCTTGGACTCGGACGCCGCCTGATCGGGCGCTGGACTCGTCTCGCACCGGCAACCCGGGCGTTGGCAACGGTTCTGCATCTGTAAGTTGTCCTAGCTGTGCGGCCATCAGGGGCTCAACAGGCGAAAGACAACTCCGAAGGAGCACGACCGTGCCGAGACCGTCAGGCCAACGGCACTCAGCCGAAGGGAAGGCGGCCGTCGGAAAGGCGGCCGTAGGGAACGGGATCGACCTGCACCGCGCCGCTGCTCCGCCCGGCGAACGGGCCGGATGGTCGGATCGTGGTGCGCTCCATGCCTGTGGTTATGGCGGGTCGTAGCTCCCACGGCAAGGGGGCGACGCGTCCCAGGGACGCAACGCCCGATTCCTCCTCACGTCGCGTTCCTCACACCACCTTCATCACATCATCCAACGGCCGCCGCTCGAGCGCCTTGCTCGGCACCTCGCAGTCGTCCGTCGGATAACCAACCGGGATCAGCAGGAACGGGCGTTCGTGCTTCGGGCGGCCGAGGATGTCGCCGAGGAACGCCATCGGACTCGGGGTGTGGGTCAGCGTCGCGAGGCCGGCCATCTGCGCGGCCGCGAGGAACATGCCGCAGGCGAGTCCCACCGACTCCTTGAGGTAGTAGACCTGGCTGCCGTCGTCCATCTTGCTCATCTGGAAGACGACGACGAGCCACGGCGCGATCTCGAGGAACTCCTTGTGGTCATCGGTGCCGAGCGGCGCGAGGTCCCGGAGCCACTCCTCGTTGGCGCGGCGTTCGTAGAACTCGCGTTCCTCGGCCTCGGCACCGAGGCGGATCTCCTTCTTCTTCGCGGGATCCTGCACGCAGACGAAGCGCCACGGCTGCTTGTTGGCGCCGCTCGGCGCGCTGTGCGCGCAGCGGACGAGATTCTCGATGGTCTCGCGGCTGACCGGCCGATCGCTGAACATCCGCACGCTGCGCCGGCGCCGGAGCACGTCGTAGAACTCCGCCGCGGCCTGCTCCGGCGGAACGTCGGGAACGAATCGGTCGGGGTACGGCACGAACGGCGCGGTCATGCGCTCACTGGGCCGTTGCGGCCCCGGAAGGTCAAGCCCGTATGATCGCGCCGCGACGAACCGCGCCGATGACCGACGTTCCAAAAAGCCCCTCCGAGAGCAACCCGGCCGATCTCCCCGAGGCCGTCGAGGACGAGGTGCTCGCGATCCTCGAGGGCGACGACGCGGTGCGCGACACGGCGCTGCGCGATCTGCTGCAGCAGCACGCGGGCCACGCGCGCACGATCCGGGCCTGGCTCACGCGCGCGGGCGTGGCGGTCCCCGCCGTCGTGACGACGGGCGGCACCGTCGTCGAGGGCGAGGACCTCGATGCCCTGCCCACTCGCATCGGTCGCTACCTGCTGCAGGAACGGATCGGGCGCGGCGGGTTCGGCACGGTCTATCGCGCCGAGCAACAAGAACCGTTCCGGCGTCCGGTCGCGGTCAAGGTCCTCAACCCCGGCATGGACTCGCGCGAGATCCTCGGGCGCTTCTCGGCCGAACGCGAGGCGCTCAACCGCATGGATCACCCGGGGATCGCCCGCCTGCTCGACGCCGGATCGACGGCCGCGGGACGCCCGTTCTTCGTGATGGAACTCGTCGAGGGCGCCTCACTCGCGACGCACTGCCGGCAACGCGGGCTCGGGCTGCGACGACGCCTCGAGCTCTTCCTCAAGGTGCTCGACGCGATGCAGCACGCGCACCAGAAGGCCGTGCTGCATCGCGACCTGAGCTCCAACAACGTGCTCGTCACCGAGGTCGACGGACGACTGCAGCCCAAGATCATCGACTTCGGGATCGCCAAGTCGATGGCGGACCCGCTGCTGTCGGGCGGCGCGCGGACGTTCACGGGCACGATGCTCGGCACGCCCGAGTTCATGAGCCCGGAACAGGCGGCCGGCGACGTGCGCGACGTCGACACCCGCGCCGACGTGTATGCGCTCGGAGTGCAGCTCTACGAACTGCTCACCGATCAGCTGCCGATCCCGACGCACGAACTGCGGGCACAGGGCATCGCCGGCATGGCGCAGATCGTGCGCGACTACACGCCACGGCCGCCGAGTGCGGCGGCCGTGCATCGCTTCGCCGACGAGCTCGAGGGCGACCTCGACGCGATCACGATGCGCGCGATCCAGAAGCGCCGCGACGAGCGCTACGCGACGGTCGCCGAGCTCGCGACGGACATCCGTGCGTTCCTCGATCATGAACCGATCCGCGCACGCCCGGCCTCGCGCTGGTATCGCCTCGTCAAGTTCGTGCAACGGCGCCGGGCGGAGAGCGTCGCGATCGCGGCGGTCGCGATCGGCCTCATCGCGACGAGCGGAGCGCTGTGGTGGGCGCTGGCCGTCACCAACCAGGCGCTCGCGGACGCCGAGACCCAGAAACAGCAGATCGAGCAACGCGCGGACGCCGGCTTCCGGCTGCTGGCCAACGCGGAGAAGCTGGTCGCCGCGCGCGCGACCGCAGCCGAACTGCCGCCGCCGTGGCCCGAGAACCGCGCCGCGTTCGAGGCCTGGCTCGAGGATCGCGGCGAACCGCTCGTCGATGAGCTGCCCCAGGTGCGCGGCAAGATCACGGAGCTCGAACAACGCAACTCGGCCGACATCGTCGATCGACATCTCGAGTCCGCGCTGCGCCGACTCGCGACGAGCCTCGACCGCTTCGAGCACACCACGCTGCGGCGCGTGCGCAGCAAGCTCGCGCTGCTCGAATCCCTCGCGGCGGCTGCTGATCACGCCGCGGCGTGGGACCGGGCGATCGTCGCCGTGCAGCAGCGATACGACGGCATCACGCTGCCGCGCGTGCCCGGCCTGCTGCCGCTCGGCGAGAACCCGAACACCGGCCTGCAGGAGTTCCTCGACCTCGCGAGCCATGCGCGCGGTGCACCGCCGCCCGGTCGCCACCCCGACAGCGGCGAGCTCGAGCTCACGCCCAGAACCGGCATCGTGTTCGTGCTCGTTCCGGGTGAGGGCTTCCGCATCGGCGTCGCGCCGTCCCCGGGACTGCCGCTGTTCGACCCCGCGGCCGAGCCCGACGAGCACGACGGGGATCGCATGCTGCTCGACCCGTTCTTGCTGGCCAAGACGGAGGTCACCAAGGCGCAGTGGGCGCGACTGACCGGCGATGCACCGCCGCCCGACGACGGTGCGATGCTGCCGATCGCGAACCTGTCCTGGGCCGACGCGCGCGTCCTGCTGCGCCAGTTCGATCTCGATCTGCCGACGGAGGCGCAGTGGGAGTTCGCGTGCCGCGCCGACGCGGCAACGGGGCCGGGGACCGAACCGTCGACCGCCGCGGCGCACCTCACGCTGCGGTTCCAGGCGAGCAGCCCGGCACCCGTCGCGTCGTTCCCGCCCAACGGGTTCGGGCTGTTCGACCTGCGCGGCAACGTCGCCGAGTGGTGCCTCGACGAGAAACTCCCCTACGACCAGTTCGCGGCGCGCGACGGCGACGGCCTGCGCCGCCGGCTCACCGAACGCGACGCCACGGCGCGCGTCGTGCGCGGCGGGCGATTCTACGACCCGCTCGAGAAGACGCGGCCGACGAGCCGGCACGCGATCCCGGCCGAGACGCACAACGACGGCGTCGGCGTGCGGCCGGTTCGCCACTACTGATTTCCCCGCTGCGGGCGAACCCGCCCGGCGCACGCGCTACTCGAGCCCGAGCGCCCGCCGCACCGCGGTCTGATCGATCTCGCCGCCCGCGAAGTCGTCGAAGGCCTTCTCCGCGGGCTTGATCATGTGCGCGGCGATGAACGGCGCGCCTTCCTCGGCGCCCTGCTGACCGTCCTTGAAGCAGCACTCCCACTCGAGCACGGCCCAGCCCTCGTAGCCGTACTTCGTCAGCTGCGTGAAGATGCCGGCGAAATCGACCTCGCCGTCGCCCGTCGAACGGAAGCGACCCGCGCGGTTCTTCCAACTCTGGTAGCCGCCGTAGATGCCGACGCGACCGTTGGGCCGGAACTCGGCGTCCTTCACGTGGAACGACTTGATGCGGTCGTGGTAGAAGTCGATGAACTCGAGATAGTCGAGCTGCTGCAGCACGAAGTGGCTCGGGTCGTAGAGCAGGCACGCGCGGGCGTGGCCGTCGACCTGCTGCAAGAACTCCTCGTAGCTCGCGCCGTCGTGGATGTCCTCGCCCGGGTGCACCTCGAAGCTGCAGTCGACACCGCACTCGTCGGCGTAGTCGAGCAGCGGACGCCAACGGCGCGCGAGCTCCTTGAAGCCCTCTTCGACGAGTCCCGCCGGCCGCTGCGGCCACGGGTAGACGGTGTGCCACATGAGCGCGCCGGGAAACGTCGGCATCGACGTGAGCCCCATGTTCTGGCTCGCCTTCAGGCACCACTTCACCTGCTGGCTGCCGTACTCGTGCATCGCTTCCGGGGTGTTCACGCCGTCCGGCGCGAACGCCTGGAACATCGACGCATAGGCCGGGTGCACCGCGACGAGTTGCCCCTGCAGGTGCGTGCTGAGCTCGGTGATCTCCACGCCGGCGGCCTTGCTCTGCCCCATGAGCTCCTCGCAGTAGGCCTTGCTCTCGGCGGCCTTCTGCAGGTCCATGCAACGACCATCCCAGGTCGGCACCTGCACGCCGATGTAGCCGAGGCCGGCAGCCCAGCTGCAGGCTGATTTCCATTCGTTGAGCGGCGCGTCGTCGCTCATGAACTGGGCGAGGAAGATTCCGGGTCCTTTCATCATGGCCGTCGCACAGTAGCCGCCAGCTCTCCCAGCTGCCAGCCAACCCGCTGCCAGTCAACCGGGCGACGGCTACTTCGGGATCTTGACCCAGCCGCCGCTCTTCACCGACTGCTGCGCCGACTCGAGCACGGCCTGCACCCGCACCCCATCGTCGAAGTTCGGCGCGAACTTCGACTTGTCGTGCAGCGCGGTGACGAAGTCGGCGAGGTGGTGCACGAACGTGTGCTCGTAGCCGACGATGTGACCGTCCGGCCACCAGTTGGGCGCGTACGGGTGCACGTCGTCCATGCACATCACCGTGCGGAAGCCCTGCGCGTCACGCGGATCCTTGGTCGAGAAGACCTCGAGCTCGTTCATCCGTTCGAGGTTCCACCGGATCGAACCGGTCTCGCCCGAGATCTCGAGGCAGTTGTAGTTCTTGCGCCCGGGTGCGGTGCGGGTCGCCTCGAACGTGCCGATCGCACCGCCCTTGAACTTCGCGAGGAAGCAGAACGCGTCGTCGACCGTCACCTTGGCCTTCTCGCCCCGCTTGCCGGTCGGCCGCTCCTTGGTGAACGTCTGCTGCATCCCGCACACGGCGTCGAACTCGAGCCCCGTGATCGCGCGCGTCAGATCGATGAGGTGTGCGTTGAGGTCGCCGTGCGCGCCGCTGCCGCACGCCTTCTTGTCCGTCCGCCAGCTCGCCGGCACCTTCGGATCCGCGAGCCAGTCCTGCAGGTAGACCGCGCGCACCTGGCGGACCGCCCCGATGTCGCCGCGCGCGACCATCTTCGCGGCCAGCGCGGTCGCCGGCGCGCGGCGGTAGTTGTGCCACAGGCCGACCCGCACCCGCTGCTTCTTCGCGAGCGCGGCCATCGCCTTGGCCTCCGTGAACGTCATCGCCAGCGGCTTCTCGCAGAGCACGTTCTTCTTGGCCTGCAGCGCCGCCATCGTGATCGGGTAGTGGCTGTCATTGGGCGTCGCGACATCGACGACATGGATGTCGGGATCGGCGAGCACGGCGTCGAGGTCCGTCGTCGCGGACTCGAAACCGAGCTTCTGCGCCGCGGCAGCCGCGCGCTTCCGATCCCGCCCGACGATCACCTTCGGCACGATCTGGAACGGCAGATCGAAGAACCGGTTGGCCTGCCGGGCAGCGTTGGCATGGGCCCGGCCCATGAAGGCGTGGCCGACCATGGCGATGTTGAGAACGGACCTGCTGCGCTGGGCAGCGTTCGATTGCGACGCGAGGCTCATGGGCCGCGCACGATACGCACCGGCACCGCGCCGCGCGACCGCTTATCGGGCGCCGCCGAAGAGGACGCGGACGTTGCGATCCAGCGGTCCGAAGTTGGTATCCCAGCCGATGAACAGATCCAGCACCCGGTCGCCGTTGTAGTCGCCGAGGTCGAGCGCCATCGCCGCGGCGCGATCGCCGAGGCGCGAGGGGGACACGAAGCGCGCATCGCCGAAGACGCCGGGCTCGGTGCTCAGGTAGAACGCGACCGCGGTCGTCGTCGGAAGGGCGGCGTCATCCGTGATCGCGATCACCACGTCGATCGCGCCGTCACCGTTCACGTCGCCGAGCGCGAGCCGGGTCGGGTCACCGGGCACGATCGCCCGCGGTGACGAGAGGCTCTCCTGGAACGCCGCGACATCCACCTCGGCGCCGGGTCCCGCGACCGGCTGCGCGACGTTGCGATACACCCGCAACGTGCTGTCACCCGCAGCGGCAACGAGCAGGTCGATGCTGCCGTCGCGATCGAAGTCGTCGGCGACGATCCGGGTCGGCGCGCTGCCCGCGACGAGGAATCGCGGCCCGGGCTGCACGAAGCTCGGCACGAAGCGGTCCTCGGCCGGCGACCCGCCGGGCAGGTACCGGAAGAACCGCACGTGGTCGCCATCCAGCGGATCGCCCACGGTCGCAAACGGCACGGCGAGCGCGAGCTCGAGTTCACGGAACCCGATCGAGTTCGCCACGAAGTCGCCGAGCGCGAAGTCCGTCGCTTCTCCGTGCACCACGGTCGCCGCGATCGGATCGTGGAACGGGGTCTGACCCGGCGTCGGGTTCGCGCGGCCGCGCAGCAGGACGAGCAGCGCGGTGTCGGCAGCCGGCGGCACTGCGAAACGCAGCAGCGCGGTGACGTCGTAGATGCCGTCGCCATCGACGTCCGCAACCTCGACGATCGAGTTCGCGGACAGCGTCGCCGTGCGCAGTTCCGGCTTCGGACTGATCGCGCGAAGCTCGGAGGTGAAGCTCAGCTCGAGCGGCGTCTGGTACGGCCGCCAATACCCGAGCCGCGACTGCGCGTCGAAGAAGACGAGGGCCTCGACCGTTCCCGGGTCCGCCGGCACGCGCTTGACCGTCGTCGGGACGATGTTCGGAGCGGACAACGAGCCACCGGGAATCGGGAAACCGCCGGACCCGTCGTTCTCGAGCAGATCGATGCCGCCGGCTCGCCCCACCGCCAGATCACGCACGCTGTCCTCGCCGGCGATCGCCGGGTCGCTCCAGTTGCCGCCGACGATCGCCTGGACCTGCTCGTTCCAGCGGCCGCCACCGTCCGGCGGCAGGAGCACCGGCCCTTGCTGCGCGTTGAACACGAGCAGCGTCGACAGTCGACGCTCGATCTCGCCGTCGACGAGGCTCTCGTGCACGGCGAACACCGCCTGGGCGCCACGCGGCAGGGACGGCGACGCCGGGAACGCGCGACTGAAGTCCAACGAGCGCACGGTCCGGATCTCCGTGCCATCGTCCGGGATGCCGCCCGACACGGGGAAGAAGCCCGAGCCCGTGAACTCGAACACACCGACCGAAACGACGGTGGCGAACACCTCGTCACGGATCGCGACGACGAGTTCGAGTTCTTCGGAACTCTCACCGTCGAGGTCGGCGATCAGGCTCGTGCCACGCGGATCGGCGCCGAGCGGAAAGACGGACACCGGACCTTCGTACGACCGCGGCACGCTCTGCTGCAGGGTCGCGATGAGCGCCTGCGGATCGGCCCCGACGCCGTCGTCGTCACCGCCGAGCACGAGCCCGAGCGATTGGTGCGGTTCGTCGCCGCAGGCATGCAGCCCGATCGCGGGCGAACCGGGATCGGGCGTGTAGCCGGGCACCGCGAGGTCGAGCTCGACCGCGGGATCGAACGTGCCATCGCCACGGCCATAGGCGACGTCGAGGCGCATCTGCACCCCATCGGTGACGGCGACATCGAGGAACCCGTCACCGTCGAGATCGGCGACCTCGACGGCCTGGTACTCCATCGCGCGCACGGGCACGTCGATCGGCTGCGCGAACCCGGGCTGCCCCACGCCGAGGGGCCGTGACAGCAGGACCTGCGGCCTCACGGCGGGCCCGGCGCCCGGTCCGGGCACGAGCAGCAGGTCATCGAGGCCGTCGCCGTCGAACTTCCCGATCCGGCACGAGGCCATGCCGGCCGCCCCCGACACCCGGTGCAGCGCGCCGAGCGGGGTCGCGGGCTTGGCCTGCCCGAGCACCACGTGGTGCACGGCGTCGAGCTCGCCCGCGTTGACGACGAACAGGTCGGGGATCGCGTCACCGTCGAAGTCCGCGGCGCACAGGTCGCGCGGGTTGCGTTCGGCCGCGACCTCCGGGTCGCCGATCCGGCGGCGCGCGCCGAAGCGCAGGAACATGCCGTTCTCGAGCGCGACGAGCAGCTGCACGAAGCCGGCTCCCGCTTCCTCGGTCAGCACGGCGAAGTCGGGCGCATCGGTCGTGATCGGCGCGTTGTCGATCGCGATCGGCGCGACGGACACGGGAAACTGGTCGAGCACGGCACCGCGCGGTCCGAAGAACGGATCGGGGTTCGCGAACAGGAACACCTGGCTCGCGACGACCGGCGCGGTGACCTCGCCGAGGTCGACACCGAGCTCGATGTCGACCTGACCGGGCCGACCGTCGGGCGACGCCGGCATGCGGAACACGAGCCGGTCGAGCCCCGAGATCTCCTCACGAAAGTCCTCGCGCGCGAGATCGACCCGCCGCTCGCCCTTGGTGAAGGACAACTCGACGCCGTCGAACGACAGCTGCGGCGGGTTCACGGAGAAGTCGTAGGTCGCGAGCGCCGTGCCGATGAGCGTGACGAGATTGCCGCCCGTCGTGACGCCCTGGCTCGGCAGCGCGAGCGTGATCTCGGGCCGGTAGTGCACCAGCACGCGCGTCGACTCGCCCGCCACCGCATCGCGCACGAACAGCTCGGCGCGATCGGCGAACCCGTGACCGGGAACGGTCGCGGTCAGGGTCGCAACGCCCACCCCGGTCGCCGTCACGTCGAGGTTGGAACACGGCCGCACGAGGATCGCCGGGCGCGCCCGTGGGGTCCGCGTTCGCGGGGTCGCGCGTGGCGACCAGCATCTCGAGGTTCTCGGGCTCGACGGATGGCAACCCACTCACGACGAGCGTGACGGTCTCGCCGAGCGGCGACAGGAACTTCGTCTCGCCGAGGATCGGGTCGAACTCGAACCGTGGCTGACGCACGAGAACGATCGGCACGGGCGCCGCGATCGCGACACCGTCGACGAGGACCGACAGCTCCGCGTCGACGTCGCCGGACGCCGGATTGCCGATCACGGCGCGGATCGGCGCCGTGTCGAGCCCGAACGTGATCGACGTCGATCCGCCCTGGCCCGCGATCGACGGCGCGGGCTGGTCGACGACGACACCCGCGGCGGCGATCGTCACGCGCACGGGCGCGGACGCCGGGATCTGCGCGTTGGCGACGACGACCGTGCGCGTGGAGCCCGGGACCGGCGCGAGCGGCAGGAGCGGCGAGAGCGTGAGCTCGGGCGGACGCAGCTCCGGGGTCTCGCTGCCGTTGTTCTCGTTCGCCGCGATGCCGGTGATGAGGCCGGCTCCACACGCAGCGAGCGGCAGCAGCGCCACGAGTGCCAACCACGACCGGACCGGTCTCGGGCCACGGCGACGCCGGGCGCGGAAGCGCGTTCTCGAGCAGGGAGGCATACCCGAGAAGTCTACCCGGTCGAGCGCATCGCGGCGGCGATGGGGCCCGGCGCGCCGTGATCGCGATGGCACGGGATCGACCGCGCCCCGAAGGCGGCCAGCGCGCTAGAGCGCCAGGTGCTGCTCGAACATCGCCGTGAGGTCGCCGGCGACCTCGTCGGGCCGGCGACCCTCGATACGCTGCCGCGTCAGGAGGTCGACGAGCCGCCCCCCGCGAACGAGCGCGACCGCGGGACTCGACGGCGGCGCGTCCGCGAAGTGTGACCGCGCCTGCGCCGTCGCGGCCGCGTCCTGACCGGCGAACACGGTCGCCAGTCGGGCCGGGCGAAGCCCGCTCTGCATCGCGAGCACGATGCCCGGTCGAGCGGAGCGGGCGGCGCAATCGCAGACCGAGTTGAAGACGAGCAACCCGCTCCCCGCGTCGCTCATCCACGCATCGACGTCCGCCGCCGTCCGCAGCTCGCGCGCACCGATGCGCACGAGCTCGTCACGCATCGGCTGCACGAGGTCTCGCGGATACACGCCGAGCACGATACGGCAACGCGCCCGATCGGCGCGGACAATCCCGCTCAGCCAGCGGCCGCCAGCGCGGCCTCGATCGCGGCCTGCGTCTGCTTGCCGCGCAGGCCGAATCGCACGACGCCCTGCGCGTCGACGACGTAGGTCACCGGCGTGACCTGCGACCACGCGACCTTGTGGAACTCGTCCATGAACTTCGCGTCCGCCATGAGGATCGGTCGCGCGTAGTTCTTGCGTTCGATCGTCGCCGTCGTGAGCTCGTCGTCGAACTCCATGACGACGTCCGTCATGACGTGTAACAGCACGACGTCGGCGGGCAGCGCGGCCTCGAGCGCGCGAATCTCCGGCGCCTCGATCTCACACGATCCACAGCGCGACCGGAAGAAGTGCAGCACGGCCCGGCGACCCTGCAGGTCGGCGTGCGTCCACTCCTTGCCGGTGCGGTCCGCGAGCCGGAACTCGGGAACGGGTCGGTCGACGGCGTTCTCGATGAGGCCATCGACGTGCGCCCGCACGGCGGCCATGACACCGAAGTAGGCGGCGACGACCACGCCGATCCCGATCACGGCAACGAGCGGACCGCGGCGGCGGCTGCGGCGACGCGGGGCGTTCGGCGGCTGCTGGGCTTCTGGCTGGGAAGAGTCGCTCATGTCCGAGTGCTACGACGCGGGCCGGGGAAAGTCACGAAAACGGGTCCACTCACCCACCACGCACGAGGTCGACGAGTTCGGTCGCCGGGGTCGGGCGACGCCCCAGGGGCCGCCGGTAGATCGCGAACAACGCCCCGGCCGGCACGAGGTCGACGGGCAGCCGGCGCAGGGCCGCCCCCCGTTCTCGCGCGAGCACGTCGGGCAGCACCGCGAGCAGCGGCAGCGCCACGCAGATCTCGAGACCGACGCGCACCTGGTCGACGACCATCGCGATCGTGCGCGGCATTGTGCCGGGCCAGCCGTCGACCGAGACCCGCGCGCCGTCGCCCGGCGCGGCGACGAACTCCGCGCCCTCGAGGTCGTCGAGCGTGACGTTCTCCTGCTCGAACAGCGGGTGCGCGCGGCCGCAGTAGACGCCGCGCGAGATCGTCGTGACCTGTTCGGTCACGAGGCCATCGTGCGAGACCTCGGCTTCCTGGAACGCAACGTCGAGTCGACCGCCCAGCAGGTCCTGCGCCGTGCGCGACGCGTCCGGCGAGATCACGTGCGGCACGAGCTCGGGATGACGCGCCCGCAGTTCCGCGAGTCGGGGCGCGACGACCGCGGTCGTGCCCGCCCCGCTGCTCGCGACCTTGAAGTCACCGCGATGCCCCGCGCCCGCGATCCGCACCACGCCGTCCTCGACCCAGCGCATCGAATCGCGCACCGCCGCGAGCAGGAGCCGCCCGTTCGCGTCGAGCCGCAGGTTGCGGCCCGTGCGTTCGAACAACGGCTTGCCGAGCGCGCGCTCGAGCCCGGCGATCGCGCGCGAGACCGTCGACGGGGTCACCCCCAGCACCTCGGCCGCCGTCGGCAGGTGCTCGCTCTCCGCCACGACGCGGAACGCCGGCAGGAAGGCCCAGAGCGGCGCGATCCGCCGCAGTCGCTCGGCATTCGGGTTCGAATCCCTCGGATTCGAACGGGTCGGGTTCGAATCCCTCGGATTCGAACTGGTCGGGTTCGAACTCTGGTTCGAACTGGTCGGGCTCGAATCGTTCGTTGCGCTCACCGCAACAGACATACCAAGACATTGCAAGGATCGACATGCCCCGCGCCATCTACCAGCACCACGCGCGCCGCCGGAACCCCGCCCGCGGCGCATCCAACCCTCTCCCAAGCCAAGGTAATCGCATGTCACTTCGCAACTTCAGCCTCATTCGTACCCTCGCCCTGACCGCCACCCTGGCCGCCCCGACCGCGGTCACGGCCCAGGGCTTCGGCGCCGTCTACACCCTGTCGAACGACGCGGCCGGCAACACCGTCGACGTGTCGCTGCGCCTGCCGAGCGGTCGCCTGCTGCCGTTCGCCGACTACGCGACGGGTGGGGACGGCACCGGCGCGGGCCTCGGCTCGCAGGGCGCGATCGCGCAGACGCGCAACGGTCGCTTCATCCTCGCGGTCAACGCCGGCAGCGACGAGGTCGCCGTGTTCCGCGCGTTCTTCAACGTGTTCCTGTGGCGCACCGACACGGTGAGTTCGGGCGGCGATCAGCCGACGAGCGTCGCGGTGTCGGGTCGACTCGTCTACGTGCTCAACGCGGGCAGCGACGAGGTCACGGGTTTCCGCCTCCGGCGCTCCGGCCTCGAGGCGATTCCGGGCGCGACGTATCCCCTGAGCCAGAGCGGCGCCGCGGGCGCGCAGGTCGGCTTCAGCCCGAACGGTGAGTGGCTCGTCGTGTCGGAGCGCGCGACCAACACGCTGACCGTGTTTCTGGTCGAACCGGGCGGCACGCTCGGCACCGCGCAGCACAACACGTCGGCCGGCGACACACCGTTCGGCTTCCAGTTCCGGAACGACGGCCTGCTCGTCGTCAGCGAAGCGTTCGGCGGCGCGCCGGGCGCGAGCGTCACGTCGAGCTACCGCGTCATGCCGAACGGCCAGCTCATGACGATCACGGGTGCTGCCGCGACCAACCAGACCGCGGCGTGCTGGATCGCGATCCCGCGCAACGGGCGCTTCGCCTACACGACGAACACCGCGAGCGGCACGCTCAGCGGCTACTCGATCATGGGCGGCCAGCTGAGCCTGCTCGATCCGAGCGGCGTCACGGGCGACCTCGGCGCGGCGGCGCGCCCGATCGACGCGGACTTCGATCGTTCGGGTCGTTACCTGTTCGTGCTCGATTCGGGCGGCGACGAGATCGCGACGTTCCGTCGGAGTCCGAACGGTGACCTGACGCTGCGTCCGGGTGCGATCACGCTGCCCGATGGCGCGGCCGGGTTGATCGCGCGCTGAGCGCCTCGCCATCGCGCGGGCTCACGCGGACTGGCTTTCGCCGCGCCGCCGCCGCATGCTGCTCGCGTGCCGCGGCGGCGTCTACGAATCGGTGGTGTTCCCTATGGCGTCGGCGCGCCGCTCGTCGGCGGCCTCGAGACCGCCGATGATGTCGACTTCGTCGCGGCCCACCCGACGACGCTGATCCCGATGCTGCGTGCGGGCGAGCTCGACACCGCGCTCGTCTCGACGATCGAGGCGATCCGGCAGCCCGGCTATCGCATTGCGCCCGGCCTCGGAATCGCGTGCAAGACCGAGATCCGGTCGGTGCGCGCGTTCCATCGGCCAGGCCCGATTCGCACCGTCGGTGTCGATCAGAGTTCGGCGACGTCCGTCGCGCTGCTGCGCCTGCTGCTGCAGAACGTGCGCCGTGATGCGGTGCCGGGCGGTGACGTCGGCGCACTGCAGTTCGAGACGATCGTGCCGACGCGGACGCCGGCCGACCTGCCGCACGACCTCGTGATGATGATCGGCGACATCGGCCTCGCCGCCGACCCGGGCGATCGCGAGCCGTGGGATCTCGGCGCGGACTGGGTCGACTGGACGGGGTTGCCGTTCGTGTTCGCCGCGTGGATCACGCGCGGCGATGTCGAACCCGAACCGCTGCTGACGGTCCTGCGCCGCGCCCGCGAGGTCGGCCGCGACATCGGCGCCGTCGACGGCACGCGCGACGCGGCGCACTACGACCTGGATGCCGACGACGCGCGTGGGTTGCGGCGGTACTGGGCGGAGTGCCGCAAAGCCGGCCTCGCGGATCACCCGGACGCCGACTGGCTGATGTGACCACAGCGTTGCATTGCGGACGCGCACCGCCCGGAAGGCCAGGGCTATGCTGACAGCTCCACCGGAGGTTGCACCATGCGCACTCGTCTGCCGTCGGCCACGATCGGCCTGTCTTCGTTCGTCACCGTCCTGCTGACCGCCACGGCCGTGAGTGCCCAGACCGAGTTCTGGGTCGACCCCGTGAACGGCAGCAACGGCAACACCGGCGCCTACGACCAGCCGCTACTGACCGTGACGACCGCGCTCTCGCTCGCGGGCGCCAACGACCGGATCATGCTGCTGCCCGGCCTCTATGGCCCCACGTTCAACGGCGAGACGTTGCCGCTGTCCGTCGGTCAGGCGACGCAGCCCGGCGTCGAGATCCGCGGCGTCGGACGCACCGGCGACGTGGTGTTCGATCTCGCTGCCGGCGCGACCGCCGTGTTCCGGCTCATGAACGGCGCGGACGGCGCGCGCATCACCAACATCACGATCCAGAACATGGATCAGGTCGGCTGGTGGACGCGCGCGATCAACAGCGGCAGCGGCGCCAACTCGGGCAACGCGGCCGACAACGTCGAGATCGATCGCTGCCAGTTCGTCGGCATCAACCGCGGCATCGTGCTGTGGACCGCGGACAACTGCACGGGCTGGCAGGTGCACGACAACCTGTTCGTGAACTGCGCCAACGACGCGATCCTCGAGTACGTCGGCACGAACGAGTTCTCGCACAACACGTTCTACTCCGGCGCGCAGAAGGCCTACATCAGCGACAGCTCGACGTCGACGTTCACCAACAACCTCATCGTCAACTACAACATTGCGTTCGAGAACAACACGCCAGGCGCGCTGCTGAGCCGCTATCAGGGCAATTGGCTGTATCAGTGCACGACGAACCAGCAGGGCGCCGGCATGACCGGCACGCTGCCCCCATCGAACGTGATCGGTACCGACCCCTTGTTCGTCAACGCCGCCGGCGGTGACTATCACGTGCAGCCGGGCAGCCCGACGATCGATGCGGGGGTCCTCCCCGCGATCGCGGGCGCCGACCTCGACGCGGTCTCGCGCCTCGTCGACGGCGACCTCGACGGCGTGCTCGAAGCCGACATCGGCTGCTACGAGGTCACGCCGCTCGATCTCGACATCAACTACGACCGAACGAGCGGCCTCATGCTGCTCGACGGCACGACGACGTTGTCGGGCGCCTACGCGTTCGTCGTGTTCTCGTTCGACGACGGCGTCACGAGCTTCCCGGGCCAGGGCCCGATCCTGCTCGAACAGGCGTTCGTCGTGCCGTTCACGCTGCAGGGCCCGCTGCCGCAGCAATGGGCGCTGTCGTTCGCCAGCTACACGCCCCCGCCGGGCCAACGCCTCGTCTGCCAGATCCTCGGCGTCGCGAGCCCGACGCACGTCGGCGGCGCGGTGTTCGGCGGCAACCAGGTCTGGGTGCAGCTCTAGCCCGGCCAGCGGCGATACCGACGGCCGGCGGTACCGAACCCGTTTCGAATCCGCCACCTGCGAACCGGTCGGAGCGCGGAACGGAACCAGGGTTGGAGCGCCGCGGTGATGGCGGATTCGAAGCGGGTTCGGTAACGCCAAGAACGCCCGGGCTCGCGGTTTCGCGAACCCGGGCGTCGGCGGTCGCTCGCGCTGGAGCTACAGGCCCTGGAGCACCCAGCTCTGGCAGTTGCTCAGCGCGGTGCCCGTGACACCGCCGCAGAGGACGACGCACTGCGACGCGATCGGCAGACCGGCGAACGCGGGCACCGGCGGCGTCGCCACGTTGAACGTCGTCGAACCGTTGCAGCCCGCGACGCCGGACGTGATGTTGAAGCCGAGCGTCGGGCCGGGGCCGACGAGCAGCGGGCCGCAGAGCGGCGGGACGGTCGGAGCACCCGCCGAGCACGAACCGATCGACAGCAGGCACCACGCGAGCGCCGCTTCGGGCGCCTGGTCGAGGCCGAGCTGGATCGTGTTGCCGAGGATCGGCGCGTTGCGCAGGCTGTGCCAGTTGGTGCAGGTCGGGCACGTGCCGTTGGCGCACGGGTTGCCGGCCGGCGAGCTGCCGCGCGGGTGGAGCGTCAGATCGGTGTAGGGATCGTTCGGCGACTGCACGAACGGGCAGCACGTGACGGGGCCGTAGGTGATCGCCGGGCCGGCTGCGACGTAGGCGTAGTTGAACGAGTAGGTGCTCGGGCCGTCGGTCCAGTAGAGCGTGGCGGCGCCCCAGTCCGCGGCCACGCCCTGCGGCGGGGTGAACGCGGCCGTGCACGACGGCATCGGCGAGACGGTGAACGGCGAGCACGGCGTCGCGATCTGCGCGACGTAGAGGTTGCCGCCGGTGGCGTTGATCGCGGTGTAGAACACGAGGCCGTTGCCGTCGTCGACGGCGACGCCGCTGATGCGGTCACCGGGCAACGTGTTGATCATGCACTGCGCGACGATGACGGGCGGGCAACCGATGATGCACTGCGTGAGCCAGTTCTGGTCGTCGACGATCCAGAGCTGGTTCATCGACTCGACGACGTCGAGGCCGCTCGCGTTCGCGGCCGCGGAAGACTTCGGGCACGGCATCGGCGGGCACACGATCGTGCAGCCGGTCGTGCCGGTGTAGCTCGCGAGCACCTGGCCACTCGTCGCCCAGGTGTCGTTCGTGGTGCCGTCGAACGCGGTGCCGCCGGCCGCGAAGCTCGTGTGCGGCGGCATGCCCGGCGCCGGGCAGCCCGGCATCGCGACGCAGGCACCGTGCACGGTGCGCGCGAGCGACTGCGTCGTGCGGGTAAGGCCATTGAGGGAGTAGCCCTGCGCCGCGACCGTGCCGGCCGTGAGCGCGATGGCGAAGAGGGAGGACGTGAGAACGTGGAAGTTGTTGGCCATGGGAGTGGGTTGGGTCAGGAGTCACCTCGGAAGGACCACCCCGGGCCGAGCGCACGCGGAATCACCACGGATCGAACGCAATTCCGGCGGCTCTTGCGGACCTGGCCGATTGCGAACCGAATTCACCTCGAGAGCCGATTCTCGGGGCCACGGGCGATCCGCTGCCCGGACGTCGCCGTGCCATCGGGGCTTCACGGGACGGCAGGATTCGGTCACCATGCCGAATCATGACCGAGTTCGGCCCGAGAACCGAATCGACGTTCGTCGCCATCATCGCCGCCCGCGCGGGCCCCGATCGCCCCGATCGGCAGGATCCGCTGCGGCGCGCCGCGGACACGCTCAGCCGCGACCCGGAACTCCGCCCCGCGCTCGCCGCCGACATCGAGGTGACCGCCGGGGACGCAGTGCAGGCGCTGCTCGCCTCACCGGTCGCCATCGTGCCGGTGTTGCAGCGACTCAGTGACGCGATCCACCCCGAGCAGTTCGCGTTCGGGATCGGGGTCGGCTTGCTGAGCACGACGCTGCCGGCCGCGCGCTCGGCGCGCCGGCCAGCCCGGCTCGACGGTCCGTGTTGCCACGCCGCCCGCACGGCACTCGGAGCGGCGCAGAAGCGCGGCGCCTGGGCGACCGTCGCCGGGTTCGGCGCGCTCGACGAACCGTTGACCGCGCTGCTCGAACTGATCGGCCGGCTGCGACAGCGCTGGACGGACAAGCAGGGCAGCTACGCGGTCGCGACCCGAACCGCGGCGCAGAAGGACGTCGCGGCGGAGTTCGACGTCAGTCCGTCGGTCGTCAGCGAGAGCCTCAAGGCCGCCAACTTCGACGTCGTGCGCCGCGGCGAGGCCGGCGCGATCGCGTTGTTCCGCCACTACGCCGGGCTCGAGCCGACCGCGCCAGAGAGCGACCCGGGCGCGCCCGCAGACAGCCGTCCGACACCCTCCTGATCCTCGCAAGCGGCGCCGGTTTTCCGACCGCACCCGCGATACGATGCGCAGCCATGTCTCGACGTCGGGTCGCGCGACTCGCTCTCGCCGCGCTGCTGCTGGCCAATGGTTCGAACGCGCAGCGCGTGCTGCGTAGCTTCACGGCCGACGATGGCTTGCCGCAGAACACGGTGAACTGCCTGCTGCAGGATCACCTGGGGTTCCTCGTCTTCGGCACGCAGAGCGGCATCGCGTGGTACGACGGCAAGCGGTTCACGACGTATCGCGCCGACCCGGCCGACCCCGACAGCCTGCCGATCGACAACGTCTGGGCCATGGTCGAACGCAGACCCGGCGAACTCTGGTTCGGCGGCCACCAGGGCCTCGCCGTGCTCGACCGGCGCACGGGCCGGGCCCGCCGGATCGAGACGCCGATCGCCAACCTGTCCGTCTACGCGCTGATGGTCGACGCCAGCGAGCGGCTGTGGGTCGGCGCGGCCCAGGGTCTGCTCTTGATCGGCGACGACGACCGGTTCATGCAACGCGAAGGGGCATTGGACCGGGCTTACGTCACCGGCCTCGCCCCGGCGCGGGACGGCGGCCTGTGGGTCGCGACCAACGGCCAGGGCCTGCACTACTTCGACCCGCTGGCGGGGACGTCGCGGCCCTACCGCCACGACGACGAGGACCCGCGTTCGCTGTCGAACGACCGGGTCTGGAGCGTGCTCGAGACGAGCGACGGCACCGTATGGGCCGGCACGCGCGTCGGCCTCAACCGGCTCGATCACGAGACCGGCGCGTGGGACCACTTCCGGCACCATCCCAACGACGCGACGAGTCTGCCGAGCGACTGGGTGTGGCGGATGCTCGAAGACTCCGGCGGCCGACTCTGGGTCGGCACGCGCCAAGGCGGCCTCGCCCTCTACAACCCGGCGACCGCCACGTTCGAAGCGTTCCGGCGCAGCAATGCCGAGCCGAGAGCACTGATCGGCGATCGCGTCGCCTCGCTGGCCGAGGATCGTCGCGGCCGGCTCTGGGTCGGCACCACGGGCGGCGTATCCCTGATCGCTCCACGGCCAGCGCCGTTCGAGCCATGGGGCCCGGAAGCGAAGACCGCCGACACGTTGCCCAACACGACGACGTGGGGCATCACGGACGCGCAGTCGCGCTTGTGGATCTGCACCTACGAGGGACTCTGGGTCGTCGACCCGCAGGCCGGAACACAGCAAGCGTTCCGCCATGACCCCGAGGATCCGACGTCGATCAACTCCGACTCGGTTTACCACGTCGCCGAAGACGCGGAGGGCCAGGTGTTGGTCGGAACCGCGCGGGGGCTCTGCCGGTTCGACTCGGCGACCGATACGTTCACCCGGTTCGAGAACGACCCCGAGAACCCCGACTCGCTCCACCTCGGTGGCGTCTATCGGCTGTACCGCGACCGGCGCGACCGCCTGTGGATCGCTGCCGGCAGCAGCCTCGACCGCTGGCTCGGGAACGGTCGCTTCGCGCACTGTCGACCTGATGCGCGCAAGCGCCGGGCGATCTACTCCATCACGGAGGACACTGCCGGCCGCATCGTCTTCGGCGGCCACGACGGCCTGTGGCGACGGCACGATGACGGCACGATCGAGCGGCTCGGCGAGCACGTCGATGCGTTGCGACGTGGCGTCCTGACCATCGAACCCACGGGCGACGACCAGCTCTGGGTCGGCGGCCAGCTCGGCCTGGTGCACCTCGATCTCGCGACGGGCAAGACGCGCACGATCGACGAGAGCGACGGCCTGCCGAGTCCCATCGTGAACACCGTGGTCGAGTCACCGACCGGTGAATTGTGGGTCTCGACCAACTGGGGCCTCGCGCGGATCGTCGACGTCAACACCGCGACCGAACGGATCTTCCGCTACACCGGCAGCGACCTGCTACCCGGCAACGAGTTCAACATGGGCTCGGCGTGCCTCGACTCCCGGGGTCGCCTGCACTTCGGGGGCATCGCCGGCATCATCAGTTTCGACCCCACGCGCATCCCGGTGCCGATCCCCGACCCGGTGGTCATCGCGACGGCGAACGCGGGAATGAGCGGCCGACCCGTGACCGCCGGCTCCCGAACGCGACCGCGATCGAAGAACCTGCTCCTGCCGCCGTACGCGGCCCACCTCGAGTTCGGGTCGGAGCACAGCCTGGTGAAGTTCCAGTTCGCCGTGATGCAGTTCGAGCATACCGACCGCAGTCGCTTCGAGTACCGGCTGGCCGGCCTCGACGACTGGGTCGCCGTCGACGAAGACTCGGTGACCTACGCCAACCTGCCGCCGGGCGAGTACGAGTTCGAGGTGCGCGGCCGCAACAACGCCGGCGTGTGGGCCGACGCCGTCAACAGCATCCGGGTCACCGTGCTGCCGGCGTGGTGGCAGTCGACCTGGTTCTTCGTGTTCGGCTCGTGTGCTGCAGCCGTGCTGCTCGCCGGCGCGTGGCGCTTGCGCACCCGGCAGTTGCGCCGCCACACCGATCTACTCGAGCTGCGCGCGGCCGAGCGCACGGAAGAGCTCAGCACGACGGTCGAGTCGCTGCGCACGGAGATCGTCAACAGCCGGCAACTGCGCGGCCGCCTCGAACAGGCGCGCAAGATGGAGACGTTCGGCGTGATCGCGGCCGGCGTCGCGCACGACCTGAACAACGCGCTGTCCGGCATCGTGACGCTGCCGGACCTGCTGCTGGCCCGAATGCCGGAGGACGATCCGATGCGGAAGTCGATCGCCGACATCCGCGGAGCCGGCGAACGGGCCGCGACCATCGTCCGCGAGCTGCAGTCGATGGGCCGTCGGCGACCGCTGTCGCTCACGCCGACCGATCTCAACGAACTCGTGACGAGCTACTGCCGTTCTCCGGAGTTCGAGCAGCTCGCGGCCAATCATCCGGACGTCGCGGTCGTCGTCGACGTGCCGAAGGGCGAGGACGCCGAGCCTGTCACGATCGCCGCGGCGCCGGAGCAGCTCGTCCGGGCGCTCGCGAACCTCGCACTCAACGGCTTCGAGTGTCAGCCGGGCGGCGGTCGGCTGACGCTGTCGACTCGCATCGAACACGTCGTGGAACGGCGCGTGCGTTACGAGGTCATCGAGCCCGGGACCTACGCGGTCATCGCGGTGGCAGACGTTGGGACGGGTATCGAACCGGACGATCTGCGGCGCTTGTTCGAGCCGTTCTTCAGCCGCAAGTCGCTCGGCAGCAGCGGCACGGGCCTCGGGCTGACGATCGCGTGGAACACGGTGCACGAACACGATGGCGTGATCGACGTCGAGAGCACGCCCGGCAAGGGCACGTGCTTCGAGCTCTACCTGCCGCTGCTGCACGCGCCGACCCCGAGCACGGCGAACGAACCGCCGGCGCCGCGCGGCAACGGCGAGTCGGTGCTCGTCGTCGACGACGAGTCCGAGCAGCGCCGCCTCGCCGTGGCCGCGCTCGAGGGCCTCGGCTATCGCGCGACGGCCGTCGCCACCGCCGCCGACGCGGTCGACCTCGCGAACGATTCGACGTTCGATCTCTACGTGCTCGACGTGATGCTCGGCCCCGACTCCGACGGCATCGCGGCGTTCCGTGCGATCCGCGAAGTCGCACCCGACGCGCGCGCGATCCTCGCGACCGGCCACACGGACGAAGCGCGTTCGGCGCTCGCGCGCGAGCTCGGGATCACGACCCGGCTCGACAAGCCGTACACGATCGCGGCGCTCGCGATCGCCGTGCGGCAGGGTCTCGACGGCGCGCGCCTGACGTAGGGCCGAGCAGCCGCACGCGACTCAACGCCGAACGAGCACCTGCACCGAGTTCGTCGCGTAGAGCTGCCCCGTCGCGGCCTCGTACGAGAAGCCCTGCACGTGGAACCGCAGACCCTCGAGGCTCGGATCGGCCGGGATCGGCACGGTCAGCGACGCGGTCGGCGCCGCGGCCGAGAAGCCGCCGAGGCCGAGCGGGACGACGGGCGTCGCGAGCAGGATGCGGCCGGACCAGCCGTAGAGCGGCTGGTTGTCGGGCGTCACGCTGCCGAGGAACGACCAGAGGTCGTTCGCCCCGGCACTGAACGGCGGCACGAGGTCGACGTAGGACGACAGCCCGGTGCGCGGTTCGCCGCGCAGCTTCAGACCGCGCGCGATCCCCGTGGCCGCCAGCAACTCGGCGGCGTCCGGGCGGTTGCCGATGATCGGGATCGTCGGCGTGCCGGTGGTCTGCAGCAGACTGCGGATCGCGGCGCCATCCAGCGCGGCCGCCGCCGCCGGATCGAGCTGCGCGACCGCGGCGCCGCGCAGACCGGCGACGACGCCCGTCACGATCGCGCTCGCCGACGACGTGCCGCCGAACCCCGAGGCGTAGAGCTGGCGCGGATCACCCGGGTCGAACATCGTGCCGTAGCCCGCGGTCGTGACCCAGTAGCCCCAGCCGTTGCAGTCGATGCGCGAACCGTAGTTGCTGAAGTTGGCACGCGACGCGATGCCCGCGCCCGACGCCGCGACGACGATCGCCCCCGAGTCGCGCACGTTGCGATTGAACAGCCCCCCGAGCTGCGGATGGTCGAGATCGACGCTGCCGTTGCCCGCCGCCTCGACGACGATGATGCCGAGCCCGGTCGCGGTCTCGATCGCGTCGTAGATCAGCTGGTCCCACTCCACGGGCAGATACAGGAAGCCGATCGGCCCGGCGATCTGCTGCTCGATCAGCAGCACGTCGCCGGCGGACAGAACCGTCAACCCGGTGAGGATCGCGCCCGCGACGTCGGGCCAGCCGAACGCTTCCGACGTCGACACGTAGAACTCGACATCGGGCGCCAGACCCGTCACGCCGTAGCGGTCCGGATCGGCAGCGATGATGCCGGCGACCGCGGTGCCGTGGTCCTCGTAGAAGCCGCCGAACGGCAGTCCCACGTTCGAACTCGGCCGCAGTGCCGAGATGTCCTCGTGCTGCAGCTGCCAGCCGTACTCGACGTCGACCACGCGGATGCCGTTCCCCGAACCGCCGGTCAGGAACAGTAACGCCGCGGCATCGACGCCCGACGGTGCGGGCATGCGGTGCCCCTGGAACGTCGTGAAGTCGGGCGTCGTCGGCGGGATGTCGCCGAACGGCCGCGCAGCCTCGGTCGAGAGCACGCCGGGCGGCGGCGCGGGCAGCGACCGGACGTAGGCGAGCTCGACGACCGCGAGTTCGTTGAGTGCGCGCACGAGCGCGCGTGAATCGTGACCGCCGGTCGTCGTCACCTCGAAGTAGAGCCCGAAGTCGACCGCGGGCCGCGCCCCGTCCGGCAGCGAGGCGAGCTGGCGGGCGCGCAACGCCGCGAGCTCACGCTCCTGGCGTTCGAAGAACGGCCGCACCTGCCGGCCGCCGAGCACCTCGCGGATCGAGGCATCGACGATGCGCCGGTCGCGCACGAGCTCCGGCCGGCCCTCGACGAGCTTCACGAGCACCCGATCCTGCGCCGCCGCGACGGGCAGGTCGTTGGCGATCGCCTTCGGCATGACGACGCGCCGCGGCATACCTGCCTGCGCGCAGAGCGGACCGAGACCGGCGGAGAACGTCATCGCGAACGCGGCGACGCCGAGCAGGGAGCAGCGGTTCATGGCTTCCCGCACATACTCCGGCCGGAGCGCGCGGTAACGCAACAGGGCGCACCTGGCCGCATGGAGAACGAGCGGAAACGCTCAGCGCATCGCCGCGCGGCAGCGGGAGACGATCCCGGACGCGCGCTCGACCTCGCGCGGGCCGACGCCGCGGGATCGGCCGGCGAGCTCGGCGGCCCGCTCCGCGTGATCGAGCGCGCGCGTCGGCTGATCGCCGGCGAGCAGCAGCTCGGCGAGGGTGAGGCGGAGCAACACCTCGGTCTCGGGACAGCGTTCGACGATCGCCGCGAGCTCGCGCTCGAGTCGGTCGATCGTGGCGACCGCGATCGTCACGGACTCCGCGGCGAGCGCGACGAGGCTGCGTTCGTAGGCCGCAGCGGCCTGCCGCGCCTGCGTGTGCGCGCCCCAGCCGAGGCTCGCCTCCGCCTGCGCCTCGCGGCGCCCGAGATGCGCCGAGATCCAGCCGACCGCGAGCGCGAGCACGACGGCAGCGGCGAACGCGAGCGACCAGGAGTGGCGCCGCGCGAAGAGACGCGAACGCCGCAACGCATCGACCGGCCCCGCTCTCACCGGCTCGTGCGCGAGAAACCGCCGCAGGTCCGCGCCCATCGCAGAAGCGGACGGGTACCGGTCCGCCGGCCGGGCCGCGGTCGCGCGTTCGACGATCGCCCGCAGATCCGCTTCGGTGACGCGGCCGTCGGGATCGCCCGTGAGCAGTTCCTGCAGCAATCGACCGAGTGCGAACACGTCGCTTGCCGCGGTCACCGGGGCTCCGGTCAGTTGCTCGGGACTCGCGTACGCGGGCGTCATCGGCGCCGACCCATCGCCGGCACCGTCGTCGAGCATCGTCGCGATCCCGAAGTCGAGCAGGCGCGGCGCACCGTCGCCCAGAACGAGCACGTTGGACGGTTTGAGATCGCGATGGACGACGAGCTGCGTGTGCGCGTACTGCAGCGCATCCGCAACGCGAGCGCCGAGCGCGACTCGCTCCGCCACGGACCTCGCCTCTGCCCAATCCAGCGCCGTCATGCCGTCCACGAACTCCATCGCGAGGAACGGGCGACCGTCCGGCAACGCTCCGACATCGAGGAACGTGACGATGAGCTCGTGGTCGAGCCGCGCGAGCGTCGCACGTTCGCGCTCGAAGCGCCGCAGGAACGCGGCCGAGTCGAGCCCTTCGCGCAGCACCTTGAGGGCGACGCGACGCCGCGTCCCGGCGACGATGCGAACGGCGCGGTAGACGTGCGCCATGCCGCCCGTCGCCACGTGCGCCTCGATCTCGTAGCCGCGCTCGCCGTCGCCGATCACCGTGCCGCAGAGCGCCTCGGGGTCGTCGTCCTGCTGCAGCCGTTCGAGCAAGTCACCGGCACCGCGTTCGAACTCGGCCAACGGTCGGCGCGCCGCGGTGAGCATGGCGCGCAGCTCGGAAGCCAGGGCCGGGTCGCCGTCGCATCGTTCTCGCAACAGCCGTTCCTGCTCGGACACCGGCAGGTCCACCCCTCTGTCGAACAGCTCCGTGAGTCTCTGGAAGCGGCTCATCGATCCTCCTCGAGCATGTGCTGTTGCAACCACGCGGCGGCGAGCTGCCACCGGCGCTTCACCGAGCGCTCCGACAGGTGCAGCGTCACGGCGAGCTCCGCCACCGACTGCCCGCCGTAGAACTTCAGCTCCGCGAGCCGCGCGAGCTCGGCGTCGATCCCGGCGAGAGCCGTGAGCGCGGCGTCGAAGTCGAGCGCGAAGTCCTGCGGCTCGGGCCGCGCGGCGAGTCCGCTGATCGTCGTGCGACGCAGGCCGGCGCCGCGCTTGCCCGCCTGTCGCCGGCGCGCGTGATCCGTGAGGATCCGCCGCATCGCCTGCGCCGCGAGACCGAGGAACGCGCCGCGCTCGAGCTCGGGCGCATTGCGGCTCCGGCTGAGCCGCAGCCAGACCTCGTGCGCGAGCGCGGTCGGCTCGAGCGTGTGGTCGGACCGTTCGCCGGCCATCGCGGCGTCGGCCAGCTGGCGCAGCTCGGCGTAGACCACGGGCAACAGGTCGGTTTGCTCGGACATCTCGGTGGACACAGTCTCGGGAGGAGAGCGCGCGGGGGCAGGGTGGCGGGCCACTTTTTCGGCGATTGGCCCGCGCCGCGACGATCGGGCGCTCTTGCGGCGGATACCCGACCAAGGCCATGAACGTGAACCGCCGCCAGCTCATCTGCTCGTTCGGAACGACCCTCGCCTACGCCCGCCTGCGCCCGCTGCTGCGGGGTCGCGAACCGGCCGCGGGCGCCGCGCCCTCGCTCACAGGACCGGCCGGCACCGACCCGTTCCTCGCCGCCGTGATCGCGGGCGACCTGGAGCGCGTGCGAGCGCTGCTGGCGGACGACCCGAAGCTGGCCACGTGCCGCGACGACCGCGACCGCTCCGCATTCGTGCTCGCGTTCGTGCACGGCCACCTCGACGTGGCCGAGGCGATCCAGGACACCGGCATCGAGCTCGACACCATCGAGGCCGTGCTCGCCGCGGATTGGGACCGCTTCGCGGCGTGCGTCGAGGCCGACCGCGAAGACCTCACACGCGCGCACCCGATCGGCGGCACGCCGCTGCACGCGGCTGCGCTGAGCGGGTGCACGTCGAACTGGCGGCTGCGCAGCGCGGGCTGCGAACCCGACGCGATCCCCGCGGGCGGCAACGGCTTCACGGCCGCGCGCACCGCGATGGACGCGGCGCACCCGCACTGGGCGCGCATCGCGCTCGCGGACCTCTGCAGCAACGGCGCCGACGTCAATGCAGCGCAACGAGGCGGCAGCTCGGTGCTGCACGGTGCGGTCCGGCACCGCGACGAGAAGCTGGTGCGACTCGCGGTCCGCAAGGGCGCGGACGTCACGGCCAAAGACGCCGAAGGTCGCACCGCCGCGGACCTCGCGACCGCGAGCGGCTGGGCCGCGGGCGCGAAGTTGCTCGGCAACCACGCCACGCTGCCCCGCGACAACCGCGCATCGCGCTTCGCCCTCGATGCCAATCGCGAGCCGATCGAGTTCCCCGACATGAGCGCCGTGCCGCAAGAACTGCAGAGCCGCGTGACCGGTAACTCGCACTTCCGGCTCCCCGTCGTGCGCGACCTCCTGAAGCAGAACCCGCAGCTCACGTTCTCGATCTCGACCGACGACGAGCTCGCGATCGAAGCGTCCGCGCACATCGGCAGCCGTGACATCATCCGCCTGCACCTCGACCACGGCGCGCCGCTGTCGTTGCCGACCGCGGTCTCGCTCGGTGACCTCGAGAGCGTCAAGTTCTGGCTCGACCGCGACCCGACCCTCGTGCACGAACGCGGCGCGCACGACTTCCCGCCGCTGTTCTTCGCGGTCTTCGGCGAAGGCTCCGTCGAGATGGCCGAACTGCTGCTCGCCCGCGGCACCCCGATCGACCAGGACAGCGCCGGCCACACCGCGCTGCACTGGTGCGTGAAGCGCCGCGAGCACGACCTCGCCGCGTTCCTGCTCGAGAACGGCGCCGACTCCGAACCCGTCGGTCACCTCTGGGAACGCGCCGGCGAGACGCCGCTGCAGGTCGCCCGTGCCGCCGACGACCAGAAGATGATCGCGGTCCTCGAGGGCGCGGGCGCCCGCCGCTGAGCGTCGCCTCCCCGGCGCGCCGTCCACCAAATCCGGTCTGGACGAACGCCCCCTCCGGTCAGTAAGACTGCGTCGTTCCCGGTGGTTGCCGGGGCGCTCCATGCCACCATCAGGAGGGGGCACCGAATGACGAGCCACGGTAGCGGACAGGGTCAGCTGTTCGCCGGTCCAGACAGCAGCAAGGCGGCAGACGACATGGCGACGAAGAAGGCGGCCAAGGCGCCGTCGAAGGGCAAGCGTTCGCGCACCGAGACGGCCGAGTCGATGGCCAAGCGCCAGCGCGAGATCTCGGTCAGCGAGTTCTTCACCAAGAACCGTCACCTGCTCGGGTTCGACAGCCCGCGCAAGGCGCTGCTCACGGCGGTCAAGGAGGCGGTCGACAACAGCCTCGACGCGTGCGAGGAAGCGCGCATCCTGCCCGACCTGCGCGTCGAGATCCGGCGCGTGAAGGGGCAGGACAACCAGTTCACGATGATCGTCGAGGACAACGGCCCCGGCATCGTGAAGCAGCAGGTGCCGAACGTGTTCGGCCGGCTGCTCTACGGCAGCAAGTTCCATCGCCTGCGGCAGAGCCGCGGCCAGCAGGGCATCGGCATCTCGGCGGCGGGCATGTATGGCCAGCTGACGACGGGAAAGCCGGTGCGCGTGCGCAGCAAGACCGGGCCGCGCGCCGTCCCCCACCAGTTCGACATCCGGATCGACACGGCGAAGAACAAGCCGATCACGACCGACAAGGCGATCGAGTGGGAGAAGAAGCGCGGCACCGAGGTCGCGATCGTGCTCGAGGGTGAGTACCGCCGCGGGCAGCGCTCTGTCGAGGAGTTCATCAAGCTGTGCGCGGTGGCCAACCCGCACGTGACGTTCACGTTCGTCGACCCCGACGGCAACGAGACGGTCTACGAGCGCGGCACGAAGGAACTGCCGAAGGAGGTCGAGGAGATCAAGCCGCACCCGCACGGCGTCGAGCTCGGCATCCTGCAGAAGATGATGCAGGACAGCGAGAACCGCACGGTCTCGGCGTTCTTGCAGAGCGACTTCTCGCGCGTCGGCGGCACGGTCGCGAAGAAGATCTGCGAGACCGCGGGCATCAAGCCGACGACCAACCCGCGGCGGCTGGCGACCGCGGACGCGCAGAACCTCAAGAAGGCGATCGACGCGACCAAGATCAAGGCGCCGCCCTTGAGCTGCATCGCGCCGATCGGCGAGGAGCTGATCATCAAGGGGCTCAAGAAGGAGGTCGAGGCCGACTACTACATCGCGAGCTCGCGCAACCCGGTCGTCTACCGCGGCCGGCCGTTCGCCGTCGAGGTCGGCCTCGCCTACGGCAAGATCGGGCAGTCGCTCGAGATGACGGAGACGGGCAAGATCGTCCAGGTCACGAAGAAGCAGCAGAACCAGGACGCGCTCATGGGTGACGCCGACGACCCGGTGAAGCTCATTCGCTACGCCAACCGCGTGCCGCTGCTCTTCCAGCAGTCGGCGTGCGCGGTCACCAAGGCCGTGATCGGCACCAACTGGCGCAACTACGGGCTGAGCCAGCCGCGCGGCGCGCTGCCCGTCGGCCCGATGGTCATCTTCGTGCACATCGCGTCGGTGTGGGTGCCGTTCACGAGCGAGTCGAAGGAGGCGATCGCCGGCTACGACGAGATCCAGGCCGAGCTGCGGCTCGCCCTGCAGGAGTGCGGCCGCAAGGTCGGCATCCACGTGCGCAAGGGCAAGAAGCTCGCCAACGAGTTCAAGAAGCGCAACTACATCGAGACCTACATCCCGCACGTCGTCGAGGCGCTCAAGGACATCCTGTCGCTCGACGAGAAAGCGACGACCAAGGCCACGAGCAACCTCACCGAAGTCCTCGAGAAGAGCCGCAAGCTCTAGGAGTCACCCGTGGCAGCAAGGAAGAAGAAGGCCATCAAGAAGGCGGCTCCCAAGAAGCGCAAGAAGCCGATGACCAGGCTCGACAAGGTCACGGTGGAGCAGATCGACGACTGCGCGCAGCACGTCTACGGCAAGATCAGCAAGCGCGACAAACCGGAGCTCAAGTACCCCGAGCGCTCGCTCAAGAACGCGCGCTACGACAAGAAGAAGGGCGGCTTCCAGATGGGTCGTGGCCGCGTCGAGCGCACGCTCACGGTCAACACCGTCAAGACGTTCGCGCAGTCGCTCAAGCTCATGGCGATGAGCAAGGAGATGGTCGTCCAAGACGACTTCGCGACCAAGCGAGAGGCCTACTACGTCAGCAAGAACTGGGGCGAGGCCAAGTTCAACGAACAGCACGAGTCGGACACCGCGATGGACGACATCGAGGCGCTGTTCAGCCTGCAGGGCGTCACGCGCGAGCAGCTGCGGTTCCGCCCCGAGGACCACGGCGGCAACGTTGCCGGTTCGCTGGTCGTCATCGATCGTGACCGCGAGACCGGTGCCGAGGAGCGCATCGACTGCACGCGCTTCGGCAGCGGCTCGTACACGATCCCCAATTCGGTCGAGCACTTCCGGTTCGAGACCAACGCCAAGTTCGTTCTCGTGATCGAGACCGGCGGCATGTTCTCACGCCTGCACGAGCACAAGTGGTGGCGCGACAGCAACGCGATCATCATCGGCACGAGCGGCGTGCCGACGCGCAGCACGCGCCGCTTCATCCGCAAGCTGTCGGACGACAAGAAGCTGCCGGTCTACTGCTTCAACGACTGCGATCCGTACGGGATCAGCAACATCTACCGCACGCTCAAGGTCGGCTCGGGCAACGCGGTGCACCTCAACAAGTTCTTCTGCGTGCCGCAGGCGCGTTACCTCGGCGTGACGCCGCAGGACATCCTCGACTTCGAGCTGCAGGACGCGACGCACAAGCTCAAGGAGGTCGACATCAAGCGCGCCAAGGACGCACTCAAGAACGACCCGTTCTTCCAGGCGCACAAGGAATGGCAGAAGGCCATCCAGCAGATGCTCAAGATGGGCGTCCGCGCCGAGCAGCAGGCGCTCGCGAAGTGGGGCCTGAACTTCGTCATCGACGAGTACCTGCCGCGCAAATTGGCCGAGCCGAAGAAGTTCCTGCCGTAGCGGGGCCTGCCGGCGGCGCCGCGACGGTTCCGGGTGACCTCGGGCCCCACCCGGGGCTATCGTGGCCCGGGAAGGGTGGGGAGAAGCTCCACGTTCGGATCCCGACCATGCCGACCCGCTGCCCCGTCGTGACGGCTGCCGCCGTCCTGCTCACCGCTTCGTCCGTCACAGCCCAGCTCGACTGGCTGCAGGCCGCGATCACGAATCGACCGATGGCGCGTCACGAAGCTGCAATGACGGCGGACGCCACGGGCTCGGGCGTGCTGCTGTTCGGTGGCAGCACCAACGGCGGCGTCGCCAACGACACCTGGCGCTGGAGCGGCAACGCGTGGCAGCAACTCACACCGGCCAACAAGCCCCCGGCGCGGTACGGCCCGCGCATGGTCACGGACACGACGCGAAACGTAGTCGTCATGTTCGGCGGTGTTGATCAATTGCTGCTGACACCGTTCGGGGACACCTGGGAGTGGAACGGCCAGGACTGGACGCAGCGGACACCGGCCGGTTCGCCGGCTCCCCGGAGCGGCCACGCGATGGCGTTCGACAACGCGCGCTCTCGCACGGTGCTGTTCGGCGGGCGCGCCGGCACGATCCTCCTCGATGACACGTGGGAGTGGGACGGGACACAGTGGCAACAGCAGACGCCAACGGCCGCCCCGCCCGCCCAGGAGGGTCACGACATGGCATACGACGCCGCGCACGGCTTCGTGGTCATGGCCGGCCTGACGGACATCGTGCCCGTGGGCTCATCGCCCACCATGCCAGGGACGTACAAGTGGAACGGCACCCGGTGGTTCTTCGTCGGCGAGCGCCCGCCGGGCAACGGCGGACGGCTGACGTATGACGCAGCCCGCGAACGCGTGGTCCTCTACGGCGGCGAGGGCGGCAACGGCGTGCCGGCGCCCGTCGGCGTGTGGGACTGGGACGGTCGGCTGTGGCACAGCCGCACTACGGCGACCAACCCGCCGCTGCGGTTCTGGCACATGCTCGCCTACGATCCGAGCGCCGAGACGATCGTCGCGTTCGGCGGCCGCGATGACACGCAGCCGCCACTGCAGATCCGCAAGAACGACACCTGGCTGCTAGGGCCCGTCACGCCGGCCAGGACCCAGATGTTCGGCACCGGCTGCAGCGGCAGTCAGGGCATCCTGGAGCTCGACGCTCCCGGCCGACCGTGGCTCGGCAGTCCGTTCCTCGCGGAATGGCGGAACACTCCGAGCGCCACGCTCCTCGCTGCGATCCTCGGCGGTTCGAACCAGAGCTGGGGCACCACACCGCTGCCGCTCGACCTCGGCGCGTTCGGCATGCCGGGCTGCGACCTGCTCGTCGCTCCCGACGCCATCGCCGCGATCTTGCCATCGAGCCACGGCTACACGCTGACGATCCGAATCCCGGCCAACACCGCACTGCTCGGTCAGACGCTCTACCTGCAGGGCATGGCCCTCGACCCGACCGCGAACGCCGGCGGCGCCATCGCGAGCAACGGCCTCGAGTTCACGATCGGCAGTCGGTGAGCTCGGCGGAGTCGACGTAGAACCGGAACCGCTGCCCCGGAACAGGCCACCGATACGGTCCGATCGATCACGATCGTGCCAACTTGTCACCTTAGACATTTTGTCATTTTCAAGATGACAGGCTATGTTACGTGCCAACAATAGACGATGACAGAAGGGACTCCTGTTGCCCCCCATGATCGATGGCCTCGAACTCATCCACGCGATCGCCGCGCGAGTCGACCCCGCCAGAGGTGCGGCCACTCCGCACACGCGAGCCACGAGGCCTGATCAAGACGGGGGTTACAGCGGCTCGATCCAACTGCGGAACGGCCGCCGCGAACCCGCGGTGCTCTACCCGATCCGAGGCGCTCTCGGGATGCTTGCCGTCGATCGACTGGCCAACGTCACCAGCGGTGAAAGGCGCCCGCGGATCGTTCTGGCCACGCTCATCGGCGCCAAGGTCGGCGCCGCCCTCGCTCGCCATGGGATCGGCTACCTCGATCTCGCGGGCAATTGTCACCTGGAACTCGACGGCGGCGAGGTAACGATCCACATCGAAGGTCGGCGCCAGCCCGAGCACACACGCGCTTCGGCCGGAGCCCTGCGCGAAGCCGGCTATCGGGTGTTGTTCGCCCTGCTCGCCGATGAGAGCCTCCTGGCACAGACCGTTCGCGAACAAGGCGACGTGGCCGGCACGAGTCGGCACGCCGCCCACACCCTGCTCACGCGGCTTCGTGACGAAGGCCTGCTCATTCGCACCGGCCGTAGCGCTCACGTGTTTGCGCCCCACGGTCGCGCCGCGTGCATCGATCGCTTCACGAACGGCTGGGCCGACGTCCTGCGGAGCCGACTCGACCTCGGCCGTTTTCGACTGCGCCAGTCCGACCCGGACGCGGCAGCACAGCATGTCGCAACCGTCATGCGCGCGACGGGAATACCATTCGGCTTCGGAGCGACGCGGGGTTCCGCGCGTTGGTTGCACCACCTGGAGAGCAACGAGACGACGATCCATGTGACCGATTGGCCTCCTGACCTGGCGCGACGCCTCGACGCGGCGCCGGATCGCGATGGCACGCTGCAGGTGTTTCGAACGATGTCGATCCATGATCTATCCGCAGAGTTCGAGGAAACAGCGCATCCGTTGCTCATCCACGCCGAGCTCGCTCGCTCCAGTGATCCACGCGCCCGGGAGACGGCGATCCTGATGGCCGGACACCTGCGAACGGAACCTGGTTGATGGCGCCCGATCACCACGCACTGCTCGCGCGACTCGCCAGCTCGGTGCCCGGCCGTCGCATCGTCGTGGTCGGCGCAGCCGCACTGCGTTGGCATTTCCCGTCGTTCCGTGCGACCCTCGACCTCGATGTCTGCATCGCGATCGATCGCCTCGAACTCGATCGTGCCGACCGGTTGCCGAGCGAATGGTCGCGACACTCGACGCTACCACACCGTTGGACGACACCGACGAACGAGATCGTCGACGTCTTGCCCGCGGCGCCCGATCTGCTCGACACGGGCAAGGTGTCGTGGCCAGACGGCACGACGCTGGATCTCACCGGCATCGATCTCGCGATGCGGGACAACACGACCTACAGCGACCAACTACCGCCGGATGTTCGCGTGGCGACCCGCCGTGCCTTGTTCCTGACCAAGGTGGCCGCGTTTCTCGATCGGCCGCACGAACGCCAGAAGGACCTCGGCGACCTCGCGTTGCTCATCGATCGTTACGTCGAAGACGACGATCCGAGGTGCTTCGACGCGCCAGAGCTCAGACGGGCAGCGGACCACGGCCACGACATCGAGTGGGATCTGCGACCGGCGTTCCTGCTCGGCGCCGACCTACGAGCCGTCTGTACTCGGCGTCACACGGCCCGCCTGCGAACGTTCAGCGATCAAGTTCGCGATCCACAACATCGCGAACACCACTGGCTCCGGCAGTCCGCTCCCGCCTCGTGGCAATCCGATCCCGCGGCGCTATCGGACCGGATGAACGCGCTCACATCCGGGTTCGACGGCTTCTCGAATCACGGCCGGTCGTAACGGCCGCCCCGGTGTCGCAACCGCCAGCGACCCCGTATCCTCGCCGGCGATGCGCGCGCTGCCTCTCTCGCTCCTGCTCACCGCCTGCGCGACCGCGCCGGCGCAATACCCGCCGGGACTGATCCTGCCGCCGCGTTCGCCGAACGCGGTCACGGGCACGCAGCTGCGTCCCGCGCTCTCGAACCTCGCGCTCGCGGACCGCGAACAGCTCCTGTGGCACGAGCTCGCGGCCGGAAACGTGCCGACGTTCTTGCGCACGCTCGTGCCGATCACGACGTCCGCGGTGATCCAGGGCCAGACGCGCACCGCGACGTTCTGGTGCACGCCCGACTACGTCGGCATCGGCCGGGACAGCGACTGGTTCCGCATGCCGATGACGCCGACGCTCGCGCAGCAGCTGGCCGATCGTCTCGAGTGCGTGCTGCCGACGCGCAAGATGGTCGACGCGATCTGGACGCACGCGCCGGTCAAACTCGCGCCGTTCCCCTACCACCCGTCGTCCTACAACATCCTCTCGAGCGACCTGTTCCATCAGCACCACCTGCAGATCGAATCGCAGCGCGGTGGTGCTCAGCAGAACCTGCTGACCGCGGGCATCAAGAAGGACGTCGTGAGCTCGGCGCGCATCGCGACCAACCCGGGGCGCGTCTGCATCTACGGCTGGCACTACCAGAGCGGCACGCCGATCCAGCCGCTCTACAGCGGCCACACGATGTCACACGTCGACTACAGCCACGGCATCCGGCTCGTGGCCCGCGCGATGGAAGTGGACGGTCAGCGCACGACCGTGGACTCGGTGCTCGCCGATCCGCACCTGCACGTGCTGCTCAGCGACGAAGGCGCGTTCAGCAGCTGGCGCTATGCGACGGGCACGGTCGAGTCGTTCCCGTTCCGCGATCGCTTCCCGGCGGGCGGGCCCGAACGCACGAGCTGGCGCGCGAAGTTCACGAGTCCCGTGTCCGTACCGGCTCCCGCGACCGCACCGGCGCCGAGCGGCGATCCGACCGTGCTGCGCATCATGGACCCGGCGGGCGGCACCGACACGCTGCGCGTCTCTCCCGGACTCGTGACGGACGTCGGCTTCGAGGCGGACCTGCTCTGCCTGCACCGACCGCAGCTGACGGCCGACGGCTTCGAACGGATCGGCATCTTCGTGCGCGACCGGGCGAACGGTGCGTTCGAGGGCACGTTGTCACAACAGGGCGCGTGCTTCGCGCTCACCTGGGACTCGCACACCGGCCGCCTGCAGTGCCTGCGCGCGCACGGCGGCGCGGTCGTCGACCTGTTGCCGGCGCCGCGATTCGTTCCCGGCACCGCGTGGCGCCGCTTTCGCATCGAGGCCGCGGGATCGGCGCTGGCGTTCTTCCTCGACGGCGAACGGCTGCTGTCCGTGACCGACGGCTCGCACCCGCACGGCGACTTCGGCATCGGCTACCACGAATACTTCGCGACCAACGCCAACATGCGCGGCACGCTCGTCGACCGCTGCCACGCCGACGTGCCCGGCGCGTTCGCCATGTCATTCCGCCCCGGCCCGCTGCCCGGCTCGCTCGTGCTGCGGCGCCGCCGCGGCATCCCGGGCGACCCGACGTTCACCGCGATCACGACCGTGCCCGGCCAGTTCCCGAACGGCTGGTTCTTCGGCCTCGACCCGACGCCGGCCGACCTGCTGTGGCAGGCGCAGTCCGGCCACCCGCTCTTCGTCACGAACCTCGACAGCTCGGGCAATCGCGACTTCTTCGCGAGCGGGCTGCCGCTCGGCCTGCCCGTGCAGGGGGTCGCGCTCGATCTCGACCCGTCGCTAAGGCGCTGGCAAGCGAGCCGGCCGACGGCCATCACCGTGCGCTAGGAGCCCGGTCTACGAGAAGAGCCCAGCCAGGTCGCTACTGGCGCTCGGCGACTTCGTCCGTCTCGGTTGGCAAGTGGGTCGACGTGGACCGCGGCCCGCCAGCTGGCCTGCATCGAGCACCCCACCTGCGTCGATTCGCGACGAAATCCGGTGCGGCGCGGCGGTCGTCTCACGCTCATCGGGAGGAACCCAGAGGTCGCCCGATGAAACCGACTGCCATCCTCACGCTCGTCGTCCTGCTCTCCTCGGCCGCCGCGGCCCAGACCTTCGTCGTCGATGCGAACAACGGGCCGGGCGCGAGCTTCACCTCGATCGCCACGGCCGTGGCCGCGGTCCCCGATGGCGCCGTGCTCGAGGTGCGCGCCGGCGCCTACGACTCGTTCGCGATCCAGAACAAGAGCCTCACCGTGCTCTGCGACCCGGGCACGTCCGTTGCCGCGACCGGGCTCTTCGCCAACGCGTTCGCGAACGTCTCGGACCTTGCGGCCGCCCAGAGCGTCACGATTGCGGGGCTCTCATTCAGCGGGTTGCTCGTCACGGGCATCATCGCGTGCGTAGACTGCGCGGGTACGGTCGTCATCGATCGTTGTACGATAGGCAGCAGCTTCGGCCCGATGGGCCGCGTCCAGGCGACGGACTGCGACAACGTGGTCGTGCGCGACTGCATGGTCGCGTCACGGGAGATCGGGCCCGGCGCCATCCAGTGCGTCGACAGCAACATGCTTCTCTCGGGCTGTGACATCGACGGCGAGTCGTTCGCGATCCGACTCGGTGGCGGCCGCGTACACGTGACCGACTGCATCCTCGCGAGCACGCCACAGAACATCCAGTTCGCGACGGCGGTCTGCTTCCTCACCGGCGGCGAGCTCGTGCTCAACGGCAGCACGCGGCTGAGCTCCACCGCGAGCACACCGCAGCCCGCGGCGGTCGGCAACGGCTTCGTCGCGCTCGATCCGAGCACGGTGTTCTCGGGACTCACGAGCCCGCCCTTCGATCCGAACCTCACGGTCACGACGCGCCCGATCCCGCGGCTCACGTCGTCACGTGGCCTGCTCGGCGGCGTCGCGAACGCTTCGCTCGCGGTGCCGATCGGCGGCAGCGGCGTGCTCTGCGTCGGTTTCGCCGGCGGTCCGGCGGCGGTGCCCGGCGTGATCGATCCGATCTGGCTCCAGACCGGCGCTGTGCTCGAAGCACTGGGCAGCGGACCCGTTCTCGCCGGTGCCTACGCGGTGCCCAACGCGCCGTGGGTGATCGGCGTGCAGATCGCGTGGCAGGGCGTCGTGCTCGATCCAAACGGCGCCGTGCGGGCGAGCAACGCGGCGGTGTATACGCACTACTGATCTGCTCGCTGGTCGCAATTCTCCTACGACCACCGCACGCTGCCGCCCACCGTGGCGTCCGGAGCGAAGCCCGCGACATCCCTCGCCGGACGGACGCCGACTCAATCGAACACGAACGGCGGCCGCCCGCGCTTTTCCCGCATGCCGTTCATCGCGCGCAGGATCGCGGGGCGGCGCACGATGCGGCGCTCGAGCGCGTGCTTGCCCGGGAAGTCCATGATCAGCAGCCCGACGAGGATCATCAGCAGGCCCTGGCCGGGCAGCAGCAGCAGGATGAGGCCGACGATCACGAGCACCGTGCCGAACGTGTTGCGCAGGACGAGCCAGAGCCAGCCGAGCAGCGACCGTTGCCGTGCGCGCGCCGCCGTCGAAATCGCGAAACGGTCGGCCGGCAGCCGCGCGACGAGCAACGGCAGGAACACGATGGCGAGCAGGACCGTGCCGACACCCGTGCCGAACATCGTCCAGAACACGACGGGGCTCGCGAGCCAGTCGAGCACCGGCTCCCACCACGCGGACGGTGCCGCGGGGTCGCCCGTCGCCGGGTCCTGCGTCAACTCCCGACCGTCGCGCGACCGGCGTCGGAGGCCGTGACGCCCGCAGCGTTGCCCGCGAGCGGGTCGAACACCGCGGCCTGCACGTAGAAGACGAGACCGTCGAAGCCGCTCGGGATCGACAGCAGCCACTGCACCGAAGAGCCGCCGTGCCCCTGCGTCGCGCCGAAGTCGATCGCGGTGTAGAGCGTGCACCCCGGCATGCCGAAGCCGGCGAGGCCGAGCGGCAACGGCGCGCCGTTCCAGTTCTGGTCGTCGAAGCCGAACGCGAGATAGCAGAGTCCGGCAGCAGTCGGCAGGTTCGTCAGTTCGAGCGTGAACACGGAGTTGCTGCGCGGCAGCGAACCCGCGAGTGGCTGCAGCTGCGGCACGCCGCCGCTGCCCGCGCAACCCTGGCCGAACGCGAGGTAGTCGGCCTGCACGCCGCCGGCGAACTCCCACGTCTCGCGGAACCACGTCTGCAGGTTACCCGTCGCGCCGCCGTAGACGACGAGGTTCCCGGCCGGCACGTTCGCCGCGATCATCATGCCGGTGCGTGAGCTCGGCGTGCCGGACTGCAGGATGGTCCACGCGCTGCCGTCGTAGGCGAACGTGTCGGTCGAGAACGTGCCGTTGGGCGTGCGCCCGCCGTAGAGCACGCTCGCACCGGTCGCGAGGTCGAACGCCATCGCGGCGCCCATGACGCCGAGGCCCGGCGTCGCGGACGGCGCCGGGCCGACCGTCGCGGTGACGTTCGTCCAGTCCACGCCGTCATACTCCCAGGTGCTCTGATCGGGCGCGCCGAACAGGCTCGTGCCGCCCGTCAGCACGCAGACGTTGCGGATCGGATCGAAGCACATCGATGACCGGTAGCTCTCGCTCGGCGCGCTCGCCGTCGCCACCGACGTCCAGGTCGTGCCGTCCCATTCCCAGGTGTCCGTGAGCTCGAACGGCGCATTCGGGTTCGTCGTGCCGCCGAAGAGCACGGTCACCTGCCGCGCCGAGTCGTAGGCCATGACGTGGCCCTGGCGCGCCGGCGGACTCGTGGCCGGCGACGCGAGGGTCCAATCGGTCCCGTCCCACTCCCAGGTGTCACCGAGCACACCGCTCGCGCCGAGGCCGCCGAACATCACGAGTCGACCGCGCGCGACGTCGTCGGCCATCGCGTTCTCCCGGCGCGCGGGTGGTGCCGTCGCCGGCGTGAGCTGCACCCAGTCCTGCGCGCGATAGGCCCACGTCTGCCCCAGCGCCGGCCAGCCGCCGAACTGGATCACGTCTGCGGTCACGAGGTGGCCGGCCATCGCGCCGTCGCGCACGTTGCCGGGGTCGGACGTCGTCGAAACCGGGGTCCAGGACTGGGCGGCAAGGGACGTCGCCGACAGAGCAGCGCACAGCAGAACGGGACGATTCACGGGTAGCCTCGGAGCGGTGGCACGGAGCGGTGGCACGGAGCGGTGGCACGGAGCAGTGGCACGAGTTGCGACGGCACGCGTTGCGGCACCAGGATAGGGAGCCGCACCCGCGCTCGAAAGTCTCGGCTCTCGCGGCGGTCAATCGCCCGTGAGAGCGCCCCAGACCAGAGCCCCGAGGAAGTCCACGCAGACGGTGAGCGGCGTCAGGAGGACCTTCGTCGTGAGATCGGCGCCGGCCGTCGTCCGCCGTTCGACGTCGCGGAACTCGAGTCGCCACTCCCCACGCCAGACCGACGACTCGGCGAGGGCCTCCGCGGCCGCCGCGGTTGCGACCGTCGGATGCACCGACCACTCGGACACGTGGGAGTAGCCACCGCGGTGGCCGCGCTGCAGCCCGGCCCACAACCACACGACGTCCGGTCGCAGGGCGTAATACTCCTGTTGCTGGCCATCGTGGACGACGGCGAGAATCCGCAGGTTGGCGAGCGCGGCCAGGCGATCGGGCAACGGCCCGCGGCCACCGGCGGTCGGCCCGATCAGGCGCGCGGCGTGTTGCCCGTTCTGCAGCGGCCGCAGCTCGGCGTCGACCCAGCCGAGCGCCGCGAGGTGCGGGCGGCCGAGCTTCGGTCCCGGCACCCAGATCGCGGGGTCGAGCGCCAGGAGTCGTTCGGTGCAATCGACGAGCAGCTGCGGCGTGTCCCCCGGCAACACGTAGCTCTGCAGGTAGTCCATCGCCGGAACGCGGCGAACGCGTTCGAGGGCTGCGATCGACACCTCGGGCACCGCCTCGACGGTGCGCTCGGGGAACCACTGCCCCGTGAGCACGAGCTGCGCGACGCTCTGCGAGAACCACCCGTTCCGGCGCTCGCGCACGAACTCGAGCCGAACGCTCTCGCACCGGAACGCCGCCGGATCGGACAGCAGCACGAGGGCGCTCTCCGCCTCCTCCCCCGGGCGCAAGGTCCAGGCCGATCGCGCTCCGGCGAATCCGCTCGCCGCCGGCACCTCGGCGCCTGGCGACAGTTCGGCGTCGACCGCCAACCGAGGCCCGGCGTCATCGGACTCCACGACGAGCGCGAATTCGCCGCCCGGCCCGGCGTACTGCGCCCGGATCACCTGGACGACCTCGCTACCCTGCTCCCACAGCCGCTGCGTGGCCAGGCCGCACCCCGCGGTGACGGTCAGGAGGCCCCACGCAGCCAACGTGCTGAATCGGGTGCGGATCACGAGGTCCGAGCGCGATCGACGACCCGGCGTTGCGGGCTCCTCGACTCCCGCTGGCCCGAATGCCGATAGTCCGTTACGCCTATGAGCGCACCCACCATGGCCGAGTCCAGCTCTCCCGCCCAAAAGCTCCAAGCCCGCATCCAGGACCGCACCGCGACGATCGGCATCGTCGGCCTCGGCTACGTCGGGCTGCCGCTGCTGCGCGCGTTCTTCCGCGCCGGCTTCCCCGTCCTCGGCTACGACGTCGACGACGAGAAGATCGCGATGCTCGAGCGCGGTGAGTCCTACCTCAAGCACCTCGGCGAGGACTTCGTCAAGGAGCTCAGCGAGTCCGACAAGTTCGCGGCGACCTCGGATCCCGCGAAGCTCGCGGACGCGGACGCGATCATCCTCTGCGTGCCGACCCCGCTCGGGCGCCACGGCGAGCCCGACATGAGCTACATCGTGAAGTCGAGCGAGATGGTGGCCAAGGTGCTCCGCCAGGGTCAGATCGTGTCGCTCGAGTCGACGACCTACCCGGGCACGACGCGCGGCGACTGCCTGCCGATCCTCGAGCGCTCCGGCCTCGTCGCGGGCGAGGACTTCTTCGTCGCCTACAGCCCGGAGCGCGAGGATCCGGGGCGGCAGGACCACAGCACCCAGACGATCCCGAAGCTCGTCGGTGGCATCTGCGAGACCAGCACGCAGCTCGGCAGCGAGCTCTACTCGACGGCGATCGAGGAGGTCGTGCCAGTCGACTCGGCCGAGGTCGCCGAGGCCGCGAAGCTGCTCGAGAACATCTACCGCTGCGTCAACATCGCGCTCGTGAACGAGCTCAAGCCCGTGCTCGCCGCGATGGGCATCGACGTCTGGAAGGTCGTGCAGGCCGCGAGCACGAAGCCGTTCGGGTTCCAGGCGTTCTACCCGGGCCCCGGACTCGGCGGACACTGCATCCCGATCGATCCGTACTACCTCACGTGGAAGGCCAAGGAGTTCGGCCACCACACGCGGTTCATCGAGCTCGCGGGCGAGATCAACAACTCGATGCCGGGCTACGTGATCAAGCGCACGGCCGCGGGGCTCAACGACGCCGGCAAACCGCTGCGCGGCAGCAAGGTGCTCGTGATCGGTCTGGCGTACAAGCCCGACGTCGACGACGTGCGCGAGACCCCGGCAGCGGAGATCATCAAGCAGCTGTTCGAGCACGGTGCGGACGTGAGCTACCACGACCCGCACGTGCCGCTGTTCGCCGGGATGCGGAAGTACATGGAATATCGCATGCACTCGACGCCGCTGACGGAAGCGACCGTCAAGGCCGCGGATTGCGTCCTGATCGTGACCAACCACCGGGCGATCGATTGGAAAATGATCGCGGAGCATGCAACGCTCGTCGTCGATTCGCGCAATGCGATGCATGAGCACCTTCCGATCCGCGGCAGCTACGTGCAGGCGTGAGCCCTGCCGTGGCCGGCCAGGCCGTATCATGGGGCGCATGGCCGCCTCCCTGCGAACTCTGGCGCTCCCCACCGTTCTCGCGCTGATCGCCGCCAGCGCGAACCTGACGGCGCAGCGCATTCACCCCCAGTTCCGTTTCGAGTTCGGCGTCGCCCCGGGCTGGGCGTTCCACGACACGGACGGCAGCAACGCCGACGGCGACACGTCCGGCGCCCTGCTGCGGGCCCGCTTCGAAGGCGTCGGCCGCAGCGGCTTCGGCGGCGGCATCCGCTTCGAGAACTGGGGCTCGGACGACGACCTGTTCGTCGACGAGGGTTTCGCCGCGGAGGAGTCGCGCGCGTTCGCGATCTTCCCGCACTTCACCTACCGCATCGTCCAGGGCCGATTCCGTGCGCCGATCCGCGTCGGCATCATGGCCCACAACTACGAGCTCGAGAACGTCGCGACGGGCCAGACGACCCTCGAGGTCGACTCGTTCGGCCCGCGCGTCGAGATCGCGCCCGAGTTCGTCCTGCACCACGGCCGCCATGTGCAGCTGTCGGCCTACGGCGAGTTCGGTTTCGCGGTCACCTACTCCGAAGCCGAGGTGCAGGGCTTCTCGAACGACTTCGACTCGTCGTCCGGCTTCCTGTTCCTCGAACTCGGCATGCGTACGCGCTTCGACTTCTTCGAGATCGGCGCCGCGTTCGTGACGCAAGGCATGTTCATGGCCGAGAGCGACATCGAAAACAACACCATCGTCAACGGCTTCGACGCGAACTTCACCGGCTTCGTCTTCACCGGCGCATTCGTCTTTTGACCCCCGTCAGCTGACGAAACGGTACTTCACGATCGCCCAGAGCGCGGCCACGCCGTCGCGCCAGGTGATCTTCTTCCCTTCGCTGTACTTGCGGCCCTGGTAGCGGATCGGCACCTCCCAGATCCGCACCGGCAGCTTCGCGACCTTGGCCGTGACCTCGGGCTCGACCGTGAAGCGCTTGCTGTGGATCACGATCTGCTGCAGCACTTCGCGACGGAAGCACTTGTAGCACGTCTCCATGTCCGTGAGGTTGAGGCCCGTGAACAGGTTGCTGAAGAACGTCAGGACCCGGTTGCCGAAGTAGTGATAGAACTGGTCGCGCTCGCGCCCCGGGTCGCGGTCATCGACGAGGTAGCGCGAGCCGTAGACGACATCAGAGACGCCCGTGAGGATCGGCTCGATCAGCGTCGGATAGTCGGCCGGGTCGTACTCGAGGTCGGCGTCCTGCACGACGACGACGTCGCCCTTGGCCGCCAAAAAGCCGGTTCGCAGGGCGGCGCCCTTGCCCTTGTTCCGCTCGTGCTCGATGACGTGCAGCTCCGGGTGCGCCGCGGCGAGCTCTTTGAGGATCTTGCGGCTGTCGTCCACGCTGCCGTCGTCGACGAGCACGATCTCCTTCGGGATATCGACCGCGCGGACGGCGGCGACGATCTCGCGCAGCGTCGCCTCCTCGTTGTAGACGGGCATCACGACGCTGAGCAGGAAGCCATCCGGCAGCGGCGGCTTCGCGCCATGCTGCGGTGGCGGCGCGTTCGGGTCGGGGCTCGAAGGAGGACTCACGAGGGGTCCGCAGTGTGCCCGGTCGCCCGGTCATCGGCAACACCGCGCGCGATCGCCGCGAGCAGCACGACGGCCACGGGCAGGAGCTGGAACGTGACGCGCCGGTGCGACGTGTCGAGATGGAAGCGCAGCTCGAGGAAGCTGCCGACGTAGACGAGGTGCAACCCGACGAGCGCGCCGAGCAGCGCGAGCGTCGGGACCGCGAGTGACCCGAGCGTGATCCGCGGCACCAGCACGAGCGCGAACAGAACGAGCGCGAACGCCGCGTGCGTGTGATCGAGCGCGAGCAGCGCATGGCAGGCCTCGAGGATCAGCGCCGGCACGCGCTCGGGCCATTGCTCCGCCATCAGCTCGAACATCGACTTGCCCGTCGGATTGTGGCCGAACAGGTCGCTCTGCAGACCGAAGCGGCGGTTCCACATCGCCGTGTTCAGCACAACGGCGGCCGCCGGCAGCAGCGCGAGCAGATCGAGTGGTCGATGCCGCGCCGCCGCGCCCGCGACAGCGCGCGCCGGGCCAAACCGCCGCAGCCCGGCCGCACACGACGCCGCGATCGCGAGGCTCACGAGGTAGAGCATCGGCTCGTTCTTCGACCACAACGCGAACGCGAGACCGAGCCCGGCGAGCCCGAGCATCGCACGGTCGCCCGTCGCGCGGAACCGCAACCAGCCGTCGAGCAGCACGACGAGTCCGAGCGCGACCATGCCGTCCGCGTAGGCGGTGCGGCACAGGTTCTGGAACTCCGGTTCGAGCAGCACGAGGCTCGCGAACACCGCAGCCATCCAGGCCGGCAGCAGCCGCCGCACCGCACCCGCGACCGCGACGAACAACGCCACGTCGCACAGCTGCACGAGCCAGCGGTTCTCGAACTGCACGAACCCGGGGTCGAGCAGCGTGTAGACCCAGGCCTGCAGCCAGGGGTTGAGCCGCGGATAGTCGGGGTGCAGGTTGTGCACCTGTGCTGCGCCGAAGCCGTCGCCCCAGTCGACGAGCAGTGACTTCGCCTGCAGCGACCAGATGTTGCCCTCGTCGCCCTCGACGCACGGCCGATCGAGGCCCGCGAGCGCAAACCACACGGCCAGTCCGGCGCCGAGCGCGACGAAGACCGCGTAGCCGACGATCTGCTGCCGCTCCGCGGGCGCGGCACCCGCGTCCGGTGCGCGGCTGCGGCGCCGCAGCCACGCAGCCGTGAACAGCACGAGCGCGAGCCCGATCGGCGCGGCCAACGGGAACCCCGCCGCCCACAGTCCGCCGACCTCACGCGTGACGCGCAGCACGACAGAGAGCAGCAGGCACCCGACGAGCCAGCACCACGCGGGGTAGGCGATCGGGTCGCGGCGCCAGCGAATGCCGAGCAGCACGAGCGCGGCGACGCCGAGCAGCGCCGGCGTCGCGACGGCCACGAACCGCATCGCGAAGCCGTCCATCACTGCGGCCCGAGCCAGCGCCACAGCCGCAGCCGGGCGCCGCCACCGATCGACTCGGTGTGCAGGAGTTCGTAGCGGCCGCCGATCGCGAGCACGGCGTCGCCCTGCGTGCCGTCGAGCACGAGCAGTCGACCGGCGAGCGCGGGCTCGAGCTTCTCGAGCAGCGGCGGTGCTCCGCTCGCGAAGTGCACGTCGCGCGGCCTCGGGTAGAGCAGGTTCTTCGTGCGTTCGAACTGCAGCCGCAGCAGGAACTCGAGGTCCGTCCCGACGTAGGGACTGTAGAGCACGAGTCGGCCGCCATCGGGCAACGCCTCGCGGACGGCGGTGACGAACGCCGGACCGATGCCCGTCACGCGTTGGATGCGTTCGGCGGCCGGCAGCGTCACGCCCCGTCGGACGGCGGGCGCGATGTTCGCCGCAGCACTCCACGTCGCGGGCACCAGGACCGGCAGCCGTACGAGCACGACGATCGCGAGCAGGACCAGCCACACCAGCGTCGCTCCGCGAACGCGCGGGCCATCGGTCGCGGTGGCCGCCGCGTTCGGGTCTGACTCAGACGGATCGGTCACGGAAGTCGTACTCGCTGCGGGGCGCCGCGCCGGCATCGTCACCGGCACCGGCCGCGCCAGCCGCGCCCGTGGCGTATCGCGCGACGAGGGCCCGCGCCAGTTCTTCCTCGTCGCAGTGCGCCTCGACGTCCGCGGGCGCCGTCTGCCACTGCTCGAGCACACCGTAGACCGCACCCGCGAGCACGAACGCGGCCGCCGCCGGATCGGCGCAGAACAGCGTCCCGTCGCGCCCACCCTCGACGAGCAGATCGCGCAGCCGACCGCGCAGCCAGCGCTGCTCCTGCCGCGGGTCGTCGCGCAGCCGCGCCGTGAACCGCCCGCGCAGTTCGGTCGCGAGCACGCGCAGCAGCTGGGTGGCCTCGCGTTCGCGGAAGTGGAAGCCGAGGTAGCTGCTGAGGAACTGTCGCAGCGCGGCGCGGGCGCTCGGGTCCGCGCCGGCTCCGGGGCTGGCTCCGGAACTGGCTCGTTGGGCCGCGGCGAGCGGCAGCTGCAGCCGCCGGCGCCGCTGCTCGCGCCAGTGGTCGATCACCGCGAAGAACAGGTCCTCCTTGCCCGCGAAGTGGAAGTAGACGCCGCCCTTCGTGACGCCCGCGCGCCGCGCGATCACGTCGAGCCGCGCGCCGCTGTAGCCCGCCGCCGCGAACTCCACGGTCGCCGCAGCGATCAGGCGGTCGCGCAGCTCGGGGTCCTGCAGGCGCGGCATCGTTCGGACCTCGGCCGCCTACCTCGGCAGGTAGAAGTTCTCGCGCTCGTACTTCGGCAGGTAGAAGTCGACGAGGAACGGGTTCCACGCGCGCTCTTCCTGCGCGAACTGATCCATGTCCATGTAGACGACCGCGAGGTCCATCGTCTGCTCCTCCTGCAGATCGACGGGCTGCACGCGCAGGCCGCTGCGCTCCTCGTAGGGTACGAGCGGCACGATCTTGCCGTCCTCGCCGTCGTCCATGCGCAAGACGATCGCCCGCGCGCGCCGCATCACGTAGACGCGGTTCTCCTCGTTGCGCTTCATGATCGCCGCGAGGTGGATCGAGAACACTTCCGACGTCGTCGTCAGCGCCGACATGAACTCGGACTTGAACTCCGGATCCGGCAGGTTTTCGAAGTCCTCGACCTGCTCGAGGTCGGCGACGGTCTCGAAGACCTTGTACTTCTGCTCGTCGCCGAGCCGCATGTCACCGAAGTCGTTGATGTCGGTCGTCGTGCCGTCCTCGAACTCGGCCTCCATCGCCTCTTCGTCGACCTCGTTGCGGTAGCGCAGGATCGAACGCAGCACGCGGTCCGGCATCTTGTCGCGCGGGAACAGCGCGCGCAGCACCGGATAGGTCGCGGTGTTGATGTTGATGCGGATGCCCTCGCCATACGGCTCGGTGGGCATGCGCGACTGACCTTCGCCGCCTTCGCCGCCGCTGCCCTCCGCGTTCTGCGAACCGGGCGCGCCCTCGCCGCCCTCCTCACCCCCGGCCGCGATCTCAGGCGGCGTCTCGCCGCGCGCCTGCGCTTCGAGCCGTTGCCGTTCGACCTTCTCCGGATCGCCGGGATCGACGCCGAGCGAGGTCCAGATCGTCAGCACCGACTCGAGACCGAGGTAGACCTTGCCGTCGAGGACGAAGTCGTAGAACAGCTCCTCCGTGACCGTCGGCAGGATGAGCAGCTCGTCGAGGTGCAGCGGGATCGAGATCCCGGCCTGCGTCGGGTCGTCGGTCTTGAGGCGCGGGCGCGGCAGCATCTCGGTGTCCTGCCGGTTCACCCAGTCGGTGAGCTCGGTCACGATGAGCTGCGCGTCGCTGCTCGAGATGTCGAACTGCGTGTCCTCGCGCAACACGTCGATGAGTCGCACGAGCCGATCGCGCGAGAACTCGGCGAACTCCTCGTCCGGACTCCACAGCGCGAGGATGTTGAACTTGCGGTTCTCGTCCTCGACCCACGTGTAGGTCGTGATGTCGTTGTCCGCGGCGCCGATCGGGTTGTACCAGGCGTCGCGGCTGCAGTCGCAGACACTCGCCGGGTCCGGCGGTTCTTCCTCTTCGCCGCCCTCGCCTCCGAGGCCGCCTTCGCCGCCCTCGCCGCCCTCGCCGCCGGGCAGCCCGCCGCCCTCGCCACCCATGCCGAGTCCGCCGCCACCGCCTTCCTCGGACGCCGCCGCGCCCTGCATGTCCGTCAGCAGCTGGTCCTGCGCCTCGACGAGCTGATAGCGCATCTGGTTGCGCATGCGCGCGAGCAGCGCGTCGTTCTCGCCGGTCGCGCGGATCATGCGGCCCGTCACGACGAGCTCCGCCACGAGGATGTAGAGCAGGATCGCGAAGATCAGCGTGAGCACGAGGGCGACCCCGCGCTCGTTCTCGGGCCAGTGGGAGCGGTCTCTCATCGGGTCTTGGACGAGCAGTCTACCGCCTTATTCCGCCCGCGTCGGGCCCGAATCGACCCCGCAAAGCTGCCCGAGCAGGGTCGCGATCCGGCCAGCGGCGTGGCCGTCGCCGTAGGGGTTCTCCGCCCGCGCCATCGCCGCGCGGGCGCCCGGATCGTCGAGCAGGGCGCCAGCCTCGCGCACGATGGCCGCCGAGTCGACCCCCACGAGCCGGGCGACGCCGGCCTCGATGCCCTCGGGCCGTTCGGTCTCGTCCCGCAGCACCAGCACGGGGACGCCGAAGCTCGGCGCCTCCTCCTGGATCCCGCCGCTGTCCGTGAGGATCAGGCTCGCGTCCGTCATCGCCGCGACCGTCGTCGGGTAGTCGAACGGCTCCGCGAGGCGAACGCGTGGATGATCCGCGAGCACGGCCTGGGCCACGCGCTGCACGTTGGGGTTGGGATGCACCGGGAACAGCAGTTCGACATCGTCGCGATCGGCGAGCGCGCGCAGCCCCGAGCAAAGCGACTCGAACGGCGCACCGAAGTGTTCGCGCCGGTGGGCCGTGACGAACACGAGATGCCGGCCCGGCGCGGGCCGGAACCGGCCGCCGGACACCCTCGCCCGCGTCTGTTCGAGCGCGTCGACGACCGGGTTGCCCGTGACGTGCACGCGCCCACCCGGCACGCCCTCGCGCAGGAGGCTCATGCGCGCGCGGTCGGTCGGCGCGAAGTGGATCGCCGCGAGGCGCGCGACCATCGCGCGGTTGGCCTCCTCCGGGAACGGCCGCTCGGGGTTGCCGGTCCGGAGCCCCGCCTCGACGTGCGCGAACGGGATGCGGCGGTAGAACGCCGCGAGCGCCGCGGTGAACACCGTCGTCGTGTCGCCCTGCGCGACGACGACCGCGGGCCGCTCGTGCACCAGTGCTGCGTCGAACCGTTCGAGCAGCCGCGCCGTGAGCCCGCTGAGCTGCTGGTCCGGCTGCATCACGTCGAGATCGCGATCGGGCGCGATGTCGAAGAAGCCGAGCGCCTGGTCGAGCAGTTCGCGGTGCTGCGCGGTCGCGAGCACGCGGCAATCCGCCCAGTCGCTCCGCCGCAGCGCCTGGATGACGGGCGCCATCTTGACCGCCTCGGCGCGCGTGCCGACGACGGTCAGGACGCGGACCGGGCTCACCACGCCGAATCGCCGGTCGGATCACCCCGGTCGGTGACGATGCGCGGCGTGATGTAGAACTCGACCGTGGTCTTGTTGCTCTGGGTCGAGGTCGAACGGAACAGGAAGCCGAGGATCGGGATGTCGCCGAGCAGCGGCACCTTGGTCTCGCTCTCGAACGTCGTCTCGGACTGCAGCCCGCCGATCACCAGCGTGTGGTTGTTCTTCAGGTAGACCGTCGTCACGGCCGTGCGATTGCTCGTGATCGGCGTCACGACCGGATCGGTGTTCGCAAAGCCCGTGATCGCGGACACGTCGGCGTAGACCTGCAGGATGACCGAGTCGGTGCCGGCGATCGTCGGCACGATGTTCATCTTCACGCCGACCGGCTTGAACGAGATGTCGGTCGCGACGTTGGAGCCGAGCTGGTTGATCTTGGCCTTCGGAAACGGCACGTCCGTGAACGTCGCGATCGACGCCACGCCGCCGTTGCGCACGACGAGCTTCGGCGAGTTCTGGATGTCCGCGATGTTGTTGGCCTCGAGCGCCTCGAGGACCATGTTGAGCTCCCAGCTGTCGTGGATGCCGCCGAGCTGAAAGAGCCCGATGTCGGTCACGGGGGTCGCGCCGACGATCGGCTGGCTCAGCGGGAAGATCGACGTGAACGAGCGCACGAGCTGGCCGCTCGACAGGTTGCTCAAGACCGGCGTGTTGCTGTCGATCGCGGTCACGCCGAACGCGAGCGCGTCGGCGACGCTGTACTCGACGACCTGCACCGTGATCTCGATCTGCGGGATGCTGCCGTAGAACAGGTCGAGCGCGGCCTCGAACGCGTTGAGCGCCGACGGCTGCGCCGTGATGATCGCGAGCGACACGGTCGGCCCGGCCGTCGGCGGCGCCAACGCCGTGCTCATGATCGCCGTGCCCTTCGGCGGGTCGACGATCTTGGCGCCACCGAGCACCTCGAAGTCCTGCACGTAGGTGACCTCGATCTCGTGCTCGCGCAGCATCCGCCCGAGCACGCTCGTGCCCTCGGCCCCGCCGATCTTGGTCCCGGCAGGCGGCGGCGTAGTAGCCGGGGCGACCGGCTTGCCGGGCTCGATCTTGGTGATGAGCTTGAGGAACGTCGTCGCGAGGTCGCCCGCGAGGAAGTACTGCTTCGTGACGGTGCCGTCGGTGTTGACGAGCACGCTGCTGCCGAACTCGGTGCGCAGCCGGGCGGCGCGCTGTTCCTGACTCTCGTCCTGCGGGTCCTGGGGCGCGAAGCGCGAACGCCCCGCCGTATTCTCGTTTGCAGGATCGGCAGCGGGGTTGCCAGCTCCGGGGCCGCGGGTGCCGGTCGCGTCCGCGGCGGTGGCCCCGGCGCCGGCCAGCCCCCATGCCAGCGGACCGGCGGACTCACCCCCGAGGGCCGCCCGTTCCTCGACCGCGAACTGGACGTCGAGCGGGTTGACCCGCTTCTTGCCCGCGCTGACACAACCAGCGGTCAGCTGGAGGGCTGACAGGGAGACCAGGAGCAGCAGCGCGCGCGTCGGCACGACCGGGATTGTCATTCAGAAGTCGGGCGAGCGCGAGCGTTTGTCGCCGCTACTCTTCGATCTTCTCGATGACCTTGTCGGTCAGGTCCGCGACGTCGCGACCCTGCTTGTCCGAGATATCGTCTTTCCTAACGACGAGATCCCGGCTCTCGTCGGTCGCGATCTCCTTGACCGCGGCTCGGATCCGCTTGTTCATCTTGCGGACGAGTTGCTTGCCGCGCGCAGAATCCACGTCGATGGACTCGGCTTCGATCGTCTTCCACTCCTCCGTGACCTCTTTGACCTTGTCGAGGTCGATCACGGCGGGGGCACTCGTATTGGAAGAGCTCCCGAAGTAGACGACGGCCCCTCGCTTGAGGGTGACCTGAGCCGTCGCGGTGCACGCCAGCAGGGCCATCACGACCAGGGTGAGGATCTTGTTGGTGCAGGACTTCATGGTGTTGCTCGGAAAGTCTGGCCGTTCGCCTATCGGCCAGACGTAGATCGCTAGTGTAGAGAAGTGCAGCAAACACGATGGCAAGGTTCTTGCCTACCGTCAGCCCGTCTGTGGATGTGATCTTTTTTCCACAGACCGAATGGGCTCGTGAGGGGACCTGAGAGAACAACGTGCTCGGAACCACGAACGGGCGACCAAAGCGGTCCCGAGGACGCTGAACCCGGGTGCCAGTCCTCGGCAAGGCGTCAGCTGCCTTGGCAAGGGGACACGCGGGTCAAAGTCCCAAGCGCGTTATTCGCCAGAAGCACGCAGACTTCTTCGAATTCTCGCGGCCGTAGGCTCGCGGCCTCTCGGCGAACGATCGAGCAAGTCCTTTGACTGCATCGCGTTGAGTCGACGGGCGCACGTTCGCACGAAGCCGCGTTCGCGGTCTCGTTACATTCGGACGGCAACGAACACCCGGTACTCGCCCACGACGACGGAGCCATGGGCTGCGGCCCTCGCGCATCGCGGCAGCCCGCATCGACGTTGGCGCCGGGTGCGCGCGCTCGAGCTCGTTCGCGACGAGTCGCAAATCGAGATCGGTGACAGGTCGACGCCGCACCCCGAACGGGGGTGCCGATCGTCGGGCTCGCCGGTCATCGGGCGCGCCGGTCGTGGGGCGCGCCAGTCGTAGGGTGGGACGCGGCAGCGCTGCCGCTGCCCCACTCAGCGCCGCGTGCGGCGGCGGCGGCGCGCCGGGCGTTCGCCCTCGTCGCCGAGCAGGCTGTCGATCGACTCGAGCTCGCCGACCCCTTCGCCGCTGTCGGCGAACGGGCGCGGCGCCTCGTCCTCGTCGAAGTCGGCCATCGGCATCTCACGCTCGGCGCCGCCGCGGCTGCGGCGGCCGCGCGGCCGATCGTCGCCCTCGTCGTCACGCCGGCTGCGGCCACGGCCGCCACTGCGGCCCCGACGACCGTCGCGCGCGGCGTCGTCGTCGTCATCGCGACGCGGCGCGCGGCGCGGCTCGTCGTCGTCGTCGCGGCGCGGGCTGCGGCGGGCACCGCGGCCACGGCCGCGATCCGCATCGTCGCGACCCCGCGGCTCCTCGTCGGCATCGTCGCGGCCGCCGCGGCGCGGCCGGCGCGTCGGCCGGTCCTCGAAGTCGTCCTGGCCGTCGTCGCGGCCACGGCCACGATCGCGGTCGCGGTCGCTCCGACCACCACGCCCGCGCGGCGCCTCGTCCGCGAAGTCGTCCTCGGCGTCCCGACCGCCCCGACTGCGGCCGCCGCGGCCGCGGCCACGATCCTCGCGGTCGTCGCGCTCCTCGCGCTCCTCACGACCACGAAGCGGGCGCCGGCCCTCGGGCCGATCGTCCCGGTCCTCGCGGTCGTCGCGGTCCCGGCCGCGCCCGCGGCCACGATCGCCACGACCACGCGGCCGCTCCTCGGCGTCCCCGCTCTCCTCGTAGCGCTCGTCACGGCGACCCGGACGTCCGCGCGCGGACCGATCGTCCTCGCCCGCGTCGTCCGCCGGCCGGTGGCCACGACGCGGCCGATCCTCGAACGAATCGCGGTCAACGCGGCCACGGCCACCGCGATCCCGGTCACCGCGGTCGCGATCGCCCCGATCCCGGTCACCCCGATCCCGGTCGCCCCGCTCACCACGACGACCGCGGTCCCCGCGATCCTCGCGATCACCGCGCTCCCGCCGCCCGCGCGGCCGGTCGTCGCCGTCACCATCCGGCGCGGCGTCCGCACCTTCGAGCAGCGCCTTGCGGCTGAGCTTGACCTTGCCGAAGTCGTCGATCGCGATGACCTTGACCTTGACCTTGTCACCGATGCGCACGACGTCCGTGACGGCCTTGATGAACTCGTTGCTGAGCTCGGAGACGTGCACGAGGCCTTCCTGACCCGGCAGGATCTCGACGAACGCGCCGAACTCCTTGATCGCCGTGACCGTGCCCTCGTAGACCGTGCCGAGTTCGACCTCGGCCGTCATCTGCGAGATGTACTCGACGCACTGATCGACCTTCTCGCCGACGACGCCCGTGACCGTGCACAGGCCGCTGTCCTCGATCGAGATCTTGCACTCGTAGGTCTCCTGCAGCATCCGGATGTTCTTGCCACCCGGGCCGATGATCGTGCCGATCTTGTCGGCCGGCACCTGCACGGAGACGAGTCGCGGCGCGTTCGAGCTCAGCTTCTCCCGCGGCTGCTTCAGCACCTTGAGCATCTCGCGCAGGATGTGCACGCGGCCGACGCGGGCCTGCTCGAGCGCTTCGGCGAGGATCTCACGCGTGAGGCCCTCGCACTTGATGTCCATCTGCAGCGCGGTGATGCCGCGGCCGGTGCCGACGACCTTGAAGTCCATGTCGCCGCACGCGTCCTCGCTGCCGAGGATGTCGGACAGGATCGCGTAGTCCTTGCCCTCCATGACCAGGCCCATCGCGATGCCGGCGACCGGCTGCTTGATCGGCACACCGGCGTCCATCATCGCGAGCGTGCCGGCACACGCGGTCGCCATCGACGAACTGCCGTTCGACTCGAGCACCTCGCTCGTCACGCGGATCGTGTAGGGGAACTCCTCCAGCGCCGGCAGCACCGGCTCGAGACCGCGCTCGGCGAGCGCGCCGTGACCGATCTCGCGGCGACCCGGCGCGAGCATGCGCTTGGTCTCGCCCACGGAGAACGGCGGGAACGCGTAGTGCAGCAGGAAGCGCTTGCGCGGCTCCGGCATCAGCCCGTCGATGATCTGCTGATCGTCCGTGCCGCCGAGCGTGACGACACCGAGCGCCTGCGTCTCACCGCGCGTGAACAGCGTCGAGCCGTGCGTGCGCGGCAGCACCCCGACCTCGATCGTGATCGGACGGATCGTCTTCGGGTCGCGACCGTCGGCGCGCGTCGCGTTGTCGAGGATCGAGTCGCGCTCGGCCTGCTTGACCAGCTTGCCGATGATCTCGGAGACCGCCTTGTCGTGCGCCTTCTGCTCGGCCTCGCTGAGCTTGCTGTCCGCGGGGAACGCGGCCTTGGCCTCGTCCTTCGCGGCCTTGATCGCGGCCTGGCGCACCTGCTTCGGGCCCTCGGTCACCGGGGCCGCGCGCAGCGCCTTGCCGCACTTCTTCTCGATCGCCTTCTGGAGCTTGGTGTCGACCGTCGGCACCGTGTACTCCATCTCGGGCTTGCCGGCCTGCTCGACGAGCTCCTCGATCATGTCGACGATCTCGCGGATGACCCCGTGCGCGAGCTCGAGCGCGTCGAGCACCTCGGCCTCGCTGACCTCGTTCGCGCCGGCCTCGACCATCGCGATCGCGTCCTCGTGACCGGCGACCGTCAGGTTGAGCTTGTTGCCCTCGTCGTGCAGCTGCGTCCACGTCGGGTTGACGATCAGCTCGTCCCCGATCATGCCGATGCGCACCATGCCGAGCGTGCGGCCGTGCGGCAGCGAGCTCAGCGCGAGCGCGGCGAACGACGCGACGCCGGCGAGCACGTCACCGTCGTTCTCGCGGTCCGACGAGATCACCTGCGACAGCACCTGCACGTCGCGCTTGAAGCCGTCCGGGAACATCGGGCGGATCGAGCGGTCGATGATGCGGCACGCGAGGATCTCCTTCGTCGTCGGCCGGCCTTCACGCTTGAAGAAGCCGCCGGGGATCATGCCCGCGGCCGCGGTCTTCTCGCGGTAGTCGACGGTCAGCGGGAAGAAGTCGAAGCCGTCGGGGGCCTTGTTGCTGTTGACCGCGGCGAGCACCATCGTGTCGCCGTAGCGCGCGACGACGGCGCCGTCGCTGAGCTTCATCATGCGGCCGGTCTCGAGCCGCAGCGTGCGGCCCGCGATCTCGCGCTCGACGACGACCATGTCGGGGTAGAGGTCCGACGCGGCGCTGACGCTCTTCGTCTTCTTGGTCGCTTTCTTGGTGGCCTTCTTCGTGGCCTTCTTGGCGCCGGCGGCCTTCTTCGTGGCCTTCTTGCGCGGCGCGCGGGTGGAGGTGGAGGAGGATGCAGCCTTCTTCTTGGTTGCCATGTGATTCTTGGTTTCGCTTCGTGTCGTGCGCTGCATCGCGGCCGCCCCTACTTGGGGCCCGAGCCCAGGTGCAATCACCTGCGTGTGCGAGCAGTGCGGCGGAGCGCGGCCCGGACGGGCGCGGTGGACTCCGCAGAGCGGCGGGTGCGCGTTCGCGCGGCACCGGCCAATCAGTAAATGCCCGATCGGACTCGCCCCCTGGAGGGGTCGCCGGTCGAGATGAGCGGCCGCGCGTCCTTGCGCATAGCCGCGGGTTGGTTCAGGTAAGTCTCCGAGACGGTTGGTTGGACCCGCCTGCGGAAGGCCCCCTACTTGCGGAGGCCGAGCTTCGCAGCGAGTTCGGTATAACGAGGCAGGTCCTTGCGGCGCAGGTAAGCGCTGAGCTTGTTGCGACGGTTGACCTTCTTCAGCAGACCGTGCCGGCTGTGGTAGTCCTTCGGGTGACGCTTCATGTGGGCGGTGAGTTCTTTGATCTCGGCCGTCAGGAGCGCGATCTGGACGTCGGCAGACCCACTGTCTTTGTCGTGGCGCCGGTTGTCTTCGATGATCTGGGACTTGAGGTTGGCTTCGCCGGTATCGGTCATCCCTGCTACTTCCGTTTGTGTTTCAGAACCAGCGGGCCAGAACAGGGGTTTCCGGCGGCGCGGTCGGTCCGCCGCACGCTGCGGTCGGACGGTGATGGTTAGGTTGTCTGGCCCCGGACTCGGGGCGCCCCGGACTTCGGGACGCGAGCAGGATAGCGTTGCCCCGCCGCCAGACAACCGTCTTGCGGCCGCCATTTCGGCAGCCGGCGCCCGGTCGCGCTCTCGGCCGCAGTTCAGCGGCACGCGGCGACAACGAGCCTGAATCCGGCTTGACCGGATTCGGGGCCGCCCTACGGCAGCCGGTTCGGCTTCGGCAGGTGCGCCATGAGCTCGACGATGGCGAGCTCCGCGCAGCTGCGGGCCATGTAGTCCTGGTCCCGCGGCGCCGCCCCGGCACCACCCGCCTTGATCTCGCCGCTCAGCGTCCCGTACCACAGCTGCGCCCCGGTTCGATCGACGAGCGCCGCCTGCAGCTGGAAGTAGACGCGGCGGTTGATCAGCAGCTTGGACTCGTCCCAGCGATCGATCCGGACCGCCAGCGAACTCTCCTCACCCGTCGCGGCGGCCGCCTGCTGCAGCCAGGTCGGGTCGAGCACCGAACTCGTCGCGTTCGCCGCGCTGGCCACCGCCGAGCTGCCGCGCAGCGCCGCGTCGACCTTCTGGCGGTGAATCGGCGCATAGTTGCGCAGCACGAGCTGACGTTCGAGCTCCTGACGCAGGAACGTCAGGTGCCGTCCGACGGCCTGGTTGTCGGTGCCGTCCTCGACGGGCAGCACCGCGACCTGCGTCGGCGCCTTCACCGCGAGCGCGGGCGCGCTCGTGAACGAGGGATAGACCGAGATCGGCTCGGCGGTGCGGCAGCCCGCGGGGACCACCGAGACCGCGATCCACAGGAACAACAGCGCGGCTGCAGCAGCGGCCCGCCTGACGACGCTTCTCTGGTTGACCATTGACCGTTCCTCTCGCGAACGCCGACTGACCGGACGGCGGCTCGCGCTGGCAGCGATTCCGGTGCGACCATAACCAGCCGATTCGCCGGATTCCACCCACGCTCCCCGGATCCCAGCACCGAACGGAGCTCTGCACGAACCGATCACTGCTCCGAAATGATCTGCGCACGGAGCTGATGTCTTGCGTGTGGTCGAACACTCGCAACTCGTTGTCTGCACCGCGATCCCGAAAAATGCGTCCGTCTCGACTGCAGCCCCGTCGCTGCGAGCGCGCGACCCACCGGCGCTACGGCGCGGCGCGAACCGGCGAATCCACACGCATGACATCAGTAGCGGTCAGCGGGGCAGGACGGCCCACCACTCCGAGTCCGCCCAGGTCGACGGCCCGTTCGGCGCGACGGCCTGCAGGATCTGATTGCAGCGCGCGACGAGCGCCGGGTCCTGACCCGTGAACACCTCGCGACAGATCAGCACGGCCGGGATCGACCACGGCCAGTAGGTCGGGTTGACGTGCACGTCGGGACTGCCGACCTGATAGCTGCTCGCCGGCAACGCGTCGCCCTCGCGGTCGCCGAAGCGATACCGCACCGCGGCGCAGAGATGCCACTGCCCGCCCTGCTGGAAGATGCCGTGCCGCGCCACGAGCCGCGACGCCTCGCGCGCCAGGTCGAGGAAACCCTGCTCCCCGGTGGTGCGCCACGCGGCGAAGAAGCCCATCGCCGCGATGCTGTGCTCCCAGACGATGATCGCGGGCACGCGCTCCTGCGTGCCTGGCTCGAAGAACGCGTTGTCCGAGCCGATCTTGAGCGCGCGCAGCGGCTTGGCCGGATTGCCGACGAACGGGGCGCCGAGCCAGTTGGCCTGGATCGTCTGCAGCCGGTCGCGCATCACCTGCCGGAGGTCGGCGCGCTTCTGCGGATCGTCCGAGAGCAGCACCATGTTGGCGAGCGCCATGAGCAGCCGCCCCTCGCCGCGCGGCTGGTCCATCCAGCCCGGCACCATCGCGAGATCGACCTCGGTGAGATCGCGCAGCTGATCCCGCAGGCCGTAGCGGCCGGTCAGCGCGAGCAGCGCGTTGAAGTTGTTCTGCGAGCGGTGCTGATCGTCGTAGGTCGACCAGCCGTTGGTCGGCGTACCGAACGGTCGCGGGCACGGCAGCCCGAGCGTGTCGCCCGTCGTGTTGCAATGCGGCAGCTGCGAGAAGCAGCGCAGGGTCGGGTGGTTGCGGAACCACATCGGCGCGCCGCTGATCTCGCGGTAGTGGAAGCCGCGGAACGCCAGCTCGGCCACCGAGTAGGTGGCGTCGTGGATCCAGCGCGAGTCCCCCACCGTGACCGCGAACGCGCCCTTGCACGCCCCGAAGTCCTCCTGCGCCCCCGTGCTGCCGGCGAACATGTGCAGACCACGGGGTCGGTCCGCGAACAGATCGGCCGGCTGCTGCAACAACCCGAGGAACCAGGCCCACTGCTTGTTCGCATCGGCCCAACCGTTCGTCGGCTGCGCCGGGCCCGGCACCTCGGGCGTCCGGCCGAACGCGAGCCACTTGTCCTGCCAGTCGAGCCACGCCCCGGTGCTCGGCGCCTCGCCGCGGGCGTAGAGCGCGTTCACCCGGTCCGCGACGCTCCACTGCAGGCCGAGGCCGAGGGTGCCGTAGAACGACGGCGCCGGCGTGCGGCCGGGGCCGATGAACCCCTGCATCGCGCCCGTGAGGTAGATGCCTTCCCCGCGCCGGACGACGTCCGCACCGCGGATCAGCTGCACCCAGTTGCCGTAGCTCGCATGCTGCGGCGCGAAGTTCTGGAACTCGGGGGCCGGCAGGTTGAAGCGGCGACGGAAGTCGAGGTCGAAGTACTCGCCGCTCTCGAGCCAGATCCCCACGAACCCGTAGTTCATCGTCGGCAGACGCGGGTCGGCGCACGTCAGCGTGCACTCGATCTCCGCCGAGTCCTGCATCGAGTAGACGTAGATGTAGGCGTCGAAGACGAACGGCGAATCGCCGACGCGACCCCACAGATGGAACACGCGACGTGCCGGCGAGACATCTTCCACGACGTCGAAGCGCGGCTGCGTGAGCCGGTGCTCCCGGCCGTCGGTGTCGAGCACGACCGGCATCGGCAACATCGCCGAGGTGTCGTCGGCGACCCAGTCGCTCATCTGCCACGGGGGCAGATCGAGAGCGTTGTTGGAAACGGGCGTGAGCGTCCCGGTCACGCGCTGTCGCGCTCCGAGCTGCGCCAACACGTGATAGAGCACCGAGTGCTCGCCGACGGCGCTGCCACGCAACGCCAGCCAGCCGTGCGGATCGACGCGACAGATTCGCGGCAGGTTCGCGGCGTCGACCGCCGGCACGGCGACGTCGACCCAGTGTTTGCGCGGCAGATCGGCGAGGTTGTGCAGCGTCAGGTCCTGCGCGCCGAGCGCAGCACCGCCGACACCGCAAGAACCCACCGCGCACCACAGGGCTGCGACCCGCACCGCGAGAACGAACGCGAGAACTCGCGAGGCAAGAGAGCAGACAAGATGCATGGCCGAATCGGCCGCCCTACGCACCCGAACTGCCCATGGGGTCGAAGAATCCGCAGCAATTCTCGGTGGCTTCGCGAACGTCCTCCACACGTCCGATTCTCGACGCCGCAAACGACGGAGCGCCGTCGCGCGCGGTCGCGTCACGAACACTGACGACCGCAACGAACGTTACGCGCGATGGCAAGGGCGCGTCGGCAACGTGAGACCGCGTGCTAAGGCCACCGTCGATTCGTGCCGATTGTGCGGATGCCGTCGCCTCGCCATCGCGACGCCGTAGTTCATGCACGCCATCCGTCTTCTCGCGCTCGCGTTCGTTGCCGTTGTCGCGACGGCGCTCGCACGCGCGCAGAGCGACGAGCGGATCCGGCCGGTCGCCGAACTCGTGTTCACCGCGTTCCCCGCCGCGGACACCGTGCGCCACATCGTGCGCGACGTCGACGAAGCCGCGCGCCGGCAGATCGAGGCGCGTCTGCCGTTCCAGATCCACTTCGAGGACCTCGGCGAACACCGACTGCACGTCGCGTTCCGCGGCCAGAAGCCCGTCGGCATGATGTTCGTGCGTTCCGAGCAGACGAACTGGGGCATCGCCGACATCGGCTGGGCGATGACGCTCGAGGGCCGCATCGTCGGCTTCGCGTTCACCAACGAACGCAGTCAGGAGGCCCGCGAACTGCCGCGCTCGGTGTTCGCCCGCCAGCTCGTCGGCCTCGACTTTCGTGGCTTGCACGCGCTCGCGGCGCCGCCGGCGACGGCCACCACGCCCGCCACCCCCGCGGGCGAGTCGCGGCCGGTGCGACCGAAGAGCCCGATGTCGCCGACCCACCGGATGATCTTGCGGTCGGCGATGAAGGCGACGCTCGTGACCGAACTCGTGTGGCAGGACCAGATCATCGCGCTCGCCGACCTGCAGATGCTGCTCGACGAACTGCCGGGCAGTCGGCGCGGTCGCCGCGCCGTGCTCCCGGTCACGGGCGAGGCCGTCGCGCGCAGCCTGCGAAGCGGCCGCGTCGTCGAAGCCCGGGGGCAAAAGGGTACGGCGGTCGGCCAGGTGGCGCGCACCCTCGCGCACGTGCGGTTCGCGACCGGACCGCGCGACGTCGAGCTGATCTGGACGATCGACCCGACCGGTCGCGTGCTGCGCGTGCGGCCGGTCGCGTCGTGGGCGAAGGACGACCTGCGCCGCGCGTGCGCCGGGCTGCGCGGCAGGCAGCTCGAAGCGCCGCTCATGACGGACAATCCGCTCACGCAGGTCGCGCGCGAACTCGCCATCGCGCTGCGCACGGCGCTGCCGTCGCGGCTACCAGCGGGGCTCCCGCGTTGAACATCAAGGGCTACACCGGGTGGCTCGTCGCCGTCTGCACGGTCACGGGACTCGCGATCGGCTCGGCGCTCGTGATGGGCTACCGCAGCCTCGACGAAGAAGCCCACCGGCTCGGCGCGGAGTCCCTCGCGATCAAGCAGGTCCACAGCCTCGACGACTACCTCGGCTTCTTCCTCCAGGCCTCCGACCAGGTGCTCAAGGAAGGCAGCAGCAGCGCCGTCAACACGGCCCTCCTGCACAAGGAACAGTTCGACGACCTCATCGACGGACTCGAGTTCGAACCGCTCGTTGCCGATCGCAGGGACCTGCTCGACGAGCTCCAGGGCGGCGTTGCGGCGATCCAGGAGTTGACCTGGGAGGGTGCGAAGCTCGACACCGCGGATCCCGGGCCAGAGCTCGAACGGCTGTTCGAACGGCAGAACGCGATCGCGGGCCCGCTGCCCGACCTCGTCGCCGACCTCGTGACCCAGATGAACCGGCGCGCGCGCTACCACGAGGAGGAGCTCGCGGCCGCGCAGTCGTTCCTCGTCGTCCTGACGTGGATCGCGGCGGCGGCCTACCTCGCGATCGTGTTCATGACGTGGCTGTGGTCGGTGCAGACGATGGTGCGCCCGATCGAGCAGCTCAGCGTCGCGGCGGAGCTCGCGACGCTCGACAACGACGCGTTCGAGGTCGAATCGAGCGGTCCCGAAGAGGTGCAGCGCCTCACGCGCAACATCTCGACGTTCGTCCGCACGCGCGCCGACTTCCTCGCGACGATGTCACACGAGCTGCGGACGCCGCTCAACGGCATCATCAACCTCAACGAGCTGATGCTCGAGACCCGGCTCGACGACGAACAACGCGAGCTCGTGCGGTCCGCGAAGACGGCCGGGGAGTCGCTGCTCGCGATCATCAACGACATCCTCGACTTCTCGAAGATCCAGGCCCGCAAGCTGCAGATCGAGCAGGCCGAGTTCGACGTTCGCGAGCTCGCCGACAGCGCGCTCGAGATCATCGTGTCGGAAGCTGCGAAGAAGGGGCTCACCGTGCTGGCCAGCGTGGCCGCCGACGTCCCAGCCGCGGTGGTAGGCGACCAGACGCGCCTGCGGCAGGTGCTCGTGAACCTGCTCAACAACGCGGTGAAGTTCACGACGACGGGCTCCGTCGCGCTGCGGATCGAGATCGCGAACGCAGCCGAAGGGACGGCACGGACCGACACCGCCGACGAGTCGGCAACCGCCGACTCGGCCGCGCACCAGGATGCGGTAACGTCGGCGGCCGACGGCGACGCGACCCCGACCACCGGCCTGCGGTTCACGATTCAGGACACCGGCTGCGGCATTCCACCGAACGCGATCGACACGCTGTTCAAAGCGTTCCAGCAGGGCGACTCGTCGACGACGCGCAAGTTCGGCGGCACCGGTCTCGGCCTCGCGATCTGTCGCGAGCTCTGTGCGCTGATGGGCGGCGAGATCGGCGTGGAGAGCGTCGTCGACGAGGGCTCGGAGTTCTGGTTCACGGTCGCCGTCGCGGCTCCGACCGCCGATACCGCAATCGAGGCCGCGACGACCACGGCAGCATTGCCCGAGGAAGTCAGAAACCGCCGGGTCCTCGTCGCATCCAGGCACCCGACGCGGACCGAGGGCATCCTCGCCCAACTTACGGCGATCGGACTCCCGCGCTCGCAGGTCGCGACGTTCGAGAGCGACGGGGGTGAACTCGCCGAGCAACTCGCGGCGGACTCGCGCGCCTGGGTGCTGTTCGATCCGGAGGACCGCGCGTCGGCCGACCCCGACGAACTGCTTCGCACCATCGCCGGTCAGCGCAGCGGCGACAGCCGGATCGGCGTGCTGGAATGGCGGGTGCTGCGCGGGCCACGCAACGCGGCGCTGCCGAGCCACGCCGATCGCGTCCCGCTGGCGACTTCGCTCGCCGGGGTGGAGGACTGGCTGCGCGGCCGACTGGCAATCGACGCCGACGACGACACGCAATGCGACAGCGAGGACAGAACGCGCCGCGTGCTCGTCGTCGACGACAACCCGGTCAATCGTCGCATCGCGAGTTCGTTCCTCGAGCGGGCCGGCTTCGTCGTCACCTGCGCTGCGGACGGCCAGGAGGCGATCGACCAGTTGCTCGAACGCGCCGCCGACGCCGTCCTCATGGACCGGCAGATGCCACGGCTCGACGGTCTCGAGGCGACACGCCGGCTGCGCGAACTCGAAGGTGGCGATCAGCTCGCGACGGACGGCAACGTCAGGCTGCCGATCATCGGCCTCACCGCGGGGTCCGCGGGCGACGAACTCGATGCCTGCCGCGACGCCGGCATGGACGACGTGCTGACCAAACCGTTCAAGGCTCGCGATCTCGTCGCTGCCGTGCGCCGCGCCATCGCCGCGCGACCGAACGCGGCAGCGGACCCGCGGACGGCTCCGGCCGGCGACGGGCCGGCTGCCGAGCCGAGCCACGGCCCGAGCGAACCCGCGGCGAGCGACCGGCGCACGGCGCTCGTCGTCGACGACAACGCGATGAACCAACGCGTCGCGAAGGCCGTGATGCAGAAGGCCGGCTTCGACGTCGTCGTCGTCGACAACGGCCAGCTCGCGGTCGACTACCTCGCGGACGGGCCGTGCGACATCGTGCTCATGGACTGCCAGATGCCCGTGCTCGACGGCTGGGAGGCCACGCGCGCGATCCGCGAACTCGAGGAGTTCGGCCGACTCGGTCCGGGCGTCCGTTCGCCGCTGCCGATCCTGGCGGTCACCGCGAACGCGATGGAGGGCGACCGCGAACGCTGCCTCGACGCAGGCATGAACGACCACATCAGCAAGCCGATCAAACCGCGGGTCCTGCTCGCGGCCGTCGACAAGTACCTGCGCTCCGGCCGAGCCACCGCGCGCACCTGACGAACCGGACCTAGACATGCCGAACCGTGACCACGATTCCAGAGAGCGCGATCCGAGAGACCGCGACGCCCAGCTCGAACGCGACGGCCAGGGCCCGATGCGCGCGCGCCTCGGCGGTGAGACGGTGGAGCCGCGCATCCTGCTCTCGGCAACCTGGCTCGTCGACATCATCACGACGCCACCACCCGACATCCTCGGGGTCACCGGCACCGATGGCGCGGACCGCCTCGTCGGCACGATCGGAGAGGACAGCATGTACGGGGGTGGCGGTGACGACGTGCTGGTGGTTCAGGACAACGACGATGGCGACGATGACGATGACGACCGCAGCGTTCTCGACGGCGGGACCGGTCGCGACGTCGTCGACTTCGGCGCGTCCGCGGCCGGCACGACCATCGACCTGTCCGCCGGCACCGCGATCGGTGGCGGCGGTTCGACCACGCTGACCAACATCGAGGGCGCCTACGGCTCGTCGCACGCCGACGTGTTCGCGTTCGCTTCGGCGGCGGCCGGCGACGAGTTCACCGTCGTCGGCAACGGCGGCCAGGACTTCCTCGACCTCCAGAAATACGACTCGAGCGCCGCCACGTTCGAGAACGGCGCGCTCGTGATCGACCTCGGCGGGGGCGAGTCGTTCCGGATCAACTACGACGAGGTCGAGCGGATCCAGTTCGGAGACGTGCTCGCGAAGGTCCTGACCGGCGACCACGTCAACACGTCGTTCACGGGCGACGGTCTCTACGTGTTCGAGGACACCGCCTTCGCGCTGTCCTTCACGGGCGGCGGCGACCTCGACTGGCGGTTCGACGCGACGACGGACACGATCACGGTGAATGGGTCGGCCGGCGCGACGGCCGGCACGGAGCTCGTCATCGACGATCTGGGCCGGAGCCCGATCACGGTCTCGACGATCACCCTGAGCGAGAACCTGCGGGCGATCTCGAGCTCGGCCGACGTCGACAACCTCGATCTCAACGGCTTCGACGTCGACACCGTGACCGTCGGCAACGGCACGGGGACCATCGGCACGCTCGTCACGCCCACCATCGACAGCGACCTCTCGGTCAACGCCAACGTGACGACCGTCACGATCGCGGGCGACATCGACCGCGCGGTCACGATCGGCGGCAACGTCGGCTCGATCGATGCGCAGACGATCAACGGCCCCCTCGCGATCTCCGGCGACGCCGGGACCCTGACCGCCGACACGATCAACGGCGACGTGACGATCAAGGGCGACCTCGGGAGCGCCACCGTCACGACGTTCCAGACCTCGGCCACGCTGCGGGTCGACAACCCGACGGGTATCGTCAACCTCACGTTCGGCGGCAGCGACCGCAGCTTCGACACCGGCGACGAGCCGTTCGTCTACCGCGCGGCGGTCGACGCGTTCAACCTCGTGCCGATCGCTCTCGCCGGCAGCGACCAGGTCGTGCAGGAAGGCGACGCCGTCGGGCTCGACGGCCGCGGCTCGACCGATCCGAAGACCACCGGCCTGACCTACCGCTGGACGCAGGTGTCCGGGCCGGCCGTCACGCTGATCGACGGCGACACCGCGACGCCGCGCTTCACGGCTCCCGAGGGCCTCGTGAACACCACGATCGAGTTCGAGCTCCAGGTCGACGACGGCGAGGACGTCGCGGTCGATCGCGTCGTCGTGACCGTCCAGGCCGACAACGACGCCCCGATCGCGAACGCGGGCACCGACCGCATCGTGGCCGAAGGGAACGCGACCGCGTTGGACGGCCGCGGCAGCGTCGACCCCGAGGCTCAGGGCCTGACCTACTCGTGGCGGCAGATCAGTGGCCCGCCCGTGACGCTCGTCAACCCGACGGCCGCGGTCACCGGCTTCGTCGCGCCCGAGGGCCTCGCCAACTCCGTCGCACAGTTCGAACTCACGGTCTCGGACGGCGCATCCGCGAGCGTCGACACCGTGTCGGTCATCATGCTCGCCGACAACGACGCTCCGACCGCGAACGCGGGCGCGGACCAGACGGTCGACGAGGGCGACACGATCGTCCTCGACGGCAGCGGCAGCACCGATCCCGAGAACGGCACGCTGAGCTACGCGTGGCAACAGGTCTCGGGCCCGCCGGTCCAGATCGTGGCGGCCGACCAGCCGCTCGCGCAGACCGACGCCGACGGGTCGTCGTTCACGACGTTCACCCGGACGGCCGACGGGCGCGTGCACTTCATCGCGCCGGAAGGCCTGAGCAACACGACGGCCACGTTCCGGCTCATCGTCGACGACGGCACGACGCGCAGCATAGACACCGTGACCATCACGATCCGCGCCGACGACGACGCTCCGACCGTCGACGCCGGCCCCAACCGCCAGATCACCGCGGGCGAAGTCGTGAAGCTCGCGGCCGACGGGCGCGACCCGGAGAACCAGCCGCTGAGCTACCGCTGGGTGCAGCTGTCGGGCCCCACGGTCACGCTGTCCGACCCCACCGCGGAGTCACCGACGTTCCAGGTGCCGACCGGCCACACGGGCGAGATGGTCGTGTTCGGGGTGCAGGCCTCGGACGGCACGTCGACCTCGTTCGACACGGTCGCGATGCGGATCGAGAACTCGCCCCCGGTCGTCGTCGCCGGCAGCGCGGGCAACGCCGAGTCGGGTGAATCGGTCGGACTCTCGGCCTTCGCTCAGGACGTCGACGGCGACGACCTCACCTACCGCTGGACGCAGGTCGGTGGGCCGAGCGTCAACCTCGCGGGCACGGACCTGCCGAACGCGACGTTCCAGGCCCCCGAGGTCTCGGGCACGACGCAGCTGCGCTTCCAGATCGAGGTCAACGACGGCCAGACGACGACGGTCCAGTTCGTCACCGTCGAGGTCGAACCCGAATCGGCGGCGAACTCCAAGACGCCGGGCGGCCCGGTCGCGACGCCCGTCGGCGTGGTGTCGCCGGGCGAACCCGAACCCGAACCCGATCCGGGGGCGGGCTCGAGCGGCAACGCCGGGACGACCGCGAACGAAGGCTCGCCGCCAACGACGGGCACGACCACGACCGGCTCGACCACGACGAGCGAACCGGACGACGCCGACCCGGCGGCCGATGCCCTCGACCCGTTCGACAACGGTCTCCTCGCGTCGCCGTCCGACGCCGCCGACGCCGACGCCGACGCGCTGCGTTCCGCCGGCGACGACCGCGCGAGCGACGACCAGACGGCGAACGATGCCACGGCCGACGACGATCTGGCTGCGAACGCCACCGTCGATGCCGACGCCCAGACGCTGGCGGACGACGCACCGATCCTCGCGCTCGCGGGCTCCGAGGTGGAGCTCGAGTCGTTCTTCCTCGCCCAGGACACCGCGGAACCGACGCAGGTGACCTGGACGCAGCTCTCGGGCACGGCGGTCGACTTCGCGAGCGAGGGCGCGCAGCTCAGGATCCAGCTGCCGGAGTCGTTCACCGCCGAGGAGCTGGTCTTCGAGGTCGAGATGATGATCGACGGCGAGATCCGCGTGCAGGAGATCACCGTCGCGGTGCAGCCGGTCGACGCGGAGCAGCGCACCAACGCGACGCCGAAGTTGCCGGAGCGCCAACTCGCGGACCTCGACAACCCGACCGACAGCGAGTCGCGCGGCGTCGGCAAGCTCTGGGCCGCGCTCGTCGCGTTCACGAGCGCCGGGCCCACCCGACTGCCGAGGAGCTGAGATGCCGACACGGCCGCAGCATGACGACTTCGGGAAAACCACGAACTCGGGGATGACCCAGGGTCGATGAGTCAGGTGGGGAAAACACGATGACGAGCAGACTTGGATTCCTGGGATGCGGCGCCGTTCTGACGGTGCTCGGTTGGCCCGGTGAGTGGAACGCCACGCCGGCCCCCACGGCGCCGCCGGTGTCGCGACCGCTGATCGGCGTCACGGTCCCGAGCCAGGTCGCGCAGGTCGCGCCCGAACAGGCCGGCAAGATCGTCGACATGCCGTTCAAGGCCGGTGATCGCGTCACGCGCGACCAGGTGCTCTTCCGGCTCAACTCGACGCTGCAGGAACTCGAGGTCGAACGGCTGCGGCCACTCGCGGAGTCGGATCTCGTCGTCCGGCGCGCGACGGCCGAGCTCGCACACGAGCGGCAGAAGACGGCGCGGTTGCGCGACCTCGAGGACCAGGAGATCACGAGCGCCGCCGACCTGCTCGATCAGGTCCACCGCGAGACCGTCGCCGAGCTCAAGCTGCAGCAGGCCCGGATCGAACAGGGCCAGGCTCGAAACCGCCTCGCGCAGGCGATCGAGCGGCTGGAGCAACAGTCCGTTCGCAGCCCGTTCGACGGCATCGTGACCCTGCGCATGAAGAGCGCGGGCGAGAGCGTCGAACGCTTCGTCCCCGTGCTCGAGGTGATGAGCTTCGATCCGCTGTGGATCGAGTTCGATTGCCCGACGCACCGCATCCGCGAGTTCGAAGCCGGCACCCGCATCGAGGTCACGCCGGCACGCCAGCCGGACGAGAAGCGCACGGCCGTGGTCGAGTTCGTCTCGCCCAAGGGCAACGCGGCGAGCCACACGCTGATGGTGCGCGCGACCCTGAGGAATCCGAGCGGCGCCGAGTCGTGGGGCTCCGGACTCAAGGTCCTCGTCCAACGACTGGAGCAACCGACCGGCCAACCGGCGGCCCGCCCGGCCCGACCCGGCAAGTGAGCCCGAGCGCGCACCGCCAGGAGAACACCGAAGAACTGCCATGAACGACCGCCACGAACCCGAAGGCTCGATCGACGAGCTGCTCGACGATCTCGAGATCCGCTGCGCCACGGGCGTCGGCGCGGCTCGCCACGTGTCCTCCTCGCGGCGTCGGATGGCGATCGCGATCCGCCCCGGCAACGTCCACGAACGCGGGAGCGCGAACCCGGCCATCGCCGGTGAGAGCACCGAGTTCCGACGCCAGGGACTGACCCTGCGAACGGCACGCCCGCTGATGGTCGGCGACATCTTTCACCTGACGTTCGACGCGCCCGACTACGACGTCGCGCCGGTCCTCGCGATGTGCGAGCGCTGCTCGATGCTCGGGACGGACTCGTTCGAAGTGCGCTTCCTGCTCGTGCGCGAGCCCGACCTACCGGAGCCACAACCGTTCGCCCCGGCGGGCACGGACGACGAGCTCGACTCGTAGCACGAAGAACCGCCGGCGGCCATCCCACACGAACGACAGTGACCGATACCGAACAGACCACACCGCGGCCAGCAAGCGGCAACGCGCTGAGCCTGACGGCGCTGCAGTGCGACCTGCGCACGCTGCTGGCCAACCGGCCGACGAACCGTGCTCTGCTCGGCGTCCTGCAGCACATCGGCGACCGGCTCGGCGCGGTCTACGCCGTCGTGCACGCTCGGCTCGGCGTCCATCTGTTGTCGGAGGAGTGGCAACCGCCGCGGAACGAAATCGACAGCGACGCTCGCGACTTCGTGAACTCGCGGTTGTGGGAAGCGATCTCGGCCGAGGAAGCGCTGTGCACCCGGGTCCCCGGCGGCGGCGTGCTGATCGCCGCGATCATGTACGACGGCGACATCGAGCCGTCGGGCGGTGCCGGCATCGTCGTCGAGGACTGCGACAAGCAGGAGGCGATGCTGATCCTCGCGCAGCTCGAGGGCGTGCTCGGCTTCCTGTCCCTGCTGCTCGGCGAGCGCATCACGGACTCGACGCAGCTCGCCGAACGCCGCGCGATCGAACCGCACGCGGCCGCCAGTCACCCGACGCGCCTCGCCTACGCCGTCATCAGCGAGGTCGAAGCGCGCTACGGCTGCGACCTCACGGCGATCGGCTTCGTGAACGGCAACCGCGTCGAGGTGGCGGCCGTCAGCGGCGTCGAAGAACTGCGACAGGCCAACCCCGGCGTCGCCGTGCTGCGGGCGGCGATGGAGGAGTGCCGCGATCGCGGCGCTCCGATCGTCTGCGCGCCGAACGCCCGCGGCGCAGGCGGCGGCGGCGAGGGCGACGAAGTGAACGACGACTGCCGCCTGCACGCGCAGTGGAGCGCGGCGAACAACGGCAACGCCGTCGCGTCACTGCCGTTGATCTCGATGAACGAGGTCGTCGCCGTAGTCTCGATGGCCCAGGGTGCGGGCACGCAGCTGACTGCCGCCCAGATCGAGCTCATCGCGGAGGAGCTGTCGGGCTACGCCGACCTCGTGCCGCTGACGCGCTCCGCCGCGCGCGGCCTCGTCGCGCACACCCGCGACGCGGTCCGGGACGGGCTCCGGCGCCTGTTCGCGCCGGGCGGCCGCCGGCTGCTCGCGATGCTGTTGATGTTCGCGGGACTGTCGACCTGGCTCGCGATGGGCACGCTCCACCACACGTTCACGGTGCCGTGCGTCGTGAAGGCCAAGGAACGGCGAACGATCGCGTGTCCGCGCAACGGCGTGCTGACGGAGCTGTTCGCGCAACCGGGCGACCGGGTGCGGGCGGGCCAGTTGCTCGCCGCGCTCGACGCGAACGAGGAGTTCCTGCGCCGCGCCGAGCTCACGGCCGAGATCGAGTCGCTCGACGCGCTCATCGACGCGGCCGTCGCGGACCGCGCAGCCGGCCAGCTGCGCGTGCACGAGGCCAAGCGGCAGAGCGTCGCCGCCGAGCTCGCCGTCGTCGACGAACGGATCGGCCAGTCGCAGATCCGGGCGCCGCAAGACGGCCTCATCCTCGAGGGCGATCTCCGCGAGAGCCTCGGCGGGCGCATCAAGATGGGCGAGCCGCTGTTCGAGCTGGCCCGCTACGACCAGGCGTCGATCGAGCTGCGCATCCCCGAACGGCTCGTTCTCGCGGCCCTTGATCAGGTCGCGGTCGAGTTCGCCCCGACCGCGCGCCCGAGCGACGCGCTGGCCGTCAGCGAGCTTCGCATCGCGCCGGCCAGCACGGTGCTCGAAGGCACGAACGTGTTCCTCGGCGAAGGCACGGTCCCCATCGACCTCGGCGCGCTGCCGCCGGGGATGGAGGGCACCGCCCTGATCGACGCCGGTCCGCGCTCGGCCTGGTGGGTGCTCACCCACCGCGTCACCGACTGGCTGCGGCTCAACTTCTGGCTGTGACGCGGAACTCTTGAGATGACCGGGCAAGCGGCAACGACGACGACGGCCACGGCCGATCGGAACGAGCGCGTGCTCGGGCCGCTCAAGGTCGGCCTGCGCCGCGACCTGCACTTCACGCGCCAGGCCACGCGCGGCGGGCCGCGTTACATCGCGCACGACCCGGTGACGTTCGAGAATCACGCGTTCGGCGCGGCCGACTACCAGGTGATCACGGCGATCACGCACGAACGCACGCTGTCGGCGACGTTCGAGCAACTCGTCATGCGCGGCCTCGTCGAGGACACCGCGGATGGTCGCGACGGGTTCTATCGCTTCGTCATCTGGCTGCACGGCAAGGGCCTCGTGCACCTGCCGATCGGCAACGGCGACCTGCTCTGGGACCGGCACAACGAACGGCGAGAGCAACATCGCACGGCGTGGTACCGCACGCTGATGTACCACAAGGTGCCGCTCGGCAGTCCGGATGCGTTCTTGCGGCGCACGATGCCGCTGTTCGGCTGGCTCTTCTCGGTGCCGGGCCTCCTGCTCTGGACGGCGCTCATGGGGCTCGTCGCGTGGAAGTGCTTCGGCCGCTTCGACGAGCTGTTCGGCCAGGCCCGGGGTCTGCTCACGATCGCGAACCTGCCGCTGCTCTGGGGCGCGCTCGTCGTGCTCAAGGCCCTGCACGAGTTCGGGCACGCGTACGCGTGCCGGCGTTTCGGCGCCGCGGTGCCCGAGATGGGCGTCGTGCTGATCATGCTCACCCCGTGCGCCTACGTCGACGCGAGTGCGTCGTGGCGGCTCGATTCACGCCGCCGGCGGGCCATCGTCGCGCTCGGCGGCATGTACGTGGAATCGATCATCGCGGCCCTCGCCGCGCTCGTCTGGCTCGGCACCCCCCCGGGCTTCGTGCACGACCTCGCGCTCAACGTCGTCGTGCTCGCGAGCGTCGTCACCGTGCTCTTCAACATCAATCCGTTGATGAAGTACGACGGCTACTACCTGTTCTCGGACGTGGTGGGCGTGTTCAACCTGCAGCAGCGGTCCGCCGAGTTCTTGAACGCCTGGGTCGCGCACCTCGTGCTCGGCAGCCCACGGCCGCAGCACGACTACGCCCCGAGCGAACGCTGGCTCTACGCGACGTTCGGACCCGCGACCGTCGTGTATCGCATGTTCCTCGCGTTCGCGATCACCGCGCTCGTGATGGCGCAGTGGCCCGGCGCCGGTTTGTTCCTCGCCGCGGTGTTCTTCTACGGGCTCGCGATCCAGCCGACGCTGCGGCTCCTGCTGCGCCTGTGGCGGAACGATGCGCCCGCGCAACGCGTGCGCAGCCGCCTCGTCGCGGTGAGCCTCGTGACGATCCTGCCGATGCTCGCGAGCATGGTGCCGATCTCGTGGCACGTCACCGCTCCCGGCATCCTCGATCCGCAGTCGCGCGAGACGGTCCGCGCTCCCGCCGCGGGCTTCGTCGTCGAGCTCGACCATGCGATCGGCGATGCGGTCAGCAAGCACGACCGCCTCGGCCGCCTCGAGAACCCGGATCTCGAGGCTCGCCACCGCAAGATGCGGAACGAGCTGCTCGCCGAGCGCACGAGCCTCGACGCGATCGAGCTCGAGGACCCGACGCAGGCCGCGATCCACCGCTCCCGCATCGACTTCCTCGAAGCCGGCGTGACGGAGCTGAAGAGTCAGCTCGACGCGATGACGTTGACCGCGGCGACCACGGGTCGGATCGCGAACCCCGAACGGCACGACTGGCGCGGGCGGTTCGTCCAACAGGGCGAGGAGCTGCTGCAGGTGCACTCGGAGCACCGCTTCCTGCGCGTCGTGCTCACCGACGAAGCCGTGTCGCGCACGCGGCTCGAGGTCGGCTCGCAGGCGATCGTGCGCTTCACGTGTGATCCGACGCGCGCGATCCAGGCCACGGTGCGCGACATCAAGAAGTCGGCGTCGCGCGAACGGATCCCGCTCGCGCTCACGATGCTCGCCGGCGGCGACGTCTACGCGCGCCCGCTCGCGGAAGGCAGCGCGTACGCGGTCGCCGACGAGCCGTACCTGCACATCCTGCTCGAGGTCGAGGACGTGCCGCTGGTCGATCGCGGCGCGGGGCTGACCGCGCGCGTGCAGTTCGACGCGCGCATCGAGTTGTTCGGCGCGTGGCTGCATCGCCGCGTGGTCGGGTTCTTCAACTCGTGGCGGATGTCGTAGCTGCGACGCCATTCGAAAAATGTCAATCACTGCATTGACAGATCGAGGACATCTGATAGGGTTCCGCGCCCCAATGAGTCACCTATCAAGACAACCGGCGCGAGCGTACCCCACGCCATCCGCCACGCGCGCAGGAATTGCGACGCCCGACTGACGGCTCGACCTCGACATTCGTCGACGAGAGAGTGTTCTCAGTCGCCGCGCCGCAGAGCCTCGCCCGGAAGCCCCGAGCGAGGCTCTCTTGGTTTTGGCGCGTGATTGCGGCTCGCAGCGCTCGGGTCCCGTGACCCGGAACGCCCGCCCATCATCGAACTCGAGAACGAGGAGAAGCACGAATGAACGTCCAACACAGCATCCAGAACGGCTGACGTCGTCCGGCGGCGCGAGCCGGCTGCGACCACTCCGGTGGCCGTATCGCCGGCCCGTGTTCCGCGACAACGGGTTCTGCCGGCGTCACCGATCCGGAACCGAGCCTGCGGTTGCAGGTGGCAGAGCCATGCTCATGCGGGTTCGAATCCCGCACCTGACTTCGGATCAGGCCGCCCAGATCAGGGAACACCTGACGAGGGCTCCCGCGTTCGGCCGGCGCCCCGTCCCTTACAGCCATCCTATGACGGTGTGCGAGAGCATACCTGTCCATAGGCACCGCCTGATATCGCCTTGTATGCACGGTACGCGTCGCGGCAGCGACGTGGTCACGCCACCGGTATGCCCGTTGCGCCCATTCGAAGGGGACGGCGCGCGGCGACCGGACGGGACCGCGAAGCGCCGCGGCGAACCGTCCATCCGCGACGACGGCGGGGCACCGGGGAACGGGGCGCCGGCTGGCGCCTTTTTCGCCTGCGCCGCAGTTCCGACGTCACCCGTTCCACCGAACACCCAGTTCCCGAACCAGAGCAGTCCCCGAACCAGAGGAAGAACACCCAGAGAAAGCAGAGAGGAAGAACCATGATCCGTGTCACCATCGAGAAGAACCAGATCGGCATCGTGCTGCAGGACGGCGACGTCCGGCGCGTGCTGTCGGCCGGCCGTCACTACGTCCCGGAGCGCGTGCTGCCGGGCGTGACGGTCGCCCGCCTCAACCAGCGCATCACCCGCCTGGCCCACAGCAAGCTCGACGCGATCGTCGAGTCGCCCGCGCTGCGCGACCTGCTCACCGTCGTCGACCTCGGCGAGGACGAGCGGGCCATCGTGTGGCGTGACGGCCGGCTCTACGACGTCGTCGCGGCGGGCCGATTCGCCTACTGGAACGCGCCGTACGCGCTGAAGGTCGAGACCTTCAGCGCCACGGCGACCCGGTTCACGCACCCCCAGCTGAACGCGATCCTCGCTCGCGAGGATGCGCGCACCCAGCTGGTCGGCATCGACGTCGAGCCGCACGAGCGCCTGCTCGTGCGGCGCGGCGGCGAGCTGATCGGTGTGTTCGGCCCGGGCCGACACGCGTTCTGGCGCCTCGGCGGTGCGGTCACGTGGCAGGACGTCGACATGCGCGAACAGCTCGCGGACATCGGCGGCCAGGAGATCATGACGGCGGACAACGTCACGCTTCGGCTCAACCTGACCGTGACGTGGCAGATCACCGACCCGGTGGCCGCGACGACCGTCGTCGCTTCTGCTGGCCAGGCGCTCTACCGCGAAGCGCAGCTCGCGCTGCGGGCCGCCGTCTCGGCCCGCGATCTCGAGCGCGTGCTCACGGACAAGGCCGATCTCAGCAACGAGGTCCGCGATGCGATCGCTGGCCGCGTGAACGAGTTCGGCGTCCGCGTCGTGAGCACGGGCATCCGTGACATCGTGCTGCCGGGCGACATGAAGGCGATCCTCAACCAGGTGATCGAGGCCAGGAAGCAGGCGGAAGCCAACCTGATCCGGCGGCGCGAGGAAACCGCGGCGGCCCGGAGCCAGGCCAACACCGCGCGCCTCCTGGCGGAGCACCCGGTGCTCATGCGCATGAAGGAGCTCGAGAGCCTGGAGGCGATCCTGCGGGGCACCCGCAGCACGTTCGTCTTCGGGACCGGCGACCTGACGGCGCAGATGAAGACGCTCGTTGCCAGCCAGAAGGACGGCGACGAGTGAGGCACTGGCCGGTAGCGACCGTGACGCGGTCGCTACCGGCCATGGCCATGCGCTGCGGCCGCGGCCGCGATCGCGGCGAGCCGGAGCCCCCGGGCGGTGGATCCGCGCAACCCCTGGCGAGCCGCGGCCGTATCCCGTTTCATGGTGCGCCGCCATGCACCGCACCCTGCATCGACTCGCGATCATCCTGCCGGGACTGCTCGGCACGGCCGTTCTCGCGCAGCAGCCAGCCGCCGCGAACGCCCCGACCGACTCCGTCTACCGCGACCGGATCCAGCCGCTGCTGAGCAAGCACTGCTTCCGCTGCCACGGTGAGAAGAAGCAGAAGGCCGACGTCCGGCTCGACAATCTCGACGCGACGATGGGCACGGCCGCGGCGGCCGAGGGCTGGCGGTCGGCGCTCGACATGATCAACTCCGGCGAGATGCCGCCGGAGGACGAGCCGCAGTTCACCGACGACCAGCGGCGCGAGGTCGTCGACTGGATGACGAGCTCGCTCGACCGGGCCGCCGAGGAGCAGAAGGGCCAACGCCACGTCGTGCTGCGGCGCCTGACCCGGGCGCAGTACACCAACGCGCTGCAGGACCTGCTCGGAGTCACGATCGACTTCGGCCGCGACCTGCCGGCCGACGGCAAGTCCGAGATGGGCTTCTCCAACAACGGCGAGGTCCTGCAGGCGAGCTCGCTGCACCTGGACTACTACCGTGACATCGCGCGCCGCGGCATCGAGCAGGCGATCCCGATCGGCGGCCGCCCGCCCGTCACGCACTACCGCGTCGAGTTCGGCAAGGGCATCGGCAAGGGCCTCGTGGCCGGTCGCACCGGCGGCTACCAGTCCGTGCCGCTCAACCCCGACGACTTCACCGTCGAGATCCTCGGCGACGGCCCCGCTGACGAGGACGAACGCCATCGCCTGCAGAAGAAGATCAGCGTCGGCCTGCGCGGCTCGGGCCAGGACCGGTTCCGCGTCACCGACGACGGCATGGTGCTGCTGTCCGCGCTGCCGCACCGCGAGAAGGTGCCGAAATCGTGGCAGGGCCCGTCACCCAACCTCAAACTCGAGATGCAGCGCTGCTGGCCGCGCACCGGCGACTTCGTGATGCGCGTCACGGCGTCGCGCGGCACGGTCCCGCCGCTGCGCCGCCAGATCCTCGTCGGGCTCGACGAACCGATCGCGCTCGCGGCGATCGGCGAGGACGGCGCGCCGCGCGGCCCCGAGGGTGCGATCGTGATCGCGGCGAAGTCGAAGCGCGTCGACCAGAAGAAGAACGTGCGCCTCGAGGGCGACACGCTCGTCGCCGTCGACGTGCCCGAGCCGAGCCGCGTGCGCGTGCGCGCCGACCTGCCGCGCGACGGCTTCTGGCAGGTCGACCTCGTGCACCCCTACGTCGCGCCCGACGCGATGCCGTCCGTGCGGCTCTCGGCGGCGGGGCACCACATCGACCAGCGGCTGACGCTCGAGGAAGCCGGCTCCGAGCTGCGCGTGACGCCGCTCGGCGTGCTCGGCCTGCGCGCCGGTCGCCACCACCTCGTCGTCGGCGGCCCGTTCTTCGTCGGCTGCAGCCACGTGGTGATCACGCCGCTGCCGGCGGACCACCCGCAGGTCGTCCGGCTCACCGCGCGCGTCGACGAGCAGAACGACGCCGTCAAGGATCTCGTGCCGTCGATCCGGGCGCTGGTCGGCACCCGCACCGACGACGGCATGGACTACCTCACGTTCGGCGACGCGCAGGAGGTGCACGCGAAAGAAGGCCAGCCCGCGACGTACGAGTTCTTCGGCCGCCTCGAGAACCTGCCGATCCCGGCCCCCGAGTCGGGGGACCTGGAGGTCCTGTCGGGCTTCCTGCTCCTCGGCATCTGGAACGACCACCTCGTCAAGAGCAAGAACGAGACCGGGCCGCCGCTGCTCGTGAAGGCGATCGAGTTCGAGGCCCCCTACCATCCGACGTGGCCGCCGCGGTCGCGGCAGCAGATCTTCGTCGATGGCGACCGCAGCGACCTCGTGGCCTACACGCGCACGGTGCTGCGGACGTTCCTCGAGCGCGCGTTCCGGCGCGACGTCGAGGCCGCCGAGGTCGAACGCTACCTCGGGTTCTGGCAGGCGATCCGCGGCGATTACGGCTCCTACGAGGAAGGCGTCGGCGAGGTGCTGATCGCGATCCTGTGCTCGCCGCAGTTCTTGTATCTGGTCGAGTTCGAGGAGCACCAGGAGGAGCTGTCCGAGATGGCGCTCGCTAACCGGCTCGCGTTCTTCCTGTGGAACTCGCCGCCCGATGCCGAGCTCCGCGCCGTCGCCGAACGCGGTGAACTCCGGTCCGAACTGCTCGCCCAGACGGACCGCATACTCGATGACGACAAGGCGTGGCGCTTCGTCCGCGCGTTCGCCTACGAGTGGCTGCGGCTCGATCGCCACGCGGAGATGACGATCAACGTCGACCAGCACGGCGACTACACGCGCTTCGTGAAGCGCGACATGGCGGAGGAGACCTACCACTTCGTGCACCGCGTGCTGCACGACGACCTGCCGATCACCGCGCTGATCGACTCGGACTTCGCGATGCTCAATCAGAACCTCGCCGAGTTCTATGGCATCGACGGCGTCATGGGGCCGCACTTCCGCCCCGTGCCCGTGACCCCGGACCAGCGCCGCGGCGGTCTGCTCTCGCAGGGCGCGTTCCTCGTCGGTCACAGCGACGGCATGGAGCCGCACCCGATCAAGCGCGCGGTGTGGGTGAAGGAGAAGATCCTCGGCGACCCGCCGCCGCCGCCGCCGCCGAACGTGCCCGACCTCGACCCGGACACGCCGGGCTTCGAGAAGCTCACGCTCAAACAGCAGCTCGAGGTGCACCGCGACAGCGCATCGTGCCGCGACTGCCATGCGGGCATCGACCCGTTCGGCATCGCGTTCGAGAAGCTCTCGGCGGTCGGCCGCTACGAACCGAAGCGCAAGGGTCTGACCGTGGACGCGACAACGGTGCTGCCGGACGGCACCGCGATCGACGGGGTGCGGCAGCTGCAGGACTACCTGCTCGGCGAACGCCGCGACGACTTCGCGCGGGCGCTGATCGAGCACCTGTTCGCCTACGCGCTCGGCCGCAATGTGCACTTCGCGGACGAAAGTGAGATCGACGCGCTGCTGTGGCAGGTAAAACTGTCCGGGTATCGGATGCGGGCGGTGATCCGCAGCATCGTCACGAGTCCGTCGTTCACCCACCGGTGACGTCGGCCGATCCCTCCAGGTTGCCTGTCCGACACGCCCCGTAAGCCGAAGTCATCCCTCATGACCAAGCTCAGTAGCCTCTTCGACCGCCGCAACTTCCTGCGCGGTGCCGGTGTGACCGTCACGCTGCCGTGGCTCGAGTCGCTCACGCGCCCGTTGGTTCCTGGCGCCCCGAAGCGCGAGCCCGTCCGCCGGATGTGCTTCGTCTACTTCCCCAACGGCGCGGCGATGCCGAAGGAGCACGACGAGAAGTGGGGCAAGTGGCGCTGGTTCCCGCACGATCCGGGGCGGGACTACGAGTTCACCGAGGTGCTGAAGTGCCTCGCGCCGTTCCGCGAGAAGCTCTCGCTGCTCGGCGGCCTGAGTCACCCGCTGAGTCGGGAGCTGCTCGGACACCTCGCGGGCGACACCTGGCTGACCGCCGGTGACATGCGCGGTGACGTCTACAAGAATCGGGTGTCCGTCGACCAGGTCGCGGCGCGGCAGCTGCAGAAGCACACGCGCTACCCGTCGCTCGTGCTCAGCACGGACGGTGGCGTCGGCTACAAGTCGCGCGTCTCGACGCTGTCGTTCGACCACAGCGCGCGCCCGATCCCGTCCGAGTGCCGCCAGCGGCTCATCTTCGAGCGCTACTTCGCGCCGGGCGGCGGTGCGACGACCGACGAACGGCGCCACCAGCTGCAGCGCGGCAAGAAGATCGTCGACCTCGTTCTCGAGGACAGCAAACGCCTGCAGGGCAAGCTCTCGGCGCGCGATCAGCAGAAGCTCGATGCCTACCTGGCGTCGCTCGACTCGGTCGAGGCCCAGATCCGCCGCAACGAGGAGTGGCTCGACCGGCCGATCAAGCCGTTCGACGCGAGCAAGATCGATCTCGACGTGGGTGCGGGCGTCGACCCGCAGGGTTACCTGCGATCGATGTTCGACCTCATGGTCCTGGGCTTCCAGACCGACCTCACGCGCGTCATGACGTTCATGACCGGGCGCGAGGACGGCATGGGCTTCGCCGACAAGTTCCCGGAGCGCGCGCTCGGCATCAAGCGCGGGCACCACACGATCAGCCACGACCAGCACGAGGGTCACTGGGATCAGTGGGGCCGGTACGATCAGTGGCACGCGCAGCAGTTCGGCTACTTCCTCGATCGCCTCGACGAGGTCGAGGACGAGCACGGCAAGCTGCTCGACACCACGATGGTGCTCTACGGCAGCTGCTGCAGCACGACGCACAACGCGCGCAACTACCCGCTCGCGCTCGCCGGCGGCGGCAAGCTCGGGCTGCGACACGGCGGCTACCACAAGTACGACGAGTCGACGCCGTTCAGCAACGTGTTCGTCGGCATGCTCAACGCGGTCGGCGTGAAGACCGAGAGCTTCGCCGACAGCACGGGCACGATCGCCGAAGTCTTCCCCGCGTAAGCGGACCTCGCGGAATCCCCGTAGCGGGGTTGTGTACGGTGCCAGGCACGCACCACAACCCCCTGGCACGAACCACAACCCCTGTGGCGATCGCGGCGCGCTACGATGGACGCGCTTCTCGCCCTACGCTCGCCGTGATCCAATCCGCCCTCGTCCCTCTCGCCGCGCTGCTGGCAGCGCTGTTCGCTGCGCTCGCGCTGCCGGGCCAGAACCCGATCCAGGTGCCGCTGAACTACAACTTCAACGGCATCGCGCACGCCGGCGAAACCGGCCAACCCGACAATCCGAACGGCTTCCGGTCGATCTCGGATCGCGCGCTCGACTTCACGGGCGGCATCCCGAACGACCCCGTGCTTGCGCGCTACGCGCTCGTCACGATGCCGGGGACCCTCGACATGGTGCACCTCGGTAACCGCAACACGGTCGACAACGGCAACTGGGCGTTCGATTCTTCGCCCAACAGCAACAGCATCGGCACGCGGCCGAGCTGGCTGCCGAGCGTCAATCAGAGCGGGCCGCAGGCGACGGTGCTGTCGACGCCGATCCCGCTCGGACTGCAGTCGCAGGCGACGGTGCTGTTCCACGTGAGCAACGGCGGCGGCTCGTGCGATGTCTTGTTCACGTTCCAGAGCGCCCTGACGGTGACGCGGACGATCACGGCACCGGACTGGTTCAACGGCGGCTACGCCGGCCGCGACAGCGTCGATCGCGCCAACCCCGGCGGCAACCTCAACCTCGTCGAGGCGACGGTCGATCTCAGCGCGCACGCGGGCGAGACGCTGATCCGCATCGCGTTCTTCAACCGCTCCAACACCAACGCCGGCTACGGCATCTACGGCGTCAACGTCGTGCCCGCGCCCGAGCCGGCGACGGTCAACGAGATCCCGCTGAACTGCAACTGGAACGGCATCGTGCACGCCGGCGAGTCGGGCCAGCCCGATGCCCCGAACGGCTACCGGTCGATCGCGGACAAGGGCCTCGACTTCTCGGGCGGCGTGCCGAACAACGCGCAGCTCGCCGGCTTCGACCTCGTCGAGTCGCCGGGTGTGCTCGATCTCGTGCTGCTGGGCAACCGCAACACGGTGGGGAACGCCCAGTATCCGTTCGATCCGCTGCCCGACGGCGACGACCTCGGCACGCAACCCGCGTGGCTGAGCAATCCCGATCTCACGGGGCCGCAGACGACGACGCTGCCGACGCCGGTCCTGCTCGACAGCAGTTCGACGGCGAGTTTCCTCTATCAGATGTCACACGGGGGCGGCGCGTTCGACGTGCGGTTCACCTTCACGACGGCGTCGGTGACGTCGACCCTGACCGCGAGCGACTGGGCCGCTGGTAGCTATCTCGCGGCCGGGAACGTGGACCGCGGCCAGACGGCGACGACGCTGCGGATCGAGGACGCGACGATCGACCTCGGGCCGCTCGCCGGCCTCGTGCTGACCGCGATCACGTTCGAGAACTCGTCCAACAGCAACGGCAGCTGCGCCATCCTCGCGGCGACCGTGACCGGTTGCCTCGCGTGCAGCAACGTCGGCGGCCCGACCGCGTTCGGCGGCGGCAACGGCCCGACGATGACGACGTCGTCGACGGGCGCGCTCGGCTGCCCGCTCGACTGGACGGTGCAGGGCGCAACGCCCGGCACCACGTTCGGCCGCTTCGCGCTGTCGTTCGCCACGACGGGCCTGCCGCTCGCGGGCTTCGTCCCGGGCTGCACCGGCACGATCTTCGTCGACAACCCGGTGACGGCCGTCGCCGTCGTCAATCCGGCCGGCAACGCGACGTTCGCGTTGCCGATCCAGACCGATCCCGCGTTCTGCGGCCTGCGCATCATCGCGCAGTACGCCGAGCTCGTCCCGACCTCCTGCCCCATCCTGCTCAGCGATGCACTCTCGATCACGATCGGTAACTGATCTCGCGTTCGCCACCGCGGCGCTCGCGATCACGCTCGCGGCGCGCGTCACGGCGCAGAACCAGCCGCCGCTGACGCCCGGCTTCACGGAGCCGCCGACGAGCAACCTCACGCTCAACCCGAGCGACGTCCACATGGAGACGACGCCGTTCTCCGATCCGGACCCGGGCGATCAGCACGCGGCGTCGGACTTCGAGATCTGGACGGTGTCGCCGTCGCAGCGCGTCTGGGCGGGGCTCGGACTCACGGGTTTCGAGAAGGTGCACGCCCATCTCGGCGACGGCGTGTTCGAGAACTCGCACAGCGGCTGGCACCGACTGTTCGCCAACACGCAGTTCCTGCTGCGCGTGCGGCACAAGGACGACAGCGGCGATCCGGCCACCGAGTGGAGCGGCTGGGCGTCGGTCCCGTTCGCGACCGGCGACGCCGGAATCAAGCTCCCGATGCTGCTCGAGGACGTCGACAGCACTCCCGCGCCGACGTGGACGGAGGCGAACAACCCCACGGTTGCGATCGACCTGCCCGCCGGCCTGCCGAGCCCGATGTTGCGGATCGAGACCGACACCCGCTGGCAGCTGCTCCGCATCGACGGCACGGCGAACACCATCAACCGGGTCTTCAACCCGCCGGGCCTGCCCGTGCATCGCGCGATCCGCGTCGTCATCGAGGCGGGCAACCCCGGCGGCAACCTACAGCTTCCCGCCAGCGATCTGCGCGCCTTCGAGCACAGCTGCGAGGGCTTCGTCATCCACCTGCCGGCGGTCGACCTGGCGCCGTTCTCGCGCGCCGAGTTCTGGGTCAGCGACCACGGCGGCACGTACGATGCGGCCGGCTCACCGTTCGTGCCGACGTTCAACAATCTCGCGCGCCCGGTGCCCGTACCGTGGGAGCCGCTGCAGGCCGGGTTCGCGCTCGACGTCGTCGCGTCGGGCCTGCGCATGCCGGTGAACATCGCGTTCGTGCCGGGCGCAGGCACGCAACCGCTCGATCCCAAGTTCTACGTCACCGAGCTCTACGGCACGATCAAGGTCGTGACCAACGACGGCACGGTCGCGACCTACGCGTCCAACCTGCTCAACTACACGCCATCGGGCGCGTTCCCGGGCAGCGGCGAACAGGGCCTCGCGGGGATCGCGGTCGACCCCGTCACGGGCGACGTCTTCGTCTCCCATCTGTGGCGCACCGGCGGGCAGAACAACCCGCGCATCACGCGGCTCACGAGCCAGAACGGCGGCCTCACGTCGTCGTCGCGGCAGGTGATCCTCGACATGCTCGGGGAACCGCAGGGCCAGTCGCATCAGGTCTCGTGCCTCGAGATCGTGAACGGCGAGCTCTACTGCCACATGGGTGACGGCTTCGCCTACCAAACGGCGCAGAACCTCGGCTCCTACCGCGGCAAGATCCTGCGGCTCAACCTCGACGGCACGCCGGTCACGAGCAACCCGTTCTACAACGGCGGCACGATCAACTCGCGCGACTACGTCTACTGCTACGGGGTGCGCAACCCGTTCGGCGGCGCGTGGCGCGCCGCGGACGGCGTGCGCTACTGCGTCGAGAACGGCCCCAACGTCGACCGCCTGTCGCAGCTCGTGCCGGGCCGCAACTTCGGCTGGAACAACTCGAACTCGAGCATGTTCAACTTCGCGCTGCACGCGTGGGACCCGTCATCCGGGCCCGTCAGCATCGCGTTCGTGCAGCCGCAGACATTCGGTGGCAGCGGCTTCCCGGCCGAGCTGCACGACCGCGCGTTCGTCACCGAGTCCGGCGCGACCTACGCGCAGGGCGAACAGTCGATCGGCAAGCGGATCACGTCGTTCACGTTCGACGCCAGCGGCAACGTCACGAGCGGACCGATCCCGTTCGTCGAGTACACCGGCGACGGCTTCGCGACCGCGGTCGCGCTCGCGGCCGGCCCCGACGGGCTCTACTTCAGCGAGTTCTACCGCGACGAGATGACGTCGGGGCCGACCGCGACCGGCGCGCGCATCCTGCGCGTGAGCTACGGCGACCCGCTCGACTGCGACGACAACGGCCTGCCCGACGCGTGCGAGCTGGCGAACGGCGCGGCCGACTGCAACGGCAACGGCGTGCTCGACGTGTGTGACCTCAGCTCGGGCACGTCCCACGACTTCGACGGCAACGGCGTGCCCGACGAGTGCGATCCGCTGTTCGCGAGTGTCGACACGATCTCGCTGAGCGCCGGCGGCACGGTCATGTTCGACCTCGACGCGGGTGCGAGCAACGCCGGGCAGCTCTACCGGCTGCTCGGCTCGATGACGGGCACGACCCCCGGCACGCAGTTCGGCAACGTCACGCTGCCGCTCAACAGCGTGAACGACCCTTGGTATCAGCTCACGTCAACGGTGTTCAACCCGGCGATCCTGCAGGGCACGGTCGGGCAACTCGACGGCGCCGGCCGCGCGCAGGCCGCGATCGCCGTGCCGCCGCTGCCGCTCAGCCTGCTCGGGCTGACGTTCCACCACGCCTACCTCGTGAGCGACCCGAGCATGCTGGCGCTGTTCGCCAGCAACGCGGTCCCGCTCACGATGACGCCCTGACCTATACACCGCACCGACCCACCTACACCCCACGACTGCTCGAGGTACTCGCATGACCGTCCGCTTCTTCGTTCTCACTGTTGCCCTCTCCGCGCCGCTCGCCGCCCAGGCGATCCCCGTGCCGCTGAACTACAACTTCAACGGCATCGTCCATACCGGTGAAGCCGGGTTCCCCGACGCGCCGAACGGCTTCCGGTCGATCTCCGATCGCGCGCTCGACTTCACGCTCGGCGTGCCGTCCGACCCGCTGCTCTCGAGCTATCAGCTCGTGACGACCCCGACCACGCTCGACATCGTGCATCTCGGCAACCGCAACACGGTGGACAACAGCAGCAAGCCCTTCGACCCCACGCCCAACGCCAACAACCTCGGCATCCAGCCGAACTGGCTGGCCAACCCGGACCAGACCGGCCCGCAGACCTCGGTGCTTGCGATGCCGATGCCCGTCACGTCGACGACGAGCGCCGCATTCCTCTACCAGGTCAGCAACGGCGGCGGTTCGTTCGACGTGAGGTTCACGTTCCAGAACAGCCCTGACTTCACCGCGACGCTGTCGGCCGGCGACTGGTTCGGCGGCACCCTGCCCGGCACGGGCTCGGTCGACGAGGGTTTCCCCGACAACAACCTGTCGCTGACCGAGGGGCGCATCGATCTGTCCGCGTTCGCCGGCGACAACGTCACGGCGATCACGTTCGAGAACGCGAGCAACGGCAACGCGGGCTACGCGATCGTCGCGTGCAACTTCGAGTACCCGCCCGTGCCGTCCGGCGTGATCCGGATCCCGCTGAACTACAACTTCAACGGCATCGTGCACGCGGGTGAACCAGGCCTCCCCGATGACCTGAACGGCTACCGCTCGATCTCCGATCGCGGCCTCGACTTCACGGCCGGCGTGCCGACGGACCCGATCCTCGCGCCCTACTCGGTCATCGACACCGCTGGCACGCTCGACATCGTCCACCTCGGCAACCGCGACACCGTGAACAACAACGGCCAGCCGTTCGACCTCATCCCCGACAACGACGACATCGGCGTCATCCCCGCGTGGCTCCCGAGCGCCGACCAGACCGGCCCGCAGGTCACCCAGCTGTCGTCGCCGATCCTGCTCGACGGCAGCTCGCGCGCCACCGTGCTGTTCCAGATCAGCAACGGCGGCGGCTCGTTCGACGTCGAGTTCGGCTTCCAGGCCGGCCCCCCGGTGATCGCCTCGGTCACGGGCGGCGACTGGTTCGGCGGCACCCTGCCCGGCACGGCCAACTTCGACAGCGGCCTGCCCGGCGCGAATCTGTCGCTGACCGAAGGCACGATCAACCTCTTCACCGAGGCTGGCCGCACGCTCACGAGCATCGCGTTCCAGAACCGGTCGAACACCAACGCCGGCTACGCGATCGTCGCGATGAACGTCATCGGCTGTGGCATCTGCACGAACTCCGCGACGGCCGCGGTCACCAACCTCGGCGGCGGCACCGGCCCGACGCTGAGCTCGCAGTCGACGGCGCGCCTCGGTTGCGACCTCGACTGGTCGGTTGCGGGCGCGGTTCCGAGCAGCTTCGGCTTCTTCGTCCTCGGCCTCGGCTCCGCACCGACGCCGCTCAGCTCGTTCGTGCCGACCTGCACGACTGGCACGGTGCACATCGTCAACCCGTCGAACCTGTTCGTCGCGACGAGCGCCGCGGGTGGTGCCGGCGTGAACTTCGAAACGCCGAACGCCCAGTTCGTCTGCGGCGTGACGTTCGCGGCGCAGTACGCGGAGCTCGTCTCCGGCAGCTGCTTCGTGTCGATCAGCAACGCGGTGTCGATCACGGTCGGCAACTGATCCGCCGAGACCTGCGGGCGCGCCCTGCCCCGGACGTATCGGCGCGCCCGCACGCTGCTCACTGCATGGACCACCAGCCCAACAACCCGCTGCACGGCATCACCCTGAAGATGATGCTCGAGTACCTGGTCGAGGAGATCGGCTGGGCCGAGATGGCGCGCGCGGTCGACATCAACTGCTTCCACAACAACCCGACCATCAACTCGTCACTGAAGTTCCTGCGAACGGTCGGCTGGGCGCGAACCAAGGTCGAGAACCTGTACCTGCGGGTGCGGCACCCGCGCGGGGCATAGCCCGGGGCCCTGCTCCCCATCACTGGCCCCGAATCACTGGCCCCGAATCACTGGCCCCAAATCACTGGCCAACGGTCAGCTCGATCCCCTGCGTCGCCTCGAGTCCGCCCGACCGCAGACCGAACGCCTGGGCGAACACCCGTAGCCCGACGAGCGTAGAGGCCGCCGGGATGGGCAGTGGCCAGCGGCCGTTGCCGAAGCCGTCGGTCGTCGTGAAGAGCGACACCCGCGGCTGCACGAGCAGCGTGCAGCCGGCGACCGGCGTCGCGGCCTGCTGGAGCCCAACGCCGAGCAGCGCCGGCGCTGCCGCCAAGTGACCGCTGCTCGACAGCGTCAAGTCAGTGGCCGGCCGCGGCCAGTCGTCGGCGCGCAGTTGCAGCGTCGCCGGGCAACCCGTGCCATAGGAATCCGCGCGCGGCGACTGCAGGGCGAGCTCGTACAGACTCTCGCCGTCGAACAGCCGCACGCGTCCCGGCGCCGCGCTCACGGACGGCCACAGCGGCAGCGCCACGGCCGGGATCACGAGCTGCCTCCAATCGACGCCGTCCCAGATCCAGGTGTCGAGTTTGGCGCCGATGACGGCCGGTTCCGCCGACAACACGACGAGGCCCGTGACAGGTTCGAACGCCATGCTGACGAACGCGTCGGGTGCCGGGGCGTTGGCGGGCGTGAGCTGCTGCCAGCTCGTGCCGTTCCACGACCAGGTATCGGCGCGTGCGCCCACGACCGTGTCGCTCCCGCCCCACAGGAGCACGTTGCCACGCGCGAGGTCCCCGACCATCGCGGCGCCGCTGCGCGCGGTCGGCGCTACCGGCGTCGCGACCTGATTCCAGCCCGCAGCGGTCAGCCGCCACGTGTCGCCTAGCGCCGTGCCCGGTCCCGTGCCACCGCCGAACAACAGCGCGCCGCCAGTCGTCGGGTCGAACGCCACGGCGGGATACTCGCGGCCCGGCGGTCGCTGCGCGGAAGCGACCGGGCTCCAGGTAATGCCATCGAAGCGCCACGTGTCATCGAGGAACTGGGTCGAGCTCACCCGCCCGCCGAACAGGAAGACGTCGTTGCCGTCGCTCCACATGCCGTGCTGCGAGCGCCGCGGCGGTGATGTCGGCGGCGCGCGCAGCAACCAGCTCGCGCCGTCCCACTCCCATGTCCGCGCCGCGTTCGCGCCCGCGACCAGGTCGCCGAACAGCACGAGTCGGTCGCGCGCGATCGAGTAGGCCGTACCCGGCGTGAAATTCTCGATGGGCAGCATCGTCGCGAATCGCTGGTTCCACGCCACGCCGTCCCACTCCCAAAGGTCCTGAGAGTTCGACGTGACGCCGCCGCCGATCAACACCGTCCGGTCGCGATGGCTGTCGTAGACGACGCGGCCGCGACCGTGCGGCCCGGCCTGCGGCCACGGGGTCCAGGTGTTGCCGTCGTACTCCCACGTATCCGGGGTCGCACCGCCGCCGTAGAGGACACTCACTCCGCGAGCGGTGTCGAACGTCATGTTCGCGCCGCTGCGCGCGCTCGGCGCGACCGGCGGTGTGCGCTGCGTCCAGGTGACGCCGTCCCACTCCCACGTGTCGCCGAGCGGCGGGTTCAGGATGAACATCGGATCCGTACCGCCGAACAGCACCGTCCGACCACGCGCACGATCGAACGCCATCGCCGCGGCGATGCGCCGCGACGGCCCCACGACGTTGCGCAGCGTCCAGGTCGCGCCATCCCACTCCCAGGTCTGCACGGCTGGCGTGGTCGATCCCCCGCAGACGAACACCGTGCGATCACGCGCGCTGTCGAACACCGCCTGGCCGTGAAGAAACACCTGCGGCCCCGTCGCGGTCACGCGCTGCTGCCAGCGGTTGCCGTCGAACTCGTAGACCTCGGTCATGAACAGGTTGGTCCAACGGTCGACGAGCGCGACCACCACGCCGCGCGTGCTGTCGTACGCCATGGCCTTGGGTCGCTGCGGCAGCAGGCCGACCGGGCGATGCAACCAGCGGCTGCCGTCCCACTCCCGCGTCTCAGCCGCGGCGCCGACGCCCACGAGCCGGCCGCGGACCTCGTCGAACACCGCGACCGTGGCCGCAACGAACGGATCGCCGACCACTCGCCATTCCTGACCACGGACCGACGAAGTCGCCAGCGCGAGCAGCGCACACAGCGAGGCGGGGAAAGCGGTCGACATCGTGGAGGGCATGGCGCGAGTCGAGCATACGACCCGGCGGCACTCACGTGGCAATCGCGACCGGTGAGACCGCGCGGCTCACAGCACGGTGCTGATGCCCGGGTTGCTGGCCTGCAGCGTGTTCGCGTTCGCGTCGTGGCCCACGGCCTGCCAGGCGAACTGCGTGCCGACGAACGCCGGGTTGTTGGGCACCGCCACCGAGGCCGTCAGCGGCTGACCGGCCGGTGGCACACCGAACGCAACGAACGCGAAGACGGTCGGGTCGAGCCACAGTTCGTCGACGACGCCCGCGATCGCGAGCGGTGGACCGCGGAAACCGAGCACCACGATCAATGGGTCGCCGGCGGCAGTCCGGGCCGCGGCGGTGAAGCTGCCACCGGGTGGCGCGTCGGTCGCCACGAGAGCCGGCAAGCTGCGGGCAAGGGGTGCCGGAGCATTGCCGATGACGTGCACCGCCGGGTCGAGCCGGAACGCACTCAGCGAATGGACCGCTATGGCCACCGGCGGCCCGATGAGAGGACTGTATACCGCGCCACGCAGGATCCGGACGTTCGAGGTCGAGCCCACGACGTCGACACCCGGCGAGCCACCGACGAGGACGCCATTGCTGAACGAGCCAAGACCACCCGAGATCATGTTGTCGGCGAGCACGATCGTGCCGCCGAGGATCGTGACTCCGGGGGTCGAGCTCGACGAGTGGAACGAGATCCCGCGGCCTCGCAGCGCACAGCCGTCGATCGTCGCGGCGCAGACCACGAGCTCGACGTGACCTTCGACCGAGCAGTCTCGAATCATCAACTGGTCACAGCTGCTGGCACGCAGCGAGCTCTGGAACGCGCACTGCGGCCCCAGACAGCCTTGCGCCAGGAACTCGAGATCGGCGAGCAGCACGAGGTCCGCGCAGTCGGTCAGCACGAGCTGGGAGAGCACGGTCTGATTGACGTAGAGCGGACTGGCCAAGGTCAGCCCGCGCAGCTCGACCGGCTGGCCGATCTGCGTCGCGGTGATCGCGATCTGGCCGTCGATCGTCACCCCAGGCTCGCCGCGAATCGCGAACCCCTTGCCGGCGACCGAGAAGCCGGCGTAGCTGCCAGCGCGCACGACGAGAGTGGCTCCCGACGGAACCGCGGCCACGGCCGCGGTGAGCGTCGTGAAGTGCGTGCCAGGGCCGCCGGCCGCGTCGACGACGAACGTCTGGCTCGGCACGGCGGCGGCAAGCAGAACGAGCCCGAGGGCGGCGGTGCGCAGCATCGTGACATCGTATCGGTATCCCGATGCGCTAGCTGATTCTGGCCGGCGCCGTCGACCTTCTGACCGGCTCCCCTTCGAGCGCGCTCACCGCATGCGCGGCGGCCGCACGAGCAGGTTGCGCAGCAGGCGGGCGTTGCCCGGGTGTTCTCTCAGCCAGTTCCACCACAACGACACGCCGAGCGTGACGACCTCGCCGCCGCTGCGGGTGCGGGTGTAAGCGGCGAACGGTCCCGCGATGCTGTCGACCAGTGGTACCCCCCGTTCCTCTTCGATCCGAATCGTGGCCGGCCGCCGCACGACAACGGACTCGACGCCGACGGTCAGTGGATGTTCGGTCACCGCATCGAAAGTGATCGGACCGATTCCGAGTGGCGCGCGATCGATCATGGTCAACCCGAACGGCTCACAAACCCGGTTCGCCCCCCTGACCGTGTTCTCGTAGAACGAGTTGGCGCATAGGACGACGCGCCCGCCACCGCAAACGAAGCCCTGCAGCCGAGCCGCGTCGCCGTCCGTCAATCGCGTGAGTGACGACTCACCGACCAGAACGATGTCGACGCGTGCCAGGTGCTCCGGCGCAAACGGGCTCTCGCTCGGACGGCGAAGGCGATAGTCGACGTCGAAGCGGCCACGCGCGACGAAGTCACGCCAGGCGTCGAACGCGGCCACCTCGTTCGACGCGTAGGTCTCGAACGGTGATTCCGCGACGAGGATGCGGCTGCCGCGCGGCGGGCTCTCACGAACGGTCCACCGGACCTTGATGATGGCGCGTTCCCTCCCGCGGACCACGGGGATCTCGCGTGTGAACTCACCTTCGACACTCGTCGGAACAGCGAAACCCAGCTCGGTGACGATCTCATCCTTGCCACGTCGATAGGTTCGTTCGAGCAGCGGCCGAAACCCCGACGGCAGTTCGGTCTTCGGATCCGGCTGACGCTCCATGTCCGTCCACCAGATCCCGGTCGACGCTTCGCAGACCGAACCGACGCACAGCGTGCCGAGCTCGAGCACCGGCGGCTGGACCCGGGGTGCCGCATCCTGCGCGAGGACGGATCCGGTCGGGACCATGAGGAGCCACACCGCGAGAGCACGCATGACGGCGGAACATACCGCGGTCAATCGCGTTCATGTTCGGGCAGATTGCGGCAGCCCCACTCACACCCGGTCCGAGCGCCCGGGTCTGCCATCATGCCGTCGAGCAGCGCCTGGGCCTCGTCGTCCGCCCGACCCGTTCCCACTCCCACGCCGCGTTCTTCACCCGCGACGGGTTACCTCTGCCGCACCGCACCGGGAGAGCGGCGCACGGGGAGTGGCGCACGGGGAGTGGCGCACGAACTCGGCGCGCGTGACGACGGCCGTTCGGACTACGCCTTCTGCAGCGCGAACTGCACGGCGAGACCGCTGCTGCCGACCTTGCCGTCGGCGGTGAACGCCCCGTCACCGGCCCCACCGGCGCCGAACTCCGCGGCCAGGACCTGCTCGCGAACGTAGTCCGAGAACTGCGCGAGCGCGGCCTCGACCTCGGCGTCGCCGGTGAACGTCAGCGCGATGCGGTCGCTCACGTGGAGCCCAGCGTCCTTCCGCGCCTGCTGCACGAGCCGGACGAAGTCGCGCGCCGCGCCCTCCTGTTCGAGCTCGGGCGTGACGTTGGTGTCGAGCGCGATGACGATGTCGTTGGTCGACAGCGCCGCTGCCGTGATGCCGTCCTTGGGCACCAGGTTCAGCACGAACTCGCCCGGCGCGAGCTTCACGCCCCCGGCGACCGCCGCGTCGCCGTCGAGCTGCCAGTCGCCGCTGCGCGTCGCCGCGAGCACGGTCTTCATCTGCTTGCCGAGCTTGGGGCCGAGCGTCTTGGCATCGACCTGGAGACGGAAGCTGCCGTAGGCCTCGAGGTCGGCCGCGAACTCCACGTCCTTGACGTTGATCTCGTCCTTGAGGAGGTGCACGTAGGGCGCCATCGCGGCCGCGTCCTGACCCGCGAGCGTGACCTTGGGCAGCGGCAGTCGGGTGCGCAGCTTGGCGGCCTCGCGCAGGGACAGCCCGACGGAACACGCATCGCGCGTGCGGTCCATCTGATTCACGAGCTCCGGATCCTCGGGCCACGCGTCGACGTCGGGCCAGTCCTGCAGGTGGACCGACTCCTCGCCGGTCAGCCCCGTCCAGACCTTCTCCGTGAGCAGCGGCAGCAGCGGCGCCGCCGCCTCGCACAGCGTGACGAGACACGTGTAGAGCGTGTCGAACGCATCTTGCTGGTCGTCGCTGCCCGTCTCGCCCCAGAAACGCGGGCGACTGCGGCGGATGTACCAGTTGTTGAGCGCGTCGAGATACTCCTTCACGACCTGGCATGCGCCGGCGAGATCGTAGTCGTCCATGCACGTCTGCACGGAGCGCACCATCGCACGCGTCTTGCTCAGCGCGTAGCGATCGAGCACCGCGGTCTGATCCGTGCGGCGCCTCGCCGTGACGCCGTCCGTGTTGGCGTAGAGCGTGAAGAAGTAGTAGGCGTTCCAGATCGGGTTGAGCACGAGGCGCACCACCTCGTGGATCTGCTTGCCGTCCTTGCTGATCTGCAGGTCGCCGCCGCGCAGGATCGGCGAGCTCATGAGGAACCAGCGCAGCGCGTCGGAGCCGACCTTGTCGAACATCTCCTCCGGGTCGGGGTAGTTGCGCAGCGACTTGCTGAGCTTGGCGCCGTTCTCGTCGAGCACGACGCCGTGGCAGATGCAGTTCTGGAACGGCGGTTTGTCGAACAGCGCCGTGCTGAGCACGACGAGCGTGTAGAACCAGCCGCGCGTCTGCGCGACGTACTCGACGATGAAGTCGGCCGGGAAGTGGCTCTCGAACCACTCCTTGTTCTCGAACGGGTAGTGCACCTGCGCGAACGGCATCGACCCGGACTCGAACCAGCAGTCGAGCACCTCGGGCACGCGCCGCATCGTCGACTTACCGGTCGGATCGTCGGGATTGGGCCGCGTCAGCGAATCGACGAACGGCCGGTGCAGGTCCTTCACAGGGGCGCCGAAGTCGCGCTCGAGCTCGGCGACCGAACCGTAGACGTCGACGCGCGGATACTTCGGGTCGTCGCTCTTCCACACCGGGATCGGCGCGCCCCAGAAGCGGTTGCGTGAGATCGACCAGTCGCGCGCGTTCTCGAGCCACTTGCCGAACTGGCCGTCCTTGATGTGCCCGGGGATCCAGCGGATCTGCTGGTTGTGCGCCAGCATCCGATCCTTGAACTCCGTGACCTTCACGAACCAGGCACCCGGGATCGCCTTGTAGATCAGCGGCTCGCGCGTGCGCCAGCAGTGCGGGTAGTTGTGCTCGTAGGTGACGTGCTTGAGCAGCACGCCACGGTCCTTGAGATGCTTGATGATCGGCTTGTTGGCGTCGAAGACGAGCTCACCGACCCAGTCCTTGATCTCCTCGGTGTAGCGGCCGCGTTCGTCGACCGGGCACACGAGCTCGATGCCGTTGGCCTCGCAGACCTTCTGGTCGTCCTCGCCGAAGCCCGGCGCCATGTGCACGACGCCCGTGCCTTCCGCCGTGTCGACGAAGTCGCCGGCGAGCACGCGGAAGCTGTTGGGGTGACCCTGGAAGTACGGGAACAGCGGCTCGTAGGTCCGCTCGACGAGATCCGAGCCCTTGAGCGTCCCCACCTCCTCGAAGCCGTCGAGCTCCTTCTCGAGGGCACCGAGCGTCGCCTTGCCGAGCACGTAGAACGAGTCGTCCTTGCTGACGATCACGTAGTCGAGATCCGGCCCGACTGCGAGCGCGAGGTTGCTCGGCAGCGTCCACGGCGTCGTCGTCCACGCGAGGATCGACAGCGGGCCCGGATCGCCGTCGCGCGGCTCGAGCTTGAACGCGACGGTGACGGCCGGGTCCTGCCGCGGCCGCGTGCTGTCGTCGATGCGCGTCTCGAAGTTGCTGACCGGCGTCTGCAGCGCCCACGAGTACGCCATGACGCGCTGGCCCTCGTAGACCAGGCCCTTCTCGTGCAGCTGCTGGAACGCCCAGAGGACGCTCTCCATGTAGGAGAGGTCCATCGTCTTGTAGTCGTTGTCGAAGTCGACCCAGCGCGCCTGCCGCGTGACGTAGTTGCGCCACTCGCCGGTGTAGCGCTGCACGCTCTTGCGGCACGTGTCGTTGTACTTCTCGAGTCCGATCTCGTGCACGGCCTGCGCGCCGCTCAGACCGAGCTCCTTCTCGGCCTCCATCTCGGCCGGCAGCCCGTGGCAGTCCCAGCCGAAGCGCCGTTCGACGCGCCGCCCCCGCATCGTCTGGTAGCGCGGCACGACGTCCTTGACGAACCCGGTGAGCAGGTGCCCGTAGTGCGGCAGCCCGTTCGCGAACGGCGGCCCGTCGTAGAACACGTACTCGTTGTCACCCGCGGGTCGATCGCTGACCGAGCGCCGGAACGTGTCGTTGTCCTTCCAGGCCGCGAGCATCCGGGCCTCGATCGCCGGAAAGTCGGCTTGCGGGCTGACATCGGGGTAGGGCTGGTTCGTCGCGGCGTTCTCGGTCATCGGGGTGAGCAGTGTGACGACTCACCCCCTCGTTGGCAATCGCGAGGGTCCCTCGGGGCCCGTCGGTCAGCGCACCCGTCGGAGTTCGACCACCGCGGCGGCGTGGCGCCGAGCCAACGAACCGACGACGACCTCGCCCCGCCAACCGGCGCCCGACTCGGCCTGGACGTCGAGGTCGAACGTGCCGACGGGCAAGAACGCCATCACGCTCGGTGGCGCGTCACGCAGCACCGTGAACTCACCGAACACGCGGCCGTCGCGGCGCCGGCGCAGGCCGATGTGCAGCACCTCGTGGCCGAACGCCTCGTCGGCCTTCAGAGCGAGCGCGCGACGGGTGACGGCTTCGACCTCGAGGTCGAGCTCGGTTGCCTCGCCTTCTTCGACCTCGAACGGCACGCCGTTGACCCATGCGAAGTCCTCGCCCATCGCGTAGAGCCGGAACGAACCGACGGGCACCCGCAGCTCACCGGTCGCTGATTCGGCCCGTGCGTAGCGCCGGGGTGCCGGCGCGCTGACGACGGTGACCACGGCGCCCGCGATGGGCCGGCCGTCGCTGCGCCGCAGTCGATACCGGACGAGGCCGCTCGGACCCGCCCGCAACACCACGTCGGCAGGAACGCCCGCAGCGAGGACGACGTGGTCGTTCCGCACCGCGGGCTGCGTCGGGTCCGTGCTCTCGACGAACACGGAGTAGGAGCCCGGCGCGAGCGCCGGAACGGCGAAGTAACCGCTTCGGTCCGTGCTCGCGCACTCCCAGAACACGTCGGTGTGACAGCGCAGGTAGACCCGCCCGAACGGGATCGGCGTATCGCCGACGCCGAGGCAGCGGCCGCGGAGCCCGGCGGTCGGCCGCCACCGCTCCGGCACGGTCACGGCGACACCCGTGCTCGTCGTGCGGATGCTCCCGGGCTCGACGTCGTGCCACACCGGATCGCCCGCGGCCCGCACGCGCAGCCGCACCGGCCCCTCGCGCTCCCGCAGGTCACACCGGCCGTCCTCGTCGGTGACCGCCTCCTCGACGCTCGGGATCAACGCCGAACGCGTGCTGGTCTGACAACGCACGTTCCACCCCGCGGCCGGCGCGCCATCCGAGAAGGCAACCTCGGCCACGAACCGCGGCTCGATCGGCAACTCGATCACGAGCGGATCCTGCGCGCCGACGCCGCCGTCGAGCACGACGCGGCGAGCAGCGTGGCCCGGCGCGCGCGCGCACACGACTCCGTGGCCCGCCGGCAGATCGAACCGGAACGTGCCGTCCGCCGCGACCTGCAACCCGACGACCTGATCGCGGTCCGGCCCGCGATAGACGACCTCGGCGCTCGCCAGCGCGGCGCCTGCCGAGTCGATTACCCGGCCCCGCAGCGTGCGGGCTTCGCGCATCGTGAGGGCCAGTTCGACGGTCTCGTCGGTCGCGATCGTGACCGATCTGGCGACCGCCTGCCGCCCCCGGACGCGGGCGTAGATCTCGTGCTCACCCGGCGGCAGCCAGAGCGGCCCGAACCGGCCGTGAGCATCCGTTCGCACGGTCACCGTCGGCGCCGCCTGCATCTCGACTCCGTCCGGCAATCCCACGGCCGCGAACTCCGGCGCCGCACCAGCGGTCACGGCGACGTCCGCGCACGGGCGACCGGCCGGATCGCACAGCGTCCCCGAGACCGCGCCGGCCGGCGCGAGGCGCAGCCTGAGTTCGCCACCATCGCGCGCGCACGGCCGCGGCGGCGCCACGGCGTGCGGAGCCATGGCAGCAACGATCGCGACCCGCGGCATCGCGCCCAGGGCGAATCGACCCGCAGCGTCCGTGCGAGTCACCACGCCGCCGCCGAACGCATCGTCGACGGCCGCGAGCCAGACAGCGGCCCCCGCGGCGGGCTCACCATCGCGACCGATCACGACGCCGCGCCGGGTGGGCCCGTTCGCGACCAGCTGCACGACGCCGGCGTCGCGCGCGGGGTCGAGCGACCGCTCCTGACCACGGTCGCTGCGCAGCCGCACGCGTCGCCCGATCAACCCGTCGAACCGAACGCTGCCGTCGATCGCCGTGACACCGCGGCGGCGCGCGGCGAGCGGGTCTTCACCGCTGACCGGCTCGACCCATACGCCGACCCCGGGAACCGCTTCGCCGTCGCGGTCGCGAACCTGCACGACGAGGCCGTTCCCGGCCGTCTTCGAAGCTGCCGGCATCGGTACCGGAAACCGCGAGTCAATCGCGGCATCGGCAGCATGCGGGGTCGCGTCACCCCGCGGGTCGCCCGCCGGGTCACCCCCGGAGTCACGCTGGGCCACGGCCGCGCCCCGCGGCGCGGGTTCCGAGGCCCCGGAGAAGGGCACGACGGCCAGCGCGACGACGACGAGCGCCGCGACGGCGCCGAACGAGGTCGCCCGAGCCGGCCCCCGCCCCCACCAACGTCGCGGGCACGCGCTGGTCCGTTGCCCAGGAACGGCGGTCGCGAGCAACAACGCCAACAACGCCGGCGTCAATCCTCGCGGCAACCGCCGCCGCAGTTCGCGGAGGCCGCGAAACAGGTGAACCCGCGTCGTCGCCTGCAGCCGGCCGAGACGCCTGCTGACCTCGCGCGGCGTCAGGCCTTCGAGCACGTGGAGCTCGAGCGCGACCCGATAGTGCTCCGGCACGCTCGCGATCGCACGCCGGAGCAGGGCGTGCAGTTCGCTGCCCGCGGCCGCGTCGACCGGGCTGTCGGTCGACGCCGAGCGATCGAGTGCCCACGCCTGCTGATGGCGATGCCGCCGGGCCTCGCTGCGAACGTGGTTGGCGATCTTGCGCGTGAGGATGCCCTGCAGCCACGGCAAGAGCGGCTGCGACGCATCGTACGCCGCCGACCGCTGCACCGCCGTCACCATCGTCTCGTGCACGAGCTCCTCGACGAGGTCCGCGGAGAGGGCGAACCGCATGGCGAAGCTGCGGAGCCGCGGCGAACAACGCCGGACGACCGCGGCCAGCGCGTTCTCGTCGCCGTCGTCGAGGAAGCGGCGGAACAGGATCTCGTGTGTGTCGACGGCCACCCGGCTACTGGATGATGCGGACCGCGGCGGGCTCGGAGGCCGCGACCGTCGGATAGTACGTGAACCACGCGAAGTTCACGGTTTGTCCGAGCAAGACCGCCGGCACCGGGACCTGGGTATCGAACGACGCATTCGCCGTACCGTCGGCCGACAACGTGCCGAGGAATCCCGGCAGCGCCGCGGTGCCGAGGCCGCCCGCAAGCGCGCCGAGGAACCAGTCGGAGTTGAGCGGCAGCGTCACGCCGCCGAGCGGGATGCCGGGCGTCGTCCCGGAGATCGACCCGAGCAGCGCGTACGCATCGCCGGCGCCCTCGCCGTAGAGCCGCAGCGTGAGCGTCTCGCGGCGGTTGATCCGCAGTTCTTCGAGATCGACGGAGAGGCTGTTCGGGGCCGTCCGTTCGCGGACCGTGAAGTTGTCGAAGACGAGGCTGTCGTCACCGGCGCCATGGAGCGTGAGCTGCGTGAAGCCGTGCGCCGGCAGGTTGGTGAGCGTCGCGGTCGGCTGACCCGTCGCGACGAGCTGACCGTCGATGTAGAGCGCGGTCGCGTCGCCGATGATGTCGACGACGGTGCGCGTGTGATGCCAGGTGTCACGCGTCACGAAGTAGCCGGTCGGACTCCAGACGCGATTGCTCGTCGACATGAAGTGCACCTCACCGTCGCTCTGGATGTCCCAGAGGAGCTGCGAGGACCACGGGTGCGGCGCCGGCTGGGTGTAGAACCCCCACGCCGTCGAGGGCTGGCTGCTGCTCGTCAGGTAGAAGTCGAACTCGACCTCGATCACGCCGGTCGAGAGGTTGAAGAGCGCGTTCCGGCGCAGCTCGCCGGTCGCGCCTGGCGCCATCTGCGACGCGTCCCAGCGAACGGCCTGTTCGCCGCTGCGGACGACCGTCGATTGGATCTGCGCGGCGGCCAGATTGGGGATGCCCTGGACGCTGTCGAACAGCATCCAGCCATCCTGCCCGCTGGTCATCGAGATGCCGGGCAACGCGCCGGGCACGTAGCGCGGCGCCTCGAACGAGCCGGCCGAGAACGACCCGTACTGACTTTGCGCCGAAGCGGCATCGAGCGGCAGGAGGAGGAGAACGGAGAGCGGGAGAGATCCCGAGAGCAGGTGTTTCATCGCGATCGAGAGGCGACCAGGGGAAATGGGGGGTCCCCGGGTTGGCCCGCGAGCGAACGACCGTTTCAGAATTCCCGATCAGTCGATCGGGTGCGTACCTACCCGCCCTACAGCCGCACCGTCATGCCGAAGAGGACGCCGCTCATGTCGATGTCGACGTCGCCGTTCGTGGCCGTGATGTCGTCGTATTCGCCCTCCCAGTCGTGATAGGCGACGAAGAGGTCGAGCTCCTCGGTGGGCGTGAACTTCAGGCCGGCCTCGAAGTGGCCGGCGTAGCCGTCGTCGAGCAGGTGCGCCTTGGCCCGCATGTAGGGGCCGATCCACTCGCGCAGGCGGACGCGGGCTTCGAAGCCGAAGAACGGGCCGTAGTAGTTCTTGCGGACGTCGAACATCGGGTTGTCGTCGAACTCGATCCGGTCGACGCCGAAGCCGAACAGGCCGAAGGCCTCGACGCGGCGCGCGCGGAAGCCCGGCTTGTAGGCCACGCCGGCGTGCGCGAGCCGGTAGTCGGCGTCGCCGAGGCCGCCGCCGAGGTCGGTGTCACCGAGTCCGCCCGTGACGTCGAGCTCGAAGTACTGGCGAAATCCGCCGCGGCGCCCGTTCTCCGGGCGCGGGCCCGACATCGGGGCCGACAGATCGAAGTCGAAGCGCGCCGCCGCGAACACGGCGCCGGTGTCCTCGGCGTCCACATCCGAACTCACGCAGCCGCCGAGGCCCAGGAACACCACGACGGAGAACACCGTGGCGAGGAGCGGACAGACCATCGTTCGCCGGGTCGTCATGGCCGCGCAGTGTAGTTGGCGGCGGACCGCGAATCCCCCCTTCGGCCGAGCGGCGTGCTCCTCCAGACCGTTTACCGCTGATCCTCGGGCAACGATCCGTGGTCCATGACCTCGACCGAGTTGCCCCACGGATCGACGACGTAGACCGAGCGGGTGCCGTCGCGGTGCGCGGTCAGCGGGCCGAACTTCTTGGCATCCTTGCGCACGACGCAGAGATGCGGCGGGTGCTGTTGCGGCACCACGAGCGCGAGGCGCAGGTTGTCGAACCGCAGCATCGCCCAAGTCGCGTCCTGATACTCGACCTCACAGCCGAACACGGATGCATACCACTCCGCCGCCGCCTTGATGTCCTCGACCTGGACCGCGACGTGATGCACCGTGCTCGTGCGGCGGTCCTTGACCGAGCTCGCGACGAAGTCGAGGCGCGCATCGGGGTGCGCGAGCAGGCGCCGGACCTCCGCCGCTGTCGCAGGATCGCTCGCCGCGACCTTTTGCAGCATGCGCTCGCGTTCGGCTTCGGGCAGGTCGAGCGCCAGCTCGAAGTATTGATCGACGTCGGACATGTCCATGGGCGTTCTCTGACTTGCGATTCTCCGAATCGTCTCGGCCGGATGCAATCGGGTGGGCGCTCCCGGGGGGTGTCCACCCTTCGGCGAATCACCCATGATGCCGCCATGAAGGAGCCAATTCTCGCCGCGATGGTCGTCACGGTTCTCGCGCCGAACGCGTTCGCCCAGGCCCCCGGCCTGCGCATCTTTCAATCCATCCCCGCCGGCGAGACGCGGATCGTCGACAACCAGGGCACGATCGTGAAGACCTACCCCGGCACCGGCGCGCTGACCGCGCACGTGATGCCAGACGGCACGCTCGTGCGCGCGATCCAGATCGGCGGGCTCACCGTGACGGGCATGACGGGGCGGATCGAGCGGCTCGCGTTCGACGGCACGCTCCTCTGGCAATACCAGCTGGCCGGGCCGTTCCGCTACGCGCATCACGACATCGAACCGATGCCGAACGGCAACGTGCTCGTGATCGCGTGGGATCGCCGCACGCGCGACGACGCGATCGCGGCCGGGCGCGACCCGGCGTCGGCGACGGCGCCGGACTTCCTGCCCGACTCCATCCTCGAGATCCAGCAGACGGGCCCGACGACGGGGAACATCGTCTGGGAGTGGCACATCTGGGATCACCTGATCCAGGACTTCGACCCGACGAAGGCGAACTACGGCGACGTCGCCGCCCACCCCGAACTCGTCGACATCAACTACCCCCCGCTCGTGCTAGGTGACGGTGACTGGAACCACGCCAACGGTCTGGACTACGACCCGGTGAACGACTGGATCATCCTGAGCTCGCGGGCGCAGGACGAGATCTACCTGATCGATCATTCGACGACGACCGCGGAGGCGGCGGATCACACGGGCGGTCGGCGCGGCAAGGGCGGCGACATCCTCTACCGCTGGGGCAACCCGGCGGCCTACCGCGCGGGCACGGCAGCGCACCAACAGCTCGACGGGCAACACGACCCGCGGTTCATCCCGCCGGGTTTCCCGGGCGCTGGCAATCTCACGGTCTTCAACAACGTCTACCAGGCGGGGCAGTCCGCGGTTCACGAGCTCACCCTGCCGCTCGATCCGCAGGGCAACATCGAGCTCGATCCGACGACCGGGCGATACGGGCCGACCGCGCCGACGTGGACGTTCACCGAGGCCGGCTTCTTCTCGCAGGTGACGTCGAGCGCCGAGCGCCTGCCGACCGGCAACACGCTGATCTGCAGCGGCACGCAGCGAGAGTTGCGCGAGGTCACGCCGGCCGGTCAGACGGTGTGGCTGTTCGCGGATCCGTCGAACCCGTTCCTGCTGTTCCAGACCCACTACGTCGAACGCGCGCTCTGGGCCTCGCGCGCGAAGCTGCCGATCGCTGGCGGTCACGTCGCGTTCGATCTGCTGACCGGGTCGGCGCACGCCGGCGAGACCTATCTGCTGCTCGGTTCGATCTCGGGAACGGGCCCGGGAACGCTGCTCCCCGGGGGTGTCGTCCTGCCACTCAACCTCGACTACTTCACCCTGGCCATGGCGACCACGTTCAACAACGCGCTGTTCGTCGACAACGTCGGCGCGCTCGATGCGGTCGGCGGCGGCAGGGCCGCGATCGTCGCGCCCCCCGGGCTGATCCCCACCGCACTCGTCGGGATCGACATGGACTTCGCCTACGTCACCTGGGACGCGGCGTTCTCGCCGGTGCGCGCCAGCAACCCCGTGCGGGTCACGATCGTGCGGTAGCCTGCTGCTGGCGATTGCGCCGCAGCAGTAACGCGTTCCGCCGCTCGCATCGCTGCATTCCGGTGGGCTTGCGCAAACCCGGCGCCCGGCAATGCTGAGCCGATGCCTCCGTGTCTCCCGCCCGCGCCCGCAGCCCAAGGGCAGCCGCTGGGCGCCGCGCTCGCCGCGGCAGCCTGGCTGATCGTCGGAACCATCGCGACCGGGGCCCGAACGTCGGCCCAGGCGCCGGGACTGCGGGTCTTTCAGGCCATCGGCAGTCTGCCGACGCGCATCGTCGACAACCTGGGCAACGTCGTGCACAGCTATCCCGGCGGCGCGGTCCTCTCGGCGCACGTCGCCGAGGACGGCACGCTCGTGCGCTCGCAGCAGATCGGCGGCATCGCGGTGCCGGGCGCGACCGGTCGGCTGCAGCGGCTCGCGTTCGACGGCACGGTGCTCTGGCAGTTCGACGTCTCGGGTCCGTTCGAGTATGCGCATCACGACATCGAGCCGATGCCGAACGGCAACGTGCTCGTGATCGCGTGGGATCGCTACACGACGGCCGACGCGATCGCCGCGGGTCGCGACCCCGGGCTCGTGTCCGGCACCGACTGGCTGCCCGATGCGATCCTCGAGATCGCGCCGACCGGGCCGACGGCGGGCGCGATTGTCTGGGAGTGGCACATGACGGATCACGTGATCCAGGACTTCGACCCGACGCGCCCCGACTTCGGCGTCGTCGCCAACCACCCCGAACTGCTCGATCTCAACTACCCGCCCGTGCTCGTCACGGACGGCGACTGGAATCACTTCAACGGACTCGACTACGACCCCGTCAACGACTGGATCATCGTCAGCTCCCGCGCGCAGAACGAGATCTACCTGATCGACCACTCGACGACGACGGCCGAGGCCGCGGGTCACACGGGCGGCGCGCGCGGTCGCGGCGGCGACATCCTGTATCGCTGGGGCAACCCGGAGGCCTACCGCGCCGGCACGGCGGCCAACCTGACCCTCAACGGGCAGCACGACCCGCGTTTCGTGCCGCCGGGCTTCCCGGGTGCCGGCAACCTCACGATGTTCAACAACGTGTTCCTGCCGGGTCAGTCCGCCGTGCACGAGTTCGCGATCCCGCTCGACGCGCAGGGCAACCCGACGATCGACCCGGTCACGGGCCGCTACGGCCCGGCGGCACCGACCTGGACGTTCACCGAACCCGGGTTCTTCTCCGCCGTGACATCGAGCGCCGAACGCCTGCCGAACGGCAACACGCTGATCTGCAGCGGCACGCAGCGTGAACTGCGGGAGGTCACGCCGGCCGGCCAGACCGTCTGGCAATTCAGCGATCCCGCCAACCCGTCGCTGCTCTTCCAGTGCAACTACGTCGATCGTTCCCTGTGGCACGACACGACCGAGCTGTCCGCGGGCGTCGGTGGCACGATCGGGCTCGGTCACCTCACGGGCTCGGCGCACGCCGGCGAGCTCTACCAATTGCTCGGCTCGATCTCGGGCACCGCCCCCGGCACGACGCTGCCCGGCGGCGTGCACCTGCCGCTCAACATCGACTTCCTCACGCAGAACATGGCGACGAACTACAACAACGCGCTGTTCGTCGACACGATCGGCGCGCTCGACGGCATGGGCGCCGGAACCTCCGCGATCGTCGTGCAGCCAGGCCTCGTTCCGACCGCCCTCGTCGGGGTCGAACTCGACTTCGCCCACCTCGTCTGGGACGCGACGTTGTCACCCGTGCGCGCGAGCAATTCGGTGCGAGTGACGATCACGCCGTGATGGCGTACGGAACCTGGTTCAAACCGCAAGGCTGCTACGCGAGCCGCCTTCGGCGGCTCTCGCGTAGCAGCCTTGCGGTTTGAACCAGGTTCCGTACGCCATCACGGGGTGCGGTAGGCCAGCGTGAGCTTCGGGCGATCGGCAGCGGTGCCGTTCTGCACGGAGCCGAAGACCTTGGCCGTGCGCGTGCCGCTGATCTCGCTGCCGCGCACGATCCAGCCGTGGTTGCTCGACGCCGAGTCGAGCCAGCCCTGCGCGTCCGTGACCATCGCCGAGCTGCTCCAGACATAGGCGGCCTCACCGCCGACGACGCGCGACGCGGACTGGCCAAGGAAGTCACCACCCGCCGAGCTCCACGCCGACGTGCCAACGATCGCGCTGACCCACGTGGCGTCTCCCGTCGCCGCGGCGGTGCCACCGCCAATGTTGGAGTTCGACCCCGGAGCACCGGCTTCACCCCACTCCGTCGTCACCTCGGACAACGACACGACGACGTTGCCGATCGCGTTGCTCGGGGTGTAGACATTGGTGAGCTGCAGCGACGTCGCGAGGATCGTCGAACTCGCCGTCACGTTGCCGGCGACGTCGAACTCGAGCAACGCCCGGCGTCGACCCTGCTGCGTCCCGTTCATGAGCGCGGCATTGCCGGCCACGAGCCGTGGATGCTGGCCGTTGCTGCGCGTCGTCGCCTCCGAGTAGATGCTCGTGTCCTTGCTCGGTTCGATCGTCACGACCGTGATGTAGCTGGCCTTGAGCTCGTCGTCGGTGCCGCCTGCACCCGTCGCGGTCAGCCGCACGGAGTAGGTTCCATCCGCCGGGTAGGTATGCGTCGGGTTCTGCTGCGTCGAGTCGGTCGTACCGTCGTTGTCGAAGTCCCACTGCCACGTCGTCGGGCTCCCGGTCGTGAGATCGGTGAACTGGATCGATGAACCGTTGTTCGCGCTCGTCGTGAAGTCCGCGACGACCGCGCCCGCGACCGCGACGTAACTGAGCTTGGTCTCGTCGTCGGTGCCGCCGGGACCCGTCGCCGTCAGCTTGACGGTGTAGTTGCCGGGCGACGTGTAGGTGAAGTTCGGGTTCTGCAGGGTCGAATCGACCGTGCCGTCGTTCTCGAAGTCCCACTGCCACGCCGTCGGGCTGCCCGTCGACGAATCGGTGAAGTTCACGAGCAGCGGCGCGCCGCCCGCGAGCGGCGTGCCGGAGAAGTCGGCGACGACCGGCGGGAACACCTGCACCGCGCCCGTCTTGACCTCGGTATCCGAACCGACGGAGTTGGTCGCGACGAGACTGACGTCGTAGGTGCCCACCGCGCTGTAGGTGAAGCTCGGGTTCTGTTCCGTCGAGTCGACCGTGCCGTCGTTCTCGAAGTCCCACGCCCAACTCGTCGCCGGACCGGTGGACGTGTCCGTGAACGTCACGTTGAGCGGCGAGCCGCCGGTCGCCGGCGTGATCGTGAAGTCCGCGGCGACCTGACCGAACGCGCTGATGAAGTCGGTCTCGGTCTTGGTGCCCTCCGTCACCGAGTTCTGCGCCGTGAGCTTGACCGAGTACGAACCGCCTGTGGTGTAGGTGTGGGTCGGGTTCTGCTCCGTCGAGTCGACGGTGCCGTCGTTGTCGAAGTCCCACGCCCACGACGTCGGGTTGCCCGACGATTCGTCGGTGAACGTGACCTCCAGGGGCACCTCGCCGGACTGCACCGACGCCGAGAAATCGACGATCACGCCCGATGTCTCCGCGAGGAACGACAGCATCACGTTCGTCGTATCCGACGTGCCGAGGTTGGTTGCGGCGGTCGAGTAGGCCACGAAGCCCGTGCCGTAGGTCGCGCTGGCCAGGAACCCACCGAGCACCGGCCCGGTGGACGCGCCGTTGCCGTCCCCGCTCTCGCTCGCCGTCACGTTGGCGCGGAACGGCAGCACGAGATCGCCGTCGAGCTGGCTGACCTCGAGCAGGTAGATGTCGGTCTCACCGTTGGTATCGTCCCGCAGGACGTCGAGGTTGGTCGAGTCCGACTCGAACGCGATCGTCGCGCCAGAACCGGAGATCACGGGCGCGCGCGCATCGCCGTCGCCGATCGTCGGCGACGTGCTGTCGGGCGTGATGACCTGATTGAGCAGCTTGGTGAACCCCGTCGCGCTGTCGAACAGGAAGGCGTTCGTCGTCGCGGTGACCGTCGTGAGATCGGTCTTGTCGGACTGGAACACCGCGAGGATGCGGCCGCTGCCGTTCTCGTAGACGCTCACCGCGGAGCTCGCGCCGCCGCTGCCCTCGGCCCCGGCCGAGGACACGCTGGCGCGCGACCGGGTGTACGGCGGCACGGCGCTGACGGGCGTGACGAACACGTCGCGCACGGAGTTGGTATCGCTGCCGACCTGGTCCGTCGCGTCGGACTCGTAACCGACCGCGACGCCGTTGCTGCTGACGCTCGGCGCCTCGGACGAACCGTCGCCGCCCGTTGCCTGGTTCGAGACCGAGTGGCTCACGAGATCCGTCGTGTTGGCATCGACGTCACGCACGAAGATGTCCGTGCCGCTGCCGTTGTTGTCCGTGAACGAGGTGATGAGATTGGTCGCGGCGGAGGCGAACGCGACGATCTCGCCGTTGCTGCCGCCGATCGACGGCGCGGTGGACGCCGCGTCGCCCTCGGTCGTCGTGGTGCCGGTGCGCGCGCTCACGAGCACGGGCGTCGACGAATCGACCGCGAGGTTGAGCCCGCCGGTCTCCGCGCCGCCCGTCGCGTTCTCTTCGGCCCGCAGCTCGACCGCGACGCGGAACACGTCGGTCGCGCTGTTCGTGTCGCCGGCGACGAGATTGGTCGCATCGCTCTGGAACGCCACGTAGATCGTGCCGATCGGGTTGGTCGCCGCCGCGTTGGCAGCATCGAACGTCGGGTTGGCCACGTAGACGACGGCGGGCGCGTTCGACGCGCCATTGCCCGCGGCCGTCGAACTCTGCACGCGACTGACCAGCGTGACATCCTTCACCGCATCCGCGTTGCCCGTGACCATGCCGCCATCGTGCCACGCCTCGATGTCGCGGAAGAACGCCGACGAACCACCCGGCACCGTGCGAATGACACCGTCCGTGTCCTCGGGCTCGAGCACCCCATCGTGATCGTCGTCGGCGATCCCGTTGCGGCCACCGACCTGCGGCAGGATGCCCGAATCGAGCGCCCAGAGGACGCGCTTGTCCGTGACGAAGTGCTCGAGTTCGTCGGCCGGAACACCCTGCGCCGCGGCCGCGAGCTCGGCGACCGTCCTGTTGCGGAAGTCGAACGACGCGGCCGGCGCCTGCCAGCCTTCGACGGGGAACGTCGAACTCGTGACGTGGCAGGCAGCGCACTGCTCCGGATCATTGTTCGGAAAACCCGTGCCCGGCGGCGGCCCCGCGTGGGGCAGCGGCGACGACACGAATGCCTGGGTGTCCGCAGCCGCCATGCTGTGGCAGGTCGCGCAGCGCGGATGCCGGAACTTGCCGGCCAGCGACTGCGAGAACGCCGACGTATCGATGTCCTGCGCCGTGACGATCGCGAGGAAAACGTCCGCGGCCGAATTGCCGTCCGTCGTCGTGTCGCGCGCGAGCTGCGTGCCCGAACCATCGCCGTCGTCCGCCGCCGCCGTGGTCGTGAACGCCAGGATCATCACCTCGCGCGCCGCCGTCGCCCCGATCGCCGGCACCTCGACGCCCGCGACTGCGAGTTCGCCCAGCGCCCCCGTCGGCGTCAGCCCGATATCGAATCCGACCGGCAGATTGGCGCTCGCCGTCGACGCCGAGGACGAGCTCCCCGGCAGATTGTTGCCGATTCCGGGCGAACACGCCGTGACGGTCAGGAACGCGGTGGCGGCGAGCAGGCCGAGGAGAGCGGCGCGGGGGCAGGCGCCCTGGCAGTGGCTGCGATTCATGGAGTGCTGGTCGAGGCGAACGCTCGTTCGGAGGCGGCCGAGAGGCTATCCGGAACGACCCTATCGGACCATGGCATGGGGTCTTGGTAGCACATTGCGGGTTTCCTGCCGATACTGCGCATCCGACCACATGCGACCGACCACCCGACTCGCTCTTCTGCTCGGCGCGCTTCTCGCAACCGCGCCAGCCTGCAAGTTCCTCGCCCGCAAGATCGCGGTCATGTACCGCGATGCGTGGGACAACGGCCTGACCAAGAAGGAAGGGCCGGTCGAGGACGGCCTGCAGGAAGGCGACTGGACCTACTACTACGAGTCCGGTCAGCGCCGCGCCCGCGGCCGCTACCACGAGGACAAGCGGATCGGGCCGTGGACCTATTACTACGAGACCGGCATCGTCGAATGGCACGGCGAGTTCGACGCGGACGGCCACCGCACGGGCGAGTGGAGCATGAACTATCCCGACGAGACGCTCCGCGCGCGCGGCACCTACGTCGCGGACGCGGAGGACGGCGAGTGGGAGTTCTTCTATCCCGATGGGACGCTGCAACGCCGCGGCAGCTTCGACGGCGGGCGCCTCTCTGGACTCTGGCGCTACTACCACGAAGACGGCGCGCTCAAGGCCGAGGGCGTCTGCCATCGCGGGCAACGGATCGGCATGTGGCGGTTGTTCGATGCCGAAGGCCGCGAGGGCAGCAAGGAGTTTCGCACGCGCGCCGGGATCACGGTCGTCGACGAACGCTGGCCGAACGGCAACCGCCGGCGCGTCGGTGTGCAGCAGAACGGCACGCCCGTCGGTTGCTGGGCCACGTTCCACGAGAGCGGTGAGCCGCGCCTCATGAGCACGTTCCGCGGCGGCGAACCGGCCGGCCCGTTCCGCGTTCACGACACGGACGGCAACCGGCTCGCGCAGGGCACGATCGAGGACGGCAAGTTCGCTCCTGGTGGTGAAGAGTACGCGGTCGGCAGCGCGCGCCCGTTGCCGGCCGATCCGCTGCCGCCGATCCGCCCGCGCGACAGCGGTGATTGGCTCGACGACCAGGCCATGCGCGACCGCAAGCTGCCGGCGACCGTGGCCGCGCTCATCGGCGAGACGATCGCCCCGCCGGACCCCACGGCCGCGCCGGCCAAACCCGCGGGCGAACCGAGCAACCCGCTGCCGACCGCCGCGACGACGGCCGTGGCCCAGCAGATCGAGACGACACCGCGGCGCGAGCCCGCGCCGATGCAGCCCGACTGGACCGTGACCGAACAGGAAGAGCTCGACAGCTACGTCATGCGCTACCTCGAAGGGCCGGGCAAGGCGCGCGCGTCGCGCAAGAAGTACGGCCCGCCCGGATCGAAGCAGAGCCGCGGCCCGGGTCGGCGCAGCGAACTCGAAGGCAAGCAGCTCCCGCAGCAGGTGTTCGAGAGCGCCTCCGGCAAGCAGCTCGACCTGCAAACGCTGCGCGGCAACAAGCGCGTGCTCATGGTGATCCTGCGCGGCTTCGTCGGCGAGGTGTGCGTCTACTGCGTCGCCCAGACCGAGGCGCTCGCGCAGTGCCAGAAGCAGCTCGAGCAGCTCGACATCGAGGTCGTCGTCGTCTACCCCGGCCCGCGCGAGAACCAGGCGTCGTTCCTGCGCGCCTACGAGATGACGTTCGGCAAGGGCGCGCCGCCCTACCAGGTCTACTACGACGACGATCTCTCGTTCGTCGACAAGCTCGGCATCGCGGGTGACCTCGCGTTCCCCACGACGCTCGTGATCGACAAGCAGGGCGTCGTCGAATACGCGTTCGTCGGCGCGCACCGCGCGGACCGGCCCGCGGCGAAGAAGCTCATCCAGCTGATCGAGGGCATGAAGCAGTGAGCGGCAACCCCCGCAACGACGACGACCGACCGATCGAGGATCGCACGATCCCGATCGGGATGCCGAGCGGCCAGGGGCAGCCCGGGCAGCCCGACGCGCAGCCGACCGATGACGGCGGCACCTGCAGCGCGGACGATGTCGAGGGCGCCGGCCCGCCGCTACCGATGGTGCCCGGCGTGACGCTCAGTCGCGAGCTCGCGCGCGGTGGCATGGGCGTCGTCTACGTCGGGTGCCAGGACTTCCTCGACCGGACCGTCGCGGTCAAGCTGCTGTCGATCGACCTGCAGAGCGATCAGTTCGCCGCGCGCTTCCACCGCGAGGCCAAGCTGCTCGCGGGCATCAAGCACGCCAACATCGTCGCGTGTCACGACGCGGGGGTCACCGACGAGGGGCTCTACTACCTCGTGATGGAATACATCGACGGCCCCAACCTCAAGAGCTGGATCGCGCAGAACGGGCCGTTCCCGGTGCCCGTCGCGCTCGACATGTGCAAGGCCGCGGCGCGCGCGCTCGACCACGCGCACGGTCTCGGCGTGATCCACCGCGACGTCAAGCCGGAGAACATCCTGCTCGAGACGGCGACGTCGACGCAGCTCAACGCGATGACGCCGTTCATCCCCAAGCTCGTGGACCTCGGCCTCGCGCGCATGCAGACCGAGAGCGCGGAGCTCGGGCTCACGTCGCCGGGCGCGGTGATGGGCACGCCCACGACGATGTCGCCGGAGCAGTTCGACGACCCGGACTCGGTCGACTTCCGCACCGACATCTACGGTCTCGGTTGCGTGCTCTACGAGATGCTCACGGGGCAGCAGGCGTATCCGTCGGGCAAGCTCACGGACCTCGTCGTCAAGAAGCGCGAACCGCTCGGCCCCAACCCGTGCGCGACGCTCGACTGGCTGTCGCAGCGGGTCGGCGACCTCGTCGCGCGCATGCTCGCCGCGGATCGCGAGCAGCGGCCCGCGAGTTATGCGGCGCTGATCGAGGAGATCGACGCGCTCGCGACGGAGTTCACGGGCAGCGTCGACAAGCCGGCGCCGGATTCGGCCGGCAGCGGCGCCGCCGCGACCGGTTCGGGCCCCGCCGACGGCGGCGCCGGCCCCGGCGATCCGGGTTTCGATCCGAACGTCACCCGCGGCATCCTGCGGTCCACGGAGCTGAACTTCCTGGCCCAGGAACTCGGCGGCGGCGGCGAGAGCCCGGCCGGCGAACCGTCGTCTCCGTTCCGCGACGGCAGCGAGTCGAGCCCGTTCCAGGAAACGCCGGCGGCGAACGCGGGCACGGGTCAGACGGTGGCGATGGCGCCCGGCCAGGCGGCGCCCGAGCCGGCCTCGAAGTCCGGCAACAAGACGCCGATGCTCGTCGGCCTCGGCGTCGTGCTTGCCGGCCTGATCGGGGTCGGGATCTGGCAGGCGACGACGGGTGCCGACGATCCCGGCGGCGGCGATGGCGATCGCGTGGCGAACCGGAACGACAACGGCAACGACGGCAGCGACTCGGGCAACGCAACCGACCCTGGCCAAGCCTCTGGGTCGACCGGCGGCCAGAACACCTCACCGCCACAGCCACAGCCCACGAACCGCCCGCCGACGCCGCCGGAGATCAGCGGCGCCGACGAGTTCGCGCTGCTGCAACCGCAGACGTTGCGCGCGACGGCGAGCGACCCCGACGGCGACGAGCTGACCTACGAATGGAGCTCGCCACAGAACGACTGGACGCCCGGCAAGCCGGCCGTGGTGTTCACGGCGCAGGGCAACGCGGCGACCCCGGTGATGCTCGTCGAGGGCCTGCCCGGCGAACGCTTCACGGTGCAGGTCCGGGTCGCGGACGAACGCGGCAACTCGGTGTCCGGCACGCGGCAGATCACGGTCGCGGACTACGACCCGAAACCGTTCCTCGCGGGCGCCGTGCTCGACGGCACCGCGTGGACGATCGACGACGCGTCGGCGTGGACGCAGAACATCGAGACCGGCGCGGTGACCTGTCGCGTGCGTGACGACGCGCGCCGCATGTCGAAGAGCCTCGGCACCGACGGTTACTGGCACGTGATCGGCTTCCTCGAAGGCACCCCCTACCGCGTCGCCGACACGTTCGGCAACCCGGGTGTCCGACTCGAGGTCGGCGACCGCGCGTGGCACGTGCAGAGCAACCGCTCGCGCGAAGCCGGCAGTGAGACCGACCTGTGGTCCGCCGAGCTCACCGAACTCGAGCGCCCGAACGCCGACGCCGCGTGGCAACCCGCCGGCTCACCGCCCGTGAGACTCGACTGGCGCGACGACACCGGCGAATGCCGCGGCGCGCTCGTCTCGCTGAAGCGCCGCCGCGACAGCATCACGGTGCAGTTCGGCTGCGCCGAGCACCGCGAGTTCCGCGAACTCACGATCGCCGACGCCGTCCCCGCCGACACCGAGGTCCGCCTGACGCTCTGCGTCGACCAGGCCCGCGGCGTCTTCAAGGACTTCTCGATCTACTGACGCAGTGGCGAGGCGCGGCCGCGGGCACCCTCACGAGCCCCCCCGTACGGTACCCAGCCCCCCCGTACGGTACCCGGTTCAGACTGCCGGAACCTGCACGGGCCCCGGGAACAGCCGAGCTAGAACGACCAGTTCACGCCGACCGTGAGCCACCACGGGTCGTCGTCGATGCCGAGCTGGCTGAACCAGTCGTCGAGCGTGCTGTCCATGATCGCGGAGCCGTGCAGGCCGCCGCTGATCGTCGTGCGTTCGTCGTAGGCGTAGGCGACGGTGAGCGACGCCTGCAGGTTGGTGAAGCTCGACTCGTCCAGCCCGTAGAGCCACGCCGCCTGGCTGCTGCCCGCGTACGACAGGTTGCCGTCCGCCGTGAGCGTCCAGCCTTCCGCGAGTTCGAAGTCCTCCTGCATGCCGGCCGTGAAGTACGACGACCGCACCTCGTCGAAGTCGTAGCGGTAGGACACGTATGGCACCGCGCCGAGCAGCTCGGTGCTCGCGTTGACGAAGACCTCCGTCGTGCCGCCGCGCTCGCCGTTGGGGAACTCGAGGCCGTTGGGCAGGTTGTAGCTGTGGATGCCGCCGCTCACGGAGAACTCGCCGAGCTGCTGCGTCCAGTCGGCGATGTACTCCATCTGCGTGAACCGCCCGGCGTGACCGTCGGGGAACCACGCCGCGCCGACGTTGTTCGTCAGGTCCATGCTGGCTTCGGCCCGCACGCCGAGCTGCCCGCCTTCGACCGTCGTCGGGAACACGACGTCGAGGTGCGGCTGCAGCACGGGGCGATTGACCTGCGTCATGCCGCGGTGGATGAACCGATCCGCGAGCCGCGCGCCGATGCCGACGGTCGGCGCCTGATCCGGCGGAACGAAGCACCCGGATGCCAGGGCGCAGACGAGAAGCAACGGAACGAGACGGAGTGAGCGTGGCAAGCGGATCCTCGGGCGCGGGTTTGCCTCGGCAGAGGCGGGCCGCGGCAGTGTCGAGAACCAGCAGCCGCAATGCAACGCGGAAGCCGGTTCGTCGCCGGGCATCCGCATCCAACGGTTCAGAAGTCGAAGCGCAGCGCGACGAGGACGTTCGAGTTGTTGGGGAACAAGGCGAAGAAGCCCGGCTCGCTGCGGTCGATCTCGAACCAGCGCAGCCCGACCTCGAGCTGGAGGTCGCGGTGGATCATGCGCAGCTGTCGCTCGAAGATTCCCTCCGCGAACCACTCCTCGCCGCTGGCATCGACGACCGCGCGCAGTTCGAAGCTCGTCCGGTCGAAGTCGTTCGCCTCCCAGAACGCGCGCACCACGAGGTCGTCGGAGAACGGCCGGAACCGCGACGTCGGGTCGTTCGCGCCCGTCTCCCCCACCCACTCGACCGTCGCCGTGATCTGGTCCTTGTCGGTGAAGACGTTGGGGAACAGCCGGTCGAACCCGAACGCGTACTGCAGGTACTCGTCGGCGAGCATCGCGGGCCGGCCGTCGAACCGGTACGGGATCTTGTAGACGACCTCGGCCTTGAGCGTGTACTCGGCCAGCGACTCGAGGTTGGGCACCGCGCGGAAGCCGCCGCCGACGGTCCAGACGCCGTAGTAGACCGGCGTGAGATCGACGCCGCCGCCCGCGTTCGGCGTGACCCCGAAGTCGGGGAAGCGCTCGGGGCCGCGCGCGACGACGAACTGCAGATCGGCGTTGGCCGGCGTCGTCGTCAGCGTGTTCTGCGTGCGCAGCGCGAAGAACCAGCGATCGAGCCCACCGGGTCGCAGGCCGTCCTCGTCGCGCAGCTCGTTCGGCGGCGTCGCGAGCGAGAAGCGGTTCTCGTCGGTCGGGAAGCGCGCCGTCTGCAGCACGGGGATCGCGTAGAGCGAGACGATCGGCTCGCCGACGACGTCGCCACCGGGCAGTCGCCAGCGCCACCGAACGCCGAGCTCGCCGAGCCGCGCCGGATCGAGCGGGTCCTCCGCGAGGTCGCGCCGATTGAGCACGTCGACGGGATTGAACGTGTCCGCGATGCCCCAGTTCTCGACGAACTGCCCGACGCGCAGGTCCGTGGTCTCGCCCGTCCACGTCGCGTAGGCCTCGAGCGGCAGCGTGCGGACGAGGTCGTCGTCGAGCGCGTCGATGAGGAAGCGCGGGCGGAAGTAGGCGCCGATCGAACGGGTGATCTCGAGGTCGAACTCCACCTCGAGCTCCTGCACCCATTGCGCGTCCCGGCGACCGTCGCCGCTGCGGCGATCCTTCACGAACAGCCGCGCGCGCGACTCGAGGAAGCCGCGGATGCCGGTGACGCGCAGGCCGCCGGATTCCTGGCCCGTGGCCGCGGGATCGTCGAGTCCCTCGAGGTCGTCGAAGCCCTCGAGCCCCTCCAGCGGGTCCTGGGCGATCGCGGCGCCCAGGCTCGCCGCGACCAGCCCGGCAACCACGCGCGCGCCGACGGTCATCGGCCGCCCGAGATCGCGTCCGTCGTGAACTGCGCGTCGCTGAGGTTGGGGCGCGGCTTGCCGGTGCGCGGGTTCTCGTAGAGCGCCATGTTCAGCAGCTGGTTGGTCGACTGGATCACCGTGCGCTTCTTGGTCTGCTCGTTGCGCATCTCGAGCTTCATCGGCCGCCAGAACCGACCATGACGGTGCTTCCACTCGTCGTTCTCGAGCACTTTCAGCAGCCGGTCCGCCTTGTCGAAGAACTCGATGCGTTCCTGCCGCCACAGCTCGCGATGCAGGTAGATCACGAGGCGCGAGTAACCCGTGTCGGCGTAGCGCGGCCGGGCCTCGAGCGCATACACCGGCGCCTCGCCGGCGGCCGCGTCGATCGTCTTCTCCTCGAGGAAGCGCCAGTCGTACTTCGACACGATGCGGTTGCTGAGGTCCTCGTAGGTGAACTCGGTGCCCTGGAAGCTCGCGGTCTTGTTCGCGCCGGAGATGCGGCGCGTGCGCTTCGTCGCGGGCAGGTAGAGCCAGTTGTCGTCGGTCGCGTCGGGGTGCTCGTGGGTGAGCGCCGCGACGCCCTTGATCTCGGCGGGCGACAGGAAGCGAACGATCGACTTGTCGCCGTCCGGCTTCTCGAGCACGAGCTGCACCGTCCGGCGCTGGACGGAGTCGCCGCTGCTGTCGAACAACGTCATGTTCGACACCGCGTACGAGTCCTTCCAACCGGAGTCGAAGAGATCGGCGTAATCGGCGAGCTGGCGGCCGTAGACCGCCGGGTCGCTCTTGTCGAAGTCGGGCAATGCGGGCACGGGCACGCCGGCGGTGTTCTTCACGTCCTGCGCGGACAGGAACGTGGCGGGCACGGCCGCCATCGCCGCGACCGCGACGAAACCGGCGAGAACGGAGCGATTCGAGGGGATCATGATCGTTTCTCTAGGTCAGCGCGGCGCTCTGCGAGCCGCTCGTCGCGGAGTCGGTTGCAGCCGTGCGGGCCGCACGGTTGGGGTCAGGCAGCAGCGCGAGCACGGCCGGCGTCACGACGAAGTCCGCGACCCAGGCGAGGCCGATCATCACGGCCGCGAGCTTGCCCATCATGGAGTTCGGCGCGAACTCACTGAAGATCAGAACAGCGAATCCGAGCACGAGCGTCAGCGTCGTGAACGTGAGCGCGTTGCCGATCGTGTAGAGCGCCTCGCGCACGGCCGCGATCGTGTCGGCCCCCTTCCGACGCGCGCGGGTGAACTTCGTCAGCAGGTGGATCGTGTCGTCGACCGCCACGCCGAGCGCAACGGACGAGACGAACACCGCGGGCCCGTCGACGGGGACGCCGAAGAGTCCGAACATGCCGATCGGCACGAAGATCGGCAGCACGTTGGGGATGATGCTGACGAGCCCGAGCACGACCGAACGGAAGATCACCATGATGACGAGCACGATCAGGACGAGCGCGATCGACATCGACAGGATGAAGGAGTAGGAGAACTTCTCCGTCATGCCGGCGTAGAGCAGCGCCTTGCCCGACAGGGTCATCGACGCGAGCGCCTCGCCGTTCTCCACCTGCGCCGGCGTGCCGGTGAGGAGCGGAAACTCCGTCTCCGCGATCGTCCGGATGCGATCGAACGCCGCCTGCTGCGACTTGCTCGCCCCCTGGCGCACGCGGCCCTGGTAGCGCACCGTGCGCCGATCCGGACTCACGAGCGTCGACAGGTTCTCCGCCGGCTTGGCGCCGTTCTCGTATTGCAGGAAGTACTGCGCCGCGAGCGTCGAGGCGTTCTGACCCGGGATCCACTCGAGGTCCCCGAGCACTTCGTCGACGTAGAGGCGGGGCTGCTGCGCGTCCGCCGGCACGTCGGCCTGCACCGGCGGCCGGTAGAACGCGGCGTCGCTCTGATTCTGCACCTGGTTCATCTTGCGCAGCACGTCGAGCGCGCCGTCGAGCCGGGTGATCATCCGCAGGTCCGATTCGGGCTCCGCCATCTCGTCCCGCAGCCGGTCGGTGAAGCGTTCGAGCTCCGTGAGGAACCCCGCGGACACGGCGATACGGCGGCGCTGGAAGTCGGCTTCGGCGCTCGCGAGCTCGGCCAGTTCGCTCCGCTCCGCAGCCGTCAACGGCGTGGCGAGATCGCGCTCGGCACCGAGCTGGCGCGCCCGGAGCTCGCCGATGCGCTGCTGGCGTGCGAGCTGGACCGCGTCACTCTCCGGGCGAGCGGGCGCCTCGAACACGATCTCGAGGTCGCCCGATCCGCCGAGCCGCGACTCGATCCAGGTCATGTCGACCATCGTCACGTTGTCGTCGGGGAACATCGTCCGGAAGTCGGAGTCGAGCTCGATGCGCAGGACGCCGATCACGGCGAGCACGACGACGAGCGCGCTGACCGCGGTCACGGTGACGCGGCGGCGGATCACGACGTCGACGAAGCGCGTCGCCCAGTTCCGGGAGGGCATCGGCTCGGCAGACGGAGACCCGGAATCTGCCGGGTCCGCCGCGACGTTCGCCGCCACCTTCGGCAACGGCACGAGCGACAGCAACGCCGGCACGAGCGTCATCGAGGTGAGCCACGCGAAGATCGCACCGACCCCCGCCGTGTAGCCGAGCATCTGCAGCGGAATGATGTTGCCCGCCGTCAGCGAGTAGAAGCCGATCGCGGTCGTGAGCGTCGTGAGGAACACGGGCAGCGCGTTGATCCGGATCACGTCCGTGATCAGGGCCCGCTTGTCGGTGTAGCTGCCGCGCAGCATGAAGTAGGAGGCCACGAGGTGGATCGCATCGGCGATCGACACGGCCGTGATCATGTTCGGCGCGCCCGCGGTGATGTTGTTGAGCAGGTCACCCCAGAGGAACACCGTCGCCACCATCCCGAAGATCGACGAGAACACGACGATCATCGGCGCCGTCACGCCGACCACGCGGCGGAACAGCAGGGCCATCACGAGCACGATCGCGAGGAACATCCAGGCGACCATGCCCATGTCCTCCTCGCCGGTGACCATGAAGTTGCGTTCGATCGTCGGCATGCCGGCGATGTGGAACTCGCGGCCGTCGCCCGCCTCCGCGAGCGCGGTCTCGATCCCCGACAGGGCCGACCACTGCGCGTGGTTGCCGTGCATCGCGCCGCCGACGATCTGCGCGTTCTCGTCGTCGCCGAACGCCGCGAGCAGCTCGTCCTCGTCGATGCGCGGCCGCAGCACCTGCACCTGCAGAGCGGTCGTGCGGCCGTCCTCGCTGATCACGTTGCCGATCAGCCGTGGCTCGCCGATGTGATCCGCGAGCGCGCCGTCGCTCCCGACGATGTCACGAACGCGCGCCTCGCCGACGACGGCCGCCGCGCGTTCGCCGCCGAGCACCGCGATCATCCGCCGCACGATCTCGCGTTCGTCGTAGCTCGCAACGTCGCCGGCGAACAGGTCGGTGATGATCAGCCCTTCCTCGGCGGCCGCGCCGCCGACATCCTCGATCGTGCCCCAGCGGATCCACGGGTTGCTCGTGAGACTGCGCACGTGGCGCACGAACGGCACCTGCTCGATCCGCTCCGTCAGCCGCGCGATCGTCTGCAGCGCCGCGGGCGAGAACGCGCCGAGCTCGTGGTCGGGGACCTCGAACGCGACGAGCACGAAGTCCTCCGCCGCGAACTTGTCCTCGATCTCCTGGTAGAGCTGCAGCCCCGGATCCTCGGGGTCGAACCAGATGTCGTAGCGCGCGTCGAAGACCTTGGGCTGCACGACCTCGGGCGGGTCGACCCGGAGCTGGTCGACCTGGGCCGAGAACTCACCGATCCGGCCGAAACCCGCGAACACCAGTGCAGCGATCGCGGCGAGCACGGCGAGCGTGGCCGGCCATCGCCAGCGGTAGAGCAGGTCCGCTGCGGCGGACGATTCGGTCTCGGGAGGGGTCATCGAGCTACCTATCAGTAGGAAGGCTGGGTGAGGAGCGCGGTTCGGTCGTTCGGAGGGTAGAGGCGTGGATCGCAGGCCAATCCGGTCAGAGGCCGAGCGTGCGGCGCAGCTGGCGCACCACGCCACGGAAGAACTCGCGACCGAGCACGGGCTCGGCCTGGCGGGCCCCCTGCAGCGCGGCCATGAGCATCGCGGCCTGCTCCTGGGCCGCGCCGCGGAACGTGACCTCGCCCGCGGCGCGCGCCGCCTGCAGCAGCTCCGCGAGCTGGTCGCGGAACGCGGTCTTCTCGGCGGCAAGGGCGGTTCGGACCCGTTCGGACAGGTGCTCGACGTCGACCTCGAACGCGCCCGCCGGGCAGATCTGGTTGCCGAGGTCGAGCAGCACGTGCTCGGCGAGCTCGAGAATCCGGTCCAGGCCGTGCCCAGGACTCTGGGCCGAGCCGATCACGTCCTGCAGCATCGTATCGCTGCGCTCCCGCCAGAACTCCAGCAGGGCGACCCCGAGGTCGTCCTTGGTTGCGAAGTGATGGTGGATACTCGCTTTACGAATCTCTAGTTCGTTGGCCAAATCCTGATAGCTGAAGGCAGCAAAGCTCTTGTGGGAAAGGAGCTCGGCCGCGGTCTCGAGGATCTGGCGCTTGCGGTCGGTCACGAGCGGTCAACCTACCTACTGGTAGGGAGGCGCACAACCCCGCGGCCATGAAATCTCGCGGAAGCCGGATGCAATCGGCCGAATCCGGTCTACTCCCCCGCCATGAAGACCGGACTGCCCGCTCGCCCGTTCTGCACCGTGGCAAGAGCCGCGCTCCTCGGCCTGACGTTCGGCATCGCGAGTGGCTGCGCCTACCTCCGCAGTCCCGTCGTGCCGATGCCAACCATGACGTTCGCGAGCCCGAATGGCGCCGCGGACACGCTGATCGTGCTGCTGCCGGGACTCGGCGACGTGCCGCAGACGTTCGTCGATCGCGGGCTCGTCGACCTCGTGCGCCAGGCCGTCCCCGACGCCGACATCGTCGCCGCCGATGCGCACATCAACTACTACCGCGAACGCTCGGTGCTCGACCGGCTCCATCACGACGTGATCACACCGCGGTCCGCGCGATACGAGAACGTGTGGCTCGTCGGCATCTCGCTCGGCGGCCTCGGCGCGACGCTCTACGCGACCGCGCATCCCGACACCGTCGCCGGCATCATCCTGCTCGCGCCGTTCCTGGGCGAAGGCGAAGCCCTCACGGAGATCACGGCGGCCGGCGGGTTGGCGGACTGGACACCGCCCGAGGCAACGGCGATCGCAGCCATGCCCGAGACGCTCGAACGCCGCACGTACGAACTCTGGAGCGGACTGCAGCGCTGGACGGCAAGGGAACGCGACCCCCAGGTCTACGTCGGCTGGGGCACGGCCGACGACTTCGCGGCCACGAACGCACTGCTCGCCGACGCGCTGCCGAAGGGCCACCACACTTCCCAACCGGGCGGCCACACGTGGGGCGTATGGCGACCGCTGCTGTCACGACTGCTCGAGACCGCCCAACCCTGAACGTTACGAACGGCCTGAACAGACGAACCCCCTGAACAGACGAACCCCCTGAACAACGAACCCTGGGAGCGGGCGATCAGCGGCTGAGTTCCGACCAGCGCTCGTGCTCTCGGAGCAGCGTGTAGGTGCGCGACTCGGGATCGAACTCGGCACCTGCTGCCTGCGCGGCCAGCGCGTATTCCATCGCGAGGTCGAGCACGCCCGGGGCGCGTTCGGCCGTGACATTGGGCAGGCAGCGCAGCAGTTCGCGCGCGACGCGGAGCCTCGTCGCGGCGTCGAGTTGCAAACTGCCGAACTCGCGCGCGGCGAGCTCGAGCGCGGACCACTGCACCGTGCGCCGCAGCAACCAGCACAGCGACTTGTACTGCGACACGAGGAAGCGGTGCGCCCGCGCATCGGTCGGCGACTTCTCGAGGCGCAGCTGCAGGTGGTGGATCGCCGCGCGCAGTTCGACCTCGGCCTCCGCAAGGCGATCGAGCCCGATCAGCACGAGCGCGAGATTGCCCGACACCGCGCCACGGCGCCGGCGCAGATCCGCGGCATCGGGATAGATCCGCAGCAGACGGTCGTAGGCGTCCTTGACGCCCGCGCTCAGTTCGAGCGCACCCGCCCGATCCTTCTCGTAGTAGCGACAGAGAAAGCGCTCCTCGAGCGCCTTGGCGTACATCACGCTCGGCGTCGGCCAACCGATCTCCTCGGGCGGCATCCGGCTCGCTCCGGCGATCACGTCCTCGGCGATGACCCTCGCCTCGTCGAACCGCCCGCGCCGGCGAAGCTGCTGCGCGAGGTTGAGCTGCATGAGGTGCTTGAGCACGGCCCGCTCGGGCCCGAGTCCACCGCTCTCGAGCAGCTGGGTGAGCTCGTCGATGCCGCGCCGCAGCGCGCCCTCGGCGGCCTGAGGATCGTCCTCGGCCTGGTGCACCATCGCCTCCTGCGTGCCGAGCAGCGCGATCTCCTTCGCCGCCGAGATGCGCCACCCGCTCGGCTCCTCGAGCAATCCACGGAACGTGGCGCGGGCCTCCGCGATGCGGCTCCGAGCGACCTCGAGCTCGCCGTCATCGACCGCCTGGTTGGCCTGCGCCGCGAGCGACTGACCACAGAGGAACACCACGAACGGGTCGCGGCCGGCTCGGAGGAACGCGCGCCCGAGGTCGAGGATCAGCTGGCCCGACTCGCGCGCCGCGGCGTCCTGACCGAGGCTCGTCTGCAGCTCGGCGATCTGTGACCATGCGCGCAACCGCAGCAGCTCGGCGCGCCGCGCGAACTTCTCGTCCAACACGAGCTGGTCGAACAGGGAGGTCGCGTCGTACAGGATTTGCAACGCGACCTCCTGCGTCGCCGGCGAGTTGCGCAGCCGTTTCTGCGCGACCCGGCTCAGCAACGACTCGACCGCGTCGATGCTGATCTGCACGCTGCGATCGGATCGCCCGATCTGGTCCACGAGCTCCTTGTTGGCCACATCGGCGCGCTCGACCTCTTCCGCGAGCCGCGCGTTCGCGACCTTCTGCTGCCAGAGCAGCAGCACGGGCAGCAGCACGAGGAACCCGGCAGCGACGCCGAGCCCGACGGCCAACGGGCGATGCCGCTGCAAGAACCGGCGCACGCGCACGCCGACCGGCAACCGGCGCGCGGTGATCGGCGTGCCGTCGAGCACGGCCTGCAGGTCGTCCGCGAACAGTCGCGCCGACGAATACCGGCGGGCGCGTTCGACGTCGAGCGCGCAGTCGACGACGATCGCGAGCTCGGGCGGGATGCCGGCGCGGTCCGGCAGTTCCTGCCTGGAGCCAGCGAGGATCTCATGCCGCAGCAGCTCGGCGTTCTTGGCGACGAACGGCGGCCGCAACGCGAGCAGCGACGCGAGCAACGCGCCGAGCCCGTAAACGTCGGTGCGTTCGTCGCTCGGCTCGCCGCGGACCTGCTCGGGCGCCATGTATGCCGGCGAACCGGCCGCCGTGCCGCTGCGCGTCAGCTCCGGGTGCTCGCGCACCTCGGCGAGCCCGAAGTCGAGGACCACGGCGCGCCCGTCCGAGCTGAGCATCACGTTGGACGGCTTGAGATCGCGATGCAGGATGCCGCGCGTGTGCGCGTGCTCGATACCGAGCGCCACGAAACGAACGAGCCGGACGACCGCCTGCCACCACGAGCCGTGGAACGTGTGATCGACGTTCGACGCGGTGTCGTCCTCCTGCCCGCCGAGCACGGTCCGCAGGTCGTCGCCCGTGAGTGTCGCAGGATCGCGATCGGAGCACTGCTTGATCAGGGCCTCGCCGCTGCAGCCGCGCAGCCGCGGCATCGCGTAGAACGGCACGCCATCGGCGTTGCCGGTCGCGAGGATCGGCACGATGGCCGGGTGCTCGAGCCGCGCAACCGCGTCGATCTCGCGGCGGAAGCGTTCGCGCGCGCCCTCGAACACCAGCAGTTCGGGCCGCACGACCTTGAGCGCGACCTCGCGCCCGAGCGAGGACTGCTCGGCGAGGTAGACGACCCCCATGCCGCCGGCGCCGAGCTCGCGCTTGATGCGGAAGTCTCCGAGGACCGTGGGCGCGACGGGCGCGACCGGCGCCTGCTGGGTCAGCAGGTCGACGCTGCGGAGCCCCGCGAGCGCCTCGCGCAGGTCGGGCGGCAGCCGTTCGGGGTCACCGAGGTGCTGTTCGAGGGCGTCGACCCCGTCGCGGTCGGCGATCTCGAGGGCCTCGGCGAGGCGGGTCTCGAGTTCGGCCGGGGTCGGCTCATGCGGCACCGGGTCGCTCATCGGGTCAGCCGCATCGGCGCCGTTCTCGTGATCGGGAGCAGGCGACGCCGTCGGCTCGACAGGATCGGGTGGATCGGATTCGGAATTGTCGGAGGCGTGACTCAACGTCGGGACCGCAATGAGGATACCCTACGGCACATGGACGGCTCACCGCCCGACCACATGAGCGAATCCAGCCTGCCGCTCGTCTCACTCGCCCGGGACAATGATCGCGCCGCGGTCGAGAAGCTGCTCGTCCGCCACCTCCCCGGTCTGCAGGGCTGGCTGCGCCTGCGCATGGGCGCGCAACTGCGCCGTCGCGAGACCGAAGAGGACCTCGTGCAGTCGATCGCGCGCGAGGTGCTCGGCGATCTGACGGACTTCGAGTGGCGCGGCGAGGCCGCGTTCCGCCACTGGCTCTACATCAAGGCCCAGCGCAAGCTCGTCGACAAGGCACGCCATACGGGTGCGGCGCGACGCAACCCGGCGCGCGAAGAGCCGATGCACGATCGTTCGGCGGAGCACGCGATCGTCGGTGACCTGCTGTCGCCGAGCGCCGCGGCGATCGGTCAGGAAGAAGCCGAACGCATCGAAGCCGCGTTCCGCGAACTGCCGACCGATTACCAGGACGCGATCAGCATGCAGCGCCTCTGCGGCCTCGACTTCCACGAGATCGGCGAACGCATGGGCCGCACACCGAGCGCGGTGCGCAACCTCGTCTATCGTGGGTTGTCACGACTGGCGCTGCGCATCGCGGCGCTCAAGCGCGAGTCCGAGTCGACGCAGTAGGTGGCGAAGAAGCAGGCCCGGCCGCAGCCTGGCGTCACGCCGACCGGAAGAGGCGACGGGCCGTCAACAAGACCAGCAGGAACAGCCCGCTGCTGACCAGGAACAAGCCGCCGCCGACGATCGGATACAGCAATCCGCCGATCGACAGGCCGAGGATCGACACGAGCGACCCCGCGCTCGACATGCTGCCTTGCACCGCGCCCTGCGCCGCCGCCGGCGGGGCGGCTCCCGCGAACTCGGAAAAGTCGTGCGAGGAAGCGAGGACTTCGGCGCGCGCTGGCACTGCTGACGGACAGACGCAGTCCCGTTTCCCCGATCTCGAACGATGCTCCGCACCTTCCTCACATTCACTCTCTCCGCGACCGCTCTGCTGGCTCAGCGGCCGCCATCCGAGGCCGCCGCACCGCTGCCGTCGTCGCCCGCCATCGGCCAGGACGTCGCAGCCCGGCACGCGGCGCTCACCCAGCAGGATGGAACCGGTCCGATCGCCGGCGAATCGGGCTGGACGCCGCCGCCCGTCGGTGTCGAGATCCACACGGCCGACGCCGATCCGGTCGGCGGTGAGTACGGCATCTGGGCCGCGGGTCAGGACTACAAGGTCTCGTTCCACGACGGCGCGACGTACGTCCCGTATCTCGGGCGGGACTACCCGCACAACCAGCCGTTCCGGTGGTCCACGACCTCGGTCACGGTCGGCGAGCACGAACTCGTGACCCGGGCAGCACCGCGGCAACGCCGCATGAGCGCGACGCGCTACGAGTACGACCACGGCGGCGTCGTCGAAGCCTACGACGTGCTGCTCGAGGGCCTCGAGCAGACGTTCGTCATCGCCGAACGGCCGACGACCACCGGCGATCTCGTCGTCCGCGGCACCGTCGGCACCCAGCTCACGGCCCAGCTAGTCGAGAACGCACACACGGATGTCCGCTTCTTCGATCACAACGGGGACCCGATCCTGACCTACGGCAAGGCCACGGCGCTCGATGCGGCCGGCAGCTCGATGCCGATGACGACGACGTTCCATGACGGTGCGTTCGAGCTGCGGCTCGACGGACAGTGGCTGCAGAGCGCGACGTATCCGGTCGTCGTCGATCCGCTGATGTTCAGCAACGTGCTGCTCAACACCTGGGGTCAGCCGTTCGGCTACTCGATCGCACTCGACGTCCTGCGGGAAGAAGAACGCAGCACGGACAACGTCTGGATCTGCTACACGCGCCAGGTCTCCGCGACCGACGAGGACGTCTGGGTCATGCGGACCAACGACGATCTCCCGAGCTCGCTGTTCGTCGTCGCGTTCACGGACATCACGACGAGCTGGGGCAACGAGTCGTGCGCCCTCGCCACCGCCGACTCGCGCGTCGTCTGCGCGTTCGTCCGCAACATGGGCAACTTCCGCCACGTGCGCTGGCACACCCATCAGGTGAACGATCTCAACTTCCGTTCCGGCGTCGGCTACTTCAACACGTCGAACAAGGCGTGGCGGGTCGACGTCGGCGGCAACCGCGGCAACACGCCGGGGCAGCGCGTGCTCGTGGTCTACCAGCACGAGCAGGACACCGGCGGCGCGTTCGCGAACACGAGCGAGAGCGAGAGCCGCGGCTTCTACATCGACCTCGCCGGCATCAGCGGGCAACTCGGCCAGGGCAATGACGTCGACCCGTTCACGATCCTCGCCGCTTCGAACAACGACTGCGAACGCCCCCGCGTGAACCAGGTCGCCGACGGCTACGGCGGCAACCACTGGTGCGTGACGCATCAGTACGTCGAATCCAACGATCCGACCGACGACTGGGACGCCTACATCGACATCTGGGGCGAATCCGGCAACCTGCTCGCCTACGCCGACCTCGCGCCGAACAACGGCAAGCACAAGCTCGGGCCGATCCCGGCCGGCAGTCGCGGCCGCTACCTCGTCGTCTACGGCGGCGCCGACGCGACGCTCGGACCGCAGACCACGATCGTCGGGTTCGAGATCAACACCCAGCGCATCGACTTCTCCACGACCGCCGGCATCACGTTCCCGCACCCCGAGCATCGCCTCCTGACGAGCTCGAGCCGACGCCTCGAGACCAAGGCGATCGCGTTCGACCACAACTCGCGCAGCCACTGGCTCGTGGTCAACCGCTCGAGCAACATCCTGTTCGCCGACCAACTCGGATACCGCGGCGCCTACGAGGAGTTCGACAACTTCATCCAAGGGCCGAGCAACGTCACCACCGTCCGTCAGGCCGCGATCGGGTTCAACGACGACGACGACACCTACATCCTCGTCGGCTCCGAGTTCGCGACCGGCAGCCACCCGATCCGCGGCAACATCTGGAGCAACCCGACGATCCCCGGGCCGACGACCGCGGGCATCGCGTGCAGCTCCGCGAGCCCGATGTGGGAGCCGACCGGGTTCAACCCCAACCTGCAGCGCATCGGCTACGAGTTCGGCGGCGTCACGGTCTACGGGGTTCCGAGCAACGGCCTCGTCGTGCTCGGAGCCTCGCTCAACACGGCGAACATCTCGATCGGCAACATTCCCGGCGTCGGGTCGGGTTGCACCCAGCTGATCTCCAACACCGCGGGCTTCCTCGGCTTCCTGCCGATCCGCATCGCCGGCCCGCTCAATGCCGTGCGCTGGAACCTGCCGCTCGCCGAGAACTTCTTCCCGACGACGCTGCACTTCCAGGCGTTCCATCTCGACGCGTCGTCCTCCGTGTTCCTCAGCACGAAGCGCCTGTCGGTTCCCATCAACTACTGATCGGCGCTGCGGCCCTACGCGTCGGGCGGCGGGTTCATCAGCAGGCCGAGCTTGGTGATGGCCCGCCCGAGCACGTTGCGCACGGCCGAGACCGTGCGCCCGAGGTGCTCGGCGATGTCGCTGTGCGGCATCCCGACGATGCGCGCGAGGACGACGATCTCGCGATAGTCCTCCGGCAGTTCGGCGAGCGCCGCCTCCAGCCTCTCGACCTCCTCCTGCCCCATGACCTCACGACTCGGTGACAGCCCCTCGTACAGCGCGCCCGACGGCAGCTCGGCCTCGCGCCGGACGTCGCGCTTCTCGCGGCCGAAGAAGCGGGCGCGCTCGCGCAGCTTGTTCATCGCCGCGGTGAGCAGCCAGCTCAGGAACGGGCCTTCGCCGCGGAACTCGAACCGGTCGCGTTCTTCGAGGACCTCGCGACACACCGACTGCACGACGTCGACGGAGGCTTCGCGCCGGCGCAAACCCGGCCCCATGTTGACCCGCACGTACGCGTGCAGCCGCGGCAGGAAGCGCGCGACCATCCGGTCGACGGCGTCCTCGTCACCCGCCGTCGCGCTGCGTTGCAGATCCTCGAACTCCTCGGCCACGCTATCAGCGTAGCTCGATACGATCGTGCGGGAACCGGAATCGGCGCCGCGATGTCTTCTCCCCCCGCAACGAACGCAGATGGCCTGCCGGACCTGCCCGCCGCGGTCGAGGATCGGCTCTACGAGATCCTGCTCGACCGCGAGCCCGCGGACCGGCCCGCGCTGATCACGGAACTGATCGCGAGCAATCCGGCTTGCGAACCGGCGATCCGCGCCCGGGTGACCGCGATGACGGCCGCCGACGACGTGCTCGCGCGCGCCCAACAACCGCTCGCCGAACAGCCACTGCCCGACGCGATCGCCAACTACCGCATCTGTGACCTGCTCGGCGAAGGCGGATTCGGCACGGTCTACCGCGCCGAACAGCTCGAACCCGTGCATCGAACCGTGGCGCTCAAGGTCCTGCTCGCGCGACGCTTCGACGAGCGCTCGCAGTGGCGGTTCCAGGCCGAGCGGCAGGCGCTCGCGCGGATGCAGCATCCCAACATCGCGCAGATCTACGACGCGGGCAGCACCGACGACGGCCTGCACTACTTCGCGATGGAGTTCGTCGACGGCGAACCCGTCACGCGGTGGTGCGACCAGCAGCAGCTCGCGATCGACGCGCGCCTCGAACTGTTCCAACGGGTGTGTGCCGGCGTGCAGCACGCGCACCAGCGCGGCGTCGTGCACCGCGACCTCAAGCCGAGCAACGTGCTCGTCGCCACCGTCGAGGGCGACGGGGTGCCGAAGGTCATCGACTTCGGGATCGCGAAGATGCTCGAGGTCGAGGACGGCAGTTCGCTCGCGACGCGCGACGGCGCGCTCATCGGGACGCCGGGCTACATGAGTCCCGAGCAGGCCGCCGGCCGACCGATCGACACGCGCACCGACGTGTATGCGCTCGGCGTGCTGCTCTACGAGCTGCTCACCGGCGACCTGCCGTTCGCGCGCTCGCGCCTCGTCGGCGACGTCGCCGCCATCGCGGAGATCGTGCGCGCCGAAGAACCGCGGCGCCTGAGCACGGCAGCGCGCGCGGCCGGGGACGACCTGGCCCGGCTCGCCGAATCTCGGGGACGATCGGCGACGGCGCTGCTGCGCGAGCTCCACGGCGACCTCGAGTGGATCGTGCGGCGCGCCCTCGCGAAGAACCCCGACCACCGATACTCGACCGTCGCGGAGCTCACGGCGGACATCGCGCGATTCCGCCGGCGTGAGCCCGTGACCGCGCGCGAACCCGAGGCGCTCTACCTGTTGCGCCGATTCGTCGCGCGCCACCGCCTCGGGGTCGCGGTGTCGCTCGGCGTCGTGCTGCTGGCCGTCGGCCTCATCGCGTTCCTCGTGTGGTCGCTCGACGAAGTGCAACGCGCCCGCCAGACAGCGGAAGAACGCACGCGCGTCGCGGTCAGGAACGAGTATGCAGCGCACCTGGCTGCGGCCCGAGCGGCACTCGGCAGCGGCGACGCCGAGAGCGCGCGCCTCCACCTCGAGACCGCGGCCGTGACCCACCGCGGCTGGGAGTGGCGATATCTGAGCAGCCTGTGCGACATGAGCCTCGACTCGTTCAGCGTGGTGGACCCCATCACTGAAGTGATGTGGCTCGGCCCGGACGAACTCGGTGTCGTCTTCGGCGACGGCCGCGTCGTCGCGCGCAACGCCGATCACGATTGGCTGCAGCGCGACCTCGGTCGCCTCGGGTTCGACTCGCAGCGTCACCTGTTCGATGCGGCGAGCAACCGGATCTTCGCGATCGCCAACCAGTACCGCGCCGTCGTGGCGCTGGACCTCGCGACCGGCGACCGCCAGGAGCTCTTCGCCGCCGACCCCGCCCTGCCGCGCCTGCAGTCCGACATCCGGGCGCTCGCGCTGTCGCACGACGGCCGCACGCTCGCGATCTCGCAGAACTCCAAGGCCGTGACGCTGCTTGACGTCACGGGGCAGTTGCCGCCGCGCGCGCTCTGCACGGGCCGCGACCACGCCTGGTCGATGGCGTTCTGCTCCGGCGACGACGAACTCGTGATCGGCAACGGCAAGGGCTGGGTCGAGATCCGCCGGGTCCACGACGGCGCGCTGCTCGGGGACTACTACCTCGATGATCAGGGCGCCAAGGCCGTGGTCGTCGGCCCGGAGGGCCGCACGGTCTACGCAGCCGCCGGCAACCGCCTGCACCGCATCGACCTCGTCACCAAGACGGTGATGCAGCGCGTCGATGCCGGCTGTGAGATCACGGAACTCGCCCTGTCCGATGACAGTGCGACGCTGTACGGCATCGGCCGCCCGGGCGCGGGTCGGGTGCAGGCGTGGTCGGCCAGCACGCTCGAGCTCGTCGGGCGCTACCACGGTCATCGCGAACCGGTCACGAGCCTCGACATCGAGCCCGGCACCGGCCGGCTGGCCACCGCGTCGACGCACATCGTCCGGTTCTTCCGACCCCAACCGACCCAGCCGTTCAAGGCGCTGCCGGCCGGTTTCAACGCCAACGACTTCGCGGTCTCGCCGGACGGTTCGGCGTTCGGCACATCGACGTCGACGGGCATCGTCCGGGTCTGGGACGCGCGCTCGTGCCGACTCGAGTTCGAGATGCGCTGCGATGCCGAGGTCTACGGCATGGCACTCGGGCGCGACACGATCTACCTCGGCGGCGATCGGATGCTCGCGATCGCCCGCGAATCACGCGCAACGCGGGTCGGTCAGATGCCACACCACGGGGTCAGCTGTATGACGCTCGACCCCGAGGAGCGCTGGTTGCTCGCCGGCAGCATCCCGTGGGGCCGCGTCGCGATCTGGCGGCTGCCCGAACTAGAACTCCTGCACGAGCTCGAATTGCCCGTCGGCGACAGCGCGATCTTCGACGCGGCGACCGAATCGTTCGTGATGCCCACGTTCGACGACCGCCTGCTCTGGATCGATCCGCGAACGGGCGCGGTCACGGATCGGCCGCAGAACGACGTCGGCTCGAACATCATCACGCGACAAGGTCGTCAGATGGCAGTGGGGCGCGAGCGCCTCTTCGTCGGGCACATCGGAACCGAACTGCGACCGGCCGCGCCGGCAACCGGCCTCACGGGAGCCGCGATCTCACCCGATCTGCGTCGCATCGTGGCCTGCACGGGTGACGCTGCCGTCACGTTCTGGGATCGGGAAGGCACCGAGCTGCTCGTGCTCGACAGCGCCCCGAAGCCGGTGTTCGAGTTGCAGTTCGTCGCCGGCGGCCGCCGCCTCGCCGGCCTCAGCAAGCTGCCCGGCGCGCAGTGCTTCGTGATGGTCTGGGGGCCGCACCTGGAGTAAGTCGCGAACCGCGATCGCCAGTGACCCCCGATCGCCCATGAACCGCGATCGAGGGGCGCTCAGCGCCGCGGCCGTTGCTGCAGCAGGTAGAACAGCAGGTTGTTGGTGAACAGCGGATTGCTCGTCAGGCCGATGTGGTCGTCGGCGAGGAACGTCACGCTGTCCCAGTCGACCGGCGAATCGATGAAGCCCTGGCCCATGATCTTCATGTTGGCGAGCGCGCTGAACCGCGGCACGGTGCCGTCGCCGAACTCGTAGACGTCGCCGGAGAAAAGCGGCCGCAGGCGGTCGCCGTCGCGCGCCATCCGAACCCGAGCGAGCGTCGGAATCGTGTCCGAGGCGAACAACCGCATCTCGACCGGGCTCGGCGTCGGCGGCACGACGTCCAACGCGCGATGGAACCGCGCGGCGACGTCGAGGTTGCGCGCCAGCAGCCCGCGCGCGCGGTCTCGGCGCGCGGCCGGATCCGGCTCGTCCGGCATGAGCCACTCGAGGTATCGCGCGGAATCGGGATCGAGCAGCCCCCACCCGTTGTCGTCCCAGGTCGCGACGTCGAAGAGATCCAGCGCGAGCGGCGCGCCGTTCTCGTCGACCACGAGCCCCATGCCGTTGCGCGGCAGCAACTCGTAGATCGAGGTCATCGTGCCGAGCAACGCGCGGTCGTAGTGCGGCAACAGTGTCGCGGGCTGGAACCCGTTCAACAGGTTGGCCAGCGACTCCATCGAACCGAGGTTGGGCGTGCCGACCATCACGAGCCGGTCGACCTGTTCGGCGCCGGCCCAGGTCACCTCGGGTGCTGCGCCGGCGGCGGGCAGCGGCGCGTCGCCGTAGCGCAGGTAGTAGCGCGCGACGAGCCCGCCCATCGAGTGCGCGACGAGATCGAACTTCCAGTCGCTCGCGAGCCACGCCTCGATCTCGGCGGCCTCCTGCAGCGCCGCGGCGTCACCACGTTCGCGCAGCGTATCGACCCGCCCCTGCGCGGACTGGTTGATCTTCGCGCGCGTCGCCGTGAGGTAGTCGTGCAGCGCGAGCGCGTTGTCCGCGCAGTCACGCCGCCAGTCGTAGAAGAACGTCCAGCACGTGTAGTGGTCCTCGTTGTAGGCCGGAGTCCCCGGATCGAGGAGCACCTTGTCGGTGAAGCCGCCGACGCCGAGCGAGCGCAGGATGTTGGCGTAGACGCTGACGTTGATGACGGTGAAGAACAGATCGAGCTCGATCGCGCCGAGCGGCCCGGACGGATAGACGTCGTAGTCGAGCTCGTCGAGCGCCGGCGTCATCGGCAGCGCGAGAGCGCGTGCGCCCGCCGGTGTCGCCGGGTCGATCGATTCGCCCGTGAACGCGCCCCAGACCGTCTTGCCCGTCGACCGCTGCTCGAGCCTGGAGCCGAGGATGCCGTGCATCACGATCACCGGGTTGCGAACGTAGGTGTGCGCCGCGGATTCGTAGATCTCCTGGATCGCTGGCTCGGCGTCGCGGAACGAGCTGCAGCCGCCGGCGACGACCAGCGGAACGAACGACAGGGACAGGACGAGGCGCTTCATCGGGCTGGAATGTAGCATTACGACCGATGCTGACCGTGGTGCCCATTCTCCTGACTTCGGCCCTCGCGGTGCCCACGCCGCAGGGACCGTCACAGGGACCGTCGCAGGCGAGCCCGGATCCACAGTTCGTCGCCTGGCGGGATCACATCGTGCCAACGGTCGCGGAGTGGCGCTGGCAGCAGATCGACTGGCGGCCGACGCTCGGGGCCGGCCTGCGCGCCGCCGCGGCAGCCAGGAAGCCGCTGTTGCTCTGGCTCATGAACGGCCACCCGCTCGGCTGCACTTGAGGCAACGGAGTCCGGGACCGGCGGGTCTGGTCCGACGAACGACTGCAGGAGCTGGCCACGAACTTCGTGCCCGCGGCCGACGAGGTGTGGCGGCTGCAGCGCGACGACGAACCGGAGTGCCGCTGGTTCCGCGAAGCCGTGCGCGGTGACCGCTTGCCGAGCCGCGGCTCGATGCAGGGCACCTACGTGCTCACGCCGGGCGGCGAATGCCTCGGCCGGATCAACTCGGGTGATCCGGAGAAGGTCGCCAGCATGCTCACGGCGGCGCTGACGAAGTGGCGCGCGCGACCGGCGCCCGACGATGCCGACGCTGCGGCACCACCGCCGGCCCCGGGTCATCGCTGGGAGCAGAGCTACCCCTCGGACGGTCTCGTGCTCGAACGCTTCGCGCGCGACGTCGGCGCGGCCCCCACCGAGGAACCGCGTCGCCCGGTGAATCGCGACGCCGTGTGGTTCAGTGCCGAGGAAGCGACCGGCTGGCTGCCCGGCGAGCCCGAGGTCGGGCAGAAGGGCAAGGTCGCGCCGATCGTCGTCCTGCGTCTCGCACGCACCGCGTTCGTCGACAACGTGCGCGGCCAGACGCTACCGTTCGCCGCCGCCGAGATCGATCGCGCCGATCTGCTCTACACGGTGCGCGCGGTGGACGACGAGCACGTCGCGTTCGAACTGCGCGGCACCACCCGGGCGGAGGCCGGGGGTCCGTGGCTCGGCGGCGAGTCCTACTGGCGACCCAAGCGCGAGTGGCCACGATCGCTCGCCACGGGCATGCGCGGTCACGCCATCTGGGATCGCACCGCGCGCCGGTTCGTCGCGTTCGAGCTCGTCGCGCTCGGCACGCGCCGCGGCCGCACGGCGTTCAACGGTCGCGCGCGCGAAGAGGCCGCGAGCATGCACCGCATCGGGTTCGCGCTCCGACTCGCGCCGGCAGAGTTCCGCGTCGCACCGACGTTCGTGAACGTCTACGACGCGGACTGGGTCACGCACCCGGCGAAGTAGTCCAACGCCGGGTGGCACCCGCCAGGCATCGACCGCCTCAGCGGCCGAGCACCTGTTGGATCGCCTTGGTCACACCAGCCTCGGTCTGGTTGTGACCCGACTCCTTCCACAGCAACTTCCCCTCGGCGTCGGTAATCACCATCCCGTGGATGTTGAGCTCGTGCTTGGCGATCAACGCCTGCGACTCGTCGGTGTAGTGCTCGAGCACCTGGAACTTCATGGCATCACCGAACTGCGTTTCGAGCCCATTCACGATGGGCACCACTGCACCGCAGCGCGGTCAATTCTCCATGTTGATGTAGGTGAGGATCGGCATCGCGCCGGCCTTCGGCTTCTCGCCGGCCTCCGCGATGTTGGAACCGGCATCCGCCGGGTCGGACTTCGGCGTCTCGCTCGTGCAGCCGAATGTCACGGCACAGAGCGCGGTCAACGCCAGGATGAGGATGAGTCGCATGGGAGAGACGATAGGTGGCGACGCGGGCGAACGCCAACCGTGGTCACCCTGCGACCGTCGAGCAATTCGACGATTCCGCGTTCGGACCGAGGGTTTGCTCAAGTGACTCCGGTTCCCTCCCGATAGTGCCAGGTGGCGGCGACAGCTGCCGGCGATCGGCGACGATCGTCAACACAGGGAGGGACCGTCATGGTCGTTGAAGCAACCTGGGCGCGAACAGCGCATGGTGTGCTGTTCATCTTCGTGACCACGCCCCTGCTCGCGCAGGGCACGTGGAGCTCGGACCCCACGGCCGGCGCGCCGCAGTCGCTCGCGCGACATGCGGCGGCGTATGACCTGCAGCGCCAGATGATGGTGCTGTTCGGCGGCCACGACCAGCAATACCAGGTGCTGGCCTCGACGTGGGAGTTCGATGGCGTGACCTGGACGCCGCGCTTCTCGTTCGTCACACCCCCGGCCCGACAGGCCGCCGCGATGGTCTATGACGCGATCCGCGGCCGAATGCTCTTGTTCGGCGGCGCACCGACGACGCAGGTCAACGGTCCGCTCGACGACACGTGGGAGTACGACGGCAACACGTGGACGCAGCTCGCACCGGCGACCACCCCACCACCGCGATACTCGCACGCCATGTGCTATGACCTCGCGCAGGGCGTGACCGTCATGTTCGGCGGCCGCATGGCGAGCAACATGATCAGTGGTGACACGTGGTTGTGGGACGGTTCGAACTGGCAGCAGCAAGCCGGTCCGGGACCGTCCCCACGAACGCGGCACGCGATCGCCTACGATCTCAATCGCAACCGCAGCGTGCTCTTCGGCGGCTACGACGGCGGGACGACACTCGGGGACACCTGGGAGTGGAACGGCGCGAGCTGGAGCCAGCACGCGACGACCGCAGTCGTGGCACCACCCGCGCGCTCGGGACACGGCATGGCCGCCGACCTGTCACGTTCGGTGATCGTCATGCACGGCGGCATGCCGGGCGGCACCGACACCTGGGAGTGGGATGGCACGACGTGGAGCCAGCACGGCTCGACGGCGACGCCCAAGACGGACCACTCGATCATCTACGACGCCCGACTGCAGCGCACGACGCTGTACGGCGGCATGCATCCGCTGCCGCCGATGGCGCTCGCATCGGAGACCGCGACCTACGGGCAGCCAGTGCCCGGCACGTTCACGCCGCGCGGCGGCAGCTGCCCGGCGTCCTTTGGCACACCGCAGCTCGCCGCACCGACGACCGGGGTGACGGGCCCCGTCATGGGCCAGTCCGCGAACGTGTTCGTCACGAGCACGTGGCTGCACACGTGGTTCGTGCTCGGCTGGTCCGAATCGTTCGACGGCACGACCCCGCTGCCACTCAACCTCGCGGGCCACGGCATGCCGGGTTGCGAGCTGCAGGTCAGTCAGGACTCGATCACGAGCGTGCCGCCGCAGAACGGCGTCAGCACGCTGACGATCCACGTGCCGTCGAACCCGTTCCTGGTGGGGCTGCGGTTCTACGTCCAGGGGTTCGTCCTCGACCCCGCGGCCAATCCGCGGGGCTTCGCGACGACGAATCGCCTCGCGGCATTCATCGGCCGCAACTGAGAACGCGGTTGTCGCATGCGCCGCCGCCTTGTTGGATGCGGCCATGCGCTTCCTGACCCACCTCGAGGCGACGAGCGACGGCACGCGCCTGCCGCCCGACACGCTGCAGACCAACCACGACGGGCAGCCGATCGCCGCCCGCTACGACCTCGCGGCGATCCGTGACCGCGTCGACCGCGACGCGCTCGCGCGGCGGCCGGCGACGATGTGGCGCTATCGCGAGTTGTTGCCGTACGCGAGCGAGGACGACATCGTCTCGCTCGGCGAGAACACGACACCGCTCCTGCCGTGCCCGCGCCTCGGACAGCACCTCGGTGTGTCCAACCTGCGCGTCAAGGACGAGAGCATGCTGCCCACCGGCTCGTTCAAGGCACGCGGCATGGCGATGGCCGTGACGATGGCGAGGGCGCTCGGGGTCGAGCACGTCGGCACGCCGACGGCCGGCAACGCGGGTGGTGCGCTCGCGGCGTATGCGGCGCGCGCCGGCATGCGCTGCACGGTGCTCATGCCCGACGACACGCCGATCGTCAATCAGCGCGAAGCGGCGTGGTACGGCGCGCGCGCGTTCGTCGTCGACGGTCTGATTCACCAGTGCGGCGCGATCGTCGGCGAGGGCGCCCGGCGCGGCCTCTGGTTCGACATGAGCACGATGAAGGAGCCGTATCGTCTCGAGGGCAAGAAGACGATGGGGCTCGAACTCGCCGATCAGCTCGGCTGGCGGCTGCCGGACGCGATCTTCTATCCGACGGGCGGCGGCACGGGACTCGTCGGCATGCACAAGGCGTTCGCCGAGCTGCGCGAGATCGGCTGGCTCGATCGCAGCGCGCCGCTGCCCAAGTTGTTCGCCTGTCAGGCGAGCGGCTGCGCGCCCGTCGTGCGCGCCGTCGAACAGGGGCGCGATACCGCGGAGCTCGTCGAGAACGCGCACACCGCGGCGTCCGGGCTGCGCGTGCCGAAGCCGTTCGCCGACCGCATGATCCTGACGGCGCTGCGCGAGTCGGGCGGCACCGCGATCGCCGCGGACGAGGCTCGACTGCCGGAGTTCGCCGAGGCCGCGATGCGACTCGAGGGCCTCGCGCTATGCCCCGAGACCGCGGCGTGCCTCGTCGCCGTGCAGGAAGCGCTCGCGGCGGGTCAGATCACGAAGGACGCCGAGGTCGTCGTGTTCAACACGGGCGCGATGCAGAAGTACGTGGAGTTCATGGCCCGCGACCTGCCGAGCCTGCAGCGCGACGCGATCGACTGGGAACGGCTGGCTGCCGCCGATTGAAGATCGCGCGAGATCCACGTCAGGACTCCTTAATCACCTGCAATAAATCGACTTGAGGCCGACCGACCGGTGACGACGCTCGCTAGATGACCACTCCGCCAAGCCCCCCGAAAGGGTTAGATACTCTCGGGTATCGTATTCGTCTGAAACGCCCGAACGACCTATGGTGTTCGCCCCTGCGATGGCGATCACCGACGGCAAACGCATCACCCCGGGCGAGAAGCCGAGCTGGCTCAAGGTCCCGATCCCGGCCGGGCCGACCGTTGCGCGGCTGAGCAAGACGCTGCGCGATCGCGGCCTGCACACGGTGTGCGAGGAGGCCCGCTGCCCCAACATGGGCGAGTGCTGGGACGGCGGCACGGCCACGTTCATGGTGCTCGGCGATACGTGCACCCGCGGCTGTCGGTTCTGCGCGGTCAAGACGCACGCGCAGGGCAACCCCGTCGATGCCGAAGAACCGGAAAAGGTCGCCGAAGCGTCGGTCGCGATGGGCCTCAAGTACGTCGTGCTGACGATGGTCGATCGCGACGACCTGCCCGACGGCGGCGCCGGTCACGTCGCGGCCACGATTCGCGCGATCAAGCAGCGCAATCCCGAGATCCTCGTCGAGGCGCTCGTCGGCGACATGGACGGCGGTCGCCCGGGACGGAACGACCGCATCCAGACGATCCTCGACGGTGGCCCCGACGTCTACGCGCACAACATCGAAACGGTGCTGCGGCTCACGCCGCGCGTGCGCGATCACCGCTGCAGCTACGTGACCTCACTCGACACGCTGCGCACGGCCAAGCAACTCCGGCCCGATGTCGTGACGAAGTCGTCGCTGATGCTCGGCCTCGGCGAGAGCGAGCGTGAGATCGAGCAGGCGATGAACGACCTGCGCGAACACGACGTCGACGTCGTGACGTTCGGCCAGTACCTGCGCCCGACGCTCAAGCACCTGCCGGTCAAGGAGCACGTCACACCCGCGCGCTTCAAGGCGCTGGAGCAACGCGCCCAGCAGAAGGGTTTCCTCTACGTCGCCTCGGGGCCGCTCGTCCGGTCGAGCTACAAGGCCGCCGAGTTCTACATCGCCGGCATGCTGAAGGAACGGCGGTCGGAGCAGAGCCGGTGAACGAACCGGTCTCGATCCTCGACGCGGACGGCAACGCGCCGCGCGGCGCGGCGCCGAACCTGACGGCGGCGGAGTTGCGCCGGCTGTTCACCGCGATGCTGCGCACGCGCCTGCTCGACGAGCACGCCCGGGCGCTGCGAACGGCAGGGCGAATCGAACGTCCGATCGGGGAGCAGACCGGCGATCCGGATGCGGCGGCCGGCCGCGAGGCGACGCACGTCGGCGCGGCCTCGGCGCTCGACGACTTCGACTGGGTCTTCCCCGGCCACCATCAGCCCGGCGTCCTCGTCCTGCGCGGTGTGCCGTTCGAGGAGATCGTCAGCGAGTGGTTCGGCGCGGCCCACGAGCCGGCCAAGGGGCGGCAGCAGCCCGGGCGATACTCGTTCCGGCGCGCCAACTTCGTGAGCGCGAGCGGCCTGCCGGGCACCCAGCTCAACCAGGCGACCGGCGCGGCGATGGCCGCGCGCGCTCGGGGCGAGGACGCGGCGTTCCTGACGTTCTGCGACGACGCCGGGGTGGCGAGCAGCGACTTCCACGCGGGCCTCAACTTCGCCGCGGTCTACAAGACGCCGCTCGTCGTCGTCGTCGAACGCGAGGCGACCGCCGCGGACGCGACGACCGATCGGGCCACCGCGTACGGGCTGCCGAGCGTCGTCGTCGACGGCAACGACGTGCTCGCCGTGCACCGCGTGTGCCGCGAGGCCGTCGATCGCGCGCGGCGCGGCGACGGCGCCACGCTCGTCGAGGCCGTCACGAGCTTCGGCGCCGGCGACGGGAACGGGGATTGGCGCAGCGAAGATCCGATCGCGCGCTGCCGCCGCTACCTGCAACGGCGCGAGCTCTGGGACGAAACGTTCGAGGCCGAGTGTCGCGAACAGGCTGCGACCGAGCTTCTGGCCGCGACCGAGCACGCGGCGCAGGCCGCCCCCCCGACCCCGGCGTCGATGTTCGACGACGTCTTCATGAATCTGTCGCCGCAGCTGCGCGAGCAGCGCGCGACCCTGACCTGAGATCGCGCGATCCAGCGCACCCGAGCGACCAGCGACCCGAACGATGACCGCAGCCGAGACCCCCGAGCAGACCCGCGCCGGCGTGCAGGTGATGACGATGATCGAAGCGATCAACGACGCCCTGCACACCGAGATGAAGAACGACGACCGCGTGCTCGTGTTCGGCGAGGACGTCGGCCCGAAGGGCGGCGTGTTCGGCGCGACGGCCGGGTTGTTCGACACGTTCGGCGAGCAGCGCTGCTTCGACACGCCGCTGTCGGAGTGCGGCATCGTCGGCACGGGCATCGGCATGGCGCTCTACGGCATGCGGCCCGTCGCCGAGATCCAGTTCCTCGACTTCATCTACCCGGCGTTCGACCAGATCGTCAGCGAGGCCGCCAAGATGCGCTACCGCAGCGGCGGCGAGTACACGTGCCCGATGGTGATCCGTTCGCCGTACGGCGGCGGCATCCGCGGCGGCCACTACCACAGCCAGTCGAGCGAGGCCTACTTCTGCCACACGCCGGGGCTCAAGGTCGTGATCCCGAGCACGCCGGCCGACGCCAAGGGGCTGCTGATCAGCTCGATCCGGGACGAGGATCCCGTGATGTTCCTCGAGCCGAAGAAGATCTACCGCCACGGCAAGGGCGAGGTGCCGCTCGGTGAACACACCGTGCCGCTCGGCAAGGCCCGCATCGCGCGCGAGGGCACCGACGTCACGCTGCTCGCCTACGGCGCGATGGTGCCCGTGTGCGAACAGGCCGCCGCGACCGCCGCCGAGAACGGCCGCAGCATCGAGGTCGTCGACCTGCGCACGCTCGTGCCGCTCGACGAGGCGACGATCCTCGAGTCGGTGAAGAAGACCGGCCGTTGCGTCGTCGTCTACGAAGCGCCCAAGACCTGCGGCTTCGGCGCCGAACTCGCGGCACTGCTCGCGGAGAAGTGCATCGAATACCTCGAAGGCCCCGTCGTGCGCGTCGCGGGCTTCGACACCCCGTTCCCCTACACCCTCGAACACCTCTACATGCCCGACGAAAAGCGAGTGCTCGCGGGCATCGACAAGACCTTCGCCTGGTAGCCCGTCCCGAACGACGGCTATCGGGCAACCGCACCCCCACCACCGAAGAATCATGGCACTGAAAGAGTTCAAGCTCCCCGACATCGGCGAAGGCATCGCCGAAGGCGAGATCGTCAGCTGGAAGGTCGAAGCCGGCCAGTCCGTCAAGGAAGAGGACGAGTTCGTCGAAGTCATGACGGACAAGGCGACGGTGACGATCACCGTGCCGTTCACCGGCAAGATCGCCGAGCTCAAGGCCGGCGAAGGTGACGTCGTGCCCGTCGGCTCCGTGATCGCGACGATCGACGCCGGCGCCGGCGGCGACGCCGCCGAGCCGGCCAAGGAAGACGCGAAGGCCGACGCCAAGGCGGAGAGCAAGCCCGAGCCCGAGGCGGAGAGCAAGGCCGAGCCGAAGGCCGAGGGCAAGGCCCAGAGCAAGCCCGCGCCGGCCGCCGCCGCATCGAGCAGCAGCAGCGGCAGCGGCAATGGCACGGCCGCGCCGGCCGCGCCTCAGAACTTCGTGCAGAGCAGCCCCGGCAAGGTCCTCGCCGCGCCGGCCACGCGCCGCCGCGCCCGCGAGCTGGGCATCGACCTGTCGCAGATCGACCCGAGCGGGCCGCGCGGGCGCATCACCAACGACGACCTCGCCGCATTCTCGGGCGGCGGCGCGGCGGCACCGGCGGCAGCCGGCGGCGGCGGCGCCCAGCGCTTCACGCCGATCGCGATCCCGGCCGATCCGCATGGCCGCGAGGAGCGCGTCGGTTTCCGCGGGCTGCGCCGCAAGATCGCCGAGGCGATGACGCGGTCGAAGTTCACGGCCACGCACTTCACCTACGTCGACGATGTCGACGTGACCGACCTCTACAAGATCCGCAAGGAGGCCAAGGCGGCCTACGCGGACAAGGGCGTCAACGTCACGTATCTGCCGTTCATCATGAAGGCGATCGTGCAGGCCATGCGCGAGTTCCCGATGATGAACAGCTCGCTCGACGAGACGACGAACGAGCTCGTCATCAAGAAGTACTACAACTTCGGCATCGCGACGGACACCGACAACGGGCTCATCGTGCCGGTCATCAAGGACGTCGATCAGAAGTCGGTCGGCGAGCTCGCGGCCGACCTGCAGGAGCTGGCCAAGCGCACGCGCGAGGGCTCGGTCACGGTCGACGACCTCACGGGCGGCTCGTTCACGATCACCAACGCGGGTAACATCGGCGGCCTCTTCGCGACGCCGGTCATCAACTTCCCCGAGGTCGCGATCTGCGGCGTGCACGCGATCAAGGACACGCCAGTCGTGCGTGACGGCGAGATCGTCGTCGGCAAGAAGATGTACCTGTCGGTCTCGATCGACCACCGCATCGTCGACGGCGCCACCGGCGCGCGCTGGATGAACATCGTCAAGGACTGCCTCGAGCAGCCGTACCGGCTGCTGCTCGGCTGATGGCAGCGCGCAGGAAAGCGGCGAAGAAGGCGACCCGTAAGCCGGTCGCGAAGAAGGGCGCCAAGAAGAGCGCGGCCGGCGCCCGTTCGTCGGCCGGCCGCAAGAAGGCCGCTCCGAAGAAGGCGGCCCGCAAGCAGGCCGCGAAGAAGCTCCCCCAAGAGAAGGGCAGCCCGAAGAAGGGCGCCAAGAAGGCCGGCGCGAAGACCCGCCCCACGGCGCGTCGCGCACCGTCACCGAACGGCGCGGTCACGCCCACGGGCTCCGGTCTCGTGCGCCTGCTCGAGGACGACGGCACCGTGCAGAAGGGCAAGGATCCCGGGCTGTCGCCCGAGACCCTGCTTTTCCTCTACGAGCAGATGGTGCAGGTGCGCGAGTTCGACCGCCGCATGCTCATGCTGCAGCGTCAGGGTCGGATCGGGTTCTACGGCCCGATCCTCGGTCAGGAGGCCGCGACGGTCGGCTCGATCGCCGCGCTCGAAGATCGCGACTGGATCTTCCCGGCCCTCCGCGAAGGCGCGGCCGCGATGATGCGCGGACTCTCGCTGACGGAGGCGATCAACCAGCTCGTCGGCAACGGCGCCGACCGCTGCAAGGGTCGCCAGATGCCGTGCCACTACACCTACAAGGAAGGCAACTACTACGGCATGTCGTCGGTGATCGGCACCCAGATCAGCCACGCCGTGGGCGCCGCGATGGCAGCGCGCATCAAGGGCGACGACGTCGTCGTGCTCGGCTACATGGGTGACGGCGCGACGAGCGCGAACGACTTCCATGCGGGGATGAACTTCGCCGCGGTCTACCGGAGCCCGTGCGTCTTGTTCTGTCAGAACAACCACTGGGCGATCTCGGTGCCGATCAGCAAGCAGAGCGCGTCGGAGACCATCGCCCAGAAGGGCAAGTCCTACGGCATGCCCTACGTGCGGGTCGACGGCAACGACGTGCTCGCGGTTTACTCCGCAACGAAGGAAGCGGCCGAACGCGCCCGCCGCGGTGACGGCCCGACGTTCGTCGAAGCCGTGACCTACCGCCGACTCGGCCACAGCTCGAGCGACGATCCGACGCGGTATCGCGACGAGGCCGAGGTGCGCGCATGGGAGGAGAAGGACCCGATCGATCGGTTCCGCACCTACCTCGAGAAGCGCTCTCTCTGGGACGAGGACCGCGAGGTCGCGTTCAAAGAGGAGATCGCGGCGCGCGTCAACGAGGCGATCGCCGCGGCGGAGGCCAACGGCCCGCCGGACGACGAGACGTTGATCACCGACGTGTTCGCCGACGTTCCCGAACCGCTCAAGGAACAGCTCCGCGACGTTCTCGCGCTCGAAGGGCGCGGCGTCAACGAGGGCGCGTTCCCGCTCTGAGCCCGTCCGGCCGGCACCGCGATGAACTGGCACTCGAAGGCAACCCCGCTCCTCGTGCTGCTGGCGCTCGTCGCCCTCGCCTACTGGCCCGCGATCGACTGCGGGTTCATCTGGGACGACGACGACTACGTCACCCAGAACCCCGTGCTGCGCACGTGGGGCGGGATCTTGAGCGTGTGGTTCGAGCCGACGTCACTGCCGCAGTACTACCCGCTCGTCCACACGACGTTCTGGCTCGAGTACCGTCTCTGGGGTCCGGAGCCGGCCGGCTACCACGTCGTCAATCTCCTGCTGCACTTCCTGGCCTGCTGCGGCCTGCTCGCGCTGCTGCGCCGCCTCGCGGTCCCCGGCGCGTTCTTCGCCGCCGCGCTGTTCGCCGTGCACCCCGTGATGGTCGAATCCGTCGCGTGGGTGACCGAACGCAAGAACGTGCTGTCCCTGCTCTGCGCGGTCCTCGCCGCCAACGCGTGGCTGGGCTGGCGCGACGGCGACCGCACCATGCGCAGCCGCGGCTGGATGCTGGCGACGCTGTGGTTCGTGTTCGCGCTGCTCAGCAAGACGGTGACGGCGTCGACACCGGGCGCGCTGCTCGTGATCCAGTGGTGGCGGCACGGCCGACTCGAGCGGCGCGACTGGCTCGGCCTCCTGCCGTGGATCGGGCTCGGCCTGTTCTTCGGACTGCTCACGGCGTGGCTCGAAGCGACCCACGTCGGCGCCGGCGGTGAAGCGTGGCAGCTGCAGGGCGGCGAACGGTTGCTCGTCGCCGGTCGGGCGCCGTGGTTCTACCTTTCGACGCTGCTGTGGCCCGCGGAACTGTGCTTCAACTACGCGCGCTGGGAGCTCGACACCGGCAGCTTCATACAGTGGCTCCCGGTCGTCGGCACGGTGGCGACGGTCGTCGTGCTGGTGCTCCTCCGGAACCGCATCGGCCGCGGCCCCGCCGCCGTCGTGCTGCTCTTCGGCGGGATGCTCGTGCCAGCGCTCGGGTTCTTCGACGTCTATCCGTTCCGGTTCAGCTACGTCGCGGATCACTTCCAGTATCACGCGGCGACCGCGATGCTCGCCGGCATCGCCGCGGGACTCACTCTCGTTGTTGGCCGGACCCGACTGACCGCACCGGTCCGGCTCGCGGCCGCGGGGCTCGTTCTCCTGCCGCTCGGCGTGCTCACCAACCTGCACACGCGCAACTACCGCGACCTCGAGACGCTGTGGCGCGCGACGCTCGACACGCAACCGGACTCGGCGCTGGCGACGATCAACCTCGCCGGCCTGCTCATGAACGAGCAGCAGCTCGACGAGGCGGAGGCGATGTACCACCGCAGCCTCGAGCTGATGCCGGACAGCCACGAGGCGTTCGCCAATCTCGCCGTGATCGCGCACCAGCGTCGCGACCTGGCCGAGGCCGAGCGGCTCTACGAGCGGACCCTTGCATTGCGGCGCAAGCAACCGATCACGCTCGTGAACTACGGGCACTGGCATCTCGAACAGGGCCGGAACCGCGCCGCGTTCGACCTCGCGCGCGAAGCCCTCGACCTCAATCCGGACCTGATGCAGGGCCACCGGTTGCGGCTCACCGCCGGGGTGCGCATCGGCCGCTGGTCGGACGCGGTGGCGAGCGCCGACTACATCCTGAAGCGCCTGCCCGCGGACCTCGACGTGCGCGTCGCCGCCGCCGAGGCGCTCGCCGGCAGCGGCAACCACGAGAGCGCGATTCAGAACGCTCACGCCGCGCTGCAACGACAGCCGGAGAACGATCGCGCCCGCAGCGTGTTCGTCGCCGCGCTCGCGGTCATCCTGAGCAAGCGCCCGGCCGCCGGTGCGGCCAGCGAGGCCCGCCGCATGTGCGCGAGCGGCAAGCTCGACGCCGAGCCGTTGCTGCCCGCCCTCGCCGCGGAACTTCGCCGCATCGGCGCCCTCGCCCACGCCGAGGTCGTCGCGCGCGCCGCCGGCGGGTGATTCCCGACTGCGCGAACCCGGGGTACAACGGCGGGGCATGACCGGCCACCCGTCGCATCTCAAGACCGCCATCTCGAGCTTCGCCGCCGTCGTGACCACGGCGACCGTCGCGTCCACCCTGCCCGCGCAGGAGTGGCAGCGCCACGTCGAGAACCTCGGCGCGGAAGGCGAGGCCGGCACCACGGCCGAGCTCGCGCTGATCGAACTCGGCGCCTACGCGCTGCCTCCGCTGCAGGACGTTCTGCAGCGCCGCGACTTCGCCGACCAGCGTGAGTGCCGACGGCTGGTCGCTGCGCTGCGTGTGATCGACGTGCTCGGGCCGAAGGTCGCGGAGCTGCAGCCCGACCTCGGGGCGATTCTCGTCGATCGGCAGGGCAAGCTGCGGGCTCCCGACAAGTCGACGCTCGCGCCGGAGTTCCTGCGCGCGATCGGCAGCACGACCCCGTGGAACCGCGAGACCGAGTTCCACAACGTGTTCCACTTCGGCGTGACGGGCGGGACCGACGACGAGAAGGCGATCGTCATGCCGCTCCTGTATCGCTTCAACGACCGCCGCAGCGCCAAGGTCTCGGACCTCGAGCAGGCGCGGGAGGAGCTCGCGCGCGACCGGGTCTACCGGCGCGAAGCGGCAGCCGAGGTCCTCGGTCGCGACGGCGGTCGCGAGGACGCCGAGCGGCTGCGCACCCGCCTGCTCGACCGGGAGAAGCAGCCCGATGGCTGGAACGAACTCCGCAACAACGGCTTCGTCGTACCGGTCACGGATCGATTCGCGCTCTACGCCGCGCGCGCGCTCGTGGCCCTCGCACCCGACGATGCGATCAGCGCGATCGGCTACGCGCTCGTCGCCCGCGACGATCCGTATCGCACGAACCGTGTGGCGGCGATCAAGCAGCTCGCGCGGTTCGGTCCCGACTGCAAGGACGCGGTGCCCGAACTCGTCGCGATCGCCGAGGGCACCGACGGCGCGCTCGCCTCGGAAGCGATCAAGATCCTGGGCATGTGCGGCAGAGCGGCGGGCGCTCACTTCGGTGCGATCGAGAAGCTCACGAGGGCGCCCGACGAGCAGGTAAGGAAACGCGCCGGTGCTCTCACGCGAATGCTCGGCGCGATGGGATTCGAGGCCGCGGCCGAGCCGGCTGCCGACCCCGACGACGCCCCGCAGCGCAAGGCGGCGAACGCCGCCGTCGCAACCCTCGCCGACCGCAGCGTGGACGATGGCGACCCCGCGATCGGCGCGGCCGAAGCGGTGCTCGCGGAGCTGGGCAAGCCGGCGTTTCGGGCGCTGTGCCGGCGCTTCCAGGCCGACGGTCACGAGTGCCACGACCGCGTGCTCCGCTGGATCGGCCGTCTCGGCCGCGACCTGCCGCGGCCCGAACGCGTCGATCTCACCTATTCGCTCGGCACCGCCGGCACGACCTGGTCAGGACCGAGCTTCTCGTCCATGTCCGGCGGCCAACCACCCAGCCGGGCGCGGAAGCTCGCGTATGCGCGGCTCGTGATCGGCCAACCGAGCTCGCTCGACGAGTTGGTCGATCACCTCGACCACGAGAACGCTGCCGTTCGACTCATCGCCGCGCTCGACCTGGCAGCGCGCGCGGCCGAGGTTGCAGAGAGCGAGTCCGCGCGGTCGGCGTTGTGGAGCGCCGTGACCGGCGACCACCCGAAGCGGAGTCCGTTCCAACGCGACAAGCATTCGACGAGCGAGCACCCGACCCGCTTCGACTCGGAGATCCGCCTCCACGCGGCGGCCGCACTGCTCGAGACGACGCAGCCGCGCGAACGACACGCGCGCCTGTTCACGGCGGTTCGCGACCATCCGGCCGCCGCCACGGTCGTCGCGGCGATCGCGGCCTGGGGCGCGGGCGCGGATGCCGCGACGCTGACCGAGCTGAGCCGGGACGAGCGCGCCGACGTCGCCGCGGCCGCGCGCGCCGCCCTCGCCCAACGCTGACCCGCCTCGCTGGCCCAACCGACCGTCCCAGCGGGCGATCCGACGTTCGCAATCCGGCGGGGAAAAACGAATTCGCAATTATCGCCGACCGCCGCGCAACACCCGGGAACCCGCCGCGCTCTGGCCCCATCCGCCTCCTCGACCAACCGGACCATCCATGCGTTCTGCCTTCCTGCTCTCGATCTCGCTGGTTCTCGCGGCCTGCAGCAGCGGCGCCGGCAACGGCGCTTCCACCACCGCCGACACCGGCCAGCTCAGCGTCGTGCTGACCGAGACCCCCGCCGAGGATCTCGCCCGCTTCGAGGTCGACGTCGGCGGCATCACGCTGACGAAGCGGAACGGCAACACCGTGACGGTGATGCCACGCCGCACGCGCATCGACTTCGTCGAACTCGACAACGTCGGTGAGCTCGTCGCGGGTCTCGCGCTCGAGGCCGGCGTCTATACCACCCTCACGATGGACCTCGACTTCGGCAGCGCCGAGGTGTTCATCGCCGGTTCCTCGACCAAGGCCACGATCCAGGACCAGAACGGTCGCCCGCTGACCGGCATCGAACCGGTCGAGCTCGAGTTCGCCGAAGGCGCGCGGCCGCTCGTCGGAGCGCGGCGCCACAACCTGTTCGTGCTCGACCTCGACCTCGCGCAGAGCGTCGCGGTCGACGGCTCCACGAACACGGTGACGTTCACGCCCGTGCTGTCGGCCGAGGTCGATCCGCAGAACCCGCGACCGGTCGTCGGCAAGGGCTGGCTCCAGAGCGTCGACCTCGACGATCTGACGTTCACGCTGCAGCGCCGCGCGCCCGATGGCTCGACGCTTGGCGAGTTCGTCGTGCAGACCGGCAGCGGCACGGTGTTCCAGCTCGACGGTCGGAACGGCGTCGGCGCGACCGCGTTCGGCGACCTCCGTGGTCACATCGGACAGTGCGTGTGGGTGCAGGGCACGATGTCACGCGATTCGCGCGCCCTCGTCGCCGTCGCCGTCGAATCGGGCCACGGCGTGCCGGGGAACGGCCAGGACTGGGTGCTCGGCCACGTCGTCGCCCGTTCGGGCGGGGCGGGCCAGGACGCGACCCTGACGGTGCTCGGCCGGTCGCGCGACGTGACGACCGGCACGCGGCACTTCAACACCGCCCACACGGTCGAGGTGTCGTTCACGAACACCAACGTGCTGCGCCGCGGTTTCGGCAACACGCTCGACACCGACGCGATCAACATCGGTCAGCGCGTCTGGATCTTCGGCGACGTCAGCGGCACGACGCTCACGGCCAGCGATCAGGACGGCGTCGCGCGACTGCTGCCCACCGCGATCTTCGGGGTCGCGAACGATGCTCCGGCCAACGCCACGATCGCGGTCGACCTCGTGCGGTTCGGCCACCGCGACGTCACCGAGTTCGACTTCGAAGTGAGCGGCCAGAGCCAGGCCGACCCCGACGACTTCACGATCGACGTGACCGGCCTCGGGACGACCGGCATCGGAGCCGGCGCCAAACTGCGCGTGCTCGGCTGGATCGAAGGCGTCGGTTCGACCGGGCCGAACGCCACCGCCGCCGCCATCACCAACCGCACGACCACGGCGCGGGTGCTCTTCTGCCAGTGGCTCACGCCATCCACGGCCGCGATCGCGAGCAACCCGCCGAACGGCCGCATCGAGCTCGACGTCGATCAGGCCTTCATCCGCGCGGTCGCCGACGGCTTCGGCGTCGTCAACCTCGCGACCACCCCCGCGCCGTCGATCCAGCCGCTGCTGCCGATCGGCGGCTACCGGATCGTTCAAGACCGGGCGATCGAGCACAACGTCGACTTCGCGGTCTTCCGCGAGTCCCTGCTCGCGCGGACCGCGACGACGCCCGTGCTCCGGGTGACCGCGCTCGGCACGTTCGACGAGGGCAGCCAGGAGTTCACAGCACTCACGGTCACGGTCATCCTCGACTGATTCGCCCGCCCGCGGGGCCGGCCCGGCGGCTGGCCCCCGATCGCCTGGAAAGCGTGGCTCCGGGGGCTATTCTACTCGCCCCAAAATCATGAGCTACGACGTCGTTGTCATCGGTGCCGGCCCCGCCGGCTACGTCTGCGCCATCCGCTGCGCCCAGCTCGGCCTCAAGGCCGCGGTCGTCGAGCGCGAGAACCTCGGCGGCGTCTGCCTCAACGTCGGCTGCATCCCGAGCAAGGCGCTGATCGCGGCGGCCAAGCTCGTGGACAAGATCAAGCACGCCGACCTCATGGGCATCCAGGCCAAGGTCGAGGGTCTCGACGTCGACAAGCTCGTCGCCTGGAAGGCCGGCATCGTCGACAAGCTCACGGGCGGCGTCGGCGGCCTGCTCAAGAACCACAAGATCGACACGTTCATGGGCGACGCGCAGGTCACGTCCAAGACGACGATCGAGGTGAAGGGCAAGAAGGGCACCGAGAAGCTCGAGGCCAAGAACATCGTGGTCGCGACCGGCAGCACGCCGATCGAGGTGCCGGGCTTCGACTTCGACGGCAAGAACGTGTGGTCGTCGACCGACGCGCTCGCGCCGAAGGAGCTGCCGAAGCGCATGGTCGTGATCGGCGGCGGCTACATCGGGCTCGAGCTCGGCCTCGTCTACCACAAGCTCGGCACCGAGGTGACCGTGCTCGAGTTCATGGACCGGGTGCTGCCCGGCATGGAAGCGGACCTCAGCAAGGAGATGGGCCGCTCGCTCAAGAAGAAGAAGGTCGACGTCCGGCTCAAGACGAAGGCGAAGGGCTACAAGAAGGGCAAGAAGGGCCTGACGGTCACCGCCGAGGTCAACGGCAAGGAGCAGACCTTCGAGACCGACGTCGTGCTGTCCTGCGTCGGCCGCCGCCCCAACGGCAAGGGGATCGGGCTCGAGGCGATCGGCGTGAAGGTCGACGACAAGGGCTTCATCGAGGTCGACCACCGCCGTCAGACCGCGGTCGAAGGCATCTACGCCATCGGCGACGTCGCGGGTCAGCCGATGCTCGCGCACAAGGGCTCGCACGAGGGCCTGATCGCCGCGTCGGCGATCGCCGGCGACAAGGGCGCCGCGTACGACCCGGCCTGCATCCCGGCCGTCATCTTCACCGATCCGGAGATCGCCTCGGTCGGGCTGTCCGCCGACGAGGCCAAGGAGGCGGGCTTCGAACCCGTCGAAGGCAAATTTCCGTTCGGCGCGAGCGGCCGCGCGATGTCACTCAACGAGACCGAGGGCTGGGTCAAGATCGTCGCGGACAAGAACACCGACAAGGTGCTCGGCCTGCACATGATCGGCCCCGAGGTCACGGAGCTGATCGCCGAGGGTGCCCTCGCGATCGAGATGGGCGCCACGATCGGCGACCTGACCAACACGATCCACGCGCACCCGACGCTGCCCGAGACGATCATGGAAGCGGCCGAAGCCGTGCACAGCATGGCCGTGCACATCTTCCAGAAGCCGAAGTAGCAGCGGCGTCACAAGCGCGCTGGACGAGCGCCACCGGCACGCTACCTTCGCGCCGTGACTGCCACGATCCAGCGCATCGCGAACGAACTCTCGGTCCGACCAGAACAGGTCGAGGCCACCGTGAAGCTCATCGACGACGGCGCGACCGTGCCGTTCATCGCCCGCTATCGCAAGGAGGCGACGGGCGGACTCGACGACACGCAGTTGCGCACGCTCGAAGAACGGCTCGGCTACCTGCGCGAGCTCGACGAGCGCCGCGCGACGATCCTCGCGAGCATCACCGAGCAGGGCAAGCTGACGCCCGAGCTGCAGCGCGCGATCGAGGGCGCACTCACGAAGCAGGCGCTCGAGGACCTCTACCTGCCGTACCGGCAGAAGCGCCGCACGAAGGCCATGATCGCGCGCGAGGCCGGCCTCGAGCCGCTCGCTCACGGGCTGTTGAACGACCCGATGCAGGATCCCCTCACGGTCGCCGCGGGCTACGTGGCTGCCGACAAGGACGTGCCCGACGTGGACGCCGCGCTCACGGGCGCGCGCCACATCCTGGCCGAGGAGTTCGCCGAGGACGCCGCGCTGATCGGCAACGTCCGGGCGTGGGTGCAGCAGAGCGGCCATGTCGTCACGAAGGTCAAGAAGGGCAAGGACGAGGACCCCGAAGCGCAGCGCTACCGCGACTACTTCGCCCACGACGAGCTGCTCGCGAACATGCCGGGCCACCGCGCGCTCGCGATCCTGCGCGCCACGAAAGAGGGCTACCTCGATACCCGTGTCGCGCAGCCGACCGAGGAGGCGGGCGACGAACCGCCGGCGCCGATCACCGACGACCCGACCGGCCGCGGTCAGCTCCTCGTGATGGAACGCTTCGCCATCCGCGACGAGGGCCGGCCGGCCGATCGCTGGCTCAGCGACACGGCGCGCATCGCCTACCGCGCACGCGTCGCGACGCACGTCGAGTCCGACCTCATGGGTGAACTCCGGCAGCGCGCCGAAGCCGAGGCGATCACGGTCTTCGCGGCCAACCTGCGCGACCTGCTGCTCGCCGCACCGGCCGGCCCGAAGGCGATCCTCGGCCTCGACCCCGGGCTCCGAACGGGCTGCAAGGTCGCCGTCGTCGACCGCACGGGCAAGCTGCTCGACACCGCGACGATCTACCCGCACGCGCCGCGGAACGATTGGCAGGGTTCGCTCGCGATCCTGCGCGCGCTGTGCGAGAAGCACGGCGTCGCGCTGCTGTCGATCGGCAACGGCACCGCCTCGCGCGAGACCGACAAGCTCGCGGCCGAACTGCTCCGCGCGCATCCCGAGCTCGGGCTGCAGAAGCTCGTCGTGAGCGAGGCCGGCGCGTCCGTTTACTCCGCGAGCGAACTCGCGGCCAAGGAGTTCCCCGACGTCGACGTGACGCTGCGCGGCGCCGCGTCGATCGCGCGCCGCCTGCAGGATCCGCTCGCCGAGCTCGTGAAGATCGAGCCCAAGGCGATCGGGGTCGGCCAGTACCAGCACGACGTCAACCAGACGCGGCTCGGGCGCAGCCTCGACGCCGTCGTCGAGGACTGCGTGAACCTCGTCGGGGTCGACCTCAACACCGCGAGCGCGGCGCTGCTCGGTCGCGTCGCGGGACTGTCGCCGACGCTCGCGGGCAACATCGTGCAGCATCGCGACGACAACGGCCCGTTCCTCACGCGCCGCCAGCTGCTGAAGGTGTCGCGCCTCGGGCCGAAGGCGTTCGAGCAGTGCGCCGGCTTCCTGCGCATCCCGGGCGGCAGTGACCCGCTCGATCGCAGCGCGGTCCACCCCGAGGCCTACCCCGTCGTCGAGCGCATCGTGCAGCAGGTCGGTCGCCCGATCGACGAGATCGTCGGCAACGCCGAACTGCTGCGGAGCCTGCGACCCGAGGACTTCGTCGACGAAACGTTCGGCGTGCCGACCGTCACCGACATCCTGCAGGAGCTCGAGAAGCCCGGGCGCGATCCGCGACCCGAGTTCAAGACGGCGACGTTCCAGGACGGTGTGCAGGAGCTCACGGATCTGCAGCCCGACATGGTGCTCGAGGGCGTCGTATCGAACGTCACCGCGTTCGGCGCGTTCGTCGACGTCGGCGTCCACCAGGACGGCCTCGTGCACATCAGTCAGCTCGCGGATCGGTTCGTCGAGGACCCGCGCGAGATCGTGAAGGCCGGGCAGGTCGTCAAGGTCAAGGTGCTGAGCGTCGACGTCGACCGCCGCCGCATCGCGCTCACGATGAAGCTGCACGAGCGCGCCCAGGGCACGGGCGATCGGGACGCCGGAGATCGGGTTGGGGGACGCCGCGGCGATTCGCGGCCTCGCGGTCCGCGGCCATCCGGGCGCAGCGGTTCGCGCCAGCCGAACGGTCCGCAGCAGCGCGAGGCCGGCGCCGCGCCCGCGAATCCGCTCGCCGCGCAGCTCGCGAAGCTCAATCTGCGAAAGAACTGACGCCGCGGGCGCGAAACGTCGATGACACGGTGACCTGCGCCCCCGGCCAACGCGCCCCGGGGTTGACCCCGCCCGGGCACCGCGGGGTATGCTGCTGCACGCGATCCCATGACCCTGCGACGGAATCCAACCGACCCGGCCGCCCAAGGCGCCGAGCCGCAGAACCCCGAGCTCACGCTCCAGCGGTTCGCGCTGCGCTCGCTGCTGCCGATCATGGCGTGCCTGCTCCTCGCGCTGACGCCGCTCATCGGCCCCTACGGCTTCGCCGCCGCGGTCGTCGGCTGGTGGTTCGTGCAACGCAAGTTCTGAGACGCGAGTCCTGAGGCAACGGAGCGATGGCCGAGAGCACGGGTAAGAGGAGCGAATCGAGACTCCTCGGGCGCATGGAGGACTGGCACTGCGTCATCTTCCACTCGTTCGTGATGCTCGCCTACGCGCTCGCGTTCTGGCTCTGGCTCAACCCCGAGATCTCCGGCATCGACGATGTCTGGAGCAAGATCGTGTTCGTGCTGTTCGCAGCGCCGCTGCTCGGCTGGGTCAGCGGCATCGACATCGGCCTCGGCTACCACAACCACACCCACCGCCCGATCTTCCGGGCGAAGTGGCTCAACACGTGGTACGAGCGCATCTGGTCGCCGTTCAACGGCTGGCCGGCGAAGTACTGGGCCTACTACCACGTGAACGTGCACCACGGTCGCCTCATGGCCGAGGGCGAGTGGCCGGACTGGACCGTGCGGCAGCGCAAGCCCGACGGTGAGTTCGAGAGCTGCCTGCGCTACCAGATGCGGCTCTGGCCGTGGCGCAGCCTCAAGCACATCCCGCGCGAGATCGCGGCCGGCAAGTTCGACCGCAAGACCGCCTTCACCGAGCTGTTCTGGTTCGTCGTCGTCTACTCGATCCCGTTCCTCATCGACCCGATCATGGGCCTCGGCCTCTGGCTGCTGCCCCACTGGTGCGGCAACAGCATCACGATGGGCCGCGGGATGTACATCCAGCACGCGGGTTGCGAGCCGTGGGTGCACGACAAGAGCCACCCGCACTCGGTGAACATCCCGATCTTCTTCTTCAACGCGACGATGTTCAACATCGGCTACCACGCCGAGCACCACGACTTCCCGGGCCGGCACTGGACCGACCTGCCGGCCCTGCACGAGAAGATCAAGTTCGCGCAGCAACGGCGGGCGGAGCGCGCGGCGGAAGCCGCGGAGCAGCCGGAGCAGAACGCGGATTCGGCGAACGCGCCGGCCTGACCTGAACTAGCCGGATCCGCTGTCGCCGCGAGGCGCGCGATCGACGGCGAAGCCGACGCGCAGCGCCGCGATCAGCAGCAGCACCGCGCCGACCGGCACGAGCAGCACGCCGACGCCAGGGTCACCGCTCTGCACGCCGATGCCACCGAGCAGGAAGCCGCCGGGCAGCGCGACCGTCGCGCCGGTCAGGCACGCCGCCGCGAGCCGCGGTGCGAACCGTCGGGCGCACGGCAACGTCACGGCGAACGCGACGTGCACCAACGCGAGGAACGTGCCGTGCGCGTGCGCGAGGCGCCACATCAGCCGTCGGGTCTCGTTCCCGACCGCGAGGTACCAATCGACCTTGAAGCCGTGCATGCCCTCGAGCACCGCGCCGAGCGCGAGGAACAGCGCGAGCAGGATCCAACCGAGCCACAGATGACGTTGGCGATATGCCTGGATGTCGCTGTCGGAAGCCGCGGCCATGACGCGGAAGGTAGAGTCTCGGCATGGTCATGCCCAGACTCGCACGGACCGTTCTTGCCGCCCTTGTCCTCGCCCTCGCCGGCTCCGCCACGCTCGCGGCGCAGGACGAAGGGTCGAAGACGAACGGCGGCCGCAAACTCGCGACGATCCCCGACGACCTCGAGTTGTCACAGACCTCGCGCGGGCCCGACGGCACCGCCTACACGACGTACACCCGATTCGTGTTCGGCCGTGACGGCGCGTTCGTGGCCTACTCGGGGTTCCGCGGCGGCAAGGGCGTCGCGATGGCCAGCGAGGAGGAGCTCGGCGAATTCGACTTCCTGCACCAGCCCGTGACCGATGCGGCGCACACGCACTTCGCGTTCCGCGCGGGCAGCCGCAAGAGCCCGACGAAGGAGCAATGGTGGGCGATCGTCGACGGCAAGAAGGGCAAGAGCTACGCGTGGATCAGCTCGGTCGCGGTCAACGGGGACGGCGAGGCGGCGTTCTGGGAACAGCCGGGCGCGAAGGTGCAGCAGAGCGACGGGGCCTACAACCGCAGCTCCGTCGTGTTCCACGCCGGCAGGAAGACGAGCAAGAAGTTCGACGACGTGCCGATGTTCGACCCGGTCTGGAGCGCGGACGGCAAGACCGCGCTGACCGCCGCACAGAAGGGCCGGGAGTGGGTGCCGATCACCGTGACACGCCGCGGCGCCAAGGCCGACAAGCGCGGGCACCCGATGATCGACGACGCGGTGCTCGCCCCCGACGGCAAGCGCTTCGCTCTCGTCGTCACGGTCGGCGGCATGCCGCTGCCCCCCGGCGTGCCCGCCCCACCCGGCCAGGCCGCGGGCAAGCCGCAGGTCTTCGTCGACGGCAAGGCCTACGGCGACGACACGGACGGCGCGGGTGGCCCCGTGTTCGCACCGCGCGGCAAGCGCTTCGCCTATCGCTATCTCGACGACGCCAAGATGGGTCTCGCGTTCGACACGGGCAAGCAGACCAAGGCCGACTGGGACTACGTCGGCGAGGTCACGTTCGACGGCAAGGGCAAGCAGGTCGCGTTCACCGCGAACGTCGGCGGCAAGGTCAACCCGTACTTCCGCCTGCGCAACGTCGACAACCCGCTCGAGCTCGCCCCCGGCGGCACGTGGTCACTCCATACCTGGTCGGGCAAGGGCGACGCCGAGGCCATCGTCGAAGGCGTCGAAGCCGCGCGGTTCCCGACCTTCGGGCCGACGGGTGAGCTCGCGTTCGTGCAACGGGCCAAGGGGCGGTGGTACGTGACCGTCGCGGGCCGGCGCTCCGAGGGCTACGACGACATCGATCAGCCGTTCTGGGGCGACCAGGGCAAGTCGATCGCGTTCGGCGCGCGCCGCGATCGCGACCTGCTGTGGCAGGTGCTCGAACTGCAGTAGCGGCCGAGTCATTCGGCGAGATACACCGGCCGGTCATCGCGCCGGGCGTAGAGCTTCGCGAACGCCGGCAGCAGACTGCCGTCCTCGGCGACCAGAACGGCCGGCACGGCGCCCCCGCCATAGCCGCGGCTCCATGCCGCGTGCACCCGCTCGCCGATCCGCCGCGCATCGGCCTGCGGCGCGAGGAAGTCGTAGCCCTCGAGTTCGCCTTCGGCGCCGAGCGTGCGCAACGAGCGCGCGGCGTTGAAGCGCACGACGTAGTAGGGATCGTCGAGCAACCGCGCGAGGTACGGCGCGAGCCAGTTGCTGCCGGACGCCCGCTGCGCGGGTTCCCAGCCAGCGCTCCACGCCGCGAGTACGCGCTGGCCGGCGTCACCCGTCAGCAGCCAACGTGCGCCGGCCGCGACCTCGCGCTGCTCCTCGTCGAGCTCGGGAGCCGCGACTCCCCACCGTTCCTGCAGGTGCCGCGCCGTCCAACCGAGCGGCTTGTCGAGGTGACACTGGTTGCACGCGTTGGGCCGCCCCGTGCGCAACTCGACAGCGACGTCGGGCGACGTGATCTCGTGGCTGCGTTCGGCCTTCATGAGCCCGAACGACGTGTGGCTCATGTGGCAGTTGTAGCAGTTGCTGCCCGTCGATCCGGCCTCGTGGTGCGTGTGTGCCGTCAGCGCGCCATCTTCCGCGAGCTCGCCGTGACACTGGGTGCACGCCGCGTTGCCGCGCATTCCCGGCTTCAGCTGGTCGTCACGCCACGCCGCCAGGTCGCCCTCGTCGGGGTGCAGTTCGTGACACGACGTGCAGTCGATCTGGCGTTCGGCGTCACCGTGGGTGTAGCACGGCGAACTCACCATGCCGTTGTACTCGCGCCCCGACACCCGCACCTGACCGTCGGGCCAGAACGAGCTCTCGAAGAAGTGCGGGTTGTTCTGCAGCGTCCGCCGCAGTTCGGGCGCATCGCGCGTGGCCGCGGTGATGACGAGATTCGTCTGCCGCAGCTCCTCGCCGGGCCGGTAGCGCAACCCGTCCTCGCGCCACGAGTCGAAGAACTCGTGCCGCAGGATGTTCACGGAGTGACACTGCCCGCAGACCTGCGCCGACCGCGCGCGGTTGAGCCGATCCGGATTGACGATCGTGTCGTCGCCGCCGTCCGTCAGCCACTGCGAGTAGCGTCTCGCGGGGTTCTTGTTGGCGGCGACGTGGTCCAGGCCAGGGCCGTGGCACGCCTCGCACGCGATGCCGAGCTCGCTGACGTGCGTATCGCTGCGGTCGAGGTCGACGCGCGGCCGCACGTGCGTCGCGTGGCACATGTGACAGTTGCGATTCCACGCGCCCGGCTCGGGCGGATCGCGGAACTCCGGCGGCAACACGAACACGGCCGTGAGCGGCAGCCAAATGCGTTCTTCGAGCTTGTAGCACAGCGGCACGGGCGCGAGCTCGCGCTGGTTGCCCGTCGAGTACCAGAACACGTGGAAGTGATGGCTCCCCGTGAGCTGCTCGACCGGCCGCACGATGTGCCGCGGATCCCGACCCTTGCGATGGAAGTCGACCCACAACCGGTCGCCCCGCCATTCGAAGACGACGGGCTCGCCGAACCAGTCGAGCTCGAGCCGATCGAACTCGACCTGGATCGCGGCGCGCGTCGCGACCTGCGTCATCGTGCGATGGAACGACCCGTGCCAGGTCGCGTGCTCGTGCGGATGGCACGATCGACAGTGCGCCGAGCCGACGTAGCCGTCGGCCGGCTCGATGAGCGGCCGCGCCCGCGTCGGCACGTCTCGGCGCGGCTCGTCGGTGAAGCTCAGGATCCCGACACTGATCACCATGCCCGTCGCGAGGACCGCGACGACGACCGCTCCGAGCGTGCGCGCCGCGCGCCACAGCGGCACGATCGCGAGCAGGCCGAGACAGATCGTGAGCAGGGCGGCGATCACGGCATCAACCTAGTCGAGACCCCGGCCGAGGCCGAACCGTTCAGCCAGATCACTCCGCCGCCGACTCGCTCGACTCGGCGCGCTCCGCCTCGGCCGCTTCGGCATCACGTTCGTCGCGAATACGTTGCCGCTCGGCAGCCATGAGCTCCGTCGTGTGCCGCTGAACGAGACCGAACGCCGTGCCGATGCCGAGCAGGGCGAACAGGATGTCGAACGGATGGAAGTCGTCGGTGAGGTAGTCGGTGAACGAGTACTCCGACTTGATCAGCTGCGCTTCCTCGGCGCGCAGATCCTCCAGCGACGGTTGCTTGGCAGCGAATTCTGCCAACCGCGGCCCCTGTTCGGCGAAGTACGCCTCGAGCTGATCCGGCGGCACCTCGTAGCCGTGATTCGTGGCGAACTCCGCGATCTGCTCTGCGGTCGGCGCATCGCCGAGCGCGACCCAGCCCTTCGCGTCGCGCTGCAGCTCGTCGTAGTGGTCCTGGGAGATGTTCTCTTCGACGTAGTCCGAGATCGAAACCTGGTACGAGATGTTCTTGCCCGTGGCGATCGAGAGCAGGGCGAGGATGCCGGCACTTGCGGCGAGCATCGTGCCGTGCCCGCCCGCCTTGACGACGGCGAAGCCGACCAGCGCTCCGATACCCCAGGCGATCCAGCCGCTCTCGAAGTTGATCGCGATGACGACCGCGGCCCACACGCCGGCGCCGACGAACGCGGCGACGGCGCCGGCAATCAGCGCCCGCCCGAGCGGCGGCGCCGGCAGCAGGTCTTCGGTCCGGACATGGCGGCTGGCGCGCCCACGAGTGTCTCCTTCGGTCATCCGGGCACTCTACCTCGGGGACGGGGAGACGCGAACGCTCGATCCTCCACGACCCCTCAGGGCCGCCTCCGGGTGGGCGTCAGTGCCCGACGAGAACCTCGACCGCGTCCGAGTTGACCGCGCCGAGCGCGTTCTGGCCCGGGTCCGGCACGAACGCCTGCTGGTAGAACAAGAGGCCGACGAAGCTCGGGTCGTTCGGGATCGCGAGTTCGTACTCGGCCGCCGTTCCCGCGCCGACGATGACGAACGCGACATCGGCCCGCACGCGCGCGAAGCAGCCGGGCATGCCGATGGCCGTGAGGTTGTTCGGCAGCGGGCCCGACGTCCCGTTCGTGTTGCTGAAGCCCGTGAGCAGGAATGCGAGGCCGAGCGGCAGGTCGACGACCCGCACGCGCATCGTCGCACCGATCTGCGGCAGGTCGATCGGCAGGAGCCGCGCGGCCGGCAGCGACCCCGCGCAGCCCGCGCCGAACGGGCGATACCAGCTCGGCCCGCCGACGCGCGCGATCGTGTGTGAGAACCCGCAGACGACATCGGCATAGCCGCTTCCTGCGGGCAGCTGCGGCACGCTCGCCTCGCCGTAGGCGCCCGCCCCCCACGCGATCACCGCTCCGTCACTGCGCCGGGCCACCGTGTGGCGCGCGCCGGCCGAGACCGACACGTAGGTCAGACCCGAAGGCAGAGCCGGCACGTTGCACTGCCCGAACAGGTTCTGGCCGAAGCACAGCACGGCACCGTCCGAGCGCCGGATCGCGGAGTGCCCGATGCCCGCCGCGATCCCGACGTAGGTCAGCCCGGCCGGCAGCGCCGGCACGTTGCACTGGCCCTCGAAGTTGCGACCCCAAGCCACGCATTCGCCGTCACTGCGCAGCGCGAGCGAGTGTTCGCCGCCCGCCGACATCTCGGTGTAGGTCACGCCCGCGGGCAGGGCCGGCACGGCGCACTGGTTGTAGCCGTTGAACCCCCAGCACCGGATCTCGCCATCGGAGCGCCGGCCGAGCGTGTGCTCGCCGCCCGCCCGAACCTCGACCCACGTCGTGCCCGGCAGGAGCTGCGGCACGATCGTCACACCGGAGAAGTCGTAGCCCCACGCGACGATCGACCCGTCGGAACGCAACCCCGCAGCGTGCGCGTAGCCCGCCGACATCTGCGTATAGGTCAGCCCCGGCGGCAACGCCGGCACCGCCGCCTGGCCGTCGAAGTTGTCGCCGAACCCGACCGCCGAGCCGTCCGAGTACCGGACGAGGTTGTAGCCACCGCCGGCCGTGACCTCGACGACGCGTTCGCCGTTCGGCACCGGCGGCGCGTGCAGTGCGCCCCAATGGTTGTAGCCCCACACCCGGATCACGCCATCGCTGCGTAAGGCCGCGCTGTGGTACTGCCCCGCCCCGAGGGCGGTGTAGACGACCCCCGCGGGCAGCGCCGGAACTCCCGACACCTCACGGTAGTAGTCGTAGCCCCAGGCGACGACCAAGCCGTCCGATCGCCGCGCGGTCGTGTGGAAGACGCCAGCCGCAACCTCGGCGTACGTGAGCCCCGGCGGCAACGGCAGGACGTCGAGCACCCGGAACGCGTTGTCGCCCCAGGCGAGCAGTTCGCCGTCCGATCGCACCGCGGCCGTATGGAACCGACCGGCGCTGACCTGCGTCCACGTCGTTCCGCTCGGCAATGCCGGCACGTTCAACTGCAGCCACGTGTTGTCGCCGAACGCGATCACCTCGCCATCGCTGCGCAACAGCGCGGTGTGCGAGTCGCCGGCCGTGAGTTGCAACCAGCTCATCCCCGTCGGCAGCGCCGGCACGTTGCATTGCCCGTATGCGTTGCCGCCGAACGCGACGACCACACCGTCCGACCGCCGCAGCAGCGTGTGCGCGCGCCCGGCCGCGACCTCGACGTAGGTCACACCCGCGGGCAGTGCAGGCACGTTGCATTGTCCGGCATCGTTGCGCCCCCACGCGATGGCCGCGCCGTCCGACCGCAGCGCCGCGCAGTGCTCGTCGCCGACCGCGAGACCGACGTAATCGACGCCGCTCGGCAACGCCGGAACGTCACACTGCCGACGACCGTTCCAGCCCCACGCCGCGATCGTGCCGTCCTGTCGCAGCGCGGCCATGTGCGCGATACCCGCGCCGAGCGCGACGTTGTCGCTGCGCTCGGCGAGGGTCGAGTCGATGACGAACTGCCCGAACGAGCGCAACGACTCCTGAGCCGCGAGACCGGTGGCGAGAGCACAGACGACGAGAACGCGGCGGAGCATCACCTGGAACGACAACACGACCCGGGTGGTCCTGCAAGCGCCCCCGCCGGCCGCGGCCCGGTTCGTGCCGCCGGCCAGCCGACGGCATGGCGCCGACAGCACGGGCTACTTGCCAGCGAGGACCCGCTCCGCGAGCAGCTCGCCGAGCGCGACCACACCGTCGGTCGTCAGCACGAGTTGCTGTTCGCGCCCCGGCAGGCCGAACGCCTTGACGTGGATCAGGTGCTCGTCGGCCGCGGCGATCGCTTCGATCGGTGCCACCGCGTCCACGGCGTTGACCCGGTCGTCGTCGGTCGGCTCCTGCTGGCTCACGAACCAGCGCAGGTCGGCGCGTTGGAGATCGCGCCGGCTGGCTTCGACGAGCGCCTGCATGCGCGTGGCGGACTCGCGGCGGCACGGCGTCCACGACATGTCGTTCTCGCCGAGGTGGTAGCAGATCCCGGCGAGTTCGACCTCGTGGCCGCGGGCTTCGAGCTCTGCGATCGATTCGCGCACGAACGCGAGGAACGCCGGGTACAGGTTGCGCGACCTCGCGACGCTGCCCGCGGGCGTCCAGTCGATGATCTGACTGCCGCTGTGCGTGAACTTCGCGACCGCGATGTGCTCCGGCCGCTTGCCGGCGCGCCCCCGCAGCAGCCGCGCGACGAAACCGAGTTCCGGCCCGAACGTGTCGTAGCAGCCGGCGGGGCCGAGCGGCTCCCAACCGTCGGACTCGAGGTAGCCACCGCCGAGGCTGTAGCGATATGCCACCGCCGGCACGTCGCGCAGCAGCTTCTTGTTGCGGCCCCTCTCGAGGTCCTGCACGAACGCGCGCTCCCCTTCCATGTTGCGATGGCCGGCGAGCACGTAGAGCGTGACCTTGCCGTTCTTCGGATACGGCCACTTCGGCAACGGGCGCGACCTGGCTGGCAGCGCGTCGACGTTCTGCAGGTAGGCGTGGGCGTAGTTCACGCCGTGTTCGAGCTGCCCGAGCGTGCCGTAGTGGTAGTGCAGTCCGACGCCATCGCCGATCTCCACGCCGACATGCGACGTCGGAACGTACTGCGCCAGGGGATCGGCATCGGTGACCTCGCGCTGTCCGAGGCTGATCGCGTACATCCGCGGCCGCAGGTCCATTCCCCAGATCGTCTTCGTGCAGAGTTCGCCGATGTAGAACCGCAGCTTCGGCGCCTCGAGGTCACGGCGCCACGCCGCCAGGTAGCCGCGCAGGTTGCGCCCGTAGTTCTGCTGGTAGTCGGCGTTGAACATGTCGTTCTCGCCCTGGTGCCAGACGAACCCTTCGAGGCGATACCGGATCTTCTTGCGATCGAGCGCCGCGAGCGCATCGCGCACGGTCTGCAGCGCGAGCGGGTACATCTCGAAGCCGCTCGGCTCGACGGGATTCCAGTCACCGCCCAGGTGCGTGCCACCGGCCGCCACCTTGATGATCGCGACATCGGCGTCGATGTGCCGCGTCACCTCACGCGCGAAGCTGAGCTCGGGTCCGACGATCCCGTTCACGGGCGCGAGCGGTTCCCAGCCGTCCGAGCGCGTCTTGTTCTCGCGCCCGATGCAGTACCAGAACCGCACCTTCTTCTGCGGTTGGTCGAGACCGGAGAACGGCGGGAATCGGTCGATGTCGGCGACCTTCGAGTCCGACCCGACCATGTTGGACTGGCCCGCGAAGACGAAGACGCGCACCGCGCGGTCGTCCTGCGCGCTCGAAGAGCCGGCCAGGATCAGGCAGAGAACGGCGAGGACGCAATTCGGCATGGTTCAGCGGACGGCCGCGGCACGGCGCAGTCGGAAGGCGTCGCCGAGCACGATCGTGCGCACGAGGTCACGGATCGTGACCGGGCCGCGCTCCAGCATCATGGCTGCCGCGAGATCGAGGCGCAGCTCATCGACGGGCCGCGGCGCGCGCCCGACGCCGAACACGAACAGCTTCCTGAGGAGGGTGCGCACGAACGCCGGGTCCGCGCGCAGCACCGCCTTGAGGTCAGTGATCCCGTCGACGACGACGCCGCCCGGCAGCTCGCCCGAACAGTCGATGACGCCACCGGCATCCGACTCGCGAAAGCGGCCGATCGCGTCGAAGCGCTCGAGCGCGAGACCGAGCGCGTCCATGCGATCGTGACACACGGCGCACTTGCTGTCCTCGCGATGCTGCGCGAGCTGCTCGCGGAAGGACTGGCTGCTGTCGATCGCCTCCTCGTTGCTGAGTGAGTCGTTGCCCGGCGGTGGCGGCGGCGGCGGCTCACCGACGATGTTCTCGAGGATCCACTTGCCGCGTTTGACCGGCGACGTGCGCGTCGGATTGGAGGTGACCGCGAGGATGCTGCCGTGTCCGAGCACGCCGCCGCGGCGCCGGTGCGAAGCCGGCAGGGGCACGCGAACGAACTCGTCCGCCGCCGCATCCGCGGGTCGTTCGATCCCGTAGAGCGCGGCGAGCCGCGCATCGAGGTGCGTGAAGTCGCAGTCCAGCAGCGTGCGCACGTCCAGGTCGTCGCGCATCACCGCGACGAACAGCAGCTCCGTCTCGCGCCGCAGCGACGCCCGCAGCGCGTCGTCGAAGACGGGGAAACGTTCCGGATCAGGGGTCGTGTCGCGCAGGTTGCGCAGCTCGAGCCACTGCGCCGCGAACTCCGTCGCGAGCGCATCGGCGCGCGGGTCGGCGAGCAGCCGATCGACTTCGGCAAGCAACACGGCCGGATCGGCGAACGCGCCGGTCGATCCGAGCTCGAGCAGCCGCGCATCCGGCGTACTCGACCACAGGAAGTACGACAGGCGCGAAGCGAGCGCGAGGCCCGGCACGGCGCCGCCACCGCCGGCCATCCCTTCGCCGCGGAACAGGAAGTTGGGCGACGTGAGCGCCGCCTGCAACACGCGCCGCGCAGTCGTGACTTCGACGGGCTCGGTCGTCGAGTCGGCGAGCGCCGCGCGGGCGAAGTCCACGTAGCGTTCGCGCTCCGCCGCCGTCACGGGCCGCCGCCACAACCGCGGCAACAGAGCGGCGACGAAAGACGTGAGGCGGTCGATCGGCGATTCACCGCCGGCGAGCGCATCGTGCACCCACCGCTGCTCCGCCGGGATCGGTGCCGGATCGAGCGGCCCCACGACCTCCGCCCAATCGATGTAGAGGTTGCGGTCGCGCCGCGACTTGTCGGGGTTCTTCGGGTCGTAGTAGTCGTTCGTGAACGCGAGCCCGAGACGGTGCGAACCGGCGGCGAGCGGCAGCTCGATCTCGACCTCGCGATAGCGCCGCGCAGGCACGCGCCAGCGCTCGATCACCTCGCGGTCCCACGTCACGCGCATCTCGGCGAGCTCGTCGCCCGCCCGCGAAGCCCCCGCCGACACGATGATGCGGTAGCGCCCCGCGCGCGGCAGTTCGACCTGCTGCGCGAGCTCGGCGCGGGTGTAGAGGTTGACGTAGTCCCCGTACATGGTCGCGCCGCGATCGCCAACGAGTGTCATCGCCTCGGCCTCGAACCGCCGCTTGGTCGGGTTGTCCGGATCCTCACCCGTGATGACGGCCGCGGCCACCTCGCCCGCCGCGGCGAGATACTTCTCGAGGTGCAGCGTCGAGAACGCCATCGCGTCGCCGACCGTGTCGAAGCCGTAGCCGAGGTCGTCGGCCGGAAACCCGCTCGTGTCGGCACCGACACCGAACAGGTCCATCACCGTGCGTTCCCACTGCGCCGAGTTGAGCCGCCGCACGGTCACGCGACCCGGCGACGGCGGCAGCTCGGGCACCTCGCGCCGCAACGTATCGTCGATCCACGCGACGAACGCGCCGCGTTCGGCCGCCGCGGGCTGCTCGGCGTCGCGCGGGGGCATCTCGTGCGAGCCACTGCGCGCCCGCAGCCGGCTCAGGCGGTGCAGTCGCGCCGCGGGATCACCGAGCGCGACGGACAGGTCGAGTTCGCCCTTCACGACATCGCCGCCGTGACAGTCGAAGCAGTAGAACGCGACGAACTCCTGCTGCGCGCCGAACTCGGCCACGAGACGGTCCTGCGCCATCGAACCGGACGCGAGCAGCAGCGAGACGAGAGCGGCGCGGAGCATGGTGAGCCGCAGGGTAATGACCGAGGCATGACACAGCCAACCCGGTAGGACGTGTAGCGTTCGTAATGGCATCCGGCATGGCCTCACCCCGCCGGTGTCCTAAACTCCCATGGTGCGGCGAACGAGTTCGATCCTGTTCGGGCTGATCCTCGGCCTGTCCCTCGCGTTCGTGGTCTGGTGGACGATCTTCCAGGCCATGGCGAGCGGCGAGCTCGCCGCCGCGGCGGACGCGATCCTCGCGGGCGAGCCCGAGCGGGTGGCCGCGGCGTTCGGCGTGGCGGATGTCGCCGCCGTGCACGACCTCGCCGAGTCGCGCTACTGGATGTTCCTCAGCGAAGGCGCCGTCTTCGTCGCCGTGCTCCTCGTGTCCGGCGTGCTGTTCGCCTCGTCGGTTCGCCGCGAGGCCGCGACGCGGCAGCAGCAGGACCGCTTCCTCGCCGGCGCGACGCACGAGCTCAAGACCCCGCTCGCGACGATCTCGCTGCTGCTCGAGTCGCTGCGCGACGACCGCCTCGCGCCGGAGAAGCGGGCCCACTACCTGCAGATGGGGCTGCTCGAGACCGACCGGCTCGAACGCGGCCTCACCAACGTTCTCGTCGCCGCCGGGCTGCGCACGACGCGCGAGGCCGACCGCCGCATCGACGGCGACCTCGCGACGGACGTGCGCGCCGTGCTCGACCGCGTCGCCGCCCGCGCTGCCGCCGCCGAGATCGCGATCGAGAGCCACATCGACGGCGCGGTCGAAGCGCGCCGCGATCCCGAAGCGGTGCAGCTGATCGTGCACAACCTGCTCGAGAACGCGATCAAGTACTCGCCGCGCGGTAGCACGGTCGAGATGGCGCTCGCCGTCGAACCGCAGAACGCGCGCATCACCGTGCGCGACCGCGGCCGCGGCCTCGACGACCAGGAGCTGCGCCGCGCGTTCGAACCGTTCTGGCGCGGCAACGACATCGCGAGCGGCGGGTCGGGCCTCGGCCTGCATCTCGTACGCCAGCTCACGGAGGCCCACGGCGGCACCGTCGAAGCCAGGAGCGCCGGCCGCGATGCGGGCGCCGAGTTCGTCGTTCGCCTGCCGCGCAAGGAGATCAGCAAGTGAGCCGCTGGATCCTGGTCGCCGAGGACGAGGTCACGCTCGGCGAGATGGTCTGCGACAACCTGCGGCACGAGTCGCACAACGCCGAGCACGTCACGACCGGCCCGGCCGCGCTCGAACGGATGCAGCAGGGCGGCATCGACCTGCTCGTGCTCGACATCATGTTGCCGGGCCTCGACGGCTTCGAGGTGCTGAAGCAGCTGCGTGACCGCGGTGACACGACGCCCGTGCTCGTGCTCAGCGCGCGCAGCGCCGACGCGGACCGCATCAAGGGTCTCGAACTGCTCGCCGACGACTACCTGACCAAACCGTTCAACCTGCGCGAACTGCTGCTGCGCGTCGACGCGTTGCTGCGCCGCCAGCCGGTGCCCGAACCGAGCACCGATGCGCTCGAGTTCGGCGGCCACCGCGTCGAGTTCCGCGCCCAGCGCGCCCACTGCAAGAACGGCGAGACGATCGATCTCACGGCGACGGAGACGAAGCTCCTGCGCCTGCTGTCATCGCACGCCGGCACGGTCGTCGCGCGCCGCACGATCGTCGAGCACCTGTTCGGCAGCACCGCGCCGGCGACGGTGCGGACGCTCGACAACATCGTGCTGCGCCTGCGCAAGCTCTTCGAAGCCGATCCGTCGCAGCCGCGCCATCTCGTCACGGTGCGCGGCGTCGGGTTGCGATTCGACGGCTGAGGTCGTGTGGGCCCCACGGGCCAGAGCGTGGGGCTCGGATCGCCGAGGGCAACGCGATACCATCATGGGTCGTGCGCGGCACCCCGCCGCCGCGAGGAAGAAGGAGCCAGCCATGTCCAACGATCCAATCGCATCGGCGACGCACGCCCAGGTCCAACCGCTGGTCGTGCCGCCCAACGACGACGACATCTCCGGCCACCTGCATCGCCAGGTGATCGGCGTGCTCGGCGCGACGATGCCGTTCGCCGTCGCGTGGCTGCATCGCATGCGCCCGCTGGAGACGTTGCCGCCCGAGGCGCTGACGTCGATCAGCGCGTACTACTACACCGACGCCGTCGCCGTGTTTGCCGGCGTGCTTTCGGTGCTCGCGGTCTACCTGTTCACGTATCGCGGCTATCGCAATCCGGGCCAGTACCTCGATCGCACGACGACGATCATCGCGGGCTTCGCCGCGGTCGGTGTCGCGTGTTTCCCCACCAGGTCACCGCTCGAGCCGCCGCAGTGGTGGCAACCGTGGGTCGGTCACGTCCACATCGGCAGCGCGATCGTGCTGTTCGCCGCGTTCGCCGTGTTCGCGCTGTTCCTGTTCCCGCGGTCCCCGTCGCCGCTCCGCGCGCTGTCGGCCGGCAAGCTCTGCCGGCGGGCCATCTACCTCACGTGCGGGCTCGGGATCGTGGCGTGCCTGATCTGGGCCGCGCTCGTGGACGACATCTTCTGGCCCGAGACGATCGCGCTCGAGTTCTTCGCCGTGTCCTGGCTCGTGAAGGGCAAGGCCGATCAGACCGCGATCCGGCTGGCGCAGCGGGGGCTCCGGGTGTTCGGGGGCGGCAGCTGACCCGCGTCCTCGGACCGGATCAATCGCAATCGCCGTTCATGTGCACTGTCCCGCAGTGTCGGCAGACGAACTTGTAGAACGCCGGACAATCGAGGCCGGTCGCCGGGCATGGCGCATCGGACGATATCGTGCCGGCGCGGGGCCGGGCAACGAGACCGCAGGTTCGCGGTCTGCGGCCGGATCCGCCCGCCTTCGCCTGTATTCGCCGATCCAGGCGACATACGCTGCGCCGCCCCGGCCACTGAGGACCGCCCCCCGACCCCGATCCCTCCGGATCCCGCACTACCAATGATGATTCGCACGACGCTCGCCCTGTCCCTCGCCCTTCCCCTGGTCCTCGCCCCCGTCACCGCGCAGGGTGACGACGCGCAGAAGCACGAGCTCGCGATGACCGCGCGGCCGGGCAACTCGGTCTGGCTCCGGCAGACGACCAAGACGGTCCAGGAGATCGACATGGGGATCCAGCAGGCCGAGAACAAGAGCACGGTCGACATCACCGCGAGCTTCAACGTCACGGCGGTGGCTGACGACGGCAAGACGACGGTCGACGTCAAGATCGAACGCGTGCGCGGCTCGTTCGGCGTGCCCAACATGGGCGAGTTCCCGTTCGACTCCCTCGACGGCGATCAGGGCGACAAGGGTGGCGACGACGGCGGCTTCGGCGGCTTCGGCATGCCCGACTTCGGCGCCGTCGGCAAGGCGGCGGCGTCGATGGCCGGCACGGCGTTCGCCGCGGTGCTCGATCGAAAGGGCAAGGTGACCGCGGTCACGGGCCTCGAGGAGGCGCTGAAGAAGGCCGAGGAGGAAGCGGGCCAGATGGGCCGCCAGATGCTGTCGGGCACGTTCAGCAAGACCGCGATCAGCAACTTCGTGGAGTCGGCGTTCGGCACCCGGCCGCAGCAGGCGACGCCGGTCGGGGGCACGTGGAAGCCGGAAGCGGACGACGACGACGGCCCCCAGACGAAGATGACGCTCAAGCTCGCCCGCGTCACGGACAAGGCGTTCGAGGTCACGGGCGAGGGCACGGTCGAGAAGCCGAAGCTCGACGGCGGTGACGAGGGCGACGACAGCCCCGAGGCGGCGATGCAGCGCGAGCTCATGAAGAGCATGGAGATCAAGAACGGCAAGGTGTCGTTCCGCAGTCTCGTGTCGCGCGAGGACGGCTTCCTGGTCGAATCGACCCGCAACCTGTCGATGGACATGACGATGGAGAGCCCGATGGGCGCCATCGAGATGACCAACTCGACGACGGTCACGACGAAGCGGACCAGCCAGGGCGCCGCGATGGCGAAGAAGCCCGCGGGCGATCCGGCCAAGCAGGGCGGCGACAAGTAGGCCGCGGCCAACCCCGCGCCCGATCTGCCCGGGGAAGAAGCCGGGCGCGCGGATTCGCGCTGGACTTCGCGGGTGGCGAAGGGCGATACCAGCGACATGCCAGATCCCGCCAAGCTGCAGGTCGCCGAGTTCCTCGGCGACGGCATCTCCGCTGAGCTGTCCGCGGCCGTCCACCAGATTGCCGAGACCCTGCCGGTCGGCATCGAGTTCGAGCCGATCGATCTGTCGCTCGAGCGGCGCGAGGCGGAGCCGAAGGCCGCGTTCGACGACGCGATGCGCGCGATCCGGGCGCACGGCGTCGCGATCAAGTATCCCACCGTGACGGCCAAGGAGAGCCCCAACAAGGTCCTCCGCGAGCGCTGCAGCTTCGCCGTGATCCACCGCCCCGTGGCGACGATGGCCGGCGTGCAGACGCGGCATCAGGGCGCCGTCGACATGCACATCATCCGGGTCGCGGTCGGCGGCACCTACGAGGACGCCGGCCGCCGCATCGGCGACGACGTCGCGGTGTCGATCCGCGTCATCGAACGCAAGCCGTCGCAGCAGGCCGCGCAGTTCGCGTTCCGCCTCGCGAAACGCCTCGGCTGCGGCGTGACGAGCACGAGCAAGTACACGATCCAGCGCGAGACCGACGGCCTGTTCGAGGAGATCGCCCGCGGCGTCGCGCGCGACTTCCCGGACGTGCCCCACGGCAGCGAGCTCTTCGACGCGTTGCTCTACAAGGCCGTGCTGCGACCCGAGGACTATCGCGTCGTCGTCACGCCCAACGAGTACGGCGACTTCCTGTCGGACATGGCGTGCGGCATGGTCGGCAGCCTCGGGCTGGGCGCGAGCGCGAGCTACTCGTTCCGCGAGAACGGCGACGTCGACCTCGCGATGTTCGACCCCGCGGGCGGCACGGCGCCCGACATCGCCGGGCAGGGCGTCTGCAACCCGTCCGCGGCGCTGTTCGCGCTCAGCATGCTCCTGATCCATCGCGACCAAGTCGAACTCGGCGAACGGCTCGATCGGGCGATCCGGGGCGCGATCGCGGATGGGGAATCGACGCGGGACCTGGGTGGCGCGCTCGGCACCGAGCAATTCACCGCCGCCGTCCAATCCCGGATCTGATGTCTTGCGTGTGGCCGATCGCGCGTAACCCGTTTTGTGGGGCCGCGATCGGGTGCGCCGGTCGGCCAGCGCCGGTCGTCCGACGAACCGCGCCGCGACCACGACCCCTCGCGCCTACCGCCGGTGCGCGCGCCCGCCCAAACCGGCGGATCCACCCGGCCGACGGATCCACACCGTTGATATCAGTCAGACGCGGGGCCGGAAGAGGCGGTCGACGTGCACGCTGCCCTTGTGCTTGTCCGCCACCTTCCGCGCCAGCCGCATCGCCTCGGGAACCGGCACCATCACGGCGCCCTCGGGCACGGGCAGCCAGACCGCCTGCTCGTCGGCATCCGCGATCAGCCGGTCGAACTCGGCCGTGGAGTCGACGGCGGCCAGCCGTTCGAGGAGCTTCATGTCGACGAGCGCCGACCCCGGCGGCGCGTACTGGCGCGTGCGGCCGAGCAGATCATCCGTGCTGACCTGGAACAGGTCCGCGAGTGCCACGAGGTCTTCACCGGTCGGGAACCGGCTGCCGCTCTCCCAGCGGGAGACGGCGGACTCGTGACACCCAAGTCGCTTCGCGACGTAGTCCTGGGTGAAACCTCGACGGGCGCGCAGCTCACGCAACCGAACGGACAGATGCGTAGCGAGCGGCCGAGGCGTGGATTCGGGAATCTCTGTCACTGTGGAGGTGGCCAAGGTGATGGCACTACGCAGCCATTGTGACCAAGGGTTCGCCCGAACGGAAGGTCATGGAGGCAGTGCAGTTGGCTGCGTCGAGCAGTGTAACCGAACGGCACGTTTGTAGTGCTTGGATCAGAAAACTTGACTTATTGGCAAGCATGAGTGACGCTCGTCGATCCACTTTTCTGCCGGCTCCGCGCCGGCATCGAAACCCGTCCGCGACGAACGAAACCCATGCACGATCCGCACCACCTGCTGCCGGTCGCCTACCGCGCCGCCTCAACCGTTGCGCGCAGCCGTATCCTCGCTGAGGAAGCCGGCGAACGCGCGATTCACCTGCTCACGCTCGCAGTGCTCGAGGGCTGCCCGCCAGAGCACCCGGAGGCCTGGCTGCGCACCGTCGCCCGCCGGTCCGCATGCGCTCTGTTGGGCTCCGACTGGGCCCGCACGCGGTCGATCGCACACGACGATCTGACGGACTGGCAATCGGCGTTTCAGCCACCGCCCAGCCCGCGGCACGAGTTCGTCCGAGAAGGCATCGCACCGCTGCTCACCGGGCGGCAGCGGGAGGCATTGGCAGCCGCGCTGTCGGCCAACACGACTCGGGGTGGCGCGCGCGCGTGCAACATGCCCCCGCGCGACTTCCGGCGCTACCTCGCGGTGATCTCCCGCAAGGCCAAGGCAGCACTGGCCGAGGCCGAGCTCGAGGACCGGTTTGCTGACGACCCCAACGTGCAGTTCCAGCTCGGTGGGTAGGCGCGCGGACGGTGTCCCGCGTCCGTCCCAGCGGCCCGAACCCTGGCCCGTAACCCTGGCAACGGCGACGCCGAGACGGGATCCTCTGCGCATGCGCATCGTTTCGTTCTTCGCCGCCGCCTCGTTCCTGACCGCTGTGTCCGCGCCGCTCGCGGCGCAGGATTCGCAGCAGAGCCCGGGCTACACCGACACTCCGAAGCTGCCGAGCGGCTGGCGCGTGCACGACAGCGCGCGCCCGCACCCGCCGATCGTCGATCCCGGTCCGGCGCCGAAGGATCCGCTGCCCGTGCCCGCGGACGCGACGGTGCTGTTCGGCGGCGACAACCTCGACGCGTGGCAGAGCGGCAAGGGCCCGGCGAAGTGGAAGGTCGAGAACGGCTACATGGAAGTGCGCGGCGGCGGCATCCGCACGAAGCAAGCGTTCGGGGACTGCCAGCTGCACGTCGAATGGGCCGCGCCGGCCGAGGTGAAGGGCGACTCGCAAGGCCGCGGCAACAGCGGCGTGTTCTTCCTCGGTCGCTACGAGATCCAGGTGCTCGATTCGTACGACAACGTCACCTACGCCGACGGGCAGGCGGCGGCGATGTACGGGCAGTTCCCACCGCTCGTCAACGCGTGCCGCAAGCCCGGCGAGTGGCAGACCTACGACATCGTGTTCCGCGCGCCGCGCTTCACCGATGACGGCAAGCTCGAGAAGCCGGCGCGCGTGACCGTGATCCACAACGGCATCGTCGTGCACGACGCGCGCGAGTTCCTCGGCCCGACGGCGCACAAGAACCTGCCGAAGTATCGTCCGCACCCGACGAAGGGACCGATCCAGCTGCAGGACCACGGCAACCCGATCCGCTTCCGCAACATCTGGATCCGCGAGCTGTAGCTCAGGAGGCCGGAGCGCCGGTACGCGAAACGGCTCCGACCATGGCAACTCGCCACGGTCGGAGCCGTTTGCAATAGCAGCAGGCGCGCCGCCTCAGCGGCTGCCCGCGTACTTCCCGAGCACGGTGTAGTCGTGCTTGATGCCGGCCGTGTCCTCGTCGGTCAGCTGCGTCTCCGTCGTCGTGTTCCAGACGAACAGGTCGGCGTTGGTGTTGGTGCCGACCGGGCGCGTGAACAGGATCGTGCCGTTCGCGGTCGCGGCCTGGTAGGTGTCGGCGCCGGTTGCCGTGGTCACGACGACGATCGACGAGGCCGAGTCGTCCCACATCGCGAGGTTCTGGCTCGCGCCCGTGCCGGCCGTCGAGACCCAGTCGCCGGTGTCGACGCCAGCACCCTGGAACGCGAGGCCGGTGCCGACGACCTGCGTCTGCCACGCGCCGGCGGAGACGTCGAAGTGGTTGATCGCGGTGTTGTCGGTGCGCTGCGCGACGATGTCGCCGTTGTCGACGACGCCGACCGTCGTGCTGACGGTGCCGCCGGGCGACCACGACGCGGTGGCCGGCGAGCTCACGAGCGAGTAGGCGTCGAGCTGGCTCGTCGTGCTGCTGCCCTGCACGAACACCCACGCCGGCGAGCTGCCGGAGACCGCGACGACCGTGAGGACGTCCGCCGTGTCGACGACCTGCGTGTTGGCCGACGTCGCGACGTCGTAGAAGTAGACGTCGTGGTCGGTGCCGCTGACGACGCGGTGGTAGACCACCTCGTTGCCATCGCCCATTGCGTCGAACACGTTGTCCGTGCCGGTCGCGATCGCGTCGGCCTGGCCGTCGGCCGGATCCCACACGTAGAGCTCGCGGTTGCTGCCGTTGGTCGCCGTGAAGACGACCTGGCTGCCCGTGCCGAAGGCGTTGTAGGCCTTGTTGAGCGTCGCGAGCGCGGAGACGTTCGCGCCGATCTCGACCGTGCCCGTGCCGACCTTGAAGTAGAACAGGTCGGTCTCGCCGCCGGCCCCGACGCGCGAGAACACGACGCCGCCGTTCGGCAGCACCGCGAGCAGCTGCTCGTCCGTCGCGGCCGTGCCGACCGCGAACGAATCGTCCTCGCTCGGGTCGTAGTAGTAGATGTCCGACTGGTTGCTCTCGCCCGTCTCGTAGAAGACGAGGTCGCTGCCGTTCACGAGCACGTCGGTCGTGCTCAGGCCGCCATCGTCGATCTCGCGCGAGAAGTCGTTGGTCGGGTTGTAGTAGAACAGCGTGACATCGGGCGAACTGCCGGTCGAGTAGATGACGCGGCTGTCCGAGGTCTTCGCGAGGTAGGTGACGTTGCTCGCGTTCTCCGCGATGCGCGTCCGCGTGCGGCTCATCGGATCGAAGAGCCAGAGCTGGGTGCTGTTCACCGTGTAGACCATGCGGCCATCGGCGAGACCCGTCGCGAAGGCCGGCGCATTCGTCGACGACAGCACGCGCACCTGCCCGTTGGTCGCCGAATCGAGCAGCAGCAGGCCATCGGTGTCCTCGCGAACGACGACGAAGTTCGAACTCGTCACCTTCACGGTGAACGAGCCCGTCGACGTCTTGGCGCCATCGGACACCGAGAAGTTGACGGTGTACTCGCCCATCGCGTCGAACGTGTGGCTGTAGTCGTCACCGGTGAACGAGCCGCCGCCGGACACGACCGAGTAGGTCAGCGTGTTGGCGCCGCCCGAGTCGGTCACGTAGGCGCCGAGATCGAGCGTGAACGCCGAACCGCCGGTGGTGGACTGCGCGGGCACCGCCGAGATGCGGGGCGAAGCGTTGCTCACGCTCCCGCCGTTGCGACACGCGGTCGAAAGCAGCGCGATCGAAGCGATGGTCGCGAGGGCCAGAGCGGCCGGACGATGCTGTGAAAGGACCATGAGGTGCGTTTCTCCGAAGTTTGGAATGCTGAATGACTGCGCGATCGGGCAGCTGGCGTGGCGCAGCCCTTCGACCTTCGGTCATCGGTCCCCCTCGGGGCAGTGACTGAGGCCGGCTCGGAGCGCTCGGTGGCACGGGGCGATCCAGGCACCGCCGCCGGTCGACCTCGCGGTGGCGCTACGGTGTCACCGAGCCGCGGGCAGCTCGACGCGGCCGCGTCGCAGCCACCGCCGCACGCGCAGCAGCTCCGCGTGATCCGGCCGGTGCACGTGGATCGGCAGGCGCACGACCTCGGGATCGTCGCGTCGGAACGGCGGCGACGGGTCCGCCGCGGCGAGATCAGTGAACACCCGCACGGGCACGGACACGAAGATCCGCTCAGGCGCGCCGAGATCGTTCCAGTACTCCGTCAACCGCGCGTTCGTCTCGCTGAGCAGGCTGCGCCAGTTCTGCAGCCGCAGCCGCGAGCCGTATCGCGACTTGCCCCTGGTCTTCAGATGCGTCGGCTGCGCCCGTCCCTTGCCGCGCACGACGTACTTGCGGATCGCCTTGTGACGCAGCAGCTCGTCCCCGTCCCAGTAGCCGATCGCGACGCCGGCGGCGCGCACGAGCACGATGGCGTGGCGCGAGACCGCGAGGACCGGGTCGCCACCGGGCAGCGCAGCGAGCCGGCGACGATACTGCGTGAGGGTCTCGCCGGCCGCGACCGGCGGTCCCAGCAGTGGAGGCACGAGTCGGGCGCCTTCGCCGCTGCTGCCCGTCGCCTCGCCGAAGAACGTCGACCGATCGTCGGCGACGGCGGTCGGCCAGCGCTCGCCGAACGCTTCGAGCTGTTCGTCGAGGTCCGCGAGGTCGAACTCGATGCGGCGCGGCCCGGACTCCATCGCGATCGGATCCGCGCTCAGCGCACGATCGCGCGGTCCTTGCCGGCAGCGTGCAACGGCAACGCGTCGTCGCCGGTGAGTCGGAGCCGTTCGTTGATCGCATGCAGGTGATGGTCGAGGCCGATCTCCGCGCCCGGCACGAAGCCCGGCACCGTGATGACCTGCGCGAGCACGCCGCCGAGTCCGCGATGCGCGGTGCCGCGCGGCAGGTAGACGAGGTCGCCGACCCGAAGCTCGGTCGACTGCAGCAGCCCGTCGACTTCGCCGCGCGTCACCGAGTCGGGCTCGACGATGCGCGCGGTCTGGCTGCTCGTCAGGATGCGCGCGCCGGGCCGGACCGCCTGCACGAGGTAGAACTCGTCGAAGCCGCCCTCGAGCGGATGATAGTGCGTGAACGAATCGTCGATCCGCACGCGGTGGACGTTGAGGCCGTCGAACGTGTACGGGCCGTTCTTGTCGAGCCAGGTGAGCAGCACGCGGCGGTAGGCGCCCTCGTCCGTCGCGCAACCGCCCGGCGTGTCGGTGATCTGCGGATCCCAGTCGGGCCGGATCACGCGCGGCACGCTCGCGGCCGGCGGCTCGGGCAGGCGGAACTCGAGCAGCCCAACGGTCGCGTCGAACGCCATGGACTCGAGCGGACCGAGCCACAGCACGTCGCCGACGGTGACATCACTCGTGCGTTCGTCGCCGTAGCGCACGATCGCTGCCCCGGCCTGCACGAGCAACACGCGCGCTCGCGGCAACGGCGCCAGTCGGGTCGTCCGGCGATAGGACAACGCGTGGCCGGGATTGCGGCGCTCGAACTCGTGCTGGATCGCCCGGAACTCCGACGTCGTCGGGTCGCTGACGTTGGCCCGCACTGCACCGTTCCTTCCCGTCTCCGAGGCAGTCTCCGGCGACGCCGCGCACGCACCCAGCATCGCCGCGGCGCCGAGAATCGTCGTGAGCATCGCGGTTCGCACGGCCCCAGAATAGCCAACGGCGAAACGAGAGCTATCATCCGGCGCCATGGACTCGAGCACTTCGCCATGGCGCGTCGCCGTCATCGGATCGGGGCCGTCGGCCTTCTACACGGCCGAGGCGCTGTTCAAGACGGCGGGAGTCGCCGCGCGCGTCGACATGTTCGACCGGCTGCCGGTGCCGTTCGGCCTCGTGCGCGGCGGCGTGGCGCCGGACCACCAGAAGATCAAGAGCGTCACCCGCATCTACGACAAGATCGCGGGCAACGACGGTTTCCGCTTCTTCGGCAACGTCAAGCTCGGGCGCGACGTCCAGGTCGACGACCTCGAACGGCACTACGACCAGGTGGTCTACGCGTTCGGTTGTGAGAGCGACAACAAGCTCGGCGCGCCCGGCGAGGAGCTCGCGGGCGTGCACTCGGCGACGGAGTTCGTCGGCTGGTACAACGGTCACCCCGACCACCGGCATCGCACGTTCGATCTGAAGAACGCGAGGCGCGTCGCGCTCGTCGGCAACGGCAACGTCGCGATGGACGTGGCGCGCGTGCTGCTGCAGTCGCCCGACCGACTCGCGACGACGGACATCGCCGACTACGCCCTGGCAGTGCTGCGCGAGAGCTCGGTCACCGAGGTCGTGCTGCTCGGCCGCCGCGGTCCGGCGCAGGCCGCGTTCAGCCCGAAGGAGATCGAGGAGATCCACCACCTCGACGACGTCGACGTCGTGCTGCAGAAGGACGAGGCCGAGCTCGACGAGCTGAGCCAGAAGTGGCTCGCGGAATCGGCCGCGCGCAGCGCGCAGCGCAACGTCAAGTTCCTGACCGAACGCGCCGAGCACGGCGAGGGCTCGGCGCCCAACAAGCTGCGCTGCCGCTTCCTCGTGAGCCCGACCGAGATCCTCGGCGACGGCAAGGTCAGCGCGGTGCGCGTGCAGAACATGGAGCTGAAGGCCGACGACAACGGTACGCCGCGGCCCAAGCCCAAGGGCACGTTCGAGGACGTCGAATGCGATCTGCTCTTCAAGGCGATCGGCTACCGCGGCGAGCCCGTGCCCGGCGTGCCGTTCGACGACCGCTGGGGCATCGTCCCCAACAGGGACGGCCGCGTGCTCGTGACCCCGGACGGCGAACCCAAGGCCGGGCACTACGTCGCGGGCTGGTGCAAGCGCGGCCCGACCGGGCTCATCGGCACGAACAGCCCCGATGCGAAGGCCACGGTCGAAGCGATGAAGGCCGACCGCGACACCGGCAGAGTGCTGCGTCCCGACAGCGACGACATCGCGGCACTGCTCACCGAGCGCGGCATCGACGCGGTGAGCTGGGCCGACTGGCAACGCCTCGACGCCTGGGAGATCGAAGAGGGCAAGAAGCGCGACAAGCTGCGCCACAAGCTCTCCGACATCGACGAGATGATGCGCGTCATTCGCGAGCTGCGTTGAGGGTCGCGAAGCAACCGGGCAGCTCGAAGCGGTCGAGACCACCGCAGCCATCGGCCTTGGCGCCGCCGGGGATTGGTTCACGGGGCCGCGAATCGAGGATGCGTTCGCGAGTGGCACTGCGCTCGCCGACCGGCTCCTCGCGCATCCGGCGCTGGAACGGACCCGGCGCTGAACCCGTGATGTCCGTTCACCGGGAATCTGCCGGCGTCAGCTGGTTCCCGCGCAACTCGAGGTCGCGCCCTTCGCAAGCGATCCTGATCGTCGGCATCGCGTAGTGCCATATCGATCGACCCGGCCGGCCCGTGCACTTGGACGAGGATGAACCGGCGGGCCCGGGACGCGGAACCTCATCGTGCCGGTCTCGACGCCAGGGCAACGGAGTCGACACGAAATCCACGTGCGCTCCTCTCGCCGCGGCACTCTTGCGGACATGAACGGCACGCGCCACCCCTCCCTTCGCCGCCTGCCCGATCCGGTCGCGTCGCCCGCAGACGTCGACGACCTGATCGCGGCGACCGCAGCGGTGGTCGAGACGGCCCTCGAGCGTGGCCGGCTGCCGGTCACGGTAGACGGGGCAGCCGAACTGCTCGGCCGCGTGCTGCGGGCTCGACTCGACGCAGCTGCCGGGCCGGCAAGCACCGCGGCCGCGGCGGACACCCAGGCGCGGCTCGCGGCCGCGGAACAGGCGCTCCGCGCGGTGCTGGATCGCTGGAACAACCGCCGCTCGCACGCGCTCGAGTGGGCCATCATCGTGCTGATCGCGGTCGACATCGTGATCGCCGCGCTCTGAGCGGACGGGGCTCACCCTGCGGATCGCAGGGTATCGGGCGCCGCGGTCACCAGTGCCCGGTGTTGCCCATCGACGCCCAGGGTTCGGTCGGCGGCAGCGGCTCGCCGCGCTGCAGCAGCTCGATCGAGATGTTGTCGGGGGATCGCACGAAGGCCATGTGACCGTCGCGCGGCGGGCGGTTGATCGTCACGCCGGCGTCCATCAGGCGCTGGCACGTCGCGTAGATGTCGTCGACGAGGTAGGCCAGATGGCCGAAGTTGCGGCCCTCGCCGTAGTCCTCCGGATCCCAGTTGTAGGTCAGCTCGACCTGAGCATCCTCGTCGCCCGGCGCGGCGAGGAACACCAGCGTGAAGCGGCCCTTCTCGCTCTCCTTGCGCCGCAGCTCTTCGAGGCCGAGGTGCTTGCAGTAGAACTCGAGGGACTGGTCGAGGTCGGTGACGCGAACCATCGTGTGCAGATACTTCATCTTCAGGCGTTCCCGCGGGGTGGAGGCGGTTGTGCTCGTCGTGCGGCTGCCGCACGTCGTGCGGCGACGATCCGCGCCGAGGGTGCGCCCGTCAAGCGAGCGCGGGCAAAGGCGATTCGGCGGCGCTTCTGCTCGAACGCAGGACGAACCGTCGCCTCATTCAGGTGCGGAGAAATGCCGCGCGACGAGGTCCTCGACGTTCTCGCGGCGGAGGGGCTTGGTGACGAACCCACGCACGAGTGGGTTGGCTTCCGCGCGGGCGCGATCTTCCGGCGCGATCGAGCTGGTCAGCATGATGATGACGACGGACCCGGTGATCTCGTCGGGCAGCTCAGCGAACCGCTCGAGAAAGGCCCAGGCGTCCACACCAGGCATGTTGATGTCGAGCAGGATCAAATCGGGCGGGAAGGCATCTCCGTGCTTCTGCATTCCGCCCTCGCGGTCCGCGAGGAAGCGCAACGCTTCCGCACCGCCCGAACAGACGAAGAGTTGCTTCTCATCGCCGACGACCCCCACCCGCTGCAGAATTCGCGCATGCAGATAGTTGTCGTCCGGGCTGTCATCGACGAGCAGGACTCCGTTGACGGTCATGTACTACTTCTATCGGCTGAGGCAGCTCGACGCGAAAACAACTGCCTTCACCAACCCGGCTGTCGACGGTCACACGCCCCCCCATCCGCTCGACGTGTTTTCGAACCAGGTAGAGACCGAGGCCGCTGCCGTCCACCGAAGTGCCGCCCACGCGGACGAACATCTCGAACACACGGCTCTGATACTCGACATCGATGCCGATGCCGTTGTCTCGCACCTCGATGATCTGCGTGCCGTCATCGTCCAAACGCGCGTGCACTTCGACTCGCGGATCGGCGCGGCCCCCAGAGTACTTGATCGCGTTCGAAACCAGGTTCTCGATGCACTGCTCGAGGCGAGCCCGACAAGCGACGACTGCCACGTCGGGATCCGGTTTGACGAGCTCGGCACCGCTGGACCGCAGCATCCAGTCGAGATTCTCACGGATGTCGTCAACTAGCGAGCCAACGCTGACGTGGGTCAACTCATCCTCGAGGTGATCGGCGCGATGCAGTTGATGCATCTTCTCGACGACCTCGGCAAGGCGCAGAGCCTGCGCGTCGACTCGCTCGGCATACGCCTCGATCCTGCCGTACTCGTTCTCGAGCACGTCCTCCTTGATCTCGTGCGCGAACCCTCGAATCGTCCGCAGCGGCGCGACGAGGTCATGCGATGTCCGGTAGCTGAAGTGCGTGAGTTCCTCGTTCGCCGTCCGCAGCCGCGCCTCGCTCGCCCTGACTTCGGAGGTCATCCTGTCCGCGAGGGCCAACGCCCGACGTGACGATCGGGTCAGCCCGACGAAGAGGGTCAGGAGCAGGAGGTCGACGAGAATGCCCCCGAGCAGAATCGTCAGCGGCTGAGCGCTCTGGGCCGCCGCATGGAACGCAGCGTCACTTTGAATCTCGAACCGCCACGCTCGACCGAAGAGATCGACCTGGAGCGTGTCACGGTACTGCGGATCTTCGTGCAGACCTCGGTCCGCGAACAACAGCTCATCCCCATCGAAGAGTCGCAACGTGACATCGCGATTGCTGCGCTCGAGCACACCATCCATGAGCTTCTTGACGATGAAGGGCGCGTAGATGATCCCGGCGAAGTTGGCCTCGCGCTCGGCCTCGGTTGTGCTCGCTCCCCTGTACCACGGCTCGAAGAACAGGAATCCCGGCGTCTTCTCCTCGTCCTGCACGAGCACGATCGGCCCGGTGATCTGTGGCTTGCCCGTCGCTCGCGCCAACCTGGCGGCTGAGTAGCGATTCGTCTCGAAAGCCATGTCGAGGCCGACCGCGGCGCTGTTGGTCTCGACTGGTTCGACATACACGATCGGCAGCAGCTCCGGCACATCGTGGTGCGGCTTGACGGCGAAGTCGGGCCGCGAGCGACGTTGCTCAGCGAGCCAGGCATCCAGCTCGTCGCGGGCAACGGGCCATATGGCACCGATCCCGTTGATGCCGGGATACTGGCGCTCGATCCCGAGACGCGATGCGTAGCGCCGCCATTCGTCGTGCTGCACGGCCTGCGGCTGGGTGGCGACATACGCAACGCCAGCCCCGAGCGCGTCGCGGTACTTCTGCATCCGCTCGAGCACCAGATCGACGAGCTGGTCGCGTTCGCGCTCGAAGCGGATCCGCGCCTTGTCCTCGATCGAACTGGACGACACGTACCAGGCCCCGAACGTCAGCGCCGACGACAGCGCTACGACGGCCCAATGCAACCAGTGCAGGCGGGCCGATCGCTCCAGGGCCTCGCGGCTCGCCGAGCTAGCGCCCGGCTTCTCGATGTCCTGTGTTCGTATACTCACGTTCGGGCACGGTGTGCAGTGCCCATCGGCGGCACGCGACTACATCGGCTTCGACACCGGGTGTCGTCCGAGATACTCCGCTCCCGTCAGCCACCGAGAACGCGCTCGATCACCGAGACGAGCCGGTGCGGACTCACGGGCTTGCTGAGCATTACCTCTGCGCCTTGGCCAATGGCCCGCCGTTCCGCTTCGCTGGAAACCGAAGCCGTGACCACGATCACATGGCAAGGGATTCCCCGCATTCGGATCTCGTGCAACACCTTGAACCCGTGCATTCCCGGCAGCCCGAGATCGAGCAACACGATGTCGGGCTCGGTGGCTTCGATGGCGTCGATGCCGGTGGCGCCGTCCGACACCGCCTGCACCTCGTATCCTTGTTCATGAAGGAACAGGGACCAACCCCGCTGGATATCGGCGTCGTCCTCGACGATGAGAACGCGCGGGGTGGACGATGCACGCCACGGCAGGACCGAATCGACGAGCAGATCGTTGACTTCGACGTCGTTGGCGATGGAAGGAATAGCGGTCATCACGTTTCTCTCCTGGGTGCGAGTAGCCGACCGATTCCTTTCACCAGCGACTTCGACCCCCATGAGACAGTTCTGAAGCTCCCGCCTGGAGCAGGTCTCGTTCCGAGCCGGCTCAGCCCAGCAGGTTGTCTACAGCCCGAGCAAGATCTTCGCGCGAGATCGGCTTCTCGAGATAGAGATCCGCGCCGGACTCCAGCGCAGCACTCTCGAACACACACTCGTCCCAAGCGCTCAGCACGACGATTCGAGCTCGGTGAGCCGATACGCGAAGCCGCCGCAAGACTTCGAGCCCACCGAGATTCGGCAGCCCCAGGTCGAGGATGATCAGATCCGGCATCAGCTCGGCAGCATCGGCGACTACCTGGCTGCCATCGCCTTGGTGGTGGACCTCATGCCCCATGGCTGCGAGGCAGACCTCGATTCCACGCGCAGTATCGCCATCGTCTTCGACGACGAGAATTCGGGCGGTGGTTGCCGTGCCGTGCTTCCACACATGCCGACTCCGACAATCCTCGAGCGCTTTCACAAGGCGGACCTCACGGCAGTCAACAACTGCACTTCGTCGGCCGGCTTCTCGAGGTAGGAAGTGGCCCCTGCCTCGACCGCGGGCCCCACCGCTTCGCTGGCGTCACGACCGCTGAGCACTACGACCGGCAACTGTTCCATCCCCTCGATCGCGCGCAGCCGCGTGAGCACGGAGATTCCGTCACCGCAAGGCAGTCCGAGATCCAACAAGACGAGATCCGGTTTGTGCTTGCGGGCCGCCATCAAGGCCGATGCGCCGTCTCCCGCCAGCGCGACCACGTAGTCTTCCGAACGCAACCGAACCGCGAGCGCAGCCCGCGTGTCCGCGTCGTCGTCGACCACGAGAATACGCTTCCGGGGAGCGGCGTCCGAAGTCAGTCCCGCCCGAATCGCATCGATGAGCTCGCCTGCGTCAGCGGGCTTTCGCAGTACCGCGCGCGCACCGAGCGCGAGAGCGCGGCTGTCGACCTCGTCGCCATCTCGCCCCGTAACTACGTAGGTCGGAGTCTCCGAGAGCTCAGCGATGTCCTGCAGACGCTCGAGAAAGACCAGCCCATCGCCGCCAGGAAGCCCCAGGTCCAGCACGATCGCATCGGGCTGCTCGCGACGAGCTGCGATCAGGCCCGAGATGCTGTCTTCGGCAGCGATGACCTCGAACTCTCGGCCAAGCAGAACGACCAGCCCCTGCCGGACATCGGCGTCGTCCTCGACGACCAGCACCTTCTTCACTTCGCTCATCGAACCACTCCTCCTTCGATCTCGGACAACTCCGCGTTGATCTCACGCGCAGTCCGTATCAGGGCCTCATCGATCCCGAGTTGTGCAGGATTCTCGATCGCGAACCAACGGCAACGAACTGTCGCCTCGAACCCGGCCCTCCCGAGCCGCGGATCGCGGTCGAACTCGGCTCGAACCCGGTTGGCGATGGCCGCAATGCCGGGCTCCGCGGTGCGCGCTACTCCGCTCGCGGTGACCGTGGACGCGACATCGGTCAGCGGCAGAACCACATCGCTGAGGCCGAGCATGCATCGTTCGAGCAACTGAACTGCCGGTGCCCCAGCAGCGTCGACCCCCTTGGCATGGGCGGCACTCGTGACTGGCCGAACCGAGAGAGTGACCAGCCCGACGCCCGACTCGCAAGCACCGTCGACGACGGCCACGCGACGAACGAACGACTCGAGAGACCAGGTCGGCAGCGCGAACAGGAAGCGGCTGCCTTGGCCCGCTGCGCTCTCGGCCCAGATTCGCCCGTTGTGCATCGCGACGATCTCTTGGCAGATATGCAGCCCGAGTCCCAAGCCGTTCCGGCTCGTATCCGCCCTGTGCTCGGCCTGGTACAGCCGCTCGAACACCTGACCGATGTCCTCGGCGGCGATTCCGCACCCCGTGTCCGAAACGGCGACGACCAGTTCGTCTCCCACGGCCCGCGCATCGACAGCGACGGTTCCGTTCTCCGGCGTGAACTTGATCGCGTTCTCCAGCAGGTTGACCAGGACCTGCTCGATGCGGTGCTCGTCTGCCACCACCCGGGGAAGATCGCGCAAGGCGCCGAGCTCGAGCTGAACTCCCTTCTTCGCGGCCTGGGCCCGCAGAGAATCAACAGCCCTGCCGACGATCGGCACGATCTTGGTTCGTCGCAGATCGCAGGTGAGCTTGCCGGAGTTCGCACGCGTCACGTCCATGAGCGTGCTGATCATGTGCTTGAGCTGCTCGGTGTTGCGGAGCACGATGTCGAGGTACTCCGCCTGCTGCGCGGACACGCCGCCGGCGATACCATCGCGCAGAATCGTCACGAACTGCATGATCGCCGTCAGCGGGGTCCGCAGCTCGTGCGAAACATGCGACAGGAGCCGGTCCTTGACTTCGCCCTCCCTTCGCTGCGCAGCCTCGACCTCTCGGAGCAGGCGATCGCGCTCCGTCGCGAAGCGGATGCTGTCATGCAGACTCTTGGCCGTGAAGTCCCCCTTCACGAGATAGTCCTGCGCTCCCAGCCGAACGGCTTCGATGGCGTCGCGCTCGTCCTCGTTGCCCGTGAGAACGATCACCGGCACCTGCTTGGGGCAGGCCATTACCTTCTCGACGTTCGTGAGCCCTCGACCGTCAGGAAGCCCGAGATCGAGCAGCACGACGTCGAACGCATCTTCGTTCACCGCGGTGATCCCGTCGACGAGGCGCTGCTCTCTCCGCAGGTGAAACGGTCCGAACCCGCGTTTGCGCAGGTTCGTTTCCACTACCCGCGCATCGGCCAGGTCGTCCTCGATCAGCAGGATCGATAACGGACTCGCATTTCTCTGCCGGGTTCTCTGGGCTGTGGGCAAGCTGACACCTCTCGATTCGGAAGTCGGGACACCGAGCTCTCCTTCTCGGCGGCAACCGGGTATCGCGTTTTCGAACGGGCTGCTTTAGGTCCCCGAACCCGTGCCGGCAGACGCAATGCAGAACGGGCGGTGACATCGCATCGAGCGAATTCGATTCGTTCGGGCCGACTCAACCCCCGGACATGTAGGGCTCTACGAACTGCCGGATCAAGAGAGTCGAAGCCGACGCCGCAACGCACTCCCGTACGGGAGACTACCTACGGAGCACCTGACCGTTCGCAAACGGCGCCAGACAGGACTGGCGACGGGGACTGCTCCGCCTTGCCGAGCACGAACTTGAAATGACTGCCCTTGCCAGGTTCCGACTCGACCCACATACGACCCCCGTGCCGCTCCACTGCTTTGCGCGCGATCGAGAGTCCCATCCCCGTGCCTTCGAACTCCTGAGGCGGATTCAGTCGTCGGAACGGCTGGAACACCTCGACCAACGCGTCGGGTTCGATGCCGATGCCGTTGTCCCGTACGCCAAAGACGGTCTCACCCTCTTCCTGGCTGCACGTCACCTGAATCTCGGGCACTGACTCGCGGACGAACTTGAGCGCGTTGCCGATGAGGTTCTGGAATATCTGTCCGACCAGGATTCGGTCGACTCTCGTGACCGGCAAGGTGTCGACCCGAACCTCGGCTCGGGCCTCGTCGATGGCCACGGAGAGCGCGTCGATGGCATCGCCGACGCACTGCGCGACGTCGATGGCCTCCAGGTCAAGCTGCGTCGTGCCAGTTCGGGACACGCGCAGCAGCTCGCGGATGAGATCGCGCATGTTGGTCGCCGACTGAGCGATGAAGGCGACATCGTCTTCCGCCGCAGCCGGGAGGTCGTGCCCGATGTCCTCGCGCAGAAGATCGACGAACGAGAGTATCCTGCGCAGGGGAGCTTGCAGGTCATGCGCTGCGATGTGGGCGAAGTCCTCGAGTTCGCGGTTCGATGCGGCGAGTCGATTCGCCGTGTCGCGCTGCTCGAGGCCGACTCGGCGAAGCTCCAGCTGACTGACGACCTGGCGGGCCAAGGCGCGCAATGCGTCGGTCTGATTCGGCGTCAACTGCCGGGGGGCATTGTCGATCACGCAGAGCGTGCCGAGTGGCATTCCGCTGGGCTCGACCAGCGGCGCGCCGGCATAGAAGACCACGTCGGGTGGGCCGGCAACGAGGGGGTTGTCGCAGAATCGCTCGTCCTGCCGAGCGTCCTCGACGACGAACACGTCGCCCGGGGCGAGGATCGCATGCGAGCAGAAGGCCATGTCCCGCGGCGTCTCGGTCGCCTCGAGCCCGACGCGCGACTTGAACCACTGCCGCGTCGAGTCGACGAGGCTGACGAGTGCGATCGGAGTCCCGCAGATCTCGGACGCCAGCTTGCTGAGGTCGTCGAACAGCTGGTCAGGATCGGTGTCCAGGATGCAGTACGAGTTCAGCCGCTCGAGTCGCTCCGCCTCGTTCGGATGAAGAGGCGCCACGATCATCGCGGAACCCCCGGACCGTTGGGCGTGCCGGCCAACCCGAACCGAAAGTCGGAAAGCGCTCGAATGTGCCCGATCCGGCACAGGAGACTCGCAGGTTTCGTGACGAACGAGTTCGCGCCGGCGGCGTTCTTGGCGGCGTTGCGGGCGGATATTGCCCGCGCAACGGGGGTAGCGGTCATTCGGGCGTCCTCTCGGACTGGCTATCGTCGGTGCAGAAGCGCTTCTTGAGCCCATAGCAGGCGGATGTTCGGCCGCGTGGCGCGCCAAAGTGGCTGACGCCTCGAGCGGGGCCGGCCCGACCAGGAGGCAGATTCGTCCAAGCATCCGGAACGTGCGACTCGGCCAGGTTGCGGGGGACCTCCTGGTTCGGCGCGCGCGCTGGACGTCGGAACGCATCGCCGCGGAAGCTGATCATCGGTGACCCCGCGGATGAGGAACCGGGCTGAGCGCGGGCCCGGACCGCTCACTCCCGCCCCGAATCGCCACTCTCGCGGAGCGCCTCGAGCTCGGCACGGAACTCGGCGATTCTCTTCTCCCGCGCCGGGTCAGGGGCTTCCGCCTGCCACCGTGAGAGACACTCGATGACGTTGCCGAGCGCTCCCGCCGTCATGTTGCGCCGCCGCGCGTGTTCGAGATAGGCCAGCAGGTGGGGCTCCGCCTCGGCGTGCCGCTTCAGCGTCGAGTACGAGAACCCGAGCACGCGGTTGCCGGTCAGGTGCAGCGGCGAATCGGGGGCGACCTCCGTCAGGATCGCGAGGCCCGCGCCGGCTTCGGCGAGGGCCTCGTCCGGACGATCGAGGCGGCGCAGCAACGCGCCGAGGCGGATCCTCGCCTCGGCGACGCTGCGGTGACGGGGGCCGTGCAGCGCAGCGAGCTGCGCGATGGCCTCGCGCATGAACGGCTCCGCTGCGATCTTGGAGTCGGCCGCCATGTGGTGGTAGGCGAGGTTGAGGAGCGTCTGAACGATCGTGAAGTGCGGCTCGTCGAAGGCCGCGCGCCGCACGCGCAGCGCTTCGAGGTACAGCTGCTCGGCTTCCTCTCGGCGTCCCCCCGCCGCGACGACGACGGCGAGGTTGTTGAGTGTCGTCGCGACGTCGGGGTGGTCGGGGCCCAGATCGACCGTCAGGATCCGGAGTGCTTCGCGGTGATCGGCCTCCGCCTCTTCGAGCCGGCGAAGGTGCTGGAGCGTGCTGCCGCGGTTGCCGTAGGCCTTGCCGAGCACCTGGTGGGTCGGGCCGTACACCCTCTGACACATCTCGATCGCTTCGTTGTCGAGTTCGAGGGCGTCCTCCAGTCGGCCCTGCGCGCGCAGCCGCGCCCCGAGGTTGATCAGCGTCTCGGCGACGTGGGGATGCGCTTCGTGGGACTCACGGAACCGGTCCAGGGATTCACGCAGGAGCACCTCGGCCTCCGCGTGCCGCCCGAGCTCGCCGAGCCCCTGCGCGAGCCGACTGCGCGCGAGCACGACCGACGGATGGTTCGGCGGCAGGTGCGCGCGCTCGGCTTCGAGTGCTTCCTGGCGTTTGGCCAGCGATTCCTCGTGCCGGTTCTGGCGTCGGTAGGCCTCGGCGAGCGTGTCTAGCGCGCCCGCTCGAAACTCGTCCGAGCCGAGCTCGAGCGCCGCTTTCGCCAGATCCTCGGCCTCTTCGAACCGGCCCGTCGTGCAGTACAGCGTGGCGCGCCCCAGGAGCACCCGCGCGAGCTGTTCGTCCCGGCCTTCGCCATCGCGCTCGAGCTGCTCGGCGCGCGCGAGCGCCGCCTCGGCCCGATCGTAGTCGCCGCTCTCGCGCCGCGCGGTGGCGAGTCGGGTCAAGGCATCGACAAGCTTGCCGGTATCGCCGCCGGCAACACTGGCGGCCTCACGCAGCTCGACGACCCGCGCGAGGTGCTCCGCGGCGCGATCGAAGACGCCGAGGGCCAGGTACGCGCGGCCGAGTGTCGAGCGGACCTCCACCTCGATCTCGGGCTGGTTCTGCAGCCGTTCACCGAGCCCCGCGTGGTAGTCGTCGAGCACCTGCCGCAGCGTGTAGCTGGCATCCGACCCGTACGGGTTCGCCGAGGACAGCATGTCCTGCGTGAACTCGAGGATCGTCGTCGCGCGCTGGGCGTCGTCGCGGGCCGCGGCCTCGGCGTCGAGGGCGCGCCGCAACATCACCGACGTGCCGATCACGCCGATCACGAGCGCGACCACGACCGCGCCGACCGCCGCGACCAGGCCGCGGTTGCGGCGGACGAACTTCGTGAGGCGGTAGCGCGCGCTCGGCGGGCACGCTTCCACCGGCAGCTGCTCGAGATGCCGACGCAAGTCGTCGGCGAGCGCCACTGGGGTCGAGTAGCGCCGGTTGCGGTCCTTCTCGAGCGCGCGCATGACGATCCAGTCGAGGTCGCCCTGCAATGCGTTGCCGAGGGCCTCGGGCGGGACCCCGCGCCGCTTCGCAACGCGCTCGAGCGCGGCGCCCAGAGCGCGAATCCGCGTGCTCGGCTTCGGCGGCTCGACCTCACGGATGAACTGCATGAGCTCGGCATAGCCGATCTGCCGCAGCGTCTCGCTGTCGAACGGCCGCGCGCCCGTGAGCAGCTCGTAGAGCGTGACGCCGAGGCTGTACACGTCGACCCGGGTGTCGACGTCGAGCATGGACTGCGAGGCCTGCTCGGGCGCCATGTAGTCGGGCGTGCCGACGATCTGACGAAACTCGGTGAAGAGCGTCCGCTGCGTGAGCTCCTGGCGCGTGGCCTTTGCGATGCCGAAGTCGATGATCTTCGGCACGGCCACGCCGTCCTGCATCGCCACGAGGATGTTGCTCGGCTTCAGGTCGCGGTGGATCACGCCCTTCATGTGCGCGTGCTGCACGGCGTGACAGACCTTGCAGAACAGCTCGATGCGGGCCTCGGTCGACAGGCTCTCGGCGTCGCAGAAGTCGACGATCGGAATCCCGCGCACGAGCTCCATGACGAAGAACGGGCGGCCGCTCTGCGTCGCGCCGCCGTCATGGACCTTCGCGATGTGCGGATGATCCATCAGCGCCAGCGCCTGCCGCTCGGCTTCGAACCGCGCGACGACCTGCCGCGTGTCCATGCCGAGCTTGATGATCTTGAGCGCGACCTTGCGCCGGACGGGCTCGCTCTGCTCCGCGAGCCAGACGACGCCGAAGCCGCCCTCGCCGAGTTTCTCGAGCAGCTTGTAGCGCCCGATCTCGTTGCCCGGCACCTCGTGACCCGGCGCCTCGCTGTCCGGTTCGCGCTCGGCAAGGAAGGCGCCGGCCGCCGCGAACGAGTGCAGCAACGCTTCGACCTCGTACTTCAGCGCGTCGTCGTCGCCACATTCGCGGGCGACGAACGCGTCGCGCTCGCCCGGCGGCAGGTCGAGTGCCGCACCGAAGATCTCCTGCACACGGCGGTTTCGATCCTGAGGCTGCGACTCGGGTGAATTCGCGCTCATCGCGCCCGAACTCTACCACCGAGGTGAGGGTACGGAAAAAGGTACGCGATCCTCGACGCCGGGGAGCTCGTACATCCCGACGCAGTTCTGGCCGCGACCGGGCTTGCCTGATCTCAATCGCCGAGGCGGAGGAGGCCGACTACCGAAAGCGCGAAGCCGAGTGGCGATGTCGCTTCGATCGCGGCCGCTTGCACCGAGAGCGTCAAGCCGCGCAACGGTTCGTAGAACGGGACCTCGAGCTCGACTCCGAAACCGTGAAACGCTGGGTCCGAGACGCCGAGCCAGACGGCCTCTGGCGTGACCGCGATCTGGCAAGGCTGTGGCGCGGCTACCTCACCCAGCTGCAAGCCGATCGCAGTCAAGGTGCCCGGCGTATGCGTGAATGCCGACAGCTGCCCCGTATTGCCGAGGATGACCCGCGGCAGGAACAGGTTCGGTCCGTTGATCGTCGTCCAGGCACCCGGCCCACAGCCCGAACCGATCGTCTCCCAGAAGGCCTCGTTGGCCGGAGCCAGACGCCACGTGTCGCCGAGCGCGTTGCCTTGCGCGTCGCGGCCACCGAACACCACGGCCGTCATGGACGTATCCAACGTGAGCCGGATGTACTCGTCGACGACGGCGGCGTCTTCGCGGGCCGGGATCGATCCGGAGATCGGCTGCGCAAACCAGGTACCGTCGATGCCGCGTTCGTAGATCGCCGTCTGCAGCGTGCCGCTCGCGTCACGCCCGCCGACGAATACGTGGCGGTTGCGTTCGAAGCCGAGTCGAACCGCAGCAGTGTCGGTGGCCGCGAACGGCATGGTCGGCAGCTGCTGCCAATCGGTGCCATCGAACAGCCATGCATCGTCGAACACCTGCGTATCGTCGTTGCCGCCGAATAGCAGCCAGTGGTCGAAATGCGGCAGCAGCTGGTGGCCCGCGCGCGCCGGCGGCGACTGGGTGGAGATCACCTGTTGCCAGTCGGTGCCGTCGAACCTCCACGTCTCGTTGCTGACGCCGGTGTCGGTTCGGCCGCCGAACAGCAGTACGGTCGTCGCGGTCTGACTATCGAAGGCGAGGGCGTGGCCATCACGCGGTGACGGCGCGTGCGCAGGGGTCAGTTGTATCCAACTGCTGGTGAACGGCTGCCCCAGCGGCACGTTCATCCAGTTGGTGGCGAACATCCACGTCTCGGCATTACGCACTCCGTTGGCGTCGGCACCGCCGAACATCAGGGTGTCGTAGATCGCCATGTCCATGGCGTGCCCGTGCCGCGCCGACGGGGCCTGTGCGGTCGGCATCGGCTGCCAGCCCATGCCTTGGTAGAAGACCCAGGTGTCGGCGAATGCCTGGTTGGCGTCGCGGCCACCGAAGGTGATGCCCCAGCGGGTCATGTCGTGGCCGTAACGCGGTGCCGGCGCCTGCGAGGTCGAGACCTGCTGCCAGGTCAGCTGCGCGAGGAGACGCTGGGTAGGCAAGGCGACGCTGCAAGCGGCGAGCGCGACACGGAGGCTGGCTGCGAGGTGCATGGATCTCCCGAGTGGGGCAGTTGGCTGAGGGGGCTCTAGCCCCCGGGGTCGGGCAAGGTAACCGCAAACGAGCGGGGCGTATGACTGTCCCGCCTTCCTGGGGTGCCACGCGGCGTGAGGGCACTGACCAAGGTACTCGATCGTCAGCTCGCCGCCCACGCCCCTACCGTCTCTTCGCCGATCGCGAGCGAGCGGGTCATGCCCGAACCACCGACGCCCGTGACGATCTCGACTCCCGGCTCCGGCACCGCGCGGAAGATCGGCGCGCCGGCCCCGGCCTTGGCGTAGCTGCCGCTCCACCGCTCGGCGATTCGACGGTCCGCGGGTCGAAAGAACGTCTCGAGGAAGTCGAGGATCAGCTTGTCCGTCGTCGCGCTGAGGCCCGGCCCGAACTCGGTGCCATACTCGTGCGAGTCGCCGACGATGAGGCAGCCGTCGTCTCGTTGGGAGCACATGACGTGAATGCCACGTTCGATCTCCGGTGCGCGCTCGCGGGCGAGTCGCGCCTGCAGTGCCGGCAGGCCGGAGCACGCGGCGAACGCCGGGTAGTGCAGCAACGTAAGACCGCCGGCCACCATCGGGCCGAGCGGCGCGTCGTCCGGTTGCGGTCCGAGCGCGAGCATCTGCAGCTTGCAACGCACGAGGTTGCTCGCCGCGAAGACCTCGGGAAACAACGTGAGGAAGTCGTCGCCCGTGCACACGACGATTCGATCGGCTTCGAGCTCGTCGCCGCTCGCGAGGCGCACGATGCGATCGCGGACTCCGACGACGGGCGCACCGACCCTCCGGTCCACGCCCTGGTCAGCGCACCAGCGGTGCAACGCATCGACTGCCGCGCGCGGATCGACGTTGGCCTCGCTCGGACTGAACAACGCACCCCGCAGTCCGCGCTCGACGAGTCGCGGCTGCAGTTCGTGGGCGTCCTTCGTGCTCAGCAACTGGAGCCCCGGCAATGTCGAGTCCGCCGCGAACTCCTGCAGCACCCGCCACTCGTCGTCGGCCATCGCTACGTGCAACGAACCGACCGCCGCACATCGGAACCCGGCGAGCTCCGCGAGTTCGAGCCAGAGCTCGCGGCTGCGGAGCGCCTGCGTCCGGAGCGCACCGGCCGGCTGCCCGATCGGCCAGATCATCCCGAAGTTGCGCACCGAAGCCCGGCGCGCGAACGCGTCCCGCTCGCACATCGCGACCCGCAGGCCGGCGCGCAACCCGGCGATCGCGTGCCCGAGCCCGAGCACGCCGCCGCCCACCACCACGAGGTCGAACCCGGCGCGGGTCATGACGGCAGCACGATCGCCGGCAACGTCGACAGGTCGGGCAGCAGATGCGTGTGCTCGTGCGCCGCGAGCTGCTCGAGGGTGTGGGTGCCGCAGCCGACCCCGACGACGAGTCGCAACCCGGCCGCGCAGCCGGCGGCCAGGTCCGCCGGAGTGTCACCCGCGACGCCGACGCGCTGCGGGTCGCTCACGTCGGAGAGCGCCATCGCGCGATGGATCAGGTCGGGCGCGGGCCGACCGGTCTCGACCTCGTCCGACGCCACGCTCGGCCACTTGTCGAAACCGACGGCCCGCAGAACGAGATCGGCAGTCGTCCGCGCGAAGCCGGTGTTGAACGCGATCTTCACGCCGGCCGACGCGAGCGCGAGCAGCATCTCGGGTGCACCGTGGGTCGGGCGCAGCGGACTCTCGGCAACGACGTTGGCATACTCGTCGGCGAACCGGGCAGCCATCTCCGCTGCGGCCGCCGTGCTGCGGCCGAGTTCGGTCAATACGGACTCGAACACCCGCTGCTTGTGCCACCCCATGCGCGTGCGAATCGCGCCCTCGTCGACCGGCAGGTCGTAGAACCGCGCGGTCGCGACGAATGCCTTCAGCACCTGGTCGTCGTCGACGACGACCGTGCCCGCGAGATCGAAGATGAACAGATCGACAGCCCGGTTCATGAATCGTCTTCCTCCACATGACGGCGATCGCGAAGCGCCGCACGCCGCGCGTCGAGATTCCAGCGACCGGGCGAGCATACGGCAACGGCGATCCTGCCGTCGCGATCCCGATGGGCGGTATTGGGGCCATGCGGAGTGAGCGCGTATCGTCGGCGGCCCGTGTCGCCGCGCCTCCGCCCCCTCGTTCTCGCTGCCGCCTTCGGTGCTGCCTCAGCCTGCACCCTCACGCCGGCGCCGGCGCCGCTGCCGGTCCAGGTGCCCGCGGGGGCCTCGCCCGCGCAGATCGTCGAACTCGCCGCGAGCGTGCGGCCGTCGCCCCGCCAGCTCGCCTGGCAGCGGACCGGGTTCAACGCGTTCGTGCACTTCGGCATGAACACGTTCACCGATCGCGAGTGGGGCGACGGCACGGAGGACCCGGCGACGTTCGCGCCGACGGACTTCGACGCCACGCAATGGGCGGCGACCTTCCGCGCGGCCGGGATGCGCGGAATCGTGCTCACGTGCAAGCACCACGACGGCTTCTGTCTGTGGCCGAGTGCGACGACAGCGCACGACGTCGCGGCGTCGCCGTGGCGGAACGGCAAGGGCGACGTCGTCGGTGAGGTGGCTGCGGCATGCCAGGCAGCCGGGCTGAAGTTCGGCGTCTACCTGTCCCCGTGGGATCGCAACCAGGAGTCGTTCGGCACGCCGGCCTACCAGCAGGTGTTCCTCGCGCAGCTGCGCGAACTCTGCACCGACTACGGCCCGCTGTTCGAGGTCTGGTTCGACGGCGCGCACTGCCCGCCCGACGACCCGGAGCTGTTCGACTGGCAGGCCGTCTTTCAGCTCGTTCGCGAGCAGCAGCCCGACGCGGCGATCGCGATCACCGGCCCCGACGTGCGCTGGGTCGGGAACGAAGCCGGCCGGACGCGGCCCGAGGAGTGGAGCGTGCTGCCGCTGCGTCAGCCGGCAAGAGGCGCGTTCGAACGCGACCGCGACAGCTGGCGCGCGTTGTGGGACCTGCGATCGCGCAATCAGCAGGCCGATCTCGGCAGCCGTGCCGAGCTGCGCGATGCGCAGGCGCTGTGCTGGTGGGCCGCGGAGACCGACGTGTCCATCCGGCCGGGTTGGTTCTGGCACGAGCACGAGGATCAGCGCGTCAAACCGCTGGCGACCTTGCTCGACTACTGGTTCGAAGCCGTCGGCGGCAACGCGGTGCTGCTGCTGAACGTGCCGGCCAATCGACAAGGGCGCATCGCGGCTCCCGACGTCGCGGTGCTGCGCGAGTTCGGTCGCTATCTCGACGCGACGTTCGCGGACCCGGTCAGCGCGGGCGGACAGCGGCTGGTCCACGTGCCGGAGAGGTCCGCGGGCAGCGCGTTCGACAGCGCCAAGGGCTGGGGCAGGACCGAGGAAATCCTGTTCGACGAGCCGCGCACCGTCGACGTGTTCGAGCTCGGAGAAGCCGTCGAGTCACACGGCCAACGGGTCGAACGCTTCCGCATCGAGGTCCGACAAGGCGGCCGCTGGCGCGAATGCGCAACGGGCACGACGATCGGCGTGCGGCGTTTGCTCAGAACGGCACCGATCACGGGGACCGGGTTTCGCTACCGCATCGATCGCAGCCGCGGCGAACCAGCGATCGCGCGCTTCGAGCTCTATCGGCGACCGACGCTCCTGCAGGCGCCGAGCATCACGCGAGATCCGGCAGGCGAGGTCACGATCCGCGCGACCGGCGGCGACGTGCACTTCACACGGGACGGGTCGGTCGTGACGCGCGACTCCGAGCGCTACACGGCGCCGTTCGCGCTGCCGCTCGGGGGGCTCGTGCGCGCCGCGACGTTCGCACCGACGGGCTCCGGCCGCGCGACGTTCGGCACGACGGCCGAGACCGTCGCCGAGTTCGGGCTCGCGCGCGCGGGCTTCCGCGTGCACGACTGCTCGAGTGAGCAGGACGGCAGCGAGGCCGCGGGGATGGCGATCGACGGCGACCCCGACACGATTTGGCACACGGCCTATGGCGACGAGACGCCGCGCCCGCCGCATCACCTGACGATCGATCTCGGGCAAGCCGTCACCCTCCGCGGTTTCCTCTACCTCCCGCGCAGGAACGGTTCGAACGGCACGATCCGCGACTACGCGTTCTACGGCAGCGCCGACGGTGAGACCTGGCAGAGGCTCGCGGCCGGCAGTTTCGACAACGTCGCGAACGCGGCGAATCCGCAGCGCGTAGTGTTTCGCCAACCGATGACCAGCGCCCGCTACGTCAAGCTCGTGAGTCACCGCGAGGTGCAGGACCGCGCGTGGGCCTCATGCGCCGAACTGTCGGTGCTCGTTCGATGACCGCGCGCCCCCACGACGCGTTCGCCGCGTGCCAGCCCGGGCTCGAGCCGCTCGTGCAGGACGAACTGAAGGCACTGGGAGTGGTCGGGACCCCGCGCCGCGGCGGTGTCGAGTTTCGGGGCGACACCAGCGCGATCATGCGTGCGGCGTATCGACTCGGCTGCGCGAGCCACGTGCTGCTGCGGGTGGCCGAGTTTCGCTGTCGGGCGCTCGGCGAGCTCGAGCGCAAGGCACGCGACGTGCCATGGGGTGACTGGCTGCTGTCCGACGTCGCGCTCGCGGTCCGAGCGACGTCGTCGCGGTCCCGCGTCTACCACACCAAGGCGATCGCCGAACGGGTCGGGGACGCGATCCGCGCCACCATCGGTGACGTGCTACCGGCAGCGGCGGACGATAGTACGGAGCCCGTCGCTCAGCTCGCCGTTCGCTTTCGCAACGACGTCTGCACGGTGTCGCTCGACGCCACGACAACGCCGCTGCATCGCCGCGGTTATCGCCTCGCGGGCGCGAAAGCGCCGCTGCGCGAAGACCTCGCTCACGCGCTCGCGCGGCTCGCGCTCGCGGTCGGGCCTTGCGCGGTGCTCGACCCGTTCTGCGGCTCGGGAACGATCCCGATCGAAGCCGCCGGTCTGTTGCGCGGGCTTGCGCCGGGTCGGTTGCGCGAACCGCCGCTCGCCCATCTCGCGCTCTTCGACGCGGACAGCTGGGAGGCCGCACGGGCAACAGCGTCCCCAACCGCGGACAGCGACCTGCAGATCGCGGCCAGCGACCGCGACCGCGGCGCGGTGGACGCCGCACGCCAGAACGCCGAACGCGCCGGGGTCGCGGACGCGATCGACTTCACGGTCGGTGCGTTCGCCGCGCACGACTGGCTCGCGGGTGACGGCGCGCCCACTGATGCCGCCATCGCCACGAACCCGCCGTTCGGCCGGCGCATCGGCAAGCGCGACCTCGTGAACCTCTACCAGACCATCGGCCACCGCCTGCTCCGGCACCCGGGCTGGCGCATCGCACTCCTCGCCGAGGACATCCGCCTCGCGCGCCGCACCGGGCTGCCGCTCGATGTCGCGTTCACGACCAAGCACGGCGGGCTCTCCGTTTCGGCCCTTGCGGGAACGGTACCGACTGGATCAGTACCGACGGAAAAGGGGCCGACCGATACCGTGCCAGCGCCATGAAGCTGCAGAAGCTCGTCGACGACGCCCCCACCGTTCGGATCGAGACCGAACGACTCGTGCTCCGGCCGATGACCGAGGCCGATCTGCCGACCGCGATCGCGCACGAACAGGACTGCACGATCATGCAGTGGATCCGCGATCCCGCGCCGCTCGCCGAGACCGAGGCCCGTTGCCGCTCGGCGCTCGAACCGTGGGACGGCGCCGACGGGCGATGGCGTCTGCTCGCGATCGAGGCCCGGCCGGAAGCCGGGGTCGACCTGCAGGAGATGCTCGGCATCGTGTGCTTCCGGGTAACCGTCCGTGACTACGAGACGATGGAGTTCGGCTACCGACTGACGCCGAAGGTGCATCGCCGCGGTTTCGGCTACGAGGCGTGCTCGGCCCTGCTCGAGTATCTGTTCGAAACGGGCGAGGTCCGCCGCGTCGTCGCGCTGTGCGTCACGGAGAACGAAGCCTCGTGGCGGCTCATGGAGAAGCTCGGCATGCGCCGCGAAGGAGTGTTCCAGGAGTACTCGATGCTCGCCGGTGAATGGCGCGACGAGTTGTCCTACGGCATGCTGCGACGCGAGTGGCTGGCGGCCCGAGGGCAATGAGGCTCAAAAACCCCCGCCGGTGCTGAACCCACCGCCGCCGCCGCCGCCGAAGCCGCCACCGCTGCTGAAGCCGCCGAAACTACCGAAGCCGGATCCCGAGCTGCCCAGAGCGTTGCCGAAGGTCCCGATCATCGACCCCGAAGAGCGCCAGCTCTGACTCCGGCGCAGCTGCTGGAAGACCTCGGAACGCCGCATCGAACCCCGCAGCAAGCCACCGAGCAGGAAGCCGATGTCGAAGTCGTCGTCGAAGACCGAGTTGCTCGACTCGTAGTCCTGCGCGCGGAAGTCGCGTTCGATGCGTTCGACGTCGGTGACGCGCCGATTCGCGGTCTCGAGATCACGTTCGGCGGCGGCGAGCTGCGGACGGACGCCGTCCGCCGCCGACCGCGCCCGCCCGATCGCCCGCACGAGCTCGTCGTCCGCATCCGTCGCGGTCGCGAGCGCATCCTGCCGAAGGGTCGCGACGTCCTCGTTCGCCATCTGTTGCTCGAGCAGTGACTCGGCGCGATTCGTGAACGGATCGCGACCCGCGTTGAGCGCCTGCTCCGCGGCGCACAACCGATCCTGCCGCGCCTCGGCGACGACCACGGCCTGCTCCGCCGCGTCGAGATCGCGTTGGGCGCCAGTCAGCCGGTCCTGCAACTCGGTCGCGCCGTCCGCGGCGAGCGCAGCATCCTCGAGTTCGACGACCCGCGCCCGTTCGGCCGCGGCTCGCGCAGCCAGCTCGTCTGCGTGCGCGCGCAGGCGGACCGGAATCTCGAGGAGCAGACCGTAATCGCGATGAGCCTTGCCGTAGTCACACAGCCCCGCAACCCAGCCGTCGAGCGCCGCAATGACCGGATACGGTCGGTACTCCTCGAAGCGATACCGGCGTTTCCAGAGATACGAGAACAACGGGTCGGCCTCGTACGGCCGACGCTTCTCGTCGCGATCGGCCTCGGCCTGCTCGGCCTTCGCGCCGGCGTTCCTGGCCTGCCCCGCCGCGAACTCGGCGTGGCCCTTCTGGGCCGTGTATTCCTCCTCCTGCGCGAGACGCGCGCGCGTGGCCTCGACCTGCGCGCGGTACGCGGCGGCGCACTCGTCGCGATGGTCGAGTCTGGCGCTGCGCTCCTCGATGAGCGGCACGAGCGCGGCCGCACCATCGCTGATCTCACGTGCGAGCCGTTCGAGCTCGCGCTCACGATCCGCCAGCACTGCGAGCGCGGCCCTGTCGGCCTCGTCGATCCGCCGCGCTGCTGCCCCGCCGGCCAGCACGCCGAGGCGAACGCTCGCGAGCTTCGCGAGGCAGCGCGCTTCCTCGGAACGCGCCGCCTCGACCTGCTGGCGCAGATCGTGAACCCGCGTCGAAGCGGCCGCGGCGTTGCTGCGCGCCTCGCGCAGGTCCCGGCGGATCTCCCGCAGCACGGATTTGCCAGAACGCATGCTCACCACCTCGTGATCTTGCCGCCGACGACGTCGAACGAACGGGCGTAGTCCGGCTCGAGGCGCCCGCGCCGCTTCGTGCCGAACGTGCTGCGATCGATGATGCCGTTGTCGAGCTTGTCGGCCTTGACGCGCTCGTAGGTCGCCTCGCTCACGCGGATGCCGAACTTGCGCACCCGGCTCGTGCGGCCCGTCTCCTCGTTCTCGATCGGCAGCGTCAGGCGTTCGCCGCTCGAGCTGATCGCCTCGACGATGATGTAGTAGTTGCGGGCGCGCCGGTTGTTGTTCGGGTGACGCCATACGCCACTGCGCTGGTTGCGTCGCGTCAGGATACGCAGTTCGTACTCCTGGCCCACGTGCTCGACGAGCGCTTCGAGCTGACCGAGCCGGCTCGCCATGGCGTCCGCATCACTGCCCGCAATCGCCTGCTCGAGTGCTGTGGCGAGGTTGTCGAAGCGCTCGGTCGCGGCTTCCTCGGCCCCCAAGCCTGCGAACGTCGCCCGCAGCGCCGCGAGCTTCGCCGCGAGCTCGGTGCGCTGCTGCTTCGCCCGCACGGTTGCCTGCACGAACTTCTCGAGCTCGAACAACGCTGCGCTCGCGTCCTCCGCGTCACCCGCGTGGATCTGCGCCTCGATTGCGCGAACCTCGCCCTGGGCGCGCGCGAGCGCTGCAGGCGCGAACCCGAGCGACCCGACGCGCGCCGCGATCGCCTGCACCTCGTCGTAGAGGCGCCGCAGTTCGGCGATCCTGGCCAACAGTCCCCGAGCCTGCTCGAACGCCGATTCCGCGTCCGCGGCGACCTCCTCGGCGACTTCGACGGCCGCGTCCCAGCTCGCGCGCTCGGCGAGATACCGTTCGCCGCCGGCGCCATCCTCGTCGACTTCGGGCAGGCGCGCGATGGCCGTCGCGAACGTCTCGGCCTGACCTTCGCCGCGCAGCAGCGCGTTGTTCGTCTCGTCGAACAACCGCTGCACGGTCACGGGACTCGCGATGGCAGCGGCGGCATCGAGTTCACGACGCAGCTCGGTTCCGACCGCAGTGAGGCGCGACGACCGCGCAGCGAACCCACCCACCACGTCTTCGAACGCGGCAATCGCGTTCTGCTCACCGATGTAGCGCGGGATCGCGACGGCGGCCCACATGCCGGCGACGACGAGCACCACGAGACCGGCTCGCAACAACCACTTCGTCCGCTCGACGTAGATCTCCGCGAGCCACACGTGGAACGAGCGCTCCGGTGGCGTGTACACGAACCGGTCCTCGCGCAGGGCCGCGACGCCCTCCGCGATCACGCTCTCGTCGACGTCGATGCCCTGCGAGTCGTAGATCGCCCGGATGCGGGCCACCAGCTCCTGCTGCCGCCGATCGTCGTCGAGTTCGATTGCGACGAGCTCGCGCTGATGCCGCAGCGTGTCGACGACGTCCATCGCGAGCATGACGCGATCGAGCCCGACCTCGGCGGCCGGGGCCTCGACTTCGTCAGTTCGCACTTCGGTCGCGGCGGCGCTCACTCGGCCGCTGCCCCCGGAGCCGGCAACAGCGCGACGCGGTTCTGCAGTTCGACCATGCGCTGCTTGCCGGACTCGACCGCCGCCGTGACCTCGGCCTCGTTGCGCGTGCTGAGCTCGCGCATCTCGTCGATGATGCGATGGCTGCGCTCCTGGTAGTCGACGATCGCGTCGACGAGCTTCTTCACCGACTCGGCGCGAATCGTCGGGCCGTACCCGGCCCTGAGCGCGGCCTCCTGGATCTCGGACCCGACCTCACCGAGCGTCTCGAGGCTCTTGTTGATCCCGTCCTTCATCGCCTCGAGCGTCTGCGTGCTCTCGTGCAAGCCGTGCAAACCGGTGAACGACGCCGCCAGCGCGGTGAAGACCGTCTCGTTGGTGCCGAAGAACGTGACCGACTGCGAGTAGACGCGCTCCTTGGCGTCCGTGATCTGCGCGATGCGAGCCATCACGACCTCGGTCGTGCTGTAGGCGATCGACAGGTTCTCGGCGAGGTCCTTCGCGATCTGGTAGCGCTTGTCCTCGTTCTGCACGGCCTGCAGCGCGAGGTCGCGCGTCAGCTCGAGCTGCGCCCGCTGCGCCGCGTCGCCGCCGTCCGCGTTGGCATCGACGAACTGCTGCAGCGCGGCGGCCGCCATCTCGAGCTTGGCCTTCTTGCCGGCGAGCGCGGTCTCGGCCTTCTGCAGCACCTCGAACCCGAGCACCTGCGCCTGCTTCAACGCGGCGCGGAAGTCGCTGTAGGCCTGCAGGATCGTCTGCTCGCGCTGCACCTGCTCGCGCGTGTCCTTGGCCACCTCGAGGTAGGTCGACTTGATCTTCGCGAAGCGCGCCGGGATGTCGCCACGGGTGACCTTCATCCAGATGTTGGACAGCCGCTCGAACGTGTCGATCTTGTTGTCCGCCATCTGGTCGACCATGCGCTTGCTGTCGTCGCGGATCGAATCGAACGCGCTCGTGATCTCGCGGTAGCGCTCACCGATCTTCACGGCCTCGATCTGTTCGCGCACGACCTCGTTGAACAGCGAGGCCTGCGACAGGGTGCGCGCGATCGCCGCCGTGTTCTCGGGATCGAGCGGGCTGACGCGATCGATCAGCGCGACGATCGGCGCGGGCTCGGGCTCGGACTTGATGAGGCCGAGATGGCGCAGGGCGCCGAGCGCGGTGTCGAGGAACTTGAGAGGGGTCGAGCGGGTTTCGGTCATGGTCCTCCTGCGGCCAAGCGGAACGAGAATCGCGCGGCGGGCACGCGTCAAGCTCTGGCTCGGTGCATGTCGGCAAGGAGGGGCCGACCGGGTGCAACGGGTGTGCCCCGGGTTCGCTACCGGCCAGAGAAGCGGGAAAGAGAGAGTGGCCGAACGCGGGCCCAACCTGTCGCATCACGGTATGGCACTTCCGTCCTCTCGCGCGCTCTGCTGGCTGATCGCCGCCACCCTTACCCCCGGCGGCACCGGATTCCTGCTCGCCCAACACGACGAAGGCGGGGCCGAGCAGGACGGTCCGATGCGCGTCGTAGCCGCGTCCGACGACGCGCAGAAGCAGATCCCGAGCTTCGAGCTCGGCCCCGGGCTCGTCTGTGACGTCGTCGCGGCCGAACCCGACATCTGCAACATCGTGGCGTTCGCGATCGACGACCGCGGCCGGCTCTACGCGGCCGAGACGTTTCGCATCAAGGACGGCGTGTTCGACAACCGCAGCTACATGCAGTGGAAGGACCGCGACCTCGCGTGCCTGACCGTCGCCGACCGGGTGAAGAAGTACGAGGAGTTCCTCGCCGACGATCTCGAGCGGCTCGCGAAGTACAGCGAGCGGGTGCGCATGCTCGTCGACACGGACAAGAACGGCACGTTCGACCGCAGCACCGTGTTTGCCACGGGCTTCAACGCGCTCGCTGATGGCATCGCGTCCGGCGTGTTGCCGGTCGGCGACGACGTCTACTTCACGAACATCCCCAAGCTCTGGCGACTGCGCGACACGAACGACGACGGCGTCGCCGACGAACGCGAGGCGCTGCACGACGGCTACGGCGTGCACACGTCGCTGATCGGTCACGACCTGCACGGCCTCGTGGTCGGCCCGGACCGGCGGCTCTACTTCTCGATCGGCGACCGCGGGTTGCACGTCGAGCACGAGGGCAAGACGCACGCCTATCCCCACGAAGGCGCGGTGCTGCGCTGCGAGCTCGACGGCAGCGATCTCGAGGTCGTGCACCGCGGCCTGCGCAACCCGCAGGAGCTGGCCTTCGACAAGTACGGCGACCTGTTCACGGGCGACAACAACAGCGACGGCGGCGACAAGGCCCGGCTCGTGCAGATCGTGCCCGGCGCCGACAGCGGCTGGCGCATCGGCTACCAGTGGCTGAGCGACCGCGGCGCCTGGAACCGCGAGAAGCTCTGGCATCCGCGGCACCCAGAACAGCCCGCCTGGATCCTGCCGCCGATCAGCAACTTCGCGAACGGTCCGTCGGGCTTCGCCTACGATCCGGGCGTCGGTCTCGACGAACGCTACCGCGACTGCTTCTTCCTCTGCGACTTCCGCGGCGGCGCGGCCTACAGCGGGGTCTTCGCCGTTCGGCTCGAGCGCGCGGGTGCCGGCTACGAGCTCGAGTCCGTGAGCAAACCCGTGTGGCGGGCGCTCGCGACCGACATCGACTTCGGCCCTGACGGCGCGCTCTACTTCAGCGACTGGGTCACGGGCTGGGACAAGACCGGCAAGGGCCGCATCTATCGCGTGCGCACCCCGCAGATGCGGAACGACATGGCGTTGCGCAACAACGTGCGGCTGCTCGCGAGCGACCTCTTGACGCGCCCCGTCGGCCAGTTGCGCGCGCTGCTGTCGCACGCCGATCGCCGCATCCGGCAGAAGGCGCAGTTCGCGCTCGTCGACCAGGGTGCGACCGACGTGCTCGCGGCGGTCGCGGCCGACGAACCCGATCGCATCGCGCGCCTGCACGGCGTCTGGGGCCTCGGCGTTCTCGCGCGCAAGGACCGCGCCGTGCTCGCCAAGGTCGAACCGCTGCTCGACGACGGCGACAGCGAAGTGCGCGCCGCGGCCGCCCGCGTCGTCGGCGATCTGCGGCACCGCGAGAGCGAGGACAAGCTGAGCAAGCTGCTGGGCGATCCGAGTTCGCGCGTTCGCCGTGAGGCCGCCCTCGCGCTCGCACGCCTCGGACCCGCCATGGGCAAGACCGGCAAGCAGGCGTTGATCGGCTTGCTGCGGCACAATGCGGATCGCGACGCCGTGCTCCGCCATGCCGCCGTGCATGCGCTGTCGCAGATCGACGACGGCGGATTCCTGCACCGCCACATGCGTGACGAGAGCCCCGCCGTCCAGCTCGGCGTGCTGCTCGCGCTCGCGCGTCGTGGCGACGCCAAGGTCGCGGAGTTCTTGCGGCACGACGACGCGCAGCTGCGGTTCGAAGCGGCGCGCGCGATCTACGAGACGCCGATCCCCGCAGCGATGCGCGAGCTCGCGCTGCTCGCGGGCGACGACCGCGCCGACTCGGATCGGATCGACTGGCGCGCGCTGAACGCCAACCGAGTGATCGGCGACGTCGAGTGCGGCGAACGACTCGTGCACGCGGCCCAACTCGCGGCGCACTCGCGCAAGACGCGCGTCGAGGCCATCGAGATTCTCGCCGAATGGAACGCTCCACACGGCCAGGACCGCATCTTCGGCAACTGGCGGCCGTCGGAGCACGCGGACGCCGAGCGCGTCGCGGACACGTTCGCGGGCTTGCTCCCCGAGCTCCTGCAGGACGACGACGCCGCGATCGCCGCGGCGGCGGCCAAGGCCGCGGGCCAGTTGAAGCTGACCGACACGGCCGCTGCGCTGGCCGAACTGGTCGCGGCGGACAAGGCCGATGTCGCAGCCCGACTCGCGGCGCTCGACGCGCTGAACGCGATGAACGCGAAGCAGCTGCCGCAGGCCGTGGAAGGCATCGAGAGCGACGCGCCCGAACGGCTGCGCAAGCGCGCCGTCGAGCTGCTGTCGAAGACCGACCCCGAACGCGCCGTCCCGCTGCTCGCGACGCTCGCGAGCAACGCGTCGCTGTCGGAGCGCCAGGCCGCGTTCACGGCGCTCGGCGACCTGCAGCACAGCAGCGCCACCGCCGTTCTGCGCGAATGGCTCGGCAAGCTCAGCAAGGACGATGACGCGGTGCCGAAGGGCGCGCAGCTCGAACTGCTCACGGCCGCGAAGAAGCACGCCGACGACACGTTGCAGAACACGCTCGCAGCCATCGAGAAGCGCGCCGCGGCGGCCGGGCCGCTCGGTCCGTGGCAGGTCAGCCTCGAGGGCGGCAACCGGCGCGCCGGGCGCCGCATCTTCTTCGACAACGAGGCGACGCGCTGCACGCGCTGCCACAAGCTCGGCGACAACGGCGGCGACGCCGGGCCAGCGCTCGACGCGATCGGCAAGCTTCGCGACCGTGCGTACCTGCTCGAGGCGCTGATCACGCCGTCCGCGAAGATCGCCGAAGGCTTCGGCTCGACGACCGTCACGATGCACAGCGGCGACATCAAGACGGGCTTCATCACGCGCGACTCCGGCGGCTCCCTCACGATCGTCGACGTCGACGGCAACGCGACCGACATCACCTGGGACCGCATCAAGAGCCGGGCGTCGAACAGCGCGAGCGCGATGCCCGCGATGAGCAACGTGCTCGACCGCCGCCAGATCCGCGACCTGATCGAGTTCCTCGCGAACCAGGAGAAGGCCAAGTAGCCAGGCCGGCTCCACCAGCACCGTGGGCGGTGAGCGCGACCTCGAAACGTGCTACGATCTACCCCCGGCAGGATCACTACCTCAGTGTGACTTCATCCATGACGGCTCCATCCAGAATCCCCCGGCTGCAAGCCGGCGACGTGATGACCCGCGTGGAGTTCGAGCGCCGCTACTCGGCGATGCCGAACCTGAAGCACGCCGAACTCATCGAGGGAGTGGTGTACATGCCGTCACCGGTTCGATACTCGCAGCACGGCAGGCCGCACGCGGTGCTGGCCGGCTGGCTTTCTGACTACGAGCGGGCAACGCCGGGGACGGCGTTCGGGATCGAAGCGACGTTCCGGATCGATCTCGACAACGAGGTGCAGCCCGACCTGATGCTGCGGCGCACCGACGAGCGCGCGACCTCGCGCATCGACGAGGACTCCTACATCCAGGGCGTACCCGAGCTGCTGATCGAGGTCGCGGCGAGTTCGGTCAGCTACGATCTGCATCAGAAGAAGCGCGTCTACCGGCGTGCCGGGGTGCAGGAGTACCTGGTGCTGCGCGCCGAGGACGCGGCAGTCGACTGGTTCGTGCTGCGCGACGGCGAGTATCACCCGGAGGAGCCCGACGTCGCTGGCATCCTGCGGAGCAACGCGTTCCCGGGGCTGTGGCTCGACGTCCCCGCTCTCCTCGCGGGCGATACCGTGCAACTGACCGAGACGCTCGCGCGGGGCATCGCCGCCCGCTGAAGGGCGCCAGCGGAATCGCGTGGGCGTGAGGCGTCACAGGAGGCGCCAGCTGAACAGGCAGTCTCAGCCGTCGGACGCCCGCGCCTTGTCCACCCGGCGCGCCCAGGCTTCCCAGGACGTCGCGCGACCGCCGGTCGGCGGTTTCACGGCACCCAGCTCCGCCGCGAGCTCGCGCATGAACCCGAGGTAGCCGTTGAGCTCCGTCTGCGCACTCGTCGCGTTCTTCCGCGCGGCCTCGACGAGCTTCTGGATGCGGCGCTGCTCCTGCTGCTTCCACTTGTCCTTGGTGCCGCGCCAGCGCTTCGGCACCCGGCGCGGCCGCTCGCGCTCCCGCTTCGCGAGGCGGTCCGTCTGCTCCTTTGCCTTCTTCTCGAGCAGGCGCACCTGCTTCACGGCAACCGCCATGCCCCCGGCGCGCGCGGCGGCCGCCCGGGCGATGCGCTGCCCCTGCTCCCCGGAACCGGCAACCACGATCAGCGCCTCGTAGGCCGGCAGCACGCCATCGTCGTCGAAGCTCGTGAGCGTATCGACATAGGCTGCAAGAACGGGCGCCTCGGCCATGCAGCGTTCCAGCCCCGCCTTCGCAGCCTCTGCCGCCTTCGCCGCCGCATCGATTGCCTTCTTGAACCCCTTCGGATCCTCGAACATGTCCGGCAGATCGACGGGCTCCAGGCGCGCCGACTCCACGAGCTCGCTCCAGCGCTTCGCATACTCGCGGCTGCCGTCCGTCAGAGCACGCATCGCCTGGCTGCGATCGGGAGCGCGGCCGACGAGAGGAATCGCGTGCAGCCGAACATCGACCGAGTCATCGACGAGGCCGACTGCAAGCGCCTTCGTCAGGGCCTCGGCGTCCTGCCGACCGGCCAGCGCCGCGATCGCATCCAACACCTCGATCTTCTTCGTCGTCGAACTCGCCCGTCGGTAGTCGGACAGCAGGCGCGCGAGCTCGGCCTCCTGAGCCGACAGACTCGCCAACCCGCCGAGCAACGCGGTCAACGCGGCGAGGGCACGGGAACGCAATTCGAACATGGCCGCAGGGTAGCAACCCGCCCGGGGAATCGCCCGACCCGAGGAGCCTGGGGCGCTCCTACGCCAGCAGCTCGCCGCGGACCTTGCCGTGGACGTCGGTCAGGCGGAACGGGCGGCCCTGGAACTTGTAGGTCAGCTGCTCGTGGTCGAGGCCGAGCTGGTGCAGGATCGTGGCCTGCAGGTCGTGCACGTGGATCGGCGTGTCCGTGATGCGGTAGCCGATGTCGTCGGTCGCGCCGACGACCGCGCCGCGCTTGACACCGCCACCTGCCATCAGGATCGAGAAGCAGTGCGGGTGATGATCGCGGCCGAACAGCTTGCTGCCGTTGCGCTTCTCGTTCATCGGCGTGCGGCCGAACTCACCGCCCCAGACGACGAGCGTCTCGTCGAGCATCCCGCGCCGGCGCAGGTCGACGATTAGGCCCGCGAGCGCCCGATCGAGCTCCTTGCTCTTCTTCGGGAACTGCGTCATCAGATCGTCGCGCGGGTTGGTGCCGTGGATGTCCCACCCGGAGTCGAAGAGGTGCACGAAGCGCACGCCACGTTCAACGAGTCGGCGCGCGAGCAGGCAGTTGTTCGCGAGTGACGTCTCGCCCGGTTTCGTCCCGTAGAGCTCGTGCACCTCGGGTGGCTCGCTCTCGAGGTCGACGGCCTCGGGCACCGAACTCTGCATCCGGAACGCGAGCTCGTACTGCGCGATCCGCGTCGCGGTCTCGGGATCGCCGGTGATGGCGAGCCGTTCGCGGTTGAGGTCGTTGAGGGCCGTGAGGCTGCGCGCACGCCGCGCGCGGTCGTAGCCCTCCGGGTCCTCGAGGTAGAGCACCGGATCGCCGACCGACCGCAACTCCACGCCCTGGTGCACGGTCGGCGCGAAGCCGGAGCTCCAGAGCGACTTGCCCGCGCTCGGCAGCGTGCCGCCGCTCGTCATCACGACGAACGCGGGCAGGTCGCGGTTGTCGCTGCCGAGGCCGTACGACACCCAGCTGCCCATCGACGGCCGCCCTGGTCGCGGCGCGCCGGAGAACAGCAGCAGCTCGGCCGGCGCGTGGTTGAACTCGCCCGTGTGCATCGACCGCACGAGCGTCACGTCGGCCATCTGCTGCGCGAGGTGCGGAAAGTGCTCGCACATCTCGATGCCGTTGCTCGCCCGGATCCAGCCGTGGCGATGCCCGAGCAGCCGCGGGTGCCCCTTGATGAACGCGAAGCGCTCGCCCGCGAGGAACGAATCGGGACACTTCTCACCGTCGAGGCGATCGAGCTCTGGCTTGCGATCGAACATGTCGAGCGTCGGCGGCGCGCCCTCCATGTGCAGGTAGATCACGCTCTTGGCGCGCGCCGGATACTGCCGGCGAGTGCCATCGGCGCCGTCGTTCTGCAGCAACGACGCGAGCGCCATGCTGCCGACGGACAACGACGAGTCGCGCAGGAACCAGCGGCGCTGCAGCCGGCGCAGTGCAGAACGGGAGAGGTCGGCGCCGGTCATCGCTTGGTCACGAACTCGTCGAGGTTCATCACGACGCTGGCCAGGACGTTCCAGCACAGCGTCTCGTCCGCGCCCTGGGTGCGCTCCGCCACCGCGAGCGCGAGCAACCGCCGCAGCTCACTGTCCGTCGGTTCGCGCAGCAGGCACTGCCGCCACAACCACCGCACCCGGTCCGCCCCACCTTCGGGCACCGCCTCGCGCGCGCGCGCTGCAAGGGCGACCGCGGCCTCGTGGAACTGCGGGTCGTTCCACATCACGAGCGCCTGCAGCGGCGTGTTGGTGCGTTGCCGGCGCAACACGCAGAACTCCCGCGTCTGCGCGTCGAGCAACATCATCGCCGGGTGCGGACTCAACCGCCGCCAGAACGTGTAGAGCGATCGGCGATACCGGTCTTCGTCCGTCGCCGTCTGCCACTTCGCGCCGCTGTAGATCTGCTGCCAGACGCCGTCGGGTTGCGGCGGCATCACGCTCGGGCCGAAGCGCTTCCGGCTCAGCAACCCGCTGACCGCGAGCGCCTGATCGCGCAACAGCTCGCCGTTGAGCCGGAACGCCGGGCCGCGCGCGAGCCACACGTTCTCCGGGTCCTGCTCCTGCTGCGTCGTCGAACGGTCCGAACTGCGGCCGTACGTCTCTGACAGCACGATCGTCCGCAGCAGTCGCTTGAGCGACCAATCGACACGGACGAACTCGTCTCCCAGCCAGTCGAGCAGTTCGGGATGCGAACAGGGCTCGCCCTGACTGCCGAAGTCCTCGAGCGTCGGCACGAGACCGCGACCGAACAGCTCCGCCCAGATGCGATTGGCGACCACCTTGGCCGTGCGCGGGTTGTCGGGCGACAACAGCCAGCGCGCGAAGCCGAGTCGGTTCTTCGGCAGTTCATCGGCCATCGGTGGCCAGCACGCGGGCGTGTGCGGCTCGACCTCTTCGCCCGGCGTGAGGAAGCTGCCGCGCAGCAGCAGCCGCGTCGTGCGCTGCTCGTCGGCCGGCAGCTCCTGCATCACGGGCACGGCCGGGCCACGCGTGTCGGCGAGCTCGCGCTCGGCGGCCGCGATCCGCGCGCGCACCGCATCGAACTCGGGCGCGAGCTCGACGACACGATCCCGCAAGGCGGCGAGCGCCGCCGCCGACGCTTCGGATTCACTCGCGAGCCGTCGCTCGAGTTCAGAACCGAGGCGCGTCGCGCGCAGGTCGAAGTAGAACCCGCCCGGACCGCCGCCGTTGCTGACCTTGAGCAACAGCTCGTTGCGACCGGGCCGCAGGTCGACCTCGACCAGCTCCTGGTCCGCCCGCGCACCGCGCGCCACGCGGTTGTCGAGCACGGACTCGCCGTTCCACCACACCTTGATCGCGTCGTCGCTGCCGAGCGACAGGACCGCGGTCGCGGCCTGCTTAGCCGTCAGCGTCCGATGCAGATAGAACGCGCTCTCGTTGCCCTGCCAGGTGTGCACCTTGCCGTCGACGAGGTCGGGGCGTGCCTGCCAGCGCGTGCCATCCTGCACGTCGTCGAGCCGAACGCCGTCCCGCTCCGCGGCGAACTCCGTCGCATGCGCGGCGTCGAACGACGCCGCCTTCACCGGACCGAGCAGATGCCAGTCCGATGACTCGACGTCGGCCGCCGCAAGACGAACGATCGCGGCCCGCAGCCCCGCGGCCATGCGCTCGACGCGGACATCGTCCACCACGAGCGTCGCGCGCAGTTCCGCGATCTCGGCCTCGAGTTCCTGCGCGCGCTCACGCTCCGCTGCGCTCGCCACGTTCAGCAGCGGAGCGTCGTTGCCTTTGTCCGAGTCCCCGGTCTGGTTGAAGAACGCGTAGATCCCGAAGAACTCGCGCTGCGAGATCGGGTCGTACTTGTGATCGTGACACTGCGCACAGCCGACCGTCGCGCCCATCCACACCGACATCGTCGTGTCGACCCGGTCGATCACCGCGGCCGTCCGGAACTCCTCATCGTCGGTGCCGCCCTCGGTGTTCGTCATCGTGTTGCGATGGAACGCCGTCGCGAGCTGCTGCTCGACCGTCGCGTTCGGCAACAGGTCGCCGGCGAGCTGCGTGATCGAGAACTCGTCGAACGGCAGGTCGCGCTGCAGCGCGTCGATCACCCAATCGCGATAGCGCCACATGGTTCGGCGCAACCCGTCCTTCTCGTAGCCCTGCGAGTCCGCGTAACGGGCGAGGTCGAGCCACCACGTGGCCCACCGTTCGCCGTAGGCCGGATCAGCGAGCAGCCGATCGACGACGCGACCGCGGGCGCCCGGCCGATCGTCGGCGAGGAACGCATCGAGTTGCGCCGGCGTCGGCGGCAGGCCGATCAGGTCGAGGCTGACCCGCCGAAGCCAGGTTCCCGGATCGGCCGCGCCGTTGGCCGAGAGGCCGCGACGAGTCAGCTCCAGCTGCACGAGCTCGTCGATCGCCCCGCCACTGTTTTGCGCTCGAGCGCAACCCAGCGGCAGCGCCGCGACGAAGGCGGCGAGCAGGACGGTAGAACGCGCAACGGAACGGGGCACGCGAGCATTGTGCCCGACTCGTTCGGCGCAGCAACGGGGCGCCGCGCCAACCCTGAATTCGATGCGGGCCCGCCGGGCCGAACACGCATTCCAGCTGGTGCTTTGAGTGTGCATGGCCCCTCAAGCCATACGGCGACGTCGGACTTCGATCATAAATAGATGAAGGGAAATAAGTTGAGACCCACTTGCCCCGAACGCGCCAAAACGGCGATTGCGGTGTCGGGTCGGCCGCGTTCCTGACGGCTCCTCGTCGCCGCCACTCGCCTCTCGCATGGTCGTCCTCCACGTCATCGTCTCCCGCCCCGACGGGCAGGCCCGAAAGCGCGAACTCGTCTTCGAGCTCGCCCCCGGTCAGGAGCTGCGCTTCGGCCGGCACCCGGAGAACGACATCGCGATCGAGGACGCGGAGAAGAAGGTGTCGAGCCGGCACGGCGTCATCCGCTGTACGAGCAACGACGCGCTGCAGATCAGCGACATCGGCAGCCTCAACGGCACGAGCCTCAACGGCACGCCGCTGGCCCAGGGCGCCGCCGCCATGCTGTCGCACGGCGATGTCGCGACGCTCGGCGACTTCGAACTCCGGGTCCAGCTGCCGACGAGCACCCCGTCGGGCGGTGGGTTGCAGCCCGGAGCGGACCGCCTGACGCGCGCTCCCGAAGGTCCGGAGGGCGCGGCAGCAGCCGGCGCCGCGGCCGGCGGCAGCGGGGCGGTCTCCGAGCTCGATCGTCGCGCCGCGCAGGCCGCGGCTTCGCTCGAGCAGATCTACGAGCGGCAACTCGACGCGCCCGGGGCCGCGCGGGCCGAACTCCTGCAGAACGCGATCCGGTCCGCGACGGCCGACCTGCCCGCAACGGAAGCGGTCACGCTCCTGCGGCAGCTGGCCAACCACTACGCCGATCTGCCCGCCGATGCGATCCCGGCAGCTCCCGCGGCGCCTGCTCGACCCGCGCGAGCGCAATCGGCGGGCGGCGCCAACGCGACGCTCGGCGCCCTGCAGGAGTTCGCCAGCAAGTACGTGCCCGACCGACCGCTCGCGACCGGCAACGACGTCGAACGGTTTCTCGAGCTGTTGAGTGGGCTCAGCGAGTCGCTGCTGCGCTGGCTGGCGCGCGGGATCCAGAGCCGGGCGGTGTTCGCCGATGAGTTCGGCGCCGAGGTCACGCTGATGTTCCAGCGCAGCAACAACCCGCTGAAGGCGATGTCCGAGCCGGAGCTGTGCAAGTACCTGCTCGACTGGGGCGCGCAGACGAGCGTGGACGAACGCAAACACTACCTCGACGCCGTGCTGAAGGACCTCGCCGAACACCAGCTCGGCGTGCTCGCCGGCGTGCGCGAGACGGTCATGCACGTGCTGGGCCGCGTGTCGCCCGAACGCGTGATGTCGCTCGCCGAGCAGGACGGCGGCTGGTCGCTCGGCAGCAAGCAGGCCAAGGCCTGGACCAAGTTCGAACAGCTCTATCAGGAGCTCGTCGAGGAGCGCGACAAGCTCTTCGACGAGGTGATCTCGCCCGCGATCCAGCAGGGCTATCTGCAGCAACACGGAGTCGACCGCCCCGCGGACGGCAAGTCTCCGAACCCGGACGAATCGAGATGATCAGACCCCACATCCGACTCTTGCCCGCGCTCGCCGGGCTGCTCGCCGGCCTGCTGAGCACCGCGTGCGCCAGCGGGCCGTACACGGCCAGGCTCTTGACCCAGGGCGGCCCGCGCCTCAACCCGACGTTCGACGACGAGCCGAGCGCCGTGAACATCCGCGTGCTGCCGCTCATCGACCGCGAGGCGTTCGACAACGCCGAGAACGACGAGCTCGAGGCGGAAGAACCGAAGCTGCCGGCCAACGCGTGGGAGCCGCCGCACAAGGAAGCGGTCGTCTACGTCGGCAAGCAGGCGATGGTCGAGGTGACGGTCAAACCCAAGGTCAAGTTCCTCGGCATCTACGGTATCTTCAACGAGGCGACGGGTGAGAACCGGCTCGTCGTGAGCGTCGACGACATCGCCGACAAGAAGCTCGTGTTCGACAACTTCGCGATCCAGCTGCAGGACCGCCAAGAGGGGGACGTCGAGTAGTGACGGAGGACCGCAGAGTCGTCTGGGACGAGGGCATGATGCTCTCGCCGCAGCACTTCCAGCAGCTCGAACGCTGGGTCCACGCCGAGGTGCGCGGTCACACCGGCGCCGCGACTTCGTTCGGCTACGGCTTCACGGCGCTCGAATTCGACCAGGGCGCGCTCGCCGGCGGCCAGATCGCGGTGACGCACTGCGCCGGGATCCTGCAGGACGGGACGGCCTTCGACTGCCCGGGGCGCGATCCGTTGCCCGCCGCGCGCGACGCGGTCACGGCGATCGGCGAGCGCCAGGCGCTGACGGTGTTCCTCGCGCTGCCCGAGGTCACGCCGGGCGCGTCCGCGTTCACGGACGGCGACGGACTCGCGCCGTTCACGACGCGCCGCGAACGGCTCACCGATCTCAACCGGCCCGAATCGGCGCGCGAGATCGGCACCGCGAGCCTGCGCCTCGAGCTGCGCTTCGAGGGCGAATCGATGGCCGGCTACCGCACGATCCCGATCGCGCGGCTCACGGCCGGTGCCGGCGGCGGGGTTTCGCCGAGTTCGGACTTCATGCCGCCCGCCGTGCGCGTCGCGGCGGCGCCGATCGTCACGTCGGTGCTGCGTCAGGTCCTCGGCATGGTGTCGCAGAAGTGGAACGAGCTCGCGGGCAAGCGGCGCGGCGGCGGTGGCGGCATGGCCGAGTCGGCCGGCATCCTGTTGCTGCACACGGTCGGCGAGAACCTGCCGCTCCTGCGCCACTGCCTCGATCACGGCGCGACCCCGCCCGTCACGGCGCACCTCTGCCTCGGGCGACTCATGGCGCAGCTCTGCACGTTCCACGGCAGCAAGAGCCCGATGGACGTGCCCGGCTACGTGCACGACAACGCCGGGCCGGGGTTCGCGCAGCTCGCCGAGGGTCTGCAGGAGCTGCTCGGCGACGCCGCGCCGAGCCGCTGCGCCGAGCTGCCGATCGAACGCGAGGGCGAGACGATGTTCGCCGCGAAGATCCCGTCGCCCGACATGCTGACGAGCAACCGGCTGTTCCTCGCGGTGCGCGCCGACGCGCCCGAGGAGGAGGTGCAGACGCGCTTCCCGACGCTGGTGAAGATCTCGTCGAAGGACCGGATCCAGGAGCTCCTGATCCGCGCCGTCCCCGGTCTGCCCGTGCGCGTCGTGCCGCAGCCGCCGCCCGCCATCCCGGTGCAGTCCGGCCGCAGCTACTTCGCGCTCGAACCCACGGGCGAGCACTGGGAGGCGATCACGGCCTCGCTCACGCTCGCGATCCACGCCTCGCCGGGTCTCGCCCAGCTGCACATCGAACTCCTCGCCGTCAAGGAATGAGCTCACCCGCATCCACGAGCCCGGGCTCCGGGCAGCGTCTCGCCGATCTCGCGGCCGAGGTGTTCGCGTTCGCGCTCAACCTCAAGGCCGCGAAGGATCCGGGCGACGCCGAGGTCCTGCGGCAGTCGATCGGCGGTCTGTTCGAGAAGTTCGCCGAGCGCGCGCGCGCGGCCGGGAAGGACTCGACCGAGATCGACCAGGTCCGCTATGCGCTGTGCGCGCTGCTCGACGAGATCGTCTTCAGCTCCAAGTGGGAGCTCAAGACGGCGTGGATGTCGCAGCCGCTGCAGATGATCTACTTCAACGACTTCACGGCCGGGGAGCAGTTCTACACGCGGCTCGAGGAGCTGCGCGGCAAGCCCGGGCAGATCGACATCGTCGAGGTCTACGCGCAGTGCCTCGCCGTCGGCTTCCGCGGCAAGTTCGGCGACCTCGCCGGCATGCAGAAGATCGCGGACCTGCTCGACCAGCTCAACCGCGAGATCCGCGAGGCCCGGGGGCGCACGGACGGCAAGCTGTCGAAGTCGTTCCAGCGCGAGGCCGCGTTGCCGCAGGCGGTGAAGCGCGTGCCCGTGTGGATCGTCGCTGCGGGTGGTGCTGCGCTGCTGCTCGTCCTGCTGTTCGTCCTCGACGCGATCCTCGCGTCGCAGGCCGCGACGTTCCTCGCTACCGGCAAGGGAGGCCAGTGATGCAGAAGATCCTCGGCTACCTGCTGACGCCGCCCGTGCCGCACATCCTCGGGCTCGTGCTGCTGTCGGTCGTGATCTGGTTCGGTGGCCGCGCGCTCGAGAGCTGGCTCGGGCTCTCCGACTCGGCGCTGCTGCTGATCATCGGCGGCGTGTGGCTGCTCGCCGGCCTCGTGTGGGTCTGGCGCCGCTACCAGGCGAGCAAGCGCGCGCGGCTCATCGAGGACCGGCTCCGCGGCCAGGCTCGCGAGCACAAGGAGGCCGCGCGGCCGGACCGTCGCAAGGACATCGAGGCGCTCGAGCAACAGCTCAGCGGTGCGCTCGACGCGCTCAAGACGTCCAAGATGGGCAAGAGCGCGCTGTACTCGCTGCCGTGGTACGTGATCATCGGGCCGCCCGGCTCGGGCAAGACGACGCTGCTGCGCGAGTCCGGGCTCAACTTCCCGGAGCTGTCACACGGCCGCGGCGTGCGCGGCGTCGGCGGCACGCGCAATTGCGACTGGTGGTTCACCGACTCGGGCATCCTGCTCGACACCGCGGGCCGCTACACGACCGAGTCAGAGGATCGCGACGAGTGGCTCGCGTTCCTCGACATGATCAAGAAGGCACGCAGCAAGAAGCCGATCAACGGCGCAGTGATCGCGATCAGCATCGCCGACATCGTGCAGGCGGGCGACGAGCAGCTCGCCGACCACTGCCGCAAGATCAAGGAGCGCATCGCCGAGCTCACCGACAAGCTCGAGCTCGTCTTCCCGGTCTACCTGCTGTTCACCAAGTGTGACCTGCTCGACGGCTTCGTCGAGTTCTTCGGCAGCTACACCAAGCAGGAGCGCTCGCAGGTCTGGGGCTTCACGCTGCCCTACCTCGAGAAGGATCCGCAGCCGCTCGGCCAACGCTTTCGCACCGAGTTCGACGAGCTGCACACGCGGCTCAGCGCGCAGCGCCTCCAGCACCTCGGCAAGGCCAAGAGCAAGACCAAGCAGCGCAAGGTGTTCTCCTTCCCGCTGCAGTTCCAGCTCGCGCGCGACAAGGTCGCCGCGTTCGTCGAACAGCTCGTGCAGGACAACCCCTACCACGAGAGCTCGGACGTCCGCGGGTTCTACTTCACGTCGGGCACGCAGGAAGGGCAGCCCCTCGATCAGATCCTGGCGAGCATGCGGTCGGCATCCGGCCTCGAAGCGGCGGACGAACCCGAGGTGTCGCAGCCCGAGGTATCGCAGCCCGAGGTATCGCAGGTCGAGGTATCGAAGAAGGCCTACTTCATCGACGAGCTGTTCCAGGACATCGTGTTCCCGGACCACGACCTCGCGCGTTCGTCGGCCAAGGCGGAGAAGCGCCGGGAGCTGATCCGGAAGGTCTCCATGATCGGCTCGGTCGCCGCGACGTTCATCGTCATGGTGCTGCTGTTCGTCGCCTACGCCGGCCACAGCAGCCTCATCGACCGCAGCATGCGCGTCTACACCGAGGCGAGCGCGTTCGACCCGAAGGACCCCGAGCACCTGCGCCGCGAGGAACAGCGCGCCGGCGACGGCGGCGGTCCGTTCGAGCAGCTGCGGGTCCTGTTCGAAGAGCTCCGCGCCGACTTCAACACGATCGACAGCTACCTCCTCGGCCAGACCAACAACCTCTACACCAAGCGCATCCGTCCGCTCTACGTCGAGAAGGTCATCACGACGTTCGTCGAGCCGATCCAGAACAAGCTCGAGACGCAGCTCAAGCAGGCGATCGAACTCGGTAAGCGGGGCGAGTTCACGCGCGCGATGGCCAAGGAGACGGACCATCGTCTCACCGGCTACAAGATGCTCGGCGGACTGCAGCGTTTCGACCGCGAGTTCCTCGGCGAGGACTTCCTCGTGCGCGACCGGCGCTGGACCTGGCGACCCGGCGAGGAGGTCCCGGCGTGCTTCGAGCACCTCACCACCTACGTCCAGTTCGTCATCGGCACGACCTTCAAGGACTGGGCCTACATCAACGACCGCAGCCTCATCCCCGAGGCCGCCGAGCTCGTGAACGCGGAGGACATCCTCGGCCAGCGCCTGAAGGAGGTCGTGCTCGAACAGGGCCAGGGCGAACAGGTCCCGCTCACGGAGCTGATCGGCCCGACGCCGGCCGCGAGCCTGCTCGCGCCGACCGGCGTGCAGCGCGCGTGGGTCGACGGCGGCCCGAGCGAAGAAGCCCTCGAGAAGAAGGGCGAGCTCATCGGCGGCGACGAAGGCGCCGAGGCGATGAAGACGCGCGCGCGGCAGGAGGCGATCAACACCTGGAAGGGCGTTCTCGCGACGATGAAGCCCGACCCGAAGCCGAACGTGCGCGACGCGATGCGCGACCTCATCGAGCTCACGGGCGAGAACAACCCGTACATCGGCACCTACACGCTCGCGTGCTCCAAGCTGCGCGCCCTCAAGCTCGAGTGCGAGCCGGGCGACCTGACGTGGTTCGAGAACACGCTCGCCGAGATCGCCAAACTCGAAGAGGTCACGAAGACGCTCTACGAGTCCGGCCCCCACCTCCGACGCATCGTGCCCGCGGCCCAGAAGGGTGCGGCGGGACCGATCGAGCAGATCCGCGTCGAGTACTTCCGCGTGCGCAGCAACATCGAGGAGAACGTGCGGGCCTACGCCGCCGAACCGCTCCGCGACTCGACGCAGATCGCGCTCACGCACCTCGTGGATTCGCTGCAGTACGCGATCGCGCGCGAGATCGAGCAGGAGGTCAACCAGGTCTGGGACGGCGGCATCGGCAAGGACCTGCGCGAGTTCTCGCAGCAGTTCCCGTTCAAGAGCGACACTGATGCCAACGCGAGCACGGCGGACTTCAACGCGATCTTCAGCAAGGGCGGCCGCTTCGACGAGGCGTGGATCTGGATCGATTACCTCGCGACCACCGCGCGCGATTTCGGCTACGCGCGCCTGGCCGACGAGTTCCAGGCCGACCGCGAGTTCGTCGCACGGATCCAGGAGGCGCTCTTCACGACCGGCGACGTCGCCGAGCGCGACATCGAGTTCCTCGCGCAGAAGCGCGGCAACATGAGCGCCGTGCGCTTCGCGATCGGCACCGGCAACAGCAAGCAGGAGATCATCGCGAAGGGCACGGAGAACCCGACCTGGACGTGGACGCCCGCGATGGGCGCCGTGGTCGAGGTGCAGGGCGTGCCGGCCTTCGGCAAGCGGCCGTCGAGCCTCGAAGAGCGCAGCAGCTGGGGCCTCGTGCGCCTGCTCACGAAGGCCGAGGCGACGACGCGCACCGCGCGGCAGAACGAGTACCACATGTTCCGCTGGACGACGTTCCGGCATCCCGAGTCCGGCCAGGTGATCAGCGTCGACGGCAAACCCGTCGAAGCTGCGGTCCTGCTGCGCACCGAGAGCGAGCCGAACCCGCTCACGCCGGGCTTCTTCCACCACGAGTTCTCCCGCGAGGTGTTCGTTGCCACCGAGAACTGACGAACAACTGGCCTGCTTCGGCAAGCTGCCGATCGCCGGCGACTTCGTGCGCGGTGATCGCGAGGCGCCCGAGCTCGCGGACCTGGATGCGTGGATCCAGGACGGCATGCATCGCAGTCAGATGCAGCTCGGCAACGCGTGGCAAGGTCGCTTCGACGCGCTGCCGCCGTCGCGCTTCCTGTGGCAGAGCGCGCCGGGCGGGGCCGTGCTCGCGGGACTCTGGCGTTCGTCGGTCGACTCCGCCGGCCGCCGATATCCGTTCCTCGTCGCGCTGCGGGCGAGCGGGCTCGAGCCCGCCGACGTCGCGGCATTGCCGATCGCGGTCGAAGCGATCGCCACCGCGACAGCGCCGCTGTTCGAAACCGGGTTCGCCGGCCTCGACGCGGCCGGCGTCGTCCGCGCCATCCGCGAGCTGCCGTGCCACCCCGACCTCGAAGCCGCGCGCGCGACGCTCACGGAACGGGCGGGCAACACGACGACGGGCAGCGTGTCCGCCGGCGACGACCAGGTCACGGAGCTGCTGCTGCACGACCTCGACGACCTCACGAGCGGACCGCCGCCGAAGTACTGCCTGCGCTGGCGCACGGCCGGCAACAGCGTCGACACGGCGTTCTGGCTGCAGGCGCTCGCGCGCGTCGGCATCGCGCCGCCGCGGCTCATGCTCTGGCACGACACGACCGACACCGAGCTACCGAACGGCTGCGTCCGGACCGCGCTGCACGAAGCCAGCGCGCGGATGTTCACCGGACTCGTGTTCTTCGACGCGGACGACGACAACGCCTACGACATCGGGCGCGACTTCGACGGCGGCGAGCGGCTGCAGCAGGCACGCGCCCGCTACGGCGATGCGGTGTCGCGCAGCAACCAGGCGGACGCGCTCGCAGCTCTCCCCGGAGGAGCTGGCTAGATGGACCTCGAAGCGATCAAGAAGCTCGGCACGGAGCCGTGCGCGGGCGGCGGCGCGGGCGAGTCCGTGCGCTACGAATCGGAGTTCGAGCAGCTGTCGAACGAGATCGAGAAGCTCACGTCGGTCGAGCAGACGCCGGTCGACTGGCGGCAGGTCGTGACGCTCGGCGAGACGCTGCTCGGCAAGGGCAAGGATCTCCTCGTCGCGGCCTACATGACGTGCGGCCTGCTCGAGCGCGGCGGCTACGAGGGCCTCGGCGTCGGCTGTGAGCTCCTCAAGGCGCTGACCGACAACTTCTGGGACGGCCTGTTCCCCGAGGCGCGCCGCATGCGCGCGCGCATCGCCGCGTTCGAATGGCTCGGCGCGCGGCTCGAGAAGGTGATCGCGACGAAGGGCGAACCCGCGATGAGCGACGGGCCCGGCCTCGAAGCCGCCGTCGAGGCGTTGCAGTACATCAACCGGAACCCGGACGACAAGTTCGGCCAGGAGGGCCCCAACCTCGGGCCGGCGGTGCGCGCACTGCGCGGCAAGCTCGACGAGGTGCCGCAGCCCGAACCCGAACCGGAGCCCGAACCCGAACCGGATCCGGCAACAGCACAGGCCGAGGCGGCCCCGCCGCCACCGCCGCCCGAACCGGAACCCGAGCCCGAGCCCGAACCCGCCGACCCGGAGACCGTCTTCGAGGCCATGCGCGGCATCCGCGAGCAGGAGCGCGAGTACGCGGGCATCCTGCGCGCGGCCGATCCCGTCGATCCGCGCGGCTGGCTGCTGTCGCGGGAGGCGTGGTGGAACGACGTGGCCGTGCAGCCGGGCGAGCCGCCGCGTGTGGATGCGCCGGTCGGCGCCCCCGACGATCTCGCACCGCTCGAAGCCGCGCTCGCGACCGGCGAGTTCCAGCAGGCGCTCGACCAGGGCGAAGAGCTGCTCGAACGCTTCCCGGTCTGGCTCGACCTGCAGCTCGTCATCGTGCGGGCGATCGACGGCCTCGGCCTGCGCTACGCGCGCGTGCATCACGCCGTGATCGAGGCCCTCGGCTTCCTGCTGCGCCGCTGCCCGACGCTCCCCGACGCGCTCGGCAACGACGACAAACCGCTCGCGACCGAGGCGACCCGAGTCTGGCTCAAGAACGAGGTCATCGGCGCGAGCACCGACGCCACCCCCGATCCCGCCGTGACGACGGGCGCCGAGGCCAGAAAGCTCGTCGCCCGCGGCCAGCTCGGCGAGGCGATGCGCCTCATGACGGGTCGCATCGACGCGACCGCGAGTCGGCGCGGCCGCTTCGAGCTGCGCCTCGACCTCTCGCGGCTCTGCATCGAAGCGGGTCGCGCGGAGCTCGCCGCTCCGCAGCTCGAACAACTCGAACAGGAAGTCGCCCACTTCTCCCTCGAGGAATGGGAACCCGAACTCGCCGCCGAGCTGGTGCGCCTGCTCTGGCAGTGCTGCTCGGGCCCGAAAGCCGTGCCCTCACTCGAGGCTCGGGGACAGGACATCTATGCGCGACTGTGCCGTTTGGACCCGGCCGCCGCGATCACAGCGACAGGTCCGCAAGGAGACTGACAATGGCCAAGGATGGCTCAGTAGCACCACGCGAACGCATCAACATCAAGTATCGCCCGGCCACGGGCGACGCGACCGAAGAGAAAGAGCTGCCGCTGAAGCTGTTGATGCTCGGCGACTACACGTTGCGCAACGACGAGACGCCGCTCGAAGAGCGCGCGCCGGTCACGGTCGACAAGGACAACTTCAACGACGTCATGCGAGGCATGAACCTCAAACTCGACGTCAATGTGAAGAACACGCTGTCGGGCAAGGACGACGAGGAGCTCGCCGCGTCGCTCAAGTTCGAGAACCTGAGTGACTTCGGACCCGAGTCGATCGCGAAGCAGGTGCCGGAGCTGCAGCAGCTGCTCGGCCTGCGGGAGGCGCTCGTCGCGCTCAAGGGCCCGCTCGGCAACATGCAGGGCTTCCGCAAGAAGATCCAGGAGATCCTCACGGACGAGGAGAGCCGCAACAAGCTGCTGAAGGAACTCGGTGTCGGCGACGACGGCGCATCCGGTGGCGGCGACGCACCTGCGGACGGCGGCGGCGACAGCGGCAGTGGCGACAGCGGCGGCGACCAGAGCTGAGGCCAGGAGGAATCACGATGAGCGAAGAACAAAAACAAGACCAGCAGCCCGAGGCGCAGGCCGCGGACGGCTTCTCGCTGCTCGACGAGATCATGCAGCAGACCAAGATGGCCCCCGACGACGAGAGCTACGCGGTTGCGCGGCGCGGCGTCGAGGCCTTCATCGGCGAGATGCTCGCGCCCAAGTCGGTGTACGAGAAGGCCGACAAGCGCGCCGTCGACCAGATGATCGCGGAGATCGACCGCAAGCTCAGCGAGCAGATCGACCAGATCTTGCACCACGAGAAGGTGCAGCAGCTCGAATCCGCCTGGCGCGGGTTGAAGTTCGTCGTCAACCGCACGGACTTCCGCGAGGGCAACAAGATCGAGGTGCTCAACGTCAGCAAGGACCAGCTCCTCGAGGACTTCGAGGACTCTCCCGAAGTCGTGCGGTCGGGCCTCTACAAGCTGGCCTACACCGCGGAATACGGCCAGTTCGGTGGTGAGCCGTATGCCGCCATGATCGGCAACTACGACTTCGGCCCCGGCGCCCAGGACATCGCGCTGCTGCAGAACGTGGCCAGCGTCGCGTCGATGGCGCATGCGCCGTTCATCGCGGCTGCCGGTCCGAAGTTCTTCGGCCTCGAGAAGGACTTCCAGGGCCTCGCCAACCTCAAGGACCTCGAGTCGGTCTTCGAGGGCCCGCAGTACACCAAGTGGCAGTCGTTCCGCGAGTCCGAGGACGCGCGCTACGTCGGCCTGACGGCGCCGCGCTTCCTGCTGCGCCTGCCGTACGGCGAAGACAACCCCGTCAAGGCGTTCGAGTACAAGGAGAGCGTCGACGACGGCCACAACAGCTACCTCTGGGGCAACACGGCGTTCTCGTTCGCGACCAAGCTGACCGAGAGCTTCGCGCAGTACCGCTGGTGTCCGAACATCATCGGCCCGCAGAGCGGCGGCGCCGTCGAGGACCTGCCGCTGCACCAGTACGAAGCTGCCGGCGCAACCGAGACGAAGATCCCGACCGAGCTGCTGATCAGCGAGCGGCGCGAGTACGAACTCGCGGAGCAGGGCTTCATCCCGCTGTCGATGCGCAAGGGCAGCGACAACGCGTGCTTCTTCTCCGCCAACTCGACGCAGAAGGCCAAGAACTTCGGCTCGAGCAAGGAAGGCAAGGAAGCGGAGCTCAACTACCGCCTCGGCACGCAGCTGCCGTACATGTTCGTGATCAACCGCCTGGCGCACTACATCAAGGTGCTGCAGCGCGAGCAGATCGGCAGCGCCAAGGACCGCAAGGGTCTCGAGCGCGAGCTCAACAGCTGGCTGTCGCAGTACGTCGTCGAGGACGACAACCCGTCGCCCGATGTCCGCGCGCGCCGGCCGCTGCGTGAGGCCGCAATCATGGTCGAGGACGTCGAGGGCGAGCCCGGCTGGTACCGGGTCCGCATGCAGGTCCGGCCTCACTTCAAGTACATGGGCTCGATGTTCACCCTGTCCATGGTCGGCAAGCTCGACAAGGACTGAGCCGGTCGCATCGCCCGGACAGCCGCCCTCGGGCGGCCCGGGCGCGATCCGGGGCGCAGTTCTGAGGACAAGTCAGTTCTGACCCCAGTCAGTTCTGACAACTAGTCACAACGCCGCCCCAAACCCGCCGTTACTTACCCAGACACCAAACCAACCTTTGAACCCGCGGCCGCACCGGCCGCCAGCCAGTAACACCAGGAGAACACCATGGGCAGCATGAAAGTCTTTATGAAGGTCGAGGGCATCGCCGGTTCCTCGATGGAGAAGGGTCGCGACGATTGGAGCGACGTGCGCGGCTTCGACCACAAGCTGCAATACCCGTTCGACATGCGGGACAACCGCGGCCGCGGCGAGCCCGAGCACGGCGCCTGCACGATCCTCAAGGAGATCGACAAGGCCTCGCCGAAGTTCTACGAGGCGCTGGCCAAGAAGAAGAAGGTCGACTCCATCCTGCTCGAGTTCGAGCGCGACAAGCCGGGTGAAGGCTCGACGGAGGCCTACTTCCGGATGGAGCTGCAGGACTGCCGCGTCATCACGGCCCGGCCGCACGTGCCGCAGGCCACGGGTGCTGGCGACGACAACTCGCCGCCGCACATGGAAGAGATCGGTTTCGCCTACCGCAAGATCACCTGGACGTGGGATTCGGGCGGCGCGATCGAGACGACCTTCGACTTCTCGGACCCGAAGGCCTAATCGCGCCTTCCGGGGCCGCCACGCCGCATGACGCTCTCCGAGAGCTCGCTGTTCGAACGGCTGCGTGACGAGCGCGGTGCGAGGGACCCGTCGATGTCCCTCGACCGCGCCCGGCTGCGGCAATCGATCGCGGACAACCTGCAGCGGCTCGTCACCGCACGGGTGATGCACGCCCCGGCGCAACTCGACTACGGGCTGCCGGATCCGAACGAGATCCTGCACGCCCCCGACGGCGGCGCGGACCTGATCCGCAAACGGCTCAAGCACTGTGTCGAACACTACGAGCCCCGCCTGACCGACGTCCGCATCCTCCACATCGAATCCGCGGAGCTCGGTCACACCATCCACTTCTCGCTGCAGGCCCGGCTCAAGAGCGACCCACCCGAACCGATCGCGATCGACGCGCGGATCGGACCCAACGGCCGCATCGTGGTGACCGCCTGATGTTCGCCAAGTACTACCAGGACGAACTCGCATGGCTCCGCGAGATGGGCAAGGAGCTCGCGGACACGCGACCGGAGCTGGCCCGCTACCTCGGGGAACCCGGCTCGGATCCTGACGTCGAACGCCTGCTCGAGGGTTTCGCCTTCCTCACGGGCCGCATCCGACAGAAGCTCGACGACGAGTTCCCCGAGTTCACGCACGGGCTGCTCGACATGTTCTGCCCGCACTATCTGCGGCCGATCCCGGCGATGGCGATCGCGCAGATCACACCGAAGCAGAACCGCAACGCGGGCGGCGCATCGATCCCGCGCGGGACCCCGATCGAGAGCACTCCGGTCGACGGCACGCGCTGCCGCTTCCGCACGGTCGCGGATCTCCACCCGGCACCGTTCGCGCTGCAGGAGGTCGCGTTCCGGATCGGTCACCCATCCAAGCTCGAGCTGCGCCTGCGCACGCGATCCGGCCCCGGCCTCGGCGACCGCCCGCTGCGGCTGCACCTGGCAGGTGATCAGCAGGTCAGCCGCGCGCTCTTCGTGCTGCTGACGCACTACACCGACCGCGTCACGCTCCACGGTGACGGGCGCACCGAGGCCACCACGCTCGCGGCGACGATCCGACCCGGCGGACTGGCCGAAGAAGAGGCCGCCTTGCCGCTGCCGCGCGGCTCGTTCCGCGGCTTCCGGCTGCTGCAGGAGTACTTCGCGTGCCCCGAACGCTTCATGTTCGTCGATGTCTTCGGCCTCGGTGACATCGACACCGGCGCGGGCGGCGGCGATCTCACGCTGAGCTTCGAGTTCCGGCAGCTGCCCGACGACATGCCGCCGGTCGGCGACGGCAACGTGCTGCTCGACTGCGTGCCGCTCGTCAACCTGTTCGACCACGACGCGGACCCGGTGCGCGCCGAAGCCGGCCGCACCGAATACCGGATCCGCCCCGCGGGCAAGGACTCGGAGCACTACGAGATCCACTCCGTGAGCGCCGTCGAAGGGCGCGTTCGCGGCGGCGGCAAGGCGGAACGCTACCAGCCGTTCTTCACGTTCGAGCCGCGGCACGACGACTCGGGGCGGCACTACGAACTGCGCCGCCGGGACTCCGTCCGGAGCGCTGGCACCGACCTCTACCTCCGGCTCGGCGCGAGCGATCCCGACCAGTGGTCCGAGCTCGACACGATCTCGGTCGACCTCGTGTGCAGCAATCGCGACCTGACGACGCGACTCGGCCCGGGCGACATCAACCACGCCACGCCCGATACTCCGGGCGCGTTCGACTACCGCAGCGTCGGCGCTCCCTCCACGCCGGTGCCGCCGCCGATGGGCGACGACGTGCACTGGCGCCTGCTCGCGCACATGACGCTCAACCTGCGACGCCTCGGCGATCGCGACTCGCTGACGACGGCGCTGTCGCTCTACGACTTCCGCGCGCGCGTCGATCGCCAGAGCAAGCGCCGCCTCGAGAACCTGCTGCAGGCGATCGAGTCGGTCGAGCTGCGGCGTGAGGTCGATCTGCTCGACGGCGTGCCCGTGAACGGCTCCGTGATCGCGCTGCGCATCGACGAGGAGAAGGCCGGCGGCGAAGGCGAGACCTGTGTTCTCGGCACGATCCTCAGCGAGTTCTTCGCGCAGTACGTGTCGCTCAATTCCTTCTCCCGGCTGCGTATCGAGTGCACCGGGAACAACGAGGTCTTCACATGGCCGGCGCGGATCGGGCGACGAATCACGATCTGATCCGCGCCCTCGAGGAGCGGTGCACCGCGGCCGGGTTCCACCAGGTCGTGCGCATCCTCGAGGCGCTGCCCCTGCGCGAAGACGCCGTGCCCGTCGGCCACCAGGGCCCGCCGCACCGCGAGGGTGTGCGTTTTCGGCCGGCACTCGACCTGTCCTTCGGCAGCAGCGAGATCGAGGCCTGTGAAATCGACGAGGAGCGCGTCCGCTTCGAGCTCACGACCCGCTTCTTCGGGCTCTACGGCACGCAGTCGCCGATGCCCGCGGATCTGACGGAGCGGCTGCTCTACGACGACCCCGACGGCCGACTGCGGGCGTTCCTCGACGTCTTCAACCACCGCTTGCTGTCGTTCCAGCACCGCGCTTGGGCCAAGTATCGCCGCGCCGTGCAGTACGACGGCCGCGGTACGGACAGCAGCTCGCGCCGCATGCGCTTGCTCTGCAACGTCGAGGAGCTCGGCGCGCCGCTGCAGCTCCTCGGCTTCGCCGGCGCACTGCAGGACACGCCGCTGTCCGAGACGTCGTTCGAGCACGTGCTGCGCGAGTGCCTCGGCATCCCGCTCGAGGTGCGGTCGTGCCGCGTGCGCTGGATCCGCACGCCGAAGGTGCACCGCACGCAGCTCGGCCGCCGCAACTGCACACTCGGCGGCATCGCCCCGCTCGGCGACGAGATGCGCTCCGCGACGACGACGTTCCAGATCTGGATCGGCCCCGTCGGTGAAGCGGACTACCTGGCGTTCCTGCCGAACGGCTCCCGCCGCCAGGAGCTGTGCCGGCTCGTCGATCGCCTCAACACCGACCAGCTCGACTGCGAGATCGCCATCGAGGTCGAGCCCGACGCGATCCGCCCGGCCCGCCTCGGCCCCAATGACGCGGCCCGCGACGCGGCCAGCGACGACGCCGAGGCGTCCGAGCACGGCCGCCAGGGTCTCGGCTGGAATACCTGGCTCGGAGCCGACGCCAACGCCCTCGCACCTGCCCGCGGCGACAGTGTCGCGCGCTCCCTCCATCGCCCCGCCTGACGCTCACTGCCTGACCCTCCCCCCTGCCCCACCCGCGCCCTGCCTCCGGTGCCCTGATGGTCCAAGTCGAAATCAAAGCCGTCGTCTCCCGCCTCAATCCGACCTGCACGCGCGCGCTCGAGCGCGCCGCGGGCATGAGCGTCTCGCGCCAGCACCACGAGGTGACGGTCGAGCACATGCTCTACTCGCTGATCGAGGACCCGTACAGCGACCTGCAGAGCATCCTGCAGCACTTCGGGATCGACTCGGGCCGGCTGCAGAAGGCGCTCACGGGCGCACTCGACCAGTTGCGCGCCGGCAACACGGGCCGGCCGGTGTTCTCGCCGACGCTCATCGACTGGTTCAAGGAAGGCTGGATCCTCGGCTCCCTGACGCACGGCGATCTCAAGGTGCGTTCGGGTCACCTGCTGCACGCCATGGTCGAGGGCGGCATGCGAATCTGCGGGGGGGATTACGCGAGCCTGCTCGAGGCAGTGAAGAGGAACGAGCTCGGGGAGAAGCTCGACGAGATCGCGTCGAGCAGCAACGAGCACGACGAGATGCGGGCCGCGTCCGCGGCCGGCGGCGGTGGCGCACCGGCCGGCGACGGCACCCCGACCGGGGACACGGCGCTCGAGAAGTTCTGCACCGACCTCACCGCGCGCGCGAAGAACGACGAGATCGATCCCATCTTCGGCCGCGACCGCGAGATTCGGCAGGTCGTCGACATCCTCGCGCGGCGTCGCAAGAACAACCCGATCATCGTCGGCGACGCCGGCGTCGGGAAGACGGCGCTCGTCGAAGGCCTCGCGCGCAAGATCGCAGCCGGCGAGGTCAACGAGCAGCTCAAGGATGTGAGCCTGCTGACGCTCGACCTCGGTCTGCTGCAGGCCGGCGCGAGCGTGAAGGGCGAGTTCGAGAACCGCCTCAAGCAGGTGATCGACGAGGTCAAGGCCTCGCCCAAGCCGATCATCATGTTCATCGACGAGGCGCACACGCTGATCGGCGCGGGCGGCGCGGCCGGCTCGGGCGATGCGGCCAACCTGCTCAAGCCGGCCCTCGCCCGCGGCGAGCTGCGCACCGTCGCGGCGACGACGTGGTCCGAGTACAAGAAGTACTTCGAGAAGGACCCGGCGCTCGCCCGGCGCTTCCAGCTCGTGAAGGTCGACGAGCCCGACACCGAGACCGCGACCGGCATGCTGCGCGGCCTGCGGGAGCGCTACGAGACGGCGCACGGCATCGCGATGCGCGACGACGCCGTCGTGGCCGCCGCCGAGATGGGCAGCCGCTACATCGCCGGCCGGCAGCACCCGGACAAGGGCGTCGATCTCATGGACACGGCGACGGCGCGCGTTCGCATCTCGCAGGCCGCCCGGCCGGCCGAGCTCGAGGACCTCGGCAGTCGCATCGAGACGCTCGATCGCGAGCGCGAAGCCCTCGACCGCGACCGCGGCAACGGCATCGGCGGGCTCGACGATCGCATCGCCGAGCTCGAAGGCGAGCTGACCACGCTGCGCACGCAACACGGTGAACTCGAGCAGCGCTGGGAGAAGGAACGCGCCGCGGCCGAACAGGTGCTCGAACTCCGCAAGGCGCTCGACGATGCCAAGAGCAGCGGTGACGAGGCGGCGGTCGAAGCCAAGAAGGCCGAGGTCGCTGCCGCGATCACGGCGCTGCAGGAGCTGCAGGGCGCAGAACCGCTCGTGCACGTCGAGGTGACGCCCGACGTCGTCGGTCAGGTCATCTCCGACTGGACCGGCATTCCGGTCGGCAACATGATCAAGGACGAGGCGAAGACGTTGCTCACGCTCGAGGACGAGCTGACCAAGCGGGTGAAGGGCCAGGACCACGTCATGGGTTCGGTCGCCGAGGGCATTCGCGCGGCCAAGGCCGGGCTCAAGACGCCCGAGGTGCCGATGGGTGTCTTCCTGTTCGTCGGGCCGAGCGGCGTCGGCAAGACCGAGACCGCGCTCGCGGTCGCCGACCTGCTGTTCGGCGGCGAACGCTTCATGACGACGATCAACATGTCGGAGTTCAAGGAGAAGCACAACATCTCCCGACTCATCGGCAGCCCGCCCGGCTACGTCGGCTACGGCGAAGGCGGCGTGTTGACCGAGGCCGTGCGGCAGCGGCCGTACTCCGTCGTGCTGCTCGACGAGTGCGAGAAGGCCTCGCTCGAGGTCCTCGAGCTGTTCTACCAGGTGTTCGACAAGGGCAAGTTGTCGGACGGCGAGGGCCGCGAAATCGACTTCAAGGACACCGTCATCTTCCTGACGAGCAACCTCGCGACCGACGTGATCACCGAGGCCGGCATGCTCGACGAGCCGCCGTCGCCCGAGGACCTCGCGACGCTCATCCGGCCGATCCTCTCCAACCACTTCAAGCCGGCGCTGCTCGCCCGCATGACCATCGTGCCGTTCTTCCCGCTCAAGCCGGACGTGCTCGAGATGATCACGCGGCTCAAGCTCAACAAGATCAAGAAGCAACTGGCGGCAACGCACGAGATGGCGACGACGATCGACGACTCGGTCGTCAAGGCGATCGCGTCGCGGTGCTCCGAGGTCGAGGCCGGCGCGCGCAACATCGATCACATCGTCCGCGGCAGCCTGCTGCCGCAGATGTCACGCCAGCTCCTCGAGCGCATGAGCACGAGCGAGATGCCGAAGACCCTCAAGGTCGTGATGGCGGACGACGGCGACTTCGCCCTGGAGTTCGGCAACTGAGATGACCCCAGTACTCGCGACCCTCGCCCCGCGGCCACTCGCGGCCGTGACCGCCCTCACGGGCGGTGGCTACCGCCGACGCTTCGAGCTGTCGGCGGCGCCCGGGTCGTGTTTGCTGCAACGCGTGCGCACCCGCATCCGTTACGTCGAAGGCCGCGCGCTCGTCGCCGAGCTCCGGCAGACCTACTGGGAGTTCTTCCGCTTCCCGGCGGATCCCGAGGCGACGGTCGTCGACACCCACGACTTCTCGGTGCGCCGGGACGGCTGGCGGCAGGCCGCGATTCGCGCGCTCGTGCGACGCCACGGCGGCTCGCCCGCTGCCGTCGTGCGAGGCGGCGCTCCCGTGCTCACCGTCACGAAGTCGTTCCTGCTCGCTCCGGGCACCGTGACCGGCGAATCCGCACAGCCCGTCGACGGTGGTACGGAGTTCGGGTTCCTGACGACCGGTGACGGCGACGAACGTTCGCGAACGTCGCTCCTGGTCATCACCGATGACCCGACCGCCCCGCACCACGTCGACCTCGAGCCCTGCCCACCGGGCTATCCCGTCGCTGGCACGGGGCACTTCACCGCCTCGGCAGGCCATGCCGCGACCGAACGCTACCGCTACCACTTCGCCAGCCTCGCCGGCCGCTGCCGCGACCGAGCCGGGTATCGCGCAACGAGTATCGCGCGACGGGTATCGCGCAACGGGGATCGCACTCGCCGCGTTGCTCACTGAATCCGCACTCCAACGATCATGACCAGGTCCGACGCCACAACGGCCGCCTCAGAGGCCGCCCAACGCACCGTCTCCGCCGGCTCGAACGCGAACTCGGCCAACGACTGGCTCGGCCCCGCGACCGTGGTCGGGGGTTCTGCCAGGAGCCCGCTCGTCGAGCTGCAGGCCCCCTCCGGACGGCGGGTCGCCGTCACCCCGGCGTTCACGTTCCCGTACGAACCGACGACGGACGACGTCCTGCTCGTGCTCGGCCAGGACGACGGCTGGTTCGCCGTCGGCGTGATCCAGGGCAGCCGCCCGACGCAGTTGCACTTCCCAGGTGACGCGTCGATTCACGCGACGAACGGGCGGCTCACGCTATCGAGCGATCGAGCCGTCGAGGTGCGTTCGCCGCGCGTCACGGTCCGCGCCGGTGTGCTCAGGACGATCGCCGAGTCGATGGTCGAGAAGACCGATCGACTGCGGCGCTGGGTGCGCGGCCTGCTCGCGGTCCGCGCCGGCACGTCGAACCGCATCGTCGACGGCGAGGACAGCACGCGTTGCGAGAACTCCACGACGCTCGCGAAGGACACCGTCAAGATCGACGGCGACCAGCTGCACCTCGGACACTGATCCGACCATCGCTCCGAACATCGCTCACGAAGACTGCTCCTCCGCCGCCACATCCGATGAAGTTCCAAAACCAAGTGCTGTCGCTGCACAGCGACGCGTTGCCGGCCGACACGCTGCTCATCCAGAAGCTCGAGGGTGACGAGCGCATGTCGGGGCTGTTCCGCTTCGAGCTCGACCTCATCTGCGAGGACGAGAACCTCGACCTCGAAGCCGTGCTCTACGCCCCGGCCAAGCTCGGCATCAAGATCGCAGTGGGCCTCAGTGGCGGCCAGGTCGGCATGGCGACGCGCGAGATCGCCGGCGTCTTCGCGGAGTTCGAGGAGCTGGAACAAGGCCAGGGCTGGACGAAGTACCGGGCCGTGCTCGTTCCCAAACTGTGGCATGCGACCCGCACGTTCCGCAGCCGGATCTTCATGGAGAAGAACATCGAGGACCTCGCGACGGAAGTGCTCGAGGCCGACGAGCTGTCCCCGGCACTGGACTTCGAGTTCGAGCTCAACGGCAGCTACGACCCGCGCGAGTACGTGGTCCAGTACGAGGAGACGGACTGGGACTTCCTCGCGCGGTGGCTGGAGCACGAGGGCATCTACTTCTACTTCGTGAACGACAGCGGCGAGGAGAAGGTGAAGTTCGCCGACTCGGAGTCCTCGTTCATGCAGAACGGTTTCGGAACGACCTACCCGTACAAGCCGGAGGCCGCCGGTGAAGGTGGCGAGTCGGACAACACCGAGGAAGAGATCCGCGCGTTCAGCTGCCGGCAGTCCCGACTGCCGAAGAAGGTCAGCGTCAACGACTACAACTGGCGGGTCCCGTCGGTGCAGCTGCACCACACGGAGGACGTCCACGAGGACGGCACGGGCCACCACACGCACTACAACGATCACTTCAAGGACCAGTCGCAAGGCACGGCGATCGCCACGCTGCGCAAGGAGGAGCTCGTCTGCCGCTCCAAGGTCTTCTACGGCAACGGCAGCTGCCGCGCGTTCCGGCCCGGCACGACGTTCGAGCTCGAAGGTCACTTCCGGGACGACTTCAACCGCAGCTACGTCCTGACCGCGGTGCACCACAAGGCCGAGCAGATGATCAGTCTCGAGTCGGCGACGGTGACCGGCGTCAGTTACGAGAACTCGTTCGAGGCCGTCACGGACGATCAGCCGTGGCGGCCGGCACGCGTGACCGCCTGGCCGTCGATCCATGGCGTGATGCACGCCAAGATCGACGCCGAGGGCAACGGTCAGTACGCCGAGCTCGACGAGCACGGCCGCTACAAGATCAAGCTGCCGTTCGACGAAGGCACGAGCCTCGGCCTGCTCGACGACGGCAAGGCGTCGCGCTGGGTGCGCATGGCGCAGCCGTACGCGGGTGAGAACGCCGGCATGCACTTCCCGCTGCTCAAGGGCACCGAGGTGATCGTCAGCCACATCGACGGCGACCCCGACCGCCCGATCATCGTCGGCGCCGTGCCGAACCCGGAGACGGAGAGCCCGGCCACGGGCGAGAACAACACGCAGAACGGCATCCGGACGGCCGGCGGCACGCGGATGGACTTCGACGACAGCGCCGACGCACCGGGGTTCCTGTTCCGCGACGCGACGGCGAGCTATGTGGTCGACATGCGGCGTCACCGCGGCAGTGACGGGGGCGTATCGACCGGTCGCAGCCACGTGAAGAAGAAAGAGCAGAAGAGCGGCAGCGGCGGCGTCGAGCCGGCAACGCCCGCGACCGGGAGGCCGGAACAGGCCCCGGCCGCCGCGACCGGCAACGCCGGCGAGCCCGCCCAGGGCACGGGCGACACCCAGGCGACCGGCTCCGGCATGGTCGCGCCCAACAACGCGCTGACGGCCCCGGGGGTCCAGGGCGCCTGGGATACGTTCACGGCCGCCTGGAGCCAGGACCCGAACAACAACGAGTGGAACACGGCCCTGGCCGACATCGCCAAGAACGGGCGGTATCGCAAGAGCCCGCGCAGCACGCTGTCGCTGAGCACGTTCGACAAGAACGGCGAGGCCGGGGTCAACCCGCCGAGCGGCGCCGCCGGCACCGACAAGATCAACGGCGACGGCCTCGAGAAGATGCTCAAGTACGTGACGGGCGTCGCCTCCAACGTGGGCGATAACCGCGGCCGCAGCTTCTCCTCCAACCCGCTCGACGACGTCTACAACTTCGAAGGCAACGCTTGGGGCTCGCGCGTCCGCGCCTGGATCGGCGACAACATCACGCTGCGCGTCGGTGACGAGTACACCTACGCCGACGTCTCACGTGTCGTCAGCATCGGCACCGGCGGCTACTCGATCTCCGAGGAGCACGGCGACACCGACGACAAGACCTACCACTTCGGCAACGCGACGACCTACAGCAAGCACACGGGGAACACCGACTCCGAGTCGCACGTCGAGGGGGACTCCGACTCCTACAGCTTCGTGCACGGCCAGGACACCAGCGTCTCGCTGACGTTCGGCGCCGGCGCGACGTTCTCCCTGCACGTCAGCGCCCGCACCGACAACTCGGTCACGCTCGGCGCGTTCAACTCCAACTCGCTCAAGGTCGGCGTCTTCGGCGGCCTCGAGATCTCCGTCGCTCCCAAGATCGAGATCGAGATCGGCCTGCAGGTCGGCGCGCTCGACCTGACCGCCTGGCAATGGCAGGTCGGACTCAACCAGTCGAGCATGGTCATGAACAAGAGCGACGTGAAGCTCGCGCAGCAGGAGGTCGACCTCAACAAGACGATGGCCCGGCTGCTCGGCACGAAGGCCGCGGTCTCGGAGACGGACAACAAGCTGCTCGAGATGCAGAACAAGTTGTCGGCGACCGAGAACGCGCTCAACAGCAACAACGCGGTGCTCGCGAAGGCCATGACGCACCTCAACTGCAACATGGCCAACCTGCAGATGAACGAGACCAACCTGCAGACCTTCGACCTCGGGCTCCTGCGCTCCAACACGGCCGCTCTGCACAGCATCACCTGAGCGAAGGCCGCCACCCCCATGATCCACAAGAACCTCACGCCCTTCTTCTGGGGCCCGAAGGTGACCTCGCGCAAACCGCCGCAGGTCGAGATGACCGTGTGCGTGCGCGGCGTGTTCCGTCTGTCGCCGAACGGGCCGCTCGAGGCGATCGAGGACCCGATGGAGCAGGGGTTCATGACCGGCGACACGTTCGCCGAGGCCGACCTCGATCAGACCGGCCCGCTGCACTACGCGAGCGACTTCGCGGACTGGAAGCTCAACGCCGAAGCGCTGCTCAAGGGCGCCGCCTGCCCGCCGGGCGGTCCGGGGCGCGAGTGCACCGTGCGGTTCGCGGTCGGCGACTGGCACAAGAGCCTGCGCGTCGTCGGCCCGCGCGCCTACAAGCCGGGTCTGCTGCTCGGCGGCAAGGCGAGCGAACCGCAGCTGTTCGACCGGATGCCCCTGACCTGGGAGAACGCGTACGGCGGCCCGGGCTACGCCGACAACCCGGCCGGCCGCGGGTTCGAGGGCGAGGAGCTGCCCACGGTCGAGTACGCCGATCAGCCGGTGAAGAAGGTCGGCCAGAAGAACGTCGCGCCCGCGACGTTCCTGCCCGTCAGCCCGCGCTGGCCGTCGCGCGCCGGCAAGCGCGGCAAGAACTACGGCGCCGCCTGGCGCAAGCAACGCGCGCCGTTCTTCGCCGACGACTTCGACTGGACGCACTTCCACTCGGCCGCGCCCGACCAGCAGCTCGACGGCTACCTGCGCGGCGACGAAGAGATGACGTTCGAGAACCTGCACCCGCAGGCCGAGCGTTGGAGCCAACGACTCCCGGGGCTGCGCATCCGGGCGTTCGTCAAGACGCTCGACGGTCAGATCGTCGAGCCCGAGATGAACCTCGACACGCTGTTCGCCGACCTCGACGACGGCAAGCTCTACCTCACGTGGCGCGGCCTCAGTCCGATCCGGGAGATCGACATGACGGACGTCGGCGCCGTCCTCATCGCGTCCGAGCCACTGACCGAGCCGCCCCGGCCCGAGCAGGTCTACCTCGACCAGCTGCAGGAGTTCGAGGCCGACCCGGTCGGGATCAACGCCGCGCTGCCGCCGGGCTTCATGATGGTCGCCGACGCCGTCGAGGCCGCGGAGCAGGCGGAGCTCAACGAGACGCCGATGCCGGACCTGCAGGCCGTCGCCGACAACCTGCCGGAGGACTGCCCGTTCCCGCCGTGGTTCCTCGCGGCCGTCGGCGGCAACGACGACCCGCTCGGCGTGATGGACGCGATCCCCGAGGAGCTGCGCTCGGCCAACCCGCTCGCGGGCGTGGCCGGCGAAGCCGGTCAGGTCGCCGACCCGAAGAAGATCAAGGAGCTGCAGGACGCGGCCGGCGAGGTCGCGACCGACCCGGCCGCGGCCGTCAAGGTGCTCGGCGCGCTCGCCGGCATGCTGCCGCCGGAGAAGCAGGCCCCGTTCAAGGCCGGGCTCGAACAGATGCAGAGCGCGTTCGAGACGATCGAGTCGAGCCAGGGCCCCGACTTCCTGAAGAAGGCGGTGAAGGAGGCCCCGAGCGGCGAGGCCAAGAACGCGGCCGAAAGCTACGCGGAGCTCACGGACCAGGCGGGGCAGGGCCTCGACCAGGCCGGCGACGGCGGCGCGGCGGCCAAGGCCCAGCTGGAACAGGTGCCGACGGACCTCGACGCCGCGGCCAAGGAACCGCTCGCGACGCTCGACGACATCGAGCTGCCCGAGGTTCCGGAACTTCCGGACACGGACGCCGAGCTCGCCGCACATGCGGAGAAGCTCGCGACGGACGAGGCGAGGCTGCGCAAGAAGTTCGGCGACCACCCGATGCTCGGCATGTTCGACCTCGGCCGCAACATGATCGAGACGGCGCCGCGCGCCGGCGACCTCGTGCCCGACTTCAGCCCGCTGCTGTCGGAGCTCTCGCGCGTCGAGGACGTGCTCGCGGCGCAGGGCCTGTCCGCGGCGGCGCTCGCGCCGCTCAAGCGGCTGACGGGCAAGGTCAACGCGCTCGTCGACGAGCTCCCGCAGCCGACCCCGCTGCCGGATGGCGAGTTCGTGCGGCAGGATCTGCGCGGCCGCGACTTCAGCGGCCAGGAGCTCGAGGGCGCCGTGTTCTGCAAGTCGGACCTGACGGGCAGCAAGTTCGTCAACGCGAAGCTCACGGGCGCCGACTTCCGCAAGGCCGACCTGACGGGCGCGGACCTGACCGGCGCCGTCCTGACCGACGCCGACTTCAGCGGCGCGCGGCTGCCCAAGGCAACGCTGCGGGACGTCCACGCCACGGGCGCCAACTTCGGCAACACGGAGCTCGGCCAGGCCGACGCGAGCGGCGGCGACTTCGGATCCGCGAAGTTCACCAAGGCGATGGGCGTGAAGCTCGTCCTCGCGGGCGCGAAGCTCGAGAACGCCGACCTGCGCTTCGTCGACTTCTCCAAGGCGGACCTGCGCGGCGCGACCATGACCGGCGCCGACCTGTCGTTCTGCACCTGCGCCGGGGTGAAGGCCGACGGCGCGGACCTCAGCGACGTCGTGTTCGACATGGGCAAGCTGACCAAGTCGCGGCTCGCGGGCGCGAAGCTCACGGGCGTCCGGAGCAACATGGGGTCGTTCGTCGGCTCGGACCTCTCCGACGCGGACCTCAGCGGCTGCGCGTTCGAGAAGGTCGACCTGATGAAGGCGAAGCTCGACCGCGCCGACCTGCGGAACGCCAGGCTCGTGCAGCTCACGCTGCGCGACACCCAGGCGACCGGCGCCGATTTCCGCGGCAGCGACATGTCACGCTGCTCGGCGACGGGCGCCGCCAGGTTCGTCGAGTGCGACTTTCGCGACGTGACCGGCAATCGCTCGGTGTGGATGGACGCCGATCTGTCGCGCTCCAATTTCCGCCACAGCACGTTCCTGCACGCGTTCTTCCAATCCTCGCACGGTGAGGACGTGGACTTCACGGCCGCGGTGCTCGCCCAGGCGAGCTTCCGCAAGGTGAAGTTCGAACGCGCCTCGTTCGCCTACGCGGACCTCGCCGGCGTGATCTTCCAGGACGCGATTCTCGATGACGGCGACTTCCGATCGGCCAACTGCTACGACGCCAAGTTCCTCGGCGCGAAGGCCGTGCGCTGCAGCTTCGAGGACGCGTTCCTCGTCGCCGTGCAACTCGACGATCCCGATCAACAGCAGCCCGGAGGGGCGACGGCATGAGCTGGCAAACGCTCGATCGTGACGCGGTCCTGCTGCGGAAGCAGAACGGGGAACCGCTCGCGCACTGCACGCTGTCCGACCTCGACCTCGCCGGCGCCGACCTGTCCGGCATGGACCTCTCGGGCGCCGTCCTGGAGCGCGTCGACCTGCACGGCGCCGATCTGTCCGGCTGCAAGATGGCGGGCGCGACCGTGTATCAGTGCAACCTGGAGGGGTGCAAACTCGACGGCGCGGACCTCGCTCAGATGCACTGGCTCGAGGACAACCTCGTCGGCGCGACGTTCGCCGGCGCGCGGATGCCCGAGAGCCAGCTCGTCGACTGCAAGCTCGCGGACGTGAGCCTCGCCGGCCTCGACCTGACGAAGACGGTCATCGCCAAGAGCGATGCGCCGGGACTCGACCTCCAGGGCGCGAAGCTCCGTGAAGGCTCGATCGTCGGGACCGAGCTGCCGCGCGCCAACCTCGAGGGCGCTGACCTGTCGGGCACGATGGTGCCGATGTGCAACCTCGAGGGCAGCAACCTCGATCGGATCGAGCTGCAGGGCGGCGGCTTCCCGCGGTCCAGGCTCGCCGGCGCGACCCTGCGCTCGGCCAGGCTGACCGACGCAGCGTTCGCCGATGCGGACCTGCAGAACGTCGACTTCAGCGGCGCAACGATCGTCCAGACGATGTTCATCAACGCCGACATGCGCGGCGTGACGCTGCCGGCAACCGAGCTGCAGAGCCTGATGTTCAACGGCTCGAACCTCACCGGCTGCGACCTCTCGCGGACGAGGTTCAGGAAGTGCATGTTCGACGATGCGACGCTCGATGGCGCGACGTTCGGCGCGACGACGATCCAGGAGTGCATGGCCAACGGCGCGAGCTTCGAGAACGCCGACTTCGGCACGATGCGGCTCGAGAAGATCATCATGGAGCGCGCGGTCCTGCGCGCCGCCGACCTGTCGCGCGTCACCGTCGATGTGGTCAAGATGCCGAAAGCGGATCTGCGTGCGGCCAAGCTGCCTCAGGACCTCGTGAACTGTTCGATCGCGAACGGGCAGGTCGATGCCGACGCCCTGCGCGGCAAGAACCTCGAGGGCTGCGACCTGGAGGGCATCGACTTCCGCGGCTACTGCTTCGACGACTGCAACCTGCACCGCGCCTCGTTCCGCAACTGCCAGGTCGAGGGCGCGAGCTTCGAGAACGCCAACCTCGAGTGGGCGATCTTCGACGGCTGTGACCTGACCGGGGTCAACCTGCGGGGCGCGAAGCTCGGCAGCGCGAGCCTCGGCAAGGCGAAGCTGCCGAACGCCGACCTCGCGGGCTTCGACCTCACGATGACGCGCTTTCCTGGCGCGGACCTGTCCGGCACCGATTTCACCGGCGCCAAGCTCTGGATGACGGACCTGTCGGAGTCGGTCCTGCGGCAGGCGAACTTCACGAAGGTGAAGTGCAAGAGCACCAACATGGCCTACGCGGACATCGCGGGGCTGATCCTGCAGGACGCGGAGCTGCACTGCGACCTCAGCGATCTCGACTACGACCATCTCCCGTTCCAGGGCCAGGTGATGTCACGCTGCTCGTTCCGCGGCGCGGACCTCGACGGCCGCGACCTCAGCGACTGCGATCTCACCGGCAGTCTGTTCCACATGGCGAGCCTGAAGGGCGCCAACTTCAAGGGCTCCAAGCTGACGATGGCCAACTTCGCCGAGGCCGAGCTCGACGGCGCCAGGTTCGAACGCGTCGACGGCAAGCTCGCCAACTTCGCGAACGCGCGCCTGCACGAGGCCGACTTCACGGGCAGCAACCTGCGCAACGCGATCCTGCCCGACGCCGACGCCACGGGCGCCAACTTCAGCGACTGCGATCTGCGCGAGTCGGTCTGGACGACCGCGAACGCGACGGGCGTGCTCTTCGTCGGCGCCAACCTCAAGCACGCCGACATGAGCTATGCCACGCTCGATTCGGCCGTGCTCGAGGGCGCCGATCTCACGTGGGCCAACCTGCACGGCGTGCTGCAGAAAGACACGCAGTGGTCCGGCGCGCTCCGCATCAAGATGAAGGACACCGACGACGACCGCCTGCACGGCGAGCGCACCTACAAGCCGCCGACCGCGGCCGAGCTCGAGCAGCTCGGAGGCCACTCATGATGCCGGCCGCGAACCAGGGGGTCGGCATGAACACCGGCTTCCCCGACGTCTGCGCGACGCCGACGCCCGCCGGGCCGGTGCCGATCCCGTATCCCAACATCGGAATGAACGCGATGGCGATGCCGTTCATTCCCAACGTGCTCGTGTCGATGGCGCCGGCGCAGAACATGGGCAGCAAGCCGCTCATGACCAACGGCGACAACGCGGGCGTCGCCCACCCGATGGTCATGATGCCGGGCGGCACGATGATGGGGAATCCGAAGATCCTCATGGGCGGCATGCCCGCGGGCCATCTGCTCAACCCGACCTACGGGAACAACATGAACGACGCGCTCGGCGCGAAGACCGTGCCGAGCGTGACGAACGTCCTGCTCGGCGCGCTCCCGGCCGTCAGCGCCGACCCCGACGCGGCCGCCCGCCTGCACGGGCGACCCGGCACGATCACGATCGGCGCGGGTGACGTTGCCGTTCTGCGGCTCGACTGCATCACGTTGACGGGCGATCGGTGGCTCGCCGAACGACTTCAAGGGCTCGCCGTGAGCTCCGCGCGCGGCATCGTCGTCGACCTGCGCGGCAACCCGGGCGGCGCGGTCGCGACGGCGCAGCGGCTCGCGGCGATCCTCACCGCGATCGGTCAGCCGCTCGCCATCGCGATCGATCTTCGAACGGCGTCGGCCGCCGAGCTGCTCGCGGCGACGCTGCGCGAGCGCGCGGGCGCCCGCGTGTTCGGCGAGACGACCGTCGGCAAGGGCGTCGCCCGCCTGCATCTGGTGACTGCCGCCGGCGTACGACCGACCGGCCCGTTCGTGGCGATGCCCATCGGCGAGCCCGCGGCGTTCCACCTACGCGGCATCGCACCGGACCGCGTGTGCCCGGCCGACGAGGCTGTCGACGAAGCGATCCGCTGGCTGCGAGGAACGGCGCGATGAGTGTGCCGCAGAAACCCGGCGCCACCGACTGGCTGCACGTCTACCTGCCGCTCGGCTGCAAGAACGGCGACAACTGGACGCCCGTCGGCGGCGCGTTCCTGCTGCTCGATCAGCCGATGCTCTGGCTCGTGACCGCGACCTCGGCGATCACGGCGGCAGGCGGCGCACCGGTGTCCACCTGGGTGCGGACCGCGGACGGCGTCGTGTTGCTCGACGTCACGGACAGTCAGCGGCGTTCGGGGCTCGACTGGATCCACCACCCCGCGGGCCTCAGCGCGTCGCTGTTCCCCGCCGACCCCAAGTTCAAGCTCAAGGCATTCACCGAAACGCAGTGCACCCGCGTGCGCAACCTGCGACCGCTGCAACCCGCAGCCGCGATCGGGCAGCTCTATGGTGCCGACTTCGACCCGTCTCCCGCCCGCTCCCCGGCGGTGCTCGACGGCATCGTCTCGGCGGTCGATGAACGCAGCGGCGCGGTCCTCGCGACGGCGCCGCTGCTGCCGCGCAACGCCGGCGCGCCGTTGCTGCTGGCCTCGCCCTACGGCGGCGACGTGACGCTCGCGGGCGTGTTGCTCGACAACTCGATCGTCCACGAGGCGGACCCGCGCACGCTGCCCGTCCGACTCAGCCGTTCGATCTGCGTCGACGCCGCGCTCGAGTTGATTCGCGGCGACGATGCGAAGACGCAGCGGGCGCGAGTCACGGCGTCCACCGAGTCGGCGAACACGCCGAACGCAGACTCGACCGGAGGCGACTCGTGAGCACGATCCGCGTCGGACCCGCGCGCGTGCTCGAGATCCTTCCCGACGGGCGCCCGCGCGTGCAGCTGCTGACCGGCGACTGCCGGCGGCTCGTCGCGGACTGGGCGCTGCCGTTCCGCTACGAGCCAGCCACCGCCGATCTCCTGCTGACGATCCACCGGGGTGATCGGGCGTGGGTCACGGGCGTCGTCACGGGTCGGGGCCACAGCCGCCTCGCGTTCGCGGGCGATGTCGAACTCGCGGCCACGGGCGAACTCGCGGTCGGCGGCGCCGGTGGCGTCCGCATCGCCGCTCCCGAGGTCGCGATCCACGCACCGCTCCAGGAATGCGAATCCGAAGAAACCGTTCAACGGATCGGTGATCTGGACACCACGGCTACGCTCGCGCTCGACGAACGCGCCGGGGAGTGCGAGCGCACGATCGACGGCGACGACGACCAGCTTGCCGCCCGCCACAGCACGGTGGCACGGCATCGGGTGAAGATCGACGGCGAGTTGCTGCGCCTGAGCTAGCGAGCGAAGGCTGCGGCAACCGGCCTTTCTGCCCGCAAGCTTGCGACACTCACCCGGCATCGGTCTGATCGGCGGTCCCCCCGGACGCGCCACCCGTCCGGCCTCTCTCATGCCTCGACGTCCGCGCTCGGTCCGCCACGGTGGCCCGGCGCCGAAGCTCCTGTGTCCGCCATCCCGCACCCGCTGAACCCGACGGCCTGCGCCGAGCTGTTCACCGTCGTCTACGACGACCTCCAGCGCTACGCGGCGGCCGAGCTGCGGCGGCGACCGGCGACCCACGAGCTGCAGCCGGACGACCTCGTGCACGACGCGTTCCTGCGCGTTCGCGGCCGCAGACTCGCGGTCGCCGCGGAGCAGGTCGCGGCCCGCGCCGGCTTCTTCTCGGCCGTCGCTCGCGTCATCCGCGATCTGCTCGTCGAGAACGCGCGCTACCACGCGGCACTGAAGCGTGGCGGTCCTGGCCGCGGCTCGAACCGAGGCTATCGCACCGGCCTGCCAGCCGCGGTCGCCGAGTCCGACCCGCGGCTGCTCGCGACCGAGGTCGGCGTGCTCGACCTGCTCGCCCTCGACGAGGTGATGCACGAGCTCCGAGCAGCCGACGAGCGCCTGCACGAGATCGTGATGCTGCGCTTCTTCGCGCATCTGTCGCACGCGGAGATCGCCGGACTGCTGCAGGTCTGCGAGCGCACGATCGAGCGCGGCTGGCAGCGCGCGCGGACCTGGCTGCGCCGCCGGCTCGGCGAGTGACGGCTGAATTGCGAGAATTGCCTCCCCGGCAAGCCGGCGTTCTGTTTTCCTCACTGCCGCGCGATGGGCAGTAGCGACGACACAACCGGACTCTGGAGCACCGGCGTGCGCCTGTTCGACGGCTGCCCCGAGGTGCAGCTCGCGGTCGATCGCAGGAGTCCGGCGGACGACGAGATCGCCCAGAGCGTCGACCCCGATCCGAACGCGCGGTGGCTCGAGTTCTGGCCGGCCGACGCACAGCGTCGCCCGCTGCTGGCCCGCCGGACGGATGATCCCGGCGCACTCCTCGCGGTCGCGGTCGCCCGCGACGACGCGCCGGCGATACCGGAGTCGCCGTCGGAGTCGCCGCCCGAGCCGACACGCTGGCCAGATGCGAAGGACCGCGGCGTGCTCACGCCGATCGCGGCGACTGCAGCCGGCCAGGAGATGGTCGCGACGACCTACTGCGCGCGGACCGGCCGCTTCTTCCACCCGTTCTGCCCGGAATCGATCTCCGCGCTGCGCACGTGCCGCAACGACGAACTGCTCGGCGGCTGGGGACTCGAGCCGTTCTCGACCAGCACGGTTCGATACTCGGTCGGGATCGGCGCGATCGCTGGCCAACCGCGCTCCGTCTACACCTCGTCCGAGTCCGGCGGCGACGGCGCCGTCGAGGGCCTGGCCGTACGTCGCCGCAACGAGCTCTACCGCGACTACGCCGGCCTGTGGCAGCGCGGGATTGCCGGTGACCAGGCCGAGTTCCTCGCGCGCGAGTTTCCGTGCTGGCAGTGCGAACACCGGACCGAGTGCTACGGCCCACCGGCCGAGGACGGTCGCATCGAAGCGGAGAATCACCTCGTCACGGTCAACTACCACGATGCCGAGGTCCGCGTGTTCGTGGGCTTCGAGCTGTCGTTCGACGCGCTCACGGCGCTGCTCGGCGGCACGCGGGCATCAAACGTCGCCGACCGCGTGCTGCCGTGGCCGGCCCTGGACGAGCACCGCGGCGCCACGCTGCGCGCACTCGACGCCGACCGCCAGTGGCTGACTCCGGGCGCCGGCGGCGCAGCGATGACTGCTCCGATCGCGGCGCAGTTCGCCAACGAGGTCGCGAGCGTCAAGCTTCGGCAGTTCGCGCAGCTCTGCGAGACCCTCGCGGCCGAGCGACAGCGACTCGACCGCAGCGATGTCGGCCTCTTGCCGGAGCGGGTCCGCGCGCGCTTCTCCCCTGGCGGCACCGGCCTGGTCCCGGCTCGCTGGACCGCGGACGTGCGCTTGCTGCCCGCCCCCGCGGATTCGAGCGCGGGCGACCTCGGGCTCGTTCTCGCTCGCCTGCTCTGGCAGAACGACACGTGCGACAGCGCAGCGGTGGCGACGCTGACGAGCGCGATCGCCGCGACCCCGGCGGACTCGCCCGACGACGTGCTCGACGCGATCCTGCGCGACCGCGCGGAGTGCGGCAGCGCCGCCGTGCTGCACGAACGCGAACACCGCGACGCGGCTGGTGCCGCCCCGATCCCGCCCGTGCTCTGGCGCGATGCGCTCCGCCTCGTCCTGCGCCTGCTCGCTCCGGGCGGCGACGCCGACCTCACCGCCGTCGGCGCCGCCGCGATCGAGCTCGCTGGCCGGCTCGAGGTCGAGGCGTTCGGCAACCGCGCCCGCCGCACCGAACTGCACGCCGTGCTGCTCGCCGAACTGCGCGCGCTCGAACGCTCTTCGGGGGCCTAGGCCAGGCTAGGAGCCTGCAAATGCGGGACCAGTCGAAGATCACGAGCATCGCGCGCGGCCTCACGGAATGGGCCGACCGCCCGGCGAACGCGCGCTTCCTCGGCACCGAGCAGCAGCGCGTACTCGAGGAGCACGGCGACGGTCCACAGGCGCCGGTGGCGGCATGGATGCTCGGCACGTGGCGGCTCGGTCACGGCTTCGCGCGCGTGCTCCGCGGCGAGGTTCGGGGCTTCGACGAAGCCCGCACCGGGCAGGCGCTGCGGCGGTGCTCGCTGCTGCTGCGCGATCGCAGCCGCCAGCGCGATCGGCGCCAGGCGGCGGACCTGCCGTTCTCCGTGCCGCAGCTCGCGATGACGGCGCTGCTCGGGCTCGCGCTCGACGACCCCGGAGGCGAACCGGTGTACGACGCCCTCACCGCGCTCCCCGATCGCGCGTTCCAGGGTCAGGACGAACTCGCGCTCTTCGCGCGCGAACTCGTCCGGCTGCGCAACGGTCAACGTGGCACGATCCCGCCGCAGCTCGGCGAGTATCGCGAGGTGCTGCTGCACTGGCAAGGCGACGACCACGTGCTCGCCCTGCGCCTCGCGGCGATGCTCGACCGTCACCTGCGCGGCGTGGAGCGCTCGGGGTCGCTGTTCGAAGACCCTTCGAGCCGGCTCTACCCCGTCGAGGCGCTCGCCGTCCGAAACGTGCGCCGCTGGCTCGAGCTGAAGACGCCGAAGATCGACCACGCGTTGATGTTCACCAATCTCGCGACGATGCGCCCCAAGGAAGAATGGCCGCAGGACCCGCTCGTGCGGCAACTCGAACGCCGCACCCGGCAGCGGTGAACGAAATCCGCTCGCGTACGACACCCGGCCTGGGACAATCGGGGTCCGGAGTTCACCGCGAAACGCCGCATGCGCAACAACGTCCAGCAGCTGGCCGCCGAACGCCGCATCGTGCTCAAGCAGGAGCCGAGCTCGGTCGTCGAACTGCTCGGCACCGGGCCGGCGACCGTCGTGCGCAAGACCTACACCAACCGTGGTGTTCGCCGGCTGCAGTCGTTCGGGCGCCGCAGTCGCGCGCAGCGTGAGTTCGAGAACCTGCGGGAGCTCGAGGCGCGGGGAATCCGGTGCCCGAAACCCGTGGAGTGGAGCGCGCGTCAGCGCTTCGGTTGCGTCGAGAGCTCGGTCATCGTCACGCGCTTCATCCCGGGCTGCGACACGCTCAAGGGTGTGCTCGGCGGTCTGCTGTCCTGGCGCTCGCTGCGCGAACGGCAACGGCTCGCCACCGCGGCCGGCGCGCAGCTGCGCACGCTCCATGCGCGCGGCTTCATCTGGTGCTCACCGATGCCGCGCAACGTGCTGGTCGTCGTCGATCTGCTGCGCAACGCCCCCCCTCACGCGCTCCTCGCGGTCTGCGACGCCCCCCGCGGCTTCACGGTGCGGCGACCCCAGGCCGGCGGGCGCATCGCGCTCATCGATCTCTTCGACGCCGCGTTCTCGCCGTCGCGGCGACGCGACTGGTCCCGCGCGGAGCGCTACCGCTTCCTCCTCGGGTACTGCAGCGGTGATCGGCAGGAGGCGCAACGACTGTGGCGAGCGCTGACGGCGAGACCCGTCTGGCAGCACGAGCTCACGCGCTCGCTCGCGATGCTGTGGCACAACTACCTGCTGCGACCCATACGATCGGCCTGGCCACGGCGTTCGACGCGGCGCGGTCAACGATCGCCGCACGGAGTCGGATGAACCCCGAACCCGCTGGCGAGCCCGATATCACGCAGCCGATGGCGGCGAGAAAGCTCGCGAACTACGCGAGCACCCGCGGCGCCACGGCGTACCGCAACGACCACCGCACGAAGCTGCACCGCCGGTGGTCCGATCGGCGAGAACGTACGCTGCTGCGACGGCGGCTCCGCGGGCTCGGGACGGTCGACACCATCCTCGACGTGCCATGCGGCCACGGGCGTCTGCAGGACCTGTTCGCGGATCATTGTCGCCGGCTCGTCGCGGCGGACTGGTCGCCGTCGATGCTCGACCTGAGCCGCGAGACCGTGACCCACCACCAGAAAGGCGCGCAACTCTGCCGGGCCTCGGCGCTCGCGTTGCCGTTCCACGACCGCGCGCTCGACGTCGTCGTGAGCATCCGACTCTCGCATCACCTCGAGAGTGCAGAGCTGCGTGAACGGCATCTGCGGGAACTCTTCCGCGTCGCCCGCCGCGCCGTGATCGTGACCTGGTTCTCGGCGACCTCGCTGAAGAACCGATTGCGACAGCTGCGCGTCCGGCTCGGCCGCAAGTCCCCGAAGCACACGTTGCACAACGATCGGGTCGTCGAGATCGCGGCCGCCGCGGGGTGGCAGACCGTCGAGCTCGCGCCGCTGTTCCGCATCGGCTCGGGTCACGTGCTCGGCACGTTCGAACGCGGGCCCGACCAGAACGACGAATCATGAGCGCGACCCCACTGCCGTTCGCGATGCAGCGCATCGTGTTCTTCGGGCTGTTGTTCGGCATGACCGCCTACGCGATCGCGGCCGCGATCATGCTGCAGCAGAACGGTGGCCACGGCCTCGGCACGGCGCCCGTGCCGTGGCTCGACGACGCGGCACTCCAGGTGGGCATCGTGAGCGCGGTGCTCGCCCTGCTCCTGCGCGTCGGGCTCGGCTTCCTCGCCAACCGTCGGACCGGCGCGCGCCGCGCAGGGCTGCTGTTTCACCGCACGCTGGTGCCGCTCATCCTGCTCGAAGGCGGCTGTCTCACGGGCATCACGGCCTGGCTGATCAACGGCAACGCGGTGCCGGCGCTCGCGGTCGCGCTCGTGCTGCTCGCGTTCGCGATCGCGATCGTGCCGTTCCAGGACCCCAACGCACAGCAGCCGTAGCCGACTCGTCGGGGGCTATCTGGTGAGCCGGAGCACGATCCGGCGCGCGACCTCGACGTCGTCGGGCGCAGCGATGGCGTAGCGCGCGAGATCCACCGACAACAGCAGCCGCGATTCGCCGCGGGCATCGGTCACGAAGCGACAGCCGCCGAGCGCCCACTCCGGACCATCCGCCACGGTCACCGTCGCCCCGGCAAGCGGCAGATCGAGATACGCACCCGGGCCGACGATCGCCGGCACTCGGGTATCGCCGAACAGCGCCCACGGCACGCTCGAGTACGTGAGCCCCGGCGCCACGAGCGCGTCGACCTCGTGCAGCGGTCCCTTGCCGACCTCCTCCATGAACCACATCGGCGCCGGGCGCAACACGGCCTCGCTCGCGAGCGCGATCGTCCCCCCGTCGGTGTCGATATCGACCGCGACGGTCGGGCCCTGCGCTCGTTCGCCCGGCAACCGCAACGTGAGCATCGGGTCCCCGTAGTAGACGAGCGACGTCCATTCGCGCCGCATGGCGAGCGCGTAGTTCTCGAACGGCTCGACGCAGCGGAACGGGCCGCGTTCGCGGATCAGCAGGTCGAGGTAGTTCTTGGCGTGCCGGAACGCCGCGCCGACCGTCATCGGCCCCGCCGTTCCGGGGGCGAGTCCGAGCATGCCCTGCAGCAGCTGGCGCAGGAGGAACTCCTCGGTGTCGGGGAACCCCGCGCGCGTGTTGCCGACGTAGCCGAGCGCGCCCTGCTCGAAGAAGGAGTGGACGATCGAACGCCCGAACGTGACCTCGTAATCGAGCCCGGCCGAATCGCAACCGGCACCGACGATGAGCGGGGCGCCAGCCAGGACCGGGACCCCGTGACTGCCGGGCGCGCGTCCGGCATGGCGCGGCGGCACGAGCTGCTCGCTCTGCCACGCGCCGTCCTCGCGAGTCAGGCGAAACTGCCACCCGTCGGGTCCCGAGTGGTGCGCGAACACGACGAGCGGCGCGGTCGCCATGGCTGCTACTGCGCGCTCGAGACCGCCGGCCTCGCGCAGCAGCAACTCGCACTCGCAGTCGACATGGTCGAGGTCGGCCGCGACACCGCGCAGCAAGGCCTCGAACGACGGGAAGATCATCGGCAGTCCGAGTTCGATCTCGTCCTCCTGCCAGGCCGGATAGACCAAGGCCGGGTTCTTGGCCGGGCCCGAGACCCAGTGCGGTTGCGTCGCGAGGCGCGCGGCGAGCGCGGTCGACTGCACGTGGCTCGACGCGACGAACCGCCCGACCGCGATGTCGAGATAGCCGTCGCGGTCGGGGTCGGCGTAGAGATTGTCCGACGCGAGCTCTTGCTCGTGCATCATCGAGTCCGCGTAGACCGGGTCCTTCACGTAGTCGAACGGCACCTCACGGTGGTCGCCGGCGACCAGGAGAGCCCGCGGGATCACCCCCGCCTCGGCGTAGAGCCGCGTCAGCTGGTCCGCGATCGTCTCGGCGGCCGGCGCGACGCGGATCGCGCGTTCTTCCCGCATCGCGTCGTGGAACTTCGTCGTGCCGACCGCACCGATGAGCCGCAGCGAGATCGACCAGTCACGCCCCTCGATTTCGTGCACGGTGCCGACCTCGACCTGCTCCGAGTCCGGCTCGAGAACCCCATCGCCATCGAGATCGATGATCGGGTCACCCCACCGCGGCGTCTCACCGCGCACTCCCGCGCCCGAGCCGACCTGCGGCACGGCGACGAGGATCTCGCTCGCACCGAGGTCGAAACCGCCGAGCAGCCAGGTTTCGGCCGGATGATCGGCGAGTTCGTCGGGCGGCGTGCGTTGCCGCAAACGCGCGTGGTCGAACACGACCTTCTCGTGGATCAGATGCAGCACGCCGCGGTGTGCCGCCGCGAGCGCCGCCGCGCCGAGGGGCGTACCGGTGCCGTACGAGCGCGCCGCACCGACGTTGGCGATCGCGAGATACGGCGCCTCGTCGTCGCGCAGTGCGGCAAGTCGCGCGGCGATCGGACCGAACTCGCGCTTCACCGTGATCCCGTTCGGCACGAACGCGCGCGCCCGGTTGTGGAACGCATGCACCCGTTCGACCCCGAGCCGTTCGACCCGCTGGGTGATCGCGGTATCCGCGACGAGCAGCGGCAGCCGCAGCCGCGCGGCCTCGACCGCCGCCTCGAGCTGGTCGTGCGCGTGCACGGACACGAGCACGACCTCGGCACAGTCACCGTAGAGCTCGCGCGGCTCCGCGACGTGGTGCACGGCGCGTTCGCCGAGGCCCTGCGGCGGCGCCCCGACGCACACGACCGCGGCGGCGGGCAGGCGCGCGAGCAGGTCGATCTGGATCGCGGTGAGTTCCGCGTCCGTGAGCATGCACACCGGCGTCCCGACGAGTGCGCTCGCACTCAGCCCCTGCGCGAAGCGCCGTTGATCGGCGAGCGTGTCCTCGGTCCGACGGACCAGGACGATCCGCCCCGGTCCTTGATGGGCCGGTTCTTGGTGGGCCAGTTCCCGACGAGCCGGTTCTCGATGGGCCGGCTCGGGGCGGGCGGCAGCGGGCTGCGGTTCCTGCGCCATGAGCCCGGAGGCCGACAACAGACCGGAGAGCAACGCGCCGGCGAGGATCACCATGATCCCGGAGTACCGCGCGGGCCGGCCCCCGTCCAGTAACCCACCGTCCAGCGGGGCCAGCGCCGTCGGCTGATCAGAACCGGGTCACGACCGCGCGAGCCGTTCGAGGGCGTCCCCCTCGAGCCGGCAGACCCGCCAGTCCGTCATGAGGCGGGCGCCGTGGCGTTCGTAGAACTGGATCGCCTTCACGTTCCAGTCGAGCACGCACCAATCGAGTCGACTGCAGCCGCGTTCGATCGCGAGCGCCGCGAGCGAGCGCAACAACGTGAGGCCGACGCCGCCGCTGCGATGCTCGGGCAGGACGAACAGGTCCTCGAGGTAGAGACACGGCCGGGTGAGGAACGTGGAGTAGTTCGTGAAGTACAGCGCGAACCCGACGGGCTGACCCTCGACCTCCGCGATCAACGAACCGAACACCGGGTGGTCGGCGCTGAGCTGATCGCGCAGACGCTGCTCGTCGACATCGAGCTGGTGCTCGAGCTTCTCGAAGCGGGCGAGTTCGCGAATGAAGTGCGCGATGTGACCGGCGTCGTCAGGGCCGGCGGATCGGATCGTCGGGGTCATGGGCGGTAGATGATGTGGCCGTCCGGGCCGGCAACCGACCGACCGTCGATCGGCGTCAACTCGACGGTCACGCGGTCACCGGCGAGGATGCGACGGCCTTCGTCGCGGAGCGCTGCGGCGAGCTCGACCAGCAGGACCTGCCCGCCGTCGATCCTGACGCGGAACTTCGCATCGGCAACGGCTGCCAGGACCGTGCCGGGCAGGGCCAGGCGTTCGTCGTTCGTCACGGGCCGGGGATTGTACCGCCCCGCTGATGCAGTGAGCAACCGACGGGCTCGCCCTTGCGGTCGCGGCCCCGGCCCGCCAGAGTTCATCCGCGCATGGGACGCTTCGACGCCGCCTACTACGAGAAGTTCTACGAGGACCGCAAGACGTGCGTCAGCGACCTCGCGGCGGTCCGGCGCCTCGCGCGCTTCGTGGCGGGCTACGTGGCCCACCTCGACGTTCCAGTGCGCTCGATCCTCGACGTCGGTTGCGGCGTGGGCCACTGGCGCACCGTCGCCGCCGAGCTGTGGCCCCGGGCGAAGTATCACGGCGTCGAGGTCAGCGAGTATCTCTGTGACAAGTTCGGGTGGACGCACGCGTCGATCGTCGATCTCGACCCCACGCGCTTGCGGAAGGACGGCTCGTTCGACCTCGTGATCTGCCAGGGCGTGCTGCAATACCTGCCGGACCGCCAGGCCGCGCGCGCCATCCAGAACCTCGGCGACTGGTGCGGCGGCGCGCTCTACCTCGAGGCGCTGACGGAACGGGACTGGCGCGAGAACTGCGACCGGAATCGCACGGACGGTGACGTGCACCTGCGGGCCGGCGCGTGGTATCGCAAACGCCTCGCCCGGCGCTTCGACGCGTGCGGCGGTGGCGTGTTCGTGAGCCGCGAGGCGGGCGTCACGTTGTTCGAACTGGAGGGACAGGAATGACGACGATGGACTTCTTCGGCCACCAGCAACGCGCACGCTCGGCCTCGAAGTGGCTCGTCGTGCTGTTCGTGCTCGCGGTCGTCTCGATCATCGTCCTGGTATACCTCGTCGCGATCGTCACGCTCAACGTCAGCGACGTGCGCGGCGGCGTGTGGCAGCCCGCGGTGTTCTTCGCCGTCGCCGGCGGGGTCGTCGCGACCGTCGTGATCGCGATGCTGTTCAAGACGACGCAGCTGAGCGCGGGCGGCGGCACGGTGGCCCAGATGATGGGCGGCCGCCGCGTCGACCCCGCGACCACGGACCATCTGGACAAGGTGCTGCACAACGTCGTCGAGGAGATGGCGATCGCGTCCGGCATCCCGGTGCCCGAGGTCTACGTGCTCGACGGCGAACCGGGCATGAACGCGTTCGCCGCGGGCTGGGGCACCGAGGACGCCGCGGTCGCCGTCACGCGTGGCCTGCTCGAGAACCTCGACCGCGACGAGCTGCAGGGCGTGATCGCGCACGAGTTCAGCCACGTCTTCCACGGCGACATGCGGCTCAACATCCGCCTCATGGGCGTGCTGTTCGGCATCATGTGCCTCACGACGATCGGCCGGATCCTGCTCTATTCCGGCGGCGGCCGCGACCGCAAGAACGGCGGCGGGGTGGTCGTCTTCGGCCTCGCGCTGGTCCTCATCGGTTTCCTCGGCGTGCTGTTCGCGCGGTTGATCCAGGCCGCGGTCTCGCGGCAGCGCGAGTACCTCGCCGACGCCAGCGCGGTCGCCTACACGCGCAACCCGCGCGGCATCGGCATGGCGCTCGCCAAGATCGGCGGCATCGGCTCCGTCGTCGAGAACGCCCATGCCGACGAGACGAGCCACATGATGTTCGCGACCGGCGTGAAGAGCCTCATCGGCGGCGCGTTCGCGACCCACCCGCCGATCGTGGATCGCGTCACGCGCGTGCTGCCGGCGGTCAAATCGGTGCTGCAGCAGTCGGAATCCATGGCTGCCGCGGTCGATTCCGTCGCGCCACCCGCCGGCGCGGCAGGGTTCGCAGGCGGTGCCGCTCGCGCTCCCGGCGCCGCAGCCGGCGGCGTCCGCTCGAGCGCGTTGCTCGAGCACGTCGGCGACCCGCAGCCCGAGCACGTCGCAGCCGCACGCGAACTCATCGAGCAGCTGCCGCTCGACCTCGTCGCCGCCGCGCACGACCCCAACGAGGCGCCCGCGCTCGTGCTCGCGATGCTGTTCGACCGCGACTCCAGGGCCCGCGACGCGCAGCTCGAGCAGCTCGCCGAACGCGACACGCCCGCGATTCAACGCGCCCGGATGTTCGTGCCCACCCTCGGGCAGGCCGGCGAGCGCGCGCTCCTGCCGCTGCTCGAGATGGCGATCCCCGCGCTCCGTCGGCTGCCGGCGGCAGAACGCGAACAGCTGCGGCGCACGGCGCGCCACCTCGCAGAGGCCGACGAAGAGATCACCCCGTTCGAGTTCGCGTTGCTCAAGACGATCGAGAAGTTCGTGCCCGCGAGCGGTGACGGCGCCCGACCGACGCAGAACCGGCGGCGCCCGACCGCGCTCGCGCAGCACGGCGACGCGATCGCGGTCGTGCTGTCGACGCTCGCCCGCGCCGGCACCGAGGACGAGGCCGAGATCGAACGCGCGTTCACGACCGCGGCACGTCATCTCGCGATCCCGAGCAACCTCAACCTGCTGCCGCCGGCGCAGTCGACGGTCATCGCGCTGGAGCGCAGCCTCGACGAGCTCGAGCCGGTGTCGCCCCACGGCAAACGCAACCTGCTCGCAGCATGCGTCGCGGCAGCCGGCGCCGACGGCACGATCCTGCCGAGCGAGGCCGATCTCCTGCGCGCGATCGCGGAGCTGTGGGACTGCCCGATCCCGCTCGTCGTCAGTCACGCCGCCGCGAACGCTTGACGCGAGGCGATCGGACGCTGCTGCCGGACGTTCGCCGCATCGTCGACGCCCCGATCGAGCGGGGCGGTCCCGCTTCGAGACGATAGGGGATGACCCCAACACCGGCGGCTGCGCCGCAGACGATGCCCGCCATGCCGTGGCATCCGCCGCGGTCGGCGCGCTTCGGATGCGCCACACGCAGAGGATCGACCATGACCACCCAGACCGCCGCCACCGAACCGCGTTCGATCAACCGACTCGCGCGCACGGTGCACGAACTGCGCACCCCACTCACATCCGTGATCGCGACGCTGGAGCTGCTCAAGCTCGAGAGCGTGACTCGTGACGAGGCCGAGGACCTGCTCGAGGGCGCCACCGCTGCCGCCCTGCATCTCGATCATCTGATCGGCGACATCCTCGACGAGGAGGCGATCGCGTCGGGCCGTCTGCGCCTCGTGCAGGGCCGCCACCGGGTTCGGGATCTGCTCGACGAAGTCGCGCGGATCATCGGCCTGCAGGCGATCGATCGCGGCATCCACCTGATTCTGGACGAGCCGGACCTGCGACTGCGCGTCCTGACGGATGAACGCCGTTTCGTGCAGGTCGCGCTCAACCTCATCGGCAACGCGCTGAAGTTCGCGCCGCGCGGCGGCCGCATCGAAGTACGGGTCCTGCCGTCGAAGAGCGCCGTGCGCTTCGAAGTGATGGACAACGGTCCCGGCGTGCCGCCAGCGACGCGCGACCAGCTGTTCGTTCCGTTCGCGCCGATCGCGCCGCACGCGCCGGTTCGCGGCACGGGGCTCGGGCTGGCGCTGACGAAGCAGCTCACCCAGCTGCTCGGCGGCCAGATCGGGTTCGAGCCGGTGCGGCCGCACGGCTCCTGCTTTTGGTTCGAAGTCCCGCGCGCCGTTGCGCCGATGCCCGGCGCGACCTAATCATGGGGTGATGCGACGCGGACCCGGACCAGGCAGCAACTCCCTCGCAGCCGGTCTCGCGCTCGCGAGCGTCACGTCGGCGGTGCTCTCGTTCGGGCCCACGGCAACGGCCCAGGCGCCGGCCGTCGAGTTGCCGACGCGCTTCACCAACATCGGCGGCACGTTCGCGCTCGACCTGCCGCGCGGCTTTCGCCAACTCGCGCCGAACGAGGCCCGGACGCTCGCCGAACGGAGCGACACTCCGCGCGATCTCCGGACGACCTCGCCGCGCGCGTTCTACGCGGTCGGCGACGTCGACAGCTGGCTGCAGGAGGCCATCGCGAGCCCGTGGCTCTACGTGATGGAGCAGGAGCACGAGTGGCACATCGACGGCGACTTCCCGACGCTGCTGCGCGACCGCTGGACGAGCAACGGCAAGGAAACCGGCACGCAGTACGAGATCAGCGACGTGCGCGAGGCCGAGATCGGACCGGGCGCGCACTCGGTGTGGCTGGCGCTGCGGACCAGCCGGCCGACGTCCGGACCGGCGGTGCGCAGCCTCGACGTCTACGCGCCGACGGGCGGGCGCCAGGTCACCCTGTCGTTCTGCGCGTTCGAGCCGGACTTCGCGATCTGGCAGGCGACGTTCGAGCGCGCACTCGCGACCCTGACGTTCTCCCGCCCACCCCGGGGGGAGGTCAGCATGTCGGATCGGATGTGGACGCCGATCATCACGGGTGCCCTGGTCGGGCTCATCCTGCTCGTGCTCTACAAACACACCCGCAACCGCACCCGGCAAACCGGCGAACCGGGCAGCGCGCCGGATCGCCCACGAGATGGCCCACACGATGGTCCGTAGAGCCCCCTCGGAGCGGCAACCAGCCCCGCACCCGGCCCCCCACCCCGGGTCGGTTGCCGCGGACCGTCACCCCGGATCGCCCCCCCGAGTTGAGTCCCGTGCCGGACCAGTTACGATTGCCCCCGATACACCGAGTCTCGCATCCCGTGGCGCGCTGCGCGACGGGCGGGCTCACCCCAGGCCGAGGCCTCACGCCCCGGCATCGCCCCGCGAGCCGACCGCATGGTCCGGCTCGCGAACGACCCCCGACCCGTTGCCTTGAACAAGACCCCATCGCGCGAGAGCGAACGTAACCTCGACAAGCCGCTCGTCGAAGCCGGCACCCAGTGCCGCAAGCGGCTCTGGCTCGACTATCACCAGCCCGTCGAGACCGAACTCAACGCCACCCGCCAGACGCTGTCCGCGGTCGGTCAGCGACTGCTCGAGCTCGCGCGCAGCGCGTTCCCGATGGGCGTGCTCATCGAGGAGGACTCGACGACGGCTGCGGCCGAGAAGACGCAGGAACTGCTGGCCGGCGACGCCCCCGTGCTGTTCGGCGCGACGTTCCAGAAGGACGGCGTCGAGGTCGAGTGCGACATCCTGGTGCGACACAAGGACGGCTTCTTCGATCTCTACGAGATCAAGTCCGGAACCAAGATCACGCAGCGCTACCTCAACGACCTCGCGCTGCAGGTTCACGTGCTGCAGGCGACGGGCGCCAAGCTCCGCGCCACGTTCCTGCTGCACCAGAACGCGCAGTACTCCCACACCGAGGACACCGACTTCCCGCCGATGCAGCTGCTGCGCAGTTCGGACGTGACGGCCAAGGTGCAGAAGCAGGTTCCGCACGTGGCGACCCGCGTCGCGGCGTTCCAGAAGCTCGTGGCCGAGTCCGAGGCGCCCACGCACCCGATGGGCACCTACTGCATCGCGCCGTCGCGGTGCCCGCACTTCGATGTCTGCGCCAAGGGCGCGGCCAAGAACCCGGTCTACGAACTGCCGGAGATCACGCGCCAGCAGGAAGGCGCGCTCGCGACCGACGGCCTGACCGACATTCGCGAGCTCGACGCCGACCGCAAGGGGCTGACCTACGCCCAGAAGCGCACGGTCGAAGCCGTCAAGACCGGCGAGCTCATCGTCGAGGACTTCGTGCAGGAGGAGCTGCGCGAGTGCGAGTTCCCGCTGCACTTCGTCGCGCTGGCAACCGTCACCGACGCGCTGCCGCGTTTCACGGGCCAGCGGCCGTGGCGCCAGACGCCGTACGCCTGGAGCGCTCACACGCTGCACGAGGACGGCCGCATCGAGAACGCGTCGTTCGCGCTCGCCGACCGCACCGACCCGCGCGAAGCCGTGATGAAGGGCCTCGGCCGCCACGTCGAGACCGGCGGCACGATCGTGTGCTGGAACTCCGACAACATCGAGAGCATGCGCGCGTTGCTGGACGACGCGCCGGCAGCCAAGCCGAGTGTCCGCACCGTTCTCGGCCGGCCGATCGTCGACCTGATGCAGCTGTTCGAGACCGGCGTGTTCCACCCCGAGCTGCGCGGACACTCGGACCTCGGCCGGTCGGTCGCGGCCCTGCTCGGTGACAAGAGCGGCAAGAAGCAGGCGGTGCAGGACGAGAACGACCTGCGCGAGCTGCTCGAGCGCACCTTCGCGCCGCGGGTGCGCGCGACGACCAAGCAGAAGGTCGCCGGTCAGATCGAGGAGTCGATGCGGTGGCGGAGCGAGCAGATGCTCGCGCTGTTCCGCAAGTTCGCCAAGTTCGAGGCGAACGGCGACCAGCCGGAGAAGAAGCGCCCCGGTTCGAAGAGTCCCAGCCCGGCCAAGACCCTGCCGCCGATCGAAGAGTAGGTCGCCCCGCTCTCCGAACCCGCCCGCCCGCCACGTTCTTCCGGCCCGCCCGCCCGCCGGGGTCGCCGGATGGCGCAGCCGGGGTCAGTCGCCGCGGCGCGAGACGATGACGTGATACGGCACGACGCGGCGCCCGGCGGCAGCGCCTGCCCCTCCGTCGTCGGCCGGCGGCCGATCCCCGTCGATGAGCAGGACGCGCAACGTCGCGTTCCCGGCCGGCACCTCGACGTCCTCGAAGACGATCGTGTCCGTCGGGCCGGCGAGGCGCATCTCGCGCTCGATGTCCCCGACCCGCAAGACCGCGCGCACGTCGCGCAGCGGTCGCCGCGCGATGACTCGAATGTCGTGCCGGTGATCGCCCGCGAAGCTCAACAGCCACTCGCCATCGCTGCCCCAGCCGTTGCCCGCGAGCCGTCGCCAATCCTGCTTGGTCAACACGGTCTCCGGCGCGAGCCCGCTGCCCACGACGATGCGCGGCGGCGCGTAGTTGTTCGGCCGAGTCGCCGACACATCGGCGAACCAGTCGTCGTAGAACGACAGCATCGACCGCACGACTTCGGGATGCTCGCTCGCTACGTCCGACGTCTCGGCAGGGTCCGCAGCGAGGTCGTAGAGCTGCCACGGGGCATCGGCGTTCTCCGGTTCCCGCCGCCCGAAGCCCGTCGGCCGCACGAGCTTGAACCGCGGGCCGCGCACGGCGACGTGATGCCCATGCAGCGGGGTGTCACCGCGGTGCACCTGCAGGACGAGGGACCGTTCCGGCCAATCGTCCGATTCGACGTCATCGCGCAGGAGCGGCGCGAGGCTCGTGCCGTCGAGCTTCAACGCGGCCGGCGGCGTGACGTCTGCGAACTCCAGCAGGGTCGGAACGATGTCGATGTGGGCCCCGAACCCGACGCGGCGCGGGCCCGGAACGACCCGGCCGGGCCAGCGCACGAACAGCGGCGACCGGATGCCGCCCTCCCAGACGGTGCCCTTCGTGCCGCGCAACCCGCCGTTGAAGCGCGGCTGCTGCGGACCGTTGTCGTGCAGGTAGACGACGATCGTGTCGTCTGCGCGGCCGCTCGCCTCGAGCGCCGCGAGCAGCCGCCCGACGTTGTGGTCGATGTTCTCGACCATCGCATACACCGCCGCGACCTGCTCGCGCTGGTCGGAGCCCTCCGGCAGCACGGCGGCCAGGTCGCGCCCGAGGTACTTCTCGCGCAGAGCGTCCGGCACGTCGTGCAACGGCGTGTGCGGCGCGTTTGGCGCGAGGTAGACGAAGAACGGGTCGTCCTTCGCGGTCTCGACGAAGTCGATCGCCGCGTCGAAGTAGACGTCCGTGCAGAAGCCGCTCGTGCGCACCGCGCGGTCGTTCTCGAACAGGATCGGGTCGGTGTAGCGGCGCGCGTTCTCACGCGGCTCCGACGGCTGCGCGAGCCCGCCGCCGCGATGGACGAGCGACGTCTCGAAACCCTGATCGGACGCGCGCATCGGGTAGCAGTCACCGAGATGCCACTTGCCGAAGATGCCGGTGCGATAACCGACCGATCCGAGCATCTCCGCGATCGTGGCCTCGCCCGGATCCATCATCGAGCGGCCGATCCACGTGTCGATGACGCGGGTCCGGTAGGCGTAGCGCCCGGTCAACAGCGACGCGCGCGTCGGCGAGCAGACGGGGCTCACGTAGAAGTGCTCGAGGCGCGCACTTTCGCCCGCGAGCCGGTCGAGATTGGGCGTGTCGAGCACGGCGTTGCCGTGGCAGCCGAGATCGCCGTAGCCCTGGTCATCGGTCATGATGACGATGATGTTGGGGCGAACCGCCGGCGTGGGTTCCGGCGACGACGCGCACCCACTACAGGCAATCAGCGCCGCGACGAGGAGCCCGAAACCGATGATCGACGGGGCGCGGTGGCGAGAGTAGTCAGGTTTCACGAGAGCTCGTTCTCGGTCGCGCCCGAGGCGCGAACGACCATCGTAGCAGTGACTCGGTCGTGCACCGTCCGCCGCCGGGAGTCGGCAATCAGCGCGATCGCGTAGATCAGGAGGAGCACGTACGGCGCCATATAGGTCCAGCGCCATTCGCCGGTCTCCCACCCCAGAAATTCTCCCGTCGAGCGGTCGACGAACGGGTTGTGCGGCAGATTGAGCGCGAGGTGCGCCGTCTCCCACGGCAGCAGCTTGATGATCGAACGCAAGACGCCGCGGCCGAGCGCGAACACCGCGCCATCGGTCGTGACGGTCCGCAGCCCGCACACCCGCTTGCCGATCGTCGCCCTCGCCGGCCCGCGGTCGAACCACGCGAAGTAGAGCATCGCGGGCGCCGAGATCGTCACGAGCACGTAGAGCTCGATCGCCCAACCCTGCCCGCGCCAACTCGTGTCGAGCTCGGATGCGAGCGGCGCGAACGCGAAGAACTGCGCCGCCATGAGCACGCTGTAGAGCAGCGTGCAGTCGAGCCAGTAGGCCAGCACGCGGCGCAGGATGCCCGCCGGCCGGCCGATCCCGACGCCATCATCCGAATCGAACGCCGTCATTCGCCCGTTCCCCCGGTGCGAGCCTGCAGCCGTCGTTCGACCAGGCCGAGCCCCGCGTCAGCGAGGACGGCGAGCAACGCGGCCGGGACGGCGCCGCTGAGGATCAGCGCGTGATCATCGAGATACAGTCCCTCGACGATCGGTCCGCCGAGTCCGCCAGCACCGATGAACGCCGCGAGCGTCGCGACGCCGATGCTGATGACGGTGGCCGTGCGAATCCCGGCCATGATCGTCCGCGCCGCCAGCGGCAGCTGCACGTGCAGGAGGATCTGCCGCGGCGTGAGTCCCATACCGCGCGCCGCGTCGACCAGGTCGGGATCGACCTCGACGATGCCGGTGTAGGTGTTCCGCAGGATCGGCAGCAGCGCGTAGAGCAACAGCGCAGTCACCGCGGCTTCGACGGACAGGCCGAAGACGGGAATCATGAAGGCGAGCAACGCGAGGCTCGGCACCGTCTGCATCACGCCTGCGAAGCCGAGCGCGAACCGCCCGAACTGACGCCGCCCGACGATCGCGATGCCGGTCGGGATCGCGACCGCGGCCGCGAGCAACACCGCGATCAGCGTGAGTCCCAGGTGCTGCAGCCCGAGCCACAGCGTGGCGACGGAGAACACGAGCTCGAAGAACCCCGGGCGGGGCCGCGCGTCGACCTCGTCCGCGGCCTCGAGCAAGCCCTCGGCGACCAGGAACTCCCGCGCCACCGCGGCCGCGTCGCGACCGTCGACCTCGACCCCGACGTTGAGAGCCTGCGCGGTCGCGTCGTCGATCCGGAACGCGAGACGCCGGAGCACGACCGCGACCTCGGGATGGTCGCGCAATACCGCGCCGCGCACCACCGGTGCGGCGTGGTAGGGCGGGAAGAACTGCCGATCGTCGTCCAGCACGCGCAAGCCGTAGCGCAAGAGCTTGCCGTCCGTGCTGTAGGCATCGATGACATCGATCGCGCCGGACTGGATCGCTTCGTAGGCCAGGCTGTGCTCGACCGTGCGAACCGAGCCGAACTCGAGGCCATAGGTCGCGACGAGACCGCGCAGACCGTCCGGCCGACTACCGAATTCGAAACCGAATCCGGCGCGAAGCCGGTCATCGTGCGCCAGCAGGTCCGAGATCCGCACGATGCCGAGCTCGGCGGCCCTGGCCTCGGTCATGGCGAGCGCGTAGGTGTTGTCGAGCCCGAACGGCTGCAACCACTCGAGGTCGAACTCGTCGCGATAGCGCTGCTGGACCCGCAGGAACGCCCGCAACGGATCCGTGATCTTGCCGGCCTCCCGGAGCACGGTCGCCCAGCCCGTGCCCGTGTACTCGGCGTAGAGATCGATCTCGCCGGCGCGGACCGCGGCCTGACAGACCATCGTGCCCGTGAGCCCGAAGCGGCGTTCGACCGCGAGGTCCGTGTGTTCCTCGAGCATCTGCGCCATCAGCTCGCCGAGGATCACCGACTCCGTGAAGCTCTTCGAGCCGATGACGATCCGGGCGGGCGCCGCACCGGCCGCGTCACTCTGCGCGGCGAGCGGCACGCTGACGGGCGCGAACGCGAAGACGGCGGCCCACCAGGCGGCGCGAACGAACGCGTTCACCGCGCCCCCCCACCGGACTGACTCGCGAGGAACTCCGCGACGAACGGATCGGCCGGGGCGTTCTCGAGCTCCTCCGGGGTGCCGGTCTGGACCAGCCGACCCGCGTTCATGACGGAGATGCGTTCCCCGAGCCGAAACGCCTCCGCGAGATCGTGGGTCACGAGCAGCACGGTCTTGTGGACGCGGGCCAGCAGCCGCGTGAACTCCTCATGGATGCCCGCGCGCGTGATCGGATCCAGCGCGCCGAACGGCTCGTCCATGAGCACGACCTCCGGATCGAGCGCGAGCGCCCGCGCCACCCCGACGCGCTGCCGCTGACCGCCCGACAACTCCGCGGGATACCGCTCCGCGAACTCGTCCGGCGGCAGGTTCACGAGCTCCAGCAGCTCACCGACGCGAGCGCGGCACGCCGCCGCGGAACGGCCTTCGAGTTCGAGCAGCAGCGCGACGTTACGCGCGACGGTCATGTGCGGGAACAGCCCCCCGTTCTGCACGACGTAGCCGATGCGGCGCCGCAGCGCGATCACATCGGCGACTGCGATGTCCTCACCGCCGACCCGCACCCGCCCCGCCGTCGGTTCCTCGAGCCGGTTCACGAGCCGCAACGTCGTCGTCTTGCCGCAGCCGCTCGTGCCGAGCAGGCAGTGCGTCTCACCGCTCGTCACCGTGAGATCGAGGTCGGCCACTGCGGTGACGGTCTCGCCGCGCGCGCCGACGAACGTCTTGTGGACTCGTTCGAACTCGATCACCGGCGCCCGTTCATTCTGCCCGCACGAGCTCGCGTTCGACCACGGCGACGACGTCGTCGACCGTGGCACCCGACGTCTCGACGACGAGGTCGGCCTGCCGATAGAGCGGTTCGCGCTCCGCGAGGATCCGGCGCAGGTCGGCGAACGCACGTTCGTTGTCGGCCATCGGCCGCGTGTCGCCCTGCGCGATGACGCGCTCCCAATGATCCTCCGGACGCGCCCGCAGCCAGACCGTGCGCGCGCCGCTCCGCAGCAACGCGAAGCTCGCATTGTCCGTGACGATGCCACCACCGACCGCGAGCACGCTCGGCGGTCCCGCGAGGTTGTCGGAGAGCACGCTGCGCTCGGCGTCGCGATAGTAGGCCTCGCCGTGCAGCTGGAAGATCTCGCCGAGTTGCAGGCCGGTCGCGCTCTCGACCCGATCGTCGAGTTCGACGAACGCCCGACCGAGCCGCTGCGCGAGCGCCGCGCCGACCGTGCTCTTGCCCGCGCCCCGCAACCCCAGCAGCGCGACGTGCCGCGGCGTCCCGGACAACTCGGTCAGCAGCGCCGCGAGTTCGACCCCGAGTGCCTTGGCGAGGCTGCTGAGCCGCAGCAGCGACGGATTCGCGCTGCCGCCCTCGACATCGGCCAGGAACCGTTCGCTGATGTCGGCGCGTTCGGCGAGGTCGCGACGGCTCCACTGCCGCCCGGCACGCAACGCGCGCACGGTGTCACCGAGCCGTTTCAGCAGCGGATGTTCGCGCGCCACCGGTTCCGGTCAGTGGTAGTAGAACTCGCTCGAGTTCACGATCACGTTGCCGGTCGTGCCGCCGCCGAACAGCTGCACCTGACCCTGCGGCGTGCGGAAGCGGGCCGGGCCGGCCCGCGGAATCGTCATGGGCGGACCGAGCGCGAACGTGCCGCTGCCGACCGAGTAGATCTCGACACTGTCGAGCGGCACGGGCGTGAGGATGTTGCCCGCGGCGCCGCCGGCGAGCATCAGGTCGCCGTTGTCGAGCACCCAGCCGCGGTGATAGCCGCGCGCGACGTTGAGCGGCGCGATCCCGGTCCAGGTGTTGGCCACGGCATCGTAGATGCCCGACGCCGCCGTCGGAGTTCCGAGGTTGGTCAGCGACAGGGCGCCGATGCCACCCGCGAACAGATACCTGTCGTTCGGTAGCGGCACGGGCTCGAGCAGCGAGCGCGTCGCGTCCATCGTCGGGCCCGCGACCATCGTGCCGGCGCCCGGGTCGAACAGGTCACAGCTGTCTTCGACGCGCGTCAGGTTGATGATGAACGTGTACCAGCTCACGCCGCCGGCGAGCAGCACCGTGCCGTTCGGCCGCAGGATCGCGACGTGACCCGCGCGCGGCACGCTGAGGTCGGCGGCCGGACTCCACGTGTCGGTCGCCGGATCGTAGATCTCGGTCGAGTCGACGATGTCGAAGATCGCCGACAGCTGCGTCGGCGTGACGGTGAGCGCATCGAACCCGCCCGTCACGAACACCCGGCCGTCGGGCAGCAGCGTCGCCGTGTGCCCCATGCGCGGCGAGTTCATCGACGCGACGAGCGTGAACGAGTCCGTGGCCGGGTCGTAGATCTCGCAGCTGCTCTGCGGGTTGTTGAACGCGTCCACGCCGCCGACGAACAGCGTGCGACCATCCGGCAACGCCGTCTGCGTGTGCAGCGACCGCGGATCGTTCATCTGCGGGCCGAGCGTGAACGTGTCGGTGAACGGGTCGTAGATGCCGGTCGTGCGGTGCGCGTTCTGCGCCAACAGCTGGCCGCGCGCTCCCCCGACGACCATCCATCGCCCGTCCGCGCGCCCAACGACCGTCGCGAACGCGCGTTCGTCGGGGAACGTCACCCCGCGGTCGCGAAACGTATTCGCGATCCCGAGGCGGATGATGCCGGGATTGCTGATCTGGTCGACGATCGGCACCCCCCCGCTCAGGGTGACGCCCTGGAAAAAGATCGGCAGGTCTTGGAACGACGGCACCGAGGCGAGCGGCAGCGGCCCGACGGCGAACCGCTGGTTGAGGTCGGTCAGCCCGAGCCACGACAGGCTCAGCAGCTCCGTCCCCAACTGCATGGAACGCGGGTCATTAGGGTCGAACACCGCGAGCGGCGTCGGCCCTTGCGAGAACGACGGGATCACCGCAGCGAACTGGAACGGCGCGGTCGATGGCGCCATGTCGAACGCGAGATCGCCGGGCGTCGAACCGCCCACGACAGTGAGTTGCAACGCCTGGGCCCGCAGGGCGCAGGCGCCGGCGAGCCCGGCGAGGACTGCGAGGGCGCAGGTTCGGGCGCGGATCGAGGGGGGGTTCAACATTCGGCCTCCGCTCTCCAGTATGCGGCATCGGGCCCGGGTTGGCACCCCGATCGACCTGGGCTCCATGGCAACGCCAAAAGAGCTCAAGCAGGCGTCAGGGAAAACCCGATGTTCGGGGCACAGAATCAACGCCCGGGCCCACGAGCGCACGCTTGATCCGGTTGCCCCGAAACGGTACCTAGGGCCCGGCGTTGTTGCACCCAACGCGATACAGCTCTCTGTTCTTTGTCTCGAACCGATTTACCTGGGCGGCTGTCGTGATCGCTCGCAGATCACGGGAGCCACGGTTCACGTAGGGGCTCTCCTCTCCTTGGTCGGGGGCTCGCTCTCGACCTCCCCTGCAAGGCATGGAATTTGAGAACCGGCCGGCGGATTCGTCCGCCGGCCGGATTTTTTCGCAGGCCCAGTTTTTTGCAGGCCCAGTAGTTAGGGCAGGAATCTCCGGGTGCAGGCGGGCCGCTCGCGTCTTCTCCAGTTGCACGACCCCGCTCCCCGGCCAATCACGTTCTCCGACGCATGCCCATCTACACCGGCACAGGCGATGACGGCGACACCGGCTTGTTCAGCAGCCGGCGCGTGAGCAAGGATGACCCCCGCATCGAGGCATACGGCACGATCGACGAGCTCAATTCGGTGCTCGGACTCGTTCGTGCCGAAACGCTGCCCGACGGCCTCGATGATCGCCTCGCGTCGGTCCAGAGCGCCCTGTTCGAACTCGGCGCCGATCTGGCCACGGAAGGCGGGCGCGCCAGCGTGCCCCGCATCGAACCGGCGATCGCCGAACTCGAGGCCTGGATCGACGAGTCCGAAGCGCAGCTGCCGCAGCTGACCTCGTTCGTGCTGCCGGGCGGTTCGCGCGCAGCGGGGCTCTTCCACGTCGCGCGCACGGTCGCGCGACGCGCGGAACGCCGCTACTGGTCGCTGCGGCGGCTCGGTACCGAGGTTCCCGAGCAGATCGGCGTCTACCTCAACCGCATCTCCGACCTGTTCTTCTCGTGGGCGCGGCTCGCGAACCGCGCAGCTGGCGTCGACGACACGCCCTGGCGCCGCGGGTGATCCGGCCGGGATGATCCAGCCCGGATAGCTTCAGCTGGCGACGGCCGCAGCCGCCGGTTGCGGGCACTCGAGTTCAGCGACGACGCCGCAGCACGTGCACGTCCTGATACAGCCCGAGCGCGGCCGGCACGCAGCCGATCACGTCGACGCCGAGCTCCGCGAGGGCGCTGCCCCAGACGTCGCGCGCGAAGGTCTCCGTCAGGAACGAATTGCCGTAGTCCGGCGCCACGCCATCCGCCCGTTCGATCGATGCAGCCGACAGGTTGCGGTGCACGAAACCCGTCGTGCAGAGCTGCCGCATCAGGCCGGGCACGTCCGCCGCGTCGATCTTGAGCACCTTCTGGTGCTGCGCCGATCGCGCCGTCAACGCGAGCGCGAACGCGCCATGCGTCGAGGCGAGGATCATCCCGCCGGGCCGCGTGACCCGCGCGAGTTCGCGCAACCAGGCGAGCCCCGGGTCGCGGTCGAGATGGCTGAACACGGAGAGCGCCACGGTGAGGTCGACGCTGTCGTCGGGCAGCTCGAGCGGGGGCGCCGTCGCGTTCACGAAGAACCGCCCCGGCAACTCGGCGCGACACCACTCGATCGCCGCAGCCCGAACGTCGGAGCCATGAATCGTCGCGTCGGGCAACGCCATCGCGAGCCACCGCGCCAGCCGGCCGCAACCGCACCCGAAGTCGAACACGGCCTCGAGTTCACCGAGGTCACGGTCGTCGAACAACGCGAACAGCTCGGCGACGATCCGGTAGTCCTGCAGCCCCGTGTAGAGGTGCCCGCGCGGGTCCATACCGCCGCACGCGGTCGCCCGCAGCTCGGCGGGCGGCAGCGGCGGGAAGAACCGGGCGATGCGCTCGTCCTCGATCGGCCCATTGGAGTAGAGCCATTCGCAGAACTCGGGACTCGTCGCCGACGGAAACGCCCGCTGCAGGTCCGGGCGTGCCGCGTGCACGGCACCGCCGATGCGGATGAGCTCCGGATCGCGGGGTGCGAGGCGCTGGAACGGATGCATGCGTGGCCCATCGCCCGGTTGGCGGTCGCCCGAATCGTGGGCGCCGAATTCCCGGGCGCCGAACTCCCGGGCGCCGAACTCCCGGGCGCCCTTTCCCTGGGCGGCCGAATCGAGAGCGGCCGACGTGGTCGGCGGCCGCTTCTCCGAACTAGACCGGGCCCGCGGCCGTGCGGCCGAGGCGGCAGGCGCGGCGCAGCCACATCATCGCGCGCTCGACTTCGCGGGGGCCCGTGACCGGGATCTCGACGAACTCGCGGCTGTGCGGATCGCCGTCGTCGGGCATCCGCTTCGCGCCGATGATCTTCAGCGCTTCCGTCACTTGCGGCGGCGCGAGCTTGACGACGACGCCCTTCTTGCCGAGATACGCAAACACCTGGCCACGGACGAAGAACGAGTCCTTGCCGTCCTTCTTCTCACGGTTGACATCCTTCCAGGCGCAGAGCCGTTCAACAATGGTGGCGAGTGGATCCATGCTATCTTTCGGTATTTATGAGGGTTTGCGCGGCTCGACTGCCGCCTGACCAGGTCCTCTTAGGCCACGCGGGCCGAATCCGAGGGGCAAACAGTATACCGACTCGCGCGGAAGACGCCATGACCGAGTGCCGGATCGGCGCGCGAGGGCGCACCGAGCCCCCTCTGCGCGCCCCTTCGCAATCCGCGGGCGCCTCGCCAACCGGCCCTAAGCTACTGCTTCGGAGGGCCTTCTGACTCTACCGCCGCAGAAACAGATTCTTGGTCACGAGCCAGACCATCGCCGGATACTCGTCGAGCCGGCGCCGCAGATACTGGATCGCCATGTCCCAGCCAACCGCGAACGGGACGTACAATCGTGCCCGGATCCCGCGCCCGACGAGGTCACCCAGGATACGGTCACGCGGAACCCCGTAGAGCATCTGGACCTCGTAGCACTCGGACCCGACCCCGACGCGCGGCACGACCTCGTCGACGAAGCGCTGCAGGCAGGCCCGGTCGTGGGTCGCGAATTCGACGTAGTGGCCGTTCTGCAGCAGCCGCTCGGCGAACTCGAGCATGCGCTCCTTCATCGCCGGCTTGTCGGTCAGCGCGACCTCGGCCGGCTCCTGGTAGATGCCGATCACGAGCCGAACGCGCAGCCCCTGCGGCAGCCGGTCGAGGTCGGCGGCGGTGCGGTGCAACCGCGTCTGTAGCACCCCGCCGACGTGGGTGTGGCCCGCAGCGTGCAGCCGGTCGAGCAGATCGAGTGTGAAGTCGGTCCACGCCCGCCCTTCCATGTCGATCGACACGTCGACGCCGCGCTCCTTGGCGCGTTCGACGATCCGCTCGATCGCGGCCACCGCGCCCCGCGCGTCACCGTCGGGCAGCGGCTTGGTCGTGTAGGACGACGGCTTGAGCGAGAGGGTCGGGCGGCCCGCGGGCGGCAGGCCGGAATCGGCCACCGCGTCCACCATTTGGAGATACGTGTCGAGGTTGGCCTGCGCCTGGGCGTCCTCCTCGATGTCCTCGGCCAGCAGATCGAGAGTTGCGGTGAGCTGCCGATCCCGCCACAGCCCCTCGACCACCGTCATCGCTTTGGCCAGCGAGTCCCCGGCCACGTAGGGCTTGGCGAAGAACCGGACGAGCGGAGCGGGGATGAGTCGGATGAGGGGATTCACGGCGTCGACGGCGACTGCTGGCACTGATAGCTCGCCGGACTTCGCACACAAGCGCCCGTAAGCCCCTCGCTTTCGAGACTTTGGGACGAACGGACGCGGGCGATCGCAACGCCGGAGGCCCGGAGCCGAGGCGATCGGCCCGGCGGGCCGAATCATGCCGCCGCTAGCCCCGGAAAGCGAGCGCGAGCGCCGACCCCCGAACGCCATGTTGAACATGTTCAAAAATCTGGCAGGACACCGAAACACGAGCCGCCGACACGAGTTTTTGAACATGTTCAAGAACGCCCACACCCAAGCCATCAGTCCGATTCCGGAGGCCTTCGGGAGCACTCAGCCATGACGCCAACTCTCTACACCTACGCCGCTTACCTGCTCATCAGCATCGGCTTGACCGGCTGGGTCGGCCGCACCCTGCACCGCAACGGGCGGCCGTTCCTGCTCGACGTGTTCCGGGACCGCGACGACCTCGCCGACTCGGTCAACCACCTGCTGCTCGTCGGCTTCTACCTCGTCAACCTGGGTTACATCACGTTCGCCCTCAAGGTCGCCGAGAAGGTCGCGGACGCGACCGCGGCCGTCGAGGTGCTCTCGCAGAAGGTCGGCCTGGTGCTCGTCGTGCTCGGCGCGATGCACTTCCTCAACCTCTACGTCTTCAGCCGGATCCGCCGCCAGGCGACCCTGCGGCACGCCGCCCGCCCGGTTCCGCCCGATGGCCACCTCACACCCGCGGGTGCCGGTGTGGCCCCACCGCCGCCCTTGCCCGACGAGGGCCAGTGAGCCGGCGATGACGGACCACGTCGAGCTCACCGTCTACTTCGACGGCGACTGCGGCTTCTGCCGCCGCGTCGCCGGCTGGCTCGATCGCCAGCCCAAGTTCGTGCCCGTCCACTGCGTCGCGGCGCAGCGGGCGGCCGCCGCCGGATGCGCGTTCGACCTCGACACACTCCTCGCGCAGGTCACGGTCGTCGCGAGCGATGGCGCATGGTATCGCGGGACCAAAGCCTGGCTCGTGGTGCTCTGGGCCCTGCAGAATTACCGTGGCTGGTCGCTGCGCCTCGCCGCGCCCGAACGCCGCAAGCACGCCGAACGGCTGTTCGCGGTGATCACGGGCCTGGCATCGCTGACGAAGTCCCGCACCTGACCACTGCCTTGCGAACAGAACGCACAGAACGCGCCGAACGGACCAAAGCCACGATCGTGAGTGCCGCGCTCGAACTGTTCCGCGACCGCGGCTACGAGGCGACGACGATGCGGATGGTCGCGGAGCGCGCCGGCGTCTCGGTCGGCAACGCCTACTACTACTTCCGCGGCAAGGACATGCTCCTGCAGGCGTTCTACCGCGAGATCCACGACGCCGAGATCGCCGCCGCGCGCCCCGTGCTCGAGCGGGAGCACAAGCTGCCACAACGGCTGCGCGGCGTCATGCACAGCAAGCTCGAGGTCATCGAGCCCTACCACCGCTTCAGCGCGCTCATGTTCCGCAGCGCGGCCGATCCGGAGAGCCCCCTCAACCCGTTCCATCCCGCGGGCGCGCGCATTCGCGCGGCCGGCGAAGCGTTGTTCACCGAGGTGGTCGCGGGCGCGCGGCCCGGCCTCAGCGCCGACCTGCGCAAGGAGCTGCCGCCGCTGCTGTGGAGCTATTCGATGGGGATGATCCTGTTCTGGATCTACGACCGCTCGCCCGAACGTGAGGCCACGCGCCGGTTCATCGATCGAACGACGGACGTGATCGCGACGGCGCTGCGGGTTGCGAGCAACCCGCTGATGCGGCCGCTGCGGCGCAAGGTGCTCGACCTCGTCCGGGACCTGACGCCGGCGCCTTGAGGTCCAGCCCGCCTGCCCGCCCGCCCTCCTGTCCGACGCCCTCGCAGAAGTCGTTCGACGACAACGACCTGGGACGCCACGCCCGCCGTGCACAATCAAAGCACCAGCTCAGTGCGGCGAGCCTGGGCGCCCCATGCACAATCAAAGCACCAGCTCAGACGAGCGCAATCGCGATCGGCGCGGCCAGTTCCGCGACCCGGGCCGGGTCCACGGCGAGTTCGACGAACGGCAAGAACTCGGAAACGAGCAGGTCGCGCCGCACTTCGAAGCACAACGTCCGTCCTGGATGGCGGTCGGCGAACTCATGGGCGAGTGATGCCGGGTGCAGCGAATAGACGCCGTTGCGTTCGACCTGTCGTCCGACCGAGGCGAGCTCCTGCTCGACGCGTGCGGTGAGCGCCGGGTCAGCCAGCTCGCGCCCGTCGGGGTCGTGCGTGATCAGGTCGATCTCGGCGCGCAGCGGCCAGTCGGTCGGGCGGTCGTAGGCTTCTCGCAGTGCTGTGACGATGTTCTCGTCGACCGCGACGTCGAGGCTGCGCGGCGCGTACGTGTGGACCATGAGGCCATGACCCGGCTGGCCCTCCGCGCACACGAACTCGAACGCAGCCGCCGCGACCTCACGATAGCTGGCGTGCAGCTCGAGCAGCAGCCGCTGATCGGCGACGGAACGAATCCACGGCGGCAGGCCGGGCGTCATCTGGCCGGGCTCCGAACCGCTCGGCAGCGCGTTCGGGTCGAGGCGCCGATTGCAGTCGACGAGCGTGCGTGGGATCTCGCTGCGGATCACGAGCGCCGCGCGTTCGGGCCGCTCTGCAACGACACTGGCCGCAATCGCGCGCGCGAGTTCGGGCGCGCCGACGTCGGTGTTGGTGAAGAAGAACTCGATCAGGTCCGCGCGGATGTCTGAGTCGAGGCGAGCGCGGAGCTCGGTGAAGTGGTGACCGCGCGTCGCGCCGTGTGGCACTTCGAGCAGGAGGTCGGGGCGGGTGTCCGCGGCGGCAGCCGCGCCGCGCACGATCTCGACGGTGCAGACGCCGGGGAGGGAGCGGATCGCGGGATGCATCAGGTCCCCGGCTTAGCGGCGGCGCGCCGCGCGGCCAAGCGGTTTCGATGGGCTCCGCGCGACTGCCGGTCGCGCGTTCTACCGCAGGCGCAGAACGAGCGGACGCTCGCGTGCGGCGACCTCGAACTCGCCGGTCTCGGCCCCCGATCGGGCGAGCTTCGCGCGCCATTCGAGCGTCTCGAGCGGCAGGAACGGCAGGTCCAGGCGGCCGCGCTCGTCCGTCCGGAGGGACTGCCAGTCCTTGGCCAGGCGCTCGGCGAGCATGTGCTGCACGCGCTGCAGCGCCGATTCGCTCGCGCTTGCGCGCGAACCAGCGACGCGAATCCGCGCGTCGGCGACCGGCTCACCGTCGTCCCCACGAAGCTCGACGGGCATCGTGCCGAGCGGCGACAGGCGCAGCTGCACCTCCGCGCCGTGCGCGTCGATCGAAAACTCCTGCGCGTCGTGACCCGCGGGCGAGAGCGTCACCGCGACCCATCGCCCCCGACCGAGCCGGACCGCACCGCGACCGGCGGAGTCGAGCGCGAGGCGAAACGCCGAATCGCGCTGCCGCGCGAGATCGCCGCCGGCGCTGACGACCGTGACGACCGCGCCGCGCGCGGGACCGCCGCTCGGGTCGAACGCCTGCACGTTCAACGTGCCGAGCCGCGGCGGCCCGTCGTCGTTCGCGAGGAGCGCCGGCGACAGGTCCGGCGGGAACGTGCGTCCGGCAAGGGCCTCGAACACCATCGTCGGCGCGCCATCGGACGGCACGATGATGAGCCGCAGCGAGTGCACGTCGTCGGGCACGTGATCGAACGTGAGCACACCATCGTCATCAGCGGTCGCGAAGAACGTACGGGGATCGTGGCGGTAGCTCGCGCCGGCGCGCAGTTTGCACTTCGCGACGAGCTGGGCGACGCTGCCCGGAGGCGCGGATCGCGGCGCCGATCGGAGCAGTTCGACCCGTGGCAGAGTGAACACGAGCTCGTCGGCGTCGTGCTTCTTGATGCGCTGATCGTCGCGATACGAAACCCGACCGCGAGAACCGCCGCCGACCCGCGCGCGCCCCGGCGCATCGACGTAGAGCATCATCGGGGCGACGGCCGACGGCCGCGTGCGGAGTGGGTTCGTCGGCGAAGGCACGACGACGGTCACGCGACCATCGGCGCCCGTCACCCCGACATCGCGGAGCCGCTCGATCGGCGGTTCGCGCCAGGCGTCCGTCGACCAGCTGCCGCGCGCCCCGGCCTTCCACTGCACGCGAGCGCCGACCACGGGCGCGCCCGTTTCGTCGATCGCGCGAACCGTGAGCTCCGCCGGCGCGTGCAGCAACAGATGTCCGCCCGACGACTGCGACGCGAGCAGCTCGCCCTGACCGCCTCGCAACTCGGCGAAGGCGTCGTCGATCGGCGGCCGCAACCAGCCGTCGGCCGTTCCGAGCACGCGTTCGACGCCGGGGCGCGGGGTGACGTAGGAGATCGTCAGGGGGCCGTGGTCGGCCCAGAGCTCGGCATCGGGCCAGTCATGCGTGACCTCGACGGCCGACTGCCGTTCACATCGGAGTTCGAGCAACGCCCCGGCGCCGAAGTAGTCGCTCGTCGGCGCGAACAACACCTCGCCGGCCGCGCCGCCGGGCAACGGCGCCACCGCCCAGGCGACGTAGCACAGCCCCGGCAACAGCCGCGCGCGCGCCCGACCGCGCGCATCGGACGCGACGACCTGCACGTCGGGCCGCAGCACGCGTTCATCGAGCGCGGGATTGCCGCCGGCGAACGTCACTTCGGCGCCGGCGACGGGCACGCCATCGGGGCCGAGCACGCGCACGAACGTGGGGCGTCGCGGCACGGCCGGCGGGTCCACCTGCGCAACCGCCGAGCCCGCGGCGCCGAGCGCGCACGCCGCGATCAGGACCACCGAACGGCCAGATGGCGAAGAGGCGAACGCGAACAACCGAGACATCCGGTCGCACTGTAGCCGCGGCTTCGGGCCGGCGGAATCGCCCACCGCAGCGCCCGCTCGGAACCAGGGTTCGACCGGGAAACTCACCGTAGCCATTCAACCCCGAGCCGAATCGTGCCGATCTCACGGACATGTCGTTCCCCCGCCGACCGCTCAGCATCCCGGGCCTCGGCCCGCTCCTCCTGCTCGCGGCGTGCGGCGCCGAGGCCTCGAGCTCGGTCGATCGAGCCGCCGCGATGCAGGTCGTCACGGACCTGCAGTCGGCGCTGCGGAACGGCGACGAATCGGCCTGCTATCGCCTCGTGACCTCGGAGTCGAAGGCCGCGATCGCCGAGCTGCCGTGGGCCGAACTGCAGACCCGGCAACCGCTGGCCGTGCTGCGGGCCGACCGCGACGGCGCGGGCTACCGCGTCACGGTGCGTGACCCCAATCAGGGGAACCTCGAAGCCGAGATGATCGTCGCCCGCGAATACGGCCGGTTCGTCGTCGACCTCGTAGCGACTGCCGGCCTGACCGCCGAGTTCACGGATCGGCCGCTCGAACAGCCGATCTTCGAGCCCGAGGAGCTCACGCCGCGCGACCTCGATCGCATCCGGCAGAAGCAACTCGCGACGCCGCCGAAGTAGGCGGCGCCGCGGAACCCGGCGCCGATCGGACCGCCGTGGGTCAGAGTGGCCATCCCAATCCGGGCGGGAACTCCCGGCGGGTGCGCCGTAGCATCCCGGCATGAGCGACGTTCTCGACACCTTGATCCTCGGCTCCGGCCCGGCCGGCTACACCGCGGCGATCTACGCCGCGCGCGCGAACCTCAACCCCGTGCTGCTCGCGGGCCCGCAGCCCGGCGGCCAGCTGACGATCACGAGCGACGTCGAGAACTATCCCGGGTTCCCCGATGGCGTGATGGGGCCGGAGATGATGGAAATGTTCAAGAAGCAGGCGGCGCGCTTCGGCACCGAAGTGCTCGAGGAGCTCGGCACCGAGGTCGACCTCAGCGAACGCCCGTTCACGATCAAGACCGAGAGCGGCAAGGTCTACAAAACGAAGACGCTGATCATCTCGACGGGCGCGAGCGCCATCTATCTCGGCCTCGAGAACGAGACCAAGCTGCAGGGCCGCGGCGTGTCGGCGTGCGCGACGTGCGACGGATTCTTCTTCAAGAACAAGAAGGTCTACGTCGTCGGCGGCGGCGATTCGGCGTGCGAGGAGGCGACGTTCCTCACCAAGTACGCGAGCGAGGTCAAGATGGTCGTGCGCCGCGACGAGATGCGGGCGTCGAAGATCATGCGCGACCGCGCGCTGAACAACGACAAGATCGAGGTGCTGTGGAAGCAGAACGTCACCGACGTCCTCGGCGTCGACGAAGGCAAGGTCACGGGCGTCGAGCTCACCCACAGCGACACTGGCGAGAAGCAGAAGGTCGACGCGGACGGCCTGTTCCTCGCGATCGGCCACAAGCCGAACACCGACCTCTTCAAGGGCGTCCTCGACATGGACGACACGGGCTACATCAAGACCGTGCCGGGCAAGACGGCGACCAACGTCGCGGGCGTGTTCGCCGCGGGCGACTGCCAGGACAGCTTCTACCGGCAGGCAGTGACGGCGGCGGGGACCGGGTGCATGGCGGCGATCGAGGTCGAAAAGTTTCTCGAGACCGAGGGGCACTAGCCCGCGGCCGCCGCGGGGCTCACGACACTTCGACGGTGACGCCGGCAGGCAACACGTGCCGCAGCTTCGTCGCGAGCGCATCGCGCGCGGCGTCGTGTGGCTGTACCGAACCCGTTTCGAATCCGCCACACGCACGTCGATGCAACAGCGGGCGTGCGCGCTGGTTGGCGCGCTACCGGGGTGGCGGATTCGAAACGGGTTCAGTACGGCCATCTACTGGCCGCGGGTGACCGCCGCCCTGGCATTGGCCTTGCTGAGGAAGAGGATCGCGAAGCACGTCGCGTCGATCTGCATGTCCGCGGCGCAGCCGCAGGCGAACGCGCCGCTTCTCTGCTGCTCGGCGATGAGCTGCAGCGCGCCCTCGTAGTACCAGTCGCGGCCGTCGAGCCAGGCGATGTCGGCGAGGTGGCAGCTGCGTTCGAGGCAGTAGAGGTAGTAGTACCAGTGAAAGCGCCCGCGCTCGCCGAAGCCCGGGTTGCAGCGCAGAGACAGTTCGCGGCTCAGCCAGGCGAAGCCGTCATCGATCGCCTGCGCGATCGCGCGGTCGAGCTTGCGGTCCTTGCGGGCACCGGCCGCGGCGAGACCGTCGCGTGCGAGCAGCAGGCCGCTGACACCCGCAGCCGTCATCGACCCGAACGGTGGCTCGTCCGGGTGCACGTACGCGAACCCGCGACACGACGCGCGCACGCTGCGACTCGCGGTCGCGGTGTCCTCGGCGCGACGCGCATCGTCCGGCGTCGTGACGTCATAACCCAGGCGGCCGCTCGGCGGGCACTGCACCGCGAGCAGCTGGCGCGCCGCGGCCGCGAACGCCGACGCGTCCACTGTCAGCCCACACGCCTGCGCCGCGCGCAGACCGAGCAGGCCGTACTGCTGTACCGAGGTGTCGTAGCGCGGGCCGCGCACGTAGTTGAACCGCAGCAGATCGAGCGGCTGCCCGCGCGGGTCGACGCAGCCGAGCAGCCGATCCAGCCACTTCTGCGCCGCCTTGGTTTCACGTTCGGTCAGGCCGCCGCGCGCTCTTCGATCCGGATCGACCGCGAGCTTGCCGTAGGCCATGAGCGCGGCGGCGAGGGTGTAGGCGTCGACGAGGCGACGACGGCGCAGCGCGTCGAACCCGGCCGCGACGACTGCGTCATCGGACGGCACGTGCGCCGCGAGCAGGGTCAGCAGCGCGAGCGCGAGCCGGCCGCTGCCGTAGCTACGGTTCTCGTCGACGCGACCGTCGAGGTAGCTGCGGTCCTTCTCGATCGCGGCGCGCACGAACTTCGCCCCGTTCTCGATCGCGCGCGCCACCCGCAGGCGAAAGTCGAGGTCGCCGCTATCGCGCGTGGCGACTTGTTCCCAGGCGTCCTCGACGACGATGCGGCGGAACTGCCGCTCACCGACCTCGACCACGAGATCGATCGAACCGGCGAAGCGCGTCACGAGCCCGCGTTCGGTGTCGACCGTGCGCATGATCTCAATGTCGCCGCCACCGCTCCGCACGCAGAACGCGCGCAAGAGATCGCCGCGCGGCCGGCGCAGGCGCACACTGCCACGAAGCGCCTGGCTCGCGTCCGAATCGCTACGGCGCCAACCGCCGCTGACGGTCACGTCGCCGTACGGCACGACCGATTCGAACCGGCCACCGCTCCCCCCGAGGTCGCAGGCAACCGCGCGCAGCACGTCGCGCAGATCGCGCACCGCACCGGTGAGCGACCGGCGGTCCTTCGTGAGCTCGCCGGCGCAGACGAACGGCGCGGGCAGCACGCTCGGCACGAAGCGCTCCGGCATGCTCGCCGCGCATTCTGCTCCGGCCGCCGCGCTCTTGCTGCGCACCACGGCGCTGATCCGGGCCGCCGTCGCCGTGCGGCGATACTCGACCGCGCCGCGCTCGGGCACCTGCCACGTCGCCTGCGCCGCCGCGCCAGCACCGACGAGCAGCCAGCCGGCGGCCACCGAGAACACGCGCCAGCCTACGCTGGAGAGCAACAGAACGCCGAACGCGATCCTCGACCGCACCCGCCCCGACCTCGAAGAGTTCTCCACAATGCGACAGTGCGGCGAGCGGGGGATGATCGTCGACTCCGGCAACGCGCGGCCTACGATCGTGCGGATGCTGGCTCACCTCACTCCCCTCGAAGCCCCCGTCGTCTGGTTCGCGTTCCTCGCGGGCGTCGTCGCCGGCGTCGTCGCGACGCTGCTGCTGGTCCGCCACCGTCGCCTGCGACCCGCGCCCGAGACCAACCGCGACGCATGAGCTACACGGACTTCGAGAAGCAGCTGCTGTCGAACTACTTCTCCGTCGTCGACGGCGAGGAGCACGCGGACATCTACCTCGTGCACGGCCTGCCGCAGGAGGTCGCGGCGACGCTCAACGGGGTCTACTCCCGTTCGAGCAAGTCGATGCGCGATCAGTTCCTCGATCGGCTGAAGAAGGGCCTCGAGGCGCAGGGCAAGACGCTCGCCGACATGCCGCTGCCGGCGAGCAGCGATCCGCTGTCCGAGGTCATGGCCGACAAGGCCGGGCAGTTCCTCAAGACCTACGCGATCGACCACGGGCACAACTCGCTGCGCGAAGGCGCGGTCGTGCACCTCGCGGTCGAACGCGTCTCGCAGCTCGTGACGCGCTTCATCCAGCGCGAACGTCGCTGCAGCTTCGAGGAGTCGTCCACGCGCTACATCTCGTTCTCCAAGGAGAGCCACTGGCGCGATCCCGACGTCATGGCTCGAGGCGGTGAGATCGCCGCGGACTACGAGGCGATCCTCGACGAGACGTTCACGCTCTATCAGAAGGCGTCGCAGCTGCTGCTCGCCCATCTCGAACGGCAGCGCCCGCTGCAGCCCGGCGAGAACGAGGGTGGCTGGCGCCGCGCGCTCAAGGCCGAGGCGTTCGACGCCGCCCGCTACCTGCTGACGCCCGCGATCTCGACCAAGTGGGGCATGGTCGCCGACGCGCGCACGCTGAGCGACGTGATCTCCGAGCTGCTGAGTCATCCGCTGAACGAGTTCCGGCTCGTCGGCGAGCGCATGCTCGAGCAGGCCGAGAAGGCCCTGCCGACCCTGCTGCGCCACGCCAAGGACAACGCGTTCCAGCGCGCGCTGCAGAAGACCGCGCCGCTCGCCGTGCGGGATCTCGGGATCGCCGAGCCGGCACCGCATCGCGGTCCGGCCAAAGCCCGCACGACGCTCCTCGGCTACGACAGCGAACTCGACGATCGCCTGCTCGCCTCGCTGCTGTACGAACGCAGCGGCCAGCCGTTCGAGACGCTCGTCGACGCGGTGCGCGGCAAGACCGCGACCGAGCGCGAAGCGCTGTTGTCACGGCTCATGGCCGACCGCGGCAAGCACGACGCGTGGCCGCTCGCGCTCGAGGGCGCCGCGCCATTCGACTTCGAGGTGCTCGTCGACTTCGGCGCGTACCGCGACATCGGTCGCCATCGCAAGAGCCTGCAGCAGCAACAGACGATGACGACGGTGCACGGTTTCGCGGTGCCGCCGCTGATCGTCGACGCCGGCCTCGAAAAGGAGTACGTCGACGTGCTCACGCGGACGGCCGAGCGCCAACAGCGGATCGCGCGGGAGTTCCCCGACGCGGCCGCCTACGTCACGCCGTTCGCGTTCCTGCAGCGCATCCGCATCCAGTTCGACCCGCGGCAGACGGCCTACTTCATCGAGCTGCGCAGCGGCCCCGAGGGTCACTTCAGCTACCGGCAGGTCGCGCTCGACATGTTCGCGCACGTCAAGCGCACGTCACCGCTGTTCGCGCAGTTCATCCGCGCGCAGGAAGGCGGCGCCTTCCTCGGCCGCCTCGACAGCGAGCTCACCGCGGACGAACGTCGCGCGCGCCGGATGGAGGCCGCGGGCGACGCGTAGTCGGGCCCGCCTGGCCGTCCGCTCAGCGCAAGAACACGTCGCACGGGTTCGCGGCCACGCCGCTCGTCAACGTGCTGTCGTCGAAGACGAAGCTGACGAACGTCAGGCGCACGCCGGCGAACTCGCTCGGCAACGGAGCGTAGGCGCTGAAGTCGAGCACGGCCGTCGCGTTGCCGCTGCCGTCGAGATCGGCGAGGAAGCCCTGCAGTTCCGGCGTGAACCACGCCGCGTTGACGACCCCGAGCAACCAGTCGGTCTGCACCGGCAGAGACCCGGTGAGGAACGGGGTCGGCGGCAGGTGACCACTCATTCCGAACGATACGAAGTACGGCCGGGAGGCATGGCTCTCGCCACCGCGCACGAAGATCTCGAGCGGCGCGGCGGTCGTCAGATCGAAGTGCGTGCGCTCCGCGACGAGCTTGGGTCGCACGGGTTCGAGCGGCAGGTCGAGCCAGGACGCCTCGGCGCTCGTCGCGCCCCGGTGCACCACGTCGACGCGGAAGTTGACGAAGCGCGGCGCGACCTCGAGCTGCCGCACCATCGGCGCTTCGCGCAGCCACAGGTTGCGGAGTCGCAGGCGCACGGTCGTGCCGGCCGGCAACCGCGCAGCCACCGGCGGCAGCACGAGCGTGTGATCCTCGGCGGTCAGCGGGGTGCTGCCGCCCGCATGGACCGCGCCCGAGCACAGCATGACCTCCTCGGCGCTGCCCGGTACCTCGACCGTGAGCAGCGCGGCGATCATCCAGTCGGGTGCGTGCGGGACGACGTGCAACCGCAGTCGGGCCGCCGCCGCGAGATCGGACTCGGCGACCGTCACGTAGGAGTAGACCGCCTCGTCGAGCGGACACTTCGTGAGCACGTTCGCAGGATTGCGCTCCGCGGAGATCGTCAGGTACGCGTTCGCCGTGAACGTCGGATCGATGACCTGCTCGATCGACTCGTGCGGCGCCGCCGTCGTCGGCGCCGACGTCGCCAGCTGGCCGCCCCCGGTCAGCCACAACCGCGTCGGGTTCGCTGCCGTCAACGGGTCGCCCGAGTGGGCCCGACTCCACGCGTGCTGCGGATCATCGCGTTCGGCTGCGGTCAACGGCAGTTGCGATTGCACGAACGGGCGCTCGAGCTCGACCTCGTTGGGTTCGTCCCAGAGCCAGCGATCGAGCCAGCGCAGGTAGGTCGCGTCGCGGAAGTCGAACTCGAGATCGTTCGTGGGTGAGTTGTGTCCGCCGGTCGTCAGGATCGCGCGCGTCGGACCGGCCATGGTCGCGAGCGACTCGAGGCCGAGCAGCGGCGCGTTGATCCGATCGTGATACGAATGCACGTAGAGCGTCGGCACCGTGCTGGCCGCAAGTTTGGTCGCGAGCGTGCGCCCCTCACCCGCGAACATCGCAAGCAACGCCGCGGGGTCCTGGTTCTCGAACGCGGCTCGCGCCGCGAGCAGGAACGCGGAGTCCAGCGGCAAACCGGGATAGCTGCCGGCGAGCGCCTCGACGAACCACGAGCTCCACAGCCGACCGCCGCGCAGCCAGTCGTCGGCGTTCTCCGCGGCGTAGTCGCTGGCGATCACGCATTGCACCGTCGGGAACGTCAGCGCTGCTCGGCCCGGAACGGCGAGCGGCAGGCCGGACCACGCGGCCGCCGCCCAGGCGTGGGCACCGCCCTGGCTGCTGCCGATCACCGCGAGCCGTGACGCATCGACGAAGCCGACGGCCGCGGGTTCGTTCCCGACGTGGAGCACCTGCTCGGCGAGGTCACAGCGCTCGACCGGCCCCCAGAGCGTCGAACCCGCGCCGACATGGCCGGGGTTCTGTTGCGCCGCCTGGCCCTGACCGCGCACGTCGTAGGCCCAGACCGCGTAGCCCCGGGATGCGACCTCGAGCTGCAGCCCGAGCGCGGCTGCGCGCGTGCTGCCGAGCGGGTGCACGAAGACGACGAGCGGCCAGCCGCAGGTCGGCGGTGGCGCGTCCGGCCGCACGAGCGTCGCGACGGTCTGGTAGCCGTCGGAGTAGGTGACGGGCAGGACCGCGTCGATGTGCGTCGGAAAGCCGCCCTGCGGCGGCGTCGGTCGCGGGCAGGCCTGGGCCATCGTCGCGGCGACGAACGTGACGACCGCCGTCACGACCGCGGCGGCATGGACGGCAAGGAGGCGAGAGGCAAACGGCATGCGAAGGCGGCGAGACCGGAGCAGCATAGCAGTGGACGAGGAACGCCGCGGTGACGTGCCATGGCAACGACCCGTCGAGCCCGGATCGCGACCGGGCAAAACGCCACGCAGCGACAACGCTCTATCGCGCGGCGACGGGCCTCGCCTTGCCCCAATCCCGTGCGACCGCGCGCCGGCCGATTTGCCGCGCCATCGCGCCGCTGCCAAGGCCGGTTGACCGCGCCGCGTTTGCGGCGGGCCACATCACGATGGCGACAACGGGGACGGCCGGCGACGAGCGCGCGATACGCGGCTCACGTGGGCACGACAGTGCGCGCGATCGCTGGCAACGCCGCCGCGATGCGCTCGACGGCCTCGTCATCAGAGGCACTGCGCAATGCCCGGCGCGGCACTCCCACGCCTTCGAGCGCGGCTCGATCGCTATCGCCGTCACCTGCGCCGATGGTCCACACCTCTTCGCACACCTGCAGACTGGCAACGACGAGGTCCATCCGGTTGAGAAAGTCGGCGGGCCGCGCCTTCTGGAAGAACGAGCGGCGACAGCACCACGCGCAACGCGCCGGGTCGTCGAACGTCGCGCAGGCCGCGTCATCGCGGTCGACGAGGTCGCCGCGCTGACAGACGACCTCGGGCATCCGCACCACGCCGACGCACGCGCTGCCGAGTCGCGCGGCGAGCCACAGCAGATTGGGCGAACCGCGCGCGCCGGCACCCGCGTGCACCACGACGTGCGCGGGGGTCGCGCGCAGCGCGTTGGCCAGCGCCACTTCCTCGGGCACGTCCGTGAACGTGGTCGCGACCTGGTGCAGCGGCGCGGGCGCCCCACGCGTGGCGTGTAGCCGCTCCACCTGGGCGCCTTCGCCGTGCAGTCGGGCGGCGAGCCGCTCGCAGTAGTCTGCACTCCAGTGCGGCTCGCGGCTGCCGCCGGGCGAATCGATCAACACCACGCGCACGCTCGCCACGTTAGATCGCCGCCAGCGAAGATCACATCGAAAGTCGCGTCCGCCGGCGGCCCCGGGCGGCTATCGTCCGCGGCCGACATGAAGACGGCCCGTTCGCTGATCCACGCCTGGCTCGTGCTGGACTTCTTCGGCGACGCGCGACGACGTGGCGGCAACAGCAGCACGCTCACGACGACGATCTTCACCCAGGGGTTCCTCGCGCTCGTGTTCGCGGCGCTGCTCTACCCCGAAACGCCACCGATCCCGTTCGCCGCGGCCAATCTCTGCCTGGCCTCGCTCCTCATCGCGGTGTCGGTACTCGGCGACCAGGATCGCGTCGACCGCCAGCGCGCCGACGCGCTGCTCCTCGGCACCTCGCCCGTCGGTCGCGCCACGGTCGTCGCGGCGCGCGCCGGCCACTCGGCGTTCTACGTCGCGCTGCTCACGATCGGCATGGCGCTGCCCCCCGGCATCCTGCTCGCGTTCTTGCAGGACGAGCCGTGGCTCGTGCTCGGCTACGTCGCACTCGCGTGCGTCTGCGTGGGGCTGGCGACCGGCGCGCTCGCGGTGACGCTCGCCCTGCTCACGCGGTTGTTCGGCGCCGCGCGCGCCGCGTTGCTCGGGGGGTCACTCAAGGCCGTGCTGCTCGGCGGCGGCATCGCGTTGTTCGCGCTCGGCCTGCAGAACCTGCGCGGCACCGCTGACGATCTCCCGTTCGGGCGATCGGGCGCCGAGTTGCTGCCGCCCTATCACGCGGCCCGCCTGCTCCACGAGCCGGGGAACGAGCTGTGGCGGCTCGCGGTGCTCGCCGGCATCGGCCTCGGGCTCGCCGCGCTCGCGCTCCTGCTCGGCCGCCAGGAGCACGGCGCCGCCACTGCCGTGCGGCGCAACGGACCGCTGCAACGATTGCTGAACGCGCTCGCGGGCCGCGGGCCGGGAGCGGGCGTCGCGGAGTTCACCGCGGTGTCGATGTGGCGCAGCCCGGGCTTCCGCGGCCGCGTCCTGCCGCTGCTCGGTCTGCCCGCCGGCATGATCTACCTGAGCCTGCGCGGTGATGGCGGCGATGGCGGCGATGGCGACGACCCGGGCAACGGCTTCGTCTTCCTCTGCGTGATGCTGCACCTGCCGGCGATCTACCTGCCCTTCCTCGTGGCGTTCCTGCCGCGCGCGGATCAGGACAACACGGGCTGGGTCTTCGAGCACGCCCCGCCGATTGCGCTCGAGGTCATCCGCGACGCGGCCTGGCGCGCGCTCGTCACACACGTGCTCGTGCCCGTGCATGCGATCGCGGCCACGCTGCTCGTTCTCACGAGTTCTGCGCCGCTCGACACCGCGCTGGCCGCGGTGTTCGCGTTCACGGTGGCGGTCGTCATCAGCCGCCCGATGTGTGCCGCTCTCGAGACCGTGCCGTTCAGCGACGACAGCGGCAACGAACCGGGAACGAACCTCGGCACGCTGTTTCCCGTCGCGCTGCTGCTGCTCGGACTCGGTGTGCTGTTCGGAGCGTTCGCCGGCACCGGGCTGCGGATCGGCCTGACGGTCGCGGCCATCGGCCTGGCCGTGGCGATGCTGCGTCGGCGCCCCGTGGCCGACGCTCCGGCAGCGCCCGCAGCCACGTCATCGGCATCGGTTCCGGCAGCGGGCGGCGCCTCCACGCACGCCCCCGCGGGAACCGAGCCCGAAGCCGGCACCGACGATCCCGAACCCGAACCGCCCGGTGAGGACCTGCTGGCCGGCAATGCGCTCAACCGCGAGCTCCGCGCCGTGGCCCTGCTCTACGTCGCAGTGTCGGTCGTCCCGACTCTCGTCGGCGCCGCCTTCGCTTGATCGAACCCGTACGGTGCCCGGTGCACGCCGGCCACGGGGCACCCTCGCAGTGGCGATTCAGTCCCGCGCGGCTCGGAGGCTCTGTGGCCAAGTCGTTGCAGGCGAGCAGATTGGCGCATTCGAGCCGGAATCTGCTCCAGGCCCACCGGTGTGAGTTGCCGGGCGTGGCCGAATGCCATACAGTCAGGCAACTCGTCACCCGAGGAGTGCCCATGAACACCCACACCGAGGTGGAACACCGCGCTGCGACCGCAGCGGCGGGCCTCACGACGGCTCCGACTCACGCGGCCGCTGGCCGCGACGCCGGCCCCGAACGCCTCCCGACTGCTGCGGATCATCCGCCGGGAGCGCCGCATCCGGACGGGCCAGCACCTGCCGACGCGCGGGCCAGCATCGATCCGCTGGCCGCGACCGATCGGTATCGCCTCGCGCGGCCGCTCGATCTGCAGCTCTGACGTCAGCTCGCCGGCCGGAACCAGATCCGCTTCTCGATCCGAACCATGCGTTCGGGCTTCGCCGCCTTCACGGCACGAGTGCAGCCATATCCGCCGGCAGTGGCGCCTCGAGAACGAGTTCGCGCTCGAGCATCGGGTGGTCGAAGCGCAGCGTGTGGGAGTGCAGCGCCTGCCGATCCAGCACGAGCGTGCGACGATGCTCGTCCGTGAGCGTGCCTTCGAGTTGATGCAGGAAGAAGCGCTCGTCGAGGCCGTAGAGCTTGTCGCCGACGAGCGGGCAGCCGATCGCCGCCATGTGCACGCGGATCTGATGCGTGCGGCCCGTGCGCGGGAAAACGTGCACGAGCGTGTAGTCCGCGTTGCCGCGCACGACGCGGTAACTCGTGCGCGCCGGCAGGCCGTCGGGGTGATCCGTCGTCGTGAGCTTGAGCCGAACGGCCGAACGCTTGTCCGGTCCGAGTGCGTGATCGATCGTGCCCTCGTCCTCGTCGGGTCGGCCATGCACGACCGCGAGGTAGCTCTTCTCGACGAGTCGATCCTCGAACTGGCGCGCGACGAGGTGATGGAACCGTTCGTCGAGGCCGACCGCGACCACCCCGGACGTCTCGACGTCGATGCGATGCAGGAGCCGCGGCGCGACGTCGTGCGCCGGCTCGTCCGGCCGCCGAAATCGCCGATGCAGCGCCTGGATCAACGTGCCGTCCAGCCGCCGGCCCGACGGATGCACCGCCATGCCCGGCGGCTTGTCGACCGCGATCATCCACTGGTCCTCGTAGAGGATCGGGAACTCCACGCCCGCGCCCGGATCGGGGTTGGCGACGGGGTTCGGCGGGATCTCGACCTCGATCGTCTCGCCCGTTCGAACGCGCCGCGACGCCGGCACGCGGCGGCCGTCGAGCGTCACGAACTCACCGTCGATCAGGCGATGGATGCTCGCGCGGGAACGCCAAGTCAAAACGGCCGTGAGCGCGAGATCGAGGCGTTGGCCGTCGAGCTTGGCATCGACCAGGATACGCAACCGTTCGAGCGGCTTGCTCAGGTCGCGCGGACCGTCACCGGGATACTTCGGCAGCATCGCGATGACGGGTGTCGACGCAGCTCGGGGAGACCGAACCCGAGCGCGTCAGCGCGGTGAGAGGATCGCAGGGTCGCACCGCCATCCGGGGCGCGGCTGCATCGCTGCAGCCGCCAACAAGCCTACGACTCGCCCGCGGGCGCGGCAGCGGTCTTCGCCGCCGCGGAGATGTCGACGCCGGTGCCAGCCGTCGCGGCGTCCTTCTTCTTGCCTTCGGTCGCCGCAGCGGTCGCGGGCGTCTCCGGCTTCTGCACCGTCGTGTCGGCGGTCAACGGATCGAAATCCTGCTGGTCACCACCGCGTCGATCGTTGCCCTTGCCGCCGCGCGTGCGCCGCTTCTTCGAGCGGCCACCGCCCGACGAACCGTTGCGCTTCTTCTCGGCCAGCATGATGTTGCGCATCCGCTCCCGGTCTTCGCGACGCTTCTTGTCGCTCGACTTCTCGTGGTAGGCGTGCTTCTTGGCGAGGCGGAAGATGCCGGCGTAGTTGCACTGGCGCTTGAAGCGACGAAGCGCCGCTTCGAGCGGCTCGTTGGGGCGGACTTGAACGCGGATCATGTAGGACGGATGCCTTGGGTGGTGCGTGAGAGCGAACGCCCTCACCGGTGGTCTCGGGAAACCCTCGTCTTGGGAAACCCTCGTCTTGGGAAACCAAGGTCTTGGGAATCCTCGGGTAGCTGGGCTCCGGTCCACGCCGTCGTTGGCGCACACACAGTGGAGCCGTATGCTTCCCCCTCGCCTCCCACGAACCTTGAGTCGAAGGGCGAAAGGGGGAGGCACGATAGCGAAACCAGCCCTGAGGGCAATGCCGGGATGCGAACTGAAGGCTCGAATGCGCCCCCTCCGGGCCCCGGCGTGACCCTCATCGGCACGATCGAGCGCTTCACGTTCCGGAATCCCGATACCGGCTGGGCCGTCGCCCGCCTCGTCGACGAAGCGTCGGAGGAGCCCCGAACCGTCGTCGGATCGCTGGCTCAACTCGTTGAAGGGCAGAGGATTAAGGTCACCGGCAAGGAGATCCAGCACCCTCGCTTCGGGCCTCAGATCGAGGCCGAGACGTTCGAAGCCATCGCGCCGTCGACGACCGCGGGCATCGAGGCCTACCTCGCCTCCGGCCTCGTGAAGGGCATCGGTCCGGCGACGGCGAAGCGCATCGTCAAGGCGTTCGGCACGGACACCCTGCGGGTCATCGAGGAGGAGCCGCAGCGGCTGCAGGCCGTTCGCGGGGTCGGCGCGCGCAAGGTCGAGGACCTCGGCGTCGCGATCCGGTCGCAGCGGGACGTGCAGAACGTGCACGTCTTCTTGCGGTCGCACGGCCTCGGCCCCGGCCTCGCCGCGCGCATCGTGCGACGCTACGGCGCCAACGCGTCGGCGCTGATCGAGGCCAACCCGTTCCGTCTCGCGGACGAGGTCATCGGCATCGGGTTCCGCACCGCGGACCAGCTCGCGCGCAAGATGGGCATCGCCAGCGAGGCCCCCGAACGCCTCGACGCCGGTCTCGAGTTCGCGCTCACGCAGGCCAGCAAGGAAGGGCACTGCTTCCTGCCCGAACGCGAACTCGTGGAGCGCACCGCTGCACTGCTTGGTTGCAGCCACGAGGCGCTGCTCGCGCGACTGCCGACGATCGCCGACGGCGGCCGCATCGTGCGCGAGCACGCACCCGGCCCGACGCTGTTGCACGAGGACGGCCCGGGTCCGGTCGTCTACCCGCGCAAGCTCGCGCTCGCCGAGGACGGGGTCGCGCGGTCCCTCGATCACCTGCTGCGTCGCCACACCGGCCGCCTGCCGATCCGCGCCGTTCCCGCGATCCAGTGGTTCGAGGACCGCTCCGGAATGACGCTGCCGCGGGGCCAGAAGGACGCGCTGCTGCGAGCGCTGACCGAACCCCTGTCGATCGTCACGGGCGGTCCGGGCGTCGGCAAGACGACGATCGTGCGCGCGCTCGCGCAGATCCTGCGCGAGAAGAACCGACGACTGCTGCTCGCCGCCCCCACCGGCCGCGCCGCGAAACGCCTCGAAGAATCGACGGGCCACGCCGCCTCGACGCTGCACCGCCTGCTCGAGTTCACCCCCGGTGTCGGACGTTTCGCGCGCAACGCGGAAGCCCCGCTCGAAGGGGACATGCTCGTCGTGGACGAGGCGTCGATGCTCGACGTGCAGCTCGCCTACGAGCTCCTGCTCGCGGTGCCGACGTCGATGAAGCTCGTGCTCATCGGCGACCGCAACCAGCTGCCGTCCGTTGGGCCAGGGAACGTGCTCGCCGACCTCATCCAGTGCGGCCGCGTCGCCGTGACGGCGCTGACCGAGATCTTCCGGCAACAGAGCGGCTCCGACATCGTGCGGGTCGCGCACGGCATCCTGCGGGGCGAAGTGCCGGCCGAGCCGCGCGGCCGAACGGCACCCCGGACCGATGACGCGAACGAGGGCCCGAGCCCTGCCACGAACGACGAAGCGACGGCGCCCACCGACACCGAAGGCTCCACGCCAACCGACCCGGACTTCTACTTCGTGCGTGCCGACGACGGCCACCAGACGCGACTGCTCATCCGCGAGCTCATCGCGCAGCGCATTCCGCGCCGGTTCGGCCTCGACCCCGTCGACCAGGTGCAGGTGCTGTGCCCGATGTATCGCGGCGAGGCCGGCGCCGACAACCTCAACCGCGACCTGCAGGACCTGCTCAACCCGGGCGAGATCGAGGTCGAACGCGGCGGCAAGCGCTACCGCGTCGGCGACAAGGTCATGCAGATCCGCAACGACTACGATCGCGAGGTCTATAACGGCGACGTCGGGCGGATCACCTACATCGATCCGGGCTCGGCCAAGCTGTATCTGCGCTTCCCCGAACGCGAGTGCCAATACCGCTTCGAGGACCTCAACGATCTCGTGCCGGCCTACGCGATCTCCGTGCATCGCTCGCAGGGCAGTGAGTATCCGGCCGTCATCGTCCCGGTCACGACCGACCATTTCCTCATGCTGCGACGGTCCGTGCTCTACACCGCGATCACGCGCGGCAAACGACTCGTCGTCGTCGTCGGCTCGACGAACGCACTCGAGATGGCTGTCAAGAACGTGGACGACGGCAAGCGCCACTCCGGCCTGGCGGAGCGCGTTCGTGACCTGGCGCGGCCGAAGGGCGACATTCGCATCGAACGGCCGCTGCCGTCACCTGCCGCCAGGCCGGATCGGCAACCCGGCGGCGATCGAGAGGCTGCGGACTAGCCTGGCCAGGCCAGCTGGCTGGCTTGGGCTGGCTGGCTAGAGGCCGAGCGCCGCGTGCACGGCGAGCGTCGCCGAACTCTTGTTCAGCGTGTAGAAGTGCAGACCCGGCGCACCGGACTCGAGCAGCGCGCGCGCCTGGTCGACCGTCCACTGCACGCCCGTCGCGACGACCGCCGACGCATCGTCCGCCACGATCTTGAGCCGCCGATGCAGCTCCTGCGGAATGCGCGAACCGCACATCTTCGTGAAGCGCTCCGTCTGGCCGACGTTCGTCACCGGCATCAACCCGGGCACGATCGGGACCTCGATGCCAGCCGCCTTCGCACGCCGCAGGAACGCGCCATATTCCTCGTTGTCGAAGAACAGCTGCGACACGAGGAAGTCGACGCCCTGCTCGACCTTGGTGACGAGGTTCTGCAGATCGACATCGAGGTCGCGGTTCTCGACGTGACCCTCGGGGTAACACGCCGCGCCGACGCAGAAGTCGAACCCCTCGTCCCGGATGAACTGCACGAGCTCCGACGCGAACGCGAACCCGCCCTCGACCGGCTTGAACTCCGTCTCACCCTTCGGCGGGTCGCCGCGCAGCGCGAGCACGTTCTGGATGCCCGCCCCCTGCAGCCGACGCAACACCTCGCCGATCTCCTTGCGCGTGCTGCCGACGCAGGTCAGGTGCGCCATCGTCGTCAGCCCGATGTCGCGCTGGATCCGGGCCACGAGCTCGAGCGTCCGGTCGCGGGTGCTGCCGCCCGCGCCGTAAGTGACCGAAACGAACGACGGCCGACACGGCCGCAGCTCCTCCACCGTGCGGTAGAGGTTCTCGACCCCCTCCTCGGTCTTCGGCGGGAAGAACTCGAACGAGATGACGGGGTGCTCGCCCGCGAACAGGCTCGCGATCTTGATCGACTCGGAACTCATGGCAGAACGGCGCGCATGGGAGCCCAGCGCTCCTGTGACAACAGCAGTGTGCCCCCAGCGGCGGCCCGGGCACGAAAAAAGCGCCCATCCCGGCAGGCGAGGAGCCTGAGGATGGGCGCTGAAGAATGACCCGGCGCTGACCTACTTTCGCACAGAGCACTATCATCGGCCCTGGCTGCTTGACTGCCGTGTTCGGAATGGGAACGGGTATTTCCAGCCAGGTATGGGCACCGGGAGACGCATTGAGACCGCGATGGGGATCGCGGCGCTGTCCGTCAGGGTGCACGGCTGCTGCCGGCACGCGCTCACGAACGAGCGCAACTCGCGCTCAGGAAGAGAGACCGCTGGGGGTCTTCGAGTCCACTTGAAGTGGAATAAAAATAAATGAGATCAAGCCGATCGACTGGTTAGTACCGGTTAGCTGAGGCCATCACTGACCTTACACTTCCGGCCTATCAACCTGGTAGTCTACCAGGTGTCTCGGGGGAT
>OZ245838.1:3645000-7193928 GCA_965228735.1 Planctomycetota bacterium
AGTCATCGCAATGAGTTCCGGCGAGGGCCCGACTACCGCAGGGCGTCGATTCGGGCCGCCCGTTCGGGATTCCCGGCGCGGACCCTGGTCAACTCTCCACCGGCCGGGAGCCGGCGTTCGAAGGTGTCGATGGCGCGGCCATCGAGGTCGGTCGCGCGAAAACGCAGCACCGAGCTCTCGATCTCGACGGCGCACCAGTGGTAACTGCTTTCGAAGGCGACCCCTCCGGCTCTCTTGAACCAGCCGACGTCGATCTCGTAGAGGCTCTTCCCGCCGCCCCCACTCACGACGAGCGGCACGCTCCGGGGCTCGCCCGGCGAACTCTCGAACCGCTGGTAGCAGTGATCGTGGCCGGCCAGGTACAGGCTCACGCCGAACTCCTCGAGGAGCGGAACCAGATCGACGAGGAAGTCCGGTCGGTCGCGCTGTCGCGAGGCGCTGCGGATCGGGTAGTGGGTCGCGACGATGACCCAGGGTTCGGAGCGCGTCGTGAGCTCGTGCCGCAGGAAGCGGTAGCTCGGGTGCCCGGGCTCGAACCGGCCGTTGACCGCGTACTCGGTCGTGCAGTCGAGGCAGATCACGCGCAAGGGACCGTACGCAAACGAGTAGCACCGGCCATCACCGGTCGTCGCGCCAACCGGCAGGGCCAGGTTCGCCAGGGTCTGCAGCCCGCCGGTGTCCTTGACGTCGTGGTTGCCGAGCGCGGGATAGAACGGCGCGTCGGCAAGCACGGCCGCGAACGGCCGGAAGAACGCCGACGAGTACCGTCCGTGCCGACCCTTGGGGTAGACGATGTCGCCGAGATGGAGCACGAACGCCGGGTCGGCTGCCGCGATCGCGTCACCCATGGCCGCGACCCGGCCGCGCGGCGGCAGCCAGTGCCAGCGCGCGGGCAGATGGAACAGCGGCGCGTTCTGCAGCCAGACCCACCACGGCTGGGCACCGGAGTCGCCGAGGAGTGCGAACCGAACGGGGGCCTCGTCGCCGAGCGGGGTGGTGCGCAGCGTGCCGGAACCGAGCGGGCCGAGTTCGCCCCCCGCGGCATCGCGCTCCGTGACCTCGTACCGGTAGACCGCCCCGGCCTCGAGCCCGTCGAAGCGCAGCCGGTGGCGCCGGCGGCCGGCGGACACGGCCGCCGCCGCGACCTTGCCGTCAGCGTCGATCGCCCGGGCATGCACCGAGGTCGGCGCCGCCGTCACGATCGCGACGGTCGCGCCCGTCGGCGTCACGTTCTGCAGATACGGCGCGGTCCAGAGCGGCGGCGTGGGCAGTACCGGCACCCAGAGGATCGCGAAGGCCAGGACCCATAGCAGGCGGCGAACGAGGCGTTTGCGCACCCTGCCGTTCTAGGGTCTCGCCGGCGGCTGCAAAAGGCGATTAGGTGGGCCGTCGAGGCATCCGCGGCCGCCCGCCGCCCTCCGCGCGGGGCATCGCCGAGTCGCGGCAGGGACGGGGGCCGGCGCCCCGATCAGGCGTGCCGGCAGACCACCCGCGTCGTGATCCCGCCCCGAACGAACCAGTCCGCCGTGATCACGAGCCGGCGCGGCTGCAGCAGCGCGACGAGGTCGTCGCAGATGTCGTTCGTGACCTTCTCGTGGAACGCGCCGACGTTGCGGAAGCTCCAGAGATAGAGCTTGAGACTCTTGAGCTCGACGCAGATCTCGCCCGGCACGTACTCGATGACGAGCTTGGCGAAGTCCGGTTGGCCGGTCTTGGGGCAGACGCAGGTGAACTCCGGGCAGTCGAGCCGGATCTCGTAGTCGCGGGCGGGCTTCGGGTTGGGGAACGTCTCGAGGACGCTGACGTCGTGCGGGGCGGGCTCGGCGGCCATCGCGGCAGCGAAGCACGCCGGCGGCCTCGCGACAAGCCTCGACTCGCTGCGACGAGAAGGACGCGGTGGCCCCGAGCCTCAATCGCGCGCCGGCACCGCAAGCGGGTGGCCGGCGACGGCGCGGCCGGACTCGAACCCGAACGCCATGCAGACCGGCCCGTCCGGGTGGGCGCACCGCCGCGAGCGGCAGGGCCGGCACTCGGGAGGCTCGGGATGGACGAGCACGCGGGCCGTGACCGGCGCGGTGCGCGCCGGGTCCTGCGGTCCGTAGACGACGTCGACCGCGGCGCCGGTCGCGGCGAGCACGTGGCTGGCGCCCTGGTCCGGCCCGATCACGCGACCGCCCGCAGCGGCGACGAGAGCGCCGAGCGCGACGAGTCGGCGCACCGCGCCGCGCGCGTGACGAACGACGGCCACCGGCGCGGGGGCGTTCGGCTGCGGGCCTGGTGACCCGGCCCGACGATCGAGCTGCAGCGGAGACCAGGCACTGCCCGGCAGCGTCGCCTCCGAGGGCCCGAGCAACAACACGACGGGCATGCCGAGAGCCTGCATCTGTTCGACCCGGGCTGCGACGTGCACGGGGCGCAGCGCCCGCGGATCGGCGGGGTCGGTGAGCACGATCACTTCGAACGGTCGCCGCGCGTCGACGCCAGCAGCTGCCAACGCCGCGCGTTCGGCGTCGATCTCGGCCACTGTTGCGACGAGACGCGGCGCGGCGACATCGCCAGCCGGTCCTGCCGGCCCGCTCGCGAGCACCTCGCGCACCAGCGCGAGCGCAGTGCGCGCCGGGTGCGGCGGACCAGGGACCGTGATCGCGCGCCGCAAGAGGACCCGACTGGCGGGTTCCTGGCGCGCCTCGGCCGCCGCTCCGATCCGGTCGCGCGCGCCGCTGAGCCGAGCGACCAACGCACTCTTCCAGTTGCCCTGCAGGTCGATCGCGATGTCGAACGGCCCGGCCGCGCGCATGGCCCGGCGCAGTCGCCACAGCCCCCGCAGTCCACCGGAACGGTCGAACGTGACGACGTCGTCGACGCCGGGCAGCCCAACGAGCAGCGGCGCGTTCTCGACCTGCGTGACGAACGTGAACGACCAGTCGGGCCGCGCTGCGTGCAGCGCGGCGACGGCGCCGAGGCCGTGCACGAGGTCGCCCATTGCCGACAGTCGGATCAACAGTACCGACGTCATGGTGCACGCGGGGTCAGGGTTGCCGTTCGTGCAGGACGAACGTGACGCGCGCCGAACAGAACCAAGCGCGTTCGACGTAGCCGGCCGGCAGGGCGCGCGTCAGTCCGCCGTGACTCGTGATGAGCCACCGCGCCGTCGGATCCGCGCGGCAGAACTCGTCGCCCGGCACGATGAGATCGGCCGCGAGCAGCATCTTGCTGTCGACGTGACCCCACGTGTGCACCGCGTCCGCGATGCCGCGACGCTCCAGTTCGGCGCGCACGAGTTCGCCGACCGGCGCGGCGGCGCGGGTCGTGTGGCGATAGGTCAGGGCGCGGTCGAGCCCGACCGTCCACGCGATGACCAGGGGCATCGCGAGCGCGAACGCGACGAGGCGCATCGGCGTCAACACGAGGCCGTGCGCGACCCCGAGGACTCCGAGCGCGCCCGCGATCGCGAGGCCGCTCGCGTCGAAGTAGAACGGCAGCGCGATCAACCCGCCCGCCGCGAGCAACCCCAGGACCCGCAGCACCCGACGCGAGAAGATTCCGAGCGCGCGCGCCTGGCTCGCGAAGTGCGCGACCGCGGGCGCGACCGCGAAGATGAAGAGCGGGACGTTCGGCAGCAGATAGCGCGTCGGACGGCCCGGGAAGAACGTCAGGATCGCGATCGCGAACACCGCGGCGCCGCTGCACATGCGCAGCATGAGATCCGCGTCGTCCATGCGCGCATCGCGGCGACCGCGCCATTCCCAGAAACACCACAGGACGAGCGGCAGCTGCACGAACACGGCGCGCCCCCAGAAGACGGGCGTCTTCGCGAGGTGCTCCCAACGGAACCCGCCGATCCGCCCGACCGTCTCCTGCTGCGCCACGGCGAGCATCTCGCTCGGGGAGACGTGCCACAGGAAGAACGGGACGTAGTAGCACGCCGGAACGAGGAGCAGCGGCGCGAAGTGGTGCAGCGCGTGCTGCAGACCACGACGGCGAAACCACACGAGGTACGCGCCGCCCGCGAACACGAAGTAGGGCGGCCCCTTCTGCAGCAGCGCGAGCCCGCCGAGAACGCCGGACGCCAGAACGAGCGCGCCGCGTTCCCTCGCGATCCCGACCGCGAGGCACCACAGCGACGTCGCGGTGAGCGCAGCGAACATCGGATCGATCTCGGCCGTGCCCCACTCGAACAACGCAATCGGCGAACAGACGACACCGAGGGCTCCGACCCAGCCCGCGCCGGGGCCGAACGTCCGCCGCAGGAAGACCATCGCGAGCAGGGCCGTGAAGAACAGCGCGAGCACCGCCGGCATCCGCATGAGCCAGGTCGAGTGCCCGAAGAGCTCGCTGAGGCCGCCCAGCGTCCAATAGTGCAGCGGCGGCTTCGCGAGCGTCGGCTCCGCGCCGTAGAGCGGCACCATCCACTCACCTTGCTGCGCCATCTCGAGCGCGATCTGGATCCGCCGGCCCTCGGTGCCGCGCATGTCGGCCATCAGCAGCTGCGGCAGGCACGCGAAGAGCGTGAACAACAGCAGGATCAGCGCGCGACCGAGCGCGTTCACGAGCCCGCCGCCATGTCGGGATCGGCGTTGCGAACGTTGCGGATCAGCCACAGGTTGCGCGCGTAGATCCCGGCCCCGGTCGCCTGGCCGAGGATGAACACCGGGTCGAGGCGGTAGATCGCGTAGGCCAGCATCAGCAGGCCGCCCGAGATGCTGAGCCACCAGAACGCGATCGGCATCACGCTGCGTTTCGCGCGTTCGCTCGCGACCCACTGCACGAAGAAGCGCGATGCGAACACGGCCTGACCACCGTAGCCGATGACCCACCAATACCACGGCGTCGACTCGACGACGCCGTCGACGAGGCTCGACAACATCACATCTCCTCCTCGACCCGGTGCAGCAGCACCCGAGTGCGCAACCAGCGCACGGCGAAGCAGTCGCGCAAACCGCGCAACATGCGGTTGCCGATGCCGTACTTGGCCGTGCCGGCGTGGCGCGGCCGATGATTGACGTCGACCTCGGCGATCCGGCCGCCGAGGTAGCGCACGAGCGTCGCCATGAAGCGGTGCATGCCGACGAACCGCGGCGCGCGCAGGAAGTACTCGCGGCGGACCGCCTTGATCCCGCACGCCGCGTCCTTGATCGCATCGCCGGTGATCCAATTGCGGACGCGGTTCCCCACCCGCGACGACAGCCGTCGGACCCAGGTGTCGCGCCGCTGAGCGCGCACGCCGAAGACGCCGTCGACCTCGCCAGCTTCGATCCGCGCGATCATCGCCGGAATGTCCGCCGGGTCGTTCTGCATGTCGCCGTCGATCGTCGCCACGATCGGCGCGGCGGCGCACTCGACGCCGGCCATGACCGCCGCGCTCTGACCGACGTTCTGCGCGAGCTTGACGATGCGCAGCCAGCCGGCGTCGTGCGCCGCCTTCCATTCGCGCATCCGCGCGAGGCTCCGGTCGCGGCTGCCGTCGTCGACGGCGAGCACCTCGCACGGTCCGTTCGGCAGCAGCACGGCCGCGAGCTCGTCGAGCAGGTCGTCGATATTCTCCTCTTCGTCGTGGATCGGCACGACGAGCGAGAAACGCGGAGGCGCTGGCGGTCGGACTTCGGGCATCTGCGAGCGGCGGCAGGATACCGCCAGCCGCGCGCCAGCGCGAACGTGCGGCGAGCGTGCTCGCGCTCTTCTGGCGCGAATCCGCGTGAACCTTGCCTTCGCTCAGCACCGTCGCATGATGGGCGCGCGATCGCATGCCGCCGCATCTCGAAGCCCTGCGCCCCCACCAGTGGGTCAAGAACCTGCTGGTCCTCGCGCCACTGCTCTTCGCCACGACCAGCGGCAGCACGAACCCCGAACAGGCCGCCGAACGGAACGCCTTCTTCGACCCTGCGAGCTGGCTCGCCGCCGCCTCTGCTTTCGCGGTGTTCTGCCTCGCCGCGAGCTCGATCTACCTGCTCAACGACATCGTCGACCGCGAGGCCGACGCGCGGCATCCCAAGAAGAAGAACCGGCCGATCGCGTCCGGTCGCCTCGCGGTGGGCAGCGCCTGGCTGCTGCTCGCGATCGTCGCGGGCAGCTGCTACGGCCTGACCGCGCTCGTGCCGTCATCGATCTCGGGCACGCCGTTCCTGATCTGGCCGACGGCCTACCTCGTCCTCAACATCGCGTATTCGTTCGCCCTGAAGCGGATGGTCGTCGTCGACTGCATGTGCATCGCGCTCGGCTTCCAGCTGCGCGTGATGGCCGGCGCGGCCGCCATCCAGGTCGAGGCCTCGCACTGGCTGCTGCTCTGCACGTTCTTCTTCTCGCTCTTCCTGGCGTTCTGCAAACGCTACGAAGAGGTCGGGCGCAAGGCCGAGGCCTCCGGGCTGACCCGGGCGACGATGGAGGACTACACGCTGCAGTTCCTCAGCATGCTCATCGGCCCGATGGCGGCGCTCAGCATCCTGAGCTATGCGCTCTACACCGTGAGCCCCGAGACCGTCGCGCGGCACGGGTCGGACCGGCTGATGTTCACGGTGCCGTTCGTCGTCTACGGCGTCTTCCGTTACCTCTTCCTCGTCTATCGCAAGAGCGAGGGCGGTGATCCGGCCCGCCTGCTGTTCCGCGACCTGCCGCTCGTCCTCTCGGGCCTGCTCTACGGCATCGCCGTCGTCGTGCTCCTGCGTTTCGTGCCGGGCACCTGAATGACGACGCCGCGCGCCGATTCTCGCTGGATTCGACCCGGTTTCGCTTGCTCCACCCCGCGGGCGAACTAAATCGGCCCAGCAGCCCCCCACTCGACCCGTCCGGTGCCCGCCCCCACCTCACGATCCGCCTGGCGTCAGTACTTCCGGCTGCTCCGCCCCGAGGCCGCCGACCTGCGCACGATCGTCGTCTACGGCGCCGCGAGCGCCGTCCTGTCGCTGGCCGTGCCGCTGACGGTCGACGCCGTGATCAGCAACATCACGTTCGGGCAGCTGCTGATGCCGCTGATCATCCTGGTAGGCATCCTGCTCGGCTGCCTCTTGATGCAGGGCCTGCTCGGCGCGCTCCAGGCGTTCGTCGCCGAGGTGATCGAACGGCGCATCTTCGTGCGCGTCGTCAGTGACCTGTCGTGGCGGCTGCCGCGCGTCGACATCCGCGCGTTCGACCGGCGCTACGGACCGGAGCTCGTGAACCGGTTCTTCGACACGATCACGGTGCAGAAGAGCAGCTCCAAGCTGATCCTCGAGGTCACCAACATCGTACTCGCGACGACGGTCGGCATGATCGTGCTCGCGTTCTACCACCCGGTGCTGCTCGGCTTCGTCATCCTGCTGCTGCTCGCCATCTTCTTCCTGGTGTTCGTACTCGGGCTCGGCGGCGTCCGGACCGCGGTGCAGGAGAGCTATGCCAAGTTCGAGGTCGCGGCCTGGCTGCAGGAACTGTCACGCCACACGACGGCGTTCTGCACGCAGGGCGGCGCGAAGTTCGCACAGCAACGCGCCGAAGCGCTGACCGACGTCTACATCGGGGCACGCAAGCGACACTTTCGGATCCTCTTCCGGCAGATCTGCAGCGCGTTCGGCCTGCAGGTGCTCGCGAGCACGGGCGTGCTCGCGATCGGCGGTTGGCTCGTCATCGATCAACAGCTGACCCCCGGCCAGCTCGTCGCGAGCGAGCTGATCGTCACGGCGATCGTCGCGAACATCACCAAGCTCGGGAACGTCCTGCAGAACTGGTACGACGTCTGCGCCGCGTCGGACAAGGTCGGCGTGCTCGTCGACCTGCCGCTCGAGCGTCAGCTCGGCGAACCGCTGCCCGACGGCGAACGCGGCGTCCGCGTCGAGCTGGACAGCGTGAGGTGCGACGGCAACCAGACGTTCGCGCTCGCGATCGAGTCCGGCGAACGCGTGGCGTTGCTCGGCCCGACCGGCGGCAGCGCGAGTCGGCTGCTCGACGTACTCTACGGGCTGCGCGAGCCGAGCCAGGGCCATGTCACGGTCGAGGGACTCGACCTGCGGCAGCTGCGCCTCGATCGCACGCGCGACGATTTCGCACTCGTGCACGGCACCGAGATCGTCGAGGGCACGATCGCGGAGAACATCCACTTCGGGCGCGATCACCTCGGCGCGACGGAGATCCGCGACGCGCTCGTCGACGTCGGGCTGTGGGACGAGATCATGCAGCTGCCCGAGGGGCTCGATACGGAGCTGACGACGCGCGGCCGCCCGCTCACGGCGGGCCAGGCGATCCGACTGACGCTCGCCCGGGCGATCGCAGGTGAGCCTCGGCTGCTGATGCTCGACGGTGCGCTCGACGGGCTGCCGCCGGTCGTGCGCAAGGACGTCACCGACCATCTGTTCGACAAACGGCACGATTGGACCGTGCTCGTCGTGACCGCGATGCCGGACATCGCGGCCGCCTGCGACCGCAGCGTCGACATCGAGCCCGAGGTCGTCGCGACCGTCGCGGAGCTGCACGAACAGGAGCTGGGTGAACAGGAGCCGGGCGAAGAACTCGGCGAGGATCGAACCGAGGAGGACCGCGATGCCTGACGCGACCGAACCGTTCCCGTATCCGGCCTGCGAGCTACCCACGATCACGCAGGCGGGCAAGCGACGCGTCACGAAGCGGTTCTCGCGCTTCATGCTGCTCGTGCTGCTCGCCGTGCCGGTCACGCTGATGTTCGCCCCGTGGCAGCAGAACCTGGCCGGCCGCGGGCGCGTGATCGATCTCGACCCGACCAACCGGCCGATGACGATGCAGGCCCGCACCGACGGCATCGTGCTGAAGTGGCACGTGCGCGAGGGCGACTACGTCACCGCGGACCAACCGCTCGTCGACCTGGCCGACAACGACGCGAAGATCATCGAGCGGCTGCAGGAGCAGCTCACCGCCGCAGTTGCGAAGCGCGACGCGGCGATGGACAAGCGCGCCCGGTTCGAGGAGCAGATCAAGAACGCCGAAGCGGCGCGACTGGCGGCGATGCAGCTCGCCGACGACGAGATCGAAGCAGCCGTGCAGAAGCTCGAGGTCGCGCACCAGGCCGTCGCCGTGGCGAACCAGAAGCTCGAGCTCGCGAAGTTCGTCGAGACGATGTGGGAGGGCATGGTCCGCGACCGCATCGGCGCGGGGATCCGACTGCGCGAGGCGAAGCAGGGCCGCGCGATCGCCGAAGCCGAGGTCGCTGCGACGGCCGCCGGCGTGACCGGCGCCGAGGCCGAACTGCGGGCCAAGCGCAGCGCGCGCAAGCGGGTCGAACAGGCCGAGCTCGTGAAGGTGCAGGACGCGCGCGCCAAGTTCGCGACGGCCGAGGGCGAGATCGCGACGGCCAACGGTTCGATCCCCAAGCTCGAGCGTGACCTCGAGCGCCAGCGCCAGCAGCAGATCACGGCACCGCTCGACGGCTATGTGCAGAACGTGATCGCGAACGGCCAGCGCGGCGCGTTCGTCAAGAAGGGCGTGCAGCTGGCCAGGATCGTGCCGCAGAGCAAGCAGCTCGCGGTCGAGCTCTTCGTCGACGGCAACGACGTGACGTTCATCGATCCGGGTCGTCACGTGCGGCTGCAGTTCGAGGGTTGGCCCGCGATCCAGTGGGTCGGCTGGCCGTCGGCCGCGGTCGGCACGTTCGGCGGCAAGGTGCTGTTCGTCGATCGCGCGGCCAACGCCGACGGACGGTTTCGGGTCATGGTCGTGCCCGACGAGCGGCCGTTCGTGCAGCCCGAGGGTCCCGTCGTCGACTGGCTGCGCGGCTTCCTGACGTTCGACAACCGCCGCGGCCGGCGCGACCTCGACGAGAACGGCGAACCCAACCCGCACGCGTGGCCCGGCGATCTCTTCCTGCGCCAGGGCGTCGCGACCAAGGGCTGGATCGTCCTCGACCGCGTCTCGCTCGGGTTCGAGATCTGGCGTCAGCTGAACGGTTTCCCACCGACCGTCGATCGCCCGGAGACGACCGGGAAGGGCCAGCCGAAATGATGCGCGTCGGGAAACCCACCCAACTGCTCGTGCTCACCGCGACGCTCGCGGTCGCAGCGTGCACGCCCACCCGCTACCGCTCCGAACCGATCGAGGTCGCGTTCCGGCGCCCGGCCGGCACAGCGGCCGTGGAGCCGGGCAGCGCCGCCGCGACGGGTGGCACCGCGACGGCGGAGCCGCCCGACGTCGGGGCAACTGCGGCCGCGGCAGCGACGGCGGACGCGCCGCTCCCGCTCAGCGACGTGATCGCCTCGGTGACCCTGCGGTATCCGCCATACCTGAGCACGCTGCTCGACCGCGACCTCGCCTCGGGCCGGCTGACCCAGGCGATGGGCAACTTCGACACGAACCTCTCCGCCAAGGTCGGCGACGGTCTGCAGGGCTTCTACGAGCCCACGATCGCCCAGGGCCTCGTCGAGCAACCGCTCGCGACGGGCGACACGATCTACGGCGGTTATCGCTGGAGCGACGGCTTCCAGCCCGACTACGACAAGGACCGCACGCAGGCCGGCGGCGAGATCGTCTTCGGAGCGCGCGTGCCGCTGCTGCTCGGCCGCGACATCGACAAGCGGCGCGCGGCCGTGCGGCAGGCCGAGATCGGCGTCGAACTCGCAGAGCCCAGGATCCAGCAGGCCCGCATCGCATTCGTGCAGGCCGCGAGCAAGGCCTACTTCGGCTGGGTCGCGGCGGGCCGCAAGCTCACGGTCGCGCGCGAGCTCTTGCAGCTCGCGACCGACCGGCAGGCCGGCATGCAACGCGCGGTCGAGAACGAGTTCCTCGCGCCGATCGAGCTCACCGACAACGAACGGCTCATCACGCAGCGCCAGGTCTTCGTCGCGCGCGCCGAACGGAGCTTCCAGCAGGCGGCGCTGTTGCTGTCGCTCTATCTGCGCACGCCCGACGACCGCCCGATCGTTCCCGGTCCGGCCAGACTGCCGGCCGCCGACGACGCCGAGCCGCCCGCGCTCACGCGCACGCCCGAACAGGATCTCGAACGCGCGGCGGCCGGGCGGCCGGAGTTCCGCCGCCTCCGACTCGAGATCGACGACACGAAGACCGCGCTCGCCCTCGCCGAGAACGATCGACTGCCGAAGTTCGACCTCGTCGTCGAGGGCTCGTCGTCCTTGAGCAACGGCCCGTACAAGGACCGCGAAGACCTCGAACTGTTCGTCGGTGGCGAGATCGCGCTGCCGGCGCAGCGACGCGCGGCGATCGGCAAGATGCAGCAGCAGACGGCCAAGCTCGGCCAGTTGCGGCTGGAGCAGCAGTTCTTGCAGGACCGCGTGCTCAACGAAGTGCTGGACGCGCGTTCGGCGGTCCGGACGGCGCGCGCGCAGCTCACCGCGACGGAACGCAACATCGAACTCGCGCAGCAGCTCGTCGCAGCCGAGCAGCGCTCGTTCGAGCTCGGCCTCAGCGACCTGCTGCGCATCCAGCTGCGCGAGGCCCAGCTCGCCGACGCGCGGATGATGGCGATCGACGCACGCCGCGGGTTCGACCGCGCGTTCGTCGACTACCGGGCCGCCCTCGGCACCGAGCCCTGACCGCGCCGCCCGGGCCCTCGCGATCGGGCCCCGACGGCCCCCCGACGAGTCCGCTGCCAGACGCTATAGTCCGCGGGCCCCGCTCTCGCCCATGTCCGGTCCCGCCCCCGATCCGCACGAACTCTCCCTGCACCGGCAACGGCTCCGCGAACGGCTCGCCGGCGACCTCGCGGCCGGCCGCACGGTGGCATTGACGGACGACGAGATGGCCGATCCCGAGCTCCGCGCGGAGCTGCCGCGGCTGCTCGACGAGCTCGAACGGGCCCGCGGCGACCGCCCGACCGAACTGCAGGTTCCGGGCTACACGGTGCTCGGAGAGATCGGCTCCGGCGGCATGAGCACGGTCTACCTCGCGCGCCACGAACAGCTCGACCGCCACGACGCGCTGAAGATCCTGCATGGTGCGGGCGAGCCGCGAGCCCGCCAACGGCTGCTGCGGGAAGCGCGCGCGATGGCCGCGCTGCGGCACCCGCACATCGTCACGATCTACGACATCGTCGAGACGCCGACCGTCGTCGCGATCGCGATGGAGTGGGTCGATGGGCTCTCGCTCGCCGCGCTCCTCCACGCGCTTCCCAAGCAGCCGACGGCCCGCGACATGACGACGCTGAAGGCGGCGCTCGGAGCCGGCGCGGACGCGGACCTCGAGGGCAACGTCACGCGCACGTTCGTACGGCTCGTGCACGACACGGCATTGGCGGCGCATGCCGCGCACCGGCAGAGCATCCTGCACCTCGACATCAAGCCGTCGAACGTGCTGGTTCGCCGCGACGGTCGCGCGCAGCTCACCGACTTCGGCGTGGCGCGCAACCTCGATCTCGATCACACGCAGACCCAGAGCTTCGCCGGCACACCGATCTACGCGGCCCCCGAGCAGCTGCGACGCGACCACGAAGCGTTCTCACCCGCGACCGACGTCTACGCGCTGGGCATGACGCTCTACGAGTTGCTCGCCCGGCGCCAACCGCTCCGCGAGCAGGGGTTGAGCGAACTGCTGCGCCGCGTCGAGGCCGGGCGACTGCCGCGGCTGTCGACGCTCGCCGAGGTCGCGAGCGATCTGGAGAACGTGGTGCACAAGGCCATCGCGGTCGAACCGGGCAACCGCTATCCGACAGCGGCAGCGTTCGCGGCGGACCTCGACGCATTCCTCGACGGCCGCCCGGTCGCGGCCAAGCGCGCCACCACGATGCAGCGACTGCGGCGCTGGATGCGCGCCGAGCCCTGGCAGGCCGCGCTCGTCGCCGTCCTGATCGTCGGTCTGCCCGTGCTGATCGCGATCGGCGGCAAGCTCTGGTCCGAGATGCCGCGAATCACGGCGGCCGAACGACGCGAGGACCGCGAGCGGGCAGCCGACGTCGCGCAGATCGCGTTCCAGTCGTTCCTGATCCGCGAGGAGGCGAGCGCCCGCAACATCGCGAGGCTGCGCGATGCGCTCGCGACGGTGCCCGACGACCAGATCGTGATCGCGTGCCTGCTCATGGTCCTGGGGCAGGACCACAAGGGCGACGCGCTGCGCGAGCTCGACGACGCGCCGCTCGAGATGCGGGAGAGCGCGGGCGGTCGCGCCCTCCGCGAACGGCTGGAGAGCGGGCAGCCGTTCTTCCGGCGGGAGATCGCACGCCAGCTGGCGCGCTCCGCGGATCTGTTCGATCTCAAGCTCGTCGTACTCGACCGCGTCCTGTGCTTCCGCGATTCGCGCGTCGAAGAGGAACTCGAGATGATCGCGACCGCGGTCGACAAGCTCGGGGTCGGCTACCGCACCGGCAACCCGCTCGCCCACGGCCTCAAAGCGTGGATCGCGGCGCAGCTCGGCGATCGCGGCGAACTCGAGATCGCCGACTTCGCGCTGCAGCAGAACTGGCCGGACAACGAGGCGGCGTGCCTGTGGCGCGTCATCGCCAACACCGGACCGGATCGCAAGCGCGCGCGGGCGATCGCCCGCGACTTCCTCGCGACGCACCCCGGCAACTACGTCGTGACGATGCGTCTCGCCACGCTGCTGCTGCGGGAGAAGCGGACCGAGGCCGCACTCGAACTGCTCGACGGGATCGCCAGGCCAGGCCTGCCGGCCAACCACCGGCTCATGCGGTGCTCGGCGCTGCACGACCTTGGCCGCACGAAGGAAGCCCGCGCGCTGTTCGACACGGTCGAGCCGACGAACGATCACAGCTACGCCGAGTGGCTCAGAGTCCTCGAGCTGTTCGACGTCGAGGCGGCCAGGCGCGAGTACGAAACGCTACTCGCCGAGGCGCGGCCGTCGGCGACCTACTTCAGTCAGGCCATGAGCTTCGCGACGCGACATCGCGACCGCGAGTTCTTCGTCGCGACCGGCCTCCGAGCGCGGGACGTACACCCAACGATGGCGATGATCCGCTGGCGGCTCGCGCCGCTCCTGATGACCGACGGCGATCTGCAGGGCGCTGGCCGGCTCGTCGACGGCCTGGAGCTGCCACGCGCGATGGCCGACGAACTCGGCCACTCCGCCGTCTTCGGCCTGGCCGCGATCAAGGACTTCGACCAGATGCTGCGGGTCTGCGACCGCTGGCTGCCGAACAACAAGAGCGCAGACGAAAGATGGCGAGCGACGTTCTTCCGCGCACTTGCGCTCTCGCGACTCGGCCAATACCAGGCGGCGATGCGCGGCTTCGACGCCCATATCGCCGCCGCGGCAGCGGCCGCCAAACAACCATACGCCGGCACCGGGATCGAACGGGCGTGGATCATGGTCGCGCCCAACGCGCCGGCGGAAGTCGATGACCCGCAGGAGGCCGCCACGATCGCGGCCTCGCGCGTCGTGACGCGCAGCTTCGGGCGCAAGCCGAAGGCCTGGCACGCGCTCGTCCTCGCCGAGATCGCGTTCCGCAACGGCGACCCCGCGCGCGCGGCCACCCTGCTGAAGCGCGCCGAGGAGCTCAGCGCAGAGTTCGATCTCACGGCCCCGGCCGATCTGCGGTCCCGCATCGCCGCCGCGGCCGCACGCTACGGCGACTGATACGACTACCGCGGCAGAACGGCGGGATCGGGCGCGATCCGGGTCGCCGGCCGCGGCTGCCACAGCCCGCGCAGTGTCGCCAGCAACAGCAGCAGCGTGCACCAGGTGACGTTGCCGCGCGCGAGCATCAGGTTGCCGAGTTCGCGCCCGAGGACGCCCTTGCTCATCATCGGACCGACCGCGAACGCCAGGACCGTGAGGCCGATGAGCAGCAGGTCACGGCGACCGCGCAGCAGTCGGTCGACGACGAACGCCGCCGCGAACACCCAGACGCAGAAGTGCGCTTTGCTGCTCTGCGGCGAGAGCAGCACCATCCCGCAGGCGAACGCGCCGACCTCGCCCATCGCGACGGTGCGCTGCGCGAGCGCGGGATCTGCCGCAGTCCGCACCGCGCGCGCTCCGTGACGGGCAGAGAGCACGAGCGCGAGCAGGACACCGACCTGACACGTGAGCGTCACGACCTTGCAGCCCGTCGCGCCCAGATCGGCGATCATCGCGCTCTCGTCGACGAACGGGCCGAGGATCGCGGCTTCGCTGAACAACCGGGTCAGAGACCCCGACATCCCCTGGTTGAGGAAGCTGTGCGCGTTCCACGCTCCGGCCGCGCTCGCGGTGCCGCCGACCTCGAGGCCGCGCAGGTTGACGTCGAACCACGCGACGATCCACGGGCTGCCGTCCGCGCGCGGGAAGACCCAGTCGGGCATCAGCGACAGCAGCACGAACGTGCCGAGCATCGCGACGGCCGGCACGAACCGAAAGCGCGCGCCGAACAAGCCGAGGAAGAGCAACGGCGTAGCTTTGATCGCGGCTCCGACCCCGACCCAGATGCCCGCGAGCAGGCCCGACCGGAGGCTGGGCGCGCGGGCCCACGCCCCGACCGCGAGAGCCAGCGCTGCGGCGGTCAACAGGTCGTGACTCTGGTTGGAGAACACGGACAGCACGTGGTGCCCACCGAGGAGGATCGTGAGCAGCCAGAACGACCAGATCCCTGGCTGACCCTGCCCCTCGGCGACGGGGCGCCGCGACCACCGGTGCAGGATCCACACGATGAGCAGCGCCAGGTGGAAGTTGACCGCGAACCACGAGGCCGGCTGGTAGTCGGCCGGGAGCCAGGCGAACGGGACGAACGGCACCGCGGCGAACGGCGGATACGTGAACGGCTTGTCCTCCGTTCCGCGGCGGTAGATCTCCGCACCGGCCGCGAGCCGCTCGCCGCCGCGCACGTAGACCGGCAACTCCCGATCACCGTTCTGCGCCCGGCGCGTGAAGTATGCCCCGCCGCCCCACAGCGCGGCGACGTAGGCAACGAGCAGCAAACCCGCGATCAGGGCCCGGCCGCGACCTTTCTTTCCGCTCGTCACGCCGCCGTTATCACCGGCGATGCGCGCGGATTCCACGTCGGGGGATCCGCACACCGAAGATCTCGATCGCAACCGAACCTTCGGCAGCGCCCGCCCGTTCCGCTATCCTCCCCCGCCCTCCTTTGGCTCGAAAACGCAAATCACGTTCTCCGCGCGTCGGCGTCTGGCTGTTCGGCGCCTATGGCGGGCTCGCCACGACGATCGTCGTGGGGGCCCGCGCGATCGCTCGCGGGCTCTTTCCACCACAGGGTCTGGTCACGGCGACCGCGGCCGGCGACGGCGTGGACTGGACGCCGATCGACGGACTCGTCTTCGGCGGTCACGAGGTGCGCTCGGGCGACCTCGACTACTACTCCGCGGCGAAGGAGATCCACGACAGCACGGGCACGATGCCCGACGCGCTGCTCAAAGAACTCCGCGCCGACCTGCGGAAGGCCAGCAAGAACGTCCGCCCCGGCGTGATGCCCAACGCGGGCCGCACGATCGACGCGCTCGTCGAGGGCAAGCGCAAGCCGCGCAAGAAGAAGCTCAGCAGCCTCGTGAAGCAGGTCGAGCGCGACCTCGAGGAGTTCCGCGAGCAGCACGAGCTCGACCGCGTGATCTGCGTCAACGTCACGTCGACCGAGCCACCGCTGAAGCTCGGCGCCGCGCACAAGACGCTCGCCGCGTTCGAGCGCGCGATCCAGAAGGACGAACAGAAAAAGGTCCGACCGTCGACGATCTACGCCTACGCGGCGGCGCGCCTCGGCATGCCGTTCGTGCACTTCACGCCGAGCAACGCGACGCTGACGCCCGCGATCCGCGCGCAGTTCGAGGCGACGGGCACGCCCTACACCGGCTGCGACGGCAAGACCGGCGAGACGCTCGTGAAGTCCGCGCTCGCGCCGATGTTCAAGTACCGCAACCTGCGCGTCCTCACGTGGCAGGGCTACAACATCCTCGGCGATCGCGACGGGCGCGTGCTGTCCGACAAGGACAACAAGAGCGCCAAGGTCGCGACGAAGGATCAGCTGCTGCACAACCTGCTCGGCTACCCGCTGCACACGCACGTCGGCATCGACTACGTGCCGTCGCTCAACGACCTCAAGACGGCGTGGGACTTCGTGCACTTCGAGGGCTTCCTCGGGTTCAAGATGGTCCTGCAGTTCATCTGGCAGGGCTGCGATGCGATCCTCGCGGCGCCGCTCGTGCTCGATCTCGTTCGCTTCGCGGACCTCGCGGCGCGGCGCGGTGAGGCGGGCGCCATGACGCACCTCGCGAGCTTCTTCAAACAGCCCGTCGACGTCGCCGAGCAGGACCTCCACAGTCAGTGGCACTCGCTGACCGAGTACCTCGACGGCGTGCGCGCGGGCGACTGAGCCATGTGCGGCATCGTCGGCGCGCGCGACGACTGGCTGCGTGAACGGGGCCTCGAACCCGCAGCCGCGATGGAGCGCGCCCTCGCCAACCTGCGTTGGCGCGGCCCCGACGGAACCGGCGTCGTGAAGATCGGCGACTGGTGGCTCGGGTGCGCGCGACTCGCGATCACGCAACCGCGCAGCCACCAGCCCGTGACCCGGCGCGGCGGGCGCTACGCGGCGGTGCTGAACGGCGCGATCACGAACGCGCGCGAGCTCTGGGCCGAGCTGTTGCCACGCGCCGAACGCCGCGCCGCGCCGCCGAACGATGCGTGGCTGCCGCTGCTCTGCGTGGAGCACGAACGCCGCGACCTGCTCGCGGCGATGCGAGGCCATCACGCGTTCATCGTCGTCGACCGGGACCGCCCCGGACCGGATCAGGTGGTCCACGGCCACGACCGATGGGGCGAGAAACCGCTCCTCCGGCTCAGAAACAGCGCCGGACTCGTCGCGTTCGCCTCGACCCCGACCGCGATGCGCGAAGTCGGCGGACCGGGCCCGGCCGAGATCATGACGCAGTTCGATCTCGGGAGCTGGTTCCGCTGCGGGTTCGCGCCGCCGCCGGCATACTCGGTCGGCGACATCGAACTGCACGCGCATCCCGCGACCGGTTCGATCGCAGCACCCTCGGAACCCACGACGCTGCGCGCCCGGCTGACGGCCAGCGTCGAACGCTGCACGGATACCACGGTCCGGGTCGGCCTCGCGTTGTCGGGCGGCATCGACAGCAGCTGCCTCGCGGCCTGCCTGCACGCGCTCGGCCGCCCGACGACTGCGTATCAGTTCCACGCCGCGGGCACGAAAACGAACGAGCGCGAGCTCGCCGAGCAGGTCGCGGCGACGTGCCGGCTGCCGCTCGTGCCCGTCGATGGCGGCCCCGAGGTGCTCGATGCGCTGCCCGAACTGACCCGCCGCGCGGGCGTCCCGCTCGGCGACCCGTCGATCCTCGCCGTGCACGCGCTCGCCCGGCGCGCCGCGGGCGACGGCGTTCGCGTGCTGCTCGGCGGCGAAGGCGCCGACGAGCTGTTCTACGGCTACGACCGCTACCGGGCGCTGGCGCGCCTGCCGCGCTGGCGCTGGCTGCGGCCCGCGCGTCGCTTCGCGCCGGGCTGGTCGATGCGGCGCACCGCCCGGCTCCTGCGGGCGGTCACCGGCAGCGATCCGATCCTGGAACTCGCCGCGGTGACGCCACCGGCGTTTCGCGAGTCGGTGCTCCCGCCCGAGCTCGAGGGCGGCACGAGCGCTGCCGAGATCCCGGAGCGCGGCCGAGCTCTCGCCGACCTCGCCCGCCGGCGCGATCTGCTCGGCTATCTCCCGCACGACCTGCTGCCGAAGGTCGACGTCGCGACGATGGCAGCCGGCATCGAGTCGCGGTGCCCGTTCCTCGAGGACGCGCGCGTCGACGAGGCGTCCGCCGCGACCGACCTCGGCAAGCAGCGACTGCGCGCCGCGTTCATCGATGCGCTGCCGGCCGCGGTGTTCGCGCAACCAAAACGCGGCTTCGCACTGCCGCTCGACCGCTGGTTCCGCGGTGAGCTGCCGTGGCTCGACCTGCTGCGCGACGAACGGACGCTGTCGCGTCCGCACCTGCGCGCCGCCGGCGTCACCGCCGCGGTCGACCGCCACCGCCGCGGCGCTGCGGATCTCGGTCACGCGCTCTACCTGCTCGTCGCGTACGAAGTCTACCTGCGCGAGTTCGAGTGACCCTAACGGTACCGCCGTCCGGGTCAGTCCGCTGGCAGCAGTCGACGCAGGATCGCGCCGTTCAGCGCGCGCGCCCCGGAGCCGGCCGGCGGCTCGGCGACATCACCAACGAGCGCGCGCCAGCGCGCGAGCAGGCGCTCCGCATCGGCGCGCCGGCCGGCGCTGCACGCGAGCACGAATGCGTCGAGCACGAGCTCGGCATCGTTCGGCTGCTCGCTGAGCAGCTGCTCCATCGCGCGGAACGCGCCCGCCTTGTCCGCGGCCGGCTCCGGCACGCCGCGCAGCACGGATCCGATCCCGCGCTCCGCCACGCCGGGCGTCCGAAACCGTTCGCCGGGCGGCAGATGCGCCGCAACGATCGCGAGGATCATCGACATGTCACCGCGCACGCGACCGCGGGAGTAGACGACCTTCACGTTGTCGAACGCCTGCCACCGCAGCTGGACGCCGACGTCCGAGTCCTCGCCACGGCGGCCCTGTTCGGGCTCCAGCTCGAGGATCCCGGCGCGATGCACGCGGCGCGCGAGCGCCCGCGTGCACGGCTCGACGAGCCGATACACCGCGAGCCGCGACCAGACCGGCAGCACGGTGCCCGATTCCTCGTCCACGAGCGTCTCGGGCGCGGCGCTGTAGACCGCGAGGCCGTTCGCGTGCACGCGAAACCGGCGCTCGGGAACGAACGCATTCGGACCCGTGCGGATCTCCTCGACCTGCAGCTCGAAATCCGCGGGCGGCCAGATCGTGTTCGCGTTCTGTCTGGTCGTGCAACCCCCGAACGCGCCCGCGACGGTTGCCAGTCCGACACTCAGGACGCACGTTTGCCAGGAACGTTGATGAGCCGATCGCACGCTGCCGCTATTCTACGCGCCGATGGTCCTCATCCACGAGAAGATCACTGCTCTGCTCGAGCAGCGGCGACTCAAGAAGAGAGACCTGGCCAGGGCCTTGGGGGTATCACCGCAGACGGCAACGGACATCTGCAAGGGTCGCTCCGCGATCACGCTGCCGCACCTGCGAAATCTGGTGGCCTTCTTCGAAGTGCGAGCCGACTTCTGGCTCGACGACGAACGGCTGCTGCCCGAGCCCACGGACCGCGTTGGCGGCACCCGTGCGGCGGAGGCGATTGCCCAAGGCGGCCTGGCACAGGTCTCCGATCCCGAGAAGCTGCTGTCCGCCGTGCGGACGTTCGTCACTCGCCACCGCGACGACTTCCTCGCCAGTCATCCCGACCTCGATCCGACCGCGCGTCGGTTCCTCGGGTTGCACGAGCCCGAGGGTGACGCGGCCGTTCGAGTTGCGGACGCCTGACGGGCGACGGGACGCAACGACAGGGCCTCCCAGCCAGCGGAATGACGTTTGCGTGACACGAGACGTGTCACGCGCGAGAACGGGTCGTTTGCTCACGACGGCCCGGTGGGTCAGCATGCGCATTCCATGACATCGACATTCGTCACGACCGATTCCGTCACATCCGAGACCGCGCGCGGTCACTACGCGCTGCAGTGCAGTGCTGGCGTCCTGACCTTGCTGATGCTCGGCGCGTGCGCCGCATCGGGCGAACAGGCGAACCAGGACACGACCGGCACCGCGAACGCGAGCGCCGCCGTCGCGCCGAACCATGACTTCGTGATCCGCGCGGGCAAGCCCGTCGAGAGCCGGCCCGGCGAGCCGCGGCTGAAGAACGTGCGCATGCTGACGTTCGACGGCGAGAACGCCGAGGCCTACTGGTCCAACGACGGCAAGCACCTGATCCTGCAGCGCAAGGCGCTCGGGATGCCGGCCGATCAGATCTACACGCTCGATCTGCAGACCGGCGAGATGAAGCAGGTGAGCACGGGCGGCGGCGCGACGACGTGCGCCTACTTCATGCAGGGCGACGAGCGCATCATCTTCGCCTCGACGCACCATCACGGCGAGGCACCGCCGCCGGTCGTGAAGCTCGGCCGCGGCGGCTACGTGTGGGCCGTGCATCGCGAGTACGACCTGTTCACCGCGCGACCCGACGGCAGCGACCTGCGGCAGATCACGGATGCGCCGGGCTACGACGCCGAAGCGACGATCTGCCCCGTGACGGGCGCGATCGTGTTCACCTCGGTGCGCGACGGCGACCTCGAGCTCTACATCTGCGAGGCCGACGGCAGCAACGTCCGCCGCATCACGGATCGCCCGGGCTACGACGGCGGCGCGTTCTTCTCGCACAACGGCCAGAAGCTCGTGCTGCGCTCGGCCTATCCGAAGACCGCGGCGATCGCGGCCGAGAACAAGGAACTGCTCACGAAGGCGCTCGTGAAGCCCTCGCAGATGGAGATCACGATCTGTAACCGCGACGGCAGCGGCTTCAAGCAGATCACCAGGAACGGAGCCGCCAACTTCGCGCCGTTCTGGCTGCCGGACGACAGCGGCATCATCTTCTCGAGCAACATCAAGGGCGTGGAGAAGGCGGCGGCCACGGGCGACCGCTCCGAGGCGCGCAACTTCGACCTGTTCATCACCGACGAGAACGGCGACGAGCTCGAGCAGGTGACGAACCACCCCGAGTTCGACGGCTTCCCGATGTTCTCGCCGTGCGGCAGGTACATCGCGTTCGCGAGCAACCGCTACAACAAGAAGCGCGGCGAGACGAACGTCTTCGTCGCCGAGTGGCAGCGGTAGCCGCGCCGCCGCCCTGACGCTGGCCCCGGAGCGACCCGGAGCCGCCTTGGCGAAGTCCTCAACGTTCGATCGCCAGGCCGTTCACACTCGCCTGCGATCGTCCTGCCCATGGACATTGCGAGCGATACCAACGCGGCCTGCCCCGCGGCCGACCTGCTGGCCCGCCTCGACGGCGAGCTGGCGCACGCCCGGGCGGAACTCCAGGCCGCGGAGCTGCAGGCCGCCGAACTGCACACCCACGCCGGGCTGCAGGAACCACATGCGGCCGACGCCCGGATCACGGAGTACCGCGACCGCTTCGCCGTGTTCGCAGCCATGGCCGCAGGCATCGGCCTCGCACGAGCACCTCATGGCGAACGCATCTGAGACCCGGTTGTTCCATCTCGTGGAGCTGCGCGCGCAGTACATCACCGGGCAGCGCGCGATCGCCGAATCACTGCGCGACGCTCCTCAGTCCGCGTCGATGTTGACGAGGACCTTCTGCACGTCGAGCGTACGCGGTGCTTCGAGGATGCGCGCGGCGATACGCCGGCATTCGTCGATCGTGTAGCGCGCGAGCACCTTGAGCACGCCGCGCAGCCGCACCGGCGCGACCGAGAAGCGCCGGTAACCGACGCCGACGTAGAACGGCAACCGCACCGGGTCGGCCGCGCTCTCGCCGAACAAGATCAGCGGCTTCTCGAGCTGTTCCGCCTGCCGCGCCATGCGGTGCAGCAGCTCGAACACGGACGGGTGCACCATCTGGTGGTATTCCCGCACCGCCGCGTTGTCGCGGTCCGCGGCGAGCAGATGCGCCTGCAGGTCGTCGATCGCGACGACGGCGAAGTCGCTCTCGTTGAGCAGCGCCCGCAGCGACATCGCGGCGGCCGGCACCTCGATGATCGGCGCGATCTGGATGTTGGTCGCGCACTTCACGCCCGCCTTGTTCAGCGCCAGGCGTTCTTCGATGACGGCGGCCTTGACGCGCTGCAGCTCCGGCACACCGGTCACGAACGGGACGAGCACGGCGATCTCGTCGATGCCGCACGCCGCGCGCAGGATCGCGCGGAGCTGCATGCGCATGACTTCCTGGTGGGCCAGCAGGCCCCGCACGCCGCGTCGCCCCATCGCCGGGTTGCGCTCCTGCGCCGCCGCGCGGTCCGTCGCGCCGGCCTGCTGCGCCCGCGCCTCCAGCGTCGCCGCCATCACGTCGAGTAGCCGGAACGCGACCGGCCGCGCCGTGTCACCGCCCGACTGCTGGGATTCGATGATCTGCTGATAGCTCCGGACCAGGTCGTCCTCGACCGGCTGCCGCTCGGCGACGAGGAACTGCAGCTCCGTGCGGAAGAGGCCGATCCCCTCCATGCCGAACGTGCGCACGAGCTCGGCTTCACCGGCGCTGCCGCAGGCGCCGAGCATCCGGACCGCCGTGCCGTCGCGCGTCGTGTGCACCGCCTCGGCCGGCGCCTGCGACTCTTCGCGCGTCGACTTCCAGCGCTCGGCCGCGGCCGTCGACTGCGCGATCGTCGCGTCGTCCGGCGCAACGACGAGCTCGCCGTTGGTCGCGTCGAGCACGACGACGTCACCATCGCGCAGGAGCGCCGGCAGGTTCGAGATCCCGGTCACGGTCGGGATGCCCATGCCGCGCGCGAGGATCGCCGCGTGCGAACTCATGCCACCTTCCTCGGCGACGATGCCCTCGACTCGATCGTTGTCGAGGTTGAACATGTCCGCCGTCGTGAGCCGCGACGCCGCGAGGATGTAGGGCCCGGCCGGCGCGCCGCTCGCCGTGATCTCGTCGCTCGGCAGGTTGCGCAAGAGCCGGGTGGCGACGTCGCGCAGGTCGCTCGCACGACGCCGCAGCAGATCGCTCTCGACGAGCTGGAAGATGCGGTCGTACTTGTCGAACACGAGCTGCACGGCCTCGCGCACGGACAGCCGCTCCTGCATCACCTGCCCTTCCATCTCGCTGACGAACATCGGGTCGCCGAGATAGGCGAGGTGCGCGTCGAAGATCCGCAGCTCCGCCTCGCCGAGCGAGTCCGACTGCTTCTGCTTGATCTCCTCGATCTGTTCGCGACTGCGCTGGAGCGACTCGCGCAACCGATTGAGCTCGGCCTCGATCTCGTCGCTCGCCAGCCGGCGGCCGGTGTCTTCCGCGGCGAACCCGCGCAGGAACACCGGCCCGACGGAAATGCCCGGGGCCACCGATTCGCCGCGGACGCGATTCATCGGCGCGGGCCCTCCGCGTTTTCCCGGCTTCGACACACGGCAGACGACATTGGCAACTGGATCATGGCTGGCGGGGAAGCGCCGACGGCACGGGCGCGAGCGCGCGCCCTGGCTGGCCCAGGGCGGCCGTCGTCGTGCGGCGAAAGGTAGCGCGTCCCCCAGCCCTCGTGTAGACATTGCATACTGGCATGTGGGCTTCTGCCCTCGAGGCCACGCTCATCCGAGATGGGAATCCACCCGACCGCCATAGTCGCATCCGGCGCCGAACTCGGCGAGGACGTCGAAATCGGCCCGTATTGCGTGGTCGGTGATCGGGTCCGTCTCGGCGCCCGGACGCGGCTCGTCGCCCACGTCGTCGTCGACGGCGATACGGTGCTCGGCAGCGACTGCGAGATCTTCCCGTTCGCCACGGTGGGCTGTCAGCCACAGGACAAGAAGCTCAAGGGCGACGACCCGGGTGGCCGGCTGCGGATCGGCAGCCACAACCGGATCCGCGAGAGCGTGACGATCCACGGCGGCACCGCGTACGGCAGCGGCCAGACCACGATCGGCGACCACAACATGCTGCTCGTCGGCTCCCACATCGGGCACGACGCGACGGTCGGCAACAACGTCGTGCTCACGAACGGCGCGATGGCCGCCGGTCATACCGTGATCGGCGACCGCGCGATCCTCGGCGCGATGGTCGGGATCCACCAGTTCGCGCGTATCGGTCGGCTCGCGATGATCGGCGCGGGTGCGATGGTGTCCCACGACGCCCCACCGTTCGCTACCATCCAGGGCGACCGCGCCAAGCTCGTCGCCGTGAACCTGATCGGCATGGATCGCAACGGGTTCGACGCCGAGCAAAAGGCCGTGGTCAAACGCGTCTTCCGACTCCTTTTCTGGCGCACCGGCCCGTTGCACGATCGACTCGAGGCCGTGCGCAGCAACCCGCTGCACAGTGACCCGCTCGCGCGTGAGATCGTCGACTTCGTGGCAGAAAGCAAACGCGGCGTCTGCTCGCCGCGCTCCGGCCGTCTCTCCCCGCGCGCTTCGCACCGGCCGCAGAGCGCCGAGAGCGGCGATGCCACGATGGCGTGACGCCGGCGCCGCGGACCGTCGAGCACGGCACCCGGCGCGACTGCTCTGGTTCGGTTTGCTGACGGCCGCGCTCGTCCTGGGCCTCGGGCTCCCCGTCCGAGGTCAGGACCCGGGTGCCCAACCGCAGACGGATCCGAAGGCGAGCGCCGGCTCGAAGACCCCGGCCGTGAAGGAGCCGGCGAGCCAGCAACCCGAGACGCCACGGCAACCGCCGCAGTTCGTCCGCTTCCGCGCGCCCGACGGCTCGCGGTTCGTCCTCGTTCCGCGTCCGAACCTCGGGCACGTGCACTGGGCCGTCGCGACCCCGGCCGACGCGAGCGTCGACCCGCCGGGCCTGCGCGGGCTCGTGCACGCCGTGCAGCGGGCGTCGCTCGGCGGCACCTGGCAGATCGGCAGCCGCGACGGCGACCGGGAGCGCGCGACGCTCGCGGAGCTGAGCCGAACGCAGGATGAATTGCTCGACAACCCAGGGAATGCCGAACTCGCGCAGCGCTCGCAACAACTCGAGGCCACGCTCGAGGCACTCGGTGACGACCAGGTCTTCGCGCGCGTGCTCGCGGCCGCGCCGGCGCACGACCCGCAGATCGACGTGCGCGATGGCGTCGCCCTGCTGTCGCTCGTGACGACGCCGTGGGCGATCGGCGACGTCGGACAGCTGCTCGTCGAACGGCGCGAGGCCCAGGCCCTGCGTGGCCTGCCGCAGCACTGGTTCGCGGAGATCGGCGGTCGCATGGCGTTGTTCGGACGCGACCCGCTCGCGGCGCTGCACGCCGAGTTGCTCGCTCTCGCGATGCCGGGCCACCCGGAAACGGACGCCGCGGGCCGCCCGGGCCGATCGGTGCCGCACCGGAGCCAGGCGCGCGCCGTATGGAACGCCACGCAACATCCCACGCGCACGATTCACGTCCTGCTCGGTGGCTTCGACGTCGAGGCGACGAAGACGGTGCTGCAGTCGACGTTCGCTGCGACCGCGCTGCCCGCACCGCCCGCGACGGCTGCGGCGCCGCCGCGCGCACCGCGCGCGATTCGCCGCTCGACGGTGCCGGGCACCGGGCGTTCGATCCTCGCGTTCGCCTGGGTCCTGCCGCCGATCGAGGATCCCGGGCTGCTCGCTGTCACGACACTGTGGTTGGCGGGCGGCGAGCGCAGCCACCTCGCCACGCAGCTACGGCAGCGCGGCCACCGCAACGTGAAGGTCGACGCCGTCGCACCCTGGCCGCTCGTGCCACAGGGCCGCAGCCTGTTGCGCATCGAGGTCGAGCTGCCGAAACCGACCCCCGGGGTCGCCGAGGCCGTTCTCGAGATCTGCCGCGCAACGATGGAGTCACCGCCGCAACGGGCAGAGCTCGGCCGGCGGATCCGCGATCTGCGCAGCGCCCATACGCTCATCTCGGCCGAACCCCGCCGGCTGGCCGCCGACATCGCGCGCCGGACCCTGCTGTGGCCGGGATCGAAGGTGCGCCTCGCACCAACGAACAAGCCGGCACCAAAAGCCACCCACGGGCTGCTCCGCGCGATCTTCGAGAATCACCCCGTGGTCGTGGAGGGCCGTCCATGACGCGCGCCGGACACTCTGCGCTCGTCGCCGCCCTGCTCGGGGTCGCCGGCATCGCCGCGAGCTGCGGCAGCGCGCCACCGCCGCCGCTGCCCCAGCCGTCGCCGAACGCAGCCGACCCGCGGCAACCAGAGCCGCCACCGGTCGAGCCGACCGCGGTCGCCGCGCCACGTGCCCTCGCCAAGGTCGAGCGTCTCGGGAACGGGCTCAACGTCGTCCTGTTGCCGCATCGCCGTGGCACCATGGCCCAGGTGCAGGTCGGGCTGCTGGCCGGCGCCGACTTCGTCGCACCGGGACTCGCCGAACTCGCGGCCGAGGTCTTCGTGGGCAGCGCCGACGCCACGGCGAACCGCGTCAGCCTGCGGCAGGTCACCGCGAACCTCGGCGGCACGCTCACGATCGAGGTCAACCCGCTGAGCACGTGGATCACGTTCCGCGTGCCGGAGTTCTCGTGGGCCAGGCTGCAGGAGCCGCTGCTCGCGGCGCTCTCGGCCCCGACGATCTCGCGGCCGCAGATCGACCGGTTGCGCGACGAGCTCGTCGTCACCCGCATCCGCGAAGTGTGGGAACGACCCGAGGTGGAGATCCCACGCGCGTTCCGCCTCGGCTTCGGCAGCACCGCGAACTACGTGGCCGCGCTGCTCGAACGCGACCCGAGCGAGGTCTCGCTGTTCGTGTCGCGGCTCTATCGCCCGGAGTCGACGATCCTCGCGCTCGACGTCCCCGGCGCCCGCCCAGCGATCATGAAACAGGTGCAGGAAGGGGTCGGCCGCTGGCCGCTGCCGACGACCGCCCGCCAGGCGGTCGACATCACGGAGCGGCGGCTCGAGACCGGGCTCTACTGGGCGCCGGCCGCGCCCGCACCCCTTTGTCGCGCGATGCTCGTGCTGCCGTTGCCCGACCTCGGCAACACGTTCGCCGCGGAGCTGTTCGTCCTGCACGCCTGTCTCACGCTCGACGGCGTCGGCGGCCGGCTCGAGCAGCTGCAGCGCGAGAACGGCCTCGACGACGTCGCCTGGGAGTCCGCGTTCGTCGATCTCGCCGACGTCCCGGCTCTCGTCCTGACCACGACGACGGCGCCGGAGAGGGTGCCGCAGCTGTTCCGCGTCGCGCAGGCCGCCCGGCTGTCCTTCGCCGAACTGCCGCCGACCCCGTCCGAGCTGCAGCTCGCGCTGCGGCGCGCCCGCCTCACCGCGCAGCTCCTCACCGATCGCGCGAGCGCTCGCGGTCGGGCGTTCGCCAGCAGCGCGATGCGTCGCGAGGCCAGCGACCGCCTGGAACGGCGTTTCGCGGTGCTCGGGCAGCCGGGTCGCTTCCCGGCCGAGGGCGCGGCCAAGATCTACCTGCGTGAGCCGGCAGCCATGATCGCGCTCGGCGCGACGCCGCCCGACGATCTGCCGGAGGGCGAATTCACCTCGTTCGAACTGCTGCCGCCCGGCGCGCTAGCGCGACTCGTGAGCGACGACCCTAAGGTCCAGGCCATCGCCGCTTCGCCGTGGCTCGACCGCGCGATCGAAGCCGCCGGTGGTCGCACGCTGCTGGGTCAGATCCGCGGCGCGCGCGCGACCTCGACCCTGCAGAGCGCCGCGGCGCCGGCGATCGAGCAGACGATCGAATGGCGTGCTCAACCGCTGCAGGTGACGCGCACCCGCGACGTTCTCGGAACCCGGATCGCGACCTCGATCGGCAAGAACGAGGCGCTGGAGACGAGCGGCGGCAAGGAGGTCCCCGTGCCGCCGCGTGAGGTCGCGCTCCTGCGTCGCGAGCTCCAGCGCCACCCGATCGCGCTGCTCGCGGCGACCGTGCGCGGCGAGCTCGCGTTCCGACCGCTGGCCCAGCGCACGGTCGGCGACCGCGACCTCATGGTCCTCGAGGCCGTCGGGGACGCGATGGGCTTCGACCGCCTGCGCATCCACATCGACATCGCGTCGCACCTCATCCGGGCGGTCGAGGCGTGGGAGACCGCCGCGAACGGCAGTCTCTTCCACGTGCGCGACGCGTGGTCGGACTACCGCATGGCGGGCGGCGCGCGCGCCCCGTTCCGGCGGCTGACCGAGCACGACGCCGGGCAGAACCGGATCGAGTGCGTCTACTCGAGCTGGGAACCGCTGCTCGAGCGCTGACGGGCGCCGGCCGCTATGCCGGGAAGACGTCGATCTCGGTTGCCTTGAGCGCGGCCCAGATGCGCCCGCCCGCGCCGAGTCCGAGGTCGGCGACGGCAGCCGGCGTGACCTCGGCGACGAGCGGCACGTCGCCGCCGAGCTGCACCCGCACGCGATTGCCCGCGGCCTCGAGCGCTTCGATCGGCACCTCGAAGACGTTCCGCGGCGAGCCATCGGGGCGCTGGCGGTAGAGCGCGACCGCGCGCGGGTGGACCGTCGCGAGCACTTCACCGTGCAGTTCGGCCGGCACGACGAGACTGCCGCCGCCATGCAGCGTGAGACGACCATCCCGGAGCGAGCCGCGCAACAGGTTCACGCCGACGAGGTCGGCGACGTAGCGCGAGCGCGGACGGCTGCAGATCGTCGCCACCGTTTCCACCTGGGTGAGCCGTCCGTTCTCGAGCACGGCGACGCGGTCCGCGAGCGCCAACGCGTCGATCGCGTCGTGCGCGACGACGAGCCGAACGCCGTCGAAGTCCGCGAGATGCCGGCGCAGTTCGCTGCGGAGCTCGACCCTGGCCGTCGCGTCGACCGCGGCGAGCGGTTCGTCGAGCAGCAGGATGTCCGGTTCGGCGGCGAGCGCTCGCGCGATCGCCACGCGCTGGGCCTGCCCGACGGAGAGGTCCGTGGCGCGCCGCTCCGCGACTGCCGCCATGCCGACGCGTTCCAGCCACAGCGCGGCGGCCGTGCGCGCCGTCGCGAAGCCGGCGCCGCGCGACGCCGGTCCGAACGCGACGTTGTCGACCACCGACAGGTGCGGGAACAGCAACGGCTCCTGGAAGACGAGCCCGACCCCGCGATCCTCGGGCGGCACGTTGGCGACCTCCCGGCCGGCCTCGACGCGAACCAGATCGCGCCCGGCCCAACGGATGTGGCCGTTCCGGACCGGCAACAGCCCGGCGACGGCCGCGAGCAGCGTGCTCTTGCCCGCGCCGTTCGGGCCCACTATCGCGACCGTCTCGCCGCGCTCCACGGCGAGATCGACCGCGAGATCGAGCGTGCCACGCCGGAGGTCGAACGCGAGCTCGAGACGTTCGGCGCCCGTCACTGCGCCCTCCGCGCGGGCAGCCAGCGTTCGCGCAGACCGAACAGGATCGCCGCCGACACCGCGATCAGCACGAGACTCATCGCGAGTGCTGTGTCCATGTCACTCTCGAGTGCCGCGGCGATGGCGAGCGGCATCGTGCGCGTCACGCCTTCGAGGCTGCCGGCGAACGTGATCGTCGCGCCGAACTCGCCGAGCGCGCGGGCCCACGCGACGACGAGCGCCGTCAGCAGCGTCGGCCCGAGCATCGGCAGGACCACGCGCCGGAAGCGCAGCAGCGGCGAGGCGCCGAGCGTCGCGGCGACCGCGGTGTAGCGCGAATCGAAGGCCCGGAGGCCCGCTTCCGCCGCGAGCACGAAGAACGGCATCGCGACGTAGAGCTCCGCGATCACGACGCCGGCCGGCGAGAACGGCAGCACGAGCCCGAGCCAGTCGTGCAGCGGTTCACCGACGAGGCCTCGCCGCCCGAACGCCGCGAGCAGCGCCGCGCCGACGACGACGGGCGGCATCACGAGCGGCAGCGTGACGAGCACGCGCACCACACGCCGCAGCCTCGAATCGCGCGCAGCCAGCCAGACGGCGAGCGGCAGCCCCAGCAATCCGGCGAGCACCGCCGCCGCGAGCGCGCAAACGATGGACAGCAGCAACGCCGAACCGACCTCGCCGGAGACGAACGCCGCCGGCCGCCCCCAGGGCGCCCGCACCACGACGCCCAGGATCGGCAAGGCGAAGAACAGCACCGCGAGCCCCACGGGCACGAGCGCCGCCACCGTCACGAGGTCGCGCCGACGCGGGTTCACGGCAACTCGAAGCCCGCCGCCCGCAGCTCGCGCCGCGCCGGCTCGGTGAAGAGGAACTCGTCGAACGCGCCGGCGAGCGGCCGTTCGTTCAACACGGCGACGGGATACCGCGCCTCGACCGCGTGCGCGGCCGCGATCGGGATCCCCGTGATGTCGCCGCCGGCCCGCGCGACGTCGGTCTCGTAGACCACGGCCGCATCGATCTCGCCGAGCCGCAACTTGGTCAGGAGCGCCGTGACGTTCGGTTCGTCCGACACCGATCGCACCGTGACGCCGGCGCGCGCCAGCGCCATGCGCGCGTAGCGCCCGGCAGGCACATCGATCGCGCAGAGCGCGACGACGAGGTCCTCGCGCGCGAGATCGTGCAGGCCCGCGACCCGGTGCGGATTGCCGGCCGGGACGGCGACCGCCAGGCGGTTCTGCGCGAAGACGCGGCCGTTGTCGCTCACGAACGCCATCTGCCGTTCGTCGGCAGCGACGAACACGTCGGCAGCGGCACCCTCACGAATCTGCATCACGAGCTGCGGGGTCCCCGCCGCGTGCACCTGCACCCGCACCCCCGGATGCAGCTGTTCGAACTCCGCGGCGATCCGCGCGACGGGCGCAGCGATCGAAGCGGCCGCGAACACGAGCAGCTCGCCGTCGCGCGGCGCGCACCCCGCCAGCATGACGAGCAGCGCGATCGCGACAACGCGGGAGCGGCCGTCCACCGGATGTCAGCGGCGGGCGCCGCCGAAGCGCATGACGAGACCGAGGTAGACCATGTGCTGGCCGTGCACGTCCTCGTCGATCTTGATCGTCGGCCGGCTCTCGTTGTCGAGGTAGGAGTACCACCCGTGCAGCGACAGCGAGTCGTTGAAATGCAGGTAGCTCTCGACGCCGCCGCCGAAGAACGCCTCCTTGCTCGAGTTGCCGCCACCGGCGCCCGCGACACGCGAGTACTGGAAGTGCCCGAACGGCGTCACCGTCCAGTAGTCGCCGAGGTGGATCCGCAGCCGCAGCTGCGCCTCCGCCCACTGGTGGCCGAGCGGCCGCTGGGCCTCGAAGTTGACGACGCGATCGCGGCGATCCTGGATCGCGCCGCGCACGAAGACCTCCCAGAACAGGTTGTCGGACGCCGGGATGTAGAACTCGGCGTTGCCGCGCACGCGCCACACCTGCGACGGCAGGTCGGTGGTGAAGCCCGTCGCGCCGAACACGCCGTCGCTGTCGTTCCACTCCTGTTCCGCCGTGATGGTCACGACGCCGCCGTCGCGTGGCGTGCCGCGACGGCGGTCGAGCTGCGTCGTGTTCTGCTCCAGGTGGATGCGGATGCCGTAGGCCGCGAAGTCGTCGGGGATCTGGAACGACGCCGGCGTCAACACGTTGTTGGAGAAGCTGTGGTCGCGGTAGTACGGCCCGAGCTCGACGTAGAGCCCCGGCGCCGCCTCGCGCCCGAATCCGAGGTAGCCCTCGTAGTTGCTGCCCTCGTAGATGCCGTTCGGCACGAAGACATCGCCGTTGTAGAAGCCGTCGCGATAGAACTGCCACGGCCGCGCCGTGATCTCGATCCGTGACGTCGTCTGATCACCGATCAGATCACCGTCGATGAGCCCGACGTAGAGGCCGTCACGCCCGGCGTAGCCGGCGACCGTGCCGTTGCGATCCCCGACGCCCTCCTCCCGGTAGAGGATCCGCCCGTCCCAGCTGATCTCGTCCTCGAGCCCGACCGCCGGCACCTCGTCCTCGGCGAACGTGCCGATCACGCCCGCTTCGACCTGGAACAGCGACCGGAAGGGCGACACCGGGTTGCGCCGGTCGGTCATGTCGACGAGCGACTGGGCCAGCAGCGACGCGGGCGCCCCGGCGAAGACCAGGGCCGAGAGGACGATGGGAGGAGCGAGTCGGTTCATCGGGGTCTGCCGGGGTTCCGGGCACGCCTTCCGGGTCGCGCCCGCGGTGAAGATCAGGCCGGGGATACGGCCCAGGGGTCAGTCACGCATGCGGTTCATGGTCGCCTGCACGAGCGGGTGGTTCGAGTCGAGCACGATGACCGAGTACGGGTGGTCCGCGTATTGGTTCTCGCGCTCCTCGATGCGGATCGCGCCGAGCTGACGCAATTCGTTGATCAGACCGCGACGCTCCGGGTGCACGAGGTTGCTGAAGTGCTGGCTCATCGGTCCTTTGAGGAACGGCGAGAGCCAGACTTCCGGGCTTCCGTGGCGCGCCTGCGCCCGCATGATGAGTTCGACGCAGTCGGCGAGTCGCTCGCCGAGCTGACCATCCGGCGGCAATGAGTCGGCCGTACGCCAGGTCACGGGAATGTGCCCGACGATCGGCGCGCGCTGGCGGTTCTCATGCTCGTGATCGCCACCGCGATCCGCACCGTTCTGCGCCGTCTCCGCGACGGCTGCGGCGGGAGCGGGCTCGGGTTCCTTGTCGCTTTCGTGTGCCGGCTGCGGCTCGACCTCGGCCGCGGGCTCGGCAGCCGCCGGACCATCCGAGTCGTCGTCGTCGACCCGGATCAGGTCGAGCGCGTTCCAGAACCGATCGCTGCCGACGCGCTGCCGCAGGTCACCGCTCGTGCTGTCCGGGATCGCAACGACGCGCAGCTCGTGGTTCTCCTCGAGCACCTGGCGCGCGATCGGGATGAAGTCGCGGTCCCCCGAGACGATGACGATCGCATCGATGTCGGGTCGCCGGTAGAGCACGCGGCACACGTCGCACGCCAGCTGCACGTCCGCCGAGTTCTTGCCGGCGTGGCTGACGAGCACGTACTGCGGGTCGAAACCCATCAACGAGAGGTCGTGCGCCACCTCCATGCCCGGGTAGCAGTCGAACGCCGCGTACGAGCGGCCGAGCACCATCGGGACTTCCTTGTCGCTGAGTCGCTGCTTGAGCTGCGCGAGGATGCTGAGGCAGAGGTCGCGGATGCGATGACCGGTCAGCTCGTCACGATTCTTGAGGGAGAGGAACAGGTTCTCGAAGTCGACGAAGACGGCTGCATTCATAGTTCAGTCCAGGCGGATTCAGTTCAGACCAATGCTGCGGACTCGGCGCGTCGACCAGAGTGGTCCACCGGCCGTGACCGTGGCGGGTGCGATTCGGATGCTCTTGGCGAACGCTCATGCCGGCGCTCCGCCACCCTTCGAAGTTGGCCGGGCTCTTGAAGCCGGCTGGGCCACCCCGGGAGCCGGCTGGGCCACCCCGGGAGCCGGCTGGGCCACCCCGGGAGCCGGCTTCTCGACGGGTTCGCGCGACGCGCCCCCGTTTCGCCGCGTCACCTCGTCGACGATGTCGTCGTCGGACAAATACGTGTAGCCCGCGAGCCCTTCCTCGTAGCGCCGCATCAGGTGCTTGGACTCGCGGATGTTGACGCGGCCGGCGCGCAGCGCGGCCTCGAGGCGTCGCCGCATGCGCCGAACGAGGTCCTGCTTCTCGTACTGCACGTAGCTCAGGACCTCGGTCACGGTGTCGCCTTCGATCACGCGCTCGATGCTGTAGCCGTGCTCCGGGTCGAGCGACACGTGGATCGCATTGGTGTCGCCGAACAGGTTGTGCAGATCACCGAGGATCTCCTGGTAGGCACCGACGAGGAACATGCCGAGGTAGTACGGCACGCCGGGCGTGATCGGGTGCACCTCGAGCACGCTCTTGACGTCGCGCAGGTCGATGAACTTGTCGACCTTGCCGTCGCTGTCGCACGTGAGGTCGGCGAGGATGGCGCGCCGCTCCGGCCGCTCGCCGAGTCGGTGGATCGGCATCGTCGGGAACAGCTGCTTGACGGCCCAGTGATCCGGCGCCGACTGGAACAGCGAGAAGTTGCAGTAGTAGGTGTCGGCCAGCGCGCGCTCGAGGCCGTGCAACTCCTCCGGCACGTAGTCGAGCTGGCGCACGATCTCCTGGATCCGCGCGCAGATCGCCCAGAACAGGTTCTCCGCGAGCGCGCGCCCCTTGAGGTCGAGGTAGCCGAGGTTGAAGAGGCTGATCGCCTCCTCCTTGAGCTGCAGCGCGTCGTGGTAGGTCTCCTGGAAGTTCTTCCGCGAGATACCCCGCAGGCACTGCTGCAGGTTGGCGATGGTCTGGTATTCCTCCGTCTCGACCGTGATCTGTCCGGGCACGTCGATCGCCTGGGTCGACACCCCGAGAACATCGAAGATCAGGACCGCGTGGTGCGCCGTCAGCGCGCGGCCGGACTCGCTCACGATGTCCGGATGCGGGATCTCCTTCTCGTCGCACGCCTGCTGAACGGCGTAGATGACGTCGTTGGCGTACTCCTGCAGCGAGTAGTTGGCCGAGCTGTGGAAGTTGGTCTTCGACCCGTCGTAGTCGACCGCGAGCCCGCCGCCGACATCGAGGAACTTGAGCCCGGCGCCGAGCTCGTAGAGCTCGGTGTAGAACCGCGTCGCCTCCTGCAGCGCGTCCTTGATCGCGCGGATCGCGGTGATCTGACTGCCGATGTGGAAGTGCACGAGCTCGAGGCAGTCGAGCTTGTCCGCCTTCTGCAGCCGTTCGATGACCTTGATCATCTCAGCCGCGGTCAGGCCGAACTTGGACTTCTCGCCGCCCGACTCCTGCCACTTGCCCGCACCCCGACTCGCGAGCTTGGCGCGCACGCCGAGGTGCGGCCGCAGGTTCCACCGCTCGCTGACCTCGAGCACCGTCTCGAGCTCCTCGAAGCGATCGACGACGATGATCGTGTGCAGGCCCATCTTCTGGGCGAGCATCGCGGTCTCGATGTAGCTCTCGTCCTTGTAGCCGTTGCAGATGACGAGGCCGTCCTCGTTGGTCATGTGCGCGAGCACGACGAGCAGCTCGGGCTTGCTGCCGGCCTCGAGCCCGAGGGAGTGCTCGCGCCCGAACTCGACGAGCTCCTCGACGACGTCGCGCTGCTGGTTGACCTTGATCGGGAACACCGGCCGGTAACGCCCGCGGTACGCGAGGTCCTTGCTCGCCTTCTTGAACGCGCCGGCCAGCGCCTGCACGCGCCGCTGCAGGATGTCGGAGATGCGCAGCAGGACGGGCAGTTCGATGCCGCGACTGCGCAGGTCCTCCACGAGCTCGGGCAGGGAGAACCCCGGCCCCTCGCTGCCCTTGGGCTTGACCCAGAGCTCACCGCGGTCGTTGATCTTGTAGCAATCGCCGCCCCAAGCGCCGAGCTGGTAGAGCTCGTAGCTGTCGCGGACGGTCCACGCGCGGAGTTCGTTCTTGGGGGCGCTCAATGAATCGAGAGGGGTCGAAGGGGCTCGAAATCGCCAACCGGGATTGAACACTACGAGCGCCGCCCATGGCAGCCGCGGTATCGCGCTTTTTTCGTCGCGGCGCCGGCGCCGCGCCGCAGTCCCCCATCGCGTTGCGGGTCCGGGCAACGGACGCCGGTCGAACCGGCACGCAGGAGGGCGGGGCCGTCCGGCCCTGGCCGTCGCCCACGGCCGCGCGTAACCTCGTCGCCGTGAGCAAGCCCGAGTCAGACCCCAACAGTCCACTGCACGCCCAGGATCCGGAGATCGCCGGCTGGCTGCAGCGCGAGGATCGCCGCCAGCGCAACACGCTGACGCTCATCGCGTCCGAGAACCACTGTTCCGCCGCGGTGCGCGAGGCGTGCGGCAGCCGCATCACCGACAAGTACGCGGAGGGCTATCCCAACCGGCGATACTACGCCGGCTGCGAGGTCGCCGACGGCATCGAAGAGCTCGCGACGAAGCGCGCCCTCGACCTGTTCGCGGGCGCGGAAGCCGTGAACGTGCAGCCGCACTCCGGCACGACTGCCAACGTGTGCGCGCTGATCGCGCTTGCCGGCCCCGGCGGCAAGATCGTCGGCATGTCGCTCAAGGCCGGCGGCCACCTGAGCCACGGTCACCACAAGAGTCACACGGGCACGATGTTCGACGCCGCGCAGTACGGCGTCGACGACCGGGGGTTGATCGACCTCGACGAGGTCCGCGACGTCGTGAAGCAGCATCGCCCGAAGGTGTTGATCGCCGGCGGCAGCGCCTACGCGCGCAAGATCGACTACGGCGCGTTCAAGGAGATCGCGCAGGAACACGACGCCTACCTCCTCGCCGACATCGCGCACCCCGCCGGTCTGATCGCGGGCGGCGTTCTGCCGAGCCCCGTCGGCATCGCGGACGTCGTGACGATGACGACGCACAAGACGCTGCGCGGCCCGCGCGGCGGCATGATTCTCGCGACCAAGGACGTCATCAAGCCGATCAACTCGTCGGTGTTCCCCGGCGGTCAGGGCGGGCCGCTCGTGCAACAGATCGCGGGCAAGGCGGTCGCGTTCGGCGAAGCGCTGCAGCCCGGCTTCAAGGACTACCAACAGCGCGTGCTCGACAACGCGAAGTACCTCGGCGAGTGCCTCGTCGAACACGGCCTCGCAGTCGTCACGGGCGGCACCGACAACCACATCGTTCTCGTCGATCTGCGCAATGCGACGATGACGGGCGCGGAGGTCGAGGAGCGCGCGCTCGCGGCCGGCATCGCGGTCAACAAGAACGCAGTCCCGGGCGACCCGCGCCCCCCGATGGTCACGTCCGGCCTGCGGGTCGGCACGCCGGCCGTCACGACGCGCGGCTTCGGCCGCGACGAGATCAGGACGGTCGCCGACGTGATCGGCGGACTGGTCCGCGGCGAGGACCCGGAGCGCTTCCGGGACACGGTGCAGGGCCTCTGCGCGGCCCATCCGCTGCCGTAGAGCCAGCCGAACACCCGACTTCGGGGAGGGGCAGTTTTCTCGAACCCTCCGGGCCCGGCCCGGAGATCGTTCGAGTGACCCCGATGACCTCCCTCCACGACCCGCGATCGTTCTCGATCACCGCCACGCAGCGCGCGGCACTCGTGCGCTACGTGCAGGTGCTCGGCGCCGATGCGACGGACGCCGAGGATCTCGTGCAGGAGGCGTGCCTCGTCGCACTGCGACGAACGGACTTCGACGCGAGCTCCGGCGCCGGTGTGTTCGTGTTCTTGCGGACGACGGCGCGGCAGCTGTGGTTGCGGTCGTTGAAACGCCGCGTGAGCGAACGGGACGTCGAGGAAGCGGACGCGGTCTGGGATGCGCGCTGCGCGGACGGCACTGGCGACGACTACGTCGACGCCCTGCGCCTCTGCGTCGCCTCGCTGCCCGCGAAGAGCCGCGATCTGTTGACCGCGACCTACGCGGATGGCGACGGCCGACGCGCGGCTGGTGAACGTCTCGGTTTGCGGACCGACGGGGTCAAGACGGCGCTGCGACGGCTGCGGCGCTTCCTCCACGACTGCATTCGGCGACGCACCGAGGAGAGTTCGCGATGACGACCACGACCGAAGAGAACCAACGGCACCCGGCGGAAGAACGGCTGCTCGACGTCGCGCTCATCGAGGTGCTGCGCGATCAACCAACTGCATCGACACCATCCGTGCTCGACCTCGAAGACCGGCGACCCCGGCGCTTCGGGCCGCTCGCGGTGGCAGCCGCGCTGCTCGGCCTCGGGGTGACGACGGCGCTCTGGTGGAACGCGCAGCACGGCCACGAACAGCGAGACCCTGATTCGGCCGCGGGATCGACCGCGCCGGCGCCGGCCACGCCGCAACCAGACCTGCCGCAGGGCCCGCAGGGCCTGCCGACGTTGCCGCCCCCCCAGGCCGTCGCGGGCCGCAGCGCGCTCGCGGACCTGCCCCCCGATGCGCTCAACCTCGAGGTCGAGCTGCTGCGGGCCGACGAGGTCGCGGGCCTGTCGCGCTTCGTCGCGCTTCACCGGCTCGGGCTGCGCGCGCTGCGGCCGACGGTCGCCGGAGCACGACTGCGGCACAAGCACCAGAGCTGGGCCAAGGCCGACGACGACTGCCTCGCGCCGCTCGGGCAACTGCCGTCGCTGATGATCCTGCGGCTGCCATCCGAACTCGCGCTCCGCCCGGCGCAGCTCGCGCCGCTCGCGCAGTGCAAGATGCTCCGCCGACTCGAGCTCAGCGGGGAGAACGTCGCGTTGACCGACGCGTTCGTCGCGGCCCTCGACGACATCGAACAGCTCATGAGCCTGCGCCTCGTCAACGTCGGTGTCGACGCCGACGCCCTCGCGCGACTCGGAGCTCTCGACCTGCAGGAACTCGAGCTCGTCGATTGCGACGGCGTCGACGCAGCCGCCTGGCAATCCGTTCTCGGACTGCGATCCCTGCGGCGCCTCGGACTCGACGGCATCGGCCGCGCGAAGCTCGGCGCACCGGCCAGTGCGCCGGCACCGTGGCGTATCGGAGCCGCCGAGTTCCGCGGGCTGAGCGCGCTGCCGAAGCTCCGTGACCTGGGCCTGCGCCTGCCGATCACGGCCGAGGAGCTCGCCGCGCTGCCGGCCAACCTCACCAAGCTGCAGCTCGCGTCGCACGAACTGCCGGGCGCCGACTTCGCAGGCCTGCGCCGCCTCTCCCACCTGCAGCACCTCGACATCAGCCTGCCCCGCTACAACATCCGGTTCGCGCCACGCGACTCGACCGCGCAGATTCTCGCGGCCGGCGACGCGCTGGCCGGAGCGCTCGGCGGGATGAAGCTGCGGTCGCTGAAGCTGTTCGGCGAGGTCTCTCCCGATCTGCTCGATGCGATCGGCGAGCAGCCCAGACTCGGCTACCTGCGGCTCGTGAGTCAGTCCCTGCCGGCGTTCGACGGCTTCACGAAGGCCGCACGACTCAGCCACATCGAACTCTACGAGATCCGCGCCCCGTCATCGCTCACGGTGGATCTCATGAAACCGCTCGGGAAACTGCCGGCGCTGCGCCTCCTCGAGCTGACGACGTTCGCCGACATCGATCAGCAGGAACTGCAAACGGCGCTCGGCAAGCGCGTCCGCGTGCAGGTGAAGACGCAGTGAACACGGCCGTCACGGCCGCCGGATCACGAACCAGCGGAAGCCGTTCGCCGGCACCTGGACGGTCAGTCGCGCGCGTGAACGGCGATCGAGCCCAAGGACGATGCTCTGGCCCTGGTCGTCTCGCACCGCCGCGGCGTCGACCAGCCCCGTGTAATAGAGGTCGAGATCGAGCGCGCGCTCGATCGCGCGCGCGGTCGGATTGAACACGACGAGCATGCCGTGATCGTTGCCCTCCGGCTGCGCGTTGGCGTGCAGCACCCAGTCGAGGTCGCGCCCGTCCGCGCGCCGCGAACTGCCGTGGATCACGTCGCTCTCGAGGATCTCCCGGTGAGCCTTGTACCACTCTACCCACTTCCGCACGACGGCCTTCGTCGCGTCCGTGTCGTAGAGCCGCGGACCGCGGTAGCACGCCTGCGCGCCGTAGGCGAGGTTGCTCACGATCATCCGTTCGTAGTGCCCGAGGTGCTCGACGAGCGGCTCGACGGTCGCCGCCGCGCCGCCGCCGTGGTACTGCGTGAGCGGCACGAACATCCAGCCCATCGACGGGTTCTTGCCACGCGTGCCGTCGAACAGGTTCTGCCGCGTGTGCAGGACCTGCTGCGCGCGCGGCAGCGACCAGTTGGTCTCGCGGTAGCCCATGCCGGTCTTGTTGCTGCCCTGCAGGAAGTACCAGTCCGGCACGTTGAGGTAGATGCCGCGACCCCGACACCAGCGGTAGAAGTCGCGGATGATCCCGAACTGCACCCAGCGCGAGTCCTCGTAGCCACGCTGCAGTGGCGGCCGTGCGGCCGCGTCGTGATCGCCGGGGTAGCTGCCGTCGTGCTCGAGCAGGTCGAAGCCCGAGTGCTCGTAGAAGCGGTAGAGCTTCCGGAAGTACTCCTGCCCCCACGCGCTCGCGAGCGCGGGCGCGTGCCCGAAGACCTGGCCGCCGGGCTTGCCGGTCTCGACGTTGATGCAGTTGTCGCCGTCGGGCTCGATCCGCCGGCTCGAGAGCAGCGAGTAGCCGCCGAGCTCGATCCCACGCTCGTGCGCGTAATCGGCCACGCTGCGCCAGCGATCGAGGTTCGTCGGACTGTCGTCCTCGATGTCGAACCCGCTGCCGAACGTCAGGATCGCCATCTCGAAGCCGACCTCGACGCACTGATCGATCGCCGCCTTGACGCGTTCCGGATCGGCGCTGCGCACGTGCATCATCAGCGGGTTCTCCGTGCTCCACGGCGCCAGGATGCGATACATCCGCCGCTGCGCGAGCGTCTGGCGCTCACGGTCGTCGCGGTCGGGCGCGAGCACCCACGTCCGGAACGTCGAGAACCGACCGCCGGGCGGCACGACCTGCGCGGGCCCGACGTCGGGCGCGACCTCGAGCGTGCACAGGGTCTCCTTCCGGTAGTTCACCTGCGTGTGGAACTCCTCGTCCTCGAGCCAGCGCACGCAGTGCGAGCTGCCATCCGCGCCGGTCATCGCGCGGAACGCGTAGTCCGTCTCGACGTAGACGTTCGGCAGCCGGATTCCGAGCCGCTGCGGTTCGACGCGCGACTCGGCCTCGACGAGCGGCAGCCGCAACGACGCGAACGAGTCGATCGTCAGCGCGGCGTCACCGCCGTTCTCGAACTCGAGCCAGTGCCCGAGCAGCGGGATGCCGTCGTAGAGCTCGAGGTTGACCGTCACGACGACGCCGGCGAGTCGCGCGGCGGGGCTCGCGCACCGCAGCCGAACGTGCACCCCGCGCGGCGGCCACACGGCGTCCGGCGCATGGTGACGGCCGCGGTGCCAGGCCATCCGCGGAGTGATCGGCGACGTCGCCACGCCGTAGACCTGGAACGCGCCCGCCGGCGCCGTCATCGCGCGCAACCAGTCACGCTGCAGGAACGCGCGGTTGGGTTGCCCCTCGAGGCCACCGACGAGCACTTCCTCGCCGTCGATCACGAACGCACCGAGCGATGACGCGGCACGCAGCAGCTGGCAGGCAGCCGAGCGCTGTTCGAGCCCGACGAGCGCGAGCCGGTCCATCGTGAGCTCGACCCGCAGCAGGCCGTTGTCGAGCGTCATAGCGCCCGTGCGGGGGTCGCGGTCGACCTCGGCGACGTAGGGCGACGGATCGAGCAACCAATCGGGCGGGGCCGGCGCCGCATCGACCTGGCTCGGAAGTCCGCCCACGAGCAGGGCGACCGCGAGAGCGATCCGCATCATTCCTGCACGGTCCGAAGTGCGGCGCGCACGCCCTCGACGCGCGCCTCGAACACGTCGTGGCGCGCGGCGAACTCGACGACGCGGACATCGCCGTCGTCGGCCCACACCGCGATGAGATAGCCGACCCGATCGCCGTCGACGTTGGCCGCGCAGTGGAACCACGCGCCCTCGTCACCGTCGGCGTTCCTCACCACGCCGGTATCGACGAGGTCGTAGCCGCGCTGCTGCACGAACTCGTGCTGCAGCGCCTCGACCCAGAACTTCTGATCCGCCTCGTTCTCGTCGTGGAAGAGCCGCACCCACACGCGCGCATCGTCGCCCGTGACCGCGCGGTAGTCGTGACCGGTGTCGTGGCCGGCCAGCGTGACGAAGTCGCGATCGAGCGTGATCGGCACCGCGCAACCGGCGGCGAGCAGCGTGATCGCGAGAATGCACGCAAGAGCAAGGACGCGCGGCATCAGAAGTCCTCCATCACGCGCTCGGCGCCGATCAGGTTGACCCAGCGAAAGCGACTCGCGCGGCGGCGGCGGCGATCCGGTGGCGGCTCGGCCACGGCCTGGAAGCCGGCGACCAGCGTCGCGAGCGTGACCTGGTCGGCGAGATACCGCCGCCGGCCCTCCATCGTCTCGATCTCGTCGGTGAGGCGGCGCAGCTCCTTCTCGATCATGAGGATGTCGTCGACCTTCTCCGCGGCTTCGAGGAGCGCGAGCAGTCGCTCGCGCGACTTGGTCGCGTTGTTCAGCCGGATCTCCAGGTCGCGGTACTCCTCGGTCACGTCCTGCGCCGTTCGCTGCTCGGTGATGACGCGGCCGGCATTCCGCACGCCGTCGAACGCGGCATCGAAGTGCTCGGCCGGGACGCGCACCGTGAGACGATTGCCGACCTGACTCTGCATGTGGCCGCCCCATTCGGCGACCCGGGCGAGGAGTTCTGCCATGGCCGCCTCGGGGCTCGCGACCTCGACCGTGATCGCACCGGAGTAGATGAGCTTGCGCCCGTTCGCCGGGCGCTGCGGGGTCTCGAAGTCCGGCAACCGCAGATCGGGACCCGGCGGCGACGCCGTGACGGCTCGGCTCCAGGCGCCACTGTCGAACGCGGACTCCCGACTGTCGACGTTGCTCTGGAGACCGTTCGTGACGTCATCGAGCACCGCCACCGACCCCGCGGCGTCGGCACCCCATGCCGTGCCGACGACGCCGGCCTTCGGACTCGCCGGCGCGAAGTAGGCCGTGTCGGCGCAGCTGCAGAGGACCAGCGAGAGCAGCAGGAAGAGCACCGACTCGAGGAGGCATCCCATCGCGCCGTTCTACCACGGCAGCGTATGATCGCCACCGCATGACCCTCGCCGCCTCGCTGACGTTGTTCCTGACCGTGCTGCCGCAGGACGCTCCCGCCTCGCCCGCTGCACCGACCGACGCGGCCCACGCGCAGAACGACGCGCAGGACCCGGCCCCGATCGCGTGGCAGCGCACGCTCGCCGACGCCCTCGCGGTGCAGAAGCGCACCGGCTTGCCGCTCTTGATCGCGGTGAACTCGCGGGGCGAAGTGTTCAACGACCGGTTTCGGAACCGCACCTACAAGAGCCGCGAGTTCATCGAGCTGACGCGCGGCTATGTGTGCGTCATCGCCTCGCCGGACCGCTACACGGCGGCCGACTACGACTCGTTCGGCAACCGCATCGAGAGCCCGGAGTTTCCGGGGTGCACGGACGGGGAACACATCGCGATCGAACCCGAACTGTTCCGCCGCTACTTCAACGGCAACCGCACCGCGCCACGCCACATCGGTGTGAGCCCGGACGGGAAGATCCTGTTCGATCGATTCCTCGATCGCAGCATGCAGACCGCGATCGACGCGATCGCCGAGAACCGCGGCACCCCGGACGACGCGGCGCTCCCGACCACTGTCGAAGGGCTGCTGCAACGCCGCGACGCGGCGGCGCGGCGGCGGCTCGAGGCGATGTATCGCGAATCGCGCGACCCGGCGATCCTGCAGGCCGCCGGCAACGCCGACACCGAGCCGTTCGACCTGCTGCGGCTGGCGCTGCACAGCGGCAACGAGAGTGAGTTCGAACGCGGCTGTGACGCGCTCGCGAAGACCGCGACCGCCGCCGCTCTCCCCGATCTCGAGAACGCCCTCGCCCGATCGCCCGATTCGAAGGCACTGCGCGCCGCGCTCGAACGCGTGGCCGCGGACGACGAGCGCGCGGCGCGCTTCCTGGCGCATCTCCGGCCGGACCCGAGCACCCTGTCACCTCCGTGGGCCGGGCAGTGGCGCGAGCCGAGCTACGAGATCTGGCAACGACCGGCGATCGAGAGCGAGCTCGACGCGTGCGAAGCCGCGGTGCGCGAGCGGCCGGAGGACGCGGCCGCGCGCCTGCGGCTCGCGATCGCGCAGCTCGCGTTCAGCAAGCACCTGATCGCGACCGGCGGCACGGGCGTCGAGTTCTGGCTCGAGGACGCGCGCACTACGGCCGGCCACGTGCAGGCTGCGGAGCTCGCGCCGGCCGCGAACGCGGTGATCGCGGTCGCGTCGTGGCTGCGCAGCGACAACGAGCGGGCGCGCGAAGCGACCGCGCAGGCGCTCGCCGCGCGCGGCGGAGAGACGCCCGACGCGTGGCTCGCGACCCGCCTGCTCGAGGTCGCGATCCAGCTCGACACCCAGGCGGCCTACGCGCGCGCGATCGATCCGAAGGTGATCCTGCAGCCCGAGGTCGCGCGCGTGCGCGCGATGCTCGACCGCGTCGAACAGGGCCGCTGGATCGAGAGCCCGCCGCTGCTGACCGGCATCGGCCTGCTCGAATACGTCGGCGACCGGGCCACGGCCCGCCGCCTGCTCGACGCGGCGGTACGGCGCTTCCCGGCGGAGAACACGGTGCACGAACGCTGGCGCGCCCGCACCCTCGCCGACCTCGGCGCGGACGCGATGCGGCAACGGGCCGGCGCGCTCGTCGACGCGGCGGCCGACAAGGCCACGGCGCTCTGGTTCGCGGGCTACGCCGCGATCGTCGCGGCCGAGCAGCATGTCCGGGACGAACGGCACGAGCCCGCCACGGCTGCCTACACCGACTCGATCGCGCGGTTCCTCGCGAGCGTGGAGCAACGCCCCGACTACCAAGACTCCGGCCATCACTTCGCCGTTCTCGCGCTCGCCGGCCGCGCCGCGCTCCGGGCCGCCGCGGATGACAACGAGCAGGCCGTCGCCGACCTGCAGCGCGCGAGCGAACTGCGCAGCCAGAGCTTCGAGAACAAGGACGGCCTCGGCCGATCGCCGCGCCAGATCGCGAACGACCTGCGCGACGCTCTCGAAACCGCGGGCCAGACCGACCTCGCCGCCGCGATCCCGCGCCACTGACGGCAGGCTGGCGGTACCGAACCCGCTTCGAATCCGCCACTCACCCACCGCCACAACCCCAGCCCGGCGCGGGCACTGCGGCCCGCGGCCGGTGGCGGATCGGAAACGGGTTCCGTATCGCCAGCTCTTGGGGTTGCATCGTCCTATATTTTAGTTTCTACTGATGCATGTGAGCGAGACTCTCCAGACCAACCTGGCGGCGCTGCAGAACCCGCGGCGGCGGGAAATCCTGCGGCTGTGCTGGGGCGACCCCGTGGCCGCTGGCGCGATCCATCGCGCGTTGCCCGATGTCACGTTCGGTGCCGTGTCGCAGCACCTCCGCGTGCTCAGGGACGCCGGGCTCGTGACCGTGCAGAAGCGCGGCCGCGAGCGGCGCTATCGCGCGCGCCGGACCGCGATCGGGCCGCTGCGGCGCTGGCTCGAACGGAGCTGGGACGACTCGCTCTACCGCCTGAAGTTGCTCGCCGAGCTCGAGGCCGCGCGGCGCGGCCCCAAGCCCGCAACGACGAGCAGCGCCTGACCCTCCCAACGTCGCACCTCCCGACGAAGGACTCCGATGGAACTGCCTCACTCCCTCTCCCGTTCGCTCGTGATCCGTGCCCCGCGCGCGGTCGTCTTCGGTTACTTCACGGACTCCGCGCGTTTCGCGGCCTGGTGGGGTGAAGGCTCGACGATCGAGCCGCGCGTCGGCGGCGACGTGCTCATCGTCTACCCGAACGACATTCGCATGCGCGGCGAGGTGCGCGCGATCGAGGAGAACGCGAGCATCACGTTCACCTGGGGCTACGAGAACTCGCACCCGGAGCTCCCGCCCGGCAGCTCGCTCGTCACGATTCGACTGTCCGACGACCCGCACGGCACGCGGCTCGAGCTCACGCACGACCTGCCGTCGGAGACGATGCGCGACCACCACGTCGCGGGCTGGCGCTACCACCTGTCGGTGTTCGCCAACGTCGCGACCGCGGCGCACCACAGTGGCGCTGCCACGATGATCGATCGGTGGTTCGAGGCGTGGACGACGACCGACGCCGACGAACGCATGCGACTGCTCACGGATTGCGCGATCGACGACGTCGTGATGCTCGATCCGTACTCGTGCCTCCAAGGCCGCGACGAACTCGCCGCGCACATCGCGAACTACCACGTTCACATGCCCGGCATCACGACGTCCCGGGCCGGTGACGTCCGTCAGTGCCAGGGCGAGGTGCTCGTCGACTGGTCGGCCAAGGACACGGATGGCAACCCACGTGGCGCTGGCTGCAACCACGTGAGCCTCGCACCGGACGGGCGAATCGCCGCGGTCACAGGCTTCTGGCAGCCGCCCACCCAATGAGCCCGATCCCGTCGCAATCGCGTTGCAGCGGGCCGCAGGAACGGTGACGCTCATGGCGTCATGCGACGACTCCTGCTGATCAGCAACTCCACGATGCACGGCGGCGGCTACCTCGCGCACTGCCGCGACGAGCTCGCGGACTTCCTCGGCGACGGCAAACGACGCGTCGCCTTCGTGCCCTACGCGCTCGCCGATCACGACGGCTACGAACGGAAGGCCAAGGGCGCGTTCGCGGACCTCGGCCACGAGCTCTCGTCGGTCCACCACGCCGACGACCCGACCACTGCGATCGCCGACGCCGACTGCGTGTTCGTCGGCGGCGGCAACACCTTTCGTCTGCTGAAGACGCTCTACGACACCGGCCTCGTCACCGCGATCCAGACCCGGGTCGCCGACGGCATGGGCTACATCGGCAGCAGCGCGGGCACCAACGTCGCGACGCTGTCGATCCGCACGACGAACGACATGCCCATCGTCATGCCGCCGTCGTTCGACGCGCTCGGGCTCGTGGCGTTCCAGATCAACCCGCACTACCTCGACCCGGACCCCGGCAGCACGCACATGGGCGAGACCCGCGAAGAACGGCTGTCGCAGTTCCACGAGGAGAACGACACGCCCGTGCTCGGCCTGCGCGAAGGCTGCATGCTGCGCGTCGAGAACGACACGATGGAGCTGCGCGGCTCGACGGCCGCGCGCCTGTTCCGACAGGGACAGAAACCCGCGGAGTTCACGCCGCCGAGTGATCTCACCTTCCTCCTGACGGATACCGACCGATGAAGACGACCCCGTTCGCCATTGCTGCACTGCTCGCCGCTGCGCCCACTGTCGCGCAGAGCGGCTACGAGAGCGCCACCTCCGCCGTCACACCCGAACTGCTCGAGGCCCACGTGCGCTTCCTGTCGAGTGACCTGCTCGAAGGCCGCGGCGTCGGCACGCGCGGCGACTTCCTCGCCCGCGAGTACATCGCCACGCAGATGATGTCCCACGGCCTGCAGCCGGCCGGACCCGACGGGTCCTGGGAGCAGCGCGTGCCGATCCTCGGCATCACGTCCGAGGTGACGCAGACGATGGCCGCGGTCGGCAAGGGCGGCACGGCGACGTTCGAAGCACCGACCGACTTCACGGCCGTCGCGGGCAGCCCCGCGGCGAAGGCGGCGTGGGCCGGCGCCGAGCTCGTGTTCGTCGGCTACGGCATCCACGCGCCCGAGCAGGACTGGGACGACTACCAGGGCATGGATCTCACGGGCAAGGTCCTGCTCGTGATGAACAACGACCCGTCGAACGACCCCGACATGTTCGCGGGCAAGACGCGGCTCTACTACGGGCGCTGGAGCTACAAGTTCGAGGAGGCCGCGCGCCGCGGGGCCGTCGGCGCCATCGTGATCCACACGACGCCGTCGGCGGGTTATCCGTTCCAGGTCATCCAGGCCTCGCACGGCCGCGAGAACTTCTGGCTGCCGTTCGAGGACGGCGTGCCGACGCTCGCCGTGCGGTCGTGGTGCAGCGAAGCCGCGGCGCGCAAGCTGTGCGAACTCGGCGGCCAGGATCTCGACGCCCTCCGCGCGCGCGCGGAGAAGGGCAACCAGGCGCCGGTCGCGCTCGGTGTGTCGATGCAGCTCGACATCGAGAACACGGTGCGCGAGCTCGAGTCCGCCAACGTTCTCGGCGTGCTGCCCGGCAGCGATCCGGAGCTGCAGGACGAGTACGTGGTCGTGACCGCGCACTTCGACCATCTCGGGATCGGCAAGCCGCGTCGCGACGACGCGATCTACAACGGCGCGGTCGACAACGCGACGGGCTGCTCCGGCATGCTCGCGATCGCGCGCGCGTGCAGCCGCATGGACCCGCGCCCGAAGCGCAGCCTGCTCTTCCTCGCGGTGACGGCCGAGGAGTCGGGCCTGCTCGGTTCGAAGTACTACGCGCAGAACCCGACGGTCGGCAAGGAGCAGCTCGTCGCCAACTTCAACGTCGACGGCCTCAACATCTGGGGCGCGACCCACGACGTCGAGTTCATCGGCTACGGCAAGAACAGCCTGACGGCGCTCACCGAGGCGATCGCAAAGGAGCACGGCCGCCGTGTCGAGCCCGACAGCAGCCCGGACAAGGGCCTGTTCTATCGCAGCGATCACTTCAGCTTCGCGCGCATCGGCGTGCCGGCCGCGTTCTTCAAGGCCGGCCGTGACTTCATCGATCAGCCCGATGCGCGTCGCCGCATGAAGGCGAGCTACACGACGGTGCACTACCACCAGCCGAGCGATGAGCTCGCGAAGTGGTGGAACTTCGACGGCGCGGTGCTCGACGTTCGCCTGCTGCTCGAGTGCATGATCCGCACGGCGAACAGCAAGGATGCGCCGACGTGGACGCCCGGCGACGAGTTCGAGAAGCTGCGCTGAGCGCGCTTCCGCAACCGCGCGATCGCGGGCCGCGAGCCGCCCTTGGTGCCGGGGCCGTGGGCGTCCAGAACCACCGCCGCCTTGACGGCTCCGTGGGACGGGGTAACTTTCTGTTGCAAAGCAACCGGCGAGGAGACCGCCCCCACCCATGGAACTGCGCGACGCCTACGACCAACTGACCACGATCCGCACGCAGCTCGCCGCGACCGAGCGGCTGCGCAGCCTGCGGGCCGTTCCCGTCGCCCTCTCCGGCGCGATGGCGATCGTCGCCGCGACGGTCCAGACCTTCGCGATCGAGAACGTCACCGAGCAGGCGACGCTGTACCTGACGCTCTGGGTCGGCACCGCGATCCTCTGCGGCTGCGCGGCCGCGATCGTCGTCGCGCGGCGGGCGCACCTCAGCGCGTCGATGCTCGACGTCGCCAACCTGCGCGCCGCGGCGCTGCAGTTCCTGCCGAGCCTGATCGCCGGCGCGGTCGTCACGACGTGGGTCGCGACGAAGATGCCGCAGCTGCTCTGGATCCTGCCCGGGCTGTGGCAGGTGCTGTTCGCGCTCGGCAACCTCGCGGCGCAGATGGTCCTGCCGCGCGCGGCCAAGTGGGTCGGCGCGCTCTACCTCTGCAGCGGCGCGTGGTGTCTGTGGCTCGGCGAAGCGGCGCTCGATCCGTGGGCGATGGGCCTGCCGTTCGCCGCGGGCCAGGTCGCGCTCGCGGGCATCCTCTGGTGGCACCACGAACGCGGAGAATGGCGATGACCGGCAAACGCAACGACGGCAGCAAGCCCGGCGCCGATACGGCCGACGAATCGGGGCGCTACGCCTACGACGGGCTCGATCGCGTGCTGCACGAGAAGGCGCGGCTCGGCATCGTGACATCCCTCGCGGCCCGCACCGAGGGCATCCTGTTCGGCGACCTCAAGGCGCTGTGCAACCTCACGGACGGCAACCTGTCGCGCCACCTCACGGTGCTGCAGGAAGCCGGCATCGTCGAGATCCAGAAGGGCTACCGCGGCCGGCGCCCGCAGACGCTGTGCCAGATCACCACTGATGGCCGCAAGCGTTACCTGCAGTACATCGCGGTGCTCGAGTCGGTGCTCGGCGACGCGGCCGAAGCCGCACGCGCCACCGGCCGCGCGCGCCGCGACATGCCCGAAGGCTGGAGCCCGGCTTAGCGGGCGCGGGTGCACGAGCTGGCCAGGCTACTGGACCAGCTTCACGGTCTCCTCGCCGGCTTCGTGCACCAGCTTGATCATCGCGTCCGGCTTGACCTTCGCCGGATCGTAGTGGATCGAGAACACGGCAGTGTCCTCATCGACATCGATCTTCGACACGCCGGGGATCTCCAGGGCACCGCGCACGGCGGTGACACAATGGCCTCAATAGGGCTTGCCGAGTTCCATCTTGACGATGGTGGTCGCTGCGTTGTTCGCCCCGGGCGCGTTGTCAGCCGGGGTGTTCACTTCCGCCTTCTCGGCGGTGCAGGCGACCAGGAACAGCGCCGAAGCGCACACGACGATCAGTCGGTTCATGGTTCTGTCCAGGTGAAGAACGGGCCGCGAACGTGCGACCCAATCGCGTCTTAAGATAGCGCGGCGGCGCCGGCCAGGGCGAATCGTGGCCGCCGGGACTACCTCGGATCGCGGCAGTTCATCCCGGCGGGCAGCGCGCGCACCGTGCTGTGCAGCACCTGGAAGTGCGGCCGACCCTGGGCGTCGGGGCCGCGGAACACCAGCGTCGCGGCCGCGCCCGTCGGTAACACCCGCTGCAGCAGCTGCACGAGCGCGTCCGACTTGCGCACGGGCACGTCCTGGCCATTCTGCTGCAGGACGACCATCACGGCCCGGCCCGCGAAGCGCGCGACGTTGCCGGTCAGCTGGTCTTCGATCGCAGCCAGGTGCGCCGGGTCGGTGCCTGCGTCCACGCCGAGCAGAACGGTCGGCGGCACGCCCTGGTCGTTGCGACCGAGAACGCGGAGGCCGGGAGTCGCGCCGTTCGTGCCGGCGGCGACGATCGGGGGTGGCGCGGCGGCAGGCGCCGCTTCCGGGGCAGCCTCGGGTGCCGACAACGTCGGCGGCTCCGACTCAGGCTCCGGCTCCGGCAGCGCCTCGGGTTCGGGCAACTCTTCCGGCTCCGGCTCGGGCAACGGCTCGGGGTAGAGCGCGGCGCCGTCCGCGCCATCGACACTCTCGACCCCGTGCTCGATCAACGCGGCAAGCAGCTGCTGCGTGACGTCATCCGGGAGACCGTCGGTGGCGAGCGTGACCCGGGCACTCCCGGGCATCGAGCCCTGATCGAGCTCGCGCCCGATCGCCATCGCGCGCTGCTCCGCGTCGCGATCGGCGAGCGCGACCTCGATGCGCACGTCGTGATCGCCGCTGCGATGGAACGCGAGCAACGGCGGCAGCAGCACGTCGACCGGCCCGTGGTCCTCCATCTCGAGCCGCGACGGCCCGGCCTCGGCGACCTGATCGAGCACCGCGCGCTGCAGCGTGCGCGACGGCATGCCGTCGCCCGCGATCACGATGCGCGCCGGCTGACCCGCGATCCGGTCGGCGAAGCGCGGCACGGCGCGTTCGACCGCCCGTACGAGCTCGGCCGGCTTGGCCGCGTCCGTGTCCACGGTCACGACGCTGCGACCGTCCGCGACGTCGAGCGTGACCGCCGGCGGCCAGAACGGCTCCCGCTCCTCACCGCCGATCGTGCAGAACACGCGCTCGACGCCGAGCCCGTCGAACGCGCCCGCGAGACAACGCTCGGTGTCCTCGTCGACGACGAACAGCTGCGGCCAGTCGACGACGACGACCTTGCCGTAGAGCTCGGCCTCGAACGCGCGGCACTCTTGCGGGAAGAGCTCGAGCACCTCGGAATGATCGCGGCCGTGCGGCTGCACCCGCAGCTGCACCTCGCGCTTGCCCGCGGCGACGGCGAGGACGCCGGGCCACACGACCTTGGTGTTGCCGTCCGTCACGAACTCGATGTGCTCGGGCGCGAACTGCGACACGAGACGGACGAAATGGTCGGCAACGCCTGCGGCCGGCGCCGACGTCCAGGTCACGCGCACCGCCTTGCCGGCGACGCCGAGCGCGTGCTCGGGCATCACGGTCTCCATCGCCTCACCGGTGATCGCGGGATCGGCCGCGGGGTCGATCGTGACCTGCACGACCTCGTCCCCGTCCACGACCTTGCAGCGATCGAGCAGCTCGCGGTCGAAGAGCACGCGCGCGCCGATCGCGACGCGCCGCGCGCCGGCCGCCTGCAGTTCGTCACCGATGTGGCTCCGCAGGTCCGAGTCCGGCTTCACGCCACCCTCGAACTCGAGCAGGAACTTCGCGCCATCGGCCTTGCCGCAGAGCTCCTGCAGCACGGGCGGCAAGAGCAGCGGCAGGTCATCGGCCTCGAAGCCGCTGCCGTCGATCGTCACGACGGTCTCGCCATCTTCGTCCCGGCTCGCCACCGCGAGCTCGGGCGCGGGACCCTCGAGCAACCGCTCGGCGCCGAAGCCGCGCTTGATCGTCAGGTTCTGCGGCTTCGCCGCGCCGACGATGTCCTTCACGACGCTCTTCATCGCGGATCCGATGAGCGCCTCGCCCGCGAAGTCGACCGTCACGTCGCGGAACCGCAGCCGCGCGCCGAAGCGTTCGACCGCGCGCTGCAGCGGCCCCTCGACCGCGCCCTGCACGGCCTTCTTCTCCATCTCGGGCACGGTGACCGTCAGCGTGACGGCCGCGCCGAGGCCGTCGCCGCCTTCACACGCGATCTTGATCGGCCCGTCCTCGAGCGGTCCGTCGTCGCCGGCCGTGGGCTCGAGGGTCGGCATCTCGTCGTCGATGGCGGCACGCTTCGTGCTGCTCGGGCGCTTCCGCGGCAATCCGTGGCGGTGCTTGGAACTCATGAGCGGGGTGTTTCGGTCTCGAGAGGGGGGCCGCGCAGGGTAACGGGCGGGCGCGACGGGAGCGAGCGGAAGTGCCCCCAGGGCCTACAGGGCCTCGAACCGCGCGCGCTCCTCGTCGGACGGCTTGCGATACGGCCGCACGATCCGGAAGCCGATGTGCTGCCCGTCGGTCAGATACCACCAGCTCTTCGGGATCTGCGGGTCGCGGTAGTTCCAGACCTTCTCGGACGCCTGGCGCGACGCCGAACGCAGCATCGCGGCGTCGTCCTGCCAGCTGCCGCCGCGCGCCGTGTGCGGAAAGCGGATCGGCCGACCGCGCTCGTCCTGCGGCGGCGGAAAGAACGGGTTGCTCCGCGGCGCCGCGCCGTTGGCCTCGGCATACGCATCCGCGAGGTAGTGGTCCGCGACCCACTCGGCGACGTTGCCGTGCATGTCGAAGAGCCCCCACGGGTTGGCGGCGAGCTGACCGACCTGGTGATACGCGGCCTTCGGATCGGCGTCGCGCTCGAGCACGCGCGGGCTGTTGCCCTCGTGCCAGCCGTATTCGTCGAGCTCGTCCTTGTCACACGAGTAGGGCCCGGTCGTTCCGGCGCGACACGCGTACTCCCATTCGGCCTCGGTCGGCAACCGATAGAACTCGCCGGTCGTCTCGCTGAGCCACTTGCAGTACTGCCGCGCCGCGATGTGCGACATGCAGATCGCCGGGAAGCCGTCGCGCCCCATGTTGAAGCTCATGTCCATGTACTCGGGCGTCGGCTTCGCGGTGCCGTCCGGCTTCTTCGCCTGATAGCGATCCTCGTCGGCCATCCAGAGGTCGTACTGCGCCCAGGTCACTTCGAACTTCCCCATCCAGAACGGCTGCACGGAAACGGCGACGGGCGGCCCTTCGTCGTCGTCCCGGCCGGCCTCGTCCGCGGGGCTCCCCATCTGGAACGCGCCGCCTGGAATCGGCACGAAGTCGATGCCCACACCGCTGTCGCCGATCTCCTGACGGAACGGCTGGAAGTCGCCCTGACCCGGCTGCGGCCCGGTCGGCGCGGAGTTCGCGTCTGCGTTCGAACCGGCGGTCGACTCGGCCTTGGCCGGCCCGGCCTCGGCGGCCCCAACCTGGTTCGTCGCGGCGCTTCCGGCGCCGGAATCGGGAGCCGGCGGTGGTGCGGTCTCGGACTCCGAGCACGAAGCCAGCATCGCGAGCAGGACAGCGACAGGAGCCGTGACGTTTCGACGGAGCGGGTTCACGCCCTCAGCGAAGCGCATCCGCGCGCGTCACGCCAGCCCGGCGTCGGGGCCAAGTCGCGAGTATCGGTCGCGGGTATCGGTCGCGAGTCTCAGTGGCGCGTCCGATCGATGATCGCGGCATTCGGACCGTTGTCGCAGATCTTCTGCACCATCGTCGGCAGCGCCGCCGCGGCGACGTGCGGACTGCGGGCCAACACGTTGCCGTCGTCGTCCTTGAGCACGACGAAGTGGTTGCCGCCATCATCCTCGTGCGGCACGAGGTGGTCCGCGCGCAGAACCTCGCGCGTGTGCATCACCTCGGTCTGGGCGTCGATCTTGCCGCGGCACGGCAGACCCTGAAGCAGCACCTGGTCGTCATCGCCGACCAGGCAGAACGAAATACGGCCGCGATCATCCGCGACCAGGTTGAAACGAGTGCTCATCTGGAATTCCTCCGTCCCGTACGACGGCCGGGGTGGCCGTGGTGTTCCGACGAGCTGTGGAATCCCGTGGAAAGATCGCCATCCCTCCCAAAGAAGCTACAAGCACAGCCTGCACAGTGACTTGCAAAAGAATCGACGAATGGACGCAGCGCTGTCCTATGACAGTCGTCCATGCGTGCATTCCAACTCACGACTCTCGCCAGCCTCGCCGTCCTGATCGCCCTCCCCGCCTGCGGGGACGACGCGGCCGCCAAGGAGCTCCAGCAGGAGACCGGCGAGGCCCTCGAAGCCATCTCGAACTACACGAACGAACAGATGACCGAACTCAAGACCCAACTGGAGTCCAGCTGGACGACGATGCAGAGCGACCTGAAGAAACTGAAGGCCGAGGCCGACAAGCGCACGGGCGAGGCCAAGGCCGAGCTCGAGAAGGCGATCGCCGAGCTCGAGAAGCAGGCCAACGCGGCCAAGGCCAAGTTGTCCGAAGCCTCGGCCGCCGGCGCCGACAGCGCGAAGTCGGCGTGGGGCCACGCGAAGCAGGCCATGGAAGAAGCGGGATCCGCGATCTCCGAAGCCTGGAACGAGATCGGCAAGTAGCCCACCATCGGGGTCGAGCCCGGCGCCGACCGAGGATCGGACAACGGTCCGGCCCACGGTTCGGCCACGGGACAACGGCGGAGCCGGCCTGGCTCCGTCAGAATTCGCATCAACCCCATGTCACGCCCCAAGATCATCATCGGCGGCCGCCGCTTCGACCCCAGCAGGTTGAAAGCGCTGCGCTGGCTGCCGCTCCTTCTCCTCGTACCGATCCTCGGCCTGCTCTCGGTCTTCACCGTCGAGGCCGAATCGGTCGGCGTCGTGCTGCGCTTCGGCGCCTACAGCGACACGGTCGAACCCGGACTGCACTTCAAGGTGCCGTTCGTCGATCAGGTCCTCGAGGTGCCCGTGCAACGCCGGCTCAAGCTCGAGTTCGGGGGTGCAACGAGCCCCGACCCCTCCAATCGCTTCCAGCGCAGCAACCCGCGCGAGCGCGACCTCGAGAGCAGCATGGTGACGGGCGACCTCAACGCCGCGGTCGTCGAGTGGGTCGTGCAGTACCACATCAACGAGGACCCGCGCGACTTCCTGTTCCAGGTGCGCGACCCGGAGTTGACGTTGCGCGACCTCAGCGAAGCCGCGATGCGCGAGGTCGTCGGTGACCGGACGATCGACGAGGTCATCACCGTCGGTCGGCAGGAGATCGAGACCGCCGCCCGCGATCGCCTGCGCGAGCTCACGAAGGACTACCAGCTCGGCGTCGCGATCGAGGAGCTGCAGCTCAAGAACGTCAACCCGCCGGCCGCCGTGCGCGACTCGTTCAACGAGGTCAACCAGGCCGAGCAGGACCGCGAGAACATGATCAACGTCGCGCGCGGCGAGTACAACAAGGTCGTGCCGCGCGCCAAGGGCGAGGCCGAGCAGAAGATCAGCGAGGCCGAGGGCTACAAGCTCAAGCGCATCAACGAGGCGCAGGGTGACGCCGGCGCGTTCCAGGCCGTGCTCAAGGAGTACCTGAAGGCGCCGGAGGCGACCAAGACGCGCCTCTACCTCGAGACGATGGCCGACGTGCTGCCGCAGCTGGCTGGCACCTGGATCGTCGACAGCAAGGTCACGCAGATCGTCCCGATGCTGCAGGGCATCGGCGGCAAGGCGAACTCGGGAGGTGGAGAATGAAACTCGGCGCGATCCTCGGGCTCCTCGTAGCCCTCGTTCTCGTCATCGTGCTGGGCAGCGGGCTCTACACCGTGCACCAGACCGAGACCGTCATCCTGACGCAGTTCGGCGCGCCGGTCGGCGAACCCGTCAGCGAACCCGGGCTGCACTGGAAGACGCCGTTCGTCCAGGAAGTGAACCGCCTCGAGAAGCGGATCCTCGCGTTCGACGCCGAGGCCACGACGGTGTCGACGAAGGAGAAGACCTTCATCGAAATCGACACGTTCGGCCGCTGGCGCATCGGCGACCCGGCGACCTACTTCGTCAAGCTCAAGACCGAGCGGCGCGCGTTGTCGCGACTGGAGGACATCATCGGCAGTGAGGTCCGGTCCGCCGTCGCGAGCCACGAGCTCATCGAGGTGATCCGCAGCGACAAGGACCGCAAGGTGCCGGAGAACCTCGTCGGCCAGGTCGGCATGAACATGACCCTGCGCGAGGCCGAGCGCGGCCGGCTCGCGATCCTCGAGGACGTCCTCGCGGCGTCGAAGCCCAAGCTCGCGCCGCTCGGCATCGAGCTGCTCGATGTCCGCATCAAGCGGATCAACTACAACCAGCGCGTGCTGCCCAACATCCACAAGCGCATGCAGAGCGAGCGCGAGCAGATCGCGCAGCGCTTCCGCAGTGAAGGTGAGGGCGAACGCGCGAGCATCCTCGGCGAGAAGGAGCGCGAGCTCCTCCGAATCCAGTCGACGGCCTACAAGCAAGAGCAGCAGCTGCGCGGCGAAGGCGACGCCGAGGCCACGCGGATCTACGCGGAGGCTTACAACCAGAGTCCGGAGGCGCGCGAGTTCTATCGCTTTCTCAAGACGATGGAGACCTACACGGAAGTGCTCGCGGGGACCAACCTCGTGCTGTCGACCGACAGCGAGCTGTTCCGCCTGTTCCAGTCGATGAACTGAAATATCGGAGATCCCGCGAGACCCTGACGGAGCGCTCGCGATTGCCCGGGGAGCGAGGCGGCACCTGCGCCGCCTCGCCTGAATCCGTTCCCCGAACCGGCGCAATCCGTCCGGCGCAATTCGATGATCCGCAACCTCGCGGCCCTGGCCGCCCTCTCCGTCCTCGTCTCCGCACCGCTGCCGGCGCAGGCCGCACCCGCGCCGTCCCACCGCGCTCCGACCGCCTCGGAGCAGGCCTACCAGCGCTTCCTCGGCGCGGCCGGCGGCCAATGGCAGGCCCGCTGGTGCCGCGCGACCGGCACCCCGAGCGCGATCTTCGGCACCGGCCTCCAGCTCGAACGCGGCCGCGGCACGACGCTCGCGAGTGCGCGTGAAGCCGCGCTCGAGCTGCTCGACGAACGGGCCGAACTGCTCGGAACGGGCGAATCCGAGTTCCGCGAGAGCGTCGGCCAGCCGATGGGCTGGACGTTCTGCTTCGTCTTCGATCAGTTCTTCCGCGGGCTGCCGGTGATCGGCGGCCGCGCCGACGTGCGCGTCAATCGCCGCGGCCGCATCGCGATGTTCGGCAGTCGCGCGTGGCCGATTCCGGCGGACTTCGACACGACGCCGGTCCTCGACGAGACGATGGCGACGGCGCTCGCGTGGCAGGCGCTCGACCGCGTGCCGCCGCAGAACGAGCAGCCCGGCAACGAGCGCGCCCCGCGCCTCGTGATCTGGGGTGACGTGCACGCCGAAGCCCTTGCGCCGCTCCATCTCGCCTGGGAAGTCCCCGTCGCCGCGATCGACGCGAACGGTCAGGGCCCGGCCGGCCGCTACTACGTGGACGCCAGGACCGGCGCGATCCTGGCTTTCGAGAACGACAAGCACGAGTGCGGCGTGCCCGGCTGCACACTCACGACGCCGCACGAGAACCACTCGGCACGCTCGCCGACGGCGCCGGCCGTCGACACGACGTGCGTCGTGCAGGCCTGGACCCGCCTCGGCACGAGCGCGCTCGAGCCGCTGACCCTGACGCGTCTGCCCGACGTGCAGGTCACCGTGCCCGGCAAGGGCGTCTACACGACGGACGAGAACGGCGAGTTCATCGTGCCCCTGACCAGCTCGGTGAGCGTCACGGTCGAACTCGAGGGCCGACACACCGAACTCGTCGACGGCGGCAACCGCCCTACCAAGACGCACGTCGTGTTCCCGGGGCAGACGCGCTACTTCACGTTCCTCTACCCGAGCTCACCGTCGACGCACGCCGCCCACCCGACGACCTACTACTGGACGACGCTCAGCAACCGGTTCGCCCGCGAGTATCTCGGCGGCACGCCGCAGCTCGCGGCCCTCGACAACATCGAGCCGACCGTCAACCTCAACAACACCTGCAACGCCTACTACTACAACAACACGATCAACTTCTACGTCGCCGGCAACGGCTGCAACAACACGGCGTTCTCGTCGGTCGTCGCCCACGAGTGGGGCCACGGGCTCGACGCGCAGTACGGCGGCGTCTCGCAGCTGCAGGGCCTCGGCGAGGGCTGGGCCGACGTCATCGCGATGTATCTGCTCGGCAGCCCGCTCGTCGGCGAGGACTTCCAGACCGGGCAGGTGCTGCGCGACGGCACCAACACGGTGCAGTATCCGACGAGCGGCGGCGTGCACCACCAGGGCAAGACGTGGATGGGCTTCGCTTGGAAGTTCCGCGAGCGCATGATCGCGACCCTCGGCAACAGCCGGCCCACGATCGTCGCAACGAACGGCATCGTGATCGACTCGATCGTCGCCAACGCGACCAACCAGCCCGACGCGCTGCTCGAGGTGTTCCTGGCCGACGACGACGACGGCAACCTGCTCAACGGCACACCGCACGACAGCCAGCTGACGTGGGCCGCCAACCAGCACAGCCTGCCGCTGCCGACCGTCGGCGCGCCGCCCAACGACCTGTGCATCGGCGCCCTGCCGCTGCAGAACGGCGTCAACGGCCCGTTCCGCAACACGGGCGCCAACAGCTCGGCCGCCTGGCCCTGCCCCAACATCGGCCAGGACGTCTGGTTCTCGTACGAGGCCGGCGTCGCGGGCACGCTCACGGTGCAGACCTGCGGTCTCGCCAACTTCGACACCGCGATCGAGATCCTGTCCGGCAGCAACTGCACGGGCTTCACCTCGCTCGGCTGCAACGACGACTCCGCGTGCGGCAACGAGTCGCTGCTCACGGTGCCGGTCACCGCGGGCACCTACTACGTCCGCGTCGGCGGCAACGGCGCGGCGGCCGGCGAGTTCAGTCTCGCGGTGAACGGGCCGCCGTCCGCGCAGGCGACGAGCACGCCGTACGGCACCGGGTGCTACGCGACGTCGCGGAGCTTCTACCAGTACTTCGGCGACGTCTCCGAGTTCGACCTCGACGGCCGATCGTTGCGGCTGCGCTTCCAGGGCGACCACTACACGGCCGAGCCCGGCGGCCCCTTCGTCGCGCCGCCGGCAGGCGCGTTCGCTCTGCCGCTGAGCAACACGACACCGGAAGCGACGGTCAACCTGCCGGGCGGGCTGCTCTACCCAGGTGGCGTGACGCCGCGCGTGCGAGTGCACCGTGACGGCTTCGTGTCGGCCCAGCCCGGCAACGCCGCCGCGACGCCGTCGCCACAGGCCTGGCTGAACTCGCAGACCGCCCGCTGGGGGTCGTGGAGCCACTTCTGGACCCCGGCGTCCGCGGTCGGCGACGTGTTCGTCCATTCGCAGAACGGGGTGCAGTACATCACGTGGCACCGGATGTACGCGTTCCTTTCGTTGCTCGACGAGTCCACGTTCCAGATCCAGATCGACACCAACACCGAGGACGTGACGATCGTCTGGCAGGCGATGAACCCGTCCTACGGCGAGACGCTCGTCGGCTTCGCGGCCGCGGGCCCGTCGAAGGACACGGGCGACGTCGACATCTCATCGCGTCTCGGGAGCAGCTTCCGCACGTGGCCGACCGACAGCGAGCCGCTCACGCTGACGTCGACCGTTCCGCAGATCGGCAGCAGCCTGACGTTCACGACCACGGAATACCGCGCGAACTCGGCACTCGGATTCCAGCTGCTCAGCTTCGTGCGACTCAACCGCGGGCCGAGCCTCGCGCCGTTCGGCATGCCGGGTTGCTACCAGCACGTCGGCCCGACGGTCTCGGCCGCGATGGTGCCGGTCAACGGCACCAGCCACTACAGCATGGCCGTGCCGTTCGACCCGAGCTTCGTCGGCCTGCCGATCAACGGCCAGACGATCGCGTTCGCGCCGGGCGCGAATGCCGCGGGCCTGATCACGAGCAACGGCGTCACGGCGTTCGTCGGACTGTGATCGACGCGGCGTCTTCAACACTGACTGCCGTCCGCCACGTCGAGGCGGGCGGCGAGATCGGCCAGCGCCCGATGCAGCAGGTTGCGCACGGCGGCCTCGGTGCGGTCCATCGCCTGCGCGACATCGGCGCGCGACAGGCCGACGACGCGCGAGAGCAGGATCACCTCGGCGTAGTCGGGGGTGAGTTCTTCGAACGCGCTGGCCAGCTGTTCGAAGCGTTCGCGGCCGATGGCGACCCCCGACGGCGTGGCAGCCGCGGCGAACGGGTCGACGAACTCCGCGGGACCCGCCTCGCCGTCGCCGGCACCGTTCGTCGTCGGCGAGCGCTCGCGGCGCACGTCACGCCGCTCCGCGGTGTGGCGCCGGTGCTTGTCGAGGATCTTGCGCAGCGCCGTCGCGAACAACCAATGCCGGAAGCCACCCTCGCCGCCGAACCGGAACTCGGCCTGATGCTGCAACACCTCGCGACAGACCGACTGCACGACGTCCGACTCGGCCTCGCGGGCGCGCACGATCGGCCCGGCCTTGAGGCGCACGTACGCCCGCAGGCTCGGCAGGTGCCGGACGAGCAGCTCGTCGATCGCGCCGGCGTCACCGCGCGAGGCCTCGAGGCCGAGATCGTGGCTGGAACGCATCGTCGCTATTCGACCCTACCACACGGACCCGGACCGGCGACAATGCCAGAACCCGACCATGAGTGAACGCTCGGATCCCGCGGACGCGAACTTCAACGACCTCGTGGTCGAATGCCTCGCCGCGATCGAGGATTCGGGCCCCGGCGCGATCGAGGAGCTCTGCACCCGCCACCCCGAGCACGCGGCCGCCCTGCGACGCCGGCTCGACGCGCTCGCCGACACCGGCCTGCTCGAGGAGCCGGACGCCGCGCGGCCGCGGCCGGAGCGCTTCGGCGAGTACGAGGTGCTCGACGAGCTCGGCCACGGGGGCATGGGCGTCGTCTACCGCGCCCGCCAGATCGGGCTCGACCGCGAGGTCGCGATCAAGACCATCCGCCCCGAGCTGCTCGCTTCGGAGGGCGCGCGCCGGCGGTTCCGCCGCGAGATCGCGACCGTCGCCAAGCTGTCGCACCCTGGCATCGTTCCGGTCTACGCGTCGGGCGAGCAGGACGGGCTGCCGTGGTTCGCGATGGAGCAGATCACGGGAACGTCGATGGACTACGTGCTCGAGCACGCGGGCGCCCCACCCAGTTCGCCGCCGAAGAACAGCGCGCCGCCGGGGGCCGAGGTTCGCAAATGGGTCGAAGCCTGCAGCTCCGGCCGCGAGGTCGAGAACCCCGAGGCGCCGCTGTTCACGGGCAACGGCCTCGAGGTCACGGTCACGATCGGCTGTGAGATCGCCGCAGCGCTCGATCACGCCCACCGCGCCGGCGTACTCCATCGTGACATCAAGCCGTCCAACGTCCTGCTCGGCACCGACGGGCACGCGCGCCTCGTCGACTTCGGCCTCGCGCGCGACCAGAGCGGCGCGGAGAGCGTCGAGCTGACCCGCTCCGGCGCGCTCGTCGGGTCGCTCCCGTACATGGCGCCCGAGCAGGTCCGCGGTGAGCCCGCCGACCGCCGCACCGACGTCTACGGCCTCGCCGCGACCCTGCTCACGTGGTTCACCGACCAAGCGCCGTTCCCCGAACGCACCGAGGCCGAGCTGCGCGCGGCGATCCTCTCGGGCCGGCCGCTCGGGCTCGCGCGCCGCGCACCGCGCATGCCCGCGGACCTCGTCGTCGTGCTCGAGAAGGGGCTCGACCCGGACCCCGAGCGGCGCTACCCGACCGCAGGCGACCTCGCGCGCGACCTCGTCGCCGTCGTCGAGCGCCGACCGATCAGCGCGCGCCCGGCGAGCATGGCGCGCCGGGTGCAGCGCTTCGCGCGCCATCGCCCCGCCACGACTCTCGGGCTCGCGGTCGCCATGATCCTGCTGATCGCGATCCCCATCGCGCTGCTGATCGTCAACAGCCAGATCCGCGGCGCGCTCGATCGGGCCGAGGCACGATTCGACGATGCCCGCCACGCAATCGTGGACCTCGCGGCGCGCGTCGGCGACGAGGCCCTCCGTGACGTGCCGGGCGCGGGGCCCATTCGTCTCGACGTTCTCGAACGTTCGCTCGCGCTCTTTCAGAACCTGCTGGCCGAGCGACCGGACGACCCGGAGCTTCGCCTGCAGCAGGCGAGGTTGCAGCGCCAGACCGCGAAAGTGCTCAGTGAGCTCGGGCGCGGCGACGACGCCACCGCGATGACCGACACCGCAGAATCGACGATGCGGGCGCTGCTCGACGAGCCCCGCCACGGCGCCGACTCGCTCGCGACCGATGCGGCGCTCGACCTCGCGGACCTGCTGATCTCGCGCACGACCGCGCGCGACGCGCCCGTGCTCGAGTTGCTCACCGAAGCCGAAACACTGCTCGACCAGGCCGCGAGCACGGCTGCCCCGACCCAGACGGGCCCGATTCTCGAGATGCGACGCCAGCTGCTCCACAACCGCGCCAACACGCTGCACAACAACCAGGAGGCCGCTGCCGCGCTGGCCGCGTCGAACGCCGAGGTCGAGACGGCGGATGAGTGGGTGAAGCTGGCTCCGACGCTGCCAGCGGCGCAGTTCGCGAAGGGCTCGGCGCTCTCGCTGCGGTCGATGCTGCACCACGACGAGAAGCGAGACGAGCCGGCCGAGCGTGATGCGGCGGCCGCGACGCGGCTGCTCGAGGAGGTCGTCGCCGCCGCGCCGCGCCCGATCCACCGCGCGCGGCTCGGCCTGCACCTGATGAACCAGGCGCACCGGCACTATCAGAGCGCGCGGTACGAGCGCGCCGAGGAGTGCGCCGAGCGGGCCGTCGAGCAGTTCGAGGCGGTCACGCGCGAACAGCCGTATCGCCGTGACTGGCAGCGGCAGCTCGCGAAGGCCAACGAGGCCGTCGGCCTCGCGTTGGCCGGCAAAGAGCGCACCGACGAAGCGGTGACCTGGTTCGCGCGCAGCGCCGCCGCACTCGAGAACCTGCTCGAGTTCGACCCTTTGGACCGCCAGGTCGCGCTGCGGCTCGGCCTCTCGCACTACAACTGCGGGGTCGCGTTCCTCGAACTGGACCGACGCGTCGAGGCGCGGCCCCACGCCGCGCGTGCCCGCGAGCTGTTCGCCGCGGGCGCGGCGGCGGGTTCGCGCGGCGCCGCCCGCTTCGAGGTCTATGCCGCGCTGATCGATGACCGCGCCCGCGCGACCGCGGCCGCCACGCCGTCGCCAGCCGCGCTGGCCTCGCCGGTGGTCGAAAGGCAGTCGCAGGACGCCGAAGCGTGGTTCTTCCTCGCGATCTCCCATGCGGACCTCGCGGGGCTCGCAGCGAGTTCGGAGCACGGCGACGCCGCGATCGCGAGCTTGCAGCGCGCGGTCGAACTCGGCTTCCGGCGCGGCGATCGCGTCGATTCGACCGCGCAGTTCGACAGCGTGCGCGACCGCGACGAGTTCCGGACGTTGCGCGCGCGAATGGACGAGGCGGGCAAGTAGGTCGGGCGTAGCATCGCGGCCCATGGACCGCCGCCGCTTCCTCGTCTCCGGCGCTGCTGCTGCCGCCGCCGTCTCGACGGCCAGCACCGCCACTGTCGCGAACACCGCGCCCCCTCGCGGCGAACCGTTCCGCACGCTGTTCGCGCCGCACTTCGGGATGTTTCGCAATCACGCGAAGGACCCGATCGACCAGCTGCAGTTCGCCCACGACGAAGGGTTCCGCGCCTGGGAGGACAACGGCATGCCGCGCCGCGAGCGCGCGATGCAGGACAAGATCGCGGCGAAGATGTCCGCGCTCGGAATCACGATGGGCGTGTTCGTCGCCCACGGCGACTTCCAGAAGCCGACGTTCGCGTCCGGCAGGAAGCAGCACCGCGACCGTGTCCTGCAGGACATCGAGCAGGCCTGCGAGCTCGCCCAGCGCGTCAACGCGAAGTGGTGCACCGTCGTGCCCGGCGCGATCGACCCGCGCCTGGACGCGGGCTACCAGCGCGCCAATACGACCGACCTGCTGAAGCGCTGCTGCGAGGTCATCGAGAAGAACGGCGTCGATCTCACGATGGTGCTCGAGCCGCTCAACTTCCGCGACCACCCCGGCCTGTTCCTGACCAAGATCGCCGATGGCTTCGATCTCTGCCGCAACGTCGGCAGCCCGCACTGCAAGATCCTCAACGACCTCTACCACCAGCAGATCACCGAGGGCAACCTGATCCCCAACATCGACCGCGCGTGGGCCGAGATCCCGTACTACCAGGTCGGGGACAACCCGGGCCGCAAGGAGCCGGGCACGGGGGAGATCAACTACGAGAACGTCTTCGCCCACCTCTGGCGCAAGGGCTTCCGCGGCGTCGTCGGCATGGAGCACGGCAACGAGCACCCCGGCAAGGACGGCGAGCGCCGGCTCATCGACGCGTATCGCGCCGTCGACGTTTCGTAGCAGGCCGTCGATGGGCGGCAGCGGCAAGCGCCGCGGGCAACGCGGCCACGATCGCGGCGCGCACGCTCCGCCACGCACTCGCGGGCCCGAGCGGGAAGCGCTGCGACACTTCGAGTTCGATGCCGATGTAGCGCTCCGCATCGAACGTGCGCCGCAGGGTGCGCGTCAGGCCGTCCGCGGTGCCGCGATAGGGCTGATTGCGGCGCAGGTGCAGATCAGGCGCGAGCCCCGCGAGTTCGGCGAGCCAGGCCTTCGCGACCGCGACCTCACCCGATCGAGCCGGGTCGTAGAGCAGTCCGACATCGACGGTGCGGGGAACGCCATCCCAGATCGGCGTGAACGAATGCACCGAGACGTGCACGACGGCCGCGTGCCGGCGCAGCAGCCGCGTAACCCGGTCTTCGACGGCCGCGCGCGGCGGCTGCCAGTAGCGCTCGATCGCGAGCTCGCGGTCGGCGGGATCGAGGCCGCGCGACCACTCCGAGAACAGCTGGCGATGACCGCGCGAACGGTTGGCGTCGACCAGGAGCCGCGAGGCTCGGGCCTCGACCAACGGCGCCCCGTGCACCCGCGCGAGCTCGCGGGCCAGCTGCCGCGCGCCGATATCGCTGCCGCGGTGCGACGCCAGCGCCCGGTCGGCGCCCCGGAACACCGGCCGGAACCGGGCGGGGATCGCCGCAGTGGCGTGCTCGCACGACACCACGAGTCCGACGGTCACGGCCGGAACGACCGCCCGGAGGTGAGGCAGTCGGCCAGCCGCCGATAGACCCGTCGCAGCGCGTCACGATCGAAGTCCTTGCCAAGCGCGCGCAAGATGCGCTGCGCGAGCGTGCCCTCGCGGGCGATCAGCTGCAGGTGGGCCTGCTGGGTCTTGCTGCCGTCGAAGCACTGCTCGACGAGCCGGTCCCAGAGCTGCCCCGCGGTCTGCACCTCGCCCGGGTCGGCGCCGAACGCCGCGACGTACTTGCGCGACAACGCCGCCCGCGGCCCGGACTCGAGTCCGCGATCGAGCAGCGTCACGAGCTCCTCGGACGGCCACTCGCGTTGCGCGTCATGGTGAGCCCAGCGCTCCTCGACCAGCGCATGAACGACGCCGGCCACGGCGCCGCACACGGCGAGGTCGGCGTACGGGCACTCCTGCGCGTCGATCAGCCGGATCTCGATCGCCATGCGATCGAACCGCGCGATCGCGCCGCGCGCGTTCGTGAACTCCTGGTCCAACAGCTCCGGCGCGGCGTCGAGGGTCCGCAACTCGGCTGCGATCGGCGCGAGCACCTCACGGCGGTAGCCATCGAAGTCGTAGATCGGCTCCGGGATCACGTCGCCTGCCATCGAACGGCAGCGTGCCGAGTTGCTGCGGTAGAACGCCAGCCGATTGTCGAGGCGACCGCTCGCGGCGCCCTCGACGATCGGAGAACTCGCGGCGATCGCGGGGATCAACGGCAACACCATTCGAACGGCGGCGAGCAGGCGCGCGAATTCGTGTTCGTCCCGGAACGGCAGGTTGAGATGCACGCTCTGGACGTTCGCCCAACCGTGACGGCGGCAGTCGAACAGCGCGTCGTAGGCTCGGTAGATCGGACCCGACTCGTGCGGCCAGATCCGGGTCTCGGTCGCGGGCTGCATCCACGGGTGCATCCCACCCGGCAGCAGGCGCGCGCCGTGCGGACGCACGGCGTCGGCAAGTCGCTGGATGCCGCGCTCGAACGGCAGGACCAGGCCGCCGAGCTTGCTGGCCGGGACCGGGTTCTTGAGTTCGACGACATGGCTCACGAGCTCGTTCGAGAACCCGATCTCGTCACCGTCGACGTCCTCGATCCAGGGATCGTCGTCGCCGGTCGCGCCCCCGAGATCGCGGAGAACGACGTCGGCGATCGATCGGACGTCCAACGTCTCGGCGTCGACGATCATGACCTCGATCTCGATGCCCCAGACCTCGAACAACGAGTAGGTGCGAGCGCTCACGACAGGTCTCCCTGGCGGTAGCTCAAACGGCGAAGGAACACCTGCATGATGCGGTTGTAGAGCTCGCCCTTGAGGATCGCGTCCTCGCAGCCGGCGTCGATATTGGGGTTGTCGTTGACCTCGGTCACGACGACCCGGCGGCCGGCCGACTTGAGATCGACACCGTACAACCCGTCGCCGATGGCCGACGCCGCCCGAACCGCGTTGCGGACGACGGCGGCTGGAACGTCCTCGAGTTCGACCGGCTCGACCTTGCCGAACCGGAACCGACCACCCTGGGTGCGTTTGACGATCTGCCAATGACCACCGGCCATGTGGTAGCGGCAGGCATACAGCGGCTCGCCGTCGATGACGCCGATGCGCCAGTCGAAGTCGGTCGGCATGAACTCCTGCAGCAGGAGCAGGTCGGAGTCGGCGAGCATGCGTCCGGCCTCGGCCTCGAGTTCGGCGCGATCGCGGCACTTGACCACGCCGCGGGAGAACGAGCTGTCGGGCGACTTGAGAACGCACGGAAAGCCGAGCTCGCGCTCGACGAAGTCGGCGTCCACCGGGCCGGAGACGAGGGTCCGAGGAGTGGGCACGCCGAGCCGGGCCAGCGCTTCGGCCTGATACACCTTGTTCGTGCAGCGCAGTATCGACGTCGGATCGTCCATCACGACCGCCCCTTGCGTCTCGGCACGCTGCGCGAATCGAAAGGTGTGGTGGTCCACGGCGGTCGTCTCACGGATGAACAGGGCGTCGAACTCGCCGAGGCGACCGTAGTCCTCGCGCCGGATGCGCTCGACGTCGAAGCCGACACTCCGGGCCGCCCGCTCGAACCGCTCGAGCGCGACCGGATCGGACGGCGCCGGATCCTCGTCGGGATCGTGCAGGATCGCGAGATCGTAGAGCGCCGGGCGCCTCGCCTTCTGCGGCGCACTGCGGCGACCGAGGTAGTCCCGCGCCGCCGACGCCACGAACTCACGGTGTGACACGGGCACGTCCGGGAACGCGATCGGGTTGACGCGGGTCATCTTCCAGCGGTCGTCGCGATCGCGGCGGAAGTTGGCGCGCTGCAGCGGCGCCTGGAACGACGAGAACAACCGGTTGGCGAGGCGGGCGTGCCGGCTCGCCAGGTTCTTGCCGAAGTAGACGCTGAGCTCGAACTCGCCAGCCTCGATCTCCCGCAGCGACTTCTGGATCAGGGAGTCGAGTTCCTCGTCGATCGTGCGCACGAAGTGTCGGCTCTTCATGTCGAGCACGGCCTTGAGATCGGGGAACGGCCGGTGGCCGCGCGCTGTGGCCAGCAACGACACGTAGTAGCCCTCGCTCTGATACCGGTACGACCGGCAGAGATTCACGACGCGCAGGCTCCGCTCGCTGATCCACGCCGGGTCGGTCAGGTAGACCGAAGCGGGGACGACCTCGACCCCGGACGTGTCGAGCGGCCAGTCGTCGAGCCCGTGGCACACGACAATCGAACGCATCAGCGGTCCTTGCCGCCGGCATCGCGGGCGGGCTCGATGAGGATGACGTTGGCGTCGTACGTGAGCACGCCGAGGTAGATCGCGCCGATCAGGCGGTCGACCGGGACCGGGTAGGTGTGGTTCTCGGACAACGGATTCGGATGCATCGGGTCGGTGACGTAGACCTCGCGCTTCTTGCCGCGATAGCCGGTGAGCACGACGAAGTGGCCGACCGGATCACCGACGATATCGTCGGTGACGTCGTCGGTCGGGCGCTGCCGCGCTTCCCGATAGAGGAACGTCGCGGACAGCCCCGTCAGCACCGGCACCCCGCGGCGGAGCGTGTCACTCAACAGCCGAGGCGTGAGGTCGCGGAACTCGACCCGGCCGCCGCGATCGAGGAAGTCGGCGTATGCCCTGGCAGCCCCGTGCAACTTCTCGTCGGACCGGCGCGCCTCGGCGCGCCGCAGCAGGTTGTCCCGCAGCGGCGCAGCACCCGGCTGGAACCAGGTCGGATCGAACACCCGCAGGTTCCAGGTGACGATCTTCACGCGATAGCCGCGCGACAGCGCATCGGTCGCCAGCAGAACACCGAGCGTGCCGCCGTCCGGCAACGTCGGCACGCGCGCCGCGATCGTCTGCAACGAACCCTCGTCGCCGTAGTGGCGGTAGACCGCGTGCAGGCAGGTCGGGCCACACGTGGTGTCGTCCGGCTGCCGCCGGATCTCGAAGGGCAGCAACCGGGTGTCCGGAGTCGTTGACGCCATGGCCAGTTCCTCGATCGGCAATCGTAGAGCCGCGGTCGGCTCGGGCCGAGCGGTATGCTCCAGTTGCCAGGTCGTCGGACCGGATCCGTTTCGGCGCAGCCCGGCCAGCACGAGCGGGCCGGGCGAAGGGTCGGATCACGGGAGCGGGCGCGCGTATGTAGGTGCCAGCACCCCGCGAATCCAGTGCCTGCCCGGGCCTATTTCAGGGCCCGGGCGGCGAGCCTACTCGCCCTTCATCGCGGCCAGCAGCTCACGGACGACGTCGGTCGCCTGGTTGCCGTTGTGGCCGCGGTAGCGGATCTTGAAGTCCTTGTCGAGCACGACGATCGTCGGCCAGCCGCGCACGGCCCAGTCCTCCGAGATCTTGCGCTCGCGACCGGGCTGAACGTTCTGGAAGCTGCGCCAGTTGAGCTCGTTCTCGGCGATGGCCTTCTTCGCGCGTTCGACGGTCTGGTCACTGTTCACGCCGATCAGCGCGAACGGTTCGTCCTGCAACTCTTCCACGAGCGACCGCTCGTGCGGGTACATGGCCCGGCAAGGGCCTCACCAGTCGCCCCAGAAGTCGAGGAAGACGACCTTGCCCTTGTAGTCGCTGAGCTTGAACTTCACGCCGTCGAGGTCGACGCCGGCGATGTCGGGCGCCTCACTGCCGATGCCGAACTTCTCGGTCTCGGTCGTGAGCTGCTCGAACTGCTGCCGAATGCGCGGGTCGTCGCCCTTCTCGAGCGCCGCGAGCATCTTCGCCTTGGCCTTGCTGTAGGCGCGCAGCTGCTCCTCGGCTTCCATCCACGTGAGCCACGTCATGAGGCGCGGGTTCTCGCTGCCCGCCTTGATCTTGGCCACGATCTCGTCGCGGTAGTCCGCGCCGACCATGCGTTCGAGCCGCGGCAGGAAACTGCCGATCAGCCAGATGTCCTCGTCGTCGAGGTGCTCGTTCACGAGGATGTCGAGGACCTCCCGGTAGTGCTCCGGCTTGCTGCTGTAGTTGAGCGCCGGCACGAGAAAGCGAACGGCGGCGTCGGGATACGTCTCGGCCCCGGCGAGGAACTCACCACGCAGCGGCGAGAAGTCCGGCCGCATCGCGATCGCCTTGACCGGCTTGCCGGGCTCGGCGTTCTTCGATGCTTCGGAGGCCTTTTTGATGTCCTCCCGCCATTGTTTGATGATCTTGCCCCGCTTGCTCTCGAGCTCCTGCAGGTGCGCATCCGCGCTCTTCTTCGCGCCAGGATCGTCCTGGGCGGGCAGGCAGCCGAGGATCAGCGCGGCGGAGAGCCACGTGAGTGTTCGGTTCATCACGGCAGTGTCGCCGGGCCGAGAGCCGGCGGCAACTCAGACCCGCTGCAAGACGGCTTCGTGACACGCGGCGCGACGCAATCGGGGCCGAGAACCAGCGCGCCCACCGGCCTCACTGCCGCCGCGCCGCGACGTACTGCACCGGCCACGCCTGGCTCGCGATCCGGCGCTCGTTGGCCGCCCGCAGCGTCATGCTGCCGTCCTCGAGGTGACCGCGCGCGATCGCGCAGAGGTCGGCGCGGCCCGCCGCGATGATCGTGTCGACGTGGTCGATGCTCTGGATCGCGCCGACGGCCATGACCGGCACATTGGCCTCGAGCCGGATGCGTTCGGCGAACGGCACCTGATACATCCGCCCGTAGACCGGCTCGGACTCGGGCGCGTTACCGGCGGAGCTCACGTCGATCACGTCGCAGCCGCGTTCTTTGAGCCAGCCCGCGACGACGACGGCCTCGTCGATCGTGAAACCGCGGCCCTCGTCCTCGAGCCAGTCGCTCGCCGAGATGCGCACGAACAGCGGCTTGTCGTCGGGCCACGCGGCTCGCACGGCCTCGAGCACCTCGAGCGGGTAGCGCGCCCGATTCGCGAGCTCGCCGCCGTAGTCGTCGTCGCGGTGGTTGCTCAGCGGCGACAGGAAGCTCGACAGCAGATAGCCGTGCGCCATGTGCAGCTCGATCAGGTCGAACCCGGCACGATCGCAACGCTGCGCGGCTGCGACGAACGCGTCCCGCACGCGATCCATGTCGGCGCGCGCCATCGCGCGCGGCGTCGGCCAGCCGGCATCGAACGGCACCGCGGACGGACCGATGCTCGGCCACGCACCCTCGGTCAGCGGCGCGTCGCCCTCCCACGGCAGGCTGCACGACGCCTTGCGACCCGCGTGCGCGAGCTGCATGCCGATCTTGCTGCCGGAGTGGCCGTGGACGAACTGGACGATCCGCCGCCACGCCGCTTCCTGCTCGTCGCTCCACATGCCGGCGCAGCCATACGTGATGCGACCGTCCGCCTCGACGTTGGTCATCTCCGTCATCACGAGGCCCGCGCCGCCCGTCGCGCGGCCGCCGAGATGCACGAGGTGCCAGTCGTTCGGCACGCCATCCGTCGCCGAGTACTGGCACATCGGTGACACCACGACGCGGTTCGGCAGCGTGCAGCCGCGCACCACGAACGGCAGGAACCCGGGCGGTGTCGCCGCCGCGATCTCCGCTCCCGCGGCCTCTTCCCGCTGCACGGCCGCGTCGACGCGTTCGACCAGCGCCGGGTCGCGCAGCCGCAGATTGCCGTAGGTGATCCGCTTGCTGCGCGTCATGAGGTTGAACACGAAGCGCTCCGGGTCCTGACCGAGGTAGCGCGCGCTGTTCTCGAACCACTCGAGGCTCGTCTGCGCGGCCTTCTGCGTCTTCGCGACGTCGACCCAGCGCCCGTCCTCGTAGGCGGCGAGCCCGGCGGCGACATCGCCCGCATGCTCCGTCAGCGCGTCGACGAGCGCGATCGCATCCTCCATCGCGAGCTTGGTGCCGGAGCCGATCGAGAAGTGGGCCGTATGCGCGGCGTCGCCGACCAGCACGACGTTGCCGTGCCGCCACGACTCGCACTTCACCGTCGGGAACGTGCGCCAGATCGACCGGTTGGTCAGCAGCTCCTCGCCCTCGAGGTGCTCGGCGAACAGCTGCTTGCAGAACGCCGCGGACTGCGCCTCGTCGAGCTGGTCCAGCCCCGCGCGCCGCCAGGTGTCCTCGTGGCACTCGACGATCCACGTGCCCCGCCCCTCCTCGAACGGATACGCGTGCACCTGGAACAGCCCCCACTCCGTCTCCGTGAAGACGAACGTGAACGCCGTCATCTTCTTGGTCGTGCCGAACCACGCGAACTTGCACTTGCGCCAATCCAGCGTCGGCCGGAACGAGCCCGCGAAGTGCTGCCGCACGCGACTGTTCACGCCGTCCGCGGCGACGACGAGGTCGTGCTGCGAGGCGAGCGCATCGATGTCATCCACGGTGTGCTCGAAGTGCAGCCCGACGCCGAGCTCGCGGCACCGCGCCTGCAGGATCAAGAGCAGCTCCTTGCGCGCGAGGCCGCAGAAGCCGTGCCCGGTGCTCGTGACCTTGGTATCGCGATAGAACGTGTCGATGTCGGTCCAGTAGGCGAACCGCGACTCGATCGCGGCGAAGCTCTCGGGATCCCGGAGCTTGAAGTTGCCGAGCGTCTCGTCGGAGAAGACCACGCCCCAACCGAACGTGTCGTCGGCCCGGTTCTGCTCGTAGACGTCGATCTCGGCATCCGGCGCGCGCTGCTTGAACAGCAGCGCGAAGTAGAGGGACGCCGGCCCGCCGCCGATGCACGCGATCTTCATGGCGTGAGCGTAGCGGGACGGCCGGGCCGATCGAAACGCCGTGCGCGGAGTGACCCCGGCGCTACGCTCGCCGCATGCGAGCCTGGATGCTACGTGTCACCCGCACAGCGGCACTCGCCGTCCTCGCGCTCGCCGCGAGCTGCGCGTCGTTCGAGTCCGGCGAACTGCCCCTGTTGGAGAACTGGCCGCCGCCCGCCAGCGCTGCGCCGACGGCCTTGACGCTCGAGTTCCACGGCATGCCGACGAAGTTCGAGGCCGGATGGGAACGGGTGATGACCGCGACCCTCCTCGACTCACGACGATTCTCGACGGTGGCCGCGGCCGAAGCCGGCGCATCCGCCGCCGATCGCCACCTGCGCATCGACGTCACGCACACCCGGCCCGACATCCGTTGGACCCGCGCGTTCATGTTCCTGTGCGCGGCCACGGCCGGCATCCTGCCCGCGCGCGCGGCCAATGAGTTCGAACTCCGGGTCACGGTGATCGACGGGCGCGGCATCGAACTCGGCACCATCGACCGCTCCGTCGGTACAGTGACGTGGGTCGGCTGGGTCTTCGTTCTCGCCCTGCCGTTCGCGGGCGCCGGCGTGACGCCGCTCATCGAGGACACGACGCGTTCGATCCTGCTCGAAGGGGTCGACCGCGGCTGGCTGTGAGACGTCGCTCCCGGCCGTCTCGCCCGCGGACCATCAGCCGCGGCCGCGTTCCGGATCCGCCATGACCTCGGGCGCGATCGCCGCCGCGACCTCGTCGCTGTAGAGGTCGCGCTCCTGCAGCACCGCGGCGACCGTGCGACCGGACGCCAGCGCTTCGGCGGCCACGCTCGTCGACACGTCGTAGCCGAGCACCGGCACGAGCGCGGTGACGAGGCCGATGCTGTTCTCGACGAACTCACGGCAGCGCTCGTCGTTGGCCGTGATCCCGGCGATGCAGTTCTCGCGCAACGTGTGCACCGCGTTGGCGAGGATCTTCAGCGACTCGAAGATGCTCGCCGCGATCACCGGCTCCATCACGTTGAGCTGCAGCTGGCCGGCCTCGGCCGCGAGCGTGACCGTGAGATCGTTGCCGATGACGCGGTAAGCGACCTGGTTGACGACCTCCGGGATCACGGGGTTGACCTTGCCCGGCATGATCGAGCTGCCCGGCTGCCGCGGCGGCAGGTTGATCTCACCGAGACCGGCGCGCGGACCCGACGACAACAGGCGCAGGTCGTTGCAAACCTTGGACAGCTTGATCGCGAGGCTCTTCAGCGCCGAGCTGAACATCACGAACGCCTGCGTGTCCTGCGTCGCCTCGATCAAGTCCTTCGCGAGGCCGAGGTCGAGGCCCGTGATCGCGCGCAGGTGCTCGAGCGCCTTCTCGGGATAGCCGCGCGGCGCGTTGAGCCGGGTGCCGATCGCCGTGCCGCCGATGTTGAGCGTGCGCAGCTTGCCGCGCGCCGACTGCAGTTCTTCCAGCTCCTGCCGCAAGGTGCACGCGAACGCGGCGAACTCCTGCCCGAGCGTCATCGGCACCGCATCCTGCAGCTGGGTGCGGCCCATCTTGACGACGTCCTTGAACTCGGACGCCTTCAGCTCGCACGTCGCGACGAGCCCGTCTACCGACTCGATCAGCCGCTCGCTGCTGAGGATCATCCCGAGCTTGAGCGCGCTCGGATAGACGTCGTTCGTCGACTGCGAGCAGTTGACGTGGTTGTTGGGGTGACAGTGTTTGTAGTCGCCCTTCTCGTGCCCGAGGAGCTCGAGCGCGCGGTTGGCGATCACCTCGTTCACGTTCATGTTGGTCGACGTGCCCGCACCGCCTTGCAGAACGTCCACGACGAAGTAGTCGTGCAGCTTGTCGGCCGCGATCTCGTCCGCCGCATCCGCGATCGCCTTGGCCCGACGCTCGTCGAGCACGCCGCAGTCGCGATTGGCCAATGCGCATGCCTTCTTCACCAGCGCGAGAGCGCGCACGAAGTTGGGATAGACGTGCAGGCGCACGCCGCCGATCTCGAAGTTGCCGAGCGCGCGCATCGTCTGCAGACCGAAGTAGGCCTCCGCCTGCACCTGCCCCTCGCCGAGCAGGTCCTTCTCGGTGCGCGTCCGCCCGGTCGAGAACCCGTGGGTCACGCCGCTCGTGCGGAACATCAGCTGGTCGTAGCGGCCGACGATCTCGTCGAGCAGGCTCGCGAGCATCCGCTTCTCCAACCGGTCGTCGCCCGCGAACACCTCGGCGAGCTTGTCGCGCGTGAGGATCGCCACCTCGGCCGGCGTGATCGCGGTCGCGGTCGTCGAGTGCGTCGAACCCTCGATCAACATGCCCTCGCCGAGCAGGTCGCCGCGCAGCATCGTCGAAACCGAACGCGCCGTTCCCGTGACATCGAGGCGCGTGAGCGAGATGCGGCCACGCAGCACCGCGATGAGCCGGACGCGCGGATCGCCCTCGGCGAACAGCACCTCGCCTTCGGCAAGCGTCTGCGTCTCGACGACCGCGAGCAACCGCTGCACCTCTTCCGCCGTCAGGTTGCGGAAGATGTGCGACTGGCTCAGCAGGGCCGCCCAGTCGGAGTCGAAACGGCTCGGTTCTTCGATCGCGCTCATGGGTGACCTTGCTAGGGCTACTTGCCGCTCCGGGCCTCGCCGCCCAGCTCACGGGCCAGGGCACCCTCGTCGTAGATGTGCTCGAGCGCGGCCGTGATCGCGCCCGTGTGCACGCTGACCGCGCGATTGACCCGCTCGTCGAACCAGTAGTTGCCCGGCAATGACTCGATGTTGCCGTCGAAGATCAGCCCGACGACCTCGGCATCGCGATTGAGCACCGGACTGCCGGAGTTGCCGCCGATGATGTCGGCCGAGCAGACGAAGTTGTAGCGCGTCGACAGGTCGAGCTTGTCGCGCTTCTCGAGCCAGTGCGCGGGCAGGTCGAACGGCTCCTTGCCGCCCATGCCGGCGTGCCGGTTGTAGAGCCCATAGAACGTGGTGAACGGCGCGACCGCCGTCGTGCCGGCCTCGTAGCCGGTCACCGTGCCGAACGCGAGACGCAACGTGAACGTCGCGTCCGGGTAGTTGTCGGTGCCGTAGGCCGCGAAGCGCGCCCGCGCGATAACTCCCTTCGACTCGGCCAGGTCCTTCTCCGTCACGCGCTGGACCGCGGGCATCATCTGCCGCGGGTCGGCGGCGCCGCCGCCGAAGCGCTCGCGCAGCCGGGCCATCGCCGCGCCGATCTCGGCGAACGCCGCCTTCAGCTGCGGCTCATCCGCCTGCGCCAGCAGGTCCGCGTCGCGCTGCCGGATCCGCTCGAGCATCTCCGCGTCCCGCAGGCCGTCGAGGTGGCCCGTGTAGGCCTTGAGCGAGTTCATCACGCCGAAGTAGCGGTCGCGCAGCTCGAACGCGGCCTCCGGGTTCTGCGCCATCGCGTCTTCGAGCTGCGTCCGGATGGTCGTGAGGAACGCAACGATCCGCGGCGCGAGCACATCGCGGTGAAACTCCATCTCCGCGTGCGTGAGCAGCCGCTCGGTGCCGCCCGGGTGACCGGAAACGAACACCAGGTCGTCGACCTCCGCGCCCTTCTCGTTCCACTCGAAGTAGTGCTCGCTGCTGTCGATCGGCTCCCCGTTCTCGTAGACGCGGAAGAACGCGCAGTCGAGGCAGTAGCGCGGGTAGGTGAAGTTGTCGAGGTCACCGCCGTAGAACGCGACCTGCTTCTCCGGCGCGAACACGACGCGCACGTCGTCGTAGACCTTATAGACGTAGACGCGGTACTCCTCACCGTCGTAGAGCGGCACGAGGTCGGCGACGATGTTCTTCTGCTTGTCGGAGAGCCGATCCGTCAGCGCCTCGGCCCGCACGCGCCACTCGTTGCCGGCCTCGGTCTCGTCCGCGGCCCTCCACTTCTTGATGTCCTCCGTGACGTCCCTGATCTCGACGAGCTGCCGCAGGGTCAGGTCGGTGCCCTGCGGCTCGCTGCCGAACAATCGCGCACTGAAGCCGTCCTCGACCCAGTCCTTCTCGGGAGTCGAGATCTTCTGCAGCGTGGTGAGCGCGACGTGATGGTTGGTCATCACGAGCCCGTTCGGCGACACGAACGATCCCGACCCGCCGGTGTCGAACCGCACCGACGCCATGCGCACCTTGCGCAGCCACGCCGGGGTCGGCTCGAAGCCGTACTTCTCCTTCAACTTCGCGAGCGGCAGCCCGTCGAACGGCCACATGCCCTCGTCGAGCACGCGGGTCACTGCTGCGGCGGAGGCCGGCCGGGCCGTGGCGAGCGGGACGGTCGCGCCGATCGCGAGTGCGGCGGCGAGGACACTGGTCAGGAGGAATGGCTGCATTGGAAGCGTCAACCCGCGGCGAGACGGGCCCGGGATCTTAGCGTGTGGAACCTGTGCCGCCGCGACCTACCATCGCTCCGTGGAATCTCCCCTGTTGCTCCATCCGACCGAAAGCGGCCCGGAGTCGCTCGCCGAGTACCGCGCGCGCGGCGGCTATGACGGTCTGCAGAAGCTGCGCGAAGCCTCCGACCCCGCCGCGTTCGTCGAGGAGATCGCCCGCTCGGGCCTGCGCGGGCGCGGTGGCGCGGCATTCCCGACGGCGACCAAGTGGCGCCTCGCGGCTGCGTCCGAGAGCGCCGAGAAGTTCGTCGTGGCAAACGGCGGCGAGCACGAGCCCGGCAGCAACAAGGACCGCCACCTCGTCGAACACCACGCGCACGCCGTGCTCGAGGGCCTCGCGATCGCGGGGCTCGCGACCGGCGCGACGAAGGGCTGGCTCTACCTCATCGAGGACATGGCCGGGCCGCGCGCGAGCGCCGAACGCGCGCTCGCCGAGGCCGACGCAGCGGGCCTGTTGCCGTTCCCCGTCGCGATCCACTGCGGCCCGACGACGTACGTCGCGGGCGAGGAGACGGCGGCGCTCGCCGCGATCGAGGGCGAACCGGCCAAGCCGCGGAAGAAGCCGCCGTTCCCGGGCGACGCCGGGCTGTTCGGCAAACCGACGACGGTGAACAACGTCGAGACGTTCGCGCACGTCGCATGGATCGCGCGGAACAGCGCCGACGCGTTCGCCGCGATCGGCACCGCGGAGAGCAAGGGCACGCTGCTCTTCACGCTGCCGGACACCGTCAACCGGCCCGGCGTCTACGAACTGCCGTTCGGCGCGACCTATCGCCAGCTGATCGACGAGCACGGCGGCGGCATGCGCGACGACCGCGAGATCCGCGCGATCCTGCCGGCGATGTCGGCCGGCTTCCTGCATCGGGACCACCTCGATGTCGAGATCGCGTACGAGACGCTGCAGCCGCTCGGCACCTCGCCCGGCTGCGGCGGCGTGCGGATCGTCGACCAGCACACCGACGTCGTCGCGCTGACGATCGAGATCGCCGAGTTCTTCATGCGGGAGCAATGCGGCCAGTGCCCGCCGTGCCGCATGGAGACCAACCAGTTCGTGCACATCTTGAAGGCCGTGCAGGCCGGCAAGGGCCCCGGCTACGACGACAAGCTGAAGAAGCTCGCGGCGTTCACCCGCAAGAAGGGCTTCTGCTCGCTCATCGAGATGGCCGCCGCGCCGGTCATCAGCGCCGTCGAGGTCTTCGCCGCCGAGTTCGCGGCAGCGGCCGGCCCCGGCGCCCCCACAGGCGGGCAGGGCGGCTGAGTTGACGCACCGCTACTACGCCGCGTGCACGCTCGGACTGGAGGAGGTCCTCCGGGACGAGCTCCACGACCTCGGCGTCACGGACGTCAAGGTCCGGCGCGGCGCGTGCGAGTTCGAGGGCGACCGGGCGCTCGGCTATCGCGCGTGTCTGTGGCTGCGATCCGCGATCCGCGTGCAGGAGGAGCTGGCGCGCGGACCGGCGCGCAGCCGCGAGGAGCTCTACGCGCTCGTCTGGACCGTCGATTGGTCGCAGAGCATCTCGCCCGAGATGACGCTCGCGATCGACGGCGCCGTGCGCAACAGCCAGTGGGCCAACGACACGCGCTTCCCGGTGCTCGTCACCAAGGACGCGATCTGCGACCAGTTCCGCAAGCACGACGGCGCGCGGCCGAGCGTCGAACGTGACCGGCCGCACCTGCCGGTCAAGCTCGTGCTCATCGACGACCACGCGATCCTCTATCGCGAGCTCGGCGGCGAGCCGCTGCACAAGCGCGGCTACCGCAAGATCCAGCACCGCAGCCCGCTCAACGAGGCGACGGCCGCCGGCCTGCTGCTGCTGAGTGACTGGGATCGCGAGTCACCGGTCGTCGATCCGTGCTGCGGGTCCGCGACGTTCCTCGTCGAGGCCGCGTGGATCGCGGGCGACCGCGCGCCGGGGCTCGGTCGCAGCTTCGCGTTCGAACACTGGCGCGACGCCGACCTCGACGCGTGGCGTGAGCTGTTCGACGACGCCGAGGCGCGCGCCGAGGCCGGGGTGGACCGCATCCCGCGGCTCGCCGGCAACGACCGCCACCAGGGCGCGCTCGGCATCGCGAAGGCAGCGCTCAACGCGGCCGGGCTCACGCAGCGCGTCAAGCTCGTGCAGGGCAACGCGCGCGACTTCGAACCCGCGTTCACGCCGTCGGTCGTGGTCGCCAACCCGCCGTACGGCGACCGCCTCGGCGACGACCCCGAGCAACTCGAAGAGAGCTGGCGCGCGATCGGTGACTTCCTGCACCGCTCTGCGGCCGACCGCGCGTGGGTGCTCTGCGGCAACCCCGACGTGGCGCGGCTGCTGGGGCTGCGCAGCGACCGCCGCGTGCCGGTGCGCAACGGCCCGATCGAATGCCGCTGGCTGCGCTACGCGCTCGGCGGCAACCCGGAGTCAGGGGTCAGCTGACGAGCGCGATCGCGCCCGCGGCCGGGAGCGCCAGCAGCACGAGCGCCACGAACGTCCAGCGCTTGGGTCGCTCCTTCGCGAACGACTTCGGCAGCACGAGCGGCAGGGCTGGCGTGATCGCAGCCAGCGCCGCGACCGTCCATGGCAGGCTGCCGAGCTCGGCACCGGCGATGAGCACGAGCGCGTGCGCGATGCCGAGCCAGACGCCGTCGGCCGGCGCGAGCTTGAGCGGCTCGTGCCACATCGCGGTCGCGATCCCGGCGACGACGGTCGCGGCACACGCGCCGATCGTCGCAGCCTGCCAGTAGCAGTCGGTCAGGTCGAGCACCGCGAAGTCGACCGCGAAGGCCGCGACGAACACGAACGCCATGAGCGGTGAATCCGACGCTCGTTCGATGAGGCTGCGAGACGCGAACACCGCCCCACCGGTGATCAGGACCGCCGCCCCGACGTGCGGCAGGATCCACGCGAAGCCCTCGCCGCGCGCCGCCTGCCAGAGCACGAACCAGGCCGACGCGCCGCCGAGGAGCAGGCCGACCCATAGCCCGCCGCGCGGCGGCAGCCAGCGCCAGCGTTCGAACGACGTCACGAGCGTCGCGAAGATCAGGCACCAGAACAGCCACGGGCGGCCGCTCGGGCGCTGCCACAGCTCGTGCGGCAACCGCGGCCAGTCGTGCAGCAGAACGGCCGCGAGCGCGAGGCCGATCGCCGCGGCAAGCGCGAGCAACCGCCCCCCGCCGACGCTGACGAGCGCGAGGCCCGCAACGAGCGACGGAGCGAACGTCTTGATCCACGACAGCCAGTCCACGGCGTGGGATCCTGCGCGATCCGGCGACCGCAATCAACGCGGCAGCAGCAAGACGACGCCATGCGCCGCGACGAGGTCCGCGAAGCGCTGCGACAGCTGATAGCGCGAGAAGCGCACCTCGATCGCCGCCCGGAGCTTGCTCGCAGTGTTCCGCCGAACCACCACCGCGCCGGTCGACCCCTGCCCCAGCAGCGCGCGCAGCTCGTCCTCGTCGAACACCTCGGGCCGGCGGCCGGAGTAGTAGAGCACGCGCGGCAGATCCGACGCGACCGTCTCGTCCGGTGCGAGGCGTTCCCCCACGAACTCGCCGAGATGGCGCTCGACGATGACGGTCTTCGAGCCGGCGACGCCGCCGTTCCACGCGAGCCAGAACATGGCCGCCACTGCCAGCGTGAGCAGCAGGTCGCGCAGGCGAACATGCAGTCGGGAGAGACCGATCGCCGCGATCACGGCAACCGCGAGCATGCCGAGCGGCAACAGCCCGGGCAGGCCGCCGCGCATCGCGTCGAGGACCGCGAGCCCGACGAGAACCGCACCGAGCCCGAACCGCCGCCGGCTCAGCGCAAGGAGACCCAGCCCCGCGAGCAGGAGCTGCACCGGCGTCGCGGCACCGCCCGCCGTCGAAAGAGCCGGCTGCGGCACGCTGGCCATGAGCAGTGCCACGCTCGTGCCCGCACCGGCGCCCCGGGACCGTTGCCAGCGCTGCGCGGCGATCGCCGCGGGCACGATCCCGAGCCCCGTCAACACCGCGCCGAGCACCATCGCGCACTCGAACGGTTCGAAGCCGAGCAGAACGCCCGGCGTGATCAGCGCGCTCCAGAGCGGCCCGGACCAGACGTGCTGCAACGCCGTGAAGTCACCGCCGCCGAGCTCGCGCGCGACCCACAGGTCGAGCACGGCATCCTCACCGGGCAGCGGCGCCCGCACCGCGAGCAGCCAGCGCCAACACACGGTCGCGGCAACGACCCACAACAGGATCCGCCGGTCGCGATCGTCGAAGAGTGGCTGTTGCTCGGCTGGTTCGACGTTCGTCATGGCAGCTGGCACCATTGGCCCGGGTCCTCGCCGTCGTCGCCGAAACCGCCGAGGCGGAACACGATGTCACGGTAGTTGCGCACGTCCAGTACGGCCATCGACTGCACGGCGCGCAACGCGCGGATGTCACGGCGCACGGCCGGCCCCTTGGCATAGATCCCGAGCAGGCGCGCAGCCGCGACCTCGGTCGGCGACTGTTCGGGCTCGAGCTCGAGCCAGGCCGAGAGCACGGTGCGGATATCGTGCTCGTTCCGCGCCCACGCTCGCCGCAGGGGTCGCAGCGCGGTGCGCGGCAGGTCGCGGCCGTGCCGCTGCAGCCAGCGCTCGACCGGGCCCACGCGAAACAGGCCGACGAGGGCGCGCCACGAGTCGCCGAAAAGGCTTCCGGGCACGCCTTCGCGCACGATTTCGGCCAGGTGCTCGATCCGCCAGCGCTCGGCGTGCAGCAGAGTGCGCACGTTGTCGCGATCGGCGATCCACGCGCACGTGACGGCGAGTTCGCCGGCGCGTCGATGGGCCGCGCTGTCGACCGCTGGAAACTCGGGCAGCCACGCGATCGCGGCATGCAGCTCGCGGACGTCCCGATGGATCTCGTGCGCACGCTCGCGCAGCTCGACGCACTCGCGTTCGTGCAGATGCAGGAACGCGAGATCGCGCTCGAAGTCGCTGTCCTCGCGGAAGTCGCTGCGCTCGGTCCAGCCGATCGGTGCGCCCGAGTAGGCCGGGTCGAGCCACAACCGGGTGCGCAACGCCTCGCGCAGCCCCGGCGCCTTCATGCGATGGATCTTGCGCAGCGCGACGGCGAACGGCGCGATACCGGCCTCGCGGTTCTGCATCGCGACGTGCGGGTCGAGCACCTCGCGGACGATCTGGTTGATCCGTCGCACGATCCACGTCACGAAGCGCGCGAAGCGCACCAGCATCAAGAGCGGCGCGAGCAGCACGCGCCCGTGTGACATCCGCTTGCGGTAGAAGCGCAGCGGATTGAAGCTGCGCTCGTGCTTCGGCAGGTGGTGCACGGGCCGCGTGCCGAAGATCTCGCGGATCATCGTGCGCCGGTCGTGCTCGAGCACCTCGAGCACCTCGTCCCCGAAGATGTGCGCGATGTGACCGTCGCGCTCCGGATCACCGCCGACGAAGTCGATCGCGCAGAACTCGGTCGTCGGATAGGCCTCGGTGCGCACCGTCTCGAGCCCCGCGAGCGTGCGACCGGCCTTCGGATCGCGCCGGCGGTCGAGCCACAGCCCCATCGCCTCCTGCTGCTCGGGCGAGCTATCGCCGAACTCGGCGAGCGGGATGCAGAAGCGGTTGTAGCCCTCGATGCGCTTCGCGGTCTCGACGGCGATGCTCTCGGTGATGAAGCTGAACCACAGGTAGGGCCCGGAGAACACCGTGCCGTCGTCGAGGCGCAGCTTGCGCAGCCGCTTCTTGTCGCGCCGCGTCACGCCGAGGAACTGCTCGCGCAGATTGACGAGCGCCTTGTTCGCGAGCAGCTGCTCAGTCGTCTTGACGTCGGTGATGTGCAGCGGCGCGCCGTCGAGGAAGTGCAGGTACAGCATGGCGACGCGGTTGACCCCGAAGCGGATGTGGTCGTCGACGTCGTCGTCGACGGGCACGCCGGCGCGCGCCGATCGCACCTGGTGCTGGAGCAACGGCAGCGCCTGGGCCTGGATCTCGTCGCCGTCGAACACGCGGCGCGCGAGGAACGGCAGGTCGTCGGCCTCGTAGCGCACCTTCGCGAGCTCGAGCTGCGGCAGGAAGTGGGCTTCGCTGGTGAGGCGGTACGAGTCGGCGGCCTCGCCAGCGAGGCTCTTGAGCCAGCGTCCGAGGGCGAGGCCGATCAAGCAGACGCTGCCGAGAACGATCAGTGGGGTCGCGACGATTCTCCCGAGGAAGTCGTTGATGTCTTTCAGGGTGCCCTCGGCCTTGCCGAAGATCAGCTGCAGGAGCAGCGCCAACCCCCCGAACAGCAACAACCGCACCGCCGGCCGTTGCGTCGCCCGGATCAACGCCGTCGCCACCCGATCGAGAATCTGCGGCCCCGTGACGATCCCGTGCAGATCCGCGTGGAACAGCAGTCGTCCGTGCCAGCGCTCGAGCCAGTCGGCCACGGCGCGCGCGAACGCGACGACCCGTTCTTCGGGCCCGGGCGGCAACGGGTGCACCGCGAAGTTGCGCACGATCGGCAGCCACCGCACGGGCACCGCGGACAGGACCCGCAGCACGCGATCGATCGCGCGGATGTCGGACGGCCGCAGGTAGCGCGGCACGTCCTGCGGCCGCAGCGACCACAGCACCTCGATCGCGCCCTCGATCGGCACGTCGCGCCGGGACGAGCCGATGCGCAGGCTGCCCGCGCGAACCGGCCCGAGCATGCTCATCCGCCCGCGCAGCGCCTCGGCGCGCGCGACGATCGCGGCGGCCCGCTGCCGCGGGTCGACGAGACCGAGCAGCTCGCGCTCGCGTTCGAGCGCCTCGAACAGCACCTCACGCCGGCCGTCGAGGTCGGGCGCGCGGTGTTCGTCACTCGCCGCCGGCACGAACACGAATTCGCGATCGAGCAATGTCGAGAAACGCTGCACGAGCCCGTCGAGGCCGCGCACGAGGAACAGGAACAGCCGCAGCGACCGCACGAGCGGCCGCAGGACCTGCACGTAACGCGCGACCCAGCCGATCCGCAGGATGCGCAGCAGTCGCACGACGACGGAGTTGTCCGCGGCCCCCGGGACGTCGACGGCGGGCAGCAGGAACAGCGCGGACGGGATCGCCGGCAGCAGGTCGACGAGGACGTGACGCACGAAGAACGAGCTGCGGCGCGGATGCAGCACGAGCTCGAACAGGAACGCGAAGACGAAGAACAGGCACGCGAGCGCGTCGGTCCACTGCAGCGCGTGCGCGACCGGCTCGGACAGCTCGACGGTGAACTCGATCGTCAGGATCGTGAGCACGACGACGAGCAGCGCGAAGTTGAGCGAGTGGAACACGACGACGCCGGGTCGCCCGAGCAGCTTCTCCTGCCGCAGCGCGAGCTCGCGGTCGTCGGCCTGATTGCGCAGGCGGCGGCCGTAGCCGCGCAGCGTCTTGTCGTCGCAGTGCCGGCCGAGCTCGGCCATCACGTCGCTATTGCATCGCAGCGCCATGATCTGCTGCTCGAGCGGCGTCTCCTCGACGGCCGCCGTCAGCAGCGCGACGCGTTCGGCCGCCTCCTGCACGAGCTCGGGACCGGCCTCGGCGCACGCGACGCGGTCGCGGATCGCGACGCTGCACTCGGCGGACAGGCTGTCGAGCCCGAGCCGGATCGCCTCCGCGCGGATGTCCGCGAGGTCGAAGAACGCGGCCGGATGCGTGTCGGCTTCCGCGACGAGCGCGCGCAGCCGCAGCTCGAGCCAGTCGCGCTCCGCCGCCTCGACCGCTTCGCCGACCTGGGACGAATCGCGTTCGTCCTGCCGCCGGATCCAGCGCAGCTCGGCCGCCACGAGCTCGTGCGCGAGCGCGTCATCACCCGCGACCCGATCGCGTTCGGCCGCGAGCGCGGCGGCGCGCTCGACCGGCGCGCCGTGGCCGTCCTGGAGCAGCGTGCGCAGGCGCGCGAGGGGGTCGGGGTGATTCATCGGGAGCGCTCGACCAAGGGCTCCGGGGCACGCTGCCCCACCGGACGGCGAAGCGCCCGCTGCGCCGGGTCACGGACCGGCGGATTGAATCACCACGGGCGGTCGTAGTCGACCAGCCCCGACGGTTCTTCGCCGAGATAGTCGAAGCGGAGCACGCGCAGGACGCCGCGGTTGCTGCCCGTACGCAGGCCGAAGTGGCGAACGAGGCCGGTACGCTCGTCGTAGAGCAGCCACATCGAGCGCAGCCTGGAGCCGCGCGCTCCGATTTGCCGCCGCGCCTCGAGCCGCACGAGGTCGACGCCGTTCTTGCGTTCGCGGCCGACGACCTCGACCCGGAACTGCTTCGGCAGCCGCGACAGCAGCGAGTGCACGTCGACATCCACGAGGTCGAGCACGCCGTCGAGCTTCTGCCGCAGCCGACCCTGCTCGCGCAGCGGCAGCACCTGCCGCAGCTTGCCGTTGCCCGGCAGGATCCAAACCTCGTTGCCGTCGCTGCCGATCCGCAGCGGCACGCGGCGCTCGCCGCCGAACGTGAATCGGCCGTCGATGCGGAAGCGCGACCCCGGTCGCGTCACGAGCACGAAGTTGTGGTTGGCCTGCAGCTCGCCGCGCGCGACGACGCGCGTCATCACGCGGTAACGCCGATCGACGTCGCGCCCGAGCTCGGTCACGATGCGATCGACAGCCGCTTCGGCGGTCGGCAGCTGATCCGGCAACGCGAAGAAGATCACGAACCCGGCGAGCAGCGCGGCAGCCACGCCGACGATGCCCCAGTGTCGCCGATTGCCGGCAACCTCCGCGGCATCGACGCCGGCCATGATGCGTTCGACGCGGCTCTCGCGCGCGCCGGCATCCGCCGTGTGCAGCGCCCGCAACAGACCGTGCATGGCGCGCTGCTCCGCGAGCCAGCGCGCGGCCTCCGGCGGCACGTCGGCCGGCGCCGGACCGTCCGCGAGCGTGTCGTCGAGCGCCCGCCAATCGTCGTTGACCAGCTCGCTCATGGCGCCTCGGCCGGGGTCGGGTCGAGTTTGTTCGACAGACAACGATGCAGCGCCGCGCGCGCCCGCTGCAGGTGCTTCTTCACCGCTTCGAGACCGTTGCTCGTGCGCGCCGCGATCTCCTTGCAGTGCAGCCCGTGCTCGTAGTGCAGACGCACCGACTCGCGCTGCTTGCCGCTGAGCTTGCCGAGGCAGTCACGCAGCGCGTCGAGCCGTTCGTCGAAGTTGTCGCCGGGCGCGCGATCGAGCGCCGCGAACTCGCCCTCGAGGATCGCCATCACCTCGTCCCCGCAGTAGTGCACCCGGCTGCGGCCGAGCTTGCGGCGGTGGTTGAGCAGCAGCTTGGCCGCGATGCCGCGCACCCACGGCCCGAACGGCAGCTGTCGGTCGTAGCGGTCGAGGATCTTCCACGCCGTGAGGAACGTCTCCTGCACGAGGTCCTCGACGGCCACGCCGTCGCGCACGGACGCGAGCAGGAACGCGCGCACCGAGTCGATGTGCTCGCGGGCCAGGATCTCGAAGAGGTCGCGGGAATCCACCACGGCACCATTGTCGCCGGCCCGCGGCGCGGGGACAGCCAACCGCGGATTTCCGCGCCCCGATTTCGGCGCTATCCGTTGCCGAATCGCCGATGCGGCCGAGGATTCCGGTGATGCGCGTCGCGGCCTACGTCTACACCGGCTGGCACCCGATCGCGGAGCGCGACGCCGCATTCCACCCCGGGTTCACCGAGTGGGAGCTGGTGCGCGACTGCCGGCCGCGGTTCGCTGGCCACCGCCAACCGCGGGTGCCGGCACTCGGCGAGTACGACGACCGCGACCCCGTCGCGTTCGGGCAACGGATCGGCCTCGCCCGCGACCACGGGATCGACGCACTCGTGTTCGGCGTGTTCTGGTGCCGCGGCAAGCGCGTGTTCGAGGCCGGGCTCGACCAGGGCTTTCTCACCGGCCCGCACCGCGACATGCCCTTTGCCTGCATGTGGGCCAATCGCCTGCCGCGGCGCGTGCTGCCCGTGCGGCGCACCGATGCGGCAGTGATCGGCGACGATCGGCGCGTGCCGAGCGACGTCGACGACTTCGTGCAGTTCGTCGCGATGCTCGCGGAGAACTACTTCGTGCGGCCCAACTACCTGACCGTCGAGGGCCGCAGCTACCTGTCGATCTTCGACTCGACGTTCTTCGCGCAGGAGCTCGGCCACGACCACGCGCGCGCCGCGATCGCGGCTGCGCGCACCTGGCTGCGCGAGCACGGCCACCCCGATCTGCATCTCGCGGCGATCGAACCCAACGCCGACGTGTTGCCGATCGTGCGCGACCTCGGCTTCGACAGCGTGACGCATTACGTCTTCCTGCCCGATTGGAAGGGGCCGTTCGAGCAGGACTACACGGAGTACGCGCGGCTGCGGGCGGGCCAGTGGCAGGGCCAGGCCGATCGTTCCGGATTGCCGTATATGCCTGCCGTGACAACGGGTTGGGACGCCTCGCCGCGCGGCGCCGACTTCGGCCCGGCGCGCCCCGACAAATATCCGTGGGCGCCGGTCGTAACGGGGGAGCATCCCGAGTCGTTCGGGGCCGCCTTGGAGCGTGCGATCGCGTTCCGATCGCCGGTGGGAGTCGAGGACCCGCTCGTGCTCGTCGCGTCACTCAACGAGTGGAGCGAAGGGCACTACCTCGAACCCGACGAGCGGTTCGGGACCGGCTGGCTCGAGGCCGTCCGAGCGGCGCGACGTTGACCCGCATCCGACCAACCACCATCCTCCACGCCCCGTGCTCACGTTCCTTGCCGATATCGACATCGATGGCAGCATCGGTGGCAGTCTGCTCTTTGCGATCATCTGCGCCGTGATCGCGCCGGGCCGCGGGCGCAGCGCGCTCGCCTGGTTCTTCATCGGCCTGTTCCTGAGCTGCATCGGCCTGATCATCCTGCTGCTGATCCCGGACCTGAAGGAACAGGAGGCGCGCGAACGGTCGCGCGGCAAGAGCGTCAGACGACTGAAGGAGCAGCTGAAGAAGGAGCGTCAGGTCGCCGATCAGCGCCACGCTGCGCACGCGGAACGACTCGACGCGCACGACCGCGCACTCGGCATCGATACGCGACCGGAACTCACCCACGAGGAGACCGCCGCGATCGACGCGCCACCGGCGTTCCCACCCCCGCCGCCGGACCCGGCCGAACGCATGTGGTTCTTCGCGGCGAACGAGAAGCAGCTCGGCCCGGTCTCGGAGTCCCAGCTCAAGGAACTGCACCGCGGCGGCCAGATCACCGACGACACCCTCGTCTGGAGCGAAGGCATGGCCGACTGGGAACCGTTCGCCGACACCCCCGAACTCTGACGGCCGTACGGTACCTGGTTCATCCTGCCGGTTTCGCCGGCATCGCCACTGACTACCGGGAACTCGATGTGCTGGCGGAGATGTCGTCGGCCGTTCCGAGTTCGGTGTCCGGGCCGGCACTTGTCACGGTGAACGTCAATGGCGTTCCGGCGGCACTCAATCGGTAGGCCTGGCCCCAGGGGTCCGAGCGCCCCGGCGCAACGAGGTACTGCGACCAACGTCCCAGCGGCGGATCAACCAGCAACGCAAGCGTCGGTATGAGGCCGGTCTCGCGGTGGAAGAACACCGCGGCTTGGGAGTAAATCTGGCACCAAATCTCGGCGGTCAGGCCCCGAGACGGCACCCTGCTGATCCCGGTACGACTCAGGTCTGCGAGCAGTACGATCGCAATGACTGCCAGCATGACCCCACCAAGCCAGGCACCCGAGCGCGACGGCTGCACTACACCATCCTGCCGACCATCAGCCGTTGCTGTGACGCGACGACACGTCGTCCTCGTCACCCGCGGAGCGGTTGCGACCGAGGCTCTTCACCTCGAAGTCCGGCGGCATGCCGTCGGCGAGGATGATGTAGTCGCCGCCCCACGGGTCCTTCGGGATCTGCTCGAGGTAGGAGAAGCCGTTCCTGCGCTCGGTCAGCTCCTGCAGCTCCGGCACACGACCGCGGTCGATGAAGAACATGCGCGCTGCGCCGACGATCGTCGAGCAGTCCATGCGCGCCTTCTCGAGCTTCGCGCGCTCGCTGCTCTGCATCACGTTGGGCACGATCAGCGCCGCGAGCAGGCCGAGGATCAGCACCACGACCATGACTTCGATCAGGGTGAACCCGCCGCTACGGCGGGCCGCGGAATGAAGTGTCGTCATCGCCGGAATCCGACGGTGACGGCGGCCCCGGTATTCCCGAACGGAGCGGCCGAACTCAGCAACGCAATTCAGCGACCCAGCGCGGCGAGCACCTTCGCCTTCACGTCGGTCGCCGCGCAGTCGCTCTTCTCCATGCCCTTGCGCACGAGGAACTCGACCTGCCCCTCGCCCGCCTTGCGGCCGACGAAGACCTGCAGCGGCAGCCCCATGAGCTCGTGGTCCTTGAACTTGGCGCCCGGGCTCATCTTGCGATCGTCAAGGCACACCTCGACGCCAGCGGCTTCGAGTTCGTTGTAGAGCTTCTCCGCAAGTTCCTGCTGCTCCGCGCGCTTGGAATCGAGCATCGCGACGACGCATTCAAAGGGCGCGATCGGCACGGGCCAGACCATGCCTTTGTCGTCGAAGTGCTGCTCCACGGCCGACGCGGGCGTGCGCGACACGCCGATGCCGTAGCACCCCATGACGAACGGCGCCGGCTTGCCGCCCTGGTCCATGAACGTCGCGCCCATGGCCGAGCTGTACTTCGTGCCGAGCTTGAAGATGTGCCCGACCTCGATGCCGCGGGCCTCTTCGAGCGGCTTGCCCGACACCGGGCAACCCTCGCCGGCGCGCGCGAGACGCAGATCGTGGAACTCGGGCTTGCTGCAATCGCGCCCGAGGTTGACGTCGAGGCAGTGATAGCCGGTCTCGTTGCAGCCGGTCAGCAGGTTGGTTCGACCCTCGAGCGAGACGTCGGCGAGCAGCCGAACGTCCTCGGGCAGGTTCACCGGCCCGGCAAAGCCCGTCTCCGCGCCCGTCGCGGCCTTGATCTCGTCGTCCGTAGCGAGCCGCACGCTCAGCGCGTCGAGCACGTTCACGAGCTTGACCTCGTTGATCTCGAGATCACCGCGCATCATCACGGCGACCGTCTTCTCCTCGTCCTTCCACGTGGCGCGATAGAGCACGGTCTTGGCCATGCGCCCCGGGACCCAGCCGTCGAAGAACTCCTCGAGCTGGGCGACCGTCTTCACGCCCGGCGTCTCGTGCTTGCTCATGTCACGCACGTCACCGCCGGCCGGCGCGTCGGGCAGCTGGCTCGTCGCCTTCTCGACGTTGGCCGCGTAGCCGCTGTCCTTGCAGAACAGGATCGCGTCCTCGCCCGTGTCGGCGATGACCATGAACTCCTCGCTGCCAGCACCGCCGATCGCGCCCGAGTCGGCCTGCACGATCGTGTAGTCGAGCCCGCAGCGCTCGAAGATGCGGCAGTAGGCGTTGCGCATCTTCTGATACGCGACGTCGAGTGCTGTGTCGTCCACGTCGAACGAGTACGCGTCCATCATGATGAACTCGCGCCCGCGCATCAGCCCGAAGCGCGGCCGGATCTCGTCGCGGAACTTGTCCTGGATCTGGTAGCAGTTGACGGGCAGCTGCTTGTAGCTGTTGACCTGCGCCGACACGAACGTGGTCATGACCTCCTCGTGCGTCGGGCCGAGGCACATCTCGGTGCCCTTGCGGTCCTGCAGCGAGAACATGATCCCGTCGGTCACGTAGCGGTCCCAGCGACCGCTGCTCTGCCACAGTTCGGCCGGCTGGATGATCGGCAGCATCACCTCGTTGGCCCCTTCGCGGTCGAGTTCCTCCCGCACGATCTGCGCGAACTTCTGCACGACGCGCCACATCAGCGGCGAGTAGACGTAGACGCCCGCGGCGATCTTCACGATGAAGCCGGCGCGCGCGAGCAGCTTGTGGCTCGGGATCTCCGCGTCGGCGGGATCGTCACGCAGGGTCGAGATCAGGATCTGGCTGAGGCGCATTGGGCGGAGGACTCTACCGATGGCCGCGACACAGAGGAATCTCCCAGCCGATCTCGCCGCCGATCTCGCAGCGAATCTCGCAGCGGGTCTCGCAATCGGGTCTCGCAATTTGGGAACCGGGCCCGGGCGCTCGCGTCGAAGCCCGGCACGCCTTTCCCGCAGCCGTCCCGCGCCCGGCACCAACGACCAATGCGCCAATCCGCTTCGACCATTCTGCTCCTCGCCGCCGCCGTCAGCGCGGCCGCCTGCGGCACTTCCAAGAACGAACCCATCGATCTCACCGAGCCCGCGCGGCACCGCCCCGAACGGCAGAGCCTGCTGCGCGAGCGCGACGAGATCGCCGGGCGGCCCATCGTCGTCCGGGACCAAAACGGCTGGAGCCAGCGCCTCGTCGCGGGCAGTGGCGGCGCGCGCGCAGGCGAACCATCGCGGCTCGCGAAACTGCACGCGCGCGGCCCGGGCAGCGCCGGCCCGGCGACCGGCGGACCCGGCGCCGGGGCCGGCGCGCACGACTTCTACCTCGACGGCGCCAAATCTGCCGGCCCGACGACGGGCGGCCCCGCGGGCCCGGGTGCCGGCGGACCGATGACCCCGGGCGCTGGCAGCCCCACCGCCCGACCGGTCGCCGACCCGGCCAGTCCGGCCGGCTCACCGGTCGCGACGTTCGGCGCGATTGCGGAAGGCGGCGAAGCCGCACCGGAGGCGAGGCTCGAGGCCCCCCGTGACAACGCGACCGTCGCACCGCTCGCGGCGGGCTCGACCGACGACAACGTCGAGTTCAGCGACTTCCTCGAGTTCCTCGAAGACGCGCGCAAGAACGCGGGACTGAAGAACCGCTTCGTCGACCTCGACGTCGCGGGCCGCTGCAGCATTCGCGTCGTCGACCGCGACGGCACGTGCGTGCCGGGTCGCCGCGTCACGGTCGTCAACGAGACGGGCGACAAGATCATCTGGCGCGGCACGACGCAGGGCGACGGCCGCGTGCCGTTCTACCCCGCCGTGGCCGGCAGCGGTGACGATCTGCTCATCGTCGAGGTCGCGGACGCGACCGGCACGCGCATGGTGCGCCACGCTTGGGACGGCGCGGCCGACACGGTCGTGCGCCTGCCCGAAGAACGCACAGCGCTCGAGCCGCTGCAGCTCGACGTCGCGTTCGTCATCGACACGACCGGCTCGATGCGCGACGAGATCGCGGCCATCAAGGCGACGCTGCTGTCGACGACCGCGCGACTGCGGGCGCTGGGCCGCGAGTTCGACCTGCGCTACGGCGCGGTGCTCTACCGTGACATCGGCGACGAGTACGTGACCGCGCAGCACCCGTTCACGGGTGACATCGAGGCGTTCGACGAAGTGCTGAAGAGCGTCACGGCGAACGGCGGTGGCGACGGCCCGGAGTCGCTCAATCAGGGCCTCGCGGTCGCGGTCGACGGACTCGAGTGGCGCGCGGGCGCGGCCAAGGTCGCGTTCCTCATCGCCGACGCGCCGCCGCACCTGGACTACGAGAACGACGTGCCCTACGGCGACAGCCTGCAGGCGGCCGTCGCGCGCGGCATCCGCACGCACACGGTCGCGGCGAGCGGCCTCGACGACGCGGGCAGCGTCGTGATGCGGCAGATCGCGCAGTTCACGCGCGGCGAGTTCGTGTTCATCGAGTACGGCGGCAGCGTGCAGAAGTCCGCTGCGGCCCACGGCGTGAACAAGGCGACGGGCAACAACCTCGACGACATCCTCTACACGCGGATCCGCGACGAGATCGCGCACTGGGGTCGCCCCGACGCGGCGCTCGTCGCCGCCGGCAGGTAGCGACGCCGCGGGTCGAACCGAGCGTCAGCGGCCTTTGTGTTGATCGCGACCCAGGCCTCGACCGTGAGGTGGCGCTTCGGCAGCTTCGGCTTGGACTGCTTGAAGTCGTCGGCGAGCACGACGCGCGTCGTCTTGCCGTCGAACCACAGCGACGATCCCGACGGGCCCTTCACGAACTCCAGCTTGCCGGTGACGCGACCGTCGACACCGAGCAGCGACACGAGCTTGCCGTCCTTCACGAACTTCTCGCCGAGCCGCCAGCTGCCGATCGGGTCGGGGCCGTCGTGCGGCGTCGCCGACGCGAAGAACGGGGCGATCACGAGTGCCAGAAGGGCGAGGACGTGCTTCATCGCCGCAGTCTAGGCATGATGCAGCGATGCGCCGCATCGCCTTCCTCGTCGCAGCGACCTTTGCCGCACCCTTCACGCTGCCCGCCCAGGATCGCCTGCCCAACGTCGTCGTCATCTTCATCGACGACCTCGGCTACGCCGACATCGGGCCGTTCGGCGCGGACATCCCGACGCCGCACCTCGACCGCATGGCCGCGCAGGGCATGCGATTCACCGACTTCTCCGTGCCGACCGCGGTGTGCTCCGCCTCGCGTGCGTCGCTGCTCACCGGCTGCTACAACCGGCGCCTCGGGATCTCCGGCGCCTACGGCCCGCGCAGCAAGCGCGGCATCAACCCCGACGAGGTCACGCTCGCGGAGCTCTGCAAGCAGAAGGACTACCGGACCGCGTGCTTCGGCAAGTGGCACCTCGGCCATCATCCGAAGTTCCTGCCGCTGCAGCACGGGTTCGACGAGTACTACGGCCTGCCCTACAGCAACGACATGTGGCCGCTGCACCCGGCCTACGCGCACCTGCCGACGGCGGCGGAGAAGCGCAAGAAGGGTTACCCCGACCTGCCGCTCATCGACGGCAACGCGGTCGTCGATCGCGAGGTCACCGGCGAGGAACAGGCGCAGCTCACGACGCAATACACCGAGCGCGCCGTCGACTTCATCGCGCGCAACAAGGACAACCCGTTCTTCCTCTACGTCCCGCACAGCATGGTGCACGTGCCGTTGTTCGTCAGCGACAAGTTCGAGGGCAAGAGCGGACACGGCCTGTTCGGCGACGTCGTCATGGAGGTCGACTGGTCGGCCGGTCAGATCCTCGCCGAGCTCGAGGAACACGACCTGCAGAAGGACACGCTCGTCGTGTTCACGGGCGACAACGGTCCGTGGCTCAGCTACGGCAACCACGCGGGCTCGACCGGCGGCTTCCGCGAGGGCAAGGGCACGATGTTCGAGGGCGGCATCCGCGAACCGACCGTCATGTGGTGGCCGGGCCGCATCCCGGCCGGCACGACGTGCGACGAGTTCGCCTCGACGATCGATCTGCTGCCGACGGTCGCCGCGTTGATCGGCGCGGAGCTGCCCGACCACAAGATCGACGGTCTCGACATCCGCCCGCTGATGTTCGGCGAGGACGGCGCGCAGTCGCCACACCAGGAGTTCTACGGCTACTACGCCGGCGGCCAGCTGCAGTCCGTGCGCGACCGCCGCTGGAAGCTGCACCTGCCGCACGGCTATCGCACGCTGAACGGTCGGGAAGGCGGCAAGGACGGCTCGCCCGTGAACTACGAGCAGGGCAAGATCGGCCTCGAGCTGTTCGACCTGAAGAACGACCCGGCCGAGACGACGGACCTCTCGGCCGAACGACCGGAGATCATGAAGCGCCTCCTCGCCGCGGCCGAACGCGCGCGCACGGAGCTCGGCGATCGCCTCACGAAGCGCAAGGGCAAGGGCGTCCGCCCCGTCGGCAAGCTCGAGCCCGGCGATGCCGAGTTGAAGTGGTAGAGCGGCCGACGATCGACCTCGATCCGGGGCATGGCCTGCTCGACGTCGCGCCGCCGCGGCGGCACACGCTCGGGCGCTGGTTGCAGCTCGCGCACACGAGCGGGATCGGCGCAGTCGCGCTGGCGCTGGTCGTTGTCGGTGCGGTGCTCGGCGGGATCCTCGTCATCGGCCAGCTCGCGGGCGCCGAGATGAAGGGGCTCGAACGCTACGGCGCCGCTGGATTCTACATCGCGTGTGCGACGGCGATCGCGGCCGGCTGCGGCTGCTACGCCCTGTTCTCGTGGCGGCGCCGCGAACACTTCCGCTTGTTCCGGCATGGCGCGGCCACGGTCGGCCAGGTCGCCGCGATCGAGGTGCTGTCGCGTTCGGCGTGGTGGCGGCGTTGGCGCTTCCACCACGACCTCGCGCCGAATCCGACGCGCGGGCGCTTCGCGGTGCGCTACCGCTATCGGGTCGGCGACCGGACGTTCGAAGCCGAGGATCGCGTCGACTCGCGCCATGGCGCGCGCGCGCTCGCCACGCTGCCCGAACCGCGGCGCGGCGATCGGCTCACCGTGCTGTTCGATTCGAACAAGCCGGAGCGGAGCGTGCTGGCCCTCGCGATCGGGGAGGGTCTCGTCGATCCGTAGCGATCGGGGAGTGGCCAGGCGTCGGCCGCTCAGCCCCCCTCCGGCGGCGGCGGCGGCGGCGGGAACATGCCCGTGAGCCAGCTGCACCAGCCGTCCGCTTCGGCGGCGGCGGCCTTGGCGCCGTCGCCGTAGAAGAACACCTGCAGCGTCGCCATCTGCATGCCCATGCAGTCCATCGCGCTGAGCATCAGAATGCCCGGGTTGGGCTGGTCGACGGCCACCGTGATACCGCGGCCCTGCGGCAGGTCGTCGACGTCGCGCACCTTGCCGGCGATCGGAACGAGGCCGGCCGGCTCGAGCTCGACCCGCTGCGCGACCTCGGGGTCGCCGCCGAGCTCGTCGACGAGTCGCTGCCAGATCTCGGCCTTCGACTGCGCGGTCGGCGCCATGCCGACGAACGACGCCGCGGGCTGACCCGCGTAGTTCTCGAGGTAGAAGCGCAGCACGCGGAAGTAGCCGGGCCAGCCGGTCTCCGTGTGTTCGATCTGACCGTCCCATTCGTCGGTGCTCGCGAACAGACTGTGCACGACACGGACGACGCACGTCCCGCCCCCCTTGGCCTCGACCGTCCATTCGGTAGCGATGGTCGGCCCACCCTGGAGCCACGAGTCGTCCTCGGCGACCATCCGCATCGGCGGCTGCCACTCCGTGATCTTCGACGCCGTGACCATCCCGCCGCCGAAGTCACACGACAACGTGCCGCCGACCTTGCCTTCAACGGTCGTCGGAACGAACCACGCCGAGATGCCGGGCCCGGAGGCGATCGCCTCCCAGACCTGCTCCGGGGTGCCGGGGACTTCGACTTCGACCTGGACGCTGCGACGGCCTGAGGCCTCTTTCTTCACACTCATTCGGGGGCTCCGCTGGTTGGGGGTTGGTGGTCGGAGGGATCGTTGGTTGATGTCTCGGAGGGTTCGCCATCCGGCGCCGGCACGGGCAACGGATGCGCGACGAGCACGACGCGGTGCCGTCGGCCGCCGGGCGCCGACTCGTCGTGGTAGCGCGCGGCAAGATCCTGCACGGCCGTGGTGAGCTCGGCGCTGAACGCGGCGCGCTCGGCCGCGCTGCGAAAGCGGATCTCGGTGTCGATCGACAGCGTCGCGAGGCGCTGCTGGCGCGCAAACGCCTGCCGCACGAGGTCGCCGACCTCACGCACCGCGCGCGCCGCGAGCGCGATGAGGTAACTCGCGGACAGCCGATCGGCCGCGTGTTCGGGCACGGCTTCGACCGGCCCCATCGCGCCCGGCGACACCACGTAGGCCGTCGCGGTCGCGACCAGCCGGCGCTCGGTCAGCCCACCCCACTTGCGCGTCGAGTCCTCGCGCACGAGCCCGTGCCGAGCCAGCGTGCGGAGGTGGTAGTGCACCTTCTGCCGCGGCATCCCGACCCGCGACGCGAGCGTCGCCGCGCTCGCGGGCGTCGCCAACTCGGCGAGCAACCGCGACCGGATCGGATCGAGCGCGACCGACGCGGCCGCAGGGTCCTCGATGACTTCGACAGCCTGCACGGGCCCCATCGATACCCTTGACAACATTATTTGTCAATAGATGGCGGTACCGAACCCGTTTCGAATCCGCCGCGGGGAACGAACGGTAATCGACTTAAAAGAAGACACTTAGAGAGCCCGGCGGATGGCGGATTCGAAACGGGTTCGGTAACGCCATCTCTGGTTAACGGTGCTGGGGCGACGGCGTCCGGTAGGCATGAAGCCATTCCTGACGGTCTCTCTCGCGGCCCTGCTCGGCCAGACGCTGACCGCGCAAGCTCCCACGCCGGCCGCCCCGGCAGACTACGTGGTTCACGAATGGGGCACGTTCACGAGCATGACGGACAAGGAAGGCGCCGTGCTCGAGGGGCTCCATCACGAGGAGGAGCACCTGCCGAAGTTCGTCCACGACCTGATGAAGGTCACGGAGGAGGGCATCCCCAAGAACGTCAAGCTGCCCGCGAGCTACGTCACGCAGAAGATGGAGACGCCGGTCATCTACTTCTACAGCGACAGCGATGAGGCGATGCGCGCCAAGGTGCGCGTGTGGTTCCGCGACGGGCTGATGACGCAGTTCTACCCGCTGCCCGCGACGATCTATCCGCGCATCACGACCGCGCAGAAGCAGCTCGTCGACATGCGCAAGGTCAAGGCCTCGGCGCTGACGTGGGACGTCGACGTGCTGCCGCGCTCGGCCAACGAGGGCACGACCGGCGTGCCCGCGGTCGCCGAGGACGACCCGTGGCACTTCGCGCGCCAGACGCGCGCCAACCTCGTGCGCACGCGGTTGCGGCCCGGCAGTAAGGCCAAGGCCGAAACCGAGCACTACCTGTTCTATCGCGGGCTCGGCCGCTGGCAGCCAGATGTCACGGGGACGGCGAGCACTGAAGGCACGCTGCACTTCCAGAACCGCATGGGCCAGACCGTGCCGTTCGCGCTCGCGCTGGAGCTCGGCCCCCGGGGCGGTCGCTTCGTCGTCGGATCAGTGATCGCGTCCGGCGCGACCCACGACTTCGACTTCGACAACGGCACCGGCTGGATCGAGGACCGCGAACACTTCGCCCGCCGCATCGGCGCGCACGTGCTGCGTGCGCTCGTCGACCAGGGGCTCTACGTCGACGAGGCGCGCGCGATGGTCGCGACGTGGTCGCGATCGTGGTTCCAGACCGACGGCACGCGCGTCATCTACCTGCTGCCGCGCCAGACGCTCGACGGCGCGCTCATCCTGTCGCTCGATCCGGCGCCCAAGGAGCTCGTCCGCGTCATGGTCGGCCGCCACGAGATGATCACGCCGGCAGCGCAGACCGAGGTCGAGAACGCGCTCGACCAGCAGGGCAGCAGCGATCCCACCATCGCGCGCCGCGGCGCCGAGAGACTCATGGCCCTCGATCGCTTCCTCGAACCGCACCTGCGCAACGTCGCGCGCAACGGTCGCTCGGCCAGGACGCGTCGCGCAGCCGAAGCGATGCTCGCGAACGTCACCCGGTGACCGGTATCGTCCCGCGCTCGTGCCCGAGGTCAGCGATATCGAGCCGGCGACCAGCGCGGTCGCTCGGCTCGTGCAACGCGCGCAGCGCGGCGACAGCGCCGCGTTCGACGCGCTCTATCGCGACTTCGGCCGCGTCGTGCACGGCATCGTGCTCGCGCGCTGCGGGCCCGACGCCGCGGACGATCTGACGCAGGACCTCTTCATGCGCGCCTACCAGCAGCTCGGTGACCTCCGCGATCCGGCCGCGTTCCCCGGCTGGCTCTGCACCGCCGCACGCAACGCGAGCGTCGATCACCTGCGCGGCAGGCGGCGCCAGCCGACGACGTCCGCCGACGCCCTGCCCGAGATGGCCGACTCCGAACTCGATCCCGGCGAGAGAACCGCCCAGCGCGACGCCGCCGCGGCCGTGCTCGCGTGCATCGCCAAGCTGCCGGAGGCCTACCGCGAGACGCTCGTGCTACGCCTCGTCGAAGGTCTGCCCGGTCCGGCGATCGCCGCGCGCACCGGCATGACGCACGGCTCGGTCCGGGTCAACCTCACGCGCGGCATGGGCATGCTGCGTCCGCTGCTCACGGAGGCCGGCCTGCCATGAGCAATCGGAAGGACAGCCACGGGCAGGGCGATGCGCACGCCGACGACCGCTACCTCTGGGACCGGAGCGGCGAGCCGGATCCGACCGTGCGCGAACTCGAGAACCTGCTCGGCCAGTTCGCCCACGACGGTCGGCCGCTCGCGTTGCCGCAAGAGGGTCGGCCGCGGCCGTTCGTGCTGCTGGCCGGCCTCGCATCGATCGCCGCCGCCGCAGCTGCGGTCCTCGCGTTCTTCCTCTGGCCGAACGCGCTCGCGCCGGGTGCGGAATCTCGTGAGTTCGTCGCGCAGAAGAGCGCGGTCACCGTCGAGCTCGGCGATCTCGCGCGCATCACGCTCGCACCCGGATCGCGCATGCGCTTCGAGCACTGGCGCGAGGACGAGGCGCTGTTTCGGCTGGAACGCGGCGAACTCGAGGCCTGGGTCGCGCCCCCGCCCGCGGTCCCGCCCGACTTCTTCCGCGTCGACAGTCCGCTCGGTCGCGTCACCGACAAGGGCTGCCGCTTCGTGCTCGGGATCGACGGCGACGGCACGCAGCGCGTGCGCGTGACCGAGGGCGACGTGACGTTCGGCTTCGGCGATCGTGAGGTCTGGGTGCCGGCCGGCGCCTCGACGACCGTGACCCCTGGTGGCCCGAGCATCCCGATGTTCGACGACGCGTCCGAAGAACTGCGGGCCGCCGTCGCGTTGTTCAGCTCGGCCAGCAAGACCGGCCGGAGTGGCATCCAGGAGAAGGGCGCGTTCGCGATCGGCCAGGCATGCACGACGCCGCGCGACTCGCTCGTGCTCTGGCATCTGCTCTACCACGACGACGAGTTCGTGCGCGACCGAGCCGAGATGGCGCTCCAGGAGCTCGTCGGCCCGCCCGAGCAGAACCCGGTGAAGGGTCAGATGCGCTGGGATCCGCAGGTCTGGCTCGCATACCTGCGCGCGGAAGCCTGGTAGTTCGCAGCGGCTACCGGTCGAACGCGACGGTTCGCCGCGCGCGCCGGCTACATTCGAGGCATGCTCCGCCTGCTGCCGCTGGTCCTGTTCGCGACGGGCGCCCTCGCCCAGGGCGTGTGGTTCGAGCCGAGCCATCCGATCGTGCACATCGGCGCCTTCGATCTGCCGGGCTGGATCGCGGCCGCGAAGCAATCGCGCACCGGCGCGCTCGTCGAGAACGACGAGATGCGCGCGGCGCTCGAGCTCGCGTGGCAGCGCTACCTCGACGGTCAGAAGCGCCGGCTCGGGCTGCTCGCGGCGGTCGCCGATCACGACCGAAAGCAGCTCGCGTTCGACGAACGCACCGAACTCGCGCTCTACGACCTGCCGTGGCACGCCGTGCACGCGTTCGACTTCGCCGTCGCGTGGCCGGCGTCGCCCGAGGGAGCGAGCCCGCAGGAGCGGATGCAGCAGCTCAGCTCACCCGCAATCACGCTGGCACTGCGATCGACGGCGGCGGGAGAAGCCGAACTCGCCGCGGCCTACGACGCGTTCTGCACCGACCTCCGCACCCACGTGCCGAACGGCTCGGAGGTCGCCGACGATCTTGGCGACGTCGGCGAGGGCGGTTTCGTCATGCGGCGCGGCGGCACCCCGATCGATCGCGAGTTCATGCCGTTCGGCGAGCCCGAGATGGCGGACGCGTGGCTCGCGCGCCGACCACGCCTGTTCTTGGGCGGCACGGGGCCGACCATCGCCGGGTCGGTGGTGCCTGCCCCCACCCTGCCGCCAACGGTCGCGTTCGGTTTCGACCTCGTCGAATACGTCAACCTGATCACCGGCATCATGGGCGGGGACGGACCGACGGAAGCGTTCCGCATCACCGGCCTCGACAACAGCTCGATGCTCGAATGGCGTTGGCGCTTCGTCGACGGTGACCTGCAGGAAGACATGGAGTGGGCGTTCGACGGCGAGATCCGCGGCATCCTCGGCGCGCTCGTCCAGGGCATGGCGCCGTTGCCGGATCAGCCGTTGCCCGAGGGTGCGCTCGTCCAGCTCCGCTGCGGCTTCGACGTGCGCGCGCTCGTCGCGGCCGTCGACGACATCCTCGAGCTCGCCGACATCCGCACCCTGACCGAGGACGAGCTCAACGAGGACATCGAACGCGCCTGGACCGGCGGCGCCGCGATCGGCGTCACGCGCCCGCGACCAGGCGCGGTCGTGCCGCGAATCTACGGCAGCTTCGGCATCGTCGATCGCGACGCGCTCGACCGGCTGCTGGCCCGGCTCGCCGAGCAGCCGTGGATCGACAGCAAGACCCGCGAGTTCGAAGGCGTCGAGTGCACGCTTCTGACGCTCGCAGGGCTCCCCCCGGCGCTCGCGCCGGCCTACTGCGTCGTGGACGGCACGATGCACGTGGCGGAGAGCCCGACCAGTTTGCGCGACTTGCTGAAGGCCAAGGCGGGCGGCGCCCCCCGCGCGCTGGAAGTCGGCGACGCGGCGGCGCCCGTAGGCCCCGGGACGGCGCTCCCGTTGTTCGACCTGCGCTTCGACGGCGGCGCGATCCACGCGGCGCTGCGCGAGGTGTGGCTGCCGCTGCTGTCGGCCTCGATGGCATTCGCCGCCGGCGAGCCGCTGCTGTTCGACGACGACCTGCCGGAACCCGAAGTGCTCGCCGAGCTGATCGGCAAGGGGCGCGGCGCGCTGCGCCGCACCGAGAACGGCATCACGCTGAGCTGTCGCAGCGCGCTCGGCGGCCCGCAGACGATCGCGTTCCTGTCGACGTTCTTCACCCACATGGCCGGCGCGATGTTCGAGTCGGAGTGGACGACGGACGCGCTCGCCAATCGCGTCGGCGCCGAACGGCTGCGAACGATGCACGCGGCCGTCGAGACCTATCGGAAGCGCGAGGGCGAGTTGCCCGAGGACCTCGGCACGCTCATCGCCGCCGGTGACCTCGATGCCGCGACGCTGCTCGTGCCCGGCGACGAGCACGCCGAACCGGTCCTGCACGACGGCGCGCAGGTCGCCACGTCGTCGTTCCGCTACTACAGCAAGCCGCTGATGTTCGAGAACAACGGCGACGAGGTGCGCGCGCGCTTCGTCGCGCTGAGCTCCGGCAGCTGGGAACGACTCGTCATGGCGCCGGACGGCCAGCTCACGAAGCGTTGGGACGAGTTCGGCGACGGCAACATCGACGCTCTCGAGAAAGCCGCGAAGGAGTATGCGGCGACGAAGGCTGCCGAAGGGAAGGGCGCCGACCACGATCCCGGCAAGTAGCTCCCGCTACGATCGCGCGTCGCGTCGATGGCATCGCGTGATGCCGTTCGCCGTCGCGCCGCGCCGAAGTCGTAGCGCAGACGTGGGGTAGGCTTCTGGCGGCGACCGATGCGTCAGCCCGCCCAGGTATTCCTGCTCCTCGCGCTCGCGGTCCCCGGCACCGCAACCGCCCAGGATCCGCCCGCACCGCGCGCGACCCTCGCCCGGACCGCGGCCGTCGCGCCGGAAGTCAGCACGTTCGCCGGCGTGCGCGCGAGCGGCGGCGTGCTGCGAGGCGTCGCGCGGAGCTACCGCGTGACGTTCGCGGAACGCGGGCTCGAGTTCCGGCCCGCGCTCGGCAAGAACGCGCCGGAGTCGGCGACGTGGCACATCACCGGTCGCACGATCACGCGCGGTGACACGATCGTGCTCCCGGCGGCGACCCCGATACCAGAACGCACGCACACCAGAGACCGCGTCGACTACCACTGGCCCCGCATCACCGAGCGCTACGACGTGCGCCCGGACGGCGTCGAACAGAGCTTCGTGTTCGCGAGCCGACCGCCCGGCCGCGGTGATCTCGCCGTCGACCTCGACATCGCGACCGCGCTGCCGCGCGCCGCGGACGCGATCGCGTGGCGCAACCCGCGCGGCGGCGGCGTCACCCTGGGCGCCGTTACCGGCATCGACGCAACCGGCCGTCGGTGCGAAGGCTCGGTGATGTTCACGGACCGCGGCGTTCGCCTCGCGCTGCCCGCGTGGTTCGTCGACGAGGCGAGCTACCCGCTCGTGCTCGATCCACTGATCGCGACCGCGGTCGAAGCGCTCGCGGGCGCCGACTACGACTTCCCCGACGTCGCGTACGACGACTACACGCAGTCGTACTGCATCGTCTGGACGCAGTTCTTCGGCGGCGGCCAGACGGGCGCGATCGCGAGCGTGTTCACGTCGCCGACGCTGACCTACGGCTACGCGTTCTCCATCAACCAGCCCGGCGATCAGGACAGCGTGCGCGTCTGCAACATCGCGGGCACGGGGCTCTACGCGCTGATCTGGGTCAACTACGACCAGCAGGGCTCGAACATCAGCGGCCTCGCGTTCGAGCCGGTCCAGACCAACGCGACGCAGGTCTTCACGGTCTGGGGCCCGGGTCAGGTCTCGCAGCCCGTCGTGAGCGGCGAGGCGACGTTGTTCGACGACGACTTCCTCGTCGCGTGGCTCGACGGCACCTACGGCCTGCTGAGCTGCTCGATCGAAATCGATCAACAGTTCCAGGTCTCGGCAACGCCGATCAACCAGGTCGCGGCCGGCCCCGTCACCGAACCCGCGTTCAGCAAGCAGGGCGGCAACACCGGCCTGCACCTGCTGACCTGGGTCGACCGCCCGCCCGGCGCGCCCGGCTGGGTGCGCGCGCAGGTGCTCGACCACGACGCCAACCTGCTCGGTTCGCCGGCGTGGATCCAGAACGGCACGCAGAACTGCGGCTGGCCCGCAGTCGACGGCGACGGCTTCCGCTTCCTGTTCGCCTGGGAGGAGCAGGAGGTCGGCAACCCGTCCGCGACGGACATCAAGGGCCGCACCGTGACTGTCGGACCGGCCGGCATCACGTCACTCGGTGGCGTCGTCGACCTCGTGAGCTACGCCGGTGATCTCGACATCGCGCCCGATGTCGCGCAGCTCGGCGAGCAGTTCGGCCTCGTGTTCATGGCGCAGAACCCGCTGAGCCCGTTCTACGACGACGCCTACTTCCAGGCGGTCGCGCGCGACGGCACGCTCATCGGCGGCGAACTGCGGCTCGAGCTGACGCCCGGCAACGACTACGTCTACGAGCACGCGCCGCGCCTGATCGGCCACCGCGCCGGTGACCCGAACACCAACTCCGACGAGGGCCTCGTCGTGTTCGCCGACCAGAGCATCTCGACCGCGGACAGCGACGTCGGCCTGCAGCTCGTCGAAGCGATCGGCCCCGGTGGCCCGATCGTCGACCTCGGCGGCGGCTGCGGCCCGGGCGGCCTCGCGGTCGGCACGGGCGCGTTCGCGCTCGGCAACCCCGATTTCCGCTGCGAGCTCTACGGCGCGCAACCGCTCGCGATCCCGTTCCTCCTGCTCGGACTCCCCGGAGCGCAACAGACCTGCGGCTTCTGCACCTACCTCCAGCCGCTCGGCGTGCTCTTCACGGCCAACACCGCGGGCTTCGCCACGACCCCCATCGCACTACCAGGCGACCCCGGCCTCATCGGCGCCGTCATCGAGTTCCAGTTCGCGTCCTTCAACGTGAACTACGTCGGCTGCATCCAGGCCCCCGGCGTCGCGGCGAGCAACATCGTCGCAGCCACCCTCGACTACTGACCGGCGTACGGAACCTGACCGGCGTACGGAACCAGGTACGCGCCGGCATCGCCCCTTGACCTTCCCCCTTCAGGCGGCGCGGATGCCAGAACGAACCAGGTACCGTACGGCCGCCCTCAGCGGCTGGCGCGGCGGATCTGACGGGCTGCGGCCGTGGCGCGGGCGCGGACGCCGCGGTCGGCGTGGGCCTGGAGTCGGTCGAGGGCCACGAGGGCCGGCTCGGCGGCGGCGCCGATGAGGCCGAGGGCCGTCGCGGCTTCGCCCGCGACGCGTGGGTTGCTGCGCAGGGTCTCGATCAGGTGCGGAACCGCGGGGGCGGCGGCCTCGCCGAGCCGACCGAGCTCGACGATGCGGCGCTGTTGCTCGCGCGCGTCCTTGGCCAGCAGCATGCGCCAGCCCTGCAGGCGGACGCGGATCGCCGCCTCGACATCGCGGTCCGCTGCCGTTGCGAGTTCGCTGGCGAGCCGTCGGTCGCGGTTCACGATCCGCTGCAGCGCCGCGGGCACGTCGTCGGTCGCGGCCGGCTCGCGCTCGTCCTCGGACGGCTCCGCTGGCACGACGACGAGATCCCACGGCTGCAGCTGGATGTTGCGCGCGGTCTCGCCCTGGAGCAGCATCGCCCGCACATCGACCTCGTGGATCGCCGTCGCCGTCGGCTGCACGCGCAGCACGCACACGTTCTGCAAGTCCGCGCCCCCGCCACCGCCCGCGAGCAACACGACGTCGAGCAGCGTCAGGTTCTTGCGCCACCGAACGTGCGGGCGCGTCGTCTGGCCGATCACCTCGACCCGCGGTCTGAGCTCGACCTTCTCCTGCGCCGGCGCCGCCCGATCCGTCGGCCGTTCTGCCCCCGGCTTTCCGGCCGCGCGGTTCTGGCCGCACAAACCGGCCGCAACGGCACCTGACAGCAGCAGAACGAGGCTCGCAGTCCGCATGGCGCACAGTGTAATCGACGCCCCCGCAGCGGCGTCGAAAAGGGCCCGCTTTCCGCTCGCACCCGCACCGCGGTTCCGTTGTAGTTGTGGCCCGAAATGCCGCGCCGCACCGACCTCGAGTCGATCCTCATCCTGGGATCGGGCCCCATCGTCATCGGTCAGGCCTGCGAATTCGACTACTCCGGCGTGCAGGCCTGCAAGGCCCTGCGCGAGGACGGATTCCGCGTCATCCTGATCAACAGCAACCCCGCGACGATCATGACCGATCCCGAGATGGCGGATCGGACGTACGTCGAACCGATCACGCCGGAAGTGGTCGCGAAGATCATCGAGAAGGAACGCCCCGACGCCGTCCTCCCGACGCTCGGCGGTCAGACCGCGCTCAACTGCGCCATGCAGTTGAACGACATGGGCGTGTTCGACAAGTTCGACTGCGAGATGATCGGCGCGCGCCCCGAGGCCATCCAGAAGGCCGAAGGTCGGCAGGAGTTCAAGGCCGCGATGGAGGGCATCGGGCTCGAGAGCGCGCAGTCGCGCCTCGCCTACTCGATGCCGGAAGCGCGCACGGCGCTCGACGAGATCGGCCTGCCGTGCGTCATCCGCCCCGGCTTCACGCTCGCGGGCACGGGCGGCGGCATCGCCTACAACCTCGAGGAGTTCGAGGAGATCGCGAGCCGCGGCCTCGAGCTGTCGCTCAACAGCGAGATCCTGATCGAGGAGTCGATCCTCGGCTGGAAGGAATACGAACTCGAGGTCGTCCGCGACAGCAAGGACAACGTCATCATCGTCTGCTCGATCGAGAACTTCGATCCGATGGGCGTGCACACGGGCGACTCGATCACGGTCGCGCCGGCCCAGACGCTGAGCGACCGCGAGTACCAGCTCATGCGCGACGGCGCGATCGCGTGCCTGCGCGAGATCGGCGTCGACACCGGCGGCTCCAACGTGCAGTTCGCGGTCAACCCGCGCGACGGCCGGATGATCGTCATCGAGATGAATCCGCGGGTGAGCCGCAGCTCGGCGCTGGCGAGCAAGGCGACGGGCTTCCCGATCGCCAAGATCGCGGCCAAGCTCGCGGTCGGCTACACGCTCGACGAACTCGACAACGACATCACGAAGATCACCAAGGCCTGCTTCGAGCCGACGATCGACTACTGCGTCGTCAAGTTCCCGCGCTGGGCCTTCGAGAAGTTCCCGACCGCGGACTCGGTGCTCACGACGCAGATGAAGTCGGTCGGCGAGTGCATGGCGATCGGCTCCACGTTCAAGGAGGCGATGCAGAAGGCGCTGCGCGGCCTCGAGACCGGTCGTTGGGGCTACGGCAACGTCCCGGGCCAGCCGCACTGCGGACCCGACGACTGTGATGCCGAGTCCATTCGCCCCCACCTCGCGACGCCCCGCGCGGACCGCATCGATTGGGTGCGCACGGCGATGCTCTCGGGGATGAACAACGCGGAAATCTTCGAGTACTGCAAGGTCGACCCGTGGTTCCTCGACCAGCTGCGCGAGCTCGTCGACCACGAACACGTGCTCGTCGCAGCCGCCGAGAACGGTCTGCAGGGCATCGACGAAGATCTGATGCGGCGATCGAAGGAGATCGGCTTCAGCGATCGGCAGATCGCCGCGGCGTGCGGAGAAGGCGTCACCGAGTGGGACGTGCGCGCGCACCGGAAGCAACTCGGCGTCCGCCCCGTCTACAAGCGCGTGGACACCTGCGCCGCCGAGTACCCGAGCGTCACCCCGTACCTCTACTCGACCTACTTCGGCAGCGAGGACGAGGCCGACTGCGATCCGGACAAGGAGCGCGTCATCGTCATCGGCGGCGGCCCCAACCGCATCGGCCAGGGCATCGAGTTCGACTACTGCTGCGTCCACGCTGCGATGGCGATCCGCGAGCTCGGCTACGAGAGCGTGATGATCAACAGCAACCCGGAGACCGTGTCGACCGACTTCGACACCTCCGACATGCTGTTCTTCGAGCCGCTGACGCACGAAGACGTGATGAACGTCATCGACCGCATCGCGCCCAAGGGCGTCATCGTGCAGTTCGGTGGCCAGACGCCGCTCAACCTCGCGCGCGGCCTGCACGACCACGGCGCGCCGCTCGTCGGCACCGCCGTCGACCGGATCGAAGAGGCCGAGGACCGCGAGCTGTTCGCCAAGCTGATCCACAAGATCGGCATCGACCAGCCGCCGAACGGCATGGCGGCGACGGCCGAGGAGGCGATCGCGGTCGCGCAGCGCATCGGCTACCCCGTGCTCGTGCGCCCGAGCTTCGTGCTCGGCGGCCGCGCGATGGAGATCGTCTACGACCAGCAGGCGCTCGAGGCGTACATGCGGGCCAACGCGATCATCTCGAAGGAACGGCCGCTGCTCGTCGACAAGTTCCTCGACGGCGCGATCGAGGTCGACGTCGACGCGATCGGTGATGGCACCGACGTCGTGCTCGGCGGCGTGATGGAGCACATCGAGGAGGCCGGCATCCACTCCGGCGACTCGAGCTGCTCGCTGCCGCCGTATTCGCTGAGCGACGGCATCGTGCAGGAGATCGCGGACAAGACGCGCAAGCTCGCGAAGGAGCTCGAGGTCGTCGGCCTGATGAACGTGCAGTGGGCCGTCAAGGGCGCAAGCGTCTTCATCATCGAGGCCAACCCGCGCGCGTCGCGCACGGCGCCGTTCGTGAGCAAGGCGATCGGCCTGCCGATGGCCAAGATCGCGGCGCGCGTCATGCTCGGCAAGACGCTGCAGGAGCTCGGCGTCGAAGAACGCCTCACGGTCCCCTACTTCTCGGTGAAGGCGCCGGTGTTCCCGTTCAACAAGTTCCACGGCGTCGACATCCTGCTCGGGCCGGAGATGCGATCCACGGGCGAGGTCATGGGCATCGACACGGCGTTCGGCAACGCGTTCGCCAAGGCGATGATCGGCGCGGGCAACACGCTGCCGAAGGACGGCAAGGTGTTCGTGTCGGTCCGCGACGAGGACAAGCGCTTCATCGTGCCGCTCGTCGCTCGGCTCGCCGCGCTCGGATTCGAGATCGTCGCGACGAGCGGCACCGCGCGGGCGCTGCAGAACGGCGGAGTCACGGTCGAGCAGGTCTTCAAGATCCACGAGGGCCGCCCCAACGTGCTCGACCTCGTCGCCAACCGCGAGGTGCGACTCATCATCAACACGCCGAGCAGCCGGCGCGAACGCAGCGACGACAGGCTCATCCGCAGCAGCGCCGTGACCAACCGCATCCCGTGCATCACGACGATGGCGGCAGCGGCGGCGACGATCCAGGGCCTCGAGGCCTGGATCGAGCGACCGCTCGACGTGACGCCGCTGCAGGAGCATCACGCGCAGACCAACTGACCTGCGCCCCAACTCACGATTTGGCCACCCCACGATTCGGGACCAGAGCATGACCAAAGCCCCCCGTCACGATTCCCCGCTCGCCCGCGCCGTCGCGTCGTTCTGCCAGGACCACGACACCACCGAGCCGAAGCGACGCAGCTCGTTCTCGGGCTCCGAGACGTGGCAGGCGGTGGCCGCGACCGGGACGGGCCTGTGGCTCGACACGGGCGACATCGACGCGGCGAAGGAGCTCTGGACCAGCGACATGGTCGCGCTGACGACCAACAACACGCTGCTCAACAAGGAGGTCCAGAAGGGCATCTACGACGAGCTCGTGCCCGGCGCGGCGAACATGCTGCGCGAGTCGGCGAGCGACATCGACGAGGACCGCCTCGTCCAGGAGGTCGCGTTCATCCTCAACGCGGTGCACGGGCTCAAGCTCGTGCGCACGTTCGACGCCGACGTGAGCGTCGAGCTGCACACCGCGATCAGTCACGACATCGACGCGAGCTACCAGTACGGCAAGCGCTTCCACGCGATCTGCCCCGATCGCTTCATCGTCAAGGTCCCGCTCACGCCGGGGGGTCTGCTCGCCGCGCGCCGCCTGCACGACGACGGCATCCGCGTGAACTTCACGCTCGGCTTCTCGGCGCGGCAGAACTGGCTCATCGCGGCGGTCGCGAAGCCGACGTGGTGCAACGTGTTCATGGGCCGCATCAACTCGTTCCTGAAGGACAGCGACCTCGGCGACGGCAACAACGCCGGCGAGAAGGCGACACTCGCGAGCCAGCGGCTGCTGCGCAAGCTGCGCGCCGAGCAGGGCCTCGACACGAAGCAGATCGGCGCGTCGATCCGCAGCGGCGAACAGATCCGCGACCTCCTCGGCCTCGACGTCTTCACGATGCCGACCGCGGCGGCCAAGGGCTTCCTCGATCTCGGCCTCGAGCCCAGCGCGATCCAGGACCAGACCGCGACCGACCCGACCGTCGACTTCGGCGGCGCCGACGTCGCGGGCGATCATCTCGAGTGCTTCTGGAACGCGACGGACGACTTCGGCAAGGCCGTGGCCGCGACGGCCGCACTCGACGCGGCGACCGCGACCGCGGCGGACGTCACCGCGGCGCTCGCGAACGGCGCCGGCGACCTGTTCGCCGACCTCTCGCCCGCCGAGGAGGCGCGCATCAGCGACGAGGGCAAGATCCCGGTCTACGGCAGCTGGATCGACCGCGTCCGCGCCGGCACCGCGAGCTGGGACGGCCTGCTCTCCGCCGCCGCGCTCGCGAGCTTCACGCAGGACCAGGGCAAGCTCGACGATCGCATCCGCGGTCTGGTCTGAGCCCCGCGCCGCAACGCCGACGGCGGTACTGAACCCGTTTCGAATTCGCCACGGCTCGGGGCAGTAAGCCGCTGATTTGCAGGCCCTTGCGGAGGAGGAGGGTGGCGAATTCGAAACGGGTTCGGTATCGCCATCATTGCCGTGCCTGGGCAAGCCGAGGCCGGAGCCGATCCGAAGGGTCGGTCGGCCCGCCATCGGGACTTTCCGGGTCCGCGGGAACCGAGCGGGCTTTTCCGCATTGCTGTTCGATCGCGACTGATCCGATTTGACTCCGGGCCGTTCGAACCACGGTCCCGACCCGAGATCCGAGAACTCATGATCCACCGTTGTCACCGCCTGCTGGCCGCATTGTTCGCCGGCTTCGCGTTCCTCACCGCCACGCCTGCCCAGGGCACCGAGATCGGCTTCACCGAGACGTGGGCCCTCGCCGAGGACCGCGCCAAGGTCCTCGAGCAACTCATCCCGGGCACGGAGGAGTTCTACTACTACGGCTGCCGCGAGCAGCTCGCGCGCAGCGACTTCGCCGGCACTAGGCAGCTGCTCGCGCAGTGGATCAAGCGCCACGGTCGGACCGCGCGCGTCATGGAGATCGAGAATCGCGAGGCGCTGCTGAGCTACCGCGAGAACCCGGAACGAACGTTCCGCCACCTGCGCTCGCGCCTCGGCCTGCGCTTCGACCACCAGCGCACCGTGCCGGGTGAGAAGTCGGACCTGCCGACGAGCCTGGATCCAGAACTGCTATCGCCGGCGCGGCTCACGAAGCGCGCATTCGACCGCCACCGCGGCACCGTCGACGGCTTCGAGGATCGCGCGCTCGCGGCGCTGCTCGGTACCGACCTCACGAACAACCAGCTGCGCAATCTGCTGCAGCGCCTGCGCCGGCCCGACGTGCCCAACCTGCCGGCGCTCATCGTCCGCGACCTCGGTCACAAGGGCAGCGGCGGCTTCGGCTCGCTCGGCATCCACGGGGAACTGCGCCTCGCCCAGCTCGAAGAGTGCGTACGGCTGCGACCGGCCGTGCTCAACGACCCCGAATTCGTCGCCACGTATCTCCGCCGACTGCAGCCGCGCACGGATCTCGCGTGGCAACGCGATCCGGCGATGCGGCAGGCCCAGCTCGAACGCCTGTGGCGCTTCGCGCAGCGCCTCGCGCCGGCGCACAACTCGCTGCGCGCCCACGTGCTCTACCACTGGCTCGCCCACGATCTCACGCAGGGCGCGGTCGACAGGGACCGCTTCATGGCGTTCATCCAGCTGCCGCGACGCGACAACTGGGTGGCCAGAGAGTATCGCGAACGCCAGCGCACGCAGCACAATGAGCTCGTCGACTACGGCCGCGACTACGCGTGCGGCCTGCCGCCGGTCCGCAGCGAACAGCAGCTCATCCGAAGCTGCCTCGAGCACTTCTTCCGCACCGAGGACAGCTATGCGCCCTACGCCGAGTACCTCGACGAGAACTGGCTGAAGATCGTGCTCGGCGAGACCAAGCTGCTGCTCGGCCAGGGCGACCTCGAGACATGGTACTCGATGATCGACGATCCGCGCCGGCTCGAGGCGCTCGAGCAGCGCGTCGAGCTCGCGTTCCCGGCCACCCAGAAGACGCGATTCGGCGCCGGCGACCCCGTCTCGATCGAGCTCGACGTCAAGAACGTGAAGGCGCTGCTCGTGAAGGTCTTCGTGATCGACAGCTACCGCTATCACACGGAGCGGCAGCGCGAGATCGACGCGTCGATCGAACTCGACGGCCTCGTCGCGAACCACGAGCGCACCTACGACTACAGTGATCCGGCGCTGCGCCGCGTGCGGCGTTCGTTCGACCTGCCGATGCTGCGCGAGCCCGGCACCTACGTCGTCGAGTTCGTCGGCAACGGCATCAGCAGCCGCGCCGTGATCCACAAGGGCGGCCTGCGCCACGTCGAGCGCACGATCGCGGCCGGCCACGCGTTCCGCATCTACGACGATCGCGGCCAACTGCAGAAGGACGCGATACTGTGGTTCGGCGGCCAGGAGTATGCGGCCGACGACGCGGGCGACATCCTCGTTCCGTTCTCGAGCAAGGGCGGCACCAAGCGCGCCGTCATGCGCGTCGGCAACCGTTCCGAGCTCATCACGTTCGAGCATTGGGACGAGGAGTTCAGCCTGCAGAACTGGGCGTTCGTCGAGCGCGAGTCGCTGATCGCAGGCGCGAGCGCGCGCCTCGTCGTGCGGCCGCGCCTCGTGCTCAACGGCATGCGGATCGACCTCGCGCTGCTCGAGCAACCAGAACTCACGATCGTCGCGGTCGACATCGACGGCACCCAGCGCACCGAGGAGATCCGCGCGCCGAAGCTCACGAACGAGCGTGAGTTCGTCCACGAGCTGCGCGTGCCCGACCGCCTGCAGAACTTGACGGTGACCCTGCGCGGCCGGGTCAAGGACCTCGCCGGCAAGGAGCGCGAGCTCTCCGCCACCGCCCCGCCATTCCCCGTGAACGGCATCGACGGCACCGCGATGACGCTGGCCGCCGTGCTCGTCCCGCACCCGAACGGCTACGCCATCGAGGTCCGCGGCAAGAACGGCGAGCCGATTCAGGACCGCGCGTGTCAGGTGCAGCTGCGGCACCGCGACTATCGCGCACCGATCCTCGCGTCGCTGCAGACCGACCAGAGCGGTCGCATCGAGCTGGGCACGCTGCCCGGCATCACGGAGCTGTCGGCCGAGCCCGCCGGCGCGCAGCGCGCGCACTTCACCCTCGACGCCGATCACGTCAATCTGCCGGCCGCCCTGCAAGGGCGCGCAGGCACGACGCTGCGGCTGCCGTACTTCGGCACTGCCATGACCCCGCGACGCGCCGAGTTCTCGCTGCTCGCGAACGATGCGGACGCGTTCTCGCACCTCGCGATCCAGGACGGCTTCCTCGAGCTGCGCGACCTGCCGGCCGGTGACTACACGCTGCACCTGCACGAGCGCGGCCACGAGATTCCCGTGCGCGTCACCGCGGGATCGCAGGACGCGGGCTGGGTGATCGGCCAGAGTCGCGTGCTCTCCGCGAGCGCCGCACAACCGCTGCACATGCGTGGCCTCGCGGTCGACGGCGCGGACCTGCGCATCGGCCTCACCAACTTCGGTGAGTCGACCCGCGTGCACGTCGTCGCGACCCGCTACCAGCCGACGTTCGATCCGTTCGCGCGCCTGCGCGCGCACCGCCACGATCACGCGGCCCAGCAGTCGGTCGATCCGCTGCTCAGCAGCTATCACGCCGGGCGGCGACTCGGCGACGAGTACCGCTACGTACTCGAACGGCGCTTCCAGACCAAGTTCGCGGGCAACATGCTCGAACGCCCGAGCCTGCTGCTCAACCCGTGGGCCCTCGAGAAGGACTCGTGGAACTCGGCGATCGGCCTCGGCGGCGGCGCGGGCGGCAAGTTCGGTGGCCGCGGCGGTCGCAAGCGCTCGTCGCTCGACCGCGTCGAGGGCGAAGCCGCCTCCGGCAGTGCCCCCGGCTCCGGCACGTTCGCCAACCTCGACTTCCTGCCGCAGGGCAGCAAGGCGCACTACAACCTCACGCCCGACGAGAACGGCGTCGTCCGCGTCAAGCTCGCGGACCTCGGCGACGGTCACGTCGTGCACGTGATCGCGCTCGACGGCGACGAGGCGCTCTACGACTCCCTCGTGCTGCAAGAACGCGAGCTCGAGCCGCGCTCCCGCGCGCTCGCCGAGGCGCTGCCGCCCGAACGCCAGTTCGTCGAGCGGAAGCGGATCGAGTTCGTCGCCGCCGGCGGCGAGGCCGTCGTGGGCGATGCGCACTCGGCCGACGTCGAGATCTTCGACTCGCTGACGAGCGTCTACGGGCTGCTCACGACGCTGAGCAACGACGCGCATCTGCAGAAGTTCGCGTTCGTGCTGCGCTGGCCGCAGCTCGACGACGCCAGTAAGCGGAAGCTGTACAGCGACCACGCGTGTCACGAGCTGCACTTCTTCCTCTATCAGAAGGATCGCGCGTTCTTCGACGCGGTCGTGAAGCCGTTCTTGCAGCAGAAGCTGCGCCGCACGTTCCTCGACGAGTGGCTGCTCGGCAGCGACCTGCGCGGTTTCCTCGAGCCGTGGCACTTCGCGCGCCTCAACCTCATCGAGCAGATCCTGCTCGCCCAGCGCCTCGACGGCGCCGAGCGCGAGGCGGTCGGCCGGCTCGTGCGCGAACGTTTCGAGCTGCAGCCCGTCGACCGCGGCCGGATCGAGGCGCTGTTCGCGACCGCTCTCGCGGCCAACGAGCTGCAGGAACAGCGCAAGGACCTCGGTGTGTTCTACAAAGGCCCGGGCGACAGTGTGCCCGAGCCGTCCCCCGAGGCCAGCGCCAAGCCGACGGGCGGGCTCCCGGGCCGCTCTGGCCCGGCGACCGCCGGGCCGCCGCCGGCCGCCAAGCAGGTCTCCCGCCGCAGCCGTGATCGCGGCCTCGCCGACGAGGACGCCACAGCCGACGAGAAGGCCGGTGCCGCCACCGGCAGCGACGACTTCTTCCTCGGCGCCGCGCGCGAGATGAACAAGTCGGCCGACAAGGAGCTGCAGCGCGGCGCCGCGCTGCGGGAGCAGCAGCGCCGGCTCTACCGCGCCGTCGATCCGACCAAGCTGCTCGTCGAGAGCAACTACTGGCGACGCACGATCGCCGAGACGACGCCCGACGTCGTGCGCCCGAACGGCTTCTGGGTCGACTACGCCACGGCGCCGTCGGGCCGGCCGTTCGTGTCCCCGGCGTTCCTCGAAACCGGCGGCAGCTTCCTCGAGATGATGTTCGCCCTCAGCGTGCTGGACCTGCCGTTCGAGGCTGGCGAGCACGAGGTCGCGGTCGACGGCAGCCGCCGCACGCTGCGCGCGGCCACGCCGTTGCTGCTCGTTCGCAAGGAGGTCACGCAGGCGACCGCCGCCGAGGACGAGGCCCCGCTGCTGCTCGGCCAGAATCTGTTCCGCCTCGACGAGCGCTACCAGCACACGAACGGCGAGCAGCGCCAGAAGTTCGTCACCGACGAGTTCCTCACGTCCGTCGGCTACGGCGCGCAGGTCGTCGTCAGCAACCCGACCGGTCAGCGCCGCACGATCGACCTGCTGCTGCAGATCCCGGCCGGCGCGCTGCCGCTCCAGAGCGGGTTCTGGACGCGCAGCCGCCCCGTCGACCTCGCGCCCTACGAGACCAAGGCGATCGAGTACGCGTTCTACTTCCCCGCTGCCGGTGACTTCGCCCACTACCCGGCGCACGCCGCGGTGCAGGGCCGCCTCGTCGCGGCCGCCGAGCCGCGCACGCTCGCGGTCGTCGAGACGCCGTCGACCATCGACACGCGTTCGTGGGAACACGTCTCGCAGCAGGGCTCGGCGAACGAGGTCGTGGCGTTCTTGCGGAACAACAACGTCCAGCGCCTCGACCTGTCCCGCATCGCGTGGCGCATGCAGGACCGCGCCGTCTTCGGCGCCGTTACCGACCTGCTCCGCGCCCGCCACGTCTACGACGCGGTGATCTGGAGCTACGGCGTCCTACACCGCCACCCCGAGACGACGCGCGAGTTCCTCGCCCACCGCGAGGACCTGCTGCGCCGCTGCGGCAGCGCGTTGAACTCGCCGCTCGTCGTGATCGATCCGGTCGAACGCGGCTGGTTGCAGCACCTCGAACTGTCGCCGCTCGTGCACGCCCGCGCGCATCAGCTCGGCAGCAGCCGCAGCATCGGCAACGCCGACCTCGCGCGCCAGTACGCGACGCTGCTCGACGTGCTCGGCTACCGCCAGCCGCTGCGCAGCGAGGACTGGCTGACCGTCACGTACTACATGCTGCTGCAGGACCGCATCGAGGACGCGCTCATGGCGCACCAGAAGGTCGTGCCCGCGCAGCTGTCGACGCAGATCCAGTACGACTACCTCACCGCGTACCTGAGCTTCTTCACCGCGGAGACCGAACGGGCCCGCGGCCTCGCGGAGAACTACCGCGACCACCCGGTCGAGCACTGGCGCGATCGCTTCCGCGAGGTGCTCGCGCATCTCGACGAGGCCGAGGGCCGGACCGATCCGGAGCAGGACCCGACGACCGGCGACGCGTTGGCCGCGACCGCGCCCGCGATCGAGCTCGCGCTCGAGGGCCGGACCGCCCGCATCGCGCACAAGAACGTGACGAGCTGCGAGGTGCGCTACTACGAGCTCGACGTCGAGTTCGCGTTCTCGTCGCAGCCCTTCGCGGCGACCGACGGCACGACCGCGGCCTACGTGCAGCCCAACCTGCGCGAAGAGCGCGACCTGCCCGCAGACCGCGACGCGATCGAGTTCGCGCTGCCCGAGCAGTTCAGCAACAAGAACGTGCTCATCGAGGTTCGCGCCGCCGGCCTCGTCCGGTCGCGCACCTACTTCAGCAACGCGCTCGACGTGCGCTTCCTCGAGTCGTTCGGCCAGGTCGCAGTTAGCGACCCCGAGGCCGGCCGACCGCTGCCGAAGACCTACGTCAAGGTGTTCGCGCGGCTGCCGGGCGGCCAGGTGCGCTTCCACAAGGACGGCTACACCGACCTGCGCGGCCGCTTCGACTACGCGTCGCTGTCGGACGATCCGAACGCGGGCGCCAACCGCTACGCCGTGCTCGTGCTCAGCGACGAACGCGGCGCCGTGATTCGCGACGTCGCGCCGCCGATGCAGTGAGGCCGCGGCTGCGGGCGGCGCCGGTTTCGACGCGGACGCCGCTCGCACGGCCACGCAGTCCCGAATCGGGACCTGTTGGCTGCATCGGGGCGGGTCCATGGACGCGAACGGGAGATGGGGCAGGGTGCCCCACGAAGGAACGCGTCCGACATGCCAATCGACTACTCCACGACCGGTCCGCTCATCCTCGTCCGCAACCGGGCGGGAATCACGGTCCCGTTCTCGACCGGCGCTCTCGCGACCAGCATCCTGGTCACGGGGGTGCCGACACCGCTCGCGTACGAGATCGCCGACCGGGTCACCCGGCAGCTGCGCGGCAACGCCGTCGAGAACGTCGACAGCGACGAGCTGCTCGACCGCACGACGGCCGAGCTCGAGTCGTTGGCCGGCACGCCGGCGGCCGAACGCTTCCGGGCCTGGCAATCGGCGCGGCGCAGCGGCCGACCGCTCGTGCTCTGTCTCACGGGCGCGCCGGGCGTCGGCAAGTCCACGATCGCGAATCGCCTGGCGATGCGGATGGGCGTCCAGCGCGTGGTGCCGACTCCGCCACGGAGTCGCGACTCGCTGCGCTGTCGCCGGCTCGCGCGGTTGCAACCCGAACCCGGAGCCCGTGGCACGCGGCCCGCATGAGCCTGTTCTTGAGCTGGGCCTGCTTCGGATTCCTGTCGCGGGCCGTGCACTGCAATTCGGGGATACCGGAGCTCTGGGTCCTGCTGCCGTGCGACTGATCGTCTCAGCCCCCACGTGAGCTCCAGACTCCGGCACGACCGTATCTGCCGAGGCCCTCGGGCCACTGGAATCGCCGATTGTGCGGATTTATCCACAACCGGCGGCATCCGGGAGCACAACCGCCTGCGAAGCGTATGGAGAACCCCACAGGAGGTCAGTCATGCACCTCGAGAGCGGAATCGGAGCGATGCGAAGGACCAAGGCGGAACGAAGCACCCTGATGCAGCCGAACCTATTGGCGACCGTGCTCGATGAGCTGGGAGACGGCGTCATCGTGCGCCGCGTCGACGACGGTAGCGTCGTCTTCGCGTCGGACCGCGCCGCGCAGCTGCTCGGAGTCTCGAAGCGCGATCTGGCAACCGCCCCCGAACGCTGGACGAGCAAGGTCCGCGCTGCCGACCGCGCCGCGGTTCGATCCGCGTTCCTCCTCGAGCGCACGCCGCGCGACGGCCTCCAGCTGCGCACGGCGAGCACCGACGGCAAGGCTCGTTCGCTCGAGCATCGGGCTCGACGACTCGAGTGCGACGGCATCGAACTCCGGATGGATGTCTTCCGCGACGTCACGGCCGCGACCGAAGCCACCGCCCGCCTGGTCGAGGCCAACCGCCGGCTCGAGGAGCTGGCGATGCGCGACCCGCTGACCGGCGCGTGGAACCGCCGCGGACTCGAGCATCTCGCCACGATCGAAGCGCAGCGCGCGCGTCGCTGCGGCCAGCCCGTGAGCGCGATCTTCGTCGATCTCGACGACTTCAAGGCCGTGAACCAACGCTTCGGTCATGCCAACGGTGACCGCGTGTTGTGCGATACGGTCAAGTCGATCGAGCAGGTGTTGCGCCCGACGGACCTCGTCGGCCGCATCGGTGGCGACGAGTTCCTCGTCCTCCTCCCCGGCGCCGGCGTCGGCGAAGCGAGTCGGATCGCCGAGCGCGTGCGCCGCACGATCGAGCGCGGACTGCGCCCGTTCGACACCACGGCGAGCTTCGGGGTCGCGCGCATCCACGAGGCCGAGACGACGGTGAACGGCATGCTCAACCAGACGCAGGCGCTGTTGCGACGCAGCAAGCGCGCGGGCAAGAACCGCGTCGTCACCGCGGCCGCCTGAGGGGCCCAAAACCGAGAACGCGGCCATCGAGGGCCGCGTTCAGGAGTGCCACCGCGATCGCGCGGTGGCGAATCGAAGTCGAGCTCAGCTGCCGGAGCCATCCGGCGGCGGACCACTGCCCGCGCCGTTACTCGGCGGACCCTTACCCTTCTTCTTGCTGATGCGAGGCCGACCGGCCTTCGTGCCGCAGCCCTCTCATTCACCCGGCAGGGGCAAGCCCTGCAGATCCTCGATCTCGAGGCGGGCGAGACGGATGGCCGCCTCGAGGTCCTGCTGCCGCTTCGACTTGCTGTCGGCGCTCGACGCGGTCTCCGCGAGCAGGCGGAAGTTCTGGCGCGCGGCCTCGATCTCCGGCTCCCACTCCTCGCGGGTCACGCCTTCGAGCCGCATGAGCCACGTGCGGTAGAACTGCGCGCGGGCGAGCGACTGGCGCGCCTCGCTGAGCAGCTGCGGGTCGGCGTTCTCGTCGGCCGCGAGCGACTCGACGAGGCCGAGCAGTTCTTCGCGGGCCTCGTTGAGGCCGGCCGCCTGCATGCGAGCCTTGTTGAGCTCGAGCCGGATGCGCATCGACAGCGCGTCCTGATCCTCGGGCAGCTTGGAGAGCGCGTCCTCGTAGTCCTTGATCGCGGACCGCCACTCACCCGCGGCCGCGGCGTCGTGGGCACTCGAGAACAGCGCGTCGCATTCCTCGAGGGCGAGCCGATCCTGGCCCGGGCCCTCGTGGTAGGCCCACGCGCCGATCGGCAGCGCGAGCCAGGTCACAAGTAAGATGCTTCGCATGACGATTTCCTCCGGAGGGGGATCGGTCGAACGGGGAGTCTATCGGATCGGACGGGGCAGCCGGGCAAGTCCGCCCCGATTCTTGGGACTTGGTCCCGTGGCGCCCAGGGATTACACCCGCGATACATGGCCCCCGAACGTCGCTGTTCCCCGTCCCGCCGGCGCTTGCCGCGCGTTCCCGGCCTGGGGATCGTGCTCGCCACGGCGCTCGCGCTGACCTCGTGCCAGGCCGGGTTCGTGGCCCAGGCCGACGATTTCGACCCGACCGCGCTGCAGACGTACGCGTGGCGCCAGCCGCCGTCGCTCGCGGCCGAGCAGTCGACACCCGCGGACGAAGCCGTGCTGAAGCGGCTCGAGCTCGCGGTCAACTCCGAGCTCTCGCGCATGGGACTCGACCGCGCCGACGCCGCGACCGCGGACGTGCTCGTCGACGCCCGGCTGTCCGTCGTCGAACGGCTGCAGAAGAACGACCCGGTCTTCTCGCTCTGGGTCGCCGAGAAGTGGGAAGAGGGCTTCGTCGCCGTCGAGTTCCTCGAACAGGCGACGATGCGCTCGCTCTGGTTCGGCGAGATCAGCCACCGCCTGCGCTATACGGCGCACGCGATCGGCACGCACGCGCCGACGTTCTCGCCGACGGACGAAGAGCGGCTGTGGCAGATCGAATCGATCGTCGGGCGCATCCTCGAGCCGCTGCGGGCGGCCCGGGCCCAGACCCCGACGCGTTGATCACCACGTGAATCGCGCGACCGCCGGCTCCGGCCACGGAGCGTCGTTACCGGCGGTGCCGAGCTGGCTATGATCCGGATGGTCCCGTCCCTCCGCTCCGTCCGCATCGCCGAGATTGCCGGATGCGCCTTTTCGTACTTTCGAGCCTCGCGCTCGCTTCTCTAGCCCCCGCCCAGTCCGACCTCGCTTCCGCGACGGTCGGCGGTAGCCCGATCTGCTTCGACGAAGCCCGGCAACGCCTGACCGCGTTCACCGAGCAGGCCATCTGGGAGTGGGATGCCGGCCGCGAGGTCTGGGGCCGGCTCGGCGTCGCCCCGGTCGGCCGCGTCGACGCCGCGGTGTATGCGCCGTGGGAACGCAAGGTGGTCCTCGTTGCCGGCGGCCAGCTGCGCGCGTTCGACGGGCACTCGTTCGAGACCCTCGCGCCAATGCCGGCTACGACGACCAACGGCGTGCCGCGACTGGTCGCCGACACCGGCAGCGCCGAGATCGTCGCGCTCGTCCCGCAGACGTCGCCGATCGCATTCGCGATCTACCGCTTCGACGGCACCACGTGGCAGCAGGGCACCGCGCTGCCCCCGCAACGAATCCTGCTGGGCGAAGCGTACGACCCGATTCGCGATGTGCTCGTCGTCGACGCGCTGCAGATCGCGCCGACCGCGTTCGAGACCTGGGAATGGGACGGCACGGCCTGGGCGCTGCGTTCGGGAACCGGCACGTTCCACGGCCGACTCGCGTTCGACCCCGGTCGCCAACAGGTGATCGGGTGTCGCAGCTCCATCACGTGGGGCTGGGACGGGTCGACCTGGACGGCACTCAACGTTCTGGGCGGCCCGGGGGCGACCATCAGCATGACGGCCGACGCTGGAGCGGGCCGCGTATTTGCGAGCGGCACGCTCGGCACGAGTGCGACGGTGACCTGGCTGCTCGACGGCTCCGGCTGGCGGGGCCTCCAGGTCAATCACGCCAGGGTGAGCGGAGCGCGACAGCTGACGTTCGACGAACGACGGGCCCGGACCGTGGTCTACAACGGTACGGCCCTGGCCGAGTTCGACGGCGAGCTCTGGGAATCGGTGACGAGCGGCCTGCCGCCCCAACGCGAGTTCTTCGGCCAGACGTTCGACCCCGCTCGAGGCGAAACGGTCGTGTTCGGCGGGCGCGACCAGGCCCAGAACCTGCTCGGTGAGACGTGGACCTGGGACGGCCAGGTTTGGGACCTCGCCACGACAGCAGGTCCGGGCCCGCGAGTCGACGCGCTGATGGCGTTCGACGTCGCGCGCCAACGGGTCATGCTCGTCGGCGGCCACGACGGCATCATCCCCCGGACCAACTTCCAGGACCACTGGGAGTGGAACGGCGTGAGTTGGATGCTCGTTCAGGCGAACACACCGTTCACAGCATCGAGCGCCGCGTTCGGCTACGACCGCGCACGATCGCGCGCGGTCCACGTCGACGGGATCGGCGACACGCGGGAGTTCGACGGTGTGCAGTGGACGCTGCGGAACGCGAGCGGGCTGGTTCCGGGCCGGCGCCGCCTGGTCTGGAACGGGATCTCGCAACGGGTGCACGGCACGCTGCGCGACGCGACCGCCGCCTTCCGGGAGTACGACTGGGACGGGACAATGTGGAACGTCGTTGGTGCGACCCGCGGCGACCTCGTCTACGACAGCACCCGCGGCGCTCTCCTCGAGTACGACGAATCCGCGCTGCGGATGCAGGGTCCGATCCTCGCGGCGAGCACCGACTACGGCAACGCGTGCGGCGGCCAGACGATCGCGACGAGCCTCACCGCGTTCGGCCGCCCGTTCCCGGGCACCGATCAACTGACGCTCGACCTGCGCGCCGACGCCACGCAACGCCCGGCGCTCATCGGGTTCGCGACGAACCCCGGCAACATCCCGCTCGGCAACGGCTGCACGCTGCTGCTGCAGAACCCGACGGCGTCCGCGATCTGGTTCACGGACCAGAGCGGCGTGCTGCAGCTGCGGTATCCGATTCCGGCCGACCCAGCGCTGCAGGGTTTCGTCGTGGACGCGCAGGGCGTCGTGCTCGATCCGAACTCGCCGGCCGGCATCGCGCTGACGCAGGGCCTCGAGCTGACGATCGGCAGCTGAATCCCGGCGTACGGTACCTGGTTCGTTCTGCCAGCCTGATCCGCCTCGGTCGGAGAGTCCGGCAGGATCTACGCGGTATCGTCCGGGTCCCTCGGTGGCCGGAGTTACTTGCGCGCGACTTCTACGCTCGAGTAGTGGCCATTACCTAAGTTTGCGTAGGGACCGTTGGCGGTACTGAACCCGCTTCGAATCCGCCACCGGGCAAAGACGGCAACTCCGCAGCGCGAGGCCGGCTGCGTCGTCAGTGAAGTGGCGGAATCGAAACGGGTTCGGTACCGCCACTCTCAGTCGCTCTCGACTCGCTTCCACTCGGGGCGGTAGGACAGGCCGGTCTTGATCACGAGTTCGAGCAGGTCGCCGTAGTCGAGGCCGACGGCTTCGGCGGCTTCGGCGAAGTCCTCGATCTCGGTGAGGTCGGCGTTGGTGTTGACCTCGATCACGTAGACGTTCCCGGCATCGTCCATCCGCATGTCGACGCGCGCGTAGCCCGAAAGATCGAGCGCGCGGTAGGCGCGGCGGGCGATGTTCTGGATCTCGCGCTCTTTCGCCGGCGGCAGGCGGCGCGCCTTGCCGGTCTTGATGCCGATGCCCTGCGCGTAATCGACGTCCCACTTCACGCGCGCCTCGGCGATCGGCTTGGTGCCCTTCGGCAACTTGGAGTACCAGACCTCCCAGACGGGAAGAACCTTGAGACGGTCGTTCCCGACGATCGCGACCGTCAGTTCGCGGCCCGCGATGTATTGCTCGACGACGACGTCGTCCTTCTGCGTGCGGTGCATGTACTCGACGCGCCGCTGCAGCTGCCTGTCCGTGCTGACGATCGACGCCTGCGAGATGCCGGCGCTGCCGTGCTTGGTCGCGGCCTTGACGATCGCCGGATACCGCATGTCCGGCGCGAGCTTCGGCGTCTTCGTCCGCTGCTTGACGACCATGAAGTCCGGCACCGGCACGCCTTCGTGCCGCAGGATCATCTTGCTGATGCCCTTGTCACCCGCGAGCACCATGCCGCGCGGGTTGCAGCCGGTGTAGGGCTGCTTCAGCAGCTCGAGGTAGCTGACGAAGTGCGCCTCGTAGCTGATGACGTCATGGAAGTCCGTGATGATGTTGAACACGATGTCCGGCTTGAACGAGCCGATCATCGTCTTCACGGGGTTGAGGTCGTCCTCGACGCCGAAGACCTTGACCTCGTGCCCGAGGTCCTCGAGCGTCACCTTGACGTCGAGTTCCATCTGGTAGGCCCAGGTGTCGTCGGGGTCGAGCTCGAGCGCGTTCGACGGCGGCACGAGGACGTCGTGGACGAGGACGAGGACCTTCTGCTTCTTCATCCGCACCACCTGCTGACCGACCGGCTGCTCACAGCGGCGACCGTAGCGCAAGGCCGACGCGAACGCGAAGACTCGCCGGCGCGCTCAGCGCCCGGACGCCGCCGCGATCGCGGCCGGGACGGGGCGCTCCTCGGGCATCGCGAGCACTCCCGCGCGGTAGCTCGTGCCGAAGTAGTGCAGCAGCATCGGCAGCAGCGTCAGCAGCGCGCTGCAGAACACGAGCGCGATCATCGCGTACTCGCGCAGCGTGAGCTGTTCGATCAGCGGCTTGCGCGAGTCCGCCGCCGCCGCGGCGAGCACGTCGCTCGGCACATGCCGGCGGTTGCCGTTGTGAAACTCGCCGCCGAGGCGGATCGCGACCTGCCGCAGCGTGCTGACGTCCTGCCGCGACTGGCCGCCGTCGATGAACTTGCCCTGCACGTGGTCGCCGACGCCGATGACGAGCGAGCCGCCGAACGACGGCGGCAGCTGCGGCATCCCCGTGCCGGGCACCGTGTCGCCGTCCGTGACGATCACGAGCATCGCGCTGTCGGCGCGCCAGAACTTGCCGAGCTTCGCGGCGGCCTCGATGCCGTCGAACAGCCGGGTCTTGCCGCGCTTGAACGCGTACCGCATCTCGACGGCGCCGCTCATGATGTGACGCACGAGCTCGATGTCGCGCGTGTCCTCGACGACCGGCTTGGCGCCGTTGAACGTCGCGATCACCGAGATCTTGAACTTGCCGATCGGCACGCGCTCGAACAGGGACTCGACGAGCTCGGCCGCGCGCTCGCGCCGGCTCATGTCACCCGAGCGCCCCGCGTCGCGCAGCATCATGCTCGGCGACACGTCGTAGACGAGCACCAGGTGACGCCACTCCTCGTCCGGGATCTCGTCGGACTGGTGGATGACCGGTTCGACGAACATCAGCGTCGTGAGCGCCCACGCGAGTCCGCCAGCAGCGAGCGAACGGATGAACGGCACGGTTCGCGCCCACGCCGCCGGCCGCTGACGCGGCCCGAACAGCAGTCGCGAGTGCCGCACGAGGCGCCGCCAGTGCAGCACCTCGCCGACCATCACGAGCACGGCGGCGACGCCAGCGAGGATCAGCGGCATCACCATGGCGTGTACCTCAGCCCGAGCTGAACGAGGCCCCAGATCGCGAGCACGCAGAGCCCCGCGAGGGCGAACGGCCAGAACCAGTCGACGAGCTCCGCCGCGGTCTGCTCGAGCTCCGCCTTGGACATCTCGTCGATCGTCATGAAGACGTTCTCGAGCGCCGCCATGTCGCCGGGGTTGAACACCTCGCCGCCCGTCAGGCGCGCGAGATTGACGATCTCACCGCGCGCGTCGGCGTCCTGGATGTTGATCGCAAAGAGCTTGATGCCGTCCCGCTTCAGCGTCTTCGCGATCTCCATGTCGTTGCCGCCCGTCAGGTCCGAGCTCCAGCCGTCGGTCACGAGCACGATCATGCGATCGCCCTCGCTGCGTTCGTTGAGCAGCTCGCGGCAGGCCATCACGGCCTTGCCGATCTCGGTGCCGCCGAACCCCGGGATCCGGTTCTCGGGCCGCATGAACGGGATCGAACACTTGAACGCCGACGGGTCGCTCGTGAGCGGCACCCAGTGCAGGTAGCTGTTGCCGAAGAACGTGAGCCCGAAGGCATCCCCCGAGCGATAGTCGAGGAACTCGTTGATCGCCTTCATCGACGCGTCGTAGCGCGTTCCCGGGCCGAACTGCGCCGTCATCGAACCCGAGATGTCGACGGCGAACTGGATGTTGGTCAGCTGCCGCTTCTGCCGGGGTGCTGCGAGCTCCTGCGGCAGCGCGATGACGAGCACCGCGACCGCGAGCATGAGCGCGGGCAACGACTCACCGATCCCGAGGACGGAACGCACCCACCAGCCGCTGCCGGCGAGCCCCTGGTCGAACGGCAACGCGGTTCGACGACCGCTGCGGCGCCACACCCAGACCATCTGGAGCAGGGGCAGAACCAGCAGGAGCAACAGCCACGGGCGCGCGAACATCAGCTCGACGCCCCCTGCGAGCCGCCGGCGGCGGTCGCCGCAGCCGGCGCGTCTGCCCTGGCCTGGGTCATCGCGCGGTCGAACGCGGCCGCGTCGACCTGCCGGTAGGGCGCGAGCAGCTTCTGCACGTCGACCGCCTGCGGCGGCTCCGGCACGTGCAGCCACGCCTCGAGCTCGCGCAGGAGCGGGCCACCCTGATCGTGCTCGCGGATCTTGCGGATCGCGCGGTCCGCCTTCTCGTCCTCGAGATCGAGCCGTTCGCGCCAGAACGCGACGAGCAGGCGTTCGAGTTCGGCCTGCTCCGCGGGTGACGCCTTGCCGTTCGCCGCGGCTTCGACGAACGGGCGCAACCGGTCGGCGAAGGTCGGCGGCGCCTCGGCAGCCACGACCGCGGCCCTGCGCTTCCGGCCGACGAACAGGATGGCGAGCAGACCGACGACCCAGAGGACGCCGAAGACGATCATCTGCGTGCTGTAGCCGCCGGTGTCCGCCGGCCGCACGGGATCGGGCTCGCTCGGCTCGGTCTCACCCGCGGGCAGCACCGCCGCGACGTCGACGGTCAGATCCGGCACGTCCCCGAGCTCCGAACCGTCCTTGCGGCGCAGGTAGTCGCGCAGGTCGAAGGTACCGGCCTCGAGCCCGGTCCACTCGATGTCGTAGCGGAAGCCCGAGCCGTGCGCGCGCGTCGCGATGATGCGCACGACGACCGGCGACTCGAACGTCGTCTCGGCCGTCTCGAGCTCACTGCCCATGATCACCACCTCTTCGAGCAGCGACCGCATGCCGACGGTAGACTCGCGACCGACGTTGACCTTGGTCTGAGCCGAGCCGGCCGAAGGCAGCCCGAGCACCGCAGCGAGAACGAGCAGAACGACTGACCTGAACCTCATCGCGCCCCCCGACCGGCGACGCCGCGCGACTGCAGGAACAGGCGCAGCTTGGGCAAGAACGGCTGATCCGTTCGCACCAGCAGGTGACCGACGCCGCCGCGCCGCAGATCGCCCGCGATGCGCTCGGTGTCGAGCGGCCGGCGCCGGCCGTGCGTCACGAAGCCGCGGCCGGATTCCGCTTCCTGCGCACGCAGGAAGCCCGCACCGCGCAGCGTGACCTCGGCCGGATCCTGCAGCTGGATGACCGCGACCTCGTGCTGCTGCGCGAGCATCGCGATCGAGTGGATCGCGCCCGGCTCGTGCAGATCGCTGAGCACGAAGATCAGCGACCGCGCCTTGAGCGTCGGCCGCAGCTCGGCCAGTCGGCGCACGATCATCGTCGGCTCGTCGAGCCGGTACTGCCGCAGACGCAGCAGCCACTGCAGCACCGTGTCCTTCGCGAGCGTCGGCTCGACGCGGACGTCGCGGGCGCCGCCGCCGAGCACGCCGACGGGGCTCATGCGATCGAGGCACGCGAGCGCGAGCCCGCCCGCCAGCCGCAGCGCGAGCTCGTACTTGCTCATGCCGACCGACGAGACCACCATCGACGCCGAGGTGTCGACGAGGAACCACGCGGGGTAGCGCCGCTGCGCCTCGTACTCCTTGACGTGGTGCTTGCCCGACCGCGCCGTCACGCGCCAGTCCATCGACTTGACCGAGTCGCCGGGCTGATACGGCCGCGACTGCACGTAGTCGATGCCCGAACCGCGATAGCGCGAGCCGTCGAGGCCGTACGTGAGATCGTCCGCGAGCTTCTGCACCGCGATGACGAACTTCTTGATGGGCAGCGGATCGACCTGCCCGAGCATGCCCGTGCGGGTCGAGCTCATTGCACGGTCTCGGACAGGATCTCCTGCAGGACCTGCGGCCCGGTGTGACCCTCGGCGATCGCCTCGTAGGTCAGGCGGATGCGGTGCAGCACGACGTCCTCCGCGAGCGCGAACAGGTCCTCGGGCAGCACGTAGTCGCGGCCGTGGATCAGCGCGCGGGCGCGCGACGCCTTGACGAGCGAGATCCCGGCGCGCGGACTGCAGCCGAGCTCGAGCTTGGGATGCTTCCTCGTGCGATTGACGATCTCGATCGTGTGCTCGAGGAACGCCTCGCTCACGTGCACCTCCTGCACGTCCTCCATCGCCCGCACGAGCATCTCGGCGCTGCCCTTCATCGTGTCCTGGATCGCGTCGAACTCGGTGCGCGCGACCGCGCCCTTGCCCTCGCGCTTGACGCCGAGCTTCATGTTGCGGCGCAGCACCTCCTTCTCCTCCTCGGGCTCGAGGTACTCGAGGCGGTGCAGCAGCATGAACCGGTCGAGCTGCGCTTCGGGCAACTCGAACGTGCCGGCCTGTTCGACCGGGTTCTGCGTCGCGATCACGAGGAACGGTGCCGGCAGGGCGAAGTTCTCGTTGCCGATCGTCACACGGCGTTCCTGCATCGCCTCGAGCAAGGCGCTCTGCACCTTCGGCGCGGCGCGGTTGATCTCGTCGGCGAGCAGCAGGTTGGTGAAGATCGGGCCCTTGTGGATCCGGAACTCGTTCGTCTTCTGATCGAGGATCTCGGAGCCGACGATGTCGGACGGCAAGAGGTCGATCGTGAACTGAATGCGCGCGAACTCGAGGTCGATCGCCTTGCTGATCGCGGCGACGAGCAGCGTCTTGGCGAGCCCGGGCACGCCCTGCAGCAGCAGGTGGCCCGACGTCAGCATCGCGATCAAGGCGCGTTCGACGACGACGTCCTGACCGACGACGGTCTGGCCGACGCGCGAACGAATCTGGGACAAGAACTCACGAGTCTCCGCGAAGCGGGTCGTGGCCGGGGCATCGGGGGTAGAGGTCATCTCGAGGGGCGGGTGGGTGGGCCAGCGAACCGGCCAGCGAACGAGCCGGCGAGGGGTCAGCGAGCGAGAGCGGAAGCGGGGTTGCTGTTGGCGCGGCCGAGCCAATCACGGGCCACGGCCTCGAGGTCGAGCGATTCGTCCTCGGCCTTGCCGAAGTGCGCGGCCTCGATGCGCGCGATCGTCACATCGAGCTCCTGCTTGTCGGCCGGCGACAGCGCGGCGCGGGCCTCGACCTCGCGCAACAGCACGAGCACGCGGAACGCGGTGATCGTGCCCGGCATCGTGATCAAGGCAGTGCGCTGCTCGACCGAACCGCCGCCGGGCTTGACGCCGAAGAACCAGATGAAGAACAGGACCGACGCGATCCCGATCACGACCCAGAACCACGCGGGCACGGCCTCGGGACCGGCCATGCGCAGCGCGATCCGCGGATCGACCGTCATGAGGTCGGCGTCGGCGTAGCGCTGGTAGACCGCGGTCACGTCGTCGCGCGTCGGCCGCGCGAACACGAACTCCTCGCCGAACTCCTCGCCCTCTTCGGGCTTGAGCGACAGGATCCAGACGCGCTCCGTCTCGACGAGCAGCTGGTCCTCGGCGAACTTGCTGATCGTCGCGCCCTGATCCTCGCTCTTGTCGATGCGGTAGTCGGGGAAGTCGGTGTCGAGGAAGTCATCTAGGTCGGGCACGAGACCGTTGGCCTTGGCCTTGATCTCGAGCGTCAGCTTGCCCTCGTCGACCTTGCGTTCGTCGAGCAGCTGCGTGACCGTGAGGTCCTCGAACGGCCGCAGGCGGGACGGCGGCGCGGACGCGTCGATCGCGACCGGCGCCGAGCCGATCGGCAGCACCGCGTAGCCCGACGTGTCCATGAAGTCGAAGTCCATCTGGATCGCCGGGATCCGGTCGACCTGCGCGCCGCGCGCCTTGAGCAGCAGATACGCGTACGGCGTGCGCCGCCAGCCGGCCTCGTCCGTCGGCCAGCTCGCCATGGAGTCGCCGTTCCACGTGACCGACAGCACCTCGAAGTGCTCGCTGAGCGCCGTGTTCACGGCCTCGTCGAAGCGGTCGCGGTAGTTCTCCAGCGGGCGGCCGTAGTTGAACGCGTAGTTCATGTTGTTCTGGTTCTGCGCGTACTTCGCGAACCCGCCGCTCTCGCGTTCGATCTCCGGCGTGTGCACGATGTCGACGCGCACGCCGAACTCGCCCGTGCCGACCTCGGTCGGCCCGTCGACCACCGCCTCGAGCTTGAGCTCGCGCGTGAGGTCGCCGTAGTAGTTCCAGACCTTGCGCGCCTCGGCCGCCTGCGGGTGATCGCCGGCGATCTCGAAGCCCGCCTCGAGGTAGCGGAACTTGATCTGCGGCTTGACGGACGACATCCGCGTGAACAGCGCGTTGGCGAACATCGCCTCGTGCCGCTCGCGGCTGCCCTTCGGCAGGCTCGCGAGGGCCGCCTTGATCTTGGGCAGCTGCGTCTTGGCGACGACCGTGCTCTCGTCGATCACGCCGAGATCGCACGCGCCGAGCGCCGCGTAGAACCACGTGTCGAACGCGTCGAGCTTCTCCTCGTCGACGCGCAGGTCGGGCGCCCGCTCGATGTAGTCCGCGGCGGCCTGCTCGAAGAGCTCGAACGCGTACTTGCGCGCCTCGGCGAAGCCGCTGTCGCGCTTCTGCTCGCTGCTGAAGTTGTTCTGGTCGTGCAGGATCGCAGCCGTGAGCGCGAGCAGCGCCCAGTGCTCGCCCTTCTTCGTCATCACGTCGCGCGCGACGGTCAGCGCCGTCGCGTATCCGCGCATGACCTCGGCCATGATCTCCTTCTCGCGCCGCCCCGTCTTCTTGTCCTCCTGCACGGCCGGCACGCGCCAGACCGTCGCGAGGTTGGCGCGCATCTTGGCGAGCAGCTCGCCGAGCAGCTCGGGCTCGAGGTTCTCGACGCCGCCGAACACCTGCTCGATCGTCTCGAGGCGGTAGACCTCGGCCGTGCTGTGCGCGGCGATGAACGCCTGGCTCAGCAGCTTCTGATCGACCGGCTCCATCGGCAGCGCGCGCATGCGCGAGACCCACTTCGACAGCTCTTCGAGGTTGCGCTCCTGCTTGCTGCGCGTCAGCGGGATGCCGCGCGCGCGCTGGTTGAAGCCGTAGACGAACATGTAGGGGTTCGTCCGGTTGTTGTTGACGTTGGGGTTGTTGTTGCGCATCCACACGCGCAGGAACTCGTCGGCGAGATCCTTGGCCTTGCGCGGATTGACGGTCGCGAGCTTCTCGATGAACGGGAACGCCTTCTCGTACTCGTTGACCTTGAGGAACAGCTGCGCCGACACCGTCTGGAAGTGCGGCGCGAGCGCGCGGTCGAGCATGTCGACCCAGCGCGGGCCGGGCTGGCTATCGATGAGATCCGCCGGCTCGATCGACTGCACCTGCCCGCCGCCGCCGAGGCGCTGGTTGCTCCAGAAGATGTTGCCGAACGAGTCGCGCTGCATCATCGGACCGTAGCGCGTCGTCTGACTGTGCTGGTTGGTGTAGGACGCCTCGACGATCCAGCCGGACGCGAGCAGCGCCAGCGTCGGGCGCCAGTCTTCGGCGAGCTCCGGCGCCGATTCGAGCAGCGCGTCGACAGCGACCTTCTGCAGCTTGATCACCTTGCTGCGATAGTCGGTGTCCTTGGCGTGCTTCTGGAAGCCCTTGGCCGCCTCGCCGCCGATCGTCGCGATGATCTCCATGCCGCGCTGCGGCATCTCGGTGAAGCTCTGCGCGAGCCACTTCGGCCCGAGCTCCTCGCTGACCTTGGGCGCCAGGTCGACCGCGCGCAGCAGCGCCTCTTCTTTCTCTTCCGCGCTGACCTCACCGCGCTTCAGCACGGCCTGCGTCACGCGCCACGCGCCTTCGAGGTACTCGTTGCGCTGCTCCTCGGCGAACTTCGCGAGGTAGAACCGCGCCAACAGATTGAGCGCCTCGCGGTCGTTGTCCTCGTCGGCGTTCTCCGGCGTCGGCAGGAACGGCCCGAGCTCACCATCGAGCTTGACGGCCGACAGCAGCAGCGCCGCCTCGCGACGACCGAGGCGCCGGTCTTCTTCGGCCTGCTCGACCTCTTCGCGCAGCAGCCGCACGAGCTCCTCGACCACGCTGCCGAACTCCATCGCCCGCTTGACGAGCGGCGCGAGCAGCTCGACCTGCTTCTTGTCGAAGCCGCCGGGCGCCATGCCCGCGAGGATCAGCGTCTCCTGGAACGAGAACCGGTTCTTCTCCTGCAGGTTGGCCGGCACGCGCCGATCGGCCGGCGTCTGCGGATGCCGCGGCAGCGTCTTGAGGAAGTGCTCGTAGGCGCCCTTCTGTTCCTTCTCGGGCATCGCCGCGAAGAACTCGGCGACCTTGTCCCAGCGCGACAGCGTCACGTCGCGTTGGAACATCTCGAGCTCGCGCTGCAGCGTCTTGGTCTTGAGCTCCGCTTCGGCCGCGGCCTTCTCGGCCTCGGTCGGTTCCTTCTCCTCGTCTTCAACAGTCGGCGCCTCGACCTTGGTCGGATCGACGCCGAGTTCCGCGATCACGGCCTCGCGCAGGTCATCGTCGATCTTGCCCTCTTCTTCGGCCGGGTCGTACGGCTTGAGCTCCGGCGCGGCCCACGCGGCGAGCACGGAGGACGGCCGCCGGTCGAACACGAGCCCCTTCCATTTGGTCAACTTCTCTGCAGCTGCCGCCGCTTCGGGGTCGTCGGTCGCCGGCGTGGCCGGCGTCGCGAGCGCATCGCCGCCCTGAATCACGACCCCGGGCGGCAGGGTCGCGCTGGCGCTCGAAGTGCGAAGCAGCTGGATCGGAGCAGGATTCTGCGCCAGGACGGCCACGGTCGGCAGCCAGGCGCAAGCGAGGGGCAGGGCGAGTCGCAGGTTCATCGCGTGTCGGCTCGTTCGAAGGGGTCGCGCGGAAGATGGAAGGTAGCACAGAGCCTCCCCAGGGACGCCGTGTCAGGTCTGCACTTCCCGGATTCCGGGGTGGGGTGGCGGGGAACGGCAGAATCGTTACTCGGGTGGGGCGAAGCGCAGGCAAGCCCGTTCAGGCGGGGCCTTCGGCAAGGAGACAGATCCGCAGCCCGGAGCCCAGCACGCTTAACTGTTCAACGCCAAAGACTCACCCGGATCACTCCAGAACCGAAGTCGTCCTATCAACTCTCCGTTACCCGAGGCTCTGTGGCATCAGAACGTCTCACGGAAACGACTCGCGGCCATACCAACATCCCCGTACTCTTCAGCCCAACACCAGCCAAACCGGATTATAGCCCTGCTCTCGCCTGAACTGGCTGACGGCGCGACGTAGGTCTATCGATAGGTCGTTTGGGCCTCGGAGCGGGCGCGCTCAAAAAGAGTAGTAGGATCGAACCGCCCCCCACGACATTCTTCGAGATCTCTGGCCTGGCGCGCGAGCTCTCTCTCAACCGTGAGGACGTCGCCGTTGTCTTGATCGAATCGCTCGGCAGCTTCGTACGCTCGCCTTGCCGACCAACCAGCGTTCTCCGGGCCCATGCCGAGCGCGAGCCTTGCTGCATATGCCAAGCAAGCGAGTGCATCTTCAGCACAGTCAGCCCAGAGTTCCCCCTCTTGCTCGGACAGCGCGTCCATCATACGCAGGGCGCGAGATTCGAGTCGCTTCCAAGAGTCGTTGTCTTCGGATACACGACCCAAGAGCGCCCACGCCTCGCTCGTGATCACGTCGTAATCACCGAATTCGGTGCTTGCACGCCTGACTGCTGGAGCCACGCGGGTAGCACACGCCAGCGCAAAGGCCAAACCCGGAATCAAACCCATGCTCTGGGTCATCGCGATAACAGCCTGTTCGTCGAAGTCCCTAGTCATGTCCCGTATTCAACGGCCTTACCATACCGCGAGGTTCGGAGCAACGATCGTGCCCCCAGTGCTTAGAATCATACCAACGCAGTTTTCGCAGAACGGCCGACTCGTACCAAGCTCAGACGGAGCGAGTCCGTTGCTGAAAGCATAGTCGAGAACTGTCTTTTCGGCATGCCCCGGCCCCTTAACGGGCGACTCGCCAGCGTTGAGAGCCCCTCGCTGAGCAGGGTTCAAGTTGCGGCCTCCCCCTCCGACGATGATTCGACCAGACTTGGTCCGGAGGACCGCCGTTGTTCGCCTGTCTTGTGCAATCGGGTCCAATACTCTGTGAACTTGACCTGCACGCGTTGCGGGGTTACGGCTACCCTGAACCGCCCCGGGTTCTCCGGAGGCTCGGTTAGTTGAGTGCCACCACCGCGGCAGCAGCTCGTTGTTGATTGTAGTAGTTGCTCTCGAACTCCGAAGGCGGGATGTGCCCAAGGGGCTCGAGCAGCCTCCGATTGTTGAACCAGTCGACCCAGTTCAGGGTAGCGAACTCGACGTCCTCGACGCCCTTCCAGGGGCGACGCTGCTGGATGACCTCGGTCTTGTAGAGACCGATGATCGTCTCGGCGAGCGCGTTGTCGTACGAGTCACCGACACTTCCGACGGACGGCTCGATGCCGGCTTCGACGAGGCGGTCCGCGTACCTGATCGACACGTACTGACAGCCTCGGTCGCTGTGGTGAACGAGCCCTTGCCGGTCAGGCCGGGCGTGCAATGCCTGCTCGAGCGCATCGAGCGGCAGGTCTGTGGCTAGGGAACTCGACACGCGCCACCCAGCAATGAAGCGGGAGAACACGTCGATGACGAACGCCGTGAATGCGAAGCCCGACCAGGTCGAGACGTACGTGATGTCGGCGACCCAGAGCTGGTTGGGGCGCGACGCTGTGAACTCGCGTTGGACCAAGTCCAACGGTCGACTTGCCGTCTCGTCCGGGACGGTCGTCCTGAACTTCCGACCGCGAACCGCGCCCTGTACGCCGATCTCGCGCATGAGGCGCTCCACCGTGCAGCGAGCGACAGAAACGCAATCACGATGGAGTTGCCGCCAGATCTTGCGCGCGCCGTAGACGCAGTGATTCTCGTCGTAGACACGCTGAATCTCCGGGACCAACTCGGCATCGCGTTTCGCCCGAGAGCTTCGCCTGTCAGGATCTCGCTCCACGGCTTTGCACGCGAAGTACGTCGACGGGGCGATCGGCAACTGGCTGCAGATCGGCTCGACCCCGTGCTCGGCTCGGTGCTCGTCGATGAAGGCCACCATCACCTTGGTTTGCGGTCGAGCTCCGCCTGCGCGAAAAAAGCCGACGCCTTCCGCAGGATCTCATTCGCCCGCTTCAGGTCGCGATTCTCGCGCTCCAACTCCTTGAGACGGTCTCGCTCGGCCGTCGTCAGCCCGGGCCGATCGCCGATATCACGCTGGCTCTGCCGAACCCACTTGCGCAGCGTCTCTGGCGCGCAGCCGAACTTCTCTGCCGTCGAGCAGATCGCCGCCCATTCCGAGCCGTGCTCGTCGCTGTGCTCCAGCACCATCCGGACAGCCCTCTCGCGGACCTCGGCCGGAAACTTCATTGCTCCCATCGCTACATCCTCTCACGTCTGGGAGCCTCCGAGAAACCCGGGGCGGTTCAGTTCCACGCGCCGGAAGACCGAGAACACGGCTTCGCAACGATCACCACCAACGACCAGACGGTTAGCTACGACATCGAGGGGCACGGTTTCCGCGACTGGCTTACCCACTCCTACCTAGAGGCATCAGGAAGAGCTCCGGCCAAGGACGCTTTGGCGACAGCGATTGCAACGCTCAAGGCAATAGCGATACATCGCGGCGATGAACATGTGGTAGCGATTCGCGTCGGAGTTGACTCTGGAACAACGTATCTCGATCTGGGGAGCGACACCGGCGAGGCCGTGAGGATCGGCAAGGGCACGTGGGAAGTCGTTCGCTCGCCACCCGTTCGGTTTCTCAGACCGCGAGCAATGCGGCCGCTCCCCGTCCCGGTTCCGGGTGGCGATATCGATGAACTCCGGAAGTTCATCAACGTCCGAGATGAAGCATCCTGGAAGCTACTTCTGGCTTGGCTCGTATGCGCCCTTCAGCCAACCACGCCCTACCCGATCCTCGCGATCAATGGACAGCAAGGCTCGGCCAAATCCACGACAACCTCGGTCGTTCGACAACTCATAGATCCGAATCAGGCGAATCTACGACGCCCGCCAACGTCGGAGGAAGACCTCATGGTCTCCGCGAGATCGAATCATTTTCTCGTGTTCGAGAACGTCAGCACTCTTCCCAACTGGCTGAGTGATGGGCTTTCCGCGCTCAGCACGGGCAGCGGTCACGCCACACGTCAGTTATACACTAACCACGAAGAGAGCGTCACGCAGGCACAGCGCCCGATCGTTCTCAACGGCATTCCGTCACTTGGGACGCTCGGCGACTTCCTTGAACGTTGCGTCAGTCTGGAGCTACCTCCGATCACCGCCGAGCAGCGAATGACTGCGGCCGACCTGGAAGCCGGTTTCCTGGCTTCACGTCCGCGAATTCTAGGGGCGCTGCTCGACGTCACAGCGAAGGCGAACGCCGCTCTGCCCAAGACCAAGCTGAATGAGATGCCTCGGATGGCGGACTTCGCACGATTAGGAGTCGCCGTGGAGCGAGCATGTGCGTGGCCTGACGGCAGCTTCTTGTGTGCCTACTCCGAGAACCTGAACAACATGAGCCGGCTCGCGCTCGATTCAGGACTCGGCAATGCGCTGGTCCCGCTCGTTCAGAGGCAGCTGGCGTTGCGAGCGCCCAATCTCGAGTGGAAGGTGAGCATGGTAGAGCTGCTGCGAAGACTCCGCGACTCCGATCAAGGGGACCGTGATCAGCGAAGGTGGCTCCCATCCAACGGGCGGAAGCTGAGAGCGGACCTAGACCGCCTCGCTCCGAGCCTGTCAGCCATTCGAATCATCATCGAGTTCTCTCGCGATCGAACTGGCTCGAACGTGCTCTTCAAGCAGCTTGAGCAACCGCATGGACGCGATACCAGGTCCGGTGGCTCGGCGCTTCAGGCAGACACGGAAGAGGAGAGCGAGCAAGACAACCAACAATGGCGCCCGCTTCCTCACGGTCGCAGCCAGGCCCATCCCTCGGAGAGCATCTCGAAACTCCTCCTGCGACTGCATTCCGAACACAAGGTCCTGCTACGCCTGAGCGACGACCACCTCTCCGTGGAGATGGACGGCGACTTGCCCGCTGACCTAATGCAACGAGCGTGCTCTCGACATCACGAGGTCCTTCAACACCTGCAAGCCTCGCCCGGAGCTCACATCCTCGACTACCCGGATACCGAACGCCTTCTTCCGCACGAGTTTCAAGAGCTCAGAATCAAGGAACGAACTTCGATGGGGAAGATCAGCGCTACGGCAGCCGGCAGCGGTCATCGCTTGCGCTGGCACACTGAACCAACCGGTGAACGGATGCGAGAGATCGCGGACAGCATCGAAAACGACGTGAAAGCCGGCAAGATCCTCACGCGAGCGGCACGCAAGGCGAAGGAGAGAGAGGAGCAGCAGGAATCCCATCAGGCACCCTCTCGACTCCCAGCGTCGTAGCATGCTTATCGTGATCCACCCCTTCGTCACCAACCCCGACCTCTGGAACCCGTCCACCCGGGCTCGAAGGGACCCGAACGACCGCTTCCGACTCCGCCCCGCCCCTGCACCAACGGGGCCGCCCACCACGAAGCACGAACGCCGCCCCCCAGTCCGCGACCTCCGCCGCCCCGGCGACCCGCTGCAGGCGTCCCGTGCCGCCTCCACGCTGCTCCAGTTCACCGAGCGGCAGATCGCCAAGCTCAACTCCAGGGAAGCGCGCTTGCACGGCAAGCGGCGGCGCACGAACCGCCGCCTCTGGTTCGACGACTCCCACTGGCTCGCCTGGACCATCTGCGGCGAGCTCGTCGTCGTCGAGGAGCTCGAACCCGGCTCGGGTCGCGGCAGCCCGGAGGTCCGGCGGCTTGAGCTCGAGGAGTATCCAGACGTCTTCGCCGCCGACCGCCTCGTCACCGACGTGATCGCGCTCTACCAGGGCGACAGCCTAGATGGCCGGGCTTGGCGCTACATGGCGCACCACGACCTCAGGGGCGCGCTGACGGCTGCCCTGGCGAGAGCCGAGGCCGAGGAGGCCAGACTCCATTCAGCAGCAGAACCAACAACCCCGGCCGCGGAGGCGGCCGAGAAGCCGGCGTCACGAGCGAAGCGGCCAGCCAGGAAGACCCGCCACAAACCACGCGGCAACTTCATCCTCTACCGCCGACCGCAGCCTGACGAAGACCTCCCGGACTTCGCCGCAGTGCTGCAGCTGCCGCCCGTGCCCGCGGCGTTCCCGAACACCCGCTCGGCGCAGCGATTCCTCGACAAGATGCCCCGGCTGGGCCTGGACCCCGAAGGCCTGGTCGTTGCTCGGGTGATGCGTGAGGTGGAGGCGCAGCCGGTATTCCGGTCCGGGTTGCGACTACCCCGTGATCCGGAAGAACTGCTCGAACTCATCCGCCGAGAACCGCGAATCGTGCTTCCGGAGCTCAAGGCCGAATGGGTGCCGCGCTACGAGCTGCATGACGACGGCCAGTGGAGGAAGCAGGTCTTCCAGGTGCGGCGCACGGTCCGCACCGGCTGGCACGATGTGATCCTCCGTGAACTCGGGGATCACGTGAACGAAGCGGCGCCGATCTCCGAGGAGAACCAGGTGCGCCGGGCGCTGGGCGAACCCGAGTTCGTGACCGACGACGGCGCCGCCCTGACGCTGATGCAGAAGGCGGCGCGCCGGCTACCGGCAACTTGGCTCGAGCGGCTCGAGATGGTTCCTGGCGGCCTTCAACCACCGCTGCGCGTCCTTCAGGCCAAGTCCTACTCGCCGCCGAGCAGCGAGAAGGGGCACTGGCTACGCGCGCCCTACGAGTTCCGTGATCCGGATGCCGTCAGGCCGCAGCGGCAGTTGGTGGAGCTGCGGATCGACGACATTGCGGGGTTGCTGGAGATCGGGGGGTTGACGTTGCGGTTTCTGTTGGTTCGGGGAGTGGTGGATGGCGGGGTTCAGTGGGTAACGGCGGCCGGGAAGCCGGGTCAAGGCCGGAGCCGTAGTTCGTGACCCGCGTGCAGAAATGGCAGTAGGCATGCAGGACTCGAAGACCGCGGGGTCGCGCTAGCTAGGTTGTGACAGTCAGTGCGAGACCGTGTGACCGAGGGCATTGCACACTCTGTTGCACAGCCGACGGGAGTGTGCGATGAACGGTGTATTCGCGTGACGGCTGGTGGGATCCTCTGACCCGTAGGGAGCCCACCGATGACCCCGAAGAAGAATGACCGCCACCGAATCCCAGACGAGCTGATCGACCAGCTCCTCGCCAACTACGAGAAGCCAGAAGACCTGACAGGAAAGGACGGCATCCTCAAGGAGCTGACGGCCCGGCTGCTCGGCCGAGCCCTCGAAGGCGAGATGACCGAGCACCTCGGCTACGAGAAGCACGCACCGCGTGCCGAGGGCACGACCAACGCCCGCAACGGATCGCGCAGCAAGACGATCAAGGTCGAGGACGGCGAGCTCGAGATCGAGGTCCCCCGCGACCGCGACAGCACGTTCGAGCCCGAGATCGTCAAGAAGCGCCAGAGACGCTTCGCGGGCTTCGACGAGAAGATCCTGGCGCTCTACGCCCGCGGCATGACCGTCCGCGACATCCAGGGCCACCTGGAGGAGCTGTACGGCGTCGAGGTTTCGCCGTCGCTGATCTCGAGCGCCACGTCGGCGGTCCACGAAGACGTCCTGGCCTGGCAGAGCCGACCGCTCGAGCCGGTCTACCCGATCGTCTTCCTCGATGCGCTCGTCGTGAAGGTGCGCGATGAAAGCGTCGTCCGCAACAAGTCGGTCTACCTGGCGATCGGCGTCACGCTCGACGGCCGCCGTGAAGTCCTCGGGATCTGGATCGAGCAGACGGAGGGCGCCAAGTTCTGGCTGAAGGTCATGAACGAGCTGAAGACGCGGGGCGTCCAGGACATCCTGATTGCGTGCTGCGATGGCCTGAAGGGCTTCCCGGACGCGATCGAGCACGTGTTCCCGCAGGCCACCGTGCAGACCTGCATCGTGCACATGATCCGGAACTCGCTGCGCTTCGTCAGCTACAAGGATCGCAAGGCCGTCGCCAAGGACCTCAAGCCGATCTACACGGCGGCCAACCGTGAAGCCGCCGAGGCAGCGCTGGATGCCTTCGACAAGAAGTGGGGCCGCCGCTACGAGATGATCACCTCGTCCTGGCGAGCGAACTGGGAGCGTGTCGTGCCGTTCCTCGACTTCCCGCCCGAGGTCCGGCGCGTGATCTATACGACCAACCAGATCGAGGCGCTCAACTCGAGCCTGCGCAAGCTGCTGCAGTACCGCGGCCACTTCCCGGACGACAAGTCCGTCACCAAGCTGCTCTACCTCGCGCTGCGTCGCTTCGAGAAGAAGTGGACGCGTGCGCTCTGGAATTGGAGCGCCGTCCTCGGGCAGCTCGCTATCTTCTTTCAAGGCAGGATACCTGCCCTGTAACCGTGACCTCACTCCGCCAGCTGGTCGCCGTTTACACCGTTAGCTGCACACTCCCCAGCCGACCGCCCGCGAATCGCGCCGCGGAGATGCAAGAAGCATGAACCGAACAAGTTGAACATGCCAAAGCGACTCCTCGGCGCACGCACTCACGCCCTTCTTCGCCATGGCTCTGCGAACACAGACTACCTCGCCTTGGCGAGCGCTCGAACTCGCCGCGCCTCCTCGCGAGCTCTTGCGTAGCCCTCAGTGGCTTCTATCACTTGAACCTCCAACCTCCGTGCTGCTCGCTTAAGGCTATCGTCAGCATCCTCAGCGAAACAAAATCCGGCGTCCTCCCACCAAACCCTGCCCCAGTGATCCCGCACCAACTCGATGGCTCGCTGCGTGTGCCAACACAGTTCTGCCTCTGCTCGCAGGAACTTCGCGTAGACCTCGACGCCGTCGACTGGAATAGCTCGCTCCACCCCCGCTTCGATCACGAAGTCGAACCAGCAAGAAGAGTCGGCCAAACTGCGTGGTTGTTCAACCACGCGGAGTAGTCGCGTCGCCGCACCCTCCATATCGTTGAGGACCCTTAGTCTGCGTGCAACTTGCCCCACCGAAAAGAGATCACCCAAGTTCGCTGCATCAACGGAAGCAACCTCGACACGCAGCCTCCCAAGCTGTCCAACCATACGACCGAATTGCCTTTTCCATTCGCGTGCAACACTGTCAACGGCCTTCTCGTACGCAAACCACCCGGACGCGCCGACTACGATTGCTAGCAGCATGGACACTCCGATCTTTCGAGCGCAACTCACTTATTATCTCCTCGACGCGCCGTCCATAACTGTCACGCAATGCCCCCGCGCCGCCTTCGCGGCAAAGCAACATTCGTTCTGTAAGAGCGAGCCCATAGTCGGCGAATCATTTCACTCAGCGTCCATGGAGAGATAGCGACGGCCAGTCACCCAGTCCTCGCTGATCTCCATGAGGACCGCGGTGGCGAGCCGGAGAAGAGAGGCGTCGTTGGGGAAGAGCGTCGCAACGCGGGTGCGGCGCAGGAGCTCCTTGTTGAGGCGCTCGAGCATGTTGGTCGTGCGAAGGCAGCGACGGTGCGTCGCCGGGATCGCGAAGACAGCGAAGCCGTCGGGGACGTTGTCGCGAGCCCACCGGACAAAGTCGGGAGCGGTTTCCGCGTGATCCTCCAGAAGCCTATCAAGAAGCCGTTCGGCCTCAGGTCGGTCTGGAGCGTTGAAGACCGCACGAAGTCCACGAGCGATCGACGGGCGCAACGAGACGGTCGGCACTCGTGGAGCGGCGTTGCGTTGCAGGTGGAACTGGCAGCGTTGCCAAGCGACTCCGGGAAAGCTCGCCGCCAAAGCTTGGCGGAGGCCAGAGTGGTCGTCACTGACGATGAGTCCGAGCCCGTGCAGGCCACGTTCACGCAGGCTGTCGAGGAAGTCGCGCCAGTGGACCTCGGCTTCCGAGCGCGACACGCTGACGCCGAGGACCGAGCGATGGCCTGCATCATCGACGCCCGTCGCGATCAGGACGGCGGCGCTCATGACGGAGCCGGCGTGCCGGACCTTTTCGTAGCGGGCATCGAGGACCAGGTAGCGGCACCGGCCGAGCTCGCGCATCCGCCACTGCTGCAGCTCGTCGTCGAGTGCCGCGGCGGCCCGGGAGACCTGCTGGGACGACACCTGTACTCCGCAGAGCTCCTCGGTGATCGCGGCGACCTTGCGGGTCGAGACGCCCTGGACGTACATCTCGGCGACCGCGAGCTTCAGGGCGCGCTCCGAGCGAATCCCGCGTTCGAGTGCCGTCGGATAGAAGCGTTCGCCGTCGACGGCCTCGCGGACCTGCGGGACGGCGAACTCGATCGCGCCGACGCGAGTCGCCACGGTCTTCGGCTTGAAGCCGTTGGCGTAGCCCCGTCGTGACTCGGTACGCTCGTTTGGACCGGCGCCCAGGAACGCGGATCGCTCGATCTTCATGGCCTCGTTCACGAGGACGCGGATCGCGTCCGCGATCCCTCCCAGACCCTGCGTTGCGATGGATTCCAAGACGGTGTCGAGCGTGCTACTTTCGGATTGGTGGGTCACTTCGTTCTGCTTTCGTTGTGGTTAACAAAAGCTGAGCGTCGTGACTCGCCGACTTGAAGCATCCGTCCGCGCCGGCGGTGGTCGTCGCGGTCGGCCTGGCCACTGCACCCAGGGTGCAGCGCCCAGACCGACCGCGACGACCACCGCCGACTGCGTCAAGCTGCCTCGGGCGGTTTACAGAACGCATGCTGCACTACCGCCTTCGCGCAGCAGCATTCAGACTCCAACTCGAGTTTCTTACCGGCCAACCGGCCCCAGAGAGCCGCGCTACCTCACGTTCGCTGGCGAGAACCTTGAACTCGGCCCTCGGGCCGCTTCATTCGCGCGATGACGTGTCGCACGCAATCGCTCCTTATACTATTCTAAGTATTTCCCACGCACTGCCTCCGAACCAAACTCCCCTCGACGCAACTCATAAGTAATCATAGCATGCGAGACGGCAACATTTAGAGAACCCACCCGCCCGTACTGCTGCAATTGCACCACGCCATCGCATCTTTGCAGAAACTCTCGCGGTAAACCGCTCGCTTCGTTGCCGAATACTAGCGCGGGAAAACCATCCCAAGAAAAGACTGTCGACAAGGCAGCACCTTCATCAATCTCAACCGCAATAGACCGCCGCCCCTCCCTCGCAGCCCAATCAAAAAATTCGTCGTCCGCCCGAAAATGCAATATCGGACACATTGTCTCAAGTTTGCGAGAGAACGCTTGCGTACCCTTACGAAAACGCCATGGCAACTCATGCCCAAGCATAATCACCTCTCTCCCACCCATGGCAACATGGGTCCGAACAATCATTCCTACGTTCTGAGGGCTCTTCAGGTTTCGCAAGACGGAGGCAAACATCTCTAACAATTATCATTCATCAGAACGCCGAGCGAGAGTGCTCTAGATCCAATCGCCAACCAGCTCACTCACAGTTCTACCATCTGCACAGGAGACCGGCCAACAACTCCGCCAAGCAATTGACCTGGACTCGACGGTCCGGCGCAAGCGCTACCAGAGCTTGTAGAGAGTCTTGAAGTTGCCACTCGAATCGAGCCGCAACAAGTCTCCATCGAGTTCGAAATGCGTCTCTCCAGCGTACGGCCCATCCGTGTAGCTTGTACGCTGCGAATTGGGATCATTGAATATCTCGTTAGCTCGATCTCGGTATTGCCGAGGGTCATCAAATCCAAACTCGTCTTTGTGACGGCCGAACTTCTTGCCGAACTGCTTATCGGTTCCGGAGAGACTTCGCGGCGGACAGTCTCCGGCATCACCGATTGCTTTTGCCCGTGAATCCGCTCCACCACGCCCACCGGCTCTGGACCGCGCGCGCACCATCCGCACCGTGTCAAGGAGCTTGTCGAACGCCGGACCGCCAGCGGTAACAATCTCCCCCCAGGCATCGCCCGCCATCCGCGCGTCCGCGTTGGCCCTTGCAGTTGCAAGCGCTTGATGAGGCCCTGGAACCCAGCCAAGCACTTCGTGATCCCCGAGGTCGGCAATGAAATTGGCCGCGTCGACCGGCTCTCTCATCATCGAACCTATGTAGGTGTCGTCGAGACCCCATGCAGTGGGCTCTGGTTCTGGCTGAACATCATAAACGACAACTTGCTCGTAGGTTCCCCAGTTGCCGGTTGAGGAGTGGTAGCGAACCGTAATAGAGAAATTGCCGCCCTGGACACTACCCTCGACTTGCAAACCAAGCCTATCGGCCAAGGTCAAGGGTGAGTTCACAGCGTAGGCATAGGAGTTTCCGCGCTGCATGGGATCACCCCAGACACCAATGCGATCTGAGCTCATGAACCTCCCGTTATATGCAGCGTAGTAACGGTTTCTCCTGTATCCCAATCCCGTTTCCCCGTCGACCCGCATCATCTTCCATCCGAAGACGTTGCCAATCGCGCCATCCGAGCCTGGACGAGCAACGCCCGCCGCGGAGAAATGCGAGACAGCGCCGTACGGCCCGTACTCCTGGATCTCCACGACGCCGCCAGCGTTATCGAGCAATCGCGACGGACAGTGCGCACCACCCTCCGCGACGAAGTACTCCGCAAATCCAGGTCCGGCCCCCGGCTCCCGGAAACGATAGGCAACCAACTCGTCGAGCTGCTCACCCCAAGCGAACTGTCGCTGCGGAACGACGCGAACGTTCGGGATGTCCGAGATCAGCTCCTCGGCCTCGTGCCAACCATCCCACGCATAGAAGAAGTTCTGGCCCGGTGTGCCGTTCGGAGCCGGCATGACGAAGCGTGCCACCCGCCGGTTTGACGGATCGTACTGGTAGACCGCGACCAGGTGCAGCGTCGCCGATTCGGCACCGCCGAGACTCGAGCTCGAAGCCGTCGGAGAACTGCTGGCGCTGCTCGTGCGCCAGGCACTCTGCGACGGGATCGACTCCTTTACGTACTCTCGAAAGAGCGGCTGTCGGCTTCGCCAGAGGACACCTGCCGCACCGCCCGGAACGCCGTCCAACATCCGATCCCTCGCATCCGCCAGAACTTGTTTGTTCTGAACAACGAACGGACCAGACGCAACCTCGTGTTCTCGAAGTGCAGCCAACGACGGCAATGACGTCGACGCTGCCGAGGAAGACGTCGAGCCACCGGACATCGCCGACGAGCTCGTGTTCGTGTCGTCGCTAACGAGGAGGTAAACCTCCGACAGACGATTCAGTCCGTCATAGACGTAGTATAGGTTGCCGTCGAACGTCGTGTTCCCGCGCTCGTCATACGCAAACGTAACGCCGCCGACCGAGTTGTAGCGGTTGTCTGGGTTGGCAACACCCGGAGGGTCGCCGTCAACCGAGTACGCGGTCGTGGCAGTCGTTCCCGAAGAACTCAGGTAGTCCTGGACCTGGGAACGGTTGTTGGCCGCGTCCAGACCGTACGTGAGGCGCCGCACGAACGTACCCGTGCCCGGATTGGCCAGCTCCACACTGTCCGCGCCAAGCCAGGCGTCGACCAGTCGGTGATGCTCGTCGTATTCGAAACGATCACCGTCGGTGCCATCCTGCTTCTGATAGACCTCGCTGATCAGGTTGCTGGCGGCGTCGTAGTTGAACGCGACGTCCGCGTCGTGGGCCACCGTGCTGAACGACTGCTCGATCGCACTCATGCGGCCGTAGTCGTCGTAACTGTAGGTCGTGTCGAAGTTGTCGTTCGTGCCGCTGTCCCAGTGAGTCGTCCGCTGCCGAATGCGTGCACCATGGTGCACGTAGTCAGCGAGCGACCTCACCGTGGTGCCGCCGTCCGAACTCCATTGGAGCCCCGCGAGCCGTCCGACAGAGTCCGGGGTCGTGTAGAGTTCGAGGTCATCAACACCGCTGCCGAGGTTGTTGCGGTAGGCGACTCCCGTCCGAAACCAGTCGCCACCGCTATACGAACTCTCGACGTCGACCCAGTTGGTCGGTCCCCACGGCGGCGCCTCGTACCGGAACGACTCCTTGTGTGTGCGTCCGAGGGCATCGCGATCGTAGTCCTGCTCGAGGTACTTACCCGCGACGCCATTCAGACCGAAACGCGAGTAGCTGTGCGTGACCTGCCCTAGCGCGTCACGCTCGAGAATGTCGCGGCCGTAGTAGGCCGATACATAGTCCGAGTGGCCCGCTGTCACCGAGCGAACGACCAGTCGTCCCATGCCGTCACGATCCAACTGGATGTGCGCGTCGTCGCCCTGATGAACGCCGATCACGCGCGACGCGTCGTCGTACTCGAAGAACTGCGAGAACGGCTGCGACGGGCTGATCGCGGTCGGCTCCGTGGACGCCCCGGGGTTCATGACCACGGTCACGCGGCCGGCAAAGTCACGAATGGTCCGAGTCACGCGCCCACGCCCATCGGTGCGCACGATCTCTGAACTGTCGGACGCACCCGTCCAATCGAGGTAGCGGGTCTCGTTCCAGATCGAGGCTGCGACCGTCGACGGCAAGTAGTGCTCGCGGATGCGGCCCATCGCGTCCGGCAAGTACTTGTGCACCTTGCCGGCCGGATCGGTGTAGCTCTCCGTAAAGCCCGAAGAGTAGTACTCGAACCCGTGGTCGAGCGAACTGCCATTGGGCCCGTCGCGCAACGTCAGCACTCGACCGAGTGCGTCCCGCACGTAGACCTTCTGCCTCACGACGTGGCCGGGCCCACCCGACTTGAGGTCGTCCCAGTCGTGATGCTCGGTCCGCTCGACGAGGGCCGTGTTCAACGTGTAGAAGAACTCGACGAAGTCGCGCGAGCTTCCGGAGCCGCCTTGGTAGACCCTCTGCAAGCGCCCGAGCCCATCGAACGTTCGTTCGATGGATCGGCCACCAGGACCTGTTGTCAAAGTCGGCCGGGTGGCACCGGTCCACTGCGTCGTAAACGTCTGCGTCGCGCCGCCCGGATCCGCAACTGTTCGGATGTAAGGGCGGCCGATCTCGTCATATGTCGTGGATCTGGTCGCATTCAGAGCATGGGGCGTCGCACCATCGCGAAAACGCTCCTCGATCATCTGCCCCATCACGTCCCAGTCGTACTCGCGCTTTGCGAACGCCGGCACAGCCATTCCTGCGAGCGGAGCGGAAACGCTCGGTTCGAGGACTTCCTCCACGAACCCTGCGGCGTTTCGCGTGATCAGAGTCGCAAGGGCGTCAGAGCCCGTGTGACGGAACTCCTTGACGACTTCGAGATCGTCGTTGACGAAGAACTTGCCGAGCAAGAGCGCCGCGGCGCCGGTGCCGTCTCGCTCCGTCTTGTACAGTGACCCGTAGCCGTCATACGTGTACGATGTGGCGGAGCCGTTGGCGTGCGCCACCTGCAGCAGCCAGCCATCCGCGCTCCACGTGTAGTCGACACGCGCAAACCTGGCATCAGGATCGTCCGCAACCGGATCCTGGGCATCTGCGTCCCGATCGAGAGCACGCCGGTCCAAGAACGCCACGCGCAGCCGCCGACCCTCGTAGTGCCACTCGTTCCGCAGCCACTCCCGCGCAGCATCGCTGCGCGGCGTCGAACCAAAGTCGTTTGGCGCCAATCCACCGTGAGTTCGGTTCTTGGTCTGCTGCACGACCAGGTTGCCGAAGCTATCGTAGAAGAAGCGGTCTTCGTGCAGTTGGCCGTTGACCGTGTGGGTCGTCTTCTTGAGTCGACCCGCGTCGTCGTACTCGAAGTCTCGAACGTGGGAGAGGGCCGACCCCGCACGCTCGGTGACTTGCAACAGTTCGCCGAGTGCGCTGATGGTCGTATTGGTCGTAACAGTCTCGCCACCTTCGTTGCGGACCACACTGGCAAGGTTGCCGCGAGCGTCGAAGTAGTACGTGTGCTTGACCCCGTCGGGATCGATCTCTAGCGAAAGCTGACCCACGAGCTTGGTCTGCCGGCCGCCGACCATCGGCGGCGCCGACGTCAAGAAGCACTTCTTGTGCTCGAGCTGCACCTGACTACCCAAGCCAGCGACCGTGACCGGTGGCAGGTCGACGGTGATCTCGGACGCCTTTACGCCCCATTCGGGGTCCACGCGGGCAACGTCGACGTAGGACCATGAAGTAACCGTCGCATCAGGATGCTCGATCGAACTAAGTCGATACTGGCCATACAAGTCGGTCGAGACTGCCGGGGCCCAGTTGTACTTCGTGACGGCAAAGCCCGCGGCGCCGCTCGGGTTTGGGGTTCGACTCTCCGTCATCAGACCCGTGATCGGGTCGTAATCGTATTCCCACTTCCGCATGCTGGGCTCGTGAAGGACCTCCGACGCCTTACGACTGCACTGGCCACAGCCCGAGTACACGTAAGTCCGCTTCATGGACGTGGGGGCATCGAACCCGCCACTGTCAGGATCCGTGGACCGAGGCAGCTTGCTCGCCGGCGGCGTGGTTTCGATCGTCAATACTCGACCGTACTCGTCCAGCGTCCAGTCCTCGACCACGCCATCGTGATCGGTCCGAATCACTCTCGAGACCCGGTCGAACCCGGTCACGGGGGTGTAGACGAAGTCGTACTGTCGGCCGGTCATCGGCTGCACCTCTTGCAGTACGCGGTTCCGGCCGGCGACGTAGATGTACGTGTAGGTAACGATCTCCCCGCCGTCCGGAACCGGACCAGGCAGCACGCTGTCGGTGGTGTACCGGCGGATCTTCGTGATGTTGCTTGTACCGGCCAGGTACTCGTACTCGACGACGGGCAGTCGGCTGGAATCGGTCGCAACGTCGTACAACGTTCCGTCGAGCAGCTGCGCTGAGGTCAGAGCATCGAGCGAATCCGCTGACGGCCGGTAGATCCGAAACAGCAGATCGCCTGCGTACGGCCTCGTGTTGCCAACGAGGTTGCCCTGCGCGTCGGTGCGCTTCTTGAAGAGGTGGTACTCGGTTCGCCCCAGGTCCAGATCGCCGTTCAGACGATCGACGTACTTGACCTCGACACCCGCGTAGTCGATCGAGGACCAGCCTTCCACCTGGGGCGTCCCCGGATCATCGATCCAGTCGGGGTCATAGTTCCAAAGCTGATCGACGCCATCCGCGCCGACGACACGTGAGACCCGACCGTCGGGGCCGTTGTATTCCCACGCGGTTCGATTGTCGTACGGATCGATTCGTTCGATCAGGCGGAACCGCTTGGTGCCGTTGATTGTGACTGCGAGTTCGTAGCGTTCGACAGTGCCGTCAACGTGCCTGCGCTCGAACGAATCAGGCTGATTGTCTGGTACGTGCGGGAAATGGTAGAAGATGCCCTCGGAGTTCTTCCAAGCCACAGCAGCATGGCCACCACCTGAAGTGTCCAGATCCATGCTGTTGAACTTCAACTCGGCATGACCGCCCTCGGCTTCTCCGACCGGCGCGGTGATGCACGCGTTGCAGCCCGGGCAGCGGTCCTCGACAGGGCAAGGAGGAGGGGGGATATCCAGGAACACGACGCCGCCAGGAGAGGGTGGGTTCGGCTCGAATACGTTGCCGGGCTCCGGCCCGCCGAACACACTCCCCCCGATCGCGTAGTCCGACGAGTTGCAATCGCCATGGACGTCGACCGTCGAGCCGTCTTTTGGCTCGCAGTCGTCGTCCTCGCCGGTTTCGTCCGGTGCCATCTCCGCCGACGTCTCCCCTCCCTGCGGCCGAAAATCCGGATGCATCGTCGCCGACGTCTGAGCACTGAGCCCACCCAAGCCGGCGGCGATGAACGCCACGAGCACGCACACCAATCCCCTACTTGCCAGCACGTTATGCAGGCACCCAGCTAGAACGCGAGACGGAGACTCAACGATCGGTTTCGTAGTCATCATCAACTAAAGGTCTGAAACCCCCTTTTCCCGCATCGCTCGGGAATACTGCCCGAACTGATCAAGAGCGCGACGCACCCTTTGGAGGGACCCCTCGACGCATCGCTCAGATCTGCCGCGGATCCGCGCGATTTCCGAGGTCTTGGTAACACCCTGCCGATAAAGGTCCAACGTGTGGCGCTCACCATCAGCGAGTCGGTCTCGCGTGGCAGCCACCCAATCGCGCAGTTCGGCCAGCTCCGATGGAGTGGGATACGCATCGGCACGATCCTCAAGCCGATGATCCACGACAGTGCGTAGCTTGAGCGCGCGATGCGCCGACCGGACCTTGTTCTTCAGATACCTGCGCGACCAACGCATCAGGTCATCCGGCTCCGGCTCCGGCTCAGGGCCGAATCGGTCGAGCGCGGCGAGAACGGCCTCGGCAACTTCGTTCTCGATGTCCACGGCGGCGCTGCGACAGGCCGCTGGCTGCGTAGACTGCAACCATGCCGGGAGCCGTGTCCAAAACGCGACAGCACGAGGACTCAGGTCGGGGAACTCAGAGAACGTCGCATCCGGGGCAGGGATCATGGAGGGGCCTTCTTCCGAAAGGGTTCACTCCTCGATACGTCACCCCCTTAAGCCCACCGCCCGAATCGCGGCTCGATCTCTTGGGACCGTTGCCCCAACGTTCCGCGAGTCAGGGACGTAGGTTCGTCAGCGAAAACTGGTTCGCATCCTGAAACGGGCCCACGAACAGAATTGCGAACCGGATCGACTGGTTGAACTCCAGGGCAGCGGACCCTGGAACCCGAAACGGAACCGAGCACTCGAGCCAAGGGCACAACGGAAACGCGGACGGGAACGGTTCCAGGCGATACGTGAGGAGCCGGTTTGTCGACGAACACCCATGGCGAGTCGCCGCGACCTTAAGAACGCGATGCCTCGACCTGCATTCCCGCAAGTCGCTCGTTCGAATCACCCGTCGGGTGCCACGGTCGAGTTCGGACTCGGACGTCGCTCCAACGCTCCAACGCTCCAACGGCCGCGACGCTTCGTTCGAGCCGACGCCGTCCCATACCCCGGTAGTTTTGCGCTGCCACCACCCCGACGCCCGGCATCGCCGCCGCGACGAACCACGGCACTCGAACTGGCCTCACCAGCCAGGGAAATGCCGGACGCCAACCAAGGGGACGCACGAGGCGGCGCCCAGCAGGTTCTCAGTTCACGAAACCGTGCACGCGAATCGCCTCGCTCTCCAGTCGTCACGCGCCGAGCCCTTCGCAACGCGCAGCCGCGCCGGCGACGTCGCCCGTCGCGCTGGCCCGCCGACCGCCGCGCGCACGCTCGCTGATGGCGGGCGCGTATCGAAGGCAACGGTCGCACTCGCGTCGCCCGACTCGCGCAGGCTACGCAGTTCGGTCAGCACTCGAGCGTGACCGGCGGGATCGAAGGCCAGATGCCAGGCTCCCGACCCAGCAGCGGGCCCGGTGCCGCGCCAGCAGTAGACCTTGCCGTTCTGCATCCGTCTGTGAGTAGCACCCTATCGCTGCAACCATCGCCAGGGCCTTTGGACCTCCTCGAACTGGAGATCGTCCGGATCCCACAACAGCAGCCGCATGTCGGGCTCCGGCGCGCCACAGTCGATCGCGAGTCGCCGGGAGTCGCCCCCCGCGTCCCCGATCGCGACGAATCCTGCCGGCCAGTCGGGATATCCGCGCATCACGTTCGTTTCGTACGCGATGTCGTTGCACGTTCGCCGCAGTCGCTCCGTCGTCGACTCATCGCGGATCGGGTGGAGCCAGATCTCGGTCTCGCATGTGCGCCCCGACTCCGGAGCCAGCACGACGAGGCCGCCGTTGCTCGCCATCATCCGCTCGCGGTAGCCGCTCGGCAGCGTGACGCCGAGCTTCCGTTCTGCCAGCGCGATCCAACGCTCTTCGACGGGTGGTTTGGCCATGACGTCGGCTACGACCACGGTACGCCGGCGGGCCGGAGGCGCTTTCTTCGGCAGCATCCTCCCCGGATCAGCGCCTGACGGTCTTGGCCAAACATCCGGTGTCATCGAGTTTTGGGCTTGAGCTTGCACTCGCAATTAAAGGACTTGGCGGTTTTCTTTAATAACGAAGCCCGTTATTCCGTTCTCGTGAACAAGGGCACGCCATGCAACGAGGGCCGACCGGGACGTACGACATCCGCCGCTCCGGCCCGGAGTCCGTTCGCGCCTTCGTGCCCGCACCGCTGCCGCCCGTCCCGCCGCTCGACCTGACCGGCGCGGCACAACGCCTGCTGGAACGCGCCTACCTCGCGATCGGCCGGCTCGACACCGTCGCCTCGCTGCTGCCCGACCCGCACATCCTGCTCTACACGTACGTGCGCAAGGAAGCGCTGCTGTCGTCGCAGATCGAGGGCACGCAGTCGTCGCTGTCCGAACTCATGCTCTTCGAACTCGACGGCGCGGCCGGGAGCCCGGTCGACGACGTCATCGAGGTCTCCAACTACGTCGCCGCGCTCGAGCACGGCCTCACCCGACTTCGCGAAGGACTGCCGCTCAGCAACCGGCTGATCCGCGAGATCCACGCCCGGCTCCTCGCCCGCGGTCGCGGCAGTGAGAAGACGCCCGGCGAGTTTCGGCGAACGCAGAACTGGATCGGCGGCACGCGCCCGGGCAACGCGCACTTCGTGCCACCGCCGCCGGGGCGGGTCAACGAGTGTATGGGCGAACTCGAACGCTTCCTGCTCCAGGAGGACGATCTGCCGAGCCTCGTCCGCGCCGCGCTGGCGCACGTGCAGTTCGAGACCATCCACCCGTTCCTCGACGGCAACGGCCGCGTCGGTCGCCTGCTCATCGTGCTGCTGCTCTGCAGCGAGGGGCAGCTCAGTCAGCCGATGCTGTACTCGAGCCTGTTCCTCAAGCAGAACCGCAACGAGTACTACCGGCTGCTCGACGTCGTTCGTCGAGACGGGGACTGGGAAGCGTGGATCGTGTTCTTCGTCGAGGGCATCCAGAAGACTGCCGACAGCGCGTTCGAGACCGCGCGACGGCTGATGGCGCTGTTCGACGAGGATCGGCGCAAGGTGCAGTCTGCCGAACGCCGGGTCGGCGCCGCGCTGCAGGTGCACGAGGCGCTCAAGGCGCGTCCCGTCCACCGGCTGGGCGCCATCGCCGAGGCCACGGGCCAGACGTTCCCGACGGTCGCGGCCGGGATGAAGCTGCTGATACAACTCGGGATCGCGCGCGAAGCGACGGGCAGGCAACGTAACCGCGTCTTCGTCTACGATCGCTACCTCGACGAGCTCAACGAGGGAACCGAGAACATCTGAGTGCGGAGCAGGTCAGCGCCCGGTCGCGTCGCGCCAGCCGGCACCACCCACCACCTCGCTCGCCGAAAGCCGCGATCGGAATCGCCAGTAGACGACCAGCGCAACGAGCGCCGCACGGCAGCGCTTCCGCAGCGACATCAAACGCCACGATGAACGGCCACCGCTGCTGACACTCCTGCCTCTTCGACGGCCTGCGCGATGCGCTGTTCGACCGCCGTCGCGCCATCGGCGACGTTCATGAGCACGTGGAACGGGATCGCGCTCCGGTTGAAGCGACCGTTGTCCTCGATCGGCTTCGACCAGGACTCGGCAACTTCTTTCAGCGTCCTCATCAACGCGCTCATTGCTTCGAGTCCTTCGTCTGCCAGCACGTCGTCAGCGCGCTCGACGACGACGACGTAGGCCTCTGCCGGCAACCACTCGTCGAGGCACTCGAGGCAGTCCTGCAACGCCCACCAGTTCTCGCCGAAGCCATCGAAGAACTGGAACGAAGCCGCAAACTCGTCCATCAGCGCCTGGGTCGTCCGCATCTTGTTCCCGCGCAAACGCCGAACACAGACGTCCAGCCCGGGCCTGGAGTAGAAGAACGACGGGATCCACCGACGCCGCGCGGCCTCCGCGGGGCCGATGTGGATCCACGGAGCCTCGACTCGGAACAGGAAGTCGAGAGCCGTTCGTTTCGCTGGATGCGAGTCCATCGAACCCACTGGCTTGACCGACTACGAACCCGCCGCCATCACCGTCGGGTGCAGCTGCGACAGATCCACGACAGGCCGCACGGCCTTGCTCAACCGCTTGAGATACTCCGCCCGCGAGATCTCCCGCGCGCCCAGCCGCCCGAGATGCTCGGTGACGAACTGCACATCGATGAGCTCGATCCCCGCCTGCGTCAGCGATCGCACGAGCGCGACCAGCGCGACCTTGGACATGTCCGTGCGGCGGTGGAACTTCGACTCCGCGGCGAACAGACCGCCGACCTGCACGCCGTAGATGCCGCCGATGAGTTCTTCACCATCCCACACCTCGAGGCTGTGGGCGTGGCCGGCGCGGTGCAGGCGCAGGTAGGCCTTCACCATCTCCGGGATGATCCACGTGCCCTCCGATCGGCCGCGGCCGCAGGCTCTCATCACGCGTTCGAAGCTGGTGTTCCAGCGCAGTTCGAAGCGGCCCTGGTTGAGCGTCTTCTGCAGGCTGCGGCTCACGTGCAGATCGCCTGACTGCAGGATCGCGCGCGGGTCGGGGCTCCACCACATCGGGGGGTAGCCGAGGTCGTACCACGGGAAGATGCCGCGGCGGTAGGCGGCCAGCAGGCGCTTGGTCGACAGGTCGCCGCCGATCGCGACGAGGCCCTGGTCGTCGAAGTCGCGCGGGTCCGGGAACCGCGCCGGGGACGACGCGGTCAGCATGATCGGGGACTTCGGGGCGCCGCCGCGCACGTCACTTGTCCTTGAGCCGGCGCAGCGTCGTGCGCTGGTCCTCGCGGTCGGCGAGTTCGAGCACCTCGATGTCGCCGTCTTGCAACGGACGGAAGTAGACGCGCAGGCCGAGCGACGCGCGCAGGCTCCACGTGTCCTGGCCGCCGAGCTGCTTGACCTCGAGGCCCGGATACGAATGACCCTGGGTGCAAAACAGCAGGATCGCCTGCACGGCCTGCTCGACGGCGCGGCGTTCCTTGCCCACGAGCGACTTGTAGAACGACGGCTGAAAGCGCGGGACGATCACGCGCGCGGGCGCCTCGGGCTCGGCCGGCGGCAGCGGCTTCTTCTTGCGGCGGCGGCTCTTCGGGATCAGCGTCTCGAGTTCTTGCACCTCGGCCTCGGCCGCGCGCAGCCGCGACTGCATGTGCGCGAGCCGGCGGCGCGACGCCTCGTCGGCGGTCACGAAGGCCTCGCGCTCGTCCTCGAGTTCGTGAACGCGCCGCTGCAGCGCGCGCATGGCCGCCGCATCGGCCGCCGCTGGCTTCGCGCCCGGGTTGTCCGCCTGGCTGCGCTCGAGCGCCTCGCGGTCGCGGCGTTCGGCCACGAGCTCGAGCTCGAGCCGTTCGTGCTGGCGCATCAACGCGGACTCCCGTTCGCCCGCCCGTCGCGCCGCGTCGCGCGCGCGCTCGAGCTCGTCCCGCACGCGCTGCAGCTCGCCCTCGCGCAACCGCAGGAGCTCCGCTGCCTCGGCGCGCGCGGCTGCGGCCTTCTTCGCGTCGACGTCCTCCGCGTTCGCTTCCGCCGGCGGCGGCGCGAGCAGGCCCACCACCTCGTCGAGCTGCTGCGAGTCCTTGAGCTCCGCGAGCTGGCGCGCGAGCACGCGGGCCGGCGCGCGGTCGACGCGGAAGCCCTTGGGCGACAGGTCGAACTTCTTGCCGAGGCGGCGCAGCTCGCTCACGGGCACGAGGTGTTCGAGCAGCAGCGCGAGCGGCAGGTCCGTGCCCTTGCCGAGAACGTGCTCGACGAGCTTCTTCAGCACGAGCCTGGGCTGGCTCATCGCGGAGCCCCCCCGCGGCCCGAGGTCTCGGGCCCGACGACCGAGAGCTCCGCCGACCAACGCACGGGGGCAGCCTAACCGGTCTGCGGTGCCGGCCGCTACTTCGGCGGCGACTCGGGCGTTGCGGCGCCCGGCGCGCGCGGCGCCGGGTAGATCACCTCGACGGGATACTCGCTGTAGCCGCGCTCGTCCCACTGCCGTTCGATCGTCTCGCGCTGCTCCGCGGTGATCGCGGGCTCGTTCCAGGAGCGCCAGACCACCCACTCGAGCAGGTCGAACGGCGAGCCGACGAGCGTGCCGACCTGCCACAGCACGAACGACGGGAACAAGAACGTCGACAGCTGGTCGCGCGACTCCTTCTCCTGCGTGCGGTAGACGGTCCAGGTCACGGGCAACGCCGCGACGTCGATCGGAATGCCGACGACGAAGCCGAGCGTGCCGCCGATCGCCGCGGGCGCGCGCGTGAACCACGTGCGGCCCGACTCGGGCTGGACGAGTTCATTGGTGTAGCGCACGAGGGGCGTGCAGCCGGTGCTCGCGGACGCGAACAGCAGCCCGGCGACCGTGATACCGACCCGTCCTGCGCTCATTCGGCGCGCGCTCATCGCCGTGCGCCCATCGGGGTCAGTTCTTCTTCGGCTCGCGGCGCGCGAACTCCATGGCCTCGATCGTCCAACGATCCTCGATCTCGGGCGGCGGCGTGCGGAACTGCGCGAACATGCGCTTGTCGCCACCGGTGATGTTGGACAGCTTGAGCGTGCGCAGACGCCAGACCGACTGCACGGCCTGCCCGCTGCCGGTCGCGCCGGACTCGACGTTCCACAGGATCGACTGGATCAGATCGAGCTGCAGCGGCAGCTCCTTGTTGCGCCACGCGACCGTCATGACGTGATCGACGACCCGCTGCTTGCTGCCCGGAATCCGCGCCGGCACCTCCTTGGGGCCGAGCAGCGAGTAGTCGTTGGACGCGAGCCCGCCGTTGGCGGCGGCCGCGAGGATCTGCGCGTTGAAGAACGTGCGCGGCTGCCGCGTCAGCCCGACGCTGCTGCCGTTGACGACCTCGATCTGCTTCTGCAGCGCGCCGATCTTCTCGAGCACGCCGTCCCGCCGCGTCGCCGCGGCCTTCGCGCGCTCGCATTCCTTGATCTCCTCGTTGGTCTGGTAGGCCCACCAGCCGCAGACCGGCAGGAGCACGACGCAGATGAGGATGAGGACGGTGTAGAGGTCCAGTTGGCCGAGAATCTTCATCGCATCACCTCCGCGCGCTCGCGCCTTCGCCGAACGGGTCGAACGATTCCTTGATCTCCAGCGTCACGCGGAAATACGCGCCGACGACGTTGGTCTCGTCGGTGTCCTTGAACAGCTCTTCACGGAACCAGTCGGTGCGCTTGTTCTCCGGCTCGGTGAACGGTGAATCCGGCCGCTTCTGCTCGGCCTCGAGCTCGGCCTTGAGCAGGTCGCCGCGCTCACGGAAGCCGGGGCCACGCAGCGCGAGGTCGAACACGAGCGAGCGCTTGCCCGAACCCATCGACAGGTCGATGCGCGTCACGAGCGGTCGCTTGAGCCGCTCTTCGAGTCGTCCAAGGATCTCCGAGAAGCGCACGAGCACCGCGTAGCCCGACTCGAGCGAGACGTCCTCGTAGATGCCCGACTTCTTCTGCTTCTCCTCGGCGACGGCCTTGAGCCGCGCGTAGAGCAACTGCAGGCGGTCGTGGACCGGCGTCGCGAGCAGCTCCTCGCGCAGGTCCTTCCACTTGTAGAGTTTGCCCTTCGACCGCTCGTAGGCGAAGTTGCGCGCGTCCTCCCACCACCGGCCGGCGAGCACGTAGCTGACCATGCCGAAGAACGCGGTGTCGCCGCGCTCGCCGTGGTAGGTCTTGCCGATCTCGAGGTGCAGGTTGTTGAGCTTGGCCGCCTGGTGGTTGCCGTAGACGAACACCGCGAGCAGCCCGATCATCAACGTGATCGTCAGCGGGAACTTGATGCGCTCGAAGCCGCGCGTGAACGCCAGGTCCTCGCGCCGCAGGTCGAGACCGGCTGGACCGCCGAACGGCGCGAGCGCGAGCCCGATCGCCGTCGTCAGCCGCGGGCCGAGGGCATGGGCCTCGTCGTCGTCGAGGTCGTGCTGCACGTGCTGCAGCATGTCGAGCTCGCGCGGCGTGCGGCCGAACACCTCGGCGACGACGTCCGTGACGCCGGCGAAGCGGCAGCCGCCGCCGGTCAGCCAGACGGCGCGGAAATTGTCGCGCCCGGTCGCCGCGAGGTAGCGGAACAGCTCGCGCGCGAAGCGCTGCAAGAACGCCGCGCGCGCGGCCTCGACCTCGGCGGCCGTCACCGTGACGGTGCGGGCCGGGCCCAATCCCGGGTCTTCGGCCGTCGGCTCGTCGCTCGCCGACTCGAGATCGACGTCGTCCGTCGTCGCCGGCAGTTCGTTGCCGACCTCGACCGTGTAGTCGCTGCCGGTCTCCGCGATCGTCGCGGCGGCCTCGTCCGCGAGGTCGTGCGGCAGGCCGTGGCGCTTGGCGATGTCCTCGCTGACCGCAGCGACGCCGAGGCGCAGCACGCGCATGTCGACGAGGTCGCCGTCGTCGACCAGCAGCACCTTGACGCTACGTGAGCCGACCTCGACGACGGCGGTGAGCGTCGACAGCGCGCCGCCGCTGCCGGCCCCGGCAGCCCCGGCGGCCGCGGCCGCTGCATCGTCGTCGTCGTCGTCCTCGATGACGACATCGTCGTCGTCATGCAGTTCGCCGAACGCGCCAGCACAGTCGGCGGCGCGCCACAGCCCCATCGTGTCGAGGTCGATCGACTCGGGCTCGATCGACGCGGCCTCGAGCGCACCGAGCTGGCCGCGCAGCCCGTCCTTCGGCACCGCCGCGACGAGCACGCGCGACGCACCGTCGATCCCGCCGTCGGTCTCGATGAAGTCGACGATCATGTCGTCGACCGAGTAGCCGTGGATCTCGCCCTCGACCTCGGCCTTGATCACCTTGCGGATCGCGTCCTTGCCCTTGAACGGCAGGTCGAGCCGGCGCAACACGGCCTCGCGGCACGGATGACCGAGCCGGAGCTCGCCCTTCATGCCGTCGTCGATCGCCGTGCGGGCCGCGGCCGCGACCGACACCACGCGGGGCTCGACCGTGCTGTGGGGTTCGGTATAGACGCGCACGAGGCGCGGCTTGCGATAGCTGCCGTCGAGCTCGACGACCTTCACGAGCGCATCGCCCGGGTCGACTCCGATTGTCTTTGGCATCGTCTGTGATTGCTCCTGGCGGGACACCGGGGTTCCGCCAAGGGATCCGGAGTCGTTCGGGTACCCGGTTTACGACGGGGCCGAGTCGCCCGCTATTTCGGTTTGGTTTCGAGGTCGTAACGCGCCCGCTGGTCGTCGTCCAGAATGGCGCGAATCCGGGCCTTCTGCCGATCGCGCGCGCGCAGCAACTGGTTCTGGATCGGGCTCGGCAGCATCGAGAACTCGGCCCGTCGGAAGATCTGATACTCGTCGGCCCGCAGCTGCTGCATCACGAGCCGGAGGCTGCGTTCCTGGCGCGGGTCGAGACCGTAGTCGGCCACGATCTGGCGCACGAAGTGCTCGTCCTGGTCGACGGGCGTCGGCACGGACGCCGCCATGAGATCCGGCGCGGCGAGACCGACGTTGAAGCCGGCCATGAAGCAGCCCACAGCCGCTCCGAGGATCCAGAACGTCAGGCCCTTCACCTTCACGCGGCCTCGCTAGCGTCCCTGCTGGCGCCCCAGCTGGCGCGCGATCTCGTCGAGGCGCTCCATCTCGCGCTCGACCTCGGCCGGGTCGGCCTCGAGCGTGTCGTTGCGGCCGTCGGGGAACAGCCCGGCGTGCCAGCACAGGCCGATGCCGAACAGGATCGCCGCGGCGATCAGCACGCGCCGGCAGATCACCAGCGCCCGGCCCGCGACCTCCTGCTGTTCGAGCTCGATGCGGCTCGGCAGCTGGCGCACTTCGGCGAGCACCGCCGCCGTGAACCCAGCCGAAGGGGTGAAGGCCTGCTCGCGGCCGAACGCGAAGCCGCGCGACCGTTCGTCGTAGTCGTCGAGGCTCGCGCGCAGCGCCGGCTCGCGGAGCAGTCGCTGCTCGAGCCGCTGCGTCGCGGACTCGTCCAGCTCGCCATCGCGATACTTCTGCAGCAGCAGCTGATCGTCGTCGTGGATCGTCATTGCACTACCCCCGCGATGGGACGAGGTCGGGGTGATCGCGCTCGAGCGCTTCCTTGAAGCGTTGGCGGGCGCGGAAGAGGCGGGACTCGACGGTGCCGAGATTGCACTCGAGCACGTCGCTGATCTGGTTGTAGCTCAGTTCTTCGTACTCCCGCAGGATCAGGATCGTGCGGTACTTCTCCGGCAGCTTGTCGAGGATGCGACGGGTGACCGTCGCGAGCTCCTTCGCCATCGCCGGCTCGGCCGGGTTGCCGTCGCTGCCGTCATTGCGCTCGTTGATCTCGAGGACGACGTCCTCGACGAGCCGCAGACGCCGTGAGCTCGCGCGCGCCAGGTGGTCGGTCGCGGTGTTGACCGCGATGCGGTAGAGCCAGGTGAAGAAGGCCGAACCGCCCTGGAACGTGTCGAGCTTGCGGAACACCTTGAGAAACACGTCCTGCGCGAGGTCCTCGCACTCGACCTGGTCCCGGCAGTAGCGGCTCAGCAGCCGGAAGAGCCGGTCCTTGTAGCGGTCGACGAGCGTGCCGAACGCGGTCTCGCTGCCATCGAGGATGGCAGCGATGAGCTCACTGTCGGGCGTCTCGGGTCGTAGCTTCAAGGCGAACACGGTCCTTGAGAGGGGCTACCGGGGCGTTTTCTTCCCGGCAGCCTGCGTTTCTCGCGCGGGGATCAGGAACCCGCACCACCAGCGGGGTTCTGGGACGGCGAGCCGTTCTCCGGAGCGGTCTTCGGAGCCGCCTCCGGAACGGCGTCCGGAGCCCCTGCCGGCCGCTCCAGCAGATGGCCCATCTTGTCGCGCTTGGTCTCCAAGTATTTGGCGTTGTGCGGGTTGGGCTCGAGCGCGAGGGCGACCTGCTCGACGATCTCGAGGCCGTAGCCCTGCAGGCCCGAGAGCTTCTTGGGGTTGTTCGTCAGCACCCGCAGGCGCCGGCAGCCGAGGTCGTGCAGGATCTGGGCGCCCGTGCCGAATTCGCGTTCGTCCGGCCGAAAACCGAGGTGGACGTTGGCCTCGACCGTGTCCATGCCCTGATCCTGCAGCGCGTAGGCCTTGAGCTTGTTCTCGAGCCCGATCCCGCGACCCTCCTGGCTGATGTAGAGCACGATGCCGCGGCCGGCCTCCTGCACGCGCTTCATCGCCTCCTGCAGCTGCGGACCGCAGTCGCAGCGCAGCGAACCGAACACGTCGCCCGTGAGGCACTGCGAGTGCACCCGCACGAGCACCGGGTCGTCGAGCGGCGGGAAGCGGCCGTCCTCGCCGACGTCCTCGATGCCGACGGCGAGCGCCATGTGCGTGCGGCCGTCGGCCTTGCTCACGTAGGTGTGGCAGTCGAAGTAGCCGAACTCGGTCGGCATCCGCGCGACCGTGACGCGCTCGATGAGGCGTTCGCGCCGGCGGCGATACTCCACGAGATCGGCGATGCACCCCATCTTGACGTCGTGGCGCTTGCAGAACTCTTCGAGTTCGGGCACGCGCGCCATCTCGCCGTCCTCCTTGGTGATCTCGCAGATCACGCCCGCGGGCCGCAGCCCGGCGAGGCGACAGAGATCGACCATGCCCTCGGTCTGTCCGGTCCGCACGAGCACGCCGCCGTCACGCGCGCGCAGCGGGAAGATGTGACCGGGACTCACGAGGTCGGACGGCTGGGCGTCCGGGTTGGCCAACGCCTTGATCGTCGTCGAGCGGTCGCGCGCCGAGATGCCGGTCGTGACGCCCTCGGCGGCCTCGACGCTGACGGTGAACGCGGTGCCGAGGCCGCTGCGATTCTCCGCGACCATCATCGGCAACTGCAACTGGTCACAGATCGAACCGTCGAGGGCCACGCAGATCAGGCCGCAGGCTTCGCGCGCCATCATCGCGACGAGCTCGGGGGTCGTCTTCTCGGCGGCGAAGCACAGGTCGCCTTCGTTCTCGCGGTCGGGATCGTCGACCAGCACGATCGGACGGCCGGCCTGGAGTTCTTCTAGCAGTTCGGGGATCGGCGAGAACGTCATGTAACTCGTTGGGTTGGATCGATCAGTGTAGTCCGGCGCCGGTGCTTGGACCATGCGCGACACGCGGCCCGGGGGCAGGGGTCGGGGGAAACCCACAGGTGGCGCTGTCGCGAAAGTCGCCACCGCACCGGCAGGTGCCCAAACGTTCGACGGCGGCCCTGGATTTCCGTCAAGCGGGGGCTCGCCGCTCGCCGAAACCATTGGAAGCAACGGGGAAGCGGCAACCGAGGGAAGAAGGGACAGGGAATGAAGCGGACGTTGATCGAGGTCTTCTGCGGTCTGGCAGTCCTGGTGTTGATGGTGTCATTCCATCATCAGATCGCCAGGCTCGAGATGCAGCAGCACGACGTCACGAACCTCGAGCAGAAGCTCGACGAAGTGGCCGAAGTGGTCGGCGACACGACCCAGATCGACGCCATGCGGCGCCAGATCCTCAACCAGACCGAGGCCCGGATGCGCGAGCTCGAGCAGCAGCTCGCCCATGCCAACGCGGGTTCTTCCGACCGGAAGCGCCTCGAGTCGGAGCTGAAGCGCGCCAAGAGCGAGGTCGAGATCTTCCGCAGCGAGCTGTCGACCGACTTCGCGCGCACCAAGGCGCTCGTCGACGCCTACATCAACGAGGTCCGCACCAAAGAGCGCGACGCCGCGCTGCGCCTCGACGAGACGCAGAACGCGATCGCCACGATCGCGAGCAGCATCCACCGCGACCCGTCGGAGCTGACCAAGGCCATGCTGCTGCCGACCGTGCAGCTCAACGGCGATGACACCGTCGGTTCGGGCACGCTGGTCTACTCGGGCAAGAACAGCAAGAGCGGCAAGGTCGAGAGCTACGTGCTCACGAGCCACCACGTCGTGCGCAACATTCTCGCGGACACGCCGCGGGCGGCGCGCCTCGGCTTCGATGTCACGATCTACCTGCCGGGCGAGCGCCTGATCGTGAAGGGCAAGATGATCGCCAGCAAGCCCAAGATCGACGCCGCGCTCGTCCAGCTCGAAACCGACAAGGAGCTGCCGTTCGTCGCCGACGTCATCCGGCGCCAGCACACCGCGCACCGCGTCAAGGTGTGGGAGTCCGTCACCGCGGTCGGCTGCCCGCTCGGCAACGACCCGGTGCCGAGCAGCGGCCAGATCAGCTCGCTGCAGAACGAGCTCAACGGCAGCAACTACTGGATGATCAACGCGCCGACCTACTTCGGCAACAGCGGCGGCGGCATCTACCTCGCCGGCACGCACCAGCTCATCGGCGTGTTCTCCAAGATCTACACGCACGGCAAGGGCAACCCGGTCGTCGTGCCGCACATGGGCCTCTGCACGCCGATGGACCTGGTCTACGAGTGGCTCGACGACGAAGGCCTCGACCACCTGCTCACGAGCCGCGACGTGGAGCCGATCGACCTCGGCCCCCTCGCCGCCCCGATGGGCAAGTAGCCCGTACGGAACCAGGTACATGTTGCCGGCCTCGCTACCGCGGTAGCGAGGCCGGCAACATGTACCTGGTTCCGTACGGGTCACGGTACCGCCACACTCAGTCGGTCGTGCTGCCGCTGAGGGCTTGCCAGCCGCCGCGGGCGACTTCGACGCCCTGGTCCCAGCCGGCGGCGATGAAGTCGACGGCCGTGTGCGCCCAGGGCCAGTCGAGCACGGAGCCGACGAAGAGCACGAGCGCGACCGGGATCACGAGCTTGCCGACCGCGGAGGCGATGCGGAAGACGGCGTTGAGCACGTGCAGCGCGATCCACGCGCCCGCGAACGTGACGCCCGCCGCGATCGCGGCCGGCAGCGGATCCGGGGTCTGGGTGTAGGTCGCGATGCCGGCGAACACGGCCGCGATGCCCGAGATCATGCCGAACGTGCCGAACACGTGGCTCGCCCGCGGCGCTGGCGGCGGGGCCGGCTGCGGTGCTGGCTGACTCACCGGCGCCGGCTGCGGTGCGGGCACCAGGGCCGGCGCCGGGCTCGGCGGCGGCGGTGGAGCGTGATGACCTCTGCGGAAGTAACCCATGACGGGATTCGGGCGGGCGGGGTTGGAACGGCAAATCGCCATGTGGGCTATACCGAACGACCACGGCCACTATTCGCGACGCCCGTGCGGGCGCCTCGAGCATGGCCCCATGATAGCGCAAACCCCTGCCAGGAGATCACCTTCGGACGACGTCGGGGGTTGGCCGACCGTCGGCGGCGAGCCGTAAGGCGCCGAATACCGACGGCACCGGCGGCTCAGGGCCGCTGCTTCAGAGCATGGCCGAGCTTCTGCAGCTCCGGGCTCTCGACGCCGAGCGCGAGGCACCGATCGTGCCACGCGCGCGCCTCGTCCATGCGACCGAGGTCGCGCAGGCAGCGCAGGCGCGCTTCGTGCAGCTTGGGCAGGCGCGGCCGTTCGAGCAGCGCCTGGTCGACGAGCTCGAGCGCGCGCTTGCAGTTCTGCCGGCCGGCGAAGAGCTCGGCCATCTCGAACAGCACGTCGGGCTGACCCGGCGAGAGTTCCAGCGCTTCGGCAAACAGGTCGAGCGCACCTCCCGTGTCGCCGAGCCGCCGGCGCGCGACGCCGCCGAAGAACAGCGCCGGCCAGAACTCGTCCTGCAGTTCGTACCAGCTCGCGAACTGCTCGAGCGACGGCCGCGGATCACGGCTGCGCACCGCGACGTCGACCGCCTTGGCGAAGTGCTTCTCGAAATCCGTGACCGCGAGCTTGAGCAGCGCGCGCACGGCGCGGTCGCGCGACTCGAGATCGAGCGTCGGCGCGCGCAGGCCGCGCGTGAGCTCACGCCGCGCCGCGTCCGTCGCCCGCGTTGCGGCGAGGCAGAGACCGAGGTTGACCGCGTCCTCACCGGAGAACAGTCCGGTGAGCGTCGCGAGCGCCGCCGCCACGCCTTCGCCGACCGGCTCGCCACTGGCCGGCCGCGCCGTGATCGCCGCGGACAGACACTCGAGCAGCGCGCTCTGACCGCGTTCCTGGTCGTTCCATTCCGCGGCGCGCGCGGTCCGTTCCCGCAGGCGCCAGAGTCCGCGCTCGACGAGACGCCACGCCTCCGCGCGTTCGCCCTCCGCGAAGCTCAGCTGCGCCAGGTGCGAGTAGAAGTCGGGGTGACCGTCGACCTCGAGGCCGCGCTGCCACAGCGCGCGGGCCCCCGCGATGTCCTGGTTGCGCGCCCGCAGGATGCCGAGGCTCTCGAGCCCGCGCGGCGACGGCGGGTCGAGCCGTGCCGCGTGCTCGAGCCAGCTTCGCGCGCGGTCCTCGTCCCCCATCGCGGTCAGCTGGTCCGCGACGGCCACGCACGCATCACCGTCGGCCGGCTGCGCCGTGTAACACCGATCGAGGAAGCGCCGCACGGCATCGCGCTCGAGCCGTCGGCCGTCGTAGGCAACGGCGGCGGTCGCGGTCGCGAGCCGCAGCGCGAGACCGAAGTGCGGATCGAGCGCGAGCGCGTCGGCGAACGGGCGCAGCAGCGGTTCGCGATCGGCGGGGACCGCGATATCGAGGTCGCCGCTGAGCAGCATCGCGTTGTCGAGACCCTGCAGGAACAGGAAGAACGCGGCCGCGGAACGCGTCAGCAGCCCGTGCGGCGGCGTCACGTAGGGCAGGTCGAGCGCGCGCGCGAGGTGCCGCGTCAGCCGCACGAGCGTCGCCACCGGATCGTCGAACCGCAGCACCGCGCCGATCTTCTCGCTCACGGACCCGGAATCGCCGAACGCGTCGTCGGACGGGTCGCTGCGGAACACGTGGAATTCGACGCGCAGCCCGCCGTCGACCGGCTCAATCTCGCCGGCGACGACCGCCCGCACGTCGAGCCCCATCGGCATCAGCGCGAAGACGTCGTCGCGATCCGGCACCTGGTCGAATCGCATCCAGCGCACGGGTCCGTCCTCGACGTCCGTCTGCAGTTCGAGCATCGCGGTCGGCCCGGGCTCGCCCTGGTTGAGCAGCTGGTGCACGAAGTCCGGCACCCGCCGCGCCGCGAGCCCCGGCCGCAGCAATGCCGCCGCGTCCTCGCCCGCACCGTTGGCCGTGGCCCCACCGTCCATGTTCCCACCGTCCAGGGCGCCATCATCCAGGGAGCCGCCACCCATGAGGTCCTGACGCGGCACCGGTTTCGCGCCGTCGTCGCTGGCCGCCCCGTCGCGACTGCCGCGCTGCGGCCCACGACCCGCCCGCCAACGGTCCTCGCCGAGGACCGCGAACGGCAGGAACATCACGTCCGGGGCAACGAGCTCGTCACCGGTGCGCGCGCGATCGGTCATGCAGGACTAGCCCGGCGGCCAGGCGAACTGGCGCCCGGCGAGAACGTGGAGGTGGAGATGGAAGACGCTCTGACCGCCGCCCTCGCCGTTGTTGATCACGAGGCGATAGCCGTCGTCGGCGAAGCCCTGAGCGCGTGCAATCGCGGCCGCGGTGAGCAGCAGGTGGCCGAGCAGCTCGCGATCCTCGGGCCCGGCGTCGGCGATCTTGACGATCGGCTTGCGCGGGATCACCAGCAGGTGGGTCGGCGCCTGCGGCGCGGCGTCGCGGAAGGCAATGCAGTGCTCGTCCTCGTGGACGAGCTCGGCCGGGATCTCCTGCGCCAGGATCCGGGCGAAGACGTTGGCTGGGTCGTAGGTCAAACTGACGCCGTGGGGGGCGAATCCGCCGCCCACGGAGTGCAGTTAAGACGCTGGAATCCGAAGTCTCAAGTCCTTCCGCGTGAAGACCCGACGGTTCGCCGCCCACACCGCCGTTGCGGCCAGGCGTTCTGGCCAGATCGTCGGGTTCGTGCGCGCGGACCTCAGCGGACCCGCAGCCCGGACGGCATCAGGGCATAGATCCGCGTCCGGCCGTCGCCGGCGAACGCATCCTCGAGCAGCCCGAAGAGCTCCGACTGCCGCAGCCACTTGCCGAGCGCGAGCCGCAGCACGTCCGCATCGGCGCGCCCGGCGATCCGGGCCTCGAACATCGAGCTGAAGAACGCGTCCGCAAAGCTCTTGGGCTTCGGCACGTGCAGCACCTCGACGTCGCTCTCGAGCCCGGCCTCGTCGCGCACCATCGCGATCGCGGCATCGACTCCGCCGATCGCATCGACGAGCCCGTTCTCGACGGCCTGTTGGCCGGACCAGACCCGGCCGCCGGCGATCGCGTCGACGCTCTCGGTCGTCATGCCTCGGGAGCGCCCGACGTGCTGCAGGAAGCGGTCGTAGACGTCGTCGACGAAGCCCTGGATCTTCGCCCGGGTCGCCTCGTTCCACGGGCGGTCGGGCGCGTCCATGAGCGGGCCGTCATCGAGCGCGACGATGTCGACGCTGAGGCCGACGCGCCGCATCAGCGGGCCGGGCTGCATGCGCAGACCGAACACGCCGATCGAACCCGTGATCGTGCCGACCTCGGCGAGGATCGGGCGACCGATCGCCGTGATCCAGTAGCCACCGGACGCGGCGAGCTCGCCCATCGAGAACACGACCGGCTTCTTCACTGCCAGGCGCGCGATCGCGAGCCGGATCTCCTCGCTCGCCGTCGCCGAACCACCCGGCGAGTTGATGCGGACGACGACACCCTTCACGAGCTCGTTGGCCGCGAGCTCGTCGAGCTTCTTGGCCGCGACGCCGGAGACCATGCTGCCCGGCTGCGGCGAGTTGCCGTCGACGATCTGGCCCGCGAGGTGCATCACGACGATCTGCGGATCCTCGATGTCCTCTTCCTTGTTCGAGCGCAGCATCGACGACAGCAGACTCATGATGTCGCGGCGTTGCTTCTTCTTCTTCGGGCCGACGTCGACGAACTCGTGGTCGCGACCGGTGCCGGCCGCGGCAGCGAACGCGCGCTTCGGTCCCGCCCAGGGCACGATGCGATCCACGAAGCCCGCGGCCTTGGCCTCCGCCGGGGAGAACATGCGCTCCTCCTGCGCGGCCCGAACGGCGGTCTCGGGGATCAACCGGCCGGTCGCGATGCGACGCAGGATGTCGCTGTTCATCGACGTGAGCATCGCCTGGTAGTGGCGCTTCAGGTGCTCGCTCATCGACGAGCGCATGTAGGGCTCGACCGCGCCCTTGAACGCGCCGACGCGCGTCACCTCGACGTCGACGCCGAGCAGGTCGAGCGCGTCCTTCATGTGCATGACGGACATCGCGGGCGAGCGCAGGTCGAGCCCGCCCATGTCCGCCATCATCACCTCGTCACACTGCGCGGCGATCTGATAGGCGCCGATGCTGCAGTTCTCGAGGTAGCAGACGACGCGCTTGCCGGTCTTCTGCAGCCGCTGCATCGCGCGCTCGACCTCACGCTGCTGCGCGAGGTTGAGACCGACGCCACCCGACAGGTCGAGGAGGACCTCCGTCTCGGAGCGGGCGGCGAGGTTGTCGATCGTCTGGATCAGATCGAAGAACGGCTTGGGCTTGGCGCCACCGCCCGTGAGCAGGCTCGTGGGGTCGAAGCCCACCTCCGGCAGATCGGCGTACGAGCCGGCGATGCGCAGGAACGGCACCTTCTGCGGCGCGGTCTCGACGGCCGCCTCGGGTGCTGCCGAAGCCGGCTTGCCGTCGAGCCCGGGTTGGGAGGCGTTCTGGGCCGTGGCCGGAGCAGCGAGGAGGGCGAGCGACGACGTCGCGACAGCGGTGAGGAATATGCGCATGAGGACCCGTAGGTGGCCGGCCGGCGGCGCGATCTGTCTCGGCTGCCCGAACATCCGTCGCCCGCCCGCAAACCCGGCGCTCACCGGCAGATCCGCACCCCGGCCGAGGGCGCCATGCATCCCCGCGCCAGCACCGGGCGAAGGCGTTCGCATGCCCAAGAAGCGCGCGCTCTCGCTCACCGCCCTCGCCCTCACTCTGCTCGTCGTCGGCGTCGTCCCACTCGGCTGCTCGACCACCTACGACCGCCGCGACCCGACGGGCGAGGTGTTCCCGACCGTGACCGGGCAGACGCTGGACGGTCGCGCCGTGGAGCTGCCGACGATCGGCGACGGGGCGCCGCTGCTGCTGCTCGTCGGCTACGACCAGGACGCGCAGTTCGACATCGACCGCTGGCTCTACGGTCTGACGCAGGCCGAGGTCGCGGTGCGGTTCTTCGAGGTCCCGACGCTGCCGGGCCTGATCCCGGGCCTGCTCGCGAACACGATCGACGGCGGCATGCGGCGCGGGATTCCCGAAGAGGACTGGGGACTCGTCGTGACCCTGTACGACGAGGCCGAGCCAGTCGCGCGCTTCACCGGCAACGCCGACGGACTGACGGGCCGCGTCCTGCTCCTCGATGGGGCCGGTCGCGTCGCGTTCTTCCACGATCGTGGCTACTCCGTCGGGACGCTGCAGCGGCTGCGCGACGTGCTGGCGACGCTCGAAGGCGCCATGGACCGCGACCCGGGCGCGAAGAAAACTGCCGGGAAGAAAACTGCCGGTTCGAGGTAAGGCGCGAGGGCGCCATGTTGTCGGACCGGTCGAGATGACAGCCAAGACCGACACGTTCCTTCACCCCTCCACCGCTTCCTTCGACGCCGACGTCCTGCAGAGCGACGTGCCCGTGCTGGTCGACTTCTACGCCGACTGGTGCGGCCCCTGCCAGGTGCTGAAGCCCAGCGTCGAGGCGCTCGCCGAGTCGCTGCAGGGCCGCGCGCGCATCGCGTTCGTCGACGTCGATCAGCAGCCCGAGCTCGCGGCGCGTTTCGGGATCCAGTCGATCCCGGCCCTGCGGGTGTTCGAGAACGGCGAGCTCCAGGCCACCGCGAACGGCGCGCTGCGACCGGCCGAGCTCGCCGAGTTCGTCGATCAGAACGTCTGATCCGACGGCCGACCGCCATGGGAACCCGGCGCCCGGACCCGTCGTATCGCACGGGACGACCACGAGCCGGGTCCGAACGAACGGGCACCCCGATCGCCAGACCGCCAGGCCACGAAACCAACATGACCGCCGAACGCACGGACGACGACTGGCTGACCGCGCTGCGCGCGCGGGACGAGAGCGCGTTGCGCGATCTCGAGCAGCTGCTGCGTCGCGGCCTGCGCCGCGCGCTCGCGCGGCGGGGCAAGGTGCGCGAAGAGGATGTCGAGGACTTCGCGCAGGACGCGATCCTGCGCGTGCTCGACAACCTCGAATCGTTCGCCGGGCGCAGCAGGTTCACGACGTGGGCGCACGGCATCGCGGTGAACGTCGCGCTGACCGAGCTGCGCCGGCGCCGCTGGCGCGACGTCTCGCTCGATGCCGGTGATGGCGGCGATGACCGCAAGGCGGATCCCGTCGCCACGGTGACCGACCCCGGCGACTCGGTGGCGCTGACGGAGATCCTCGACATCCTGCGCGACGCGCTGCGCGACGATCTCACCGATCGGCAACGCACCGCGATCACGATGCTGCTCGAGGGCGCGCCGTTCGTCGCGATCGCCGATCGCCTCGGGATGAACCTCAACGCGCTCTACAAACTCGCGCACGACGCGCGCCTCCGCATTAAACACACGTTCGCCTCCGCGGGCTTCGAAGACCGCGATATCACCAGCCGCCTCGCCGCGGCCCGAGCGTCATGACCGAAGACCGAGAACTCCACCGTAAGCTCGAGCTGCTGGCGCAGGTGCTGACCAACACCAGCCCGGACGAGCCGCTCTGCAACGACATCGTCGCCGAGCTCTGCGCGTATCACGACGCGGTGCGGAGCGGCGCCGAGCTCACGCCCGAGCAACGGCGGCTGCAGCTGCACCTCGGCCGCTGCACCGACTGCACCGAGGCACTCGACATGCTGCGCGATGCGTGCGAAGCGTGTGACGAGCCGGATGAGGACGAGCGCGACGACGACGAGCCCGGCGAGGACGAGCGCAACGAGGACGAGAGGACCGATCGATGACCCGACCCGTCAGCGACATCGCGTTCACGGCGGCCGTGAAGGCCGCACAGGAACGCCTCGGTTCGCGCCGCGGCTACGCGAGCATGGAGCGGCGCGGCGGCTGGAGCGCCACGATCACGCCCGACCTCGCGGCGTTCGTCGCGGAGCGCGACTCGTTCTACCTCGCGACGGCGACGAAGGACGGCCAGCCCTACATCCAGCACCGCGGCGGCCCCGCGGGGTTCCTGAAGGTGCTGGACGACAAGCGGCTCGCGTTCGCCGACTTCAGCGGCAACCAGCAGTTCATCTCGATGGGCAACCTCAGCGAGAACGACCGCGCGTTCCTCTTCCTCATGGACTACGCCAATCGGCAACGCATCAAGATCTGGGGCCGCGCCGAATTCGTCGAGGACGACCCCGAGCTGCTCGCGCAGGTCACCGACCCCGACTACGCCGGCAAACCACAGCGGGTTCTCGTCTTTCACGTCGAGGCGTGGGACGTGAACTGCCCGCAGCACATCACCCAGCGCTTCACGCACCAGGACATCGCGGCGCGCGAACGGAAGTTGCGCGATCGCATCGCCGAGCTCGAGGCCGAGAACGCCGAGCTGCGCGCCGGCTGATCAGCGGGCGCGGCCGTTGGATGGCGGGACGTGCCCGTTAGGCTATGCCGCGTGGACACCCCCCCGCCATTGCCGTCGCCTGCCGCCGCGAACGTCCGCATGCCCGGCGTCATCAAGGGCGCACTCGCACTGCAGGTCGCCGGCATCGTCGTGTCGATCGTCAGCACGGTCATGCTGTTGCTCGACCCCGAACAGATCGAGGCGATCCTGGAGTCGGATCCCGACGCACCCGAGTTCGTCCGCACCGCGGCGATGATCGGCGGAGTCATCGGCGGCATGATCGCGATCGGGCTCAACGGCCTCGCGTTGTTCGGCACCTGGCGCGGAATCCACGTGATCCGCATCCTGTGGACCGTCCTGGCAGGCATCGGACTCCTCATGGTGCCGATCGGCCTGTTCGCCGACGAACTGCTGCCGCCGGACGAGAACATGCCGCCGATGCCCGACATGACGGCCGACCCGCTGGCCATCGCGCAGATGGCGATCAACACGCTCGCGATCGTGCTCATCTGGCTGCCGCCGGCCAAGCCGTGGTTTGCCGAGAACCGCCGGCGTGGGCCGGGGCTCTGAGCACGGTTGCTCGTGGAGCGAGCGAACGTGCTCGGTTCGGAGGCCTGAGTCGTTCGCCTATGGCCGACACCGCGCGGCCGCGGCTACCGTTCGGGCATGACGCTCCACCCCGCCGCGACGCTCCTCGCCGCGACCGTTCTGGCGATCGCCGGCCACGCGCAGTCGCCCGCCATCGCCGGACCACCGGACCCGAAACGCCCGAACTGGGACCAGGGTTACGAGGTCCCCCGCACCCCGGCCGTGCTCGATTCGCGCGCGCGCGCCGACGTCGTCAACCGCCTGCTGCGCGAACGCCTCGACGACCTGCTGCCGCAGCTCATGCGCGCGACCGGGCTCGACATGTGGGTCGTGATCAACCGCGAGTACAATGAGGACCCCGTCTACCTGACCCTCGTGCCCGAACCGGTGTTCGCCGCGCGGCGCACGACGATCCTCGTGTTCTTCGATCGCGGCATCGCCGACGACGGCACCGATCACGGTGTCGAGCGGCTGACCGTGAGCCGCTACGGGCTCGGCGACGTCTACGAGAGCGCGTGGGACGGCGGCCCCGCCGAAGCCCAGTGGCAGCGACTCGCCGCGATCGTGCGCGAGCGTGACCCGCAACGCATCGGGATCAACACGAGCGCGCACTGGGCGTTCGGCGACGGATTGAGCAGCGCGCTGCATCGACTGCTGCGGCAGGCGCTCGGCGATCTCGCGGATCGGTTGACATCGGCGGAAGCGCTCTGCATCCGCTGGCTCGAGACGCGCACCGCGGCCGAGCTCGAGATCTACCCGCAGGTCGTGCAGCTCGCCCGCAGCGCGATCGCCGAGGCGTTCTCCAACCGCGTGATCACTCCCGGCGTCACCACGACCGACGACGTCTACTGGTACCTTCGCGAACGCTATCGCGAGCTCGGCCTGCCGATCTGGTTCCAGCCCTACTGCAACGTCCAACGCTTCGACCCCGACCGCGACCCGAGCGCCGACGCCGACGACCCGTTCCTCGGCGCGCCACACACGGTGATCCGGCGCGGCGACATCCTGCACACCGACGTCGGCATCCGCTATCTGCGGCTCGCGACGGACACGCAGGAGATGGGCTACGTGCTGCGCGCCGACGAGGCGGACGTGCCGCAAGGTCTGCAGGACGCGATGCGAGCCGGCAACCGCTGGCAGGACCTGCTGACGAGCTCGTTCGTCGCCGGTCGCACGGGCAACGAGATCCTCGCGGCGACGCTGAAGAAGTGCGCGTCCGAGGGCATCCGCGCGAGCATCTACACCCACCCGCTCGGCCACCACGGTCATGGTGCTGGCCCGACGATCGGCATGTGGGACAACCAGGGGCCGACCCCGGTGCGCGGCGACTGGCCGCTGCACGCCGACACGTGCTACGCGATCGAGGGCAACATCAAGGTCCGGCTGCCCGAGTGGAACGGGCAATGGGTGCAGATCAAACTCGAGCAGGACGCGTGGTTCGACGGCGAGAACGTGACCTTCATCGGCGGCCGCCAGACCCGCTGGCACGTCGTCCGGTGAACGCACGGGTGCCGGGCATTCACGTCGCGCCCAGCGCTCGCACCGTCGCGAGCGTGTCGGCCTGCGCGGGGTTCTTGTCCTCGCGATAGCCCCGCACCCGCGCGAATCGAAGCGCGACACCGCCGGGGTACTGCGAACTCGTCTGCACGCCGTCGAGCGCGATCTCGACGACGAGCTCGGGCCGAACGTGGACGACGTGGCCGTCGCGGCACGTCTCACGCGCCAGCAGTTCGCGGGTCTGCCACGCGAGCAGTTCGTCCGTGAGGCCCTTGAAGGTCTTGCCGAGCATCACGAACCCCGTCTCGGCGTCGGCCTCGGCATCGGCGCGCGCGCCGAGCCACAGGTTGGACAACGTGCCCTCCCGGCGCCCGGAACCCCACTCGGCGGCGAGCACGACGAGATCGAGCGTGTGGGCCGGCTTGATCTTGAGCCAGCCCGAACCTCGCCGCCCGGCCTCGTAACGCGTGGCCTCGGCCTTGGCGAGCACCCCCTCGTGCCCGGCCGCGAGCGCGGCGTCGTAGAACCGTTCGGCAGCCTCGGCGTCGGCCGCCGACACCAGCACCTGCGGCACGAGGTTGCCAGCCGGCACGACCGCGACGAGCGCCACGCGCCGCGCGGTCAATTCCCGGTCGAACACGTCGTCCCCGTCCCGGTGCAGACAATCGAAGAAGAACGGCGTCAACGGCAACGTCGCTCGCATCGCCGCGACGTCGAGCCGCCGACCGAAGCGCCGCATCGTGACCTGGAACGGCCGCGGCCGACCGTCGTCCGCGAGCGCCAGCACCTCGCCGTCGAGGACGAGGCGGTCGGCCGGCAGTTCGCGAGCCAGCTGCACGACCTCGGGCACGGCCCCCGTGACCTCACGCAGATGGCGCGTGAACACCCGCACCCGGTCACCGGCCTTGTGCACCTGGATGCGCGCACCGTCGAGCTTGTGCTCGAGCGCGACCGGACCGGCGAGCCGCGCGAGCGCATCCGCGACATCGACAGCCGTCTGCGCGAGCATCGGCTCGAGCGGCCGGAACAGTTCGAGCCGAACCGCGGCGAGCCGCGCCGATCCGGCCCGCGCGAGCTCGGCGACCCGATCCAGCCGTCCCGTGAGCATCGCCGCGCGGTGGACCGCGGCGACGTCGACCTCGAACGCGCGGGCGATGGCCTCGCGCATCAGCCCCGCGACCGCACCCTGCCGCAACTCGCCGCCGACGAGTCGCAGCAGGAAGTCCTGCCCCGATTCGGTGGCCGCGGCGAGCAGCGCCGTGAGCTCGGCCTGCTTGCGACCCTTCGAACCGGACCCGGTCGCGTCGCGCACGCGCTGCAGCGCAGCGTCGACGGCCGCCAACGCGAGCTCGGCCCCATCCGCAGCGCTTGGCTCCGGCGTCGCCAGACTGCGCAGAGCCGCCGGCCCGACCCCGAGCTTGCCCTGCGGGACCTCACCCGCGAGGTAGGCAACCGCGAGCGCCAATGAGTCATCGGCCGCAGCCGCGCGCAGCAGCGGGACGAGGGCCTCGAGCTTCTGGAGCCGCGACCGCGTCGCGCGCACCCGTTCCGCGGCCTCTACGAGAGTCTGGAATTGCACCTGCTGGACCTCCGAGCGAGGCCAGAGGAGTCGCGCCCGGGCCGTGCACATTCAATGCACCAGCTTCCCCGTGGCCCGAACCGGGGCCGAATCGCGCGCTCACAGTCATCGTTAAGCCTTTGCCCTAAATCGATATACGGCTTTCTTGCCGCCGCCCGGGCAGACTTCCCTCAAGTCCCCCGCTGGACAGATACGACATGATGTCGTAGAGAAACGACTCGTTGTCGTAGACCTGCGACACCTTGTCGTAGCACCATCCAGCCGCGACGATTCCCCGATGCACTCACCCCTGGCCAACGCCGAACTCGCCGTGATGGAGCTGCTGTGGCAGCACCCCGCCCTCACGGCCCGCCAGCTTCGCGAGCAGCTCTACCCGGGCTCCGACAAGGCGCAGCACGGCACCGTGCAACGCCTGCTGCAGCGGCTCGAGGACAAGGGCTTCGTCACGCGGGACCGCACGCTGCCCGTCCACCGCTTCAGCGCGAAGATGTCGCGCGAGGCGTACGCCGGCAGCCAGCTCGAATCGCTGACGGACAAGCTCACGGGCGGCTCGCTCGCGCCGGTCATCACGCACCTGCTCGAGGAGAAGCGGATCTCGAGCCGTGAGATCGAACGTCTGCGCGCGATCCTCGGCGGCGGTTCGGACGAGGATCGTGACGACGGGTCGACCGGCCAGGACGCCGATCCCCGCGATCGGGATCTCCGTGATTCGGGAGGCGAACGATGATCGCCACGATGACGGACACGGTGCTCGGCTTCGGCGCGAGCAACCTCGCGGTGTCGGCGGCGATCGCAGCGCTCGCATGGTTCTGTCAGCGCGTTCTGCGCAGCCCCGCGCTCGCCCACGTGCTGTGGATCCTCGTGCTGGCCAAGCTGCTGACGCCGCCGCTCATCGGCGTGCCCGTGCTGCCCCTGGCCGCCGAGGCCGAGAACGTGGTCGCGATGCCGATCGCCACGCCGGTCGCGCTGGGCGCCGCGAACGATACGAGCTTCGCGGTCGACGCCGTCGCCGGCGAACCGACTGACGAGAGCATCGCCGCGACCATCGATTGGGCGAGTGTGATGTGGTGGCTGGCCGCGGTGTGGTTCCTCGGCAGCGCGTTCGTGCTCGTCGCGACGACGCTGCGCATCCGGCGCTTCGACCGCCTGCTGCGCATCGCCGCGCAACCCGCCGGGCCGGCGATCCAGCAGCGCGCGCGCCGGCTCGCGAGCAGGCTCGGGCTCGCGCGCACGCCCACGATCCTGCTCACCCCGGCCAACGTCTCACCGATGGTGTGGTGGGTCGGCGGCGCCGTTCGCATCTACCTGCCGGCCGACCTGCCGTCGCGCATCTCGGGCGGCGACCTGCACTGGGTGCTGGCCCACGAACTCGCCCACGTGCGCCGCCGCGACCACCTCGTGCGCTGGCTCGAGTGGCTCGCGTGCGTGGCGTTCTGGTGGAACCCGATCGCGTGGTGGGCGCGCCGCAACCTGCGGCAGAACGAAGAGGTCTGCTGCGACGCGCTCGTGCTGCGGACGTTCTCCCCGACTCCCAAGACCTACGCGAACTCGCTGCTCACCGTGGTGGAGTTCCTGGCCAAGCCGGCTGTCCGCCCACCGGCAATGGCGAGCGAGATCGACAGCGGCGGCTTCCTCGAACGGAGATTCCGAATGATCGTCGGCAAGACCCCTATCCACTCGACGCCGCGCTGGCTGCAGGTCACCGCGCTGCTGATCACCACCCTCGCCCTGCCGCTCGGTTTGGCGAGCGCGCAAGAGCCCGACGTGAAGGCCGTCGGCGCCCGCATCAAGCAGGCCGTGAAGGCCGGTGAGCTCACGCCGGCCCAGGCCCGCACGATGATGCGCGCGCTGCAGGGCGACACGGGCAAGCAGGACCCGAAGAAGGACCCGAAGAAGGGCAAGAAGAAGGCCAAGGACACGGTCAAGGCCGGCAAGGTGCGCCGCGTTCGGATCGAGGAGCCGGAGGAGATCGAGGAGATCGAGGTCGAAGCCGGCGGCGTGGAGGTCGAGGTCGAGATCGAATCGCCGCGCGTCTCGATCGAGATCGAAGTCGGCCCGCCCGAGGTCGAGGTCGAGGAGATCGAAGTCGTCGAGGAGGTCGTCGAAGAACCCGTCTTCGAGCAACCGCGGCGCGTCCGCGAGCGGCTGCGCAAGGTCGAACGGGACACGGCCGTGCGCGAACGGATGCAGCGGGAACGTGACGTTCGTCGTGACCAGGCCCGGGCCCGTGCAGCCGAGCGCCGTGACCGGGCTCGCGTCGAGCGCGATACCCGACAAGAAGAGCTGAAGCGCCGAGCCGCAGTTCGCAGAGCGGAATACGAAGTGCGCAAGAAGCGCGCGACGGAAGCCAAGGAGAAGCTGAAGTGGCGCGCGCCGAGCGACGAGCGCGAAACCGAGGAGCGCAAGAAGCGTGACACCGAACGCAAGCGTGGGTCCGAAGCGCGCAAGAAGTGGAACTCGGCTGTCGGCCTCGGCGGCGGCGCGGGCGGCGAAGCACGGCAGCGCGCACGGGACCTCGCCGAGTTGAAGCGCCGCGCGGCGGTCCGCAAGACGGAGTTCGAAGACCTCGAGAAGCGCGCTGCGCAAACCAAGGAGAAGCTGAAGTGGCGCGCGCGGAGCGACCAGCGCGAGGCCGAGGAGCGCACGAAGCGCGACACCGAACGGAAGCGCCGGTCGGAGGCACGCGAACGCTGGAACTCGGCGATCGGCCAGGGCCGCGGCGAAGGTGGCCAGTCGCGACTGCGCGAGCGCGAGATCGCGGAGATGAAGCGAGCGGCCGCACTCCGGGTGCGCGCTGCGCAGCGCGCGACCGACGCAGCGAACGAGCGCGAGATCGCGCGGAAGCAGCTGCAGGAACGCGCGCGCGACCTCGCGGAGAAGGCACGGGACCAGCGCATGCGCGAGGTGCAGGAAGAACTGGACCGCGCCCGCGGGCGCCTCACCGAGGTCGAGGCCAAGGCCAAGGCGGAGGCCGAGAAGGCCGAGCAAGGCGCGAAGCGCCGGCCGCGGGGCCGCGTTCGCCGCAGTTCGGTCCAGAAGCCGAAGGCCGACTACGAAGCCAACTACCGGGATGCCATCCGCGCGACCAACGAGGCCCGCGCCGCGTCACGCATCCGCTCGATGAAACAGCAGCTCGTCGAACGCGAGGCGGCGATGGCGGAGCGTCAGGCCGAGCTCACCGACCGGGCGAGCCGAATCGCGGACCTGACCGAGGCGCACAAGGCGCTGGCCGACGCCGTCAAGGCCGGCAAGATCGACAAGGAAATGGCCGCGGCGCGCTTCCTCACGACGCGCAACAAGCTCGAGGCGGCCCAGGCTCGCATCGCCGAGCAGAAAGCGCAGCTCGACGACGTGACCCGGCAACACGCGGAGCTGCGGAAGCGCTACTCGGAGTCCGCGGCGCCGGCGCGCCGGGCCGGTGCAGACCGGAAGCGGCAGGCCGAGCTGCGGTGGCGCGAGGTCCAGGCCGAGCGTGAGGCCGCCGACAAGAAGCGCGACGCCCAACTGCGCTGGAAGAAGCTCGACAAGAAGCAGATCGAAGCGCAGGTCGAGGCGGTCCGGCGGCAGTATCAGGAGAACCGGAGCCGGACAGCCGAGCTCGAAGCCGGCCTGATGCGCCAGAAGGAGCTCGAAGCCGCGCGAATCAACGCCGAGAACAAGGCGAAGAAGGCCGCCGAGCTGCGCGGCAAGCGGCGCTCGAAGAAGAGCGCGGTGCGCTGAGATGGGGGCTGGGAACCGCCGTGTTTCGGCGGTTCCCGGCGGCGAGATGGATCCGCGGCTGCAGCCGCCGAGGACCGGATCTGCCGCGCGCGCTTCGCGAAGGCGCTCGAACTCCGCGCCGCTCCAGCCACGGATCTCGACGCCCTGCTCGAGCTGGTCGAGAGCAGCGAGACCGACCACGACCGCTGACCGCTGACCGCACAGCGGGCCATACGGCGCACTACTGGTGGATGGCGCCCTCGACCATCCGATTCGGGCGGCCGTCCTCCTTGTGCAGCGTGAAGCGATCGAACAGATCACCCACCGCCGTGTAGGCCGAGAACCGCAGCGTGTCGCCGTCGATCGTGATGACCTGGTAGAGCTGCGTGTTCTGCGCCGTGCGCTCCATCACCGGCTTCTTGTCGACGGTGTACATCTTGGGACCGCTGACCGAGACGACGTAGACCGTGCCGGTCTCGTCGCTGCGCGCGCGCACGCCGACGGGCACGTTCTCCGGCTCGACGTGTTCGTGCTCCGCTTCGCCCGCGTGACTGTGCCGCACGCGCGTCGTGCGGCCGTACGTGTGATCGTGACCCTGCAGCACGATGTCGACCGCGTGCTTGTCGATCACGGGCTGCAGGTACTTGCGCAGATCGGGATTGTCGCGCCTCTTGGCCGCCGAGTACATCGGGTAGTGCGTCGTGATGATCGTCCAACGGGGTCGATCCGGCTGTGACAACACCTCGTCGAGCCAGCGAGCCTGCGGCTCGAGCTCCTCGTCGTCGGGCTCGGTGTCGAGCGAGATGATGCGCGCGCCCTGGTAGTCGATGTAGTAGACGGTCTCCGCCCACTCGTCGTGACCGGCCGGGCCGTTGAGCGGGAACTCGAACGTCGGCCGCCAGTTTCGCGACAGCTTGCCGCGGCTGTACTCGTGATTGCCCGGCGTCGCGATCGACGGGATCGTGCGGAAGATCCAGCCCCCGCTGTAGAACCACTCGCCCCACTCGTGGTCGGCGTTGGCGCGGTTGATGAGATCGCCCGCGTGCAGCAGGAAGCTCGCGCGCGGCGCCTCCTTGAACGCTTCGCGCACGACGCGGGACCAGTGCGATTTCACGTCGTTCTGGGCGTCGCCGAAGTAGACGAACGAGAACGGGGCCGGCTCGGCCGTCGCCGTGGTGAAGTGACTCCACTCGCTCCAGACCTCGTCGTCGCCCACCCGGTAGGCGTACTTCGTGCCGGGCTCGAGATCGCGGATCGTCGCCGTGTGATACAGCGCCTCACCGAGATCGGTTGCGAGCGACTGACTCGTGGCCATGACGTCCCGCGGATTTTTCGCGAACTCGGGGCCCTTGGTTGCGACCGCATACTCGACGACCGGTTCCTCGGCGGTCGCGTCGGTGCGCCACGTCACCGTCTGGGTCGTGCTCGGATCGGCGGCCCAGGTCAGCATGATGCGATCCGGGGTCCGGGTCGGCGCGAAGTCGACGCGCCGGGCCAGCTCGGATGCCGCGGTCTCTTTCGGCGGCGACCAGCCCGGCTCGGTCGGGGCGATGCCACAGCCGGCAAACGCGACGAGAGGCCCGGCGACGATGACAAGATGGACGTTGGCTCGCATTCCTCGGACGGTAGCGGCAACGCCCGCCGCGAACAGTGAAGGTTGCGTTCCCGATCCCGATCGTCATCCGCCCAACCACCGCGCGAACACCCGCGTGAGGAACGGCGACACGACCCAGGTCATGAGCGCGACCCCGCAGAGCAGCGACACGAACTGCGAGAGCGCAGCAGGCCAGCTCACGAGCAGCGGACCGAGCAGCGCCTGCAGCAACAGGACGGTGGGATACAACCCGAGCATCACGAGCACCGCGGTCTTGTAGCGCGGCGGTGGCGCGCTGCCGTGATGCGGCAGCGTGAACCACCGCTCCATCCCGGCGAGCGATTGGATCTCCTCGTGCTCGATCGCGATCGGCGCGAGTTTCGCGAGCCAGGCAGCGCGTTCCTCGGAATCGAGCCACTCGCGCATGTGCGCATCCGAGTCGAAGTGCGTGATCGCGACGTAGTCGGCGCGCGCATCGGATGGTCGCAGGATCGTCGTGCCGAGGTTGCCGCGATACTGCGCGGCCGCGTGGTTGATGCCCGCGAGCCACTCCTCGTAGGCCGCCTCGCTGCCGGCGCGGACCCGCCGCGCGAAGATCGTGGCCACGGGGCAGGGTTCACGCGCGCTCATCGTCACCGGTTTGTATCGCCTCGTTCGCCGGAACCCAGCCGACCGACCGCGACGATTCCCCCGACCCGAACTAAGCTCGCGCGCGTGACTACCCGGATCATCCAGGCCCGAACGCGCGAGGTCGGCGGCATGCAGGTGCTGCGACCGTTGCCGACGCGCGAACAACGCTCGATCGGGCCGTTCGTGTTCCTCGACGAGCTCGGCCCGCTCGTTCTCCCGGCCGGCCAGGGCCTCGACGTGCCGCCGCATCCGCACATCGGTCTGTCGACGCTCACGTATCGACTGACGGGTGAGCTGCTGCACCGCGACTCGCTCGGCTGCACTCAGGAGATCCGACCAGGCGCCGTCAACTGGATGACGGCGGGCCGCGGGGTGACGCATTCCGAACGTTCGACCGCGATCGAACGCGACCCCGACTTCGAGGTTCACGGCGTGCAGCTCTGGGTCGCGCTGCCGCCCGAGCAGGAGGAGGTCGAACCGAGCTTCGAGCATCACCCCGAGGACTCGCTCCCGCGGCTGCGTGAGGGCAACGTCGACGTGCACGTCATCGCGGGCAGCGCGCTCGGCGCGACCTCGCCCGTGACGGTCCATTCGCCGCTGTTCTGCCTGGCCGCGACCTGGAAGGGTGACGGCGAGCTCACGCTCGATCCGGCGCTCGGCGAACGCGCCGCCTACCCGCTCGTCGGCGAGCTCACGCTGCCGGCTGACCGCGAGCACGATGCAACGGAGCGCGGCAAGCTCGGGCGTGGTCAACTCGCGATCTTCGCGGCCGGCGAGCCTGCAACCATCCGGGCGAACGCCGGCACGCGCGCATTGCTCTTCGGCGGCCCGGCCCGCACGGCACCACTCCACATGCACTGGAACTACGTCTCTTCCGACAGTGAGCGCCTCCTCGCGGCACGGCGCCGGTGGGCCGACGGCGAGTTCCCGCCCGTCGTCGGCGACGACGACGCCCCCGTTCCCGATCCTGCAGGACGACCATGACGATGCTTCTTCGCGCGACCGTGATCGCGACCGCTCTCGCCGCGACCCTCGCCGGCCGCGCGGTCGCGCAGAAACTCCCCAACATCGTGATCGTCTACGCCGACGACCTCGGCTACGGCGATCTGTCCTGTTACAACCCGGACAGCAAGTACGAGACGCCGCGCCTCGACCGCATGGCGCGCGAGGGCATCCGCTTCACCGACGCGCACAGCCCGTCGACGATCTGTTCACCGTCGCGCTACGGCCTGCTGTCGGGCCAGCAGATCTACCGTTCGACCGGTCGCGGCGGCGGCGCGTGGGAAGGCCCGGGCGGACCGAGCTATCTCAAACCCGGCACGTTGACGCTCGGCGGCATGCTGCAGAGCAAGGGCTACCGCACCGGCGTCTTCGGCAAGTGGCACGTCGGGCTCACGTGGTTCGACGAGGACGGCAAGAAGCTCGGCGGCGGCTTCAAGAACTCGCTGCTCATCGACTACGAGAAGAGCACGCCGCTCGTCGACGGTCCGCAGACGCGCGGCTTCGACAGCTCGTTCGTCACGCCCAACTGCCCGACGACGGATCCGCTCTACCTCTACATCGAGAACGGCATGGTGCCCGTGCCCGCGACCAAGCGGCATAAGCGCGCGACGCTGCCCAACCCGGGCGGCAAGTGGCGCTGGGACAACGACGAAGGCTGGATGGCCGAGGGCTACGAGTTCGTGAACGCGGACCTGCTGTTCTTCGACAAGGCGAAGCAATTCGTGACCGCGCACCGGCAGCAGCACGCCGACGAGCCGTTCTTCCTGCTGCTCTCGACGCAGATCTGCCACGCGCCGGTTCTGCCGGGCGAAGGTTTCGACGGCGCGACGAAGGCCGGCCCGCGCGGTGACTTCGTGCGCCAGCTCGACACGCTCGTCGGCCGCGTGTTCGACCTGCTCGAGACCGTCGGCGCGGCGGACGACACGATCGTGCTGTTCAACTCCGACAACGGTCCCGAGACCCGGCACGTGATCTGGATGCGCGCGGACCACGGGCACGATCCCGCGGGCGGCTGGCGCGGCATGAAGCGCGACGGTTGGGAGGGCGGTCATCGCGTGCCGTTCCTCGCGTGGTGGCCGAGCCGCATCCCGGCGGGCCAGGTGTCGGACCAGATGACCAACACGACCGACATCTTCGCGACGCTCGCGTCCGTCGTCGGCTTCGACCTGCCCGACGACCAGGCCCGCGACAGCTTCGACATGCTGCCCGCGATGCTCGGCACGCAGCCCGAGGGCGAGAGCATCCGCCCGCACCTGCTGACCCAGAGCTTCCGCGGCGAGTTCCAGATCCGCCAGGGCCGGTGGAAGTACCTCGACCACCAGGGCTCGGGCGGCAACAACTACGAACGCGGCAAGATGCAGGCCTTCGTCCTGCCAGAGACCGAGCCGGACGCGGCGGGGCAGCTCTACGACCTCGCGCAGGACCCGGGCGAGACGACGAACCTGTTCTTCCGCGCGGAGAGCAAGCGCAAGGAACTGCAGGCCCTGCTGGCCGAGCTGAAGTCGAGCGGCCGCAGCGCGCCGATCGGCCGCCGTGCGATCGGCATCGAGAACATCGCGCGCGTCGACAAGAAGTAGCGCCGAGTGTACGAAGACGAGGGCCGCAGCCGCGTGTTGGAGTTCGCGGAGACCCGCGATCCGGCTGCCGAGAAACATCGAGAACCCAGTCAGGTCGCACCGATTCGCGACATCGCGCCACTGCCATGACCACGACCGGCAAGCCCGCCCCCATCGCTCCCGAGCGCCGCTCGCAGGCGCTCGACACCGTGCGGGGGCTCGCCGTCCTCGGCATTCTGGTGGTCAACGTCGGCTTCGTCGCGATGCCGTTCTTCGCGGTGTCGAACCCGACGATCTGGGGCGGTCACGGCGGCCTCGATGAACTGACCTTCTACGTCCAGGTCACGTTCTTCGACGGCAAGATGCGCGGCCTGTTCTCGATGCTGTTCGGCGCCGGCCTGTGGCTGCAGTGGACCAAGGCCGAACGCGAAGGCACGGCCGCGGGCTTCGGGGACGTATGGAGCCGCCGCTGCCTCTGGCTCGTGTTGTTCGGCCTCGTCCACGGCTACCTGCTGCAGTGGGCCGGCGACATCCTGTTCGCCTACGGCATCGCCGGGCTGTTCCTGTTCCCGCTCCGGCTGCTCGGTTCGCGGGCGCTCATCGCGCTCGCAACGATCCTGCTCACGATCGGCTTCGCGTTCGACGCCGTCGCCCTCGTCGGACGCGGGGAGGACGCGCGGGGCTACACCGAGGCGATCGCCGTCCGCGAGCACGGCGGCACGCTCGACGACGATCAGCAGGCCGCGATCGCTCGCTGGGAACGCAACCACCCACGCAAGACCGCCGACTCCCCGCCCGTGCAGGAGCTGCTCACGGCATTCCGCAGCGGCTGGACGGCGAGCGCCGCCGTGTCCGCCGAGTTCACCGCGTACCTGCAGACCAGCTACTTCGTGCAGCACATGTTCTGGGACACGCTCGGCCTGATGTTGCTGGGCATCGTGTTGGCGAGGAGCCGCTGGCTGCAGGGTCAGGGCGGCACGCGCAGCTACGTGACGGCGATGGTCGTCGGCTACGGCGTCGCCGCACCCGTCGTTTGGTCGCTGGCCATGGCCGATCACGACGCGAACTTCTCGGCGCTCGAGATCGGCACCGAGTGGGCCCGGATCGCGCTGTATCACCCGACCCGCATCGCCATCGGACTGGCCCACGCCGCGGCCCTCCTGCTCGTGCTCCGGAGCCGGCTCGGGGAGACGCTGCTACGCCCGCTCGCCGCGGTCGGCCGCGCCGCACTCTCCAACTACATCCTGCAGACGCTGCTCTGCACGACGTGGTTCTTCGGTTTTGGCTTCGGCTTCTACGGCGAACTGAGTCGCTTCCAGCAGATGCTGTTCGTCGCCGGTGTCTGGGCAATCGCCATGATCTGGAGCCCGCTGTGGCTGCGCCGGTTCCGCTTCGGACCTCTCGAATGGGCCTGGCGTTCGCTCGTGCACTGGCGGCGACAGCCGATGCGGCGATCGCGCGAGCCGTGACGATCGGCGTCTGACGATACGGGCTCGGACGACCGAGCCTCCATGCCCCGCGCCCCCGATCCTGGCGACCCGGGTCGGCGCGCCCTAGGCTTTGCGCCGCGCGCCCGTAGCTCAGCTGGATAGAGCATCGGTTTCCTAAACCGGAGGTCACAGGTTCGAGTCCTGTCGGGCGTACCATGTCGGTTGGTGACGGGCGACGCTCGACGCTTCGCAGCCTTGGCTTCGTGGTCGAGCCAGCTCTGCAGCACGCTCGGAAGCTCCGGCGAGGCAGCCGCCAGGTAGGGCAGCTCGTCGAAGATGATCGGGACCCGCCAACCCAGCGTCTTGGCCTGCGTGGACAGGCTGCGCAGGAGGACGCGCCAGTCGCGATGGCGACGCCCACGTGCTGTTCTCGACCAACACCAACACGGCCGACGAGATCCTGATGGTGCTGCTCGACGTGCGTGTCGCGGGCGCGCCGGTGGCCGACGACGAAGACTGACCACGTTGTCCGTGCCGAGCGATGAGCTCGATCACCGCGCCGCGTCGGCCGGCGACCGCAAGCGGGCCGACTCGGTCCGTGGTCAGAGCGAACGCGCCGGTCGACATCCTGGCACGTGCCGTTCACCATCGAGAATCGACGACGCCCTCGTGCCCATCGGCATCGATGGCCGTATCATCCAGCCGTGAACTCCTTGGTCGAGAAGAATCGGACTGCTGTCTCGGAGCTGTGCCGACAGCACAGCGTCCGTGCGCTTGACCTGTTCGGTTCCGCTGCCTCCGATCGATTCGACCCGGCGACGAGCGACCTCGATTTCCTCGTCGAGTTCGAGGACTTGGAGCCTGCAGCGTTCTCGGCGGCCTACTTCGGACTGCTCGAAGGACTGAGCACGCTGTTCGGACGTGACGTCGATCTTGTCGTCGAGTCTTCCATCGAGAACCCGTACTTCCGCGAGGTCGTCGAGCGCACGCGCACTCCGCTGTATGCAGCTTGAGGTCAAGAAATACCTGTTCGACGTGCAGAAGGCCTGCGCCCGCGTCGTCGAGTTCACGGTGGGCAAGAGCTTCGGGGACTACGCTCAGAACGCGATGCTCAAGGCCGCGGTCGAACGGCAGTTCGAGATCGTCGGCGAGGCGCTGAACCGGCTCGCCAAGCTGGACGCGAGCGTGGTCGAGCAGATCAGCGACCATCGCCAGATCATCGCGTTCCGCAACATCCTGGTGCACGCCTACGCGCAAATCGACGACCGCGTCGTATGGGGCGTCGTCGAGACGAAGCTGCCAACCTTGATCGCCGAGGTCGATGTCCTGCTGGGCGAAGGGAACGGCGACTGAACTCAGCAGCGGCTCGATTCGGCGATTGGCACGAGCGCACGTTTTGGTCCGACCCGAGATCAGCACGCGGGCATACCGGGACTGCGGCCGAGAGCCTCGGGCAGTCATGACCTCGAGAACCAGCATCATGTCGTCGCGCATGATGCCGCGCAGCACCAAGTGCAGTCATGACGCGTGGCCCGGGCGTCGAGGCGACGGTTCGGCACGCGGATTCCGCACTTCCCTGGCCGCCTCACGGCCTCGCTTGCGCCACCTCCGGCATCCGCGGCCAACCGCCGCGCCGACCCGAGAACCAAGACGATGCCGAAACCGACCCAACTGTTGCTGGCCAGCGCGATCGCCGTGCTGGCGGCCTCCACCACCGCCCAGACCTGGACGCGCAAGATCACCGGTGCGTGGACCTACTACACGCCGGTCGCCGTGCACGAGAACGGCTTCGACCTTGCCTTCCGTAACGGCTCGAACTCCGTCCACGTCAGCCTGACACCCCAGGGCACCGTTTCGTCCCCGTTTCAACTGCAGGGCATGTCGGGACTCTTGAACTTCCGCCACCTCGCCGACCTCGGCGGTGGACGCCAGTTGTTGAGCGGCGTCCAGAACAACCGTTGCTGGATCGGTGCGGTCGATCGCGCAACGGGCCTGACGATCTGGGACGAGACGGTGTCGGACGAGCAAAGCTCGTTCTTCGCCTCGTGCCGCAACGCGCACGGCCACGTCATCGTCGTCGGGAGCAGGGTCGATCCCGTCACGTCGATCACGCGGCAGTTCATCTGCGCGATCGACCCCAACGGCGGCGTTCTGTGGCGCCGGAGCTACGGCGCGAGCATCCTCAACGAGAGCGGGGTCGGCATTCACCCACTGCACGGCGGCGGGCTCGTGATGGTCAACTTCTCATCGGCCCCGAGCGCAACCGTGGCGACGCTTCGCACGGTTTGGCTCGACGACCTGGGCAACGTGATCGCCAGCCGACACATGTCGATGACGCCGGGTGGCCTGCGTTCGCCGGTCGCGGCGCCGTCATGGGCGCCCCGGGGCCCGAGGACTTCTTCGCGGTCCGCGACGATGCAACGCACAACGTCGTTTGGCAGCGGTCCTACGACACCTACTCGAAGTACCCGACGGTCAACTCGATGACCCGGGCCGTGGCCGGGGTCGTCGCCCACCCCGCTGGCGGCTTCGCGCTCGGTGCCACGCAGGCACTGCCTACCGGACCCGCCGGGGCCGATCAGACCGACATGGTCGTCCTGCGCCTCGACGATCAGGGCAACCCGCTGTGGATGCGGGCCTACGGCGACAACACACTCGACGAACGACTCAGCGGGTTCGCACTCACTCCGGACGGCGGGTTCTTGATCGTCGGAGGCGGTCCGCAAGCCGGCACGATTCGCGTCTCGCGAACACGCTCTGATGGCACTATCGATGGTTGCCCGAGCGCTGCGACGCAGGCGTTCGTCGGACCCGGCGTCGTAACCTCGCAGATCAGCTACGTGCCCGTCGCCGACGCAACGGATACGGTGCCCGACTACCACGCGCTCGTTCTGCCGCTGTTCCCGGTCGTCGAGGCCGTCTGCGGCACGACCTGCACGACCGTCGGAGGAACGTTCGGCAACGGCGTTCCCGGCACGGGCAGCGTCACGCCGAGCTTGACCCCGATCGATGGCGCCTGCCTCGGCTGGGTGCCCGAGCTGCGAATCGAGGACGCCCGCGGTGGCGCGTTCGCGGCGCTCGGCTTCGGTTTCACCACGACGACCACGCCGCTGCTCGGGGGCACGCTCTATCTCGACCCGGCGACCATGTTCACCGCGACGAGCCTGCTGTCGGGTCCGTCAGGTGTCCCGGGTGTCGGCAGTTGGACACTGCCGCTGCAGGCCGACTGGACGTCGTTCATCGGCATCACGCTCTACGCCCAGGCGTTCGTGCTCGATCCGAGCTCGCCGTCGGGGGTGGCGATGTCCAACGCGGCCTCGGTGACGGCGCAGTAGCGCGCGGAGCGGGCGCGCCGAGGAGAGCAGGAAACCGCGGATCCACGCAGTAATCCGCCAGCGCCGCGGCATTGGGACCGCGTGAGCATCTGCACTTCTCGTCGGACAACGGTCTGCACCGCGCTGGCCGCCGTTCTTCTTCTCCGCGCCGCGGCCGTCGGCCAGGCGCTCCCCAACGGCGACGTTATTGTCGAGTTCGTCGGCCTGTCCGCTCGGACACCAGCGAGCATTCGCGAGGCGTTCGGCGGCAAGGCCGAGCCGGCCGCGAGCCGATGGCAACGGGCTCGCTTCAGTAATGCCGCACGCAGCCGGTCATGCCGAAGTCGTGCTTCCAGACCAGGACCCCGCGCTCGTTCCGCCGGCTGACGAACCCACGGCCGCCGATGATCGTGTCGCCGTTGCTGACGCGGATCGCCGTGTGCGGGTTCTTCGTGGTCTCGATGGTGTGCACGATCCGGCCGGCGGCATCGATCTCGAGCACCTTGTTGTCACGATGCGACGTGATCAATGTGTGGCCGTTCCACAGTCGGCGCGCGTCATGCACCTCCTTGGCCTGGTCGAACGTTCGCAGGGTCTTGCCGCGCCAGTCGAGTTCGAGGGCCTTGTTGCCTTCCGCGATCAGCAGGTTGCCGCTCGGCAGGGGATACGCCTTCCATGGCGTCAACCGCGCCCCGGTCTTGCGGACGACCTTGCCGGCGGGACTCACCTCGATCGCGTTGCCCGAGGCGTTCGCGATCAGCGTGTTGTCGTTGGGCAGGCGCACGACGCCGAGTGCGTTCATGTTCGGATCCGAGTACGACCACACCACCGCGCCGCTGCGGTCGATCTCCCGCACGTTCGACTTCGGCGACGTGAGCGCGACGAGGTAGTGCCCGTTCGGGAGACGCTCGGCGTGGAAGACCCGCGTCAGGTCCTTGATCTCGAGCAGGACCTTGCCGGCTTCGTCGAACTCGAGGATGCGGCCGCCCGGGTGATCCGTGACGAGCGTGATGCCCTCGGGCTCGAACGCCGAGAGCACCCAGCGCGCCGCGGTCGCCGTGTGCGCGACCTCGCTCGCCGTCAGGATCCGAAGGTCGGGCACTACCCCTTCGGCACCGGCCCCGAGCGCGCGGAGGCAGTGCGCGGCCCGCGCCACGACGTCGGGCCGAGGGTCGGTCAGCTTGTCGCAGAGCGCGGGCGCGGCTGCCGCGCCGAGCGCGAGCAGCCCACGGACCGCCTGGTCGCGGCGCTCCGGCAACTCGAGGAACGCCACGTGGCGCGCGGCCTGCCGTTCGGGAGAACCGGCGCTCACGATCGTCTGGCCGGTGAGGCCGAGCGCGAACACCCCCGCGACCCCGATTCCGACTGCGATCCTCGTTGTGGTGTTCATTGCATGTTCGGGGGTCCGCGCGTCAGTCTAGCGCATCGGCGAGGCGCACTGGGGCGCCCACACGCAGCAGGCCGCCTGCCAGCACGCGCGCAGTGATGCCGCCGTGGCCGCGGACCGCGTGGTAGCCGCCCGGCCCGAGGACCTCCTCCATTCGAGAACACGGCGCGCACGGGCCGGTGCCCTCGAGCAACACGTCACCGACGAAGAACCGCATCGTGCGCAGCCCCCACAGGTTGATGCCGGCAACCATGAGGTTGCGACGCAGATCAGCGGGAGCAACGGAGTCACGTTCGAGGAGACCCGCGATCACCGGCAGATGCTCGGCCTGGATCAGAGTGACCTGCCGCTTGCTCGGCGCACGGTTGCTGCTGGCATGGTGATCGCCATCGAGACCGGCACCGACGCGGCAATCGACCGCATCGACGACGCGAATCGTCGCCCGGCGCTCCGGCGACAATCCGATCCATTCGAGCCGCCCGATCTGCGGCACGCTCCGCTGCAAGCGCGCGAGCGGCGACGGCCCCGCCGCGCCTTCAGCGCCCACCACTCGCGCTCGCCGCTTCCTCCGCGAGGCGACGCTCCTTGAACGCGTTGCCCCACGCCTGCATCGAGATCAGGACCGGCTCGAGCGAACGCCCGAACTCGGTCACCTCGTACTCGACCCGCGGTGGCACCTCGGCGAAGACGTGTCGATCGACCACACCGTCCGCCTCCAGTTCACGGAGTTGCAGCGTGATCATGCGCTCCGTCGCGTTCGGCACGAGGCGACGCAACTCCCCGAAGCGCTTCCGGCCGGCCAGCAGGTGGCAGACGAGGACGGGCTTCCAACGGCCGCCGATGACGCTGAGGGTCGCCTCCACGTCGCAGCCGGTTCGCCAGTTGTACTTACGAGTCACGATGCCTCCAGCGGTGTCATGCTCGTCCAATACTTACAAAAATGTGGGTTCTTGTAAAGACCGCTGTAGTGACCGAATCTCGCGCATCGAGGCCAGCGAGCACGGCCGAGAACCTAGCCCCTCACCGCGCCGAGAGACCAATCCATGAGAGCGATGATCATCCACCACTACGGCGAGGACGCCGTATTCGAAGCCGCCGAAGTCGAGCAACCAACGGCCGCCGCCGGCCAGGTCCTCGTGAAGATCGCGGCGTCGAGCGTGAACACGGTCGACACGATGATCCGCAAACTGGGAGCGGCTCTGCCACTCTCGCCGGCGACACCCGCGATCCTCGGGATGGACTTCGCCGGCACCATCGAGGCCGTCGGGGCGGGTGTCGACGAGTTCGCCATCGGGGACGAAGTCTTCGGGTGCGCCGGCGGCCTCGCGGACCTCCCCGGCTCGCTCGCCGACTACATCGCGGCCGACGCGAGACTGATCGCGAAGAAGCCCGCGAACCTGTCGCTGCGCGAGGCTGCGGCGCTGCCGCTCGTCGCGATCACGGCCTACGAGGGCCTGACCCGCGCCGGGATCGAAGCGGGCCAGAAGGTCCTGGTGCACGGCGGCTCCGGCGGCGTCGGCCACGTTGCTCTGCAGCTGGCCCGGCACTTCGGCGCCGAGGTGTACTCGACTGGCGGCGGCGACATTCAGCTCGCCCTGATCCGGCGGCTCGGGGCGACGCCGATCCACTACAAGAACGAGTCCGTCGAGGACTACGTCGCCGCGCACACCGACGGTGCGGGATTCGACCTCGTGTTCGATTCGGTCGGCGCCGCGAACATGGCGAAGTCGTTCGAAGCGGCCGCGCTCAACGGCCAGATCGCCACGACCGTGGCGCTGTGCGAGCTGGACCTGACGACGGCCCACTTCAAGGGCCTGTCACTGCACGTCGTGTTCATGCTCATTCCGATGCTTCACGACCACCAGCGGGAGGAGCACGGCAGGATCCTGCGCGACGTGGCCCGAATCGCCGAGGCCGGGGAACTGAAGCCCGTGCTCGACGAGACCCGTTTCGCGCTGGACGAGGCGGGCGCCGCGCACGCTCGCCTGGAGAGCGGGCAGGCGATCGGCAAGGTCGTCATCGACAACTGAAGAGCGAACATGCAGAAGACGATCTTGATCACCGGTTCGACCGACGGCATCGGCCATCGGACCGCGCGGCAGCTGGTCGAGCGCGGGCACCGCGTGCTGCTCACGGTAACGTTCGACCACCCACCGGTGAACGTGCAGGGCCAGGAGATGCTGGCCGACCTGAACAGCCTCGCGATGAGGCTGCAAGCAAGCGGTCTACGAGTCCATCGACAAGCCGATCGAGGAAGCCCTGCGGGCGGAGGCCTACTGGCTCTATCAAGCCACGAGCAAGACTCCGGCGATCAAGCGGTTCACCATCGCCGACGAGAAGGGCCTGGAACACGACATGGAGAACCAACGGAACTGGAACGAACTGGTCATGCAGGTCCAGGACATCCAGTGACTGCCGACGAAGACACACCATGACACGAATCGCCATAGCAGCCGCCAGCGGCCGGCTCGGCGCCGAGATCGCCAAGGCCACGATCGGAGTCGTTGGCAACGACGCCGTCGTGGGCCTGGCCCGCACCCCGGCCAAAGCACGATCGCTCGGCATCGAGATCCGGCCAGGCGACTATGATTCCCGGACCGATCTCAGGAGTTCTCTCGAGGGGATCGACACGCTGCTCCTGGTCTCGGGAATGGACGCACCCGAGAAGCGAGTCGATCAGCATCGCAACGTGATCGCAGCCGCCAAGGCAGCCGGAGTGCAGAAGATCGTCTACACGAGCGTGCAGGGCGCCGAGCACGGCACCGGATTCTCGGCGGTCGTGCAGAGCAACCGCCAAACGGAGGACGACGTCCGCAACAGCGGCCTGCAGTGGGTCATCGGTCGCAACGGCATCTACGTCGAACCCGACGTCGACTACGTGCGGGTCTACGAACAGCGCGGCGAGATCGCGAACTGCGCCGGCGATGCCCGGTGCGGCTACACGACGCGACCGGAGCTGGCCCACGCGTATTCGCGTATGCTGACGGAACGCGCCCACGACGGCCGGACGTACAACCTGCATGGCGACCCGATCACCCAGCGCCAACTCGCAGTCCACCTGAACGCGGCGTTCGGCACCGAACTCGAATTTCGCGACATGACCGTCGCGGAATACCGCGAAGAACGGACCGCGGAGCTCGGCGAGTTCCTGGGCGGAGTCATCGCCGGCATCTACGAAGGGATCCGACTCGGCGCTGCAGACAACGAGAGCCACTACGCCCGCGCAGCTGGTCGCGACCACCAGAGCTGGCCGGACTACTTCGCTGATCTCCAGGCCGACCGGCTTCGACTGCCGTGAACCATCGCCCACAGAACGGTCCCGCGCACCACAAGCCCGGCATGAGAACCTACCCCTACCTGATGACGCTCGCCGTCGTCGCCGTCGCCTGCACGAACCTCGTGCCCGCGCCTGGCGGCGCGTCACGCGACCCGGCCGACGGCCACCCCGACGAGATTGTCCTGGTCTCCGATGTGCGATGGGAACAACTCAACCCCGCCCGCGGAGACCAGAGCCCACAGGCCGGCACCTTGTGGGGCGACCGGAAAGGCACCGTCCCGACGGGCTACCTCATCAAGTTCGAAGACGGTTTCTCGTCGCCACCGCACATCCACAACGTGTCGTACCGCGGAGTGGTGATCCGCGGGCTCGTTCACAACGACGACCCGGACGCGGCCCGCATGTGGATGCCGCCGGGTTCGTTCTGGACGCAACCCAAGGGCGAAGCGCACATCACGGCCGCACAGGGCAGCGACAACATGGCCTACATCGAGATCGACGAAGGCCCGTACCTGGTGTTGCCGACCGCGCGGGCTTTCGACAGCGGCGAACGGCCCGTCAACGTCGACGCGTCGAACGTGGTCTGGTTGGCGGCAACGCCCGTCGCCGACGCCAGCTCGCGATCGCCCGAGTCCACGGACCACGCCGCGGTTGCGTTCCTCTGGGGGAGCCCGACCAACGGCCAACTGCACGGTGCCCTCGTCAGACTACCTGGCGGGTTCGATGGCCGGATCGAGACCTACGGGGCAAGCTTCAAAGCCATCGTCATCAAGGGACAGCCGAGGACAGGCGCGAACGATGACGACTGCAAAACTCTGGAACCGGGAAGCTACTTCGCTTCGCACGGCGCCCGGAGCCATCACCTCGCCACGGACCCAGGTTGCGAGAGCGTGCTCTACGTGCGGACGGACGGCGGGTTCGAGATCGTTGCAAAGGAGCAGTAGTGCCGTAGTGCTGCAGCGCGACCCGTCCCCAAAGGCGCGAACCGCAGGTCGCCCCGACGATGGCAACGCAGCAGTCCGTCCCCGGAGCTAGCTGCCGGCACCAGTCGCCGATGCCGCGGCGGCTGCCCATTGCCGCGGCGGCATGCCGTACTGCCGACTGAACTCCCGGCTGAACTGGGACGCACTCCCGTACCCAACCTGATGAGCGGCTACCGCGACGGTCGTTCCGGCCGCGATCAAGGCGGCGGCGTTGTTCAAGCGAACCGCCTTCAAGAACTGGAGCGGTGAGAGCGTCGTCATGGCCTTGAACCGACGATGGAATACCGCCTTGCTCATTCTGGCGACGCGCGCGAGATCATCGACGCTGATGGGATCGCAGATGTGGTCGTGCAGGTACGCGAGTGCGTGCCCCAGATCGCGGGACGAGCCGAAGGTCCGACGAACGACCCTACCCGCGGTCGTACGCAACAGCGCGAAGTAGAGCTCCCGAAGCCGGGACGTGGCCAGTACCGCACGGGCGCCTGGGTCATCCAGGAGCTGAAGCAATCGCGCCACGGCGTCGATGAACGGCTCGTCCCAGGCCGCAACGACGAGCCCGGGTGACACGTCCGCCTCTTCCAGGTCGGGGTCGAAGCGGGCGGCCGACTCGGCTGCAAGCACGGTCTCCCTCATCGTCGATGTCTCGAGACTGAGGAGCAGTCCCAGCACCGGATCGCTCGGGCTCGCCTGCGGAACCTCTGCCTCCACCGGCAGCGGCATCGTGCAGCACAGGAACGAACGGTCATCGCCGTAGGTCTTGGCCTCGCCACCGAGGTAGACGCGCTTGCGCCCCGCGACCAAGACGCACAGGCTCGCCGGGTAGACCACGGGCACGCTCGGCACCGGCTCGGTCACCCGGATCAGCTGGAGCCCGTCGATCGGGACATCGACGGTCCCGTGGGCCGGTGCGTGGCGCAGGATCAGGTCCCGAATCAGCTGGCGCGACATCCATCCAGGGTAGGGAGCCAGAAGGCCGTCTTCACACGTCTCGACAGTAATAGGCAAGTATTCGACGCGAATCGGATCTATTCCGGCCACCTTCGAGCCCATATTGTGCATTTCGTTCGATGATGACGCAACCCGCAGGACAACGAGCGAGAACGATGAGCACCGAGAAGTTCGGACCCCGAGGCTGGACCCCGGAGCGACTCGGCTCCCTCGCTGGCAAGACCTACGTCATCACCGGCGCCAACTCCGGCACGGGATTCCAGGCAGCGCGAACGCTCCTGACCAAGGGCGCCAACGTGATGATGCTGAACCGTTCGATCGCGAAGTCGCAGGCCGCGGTCGCGGAGTTGCGCGCGGAGTTCGGTCCGAGCGCCGAGGTGGGCTTCGTTCGCATGGACCTCGCCTCGCTCGCCAGCGTGCGGGACGCGGCAGCAGAAGTCCTGCGGGCGGTTCCGCGGATCGACGCCCTCATCTGCAACGCCGCCATCGCGCAGGTGCCGACCCAGCGGCTGACCGTGGACGGGTTCGAGAGCATGCTTGGCACGAACCACTACGGTCACTTCCTGCTGTGCGGCCTGCTCTACCCACGGGTCGAGGAAACCAAGGGCCGAATCGTGGTCGTCAGCAGTCTGGGCTACGACATGGGGATCAGGACCATCCAGTTCGACGACATGAACTGGGACCGGAACTACCACCAGAACCGCACGTACTCGCAGAGCAAGCTCGCGCAGATGATGTTCGCCTACGAGTTGCAGGATCGGCTGGCCGCGGCGAACAAGACGGACGTCAAGGTCTACGTCTGCCATCCCGGATCGTCGAGGACATCGCTCATCAAGACCAGCGGCAACCTGATGACGCGGGTGATGTTCGGGCTCATGTCGCTGTCGCCGATGGTGCAGTCGGCCGAGAAGGGCTCCTGGCCCGCAGTGATGTGCGCTACCGAGAATGGTCTAGAGCAGCGGGCGCTCTATGGCCCCACCGGTCGTGCGCAGTGGGTCGGCCCAGTCGGCAAGGGCACGCTGAAACCTCACGCCTACGAGAAGCCGGTCATGGAACGGCTCTGGGCGCTTTCCGAACAGGAAACCGGGTTCGAGTGGACGCTCTGACGGGGAGAAGCGCCGCCCCGTCGGTTCGTCCTGGGCCGCTGTCGCGCTGCGCCGACGACCCCGAAGCTCGAAGCTCGGGACTGAGACTCATGACTCCGAGCCTACCGATCGTTCATGCCCTTGCCCGCGAGGATCTTGGGGATGCACTTTTCGATTCGTGCCGTGCGCGTCTGCGATTGCTTCGCGCTGGTGAAGTGGAGGACGTACCCCCGCTGTCGCCCCGGGGTCAGGGCATCAAAGGCTTTCGCTAGCTTGCGATCCTTCTGCAGGATCTGCGTCAGCTCCTCCGGCAGCTTCAGCTCGTGCTTCGCCTTGAAGTCGACCTTCAGTCTGGCCTTCTCTGCCGCGATGGCCTGCTTGACGTAGGACTTCACGACAGTCTTGTTGACTTCGGCTTCGCAGGTGAACTCCAAGCGAAGCGCAGACTGCGTGTTCTCACCCTGGCTGCGGAGCAGGCCGTGGCGGTCCTCGAGTAGGGCGCCCTTGAAGAACATCAGCGAGCAGAACTTCTTGAAGGGCTGGATGATCGCGAGGTTGTTCCCTTCGAACATGAAGCAGGGCTTGCCCCACTTCAGGCACTCCTCCAGCCCGCAGTCGAGGAGGATCGATCGCAGCTTCTGGATCTCGCCCTGCCACTTCTTGGCGCGGCTGACGAACGCATCGACTCTTGGGTTCTGCATGGGACGTGCTCCTGAACCCGGTCGGGTCAGCGCTGCGAAGCGAGGCCATCGAGCGTAGCTGCGGGCGACCGAGTCCGACAGCTGGTTGCAGACCCAGAGCTCGTTCGCGCTGCGCTCCGTCACGGATACGGGTCGTAGCCCGACCCGGATCTCGCGCAGCAAGCGCGGAGCCGCGGGATCCCGCAGGTCGAACACGCTCAGCCGGTCATCGTTCGGGTTCAGCGCGTAGAGCCGCAGTCCGTCGGCCGAAACGCGCACCGGATGCACGGCGGTCGGTTCGAGGTTCGAGTAGGTCGCAGACTGGCCGGCCAATCCGGCAGCGGTCAGTGCCACGGCGGTCATGGCGGCTGCGGCGCTCCGGGGCGTATCGGGATTCCGGGGCGGATCGGCGTTCGCTGGTGGCAAAGCGCGGGCGTTCGGCTCGAATCGACGGTCGCCATGCCCTCGCCGCGCCGCGTCACGCTCGTCACCCTCGGCATCGCCGCGTGGCTGGCGCTCGGATTCGCGTGCAGCGAGTCGGCCGCGGCGACGGCCGAGCCGGACCATCCCTACGGTCAGGATGCCGAACCGCGAAAGGGCTGCGGCCGGCGCATCGTCGAACCGTCCGCGACGCGCAGCACGGCGATCGATGATCCGGGTGCGGCGGCCAACTCGTGCCTCTCGTGTCACACCGACATCGAGACGATCCGCAATCCCGACTCGGGGATGTTCCGCGCGATCGTTCGTGCCGCCGGCACCGCGGGGCACGGCAACCGCTGCGTCGTGTGCCACGGCGGCGACGTGACGGCGCAGGCGACCGCCGCGATGACGGTCGACTCCGAGGAGTGGCTCGCGGTCGCCGAACGGGCGCATCAGGGCACGCCGGAGCACTACCGCGACAACGACGGTCCCAAGGCGTTCTATCCCGACCCCGGCAGCCCGTGGATCAACGAGCACACGTGCGGCGTGTGCCACGCGTGGCAGGTGCGGAATCAGTGGCAGAGCCTGATGATGACCGAGGCCGGCAAGATCCAGGGCACGGCGTGGGGCTTCGGCGGGCTGTCCGGCTACGAGCACAAGTGGGCCAACTACGACGTGCAGACGCGGCCCGAGTCCGAGCGCGTCGGCAACGACGACTATCACGCCTACATGCGCGAGCTCATGCAGAAGGAACCGCAGGTGTTCCTCGAGGCCATGAAGGAGCTGCCGAAGGCGCCGACGCCCGAGCAAGTGGCGAGCGATCCGCGGCTCGCGGCGTTCACCTACATCCGCGGCGAGTGCCAGCGGTGCCATCTCGGTGTCGGCGGTGCGCAGCGTCACGGCGACTACCGCGGCCTCGGCTGCAGCGCGTGCCACGTGCCGTATGCCAACAGCGGCGTGTATCAGGGCGCCGATCCGACGCTCGACGAGAAGCCGGGTCGCCCGCTCGTGCACTCGATCCAGAGCGGTGTCGGCTCACCCGTCACGGCCAACGGGCACACCTGGTCCGGCATCCCGGTCGAGACGTGCACGACGTGCCACAACCGCGGGCGCCGCATCGGCGTGTCCTTCCAGGGCCTGATGGAGACGCCGTATCCATCGCCGTGGACCGCGGACGGCGGAAACCAGCAGGAACTGCACGGCAAGCACTACCGCAAGCTGCACGCCGATCTGCACGCGGAGAAGGGCTTTCTCTGTCAGGACTGCCACACGTCGATCGACGTGCACAGCTCCGGCCAGCTCATCGGCGCGATCACCGCCGCGGTCGAGATCGAGTGCACGGACTGCCACGGCACGCCGACCGCGTATCCGTGGGAGCTGCCGCTGGGCGCGATGGACGAATACGCGGGGTCACCCAAGACCGGCGCGCCGCGCGGCACGCTGGCCGAGCTGCCGGACTACCTCGCGGCCGCCGACCACCCCGAGCCCGCGGATGGCTACGTGCGCACGGCCCGCGGCAACCCGCTCGGCAACGTCGTGCGCCAGGGCGACGTGCTGCACGTTCATCTCGCGAGCGGCGCCGTGCACGAGCTCGTGCCGCTCAAGGGCATGGTGCAGCGCGGCATGCTGTCCAAGAAGGCCGAGGTCGCGATGGTCGACGTCGGCCGGCACATGGAGCGCATGGAGTGCTACGCGTGCCACGCGACGTGGGCGCCGCAGTGCTACGGCTGCCACATCAAGGTCGACTACTCCGCGGCGGAGAACCCGGTCGATTGGGTCGCGATCGGGCACGACCACCTGCCGAACGGCACGACCTGCGAGTTCACCAACCGCGCCGAGGCGCACCGCATCCCGGGCCGCATCTCGGAGCTGCGCGCCTACCTGCGCTGGGAGGATCCCGCGCTCGCGGTCAACGGCGAGGGTCGCATCGCGCCGGCCGTGCCGGGTTGCCAGACGACCGCGACGGTCATCGGTCAGGACGGCGACGTGCTCGCGAACAACCAGGCGTTCCGGATCCCGAACGTCGAAGGCGCCGGACCCGAAGGCCAGATCGGCGTCGACCACTCGCCACTGCAGCCGCACACGACGCGGCGCGAGGCGCGCAGCTGCGAGAGTTGCCACGGCAACCCGAAGGCGGCGGGCTACGGCATCGATGCCGGCAAGAACGACGTCGAACCGGATCGCGATCGCGTCGTCGACCTCATGGACGCCGACGGCCACGTGCTGGCCGCGGATGCGACCCCGCAGTTCACGTCGGTGCGCGACCTCACCGCCGACTGGTCGCGCTTCATCACCGAGGACGGGCAGCAGCTGCAGACGGTCGGGCATCACCTGCAACTGTCGCGCCCGCTCGACGACATCGAACGCGCCAAGCTCATGCGCTCGGGCACCTGCATCGCGTGTCACGACGTGGTGCCGAACGACGACCTCGCGACCGGCGCGCTGCACCACGTCGCCGAGATGCTCGACGCCGTGCCCGTCGACGCCGATGCGCACGCGGCACTCGTGAACAAGATCGTCCGGATCGCGGCGTGGGCCCAGGTGATCGCGGTCGCCGCGTTCTTCGCGCTCGCCGCGCTATTGATCCGGCGTTGGCGCAAGCGGCGCCGCGCGCGGCGACTGGCCGACACGACCTGAGAGCGACCGCATGGCCCAAAAAAAGACAACGAGAAAGACCACGAAGAAGACCACGAGGAAGACGGCGCGCGGCAAGCAGAACGCGCCCACGCTCCTCACGGGCGGCAACCCGCAGATCGCGAAAGCAGATGGCTACGCGCCCGTGCAGGCCTACATCCGCGCGATGCCCGAGTGGAAGCGCGCGATCGGCCGGCAGCTCGATGATCTGGTCGTGCGCACCGTGCCGGACGTGCGGAAAGCCGTGCGCTGGAACTCGCCGTTCTACGGCGTGACGGGCCGCGGCTGGTTCTTCAGCTTCTACTGCTTCACGAAGTACGTGAAGCTCACGTTCCTCAACGGCGCGGCGCTGCGACCGCCGCCGCCGATCGCATCCAAGCACGACGACGTGCGTTACCTGAAGATCTTCGAAGACGAGTCGCTCGACGACCGCCAGCTCGCCGACTGGCTGCGCCAGGCCGCCGCGCTGCCGGGCGAGGAGCTCTTCTGACGCCTTGTCTCGCTCCCCGATCCACCCATGCACGCCGGCAAGAACTACACCGTCAAAGAGGTCCTGCTCTGGACCCGCCGTGAGTCGATTCTCTTCCTCGTGATCGCGGCGCTGCCCGTGATCCTCCACGCGGCGGGCATCGAGCTGCCGCCGTTGCCGTGGCAGCCGATCGCGGTGCTCGGCACGGCCGTCGCGTTCGTCACCGGCTTCAAGAGCAACGCCGCGTACGGACGCACGTGGGAGGCCCGCAAGATCTGGGGCGGGATCGTGAACGCGAGCCGCTCGTTCTGCGTGCTCGTGCGCGATTTCGTGCAGACCGACGACGGCGGCGCGACGCACACGCGCATCGTGCATCGCCACCTCGCCTGGCTGACCGCGCTGCGCCACCAGCTGCGGCAACGACGGACGTGGGAGTCGGCGACCGCGCGCGCCAACGTCGAGTATCAGCGCCGCACGTTCCGTATTCCGGAGTGCGACGCCGACCCGCGCGACGAGCTCGAACCGTGGCTCAACGACGAGGACCTCGAGTACGTGCTCCCGAAGAAGAACCAGGCCGCGGCGCTGCTCGGCATGCAGAGCAAGGAGCTCGCGCGCTGCGCCGCGAACGGGCAGCTCACGGAATACCGCCATGTCGAGCTCACCCGCATCATCGGCAACCTCTACGACGAGCAGGGCCGCAGCGAACGCATCAAGAACTTCCCGTACCCGCGGCAGTTCTCGACGATGAACCACATCTTCGTCTGGCTGTTCATCGTGCTGCTGCCGTTCGGCGTGCACGAAGAGCTGCTGTCGCGCGCGCCGGACTGGGCCTGGCTCACGATCCCGCTGACCGCGATCGTCGCGTGGGTGTTCCACACGATGGACAAGATCGGCGGCGTGAGCGAGAACCCGTTCCAGGGCGGCCCGAACGACATCCCGATCACCGCGATGAGCCGCGGCATCGAGATCGACTTGCGCGACCTGCTCGACGATCCAGATCTGCCGCAGCCGCTCACGCCGCAGCGCAACATCCTCATGTGACCCTCACGCTCGCAAAGGCCGCACCCATGACGAAGACTCTCCAGTTCGAACAACGGATCGATGCCCCCGTCGCCAAGGTCTGGGACACGATGCTCGCCAAGGACAGCTACTCGCAGTGGACCGCGCCGTTCACGGCGGGTTCCTACTTCGAAGGCACGTGGGAGGAGGGCACGCGCATGCGCTTCCTCGCGCCGGGCGGGAGCGGCATGGTCGCGGAGATCGCCGAGAGCCGCCGCCACGAACTCTTGCAGATCCGACACCTCGGCATCGTCGAGGATGGCGTCGAGGACACGACGAGCGCGGCGGTCACGAGTTGGGCGCCGGCTCTCGAGGTCTACCGCTTCGAGAGCATCGACGGCGGCACGATCGTGCAGGTCGAGCAGGAGGTGCCCGAGGACTTCGAAGGCACGATGCAGTCGTCGTGGCCGCCGGCTCTGCTGGAGCTGAAGCGGCTCTGCGAGACCGACTGACGCGAAACCGCGCGCCCGCGGCATCCGCGGCCCGCGGCGCCGCGAAGCGTCTGCCATGCGTCGGACGATGTCGATCGCGCTGCTCGCGACCTGCGCCGCGGCCCAGGAAGCCGGCTGGCCGCAGTGGGGCGGCCCCGCCCGGGACTTCCGGCTGCCGGCGGCAGCTCTCGCGGAGCAGTGGCCGGCGGGCGGTCCCCCCGAACGCTGGACCCGGCCCGTTGGCGGGGGGCATGGCGGGATCGCGGTGGTCGGAGGTGAGCTCTACACGCTCGTGCGACGCGGGGATCGTGAGATCGATGTCGCGCTCGACGCCGCGACCGGCGACACCGTGTGGCAACGGCACGATTTCGGCCTCGACTACGCGTCGCCGATCGTGATCGAACGCGACGGCATGACCGAGCTGGTGTGCCAGTTCGAGAACGAGCTCGTCGGCCTGCGGCTGAGCGATGGCGAGCTGGCGTGGCGGCTGCCGTCCGACGGCGAACGCACGCGCCACGTGATCACCCCGTTGGACCTCGGCGGCGCGCTGCTCGCGTCCACCACGCACGCCGCGCGCCGGGTCGAGATCGGCGCGAACGGCGCCACGGGCGAATGGCGGAATCGCCGGCTTCGCCCGCAGGTCGGCAACGTCGTGCATGCGCGCCACTGCGGACTCGTGCTCGGCGCGTCCTCGCCATTCACCGGCGCGCTGATCGTCGCGCTCGATGCCGAGACGGGCGAGCGCCGCTGGCGCAGTCGTGACATCGACGCCGGCTTCCTGTGGCTCGTCGGCGACGAGGTGTTCGGACTGTCGCGGGACGGCGAACTCGTCCAGGCGCGCTGCGATCGCGACGGCCTGACGGTGCGCAACCGCTGCCGGCCCTTCACCGGCGACAAGATCTGGAGCGCGCCGGCGATGGTCGGCGCGCGGCTGTATTTCAAGGGCGACGGGCGGATCCGCGCGCTCGACCTGTCGCGTTGATCGCGCGGATACTGCGCCGCGCAATCGCGCCTCGAAGAGCCGTTCGGGAAACGGGCGGAGACCCACGCGGGTATTGACCTCGGGGCCGCCAACCAATGCGATCATGGCTCCCACTGCGGAAGGACCTACCATGAAGAACCTCGCTCTCCACGTCTCCATCATCTCGCTCCTCTCGTCCGCGCTCGCCGCGCAGGGCATCTTGCAGATCTCCATCGGTGTCCGCGAAACGGGCTTCGGCGGCAGCACCGTCGGCACGATCGGCGCCGACGGCGGCACCGGCGGCGGCATCGAGTGGGTCGCGCAGGACGTGCAGGCGCTGCCGGTCGACGGCGCGTGGCACACGTTCACGTTCGACTTCGCCAACGACCCGATCACGGCGTTCGCGGGCAGCAGCGCCAACGGCACCCTCGAGGGGATGTACGGCACGATCGAGCACATCCGCGTGCTCAACACGAGCGGCATCGGCGATCCGATCGTCCTGCTCGTCGACGACGTCGTGAACACGACCGGCCCGGCCGGCAGCACCGTCGCGACGACCGTCGAGGACTTCGAGGGCTACGGTGCCGGCACGTCGGTCATGTTCCGTCAGGCCGGTTTCTCGGGCTCGACGGGCACGAACCTCATGACCGGCAGCACGGCGACCGTGGACGACATGTTCGTCGGGTCCGACGACGTCCTGCGCCACGACTTCCAGTTCGTCGACACGATGACGAACCGCTGGGCGCGCATCACGACGTTCAACACGGCCAACCGCCCCAACCCGGTCGTGCGCTTCGACAACAACTCGGTCGTCACGTTCCGCCTGCTCGCGTACACGAGCGAACAGACCGACCTCGGCCTGCAGGGCCCGGGCACCGTCAACGCCACGTTCGTCGGCGACGGCCTCAACGCCGGGCAGGCGAGCACGATCCACATCGGCGGCGCGCCGGCAAACACGTTCGGCGTGATCGGCGTCTCGCTGTTCGGCTTCCCCAACCTGCCGGTCCTCGGCGGCACGGTCGCGTCCGGCTCGGCGTTCTTCTTCCCGGTGACGGCGATCGCCGACGGTGGCGGCTTCGCGAGCGTCACGTTCGCGGGCAGCTCGATCGTCGCGGACTTCGCGATGCAGGGCATCTACCTCGACAACTCGCTGCCGCAGGGCATCGCGTTCTCGAACGCGTTCCAGGCCTCGTTCGGCCAATAGGTCGTAGTCGCCGGCCGCAAGTCGCCGGCCGCGGCGCGAACCGCGAAGCCGGGGCGACTACGCCCCGGCCCGCAGCCACCGCCGCGTGTCGGCCAGGAAACGGTCGACCGACGGCGCGACGAACAGTCGTGGCTGCATGCCCGTCGGATCGTACGGCGTCCGCGCCATGCGCTCGAGATCGAACGGCAGCAGCTCGGGCCCGCGCGTGCACTGCCGCAGCTCACCGATCGACGAGAGCAGCCCCGCGCCGAGGGCCTTCGGCCCCGCGCTCGTTCGAACGAGCCCGAACTCCGCGGTGAACCAGTAGACGCGTTCGATCGCGCGCAGGCGATCCGGTGACGCACCGACGGCGGCCTCCCCGAACGCGACGTGCAGGGCCGCGAGCTCCGGATCGTGCAGCGTCGTCGCGTGACCGATGATCTCGTGGATCACGTCGGGCTCGGGCGTGTAGAGCGGCGCGCTCGGGTGGCGGACGTACTGGGTGGACAGAAAGCGACGGTCGGCGAGCGCGGTCAGGAAGTCGCGGGCCGTGACGAGACCAGCCACCGGCTCCATGGCGAAGCCGGTTGCCCCGCGCAGCTCGCGCGTGAGCGTCGCGAGCTGCGGGATCGAACCGGCGCCGAAGATCGGGAGCGCGAGGCAACGCCGCGCGCGTTCGGCGACCAACTCGCGGTGCAGCGGCGCGAGGGACCCGAGCACGGTGCGCCAGACCCCGTGCTCGGCCGCCGTGTAGTCGACGACGGGCGGCGGCGAGCCGGGCGCGTGTTCGATCGCGAGGCGCGCGATCGCGTCGCGGCGGTCGCGGTAGCACGCGTCGCGAAAGCCGGGATGGTCCGCATCGAGTGGAACGAGATTCGGCGCGTCGTGATCGAGATCGGTGGGAAACATGGCAGCAGTCCAGCGGGCCCGGAAAGGGCGACCCGAAACGGGCGAAGGGAAGAACTGCGTGCAGGCCGAACCGACATCGAAACGCGCCGGTTCGAGAACCGGCACGCGCGGGGTTCGGGCGTCTCAGTGCGCACGAACAGCCGACACCGTCCCGGCGGGGCCGGGATAGCGATACGTGCTGTTCTGGTTCTGGCGCGAGGACGTCGTCACGACGCGCAGGGTAGAGGACCGGCAGACCCTGTCCACCCCCGGGGATCACGGTCCTCGCCAGCGGGCGCTCAGGCCGGCAACAGCTCTGGCCGCCGCCGGTCACTGCCCGGTGACACCGCGAACTCCCGCTTGTAGGCGCGGCAGAACGCCGCCTCGGAGCGATACCCGCAGCGGTCGGCGATCACCGCGAGCGACTCGTCACCGTCCCGCAACGCCGCCCGCGCGACCTGCAGCCGCCAGCGGGTCAGGTACCGCATCGCCGGCTCACCGACGACCTCGGTGAAGCGCGCCGCGAACGCGGAACGCGACATCGCGCCGGCCTGCGCCAGCGTCGCGAGCGTCCAGTCGCGGCCCGGCTCACGATGCATCGCGGCGATCGCCCGGCCGAGCCGATCATCGCGCAAGCCCGCGAGCCAGCCGTTCTCCGTCGCGAGTTCGGCATCCGAACGGGAGGTCAGCCAGTGCCGAATGACCTGGATCGCGAGGATGTCGGCGAGCCGCGTGATCACGGTCTCGCCACCGGGCCGGAGCGCTTCGGCCTCGCGCGCGATGAACCGCAACGTGTCGCCGAGCCAGCGATCGTCGCCGCCGTCCCAGGCATCGATCTGCAGCACGGGCGGCAGGGCATCGACGAGCCGTTCGGCCGCCGCGTGATCGAACCGGACGACGACGCAGATCAAGCGGCACGATTCACCCCCGCCACCCCACTGCAACCGTTCGTAGCGCTCGGTCACGCGTTCGATCGGCAGGTCGAAGAAGTCGACGCAACGCCGATCGGGCGCGTCGGCCAACTGATGACCGAGCCCGTGCGGCACGAGCACGACGCTGCCGCGCTCGAGCAGCCGCGGCTCGATGCCGTCGCTCATGAGCCAGCACCGACCGCTCGTCAGAATGTGCAGCATCATGTGCCCCTCGAGCGGGGGCAGATCGATGCCCCACGGCGCCGTCAGCTCCGACCGGGCGTAGACGCAGCCGGTCAGGCGGAGCAGGTGCAGAGCCTCACCGAGCGGATCGGCGGGGGCGGGGATCGCGGTCGGAGCGGCCATCTCGCCAGCATGAACCAGCTCTGCCTGTCCGTCCAGACTGGTGGACGATCTGCATACTCATGAGGACTCCACGGCATGGATCGTCCTCCTCTCTTGGCCGATCTTGTTCTCAGAGCGAGCGACAGTCACCCGCTCGAACACCACTGAGCCCAACCCCGAGAACCCGATCATGCAGAACGCCAATCCCATCCTCGTCATCGCCGCCACGGGCAAGACCGGCCGCCGCGTCGCCGACCGCCTCGAGGCGAGCGGCCACCCGGTCCGGCGCGGCTCCCGCACCGGCCCGACGCCGTTCGACTGGCACGACCGCACCACGTGGGAACCGGCGCTCGCCGGCGCCCGCGCCGCCTACGTCGTCTACAGCCCGGACCTCGCCGTGCCCGCCGCGCCGGGTGCGATCCGCGCGTTCACCGCGCTGGCCCGCGACCTCGGCGTGGAGCGTCTCGTCCTGCTCTCCGGGCGAGGCGAGACCGAAGCCCAGCGCTGCGAGCGCATCGTCCAGGACTGCGGTCTGCAATGGACGATCGTGCGGGCGAGCTGGTTCGCGCAGAACTTCGACGAAGGCGCGTTCCGCGACCTCGTCGTCGCCGGCGAGGTCGCGCTGCCGGCCGCCACGGTGCGCGAGCCGTTCATCGACGTCGAGGACATCGCGGAGATCGTCGTCGCCGCGCTGACCGACGACCGCCACGCCGAGAAGGTCTACGAGGTCACGGGCCCGCGCCTCATGACCTTCGCCGACGCCGTCGCCGCGATCGCCAGCGCGAGCGGGCGCGAGGTGCGCTACGTGCCGGTCCCGGCCTCGGAGTTCCGCGCCGGCCTCACGGCGGCCGGCATGCCGACGCCACAGGTCGAACTCCTCGACTACCTGTTCACGACGGTCCTCGACGGCCGCAACGAGTCCGTGACCGACGGCGTCGAACGCGCCCTCGGCCGCCCGGCCCGGGACTTCGCCGACTACGCCCGCACGGCGGCGGCGGGCGGCAGCTGGAACGCCACGCCCACGCCAACCGCGCGCGACCCGCGCAGCACGGAGGTCGTCGGATGAGCCCGGCCACCGAGCTCGCGCTGCTGCTGGCGACCGTCGGATCCGGCCTGACGGCCGGACTGTGCTTCGCCTTCGCCACGTTCATCATGCGGGCGCTCGACCGGCTCGGCCCGGCCGCTGCGATCCGCGCGATGCAGGCCATCAACGCCACGATCCTCCGATCCGTCGCCATGGTGGTCTGGTTCGGCACGGCGATCGTCGGCGTCGCCGCCGCGGCACTCTCCGACTGGCAACCCCTGGCGATCACGGGCGCGGCATCCTATGCCGCCGGAGCCGTGCTCGTCACCGGGTTCGGCAACGTACCGCTCAACGAATGGCTCGACGGAGTCGACCCCGTCGCGCCCGATGCGGGCGCCGCATGGTCACGCTACCTCGGCCGCTGGCAGCGCTGGAACGTCGCCCGGACCGCCGGGCTCGTGCTGGCCACCGCTACCTTCGCGCTCGTGATCCCGCCGTCAGCCGGGCAGTGACAGGCGGCGTGAGCACCGCAGGACCACTCACGTTAAAACTCGCAATCGCAACCCACCGAGAAGCATGCGGACCCTCTCTCTCCTGGCCCTCTTCGCCCTCGCCGCCTGCGGCTGGCCCGCGCGGGCCGCCTACATCCTCGAGCCGCGGGGGCGCGTCGTGCCCATCGAAGGCTTCGAGGACGTGCGCGCCGTCGACGGCTACCGCAGCGCTGCGTTCCAGCGCAGCTTCGACGAGGTCGCGCTGCGCGCCGCCGCTCGCGCCAAGGACCGTGACGCCGACAGCGGCAAGCCGCAGGTGAACATGCTCGTGCTGAGCTCGGGCGGCGTGAACGGCGCGTTCGGCGCGGGCATCCTCACCGAGTGGACGCAGCGCGGCGACCGGCCGGAGTTCGATCTCGTGACGGGCGTCAGTGTCGGCTCGCTGATCGCCCCGTTCGCGTTCGCCGGTCCCGAGTTCGACGGCCGCATCGAGCAGCTGTTCCGCCGGATCGACCCGACCGACCTGCACCGCGAGAAGGGCCTGATCACGTCCGTGATGTGGGACGAGTCGCTGATGGACAACCGTCGCCTGCGCGGTTCGATCGAACGCGGTGTCGACCAGGAGCTCATCGAGGCCGTCGCCGACCGCCACGAAACGGGCGGCCGCTGCTACGTCGGCACGACGAATCTCGACATGGGCGAGTTCGTCATCTGGGACATCGGCGCGATCGCCACGCGGCGCAACGAGGCCGCGGTCGAGCTCATCCGCAAGGTGCTCACCGCGTCGGCGTCGATCCCGGTCGTCTACCCGCCGGTGCGCTTCGAGCACGGTCAGCGCGACGAGCTGCACGTCGATGGCGCGGTGATGCGGCCGCTGTTCCTGCCAGAGAGCGTCTACGACTGCCACGTCTCGGCGACGAACGCGGGCATCGACTGGCACGACTTCGATGTCACGACGTACGTGATCCACAACGGGTCGCTGCGGTCGCGGCCCGTGCACGTGCAGCGCGACACGCTCGGCATCGCAACGCGCACCGTGACGATGATGAGCTACACGATGGTCGCCGACCACGTGCTGCACCTGTTCATGCTGACCCGCGTCTGGAACGCGAACTTCCGCTTCCTGACGATGCCCGACGGACTCGAGCTCGACATCAGCGAGTTCACGGCCAACGACACCGAACGGCTCTACCTGCTCGGCCAGGGCATGATCCGCGAGGAGCACCCGTGGCAGGACCGGCCGCCGGGCTACGTCGCCAACAATCAGCTGCGCAACCTCGACGTGAACGGCAACGCCTTGTCCGCGGTGAGCGCAGCGCGGCCCGACCGCCTGACGCAGATCGTCGACGAGCTGCGCGCGCTGCGCGCCGAGGTTCGCGAGCTCCGCCAACAACGCTGAGCCGGGCTGCGGCGTTCGGCGCCGCGCCCCGTATCCTGCGTGCATGACGCTCTCCGGCAGGATCGCCCTCGTCGCCGGCGCCACGCGCGGCGCGGGTCGCGGCATCGCGACCGCGCTCGGCGAAGCCGGCGCGGTCGTGTACTGCTCCGGGCGGTCCTCCCGCTCGGGCGACGTGGCTTCCCGCTCGGGCACCGTGGCCTCCGGCTCGGACCCGACGCGCCCCGAGACGATCGAAGAGACGGCGGAGCTCGTCACTGCGGCCGGCGGCACGGGCATCGCGGTTCCGACGGACCACACGCACGAAGCCGCGGTCGTCGAGCTGGTCACCCGAGTCGCCAACGACCACGGGCGACTCGACATCCTCGTGAACGACATCTGGGGCGGCGACGCTCTCACCGAGTGGGGCAAACCGTTCTGGGAGGTCGACGTGCAGCAGGGCTTCGCGATGCTCGAACGCGCCGTGCACACGCACGTGATCACGAGCCGGCACGGTGTGCCGCTCATGCTCGAACGCGACGTCGAACAGCACGGCGAGGGCCTCGTCGTCGAGGTGACGGACGGCGCGTTCGCCGGCTATCGCGGCCAGCTGTTCTACGATCTCTGCAAGGCTTCGGTCATGCGCCTCGCCTACGCGATGGCGACCGAGCTGCGCGACCGCCCCGCGACTTCGCTCGCGATCACGCCGGGCTTCCTGCGTTCGGAAGCGGTGCTCGCGCACTTCGGCGTGTCGGAGGACAACTGGCGCGACGCGATCCGAAAGGACCCGCACTTCGCAGCGTCCGAGACCCCGCGACTCGTCGGCCGCGCGATCGCAGCGCTCGCCGCCGACCGCGAGGTGCGACGGTTCGCCGGCCGGACGCTCACGTGCTGGGACGTGACGCGCGAGTACGACCTGCGCGACGTCGACGGTCGCCAACCACATTGGGAGGAGCATCTCGACCGCGCGATCGAGGCGACGCTCGCGAGCACCGCGCCGAGCGCGGACGAGCTCATGGTGCTGCAGTTCCGCCTGCCCCAGCTCGACTTCGACGCGGCTCGCGCGGACCAGCGCGCCCGGATCGCCGCGTTCCTCGAACGGTACTCCGGCTGACTGCCCCCTCCCAGGCGGCGGGGCGGCCCCGACCTGGGGACCCGCGCCGGGAATCCGGGCTGGGGAATCCGGGCTGGGGAATCCGGGCTGGGGAGCTGGGACCAGGCCGGATCCACGCGAGATGGACCCGGGGTCCGCCAGGATTCGCGAATCCGGACTCCCCACCGCCAACGAAGGTTCCGGACAAGTCCGCACTGCGATCTTTTTCTGTTATGAAACTGATTCTTGATTCTATCTATGATCTGATCGATACTGCTCCCGTGACGACCCCAGCCGAACGCCTCCGGGACCGTGGTCTGCAGGTGACCGCCCAGCGCCTCGCAGTGCTGCGCGCGGTGACCGCGCACCCACACGCGACCGCCGACCGCATCGCCGAGGCGGTGCGCGACGAGATCGGCGCGATCTCGCGCCAGGCCGTCTACGACGCGCTGCGGGTGATGACGAGCAAGGAGCTCGTGCGCAGCGTGCAACCCGCCGGCTCGCCGACGCTCTACGACCCCCGGGTCGGCGACAACCACCATCACGTGATCTGCCGCACCTGCGGCAAGACGACCGACGTCGACTGCGCGGTCGGCCACGCGCCGTGCCTCACGGCCGCCGAGACCGACTACGTGGTCGACGAAGCCGAGGTCGTCTACTGGGGCACGTGCCCCGCATGTCTCGCGCAACGCTCGCAGGAGTAGCGCGCCCGATCTTCGCGGTCGCCGCGCACGCGCCCGTCGCCCGCCGTTCCCCTTCCTGATTATCCGACCATGTTCTCGCTGAGGAGAAACTTCATGACTGACCGTTCCCTCGTCCTGCGGCAGGCCGTCGCGCGCGATATCGCCGCCGCCGCCGCTCCTTCGAAATCGCCGCGCGCCCCCGGCCTCGCGCTTGCCTGCACGACGCTGCTGTTCGCCGGCTGCGCCATGAACGGCAACGGCGACTCGCCGGCGCAAGATCAACTCACGCCCCACGGCGCGGGCGGCTCGATCGAGGACTGCCCCGTCGTCGGTGGGGCAACCGCCAAGACCGGGTCGGAGACCGACTTCTACTCACTCGACGACTGGTGGCCCAACCGGCTCAACCTCTCGGTGCTGCACCAGAACGCGCCGATGACGAACCCGATGGGCGCGGAGTTCGACTACGCGACGGAGTTCAACAAGCTCGACCTCGCCGCCGTCAAGCAGGACATCGAGAACGCGCTCACCGACTCCAAGGAGTGGTGGCCGGCCGACTACGGCCACTACGGCCCGCTGATGATCCGTCTCGCGTGGCATAGCGCCGGCACCTACCGCGTGACCGACGGCCGCGGCGGCTCCGCGTCCGGCACGATCCGCTTCGCGCCGCTCAACAGCTGGCCGGACAACGGCAACCTCGACAAGGCGCGGCGCCTGCTGTGGCCGATCAAGCAGAAGTACGGCCAGGCGCTGTCCTGGGCCGACCTGATGATCCTGACCGGCAACGTCGCGCTCGAGTCGATGGGCTTCGAGACGTTCGGCTTCGCCGGCGGTCGCGAGGACATCTACGAGCCCGAGGCCGACATCTACTGGGGCGCCGAGAAGGAGTGGCTGGCCAACAAGCCGCGCTGGTCCGGTGACCGCGAGCTCGAGTCGCCGCTTGGCGCGTCGATGATGGGCCTGATCTACGTCAACCCCGAGGGCCCGAACGGCAACCCCGACCCGGTGCTCGCGGCGAAGGACATCCGCACGACGTTTGCGCGGATGGCGATGAACGACGAAGAGACCGTCGCGCTGATCGCCGGCGGCCACACGCTCGGCAAGGTGCACGGCGCCGCCGATCCGAAGAAGCACGTCGGCGCTGAGCCCGAGGCCGCCCCGATCGAGCAGATGGGCTTCGGCTGGCGCAACAGCCATGGCAGCGGCAAGGGCGCCGACACGATCACGAGCGGCCTCGAAGGCGCGTGGACGTTCACGCCGGTGCAATGGTCGCACGACTACTTCAAGAACCTGTTCAAGTACGAGTGGGAACTCACGAAGAGCCCCGCGGGCGCGCATCAGTGGACCGCGAAGGCCGCGCCCAAGACGGTGCCGGACGCGCACCGGGCCGATGTGACGCACCGGCCGATGATGCTCACGACCGACCTCGCGCTCATCGAGGACCCCGCCTACCGCAAGATCAGCAAGCGGTTCCACGACGACCCGAAGGCGTTCCAGGACGCGTTCGCCCGCGCCTGGTACAAGTTGACCCATCGTGACATGGGCCCCGTCTCGCGCCTGCTCGGCAGCGAGGTGCCCGAGGCGCAGCTGTGGCAGGATCCGATCCCGCCCGTCGACCACGCGCTGATCGGCAAGCGCGACATCGAGATGCTCGAGGACGAGATCCTCGCGGCCGGCATCTCGCACAGCGACCTCGTCTACACCGCGTGGTCCGCGGCCTCGACCTACCGCGACTCGGACAAGCGCGGCGGAGCCAACGGCGGCCGTCTCGCGCTCGCGCCGCAGAACGGCTGGCAGGTCAACCACCCCGACCAGCTCGAGACGGTGCTCGATGCGCTCCGCAAGATCCAACGGGACTTCAACGCCGGCGCCGGCGGCAACAAGAAGGTCTCGCTCGCGGACCTCATCGTGCTCGGCGGCAACGCCGCGATCGAGGACGCCGCCAAGAAGGCCGGTCACGAGATCGACATCGAGTTCACGCCGGGACGCACCGATGCGACCGCGGAGATCACGGACGCGGATTCGTTCGCGGTGCTCGAGCCGCGGGCGGACGGCTTCCGCAACTACATGGGCAAGGGCTACGAGAACTCGGCCTACGCCCGCACGCAGCCCGAACTGCTCGTCGACCGCGCCGAGCTGCTGACGCTCAGCGCGCCCGAGATGACGGTGCTCGTCGGCGGCATGCGCGCACTCGGCGCCAACTTCGGCAACAGCAAGCACGGCGTGTTCACCGCTCGCCCGGGTGTGCTGTCGAACGACTTCTTCGTCAACCTGCTCGACATGAGCACGGAGTGGTCGAAGTCGGACGCGCCCGACGTGTTCGTCGGTCGTGACCGCGCGTCGGGCGAACCGAAGTGGACGGCCACGTCGGCCGACCTGATCTTCGGGTCGAACTCGCAGCTGCGCGCGATCGCCGAGGTCTACGCCGGCAGCGACGCGCACGGCAAGTTCGTCGAGGACTTCGCCGCCGCGTGGACCAAGGTCATGAACCTCGACCGCTTCGAGCTCGGCAAGGCCGACTGAACGCCGCGACTGACGCGCAACGGACGGGCTCGATCGCGAGCCCGTCCGCCGTAGGATGCGCGCGATGTCGCGCGGCCTCGGACTGACCTGCCTGCTCGTGCTCGGCGGGTGCCAGGCCCTCGAGCCGACGCCGCTCGTGCCGCCAGCGCCGGCGCCGAGCTCGAACGAGGGCACCCAGGACCCGGCGCCGTTCACGCCGCCCCCGCCGAGCGCCGACGAGGCCGACTGGGTCCGCCTGACCTCGGGCGAGTGGCTCCGCGGCCAACTGCTCGTGCTGCGCTCGGGCACGCTCGAGTTCGACAGCGACAAGCTCGGCACCGTCGACCTCGACTGGGACGACATCGCCGAGCTCCGCGTCCCGCACACGGTGACGCTCGGGTTCGGCGATCGCGCGACGGCTGCTGGTGTCGCGCTGCAGCTCGATGACGAGTCGCTCGTGCTGCGGCACCGAGGCGATCGCCGACCGAGCACGTTCTCGCGCGATGCGGTGATGTCGATCGTCCCGGGGCGCGGTGACGACGCGTGCTACTGGGACGGGAAGATCACGTTCGGCGCAACCCGGCGCGCGGGCAACACGGAGTCGATCGACGTCTCGAGCCTCGCCTACGTCCGCCGGGAGACGCCGAGCACGCGCTTCGAAGCCAACTACAACGGCGCATACAGCGAGATCGACGATCGCGAGACGGCCGACAACCACCGCGCCGACGGGCAGTACGACGTCTTCGTGACCGAACGCTTCTTCACCGCGACGCTGTTGCGCTACGAACGCGACGAGTTCCAGAACCAGCGCAACCGGCTGACCGCGAGCGCGGGCTTCGGCTACGACATCGCGGAGACCGGCGACGTCGACTGGAGCCTCGAGGCCGGACTCGGCTACCAGTACACGGAGTTCGATTCCGCGCTCGCCGGGCGAGCGGACAGCGAGGACACGGCCATCGCGACGCTCGGCAGCGTGCTCGAATGGGATCTCACCTCGGACATCGACCTGCGCCTGAAGTACGAGGCCACGGTCCCGCTGCCGCGCTCGCACTCGTACAACCACCAGGCCTCCGCCGTGCTCGCGATCGACCTCGTCGCGGACTTCGACCTCGACCTCACGGTGATCTGGGATCGGGAAGGTCGCCCGACGGCGGGCGCGACCGGCGCGACGCCCGAGAAGGACGACTACCGGTTCGTCATCGGGCTCGGCTACACGTTTTGAGGCCGCCCCCGAACGGGTCGCGATTCGCTACCCTGTGACCCTATTCCCACCGCCAGCGGAGCTCAACGGCCTCGGCCAGGGCGGCCTCGTGCCGAACGACTCGTTCTTCGCGTCGACGATCGACGTCGTGACGCCGTACGGCTGCGCCACCACGGGCATGCTGACCTACACGCCGTAGCGCGGCAGATCGGGTCGCGCCCGATGCTCGAAGATCAGTGACGTCTCGACGTGACTGACCTCGGGCCGTGACGTCAGATAGTCGGCGGCGAGCTCGCGCAGCTGATCGGCGTCCCGCACCGCGACGTGCAGCAGGAAGTCGGTGCGGCCCGCGAGGTAGAAGGTCGCGATCACCGCGGGGTGCGCGAGGAAGTACTCCTGCAGGGTCGCGACGATGCCCGCGGAGTGGTGCTCGAGCTGCACGGCGATCATCGCCTGCAGACCGATGCCGAGCGCCTTCGGATCGACCCGGGCGTGGAAGCCCGTGAGCACGCCGTCCTGCCGCAGACGCCGCACGCGTTCGAGGCAGCTCGACGGCGCGAGGTGGACCTGCTGGGCCAGTTCCTTGTTGGACAGCCGAGCATCGTTCTGCAGGGCGTCGATGATGGCGAAGTCCGTTCGGTCGAGGTCGCGTTTCACGGAAGTCTTCCGGAGAGAATTCGGCGTGCTCGGACGCTCCCGCGGCCGAAGATGCTCCTCAACATCAGACCCGAACATCGTTCCGCTGACAAGACGCCCAACCGAACAATGAACGTTCTCGCCTCCGCGCTTCCGACGCCAACGGTGCCTCCGGCCGCCCGGAACCCGGCCTCCGGCACCCCGGACCTGGCGGCAGTGATCGCGTTCCTCGACGCGCTCGCGGTCGCCCTGCACCGCTTCGGCGCGCCATCGCATCGCATCGAGCCCCTGCTCTCGCAGGTCGCCGACCGCCTCGCCGTGCGCGGCGAGTTCTTCGTCGAGCCGACCGCGATCCACCTCGCTCTGCACACCGACGCGGGCACGCTGTCGCGCTTCTCGCGCGTCGAGCCGGGGCAGGACGACCTCGAGCGCCTGGCCGAGCTCGACGCGCTGACACTCGCGTTGATCGACGGCGAGATGTCACTCGCCGCGGCGAACGTTCGACTCGAAGCGATCCTCGCGCGGCCGCCGCGGTACGGCGCCGCGGTCGAAGCGGCCGGCTTCGCCCTGGCGTCGAGTTCGGCAGCGGTGTTCTTCGGCGGCGGTCCGGCCGAGTGCACGGCGGCTGGCCTCGGCGCGGTCGGGATCGCGTTGCTCGGGCGCTGGTCGGCGCGGCACCCGCGCGTCACACCGATCTTCGAGGGGCTCGCGGCGTTCGCGCTCGCGGCCATGATCACGATCACCGCTGCGTTCGTGCCGCTCGCGCCCGACCTAGCCGTGCTCGCGGGGCTGATCATCCTGATCCCCGGCCTGCGACTCACCGTCGCGGTCTCGGAGATGGCGACGGGCCACCTGTCGGCCGGCGTCGCGCGACTCGCGTCGACGGCGGTGTCGTTCGGTGCACTCGGGTTCGGCGCGTTGCTCGCGACGCGGCTCGTGAACGGCGTGTTCGCCGAACGGCTCGCCACGGTGGCGACACCGGTCGTGCTGCCGCCGGTCTCGACGTGGATCGCGCTCGCGGTTGCGCCGATCGGCTTCGCCGTTCTGCTCCGCGCCGCGCGCCGCGACCTGCTCGTCATCCTGCTCACCGCGCCGCTCGGGTTCCTCGCCGCGCGCCTCAGCGGCGCCGCGCTCGGCACCGACCTCGCTCCGCTCGTGGGCGCGTTCACGATGACCGCCGTGAGCAACGCGCTGGCGCGCTGGCGCGAGCGACCGGCCAGCGTGACGCTCGTGCCCGGCTTCCTGCTGCTCGTGCCGGGCAGCATCGGCTTCCGCAGTCTCGCGACGCTGCTGTCGAACGACGTCGTCCTCGGCGTCGCGACCGCGGTCGAGATGCTCACCGTCGCCGCCGGGCTCGTCGGGGGCATGCTGCTCGCGAACGTGCTCGTGCCGGCGCGCCGGGCGCTGTGAGACGAAGATGCCGGGTTCGGGACGTTCACGTCGGTCTCGTGGTCCCTGGCACTAGACTCGGGGGATGCTGCGCCCCGTCGTCGTTCTGGTGTTCGGTCTCGTGGCCGTGCGCTCGCAGGAGGAGAGCGGACGGCCGCCGAACGTGCTGCTCGTGATGACCGACGATCAGGGCTGGGGCGACGTCGGGTTTCGCGGCCACCCGCGATTGCGCACGCCGCACCTCGACGCGATGGCGAAGGCAGGGCTCGTGTTCGATCGCTTCTACGCGGCCGCACCCGTGTGCTCGCCGACGCGCGCGAGCGTGCTGACCGGCCGCCACCCCATGCGGCTCGGGGTCCCGGGCGCGAACTCGGGGCACCTGCCGCGCGCCGAGACGACGCTCGCGGAGTTGCTGCGCGCCCGCGGCTATCGCACCGGCTTCTTCGGCAAGTGGCACCTCGGCACGCTCACGACGACGCGGAAGGACAGCAACCGCGGCGGACGGCCGCAGCACGAGAAGCACTACACGACGCCGGCCGACCATGGCTTCGACGAGTGGTTCGCGACCGAGGCCAAGGTCCCGACGTTCGACCCGATGCTGCAGCCGGGCACGAAGATGCCCTACGGCACGGCCTACTGGAACGGCGACGAATCACCGGTCTCGGAGAACCTCGAGGGCGACGACTCGCGCGTGATCGTCGATCGCGCAGCCGCGTTCGTGCAAGAGACCGCGGCTGCCGGATCACCGTTCTTCGCCGTCGTCTGGCTGCACTCCCCGCACCTGCCGATCGTCGCCGACCCGAACTTCGTGCCCGACTACGCCGACGTCGAGAACGCGACGCTGCGCGAATACTACGCCTGCGTGAGCGCGCTCGACGCGCAGATCGGTCGGCTGCGCGCGTTGCTCACCGAGATCGACGCGGCGGACAACACGATCACGTGGTTCTGCAGCGACAACGGGCCGGAGGGCCAGGCAGGCCGCGGCCCCGGCAGCGCCGGACCGCTGCGCGGCCGGAAGCGCCACCTCTACGAAGGCGGTGTTCGCGTTCCCGGGGTCGTGACCTGGCCGGAGCGGATCGCGGCAGGATCGAACACCGCGGTGCCGTGCGTCACGAGCGACATCCTGCCGACGATCGCAGCGCTCACGGGTTGCGAGTTGCCGGCCGACGTCGAGCTCGACGGGCGCGACGTCGCCGCGGTGCTGACCGGCGATGCGGACAGTCGTGGCGCGGCGATCGGGTTCTGGTCGCGCAAACGGTGCGCGTGGACCGGCGATCGCTGGAAGATCTTCAGCCCGGACGACGGTGCGACGTGGCAGCTCTTCGACCTGCAGAACGACATCGGCGAGCGCTCCGATCGCGCGAGCGCGCACCCCGAACGGGTCGCCGAGCTGGCGCAGGCGTTCGAGGCGTGGCGCGCCAGCGTGCGCGCCGAGCCGCGCGGGCCGCGGTGACGGTCAGCGCTTCAACCCGATCGCGATGCTCGACAGGATGACGCCGCTGGCGATCAGCAACCGCGTCGTCAGCTCTTCGTCGAGCAGCCAGATGCCGAGGGCCGCGGCGATGACGGGCACCGCGAGTTGCACGAACGCCGCGCGCGTCGCCGTGAGGTGCGCCAGCGCGCGATACCAGATCGCGTAGCCGAGACCCGAGGTGAGCGCTCCCGAGATCGCGGCGAGCAGCGCGCCGCGCCCCGTGATCGCGGTCCACGGCAACGCAGCGACGAACGCGACACCGGCGAGCAACGCTGCCCGCGCGAACGCGGCCGCCGTCGTCGAGAGCGGCGGACCGGCCTTGCGGCCGGCGAGCGAGTAGAGGCCCCAACCGAGTGCGGCCGCGAGCATGAGAACGGCGCCGATCGGATCCGGCGCGCTGAGCCCCGGCAGCACGAGATAGACCACGCCACCGATCGCGCCGAGCACGGCCACCCATTCGCCGAGGCGCGGCCGTTCGCCAGCGCGCAGTCCGACCAGCAGCATCGTGAGCTGCACGCCGCCGAACAGCAGCAACGCGCCCACCCCCGTCGGGAGGTCGACGTAGGCCAGGGAGAACGGCAACGCATAGAGCAGCAGCCAGGACGCGCGAAGCCAGTCGCCACGGCCGTCGCGCGGCGCCGCACCCCGTCGGCGCCGAACGAGGAGTGCGAGCACGAGCGCACCGGCCACGAGCCGGATCGCGGTGAACGACCACGGGTCGATCGCCGACTCGGCCAAGGCCAACCGACAGAGCAGCGAGTTGGCGGCGAACGCGACGAGCGCGGCAACGGTGAGAAGAACGGGCACGATCAGCGCGGTGTCATTCGAGCGGTATCATTCGAGCATGTCCGCGACGCCGGCCGTGAGTCCGGCAGCAGCCGGGGCGCGACAATCCGGGCATGGGTTCCTCGTCACAGCGACCTCAACTGCGCGCGAGGATCGTGCGGGTGTAGAGCACGCGAAAGCCCTGCCGGATCACGTTCTGCTGACTCCGCGAGCCGGGCTGCGTCACGACGACCGCGAGATCACAGCCGGCATCGGTCGCGCGCTGCAAGCGCTCGTGCAGCATCGCCGTCTGCACACCGCGGCGCCGGGCAGCCGACAGCGTGGTCGCCCCGCACAGCTGCGCGATGCCGCTCGTGCAGCGCATCGACGCGCCGCCCACCAGCTCGCCGGCCAGCTCGGCAGCGAAGAACTCCATCCCGTCCGCCGCGGCGAAGTCCGCGAGGATGCGCCGCAACGATTCGATCTCGAACGACTCGTGCGACGCGACGCCCTCGACGTCGGGCGCGGCGAAGCCCGCGGCGACGAGGTCGAGCCAGGACTCGCGCTCGGCCTCGGCGCTGACCCGAACGGTGTGCGCCGGCGCCGGGATCGCGGGAGCATCGGCACCGAGCGGGCGCCCGCTGACGTTCTCGAACGAGACGATGCGATAGCCGCGCTCCGTGAAGAACCGCGCGACGTCGGCGTCTCCGAGGTTGGCCAGTTCGACGTGCAGGGGCGCGTTCCGAGCCGCGAACATCGCCTCGACCTCGGCGAGCTCGTCGACCGGGACCGCACCGTCGAACCCGAGGCCGACCACCTTGTTGATCGGCGAGCCGTCACCGAGCCAGACCGCGAGCCCACCAGCGAGCTCGCGAACGAGCAGGTCCCGCTCCGGATGCCGTTCGCGCGCCGCGTTCGCGAGCGCGCGGACGAGCTCGAGCTCGGCGCTCTCGATCCGGCGGGCAAGGTCGACGCTGGCGAACATGCCGGCACGTGAACGCCTCGGCTGCCCGCGAGCAAGGAGAACGCGCGCTACTTGCCAGCCGGATACGGCTTGGGCAGGAACACCGTGGTTCCCTCGTTCGTCTGGCGCGCGCCGGGCGTGCTGCGGCCATCGTCGACGTAGCGCTGCATCAGGGCGGTCAGCCGTTCGACGACCTCGGGGTTGCTCGCCGCGACGTTGTGCTGCTCCGCGCCGTCCTTCGCGAGGTCGAAGAGCTGCAGCAGCGGCAGCCGCTGCTTGCGCGCGGGCGCCGGCTTCGGCGCGCTCCAGCCGCCGGAGCCGGGACAGAACACGAGCTTCCATTGGCCCTGGCGGATCGCGAACGAACCGTTGACGGAGTGATGCACGGTCGCCTCGCGGGCAGGTGCATCGGCGTCGCCGAGGAGTGCTGGCAACATGCTCACGCTGTCCTCGCCGGCGGTGTCCGGGAGCTTCGTGCCCACGATCTCCGCGCACGTCGCCATCAGATCGGTGTGGCAGACCGTCCGATCCGAAGTCGTGCCGGCCGCCACGCGCGCAGGCCAGCGCACGACGAACGGTACGCGGTGGCCGCCCTCGTAGATGTCGGCCTTGTGCCCGCGCAGGCCGTTGTTGGGATCGTGCCCGTGCTCCTGCAACGCGGCGAAGTCGGCGCGCGGCGAACAGCCATTGTCCGACGTGAACACGAACAGCGTGTCATCACCCGCGCCGGTCTCGTCGAGTGCCTGCAGCAACGCGCCCACGGTGGCATCGACCTGCAGCACGAAGTCACCGTACGGGTTGGTGCCGCTCTTCCCCTGGAACTCGGGCGTCGGCAGGATCGGCGTGTGGGGTGCCGGCAACGGCAGGTAGAGGAAGAACGGGGCCTCTTCCTGCGCGCGCGCCCGCACCCACGCGACGGCCCGCCGCGTGAAGTTGGGCAGCACGTCGTCGTGCACGAAGTCCGCGCCGGTGAGCCCGCGGCGCCAGAAGCCCTGATAGTCCTTGTTGACCGTCTTGCGGTTGGGTTCCGCCGTGACGCGCCCGTCCTCGACGTAGACGTACGGCGCCATGTCGAGTGAACCGTTGTGCACGCAGTAGTGCTCGAACCCGTTGACGTCGGGACCGTTCGTCACCGGCAATGAGAAGTCGATCGGCCCGCGCCCCTTCGCCGTCTGTCGGCGGCCGAAATCGAGCCCGAGGTGCCACTTGCCGATGCACGCCGTGCGATAGCCAGCGTCCCGCAGCAACCCGGCGACCGTGAGCCGCGCCGGATCGATCAGGTGCTCCGAGCCGCCGCCGAGCACGCCGCGCTTGAGCCGCGAACGCCACGCATAGCGCCCCGTGATCACGCCGTAGCGCGTCGGCGTGCACACGGCCGAACCCGAGTGCGAGTCCGTGAACCGCATCCCCTCGCGCGCAAGTCGATCGATGTGCGGCGTGCGCCACGCGGCGCCGGCGTTGTAGCACGACGCGTCACCGACCCCCATGTCGTCCGCGAGCACGTAGACGATGTTGGGCAGCGCGTCTTGCTGACCGACGAGCGCGGTCGAGCAGAGCGACAACGAGATCGAGAGGGCGACGAGGTGGACGCGCATCGCGGCAGTCTATGCTCTATCGCGGCGGCAGCACGTCCCGAGCGCGTTCGAGCAGCACGCGCGCGGCGGCGCGGTGGCCCGCCTGGCTCCAGTGCGCATCGCAGGAGAGGAAGAGCCGCGCGAGATCGTCACCGTGCGCCGCGGTGAACGCGGGCAACAGCGGCACGAAGTGGACGTTGTCGATGCCCTCGGCCCACTCGCTCAGCCGGGTGTCGAGCGGCGTCGCTCCGGCCGCCCGATACGCGGCGAAGTCGGCGAGGCGCGGGATCGTGAACAACACGACGGGCCGCGGTGCCGCGGCCTTCGCGAGCTGTTCGTACGAGTGCGTGAGGCGGTGGAACTCCGCGTCCGAGAACCGGAAGAACCGGCTCTCGGGCTGGTCGACCTCGCCCGCGATCTTGCTGCGGGCGCGGCTCTGCTTGTGCGCCGAATACAGCAGGTCGACGACGTTCTTCGTGTAGGTGAACTCGCGCAGGAAGTGCTGGAGGTCGAAGTCCGCGTCCCCGGGGTCGAGCCGGAACGTCGACTGCTCGACGCTCGGCAGCGAGTAGCGCAGTTCGAAGTCCGGGTGATCGCCAGCCCAGTACGCCTGGTAGCGATCCGGCTTCGGCACGTCGTCGTCGAAGTCGTTCTCCGGCAGGATCGCGGCGACGACCGCGTCGTGACGGAACTGCGAGGCGAAGCGCGAGTAGAGCGCGAACGCGTGGGTCGAGCCCGCGTTGCCGCTCGTTCCGAAGTTGAGGAACGGCGTGCCGGTCTCCTGCTCGAGCACGTCGGACATGCGATCCGCGAGCGCGACGCCGTAACCCTCCATGAACGAGTCCCCGAGCACGACGACGCGCGGGTGATCCGCGTCGCGGCTGCGCTCGCGATCGCGTGCGCCGTACGAGTTGCTCTCGTAGACGACGCTGAAACACGCCTTCTGGTGGCGGAAGCGCGTGTGCGGCGGATGCCAGACGCCGAACTCGGGGCTCAGGTCACCCCAGAACGTGCGGGCGCTGTCCTCGAGCGTGTAGGTCGGCGTGCGCGCGCTGAACATGCCCGTCGACACCGCGAGGCACGACCCGACCTCGAGCGTCAGCAGGCCGATGATCAGGCCGACCGCGAGCGCGACGAGGCGACGGCGACGCTTCTTCGGGGGCTTCTTCGGTTGCGGCGTGGGGTCGGCCATCGCGCCCCATCATGCCGTCGGGATGCCGAAGAGGCGCGGTCACTTGCGATTCAGCCGCGCATCGAGCCCGGTTGCCCAGGACTCGCCGCCGTCCCCGGACTGCTCGTGGACGAGCCGCAGGCCGCCGTCGCCGAGCGCCTCGTAGCGCACGCGGCGCGGCGCGGCCGTCACTTTCCCCGCGCGGTCGCGTTGCACGAACGTGCCGACGCCGGCATCGCTGACCGTGCCGACGAGGATCTCGAACGCGGGGTTGCGGTCGTCGAGCGTGCGGGCGACCCACTCCCCGTGCTCGGGGTAGAACGCCCAGGCCTCGAAGCTCCGATCGATCCGCGGCGCGTCACCGGGGCGCTCGACGTCGAGGAAGCACATCGTGCCACAGCCGCGATTCGTGCTGGTCACGACGAGCCGCACGGAACTGCCGTCGGTCGCCGTGCCGCGCCACTCGCCGACGAAGCGATCGAGATCGCGGGCACCGTCGTGGCGGCAGACGCACGCCTGCTTCGGCGGCGCCGGCCGCGCGCGTTCGCCGGCAGCCGTCGTCGCGGCCGCGCTCACGGTCCGCGAGAACTCCATGATCCAGGTCGTGCGCCACCCGCCGCCGTCGACCGGGTTCGCCATGTCCCACCGCACGGTGTCCGGCAACGCGTCGGCGAACGTGAACCGCGTTGCCCGCGGCCACGCGTCACCTGCGACGTTCGGCGGAAAGAACTCGGCGCGACCGTGCCGGAACGCGCCCTCCATGCGCGAGAAGCGGGCGCTGCGCGGGTTCGGCCAGTTGAGCCCGATCACCCAGCGCCCGGTCTTCGGATCGTAGAGTCGCACGCTGATGCCGAACGTGTTGGCCACCTCGCCGTCCAGCCCGTCCCACTCCTCGAGGATCGCCTTGCCGCCGAGGATCGGCCGGATGCGCGCCTTGGACTTGCCGGCCAGGAACCACCCTTCGGGGCCGAGGCGGCGGTTCTCGACGTTCCACTCGCCGACCCAGAAATCGAACTGCCGCTCCTTTGCCGCGACGTCGACGGCATCGCCATCCTGCGCGCTGGCGAACGGGGCGATCGCGGCGAGCGCGAGACCGACGAGGACGAGCTTGGCCATGCCCCCAGCGTGCCCCGCTGCACCACGCGACGAAACCGGCCGCCACGGGATCGATGCCGTTGGGCAAACTTCCCGGGCGTCGTAGTCTGACCGGGCCATGCGCTACGAAGGCCGCATCTACCGACCGCCGAGCGAGGCGGACTCCTACATCCTGCAGGCGACGATCGGCTGCAGCTGGAACAAGTGCACCTACTGCGACATGTACCGCGACAAGGAGTTCGCGGTGCGGCCACTCGGACACACGCTCGAGGACATCGCGGCCGCGGGAGCGGCCCACGGCGAGCAGGTGCGCAAGGTGTTCGTCGCGGACGGCGACGCGCTGATCCTCGACCTCGAGCACTGGCGCGCGATCCTCGGCGCATGCCGCGACGCGTTCCCTGCCCTGCGCCGGGTGTCGTGCTACGCGATGGCGACCAACGTGCTCGACAAGACCGAGGCCGAACTGCGCGAGCTTCGCGAACTCGGCCTCACCCTGCTCTACATCGGCCCCGAGAGCGGCGACGACGCGACGCTCAAACGGATCGCGAAGGGCAGCACGTTCGCCGAGCACGTCGCTGCCGCCGACCGTGCGCGAGCCGCCGGCATGACGCTGTCCGTGATCTTCCTGCTCGGCGCCGGCGGCGTCGAACGCAGCGACCAGCACGCGCGCGCGTCGGCCGAACTGCTGACCGCGATGGATCCGCGCTTCGCGTCGGCGCTGACGCTGACCGTCGTGCCGGGCACGCCGATCGCGCGCGCCGAGGAGAAGGGCCTCTACACCGCGCCGGATGCCGCAGGCGCGCTCCGCGAGCTGCGCACGCTCGTCGAGCACGCCGCCCCGACCGACGCGATCTTCCGCACCAACCACGCGTCGAACCGGCTGCCGATCGCCGGTCGACTGCCGCGCGATCGCGAACCGATCCTCGCGGCCATCGACGGCGCCCTGGCCGGCGATGTGCCGCTGCGACCCGAGTGGCTGCGCGGGTTGTGAACTACTTGCCGTCGCCGCGCGGCCGCAGCATCTCCTGCAGTTCTCCGAGCTGCCGCTCGATGCGCCCCAACCGCGCCTCGACCGCGCTGCCGGCCGAGCTCGCCGACGAGGCGCTCTCGCCAGCGGGCTGGATCCGATCGAAATCGCGGTTGACCAGATAGCCGGGCGGCGCCTTCTGCCACGGCTGTCCCTTGCGCATCTGATCACGGCCCTGCCGGAACAGCTCGAGGGTGTCGTCGGAAGTGAAGTCGTTGACGTCGAGCTCGTTGCCGTAGTCCATCGTGACGAAGCGGAACTCGGCACCCCATGCGCGACAGAGCATGTAGAGGTGGAGCACGTGCTCCGTGATCATCGTGTAGCTCATCATCGTGACCGTGCGGGTCGCGATGTTGAGCGTGTCGCGCTGGACATCCACGGATTGCGGCCGCAGCGAACCGTTGTGGACCACGTACATCGTTGCGTCGACCGCATCCCAGTCGAGTCCGGCGCGATCCGCCGACCGGTAACCGTCGAAGATGTTCTGCGGCATGAAGAGCGGCCGGATGACCGCGCCGTCGACGTGCAGTTCGTCCTTGTTGCCCGCGTGCTCGAAGCGAACGGGCGGATAGACGACGGGAATCGCCGCCGATGCCGTGAGCACGTCCCGGAACAGCTCGAGCGCAGCCTCGCCGCCGACCGTCGCGATCGCTCCCAGATCCCAGACGACGAAGTGGCCCAGATCGAGGTTCGTGGTTCCGACGTAGAGGCGTCGCCCCTGCGCGTGGCGAGCCGCGACGGCCGCGAGCAGATCCTCGTCGACCGCTGCCGCGATCGAATCGCGCAGCGGCCGGTTGTCGAGCAACGATTCGTCGAACAGGACCGAACTGATGAGGCCCTTCTCCCGATGCATGTCCTCGGGATCGATGCGCGCGAACAGCGCCTGCAGTCGCGCGTCGAACTCGCGTCCGGCGAACGCGAATGGCGCCATCAGCGCGCCGACACTCACCCCGGTGACGATCCAGAAGTCGGGCCGCCCGCCCTCCAGGAGTCGGCTCCACTCCGTGAGGATCCCGGCTCCGAAGGCGCCGTTGACCCCACCCGAACTGAGCACCAGCATGTCGAACTCACGCCGGCCCGCAGAGTCGGCCGGGACCTTCACGAACTCGGCGACGGTGACGTCGAACGCGGTCTGGAAGTGCTCGTTGCGGAACCCGTCGACCGCGCGAACGTGCTCGAACCCGGGCAACGGCGCGAGTTCGTCACCAACGGCTTCCTTCGCCTGCCGGACCGGCCACGAACAGGCCGTCAACACGGCGACGGCCATCAGCCCGCGAGGCCGCCAGGGTCGCCGCGGGCGCGCAGCTTCGAGTCTTGTTCGAGACATGAGATCGGAGTAGGCCCTCGGCAGACGCGATTCACGCAGCGCGATCAGTCGGCCCGTCCGCGTTCCCCGCGGACGGCCGCCACCTCGTAGGTCGTGATCTCCAACCCGTTGCCGTCCGGGTCGTCGAAGTAGAGCGAGAACGCGAGGTCGTGGTCCTTGATGCGACACGCGACGTCGCGCGCGGCGAGGTGATCGCGGAACGCAAGGAACTCGGCCGCCGTCGCGCCGAACGCGACCGTGTGCGTCGTCCGTCCCGGCGCCCGAAAGAGCGCGATGTGCGCCTTGCCACCGGCGTCCTGCAGCGTCAGCGGCCCGTTTTCGTCCGCGGCCCACGCCTCGGTCCCCGGCACCGGGACGAAGCCGAGGATCTCGCCATACCACCGCGCCGCGGCCGCACGATCGCGGACGTAGACGTGGACGTGGTCGATGCCGCCGCTGAGTGCCGGAGCCATGCCCCGATCTTCCCATGATTCGTACCAAAATGGTGGCACAGCCGGCAAATCACCAACGTGGTCACCCGCAGTCGCGTGAGGGCGGCAAGATGTCCGACCCGCTCGCGCGTGCGAGCGCCCCTCCCTCCCAACCGACGAGCTCGATGACGCCCCATAGCATTCTCCGCGGCAGTCTCCGTTCCACTCTCACGTTCGCGGTCACCGCGGCCCTCGTGCCGCTCGCGATCACGACCCCGCTGCTGGCCCAGGCCGATGCGAGCAGCAGCAAGCGCGCGGTCACGCACGACGACTACGACAGCTGGCCGGCGCTGCGCGGCACGACCTACAGCAAGGACGGCAAGTGGATGTCGTTCGCCATCAACCCGCGCGTCGGCGATGGGACGATGCACATCCGGAGCGTCGACGGGGACCAGGAGTTCTCGTTCGACCGCGGGCAGCGCGTGCAGTTCACCAACGACAGCAAGCACGCGATGTTCAAGGTCGGCAAGTCGTACGCCGAGGAGCGCCGCCGCAAGCTCGAGAAGCTCTACAAGAAGAAGGAAGAGAAGAAGTCGGGCGGTGAAGAGGAAGAGGAGTCCGAAGGTCTGCCGCCGGACATCAAGGAGGCGCTCGCCGAGCGCGGCATGACCGAGCGCCAGGCGCTCCGCATGATCGAGCAGCGCGGCTCGACGATCGCCGAGGTCCGCGGCTTCCTGGGCCTGCCGGACCCCAAGGGCAAGAAGGGCGCGAGCAAGCCGCGCGGCAAGAGCGGCGGCAAGAGCGAAGCCGACAAGAAGTGGGAAGAGGAGAACAAGGCGCTGAGCAAGCGCCTGCACCTGCTCGACCTGAGCACCGGCGAGGTGACCAAGATCGAGAACCTCAAGTCACACCGCCAGCCGAAGGACTCCGACCTGCTCGTCCTGCACTTCGAGAAGCCCGAGGAGAAGAAGGACGACGAGAAGAAGGACGACGCCGAGAAGGGCGAGAAGAAGGCCGGTGAAAAGAAGGCCGGTGAGAAGACCGGCGAGAAGGCCGCAAAGGAAGCTGGGGAGAAGACCGGCGAGAAGACCGGCGAGAAGAAGGCCGAGGCCGCCGAAGAGAAGGCCAAGAAGAAGGCCGAGAAGAAGGACCCCAAGGAGAAGAAGCGCAGCGACGGCACGAAGCTCGTGATCCGCGACCTGGCCGGCAAGGCCAAGGACGTCGAGCTCGAGAACGTCCGCGCCTACGGCTTCCTCAACGACGGCGACTGGATGTGGTACACGATCGGCACCAAGAAGGAGACGAAGGGCGTCGAGCACGGCCTCTTCGCGCGCGAGCTCGCGACGGGCAAGACCGTCACGGTGCTCGGCGGCTACAGCAACGTCTCCGGCATGACGACGGATCGCGACGACGAGCGCCTCGCGTTCACGAGCGACCTGTCGACGTTCGGCGAGGACGAGACGGAGCGTGACATCTACGTCTGGGACTTCTCGGAGAAGCCCGCGCTCAAGATGGTCACCAACGCGACGGAGGGCATCCCGGAGGACTACGAGATCTCGTCCTCGGGCCTCGGTTTCTCGCGCGACGGCTCGCTCCTGACGTTCTCCGTGAAGCCGGAGGAGCAGAAGGACGAGCGGAAGATCCTCGACGAGGACAAGATCAAGCTCGACCTCTGGCACTGGCGTGACGGCATGCTGCAGACGATGCAGGCGAAGCGCGGCGACCCGTCGCGCACGTCGCTCTCGGCCGTGTTTCACCAGGACAGCAACCGCGCCACGGTCATCGGCACCGAGGACATGCCGCGCGCCTCGCTGATCACCGACGATGGCTCGCGTGCGCTCGCTTCGAACAGCAAGCCCTACGAGATGATGGTCACGTGGGACGGGCGCTACAGCGACTACTACATCGTCAACACGATCGATGGCAGCCGCACGAAGATCATCGAAGGCCTGCGCGGCAGCGCCCGCACCTCGACGGGCGGCAACTACGTCGTCTGGTTCGATCACCGTGACTACGACTGGCACGTCTACGACCTGGCCACGAAGGAGACGCGCAACCTGACGGCCGAGATCCCGGTCGCGTTCGACCGCGAGATCGACGACCGCCCCGAGCCGCACCGGGCGCACGGCTCCGCCGGCTGGACCGAGGGCGACCGTGAGGTCCTGCTCTACGACGAGTTCGACATCTGGGCCGTCAACGCGAAGACCGGCGCCTACCGCTGCGTCACCGACGGCCTCGGCCGCGCGACGAACGTGACGTTCCGCAGCTCCGGCCTCGACCTGCGCCCGGACGCCGTGCGCGACGCCGAGGAGGAGAAGGACGACGACGACGACCGCTTCGTCAGCGGCACGCTGGTCCTGACCGCGAGCGACAAGGACACGTACGCGTCGGGCTACTGGGTCGACTCCGTCGACAAGATCCAGAAGCCGAAGAAGCTCGTGATGATGGACGCGGCGATCGGCCGCCCCACGCGCCCCGAGGACGCCGACCGCCTGTTCCTCACGGTCAGCCGCTTCGATCAGTACCCGGACGTGTGGACGACGGACCTGTCGTTCGGCAACAAGAAGAAGCTCACCGACGCCGGCAAGGTCCTCGACCAGTTCCGCTGGGGCTCGGCCGAGCTGGTCACGTGGCGCTCCGACGACGGCGTGGATCTCAAGGGTTACCTCGTCAAGCCGGACGGCTTCGACCCGCAGAAGAAGTACCCGATGATGGTCTACTTCTACGAGAAGAGCAGCAACCGCATCCACAGCTTCGTGACGCCCAACTGCGGCACGTCGCCGAACGCGGCGTACTACGTGTCCAACGGCTACCTGTGGTTCGTGCCGGACATCGTCTACCGCGACGGCTACCCGGGCGAGTCGTGCGAGAAGTGCGTCGTCTCGGGCGTCAACGCGATGATCGCGAAGGGCTTCGTCGATGCGGACCGGGTCGGCGCCGCCGGCCACTCGTGGGGCGGCTACCAGACCGCGCACCTGATCACGCGGACCGACATCTTCGCGTGCGTCGAGTCGGGCGCGCCGGTGGTCAACATGTACTCGGCCTACGGCGGCATCCGCTGGGGCTCGGGCATGTCGCGGCAGTTCCAGTACGAGCAGACGCAGTCGCGCATCGGCGGGTCGATCTGGGAACACCCGATGCGCTACTGGGAGAACTCGCCGCTCTTCCACCTCGACAAGGTCAACACGCCGGTGCTGATCCTGCACAACGACAAGGACGGTGCGGTGCCGTGGTACCAGGGCATCGAGTTCTTCGTCGCGATGCGGCGCCTCGGCAAGGAGGCCTACCTGTTCAACTACAACACCGAGGATCACGGCCTGCGGCAGCGCAAGAACCAGCGCGACTGGACGCGCCGCATGGCGCAGTTCTTCGACCATCACCTCAAGGGCAAGCCCGCGGCCGACTGGATGAAGAACGGCGTGCCCTACCACGAGCGTGAGGCGGAGAAGATCCCGCACGCGCCGAGCTTCCGCGAGGCCGTCGAGGCCGGGCTGATCACGCCGGAGGGCGAGCCGATCTCGGAGAGCCCGACGCCCGTCGCCGAAGAGGCGAGCGCCAGCGGCAGCAGCACGGGGTCGAAGTGAACCGCCACGGGTGGTTCAAGGTGAACCGCCCCTGACGCCAACTGTCAGTCGCCGAGCATCGCGTGCGCCGAGCCGATAGCTCGGTGCACGGCGAACGCCAGCACGAACGTCGCGGCCAGAACGGCGAGGCCGGCCGCGAGATAGCAACGCTGCACGCCCGGCCGCCGCAGTCGCCAGCCCGGCAGACTCGCGATCACGACGGCGCCGCACCAGATCGCGAGTTCCGTCCGCCCCCGCAGCCAGCCCGCGACGTCGAGGCCGAGAACGGCGAGCCCGGGCAGCTCGATCTCGAGCACGCTGAGCGCCGCCACGGCATCGCGCGAGACGAGGAGCGGCAGGAGCAGCGCGAACGCGAGCCCACCGACGATCCAGACGCCGGTGCCGGCCGCGGAGCCCCGCTCGGCCGGGTACGTGGTCGCGGGATCGGATGACATACCCGCATCTTCGGCCGATATGGCCCCTCAGCCTGAATCGCGAGGCTCGCCCTCCGCCGCCGCTTCCCATTCCTGCCGCGTGCGCTCGACGCCGGCCTCGAGGTCGACGATCGGCTTGTCATAGTCGACCCCGAGCATCTGCCGCTCGAGCGGCGGCACGGTCCACGGTGCGTGCACGGTGTCGCGCCCGAGCAGGGCGAACTCCGGACACCAGCGCTTCACGTAGTCGCCCTCTTTGTCGTACTTCCTGGCCTGGGTCTCGATGCTGAACCAGCGGAAGCCGCGCGCGTCGTTGCCGACGCCGGCGACGTAGCTCCAGTTGCCCCAGTTGCTCGCGACGTCGTAGTCGACGAGCTGCGACTCGAACCACTCCGCGCCCCAACGCCAGTCGATCCCGAGGTGCTTCGTGAGGAAGCTGCCGACGATCTGCCGGCCGCGGTTGGACACGAACCCGGTCGCGAGCAGCTCTCGCATCAACGCGTCGACGAGCGGAATGCCGGTGCGGCCCGTGCGCCAGGCTTCGAACGCCGCGTCGTCGTGCCGCCACGGCACGGGCCGACCCTGCAGCCCGGACGGCCAGAACAACCTTGCACCGTGCTTCTGGAGCACGAGCTGGAAGAAGTCGCGCCAGAGCAGCTCGAACGTCAGCCAGTACGTCGAGTCGTTCTTGACGCGCTCCCGTTCGTAGCGCTCGACCTCGCTCTGGACGCGACGCGGCGAGATGCAGCCGAGCGCGAGCCACGGCGCGAGTCGCGAGGAGAAGTCGGCGCCGTGCAGACCGTTGCGCGTGGCCTTGTAGTCGCGCAAACGATCGCGCTCGAACGCCCACTGCGCGAGCCGTTCGCGCGCCGCGGCCTCGCCGCCGACGAACGTGAACGCCGCGCGGTCGTCGACCACCGGCTCGCGCAGCTCGAGGTCGGAGAGCTCCGGCAGTTCACCCGCGCCGCCGCTGGCGACATCGGGCACGACCCCCCGCACCTTCTCGACGGGATCGACCGGCGCCGCGAAGCATCGCGCCCGTTCGACACGCTGGCGAAACGCCGTGAACACCCCCGGCAGTTCGGCGACCTGGAACGGCAGGTCGGCGAGCTCGAACAGCGTGCGGTCCCAGTGGAGCCGCAACGCGCACCCCGCATCCGCGAGGGCGGCCGCGACAGCCTGTTCGATGTCCTGCTCTTCCGTGCCGACGAGCCGATGCGCATGGATGCGCGTGAGGCCGAGCTCGCGGGCGAGCGCCGGCAGAACGTCCTCGGGCCGGCCACGCCGAACGACGAGCTCGCCGCCGATCGCGCGCAGGGTCGCGCGCAGATCGGCGAGCGCTTCACGCAGGAACCGCGCGCGCCACGACCCCGTGCGCGGGGCACCGATCAGCGGCGTGGCGCCGAACTCGCGCGGGTCGACGCAGTAGACGCAGAGCACCGGGCGATCCTCGCCGGCGCGGCTCTGGGCCGCCGCCGCGCGCAGCGCCGCGTGGTCGTCGATCCGCAGGTCGCGCCGGAACCACACGGCGACCGGCGCGCCGGAGTCGTCGGTGCTCGTAGTCATCGCGCCTGACATGCCGGACACGCGTAGAGCCGTCGCCCCGCGCTGGTCTGCTTCTCGATCTGTTCACCACACAGCCGACACGGCTTGTTCGCGCGGGCGAAGACCCAGTGCCGATAGTCGCGCCGCGGCACGCCCTCGGCCCGCAACCGACGGGCGTCGTCGGGGTCGTTGGTGATGCCGCGCGTGCGGTATGCCTGCCGCGCGACGTCGCGGATGCGAAGGGCGAGATCGGTGCGCTGATTGGCCGCGAGATCGCACGGCCGCAGTGCCGGGTCGAGCCGGGCCAGGAACAGGATCTCGCTCCGCAGATAGTTGCCGAGTCCGCCGACGAAGCTCTGGTCGAGCAGCAGCGCGCCGAGCGAGCGACGCGTGAACCGCCGATCGACGAGGCGGCGCTCGATGTCACGGAGGTGCGTGCCATCGTCGAGCACGTCGGGACCGAGCTTCTGGAGGAACGGATGCTCGTCCAGTTCGTCGTCGGCGAGCACCTCGATCTCCGACGCGCTGTAGAGCAATGCCGAGTGCGCGCCGGTGTGCACCGCGAACCGCAGCTGCCGGTTGGTCTTCGGCTCCTGCCCGCGTGGCTTCACGTACCAGCGGCCGTAGAGCTGGTTGTGCGAGTAGACGTTGAGCCCCCGTTCGAACCGCACGAGCATCGCCTTCCCACGCGGCTCGACGGCGCGCACCGTGCGGCCCTGCAGCGTCGCGGCGAACGGCCGCAGTTGGTCGAACGCGAAGAACACGGACTCCGCCCGCTCGCCGGCCAGAACCCGCGCGATCTTGTCGGCTTCCTGACGGATCTCGGGACCTTCGGGCATCGGCAGAACGGTGTGGCATCCGGTCCTTCGACACCGCCCCCGGCCAGGATGCGTGAACCTACGGAACCGGCACGGTCACTCTGGCACCGGCGGAAGCGGCACCGGGCCGCCGCCGATCTCGCGCGGCAGCATCGCATCGGTCCGTTCGAGCCAGCCGCGGAGCGCGGTCGCCAATTCGCGCAGTTCGGCCGGACGCTGGGCCGCGAGATCGCGCGCCTCGTTGAGGTCCGCGGCGAGGTCGTAGAGCGCCCACGAGCGGGTCTCGTACCAGTAGATGGCCTTGAGATCCCCGCGCCGGATCACCGAGCCGGGCGTCGTTCGCCACGTGCCGCGCTTGCCGTTGGCCTGCAGATAGCCCGGGAAGTGCCAGAACAGGTCGCGCCGTTCGACGGCAGCGGGCTGCGCGCGGAACCGCGGTGACAGATCGGTGCCGTCGACCGGCTGCGCCGACTCCGGCGGCAGCTCGGCCCCGCCGATCGCAGCAAACGTCGGATACAGGTCCAGACTCTGCAGCGGCGTCTCGTCGATCGAGCCCGCGGCGATGCGCCCGTCCCAGCGCGCGAGGAACGGCACGCGGATGCCGCCCTCGTGCAGCGACCCCTTCCCCGACCGCAGCGGCGTCTGATCGGTGATCTCCTGCCCACCCGCGATCCCGGCCTTGTTGTAGCCGCCGAGGCCGCCGTTGTCCGACGTGAACACGACGAGCGTGTTGGCGATGAGCTTCTGCTCGGGCGCGAGCGGATCGGGAGTCGTCGACAAGAACTCGAGGACGCGGCCGACGTTGTCGTCGAGGTTCTTCAGCATCGCCGCATAGCGCCGGTGGTCGTGGCGGGCGCCGCGTTCGGGGATCGGCGTCGCCGCGAAGTCGGCTTCGGGCGCCTGGATCGGCGTATGCACCGAATAGTGGCTCAGCACGCAGAACATCGGCTGCGGCTCCTCGGCCGCGATCGCACGCCCCATCCACAGCAGCGCCTCGTCGGTGAGCCGGTCCGCCATGAATTGTCTGCTCCTGCCGTTCTTCGCGAGCCCGGGGAACGGGAAGCCACCCTCGTCGTCGGCGAAGTTGCCGACCCGCCCCACGCCGCCGCCGTTGTTGCCCCCGGCGGCGTGATCGAAGCCCTGCTGCTCCGGACTGCCGCCGTTCTTCCGATCCCCGAGATGCCATTTGCCGAAGTGCGCCGTCGTGTAGCCCGCCTCGCGCAGCAGCTCGGCGAGCGTGATCGTCGCCGGGGTCAACGTCACGACGTTGGGCGCGGCATCGAGCTTGCGGAACTGCTCGCGACCGCGGTTGCCGCTGCCGACCGTGTAGATGCCCGTGCGCGGCGCCCACTGCCCGCTCCACAGCGCAGCGCGGGTCGGCGCGCAGTTGGGCGCGCTGCTGTAGGCGTGCGTGAACGACGTTCCCGCCGCGGCCAGCGCATCGAGGTGCGGCGTGCGGTGATAGGGCGAGCCGTTGCCCTGACACGTGCTCCCGGTCGACAGATCGGTCCAACCGAGATCGTCGGCCAACACGAAGACGATGTGCGGCCGGCGCGCGCCGTCGACCTCACGTTGCGTGAGAGCAACCGGCGTCAGCGCGAATCCAGCTGCGAGAATGCAGCGGGCGACAGCGAGGGCGGGCGTGAGCATGGGCTGCGCGCCATACTGAGCCCATGACGTCCGCAACACAATCGGCCCGCTCCGTTCTGAGTTGGCTCGAACGCAAGGGCAGCAAGAAGGTCAGGGACGGCATGGCGCGCTACGCGATTCCGAGCGACAACGCTTTCGGCGTGAGCGTCGGCGACCTGCGCAAGGAAGCCAAACGACTCGGCCGCGATCACGCGCTCGCCGCAGCGCTCTGGGCGACGGGCAAGTACGAGGCCCGCATGCTCGCCGCGTTCGTGGACGAGCCGAACGCCGTCACGGCACGCCAGATGGATCAGTGGTGCCGCGACTTCGACAGCTGGGCGATCTGCGACACGGCCTGCCTGCACCTGTTCGACCGGACGCCGCACGCGTTCAAGAAGGTGCACATCTGGGCGAAACGCCGCGGCGAGTTCCAGAAGCGCGCGGCGTTCGCGCTCGCTGCCGGGCTCGCGACCCACGACAAGACGAGCCCGGACGCGCCGTTCGCCGCGATCCTGCCGCTCATCGAGGCGGCCGCGACCGACGACCGCAACTTCGTCAAGAAGGGCGTCAACTGGGCGCTGCGCGGCATCGGCGAACGCAGCCAGAACCTGCACCGCCGCGCCCTGGCGCTCGGCAAGCGGCTCGCAGCGGCCACGGAGCCCGCACCGCGGTGGATCGGCAAGGACGCGCTCCGACAGCTGCAGACGCCGGCCGTCAGGCGCCGTCTCGCCCGCCGCGGATGACCCGAGGACGGTTCTGCGGTTGTGGCGCGGGCGCGGCCGGCCTACGGTCGGCTCATGGTCCAAGCCACGTGGAAAGGCCAACTTCTCGCCGAGAGCGACGCGACCGTGGTCGTCGAAGGCAACCACTACTTCCCGCGCGCAGCGCTCGTCGAGGCCCACCTGCGACCGTCGGACAAGACGACAGTCTGCGGCTGGAAGGGCACCGCCAACTACTTCGACGTCGTCGTCGGCGACGACGTCAACGAAGGTGCGGCGTTCTACTACGCGACGCCGAAACCGGAGGCCGCGCTCATCTTGGACCACGTCGCGTTCTGGAAGGGCGTCACGGTCGCATAGACCGCCGGGCGAGCACACACCATCGAACTCCGCGCCGTCACCTACCTCGCCCCGGGGATCCCGCTGGCGTTCTTCGAACGCGTCGTCGAGCACCTCGGCGAAGCGCTCGGGCTCGCGACGTCGGTGACGAGCGAGACGAGCAACTCCGGGCCGATGGCCGGCGACCACGACCCGTTCGCCGCGGGCGAAGCCGACCTCGGGTTCCTGTGCTCGCCGTCGATGCTCTACCTGCGCAGCCTGCCGCAGCCGTCGGTCGAGCTGTTGCCGGCGGGGTTCGTGTTCGGTGATGACCGCAACTCGGGCACGGAGCCCGTCTATTACTCGGACGTGATCGTGCGTCGGGATCACCCGGCCTCCTCGCTCGCCGACCTCGAGGGCACGACCTGGGGCTACAACGACGAGTGCTCGCTGTCGGGCTACTTCGCGACGCTGCAGGGCCTGCGGGAGATCGGTTGCACGACCGAGTTCTTCGGCAGGCGACACCGCACGGGCTCGCACCTCGCGTCCCTCGCTGGCGTGCTCGACGGCACGATCGACGCCGCCGCCATCGATTCGACGACCATGGGGCTGTGGCGGCGGGATAACCCGGAACGGGCCGCCGACCTGCGCGTAATCCGCTCCTGGGGGCCGTTCCCCATCCAGCCGATCGTCGTCCGCACCGGCCTCGACAGCGCGATCAAGACGTCTCTTGCCAGTGAACTCTTGCGTGTCGACTGCGACACGAGCACCCTCGGCCTCTGTTCGTTCGGGCTCGAACGCATCGTCCCGATCGACGAAGACGCCTACGCCGACGAAGCGCAGCAGCTGCGCGCCCTCGGCCAACTCCCGCCCAGCCCATGAGCCTCTCCCTCGCCGCCGTCGATCGTCAGCAGCTGGCGCAAGACTTCCGCGCGACGCGGGCGCAGACCCTCGCCCTCTGCGAACCGCTCGCCCCCGAAGACATGGTCGTGCAGACCATGCCGGAGGTCAGCCCGACGAAGTGGCACCTCGCGCATGTCACGTGGTTCTTCGAGACCATGGTGCTCGCGCGGTTCGCTGGCGACTACGAGCCGTTCGACCGCCGCTTCCACGCGCTGTTCAACTCGTACTACCAGGCGCTCGGCCGCCCGTTCCCGCGCGCTCAGCGCGGCAAACTCTCCCGCCCGACCGTCGCGGAGATCATCGCCTATCGCGAGCACGTCGATGACGCGATGGAGCGGTTGCTCGAAGGCGCCGAAGCGGCCGACCTCGCGGCCATCACCGAGATCGTGACGCTCGGCCTGCACCACGAGCAGCAGCACCAGGAGCTGCTCGTGATGGATATCCTGCACGTGCTCGCGAGCAATCCGCTGCATCCGGCGTACGACGCCGAGCCGCCGGCCGAGCCGACCCCGCCGCCGGCCGAGTGGTTCGAGAGCCGCGTCGCGAACACGACGGTCGGGCACGCTGGCACGGGCTTCCACTACGACAACGAAGGCCCGCGTCACTCCGTGCCGCTGCAACCGTTCGCGATCTGCAACCGGCTCGTGACGAACTGCGAATTCGCCCGGTTCATCGCGGACGACGGGTATCGGCGCCCGGAGCTGTGGCTCGCCGACGGCTGGGAGTGGCTGCACGAAGAACGCGTCGAGGCGCCGCTCTACTGGCGCCGCGCGGCGGACGAAGCGTGGCTCGAGACCACGTTGCACGGCCAGCACGAGTTGCGAGCCGACGCGCCGGTGTGTCACGTGAGCTACTACGAGGCCGACGCGTTCGCGCGCTGGTCGGAGTGTCGCCTGCCGACCGAGTTCGAATGGGAGCACGCGGCCGCCCAGGGCGCCCTCGCACAGGCCAGCGGCGAGGTCTGGCAGTGGACCGCGAGCCCATACTCCGCCTACCCCGGCTACCGCCCGTTCACGGGCCCCCTCGGCGAGTACAACGGCAAGTTCATGGCCAACCAGTTCGTGCTGCGCGGTGGCTGCCACGCGACGCCGCGCGGTCACGCCCGCCGCACCTACCGCAACTTCTACTACCCGCAGCAGCGGTGGATGTTCGCGGGGCTGCGGCTCGCGCGGGACGTCTAGCCCCGGGCATCCTGGGTCCCGGGCAATCGATCCCGGGACATTCGCGAGACTGTCCGCGCGCGGCCGCGGGCGTATCCTGCGGCGATGCGATCGCCCGCCCTCGTCACGCTGCTCGCCGCGCTCTCTCTCATCACCGGCGCCGTCGCTCCCGCTCAGGACGACAACGCCGCCGCCGACGAAAAGGGCAAGCTCCAGATGATCGCCGAGTTCACGGCCGGGATGGAGCACCTCGCCGGCTTCGTCGACCTCTACGTCGACGCCGAGAAGGACGCGATCCACCTGCGCATCGACCGCTTCGGAGAGGACCTGCTCTACGCCACCGCGCACGCGTCCGGCCTCGGCAGCAATCCGATCGGGCTCGATCGCGGCTCGCTCGGACCGCAGCACGTGATCGCGTTCCGACGCGCCGGGCGCAAGGTGCTCGTGATGACGAAGAACCTCGGCTTCCGCGCCACCTCGGACAACGCCCGCGAACGCCTGGCCGTGGCCGAGTCGTTCGCACCCGGCGTGCTGGCGTCCCTGCCGATCAAGGCCGCGGACGAGGACGCGGTCGTCGTCGACGCGACGAAGTTCTTCCTCCGCGATGCGACCGGCACGGCGCGGCGGCTGTCGAGCAACGGGGCGACCTACAAGGTCGACCGCGAGCGCAGCGCGCTCTGGCTCGAACGAACGAAGGCGTTCCCGCAGAACACCGAGGTCGAGGTGCTGCTGACGTTCGTGAGCAGCGGCAGCAATCGCGAGGTCGCGCGCACCGCGGCCGACGGCCAGGCGGTCGCGCTGCGTCAGCACCACAGCTTCATCCAGCTGCCCGACCGCAGCTACACGCCGCGCCGCTTCGACCCGCGCATCGGCTACTTCGGCCCGCAGTTCCTCGACTACGCGGCGCCGATCGGCCAGTCGATGCATCGCCACTACATCGCGCGGCACCGCCTGGAGAAGAAGGACCCGAACGCGGCCGTGAGCCCCGCCGTCGAACCGCTGGTCTACTACATCGATCCCGGCACTCCCGAGCCCGTGCGGTCGGCCCTCCTCGAGGGCGCGATGTGGTGGGCCGAGGCGTTCGAGGCCGCCGGTTTCCGCGACGCGTTCCAGGTCCGGATCCTGCCGACCACCGCCGACCCGATGGACGTGCGCTACAACATGATCCACTGGGTGCACCGCCAGACGCGTGGCTGGTCCTACGGTGCGAGCATCCGCGATCCGCGCACGGGTGAGATCATCAAGGGCAACGTGCTGCTCGGTTCGCTGCGCGTGCGCCAGGACCACCTCAAGTTCATCGGCCTCGAGTCGCCGTACAGCGTTGATGGCTGCGCGGTGTCCGGCTCGCCCGGCGTGCAGCACCTCGTGCGCGACGACACCCTCGCACGCGAGACGGCACTGGCCCGCATCCGGCAGCTGGCGGCGCACGAGGTCGGGCACACGCTCGGCCTGTCGCACAACTTCGCCGCGAGCACCTACGGGCGCGCGTCGGTGATGGACTATCCGGCACCGCTCGTGTCGGTCGGCGAGAACGACGAACTCGACTTCAGCAACGCGTACGACACGGGCATCGGCGAGTACGACATCTGGGCGATCCAGTACGGGTACTCGCAGTTCGCGCCGGGCGCTGACGAAGCCGCCGAGCTGCAGAAGATCGTCACGGACGGTCTGCGACGCGGCTACGCCTTCCTCACCGATCAGGACGCGCGCGCCGCGAGCTCGGCCCAGCCGCTCGCGAGCCTCTGGGACAACGGCCGCGATCCGGTCGAACAGCTCGCGCTCGACCTTCGGGTGCGTGCCATCGGGCTGCGCAAGTTCGGCATCGATGCGCTGCGGCCGGGGCAGACGCTCGCGTCGCTCGAGGACGCGCTCGTGCCGCTCTACCTGCATCACCGCTATCAGCTCGAGGCCGCGATCAAGGTGATCGGCGGCGTCGATTTCCGCCACGCGGTGAAGGGCGACGGCCAGGCCCCGGTCACGCCCGTCGACGTCGAGCGGCAACGCCGCGCGCTGCGGGCCGCGGTGGCGACCCTGAAGCCGGAGTTCCTGCGGCTCGATCCCCGCATCGCGCGGCTGATCCCACCGGCGCCGCCCGGCCACCCGAGCACGGCCGAGCGCTTCGCGCGCTGGACGGGGCAGCCGCTCGATCCGGTGGCGCTCGCCGTGATCGCCGCCGACCTCACGCTCGGCGGACTGCTGGAACCGCATCGCCTGGCGCGCCTCGCGCATCGCACGGACGGCGGCGGCCTCACCGCCCATGAACTGATCTCGGCGATCGCCGCGGCCGTGCGCCTCGAGCTGGCCACCCCGATGATGGACGCGGTCCGGGAACGCTACGCCGAGCACCTCATGGCGCTCGCCGACAACGCCGGCACGAGCAGCACGGTTCGCGACCTGGCCGAGCTCGCGCTGCGCGAGCATGCGATGTTCGTGAGCAACTCGCTCGGTCACCGCATCCGCCGCTTCCTCGACAACCCCGATCGCAGCCTCCAGCGCGGCCGCGCACCCGCGACCCCGCCCGGGTCGCCCATCGGGTCGTCCGACGGGAGGGGACGGTAGCGCCTGAGGATCGCGGGGCAGGCCGACGCCGGGGCGAGAAACGCTCGCCCACGTTGCATCCCGGCGGCGCTTCGGCACGAAAAATGCGTTGGGTGGCCCGGGTCGCATTCTGACCCGGCTTGCAACACTGAACTCATGGACCGGATTCCCGACAGCTTGTGGCGCGATTTTCCGCTGGCCGGCCGCCATCTCGGCAGCGACCGGCTCGCGGCGGAGCTCGGCGACACCGACACGCTGCTCGTGTTCCTGCGCCACCTGGGTTGAATCTTCACCCGCGAACTGCTGCGCGACGTGCTCGCCGCAACCAAGGACAGCGGGATGCCGACACCGGTCTTCGTCCACCGGGCGAGCGTCGAGGCCGGCGACGAGTTCTTCGCGGAACGCGCGCCGGACCAGCGCGCGATCGCGGACCCCGACGGCGCACTCTTCCGCGGATTCGGCCTGGAGCGCGGCTCGCTCCTGCAGCTGCTCGGGCCACGCGTGTGGTGGCGCGGCCTCGTCGCGCTCTTCAAGGGCAACTTCGTCGGCTTGCCGACGGGCAACGAGACCCAGATGCCGGGCGCGTTCGTCGTTCGCGGCCAGCAAATCGTGTGGGCCCACCGCGCGCGCCACTCCGGCGACCACCCGGACCTCGATGCGATGCGCCGTGCGCTCGACCCGAACGCCGAACCTGCGGCCGAGACCGCGGCGAAGACCGCTCCGAAGGCCGCCGGCAACACGGCTCGCAAGATCCGCTCCCTCGCAGCCACCCACCGCAAGATCCTCGCCGAGGCCCAGCAGATGCAGCGCGATGGCGATCTGCGGACGTTCGCCCAACTCACGGCCGAGGCCGACGAGGTCGCGAAGGAGCTCGACCGGCTCGAGCAGGGACAGACGTGAGTCCGGGGCCCGCTGCCGGCCAACCCGCTCCGCGATGGGCGCGCAACTGGCTGCTCGCGGCCGCGGCCTACAACCTGATCTGGGGCGCGTTCATCGTCCTCGCGCCCACCGCGCTGTTCGCGTTCGCCGACATGGAGCCGCCGCGCTACATGGGCATCTGGCAGTGCGTCGGAATGATCGTCGGGGTCTACGGCGTGGGCTATGCGATCGCCGCGCGCGATCCGTATCGGCACTGGCCGATCGTTCTCGTCGGCCTGCTCGGCAAAGTGCTCGGGCCGATCGGCTTCGTCGACGCTGCGCTCAGCGGCCAGCTGCCGTGGCGCTTCGGCTGGACGATCCTGACGAACGACCTGCTGTGGTGGCCCGCGTTCGCGTGGATCCTGTGGCGCGCGCGCCGCGCGCTCCTCGCGGGCGGTCGCTAGTGCGGTGTGTCCGATGGCGCTGACCGACTGGGCCCTGCTGACGCACGCATTCGCGACGCTCGCGATGACGGGCGTCATCTGGTTCGTGCAGGTCGTGCACTATCCACTGATGGCGCGCGTCGGGAGCGACGGGTTCGCGACGTACGAGAAGGCGCACACCGCGCGAACGACCGTCGTCGTCGCACCGCTGATGCTCGTCGAGCTCGCCACCGCGGCCTGGCTGGCGATCTCGCCGCCCGTCGGCACGGCGACGATCGCCTGGCTCGGCCTCGACCTGCTCGCCGCGACGTGGCTGTCGACCGCCCTCCTCCAGGTGCCGTGCCACCGCCGCCTCGAGGCCGGCTTCGATCCGGCCGTCCTGCAGCGCCTCGTCCGCACCAACTGGTTGCGAACGCTCGCCTGGACGGGTCGCGCCATCATCGCGCTCGCGCTCCTCGTGGCCTGAGGGGCCGCGCTGGCGCTATCGTGCGGCGATGCCGTACGTGAACGTCCAGATCACCGCGGGCGCGACCCGCGACCAGAAGTCGAAGCTCGTGGCCGACATCACTGATGCCCTCGTCACCGTGCTCGGCAAGAAGCCGGAACACACCCACATCGTGATTCAGGAGATCCTCGAGGAGAACTGGGGCTACGCCGGCCAGCTCACGGACGACTGGAAGAAGTCCCAGGCCGGCGGTTCGTAACCGCCGCGCCTGGCGGGGTTCTGGAACAGTCGTCCAAAAACCATGTCCGCGTTCTTGACTTATCAGTCCAGAACGACGATATTCCGGCCATGGCGCGTCCCCGCGAGTTCGACGAGAACGAGGTCCTTGACCGGGCCATGCTGCAGTTCTGGCAGCACGGCTTCGAGGGCACTTCGATCCACGATCTCGTCGACCGCACCCGCCTGGGACGCCAGAGCCTCTACAACGCGTTCGGCGACAAACGCGCGATCTTCCTGCGGGCACTGCAGCGCTACGACGACAAGACCAACGCGATGCTCGCGCCGATGCTGCGGCCCGACGCCGACCTGCAGACCGTCCGAGACTACGTCGAAGGCGCGATCGCACTGCAGAAGGAGCACCGCTGCCGCGGCTGCCTCGTGACCCGCAGCGCGCTCGAGCTCGGCAGCGCCGATCCCGACATCCGGAACGCCGTTGCGCGCACGGGCCGCCGCGTGCGCAAGGCCATCGCCAACGCGCTCGCGGGCGCGGCCGATGCCGGCGAGGCCCGCCGCGACCAGTCGCCGACCGAGCTCGCCGACTACGTGTTCGCCACGCTCAACGGGCTCGCCAGCCTCGCGGGCACGGGCGCCGGCGAGAAGCAGGCGCGCCGCGTCGTCGACCTGATGTTCGCATCCCTGGCTGCGGCCACCTGACCGGCCTCCCGCCCCCCCTCCTTCAGTTCGCTCCGGACCGTTTTTGACCTTTCGTTCTATTACCAACAGACCTGACCGAGAACCGACCATGACCCCATCCACGAACACTCCCGAGAACACCTTCCAGGCCGAGAACACCATCGCATTCGTCACGGGCGCCAACAGGCCGAACGGCATCGGCCGCGCCATCGTCGACGCGCTGCTCGCGGCCGGCGCGCGCAAGATCTACGCGACCGCGCGGAACCCGCAGCAGCTCGCCGAGCTCGTCGAGCAGCGCGCCGGGCGCGTCGTCGCCGTGCCGCTCGACGTCACCGACGCGGACTCGATCCGCGCGGCCGTCGCGAACGCGCCCGACGTCAACCTGCTCGTGAACAACTCGGGTTTCTTCGGCGGCGTCGATTCGCTCGCCGACCTCGACATCATCAAGCGCGAGATCGACGTGAACTACTACGGCCCGATCGCCCTCACGGCGGCCTTCGCGCCCGTGCTCAGCAACAACGGCGGCGGCCACGTCGTCAACGTCAACTCGATCGCGAGCTTCGTCAACTTCCCGCTCGGCAGCACCTACTCCGCGTCGAAGGCCGCCTCGCACAGCGTGACGATCGGCCAGCGCCGCGAGCTCGCGCCGCAGGGCACCCACGTGATCGGCGTCTACCCCGGCCCGATCGCGACGGACCTCGCGAAGGACATCGAGATGGACAAGTTCCCGCCGAGCCTCGTCGCCGACGCGATCCTCGCGGGTCTGCGCGACGGCAGCGACGAGGTCTTCCCTGACGCGTTCTCCCAGGGACTGTTCGCGCAGTGGCAGCAGGACGGCAAGGCCGTCGAACGGGAGATGGCGGCAGCAGCCGCCGAGGCCGCGACGGCGACCGCCTCGTAAGGCGCCACGCAGCACGAAGCGGGAACGCCGGGTGCATCGGCGTTGACGGCGGGTACCGTCACGGCATGAGCGACCTCCGCCAGCCGATCGACACCGAAGCCGTCATCGCCAATCTCAACACGATCCTCGAGCTCGAGCTCGCGGGCGTCGTGCGCTACACGCACTACTCGCTCATGGTGTTCGGCCACTCGCGCATCCCGATCATCAGCTGGATGCGCGACCAGGCCAACGAGGGCATGGCGCATGCGGCCGCGGCCGGCGAACACGTCACGACGCTCGGCGGCCACCCGTCGCTGAAGATCGGCAGCATGACGGAGTCGCACAAGCACGATATCGAACAGATCCTGCGCGAGGCGCTCGAGCACGAGCGCATCACGCTCGACTCCTACTACGACCTGCTCGGCAAGGTCGAGGGCAAGAACGTGTGGCTCGAGGAGTACGCGCGCGCCCAGATCCTGCTCGAGGAGGGCCACATCGCCGAGGTCGAGAAGATGCTGCGGCGCCCGGGCGACCTCACGCCCGCGCTCTGATCCGGTGGACCGCTGACCCGATGGAGCTGGCCGGTGGACTGCTGGCTGGTGGACTGCTGGCTGGCCGGCGACGGTCCCGCGACAGGAAGGCGGCGGCGCCGGCCACCTTGGTGGACCATGCGACCGCGCCACCGGCTGACCGCCAGATTCGCCTCGATCGGAGCCGCCGCCGCGGCGTCGGCGTTCCTCCTTGCCAGCGGTGCACCGGCCCAGGAACAGCGCTACGACCTCGGAATTCGGGTTCGCGCCTTCGAGTCCGCGTTCGAGCCGCACATCGGGGAGATCGCGATGCGCAACCGGGTCTGCGACTCGCTCGCGGGCGCGGTGCAGGCGTTCTTCGGAGTTCGGCTCGCCGAGGTGGCCCGCGAGATCGACGCAGCCCGCGCCGCGCTCGACCCGACCTCGGATGCCGAGGCCGGCGCCAACCGGGCCTGGGCCGCGGCCCTCACCCTGCACCTCGATCGCCGCCTCGTCGACACCACGGCGACGACGCTGCCGTTCGAACTGGTCACGAGCTACGACGTGGCGGCCACGGCACCGGCCGGAGCGACCCTGCAGCTGCAGGTCGTGTCGGCCGCCGGCAGCGCACTCGGCGACCCGTTCGCGGTCGCCGTCGGCGAACTGCCGCAGACGGGCGAGCTGCCGCTCGCGGCGCTCCCGGAAGGTGACCATCGCGTTCGGGTCCGCGTCACGCACGGCGACGACGTGCTCACCGAGCACGAGCAGGTGCTGTCCGCGGTGCGTGATCTCGATGCCCGCATTGCGGCGGTGGCGCCGCTCGCGCGCGTGAAGGCGACGACGACTGCCGAACGCACGAGCCGTGGCCTCGCGCGCGTGCTGCGCGCGCTGAGCAAGGGCGCCACGAACGAGACCGACATCCCGGCCGCGCGGCATCTGCGAGAGCTCGAGCAGCTCCAGGCCGACGGGCTCGCCTGGCTCCGGTCCCTCGCACCCGGCGACTACCGCATCTGGCTGCAGACCGACGACAGCAGCGTGGCGACCCGCCTCATGCTCCCGCCCGGCGTGCGTTCGCTCGCAGATCAACGCCTGCCCGTCGTCATCGCCCGGCACGGCGCCGGCGGCAGCGAGAACCTGTTCTTCGACGCCTACGGTGCGGGCAAGATCCGCGGCCTCTGCCGCGAGCGCGGCTTCGTGCTCGTCGCGCCGCGCGCAGGTCTCGGCGGCGGCGCGGACGCTGGCGCGATCGTCGACGCGCTGGCGGAGTTCTGCCCCGTCGATCCGACCAAGGTGTTCGGCATCGGCCACTCGATGGGCGCAGCGATGGTGATGCGCGAAGCGAGCGCCGATCCGACGACGTTCTGCGGCATCGCCCTGCTCGGCGGCGGCGGCAGCGCGCGACCGACCGCAGCGCTGCAGCGGCTGCCGGTCTTCATCGCGCCCGGAGAGCGCGACTTCGCGCGGCGCAACGCCGAGCGCCTGCGTGACGCGTTGCGAGCCAAAGGGCTCGAGACGCTCGAGTTCCGCGCCTATGAGGCCACCGAGCATTTCGCGATCGTCCAGGTCGCGCTCGACGACGCGTTCGCCTTCTTCGACCGCTGCCTGCAGGCCCGCGACTGACGGAGCACATCGAATCGCTCGCGGGGTAAGGTCGCGGCATGTCCAACCCGCCCGACAGCAAGATCCGGATCGCCGTCGTCATCGGCACCGTTCGCCCCGGCAACTACACGAGCAAGGCAGCCGCACTCGTCGCCGCCGAACTCGCGAGCAACAGCAAGATCGAGGTCGACGTGATCGACCCGGCGACGATGAACCTGCCGTTCCCGGGGCAGCAGGTCGACAACCCGTCGAGCGCCGAGCTGCAGGAACGGATCGGCAAGGCGACGGGCATCGTGCTCACGACACCCGAGTATCACGGCAGCGTGAGCAGCGCGCTCAAGTGCCTGATCGAGAACCTCGGCTTCCCGTCCGAGCTCGCGGGCAAGCCCGTCGCACTGCTCGGCGTCGCGGCGGGTGTCATCGGTGCGATCAAGTCGCTCGAACAACTGCGCAGCATCTGCTCGCACGTCGGCGCGATCGTGCTCCCCGGCCCGGTGTCGGTCGCGGGCGTGCAGCGGGTCTTCAACGAGGCCGGCGAGTGCACGGACGCCGGCGTGGAGCAGCGAGTCCGGTCCGTCGCGACGACGCTCGTCGATTACATCGAGCGTAGCATCTGCCCCAGCGTCACCCTCGAGCGCATGGCGCGCGACGGCTGAGAGTCGAGGGCGGCGCGGCCGTTCGCCGCCTCAGTCGCTCTTCTTCTTGCCGCCGCCGTAGCCGCTGCCGCGGCAGGCGATGTAGAGGAAGAGGAACGCGTAGACGAGCGCGAGCTCGCCGTTGTTCTTCGTCGGCCAGATCATCTCGTCGAACTGGAACTTCCAATGGAACTGCGCGTACGCCACCGCCATGGTGCCGCTCGCCAGGAAGGCGGCCCAGCGCGTGAACAACCCGACCGCCATGAGCGCACCGGTGACGAGTTCGATCACCCCACCGATCCACAGCTGCGGCTTGTCGGACAGATCGATCGCTGCGTCCGTGAGGAAGCCGAACACCTTCTGCGCTCCGTGGACGGCGAACAGGAAGCCCACGACGACGCGGAGCAGGATGTAGGCGCGCCCGGCGTGCGGGGCGAGAGTCTTGTCGAGCATTCCGGTTTCATACCGGGTTTCCGCTGTCGTTCCGACAGATCGCGCCCGGCGCGATGCTCCCGACTCCCATCACCCGCATTCCGGAGCTACCGGCGAGCACCGCGGTGTTCCGCTCCGGGGCCCCCGATGGGAAGATCCCACCGGCCCGACACCTGCAACGAATCATGCGCTCTGCCCTCCTGCTGTCCCTGCTCTCCGTCCTCCTGGCCGCCTGCGCGGACGCCCCGCCGCTGCACCACGACATCGGCGCCGTGCACCGCGACGTCACGACCGCCTCCCCGGCCGCCCAGCGGTGGTTCGACCGCGGCCTGGCCAACTGCTTCGGCTTCAACCACGCCGCGGCGCTCGAGTGCTTCGAGCAGGCGATCGCGGCCGACCCCGACTGCGCGATGGCGCACTGGGGCGTGGCCTACGCGCTCGGCCCGAACTACAACGCCGCCGAGGTCGAGCCCGAGGCGTGCGAACGCGCTTACAAGGCGCTCGTCGCGGCGAACAAGGCCAAGGGCAAGTCGCGCCGGGAAACGGCGCTGATCGAGGCGTTCTTCGCACGCCACCCCGACGGTGAAGCCTCTGACCGTGCCGCCCGCGACGCCGCCTATGCGGCGGCGATGCGCCGACTGCACCGCAAGTATCGCGACGACGCCGACATCGCCGCGTTCACGGCCGAAGCCGTGATGCAGCTCAACCCGTGGAAGCTCTGGTCGAACACCGGCGAGCCCGCACCGCAGATCCCGGAGATCCGCGGCATCCTCGAGCCGGCGCTGCGCCGCGCGCCGAACCACCCCGCGCTCTGCCACCTCTACATCCACGCGATGGAGGCCGGCCCGCTCGCCGACCGCGCGACGCCCGCGGCCGAACGCCTCGAGAACCTGACTCCCGGTCTCGGTCACCTCGTGCACATGCCAAGCCACATCTACATCTGGACCGGCCGCTACGCGGACTCGCTGCGCGTCAACCAGCGCGCGGTCGCCGTCGACGACGAGTTCTTCGGCGACGACCCGAAGGTCGGGATGTACGCGCTGTATCGCATCCACAACCTGCACTTCATCGCCTACAGCGGCATGTGGACTGGCCAGTCCGAGGTCGCGCTCGCGGCGGCGAAGCAGATCAGCAGCGACATCCCCGCGCCGATGATCACGGCGATGGCCGACTTCGTCGACGTCTTCACCGCGACGCCCTTCCACGTGATGGTGCGCTTCGGCATGTGGGACGAGATCCTCGCGGAGCCCGAACCGGCGCACCCGGAGCAGTTCGCCGCGCGCGCCATCTGGCGCTACGCCCGCGGCATCGCGCTCGCCGTGCTCGGCCGCACGGACGAGGCGACGGCGGAGCTCGCCGAGTTCGAACGCGCGCGTGAAGCGATGCCGGCGAGCCGCCTGCTGTTCAACAACGCCGCCAAGGACATCCTCGCGGTGGCCGACGACGTGCTCCGCGGCGAGCTCGCGTATCGCCGCGGTGAATACGACAGCGCGTTCGAGCACCTGCACCGAGCCGTCAAGCTCGACGAGCAACTCAACTACGACGAGCCGTGGGGCTGGATGGAACCGGCGCGCCACGCGCTCGGCGCACTGCTGACCGAGCAGGGCCGCTTCGCCGAGGCCGCCGTCGTCTACCAGGAGAACCTCGAGCGCTACCCGAACAACGGCTGGGCGCTGCACGGCCTGCGCGAATGCCTGCGCGGGATGGGCCGCGACACCGAGGCGCGCGCGCTCACGAGCCGTTTCGAAGCCGCGTGGGCGAACGCGGACGTGCAGATCCCCGGGTCGTGCTTCTGCCGCACGCGGTAGCGGGGCGCTAGAATCCCAAGACCATGGCCATTCTACTTCCCACACCTCCGGACCAGCTCGTCGACAGCGCGGGCCGCCCGTACTTCCTGTGGGATGTGGACATGACCTTGGCGGAGTTCGAGCAGCGGTTGCGCGAAGAGAACGCGCAGGGCCGCGCCTACCTGGTCGGCAAGCTCATGCGCCAGGCCAAGCCAGACGACGTGTTCACGTTCGTGACCGTCGACGAGATCGTCGAACTGTGGCCCCTGCTACAGCGCTATCTCGGGCGCCAACGTTCGTTCTGGCGTTGGCTGCTCGAGTACTGGGGGTGCAAGCTCGATGCAGCTTAGTCCGCTGCAGAGTCGCGTCCTCGAGCTGCTTGCCGGAGTCGAGCCGCCATGGACGTTGACGGGGGGAGGGGCGCTCGCCGGATTCCACCTTGGACATCGCACGACTCGCGATCTCGACCTGTTCTTCATTGGCCAGGCATCCATCGCCGAAGTCCGCCGAGATGTTACGGCGCGACTCGATACTGCGGGCTTGGACGTCAAGCAACTGCGCACGGGAGATGCGTTCACCGCCCTACGCGTTGCCGGGGAAGGCGAGGTCGTGATCGTCGACCTGGTGGCTGAACCAGTCGCCTCGATCGAAGAGCCACGGCGCATCGATCATCGCGGAGTATCGATTCTCGTCGACACCCCGCACGAAGTCCTCGTGAACAAGCTTTGCACCTTGCTGCACCGGTCCGAGCTTCGTGATCTCGTCGATATCCAGGCGCTGCTCGCAAGCGGCGGCGACCTGGACCGGGCAGTTGCGGACGCTCCGCGCAAGGACGGAGGCTTCTCGGCACTGACGCTGAGCTACACCCTCGAGGGCTGGGGCGTGGGAGACGCGGCCCGAGCGGCCGGCATGGCCGATCGCGCCGACGAGCTCGACCGGTTCCGTTCCGACTTGCTTGATCGGGTGGCCGGAGATCGACCGTAGCCGGCCCATCGAGGCTCGATCACGGCGATCCCCGCCAACCGCTTGAGTCGCGTTTCGGTGCGCCCCATGATCGCGCCATGAAGATCGATATCGGCATCAGCGACGCGCACCGGCAGGCCATCGCCGAAGGGCTCGGCAAGCTGCTCGCGGACTCCTACACGCTCTACCTCAAGACCCACAACTTCCACTGGAACGTCACGGGTCCGCAGTTCAACACGCTGCACACGATGTTCGAGACCCACTACATGGAGCTCGCCACGGCCGTCGACGAGATCGCGGAACGCATCCGCTCGCTCGGGCAGCCGGCGCCCGGTTCGTATGCCGCGTTCGCGAAGCTCAAGTCGATCGACGAAGAGGAGGGCGTGCCGAGCGCGGAAGAGATGACGCGGCTGCTCGTGCTCGGGCACGAAGCGGTCGTTCGCACCGCGCGGTCGTGCTTCCCGACGGCCGAGGAAGCCAACGACCAGGCCACGCTCGATCTGCTCACGCGCCGCATCGACGTGCACGAGAAGACCGCGTGGATGCTGCGATCGATGCTCGCCTGAGACGGCGAATGCGCGGGGCGGGGAACTCCAGCGCCCCGGGGCGTAGCACACGGCACGCCCGATGACGCCCGCTCCGGAAGCCAGCACGACGAACCGCCCGCCCCGCCGGCCAAGGCAACGGCCGCGCTCGATCGCGGCGCCGTTGGTCGTCACGGGCCTGCTGGCCCTCGCGCTGTGGTCGGGCTGGCAGCTGCTCGACGCGGCCTGGCGGGCCCCCGCGGCCACCGACCCGGTCGTCGAGTTCTTCGTCGAGAACCTCGACTGTCCGATCTGGTGCGCCGTGCGGGTCACGGACGCGATCGACGCGCTCGACGGCGCGGAGACCGTCACCTGGGATCCCGCGACCGGGGTCGTCGCGGTGCGCCACGACCCCGCGCGGCAGAGCGTCGCGGGTCTGAGCGCGATCCTCGAGGACGCGGGCTTCCCCGTGCTCTCCACCGCGGCGCGCTGACGGCAGCGCCTCCCGACAGCCGGATCCGCCCCGGTCCGTCAGCTCGAACCGACGGCGGCGCGGCTGCGATTGCTGCGCCCGCCACCACCGGCGCGCGGCTTGCGGCCCGGACCGTTCGGTCCTCGGCCACCGCGGCCGCGACCGCGCCCGCCGCCACTCCGGCCACGGCCGCCGCCCGGCCTACCGCCAGCCGCGGCCTGCTTGCCGCCGGCCGACTTGCCAGAACGCCGCCCCCAGCCTTCGCGCGAGAACGGCACCTTGGAGCGCAGCGGATGCTCGTCGACGATGGCGATCTCCTGGCGGATCGCCTTCTCGATGTCACGCAGGTATTCGCGCTCGCTCTCGTCACAGAACGAGATCGCGACGCCATCGCGCCCGGCGCGTGCCGTGCGGCCGATGCGGTGCACGTACTGCTCCGGCACGTTGGGCAGGTCAAAGTTGATGACGTGGGTGATGTCACGCACGTCGATGCCGCGCGCGGCGATGTCCGTCGCGACGAGCACGCGCAGCTTGCCGGACTTGAAGCCCTCGAGCGCCCGTTCGCGCGCGCCCTGACCCTTGTTGCCGTGGATCGCCGCGGCCTTGATCTTCTGCTTGTCGAGATGCCGCGCGACGCGATCCGCGCCGTGCTTGGTGCGGGTGAACACGAGCACGCGGTCGATCGTCAGATCCTCGAGCACGTGGCTCAGCAGGTCGCGCTTGTCGCTCTTCTCGACGAGCATCAGCGACTGATCGATGCGTTCGACGGTCGTCGCCGGCGGCGTGACCTCGACCCGCACGGGGTCGTCGAGGATGCGCTGCGCGAGCTCGACGATGTCCGTCGGCATCGTCGCGGAGAACAGCAGCGTCTGCCGTTCTTGGGGCAGCCGGTCGATCACCTTGCGCACGTCGTGGATGAACCCCATGTCGAGCATGCGGTCCGCCTCGTCGAGCACGAACACCTCGATGTCGCTTAGGTCGACGTGCTTCTGCGAGATCAGATCGAGCAGCCGTCCGGGCGTCGCGACGAGCACGTCGACCCCGCGGCGCAGCTTCTGCACCTGCGGCGCCTGCCCGACGCCGCCGAAGATGACGGCCGTCTTGACGTCGACGTTCTTGCCGTAGCCGTCGAAGCTGTCGCCGATCTGCGCCGCGAGCTCACGCGTCGGCGTCAGCACGAGCACGCTCGGTCGCCGCGCCCGCCGCGGCTGCGGATCGCCGCCGAGGAAGTCGAGGATGGGCAGCGCGAACGCCGCCGTCTTGCCGGTGCCGGTCTGCGCGATGCCGAGCAGGTCGCGACCGTCGAGGAGGTGGGGAATCGCCTGGGCCTGGATCGGCGTCGGCGTCGTGTAACCCTGCGCGGTGATCGCGCTGAGGAGCGGCTCCAGCAGCTGGAGCTCGGAGAATGTCGTCGTCATCTGAGTGTTGCGCGTCTACGCGGGGGCGAGACGCATGCGCTTCGCTTCGGCGAAGCAGACGAGGCGCTGATTGGCCTCGTCCCAGAGCTTGAGACCGAAGGTCTTGATGCCGGCCAGCAGGTCGACGTGCGGCACCTCGCGGAACATCGGGTGCGACTCGTGACAGGCCTGCAGATTGTAATTGGGAATGCGGGCGTGCAGGTGATGCACGTGGTGGAACCCGATGTTGCCGGAGAACCACTGCAGCACGCGCGGCAGCTTGAGATACGAACTCCCGACGAGCGCCGCGGCCGCGTAGTCCCATTCCTTGCCGCGCTGCCAGTAGACGCCCTCGAACTGGTGCTGCGTATAGAACAACCACACGCCGATCGCGCCCGCGATCGCGAGCACGACGAGCTGCATCACGATGAAGTCGAGGAAGCCCATCGCGAACCCCATGCCCACGACGATGCCGCCGAGCGCGATGTTGGTGTACCAGACGGAGAAGCGCTCCCACATCCGCACCTTGCCCTTCGCGAAGCGGTTCTCGATCGCGAACATCCACAGCGGCGCGATCAGGACCAGCGTGAACGGGCTGCGGACGAAACGGTAGAGCGCGCGCTTCCGCCGCGGTGCGGCGTTGTACTCGGCGACGGTCATCGTCCAGACGTCACCCGTGCCGCGCTTGTCGAGGTTGCCCGACGCGCCGTGGTGCGTGCGATGCGCGGTGTGCCACAGGTGATACGGCGTGAACGACAGCACGCCGGTCACGATCCCCCACGCCGTGTTGGCCCACTTGGCGCGGAAGAACGAGCCGTGGCCGCAGTCGTGGAACAGGATGAACGTGCGCACCATCAGCGCGCCGTTGATCAGGCAGAGCGGGAAGCACAACCACCAGGAGATGGGCGCGAGAAACACGATCGCGACCCAGATGCCGAAGTAGGGCACGAGGGTGCTGAGGAGTTGCCAGGACGCGCGACCCGCGCGCGGCTGCGTGAACGGCAGCACGAGCGGCTGCCAGTCGGCCGGGCGCGGCGACGCCGGCGGCGCGGCGACATCGGCTGCGGCAACAGGAGAAGCGGCGCCCGGCGTCGCGTTCGTGAATCGGTTCGTCATCGAGTTGTAGGGGTCCTGGCCAGTGCGCGCAGCGCGTTGGTTCGGTCGGCGCCGCGGGCGCGGCGCCCTCGGGCGCCGCAGGAGGCAACTGATTGCCGACAGCGAGTTTGCCGCCGAAGGCACGGACCGCCGGACCGCCGCCGGGGCACGCGCCTCACGATGCTCATCGACTGGCGTGCGGGGATGCTAGAGGGGATTCGGGCGGCGGTCGCGTGGATTCCGGAATTCCGGCCGGATCGCCGCAAACAGGCCACAGCAACGCGCCTACGGCGACGCGTTCGAAGGCCATGGACTTGCCGCCGGCCGCCGATCGGGGGATGATCCGGGGGTCTCGTTTCGGAAGGCGATCGCAACCCCCTCGTCCGCGCCCGCCGTTCCCCCTGCCTGCCATGAAGATCGAGCCTATCTACCTCCTGGCGCCGGAGGCGAAGCCGAAGGTCAGATCGATGACCTCACGCCGCGCGTTCCTGCTCGCCGGATCGATGTTTGCCGCCGGGACCCTCGTCGGCGGAGCGTGTGGCTACACGCTGGGCGCGGCCAAGACCGAGGACTCGGCTGGCGCCGCCCCTGGCGTGGTGCCGGAGCCGAAGAAGAAGAAGCCGGACGAGGTCGTTCTCGAGCCGAGCGGCGATGCGACGCTGGATGAGCTTCGGCGATTGGCGGTGAAGGCGCCGATTGAGGAGTTGGTTGCGCAAAGCTCTCTGTTCCTGGGCCTACGAAGTCGCGACTACCGAGATGATCAAACGCTCTGGCAAGGGCTGAATCGACTTGCGAACGAAGTCATCGACAACCCGAATCACCGGCTTTCCCGCTCAACGGTCGTGGTCCTTCGCAATCAGATTGAAGGCCAAGACTGGCCGCCGGAACTGAACCTCAAGAACAAGCTCCGGGCACTTCGGACTCGCCTGGAGGCGATGAAACGTTGAGGCAGGGCGGTGAAGGCATTCGGGGACCGCAGACCGCCACCCCTGGCGGTTCGATCACCGTCAACGTCGGCACGAACGACCCAACCGTGGACATTGTCGACTCCAGCACTGGGGACGTGATCGGCACCGTCACCGTTGAGCCGTGGAAGGACACGACGATTACTCTGCCAAACCTGCCTGGCGGAAGTGCAATCCAGCTCATCGCCGGCACCGGCCTCAAGTCGCAGGTTCTAGACATAGAGATCATCTCCCCGAGCCCCTGATGAGCCGTCCCCCGGTAGCACCACTTCGCCGAACCCCGGAGACCATCATGCCCAGCTCCAACTTCACCCTCCTCACCGCGGTCGCCCTGACCGCCGCCGTCACGGCGCAGAGCCACATCGTCGCGCCCGCCGCGCACACGTCGACGAACGCGGTGAGCTACGAGTGGATCGCCGGCGCGAGCCGGCCGCTGCGCCAGCAGACGCTGATCGGGCCGAGCCACCTCAGCGCGATGGTCGGCCGCGCGATCCAGGCGATCGAGCTGCGCCGCACCGCGGCCAACGAGATCTACCAGGGCGGTTCGATGAACCTCACCGTGTCGCTGTCGACCTCGCCCAACGCCGCGCTCAACTGCAGCAACCGCTGGGGTGACAACATCGGGTTCAACGTCGTGCAGGTCTTCCAGGGCACGGTGACGCTGCCGACGTCACCCGCGACGGCGGTCGGCACCGGCGTGCCGATCGGGTGGACGCCGAACAACACGCTGCGCATCGCGCTGCAGACGCCGTTCGTGTACTCGGGCGGCACGTTGTGCGTCGACATCACGGGGCAGCCGATCGCCGGGCAGGAGGCCAACTGGTGGATGGCCGATGCCGCCTACGAGATCGTGCCGGGCACCGCGACGGTCGAGATCGGTTCGGGCTGCGGCCCCTATGGCGGGCCGCAGAAGCGCTGGTCGAGTGTCGCCGAGCGCAGCCTGATCCCGGGCGGCCGTGCGCAGTTCCGCGCCAACGGCATGCCGGGCACGATCGCGCTCGCGATGTTCGGCGCCCCGGCCGCCGCCCCGATCCCGCTCTCGACGTTCGGCATCCCGACCCCTGGCTGCTTCGGCCACGTCGACCCGTCGCTGATCCTCGCGTCGATCGTCACGTTCTTCGAAGGCAATCCGCTGCTGCCGCCGACGTACGGCATGGCCGAGGTGCAGATCCAGATCCCGACCAGCCCCGTGACGTTCGGCATGCAGCTGACGACGCAGTGGCTCGATCTGCATCATCTCGCGACGAGCAACGCGATCACCTGGACGGTCGCGAGCGCCGCCCCCGCGCTCGACATGGCCCTCAACGAAGGCCACCCGTCCGGCACGATCGGCACGGTCACGAACTACCTCGCGCACGTGATGCGCTTCGAATACCAGTAGGCCACTGGCCGCCCGCCGCGGGCGAACAACGCGCCGGCGCCATGCCGGGCGCGACGGGTTGCGAACTGCTCGGCAAGTCCTATCGCTCGAGGACGAGCGAGCCCCAGGCGAGCCGGAGTGCCCACCGGGCGGAGTCTGAGTCGCGCCAGGCAGCGTGAGCAGGCGTCGACTTCACATCGGGCCGACGAGACGCGGTCAGGACCGAGCCCCTATCCCGGGCGATGGCGCCGAGGTGGGTCACCGAGATCGCGGACCGGCTCGCGCGCAATATCGCAGTATGGCGAGCAGGATCGAGTGATGACCAGCGTCCCCAAGAAGGCCGAACTCTACCGAATGGTCCGACCGGGCCATCTCTGCCCCTACGGGCTCAAGGCCCTGCATCTGTTGAGGAGCGAGGGCTTCGAGGTCGAGGACCACCATCTCGAGAACGAGGACGAAACCGAGGCGTTCAAGGCGAAGCACGGCGTCACGACCACGCCGCAGATCTGGATCGATGGCAACCGGATCGGCGGCTACGACGCGGCCCGCGAGCACTTCGGGCACGTGAGCGCCGACGAAGACACTACGAGCTACCGACCGATCATCATGCTGTTCCTGGTCGCGCTCGCCCTCGCGGCGGCCGCGCAGTGGGCGGCGACCGGGACGCTGGACTGGTCGGTCCTGCGGGGATTCGTCGCGGTCGCGATGACGCTCCTCGCACTGCTCAAGCTCCAGGACGTCGAGTCATTCTCGACAACGTTCCTGAACTACGACCTGCTGGCGCGTCGCTGGGTGCCCTACAGCTTCCTCTATCCGTACGCGGAAGCCACGGCAGGGGTGCTGATGTTCGCCGGCGTCCTGCCCTTGGTCGCAGGCCCGGTCGCCCTCTTCGTCGGAGCGGTCGGCGCCGCCTCGGTCTGCAAGGCCGTGTATCTCGAGAAGCGAGAGTTGAAGTGCGCGTGCGTCGGCGGCAACTCGAACGTGCCGCTCGGCTTCGTATCGCTCACCGAGAATCTCGCCATGGTCGGCATGGGCACCTGGGCATTGATCGAGTTCTTCGTGGGCTGATTCCCGCACGCGGCCGTGTCGATCGGGCGAAGCCGCGCACGCTGCCCGGTTCGGCTGACGCGTCGGGTTCGCGAATCCGGCAGACGGCGGCGGAAACCGGCGGCGAACACTGCCACCAGCACCCGGCTGATCCGCCGGCCCGCTACGCCGCCGTGTACGCGCTGAACAACCGCAGTCTTCCTGGCGGTGATCCCCTCGGAAGAACTGCCCTACCCGATAAGCGGCTGTGCTACTATGCGCGGCAGCGGTCTTGGGGTCCGCGCGAGCGGAGCGACCGCGCCTTGAGGCGTACAACACCACTCATGAAGGAGAGCGAATTGACACCGCAACCAGTACCCAGTCGTCGTCAACGCTTTGCAAGCGCGAAGGTCGTGATCGGCTTTCTAGCCGGAGCACTTGTGACGTTCCTGTTCTCGCTGTGGGAGCACAACACTGTGGAAGCATCTCCGCTTCCGGAAGGAAAACCAAGAATCCGAATCTCCTCGGTAAAGCTGAGCAAGGTGTCCGTCGAGCAGACTACGAACCTGACGGACCAGGCGCTCGAAGTCCCGATGCTCACGCTGGAGATTCTTCGCCAGCGAGTCGATTTCCCAGTCGCGAACCACACGGCCCAAGAGCTGATCACGCTCACGACGAAGTCCGGTCAACTCCACCGGATGGACGTGGGCGTCAACAAACAGATCGACATTCTGCGGTGGCTCGCCAACGTAGAAACAGCGCTGCAGGAAATACCCAACTACGCGGCTTTTCAGGCGACACTCGATGCCCTGATCGGCGCGCTCTCCAACAAGAGTCTGACAGTCGCCGGCCGACAAGAGTCTTTCAAGGACGTGTGCGAGAAGCGTCTCAACGCGCGCGGTGCGTTCAACTCCGCCGTGGGTGCGCTGCTCCGATCCAAGGACAATCCGGCCATCAGCGGGGTGCTTGGTAGAATCGAAGAAATCAGAAAGCAGGCAGCCGTTTGGGAATACACGAAACATGAAGAAGACCTGACATTCGCTTTCTCCACTCCGACCGTGAGCGTCATTGTCGACTACTACCCGCCAACCCAGGCGCACATCGTGGAGCGCAATACGATGGCTGAAGCGTTCGCCGACGTCCTCGCGCGACTCAACCCCAGCGATCTGCTACCACTCCTGCAGTTCGGACGAGACGAGATCGCGAAAGAGCACGCCGTCATGAGCGGGTTCTTGACAGCAACCAATGCAATGCTCCGCGCCACGCTCGTTCCGCGTCTGGAAGTAAGCGTCGTGGTGCTGAACCCGTCGCGAACCCCCGTGACGATCGCTCCATGGGCGGCCCTCGATGTAATGGGGGCATCTGGTTCGATCGCAGAGATCGTTGGCAAACTGTCTGACCGAGAAACGAAAGGCGACGAGTTCACGCAATCGTCGCTCAACGGCGTTGCAGAAAGCCTCTTGCGGGACGCGATTGCGAAGTCTAGCCCCGAGTACGTGACCATCCCCGCTGGAGGAATGGCAACCGTAGCCTGGGAAGGAGATTTCGATGGAGCCCCGGACGATTGGGAGGCCATCAAGTCGGCCTACGACCACGGACTCCTGAAGTGCCGAATGGCGCTCAAGACGTTCGAAGGCGTTGTCGTTTCCAGCCAACCGACCGAGTTCGGGGAACTCGTGAAGTCCGGACTTGCCACGGCCGCTCAACTCTTGCATACGTCTAGCGCAGACAGCAAGAAGGCACACTGAGCCCTACCGACCAGCTTCATAGCGGGACTCCAACTGGGTCCGTGCGAAGCTGGGAGTCCCGATTCAGCTTCGCCCGCGCTTTCGGGTCGGAACATCCCCGGATGGGCCGCCGATCACTGCCGATCGAGCCCAGGCGCTGAACCTCTACGCCGCCGCGTAGGCGCTCAGCAACCGCGAGACTTCCTGCTCCGGATGGAACCGCCGGCGGAAGTCCTCGCGCACGCGCACGCCGAGCGCGCCGGCCGCCGAACGATTGCGGTACAGGGCGAGGATCGCCTTGCACATCGCGTCGTCGTCGTCGAAGAGCAGCCCCGTCTCCTTGTGCCGGATCAGCTCCTTGTTGCCCGGCACGTTCGCGGCAACCACCGGGCGGCCGAGCATGCCGGCCTCGAGGATGGTCGGCGCCGCACCCTCGCACTCGCTCGTGTTGAGCACGACGTCCGCGTCGAGGTAGGCCGCGCCCATGCGGGAGTGCGCGAGTGCGGGCAGCACGCGGATACCGGGTTCGCCCTTGGCCTGCTCGCGCACCTCGCGCGCATACTCGACGTCCTGATCCGGACCGGCGAGGATCATCTCGACGTCGGCGCCGGCCTTGCGCAGGATGCGCACGACCTTCATCGCGCGGTGCTGGCCCTTGATCGGCCGCAGGCCGCCGGGCAAGAACACGAGGAACCGCTGGCGCGGAATGCCGAGACTGCGACGCAGATCCGTGCCGTCGGTCGCGAGGCGCTCGGCCGATCGCGGCACGATGTCGATGCGGCCGACGGCGTCGGGCACCCGTTCTTCGACGAGCAGCGCGGCTTCACTGTTCGGCACGAGCACGCGGTGGCTGCGCGCGAGCACCTCGCAGACGAGCGCGCCGTGATTCTCGTCGAGCATGTCGTGGTGCAGGTCCTCACCGCTGACGGACACGACCCACGGCAGCTTGAGGCCGAGCAGCGGCACCCCGCTGCGCAGCGCGTCGTGCGCGTGCACGATGTCCGGCTTGAAGCGTTCGATCGCGCCCTCGAGCGACTGCTTGATGCCGCCCTCGTCGGTGTCGCCGAAGATCTCGCACAGGTGACCGCGCTCCTGCAACCGTTCGCGGTAGCGCGCCACGGTGGACCAGCCACCGAGGTGCAGGTGCGACGGGGCAGGCGTGAGCAGCAGGACCTTCATGCTTTCCGTCCTTTCGGCAATCGCGGCGGTCCCTCTACAGGCCCTCGGGGCGAACCCGCACTCGCGCCGCGGCGGCGGATCCGGCGCCCGAGCCCTCAGCTGCGCCTGCCGGCGCACGCCCGCCGCAGCGCCGCGGCCCGCTTCGGATCGACCGGGTTGTCGACCTTGCCACCGCGCTTGACCGCGCTGCCGACGATCGCGCCATCGCACCGCGGCCACAGCGTCTCGGCGTTGTCGATCGCGAGACCCGAGCCGAGCCAGGTCGGGAACGCGCCGACGGCCGCCCGCACGGTGTCGAATACTGCGACATCCACGGGCTGGCCGGTCCGGTCGCCGGACAGCACGATGCCGGCCGCGCCGCTGCGTTCCGCGAGGTCCGCCGCGGCCACCGCAACGTCGCTGCTGCCGAGCGGCGTCGCGTGCTTGACGTGCACGTCGGCCAGCACGTCGATGCGCGCGGCCGCCTTGCCGAGCTGCTGCTTGTACGCCAGCAGTCGCGCGGCCTCGCCCTCGATGATGCCCTGATCGGTCGCATACGCGCCGCTGAGCACGTTGACCCGGATCCATTGTGCGCCGCACACGGCCGCCGCACCGAGCGCGGAGCGCCCGTCGTTGCGCAGGCAGTTGATCGCGATCGGCAGCTCGTAGCGTTCGGCGAGCTCCGCGCCCACGACCGCGAGCGCAGCGGGTACCGCCGGATCGACCGGGTCGTCGGCCGTGCCCTTGCGAAACGGCGCGTCCCCGAAGTTCTCGATCACGAGGCCGTCGAAGCCTGCGGCGTGGTAGGCGGCCGCATCCGCGGACGCGCGCTGCCGCACGTCGCGCATGCCGCGATGCCCCACGGAGCCGGGCAACGCGAGCAGGTGCACGACGCCGAGCAACGGCTGCCGGCGCGCGCTCACGACCCGCCTCCGGCGCTGGCCTTCGGGTGCGTTCGCGGCGGCGTGCCGCCGCCCGCGAGCAGCGCCCGCAACCACAGCTTCGAGCCGCGCCAACTGCGACAGAACGTGCGCGCCTCGCGCATCAACACGCGGGCGCCGGCCGGGTCACGGGCCAGCAGCCGCGCCTCCGCGAGGTCGAGTCGGCTCTCGCACTGCCGCCGCGCGATCAGCTGCAGGAAGTGCGCCTCGCCGGCGTGCTGGGTCGAGACCTTGCGCATCACCGCGCCGAGGCTCTGCAAGAACACGTCGTCGGCCAGGGCCTCGCGCGCGGCGACACGATGGAACGCGAGCGGCTCGCCGAGATAGGCCACGGGCTCGCCGTGCGCCAACCGCAACCACAGGTCGTAGTCGGCCAGCGGCGCGAGCTCGGGCCGTTCGTCGAAACCGCCGGCCGCGAGGAACCGATCGCGCCACACCGCCGTCGTCGAACACACGATCGGGTTGCTCTGGATCAGCCGTTCCTGCGTAAGCACGGACGCGACCTTCTGGTCCGCGTTCTTCCGGCCGGCGACGCGATCCCCGACGACGAGCCACGCGTCGGTCGCGAGACAACTGGCGCCGAGATCCGCGAGCTCCTCGAGCACACGGTCGAGCTTGTCCGGCGCGAACCAATCCTCGGCATCGAGGAACGCGACGACGTCGGTGGTGAGTTCCTCGACCCCGCGGTTGCGCGCCACCGCGAGACTGCCCTCGTGCATCACGCAGCCGAGTCCGAACTCGGCGGCGACGGCCATCACGTCATCGGCGCCGCCGACGCCGCACGGCCCGCGGTGGACGACGACGATCGCATCCGCGGCGCGCGTCTGCGCGCTCAGCGATTCGAGCGCGGTCTGCAGGTGCCCGACCGGACCGTCGTGCACCACGACGACACCGACCGACTCCGGCTTCCGATCGCCGGCCTCCGTTGCCTGCTCCGCGCTCGTTGTCTCCGCCACGAGCGCTCAAAGGTAGCGTGGCGCCACGCGCGCGCCACGGGAACCGCGGCCGATTCGCGGGGCCGGGGCGAGCCACCTACCAGGGCATCTGCCACGTGCGGTAGTCCGCTTCGATCCGCGGCAGCAGCTCCTCGACGAGCGCGCTGCCGAGCCCGATCGCAGCGCCGGCCTCGGTGTCGAACTCGTGACCTTCCGCAGCGAGCGTCGACGGCAGGTCGGAGCGCCACGCGAGGTCGTTGGCCACGTGCACGAGACTCGCGAGATCGCGATGGATCGGCGCGTCCGCGGGATTGTGGTGGTAGCGCACCGCGGTCACGAGCTCTTCCGGTAGGCGCCAGAGGATGCCGAGCATCGAGCCGACGTCGGCATGGGTGAAGCCGAGGCAATCACGTTCGATCTCGAGCTCGGCATCGGGCCGCGCACTGACGGCCTCGAGCAGCTCGCGGTAGCGCACGCCCAAACTCTGCACGAGCACGATGCGGCCGATGTCGTGCAGCAGGCCGGCCATGTAGAGGTGTTCGGGGTTGCTCTCGGCGAACCGCGGCGAACTCGAACCGAGGATGCGCGCCGCCACGCCCGCGAAGATCGCGTGCCGCCAGAACGCGGCCGGATCGAAGTGCGGCTGTGGATCGCGCACGTCATCGAACGTCTTGAACACCCCGGCCTGCAGCGCCGTCGCGCGCGTGACATCGAAGCCGAGCACCGAAACTGCGTGGCTGATCGACGTGACCCGTGACTGCAGTCCGTAGCTGACGGAGTTGACGATGCGCAGCATGTTGGCCGCGATCGCCGGGTCCTTGCTGATGATCTCGGCGGCGTCCTGAGCCGTGCAATCGGGCGAGCTCAGCGCTTCGTCGAGGCTCACGAGCACCTCGGGCATCGTCGGCAACTCCGTCGCACCGGAGACGACGGCCAGCAGATCAGGAACGGTGGACATCGTCGTCCTACCAGGGCATCTCGGAGGCACGGAAGTCCTCCTCGATCTGCGGCAGCAGCTCTTCGACCTGATCTGGCGACAGCCCGACCTCGTCGTAGACGTCGTGGTCGAGGCGCGAGGCCACGGTGCCGTTCGTCGACGGCCGCCCCGCGTTCCAGGCCAGGTGGTCCGACAGGTGGATGAGCGAGCTCAGCGACTTGTGGAACGGATCCTTGCTCGGCGCGTGGTGGTAGCGGATCGCGATCGACAGGTCCTCGGGCAGGAACCACTTGATCGCGAGCACGGAGCCGACGTCGGAGTGCGTGAAGCCGAGTTCGTCGAGCTCGACGTCGATGTCGGGCCGGCCCTCGGCGACCGCACGGCGCAGGATCGCGAGGTACCGCGGCGCCATGCGCTCCATGAGGATGATCTTGCCGATGTCGTGCAGCAGACCGGCGATGTAGAGGTCCTCACCGTGCGTCTCGGCAAAGACCGAGGAGTTGGTGCCGAGCGCGCGCGCCGTGACACCGGTGAACACCGCGTGCTTCCAGAAGCCCGCGGCGTCGAAGTGCTGGATCTTCTCGCGCCGCTTGCCGAACGTCGAGAACACGGCCGCCTTGAGCGCGACCTTCTTCGTCATGTTGAAACCCATGACGGAGATCGCGAGGCTCACCGCGGACACGCGCACCTGCAGGCCATAGTAGGCCGAGTTGACGATGCGCAGCAGGTTGGTCGCGACCGCCGGGTCCTTGCTGACGACCTCGCCGACCTCCTCGGCCGACACCTCGGGGTCCGCCATGACGTCGTTCAGCTTGACGAGCACTTCCGGCATCGTCGGTAGCTCGATCGTGTTGTTGACAAGACTGAGGATGTTGGTCGATTGTCCTGTCTGCGAAGTCATGGGCTCCCTAGTGCTCCTCTCGACCCACTATCGGGACTCGCGCGAATCACCTTGAAGGTCATCTTTCTATGTCAGCGCGTGCCCTACCCGCCGGACCGCGGGGACCGCATCACGACGTGGCACTTCCTGCAGCATCTGCTGGCGCAGGGCGCCGACGTGCGCGTCGGGTGCTTCGCCGAAGAAGACCGTGACAGCGCGGGAATCGCGTTCTTGCGCGAGCGCTGCCGACAGGTCTCGGCGCCGCTGCTGCGGCGCGGCACCCGCAAGCTCACGAGCCTACGGGGTCTCCTGACGGGAGAACCCCTGACCCTGCCGTTCTTCCGCCACCGCGACCTGACCCGGGCGGTGACCGGCTGGCTGCGCGACGATCCGCCGGACCTGGTCTACGTCTACAGCTCGTCGATGGCCCAATACGTGATGCGGTCAAACCGCGCGGACCGCCAGGCGCCGCGCGTGATGCAGTTCGCCGAGCTCGACTCCGACAAGTGGCGACAATACGCCACGGCCAGCGGCTGGCCCGGCAGCTGGATCTACGCGCGCGAGGCGCGGCGGCTGCTCGCGTTCGAGGATCGGGTCGCGCGCGAGTTCGACCTGTCGCTCGTCGTCAGCGACGTCGAGAAGGAGCTGTTCATGGCGCGCATTCCGGGCGTCGAACCCGAGGTGCTGCCCAACGGCGTCGACGTCGCGCACTTCCGGACGACGGGCGATGCGGAACGCCACCCGCGCACCGCGGTGTTCACCGGCGTGATGGACTACGAACCCAACGTCGACGGCGTCTGCTGGTTCGCCGAGGAATGCTGGCCGCGCCTGCGCGAGCGCTTTCCCGACGCCGAGCTGCTCGTCGTCGGCAGCAAGCCGGTCGCCAGGGTGCAGGCGCTCGACGACCGACCCGGCATCACCGTGACGGGGCGCGTGCCGGAGACGCCGCCGTTCTTCGACCGCGCGAGCGTCGCGATCGCCCCACTCCGGCTCGCGCGCGGCGTGCAGAACAAGGTGCTCGAAGCGCTCAGCATGGCGTTGCCCGTCGTCGCGACGCCGCAGGCTTCGCAGGGCCTCGGCCCGGACCTGCCCGCGGGCGCGCTCACCGTCGCGGACGGTGTCGATGCGACGGTCGAGGGCGTGGCCGAGCTGTTCGCCGATCCCGAACGCGCGCGCCGCATGGGGCAGGCGGCCGGCGCGTGGGTGCGCGAGCACTGGCGCTGGGAACGGATGTACGAACGGTTCGACGCGATGCTCGAACGGCTGCGACGCTGATGCCCGCGCCGCAGAACTCCGCTACTCGGGCGGCGCGCGCAGCTGGAACACGACCGGCACGTCGACGTCGTCGGCCACGGGCACGCCGTTCTCGGTCGTCGGCGAGAAGCGCCACTTGCGCACCGCGGCGAGCGCGGCGCGGTTGAGCCCCGGGTACGGCGAGGCCTCTTTCAGCGCGACCGCGGTCACGTGACCGTCGGGGTCGACGGACGCCGTGACGATGACGGTGCCCTCGCGCCCGAGGCGACGTTCGCGCTTCGGGTACGGCGGCGGTTCGTTCTCGGCCAGCGGGCTCGCGGTGACGACCGCGGCGACGGGCGGCTCGGGCGGCGGCACCGTCATGGCCTCGACGACGTCGCGGTCCTCGGGCGTGGCGACGGCCTCGACGGCCGGCCGGGTTGTTTCAGGTCGAGTCGTTTCAGGCCGAGTCGTTTCGGATTGGGGCCGGATGCGCGCCAGCGAGGCCCGCGGGATCGCGGCCGGCATCACGAGCGGCGGCTCGATCACCTCGGCCGGCGGCCGGCGCTCGGGCAGCGGCGGGGGCAGCTCGATCGGCTCGGGCGGGAGCTCGAACTCGTCGCGAACGGGCTCGGGCCGCACGGGCGGCGCGGCGTCGTGCTGCGGCTGCGCGGTCGCCTCGGGCACCGGCAGCTGCTGCCGGATCGCGACCTCGGCGCGCTCACGCGCCGGCCGCGCCGTCGCGCTCGCATACGCGACGACCGCGATCGCGCCGCCGTGGGCGAGCACCGACAGAATGAGGAACGAGGTCCGCACCGGGCGAAGAACGGTAACCGGGCCCGGGGGTTCACGGCCAGTCCCGGGGCGGCGAGCCCCCCTCGACGCCCCCGGACCGACCTCCGAGCCGCGGCGATTCGCCCGATACGGCCGGAGGAGCCGCCCGGGCGCGGGATCAGTCGGCCGCCGGCGCGAGGCGGAAGATCTTGCCCGTGCGGCCGCCGTTCTTGACGAAGCACATGACGAGGACCTCGCCATCCGGAGTCTCGGCGAAACTCGCGGGCGGGAACGGCGCGGGCGCGAGCGTGACGACGCGGTGCTCACCCGTCGTATCGACCGCCCACATGCGCTTCGTCATGAAGTCGCCGTAGACGAAGTGACCGACGAGCTGCGGGATCGCCGTGCCGCGGTAGACGTGACCGCCCGTGATCGACAGCCCGTCGCGATGCGAGTACTCCGCGATCGGCGGGATCGGATTCGGCGGCGTCTCCTTGCGGCTGCGGCGCGCGACGAACTTCTCGGTCCCCTCGAACGAGTTCCAACCGTAGAAACCGCCCTTCTCGATGCGGTCGACCTCCTCGAGGCGATTCTGGCCGACATCGCCGGCCCACAACTCGCCGGTCTTCGGGTCGAACGCCATGCGCCAGACGTTGCGCAGGCCGTAGGCCCAGATCTCGCCGCGCGCACCGTCCCGATCGACGAACGGGTTGTCCTGCGGGATCGCATACGGCGAGTCCGCGGACGCCTCGCGCACGTCGATCCGCAGCACCTTGCCGAGCAGGTTCGCGAGGCTCTCGCTGTTGCCGTAGGGATCGTTGGCCGCGCCGCCGTCGCCGATCGCGACGTAGAGCATCCCGTCGGGACCGAACACGATCGTGCCGCCGTTGTGATTGCCCCACGGCTCGAAGACCTCGAGCAGCCGCAGTTCGGTCGCCGGGTCGACGACCGGGTGCTCGCCCGAGCGGTCCACGGTCAGACGCGAGATCACCGACTGGCGATCGCTCTTGCGCTTGCGCCCACCCGCGAGTTCGCCCTCGCGCTCCTCCGTCTGCTCGGACCAGCAGATGTAGACGTGACCGTTCTGCTCGAACGCCGGATCGAACGCGAAGCCGAGCAGGCCCTCTTCCCAGTTCTTCGTGTAGACGCGTTCGCTGAAGTCGAGGAACGCGTGCCGCGCGCCACTCTCGCCGGCCGCGTCGATGCGCCAGATGTGGCCCGGCTGCGTGACGACGTAGGCCATGCCCGGATCCGTCTCGTGGTAGGCGACGAAGACCGGCCGATCGAACGGCTCCTGCGCCGGGAACGCCTCGACGAACTCGATCGCGGGGCCCGGCCGGGGCTGCCGTTCATCGTCGCCTTGGTCCGACTGCGCGGGCGCGAAGCCGGCCATGGTCACGGCGACGACCAGGGTCCGCGCCAGGAGGTTCACTGCGAGTGTAGGCTGCATTGCGGTGGGATATAGGACAACGCGGGCTCGCAGAAGCCACAACGGGACGTCAAGATCACCGCATGCTGCGCCTGACCGGATTGCGCAAGGCCTACGGGCAGAACGTCGCGCTCTCTAACCTGGACCTCGAGATCCCGGCGGGCGAGATCCTCGCGCTGCTCGGCCCGAACGGCGCCGGCAAGTCGACGACCGTGAAGTGCATCGTCGGCCTGCTGCGGCCCGATCGCGGCACGGTCGAGATCGACGGCATCGATGCATGGCAGCACCCGACGAAGACGCGCGGCCTCGTCGGCTACCTGCCGGAGATCGCACGTCTGCACGAGGCGCTCACGCCGTGGGAGTTCCTGCGCCTCAAGGGTCGGCTGTTCGACCTCGAGGACGATCTGATCCGCGCGCGCGGCGAACGTCTGCTCCAAGGGTTCGAGATCGGCGACCGCGGCGACGAGCCGATGGCCGGCTTCAGCAAGGGCATGATGCAGAAGGTCTCGATCGCGGCCGCGCTGCTGACCGAGCCCAAGGTCCTGGTCTTCGACGAACCGCTGTCCGGCCTCGACGTCACGACGACGCTCGTCGTGAAAGAACTGATGAAGGAGTTCGCGCGTCGCGGTGGCAGCGTCCTCTACTGCAGCCACCTGCTCGACGTCGTCGAGTCGGTCGCGGACCGCATCGCGGTCATCGGCAAGGGCGAGTTGCTCGCGGTCGGCACGGGTAAGGAGCTGCGCGATCGCGCGGGCACGGGCGACAGTTCGGCCCTCGACACGGTGTTCCGCTCGCTCGTGCAGGCCAGCGACCCCGAAGCCGCAGCCCGCTCGATCCTCGGGTGAACATACGGAACCCCCCGTCGCGTCTCAGCGTGGGGCGCCGTGCCATCGCGGGTTCGGGCTCTCGGTGACGGTCGGCGGTCAAGCGACCTCACGGGCGAGCCGATGCCCCTCGCATGACGGTTGCTGGCGACCTGTCGACGATCGATCTGCCGGATCTCCTGCAGAACATCGAATCCCATGGCCGCACGGGGACGCTGCGGCTGACGGGTGAGCACGGGGCGGCCCACGTGCTGTTCCGCGATGGCCATCTGATGGCCTTGGCCGCGGATTGGCGCAAGAGCCTCGGGGAACGTCTCGTCGCGACGGGTCATCTGACCGAGCGCAAGCTCGCCGGCGCGCGCAAGCGGCAGCGCGCCGGTCGCAAGTCGCTCGGCCAGGTGCTCACGGCGGCGCGCGCGATGACGGCCGACGAACTGCGCGCAGCGGCCGAGCACTTCCTGTCCGAGGACGTGATCGATCTGATCTCGTCCGCGCAGGGAGAGTTCGAGTTCGTCGAGGGGCCGCCGCCGAAGGGCGTCTTCGAACGCGACGAGGCCACGCTCGGCCTCGCGATCGCGGTCGCACCACTGATCCTCGAGGCCAGCCGCCGGGTCGATCAGTGGACCGAGATCCGGCGCTACGTGCCGAACGACGCAGTGCATCTGCGCGTCCGCGACAACGCCCAGGTCAGCCCCGACTGCGAGGACCCGGAGTTCGCCACGGACGTGCTCGAGGCGCTGGACGGCGCGCTCAGCGTGGTCGAGGTCGCCGAGCGGTTCCCCGACCGGCGCTTCGAGTGCTTCGAGCTCGTCGCCGCGTTCACGCGCGATCATGTGACGCGCGCGCTGAACGCCGATGACCTGCTGGCCGTCGCCGAGTCGGTCGGCAAGGCGCGGCCCGGCCGGGCGCGGGTCGTCGCCCGCCGCGGACTGCGCTGCGAGCCGCAGCACGAGGACCTGCTCGCGTTCGAGGCCGAACTCTCCGAACAGCTCGGTGATCTCACCGCGGCGGTCGAAGCCCACAAACTGCTCGCCCACATTCTCGCGGAGAACGGCAGCAGCGACGACGCACTCGCCGAGCTCGAACGGGCCCGCGACCTGGCCCCGAACGATCCCGCGATCGTCGAACGCACCCTCACGCTGCGACAAGAGCTCGGTCATACCCAGGAAGCGCAGCAGGACGGCCTCCGCCTCGTCGAGCTCTATCGCGCACCCGGCCTGCACGCGCGCGCCAAGGACGTGCTCGTTCGGCTGCAGCGCGCCGACCCGGAGTCGATCGAGCTCGAGCTCGAAATCGCGCGCACGCGGGTCGACTGCGGCGAGGCTCCGGCGGCCATCCAACAGCTGCTGCGCCGCGGCAAGAGGCTCGTTGGCGCGGAGAACTACGTCGGCGCGCACCTGCTCTTCGAAGCCGTGCTCGAGATCGAGCCGAGCAACCGCGAAGCCGCGGTCTCGGTCGAGATGATCGACAAGGAGGAGTTCGCGCGGCGCCGGCAAAGGCAACGCCAGCTGCTGCGGCGGTGCTACACGACGCTGTGGCTGCTGGCGCTGGCGACCGTCGTCTGGATCGAGGCGTCGGCGCGCATCGCGTACGTCGACCTGCGTTCGCGGATCGGCAGCGACCGGCTGCTCGAACGTGGGGAGCGCGCCGAGGCTGCGCGGCTCTGGCGTGCGTTCTGCGACGAGCACAGCTGCTCGTTCACCGCGTTGCTCGATGTGCCGACCCTGCTCGCCGAGCTCGAGAGCGCGGCCGGTGAGCGCCCGGGCGACGCCCCCGAGGACAACAGCGGAGCGCCGAACGATGACGACGGCGCGCGCGTCCTGCGGCGGGCCGGCGACACCACCGGCGGCCAGTGACGGACGGCGCCGGGCTACGCGGCCTGGAACTGCGTCATGTCGAGCGCGAAGTGCACCGGCCAGAACCACCAGAGGTCGCGCGTCGCCTGCACGGTGCGGCAGACGCCGAGGCCGAGCGCGACGTCACCGAGGAGCAGCGCGAAATCGCCGAGGGCGGCCTCACCGTGGACCATCGCCGGGATGTGACCCGAGGCGAACAGTGCGGCCACGAGTCCGGCGACGACCCACTCGCGCCTGAGCGATGCGCCGAGGCGGACGAGCAGGACGCCGATCGAGAGATCCTCGAGCCCGACCTGCGCGAGTTCGTCGAGGTGCTCGAAACGGAACGTGTGCTGCAGTCGGCTGCCGAGGCCGACCGACTCGGGCGCGGCGAGGTCGAACGCCTGCAGCGCGATCACGGCGAGCGCGACGCCGAGCGCGAGCCGCCAGTGCACCTGCGAGAGCGGGAACCACGCCGTGGCCGGATGCTGTCGCCGCACGACCAGCAGCAGCACGATCGGCAGGAAGATGAACAGCTGGTTGAGCGCCGAGAACACCGGGTTGGTCTCCGGCAGCCGCACGCCGTTCTGCCAGAGCTGACCGACTCCGATCACGAGAACGGCGGCGAGGAACGCGTAGCCCACCTCGCGCCAGGGGCTCTCGAACTCGGCCCGCGGCGCCGGTTCGGGCCTTCCGACGGCACGATGCAGCGCGAGCCGCCCGACGACCACCGCGCCGTAGCCGGCAAAGAGCGCGACATGATGGTCGATCACGCTGCCCCCTGCGCCGCCGGCGTGAGGTAGGCCGTGAGCATCGCTGCGAGCTCGCGTTCGAGCGTGCGGTCGGCGAAGTGGCGCGACGTCCGGTGGACCGCGTCCTCGACGAGGATCTTGTCCTTGCAGACCGCCATGAGCGCGACGACCGCGAACTCGGCGGCGAGCGCCGGTCGCCCCGTCGTCCCCGCGAGCAGGCTGGCGCATCGCGCCACGAGCCGCTGCCGGTCCGCGCGACTCTCGGGGCTGATCGCCTCGGGATGACACACCCCGTGGACGAGCACCGCGCGCCACAGCCCCCGCCGCTGCCGATACAGCGTGACCGCGATCTTCGCCATGCGCGCGGCGCGCTCACCGAGCGACAGCCCCAGCCACCGTGCCGGATCGAGCGTCATCTGCAGGTCGCCGGCGAGCGCGACCTCGTAGCGTTCGTAGAGCAGCGGCAGCAGCGCCTCCTTGTCGCGAAAGCGCCGATAGAACGTGCCGACGGCGACGCCCGCCTCCGCAGCGATCTCCGCAACCGACAACTCGTCGAACACGCGCTCTTCGAGCAGCCGCTCCGCCGCGTCGAGCAACCGCTCGTGCGTCTGCCGACTGCGCGACTGCCGCGCCACGTGACTCGCACCGGGAGCTGCTCGCATGGAATGCGAATCTATGTTCACATTCCAAACGAAGCAAGTCCAGACCAGAGGTCTTCGGAAGGTCAGTAGTTGGCGGTACCGAACCCGCTTCGAATCCGCCACGCCGGTGCGGCGCTACATCGCTCGACAACGGTGACTTGCAATCCGCGTCGGGGTGGCGGATTTGAAGCGGGTTTGGTACCGCCAGTCAGTCGCCGAGCGCGATCGTGAGACGACCAGTGAGCGACAGGCCGAGCACGGGACCGCCGTCGAGCACCGCCGACTGGACGAGGATACGGACACCGCGAAGTGTGGGGTCGAACGGCACCGGCATCGGAACGTCGAGCTGGCCGAACGAGTTCGTGGGCGCGAACAACGAGGTGGCCGGCACGAGCAGCTGATCGCACCCGGGTGTCAGCGTGACCTGCGTCGGCATGAAACCGTAGATCACGAACGCGGGCTGGCTGGCGGCGCCTTCCACGTGAACGGCCGGAGTGCCGCCGAGCGTCGCGCGGCCGAACAGCCGCAGGTCCGGTGCGCTGCCGCAGGTCTGCGGAGTCAGGCTCGCGGCCGCCGCTGCGGCAGTCAGGATGCGGGTGTCATACGTCGTGCGCAGCACGAGCTGACCCCGAAGCGGGGCGTGGATCACGCGCGCTTGCGGGGGCAGAGCGGTCGGCGCGAGGGTCGGGCTCCAATCGACGCCATCCCAGTGCCAGACGGCACCGCTGGTGACGAGCGCGACCTGCCCGGCCGTGGCGTCGAACGTCGCCTGGTAGTCACCCGGAACCGGCCCGTGCGCCGGGAAGTGTCGCAACCAGTTGATCCCGTCCCACTCCCACGTCTCGTCAGTGGACTGCGCGAGGATACGACCGCCGAACATGACGGCCCGCTGCCGGATCGGATCCCACGCCATCGCGTGGTCGACCCGACCGACGGGCACCGTCGCGGGCTGCAGCAACGTCCACTGCACGCCGTCGAACCGCCACGTGTCGTTCAGTCCGCCCCCGCCGAAGAGCAGGACGTCCGCACCCGTGCCGACCATCGCATGGCCACTGCGTGGCGCCGGCGACGTCGCGGTCACGACCTGCGTCCACGACTGCCCATCCCAGCGCCAGGTATCGCCGAACGAGGTCTCCGGGAACGTCGATCGGTCCGCCCCCCCGAACAGGACGAGGTCACCGCCGAGCGGCGCGAACGCCGCGTCGCCGCGCGCTGCCGGCCGCGGCCCCGTCGTGACCGCACGCTGCCAACCCCCGACCGGATCACGCCAGCGCCACGTGTCACCGGACGGCGGCGTCGCGGCCAGCACCGCCTCGCCGCGCGGCGCGTGATAGGCAAACGTCGGATCCTGCGGCACCTCGGGGTTCCACACCCCGTCCGGCGTCGGGTCGGCGAGGAGCGCGGTCCAACCGCCGCCGGCCCCACGCCGCCAGACGCTCGCGCGCCCGGTCACGAGCAGCAGGGCGCTCCCGTCGTCACAGCCGAACGCGATGTTCTGCTCGGGCAGCCCCGTCCGCGGCAGCCAGTCCGTTCCGTCCCATTCGAAGCAGTCGTCAACCAGCTGCCGGGCCAGACCGGTCCCGCCGAGAATGACGACGCGCTGAGCCACTGGATCGAACGCGAGGCGCGTGCGCCGCTTCGCCGGCACGGTGGACGGCGCCATCTGGCTCCACTGCACGCCGTCCCACTCCCAGGTGTCGTCGAGGAACGCCACACCGTCCGAGCCACCGAACAGGACGACCCGATTGCGAGCCCGATCGAGGACCATGCCCGCGCCAGAGCGCTTACGCGGCCGCACGGCCGGCGTGAGCTCCGACCACTGACTGCCGTTCCAGCGATGCATCGAGTCGAGGGGCTGGAACCCGATCCCGGAGCCGCCGAACACGAGCAGACCGCCGCCGTTCGGGTCCCGAGCTGGCTGGGCGAAACGCGCATACGGCGACTGGTTGGGTACGGCCAGCGACCAACCGGCGCCCGACCGGGTCCACGTCCGCGACCAGAACGTGTTGACGCCTTCGCCCGTGACCACGAGGCCGCCGCCGGTTGCCGGGTCGTTGCCGACGAACAACACCGCGCCGTGTGCCACGGCGCCGAGCCCGGGTTCGATGAGCTGCCAGCGTTGCCCGTCGAAGGCCCAGCAGTCGACCTCGAAATCACTCACGGCGACGAGTCGATCGGCGGCTGCATCCCAGAAGACATCGGCGATGCGCGGCGGGAGGTCTCGCTCAGGAGCCCAGACCATCGGAGCCTGAGCGACGAGCGAGCCGGGAAGGACCGCGGCGAACGAGAGCAGGAACGTGCGAACCATGCGAGCCACCTGAGAGGCGTTGCGTCACCGAATAGATCCCCACCGCGGTGCGGCGGGACGACGTTTCGTCCGCGTAACACCAACCGCGTGACCGGAGAGCGGAACCGCGGCAAACGCATGCGCCACGGCCCGATCGACGGTCCTGCACGCGGTGTACCAACGCCGCGGGATTCCCGGTCGCGATCGGTCCCGCCCGGTCGATCCGGGCAGCGCTCAGGCGCGCTGCAGCCGACCGCGTGGCCGGCGCCCGCCGGCACCACCGCCACTGCTGCGGCCGCGGCCACCGCCGCTTCGGCCACCGCGCATGCCGGGCGACCTGGGCGCGTCCTTCACCTTCTCGCCGCGCAGGTGCGCGGCGACGGCGGCGTGCAGTCGCTTCTCACTCGGAGCGACGAGCGACAGCGCGCGACCCTTCTTGCCGGCGCGGCCCGTCCGGCCCGACCGGTGGATGTAGTCCTCGAGGCCGAGCGGGAAGTCGTAGTTCACGACGAGATCGATGTCGTCGACGTCGATGCCGCGCGCGGCGACGTCCGTCGCGACGAGGAAGCGCACCTTGCCGCGGGTGAACGCGCCGAGGCAGGCGTGCCGCGCCTCGGCGCTCTTGTCACCGTGGATCGCGTCGGCCGGCAGGCCGTCGCGGCGCAGCGCGTTGCCGAGCTTCTCGCAGTTGATCTTCTTGTTCACGAACACGAGCACCTTGCCCGGTTCGCGTTCGAGCACGCGCTCGAGCACGTCCTTCTTGTCCGAGACGTTCACACTGACGAAGCGATGCTCGATCGTCTTCGCCGCTTCGCTGCGCTTGCCGATCTGCACGCGCTCGGCGCCGGGCAGGAAGTCCTCGACGAGGGCTTCGACCTCGGTCGGCATCGTCGCGGAGAACAGCAGATTCTGCCGCTCGCGCGGCAGCCGGATGAAGATCTTCCGGATCTGCGGCATGAAGCCCATGTCGAGCATGCGGTCGGCCTCGTCGAGCACGACCATCTCGACCTTCTCGAGGGTCAGGTTGCGGCGCTCGAGGTGATCGATGAGCCGACCCGGGCACGCGACGAGCACGTCGACCCCGCGCTTGAACGCCGACTCCTGGATCGACAGGTCGATGCCGCCGAACGCGGTGCAGACGTGCAGCCCGGCGTGCTGCGCGTAGGTGCGCAGGTTCTCGGCGACCTGGACGCACAGCTCGCGGGTGGGGACGACGATCAGGCCACGCAGGCCCGGCTCGCCACCGGCGAGACGGTCGAGCATCGGCAGGCCGAACGCCGCGGTCTTGCCGCTGCCCGTCTGCCCGAGGCCGATCAGGTTCTGCTCGGCGATGATCTTGGGAATGGCCTGCTTCTGGATGTCGGTGGGCTCCGTGTAGCCGGCCGCTTCGACACCGCGCAGGATGGACTCACTGAGCCCGAGGGATGAAAAACTCACTCTTCGTTCTTGTCCGATACGGCGTGAACCATGGTCGGGTGCACGCATGAATATTGGGCGCGTGGGCAGGCTGCCGCGCAGCGGCTCACGCAGTTCAGCGCGGGACGGACGCGTATCGTCGGGTCCGGACTGGCGCTGGCCGATGTTGCGCCGACCGACACTTGCGGTCGCCGCTGGAGAGTGCATCGGCATCGACCCGTCTCGCCTTGAGACCGGCCACCCACGTTCGGCGCGGGCTCTCCGTTCGCGGAAAGTATAGGGTCCCGGCCCCAAATCGCCAAGAGAACCGCAATTGCCGTCGCCGGCCGGCCGCTGCGACGGGCTCCTGGGGCCAAGAACCCATCCGTTTGGCGGTACCGAACCCGCTTCGAATCCGCCGCCCGGCGTGGCGCCTACAGCTCGAGATCGAGGTGGATGCCGGGCCGGAACTGCGCGAGCAGCAGCTGCAGGAACGACTCGGTGTCGCCCGTGCCCTCGCCGTCGCCGTCCTCGTCATCGCCGTCGCCGAAGAGCGCGTCGTCGAGACTGCTCGGGCCGTCCCCGCCGAGCAACGCCGCGGCCTGCGCCCCAGCCCCCAGAGTGGCAGCCCCTAGAGGCGCCGCGCCGAGCGTCGCCGCGCCGGTCTGGTTGAGCGGCACGAACGCCGCGTTGGCCGCCGTCTCGAGCACCGCGGGATCGAAGCCGTGCTCCGTCAGCGCCGCTTCGAGCGCCGCCCGCGCCACCGCGGCCCGATCCGCCCCGGCCGGGGCATCGCGCAGCGCGTCGCGCACCGCGGCATGCAGCTGCTCGCGGATGTCGAACAGGCTCTGACCCTGCGCGTTCGTCAGGGTGCCGAGCGCGTTGCCGCCACCGGCCGCCCGCTCGGCCGCAGCCGCCGCGCTGCCACCCGGCGCACCGACGGTGTGAACCTGACCGTTCGCCGGCGCGTGCGACGGCGAGTTGGAGAGGACCTGGATCTCGCTCATGCCGATCCCGTCGCAACCGCGGTGCCAGGTCCGGCGGCCGCTCGGAGCGCGACCTGCGAGCCACCGACTGCACGCATCGGCAACTCCTGCCGACGGCTGCGGCATCCCGTGCCGCGGACCGGCCGATTCTGCCGCCGATGCCGAGCTGCGTCGTGAGCGGAGCGGGCTAACGTGCCCTGCGATGACCGCCGCCCTCCTCGAGACCTGGCGGGTCCACAATCGTGCGACCTGGCTCATGTTCGACGCCCTCCCGAGCAAGGCGTTCGGCGATCGCTACACCGACCGCACGCGCACGGTGGCCGCGCAGTTCGCGCACATCCACAACGTTCGCGTGTCCCATCTGCAGCGCCGGGGGCCGCAGCACCTCGGTGACCTGGAGGCGTTCGAGCGCGGCGCCGAGCCCGGCAAGGCGGCGCTGAAGAAAGCGCTGAAGGCCTCCGAACGCGCGGTCGCGAACCTGCTCGCCGAGTGCGAGACGACGGGCAAGGTGAGGTCGTGGCAGAACTCGGTGACGACCTACCTCGGCTACTTCATCGCGCACGAGGCGCACCACCGCGCGCTCATCATGGTGTGTCTGCGGTTCTCCGGCACGAAGGCGCCCGACGCCGCGAAGTACGGCATCTGGGACACGTGGCGCAAGAAGTGAGCAGCCGCGACGCGCCGGCGCTCAGACGCCGAGCCGCCGCGACAGATCCGTCTGCATCAGGTTGTCCGGATCGACGCGCTGCTTGAGCGCGCGGAACTGCCGCACCGCATCCGCGCCGTGCACCTTCTCGAACGACGAGCTCAGGAGCACCGCGTCCTTGGCGTAGTAGAACCGCCCGCCGGCCTCGAGCACGACCTCGGCGAGCTCCTGACACAGCCGCCACAATGCGTCGCGCCGGCTCTTGCTCCTGCTGACCGCGAAGTCCATCGCGAGCGAGTAGCCGTCGACCGCGTGCGTCATGAGGAACGGGTCGGGGCGGTGGCGCTTCAGCACGCCGAGGTACGGCACGAAGCCAGTCTGCTGACACCGCTCGATGAGGCGACGCAGCACGCGCGACGCTTCCTTGGCCGGCACGAACGGCTGGAACTGGATCAGCCCGCCGGGCTTGGTCATCCAGTGCCAGCGCGGCACGTAGTCGAGCAGGAAGTGGAACGCGCCGTGCGACTGCAGGTAGGGCGAGCCGCGCTGCTCGCGGAAGCCCGCGAGGAACTTCAGCCAGTTCACGAGCCAGACCTGCCGCGCCTGCACCGCGCACCACATGCCGGGCCAGAGCCAACCCTTGGGCACCAGCCCAAACAGTTTCATCGGCACGTCCTGCAGCAAGGGATCGAGGTAGCGCAACCCTTCGGGATCCTCGCCCGGCTTGAGTTGGTCCGCGCGGTGCAGCAGCCCGCGCCCGAGCCCGGCACCCTTGCCGTGCAGGTCGAGCCACGAGACGAGATAGTCGGCCTTGCCCCGCGCCTCCTCGATCATCTCGATGTTGTGGTCGAGGTCGCGCGCGACGAGCCCCCAGACGCGCAGCCGACCGCTGTGCACGCGCTTGGTCTCGATCTCGAGCTTCGTGAAGCAACCGAGCATCCCGAAGCCGCTGATCGCCGCGTGGAAGAGCTCGGGATCCGACTCCCGCGTGACCGTCACCTGTTCGCCAGCCGGCGTGAGCAGATCGAACGACCGCACGCACTCGCCGAACGAACCGAGCGCGTAGTTGTTCTTGCCGTGGATGTTCATCGCCGCCGCGCCGCCCATCGACACGGCCATCGTTCCGCTCACGACCTTGGGCCAGAACGAGAAGCCGATCGACCGACGCCAGAGATCGCGCACGGTCACGCCCGGCTCACACTGCGCGACGCCGGTCTCGGGGTCGAACGCGAGGATCCGGTTCATCGCGGTGAGGTCGAGCACGCGCCCCTGCACCGCGGTCGACGCGTCGCCGTAGCTGCAGCCCGCGCCGCGCAGCGCGATCGGCGTGCCGTCCTTCTTCGCGACCGCGAAGACGTCGGCGATCTGCTCGGCGGTCGTCGGCCGCAGCACGCTGGCCTTGCCGCCCATCGCCATGCCGAACCCGCGCACGTCCTCCTGCTGCCACGGCAGCGAGTCGGCGCGATCCGAGGTCGGGTCGGTCGAGAGACTGGTCACGGTCAGATCGAGAGCTTGCGGAACACGAACGACGGGATGTTGCGGATCACGAACATGACGAACCGCCACTTGCCCGGCACGTATGCGATCGGCTGCTTGCGGTCCCGCGCCTTGAGGATGAGTTCGGCCGCCTTGTCCGCCGAGATCGCGCCCTTCAGCTCGAGCCCCGCTGTCATCGGCGTCTCGACGAACCCCGGGCGGATCGTCGTGACGTAGACGCCGTGCCGCCAGAGTCGGTTGCGCAGCGCCTCGAGGTAGGTGTCCATGCCGGCCTTGCTCGCATTGTATACCGGTCGCCCGACGCGGCCGCGGTCCTGCGCGACCGAACTGATGCCGACGAGGTGACCGGCCTTGCGCTGCAGGAAGCGCCGGGCCATCGCGTTCATGAACGCGATGCAGCCGAGCATGTTGACCTCGACCTGCTGGCGATCCTTCTGGAAGTCGAACTCGTCGATCGCGACCTCGGGCATCACGCCCGCCGCGTAGTGCACTTCGTCGACGGTGCCGAGCTCGTTCTCGATGCGGTCGATCAGCGCGTCCGCCGCGTCGTAGTCCGTCGCATCGTGCGGATACGCGAACGCCGCCTCGCGGCCGAGCACGTCGTTGATCGCGGCCGCCTGCGCCCGCAGCTCGGGCTCGCGCCGCGCCAGCATCGCGACCTTGCGGCCGCTCAGCGCGAGGCGGCGCGCGAGCGCGGTGCCCATGCCCGAAGAGCTGCCGACGATGATGCAGGTGCCGCTGGTGGCCATGAGCGAGAGAGCAGACCCGGGCGGAAGGGGAATGCAACCCGGGTCCCGACCTGGTCCGGCTGGCCGCTTGTTCCCGGCCGGAGAACGGTCGATGATGCCGCCATGACGGCTCGGTCAGGCTTTCGGTCCCGCTCGCCGGCGCGGCGCGCCAGCGGCATCGCGTCGACCATCGCGGTCGTGGTGCTCTCCGCATCGCCCGTGATGACGCAGGAGCCGGCGGCCCCCACGCCTGCCGCACCCGCACCGGCCAAACCCAAGGGGCAGCCGCAACGGATCGATCGGGTGATCGCGACCGTCAACGACGCGGCGATCATGGAGAGCACGCTGCGGGCGGCGATCGCCGGCCGGCGCAACGCCATGGAGGCGCAGCTGCAACGGCAGCTGCTACCGCAGGAGGAGCGCGCGCTCATCGGCTTCGCGCTCAACAAGGAGCTCGAGCGGCACCAGCTCGCCCAGTCCGCGAAGACGCTCGGCATTCTGCCGCCCGAACGGGTCGAGGCCCTGCTGCAGGACGAGATCCAACGCGGCGTCGCCGAACGCGTCCGCGACGTGGGGTCGTGGCAGCAGTTCACCGACGAGCTGCAGCGCACGGGCTCCTGGCGCAGCTACATGCGCCGCGAGCGGGTCCAGACCCTGTCGAACTTCGCGCGCCAGATCGCCGTCGGCCTGCGGATGCAGAAGCAGGACAACCTGTTCCTGACGCCCAAGATGATGCGCGACGTCTGGCGCCGCCAGACGACCGGCGAGTTCGCGGGCAACAATCGGTTCGTCAGCCCGGCTTCCGCGGTGATCGAGCTCGTCCACTTCGCTGGTGAGGACGCCGAGAAGCTCGCCAACGCTGCTCGTAAGCTCTGGACCGAAAAGGACATGGGCGCCAAGGACCTGCTCGCGGCGCTGCCCGGGGCGACCCCGTCCAACAGCTCCGCGATCGAGGCCCTCACGGTCACCCCGGCAGCGCGCGAGGACCTCGCGGCGCCCGAGATCGCCGACTTCGCCCTGGCCGGCCCCGAGGGCGCGGTGAGCGCGCCGATCCCGGTGGCGGACGGCACCCGGATGGTCGTCCGGATCCGGTTCTACACCGCGGCGCGAAACGCCGAGTTCAGCGATCCGGAAGTGCAGCGGCAGCTGCGGATCATCTGCATGAACGCGATCGAGGAAGGCTTCATCCGCCAGGCTCTCGCGCGCGCCCAGACCCGAACGCAAATCTGGCTATCGCCTGAACTTAGGCGCTAGTGCCACGAACTGACCGGAGCCCCGGAGCGAGGGCGCGGCCGCCGACCCGGAAACCTCGGGGAGAACCCGCGGTCCCGGTTGCCTGAACCCACCGGGTTCGCTCTACTCTTTCGCCCCCTCTCCTGAACCTGCCCGCAGGTTCCACCGTTGTTCGCGGTGCGGTCCCGTCTGTCTTCCGGGGCCCTGATCCAAGCTCGCGCGAACCCAACTTTCGCGACCCAATTCGCCAGGACGTCCCAATGTCGCAGGTCGACCCAACCAAGATCCACGTCGAGTCCAACCAGGTTCCCATCTGGGAGTCCGAGGTCACGTTCCAGGACATGATGGCTGAGCAGCTGCGCCACGCTCCGTGGCTGGCCCTCAGCGCGATTCTCCACGCCATCCTCTTCGCGATCCTCTACGCCGTCATCCCGGCGGACAAGAAGGAGGAGCCGAAGAAGAAGGCCGAGATGATCCAGAAGATCGAGGAGGACGTCGTCGAGCCGCCGCCCCCGCCGCCGCCGGAGACGCAGCCGGAGGAGACGGTCGACGAGATCGAGCTCACGGAGCAGGTCATCACCGAGACCGAGAACGTCGAGACGATCAGCGAGGTCAACCAGAAGGAGTCGGCGTTCGACAGCAACCAGTGGAACTCGGCCGTCGGTCTCGGCGGCGGTGCTGGTGGCAAGTACGGCGGCCGCGGCGGCAAGGGTGGCAAGAAGGGCGGCGGCAAGGCCTACGCCGAAGCCATCGACGCCGGCCTGCGCTGGCTCAAGAACCACCAGGACGAGGACGGCAAGTGGGACTGCGATCAGTTCATGAAGCACGACCTCGAGGGTGAGATCTGCGACGGTGCCGGCAACGCCGTGCACGACGTGGGCGTCACCGGCCTCGCGCTGCTCGCCTTCCTCGGCGACAACAACACGATGCGCGCCGGCCCCTACAAGCAGGTCGTCAAGGACGGCGTGAAGTGGCTGCGCAGCCAGCAGCAGGAGAACGGGCTGTTCGGCACCAACACGTCGCACGACTTCATCTACGACCACGCGATCGCGTCGTACGCGATGTGCGAGGCGTTCGGCCTGAGCAACTACACGCTGCTCAAGAGCACGGCGCAGAAGAGCATCAACTACCTCGAGTCGCACCGGAACCCGTACTCGGTCTGGCGCTACCAGCCGCGCGACAACGACAACGACACGTCGGTCACGGGCTGGGGCATCATGGCCTACAAGTCGGGCGAGTACTTCGGCCTGACGGTCAGCAAGACCGCGCTCGAACTCTGCGCGACGTGGATGGACCAGGTCTCCGACCCGTCGGGCCGTCACGGCTACAGCAAGCAGGGCGAGCAGTCCTCGCGCAAGCCGGGCGACCACAAGGTGCGCTTCCCGGTCGACGAAGGCGAGTCGATGACCGCCGTCGGTCTGTTCTGCCGCTTCTTCATGGGCCAGGACCCGAAGGAGAAGCCGATCATGAAGAAGGCCGCCGACCTGATTCTCAGCAAGCCCCCGGTGTGGGACGAGAAGAAGGGCTCGATCGACCACTACTACTGGTACTACGGCACCTACGCCCTCTTCCAGATGGGCGGCCGCCACTGGACCACGTGGCAGAAGGAGCTCAACAAGGCGGTCGTGAAGACGCAGGAGCGCGACAAGACCAAGAAGAACCTCTACGGCTCCTGGGACCCGATCGGTGCCTGGGGTGAGGACGGCGGCCGCGTCTACAGCACGGCGATCCTCACGCTGACGCTGGAGGCGTTCTACCGCTACACGAAGCTGATTCGCTGATCAGCTTGCTGCTCTTTTGACGGCGCATAGGAGCCCACTCGGGCGCGGGAAGAGGGTTGGCGCGACGCCGTCGGGAGGCGGCTTCGCCGTCTCGGGGCGGAGAAACGGCTTCGCCTCCTTTCGCTGGGTCGGCGCGCCGCGGAGCGGGAGCTCGGGATCCTGCGTACGGTACCCGGATCCTGCGTACGGTACCCGGTTCGTGGTGCCGGGCTGGGCGGCGCTTGGTGCCTCTCGTTCAGGTCCGCGTCATCGGACTCAGCGCGGCGGGGCCGTTCAGTAACGGCTGTCCGCGCACCATGAGGATGTCTTCGTTGGGGTGTGGGTGCGGTCTGAAGTCGGCTTCGAAGCGGTCCGGGGTGAACCAGGTTTCGAGCGCTTGGATCGGTTGGTCGCTGTGGCTGGTCATCGCGGCGAGGATTCGTGGCAGCGGTGGCGGGGTTTCGGCGACGACGTCGTAGAGCCGCAGGACGCCGTCTTCGACCTCGCCCACGAGCACGGCCTGGTCCTCCGGCAGTGCGATGAGCAGTGATTCGGACGGGGTAGCCGTCGCTTCGAGCCAGAGCGCGAGGTCGATGTAGAAGTGCCAGCCGGGGTCCGCTGCCGAAAGCTGCGCCGAGACGGGCTGGCGTCGCTCGAGGGCGGATTGCAGCAGGTCCAGATCTGCTGGTTGATCGAGCGCAAGCGCGTGCGTGGCGACGCTCTCGTCCGCCGTCTCCACCGCTGCAGCTGGGAGCCGAAACACCGACTCGGGCTCCGGCTCGAAGCCGAACCGGCGGTAGAAGTCGACCTTCTCCGACCAGAGGATGACGCGCTCGCAGCTCGCGACGTCGACGTCGCGCAACGCGCGCTCGATCGCGCGGCGCGCGTGACCGGCACCGCGATGCGACTCGCGCACGCAGATGCCGTGCAGCGCCGCGACGCGCCGCACCTTGCCGTCGATCGCGAACCGACAGTCGATGCGCCCGACGTGGGCGATCGGCAGCTCGCCGTCGAACTCGAGGTAGGGCGTCGACACGTCGAACCAGTGCCCGCCCCACCTCGCCGCGCGTTCGATGCCGCGGGGCACGAACGGCCACACGGTGCCGAGCAGCTCCATGACGTGACGCCGGATTGTCGCGCGATCCTGCACGGCGACAGTAGACCCCAGCCAACGCGGTTCAGGCCAGGGCCAACGCGCGCAGCAACTTCGACCTCGGCCGCAAGAGGTCGGCCAGCGTGTAACCGTCGAGCGCCTGCACGAACGCCGCGGTCGCCTCACCGAGCGCGCGCTGCAGGACGCAGCGGTCGGTCAGTACGCACGCACTCTCGCTCCGGAAGCACTCCACGATCTCGAGGTTCTCCAGGCTCGACACGAGGGCGCCGAGCCGGATGCGACTCGGCGGACGCCCGAGCTCGATGCCGCCGCTGCGACCGCGGAAGGTCGCGAGGTGGCCGAGTTCCTGCAGCCGGTGCACGACCTTGACGATGTGATTGCGCGAGATCCCGTAGGCCTCGCTGACCTCGGTGATCGACGATCGTTCGTCCGGCCGAAGGCCGACGTAGACGAGCACCCGCAGCGAGTAGTCGGTGAACGCAGTGAGCTGCATGGCTCACTCGGCCGCGCGGAAGAACTCCAGCTGGAACCGCGCGTCGTCGCTGAGTTCGACCCGGTGCGGCAGGTCCGGCGGCACGGTTCCGGTCTCACCCTGCGCGATCGCGGTCACCTGGTTCGCGCCCAGGTCCACGAACGTCACGGTTCCCGAGAACACCGTCAATCGGGCCCAGCGACCCGCCGCCAGGGTATGGCGCGAAAGTAGGGCTGCCGGCACGTTGCCGGGGTCGAACTCGGGCGATCGGCCAGTGGATTCGAGGTTGTCGGGCATGTTCATGTCGGCTACTCTAAAGATGTAAGCAGTCTACATGTTTCAGGGCAACGGAGCAACGGTGTGACCATCGACATCTTCGAGATGCGCCGACGGGTCACCGAGACCGACATCGCGAGGCTGGTGGACGGCTTCTACGACCGGGTTCGGGAGCACCCGACGCTGGCACCGGTGTTCGATGCTCGCGTCGAGAACGAGGATTGGCCCGAGCACCTCGCCAAGATGAAGCGCTTCTGGTCGACGGTCCTGCTCGGCACCGGTCGGTATCGCGGCAATCCCATGACGGCGCACGAGTCGATTCCCGGCGTCTCGCGCGCGCACTTCGCGGACTGGCTCTCGCTGTTCGAAGACGTGGTTCACGACGTCTTCGCCACGGAGGTCGCGGCCGCGATCGTGCAGCGTGCGCACCGCATGGGTGACAGTCTGATGGCGAACCTGCGCCTCGCCGACTGATCCCGCCCGGCCGCCGCTGCACGTTTTCCCATTCCCGGGTGCGAGCCTGCTGAACCGAGCCGCCGCGAAATCGTTGCCGCGCGGATCGGCCAACGGGCTTGAACCACGCGCGAGCCGCCGGCGTTTCCCGAGCCGTCCGACCGATCCAACGGACGACAGCGGAGCCGACAATGACGCAGCTCGATCCCACGAAGTTCTCGGTCTCTTCGAACCTCGAAGACGACATCACGTTCCAGGACATGGTCGCCGAACAACTGCGGCGCTCACCGTGGCTCATGATCTCCAGTGCGCTGCACGCGCTCGGCGTGCTCGTGCTCTGGGCGCTCGTGCCGGTGGAACGCCCGCCCGAACCGCAGCACCAGAGCCAGGTACTCATGCCGCAAACGCAGCCGGTCGTCGAGCCGCCGCAGCCGGAGAAGACCGAGATCGAACCCGAGCCGACGATCGACGACATCGAGCTCACCCCCGTCGACGTGCCGATCGAGAACGAAGCGGTGGAGGTCGCCGATGCGACGGCCACCGAATCGACGCTGTCCGCGTTCACGAGCAACGGCGACAACCCGGCGCTCGGCCTCGGCGGCAACGCGGGCGGCCCCTACGGCAACCGCGGCCCGCGCGGCGGCGGCGTGGGCGGCCGCGCCGCACTCCCGACGATCGACCGCGCTCTCGAGTGGCTCGCGCGGCATCAGGACGCGGACGGCCGCTGGGACTGCGACCAGTTCATGAAGCACGACCTCGAGGGTGAGATCTGCGACGGTGCCGGCAACGCGGTGCACGACGTCGGTGTCACGGGTCTCGCGCTGCTCGCGTTTCTCGGCGACAACCACACGCTGCGCGCCGGCAAGTACCGCGACGTCGTGAAGCGCGGCGTGATGTGGCTGCGCAGCGAGCAGCAGGACAACGGCCTGTTCGGCTCGGACACGTCGCACGACTACATCTACGACCACGCGATCGCGACCTACGCGATGTGCGAAGCGTGCGGCCTGTCGCGCTCCCGCCTGCTCCGGCCGGTCGCCCAGCGCGCGCTCAACTACCTCGAGTCGCACCGCAACCCGTACTCGGTCTGGCGCTACCAGCCGCGCGACGGCGACAACGACACGTCGATCACGGGCTGGGCGATCATGGCCTACGAGGCCGGCAAGTTCTTCGAGCTGCAGGTCAGCGACGCGGCGCTGCAGTGCTGCGCAGCGTGGCTCGACCAGGTCTGCGACTCGAACGGGCGGCACGGCTACCGCAAGCAGGGCGAGCTCAGTTCGCGCAAGCCCGGCGATCACAAGACGCGCTTCCCCGTCGACCGTGGCGAGGCGATGACGGCGGTCGGACTGTTCTCCCGCTTCTTCCTCGGGCAGAACCCGAAGGAGGTGCCGGTGATGAAGCAGGCGGCGACGTTGATCGGCAAGAAGCCGCCCGTGTGGGACGAGGGCGCCGGCGCGATCGACCATTACTACTGGTATTACGCGACCTACGCGCTGTTCCAGATCGGCGGCCGGCCGTGGCAACAGTGGCAGAAGGCGCTCGGCAAGGCGATCCTGCCGACGCAGCACCAGGACAGATCGCGCCCCAACCACCTCGGCTCGTGGGATCCGGTCGGCGCCTGGGGCGACGATGGCGGCCGCGTCTACAGCACCGCGATCCTCACCCTCACGCTGCAGGCGCACTACCGGTACTCGCCCCTGCTGCGGTGACGGGTGGCGGCGCGGCAACGCGCCACGCCGCGCGCCGCGATTTGCGGTGATTCTCGCTTCGAGCCCGGCCTGACCGCGGCGGCTGTCGGCGCGCCCGACAGTCCTGCAACTGCGCCATCCGCGACCGGCGCGCGACCCGTCGATGGCGTGGGCATTGTGGAAAAACCCGCTTCCCGGCGTGAGATTTCCTGAAGTAGGACTCAAGCGGCTGCCGAAGAGCCAGGGAGTGAGAGGGCGGATCCAGCTGCCCCGAGAGGACAGGCAAAGGAGTCGACAATGGGCCTACGGGTCAATTCCAACATCGCATCGCTCAACGCGCGACGGTCACTGTCACGAACGACCGAACAACTGCAGGCGAACTACCGGCGCCTCTCCACGGGTCTGCGCATTTCCACCGCATCGGACGACGCCGCCGGCCTTGCGATCTCGGAGCGCTTCCGCGCCCAGATCCGGTCGACCAACCAGGCGATCCGGAACGCGCAGGACGGCATCTCGCTAACGCAGACGGGTGAGGGCGCACTCAACGAAGTGTCCGCGATCCTCATCCGCATGCGGGAACTGTCGATGCAGGCGAGCAACGGCACGGTCAGCTCGGCCGACCGGACGACGCTGCATCAGGAGTTCAGCGACCTCATCAACGAGATCGACCGCATCGCGGAATCGACGAGCTTCAACGGCGTCCGCCTGCTGGACGGCACGGGCTCGACGATCACGTTCCAGGTCGGCACCGGCACGATCGCCGGCATCGACACGATCCAACTCACGACGTCGGACACGCTGGCGTCGACGCTCGGGCTCTCGAGCCTCGACATCGGTTCGGCCGGCACGCCGACCGTGGCGGTCTCGGCGCTCGACGACGCGATCAACATCGTGTCCCGCATCCGTGGTCAGTTCGGCGCGGCCCAGAACCGCCTCACGACCACGATCGCGAACCTGCAGATCCAGACCGAGAACCTCAGCGCGGCGGAGTCGCGCATTCGCGACGTCGACGTCGCGGTCGAGACCTCGTCGCTGACGCGGAACTCGATCCTGCAGCAGGCCGCGATCTCGGTGCTCGCGCAGGCGAACACGCAACCGCAGGCCGCGCTGCAGCTGCTGCAGACCTAAGGGTAGCGGCAGCCGCTCGACCCACGCGGGGGAGCAACCGCTCGGCCGCTCAGGCCGACAGGCTCGCGACGGCGCGCGTCACGAGGCTCTTCTTCCGAGCCGCCGTGTTGGCGTGGATGATGTGGCTCTTGGCCGCCTTGTCGATGAGCTTGTGCACGCCAGAAAGCGCCGCTTCGGCGGTGCTCTTGTCGCCAGCCTCGACCGCGGTGAGAAGCTTCTTCATCTCGGTCCGCATGCGGGACATCTTGGCCTTGTTGGCCAAACGGTCGCGCTCGGTCTGGCGAACGCGCTTCTGTGCTTGCTTGCTGTGGGCCATTTTGGGGGCGGGGATCCTAGCGGGAAGCGGCGGGGCTGGGAAGGCCGGAAGGGGAAAAGGCGACCCCGGGTCCGAGACCCCGGAGCGGCGTCAGGACGCCTTGAGCTGCTCGACCTTCTCCGTGACGTCACGGAAGCCGATATCGGTCTCCAGAATGCGCGTGAAGTGCTGCATCGCCTCGTCGCGACGGCCGGCCGCTGCACAGATCTCGCCCATCTCGTAGAGCACCTCGAGCGCCCGATTACCCGAGCTGACGGCCTCGAGGGCCTTCTCGAACTGGCCCAGGGCAAGGTCCGGCAAGTCCTTTTTCTGAAAGGCCTTACCGAGCAAGAACAGGGCCTCGGCCTTGCGCCGCGGGTCCTTGACGGCCTGCTGCAGCTCCTTGACGGCCGCATCGGTCTCGCCGGCATCGAGCAGGCAGCTGCCGAGCTCGAAGCGGGCCGCGGTGTCGGACGGGTTGCGGTCCAGCCGGCGGCGCGCCTCGTCGACCTTCATGCCCGCCAGGGCCTCGCGCGCCCGCGCGGCGGCCGCCTCGTCGCCGCGCTTCTGCGCCTTGTCGACCATCTGCTGCTGCAGCCGGATGCGCAGATCGCTCGCGTGCGCCGCGAGGTCCGCGTCACCGGGCTCGAGCTGCGCCAGCCGATCGAGCAGATCGAGCGCCCCGGCCAGGTCCTTCGCCATCTCGCGCAGCTTGGCGATGCGGCGCAGCAGCTGCCGGTCGTCCGGGCTGTCCGGCAGCCTGGCCTCGAGCTCCTCGAGCTCCTGGTCGATCTCCTCGGCGGAGAGCTGCAGCCGTTCTTCGCGTTCGAGCTGCCGCTGCTGCTCCTTGTCCTTGATGAGCTCGCGCGAGCTCTTCGCCTTGTCGATGCCCGTCGACGCGAGCGCGCCCTCGGCCGCGAGGTTCTTGCGCGCCTTCAGCGACTCCTGATCGCGCGGATCGACCTTGAGCGCCTGCTCGTACATCGCGAGCGCCTCGTTGACCTTGCCGTGCTCGTAGAACAGTCGGCCCGCGGCGCGGCACGCCGGCAGGCAGCGCGGCTCGGCCTCCGCGTAGGCCTCGTAGACCGCGAGCGCCGACTTGGTGAGGCCGGCGCGCTCGAGCGAGTCGCCGAGCTTGAGGTTGATGCCCTCGCTGAGCGGGTCGTGGGCGAGGTAGCGCTCGAAGCTCTTGGTGGCGCTGGCGTGCTGCCCGATGAGGCGCATCAACGTGCCGAACAGCAGCGGCAGCCCGCCGATCAGGATCGCCGTGAGCTTGCTGCTGCCCTTGTGCTTGACCTTGTCGAACAGGGCACGACGAAGCCCCGCACGGGCCTCGCCGAAGTCGGGCTGCAGCTGCAGCACCTGGCCGTAGATCTTGATGGCGAGCGCATGGTTGCGGCGCTTGACCGCATCCTTCGCGTTCTCGAGGTGCTTGCTGAGGTCCATGCCAGTGCGAGGTCAGGCGGGCGCCGGCTCCGGGCCTTCGAGGAAGCCTTGACGCCGGCGGAGGGGGCGAGGACTCTAACCCTGGCCCGATCCGGTGGCAACCAGAGCGGCCTCGACCCACGACAAGCGCATGGAAATCCGCGTCTACCCCGACCCAGTCCTCCGCCGCGGCGGTCAGACCGTCACGGACTTCGGCCCCGAGCTCAAGGCGACCGCCGACGCCATGATGGCGGCGATGTACGAAGAGGGCGGCGTCGGCCTCGCCGCGCCGCAGGTCGGCATCGAGCAGAAGCTGCTCGTGCTCAACCCGACCGGCAGCAAGGACGACACGAGCGGCGAGCTCGTGCTGCTCAACCCGAAGATCACGCGCAAGAAGGGGCGGGAGTTCGGCGACGAGGGATGCCTCTCGTTCCCCGGCATCCAGGCCGAGGTCGAACGCTCGATCAAGATCACCGTGACCTACACGGACCTCGACGGCCAGGAGCAGACGCTGTCGGCCGAGGGGTGGCTCGCGCGCATCATCCAGCACGAGCTCGACCACCTCGAGGGCGTGCTGTTCGTCGATCGGCTGACGCCGGTCGACAAGCTGCGCGTCAAGCCGCAGCTGACCGAGCTCGAGGAGCGCTACAGCTCCCGGGCGTCGTAGCGGAGCGCCCGTGCCGCTGATCGAGGGGCTCGACGCGCTGCTGTCGCTGGACCTCGAGGCGCGCTACGGCAGCGGCACGGCGGCGCGGTCCGTCGTCGCCGTCGGCGTCTTCGACGGCGTGCACCTCGGCCACCAGCGACTGCTGCATCAGCTGCTCGAGATGGCCTCCGCGCTCGACGCGACGCCGACGGTCGTCACGTTCACCAACCACCCGGACCAGGTGCTGCATGGCGAGGCGCCGCCGTTGATCGTCAGCGTCCCGCATCGCCTCCGGCTGCTGCGCCGCGCGGGCGTGCGCCGAGTCGCCTTGCTCACGTTCGAGGAGCGGCTGCGGGCGATGCCGGCGCGCGAGTTCGCCGAACGCGTGCTGCAGCGGAGCCTGCGCGCGCGCGGACTGCTGCTCGGCTACGACTCCGCGATGGGGAAGAACCGCGAAGGCACGCCGCAGCGCTTCCGCGAGCTCGGCGCCGAGTTCGGCTTCGAGGTGCGCACCGGGTCACCGTTCGACGTCGATAGCGAGCCGGTGTCGTCGACGCGGATCCGCAACGCGATCCAGGCCGGCGAGCTCGACCTGGCGCAACGCTTCCTCGGCCGCTTCCCCGGCGCGTTCGGCAAGGTCGTCCACGGCCACGGTCGCGGCCGCGGGCTCGGCTTCCCGACCGCCAACGTCGCGGTGCAGACCGCCGTGCTGCCTCCCGACGGCGTCTACGCGGTCGAGGCGGTCCTCGACGGCAGCGTGCATCCCGCGGTCGCCAATCTCGGTCCGAGCCCGACGTTCGAGGGCGAACGCGCCCTCGAGGTCCACCTGCTCGATTTCACGGGCGACCTCTACGACCGCGAACTCGAGGTGCAGTTCCGCCGCCACCTGCGCCCGGTGCAGAAGTTCACCGACGCGGCCGCCCTGCGCACCCAGATCGAGCACGATGTGGCCGCCGCGCGCGACTGCCTGACAGCCTGACTCCGGCGTACGGTACCCGGTTCACGCTGCCGGGCCGGCAGCGTGAACCAGGTACCGTACGCCAAGGTACCGTACGCCAACCTGACAGCTTGAACATACCGAACCCGGGATGTTCACTTCTCGAAGCGGAGGTGGCAGACGCTGATGTGGCGTTCGCGGAAGCCGGCTTCGCAGTAGGCGAAGTAGAACGACCAGGCGCGGAGGAGTTCGTCGCCCGCGTCGCGGCCGCCCGCCAGGGTGGCCACCTCGTCGCGCTTCGTCTGCCACGTCTCGCGCCAGCGCTGCAGCGTGTCCGCGTAGTGCAGGCCGAAGTCCTCGAGGCGGGTCAGGCGCAGGTCGGTGTGGCGCGTCGCCGCGGCCGTGATGGCCGAGACCGACGGGATGAAGCTGCCAGGGAAGACGTGACGCTTGATGTAGTCGACGTGGCGCAGCGCGGACTCGTAGTGCTGGTCGCGGATCGTGATCGCCTGCAGCCCGAGGACGCCGCCGCGGCGCAGGCGCGCGTCACAGGTCTTCAGGTACTCCGGCAGATACTGCGCGCCGACGGCTTCGATCATCTCGCACGAGATCAGCTTGTCGAACGTGCCGCCCAGCTCGCGGTAGTCGCGTTGCAACGCCGCCACGCGATCGGTCAGTCCGGCGGCAGCCACGCGCCGCCGCGCCGTCTCGAACTGGTTGCTCGAGATCGTCGTCGTCGTCACGTGCGCGTCGAACTCGGCGGCGGCGGTGATCGCGAGGCTGCCCCAGCCGGTGCCGATCTCGAGGAGGCGCTCGCCGGGCGCCAGATCGACGAGCCGGCAGAGTCGGCGCAGCTTGTGCCGTTGCGCGTCCTCGAGCGACTGGTTCGGTGATTCGAACCACGCCGACGAGTAGGTCATCGTCGGATCGAGGAACAGCTCGAACAGCTCGTCGCTGAGATCGTAGTGCGCCGCGATGTTGCGCTTGCTGCCGATCTGACTGTTGCGTCGCAGGGCGTGACCGAGGCGCAGCAGCCACTGTCGCGGCGTGCTCCACAGCGAGCGGTCGACGTCGAGCAACACCTCGCGGTCGCGTACGAGCAGCCGCAGAACGGTGACGAGGTCGTCGGTATCCCAGGCCCCGCCGACGAACGCCTCGCCCGCGCCGATCGCGCCCGAGGTCGCGAGCGCGGAATAGAACGCCGGGTCCCGGATCCAGATCCTGGCGCAACCGAGCGGGCCCGCCGCATCGCCGAAGCGCGCCGTGCCCGCGAAGTCGTGGATCTCGAGCGCGCCGCTCCGCAGCTGCCGAAGGCGCGCGTGAATGCGCTCCCGCAGCACGCGCTGCCACCAGCTGGCGCGGGCAGCGGATGGCGCCCGCCAACGCTCGGTCGGGCGCGAGATCGGCGCCGGTGCCGGTCGCGCCGCGCCGCGACGCTGCGGTCGACCGGCCGGAGAAACGAGGATGGGGGCGGTCATGTGCTTGCGCGCGCCTTCTGGGGATGGGCGTAGAACGGCGCCCGCCGCAGCCAGAGCCGCGCCGCGTGCCAATAGATGCCGGCAATGATCTTCAGGCTCAGCCACGGGTGCCGAACGAACGCGCGCGCGAGCGCACCCGTTGACCACGGCTGCCGCGTCATGACTAGCGTCGCATCGAACGCCTTGCCGTCCTCGCCGTGGTTCTCCATGTGCACCGCGAGCCGGTCACCCGGCGGCGAGAACCGCCAGCGATACTCGTGCTCCATCGGCTGGAACGGACTCACGTGGAACGCCTTGTCGAACGTGCGCCGCAGCCGTCCGCGTTCGTCCCGTGCCACGACGTAGTGATGTCGCTCCCCCCACGGCGTGTTCGTGATCTCCGCGAGGACCGCGACCGGCCGTTCCTCCGCATCGCGGTCGAAGCAGTAGTAGAACGTGACCGGGTTGAACGAGTAGCCGAAGCACCGCAGGCCGGTGAGCATGCGCACCGCCCCGGTCGGCCGCGCGCCCGTCGCCCGTTCGACCGCGTCCTTCACCGCGTCCCCGAGGGGCTGCGCGGGATCGCCGAAGTAGTCCGCGCGGCGGAAGCGCATCGGCGCCGGCCGCTTCGCCGACCAGAACCACCGCCCGGCGAACGCCGCGTCGATCTCGTCGACGTCGAGATAGACGTAGGCCAGCCGCACGGCAAAGCCGTGATCCACCGCGTCGAATCGGCGGTGTCGCACGGTTCCGAAGTAGACGCCGCTATGCCGGACGGCACCGTTCTCGACAGCACCGTTCTCGACGGCGCCGCTCTCGACGGGGCTGCTCGGAACGACACCGCGTCCGACCTCGTTCGCCGCCACGCTCATGCGACGACGAGCTCCGGCACGGTCTTAGGGCCCACACCGCTGTCGATGCCGAACGCACGCGCGACGCGCAGCGCTGCCTTGACGCCGTCCTCGTGAAAGCCGAACCCGCACCACGCGCCACAGAACCACACGCGGTTGCTGCCGCTGACGGCGTCGAGTCGCCCCTGCGCCGCGACACCGGCTGCGTCGAACACCGGATGGTGATACTCGAAGCGCTGCACGATCTTCTGCGGATCGATCGCGTCGGTGCTGTTCAGGCTCACGAGATAGCGCTCGTCGGTTCGCAGCCCCATCAGCGTGTTCATGTCGTAGGTCACCGTCGCGCAATCCGCCTCTGACTTCGGCAACCGGTAGTTCCACGCCGACCACGCAGCGCGGCGCTCGGGCAACTGCCGTTCGTCGGTGTGCAGGACCACGTCGTTGGGCTGGTACGGGATCGCCGCGAGCAGCTCGCGTTCGGCCGGGCTGGGATCGACGAGCATCCGCAGCGCGGTGTCGCTGTGCGTCGCGAGCACCGCGTGATCGAAGCGCTCGGGCTCGCGCCCCATGACACGAACGTCGACCCCGGCCGCGGCGCGCTCGACCGCGACGACCGGCGACCGCAGCCGGATGCGATCCGCGAACGTCCGGGTCAGCGGTTCGAGGTATTCGCGCGAACCGCCGACGACCGTGTACCACTGCGGCCGGCCGCGGACCTGCAGCATCCCGTGGTTCTTGAAGAAGCGCACGAAGAAGCGGGCCGGCATGGCGGCGAGCGCCTCGGGTCGAGCCGACCAGATCGCGGCCATCATTGGCACGAGGTACCACTCGGCGAACGCCGACCCGAGCCTGGCCCGTTCGAGCACCTCCGCGAGCGTGAGGTCGGTGTCCTCGAACGACTCGGCCAGATCGTGAAAGCGCAGGATGTCGCGCACCATCCGCAGGAAGCGCGGCCGCAGCAGGTTGCGCTTCTGGGCGAACAGCCCGCGCAGGCCCGTGCCGCAGTATTCGAGGCCAGTGCGCTCACAGTGCACCGAGAAACTCATCGTCGACGGCCGCAACGCGACGCCGAGGCGCGCGAGCAACGCGAAGAACTCGGGATACGTTCGGTCGTTGCAGACGATGAACCCCGTGTCGACCGCGACCGACTCGGACCCGCCGCCGGCCTTCTTCTGCCGTGCGACATCGACGGTGTGCGTGTGCCCCCCGATCCGCTCCGCCGCCTCGAAGACGGTGACCTCGTGTCGCGTCGCGAGCCGTTCGGCCGCGAGCAACCCGGAGATGCCCGTGCCGATCACCGCGATGCGACGCGGTGCTCCATCGATCACGGACGCCCCGCTCGTCACCGTTCGTCCTTCGGCAGCATCCGATCCCGCGCACGCGCGCGGGCGGGCAGCGGCCGGATACCGGCAACGAGCCCGAGGCATGCCATCGTCCACAACACGTAGAATGAGACGTCGATCTGCCACCAACGGAAGCCCTGGCGCACGTTGCCGGGGCACCAGTGATGATTGTTGTGCCAGCCTTCGCCGAGCGTGAGCACCGCGAGCACGAGGGAGTTGCGACTGTGATCGCGTGTCGGCCACACGCGCCGGCCGAGCACGTGACCGGCGCTGTTCACGAGTGCAGTCACGTGGAAGAGCGCGGTCGTCGAGATGCAGAAGCCCCAGACGACCATCTGCAGCGCGGACGTCTCGAGCGCCGGCGAGGTCGCCTCGAGGACGGCGCCCAGGCCTGCGAGCGCGAGCACGAGCAGGATCGGCACGATCCGGTCGTGTCGATCGAGCCAGACGAGCTCGGGGAACTTCGCGAGATCCTGAACCTGCGAGAGGTCGGTGCGCCAACCCGACCGCGTCGTGAACCACCCGATGTGTGACCACCAGAAGCCGTGCACGTGCGGCGAGTGCGGATCCGCGCTCGTGTCCGAACCGCGGTGGTGCTTGCGATGATGGGCCGCCCACCACAGCGGCCCGCGCTGGACCGCGGCGGCGCCGAGCAGCGCGGCGGCGAACTGCACCGGCCGCGACATCCGGTAAGTCCGATGCGCGAAGTAGCGGTGGTAGAACGCCGTGATGGCGAACATCCGCACGAGGTAGAGTAGGCTCGCGACGGCGACGGCGACCGGACTCCAGCCCACGACGAGAACGAGGAGGCAACCCGCGTGCATCACGAGCCACGGACTGATCCGCCCCCACTGCACTGCGTCGTCCGGGCCTCGGCGACGGGCGGGGTCGGTGTCGGTCGCCGAAGGCGGGAGAGCGGGCTGGATGGCGGTCACGAACGAGATCCTCACGCTAACGTTCGCGCAGGTCGAGAACGCAGATGCAGTTCGCCCTGCATCCCGCGGGGGAATCCCGGCGAACCGACCTGTTACGCATGAACCCGTTCGCCGCCGCTGCTCCGCTCCTGGGTCTCGCCTGGGCCACCCTTGCCGCCCTCTTCGGGCTGCTCTGGTGGCGGCAGACCAAGACCCGGAATGCGACATCCGTCGATGCCGGCTGGTCGGCGGCGATCGGCGCCGTCGCTCTCGTCGGCGCGATCGCCGGCACGGGCAGCCTGAACCAGCGGATCCTGCTGGCCGCGCTCGCGCTGGCGTGGAGCGGCCGGTTGACGTGGCATCTCGTGCGCGATCGCATCCTCGCCGAGTCCGAGGAGGACGGCCGCTACCGCGCTTTGCGTGACGTATTCGGCCAGCGCGAGCAGCTCGGCTTCTTCGCCGTCTACCAGTTCCAGGCGTTCCTCGCGCTCGCGTTTGCCACGCCGTTCGTCGTGGCCGCCTGGGGCGAGGCCACGAGCATCACGCCGCTGCAGAGCGCCGGCGTCGCGCTCGCCGCGCTCAGCCAGGTGCTCGAGAACATCGCGGATCGCCAGCTGAGCGCGCACCGCCGCGACCCGAACAATCGCGGCGTCACCTGCCGGCGCGGTCTCTGGCGCTACAGCCGGCATCCGAATTACTTCTTCGAGTGGCTCACGTGGTGCGGCTTCGGCCTCGTCCACGTGCCCGCGCTCGGCTGGTTCGCGATGATCGCGCCGGCCCTCATGTTCATCTTCGTCCGCTACTTCTCCGGCATCCCGTTCACCGAGAAGCGCGCGCTGAAGACGCGCGGCGACGACTACCGCCGCTACATGCAGACGACCAACGCGTTCTTCCCGGGCCCGCCCAGCGCGATTACCGAAGCCTCCAACCCATCGTCATGACCACCTTCACCGAACGCGCTCTCGAGCGCGGCATCCTGCCCGACGTGCTCGTGCGCTTCGGCATCCGCCGACTCCTGAAGAAGCGCCTGGAGCGCGAGCAGGTCAGCGACCCCGAGATCTCCGCGCAGCGGCTGCAGGACTGGATCGCGCGCTGCGACGACAGTCCGATCGCGATCGACACCGCGGCGGCGAACGACCAGCACTACGAGGTGCCGGCCGCGTTCTTCGAGCGCGTGCTCGGCAAGCATCGCAAGTACAGCAGCGGCCTCTGGACCGCGCCGGATGCCACGCTCGACGACGCCGAGGCCGCCATGCTGCTGCAGACCGTCAAGCGCGCCGACATCCAGGACGGCATGCGCGTGCTCGACCTCGGGTGCGGCTGGGGCTCGATCAGCCTCTGGGTGGCGCCCCACTTCCCGCGGTGCCAGGTCATCGGTGTCAGCAACTCGAACAGCCAACGCGAGTTCATCATGGCCGAGGCGAGGGCGCGCGGTCTCGACAACCTCGAGATCCGCACGTGCGATGCCAACCGCTTCGAGCTGACCGAGCCCGTCGACCGCATCGTCTCCGTCGAGATGATGGAGCACACTCGCAACTGGCGCGGCCTGCTTCGGAATGCCAGCCACTGGCTCGTGCCCGACGGCAAGATGTTCGTGCACGTCTTCACGCACCGGAGCGTGGGCTACGAGTTCGCCGACGCGGGTGACGACGACTGGATGGCGCGGCATTTCTTCACCGGCGGCCAGATGCCGGCGGACAGCCAGCTGCTGCATTTCCAGGACGACATGCAGGTCGAATCGCACTGGCGCGTGAACGGCCGGCACTACCAGCGCACCGCCGAAGCGTGGCTGCAGAACCTCGACCGGAACCGCTCGGAGATCACCGAGATCCTGCGCGCGCCGTACGGCGAGCGCGCCGCGGCCATGACCAACCTGTGGCGCGTCTTCTTCATGGCCTGCGCCGAGCTCTGGGGCTACGACCGCGGCCGCGAGTGGATCGTCTCGCACTACCGGCTTCATCCGCGCGCGGCGAACGTGCGCCCCGTGATCGCCCGCTCGGCGTGAACATACCGAACCCGGTATCTTCGTCTCACCGCGCGTCGAGCAATCGGCGGATCTCCGCGGACGCAGAGGTGCCGTCCGTCGCCGCGGCGTCCGCGCCGATCGCGCGGAACAAATCGGGCGCGATCGCGAACGGCGCGCCGCCCGCGACGATCGGGGTCGCCTCGCCGACGAGTCGGCGCAGCTCGGTGACGAGAATCGACATCGAGTGCAGGTGCAGCGGCATCGTCGCGCTCACCGCGATGACGTCGAAGCGCTCGGCCAGCACGCTCTCGAGATCCTGCGGCGGCATGTCGGGACCGAGGTTGTGCACCCGCAGCCCCTCCGCCTGCAGGCGCTGTGCGATCATGCGCAGGCCGAAGCTGTGGTTGTCGCCGCTCGTGCCCATGAGCAATACCCTGGGCGCGTCGGCCGGCGGCTGCGCGATGTGGTCCTGCGCCGCCCACAACACGCGGTCGACGACCTGCGAACTGAAATGCTCCTCGGCGACCTGGATCTCGCCGATCAGCCACATCCGGCCCGTCTCGCGCTGCACGGGCACGAGGATCTCGTCGTGCAGCTGCGGCACGGTCATGCCGTCCTGCAGGGCCTGCCGCACGAGCGCAACCGCGTCGTCGGCGCGCCCCTCGAGCGTCGCGAGCAGGAACTGCCCCGCGAGGCGGCCACGCGGCGTCGTGACATCGAGATGCGGCGTCGGCTCGAACTCGACGTTCCGCAGCGCAGCGACGCCCGCATCGAGGATCCGCGTCGCGGCCGGCTGTGCCGACCTCGGCAGTTCGTCGATCAACGCCACGCGCAGCGCCTGCAGCGTGGCGGCGAGGTAGGCGTCCGGCACCGCGCGATGCCGCAAGGCAACCGCGTACCACTGCACCGAGTGAGCGAACAATTCCGCCCGATCGAATTCGACGGCCGCCGCGAGGTGCTGCAGCCGAACGAGCACATCGTCGCGCGGCGTGGCGAAGCTGCTCGGCAGCTGCGCGAGCAATTCGGCGTGGTCACTCTCGAGGCGCACCAGTGCGGCGCTCGCGAGGCCACGTTGCGAGGAGCGAATCAGCTCGGCAGCAAACTCCGCAGTCGTAGTCATGGGGTCGCGATCGGGTTCTTCGAGCGGCGGCTGATGGGCGTTCGGGCGAGGGCCGTGCATCCGGTCAGACGGGCGGGTCGAACAGCACAGCCGTGGCCGCCGATCGGCGTATCGACGTCAGCGCCGCCACCCATCATCCCACCTAGGACACGCTGGAGACTCTTCATGACCCGTTTCGTCATTCCGATTCTGACTGTTTCTATCCTCGGCGCGAACGCATTCGCGCAATCCGGCAACATCGTGGAGGTTGCCAGCAACGCAGGCAAGTTCAACACGCTCATCACGGCCGCGAAGGCTGCCGGGCTGGCCGGCGCCCTGAGCGGCAAGGGCCCGTTCACGGTGTTCGCCCCGACCGACGCCGCCTTCGGCAAACTCGGTGACGAGGCGATCGCCGATCTGCTGAAGCCGGCGAACAAGGCCAAGCTGGCGGCGATCCTCAAGTACCACGTCGTCGCCGGGAACGTGCCCGCCTCGGCCGCCATCAAGCTCGACAACGCCAAGACTCTGGGCGGCGAGATGCTGGACCTCGATTGGGACGGCAAGGTCCTGACCGTCGGCGGCGCCAAGGTCGTGAGCGCCGACGTCAACGCGAGCAACGGCGTGATCCACGTGATCGACTCCGTGCTGGTGCCGGACATGCGCCCGAACATCGTGCAGGTCGCGAGCAAGGCCGGTTCGTTCAGCACGCTGCTCGCCGCCGCGAAGGCCGCGGGCCTCGTCGACACGCTGAGCAACGGTGGCCCGTTCACCGTCTTCGCGCCGACCGACGCCGCGTTCGAGAAGGTCGGCAAGGACACGATCGCGTCGCTCCTCAAGCCGGAGAACAAGGCCAAGCTCACGGCGATCCTGAAGTACCACGTCGTGAGCGGCAACGTGATGGCCAAGACGGCCGTCAAGCTGAAGCAGGCGGAGGCGATCAGCGGCGCGACGATTCCGTTCGCGTTCGACGGCAAGGTCCTCCGCGTCGCCGGCGCGAAGGTCGTGAAGACCGACATCGAGGCCAAGAACGGCGTCATCCACGTCGTGGACAGCGTCATGATGCCGCCCAAGACCCCGAACATCGTCGGCGCCGCTGCTGCGGCCGGCAAGTTCGGCACGCTGCTCGCCGCGGCGAAGGCGGCCGGGCTCGCGGAGACGCTCGGGAACGGCGGTCCGTTCACCGTGTTCGCGCCGACGGACGCCGCGTTCGCCAGGCTCGGCGACGACACGATCGCGATGCTGCTAAAGCCCGAGAACAAGTCGAAGCTCGTGAACATCCTGAAGTATCACGTCGTCGCCGGGACCGTCCCGAGCGCGACCGCGATCAAGCTCACCGAAGCCAAGGCGATCAACGGCGGCTCGCTGGCGCTGAAGTTCGACGGCAAGGTCCTGCGCATCGGCGACGCGACGGTCATCCAGGCCGACGTGCCCGCGAGCAACGGCGTCATCCACGTCATCGACACCGTCCTGCTCCCGAAGAGCAACGATTGATCAACCGCCCCGGCCGGCAGCGTCGCGGCCTTTGGGCCGCGCCGTGGAGCCCGGCCGGGACGAAATCCTGCCGGCCTCGCCGCCCGCCGGCTGGCCGATACACCCTAGGTCCAGTTCGTGTCTCCTGACCGCACCTTGTCCGGCGGCCCCTCGACGTCTTCAATGCGCGGTAGCCAGCGCATGCCAGACACTCTGCTCATCGATGTAGCAGCGGGCCGCCCGGCCGCTGTGGAAGCGTTCTTGAAACGCTACAGCGGGGCGGTCTGGGGCCTGGCCCGCCGATTCTGCTCCTCGGCCGAAGATGCCGAGGACGCGACCCAGGAGATCTTCGTCGAGGTCTGGAAGAGCGCCGAGCGCTTCGATCCTCAGGCCGGGAGCGAGCTGACGTTCCTCATGACGATCGCGCGCCGCCGCCTCATCGACCGCACGCGACGACTCGGGCGGCGACCGGCGCCCACTCTGCTCGAGGATCCGACTACGATCGCCGCTCCCGAGGACAACCGAACCGAACTCGACGACGAAGTGCAGCGCGCCCAGCAGGCCATGACGCAGCTCAAGCCCGAGCAGCAGCAGGTGCTCGGGCTCGCGCTGGGCCAGGGCCGCACCCACCAGGAGATCTCGGCGGCGATCGGCATCCCGCTCGGCACGGTCAAGAGCCACGCACGCCGTGGCCTGATCCGCCTGCGTGAGCTGCTCGGCGCCGACAGTCCGAGCGATGCGCCCTCGACCGGCACGGAGGGGCCGCGATGAGCACCACCGACAACTTCGACGACCGCAACTACGACGAACGGCTCGAGCAGCTCGCCGAGGCGGTCGTCTTCGCGCACGACGAGACCGTGACGCTGCCGGCGGAGAGCGCCGAGGTCCGTGAGTTCGAACACATGGCCGCGGTCGCCGCCGCCGTCTTCTCGCGAAGCGACGAAGTGCCGAGCGGACTCGCCGCCCGACTCTCGGCGGATGCGCTCGCGTTCTGCGCGGAACGCACCAGCACCAGGCCGGCGCTCGAGCATCTCAGCGGTGGCGAACGCGAGCGAGCGGGCATCACGGCGCCAACCGTCGAGGCGACGGCGGCGAGGCCGCTGCTCGCTTCCGAGAGGACCGGCGGCACGCCGGCCGTGCTCACGTTCTTGCTCGGAGTCGCCGCCGTCGCCCTCGTGTGGATCGGCGTCGACATGAGCGCCGCCGACGCGCCTCCCATCGATCTGCTTCGCACCGCGCTCGTCGAACGCTCCGGCACCCGCACCCTGCAGTGGCAGGCCGGCCCGAGTCCGCTGAGTGGCAGCGTGCAGGGCGACGTCGTGTGGAACGACGAAGCCCAGGAAGGCTACCTGACCTTCGCGGGCCTGCCGCCGCTCGACGAGACCCGCCGCTTCCAGCTCTGGATCGTCGACGCCGACCGCCCGGACAGCGATCCGGTCGACGGCGGGCTGTTCTCGATCGAGGACAGCAGCCGGTCCGAGATCGTCCGCATCGACCCCAAGATCCCGATCCGGAAGGCGGCCGCGTTCGTGGTCACCGTCGAGGACTGGGACGGCGTCGTGGTGTCGAAGAAGCAGGACGTCGTCGCCGTCGCCGGGCTGTAGCCCGCCCGACGACCGAAGCGAAGCCGACACCGAGCCCGACAACGGAAGGGCGCCCCGCGGACTTGCACGGGACCCCGCAGCCCGCTACGGTCCCCCGCCCGGCTCTCCCGGACGCCCCGACCAGGGCCCCGGCGACCGTTCGGGCAGGTAGCTCAGTTGGTAGAGCACAGCACTGAAAATGCTGGGGTCGGCGGTTCAAATCCGCCCCTGCCCACCACTTCTAGGGGGAGCTGATCGCCAAGTTGCGAACCTGCCGTGGAAGGCGGCAGCGCAGCGCGAGAACTCGTTCCGTGTCGGTCGTTACCGGTTTCGGAGCAGGGAGACGCCTCATCATGGCCGGGCCGATGTCGAACGCGCGCTCGAGGAGTTCGAGCGCGGTCGCGCTGTCCCCGTAGGGCCACGGCGCCTGCGCCAGGAAGCGTCCGCGCAGCACGAGCGGCGCGCCGTTCTCGAACGACGGGTCCGCCGCCATGGCCGCGCGCGTCGCTGCCGCCAGTCGCGGGCCGAGGCCGGCCAAGAGACTCCGAGCGACGCCTTGCGCTCTCGCTGTCAGGGCGAGGTGCAGCGCGAGGTAGTGCGCGGCTCGGGATCTACCCGACGGTGCTCGGCTTCCCGATGCCGACCAACCACTTCCACGCGATCAGCTGGACCGTCACGTTCCTGCTGGTCATCGAGGTGCTCGACCTCGTGTTCGGGCTCGCGGACTCGGTGTCCCGGACGATCGGCAAGCAGCTCGAGATCTTCTCCCTCGTGCTGCTGCGAAAGACGTTCGACGAGCTTCCCAAGTTTCCCGAACCGCTGATCGTCGAGGGTCACGTCGACGCGCTTTGGCGCATGGGATCGCAGACCGGCGGCGCGCTGCTCGTGTTCGGACTGTTGCTCGTCTACTACTCGCTCGAACAGCGCCGGCCGGCAGCCCCGGATCGCACGGACATCGCAGGGTTCATCGCGTTCAAGAAAGTCGTCTGCCTCGTGCTGCTGGCCGCGTTCACGGTCATCGGCGCCGTGGCCGGCATCCAGAGCGTCACGCTCGTCGACCCCGACGCGACGCTGTCGCTGCGCTTCTTCGAGCTGTTCTACACGATCCTCGTCTTCGCCGACGTGCTGCTGGTGCTCGCCTCGCTCAGCACCGACGAGAGCTACGGCATCGTCTTCCGCAACTTCGGCTACGCGGTCGTCACCGTGACCCTGCGGCTGGCGCTCGCGGCCGAGCCGCACCTGAACGCCATCCTCGGCGTCCTCGCCGCCGGCGTGGCCCTGGCGATCGCGTGGCTGTTCCAGACGTCGCGGCGCCTGGACTGACGGGCGCCACGGCGGTGGATCAACGCCGCCGCAAGCCCTGACCGATCGCCCGCACGCGCTTCGGCAGTCGCTGCACCTCGAGTTCCACGTCCAGCGGCGCGTCGCTTTCCGGCAGCACCACGACCTGCTTCGCGCGCGTCTCCCACCCCGTGATCCAGTTGCACGTGTCCATGCCCAGTTCGATCGCTCCATCGCCATCCGGGCGCACGATCCACTCGCCCTGCTCGGGCCGCACCCAGGTTTCGCGCGCACCATCGAGTGCGAGCGTCCGGACGAAGACGCCGGGAGGCAGCACGCCGCCCGGCGGCAGCCGCAGTCGCAGCTGCGCGCGCGGACGCAACATCACGGTGGCCGCTCGACCCGCCGGCCGAACGACCTCACTGCGGTAGCCGGGACACATCGCGATGAGCTCGACGCCGTCGACGACCGGCACGTCCACGAGACCCCGCTCGTCACACGGCAGCCGGCCACCGCTCTCGGTGTCACCCTTGCTCATCAGCGAGATCAGCGCGGGCGGTCCGATGCTGCCGTCGGTCGTCTGCACGTGCACCCGCACGAACCGCACGCGCGCGTGCCAGTCGATGTTCACGAGTCGCGGGTCTCTGCAGTCGGCACCGGGGCCGACGTCGACCGCGTCGATCGCGATCAGTTCCTGGTCGAGAAACCGAACCGCGACGTCGTAGCGACCCGGCGGAACGTCCGAGAACACGAGCTCGCGCTGGCCGGAGGTAACGGCCTCGTGGCGGTCGTCGCGATCGATCGAGCGCAGCACGCACGACATCGTGCGGTCGCGCGCCGGTTGCCGCAGCCGCACGACGACGCGGCCCGGTCGCGCCACTCGCAGCTCGAGAGCACGATCGCCGGGCTCGACAGTGCAGGGATCGAGCACGAGCCAGCCGTCGGGGACTCCGAGCGTGTAACGGTGCGCCAGGCGGTCGACGCCGTAGAACGCGAACCGGCCCGCCGCGTCGGTCTCGACGGACTGGCCCCGGGCGATCGGGTCACGATCGTTCGCCGTCGGCGAAAGGCCAATGGCGAGTCCACGCACCGGCCTGCCGTCCTGATCGACGGCCACGCCCGAGAAGATCGGCGCCTCCGGCGCCAGCTCGAGCTCGACATCGACGAGCCCGCGGGCGTCGGCAGGAACCGTCGCCACGGCCGAACGAGCCGGCGCGTCCGAGCGCCGCGCGTCCGCCGTAACCTGGAGATCGACGTCCGTCCCGCCGCGGCGCGCCATGTCGATCACGCAGTGGAGCTGGCCACTGGCATCCGTCGACGCGCGGTCATCGTCGCTGCGCCCGTCCTCGGCAACCCGGATCCACGCCTGCTTCGCACCGAACGGATCGCCGTCGGCAGTCGCGATCCGCGCGCGCAAGAAGACCGCGGTGCCGAGGTCGCGGAAGTCGAGCGTGACGGTCTCACCCGCGCGCCGCGGCCCGCGACCGAGCAGGGCCAGCGGGTCGCCCGCCGCGCCATCGAACGTCGTCTCCGCTCGCAGCGGCTCGTCGATGCCGGCCAACACGTTCGCGTAGTGCTGCGCAAGCGGCGTGATCGTCGTCGGCGGCCACCGCATCGCGGGCGCGCGATCCTCTGCCGCCGGGAACGCCAGCGTGCTGCGGGGCCCCAGCCCACGCCCTTCGTCCGGGACGCGAACGACCGCGCTGCCGATGGCCGGCAGCGTGAGCCGGACCACCCCCGGCGCGCCTCGGAAGTAGCGCGGTGTCAGGTCGATGCCGATCGACGATCGGGCCACCACGCCTGCGACCACTCGCATCCGAAACAGATCCGCCCGACTGCGCAGCTCGGTGACGATGCGGGCGCGACCGTTCGGCCCGGTGCGGCCGATACCGCGCGGCTCCGTTCGACCTTCGGCGCCGGCAAAGACGCACAGCGGCACATCCGGCACCGCTCGACCGGCATCGTCGGTGACCTCGATCCGCACGAGTCGGTGCCGCGTCAATTCGATGCGGGTTGCCGACGTTCGCGCCGGACTCCGTCCGATCGCGAGGCCGTCGATCGCGATGCAGAATCCGTTCTCGGGCATGTTCACCGCGACCGCGCCGTTCGCTGCCGTGCGATACCGGCGACCGAAGCGACTCGCGAGAACATCGAACTCGCGCGTGCCGTAGTGCGACCGGACGAACTCGCGCGTCGCCGCATCGATGCCCTTCGGCGTGACGACGTAGAGGTCGCAGCCAGACACGGGCAACCCATCGCGCGTGCACACGGTCACGACATGCCCGCCATCGACCGGTCGTTCGACCGGCAGCTGCGCGAGCGTCGCGTACGGATCGGCCGGCCACTGCCGCAGGTCCTGCTGCGCGGCGAGCGCTCCGGCGAGCAGCGCGAGCAGGGCCGGGAGCCTCGACGCGATGTCACGCGGCGTGTGGCGGGAAGGTGCCATGGGCAAGCAGAGGATACGTGTCGGACGTCGCCTCACGGACGCGTCCCGCATCAACAACGCATCGCCGGCCCCGACGACGAGCCACCGGGGCAAATCACCCGACGATCGAGCGATCTTCCTCCGCGCGATCGAGTCGAGAGCAGCCAACACCGCGGCATGATGCCCGAGGGGGTGCCCCCACCCGCAGCCGCCGCATACCGTTTCCAGTATGCTGGTCGCGCCACGAAACCGCCTTCGTTCCGCCGTGCTCACTGCCCTGACCGGGCTGGCCTGGCCCGCTCTCGCAGCGGCGCAGCAGGGCGAGCCGCAGACCGAACGTGCGGACCCCGCGCGCTCCGAAGCGGACGAGAAGGCGCAGCGCGAGAAGCAGCTCGAGCAGGCGCGAAAACTGCTGAAGGCGGCGCAGAGGGCGAAGGCCGCGGCCAACACGAAGCGGGTCGCCGAGGCGATGCGAAGGCAGCGGCTACGACGCATGTCGATGTCGATCGACTCCGAAACGCCGCTCGAGAACTTGATCGAAGCGCTCCTCTACGACGACTCGACGGTCCGCGTCGCAGCCGCTCGACTGGCCGAGATCGGAATCGCGGCGCGCGTGGCGATGCCGCGGATGGCCGAGCTGCTCGATGAACGCAGCAACCGCGCCGTGCAGCTCGCGGTCATCGCCGCGATGCTGCAGATCGACCCGCTGCACCCGGCAGCGTGCGCGGCCCACCACGACCGCATCTGCAACGGCACGACCGCGGAGCGCCGCGCGGCAGCACTGGCGCTGGGCGCGCTCGGCGCCGCCGCCGAGCCCGCGGTGCTCGCGATGATCTCGGCGACCCGCGAACCGAAGCCGGCACTCGTCCGCGACGCGGTGACCGCCCTCGGCATGCTCGGCAAGACCGCCGGGCCCGCGCTGCGCCGCCTGCGCCAACTGGCGGCATCGGAGCAGAAGGAACTGGCCGCGCGCGCCGGCGTCGCCGTCCGACAGATCGAGCGCTGCCTGCAGACGAAGGAGTGATCCTCTCCACGCTCATCGACCGCGGGCGCCAGTGCGACCCGCGGCGATGAGCGCTGGACCCTACGGTCAGGGTCCCAGTCGCGGCGAATCAGAGCCGACGAAGGGCGAGAATCGGGAACGCAGACTCGACGCTGCGGCCGTTCGCACCTTGTTCGTCTTGCGACAGGATCGTGATCTCGGATTGACCGGCCGGCCCCATGTCGTGCGCCAGCACGGCATCGACGACGAGCTCTTCGAACCTCGTCGTGTTCGTGCGGTTGGGCGGCGTCGCGAACCAAAGCTCGTACGGCTTGTCGTCATGATTGCCCGTGAGACGAATCGCGACCTCGCCGGTTGCGTCGACGGACCAGCCGCTGAGCTTGCCGGTGCGCTGCATCGGTTGGCCGACTTCCGCCGGCGGCGCAGTGGTCGAGGCGATGAGACTCATCGTCGCCAACAGAGCAGCGGCCGAGCCGACGCGAACGAAACCTGGAGTCCAGTTTTTCATGGCATGGTCTTCGTTGCAGACGCACCCACGGACTCAGGATTCTGGCGTGGGTTGACGGTCGGGACGCCGTGCATCCGCTCGCGTCGTTCTGCGAATACCGAGTCGCGAATGGATTCGATGTCCCCCGACGACGAGACCGGCGAGCTCGCCGAAGACGCGCGTCGCCGGACGGACCTGATCGGCGGCCTGCTGCTGATCGCCGCTACGGTCTGTGCGATCGTAGCCGCAAATACGCCGTTGGCGACGATCTACGACCAGCTGCTCGACACGCGCCTCGCCGTGAGCGTAGGCGACGCGGCACTCGACAAGCCGCTGCTGCTCTGGATCAACGATGGCCTCATGGCGATATTCTTCCTGCTGGTCGGCCTCGAGCTGAAGCAGGAAGTGCTGGCGGGTCAGCTTTCGAGCGTTCAACGGGCGCTGCTCCCGCTCTGCGCCGCGGCGGGCGGCGTCGTCGTGCCCGTTGCGATCTACGCGTTGTGGAACTGCGACGATCCGGGCCGGATGCAGGGCTGGGCGATCCCCGCGGCCACCGACATCGCCTTCGCGATCGGCGTGCTCGCGCTGCTCGGCCGCCGTGTCCCCGTCGCGCTCCGCACGTTTCTGCTCTCGCTCGCGGTCTTCGACGACCTCGCGGCGATCGTGATCATCGCTGCTGCCTACACCGACAAGATCGCCTGGGGGGCCCAGATGGCGGCGCTCGCGACCGTCGTCGTGCTCTTCGTGATGAACCGGCTGCGCGTGACCCGCTACGGCATGTATCTGCTGGTCGGCGCCGTGCTCTGGGTGTGCGTGCTCAAGTCGGGCATTCACGCGACGCTCGCCGGTGTCATCGTCGGCGCCGCGATACCGCGTCGCCCGGTGAACGCGCTCGGCCACTCGCCGCTGCACCAGCTCGAACACGTGCTGCGCCCCTGGGTCGCGTTCTTCATCCTCCCGGTATTTGCCTTCGTCAATGCCGGAGTCGCGTTGCGATCGGTGGAGCTCGCCACGTTCGCGGACACCGTGACCCTCGGCGTCGGCACGGGGCTGCTCATCGGCAAGCTGCTCGGGGTATTCGGCACCACGATGGTGTTGCGACGCTTCGGCTACGGGCGCGATCCCGGCGATCCGACGCCATCGCAGTTCTTCGGGGCCGCCGCGCTGGCCGGGATCGGCTTCACGATGAGTCTGTTCATCGGCACCCTGGCGTTCGAGGACGCACCGCGCAGCTACGATGTGCCGATTCGTCTCGGCGTTCTCGGCGCCAGCGTCGCCGCCGCGGTGCTCGGCCTCGCCGTGCTCAACCGCGCGCTCCCGACCCGCCCCGCGCAGTAACGCACGCCAGGTCAGCGGCGCTGCGTCTGGCGAATATGGCCGTAGTTGAGAACGGCGACGAACACCGACCCGCCGACGAGATTGCCAGCTATCGCGGTGCCGATGTGCACGACGGCCGACCACGCGTCCACACCGTGGACGAACGCCGCGGTCACGACCTCGGCCGTGCCCGCGATCGAATGATGCAGCCCGCCGAGGCCGATGAGGAACGTCGTGAAGTAGATGACGACGATCTGGCTGACATCCGGCGGCGTGGACAAGACGAGCCAGCCCCCGAGCGCCATGAGCCAACCCGCCAGGATCGCGCTCGCGAACGTCGCACCCGGCGCGAAGTGCAGCATGTGATCGGCAACCACCCGATAACCCTCGCCGGCGCCGACGACGCTTTCGGTCGTCGACAGCATGAACGCGCCGATGACGCAGCCGATGAGATTGCCGCCGAGCACCGTCAGCCAGACGCGCAGCATGCTGCGGACCGAGGACCGACCGTCGAGCATCGGGTAGACCGCCAGCGCCGTGTGCTCCGTGAACAGCTGCGTGCCGCTCATCAGGACGAGCACGAAGCCGAGCGGGTAGACGAGCGCGACGAGGATCCGGCTCGCGACCCCACCGAGATCGGCTGCAAACATCGTCATCACCCCGACGGCCATCGCCGTGAACGCCAGAATGGCGCCGGCTGATATGGCCGACAGCAGCAGCGAAGCGAGCGGACGAAGCGATTGTTCCGCACCTTCGCGGATCGCCGTCTGCAGCACGTCGTCCGGATGCCGGATGACCTGGTCGCTGCGCTTGAGGACGACCGGCGTGAACTCGGAGTCTTCCCGAGCGCGCTCGACCTGACGTTCGGTCGGTGCGTCGTCGGGTTCGGGGTCGGAGAGGTCGGGGTCGCTCGTCATTGGACTCACAGCTTACGTCGCATGGATCCGTCATACGGGTCCGGCGCGCGACGCGACGCTTCGGCCGCCCCTCGAACCTGGTGGGCGAAGCAGACTACATTTCGCGCTGCGAGTGGAGCATCCAGTGGTGCTTCTCGAGCGCGCCGACCACGGCGATGGCGAGGTCCTCGCTGACGGGATCGACCTCACCGAGAGCTGCGATGCAGCCGCGGCCGTTCTTGACGACGATCGAGATGTCGTCACAGACGGTGTCGATCGCGTCTTCCACGGAAAGCAGGCCGGCCGGGAACTCACCGAACGGCGATTCCTCCGCGACCCGTCCGGGCAGGCCGTCGGCAGCGCCACCCAGCGTCACGATCCGCTCCGCGATGTCGTCGACGGCATTCCGCACGTCGACCAGGATCTCGTCCAGCTGCTCGTGCACGGACTTGAACCGCATCCCGCGCAGGTTCCAGTGCGCCTGCTTCAGGCGCAGGGCCAGGCCGATGGTCGGCGGCAGCCAGCGTTGCAGCGCCGCGAGCGCCTGCTCGCGGGATTCATCGGACAGATCGAACGGAACGGGGCGGAGGAGGCGTTTCACGTCCCGGTCTTCGCCGGGGCGCGGCCGGCGGTTGCAGTCTTGCTCCCCTGGATGCGCTCGTCCGCAGACCGCTGGCGGCTGCATCCCCGTGCCTGACGCGGGCGAAACGCCAACGCGTGATGGTCGTCGAAGATTGCCCCTGCCGCATCCCGGAGCTGCTCCCGAGCCGCGGGGTTTCAGGATGACGGCGTTCTCGCGGCCGTGGATTCGCGGCCGGGCGCGCCGCCTGCTGATCGTCTTCGGCGACCAGCTGGACAAGAGCGCGCCCGCACTCACCGGGCTCGACCGAGAACAGGACGCCGTCCTGATGGTCGAGGTCGAGGACGAAGCCCGGCGTGGGCCGAGCCACAAGCAGCGGGTCGTGATGTTCCTTGCCGCGATGCGGCACTTCGCGAGCACCCTGCAGGACGACGGCTACCGCGTCGAATACGTGACCTTGGATCACGCCGACAACACGCAGTCGTTCCAGAGCGAGATCGAGCGCGTCGGCCGCAAGGTCGAGGCCGAGCAGCTCGTCGCGACGCAGCCGGGTGAGTGGCGCGTGCTCGACGCTGTCGCGGCAGCCGCCGACACGCTCGGAGTGCCGCACGAAGTGCTGCCGGACGAGCACTTCTTCACCGCCCTGGAGGACTTCGACCGCTGGGCCGAGGGCCGCAGCAGGCTCACGATGGAGTACTTCTACCGGGAGCAGCGCAAACGACTGGGCATCCTCGTCGACGACGACGGCAAACCGGAGGGCGGCGACTGGAACTACGATTCCGAGAACCGCGAGTCCTTCGACTCCGCGCCGGACGTCCGCGCGCCCTACACGCCGCGCCCCGATGACATCACGCTCGAGGTGTGCGAGCTCGTCGAGCGGCGACTGTCCGACCTTCCCGGCAAACTCGAGCCCGACGAGTTCCGCTGGCCGGTGACGCCGACCACCGCACGGCGCGCGCTCGACGACTTCATCGAGCACCGCCTCGGACGCTTCGGAACGTACGAGGACGCGATGTGGAGCGGCGAGCCGGTGCTCTACCATTCGATGCTCTCGGCCGCGCTGAATCTCAAACTGCTCGATCCGCGGGACTGTGTCGAGGCGGCCGTCAAGGCCTACGAGAACGGCGACGCGCCGCTCAACAGCGTCGAGGGCTTCGTCCGCCAGCTGATCGGCTGGCGCGAGTTCATCCGCGGCGTCTACTGGCGCGAAGGCCGCGACTACCGCGACCGCAACGGGCTGCGCCAATACGGCGAGCTGCCCGAGTTCTTCTGGAACGCCGAGACCGAAATGGCGTGCCTCGCCGATTGTCTGCGGCCCGTCGTGGACTCGGCGTACTCCCACCACATTCCGCGGCTCATGGTCATCGGCAACTTCGCCATGACCGCGGGCATACAACCGCGCGCGATCGGCGACTGGTTCTACGGCATGTACACCGACGCCGTCGATTGGGTCACGACGCCGAACACGATCGGCATGGCGATGCACGCGGACCACGCGGTCGTCGGCACCAAGCCGTACGCAGCCAGCGGCAAGTACGTGAAGCGCATGGGAAACTACTGCAGCTCCTGCCGCTACGACGTCAACGAACGATCCGGTCCGGACGCCTGCCCGTTCAACGTGTTCTACTGGGACTTCCTGCGGCGCAACCGCGACCGGTTCGAGGACAACAACCGGATGGCGATGATGCTGAAGAACCTCGATCGGATGGCCGACGACGAGGCCGAGGCGATCACCCGTGACGCGCGGCGACTGCGGCGCGAGTTCGGCATCGGCGCCATCTCGCGCTGATCGCGACCCGCCGCGAGCGAACGAATCGGCATCCGCACGCGGCCCCCCGGCGAACATGCCAGGGCGATGATCTGCACCAGACCAGGAGTGGCAGCGATGCTGCTCGTAACCCTTCTCAGCGGCTGCGAGTCCGAGGCCCACGGGACCAGTATCGGCACCGGACCCGTCGAGAACGCCGTCGCCGTGATCCGACCGGTCGGCGACAGCAACGTCCGCGGCACCGTGCGGTTCGAACTGACCACCGCGGGCGTGAAGCTCACGGGTCAGGTGACCGGCCTCACTCCGGGCAAGCACGGCTTCCACATTCACGAGTTCGGCGATCTCACGAACGCGCAGGACGGTTCCTCCGCCGGCGGCCACTACGCTCCGCGGGGCCGCGCCCACGGCCAACCGACGGCCAGAGAACGCCACTTCGGCGATCTCGGCAACATCGAGGCCGACGCCAACGGCATCGCCAAGATCGACATGACCGACAAACTCATCGAGCTCGGCGGCGTGCACTTCATCGTCGGCCGGGCCGTCGTGGTCCACGCGGGCGAGGACACGTTCGGGCAGCCGACCGGCGACGCCGGCGACCGCGTCGGCTTCGGCGTCATCGGCGTCGCCAGCGGCAACGGCAACTGAGTCACTCCATGCGCCGTGACGACCCGTCCCCCGGCAACATGACGACCGAGCGCCCGCGCGAGGTCATCGAGGTGCTCGCCAACCGAATCGGCGTGCGGGACGAGGAAGTCTCGCGCCGCCTGGCCGAGCTGCACAGCTGGTAAACGCCACACCCCGAACCGCTCAGCCATGATCACCCTCATCGTCATCGGTGCGATCTACGTCGTGCTCGGCATCTGGTGCACCGTCACCCCTCGGGCCGCGGCAAAGGCGGTCGGATTCGAGCTGCCCGGCCCCGGCGGGATGTCCGAGTTCATCACGGTCTACGGCGGGATCGAGGTCGGACTCGGCCTCGCCATGATCCTGACCGCCCTCGACCCGCAGCTGCGCCGGGGCGGCCTCGCCTTCGCCCTCGTCTTCTCCGCGATGCTGCCGCTGTTCCGCCTGCCCACGGTGATCGTCCTGCCGGTGCCGCGGTCGTGCTACTGGTTGCTCGCCGTCGAGATCACGCTCGCGGTCGCGCTCCTCATCGCCTGGTTCCGTCGCTGAGCACGCCGGGTCGGATCGAGCTCGACTTGAAGACTCCGGTCGGATCGACACACTAGCGTTGGCGGCGCCGTGTCGAACTTCCCCCTCTCCTCGCTCTTCGTCACCCTGCCCTGGCGCGAAACGCTGTGGCGGCTGCCGCAGGTCGTGCTCGGACTGTGGTTGTTCGGCACTGGGATCGCGCTCATGGTGCTGGCGGACTTCGGACTGCCGCCGTGGGACGTGTTCCATCAGGGCATCGCGCGCACCGCGGGCCTCAGCCTCGGCACCGTCATCATCATCACGGGCGTCATCCTCGTCCTGGCCTTCATCCCGCTGCGCGAACGGGTCGGGCTGGGCACGCTGCTCAACGCAGTCCTCATCGGGGTCTCCGTCGACACGACGCTCGCGTGGGTCGCGCGCCCCGAGAGTCTCGCGCCGCGTCTCGTGTTCTGCGCGCTCGGACCGGCCGTCGTCGGGCTCGCGTCGGGGCTCTACATCGGCGGTGGTCTCGGCCCCGGGCCGCGCGACGGTCTGATGACGGGCTTCAGCAAGCGTGGCTTCACGACGTGGAAGGTGCGCACGACGATCGAGCTCAGCGTGCTGGTCATCGGCTTCTTCCTCGGCGGTTCGATCGGCCTCGGCACGGCGTGGTTCGCGCTCAGCGTCGGACCGTTCGTGCAGTTCTTCCTGCGGCGGCTGGCGCGCGAACGGGCGAACGCGGCGGAACCGGCTGGTGACGGGCTCGTATCGATGCGCGACCAGGACAGCACATGACACGACCCACCACCGTTGGCGGCGCGCTCGCACTCGCGCTCGCTTGCCAATCGCCGCTCGCCGGGCAAGAACGCGCCGCCCGTGCCCCCGAGGCTCTGACGCAGATCCACCAGGAGTTCGAGCGCGTCCACCGCGCGTGGATCGCCGACCTGAGTCGCGGCGAGCCGATCGCAGCGGCGCCGAGCAAACCGTTCGTCGATCGCTGCCTGCGCGCGGCCAAGACGGTGCAGGGCACGGCCGACGCGGTGCCGTATCTCGTCTGGATCCTGCAGCACGGCGTCGACGAGAAGGCGTCGATGCAGCAGGCGCTCACCGCGATGGTCGAGAACCACGCCGACAGTGCGGCATGGGCGGATGTCATCGACGTCCTGCTGGCGCTCGAGCCGATCGTCGGCGAGAAGGCCGTCGCCGTAGCGCTCGCGACGATCATCGATCGAACGCCACACGCCGAAGTCGAAGCGCGCGCCCGCTTCGTGCGTGGCATCCGCGCGTTGCGGAATCGTGAGTCCGACGATCGGCATGCCGGTCATCGCGACCTGACCGCGGCGTTCGATCGCAGCGCGGACCCGGAGCTGCGAGGCCGGGCCGAAGCGTTCCGCGCGCCGGTTCCGGAGCCGCTGGTGATCATCGACGATCACGACAAGGCCCGGCGGATGGCTGCCCGCGAGGGCAAGCTGCTGCTGCTGACGTTCAGCGGGTTCAACTGCGCGTCGTGCCGCGTCATGGAGCAGCACGTCCTCGGTCAGTCGACGATCCGGGAACGACTCGCCGAGCGCTTCATCGAATCCCGCCTCCACGTCGACACCCGCTCCACGCTGACCGAAGCGACGTTCGCGAGAAACCGCGAGGTGCGGGCCCGATACGGCAACAAGCTCGCGATACCGACCTACTTCGTCGTCGATCCGCGGACGGGCCGGCCGCTCCGGCACCACGAGTTGACGGGCGGCCCCGGCGGGTGGACGAAGGACTTCCTCGCGTTCGTGAGTCGGTAGCCCCGGATCGCCGTCGCTTGCTCGGCCTATCGATCGAGCGACCGCAGCGCCGCCGCGGCCCGCTTCTGCAGCCGCGCGTCCGACGACGATCGCAGCTCGCGCAGCCGCTCGATCACGACCACGCGCCGATCCCCGAGGCGACCCAGGGTCGAGACGGCCTCTTCGGCGACGCGCAGGTCCGCATCGTCCGTCGCCTCGACCACCGCGGGCACGACGTCGAACGCGTCGGGTGCCAGCGATGGCGTCATCGCCATCAGCGCCCGCAGCCGTTCGTCCGGGCAATCGGCGAGCAGGAGCAGCGTGAGTCCGCGCCGCGCCTCGACTCGCGCCGGGTCGATCCGCGCGATCGCGATCGCGGCGGCGTCGCGCACGAGATCGTGGAAGTCCGCGGTCAGGGAGCCGACGCCCTTGCGGCGCGTCACGCGCGGGTGCTTCTCGGTGCGCTCGGTTTCGATCAGGACATCGATCGCCGGCGCCGCGGCCGCGCCGAGTCGGCCGAGGTGCTCGGCCGCGAAGCGCCGGCGCAGCGGGTCTTCGCCGCGCAGGTCGCGCGCGAGCGCGTCGACGTCGTCCGTGGCGGTCCACGAGAGTCGCTGGTGCACGTCGTACCAGAGTCGCATCTTGTCGACCCAACGCCTGAATCGTGCGAGCGGTTGTCCGCCCGGCGAACGGATCTCGATCGCCCGGACCGTCGCGATCATCCGTTCCTTGTCGGTGACGCCCGGGACGAGCTGCGCCACCGTGATGAGCAACGCCACGTCGTCGCGCGAGATGTCGCGCGCGACGTGATCGAGGAGCGTCGGCACCACGGCGTCGGCCACCGCCGGTCCGATGAGGCGCAGGCACCGCAACGCGCGCATCCGACGCCGGGCTCCGAGCTCGGACTGATCGCCGAAGTCACCGAGAACTGCGAGCAGTCCGGGAACCGCGCGCGGCCCCGCGTCGACGAGAGCGCCGAACGCCGCACGATCGAAGCGCTCGGCCTCGATCACGACCCGAACCTCGCTCGTCGCGAGCGGCGGCTCGACCGACCCCTCCTGGGCCGAACAGAGCGGCAGCAGCGCCGACGACACCGCTGGCAGCAACCACGCTCGAGAACGGTGTCCGAACATGGAACCCCTACCGCAACGCCCGCACGCGCCAGTTGCGCAGCTCGATCGGCAGCGAGTGATCCTGGAAGCCGATCGCGCCGGTGCGCGGACGGTCCGCGATCTTGCTGTGGTCGAGCGGCATGGCCTGCACGAGCTTGCCGTTCAGGGTGACATGGAACGTGCCGTCCTCGACGAGGACGTGCATGTGATTCCACTCGCCGATCGGGCGCGACGCGTTCCTGTTCGGCGGACCACCGGGAATGATCCCACCCGCGTCGTGGTCCGTGAGGCGGTCCTGCGGCTTGTCCACGGGCGTCGCGTAGAGCTGGACCTCGACGCCGGTCGCCACGGGCTTGCTACGGTCGCCGACGTGGAAGTAGAAGCCGCTGTTACCGCCCTCCTGCAGGCGATACTCGAACTCGGCCTCGAAATCACCCCACTCGCCCTCGCTCCAGAGGTAGTGGTCGAAGCGGCGCCAGCCGCGCTCGCCGTCGCGCGGCGTCAGGGTCGCGACGCCGTCCGCGAGGCTCCAGTTGCCCTTCGTCTCGCAATGCGCCGACAGCGCCTCGCCGCCGAGCGGTCGCAACCACGGGCCGGGCTCGTCGAGCTCGAGCAGTTCGACCTTGCGGAACTGCACGGGATGGCTCTCGGACTGCAGCGAAATCGTGCCGCGCGTGAGCAGCTTGTCGCGACCGTCCGCGAGCAGCTTCTTCGCGTCGCCATCGCGCGGATCGAGCTGCGGATCGTCGTAGGCCAGCACCGTGTCGCCGTCGATCACGTGCCGGAACGTGTTGCCGCGGACGATCACCTCGACGGTGACCCAGCCGTCGCCACGGAACGTCGCCGAGCTCGAGTCGAGACAGTGCCGCGTCCACAGCTTGCCATCGCGCACGACGTTGGTTCCCGGCGTGCAGAGGTTGGCCGTCGAACGCTTGCCCTTCTCCCGGCCGCCGAGCAGCTGCACCTCGATCGACGCGGGGAAGTCCTGGTCCTGGCCCATGGTCGCGAGCGGCTGTCCGTGCAGCATCAGACCGCTGTTGCGGAACGCCCAGCCCGGACCGCCCTTCACCTGGTCGCCAGTGAACCGATACTCGGCGCGCAGCCGGTAGCTGCCGAACTCCGACTCGTAGAACAGGTGCCCGAAGCGGTTCTCGAACGTCTCGTAGGCATCGTACGCCACGGTCAGCAGACCGTCCTCGACGCGGAACGTCGAACCGAAGTTCTCGCCCGCGGGATAGCCGCGGATCTTCGGCGTCCAGCCCGTGAGGTCCTCGCCGTTGAACAGCTGGCGCCACTCGCGCGTCGGCGCTCGCTCCTCTCCCGCTCGCCCCTGGGCAAAGGAGGTGCCGATCGTGGCCAGCACGGCGAGGGCGGCGAGGCCCGGAACGTTCGAGAGCGCGGCGATCATGGCCGCACAGTATCGCCTCGCGCGCGGATCGCCCGCCTCACCCCGGCATCTCGTTCCGGCGCGAGGTGGTCGCGAGGTGTTCGGGGTCGCGCGGCGGCCGGATGTAGAGCCACCAGTAGACCGGCATCGCGATCCGCGGGATCACCGAGGTGACGATGGACACGGGCAGGCAACGCCGGATCAGGTCGACGAGTTGCCCGGGGTCGGCCGAGCCGCCGCCAGCGTGAAGAATCCGATCGCCATCAGAACGGTGGTCCAGACGAGTCCGACCGCTGGCGCGAAACTCAGGAAGCCGAGCAGGAACTCGAGGGGGTGCTCATCGATGCACGCTCGTGTCCATCATCGAGCACCGCAGCTCGATAGCCCAGGGCACCCGGTTCGGTCTCGATCTGGCGGCAGTGAATGCACCCGCCTAACGTGGCGGATCATGCGATCGCCTCAGCTCTCCCTGTGGCTCTCGGCAACGGTGCTCTGGGTCCTCTGGCATGGGCGGCCGCCAGGCCATGGGCGGAGATCCTGACCCACGACCCACACGCACGCGCGATCGTGGCGAGCGGCTACTCGGACGACCCGACGATGGCGGACTTCCGCGCTGCCGGATTCCAGGCCGCGCTGGCCAAACCGTTCCGGCTCTCCGATCTCGCCCAGGCGGTCAACGCGGTGATCCGGCAGGACGGCAGCCTCCTGCGAACGAACGAGCCCGAGAGCTGACCCGGGGTCGAAACCCGCGGATAGCTGGCGGCCACGGCCGGAAGCGGACGCTGTGGGGGCGAACCCGACTCCTCAGAACCGTGCGCTCCACCAGAATCATCGCTCTCTTCGCCGTGTTCGCCGCCCTCGCCATGGGCGTCACGGTGCCCGCCCAGGTCATCGTGACGCTCTCCGGCGATGTCTACGACGGCAACGGCGGACCGCTCACGACCGGCACGTATCACTGCCAGAACATCCGCGTGCCTGCCGGTGAGACCCTGACGCTCTCGGGCGTGAACCTGAAGTTCCACGACAACCGCACGTTCACCGTGGACGGCGTCGTCGACGCGAGCCAGGGCGCGTTCCTGACGTCGGTGCACGACGACGCGGTCGGCGGCGACACCAACGGCAATGGTGCAGCGACCGTGCCGCAGCGCGGGGACTGGCAGGGCGTGCGCTTCGGATCGACCGCGGGCAACTCGATCCTCAACGCGTCGATCCGTTACGCCGGTCGCGGCGGCAACCCGGGTCTCGTGATCAGCAACCCGGCATGCGAGCTGTCCATGACCAACGCGGTCATCGGTGACATCGGCGGCGATGGCGCCCATCTCGGCAGCTCGCGACCGATCTTCAACAACCTGCTCGTGGCCAACTGCGGCGGCGTCGCGATGAAAGGCGCGCTGCCGATGCTCGATCGGATCGTCAACTGCAGTGCGTTCAACTGCGCTGGCGGCAACTACATCGCGCGGCTCACCGCGCAGGGTGGCGGCCCGCAATGGCCGGCCGGCACGCCGAGTGTGACGTTCGGGCCGCAGCACACGCTCAACGGCAGCGGCGTCATGGTCGTCGATGGCGTGATCAACGTGCCCGTCGGCAACACGCTGAGGTTCGGGCCCGGCGTCGACCTCAAGCTCACGAGCAACGGCGGCTTTCTCGTTCGCGGTGGATTCGAGGCCGAAGGCACGGCGAACGATCCGGTGACGTTCACGTCGCTGCTGGACGACACGGTCGGTGGCGACACCAACCTCGACGGCTCGGCGACGAGTCCGGCACCCGGTGACTGGCGCTCGATCCGGTGCGACAACGCGGCCGGCAACCTGGCGTTCACGGACGCCGAAGTGCGCTATGCCGGCGGCTCGTTCAGCTTCGGCGGGGCGATCCTCGTCGGCACCGGGCGTTGCGACGCGCTGCGCACCGTCGTGCGCGACACGATCGGTTTCGGCATCGACTTCGGCGTCACCTCGACGTCGAGCACCAGCTTCTCGTCGGTCCAGGACTGCACCTTCGTCGACCTCACGGACTTCGGCATCCACGATGCGCCGCTCGACGACCTGCCGGACCACCGCGGCAACATCGCGTCGGGCACGACACCGGCGCTGACCTCGATCCAACCGCTGCTGCGGCGCGACACGACGGTCGAACGCGAGAATCTGATCCACGGCGTCGGGCAACCGACCGGCACGTTCTCGGTGCCAGGCGGCCGCCGCCTCGTGATCCTCGGCGGCACGGCGTGGAAGCTGCGATCGAACAGCTCACTGTCGACCAACACCGGCACCATCGAACTGCGGGGCTCGCCCGACGCGCGGATCGTGCTCACCTCCGAGCACGACGACACCGTCGGCGGCGACACCAACGGCAATGGTAGCGCGACGACGCCGGCGACCGGCGACTGGACCGGCATCGCGCTCAACGGCTCGACCGACTCGTTCGTGCGGTTCATCGACGTTCGCTTCGCGACGACGGGCATCCGCAACAACTCGAACCAGACCAGCGTCGGGTGCGTGCAGCTGCTGCGCTGTCGCGACGGGCTGTGGTTCTCGCAGCACCAGGGACCGCTCGACAACATCGTCGCCGCGAGCTGCACCCGCGACGGGATCCGGATCGGCGGCAACGGCTACGATCTGCGGCACGCCTCCGTCGAAGGCAGCGGCGCGCTCGGCATCGTCGCCTCGAACTTCAACGGCAGCGTCCGCAACTCGATCGCCTGGAACAGCACGACGGCCAACTTCTCCGGCCTGGCAGCGGCGCAGGTGTTCTCGTCCTGCGGCGACTTCGCCGGGCAGAACGGCAACATCGCGGTCGATCCGCAGTTCGCCGATCCGGACACGCTGACGCTGCTCTCGTCGTCGCCCTGCCGTGACACCGCCGCGCTGGCGCCGGCGATCCAGGTCGGCTACGACGTCGAGGGCCGCTCCCGCGTCGCCGCGTTCAACTTCGGCAGCGTCGCGCTGCCCGACATGGGCGCGCACGAGCTCGTGAGCTGCCGGCTCACGACCGACAACCCGCTGCCGCGCATCGGCGAGACCGTGACGTTCCAGGTCGTGCCCGACAGCCCCGTCAACCAGGGCGCCGCGCTGATCGGCGCGGGCCTCGGCCACACCCGCGGCCTCGCGTTCGTGCCGCCGTTCGGGGTCGCCAACGCGGGCTTCCCGCAGCTCGTGCTGCTCGGCGTCGGACCGAACACGATTCCGACGGCGTTCGCACTGCCGACCAACCCGACGTTCGCGGGGATCGAGCTGTCGATCCAGGGCCTGCTGCTGCCGAACGCGCTGCCGAACCGCGGCAGCTTCACGAACGTCGCGCAGCTGCGGTTGCTCGCGCCGTAGACACTGCTTGTAGGTCCAAGAACCGCGCGCGTCCTCGACCGCGAGTGCCGCCGGTTGCGCGGGCGCGGAGTCCCGGGGAGGATGCCCGGACAAACGCGAACGCCATGGGCATCTCCGATTGGTGGAAACGGGCGTCGGGCACGGCCGACGTCGCGATCCTCGCCCGCGACCTGATGGCGCGGGCGCGGCTCGCGCAGCGCATGGGCGATCTCGAGTTCGAACCGGCCGGCCTGTTGCTTGCCAAGGGGGCCGGGCGCAGACACCGTCGGCTGCGAACGCTGCTCGTGCAGCTCTCGGGCCACGAGTCGATCGACGAAGAACGCTACGACCTCGTGCCGCGCGATCGGCTCGGCGAGCTGATCGCCAGCTGCACCGCCGGGACCGAGCGCAACGACCTCACGAGCCGGCTCGCGGGTCTGGCAGCCGAACGCTTCGCGGTGCTCGTCGGACGCGGCGACGGCGCCATCGAACTGCACGACTTCGACTGGCCCGAGTCGTCGTAATCGAGGACGCCGAAGCGGGTAAGACCGCACCAGCCATGCTGGCCGCCAAGCTCCGCGGCATCTTCACGGTGGCTTCGACCCGCGCTCGCAGTCCGTGCTCTATCCTGGCTGTCTCTCAAGGAGACCCCCCCTACAGCCATGATCACGAGAGTCCTTGTTTCGTGCGCCGCCCTCGCCGCGCTCTCCCCTGCCCAGAACAACTCGAACCTGCCGCGCGGTCAGGAGCCCGCCACGGTAACCCAGGGTCTGTTCGACAACGACGCCGCCCGTACCGACGACGTCGGCTTCAATCAGGTCGACATCTGCTCGCCCAAGGAGTTCCTGCCGGCTGCGGGCGGCTTCGTCGCCACCTCGCGCCTCGTCTACGCGCTCTTCCCCGAGATCGACGGCAACGGCGACGTGATCTTCCAGGTCCGCCGCAGCATCACGGGCGGCCGCACGTGGGAAGCACCGGTCACGATCTACACCGCCGACACCGCCGGCGGTGAGGATCTCAATACCGGCGACGAAGGCACGCACCTCTACTGCTACGAGAACAAGGTCTACGCGACGATCCAGACCAACGCGCACGACAAGACCCAGATCGGGCAGACGCTCTGGTGCATCGCGTCGGACGACCAGGGCCAGACCTGGTCGGCGCCGCTGCTCGTCAGCACGGGCGTGCTGTTCGACGTCGACGACGCGGTCGGCGCCGCCTCGTCGAGCGGCCTGCATCTCGCGTGGGAAGCCGACGACCCGACGTTCACCAACGAGAACCTGCTCTACTCGAGCGTCGACATCAACGGCGGCGTGCTGTCCGTGGCGGTCCCGGAGACCGCGCTGACCAACTACACCGGCCAGTCGGACGTCGACCTGCCCAACATCGACGCGCAGGACGACGTCGTGCTGATCGCCTGGCTCGACGACGACGCGAGCTACAACAGCGTCGCGCCGAGCGGCAACGTCACGGTCTCGGTGCACTCGTTCGATGCCGGCGCGACGTTCAGCACGCCGTTCGTCCACAGCGGCAACACGCCGGGCACCTTCCCGCTGGCCTGGGCTTCGCCGCGCCGGCCGTTCCCGCGGCTCGACCTGCCGTTCGGCTACGTCTTCCAGGAGGACTCGCGCCTCGACGAGGACGACCTGTGGATGGACCGCGCCGACGTCGACACCTCGACGCAGACGTTCAACTGGTCGGTCTCCGGCGTGCAGTGCAACTTCACGTCGATCGGCGCGGGTACCGGCGACATCGACGGCATCTCGGTCGAAGCGCGCGACGGCATCATCGCGATCATCTACCGCGACGACAGCGCCGGCATCCCGCTCGACAACTCCAACGAGACCTACATGGTGGTCGACGACGCGTTCGGCTTCGAGTTCATCGCCGGCACGGCGACGAACCACACCCTGACCGGCACCAAGGCCAACGGCTTCGGCCAGGTCGAGGTCGAGATCGCCGGCAACGTGATCGCGACCGTGTTCGAGCACCAGCCGAGCGCCGATGACGGCGTCCTGGTGTACAGCACCGACCGCGGCAACACCGTGACGGCCGACGTGTTCACCGACCTCGGAGGCGGGGGGACCAACTCGGTCGACATCGACAATGAATACGTCGCCGTCACGCTCAACGGCGACATCAACATCATCTTCGTCGACAACGAGGCCGGCGCCAGCACGGCGAACTCGACCAACACGTCGTACACGACGGGTATCAAGGCGATGAACGGCACCTACGATGCCGCCAGCCAGACCTTCACCGTCGAAGGCATCGATCCGACCCTCGCCGCCACGAGCCAGGCCTTCCTCATGGCCTCCACGGGGACCGCGCCGGGCACGGACCTCAACGCCTACCTCAACAACGGCGCGCCGGGCAGCGGGTTCTTCGTCGGCCTGCAGCAGGACCTGCTGTGGTCGCTGCTCTGGGCCAACCCGCTCCCGTACTTCGTGCCGATCTCGAGCACCGGCACCGCGACGATGAACAACGTCCTCAACGGCACGGCGATTCTCGGCCTGCCGGTCTACCTCGCCGCCGGCACGCTCGATTTCAGCAAGCTGCCGGGTGACGTGCTCGATCCGGGCAGCTTCACCGATCCGGTCGTGCAGTAGCCCGACCGTTCCGCCGACTCGCCGGCCGGCCCCTGATCCCGGGCCCGCGGTCCTGGGATTTCAGGGCTTGCGGGCCGCGGCGTCTGGTTCGATGGCACGGCATGCCCGCCGCCGCCGTCCCGGAGCTCCGCATCACCGCCGCCAACGACTGCTCCGTGCGCGGGGACGGCGATCACGTCCTCTACTGGATGATCGCCGCGCGTCGGGCGCAGTACAACTTCGGCCTCGACCGCGCGATCGAGCACGCCCGCGAGCTCGGCAAGCCGCTCATCGTGCTCGAGGCGCTGCGCACGGGCTACCGGTGGGCGAGCGACCGACTGCACGCGTTCGTGCTCACGGGCATGCGCGACAACGTCGACGCGTTCGCCGACTCGCCGGTGCGATACTACCCCTACGTCGAGCCGGATGACGGTGCCGGCAGCGGCCTGCTCGAGGAGCTCGCGAAGGCCGCTTGCGTCGTCGTGACCGACGACTTCCCGTGCTTCTTCCTGCCGCGGATGGTAGCGGCCGCGGCCGAGAAGCTGTCCTGCCGCCTCGAGAAGGTCGACAGCAACGGCCTGCTGCCCGTCGCCGCCCCCGGCGAGAAGGTGTTCTCTCGCGCCGTCGACCTGCGCCGCTGGTTGCAGAAGAACCTCGCGCCGCATCTCGACGAGACGCCGAAGGCGCGACCGCTCGCCCGCCTCGACCTGCCGCAGGCGCACGTGCCGCAACCGATCCTCGACCGCTGGCCGGAAGCGACCAAGGCGCTGCTGGCGGGGGACCGCGACGAGCTCGCCGAGCTACCGATCGATCACGACATCGCGCCGGTCGCCGGCATCACCGGCGGCGCGGTCAACGGTCGCCGTCACATGCGCACGTTCCTCGACGACCACCTCGGGAGCTACGACGACGACCGCAACCACCCCGACAAGGGCGGCGGCAGCGGGCTGTCACCGTGGCTGCACTTCGGTCACGTCTCGGCGCATGAGCTGTTCCACGAGTTGACGAAGCGCGAGGACTGGTCCACCGACGACCTCGGCGACCAGCGCCGCGGCGGGCGCGACGGGTTCTGGAAGATGAGCGCGCCGGCCGAGGCGTTCCTCGACGAGTTCGTCACGTGGCGTGAGCTCGGCTTCAACTTCTGCGCGCGCGTGCCGGACTACGACGAGTACGGCTCGCTGCCGGATTGGGCGCGCAAGACGCTGCGCGAGCACGGCGGCGACCCGCGGCCGCACGTCTACTCGATCGGCGAGTTCGACAACGCCGAAACGCACGACCCGATCTGGAACGCCGCCCAACGCCAGCTCCGTCGCGAGGGCCGCATCCACAACTACTTGCGCATGCTCTGGGGCAAGAAGGTGCTGCACTGGACCGAGACGCCGCAGATCGCCGCCGAGATCCTCATCGAGCTCAACAACCGTTACGCGCTCGATGGCCGCGACCCCAACTCCTACAGCGGCATCTTCTGGGTGCTCGGCCGATTCGATCGCGCTTGGGGGCCCGAACGGGAGGTGTTCGGCAAGGTGCGCTACATGGCGAGCGATCGCACGAAGGCCAAGATCCGGATGAAGGAGTATCTCGAGGAGTTCGGCGCGGAATCCTGATTGCGCGCAGGGGCGTAGATCGGGACAGTCGGTCGCCCAATCTCGTCCCCCCAGAATCAGATCAGGAGACTCATGCACCGCCAGCTTCTTCTCGCCCTGGCAGCGATGTTCACGTTCACCTTCGGAGCCGTGGCTCAGGAGGATCCGCCGCAGGCGCAGACCACAGCGCAGACGAACGGTGATTACATGGCGAAGGAGGAGCTCAAGCTCCGCCTCAAGCCGATGCGACTCGCGCAGGTCGAGGTCGAGCTCGAAGCCTGGCTCGGCATCCTCGAGAGCAAGACCCGTGAGATCGCGACGAACCAGATCGCGAACAACAACGCGCCGGCGCCGACAGCGGATGACGAAGCCGCACAGATGGCGATCGTGGACCGTGTCGAGGTGGTGATCGATGCGTATCGGAAACGCGGTGCGGACTCGGCGAAGATCGAGACCTACGAAGCCTACGTGGCTTCCGCGACCGGCGTCGAGATCGACTCGGGTGACATCGCCGGCCTGGTCAACTACGCGAAGGACTGGCTGGTTTCGCCGACCGGCGGCATCGAGCTCGCGCTCAACATCGTGTTCTTCCTGCTCACGATCATCGCGTTCCGCATCCTCGCCGGGATCGCGGCGCGCATCGTCCGCACAGCGGTGTCACGCATGAAGAAGACGTCGGAGCTGCTGCGCGACTTCTTCGTCACCGTGACGCGTCAGATCATCAACATCATCGGTCTCGTCGTCGCGCTCTCGGTGCTCGGCATCGAGGTCGGGCCGTTCGTCGCCGCGATCGGCGCCGTCGGCTTCATCGTCGGTTTCGCGCTGCAGGGCACCCTCGCCAACTTCGCGGCCGGCATCATGATCCTGGTCTACCGCCCGTACGACGTCGGCGAGGTCGTGACCGTCGCGGGCAAGACCGGCAAGGTCGACGCGATGTCGCTCGTGTCGACGACGCTGCGCCTGTTCGACAACCAGGTCGTGATCATCCCCAACGGCTCGATCTGGGGCGACGTGATCCAGAACGCGACGACCGAGGACACGCGCCGCGTCGACATGACGTTCGGCTGTGGCTACGACGACGATCTGAAGAAGGTCCAGAGCGTGCTCGAGGACATCATCAACAACCACGAGAAGGTGCTGCAGGACCCGGCTCCCGTGGTCAAGCTGCACGAGCTCGCCGACTCGTCGGTCAACTTCGTCGTGCGGCCGTGGTCCAAGACCGCCGACTACTGGGACGTCTTCTGGGACGTCACGCGCACGGTCAAGGAGCGCTTCGACGCCGAAGGGCTCAGCATCCCGTTCCCGCAGCGGGACGTGCACATGCACGAGGTCAAGGCCGACTGAGTCGGCCGACCACCCGCCCGAACGCGAAACGCCCGCTGCGTCGATCGACGCAGCGGGCGTTCTCGTTGGTCCTTCCGGCCCATGGCCGGGAGGAACGACTACAGCCAGTTGATCAGGAGCGGCGCCGACAGCGTGAACGTCGCCAGGTCGCCGGCCTGCATCTTGGCGCCGAAGCCGCCGAAGCCACCCGGGATCTGGATCAGCTGACGCGCGAAGCCCTCGGGATCCGCGAGCGGCAGCAGCACGCCGAGCGCCGGGATGTTGGGGTAGTACTCGTCCCAGCTCGGGCCGAAGAACGTGCCGAGCGGGCTCACGGGCAGGCGACCCGGGAACAGACCCGGCGCACCACCGAGGAACTCGAGGTCGAACACCAGGACGACGAAGCCGTTGGGCGTCGCGCCGCTGATGTCGATGTTGAAGTCCGCGGGCGTCGTGCCCTGGAACACCGGGAAGGTGTCGCAGTGCATCGCGTTCGGACCCTGCGGCGAGCTGAACTGGAACGCGATCGCCGACGGGTTGCGCGGGTTGGGACCGCCGAAGCCGCCCGCGAGACCGAAGGCCGCAGCACCCTGGAGCGGGACACCGTTGACCGACGGGACCACGCCCGGCGTCGAGTTCGAGGGGTTGTTCTTGGTGCTGACGAGGCCTTCGTCGGCGTTGTCCTGGTTGCACAGCCACAGGTGCGGCATGGTCAGGTTCGTCGTGCTGCTCGTGTAGGTGCCGCCCGTCGGATCGAGCGCGATGCCGAGCAGGTCGCTGTTGGCGTTCGTGCCGCCGAAGCTGTAGCCGGCGTTGGTGAAGATCGCGAGCACCTCGGCTTCCGTCAGGACGATCTCCGCCGTGCCGGGCGCGACCGCGGTGACGAGGCCGGTCGGGCCGAACGTGAGCGCCGAACCCGGAATGCGCATGACGCCGCCATCGGCCATCGCCGTGCCGTTCACGTCGAAGTTCGCCGTGAACGTGAAATACATGTCGCCCGTCGTGACATCGAACGTGAAGCCGTTGACGTCGGGGTTGCTCGTGCTGCTGTTGGCCGCGGTGATGATCTGCGCCTGGCTGATCACCGTCTCGACGCCGGTCTGGTTGCCGTCGTTGAAGAGCCGCACGATCGAGCCCTGCGACAGGGTGCTGCCGTTGAGCAGCCCGCCGCCGTCGACGTCCACCGAGGTCGAGAACCAGATGCCGAAGAACTTCGCCGGCGCGGGCGAGCCGAGCGGCACGTGCAGCGCGTCGATCTCGCCGACGATGCTGTCGCCGTATTGCCCGTCGCTGTCGTCGTCGCCGAAGAACGCGCACCACGTGCCGTAGTCGCAGTATGGGTAGGCGAACGCCGTGACGCCCGGCGAGTGATACATCACGCCGTCGTCACCGACGATCGCCGCGTCGTTCATGTTGGCCGACGCGAGGCGGACGGTGTCCTCGAACACGAAGACGAGATTGGCGGGACCCGTGTAGTCGCTCTGGGCCAGGGCGGAGCCGGCGAGCAGGGCCGTGGAGGTGAGTTGCAGGATCTTGTTCATGGTCTGGATCACGAGTGGTGAGTTCAGGGCGACCATGGTCGGGCTACGACCACACCGTGGAAAGAACGGTCTGTGAACATCCGGGGAAGACCGGCGCCGACCGATGCGGTCTACCAAAACCCCGCTGCGACGTGCATCCGCGGCCGCTCGCGGACCGAATTGCTTCGAACACCCATGGCAACTCACGTCGTTCTCGATGGCACCGGCGGAATCGGTGCTGCGCTCGTCCGTCGCCTCACCGACCGTGGCGACACGGTCCTCGTTGCGGCCCGGAACGAGGACCGGATCGCCGCCCTGACCGGTGAAGTGCAAAACGCGCACGGTCACGCCGTCGACGCGACGTCGTTCGACGCGGTCGAGGCCTGTCTGCAGGCGGGCAAGGAGCTCGGCGACGGTCAGCTCGACGGCGTCGCCCTCTGCGTCGGCTCCATCCTGCTGCGCCCGGCGCACGCGACGAGCTTCGAGGACTGGCAGGAAACGATCGCGCTCAACCTCACGTCGGCGTTCGCCGTCACGCGCGCCGCGGCGAAGACGATGCGCAGCGGCGGCTCGGTCGCGTTCTGCTCGTCGACCGCGGCGACGATCGGCCTCGCCAATCACGAAGCGATCGCGGCCGCGAAGGCCGGCATCGAGGGCCTCGTGCGCGCCGCGGCCACGACCAACGCCGCGCGCGGCCTGCGCTTCAACGCGGTTGCGCCGGGCCTCGTCGATACCCCGATGGCCGAATCGCTGACGGGCAGCCCCGCCGCGCGCGCCGCTTCGGAGAAGCTGCACCCGCTCGGTCGGATCGGCGAGCCCGACGAGGTCGCGAGTCTGCTCGCGTGGCTGCTGGGGCCGGATGCGACCTGGATGACGGGTGAGGTGATCCGGATCGACGGTGGGATGTCACAGCTGAAGCCGCCGACGCGCTGACAGCGCCGGCCCGACCCAACTCAGCGCAACCGCTCAGCGCGACCGCTCAGCGCAGTCGCTCGCGCCACTGCTCGAGGACTTCGTCGCGCTCGCCGACCGGCGCCTCGCGCCAGAACTTCAGGTCCTTCATCGCGTTCTTCGCGCCGCCGACGACACGCTCGAGCGCCCGGAAGCCCGCCGACCGCACGTTGACGTCGTTGCTCTCGAGCATCGCGAACAGCCACGGCGCCTGGCTGAACTCGGCGTGGCGCTCGATCATCTTCGCGGTCTTCTCGCGCAGCGCGGCGTCCCGCATCTCGACCGTGTACTCGTAGAGCAGCGGCACGATGCGCGCGCCGTAGCGCCGCAGCTCGAGCACGGCCTCCTCGCGGAACCGGCCGGCGACGTAGGCCTCGACGAGCGCTTCGATGCTGTCGTTCATCTCCTGCGCGTCCTGCTGCAGGATCACCATCGGCACCATCCACCCTTTCACAGTGGGCACGAACGGGATGCGCTCGGGGCGGCTGATCGCGCCCTTCTCGTCGATCCACACGCGCGTCCGCTGCGTCACTCGCCGCGAGTCACCGCCCGCGGTGCGGATCTTCACGAAGCCGCTGAGTGCGAGCACGGCGCAGCCCTTCTCCTCCCGCTCGACGACGACCTCGGAGTCGCCCGTGAGAATCGTGGCGAAACCGGCCTCGATCCGGATCTGCTCCGGCGCCCCCATCGGCTTCATCCACAGTCGCCCGGCTTGCAACACGAACTCGGACTCGTCGATGAGCGCCACCGAATCGCGATCGAGCCGGACTGCCATGTCGGTGCCGTAGACGTAGATGCCCGCGAAGGCAGGCCCCGTACGGAACTGCGTGCCCCACTTGCAGTGGTAGCTGTTCGGGTAGAGCTCCTGCACGCCCTCGCCCGGCTCGTCGATCTCGATCTTGCCGAGGAAGTTGGTGAAGTAGAGCCCGGTCTCCATCGCCGGGCTGGGCTTCAGGTTGTTGTTGTTCTGCTTGTCCTGCGGATCCTGGCCGTCCTCCGGGTTGCCGTCCGGGTTCTCGCCGTTCGGATCGCCCGTCTGGCCATCCCCCGTGCCGTCGGTCGTCCCATCGGTCGACGCGACGTCCTCACCCGTGGGCGTGAGCGCCGAACTCGTCGCGAGGCCCAGCACGATCCCGAGCGCGAGCACGCCGAGCAGCACCGCGGCGAGCGGCAGACCGATCGGGCCCCGCGGAGCGGGCTCCGGACCGGACGCGGCCACGGGCTCAGGCGTCACGTCCTCGATGGGCATCGCGTCCTCGAGCGCCGCGAGGACGGCCTGCGCGTCGTCGACGGGATCGCCGGCCAGCGGCCGGAGCGCGTCGCGTAGTTCGCGGTCGAGGTTCATGCCACCCCTCCCTTCATGGCAGCCCTCCACCCGAACGGTTCGGCGCCGTCTCGTCCGAGGTCTCGTCATCACCGCTGAAGTCCTCGCCCAGCGCCTGCTTGAGCTGCTGGCGCGCGCGGTGGAGACGTTGACTGACGGCACCTTCGGTGATTCCGAGCATTGCGGCGATCTCCGCCATCGGCTTCTGCTCGAAATAAAACATCAGTACGGCTTCGCGAAGCGCCAATGGCAACCGTCCTACCTGACGGCGCATGTGCTCGAGACGTTCCTCCCGAATATCCGCGATTTGGTCCGGCTCGCTCGGCGTGGCGAAATCCACATCCGCCGTCGCCACGGGCTCACGACCCGAGCGGCGGATGGTGTCGACACAGATGTTATGGGCGATGCGGTGCAAGAACGCTGGAAAACGCTGCGGGTCTTCGAGACGAGACAAACCCCGAAATGCCCGCAGGAATGCTTCCTGAACCAGATCGTCCAGGTCGTCGCGCCGGCCTGTCCGCGCGAGGCACACCGCGCGTACGGACCGTGAGTATCGGACTACGAGGAGTCCGAATGCCTCACGCGAACCGAGGATCGATTGGCGCACCAGGTCTTGATCCCTGGTGCCGGGAGCAATTGCCGACAAGATCGGGTTGATACGGAAGTCGCAGCGTTTTCGCCAGTCACGACAGAGAAACTGGGAATCGACGCTCGCGGTAGCCGCTGTTCTACGACCGGTTGCCGGCAAATCCTTGGAACGGGTGAACTTCCGCACTCCACTGGATCGATGGCCGCAGGGTGGTAGACATGCCGATTCCAAGAGCCCCCGCCCCGTAACCGCCCTTCCCACCGTGCGTGTCCTCTCCGTCGTCGGCGCCCGCCCCAACTTCATGAAGGTGGCGCCCCTGACCGCCGCCCTGACTCGGCGTGGGCACGAGAGCCGGCTGGTCCACACGGGCCAGCACTACGACGACAACATGTCCGCGGCGTTCTTCCGCGATCTGCGGCTGCCGGAGCCGGACCACTATCTCGGGGTCGGTTCGGGCTCCCACGCGCAGATGACGGCGGCGGTCATGACCGCGTTCGAGCCGATCCTGATCGAGGAAAAGCCCGATGTCGTGGTCGTCGTGGGCGATGTGAACTCGACCGTGGCCTGCACGCTCGTCGCGACCAAGATGCACGTGCCCGTCGCCCACGTCGAGGCCGGGCTGCGCAGCCGCGACCGCACGATGCCCGAGGAGATCAACCGGCTCGTGACAGACGCGGTCGCCGACCTGCTGCTGACGCCGTCACCCGACGCCGATGAGAACCTGCGGGCGGAAGGCGTGCCCGCCGAACGCATCCACTTCGTCGGCAACATCATGATCGACGCGCTGGCCGCGCGCTTTCAGAACGCGCCGCCGACCGACGTGATCGCGCGGCTCGGTCTCGAGGACGGCAAGTTCGGCGTCGTCACGCTGCATCGCCCGTCGAACGTCGACGACCCGGCGACGCTGCAGGGCATCGTCGACGCGCTCGTCGAGCTCAGCGCCGAGCTGCCGCTGGTGTTCCCGTGCCACCCGCGCACGCGCAGTCGCCTGCAGATCGACCCCGCGGGGGCGCCGCAGCTGCACCTGACCGAACCGCTCGGCTACTTCGACTTCTCCACGCTCGTCAAGGGCAGCCGCCTCGTGCTGACCGACTCGGGCGGACTGCAGGAGGAGACGACCTGGCACGGCATCCCGTGCGTGACGATCCGGGAGAACACCGAACGGCCGATCACGATCACGGCGGGCAGCAACGTGCTCGCCGGCAACGATCCGCGGAAGATCCTCGAGCTGGCGCGCGCGGCGCTGCAGCGTGGCGAACGGGAGGAATTCGGGGTGCCGGAGCTGTGGGATGGACGGACCGCCGACCGTATCGTGGACGTGTTGGAACAGTGGTGGGCGGTTCGGAGTTAGTCGGACAACGCGGCGAGCCACGACAGGAGCGGTTGGAAAGACCGCTCGGTGCCGTACGCCGTGGCCGGCTCGACGTCCATCGCGCCGCCGACCAGCCGCGCGATCGCGGCCGCGAGTTCGGCCGTCTGATCGTGCGTGAAGCAGTGGCCCGGCCCGCACGCCGCCTCGACGATGCGCCACGCGTCGCCGACCTTGCCGACGAACAGGATCGGCCGCCGCGCCATCAGGTAGTCGTAGAGCTTGGCCGGCACGAAGATGTTGTCGGCATCCTCTTCGCCGTTCACGAGCACGAGCGCGGTCGTGCCGCGCATCGCGCGCAGCGCCTCGCCGAACGGCACGTGGCCGTGCTGCCGAACGGCGGCCTTCACGAGGTCGCGCGTCGGCGCGAGGTCCTCGGTGAGCAGCGCCTGCGAGTCGGCCGCACCGCTGAACGCGTCGAGCCGCACCGTCCGCAGCACGTCGTCCGCGAGCGCGGACAACGCGCGCACGAACGGCAGCAGGCGACGGCGCGGGTAGATCGTGCCGAAGTAGCCGAGGTGGATGCCGGGGCGGCGCTCGATCGCGGGGCCCTGCGACTCGACCTGCTCCATGAGCGCGAAATCGGCGCCGTTGCGCATGACCTCGACGTCGAACGGCAGACCCGTGCCGGCGCCATCAGTGTCCCCCATGTGTTCGAGGAAACTCGCCCTGGCCTCTTCGGTGTTGACGAACAGCACGTCAGCGTGCCGCAGCCAGCCGCGTTCGCGGTCGCGCAGGCGGCGCTGCAGCCGCGGGTTGCCGGCCGCGGTCCAGACGTTGCCCGTGAGCAGATCGCGGTAGTCGACGACGATCTTCACGCCGGGCACGAGTTTGCGAAGGCGCGGAATCGCGAGCAGCTGGCCGTGCGGGCCGCACGACAACACGACGACGTCGATGCCGTTCTCGCGCACGAGCCGGGGCAGGTGGCGCTTGAGCCGCAGCGCCCATTCGACGTGTCGATCGGGCAAGGCGAGCCACTTCGGCAGCTCGTGGTAGAGCGACCGCAGGATCTTCTCCGGCAGGTTGCGCGCCGCGGGCCGGGAGTTGAGCGTCGGGCCGCCGAGGCCGTGGCGGACGACCGCGGGCGGGATCAGCGCCGCGAGCGTATCGTCTCGGACTTGCAGCAGCCGTTCGTCGAGACTGATCCAATGAACGTCGTGGCCGTGCGCGAGCAGCACGCGGCTCAGACGCAGCACGCGGTGGGATGCGACCGCGGGTTGCGGGGGCGCATAGAAGCTCACGATCGCGACGCGCCGGGCGCGATGCGCGCTCTGGTCGTCGCCAGGGGTCTCGGAGGGCTCGGCCGAAGCTGACATGGGGGCTCTGCGGACATTAGCGCGCAACGTCGCCAGCAATGCCACAGGCTATGTGGTCGCGGCGGTGCTCGCGTTGATCGTGACGCCGATCGCGAACGACGAGCTCGGCGTCGAGCTCTACGGCGTCTGGCAGGCCATCGTCGCGCTGACTGGCTACTACGGCCTGCTCGACCTCGGGATCCGCGCGGCCGTGACCCAGTACATCGCGCGGCACTGGAGCCGCGGCGAGAACGAGGAGCTCGGGCGCCTGCTGAGCACGGCGCTCGCGATCACCGGGGCGATTGCCACGATCCTGCTGCTCGGCACGATCGGCCTGTCGTTCGTCGCCGATTGGTTCTTCGACGGCGCCGCCCGGGAATCGGCGCCCCACGCCATCCTCGTGTTCGGCGTCGGCGTCGCGATCTCGTTCCCGATGTCCGTGTTCGGCGCCGCGATCCAGGCCCGCGAGCGGTTCGATCTGGCCAACATCATCGGCATCACGGAGCGCGTCTTGTGCAGCGCGCTCTACGTGTGGGCCCTGCTCACCGGCAAGGGGATCATCGCGCTCGCCTGGATCACGACCGGCACGTCGGTCGCCGCCCACATCGCGCGCGGCCTGATCGCCCGGCGTCTGCTGCCGGGCGTGCCGATCGCCGCCAACCTGGTGTGCCGCGAGAAGCGCAAGGACCTGTTCGGGTTCGGCCTCTACAGCTTCCTCGTGAGCATGAGCGACCGGCTCGTGCTCTACACCGACACGCTCATCATCCTGATCCTGATGAGCGAGGCCGCCGTCACCTACTACAGCAACGGCGGCAGCTTCATCCACCACTACCTCGGGCTGATCGCGGCGATCGCGTGGACCCTGACGCCGCGCGCGACGAGCTTCGACGCGCTGCAGAACAAGGCCGCGCTGCGGCAGATGTGGTACACCGGATCCCGACTGATCGTGCAGTTCGCGACGATCGTGGGCGCCGGCCTGTTCTTCCTCGGCCACGACTTCATCGGTGTCTGGCTCGACCCCAAGTTCCTGCTCGGCGAACCCTACGCCTCGAGCGCCGTGATCATGCAGCTGCTCGCGCTCGCCGCGCTGACGCGCTGCCTGATGACCTGCGGCAAGCAGGTGCTCTACGGCATGCGCGAGGTCCGCTTCCTCGCGCGACTGTCGGTCGCCGAAGCCGTCGCCAACATCGCGCTGTCGGTCCCGGGCGTGATCTTCTTCGGCAACATCGGCGTCGCGCTCGGCACGCTGATCCCGGCCGTCGTCGTGAACCTGTGGCTGCAGCCGCGCTTCGTGGCCAAGAAACTCGGCGCGTCGTACGGCCTGTTCCTCGGTAACGTCGTGCCACCCGCACTCATGGTGTTCGGGGCGATGGGCGCCGCGTCGTACGCGTCACGCGCCCTCGTGCCGGTCACCGGCTGGGGCACGTTCGCGGCCAACGTCGCGTTCGTCGGAACGGTCGGCGTCGGGGTGGCGTGGGCCTTCGGCCTCGGCCCCGCGGAGCGCGAGCGCGTGCTGCGCAAGCTGCCGTGGCGGACCGGGTCCGTCGAACGGAGTTAGCCAATCGACCGGGCAGCCACCGGCGGCGCGACGCCGCCGGCGAACTGCGCGCGTGGCTGCGCCTACTGCGCGGCCCTCTCGGCGGCGGCGATCATCTCTTCGAGGACCTCTTCCATCTGGGTCTCGTTGCGCACGTTCTTGTGGCGGATGACGCCGGCGTGATCGATGTAGAACAGCGTCGGCCAGCTGTTCACGCGCCAGGTGTCACTGATCTGCGGCGACACGCTCTCGTTCTGGAAGCTGCGCCAGGTGACGCCCATTTCCTCGGCCTTCTTGCGATACATCTCCAGGCCCTTCGGCCGGGTCGTGTTGTCGCTGTTGACGCCGATGAGAGCGAAGGGACGGTTCTTGAACTTTTCCACGAGCGACCGCTCGTGCGGGATCATTGCCACGCAGGGTGGTCACCAGAAGCCCCAGAAGTCCAGGAGGACGACCTTGCCGCGGTAGTCGCTGAGCTTGAACTTCGTGCCGTCGACGTCCGTCGCCGCGATGTCGGGCGCCTCGCAGCCGACCTGCAGGTGGCGGATCTCGAACAGCGCCTCGTCCGCCGCGGCGCACAGCTTCTCGTCCTTCGTCAGCTTGGCGACCGACTCGAGGTCTTGCTGCGCGGCTTCGCGGGCGGCGTCGCTGCGCGCGTTCTGCAGGCGCAGCTTGCCACGCTGCAGATGCGCGGACGCCTTCGCGGCGGCGTGCTCGTTGAACTCGATAACGTCGCTGAAGAGGTCCATGACCTCCTTCTCGCAACCCATGCGGACCGCGGTCTCGACGTTGGCCAGGGCCTCGCCGATCTGCGCGCTCTCGCTGTGGTCGAGCGTCAGCGTCGCGAGCGTCTTCTTGACCTGCTCGGTCTCCTTCGTCGCGTACTTGAGGACGAAGCCGTGGAACAGGATCGCGACGTCCTCACCCGCGTGCTCGGTCGCGAGCTCCCGCGCCTGGGTGATGAACTTCTTGGACGGCGGGTTCATCGCGATCGCCGGCCGCGGCTGGTTCTTGCGCCGCGCCTCGGCCATGGCGGCCATGGCTTCCTTCTGCCACGCGCTGAACGCCTGCGTGTAGGCCTTGACGAGGCCGTCGTAGGCCGCCTGGGCCTGCTGCTGATCCGCCACCGCAGCGTCGCCATCCTGGGCGAGCGCGACCGTGGGCAGACCCAAGAGCAGGGAGGCGGCGAGAGAGGATCGAATCACTTGGATCTCCTTGCCGAACTGCTGGTATGGGGAACGCGAATACTACGTGAACATACCGAACCCGGTACTACCCGTACGGTACCTGGTTCATGCTGCCGGCCGGCGTAACGCGACCCGCAAGGCAACGCCCTCTCGGCCGGCAGCATGAACCAGGTACCGTACGGGTGGTATGTTCACTTCGGTCGGGAAGAATCCCTGACCTACTTGCCGCTGTCGGAGCCCTGCTCTTCCGCCGCCTTCGGCTGCACGAGGTCGGCGCGCGTCGGCTTCAGCTGGTCGAACAGCGCCTTGTCGATCACGTAGTACCAGGGTCCGAACCGCTTGGTCAGCGACTCGGCCTCTTCCTGGCCTTCCTCGACCTTCTTGTCGTACGCGTCCCAGGCATCGGCCAGGCGGCGCATGTCGTCCTCGAACGTCCACGCGTCGCTGCGGATGTCCGCGCTCTCGACCTCGCCGCCAGCCGCGCCGTCTTTGCCGTGACTCAGGACGACGAACGCCTCGCCCTCGACCTCGTAGAGGTAGTCGTTGCCCCACGGGTCCTTCGGCAGCTCAGCGAGCGGCGCCTCGCCCTCGGCGGGCTTCTCGGTCAGCGCCGTGATGGACGGCGGCAGCTTGCCGTCGTTGCGGTTGCGGTAGACGTCGACGGCCGCGACGACCTTCTCGATCTGCTCGCGCGCCGCCCGGCGCTTCTCCATGTGCTCCTCGGCGACGCGCGCGCGCTCCGGCTTCTCGAGCAGCGCCTCGTCGAACTCGGCGACGACCATGAGGTAGCGGTTGTTCTTGAGCACGGCCTCGCCGTTCTCGCCTTCCTTCTCCGAGCCGCCGATCTTGCCCGACGTGACCGAGTCGTCGTCGCCCGGAACGAGCTCGCCGAAGCGCAGCGTGTAGCGCACGCCCTTCTTCGTCTCGAAGATCAGGTCGCCCTCGTTGCTGTAGAGCTTGCCGTCGCGGGTCAGGAAGTAGCCCTTGTCCTGCAGCGTCTGCTGCAGCATCACCTGCTCGAAACCGGTCGCCTTCTCGAGCGCGCCGGTCAGCCCCTCGGGCTTGCTGCGCACGCCGACGATCTTGATGCTCGTGAGCGCGTCCGCGATCTCGCGCAGCTTGTCGGCGTTGGGCTCCTCGGTCGCCTCGTCGAGGCCCTCGAGCGTCCACTGGTTCTCGGCGTTCTTCTGCACGACGAGCTTCTCGCCCGGCACGATGCGACCGGCTTGCTCGTCGATCGAGTAGTTGTCGAACACGACCTTCTGCATGTCGAACGCCTTCGCCTTGAGCAGATCGGTCTCGATCCAGTCGGCGAACCTCGTCGACAGCTCACCCTCGAGCTTGGTCGAGTAGGTGCGGCGCTTGCCGGGCTCGCGCACGTAGTAGACGTCGAGCTTGCCGTCGACCTCCTGGCCGACGATCAGGTCGGCGAGCGGGTTGCCCGAGTTGTCGCGCATCACGACGCGCGAGCCGCGGCCCGCCGAGTCCGAGCTCGGATCGAGCGGATCGACGACGCCGAACTCGACGTGGTCCTCCTTGCGGTCGCTCACGGCGCGCGTCTTGGTCAGCCCGATGAGCATGGCCGCGGCCTTGCCCATCTGGTCCTTCGCGTCGGCCGGATAGCCGCCGTGCGACGGGATGATCCAGCGGCCGTTCTTGTCGCGGCTCACGGCGAACTTGCGGGCCGTGGCCTTCTCGGCGTTGAACTCCGTCACCTCGAGCTCGACGGCGGCGTCGCTCGCGGTGAACGCGGGGAAGAACTCCTCGCCCTCGTCCGAGTAGAGGTCCTGCTGGACCTCACTGGGACCGAGCGACGCGGCAGCGACGGCGAGACCCGCGGCCGCGCCGAGGATGACGACGGTCTTGACGACCTGGCTCATGACTGACTCCCTCCGCCGACCTGGCGGTTTGCGGGGACGATCGCCGCGGCGCGCGAGCTGCGGCGAATCAGAGTGACGATGCCGAGCAGCAGTGCCGGCACGGGCGCGAGCAGGATCGTCCAGAGGCGGTAGCCGTCGTGGATGCCCTTCTTCGCCTGGTTGCGTTCGTGCTGCGCGATGCTGATCCGGACGCGCTTGTCGTCCTCGATCTTCTGCTTCTTGGTCTCGAACTTGCGATTCTCGACCTGCTGGACCTCGACGATCTTGAGCTCCTTGCTCTGCGCGTCGAGCGTCTCGTCCTCGCGAATCGCGGCGACCGCGGCATCGAGCCGCGCCTGCGCGTCATCGAGCTCCTTCTTGGCCTCGGCCTCGGCCTTGTCGCGCTCCTCGATCCACTTCTTCTCGAACTCGGCCTGCGCTTCCTGCACCGCCGTGAGGCGACGCAGCACCGGCCGGCGCTTGCGCAGGTCGATCAGCGACTCGTCGCCGACGAGGCTGTCGATGCAGTTGAGCACGAACGTGACGTTGTCGAACCGCGTATTCACGTCGGGCGAGTTCTTGCGCAGCTGGAAGAACTGGTTGCCGACGACATCCAGGTCCGCGCAGGCGATGAAGTCGACCTTGCCGCTCGGGTCGCTCTCACCCTCGCTGGCGGCCACCGGGCCGGTGACCCGGACCGCGAGGTCGTAGCGCTGGTTCTGCGGCCTCGTCCGGCCACCCGGGTTGAGCTGCAGACGGCCGCCGAACGGGCTCCAGACCAGCAGGCCGTCGCGGGCCCCCTGGCTCGACTCGTACTTCGGAATCACGCCGTTGACGAGGCCGCGCGCCGTCGGGTCCGCGGACATGACGAGCGGCTCGACCTCGAAGCCGTCCTTGCCGGCTTCATCGAAGTGACTGCCCGCCATCCAGATCACCGACTGCATGCCGCTCGTGATCACGCTGTCCTGCGCGAGCCCGCCGTTGTCGCTGCTGCACGCGAGGAAGTACTCGGGCAGACCGCCGCCGAGCAGGCCGACCTGGGTCTTGTCGAACACGATGTCCGTCTTGCGACACGTGAGCCCGAGGCCGCGGAAGAAGGCGTCGACGTTGCCCTTCTGCGGGCCGCCGCCGCCCATCATGCGCTGCTGCATGCTGCCCTTCTGGTCGTCGGCGGCCGTGCCCGGCGCGCTGATGGGCAGCGGGTCCTCGAACAGCAACGCCCGGTTGCCGGCCAGGATCCACTCCTGCAGCTTGTCCATCTGCGGCTGTTCGAGCGAGCTCGGCTGCGGCACGACGAGGCAGTCGATGTCGGTCGGATAGTCCTCGGACGGGTCGACGTTCTGCACCTCGTACTGCTGCTCGAGCTCCGTCGCGATCTCCCACTTGGGCTTCTGCGCGAACGTCTGGAAGTCGAAGCCGCCGATCATGTCGACGTCCGTCTTGAGCAGGCCGATCTTCTTGCGGTCCTTGTTGCTCACGACGCGGATGCTGCGCGTGACCTCGTACTCGAGCGGCTGCGTCGGCTGGATGAACGGCGTGATGACTTCTTCGGTGCCGCTCGCGACGACGAGGCCGAGGAAGATCTGCATCTCCGCGTAGCCGCCGCCCGGCAGCGGCTGGGCGACCATCTGCGGCCGGATGCCGTAGTTGGACTCGGCCCGCCGCGCCTCCTCGGAGAACGGCTCGGGGATCACGACGCTCTTGCGGATCGCGTCACCGCCGATCGAATCGAACTGGTCGAGCAGGTTGAGCAGCAGGCGGCGCTGCTCGATGAAGTTCTCGGGCACGTCCTCGCTGACGTAGGCCGTGACGAACACCGGCGTGCTCGGATCGAGCGAGGCGATCAGTTCGCGGCTCTCGTCACCGAGCGAATGGATGCCCTCGACCGTCGCGTCGATGCGCGGCAGGTAGTAGACGCCGATGACGGTGAGGGACAGCGTGGCAACCGCGAGGCCCGCTGCCTGCGTAACGCCGTGCGCGCCCTCGACGCCGCCGCGCCATCGCTGGCGGCCGAGCAGAGCGAGATTGAGCCAGAGGAAGGCGAACGTCAGGCCGAGGAACAGCACGACGCCCGAGAAGGGGATCATGCCGCGCGCGAACTCGTTGAACTGCCCGATCGTGCCGTTGACCTGCCAACTCGTGAAACCGACCCAGCCGAGGACCTCGCCGAGGTAGATGACGAGGGCGCAGGCGATGACCGACAGGATGAACGCGACGGTCTGGTTCTGCGTCAGCTGCGAGCCGAGCATCGAGACCGCTACGAGCATCACACCGAGCAGCCAATAGCCGACGTAGTTGCTGAACAGCTGTCCGAAGTCCGGGTTGCCGAGCAACATCAGCGTGAACGGCAGTGCCAGCGTGAACAGCAGGGACAGCGAGTAGACCGCGACGTAGGCCAGGTACTTGCCGACCAGGAGGTCGACGTCACGCGCCGGCAGCGTGAACAGCAATTCTTGCGTGCCGTTGCTGCGCTCGTTGGTCCACATGCCCATCGTCGCGGCGGCGACGAAGACGGCAGCGATCTCGGGGAACCAATGGCTCCAGGTCTCGAGGTTGGCGAGGTTGTTCTGGAAGAACCCCTGTGACCACATCATGACGCCCGCCGACACCGCGACGAACAGCATGATGAAGACGTAGCCGGTCGGGTTGCCGAACCAGCTCTTGAGGTCGCGCTTGGCGACCGCGAAGACGACGTTGGTGTTCATGTTCTCGCGTCTCCTAGTTGGTGGCCGCGCCGGTCAGGTTGTGGAACGCCTGGTCCATCGCGCCGCTGCCGCGCTGCTTGAACTCGGCGGGCGTGCCGTCGAACGCGAGCTTGCCTGCGTCCACGAGCAGCACGCGCCCGGCCATCGCCTCGACCTCCTGGAACAGGTGCGTCGACAGCAGGATCGTGCGCGTCTCGCCGAGCTTCTTGACGAGCTCGCGCACGTGGCGGATCTGGTTGGGATCGAGCCCGGTCGTCGGCTCGTCGAGGATCAGCACCTCGGGATCGTGGAACAGCGCCTGCGCCATGCCCGTGCGCTGCTTCTGGCCCTTGCTGCACTTGCCGATCGGCTTGTCGAGCAGGTCCTGCAGCGCGCACTCCTCGGTGACGAACTCGAGGCGCTCCTTGATACGCGCGGTGTTCATGCCGCGCGCTTCACCGAAGAACGACAGCAGCTCGCGCGGCGTCATCTCGGGATACAGCGGCCCGTTCTCGGGCAGGTAGCCGAGCTTCTCGACGGCCCGCACGCGATCCTGCGTGATGTCGACGCCGCACAACCTGCCGGTGCCGGACGTCGGCGCGAGGTACCCAGTCAGCACCTTCATCGTCGTCGACTTGCCGGCGCCGTTCGGGCCGAGGAACGCGACGACTTCACCGCGCGTGATGGTGAAACTCAGATGATCGATGGCAGCGAACGACCCGTAGTACTTGCACAGGTCGACCGCTTCGATCATGGGCTCTCGTTCGCTCATGACAGTTCTGCGGAGTCTTGGAATGGGGTGGAACGGGGGAACGTTCCCAGGACGAGTCCGGGCGCGTCGCCGCACCCGAAATCGGGGCGAAAACCCTTACCGGTGCGGCGTTTGACACGCAACCGCAACCAGGGTCCCGACCCCGGATTCGCGCCGACGCCGAACGCGGCGCAAAACTCCGAAAACCCGCGGGGGCCCTACGCCCAGCCGGCCGGCGGATCAGCCCGAACGACCAGCAGACCCGAGTTCACCAACAGCCCCAATAGCCGTAGCCGGCACCCCAACCGATGCCCCAGCCCCAACCCCACGGGCCGCCGTAGAACCGCCGCACGGGCCCACCGTACGCGACGGTCGGCGTCCAGGTCGAGAACGGCGTCACCTGCGTGACGATCGGCTCGTCGTCGGCGACGACCGTGTAGCGCACGGCGAAGTCGGACACCTCGCGCGTGGAGCGGGCTTCGGGTGCATGGAACCAGGTGTCGACGCGGGCCGTCTGCCCGGGCCCGGCGCGGGTCGAGCCATCGACGCGCACGAGCGCGAGTTCCGGGCCCTCGGCGCGGATACCGCCGAGTTCAACCGGCCGGTCGCCCGTGTTCTCCACCTCGAAGCCGACGTGGACCTCGACGCGGCGGTCGAACTCCTCGCCGTTCTCGCCCTGGATGATCCGGTCCTCGCCGCGGCCGCCGTCGGACCAGAGCCGCACCTCGCCCGCGATCACCTGCTCGCCGGCCGATTCCGCGAACGGATAGATCGCGGCGGGAAATCCCGACGGCCCCGTGCCGTTCTCGTTCTCGCGCGGCGCGAAGTAGCGTTGATCCACGCAGCCCGGGGCGAGCCCGGCGACCCCGGCGAGGAACACGAATCCGAGCGCAGAACGCCGCATACTCATGCTTTTCGGGCCCTGGCGCGATCCCGACAAGTCCCGATACGCGATAACCGTCTCCCCCCGATGCCACAGCCCGTTCCCGAGCGGTCGCCGCGAACCGACCCGCTGCTCCTGCGCCTGGCGGCCGCATTCGGCGGCCTCGCCGTCGCCATCGGCGCCTTCGCCGCCCACGTCCTGCGCGACCGGCTGGCGGACCAGGCCCTCGCGACCCTCGAGACCGGCGTTCGTTATCAGATGTACCACGCGCTGGCGCTCGGCCTCTGCGCCGTCCTGGCCGGCTCAGCACCCCGGGCGCGCGTCGCCGGCTACTGCTTCACGGCCGGGATCCTGCTGTTCAGCGGCTCGCTCTACGGCCTGGCCATACTCGAAGCCCGCTGGCTCGGGCCCGTGACCCCGGTCGGCGGAGTTGCCTTCCTGGCAGGATGGGTGCTGCTGGGACTGGCGCGCCCGCGCTCCCCGGCGCCCTGAATCGACCCGCAGCCGCGCTCCCGTGCTGCTGTGCCGTATTCCGGCAGATGCCCAGTGCAGCAGCAGCCTTGCCACAGTACGTTGCCCGCGGAGGTTCCCCGCGATGGCTCGCACGCCGCCCAGGTCGCTGGAACGAACGGTCTCTCGCCCACCGATCGTCGGGATCGGTGCCAGCGCGGGCGGACTGACCGCGATCAAGCTCATTTTCGAACGGCTCCCCGTCGACACGGGAGCCGCGTTCGTCGTGGTCCAGCATCTCTCGCTGGACTTCAAGAGCGTGATGGACGAGATCCTCGCGAGGCATACGCGCATGCGGATCGTCCGCGTCGAGGGCCGGGTTACGATCGAACCCAACTGCGTCTACCTGCTGCAACCCGGCGACGAGATCGCCGTGGACGGCAACGACCTCCGCGCCGAGCGGTTCGAGAACAAGAACCGCGTGCCGTTCCCCGTCGACACGCTGTTCGAGTCGATGGCCCTGACCACCGGTCCGACCCCGATCGCCGTGGTTCTGTCGGGCACCGGCTCCGATGGTGCGCGCGGGGTTGCCCTCGTCAAGGCGGCGGGCGGCGTCGTCATCGTGCAGGACCCCGATGGCGCCGAGTTCGACGGCATGCCGAGTTCGGCGATCGCGACCGGGTGCGTCGACCACCGGCTCGACCCGCCGGCGATCGCGGATCTCATCGCGAGCCTGCTCACGGGCGGAAACGGCGAGGTGCATCGCCTCGCCTGCGCCCGCGCCCGCGTCCCGATGCTGATCGTGCGTAGAAACGGCGACGTCCAGTGGATCAACGCCGCGGCCGCAAACCTCTTTCGCAGCAGCGCCCCGCCGCGGAACGTACTCGAGCTGTTCGCGACCGAGGAGATGCGCTCGAGCTGGCGGACGCAGTCGCGCGCCGTCAGCAGCGGCACGACTGCGGACGCGGCGATGGAAGGCGAGATCGAACTGGGCCCCGACACCCGCAGGCACTGCCGCCTCGATCTCGCCGGAATGGCGCTGGCCGGCAGCCCACCCGAGCTGCTCGCCTGCCAGCTCATCGATCTCTCGGAGCAGGCTTCCCGCACCGCGGCACTGACCGCCATCGCCGAGGAACTCGAGTCCGAAGCGACCACGGACTCGCTCACCGGTCTGCTCAATCGTCGTGGTGCCGACACCGCGATCCAACGCATCACGACCCACGATGGCCGTCGTGGCGAGCGGACGATGGCGGTCCTCATCGACTGCGACAACTTCAAGTCGATCAACGACGAGTTCGGCTACGACTGCGGCGACGCGACGCTCAAGACCATCGCCCGCCGGATGCGAGAGACCTTGCGGCCGGACGACGTCTGTGCCCGCGTTGGCGGCGACGAGTTCCTCGCCGTCCTGTCGGGCACCCGCCTCGCCGAGGCCACCCATGTCGGCGATCGGCTGCGACGAGCGATCGCGAAGACCCCGATTCACTGGCACGAGCAGCCGGTGCGGGCCACGGTCAGCATCGGAGTCGTGCCACTCGAGGCCGGGCAAACGAGTGTCGAGCGGATCCTGAGCGCCGCCGGAGCCACACTGAAACGGAGCAAGACACTCGGTCGCAACCGGGTTTCCAGCTCGCCATCGGACGGGCACGACAGCAGCGGCTTGCCTTCACTCCAACGCCACCTCGACGATCTGCTTCACGAACAGCGCGTCCGAGTCGTCCGACAGACGCTGAACGACCCGAAGTCTGGCAAGGTGGTCGCTTGCGAGTACCTGTCACGCGGTCCCGAGCCGTGGACCCAGCCCGCGCGGCTGTTCGATCTCTTTCGCCGTCATGGCCGGATCGAGACGATCGATCTGCATTGCCTGCGCGCCTGTCTGTCCGCTTGGCGCGACGAGCTCGAGAGCGACGCTCCCCACGGCCACGGCCAAGCCGAAAGCGTTCGCAATGCCGCCCGAGTTCCGGCGCGATGCCACATCAACCTGTTGCCGACCTCTCTGACGGGTGACACGTGGCCGGCCATTCTCCACACCCTGGCGACCGCCACGGCCCCGGAGCGGATCACGCTCGATCTGAGTGAGCAGCAGATCATCGGCCCGGCCCAGAATCTGCGCAGCAAGGTCGACCAGATCCGCGAGCTCGGGATCCGCATCGCCATCGACGACATCAGCTACGGGCGTTCGGCGCTCGAGACGCTGCTCGCCCTCGACCCGGACGTGGTGAAGATCGACTGCGGGATGATCCAGGGCATCGACAACGACACCGGCAGGCGCCGAGCGCTCACCCGACTGGTGCAACTGGCCAGGACCGTGACCGAGGACCTGATCGCCGAAGGGGTCGAGACGGAGTCGCAACGCGAACAAATCTGCGAGCTCGACGTCCCCGTTGCCCAGGGGTTCCTCTGGAGCGATCCCGATCGCCTCGACTGACAGACCGGCGGGTTCGAAGGGACGGGATCAGAACGCCCCGAACGGGTCGCGCGACGCACCGATCAGTGGCCACGGCCCGACCGCACGACCGCCCGACCGCGCGAGAACCGCGACGACGGCGCGCAATCCGGCCGGCAGCCCTGGCGCCGATTCGTCGAGCACGTCGACGCTCGCAACTACGGCGTGTTCGATCTCCCCTGCCGCGAACATGCGCTGCGCCTCGCGCAGAGCCGCACCGCGCCTCGCGTCGTCGACCGACAGGCTCGACGTGAGGCCGCGCAGCCCGAAGCGCAGGGCCATCTCGCCCAGGCTCGTCGTCGGCAGCGTGTAGGGGAAGATCGTCGCTTCGACGACGTCGTCCGCGAGTGACCGGGTGTATCGCCGATCGATCTCGAGGCAGCCGACATGGGTCTCGGCGAGCACGGCAGCGGCGTGCCGCGCGGACTCGCCGAGCACGTCCTCGATCCCGGCTGCCATGGCCGCGAGAACGAGCGAACGCGAGATGCGATCGAGCCGGCGGTAGGTCGAATCCGTCCGATCGAAGAGCCGACGCGGTGTCCGCCCGTCACCCGGCGCAGCGACCCCGAGCTCTTGCCACGTGCGATCGAGTCCGCCGCTCCCCCGGATGCGTTCCGCGTCGACCACCCCGACCGCCAGCACTGTCGGCGATTCGCTCATGCCTCGAACACCGCCGCGGCCTGCACCCCGCCGAAGCCGCTCGCCACCTTGAGCAGACGCCGCGCGCGCGGCAGGGTTCGCGCCGTCGGCTGCACATCGAGTCGCGGGTCGATCGCCTTGTTCGCGAGCCCGACGTTGCCGGGCACGACGCCGCGCTCGAGGGCGGCGATGCCGAGCAGCGTCTCGATCGTGCCCGCGGCACCGAGCGTGTGACCGGTCTGCGACTTGGTCCCGAACGCCGGCGGCGTCGACTCACCGAACACGTTGCCGAGCCCGATCGCCTCGGTCTCGTCGTTGGCCCGCGTTCCGGTCCCGTGCAGGTGCAGGACGTCGACGTCGGTCGTCGCGATGCCCGCGTGCGCCATCGCGCGCGCGGCAGCCGTGCCGACCCCGCGACCTTCGTAGTCCGGACCGGTGACGTGACACGCATCGTTCGCGCCGGCGTGGCCCGTGAGCCGGACCGCGAACCCGCTCGGGCCGGGCGCCGCAGCGAGCACGATCGCGCCCGCACCGTCGCCGAGCGACACCCCGCGACGCTCGCGATCGAACGGCCGACACCGGCCGGGATCGAGCGCGTGCATGGCACCGAAGCCGCGCAGGATGAACTCGTTGAGCACGTCGACCCCGATGACGAGCGCGCGGTCGAGCTCGCCCGCGACGATGCGGCGCGCGGCCATCGAGAGCGCGATCAGGCCAGAGGCGCACGCGCACGAGATCGCCTCGTGCACCGCGCCGACCTCGAGCCGCTGCGCGATGTCCTGAGCGAGGCGCAACGGCGAGCCGAAGCCCGCGCCCGGCCCCGTGATCCCGCTGAGATCGGCCTTGGTGCTGGCGACGAACACGCCGATCTCGCGCCGTTCCCGCCCCTCGACTCCGGCTTCCTCGAGCGCCTCGCGCCCCGCGACCGCACCTGCCCAACCGATGAGATCCGCTTCCTCGACGCCGGCATCGATCGCCGCGGCCGGGATCTCGGCCGCGACTTCGGTCGGCGCGGAGAACGCGGCCGTCCGCTCACGGGCGCGCAGCGCGGACGCGCCGGCGAACACGCCGTCGACCAGCGGCGCGAGCCCACGCCCGAACCCGCTGATGGCCCCGCGACCCGCAACGAACACGTCCCGCCGCGTCACGTTCCCCCGCCGGGCAAGACGGATTCGACCTGGTTGTCGACATCGAGGACGTAGCCGAACCACTGATTCTCGAGTCGCACGCGCCGCGGGCCACGGCGATCGCCCTCGCCCCATTCGTACCGCACGACGATGGCGCCGTTCTGATCCGGCCGCTCGAAGCGGCGCTCCTGCAGGTGGCCGTCGCGCCAGCGCTCGCTCACCCGTTCGCCGTCGACGGTCGCCGAGCGGGCGTGGGCCGATCCGCCGACGCCCCCAGCGAAACCCCCATCGAAACCCCACGGATAGAACGCGCGCTGCGCATCGAGCAGGATGAACCGCGCGGGGAACGGCAGCTCTTCCTCGGTGTTGTTGGTCACCTGGATCTGCCCGTCGGCTCCGAGCTGGATGACGAACCCGACGGTCCCCATCGGCGAGAGTCCGACCAGCGTCAGCATGTCGCCGCGCTTCTGCAGCGCGGCGTCGAACCCGCGCTGCTGACCCTCGCCCCACGACGCCGTCACGTGCTGCTGCCACACGACGTCGAACGGCAGTTCGGCCGGCGCGCGCAACACCCCCGGATAGTCCGCCGGCTCGAACTCACGCCGCGCGGGCGCCGCCGAGCAACCGCACGTCCCGAGAACGGTGAGAGTCGCAGCGATGGCGGTGAGTGGCGCGAGGCGCGGGCGGACGGCGGTCATGACGATCGACGGCCCATCGCGGCGCAGAGCGTCGGGGCCAGGGCCAGACACAGTAGCACGCCGACGAGAGATGTCAGGCCGATCGAGAACAACGGCGGCTGATCCGACAGCGCCAGGAGACCGAAGCCCAGCGCGGTCGAGATGCCCGCGACGACGACCGCGAGCAGGCTCGCGGAGAGCCGCCGCGGATCGCCCGCCGTCTCGGCGAGGAAGACGCCGTAGTCGACGCCCATGCTGACGACCATGAGCAGCGCGACGAGCGTCAGCATGTTGAGCTCGACGCCGAGCAGGCCGAGCAGACCGACGGTCGCGCCGGCCGCGAGCAGCGCCGGGCCGCACGCGATCGCGGTCAGGCGAAGCGAACGGTGACGCAGGAAGACGAGGCCGAGCACAGCGGCGAGCCCGACGAGCCAGAGCTGCAGCAGACGCGTCCGATACCCCGCATACGCGGCCGTCAGCGTCGCGGGCACGTCGACGTAGCGGGCGCCCGGAATCGCTCCGATCGCGGCGCTGAGCGCGTCCGCGTCGCGCAGGTCGTGCAGGAAGCTCAGGAACCCGATGCCGGTCGGGAGCTCGATGCGAAAAGGCCGAACGAGTGCTTCGAGCGGAGTGTCGTCGAGGTCGGCCGGCACGACCGGTTGCGGCGCCGGCTGCGCGAGTGCCGTGCGGAACGGCTCGAACATCGATGTCCGGAACCCGGCCGCACCGAGCGCTGCGGTCGCGCGATCGAAGAGGCCATCGTCACCGCGCACGACCGCGTCGACCGCGCGCTGCCTCTTGGCGCTCGGTACGAGCGGCTCGATGCTGCGAAAGCCGCCGAGCGCCGCGTCGGCTTCGAGCTGCCGCAGGGCGGCCGCCACGCGATCGTTGACCTCGAGTGCGGCCTGTTCGCTGTCGCCGAGTGCGACCACGAGCCGGCCCTGCTCGTAGCGCACGACCCGCTCGCGCACCGCCTCGTCGGCCGCCTGGAGTTCGGGATCGAGCCGGTTCATCGCCGCGATGTCGTCGTTCCATCGCGTCATCGGAAGCCCGGCGGCAGCGAGCAGGGTGGCGACCACGAGCGGCACGAGGAGCCAACCGCGACGCGAGCCGTTCACGCCCGCTCCGAACCAGCCCCCGAGGCGCCGAACGAGCCACTGCGCCCGCGCCGTCGGCTGCGCCGTGCGCGCGGACAAACCCGGCAGGAAGAGCCGGGTCGCGAGCACCGCACCGAGAATGCCGCACACCGCGAAGACCGCGAGCTGGCGCAGGCCGGGGAACGACGAGGCGACGAGCGCGAGGAAGCCCGTGATCGTCGTCGCGGCACCGAGCACGAGCGGTCGCCAGATCGCGCGCAGCGTGGCGCTCGGGCCGCCCGGCTCCGGCGCGAGCACGTGATGACACTGGAAGTGGATCGCGTAGTCGATCGTCACGCCGATGAGCGCCGCGCCGAACGCGAGCGTCAGACCGTGCACGCTGCCGAAGAGCAGCTGGCACGCGAGCGTGCCGGAGAGGAAGGCCGTGGCTAGCACCGGCAGCACCAGACCCACGAGCCGCAGCGAGCCGAAGACGAGGAGCAGGAACGCCACGAGCCCGACCGTCGAGCCGACGCTCACCCGCTCGATGTCCGCCCGAATCGCCTCCTCGGCGCGCACGGCGAACCGGTTGGTGCCGCTCAGCCCGAGCTCGAGCACGCCGCCGAACTCGGTGTTCATCCGCGCGAACGCCGCATGCAGGCCGTCGAGGAACGGGCGCTGCACGGTGCCGCTCGACGCGGACGAGCGCGTCGCGAGAAACAGCACGGCCGCGCTGCCGTCCGCAGTGAGGAAGCGATCGTCGTGCATCGACAAGCCCTCGCCACGGCCCGTTGCGAGCCGCTTGAACAGGTCCTCGAGCACGAGCAACGGGTCGGCCGGCGCGATGCGCGTGAGCACCGTCGACATCGGCAGCAGCAGCCGGTCCTTGAGGTCACGGGCCGCCACTTCGAGAGCAGCCGGTGTGAGTCGCGCCCGGGCCGCCGCCACATCGGCGGCGACGAACCCGAACCGCCGCGGCTCGTAGAGCTCGTAGAGCGCCTCCTCGACGCCGGCCGGCGGGCTCGCGTCGAGGAACGCGAGCTCGTCACCGACGTGCGGCTCTGCCCGCAACTCGCGTTCGAACGTCCGACTCGCCCGGGCCGCGGTCTCGCGGTCCGGCGCGTCGACGAGCACGACCATCATGCGGCTCAGTTCGCCGGCGGCGAGCTCACGCGCGAGCTGCACGTTCTCTGCGTCCGCACCCGCCGGCAGGAAGTGCAGGATGTCCGTGACGACCCGCAGCTGCAGCAGGACGAACGTCGCGAGGGTGGCGAGCACGAGCGCGCCGAGGCCGAGGGCGCGCCGCTCCGACGTCACCGACCGTCCTTGCGCAGCGCCTTCGGCTCGATCCCGAACAACTCGCGCTCTTCCTTCGCCGTGAACTGCCGCTTCGGGTCGGCGCGCACGATCGTCGTGACCGTGCGATCACCGCTCGGCTCGAGGATCTCGATCTCGCGCACGAAGTAACCCTCACCGCGCAGCGTGAGCGACTTCAGCATCTTGTCGAGCGGCTCCGCGCGCGGCCGCAGCACGAGCGACCAGCGCGATTCGTCCTTCTCGTCGAGCCGATACTCGATGCGGTAGTGCCGCGCGAGCGCCTCCCGGTCGCCGCGAAACACCCGCACGAGTGACGTCACGAACTGCTGCAACACGCCGCTCTTGCCGAGATCGATGACCTCGGTGCCCGACGTGTCCGCGACTTCGAGGCGCTCCGGTGTGATCCGCAGCCGCACGCGCCGCGGCTTCTCGACCTGGCGGACGAGGTAACCGGGCTGGCGGAAGTAGAGCTTGCCCGAGCTCTCGTACGGCACGACGAGCAGCTGCAGATGCTTCTTCTCGACGTAGGACGCCTCGAGCGCCGGCATCTCGGCGAACTTCGCGAACAGCTGCGCCGCGGTCGCCGGCCGCTTCGGGTCGAGCTGCCTCGGACCTGGCTGCTTCGGATCTGGCGTGGCGGCCGCAGGTTCCTGAGCCGGCAACGACAAAGCGCACGCGAGGGCGCAGCTAATCGACAGGCAAACGCTCGAGGATCGCATCAGGGGTGGAAGGCAGCAGTTCGCCGGCAGCATCCGTGACCGCGAGCACCGTCGTGCCGCGCGCGCTCCAGCGCTCCGTCGCCGGATTGTAGATGTCGTAGTTCACGCGGATCAAGGGCGCCGCGGCGTTGAACCACGCGCTGATCTCCACCGGGTCGGAGTAGGCGAGCGGCGCCATGTAGCGCAGCTTGAGGTCGACCACGTACATGCGATGACCCAGCGCCCGGATCTCGTGCACCTCGAGCCCCACGCTCGCGAACAGCTCGGTGCGCGCGAGCTCGAACCACTCGAGGTAGCGGCCGTGCCACGCGACGCCGAGCGGATCGCATTGATGGAACGCCACCTTCGTGCTGACGGTGACGGCGTGGTCGGGGCGTTGCGGTCGGCTCACGGTTTGTTCCAGTAGTCGTAGAAGTTGAACCAGTTGTAGGGTTCCCGTCGACAGATCTCTTCGAGCTGCGCGGCGTAGCGCGTCACGACGTCGCGCAGCGCCGCATCGCGATCCTTGCGCGGCAGCTGCAGCGTCTCGGCGAACGGCGTGCACGACAGCGCGTAGTGCCCCGGCGGCTGGTAGAGGCCGAACGTCAGGTAGACCGGGCAGCGCAGCAGCGACGCGAGCAGAAAGGGCCCGGTCGGGAACTCCGCGTCCTCGCCGAAGAACGGCACCCGGATCGTGCGCTCGTTGAGGCCCGTGCGATCGCCGAGCAACGCGACGAACTCGCCCGCATCCACGCGTTCCTTGACGCTCGCCATCACGCCGACGGGGTCGTTCCCGAGGTGAATCACGTTCTCGGCCCGGCCGGGATTGAGCTTCTCGAGCAGCGCGTTGATCATCCGCGCGTTCTCGAAGTAGCCGAGGACGTTGATCCGCAGCTCTTCGTCGTCGCCGCTCGCGCGCATGGCCTCGAAACTGCCGACGTGCGCGCCGAGCAGCACGGCACCGCGTCCCGACGCCGCCTGCGCGAACAGGTGATGGTTGCCGTCTCGCGTGAACGTCAGCCCGCGCGTCTTGCCCGAGAGCAGGAACACGCGATCGAGCGTCGCCTGCGTGAACGTGCGGATGTGGCGATAGACGCCCCAGAATCCCGGCGGTTTGCCCTGCACGCGGGTCAGCCAGTCGCGCGACGCGCGCACGGCCTTGCGGTCGAACAGCCGGTACCACAGCGCGACGATGGCGACGAGCAACTTCATCGGCCGGCGACCGACGAGCGTCGCGATCCGGAACGTGAGCCGCGTCAGCCAGATCGCGCCGCGCTCGCGCTGCGTCAGCCACGTGTCCGCGGTCATCGGCGCCACCGCCTGCCGGTGATCACCGAGAAGAACCAGCGCAGGCTGCCCGCGGTGCAGAGCCGACAGTGCAGCCAGCCGAAGCGCACGTTGTCGCGGAACATCCGGAAGTGCGAGACCCCGCCCTCTTCGGCCGACAGGTACCGCACCTTCACCGGCAGGTTGATCGTCGCGGTCCCCGCCCGCACGAGCCGAACGGCGATCTCGATGTCGAACTCCATGCCGCGCCCCACCCGCGGCAGCCTCGCGCACGCAGCGAGCGGATACACCCGGAAGCCGATCATCGCGTCACGAATCCGGCCGCGGCCGACCTCGAGGTTGACCCAGAAGTCGGTGACCTTCCGGCCCGTTCGGCGCAGCTGCGGCGCCGACTCGTCATACTCGGGATACCCGATGAGGAACGCTTCGGGTCGTTCGCGCGACCGTTCGGCGAACGCCGGCACCCGCGTCAGATCGTGCTGACCGTCGGCGTCGACCTGCAGGGCATGGGTGAATCCGAGCTCGCGCGCCGCGTCGAACCCGGCCTGCACGGCGCCGCCCTTGCCCTGATTGCGCGGCAGCCGGCGAACCTCCGCGAGCCCCGCCGCCCCGATCTCCCGACACGCCGCCTCGCCGGCCGGCCCGCTGCCGTCGTCGACGACGATCACGGGCACGCCGTGCGACCGCAGCGCTTCGACGACACCACGCACGGTCATCGGATTGTCGTACGTCGGCACGACGGCGCAGAGCCGCCAGTCAGCGACGCTCATTCCTTGGACTCTCCACCCTCCGCGGCAGCGGCGAAGTGCAGCTTGCCCGACGTACAGCGGGTGTCGCCACACCAGATCTCGAACTGCACGCGCCGGCCCTCGGCGAGCCCGCTGAGCCGCACCACGAGCTCGTCGCCGGGCGCGATGCGGGCCAGGAACTTGACGCCATCGAGGCGTTCGAGCGGACCGATCGCGGGCCGGGCGGCGCGGATGCAGGGCAGCACGAGTTCTTGCAGCTGCACCCCGCCCGCCAGCACGGCGTAGGTCGTGAAGTGGCCTTCGAAGAACGCGTACCGCCGCGGCAACTGCGTGCGATACCGCTGCTCGTCGCCGCCGTCCTCGAGCTCCGAGCGCCACGACAGCTCGCGGGTCACGCGCGCACCGTCGCGGCCGCGGCCGAGCCGCGCGCAGAGGTCACCGAAATCGACGCGGCCGTTGGGGTCGCGAGGCACGGCCTCGACCGTTCGCAGCACGAGCTCGACGTGTTCTTCGAACACGGCCGCCGCGGCAGCGCGTGCGGAGAGCAACACGGAGTCCGGTCCGACGATGGCGACGAAGGCCTCGGCCGGCGCGTCCGGCGGCGCGATGCCGACCCCGGCGTCGACGACGCCGTCGATCGCGAACAACCGCTCGGTGCAGGTCGCGAGCGCGTCGACTTCGTCGCCGAGGGCCGCGCCGACGCGCACGTCGTGGCGGTCGCGCACGAGCTCGGCCGGTCGATCCGGCGGCGGCCCGTCGGTGAGCACGGCCGACAGCCCGCCGAGTCGGCCGGCCGGCAGCTCGGCGAGCCCACGGAGCTGCGGTGCCGAACACAACAGGATCGCGGCCTCCGCGGCTGCCGCCGCATCCGCGAGTTCCGCCACCGACTTCGGGTGATCGAGGCCGAACCCGCCGCGCAGCCGCAGCGGCGCGAGCAGTCCGACGAGCACCGCGGGCAGGAACATCGGCGCGAAGCCGTGCACCGCGACCTCGCCGCGAGCGAGCTCGAGATCGTCGATGGCGCGCTCGATCACGGCGGTCAGTTCGCTCGCGGTGAAGCGCTCGATGCCGATGCGACCGTCGCCCCCCGGCGTGTGCGTCTCGAGCACGATGCGGTCCGGGTCCGGGGGCAGCAGCGGCGGCACGGTGATCGCCGCGGTGCGTTCGGCGGCGAGCAGCTCGGACACGTCGATCCCCCGCCGCACACCGCAATCGTGCAGGAACTCGGCGTGCTCCGGGCGCGACATCACGGGCAGCACGCTGGCGCGCCGATCGCTCTCGGGCAACGCGACGCCGTGACCGGCGAGCCACGAGCCGAGCAGCGCGGCCGCGAACGCCGCGCGGTCGTGGCCGAACGCGAACGTCACCATCGATCCGGGCGACGGTGCCGGCAGCCGGGAGGCGACGAGCGCCGCGTTCTGCCAGAGTTCTTCGGCCATCAGGACGCGTTCGCGTCCGCGCGCCACCGCGCCGGTCGTGACCTCGTTGCGCAGGACGTCGAGCATCAGGCGACATCCTCACCGGGAGCCGAGAAGCGCCGGCGCCGCATCACCCACTCGGTGAGCAGCAGCGCGCCGAGCAACGCGTAGGACAGCAGTCCCGTATAGAAGGTCCACCACGTGATCGGCGCGAAGATGGCGAGCGCGGCCGCGGTCGCGCCATTGACCACGAAGAACGCGCACCAGATGCGCGTCCACGCGCGGCACCACGCGACCTGGTCGGCGTTGAGTTCGGGCTCCTGCAGCCGCGCGAACCGCTCGATCATCGGCATCGCCCCGGCGCGCAGCGTCGCGCCGAACACGACGAGCAGCGCCGCGTTGATGACGACGGGGACGGCGAAGATCATCCCGGCGGCGTCGAGGCTCGCCGCCGCCGCCAGAACGACGAACGTGACGAGGGGGATCGCCGCCAGGCCGCGCAGGCCGGCTCGTCGACTCCGGCGCAACCGCACGACCGCGATGGGCGCGATCACGGCGAGCAGGATCAGCGCCAGCCAGCGCGCCGACAGGACGACACCCGTGGCTCCCGACAACGCCAGCCAGACGAGGACCGGATAGGCGACGAGCGCGACACCGGCGAGCACTCGGAGCGCGCGGAGCATGGGCGCGGGCCGCGAGCGCGATCAGGCCGTATCGGCCGACGCCGCTTCGGCTTCGGCCTGCTTCTCGCGGATGAACTTCGCGAGCGATTCCACCGAGTAGTAGTACTCGCGGTTCTTCTCGTCGTTCTCCTTGGTGCGCACGCCGAACTCCTTGTGGATCGCGAGCGCGAGCTCGAGCGCGTCGATCGAGTCGAGGCCGAGCCCCTCGCCGAACAAGGGCGCCGCCGTCTCGATGCTCGCGGGATCGACGTCCTCGAGCGCGAGCGTCTCGACGATGAGCTTCTTCAACCGGTCTTCGAGCTGATCTGACATTCGGATTCCTGCCCGGAATCGTAGGCAGGCAGAACCGGCGGCACAAGCTCGCGCAGCCACGCCCGGTAGCGTTCTTCCGCCCGAGCGCGCAGCCGGCGACTGTCGTGGTCCACGACGGCCGGATCGTCGACCGCGAGGACGGCGAGCCGCAGCACCGGGGTCGGATGCGCTGGACGGAACAGCGGCACTTCCTTGCTCAGGTAGACCGGCTCGCAGGTGACCGTCAGCGAGACGAGCGGGACGCGCGCGCGGCACGCGACCTCGAACGCGAGGCGGCCGAAGCGGTGCAGACCACCGGGCGGCGACCGCGTGCCCTCGGGGAAGATGATCAGGGGCATCCCCCAGCCGAGGCGTTCGACGACGTCGTCGATGACGCGACCCGCAGACACGGGATCGGCGCCCGGCCCCTCGACATGACCGGCCCCCTCGAGCAGCTGACGCAGCATGGGACGGCCGAAGACCGCCGGCTTGACCACCGTGGTGCCCGCGCCGATCACCGCCGTGATCGACGTGATGTCCATGAGCGTCGGGTGATTCGCGATCACGACGCACGGGCCCGACGGCAGGCCGGAAAGCGGCGCATCCGGGTCGAAACGGGTGATGCGCAGCCAGGTGAGCCAGCGATGCATCAGCCGGTAGGCGAACGCCTGCACGCCCTGCAGCCGCCGCGCGCACCGCTGCCGATCGCCGCGCCACAGGAAACACAGCACTGCGAACAGCAGATAGCCGAGCGGCGTCATCACGGTGTAGATCGACACCGTCAACAGCACGTTGCACCAACGGATCGCGCGCTTGACGGGTCGCCACCGGTCCTGATTGCAGACCTCCGACATGGGGCTAGACTCACGGGGCGAATCGGGCCGTACGGGCCCGATCGCCTGCTCCACCTTACCAACATGCCCAAAGAGCGCGATACCTCCCCGGCTTCCCAGGAACGGCCCGTCACCGCCATGGCGGGCCGCGACCAGGCGACGTTCGACGTCGTCATCTGCGGCGGCGGATTGTCCGGCCTCCTGCTCGCCCGGCAGTTGCGCCAGCAGCAGCCCGACCGCTCGGTCGCGCTCATCGAACGCACCACCCGGCCGCTGCCGGACGGCTGTCACAAGGTGGGCGAATCGTCGGTCGAGCTCGGCTGTCAGTACATCGAAGAGCTCGGACTCGAGCAGTACATGCTCGACCGGCAGCTCGTGAAGCTCGGCCTTCGGTTCTTCCCGGGCGGCGGCGATCGGCCGCTGCACGAACGCACCGAGATCGGACCGTGCGCGGAGCCCGTCGTGAAGTCGTACCAGATGGACCGCGGCCGGCTCGAGAACGACCTGCGCGACTTCAACGAGGCCGATGGCGTCACGATGCTCGAGGGCCGCAAGGTCACGACCATCGAGCTGCGCCAGGGTGACGAGCTGCACGACATCGCGTACGAGTTGATTGCGGATGGGGCGATGGCGGACGGGGCCTCGAGCGGCCAGCTCACGGCGCGCTGGGTCGTCGACGCCACCGGTCGCCAGGCGCTGCTGCGCAAGCGGATGAAGAGCACGCGGGGCTCACCGCACACGGCCAACGCGAGCTGGTTCCGCATCGAGGGCCGCGTCGGGCCGAACGACCTCGTGCCCGCGAGCGAGACCGAGTGGCACGCGCGGCCGGTCGCGGACGAGCGCTGGCGTTCGACCAACCACTTCATGGGCCCGGGCTACTGGGCCTGGTTGATCCCGCTGTCGACCGGCATGACGAGCGTCGGTCTCGTGCTGCACGAAGAACTGCACGATCCCAAGGTCGTCGCCGGGATCGACAACACGATGGCGTTCCTGCGCGAGCACGAACCGCACCTCGCGAAGGCGCTCGAGGGTCACGAGGTGAAGGACTTCTTGTGCCTCGGCAAGTACAGCCACCAGGTCGCGCGCGCGTGGTCGCCGGATCGCTGGGCGCTCGTCGGCGAAGCCGGCGCGTTCGTCGATCCGCTCTACAGCCCGGGCACCGACTACATCGCGTTCGCCAACAACTTCACCGCCGAGCTCATCCGCCGCGACTTCGCGGGCGAGGAGTGGCTCGCGCAGTGCACGCACCTCAACTACCTCTACCGCGCGCTCGTGAGCGGGGCCATCGACCTGTTTCGCCAGTCGGCACCGGTCTATGGCCATCCGTCCGCGATGGTCGCCAAGATCTACTGGGACAACCTGTCCTACTGGTCGTTCACCTGCCACCTGTCGCAGCAGGAGATCTACAAGCTGTCGCCCGAGGAGTACCAGCCCTACGGCGAGATCGGCTCACGCCTCGCCGAGCTCGGCAACTACATCCAGAACTGGCTGCGCGAGTGGGCGCTCGCGGCGCCGGAAGAGCAGACCCCGAAGTTCTTCGGTGCGCCCCATTTCCCATCCGTGCACATCGACGCGCACATGAAGGTCGGCAACAAGATGTCGCTGCCGGAGACGCTCGAGTACATGCGCATGCGGCGGCAGCAGATCGAGGACGCGGCGGCCGAGATCGTGCTGCGCACGCTGCGTAAGGTCGGCCCCGAGACCGGCGCCGAGATCCTGAAGCGAACCGGTTTCCACGACTGGAACTTCGAGATCCCGGCCGAGCGCATCGAGACGGAGCTCCTGAGCGGCCAGGCCCGACGGCTGCGGATGGGCATCATCGCGCGCGACGCGGAACGGTCGCTCGGCCGCATCGAGCCGCATGGCCGCTACCCCGAGGCCCTCGCGCTGCTGTCGCAGGGCGAGAGCGCCACGAGCGCGGTGACCTGAGGCGGAGCCCTGGCCGACTCCGGACAACCGCCGTCCCAGAACCCCGCCGACCACCTGCTCCATCTGCTCGGCGGCAAGCACCGCGCACAGGCGCTCTCGACCGCGGCCGCGCTGGGGATCGCCGATCGACTCCGAGAACGGCAACCGCAGACCGCGAACGAGCTGGCCGATGCGATCGGCTCGGCGGACCCGGACGCGCTGGCGAGCCTGCTGCAACTGCTGGCCGGCCTCGGCTACCTGCAGCAACCGGAGCCCGGCGCGTTCGCGCTCACATCGCACGGCGAACTGCTCTGCGCCGACGCGCTCGGCCCGTTCGCCGCGTTCCTCGGCAGCCCCGAGCAATGGGATCCATGGTCGCGGCTGCGCGACACGCTGACCGATCCGCAGAACAGTGGCCGAACGCCGTTCGAACTCAGCAACGGCGCGCCGCTCTACGAGCACATGGCGCAGGACCCGGCCGCGGCGGCGCGCTACGACCGCGCGATCGACGCGTTCACCCGCCACGAGGCCCGCCTGCTCGTCGAGCGCTTCCCCGATGGTGTGACGGGCACCATCGTCGACGTCGGCGGCGGGCGCGGCACGCTGCTGCACGAACTGCTGCCGGCCTGGCCGAGCGCGCGCGGCGTGCTGTTCGACCTGCCGCACGTGATCGCGGCGGCACCGGCGGCGGCACCGGCCGAGCTGCGCGACCGACTCGACTTCGTCGCCGGCGACTTCTTCGAGACGATGCCCGGCGGCGCTGAGCTCTACATCGTGAAGCACGTGCTGCACAACTGGGACGATGACCGCGCCGTCGCACTGCTGCAGCGTTGCCGAGCTGCGATGGCCGAGGGTGGTCGCGTTCTCGTGATCGACGCCGTTCTCGCGCCGGACAGTCGGCCCGATCTCGCGCGTCTGCTCGACCTCGAGATGCGGGTCCTGACCGCCGGTCGCGAACGCCGCAAGCCGGAGATCCGGCGCTTGTTCACGCGCGCGGGGTTGCGCCTTACCGACGTCGAGCAGCTGACCGCGGCCAGCTGGATGCTGCTCGGCACGCGGGCCTGAACGCCGTCGCCGAGCCGCCCGCCGCCTTCTCAACCGGGGGCCCAGATCAACCGGGAGGCTGCGTGCCGTGCACGAGCGTCAGCGTCGACGTCGCGACGGTCGCACCGGCCTCGTCGACGACGGAGGCTTCGAAGTGACTGAGGCTCTCCGTGCCGCGCACGCAACGTGCCTCGACGACGTACCGCGACCCGACGGGCAGACTCGGGCGGTGCACCGCCATCTGCCGGCACGCGATGACCATGCCGACGCGCACTTCCTCGCCTTCGGCGTAGGCCTCCATGCCGAGGCACGCGGCGACGGTCTGCGCCATGTACTCGAGCGTCATCACCGCATCGACCGCGCCGTCACGGACCGTGAGTCCGTCCGGGTGGATCACGAGCCGTGCCCGCGCGCGCCCCTTCTCGTACTCGACGAGTTCGTCGAGGCCGAGCATCGGGCGCTGGTGCGGCACGAGCTCCGAGACCGACGGGAAGGCGCTCACTGCTGACCACCTTCGGGGTCGCGGATCTCGGCGCAGTAGCCGCGCCCGTGCCCGCGATCGAGCGCGACCACGCCCCGTTCCTCGCGAGCGATCGCGGCGACGAGATCGAACATCCCGACAGTGGGGTTGCCGGCCAACGCATCCTCGCCCGCGGGCTCGAGGCTGGCGGGCGCAGCCTCGCCGTCACTCACCAGCTGCAACCTCGCAAGACCACCTTCGCCTGCCGGAGCGAGCACGAGCGCCGCCGCGAGCATGTCCCAGTTGGGATCATCCTTGCTCATCAGGCTGCGGGGCGACGCCTCGTCGGCACAGACCACGACGACCGGACCGCCGGTCGTCGCGACGAGGGCGGCACCCTCGAGCAGCGCCGCGAACGGCGTGTCGCGGTCCGCCGCGAGCGAAGTCGTGAACCCGACGTTCTTCTTGGCGATGGAGATCATCCCGCTCGCGGCGTTGTGCACGCTGACCGTGAACGCCGCGGGCGACATCGGCTCGCGCGTGCGCCACATCGAGTCGAGCAACCCGATCATCGTCGACGCCTCGCCGACCGCCGAGCCGACGATCACGGGCGTCGTGACGGGATCGACCCCCGCCGCGGTAACGGCCTCTTCGACCGCGTCGCCGATCGCGCGACCGAGCGAGCTGACCCGCCGCCGCCCGCGCTTGTCGAACGCGAGCCCGATCGGCTTGAGCTCGCCCGGTGCGCGATCGTCGTTACGAAACGCGCTCGCCGACGCGTAGTGCATCGTCCAGAGGCCGATGCCGGTGACGTGGACGTGGACGGCAGCCTCGGTCATGGCGCCCCCACGATCAGACTGACGTTGTTGCCGCCGAACGCGAACGAGTTGCTCAACACCCGCCGGATCGTGCCGCTGGTCTTGGAGTTCGGAATCGTGAGCTCGACCGCGGGGTCCACGGGGTCCACCGCGAGCGCCGGCGGGATCCAACCCTCCTCGATCGCCAGAGCGGCCATGACGAACTCGATGGCCGCGGCCGCGCCGAGCGTGTGGCCGGTGTACGCCTTGGTCGATACGACCGGCACGTCGCGGCCGAGGGTGGCCGCGATCGCCTTGGATTCGGCAGTGTCGTTGAGGTGCGTGCCGGTCCCGTGCGCGTTCACGTGATCGATGTCGGACGCCGCGCACCCGGCCTCGGCGAGCGCCGCGGTCATCGCGGCGCGCGCGCCCGCGCCCTCGGGATGCGGCGCGCTGATGTGATAGGAGTCGGAGGTCTCACCGACGCCCTCGACGACCACCCGCGCATCACCCTCGCGTTCGACGAGCGCGAACGCGCCGCCCTCGCCGATGCTGATGCCGTTGCGCTCCGCCGAGAACGGGCGGCACGGCACCTGATCGAGCGCCTGTAGCGACTGGAAGCCCTGCAGCGTCATGCTGCAGAGTGTGTCCATGCCGCCGACGATGGCCGCATCGACCAGCCCGGCCGCGATGAGCCGACGCGCGGTCGCGAACGACTTGCCGCTCGACGTGCACGCCGTCGAGATCATCCACGACGGGCCGCGCGCACCCGAAAGCTCGCGGACGACGTGCAGCGCCGCACCGAACGTATGCTGCCGATGGAAGTCGTAGCGCCCCGGGAAGTGCCCGTGTTCCACGAGCTCGCGGTAGGCGACCTCCGTCGTCTCGGCCCCGGCCGTGCTCGTGCCGAGGATCACGGCGATGCGTTCGGGCCGCCAGCGTTCGCGCGCGCGCCCGAGCGGCTCGCCGAGATCCTGCACGAGCTGCGCGGCCATCCGCGACAACCTGGTCGACCACGGCAGCAACCGTTCGGGGAGTTCCGGCAGTTCCGTCCCGACCGCGCCGACGGCCGTCTTGAAGTCGAGCGGGATCGGCGAGTCGCCGAGTCCCGTCCGCCCGGCCGCGAGGGCGTCGAGGTGCGCCGCGCGGCCGTGGCCGAGTGCGCTGAGGACGCTGTAGCCGGTCACGGGCAGCGGTCGAAACGTCGAAGCAGTCGGCATGCAGTGATCTCGCGATCTCGCCGCGTCAGGCTCGCACCGAGCCGGCCCGACGGCGCGCCCGCAGCAGCATCTCCTGGAACGGGTTGCCCGTGCGCCAGACATCGCCGGCGAGGACGCTCATGACGCCGCTGCGCAGCTCCATGTCCGTGTTGTCGCCGAGGAACATCGTCTCGGCGAAGTGTGAGTTGTAGAAGCGCTCGATGAGCCCGGCGAACGTGCGATACGCCCGGTCCATGCTCGCGTGGTGTTCGTCGAGCAGTGCCGGGTCCGCTTCCGTACCATTGGCGAGTGCCGGTCCGACGACGTTCGCGATGCTCGCGGCCGCCCGCAGAGCGAGCGTGACACCGGACGAGAACACCGGGTCGAGGAAGCACGCCGCGTCGCCCGCGGCCGCGAACCGCGCGCCATGGGCCTTGGTGTTACGATAGCTGAAGTTGCCGACCACCCGCGTCTCCTCGCGGGTCGCCGACCGCGTGAGCCGCTGCGCGAGGGGACCGCTGAGCAGGCCCGCATCGAGCTCTTCGCGCGTCATCTTGCCCTGGCTCACCATGCCGATGCTCACCCGCCGATCCGGCAACGGGATGATCCATCCCCACCCTTCGGCGCGCAGCATGATCCGGATGTCGAAATCCGGCCCGAGCTCCGCGGTATCGGCGTTGGCGAAGTGCGTGAACGCCGCGGAGTGGCCGAACTGACTGTAGTGCTCGACGGCGTCCGCCCGCCGGGCCAGGAGCCGCGACTGCCCCGAGGCATCGATCAGATACCGCGCCCGGAACCGCCGCGTCGCGCCGGTCGCGTCGCGGGTCTCGGCCCAGGCCGCGTGCGGACCAGATCCGTGTTGACCAGATCCGTGTTGGCCAGAGGGCTCCGCGTCGACCCCCGCGTCGATCACCGTCTCACCATGCCGCACCTCGGCGCCGAGCTCACGCGCGCGATCCCGGAGCTGGGTGTCGAACGTCGCGCGCGTGACGTGCCACGCGTGCGGCGGACAGCCCGGCAGCGCCTCGTCGAAGCCGAACGCCTGCTCGCGTTTCGTCGCCTCGCAGACGAAGCGTGCGCCGCGCTTGTAGACGAACGTGTCGGGGGCGGACTCGATCCCGAGCTCCTCGAGCACCGGCAGGCACGCGGGCAGCAGCGACTCACCGATCCGGAAGCGCGGAAACTCCTCGCGCTCGAGCACGAGCACGTCGTGCCCCTGCCGCGCGAGCAGCCCGGCCACGGCCGTGCCCGCAGGCCCGCCCCCCAATACGAGGACATCGCGGACGAGGACATCGCGGACCATGACGTCGCGTTCGCCGGTATCGGTCGCCGCCATCAGCCGAATCCTCCATCGATCCCGATGGATTGCCCCGTGATGTAGGCCGCGTCGTCGGACGCCAGGAATCCGACGAGCGCGGCGACCTCCTCCGGCCGCCCGACGCGCTGCATCGGAATCTGCTTCGTCACGAAGTCGGGCACGCCCTCGATCATAGCGGTGTCGATCAGCCCGGGTGCGACGGCGTTGACGGTGATCTTGCGCTTGGCGAGTTCCATCGCGAGCGCGCGCGTCGCGCCCACGATCCCGGCCTTGGCGGCGGCATAGTTGACCTGGCCGCGGTTGCCGCGCGTCGCCGAGATCGACGACATGTTGATGATGCGACCCCACTTCCGCTGCACCATCTGCATCACGAGCGGATGGGTGACGTGGTAGAAGCCGTCGAGCGACGTCCGCAGCACCGCGTGCCAGTCGTCGAGCGCGAGCGCCGGGAACGCGTTGTCCCGCACGACGCCGGCGTTGTTCACGAGCACGCCGATCGGGCGTTCGTCGGTGAGCAGCTCCTCGATCGCGGCGCCCGTGGCCGCGCCGTCACCGACGTCGAACTGGCGCGCCACCGCCTCGCCGCCGCCAGCTGTGATCGACTCCACGATGGCCTGCGCGCCGGCTTCGTCACGGTTGAAGTTGACGATTACGGGATGCCCCATCGCGCCGAGGCGGCGGGCGATCGCCGCACCGATGCCCTTGCTCGCGCCCGTGACGAGCGCCCGCGTCGCGCGGGCCCGATCGTTCGTAGCCACCGTCATTGCACCTCCAGGACGCGACCAGCCGCGTCGAAGTGGACGCGCACCGGCGACCTATCGTCGCGCCAGTACTTCCAGACGGTGCTGGAGAGCGAGATCGTGCCGCTCTGCGGCGGTGGTCCGAACGCCGCGAGCACGGCCTTCTTCGTCATGCCCGGCAGAACCTGCCCGGTCTCGATCGCGCGCTGTTCCGCGCCGCCGAACTCGCTGAGATCGATCGGCTTCGGCGCGAGGACCTGGCGGTAGGCGTCCCACAGCGAACCGCCGGTCGCGCGCGGGTCGTTCTGCACGATCAGCGTGCTGCCGTCCTCGGTTCGCAGCTCGATCGTGTCCCCGCCGCTCTGCAGCAGTTCGACCTTCGTGTTGATCGGCACGAAGCGGCAGCCCTCGAAGAACAGGGCGGGCAGCGCCGGCCGGAGATTGCGGGTGTCGTGCACGCCGTCCTGACTGTAGAGCGAGTAGCGCGTGTAGTGCTCGCCTTCGACGATCGCCGCACGATTCGACATCACGCACCCGGCACCGACGACGAGCAGCCCGGTAGCCGTAACGACGGCGAACATCACCGCGGCAACGCGACGAGGGGAGAACCGGGGCATCCGGCCCAAACTACGGGACCCGAAGGGCCGTGCAAGCGCGACCGCCTACTCGCGGGTCCGCAACGTCTGCTGGCGCGTCCGGTCGAGTTCGAGGCGCAGCACGTCGGGCCGGGCGTAGTGGCCCGCGGGGTCGAAGTTCTGCCGCTCCCGGCGCACCGCGGCGGGATCGAGCACGGCGGTGATCAGGCGTTCTTCTCCAGTGACCGGCTCCACGACGAACTCTCCGTCCGGCCCCGCGATGCACGAGCCGCCGTCGGCCGAGACCGCAGGTAGCGCCGCCCGCAGTTCGGCCGCGTACGGGATGTGGTCCGGGACGTCCTCCCGCCGCATCAGCCCGCAGGCAGCCAGCGAATAGCCGCGACCTTCGCGCGCGAGGAACGGCGTGATCGGCCGGGTGTTGCGCTCGTTGCCGGGCCACAGCGCCACGTGCAGATCCTCGCCGTCGGCGTGCAGCGCCGCGCGCGGCAGCGTCATCCAGTTCTCCCAGCACGACAACCCACCGAGACGGAACGGCCCGACGTCGTGACAACGCAACCCGTGGCCGTCACCCGGCGACCAGACGAGCCGCTCTTCGTGGGTCGGCACGAGCTTTCTGTGCAACGGCAGCACCCGCCCACCCGCGTCGATCACGACGAGCGCGCAGTAGAGCGAATGGCCGCCGCGGTCAAGCGCCCGCTCCATGCACCCGAGCACGATCGTCAGCGCATGCGCGCGGGCCAGCTCGCGCAGCCCGTCGAGGTGACCGGCCTCCGGATCGACCCCCTGGTCGAGGTAGTGGGCGTAGAGTTCCTTCTGCCACGCGTCCTCGAAGCGCGCTCCATTCGTGTGCTCGACCCAGAACGGGTAGCCGGGCACGAGCGCCTCGCCGAACACGCAGAGCCGCGCACCGCCGGCCGCGGCCCGTTCGACCCACTCAGTGACCTTGACGAACGTGCGGTCACGATCGAGCCAGACGGGTGCGATCTGCGCGATCGCGACGGGCAGCACGGACGCGGTGGCATTCACGGGGGCCACGATAGTGGCTCGCCGGAGCTACGCGAGCTGCGAGCTCACTCAGCGCACCGGCCCGGCCGGCGACGCCGCGCCCCGCTCCATCGCCGACAGCGCGCGTTCGGCCGCCGGCAGCCCCTGGTCGGCGGCCCGGGCCAGCAGCGCGCGCGCAACGTCCGTCTGCGGGACGCGCCCGGCGCGGCCGCGGAGGTGCGCGAGCGCCAGGGTGTACTGCGCGATGGCGAGGTCCTGCTCGGCCGCCTGCTCGAGCCAGTAGAGCGCCTCGTTGTTGTCCGACACGACCCCTCGGCCCGTCAGGTACATCCAACCGAGGTGATGCTGCGCCTCGGCGAGCCCCTGCTTCGAAGCCGCCATGAACCAGCTCGCGGCGATCGCGTCGCTCTGCTCCGTGCCCTGCCCGTGGAAGTGCAGCAGGCCGAGCCGATGCTGCGCGCCCGCGTCACCCGCGTCGGCCGCCTCTTCGTAGTAGGCGAGCGCTCGTTCGCAGTCGATCTCGACGCCGAGCCCCTCCTCGTAGATCGAGCCGAGCACGCGATGGGCCTTGACGTCACCCTGATCCGCCGCGCGCGCGAGCCAGACCCGCGCGAGCTCGAGGTTCTGATCGACGCCATGGCCGAACAGGAACACGACACCGCGGTTGCACTGCGCCCGCGCGAACCCCTGTTCGGCCGACTTCTCGAACCACCGGGCAGCTTCACTGTGCGACTGCTCGCAGCCCTTGCCCTCATAGCAGAGTAGACCGAGGTTGTTCTGCGCCGCAGCGTGCCCCTGCTCGGCGGCCTGACGGTAGTAGTCGTGCGCGAGGGCGAGGTCGGGCGCGACACCCTGGCCTTCTTCGTAGGCCAGGCCGAGCAGGAACTGGGAATCCGCGTCGCCCGCGATCGCGTTGGGCCGCAGGACCTCGAGCGCGGCGATGTGATCACCACGCGCGTTCGCCAGCCACGCTCGCTGCGTCGACGTGCTGCAGGCCGAGAGCCCGAGGAAGCCGATGGCAAGGGCAGCAGCGAAACGAGTCACCCGGGAGATGTGCTCCATTCCCATCGCATCGGTGATGCGACGGATGAAGCTTGAACAAGCCCGTACGGAACCAGCCCGTACGGAACCTGGTTCATGCTGCCGGCCACCGTACGGCCACCCGCGAGGCGCCCCCCCGGGGCCGGCAGCATGAACCAGGTTCCGTACGGCCGGGTTCCGTACGGCCGGTTCGGATCAGCCGCCTTGGGCGGCCAGGCGCTCCACCTTCTCGAGCCAGTCCTGGACGTCGTCGCGGGGGTCGAGGGCCTGCGCGCGCTTGAGCAGCGGCAGGGCCTTGCCGTACTGGCCCTCGCGCACGAGCACCTGCGCGTGCCGCACCTTGGCGTCGGCCTCGAACTTCGGGATGGCCGCCGCGTTCTCGTAGTAGAGGATCGCGCGGTCGATCTCGTTCTTGCTAGCGTAGTGCTGCCCCAGCAGGATCAGCGCTTCGCCATCGAGCGGATCGAGCGCGACGATCTCCTCGAGGATCGCGGCCTGCTCGTCGCTCGACTGCTCGGCCATCGCGATGCGGGCCTTGAGCTTGAGCATGTCCTTCTTGGCCTCGCCCTGCAGCTCGTCCGCGAAGCGGGTCTGGATGATCTCGAGCAGTCGCTTGCCCTGGTCGCCGGCGTTGCGCGCGATGAGCACCTTGGCGTTGCGCAGCGCCTTCTGCACGTCGGCACCCGCGTCCTTGCCGAGCGCGCGCTCGTAGGCGCCGGCGGCCAACTCGAACATCTCCTGGTTGACGTAGATGTCGCCGAGCGTGTTGAGCGAATCCGCGGTGGACTGACCGAGGTGGTCGACGATCTCGAGGTTCTCGGCGGCCTTGCCGACCGAGCCCATGCCGAGGTAGGCGTTGGCCTGCAGCTGCCACAGCTTGCCGTCGTGCGAGTTGTCCTCGAGCATGCCGTCGAGCAGCGACGCGACGGCGGCGAAGCGCTTCTGCTGGAACAGCGACTTGGCGAGCCCCATCTGCCAGTCGATCAGGTCGGGATCGAACAACGCCGCCATCCGGTATGCCGATTCGGCTGCGACGTGGTTGTCGATCATCGCGTAGCTGTAGCCGAGCAGACCGTAGGTCAGCGCGTCGCTGCCGCCGGTCTGGATGACCTTGGCGAACGCACGGGTCGCGCCGCGGAAGTCGTTGAGGCGGACGTGGCAGATGCCCTTGTTCTTCCACGCGCGGCGGAACTTCGCATGCTTGCCGATCGCCTTGTCGTAGGCCGCGATCGCCTCCTGCCACTGCTGCTGCTGCATGTGCACGTTGCCGAGCGTGAACTCGAAGACCGCCGACGAGGTCGGTCCGATCAACGTGCGGAGCTGCTCGACCGCCCACTTGAGGCGGTCCTTCGAGATCGCGCCCAACACCTCCTGCATCGAATCACGCTCGAACTCCTCGAGCCGCGGTTCGACCTCGGTCTCCGGCAGGTAGCTCTCCGCGAATGCGCGCCGGTAGTCGATGTCGTTCCAGATATCGAGCCAGCCCTGGCGGTCGGACTTGCTCGCCCGCGCATTCTGGGCGCGGGCCTCCTGGACGTTCGCAGGCGGCCCCTGGGGCGCGGCGGCCGCGGTCGCCGTCAGCGACAGGCCAAGCAGGATAGAGAGACAGTGGAATCGCATGCTCATCGGGACCTCTTGAAGCGCATCGGCAGGCGCATCCGGTCGGGAACGGGAACGTTTCTGCGCTTGGCGGGTTCGAACCGCCACTTCATGATCGCCTCGAGCGCGGGGCGCTCGAACGCGGGATCACTGGATCGATAGACCTCGGGGTCCTTCACCTTGCCGTCGACCGTGACGTAGAAGACGACGACGACGGTCGCGTCCTTGCGGCGCAGCTCGGGCGAGAGGTTGGGGGCGTGCCGGTAGATCACCTTCGGCTTCTGGTCGACCTCGAGACCGCCGAACATGTCCTCGGCGCTGGCACCGCCACCGCCCGCGAGGTTGTCGAGATTGACCCCGAAGTCGCCGGCGAGATAGCCACCGCCGAGCGACGGGTTGAGCGCGAGCTCGAGCTGCGAGAGGTCGAGCGGCGCCATCTGCTCCTGCAGCTCCGGCGGTTTCTCGTCGGGTTCCGGCTCGGGCTCCGGCTCCGGCGGCGGCGGCTCGTCCGGCGGCGGGATGTACGTATCGACGTCCGTCAGCCTGACGGAGTCGTCGTCGGACTTCGCGATCGCCTGCAGGATCGGCAGCACGAGGAAGCACAGGAGCGTCAGCCCCGACGATCCGAGGAGCACGCCGATGCGGTGCCGCCAGCTGGTCTTGGTCGACTTCGAAAAGGCCATGGCTAGCTCAGCTGCCGCGCGCGTCGGTGGCGATGCTGATCTTCTGCGCGCCGGCGAGCTTGGCCTCGTCGATCACGCGGACGAGCATGCCCGATGGCGCCTCGCGGTCGGCCTGGATGATGACCGGCACCGTCGGCTCCTTCTGGATCTCACGCTTCACGAGCGGCTGCACGCCGGCGATCGAGATCGACCGCTCGGCGTGGTAGACGTCGCCGTTCGCCGTGAGCGCGATGAAGATGCTCGTCTTCTCGAGGTTGCTGGCCGAGGCGGCCTGCGGCTTGTCGACCTCGACGCCGGTCTCCTCGACGAACGTCGTGGTGACGATGAAGAAGATCAGCAGGATGAAGACGCAGTCGATCATCGGCGAGATGTCGATCGAGCCTTCGCCTTCGTCTTCGGCAGCTGCGCGGAATCGGGACATGGTTTGCTTTTCGTCTCGAGTTCTGGAGGTTTGCTTCAGGCGGCCGAATGGGCGCGCTTCTGCCTCTGCAGGCGCGCGTACAGCCGCTGCGTGCAGACGGTTTCGAGGTGAGCCAGGAAGGCCCGGTACTCGTCGAACTTGCGGGTCAGGAGGTACCGCAGGAACAAGCCGGGGATCGCGATGACGAGCCCGGTCTCGGTCGTGATGAGCGCGGCGGAGATGCCCTTGGCCACCATCGCCATCGTCTGATCGCCACCCGCACCGGTCGCGAGCGCGCCGAACGTCTGCAGCATGCCCGTCACGGTGCCGAGCAGGCCGAGCAGCGGCGCCGCCGCGACGCAGACCTTCATCACGCGCAGGTCCCGCATGAACGGCGCGAGCTCCGTCGCGCGGATCTCGGCGAACGCGGTCGCCTGCTCCTTGACGCTCGGCGCACCGGCGACGTTGTCGAGCAGGTCGCCGATCGGCCCCTCGCGGCGTTCGGGCAGGTCGATCCACCGGCGCCACAACCCCTCGGGCACGTCGTTGTAGCGCTTGCCCGCGAGCCGCAGCTGCACGTGAAAGCCGACCGCGAACGTGATCAACGCGAGCGACGCGAGCAGCGGCATGCACCACCCGCCGTCGTTCCAGATCCGCGCGGCTTCGACCCAGAGGGTGTCGAGTTGATCGAGGACGAAGTCCATGGCCCCTATGCGGTGCGGTGAGCGTCCTTGTTGGTGGCGAGCATCTCGGCCACGACCTCACGGACGCGGTCGATCGACAGCGAGTCGACATCGCTGCCGCCCTCGCCGCCGTCCGCGGGGAGGAGCCGTTCACGCCCGTCGCCGCCGTCCGGATCCTCGACGAGAAGCACGTTCTGACCCATCCGGTTCATGAACGCGACGGCGGTCTTCTCCATGCGGTCCACGATGCCCTTGGCCTTGCGCGCGAGGAACGCATGCAGCAGCAGCGACGGGATCGCGACATAGAGGCCGGTCTCCGTCGTGATGAGCGCCTCGGAGATGCCGCTCGACAGCGCCTTGGCGTTGCCGGTGCCGAACACGGTCATGAGCGCGAACGTGTTCATGATGCCGGTCACGGTGCCGAGCAGGCCGAGCAACGGCGCCGAAGCGGCCGTGATCGCGATGAACGGCAGCATCCGCTGCAGCTTGAGGCGCGTGGACAGCGTGTGCTCGTACATCACCTCCTCGATGAGCTCCCGCGGTTCACCGAGATGCTCGACAGCGTCGCGCAGCATGTCGCCGACCGGACCCTGCACGGCGCCGGCCTCCTCGCGCGCGCCGTCCTGGTCACCGGCACTCACGCTCGCCATGAACTCGTTGAGCCGCCGCTGCGAGGGCATGCGGACGAACATCATCGAGACCCACTTCCAGAGCGCGACCAGCAGCGCGAGGCCGGCGAGCACGCCCATCGGATACATGACGGCGCCACCCTTCTCGAGGTGCTCGAGGTAGGTCTCGTCGAGCGCCGCGACCTGCGCGGCCTCGCCGAGGCTCGGGTCGACCGGCAGGTCGCCGACGCCCGTCTCCACGAGGTTCTTGCCCGCGGCCTCGAGCTCCGGGGTCGGCAGCGGCGTCAACGACGGTTCGTTGCTGTCCGCGCGATTCTCGACCGTGCCGACGTTGTTGCCGCTCTTGGAGAGGAACACCGCCGCGGGGCCGATCAGCACGAACTCGCCCTCGACGACGAGGCCCTCGGCGTTGACCGCTTCGCCGGCGAACTTGACGCCACCGGCGGCGTCCTCGAGTCGGCTGACGGCGTCTTCCATCACCGCGACCTGCGCCGCGAGGACGTCTCGCGTCTCTAGCGAGGTGTTCTCGCGGGCCAGGCGCGCCGTTTCGAGCGCCGCGGCGTAGCGATCCTTCTCCGCGACGTGCAGGCCCGACTCGAACTTGCGGATGTACTCACTCAGGGTGTTGCGCACGCGCTCGGCGTCGCCCTCGAGCCACTTGATCGTGTCCTCGAGGTTGGTCAGCGACAGCGCCCGCGTCTCGAGCATGCGCGACCGGTCCTGGAACTCCGCGCGCGCCGCGATGAGCTCGTTCTGCGCATCGCGCAGCTGCTGGGTCATCGGCAGCTTCTCCTGGGAGATCTGCTCGCGCAGCTGGCTCAGCGTCTTCAGCGCGGTCTCGTACTTGGCCTCGAGCGCGCGGTTGGCGTTCTCGAGCGCGCTGTTCTGCATGATCGCGGCCGCGGGATCCTGCGGCACCGCCGGCTCTTCGTTCTGCGCCCGCAGTCCGCCGGCCCCGAAGGCCGTGACTGCTAGCAGGGTGAACGTGACAAGGTTGTTCTGCATCACATACTCCTCACTGCACGCGAACCGGCAGGCTCACGAACTTGGCGGTCTTGGACTTCTTGTAGATCTCGATCGCCTCGCGGATGGCCGGAGCGGCCTTGTCGACCGGGTTCCATACCCAACCCGTCGCGGTCGCCGCGCCGACGCCCGCGTGCTTGTCGTCGGGCGACACGAAGTAGCCCTGGCCGATGCCGATGTAGAGCGCGGTCACCTCGACCTTGCGCCCGTCGCCGAGCTCCTGCAGCTCGGGCCCGATCGTGATCAGGCGATTCCACTTGTCGACCTCCTGCAGAACGGCGGCGACGTTGCCGAACCGCGCGGCCAGGCCGATGTCCTTCGCGGTCTTCTGGGCGATGAGCTGCGAGATCGGCCGCACGTGATTCTGCAGCGGCTGCGGCAGCCGGGGCAGCAGCTTCAGCACGCGCTGCTCGATCTGGTCGATCGGCTCCTTGAACGACGTCGCCGCCGACTCGAGCTCGTCCTTGCGCTCGGTCAGCTCGTTGTTCTTGACGTCGGTCTCCGTGATGTTCTCGTCGGCCTTCTGGGTCTTCTCGCGCAGCGCCGCCGTCTCGCGCCGCGCCGTCGCGATCTGCTCCTGCAGGATCTCGCGACCGAGTTGCCAGTCCGCCTTCTCCTTCGTGATGATCGTCCAGAGTTCCCGGTGCTGCTGCAGATAGTTCCGCGCCGCCAGGATCGGGCTCGTTCGCTCGGCCGATTCCTGGGTGCCGGCCGCACCAGAGCCTTGCGCCGTCGCGACCGGAGCGAGCAACGCCACGGTCGCCGCCGCATTCAGCAGGAAGGTCGCCGCGCGACGACGGGATGCCATGAAGTGAGTGACTTGCATTGGGGAGGGAAGGAGGGCTGTGATTCGTTCGCTCAGAAGCGGACTTCGCCGGCGATGCTGATGCTGAACTCCATGCCAGCGGAGCGGTTGGTCTTGGTGATGTCGGGGCCGATCGCCGCCGACCGGTAGACCTCACGCTGATCGGGATCGGTGAGGTTCTTCGCCTGGAAGCGAATCTGCGTCGTGTCGTTCAGGCGCTGCGACAGCGTGACGTTGAGGCGGTCGTTCTCGACGAGGTAGACGTCGGGGACGAAGAAGCGCGACTCGGATACGCCCGCGCCCTCGACCAGCGTGTCGCCCTGGATCGTGTAGAACACGCCGAGCTGGGTGCCGGTGGCCGCGATGTCGTAGGTCAGGAAGAAGTTGTAGAGGAAGTCCGGCGCATTGGTCATCTTGCGCGACGTCATCGGGACGTTGACCGTCGGGCTGGCGAAGATCGCCTGATCCTCGTCCGGCAGCGTCACGTCGGAGTCGATCACGGTCGCGTTGGCGCCGACGTCGAGGCCCTCGAGGAAGTTCACGAAGTGCCCGAGCGCCTGCCGGGTCTCGATCTCGTAGCCCTCGATCTCGCCCTTCGGGTAGTTGACCGGCGTCGTGAAGTCGAACGTCGACACGCGCTGCACGAACTCGATCGGGCCCGTGATGTCCTTGCGGAAGTACGACGCGGAGAACAGGCCGCCTTCGTAGGGCGTCCAGTCGACGCGCAGGTCGTAGTTCTTGATGTCGCTCTGCTCGAGATCGGGGTTGCCGACGAAGATCGGGCCGCCGAGGAACTCCTGCTGCAGGATCGGCGACAGCTCCTTGAACGTCTGGCGCGCGACCGTCTCCGCGTACGACGCGCGCAGGGTCACGCCCTCGAACGGCCGCGCGATGACGGCGACCGACGGCAGCACGGCGTCCTTCTTGTACGAGACGTCGCCCTCGGAGCCCTGCAACTCGATCTGGTTGGTCGAGCCCGGCGGGAACCAGGTCGCGTCCTCCTCGGCCTCGTTCTGGATCTTGATCGACGCGTTCTCGAACCGCACGCCGGTGATCACGTTGACCTTCGGCACGATCGGGATGTCGAGCATCAGGTAGCTCGCCGCGAGCCGCTGGCTGCCGTTGTAGTCGATGTCGGTCTCGGCGGCCTGGACCGGGTGGTTCTCGAACGGGAACGTGAGGCTCCACGGCACCTCCCACGGCCCGTTGAAGATCTCGTTGTCCTCGAAGTTGGAGAACGTGTCCTGATCGAAGCGGCGCGTCGTCTCGTCGTAGAACGCGCCGACCTTGAGGAAGCCGCGCTGCTCGTTCCACAGCTCGAACGGCAGCTTCACGGCCAGCTGGCCCTGCTCGCTCTCCTCGGAGATCGCTTTGTAGATGCGCTGCAGGGAGCCGAGCGTGAAGTTGGCCGCCGGCTTGAACGGACCGTAGCGCGGCTCGGTGATCACGATCTCGCCGATCTTGATGCCCGGCACCCACTGCGAACCGAACAGGCGCTTGTCGGGCTCCCGCGAGCCGGCCTCGCTCTTGGCGAGCGTCCAGTTGATCTCCGGCGCGAACGCCGAACGGGTGTCGAACTGGTGGCGTCCGGCGAGCTGCATCGTCTCCGTCGCCCGCTCGATGTAGTTGAGCGTCTGCAGTCGCAGGTAGGGCGCCGCGGCCGACTCCTGGAAGCCGTTCGACTGGAAGTTCGTCGGATCGTAGCCCGGGAAGAAGTACTGCTTGCCGCGCGTATCCTCCGCGAGCGTCGCCGTGTCCTCCGCGGACTGCGTCTGCAGGAACGCGAAGGTCAGGGAGTGGTTGTCCGTCGCGATGCCGGCGGTGGCCAGGACACCCCATTGCACCGACTGCGAGCCCTGCTGGACATCGAACAGGGCCGTCGTGAAGTCGCCCTCGTCGCCGGCGAACTGCGGGGTCAGCGGCTCGCCGGGGGTGCCGCGCCAGTACGAGTCGTCGACGCCGTCGCTGAAGTACGAGCTGTCACGTTCGTAGAACACGCTGACCTGGCCGCCGGCGCGCACCCCGCTGCCGACCTCGAAGCTGCCACCCATGCGGTAGTTCATCTTGAAGTCGGTCGGCGCGTTGTCGCGCGTCACGCCGACGGCGCCAGTCCAGTTGTCGTCGATGTTGTCGAACTGGATGGCGCGGTCGCCGGCGTCGCTCGCGTTCCAGCGGACGCCGCCGCCGTCGTACGAGAGGAAGTCGCTGCGCCCCGTCACCTGCGTGTTGTGGGACAGCTGGCCGCTACCGCGGAAGAAGAACGTGTCCTCGGGCACGCCGTTGAGCACGACGTTGACCGCACCGCCCGACGCGTCGCCCTGCTGATCGGGCGTGAACGTCTTGGTGACCTGCAGGCTCTCGATGACCTGCCGCGGGAACTGGTCGAGCTCGACCGCGCGCTTGTTCTCGTCGGCGGACGGCACGCGGACGCCGTTGATCTGCGAGCTGACGTAGCGATCGGGCAGGCCGCGGATGACCGCGGTCTTGCCGTTCTGCACGGACGCGCCGGCGATGAGCCGCAGCGCACCCGCCGCGTCGCTGACCCCGCCCTTGCTCATCAGGTCGGACCCGACCGAGTCCATCACGGCCGGACTCTCGAAGCGCAGCTGCAGGAGGTCCGCCTCCGTGCTGCCACCGAGCTGGAGGACGTCCTCGACGACGTATTCCTCCATGTCGGTGAAGTCGCCGGCCATCGTGACGTTGACGTCCGTGAGCCGACCCGCCGCGACGACGACGTCGGGCTTGATGACCCGCACGTAGCCGGCCTTGGCGAAGACCAGCGTGTAGGTGCCGGGCGGCAGGCTGGGCAGCGAGTAGTTGCCCTGCTCGCCCGTCGTGGTCTTGTCGGCGCGACCGACCACGGTGACCTCGACGCCGGGCAACGGCTGGCTGAAGTCGCCGTCGTTGACGACGCCGGTGATCGTGCCGACCTGCTGGGCGGCCACGCTGCCGCACACGGCCATGACCGCCGAGGCGAGGACGAGTCTGGTCGAAGCGTGCTTCACGTCGCGGTCGCCGGCTACCAGGGGGCCTTGAGGCCAGCTCGCAGCGCCTGCAGCTGGTCCCGCATGACGCGCGGCGGCTCGAAGCCGGCATCGACCATCGAGCACACGATCAGGACGAGGTCCTGGAGCCGCGGCCGAGCGTTGGGATTGAGCGCCGCGTTCTCGATCGCGCGCCGGTAGGTCGCGACCGCGGCCGGCTCGGAGCCGCACGCGAGATAGGCCGCGGCCACCGGGGCGAGCCCGTCGGCCCGGAACATGTTGAGGATCTCGTCCTCGTGCTGCTCGTAGAACGCGATCGTCTCGTTGAGTTCGTCGATCGCCTCGCCGGCGGCGCCGGCCTCGTAGAACGTGCGAGCAACCCGCGCGCGCACCTCCATGAGGTCCTCCTTGTGCATTCGGAACGTCGCGAGACGCTCGCGCATCGCGCGGGCCCGACGCTGCGCCTCCGCCTGGTCGCCCTGACTAGCAGCCACGCCGGCGATGCGGGCCTCGAGCTCGATCGCTGCCATGGCGGGCATGTTCTTCGTCGCGCGCGCGACCCGGTCGAGCACGCGCTCTCGACGCGATGGATCGCCGTAGTAGCGCTCGAGCAGCACCAGACCGATCTCGGTGAGGTTCATCGCCTCCTGCATGCCGCCCGCCCGGAGCGCGCCATCCATGGCTTGCAGCTGGGCTTCGAAGGCCGTGTCGTCGAGCGTCCCCGCGACCTCGGTCTCGAACTCGGTCGTCTGGCCGGACTGAACGAGCCGCGCCATGTCGACCGCGTCATCGAGGCGCCCGAGGCGCTTGTAGGCGACGGCGATCCGCGAGCGAATGCGGTCGCTCTGCCACGGTTGTCCGGCCTCCGCGTTCTGCTGGGCCACGGCAGCTCGCGCGGCCCGATCGCAGAGCGCGGCCGCGAGCTCCTCGTTCTCCTGTTCCGCTGCGACCTGCGCGAGCTCGGCCTGGACGACGCCACGGCGCCAGTCCGTGATCTTCTCCGCGTAGGCGAGAGCCAGGTCGAACTGGCCGTGAGCGATGCAGCAGAGGGCGACCTGCTCCTGGAGCATGCAGCGGTCGACGGCGTGCGGACGCAACGGCATCAGGACCGTCGCATCGAACGCGAACTCGAGCAGCTCGCGCTGCGCCGGCGGGATCACGCGCGTCGTCAACACGTCGGACGCCGCGTCCGACACTGCTGGGGCGGCGGCATCGACCTGCGCCGGCACGCCGGCAACGAGCAACGCGGCAACGAAGAGAGATCTGGTAGCGGTCATCGCTGTCGAACCGGGCACCCGTCGAGCGCCCGCCAAACTCCAGCGGGAGACCACGCTGCAAAGAGCGCGGTCTCCCGGCAAATGCCCGGTCCGAAGGACCGAGCGTCGTGACAATCGTTGGTATCGATTCTCAGTTGAGGGTGAACTGCACGCCGTTCGAGCCCGAGGCCTGGAAGGCGCTCGCGCCGGCGGCGTCGCTGAAGAGGAACTGCCCGGTCAGCTGCAGACCCGGCAGGACGCCCGTGGGCAGGTTGAGGTTGAGGGCGGCGTTGCCCGACGCGTCCGAGAACGTGACGAGCGACTGCAGGCCGAGGCTGCGCGGGGCGATCGTCAGACCACCGCCGACGGGCAGACCGTTGGCCGCCGGGCCGACGTTGAAGACGAGGACCGAGAGCGTCGATGCCGCCGCGTTCGAGGCGGAGAACGTCGTCGCGCCCGTGCTCGTGTTGTAGGAGCCGGCGAGGACCGGGTTGCCGTTCACGCCGGAGGTCGAGCCGCCGACGTCCGTGAGGTCGGTCTTCGCGAGAACGCCGTACTCGGCGAGCGCGGTCCAGTTGGCCCAGCTGACGCCCGGGGCGAACGCACCGCGGAAGTTGTGGCCCGTGTCCGAGACGCCGTTCGGCGTCAGGGCGTCGCCCTGCGGCTGCGCGTTGAGCGCGTCGACGCGGGTGATCGGACCCGTGGTCGTCGTGATCTCGCTGCCGTGCGTGACCGCCGTGATCGGCGACGAGGCGGCGCTCGTGACGTTGCTGGCGCCGAGGCCGAGGCTGTTGAAGACCGTGTAGGCGTCGGTCGCGGTGGCGTTGAAGACCGCGCAGTCGGTCATCTCGCAGACCGTGCCGCTCGGATCCTGAGCCGTGTAGAGGTCCTGCGGGCGGTTGCCCGTGAGGCCGGCAGCGCCGGTACCGGGGCCGTCGACACCGGCGTTGACGGACGGCAGCGTGGCTGCGCTGATCGACCAGATGGCCGGCCAGTCCGGCGTGCCGTTGTGGCCGTAGCCCGCGCCACCGTCACCGTCGACGTTGTCGAACGAGATGACGCGCTGGCCGACGTCGACGAACAGGCAGTTGCGGTACTGAACGCCGGCGCCGTCGCGCCACGCCGTGGCGTGGTCCGAACCCGAGCCCGGGATGACGATGCCCGAGATCACCTTCTGCGGCGCGCCGATGACGGTCGCGTTGGTGATCTTGGCGCGCGTGCGCGGCTGGTAGTCCGACTGCTCGGCTCCGTCGACCTCGAACGCGTTGTCGCCGTGACCGGAGCCCTGCTTCGCGTTGGTGCTGTAGCCCTGAACGATGCAGATCTGGTCGGCAGTGCCGCGCCAGCCCTGGTCGACGTCGAAGCTGTCGTCACCGACGTGGCTGATGAGCGCCTTCTTGATCGAGACGGTGCCGCCCCAGATCTCGATGCCGTCGTCGACGTTGTTGTAGATCTCGACGTTGTTGATCGTCGTGTTGCGGCCGATGCCACCGAGCGACAGACCGTTGAGCTCGTTGGTCAGCGCGATCACGCGGCCGCCGAACCGGAACGAGCAGTAGCTGATCGTGCCGCTGTTGTCGTTGTCGTTGCCGCCACCGTAGGTGTCGGTGCTCGGGCCGTTCTGCAGACCCTCCATGACGGCGAAGTTCGCCGCGGCCGGGAAGGCCGAGTTGGTGGCGCCCGAAACCATGTCCTCGGAGATGTAGGCGTCACCCATGACGGTGAGGTTGCCCCACTCGTTGGCGCCGATGCGCTGCGTGCCGTTGTCGTTCGTCGACGTGAAGACGATCGGCGCGCCGGCGTGCCCCTTGGCCTCGATCTTCGAGCCGCGGGTGACGGCGAGCGAACCACCGACGCCGGCCGTGCTCTCGATGCGGGTACCCGCCTGAATCGTGAGCGTCGCACCGTTGGTGACGTAGATCTGCTGCTGCAGGCTGTAGACGTTGTTCGCCGTCCAGGTCGTGGACGTCGTGATGTTCTGGGTGACCAGAACCTGAGCGCTGGCGCTGGCAGCGAAGGCGAGCGCACCGGCGAAGGCGAAGAAGTTGGTGTTCATTGCAGTGATGTCCCTGATTGGTGGGAGGGTTCTCGAGCAGTCGTTGGCGGGCGTTGTGCGACCCGCGATCGAGAGTCACCGTAGGAACGTTTGTTGAGGCGCCGTGAAGACCCCGTCAGGAGTGCGCGACGAACAACCTGCAGACCCCGATGAGGGGCCTGTCAACGTTGCGTTAAGGCATCGCGAAGACGACGCGCGGGATCGCATTGCGCAGCGCCGAGCGACGCCTCCTACCCGCCCGAGGCAACGGCAATCGGCGCCGCACCCCGGCCGCTCACGAGCAACCCACCGCCCGACGCCGATGGCCGTGTGAAGTCCGCGTGTAGATCACGCGGCGCCGAACACCCCCGCCGACCCGCTACACCATCTGCCGCCGGCGCCGCTTCCGCCACTTCGGCCAGAGCCACATCACGTAGCCACTGCCCGCGAGATACAGCAGGATCAATGCCACCGTCGGGAGCACGCGGTCGTGCGCGAAGTCGCCGAACCAGGAACCATCGTGCAGCGCCTCGAGCCAGTCGCTGCGCCGCTCACGCGGCTCGGAGGTCGCGAGGCTGGTCGCGCAGACCTGCACCTCGAGCGCCCCGTGCCGGCTGATGACCTTGTGCATCCCCTTGCTCGGGCGGAAGTCGACCCGCTCGATGTCGTCGACTCGGCGAAACTCGGGGAGCTCGAGGGCGAGGACGGCACCGAGCACCGCCTCGAGCGGCTGGAGACGGGCCTGGGCCGGCGTAACGTCCGCGTCCAAAGTGAGTTCTGGGAGCGGCTGCCCGACCGTGACCGGCGGCTGCAGCCACGCGTAGTCCTTCTTCAGCAGCAACAGAAAGCCGGTCGCCGCCGTCACCAGCAACACGAGCCCGGCCGTGACCCCGAGCCAGCGATGCAGCAGCCATAGCAGTCGAAACCAGCGCATGGCCGCGAGGATGCGGCCGCGGGCCGTCGGAAACCAGCGCCGGGAGCGTCACCCGTTCGTGACAGGGCCCGGCAGCAACCGGCCACCACAACCCCGTCATGCGTGCCCCGATCGCCTTGGCCAGGAACCTGGCCGCTCTCCTGACCGTGGCGCTGGCCACCGATGCGCCTCTTCTCGGCCAGACCGAGGCCGATCCCGGGGCGACGGCGGCGGCCGGCGAACTCGTCACGGCACCCCACATCACGATCGATACGGTCGGTCCGGACGGCTGGCGCATGCGATTCGGCCCGACCAACCTCGGCACGATGCTCGAGTCCGAGCGCGGCCGGGAGCTCTGGCAGCCCCATATCGAACCGCTGCTCGGCATCTGGCAGCAGGTCACCGGGGACGCGGCCGCCTACGACGCGTCGCGCCAGCTGCTGCTCGGCTACGGCGGCCGGATCCAGGCTGCGCTGTGGATCGATCCGGACGACGCGCGCGGACGCAACGGGCCGCCCGCGAAGATGGCGTTCGTTCTGCACGACGACGGCCGCAGCGAGCTCCCCGCGCTCGCCGGCGAACTGCGAAAGACGCTCTATCAGGCCATCGCGGGGGAGTGGACGGCGACCGAATGGCACGGCCAGGGCGTCGACGTGCGCCACGGCGCCGAACTGTCGGTCACGGCGCCCATCCTGAGTGGCGGCGCGCTGCTCATCGCTGCGAGCAACGGACCCGATCTGCCTGCCGTGCTCACCGCGGCGAGCGATCTCGCCAAGCAGGGCAAGGCAGAGCTGCGACCCGACTCACCGGCGCTGCGGATCGACTTCGATCTCGCGAGCATCGTGAAGCTCGCGCTCGCGGCGGAGGACGAGGACGAACGGGCCGTGATGCAGGCGTTCGGCGTCACGACGCTCGAGACCGGCACGTTCACGATCGGCACGGCCGGCCCGCAGGTGCGGATCGACTACGCGCAGCAGTTCTCGCAGGACGATCGCGGCCTGTTCAGCGCGTTCCTGCCCGCGACGAAGCGGATCCCGTCCCTGCTGCAGGCGGTCGGCGAGGGCACGTGGACCGTCGGCCACTTCGACTGTGGCAAGCTCTACGAGACCGTTCTCGCGGTGCTCGTCGCGAACGACCTCGGCGACGACGAGAAGCTCGAACGTGAGATCCGCTCGGAGCTCGGCATCGATCTCGCGGACGATCTCCTCGCGCACATGACGGACGACGTCATGTTCTGGCTGCCCGAGTCCGACGACTTCGACCAGCCGCTCGAGCGCGCTGACTGGGCGCTCGCGTTCCGGCTGCAGGACGAGGACGCGTTCCGCGCGGGCCTGTTCAAGATGCTGCCGAACGCGCGCCCGTTCATGCAGCGCGAGCGGCAGGAGACGTTCGAGGACGTCGAGCTGTTCCGCTACGGCAACTTCATCGGCTACGACCTGTGGCTCGCCGTCGGCCGCGGCGTCTTCGTGCTGTCCGGCGGTCGCAACGCCGAGACCCGCGTCGAAGAGATCCTGACGCGCTGCAAGGAACTGCCGGCCGAACTGCCGGCAGAAGCCCAGATCCCGGCGGCGTTCGCCAAACTGCAGCGCTACCTGCCCCCCGGCTGCCACGGCTTCGCGGTCGGCCGCGCGACCAACATCATCAGCATGCCGACGACGGTGTGGATCGAGATCCTGCGCGAGTTCCTGCCCGTTCCGCTGCCGCGCGGCTCGGTCGACCCGGACGCCGACGCCGAACGCCGCGAACAGCTGCACGAGCTGCTCGAAGAGCACCGCCTGCTCGAAGCCAAGAGCGCGACGGGCTACGCCGATCAGACCTGGCGCATCCGCATCTTCTGGTAGCTCCCCGCCCTCAACGGGGGACCGCCGCGACGCGGGGGCGCTGCACGCGCTGGAAGAAGCTCCAGATCGCCTCGGTCGCCTCGAAGTCGAACGGCCGATCCCGCAGCAGACGGCCGGGTTCGACCGGGCTGCCGGGCCACGCGTGGCCGCCACCCTGCAGCGTGATCACGCGGACGGGCGTGTCGGTGAGCTTGTCGTCGTCCTCGCCCGCACCGGCGACCCGGTCGAACGTGTCGATGCGCACGCCGCTGTCCGCGTTCTCCTTGCGGTCGGGGCGCGCGAGCAGGCCGTTGCGCGCGACGTAGTAGTCGATCGCGTCCTGCACCGAAGCGTCTTCCCGCCGACCGGCGCGGCCGAGCGCGCGCTCGGGCCGGCCGCCGTCGTAGCGCACGTGCTCGTCGTCCGTGCCATGCACGAGACAGACGCCGATGGGCAACCGGCTGTCCTCGGCCGTGAAGTTCATCGCGCCGCCGACGACGGCGATGCCCGCGAACAGGTCGGCCGCTTCGCGCGCGAGGCGATGGCACATCATGCCGCCGTTGCTGTGACCGACGGCGAAGATCCGGGCCGGGTCGATCGGCGCGCGCTTCGCGACGTCACGCACGACTTCGCGCAGGAACCCGACGTCGTCGATCTTCTGGTCCTTCGCGTAGACCGGCAGCACGCCGTCGTTCCACGTCAGCAGCTTGCCGCGCAGCCGGCCGGTCCCGTCGGGGAACGCGACGACGAAGCCCTCGCGATCGGCCAGCTCGGCGAACTGCGACGTGCGCGCCACGTGCTCACCGTTGCCGCCGCCGCCATGCAGGACGACGACGAGCGGCAGGCGCTTGCTCTGCTGCGGCTTCTGCGCCGCGCCCGAGGCTGCTTCCGGGGCCACGACCGCAGCCGGCAGGTGCAGGTGATAGCGCCGGTCGCGGCCGTCGTGCCGCAGCGTGATGGTCTCTTCGGTGCCCGCGACGAGCGGCGACTCCGCCACCTCGCGCACCACGGCCATCACCGCGAGCAGCTTGCCGAACACGCGACGCACCCGGTCCCGCACCGCGAACACGCCGCCGATGCCGAGATCGCGATCGATCCAGGGCGTGAATCCGAACGCGCCCGGATCGGCGACCCGCGTTGCGTCATCGTCGAGCGGGAAGATCCAGGTGCCGAGCCCGTAGCGCACGTCCTCGGCCTCGACACCGACCGGGTGGACCTCGACGTAGCTGTTCACCTGATCGGTGAACATCGTGTCCACACTGTCTTCCGACAGCACCTGCTTGCCGCCGAAGCGCCCGCCCGCGAGCAGGCACTGCACGAACTTCTCGTAGTCGGCGAGCGACGACACCGCGCCGCCCGCGACCCACGGCAACGCGTGCGTGCCAGGATCACCCGCGATCGGATACAACCCGCCGAACGCGGTCGCCTGCAGCCCGAGCGGCTCGGCGATGCGCGTCTTGAACAGCTCGTGCCACGACTTGCCGGTCGCGCGCTCCGCCGCGACCGCGGCGACCTGGAAGGTCACGCCGCCGTAGCGGAAGCTGCTGCCCGGCTCGAAGCGCAGCGGCGCGTCGGCCACCGCCTCGGCGAACTTGTCCGTGCCCCAACCGCGCATGCGACCGCCGAGCCGCGCAGCGAAGCCTGCCGTGCACGACAGGCACTGCCGCAACGTGAGGTCGTCCTTGTCGTCGCGCCGCAGTTCTTCGACGTAGCGCGCGACCGGCAGATCGAGATCGAGCACTCCTTCGTCGACGAGCGCCATGATCGTCGCGACGGTCAGCCACTTGCTCGCCGACGCGATCGGAATCACCGAGCCCGCGCCGAGGTTGCCGTGCTCACTGCGATGCACGAGGCCGTTCTCGCGCAGCACCGCGAGGCTCGCGCCATCGAGCCGCAACGCGTGCACGACCGTGTCGCCGGCCGCAGTGAGCGGCTCGAGTTGCGGTGGCGCGGCCGGCCGGCCGGCGATCGGGTTGCCGACGACCTGGGCCGAGACGTTCGCCGCCGCAGCGGCGATGGCGACCAGCGAAGCGAACGACAGGTAGCAGCGCATGTTCGGTGTTATCGGCCACAGCTCCCGCGGGGACGGAGCGATTCCGGGATTCCGCCGGACCGGGCTACAGAGCGCCGAAAACGGCCCGCAACGCCTTCCGCCAGCTCGCGCTGAGTTGCCATCATGACGAACTCACTCCGCCGTCTCATGCGCCCGATCCTGCTGATCCTGGTGGCCTCGAGCTTTGCGGCCTGCCACTTCCACCATCACGGCTTCGGCCGCTGCGCGCCGATCCGGCATTGCCGCTAACCGGCAATGCCGCTCTCGGGCATTGCCGCTCCGCTAACCGGCAATGCCGGTATCCGGCATTGCCGCGATCTGGCATTGCTGCCGATCTGGCACAGCGCCAGACTGGGCGCATGCACATCTCCATCGAGTACTGCGTCGTTTGAAACTACGAACCGAAGGCGGCCAGTCTGGCTGCCGCGATTCGCGACCAGCACCCGGGCGCCGACGTCCAGATCATTCCCGGCGGCAGAGGTGACTTCATCGTCAAGGCCGGCGACCGGCTGCTCTGGGACAAGAACGGCAGGGACTCGGACTTCCCGCCGCACGAACGCATTCTCGAGCAGCTGGCGTGAGCCGCCCCGCGGGCACCGCAGGTCGAACGCCGCCCCCGCCATCAGCGCGGTTTCTCGAACGTGATGAAGTAGTTCTCGGCGAGCCCGTCGATCGCGGCCTCACCGACGAAGCGGAGACCCGCGGCCTCGACCTCCGCGATGACGGTCGCCTTGCCGCAGCGCACGTGGCCGAGGATCCACTCGCGGCTCTCGCCCGGGATACGCTCGAAGTCGACGATGACGAAGCGACCCCCGGGGCGCAGGGCGCGGTGGATCGAAGCGAGCGTCGAACGCGGATACTCGAAGTGATGGTACGTGTCACAGGTGAACACGACGTCGACGCTGGCCGGCGGCAGATTGACGTCACGCTCGGTGCACAAGACGGGCTCGACCTGCGACAGTCCGCGGGTTCGCACCCGCTCCCGCAGCCGTTCGACGAACTTCTCGGCGATCTCGACCGCGTAGACCTTGCCCGTTGCCGTCACATCGCGGGCGAAGAAGTCGACGAAGATTCCCGTGCCCGCGCCGACGTCGGCGACCGCCATACCGGGCTGCAGACCAACGGCGCGGGCGATCCGGCTGCGGTGGGCGAACACCTCGCGGCTCTCCGTCTCGAAACGCTTCACGTAGCGGTCGACGTCGAGCTCGGGGTCGAGGAAGTTGTCGTTGATGCCGGGCTTGACGCTCGCCTCGGCCCCGCCGGCGATCACCTCACGCGAGCCACCCGCAGACTCGCACGAGCCGAAGAACGCGAACACGAGGACGGTCGACGCAGGCAGGAGCTGGCGCATGACGGGTAACCTACCGCCCGCGGACCGCGTCGTCATCGTCACGCCCGCGGCGCGCGGCAACTGGTCGGGCAACCGCGTCACCGCCGTGCGCTGGGCGGGGTTGCTGCGCCAGCTCGGGATCCGCGTGCGCATCGTGACGGAGTGGCGGGCGGGCGACGACGCGCGCGACGCCGGCGAGCGCGTCGCGCTGTTCGCGGTGCATGCGAAGAAGTCGGCCGCGAGCGTCATCGCGTTTGCCAAAGCGCTCCCGGAAGCCCCGATCGTCGTGCTGCTCGCCGGCACCGACATCTATCCGAGGTTCGAACCCGACGCGGCAACGCTCACGGCGCTCGAGGCCGCGAGCGCGCTGATCGCGCTGCAGCCGCTCGCTCGTGACGTCGTGCCGCCCCACCTGCGCGACCGGGTGCGAACGGTCTGGCAGTCGGCGACAGCGGTCGTCGTCGAACCCCGTCAGGACGGTGAGTTCGCCGCGTGCGTGCTCGCACACCTGCGGCCCGTGAAGGACCCGCTGCTGCCGTTCGCCGCGTTGCGTGATCTGCCGCCGAGCCTGCCGGTGCGCGTGACGGTCGCCGGGCGCGCGATGACCGACGAGCTCGCGACGCTCGCCCGGCTCGCGACCGAGTCCGATCCGCGCGCGACCTGGCTCGGTCCGCTGCGTCGCCCCGCCGCCAAGGCGCTGCTCGCGCAGAGCGACCTCTGCATCGTCCCGTCGACGAGCGAGGGCGGTGCGAACGTGATCTCCGAGGCGATCGCCGCCGGCACTCCGATCGCCGCAACGCGAATCCCCGGCAACACCGGGCTGCTCGGCGACGACTGGCCGGCGCTCTTCGAACCGGGCGATGCGACCGCGCTCGCCGGGCTGCTCCAGCGGTGCGCGACCGACCCGTCGTTCTTCCAGGCTCTCGTCGAACGGACGGCCGCGCTGCAGCCGCAGGTCACGCCGGCGCGTGAGCGCGAGACGCTCGCCGATCTGCTCACCGAACTGTTCCCCCGGTAGTCGCACAGAACTGTTGGGCGGTGACCGTCGTCGCGCGCCGCAAGCCACCAGCAGCATGAACGACCCGACCCAGACCGTTGCGCGCGACGCCCTGCGACGCCTCTCCGCCCCCCACGCCATCGCGTTCGGCAGCCGCCTCCTCGAGCGCGGCCAGGCCAAGACGCGGCCGGGCCAGATCACGTTCCGCGAGTTCCTCGGCGTCGCGCGCGAGCTCGTCGCCCAGAAGCCCGAACAGTCCGCGATCTACCTCGCCGCCCTCGTGGCCCTCGACATGCACACCGACGACAGCATCCTCTCCGCGCGGGCGGAGCCGCCGTCGACCAACTGACGCCCGCGCGGTACGGTAGGGCCGTGGCGGAATCCACGAAGGCCCCGGTTCGCGCGCACGCCCCGCGACGGTTGGACGTCCCGCTGCTCGCCGGGATCGCGCTCGGCATGCTCTGCGGCGGTGTCGCCATGCCGGCACTCGAGTTCGAGTACCTGTTCGGAGGCGAGTCGTTCTCCGTCCTGAGCGGCATCTGGGGCTTCGCGACGTCGGGGAACCTGCTGCTGGCAGTGCTCCTGTTCGCGTTCTCCGTCCTCTTCCCGGTCGCCAAGCTCGTCGCGATCCTCGGGCTGTGGTTCGTGCCGACGCGCCGGGCGACGCGTCGCGAACTCGTCGAGTGGCTCGAGATGCTCGGCAAGTGGTCCCTGCTCGACGCGTTCGTGATCACCGTCATCATCGGTGCGGTGCAGCTCGGCATCCTCGCGGAGGCAGCCGCCCAGCCGGGCGTATACCTCTACCTCACAGCCATCGTGCTCTCACTCGTCGCGACGGCGCTCCTGCGCAACGTCGCCGGGATCGATGGCGAAGAACGCGCCCGGCGCCTGCACCTGCCCGGCTTGCTGATCACGATTCCGGCCGCATCGTTGTTCGCGGCCGGTCTGTCGACGCCGCTGATCGAAGTCGAGAAGGGCTGGTTCTGGAGCAACGAGTATTCGCTCCTCGACGGCATCGGCGAGCTCTTCGCCCGCGGCGACTGGGGCCTCGCGACCGCGCTCCTCGGCTTCGTCGTCGTCGTACCCGGTGTCCGCTTCCTCGCCCTGATCGTGCTGCGGGCGCTGCGAACGAAGGACACCCGCCTGACCTCTCCCCTGCGCATGTTGGATCGCTGGTCGATGGTCGAGGTCTTCGTGCTCGCGCTGCTGGTCGTGTTCACGAAACTGAGTTCGCTCGCGACGCCGACACCGCGGCTCGGCATGTGGCTCCTGATGGGTTCGGCCGCCCTGACGTTCGTCGACTCGATCGTGCTCCACCGTGGCTGGCGTCGACAGCAGTCGACGTGACCGCGCCAACGCAAATAGATCACGCGATGAGTTCGGGGACCGGATCGGCGCCTTCGGTGCCGACGAGGCGCTGGTCGAGACCCGCGTAGAAGTAGGCGAGGCGGTTGGGGTCCAGTCCGAGCTGCTGCAGGATCGTCGCGTGCAGGTGCTTGACGTGCAGCGGCCGCTCGACGGCGGCGTTGCCGAGTTCGTCCGTCGTGCCGAGCGAGAAGCCGCCTTTGATGCCGCCGCCGGCGAGCCACATCGTGAAGCCCTTGCTGTCGTGGTCGCGACCGGTGCCCTTCGCGTACTCGGCGGTCGGCTGGCGGCCGAACTCGCCGCCCCAGACGACGATCGTCGAGTCGAGCAGCCCCCGTTGCTTGAGGTCGGTCAGCAGCGCCGCGATCGGCTGATCCGTCGCCCCCGCGTGCTTGTTGTGGTTGATCTCGAGATCGCCGTGGGCGTCCCAGTTGTGATCATTGTGGTTGCCGCCGGAGTAGATCTGGATGAAGCGCACGCCACGTTCGACGAGTCGGCGCGCGAGCAGGCACTTCCTGCCGAAGTCCTCCGTCCGCTCGTCCTCGATGCCGTAGAGCTGCTTGATGTAGTCCGGCTCGTTGCTGATGTCGATCGCTTCGGGCGCGTGCGACTGCATGCGATAGGCGAGCTCGTAGCTCGAGATCCGCGCCGCGAGATCGGTGTCGTCGTGGCGGGGCCGCAGGTGCGCCTCGTTCTGCTCCCTCAGCGTGTCGAGCAACCGGCGCTGCTCCGACTTCGTCATGCCCTTCGGCAGCGCGAGATCGAGGATCGGCTCGCCCGTCGGGCGCAACACGGTGCCCTGGTAGACCGCGGGCATGTAGCCGCTCGACCAGTTCTTCGCGCCCGAGATCGGCCCGCCGGTCTTGTCGAGCATCACGACGAAGCCCGGCAGGTTCTCGTTCTCGCTGCCGAGTCCGTAGGTCACCCACGAGCCCATGCACGGCGCTCCCGACAGGATGCGGCCGCTGTTCATCATCAGCATCGCCGAGCCGTGCAGCGGCGAGTCGGCGTACATGCTGTGCACGAACGAGATGTCGTCGACGCAGCGCGCGACGTGCGGGAACAGGTCGCTCACGTACTTGCCGCATTCACCGTACTGGCGGAAGTTCCACTTCGGTCCGACGACGCGGCCCTGCGCCTTGGTGCCGCCACGGCCCTTCGTCTGGATGTCGATCGTCTTGCCGTCGAGCGGGTAGAGCTTCGGCTTGTAGTCGAACGTGTCGACCTGGCTCGGCCCCCCGTACATGAACAGGAAGATCACCGCCTTGGCCTTGCCCGGATGATGTGGGCGCTTCGGCGCCATCGGGTTGCCCTGGCCCTCGTCTGGCTGCGATCCGACCCGTCGATCCAGGCGGTCGAACGCGCCGTCGCGCGACAAGAGGTCGACGAGGCCGAGCGAGCCGAAACCGGCGCCGGCCTGCCAGACGAACTCGCGGCGCGTGCGGCCGCAGAACGTGTTCTTCGCGTTCATTGCCATCTCAATCGATGTAGATCATCTCGTTGCAGTTGAGCAGCACCAGACAGCATCGCTGCAACGCCTCCACGGCAGTGCGCCCGTGGTCGCGCACGAGGTCGCGATGGAGCGCCAGCAGGCGATCGAGGTCGGCGGCCCGCTCCGGCCGTTGCGTCACGAGCCGCAGGCCGAGCGCGAGCTGCGCCCGCAGCTCCGAGCTCTCGGACTGCAGACGCAGCGCGAACCTGGCCGCCTGCTCCTGCGCGAAGTCGCCGTTGAGCATCGTCAACGCCTGCGTCGCCTGCACGGTCGCGAAGCGCACGGGGCAGCTGTTGTCGGTATCCGCCTTGTCGAACCCGGCGAGCAGCGGCTCGGGCAACGACCGCTTCGTGTGCACGTAGAGACTGCGGCGCGCCGCCTGCTCGGGCGATGACCGGCCCCACGCCGCGTCGGGCCGCGATGCGGTCGCGAGCACGGCCGGCGGCAACGGCGGATACACCCACGGGCCGCCGAGCTGCGGGTTGAGCTCGTTGCTCATCGTGAGGATCGTGTCCCGGATCTCCTCCGCCGTGAGACGCCGGCGATCGAAGCGCCAGAACGCGTCGTTCCGCGGGTCGACAACCGCCGCCGCGGGGCGCGGCGCCGACGACATGCGATAGGTCGACGACAGCACGATCAGCCGGTGCATCGCCTTGAGGCTGCCGCCCTGCGCCTTGACCTCACACGCGAGCCAGTCGAGCAGCTCGGGATGCGTCGGATGCTCGCCGAGCCGGCCGAAGTCGTTGGGGAAGCGCGACAGGCCGCGGCCGAAGTGGAACTGCCAGAGGCGATTGCCGATTACGCGCCACGTGAGCACGTTGTTCGCGTCGGTGATCCAGCGCGCGAGCGCCGTGCGACGTCGGTGATCCTCGATCACCGGCGCGCGCGGCGTGAGCATTCCGGGGAACGCCGGCTCGACCTCGTCGCCCTTCACGTGCGCGCTGCCGCGGACCCGGACGAAGCTCGGCTCCGGCGGAGTGCGCTTGTCGCTGACGCACAGGATCTCGACCGTCGGCAACACGGGCCGCGTGAGGCCCTGCAATTCGTCGAACGCCGCCGCCCGTCCGTCGACGTCGCCGCTGCCGGCCGGCAACGCACGGACCATCGCCGGCGCCGCGATCCCGTCACGCAATCCGAGCGCGAGCGCTGCGACCTCGCCCGGCGCGAGCGCGCGCGAGAAGAACTGCAGTTCGTCGAGATCGCCGCGGAAGAAGCGCCCGCCCGCGGCCGACCGGCCGACGACGAGGCGCTGCGGCGCGTTGAGCGCCTTGGTGTTGCCCTGCTTGCTGTCGGCGAGCACGCCGTCGACGTAGAGCGCGGCGCGACCGGAATCGCGATCGCGGGTGAACGCCACGTGGTGCCACTCGCCGTCGTGGTGACCGGAGCCGGAAGCGAGAAACGTCTCGGGCTGCCCGACACCCGCCGCGATCCGCCCGTCGCCATACCACGAGACGCCCCAGTCACGCGTGATCCCGCGCACCTCGCCGTCGACGAGCCCCGCGCCCTGGAACCACCGCGGGCGTTTCTCTTGCCCCGGGCCCGGCTGGTCGCTGCGCACGAAGAACGACACCGTGAACGAGCTCTGCACGACCCGCGGCAGGAGCACGGCGTCGTCGCCGTCGAAGCGCATGGCCGAGCCCATCCGCCCGTCGACCTCCACGACCTGGCCCTCGATGACCCCGTCGCGGTTGCCGTACTCGTCGCGCAGGACGGTCGCGTGCAGTTCGTCGCCGCTGTAGCGCGCGACCACGTCGGCGCGCGCGTCCTCGAGCAGCCGCGCCCGATCGAGCTCACTCGTCGCCGCCCGCGCGGCTTCGGCCACGCCACGGATGCGCGTGACGATGTCCTGCCGACGCGCCTCGAACGCGTTCATCTCGCGCTCGAACACGTCTTCCGCACCGTCGACCGGCACCTCGCGCGACTGCCGATCGTAGGGCTCGAGGTTCTCGAAGAACGCCAGGAACGAGTAGTAGTCGCGCGCGAGCAGCGGGTCCTTCTTGTGATCGTGGCACCGCGCACAACCCATCGAGATGCCGAGCATGACGCGCCCCGTCGTATCGGCGATGCCGTCGAGGTCGTCGTACCGCGCCTGCAGCCGATCCGTCGGCTCATCGTCGCTGATGCCGAGCCGGTAGTAGCCCGTCGCGATCCGATCCGCGACCGTCGCGTTCGCGAGCTCGTCGCCCGCGAGCTGCTTCGTCAGGAAGTCCTGATACGGCATGTCCGCGTTGAACGCGTCGACGACCCAGTCGCGATAGCGCCAGATGAACGGCTTCTTGTTGTCGCGCTCGTAGCCGTCGGTCTCGGCATAGCGCACGAGGTCGAGCCAGTGCCGCGCCCATTTGACGCCGTACTGCTCCGAGCTGAGCAGGCGTTCGACGACCCGGTCGTAGGCGTCCGGCGACTCGTCCGCGAGGAACGCTACGATTTCGCCGGCGGTCGGCGGCAACCCGGTCAGGTCGTACGTCACGCGTCGCAGCAGCGCGTGCTTGTCGGCCGCCGCCGCCGGCTCGAGGCCGCGCGCTTCGAGCCCGGCGAGCACGAAGCGATCGATCGCGCCCCGCGCCCAGCCCGCGTCCTGCACCGCCGGCACGGCGGGTCGAGTGAGCGGCCGATACGCCCACCAGTCGTCGCCCTCGCCCTGCGCGAGCAGCGCCGACGTGACGCCGAAGCACGTGATGGACGCGATCAGCGCACGGGCCGACGTGGCGCGGGTCAACCTGGGAAGGGCCAACCTGGCGCGGGTGAGCCTGGCACGGACGAACTTGATCACCGCGACACGGTATGCGCTCCGACCGGTCGGCTCACCCCCCGGTCGGGTGTCAAAGTGGTGATTCTGTGGGCCGAGTTCCGACCGCGAGGCCAGGACCGCTACCGCTGCTCCGTTGCCGACGCCGCGTCGGCATCGTCGGGGCCGTCACCGGTCATCTCGTCCTCCGCGGCGGCCTCGGCTGCCGCGATCAGCTCCGCGAGCGCGAGCACCCGCGGGTTCTGCACGTCCACGCCGGCGGCCAGCGCGAGGTCGAGATCGGCGGCCGCCGCGTCGACGTCGTCGAGCGACAGCGCCGCGAACGCGCGGTTTGCGAACAACTCGCCGGGCGCCTCTTCGGCCGCGGTCGACCCCAGCAGCTTCCGGGCGGCCTCGAACTCGCCGAGAGCGAGCAGCGCCGCCGCCAGGTTCGAGGCGGACAACGGCGAGCCGGCAGTCGCGTGGGCTCGGGCGAAGTAGCCCTTCGCCGCGTGGGCGGATCCGTGACCGAGCTCGAGCGCGCCGCGCGCCGTCGCGATGACCGGATCGTCGGCGAGCGCGATCGCGCGATCGAGCAGTCGGCGCGCCTGCGGCACGTTGCCCTGGCGCGCGTAGAGGATCCCTGCCGCCGTGAGCGCCATCGCGTTGCGCGGCTCGAGCTGCACGGCCCGTTCGATCGAGGCCAGCGCCTGGCGGACCTGACCGCCATGGAGCTCGGACTGCGCCCGATCGAGCCAGTGTCCCGCGAGCCCGTGCCGGGTGACGGTCAGCCCTTCGTCGGCCGGCAGCTCGACGGGCAACGCATCGGGCGTCCGCACGCCGATGCCCGACGGGTGGCGCGCCGAGCCCTGGAGCGAACCACCGCTCCAGTCCTCGGAGCGCAGTTCATCGAGCCCGATCGAGTTGAACTGGAACCCGCGCCGCAGCTGCACGAGCCGATGCGACCCACGCCGCACGGCCTCCTCGATCCACGTATCGTCGAGCACGCGGGGCGACAGGATGATCATGAGCTCGACCTCGGTCCGCGACTGCACGGTGCTCGAGAAGAGCTGCCCGACGAACGGGATGTTCATCAGGAACGGCACGCCCTGACGGGTCTCGTCCTTCCGCGTGCTCCGCAAGCCGCCGAGCGCGATCGCCTGACCGTCGGACACCCGCACGAGCGTCGTCGCCGTGCGTTCGCTGACGACCGGCACCTCGACCAGACCGTCGGGCGTGATCACCGTGCCGGTGCGCTCGCGCACGGAGGGCGAGATCGCGACCGTGAGGATGCCGTCCTCGCCGATCATGGGGCGCACGTTCAGCGTCACGCCGGTATCGACGAAGTCGACGCTGAACTCGGTTCGCGCCAACCCGCCGTTGTCGATGACCTCGCGCGAGATCACGGGGACCTGATCGACGACCGCGATGTTCGCCGGCTGGTTGTTCATCGTCGCCACGCGAGGGCTGCTCAGCACGCGCACCTCGCCCTGCCGCTGCAGCGCGTCGACGAACGCGGAGAAGTCACCCGTGTCGAGCACGCCGAACGTGAGCGCAGCGCCGCCCGACGCGGCGGTCTGCGTCAGCACGCCGCCGCCCGTCGCCGTACCGACCTTGTTGCTGTTGAAGAGGTCGGGCAGCAGCGACCAGTTGACGCCGAGGCTGTAGCTGTCGTTGAGGCGCACCTCGAGGATCCGCGCCTCGAGCGACACCTGTCTATTCACGCGCCGCAGCGTCGTGTCGATGAGCTCGCGCAGGCGCGCGACCCGCTGCGGACTGGCTTCGACGTGGACGGTCGCCGAGGCGCGGTTGATCACCGCATCGGCACCGTCACCCAGCACCTGCGGCAGCATCGTCTCGAGATCGGCCCAGAAGTCGACGTCGTTCTGCCCGGCACCCTGCGCGCCGGCGTTGGCTTGCCCACCGCCGGCCGCGGCGGCGCCCTGCATGTTGGGACCGATCGTGTTCTCGACCGACATCAGGTCCACGTACATCGTCTCGCGCACGCGGTCGGTCACGCGCAGGAAGCCGCCGTCCCACGAGTACCCGAGGTCCACGCTCTCGAGCAACGCTTCGAACGCCTGCTCGATCGTCGACTGCTTGATGTCGAACGTGCACGGCGTCGCGGCGACGTCGGGGTCGACGATCAGATTGATGTCGGAGTCCTTGAACAGCGCGAGCAGCACATCGCCGACCGCGCTGTTGCGGGCCTGGAGCGATTGCATGGCGCGCCCGGTCGATCGGGTCGCCGAGAGCTCCGGCATCGGAACGACGAGCATCGGTCGATAGACCGCCGAGCCGGCGCCATCGTCCTGATCCAACCTCGGGGGCGAGGCCTCGCCCATCGGCGTGCAGCACGCGAGGACTGCGGCACCCCAGGCCGCCACTACCGTCTGACAACGTCGCATCATTTCTCTCCTCTCCCCGTATCTCCGTCGATGGCCGTGGCCATCGCGGGCGCGGCGACTACGTCGGCCGCGGCTGCGGACGCGGCCAGTTCTGCCGCGCGCCGCCGTTCGAGCTCACTCCGGAACTCGCGCGGCCAGGCGTTCTCGAAATCGTAGGTGAGCACCCGGCCGCGCCAGATCCCGACGACGGCGCCGCGCTCGATCCGTTCGACGGCGAAGCCCTGGATCTCCTCGCCGGTCCCGACCACCTGCCCGCCCAGAACGGCGCGGTCGGCGCGGTCGCTGAGCATGACCACGCCGAGCTGCAGCTGCGGCGGCTCCGTACCACGCCAGCCGACCGACGGCCCGCCGGTCTCGGCGAGCGGCGTCGGGGCGATCGCCTGCAGGGCCAGCTCGGTGACCGCCATCCGAACGGGCATGCCGATCGCGTAGCTGCCATGACGAGCCAGCAGGTCCTCCCAGTTGGCCGCATCGGCGCCGGCCAGGACGTCGTTCAGACCATCCTCGTCGTCGAAGTCGTCGCCCATGGGATCGAACGGCACCGGCGCCGGGCTGCTGCCGAGATCGAGGAGCGCATTGCCAGCGACTGCGCCGCCCACCACGAGCATGAGCACGGCGACGACGGGCGGCACTCCCTTGCGTTGCTTCTTGCTCATCGCCCGGCCTCCGCCGTGCCCTCGTGATAGGTCGCGAGACCCAGTTCGAAACCGACGGTGCCGGGCCCGTCGGGCAGGATTCGCCCGGTCTCGACGACGACGAGGTCGGTCGCGGTCTCGATGCTGGCGATGAACTCGCAGAGTGCCGTGGGCTCGGCTATCCCGACGGTTCGATAGGTCTGCTTCTCGGCAGCCGACGAGGCGTTGGCCTTGAGCTGCACCAGTTCGACACCGTGCTCGTCACCGAGCTGTTGGATCGTGCGCAGCGTCCCGGGCACATCGGCGGCGACCGTCAGCTGCCAAGGGCTAGGCTCGGGAACGTTCTCCACGACGGGAGCCGTCCGCGCCGTCTCGAGCTCGTCCTCGAGATCCAGCAGCCGATCGCCCGCCGCCTGCAGCGCCGCCTCCGCGCTGGCACGCTGCCAGCGCACGACGGCCGCGAACCCGACCTGCAGCACCGCAACCGCGATCACGACACCGGCGACCACCCGCCGCTTCTCCATGGTCTTCACGAGTGCCTCCATGCGATCTGCACGCGGAACTGGACACGTTCGGGGTGACCGACCACCTCCTCGACCTCGTCCTTGCCGAGGTCGTGCAGGTAGGGCAACGCGTGGAGCGCGTCGACGAACTGCGCCAGCAGCGCGAGCGCCTCCTGGCGACTGTCGCCTTCGACGATGCCGGTGATCGTGACGGGCGCGGCACTCGCGAACTGGATCGAACCGATGTGGACGTTCGCCGGCGCGAGGTTGCTCACCTCGGCGAACATCCGGCTGACGGGTCGGCGCATGCTGAGCGCGAGATCGATCGTGCCGGCAGCGGCAGTCTCGCCGTCGGGAGCCGCGGCCGCTTGCACCTGGATCAGTTCGTTCTCCAGCCGAGTGCGCTCGACGGCCGCGCGGTCGAGTTCCGCTGTCGTCGCGATCAGCTCGCGGCCGTCGTTGACGCCATAGGCGAAGACCGCGAGGCCCGCAGCCGCCACCGCGGCGACAGCCGCAACACGGCGCCGCGGCCATGGCACGTCGAGGTGCGGTTCGCGCTCGAGCGCCGGCACACGCTGTCCGGCGAACAGCTGCTCCATGAGCATGAGCGTTGCGAGGCCGGGCGTCGTATCGATCTCGTCGAGATCCCAATCGAGCTCGGGGAACTCGATGTCGTTGGCGATGCCGGCGAGCAGCTCCATCGACTCGTCGTCGAACGGGAACCGTCGACCCAGCACGAGCATGCTCGGCTCGTCGTGTCCGGATTCCGTGAGCCAGCTCTTCGTCCGCGGCACTTCGATCGCGAGCTGCGCCGCGAGCGCGAGGGACTCCTCCGTGCCGCCCCGCCCGCCGAGCAGGAAGCGGCGCACCTTCACCGGCACCCCGCGCTGGCAGTAGACGTAGCGGGCCCGGCCGCCGTTGAGCTCGAGAACTGCCGACGACGCCGCGTCGATCGGCGCCGCGAGCGCCATGCAGGCCTCCGAGGTGTGCACGCCCAGCACGTCGAGCCCGACGGCCCGACACGCCTGGTCCATCCGCTGGACGACGCTCTGGGGCAAGGCCGAAACCGCGACCTCGAACCGGCCGTCCCAGGCCGCGCGCAGCATGCGCGGCGCGAGCAGGACCTCGCTCGACTGCGACATGCTCGACAGGCGCAGCGCCTCGCGCTTGAGGAACCCGACCATGTCGGCCACCGCCATGCGAGGGACTGCGGCAGCGAAGTGGCACGCCCGACGGTCGCCGATGATCACATGCACACCGGCGGCACCCCGCATCGGATCGCTACCGAGCGAGGACAGGGTCGCGCGCAACGTCTCGGCGTTGATGTCGACCAACGGCAGCCGCTCGCAGCTGAAGATCCGCGCGTTGCCGCCCGCGGCAGCGCCGATCGTCAGCGTGACGCTGCCCTCCTCGAACTCGATGATCGCGTGGGTCTTCATGGCACTGCTCAGAATCCGATGTCGTCGGTCGTGCCGAACGAGCGATCCGGTCCGGCGCTCGTCAGCGTGTGGGTCGCGGCATCCCATTGCAGGGTCGTGCCGAACCCGTCCGTGTCGTAGGAAGCGCCGAGTCCGATCGCCGTGCGGACCGTCGGCCAATCGCCTGCGACCGAGCCGCCGGCCTCGATGTGCTCGGCGAGCACCTCGACGATGAGTCGAACGCGGGCGTAGGTCCGGCGCGTGCCCGGCACCGCGCCGGCGACGACCACGACGTGCTCCTCGGTCGCCGCGCCGTCGTCCACGCCGTTCTCGCCCCGACTGTGAACGGTGGCGGTGTTGGCCGCGGCATCGACGGCGTAGACGTACTCGAGGCCGGCGCCGAACGAGTCGATCACGGCGGTGTTCGCCACGCCGGTCTGCAGATGCTCGCCGACGAAGTCCGTCGCGGTCAGACTGACCGGGAAGGCCGCGTTCTCGAAGTAGTACGACTCCAGTGCGCGCGCGATCTTCGCAAGCTCGGCGGTCGCCTCCTGCCGACGGTCCGCCGCGATCACGGCACCCGCGAGCGGCACGGCCGTGCCGAGCAACAGGCCGAGCACGGCGAGCACGACGACGACTTCGAGCAGCGTGAAACCGCGCTCGCCGGCACCACGGGAAGCGCGAGCGCTACATGTCATCGGCCGTTCCTCCGGTTCGGTCGGCGCCGACCGCGACGACGCCGACCGTCGAGTCGAGTATCAGCGGCACACCGCCACCATCCACGGCACGGCTGTCGGGCATGCCGAGCCCCTCCATGAGCCCGCCGGCGCCGGTGACGGCCGGCGGCAGCGGCGTACAACCATGCGCGGCAGTGATCGTCGAGACCGTCGTCCGCGCGTCGTCCATCCGGGTCGTCAGCGCCGCGCGCGTTGCGGCATCCGCCGTGAGGTACGAGCGGCGCGCGATCGCGTAGTCCCGCATCGCCGCGACCACGGCGTCCTCCTCGGCGTTCGTCATGGTCGCCGCCCAGCGGTAGCCGCTGCGCGCGAACGCGGCGCGGATGAGGCGCAGGCGAGCACGTTGCCGCGCACGGAGCAATGACTCGGTTCCGACGGAGGCCACGATGTCGTCGCTCGTGTCGAGCTGGCCGTCGGCGCCGCGACTCCGGATTCGCAACGTGTTCGCAACCATGCCGTAGTCGAGGTCGGCCGCCCCGCCCCACGGATCGTGCCGCCACGGACCGAGCACCGGCCCGTTGGCGCCCGCCACGAGGTCGTCGACCGAAGCCGGGAACGCGCCGGTACGCCGGAACCGGTCCCGCGCAGCAGATTCGGCGGTGGCCACGTGCGACTCGGCCCGAGCGCCGGCGTCGGCGAACGGCACGAGCACCTCGACGGCGAGCACGATTGCGAGACTGCCGGAAGCGATCACGCCGAGCAGCACGAGCAGAGCGAAGCCCGCCTCGCACTCGCCTTCGTGATGACCGCGGATCGACCCCGTCATTTGCCGATCCCCTTCATCGCGGTGTAGATCGTCGTCACCACGAGAACGGCGACGCCACCGACGACGATGCCGAGGAACACCGTGACCGCCGGCTCGAGCAGCGCGAGCGCGCGCTTCACCGCGGCCTTGACCTCGCGATCGTAGAGCCGCCCGAGCTTCTCGAACGTCACGGGCAGGCGACCGGCCTCTTCGCCAACCTGCAGGATGCTCGTCGCGACGGGCGGCAGCAGCTTCGCTTCGGCAACCGAGTCCGACAGCCGCGCGCCGCCGATGATCCGTTCGCGGCACTGCAACAACGCCGCGCGGTGGTACGGCGACACGACACCGGCAGCCGCGAGTTCGAGCGCATGCGGCATCGTGAGGCCGGCCTGCAAGAGCACGCTCATCGAACGCGACAGCTGCGCGACGGCCAACGTGGCGACCACGTTGCGAGCGACGGGCATGCGGCCGATCCCCGACGTGATGACGTCACGCACGCGCGCCAGTCTGAGGAGCAGACCGAGAGTCACGAGGCCCGCGATCGAACCGATGATGATCGCGACGATGTGCGCCTGCACGAAGCCCGAGCAGTCGATGAGCCAGCGGCTCGCCGCCGGCAGCTCGGCGCTCATCTTCGCGATCACGGCGCCGAGGCGCGGCACGACGAACGACAGCATGAACAGCACCATCGCGTAGCCAGCCGCCAACACGATCGTCGGGTAGACGAGCGCCTGCCGCACCGTGCCCGCGATCTCGAGCTTCCATTCGAGGTAGCCGGCGATCGAACTGAGCACGTTCGGCAGGCTGCCCGATTCCTCGCCCGCGCGAACGAGCGCGCAGTAGACCGCAGGGAACGACCGCGGATGCGCAAGCAGCGCGTCGGACAGTAGCTGGCCGTCCGCCACCCGCTCACTGAGGTCGGCGAGCATCCCTTCGATACGAGGATCGTCTTCCTGCTCGCCGAGGGCGCGGAACGTCATCAGGAGCGGCACGCCGGCGTCGAATGCCTCCTGCATCGCCTGCGTGAGCAGCATCAGACGACGCTGCCCGAGCGCGACTTCCCGCACCGGCGCCCGCTCCGACGGCTCGTCGTCGAGCTGCCGGCACTGCAGCAGCGCGCGGCCTTCCGCGTGCAGCTGCTCGTGCAGCGATTGCTCGTCGGCGGCCTCGAGCTCAGCGACGGCCTGGGATCCGTCGCACTCCAGGATGGTTGTCCGGTATCGCATCAGGGGGCGGGGGGGACCACCGATCGCGTGCGGCACGTTCGGGCCGCGTCGAGAGCGGCGGCTACTGCTTCTGCGTCAAGATCAGGCCGATGTCGTCACCGGCGATCTCGGTCGTGGCGAGGGACTGCCAGTTGGTGTCGAACTGGCCGTTGGGCCCGGCGGAGATCACGTACATCCGCTTGTGCCGAGTCGCGTGCGTGCGCCAACCCGAACCGACGTTGATGATGTATGGGCGACCCCACGGATCGACCGGGGAGCTGCCGGCGGTGTACGGGCCGCGCCAGCGCAGGTTGCCGGTCGTCGCGTACGCGGCGCCCACCTGGCCGCCCGGCGAGTTGCGCAACAGGTGCTCGTCGAGCAGGTCCCCGCGCGTGCCGTTCATGCCCCACGTGATCCAGCGGTGACCGCGCGTCCACGGGTTCGACGTCGGCATCGCCGGTCCGGTCATCAGGACGAAGAGCTGATTGTCGTTCCCCGAACTGTTGCGCGCCGGAAAGCTGCCGAGGTCCGCGTTCACCTTCGTGATGGCGGCCCCGAGCACCTTGACCTCGGCCTCGGCCCGCGCCCTTCGACCGTCTTCCATGTAGCTGGACAACATCGGCACGGCGATGCCGGTCAGCAGCAGGATGACCGAAAGTACGACGATCACCTCGACCAAAGTGAAGCCGACCTCCCGTCGGCTCTCTGGGTATTTCCCGATGGCGGTGGACATGCCAGCGGCATCGAGTTTCAAGAACAGGAACTTGAGACGATCACCGCGATACGAACGCGAGTTCCTCAGGTTCGATCCCCTCGTCGGCCGATCACGGGAATGGTGACCGAAGCCCCGAAGGACCACGAAAGCCCCGCGGCAACGGCGGACGGCGACCGCCGCTTCCTCGAGGAAGCGCTGCGCAACGCGCCCGCCGGCGAAGCCGCGGAGATCGAACGCCTCGCCACCATGGGGATGATCCCCATGGAACGGGCGTATCAGATCTGGGCGGACATGCTCGGGCTCACGTTCTACGACCTCGACAACCAGCGCACGAACCCGCACGTCCGGCACCTGATCCCGGTCGACCTCGTCTCACGCCACGAGACGATCCCGATCAGCACCGTCGACGGCGTCCTCGTCGTCGCGCTCAAGAACCCGTTCGACCTGGCGGCCGTCGACGAGGTCCAGGAGGTCACGGGCATGTCGGTCGAGGTCGCGCTGGCGACGCCCGACGCGATCCGACGCGCGATCGAACGCCTCCACCGCGGGGCCGCCGGCATCGAGGGCTTGATCCAGAAGCTCGAGAAGGCGGAGATCGACACCGTCGCCGACGGCGACAGTCTGCGACGCCTCGTCGGCCACGACGCCGTCGTGCAGCTCGTCGATCACCTGATCGAAGAGAGCCTGCAGGCCCGCGCCAGCGATCTGCACGTCGAGCCGCAGCGCGACCAACTGCGACTGCGGGTCCGAATCGACGGCGAGATGCAGACGCTCTACGAGCTGCCGCCCGGCCTGCACCGCGCCGTCGTCGCCCGGATCAAGGTCGCCTCGGGCATGGACATCGGCGAGAGCCGCAAGGCCCAGGACGGCCGCATCGCGGTGTCCGACAACGTCGAGCTGCGCGTGTCCGTGCTGCCGAGCGTGCTCGGCGAGAAAGCCGTGTTGCGCGTTCTCGACCGCAGCACGGCATCGCACGATCCGGCGAGCCTCGAGATGTCGCCGGCGAACCTCGATCGCTTCCGCCGCGCCTACACCCACCCGACCGGCATGGTGCTGCTCACCGGCCCGACCGGCTCCGGCAAGACGACCACGCTCTACACGGCGCTCGGCGAACTCAACCGGCCGGAGCGCAACGTCGTGACGGTCGAGGACCCGGTCGAGTACGAGATGGCCGGCGCGACCCAGGTCCAGGTGGACCCGAAGGCCGACCGCACGTTCGCGAAGGCGCTGCGCAGCATCCTGCGCCAGGACCCCGACGTCGTGATGGTCGGCGAGATCCGCGACACGGAGACCGCCGCGATCGCGGTGCAGGCAGCGCTCACGGGTCACATGGTGCTCAGCACGCTGCACACGAACGACGCCCTGGCCGCCGTGCACCGCCTCGACGACATGGACGTCGCGCCCTACCTGCTCGGCCCGGCGTTGCGCGCCGTCGTCGGCCAACGCCTCGTGCCGCGGATCTGCAAGTCGTGCTCGACCACCGCGGAGCCGATGCCGGGACTGCTCGCGGAGTTCGGTCTCGACCCCGACGGCCGGCACGACGAGTTCCGCACCGGCAGCGGCTGCGCCACGTGCCGTGGCCGCGGTCGACGCGGCCGCATCGCGATCCACGAGGTGCTCTACATCACCCCGGAGATCGCCGCCGCGATCTCCCGCAAGGCCGCCCGCGAAGAGGTCCACGCACTCGCCGACGCCGCGGGCTACCGCCCGATGCTCATGGACGGACTCGACAAGGCCCGCGCCGGGCTCGTGACCCTCGAGGACGTCGCCGCGATCGCGCGCATCCACTGACGCAGGCCGCGCGCTATTTCACGACGAGGTTCACGAGCTTGCCGGGGACGACGATCTCCTTGATCACCGTCTTGCCCTCGAGGTAGCTCGCGACGGCCTCACGGGCGGCTGCCAGCACCGCGTCCTTCGCGGCGTCAGCTGCGACCTTGATGCGCGCGCGCACCTTGCCCTTCACCTGCACGGCGATCTCGATCTCGTCATCGACGAGCATGGCTTCGTCGACCGTCGGCCAGGTCGCGCGCGCGAGCAGCCCTTCGCCGCCGAGACGCGCCCACATCTCCTCGCCGAGGTGCGGCGCGAACGGCTGCAGCAGCTGCGCGAACCGCAGCAGCTGACCGCGACTCAGCTTGTCCTGCGCCTTGGTCGCGTCGTTCACGAAGATCATCATCGCCGAGATCGCCGTGTTGAACGCGAGACGCTCGATGTCGCCCTCGACCTTGTGGATCGTGCGGTGCAGGCGCTTCTCGATCTCGGGATCCCCGTCGCGATCGGCCGTGAGGTAGTCGTGCACCGGCCCGTTCTCGGGGAACTCCGGCACGACGAGCCGCCAGGCGCGCTGCAGGAAGCGGTAGATCCCGGGCACGTCCTTGGGGTTCCACGGCTTGCTGTCCGCGAGCGGCCCCATGTACATCTCGTAGAGCCGCAGCGTGTCGGCGCCGTACTCGGACACCACGTCGTCCGGGTTGACGACGTTGCCGTAGCGCTTGCTCATCTTCGTGATGACGCGCTCGAGCTTCTCGCCCGTCTCCTTGTGGACGACGTCGTCGCCGACCTCCTCCGCGTCCTTCCACGGCACGACGGAGCCGCGCGCGTCCTTGTACGCGAACGACTGGATCATGCCCTGGTTGTAGAGCTTGTGGAACGGCTCGTCGCAGGCCACCGCACCGCTGTCGTGCAGCACCTTGGTCCAGAAGCGCGAGTAGAGCAGGTGCCCGACGGCGTGCTCCGTGCCGCCGACGTAGAGATCGACCGGCAGCCAGTAGTCGCTCGCCGCCTTGCTGCAGAACTCGGCGTCGTTGTGCGGATCGCAGAAGCGCAGGAAGTACCAGCTCGAACCCGCCGCGCCCGGCATCGTGTTGATCTCGCGCTGCGCCTTCCTGCCGGCCGAGTCCGTCGTCTCGACCCAGTCACGCGCACGGATCAGCGGCGACTCCGGCACGCCGCCCGGCTCGAAGTCCGCCATGTCCGGCAGCTCGACCGGCAGCTGGTCATCGGGCACGAGCTCGACGCCGCCTTCGGTGTGCAGCACCGGGAACGGCTCGCCCCAGTAGCGCTGCCGCGAGAACAGCCAGTCGCGGATCTTGTAGGTCGTCTTGGCCTCGCCGCGCGACCGCTCCTGCAGCCAGTCGATCACCGCGCGCTTGCCTTCCGCGACCGACTTGCCGGCGAGCGCGAGCGATCCGTCCGGGGTCCGGCAATGGTCGGCGTACGGCACCTCGCCCGTGACGCACGCCTCGCCGCGCGCGACCCTCGCATCCACTTCGGCGTCGCCCGTGTCGGGCGCGAAGATCCCGGGCACCGCCAGACCGAACTTCTGCGCGAACTCGAAGTCGCGCTCGTCGCCGGCCGGAACGGCCATGATCGCGCCCGTGCCGTAGGTCACGATCACGTAGTCCGCGATCCACACCGGAATCTTGCTGCGCTCGTCGTCCGCCGGAAACAGCGGGTTCAGCGCGTATGCGCCGGTGAACACGCCGGTCTTGTCCTTCGCGAGATCGGTGCGCTCGAGCTCGCTCTTGCTAGCGGCCTGCTTGACGTAGGCCTCGACCGCTTCGCGCTCGCCCGCCGTCGTGATCGCGCCCACGAGCGGATGCTCGGGCGACAGCACCATGAACGACGCGCCGAACAGCGTGTCGGGCCGCGTCGTGAACACGCGGATCTTCGCGTCCTCGTGACCGTCGACGTCGAACTCGATCTCCGCGCCCTCGCTCTTGCCGATCCACTCGCGCTGCTGCGCCTTCAGCGAGTCGCTCCAGTCGACCTCCTCGAGCCCGGTCAGCAGCCGTTCGGCGTAGTCCGTGATCTTGAGCAGCCACTGCCGCAGCGGCCGCCGCTCGCACGGGTGGTCGCCGCGTTCGCTGCGCCCGTTGATGACCTCGTCGTTCGCGAGCACCGTGCCAAGCGCCTCGCACCACCAGACCGGCGCGTTGGACTCGTAGGCCAGACCGCGCTCGTGCAGCCGCTTCCAGATCCACTGCGTCCAGCGGAAGTACTTCGGATCGGCCGTGCTGATCTCGCGATCCCAGTCGTAGGAGAAGCCGAGCGTCTGCAGCTGCCGGCGGAACGTGTCGATGTTCTGCGCCGTCGTCTTCGCCGGGTGCGTGTTGGTCTGAATCGCGTATTGCTCGGCCGGCAGGCCGAACGCGTCCCACCCCATCGGATGCAGCACGTTGAAGCCCTTGGCCCGCTTGTAGCGCGACACGATGTCCGTCGCCGTGTAGCCCTCGGGGTGACCGACGTGGAGCCCCGCCGCCGACGGGTAGGGAAACATGTCGAGCGCATAGAACTTCGGCTGACTCGCGTCGAAGTCCGGCTCGCCCGGATTGACCGCGCGAAACACCTTGTTCTCCTGCCAGAACCGCTGCCACTTCGGCTCGATCGTTCCGGGGTCGTAGACTTGTTTGGTGTCAGCCATCGGTGCTCTCGTGGGGTCGATCCGCCCCGGCGTCCGAGATCGGGCCCGGCCCGAGATCGGGCGAAGCAGTATGCCGGATCCGACCGGGCGGGCAAGATCGGCGACATGCGCTTCCCGAACGACACCAACTTCCACCTGCGCATGGCCACCGTGCTCGTCGCCGCACTGTTCCTCGAGCACCTCGCGGAACAGCACCTGCCGAACTGGTCCTCGCCGCGGATCGGCATCCTGCCGTTCGCCCTCGGCCTGGCCTGGGTCGGGCTCTTCGCGTGGCATCTCGCCAACACGGGGCGCGAACGGATCAAGGTGCTCGAGGACCGCCTCGAGCGCCTGACGACGCGCACGGATCACCTCGAGGACACGGAGCGATCGCGCCGGTCGCTGCCGCCGCTCTGAGCGCCGCGGGCAGCAGACGCGCGGCTACTGGATACTGATGTCATCAGTGTGGATTCGACGGATTCCCAGCCGATTCCGCACCCGCCCATTGCACGACCTCGGAGGGCCTTCGCGCCATCCGGAGTCAGCAATGAAGTTCATCCCGCCGCGATGCCCCTATCCCGACTGCGAGCAGTTCGCGCAGCCAGAGCCACGGTTCTTCGTGCGCTACGGCCACTACAAGCCGCGATGCCGAAGGTGGCCGGTCCCCAGATTCCGCTGCCGGAGCTGCAGGCGGACGTTCTCGCGTCAGACGTTCCGGCACGACTACCGGGACAAGCGCCCCGAGTGCAATGTCCCGCTCTTCGAGCTGCTGACAAGCGGGTGCGGCCTGCGCCAGGCCGGGCGACTGCTCGAGCTGGACGTTCACGCCGTCCAACGGAAGTTCCGCAAGATCGCGCGGACGTGTCGCTGGCTGCATCGCAACCTGTGCTGGCGACTTCCGGCAGGTCGCACGTTCGTGTTCGACGAGGAGGAGACCTACGAGAAAGCGTCGATCAAGCCGCTGACGTTGCCGATCCTGATCGACCGCGACACCTACTTCATGGTCGCCACCATGGTTGGGCCGATCCGGCGACTAGCCCCGAGCGGCACTGACCGCCGTCGCAAGCAAGAGTCACTCGAGCGCCGTAGCGGGCGTCGTCGAGACCGTAGTCGGCGATCCGTGCAGGCCGTGCTCACGGAGCTCCGCGGTCGAGTCGAAGTCGGTGCGGTGCATCTCCTCAGCGACGAGAAGGCGATGTATTCGCGCCTCATTCGGATCGTCTTCCGTGACGACGCAACGCACGACACGACGCCTTCGACCCAAGTACGAGGCACGTTCAACCCGCTGTTTCCGATCAACCTGACCTTGGCGATGAGTCGCGACAACTGCGGACGACTGCGGCGCGACAGCTGGCTGGTCACTGAGAAGCGCCGTTGCCTTCAGTTCCAGATGTGCATGTTCGTGGTCTACCGAAACTACGTGCGCAAGCGTCACAACCACGACGCTCCCGGGGACACGCCAGCGGTCTTGCTCGGACTCGTCGAGCGTGCCCTGCACGCCGACGAGGTGCTCCGCTGGCGCCAGGATTGGAGGCGATCGAGCTGCCATCCGATGAGTCGATCCGGGCTGCGCGAGGTTGCATAGACGGTCGAACGTTCGTTAACTCCTCTGCGCCGACGAGTTACCCGGGTCTGACAACACTCTTGGCATCAGTATGCGGCTACTGGGTCAATCGGTCGTTCGCCGCCTCCGCGGCCGCGACCGCGCGGTCGACCTCGGCGGCCGCCGCCTGCATGCGTTCGCGCGTCGCCGCGTCGACCCCTTCGGAGAACGCCAGCCCACCCTCGCCATCGACCGACCAAGAACCGTAGTGCTCCTGCGCGAGCTTCAGCAGCGCCACCCCGGCCGTCGCGGACGCGACCTCGGCCTCGAGCCACGCTCCGACCCGCTGCATGCGGTCCTCTTCCACGAAGGCCTTGATCGCTTCCTCGACCGCGGACTCGGGCATGCCGCCCTCGCGCAACCGCGCCGCGAAGCGTTCGCCCGTCGTGGCATCGGCCACCGCGATCGCGAGATGACCGGACAGCTCGTCGTAGACCGCGAGCCGCGCCCCGATCTCCTCCTTCGAATCGATCGTCGAGAGGTCGGCGCCACCGAGCTCCAGGAGCCGGTCGAACTCGGCCGACACGGCGGTGAGCGTGCGATGGAACTCCGACGTGAAGTTCGACGTCGCCTTCGCGAGACCGAACCCGAGATAGACGCCGAAGCCGACGAGGCCGATCATCAGCAGACCCGCGACGGCGAGGCCGATCCACGCGGCCGGCGGCAGTCCGGAACGGCGCTTCGGCTGGGGCACGGGCGGCGGTTCGTCGTAGTCGGGCATGTCCGCATCTCAGGTGATGGGCGCGGAGAAAACAACTCGCAGCGGGGTCGAGCGCCTCCTGGACCTACCATCCGGGAATGGCGACGGAGTCCGACAGTTTCCTCGCGGCCGTGCGCACCGAGTTCGGGCGCTATCGCCGCCTTGCCGAGATCGCGATCGAACAGGTCGACGACGCGGCGCTGCAGACCGCGATCGGCAAGGACGGCAACTCGATCGCCGTGCTGCTGCGGCATCTCAGCGGCAACCTGCAGTCGCGGTTCACCGACTTCCTCACGACCGACGGCGAGAAGCCGTGGCGCGATCGCGACGGCGAGTTCGTCGACCCGGGCGCCGAACGCGCGCAGCTGCTCGCGGACTGGACCACCGCGTGGCAGGCCGTCGACGACGCGCTCGCCGCGGTCGCGACGGCCGGCCCCGACGTCTGGTCCCGCGACGTCGTCATTCGCCAGCAGCAGCTGACCGTCGCCGACGCGCTGCTGCGCTCGGTCGCCCACGTCGCGAATCACGTCGGCCAGATCGTCCTGCTCGCGCGCCACGCCGCGGGCAGCGCGTGGGTCTCACCTTCGATTCCGCGCGGGGAATCCAAGGCCTACGCCGAGAACCCGACGCGCGAGAAGTCACCCGACGATCGGTGATGGCCCCGTGACGGCCGGCGCCGGCTACTTCGCGTGCCGATACCGCAGCACGAACGCCGGCGGTACGTTGCGCATCACCGGGCCGAGGCGTTGGAAGCCGGCGAAGCGTCTGCGCATCATCGCGCGAAAGCGGCGCGCGGCCTTCATGCCGTAGGCGTGCACGTACTGGAACGTGCTGAACTCACCGTCCGTCGCGCGCAGCGCGTCGACGATCGCGTCGCTGACGCCGAGCTGGACCGGCTCGGGCAGGCTCGCGAACGGCAGGCCCGAGAGAATCCGCGACGGCGGCGGCAGTTCGCGTTCGCGCAGGATCGCGGCCAGGTCCGCGGCCGAACCCTGATGGAAGTCCATCGTCGGGAAGCGCCCCTGGAGCAGGCCATGGAAGCCGGTGTCGAGTTCGACGCCGAGGTAGCGCACGCCTTCCGGCAGCACCTCGTTGATCACCGCAGTCATCGGGCCCGTGCCCGGTCCGAACTCGACGACGAGTTCACCCGGCTGCAGCGTGTCGAGGCGCCCGACGAGCGCGCGCGCGAGGAAGCGCGAGCTCGGGAGCACTGCGCCGACCGACCCCGGACTCTTGAGGAACGACCTGAAGAACCCCATGCCGTCACGCATCCGCCCGGACCGCGCGGGCGATGCGGATTCGGTCGACTTCGGCATCCCGGGATCTTCGTTCACGTTGCGCGATTATTCGAGGCAGCCTTCGTGATGGTCAGGCCAGCGCGTCACCGAGCACTTCGACCGGACCGCTCAGCACCTTCGCCGAGCACGCGAGGCGACAGTCGTCACCGACCCCCATCCGGGCGAGCGTCCCCGCTTCGTGATCTTCGGGCGCGGCGAGCGCCGCGTCGCCGTGGAGTGCGATCTGCACGGCATCGGTCCCACACATGCCGCGCGTGCAGCCCGTGAGGATCTCGACGCCGGCCATCTCGGCGGCCTGCAGCAGGGTCGTGCCCGGTTCGACGAACACGGCCTTCTCGCCCGCACCACCCGATCCTGCCGAGTCACGGAATCTCACCTCGACGAGGTCCATGCAGCCGGGATACCGTCCCGCGCGCGCCCATGCAACTTCACGCTCTCGACTGGACGATCATCGCCGGCTACCTGGTGCTGGCCCTCGCCATCGGCCTGTTCTTCCGCAAGCGCGCCGGCTCGAGCGCGGTCGAGTACTTCGCGTCGGGCCGCAGCCTGCCGTGGTGGATCGCCGGCACGTCGATGGTCGCGACGACGTTCGCCGCCGACACCCCGCTGGCCGTGACCGGCCTCGTGGCCAAGAGCGGCATCGCCGGCAACTGGTTCTGGTGGGCGTTCGCGTTCGGCGGAATGCTCACGGTGTTCGTGTTCGCCCGGCTGTGGCGACGCGCCGAGGTCCTCACGGACGTCGAGCTCATCGAACTGCGCTACGAAGGCAAGGCCGCCCGCTTCCTGCGCGGCTTTCGGGCCTGCTACGTCGCGGTGATCATGAACTCGATCATCATCGGCTGGGTGACGAGCGCGATGAGCACGGTGCTGCAGGAGACCGTGCTCGTCGACATGGCGGAAGGCAGCCACATCGATCTGCTGCTGATCGCCGGCATGCTCGCGATCACCGGCGTCTACGCGGTCGTCGCCGGGATGTGGGGCGTGGCCGTCACGGACGCCGTCCAGTTCGTGCTGGCCATCATCGGCTGCACGCTGCTCGCGATCGTCGCCGTCGATCACATCGGCGGCGTGGACGCGCTGCGCGAACGGCTCGCGACCGCGTACGAGGGTGAGGGCGACCCGCTCGCGTTCGTCCCCGACTTCACCGGCGACGACGCGCTCATGCCGCTCGGCGTGTTCCTCGTCATGGTGCTCTCGCAGTGGTGGGCGACGTGGTATCCGGGCAACGAGCCGGGCGGCGGTGGCTACGTCGTGCAGCGCATGGCGTCGTGCAAGGACGAGAACCACGCCGTGAAGGCGACGCTGTTCTTCCAGCTCGCGCACTACTGCCTGCGTCCGTGGCCCTGGATCCTCGTGGCGTTCGCCGCCATCGCGCTGCACCCCGAGCTGCGCACGGCCGACAACCCGGGCGTTGGGTTCCCGATGATGATCCGCGAACTGGCGCCGGCCGGGCTCGCTGGCCTGCTGCTCGTGACGTTCGCGGCCGCGTTCATGTCGACGATCAGCACGCAGATGAACTGGGGCGCGAGCTACCTCGTGAACGACGTCTACCGCCGGTTCATCCGCCCCGACGCGACGGACAAGGAGACGGTGCGGGCATCGCGCCTCGCCTCGACGCTCGTGCTCGTGCTCGGCGGCATCGTGGCGTGGTGGATGGTGACGTACGGAGTCTCGGTCGATGACGCGTGGGCGTTCCTCGCTGCGCTCGGCGCCGGCGTCGGCAGTGTCTTCATCCTGCGCTGGTTCTGGTGGCGCATCAACGTGTGGAGCGAGATCGTCGCGATGGTCGGATCGCTCGTGGTGTTCACGGCGTTCCACTTCCTGATCCCGGCGGACGCCCTGGCCGGCGAGTATCGCGCGCTGCTCACGGCGCTCACGACGATGGTGCTCTGGGTGATCGCGACGTTCGTCACGGCACCCGAGCCCGACACGCGGCTCGAAGCGTTCTATCGCAAGGTGCGGCCGGACGGCCCCGGCTGGGGTCCGGTCGCGGCCCGCGCCCCCGACGTCGAACGTGACGGCCTGCTCGGCCGCGGGATCCTGTGCGCGATCCTCGGGACGGCGGTCGTCTGGCTCACGCTCCCCGGCATCGGCGCGATCATCTTCGGTGAGACGACGACGGCCGTGCTGTGCCTCGGTGGCGCAGTCGTCGCCGGCGGGCTGATGTTCTTCCTGTTCGGGAAGTCGCCCGCGATGACGCGGGCCTGAGGGGCCGGCGGCCGCCCCCCGCGCACGGGGGCGGCAAGCCGCAGCTCCTACGACTGGACCGTGAGCTTCAGCGCGTTGCTGACGACGTACGGCACCGGCGTCGTCGCGGCCGAGTCCGCGAGCACCAACTGGTAGCAGAGGTTGACGCCGACGAACGTCGGGTTGTTGGGGATCGGCGCGTTGAAGAAGTGCGTGCCGTCCGCGTCGCCGAACGTCACGGCCACGACCACCGGGTTGGCGATGAACTGCGCGCACGTCGGACCGAGCAGGCCGGCGAGCGGGATCGGCGTCGCCAGCGTCGAGAAGCTGCCCATGACGAACCCGGGCTGGAACGGCTCGGCGCGAATGCAGCCGATCTCGAGCGCGGTGTTGCCGACCTGCGGGAAGCCGTTCCAGACCTCCATCACCGGCGTGCGGCCGGTCGCGGCGAGCGGGCACGGCTGGCCGACGGTCTCGATGCCCGGACCGAACGGACCCGGCATCTCGAGGTCGCCGATGCCGACGAGGCTCGTGAAGTACGGGCCGAAGCTCGGGTGGAACGGCGGCAGGTAGCCGTTGGGGCCCTGCGGGGTCTCGTAGGGCATGTAGGCCTCGCCCTGATCGATGACGCCGTTGCCGTTGCTGTCGGTCATGCTGACGATGCCGTCGTTGGTGCCGCCGTTCTCCCAGACGAAGTTGACGCTGCCGCTCGGCGCCGCCGAGAACGCCCAGGTCGAACCGCTGAGGCTCGCGACCGGGTTGAGCGACGGGTTGTCGAACGTGATCGGGGCGACACCGCCGTGCGTCTGCGTCGAGACGTTGAAGTAGAGGTTGACCTCGCCCGCGTCGACCATCTGGTTGTTGTTGGCGTCGACACAGCGGTAGATCAGACCCGAGATCTTCTCGCCGTTGAGATTGACGTCGCCCTCGGCGTTCGTGCGGTAGCTCGAACCGAAGTAGTAGACGTCCTCACCGTTCGGACCGGCGCCCGCGACCACGTCCATGAAGCGCGCGTGGTTGACGCGTGTCGCCGGTGCCGAACCGTCCTGCACGTCCCAGTTGGGGAACGTCGCGGTGGTCGCCGAACGCGGATCGTCGAAGTCCGGGTGCACCGGCAGCTCGTTGAGCGCCGAGGCGTTGAAGAACACTTCCGGAACGGCCGTCCCCGCGTTGTCGGTGAAGCCGTACCACGCATTCATCTCCGGCTGCACCGTGTAGGTGTACTGCACCGGGTTGGTGTTCGGGATCGGCGCGCCGTCGATCGACAGGCCACGCGCGTAGGCGACGACCTTGCCGCCGGGCAGCACGCGCACCTGGCTCCAATAGTCACGACTGATCGTCACCGGACCGTTGAGGCCGGGAACCGTGAGGTTCATCGAGCTGTCGACGAACATGCTCTGCTCGCCCGGATCCATCGCGTCACCATCGCCGTTGGCGTCGACCAGCCGGTGGATGCCATTCGTGTAGCCCTGCGACGACGGCTGCGAGTTGTCGAGCGCGACGTAGACGCGGGTCTCGGCCGGCGACACGCTCGTGTCGCGGTAGACGCCGAGCGAGTCAGGCGAGAACAGCGGGCCGCTCGAGCCGCCGCCGAAGCGGAAGAAGATCGTCGCCTCCGACGGGTCGATCACACCATTGTGGTTCTCGTCGGCGCCGCGCACCACGAGGCCGTCCTCGGAGTCGCAGAAGTAGAACGCCGCGACGCCGTCCTCCCAGACGTAGCGACCGTCCACCATGAAGTTCGTGTTCGCCTGCGTCGGCAGCACCGTGCAGAACGCGTAGATCTCCTCGGAGGTGATCTGCCCGTCCCGGTTCTGGTCCTTCACGCGGGCCGCCGGGTAGCTGGAATTCGGCGGGCCGCTGGCGTTGCCGAATCCGAGGGGGAAGACGAAATCCTGCGCGGCCGAAGCCGTGGCGAGGAAGAGAACCGCGATCGAGAGTCGTTTCATGTATTGGGGTGTAGGGATCCTACGGTGGGCGAACATTGTGCCCGCAACAGTGAAGGAATAGCCAAACCGCGGTGGGGTTCCGTTTTTCACCCCGCTGCGCCACGATGCGCCCCATGCCGGGGTCACCCCCTCCACCACCGCCAGAACCCTCGTGGCTTCGCGACGTTCCGCGCGGCCGGGTGCTCGCGTTCGCGCCCCACCCCGACGACGAGATCGCGGGCCCGGGCGGCTGTCTTGCGCTGCACCGTCGCGCCGGCGACGAGGTGCGCGTCGTCGTCGCCTCGACCGGCGCTGCCGGCGACCCCGAGGGCCGCTTCGATCCCGCGACGTTCGCCGCCACGCGCGAGGCCGAATCGCGCCAGGGTCTGCGCGAACTCGGCGTCGACGACGTCGTCTACTGGCGACTGCCCGACAACTGCGTTCTCGGTGAGCAGGACTACGAGCTCGGTCACCAACTCGCGACCGCGGCGATCACGGAGTGGTCACCGACGATCCTCTACCTGCCGTGGGAGGCCGAGGGTCACCCCGATCATCACGCCCTGCATCGCATCGTCCTCGAGGCCATGCGACGCGCGCAGTTCGACGGCGATGCGTTCGGCTACGAGGTGTGGAACGCGATGATCCCCGACGTCGTCGTCGACATCACCGCGGTCGCCGAGCAGAAGCGCCGCGGGATCCGGGCGCATGCGACCCAGACGGCCTACGTCGACTTCGAGCACACGATCCTCGGCCTCAACGCCTACCGCGCGATGGTGCACGCGCGCGGTCGCGGCTACTGCGAGGGGCTGCGGCGGATCGCGATCGGGATGTAGCCCGACCGATCGGGCCTACAAGAACAGTCGATGCTGCTTGAAGCGCGCTTCGACGCCCTCGTCCGCTTCGACGCGCTGCTGCACGAAGCCGCCACAGAACTCCGCGAGCCGCTGCTGCATCTCGAACAGGCTGCGCGACAGCGGCGCTTCCGGGTCGGTCGCGACGAGCGGCAGCTGGCCGAGGCGGTGCTGCGTGACGCTCGGATCCTCGACGATCTCGCCGAGGTACTCGAGCTGGACACCGGCGTGCTGCCGCGCGACCTCGGTGAGCTTCTCGAACGCGAGCTTGCCGCGGCCCGGCTCCGGCACGCGATTCACGACGACGAGGAAGCGCGCATCGGGATCGATCTGCCCGATGCACTTCACGACCGCGTAGGCGTCGACGAGCGCCGCGATCTCCGGCTGCGTCACGAGCACGATCCAGTCGGCGCACAGCATCGACAGAATCGTCGCGGGCGCGATGCCGGCACCGAGGTCGAGGAACAACGCCTCCTCGCGCCCTGCCAGTTCGCCGAGCTCACGCGCGAACACCGAGAGCTCCTTGTCCGACATGTTGGCCATGCGCCGCACACCGGACGCGCCCGGCAGCAGCCGCGGCCCGCACGGCGACGTGCACAGCGCCTGATCGAGCGTCGCCTGCCCCTGCACGAGCTGCTGCAGGGTGATCGTCGGCTTCACGCCGAGCAGCAGGTGATCGCAGGCGAGCCCGAAATCGCAGTCGACGACGGACGTCCGCTTGCCCGAACGATGGGTCAACACCGCGAGCGAGGTCGCGAGGAACGACTTGCCCGTGCCACCCTTGCCGCTGGCGACGGCAATCGTGCGGCCCTCGTGGCGCGGCGGCGCGCTCGCACGCAGCCCGCCGAGCAACCGGCCGAACAGACCGCGACCCCGGGGGCCCAGGCCTCGTCCCGCCTCATTGTGCCGTTGAGCTGCCCGCCCGAGGGCGGCGGCAGGAACCCTGCCCGCTTCGGCGCCGCGATCTGACCGTTTCACGACGTCGCACAGTATCGCCGATCCGGCCGCCGGATGCTCGACCCGTTGGGCCTCCGCGCGACTTTTTGTGCGCGGCGTTGTGCCCGCCCCGCTGCGGGTGACCCGGCGCTACTTCGGTTCTGGCTCCGTCGGTGCTGGCGGCAACAGCTCGCGCGCGTAAGCAACGGGGACGCCGTAGTTGAGCCCCGTGAAGTCCTTCTGGATCGCGAAGTTGACCGCGATGACCGTGCCGCTCTCGCCGAACACGGGCCCGCCCGAGCCGCCGCTCGTCGTCACGGCGTCATAGGAGATGACGCGTTCTTCGACGGTGACCCCGCCCTGCGTGATCACCGGATTGACCTGGCCGGCCGCCGCGAGCTCGTCGATCACCTCGGTCATCGTCGCGCGACGCTCCTGCAACGTCGAGACCAGCGCCTTGTCGGCACGCGCGAGGAGCGCCGCCAGACCCGTGGGATAACCGACGACGATCGCGCGCCGGTAGTTCGTCCGCGTTTCGGTCGCCAGCGGCAGCACGGGGATCCCCTGCACCGCTTCCTTCTCGACCTGCACGATCGCGACGTCCTGCTCGTCGGTCCGCGCCCGCACGGACGCCGGCGGGATCGCGATCGGCGCATGGCCGGGAAACGTCGCCGTGAAGCGGATGAACTCGGGCACGGCGCCGCCGGTCAGCAGCGGCTCGAGCCCCGGCATCTCGCTCCACGGCACCGCGACGTGCCGGTTGGTGACGATGTGCCCGTCGGCCGTCGCGAGGAAGCCCGACCCGGTGTACTCGGCTTCGAACCGGTCACCGTCGCTGATCTCGAACCACGATCCGCTGGGCATGCGGACCCCGAAGACCCCGTGGATGAGGCACACGCCGCCGCTCCACTCGTCCCGCACCCGGGCGAGCGTCGCGTTGACCGCGGACAGATCCGCGATCGCCGCCTCGTGTTCGGCCTGGCGCACGCGCAGGGCCTCGAGTTCGGCCCGCGTGTACTCGTCGGCCGTGTGCAGTTCGGCCGCGACCGGGCGCCCGCCGAGCCAGCCGCCGAACCAACCGGCCAGCAGCGCGAGTCCGGCGACGATGATCGGAAAGCCGATCTTCAGGGTCGGCGTGGCCTGCGTCAGCAGATCGCGCGTGAGCGCCTGGGTCGCGGCACCCGAACCGCTCGCCCGTTGCACGGCGCGCGCGTCGGCAACCATGCGTCGCACGGGTTTGCAGACCGCGCCGTCGGGCACGTAGGTCCGGAAGCGCGCGCGCGGACCGTCGACGCCGAACTCGATCTCGTCCTCGTCCCGCAGGATGACCTCGCGCACCTGGTTGCCGTTGACGAAGACCTCGCCACCGAGCGCGTGCAGGTGGAAGACGCAGCTGTCCTGTTCCCAGTCGATGCGCGCGTGTTCCGCGCGGACGTTCCGATGCGGCAGGTAGGCCGTGCTCGTCGGGTCCGAACCGACGGTCACGCGCGGCACGGCGTAGGTCACCGTGCGACCGCGACTCGGTCCAGATAGGTGGAGCAGTTGGGCCCGCATTGCTGCACCATAGTCCCGATGCCGGTTCCCGCAAACGCGCCCATTCCGGTCGAGGTCGCCGTCGACTCCGTGGTCGGCGCCCGGACAGCCGAACGGGCGGGCGCGGCGCGCGTGGAGCTGTGCAGTGCGCTGCTCGAAGGCGGCCTGACGCCGTCGCTCGGGTTGCTCGCCGCGGTTCGGGCGGCCGTCACGATCCCCGTCTTCGTGATGATCCGGCCGCGCGGCGGCGATTTCCTGTACTCCGACGCCGAGTTCGACGTCTTGCGACGCGACGCTCGCATCGCGATCGACCACGGCGCCGACGGCGTGGTCTCCGGCATTCTCAGCGCCGATGGCGAACTCGACCGCGAGCGCATGGCCCGACTGCGCGACATCGCGATCGAGCGCCCCATGACCTGCCATCGCGCGTTCGACCTCGTCGCGGACCCGTTCGCCGCCCTGGCCACGCTCGAGGAACTCGGGATCGATCGCGTCCTGACGTCCGGGCAGGCGGCCTCGGCACCAGCCGGGCGCGATCGGATCGCACGGCTCGTCGAGGCCGCGGGCAACGGCGTGACGGTCATGGCCGGCGCCGGCGTGCGAGCCGAGAACGCAGCCGAGCTCGCGCGCACCACCGGCTGCCACGAACTGCACCTGTCGGCGACCGGCTGGCGACCGAGCGCGATGCGTTGCCGCCGCGACGGCGTGCCGATGGGCACCGCGACGCCGCCCGACGAATACACGCTGCGACAGACCGACGGCGAAGTCGTCGCCGCCGTCGTCCGCGCCGTGGCGTCGGTTGCGGGTCCCACGAAACCGGACTGACGCTATCGTTCTGGCCATGAGTGCTGCGCCTCTGCTCGCGACGATCGACCGACACCTGCAGGCCGACCCGCCGGCCTGGGACGCGCTGCTCGCCGAGCTGCTGCGCCACTTCGACTGCGTCGTCGCGACGCTCCACGTGCTCGACGACGACAACCTGCTGCGGCTGACCGCCGACCGCGGCCTGCCGCCGCCCGTGCGTGACAAGGTCGCGTCGGTGCCGATCGGCAAGGGCATGGCGGGCATCGCCGCCGAGCGGCGCGAACCCGTGCAGGTCTGCAACCTGCAGACGGACGACAGCGGCGTCGTCCGCCCGGGCGCCAAGCTCACGCAGATGCAGGGTTCGATCGCGCTGCCGATGCTGCTCGACGGCCACCTGCACGGCGTCCTCGGCGTCGCCAAACCGGCGGCCTACGAGTTCTCCGCCGACGAGACCGCGCTGCTGATGACGATCGGCGAACGCGCGGCCGCCGCACTCGCGCGCGGCGACTGAGGCCCGAGCCAACCCCGGTTGTCAGACCGAGCCGTCAGACCGAGAATGGGGCGCGTTCCGGCGCGGTGAGGAACGCGTTCGCCGCGTCGTCGTCGAACCGCAGCGCCTGCGCGTCCCACGCGAGCTTCTCGTTCAGGGCCCCGCGGAACGCCGCGTTCGCGAGCAGGACCGTCTCCGTGAGCGGACCGCCATAGGCGAACGAGCAGGTCGGCTGCGTGCGTTCGCGGCAACACTGCAGCCACTCCTGGTAGTGCCCGGGCGAGGATGCGATCGACTTGCTCGGCGCCTGCCACTGCGCCGCGCGCTCGGCCGGCCCGACCACGTGCTTGCCGTAGTCGCTGATGAGCCAACCGTCGTCGCCGATGAACAGCACGCCGTTGCGCCACTCCTGCAGCCCACGCGATTCGAGTTCGTCGCGCGGCCGGTCCTTGCCGGCGTGCCAGACCACCTCGACCGCGGCGCGATCACCGCGCGCGGCGAACTCGTAGCGACAATGCAGACCGCGCGGCGCGCAGTGCTCGTGCACCGGGTGCTCGGAACCCGCCTGGACCGTGCGCGGCGCGTCGAGCTCGAGCGCCCAGAACGCGAGATCCATGAAGTGGCAGCCCATGTCCGCGGTCGTCCCGCCGCCGAACGCCCAGTAGCGCCGCCAGCCGGCCGGGTGGAAGCCCTGCCGGAACGGCTGCTCCGCCGCCGGTCCGAGCCAGACGTCGTAGTCGACGTGCTCCGGGACCTTCGCCTCATCCGGCAACGCCGCGGCCGACCAGTCCGTACCGTTCACGAACACGATCACCTTGCGCACGGTGCCGACGGCGCCGCCGCGCACGGCCTCGACGACGCGCCGGTAGTTCTCGTTGGCGTGGATCTGGATCCCCATCTGCGTCACGGCTTCGTGCTCCCGCGCCGCCTCGGTCAGCGCGCGCGCCTGGGCCACCGTGTGCGTGAGCGGCTTCTCGCAGTAGACGTCGAGGCCGTTTCGGATCGCGAGCATCGCGGGCAGGTAGTGCGTGTGGTCCGGCGTGCTGATGACGACACCGTCGAGCTCCGAACAGCGCTCCTTCGACGTGAGGACCTCGCGGAAGTCGACGACGAGCTTGCTCTTGCCGAACTGCTCACCGGCCTTCTGCAGTCGCTTGCCGTCGATGTCACAGAGGTAGCGAATGTCCTGGTCCTTCACGCCATTGAGGTTGCCACCGCCGCGCCCGCCGACGCCGATGACCATGAGGCGCAGCGGCTCGTCCACCGCCGGGCGACGGCGCCGACCGCGCGGGTCGGCGACGCGCGCGGCCGCGCCAACGGAGGCCGCGCCGACCGAGGCAGCAACCGAACAGAGGAAGGAGCGACGCGAGGTGGCCATGCGCAGATCATGGCATCCGGGCTGGAGAATTGCTCGCGCAGGCGGGGAGCCCGACCCATCATGCGCGCACGTCCCTGACTGCATGACGCCGACTCCACCAACCGTCGAAGAGGTCCAACGCGCGTGGCAGCGCTTCGAGGGCCGGATCCGTGAGACCCCCGCGTGGGAGTGGTCCGGATTCCGCGTCGATCGGCTCAAGCCTCCGGGTTCGACGCTGTTCCTCAAACTCGAACTGCTGCAGCACACCGGCACGTTCAAGCCGCGCGGCGCGCTCACCGTGATGCTCGACCTCGATCGCGAGCAGCTCGACCGCGGCGTCGTCGGCGTGAGCGCGGGCAACCACGGCATGGCGCTCGCGTTCGCGGGTCAGCAGCTCGGCTCGCACGCCACCGTGGTGATGCCCACGACCGCCAACCCCGCGCGCATCGCCGCGTGCCGCGCGCTCGGCGCCGAGGTCGAGTTGCTGCCCGACATCGCGGCCGCGTTCGCGCGCGCCGAAGAGCTCGAACGCGCGGGCCAGACGTTCGTGCATCCGTTCGAGGGGCCGAAGACGGCGCTCGGCACGGCGACGCTCGGTCTCGAGTTCCTGCGCCAGGTCGGCAAGCTCGACGCGCTCGTCGTCGCGATCGGCGGCGGCGGGCTCGCGGCCGGCGTGGCCGCCGTGGTCAAGCAGCTGCAGCCGCGCTGCCACGTCATCGGCGTCGAACCCGAGGGCGCCGACTCGATGAGCCGGAGCTTCGCCGCCGGCTCGCCGCAGTCGATCGAGGCCGTGCGCACGATCGCCGACAGTCTCGGTGCACCGGCGGCCGAACCGTACTCGTTCGCCCTCTGCCGCGACCACGTCGACGAGATCGTGAGAGTCAGCGACGACGAGCTGTGCCGCGCCACCGCGCTGCTCTTCGGCGACGCCAAACTCGCGGTCGAACCGGCCGGCGCTGCGTCGACCGCCGCGATGCTGCAGTGCGGCGACCGACTGCGCGATCGGCGCATCGGCATCATCGTCTGCGGCGCGAACGTCGACCCGGAGACGCACGCGGCGTGCATGCGTCGCGGCCAGGACGGCGTCTTCTGATGCGAAAGCTCACCCTGCTCGGCGTCCTGCTCGCGGCCGGCGGCTTCTGCGGCGGCCTCGGGTCGTTCGCGGCGCTCGCGTGGTCGGGCGAACGCATCTACGAGATGGAGCTGTCGCCCGGCAGCGGCGGGTCGCGCGACCACGAGATCGCGCTCGATCTGCGGCCGGACATGAACCCGCTCGCGATGACCGCGACGTCGAGCGACGCCGGCGCCACGGCCAGCATCGCCGTGACGGACGCGAACGGCACCGTCATCTTCGAGCAGGACCAGGGCGGCAAACCGGGCGGGGAAGCGGCGTGGTTCTTCGCGCCGATCCAGATCATCGCCGCCGGTCGCCACCGCATCGTCTACTCGATCGACCGGGACATCGAAGGCAGCATCGACCTGCGCGCGAACGTGTTCGTGTTGACCCCGGCGATCATGTTCTCGTGCCTCGGGCTGATGTTCGTGGGCTTCGGGCTGCTCGTGCTGACCTCGATCCAACGGGCGATTGCGACGATGAAAGAAGTGCGTCGGATGCAGGCCGGCCCCAACCCGGTGCCCGGCCCGTAGCTACGAGCGCGACCCGCATTCGACCACCCGCGGTCCGGGTTTTCTCCGACCCCGCTTCAGCGCTGCCGCACGCCCGTTCGTAGGGACGGCAGATGGCGCGCTCGTCCGACAGCCACGGCCCGCGGGGTCACGTCGACCCCGTGCTCGCGGCCGAGATTCGCGCCGTGACGAGCGGGGACGCCGCCGCGATCGACGCCTTCTGCCGCCGCGAACACCCGGCCGTCTATCGCCTGTGTCTCGGCTTCCTCGCCTGCGCGACCGAAGCCGAAGACGCCGCCCAGGACGCGATGCTGCGACTGCTCGACGTGCTGCCGCAGTACGACGCGGACCGACCGTTCATGACCTGGCGCAACCGCGTCGTGCTCAACCTGTGCCGCGACCGACTGCGCCAGACGGGTCGGCGCCGCGCGGCCGAGCGCGCCGCCGCCGAACGGGAAGGTGACGACGCTGCTCCGGTGATCGACCCGCTGGCGCGCGCCGAGTTGCGCGCCACGCTGACGCGCGCGCTCACGGTCCTGCCGCAGCGCGAGCGCGAGGCTTTCGTGCTGCGCGAGCTCGAGGGCAACGGCGCGACGGAGACGGGTCGCGTCATGGGGATCCACGCGAGCTCGGTGCGTTCCCTCACAACCCTCGCCCGCCGCCGGCTTCGCACCCTGCTCGCCGCGACGCTGGATCCCGAACTGCCGGAGTTGCCTGGAGGCGCACGCTGTGGCTGACCTCGAACGCAACGACCCGGAGCTGGACCTGCTGCGACAGGCGTGGGCCGCGCTCCAGGCCCCGGCATGGGGCGACGACGGCGGCGACGGCGGCGACGCACTCGACGAGGTCGACAGGTCTGCCTCCGCACCCGATCCGATCGTCACCGACCTTCGTGCCGCGTACCGCGATGTCACGCCGCGCCGTGCGTTCGTGCCACCGCCGTTCGCGCCGCATCAGGCGCCACCGCGACCCGGGCGCTGGCACACCTACTGCCTGCGCGGCGCCGCGCTGCTAGCGGCGACGATCGGAGCGTCGTGGCTGCTCACGGTCGCCGACCACCCCGGCATCGGCGCCCCCATCGACCCGCCACCCGTGCGCCGGGCCCACGCCGAGCCACGACCGGTCGCGCGCGTGCTGCGAACGGACGCTACCGGCACGGAGATCGTGCACGGCCCCGTGCGCCTGATCCTGCTGCCCGCCCCCATCGAATCCCCGAACGAAGAAACCCGGCTCGACGAGACCGCGACCGCCGAGACCCCGACCGCCGAAACCACTGCCGACCGCACCAACCCGAATCGCTGAGGAAACCACCATGTTCGCCATCGCCGAGATGATCACGAGATCCACGATCCTGCCCGTCGCCGCGGCGCTGTTCGCGACCGGTCTGCTGACCGGCCCGGCACCTGCCCAGGACCCGCTGCGCTCCGACGACACCAAGCTCGAGTTCGTGCGCCCTGAGCACGTCGACCTCGTGAGCCTGCAGCGCATGGTGTCGGAGCTGCACGGCCGGACGCTCGCGTTCGAGGACGGCCGCACCGTCAAGAACGTGATGGTCGGCAACGGCGCGCTGATCCTGCACGACCGCCCCGAGCGCATCCGAGAGATGCTCGCGACGATCGAGCAGATCGACGTCGCGCACGAGCCGGTCGCGACCGACTACCAGATCGAGGTCTACTCACCCAAGCACACGGACGTCGGGGCGCTCTGCGCGCTGGCGCAGCGGGTGCTGGCGCGCCGCGTGCCGGCTCGCCTCGGTGGCGACACCGAGAGCATCGTGCTCGTCGACGGCCAGCTCGTCGTCCGCGAGCTCGAGCCGCACATCGGCGGCGTCGTCGAGAAGCTACGCGCGCTCGACGAAGCGCTCGCCCAGGGCGCCGACAGCGATCCGGTGCTCGCGATCGAGTACACGCCGCGCGCCCTCAGCCCCCAGTCGGCGATCCAGGCGCTGCAGCCGATGCTCACCGGGCCGATGGGTCAACGCCAGGTCCAGGTGCGCAACCTCGGCCAGGGCGGACCGCTGATCCTGCAAGGGCGCAGCAAACAGATCGAGAACGCCAAGGAACTGCTCGAACAACTCGATCGCCCCGCACCACAGGTGATGGTGTCCGGCTACGTGCTCACGGGCACGAACGACGACGACGCCAAGGGCAGCAACGCCAACTCGGAGCTCACCGACGTCCTGCAGGAGCTGCTCCCGTACGAGAGCTACAAGATCCAGGCGGCGAGCGTCGTGCGGGTCGCGGCCCGCCCGAACAGCCAGTTCCAGCTCGACCTCGCGGGTCCCAAGACCGGCATGGCCCAGGCGCGCTACTCGCTGCAGGGCACGATCGCGGCCTACGACTCCGACGCCGAGTCCCTGACGTTCAGCAGCCTCGCCGCGATGCGGACGCACCAGGCGATTCCGGGCCGATCGATGTTCCGCACCGCGGCGACGATCTACGCCGGCGAATACGCGGTCCTCGGCGTCGCGGGCGGTGAACCGCTGTTCGTCGTGCTGCGCCTCAAGCCGGTCAAGGCCGGGCGGCCCAAGGCGAGCCGCGAACGCAAGTCGAACTGAGCGGCGCGGGCCCGGTCGCCGCGGGGTTACTCGCCGCAGCTCGCGAGCGTCGGCCCGACCGCGTCTTCGCGCCGCAACGCGCGACGCTCACCGTCATCGTGGCGGTCGTCGAACACGTCGAGGATGCGTTCGTCGAGCTGCTGCGGCGACCGGACCCGCACGAGCTGCTCGCGCGCCCAGACCGGATCCGGGTGATACTGCGCGTACTTGATCGCGTGCGTCCGGGTGTGCCCGACGACGAGCTTCTCCTTGCCGTAGAAGTCGCGCGAGAGTTCCTGGTGCCGCAGGATCGCCCGCCGCTGATCGGCGCACGTCGGCCGCATCGGCACTTCGCCCGCGAGCAGCGCGCGGACCTGGTCGAAGACGAACGGGTTGCCGATGCAGCCGCGCGCGATCGTCACGCCGTCGACGCCCGTCTCGCGCAGCATGTCGACGACGTCGAACGGCGAGAACAGATCACCGCTGCCGAGCACCGTGAGGTCGCCGACGTGGCGCTTCACCCGCGTGAGGAACTCCCACCGGCTCGGGCCGACGTACTTCTGACGCACGGTCCGACCGTGCACCGTCACCGCGGTGATCCCGCGCTCGATCGCGCCCTCGAGGATCGTGAAGAACGCGCGCTCGGCGTCGTCCGTGTCGTCGTACCCGCGCCGCATCTTGACGGTCACCGCCGCGTCACCCGCGACCGCCTGCACGACCGAATCGATGATCGCGAGCGCCGTCTCGGGGTCCTGCAGCAGCCAGCCGCCGCGCCGCCGACCGAGCACCTTGTTGACCGGACAGCCGAAGTTGATGTCGACGATGTCGTAGCCCGCGTTCTTCAGTTCGCGCGCGGCCAACCCGAACGTCTCCGGCTGCGACCCCATGAGTTGCCCGCCGACCGGATGATCGTGCTCGGGCACCGCGAGGATGCGCCGCTGCAGCTTGCCCTTCTGCAGCACCTGCGAATCGAGCACGACCTCGTTGATCGCATAGGGCGCCCCGTGCTCGCGCGCGACCGTGCGCATCGGCAGATCGGAGTAGCCACTGAGCGCCGCCTGCACCGCGGGCATGCCGATCGCGATATCGCCGATCGACAAGTCTCTGGCTGCGGCTGCTTGCGAGGTCGTCACCCGCGCCAGTTTGCCGCCTGACCGCCCAGGCGCCAGGGTCGGCGGCAACCGCGCCGAATACCGGTCAGGCCAGAACGTCGAGGTTCTCGCCCTTGCCCGGCTCGGCCGCGCCCTGCGGCGGCGAAGCGGGCGGCGGCGCGTCGGCCGAAGCCGCGCGCGTCGGGGCCGAGCGGGCGGGCGCGCCGCCCTCGATCAGCTGGAGCATCGCCGCGCCGGCTGCGCGTTGCTCGTTGAGCACCTTCGCGAGCAGCGTGATGTTCGCGGTGCGCACAGCGAGGCCGCCAATGGCCTGGTTGAGGGCTCCGATGTCCATGCCAGTGGCATCGGCGCCGGCTCGGGGTGACTTCAGCACTGCGGTGCACCGCCGATGCCATCGGACCGCCGGACGCCCGCGGGGACCGGATCCCGGGAACGATCGGCCGCGACGCAGTAGAACGGTGCCATGGCCGTCTCCCTCACCGCCCGCCTCGGCCGGGCCATCGTGCCGTTCGCGACCGTGCTCGCCATTCCAGCGGCGCTCGTCAGCCAGATCCACGTCGACGCCGGCGCCCAGGCGGGCGGCAACGGCCAGAGCTGGGGCACGGCCTACGACTCCCTGCAAACGGCGCTCGCCGGCGCCGGCGCGGGTCAGGCCATCTGGGTCGCGGCCGGGACGTATCCGGGCGGCTTCGTCGTGCCGGCGAACGTGACCGTGCTCGGCGGCTTCGCGGCCGGCATGCGACGCGCCCACCAGGCGCGCCCGACCGAGCAGGTGACGGTCCTGACCGGCGGCGGAACGCAGCGCGTGGTGCAGCTCGGCGACGGCGCGGTCCTCGACGGCTTCCTCGTGCGCGACGGCAACGCGGCGTTCCCCGGCGGTGGCGGCGCGCTGATCGACGGCGTCGCGGCGACGATCCGGCGGTGCGAGTTCACGGCGAACACCAACTCGGGCGGCCGCGGCGCGGCGCTGACCGTCAGGAACGGCGGCGACGCGACGGTCACGGACTCGGTCTTCCACCACAACTCGGCGAGCGGTCACACGATCGACATCGCAACGCAAGGGCGCGGCACGTTCACCCATCTGACCGTCGTGGACAATCCGCACAACGGACTCCACATGCAGCAGCTGACGGTCTGCACGATCCGCGACTCGATCTTCGCGCGCAACGCCGGCCGCGGCATCTGCGACGTGATGCAGGGCAACCAGCCGACCGTCGAGAACAACCTGTTCTGGGCGAACGTCGTGTCCGCGATGCACGTCGTCGGCAACGAGCTGCACACCGCGAACGCGATCAACGCGCTGAGCTACGCGAGCGGCAACATCATCGCCGATCCGCAGTTCGCGGGCGCAAGCGACTACCGGTTGCAGGCCAGTTCCCCCGCGATCGACCTCGGCGTGGCGGGGCTCCCGACGCGCCTCGACCTCGGTGGCTTCCCGCGCGCGACGGACGGCGATCTCGACGGCACGCTCCGCACCGACGCGGGCGCGCACGAGTTCGACGGTTGCGTGCTCACGATGACCGGCCAGGCCACCGGCGGCAGCACGATCACCCTGGATCTCCAGGCCGCGCCCGCGTTCGGCGGCATCGCGATGCTGTTCCCCGGCCCGACGACGACCGTCGCGCCGTTCGGCACGCTCTACGGCACGTCACCGATCGTCGCGATCCTCGGCTTCCTGCCCGGCACCCTGCCCGTCGCGCTGCCGCCGGGCCTCATCGCGGACGTCGTGTTCCAGGGGTTCTGCCTCAGCCCGAACTCGACCGGGAACCTGAGCAACCCGCTGGCGCTCGCGATTCAATAGCGCGCGTGCCTGGCGCCGCGATCGAGATCCTGACGCCCGAGCCGTACGAATTGCGGCTCGGACTCTTTGGCCACGGTTGGATCGAGCTGCCGCCGAACGGTTTCGACGACGAGACCGAGACGTGGACGACCGCGCTGCGGCTCGACGACCGCACGTATCGCGCCGAGGTCCGGGCCGCGCGACCGGGCGCGCTCACGTTGCGCGTGCACGGCGACGCGCGCCCCGGCAAGCGCGTTCTCGCAGCCGCGGCGCAGACCATCCGGCACATGCTGCGCCTCGATGACGACCTCACGGAACTGTGGGCCGCGTGCCGCCGCGAACCGCGCCTGCACTGGGCCGGGCGCCGCGGCGCGGGCCGACTGCTGCGCTCCGCGTCGGTGTTCGAAGACCTGATGAAGCTGCTGTTCACGACCAACACGACGTGGGCCGGCACCGTGACGATGACCCGCAAGCTCGTCGAGCACTGCGGCACGGAAGGCGCCGGCGTGCGCGCGTTCCCCACGCCACGCGAATGCGTCCGGTCCGAGGCGTTCTACCGCGACACGATCCGCACCGGCTACCGCGCCGCGGCCGCCGTCGCGCTGGCGCGCGGCTTCGAGTCCGGCGAACTCACGGATGAGCTGTTCCTGCACGAGCCCGACACCGACACGTTGCGCGATCGCCTGCTCGCGTTGCGCGGCTTCGGCCCGTACGCCGCGGGTCAGGCGCTCCGTCTGTTGGGCCACTACGGCGACCTCGCGCTCGACAGCTGGTGCCGCGCCCGCATCGCCCAGCTGCTCGGACGCAAGAAGCCGCCGACCGATCGCGGCATCGCGCGCCGCTACGCCACGTTCCGCCCGTTCCAGGGCCTCGCGATGTGGCTCGACCTCACGGCCGAATGGCACGGCGAATGATGGCGGTACGGAACCCGCTTCGAATCCGCCACCCCGCCCTCGCCGATAACGACGGATCTGACGGTGGTTGCGGCGGTCGGCGGGTGGCGGAATCGAAACGGGTTCGGTACGGCCACGGTCGGGGTCAGGACACCAGTTCGCCGCGCATTACCGTGACGGCGGCGCCGCGCAGGAGCACGCGGTCCTCGATGAGCTCGACGCCGACCTCACCCCCGCGGGCCGAGGCCTGGTAGCCACGCATGCGAGTCTTGCCGAGCTTCTCGCTCCAGTAGGGCGCGAGGGCGCAGTGGGCCGAGCCCGTGACCGGGTCCTCGTCGACGCCGACGGCCGGGCCGAAGAAGCGCGAGACGAAGTCGAACTTCTTGGCCGTCGCACGCGCGGTGACGATCAGGCCGCGGCCGCCGAGCCGGGCGACCTCGCGGAAGTCCGGCGCGTAGTTCACGACCTGGGCCTCGCTGCCGACCTCGACGAGCAGGTCCTCGCCGGCTTCGACGACGTTGCGCGGCGCGCGACCGAGCGCCTTCTTCAGCGCCGCGGTCGGCTTCTTGCTGCGCAGGGCCTGGGACGGGAAGTCGAGCACGATCTGGCGACCGTCGGGCGCCGCGGTGAGCACACCGCTCTTCGTGCGGAACTCGAGCAGCCGGTCGGGCGGTGCCACGCCCTCGGAATAGAGCACGTAGGCGGCCGCGAGCGTCGCATGGCCACAGAGCGCGACCTCGACCGTCGGCGTGAACCAGCGCAACGAGAACCCGCGCTTGGTCGGGCACACGAAGGCGGTCTCCGAGAGGTTCATCTCCGCGGCGATCGATTGCATCCACCGCGCCGGTTTGGAGTCGGCGAGCAGGCAGACCGCGGCGGGATTGCCGCCGAACGGTCGCGCGGTGAAGGCGTCGACGTGAAAGCATGGGACGGTCGTCATTGCGCATGTTGTAGCATGCGAGCGTGCGTTGTTTCGTCGCTCTCGATCTGCCACGGCCCGTGTGCAACTACCTCGCGAGGACCGCGCGTGAATCGCTGACCAAGGGCACGATCAAGTTCGTGCCGCCGACCCAGTTGCACGTCACGCTCGTTTTCGCGGGCGACATCGACGTGGATACGGCCCGCGCCCTCGAGGACGCCATCACGGCAGCGGACCTCGCGCCGATCGAGCTCCGCCTCGACGGCCTCGGGCGATTCCCGGCCAAGGGCGAGCCACGCGTGATCTGGGCCGGCCTCGCCGGCAGCGGCGTCGAACCGCTGCACCGGCTCCAGCGCGAACTCGCGGACTGGGCCGGCGCGGCCGGCATCGAGCCCGACGACCGCCCGTTCTCGCCGCATGTCACGCTCGGCCGCGTGAAGAGCGCGTTCGGCGCCTACGCGGTCGTCGACGAACTCGAGAAGGTCGGCGAGACGCTGCGGGACAAGCCGTTTACCGCGACCGCGCTCACGCTCTACGAGAGTGAACTGCAGCCGGGCGGCCCGATCTACCGGCCGCGGTTGCGGCGCGAACTGCCGGGCGTCGACGGCTGATCCCGGTCAGCGTCGCCGGGGCGCTCGGCCCTTGGGCGCGAACAGGACGAACCACGTGCTGAGGGCGGCGGTGAGCCGCAGTCCTTGGATCCAGTTGATGTACGGCACGAGCGCATCCTTGTCGTCCGGCCCCGCGGCCACGAGTTCCGCGAAGCGCGCTTCGACGGCGAACGCCCACCAGACCCAACCGACGAACAACGCCGCCGCAACGAACTGCATGACCCGCCGCCCCCAACCGGGCTGGAACAGACCGATCCCGGCGATGGGCAGCAACAACAGCCACCAGAACAGCCAGCCGCCACGGGACCAGATGGCGAGCGGACCGAACAACGCGAACCCGCTCACGGTCAGCGCGCCGGCCAGGCCGAGCCCGAGCAGCACCGCGTCGAGACGGCTGCGCGGATCGAGCGCGTGCCGCCCGAGCGGGTGCAGCAGGAGCAGCAGGTTGAAGAACGGCGTCGCGCACGCCGTGAACAACACGAAGAACAGCCACGCGTAGCTCACCACCTCACCGGCTGTCTGGTAGCCGCCATCGCGCAAGGCCTGGCCGCCGAAGCGCGCGACGAGCCACACGCCGACGAGGATCTGGATCTGCCGCCCGCGCGGAAACCGGTTGAGCCACAGGAACCACCCGAGCACGAGCCGATAGAGCGGGTTCTTCGCCTTGAGGGCTTCGGCGAGACCCTGCCGCGACGAGGCCAGCGTCGGGTCACGCCTCAGCGCTTCCTGGAAGTGTTGCAGCGCGCCGTCGACGTCCTTCTGCTGCAGCAGCGCGAATCCGCGCGCCTGATGCGTGTACGGATTGTCGGGGTCGCGCATCAACGAGGCATCGAGCGTGTCCGACGCCTCGTTGCCGCGCCCCATGTTGGTGAGCGCGACCGACCGCAGGTTGAGACAGTCCGAGTCCTCCGGGTCGATCGCGAGCCCGGCCTCTGCAGCGGCGAGCGCGTCCGACCACTTCCGCCCCGACAAGTGGATCTGCGCGGCGATGCGGTGCCCGCCCACGTCCTCCGGGTCGATCGCGATCGCGTGAGTGATGGCCGCCGTGGCCTCGTCGAGGCTGCCGCGCTCGTGATGCACGAGCGCGAGAGCGTGATGCGTGATCGGCTCGTCCGGCGCGAGCCCGACCGCGGTGCGGGCCGATTCGAGGGCGCGGTCGACCTCCCCGAGCGCGCTCTGCGCGAGCGCGATGAACGCGTGGGCCACACCGTTCTCGGGCACCTCGACGAGGTGCGCGCGGAACTGCTCGATGCACAGCTCCCAACGTTGCTGCTGATACAGCAGCGCGCCGCGCTGGAACGTCGCTTCGGCCGTCATTGCCGTTTCCCGCCATCGAACCAGCCGAGAACCGCGGCGGCCGAGTGCGAAGCCTTACCGACGAGCTCACGAACGCCGCCCGACCCTTGCCGAAGCTGGACCTCGCGAACGCCGGGTGAGAGGGCGAAGCGGACGACGACGATCATGAACAGAGTGACGATAACGCCGTACATCACCGGGCACAGGTCGGCCCCGAACGGCGTCAGCTGAGCCAAGGTCAGAAGCGCCGCAACGACCGCCGTCACCACCGTTGCACCGCGCAGAAACCACTCGCTCGAGGGCACGACCACGCGTGCGAGGTCGTGGCGAAACACGAGCCAATCCTGCGCAATCCTCGTCCCGGAGAACGAGAGAATCACGAGAACGGGTAGGCCCGAGAAGTTCATCAAGCCGGCCTCGACCAACTTGGCGCCACTCATCCAGATCGCCATGATCAGCCCAACGCACCAGGCATCCGGCAAGGCCGCCCTCTGGCGCGCCCGTTGCCGAATCGCCTCGGCGAGGCTCTCGCGCGTCCACTCGTCGTTCGGATCCGCCGCGAGCGCAGTTCGGAACCAACGCTCGGCAACCGCTGGCCGGTCTTGGCGCAGCGCGGCGTCCGCGACGCGACGGTGGACCGCGAGGGAATCGGGCGCAAGTCGCAGCGCTGCCCTCACGACCTTGTCCGCCGCACCATGCCGTTCGAGCGCCCGGAGAAGATCGATCTTCTCGACGCGGAACGACACGTTCTCGGGGTCCATCGCGAGCGCCACGTCGATCTCCGCCAGGCCTTCACCGGGCCGGTCCAGCGCATCGAGCAATTCGGCCTTGATCGCGTGCATGTAGGCGCTCTCTGGCCAGAGCTCGATCGCGCGATCGAAACACGCGACCGCGCTCTCGGCATCACCGTCGGACCACAGCACGATCCCGCGCGTGTAGTTCGCCCACGCGCTCTCGGGATCGATCACGAGCGCGCGCTCGGACGTCGCCCGCGCCGCGTCGTGGTCGTCCAACCGAGACTGGACGAAGGCCAGGATAGTGAGGCCATGCACCGAGTCCGGATGCGCGGCCAGGCCGCGCAACGCGAGCGCCGCAGCTTCGCGATACCGACCGAGTTCGCTGAGCTGGAACGCCCGATCGAAGTCCGCCTCTGCGGCGTCGTTGTCACCCTCGGCCGCAGGCACCAGGCCGCCTGCGCTCACCGGAACACGCCCTTCCAGATCGAGAACATCACGATCGTGATGCCGACCGTGATCCACGCGCCGCGCGTCTTACGGCGATCATCCTCACCGCCGACACCGACGACCATTCCGCCGATCGCGAGAACCACGGTCATCGTCGTCGCCGCGACGGCGACGCTGCGAGCGCGAGGGATTGGCTCCGCACCGAGCGCCATCGTGACCGCGCCGCTGCCCCCAACGATCACGTAGGCCGCGATCGCCGCCGCGATGACCTTCTGATAGCCGTACAGCGCGTGGCGGCCGATCGGGTGCGCGAGCAGCAGAACGTCGGAGAGCGCCGTCGGGACCAGCAACGCCGCCATCACGAGCGCCCGATGGAACGAATCCTCGAACAGCCCGAGCCCCGCGAGCGCGATCATCGTCACCGCAAAGACCAGCCATGGGGAACCCGAGCGAACCTGCCGCGCCACCCAGAGCCGCAGCGCCAGGAACGGCCGATACAGCCGGTTCTGCGCGCGCAGCGCATCGATGAGTCCTTCGCGCGCTTGCGAGTCCGCGTGGTCCATGCCGAGCGCAGCCTGGAACAACTCCATCGCGCGTTCGGCGTCGCCACCCCGCAACGCGGCGCTGCCCGCGCGCCGGTGGACACCACGCGCGCCGGGATCGAGCCGCAAGACCTCGGCCACGACCTCGTCGGCGGCAGCGTCGCGCCCGAGCTCCTGCAGCAGATCGATGCGCACGAGCCGGTACTCCACGCTCTCGGGTTCGAGACGCAGCGCGACCTGCACCGGTTCGAGCCCCGCCTTGGGGCGGCCTGCTGCCCCGAGGAGCTCGGCCTTCAGAGCGTGAAAGTCAGCGTGCTCCGGCAGGATCGCGATCGCGCGATCGATGCTCTCGACCGCCGCGTCGAGATCGCCCTTGGCCCACAACACGCTGCAGTGCGTGCTGTGCGACCACGGGTCATCGGGCGCCAGTCCGAGCGCGCGCCGGCTCGTCGCGAGCGCGCTCTGCACGTCGTTCTGCCGCGCCTGCGAGAACGCCAGCAAGTTGAGCGCCGGCACATTGTCCGCATCGATCGCGAGCGCCTGCATCGCCGCCTCCGCCGCCGCCTGGTCCCGGCCCATCCGGCTCAGCTCTTCCGCCTTCTGCAGGAACGCGCCCAGCGGCTCGCGGTGGCCGCCAGCACTCACAGCTTGAGGTAGTCCTTGAGGTCGTCGTAGAGACCCGCGTCGTTGGCGTAGAGCACGTAGTTCTTCGCCGTGGCGAACCACTCGCTCGTCGTCGGCTTCTGCGCCTTCGTGGCCTTGAGCAGGTCCTTGGTGACGAGCGGCTCGGGTACGCCGCTCTGAATCGCGTCGTCGAGCTTGGCCTCGATCGCGCGATCGACGACCGCCTTGAGATCGGCGCCGGAGTAGCGGTCGGTCTTGGCGGCGACCGCCTCGAAATCGACGTCGCGCTGCGGTTTGCCGGCCATCATCAGGCGCAGGATCGCGACGCGCGCGGGCCGGTCCGGCGGCGGCACGAAGATCACGCGGTCGAAACGCCCCGGGCGGCGAAACGCGCTGTCCATGTGCCACGGCGCGTTGGTCGCCGCGAGCACGAGCAGCCCCTCGTTGTCCGCCTGCATGCCGTCGAGCTCGGCGAGGAACTGGTTGATCGTCTGCCGCCCGGCGCTGTTCTTCATGTCGTTGCGGCTCGCGCCGAGCGCGTCCACCTCGTCGAAGAACAACACGCACGGCGTGTTCTGCCGCGCGGTCTCGAAGATCGAGTGCAGGTTGCGCTCGCTCTTCCCGATCCACATGTCGAGCACGTCGTGGATGCCGATCGCCAGGAAGCCCGCGTCGACCTCGCCGGCCGTCGCCTTCGCGAGGAACGTCTTGCCGCAGCCCGGCGGTCCGTACATGAGGATCCCACCGCCGACCTTCTTGCCGTACGCCTGGTAGAGGTCAGGCCGCTGCAGCGGCAGCACGATCTTCTTGTTGATCTGATCCTTGAGCCCGTCGAGCCCGCCGACGTTGACGAACTTGACGTCCGAGCGAACCGGACGCAGCTTGCTCGGATCCGCGCTGTCGTCGTCGCCGCCGCCGGCCTGCCGCAGCATGCCGTCGACGAGCTCGTCGTCCTCCGCCATGCCCTGGAGGCTCACGCCGAGCCGCTCGCCGAGCTCGTCGTCGACGAGCGACTCATCGGCCTCGATCGCTTTTCGATAGCTCCGCACCGCGCCGTCGACGTCGCCCTCCGCGAGCATGAGCCGCGCGAGCTCGACCCGGGCGCGGCCGCTGCCGTTCTGCACGAGCTGCTCGAGGACGACATGGGCGGCCGAGTTCTTGTTGCGAGCGCGGTAGGTCTTCGCGAGCAGCAGATGCCCGACCTCGGAATCCGGCACGATCTTGAGCAGCGCCAGCAGCTCCTTCTCCGCGTCCTCGTAGTGGCCGTAGGCGAACAACGTCTCCGCCAGGTGCTGGCGAAGGGGGCCATTGTCGGGGCTGGCTTCGAGCGCAGCCCGCAGCGAACGGATCGTGGCGTCGGCATCCATCGGGCGACGCATTGAGCCACACGCACGGTTTCCACACAATGCCCTGGCCTCGCTGGTCTCGCGCGCGGCGCCGTACCGGCAATGGTCTTCTCCAGCAGCGTCTTCCTGTTCGCCTTCCTGCCGGCGTTCCTGCTGCTGTACTGGCTCAGCCCGCGCCCGTGGCGCAGCCTGACGATCGCCGTCTCCAGCTTCGTGTTCTACGGCTGGTGGCGCGCCGACTTCGTGCTGCTGCTGCTGTTCAGCGCCGTCGTCGACTACTGGATCGGCGGGCGGATCGTGCGCGCCCACGCGGCCGGCGCGACGGGGCGACCCGGCCGCTGGCTGTTGCTCTCGCTCATCACCAATCTCGGCCTGCTCGGCTGGTTCAAGTACGCGAACTTCGGCGCCGACACGTTCCGTGAGCTGCTGCGCGCGCTCGGCTTCGCCGGCGACTTCGCGTGGGTGGACGTCGTGCTGCCCATCGGGATCTCGTTCTACACGTTCCAGACGATGAGCTACACGATCGACCTGTACCGCCAGCAGGTGCGGCCAGCCGAGCGCTTCATCGACTTCCTCTGCTACGTGTCGATGTTCCCGCAGCTCGTCGCGGGTCCGATCGTGCGCTACTCGCTCATCGCGGACGAACTGCGCGACCGCCGAACGACGCTGGCCGGCATCTACCGCGGCGTCCTGTTCTTCCAGATCGGACTCGTGAAGAAGGTGCTCGTCGCGGACGCGCTCGCGCCCTTCGCCGACCGCGCGTTCGACATCCCGGGCGCGATCGAGCTCGGCACGACGCACGCATGGCTCGGCGCGGTCGCCTACGCGTTCCAGATCTACTTCGACTTCTCCGGCTACAGCGACATGGCGATCGGACTCGGGCTCATGCTCGGGTTCCACTTCCCGATCAACTTCGACTCGCCGTACCGCGCGGACTCGATCACCGACTTCTGGCGCCGCTGGCACATCTCGCTGTCGACGTGGTTGCGCGACTACCTCTACGTGCCGCTCGGCGGCAACCGGCGTGGCCCGGTCCGGACCTACGTCAACCTCGCGCTCACGATGCTGCTCGGCGGGCTCTGGCACGGCGCCGCGTGGAACTTCATCGCCTGGGGTGGCTACCAGGGCTGCTGGCTCATCGTCGAACGGGCGACCGGCAAACGGCCGTGGTACGGTGCGGCGCCGCGACTCGTCCGGATCGCCGTGACGTTCGTGCTCGTGCTGTTCGGCTGGGTGCTGTTCCGCGCCCACGACCTCGGTCACGCCATGAACTACGCCGGCGCGATGCTCGGACTCGGCAATGGCGAGACGGACTTCGCGGCGCTCCGCCCGGGACCGTGGGCCGACATGTTGATCGCCGGCCTCGTCGTCTGGCTGCTGCCGACGAGCCAGCGCCTCGTGCCGCGCGCGGGCCTCGCCGTCGTGCTGCTGCTGCAACTGCTCTTCGCGTTCGCCGTCGCGGTCGTGCAGCTCGCGCCCGAAGAGATCCCGTTCCTCTACTTCCGCTTCTGAGTCCACGATGAGCCGAGCCGAGATCGCAGTCACGCACGCGGACGACGCACCCGCGGCCGAACCGTTGCAGCGGGTCGCCCGCGGCACGGCGCTGGGCGCATGCGCCGCGACGCTGCTCGGCTTCGCCGCGGTCGAGGCGTTCGGCCCCGACCCGGTCGCGAATGCACGCGCGCAGGTGCTCGCGCACTCGGCCGAGCGCGCGCCGTCCGTCGACCCCGCCTGGCTCGACGAATCGCCCGCAAAGGTCGCACGCCAGGACGCACCGCCGCGGCTCCTGGCCGCGTGGCATCGCACCCCGCAGTTCATGTACCTGTGCGAGGTGAACGAGACCGTGCTGCGCGCGCTGTGGCAGCCCGGCGTCGGCCTCGGACCCGATGCCCCGCGCGAGTTCGACACGTTCTCGATGCCGGGCGGCGCGCCGCACCCGATCTTCCGCTACCCGCGGTCGACGACGATGCCCGACGGGCTCACGACCAACCGCTTCGGTTTCCGCGGCCCCGACGTCGCGCTCGACAAGCCGGCGGACACGGTGCGCATCGCGTTCGTCGGCGCGTCGGCGACGGTCGGCAATCACTTCCTCGAGTGGAGCTACCCCGAGTTCGTCGGCCACTGGCTCACGCTCTGGGCGCGCGCGAACGACCTGGGCGTCGACTTCGAGGTGCTCAACGCCGGGCGCGAGTCGATCCAGTCGCGCGACATCCGCGCGATCGTCGAACACGAGGTGCTGCCGCTCGCCGTCGACTACGTCGTCTACTACGAGGGCCAGAACCAGTTCGGCGCGCCGTCGCTCCGGCGCCACGTCGAGGTCGACGGCGATGCCGGAACGACGCCGCCCGCGGACCTCGTGCTCGACCTCGCCGCCGCCGATTCGCTGCAGCCGCACTGGCTCGACGTCCTGTGCCGCGACGTTCACAACGCGCGCCGCCTGCGACGACTGCTCGGCGTGCATGCCGACCTGCCAGAGCCACCGAAACCGCAGCAGAGGCTGCAGCTGCCTGCCGGTCTGACCGCGACCGATCCCGACCTCGACCGCGCGCGGGAAGTGCTCGAGCTCGGAACGATCCTCGCCGACCTCGACGCGATGAAACGCGCGTGTGACGCCCAGAGCACCCGCTTCGTGATGTGCTCGTTCGACCGGCTCGTGCGCGATGGCATGCGCGTCGACCTCGCGCCGGCGCCCTCGGTCTACAGCCGACTCAACGGCGAGTACTGGCCGCTCAGCTACGAGACGATCGCAGCGCTCGACGAACTGCAGAACCGCTACTTCGAGGCCTGGGCCGCGGCCCGCAACGCCCCGTTCCTCGACATCGCCGCGGCCATGCCCGACGAACCCGCGCTCTTCACCGACCCCGTGCACTCGACGGAGAGCGGCGTGCGCCTGCGAGCCTGGGTCGTGTTCACCGAGCTCGTGCGCGTGATCGAAGCCGACCTCGCAGCCGACCGCGTGCCCGTCCCCGACACCGAACCGACCCCGCGCCACCCGTTCCTGCAGCCGGCCCGCCGGCTCACGGCGGAAGACCTGGGCGGTTGAAGGGTGGGTAGGGTGCCAGCCCCCCCTTACGTTGTCAGGACGATCTTGCCGAGCGCTTCGCGCGACTCGAGCAGGCGATGGGCCTCTCCGACCTCCGTCATCGGCAGCGCGCGGTCGAGCACCGGGCAGAATCGGCCCTGGTCGAACATGCGCAGGACCTGGCGCAGGTCGCCCTTGCTGCCCATCGTCGAACCGAGGATCGACAGGCTCTTGAAGAACACCGCGTGCAGTGACAACTGCACGTCGCCGCCGGTCGTCGCGCCGCAGGTCACCATGCGGCCGCCGCGCGCGAGACACTTGAGCGAACCGGCGAACGTCGCCGCGCCGACGTGCTCGAAGACGACCTGCACGCCGGCCTTGCCGGTCAGCGCGCGGACCTCCTTGCTGAAGTCGGTCGCCTGGTAATCGACCACGTGCTGCGCGCCGAGCGCTGCGACGCGGCGACACTTCTCCGCGCCGCCGGCCGTCGCGATGACCTGCGCGCCGAGGGCGTTGGCGATCTGCACTGCCGCGCTGCCCACGCCCGAGAGCCCCGCGTGCACGAGCACGGCCTCGCCGGCGCGCAGCTCGGCGCGGCGAACGAGCATGTTCCACGCGGTCTGGAACACGAGGCAGATCGACGCCGCCTGCTCGAACGACAGGTCCTTCGGCTTGGGCGCGACGTTGGCCGCGGGCAGGCACACGAACTCGGCCGCCGTGCCATCTGAGCTCTCGCCGAGGATGTGATACTCGCGGCACAGCTGATCCATGCCCGAAAGACACGCCTCGCAGTGACCGCACGACACGCCGGGCAGCACGACGACCTCGTCGCCGACCTGCACGTGACTCACATCGGCACCGACCGCGTCGACGACGCCAGCTCCGTCGCTGCTCGGGATCAACGGCAACGGGAACGTGTGACCCGGAACGCCCCGGCGCACCCACGTGTCGAGGTGGTTGAGCCCGATCGCTCGCATCGCGACCCGCACCTGGCCCGCGCGCGGCTCGGGGATCTCGCGTTCTTCGTGCAGCAGTCGATCGAAGTCGCCGTGCTCGCGCACGACGATGCAACGCATGGTGGGCATGCGGCCGTTCTACCGCGCGCAGCGCCTCGCCCCAACGAGACCGGGGATCGCTATGGCCGCGAGCGCCGGCGCGACTGCAAATTCGACAGTCGCGCGTGCCGACGATCTGTCACGATGACGGCCCCGGAACGGGGGCGTCATCCCGACGCGGTGCCGGCAGTGATCCCGAGCCTCGCGAGACACCGGGACTTGCGCGCGCCATTCGCGCCTCGCGTCGGACTGGCACGCTCGTTGCATCCCGGTGCCCGAACTCGCTGTGCATGTCGAATCGACGCGCGCGGTGCGCGTCGTGCTGCACAGCCATCCTGTGGTCCTTTGCGACAACAACGGAGAAAGACATGCAGTACATGACCGAACGTCCGACCCGTCTCGCCGGGGGATTGCTCGATGTGCCCCGGACCGTGGACGATCTCTTCCAACGCTTCTGGGGTGACGTGCACCAGCCCCGAACCGCCAACTCCTGGCGGCCGCACGTGGACGTCGTGGAGACGCCGGAGGCCTACCTGCTCCGGGCCGAGATGCCGGGGGTCAACCCGGATGACATCGAGATCACGCTCGCCGGCGACGTGCTGACGATCCGCGGCGAGAAGGTCGTCGAGAACACGCTCGAAGGCGAGAGCTGGTGCCTCAGTGAACGCACCGGCGGCCGCTTCGAGCGCAGCTTCAAGCTGCCCGGACCGCTCGCGGACGACCAGGTCGAGGCCGAGTCCCGACACGGCATTCTCGCGATCCGGGTGCTCAAGGCCGAGCAGGCCAAGGCACGTCGGATCAAGATCCGGTCGGCCTGATCGCGCGCGACGCAGAGGCCGGCGGCCGGATGCTGGCCGCGGGCGTCCTGCCCCGCCACGGCCGCGGAGAGGTCACGCCGACACCTCCGCGCCCGTGGCCTCGATCGCCGTCTGCTTCACGGCCTTGAGGTCGAGCTTGCCGGTGCCGAGCACGGGCAGCTCGTCGACCATGACGAACTGGTCCTGCCGCGGCACGAACAGGGCGGGCAGGCCGCGTTCGCCGAGCGCCGTGACGATGTCCGCGATCTCGTCCTGCGGCATCGTCGTGAGCACGACGAGGCGTTCGCCCTTCTTCGGATCGGGCACACCGGTGACCGCGAACACGCGGTCCTCGCGCCCGACGATCTGCTGCAGGTGCTCCTCGACCGTGCCGTGCGGGACCATCTCGCCGCCGATCTTGGAGAACCTAGACAGGCGATCCGTGAGGAACAGGAAGCCGTCGTCGTCCAGCCGGCCGATGTCACCCGTGACGTAGTAGCCCTCGTGCATGACCTCTGCCGTGAGGTCATCGCGACCGAGGTAGCCGCACATGACGTTGGCGCCGCGCACGAGCACGAGCCCGGCCTCGCCGCGCGGCAACGGCTCGCGCGTGTCCGGATCGACGATCTCGATCGTCACGCCGGGCAGCGCGCGTCCCACCGAACCGCGCCGGCAGCCGGCCTGGTAGAAGCCGGCCGCGCGGTAGCCCGGCGAACTCGTCGAGACGACGGGCGAGGTCTCGGTCGCGCCGTAGCCCTGCACGGGACGAAGCCCGAACTTGTCGAAGAAGGCGTCGGCGAGCTGTTCCGTGAGCTTCTCCGCAGCCGTCAACGCGATGCGTACCGAACCCAACTGGCCGGGCTCACAGCGCCGCATGTAGAGCTGCAAGAACGTCGGCGTCGCCAGCAGCACCGTGATCTCGTGCCGCGCGACGAGCTCGCCGATGACGGCCGCGTCGAGCGGATTGGGGTGGAACACCAGGCGGGCGCCCTGCTGCGCGACGTACCACAGCGCGAAGTTGCCGAACGAGTGGAACAACGGCAACACACCGAGCACGCTGTCCTTGCCGGTCAGCGGGATCACCTGCGCGACCGCCTCACTGTTACACTGCAGATTGCCGTGCGAGAGCATGATGCCCTTGGGCTCGCCCGTGCTGCCGCTGCTGAACAGGATCGCCGCGAGGTCGTCGCGCTCCACCGCGCGTTCGGCGCCGCACGCGCGCTCGAGCGCCCGCACCGGCAGGAACAGCCCGCGCAGCAGCGCGCCGAAGCGTTGCGCACCCGTGATGCCGGCCATGACGTCCTCGAGCATCACGAGCTCGACGCCCGCCGGCAGCTCGACCGGCATTCGTTCGAGGAACGCGCGCGACGTGATCACCGTGCGCAGCTCGGCCTGGCGCACCGCCGAGTGGAGCGCGTCCTTGCCGACGGTGTAGTTGAGCGCGACCGACGTGCGACCGGACAGGCTCATCGCGATCGCCGTGAGCGCGCCGCCGATCGACGGCGGCAGCAGCACGCCGACCTTGCTCTGCCCCGCGAGCTTGCCGCGCAGCGCCCGCGCGAGCGCCACGCTGCCGGCGAGCGCCTTCCCGCGCGACACCGACTTGCCGGCGCTGTCGAGCAGGAGCGTGCGCCACGGGCCGCGCCGAACGCGCCGCACGAAGTCGTAGTGCAGCGGCTTCAGCAACTCGGCGCGGTGATCCCAGGCCTTGCCCGCGAGTTCTTCGACGCGGGCCCGAACCTCCGCCGGCTTGGCGGTGTTCGGGAGCGCTTCCCCGAACGACACCGTGATCGGGCAGGGCACCTGATTCGGCAACCACTGCACCCGCCCACCGAGCGCACTGAGCAGCGTGCCGTAGACCCGATCGAGGTGCACCGGCACGATGACCGCGTTCCGCCCCTTCGCGATGCGTTCCATGCCGCGGCGGAACGGCAGCGTGCTGCCGACGCGACTGATCTCACCCTCGGCGAAGAGGCAGACGACCTCGCCGTCGTCGAGCGCCTGGCCGGCGTTGCGCAACGCCTTGATCACGACGCGCGGCCCGCCCGCGGCGGAAACCGGGATCGCGCCGAGCGCTTGCATGAACGGCTTGAGGTACGGCCGTTCGTACCAATACGTGTCGATGACGAACCGGATCGGTCGATCCGTCGAGGCCAGCAGGAAGAGGCCATCCATGAACGACACGTGGTTCGGCATGAGCAGCACGCCGCCCTTCTCCGGCACGTGGCGCTGGCCGAACACCGTGAGCCGATAGAACGTGTGCGCCAGCAGGACGACGATCATCCGCAGCAGCGCGCTCGGCAGCAGCCAGATCGCCCACGTGGTCGCGATCACCGTGAGCGCCGCGGCGACGAGCAGGATCGTCCCGCAGTCCGCCCCGAGCTGGGACAGGAACAGGCAGCCGAGATTGCCGGCGAGGATGCCGACGAACGACAGGCCGTTGTAGAGCGCGATCACGGCGCCGCGACGCGACTCGGGCGCGAGCCACTGGACGAGCGCGTTGATCGGCACGACGACGAGGCCGCTGGCCAGACCGAGCACGACCATCAGCAGGAACGTCCCGACGATGCCGGGAGTCCACAGACCGAAGATGCCGGTGCCGACCGCGAGACCGATCGCACCGAGCGGGATGAGGCCGGTCTCGACCTTGCCCTTCGACAGCTTGCCCGCGAGCATCGCGCCCGCGCCGACGCCGATCGCGAACAGCGCGTACGGCGCGCCCGCCCACTTGTCGGAGAACTCGAGGACCTGCTTGCCGTAGATCAGGACGTTCTGCCCGAGCAGGCTCGCGAGCCCCCAGAACGCCACCGAACCGAGCGTCGCGAGCCAGAGCGCGCGTTCGCCGCGGACCGCGCGCCAGGCGCCCTTGATGACCTGACCGACGGACTCGTCGCCGCCGACAGCCGGCACGTGCGGCACGCGCAGCGCAGCGAAGAAGCCGGCGACCGACAGCGCGGTCAACACGACGCCCGCCGGCCACGCCGACGAGCTGACTTCGAGCAGCGCGCCGCCCGCGACCGTGCCGAGGATGATCGCGAGGAAGCTCGCGGCCTCGAGCTTGCCGTTCGCCGCCGCGAGCCGTTCGTGCGGCAGCGACTCCGGCAGGATGCCGTACTTGGCCGGCGCGAAGAACGAGCTCTGCAAACCCATGCCGCCGAGCACGACGAGCGGCATCCAGCCCGACGGCTGCAGCCAGAGGGCGAACGTGCCAGCCGCCATGAGCACGAGCTCCGCGCCCTTCGTAGCGACGAGCAGCGTGCGCTTGCTGACGCGGTCGCCGAACACCATCGCCGGGACCGAGCCGAGCATCAGCGGCAGTGTGAGGATGACGAACGCCCAGGTCGTGACCGCCTGCGCCGCCGCCTCGTCGCCCGCGGGCACCGCCGCGATGCCGAGCAACGCGACGATCATCTTGAACGCGTTGTCGTTGAAGGCCCCGAAGAACTGCGCCACGAGCAGTCCGCCCAACGGGCTGCGGCTCGATCGTGCGCTACGGCTCTGGATCTCGGTCTCGGTCATCGGTCGTTTCCTCGGCTCCCTGAGTCTCCGAAGTATCGCCATTTCCTTCGCCCTCGGTCCGTTACTTGTCGATTATCCATCGTTAAGCTCTGCTTTATGATCGATCTGCATCGGCTCGCCGGGTTCCACCTCGTCGCAACGTCCGGTGGCTACGCTCGCGCGGCGCGAGAGGCGCCGTATCCGATCACGCAGCCAGCACTCCACCAGCAGGTCCGGAAGCTCGAGGCCGAACTCGATCTGCAGCTGCTCGAACGCGTCGGCAAGGACCGCATGCAGCCGACCGCGGCCGGCGCCGAGCTGCTGCGCTTCGTGGATCCGTTCTTCCGCGACCTCCCCGTCGTCGTCCGGCGGCTGCAGGCCAACGACTTCGACGGCGTGCTCACGATGCAGGCCGAATCCCTGCTGATCCGCCAGCTGCTGCCCGGTTGGCTCGCTGCCATGCGCCGGCGGCGACCGGGCGCCGAGCTGCGCCTCACGGAGGTCGCGTTGCCCGACGTCGACGAGCTGCGCAGCGGCCGAACGGACGTGATCGTCGCGCATCTGCCGGAGGTGCCCGACGACATCGCCGCGGAGCTCGTCGCGCGACTGCACCCGAGCCTCGTCGTCCCGCGCGAACTGCTCGGCCGTCGCAAGCGGGCCCCGCGGTTCACCGAGCTCGCCGAACACCCGTTCCTGTCGTACCCGAGCGGCAGCCGGCATCGTGAGCTGCAGATGCAGGCGCTCGCGCTGCACGGGGTGAACCCGCCGCAATCGATCGCGCTCGATACCGCGGACTCGATCCTCGGCTTCGTCGAGTCGGGGCTCGGCTGGTCGCTGGTACCGAGTCTGCAACAGGGCGGCCCCTCGGGGCGGCGACTCGCCGCGTTCCCGCTCGAGCGGCCGAAGGTCACGTTTCCGGTGTATGCGGCCTGGCGGCGCGATGCGCCCGAGAACCCGATGCTCGACGCACTGCTCGAGACGCGGCCGGATCCAGCCGCCGGGTAACGACGCTGTCGCATGCCGGCGTTTCCAGGAACCCGCGGCGCGAGCACGACGTTCGCGCACCCGTAGGATTGCACAGCTCGCTCCGCGCCGAGAACCCCGCCCCCATGAGCCCGAGAACCGCCCTCCTGATCGTGCTGCTGCTGGCCGGCGGCGCCGGCATCTACCTGCTGCTCGGGACCGGCGCGACGATCGCGCCGGACGACCCGAACGGGCCTGTGACAGCTCCGGTCGGCAACGCCGGCGACCCGACCACGGCTACGGGCACCGGCGCGACGGACGCCACGACCGAGTCGACGACGCCCACCACGATCCGCGACGCGGCCGACACCGCCGGTGGCGCCGTCGTTCCCGTTCCCGACGACGCGGAATGGATCGAGGTGCGCGTCGTCGCGGGAGCGACGGGCGAGCCGATCGCCAGCGCGGAGGTGTGGTGGTTCGACGACACGGTGACGGACTGGGTCGGCGACCGCCCCGAGCTCGTCCCCGAGGCCGAGCACCAGGTGCAACGCGACATCGAGGACTTCGCGAGCCGCTTCGGCTGGCGCACCCAGAGCGACAGAAACGGCATCGCGCGGGTGCACCAGACTCGCACCACCGAGGTCGTCGCCCGCAGCGGCAAGCTGTTCGGGTCGGCCGAGGTCGGGAACAACCTCGTGCCACCCGCCGACGGCTTTCGGGTCACGCTCGTCGAGGACCGCGAGTTCGCCGTTCAGGTGCTGACGGCCGACGACACGCCGGCGATCGGCGTACCGATCATGGTCACGATCCAGCGCGAAGGCAGCAACCGCACCCAGCTGCTGCGCTACCAGTCGCTCGCCGCGACGCGCGCGCCGGACGGCATCGCCCGCCTGCGCCACGTGCAGGACTGGCCGGAATCGCTGCCGAAGGACGTCGCGTACACGCTGCGTGTGCGCACCGCGTTGCCCGGCCACCAGGACGAGGGCGTCGAGCTCGTTCTCGACGAGCTGCCCACCGAACCGATCGTGATGCGGCTGCCGACGACCGGCACCGTCCTCGTGCGCATCGACGTACCCGAGGCGAATCCGACGCAAACGGCGACCCGCATCCAGCTGCGCGAGGCCGGGCCGACGACGCGGCGGCGGGCGAGCGCATCGCGGCGGGCGGGGCCGGACGGCTGGGCCCGCTTCGAACACATCGCGACCAACGCGACGCTGCGGGCCGTGGGCTACGTCGACGGCGGGTCCGTCAGCGCGGATGTCACGGGGCCGGCGACACCGGGCGGCACCGTCGAGGTCGTGCTGCGAGCCGACGGCGACGCGATCCGGCTCGTCGGGCGCCTGCTCGGCACCGACGGTCAACCCGTCGCGGGCACGAAGTTCTCGCTGCGCCTGAACGGACGTCGCACCGGGCGCTTCACTCTCACGACCGATGACGACGGCCGCTTCCACGCCCTGGTCGGCGCACCGCGCAGCAACGATCGCAACCAGGTCGACAGGATCACGGCGGTGCTGCAGCAAGCCGGTGAACGCCCGCTCACCGCGAGCGTCGGCGCGCGCGAGCTGCGCTCGGGCATCCAGAACCTCGGTGACTTCCGGCTCGCCCTGCCGCCGCTGATCGTCGCGGGGCGCTGCACGATGAACGGCGAACCCGCGGCCCTGTCGTCGGGATCGCGCATCGAGTACGAGCACCGCCGTGAGAATCGCGATCCCCGATGGCGGCGGGTGAGCAACACCATGCTCTACGCGGGCGACGACGGCACGTTCGCCTACTACGGCGAGACCACGCACGACCAGCTGCGGCTGACCCCGCGCGGCGATCACCTGCCGGCGGAGCCGATCGCGTTTCGCCGCGGCCAGCGCGACCTGCGCGTCGAGCTCACGAGCGGCAGCGGAGTCGTCGCGACCATCCTGCTCGATCAGGTCGGCTGGCTGCGGCCGATCGCGCGCCTCGTGCGCACGAGCCCGCCGGCGAACGGCACTGCGGTGACGGACAGCGAGCCTGTCGTCGCGCGCCTGAACAGCCGCGACGATGACCGCTTCCAAGCGCGCTGGCGCGAGCTCGTCCCCGGCACGTTCGACCTCGAGATCGCGCTGCCCGGCATCATCGAGCCCCTGGTCCGCATTCCCGACGTCCAGGTGCCGCAACCGCCCGGCGGCGATCCGCGGCTCGTCGACATCGACCTCCAAAGCCGCTGCCGGTTCCAGGTCATCCGGCTGTTCGACTACGCGGGCGCGCCGGTCGAACGCGCCAGCCGATTCAACCGCGGCGGCCTGTTCCCGGCGGGCCAGCCAGCCGACGAGGAGCTCGTCGGCGCGCAGTTCTCGGGTCACGAGAACAAGATCCTGCTGCCAACGGAGCAGACCGAGGTGCTCATCGCCGTCGCCGGCTACCGGCCGACGACCGTGCTCTGCACGGGCGAACCCGTCGACGTGCGGCTCGACCGCTGGCCATCGGTCCAGCTCACCCTGCCCGATCTGCCCGCGCTCGACGACGGCTTCGACCTCGCCGTTCGCCTGCTGCCCGGCAACGACCGCCGCCGCTACCGCGCGGGCTGGTCGCGCGGCAACCTGCGCTATCTGCTCGCGCCGCCGGAGACCGCGGTGAAGTTCGAGAACGGCGTCGCCGAGCTGTTCGTCGACGACACCCTGCGCCGCGCGCAGGTCGTCGTGCGCCGCGGCCGATCCACGATGGGCGTCAAGATGCCCGAGGTGCACGTCTCCTCGACGACGGGCGGCCGCCAGATGCCGGTCACGGCCGAAGCCGTCGAAGCGGCGGCGAAGCTGCTGCGACGCGACTGAGGGCCAACAGGAAGTCGAAAGTCCGAAAGCGGCGAGACGTTCATCGCCAGCCCGGTGGCCACGTGGCCCGCCGGCCCTACGATGCTGCCCCCGTTGCGCACCCCGGCTGTGACCTCCTGACATGACGAACAAGATCCGCAAGGTCTGGATCGAAGACGGCTGCATCTCCTGCCAGGTGTGTCAGGACATCGCGCCGCAGGTGTTCCTCGTCGAGGACGGCGAGGATTGCGTCGTGCTGGCCGATGCGGCGCAGCACTTCGGCCCGCTCGCGGAGGACATCGAACAGGCGGTCGAGGACTGTCCGGTCGAGGTGATCAAGATCGCCGGCGAAGGCGACGAAGCGGCGACCGAGTAGCTCGCGTTCGCGCTACCGCGTGACGCTGACGTTGAAGTACTTCGCGGCCGGGTGGTGGCAGATCACCGCGGACGTGCTCTGTTCGGGCACGAGCTGGAACTCCTCGCTCAGCGAAACGCCGATCCGTGAAGCCTCCAGCAGCATGAGCAGCTTGTCCTGGTCCTCGATGTTCGGGCACGCGGGGTAGCCGAACGAGTACCGACTGCCCTGGTACTTCTGCTTGAAGAGGTCGTCGATGTCGGCGGCGTCCTCGTGCGCGATGCGCAGCTGCTGGCGGATGCGCTTGTGCCAGTACTCGGCGAGCGCCTCGGCACCCTCGACGGACAGGCCGTGGAAGTGCAGATACTCGTCGTAGCGGTTCTCCTTGAACAACCGCTCGCTCTCGGTCGTCGCGACGGCGCCCATCGTCACGAGCGACAGGCCGATGATGTCGTGCTCGCCACTCTCCTTGCCGCGGAAGAAGTCGGACAGGCACAAGCGGCGCCCGCCGGGCTGCCGCGGGAACTCGAAGCGGCAGAGCTCGCGCGCGCGATCGTTCGGATCGAGCACGACGACCGCGTTCTTGTCGCTGAAGCACGGCCAGTAGCCGTAGACGACGCGCGGCTGCAGCACCTTCTCCTCGCGCACGCGCTTGACGAGCTCGCGGAACCGCGGCTCGACGGTCGACTGGATGAACGCCTCGTAGTCCTCGTCGCTGCGCTTGCCCTTCTTGTACTGCCACTGCAGCCGGTAGAGCGCCTTCTTGTTCACGTACTGCAGCACGGTGCCGAGGTCGAGCTCGTCCGGCCCGACCACCTGCGCGCCCCAGAAGGGGGCTTCCGGGATCGTCACCGCGGGCTCGACCCCGCTGTCCGCATACTCGGTGAACGCGTGCTCGAGCATCTTCTCCTTCTCGGCGCGCGTCAGGCGGCGGTGGCTCGTCACCCGCTTGTTGGGATCGCTCGGCGCCTGCGTCAGGGTCTTGGCCTTGGAGCGACCCGTGAGCTCGTCCATGATGTGCAGCCCCGAGAACGCGTCCTTGCCGTAGTACACCGGCCCGGTCCCGTAGGCATCGCGCAGATCGTTCTCGACGAAGTGCCGATTGAGCGCCGCACCGCCGCACACGACAGGCGTCTCGATGCCGCGCTGGGTCATGATCTCGAGGTTCTCCTTCATGATCGCCGTCGACTTCACGAGCAGCCCGCTCATGCCGATGGCCTGCGCCTTGCTCTCACGCGCCGACTCGAGGATCTGCTCGACCGGTACCTTGATGCCGAGGTTGACGACCCTGTAGCCGTTGTTGCTGACGACGATATCGACGAGATTCTTGCCGATGTCGTGCACGTCGCCGCGCACGGTCGCGAGCACCATCGTGCCCTTCTCCTCGCCCTCGACCTTCTCCATGTGCGGCTCGAGGTGCGCGACGGCGGCCTTCATCGCCTCGGCGCTCTGCAGCACGAACGGCAGCTGCATCTCGCCGCGCCCGAACAGGTCACCGACGACCTTCATGCCGTCGAGCAGGATCTCGTTGATGATCTCGAGCGGCTTGTACTTCTTGAGCGCCTCGTCGAGGTGCTTGCCGATGCCGATCTTGTTGCCGTCGATGATGCGCTTCTCGAGGCGCTCCTCGACCGGCAGCGAGTCCTCGTCGACGCCGCCGCCGAGGTCCGCGCGCTTCTGGCCCGCGAAGCGCTCGATGAACTTGAACAACGGGTCGTAGTCGTCCGTGCGCCGGTCGTAGATCAGGTCGAGCGTGACCTTGCGATCGTCCTCGTCGAGCTTGTGCATCGGCACGATCTTGCTCGCGTGCACGATCGCCGCGTCGAGGCCGTGCTGCAGCGCCTCGGCCATGTAGACCGAGTTGAGGATCTGGCGCGGGTACGGGTCGAGGCCGAAGCTGATGTTGGACAGTCCGAGGATCGTGCGAACGCCCGGGATGTTCTCCTTGATGAGCTTGATGCCCTCGAGCGTCTGGACGCCGGCGTCGCGCGACGCCTCGTCGCCGGAGCCGATCGTGAACGTCAACGGGTCGAACAGCAGGTCGCCAGGCTGCAGCCCGTGGCGGTTGACGACGATGTCGTAGAGGCGCCTGGCGACCGCGAGCTTCTGATCTGCGGTCTTGGCCATGCCCTCCTCGTCGATCGTCAGCGCGACGAACATCGCGCCGTAGCGGCGCGCGAGCCGGCAGAGCTCGTCCGCCTTGCCCTCGCCGTCCTCGAGGTTGATCGAGTTGATGATCGCGCGGCCCGGCACGACCTTGAGCGCGGCCTCGACGACGTCGAGCTGCGTGCTGTCGATCATGATCGGCAGCGTGACCTGCTGCACCATCGGCCGCAGCAGTCCGAGCATGTCGGCGGTCTCGTCGCGGCCGACGTAGGCGGTGCAGACGTCGAGGACGTGCGCGCCCTCCTTCATCTGCTCCTTGCCCATCGCGAGCATGCCCTCGACGTCGCCCTCGAGCATGAGCTCGCGGAACTTCTTGCTGCCGTTCGCGTTCGTCCGCTCGCCGACGAGCAGCGGCCCGCTGTCCTGGTCGAGCGGCATCGAGTGGAAGAGCGACGCGACCTGCGGCTCGAAGTCGGTCGGGCGCTCGGCCGCCTTCATGCCCTCGACCGCCTTGGCCATCGCCTCGACGTGCTCGATCGTCGTGCCGCAGCAACCGCCGATCACCGCGATGCCGAACTCCTCGACGAACTTCGCCTGGAACCGCGCGAGCTCCTCGGGCGTGAGGTCGTAGACGGCCTGGCCGCCGACGTTGCGCGGCAGGCCGGCGTTGGGCATGACCATGATCTGCCGCGTCGTGCTCTTGCCGAGATAGCGCACCGACTCCTGCATGAGGTCGGGACCCGTCGCGCAGTTGAGCCCGACGACGTCGACCGGCAGCGCCTCGAGCGTCGTCACCGCGCCCTGGATGTCGGTGCCGACGAGCATCGTGCCCGTCGTCTCGATCGTGACCGTGCAGAAGATCGGCACCTCGCGGCCGAGCTCCGCCATCGCGTCGCGCGCGGCGATCACGGCGAGCTTGACCTGCAGGATGTCCTGGCACGTTTCGATGTTGAGGCAGTCGACGCCGCCCGCGATCAGGCCCTTGGCGTAGACCTTGTAGGCCTCGAACAGCTCGTCGCCGGTGATGTGACCGAGCGTCACGAGCTTGGTCCCCGGCCCCATCGAGCCCGACACGAATCGCGGCCGCTCGGGGGTCGAGAAGCGATCCGCCGATTCGCGCGCGACCCTGGCCGCCATCTCGTTGAGCTCGAACGCCCGGCTGCCGAGGTCGAACTCGTCGAGCACGTAGGGCATGCCGCCGAACGAGTCGGTCTCGACGACGTCGGCGCCGGCCTCGAAATAGCGATCGTGGATCGCGCCGATCACGTCGGGGCGGGTCTCGACGAGGATCTCGTTGCAGCCTTCGAGGTTCTTGAAGTCGTCGAGCGTCAGGTCCGCGGACTGGATCTGCGTCCCCATCGCGCCATCGAAGACGAGAACGCGATCGCGCATCACACGCAGGATGGGGAAGCGCTCGATGCGCTCTCTGGGGTCGAATCGTGCCGTCATTGCCGCCTGGCCGAACGAGCATAGCGACGGCGACAAGCCAGCAAACGGCAATCGTGGGTAACGGGCGGCGGCGGCACCTACCGCGCCACCGTCCGAATTTCGACCCGCCGGCAATCGTACGCCCGCGCAGATCGCCGGCGCGCCGCCGCCTACTTCGTCGGCATCACGATACCGATGCGCTGCGGCTCGGCCGTGATCACGGTCGAGATGTACGCCGTGCCGCGATCCTTGCTCGTCACCCAGAGCTCCAACGGCCCGAGTGGCAGTCTTCGTATCGGGCCATCGGGCACGTCGACGGTGCGATCGGCGTACGTCACCTCCGCGCCGATCTCGTCGCCGTCGGCGTCGGTGACCGCGATCGTGAGCTGGCCCGTCGGCGCCGTGAACCGCCACGGGCCATCACCCTCGATCGGGAAGCGCACGGCCTGATTGCCGGTCTCGTCACCGCGCAGTTCGACGACGTCGCCGGCCATGAGGTCGGGCCCGCGCCAGTCACCGGCATCGCCGAGCTCGAACTTCATCCACCGATCCGGCCCCTGGAAGCCGGCGCGCGCCCAGCGGACCTTCGCACGTTTGCACGGCCCGGCAGCATCCGAGATCACGAGCTGCGGCGCCGTGCCCAGCGCCAGATCGCCGAGCGCCACGACGCGATCGTCGCCGCGCAGCGGCAAGGTCACGAACACCAGGCGATGCACGAGCCCCGGTGTCGCCGGCGCGATCTCGAGCATCGCCTTCCCCGTACGCGTCGCCGTGAGCTCGAACCGACCATCGGGGCACTGCGTGTATGCGTCCCCCTCGTCGTCGTCGCCGCGACCCCAGCCCCGAACCCAGCGCACCTGTGCCGCGATCAGAGCGCCGCTGCCATCGACGATCCGACCGGTCACCCGGGTCGGCGGCCACGGCCGCAGCTCGACCGCGCCGTCGAACAATTCCTGCACGTCGGCGAACGCGAACGTGCGCTGACCCGCCCAGCCGTCCTCGTGCAACGGCCGGCACGTCAGAGCGAACGGCCCGGTGGCCGGCACCTCGACGCTGCCGTCCTCGACGTCGAACCGCTTGTCGAACCCGGGTGCCGTGGCGAACGCGCTGACCTTGGTCGGGTCGACACCCTCGGCAAACGCGACCCGGACGAGGCGCAACTCCGGCAACGGCAGCACCGCGGGCGGCTTGCCGTCCGGGCCTTCGACCGTTCCTTCGTGCGGATCGTCACCGCGCGGGTCCGGCAGCCGCAGCGTGATGGGATAGACGGCGCGGTCGGGCGTGCTGAACCACACGCCGTGGCCGAAACGTGTGCGCACATGGTTCGCGCCGATGTCGGGGTCGGCGCCGAGCAGCGTGAACGTGCCGTCCAACGCCGTTCTGGCCCACGGTCCGCGATGCACATCGGGCGCCGCGACGTGCGCACCGGCGACGGGCGCTCCGAGGTGATCGACGACCTTGCCGGTCAGCGCGTACGACCAGTCGCAATCGACGATGACCGGCGGGTCCCCCGGACGCCAGTCGATGCAGTGATAGCCGAGCCCGAGGCCTGCACGCTGCACGTAGACGTCACGGATGTGATTGTAGGGATCGACGCCGCGCAGGATCGCGATCCCGTCCTCACCGGTCGTCGCGTTCACGAGGTCCGGGGTATGACCGCAACCGCCGCAGTAACCGACGAACGCGCCTTTGGCCGGACGCTTCTGCCAGTCGCGCACGAGGATCGGCACGTCGAACGGGCGATTGAGCCGCCAATTCTCGTACTCACCGCCCGAGCGACTGCACACGCCGTAGTCGGGGTGCTTGACGATCTGCTCGTCGATATCGCCGCCGATCTTGCCGATGGGGACGTCGATGAGCCCGTCGTCGTCGGACGTGGCCTTCGCGAGGTACCAGAAGTCGCCGGCTATCGGCGTCTTCGACTCGCGCAGGAAGAACACCTCGGCGCCTGCGACCGGCGCACCGGTCAGATCGTCGAGCACTCGGAAGCAGAGCCAGTCGGGCCGGTAGAACTGCCCCGGTACGCGGTCCTCGGAGAGTTCGACGCGCGCCTGAGCAACCAGCCCGGATCCGAGTGTGGCGAGGGCGATGGCAGAGCTGACTCGCAGGGAGGACAGGTTCACGTTCACCACGGTATCACGGCAACCCCCGTGCCAAGCTGCCGCCCCGAACCGCCGCGTCGGGCTATCGGGCGAGCCAGGTGTCGACCACCTTGCCGAGCTGCTGACGCAGCAGCGCCTTGCTGCGATGCACGCGCACCTGCAGCGTGTTCGGGCTCGCCTCGCAGAGCTCGCTCATCTCCGCGTAGGACAGCCCTTCGACGTGGAACAGCACGAACGCCTCGCGCATCACGATCGGCAGCCGGTCGATCGCGAGCGCGAGCTGCGCCGCGGACTCGCGCCGGACGATCGAGCTGAGGGCCGAACGCGAACGGTCGGGCACGCTGCAAAGCGCCGCGTCGCCCTCGTGCGTGCGGCGCACCTCGTCGCGCAGGAAGTTGCGGCACCGGTTGACCGCGATCGCGAGCAGCCAGCTCGCGAACCGCGCCGGGTCCTGCAGTTGTCCGATCTTCTCGAAGCCCGACCGCAGTGCGTCCTGCGCGACGTCGTCCGCGATGGCGTCGTCGCCGGTCATCACGACGAGGTAGCGCGCGAGCCGTTCGCGCTGGGTAGCGAACAGGCTCTCGAACGCGGCGCGGTCACCGCTCTGCGCGCGGCGAACCAGCTCGAGGTCGACGGGTTCGTCACTCGACGCCACCGCAGACCTCCTGTTCCCAGTCCAGCCGAAACTCCGGCACGTGCAACAGGCGCCACGGATCGACGCCGAAGTCCGGTTCGATCCCGGCCCGCAGCAGCGCGGCCATGGCCTCGAACGAACGGAGGTCGACGCTCGCCGCCTCTAGCGCCGCGCGCAACTCGGCCGGCGACTCCCAGTATCCCGGTGGCGCCGTCAGCGCGGCCGGCCGATACACCGGCTCGTCGTTCAACCTGTGCTGCAGTTCGCCCGCGACCGGCACCTCCACCGGGTCGCAACCAGCAAGCAGACGCAAGAGTCGCGCGCGCTCGGCGGAATCGATCGCCACGCCGGATCGCCCGGACTGCCAGCGCCGGAGCCCGGCGAGCCACACGACGGCCGCCTCGCCCGCGCCGTGGAGCCACGCCATCTCGGCATCGCTCGACAGCCCGTTCGGGTCGACCGCGTCCGCCGCGAGCATGCGCAGCAGCCAGTGGTCAGGGCCCGAGGACGGCATGCGACGAGCGCGGTCGCGCAGCAGCAGGCGTCGCTCCGCGCGGCTCGCGAACCGCAGGCGCAGCACGCTCACGACCTCGGGCGCCGCATCGGCGTAATCGGCTCGCGCCGTGACGCGCCGCAGCACGGTCGCGTCCCAGCAGGCGAGGTGCGCGGCCAGGAGGTCGCGGGTCGGCAGCAGGGCGGTCTGGACTGGGGTCGGCGCCACGTGCGCGGACTTGAACCCGTCGAGCACGCCCTGCGCCGTCACGGCGTCCCCCACCGAGAGCAGCGCACCGACGTCGGGGCCCGCCGATGCACGATCCGCCCCGGGGTCCGCCCGGCCGAAGAGCCGCAGTCGGCGGCGCTCGTCGCAGTCGCTCCATGCCGCCGGTACGCCGATGACCCGCGGCAGCGCGCGATACGCCACGAGCCAGGCAAGGCGGGCGTGGGCCATCGCGTCGGACGTCCCCGCGGCTTCGAAGTCCGCGATCGCGGCGAAGAACTCGCCGCGGTGCCAGCGCGCCATCCCGCGTTCGAACGCCGTCGGCGGCGCCGCGACGACGGGATCCACCCGCGTCGGCGCTTCACCTTCGCGTGCCGTCGACGTCGCCATCACGATCGCAACTGCGGCCACCGCCAGGCCCAGGCCGGCGAACACCAACGGCCAACGCGCCGCCTTCGGCGCGGCCGGTTCGATCGCGGCGCGGAGCTGCTCGCCGAACGCGGCCGCGGACGGCTGCCGCGAACCCCGGTCCTTCTGCAGCGCGGTCGCGATCACGCGATCCAGCGACTTTGGCACGTCAGATCGAACCTCGGACACCGGGCGCGGCACGAGCGACTCGACGAGCTTGAGCTCGGCGAACAGGTTGGCACCGGCGAACGGGTTCTTGCCCGTGAGCAGTTCGTAGAGCACGACGCCGAGCGCGTGCACGTCGGCGCGTTCGTCGATCTCGTCGCCGGCGTCGAGGATCTGCTCGGGCGCCATGTACTGCGGCGTGCCAAGGATCTCGCCCGTGCGCGTGACCGGCGCCTCGGCGCCGCCGTCGCGGGCGCGCGCGATGCCGAAGTCGAGAACGCGCACGCGGCCGTCCTCGGCCCGCAGCACGTTCTCCGGCTTGATGTCACGGTGGAGAACGCCGTGGGCATGGGCCGCGGCCAGCACGTCCGCGATACCGACAGCCAGTCGCACGGCCTCACCCACCGGCAACGGCCCCTCCGCCAGCAACGCGCGCAGACTCTGACCCGGAACGTACTCGAGCACGAGATACGGCCGGTCCTCGAGCACGTCGCAATCGAGCACGCGCACGACGCCCGGGTGGTCGATCGCCGCCTGCAGCCGCGCCTCACGCGCGAACCGCTCGCGCATCGCCGTCGCGTCCTCGCCCGACGGCGGCGGCATGATCTTGATCGCGACGCGGGTGCCGAGGTCCTGGTGATGCGCGAGGTAGACCTCGGCCATGCCGCCCGCCGCGATCGGCCGGTCGAGCACGAACTCGCCGATCCGTTCGGGCACCGGCCGGCCGTCGCAGTGCGGACACGTGGGCGGCATCCCGCCGATGTCCGCGAGCGTGAGCGTTCGCCCGCAGCCGCCGCAGCGGATCTGCATGCCCGGAGCCGCCGTCATCTACATGTCCCGGAAGCGGTCGACGTAGCGCCGCAACACGCGACTGTAGTCGGTGGCCATGGCGCGCACGCGCGCGACGTCCCGGTCGTCGTCGGTCTCGAACTCGCGCCGCGCGAACGCGAGCGCGTCCTGCAGCGCGCGATCGGCCGCGGCCCACTGCCGGCGCTGCCCGTGCTTCGCCATCTCGTGCATGCCCTCGGCCAGAACGGCGATCGTGTAGTTCTTGCGCACCTCGGGGTCGCGCTGCGGCCGGCCGCCCTCGGACACGAACCGCAGCTCATCGAGTGCCGCGACCGAGTTGGTCGACGCGCCGCTGCGATAGCTCAGCGTGGCACGAACATCGGCCATGCGCTCGCCCGCCCTCGCCTTGCCGCGCACCCGGCAGACCGCCAGCACCACGCCCGTGGCACCCCGGTTGAGGTTCGGCAGCTCGACGATGTAGCGCCCTTCGTGACCCTCGACGTCGTGGCCGATCACGCGCTCGAGGCGCAGACCGTCCGGCAACTCGAACCGCAGATCGACGCGTCGTGCGACGGGCGCGACGAGGGCCTCGTGCTCGTCGACGAAGACCTTCTGCACGTCCTGCCCGTCGGCGACGTAGTGGAACAGCCCGCGGCCACCGCGCGCGAGCCGGTCGAGCAACGCGACGTCGAGGTTGCGGCCGACTCCGATCGTCGACAGGTCGATCTCGCCCTCGGTCGTGAAGCCCGACGCCGCCGCGAGGATGCGCTCGGGATCCGTCTCGCCGCGGTTGGCGATCCCGTCGGTCAAGAGCAGCACCCGGTTGCTCGACGACGGTCGCGCCGCCCGGCTGACTTCCTGCAAACCGAGCATCAACCCGCCGTGCAGATTGGTCGCGCCGCCCGGCTCGAGGCGCGCGATCGCGTCCTGCAGCCAGCGCCCGTCACCGAGCTCGCGACCGGCGGCATCGAGGCGCGCCTCGCTGTCGTACGACACGAGGGCTACGCGATCGTGCGGTCGCAGCCGATCCACGAACGCGCGCAGTGCGGCCTTGACCTGTCGCATCTTCCCGGCCTCCTCCATCGACCCGCTGCGGTCGATGACGAGCGCGAGGTTCAGCGGCGGCAGGTCGGCGCGGTCGTCGCCCGGCGCGGTCGTGTAGCCGAACTGCACGACGACCTCGTCGCCGGGACCGAGCACGCGGCTGCTCGCGCGCACGTCGAGCATCACGCTCTCGTCTGCACGCGGCAGCGGCAGCCGGTGGCGGTGGTAGTTGACGATGTCCGCGACGGCCACCTCGAGCGGCGTCGGCAGCTTGCCGAGGGCGGCGGCTTCCCGGGTGCGGGCGTGGCCGAACGAGGAACCCGCGTCCTGCGCAAGCAGGCTGGACAGCAGGGACAACGACGAAACCAAGATCTGGCGCATGTGGTCTACTCCGGTCAAGAACGACCGAGAGAACCGGGTGCGCCCGAGACCTTACCGCAAACTCTCGATTCGGCCCGCGGCGTCCACGATCTGGGTGATCCGGAGACCGTAGGCGTCGTCCACGAGCACGACCTCGCCGCGGGCGACGAGCTTGCCGTTCACCCGCAGATCGACCGGCTCCTCGCTCTTCTTGTCGAGCGCGATCACGCTGCCGGGCACGAGCTTGAGCACGTCCTCGAGGCACATCTCCGTGCGACCGACCTCCACCGAGATCGGAATCTCGACATCCAACAGCAGGTCGAGGTTCTTGTTGGCCTCGCCCTGGGAGCCGTTGCCGAGTTGACCGAAGGCGACCGGCTGAACCGCCGCTTCCGCGAACTCGGCCGCGGCGTTGGCGACTTCACCTTCGCTCCAGCTGCCGCTGCCTTCGCCGTCGCCGCTGGCGCCGGTGTTGCTGTCATTGGGGTCGGTCATGCGTCCTGGGTTCGTCTAACCGTCGATGACATCGGCAACCTGGAGCCCGATTCTGTTGCCAATCCGCCCGACATGGGCCCGGAACTTCGGCTTGCCCTGGACCGGGACCGTCGCCAGCTGCCCGAGACGGCGCTCGAGCGGGATCACGTCACCGGGCTGCAGGTCCAGCATCTGCCGCAGCCGAATCCGGGCTTCCCCCAGCTCGCCAGCCAGGTGGATCGGCACCCGCCGCAGCGTCGACGCCAGGGTCTCCTGCATCGCCCCGACCTCGACCGTGGCCGTTCGGTCGCGCGTGAAACTCTCGATCATCGGCTCGATCGACGAGAACGGAATCGTCAGTCGGAGATCGCCGATGAGGAAGTCGCCTGCGACCTGGAAGTAGACCGTCATCACGACGTCCTGCGACGGCAGGATCTGCGCGAACGAAGGATTGCAGAACCGCTTCTCGATCTTCCACTCGAGCTGCACGACTTCCCGCAGACTCTCGACGATCCGGTCGAGACACGGACCGATCAGCGCCTCGGCAACCGTGTATTCCGCGGCCGTGAAGTCATCAGGGATTCGAGCGACCTTGCCCGAACCACCGAGGATGCGGTCCACCGCCCCGTAGAGCAGACTCGTACTGGCGGTCAGCAGGCATGGGAACTCGAACGGCTTCAGCTCGAGCACGTAGAACGAAACCGGCCCCGGCACCGTATCGAGCCAGGCGCCGAATCGTTGCTGCTCGACGGCAACGCAATCGCACCGAATTTCGGTACGGAGCTTGTCGCTGATCGTCGCCGAGAGCAGCTTGCCGGCGCTCTCGAAGTGACGCTCGATCCCTCGCAGCTGCTCGCGCCCGAGGCGATTGGGTTTCAGCAGGTCAATCGGACTCACGACCCGATGACCCGAGTCGATCACGGGGGCGTCGGCCGAGTGGGGCGAATCGCTCTCCACGTCGACATCCCCGCCCTCTGTGCGGAACATGTCGAGCAGGGTGTCGATCTCTTCGTTGCTGAGGATCTCGTTCACGGGGGGGGTCCTGTCGGGCTTGGGGGCGCCGGGCACTAGCGTTCGGATGACGTCGGCTTCACTGGAACAACTTCTGTTGCCACATGAGCCGCACGATCTCGGCGATCGGCTCCTCTTCGCCAAGCGTCGGGAAGATCGCGCGATTGAGTTCGTCGAGGATCGCCTTCTCGGCCATGCGGAAGCCAGCCTCCGTGCGCAACTCCGCCATCGATCGCTGTGACAGCAGCGTCAGCACGCGTGAGTAGGCCTCGGTCCACGCTTCCTTGATCCGCTCGAACGCGTCGTGCTCCAGGTCTTCGCGGGCGCGATAAACGAACTGGAACTTGAACTTCGCCGTGCCACGCCCGGTCTTCGAGACCGGGTTGAACACGAACTCGAGGACATCCGGATGCTGGATGTCCCACTCCTGCAGCACGGGTTTCTCGACCTCGACCTCCACCACCTTCGGCGGGACGGCAAAGACCACGCCGACACCACCCAGGGCGGCGCCCACGGCTACGAGAACGATCGCAGGAAGTCCCTTCTTCTTGCCCTCGGCCTCTTGGCCCTCGTCCTTCTTCTTGTCGGCCACGTGCTGCTCTCCTCCGTTGCTGCGATGCCGATCCCCTGCGACTGCAGGCGTCGTGTCGGAGGTATCGGCACCCCGGGGCAGCAGAGTGTTGCGAAAGCGGCCGGACCGTCGGGAAAGCCAGCGGTCGGACGAGTCGGAAAAAGGCGCTCACGGCGTCATTTCCCCGTTGGCGCCGCCTCTTTGCTGACGAGCAGACGCTTCTTGAGCACGTCGCGAATCAGCGCATTGTCGAGCATCTGGATGATCTCGTTGACCTTGTCCTTCTGCATGAACTCGAACGTCTTGAGGACCTCGGTCTGGCCGTCGTCGGTCTTCCACTGCTGCTGTATCAGCTCGGCGGCCTTCTGGGCCTCGAACGACTCGAGCGTCTTCGCGTTGCGACGCAGCGCCTCGACCTCATCGTTGCGCACGAGCTTGACCTGATCCTGGAACTGCCGGATGCGCTCGTCGAGCCGCCGCTGCGCGCTGACGATGTCCTCGCGCATGCGACCGAGCTCGAGATGCCGCCGGCTGACGTCGTCGGCCAGCTCTTGCAGTTCTTTCTCGCGCAGATCGAGCGCGGTCTTGCGCTTGCCGAGGTCCTCGAGCTCGAGCTGCACGCGCTCCCACGCTTCGTTGAGCTGCTCCGGCGAGATTCCCGCCGGCATACCCTGGAAGTTGAAGAACCCGCCCGGCGCGTAACGGTTGGTCTGCTCCTGCGCGAGCGCGATCTCACGCGCCGAGAAGTCACGCTCCGCACTGCCGGCACCGTGCCCACTCGGTGCCCGCGCCGGGGCCGGCGTGTGCGTGCCCTCGGCTTTCTTGTGACCGTCCTCCTCGGCGTGCGCATCGTCGCCATGACCGTCGTCGGCACCGTGGCCACCGCCGTGGCCACCGCCGTGACCCCCGCCATGCCCGTCGTCGCCGCCCTCGGGTTCCGGATTGAGCACCGACTTGCCGGTCTTGACCGGCCGGGGCCCCTGCGGGCCGGGCGCCTGACCGCCTTCGTGGCCGGCCTCGGTCGTGCCCGGCTCACCGCTGTGCGAGCCCTCCGCGACCTCGCCGTGCGGCGCGGCACCGGGTTGACCTTCGGCGTGGGCTCCGTCCTCGCCGGCCTCCTCGCCATGGCCGTCGGGCGGCGGGGGGAAGAACGAACTCAACACCGGGATGTTGGCGACGCCCTCGTGGTTGAGGCGGCCCGTCGCAGCGAGCCCACCGATCAGCGAGCCACCGAACAGGAGCACCCCGATCACACCGTTCACGATCAGCTTCTTCACTTCTTGCCCTCCCGGATGAGCTGCGCGAGCTCGTCGAGTTCTGCCTGTTCGGTCCGCTGCGAGTCCACGCGCCACTCCTCGTGCTCACGTTCCCGCCACTGCTCGAGCGCCCCGAGCTCCCGCTTCTTCTGCACGTAGTCCGCACGCACGGTCTCGAGCTGCGCCGCCATCTGACGCTGCCGCGTCAACAGCTGGAACTCGTGCCGCGACAGCCCGGCTGCAAGCGCACTTGCGAGCGTTTCACCGAGCCCGCCACGCGCTGCCGCTTCGCTGAACTCGCGGCGACCGTGCGCCGCCGCGACCAGCTGTTGATCGACCTCGTGCAACGCCGCCGTCGCCCGCGCGAGCTCACGCCGCGACGCGCGCTCGAGCTGGGAGCGCAACCGCAGCAGCGGATCGAGTCGGAAACGAAATCGGCGCATATCGCTCTATCGACCGTGACACGGGCGGTTCGTGAGCGCATTGCCGGGTTTCGGAAGGCCGCGACTCACCCCGCTGCAGCCGCGTCGAGCAGCTGCAGCGTCGCCGCTGCCGGCCGCAGTCCGGGCGCGCCGAACAACAGCTGCTCGATCGCCGGCTGTTGGGCAATCGCACGATCGAGCTCCGGATCGGACCCCGGGCGATAGGCACCGACCGTTACGAGATCACGATTCTCCTCATAGCGCGCCATCAGCGTGCGCACCTTCTGCGCCGCATCGCGGTGCGCGTCCGTCGTCACCTTGGGCATCAGGCGGCTGACCGAACCGAGCACGTCGATCGCCGGGAAGTTGCCGCGCTCGGCCACGCGGCGGCTGAGCACGATGTGACCGTCGAGGTAGCCGCGCATCGCGTCGGCCACGGGTTCGTTCATGTCGTCGCCGTCCACGAGGACGGTGAACAGGCCGGTGATCGTGCCGCGCACGTCGTTGCCGAGACGTTCGACGAGGCGCGGCAGCAACGAGAACAGCGACGGCGGATAGCCGCGCAGAGTCGGAGGTTCACCGGCGGCGAGGCCGACCTCGCGCACGGCCGTCGCATAGCGCGTCACCGAGTCCATCATGAACATCACGTCCGCGCCTTGATCACGGAACGACTCCGCGATGGTCACGGCAGCCAGCGGCGCCTTCATGCGCAGCATCGGCGGCTCGTCGGACGTGCACGCGATGACGACGCTCTTCTGCAACCCCTCCGGGCCGAGGGTGTCGGCGACGAACTCACCGACCTCGCGGCCGCGTTCGCCGATGAGTGCGATCACGTTGACCTGGCCGGCGTCGCTCTTGGCGATGTTGCCCATGAGCGTCGACTTGCCGACGCCCGAGCCCGCGAAGATGCCGACGCGCTGGCCCTTGCCGCACGTCAACATGCCGTCGATCGCGGAAACGCCGGTCTCGATCGGCTCGTGAATCGGCGCGCGCTGCAGTGGCGACGGGCTCGAACCGACGAGCGCGCGACTCATCCCCCCTGGCGCCGGACCACCATCCAGCGGGCGGCCGAGCGCGTCCACGACTCGACCGAGCAGCGCGGGACCGACGGGCACTTCGAGCGGCCGGTGTTCGTTGACCACCCGGTCCCACGGCGCCACGCGGTGGTGGTCGCCGAGCGTCAGCACGACGGTGTCGTCGCCGTCGAAGCCGACGACCTCGGCCGGGATCGGCGTCTCGCCGCCCTCGGCCGCAATGGTGCAGACATCGCCGATCGCCGCGTGCAGGCCCTGCACGTGCACCGCGATCCCGCGGATCGCGCGAACGCGCCCTTCGGCCCGGGGGCGATTCACGGCGCGGGCGCTGTCCAGCGCGCGCCGCAGCTCGGCCGGCAACGTCACCGCGCGACCTCGCGCCGAACCTCGGCGCAGACTCGTTCGAGAGCGTCACGCGGATCGTACCGCAGCCGACCGGCGTCCGTTTCGACCCGCGCCGCGCCGCGCGCGACCTGCGGATCGGGCACGAAGCGCGTCGCCTTCAGCTGTTCCGTGAGCCCGGGCATCGCCGCGAGTCGGGTCTGCGCGAGTTCGAGATCCTCGGGATGGAGATGCACCTCGATCTCGGAGTCCTTCGCGCCACGGATGCAATCGCGCAGACTCCGTGCGACGACTGGCACGACGTCGACCGAACCCTGATCGAGTGCGGCTCCGACGATCTCACGCGCGACGCCGAGGCCGAGTTCGACGGCCAGACCGGCGACTTCATCGAGCCGCTGATTCACTTGGCCAGGCAGGGCCTGAAACGCCTGCAGCGTCGAGTCGACGATCGCCCGCAACGCGGCCGAGTCCTCGCCCTCACGCTTCTGCCGATCACGCAGGGTCATGAGCCAGCGCACGCGCGTGGCCTTCTTGCTGTCCGCGGCGGGACGCGCGTCGTGCAGCTCGAGCCGCCGCAACGGCTCGTCCATCGGCACCCGGATCGTCGTAGCCATGATGAGTCCGGGTTAGACGAACTGCTCCGCGCCGCCGACCTTGATCTCGCCCTTGTCCATCATCTCCCGGATGATCTTGAGGATCTCCTGCTGGGCCTCGAGCACATCCGTGAGCGCGGTCGGACCGAGTGAGTCGCGTTCCTCGCGCACCATGTCGGCAGCGCGCTTGCTCAGGTTGCCGAGGACCGTCTCCTCCACCTGCGACGTCGTCGCCTTCAGCGCGACGGCGAGCTGACGCGAGTCCACTGCGGCCAGGACCTTCTGAATCGACTTCTTGTCGAGTTTGCCGACATCGTCGAACGTGAACATCTCTTCCCGGATCGCTACGGCGATGCTCTCGTCCAGGGTCTCGATGCGTTCGAGCACGTCTTTCTCGCCACCACCGAGGTTGTTGAGCATCGAGGCAGCGGCCTTGATCCACGCGCCCGGCTCGGCTCGCAGCGACGTCAACCCGAGGTCCTTGACCTTGCGCCGCATCACTTCCAGAACCCGCTGGACGACTTCGCCCGGCGTTCGGTCGAGGGTCGCGACCCGGTGAACCACGTCAGCCCGCAGGTCCTCGCCCAGGTGCACGAGGACCTCCCCGGCCTTCTTGCGATCGAGGTGCGCGATGAAGACGGCAGCGATCTGGGGATGCTCTTCCGTCAACAGGCCCGCCAGGTCGGACGGCGTCAACGACTCGAACATCGCGAACGGCCGCTTGGCCAGGATGTCGCTGTTCGCCCGCCGCGAGACGTCGTCGCCCCGCTCCTCGCCGAACGCTCGCTTCAGGACCCCACTCATCAGGCCGTCGACGTCGCCGAGGCCGAGGCCTCCGCTCTGACGCATCAGCGTCGTCGAGCGCTCGAATACTTCGAGCATCGCGTCACGGTCGATCGTGATCTCCTGCAGCTCCTGCATCGCCCGGGTGATCTTCTCGACGGCGTCGTCACTGATGCAACGCAGCACCTGCGCCGCCATCTCCTGATCGATGGACAGCAGCAGAACGGCGATTGCCTTGTCGGGAGACAGCGATGCGTCGGACATGGGGACTCAGGCGCTCTGTTCGACCAACCAGGACTCGAGCAGACGCGCGAGCGCGGCCGGATCGCTCGCGATCGCGCGCTCGATCTCGCGGCGCATCTTGCGCTGCTGCTCCTCGGGGCTCAGATCCCGCTCCGGAACCTCTTCGGCGCCGGCAACACCGGCGCTCGGGGCCCCGGCCGCGCTGCGGCCACCGGAGCGCTTGAAGAGGCCTCGAAGGAAGAACAAGACGACGATCACGCCGAGGATCTGCCCGACCGTCGGTGCCCAGCGCGCTGCAACGTCGATGAAGCCGGTCTCCGAAGTGATCAGCTCGAGGGGTTCGACGGGCGCGAACTCACCCGGCATCACACTGAAGGACTCGTCGCTGTCGCGCTGGCTGTCCCAGCCGACCATCGTCTTCACGGATCGCGTGAGTTCGTCCTTGTTGAAGCCGTCGGCGTCTTCGAGCGAGCGATCGTAGACGAGCGCGACGCTCAGACGCCTGATCTCCGGCGCGTGTTTGCCGGAGCGGCGCTCGCCGATCTCGGTCACGAACTCGCGATCCTTGGTCTCGTCCTTGGTCGTGTTGGTCGTCACGGGATCGCCGACACCCGAGGTCGCCACGCCGACTGCGTTGGCATCGCCGCTGGATTGCTCCGACGTCTTCTTCGTCGACTTCTCCGATCGCAGGAGCTCTTCCTTGGGCAGCACCTTCTCGGAGATGACCTCCCACGCCGGGTCGAGCTCCACGGTCACGGCCACCGACGTCTTGCCGGGCCACAGCTGATCGAGCAGCTCCTGCGCGCGGATGGTCTTCTCCCGCGCGATGTTCCGCTGCATCGCCATGAACTCGGACGACCCGCCGCCCGCTTCGCGATCGGGGTCGTAACGCCAGCGCGCGCCGCCCACCGCATTCGCGACGGTGACGTTCGGCAGCGGGATCCCGAGCTGCGACGCCGTCGCCGCTGCCGCCGTGTGCGCCGTCGCCTCGAACGGCGTACCCATGCGCAGCTTCAGCAGGACGGTCGCCGTCGGCTGATTGGCGCGCGCGGTGTCGACGAACGCACGCACGCGCCGGGCGGCCGCCGCCGTGATGTTCACGCCCGTGACACCCTCGATGTTGCGAACCGCGCTCTCGGCGCGCGCGATCGACGCGTTGGCGAGCTTCCAGGCCTTGGTCTGCGCGTCGTCGATGATCGACGATGCATCCAGTCCATCGTCCTTGGCCTCGGACATGAGCCCGGCCTCGCGCAACGCAACGGCAGCCATGCTGACATCGTCCGCGTCCACCATGAAGCTCATGCCGTCGGGGACGTAGGAGATGTTGTTGGACTCGAGCGCGCGTCTCGCCGAAGCGAGTTCGTCGCTCGATGTGCCCGTGAACACCGTCCGGTAGCTCGGTTGGCCCGCGTACCAGACGATCGCGCCGAGACCGACCACCGTCGCGAGCAGGACCGATGCGACGACGAGCCGCTGCCCGCCGTCGAGCCGAGCCCAGATGCCGCGGAGCTGCTGGGAGAAATCCGTGAAGAAGGCACGCATCGATCAGACCGCCGACCTCGACAGCTTCTCCCAGGCCTCGACGAGCTTGTTGCGCACCTCGAGCATGAGGTTGAACGTCACCTCGCTCTTGTTGGCAGCGACCATGACGTCGTGGAGCTCGACGTCCTCACCCATGATGAGGCCCTTGTACTTCGCGTCGACGTCGTTCTGCATCTTGCGCAGCGCGCCGAGAGAGTCCGCGAGCGCCTTGCCGAACGTGCCCTGTTCCGCAGCAGCGTCGACGCCTTCGCCGAGCGGGCGGAACGGGTCCTGGCCGATCGCCATCGGCCCGGCGCCGTCACCGCCACTCGTGGGGCGCTCACCGCCGAGCGGTGCGCCCTTGTAGAACTTGTCGAACCCCGTCACTGGGGGCAGGTCGAAGCCGCTCATCGTCTCCTCACTCCGGGTTCACGCTTCGTTGGCGCTGTCGCGCCGAGGTATATGGACTGCGGGTGCCGTCTACTTGCCCATGTTGTCGATGATCTTCTGGAGCATCGCCTTGTAGGTGCGCATCGCCGCGAGGTTCGCGTCCACGCTGCGCGAGATCACCTGCATGTCGGCGAGTTCCTGGAACAGCTCGACATTGCTGCCGAGCACCATCCCCTTCTCGTCCGCGTCCGGGTGTCCCGGCTGATAGAACGCCGGGAACGGCGAGCTGTCGTCCACCACGTCGACGACCCTGGCGCCGCCGCTGAAGTCGGTGTCGCGACTGCTGATCTCGCCGTTGAGCACCTCTTCGAACACCGCGATCTTGCGCCGATAGGGCTCCTGCTGGGAGTTGCCCGTCCGGTGCATGTTGACGAGGTTCGACGACACGATCTCGGAGCGCGCCATCTCGGCGCGCAGCCCGGTAGCCGAGATGTCGAACCCCTGGAAGACTCCGCTCATTGCCCCGACCATGGCTCATTACCTCCCGAAAACGGCCTTGTTGAGGTTCGACTTGTAGCCGCTCAGACGCTGCGTCATCAGATCGTGCAGCAACGCGGTCTTGCCCAGCAACGCCAGCTCGTCCATGAGCACGACGTTGTTCTGACCCTGCGGGCCGGAGTCGACACGAACGATCTCGTGTGACACGCGTCCGAGATCCTCGCCGGCACCCGCGCGCGCGCGCTCGGCCGTCAGCAGGTCCTCGAATCGAACCTCGAAGCGCTTGAAACCCGGCGTGTTCTGATTGGCGATGTTGTGCATCGCCATCTTGGTCCGCGCGGACAGCGCCCCGAGCACTTGTCGGGTGAACGCGGTGTCTTTATCGAAATCGATCATTCTCTCTCTACCTGGGCAACGCCTGCATCGGCAGTTCGCCGTGTCCGCCTTGAGACCGGCAGTTCGAGAGCCGCGACAATTCGGCAACCGCTGTCGAGAAATCCGACGCGCCCCCATCACGCGGTTATGCTGCGTCGTTCATGCCTGATTCCACCACGTCTCCGGAGCAGGAGGGTGATTTCGAGGTCTCACCGGACTTGCACGCCGATCTCGTCGCCTCGGTCCGCGACCTGTTGACGCAAGATCGGCCGGAGATCCCGCCACGCTTCCTCTACGACGAGCTCGGCTCGCGCCTGTTCGAGGTCATCACGGCCTTGCCGGACTACTACCCGACGCGCACCGAAGCCGCGATCTGGCGCGATCACATCGCCGCGATCACGGCTGCCCGGCCCGTCGCCGGCTGCACGATGATCGATCTCGGCGCCGGCAATTGTCAGAAGGCCGCGTCGCTGTTCGATGCGGTCGAGCCCGCAGGCTACCTGGCAGTCGACGTCTCGGCCGACTTCCTCGAGGAAGCCCTCGCCCGGCTGCGGCTGAAGTTCCCGACCATCGAAATGATGGGCTACGGCGCCGACTTCTTCGAGAACCTCGAGCTGCCCGATATCCCGCAGGAGCGCCGCCTGTTCTTCTATCCCGGCTCGTCCATCGGCAACTTCACCCGCGACGGCGCGCTGCGCTTCCTCGAGTCCGTCCGCGCCCAGATGTGCGCCGACTCGACGCTGTGGATCACCGCGGACCTCGACAAGGACCCAGCCGTGCTCGAGCGCGCGTACGACGACGAGCTCGGCGTCACGGCGGCGTTCAACAAGAACTCGCTCTATCACCTCAACGAGGTCGCCGGGACCGACTTCCGGCTCCCGGACTGGCAGCACGTCGCGTTCTACGACCGCGACAAGATGCGGATCGAGATGCACCTCGAGGCCGTCCGGGATGTCACCGTGTCGTGGCCCGGCGGCAGCCGCGAGTTCGAGAAGGGCAACCGGATGCACACCGAGAACTCGCACAAGAACACCGTCGCGACGTTCAACGAGCTGCTGCAGCAGGCCGGGCTCCGGACGGTCCAGCACTGGACCGACGAACGCGACTGGGTCGGCTTCTTCGTCGCGGCGCCGGCGTGAGCAAGGGGCGCGAGCGCTCCCGCACCGGCGGGTCGCCGCGCGGGCTGCGCGGCGAGGCGCTCGTCCTCGCCCTGCGAGCGGCGCGCGAGCGCACGCTGGCGGCCGTGAACGACCTCGACGACGCGCAGTGGCGCGTGCCGTTCGACCCCGGCATCCAGCCCGTGGCGTGGGACCTAGCGCACGTCGGCTGGTTCGCCGAGTTCTGGATGCTCCGCGGGCCGCACCGAATCGCGCACGACGGCATCGTCCGCGCCGACCGCGGTGCGCGGCTCTTGCCGCCCGACGAGCACTATGACTCCGCGCAGATCGACCACCGCGACCGCTGGCAGATCGCGCTCTATCCCCGCGCGACGCTCCTCGAACGCCTCGCCGATCAGCTCGAGGCGTGCTGCCAACATGCACGATCAACAACTGGCGGCGACGAACTGTGGAGTGCACGCATGAGCCTCTACCACGAGTGCATGCACCACGAGGCGTTGCTCTGGACGCGCGATCGCCTCGGTTACCCGGCAGTCGATGGCTACGCGATGCCGGCGCGGCCATCCCGAGGTGGCGACGACCGCGGGCTCCCCCTCGATGGCGGCGTGCAGGAACTCGGTCGCGACCCCGCGCACGAGTTCGCGTTCGACAACGAACAGCCACTCTCACGCCATCGCATCGCCCCGTTCCGCATCGACCGCACGCTCGTGACCAACGGTCAGTTCCTCGAGTTCGTCACTGCTGGCGGCTACCGCGAACCGCGCTACTGGATGGGCCCGGCCGCGACCTACCGCGCGCGCATCGAGCGCGAGCACCCGGAGCGTTGGCGCCGGGCCGGCGGCCAGCAGGACGGCAACGAGTTCGAACACCGCTGGTTCGCCGAATGGCGCCCGCTCGCGCTCGACGAGCCGATCTGCCACCTCAGCGCGTTCGAGGCCGAAGCCTACTGCGCGTTCCGTGGCCGCCGCCTGCCGAGCGCGGCCGAATGGGAACACGCGGCCGCGGTCACGGCGAACACCGAGAACACCGCGCACGGGGCGAGCGCGGACTTCGATTGGGGTGGCACGGTGTGGGAGTGGACGTCGACCCCGTTCGCGCCGTATCCGTTCTTTCGGCCTGGTCCGTACACGACCTACTCCGCGCCGTGGTTCGGGAGCCAGCGCGAGACCCGCGGCGGCGCGTTCGCAACCGACCCGCTGCTCCACGACCGCGCCTACCGCAACTTCTTCCTGCCGTTTCGCACCGACGTCTTCACCGGCTTTCGCACGGCAGTGGACGGGTAACGCGGAGGTCCAACGCGCCCGCTACGCGGGCAGCGGCAGAGGCTGCGGCGCACCGGCGGAAACCGGCAACCCGACCGCCGATGCCGGCGCCGACGCGGCCACGAGGGGCACGATGGGTTCGCTGCACTCCCGACCCTGCGCCGACAGACAACCCGCGAGCCGTTCGATGGCGGCTGCAGCGTCACTCCACCGGAACCGCTCGCGCACGGCAGCCGCGTTCGACTGCGCCGTCGCAGTTCGCGCCGGCAGGTCGCGCAGCGTCTCGACGAGCAACCGAGCCGCCGCATCGGGGTCGGGCTCGAGCACCCAGGGCGTGCCCACGTGCGAGCCGGGCAACTCGAGCTCACGACGGGTCGCCGGGATCGGCCACGCGCCAGGCACTTCGAGCATCGCATCCGCGCCGCCACCGGACGTCGTGATCACCGGCAGACCGACCACTCGAGCCTCGAGGACGGGCAGCCCGAAGCCCTCACCGCGATACGGATGCAGCAACACGTCGCAGGCGCGGTAGAGCCCGGCGAGCTCCCGCCGCGCGAGCGGTGCGTCGACGACGTGCAGCGGCGGTGTTCCCGCGGTGTCGCGGAACCGCTCGATCAAGTCGCCGAGATGGAACTGACCGTAGTGCCGATCGCGACCGACCGACTTCACGACGACGACGAAGTCGAGCCCCGCGGCGCGCGCCGCGAGCACGGTGCGCATGAACACGTCGAAGCCCTTGCGCCACACGAGCCCGCCGCAGAACAGCACCGCGGGCCGGTCCCCCTTCCATTGGACCAGGTCAGCAGCCGGCGCGACGTTCTGGTGCATCACTTCGTCGACGCCGTGCGGCACGAGCGCGATCGTCGCCGGATCCCGCCCGGCAGCAGCAACGCAATCGCGAACGTGCGCGCTGTGCACGACCACGACGTCGGCGTCCTGCGTCACGTGCGGCGTGAGATCGACCGGCAACGCGCCGTATTCCCAATCGACGCGCAAACCGAACACGCGACAGTCGGGGCGGTCGACGCGCGGCGGCCAGCCGGCCGCGAGCCACAGGTCGGCGCGGCCCGGCTGCCGCGACAGGCACGACTCGAGTTCGGGAGCACGCCGCCGGAACGCCGCGAGCCCGTGCTCGAACGGCCCCCGCGGCACCAGCCGCAGATCGACGTTGCCGCGTTGCTGCAGCGCCCGCGCGGTCTCGATCGTGAGTTCGGCGCTCGACGAGGTCTCGAAGAACGGTGCCTCGAGCACGACGACCGGTCTCGTATCACCGAGCGCCCGCGGCACCGCCGGCGCCGGTGCCGGTCGCCCGCGAACGAAGTTCTCCACGACGTGCCGCCGCCCGCGATCGCCGACCATCGCGCCGCCGCGCCCGAACGCCGCTTCCACGGCCGCGATCAGCGCATCGACATCGGGCTCGAAGCGGTCGCCGGTTCGCGTGCCACCGATCCGGCTCGCGACACCCGGCACCGCGATGGCCGGGGCGGCCGATGGGCTCGCGCTCACGCATACCGGGCGGCCGCTCGCGAGCCACTGGATGAGTTCTTCGGCCGCGGGCACGGCGCGCGCGGGCACCAGGATCGCAGCCGCGTCGACGCAGTGCTCGGGCCCGAATCGACCGCGGACGATGTCGACCTTGCCGGGCGACAGCCGGGCCCGCTGCAGCAGTTGCGCCGCCCGTTCGCCCGCCACTCCGAGGTCGACGGCGTCCTCCGGCCAGACGATGCGCAGCCTACGATCCGCTCGCGCGAGCCCCGCCGCCCATGCCGCCAGCACGAGATCGGTGCCGCCGCGGTCCACGTCATACGCCGAATGAACGATCGTGTCGCGCGGGCCGTCGCTCGGAATCGCGAGCCACGGCGCTATCCGCGCCTCACTGGCGGCGCCCGCGGGCGCGTCGTTGCCGCCCCAGCGCAGCTCGCCGAGCACCCGGTCCAGCACATCGACGGGCGCCCGGCTCGGCGCGGCCGCGAGCACGACACAGGCCCGGGGCCACTCGAGGCCAGCGAGGCGCGTGGCGTCGTCGAGGACGGACTCCGCCCCGAACACCACGAGCGGCGCGGTGCTCGCCACCGGCGTATCCGCCGCGCGCATGAGCAGCTGGATCTCGGCTGCCGGCAGGCGGGTGCCCACCTCGAGGTCGCGCACACCGTCCGTCAGCGGAATCGCGGTCTCACCCGCGAGCGGCGGCCGCGTCCGCACCGCGCCGAGCGCCAGCGAACACTGCAGCCCAGAGCCGTTCGCCAGACGCAGGAAGGTGCGCAGGAGGTTCGCCGCCGCATCCTCCCCGAAGGGATCGCCGTAGATGCGAACGTGGCTCATCGCGCCGTGTCATCGGTGGTTTCCCGACCCGAACATGATCCGAATTCGCCGGGCCGGGACCCCGGCGACTCCCCCGGCCACGGCAGGCCCCGCAAGGTGTTTCGCGGCCGGCACTTGGCGCGCGCCCGGCGGCCCCGTGCACACTCAATGCACCAGCTACTGGCGTGGGACCGGCGCAGTGGCAAGATCGCGGGCAATGCCCCCTGAGCCGCGCTCCCACCCCGACCGCCGCGCCGCGACGCTGGCGACCGCTGAGTCGGCGGATCCGCGACCGGCACCGGAGAACGGTGCGTTCCTGGTGCCAGGGCCCGGCGCCCGCGACTGCCGCATGGACCTCAAGCTGCTGATGTGGCGCGCGCGCGCCGCGGCACAACGGTCGCAGGCCGCGGCGCAACATCTCGACCGCTTCGATCCGAAGACCCGGCCCGACCTCTGGGCCGGCACGGTGCAGGACGGGACGGCGCGCGGCTTCGCCGCGGCGCTCGAGGAGGCGATCGATCTGGCCGGGGCACCACCGGCCCCCGAACCGGCCGAGCCCGGCGGTCCGCTCGCGAATCCCGAACAGCCCGTCCAGGAGTTCACCGGCCGCGAGCTCCGCCGGAAGAAGGATCTCCTCGTCGCGAGCGGCGGTCCGCGGGTGCGGTTCTCGCGCCGCGAGGGCCTGCTGTTCGTCGACCGTTCGAGCGCCACCAACTCGCCGAACTGTCTGCGGTTCGAAGCCCGCCGGGATCACGGCACGCTCGACGACTTCGTCGCCGACGCCGACGAACGGCCGCGGCTGTTCTCGGCCCAGTTCCTGCAACCGGTGCGTTACTGCGCTGGCCCGGGCGGCACCCGGCTCGAACTCGGCGGCCGGCTCGGCCGCGGGCCCGTCGGCTGGCCCATGACGCTGACGATCGCCGGGGCACCGACCAACGCCGAACTGCGCCTGACCCTCCGCATCGAGACGTGCCCGCCGGACTGGCGCCTGCGCGCCCGCTTTCTCGGACTGCGGCCAGAACACCTCGTCCACGAGTGCGAAGACGTGCGCGACGTGGTGCAGAGTGACGCGGGCGGGTTCGTCGCGTTCACGTTGGCACGGCCGAGCGCTGCGTTGCTGGTCGACGGCGAACCGGTCGCGGTCCCGGCCGCGGCGCGACTCGGACCGCTGGTGCACGACTTCGTGCTGCGATCAGGATGACGGGCGGCAAGCCTGCCAGGCGCCACGCCCGTCGGAGAGCGCACCCGGCAACGTGAACCCGATTCGCTACGGATCGGTTTCGGTAGGGCCGGTTCGGTACGGGCCGGCTCGATGCGGTTCAGCTGGGCTTCCAGTACTCGTTGCCGTCGCGATCCCAGATCTGGTAGCCGATGTCCATGCGTTCGGCGAGTTCGATCAGGGCTGCGATGTGGTCGCCGTAGACGAAGCCGAGGTGATTCGATGGCCAGCGTTTGCCGAGCACCTTGTCCGACACCGGCACCCTGCCTTCGATGATCGGCCAGCTCGGGTTGTAGTCGTTGTGCCGTGACTTCTTGACGGCCGTCGTGCGCATCAGCGTCGCGACGAGGTAGAGCCGACCGTTCTCGACCCCGAGCCGCGCGACCGTGACGTCCTGATCCGCTGCCGTGCGCATGCGGACCGCGGCGCCGCCGGCGGCGTAGAAGTGCTCCTGCCCCGGGTACTCGACCTCGCTGAGCTTGCTCGCCGTCGAGTCGTCTTCGTGACCGGCGTAGTAGACCGGATGCTGACCGCAGTTCACGATCGCGAGCAGGGTCTGGCCGCGCTTGTCCGTCTTGACGTAGCGGAAGTCGCCGAAGCCCGCCGGCTTGCCGGCGAGCTCCTTCAGCAGGTACTGCGAATACATCGTCGGCAGATCCGTCTCGCAGCTCGTCGGGATCATCTGCTTCTTGCGACCGAGCGGGTCGACGTCGTTGCCGAGGAACGACGTCGCCATGCAACACGTCGCGTAGCGACCGCTGCACTCGTCCTGACACTTGATCGTGACCGCGCCCGCGCCCTTCTCGCGCGCGATGTCGAACGTTGCGTAGTACATCGCGATCTGCAGCGCGTACTTGTCACGCGTCACGGTTCGGCCACGGATCACGCCGAAGCGCTTCGGGTCGGTGTCGTAGTTGGCGCCGACGGCCCGACGAACGCGGGCGTCGCGGATGCGTTCGATATCCGAAAGTCCGGGCTGTCCCGCCCAGTCGAACATCTCGAACGCGCGGTCGAGGAAGACCTGCTGGTCGAGGCTCTCGCTCGTGATTCCCCACCGCCGGGTCAGCTCCTCCTGGTCGATCCGCGTCGTCGGCATCTTGAGGGAGAACGAGCCGAACTCGAGCGCGTGCAGCTTGTGCAGCCCTTCGACGACCTTCTTGACCCGTTGCTCCTGCGCCGCGCGCTGCGCGAACATCGCGAGGGCGGCCTCGAGTTCGCCGAACGCCTGCGCGCCCTCGAAGTCGCCGTAGACGTGCACGAACGACTCGCCGTTCTGGTTGAACGAACCGCCCGTCGCCATGCCCGACACCATGCCTGGCACGGTCGTGTCCTGGATCGACATCAGCACGAGCCGCGGCTTCGCGGTCGCGTCCGTGGCCTTGAGCTTCTGCGCGTAGGCGGCGACGACCTTCTGGCTCGTCTGCGGAAACGTCCACGTCTGATGCACGTTGACGAGTGCATCGACACCGACCTTCGCGAACTCGGCCGCGTACTGCTCGCACAACGCGGTCGAATGGCACAGTCGGTCGTAGCCCGCGAGTTTCTTCCCGGGATACACGACGTCGTACTTGCCGGTCTTCTGCAGGCGTTGGATCAACCGTTGCATCACTCCGATATCGTGCTCGGCGTGATCGCGCATGACCCAGGGGCGCGGGTCGTAACCCGAGAACACGCCGACGCGGATCTTGCGCGGGCGTGAAGGAGAAGAACGCGAAGCGCGCTTCGCGGCCGTGGTCCGGGCAGTCATGAGCGCCGCAGTCTACTCGACATCAACTCGGGCTCGCGATACGTTGCGGGATCCCGTCCCCCGCCTCTCTGTCTCATGTCGGAAGTTGCCTGGTTCAGCGCTGGCGCAGTCGTTGCGGCCGCCGTTGCCTGGAGCATCGGTCGCTGGCGCGCAGGCGACGAGAATCGGCGCCGGATGCGAAGCTCGATCCAGGTCGACGCCGACGGCATCGCGGCGGACCGCCGGGCAAGCGCGAGCCAGACCGTCGATCGACCCGTTGGCGAAGACGCGCTCGGCGAGGGTGCACGCCATCTCGTTGATGAACGGCTGGCTGATGAACGGCTGGCTGATGAACGGCTGGCTGATGAACGGCTGGCTGGCAAGAACGGTCCGGACGCGGCAGCGCCGGTCGTCGACCTGCAGCAGTTCTCGGACCCAGGGCCGAACGGCGATTTCGACGGCGAACGCAGCGACGATCACGACACGCCACACGCGCTGTCGATCGACGCAACACCGCCCGACGACGTCGACGGCCCACGCGTCGCACGTTCCGTCGCTCGCGAGATCGCCGACGTCGCGTCCGCCGTCGAAGGCAGCGCGTTCGACCTCGTCGAGGCTGCCCCCGAACCAGAGCGGGTGCCGCGCGCGGCCGAACGCTTCCTCGGCGCCGTGCAGCGACTCCGCGATCTGCACGCCAAGCTCGTGTCGTACGGCACGGAAGCGTCGCCGAGTGACGGCACTGCCGACTTCCGCGAGGTCGTAGACGGGCTCAAGGAAGAACTGCAGCACCTCCGACTCGGACTCGAGCTCGACACGGAGCTCCCGGCGAATCTGCCCGTGCTCGCGTGCAGCCCGAGTATCGCGCGCAACATCCTGCTCTTCGCGTGCTCGGCGATGTTCCGATCCGAACCCGGGGCGACCAACCTGACGATCTCCGCGGAACGCTCGCTCGTCGAGAACGAGCCGCGCCTCCGAATCGAGATGCTGCTCGAATGGGTCGTGGATCCGCGTGACGGTGCGCACCCGGCGCCGCACGAGTCCGACGTCGCGTTGGCGATCGAGGCCGCGCGCCGGCTGGCCGAAGGCCATGGCGGCAAGATCCGGATGGACCGGCCGGCCGATCGGGTGATCCGGACGAGCTTGCGCCTGCCCGCGTCGGTGCGGCCGCAGGAGTCCGAGCCGGAGACCGGCGAATCACGCACGGGGGCCGTTCACGTCCGGGCGGGCGCAGCAGCGCAGCAGCACGACTTCGGCGGCGCGCTCGTCGTCGAGGCCGACCCCGACGTGCGGGCGATGCTGGCGCGCGAGCTGCGAGCCCGCGGTCGGGCCGTGTTCGCGTGCGCGGACGGCAGCTCCGCGCGCACGTTCCTCGAAGCGACCCCGCAGCGGTTCGAACTGCTCATCGTCGACCAGGAACATCGACTCGAGGACCGCGACGCGCTCGGCGAGACGATCCGGCGCCTGACCCCGGAACTCAAGATCTGCGTTCTCGGCCCGGCGGCCCAGGCGGCGGCGAGCGACACGACCGAGCCCGCATGGCCCGAAGTCTGCCGCCTGCAGAAGCCGTTCGGCGTCCACGAACTGCGGCGCGCACTCGCCTCCGTTCTCGACGCTTGATAGGCTCGGCCGCTCGGAGGAACCCAAGCTGGCTCGCAAAGACAATCGCCCACCGGAGCAGTTCCGGCCCATCCGTTTCACGCGCTCGTTCACCGATCGCCCGGGCTCGGTCCTGACCGAGTGCGGCAACACCAAGGTGCTGTGCACAGTGTGTGTGCAGGATCAGGTCCCGATGTGGATGGCCAACCGCCACGCCGGCGGCTGGCTCACGGCCGAGTACGCGATGCTGCCCGGCGCCGGGCAGCCGCGCAAACCGCGCGACGGCCGCACGGGCCGACCGCCGGACGGCCGCAGCCTCGAGATCCAGCGGCTCATCGGCCGGGCGCTGCGCAGCTCGCTCGATCTCGCGGCACTGCCGGAGATCACCCTCTGGGTCGACTGCGACGTGATCAGCGCCGACGGCGGCACCCGGACGACGGCGATCAACGGCGCCGCGGTCGCGCTCTACGACGCGCTGCTGTGGCTCGAAGAACAGCGCAAGCTGCCGAACTGGCCGCTGCGCGGACTCGTCGCCGCGATCTCCGTCGGGCTCGTTCAGGGCGAAGCGCTCTGCGACCTCGACTATCACGAGGACAGTTCGGCCGAAGTCGACCTCAACGTCGTGACGAGCAGCAGCGGCAACCTGATCGAGATCCAGGGCACGGCCGAGAAGAAGCCGTTCAGCAACGAGCAGCTCCAGGAGATGCTCGGCATGGCCGGCAACGCCTGCACCGAGATCCGCACGCTGCAGAAGCAGGCCCTCGGCCTGCCGACCGGCGACAGCAGCAGCGACGGCGACAGCAGCAGCGACGGCGACAGCAGCAGCGACGGCGATTGATCGCCCTCCCGCGCCGTCGGGAGACGCGCCGCGGGATAGAGACGTGCCGCGGGCCAAGGCGAAGAAGCGGTCCGTACATGCAACCGGCCGCTGCCCGGAGGCAGCGGCCGGTCGATCGATCTCGACCGGGCCAGAGGCCCGATCGTGAATCGTGATCAGCCCGTGATTACGTGCCGATCTTCGCGCAGACGCCGTTCGACGCGATGACGCCAGCGGCGTTGAGGCCCGGCGTGATCGTGCCCGACTGCAGGAACACCTGCGTGTTGTTGAAGCCCGTCGGGACGTTCCAGGTCCAGCGCAGCTCGTTGTTCGCGGCGAACACGAACACACTCGTCACGATCGCGCCGATGTTCAGGTTCGACGTGCAGCCAGGCATGCCGAACGGGCCGAGGTTGAGGCCCGGGCTCTGCGGCAGCAGACCGATCGAGATGAAGCCGGCGCCGGTGCCAGCCGTGAGGCTGTCGACGACGATGTCGACGCTGGTGCCCGCGATCGGGCGGCCGTCGACGAACAGGTTCGGCGGGAAGGCGCCGTCACCCGTCTGGATCGCGCCAGCGCCCGACCAGTCGGTCAGACCGCCGAGCGGCGAGCCGTCACCCTTCGAGTAGCCGAGGATGGCATCGTTGCCACTCGCGGCGTCCGAGTTGAACAGGGTGCCGAAGGCGACGTCGAACTGGCCGCTGTCGTACAGCGTCAGCTGGATGTCGCAGACTTCGTTCGCAACCGCCGGCCAGTTCGGGACGCCCTGCCACGTGATGCGGGCCGTCGTCGGGGTCGGGTTCTCGAAGTAGAGCGCACCGACGCCGCCGTTCAGGGCGAGGTCGAGGTCGAGGTCGGCGTTGAACGCGCAGATCTGCGCCAGCGGACCGCTCGGCGGGCCGTCACGGAAGGTGGCGGTGCTGCCGTAGTTCGAACCGCAGGTCGCGAACGAGGCATCCGTCGTCAGACCGAGGTAGATCTTGCCGTTGCTGTTGATCGTGATGTCGGTCGTCGTGCCACCCGGGTGCGGGAACGAGAAGCCCAGCGGCTGGGTGATGCAAGCATCGTCCCAGGTGCCAGAAGAGCTCGACGTGAAGCCCGTCGGGTTGCCGGCGAGGTTCGTGCCGCTCGCAACCGGAGCGAACGGGGCGCCCGGAACGATGAGGTAGGAGTCCTGCGGGGAACCCTGCGGCAGCCACGTGTAGCCACCACCGACGGCGCCGGTCGCCTCGTACTGCGAACCCTGGGCCGTGCCGGCCGGGATGACGTCGTACGCCGCCTGCGGGCGGTTGTAGCAGCCTTCACCGTACTGGAGCGAGAGCGCAGCGCTCGCGTCCGGCGTGTACTGGATCTGGATGTTGACGCTGTCCTGCGCGCCGTTCGGGGTCGCGTTGTCGATCACCGCGCCCGTCGCGTCGACGGTGTGCCAGCCGTTCTGCTGGATGCCGTCGTTGCTGAGCGTGATGAACTGGTCGCTCCAGGTGATCGCCGGGTTCGGGCTCACACCGATCGTGTGGATCGCGCCCGTGTTGGCGGTGACGACCAGCGGCGTGTTCGTGTAGGTCGTCGGGATGACCTGGATGCACATGCCGTACTGGCCGGCCGGCAGCGTGAACGGCGTCGGGTTGCCGGTGACCGGGTCCTTGAAGTTCGCGATCGGGCTGTCGCCGTTCCAGGCGACGACCGTCAGCTCACCGAGAACCTCGGGCTCACCGTCGGCGGTGCCGGCACCGGTCGCGTCGATGCCCCAGTTCGCGCGCATGGTCTCGTTGCCGACGCGCGTGCCCGGGATCAGGTAGATGCGAACCTCGGCGATGTTGCCGACCTGGTCCGGAACGACCGGGTTACCAGCACCCTGGTCGTACGTCGTGACGTTCATCCCGGTGATCTCGATCGGCGACGCCAGATCGATGTCGATGAACTGGCCGAGCGAGTTGTCGACGAGGTTGCCGTAGTAGAAACTCGCGGCCCACGGATCGTAGGTGCGAATGTCGGACGGAGGCGGACTACCGGCGCAGTTCTGCGCCATGGCGATCGTCGACGTAGCGGCGACCGCGAGAGCCAAGGAGACCTTGTGCATGTTTTGTCTTGTCTTGGAGAAGGGAGAAAGAAGGTCCTGGGACAGGACCAGGGGGAGCCATGGTTCCGCGCCCGGGCGATCTCGTCAACGTGGTCCGAAGACCAGGGTGATTCGACGCTTGCGGCGAAGGCGAAATGCAGCGAGAAACCTGGCGGCGAAGGGTATCGCACCGACCGGGGGTGAGTCGGCGGACTACGGACGTCGGGCGCCCGGGCAATGTTCGGCGGATCCGCAGATTTTGACCGGGCACGTTGCCATGATGCAGTTTGCGGTGATCCGTAGCCCGCGGCAGTCGCCCCGTCATGCCATGGCCCTAAACCCGGGCGACATCGTAGACTTCGCGCGATGACCGACCTGTGGATCGCGACCGGGAATGCCAAGAAGCGCGCTGAGCTCGAGCGCCTCGTCGACTCCTTCGGCGTCCGCGTCCTATCGCCCGCCGCATTGGGTAGTCGGTCGAACGAATATGTCCCGATCGAGGACCAACCGACGTTCGCGGGTAACGCCGAGAAAAAGGCGGCGGCGCTGGCACGACTTTGTGACGCCCACACGCTCGCGGACGACAGCGGCCTGTGCGTCGACGCGCTCGATGGCCGCCCCGGGGTGCACTCCGCCCGCTACGGCGGCCCCGGCCTCGACGACGCCGGCCGCGTCCGCGCGTTGCTCGAGGAGCTCGCGGCGGTCCCGCCCGAACGCCGCACGGCGCGCTTCGTCTGCAGCCTGTGCGTGTGCGATGGCGACGGCACGGTGCTGACCCGCATCGAGGAGAGCTGCGAGGGCACGCTCCTGACGGAGCCGAGCGGCGCCGGCGGCTTCGGCTACGACCCGATCTTCGTGCCGCTCGAGTTCGACGGCGATCCGGCGCGCACGTTCGCCCGCCTCGACGCGGAGCAGAAGGACCGACTGAGCCACCGCGGCAAGGCGCTGCGCAAGCTCGCTTCGGTGCTGCCGACGATTCTGCCGAAGGATCGATAGGCCAGCACCCCCCGCGCCGGCCCCAGCCGCGACCGCCATGACGATCGAGATCCTCATCGTGCTCACCACGCTCGCCGCGGTGCTCACGCTGCTGATCGGCACGCGCATTCCGGCCGATGCGATCCTCGTTGCCGGGCTGACGCTGCTGCTCGCCGTGCCGGTCCCGGTCGACGGTGGCGTGCAGATCGGCATCGTGACGCTGGCGGACGGCGTGCAGGGCTTCGGCAACCCCGGCATGCTCGCGGTCGGCGCGCTGTTCGTCGTCGTCACGGGTCTTCGCGAGACGGGCGCGATCGACTGGATCGCGACGACGCTGCTCGGTCGGCCGCAGAACGAACGCTCCGCGATCGTGCGCGTCATGCTGCCGGTCGCCGCGATGAGCGCGTTCCTCAACAACACGCCCGTCGTCGCGATGATGATCCCGGCGATCCAGGACTGGAGCAAACGACTGCAGCTGGCCGCGTCGCGCCTGCTGATCCCGTTGAGCTACGCCGCGATCCTCGGCGGCACGTGCACGCTGATCGGCACGAGCACCAATCTCGTGGTGGCCGGCCTCGTCGCGGAGAACCCGACCATCCCCGACCTCGCCATGTTCGACCTGACCTGGGTCGGGCTGCCGTGTGCCGTGCTCTGCGGCGCGCTCGTCGTGTTCCTCGGCCCGCGGTTGCTGCCGAACCGCGCCGGCACCCTCGGCACCGGCGCTGCGGGCACCGCCGGCACCGCGAGCCTCGCCGACACCAAGGAGTACACCCTCGAGCTCGTCGTGCCGACCGGCAGCCCGCTCGCGGGCCGCAGTATCGACGAGGCCGGGCTGCGTCGATTGCCGGGGTGCTTCCTGATCGAGATCGAACGCGGGGGCGAGATCATCGCATCGGTCGGACCGCACCGCCGGCTCGAGGAAGGCGACCGTCTGTTGTTCGCCGGCGTCGTCGACTCGATCCGCGACCTCGTGAAGACGCGCGGGCTCGAACTCGCGACCGACCAGGTCTTCAAGCTCGACGCGCCGCGCTACAAGCGCCGACTGTTCGAGGCCGTCGTCGCGCCGACCTCGGAGCTCACGGGCACGACGATCCGCGCGGCCGGCTTCCGCAACCGCTTCGCCGGCGCCGTCATCGCCGTCGCGCGCAACGGCGAACGGGTGCGCGGGCGCCTCGGCGACATCCGGCTCAAGGGCGGTGATCTGTTGCTCGTCGAAGCCGAACCCAAGTTCGACGACCGCGCGAGCGCGTCCGGCGACTTCCTGCTCGTGCGGTCGCTCGAGGACTCGACGCCGCGCCAGCATGCGCGCGCGCCGCTCGCCGTGCTGATCCTGCTCACGATGGTCGTGCTCGTGACGACCGGCGTCTATCCGATGCTGGTCGCCGCACTCCTCGCGGCCGGCGCCATGGTGCTGACGCGGTGCTCGACGCTCACGGTCGCGCGGCGCGCGATCGACTGGTCACTGCTGATCGTGATCGGCGCATCGCTCGGCATCGGCGAAGCGATGTCCCAGAGCGGCGCGGCCGACTGGCTCGCAGGCTCGGTGCTCGCCCTGAGCGGCGGCAACGCGTGGCTCATGCTCGCGGCCGTCTACGCCACGACCGCGCTGCTCACCGCGGCGGTCAGCAACGCGGCCTCCGTCGCGCTCATGTTCCACATCGCGGTCGCGGGCGCGACGGCCCACGAGCTCGACCCGATGCCGTTCGTGATCGCCGTGATGATGGCCGGCTCCGCGAGCTTCGCGACGCCGATCGGCTACCAGACCAACCTCATGGTGTACGGCCCGGGTGGCTACACGTTCCGCGACTTCCTCCGCATCGGCGTGCCGGTCAACCTCGCGGCCGGCATCGGCACCGTGGCGCTGACGCCATGGGTGTTTCCGTTCCACCCACAATGACCGACGACGCCGGCGGCCTGGTGAATTCTCGGCGCTCGCGTGGATCGGTGGGATGATCTGTGAACAGTGGCGTTGCCGCATCGGGCGTTGGAGTTTGTACCTGGCACCGCACCCAACCCGTGATACGACTTTCGCGATGACTGCCCCGACTGCGGATGAACTCCAGGCGCGCCTCGACTTCGCGGCGCAGATCGCCGGTGAAGCCGGCCAACGGCTCAGCGGATTGCGGGCGAGCGGGCGTTGGGCGGACGAGAAGATTCTCGGCGACGTCGGCGATCAGGCCGCGGACGGCTATCTGCAGGGCTATCTGCGTGGGCGCTATCCCGAGGACGGCATCCTGTCGGAGGAGACGAAGGACTCGCCCGAACGGCAGCAACGGCGCTACACGTGGATCGTCGATCCGCTCGACGGCACGAAGGAGTACCGCACGCAGCGCCACGACTGGGCGGTGCACGTCGGCCTGTGCCTCGACGGGGAGCCGCTGCTCGGCGCGGTGGCGCTGCCGGGGGTCGGGCGCGTGATGCGGGGCATCTGCGCTGCGGGACACGTTCGGGCAGATGTCACGGTCACGGGCGACGTCGCGGGCAAGGCGGATTGGCCGCGCGCGTTCGCCGGCGATTCGCACGAGGCCCCGCATGACGGACCGCTCCGCATCGCCGCGAGCCGGAGCCATACCCCGGACTGGATGACGCGCTTCGTCGACCACCTCGGCAACGCCGAACTCGTGCCGTCCGGCAGCGTCGGCTTCAAGGTCTCGCTGCTGCTGTTCGGCAAGGCCGACGTCTACGTCCACAAGACCGGCCTCAAGGAGTGGGACACGTGCGCGCCGGAGGCGATCGCCCGCGCCGCGGGCTGGGCCGTCTGCCGGCTCAGCGGCGAGGCCCAGCGTTACAACCAGGACAACCCGCGGAACGACGAGATCGCGGTGTGTCGCAAGGAGTTGCTGCCGCGGGTGCTCGAGAGCGTGCAGGCCGCGCTGTAGTGGGCTTCTGTCCGACCCCGCACCGTGTCGATGACCGACTGACCCCATGAGCTTCGTTCGCACCTACGACGCCGGCAACGCACCGCGCGGCATCTTCCGCCACCTGCGGGCGCTGCTCGGCTACCCGGCGCTGGTCTGGCAGAACCGGTTCCTGATCCACAACAGCTTCCGCCGCGAGCTCATGAGCCGCTGGCACGGCTCGTTCCTCGGCGCGTTCTGGATGCTCGCGCAGCCGCTGTTCCAGTTCGCGATCTACTACTTCATCTTCGGCCTGCTGTTCGGCGAGCGCGGCACCGACAAGGCACCCGACGGTGCGTTCGCGGTCTACCTGTTCAGCGGCATCATCGTGTTCCACGCGCTGACCGAAGCGTCGAACAAGTGCGTGAGCATCATCGGCGCGAACGGCAACCTCGTGAAGAAGGTCGCGTTCCCGTCCGAGGCGCTCGTCATCCCCGTCACGATGATCTCGCTCGTGCTCTATCTCATCGGGGCGATCGTCTGCCTCGTGATCGGGATGGCACTCGGGATCCTCGAACCGGGTCCGCTCCTGCTGATGCTGCCGGTCATCCTCGCCGTGCAGGCGGTGTTCACGATCGGCTTCGGACTGTTCCTCGCCAACCTCAACGTGTTCGTCCCCGACGTCGGACAGCTGTGGCGCATCATCTCGATGGCGTGGATCTTCCTGACGCCGGTGTTCTGGATGCCGGATCGGCTGGCCAACCTGCACGATCACGGGCTCGGGTTCGTCGAGACGATCGCGCGCTACGGCAATCCGGCGTTCTCGCTCGTCATGTGCCACCGCCTCGCGCTCGGGGGCACCAGCCCGATGCTCGGCGAGTTCTGGCCGCAGTTCGGCGTCTTCTGCGCCTGGGCGTTGTTCTTCCTCGTCCTCGGCTACACGACGTTCGTGAGCCAGAAAGAGAAGTACGCCGACATCGTCTGACGCGCGCGACCGCCCAGAGAACGACTACGACTGCGGCGCCGCGGCGCCCTCGTCGACCGTCCAGCGGTGGTCCTGCAGGAACAGGCCGATGTCCTTCGTCCGGTTCTTGATGATCAGGCACTGCTCCGCCGGTCGCTCGTGGAACCGGTGCACGCCGTTCTCGTCGAACAGCCAGATCGGCAGCGTGAACTCACCCGACAGCAGGTTGACGCCGTCGTAGTGCAGCGTCACGTGGCCCTCGGCAAAGTCGAACACGAGGTCGTGGAACTGCGTCGTGTGCGCGAAGCACAGCGTGCCGTCCGAACGCATCGCGCCGACCGCCATCGTCAGACGCTCGCGCTTCGGGTTCCTCACGTGTACGCGGATCGCGACGTCGTCCCCCGGAGCGAACTCGTTGCGCAGCTCGCCGGTCTTGCCGTCGAGGATCTGCGCGCCGAGGATGCGCGGCGCGTCGTCACCGCGATTCTTCGCCTCCGGCTTGTCATCGTAGGCGACGTGATCGCCGCCGCCCGAGACCTTGTTCTCGTAGGTCGCGTACTCGTTGGTCACGGCGACCGAGTCGTCGAGCATCTCGATCTGCCCCTGCTTCATCCAGATGGCGCGGTCGCAGATCTGCCGCACGTCGTAGAGCGAGTGCGAGCAGAAGAACATCGAGCGCCCCTTGCGCTTGAAGTCCCAGATCTTCTCGACGCACTTGCGGCGGAAGTTCATGTCGCCGACCGAGAGGATCTCGTCGATGATCATCAGGTCCGGCTCCGTCGACATCGCGACGCTGAAGCCGAGGCGGGCGGCCATGCCGGACGAGTAGGTTCGCACGGGCGCGTTGATGAACTCGCCGAGCTCGCTGAACTCGATGATCTCGTCGACCTTCTTGCGAGCCTCCTTGCGCGAGAACCCCATGATCGCCGCGTTCATGAAGATGTTCTCGCGGCCCGTGAAGCTCTTGTGGAAGCCCGATCCGAGCTCGAGCAGGCTCGTGACGCGACCGCGAACCGTGTAGCGGCCGCGCGTCGGGAACGTCGTGCCGCTGAGCACCTTGAGCAACGTCGACTTGCCAGCACCATTGGTGCCGACGAGCCCCATGCACTCGCCCGGCTTGACGTCGAAGGACACGTTCTTCAGCGCGTGAATCGCACGATGCCGCGGCTTCTTGTTCCACGGCATCCGCTCGAGCAAGCGACCGTACGGGTTGCCATACAGCCGATACGTCTTGCTCAGGTCGAATGCTTCGATGACCGGTTCGGTCGCCACTTGTCAGCTCAGCAGGTTGCGGGAACGCAGGAACGCGAGGACCTTGTCGACGTTGGCATCGACGCCCTCGTTCACGGTATCCAACACGAGGTCCGGCTGCTTGCTCGGCTCGTACGGCGCATCGACGCCCGTGACGTTGGCGATCTCCCCGGCGCGGGCGCGGGCGTAGAGGCCGTCCTCGTCGCGCTGCTCGCAGACGTCCAGCGGCGCGTTGCAGAACACCTCGACGAACGCCTCGGAGTCCACGATCTCGCGCGCCTGCTGGCGCTCGAACTCGATCGGTGACACGAGTGCCACCACCGTGCTGACGCCGAGTCCGAGGTTGAGCCGCGCGATCTCCGCCGCCCGTCGCTGATTCTCCCAGCGGTCCGCGCCGGAGAAGCCGAGGTCGCGGTTGATGCCGAGACGCAGGATCTCGCCGTCGAGCACCTGCACGTGCTTCTGCTCGTCGAACAGCTTCTGCTCGAGCGCGTAGGCGATCGACGACTTGCCCGACCGCGGCAAACCCGTGATCCAGAGCACGAACGGCTCCTGGCCGAGGCGCTGCCGGCGCGCCTCCGGCGTGACCTGCCGTTTCTTCTGCAGCCGCACGTTGCTGCCCGCGTCGGCGCTCTTCTGCCGGCGACCCGTCGTCTCGTCGGCCGTCTTGCGCTCGACGATCATCGCCGCGCCGACCGTCGCGTTGGTCAACCGATCGATGAGGATGAACGAGCCCATGCCGCGGTTCTTGACGTAGGCGTCGGCGGCGAGCGGCCGGCTGCACTCGACGCGAATGCGGCCGACCTCGTTCATCTCGAGCTTGCTCGCTTCCTCACGGTGCAGGTCACCGACGTTGATCCGGTAGCGGATGTCCGAGACGACGGCCGGCGTTGACGACGTCGCGTGCTTGACGAGGTACTGCTTGCCCACCTGCAGCGCGGCCTCGTCGAACCAGACGATCATCGCCTCGACGGCGTTACTCAGGGACGGCGCGTTCTTCGGCGACACGATCACGTCACCGCGGCTCGCATCGATCTCGTCCTCGAGCGTGACCGTCACGGCCATCGACGCGAACGCCTCCTCGAGATCACCGTCGTAGGTGACGATCGACTTGACCTTGCTCTGCTTGCCCGACGGCACGACGGCGATCGGATCCCCGACGCGCAACACACCCGACGCGATCGTCCCGGCGAAGCCGCGGAAGTCGAGGTTCGGCCGCACGACGCGCTGCACCGGCAGGCGCAGATCGACGAGGTTGCGATCGCTCGCGAGGTGCACCGTCTCGAGGTGATCGAGCAACGGCGAACCCTGGAACCACGGCATGCTGTCGCCGCGGTGCACCACGTTCTCGCCCTTGAGCGCCGACATCGGGATGAAGTGGATGTCGCGCACCTGCAGGCGCGCCGCGAACTCGCTGTAGTCGTCGCGGATCTCCTGGAAGCGGTCCTCGCTGTAGTCGACGAGGTCCATCTTGTTGATCGCGACGACGAAGTGCTGGATGCCCAGCAGCGCGCAGATGAACGAGTGCCGCCGCGTCTGCTCGAGCACGCCGTGGCGCGCGTCGATGAGGATCACCGCGAGGTCGCAGTTGCTCGCGCCCGTCGCCATGTTGCGCGTGTATTGCACGTGCCCCGGCGTGTCCGCGATGATGAACTTGCGCGACTCGGTCGCGAAGTAGCGATACGCCACGTCGATCGTGATGCCCTGCTCACGCTCGGCCTGCAGCCCGTCGACGAGCAGCGCGAGGTCGACCTCTTCGCCCGTCGTGCCGAACTTGGCGGTCGCCTTCTTGGTCGCGGCCAACACGTCGTCGAAGACGAGCTGGCTGTCGAAGAGCAACCGGCCGATGAGCGTCGACTTGCCGTCGTCGACGCTGCCGCACGTCAGCAACCGCAGCATGCCGCGATCGCCGTAGCGCTCGAGGTAGCCCTCGATGCCGTGTTGATCGATCTCGCTCTGGTAGGACATCAGAAGTAGCCCTCCCGCTTCTTCTCTTCCATCGAGCCGGCTTCGTCGTAGTCGATGACGCGCCCCTGGCGCTCGCTGTCCTTGCTGCGCAGCATCTCCTCGATGATCTTCGGCAGCGTGTCGGCGTCCGACTCGATCGCGCCCGTGAGCGGGTAGCAGCCGAGCGTGCGGAACCGGACCATCTTCATCTCCGGCTCCTCACCGTCCTCGAGCGGCAGGCGCTCGTCGTCGACCATGATCCACGTGCCGTTGCGCTGCACGACCGGCCGCTCCTTGGCGAAGTAGAGCGGCACCATCGGCAGGTTCTCCTGGTAGATGTAGAGCCAGACGTCGAGTTCGGTCCAGTTGCTGAGCGGGAAGACGCGGATCGACTCGCCCTTGTTCACGCGGCAGTTGAACACGTTCCAGAGCTCGGGGCGCTGGTTCTTCGGGTCCCACTGGTGGAACTTGTCGCGGAAGCTGAAGATCCGCTCCTTCGCGCGACTCTTCTCCTCGTCGCGCCTGGCACCGCCGAACGCCGCGTCGTACTCGCCGGCATTGAGCGCCTGCTTGAGCGCCTCGGTCTTCATCACGTGCGTGTGCCGCTGGGTGCCATGCGTGAACGGGCCGATGCCCTGCTCGACGCCTTCCTGATTGATCCACTCGACGAAGTCGAGATCGAGGTCCTGCACGAGCTTGTCGCGGAACTCGATCATCTCGCGGAACTTCCACGTCGTGTTGACGTGCAGCACCTTGAACGGGATGCGATCCGGCGCGAACGCCTTCTCGGCGAGGCGCAGCATCACGCCCGAGTCCTTCCCGATGGAGTAGAGCATCACCGGGTTGTCGAACTCGGCCGCGACCTCCCGCATGATGTGGATGCTCTCCTGCTCCAGTTGGCGCAGGTGGCTGAGGGCATACTTCGTCATAGTTCGGTCGTCGTCACTCCGTTGGCGCCCGCAGCAACCCGCGCTGCTCGAGCAGTTGTTCGACTGCGCTCGCCGATTCCGCGAGCTCCTGCACACCCGTGTCGATGCGCAGCTCGGGGTTCTCCGGCGCTTCGTAGGGCGAGCTGATGCCGGTGAATTCCGGGATCTCGCCGGCCCGCGCCTTCTGGTAGAGCCCCTTGGGGTCGCGCGATTCGCAGACCGCGAGGTCGGCGTCGACGTGCACCTCGACGAAGTCGTCGCCGACGAGCTCGCGCACCTGCGCCCGGTCGCTGCGGAACGGCGAGATGAACGCGGTCAGCACGATCGCGCCGGCATCGGCGAACAGCGCCGCGACATGGCCGATGCGCCGGATGTTCTCGACCCGCCCGGCATCGGAGAAGTCGAGGTCGGCGCAGAGGCCGTGCCGGATGTTGTCACCGTCGAGCACGTAGACGAGCCGGCCCGCTGCATGGAGCCGTTCTTCGAGCGCCCGCGCGACCGTCGACTTGCCCGAGCCGGACAGGCCCGTGAACCACACCACCGCGCCGCGCTGCCCGAGCAGTCGCTCCCGATCGGCGCGGGACACGACGCCATCGTGGCGTTTGATATGGCGAGGAGGAGTCGGCATCGGCGGTCTGGCCCCGAGTTTCGGGGCGAAGCAGGGTCCGCAGTGCCCGCGGACTTGTCAATCCTCTTTACCATCGGCGCGGGCCCGGTGGACCTCGCGCCCGGTAGTACCGCGCTCATGGCATGGGCGGATCGCCGTCACGCCGCCGCGCCGCGCGACATCTTCATGCCGCCTTCGCACGAACCGGGCCGGCGGCACCGGATCGCACTCCCCTTACGATCGGAAAGCCGAGCCGCCGCCGACTCGATCCGTGCGCATCAGTCGACCCGAATCGGCGTGAACAGCGTCTCCGCGTTGCCCGCGCCGTAGCCCCAGGCCGTGACCGCCGTCCAGTCCGCGGGCAGCGGCACGGTGAGCGTCTTGCCCGCAGCCGTCGCGCGCGCCTCGTGCTTCTCGAAGTCGACCTCGAACACGACCTCGATCGGGGACCGACCGTCCCATTCGATCGGCAGGGTCTTCTTCTGCCGGAAGTTCTTCGGCCCGATGATGGTCAGCTCCCGGGAGCCGAACTGGATGCCGCCGCGCACGAGGTCGCGGCGCGGGTGGCCGCCGCTCAGCACGATGTAGCCGTTCTGCCGCAGGCGTCCGGGCAGCGGCGTCATCGTCGACCGGAAGCGCGTGCCCTTGGGGTCGTCCGTGCGGAGCAGGTAGCCGCCCGCGGTGTTGGCCCACAGCCCGATGCCCGCCTCACCGGCCATCGAACGCGCGACGCCCGCGGTGACATCGAAGCCCGGCAACAGCGAACCGGTGTCGTCGCCGTACTGCTCGCGCAGCTCCTGCAGCCGCCGCTTCAGCGCCTCGAACACCGCGGCGTAGGCCGGATCCTCGTGCACGCTGCGCAGCTCGTCCGGGTCCTTCTCGAGGTCGAACAGCTCCCAGTCGTTCCACTGCGGTTCGTAGTAGCGCACGAGCTTGTAGCGATCGGTGCGCACCCCGTAGTGCGCCGGGACCATGTGGACCGCGTGCGACTCGTAGTAGTGGTAGTAGAGCGCGTCGCGCCAGTCGTCGGGCTCCTCGCCGTCGAGCAGCGGCACGAGCGAGGTGCCGTGCATGTCATCGGGCGTCGCGATGCCGGCGAGATCGAGGAACGTCGGCGCGTAGTCGATGTTCTGCGTCAGCGACTCGACCTCGACACCTTCGGGCAGCTTGCCTGGCCACGACATCACGAGCGGCATGCGGAAGCTCTCCTCGTACATCCAGCGCTTGTCGTACCAGCCGTGGTCGCCGAGGTAGAAGCCCTGGTCCGAGCTGTAGACGACGATCGTGTTGGCCTTCACCTTCGGATGCGCATCGAGCCACGCGAGCAGCCGCCCGACGCTGCGGTCGACGCCGTTGACGCACCGCAGGTAGTTCTTGATGTAGCGCTGGTAGTACCACCGCAGCCGCTCCTTGCCCGTCGGCGGATCGGCCTGGAACGCGTCGTTCTCGGCCATGAACGCCGCGTCCCACGTCTTCTTCTGCGCGGGCGTGAGGCGCTTCATCATGTTGTCGAAGGCCCGATCAGGCCCCTGCAGACCGGCCGCACGCTGCGCGTCGGTCGGCGGCACCATGAGGTCGTAGTGCAGGTACATGTGCTCGACGAGCGTCATCTCCTGGTGCTTCGCGCCCTCGGTGCGACCCGCGTAGTCGTCGAACAGCGTCGCCGGCTCCGGCAGCGTCTCGCCCTGATAGAGCGGCAGGTCCTCAGGTGCAGGCATCCAACTGCGATGCGGCGCCTTGTGCTGGCACATCAACAGGAACGGCTTGTCCGGGTCGCGCCCGTCGAGCCACTCGATCGCGAGATCGGTCGTGATGTTGGTCGCGTGACCTTCGATGCGAACGCGGCCTTCGGGCGTCTTGAAGTCCGGGTTGTAGTACTGCCCCTGCCCCGGCAGCACGATCCAGTGATCGAACCCCTGCGGGTCCGACGTCAGGTGCCACTTGCCGATCATCGCCGTCTGGTAGCCCGCCCTCTGCAGCATCTTCGGCATCGTCGGCTGGTTGCCGTCGAACGTGTTGCCGTTGCGCATGAAGCCATTCTCGTGGCAGTGCTTGCCCGTGAGGATCGTCGCGCGCGACGGACCGCAGATGGAGTTGCCGCAGAAGTTGTTGCGGAACAGGAGGCCCGCGTTCGCGATGCGGTCGATGTTCGGCGTCTCGTTGATCCCCGAGCCGTAGGCGCTGATCGCGTGCGCGGCGTGGTCATCGCTGAAGATGAACACGATGTTGGGGCGGGTGCCGGAGAGCGGCCGCTGTGCGATCGCACAACCGGCCGTGACCGGAACGGCGATCGCCGCGGCGAGGACGAGCTGGAGGCGGGTCATGGGCGCGCGACTGTAAGGGCTGGCGGCCGGATTTCCGGCTCTGGGTGTGTCCGGTCCGGAACGGCCCTGTCGATCCACCAGGAACCGCAATCCGTCTTCAGAGCCCGAACGCCCCAGAGCCCGAACGCCAATGTCTCGCTCAACCCGACTGTTCTCCCTGGCGCTGCTCGGCGCCTTCGCGATCGACCTGCTGCCGGCCCAGGTGCCGGTCCACACCGCCGCCGACGACGACGGCAGGGCGTACGGCACGTGGGCCGCGGGCGACGACTACAAGGTCGCGTTCGACGGCGGCATGACGTTCGTCCCGTATCTCGGCAAGGACTACCCGGAGAACCGCCCGTTCTCCTGGCGCACCGCATCGTTCCGAATCGGCGAGACCGAGCTGCTCGGTGAGGGTGAACAGCCCGAGTCCGCGGCGGCGGCGAATGGCTGGCGCTACGAGTACCGCTTCGCGGCGTTCACCGAGGCCTACGACGTGCGTCCGGACGGCGTCGAACAGACCTTCGTGATCCCACAGCGCCTCGCGACGGGCTCCCTCGGCACGCTGGAGATCCGCGGCGCGATCGCCACCGATCTCACTGCCGCACCGCGCGGCCACGAGCACGCACCGCTCGTGTTCGGCGACGCGCAGGGCAACACGGTGTTGCGCTACGGCGCCGCAGTCGCGATCGATGCTGCCGGCGAGCAGTGCGCGATGACGACCGCGTTCGATGACGGCGCGGTCACGTTGCGACTCGACGGTGAGTGGCTGGCGAGCGCGACGTTCCCGGTCGTCGTCGACCCGCTGCTCGGCGTGTTCTTCGCGAGCGGGGGCAATCTCACGACCGAGGTCGACGTGCTCCACGACCCGCTCGGCAGCGGTGGCCACATCTGGCAGACGACAACGCGCTGGGCCAGCGCCAACGACTCCGACGTGTTCCTCCGTCGCATCGAGAGCAACGGCTCGTCGACGCCGGTCTACGCGGACACGAGTTCACTGTGGTCGTCGATGCACCCGAGCCTCGGGCGCCATCGCTACGGCGCCTGCACGCTGCTCGCGTTCGTGCGGCACTTCCACAACTCGGACACCCGCAAGCTGCGGTGGCACAAGCACGGCCGCGCCGACTTCACGCTGTCGACGAGCTTCGGCTCGGTCGACACCGGGCTCTTCCAGGCGCAGCGCCCGCGCGTGGCGTCCGACCTGAGCGTGATCACGGGCCAGTATCTGCTCGTCGTCTACCAACAGGAGAACGGCCACACGTTCTACGAGAACAACGGCAGCGAGATCTGGGGTGCGGTGATCAGTCTCTACGGCGCCGGTTCGGCCGCCCTGCCGTTCGCCATTCACGACCAGACGTTCGAGGACGCCGAACGCCCGGACGTGTCGACGATCGAACTCGGCGGCAATCACACGTGGACGGTCGCCTACCAGGTGATCGGCAACAGCCCGATGTGGAGTCCGCATACGAGTTGGGACATCGAGATGCGCCGCGTCGATCGCCACGGCAACGTCTCGGCGGAGACCGTGATCGCCTCCAGCTCTGACCGCCACGACATGGGACCGAAGCTGGCCGGGCTGAACGACACGTTGTTCCTCGGCTACACCAACGGCTACTCGTCCGAGCTCGGCAGCCGGCCGACGGAAGCACGCGGCACGGCGATCGTGACCGAGCGGCGCGAGTGGAACGGCGCGAGCTTCGACCTGCCCTACTCGAGCTACTACACGGCCTCGACCAACAATCTCGGCGAGTGGCGCGAGCTCTGTGACATGGAGCTGGATCTCACCACCCGCAGTCACTGCGCCAGACTCATTCGCTACGACAACGCCAGCGTCCTCTTCACGGTCACCGGCTACCAGGGGCGCCGCGTGCACGGCGAGCTCGCCTACGCCGGCGGCTGGGCCAGCGACGCGCTCGACGCCGCTGCGGCGTTCGACGAGAACGACGGCACGTTCGTGCTCGGCACCGCCTACGACTCCGCGCAGAACGCGACGAGCGGCGTCGTCCTCGACCGCTACGCCCACCCGACGGCCGCGCCGATCCAGTCGACCGGCCTCGGCTGCGGCAGCGGCACGCTGTCGTGGGTCGGCAGCCAGCTCATCGGCGACGAGGACTGCGAGGTGCGCATCGACAACATCGCGCCGACCGCGCTCGCGGCGATCGTCGTCGGGCTGCAGCCGTACTCGCAGTTGCTGCCGCCGATGCCGCCCGTCGTGCCGGGCTGCTGGCAGCTCGTGCCGACCGCCGGTCCCGGCAGCCTCGCGACGCTGCCGATCGTCATCGGGTCGAACGGCTACGACATCGACCTGCCCGAAGCGTTGATTCCGTTCACGCTCTACTTCCAGGGCGTGCACTTCGACGCGAGCAACGCCTCGGTCTACACGACCGAGCGCCTCGAAGTGCCGCTCGTCAAGTAGGCGGCGCGAGGTGCCGCCCGCCGAACGAACGGCTACTTGATCACCGGCACCTCGAGACGCCGCGTCGACTCGAAGCGCGTGCCGTCGAAGACCCAATCCTGGAAGTAGAGGGTCAGCGGCGGCAACCACTCGGGCAGCGGGAAGGTCCAGCGCGGGAAACCCTGGCTCGGCGCCAGCTGGAAGTTCATCGTGCCGAGGTAGGCCGGTCCGTTGTCCACGAGGAGGAAGCAGCCGGACCCGACCGCGGGGTCGATGATCTGCAGGTTCTCCGGCGCGAGCGACACGAGCATGAAATGACCGCTGCCCGCCGGCGCGCTCAGCACGTAGATGAAGTCGGTCTCCGAACCGATCTGGCGACCGCCGTTCCAGCGCGGAGACACCGAACTGCAGCCCGGGCCAACGAGCGCCGTCGGGCCGGGCGGGTTGTACTCGAGCGGCCGACCCTGAAGGACCGCGCTCGAGCCCGTGGAACTGCCGGTCACCACGGAATACTGGTCGGGCCCGAGGGCAAACGTCACGGCTCCGGACTGCGCGAGCCCAGCGAGCGCGTCAGCCGGGCCTTCGGTCGGCTGGCCGGTGTAGCCGACGATCGCGTAGCGCGGCGTGTAGGCGCCGTTCCCCATCGATTCACGCCACAGCGGCGCAAAGTGCGAACGGTCGCGGCGATCGAACGCGAGGTCGAGCGTCTGCAGCACGCGTGTCGCCGATGCCTCCAACACGATGGGTGCCTGATCACCCGCCGGGTCGGGCGTGGCGCTGCCCTCGAACCAGTCGAAGCGTTCGAGCTGCATCCGCGTGCCGGCCATGCTCGTCGTCTTGCTGAGGAAGAACGTCGGATACGACGCGAACAACACCGCCCAGCGGCCGTTGCCGCCTTCGACGACGGGGCGCAGCTGGTGCTCGTTGGACGCCGCCGCGACGTCGCTCGTCCAGGTCCCCGACGCCACGGTGCCGGTCTGCGAGATGCGCTTGCCCGCGAGGTCCCAGTCGTCCGACGACAGCAGGTTGTTGTAGGTCTGGTAGACGCACATCCACGAGTACGGTGAGCCGTCCGCGACCTGGTTGACGCTCGGGCGCTCGTCGTCGGTCACGAGCGACGCACCGATCGGGAACTCCGTGCCGAACGTCCCGTTCGTGGTCGTGACGTCGAGGCGCACGCCGTAGACCGCGCTGCCGGCGACGTTGGAGAAGCCGCCCACGTTGTTCTCGCGCTGGAACACGACGAGCGCATGCGAGCCGGTCGAGAATTGGCCGACGCCGCCGACGTCCGGGCGCCAATCGTTGCCACTCGAGGGCACGAACGACGTGTAGGTCGAGCTCTGCGTCAGATCTCCCAGATCGCGCACGTGCGCTCGCAGCTGACTGACGGTCGTCGGATTGTTCACGAAGTGACGGCGGAACACGATGGCCCAGCGGTCGGGGCCCGCCACGAAGGCCACGGCCGGGTGGTCGGTCACCCACGATGTGGTCATGTCGGTGAAGACCGTCACTGCACCAGCGAAGTCCTCGTCCGTGAGCCGCCCGAAGACGTCGACGTCGGTCGCCGAGAACGCCGCCGACCAGACCGTCAGGACGTCGTCACCGTGGACCCCATCGATGTGCGCGACGTCGACGTCCTCGAGCGGCACATCGCCCAGGTATCCGGCCACGGAAACCGGCGAGGTGAAGAACGGGTCGACGACGACCGGCAGCGTCGCTTTCGCGAGCCAGGTCCCGGGCACGCTCAGCGTGATCTCGCCGTTCTCGTATCCAGTCAGCAGTTCGATCCTGTCACCGGTCGCGTCAAAGGCGAACGCCTTGCCGTAGCGCACGACCTCGTTGCCCTGCGCGTCGCGGAACGCCAGCGCGCCGTGCGCCGGCGCCATGCCGTCCGCATGCAGCTCGGTGGCCACCTTGCCGGTGATCACGAGGTCGCCGTTCCCCGGCAGTGTCTCGAACACGAACGTCTGCTCGAGCCCTGCGTGCAGCACGTCGTAGGCTTCGGTGAACGCCGCGAAGCGGTATTCGAATCGGTAACCGTCACCGTGCGGCACCGGGTGTTCGCCACGTTCGAGCAGATCGCGTTCACCGCGGCGCACCGACGCGGTCCGCCAACTCACCGGCAGATTGCGCGGATAGCCGCGCCCGAGCATCGGCACGAACGTCATGCCGTCGTGGAACGACGCCTTGTAGTGACCGCCGCCGGCCCAGATGCCGTACTCGGCACCGAGGTCGGGCGCTGCCGTGTGCACGGCGACGCGGAAGTCGTCGAACGGCACGCCTTCGGCCTGGGCGGCGAGCGGCGATGCGATCGACGCCACCAGCAACGCGATCACGGTGGTCTTCAGGGCAGGAGAAGGCGTCCCAGGGACGACACGAGGGCGAACGACACACATCGTGCAGGGGGTAGCGAGAGCGCTGCGCTGCCCGACTGCGATTTCCCCGAGAAACGCTCGCCCCGCAACACCCGAGTCATAAGCCCCAGCGAACCATGGGGCTGCGCGTTCACCAGGCGTCACCGCCGGCGCCAGAGCAGCCAGCCGGTCTGCAACAGCCCGGCGACCGTGAACGCCGCGAGCGCCACGTAGATCCCGCGCACGCCGGGCAGCAGCTCGACGCCCGCCACGAGCCCGGCCGTGCACGCGACGAGGTAGACGACGACGGCCTCCGTGATCGGTCGCGTGCGGCCCTCGCTCACGAGCACACCCTGGTGGTAGTTCTGGGCAACCGCGTAGCCCGGCATCAGCAGCGCGAAGAGCAGCGCCGAACCCGCGAGCGTCGTGAGTTCGTCGGACAGCCCGCTGACCGTGCCGAACCAGAACGCGCCGAGCGGCGTCAGGGCCAGGACGGCGAGCACGGTCATCGCGATCAGGCCGATCTGCGTGCCGAAGCGGCGCAGCGCCGGCTTGCCGCCGGGCTGCCCCGCGAGCGTGACGACCACTTCGTTGAACGCGAACCCCGCGCTGCGGGTGAGGAACACGATGCCGTAGACCGCCGGCCACGCCGCGAGCGACGCGAGCGGGTCGGCCATCTGACTCATCGCCCACGAACCGATCGGCTGGATGACGATCGTGATCAGAGGGGTGAACGCGAGCGGCAGATAGAACCGCGAGAACGCGCGCCACGTGAGTTCGGAGTCGTCGGTCGCGGCAGCCAATCGTGGTCGCCCGACGTTGCGGTAGCACCAGCCCGCGAACAGCGCCTCGAGAACGACGCCGAGCGCGACCCCGATCGTCCCGACGACGATGCCGGGCAGGCCGCCGACCAGGAGCCCGATCGCGAGCACGACCACGTTCGTGAGCAGCCGGATGATCGTGCCGTAGACGACGACGTCCGACCGTTCACAGCGGATCAGCACCCCCTGCTGGAAGCGCCGGTACGCGATGGCCCAGGTCCACGGCAGCATGATCTGCATGCCGATTCGGCCGGGCTCCACCGTCTCGGGCGGGACCTGGATCAGATCGAGCGCGATCCAATCGAACAGCGGCGTGAACGCGACGAGCGCGTGCACCACGGTCAGCACGAGCCCGGAAACGTGCGTGAAGCGCAGCAGGCGCGCGTGCGCCGCGAGGTTCTTCGCGAGCGCCGTCGACGCCGCGAGCAACATGATGATCGGCGCCTCGATGAGGATCGACAGCGGGTAGACGAGCGCTCCCATCGCCGCGAGGTGCACCTCGCCGCCCGGCATGCGCGTCATCGCGACCGCGAGCATCGGCATCTCGACGCCCATGAGCAGCCAGCTGCCGGCCAACGGCCACCACAGCGACAACACCCGGCGCGCGTCGACGATCGCACCGTCCGTGGGCTGCGGCTCGCCGGCCGGCGGCGCTGCGGGGGGTGAATCGAGGGCGGACAAGGCGTCGCTTTCTCGGCTCCGCCGTCGCCGAACGCAAGCGCCCGTTTCGGCGGCCGCCGCGACTGGCCAAACGGACCCGGTTACCGACCCTTCCAGCAGAGCCAGAACGAGAACAGCACGACGAGTGCGGCGGCCGTCGTGACGGAGACGAACAGCGGCTGGCCGGCGGTGCGGCCGACGAGGAAGTACCAGGTCAACCAACCGAAAACGCAGACGGTGGCGAGGGTGATTCCGAGTATGCGCTGGACACCCGAGCTGCCCCCGAGCTCCCGGACCATCTCGGCATGCGCGAGCTCGAACGCGGCATCGAGGTCCGCACGCGCGAGCTGCGGCTCGACCTCGCGCTGTGATCGCACCGCGGCAGCGAGCTTCTCGGCGAGGCGCACCGCGCGCGGCCCCGCCGTCGCGCTCTTCGGGGTGATCACGATCATCGCCGGACTCTACGGCACTCGACCACCAGAGCTACGCCCGGCCCTACTTCAGCAGATCCGGATCGAACGGCAGGTTGGTGCGCAGCTTGTAGCGCCGGTTGCGTTCGCCCGTGCCGACGAACCCGATCTGCCAGATCCCGGCCTGGGCGCAGACGAGGAACAGCGGTTCGACCGCCAGAAACGGCGTCGGCCCATCGAGCAGCACGAGCAGTTCGCCCTCACAGACCGGCTGGATGCCGCCGGGCCCGACCCGCTTCACGGGCCAGTCGAAGCGCTCTGGGATGCCGGCGATCTTCTCGGCCTCCGCGATCGGCATCCGCCCGCCGGGCCGCCCGCCGAGACCGCTGAACATCGGCGCGTCGAACCCGGCCTTCTGCGCAAGCTCCCAGACCGCGAGCACGTCCTGCATGGCGACCTCCCGATCGACCTCGAACAGCAGGTGCTTCGGCCCGCGCACGTTCGCGACCCGCGCTGCCAGTTGCGTCACGATCTGCCGCACTGCCGCCGACTCGATCCGCGGCCCGCGAAACTGCGGTGCGTCGCGCCGCTCGCCGATGACGATCGTCTCGCCCTTCTGCTGCAACACGATCCGCACCGGCCCGCGCGGGTTCGCGGCGAGCGCGCCGCCGTCGTCCTTGACCTCGACCTCTTCGACCACCTCGCCCGGGCTCGCCTTCGGCAGCGCCGCCCCGTGATCCCCGCGGCCGCGCTGCAACTCGTGCAGCCCCCACGTCCCGTTCGACCGCCGCACGGCCAGCACGAGCGGCCCGTTCCCGGCCGCGACGTCGACCCCGGTCGACAACTTCGGCGGCTCCAACCCCTCGCGCTCGATTAGCTGCCGCACGAGCCCATCCGCCAGCGACCGCTTCACGGGCGCCACTTCGACGGGCTCCTGCGCCACCGCACAACCGAGCAGAACCACCAACACGAAGAGTCTCACCCCCGGAACGGTACCCGGTTCGATCTGCCGGCGTAACCCGCGGGCGCGACAGGATGCCACCTCGAACCAGGTACCGTACGGCGGGCAAGGTACCGTACGGCGGGCAGCGATCAGAACGCGAAGTTCCAGCCGACCTCGAACGCGTTGTCGTCCGACACGTCGAACGGCAGGCGGCCGGCGCGGTAGGTCGCGAAGAAGCCGTCCTGGTGCGTGATCGCGACCGCGACGTAGTCGTAGCTCTCGAGGCCCGCGGCCTGCACCGCGGCCGAAGCGTCGAGCTCCTGGAAGTAGCGGTAGTTCACGCCGACGAAGAGGTCGCGCTCTTCACCACCCCACTTGAGCCGCAGGAATGGGGTCTTCATACCCGCCTCGAGCATGAGGCGCGGGAACGCCGAGTTGTCGCCGACCATCGCCCGCGGGTCGTTGCCTTCGGGCTCGACGAGGTCGAGCTTGGCACGAAGGTACGGCAGCGCGTTGCCGCGCGGCGAGAAGCCGCCGTCCCAGCCGCTGAGCCAACGCGTGATCGCGAACGGATAGTCCGCCACGTTCAGCCAGCTGAGCAGCGTGTCCTGACCGTATGACTTGACGTCGAGCCAGAGCGACCCGCCGACCGTGACGTTGCGCGCCGTGAACCGCTGGTTGGTCTCGTAACCGCCGTGCAGCTCGGCTTCGACGAAATAGTGGTTCGGGTCGACGAGCTCCGCCATGCGGGCCCTGATCCGGCGGAGCTTCGCCTCGTTGCCCGCTGCACCTACCATCTCGTTGATCAAGCCCGTGAACTGCGCCTCGGTCCCGGTCCAGCCCGGCACGTTGCCGAGCCAGTACGAGAACGCGACCTCCGAGACGAGGAAGTCCGCCGGGTTGGTCGCGTCATCGAACGCGACGCTGCCCTTCGCGCGCAGTTCGAACGCCGCGTGGTTGGCAGGAATGCCGTTCTCGTCACGCTGCTCACCGAACTCGTGTGACTTCTCGTAGTCGTACCCGAAGCCGAGGCTGCTCTCGGCCCCCTGGTTCTCGAACGTCTTGAGCTCGAGCTGCAGGTTCTGGAACAACGACTCGGCGGGCCCGTCCTCGAAGTTGAACATGTTGCCGAAGACACGGCCCGTGGCCTTGCCGGCGAGCTTCCGAGCGACCTTGCTGACCGCCGAGGGATTCTCCGCGATGAACTTGGCGATCTCCTTCTCGGCCTTCTCCCGCGGGTTCTCGACGGGCTCCGACGCACGAACGGGCTCGCCGCCGCCGGCCTCGATCGCTCCGGGATCGAACGGCTCGGGTCCGCGCCATGCGCTCGGCGTCCCGACACATGCGACCAACGCGAACGCCGCCGCCATCGCCAACACCGAACGGCACATCACAGCCACCCCACGTACTGCGAGTCGAGCTCCCGCCCTAGTTTGGCGACCGTGTTCGCCTTGCCGGCGAAAACGGCCTCGACCGCGTCGTACGCGGCGTTCTTGTCCTGCTGCGTGGTGCCCGAACGCGGTTCGAGGGTCGGCCGCCCGGTCAGGACCAGCTTCAAGAAGCTCGTGCAGAAGTCGCGAGCGGCCTTCCGCTCCATGTCCGCGGACGACCCCGTCGGCCAGAACTGCAGCTGCTCCATCTTCAGCTTGCCGACGTCGTCCCAGGACAGCGACAGCTTGAACTGCCCGAAGTAGACGAGCAGGCCGAACGTCGTCTTGTGCGCGACGTTGCTGTCCGACCACGAGGCGGCACCCGAGGGCACGACCGCGCCAGCAGTCGACGCCCGTCGCGCCGCCTTCTTGGCGACCTTCTTCTTCGTCGCCTTCTTCTTCGCCGACTTCTTCTTGGCCGACTTCTTCGCAGCCTTCTTCTTCTTCTGGGCCATGGCTCCTTCTCCGATTCAGGGGTTTGCGCGCCGCCCTTTCCCGACGCGGCACCCGGATGGTCCCACACGCGATCGCCGGCCTCAAGACACCCACCGATTTCTCACGCCGAGCGCGGTAGCATCCGCGGCTCGAAACCCGACGCGATGCGGACCTTCCAGCAACTGATCCTCGACCTGCAGGCCTATTGGAACGAGCACGGCTGCGCCCTGCTGCAGCCCTACGACATGGAGGTCGGCGCCGGCACGAGCCACACCGCGACGTTCCTGCGCGCGCTCGGTCCCGAGCCGTGGCGCGCTGCCTACGTGCAGCCGAGCCGGCGCCCGAAGGACGGCCGCTACGGCGACAACCCCAACCGCCTGCAGCACTACTACCAGTATCAGGTCGTCCTCAAGCCGTCGCCCGCGGACATCATGGACCTCTACCTCGGTTCGCTGCGCGCGATCGGGCTCGACCTCGAGCAGAACGACGTGCGCTTCGTCGAGGACGACTGGGAGAACCCGACGCTCGGCTGCTGGGGCCTCGGCTGGGAGGTCTGGCTCAACGGCATGGAGGTGACGCAGTTCACCTACTTCCAGCAGGTCGGCGGCATCGACTGCAAACCGATCACGGGTGAGATCACCTACGGGCTCGAGCGGCTGTGCATGTACATCCAGGGCGTCGAGAACGTCTATGACCTGCAGTTCGCCGACGGCCTGAAGTACGGCGACGTGTTCCACCAGAACGAGGTCGAGCAGAGCACCTACAACTTCGAGCACAGTGACGTCGAATTCCTGCTCACGGCGTTCGACGCCTACGAACGCCAGTCGCAGCACCTGATGTCACAAGAGCTCGCGCTGCCCGCCTACGAGCGGCTGCTCGAAGCCGGCCACACGTTCAACCTGCTCGACGCGCGCGGCGCGATCAGCGTCACGGAGCGCGCGGCCTACATCGGCCGCATCCGCAACCTCGCGCGCGCCGTCGCGCAGAGCTACGTCGACAGTCGGGCGCGCCTCGGCTTCCCGATGGCGCCCAAGGAATGGGCCGACGAGACGGTGCAGAAGCTCGAAGCCGCGCGCGAGAAGGCCGCGAAGAAGGCGGCCAAGCAGAGCAAGAAGAAGGGCGCCTGAGTCGCCACCGGTCGCCGTCGATCGCTGCCGACTGCCACGGATCGCTCCGGTGCAGCCGGAGGGCCCACGTGAAGGTGTGACAGGTTGTCGCCCTTACCGGCCACTACGGGGGCGCCGCGGGTTTGGCTTTGGCAATCGGCGACTCGTCCGCCTTCAATGCCAGCCCGTTCCTCCACCACTCAGGATCTCATGTCAGAAGGAAAGCGCCCTGGCGGGCTGACCGCCCTCGCCGTCATCAACTTCGTGTTCACCGGGTTCGGTGCGCTCAATCTGCTCGCCCTGGCTGCGCTGCTGGCGTTCATCAGCCTCGCCGACACCTCCGACGCGGACATCCCCGAGGGCCTGCGGGAAGCCGTCGAGATGTGGAAAGAGATCGGCGTCGGGTTCTTCTACGTTGCGCTGTTGCTCGAGTTGGTGAACACCACACTGCTGCTGCTGTCGGGCATCGGCTACCTCAAGCAGAAGAAGTTCCTGGGTCGGGGCCTCGGCTCGCTCTATGGCGTGCTCGGGATCGTCGGCGTCGCTGCGACGACGCTCATGGTGCAGAACGACGCCGTCGGTGGCTTCCAACTGCTGACACTGCTCGCCGTCATCTACCCCCTGCTCACGCTGATCCTGCTGAACACCACGTTCAAGCACGACTTCATCCGCTGACCAAGAGCCGAACGTCCGATGAACGGCCGCCAGATCGCACTGATCGCCAAGTACTCGACGCGCTACTCCGTGCGCGGCGGCATCGGGCTGGTCTTCCTGCTCCTGTCCCTGTCGTTCGGCCTGCTGTCAGCGCACATCATGCTGCAGCCGGTCGAGATCGTTGTGAAACAGATCTCGGAGCAGAACGAGAACGCAGACAAGGGCGAACTCACCGAGATGGTCCTCGAGCGCATGGTCAAGGAAGCCGCGCCGGTCGTCAGCTGGATGCTGTCGAGTTCCAGCGCCAATGACGACGATGAGACCGCGGCTGAGAAAGCCGAAGCCGCGGACGCGTGGGCCGAGTATCTGCTCGAAGAGCGCCCGGCGGTACTGTCCGCGATCTTCCTCATCCTGCTGTTTGGATGGCCCTTCATCGTCGCGATCGGCGCGTTCGACATCTACGCCGGCGACATCGGCTCGCGGCAGCTGCGCTACCAGCTGTTGCGCGTCGACCGCGGCAGCATCTTCTTCGGGCGATTGCTCGGCATGCTGGCGACGTTCGCCCTCGTGCTGTTACTGCTCGCGAGCACCGTCGTGCTCTACATGGGGCTCAAGCTCCCCATGTATGGCTGGGGTGAACTGGTCTCGTGGGCCTTGCAAGGCACGGCCGCGATCCTGTTCGTCTCGATTCCGTACGTAGCGCTCTGCGCGTGGATCTCGGCATCCATCGGCAGTTCGTTCGCCGCGCTCACGATCAGCAAACTCGTAATCGCCGGCGTTCCGATGTTCGCGACGTTCGGCTCCTACACCCACGAGGCGGCCGGCTACATCAAGTACCTGCTGCCCTGGGGCGTGCAGAACCGACTGCTGCACCCCGAGTGGAGCCAGTTGCTGCTCGCCGCCGGGGTGTGTCTCGCGCAGACCGCGCTGTTCACCTGGCTCGGCTACCGCAAGTTCACGAGGCGCGACCTGTGACCGCACCGCCACCCGTTCCCTCCCCGGCGACGCCAGAAGCGGCGACCGGGCGTCAGGCGATCCGCGTGCAGAACGTCAGCAAGACGTTCGGCACGACCAAGGCGCTCGACGATGTCAGCTTCGACGTCCCCGCGGGTTCGATCTTCGGCCTGCTCGGCCCCAACGGCGCGGGCAAGACGACGCTGTTCTCGATCACGGCGGGGTTCCTGCAGGCCGACAGCGGTCAGCTGCAGGTGCTCGACACCGACATCCAACGCGTCTCGCAGCTGCAGGGCCGCATGACGATCCTGCCGCAGGACGCGTCGTTCCAGAAGAACGTGCCGCTGCTCGACCAGCTCGTGTTCTTCCGTCGGCTCGACGGCAGCGATCCGGAGACGGCGAAGGAGGAAGTGGTCGAAGCGCTCGAGAAGGTCGGCCTCGCCGAATACCAGCAGCGCGGCATCCACGCGCTGTCGCACGGCATGCTCAAGCGCCTCGGCATCGCCCAGGCGTTCCTCGGCAACCCCGAGGTCATCATCCTCGACGAGCCGACGTCCGGGCTCGATCCGCAGAACGCGCGCCAGATCCGCGACCTCGTGCGCGACCTGCAGAAGTCGGCCAACGTCACGACCGTCGTGAGCTCGCACAATCTCGCCGAGATCCAGGAGCTCTGCGACCACGTCGCGATCCTAGACCACGGCAAGGTCCGCGCGTGCGGCCCCGTCGAGGAGATCACGCGCAGCAGCCTGATGCTCGAGCTCACGACCTCGCGGCCGCTGCTGCCGGCCGACTGCGCGGCGCTGACGGACATCGCCGGCGTCACGACGATCGACGATCGCGGCCCGACGCGATACACGGCGCGACTCGCGCTGCCCCCCGGTCGGTCGGCGGACGACGTGCTCATGGCGGTGCTCCGCGCCCTCATGGACCGCGGCATCACGCCGCGCGGGGTCTCGCAGGGCAACAGCCTCGAAGAGTTCTTCCTGTCCGTCACCGGCGGTTCGGTGACTGACGGCGAGTCGGCTGATAGCGTCACCGCCGACTGACCGGCCGGCCCACCACGGCCGGCGCCGCTCCAACAGCCAACGCCAGCCGACCCCGCCGTGACCGCGACCGCGACATCGAAGAACCTGCTCGTCGAACTCTTCGTCGAAGAGCTCCCCCCGAAGGCCCTCGATAAGCTCGGCCGCGCGTTCGCCGACGGCATCGTTCGCGGACTGCGCGAGCAGGGACTCTGCAGCGACGACGCCCGACTCACCCCGTTCGCCACGCCGCGCCGACTCGCGGTGCACATCCAGAACGTGCTCGCCCAGGCCGCCGACAAGCAGGTCGAGATCAAGCTCGTCCCCGTCGCGATCGGTCTCGACGACGACGGTCAGCCGACCAAGGTGCTGGCGAAGAAGCTCAGTGCGATCGGCGCGGACGTGAGCGTCGTGCCGCAGCTGCGGCAGGCGAGCGACGGCAAGAAGGACACGCTGTGGCTCGACCGCACCGAGCCGGGCGTCGACCTCGTCGCCGGGCTGCAGAAGGCGCTCGACGACGCCGTCGCCAAGCTGCCGATCCCCAAGGTGATGACGTACCAGCAGCAGGACGGCTGGACGGACGTCAAGTTCGTGCGGCCCGCGCATCGCCTGATCGCGCTGCACGGCAGCGAGGTCGTGCCCGTCACGACGCTCGGACTCACCGCCGGACGGGAGACGCAAGGTCATCGCTTCGAGGCCGGCAACGTCGTGATCGACGTTCGCGATGCCGACAGCTACGCCGCGCAGCTCGAGAACGACGGCCGCGTGCTCGCGTCGTTCGCGGCCCGGCGCGACGCGATCCGAGCGCAGCTCGACGAGCGCGCGCAGGACCTGAACCTCACACCGATCGCCGACGACGATCTGCTCGACGAGGTCACCGCACTCGTCGAGCTGCCGAACGTGCTGGCCTGCGGCTTCGAGGACGAGTTCCTCAGCGTGCCGCAGGAATGCCTCATCCTGACGATGAAGCAGAACCAGAAGTACTTCCCGCTGCTCGACTCCGTGGGCAAGTTGACCAACCGCTTCCTCATCGTCAGCAACATCGCGCCAAAGGACCCGGGCGCGGTCATCGAGGGCAACGAGCGCGTCGTGCGACCGCGGCTCGCCGACGCCAAGTTCTTCTTCGACCAGGACCGGAAGAACACGCTCGAGTCGCGCTTGCCGCGACTCGCGAAGGTCGTCTACCACAACAAGCTCGGCTCGCAGCTCGAGCGCGTCGAACGCGTGCGGGCGATCGCGCGGGCCATCGGCAAGCGCCTCGGCGACGACCGGTCGGGCAGCGGGGGGTCGGGTAGCGGGGAAGCTGGTGGCGCAGACCTCGCGGCCCAGGCCGACCGCGCAGCCCAGCTCGGCAAGGGCGACCTGCTGACCGAGATGGTCGGCGAGTTCCCCGAGCTGCAGGGCATCATGGGCGGCTACTACGCGCTCAACGACGGCGAGCCCGAGGCGATCGCGCATGCGATCGAGGACCACTACAAGCCGCGGTTCGCCGGCGACGAGCTGCCGCGCAACGACGTCGGCCTCGTCGTGGCGCTGGCCGACAAGCTCGAGACGCTCGTCGGCATGTTCGGCATCGGCCAGAAGCCGACGGGCGACAAGGACCCGTTCGCGCTGCGGCGCCACGCGCTCGGCGTGATCCGCATGCTCATCGGCAGCGAGTCGCCGCTCGAACTCGAAGAGCTCATCGGCTTCGCCGTGCCCGCGTTCGCGAGCAGCGGCGACCACGCGATCGAGGACCCGACGGCCGCGCTGTCGGACTTCGTGTTCGACCGCCTGCAGAACGCGCTGCGCGATGACGGCTACACGGCGCAGGAGGTCGCGGCCGTCGTGTCGCTGCGACCGCAGCAACTCGCGGACGTGCCCCGGCGTCTCGCCGCGGTGCGCGCGTTCGCCGCGCTCCCCGAGGCCGAAGCACTCGCCGCCGCCAACAAGCGCATCGGCAACATCCTCAAGAAGGGGACGGTCGACCCGGGCGTGGCGGTGCAGGAGAGCCTGCTCCGTGAAGACGCCGAGCGCCGCCTGTGGCAGGCGCTCACCGAGACCGACCGCGCCGCGCAGGAGCAGCTCGCGGCCGGGGATTACACCGCGGCGCTCAGCCGATGTGCGGCACTGCGCGAGCCGGTCGACGCGTTCTTCGAAGCCGTCATGGTCAACGCGGACGACGACGGTTTACGGCGCAACCGACTCGCGCTCCTCGCGCGCTTGCAACGGCTGATGAACGGCATCGCCGACCTCGCGCAGCTCGCGTAATCCGACCCGGGTCGCGCGCCAGAATCGCTCGACCGTACACAGCCGGGCGATCGGCCCCTTCCGAACGCCGAGGTGATTCACCCAACGACGCAACACGTCACGGGAGAGAGGCTATGATCTTTCGACCGGCTGGATCGCGTTATCTCTGCGCGCTCCACCACACCTCTCCTTTTCCTACCCAGCCATGCTGAAACAAACTCTCTTCGCCATCACCGCACTGACGTGCAGTGCGCTGAGCCAAAGCCCCCTCTCGACCTTCAACGCTCCGAACAACCAGGGCAACATCGGCGGCATCGTCTACTTCGACCTGACCGTCGGTGCCACGAACATCACCATCACCGACCTCGCCTGGGTGCCGGCAGCGATCGGCGCACAGGGCGGCGGCATGGACATCTACATGGGCCCGGCCAGCTGGCAGGGTAGCCAGTCGTCCGCCGCGGCGTGGTCCGTCGTCGCCTCGACGGCCGGCTCCGTCCCGCTGACGGCCGGCACGTTGACCGCGCCCGATCCGCTCAACAACGCGATCTGCCTCGAGGCGAACACGACCTATGGCTTCGCGCTCGTCGCCACCAACGGCACGTCGGGCTTCTCGCACAACTACCAGAACGGCACGGGTTGCCCGCTGACCGGCACGGCCACGGGTATCGGCAACGTCAGCACCAACGAACTGCAGTTCATCGGCGGCGCCGCCCAGAACGCCCCGTTCAACGGCACGGGCGTCTTCTGCCCGCGCGTCTGGCAGGGTGAGATCCACTACACGGTCGACCCGACCTGCACGCCGATCGCCGTCGCGACGAACGAGCAGTACGGCGAAGGCTGCGTCAAGGACCGCACCTCGTACGACGAGCAGTTCCTCAACCCGTCCACGTCGCTCGACGTCGCGGGCATCACGGTCCTGCACCAGTTCACCGGCAGCACGTACAACGTGTCGGTCGGCGGCACCCCGTTCACCCCGCCGGGTGCGGGCGCGATCGCGCTGCCGGTCACGTCCAACACGGACGTCCAGAGCGTCGCGGCCAACAACACGGGCGGCCAGCTGCCGTTCCCGGTCTTCTTCCCGAACGGCGCCGGTGGCGTCGGCATCGCTGACGACCTCGAGGTTTGCGCTTCGGGTTACGTGACCCCGGTCGACGTGGCCGGCGCGGGCACGACGGCGCCGGCTCCGGGCTCCAACCCGGGCGACCTGTCGTCCACGCTCGATGAGTTCCTCCAGGGTGCGGCGCGCTGGTGCCCGAACTGGGTGAACCAGGATCCGAGCACGAGCGGCTCGGTCGTCTTCGAAGTCCTCGGCGCCGGCGCTGAGCTCGTCGTCACCTGGTCCGCCGTCCCGTACGGTGGCCTCGCGACGAGCGCCAACACCTACCAGATCGCGTTCTTCGCGAACGGCGACGTCGAGTTCCGCTACGACGCGTCGCAGACCGGCGCTGGCGCCGGTGGCTCGTGGCCGACCCTGATCGGTTGGACCCCGGGTCCGGCGCCGGGTGCGACCCAGGCGCTGCAGAACTCGCTCGACGTGTCGTCGATCAACCTCACGACCTCGCCGATCGACAACCAGGAGCTCTTCATCGACCTGGACATGCGTCCGGTGATCGGCACGAACCCGAACATCGTCCTCGACGGCTACGATCCGGCGCAGGCGGCCCTCGTGTTCCTGCTGTTCAACTTCACGCCGGACGTCCCGGGCACGCTGCTCTCGAGCCTCGGCATCGGAGCGGGTGACTGCCGCGGCTACGTCGCGATCAACTTCAACGCGCTCGCGCTCGGCACCGGCGGCGTCGCCCCGGTGACGCGCAGTCTCGTTGGTGGTCCGATCCCGTCGGGCGCCGGCCTCAACGGCCTCGAGTTCTACATCCAGGGCGCCGCCCTGCAGGCGAACTGCGCCAACGGCCCGTGCAACCCGCTCGGCGCCACGTTCTCGAACGGTCTGCGCATCTTCATCGGCCTGCTCTAGGTCGATGTCGGAAAGAGCCGCGACGCTCCGGCGTCGCGGGTCGAAGGAAGGCCGCGGTGACATCGTCATCGCGGCCTTCTTTCGTCTGGACTCGAAAGCCGTGCCCCGGACTAGCCGAAGCGCAGGAACCCGACCGGATCACCGACGACCGCGGTCTCGACGAGCTCGTCGTCCGCATCGTAGGCCACGCCCAAAGCCAGCGCCGGCTCGAGGAACCACGCGGCCTCCTCGGCCGACGTCGTAACCCAGCCGGGCAACGTGATCGCCTCGAACAACTGGCGGGCGAGTTCACGCGCGTTCTCGCGTTCGGCGGCGAAGCGCTCGACGTCGAGCTGCACGGGCGCGATGCGGCCGTAGGTGACATCGCTCAGCAGCGGCCAGGTCTCGGGGTCGGTGAACAGGCTGATGCACCCGACGTGGTCGAACGCCGCCGCCGTCGCCATCGATCGCGCGTCGGCGGCGAGCAGCTCCAACCCCGCGGGCGCACCCGCGCGTCGCAACGCGGCGTTGATGAGATCGCACTCGGCCTGTCGCAAATTGGTCGCGACCACCCCGCGACCCCGGGCTTGTTCGGCGAGGAGTACGGGCAGTTCGCCCAGGCCAGCTCCCACCCAGAGCGACCGCCCGGCTCGCGGCAGCCGCCGCAGCAAATGGTGGGCGAGCTGATCGCCCAATTCGACCAGGGCGTCGCGCCGGCTTCGCAGTTCGGATTCGCCTGCTTCGTGGAAGTAGATGTCACCGAGCGCGCGCCAGTCCAGGGCGTCGAGCACGCGCGCGAGCAGCCTGGACTGATCGTTCGGGTCCGTCATCGGGCAGCGATACCGCGACGCGCCTACTGCCGGATCGTGCCGAGCTGATAGAGCATCGGCCAGTTGAAGATCCCGGTCTTGTGACCGTCGGTCCACACGAAGCTCAGCCCGTAGCGTCCGACGAGCTCCTGGCCGAGGATCAGGATGTCCTCGGGAATCGTCTTCGGGTCGAGCAACGCGCGCCCCGTGCCTTCCTCGATGCAGTTCGCGCACGGGCACGCGAGGCGCAGATCGCGCGCCGCATAGTCGTGCACGACGCCGTCCTTCCATTCGATGCGGAACACGAACGGCGAGACGAGCTCGGCGGCCCGGGGCTCGGGCCGTGGCGGCTGGTGAGGCGAGGGCTGGCCAGGTTGAGGCTGCGGAGACTGCGTCATGTTCGAGTAGGGTGCTCGGGTGCGAACCGGTGCGTTGATTCTGGCAGGTGGGCGCAGCGAGCGCATGGGACAACCCAAAGAGCTGCTGCAGTTCGGTGACGAATCGCTGCTCTGCCGGATCAGCACCGCGCTGAGCACGGCCGCGATGCCCGTCGTCGTCGTTCGCCGGACCGCAGACCAACCCCTGCCGGAGCTGCCGAGCACGGTCACGGTCATCACCGACGATCGCCCTGGCGCCGGGCCGCTCGCCGCGCTCGCGACGGGGCTGCGGCACCTGATCGGGGCCGCAGCCTTCGGGCCGGACGACGCGGCGTTCGTGACCGCCTGCGACAGCCCGTTCCTGCGGGGTACCGACGTCGCCTGGCTCGCCGGCCTGCTCGGCGCCCACGACGCGGTGATCCCGGCGCCGAACGGCGAGCTGCAGCCGACCTGCGCGGTCTACCGTTGCCGCTGCCTCGCGGCCGCGGAAGCGCTGCTGCAGCAGAGCGTGATGGCGCCACGCGAACTCATCCGCGCACTCGCGGCCCGCACGCTCACGACCGACGAACTGCGGCAGCACGACCCGGATCTGCGCTTCTTGCGCAACGTGAACACGCCGGAGGAGTATCGGCGCGCGCTCGCCGACGCGGCATACTGACCGGGTGACGATCACGGCCGAGCCCCGCCCGCGGTGTTACCGCTGCATGCGGCCGCACGGCCACTGCATATGCGCGCTCGTGCCGCAGGTCGATACCCGGACGCGGGTCGTCATCATCCAGCACCCCGGCGAACGCGACCACCCGTTCGGCACCGCGAAGATCCTCGGCCTCGGCCTCCCGAACGCCGCGGTGCACACCGTGCACGGCGGCTTCAGCCGCTCGCTCGCGTGCCGCGATCTCGACGTGCCGGACGACGCGGTGCTGCTCTATCCGCACCCGGACGCGATCGAGCTCGAAGACCTCGCCGCGTCGACGAACACAGCGCCGTCGACGCTCGTCGTCCTCGACGGCACTTGGTCGCACGCGCGTCGGCTCTACCACGAGAACCCGTGGCTGCAGCAGCTGCGCCACGTCCGCATCACGCCGGCCGAACCCTCGCGCTACCGCATCCGCAAGGAGCCGCGACCGGAGTGCCTGTCCACGCTGGAAGCGACGGTCTGCGCGCTGCGCACGCTCGAGTCCGCGGCGACGCAACGAGGCCTCGACAAGCTCGTGGCCGCGTTCGACGGCATGATCGAGCATCAGATCGGTCACATGTCGAGCGCGCCCCGGCAGGTTCGCTTCCGCAAGCCCCGGCAGCGACAGCGGCGCGAGCTGTCACCGCTGCTCGAGGATCCGGGCTTCTGCGTCGTCTACGCCGAGTCGTCGCTGCCCGGCGGCGACCCGGGTGCCACGCGCGAGCTCGTGCAGGTCGCGTTCGCCGACCTCACGACGGGCCGTTCGCACGAACTGCTGCTGCGCCCGCGCACCGCGCCGCCGCCGCCGGGTCACCTGCGCCACATGGGGCTCACCGCCGATGAGCTGAACGGCGGCCTCACGCTCGATGAGGCCCGCGATCGGTTTCGCGCACTCGCCGGCCCCGGCCCGTTCGGTGCCTGGACGCAGACGATGCTCGACTGGACCGCAGAGCTCATGCCGGACGGCGCGGCCATGACCGTGCTCAAGACCAGCTACTGCAACTACCGCCACCGCGGTTCGGGCTTCCTCGAAGAGGTGGTCGAACGCGAGCAGCTCGAGCCAGAGCCGACCCCGTGTCACGGTCGCGCCGCGAACCGGCTCAGCAACGCGCTCGCCGTCGGCCGCTGGCTGCGCGAGCTCCGGCGGGGCCAGGACGCGGACCTGAACGCGGAGACCAGGAACACGGAGAGCGGGCCATGATCCTGACCGTTCTCGGCTCCGGCACGGCGATCCCCGAACCCGACCGGTTCCCCGCGGGATACCACGTCGCGAGCGGCGACACCTCCGTGCTCGTCGACTGTGGGCCCGGGACGCTGCGGCGGCTCGCGCAGAGCGGGCACTCGGTGCGCGACCTCGATGCGGTGCTGCTCACGCACTACCACACCGACCACTGCGCCGACCTCGCGGCGCTGCTGTTCGCGCTGCGTTCGCCGCACTTTCACGGCCGACCACCGCTCGACGTCTACGGCGCGCCGGGTCTCCGGCGGCTCGTCGAACAACTGCAGGGCGCCTGGCCGTGGCTCGAACCCCGCGGCTTCGAGCTGCGACTGCACGAGATCGGGCCCGGCGACCACGACATCGCGGCCGGACGCACTGGCACGGGGTCCACCGGCACTGGGCTCACCGTCACCGCGATCCCGATCCGGCACACGGCCCAGAGCCTCGGCTACCGCATCCGTGATGCGCACGGCCTCGCCGCGTTCTCCGGCGACGCGGACGAGTGCGAAGAGCTCGTCGATCTGGCCAGGGACGCGGACGTGTTCGTCTGCGACGCCGCGGCCCCCGACGACGTGAAGATGGACGGCCACCTGACGCCGGGCCTGGCGGCCGACTACGCCGCGCGCGGCGGCGCTCGCCGGCTCGTGCTGACGCATTTCTACCCCGAGTGCCACGGGCGCGACCTTCGAGCCATGGCCGCCAGACGTTACGATGGCGAAGTCGTGCTCGCCGAGGACCTCATGCAACTCGACGTCGGCCCATGACCGTGACGACCAGCATCCCGGGCCTGACCTGATTCCTTCGAACCAAAGCTCGTGCTCAACACCCTGGCTATCGATGTCGGCGGCTCCGGCCTGAAGGCGGCGGTCCTCGACGGCAACGGTGACCTGCTGACGGAACGTCGCAAGGTCGAGACGCCGGTCGGCGCGCGCCCCGAGGAGTTCGTCGCGACGCTGCTGGAGATGATCCAGCCGTTCCCCGAGTTCGACCGCGTCGCCGTGGGGTTCCCGGGCGTCGTGCGCAACGGCTTCATCCGCACGGCCGCGAACCTCGGCAACGAGGCGTGGCTCGGCTTTCCGCTCGGCAAGGAGCTCGAGGACCGGCTCGGCAAGCCCGTGCGCGTGGCCAACGACGCCGACGTGCAGGGGCTCGCGGCGATCCAGGGCAAGGGCGTCGAGGTCGTGATCACGCTCGGCACCGGATTCGGTTCGGCGGTCTACGAGAACGGCCGGCTCGGCCCGCACCTCGAGCTCGCGCACCATCCATTCCGCAAGGGTGAGACCTACGAGCAACAGCTCGGCAACGAGACGCGACGCGCGATCGGGCAGAGCAAGTGGGAGAAGCGCGTGCACCGCGCGATCGAGTGCCTGCGCGCGCTCACCTTCTTCGATCACCTCTACATCGGCGGCGGCAACGGCAAGCGACTCGTCGAGCAGCTGCCGCCCGACGTGACGATCGTCGACAACATCGCCGGCATCCGCGGCGGGATGCATCTGTTCGAGGACTGACCGCGGTGCGCGTCAGCGCAGCAGCTGTTCGTCCTGCAAGAACGCGAAGATCCGGTCGGCGAACAGGCGATGCCCGACATCGTTCGGGTGCTGGTCCGTGACGTGCGCCCAGAGGTCCATCTCGTCGTCACGACCGACGAAGTCGACGCTCGTGTCCACGCAGTGGATGCCGGCATCCTGGCAGAACTCCTGCACCATCCGGATCAGCCCGGCATACGGATACGGCTCCGCGTCGAGGTCGCTGAGCATCGGAAAGACGGCGACGACGAGCTCGATGCCCTCGCCGTCACACGTCGACTTCAGGTCGCGCAACGCGCCCTGCACCGCGTTCCAGACACCCGGCGCCTCACGCACCACGGCCGCGAAGTCGGTCCTCTGCCGCCGCGCTTCGCGCATGGCGGCGGACCAGCGCACGTAGCGCACGATGGCACTGAAGCTCTCGAACTCCTCGTCGTCGAACTTCGGCGGGACGTAGCTCAACATCGGCACCGCGTTGGTATGCGGCTCCATGTCGTTGAGGCACAAGCCGACGATCACGAGGTCGGGATCGAGCAGCACCCCGTCCGTCTTCATCCACGCGTCGTAGCCCGTCGGGTTGTACGTGCCGCACGCGAAGCCGCAGTTGACGACCTGGGCCGGGCCGCGTTCCTTCAGCGCGAGTTCGAGCACGTGCGGCCAGGCGAGCTCGGCCGGCACCCCGCTGCCCCAGGTGAACGAGTCGCCGAGCGCCAGCACGCGGTACTCGCCCGCCGGCTTCGTGACCGGAAACTCCTCGTCGCGGAACCCGCGCGAGCTGTGCCGCACGTCGATGCACCCGTCCGCGTCGAAGTAGTCCCAGCGCGGCCGGTCGTAGCCCTGCTTGACGTTCAGCGACGGGGTCAGGCGGCCGTAGGGGTGCTCGAGATCGCCGCCGCCCATGTAGCCACCCGCGCCGAGGAAATTGGCGATCTCGGACACCGGAATCTCGACGCCCGTCGGCGTGTAGAACTTGCCCGCGCCCGTGCCGCCCGGATCGGGCCCGAACCAGCGGAACACCATCTCGGCCGCGACGAGGGCCAGGACGATGGCGCCGACGAGCAGCGCAAGGCGCGGCAGCAGTCGGGAGTTGGGACGGGTATCTCGCTCGGAGCCGGGGGCCATCGGGGCGCGGATGATACCGGTTGAGCGGTCGCCGGACAGTGGCATGATCGCCGCATGACCCGCCGCGCGCTCCTCTGCACCGCCCTCCTGCTCGCGGGCTGCGGCGACGACGAGCCCGTGACGCCGGCGCGCCGGGAGCCGCAGCCGATGACGGACGCGGCGCGGGCGCGGCTCGCGCGGTTCGCGGATCCATCGACCTGGGCAGCGGTCGCGGGTCAGGACGGGATGGTGCGTGACCCGCGCACGGGGATCACGTTCGTTCGGGTCCCGGCCGGCACGTTCACCATGGGCGGCGGGGTGCAGCCGCAGGAACAGCCGCAGCACGAGGTCGAGATCACGCGCGATTATCTGCTGGCGCAGACCGAGCTCACCGTCGGGCAATGGCAGCGCTACGTGGACGAGTACGCGGGCGATCCGAACGTCGAACTGCCGCAAGGCGGCGATCAGGATCCGACGCTGCCGATGACGCTGAACCTCCTCGACGCGCGGCACTTCGCCAAGACGTTCGCCTACCGTCTGCCGACCGAGGCCGAGTGGGAACGCGCCTGCACCGGCGGCCAATCGCGGGAAGCCGAGCCGTGGTCGTCCGAGGCCGGCATGCGCGAGCACGCGTGGTTCCACCGCAACGCCGACTACCGCGCGCACCCGGTCGCTCAGAAGGCCGCCAACGCGTACGGGCTGCATGACATGCTCGGCAACCTGTGGGAGTGGTGCGCCGATCACTACGACCCGAAGGCGTACGAGGGGCGCGAACCGAGAGCGACGGATCCGACGACCGCGACCGGAGGCCCGCATCACGTCATCCGCGGCGGCTCCTGGTTCTCCGTCCCCCCGGCAACCCCCCGCACCCGCCTGGCCGAACTCGCGAACAAGCGCAGCGCGTTCTACGGCGTTCGCTTCGCAGTCACGCCGAACTGACAAGGATGGCCGTACGGTACCTGGTTCATCCTGCCGGAATCACACTCGCGCGCTCGCACAGCGGCCTCAGCCACTCCGCGATTCCAGCAGTTTGAACCAGGTACCGTACGGGTGGGTTGAAGTGACAACGTGTTGTCACTCGCTCACGCGGGCTCCGAGCACTGCGAAGATCGGCAGGGTGTAGATGTTGGTCGCGATGCCCGGTTCCTCGGTCGCGAGCATCACGTCGAGCGCGTCGAAGTTCGCTGCGGCCTCGGGGACGTCGAAGCCGACCCAGCGGCTGCCGCCCTGGAACGGGTTTTGGAACGCGAAGGGGACGGTGCCGACGACTTCGTCGCGCAGACGGAAGCGCAGTTCGCCGTGGCCGATGCCGTCGAGCAGCAGCAGGACGCGCCGCGCTGGCGGTGAGGCGGAGCCCATGTCACGACGGAGGCGCAGGCCGCCTTCGCGCACGACGACGCAGTTGGCATCGAACCATGGCGTGCCGGGAGTCGTGTCGCGCGGGAACGCGGCCATCGGTTGCTGCACGAGCGGTGCCGGCAGATAGTCGTTGGCGACGTAGTCGGCGAGCAGGGCATCGAACTCGCCGGTCCACAGCCCAAAGATCGAGCGCCAGCGTTCCGCGGCGAACAGCGGGTCGCGCAGCGCGCGTTCGAGGTGACTCCAGTACTCCGCGAGTCCGGGGTCGACGATGCGATTCTCGCCGCTCGCGAGCGTCTCGAAGTAGCCCTCGGGGATCCGGCGTTTGAAGTGACCGATGCGCCAGTCCGTCGGGTCCTCGAGCGGCAGCCGCATGAGCAGCGGGTCGCAGAGGAACGGCTCGACGACGTGCACGTTCGGCCCGCCGAGGAACCCGGCGACCCCGGCCGTCGGAAAGAACGCGACTGCGGGCCGGCGCCGATCGGCGAACGTGATGCCGAACGCGCCGTGGACCGGAACGTCACGCGCCGGGCTCCACCAGGCCCACTTCGCGGCGTAGTAGTCGCGTTCGCGACCGATGCCGTGCGCGATCGCGGCGTTGCCGTCGAGCGGCACCGGGCGCGCCCACGGCGGCAGGCCGTCTACGAAGCTCGCGCCGATCAACACCGCGCCCGCGACCCACGCGGCGAGACCACGGAACGACCGCGCACTCGCGAGCAGCGCCACGACGAACGCCGCCGTGAAGAAGCGACCCGACATGAAGTCGCCGCCGACGTTCACGACGTAGGCCACCTGCAGCAGCACCCCGAGCGCGAGCGGCGTGCGGGTCCGCGACGGCCGCACGATTCCGACGACGACCGCGGTCGCGAGCACGAGCGCGGTCACGGGATCGCGCTCGACGAGATCGAGCAGATAGCGCAGTCCCTGCGCGATCAGGTCCGCGCGCGCAACGTCCGCGGCAACGACCTTGCCGAACGCGGGCGTCGGCAGCAGCGTCCCGAAGTAGACGACGGCGAACGCGCACCACAGCGAGAACACCAGAACGCCGGGCCACACCGCCCGCAGGATCGCGCCCGGCCGCAGACCGAACATCGCGTAGACGACGCTCGGCAGCAGCAGCAGTCCGACGTCCTGGCGCGCGAGTCCGAGCAGCGCGGCCACGAGCACGAGCCAGCGCAGACGCGAGGCTCCCTCGCGGCAGATCCACTCGCGCAGGTACCAGCCGAGCAGCGCGTAGACCAACGGGTTCTCGAGGCCGCCGGTGCCGAACTCGACGAACGCGCGCGACCCGAGCGCCGCGGCAAGGACGACGCCGAACGCGGCCGCGATGCTCCCCGCGTGCCGCGCGAGAAAATACGTCGCGATCGTCGCGAGCCCGACGCCGACCCCCATCGTCGTGAAGAACGGCTCACCGGTGATCAGCCGGACTCCCGTCAGCAGCAGGATCCAGAGCGGATGCGTCGCGGTGAGCGTGCGGTCGAGGACGTTCCAGCGGAAGCCTTCGCCGGCCGCGAGGTTCTCGACGTTGCGCAACGTGACGAGCGCGTCGTCGCAGATCCATGCCGTGACCAGCACGGCGCCCCCGACGCCGAGCGCGAGCAGCGCGGCGAGCCACCAGGGCACGGCGACCGCCGGCCGCCGGCTCGCCTGCGCGGCTGCGCTCCCTGCCGCGCGGAAAGCCGCGGTGTGATCCGCGACGGGCGGTCCGGGTCCCGGCGCGGTCATGTTCGGTCCTCGGTGAACGACCCGGCGCGCGTCAGTCGCGCGACATCAGCAGGATCAGGATGTGCTTGAACAGCAGCACCACGTCCGTGAAGAGCATGATCGCGCCCGACATCGGCATGCTCGTCGGCAGCCGGTGCAGGATCTCGCTCGTGTGGTAGAGGATGTAGCCCGAGTACAGCAGGACGATCGCACCGGAGATCCAGATGCCGAGCGAGAACCCGAAGATGGCCCCCGCGATGATCGTCCCGAGGATCGTGAGGAAGCCAACGAACAGCAGGCCGCGGAGCCACTGGAAGTCCTTCCCCGTGATGAACACGAACACGGTGAGGGCGCCGAATACGACGGCCGTCAGGAGGCTCGCGGTGGCCACGGTGCCGGCCGGGGCCGTGATCGTCAGCGGCGCAACCAGCAGACCCAGCAGGAACGCCCAGCTGGCATACGCAACGACGTTGATCGGCTTCTTCTCGGCGAGCGCCTGGACGGCGAACGAGCCACCCAGGAACAGGCCCATGTAGATGGCCCAGCCCACCAACCCGTTGCCTGCGATCAGCTCCCAGAGGCTCACCATCAACCGGGTCACCGGCGGCACGTTGCCCGCGGCCCACAAGGTCGCCGCGAACCCGAGGATACCGAGGAACAGGTAGCTGTAGACCCGCTTGAGGAACGTGGCGCGCTCACTGGCCGCCGCGAAGGCAGCCGGGGTCAACGCGGCGGAGGCGTAGGGATTGTGGTCTTCCATGGTCGATTTGGTCCGGCGCGAGTTCGGCGCCCGGCGCTGGAGTGTAGGCCATCGGAGACCGGGCCGCCAACCGCGGAGGCGCCGCCGGAGCCGGATCCCCCTTGAACATCGGCCGTCAGGTCGCAATCCTGTTTGCCCGAATTTCGACTGTCACCCACCGACACGCCCAGATGTCCGCAACCTCCGAGAAGCACACGTTCCAGGCCGAGGTCAACGAGGTCCTGTCCCTCGTCGTCAACTCGCTCTACTCGCACCGCGAGGTCTTCCTCCGCGAACTCATCAGCAACGCCGCCGATGCGATCGACCAGCTGAGCTTCCGCGCCCTGACCGACCACGACCTGCTCGGGAAGGACGAAGAACTGAAGATCGAGCTGATCCAGGACAAGGACGCCGGCACGCTGACGATCCGCGACAACGGGATCGGCATGAGCCACGACGAGCTGATCGAGAACCTCGGCACGATCGCGCGCTCCGGCAGCCGCAAGCTCGCCGAGTCGCTGTCCGCGGACCAGAAGAAGGACATCACGCTGATCGGCCAGTTCGGCGTCGGCTTCTACTCGGCGTTCCTCGTCGCCGACTCCGTGCGCGTGACCTCGCGCAAGGCGGGCAGCGACGAGACCTGGTCCTGGGAGAGCCAGGCGAAGGGCGACTTCGAGATCCAAAAGAGCGAGCGCGAGTCGCGCGGCACCGAGATCGTGCTGACGCTCAAGGACGACGCCAAGGAATACCTCGAGGAGTGGCCGGTCCGCGAGACCGTGCGCAAGTACAGCGACTACGTGCGCTGGCCGATCCAGATGGAGATCGAGCGCACCGAGGGCGAGGGCGACGACAAGAAGACGACCAAGGAGTGGGTCAAGCTCAACGCCGCGAGCGCCCTGTGGACGCGCAGCAAGAGCGAGATCGAAGACGAGCAATACAACGAGTTCTACAAGTCGCTGTCGCACGACTGGCAGGCACCGCTCGCGTGGACGCACTTCCGCATCGAGGGCACGCATGAGCTCACGGGCCTGCTGTATCTGCCCGGCAAGGCGCCGTTCGACCTCGGCGGCGATCGCAAGAAGTCGGGCGTCCGCCTGTTCGTCAAGCGCGTCTTCATCATGGACGACGCGCAGGAGATCGTGCCGGAGTGGCTGCGCTTCGTGAAGGGCGTCGTCGACAGCGAGGACCTGCCGCTGAACGTCTCGCGCGAGATCCTGCAGAAGGACGCGACGACGCGGTTCATCAGGAAGCAGGTGATCGGCAAGACGCTGACACTGCTCGAGGAGCTCGCGGGCGAAGGCGAGATCGAACGCGAGGTCGACGGCGAGACACAGAAGACCGACCGTTACCTGCAGTTCTGGAACGAGTTCGGCCGCTCGATCAAGGAGGGCGTCTACCACGAGTTCGACGCGCGGGAGCGACTCGCCGCGCTGCTGCGCTACCGCAACACGAACGGTGACGACCTCACGAGTCTGGCGGCCTACGTCGAGCGCATGGACGACGAGCAGAAGTCGATCTACTTCGTCGCCGGCGACTCGCTCGCCGCGGTCAAGTCGAGCCCGCACATCGAGGCGCTGCAGAAGCGCGGCTACGAGGTGCTGTTCATGACCGACCCGATCGACGAGTGGGTCGTGGACGCGCTGCGCGAGTTCGACGGCAAGCCGTTCGTGTCCGCGGCCAAGGGCGCGCTCGACCTCCCCGAGACCGAGGAGGAGAAGAAGCAGAAGGAAGAGAAGGAGAAGGCGCTCGCGCCGGTCATCGAGCGCCTCGGCAAGTCGCTCGAGGAGAACGTCAAGACCGTGCGCGTCACCGACCGCCTGACCGACTCGCCCGCCTGCCTCGTCGCCGACCAGATGGGCATGAGCGCCAACCAGGAGCGCATGCTGCGCGAGGCGGGCCACGAGGTGCCCAAGCAGCAGCGCATCCTCGAGATCAACCCGGATCACCCGGTGATCCAGAAGCTCGAGTCGATGGGCGACGACGCGCAGTTCGGCGAGTGGTCGGCGCTGCTCTACGACCAGGCGCTGATCGCCGAGGGCGCGCTGCCCGAGGATCCGGGCGCATTCGCGAAGCGCGTCGCGCAGCTGATGACCAGGGTCGACTGAGGGCAACCCTCGAAGCGCCCGGACCCCCGGGGTCGAATCCCGCGCGTTCGCGGGGCGATTCCGGGCCCCGGATCCGCCGATGCCACGGGCCCGTCGACGACCGCACCAGCCCGCCTCCGCCGGTGGTCGATAACCGACGTGCTTGCGTATTCGCAGCCGGATCCTGGCCACCCTCGGTCTCGTCACCGTCGTTCCGATGGCAGCGGTCGTACTCGTCGCGCACGAGCGGGCTACCGATGCAGCCAAGAAGACCGCGGCTTCGCAGCTGCAGGCGGACGCCGACCGCGCCGCCGTCGGCCTCGCCGCCTACGTCCAGGACCAGCTCGGCCAGCTCGGCACGCTCGCGCGACTCGCGTCCGTTCGCACGACCGCGACGCAGGGCGACCTCGACAGCAACGCCCAGACCGCCGCCACGGCCGCGCTCACGGCGCTCGCCCAGCGTGACACCGAGGCCACCGTCGCCTGCGGGATCCTCGACCGCAACGGCCGCTGCGTGCTCGACGGCCTGCGAACCGCGAGCATCGGCCTCGACGAATCCCATCACGACTACGCGCGCATCCCGCTGCACGACGGCTCGTCGTGGAGCGGCCACGCCGAGTGGATCGACTCCGCCTGGCCCTCGCTCGTGTTCGCGGTGCCCGTGCGCGGCGACGACGGCGAAGTGCAAGGCGCCGTCCGTCTCGTTCTCGAGAGCACGCGACTGCACAAACGGCTCACGGCGATCGGTCGCCACGGCGATCGCGCGCTGACGGCCGACACCATCGCGTTGCTCGATGCGCACGGCCAGGTCATCACGGACCTCGGTTCGCCGACCCACGCGTTCGGCATCAAGCGCATCTCCGCCAAGACCCCACCGGCCGGAGACCTGGCCGAGGTCGACTGGTTCGTCGCCGGCGCCACCCACCCGACGAACGGCTACGCCGCGCTCGCTCGCGTTCCCGGCAGCGCGTGGCGCCTCATGGCCTGGCAGAGCGCCCGGTCGCACGACGCGCCGTTGGCGGCGCTCGTCGTCGGCACCGCCGTGCAGGGCGGGGTCCTGATCGCGTTGCTTCTGATCACCGCGATCCTCGCCTCGCGTCTCGTCGCCGGACCGATCACGCGCCTCGAAGCCGCGGCGCGCCAGATCGCGGACGGCAGCCTCAACATCGTTCTGCCCGAAGGCCAGGACGAGGTCGGCTCGCTCGGCCGCACGATCCAGCTGATGAAGGACCGGCTGCTCGCCGCGATGCACGAGCTCGAGGACTCGGCCGTGAGCGCGCGCGCCGCGTCACAGGTCAAGTCGCAGTTCCTCGCCAACATGAGCCATGAGCTGCGCACGCCGCTCACGGCGATCCTCGGCTACGCGGAGGTGGTGCTCGAGGACGCGGACATGCCGGCGCGCTCGCAGGACACGATCCGCACGATCCTGCGGAACGCGGACCACCTGCTGCAGCTCGTCAACGAGATCCTCGACCTCGCCAAGGTGGAGTCGGGCACGATGCGCGTCGAGCTGTCCGAGTTCCGCGCCGCCAAGCTCGTCGACGACACGGCCGAACTCCTGCGCATCAAGGCGCGCGACAAGGGCATCGCGCTCGTCGTCGATGCTCCGGGCCCCGCTACGGTGATCCGTTCGGACGCGCTGCGCCTGCGTCAGATCCTGCTCAACCTCGCGGGCAACGCGATCAAGTTCACCGATACCGGCTCCGTGACGATCCGCGCGTCGGTGTCACACGACCCCGACGAGCTCGTCTGCGAGGTCGCGGACACGGGCGCGGGGATTCCCGCTGACCAGATCGAGGCGCTGTTCCGGCCGTTCTCCCAGGTCGACTCGGGGATGTCGCGCAAACACGGCGGCACGGGCCTCGGCCTCTCGATCAGCCAGCACTTCGCGAAGCTGCTCGGCGGCGAGATCACCTGCACGAGCACCCTCGGCGAAGGCAGCGTGTTTCGGCTGCGGATGCCCGTCGAATGCGTGGAGCAGAAGGCCAAACCGCGCGCGGCCGCACCCGCATCCGGCACCCCGACCATCGAAGGGCGAATCCTGCTCGTCGAGGACGGGCCCGACAACCAGCGCCTCTTCAGTCACGTGCTGAAGAAGGCCGGCGCCGAGGTCACGATCACGGACGACGGGTTGGCCGGTGTGAGAGCGCTCTGCGTCGACGGCGACGAGGACGGCGAGGCCGTCGACCCGTTGCCGTTCGACATGATCCTCATGGACATGCAGATGCCGGTCATGGACGGCTACGAAGCGACCCGCCGGCTGCGCGCGAAAGGCATCACGCTGCCGATCGTCGCCCTCACCGCGCACGCCATGGGCGACGCCAAGCAGGAGTGCATCGACGCCGGCTGCGACCACTGCGCGACCAAGCCGATCGGCGGCCGCGCGCTCGTGCAACTGTGCGCGGACTGGCTCGGCCACCGCGTCAGTCGATGAGCGGCGCGAGCGCCTCCTGCCACAGGCGCAGCCTGGTCGCCCGATCGGTGCCCGCGTTCGCCGGGCTCGTCGACGGCAGCCGCACGCTCCGGATCTCGCGCTCGAGCGCCAAGAGCTGCGGCCGGGCGCGCTTCTCGAACCCGTCGTGCGCAGCCGCGCCGTTGCACAGCACGTCGGCGATCCCGGCGTGATCCGCGAAGAACGTGGCGAAGTCGTTCGCCTCGACAGTGCGCGCGACGATCGCCGAATCGAGGCTGCCCTCGCGTTCACAGCTCTGCATGACGTCCCACAGCGCGATGCCGGCCCGCTGCAAGGCGCGGGTCCGCGCCGCGTAGTCGAGCGTCGGGTCGAAGCCGCAGATCGTGCCGACGATCTGCCAGAACGCGTTCTGCGGATGCGCGTAGTACTCCGCCGCGGCGAGCGACCGCACCCCCGGCATGCTGCCGAGGATCAGCACCCGCGCCGACCGATCCGCGATCGGCGCGAAGCTGCGGACGCGTGACATGCCCCGCTGCGCGCCTCTCAGCGCGTCTCTCCTCGCTGGGCGCCGGCGCCGAGGATGGCGTTGAACACGAACTTGAACGTGCCGATCGGCTGCCCCCGATAGGTCACGTCCGCGCCGTAGAGCACGATCCGGCCCTTGCCGACCTTCGCCTCGACGACGGCCGCCTTGCCGGCGAGCCGTTCGGCGCCGATCGCCCAACCGGACAGCAACGGGTCCTCCGCGCGATACGTCGCGACCGCGGTGACCGGCGCGTCCGAATCCGTGATCTCGAGGATCGTCGAACTCCGCCGCACCATCGCAGCGAGCTCCTTCGGGCAGCCGGCCGCGAGAGCGTGCGACCGATCGACCTCGATCGCGAGCAGCGAGCCGGGGCAGTAGAACTCCTCGCGGTTCGCGAGCCGCTCCCCGTCGCCTTCCGTCTCGGACTCGCCCTCTTCGTTCGCCGGCACGTGCACGCCGACCTTGATCGGCAGATCGAAGTGCTTGATCACCTTCGTGCATTCGCCGCCGAACGCGAGCAGCGTGCCGCCGCCCTCGACGAACGCACGGATCGCGGGCAGCGCGGCTTCGCTCGTGAGCGCGGTCGATCGCGCCTCGAGGTCGCTCCAGTCCTCGAACGGCGGCAGCGCATCTTTCAGCTTCTCGAGATCCGGCGGATTGCGGCGCCGCATCGAACGCTGCAGGTCGCGCGGGCCGGGCAGGCCGGTGTGGAACATCAGCACGTCGTAGTCCCGCGCGAGTTCGCCGGCGTGGATCCGCTCGCCGAAGACGCGCTGCACCGCGAAGCCGTAGTCCTCGAGCACCCACTGGTCCCAGCCCGTCGGCATGTGGCCGCCGAAGCGGTCGAACAGGCCGACGCGCGCCCGGCGCAGCGGCGTGGGCGGCGACGCGTCCCCACGTTTGCCCTCCCGAATGCGCATGTCGGCAACGCTCGCGACCTCGGCGAGAACAGCGACGGAGTCGGCATCGAGGTCCACGACGAACCCGCCGTCCCCCTGCGCGACGGGACGACCCGCCGCGAGCAGCCGGTTGGCGGCCAGCGTGCTGTGGCTGTCGCGTGCGTCGAGCCAGTACTGCCCCGTGGCCGCGGGCAACAGGTTGCGCTCCGTCAGCCCGACGGCGCCGAGGCGCTCGAGCTTCTGCATCGTCGCATCGTCGAGCCCGTCGAAGCCACGCTCGACCTCGACGCCCATCTGCATCGCAAGCGTCCAGCCGGCCGCGTCGTATGGCGGCACGGGTTTGCCGTTCTGCGTGTCGTCCGGATGCCACTGCGGCTCGAACATGTCCATCACGTGCGGCCGGTAGGCCTGCGCCGTCAACACGACGAGCGAGCCCGCGGGCATCGCCTTGCCAGAGAGCTCGAACGCGGCGCGGGCGCGATGCACCTCGACGCCACAACGGTCGAGCGCGCGCGCGAACCGCCGCGCGGCAGCCCAGTCGCGCTGATTGCGCGGCAGCACATAAACGCGCGGATCACGCAGCGCGGGATCCGAGAACGCGGTCTCCGACTCCTCCCGCTCCTCCGCCGCCGCCATGAGCTTCGGCGTCACCGTCCAGTGATCGCGGCTGCCGCGCTCGATCGAGCGCGACGCCATCGTCCAGATCCCGTGCAGCAGCTCGCGGCGATAGCGCGCCGCGTAGTCGAGGATCGCGAAGTTCGCGGTCTGCATGTATTCGATCGTCTGCCGCGCGTGCCACATCTGCGTCGGGACGGGATCGGGGTAGTCGCCGTAGGGCAGGCGCCGCCGCATCGTCTGCGTGATCTTCGTCGGCGCCGGCCGGCCGAACGACTCCGTGAGGATGCCGATCACGTTGTGGAAGTAGTTCACGGTGCGCAAACCCCCGTTCCACCACGTCGAGTACGACGCGCCGCTCTCGCTGATGATCCCGGGCTTGCCCTCGTAGGCGAAGCGCGCGTTCATGTGCGCGCTCACGAGCTCGATGCCGCGCGCGACCATCGGGTCGACGTGGTAGTTCATCGGATCGCGGAACGGCGGCGTGTACATGATCGTCCCCCGCGGCGCCGACTGGTGGTGGTTGTAGACGATCTGGGGGCACCACGTCTTGTAGAAGACCCGCGTCGTGTTCTGCGTCTCGACCTGGTTGCACGCGTAGAAGTCGCGGTTGTTGTCGTGGCCGACGTAGCGCTGGTAGAGCACGGGGATCGCCATGTTGCGCGTCGCGCGATAGGCGTTGGCGATGAGCTCGTAGCCGTCCGGGTTGACGGGACACGCGAGCAGCACGACCTCGTCGAGGATGCGTTTCACCTCCGCGTCGTCGCGCGACACCATCTGCCAGACGAGCTCGATGATGTTCTGTCCGGCGATCGACTCGGTCGCGTGCAGGCCCGCATCGATCCACACGACGGCGCGGCCCTCGTCGGCGAACGCCCGGGCCGCGGCACCGTCCAGGCGCCCCTTGCTGAGCTGACACGAGATGTCGCGCAGTCGTTCGACCCGCGCGAGGTTCGCGGGCGAGCTGATGACCGCCATGAGCGTGCGCTGCCCGTAACTCGTCGGGCCGATGTCGACGAGCCGCATCCGGTCGCTGCCCGCCTCGAGCTTGCGGAAGTAGCGCACCATGTCGGTGTAGTTGCAGAGCTGGTAGTCGGCGCCGACCTCGTGGCCGAGGAAGTCGGTCGGACTCGGGAGCTGCGACAGTGCGCTCCCGGTCAGCAGGGCGAGCGCGAGAATCGTGGCGGGGCCGTTCGGCATACGCCGATCGTAGATCGGCGGCGCCGTCCACCCACGATTCTTCGCCGCCGTGACAGCTCAGTTACCGACGGTCGTGATCACGCCGTTGCTCAGATCCCACCCGTCCGGGTGCGGCGTCGGCGTGATCGCCGCCTGGTTCGCGACCCGAATCCCGAGCAGCACCGGCGAGTTCGGAACGAAGACGCTGAACTGCGCTTCCCCCTGCACCACGCCGCTGAGGCCGGCGTCGACCGCCGTGCCCGCGAGCATGAGCAGCAGACAGTCGTTCGTCACGGGCATCGGCTCGGAGCCGGTCAAGCCGAGGAGCAGCCACGCGACGGCGCCGGCCGTGATCCCCTCGCATCGGGAGTTGACGATCGTGCCGACCACGGGATCGTCGACGAGCAGCCGCGGCGCACCGCGACCGGCCGCGCAGGCCGCGCCGATCGACACCGCGGACGCGCCGACGTCGAGGCCCCACAGCTCGGCACCCGTCGTGCCGTCGTCGCCGACGAACATCACCTGGTTGGCGTGGACGAGACCCATCGCCAACGCCTGCAGGCCACCCGACGGCAGCACGGTCGTCGTCGCTGGCGTGCCGCCGGTGCGGTACAGGACCGATCCGGCAGCGGTCTGCGACCAGAAGTACGCGAACCTCGTGCCCGGCGCGACCGGCGGCGCGAAGACGCCGCCGACCCCCGCCGCGGAGTCGACGAGGAGTTCCGTGCCGGCTGCCGTCCCGTCGCTGACGAAGACCTCGGGGCCGGTCACCGTGGTGTCCGCGACGAACAGCACGCGATCGCCGAACGGCACGAGCTCACCGATCGTCGCACCGCCCGCACCCGGTTCGAGATCGGCGACGCGCTGCGTGCCGGCCGGAGTGCCGTCGGTCGCCCACAGCTCGGTGCCGTTCACGCCGTCGTCGGCGACGAACCAGACCCGCCCGCCGGCATACGTCATGCCGGTCGGATCACCGCTGCCGGCACCGGGCTGGATGTCGGCGAGCTGGAACGTCCCGGTCCCCGTGAGATCCGAGATCCACAGCTCGCGTCCGTTCGTCGTCGTCGTCGCAGCGAACACGAGGCGGTCACCGAGCACGCAGAGGTCCGCGGGCGACGAGCTGCCGCCGAACGGCTCGATATCGAGCACGATGAAGCTCGCACCGTCGTGCGCGATCAGCTCGCGGCCGTCGAACGGGCGCGTCGCCGCGAAGCACAACCACTCGCCGAGTTGCACGAGATCGTCCGGATCCGAACCCGTGATCCCGCCCGAGATGTCCTCGAGCAGCGTCGTGCCGGCCGCCGTGCCGTCGCTGACCCAGACCTCGGAACCCGTTGCCGGCGTCGTCGCGACGAACGCGAGGCGACCGCGCCAGTCCATGAGGTGGTCGGGATCCGACCCGGCCACGCCCGGCACGATGTCCGCGACGAGACTCGCGGCGCCGGCACCGTCGACCCGCCACAGCTCGCGCCCCGTCGTGCCGCCCGACCCGTCGTCGGCCGTGAAGTAGAGGTAGCGCCCGGCCCGCGTGATCGAACGGGGATCGCTGCCGCCGAACGGCGCGATGTCCGCCACGCGCGTGGTCGTCACCCCGTCGGTGCGCCACAGCTCACGCCCCGCGATGTCGTCCTCGGCGGAGAAGAACGCGGCCTCGTAGTCGGCCGTGAGTTCACGCGGCGCGGACGAGTCGGCCGTCCCGAGGCCCGGCGACAGATCGATGATCTGCTGCGTTCCCGCGGTCGTCCCGTCGCTGCGCCACGGCTCGACGCCGGAGACTCCGTCGTCGCCCGCGAAGATCGCGTCGGTGCCGAGCACGGCGATCCCGCGGCCGACGCCGTTGCCGATCGGCCGCACGTTCCGCACGAGCGTGGCCGCGGCCGGCGTCGCGTAATACAGCTCCCGCCCGACGCCCGACCCGAGCGCGGAGAAGTAGACGTCGTTGCCGACCGGCGTGATGTCACGTGGGTTCGACCACGCGAAGCCAGTCGCGAGATCGCCGAGCAGCGTGACGACGCCGCCGACGGCCGAGTAGAGCTCCTTGCCGGTCGTGGACGTGGTCGCCGCGAAGTACAGCGTGTTGCCGGCCGCGACGAAGTCCCGCGGGAACGAGTGCCCGGCGCCCGGTTCGATCTCGGTCACGATCGCGGTGTTGGCCGCCGTGCCGTCGGTCGACCAGAGTTCGGACCCCGACGCCGCCGTCATGTGCGAGAAGTAGATGCGATTGCCGACCGCGGTCAGGTAGGCCGGGGCGCTGCCGGTCGCGTTCAGACCGACGACGAGCTGCGTGTTCTGCGCGGTCCCGTCCGTCGAGTAGATCCCGCGGCCGCCCGGTCCATTCGCGGAGAAGTAGACGCGATGCCCCTGGTTGGGCAGCACCGCGTCACAGAACCACCGCGGTTCGTCCGGTCCCAAGGCCCATACGTCGAGCCGCTGCGTGCCGGCCGGCGTGCCATCCGTCACCCACAGGTCGCGACCGTTCGTGCCGTCGTCCTTGTCGAAGAACACGAGGCTCCCCGCGTACGCGATCGCGTCGTTCGGCGCCATGCCCGCGATCCCGGGTTCGATGTCACGCAGCAGCATCGTCGTCGCGGGCGTGCCCTGGCTGACCCAGGGCTCGAAGCCGTGCGCGTCGTCCTGCGCGAAGAAGATCGCCGTGCCGTTCAGATCGACGATCCGTTCGGGGAAGCTGCCCTGGGCCCCGGGGCGGATGTCGGCGACGAGCACGGTGCCCGCCGGCGTCCCGTCCGAACGCCAGAGTTCGCGTCCGACTGGTGTGTCCGTGGCGACGAACCACAGCTCGTTCCCGACCGGCGTCGCCCACTCCATCAACGCCTCGGCGGGCGGGAACGCGCGCAGGAGCCGCGTCCCGGCGGCGGTGCCGTCGGTGCAGAACAGACCCGGCCCGGACACCGGATCGACCGCGGTGAAGTACACGAGCCCGCCGGCCTCGACGCAGTCGCGCACCGCCGACGACGGCGGGTTGGAGAACGTCGCGCGGATATCGGCGATGAGGACCGGCGATTGCGCGGTGACAGCGGCGGTGAGCAGCAGCCCGAGCAGGGAACGGCAAGAACGGTGTAGCGCCATGAACGAAAACTCCAGCGTGCGTCGGCACCGGATCTCGGCGCCCACCTCACGGAGCGCACCCGGGCCCTCACAGCGCACAGGATTTCTGCACGTGCTACCTTCTGCCGCGATGGCCGAGTCCACGTCCGACCCCGTCGAGGCGCTCCTCACCGGCGTGATCGAGCTGCCCGACAACGAGCAGCCGGCGGCGCTGCGCGCCGTCTGCACCGACCATCCGCGGCTCGCAGACGACCTGCGTTCGCGCTACGCGACCTACGTGCGGCTGCAGCACGCGACGCCCGCCGACGTCGCACCGATATCGGGTCGCCGGTTCGGCGAGTTCGAGCTGCAGCGCGAACTCGGCCGCGGCGGCATGGGCATCGTCTACCTCGCGCGCCAGCGCCGCGCCGGCGGCGAACGATTGGTCGCCCTCAAGATCATTCGCGACCGCGGCCTGTTGTCCGATCGTGCGCACGAACGCTTCCGGCGCGAGGCCGCGGCCTCGTTCCGCCTCGACGATCCGGGACTATGCCCGGTGTTCGACGCCGGCGACGTCGACGGCACGCCGTGGCTCGCGATGCGGTACGTCCCCGGACGCACACTCGCCGAGCACATCGCGGACGCTCGCACGAGTGGCACGCTCGCACTGCCCGCCGCGGACTCCGAGTCCAACGCCAGCGACTCGGGCACCGCGAGTGGCACGCGCGTGACGACCGGCGGCGACCGCTTCGCCGGCGTGCTCGCGCTCGGCGAATCCCTCGCGCGCTCGCTGCACGCCGCGCACGAAGCCGGCTTCGTCCACCGCGACGTCAAGCCGAGCAACGTCATGGTCACGCCCGAGGGTCAGCCCGTGCTCCTCGACTTCGGGCTCGTGCACGAGACGAGCAACGACAGCTCGCTGACGATGACCGGCGAGACGCTCGGCACGCCCGCCTACATGGCGCCGGAGCAGATCGACGGCAACGGCCCGGTCGATCGCACGACCGACGTCTATTCGCTGGCGGCGACCGTGTTCGAAGCGATCGCGCTCGAGCCGCCGTTCCAAGGCCGAACGCGCGAGGAGCTGTTTAGGAACATCCTGCATCAACCGCCGGCCGACCTGCGCCGCCTCGTGCCGGGCATACCACCGGATCTGCAGACGGTGCTCGCCACCGCGTTGGCGCGCGACCCGGGCCAGCGCTACGCGACCGCCCTCGAGTTCGCGCTCGAGCTCGCGCGGGTGCGGCAACACAAACCGATCCTCGCGCGGCCGCCCGGCATCGCGCGCCGCGTCCGACTCTGGTCCGCCCGCAACCGCGTCGCCGCGGCGCTCATGGCCGCGCTGACCGTCGCCTTGATCGCCGTCGTCGGCGTCGCGATCGACGCGCGGCAACAGCGCAACCGCGCCGCCGCCAGCCTGCAGTCCGCGCGCCTCGCCGTCGCGGAACTCATCCGCGTGCAGGAGGAGGACCTCGCGGGCGTCCCGTGGCTCGAGTCGCAGCGCCGCGAGTTGCAGCACCGGGCGCGGCAGTTCTTGCAGGAGTTCTTGCGCGATCACGCCGATGTCCCCGAGCTCGCGAGCGACCACGCCGAGGCGACGATCCTCGCGGCCCAGCTGGAGCTCGCACTCGGGAACGCAACCGGAGCCGCAAACCTGCGCGACGAAGCCGCCGCCGCGCTCGAGCGCGCGGCAGCAGCCGGCGAGACCGACCGGGCGATCGCGGGGGCGCTCGCGCGCCTCGGTGGATCGCTCGCGATCCGGATCGGCGACAACGAGGCCGCGGCACGCGAGTTCGAAACCGCGGCCGAGCACTTCCTCGCGGCCCCGCGGACCGCCAGAACGACGGAGGCCGCCATCGACGCGCTGCAGAGCGCGGCGGCCGCGTTCGAGAACGGCAACGACCGGGAGCGTGCGTTCGCCGCCGTCGATCGCGCCGCCAACCTCGCGGTCAACGACCTCGCGGCGGACGACCCGGCACTGACCGACGACGTGATGCGCGCCCACGCCGCCGCGCTGACTCGCCGCGCGCGGCTGCTGAACGAGGCCAGCGACAACGCCACTGCGGATGCCGACTGCGAGTCGGCCACCAGGTTGCTGCGCGCGCTGCTCGAGCGCCGCCCTCACGACCGGCACACGGTCGCGGGCCTGGCCAACGCGCTCACGGTGCACGTGCGCGCGCACCGACTGCTCGGCCGCGGGCCCGAACAACGCCAGGCACTCGCCGAGGCCGAAGAGCTGTGGCAGAAGCTCGCGACCGCGTTCCCGCAGACGCCGTCGTATCGCCGCAACCTCGCGAACATCGCGCTCGAGCGCGCCCCCTTGCTCGCCATTGACGGCGCACCCGACGAAGCGCTCGCCGCGCTCGAGCGCGCGCGGTCGGCGCTCGAAGACCTCGTCGAAGAAGACCCGGAAGCGGTCGTGCTCCGCCGCCTGCTCTGCAATGCGTTCATCCGGCTCGGCCAGCACCACTACGCGGACGCGGCACAGTCCATCCCGTACTATCGGCAAGCGCTCGCGCACGCGCGCACCCTCGCGAGCAGCCATCCAGACGAGGCCGAACATCACTTCTTCGCGGCACAGTCCGCGCTCTGTCTCGGCGGCGCGCTCGCGAAACTCGACGACCCGGATGCGCTCGCGATGCTCGTCCTCGGCCGCAGTCATGCCGAGACCATGCGAGACCTGCGACCGGACGACCACCGACCGCGCGTCATGTTCTCGAACGCGGCGCACGCCGAGGGGCTCGAACGCGCCGAGCGCGGCGAGGATGCTGCCGCCCTCGCGCTCATGAGAACCGCACTGACCGGCGCCGTTGCCAACGCCGATCAGTCGCGAAACGACCTACGCCGACTGTTCGATGCGCTGCTGCACGGAGTCCGCCTGGCGTTGTTCGTCGAGGCCGCGAGCCCGGACGAGGCGCCGCAGACCTGGGCGGAGCTCGCCGCGTTGTGGGACGCGCGGCCCGAAGCGGCGCGCGATCGCCTCCTTCGCTTCGGCGCCGCGGAACCCGAGCTCTGCATCCTCGAACGTGGCCGCCACGTCGCGGCCGCGCGCGCCGGTGACCGCGCGGCGCGCGTGGCACTCGCCAGCAACCTCGAGCGGCTGCGCAGCTGCGTCGGCATCGCGCCGAAAGCCGCGATGATGCGGCTCGAGATCGTCGCGACGCAAGTCGAGCTGATCGCCGGCGAAGGCGCGAGCCGCGAGGATCGTGACCGATGGCAGCGCGAGCTCGTCGCCACGGTCACGGACTGGCCGACGACCGACCGCCTGATCGCGATGGACCGTCGGCGCCTCGATCACATCGTGGAACGACTCTCGAACGTCGACCTGCCGGTCGCGATCAGGGCACGACTCCGCGCCCTGTGTGACGGCAAATGACCGGCGTCACTCGTCGGGCTGTTCGAGCAACGCGTCGAGCTCGCCGCGCTGCAACCGTTCGACGATGCCGGCGAGCTTGAGTAGCGCGCGCTTGTAGCGCATGCGGGTCGCGTTCGCGGCGGCACCGATCACCTCACCGATCGCCGCGAATTCGAGCTCCTCGAACGAACGCATCAGGACGATCCGACGTTCGTCGGGCGGCAGGAACTCGAGGCCGAGTCGCATCCAGCCGAGCTCTTCCGCGCGCTCCGCAGCGGCGGCCGGCGGCGTCACCTCGTGCGCCGGACTCATGCTGAGGCGCGCACTGACCGCGTCGGCTTCGCTGACCGTCTGCGGCCGCGGCTGCCGGTGCGCGGCGCGCGCGCGATCGACGAGCAGATTCCTGATCATCCGGGTCAGCAGCGCGCGGAACTGTTCCCGGTTGGCGACGAGGAAGCGCGGCACGTAGGCGAGCGCCCGCAGCATGAGCTCCTGCACCCCGTCGCCGGTCTCCTCGAGCGCGCGCAGGACGGGCCCGCGCCCGCTGCGGATCGCCGTTTCGACCCAGTCGCGATCGCGGGCCAGCAGCTCGAGCAGGGCCTCGCGATCGCCGCCCTGCCAGCGGCGCAGCAGCGCCACCGTTTCGTCACCGCCGGCCATGGGGTCCGACGATACCGGGCGACCGAACGACCGGGAAGTTGTCGCCTCGCACCGAACGGCCTAAGATCCCGGACCCAAGTTTTGGGGCCCGGCAGCCGATGCCATCCCTGATCCGCATGCCACCTTCCCGACGAGCCCGTACGAGACTGCCGCTGCAACAGCGCGGCTGGGCCGTCGTGATCGGGGCGCTGATGCTGCTTGCGCTCGTCGGACCGCACACGTCGTGGTCGGTCTGCCTCACGGGTCGCTGCGTTCCGGGGAACGAGGTCGCGCTGCGCGCCGCTGTCGACGAGACCGGCGAATCGTGCTACTGCTGCAGCGTGAACGCGGAAACGCCGCAGCGCGATCGGTCGGACGATCGACCCGAGGTGCCCGACGGCCCCGAACCGAAGAACGGCAACGACAGCCGCCACGGCTGCTGCATCGATCTCGCGACGCAGATCGACGAGGGCCCGCTGCCGCAACCGGTCGTCCCACCGGACCTCGAGACCGGCTCGGCCCCGATCCTGCCGCCGGCGATCGCAGTCGTGAGCGCCGCGCGGCACGCGGGCTTCGACACCGGACCACCGCGACCAGCCGAGCTGCTCGACCGGATCGCGACGACCGTTCTGCGCGAATAGACCGCCCTGCTCGAGGCCGCCGCCTCGCAGGCCGCGGACGCTGGCATGCGTCCGCCCACCGGTCCGTTCCGCAGAATTGTCATGTACCGATCCCTTGTCCTCGCCGGGCTCCTGCTCGGCCCCAGCTGTGTCTCCTACGTCGCCGATTCGGCCGACGCCACGCGCGTCGCTGCCGAGATCGGTGAGCGGAAAGGCGGCGCGTTCTCCTACCGGAGCGCGGTCGAGGCCGCGTTCCGCGACAACGCCGAGCTGCGCCGACTCGCCGCCAACGCACGAGCGGCGGGGGCCGACCTCACGCCGTTCGACCTGCAGGCGCAGTTCCGCAATCACATGGAGCGCGGGTTCGTGACGGTCGATCCGATCGCGTTGCTCGATCTCGGGCCGCGCGGTGCGCGCAACGCCCGGCTCGAGCGCGAGGCCGACGCGGCCGCCGTCGCGCTCGTCGAGGGTCGCTGGCGCGTCGCCGCCGCAATCGCCGAGACGTTCGCCATCGAGGACGCGCTCGCATCCCTGCCGCCGGTACCGCCGGTCCCCACGACCGCCGACGCGTTCGCCGACGCCGGACTCGGCGCGACGACCGCGGTCGCGCGCTTCCGCGCCGCGCAGCTGGCCCACGACGCCGAGGCCAAGGCGCGTATGGCCGCGGCCGAACGCAACCTCGCGCGCCTGCGTGAGCTGCTCGGGCTGGCGGCGGAAGCCGACGTGGCGTTCGTGCTCGACGAACAACGTACCGGGCAACCCTCGAAGACCCCGAACGCGCTGCTCGCGCGCCCGGATCTCACGCTGCAGGCGGCGCGCTTCGCCGTCGCCGACGCCGCGTTTCGCACTGCTGTCGCCGATCAATACCCCGCCGTCACACTCGGACCCGACATCCCGGTGACCGGCAGCGCGCTCGACTGGATCGCGATGCTGCGCTTGCCCGTCGGGGCCTGGGGTCGCGCCGAAGCCGCGCGTGAGCGGCGCGCCGCCGCTCGCGCCGAACTCGAAGGCGCCGTGCTGCGCGCGATGCGCGAGGCCCGCGATACCGAACTGGCCTCGGCCGCGGCGGCGGCCACTCGTGACGCCACCGAAAGCACGGCGGCAGCGAGCGCCCAGTGGCTACGCAGCGCGCTCGTGAGCCTCGAGGTCGAGGTCGACGGCTTCGACGCGGCGGCGAACGCGGCCACGATGGCCATGCTCGATGCCACGATGCTGCGGCGCGCGGCCGTCGACGCCGCGGTCGCGCGCGTGCGCGAGGCCGTCGCGTACGGCTGGCCCACGGTCGTCGCCGATCCGGAGTCGACCGCCGGCGCACCGGCAACGCGATCGGAGGAGCTGCCATGAGCGAACCCGATCTGAAGTCCCTGCGCATCGACGCGGAAGCCGCGCGGCCGCGCCGGCCGATCGCGCCGCGCCTGCTCGCCGGCCTCGTCATCGTTCTGCTCGGCGCGGTCACCGTGACCTTCGTCTACCCGCTCATCCGGCCGACGCGCGCGGTGCGCACCGCACCGGTCCGGGCCGCGGCCGTGGACAACGGCGGGTCGGCCGCGATCGCCGGACCTGGGCAGATCGCGGCGGAAGCCGTCGGCTGGGTCGAGCCCGATCCGTTCGCCACCATCGTGCGGCCGCTCGTTGCCGGCCGGATCCGCACGCTCGACGTGCTCGAGGGCCAACGGGTGACGGCGGGCGAGACGGTCCTCGCGACACTCGAGAGCGCTGCGCTCACGGCAGCCGCCGAACGCACCGCCGCGACCGTTCGCGAACGCGAGGCCGAACTCGCGGTCAAGCAGGCCGAACTGCAGAAGGCCAGGGACCACCGCGATCAGCACGCCGAGCACCGCACCCTGCTGGCACAGGCCCGCCTGGCGCTGGCTGCCCGGCAACGAACTCTGGCCGACGCCGAGGGGCGCGCGCGCGAACTCACGGCCAAGGCGCGCGCCGCCGATGCCACGCGTGAGGCGCACGAGAAACTCGCGGCGGCCGGCACGAAGAACGCCGTCGCCCTCGAACGGGTCGTCGCCGAGTCGGCCGCAGCCGACGCGGCGGCTGCTGCCGCCGTGCGCAGCGCCGAAGCCGCAGCGCTGGAGTCCGCGGCTGCGGAACGCATCGTCGCCCTCCACCAGGAGCTGATCGACAGGCCCGTCGACCTCGACAACGCGGTCCTCGTCGCCGCGGCCGCCGTCGGCCACGCCGAAGGCCGCCTCGCGCTCGCGCGCACGGAGCTCACGATCGCCGAGCGCGAGCTCGGGTGGGCCGAACGCGTCCTGGCCCCGGTCGACGGCATCGTGCTGCGACTCATCGCGGCCCCTGGCCACACGACGGGGCCGGGCGGCGAGGGCATCGTCGCGCTCTACGACGCGGCGCGACTGCAGGCCCGCATCGACGTGCCGCTCGACTCCGTCGCCGGCGTGCACGTCGGGCAGACGGTCGAGTTGTCGAGCGAGATCACCGGGACCGCGACCGTCCGCGGGGAAGTGCTGCGCATCCAGCACGAGACCGACCTGCTGAAGAACACGCTGCAGGTCAAGGTGCGGCTGGTCGATCCGCCCGAGCTCTGGCGACCCGAGACGCTGTGCCGCGCGCGCTTTCTCGGCCGACCGCGGCCCGCCGGCAGCGGCGACGGCGACCATGGCGACGGCGCGTTCCTCGTTCCGAAGGACGCGGTGCAGAACGGCAGCGTGTTCGTCATCGACCCCACGCGGGGCGTCGCCCGTGGCATCGCCGTCGAGGTCGTCGGCGAACAGAACGGCGCCGCGATCGTCCGCGGCGATCTCTCCGTCACCCAGAAATTGATCCTCGACCCCGTGACCGCCGGCGAGGCCGTGCAGGAGCAGACCCGATGACCCTCATCCGACTCGACAACGTGACCAAGACGTTCGCGTCCGGCGACGAAACCGTGACCCCCATCTCGGAGCTCGACTTCACGATCGACGAGGGCGAGTTCGTCTGCCTCATGGGACCGTCGGGCAGCGGCAAGACGACGCTGCTGCACATGCTCGCCGGCATCGACCGGCCGACGCGCGGCACCGTGACGATCGCGGGCGAGGAGGTCTCGGCGATGAGCGCGACGGCGCTCGCGCGCTGGCGCACGCGCGCCGTCGGCTACGTCTTCCAGCAGTACAACCTGATCCCGGTGCTCACGGCGTTCGAGAACGTCGAGGTGCCGCTGCTGCTGCTGAAGATGCCGAAGGCGGAACGCCACAAGCGCGTCGCGACCGCGCTCGCGCTCGTGGAGCTCACGGACCGCAGCCACCATCTACCGCGGCAGATGTCGGGTGGCCAGCAGCAGCGCGTCGCGATCGCGCGCGCGATCGCGACCGATCCGGTAGTGCTGCTCGCCGACGAGCCGACCGGCAACCTCGACCGCGACACGGCGACGCGCACGATGACGTTGCTCTCCCGCCTCGTCGACGAGCTCGGCAAAACGCTCGTCATGGTGACGCACGACCCGCAGGCCGCCGAGTCCGCGGGCCGCATCGTGCACCTCGACAAGGGCCGCATCGTGGCGGCCGCGGAGGGGATCGGCCATGCGTGAGCTCTTCGCGTTCTTCCCCTACGTGCTGCGCACGGCGCTCCGCGCGCGCATGCGGTCGCTGCTCACGCTGCTCGGCGCGTCGCTCGCGATGATGCTGTTCGCGTTCGTGCGCACGGTCGACGACGGCGTCGCGACCCTGGCCGAACGCGCCGACAAGCCGGTGCTCGTCGTCTTTCAGGACAGCCGCTTCTGCCCGCTGACGTCGGACCTGCCGTTGCGCTACGAACGCCAGATCCAAGACGTGCCGGGCGTCGAGGCCGTGCTGCCGACGCTCGTCTTCATCAACTCCTGCCGCAGCAACCTCGACCTCGTGACGCTGCACGGCGTCGCGACCGACGACCTCGACCGGCTCTACGACCTCGACGTCCGCGGCGGAACCGTCGACGGCTGGCGCAAACGCAGCGACGCGGCGCTCGTCGGCGAGCGACTCGCGGCAAGACGCGGTATCCAGGTCGGCGAACGGGTCCGCCTCGGCGAGATGGACGTGTTCGTCGCCGGCATCGTGCGCAGCACGTTCGCGGGCGTAGCGAACCTCGCATTCGTCCACCTCGACCAGCTGAGCCTGGCGCGCGACAAGCAGGGCGCGGCGACGCAGTTCCTCGTCAAGGTCGGCGACGACCAGGATCCCGAGGCCATCGCGGAGGCCATCGATGCGAAGTTCCGCACGGACGAGGCGCGCACCGACACCAAGAACATGCAGGCGTTCGTCGCGGCGGCCGTCGGTGAGATCGCCGAGGTCGTGCAGTTCGCACGCTGGCTCGGCTACCTCGCCGTGCTCGTCGTCGCACTCGTGCTCGCCAACACGGTGTTCATCTCCGCCGAGTCGCGCATCGGCGAGATGGCCGTCCTCGAGACGGTCGGCATGACCAAGTTGCGGCTCATGGGGCTGATCGCGCTCGAGGGCACTGGCCTCGGCCTGCTCGGCGGCATCATCGGCACGGGCACCGTCGTGACGTTGCTCCTCATCTGGCCACTGACGCTCGGCGTCGAGGGCTACGGCATCGACATGGAGCCGACGCTAACCGTCGTGACCCAGTCGCTGCTCGCGGCTTTTGGCATCGGCGTGCTCGCATCGGTCCTCCCTGCGTTCGCGGTCGCGCGCCGACCGCTGGCCCAGGCCGTGAAGTCGGAGTAACGATGCTGCCCTTCGGATACGTCCTGCGAAACGTGATGCGCCGCGGCGCGCGCTCGGCCGCGACGATCGGCGGCATCATGGCTACCACGCTGCTCGTGATCGCGATGACCGCGTTCGCCGACGGCCTCACGAACGCCGCGACCGGCAGCGCCGACGACCGGCGCGTCTACCTGCTCGGCGTGTCGGCCGAGACGGACCTCGTGCGGTCGGTCATCGCGCGCGGCCACGCCGAGACCGCGGCGGCGGCCGTGCCCGCCATCCTCGAGGAGAACGGCCAGCGCGCGGCTTCGGTCGAACTCCACATCGCGACCCGCCTCGGTCACAACGTCGGCCTCATCCGCGGCGTCACGAAGGCCGCCTATCTCGTGCACGACGAAGTCACGGTGATCGCCGGCCGCGAGCCGCGCGCGCCATTCGAGATCATGCTCGGAGCGCTCGCTGCGGCGCGCATGGATCTCGACCCGAGCGAGGTGGAGGTCGGCGACACCTTGCGACTCGAGCACAAGGACTTCCGCATCGTCGGCCACTTCGCCGCGCCGGGCACGGTCTACGAGGCCGAGATCTGGGGCCGGCTGGCCGACGTGATGCTCACGACCAGGCGTGAGGACGTTTCGTGCGTCGTGCTGCGTCTGGGTGATCCCGCGGACATCGGCGAGGTCGGCCTGTTCGCCACGCGGCGCCTCGACCTCGAGATCGTGTCGATGCCGGAAGCGGAGCTCATGCAGGCGCTCGCCAGCAGCCTCACGCCAATCGCCGCGCTCGCGCGGTGGATGGCGGCGCTAGCGGTCATCGCCGGCGCGTTCGCGTGCGCCAACACGATGTTCGCCGCCGTGCTCGCCCGCACTCGCGAGCTCGCCACGTTGCGCGCGCTCGGCTACTCGCCGGCGGCCGTTGCCATGGGGCTCGTGCAGGAATCCGTGCTCATCGCGCTGCTCGGCGGCGCCGCCGGCACCCTGCTCGCCCTTCTCATCGGCAGCGTGAGCCTGCGGTACCCCATGGGTGCCCTGGCGCTCGAACCGGAGATCGGCAACCGCGCGATCGGCCTGGCCGCGGCAGTTCTTTCCGGCCTGCTCGGGGGCATCGTTCCCGCCGTGCGCGCCGTTCGTCTACCCTTGATCGAAGCCCTCGGAGGCAAAGCATGATCCGTTCGTCGATTCTCACCTTGGTCGCTCTGCTACCGCTCGCCGGCTGCTCGGGCGATTCCGCCAATACGCCCAACACCGGCATCCCGAAAGCCTCGCCGTCGCCCGCCGCGAAGGCGGTGATGCTCGCGGCGGATCCCGGTCCAGGCGCATCCGTGTTCGAAGCTCGCGAAGCCGGCCCCAAGGACGACATCGTCCTCGTCGGTCGCGTCCGCATGATCACGAAGGGCGTCATGGCGTTCACGCTGATCGACGAGGAACTGCCCTACTGCGGCGAGCAGTGCAAAGAAGGCTGCCCGACGCCGTGGGACTACTGCTGCGAGACCAAGGACACGATCCAGGCCAACCTCGTCGCCGTCGAGGCGCGCGGCGCGGACGGCAAGGTGATCAAGACCGAAGCGCTGCCCGACCTGCGCAACCTCGACAAGGTCAAGGTCAAGGGCCAGCTGACCAAGGACGAGCACGGCAACTTCGCACTGTTGGCCCAGGGCATCTACCGCGTCGAACGACCCGAGCTGCCCGCGAATCTCGTCTGGCCGCAGTAGGTTCGGCGGCAATGGCCGACCCCGTGCGCTACGACCGCCGCATCCACACCGCGCGCCGGACGGCCGACTTCGTCTTCCACCAGCTGATCCCGTACCTCGGGAACAAGCGCCACCTGCTCGACGTGATCGGGCAGGCGATCGCGGCCACGGGAACGAATCCCCAGGCGGCCACGTTCTTCGACGCGTTCGCTGGCAGCGGCGTCGTTTCGCGTCACGCCAAGCGGCTCGGCTTCCGCGTCGTCGCCAACGACTGGGAGCCGTACGCGCTCACGCTCAACCGGGCAGCGATCGCGACACCGGCCGCGCCGGCCTTCAGCGCGCTCGGCGGCTACGAGTCCGCGCTGCGGACGCTGAACGAGCTGCCCGGGCACGACGGCTGGGTCGCGAACAACCTCTGCCCGCGCGACGACGACGCCGCCGATCCACTCCGCGAACGCATGTTCTACCGCCGCGCGACGGGGCAGCGGATCGACACGATCCGTGACCGCATCGCCGAATGGCGAGAAACCGCGCTGATCGACGACGTGGAGGAGAGCTGCCTGCTCGCGCCGCTGCTCTACCAGGCCTGCTGGCTGTCCAACACGAGCGGCGTGTTCAAGGGCTTCCACGCGGGCTGGGGCGGCAGGAACGGCACCGCGCTGCATCGGATTCTCGCCGACCTCGAGCTGTCGCCGGCCCGGTTCCTCGACAACGGCCGCGACAACGAGGCCCACGCGCGCGATGCGCTCGAGCTCACGGGCGAGCTGCCGCGCGTCGACATCGCCTACCTCGATCCGCCGTACAACCAGCATCCGTACGCGAGCAACTACCACGTGCTCAACTCGATCGTGCAATGGGATCAGCCGGCGTTGCCGCCGCCGACCCAACGGGGCAGCAAGGCTGCGATCCGCGCGGACTGGAAGGCGCGCCGCAGTCCGTTCAATCACGCGGCGAGCGCGGCCGCGGCGTTCGAGGAACTGCTCCGCCGACTCGACGCGCGGCACGTGCTGACGAGCTACAGCACCGACGGCACGATCGCGCTGCCGGACCTCGTCGCGATCGCCGGGCGTCGCGGCCGACTGTCGGTGCTCTGCCGCGAGTACAAGCGATATCGCACGAGCCCGACGCGGCCGTCACCGCGACCGACGACCGTCGAGTTCGTGCTCGCGTGCGACACCGGGCAAGAGAACCGGCCGCAGGACTCGCGCGCCGTGCTCGCGACGATCGCGGCGCACGGCTCGGCGACGCAGACCGCCGAATGACCCGTCCCGGTCCGTTCGTGCCCGAGCGCGTCCATTCGGGCGGCCAGACGGGCGTCGATCGCGCAGCCCTGGTTTGCCGAGCAGTCGCTCGGGCGGTCCCTCAGCGCACGACGACCGTGCACGGCGTCGAGACGCCGAGCGCGTTCAGATCGAACGTCACGGCCTGGAACGTGAGCGGCAATCCGTCGAACGTGCCCGGCACGTTCAACGTGAAGCCGAACTGTTCGGTCGGGCCGACGACTCCCGAGACGAGCACGACGGCCGTCGACTCGTCGAGCCAGAGCTCGCCGATCGCGCTCGTGGTCGGGCCCGCCGGGAAGCCGGCGTAGAGCCCGAACAGGTGGCCCTGCGGCGCGTGCACCGTCAGCGGCACCGCGCTCGCGGAGGACGATCCGACGACGGACGGAATGCGCCGCACGTTCACGTTGCCCGCGAACGGCGCGCCACCGTTCTGCGGCGTCAGCTGCACCGCGGGCTCGAGGTCGACGACGCCGCCCGACAGGGCCTGGATCGCGGACACGCCACCCTGGCTCGGAATCGGTACGCCGGCTTCGAACGCCGTGCTGCTGCCAGCAATGGTCACCGAGCCGGAGCGACAGACGAGCCCCGGCGCAGCCGTGATGATGAAGCCGACCATGCCGCCGTCGCCGCCGCGATACGTCCCGCCAGCGATGCGAACCCGTGACGTACTCGCGTCGATGGCCGGCGGACTGCCGATGAGGTAGACACCGATCTCGCCGAGGAACGTGCAATCGACGAGCGCGACGTCACTCGACTGCACGTTGAGACAGCCGCGCGCGCTGCCCGAGCAGCGCGTCATCGTCAAATGCGAGCACGCGTTGACGCGGAACGCGGCGGTCGTAGTCGAACTGAACCGCACGTCGTCGAAGTGCAGCCGCCCTTGGTTGAACTGCAGGACGAACAGAGCGCTGCTGCAGAACGACGGACACGCGACCGTGACATTGCGCATCGCGAACGTCTCACCCGCGGGCAGACTCACGACACCGATCCCGGCGGAGCCGGACGGCGCGATCGTCACCCCGGAATCGCCGAGGATCTCGATGCCCTTCGACGTCGTGAACGCGGAGTAGGTCCCGGCGCGCAGCAGCAACGTGTCGCCGCTCTGCGCCGCCTGCACGGCCGCGGGCAGTGAGGTGAAGTTCACCCCGGGTCCCGCTTGCGGCGCGACGACCCAGGTCTGCTGGGCGACGGCCGTCGAGCCGAGTACGAGGGCAACCGGAGCGAGGAGGAACAGCGCCGCCGTCGGCAGCGCACACGAACGGAAGGCAAGCATGGCTTGGCAAACGATAGTCCGTTCAGCGCAGCGGTAACGCGGTCGCGCGACGGTCCGGCACGATCCCACTGCCGGCGGTTCGTCGCGCCTGCGTCGGCGTTCCGACAGGTCGTGCCCGATGCACCGCAGACCGGGAAGAATTGCCGCTGGCACCGGAATCCCGGTCTTCACTCCACGTAGCTTGCGAAGGCACCGTGACCGGATCTCCTCCCCTCCTCGATCAGCGCGAGCTCCTCGCCAACAGCGACCGCTTGCGGCGGCTCGCGCAGCGATTGTGCGGCGACCCGCACCTCGCGGAGGACCTGACCCAGGGCACGTTGACCGCGTTGGTCGAAACGGCGGCGCGACCGCCCGCGCAGCCCATCGGCTGGATGCGCGGCGTGCTGCGGAACCTCTGGCGCCAGCATCGTCGTCGTGAAGGCGTCCGCCGCGAACGCGAAGGTCTCGCCGCGCAGGCCACGACGTTGCCCTCGACCGCGGCGACGGTCGCTCAGGTCGAGATGCAGCGCCGCGTCGCCGACGCCGTGCTCGCGTTGCCCGAGCCCGAGCGCAGCGCCGTGCTCTGGCGATTCTTCCACGACGTGTCGGCCCGCGTGATCGCGACGCGACTCGGCGTGCACGAAGACACCGTGCACGACCGCATCCGCCGCGGGCTCGACCGCCTGCGCGACGAGCTCGGCAGCGACGACGACGACCGCCGTGCGCTCGCCCTGTTGGCCACGGCGCCGTTGGCGACCCCGATGACGGCGACCCCGACGGCCGCGACCCGCACCCTGAACACCCCACTCGGAGTCCTGCTGTTGAACGCCAAGTCCATTGCCATCGTCGCGGCCGCCGCCGCGCTCGTCTCCGTGCTCTGCTGGACCGCGTGGCCCGACGATGCGCCGCCGCCCCCACCCGACGACTCGACCGCCACGGCCAGTGCCAGTGCCAGTACCTCGCCGGACACGACGACCGCGGCGTCGCAGCTCGACCGATCGACGGCGCCAGCGCCCACGCCAACGAACGCACGGCCCGACCCCGCGACACCGAACGAGATCGAGATCACCGGCCTCGCCTACGACGCCGCGGGCCAGCCCCTCGCCGACGTCACGCTGCGTTCGAACGCCGGATCGACGACGACCGAGAGCGGCCGCTTCACCCTGCAGTGCGTTCGCCCGGCCGACCGCGTCGTCGTCGACGACCCCGATTGGATCACGGTGTACGCAGGACGCGTCGACGCCGCGACCGACGCTTCGGCCCCGACGCCGGTCGTGGTCGTCGCCGCGCGCCGCGCCACCGTGTCGGGTCTGGTCGTCGACGAAGACCGCATGCCGCAGCGCGGCACCCACGTCCGCCTCGTGCCGCCGAAGGGCTTCCTCACGACGTTCGCGATGCCGCTTGACCAGTCCGAGCCCGCGTTCGGCGAGTGGCAGACGCAGACCGGGGAGGCCGGCACGTTCGAACTCCGTGACATCGGACTGCTGAAAGGCCTGCGAGCGATGGCCCGCGCGCCCGGCTACCTGCCGGCGCTCGCGGATGTCAGCGCGACGCCGACCGCCGTCGAACTCGTGCTGCAGCGGCCATCCGCGGACGCGGACGCAGTCCTCGGCCACGTGATCGATCCGCTCGGTGCACCCGTCGCCGGCGCCATGGTCTGCCTCGGCCCATCGCGCTCGCGCACGGACGCCGAGGGTCGTTTCCGCGTCGACCACACGAAACGCAAGGATCACACGACGATCCAGGCGATGCACCGTGGCTACCTGCCGGCATCGGCGCCGCTGCCGGCGGCCGCAGGCGACCGACCGGTGTTCGTCGAGCTGCAGCTGCCGGGTGTCACACGCTCGCTCGCCGGTCGACTCGTCGATCGCAACGGCGCGGCGGTCGCCGGTGCGCGCGTATGGGTCGACGGCGCGACCGCGTTCCGTGGCGGCATGTGGCAAGTCGAGGCCTACCTGGGCGGCGGCGCGACGAACGCCGAGCTGCGCGCGCGCGCCGACGACTCCGCGTCACTGCTCGAGCTGCAGGAGCGGCACCCGACCGCGTTCTGGGGCTGGACGAGGACCGCGGCCGACGGCTCGTTCGAACTCACGGGTCTGCTGGAGCAGGATTACGAGCTCGGCATCCTCGCCGGCGACGGCATGCACCGCGGCCGGGCCGGCCCGTTTTCCGCCGGCAGCACCGGCCTCGTCGTGACGTTCGCGCCGAACGTGCACGAGGTCGTCGCCGGCAAGGTCGTCGGCATCGACGGCAGCCCGCGCGCAGGCATCGCGGTCGAAGCGTGTTGCCGGGTGTTCCACCGCCAATTCGACGCCGACGGCTCGTCGCGCAGCGCCGTCCGGCACGGCCCCGTCGTCACGACCGACGCCGCGGGCCGCTTCCGGTTCGAGAACCTCGGCGCCGACGGGCTCTTCCTCGCGATCAACGGCACGGCGATCGTCGATCGCGTCGCCGGCATGGCGGACGGCGCGCTGGCCGGCGCGGGCCTCGGGCCGATCACCGACCTCGCGATCCCGGTCGCGGATCGGACGCACCTGCGGGTCGAGCTCGCGGACCGGCAGCTCGCCGATTCGTTCCGCGTCGTCGATGCGGAGGAGAATGCGCTGCCGCTCGCCAACTTCGAAGACGGCGGCATGACGGTGCACCACGCGGGCACGCTGCACGACGGCAGGAGTCGGGTCTACGCCGTCGCCGGAACGGCGGCCGCGGTGATCTTGCAGCGCGCCGGCGCCGACGTGCGGCGCGTCCCGGTGCGGCTCGTGAGCGGTGAAGTCGTGACGGTGCGCGGCTGATCGCCGCGCGCGGCCACCTGCTCCTGGCCTACTTCTCGGCTGGCTTCTTGGCTGGCTTGCCGGGCGCCGGCAGGAAGTGGATGCCGTTCTCGCTGCGCGTCGTATCGAGCGCGAACGCATCGCGGTTCTGCAGGAAGTCGGCGACGTACTTCGACTGGATCGCGAAGTTGAGACCCTGGAAGCCGGTGTAGCCCGAACTGTTCACGCCGACAACCTCGCCGCGCAGGTTGAACAGCGGCCCACCCGAGTTGCCCGGGTTGATCGGCACCGTGATCTGGAAGTGGCAACGGCCCTCAAAGACGCGGTTCTCGACGCTGATGATCCCGCTGCTCACGGTGCGGTCGAGGCCGATCGGCGCGCCGATCGCGTAGACCTTGTCGCCGACGTTCATCGCGTTGCTGTCGCCGAGGAACACCGTCTTCAGTTCGAGGTCCTTCGGCGGCTCCATCTTGACGAGCGCGAGGTCCATCGCGGGATTGATCGCGTCGACGCGGCACTTCTTGATCGTGCGCGGCTCGAAGCCGTTCTTGCCGACGTGGTAGACGACGACGTCGACCTCGACCTCGCGCGCGACGACGTGGAAGTTGGTGACGATCCAACCGTCACTGTGCGTCACGAACCCCGAGCCCTGCCCGCCGGCGGCTTCGATCTTGACGACCGCCTCGCCGAACAACTTGCTGCCCTCGGCCACCGACCGCTCGGGCAGGTCTGCCATCGCGAACAGCGTCTCGCGCTGGATGTTGCCCGTCGCGCGCCCATCGACGCCTTCGCGCCGCACGACCGCCGCGACCGGCACCTTGAGCACGTCGTAGCCGACGTCGAGGAAGATGACCTGTTCGGTCTCCCGCACGACGCGACCACGCAGTTCGCAACCGCTCCCGAGATCGAGCCGTTCGACCTGCGTGCTGACCGCACTCGCGGGGCCCGCGGGCGTGCGGCTCTCCGTCCGCGACTCGGGCGGTGGCGGCGGCGGCGGGTCCTCGACACCGGGATCCTGACACAGCACCAGCAGACTCAGATTCGCGAGCAACATGCGGCTGACCATAGACGGCGCGGCTGACGTCCGCGAGTCCCGGTCCGCGCCCGCCGCGCGACTTGCATTCTGGCGGAAAGGCGCGAGATTCGGAGGCGATGCATCCGCCCATGACCTCGCTCCTGTCGAACGCCAGACTCGCGACCCTGCTCTGCACGGTGTCGTGCGCTGGCGTCGCGCTCGCCCAGACGGCCCCGCCGATCCCGGTCGAACTGCGCAGCCGTTTCGGCTTCGACGGCCCCGTGATCACCAAGATCGGTGACGGCATCTCGTCGCTGCGCGTCGCCGACACCGACAACGACGGTCGCCTCGACGTGGTCGTTTCCGATCCGCGGCGCGCGCGCCTCGCCATCGTCCGGCTCGACGAGGACGGGAACGCGACCAAGGACGCGATCCCGACCGACGGCCAGATCGGCGGGTTCTCGTTCGGCGACTTCGACGGCGACGGCAAGACCGACTTGCTGACGACGACCAGCCGCGGCCGACTGCAGCTCGTTCGCCTGGCACAGGACGAGACGACGGAGTTGCTCGACCTCGGACTCGGCGGCCGCGGCATCGGCATGTATGCGGGCGACCTCGACGGCGACGGCGCCGACGACGTCGTCGCGATCAGCCGCGACGGCCTGCGATACGTCACGCAGCTCGGCAAGCAGCCGGTGCTCTCGCGCATCGAGCCGTGGGAGAACAACGCCCACAGCTTTCACCTCATCGACTACGACAGTGACGGCAAGCTCGACATGACCTACGTGGTGTCGACGCCGACGATGAACCTGCGGCTGCGCCGGAACAACGGCGACGGCACGTTCGGCCCATGGCAGCTGGCGAGCATCGACTCGTTGCACCACGTGTTCCCCGCGCGGATCGCGGGCGGCGCGCAGGGCCTGGCGACGATCGACGGCCCGAATCGACGGCTCACGATGCAGCGTTTCGCGCCGAGCGGCGGCCGCGCGCGCCTCGAGTGGTGGTCGCTGCCGGGTGCGAAGGGCACGGGTGCTTTGCCGTTCGCCATCGGCGACATCGACAACGACGGCGACGACGACCTGGTCATGGCGCAGCCCGATCAGGCGCAGCTGCTCGTCTTCGAGTGGACGGGCCGGACATTCGCCATGCAGACCGTCCCGACGCTCGCGGGCGTGAGCTCCCTCGCGCTCGGCGATATCGACGGCGACGGCAAGGTCGATCTCGCGATCGCGAGCGACGAGGAGGAGACGCTCGCGTGGAAGTCGGGCACGGCCGACCTCACGGCGTTCCCCACCCCGATCGATTGCCAGGACAAGCCGGCCGCGGTGGCGATCGCCCCGGACGGCGGGCTCGTCGTGCTCACGCGTGACAGCCGCCGCAACGGCGCGCTCTACCGGGTGGCGCCCGGCGCGGAACCGAAGAAGGTCGCCAAGATGGGTCGTCTGAGCTCCGCGCCGCCACGGCTCGTTCTCGCGGACGTCGGCGATGCGGAAGGACTCGAAGCCGCGTTCGTCGGCCCCGACGGCCTCGTCGTCGTGACGCTGCCCGACAAGGCCAGCGCCACGGTGCTCGACGTCGATGCGAAGGACGGCGCCGCCGGATTCACGAAGCGCATGGCCGACGGCGCGCTGCTCCTGTGCGAAGAAGGTGGTCAGCCCGCGCTCATGGCCGTGCGCGAACGCTTCCTGCGCCGGTTCCGCGTGGGCCCGACCGGTCGGCTGCACGTCCTCGCGCAGGACAACGGTCCGGCCGGCATCACGGAGATGAGCCTCGCGGCCGATCTGCCCGACGGCAGCCGCGTCTACCTCGACAGCAAGGCCGACAAGCTCACCCGGGTGCAGGACGGCGGCATGCCGACGTCGATCGACGTCCCGCCGCTGCCGTTCACGCACATCGCCGCGCACGGCACGGCGGTGCTGCTGCTCGGCCCGCAGGGCGTGTTGCGCGTGCCGTTCGGACCAGGACCCGCGCTCGAGACCGTTGCGATCCACGAACCGCCGACCGTCCGCACCCACTATTGGCACGGCCTCGCCGGCGACTTCGACGGCGACGGCACGACGGACCTCGCCGTGATCGACGGTCATCTGCCCGGCCTGCAGATCATCGCCGGCGGCGAGAACACGCTCGCCCGGGCGCTCGCGATGCCGGTCTACGAGGCGCCGCCGAGCGACGAATCGCACCGCGAACCGCGCGACCTACAGGTCGGCGACATCAACGGCGACGGCCGGATGGACATCGTGCTGCTGGCGTTCGACCGGGTACTGGTCTACCTGCAGCAGCCGTAGCCCGGAAAACGTCCCGCCGCCCCGGGACCGGATCACCGCGCCCTGCCGGGAATCCGGAGTTCTGCCGGCTGCGACTTGCGACAGTTCGGCCGCCGGAGAGGCTACCTGGACGGGGGCACCATCGCGGCGCCCCCGTTTGCTGTCCTCCGTGGGAACCCCATGACTTTGACCCGATACGCCCTCTCCACGCCGCTCGCCGCCTCGCTGTTGGCCCTCGGCTCGTTCTCGACCACCGCGACCGCGCAGAGCAGCCGGTTCATCCCGGCCGACTCGCAGGTCGTCGTCCGCATGGCCGCACCCGCGAAGTGGAAGCGCGAGTTCAAGGACACCAAGGTCGCCGGCCTGTTCGCTGGCGAAACGCTCGGCCCGATGTTCGACGGGCTGCGCAAGTGGCTAACGAGCGACGGCGTCGCCGAGGCCGGGCTCGATCCCGCGATGCTCGAGACCATGTGGGACGAGTACCAGGGCGACATCACTGTGGCCGTCCGGTTCGACGCCGAGGATATCGCCGACGCCATCGTCGAAGACCGACCGCCGGTCATGGCAGTCACGTTCGCGATGGCGCCGCACGAGTCGTTCGATCTCGCGCCGCTCGCCGCGCAGATCCGGGAAGCGATCGAGGAGAGCGCCGGTGACCGTCTCCGCGAGGAGACGATCGGCGATCACACGCTGCTGTGCCGGATGGAGGACGACATGCAGGCCTCGATCCCGCAGCTCATCGACGGCCACGTCGTCATGATGATCTCGACCGACATCGCCGAGCAGGGTCCGATCATGCTCGACGAAGCCGACCGCTTCCGCGCCGGCGGCGACCACCCGATGTACGTCAAGATCGACGCCGCGCAGGGTGTGTCGGCACTCATGGACTTCGTGGCATGGAACATGGAGAACGATCTGGGCGCGCCGCCGTTCGACGCGGTGCAGCTGCTCACGGACCTCGGACTGCAGTCCGTCGGCGGCCTCGAGATGTCGATCTCGGCCGACGGTGAGCACGCGGTGTTCGACCAGCAGCTGACGACGACGGGCTCGGATCTCGGCCTGCTCGGGATGGTGCTCCTGGATCGGCCCAAGCTCGACCTGCTGCGCTACGTGCCGCAGTCGTCGCAGTCGTTCTCCGTCCAGGCCTTCGATATCGGTGCGCTCTACAGCACGATCGGCCGCGTCTGGAACGGCATGTCGGACATCGTCCCGATCAGCTTCGAGGAAGCCCAGAACGCGTTCGAGGACGCGACCAAGGTCCGCCTCCAGGCCGATCTCATCGGCAACATCGGCAAGGAGTTCCTGATGCTCGGCGATCCGGTCGCCCAGGCCGACGCGGATCCGGACGATCCGATGGCCATGCTCGCCGGCACGTGCTTCGCGCTCGCGATGCGCGACGGCGACGCGTTCGGCAAGGCGCTCGAGACGACGTTGCGCTCGCGCGGCCTGCACGCCGCGCGCAAGAGCGAGGAGTATCAGGGCACGAAGGTCTACCGCCTGCGCATCGCCGGCGCGATCGAGATCGAGTACGCGGTGACGAGCGACGTCATGCTGCTCGCGCTCGGGGGCGACGAGGGCTCGCGCACGCTGCTGCGGTCCATCCTGGACGCCCGGTCCGACCCGCGCGCCGGCCTGCCGGACGCGCTCGCGGACTACACCGACCTTGTGCCGGCGGGCTGGAACGGCGTGAGCGTCACGCCGGTCGCGCCGATCTTCGAGCAGATGAACGAGGTCCTCGACGCGGTCGGCACCGGCGACATGCCGGCCGAAGCGCGCACCGCGCTGCGCGTTCTCGGCGGCCTCGGGCGCGAGATGAAGCAGCTCGGCATCGAGAACGCGACGCAGTTCAGCTTCGCGACGCCCCAGGGCTACCGCTCGATCACGCGCATGTGATCCGGCGGCGGCCAGCACCCCTCGACCGCGGTCCCGCCACACCATGCTGCGCTGCCACCAGCTCACGAAGCGCTTCGCCGACCTCGTCGCCGTCGACGGCCTCGACCTCACGGTCGAGCCAGGCGAGACGTTCGGCCTGCTCGGGCCGAACGGCGCCGGCAAGTCGACGACGATCCGCATGGCGCTCGGCGTCACCGCGCCGGACGCCGGCACGGTCGAGATCGTCGGCCACGGCGCGCCGACCGAGCCCCGGACCCGGCGTGCGATCGGCTACGCGCCGCAGGAGCTCGCGCTCTACGAAGAGCTCACGGCGCGCGAGAACCTGCGCTTCTTCGGCCAGCTGCAGGGCCTGACCGGCAGTCGGCTCCGAGAACGGGTGACCTGGGGCCTCGAGTTCGCCGCGCTGCAGGATCGCGCGAGCGATCGCGTCGACACGTTCTCGGGCGGCATGAAACGACGACTCAACCTCGCGTGCGCCGCGCTGCACGACCCGGAGCTCCTGCTGCTCGACGAGCCGACCGTCGGCGTCGACCCGCAGTCGCGCAACCACCTGTTCGACACCGTCGAGCAGCTCGCCGCGGCGGGCAAGACGATCGTCTACACGACGCACTACATGGCCGAGGCGGAGCGCCTCTGCCGCCGCGTCGCCATCGTCGACCACGGTCGCGTCCTCGCGTGTGACACGGTGAGCAATCTGATCGCCGAGCACGGGGGCAGCGCGGTCGTCGAGGCCGAGCTCACCGGCGAGCCCTCGGCCGCGGCGCGCGAACTCGGCGCGATCGACGATCACGGCACGCTGCGCTTCGAGACCGCGGACGCGAGCGCCGCGGTCGACCGACTCACGAGAGCCGGGGTCGAGTACCGGGCGCTGCACGTCCGCCGTCCCGACCTCGAATCCGTCTTCCTCGAACTCACGGGCCGCAGCCTGCGCGACGCATGAGCACCGTCTGGACCCTCGCGACGAAGGACCTGTTGCTGCTCTGGCGCGACAAGGTCTCGCTGTTCTGGATGTTCGGGATGCCGCTGATCTTCGCGGCGTTCTTCGGTTCGGTCTTCGGCGGCAGCGGGCCGAGCAAGAGCAACCCGCTGCGGGTCGCCGTCATCGAAGACGGCATCACGAGCGGCGGCCGCGCGCTCGCCGACCGACTCGACGAATCCGACGGGGTCGCGATCGAATACATGCCGCGGCAGCAGGCGCACGACGCGGTGCGACGCGGCCGCAAAGTCGCCTACCTCGACATCCTCAGCGCGCCCGATGCCGACCTCGGGATGTTCGCCGGCGAGATGCCCGAGATCGAGATCGGGATCGACCCGTCGCGGCAGGCCGCGCGCGGCATGCTCGAGGGGTTGGTGCACGAAGCCATGTTCGCGGGCTTCCGCGACATGATGACCGACCCCGAGAAGGCTCGCGGTCAGGTGCGACGCGCGCGCGATCGGATCGCCGAAGCCGACGACATCGGTGCGCTGCAGAAGATCGCGCTGACCACGTTCTTCTCGGCATTCGACACGTTCCTCGCGACGCCGGGGCTGACCGGCGACGGCGCGCCCTCGATGCAGCCGCAGCTGTCCACGGTCGACGTCGTCCGCGAGCGCACCGGCCCGCCCAACGCCTACTCCATCTCGTTCCCGCAGTCGATCCTCTGGGGCATCCTCGGCGCGGCGGCCGGCTTCGCGATGGCGCTCGTCCGGGAACGCACGAACGGCACGATGGTCCGATTGCTCACCGCCCCGATCAGCCGCGGGCACATCCTCGCGGGCAAGACCATCGCGTGCGCGATCGCCTGCAGCCTCGTCGCGATCGTGATGACGGGCATCGGCGCGCTCGCGTTCGGCGTGACGGTGCAGAGTCTGCCGCTGTTCGCCCTCGCGGTCGCCTCGGCCGCGCTCTGCTTCGCCGGCATCACGATGCTCTTCGCGTCGCTCGCGAAGACGGAGCAGGCGGTCAGCGGCATCGCGTGGGGTGTTCTGCTCGTGTTCGCGATGCTCGGCGGCGGCATGATGCCGCAGATCGCGATGCCGGCCTGGATGCTCGACGCCGGCGCGATCAGCCCGGCGCGCTGGACGATCGCCGGCCTCGAAGGCGCGATCTGGCGCGGCTACTCCGCGAGCGAGATGCTGCTGCCGTGCGGCATCCAGCTCGCGTTCGGCGTCGTAGCACTCGCGCTCGGCGTCGCGCGGCTGCGGCGAACGGACTGAGCGCGGCCACCGACTGCTGTGGTTTTCGACAGCAGTGTGCCGCGTTCGGCGACGTCGCGTAGTTGCCGATCAAGTCGCCGCCACAACATGTAGCGGTTTCTCGCCTGGCATGTCCGGTGCTCCCCAGAACGAGACAGGAGCTCCCAATGAAGGCGATTCCCAAGTGGCTGATGATCCCCCCCGCCGTGGCACTGCTGCTCGTGCTCGGCCCGTTGACGATGCAGGGCGGCACGCTCGCGCAGGGTGACGGCAACGCGGCGCCGAACGGCGCGACCGTCCCGCAGCCGACAACGACCTCTACCCCGGGGAACGCGGCATCGGAGCCGCTGTTCGCGACCGGCGAACTCATGCCGGCGCTGCCGGACATGTATCAGATCACGAGCGCGCTCGCCGGCGTGCTCCTGCTCGGCGGCCTCGCCGTCTACCTGCTGCGGCGGCTGCGGAACGGCGGCGTCGGCACCGGCAGCCAGCGCAACCGCCTCATCACGCTGCGGCAGAGCCTCCGACTGGGGCAGCGGCAGGCGCTGCACGCGGTCGAGTTCGATGATCGCATCCTGCTGATCGGCGAAGGCGAGCGCGGCCTCACGATGCTGCAGAACAGCGCGCTCCCCGAGGCCCTGGACGAAGCCGACGCGACCGCGCGCGCCGCGGCGTTGCTCGCGGGGCGCATCGTCGACTCCGCGGTCGGCGACGAGCCGGCCGACTACGGGAATGCGCCCGGCGACGACGGCGCGACGCCGAAGGACCTCGTGATCCCGCGGCCCGAACGCGCGCCATCGACCACCGCGCGCGCGAGCGCTGGCCCGGTCAACGGTCGCCGCGGCGGCGGCGGGGTCACCCCCAACCTGCAGGACTTCCGGGCCCTGCTGCAGAAGGCCGGCCGATGACGCGTGTGCTCACGATCGCCGCTGCTGTCGGCGGCGCGCTGCTCTTCGCCGCGCCGGCAATCGCGCAGTCGCCCGGCACCGACTTCATCGGGCCGCCGACACCCGACTCCCTGACAACGAACGCCACGACCGGCGGCGGCGCGCAGGGCCCCGGGTTCAACCTGTCGTTCCAGACCGGCGAGGGCCGCGAGTCGCTCGGCAGCGCGATCGAGATCATGCTGCTGATGACGATGCTGGCGCTCGCGCCGGCGATCGTCATGACGATGACGTCGTTCACGCGCATCGTCGTCGTGCTGTCGTTCCTGAAGCGCGCGATGTCGATGCAGGATCTGCCACCTGCGCTGATCACGACCGGATTCGCCGTGTTCATGACCGTCTTCATCATGAAGCCGGTCGTCAGCGACATCTACGAGCAGTCCTACCAGCCCTACATCACGAGTCAGATCGAGTGGCAGGAAGCCGCCGATCGGGCCACGACGCGCATGAACGAGTTCATGCTGTCGCAGACCCGCGAGGCCGACGTGGCGCTCATCCTCGAGATGTCACGCACGCCGCGGCCCAAGACCGCGCTCGAAACACCGCTGCACGTGACCGTGCCGGCGTTCGTGCTGTCGGAGATCAAGACGGCGTTCCAGATGGGCTTCGTCCTGTTCTTGCCGTTCGTAGTCATCGACCTGGTGATCAGCGCGATCCTCGTCTCGATGGGCATGTTCACGCTGCCCCCGGTCGTGGTGTCGACGCCGCTCAAACTGCTGTTGTTCATTCTCGTCGGCGGCTGGGACCTCGTGGTCGTGTCGCTGGCCGAGAGCTTCGTCGCCTAGTCGGAGAGGAGAATCATGGGATACGAAGGACTGCTCGATCTGGCCAAAACCACGCTCATCACGGCACTGATCGTGGTCACGCCGGCGCTGCTCGTCGGCATGTGCACGGGCCTGCTCATCAGCTTCTTCCAGACGATCACGTCGCTGCAGGAACAGACGCTGACGATCGTGCCGAAGATGCTCGCCGTCGTGACGACGATCCTGCTGCTCCTGCCGTGGATCGTCGGCACGCTGCGAACGTTCACCGCGGCGCTGTTCAGCAACCTCTCGGAGTACGGCCACGCCGGCTGACGGCGGCAACCAACCGCGATGGACCTCTCGGCGCTGGCTCCGATGACCGTGGCGCTCCTCCTGCACATCACGCGGGTGGGAGCGTTCTTCGCCATGGTCCCGATCTTCGGTCGCAACAGCGACTCGCGGATCCTGCGCCTCGTGCTCGCGCTAGGCCTCGGCGCGATGACGTGGTGGACCGGTCAGATGACGGTCGACCCGCCGGCCTCGATGCTCGCGATGGGCGTCGCGGTCGTGCGCGAGCTCGTGATCGGGCTGTCGCTGGGGTTCGCGTTCGCGGCGATCAACGCCATCCTGTCGATCGCGGGCGAGATCATCAGCATGGAGATGGGGTTCTCGATGGCGAGCACCATCAACCCGGAGACCGGCAAGGGCGGCGCCGTCATCGCCCAGCTGCTGCAGGTCGTCGGCGCGCTCATGGTCTTCCAGCTCGACCTGCACCACGAGGCGCTGCTCATTGCGCGGCACACGTTCGAAACGATGCCCATCGGCAAGGAGTTCGACTACCTGCCGATCTGGGCCGGCCTCAACGAGATCGTGTCGAGCGCGATCGAACTCGCGATCCGGCTGTCCATGCCGATCACGGGCGTGATGCTGATCCTGTCGAGCGGCACGGTGCTGATCGGCCGGGCGGTGCCTTCGATCAACATGATGGAGTTCGCGTTCGGCCTCCGCATTCTCGTCTCGCTCGGGATGATCGGTTTCTTCCTCGTCGAGGCGATGCCGTTCGTCGCGCAGTCGTTCACCACGCTCTTCGACCGCGTCGCGGAGATCTACGGAGGCTGACCGATGCCGCTGTTCGGAGACGACGAAGGGAAAACCGAAAAACCGACGCCGCAACGGCTGTCGGAGACGCGGAACAAGGGCGACACCCCGCTCTCGCGCGAGCTCGTGCAAGGCGGCGTGATGCTGACGGCCGCGCTCATGATGTGGGCGACCGGCGGCTGGCTCGTCGACTCCTTCCTCTTCGTGCTCCGCACGGGCTTCTCGCTCGGCGTCGGCCGCAAGCTCGACGACCTGCCGTATCTCTACACGGAGATCCTCAACGCAGCCGAGGCCGTGATCTGGCCGTTCGCGACGCTGCTCCTGACCGTCGTCGCCGCGACGCTCGCGATCGGCTATGGCCAGATCGGCGTGAAGGTCTCGCGCAAGGTGATCGGCTTCAAGATCGAGAAGCTCAACCCGATCAACAACTGGAAGAAGATCTTCAACGCGCGCGCGGTCGTCCGGACGCTGTTCGCCGCGATCAAGCTCCTCGTGCTCGGCGGGATCATGTACCTCGTCATGGGCGACCGTTGGTACACGCTGCTGCGCCTGCACGAGCAACCGATCCGCGCATCAGCCGACACGATCTTCGAGCTCGCGCTGCTCCTGCTGCTGCTCGTCAGCGGTTTCGCGATCGGCATCGCCGTGATCGACGTCATCTGGCAGCGCTACAACTTCGAGGAGCGCAACAAGATGACCAAGCAGGAGGTCGAGGACGAGCGCAAGAACGCCGAGGGTGACCCGCACATCAAGGCCCGGCAGAAGCGCGCGCGGATGGACATGCTGCGCCATCGCATGATGGAGGAGGTCCCGACCGCGGACGTGATCATCGTCAACCCCACGCACTACTCGGTCGCGCTGCGCTACGACCGCGCGATCGACCAGGCGCCGACCGTGATCGCGAAGGGCGTCGACGACATAGCCCTCAAGATTCGGGAGCTCGCACGCGAGAACGACGTGCCGCTCATGGAAGACCCGCCGCTGGCCCGCGCGCTGTTCCGCGCCGTGAAGGTCGGCCAGGCGATCCCGGAGAAATTCTACCAGGCCGTGGCCGTGATCTTGAGCCACGTCTACCGCCTCAAGCAACAGATCGCCTGAGCCGCCCGATTGCCTGACCGCAAGGAAGCCAACGCATGACCACGGACGCAAGCAGCAACGGCCGCCAGAAGAACAGCCTCCTCGCGCTGTTCTTCCTCGGTGTGCTCGCGGTGATGCTCATCCCGCTGCCGCCGATCCTGCTCGATGCGATGCTCTGCATGAACATCACGACGAGCCTGATGATCGTGATGGCGGTGCTCAATGCCAACCGGCCCGTCGAGTTCAGCACGTTCCCGAGCGTGCTGCTGTTCACCGCGCTGTTCCGCCTCGGGCTCAACGTCTCGTCGACGCGACTCATCCTGCTCGAGGGCGACGCGGGCGACGTCATCCGCACGTTCGGCAGTTTCGTGGTCGGCGGTCAGCCGGTCGTCGGCATCATCATCTTCCTCGTCCTCGTGATCATCCAGTTCATCGTGATCACCAAGGGCCAGAACCGCATCAGCGAGGTCACGGCGCGGTTCACGCTCGACGCGATGCCGGGCAAGCAGATGTCGATCGACGCCGACCTCAGCGCCGGTCTGCTAACGAACGAGGAGGCCAAGAAGCGCCGCAAGGAACTCGCCACCGAGATGGAGTTCTACGGCGCGATGGACGGTGCCGGCAAGTTCGTGCGCGGCGACGCCGTCGCGGGCCTGATCATCACGGCGATCAACATCGCTGGCGGCCTCATCATCGCGATGGTGTATCGCGGGCTGCCGTTCGAGACCGCGTTCGTCGACTACACGGTGCTGACGATCGGCGACGGCCTCGTTGCCCAGATTCCCGGCCTGCTCGTGTCGACCGCGGCCGGCATCCTCGTGACGAAGGGCGCATCCGAAGAAGGCCTCGGTCAGGAGATGGGCAACCAGCTGCTCGGCAAACCGAGGACGCTGCGCCTCGTCGCCGGCATCCTCGCGCTGATGTCGCTGCTGCCGGGCATGCCGATCCTGCTCTTCCTCGCGATCGCGGCGGCGATCTTCTTCTTCGCCGGCAGCGTCGAACGACGGCAGGGCGAAGAGGAGACGGAGAAGCAGAAGCAGGCCGAGGAGGAGGAGCAGGCCGAGAGCGAGGAAGAACAGCCGCTCGAGGACCTGCTCGCGGTCGATCGCCTCGGCATCGAGATCGGCTACCGCCTCATCAGCCTCGTCGACGCGGGCAAGCACGGCGGCCTGCTCGATCACATCCGGTCGTTGCGCCGCCAGTTCGCGCAGGGTCTCGGCTTCCTGCTGCCGCCGATCCGCGTGCGCGACAACGTGCAGCTCGATCCCAACGCCTACCGCGTGCTGCTCGGCGGCGAAGAAGTGGCGCGCGGCGAACTGCGCGCCGGCCAGTACCTCGCGATGGACCCGAGCGGTTCGGCCCAGCCGATCCAGGGCATCGAGACGACGGAGCCGGCGTTCGGCTTGCCCGCGCGCTGGATCGCCGAGGCCGACAAGGACCGCGCCGAGCTGCTCGGCTACACCGTGATCGACGCGGCGTCGGTGCTGGTCACGCACCTGACCGAGCTGCTGAAGAAGATCGCCAACGAACTGCTCACGCGGGACGACGTGAAGTCGCTCGTCGACAACCTGCAGAAGGCCGCGCCGGCCGTCGTCGAGGAGCTCATCCCCAATCAGATGACGCTCGGCCAGGTGCAGCGCATCCTCTCGAGCCTGCTGAAGGAGGGCGTTCCGATCCGCAACCTGCAGACGATCCTCGAGGGCCTCGCCGATGCCAGCGTCGACACCAAGGATCCCAAGCTGCTGACGGAGCAGGTGCGCGTCCGGCTGGCCCGCACGATCGTCGAACCGCACCTCGATCCGACCGGGGTGCTGCATGCCGCGTTCCTCGACCCGGATCTCGAGCGCAACCTCGCGGAGGCGCTCGCCGGCACCGACGGCGCGACCAATCTGCCGCCCGGGTTCCTCGGTCGGTTCGTCGACAGCACGGCCGAAGCCCTGACCGCGATGGCGCAGACGGGCAAGGACCCCGTTCTCGTCACGCGCGCGAGCCTGCGCCCGTTCCTCGCCGACGCCATCAACGGCGTCATCCCCGGCGCCGCCGTCCTGAGCTATCAGGAGACGACGCCCGCATCCAAGGTCGAGACGACCCAACGCATCGCCGTCGCCGGCTGATCTGGAGATCCCCCGATGTTGCTCAAACGAATCGAAGGCAAGTCCCTCCCCGAGGCCCTCGACCGGGTCAAGAAGGAGTGCGGCGACGACGCGCTCGTCGTCGAAACACGCGCGACGCGCGGCGGCTACCTCGTCGTCGCGGCCCGCCGCGAGTCCGCGCCCGCAGCCGCAGCCGGCGCGCACCCGACGGGCAGAACGGCGACCGCGATGCCGCGCGATCAGGCCGGCCGAACGCCGGCCGTCGCGCTCTCGAAGTGGACCCGCGGCTTCCGCGAGCTCGCGGAGAAGGCCACGGACTTCGGCATCTCGGCGCCGATCCTCACGGCCGTCGAACGGGCGTTGCTCGGCACCAGGGTGGAGCTCGCGCGCGCCGGCGACCCCGCGCTCGGCGGCATCGCGCAGCGCATCCTCGCCGGCCTCATCCGCACGACGGACATCGTCGAGCCCGAGCTGCCGCTGACGGACGAGGCCGCCGCCCCGCGCACGCTCGCGGTCGTCGGGCCGACCGGGGTCGGCAAGACGACGACGCTCGCCAAGCTCGCGGCGCGCGCCCGCGCTCGCGGCGAACGCGTCGCGATCGTCACGCTCGATACCTATCGCGTCGCGGCAGTCGAACAGCTCCGGGCTTTCGCCGACCTGCTCGACGTGCCGTTCACCGTCGCGTTCACGGCGAGCGACCTGCGGCGCGCGGTCCATGAGCACAGCGGCTTCGATCGCATCTACGTGGACACGACCGGCAAGAGCCCCCGGGACGAAAGCGCGGTCCCGCACCTGCGCGGTCACCTGCGCGCCGGCGAGTGTGCCACGCTGCTCTGCCTCGCCGCGGGAACGAACCGCCGCGATTGCGACCTCGTGCTCGACACGTTCGAGCCACTCGACGTCCGCGCCGTGACCCTGACCAAGTGGGACGAGACGCTCGTTCCCGGCGCCGCATTGTCCGCCGTCGTCGAGCGCGGCCTCCCGCTCAGCCACCTCTGCATCGGGCAGGAGGTGCCCGCGGACATCGTCGAAGCCGCGCCGGACGCGCTCGCGGCCGCGGCGCTCGATATCGAACACGCGGAGGCGGGTCGATGAACGGGCAGCTCAGCGCGCTCCGCGCCACGTCGACCGGCCCGCAAGTCGCGGCTGCGACCACGCCTTGGGTCTGCATCGCCGGCGCCAAGGGCGGCGTCGGCAAGACGACGATCGCCGTCAACCTGGCGCTGCTGCTGGCGCGCGCCGGCTATCGCACGCTGCTCGCGGACCTCGATCCGGGCTGCGGCGACGTCGGCGTGCATCTGCGCCTCGCGGGCGCCGACCCGACCGGGGACGGCGACGGAGGCACGTTCGTTCCCGGGCCGAACGGCCTCACCGTCATGCTCGGCGCTTCGGGCTCGACCCGGCTCTTCGAACGCGACTCGATGCAACGGCAGCTGGACCGCCTCAGCGTCGCCGCGCGCGACTTCGACGTCGTCGTCACGGACACCGGCGCCGGGATCGGAGTGACGACGATGGCCGTCGCCGAGCGCGCCGACCTCGTTCTCGCGGTGACGACACCCGACGCGCCGGCGGTGACCGACACCTACGCGTTCATGAAGGTGCTCCACCAGCGCGGCGGGAATCCCGCACGCCTCGTCGTGAACCGCGCCCGCAGCTACGACCAGGCAGTGCGCACGGCGCACAAGCTGTCCACCGTGACCGAGCGCTTTCTCGGCAACGCGACGACACTGGGCGCCACGGTCACGCGGGCCGAAGAACTCGAGCTGAGCGTCGCCGAGCAGCGACCGCTGACGCTCGACCCTGACCGGGCATCCACGGGAAAAGCGATCGCCGACCTGCACTCGCTCTGCGCCGACGTCCTTGCCGAGATCCCCGACGTCCGAGCCCATCGACGCGCAGTGTCCGACAGCCATCGTCTGCGCCCCACAGCCACGGTGTCGCGTTCGTCGGCAGTCTAAGGGGTGTCGCCCACCGAACGCTCGCGGCCGTGCTGCCGTGACGCCCACGGCAACGCGAAGAGCGCTGCTTGATCTCAACTTCGGACAGCGTCCTTGCCGATCTACACAGGGCAAGGATCATGACGGAGGAGAGCGGCAGTCAGGAGCTGGTGCGGATCGCAACCGCGTATCTTGCGAGCATCGCGTTCGGGGTCACGTTCCTCGTCGCCACGCTCACGGGTGCCGATGGCACGACCGCATTGCTGCGGGGGGTGGTCGCGACGATCGCCGCCTGCGTCGTCGGTCGCCTGCTGTTCGGGCCAGCAGTCGGTGTCGTGCTCGCCGCGATGGCGCGTGACGAGGCAGCCCGCAAGGCCGCGCTCGAAGCAGGCGACGATCCGGCGGAGGACAACGAATGAGGGGCCGATCCGCCACGATGCTGCGCTCGGCCGAGGAACGGGATCGGCTCGTGGAGCAGTACCTGCCGCTCGTTCGCTACGTGGTCGCGCGGCTGCCGGTCACGATGCCGGCCTCGCTCGACCGTGACGACTTCTTCTCCGTCGGCGTCGTGGGCCTGATGCACGCTGCGGCGACGTTCGACCCGACGCGCGGCGCGTCGTTCAAGACGTTCGCCTACACGGCGATCCGCGGCGCGATCCTCGACGAGGTGCGGAAGCACGATCCCGTGCCGCGCAACCGCCGCGATCGTCTCCGCAAGATGGAACGGGCGTCCGCCACGCTGCACGCCGAGCTCGATCGTGAACCGACCGTCGAAGAACTCGCCGAGCGCCTCGGCTGCACCGAGCGTGAGATCGACGACGACCTTCAGGCCCTGCACACGAGCCGGATGCTGTCGCTCGACACGCCCGTCGGTCGCGGAGAGGACTCGGGTTCGCTCGCGGGCGCGATCGCCGCGAACGACGACGATCCGACCGCCAACGTCGACGCCCACGAAGATCGCGAACGCCTGATGCGCGCGATCTCGGAACTGTCGGAGAACGACCGCAACGTCGTGATCCTCTACTACCACGAACAGCTCTATCTGAAGGAGATCGGCGAGATCCTCGGCGTGACCGAGTCACGCGTGAGTCAGATCCTGACTCGCGCGCTCGAGCGGCTGCGCCGGAAGCTCAAGACGGAGGACTGACCATGGACTCGATGGGTGCAATGCAGCCGATCGTGCGGCACATCCCGGTGCGCGATCAGCGGGGACGACGTCAGGGCAAGGGCGGCGAGGGCGGCCCGTTCGAACAAGCGCTCGCCGAACAGGCGCTCGCCGACCAGGAGCAGGGCCCGGAGAAGGGCCCGGAGCACCGGGCGGGCGAATCGGGCGAGCGGCCCGTGACACCGGACCTTCAGAACAACAGCCCCGATGGCCGAAAGGACCAACAGGTCCGGCACATCGACGTGCTGGCCTGATTTCGAACCAGGCGAATCGAGGCGAGAGCGATGGCGGCAACCGAACCGCGAGAGGAACGGCGTGCAGATCAGCGCGCGGGCGTGCTGCGCAGCAGCGCGGTGCGCCTGCTCGATCATCCGGCGCTCGTGGAGTGCAGCACGACCGAGGCCGGCGAAGCGAGCGCCATGACGGTCGTGCCGCTGCTCGACGGCAATCGGATCGCCGGGTTCGAGATTCGCTGCGGCTGCGGCAGCAGCGCGATCGTCGAGTGCATCTACGAGAACGAGGTTCAGAATGGCTGACTCCCCCATCATTCGGATCGGCGCGCTGGCGGCGCTGCTGGCCCTGGGTTCCTGCACGACCATCCCCGAGATCTTCCAGCCCGCGCCGACCGATCCCAACGACGGCTACGAGGGCAGCCTCGCGGAGGCCGGGATCAACACCGAGATGGACTGGGGGCCGAAGCAGAACCTGCTTCTCAGCGAATACACCGCACTGCGGGAAGAGCACTCCCGGACGCTGCGCGACTTCGAGAAGCTCGAGGCCGAGAACCAGAACGTCAAGGCGATGCTCCGCTCCGAGAAGGAAGCGCTCGACACGGAACGCGTGGAACGCGTCCAGATCGAGGCCCAGCTCGAACTGCTGCGCCAACGACTGAGCGAGCAGGAGGCCACGATCCTCAGCCTCCGCATCGACAAGGCGAAAGCCGAACAGTCCGCGTTGCTCGCGAAGATCGACGCGCTCAAGGTCGCGATCGACCAGACCGCGCCGGCGAACGTGGAGGCCGCGGCGATGCCGCCGGCGGGCAGGTGATCCCGGTGGCCGCACCGCGGACGATCCGGGCGACGGCGCTCACGCTGATCGGCCTTCTGGCCAGCGGCTGCATCCTGCCGTATCACGCGCAACAGAAGCCGATCGACAGCTACCTCGCGGAACCCGCCGACCTGGACAACGTGCGGCGCATCATGGTGCTGCCGTTCACGCAGCAGGCCGGAGTCAGCGCCGACTGCGAGCAGATCCGCGACGCGTTCCTCAGCGAGCTCATGAAGCTGCGCCGGTTCGAGGTCGTGCCCCTGCCGCTTTCCGCCGCGGAGAACCAGGTCCTCAACGCGTCGCTCCGGCGTGGCCGCCCGTCGACCGATGCGATGGTGAGACTCTGCGATCGCTACGCGCTCGACGGCGTGCTCGTCGGCTCGATCAGTTCGTGGCGGCCCTACAAGCCGGCGCACCTCGGCATGCGCACGCAGCTGATCTCGATCCACTCGGGCGCGACCGTGTGGGCCGTGGACGCGATCTACGACGCCAACGACCGCGCGACCATCGCCGACCTCCGCGACTACGCCCGCCTGCGCCAGTACGACGACGGCTCGCTGCACGGCTGGGAGCTCAACCTGCTCTCCCCGAACCGCTTCGTCAACTACGTGGCCCACCGGTTCGTGGGCACGTGGGTCGACTGAGCCCCAGCTGGTGAGCGAAGCGGGCAGACGGCGCTACTGCAGCACCGTCTTCACGCCGTTCGTCGTGATGACGGACGCGAGCGTGCCGCCCTCGAGGATCGCCGACTGCGTCGTCAGCTGAACGCCGGTCAGGCCGGGGCTGACGGTCAGCGCGAACGAGCCGCTGCCGCTGCCAGCCCCGCCAGCGCCCGTGAAGTAGAGGCCCGCGCTGAACACGATCGGGGTGACCTGCTGCAGGCACGCCGGCGGCAACGTCAACGGCGTGCTGGCCTCGGCGAAGCCGAAGACGAACGCGCCGACCGACGACGGCGCGACGTTGCTCGCCGTGTAGGTGATCGTGCCGCCCGCCTGCGTGTTGCCCGTGGCCTCGAGTTCGGGCGCGATGCCGCCCTGGCCAGGGCAGGTCGCGCCGTAGGCGGGGAACAGGCTCACGGAGAACAGGTAGACCGCCCGGTTGCCGAAGTCACTGATGGCCAGCGTGCCGCTCGGTGCGTGGTAGCTGAAGTCGTAGGCGCCGGACGCGGGCGGCGCCGTGAACCCGTTGTAATCGATGTCGAGCATCGTGCCGTCCGTGCGCGCGCACTGCATGACGACTTCGAACGGTTGGCCGGTCGCCGCCGTGTTCCGGTCGTTGAAGAAGATGACCTGCTCGCTGCCCTGCGCGACCAATTCGAGGTTCTGCTGGTTCACGAACGGCGCGAGCGGCGGCGCGACGAGGATCTGGTTGTTGGCGACCGCGTTGCCACCCGCACGCTCGCACTTGATGAGCTCGTTCTGCCGGCGCAGATAGATGTCACCGTTGCTCGCATCGAAGTCGACGTCGCGCCACAGGGTGTTGGTGCCGACGATGACGATCATCCCGTTGGTCGGATCGTAGAGGTCGGCGCCGCTCGCGGTGTCCTGCAGCAGCCGTCGCCCGGAACCGAACGTGAGCCACGCGGTGCCGAGATCGACGACACCGAAGAAGCCGGGGTCGAACGCGACGCTGCTGCTGCCACGCCCGTCCTTCATCCACGTGAGGTTGCCCGCGAGATCCCACATCGTGATGCCCTCGGGCGCCGTCGCTCCGGAGTCCCAAGCCGCGGCGAGCGCCCCGCCCTCGAGGTCGAGACCCGAGTAGCCGCGCTGGATCGGCGTCGACACCACACCGAAGGTCGTATTGAAGACCGGCGTGCCGAGCGGCGAATCGATCTTGATGATCGCCGTGTCCGCGACCTGCGGCGAGTTGTTGAAGCCGGCGACCCAGAGGCTCGTGCCGTCCCAGGCCACGGCGCTCGGGTTGCTGCCGATGAACTCGGGGTTGTTCGCGTTCGACGTGACGGCGACGTCGACGGTGCCGAGATGCGTGAGCGAGACCTGGGCCGAGAGACCGGCGGCGCAGCCGGCGATGGCCAGCACGGAAGCAGAGGTGTGGAGCATGTTCGCAGTTGGTGCCCATCGCGCGCGGCCCTCTGGTCGCGCGGGCCCCGCATGATAGCGACCCGCCGGCCCAGACGCAGCCGCGGCGATCCACCCGCCCCACCGGCACTTCGGTCGAGCGTGCCGCCTTGCCGGGGGCGCGGAACCGGATCGCGGTGGAACCCCTCACGACGGCCCGTAAGGTGCTCGCCCGTGTATTCCGTTCTTGTCTGCGGCGCATTCGCGCTGATCCTCGCGCTCGGCGGCTGGAGCCTCGACTTCTACCACTGGGGCTGGTCGATCCCGATCGCGTTCGTGCTGTTCGCCGGCTCGTGGATCCTGCTCGCGCGCAGCCTGAGCTCGCGCATGCAGCCCGCGATGGTGCGCATGCAGAAGCAGCTCGAGGCCGGCATGATCGAACCCGCGATGCAGAGCCTCGAAGCGCTGCTGCCCATGGCGCGCTGGGTGCCGATGCTGCGGGGCCAGCTGCTCGGCCAGATGGGCATGCTCGCCTATCACAACGGCGACAAGGATCGCGCTATCGAACTGCTCGAGGGCTCGTCGATGCGCGCGGCCGACGCGCGGCTGATGCTCGCGTGCATCCACCACCGCAACGAGAACGTGCAGCGCGCGTTCGAGGTGCTCGCGCTCACGAGCAAGGTCGCGCGCAAGCACCCGCTGCTGCACAACACCTACGCGTGGATGCTGCAGAAGGCCGGCCGCAGCGACGAGGCCCAGGTCGTGCTGGCCGCGTTCCTCAGGAAGAACGCCGACAACAAGCCGACGCAGGAGAACCTGCTGCGGCTGCAGAACAAGCAGCGCATGTCGATGGCCGCGTTCGACATGCAGTGGTACGCGCTCGGACTGGAGCAGCCACCGCAGACGATGGGTCAGATGCGGCGCGCGCGGAAAGGCTTCCGCGAGGCGCCGAAGAAGAAGGCCGGCAGCAAGCGGCGGCGCGGTTAGCCGACGCCCAGAACGCGGCCATGGCCAAGATTCGGCACGAGCTCCCCGCGGCGGATTGGCCGACCCAGGAACGCGCCGCCGCGTCGCGACTGTTCTCGCCGTTCGGCCTCGGCCCCGTCACCGCGACCTCGCGGACCTGGGTACCGGCCATGGTGCCGTGGCGCGCGACCGATGAGGGCTTCGCGACCGACGACGTCATCGACTGGTACGGGCGCTTCGCCGAGGGCAAGCCTGGCGTGCTCGTCGTCGAGGCAACGGGTGTCCGCGACGTGCCGAGCGGGCCGCTCCTGCGGGTCGGCCACGACCGCTTCATCGACGGGCTGCGCCGGCTCGTCGACACCGTGCGCGAGCGCAGCGGCGGCGAAACGCGGCTCTTCCTGCAGATCATCGACTTCCTGACGATCCGGCGACGGCCGGAGAAAGCGAAGTTCTTCGCGCGCTTCCTCGCGGTCACCGACGCGCACCGCGAAGCGATGCAGAGCACCGACGAGGCGACGGTGCGCGCGCGGCTCGCCGAGTGCGACGACGACCGACTGCAGCAGGTGCTGACGCCGCGCGAGTTCCGCGACTACGCGTGGGGCTATCGCGACGAGGTCAGCGACACGCACCTGCCGCACGTGCGCGACCTGCCGGACGTGCTGCCCGAGCTCTTCGCCGCCGCGGCCGCGCGCGCCGAGGCCGCGGGCTTCGACGGCGTGGAGCTGCACTACGCGCACGCCTACACGATGGCGTCGTTCCTCTCCCGCACCAACACGCGCGACGACGGCTACGGCGGCTCGCGCGAAGCACGGCTGCGGCTGCCGCTCGAGGTGTTCCGCGCCGTCCGCGAACGCGTCGGCCCGGACTTCGCGGTCGGCGCGCGCTACCTCGGCGACGAGGCGATCGCCGGCGGCAGTGAGCTCGACGACGCAGTGCACTACGGGGTCGCGTTCGCCGAAGCGGGCTTCGACTTCCTGTCGATCAGCAAGGGCGGCAAGTTCGACGACGCGAAGCAGCCGAAGGTCGGCGAAGCGGCATATCCCTACACGGGTCCGAGTGGTCACGAGTGCATGCCGACCGTGCGCAGCGACGAACGCGGCCCGTTCGGCCGCAACGTGCATCTCGCGGCGACGATCCGGAGCGCGATCCGCGCCGCCGGACATGCGACGCCGGTGATCGCCGCCGGCGGCATCTGCACGTTCGACCAGGCCGAGACGATCCTCGAGCGCGGCGAAGCCGATGCGATCGCCGCGGCGCGACAGAGCCTCGCGGACCCGGATTGGTGGCAGAAGATGCGCCTCGGGCGCGGCGCGGAGATCCGACGCTGCATTTACACCAACTACTGCGAGGGCCTCGACCAGAAGCACAAGCAGGTGACCTGCCAGCTCTGGGATCGGGATTTCGACGCGGACGAGGGCCCCGCTGCGCCGGCCGTGACCCGCAGCAACGACGGCAAGCGCCGGCTGTTGCCGCCGCGCTGGATGCCGGGACAGGCCTGAGACGCTCCCGCGCCCGAGGACCGCGGAAGTGCCGGGAAGAAGCCGCCCGCCGGCCCGTCTGAGGCGGGACACGGAGGCCATGATGATCCTGACGACGACGTTCCGCGTTCTGTTTCCTGCTGCGATGACGGCGATCCTGGTGACGACGGCGCTGACCACGGGCGCGCTCGCCCAAGGCCCGAGCGAAGTGAGTCTCAGCAAACTGGGGTTCAACGAAACGGGCCCGGACCGGGCGGCGACAACGCCGATCGCGGCGCCGGCAGAGATCGTGGCGGCGCTCACAGCGGAGCTCGCCAGCAAGCGCGACGAGTTCGTCATCGAGGCCGGCGCGATCAAGATCAGCGATCTCATCGATCGTTCGGCGACGTTCCTCGGCTGGAACATCCTCGTGAACCCGCAGGAGCTGCAGCACTGCAGCAACGAGTTCCAGCTGCAGAACCGCATCACGACCGATCGCGAGGGCTGCCAGGATCTGCTCACGACGATGCTCGCGACGCGTGACGTCGTCGTCCGCACGCTCGACGACAGCAAGGCGCTCTACGAGGTCGTCGCCCTGCACGGCCAGCGCGGGGCCGGCGCGATGTCGTCCGGCCCGCAGCGTTCGCCCGAGGAGATCCTCGCGCGTCCGCACCTGCGCCTGCCGGTCGTGACGCTCATGCCGCTACAGCACATCAACGCGATCCACGCGAACAACGCGCTGCGGCCGTTCTTCGCCTCGGGCGGCCAGCGGTCGCAGATCATCATCGGCAACATGGGTTCGGAGGACAGCCTGCTCATCGCCGGTTCCCAGAGCCAGGTCGCCAACGCGATCCGCCTCGTGCAGCGCGCCGACGCCGCCGCGGGCGAGGAACGGTCGAAGGACCGCCAGGCCGAGACCTCCGCCGTGATCGACCGACTCGAGAAGCGCATCCGGCAGCTCGAGAAGGAGCTCGACGCCCTGCGCTCCAAGCGGGGCAAGGGCAAGTAACGTGCGGCTGCACGCCGCCGCCGCGTGCGCGATTGCCGGGCTCTCGGCGATCGCCGGCGCGCAGCAGACGCTCGCCGGCGCGAACGCGCGCCACGGCGACATCCGCACCGGCAAGGACGGCCTCGTGCTGCCGGTCGGCGAGTTCACCTGCATCGAGCTCGTCGAGGCCACGGCCGCGTTCCTCTGCCGCAACTACCTCTACGACTACGCCACGCTCGAACGCGCGGGCACGTTCCACCTGCAGCGATCGCTCGCGCTCGACGCACTCGGCAGCGAAGAACTGCTCTACGCACTGCTGTCGAGCCGCGACCTGATGATCACACCGGTCGACGAGCTCCGCGGCGTCTACGGCATCACGTCACTCGACCCTGACCAACCGCGCCGGGGCAGCGCGACCCCGATCGCCGCGCCGGCCCCGTGGCGCACGCCGGAGACGATCCTGCGCCGGCCGCAGCTCCGCGAGATCGCGCACTCCCACGTCGTGCTGCACAACGCCGACGCCCGCCAGGTCGCGCAGATGCTCGCGCAGCTGCACAGCCGCACGCCGTGGCGCCCGGGCCACCTGCTGGTCTCCGCCGGCGGCCCGGACCTCGTGATGCTGCACGGCTACCGCGACCAGATCGCCGGCGCGATCCACCTCGCCCGCCACCTCGACCACATCGCCCGACCCCGCCAGGACCAGAGCCTGCTCGACCGCATCGCCGAGCTCGAACGCCGCATCCGCGCCCTCGAAGCCGCCAAATAGCCAACGAACGCTGGCGGTACCGAACCCGCTTCGAATCCGCCACCCGCGACCTTCACCAACTGCCTGCCGGGCGCGGGCTTCGCCGCGGAGTGGCGTGGCGGATTCGAAGCGGGTTCGGTACGGCCACACTCAGTGGGCGAGGAGGTTGATCAGGAGGCGGGCGGCGCCGGGATTGCCGACGCGGAGCTGGCGGTAGATCGCGAGGGAGCAGTAGATGTAGTCGCCCTTGCCGTACTCGGTGTAGAGCAGCGAGCCGCGCGACGGCTCCTTCTCGCTCGAGTCCTTCATCTCGAAGAGCGGCGTCCAGGCCGGGTCCCAGCGCGACGGGAAGTTGAGTCCGCGTTCCTGCACCCAGTTCTCGAAGTCGGCGCTCGTGATGCGGTGCGGGTGCTGCAGGAGCCGGTGATCCGGCACGAGGAACTTCACCTCGGCGTTCTCCTCGGTCACGCGCTCGCGGCTCACGGTGAACGGGAACGGCGCGAGCGACTTGTCGGGTTCGCTCGAGTTCCACTCGCGCGGCTTGTGATACATCACGAGCACGCGACCGCCGCTGCGGCAGAACTCGAGAATGCGGCTGCGCATCTCCGCGAGGTCCGGGCGGTGGTAGTTGGCGCGGATGTCGACGAGCAGCGCCGAGTACCGGTTCAAGTCGACGGTCGACAGCGTGTCGCGTTCGAGCACGTCGAACGCGACGCCGAGGTCGGCGAGCGCCCGCTCCGTCGTGTCGTCGGGGCCACGGATGAGACCGACCCGCATGCCGTCGGGCACCTGTACGTCCACGGGCAGAACGCGAACGCGCGCGCTGTAGTCACCATGGCCGATGAGGATGCCGGCGTCCGGCGTGAGCTCATCGGGCTCGATCGTCGCGGTTACGAGCACGCGGGCCTCGTCGTTCTCCTTGCCGAGCTGCAGCCGTCCAGGCGCCGACGTCGCCCGGATGCCGGGCCCCATGGCGAGGCGGATCGGCGTGTCGGGCTCGCTCTGCCGGTGACTCTTGATGCTCGCGCTGAACGTGCGCTCCGCGGTCTTGCCCGTCGGGATCATGAGCACGGCCCGATCGGGCTTCACGACGACGGGCTCGACCGTCGTATAGGCCAGCCGCTCGAGCGCTCGAATCGGGTACTCGACACCCGCGCTCCGCAACGTGAACGCGACCTCGATGTCGACGAAGCTCGGCTCCGGCCCCGCGGGCGCGCTGCCGTCCTCCGCCGTCGCGGGCGAGAACGTGACCGAGAACTTGCCCGGCATCGGCTGCGGCTTGGCCTTCGGGTCGGCCGGCGTGGGCGGCAACTCGAACACCCGGGTCTGCACGGGAGCGTTGACGGGCGTGCCGGCCCGCCCCTGACACGCGACCTCGATGTCGGCGGTGTGCTGGTGACCGTGAACGATCACGTAAGCGCGACCCTCCCCACCGACGGGCACCGAATCACGCTGCAGCCAGACCTCCACCCGGACGTTGGCGAGGGCGAGCAACGCGCGGCTCGCGGCCCGCCCGACGTCGGCCGTCGGGCCGGCCTCGTGCAAGACTTCGCCGAGCATCTCGCGCAGCCGGGCGACGGGCAGCGCGGCCGCGAATCGGGGCAACACCGAGCCCTTCGGCTGCGGCAGCCAACGCGCCCAACCATCGACCTTCGACCGTTCCCGGCCCTCGGGATACACGAGCTCCCACCACTCCTTGCCCACGCGCAGCGGGTCGTGCGGCCCCCAAGGCCCCTGGCTCTCGTGCAACACCCACGCGTCGTGCGCGAGCCGCGCGTAGGTCTGACCGCGCATCGGGTCGAGCTCGCCCGGGTCGGTCGTGACCCACGCGTCCTCCGGCCCGCACCGGCCGAACATCGGCGGCACGCGGTCACCGCTCTTCTCGCGTTCCTTCAGGATCTCGACGATCGCCCACGCGCACGCGCGGTGGTGCCCGTGGCCGCGCGCGATGTGGTGGTTGGTTACGATGATGTCGGGCTCGACCGTGTCGATCACCTGCCGCATCGCATCCCGCAGCCGATCCCGCCCCCACACGTCGAGCGTCTCCTCGAGCGTCTTGCTGAAGCCGAAGTCCTCGAAGCCGAGCCACATCACTCCGACGTCGGACATCGCAGCCGCGGCCAGCGTTTCACGCACGCGGATGTAGGCGAGCTCCGGTCCGATCTCACGCCCGATCGCGTTCTGCCCGCCGTCGCCGTAGGTCGCGTACGCCGTGACCACGGACGCGCCGTGCTTGCGCCGCAGCATGTAGCGCGTGCGCGACGCCTCGTCGTCCGGGTGCGCGGCGATGTTGAGCACGACCGCGTCGGTCGACGCATCGAGGCAGGCCTGGTGCAGCGCGACGAGACCCGCATCGGGTTCGCGCTGCTGGGCGGCAAGCGCCCCGGCGACCAGGAACGGGACGAACGTACGAATCGAAGGCGTCATCATCGGGCGAGGCTGCGCAGGCGCTGCATGGCTTCGTCGAGCACGGGCCAATCCACGGCGAATTGGAACCGAATAGTCCGAACCCCGTCGGGATCCGCGAAGAACAGGTGGCCCGGTACGGCATTGATACCGACCCGGTCGATCATCCGGAGAACCGCCGCATGCGAGTCGAGGTCGTCGCCGAAGATCGGCCGATAGTCCGCGAGCACGTAGTAGGCCCCCTCGGGTCGCGAGAACCCGAACCCCGCGGCCTCGAGCGCGTCGCAGAAGGCGTCGCGCTTCTGCTCGTAGCCCGACTGCAGCTCGGCGTAGAACGAGTCGGGCAGCTCTTCGAGCGCGCGCTGCACGCCGCGCTGCATCGGCCGCGCGGCGCACACCTCGACCTGATCGAAGACGATGCCGCACTTCTCGACGATCTCGGCCGGGCCGGCGAGGAAGCCGATGCGCCACCCCGTCACGGAGTAGGTCTTGCTGAACGAGTTCATCGTCAGTGTGCGATCGGCGAGGCCCACGATCGTCGCCGGCGAGACGTGCTCGCGGCCGTCGAAGCACATGTATTCGTAGACCTCGTCGGTCAGCACCATGATGTCGGTGCCTTTGACGATGCCCGCGAGCTCTTCGAGCTCGGCGCGGGTCCAGACCTTGCCCGACGGATTGCCCGGTGTGTTCACGACGATCGCGCGCGTCCGAGCCGTGATCCTGCTGCGCAGCGCGTCCGCATCGAACGCGAGCGTGCCACGGTGGAGCGGCACGGCGACCGGCGTCGCGCCGAACAACGGGATCGTCGTCCAGTGGTAGCTGTAGAACGGCTCGAACACGACGACCTCGTCGCCCGGCTCGATGAGCGTCATGCCGGCCGCGAAGAACGCGCCCGAGCTGCCGGTGCACACCGCGACGTTCTCCGCGCGGTAGTCGCGCAGCCCGTTGTGCTCGCGCAGCTTCTTCGCGATCGCCTCGCGCAGTTCGGGCAACCCGGCGTACGGCGTGTAGAGCTGGCGGTCACCGCCGTCGATCGACTCGATCGCGCCGCGCACGAGCGGAGCCGGCGTATCGAGGTCGCAGACGCCCTGCCCGAGGTTGATGCCACCTTCGACGCCGTTGATCACCAGCGTCAGAGAACGCAGCAGGTTGCCCTCGTCGAGATGACGGCGACGGGCGGCGGTGCGATCGAACGGGGACGGGGCGGATCGGTCGGAGCTCATGGCGAGGCGGGCCGCGCATGATACGACAGGTGGCCGAGCGTTCCCCGTGCCGCCCCCGATCGCGGACGCCGAATCAGCGGTTCTTGAGATACCAGAGCTCGGCCTTGCGGATCACGCGTGAACTGTCGGCCGGCTCGAGCGCGGGGTCGTAGCCGAAGTCCTGCCCCGCGATCGCCGTCAGCGCCATCGCAGCCGCGCGCCGCTGGTTCTCGATCTTGCTCCGCAGCGCTTTCAGCACCTCGGGCAACGCCGCCTTGCCGCGCTTCTTCAGCTCGTCGGCGCACGCCTGCACGTGCTTCGGCTTGCTCATCGGCCCGATCGTCGGCAGCGTGACGATGCTCGGGGTGATGGGCCCTGGTTCCTTCTGGAACTTGCGCCGCAGGAACAGCACGGCGAACGACGTCGCCACCGCCGAACCGAGCCCCTTCGGCAGGTTGCGATCCTGTTCGCCGTGTTCGTCACCGCGCCAGCCGCCGCCCGTGAGCTGCTCGTCGACGAGCATGCGCGCGCCCGTCTCGTACCACGACTTGCCGCCGACCTCCTCGACGTCACAGAGGATCGCGGCGCGCTCGAGGCCGTAGTGGAAGTAGTAGCACCAGTGCGTCTCCGGATCGCCGATCGCCGCCGAGTTGACGTCGAAGTAGGCCCAGCTGCGTTCGAGCGCCGCATCGATCGACGAGCGATACTTGTTGCGGTCACCGAGCGCCTGGCGGCACACCGCGAGCACCGCGATGCCGGCCGCGGTCATCGACGCGTAGCCGGGAAACCCGCTGTTCTGCTTCTGGTAGCCGAAGCTGCCGTCCTCGTGCTGCTGCCGGAGCATGTTGCGCACGAGGTCGCTCCAGACCTTGCGCTTGATCTCGACCTGCATCGCGCGCGCGGCGCGCAGCCCGAGCGCCGCGTACTGCGTGTTGCTCAGGTCCCACTGACCCGTGTTGCGGCTGTAGCCGAAGCACCCGTCGTCGCGATGCCGGAGCAGCCGCTTCACGTCGTCCGTGGCGATCTCGCGACGCTCCTTCACGTTCGGCAGCAGCTGGAGCACCATGAGTCGCAGCGCGATGTCGTAGGTCTGCACGCAGCGCGCGCTGATGAGGCGGTCGACGGCCTTCTCGTAGATCGGCTCGCGCGTGTCGATCCCGTCATGCGTCGCCGCGAGCAGCACGAGCGCGAGCGAGCCGGCCCGAACGTGCGGGCCGTTGGCGTGGTCGAGGTGCTTCAGCAGCGCCGGTCGCGCGCTGTCGAGCGCGTGGTCGATGTCCGACTGCAGCGTGGCGGATTGCCCGCGCAACCCGGCCCCCCCGAACGAGCCGGAACCACAGAACAGGAGGACGGTGCAGACGGCGGGACGGATCATGCGCGTGCGAGAGGTCAGCGTATCGGGGAACCCCGGAGTCCGCCGGCCGTCAGGCCCGTTCTCGAGAATCCGCCGACGTCAGGCAGAGGCCGGATCCGACCCTACTGCGTGCGCAGGATCTGGCCCTTCTGCACGAGCTGGCGCTCGAGCTCCGCGCAGGGCACGTCCTGCACGGCGCGGTCGAGGTCGATCGCGAGGCCGGCGGCGATCGCGGCAGATTGCCCGAGCACCATGAAGACGGGCTCCATCCGGATCGAGCCGAACGCGATGTGGGACGCGCTCACGGCAACCGGCACGAGCAGGTTGTCGGCGTGGCGCCGTTGCGGCTGGATCGCGCGGAACGGGATGCGATACGGCGCGGGCACGGGCACCTGCACGTCGCCTTCGTTCCGCACGTGGCCCTGGTCGTCGACGTAGCGCTGCACGTTGTGACTGTCCATCGTGTAGGCGCCGAGGCCGATCGGATCGTCCTCGACGATCTTCGACATGCAGTGCGCCTCGGTCACGACGACCTCGCCGACGAGGCGGCGACCCTCGCGGATGTAGAGCAGCGGCGGCCAATGATCGTGGTCGACGAACTCGTCCTTGCTGAGCCCGTAGCTCTGGAAGTGCTCGCGAATCGCCGCCGGCACGCGCTCATGGTTCGCGAGCGTCCACATCAGCCCCTCTTGATAGCGCCGATGCTCGGCCACGATCGCCGCCCGCTCCTCGTAGCTCGCGAGCGGGTAGTTCCAGTTCTTGCCGATGTAGTCGGTCGACACCGCGCGGTTGTTGTTGCTGTCCGTCTTGCGGTTGGGCATCCGCACGGGATGCCACGGCGCGACCTTCGCGCCCGCCTCGAAGTGCCGCAGCAGCAGCTCGTACTCGCGTTCGTCGTAGCCCGCGGGCCTGCGCCACGGCACCTGGTTGTCGGGATCGTCGGTCGCGCAGAGTCGAAAGCAGTAGGCCTGCACGCGCGCATCCGCCGCACCTTCTTCGCCCGGGCCGTCCGGATCGATGCCCGGCAGCAAGCCGCTGCTCGGATCGCCCGCGACGACGTACGGATCGACGGGCGCGACGAACTGGTGCTTGGTCGCGTTCTTGACCTGCACGCCGTTGAGCGTCTCGCCGTACTTCGCGTTCGCCTCGCGCCCGACCGTGAACTCGCAACCCGCGGTATCGAGCAGGTCGCCTTCGTAGGTGCAGTCGAGGAACACGCGCGCCTCGATCGTCGTGCCGGCGGCGCTGGTGATCGCGATGATGCGCGCGCCGTCCTTGAGCACGCCGCGACGCCGCTGCAGCTTGAACGGCATCGGCTCGATCCCTGCCTCCTCGAGCATCGCGGCGAACGTCGCGCTCGCCACGCTCGGCTCGAACGTCCACGCGGCGTCCTCACCAGGCCGATGACCACGACCCTTGAAGTCGGCGCGGCGCTGCCGGGTCCACGCTTCGTGGCGGTCGTAGTGCCGCCGCAAACGGCGATAGAACTCGCGCGACATGCCGCCGATCGCCGCCTTGTTGCCCACGTCGGTCGCGCCGAGACCCGACGTCGTGAGACCGCCGATCCAGTCGTCGCAGTCGAGCAGGACGACGGTGCGGCCCTGCGACTTCGCCTCGATCGCTGCGATGATGCCCGCGGACGTCGCGCCGTAGACGCAGACATCGACCACGACGAAGCGCGGGCCGCTGAACGCGTTGCAGGCGGCGAGGAGCAGAAGGGCAATTGTCCAAAGGAGCGGTCTGGCTACGGCGAAGCTCATGCCCTACTCATCGCACAAATGCGCATCGCAATCACCGGAGCTTCGGGATTCGTGGGTTCGCGTCTCGTCGAGCAGCTGCGCGAGCGCGGCGACGAGCCCGTCCCGCTCGTGCGCGAGCGCGCGGACCGCACGGTCCCCGCGGGCAGCGCGCGCTGGGACACCGAGACCGGCGAGCTCGATCGCGACGCGCTCGGTGAGATCGACGCCGTCGTGCACCTCGCCGGCGAGAACGTTGCCGCGGGGCGCTGGTCCGACGCCCGCAAGCAGCGCATCCGCGACAGCCGGGGTCCGGTCACGACCGCGCTCTGCCGGACGCTGGCCGCGCTCGAGCCGCGACCCCGCGTGCTCGTGAGCGCGTCCGCGATCGGGATCTACGGCGACCGCGGCGACGAGGTGCTGCACGAGGACAGCACGCTCGGCCAAGGCTTCCTCGCCGATGTCGCTCGCGAGTGGGAAGCGGGCACCGAGGGCGCGGCCGCCGCCGGCATCCGGGTCGTCAACCTGCGCATCGGCCTCGTGATGGATCCGAGCGGCGGCGCGCTCGGCAAGATGCTCCTGCCGTTCAAACTCGGCGTCGGCGGCCGCCTCGGCTCGGGCAGTCAATGGATGAGCTGGATCACGCGGAACGACCTGGTCCGCGCCATCGCGTTCGCCATCGACCGCGATCGAGTGGCGGGCCCGGTCCTCGGCGTCGCGCCGAACCCGGTCACGAACCTCCAGTTCACCAAGACTCTCGGCCGCGTGCTCCGTCGCCCGACGATCCTCCCGGTGCCGGCGTTCGGCCTCCGCCTGCTCTTCGGCGAGATGGCGGACGCCGCCCTGCTCGCGAGCCAGCGCGCCGAACCCCACCGTCTCCGCGACGCCGGCTTCGAGTTCGACGACCCCGAACTCGAACCCGCGCTGCGCTCGATGCTGTAGATCGGACCCGTACGGAACCAGGTTCACGCTGCCGGCCGCGGTTGACCCTCCCTTGCGGTTGGCGTGCCGGCGGCCGGCAGCATGAACCTGGTTCCGTACGGGTTTCGGCGGGAACCGGGGCGCGGGGTTCGCGTCGAGGCAGGGAGCCATGAAGCACCCTGTCCAATTCTTCCTGGGTCTGACCCTCTTCTGCGGCGCCGTGCTCGAGCTCGCCAGCCCGCTCGCCGCGCAGCAACGCCGCCTCTCCGCCGACGAGCAGCAGCTCGTCCAAGCACTCGATCACTTCGCGACCGCGTTGCACGGCGAACTGATGCCAGACGGCGAGAACGTGTCGTGGTCGCCCGCGAGCATCGGGCTCGCGCTGCTCATGCTGCAGCCGGGGGCGCGCGGCGAGACGGCGGAGCAGATCGCCGACGTGTTGCACCTCCCCGCGGAGCTGCGCGGGGACGCGCTCCATACCGCCGTTGCGAAGTTGCTCGAACAGACGCTGTCGACGGGCAGCGCGGGCGACGAGACGGTGCCGCAGATCCGCATCGCGAACGACTTCTGGGGGCAGAGCGAGCACCCGTTCGTGCGGGACTACGTGCGGCTGCTCGAAGGCCCGTTCCGCGCCGGCATCCACGCCGTCGACTTCGCGCAGGATCCCGAGGCCGTTCGCCGACGCATCAACCGCCACATCGAAGAAGTCACCAACCGTCACATCGAGGAGCTCGTTCCGAGTGGCGCGATGAGCCGCCAGACGCGCGCCATCATCAGCAACGCGCTCTGGTATCGCGGTCGCTGGCTCGACGACTTCCACCGCCCCAAGCGCCGCTACGACTTCCACGTCACGCCCGAGCGCACGGTGCAGGCGTCGTTCATCCAGAAGCAGAGCACGTTCTGGTATCGCGAGACCGACTCGCTGCAGGCCGTGCAGATCCCCCTCGACGATCGTGCCATGGCGTTCGAGATCGTGCTGCCGAAACCCGGCCACGACCTCGCGGTCGCGACGAAGGCGCTCGTGCAAGGTGACGCCAAACTGTGGCAGGGCCGCGAAGCCGTGCCCGTGTTCGTCGCGTTGCCGCCGTTCAAGATCGAATCGCGCACGCGGCTCGAACGACCGCTCCGCAAGCTCGGCCTCCACGCCGCGTTCGACCCCGGCCGCGCCGACTTCGGCGGCATCGACGAGAGCGACCCGCTCTTCATCGACGACATGCTGCACGGCGCAATGGTGCGGGTCGACGAGCACGGCGTCGAAGCGGCGGCCGCGACGGTCTCGATCCTGCGCGCTGGCGCCGCGGCCCGACCGCAGGAGCCGAAGACGCTGCGCGCCGACCGCCCGTTCGCATTCGGCATCCGCGATCGCCGCACCGGGCTGCTGCTGTTCTGCGGTCAGCTCGTGACGCCGACGCGCGGGGTCTGAGAGCCGGGCCGGCAGGCGAGGGGCTGCGTTCCGATCGATAGCGGCATGCACGATCGTGCAGATCAGGCCCCGTTCGGCACCAGAATCCGACCGACGGGCGCTGTGCCTGCACGATCATGCATAAATCGGGTTGAGAATGGCTAGGAGCGGCCCGATAGTGCCGCTCGATGCACGATCATGCATTCCACGAACGCCTGGCTCGCACCGTCCGCGATCGCCGCGAAGCGCTCGGACTCCGCCAGGTCGAACTCGCGGAGCTCGCCGCGTGCTCGACCCGCTTCGTGCACACGCTCGAGAACGGCAAGGGCACGGTCCGGCTCGACAAGCTGCTTGCCGTTCTCGACGCCCTCGGGCTCGAGCTCTCGGTGGCCCGCGGCGCCGGACCAGCCGCGAACCCGCATGGAGTTCGCCCGTGAGCGGCATCGATCTGCGACAGGTCGACCTCGCCGTCGTCGACAAGGCGGGTCAGCCGGCCGCAACGCTGCAACGCGACCCGCGCGGTGTCGTGTTCGCATACCGCCCCGACTACGCGGGCCCGGCGGTTGCGAGCACCCTGCCACTCACGCCCGAACCGACACTCACTCCGGGCGGCGGGCTGCCACCGTTCTTCAGCGGACTCTTGCCCGAAGGGCGCCGACTCGCCGCGATCCGTCGCGCCGTGAAAACTTCCGCCGACGACGAACTGACCCTGCTGCTCGCGGTCGGTGACGACGCGATCGGCGACGTGCGTATTCGCGCCGACGGTCCTCACGCCACGCCCGAGTCACCGACGACGGCCCCCGATCTCGAAGAGGTGACGTTCGCCGAGCTCTACGGCGATCTGCTCGCGGCCAGCCGGCAGGATCGCGTCGCCATCGCCGGCGCGCAGGACAAGGTGTCTGGTCAGATGATCTCGCTGCCGGTCCGGCATCACGGCGCCGCGTGGATCCTCAAACTCGACCCACCGAACGTGCCGCACCTCGTGGAGAACGAGGCGTTCTTCCTGCGTGCCGCCCGGGCATCGGGGCTCACGGTCGCGCCCGCCGAGGTCATCCGCGATCGTGCCGGTCAGCCAGGATTACTCGTCCGCCGCTTCGACCGGCTGCCGGGCGAGAACGGCCTCGACCCGCTCGCGCAAGAAGACGCGCTGCAAGCACTCGGTCGCTACCCGGCCGACAAGTATCGCGTCACGACCGAGGACGTCATCGATGGCCTCACCCGACTCACCGCCGCGCCCGCGGTCGCAGCTCGCGATCTGCTGCGGCAATTCGCGTTCGCCTATCTCACCGGGAACGGCGACCTCCACGGCAAGAACGTTTCGGTCCTGCAGTCCGATGGCGAATGGCGCGTCAGCCCGGCGTACGACCTGCCGAGCTCGCAGCCCTATGGGGACCAGACGATGGCGCTGACGATCGGCGGCAAGGACCGTGAGGACCTCGGCCGCGCCGACTTCGTGGCGCTCGGCGAACGCAGCGGAGTCCCGCCCAAAGCGACCATGCGCGTGCTCGACGACCTGCTGCGGGCGATGCCGCGATGGCACGGACAGCTCGACGAACTGCCGTTCGACGAACGAACGATCCACAAGCTGAGAAAGGCGAGTGCGTACCGCGCCGAGCGACTGCGCGCTTCCGACGGGCCCGACTAGAATCCGCACTCGGATGGCCGACGAACCGAGTGCGCCCGACGGATCACCCGAGCAGATCGAAGAGCTGCTCGGCCCGGTCCTCGACTGCCCCGCCGGCGATCAGGATCGGGCGCTCGCAGAACTGGCTGCGGCACACCCTGCACTCGCCGACGAGCTGCGGTCGCGGTTCGAGCAGTACCGTGAGCTGCTCCACGCCGTGCCACCCGAGCGGCGCCCGATCGACGGTCGTTTCGGCGAGTTCGAACTCGTTCGTGAGCTCGGACGCGGCGGCATGGGCGTCGTCTACCTCGCCCGCCAGGAACGAGCCGGTCGCGACCGACTCGTGGCACTCAAAGTCGTGCGCGGCCATCGGCTCCTGTCGGACTCCGCACGCGAACGACTGCACCGCGAAGCGGCGGTGGCGTTCCGGCTCGACGACCCCGGCATCTGCCCGGTCTTCGATGTCGGCGACGTCGACGGGGTGCCGTGGCTGTCGATGCGATACGTCGAAGGCCGCACGCTTGCCGAGCACGTCGCCGATGCGAATCGGCTCGGCGCCCTCGATCTGCCGTTCGCGGCGCTCCGCTCCAACGACGACGAGTCCACGACCACGGGTTCGAGCTCGACCGGGCACCGCTACGCCGCGGTCCTGATGCTCGGCGAACGCCTGGCGAGGGCGCTGCACACCGCGCACCAGGCCGGCTTCGTCCATCGCGATGTGAAGCCGGGCAACGTGATGATCACACCACAGGGGCAGCCCGTGCTCCTCGACTTCGGGCTCGTGCTCGAGTCCAGCGAGACCCACGCGTTGACGGCCACGGGTGAGCTCCTCGGCACTCCGGCCTACATGGCGCCCGAGCAGGTCGAAGGCCGGGGGCCCGTCGGCCCCGCGGCAGACGTCTACTCGCTCGCCGCAACGCTGTTCGAGGCGATCGCGTTGCGTCGGCCGTTCGAGGGCAGTACCCGAGCCGAACTCTTCGCCAACATCCTGCAGCAACCGCGCCCCGACCTGCGGCGGTTCGCGCCCGGCATCTCACGCGATCTGCACCTCGTGTTCCGTACGGCGATGGCGCGCGAGCCCGAGCAGCGCTACGTCACGGCCCTCGACTTCGCGATGGAGCTTCGCAGGGTGCGGCGCCGCGAGCCGATCGTCACCCGGCCACCGAGCCTCACGCACCGCATGGGACTCTGGGCCGGGCGCAACCGCCTTGCCGCCACCCTGCTCGTGAGCCTCGTCGTCGCACTCGGTCTCGCGCTCGCGTCGCTCGGCAAAGCCATCAACGCCACCGCCGACGCGCAACGCAATCTCGCCGGCGCGCGCCAGGCCGTGGCCGAGCTCGTGCGCGTCCAGCACGAAGAACTCAGCGACGTGCCCGGCCTCGGACCCCTGCGGCGCGACATGCAAGAACGGGCGCTCGCGTTGCTGCGCGACGTGCGCGCGACCGCAGGTGACGACCCAGCGTTGGCCTTCGACAATGCCGAGGCCCTCATCCTCGGCGCAAAGCTCGAACTCGCCCTCGGGCGCCCCGAGACGAGCGCCGCCATGCAGCGCGAATCGTGGCCGTTCGTCCGCGATCTCGGTGACTCGACCGCAGCCCGATCCGTGCGCGGGTACTGGTGGTTCGTCGAAGGTGAACGCGAAGAACGCGCCGGGCGAGTCGAGCCAGCCATCACGGCCTACCAGGCCGCGATCGCCGAGCTCACGAGCGGCGCGGCACCGCTCACGGATCGCCTGCGCGCCATCCGAGCGCTGACCCAGATCGGCGACATGCACGAACGCCAGAGTGATCGCGACCGCGCGATCGCGGCCGTGACCCGCGCCATCGAGCTCGGTGAGGGCATGCCTCTGGAGTCGAACGCGTCAGCGATCACGGTGCTCGCCGGAGCTCTGCGACAACGCTCGGAGTTGTACCGCGAGTCGGACCGGCTAGCCGAGGCCGAAGCCGACCTCATTGCTGCGACCACCGCCGTCCGCGCTCTACTCGGTGCCGGCCACGGCTCGCGCCACGCGCGCTATCGGCTGTCGGATTGTCTGATCTCGCATGCGACACTCCTGCGCCGCCTCGGGCGCGACGCGGAACGGCGCACGTTGCTCGCCGAAGCGGTAGACGTGCTCGAGAGCCTGGCCGCGTCGTTTCCGAGCATGGCGAGCTATCGCGGATCCCTCGCCGTCGCTCTGAACAATCGCGCCGCGCAGCTCGCAGCCGACGGGGAACCGGAAGCAGCGCGTGCATCGCTGCGGCGCGCGATCGCGGTCCTGTCGCGACTGCTCGAAGAATCGCCCGAGAACGTCCGCTACCGCGCAACCCTCGCGCAATCACACTTCAACCTCGGCAACCGCCTGCGGGCCGATCGAGCGGCAGCTCGGCCGCACTTCCGGGCTGCGCTCGCGGAGATCGACCGGGTGATCGAGCAGCAACCCGCCTTCGCTCGCCATTTCGAGTTCGCGGCCCGCATGGCGATGAACCTCGCGATCGGGCATGCCATCGACGGCGATTCCGAAGCGGCGGCAGCCTTCGCGCGAGCGCGCGGCTACGCCGAGACCGTCCTGCAACTGCGCCCCAACGATCAACGCACCATGGGAATGCGCGGGCTGTTGCTGTTCAACGAGGGCGCGTTCCGGTCCGACCACGGCGACTTCGCGGCCGCGCAACCCCTACTCGAAGAGGCCGTGGCGCAGGCCCACGTGTGCTTCGAGGCGGCGCCCGGCAACGCTCGGCGAGCCAGCGATCTCGTGCGCTGGAGCACCCGCTGTGCGCAGATCGCCGAGTTGAACGACGGCCAGGGCCAGGATGGTACGGGCGCCTGGACCGCGGCGGACGCGTCCTGGCAACGGCTGCCAGAACCGTTGCAACAGCGCCTCATGCGATCGCCGGACACTGCGCTCGCGCGTTTGGCCGTCGAACGGGCACTGCTCGCACAGCGGGCCGCGAACGGCGACCCGACCGTGGACGCAGAACTCGCGCGCATCAGCGATCACCTCGCCGAGCTCACCCAGCACGAGCGCGCCGGCGGCGCCGTGTTTGCGGAGGCGGTGTGCTGCCTGCTCGACCGCCTCCGCGCCACGACGACGGCGAACGAACGCCAAGCCGAACTGCGCCGCGCCCTGGCTGCACAGCTCGTCGCCTGGCCGGCCAAGGCTCGACCCGATGGCGTCACCCGGGCGCGACTCGAGCGGCGTGCCGCCGAACTCACGACGTTCGTCGCAACCGACTCGCCCGCACATGCGATGCTCGAGCGGTTGCAGTTGCGATGATCGTCTGGGCGTCCACTGGCGAGGGGCCTGGAGCGTCCGAACCCGGACTAATCCTCGGTCGCGTCCGCCGCCTCGCGCTCGGCCAGCAATAGCTCGAGCTCGCCACCACGCAGCCGCTTCACGACCCGCGTGAGCCGGAGAAGGCCGCGATGAAACCGCATGCGCGCGGCGTCGGGCGACATGCCCAGGGCTGCACCCGCAGTCGTGAAGTCGAGTTCTTCGAACGTTCGCGCATGAATGAGCCGCCGGTCCGTTGGCGGCATGAACTCGAGACCGATGCGAATCCACCCCAGCTCTTCGGATCGGGCCGCGACCGACGGCGGCGCCGGCGACCGCGAGTCGCCCGTGAGCACGAGACATGCCCGGCTCGCATCGGTCGCCGAGACCGTCATCGCGACGGCCACGGGCAGCGGTCGACTCGCGAGCGAACGTCCCCGATCCGCGAGCAGGTTGCTGATCATGCGAGCAAGCAGGCGGCGGAACTGAGCCCGGCTCGCGACGAGAAACCGCGGTGTGTACTCGAGGACACGCAGCGCGAGCTCCTGGATCGCATCGCTCGTCTCCTCGAGCTGCCGCAACGCGGCGCCGCGCCGCTTGCGGATCTCGCGTTCGATCCAGTCGCGATCGCGCTCGAACAGATCGACGGCAGCGGCGTGGTCACCATCGAGCCACAGCCGCAACAGCGATTGCGTGTCGTCGTGTTCTGGCACCGCACGGATTGTCACGCATGCCGGACCTCACGTCAGGGCCCGCGTCGACGATTCACAAAATGTCGTCGGGCCTAGCGACCGGACCGCTCTCGCCGTTGCTGCAACTGCGATAGCGCCGCTTCCGCGGCCCGGCGATCGGCGTCGTGCTTCGCGTCCTGACCGAAGTGCTCGGCCGCCGCGCGCAAGCAGCGCTCGGCCTCATCGAGGCGATCCAATTCCAGCAGGTTGCGGCCATGCGCCAACCGCAGGCGCGCAATCTCGCCGCGCTCGTTCTCAGGCCAGTGCTCGAGGGCCTGCTGCATCAACTCGCTCCCGGTCGTCCGGTCCCCCTGCGCAACGCAGATCCGGGCGCGCGACTCGAGCAACTCGAGCGTGATCGGAGCGGTCGCCCCAACGGCTCCGACGGCCGCCTCGTACGTCGATAGCGCGAGGCTCGCGGCTTCGGCGTATCGCTCGGCGCGCAACCACAGGCGAGCCAGCTCACGCCCGGCGCGCAGCATCGCGCGGTTGCCCGGGTCGAGCGCCGCGCCATCCGCGCGCACCCGCCGCAACTCCTGCTCGGCCGCTTCGACATCCCCCAGTTCTGTGAGGATGCCCGCGAAGCTGATCACCGTATGGAGGGTCACGACATGCCCGTCACCCCGCACCCGCCGCGACGCCTCGACGACGTGGCGCATCGCCGCTCCGGCCTCCTCCAGGCGCCCCGTCCGCGCGAGCAGGTTCGCCAGATTGGCACGCGACGTCAGCGTGGAGACGTGCTCGCTGCCGAGGCGTTCGGCGCACAACGCCAACTCGCGCCGAACCCAGCGCTCTGCTTCAGCCAGTTCGCCGAGGTTGTAGTACACGATCCCGAGGTTGCTCATCGTCGTCTGCGTGTCCTCGTGGGCCTCACCGAGCAGGACCAACCGACGGTCCACCACCATGCGGAGCAGCTCCTCGGCTTCGCGGTGCTTGCCGCGACGAGTCAGCAGCAGGCCGAAGTTGTTCGCAGCCGCCAGCGTCGTCGCGTCGTCCACACCGAACGCCGCAGACGTCGCCTGGTAATTGCGGCGCAACAGCGCCTCGAGCTCTTCGAAGCGCCCCTGCAGGGAATAGACCCGGCCCAGTCGCTGCTCGACTTCGAGGGTCGAGCGGTCGCCAGGGCCGACGTTACGCATGAACAGGTCGAGCGACCGCTGCAGGTGATGTTCCGCCGCTTCGAGGTCACCGAGACTGCGGTAGGTGTGACCGATCGTCGAGCGAATCATCGCCTCGATGCGCGGTCGCTCCGGGAATCGCCCTTCGACTCGGCTCGCAGCGATGTCGAGGACCTCGCGCATCGTCGCGTCCTTGCCGGCCCCGTCGAGCGCGACGGCCCCGAGGAGTTCGTCGCGGAAGAAGTCGAGCATGTCGCCGCGCGCCACGACCTCCGCCTGGGTCTTGTCTCGCTCGTCACTGATCTGCTTGCGCAGATTGTGTTCGCTCACGGCAAACACGGTCGGCCCCAAGATCAGACCGAGAACCGCGGTCACCGCCGCCCCCGCGATCGTCGGATGCCGGCGAACGTAGCGCAGCACGCGAACTCGCGGCCCCGGCCGGCGCGCATGAATGGGCCGCAGAGCCAGCAGGTTCTGCAGGTCCTCGTTCAATGCCGCAGCGGACTCGTACCGCTGCTCGGGCTCAGGCGCCATCGCGCTCCGGCAAACCGTCTCCGCCTCCCAGGTGACGGCCCGATTGACGGTGCGGATCAACGGTGTCTCGCCGTTGACGATGCGACGCCGAACCGCGTCGTCCGGCCCGCCGTCACCCTGGAACGGCCGGCGCAACGTCAGCAGTTCGTAGAGCAGGACTCCGAGGGCATAGACGTCCGTCCGACCATCGATTGCCGCCAGATCGCCGCGCACCTGCTCGGGTGCCATGTACGGTAGCGACCCGAGCTGCGCGCCGGTGCGGGTTACCGGTTCGTCGTCGGCCGTGCTCGCAAGGCCGAAGTCGAGGAGCATCGCGCGCATCGACCAGGTGATCATCACGTTCGAGGGCTTGATGTCCCGATGCAGCACGTCGTGCGAATGCGCATAGCGCACCGCATCCGTGAGATCGCAAACCCAGCGAACACAGATCTCCGTCCACCCCATCGCCGAATCGCTGGCGCCGACGACATCACCCGGCGCCCCCAGAGCGACGAGCGCCGCCCGCACATCGTCGACGCCGAGACGCTCCAGCGAGCCGGCGTCCAGAGTCGCGAGCAGCTGATCGAGGCTGACGCCCTCGACCCGCTCCATCGTGAAGTACGGGACCTCGCCCGTCGTCTCCGCGGAATAAACCCGGACGATTGCCGGGTGCTGCAGGCGCGCGATGGCCGTGATCTCGCGATGGAACCGTTCGCGGGCGCGAGGGAAGTACAGGTAATCCGGCCGAATGAGCTTGAGCGCCACCTCACGCTGCAGTGCCGGCTGTTCCGCAAGGTAGACGACTCCCATCCCGCCCTTCCCGAGGCGACCCTTGATCAAGAACTCGCCGATACGGGTCGGCATGGTCTCCGCCGCGCCCGCTTCCCCATCGACCATGCCGACGCGGTCGAGTGATCGCAGGAGTTCGCGCAACACGACCGCGTGCGAAGGATGTTCACCGAGCAACTCCTCGAGAGCATCCGTCCCGGCTTCCTCGAGCCGACGAATCGCTTCCGCGAGAAGTTCGACCGGGGGCTGGCTCGAATCCGACGCGACGGACATCCCTGCTACCATACCAACAGTTTGAACGACCGACTCGGAGCCCTGCTCGCGGAGCACCTGCCACGGTTGCGAGCATACGTGCGACTGCACATGGGGCCGCAGCTCCGGCAGAAGGAGTCGGCGTCGGATCTCGTGCAGTCCGCCTGCCGCGAGGTTCTGCAGCGGGACGGTCAACCGCAGTTCGGGGGCGAGGCCGGTTTTCGGCAGTGGTTGTTCACGACCGCATTGCGCAAGGTCCGAGATCGCGTCGACTACTACCGTGCGGGTAAGCGGAACGTCGACCGCGAAGCCCCGATGACCGACGGCGTCCTGGCGGGCATCTACGCCCACTGTGCGACCCCGAGCGCCGACCTCGACATGCGCGAGCGGATCGCCCGATTCGAGTCCGCATTCGACGAGCTCGATGGCAATCACCGCGAGGTCATCACGCTGGCACGCATCGTCGGACTGTCACACCGCGAGATCGCCGCGACGATGGGGTGCACCGAGGCCGCCAGCAAGCAACTGCTGTATCGCGCCCTCGCCGAACTGGCCCTGGCACTCGAACGCCGGCCAGACTGATCGGCAGATCTCGGATTCTGCGTTACTTCCGGCGCGACCTCCCGATTCGGAGGAGTTCACTCACTCCGCCGAATCACGATGCCCGAATCCACCGTTCTCCGTATCTGTGCCCTGACTCTCTTCGCGGCCGCCCTGGCACCGGCTTCCGCATCGCAAGCACCGACCTCGCAGGCCCCCGAAGTGCGCGCCGAAGGCGCCACCGCGACCGCGGCCGGCGACAGCTATCATGCCGTGTTCACGCCTTCTGGGCTCTCGTTCCACGCGCTGCCGGGGCCCGTTACCGGGTCGCCAAAGGTGCAGTTCGGCCTGCTCGCGGTGGAACGCGGCGGACAACGAGCCGAGACCGACCTGAGACCCGTAGCCCCGAGAATCGAGGGGCATACGGTGTTCTATGATCGGCCCGGCTTGCGCGAACGCTACGAAGTGCGCGAAGAAGGCGTGGCGCAGAGTTTCGTCATCGATCAGCCACCGCCCGGCACCGGCGATCTCGTCGTGCGCGGCCGGTTGCTGACCGATCTGGTAGGCGACCACCGCGACACGCCCGTGGAACAGCTCACGTTCTCATCGGCTGGCGGCGTCGGGATTCACTTCGGGGCAGTCACGGGCATTGACGCGTCCGGCGGGCGGACTGCGGGCACAATGCGATGGACCGACGACGAACTCGAACTGATCCTGCCCGCCGACTTCGTCGATCGCGCGACGTGGCCGGTGATCGTCGACCCGTTGATCGGTTCACGATTGACGCCTTCGGCGACCAACGCCGAACTGCCGGACGTCGCGTTCGACCGTACGACTCAGACGTTCGTGATCGTCTGGCGCCAGAACACGGCGGCCGCCGGACAATGGCGGCCGTACTACCGCATCGTCGACCGGAGCGGCACGCCCGTGACCAATGCGCTGCCCCTGATGCCGCCGCCCCAACTCGTGACCTACACCGGCGGCACCCGGATCCGCGTAGCCAACATCAACTCGCGCAACACGTTCGTGGCGACATGGGACAGTGGTTCCGGCACCTCCCGGGCGATTCACTGCGCTTCCATCAGCGCGATCAACGGCGCCCCCTCGATCGCGGTCGTCGTCGTCAGCGGCAGCGATCACATGTTGCCGGACATCGGCGGAGAAGACACCCTGGCGGATGACGAAGCCGTGTTGGTCTGGCTCCATGCTTCGCTCGGACTCATTCGCGCCAAGCAGGTCAACATCCCATCAACCACCCCGCCCGCCACCCCCGCACCGTTCTCGGGCACGATCTCGATCGGGGGCTCCGGGGCATCGGTCAGTGCGGGACCGGTGATCTCCCGGACCGGTGGCACCCTTGGACGATTTCTCGTCTCCTGGGGTGAGCGCTCCGGACCACTGAATTCCTTCGGCAACCTGCGCGGCATCATCATCACCAGAAACATCGCGACGGTGAACTCGCCGTTCGTGATCGTGCCAACCGCCCTCTCCGCTCCACGCAATGTCGCGCTCGACGGCGACGGGGAGAGTTGGGTCGTGGCATACGATCAACGCAACGCCGCGGGTGACACCGACGTCATCTGTCGCCGGGTCTATCGCTACCAGAACCAGAACGGCGTGACCGTCGAACCCGCCGTCGATGTTGCCGCGACCTCGGTAGATGAACAACGGGCCGCGGTCGCAGATCTCGGTGACTCGATTCTCATCGGCTACGAACAGCGCTCGGGCGCCGGCTACTCGACCGTCCTGGCATCCCTCGACCCGTACGACTGCACCGCGTGCGAGGGTGACTTCGCGCTCGAACAGTCCGCCCTACTGACCGCCAGCGACGTTCGGATCGCGACCACGGCCGGTGATCCGAACATCGCAGCGATAACGACATGGGAAGCAACGTTCGGCGCTCCACTGAGTATCCGCGCCCACCTGTTCAGCCCTCGCGACGGCACCGCGGACGATCTGGGCGGCGGCTGCGCGCTGGGCGGCAGCGCGGGATCGACGTGCTCGGTGGCCGGCAACCCCGGCTACAAACTGCGACTGGCAGGCGCTACGCCCGCGGCCCCAACGTTCCTCGTCATCGGCCTTGCGAGCGCACCGCAAACCTGCGGCCTGTGCACGCTCGTCCCGGACCCGGCGTCGGGCGCGACGCTCTTTCTCGGTGCGACGGACCAGAGCGGTGCGGCGTCGTACGCGATGTCCATCCCACCGGGGCCGACGTTCGTCGGCATGAAGCTATATCAGCAGTGGCTCACGCTCACGACCCAACCGGGCTGCGCGCTCTACGGCCTCGACCTGTCCAACGCCGTCAGCGCGACGATCCAGTGACGGGCCAGGCCGTTTCGCGCCGCGCCGCACCGCGGTAGCGTGGTGCGGATGCTCGCCGCCGCTCGCCGGATCGCCGCCCCGCTGTTTGGGGCCCCGCTGATTGGGGCCCTGACGTTCGCCGTCGTCAGTCCGGCCCTTGTGGCCCAGGAGCCCGCCGGCGAGCCGAGCGAGGAAGAGCAGGCCGCCCAGGCCAAGGACGTCGCCGACTACCAGGCCTGGCTCGACGACTACAAGAAGGGCGCGTTCCGACTCGTCAAGAATGACAAGACCGACGACGAGGCGATCGAGAAGATCGATGCGCTCATGGGGCGCGTCGCGAAGTGGGACACGCTGGCCGCGGCGCAACTGCTGTTCGGCGCGGCCGCCGTCGCACCGAAGCCGATGGGCTCGAGCTCGTCGACGGAGCTCATCGACTTCTATCGCGAGCTGCAGCCGTGGCGGGTGCGCGGCATCGCGGCCAAGCACCTGCGGTCGATGACGGGGCCCGGCATCCTCACGTGGCTGCTGCAGAAGCTCTCTGCACCCGGCATCCGCGCTGCGAAGCAGAACCAGGATCAGCTCGACGCCGCCGCCGTGCTGCGCGTTCTCGCCGGTCACGAGAGCGTCGAGGCCCGCGCCGAGCTCGCGCGCGCGTGCCGCGCGATGCCCACTGAGCTGCGCGTGCGCGCGGTGAACGCGATGGCGGCCGACGCGACGATCGAGCAGGTCCCGCTCCTGATCGAGCTGCTGCGCGACCGCGAGCCCAACGTCCGCATCGCGGCGTGCAATGCGATCGGCACCGCGATGCAGCCGCACGTCGACGAGACGGTCGAACGCGAGGTCGAACCCGCTGCCGAGACCCTCGCCCGCCGCGACGAGGCGATCGCAGCCCTCAGCAAGGTCGCCCAACGCGACAAGGTCTGGCAGGCGCGCAGCGCCGCGGCCTTCGGCCTCGCGATCATGAAGTGCAAGCCCGTGATCCCCGAGCTCATCGAAGCACTCGACGCCGAGCTGCGCCGGAAGAAGGACCCGTGGGCCATGGACGTGCGGTTGCACAAGCTGCTCGAGGGCCTCACGGGCCAGACCGTGGTGCAGGGCTCGACGAAGCCGTGGAGGCAGTTCTGGAAGGCCGAGGAGCACAGCTTCCGCGTCGCCAAGGCGCGCACGGCCGGCGAGGAGAAGGAGAAGGACAACCGCTACGAGAAGTTCTTCGACATCGCGATCGAGTCGGACCGCGTGCTGTTCGTCATCGACTTCAGCGGCTCGATGACGGAGACCATCACGCTCGAGGAAGGCGAGACCAGCGCGGGCACGGGCGCAACGATGACGAAGGCCGAGCTCGTCGTGCGCGAGCTCAAGAAGATGATCATGTCGTTTCCGGACGGCGCGCTCGTCAACATCATGGTCTTCAGCGACGACGTCCGCATCTGGCGCACCAAGTCCGGGCGCCCCGCGCTCGTCGAGCTCGACGACGGCGCGCGCGACGACCTGCTCGGCAGCTTCCTCGACGCGCTACGCCCTGCCGGCCCGACCAACCTGCACGACGCGCTCGCGCTCGCGCTCGACTTCGGCGGCCGCGGGCTGCACGACAAGTACTACGCGGCGGGCTTCGACACGCTCTACGTGATCAGCGACGGCGCGCCGAGCGCTGGTGCCGTAACCGACAAGGAGGAGATCCGCCGCCTCGTGCGCGAGACCAACAACCTCCGCAAGATCACGATCAACTGCATCACGATGGGCCAGCAGAACGACACCGAGTTCTTGCGCCTGATGGCGGAGGAGAACGGCGGGCGCCACATTCACATCGAGTGACGGTCCGGCGACAGCACCGGGCCGCAGGCGGCCTCATTGCTCGAGCTTGGCCAGGAAGCGATCCTGGTCTTCCTCGAACTCCTTCACACACGGCCGACAACAGAACTTGATCTCCCGGTTGCCGTAGACCTTGACGACGGGGTCTCCCATCGAGCCGAGCTTGTTGTCCGTGACGATGCAGACGTCGCTCGGGTACGGGATGACATCGGCACTCGGCCCGGATGCACAGGCGGCCAACAGCGACAGGACGAGCAGCGGCGGACGAAGTTGGATGCGTTTCATGTCGGATCGTGGTTCGAGGTAGTCCGGCATCAGAAGGTGAACACCATGCCGATGCCATAACCATGGTCGTTGTGATACGACGTCGACAGGCCGAAGTTCTGGCTGATCGTATAGTCGAACCCAAAGATCCACTCGAACTGCGTGTTGGTGTCGTACTCGACCGATGCTCCAACGCTCAGTCGATCCGTGAGTTGCAGCTCCTTGTCGAACGTCAGCCGGAAATCGCCGCGGCTGTCGACGCTGAGGTTGGACATCACGAGGTACGGCAGGCGGTACCGGACGCCGGCAAACGCCCGACTCGTCGCGCCATCACCTTCGGCGTAGCGCCACCCGAGCTCGGTCGCGAAGTTCTGGTCGACGTAGCGTGACCAACCGACGTCGACCTCGACGTTGTCTTCGTGGTCGCTCCCGTGCCCACCGCTGCCGTCGTCGTCGAAGGTCCACGGAAGACCGACATCCCACCGCGTGAACAGGTCATTCCGGCCCTTCATCAACATCGCGCGACCCATCGTCATGTGGTTCTGCACCGTCGCGTCGAAGAACAGGTAGGCCGGTTCGAGCAACTTGGGATCGATCGTCACCTCGTAATCCTGGTCCTGCTCGTAACTGAAGACCCGCGCCATACCCGCATCCATGTGATAGAGCAGGTGACAGTGGAAGAACCAGTCCCCGCCCTCCTCGTCGGCGACCCACTCGATCGTACGCTTGCCCATCGGCGGCACGTCCACCGTGTGCTTGAGCGGAGCGCGCGCGCCCTCTCCGTTCAGCACCCGGAAGAAGTGCCCGTGCAGGTGTAGCGGATGGTGCATCATCGTGTCGTTGATGAGCTGAATTCGCAGCACCTCGCCGCGCCTGACACGAATCGTCGTGTTCTCGGCGAGCGTCTCGCCATCGAAGCCCCAGAGGTAGCGACGCATGTCGCCGGTGAGCCGCATCGTGAGCTCGCGAACCGGCTGGTCCGGGGCCGCGATCGTGGTGTCCCGAACGGCGCGCAGCAAGCCGTACGGCGCAACCGGGCGCTCCGCCGTCGCGGCCTCACGCGCACGCTTCGGCATCTGGCTGGCGAGGCCCGCCGCAAGCATCTCGTCCATCACGTAGAGGTTGGCCCGCGGCGGATCCGTCGCCGCCAGCAGCGGCCCCTCGCCGAGCACCATCGACGCGTGTCCGCTGCCGTCCTGCGCCGTCGCCCGAACCTCGAGGGAGGCCGGCTCTGCGGGCATCGTGATGATCAAGTCGTACGTTTCGGCCATCCCGATCAGAAGCCGCCGGACCTCGACCGGCTCCACCCGATTGCCGTCACTGCCGACGATCGTCAGGTCGCCGTTGCCGGCCCCGAGGTAGAAGTAGGTAGATGCTCCGGCGTTGACCAATCGCAGCAACACCCGCTCCCCTGGCCTGGCGTCGAGTTCGAGCCGGCGCTTGCCGTTGGCCAGGAACGCGTCGTAGCCGACGTCCGACAGGTCCATCGCGGGCATGCGATCGCCCTCGCGCGCAAAGTAGTCGGACACCGCGCCGCGACGCCAGGCACCGAGCAGCGACTGCTGCGTGCCCTTCTTGACCGAGTACCACTCGCTGCCACGCATCAGCCACCGCATCACCGTCGTCGGGTCGTCGTTCGTCCAATCCGCGAGGACGACCACATGCTCCCGATCGAACGTGACATCGGGCTCCTTAGGCTCGATGACGATGGCCCCCTGAACGCCGAGCTGTTCCTGCAGGCCGGTGTGCGAGTGATACCAATACGTCCCGGACTGCCGCAGCTGGAACTCGAACGTGTGCTCGCCGCCGGCTGGAATCGGCGGCGTCGTCAGGTACGGCACCCCGTCCATCTCGTTGGGGACGAGCAGACCGTGCCAGTGAATCGAGGTCTCCTCGGCCGGCAGCCGGTTCTTGACGGTGATACGAGCCAGATCGCCTTCGCGGAATCGCAGGACCGGCCCCGGAGATGTCCCGTTGACGGTCAAAACGGTCGCGGGCTCACCCGCGGGCGCGCCAGCCGTTTCGCCGATGACCAGTTCGTATGCCACGACGCCGCCGCCACGCACATCGTCCGGTACCGAGCCCTGCGCCCGAACCGTGGCGGCGATCAGCCCGTACGGCGCAACCACCAGCGCCAGCCCAAGCCAACCGTGAACACCGACCTTCCGTTTTTCTGGGCGAGAGTGCAACTAGGTACCGACTTCGACCTCGTCCCGTTCCGCGGGCTCACCCGCCGGTCGCCACTCGCGCCCGGTGATCAACCGCGCGCCGCGGGAGAACGCGAAGTACTGGAACGCCCAGCCGAGCATCACGCTGATGCGGTTGCGGAACCCGACGAGGTAGGCGATGTGGATCACCCACCAGAACCACCACGCGAAGAACCCACTCAGCTCGAGCTTGCCGACCTGACCGATCGCACGCCCGCGGCCGATCGTCGCGAGCGAGCCCTTGTCGAAGTAGCGGAACGGCTCGGTCGTTCGCCCGGCGATGCGAAGTTCGATGTTGCGCGCGGCTGCCCGGCCCGCCTGGATGGCTGCGGGCGCGACGCCCGGCACGACGTCGCCGTCCTGTTCGAGGTGCATGAGATCGCCGGCAACGAACACCTCGGGGCGGTCCGGCACACTGAGATCGTCTTGCACGCGAACGCGCCCCGCCCGATCCAAGGGCACCCCGAGCATCTCACCGAGCGGTGACGCCTGCACTCCGGCCGCCCACAAGACCGTGCGCGCCGGGATCTGCTCGTTGCCGATCTGCACCCCGCCGCCGTCGATCGCCGTCACCTGCTCACCGAGCCGCACCTCGACACCGAGCTCCTCGAGCTGGGTCTTCGCGGCCGCCGACAGCTTCTCCGTGTAGACCGGCAGCACGCGATCCGAGCCCTCGGCGAGGACGACGCGCAGCTTGCGCGGGTCGAACGTGCGGAAGTCGCGCGCGACCGTCAGTCGGCCGATCTCGGACAACGCACCCGCGAGTTCGACACCCGTGGGCCCGGCGCCGACGACGACGAATGTCAGTTGGGCGCGCAGCTGTACCGGGTCGGTTTCGCGCTCCGCCGCCTCGAACGCCAGCAAGACGCGCCGGCGAATCTCGAGCGCATCCTCGACGGTCTTGAGTCCGGGCGCCCAGCGCTCCCAGTCGTCGTGACCGAAGTAGCTGTGGCCCGCGCCGGCCGCGACGAGCAGGTAGTCGTAGTCCACCGCGCCGTCACGCAGCTGCACGCGACGCTCCGTCGTATCGATGCCGACGACCTCACCGAGCAGGGTGCGCGCGTTCTTCTGCTTTCGCAGCACCGACCGGATCGGATACGCGATGTCCCCGGGGTTGAGCGCTGCCGTCGCGACCTGATACAAGAGCGGCTGGAACAGGTGGTGGTTACGCCGGTCGATCATCGTGATCTCGACCTCTGCACGAGCCAGCGCGCGAGCGGCCGAGAGACCCGCGAACCCGCCACCGATGATCACGACGCGCTGCACAGCGCCCACCTTAGGACGCGGAATCGACCGACCCCAGCGCCGTCTCCGCGGATCGTGCCGCGCCTTCGAGCGTCGCCGGCAAACCGGTCGCGGTCCAGTCGCCACAGACCAGGAGATTGGCCGGGCCACCCGGCAGACGCCCCGGTCGCGGCCGGACCTCGTCGGCATTCGGTCCGGCGACGAAGGTCGCGGCGTTCTCGCGGCTGATGCGGACTTCGGCCGCCGCGTCCTTGTCGAACGCGGGATAGTGCCGCTGCAGCTGCGCACGTGCGAGCGCCGCGATCGCGTCGACCTTCATGCCGTCGAAGCTGCGGTCGCCGCCCGACAACATCGCGAACTCGGCCGGGTCCGCGCCCGGCGTCCGCAGCACGAAGTGGAACGGGCCGTCGCCGGTCAGCGCGACGACGAGGCCGTCGTCCGGCAGGGTCACGTCGCCCGTCAGACGAACGTGCGCCGTCACGATCGGCGAACCGGACAGCCGCTGTGCCGGGAGTTCGGGCACGAGAGGACCGAGCTTGTGCCACGGCATGGCCGCGACGACGAGGTCGGCCTCGCCGAGCTCCAGCCCTTCGCCGCTACCGAACGTGATCCGCGCGAGACGATCGGCCTCGCGCAGGAGCCCGATCACCCGCGCGCCGGTTCGCACGGTCACGCCGGCCCGTTCGAGTGCTGTGGGCGCGGGGTCGGAGAGGATCGCGCTCCACGGCGCCTTCGGCACCCACAGCGCGGCGTTGCCCGCGCTGCCCGAGAACGCTTCACGCAGCGTCGCGAGAAAGTCGCGCGCCGACGCGAGGTCCATCTCGACGTTCATGATCGCGCGGCACAGCGGTTCCCACAGCACGCGCGCCGGATCGCCGCGCTGACCGCGCCGCCGGATCCAGTCCGCGACCGTCCAGGACCGTGGCGCTCCGAACAGCGAGGTCGTCATCCCGAACAACGCGCGCAGCTTGGCGCCGAACGGCAGCCCGAGCCGCAGGAGCGCCCACGGCATCGCGAGCGGCACGAACAACCGCGGCAGCTCGAGCCGGAGCAACTCACCGCCGACGCGGCGGTAGGCCATCGTCAGGCGCCTGCCCTGATCGAACAGGTCCTCGGTTCCGAGCCGCCGCACGAGCGCACGCGTCGCGCGGTAACACCCGAGCATCACGTGCGGGCCGTTGTCGAGTCGCCGACCGCTGTGACGATCCACGAACGAGAACGCGCGCCCGCCGAGCCATTGCCGCGACTCGAGCAAGGTGACCCGAAAGCCGCGGTCCGCGAGGCCGAACGCCGCCGTCATGCCCGCGACCCCGCCGCCGAGCACGAACGCCCGCCGCGTCACGCAGTCGCCCCCAGGAAGATGCGCAACGCACACCACAGTTTGACGATCTTCGGCACCCGCGTGCGCGGCTCGACGAGCGCGCCGCCCTGACGTTCGAGGCGATCGAGCAGGCTGCGATAGACCGCGCCCATGATGCGTGCCGGCACGAGCGCGCGCCGGCCACTGCGCGGCAACTGGAGCAACGCCGCTCGCGATTCGAGGAAATCGCTGCGCGCCGCCCGCGCGAGCCGCGCCCGCAGCTCGGCGACCGGGCCGCCGTCGCGATAGACCTCCGCCGGTCCCTCGCCACGCAACCACTCGACCTCGACACCGGCGTCGCGCAACCAGGTGCGCGGCGCGTAGACCCGCCCTTCGAGCGCATCGCCGCGCAGGTCACGCAGGATGTTGGTGAACTGCAGCGCCTGCCCGAGCGCGTTCGCGAACGACACGGCGGCGGCGCCGGTCGCACCGAGCACGGGCAGGCAGGCGCGCCCGACCGCCGACGCCACGCAATCGCAGTAGTGCCGCAGTTCGGCTTCGTCCTCGCAGCCTTGCGGCTCGAGGTCCATCGCGACGCCATCGAGCAACGCATCCAGCGCCGCGACGTCGGTACCGAAGCGCGCGATCGTCGCGCCGAGCGTCTGTCCGACCGGTGTCCTGGCGGTGCCAGCCGCCGCCGCATGCAGCTCTTCACGCCAGAAGGCGATGTGCTGCCGTCCCGTCTCGGCGTCGGGCGTGTCGTCCGCGGCGTCGTCCGCGACGCGGCAGAACGCGTAGATCGCCGTCATGCCCTCGCGTCGCGCGGCGTCGAGACAGACGAACGCCGTGCGGAAGTTGGACCCCGACCGCGCGAGCACTTCGTCGGCCGGGAGCGCGGCACCCGGCGGCATCGTCACGACCTCCGTCATCGGGCGTCGTTCCTCCGGCCGAACTCCGGAGCCCGTGCTGACAGCAACCCTCGCAGCACTGAGCCGAGCCGCTCGCGTTTCGACAGCCGAACGCGCCCACCGAGGACGTCACCGTCGACCGCACGGATGCGCCCGAGCACGGCCGACGCACCCGCGAGGATCGCGCGCAGCTCGAAGCGCAACCGGCCGCGCACCTGCCGGACGAGCGGCCAACCCGCCGCGAACATCGCGCCGATCGCATCCGCCTGCGCGTGCACGAACGCCCGCAACTCCGGCCCCGCCGCGGCGGCCCGGAGGTCGTCGATCGACGCACCGTGCGCCGCGAACTCCGTGAGCGGGAAGTAGACGCGGTCGCGATCGCGCAGGTCCTCGCCGAGGTCCTGCAGATGATTGAGCAGCTGCAGCCCCGTACAGATGCGATCCGACAACGCGTCGAGCTCGGCATCGCGATGGCCGCAGACGCGCAGCACGAGTCGGCCGACCGGATCGGCGCTGCGGCGGCAGTAGTCCGCAAGGGCGGCTCGATCGTCGTAGCGGCTCACCGTGAGATCCTGCTCGAACGCGTCGAGCAGGTCGGTGAACAGCCCGCGCTCGAGCTCACACTCCCGAATCGTCGCGGCGAGATCGGCGAACAAGGGCGCCGCGGCATCAGGGTCGGCGAGCGCCGCCAGGAAATCGCGCCGGAACGCCGCGAGCGCCGCCGCGTCCTGATGCTCGTCCGCGAGGTCGTCGGCCGTGCGCGCGAACGCGTAGATCCGGTGCAGGTGCCGCCGCGCCCGCCGCGGCAACAACCAGCTGCCGACGGGGAAGTTCTCGTAGTGCTCGCCCGCGAGCCGCAGGTGCAGGTCCGCCCCGCTGCCGGAGCTCGGCGACGTTGTGGCCCCGGAACCGGGTTGCGAGGAGCTGCGTTCTGGAATGGCGGACGACGACATGCGGGTGGCTGACCCGTGAGGGTAACGCCCACGCCACGGGATTTCGGTGCCGCTCACGCACGAACTGATCGCGACTGCCCGCCGACCGCCCTCGTGATACTCTTCGAGGTCCCTTCCTGCCCGTGCCCCCTCCTGCCGCGAACATCCGAACGGTCGCCGCGCTGACTGCGATCAGCCTCGCCGCGGTCGGCTGCCACGACGGTGCCGCCGATGCCACGGGCCCGGTGGCGCCGCAGCCGACACCGACGGCGCTCGGTGACCCGCTGCCCGGCCTCACGAGCGCGGAACTCGCGGCGTTCGAGCGCGGCCGCGCGTTGTTCACGAAGCGCTTCGCCCCGAGCGAGGGGCTCGGCCCGCTCTACAACGCGACATCCTGCGCGTCGTGCCACAGCACCCCGGCGATCGGCGGGAGCGCCGGCCTCTACCGCAACTTCTACGTGGCGGTCTACGACCTCGGTTTCGGCTTCCAGTCCAACCTCGCCGGCCTGCCGAGCCCGGTCGTGCCGGCCTTCGGCGCGCCCGGCACCGCGCATCGCCTCGACGCGCCGCGGGTGTCGATGGGCAGCACGACGTTCGCGGTCGTGGCCGGGCAACGCAACTCGGTCCCGATCTTCGGCACCGGCCTGTTCGAGTTCGTCGGCAACGACACGATCCTGGCCAACGCCGACCCCGAGGATCTCGACGGCGACGGGATCAGCGGTCGGACCAACGGCGACGGCGTCGGGCTCGGTCGCTTCGGCCGCAAGGCGCAATCGAACAACGTCGAGTTCTTCACGCGCGCGCCGCTGATGAACCAGATGGGCATCACGAGCGATCCGTTCCGCGGCGCGGCGGGCACGGTCGCGCTCGCGCCGGGCACAGCTGTGTCGCAGGGCACGGGCACCCCCAACGCGCGCACGACCGATGCCGATCCCGTGCCCGATCCCGAGATCGCGCCGAGCGACCTCGGCGACCTCATCGCGTTCACCCGCTTCCTCGCGCCACCGGCCCCGTTGCCGTTCAATGCCGCGGCGACCCGCGGCGAAGTGACGTTCCGGGCCATCGGCTGCGCCAGGTGTCACGTGCCGATGCTGCCGTCATCGCGCGGTCCGGTGCGCGCCTATACCGACCTGCTCATCCACGACATGGGAGCGGAGCTCGCGGAGGGCATCGACTTCGGCACCCCGCAGAGCTCGCCGTCGAGCCCGGCCGGCAACGGGTCGGAGTGGCGCACGCAGCCGCTCTGGGGCGTCTCGCGGTTTCCGCCCTACCTGCATGACGGTCGCGCCGCGACGCTCGACGAAGCGATCCGCATGCACGGCGGCGAGGCGGTGACGATCCGCAACGCCTACGTCGTGATGCCGGCCGGACAACGCGAGGACCTGCTCGAGTTCTTGAGGCACCTGTGACCCGGGCCATCGGTCGGAGCGTGACGATCGCCGCCTTCGGCATCGTGACTGCCTGCGGGAACGAACCGGACACGTCGCCTTCGCCGACACCGACCGCGAGAACGACGCCGGCCGCGTTCACGGTGCGCGGACGCTGGCCGCAGGAGAACGCGAACCCACGGCCCACGCTCCGCTATCGCGTCGAGAATCGCGGACTGCCGTTCGACGAAGCCGCGGTGAACGCGGCGATCGGTCGCGCCGCGGACCGCTGGAACACGACCGGGTTGGTCACGTTCGCCGCGACCACGGCGAAGGACGCCGATCTCCTCATCAGCTGGCACACCGGCCACCACGGGGCATGCCAGCCGTTCGGCGTCGGCTCGGACGTCGCCCACAGCGGCCCGGTCGCGCCGGGAACGTTCATCCACTTCGACGGCGACCGTGACTGGACGGCCGAGTCGGTGTTCGCCACCGCGCTGCACGAGCTCGGCCACGTGCTCGGACTCGGTCACAGCGCCGCGGACGACGCGGTCATGAGCACGGCAGCGGATCGACCGACCGAGCTGTCGCCGCACGACCTCGCCGGGCTGGCCTCGCTGTACGGCCCGAACGAGCACGCGAGCGCCGCGGCCGGGGACCTCGTGATCGACGGCGGACCCGTGCTGCGCGGAATCGCGCCGGCCGCGACGTGCGACTTCGCGGCCCTCGACGCGGACGGCGACGGCGCGGACGACCTGCTCGTCTGGCGCACCGACGCGGCGGGTCACGGTGCGTTGACGATATACCGGTTCGACTCCGGGCTCCGCCTCGCCGGCACCCGCGGACCGTTTCTCGGCGTGATCGCGACCGGCAGCACGGTGCGGCTCGCCGTCGGCCCGACGGGCGCGCGCTACCTCGCGAGCATCGTCGGTGACCGCGAGTTGCTGCGGGAGTTCGACCGACACGGCATTCCCGGCACCCCGCGCACACCGCCGCCGCCCGGCCTGTTACAGGCCGGCGAGCCGGTGGCGACCGGGGACTTCAACGGCGACGGCGCGGCCGAGCTCGTGCGACGACCGCACTGAGCACGCGATCACACGCAAGCTGCGGCGCGAATCGGAGTCGAGCTGTAACCGACGCGCGACTCCGGAGCACTGATCCTGTGAGCACCCCGCCAGTGGGGTCGAAACCCGCAGTATGCGAAAGGAGCCAGTGATGGAGATCGACTTCGATTCGACGGACGGGGTCACCGACTACGTGACGGTGCCGCCCGGGACCTATCTGTGCCGCGTGGCCGAGGTCCGGGCCGGCACGACGCGCGGCGGCGACGACCGCTGGTCGCTGCGCCTCGTGGTGGCCGAGGGCCAGCACGTCGGCAAGCAGGCCGCATGGGACAATCTCGTGTTCAGTGCGCGCGGTCGGATGCGCGCTCGGCTCGTGATGCAGGCCCTCGGGTTGCCGGCGCGCGGCAAGGTCCAGATCGATCCCCAGGACCTCGATGGGCGGTCCGCGTTCGTCGAGATCCGACCCGCGGAATACCAGGACTCGGCCGGCCACCTGATCCGGCGCAACGAGGTGCCGTACGACGGCTATCGCCGGGCCGACGGGAGCCAGGACCGGGCCTCGGCTGACGCGGGCGAGGACCGCACCGACCCCGTGCCGGGCGAAGCCACACCCGACATGCGCGAGATCCCGTTCTGACCAGGATCATGAACACCGGTTGCAGGATCGCGATCATCGGTTGACGGATCACGATCATCGGTTGACCGGGCGGCGTCCGCCTGGACAACCGTGGCATGCCGGAGCTGATCGAGTCGTCGTTGCCGATCCAGGCAGGCACGCTGGTGCTGACGTTGCTGTTGTGCCTCGTGCCGCACCTGGCGCGGCGTGGGCGCACCGTCGTGGCCGTGTTGCTCGCGCTGCCGGCCCTCGGCCTGCTCGTCGACGTGGTGGCACTCGACCACTCGGGCACGAACGTGGTCGAGGTCGTCAACGTGTTCGGCCGCGCGCCAGAGGGGGAGCCGCACATCTGGGTCACGGACACGGTCGAGGCGGCTGCGTGGGCGTGGCACGTCGCGGCCGCGATCCTGCTCGCGTCGGCGGCGATCGTCGTGCTCGCGCTGCGCGGTCGCCCGACCGGGACACCGCGGCCGGTGCTGTTCGGCGCGGTGATCTTCGCGTTCTTCACCGCGGGCCGCCTCGCGCTCGAGGCCACCGGCGCGCACCAACCGATCGCCTGGGGGTTCAGCGCCAATACGGCGCTGCTCGTAGTGTTGCCGTTCTTCGGTTTCTGGTGCGCGCGGCGCGGCACACGACCCGGGAGCTACGTGGCGAAGCTCGCGCTGCTGGGGCTCGCGCAACGCATCCCGCTGATCGCGGCCGGCTGGGTGGCGACGACGTACGAACTCGGGACGCACCTCGACACCGGCGTGATCACCGACGTGATGATCCCGGGCCTCGGCAACTTCGAGCTCGCGACACCGACGGAACGCTGGTTCTACCCGACGCTGATCCCGCAGCTCACCGTCTGGGTCGTCATGACCGTGCTGTTCGGCGCCGTGCTCTCGATCCTGCCGTACTGGCTCGCGAGTCGCGGCGACCGCACATCGGACCAGAAGAAGGTGTAGACCGTGGAACCGGGAATGATCGTCCTGCTCGTCATCGGCGGGCTCATCGTCATCGGCATCGGCGCCTACCTGTCGTGGAAGGCGGAGCAGAAGCGACGCGCCGAGCTCGCCGCCTTCGCGCAGAGGCACGGCCTGCGGTTCGACCCGGGCCACGACTCGTCGCACGACGACGAGTATGCGCAGTTCGAGATCTTCCGGCGGGGACACTCGCGCGTCGCGCGCAACACGATCTCGGGCCGGGTCGATCTGTTCGATCGGTCGTGCCGGCTCGTGGGCGGGGACTTCCGCTACAAGGTCACGTCCAGCAACGGCAAGCAGACGACGACGACGACCTACAACTTCAGCTACCTCATCGTGCACCCGCCGTGGGACACGCCCGCGCTGCTGATCCGGCCCGAGGGGTTCTTCGACAAGGTCGCCGGCGCATTCGGATTCGACGACATCGATTTCGAGTCGGCCGAGTTCAGCCGCAAGTTCTACGTCAAGTCGACGGACAAGCGGTTCGCCTACGACGTCGTGCACCCGCGGATGATGGAGTTCCTGCTCGCCGCGCGGCCGCCGATGATCGACATCGAGGACGGCGCGCTCTGCCTCGGCGGCGGCAAGAAGCGCTGGCCGCCCGCAGAGTTCGAGGCCCGGCTCGAACTGGTGCGGAAGTTCTGCGAGCTGTGGCCGCGCCATCTCGTGCGCGATCTCGACTCGTGAGGAACTGCGGTGACGACGCGGTAGAGTCCTGACCCGCATGGAAGTCCTCCTGATCGTCGGCGGCGTCCTCCTGATCCCCGTGATCTGGTGGATCGTGATCTACAACCGCTTCGTGCGTCTGCGTCACGCGCTGAAGGAGAGCTGGGCCGACATCGACGTCGAGCTCAAGCGGCGTTACGACCTGATCCCCAACCTCGTCGAGACGGTCAAGGGCTACGCCAAGCATGAGGCCGACGTGCTCGAACGCGTCACGGAGATGCGCAACAAGGCGCAGGGCAACCACGGTTCGGCCGGGTCGCAAGCGCGCGACGAGAACGCGCTCGCCGTGTCGATGAAGTCGCTGTTCGCCGTCGCGGAGAACTACCCCGACCTCAAGGCCGACGCGCACTTCCTCGCGCTGCAGGAAGAACTCGGCATCACCGAGGATCGGATCGCCGCGGCCCGCCGGTTCTTCAACGGCAACGTGCGCGACATGCGCAACCTGCGGGAGTCGTTTCCCACGAGCATCGTCGGCTCGGCGATGGGTATCGAAGAACCGACGTTCTTCGAGCTCGAGGACGACAACGAGCGGACCGCGCCGCGCGTGCGGGTCTGAGCCGGAGCGCTGCCGGAATACGGGTTTCAGAGGCCGGTGATCCGGCGCGCCGTGAACTCGGCGACCCGCTCGTTCTTCACCGTGATGCCTTCGTCACGCAGCAGCTTCGCCTGCTGCCGCGCGGCCGTGGTTCCGGGTCGGGCCAGGCGGCCGCGCGCATCGACGACCCGCCACCACGGCACGTCGCTGCCGGGGGGCAGCGCCGCGAGCGCCCAACCGACGTGGCGCGCGACGTTCTTGCTGCCGAGCGCTTCCGCGACATCGCCGTAGCTCGCGACCGCGCCCTCGGGCACGCGCCGCACTGCCTCGTGCACCGCCGCGTGGAATCCCGGGCCGACGATGCGGTGCGGGCCGTGGCGTTCGGGCTCGTAGGGCATGCCGGGATCATGCTGGCTTGACCCCGCCCCGCGCCACCCTTTCGATCCTGCGGTGAGCGACGCTGCGAAGACCCGGGCCCGGCTGCAGGAACTGCGCGAGCGGATCCGCGCCGCGGACGAGCTCTACTACAACCGGGGGCAGAGCGACGTCACGGATCAGGAGTACGACGAGTGGTTCGGGGAGCTGCGCAAGCTCGAGAATCAGAACCCCGACCTCGTGACCGCCGATTCGCCGACCCAGCGTGTCGGTGCACCGCTGCCGAAGGGTGGCAAGTTCGAGACTCACGAACACCTCGCGCCGATGGGCAGCCTCGAGTCGCTGCACACCAGTGACGAGGTCCGCGACTTTGCGCGGCGCGCAGCCAAGCTGCTCGGCGATGCGGAACAGGAGCTCGTGTGGAGCTGCGAACCCAAGCTCGACGGCACGAGCGCGAATCTGCTCTACGAGAACGGCCGGCTCGTGCGCGGCCTGTCGCGCGGCGACGGCAGCAGCGGCGAGGACCTCACGCGCAACCTCAAGACGATCCGCAACCTGCCGCTCGCACTCGGCGGCGAGGGCCCGTTCCCGAGCCGGATCGAGATCCGCGGCGAGGTGATCATGCAGACGGCCGCGTTCCGGCGGCTGCAGGAGCGGGAGGAGACGAGCAGTGAAGGCACGTTCCGCAACGCGCGCAACACGGTCGCCGGGACACTCAAGCTGCTCGACCCACGGATCGTGAAGCGGCGGCCGCTCGACTTCATCGCGTTCGGCGTCGGCCACGTCGAGGGTATGGAGTTCGCGACGCACACGGCGCTGCGCGAGCAATTGCGCGCGTGGGGATTCACGATCGCGGAGCCGAGCGCGACGGCGAACGACATCGCCGGCGTGCTCGCGTATCGCGACGATCTCGAGGCGCGGCGCGACTCGCTCGCCTACGAACTCGACGGGATCGTCGCGAAGGTCGACGACATCGCGGATCAACAGCAGCTCGGGCGCACGTCGCGAACGCCGCGCTGGGCGCTGGCCTACAAGTTCGCGCCGCGGCTCGCGACGACGACGGTGCTCGCGATCGAGTCGCAGGTCGGCCGCACGGGCCAGGTCACCCCCGTGGCGCAGTTCGAGCCGACGGAGCTCGCCGGCGTGACGATCCGCAACGCGTCGCTGCACAACTGGGCGCTGCTCGAAGAACGCGACATTCGGGCGGGCGACACGGTCGAGATCCAGCGCGCCGGGGACGTGATTCCGGAGGTCGTGCGGGTGTTCGTCGAGAAGCGGAGCAAGGGCAGCAGGAAGACGAAGCCGCCAACGCACTGCCCGGTGTGTCAGAGCGAGCTGCAGCCCGAGGGCAAGTTCCTCTACTGCCAGTTCCTCGACTGCCGCGCCCAGCTCAACGGTCGCATCGTGCACCTCGCGAGCCGCCGCGCGTTCGACATCGAAGGCCTCGGACCGAAGCAGGTCGAACAGCTCACCGAGGCCGGCATCGTCACGTCGCTCGAGGACGTGTTCACGCTCGGCAGCCAGCGCGAGCGCCTGCTCGAGCTCGACCGCTGGGGCGAACGCAGCACGCAGAACCTGCTCGACAATCTCGAGGCCAGCAAGAAGCCCGCCCTCGCGCGCTTCCTCAACGGCCTCGGCATTCGTCACGTCGGCGAACAGACCGCGAAGGATCTGGCACGCAACTTCGGCTCGCTCGAGCGACTGCGCGAGGCGAGCCCCGAACAGCTGCTCGCAGTCGACGGCGTCGGTGAGGAGGTCCAGCGCGCCATCCTCGACTTCTTCGCCGACGCGCGCAATGCCAAGACCCTGACCGCGCTCGCGGACGCCGGCGTGCAGCCCCAGGAGAGCGAACCGACCGCCGGCGCGCTCGACGGCCGCGTCTTCGTGTTCACCGGCGGCCTCACCTCGATGACGCGCGACGAAGCAAAAGAACGCGTCGAGCAGCACGGCGCGAGGACCGCGGGCGGCATCAGCAAGAAGGTCACCGACGTCGTCGCCGGCACGGACGCCGGCAGCAAACTCGAGAAGGCCAGGAAGCTCGAGCTCCGCATTCTCGACGAAGACGAGTTCCAGGCACTCCTGGCCGAGCTATGAGCGACCCCACGGCCCACGAGCCCACGGAGCGCGCCGCCGCGACGCCGATCCGTCGCCGCACCGCCCCAGTGCGGCTGACCCTCATGGGCATCGCCCTCGGCCTCGCGCTCTACGCCACCTACCTCCTGATCGGCGCCCTGCCCTGAAGTTGGCAGTACTGAACCCGCTTCGAATCCGCCACGCCCGCGTCGACGTAATCGACGTTCCTGCGGTTGGATGGCCGACCAGGCTGGTGGCGAATTCGAAGCGGGTTCAGTATCGCCACCTTCAGCAGGTGTAGAGCCTGGTCAGGTCGATGCTGGGGAGGCGGTCGCGGAGTTCCTTGCAGCGCGAGGCCATGCGCATGGCCGTGGCGTCGTGGGGCAGGGAACGGAACGCGTGGCCGCTGGCGACGAGGACGGCTTTCGTGCGCGCGCGGGAGAGCGCGACGTTGATGCGATTGAGGGAGAGGTGGAACGCGCCGCGGCGAGAGTTCGCGTCGGGGTCGCCGGCGGTGAGTGAGACGATGACGACCTCGCGCTCCTGGCCCTGGATCCGTTCGACGGTGTCGATCGTGATCTTGTCGGCGGCGCGCAGTTGCTTCTTCTGGATCGCGGAACGCAGCAGACGGACCTGCGCGCGGAACGGCGCGATGACAGCGACGTCCGCGGGTTCGACGCCGTGTTGCCGGATCACGTCCTCGACGACGTCGGCGACGGCGTTGGCCTCCTCGGTCGAACGCTGGCCCGGCTGGCGATGGTCGATGCGCAGCCACACGACCGGCACCTCCGGCGTCAGCACTTCGTCGAGCCGGCCGCCCTCGCGGAAAGGCATGCGACGATCCGCCGCGACCTCGGCGGAACGCAGCGCGCCGTCATAGAACGACTCGCTCACGACGCGGCAGACACCGTCGTTGAGCCGGTAGCTCGTATCGAGCATGTGCGAACCGTAGTGCCGGTGCAGGTGCTCGAAGATCGACGCCGCGGCGAGCGGGTCGGCCCGCTCCGTCGACACCACGGGCGGCAGCTGCTGATGATCGCCGAACAAGAGCCACCGCTGGCTGCGCAGCATCCCGGGCATGGCGTGCGGGATCGGCAGCTGCCCCGCTTCGTCGAACACCGTGTAGTGAAACCGTTCGCTGTCGTGCAGCTTGCCGAGTTGGTAGCACGTCGAACCGACGACGACGCTCTTCTTCGGCAGCGTGACGCGCCGCGCGTCGGCGAGTCCGATGCCGGCCTCGCGCAGCTTCTGCCGCCCGTCCGTCGACGACGAGCTGAACTTGACGATGTCGAGCTCGGGCGCCAGCGCCCGGATCGCGAGCAGCGCGTTGTCGACCGCGCGGTGGGTGTAGGCGCAGACCGCGATGCGGCAGCCGGCGCGCGCGAGCATGACCGTGATCTGCGCGAGCAGCCGCGTCTTGCCCGTGCCGGGCGGCCCCTGCACGAGCGCGAGGCTCTCCGTGCCGATCGCAAGAGCGCCCGCCTCGACCTGCGACGGGTTGAGCTCGGTCTCGGACAGCCGCTCGACCGCGCGCTGCCGCCGCCCCTCGTCGCACTTCACCTCGTGGCGCCCCGCGAGCACCTCGCTCACGAGGTCGGATGCGAACCCGGCCCGGACGGCGTCGCGCAGCCGACCACGCAAACCCAGCGGGCGCCGGTCGACGACGTAGTCGCGCCCCGCTTCGAACTCGACCCCGAGCTCGCCACGCATGAACGGATCACGGTCGAGCCGCAGCTCGCCCTTGTTGGCGTCGTACTGGCCGTAGACGAGCGCCGCCCCACCTTCGAGGTCGACACCATCGCCGACGATGACCGTGTCCCCGGGGCGGAACTTGGACGCATTGTCCGCGACGGCGAAGTGGTGCGAGCCGTTGCGCTCGGACAGGAAGCGCGCATCGCGGATGCACTCGCCCTCGACGACACGCGCATCGACGGGCCGCAGGCGCAACTCGCGCAGCGCGCGCCGCTCGCCGAGTTCCTCGCGCGCGAGGAAGCGCAGCAGCCGTTGTTCGAGCGTAAGATCCACGTGCCTGACCGCGGCCCCATCATGCGGGGCCGCAGCCTCGGATGGGAGGCCGAAAGTCGCAGCCCGGCCGCTCCGCACGGAAGCGCGTGATCAGCGCGGCCGCGTGATCGTGAAGCCGTCGCCGTCGTTCAACTTCGCGAACTCACTCTCGTTGCGGAACACGACGCGATACTCCACGCCAGCGACGAGATCACGCCGATCCGCCCCGCCGAACAGCACGACGACGTCCGCGGTGTCGCCGTCGCGCCCCCACGCGCAACCCGGCTGCAGCCCGACCTTGAGCGTCGGGTGACCGTCCGCGACGAGGAACACGCGCTGGTCCGCCTCCGCGAGCACGCCGACCGCGGCCGTCGAGTTCCTCACCTGGCCGATGCGCACCACGATCCCGAACTCTCCGCGCCGCGCGAACCAGTCGCGCACGTCCTTCTCCGGCGCGAGGTCACCCCACGCGACCGACTGCACGTTGACCTGCTGCAGGATCGCGTCCTCCTCCTGGATCTCGGAGTGCACGCCGAACTCGTCACGCAGCGCGATCGTCGAGTACGGGTTGGCATTGCCGAACACGTCATCGTAGAGCCGCAGGGTCTGGCGCCTGCCGATCGTCTTCGGCATCTCCGCGTCGGCCCAGTCCCAGAACGTCGCGACGTGCGTGAGGATGCCGAACATCCCGGGGGAGCGGATGTCCTGACCGAGCCGGTCGTAGTTGAGTCGGCGCCAACGGCCGTCGACGAACACCTCGTTGAACGTGTGCGACGCCCACGAACCCTTGATCTTCTCGATCGCCGCGACCGTGTCGCGCCGCAGCGCGCGGTGCCGGATGCCGCGCTTCAACAGCTCGAGCTCGCGTGGATCGTTGCTGTCGACGATCGGGATCGTCAGCACGATACGCGTCGGGATTCGGAGCGCGCGCAGGCAACCGTTGAGGTAGGTCGCCGACGACGTGCAGCTGCCGCGCACGCCGTTCTCGAACATGCCGCGAGCGAGCATGTCGCGCTCCCACTGTTCGGCCATCCGACCGCCGTCGCCGCCGGCCGGCACGGCGCGCGCGAGGTCCTCGGGCAGGTAAGGCTTGCCGTCGTCGTCGAACGCGGTGACGAACGTCGTGAAGCTGTCGTTGTATTTTGCGTGCCGGCACAACCACTTCGACGCCTGTTCCACGAGCTGCTTGTCGTCGAGCCGACCCGCGTCGATGCCGTCCTTCTTCAAAGCCGCGAGCAGATCGCGGCGCATCTTCTTGTTCCAGTTGGAGCTCGGCCCCGGCGCGGTCCAGCGCTTCATCCTGGCCGCCCGCTGCCGCCACTTCGGATCCGCGCCGATCGTCTCCCCGACCGTGTTGAACGGATAGTGGATCACCTCGAGCTCGACGTAGTCCGCGGTCTCGTCGAGCACGCGCGCGTCCTGGTAGTCGTCGCTCAAGAACTCGGGCGTGACGGGCCGCATCACCTGCACGACGGTCCGGATCGTGTACTGATACTCGCGGCGCTCGCGCCAGTCGCCGTCCGGCACACCATCCCCGTCGCTGTCGGCCTTGTCGGGGTCGGTGCGATACTTGTGCACCTCGTGGAAGTCCGACAACCCGTCGCGGTCACGATCGGGGTCCGCGGGCTTCTGCGTCAGCGCGGAGCCGGTGAGGAGACCGAGAACGATGAACGCAGGGAGCACACGAGCGGTCATCCCGCCATCGTAGCGCGCGACTACTTCTTGCGCCGACCGAAGCGCCAGCGCGGCTCGACGAGCTCGGCGTTCCAGGCATCGAACATGCGCCGCAGCTCGGCGACACGCTCTGGTGCGGCCGCCGCCAGATCCGCCGTCTCGGCCACGTCACCTTCGAGGTCGAACAACTGCGGCGACTCCATCTCGCCCTGGCGGAGCAGCTTCCAGCGACCGAGGCGCACGGCCCAGTTGTTGTCGTGGCGCCAGAACAGCGGCCGCACGACAGCCTCGCGCTCGCGCGTGACCGCGGGGAGCAGGTCCGAACCGTCCAGCGGGCGCTCGGCTGCCGGTTTCGCACCCGCGACCGCGCACGCCGTCGCCGCGATGTCGAGCGCGATCACCGGCTCGTCGACGACCTTGCCGGCGGGCAGCGTGCCCGGCCACTGCACGAGGAACGGCACGCGGATCCCGCCCTCCCACAGCTGCCCCTTGCGCCCGCGCAGCGGCGCGTTGCTCGACGCGTTGTTGGTCGCACCGCCGTTGTCGTTCACGAAGAACAGCAGCGTGTCATCGAGGATCTCGGCGCGCTTCAGGCCGTCGAGGATCGTGCCGACCGCGCGATCGAGCGCGCGTGTCATGCCGATGAGCTTTCGGCGCTTCGGCTTGCCGACCGTGCCTGCCATGTCCTTCTCGAGCGCGTGCATCGGCGTGTGCACGGCGTTGAACGCGACGTAGAGGAAGAGCGGCGCCTCACCGCGCTCGTCGATGTAGCGCACGGTCTGCGCCGCGAGCTCGTCCGTCATGTACTCGAACGTCTCCGGCACGACCTCGCGGTCGCGCAGGAGCCGGTTGAGCCGCGTCGGCTTCGCCATCGGATAGAACGACCGCGCGCCCTGCAGGAAGCCGAAGTAGTGGTCGAACCCGCGCGACAGCGGATGGAACTTGTCGGCGTAGCCGAGGTGCCACTTCCCGAGCGCGATCGTGCGGTAGCCGACGCCGTGCAGCATGTCGGCGAGCGTCGTCTCCTCCACGGGCAGCCCGTTCTCCTCGCTGAAGCGCGGCGGGATGTTGAGCTCGTGGCCGAAGCGCTGCTGGTATCGCCCCGTCATCAGCCCCGCGCGCGTCGGGCTGCAGACCGCGCCGGACACGTAGCCGTTGCTGAAGCGGATACCGTTCTCGGCGATCGAGTCGATGCGCGGGGTCGCGAGGTCGGTCGCGCCGTGCATCGAGAAGTCGGCGTAGCCGGCGTCGTCGCTGACGATCACGACGATGTGCGGCCGGCGCTCCGTCGGCTCGGCGTTCGTCTGCGCCAACGGCGAACTCGACAGCAACGTCGACGCGGCGAAGCTCGCCAACAGGGTGACGGTGAACGTGGGGGGACACCGGACCGTGGTCGTTCTCATCCTTCGGCTCCTTCCGCTTGCTGGGGCACGGCCGCATCGCCGGCCGCCAGGGATTCGGCCGGCGGCACGACCGCGAGGATCTCTGCTCGCAACGCAGCCAGATCGTCGAGGTCGGCCGCGAGTTTGCTGCGCAATCGTTCATCCGCGTCGTCCTGCTGCGCCCAGATCGCAGCTGCGCCGGCGTACCCCGCGCGCTTCGGATCGCGCCGTAACCCGAGGCGCACGAAGTCGTCGAGGCCGAACACCGGGCCGGGCCAGACGGCCGCGTGCACGAGCTGCGCGCGCAGGTCGACGAAGCGCGCCTCGAGATCGGCAGTCGCCTCACGCTCGAACGCGTGCGTCTCGTACCAACGCGGCAGCGCGGACCCGAAGTGCAGGATCGGCGCGCGGGGCGGCAGACCCTCGACGAGCCGCTGGAACGCGAACCACTCGTCGTCCTGCGACATCGCGCGCTCGAATCGCAGCTCGCCGGCCGTAGTCGCGGGTCGCAGAAGCCCGAACGCGAGCACGCGATCGGCGAACGGATCGGCGAGCAGGTGCACGATCGCGCCCTTGTCGAGCGGCTTGCCGCGGGGACGCGATGCGATGACGGGCTCGCCGACCAGCCGCGCCTGCGCCGCCTTCCGCAGCTGGCGCAGCATCGCGGGATCGAGGTTGCCGCGCTGCCGCGCACCGTCCGGCTGCAGTTTCGCGAGGTCTTCGACCGTGCGACAACCGAGGTCGTTGAGAATCGCGTGCGCGCCGCGACTCATGCCCTGCACGAGGGAGAGATCCGAGCGGCGTTCGAGTTCGGGCAGGCAGCGGTGATCGTGGTAGCAGCTCGAACACCCCCATTGGAAGAACGGCTGCGCCGCGTCCATGTCGTCACGCAGCTGCCGCAACGTCTCGACGACCTCGCGACACGCCGCGTCGTAGTCGCGGATGCGGAACCGCTCCTCGCTGCCGTCCTTGAGGACGAGCGCGCCGAACTCGGGAACGCGTTCCTGCAGTTCGCCGAGGAGCTGCGCGTAGAACACGACCTGCAGGATCTGATCGCCGCGCGAGCGGCCCGACGTCTTGACGTCGACGACCTCGTAGTGGTGCTCGCCGAGCGCCGAGCTCCCCGGCAGCTTGCGCAGCAGGTCGGGCAGACCGAGTCGGTCCTCGCTCATGAGCACCCCCTGGTGCACCATCGTGTCGCCGTCCTGCAGCATCTGCAGCGTCGCGGCAGCACCCGCTTCGAAGTCGCGTTCGGGATAGACCGGCGCGGCCACGCCGAGCGCCGCGACGTACTCGTCCTCGAAGTCACGACCGCGCTGCGCGGCGAACTCCTCCCACTCGGTCGGCGGCCGCCGTTCCTGGCGCGACAGGTGCAGATCGAGCGCGGCGAGCCGCGGGCACTTCACGTAGGAATAGACGTGGGTGGCCGTGATCCGCCGCATCGGAGAAACGGTAACGACGCGCACCGCCGACCGCGATGGTGGCGGTACTGAACCCGCTTCGAATCCGCCACAGGCAAAGCAACCCATCCAACCGCAGGAACGCAGATTGCGCTGGTAGGCCGGTGGCGGATTCGAAGCGGGTTCGGTACCGCCACTATTCCAGCGGGCTGATCCGGACCAGGCAGTCGAGATACGCTGCGCCGAGACCGAGGTCGGTCGCGCGCGCCGGGATCAGGGCGTTGGCGCTGTGGCCGGTCCCGAAGTGGCCGCCCTTGGGCATGATCGCGACGTCGGGGCGCTGGTTGTCATCGAACTGCAGTTCGGCCTCGATCGCACTGATCGAGCTCTCGACCCGGACGATGGTGCCGGCGGCGAGACCCGGAACGGCGTCGGGATGCACGAGCACCCACGACCGCTCGCCGAGTCCGCGCCCGGCCCACTGCGACGCCTGACTCTTCGCCGTCGAGTTCGAGAACAGCCATAGCTGCCGGCTCGCGCCCGGCCGCTCCGGCACGCACCCGACGACGGGCTCGGGCGGCGCCTCGGTCAACAGCTGGACCTTGCCGTTCGGTGTCAGCACCCGCCCGTTCGCGAACAGCTGGCGCTCGGCGACGGGACTCTTCACCGCAGTGTTGCCGCGCAGCTCCGCGAGACTGGCGCCGCGGTCGGAGACGCGGCGCAGCGCCCGTTCCTTGAGCTGGTCGATCGAGTCGCGCGGAACGTCGTCGAGCCCGAGCCGGTCCGCGAGCCGCTGAAAGATGACGGGTTCGGGCAGCACACCAGCTGGCGCGTCGACGACCGGCCGCGACTCCGCGAGGAAGTGGTGCCCGTACGAACCGAGCACGTCGTCGTCCTCGAGCAGCGTCGGCACCGGCAACACGACGTCCGCGAGCTCCGCGGTCTCCGTCATCAGGCAATCGACGACGACGACGAACTCGGTCTGCTCGAGCGCGCGCTGCACCGTCGCCGAGTCGGGGAGCATCGCGACCGGGTTGCCGGCCGTGACCCAGACGCACCGCACCTGCGGATCCGTCGCCGCGAGCAGGTCGGCGCCGAGCAGCGGCTCCCGGATCGTGCGCGGCGGCGGCGGCGCGGGCTCGTCCCCGCCGAGCGGCGCGAACGCCTTACGGCGCGCGAAGTAGAACGACACGCCGCCACCGGTGCGGAAAAGGTTGCCGGAGATCGCCGCGAGCGCATCGAGCGCGCGCACGATCGCCCCGCCGCGCTGCCGCCGCTGCATGCCCCAACCGACGAGGATCGCCGCCGCGGCACCGGCCTCGGGGCCCGCCGCGAACTCGGCGGCGAGGTCACGGAGATCCGCCTCCGCGACGTCGGCGAGCGCCGCCCACCCGGTCACGGAACGTGCCGTCGCGAGCCCTTCGAACTCGTCGTAGCCGTCGCAGAACCCGCGCGCGGCCGGATCGACCGCGCCGGCCTCGAACAGCACCGCGGCCACCCCGAGCGCCAACTCGAAGTCGCGCCCGGGTGCCGGCTGCAGCACGCGATCGCTGAGCCCGACGGACTTGTGGTGCACGGGATCGATGAGCCACACCCGCGCGCCGTTCTGCCGCGCCTGCTTGAGCACGGGCACGAGGTGCACGCTGCTGATCGTCGGGTTCTTGCCCCAGAGCACGATCGCCCGGCTGTGGTGCAGGTCGAACAGGTCGTTGCTGTCACTCGCGCCGAGATCGAGCAGCTGCGCGGCCTCGCCCGCCCCCGAACAGATGTCCCCGACCTTGGTCGCGCACGGCCCGAAGCGGTCGAAGAACAGGTCGGCGAACTGCTTCAGGATCCCGAGCGAGCCGCCGGAACGGTAATGGAAGATCGCCGCTGGCCCGGACTCGGCCCGGATCGCCTGCAGGCGCGCGGCGATGAGGTCGAGCGCCGCGTCCCAACTCGCCGGCTCGAGGCGGCCATCCCGGCGCACGAGCGGCTGCCGAATCCGCCGCTCTGCAGCGAGTTCGGGAAATCGGCTCGTGCGGTAGCACAAAAAACCGCGCGTCACCGGATGGTCGGGATCGCCGCGAAGGGCAGTCACCTGGCCGTCCTCGACGGTCGCGAGGATCGCGCACGCGTCGGGGCAGTCGCGGTTGCAGGTCGTGCGCCGGACGTCGATCGCCATGAGTAGCAGCAGAGCGGGCCGTGCCGCCGTGCGGAAGCCGCAAGTCTAGCCTGACCAGCACAATACGGCCAAGCGGCATACGCATCCGGTACACCAGAGGGACGGGTTTTCCCGTAGTTCGCGCCCTCTCGCCGCGCACCGAAGCCGCTCTCAACATGGACCACAACGGTGCAGCTAGCTGCCAGAAAGAGGGTTGCTCCATCTCTTGACGCATTCTCCACAACCCTAACAAACGTTCGGTGGCATGGGGTTTTTCTCGACGTTCGCGTTTGACCCGACCCTGGCCGTGTGATCCCTTGCGCGCCGGTCACCTTCCCCGCGGTGGCTCCTTTTCACGTCCTTACACCGAGCAGACACCAACGCCGCCGCGGATTGGCTGACCAGACATCCCAATCAGGGAGGAGACCTGACTAGCATGACCAAGATCGTCAACAGCCTTCTGGCCTTCGCGGCTTCGTCCTCCGTCCTTCTGGCCCAGGGCGGCTGGACGGCAACCCCGGGCATGGGCGTCGCGTTCGACGGGGGAGACGCCTACGGGCTCAACCTCACGAACTGGCTCAAGACCCAGTGGACCTACACGGGTGGCGACGTCGCCACCGACACGAGTTCGTTCGGCGTGCGCGCGGCCCGCGCCCGCATCACCGGCCACGTCTTCAAGAGGGGCATCCGCTACCGCTTCATCGTCGACGGCACGGACGACGGCCTCAACGGCCGCGCCGGCGCCCTGAAGGACGCCCTGGCGTTCTGGGACTTCATCGACGGCGACAACGGCACGGTCACGCTGCGTGTCGGTGAGGGTAAGACCCTCTTCGGCCTCGAAGCCACGTCCGAGCTCTACGGCCTGTTCTTCGTCGACCGGTCGAACGCCGCGCGCGGCTTCTCGACGGGTCGTTCGTCGGGTGCGTGGGTGCAGGGCGCCCACATGGACAACCGGCTGCGCTGGGTCGCGGGTGCGTTCAACGGCACGACCGCGGGCGGCAGCACCGGCAACTTCGACGCGGGCCAGGAAGCGCCCAACACGGACAACGAGCTGAGCTACGTGTTCGGTGTCGACTTCGACATCATGAGCGACACGACGGGCGGCGGCACCCGCGAAGACTGGACGATGGGCGACTTCCGCACCGAGGATCGTGAGCTCCAGGCCACGGTCGGCGCGGCGATCGCGATCGAGAACGGCCGCGCGGTAACCGCCACCGACATCGACACGACGTCGATCAACATCAACGGCGCAGTCAGCGTCGAGGGCTTCCAGGTCCTCGGTGAGGTCTTCCTGCGCACGGACGACCTCGACGGCGCGGCCGCCGACGAGGAGGAGTCGATGGGCTGGTCGGTCCAGGGCACCTACGTGCTGCCGCAGAGCGGCGACTCGTCGATCCAGTGGGGCTTCGGCGTCCGCGTCGGCATGGTCGAGTCGGACGTCGGCGACAACGCCGCGGTCAACTTCATCGGCGGCCTGCCGGGCATCGGCGCCGTGGACGGCGACGCGACCGAGATCTCGCTCGTCGCGAACGCGTTCTACCACGGCCACTCGGCCAAGACGCAGCTCGAGTACACCCTGCAGCAGGTCAGCCCGACCGGCGGCACGGAGCTCGACAACCACATCGTCCAGGTCGCGTTCCAGCTGCTGTTCTGAGACAGCGTCGCCTGCTCCGCAGGCCTCGACACACGCGACGAGGCGGGCACCAGCCCGCCTCGTTTGCTGTACGGTCCGCTCGATGGTTCTGATGAACGAGCCCTTCGACCACGTCGTGCTCGGCGCCGGCCTCACCGGACTGCGCCACGCGCTGACGTGGCGCCGCGCGCACCCCGACGGGCGATTGCTCGTCGTCGAACGCGCGCCCCGACCCGGCGGCGACGTGCAGACCCAGCGCAGCAACGGGTTCGTGTGTGAGCTCGGGCCGTTCGCGTTCGTCGACGCCGAGATCCGGCCGCTGCTGGGCGCGCTCGCACGCCCCCCGGCCATCGTGACCTCGACGAGCGACCGTGGCTTCGTCCACGACGGCAGCGCCCTCCGCGACTGCCCGGTCGAGCCGACCCCGGTGAGCTTCGCCAGCGGCTGCGAGGAGATCGTCCAGGCGGCCCGACGCGAGCTCACCGATGCGCTCCTGCTGGGCCGCGAGGCCGCCGCTTTCACCGCGACCGATGCCGGGTTCGAGGTCGAGCTCGGCGGCGAAGCGCCGGCGACCCTGACGACCGGGTACCTGACCGTGGCCGTCCCGGGGCGGGACGCGCTGCGGTTGCTCGCGCCGTTCGACCACACCCTGCCGGCGCTGCACGAGCAGCTCGTCACCGAGCCGCGCGCGTTCGTGTTCCTCGGCGGCCTCGCGTCGGACTGCGAGGCGCTGACGGGCTACGGCATCGTGCCGACGGTCGCGGCGCGCCCGGACGGCGCTGAACCGGACGGTTCGAGACCAGCCAATGCGCGACCGAATCGGGCGACGGTCGAGGTCATCCACTGCTCGAACGCGTTTCCGCGCCGCTGCCTGCCGGATCGCTTCCTCGCCCGCAGCGAGCTCGCGGGCACCGCGGTCCGCGAACTCGACGACGACGGACTGGCCGCCCGCGCCACGGCCGACCTGCAGGCCCTCACCGGGCACGCGGTGCCGTTCGGATTCACCAAGGTGCACCGCTTCGACATCGTCGCGCCCGATGCAGCGGATGCGACCCGCGCCGAACTGCGCACCCGCCTGCGCTCGATCGCGGACCAGGTGCCCGGGCTGACGATCGCCTGACCGCGCGGGCTTCCGCTGGCGACCGATCGCGCGAAGCGGGAAGATCCGGGCCATGCAATCCAAGGCCAAGACCGTCGATCAATACCTCGCCAGCCTGCCGGCCGATCGGCGCGACGCGCTCGAACGGATCCGCGCGGTGTTCCGGAAGAACGTCGACAAGCGGCTCATGGAGCACATGGCCTACGGCATGCCGGGCTACTCGGTGCCGCTCGAGATCTACCCGCCGGGGTATCACTGCTCGCCGAACACGCCGCTGCCGTTCGCCGGCTTCGCGTCGCAGAAGAACCACATGTCGCTCTACCTGTTCTGCATGTACATGGACGGCGACGACATGAAGGAGTTCCAGGCCGCGTGGCAGAAGGCCGGCAAGCCGCTGGACATGGGCAAGTCGTGCGTGCGCTTCAAGCGGATCGACGACGTGCCGCTCGACGTGCTCGGCAAGACGATCAAGAAGATCACGCTCGAACGCTTCCTCGGCGTCTACGAGCAGTCGCGGGCGGAGGAAGCCGCGCGCAAGGCGGGCCAGAAGCCCGCCCGCAAGGCCGCCGCGAAGAAGGCCGCCGCGACGAAGAAGGCGGCCAAGAAATAGCCGCCGCGGCAATGCGCCGGCGGCCGCGAAGCGCGCTACTTCGGCAGCGTCGGCTTCTCGAACGGCACGCCGCCGTTCAGGCTCTCGAGGAACGCCACGAGCTGATCGATCTCGGCGTCGCTGAGATTGCGGTTCATCAGCAGCGGGTCCTTGTTGGGGTTGTCGATCCCGCCGCTCGCCATCAGCTTCACCGCCTCACGCAGCGTCGCGACGCTGCCGTCGTGGAAGTACGGCGCGGTGCGCGCGACCTCTCGCAGCGTCGGCGTCTTGAACGCGCCCTTCTTGGTGTCGTCGATCTTGCCGCGGCCGAGGTCGGGATTCTCCGCGTCCATGCCGATGCCGGCGTTGTGGTAGATCATGTCCGTGAACAGCGGCATCGAGTGACACGTCACGCAGCCGGCCTTCCCGACGAACAGGTTGAAGCCCTTCGCCGCCTCTTCGCTGAGCGGGTTCGCCGTGCCGTCCGCGGCGAACTTGTCGTAGGCCGAGTTGCCCGACCGCAGACCGCGGAGGAACGACGCGAGCGCCTTGACGATCGTGTCCTCGCTCGCCGGCGCCTCGAAGGCCTTCTGGAACGCGGCCTTGTAGGCCGGCACCGCCTCGAGGCGCGAGCTCACTTCCGTCGCGTCACCCTTGCACTGGCCCGTCCACGCCGCGAGCACGACCGACTCGAGCGTCGGCTTGCGACCGTCCCAGTACCACTGCTTCTGGTAGCCGACGTTGTACATCGTCGGCGAGTTGCGCGAGTTCATCGAGCCATCGTCCTTCGGGGACAGCTTGCGCTGGTCGGTGAACGCGTGCTCCGGCAGGTGGCACGACGAGCACGCCATGGTCCCCGACTTGCTGAGCCGCGGATCGAAGAACAGCTGCTTGCCGAGGTGATACTTCGCCTCGGTCAGCGGGTTGTCTGCCGATTCGGGCAGCGGCACGGCCTCGAGCCCGAGGGGCGCCTTGAGCGGCGACGCGCCCTGACTGTCGTTGCTCCCACCATCGCCGCTGTTGGCGGCGCCGGCTTCGGACGTGCAGGCGGAGACGAGGATCACCGCCGACGAGGCGGCAGCGAGAACGATGGAACGGAGGCGGATCGGGGTCATGTGGATGTCACGTTGGGCCCCGCACCATACCAAACCAACGTCATCCGCCAGCAGCGGCTGTCGCGGCATCGGACCCGAACATCACAAACTGCTGACGTTTCGTCACTTCGGCCGCCGTTCGGCCACGCCGCCTACTTGATGATCGGAACCCGCAGACGCTGCGTGCTCGTGAACTGGTTGTTGTCGATCACCCAGTCCTGGAAGTAGAGGTCGCCGGGATCGAGGAACTCGGGCAACGGGAACTGCCAGAACGGGCGCATGCCGAACTGGAACGGCATCGTGCCGAGGAAGCCACCGCCGTTGTCGACGAGCAACCGGCAGCCGGGCGCGACCCAGGCGACGGTTACCGGCACGTCCTGGGTGGCGATCGCCACGAGCAGGAAGTGGCCGGCCGTCAGCGTCGAGTTGCCGACCTGGACGCCACAGAACTCGGCGCCGATCTGCTGCGTCCCCGCCCAGTCGATCGTCGCGGTCGAGCAGCCCAGGCCGGCCGTCGACGGCGACGGCAGCGACCAGTAGAGGCCATAGCATCCCCAGACCTGGTTGCCGTTGAACTCGTTCGTCGGCGCTGCAAAGACGTAGACGTCACCGTTCCGCGAGAAGCACGCGGCGGCCGGCGTCCGGTGGAACGGGCCGAATTGCCACACCGTGCCCGACTCGGTGACCTGGCCGTTGAAGCCGGTGTACGCCCACGAGACCGACTCCCCCGTCACGTCGGCGTAGCGCCAGAGCGTGCACCAGTGCGAGGCGTCGTTGGTGTCGTGCGCGAGGCCGGTCACGGCGCGCTTGCTCGACAGGCCGGCATCGAGTTGGACCGGTGGCCGGGTCACGGTCGGCGCGGGCGCGGAGTCCGGCCAGTCGAAGCGTTCGAGGTGGATCTCGGAACCATCCGGGCCGCTCGGCTTGCCCGCGGCCGTCGAGCTCGCGAACGCGACCGCGTAGCGGCCACCCGTGCCCTCGACGACCGGCGCCAGCTGATGGCGGCCCGAGCTCCCGATCGCGCTCGCGAACACCCCGCTCGCGACGCTCCCGGCGCTGTCGACGCGACGCCCGACGACGTTCCACCGGCTGGAGCCGATCGCCCGGTAGGACTGATACGCGACGACCCACGACGACGGCTGAGCGGCCGGCCCGCGGGCAACACGATTGACCGCGGGCCGCTCGAAGTCGGTGATCGGCGAGTCGGCGATCGCGAACTGGGCCCCGAACGTGCCGGCCGGGGTCGTCGCATCGAGCACCACGCCGTGGATCGCGCTGAACGCCGAGTTGGCGAGCACGCCGCCCTGCAGCGTGTTGTCCTCGCGCTGACAGACCACGAGCGCCTGATGGCCGTCATCGTTGGCCTGCACCCCACCGACATCCGGCCGCCAGTCGTTGTGGCCCGCCGGGGGCGTGAGGAACGCCACGGTCGCCGACGCCGTCGTCGAACCGCTGTCGTGCACGCGCACCCGCACGCGACTCGAACCGCTCGCGAAGAGCCGGCGCATCGCGATCACCCAGCGATCCGCGCCACCGACGAACGCGCAGGACGGAGCGTCCGTCGTCCACGACGCCGTGATGTCGCTGAACACGAGCGCGACGTTCTGGTAGCCCCCGTCGTAGAGGTGCGCGTAGAGGTCCTCGTCGGTCGCGGAGGCCGCGCGCGTGTGGACGTAGAGGTTGGGCCACGCGAGCGACTCGGCATCGATCGCCAGATCGACCGCCCCGATGACACTGGTCGCGGTCCCTTGAGGAATGCCGAACGGGCCGAACAGCGGGTCGATGACGATCGGCAGTTCGGCGGCCTCGAGCCACCCGCCGGGAACGGTCAACGTGACCTCGCCGTCGTCGTGGGCCGTCAGGACGTCCACGCGGCGGCCCGCAGCGTCGAACGCGACACCCGCGCCGTATTCGACGATCGGTCGGCCCGTCGCATCGACGAACGTGAGCGCCTGGTGCGCGGCCGCGACGTTCTTCGTCCGCAACTTCGACGTGACCGCACCGCGCACGATCAGGTCCCCGGCGGAGCCGCCGGGCAGCTCAGCGATCACGAACGTCTGCTCGAGCCCGTCGGACCGCACGTCGTAGGCCTCGGTGATGCCGCTGCCGAGGCGGTACTCGCAGCGATACTCGCCGACCGGAACCGGCTCGGGTCGCGCGCCCGCTGGCAGCAGCTCCGCTACGCCGAATCGGACCCCGATCGTCCGCCACGCCAGCGGCTGGTTGTGCGGGTAGTCGTGCCCGAGGTACGGCACGAACGTCATGCCGCCGTGGAACGAGGCCTTGTAGCCGTCGCCGGCGCACCAAAGGCCGTAGTCCTGCCCCTCGTCCGCCGGTGCCGAGTGGATCGGGACGCGCACCAGCGGGGGGCGCACCGGAGGGTTCGCCGGGAGGTTCGCCTCGGCGTCGACGGTCGCCGGCGGGCCGGCCTGGGCGGGGGCGACGGCGCTCAGGACGCCGCCGACGAACACCGTGAAGAGTCGTTCTCGCATCGCATCCTGAGCAGCGAGAGGACGCCGGCGATCGACTGCCGAATCCCGGCAAACCCGAGCGGTCGCCGCAACTCTCTGTCAGGCTCCGAGCTGGGTCGACACCTCAGTTCGCCGCGGGCGCTCGGCGCGCCTCGTGCTCCGCCACCCACTCGCCGAAGCGCCGGTCGACGAAGAACGGAACCAGCGGCAGCAGCGCGGCGAGGAAGACGCCGACGACGCGGCCGAACGGCCACCGCGCTTCGAAGACGACGCGCACGATGCCGAAGCAGAACACCGCGAAGAGCAGACCGTGCGCCCAGCCCATGACCTTGACGCCGAGCGGTTCGTCCCAGACGTACTTCATCGGCATCGCGATGAACACGAGCAGGACGTAGGACACGGCCTCGACGAAATTGGCGACTCGCAGGAACTGGACGGGGTTCTTCATGCCGTTTCGTTCAGCCGCCGAGGATCTCAGCGCGGGGGATCGTGCGGACGGGCCCGATGTTGGGGTGGGTTTCGCTCGGCTCGGTGTCGGGAACGGGGATCACACCGGCCGCGAGATCGCGTTCGAGCAGCTGCGTGAGCCGGGCGAACAACACCCAGGCCTTGAGCCGGATGCCGAGCTCGTTGTGGTGGATCGCGTCGATCGCGAGTGCCGGCTCTTGCGGCAGCTCGCCCGCGACATCGATCAGGTCGACGTCGCGATCCTGCGCCCACGCGGTGAAGAAGCGGTTCTGCACGTCGGCGAGGATTCGCACGTTGGCATACGAGAACGGCCAGTACGAGCGATTCAAGTGCACGTGGATGTGCGCGCCGAGCACCGGGTCGACGGCCATGTCGGCCGCAGCGAGCCACCAGAACGTGCAGAGCACGAGTTTGCCGCCGCGCCCGGTGACGAGGCCGTGAATGCGATCGAGGTCCTTGCCGATGCGGCCGCAGCGCAGCACTTCGCCGGCGCGTGCGAGCGGGAACGGCTCAGCCAACAGTTCGGGTGCGAGCGTGATCGATTGCTTCGGCTTCGGCGGTTCTGTGAGCGGCTCACCCGTCGCCGCCATCGCGTTGCGGAAGCGCTGCGCGATCGCCGAATGGTCCGCGAGCCCGTCGAGCCACGTCGCGTCCGGTGCGGACACGCCGTCGTGCGTGCCGACGACGAGCTCGGGCGGCGGCTGCCCGACGCGATACTCGCCCTCGACCGCGATGTGCTCGTCGAGCACCGGCGGCCCGAACTGGTTGGCGCCCTCGTAGTAGACGAGGTAGTCGATCGCGAGCGGCAGCACCTCGTCGCGCACGATCGCGTGGATGTCCGGCGACTTGATCGCCTCCCGCGCCGCGTTGATCGTCTCGAAGCGCACGTCCAGGCCCTTCTTCGCGGCCCACAGCGACAGCCAGTGCTCGATGAGTTCGGGCGCGCTGTGCGGATACCCCGGCGCCTCGACCGTCGTCGACGCGCCGACGAACGCGATGCGCACGGTCCGCTCGCCCTTATCGACCTCGAGGTCACGACCGCGGAAGCCGAAGCGGTTGGTCACGAGCCCGGTCGGCAGCGTGCGCGAGACCGGGTACCGATAACCCGGGAACCGCGTGCCGCTCGGCGGATCGAACACCATGAACTCGGCCGGCGGCGTGAGCACCGGACTGCCGAGCAGCGCGCGGATCTCCGGTGACCGCAGCTTCTTCTCGTTGAGCACGTAGTAGTGGAACGTGCGGTCGAGCTGTGACACGACGGGGCGGTCGAGCGGCGGCTGCGGCAGCAGCGGCGGCGGCGAGGTCCGCAGCCAGTCGAGGTCGAGGTCCGGGTTCGCCGTCGCCTGTGCGTCCTGAAACCGGTCGACGACGGCCGGCGCGAACGCGAGTGCCGCAGCCGGGTCCTTCGCCGTGCCGTCGGACTCGAGCCGCAGCGCGAACAGCTGGTAGCCGGCGGCGACCCGCAGCACGCCCTCGCCGAGGACCACGCAGAACAGCAGGGTCCCGAGCAGCAGCGCGAGGCGCGCGAGCAGGCGGCGAGAGCGGCGAGTCCGGGGCCCGGTGGTCACCCGCGGAGGGTAGCGGGTCACCCGCGATCGCGCGCGAACTGCGATTCCTGGATTCGGTCGAATACCCTGGGGAACCTGCTGGCACTGACCAGTGTGTCCACCGCGATCACGATCTTGGCTTTCGACGACAGCGACCCGCGGGCGGCGGCCCCCGCCGATACCGATCGGGCCGAGCGCGCGGTGCGGCGGCATCTGCGGCCGGTCTGGCGCTATCTGCGGATGCACGGCGCGCGCGCCGACGAGGCCGACGACCTGACGCAGGAAGCGTTCGCGATCGCCGCGGAGAAAGACGCCCTCGGGCTCGACGACGCCGCCACGTTCTCGTTCCTGCGCCGGACCGCGCGCTTCCTCCTGCTCCGGCGGCGGCGTGGCGGTCGCGAAGCCAAGCTGCTCGCCGATGCCGTCGACGCGCTCTGGACGGAGGACGCCGAGCGCGAGGCCGACGGTGACGGCCTGCTCGCGGCGCTGCGAAGTTGCCTGGAACGACTCGCCCCCCGTTCGCGGCGCGCGGTCGAACTCGCCTACGGCTTCGGGGACGACGAGCCCATGAGCCGCAAGGCGATCGCAGCGGAGCTCGAACTCACCGAGAACGGCGTCAAGACGCTCATGCAGCGCGCCCGCGGTGCGCTGCGCGAATGCCTCGACCGGAGGCCGCGATGACCTCGAACGGCCAAGACGACTTTCACGATCGCAGTCCACAGGAGAACGACATGTCCGACACTGCCGACTTCGCCGCGCACGCGCGCGATCTTCAGCTCGACGCGTTGCTGCACGAGGCCGCCGGCGAGGCGCCGAGCCCGAGCCTCGCCGATCGCATTCTCGAAGCGCTGCCGACCCCGGGCGGCAGCCGGACCAGGGCGCGCAGCTGGCAGCGCCAATGGCTCGCGGCGGCCATCGTGCTGTTCGCGGTCACGGTCGTCGGGGGCATCGCGTATCTGCAGCGCGGCGGCGATTCGGGCAGCGCGCCGGCCGCCGTCCCGGCGGAGCAGGACCCGCAGGGCGGCGGCCAGGATCCGCTGCCGACCAAGCGGCGCGTCGCGAACGACCTGCCGATCACGGTCATCGCCGACTACAGCGACAACCGGGTCATCGTCCTGGCCGGCAATCGGATACGGTCGATCATGGAAAACGTGTTCGGCGCGTGGGACGCCGAGCTGACGCCCGATGGCGGCGTGCTCGTCACCGAGTTCTCCGTGAGCCGCGTCCAGCGCTACAACCGCCGAGGCAAGGTCGTGTGGGCCTACGAGAAGCTGAAGAACCCGTACGACGCGGACCTGCTGCCGAGCGGCAACGTGCTCATCGCGGACACGTTCGCCGGCCGCGTGGTCGAGGTCAACGCGAGCGGCGAGGAGGTCTGGGAGTACGACGGGAACATCCGGCCGTTCGACGTCGACCGCCTGCCCAACGGCAACACGCTGATCGCCGACGTCATTCAGGACCGCGTCATCGAGGTGAACCGCGACGGCGAGATCGTCTGGCAGGTCGGCGAGGTGCCCAACGTGCACGACGCGGATCGCCTGGCGAATGGCAACACCCTGATCACGCTGCGCAACAAGGGGACGGTGCTCGAAGTCGACCCCAAGGGCACGATCGTCTGGCAGGTCGAGAAGCTCAGCAGCCCGAGCGACGCCGACCGACTGCCCAATGGCAACACCCTGATCGCGGAGAACACCCGGGTTCGCGAGTTCGACGAGGACGGCAAGGTCGTCTGGCAGTTCCGCACGACGTGGGCCGTCGAGGTGAACCGCACCTACGAGAAGGGCCTGTAGCGGTCGCCGGTCAGGCGGCCACCGCGCGCCTGGACTGCCGGCCGGCCCGCGCTACGGTCGGCGGCGATGGACCCGACCCGCGACGACGATCCGCTGCCCCCGCGGCTGCGCGCGTGGCAGGTCGTCGCGGTCTTCGGCGTCGCGCTCGTCGTGCTGCTGCTCGGGCCGCAGCGCGGGGTGCACGGCGTCGACGGGCACACGTTCGCGGTCTGGGTCGAAGAAGGTGCGACCGCGGTCTACTCGCGGCACATCGGTTACCTGTGGCTCTGCGGGCTCGTCTACGCGGGGCTCGAACCGGCCGGCGCGACGGGGCACGACGCGCTGCTCGTCGCCTCCGCGCTCGGCAGCGCCGGCGGGCTCGCGTTGCTGACCCTGGCCTTCGCCCGTCTCTTCCCGGGGCGCATTCACCCGGTGCTCGGCGCGCTCGCCGTCGTCGCGACGCCGAGCTGGCTCTACTTCGCGACGATCGGTGAGATCCCCGGCGTGCTCGCGGCCGGCGTCGGGCTGTCGTGGTGGCTGTTCGCGCGCTGGCTCGATCGACCGACCGCGATCGCGGCGGCGGCGCTCGGCGTCTGCACGGCGCTGACGGCGACGCTGCACGCGCTCGGACACCTCCTGCCGATCGCGCTGCCGGCCGTGGCGTTCGTCCTGCGACGGCTGCCAGAACGCGGACGAGTCGGTCAGGCCGTCGCGATGCTCGTCGCCCACTTCGGGCTCGCGACCCTGCTGTCCGTGCTGCTCGCGCGCGGCGCCAGCGGCCAGGCCGACGACATCGCGTTCGCGTTCGAAGAACGGTGGGCGACGTTCGCGCCTTTGACCACGCCCGCGGTGTTCTGGCGCGAGTGGATCGTGCCGTACCTGCCGTGGTCGATCGGCGCGTTCGTGGCCCTCGCGCACCCGGCGTCCCGCAAGGTCGCGCTCGCGGCCCTCGTGGCGTTCCTGCTCTACCTGCCGGCCAACGTCGTGTTCCTCGGCTTCTACGAGCTGCACGAACGCGGCGCCTACTTCGCGCCCGTCGCACCGCTGCTCTTCATCGCCGTCGCGCATCGCACCACGGCGCGCCGGTTTCTCGTCATCGCCGCGGTCGGCCTCGTCGTCACAGTGATCAGCGTCGCGCCGGGCTGGCGCAACCCCGTGCCGCCGGAGTTCGGCACCGGCGTCGCGGAGCTCAACGCCGAGCGGCCGCTCGCGCTCGTCGTCGCCAACGAGGACGAGCTCGCGGGCGCGCGCACCGCGACCCGCGGCCTCGTGCTCATGGACCTCGCCGCGGTCGTGAGCGCCTACGAGCAGCAGCCGAAGCCGAAGCCCGGGTTCGCCGGCTGGTTCGACCTCTGGTTCGGACAGCTGCGGCGGCAGGGTCTCGACGTCGTGTTCAGCGCGGCGACGGGCGCGATGCTGAGCACGACGGAGTATCCGGGCATGGCCGCGTTCTGGAACGAGCACCTGCCACAGAACTACGCGCTCGCGGAGGTCGAACGCCTCGGGTTCCGCGGCACGTTCGTGCGGCCGAAGTAGCGGCCGTTCGAACCCGGGGTTCGAACCCGGCGGTTTGAACCAGGTTCGGTACGGGTGCCTACTCGTTGCGGCCGGTCTCGTTGAGGGACCAGGTCAAGAACTCGATCCAGTCGGCCTTCCAGGCGTTCGGGCCGCCGCTGAGCTCGTGCTCACCGACGACCTCGTTGTCGTTGCTCGGGTCCACGACGACGAAGTAGGGCATCGTGAGCGTGCCGCCCGCGATTTCGTCCCGCGCCTTCAGGTTGGCGTTGAACTGCGCCTCGCTGAGGTGGTTCTGCGAGTCGCAGTGCAGTCGGGCTTCGACGAAGTGCTCTTTCATGATCTCGGCGACCGCCGGATCGAGGAAGGTGTTGCCTTCCATGATGCGACACGAGCCTCAATTGAAGCCGGTGAAGTTGTAGAGCAGCAGCTTGTCCTCGGTCTTGGCGACCTGCAGCGCGCCGGCCGGGTCGTCCTTGACGATCGTGTGGCCCTTGGACTGCTTGGCCTCGCCGTCACCGCCGCCGCCGCCGCCCTCGAACTGCGGACCGATGTAGGCGCCGTGATAGGCCGGGATGAACGACGTCGTGATGAGGTCGAGGCGCTGGCCGTTCGAGCCCATCAGCAGGTAGACCGCGAGCAGGCTCACGAGGATGCCGGTGCCCTGACGCGCGCCGCTGACGCCCTCGTATGGCTGGCCCTTCTTCGGCAGGAAGCCGAACAGGAACGCGACCCAGATGAACAGGATCGTCGCGGTGAGCGCGAGGTAGAGCTCACGGTTGAGGACCTGCCAGCCGAGCGCGATGTCGACCATCGAGATGAACTTGAGCGCCGCGGCGAGCTCGACGAACCCGAGCGAGACCTTGAGCGTGTCCATCCACTCGCCCGACTTCGGCATCGCCTTGACCTTGGTCGGCAGCAATGCGAGTGCGACGAACGGGATCGCCATCGTCAGGCCGAAGATCGCCATGCCGAAGCCGACCTGCAGCGAACCCTGGTGCGCCACGCTGGCGAGCAACGTGCCGACGATCGGAGCCGTGCAGGTGAACGACGTGATCACGAGCACCGCACCCATGAAGAACACGCCGACGAGGCCGCCCGTCCGGGACGCCTTCCCGCCGACGTTCTGCAGGAACTGCGGCGGCTGCAGGTTGATCCAGCCGAACAACGCGAAGGCGAACACGATGAAGAACACGCCGATCACCGCGTTCGTCGCCCAGTGATTCACGATCGGCCCGATGACCTGCGCCGCCAGCACTCCCACCACGACGAAGATCGTGATGATCCCCGCGCCGTAGGTCAGCGCCAGCGGCAGGACCTTCCCGCCACGCTTCTCGGCCTGCTTGGTGAAGAACGAGAACGTGATCGGGATCATCGGATACGTGCACGGCATCGCGAGCGCGAACAGCCCGCCGCCGATGCACGCGAGGATCAGCGCCCAGATCGAGTCGAACGCGCCCTTCTTCTTGGCCGGTCCATTGCTCTCGCCCTCGCCGCCCTCGCCGCCCCCGCCCGCTGGGACGACTCCTTCCGACTCGCCACCGCCGCCCTGGGCAACAGCCGCACCGGAGTACTCGCTCCGCACATCACCCGCCTCGACGACGAGCTTGGCGGCGAACGGCGCTTCGGCCTCGGGCTTGCAGCCGTTCTCGTCGCAGATCTGGTAGTTGAGCATGCCGGCGAGCGCGACCTCGCCCGTGGCCATGCCGTCCGGCACCTTCACCGCCTGCTTGACCTCGAAGAACTCGGGCAGCGGATACTGCACGAGCCCGTGCGCCTCCTTGCGCTCACCGGGCGGGACGTCCGCCTCGCCGACCGGTTCGAGTCCGGCGAACTGCACCTTGTCGTGGAACAACGCGACCGGCACGTTGACCTCTTCGTTGCTGCCGTAGGCGTGCCAGCCGAACGGCGTCGTCACCTCGAGGATGAGTTGGATCGTCTCGCCGGGACGCGCGGTCTCCGGATCGAAACGCGCGAGCACCGTCGCGTCCTCGGAGTCGAGGCCGAGGCCGGGCTTGAAGCCGGGGTCGAAACCGGCGCCGGGGTCCTGGCCCATCGGCTCCTGACCACCCGCGGCTTCACCGCCGGATCCCGACTTCGCCGCCGCCGCGGCAACTGTCAGCGTCGCGCTGAACGGCTTCTCCTCCGGCGGCCGACAGCCCGACTCGTTGCAGATCTGATAGTCGAACATGCCGGCGACCTTGACGTCGCCCGCGGCCATCCCGGCCGGCACCTTGACGGTCTGCTTGACCTCGAAGAACTCGGGCAGCGGATACTGCGTGAGCCCGAACGCCTCCTTCTTCTTGCCCGGCGGGATCTGCGCGTCGCCGACCGCTTCGAGGCCGGCGAACTGGATCTTGTCGTGCGACAGCGCGACCGGGATGTTGACCGTCTCGCTGCTGCCGTAGGCATGCCAGCCGAGCGCCGTCGTCACCTCGAGCACGAGCTCGGCGGTATCGCCGGGGCTCGCGGTCGCCGGCTCGAAGCGCGCGGACAGGGTCAGCAGTTCGGGATCGAGCCCCAAACCGGGTTTGACGCCCTGCGCGGCAGCGGGCGCCGCCAGTCCCAGGGCGAGCCCCAGGCCGGCGGCGGCCTGGAGCGAAGTCAGCCAGCGAACGGTCGTACTCATCGGGGCGGGGATGATACGAGCCGCCCCGGTGAGGTTGCGCAGAAGTTCTGCCCGGCCATGGGATCGAGCGCTGGATCGGGCGCGCGCCCGTCCGCAGGAGCGGACGAACGCGCGACATGGCGGCCTACTTGCCCTTGCTGCCGGCGCCCCCGCGCAGGTGGATTGCCGTGATCGCCGCCTTCGCCGCGGCCGCGATCTCCTTGTCGGTCTCGCCGGCCCAATCGATGAGGAACGGCAGCGCCTCGGCCTGGCCGAGCACGCCGAGCGACTTGATCGCGAGCAGGCGCTGGGCCCTCTCCTGATCGGGCTTGCTCTGCATCAACAACTTCTCCGTCGCCGAAGCGGGCGAGGCATCGACGCCCTTGAGCACGCGGTCCCAGTGCGCCTGCTGTTCGTGGTAGAAGCGGATGCGCGTGAGCGCCTCGGACGCGGCCTCGCGGACCGTGGCTTCGGGATCTCGCAGCAGCGCGATCAGCTGCGGTACCGCGTCGCGGGTCACGACGCGACCAGCGTACTGCACGGCAGCGAATCGCACCCCACGAACCTCGTCATCGAGCAGCGGCAGCACGAGGTCCGCGACCTCGATGCCGAGCTCCTCGGCAGCGCCGGCGCCGGCAACCCGCACGGCCGGCTCCACGTGCGATGTCAACAACGCGAGGCGCTCACGGTCGCGGACCCAGTCCGCCAACCTCAGAACCTTGCCGATCCTGGCCGCCTCGCTCCCGGCGCTCTTGCGCAGCAACTCCACGAGCGGCGCCTCGAACCTGGCTCCGTCATCGCGCTGGAGAACCTCCAGCAGCCGGAGACGACGCGCTGCATCGTCACTGCGCAGCACGGCAACGACCCACGCTCGCAGCGCGGCGGCACGCTCCGGACGCTCTTCCCCTCGCCACGCCCGCGCCGCGACCTTGAGCCACTTCTCCGCAATGCGATCGCGGTGATTCGCGAAGCGCGTCAGCGCACCTTCGACCACGGCGACGAAGTAGACGTCGTTGATCGCGTCGATCGAGAATCGCCCGGGATCCATCGCGTCCTCGAACGCGGGTTCGGTCACGGCTCCGATCACGCCCACGACCTCGTCCCGCCCGAACGGATGCGTCGGGATGCCCTCGTGCGGCCGGTAGACCAGGTACTGGAACGGCGTCAGTCGCGGCGCGTCCTCACCCTCGGCGAACGGGTGGCGCGCGGTCGAACCGAGCGCGACGCCCTTGCCGACCCATTCGAGCGCCTCCGCGTCACCCATCGTCAGGAGCGCGAGCAACGGCTGCGCGTTGCCGCCCCGGCCCTGCCGATCGCGGTAGGTGGCACTGACGGCGAAGGCGTGCAGCGCCCGCTTCATCTCCTCGGTCCGCACCCAGCGCGCGAGCCGCACGGTCGACCCGATGAGCTTGTCGTTGTGCTTGCTCTCGTACTCCTGCCGCAACCACTCCGCGGCGCCAGGGTGGCGGGTGTTGGCCATCGGCCGCGCGAAGTTCGTCATGTCCTCGTAGCTGCCGCGCACGGCCTCCGCGCGCTCGCGCAAACCGGGGAACGCGGCCTCGGGCAGGTGGTCGATCCGGCTCATGGCGTAGAGCACGGCGTCGATGCGCGACTTCGACCCGCGGATGTGCGGGATGAGGTCGAGCACGTTCTCGGCCGTGATCCGCCCGGCGAGCAACCCGCCGATCTCGTGCATCCCGCCGTCGAACCAGCGCAGCAGCGGCGCGACGGCGCCGTCGCCGTGCTTCTCGATGACGTTCCACATCAGCTGCATCATCCAGTTGCGGCTCGCGCCGTTCGGCTCGTAGCGGGCCATGCAACGGTCGATGGCCGGCACCAGCGCGCGCGCCTGAGCCTCGGTGAGTTCATACGGCTGGCTCCGCGTCGACGGCGCCGCCGTCCCGCGCATGTCGGGCAGCGCCGCGAGCAGCAGGTGGATGCCACGCACGGATCGTTGCGACGTGGTGCTGCAGAGGAAGCGATGCGCCTGCGCGCCGACCTCCGGATCGGTGCTCGCGAGGATCGCCTCGACGCGATCGTGCAGGCGATCGAGCAGTTCGGGGGCGACCTCGCGGGGCGACATCGCCCACCGGAAGATCGATCCGAGCGCCGCCGGCGGCCCGGCGAGCGCGCAGCGCACGACCTGGTCGGCCGGCAGCAGGTTCGCGAGCGTGCCATTGCCGCCGCCGCGCGGTTCCGTGAACAGCAGCGCGGACGTCACGCTGCCGTCCGGGGCGGGATCGGCGAGGAAGCGACACGCGACCTCGAGCATGCGCTCGCTGCGCGCCTGGAACGCGGTCCTGGCGACGTAGACGCGGAACGCGACGTTCTCCGCCTTGGTGCACGACGCGAGGTAGGACGCCGCGGCGTCGCCGCCCGTGCGCCAGAGGAAACCCGCGAGACCGGACACGAAGTTGGCGAGCAGTAGGCCGTCGCCGCCGCGACTCATCGTCACCTTCGGCATCGCGTCCTGCAGCGCAGCGATGACCTCGGGCACGGCCGCCTCACCGATCCAGAGCAGCTGGTTGCTGAGTTGCGAGCTCTGGATGCCGTGCAGCGGTCCGCCCCAGCCGCCAATCGTTTTGTTCTCGCGGATCTTCTCCATGATCTCGCGCGCCTGCCCGCGCAGCTCCCAGGTCCGCTCCGAGTCCTGCCCGGGCCCGGTCTCGCCATCGATGACGAGCACGCTCGATTTGCTCGCCTCCTCGAGGAACGCGTAGGCCTCGTCCTTCCGACCGAGCTTCTTCAGCAGGTTGCCGAGCCGCAGGTTGGCCCACGCGCGCGCCGCGACGGAAAGGTCACTGCCGGCGAGCGCCTCGCGATAGAGCCGCTCGGCCTTCGCGAGGTCGCCTTCCTGCTCCTCGGCCGCGATCATCGCGGCGAGCTCCTCGCGGGGGTGCGGCTTCTTGGGCTTGTCCTGGGCCGCGAGCTGGGCGGCGAGGCCGAGAACAGCCACGGCGAGCAACGTCAGGGCGGGATGGGTGGGTCTCAGGTTTCTCATGATGTTCTCTTGGACCAGTTCTTCGGCCCGCCCCGGTCCGCCCAGGGTCAATTCGATGTCAAGCGGACGTCAAGCCGGCGGCGCGGTCACGAGGCGGTAGCCGACGCCGTGCACCGTGAGCAGGTGCCGCGGCTTCTTGCTGTCCTGCTCCAACTTCTGCCGCAGGTTGAGCATGTGCGTGTCGATCGTGCGGTCGCCGACGAACTGGTCGTTGCCCCAGACGTCCCGCAGGAAGCGCGCGCGCGACACGGCCTTGCCCTGTTCGCGCCACAGCAATTCGAGCATGCCGGCTTCCTTCGGCGACAGCGCACAGGTCTCGCCGGCGCGCTCGAGCGTGAACGCGGCGAGGTCGACCCGCACCTCGCCGATCGCGAACTGGCGCGCGACCGCGGTCTCCGTGCGTTCGTGGCGTCGCAGCATCGCCTTGACGCGCGCGAGCAGCTCGCGCAGGGAGAACGGCTTGCTCACGTAGTCATCGGCGCCGAGCTCGAAGCCGAGCACCTTGTCGCCCTCCTCGCCGCGCGCGGTGAGCAGCAGCACCGGCGTGTCGGGATCGCGTTCGCGCAGCTCGCGCAGCAGCTCGAGCCCGCTCGGCCCCGGCAGCATCACGTCGAGGATCACGAGGTCGAAGCGCCCGTCCGCGAGCTCGGCGCGCGCCTCGTGCCCGTCACTCGCCGCCGTGACATCGTGCCCTTCGCCGGCGAACGCGTCGGTCAGCGCCGTGCGCAGCGTGGCGTCGTCCTCGACGAGCAGCAGTCGGAATCCGGGAGAACTCATGCGGCGATTTCCTTCCTGCCGGGCGGCAACGTGAACGTGAACGACGCGCCGGGGCCGCCGTCCGTCGGAGCAGAACAGACGAGGTCGCCGCCGAGTCGGCGGGCGATCCCGCGCGCGAGGTAGAGGCCGATGCCGACCCCCGGGGTCGCGCCGTGGGCATGCGCGCTGCCGCGCGCGAAGCGATCGAAGATGCGTTCGCGGTCGGCGCTCGGCACCCCGGCGCCGTGATCCCGCACCGTGATCACGACCGGTTGCCCAGCGTCGCTCGCCAGGTCGACGACGATCGGACCGGCGCCGTACTTGCGCGCGTTGTCGAGCACGCAGATCAGCGCCTGCACGAGCGCTGAACGATCGATGCGCGTCACGATGGCGCCCCCGCCCGGCTCCGGCCCGCGATATTCGATCGCCGACGAGGCGCGCTCCGCGAGCGGTTCGAGCATCGTCACGGTCTCGTGCACGACCTCGGCCACGTCGCAGTCGCGCAGGTCGTAGGCCCGTTCGCCGCGCTCGACGCGGCCGAGATCGAGCACGTTCTCGATGAGCATGGACAGCCGCCCCGACTCGCTCGCGAGCATGCGGTAGTACTCCGCCTCGCGCCCGGCCGCGCGGCCTTCGGCGAGCATCTCGCCGAGCAGCCGGATCGACGCGAGCGGCGTCTTCAGCTCGTGCGTCACGGTCGTGAGGAACTCGGCCTGCGCGCGCACCGCTGCGGCTTCGCGCCGGCCGGCGCGCAGCTGCTGCACGACGACGAGTCCGAACGCCAGGAGCAGCACGAGCGTGAGCGTCGGCAGCAGCCACGTGCGCTGCGCGACCGCGAGGCCCTCGGCCGGCTCGACGCCGGCGACGAACGGCACGCCGCCGAAGCCGGCGCGCGGATCGTCGTGCAGGCGCGGCTCGACGAAGAACGGCCACGCCGGGAGCGTGCCCGTGCCGGCCACCTCGGTGACCGCGGCGACGAACTCCGCGGGCGCGAGCCATTGCACGTCGCTTCCGCCGTCCGCGCGCGGCTGCCACCAGAGCAGCCGGCCGGCCGCCGCAGTGTCGCCGATGCCGTGCACGCCACCGTCCCGTCGCGGCGCGCGCTCGCGCCACGCCGAACGCGCTTCCCGGATGCCGACGCGACGCTGCGCGACGGCGCGGCGCGCGCGATCCTCGACATCCGCGGGCAGCAACGTCGCCGCCGGCAACCAGCGCACCGGCGCGAGCAGTTCGGGCGTGCGGTCGGCCGGCGGCACGAGACGGAGCATCGATGCGACCGCCGTCGCCGTCGCGGCGTGCGAGAACGCGGCCGGCTCGAGCTGCTGCACGAGGTCCGCGAACTCGCTGACGAACCTACGCTCACGTTCACCCAGATCGGCGCGCCGGGCCTGCCACGCGGCTGCCGCGAGCACCTCGAGCCGGACGCCGATCGGCAGGCCGGCGGCGAGGATCTCGTCGAAGCCGCGCGCTGCCGCGGCAGCGTCACGGTCGACGAACTCGGAACGCGCGGCGCGCTCGAGGCGGTCCTGCACGACCGGATCGGGGTTGGCGACGTCGGTCGGCGGATCGAGCCAGCCGAGCTCTTCGTCGACCACGACCCGATCGCCGCGGATCGCGAAGCGCACCCCGCCCGCGGCCGCGAACACCTCCGGCGAGCCGGTCGCCCGCGTCAGCACGCGCGCCGCGACGGCCTCCGCGCGCGCGAACTCCAACGCCCGCGTCGCGCCTTCGAGCTCGAGCGTGCGCCACAAGGACCCGACGAGCGCGAGCGCGAGCGCACCGCCGAGCAGCAGCAGCGCGAACTGGATGCGCCCGCGCGAGGTCTCGCGCGACCCGGGCTTGTGGCGAAAGGCGTCGATGCCGCGACGATAGTTCGCGGGCCGCCCGACCTGTCAAGAAACGGTCAAGGGGCCCCGACCCACCCGGCCGTGAACACACCGAACCCGGTATCTTCGTCTCACGCCGCCACGCTCAGGCGCGACGGGGCGCCTACCACCGCGACCGGCACAGATAACGCGACCGCGAGTAATAGGTCGTCGACACCACGGTCGTCGCCTGGTGCTGCGCAAGCTCCGGTCGCACCGCCACCAGGAGCTCGTAGAGCGCCTGCCACGGCCCATCCTCGGGAGCGGCGCCCTCGGGAGCGGCGCCCTCGCCCTCGACCATGTTGCCGATGGCGCCGATCGAAGTCGACATACCGTCGATCACCTCGGTGATCGACGCGACCTCGAGGCCCTGCCACCGCCGTGGCAAGCGCTCGATCCGTTCGCGAACCGCCGGCAGGAACGCAGCATCGGCGGTCGCCACGTCACCGGCCGCCGCGGCCCGATCGAGCACCGCGCGCAGGTTGCGCTTCGTGCCGTCACTGCCGCCCACCCCGATCACGAACACGTCGGCCGTGGTCGCGAACTCGATCGGCACCATGCCGAGCAGGGTCATCGAGTGGATCGTCACACCGGCGTATTCCTCCCGCTTGCGCGCGACGTGCAGCCCGCGCGCACGCAACACCGTCTCGAGGTTGTCGCCCCAGGCCTTGCCGTCCCGGACCTGCAGCAAGAAACACGAGTTGCCGAACTCCTGCTGCACCCGCAAGGACGGATCGTCGTCGCCGTCATCGACGGTCACGGCCATCGGCGCCGCCGAATCGGGCAGCACCATGTACTCGTCACCGATCAGCGCAAGCACGTCCTCGACGAGCCGCAGCTTGGTGAATTCGGTGAACGTCGCCTCGACGGCTTCGCGCGGCACCGGACTCGGCGTCACCGACGCCGCGATCTCGACGAGTCGGGGATAGAACTCCGCGAGCCCCTGGCCGTGGAGCGGCGCGACGCTGAACGTGCGCGCGTGCTCGGGCAGCAACCGCAGCAGCGCCGGCTTCTGCCGGCCGAACGGCAACAGCAGCCGCATCAGGCCCTCGGCGCCGGCCGTGTGCTCGACGCCGAACGTCTGCCCGACGTAGTGGCCGTCGGGAAACATCGCGATCGTGAGCCGGTCGATCGAACCGAAGCCGAGGTCGCGAATCACGCCCATCCAGTTCGCTTCGCCGCCCGGTTCATCGACCGCGCAGAGCCCGTCGATGCAGCGCCCGACCGCGACCTGCAGCCCGAGAGTCGCACCCCGCAGGTTCGGCGCGATCGGCGGCGGCCCACCGGGTTCGACCGCGAAGAACGGTGGCGCGCTGCGCTCGAGATCGGTACCGACCACGAGCACGAGACAGCCGTGGATCATCGTCGGCCCCGCGAGCTGGCCGCGGCCCGATGGTCGCAGCGGCACCTGCTGACCGGCGAGCTGGACCTCACGCACCGGATCATCGGCGAACAGCTCGAGCAGCGCATCGCGGACCTTGGGCAGGCCGCCCTCCGATTCACGATCCGGCGCGAACGCGATCAACGCTGCACCCGGCGGCAGACCGGCCGCAAACGTCATGTTCTGCCAATCGAGCCGCAGGGCGACGACGAGCTCGCCGCCGTACTCGCGCAGCACGCCGGGCAGCGCGGCGAAGCTCTCGCGTCGTCCGACCGCGACCTCCGCACTCGCGGCGAGGCTGTCGAACAGCTGATCCCACTTCGGCGCGAGCGCGGGGCTCGTGAGCGCCCGCCCGAGGCCCGTGCCCGCGAACTCGCGCTTCCAGGCCGCGGGCCCGCGCATCCGCATCACGACGTCGCAGTCCGCCGGCACGAACTGCAGCGGATCCGGCAGTCGCTGCGCGGTCGCGGTCAACGCGAGGGCGAGCGCGGCCGCGAAGCCGGCGAGGGGCGAAGTGGGGCTCATGGCCTGGAATCGGACGCCCCGAGCCGCGGCCGCGCAACCCCCCGCTACGTGGGGCGGGCGCGTTCCTTGCCCGCACCGCTAGAAACGGATGCCGCCGCCGATCAGCAGGCCGCTGATGCCGATGTCGATGTCGACGCTGTCGCCATCGATGTCGCCCTCTCCTTCGAAGTCGATCGAGCGGTAGCCGACGAACAGGTTGAGCGGCTCGAGCGCGGTGATCTCGAGCAGCGCCTCGATGTCGAGCATCTCGGCATCCACGTCGTCGACGTCGACCGACACGTAGCCGACCTCGCCGACCAGTTGGACAGCGCTGACGATGTCGACCTCGACGCGGCCGAACAGCATCGGCAGCGGCGCCTGTAGCTCGACGTTCTCGCTCGCGGCGCCGATCGAGTCGCGCACGAAGATCGAGAGGTCGACGAAATTGGCCGCGATGCCGGGCTGCAGCGAGACCGGACCGAGCGGGATCTCGAACGTGTAGCTGACCTTGGCGCTGGCCATCTCGAAGTCGGTCAGGACCGGCACGTTGGCCGACACGTTACCGAACTGCTGGGTCAGCGTGCCGCGGCCCTCGTCCTCGAACAGAAAGCCCGAGACCGCGAGGTTGGGGACGCCGAAGTCCATCGCGGCCCGGACGATCGGCGTGCCCTGCTCGTCGCCGAGGCCGAGCGCGGTCTCGATGTCGTCCTGGGCGGTGACGCCGCCCGAGCCGCTGACGTAGCCGATGTCACCGTCGAGGCCGAGCTGGGCGAAGCCCGCCTGACCGGTGATCTCGAATTGATAGCACGACGTGGCGAGCGCGAGCGCTGCGAGCGCGAGGCAATGACGAATGCGCATGGTGGTGGTTCCTTCTGGTCTGAGCGAGGGGCGAACGTTCAGTTCGCGGTCACGTCGAACGTGTCGAGGTTGACGTTGAACGTGCCGACACCGCTCACCTCGAGCACCGCGATGTTGCTCTTGTTGAACGTCAGCGTCCCGCTCACGGACAGCGCCGTCGTCTGGTTCGTCAGCGACCAGGTGATGACGCCTGACGGGTATTCCTGGCCCGGCTCTTCATCCGTGAGGATCTCGTCGAAGGAGAACGCGAAGCGGCAGACGTTGCCGCTGACCGACGTATCGATGTTGCACGTCTGCACCGGCGGCGTGGAGCTGGCAACGGCCGCGACGCCCTCGGTCGACTCGAGCTCTTCGAGCTCGTTCTGGTTGGCCGAACCCGCGATCAGCCCGGTCAGCGCGGCGGGATCGCTCGTCGCGCCCGACGACATCGCCGTGCCGCCCGTGACCGTGCCACCCGCGTTGCAGGTCGCGCCTTCGTAGATCGTCCACTCGCCGACCATGAACGGCCGGCCCGACGAGAACATCGTGCGCAGCTGCGTCGCCGCGTCGTCGATCGCCTGCGACAGGCTCACCGTCGACAGCGTCAGACCCGTGACCGGCGAACCACCCGTCGGGCCGTAGAACTGGATCAGACCGGCGATCTGGAACGAGCCGATGTCGATGCAGTAATCGATCTTGGTGCCGTCGAAGCTCCAGAGCAGCCCGGTCGGATCCGGCGGGTTATTGGTCTGCGCCTGGCGCCAGAGCTTGCTGAACTCGACGACCTCGTCGAGCCGCCGGATGTGCGGCGGGATGCAGTCGACGACGAGCTCGAGCTTGGCCTGCAGGTCGGGATCGAGCGTCGAGTCGACCGAGCTGTCACAGCCGGCCAGAGCGAGAAGGAGGCAAGAGGACGTCAGCAGACGCGACGAGAGCATGGATCAGTCTCCGATTCGGTCGGTCCCTCGAAACAGGGGCCGGTGCCATGGGGGAGTGAGATGGGGATGTGGGAGCAGCGCCCGCAGTTTAGCCTGACGCGAGAGCCGATGGCCAAGACGCGCAAGAACTCCAGCGGCACCGCCATGATTCTGGTGGTTTCGGGGGTCATTGCGCTGGTCGTCGGACTGTGGCTGGTGGGCCGTAACCAAGAGCCGGAGGCGCCGCCGACCGCGACGCCGCCCGCCGCGGAGAACAGCGACCGCGACGCCGCCGAGCGAACAGAGATTCTGCCGGCGCCGGCCCCCGCCGCCGTTCGCTCGGAGTCGACCGGGACGCGGGTCGTGGACGCAGAACGGGCGAAATCGGGGTCGCGGGACGCGGCGATCCGGGTCGTCGTGCGGTTCGCGGCGGGTCATGAGCCGGCGCACGTCGACGTGGTCGTCGCACGGCAGGACAGCGGCAACGAGGTCACGGCGGTGCGGCTGCCCGTCGAGGGCGGGAGTGCAGCGAGCTTGCTGACCGTGCCGCCCGGGGTGTGGGTGTGGGTACGGGCGCTCGTCGACGGGGCGTATGGGAGCAGCGTGCTGCGACGGCTCATTCCGGGCGAGGAGCACGACGTGGAGCTGTATTGCGCGGCACATCCGACACGGTTTCGGATCACGGGGCCGTCTCCCGATCTCATCGCGATGATGCAGGTCGAGGTCTGGGAGGACCCGCTCGAGTCGCAGGAACGGCTTCTGCGGGTCCCGTTCGGAGCGGACGGGCGCGCGACGTGCCTGCTGGACCGACCAGCACACGCCGTCGTCCGACTCTTCGACGGCAAGACCGTGCCTCTGCTGGCGGATGGACGGTCCTACTTCGCTCCTGGTGGCGAAGCGACGTTGACGCCCGATCAACAACTGCACGGGTTCGTAACTCGGCACGAGAAACGGCCGATCCTGGGAAGTCTGCAGCTCGGAGCACGCGAGACCGAGTCCCAACAACACGGTGCCTTCGTCACGACCAAGGCGCTGGTCGACGCAACCGAGACCGTGCGTTGCACCGTTGGCCCACCGCTGCACAGCACGGGGACTGCTCCGCTCGCGATCTTCCGCACCGCGGCCGACGTATGGCCGATCGATGTCGAGCGACTCGACTTGCTCGGTTCGATCATGGTCACGTTCGGTGCGCTGCGGCCCGAGGAAGCCGACGCCGTGTCCGACCTGATCGCGGTGCGGCTCGACGACCAACGACGCTACGAAATCACGCGCAGCCGTGGCGACGATCACGACATCGTGGCGCCGGCCGGTCGCTACCGCCTCGTGTGGGCCGGCAGCGACGGGGTCGATCGCCCGGCGGTCGATTCCGTGCTCGTCGAGCCGAATGCCCCCACGAAGATCACCCTTGCACCGCGTCTGCAACCACAATGGGTGTTCGAGATTCAAGACGCGGCCAACCCCGCGACGCGGGTCGACGGGGCATGGCTGGTGTGGCCGGGACAACGCCTCTTCGGCACACTGCAGAACGGCGTTGTGTCCGGGCACTCGGACGCGACGCCGCGTCCGGGACAGCTCGCGCAGCTTCGCCTGCGACACCAGCTGCACACGTTCGAGGCCCGGTTCGTCAGCGTCGACCCGACCCGGCGCCGCGCCGTGCTCGAGTCGGAGCTCGCGCGCGCCATCCCCGTGCGACTGCGCATCACGCCGCTGCCCGGAGAACGGCCGCCGACCATCCGCACGGCGGGCTACTCGATCGACGACCTGTTCGGCGGCGTGGCGCGCCCATCGATCACGCAGGTTCCGGCCGAGAAGCTCGTCGTCACCGCAGGCAAACCGGTGCAGGGCTACGTCACGCAATACTCGCGCGGCAGCGAGCAGGTGATCGGCTGGTTTCAGGCCACCGCACAGCAGCCAGATGTCACGGTCGAGGCCGACGGTCACTGGGCCACCGTGATCTGCCCGCCGGGACTGCAGACGGCGAGCGTGCTCTTCGGCGGCGAGCCAACGGCGACCGCGAGGATCTTCCCCGAAGGCGGCCGAGCCGAGCTGCACGTACCGCGCGGCACGACCGACATCACCGTGTCCGTGAACGGCGCGTTTCAGCCCTTCGACGCACGAACCACGAAGATCGTCCTGCGCTGACCCCCCCGTACGGTACCTGGTTCGAACTGCCGGACCTACCTCCACCGCAGCCCGCCACACCCGGCAGTTTGCGCTGACCCCCCCGTACGGTACCTGGTTCGAACTGCCGGACCTGCCTCCACCGCAGCGCGCCACACCCGGCAGTTTGAACCAGGTACCGTACGGGTAGAACTTCCGCATGACGTTTGCCCCGCCGCCCGAGCGCCGGATGTTTGCCAACCGCACGCTCAACATGCGGTCCGTTCAGGTCGTCGGTTTCGACATGGACTACACGCTCGTGCACTACGAGGTGCCGGTCTGGGAGACGCGGGCCTATGCGCACGCGCAGCAGCGGCTCGTCGACGAGGGGCTGCCGCTGCAGGACCTCGAGTTCGATCCGGAGATGTTCGCGCGCGGGCTCGTGCTCGATCTGGAGCTCGGGAACATCGTCAAGGCCAACCGCTTCGGCTACATCACGCAGAGTTCGCACGGCACGCAGCCGATGCTGCACGAGGCGCAACGGCGCACCTACGCGCAGGTCTGGGTGAACCTCAGCGAGCCGCGCTGGGTGTTCCTCAACACGCTGTTCTCGCTGTCCGAGGCGTGCCTCTACGGGCAGCTCGTCGACCTGCTCGATCGGGGGAAGCTCGGCGATGCCGACGTCGAACCCGGTGACTACTCGCGGCTCTACGACTTCGTGAAGCGCGGGATGGACGCCGCGCACCTCGAGGGTGAGCTCAAGGCGGAGATCATCGCGGACCCGGAGAAGTTCGTCGTGTTCGACCGCGACCTGCCGCGCGCGCTCCTCGACCTCAAGCACGCGGGCAAGAAGCTGTTCCTCGCGACGAACAGCGAGTGGCACTACACGGACCCGATGATGCGCTACGTGTTCGACCGCTACATGCCGGACGGCATGACGTGGCGCGACCTGTTCGACCTCACGATCGTGCAGGCCAGGAAGCCCGGGTTCTTCACGTCGGAGCAGGGCTTCGAACTCGTGAACGAGGCGACGAACGAATCGTCGCCGCACGAGGGCCCGCTCGACAGCGACCGCGTGTTCCTCGGGGGCAGCGCCAAGATCGTGCAGGAGCACTTCGGCGTCGACGGCGGCGTGATCCTCTACGTCGGCGACCACGCCTACGCCGACGTGCACGTGTCGAGCCGGCTGCAGCGCTGGCGCACGGTGCTCGTGCTGCGCGAGCTCGAGGAGGAGATCCAGCAGGAGATCGCGTTCGCCGGCAGCCAGCGCCAGCTCGAGGAGCTCATGGCGCAGAAGGTCCGACTCGATCACGAACAGGCGATGCTGCGGCTCGCGATCCTGCGGCTCGATCGCAACGGCAAGCCGATCGACGGGCTCACCGGTGACGCCGACGCACTGCAGGACCGACTGCGCGCGCTGCGGCCCGAGATCGACGCGCTCGATCAGCGCATCGCGCCGCTCGCCGCGGCCGCGAGCAGCCTCGGCCATTCACACTGGGGGCCGCTCATGCGTGCCGGCATCGACAAGAGCCGCCTCGCGCGCGAGATCGAGGGCTTCGCCGACGTCTACACGTCGCGCGTGTCCAACTTCCTGTTCCTGTCGCCATTCGGCTACCTGCGCGCCGGGCGCGGCACGCTGCCGCACGACGTCGCGTCGGGCGCTCAGGTCGCGGCGGAGCCGGATGCCGAGCCGTCGGGGTCGACCGGGTCACCGTAGGTCTCACGGTAGATCGCCGCCCCGCGCCGGCCCTGCATCCAGCCGAGCACGCCCATCCCTGGCCCGAGGACCATGTAGCACCAGCCGGGCAGTCCGGACTTCTCCCAGACGCGAGTCAACGCAAACGTGATCGATGCCGCCGCGACGAGGATCTGGAACCAGAACCGAACGAGGCTCGCCCGCAGCTCGTACTCCTCGAACGCGTTGAGTTGCATCGCCGCGCGCTCCTTCCACGCGTGACGATAGAGCAGCACGTAGACGAGGAAGATCAGCAGATAGCCGCTGCTGTAGTAGGTGAACAACCACGTCGTGCCGCCAAAGTCCCGGAAGCCTTCCTGGACGACCTCAGGCGTGAGCTCGCCGATCGGCCCGACCATGAACACGTACATCCACGTGAAAAGCGTCTTCAGCGGATACGCATAGACGAGGACAAGGAACAGCAGCGCGAGGTTGAGGAACGCCGTCCAGCCGTCGCGCAGGTTGAAGCGCCGCGAGAACAACCAGTGCTCGAACCACAGGTAGCACAGGATCGCGAACGCCGGCAGCGCCGGAACCATCGAGCGCATCGCGGCGCCGAGGTCGGCGAACGACAGCGGCGGCTCGGAGCGCAGGAACACGAGCGCGAGCACGATCGCGAACACGCCGTCCGTGAAGCTCTCGAGCCGCGAGACGTCGGCCTCGCCGCGCCAGCGGAAGCCGCGGTCGAGGCGACGCGGGGTGATCGGCGCGGGGCCTTCACTCATGCGGTGAAGAATGCCGCGACAGCAACGGCGAGGGAACCGTCTACGCTGAGATCCAAGAACCGATCCAGACCCCCGAACCAACCGGAGACCTGGACCAACCGGAGACCCGAACCATGCATTCGATCCCGCTCTGCTCCGTTCTCCTGCTCACCGCCACGCTCGTCGGCCAGGCCGAGATGCCAGAACGGCCCGAGCCGATCGCCGAGGTGATGCTGATCGGCACGTTCCACTTCGCCAACCCGGGGCTCGACTCGTTCAACCTCGAGGCCGACGACGTGCGGTCGGAGAAGCGGCAGAAGGAGATCGCGGCGCTCGTGCAGCGGCTCGCGAAGTGGCAACCCGATCTCGTCATGGTCGAGTTCCCGCGCCAGAAGCAGTCGCTGCTCGACGAGCGCTACGCGAAGTATCGCGCCGGCGGGCTGCGCGACACGCGCAACGAATACGCGCAGGTCGGCATGCGGCTCGCGGACGCGCTCGAACATCCGCGCATGGCCGCGATCGACGTGAAACACACGTTCATGTCACCGCAGCATCAGGCCCTCTTCGAGAAGCCGACCGAGCGCCTGCAGAAGCTCGGCGCCGACCTCGAGCAGAAGGGCAACGCTGCGATGAAGGTCATGGCCGAACGGCTCGAGAAGAGCACGATCGGCGACATGCTCGCGTGGATGAACGAGGAGCCGATGCTGCAGCGCAACCACGACATCTACGTCGATGACCTCATGCGCGGCTGGCGCGACGAGAACCAGGGCGGCGCGCACACGGTCGCCAACTGGTACACGCGCAACATCCTGATGTTCCAGAACGTGCTGCGCGAAGTCGTGGAGAGCGACGGCAAGGTGAAGCGCGTCGTCCTCCTGGTCGGCCAGGGCCACGTCCCGATCCTGCGGCAGCTCACGCGCGACAACCCGTCGCTCGCCGCGGTCGACCCGGTGCCGTTCCTGCGCGACTGACGGCCGCGCGCTACGATCGCGGCGATGTCGAGGACGCCGCGACTCGCCGGGCCAGGGCGCACGGGCCTGCCGAAACTCCTGGCGCTGCTGGTGATCGCCACCGCGCTGCTCGTTTGGCTGTGGCAGGGCCGCGAGCCCGAACGACCCGAGCCCGGAGCATCGACACCAACCCCACCCGCGGTGGCTACCGGCGACCCGGCCACGGCCGACGTCGATCGCACCACCCAACGCGACCTCGTCGTCGACGCCGCGGCGACCGGCGACGGCGACGAGGCCGCCGCCGCGGGACCGACCCTGCGCGTTCGCCTGCGCGGACTCGTGCCCGCAGCGCCCTGGACGACCGAACTGAAGATCGACTTCGAGGGGCGCGACAAGAGCAAGGACATCTACGGCGACCACGAGGACCGGGTCGAAGTGGCCGCTGACGGCACGGCCGAGTTCCTGCTGCCGTCCTGGGTGACCGAGGTCACGCGCCGCAAGCTCCGCATCGACGCCGAGGATCCGAACTACCGCCCGACGCTGGTGCGGCTGCGGGACGGCGCCATCGACCTCGACGCCGAGCTCGTCATCGACGTGCAGGCGATCGGGGTGCTGACGGGGCGAGTCGTCGACATCCGGGGCGAGCCCGTCATCGCGGCGCGGGTGACCGCGTTTGCGTTCGAGGACGGTCGCCTGGCACCGGGCGAACTCGGCACGACGACGACGAGCATCGAGGGCCGCTACCACCTCGAGGCCGCGCCCGATACGCCGCTCTCGGTCGTCGTCGTGCCGATGCGGGAAGCCCAGATCAGCGGTCGGTTCCTCACGGGTCGGCACGGCGCGATCGCCGACCTCGGCATTCCGCGCGCCGACCTGCTACCGACGTCGGTGCGCGCGACCGCGGCGCTCGGCAGTCAGGGCAGCCTGCCGGACATCGTCGTGGGCGACGCCGCCACGGTGCGTGGCGTGGTGCAGTTCCGCGACGGGCGGCCGATCGAGAAGATCAAGATCGTCGCGATGCGCGCCGGCCGCGCGGCGGGCAGCCCGAGCAGCCGGGTCTCGCCCAACGTCGACCTCGGGGTTCGACGCGACGGCACGCTCGACATCGTTTCGACGACGTGGAGCGACGACGACGGCCGCTTCGAGTTCGCCGCGGCGCCCGGCGAACGACTCGACCTCTACCTCGCCGAGGTGCCGGGCATGTTGCTGTACCACGGCATGGACCAGGCCGTGGCGACGACGGACCCGGCACCGACGACCGCGCGCGTCGAGCTGCCACTCCCGGTTCGGTTGCGTGCGATGCTCGCCGGCAGCCCGGCGACCAACGCAACCGTTCGCCTGCGTCACGGCGAACCCGTGGCGTGCGACGACGCCGGCGAGGTTCGGCTCGTCACGACCCAGAACGTGCGCGTGCGAGCCATCGCCGGCCGTCGTTCGTCGCCATGGACGACGGTCACGGCGAGCCAGTCGGGAACGATCGTCCCGCTCGCACTCGACGCCGAGAAGACCGCGGTCTTCATCGAGCTCGAGGGTGAGGTCCCCATCCGCAACGCGATCTTCCGCTGGCGCGAGGGGACCCGCGATCAACTCGAACCGCGCCAGCGCGGCGACGACTCCGGTCCGTTCTGCATCTACCTGCCACCCGGGCGGCACGAGGTCCTGATCGGGCCGGGGCCCGGCGAGCGCAATGGCCAGTTCCTGCTCCCGCAGAAGCAGACGATCGACGTCGGCACGACGGACCTGCGGCTGTCGTTCCCAGTCAAGTTCGGCGGCCGACTGCAACTTCACCTGACCGACGCGACTGGCCGCCACATCGGCGAGACGTGCCGCATTTTCGGCCCCGACGGCCAGCAGATCAGGGGCATGCTTTCCGTCGACGTGGATGGCATTCCCCGACCGGGCCGCGCGCTCAATCGGCTCCCAGAGTCAGGACCGGCAACCTTCGGCCCCCTGCTCGCGCCGGGCGATTACGACGTGTTGCTCACGTTCGCCGGCCATCCCGACGAGCGCCGGACGGTCCGTATCCAGCCCCGCGAAGTGACTGAGCTCCACCTGCGGCTACCTTGATTCCGCCCGCCCAGGTATCATGTTTCGCCCCATGGCGCTCCTCCGCCTGACTACCTGCCTCCTGCTCGCCGCGATGGTCCCGCCTTCGGAACAGGACCCGAACGCCCAGGACCCCATCAAGGCCGCGTTCACCGAGCTCGCCGGCTTCGACTACACGGAGGGCATGACCCTGCCCGCCGAGGTCACGAAGCTCGACGAGAAGGTCGTCACGATCAACGGCTTCATGCGGCGCGAGTTCCCCGGCGTCGGACCGGTCAACTCGTTCTTGCTGATCAACGACGCGTGCGGGTGCGATGGCACGCCGATGATCCACGAGATCGTGTTCTGCATGCTGCCCGACGGCGTGACGATGGACATCAAGCCCGGCGTCGTCGAGGTCACGGGCAAGCTCTACGTCGGCGAGGAGAAAGAGGACGGCGTCGTGATCATGCTCTATCAGATGGACGCGGACACGGTGAAGTGACGCCGTGAAGGCCGTCTACCTCCTGCTCTTCCTCGCCCTGTCCGCGCCGCTCCTCGCCCTGCTCCCCGTCGGGCAGGATCCGAAGGGCGAAACCGACTGGCCAGCCGCCGTCGAGAAGGCCACGAGCGCGCGCCGCTACATGCTGCGCGTCGCCGCCGCGCGCAAGATCGCAGCCGGCGGTGCCGCGGCCGTGCCCGCGGTCGACGCCTACGTCGAGGAGAACGGCCTCAACGCGCTGCCCGCGGCGATCGTCGACATGATCGCCAAGCAGAGGACGACCGAGCCCGCGGTCATCGATCAGCTGCTGCGCTGGGCCACGACGCGCGACTTCTACTGGCGGCCCGCCGCGATGCTCGCGCTCGCGCGCCGCGCGCCGCTGATCCCGGAGAAGAAGGCCGAACTCGTGGAGCTGTTCATGCAGCACCGTGACGATCCGGCGTGGCGCGTCGCGGCGAACGCCCGCTTTGGCCTGCGTCTGCTCGACGCCGGCGACAGTTCACCGCGCGCAGGCGACGACCCGCGCCTCGCGGCCGAGGTCGCCGGGCTGCTGCTGCAGGAGGGCGAGACGCCGGATCTGCAGCCGCTCGTGGACGCGCTGGCCGACGAACGCACGTTCCTCGACGTGCCGTGGGGCAGACAATCGGCGTCGGGCGTCGCCCAGGCGCTGCGCCGCGCTCTGGGCGACGCGCATCCAGAAGCGATGGCGGACAAGAGCGCGGCGATCGCGGCCGTGCGCGCGGCCCTGACCGAGAAGTTCGGCCAGGAGCTGACCCAGCCCGCGATCCAGTCGGACCCCGCGATCGAGTTCACCGGCGGTATCGAGGCGCTGTCGTGCAAGAGCGGCGACGTCTACCTCCAATGGACGAGCGACGGCCGCCTCTTCGCCGGCGTGGACGCGCGCTTCCTGGTGCAGCTGCCGGCCCCGATCTGGGACGAACTGTCGAAGGCGCGAACAGAGCTGCCGCTCGACAAGAGCCTCGGTGTCGTGATCTGCGACGCTCTGCGTCTCAAGTGGGCGCAACCCGAGGTGCACGCGCGCTACGCGCCGGAGTCACTCCCGGCCCCGGCGGCGGATTGGCTTCTCGCCCTGGCGTCGGCGCTCGCGAATGCCGATAAGAACGACCTCGCCGCGGCGCTCCGGTCCGCCGTCGAGCAGTTCCGCGTGCGCTGACCGGACGACCCGTTTCAACCGATGTGTGGCATCATCGCCGTATTGCGTCGCCAGAGCCGGCGCACCCCTCCGACGACCGCCGCGCTGCTGGCCCGCGTCACCGCTGCGGAATCCGCGCTCGGCGCCGATGAGCCGACCACCGCCGCGCTCGCCGGCGCAGCGACCGAGCTCACGGCACTCGACGCCAGCCTCAAGGGCACGCCCGGCCTGATCACGCTGCTCGCGGAGCCGACGACGGCCGGCGAACTGCACGACCGACTCACCGTGCTGCAAGCCCGGGTCCGCGACCACGAGAGCGCGCTCGACGAGCGCGGCACCGTCGGCGGCGATGACCAGGGGATCGAGGAGCACAACGCCGCGCTCGTTGCTCTCAAGGACGCGGTGTGGGCCGTGCTGCGCGACCGGCTGCGCCACAAGGATGCCGTCCGTGAGCTCGCGGGCGGCGGCGAACTGCGCGACCCGACGACCGTCGCCGCGTTCTCCGGGATCGAGATCGCGTTGGCCGCGCTCGATCGACTCGAGGTGCGCGGCCGCGACTCCGCGGGCGTCTCGATCGTGGTCTCGGGCATCGACGTGACGGCGGCACCGCTCACGGCATTGCTCGAGAAGCGCGACCACGACCCGTTGCTGCAGAACGGTGCGGTCCGCGTCGCCGACGGCTGTCTCGACTTCGTCTACAAGTACGCGGCGGAGATCGGCGAGCTCGGCGACAACGTCGCGGCGCTGCGACGTTCGATCCAAGGCGACGCTCTGCTGCAGGCCGCGCTGCGCGCCGGTGGCGAAGTGCTCGTGCTCGGCCACACGCGTTGGGCCAGCGTCGGCATCATCAGCGAACCGAACGCGCACCCGCTCAACCACGAGGAGACCGGCGAACAGGACGAGAAGGCACCCTACGTCCTCGGCGCTCTGAACGGCGACGTCGACAACCACCTGGAGCTCGTCGAACGGCACGGGTTGCAGCTCGACCCCGCGATCACGACCGACGCGAAGGTGATCCCCGCGCTCGTCTCGCGCGAGCTCACGAAGGGCACGGACTTCGCCGAGGCGTTCCGGCGCACGGTCGCGTCGTTCGAGGGCTCGGTCGCCATCGGCGCGGCCGGCACCGCCGACCCCAACCAGCTGGCGCTGGCGCTGCGCGGCTCCGGGCAGGCGCTCTACGTCGGGCTCGCGGAGGACACGTTCGTCGTCGCGAGCGAGCCCTACGGCGTGATCGAGGAGTGCGAGCGCTACCTGCGGATGGACGGCGAGACGCCAGGCAACCCGGGCAACCCGTCGGCCTCGCGCGGCCAGGTCGTGACGCTCGCGCGCAGCGGCGCCGGCGAGATCTCGGGCATCACGCGGCAGGCCTATGACGGGACCGCGCTGCCCGTCGCCGAGACCGACCTGACGACCGCCACCGTCACGACCCGCGACATCGACCGCGCCGACCACGCGCACTTCCTGAGCAAGGAGATCCACGAGTCCCCGGACTCGTTCAAGAAGACCCTGCGCGGGCGGATCGTTCGAGTCGGTGAACGGCTGCGCGTCGCGCTCCCGGCCAGGTCGCTGCCACGGGCGGCGACCGACCTCATGCAGTCGGGCTGCCGGCGTGTGCTCGTCATCGGCCAGGGCACGGCCGCCGTCGCGGGCCAGGCCGTCGCGGCGTCGATCGCCGACGAACTCCGCGGGAGCGGCATCGGGGTGCAGGCGCTGCCCGCGACCGAACTCAGCGGCTTCGGGCTCGACGACGACATGGCGGACACGCTGATCGTCGCGATCTCGCAGTCGGGCACGACGACGGACACCAACCGCACGGTGGATCTCGTGCGCGCGCGCGGCGCGACCGTGCTCGCCATCGTCAACCGCCGCGGCAGCGACCTCTGCGACAAGGCCGACGGTGTGCTCTACACGAGCGACGGCCGCGACATCGAGATGAGCGTCGCGAGCACCAAGGCGTTCTACGCCCAGTGCGCCGCGGGCCAGCTGCTGGCACTCGCGCTCGCCCGAGCGGCGGGCCGCGCCGACGACGCGCGCGAGCACGAACTGCTCGAAGCATTGATCGCGCTGCCGACCGCGATGCGGCTGGTCCTCGACGAGAACGATGCGATCACCGAGGTCGCGCGCCGCGTCGCGCCGCCGCGGCGCTACTGGGCCCTCGTCGGCAACGGCAAGAACCGCGTCGCGGCCGCCGAGATCCGCATCAAGCTCAGCGAACTCTGCTACAAGTCGATCGCCTGCGACGCGACCGAGGACAAGAAGCACATCGACCTGTCGTCCGAGCCGATGATCCTCGTGTGCGCCGCCGGCCTCACGGGCTCGACGGCCAACGACGTGAGCAAGGAAGTCGCGATCTACAGCGCGCACAAGGCGTGCCCCGTCGTGATCACGACCGCCGGCGAAACCCGCTTCACCGCGGCAGCGGCCGCGACGATCACCGTGCCGCAGGTGCATCCGGCACTGGCCTACGTGCTGTCGACGATGGCCGGCCACCTGTTCGGCTACCGCGCCGCACTCGCGATCGACGAGCTCGCGCTGCCGCTGCGGCGGATGCGCGTCGCGATCGAGAACGAGTTCGGGAGTGGCGATGCGAGCAGCGCGGCCGGCAACGCGCTCGATCGCGTGCACGACGCGCTGCGCCCGCAGTGGCTCGAGTTCAAGAAGGACCTGCAGCTCGGCCGCTACGACGGCACGCTCGAAGCGCGCACGGCGACGCGACTGAACTCGCTGCTCAACTACACGCTCGGCCTCGTGCCGCTCGACGTCTATGCCGTCGAGTTCGGCGAGGCCGGCACGCCCGGCAAGGTGCTCGACGCGCTCACCGACGCGTTGACGCAGGCGATCGACGAGCTCACGCGCCCCGTCGACGCGATCAAGCACCAGGCCAAGACCGTGACGGTCGGCATCTCACGCGCGGACGAAGCGCTGCTCACGCTGCCGCTCGTGCGCGCCGTTCTCGAAGCGGGCGCCGGCCGCGATCACCTCGGCTACCGCGACCTGCGGGCGCTCGCCGGCCTCGACCCGGCCGTCGTCGAGGTGCTCGGGAGCACGCGCTACCGCATCGACGGTGACCTCGACGGCGAGGGTGCGGCGCCGCAGATCCACGTGATCGACCAGCGCGGCGCGGCCAAGAGCCTGCGGTCGCGCACGTCGAGCAACCCGACGCTCAAGGGCACCAAGCACCTCGTCGCGATGGAGCGCCAGTGCATGGTGGCCAAGGGCCGCAGCGACGAGCGCACCGTCATCCTCGTGCCCGAGGTCGAACAGAACCGAACGGTCGGCCTCACGCTGCTGCACGTGAAGTTCGAGGACCACATGCCGAGCAGCGCGCTCCGCTCCGTGCTGTCGACCTACCGCAACCGTTACAACGCGCTCGCCGACGCGGTGACCGAGACCGAGCCCGAGTTCGACACGACGCTGCTCGAAGCGATGCCGGTCGTCGATCTGTTGTGCGAGCCGATCTACTCGCTCGCGGACCGCTGGCGCCAGGGCACGCTGAAGTCCTGACCTCGGCCGCAGCTCGTGTTCTGGTTTTCAGTTCCCGAGCGTGATCTTCAACCCACGTGAGAACGTGACCCCGGCCAACGCCGTCGCATCGAGCGCGGCGGTCTGGAAGTACAACTCGAGGCCATGAAAGATCTGCGCCGCGGGCAATGGCAGCGGGGCAGTTGCGATGCCGGCGGGCGAGGTTCCGAGCAGGATCACGGCCTGCCCGGGCTGCACGAGCTGTGTGCAACCGGCGACCGGCAGGTTCGCCGGGCCGACCGCGCCGAGCAGGGCGACGAACGCTCCCGGTGAGGCCCCCACGACCTCGACCGCCGCGCTCGAGCTCAGGCTCGGCCAGCGATCGACGGTCAGGTCCGGCGAGTTCGCGGTGCACGCGACGCCGAAGTGTTCGACCGCGGGCTGCCCGTCACCCATCGAGTACACGTTGCGGTCGTCGACGAGGTACACGCCCCGAAGCCATGCATTGCCGACCAGCGACATGGGCCGGACCGTCTTCTGCGGCGGGTCAGGCACGGTACGGGCCTGCCAGTTCTGACCGTCAAACTCCCAGATCCGTCCGGAGAACAACGAGAACGACTCCACCATCAGCGTGATGACGTTGCGCGAACCGTCGTACGCCATCGAACCACGCCCGGCCGTCGGGTAGTTCGCGGTCAGGACCTGGCTCCAGTTCACGCCATCCCACTCCCAGGTATCGAGCAGCCAGTTCCCAGCCGCCCCGCGACCACCGTGCATCACCACCCGCTGGCGACCGAGGTCGTAGGCCATCGCGCAGTCGACCCGCGCCGGGGGCGAGGTCGCCGGGGCGCGCTGTACCCAGTTGCCGGCGCTGAACGACCAGGTGGTGTTCGACACCGGCGACGTCGTCGTGCCACCGAACATCACGAGCTCGCTGTTGGCCCAGTCGAACGTCATCCCCATGCCGTCCGACACCGGCCCCGGCGCGGTCGACAGCTGCGACCACACCGCCCCGTCGAAGCGCCAGAGGTCGGTGTGCTGCGTGGTCTGCGACGAGCCGCCGTAGACGTAGGCGTACTGCGGCCCGGTCGCAGTCGCGGCGCCCCCCCGTCGTGGCGGCACCGGTCCAGGCACCGCGTTCCAGCCCTGACCGTCGAAGAACCAGGACTCCGGCGCCGACGGGCCGTAGCCGTCGATGAGCACGATGCCACCACCTGGCCCCGCGGCAACGGCTGCGTTGTAGAGACTCTCGGGATGCGCCGGCCCGGACACGAGCTGCCACCGCGTGCCGTTCCAGGACCAGGTATCGCGAGAGTACTCCCCGGGGTTCGCACCGGCGCCGCCTGCGAGCAGACACTCCAACCGACCGTCATCGAACGTGAATGACGCGCCGGAACGGGCCGGCGGCGAGGCCGCAGGGTTGGTCGAAATCCAACTCAGACCGTCGTACTCCCACGTATCGACCAAGCCGGTGAAGCCGAACGAGTCACCGCTGAATATCACGACGCGCCCACGCAACCGATCGAACGTCATGGCCGCGAACCGGCGTCCCGGCGGTCGCGTCGCGACGTTGATCGGGATCCAGCCCGATCCGTCCCACTCCCAGGTGTCGTCGAACAGCGTGAAGAACGCGCTGCCGCCGAACAGCACGACCCGCGCTCGCGCCGCGTCGTAGACCATCGTGGCGCCAACCCGGGCGGAGGGCGCTGTCGCCGTCGTGCGCTGCGACCACGTCATGCCATCGAACGCCCAGGTGTCGGACAGCAAACCCCACGGCGAGCTCGCGTAGCCGCCGAAGAGCACGAGTTCGCCCCGCACTTCGTCGAACGTCGTGGCGAACATGATCCGATTCAACGGCCCCGTCGGAGCGGTCAGCGATCGCCACTCGACGCCGTCGAAGGCGGCGAGGTCGATCGGACCGACGACGTACTCCGACGGCGAGTGGATCATCAGGGTTCGCCCCGTTCGGCCGTCGAAGACCGCGGTGGTCGTGCTCGTCGGCGTGAGCGGCAGCCTCGGCAGCGCGCGCTGGCGCCACGATGCGCCGTCGAGCTCGAGGGTCTCGCCGTAGGCGCCGATCGCGACGTGCCGTTGCCGAACCGGATCGAAGACCGCGGCCTTGATCTCGGGCTGATCGACCGTGCGCACCTGCTGGGCAACCGCGGACGCGGCCATTGCCGGACAGAGCACCAGAAACAGGCGAACAACGGCTTCGGCCCTCGGCATTCCCCCATGCTACCGGCAACCCGAAGCGGCCGCCGGCGCCTCGGTCGCGCTGGAACAGGATCCGGTTCTTCTCGTCCGCCACGACCCGCTGTCGCGCTCGGCCTTGCTGATGAGGACGTCGCGCAGCATCACCCCGTGCTCCTGCGGTTGGTGCCCGCGGCGAAGCCCGCGATGCCGGCCCCGCCGCGCGCGGATCGTCCATCGATCGAACTCGTCGCCGCGGCCGGCACACCGGACTTCGAATCGGCGATATCATCGCGCCATGCGACCAATCGCGCTCCTGTTCCCGCTCGCAATGACTACGGCCACGATCGCCCAGACATTCATCGTCGACGCGAATAACGGCCTGGGCACGAGCTTCACGTCGCTGGCGGCGGCGGCCGCCGCGGTGCCCGATGGAGCCATCCTGCTCGTCCGGCCGGGAAACTACGTTGACTTCGTCGTCGACGGCAAGGGGTTGCGCATCCTCGCGGACCCCGGCGCGCTGGTCGTGAGCCACCAGGGCTCGAGCATCCGCAACGTGCCGGCCGGCAAGAGCGTTGTCGTGCGCGGTCTCGAGTGGGCGCAGGCAACCCCTGGCTCGAGCGCGAAGCTACGCTGTTTCGCGTGCGCGGGTCAGATCCTCATCGAGGGTCTGAGCATGCCGGCAGTCGGATTCGTCGCCTTCATTCGCGCGACCGCCTGCGAGCAGGTCACGATCCGAGACGTCCGCAACCTCGGCGGCAACACCTATCTCGACCTCACGCAGAGTCACGCCGTCGTCGAGAACTGCGGCTTCGGCGGCTTCTCGGCGCGATCCGCGATCATCCAGAACGGCGGCAGCCTGCAGGTCACGGACAGCGACCTCGCCACCGCGCTGCCGTCCTCGCCACCGAACGGTGGTGTCGAGATGCACGGCGGCGAGCTGCGGCTGCTGGGCGCGACCGCAGTGACTGCGTTCGGCGGCGTCGGCGTCGCGGGCACAGCTGGCACGGCGCGCGTCGATCCGACGGTGACGCTGCCGGCACCCGCATTCGCCCCTGCCATCCAGGGCTCGATCACGACGATGCCGGCGCTGTCGACGTCGTTCGACGGCACGACCGCGATCGCGGAGCTCACCGGGGAGGCCGGCGCGTTCGCCGCGATCGCCATCGGGCTGCCCGGCCCTCGCACGGTGCTGCCCGGCATCGCGGATCCGCTGTGGCTCGATTCCGGCTCGCTCGCGTTCCTCGCTTTCGGCACGCTCGGGCCGACCCCGCTGACTCGCACCCTGCCGTGGTCGGGCGCCATGGTGCCGGGCTCGCGCACCGTCTGGCAAGGCGCCAGCCTCGGAGCCTCCGGGCTGCAGCTCAGCAACCCGTCGGTCTTGATTCTGCCCTGAGCGCGGCTCGCCCCTGGATTCGCCGGATCACGGCGCGCGTGCGCGGGCAGTCAGTCGCGCTCGAACAGGATCCGGTTCTTCTCGTCGGCCACGACCCGCTTGTCGCGCTCGGCCTTGCTGATGAGGACGTCGCGCAGCATCACCCCGTGCTCCTTGCGGTTGGTGCCGGCCGCGAAGCCCTCGATGCCGTCCCCGCCGCGCGCGAGGAACGAGCTCGTCACGACGCGATACGTCTTCTTCTCGTCGAGCGGCCGCCCCGCGATCTCGACCTTCACGAGCTCACGATCACGACCCTTGGCCCGATACGTGTAGGTCGCGCCACCGATCTCGAGCAGCCGGCGGCGGCCCTGCAGCGAGCCTTCGATGAGGTCCCACAACTGCGCGCCCGTCAGGTCCATCGAGACCAGCTCGTTCTCGAACGGCAGCAGCTCGTAGATCATCCGCGGCGTCAGCGGACCGGCCTGCAATCGCGTGCGGATGCCGCCCTTGTTGGTGAACGCGACGTCACCGCCGGTCGCCTCGAGGAACGCATCGCAGATCAGGTTGCCGGCGGCCGTCGAGCGCGCGCCGCGGCTGTCGTTGAGCGGCGTGACGAGTTCGCCGATCACGCGATCCCACTTCGCGGTGATCGCCTTGGTCTCTGTCGCGATCCACTTCTCGGTCGCCGGGTCCGGCGGGTACTCGTCGAGTTCGAGCGCCACGAGCTCGCCCTTCTCGATGACGAGCTCCTTCGCCTCGGCGTCCACCCGCGCCTCGAGCCGGTAGACCTCGCTCGCCTTGCCGTGGGTCTGGACGATCCACGTGTCACCCTCGCGCAGCGGTTCGCGCAGGCCGGTGTGGGAGTGGCCGCCCAGGATCAGCGGAATCTCGGGGAACCGCTTCGCGAGTCTTCGATCCACGGACACCCCGGAGTGCGTCAGCAGGACGACGACGTCGCTCGCCTTCTTCGCCGCCGGCAGCACTCGCGCGATCGCCGCGGCCTCGTTCTCGAACTCGGCGTCGCCCCACGGCCCCGTCGACACCCCCTTGGTCTGTTCGGTGATGAGCCCGAGGATCGCGATCTTCAGGCCGTGCACGGTCACGACGTGGAACGGCGTGACGTAGTCCATGTAGGTCGCGGGCTCCTTGCCTGCCACGAGGATGTTGGCGCCGAGCACGGGGAAGTCCGCGGCCGCGACGAGCGCTTCGACGTTCTCGGGTCCGTAGTCGTACTCGTGGTTGCCGAGCACGGCAGCCGTGACACCGAGACGCTCGAAGAACTCGACCGACAGCCTGCCGCGCGTCTCGTTGCCCTCGATCGTGCCCTGATACCAGTCGCCGCCGTCGGTCGCGATCACGGGCGCACCGCGCTTCTTCGCCGCCGCGCGTTCGCGCTTGACGAACGTCGCCATCGACGCCGCGCCGCCGACGTGCGGCAGCTCGCGCTGATCCCCGCCGGCCCGTGCCTTCCAGAACGCGAGCTGGGGCCGGAACTGCCCGTGGAAGTCGTTCCAGTGCAGGAACACCACGGGACCGTCGCGGAGCTTCGACTGACAGGCGGCCGGCCGCCCGAGCAGCGCAACGAACGCGAGCACGAGGAACGCAGCGGTCCAGCTGCGGCGCGCGCAGCGGGCGGGTGAGATCGGGCGATCGGACGTCGGCACGGCGCCCTGGGTACCCGATCGGGACCACGGCCGCCAGTCGCCCACCCCGGCAGCGCCCGCGATTGGCGTTCAGCCCGACCCAGCCCCTTCCCCCGCCGCCCGGGCGGCCTATCCTGACGCCCGATGGCGGTTCCTCTGATCGATCTCACCCGTGACAAGCAGCTGCTCGCCGGCGTCGAAGCCGCGGTCGTCGACGTCGTGCGCAGCGGGCAGTACGTGCTCGGCACCACGGTCGAACACTTCGAGCAGGAGCTCGCCGAATACCTCGGCTGTCGCCACGTCGTCGCGATGTCGTCCGGCACGGACGCGCTGCTGGCGCCGCTCATGGCGCTCGACATCGCGCCCGGCGACGAGGTCGTGCTGCCGACCTATTCGTTCTTCGCGACCGCCGGGGTCGTGGCGCGGCTCGGCGCCAGGCCGGTGTTCATCGACATCGAGCCGACCCACTGGAATCTCGACCCGGAGCGCCTCGACGAAGCGCTGCAGCAGTGCACGCGGCCGAAAGCCGTCATCGGCGTTCACCTGTTCGGCACCGCGTTCGACGTCGACGCCGTGCTCGACGTCTGCCGCCGGCACTCGGTGCCGCTCATCGAGGACGCGGCGCAGGCCATCGGCACGAAGCATCAGGGCAAGATGCTGGGCAGCCGCGGGCTGTGCGGCGCCTGGTCGACGTTCCCGACGAAGAACCTCGGCGGCATCGGCGACGGCGGGTTCTTCACGAGCGACGACGACGAGTTCGCCGCCAAGGTGCGTCTGCTGCGCAACCACGGCATGGCCGAGCACTACGAACACCACGTCATCGGCGGCAACTTCCGCATGGACGCGATCCAGGCCGCTGCGCTGCGGGTGAAGCTGCGCGCGATCGAGGACATCACGGAGACGCGGCGGCTGAACGCCGAGCGCTACCGGCGCCTCTTCGCCGAGGCCGACCTCGGCGACTGGGCCGAGCTGCCGACCGACACCGACCGGCATGCCTACCACCAGTTCGTCGTGCGCATCCCGCCGGAGCACCGCGACGGCGCGATCCAGCACCTGCGGCAGCAGGGCATCGGGTGCGGGGTCTACTACCCGATCCCGTTCCACCGGCAGCCGTGCTTCGCCTACCTCGGCGCGGATCCCGCCGACTTCCCGGTCGCGGAACAGGCGAGCAAGACCGCGCTCGCCCTGCCGATCTTCCAGGGGCTGACGGAAGCCGAGCAGATCGACGTCGTCGGCGCGCTCAAGCGCTACCCGCGACCGGTCGGCGCGGGTCAGTAGGCGAGCAGCCAGACCGCGCCGGTCTGCGGCCGCCCGGCGGGGCTACTGGGTCCCGAGCCGCACCGCGACACCGAACGCCTCGACGTCGGTCGCGATCGTCGCGTCGGCGTCGGCGCCGTTGCTGACCATCCACGTGCCGCGGCCCGCGGCCGTGAGCGAGCCGAGCGTGACCGTCTGGGCGTTGCTGAAGGCCGCACCCAGGGCGTTGGCGTTCGGGGCGAACACCGCGAGCTGCTGGTGCAGCACGATGCCCGAGAACGCCGGCACGGCGGCCGGCACGAACGGGAAGTCCGCGAGCTCGCCGCTCGCGTCCGCGACGGTGAACACGGTCGCGTCCTGGCTCACGAGCACGTCGCAGTTCGTGCCGTTGAGCGTCAGCGGCAGCGCACCGAGCAGGCTCTGCGTGTTGCTGAGACCGAAGATGACGAGCGCGGGCGCGTTCGCACCGAGGTTCTGACCGCCGAGGAACTGCGCCGAGCCCGGCGCGACGATGCCGCCGCTCGAGATCGCCACGGGCGGCGTGGAGCCGTCGATGCTGCAGCCCTGACCGAACGGCGTGACCGTGCCATCGACGGGACCACCCGTCGTCGCGACGCCGTCGAGGATCGTGTGCGCGAAGCCGAACTGCGAGAAGTTGTTGCCTTCCATCTGCAGGTCGATGACGAGCCAGCCGCCGGCCGGGATCGTGACCGCGACCGGCACCGCAAAGGCGAAGGTCAGGCTGCCGTTGGGATCGCCCCAGCCGTGCGGCGCGGCGACACCCGGATCCGGGCGGTAGTTCACGCTCGAGTCGAACGCCGTCGTGAGCGGGCTCGTGAGGTTGTCGGCAAACCGCGCGCCGGGGATCCCGACCGTCGTCGTGCCGACGCGGATCTGCATTCGCTGGATGTTGAACGGGCCGGGCGCGCCGACCTGCGGCAGCGGACCGTCCCAGCGGAACGACAGCTCGTTGGCCGTGAACGACGACGACCCGACCTCGGTCGCATCGAAGAACAGCTGCACGCGCGCATCGGTCTGCGCGAACGGCGGCAGCGCGAAGTTGGGGAGTTCCTGCGCCGGGTTCGCGGTCGCGGGGAGTTCGAGGAAACCCTGCGCCAGCAGCGGCGAGCTGCTGAGCAGGACGGCGACAGTCAAGTTCTTCATGGCGTCGTTGGAATACGAAATCGTTCGGGGCACCTGTGCGATTGGAACGCTAGATCGACGTCGACGGCGCTGTGTCACCGCCCGGTCATTCCGCGACCGAAACCGACAGGCCATCGCTCGCCGCGCGTTCGGGCCGCGACGCGTCACACTTCACGGGCCTTCGTGAACACAGCGCGTGACCCGACCAGATCAGCACGAGCCCGACGAACTCTCCGACGTAGAGCGCTTCGACGATCCCGGCCTTCGCCATCCCGCCGCCGACCCCGGGCAGGATGCCGCCGATCGCGATCGCCGCGGTGCCGAGCGCCCGCCGCCCATCGGCAACCTGGCCCGGTAGTGGCCGCACGAACCGGAACGTCGACCACAGCGCGCCGCCGACCAGGAACAACGCCGCGTAGCCGTTGATGAACGGCGTACCGAGCCGCAGCTGACTCCAGCCGATCGCGTCACCCGTCGGCCGATGCGGTTCGAGCGCCGCGTGATCGATCGGCGACAGCACCACGGCGACCGCGAGCCCGATGACCACCGTGCCCGAGATCCAGGTGAGCCGATTCGCCACGGAACGGCTGCAGAGCAGGTACACGCTGCCCGTGCCGAGCGGATAGCCCCCGAGCAACGCCCCGGCGACGTACCACCATCGCGTGAGCTCCGCGCTGTTGCCGAACAGGGTGATCGCCGACTCGAGCGCCGTGCCGGCGCCATACGTCACGATGCCGATCGCCCACCACAGCAGGTGCGGGGGCAGGCCCACGATCGAACGCCGGCGCAGCAACGCGATCAGGAACGCGACCGACAGCAGCGTCGTCGCGATCGGCAGGTAGTGAACGAGCATCGGCCCGGTCGCGGAGTCCTCTTGTGCCAGCATCGTGACACCATCCCCCGCTCCGGCCTCGCGTGTGTCACGAGCCCGTCACTCCCACGCAGGCCACTACTGCGCGAGAGTGCCGTGAAACGCCTGGGTCCAGTTGCCCGTGCCGACGTTGCTGAGCTGCACGGTGAGGACCTGGAGACCGAGCGGCAACCCGAGGAACGTCTGGTCGTTGGGGAAGTCGACGTGGAACGGCGTGCCGTTGAACGCCCACGTCACGCTGAAGAACGGAAACCCCGGCTGCTGGATGTTGGCGTTGCCATACGGCGGCAGGAACTGCCCGACACCGAGGAACGGGCCGCCGAAGAACAGGATGCCGGCCCCCGGCGGGTTGCCCTGGAACGGCTGCCCGTCGACCACGATCGCGACCGACGACCCGAGCCGCGGCACCCCGGCGATCGTGGCGTCGTAGACCGCATACTCGTAGGCCCCGATGTCCGGCAACGCGAACCCGAACAGATTGTGGTCGAGCACGCGGCTGCGGCCGTCGTGATCTTCATAGGTGAACGCATCGTTGGGTGCGCCCGCATTGCCGACGCAGGGCGAGAACAGCGACAGACTCAGGTCCCCGTTGTTCGGGTCCGTGAACAGCGGGTCGGCGACGAAGTTGTTCTGCGTGCCGGCGTGCGCGGGCGACCCGTTCGACGAGAAGATCCGCGCCGGCAGCCCGAGGCCATCCACGAAGCCCACGAAGTTGTCGTTCGGGTTCACCCCGTTGAACCAGGAGATCGAGGCCGATGCCGCGCCGCTGTGCGTGCCCTCGGAAACGACCCCGCGACCCTGGTTCGCCGCGACCGTCGCGTGGATCAGGCTCACCGCCGTCGCCGAGAGCACGATCCCGTCCCCGCTGTTGCCGAAGGCCACGAGGTTGCGGCAGCCGCCGCCGTTCTGCGCGATGTTGATGCCATCCGATGCGGACAGCTCGACGCGCACGGCGTCGATCGACACGTTGGCCGTATCGAGCGTGACCGTCGCGGCACCGATGCCGCCAAAACGCGCGAGCACGTGGTTCATCTGCGCCGGCGCGGTCGAGAAGCCGTACTCGACCCGACCCCAGCTGCCGGGGCCCGGCGCCGACGCGTTGCCATCACCGTTCGTATCGCCGCCATGGTCGTCATCGAGGAACGACGTGAGCACGATCGGCGCGTAGCCGCGACCGTCGAAGAACAGGCTCGTGCCCGGCCCACCCGCGGTGAACCCGGAACTCGACGCGCTCGCGGCGGTGAACTTCACGATCAGACCCGCACCGAGCTGCAGGCTCGTGTTGGAGTTCATGACCGTGCGCACGTCGGCGACGATCACCCCGTCGCCGTTCAACGTGTTCCACACGTCCACGCGAGTGCTCGTTCCCGATGCGCCGGTGGCGCCGTTGACGAGCCGGGTGTAATCACCGAGCACGTTGCCGGTCGCCGTGCAATCGGAGAAGCGCGTCATCTGCGTCCACGCGAAGCCGTCGACCGCGCGACCGAGGTTGCCGTCGAACCGGCACCGTCGAACGATCGGCCGACTGCTCGTCAGGCGCAGACCCAGGGTCGCCGAGCGCTCGATGGCCGTGTCCACGAGCAGGATGTCCGCGCCGTTGAGGAGTTCGACCGCGCCTGCGAGGTTGTTGCCGCCGAACCGGACGCTCGTGAAACGCAGCTCGCTGGCGTCCGCGGTGCCGCCGAACGACAGTCCGGGCCAGTCACCGGGCGTGCCGACCGTCGGTCCGTCGCGACCCGTATCGCCGCCGATCGCATCGTCGGCGAGCGAGGTGAACACGACCGGCGCGTTGGCCGTGCCGTTGCAGACCAGCGCGCCGGTGACGCTCACGCGCCTCGTTGCCGTCGCCCACTTGAAGATCACGCCAGGGCCGACCGTGAACGTTCGGCCGACGTTGATCTGCAGCACCGGATCCATCACGAGCGTGTCCTCGATCAGGTTGTTCGTCGTGACCGTCAGGTTCGCGCTGACGATGCCGTTCGTGACGCGGATCGCGTCGCCGAGCAGGTTGCCGGTCCCCGTGTTGGCGACGAAGTTCGGCAGGCCCAGCATCGACACGCGATCGATCGAGCGGCCGAGATTGTCGTCGAACCGACAGTTCTGGACGGTCGGCATGGTGCCTTGCACATCCAGTCCATCGCTCGCCGACCGCTCCACGTGGACCGCGGCCAAGGTGATGTTCGATTGCAGCAGCGAGATCGCCCCCGGCGTGCCGTTGCCGGCGAATCGAACCCGCGTCGAGCGCAGCACGCTGGCGTCGGAACTGGCACCGAACGTGAGCCCGTCCCAGTCGCCCGGCGCACCGACCGACGGACCGTCCTTGCCGGTGTCCCCTCCGATCGCGTCGTCCGCCAGGGACGTGAAGACCACGGGGGCCTGACTCGTGCCGTCGCACAACAGCGTGCCGTTGACGATGAACCGATCGTCCGTCTCGTACTTCACGACCACCCCCGCGGCGATCGTCAACTGCCGGCCCGTCGGCACGGTCACGTTGTTGGCGATGACGATCGTCGAGTCGACGAGGTTCGTCGGCCCGATGAACTGGGTCCCGAGAATCGTGCCCGACGTGACCCGAATCACGTCAAGGGCGTTCCCGCTCGCGACATTGTTGCCGAGCATCGGCAGCCCCTGCAGAGTCGCGCGCTCGAACGCGCGCCCGGCGCAGTTCTGAACCCGGCAACCGATGATCGTCGGCATCGCCCCCAGGAGGTTGATGCCCGCGCTCGCCGAATCGGTCACGACAACGCCGTCGAGCAGCACGTTCGACTGCAGGGTCTGCACGGCTCCGTCGCCGTTGCTACCACTGAACCGCACCTCGAGCCCGCGCACCTGACTGGTGTTCGACGAGATGAACTGCAGCCGCCCCCAGTCGCCCGGCGCCGGCGCGAGCGGGTCGATCGCGAGCCCGACGGTGCCATCTCTGGTCGACGTGAAGAACACGGGCATCGTCGCCGAGCCGTTGACGTCGAGCGTACCGGCGATCTGGAAGCTCGTGCCGGCGGCGAACTTGACGACCACCCCGGGCTGTACCGTAAGCGTGCGCGTGCTCGACACGGACACGGACTGGTTCGCGACGTAGGTGTTGCCCGTCAGCAGCGGCCCGAACGTCGAGTCGTCGACGTTGGGGGGCAACGGAATCGGGCTCTGCGCTTGGACGGCGAGAGCGAACGCCACGGCGACGACCGTCGGAGGGAATGCATCGAATCTCATGCCCGATCGGGGAGCAGGCGAAGCGGTCCGTGACGGACAATCTGCAGAACCGCTACCGCTGCAGCTCCCGCGACGGCCGCACCCCGAGGCCCGGATAGGTGAAATCGAGCACGAAACGCGCCCGCCGAGCCGAGCGCTGCGCCGACGCCGGCTCGGAGAAGCACCCGGACCGCACGGCCATGTAGCGGCTGTTCGTGCGCGGCCGGTAACCATCGCCCGCACGCACCGGCGTCTCGTAGCTGCCATGCCAGTCCCGGCACCACTCCATCACGTTCCCGGCGGTGTCGTGCAGCCCGAACCGATTGGCCTCGAACGAACCGACGGGTGCGTGGTGCGTGAAGCCATCGTCCCAGTCCTCGAGCGTCCACGTCACCCGCGCGTTCTTCGAGATGCGCGGGTTCTGGTCCGCGACGTTTGCCGCCCCGATCAGGCTGCGCTTGTCGTCACCGGTCCACCAGATCGTCGATGTTCCGGCCCGCGCCGCGTACTCCCACTGGGCCTCGGTCGGCAACTCGCACTCGAGGCGCAGCAGCCATTGGCGCGCGTCAAAGTAGGAGATCATCTCGACGGGATGCGCGAGCGAGATCGTATGCGTGCGCAGCTTCGTGCCGGCGGTATGCCCGCTCGGGTTGTCGCCCGTGACGCGCAACCATTGACCCTGCGTCATCTCGAACTTCGACAGGAAGAACGCATCGAGTTCGATCTCCGCGGTCGGTTCCTCGATCCGCGTGAGACCAGGGTCGACGTTCGGCTGCCCGACGCCATGCTCGCCATCGGGCCGGATCGCGCCGATCGTGAACCGACCCGGCGGCACGAGAACGAACACGAGACCGCTCGACTCGTCGATGTCGAGGCGGCCGTCGCCGCCGCGCCGCGGGACGCGGCCGGTCTGCGGGTGCCCGAACTCGAACAGGCCGCTCACCGGGTCGCGTCCGAGCGGCACGAGCCCGGTCTGCGGCGTGAGCTGCAACCCGTCGTAGCGCGGATCCGCGGCGACGGCGGCGATCGTGTCGCGCCAGTCGGCTCGACGACTCGCGACCGTCAGGTCGTCGACCTCGAGGGCGAAGCCGCGCCGCGCCTCGATGCGTGCCACGCGATCCGCCAGGAGCGGGATGCCCTCGACCAGCTCCGTGAGCTCGAAGTACTCCCGAACGAGATCCGGGTCGTCGAACGGCGAAGCCTGCCGGAGGCGGTCGCGTTCGTAATTGCTGATCAGCGCCTCGTCGAACAGGCTCATGTGGCGATCGAACGGTCCATCACCGCGACTCTGGATCTTGCTGCGCCGTTTCGCGATCGCGGCTCGGAGACTCACGAGCTCCGCGGCCGTGGTCGGGTCGCGCTGCCGCGCCCGGCCGTCGAGGGTCGCGAGCCGCGCTTCATAGTCCGGCAGCGCCGCCTGCAGCGCGTGCGCCCGCTCGAGCCAGTGGTCCATTCCGCGCGGGCCGGTGACGCGCTCCTCGGTCGCCGGCCACAGGAACTGCTCCTCCCGCGGCAGGTCGCGCAGCGTCAGCACCGCCATCGTCGTGGCCTTGGCCTCCTGCTCGGCCCGCAACCCGCCCAGCAGATCGAGCGAAACGAAGAGCGCCGTGGCCAGCACGGCCACCGTGAGCACGAGGCTCGCGAGCGCGAGGGCGGCAGCCGGCTTGCGCCGCGCCCACTTCCAACTCCGTCGCACGAACCCCGGCGGCGCCGCCGCGATCGGTCGACGCTCGAGAACGGCCAGGAGGTCGTCGGCGAACGCTTCCGCGCTCGGGTAGCGGTCCTCGGGATTCTTCTCGATCGCCTTCTGCACGACCACCGCCAGGTCGCGCGAAACGGCCCGATTGAGCCGTCGTGCCGCCGGCGGATCCGTCGTGAGGATCTGCCGAAACACCTGCTCGCGAGTCTCACCGCGGAACGGCAGCTCGTTCGTCAAGCAGCAATGCAGCGTGACACCGAGCGAGAAGACGTCCGATCGCGGCCCGATGTCACTGCGGGCGTCGACCTGCTCCGGCGAAGCGAAGTTCGGCGAACCCTGGAACGTGCCGCTGACCGTCAGCGTCTCGGCATCTGCATCGCGCGCGAGGCCGAAGTCGAGCAGAACGGCGCGATCAGCGGCCGCGATCCGGATGTTGGACGGTTTGACGTCGCGGTGGACGATCCCGGCCGCGTGCGCGGCGGCGAGACCGCGCGCGATGTCGTGGATCCAGCGGCACACCTGTTCCGCCGACAGCAGTCGGTCCTCGGCGCGCGCTTCGGCCACGACCTCGTCGAGCGGCTGACCGGCGAGGAGCTCCATCGCGAGGAACGCGACGCCGTCGTGATCACCGGCATCGTAGACGGTGACGATGTTGGGATGCTGGAGCCGCGCGACCGCGAGCGCCTCGCGGCGAAAGCGCTCCTGCGCCGACGTGCCGGCGTGCAGTGCCTTGATCGTCTTGAGCGCGACGAGACGCCTGGTCGGATCGTGCCTCGCCAGATAGACGACGCCCATGCTGCCCTCGCCGAGTCGGCGCAAGAGCCGATACTGCCCGATCCGCTCGATCATCGGCATCGCGGCCGACTCCCCGCCAACGAGGCCGAACCCAACGAGCGAGCCGAGCAGCTTGCGCAACTCGTCGGCGACATCGGGGTGGGCTGCGAGAATCTTCTCGACAGCCGGCACTCCGCTCTTTTCCCCGGCTTCGATACACTCGTACAGCAGCTGTTCGAGCGCCGCCTCCTCGTCCGGAACTGTCGGGAACGGATCCGTCATGATCGTCGGGCGTGAGCGATACCCGCGAGTCGATAGCGTAGCTTCCTCCGGCCCGGTGCCGGGGACCACTGATGACCGAATTCGAAGGCCTCCTGGAACGCGCCCGCGCGGGGAACCGTGACGCCGTCGAGCGCCTGCTCGAACGTCACCTCCACGGACTCCGGGCCTACGTTCGCCTGCACAGCGGCCGCGACCTGCGCGCGCTCGAATCGCACTCGGACCTCGTGCAGTCCGTCTGCCGCGAGGCTCTGAACAGCCTGCAGGACGCCAGAGCCGACGACGAACCGACGTTCCGTCAGTGGCTCTACTCGATCGCGCGCCACAAGATCATCGGGAAGGTCGACTTCCATCGCGCCCAGAAGCGTGACGTGCGCCGACTCATGCCCGACGGCGAAGCCGCGTTGCTCAGGGCCTACGGCTCGTTCTGCTCGCCGAGCCAGGAGGCCAGTCAGCGCGAGCAGGTCAGCGCCATCGAAGCCGCGTTCGATCAGCTGTCGGAGGATCATCGTCGGGTCATTCTCGAAGCATGCCTGCTGGGTCGACCGCACGCGGAGCTGGCAGCCGAAATGGGCCGCAGCGAGGAGGCGTTGCGGCAGCTGCTGTCCCGGGCGCGTGCCCGTCTCGCGATGCTGCTGCGGGGCTCGGCGTGACGGCCGCGCGGTCGAGTTACTGATCGGGGCCGATCACGCCGATGCAGGCGTTGGTAACCGCGACGCCGTCGTTACCGCTGAAGATGATTCCCTGCGCGAACAGCGGCACACCGGCGAACGTCGTGTCGTTCGGCAACGTCCCCGTGAACACCGCGGAACCGTCGGGCGCGGTCGTCGCGAGCGGCAGCGTTGCGCCGACCTTCACGTAGATCACGTCGTCGAGGCCGAACGGCGACAGCAACGTCGGTGGGTCGTGCAGTTCGAGCCCCACGATCATCGCCATCAGCGCGTTCGGGGTGGCGCCGTACACCTGCACCCCGTAGCCGAACCCGACCAGCGGCGGCGCGAACATCGTCGTGAACCCGACGCTGCCGTCGCTGCCGGGCGTGCCGGCCCCGATGATCGTCACGGGCGCTGGGTCCTGGAGCCGAACGGTGTCGCTGCCGCTCGCCGTGAAAAGCGTGAGCTCGACCAGGTTCTGCCTGAAACTCGCGAGCTGCGCAGGCGACAACGGGATGGGTTGGAAGCCGAAGACCCCGCCGCCGAGGTTGACCCCGATCGCCATCAGAGCGTTCGTGCCGACCTCGCGCAGGTCGACTGCCGTCACGGTCTCGGGATAGTCCGCCGTCAGGACCGTGCCCGCGAGCCCGTCACCCGGCAGCAACTGGAACGTCGCGATCGCATTGTCGGTCGCGCCGTCGGTCGAGCTCGTGAGCGACTCTCGGAGCCGGCGCTCGAATCGCGAGTCCCCGGTGCCGAGCACGTTTCCGCCGCCGTCCTTCACGCGGGCGAACGTGCCGTTCTTGATCACGTCGATCTCGGATTTCGTGAGCAGCTGCAGACCGTTGAACGACGGTCCGGTGCCGAGCGGGATCGTCGTCGACCCGGGGTTCTGCGGGGTGCCTTCGACGAGCTCGAACTCGTTCGCCTGCGTCGTGCCCGTGCCGAGCTGCACGACCATCTGGCCCGTCTGCTCGAAGACGGTGAAGTAGCCGCCACCCGGCGACGGTCCGTTCACCGTGAAGACCCCCTCGAGCGGCCGCGCCCGCCGCAGCACATCCGTGAGCGTGGCGCCGTTGCCCGGGATGCTCACGGTTGCGAGCCCCTGGCCGATGATGTTCACCAGAGCGACGTCCGAGACCACGAGGGAGAAGACCGCCTTGGCGTTCGGCGGCGAGCCGATGACGCCATTCGACGTGAACGCGAAGGTGCCGACCGGGGACAGCACGGTCGGGTTCGCGCTCCCGTGACTCACCGGAACGATCAGTTCGAGGAGGACGAGCGGCCCCTGGATGTAGCCGGTCACCTCGGCCGGCCCCTCGCCCGCGTTGACGCCGGGCCGCGCGCCGACCGGCACCGGCGTTCCGGCAGCCTGCGCGCCCGCAATGCCGGGGGTGAGAATGGTGAGGCCGAGGACGAGAGAACGGAGACCGTTGGAGTTCATGCCAGTTCGGGGAGCCGGCGGCCGCTCACGTGACGCCCGATTCGGACTTTCTTGGCGCCGGGCGCCCGGCCTCGCTCGGGCGGCCGGGCGTCAGCCGACAGCACCCCGCGACAGCGGCAGGCCGACGCCCTCGTGCTCGAGCAGGCGACGCTTGCGCTCCAGGCCGCCGGCGTAGCCCGTGAGCGACCCGTCGCGGCCGATGATGCGGTGGCATGGCACGACGATCGCGATCGGGTTCTTGCCGTTCGCCGCGCCGACCGCGCGGACGGCCGTCGGGCGACCGATCGTCTCGGCGATCTCCGAGTAGCTCGTCGTCGCGCCGAACGGGACGTCGCAGAGTGCGCGCCAGACCGACTGCTGGAACGGGGTTCCCCGCGGCGCGAGGTCGAGCTCGAACTCACGCCGGCGGCCCTGGAAGTACTCCTCGAGCTGGCGTCGCGCCGGCGAACGGCGGCCATCGGTCCAGGCGATCTCCTCGTCGGGCTCGGTCAGGTCCTCCGCGAACGCTCGATCACGGCCGAACGTCACGACGAGCAGCGCGTCGTCGCGCTCGGCGAGCATCACCTGGTCGAACGGTCCACGCACCACACAGCACTTCACGGTCATCGAATCACCTCTTCGTGGTCGTCTTCTTCTTCGGGTCTGCTCGTGGCTTGTCGAGCGAGCGCCACAGATGCCAGCACGCCAGACTCCGGAACGGCGCGAACGGCTCGAGCAGGCGCACGGTCTCCTCGGCGTCGGGGCGCACATCGAGCTCGAGCCAGGCCTGCAATCCGCTCGTGATCCCCGTGTCGCCGATCGGCGCGCAATCGCCGAAGCCGTAGCCGCGCATCATCACGTAGTTGCTCGACCACGGGCCGACGCCGCGCTGGCGCAGCAACGTGCGTTCGGCGTGCACCGCGGAGCCCGCACCGAGCTCGTCGAGCGACAGTTCGCCGCCGTCGATCGCGCTGGCCGTGTCGCGCAGGTATTCGATCTTGCGCCCGGAGAACTGCCGCTTGCGCAGCGCTGCCGGCGAAGTCGCGGCGACGGCGGCCGGTGTCGGGTGGACGAGCAGGTCGCCGATCCGCGGCGCGTCCGCAACCTCGAACAGCGCGGCGCGACAGCGGAACGCGAGCGCGAGGTTGATCTGCTGTCCGATGACCGACCAGCAGAACGCCTCGAACGGCGAGCCGTTCTGCAGGACGCGCATGCCGGGCCGCGGACTCACGAGCCGGCGCTGGTCGGGGTCGCGGCGCACGCGGCGCTCGAACGGCCCGGGGTCGTCGTGCAGACCGAGCAGGCCGAGGGCGATCGAGTGCGCCGCTGCCATCGCTGCCGGGCTCGGCCTGCGCGCCGTGGTCACGGTGCAGCGCACCCGCGCCTTCTGGATCGCGAGTTCGAGCACGGCAGGCGTGTCGCCGAGCCAGACGCCCTTGCTGCAGACCCGCCCCTTCACCTGCTGGTCCGGCGCGTCCGTGTCGCGTGCGAGCTGGCGCAGGGTGTCGTCGTGGCGGAAATCCGCGGGCAGCTGCAGCGTGAACGGCTCGCCGGACTGCAGCGCGCGATAGGCCCGCGGCGTCATGCGCTGGACCAGCGCAAACGCGTCGTGGAACGCGGACTGGCTCAGAAACCCCGCGTCGAGCGCGATGTCGAGGATGCGGCGATCGGTCGCGAGCAGCTGCCTCGCGGCGAACGCGACGCGGGCGCGCTGCAGCGCGAGCGCCGGCGTCGTGTGGCCATGGCGGCGGAACAGGTCGTTGAGTCCCGTGCTCGCGAGCCCGGCCAGCCGCCCGACGTCCGCGACGCGTTCGAATTCGCCGGGCACGGACCGCAGGCGCGCGTTCACGCCGTCCCAGAGGGCGAGCTCCGGGTCGCCCGCCGCGAGGAAGCGATCCGGCTTGCAGCGCCGGCACGGCCGCAGGCCCGCGGCGCGCGCCGCCGACTCGGTGCGAAAGCAGCGCACGTTCTCGGGCTTGGGGCGGCGCGCGGGACACGACGCCAGGCAATAGATCCCGGTCGTCGTCACCCCCGTGACGAAGCGGCCGTCCCACGCGCGGTCCCGCGCGAAGAAGCGTTGCAGCAGATCGTGGTCGTCGTTCACGCGCCCCAATGGAGCACGTCGGCCGCATCGCGTCGTCCGGATTCCACCGGGCAAACTCGGAGTCGCTTCGTTCCGTCACGGCGCTTGACATCAGCGGCCGCGAGGGCGCACACTGCGTGCTACCGCTGGAGGAGCGGTCGCGATCAGTACTCGCAACGAGGGCGACGGCCCGTCGAGTTGCGACGAAAGGCGACGACCGCCGAAGCGGACGACCCGACGTGCGGGCCGTTCGCTGGGCGTCGAGGCCAATACCTCGGCGGCTGTCGCGCCGACTGCCACCGCTCGTTGCGGGGGTGACCGGGGCGGAGAGCCAGTGCGGTGGCCGAGTGCTCGGCCGGCGCGGTGGGTCCTTCGACGGTTTCGAACTCGAACCGAGCGTGACCCCGTGACCCAACCGCAGCCCGCACCATCGTCCAGCCCTGCAGACTCATCCGTCCGATCGAGCGCCTCCTGGCTCCTCGACCGCACCGAGGTGCTGTGCCGCGCCGACACGACGACCGGCCGCGAGGACCACGGCCTGCCCGCGCTGCGCGGACTGCTCCGCGAACTCGCGGGGACGATCGAGCTGCAGCAGGTGGCGCCGGGCCGTCACAACGTGCTCGCGACCTGGGGTCGGCCGCAGCTGCTCTTCTCGACGCATCTCGACACGGTTCCGCCGTTCCTGCCGCCGACGCGTCAGGGCGACGTGCTCCGCGGGCGCGGCACGTGTGACGCGAAGGGTCAGATCACCGCGCAGCTCGCGGCGATCCGCGCCCTGCTCGATCGCGGGCACGACGGCTTCGCGTGGCTCGGCGTCGTCGGCGAGGAGACGGACAGCATCGGCGCAGCCGCGGCCGCGGCGGAGTTCGCGTCGCGCCTCACGGATTGCCGCGGCCTGATCAACGGCGAGCCGACCGAGAACGTGCTCGCGAGCGGGCAACGCGGTTCGATGCAGATCAAGATCGCGACGACCGGCCTCGCCGCGCACAGCGGCACGCCGGAGCTCGGACGCTCGGCGATCTGGCCGCTGCTCGACTGGGTGCAGAAGCTGCGCGAGCTGCCGATCCGGGACGATCCCGAGTTCGGCCCCGAGGTGTGGAATCTCGGCGTGCTGCGCGGCGGCCAGGCGCCGAACGTGATCCCGGACGCCGCGCACGCGACGCTGTTCGCGCGCACGCTGCCGGACTCCGAGTTCCTGGCGCGCGTGCGCGAACTCGCGCCGCGTGAGGGCGAAGTCGGTGAGATCGCGGAGACGCCACCCGAGCGCTTCGCGGACCTGCCGGGCTTTCCGCGGCGGCCGGTTACGTTCGGCAGCGACGCACCGCGACTGCGCAAGCTCGTGCCGAACGGTCTCGTGACGATGTGCGGCCCGGGCAGCATCCGCGTCGCGCATACGCTCGAGGAGCACATCACGGGCGACGACCTCGTGCGCGGCGTGGACCTGCTCGTCGCGATGGCGGAGACGATGCTCGAGGGCGATCGGCGATGATCGGCGGCGCCAACCGCGAACCGGGCGAGCGCCGCGAACTCGTCGTGATGAAGTTCGGCGGCTCGTCGCTGCAGGACGCCGACCGATTGCGCGCGGCCGTCGATCGCGTGGTGGCCGCCCGCGATCAGCAGCCGTGCGTCGTGCTGTCCGCGATGGGCCGCACGACCGACACGCTCCTCTGCGCCGCGCGCGCGGCCGAGGCCGGCGGTGACGACGCCGGCACCGAGGCGCTCGCCATCGCCGACGGCGTGTTCGCCGATGCGGCGAAAGTTGCGGACGAGGCCCTGACCGGCGTGGCCGCGATGGACGAGGCGGCCGCGGTCGCGAACGTTCTCGCCGAACTCCGCGCCGAGGTCCTCGTGCTGCTGCGTGGCACTCACCTCCTGCGCGAACTGTCGTCCCGCACCCGGGACGCGATCGTCGCGCACGGCGAACGCGCGGCCACGGCGCTGTTCTCGGCGATGCTCCGCCAGCGCGGCATCGAGACCGTGGAGGTCGACGCGCGGACCGTCATCCGCACGGACGATCGCTTCGGCAACGCGCGTCCTGATCCGACCGCGATCCGTGACCTCGCCAGGGCCCGGATCGCACCCGTGCTCGAACGCGGCGCCGTCGTCGTCACGCAGGGCTTCATCGGCGCGACCGCCCAAGGCTTCACGACGACGCTCGGCCGCGGCGGCAGCGACTGGTCCGCAGCGTTGCTCGGCGCGGCCCTCGGCGCGACCGAGGTGCAGATCTGGACCGACGTCGAGGGGGTCCTCTCGGCCGACCCACGGACGGTTCCGAACGCCCGCCCCGTGCCGGTCCTGAGTCCGCCCGAAGCCGCCGAGCTCGCGGCGTTCGGCGCCCGCGTGCTGCACCCCGCGACGATCCAGCCCGCGATCGACGCCGCGATCCCGGTCACCGTGCGTCACACGATGCGCCCCGACGGCGCGTTCACCACGATCGACCCGCGGCGAACCCACACGGCCCGCGGCGTCGCCGCGCTGGCGCACCGCGGCCCCGTCACCGTCCTGACGATGACGAGTCGTCGCATGCTCGCAGCCGCGGGCTACCTCGCGCGGTTGTTCCAGGCGTTCGGCGACCTCGACATCTGCGTCGACCTCGTCGTCACGGCGGAGGTGTCGGTCGCGTGCACGGTCGAACCCGACGCCCCGCTGGACCGGCTGGTCGCGGCGCTCGACGGGCTCGCGCACGTCGAGATCGCGCGCGATCGCGCGATCGTCGCGGCGGTCGGCGAGGGCCTGCGGCGCTCACCCGGAACGATCGAGCGCGCCGCCAAGGCCCTCCGCCCCATCGTGCCCGAGCTCGTCAGCATGGGCGGCAACGACCGCAACCTGTCCGTCGTCGTCGCCATGCACGAAGTCGACGACGCGATGCGACGGCTGCACGACGCGTTCTTCCCGCGGTCCCGGCGCGCGCCGGGCGGCGGTACGACGACCATCAACAAGACCGAAGAGAGCCCGGCCTGACACCATGACCAATCCCGACACCCGAGACCTCCGCCTCGGCATCTTCGGCAAGGGCCGGCTCGGCAACGCCATCGCCGAACACCCCGGCGCGACGGTGGCGTGGCAGGTGACCCGCGAGAACCCGCCCGAGGGCGTCGACGTCGCGATCGAAGCGTCGAGCGGCAACGCCGTCGATGCCCGCATCGACTGGGCTCTCGCCACCGGCACGCCGCTCGTCATCGGCAGCACGGGCTGGGAACTGCCCGACCTGCAGGACCGCATCGGAGACCGCATCGGCGTCGTGACCGCGCCGAACTTCTCCCTGGGCGTCGCGTTGCTGCGGCGGTTCTCGACCGTGCTCGCGCGCTTCTGCGCCGACGCACCCGAACGCGACCCGTACGTCGTCGAGCACCACCACGCGAGGAAGCACGACGCGCCGTCCGGCACGGCCAGGCTGCTCGCCGAGACCGTCCTCGCGGCATGCCCGCGCAAGACGCGGTGGGCGCTCGGCGGCCCGCTCACGGAGGAGACGCTCAGCGTCGCGGCGATCCGCGCGGGCAGCACCTACAGCGATCACATCGTCGGAGTCGACGCGCCCGCCGAGGTGATCGAACTCCGGCATCACGCGCGCAGCGCCGCGACGTTCGCGGCCGGCGCGGTGTCGGCCGCACGTTGGATCCGCGGCCGCACCGGCGTGCATTCGATGGACGACGTCGCGCGCACGGTGCTCGACCCGCTGTTCTCCGGCCTGGGAGGTGAGTCATGAACGTTCCGTTCCGCGGCCTCGGGGTCGCCCTCGCGACGCCGTTCCACAACGACGGCATGCTCGACACCGACGCGTTGCAGCGGCTCACCGAGCACGTGACCCGACGCGGCGCGGACTTCGTCGTGGCGCTCGGCTCGACCGGCGAAGCCGCGATGCTGACCGAGGCCGAACGCGACGAGGTCGTGCAACTCGTGCGCCGGACGACGACGCTGCCCGTGCTCGTCGGGACGGGCGCCCCCGCGACCGCACCGGCGGTGCAGTGGACGATCCGCGCCCGCGAGCTCGGCGCGGCCGGCGCACTCGCCGTCGTGCCGCCCTACACCAAGCCCACGCAAGCCGGCCTCGTCGCGCACTTCGCGGCGATCGCCGCGGCCGCGCCCGAGCTGCCGATCATGCTCTACAACGTGCCGGGCCGCACCGGCACGACGTTGGAGCCGGGCACACTCGCCGAGCTGTGGAGCCACCCGAACGTCGTCGCGATCAAGGAGTCGTCCGGTGACCTGCAACGGATCGGTCGGATCGCGAGCGAGCTGCCCGCGGGCAAGTTGCTGTTCGCGGGCGACGACGCCCTCGCGCTGCCGACGATCGCGGTCGGCGGCCACGGCCTCGTGTCGGTCGCGGGCAACGTCGTCCCGGACCGCATGAAGCGACTGGTGACGACCGCGATCGAAGGCGACGGCGAGACTGCGCGCGAGCTGCACGCAGAGCTACTGCCGCTGTTCGACGCGCTCTCACTCGAACCGAACCCGATTCCGATCAAGGCCGCGCTCGAGCTCATCGGGCTCGCCGGCTCGACCCCACGGCTGCCGCTGCTCACCGCCAGCACCCTGACAAGAGAACGACTGCAGACGGCGCTCGCTCGCCAGCGCGAGGTGATTCATGGCTGACTTCGAGATCTCCGAACTCCAGGACTTCTTCGCCCGCGACGACGCGGAACTGCTCGCGGACGAGCGCTGGCCCGAGGCCCATCTCGCGCTCCTGCGGTGCCTCGAGTCGGGCGCGATCCGCGCGGCCCGCCGCGACGACGACGGCCGATGGCACGCCAACGCGTGGGTCAAGCGCGGCATCCTCGTCGGCTTCCGCCGCGGCGAGCTCGCGCGGATCCCGGCCGAACCCGCACCGTTCTTCGACAAGTCGACCTACCCGCTGCGCACGTTCGAGCTCGCCGAGAAGGTGCGCCTCGTGCCGGGCGGCTCCGCCGTGCGTCGCGGCGCCTACGTAGCACCCGGTGTCGTCATGATGCCGCCGGCCTACGTCAACGTCGGGGCGTGGGTCGGCAGCGGCACGATGGTCGACAGTCACGCCCTCGTCGGTTCGTGCGCGCAGGTCGGCGAGAACGTGCACGTCTCCGCCGCGGCGCAGATCGGCGGCGTGCTCGAGCCCGCGCACCAGAGCCCCGTCGTCGTCGAGGACGGCGCGTTCCTCGGCGGACTGACCGGTGTGTTCGAGGGCGTGGTCATCCGCGAGAACGTCGTGCTCGCCGCCGGCGTCGTCCTCACGGCAGCGACCGTCGTCCACGATCTCGTGCACGACTGCCCGCGCCGTGGCGAGATCCCGGCCGGCGCCGTCGTCATCCCCGGCACGCGCCCGGCGCGCGGCGACTACGCGGAGCAGAACGGGCTGCAGATCGCGGCTCCGCTGATCGTGAAGTATCGCGACGCGAGCACGGACGCGGCCACCGCGCTCGAGACCGCCCTGCGGTAACCCGGCAGTCGGCGCCTACTTGACGTAGGTGTAGACGCCGCCCGACTCACTGGCGAGGCGGCGCAGGAGCTCGGTGTCGACACCGAAGCCGATCGTGTGCACCACGATCTGCCGCAGCCGGTTCCAGCGCCGCACCTCGTCCGCGATCTCTTCCGAGTTGGTGATCTCACCGCCGCTCGGCTCGCCGTCCGTCAGCAGGTAGATGGTGTCGACCTTGGGATCCAGGAAGGCCTGCTCGAGCGCGCCGTAGATGTTGGTGCCACCGCCGGCGCGCAGCTTATTGGTGCGATCGATGATCGACTTGCGGTTCTCGTCCTCGGCCTGGCGCAGCTCGTCCCAGAGCGGCGTCACGCCCGTGCTGAACGTCACGAGGTTGACCCACTGCTTGCTCGGCATCGCGTTGAGCGCCTTGATGAGCTCGCGCTTCGCCGCGTCGAGGCGGCGCATCTTCTTGTTCGTGCCGAACGCCTGGATCGGTCCGTTCATCGACCCGCTCGTGTCGATGATGAAGGTCACGTGTCGGCTGACGAGCGGGATGCCGAAGTAGGCCGAGGTCTGCCCCGCGAGGCCGCCGAGGCCGGCCTTGACCGTGTTCGGATGCGGCAGGGTGAACCCCGACCTGGCCTGCCGCCACCAGTCGCGCCACTCGTTCTTGCTGAAGCGCCGGGTACCGGTGTGGACGAACAGCGCATTGCCGAGCTCGGCCAGCAGCCGATCCTCTTCCTTGTCGAAGCGCCCGATGAGCAGCGGGATCGACGACACGTCACGGAACTTGGTGAGGTACCGGATCGCGGCGGCTCGCAGCTGCCAGTCGCGCTCGTTGAGGCTCTTCTGCGCGATCTCGATCGCGTCGTCCGCGTCGAGCTCGGCGAGCAGGGTGAGGCCGACCGTCCGCACGTCGTCGTCCTGTGACGCGGCGAGGCGGAGCACGTCCTTCTTCCACTCGGGATCACGGCGCAGAACGTCGTGCAGCCCGACCACGAGATCGAGCGTGGCACGCTTCGGCCGGCGCAGCTTGCGGCGAACCCGCTCGACCATCGGAGCGACGATCTCGGGCGGCGCCTGACGCAGCAGCAGCAGCGCCGCATCGCGCGTGTTGCGATCATCGTTCTCCAGGCCGTGCCGCGCCATGAACCGCATGAGGTCATGGTCCTTCGCGGCCTTCGGCGCGGCCGCGCGCAGCGCCTTCTTCACGCCCGCGTCACCGCTGCGACCGTAGCGCAGCAGCAGCGGATAGAGCTCCGGGTCGCGCACGAGCACGATGCCGCCGATCATCTCGACCGCGACTTCCGCGGTCGGGCCTTCCGGCATGCGCTCGAGCAGGTCGATCGCATAGTCCGCCGCGCGCGGGTGCGCCTCGACCGCGAGCTGCCGCCACGCGATCGCGCCGCCGAGCAGCGAACCGCGCCGCACGAGCTTGATGCGCGCGTTGCTGATCTCGTTGACGCCCTTCACGGGATCGATGATGCGCAGCAGCTTGATCTTGTCCTTCGACGTGCCCTGATCGAAGATCGACGCGATCTGCCGCAGCGCGGGCTCGCAGTTGGCGCGACAGATCGCCTGCAACGCCGTCGTGCGCACGGCCTCCTCGGCGCCGTCCGAACCCTTCCGCAGCATGCGGCAGACGCGGTCGATCTCGTTCTGCCCCATCGCGAGCAGCGCGAGCGTCGCGTTGTGCCGCACGGCCCACGGCGCCTTCTTGTGATGCAGCACGCGCCACACGTCGCTCTCCAGCTCGGGCCGCGGCGCCTTGGAGATCGCCTCGAGGATCGGCGCCGCCGTCGGTTCGGGGCCGAGCTCCTCGAGCTGGTTCCGCAGGTACTCGGTGACCAACTCGTGGTCGACTTCACCGAGCCACAGCAGCTGCTTCCGGGCCTTGCGCGCGAGCTTCTTGTTGCCCTTGACGTTCTCGTAGTCCGCGATCGCCTTCCTGGCCTTCGCCGCCAGCTTGTCGACCGTGGCCGCCGCGGGTTCCTGGGCCCGGGCCGCCGGCACACCCAGCACCTGGGTAACGAGAACCGGCACGGCCAGCACCGAGCTCGTCGCGGGCAAGGTCAACGCGCACAGCGCGGTCATGACCGGACGCAGGAGGCGGCTGCGGGCACGGATTCTGGGTTGTGGACGCTCCATTCGACGTGCGAGGGGGCGGGGCAGCCGCACGTTGTACTCGATGCGTCGGGCAGGGTCATCCCCTGCGCGAGCGGGCGGGGCATTCTGGGCCACCGCATGGCCGCCAGTCGGGCCCGGTCGTTCCCGCTGGCGGATCCGGGCCTCAGCCCGCGAGGAAGCCGTTGTCGAGGATCGCGCGCGCCGCGTTCGCGATCGCGTCCGGCGTCGCGAGCGTGCCGGCCTCGAGGCGCGCCTTCGCCGCCGCGACGATCTCGTGACGTTCGCTGCCCTGGTTGCGGGCGCGCTCGGCGAGGCCTTCGACCGCAGCGAGCGTGTCCCGCCCGCCGTCGCTGATCTCGGCGTGGTCGTCGCCCTTCACCTGCGGCGGGTGCGGCTGCAGGACGACGGTCTTCAGCGCCTTCGGCGCCGGCTGACCGTTCGCCCGGTCGACGGTCGCGCGCTCCGCGTTGGCCGTGTCGGCGGTGGTTCGGATGTTCATGGATTTCCTCGGGTAGATCATCGGCCGCGGCGGGGCCCGCTTGAGAGCCAGTCGCGAAAAAACCGGCCATGCCACGGGCCGGTAGTGACGCTCGGAGACGCAGGCCCCATGGCGCGGACCGCGCGGACTGGCGGCGGCATCGCGCGGCGACGCCGATGGCCGTCGGCAAGTCCTGCCACCCTCGGCAACTCCTTCCGATCCGGGCGGCGGCACGAACTGCCGCCGCGGCTCGCCAGCGCCCGACCAACCTCAGGGGAAACCCGGAGGTCGGACACCGGAACGGCCCCGAACCGTCCCGAGCACGGCTTGGCACGCCGGGTGCTTTCTGGTCGGCGGAGGAGAGGCGACATCGATGACGATGCTCGACACATTGCGAGGAACATTCGGGGCGGACCCGTTGCGCGTGCCGAAGCCGGCGAGGATGTCGGAATCGGACGGCGCGTTCAGAGCGGCGCTCGAGTCTGCCGACGATGCCCGCGTCGACGCCGAGCCGACGCCTCCCGAGACGACCGAACCGGTCGCGGACATCGACGAGGAACTCAGTGAGGCCCACGACGAAGCGTTCGCCGAACGTGAGCCGACACCGGACGCCGACGCGCAGGACAACGCGCACGACCGCCACACGGCCAACGGTCCACTGCCCGCCCAGGCGAATGCGGACCAGGTGACGACAGCGACCATCAGCGGGCGAGAGTCGGGCAGGCGCACCGACGCAGGCAAAGGAACCGACTCTCCCCGCACCTCCTCCCGACCGCTGGAAGGCAACGACCTGCTGGACGAGCTGGCCGCGCACGGTGCGCGCAGAAGCTCGGTGGACAGCGCCACGTTCGCCAGCGGTGTGCACAACGGACCGATCGCGGCCATCGATTCCGGCGCGCAGCGATCCGGCGGCGACCCGATGCTGCGTGCGGTCGACGGCGGCAACGGCCGCGCCACGACGGGCGCGACGGCGACCGCGGTCAAGCCCGCGTTCCGCACGAACGGTGCCGCAACCGCGCAGATGCTCGAGCAGGCGCGCGAGTCGATCTTCAAGCAGATCCTGCTCAAGCTCGCGGACGGCGGCGGCGAGATGCGGATGCGGCTCGACCCGCCCGAGTTCGGCGAGCTCGACCTGCGCATGGTCGTCGAGCACGGCAACCGCATGACGCTCGCCGTCCAGGCCGAACGGCCAGAGCTCGCGGACCTGATGCAGCGCCACCTCGGCGAGCTGACGCAGGCGCTCGCCGATGCGGGCATCCAGCTCGACCAGGCCGACATCGCGGCCCGCGACACGGACAGCGAGCTCGACGACGACCTCGCGGCCTTCGGCGACAACGCCGGCAGCAGCAGCGACGGCGAAGCCGAGGGCGAGCGCGACGAATCCACCGGTCCGCGGGGCGGCTACATCCGCGCCGACGGCCTCGACTACTGGGTCTAGGAGAAACCAATGCCAACCATCAATTCGAGCATCCAATCCCTGAACAGCGTCGGCGGCACGTCGGTGCTGTCGACACGGCAGGCCGACTACGGCGACAACCCGTTCCTGCGCCTGCTCACCGAGCAGCTGCGCAACCAGACGCCGCTGGATCCGGTCGACAACGAGAGCTTCATGAACCAGATGGCGAGCTACTCCAACATGGAGGAGCAGCGCCAGCTCAACGACAACATGCTCAAGCTGCTCGACTACCAGGGTCTCCTGGCGCGCGTGCAGGGGCTCGGCGAAGGGAGCGCGCTGCTCGGCAAGGAAGTGACGTTCACGCAGGACGGCGTCGAGACCTCGGACACCGTCGACTCGCTCTACGTCGCGGAGACCGGCGACATCCGACTCCGGCTCGCCGGCGGCAGCGAGATCGACATGCGCTCCGTCATCGGCATCGCCCAACCGAGCAACGGCTGAGTAGCAGCCTCCCACTCGTTCCAACACAACTGAGAGCCCAATCGCACCATGGTCAGCACCGCACTGTTCACCGGCCTCTCCGGTCTACGCGTTCACCAGACGTACATCGACGTCATCGGCAACAACCTCGCGAATGTCAGCACGCCCGGCTTCCGCGGCTCCCGCGCGACGTTCAGTGACGTCCTGAGCTTCACCGTCCGCGCCGGCTCCGGCCCGAACGGCAACTTCGGCGGCGTCAACCCGATGCAGATCGGCTACGGCTCGGTGATGTCGACGGTCGACACGGACCTCAACCAGGGGACGTTCCAGGACACCGGTCGCGCGACCGACGTCGCGTTGCAGGGCCGCGGATTCTTCACGATGACCGACGGCGTGCAGACGTTCTACTCGCGCGTCGGGTCGTTCACGATCGACAGCAACCGCGACCTCGTGGACGCGCGGTCGGGCATGCGGGTGCTCAACTCGAACGGCAACTCCATCCAGGTGCCGTTCTCGGACACGCTGCCGGCGCAGGCGTCGACCGAGGTCACGTTCCAGGGCAACCTGCCGGCCGAGGTCGGCGGGCCGCTCGAGGAGATCCTCGAGACGTCCACCTCGCTGCAGGCGGGTGTTGCCGCGACGAAGGGCTCCACCGGCACCGCCGGCCCGGGCGGCAACCAGTTCGATCTGAGCGCGTTCGCCGGCAACAACGTCTCGATGCTCGTGTCGGTCAACGGCGGCGCCCAGAGCAGCGTCTCGTTCGCCGTTCCGGCGTCGGGCTTCGTTTCGCCGTCGACGATCGAGGCGGCGTTCACCAGCGCGAGCATCGCCGGCCTCGACATCACCGCGAACGACACGACGGGTCAGCTCACGTTCGACACGATCCGGCTCGGCGACACCGCGACGCTCAAGTTCGACGACGGCGCGGGTTCGACGGGCATGCTCACGGCGCTCGGCCTCGACGCCAACCTCGCGACCGGCTCGCAGACCGTCGCAACGGCAGCAACGGACCTCAACGCCCTCACCTCGCGCACCATCCCGTACGTCGCCGGCGTCGACGGCATCTCGATCAGCGGCACGAACCCCGACGGCACGCTGTTCTCGGACACGTTCGTCTACGGCACGACGGGCACGACGCTCGGCGAGCTGCGCGACTTCATCAATGCCCGCACCAACGGCGCGACCGCGTCGATCACGGCCGGCGGCAACCTGCGACTCGCGGCCGATGCCCCGGGCGAGGCCACGCTGAGCCTGCGCGTCGCGGATGCAACCGGCAGCGTCGGTGAGTCGCTGTGGCCCGACTTCCAGGTCGAGCAGGAGGGCACGGGACCGGATACCGCCGTCACATCGATCGACGTCGTCGACTCACAGGGCCGCACGCACCCGGTGACGATGACGTTCACCCGCAGCGCCATCGACCCGACGAGCTGGGACCTCACCGCGAGCATCGACCCGTCCGAGGGCACGATCAACCAGGCCTCGATCGGGCAGATCCGCTTCAACAACAACGGTTCGTTCAGCGTGATCGCCGGCGGCAGCAACCAGCTGCAGTTCACCTGGAACGGCATCGGCGCCGCGCAGAACGTCGCGGTCAACCTCGGCACGTCGGGACAGTTCGACGGCGTCGCGATGCTCGGCAACAGCACGACGGTCGCGGCGATCGATCAGGACGGCTTCACGTCGGGCACGCTGCTGTCGCCGGGCTTCAACAACGAAGGTCAGCTCGTCGGCTACTACAGCAACGGCCAGACGCGGGTTCTCGACCAGCTGCGCGTCACGATGTTCAGCAACGAGGGCGGCCTGCTCAAGGTCGGTGACACGATGTGGGTCGAGTCGCCCAACTCCGGCGATGCGATCGCGACGACCGCGGGCGCTGCCGGCGCCGGCTCGGTCCGCGCGGGTCAGCTCGAGAACAGCAACGTCGACATCGCCCGCGAGTTCGTCAAGCTCATCGAGGCGCAGCGCGGCTTCCAGGCGAACTCCCGCGTCATCACGACGACGGACGAGATCCTCGCCGAACTCATGAACATCGTGAGGTAGTCGTGTCGAGCTACAGCGAAACCACCCTGGTCCGCGGCCTGCGGTTCCTCGCGGAGAAGCAGGCCTCGATCGCGAACAACCTCGCGAACGTCGACACGGCGAGCTTCAAGCGCCGCGTGGCGATCGCGAGTCCGAACCGGATGAACTTCGAGTCGATGTTGCGCGAACAACTGCCATCGGTGAACTACGAAGAACGCTCCGACCTGGCTCGAGGAGTGCTCCGGGAGACCAGCAACCGCCTCGACGTCGCCGTCGACGGCAAGGCCTGGCTCCAGGTTCGAGACTCCGCCGGCTCGACCTACTACACCCGCAACGGCCAGCTCGAGATCAACCCCGAGGGCAACCTCGTGACGCGAGAGGGGCTCGAGCTCCTCGACACGGCGGGCAACGCGATCAACGTCGCCCCGGGGAACGTGCCGCCATCCGAGCTCTCGATCTCGAGCAACGGGCTCGTGCAGGATCCGCGGAACGGACAGGAGTTCGGCACCATCAAGATCGCCGAACTCGAGAACCCCGGCGCCCTCCGCCCGCTCGGCCGTGGCCTGTTCTCGGACCCGCTCGAGCAACAGGCGACGCGGAGTGGAGATCCGCTGCGTCAGGGATTCATCGAAGGCAGCAACGTCGATCCGCTGCAGGAGCTCGTCGCGATGATGACCGTCGAACGCAGCTTCGCCGCCACGCAGAAGGCCCTCACGGCATCGAGCCGTCTGCAAGAGAACATCATCGCCAACATTCTGAGGTAGTCATGCTCAAGAGTCTCTACACCACCGCGACGGGCATGAAAGCCCAGCAAACCATGGTCGACATGATCGCGAACAACATCGCGAACGTGAACACCGCGGGCTTCAAGAAGTCGCAGGCCTCGTTCGAGGACCTGTTCTACGTCACGCTGCAGTCGCCGGGTCTGGCGCGCGGCACGAACGACTCCCCCGCTCCGATCGGCACGCAGGTCGGCTCCGGCACGCGCCTCAACGGCACGACCAAGGTGTTCACGACGGGCACGCTGGAGATCACCGAACGCGCGCTCGACGTCGCGATCGACGGTGACGGGTTCTTCGCGGTGACGCTGCCGGACGGCTCGGTGGGCTACACCCGCGATGGCGGCTTCCACGTCAACTCCGAGGGTCGCCTCGTGTCCGGCTCGGGCAACATCCTGCAGCCGGAGATCACGGTCCCGCAGGACATCCTCGAGATCTCGATCGACCCCACCGGGCTCGTCAGCGGCCGCACGGCCGGTGCGCCCGACGTCGCGACGCAGTTCGGGCTCGTCACGCTGCACCGCTTCATCAACCCGTCGGGCATGCTCGCGGTCGGCGCCAACGTGATGCGGCCGACCGAGGCCTCGGGCGCGCCGATCACCGGCACCCCGGGCCTCACGGGCCTCGGCACGCTCAAGCAGGGCTTCGTCGAGCGCTCGAACGTCCAGATCGTCAACGAGCTGGTCAACCTCATCGTCGCGCAGCGCGCCTACGAGGTGAACAGCCGCGCCATCCAGGCCAGCGATCAGATGCTGTCGACGGCCACGAACATCGTCCGCTGATCGAAGGAGGAAGAACCGATGACCACACTCACGACCATCCTGCTCTGCGCCCTGACCGCGTTCGCCGGCAACGGCGGCGACAACGGCAACGGCGACAAGGACAAGAAGACGAAGAAGGCGCTCGACGTGCGCGTGCGCGTCGGCGCGACCGCCCGCGGGGCCGACGTCAAGGTCGCCGACCTCTGCGAGATCACTCCGATCAACGACGCGTCGCTCGCGCTCGGCAACGTCGTCTTCGGCCCTTCGCCGATGGGGGGCGCCGCGCGCACGGTCACCCGCACGGAGATCGTGCAGGTGATCGCTGCCAACGGCCACGACGTGAGCCGCTACTCCTTCTCGGGGCCGACGGAGATCGTCGTGCAGCCGATCATCGCCGAGGTCCCGACCGACGAACTGCTCGACACTGCGAGCGCGGCGTTGCGTGCGCTGATCGCGCACGAGGGCGGCGACGTCGAGATCGAGGCCCCGGCCCGCGTCCGCCGCGTGCACACGCCGCCCGGTCGCATGTCGCGCGAACTGCGTGCGCGCGTGCGCGGCGGCAAGACCGGCCTCGGCACCGCCGTCGTCGACGTCGAAGTGCTCGTCGATGGCAAGCCGTTCAAGCGCGTGCCGCTGCAGTACCGCCTGCAGCGCTTCCGCATGCTGCTCAAGACCACCGGTGTGATCCGCAAGGGCGAGCGCTTCGGCGCCCACAACGTCCAGCTGTCGCGTCAGCCGCAGATCCAGGCGACGGGGCTCTACCTCGACCGGCTCGATCTCGTCGACGGGATGATCGCGAGCCGCAACCTGCAGGCCGACTCGCGCCTGACACTCACCGACGCCGCGCCGCCTGCTGCGGTTCGCAAGGGCGAAGTCGTCACCGCGGTGCTCACGAACGGCCGCGTGAAGATCACGACCAAAGCGGTGGCCAACGGCGACGCCCCGCTCGGCGGCCGCCTGGCCATGACCAACCTGCGCACGCGCCGCGTGCTCACCGGGATCGTCGTCGCACCCGGCGTCGTCGTGATCCCCAACTGAGAACCGCGCCCCGAGACCACCCGGACAACCCATGAAAAACCTCACCCTGACAGCAGCCGTGGCCCTCATCGCGACGCTCCCCAGCCTCGTCGCGCAGAACCCCTACGTCCGCGCCGGCGCCGCGATCTCGGTCGCGACCGACCCGCGCGCCCGGGCGATCGGCGACGTGCTGACCGTCACGATCCAGGAGCAGACCCAGGTGCGCAACGAGGAGCGCGTCGAACGGCGTCAGGACACCTCCCTCGCCGCCCGCCTCGAGGCGTTCTCGCTCAGCGACAAGACGTTCAAGGGCAGCACGCTGCCACGCCTCGACGTGCGCAAGGAGTCGGACTTCAACGGCGAGGCGCTGCAGAACTCGGGCTCCGACGTCCGCGCGAACATCGCGGTCATCGTCGTCGACGTGCAACCGAACGGCAATCTGGTGATCGCGGGCGCCCGCGAGGTCACCGTCAACGACGAGACCCGAACGCTGAAGATCAGCGGCATCGTGCGCGCGCTCGACGTCACCCCGGACAACACCGTCGGCAGCCAACTGGTCGCCGAAGCGCGGATCGCGATCTGTGGCTCGGGTCCGAACACGCAGCAGGTCACCCGCGGCCCCGTCGGCCAGATGTTCGACACGCTCATGTGGGCCGTCTGGCCCTTCTAGGCCCCGCTCGCCCCCAGAACCCGAGATCCACCGATGCAACTCAGAACCGCCATGATCGCCCCGGCACTGACGGCCGTCCTGTCGTCGGCGCTCGTCGCCCAGGACCCGCAGCCGCAGCCGCCGGGCAGCGAGCCGGCCCCGGCGACGACGGGCACGCCGTCGATCACGTCGCTCACTCCGCGCAACGCGCAGGGTGGCGGCACGCAACCGATCGTGCTGAACGGCCTCGGCGAGACCGTGCTGTCGCCGCGCATCCGGACGATCACCGAACTGCACAACTCGATGCCGCACAAGCTGGTCGGCCTAGGGCTCGTGACCGGCCTCCCGAACACGGGCTCGAGTGACCGCGGCTCCCGCCAGGCGATCCTCAACCTGGTCCGCAAGAACGGCTACAACGTGACGATCGCGGACGTCGTCGGCGGCACGACGACGCTCGTGACCCTGACGTGCGAGCTGCCGCCGTTCGCCAAGGAGGGTGAGCGCCTCGACATCAAGTGCGCGGTCATGACGGACGCGACCTCGCTGCGCGGCGGCGTGCTGCTGCGCGCCGAGCTCTTCGGCGTCGACGGCAAGTCCTACGTGGTCGCCGACGGCTCGATCCTGACGCCGGGCTACGTGGCGCAGGGCCAGAACGCGCAGATCAAGAAGAACCCCGCGGCCACGGGCTGGATCCAGAGCGGCGGCCTCGTCATCCGGGAGGAGGGCTCGTCGTTCTACAGCGAATCCGGCGCGCTCGAGCTGCGCCTGCGCAACCCGAGCCCGTTCAACGCCGCGTCCGTCGCGCAGGGCATCGCCACGGCCCTCGACGGCACCGCCGCGGTCGTGTCGCCGGTCGACTCGGCGCTGGTCCGCATCGAGCTGCCTGACGAGCAGCGCACGAACGCCAACGCCATCCGCGTTCTCAACCTGATCGGCGACGTTCGCGTTCCGGTGCAGAACCCCGCGAAGGTCACGGTCGATCAGACGAGCGGCACCGTGCTCGCCGGCGAGGGCGTGCTCATCAGCCCGTGCGTCGTCGGCCTCAGCGAGCTCACCATCTCGATCGTGGAGGACGAGAACGTGGCTCAGCCCCTGCCGTTCTCGCAGGGCGAGACCGCGCGCATCGGCGCGACGCGGGTCGAAGCCAGCGAGAACAACAAGGCACTCAAGAAGGTCGGCGGCGGCGCCACCGTCGCAGACCTGCTGCAGAACCTCGAGCGCATCGGCCTCACGCCGGCGCAGCTCGTCATCGTGTTCCAGGCGCTCGATCAGGGCGGCTTCTTGCACGCCGAGCTGGAGGTGCGCTGATGCAGGCCACGCCAGCGATGACCTCCAGGGTCGGGCGCGAGGCCCTTGACGGCGGCAACGCCCGCGTCGGCACGCGTGAACACGCCGAACAGACCGCGAAGCAGTTCGAGGCGATGTTCATCCAGCAGCTCGTCAGCAGCCTGCGGGCCAGCTCTTCGATCAGCGAGGACGGCGGCCTGTTCGGCAACGGCACGGGCAGCGACACGTATGCAGGCTGGTTCGACCAGCACGTCACCGAGCACCTCGGTGCGCACCAATCGATCGGTGTGCAGGAGGTCGTCATCCAGGACATGGTCCGCCACGGCCAACTGGCCGAGGCGCCGAAGGCCGCTGCCGACCGCAAGCAACAGCTGGTCACCGCGCAGCGCGCCATGGACCGCAGTTCGTTCGCCGCCCTCTCGGCCATCAGGAGCTCTATCGATGTCGCGCTCTGACGCCTCACTGACCGAACTGGCGGCGACGCTCGAACGGTCGTTCCGCACCACCCACGGCCTCCTCGAGGAGCTCGTGGCCGGGCTGCGCGACCGCCGCTCGGCGTGGGTCTCGGCGCGGCCGGATACGATCGCCCCGTCCGCCGACCTCGAAGGCCTGGCGCAGCGCCTCGCGGCTGAAGACGAAGCACGCCGCGTGCTCGTCGAGGAGCTCGCGAGGTCGTTGCCGGGCCACCCTGGCGTCGCGGCAACGGCGACGCGCGTCAACGTCTCACGAATCGTGGCCGCACTGCCGGCCGCGGTCGGGGCGCGATTGCGGCAGGTTGCCGACGCAGCCACCAAACTCGCGTGCGAGGTTCGCACCGAGCTCGCGCTCGGGCGACGCCTGCTCGAGTTCTCGCAGCGCACGCACGACGGCCTGGTCACCGAACTCTCGGCCCAACCGCACTCGGGCGCGCCGCGCGGCTACGACCGCACGGCGACGGCCCGACCCGCTGCGGGGCCCGCGAGCGCGACCATCATCGACGGCAGGATGTAGGGACAGGAGGAAGGACCATGGGACTCGGCTTCGGTTTCGGCTCGGGCTTGCGTGCGCTCAGCGCAGCGCGCCTCGGCATGCAGGTCGCGGGCAACAACATCGCCAACGCCAACACGGTGGGCTACTCGCGTCAACGCGTCGAGCTCAGCGCCGCGTTGCCGTACCAGACCGGCCGCGGCTTCCAGATCGGCAGCGGCGTGGATGTCAGCGGCATCTTCGGCGTCGTCGACCAGGGTCTCGAACGGCGCATCCAGCTGCAGACCGGACTCGTCGGCGCCGCGCGCGTCGACCAGCTCCGCATGGCGGAGCTCGAGGGCATCCTCGGCGAGCCCGAAGGCCTGTCCGAGACGCTGCAGGGCTTCTTCGGTTCGATCGGCGCGCTGCAGACCGACCCGGCCGATCGCGCGCTGCGCGGCGGCGTCATCCAGTCCGGGGCGCTCCTCAGCCAGGGCTTCCGGCTGATCTCCGATCGCGTCGGTGAGCTTCGGGGCAGCTCGTTCGACGAAGTCCGCGGTCACGTGCGCGAGGTCAACGAACACGCGGCTGCGATCGCCGAACTCAACAGTCAGATCATCGGCGTCGAGGCGAACGGCTCGGCCGCGAACGACCTGCGGGACGCGCGCCGTGAGCACGTGCGACAGATCAGCGTGCTGCTGGACACCCGCGCCATCGAACGCAGTTCGGGCTCCGTCGACGTGCTCGTCGGCGGCCACCTGCTCGTCGCCGGATCGCAGTCCACCCAGCTCGGCGTGGGCCGCGGCGCCGACGGACTGACGCGCGTCACCGCCGGCGAGAACGCCGCCACCGTGAACGTTCGCGAAGGGCGCATCGCCGCGCTGCTGCGCCAGGAGGCCACGGACCTGCCGGGCACGCTGAGCCGCATCGACGATCTCGCGCGCAGCACGATCCTCGAGTTCAACCGGCTGCACTCCACCGGCATGCCGCGCTCCGGCCCGTTCCAGTCGCTGCGTTCGGCCTACGGCGTGCTGGACGGCAACAACAACAACGTGTTCGGCGACGAGCTGTTGTCGCAGGCGGGCCTCGAGTTCGCGGTCCAGAACGGTGAGCTCTACGTCAACGTCAGCAACCTCGAGAGCGGCGGCATGGAGCGCACGCGAATCGCGATCGACCCGGCCTCGATGACGCTGCGGGACGTCGCGGACGAGCTGACTGCCATCGACCACATCAGCGCGAGCATCGACCCGACGGGCCGGCTCCGCATCAGCGCCGACAACGGCTACGGCTTCGATTTCTCGCCCCGCCTCGATCCCGACCCGGACGGGAACGGTACGTTCGGCGGCACGAACCCGTCGATCGGCGCGACCGGCGCGGGACCGTACGACATCTCGGGGCAGACGTTCCCCGTGACCTTCACCGTGACGACGGGCAGCGCCACGGCGCCGGTGAACACGACGGTCACGCTGCAGGCGACGGACTTCGCGAACTCGTCGACGGCGACCACCGCCGAGCTCATCGCCGCGATCAACGACGACCTCGGGACCGCGGGCACCGCGCAGGAGGTCGCCGGTCGGCTCGTGATCCAGGGTTCGCAGGGCGGCGACAGCTCGATCCTGCAGTTGACGAACGGCAGCGGCACCGTGCTCGGCGATCTCGGCCTGTCGACCGCCCAGACGACGGGTCGCGACCACACGCTGCCGATCACGGTCGAGGGCACCTACACCGGCGCGGACAACGACCGCTTCACGTTCGTCCCCGCGGGCGACGGTCAGATCGGCCGCACCGCGGGCCTCAAGATCAACGTGTTCAACAGCGCCGGCGACCTCGTCACGGAGCTCGACGTCGGGCAGACCTACCAGCCCGGCGAAATGATCGAGGTCGCGGACGGCGTCCAGGTCTCGTTCGGCCCCGGCACGATCTCCGGCACCGCCGGCCAGGTCTTCGGGCTCGACGTGCTCAACGACAGCGATACGGCCGACCTGCTCGTCGGCATCGGGATGAACTCGTTCTTCCTCGGGTCTTCGGCGAACGACATCGAGGTCGATCCCGCGATCCTGTCGAACCCGGACCGGCTCGCGGCCGCACTCGGCACGGCCGACGGCGACGCGAGCAATCTCGAACGCTTCACCGCGATGCGCGACCGCGCGATCGGCTCGCTCGACGCGAACACGATCGAGGACTTCTACGCCGATCTGGTCGGTGACGTCGGATTCGAGACCGCCGGCGCGACGACCGCGCTGATCGCGGAGGAGGACCTGCTCGGCTACCTGCAGGCCGAACGCGAAGGCGTATCCGGCGTCAACATCGACGAGGAGATGGTCTCAATGGTGCAGTACCAGCAGTCCTACGAGGCGGCGGCGCGCTTCATTTCGGTGGCGCAGCAGATGCTCGACACCCTGATCAACCTCGGGAGGTGACGCGATGACGATCCGCATCACGCAAGGCATGCTCTACTCGCGCGCGTTGGCCGACGTCCAACGCGGCCTGCGGCGCTACTCGCAACTGCAACAACAGGTGGCGACCGGGCGACGCATCAACCGCCCGTCGGACGACCCGGCCGCCGCGCTGCGGATCCTGCCGCTGCGCAACGAACTCCGCGAGCTCGACCAGCTCAAGGACAACGTCAACCTCGCACGCGAAACGCTCGACACGGGCGCCGCCGCGATGGAGGACGCGTCCGGGCTCATGCAACGACTGCGCGAACTCACGACGCAGGCGAGCAACGGCACTCTGAGCGTCGAAGACCGCGAGAGCATCGCGGCCGAGGTCGACCAGATGCTCGGTCAGCTCGTGAGCATCGGCAACAGCCGGCGTGGGGACCGCTACCTCTTCGGCGGCACTGCGAGCAGCTCGGCGCCGTTCGAGCTTCAGAACACTGCAAGCGGCTCGCGAGTCGTCTACCACGGCAACCACGACACTCTCGACATCGAGGTCGCGCCCGGCGTGACGACGAGCCTCAACCTGCCGGGCGACGGGGTCTTCCTCAGCCGCAATCGTGGCAGCACGGTGTTCTCGGCCCTGCCCGGCCAATTCCCGACCGGCGCGGCCTCGGCCGGCGGCGGCGACACCGGCGTGGGCTACGGCGAACTGCAGGTCACCTACACCGGCCTGCACACGAACGCGCCATCGACGGTCAGCGCCGGCAACGGCACGACGAACGCCATCGGTGACCTGTCGTTCGCATTCACGTCGGCGCCCGACACGCTGAGCGTCGGCGGCGGCCCCGCCCTCAACCTCCCGATCACGGACGGCGATTTCACGACGGGCGACGGGCGCCGCATCTCGCTGACCGTCACCGGCGTGCCCGCGACGACGAGCGGCACCTTCACGGCGAAGGCCGGCCTGTCGACGGATGGCGGTCAGACCGTCCAGGAGGTCACGTCGTTCGCCGACGTCGCGACCGTGCGGCACTCGGAGACCGGCGAAGTGCTCAACGTGGACGTAACGGCCCTCGCCCGGACGGGCGCGGATCAGGTCAAGTACGAGGGCACGTTCGACGCGTTCACGACGCTGATCTCGCTGCGCGATCTGTTGCGCAACGACGACGGGCTCGATCCGGAGCTCGCGCGCAGCCGCATCGCGGAGATGCTCGCGGAGGTCGACGGGTCGCACAACAGCGTGCTCGACGGCCTGCGCGAGCTCGGCTTCCGCTCGTCGAGCATGGACAACCTGAGCAACCGCGTCGAAGGCCTGTCGATCTCCCGCCAGGAGTCGCTGTCGCGCGTGCAGGACACCGACATCGCCGAGGCGATCGTCGAACTGCAGGCCCAGGACCTCGCGTACCAGGCCGCGCTGCAGGTCACCTCCCGCGTGATCCAGACCAGCCTGTCGGGGTTGCTCCGATGAGCATCGATCCGAATCAGACAAGCGCGCCGCGGATCGGCGCGACCGGCGACCTCAACGCGCAGGCGGCCAATCCGGCCAACGCGACCGACTTCGCCGCGTTCCGCCGCCTGCTGGAGTCGTTCGAGCAGATCGCCGCGGCCCATCGCGAATCCCCACCGGCAATCGTTGGCCCCGACGAGGTCAGCGACGCCCTCGCGCGCGCGGACGAGGAGTTCTCCCTCGCCATGGACCTGCGGCGGCGACTCGAGGACGCGTTCCAGAAGCGGATGCCATGACGGCGGCGGCGACGCTCGGACCGGTGACGTGCCTCGGCCGCAGCGCGGTCCAGCGCTGGCTGCGGCAGCTCGACGAGTGGTTGCTCGAGGGCGCGCCGTACAGCGTGCACCACACCTGGCCCGCGCTGTATCGCAGCGACGGTCACGGCAAGTTCTTCACGTTGTTCGACGGCGACGAACTCGTGAGTCACTGCGCAACCCGCGACGTCACGGTCCGGACCTCGACGGGCGAGGTCCGTATCACCCTGCTCGGCAGCGTCGCGACCGCGCCTGCGCATCGGGGCCGGGGGCTCGCTGGCCGCGTCCTCGAGAGCGCCCTCGCCGAGTCGCGCCAGACCGCCGGACACGTGGTGCTGTGGGCCGAGCGCCCCGAGCTGTACGCCCGCCACGGTTTCGTTCCCGGTCCCGAAGAGCACTGCCTCGTGCTCGCACGCCGACCGCATCAGCAGAACGCCGAGACCGCATTGCGGGTCCGGCCGGCCACCATCGCGGACCACCCGAGGATCCACGCGCTCCACGAGCAGAAGCCCGTCGGCGTCGTCCGTTCGCCGCACGAGACCTCGGGGCTCCTCACGACCCCCGGGATGACGACGATGGTCGGAGAACGGGCCGGCACGGTGACGAGCTACGCGTGCTGCGGCAAGGGCGCCGATCTCGAGAACCACTGGCACGAGGTCGGCGGCCCGGACGGGGACATCGCCGAGCTGCTGCACGGCGCCATGCACGCGTGCGACCAGATCGACACGGTGCTGCTGCTGCCGCCGTACCGCCCCGGTCTGCGCACCGCACTGGGCCCCACGATCGTGGGCGAATTCGGAATTTCAGGGCCGATGTCGTGCAGCCACGATCCCGGCGCCGAGCTGCCGGACTGCTGGATCGACGGCCTCGATTCCGTCTAGGGCCAGAGCTATAGTCCTCGCCCCTCGAACGCGACGGCCACGGCCGGTATCGCGTTCCGAACCCGCGCCGATCGCCCACCGCACTCCCGCGGTGAGCCCCCGGCGCTCGCACTGCCACGCCCCCAATACGCCATGGACATCGTAGTCTGCATCAAGCGGGTCCCTGCCTCGGACACGGCGATCAAGGTCGCCGCCGACGGTAAGTCGATCGACACTTCCGGAGTCAAGTACGAGCTCAACCCGTACGACGAGTTCGCCATCGAGCAGGGGCTCCGGATCAAGGAGCAGCTCGGCACCGGCACCGTGACCGTGGTCACGATCGGCAGCAAGGACGCGCAGAAGGAGCTGCGGGACGCGCTCGCGCGCGGCGCCGACAAGGCGGTGCTGCTGACGACGGATCAGTGGATGTTCGACGGCGCGAGCACCGCCGCCGCGCTCGCCGCGTGGATCAAGACGCAGTCGTGCGACCTCGTGCTCTGCGGTCGCCAGGCGATCGACTCGGACAACAACCAGCTCGCCCCCAACCTGGCGACCCGGCTCGGCTTCGCGTGCGTGACCGAGGTGAACAAGCTCGAGCTCGCCGACGGCGCGTTCACCGCCGAGCGCGACATCGAAGGCGCGCGCGAGGTCGTGACCTGCAAGACACCCGCGGTGCTCAGCTGCCAGAAGGGCCTCAACGAGCCGCGCTACCCCAACCTCAAGGGCATCATGGCGGCGAAGAAGAAGCCGCTCGAGGAAGCCGCGGCGGAGCTGCCGGATGCGGCACTCGAGGTCACCGCGATCGCGCTGCCGCCGGCGCGCAGCGGCGGCAAGATCGTCGGCGAGGGCGCGGATGCCGTGCCGGCGCTGATCGATGCACTGCAGAACGAGGCCAAGGTCCTCTAGAGCGCAGGAACTACGAACATGAGCAACATTCTGGTCATTGCGGAGGTGCGCGACGGCGCGCTGAAGCGTTCTTCGCTCGAAGCCGTCACCGCCGCGATCGAGCTCGCGGGTCAGACCGGGGGCAAGGCGATCGCGATCGCCTGCGGTTCGAACCTCGACGCGGCAGTCTCGGAACTGCAGAACTCGGGCGTCGCCCAGGTCGTCGCGATCGACGGCAGCAGTTTCGCGCAGTACTCGGGTGACGCCTACGCCAAGGCGATCGCCGAACAGGCCCAGGGGCTGTCCGCGACGGGCGTGCTGATGACGCACACGGCGATGGGCAAGGACCTGCTGCCCCGCGTCGCGGCCGCACTCGACGCGACCGTCGCCACGGATGCGATCAAGGTCACGTTCGAAGGCTCGGCGTTCTCGGTGCAGCGGCCCGTCTTCGCCGGCAAGGCGACGATGAGCGCAAAGGCCAAGAAGCCGACGTTCTGCGCGACGATCCGACCCAACAACTACGCTGCCGCGGGCGGCGGCAGCGGCGCGGAAGTCACCAAGGTCGATGCACCGGCCGGCGATCTGCTGAGTGTCGTGAAGGAGGTCGTGGCGTCGAGCTCCGACCGCACCCCGCTGCAGGAAGCGAAGGTCATCATCTCGGGCGGCCGCGGCCTCAAGGAAGCCGAGCACTTCAAGCTCGTCGAAGACCTCGCGGCCGCGTTCGGCCCAGGGGTCGCGGCGGTCGGCGCCTCGCGCGCCGTCGTCGACGCGGGCTGGCGCCCGCACCGCGAACAGGTCGGCCAGACCGGCAAGGTCGTGAGCCCGCCGCTCTACATCGCGATCGGCATCAGCGGCGCGATCCAGCACCTCGCGGGCATGCGCACCGCGGGCACGATCGTCGCAATCAACAAGGACCCGGACGCGCCGATCTTCAAGGTCGCCGACTACGGCATCGTCGGCGATGCGTTCGAGATCGTGCCGGCGCTGACCTCGGCGATCGCCGAGGTCGTGGCGAGCAAGTAGCGATCCGGCGGCGGAGCGCCGCCGGCTGCCTCCCGGCCGGCAGAGCGCCGCTACTCCTCGTCTTCTTCGTTCGCCGAAGCGAGGACCGTGCCGGTTGCGGCCTTCATCGGCACGCTGCGCTCGACCGGCGTCCCCGGCGTCGGCTGGGCGGGCGCTCCCTGGCGCGCGACGAGCAGCGCTTCCTGCGCCGCTTCGTAGGTGCGGAGGCGGCGGCGGTAGTCGTCGCTGTTGCCGCCGGCCGCGATAGCCCGCTTCTGCAGGTCGACCGCGCGGTCGACCTGACCGTTGAGGAAGCGCGCGAGCGCGATCGTGTCGATGTAGTGGTGCCGCAGCTTGCGCGACTTCTCCATCTGGTCGGCGAGCGCCAGCGCGACGCGATCGAACTTGCCGACCGTGTCCTTGTCCGTCATCAGATCCCACGCGAGGGAGTTGAGACGACCGACGTCCTTGCCGGCGGCCGCGACGATCGTGTTGAGCGACTTCTCGGCGCGCTTCTCGTGGCCATTGTGATCGAGCCACTGATAGTGCGACATCAGCGCGCGGTTGCGCGACGGCGCGCAGCTCCGGTGCTGCTGCTTGGCGAACTGCGCATCCATCGTGTCCAGGATCTCACCGAGCTGCCGGCGCATGTCGGCGAGCTCGCGCTTGGCCTCGGCGAGCTCGCGCCGGACCTTCTTGAGCTCCTTCTGCTGGTGCCGCGTCAGCGACTGGTCCGGCTGCGGCTCCTGCACGTGGCCCGCGAGCTGGACCTCGGTGACGACGCCAGCCGCACGTTCCGGGGTCGACTCGGTGAGCAGGCACAGCGGGGTCGAGACGAGGACGGCACCGAGACAAAAGCCTTTGATCAGCATGAGAACTCTCCGGGGAGCGGGGTCAGACAGGGAAACAGGCGCCGCGCACCGGCCCGGGCGCGCAGCATGGCCGATACGCATTCTCCCCCGCTCCGGAGAGATTTGCAGAACGACGGCGCACGGTTCGGGTCGGGCGATTTGCCCCAGTCGTGCGGAAGCACCAGCACTCGTGCCTTCCACTCACTGAGAGGCCCACCCGTGGTCCCGTCGCGACTCGCGGCGGCCCTGGACCGGCGCAGAAAAACCGACGCTCGCGAGGAACGGTTCGTTTGCGGCTAGCCGAATTCCTCGCGCGCGCCCGCCTGGCTCCCGGCGGCGAGCTCGGCAGCGGTCCTCTCCTGCTGCTGCCACTGCCCGTAGAGCGCGCCGGCGCTCGACATCTGCACGAGCCGCCGGCGCACGTTCGGCGTCAACGCCCCGGCGGCCGCCCGTCGGAACGGCGTCCCCGGCAGCGGCATGAACGTGTGCCCGTGCACCTTCGCGCCGAGCCGAACGAGCCGGTCCATGAGCCCGAACGTCGCCTCGACGTCCGTCGACTCCTCGCCCGGCAGCCCGAACAGGAAGTCGACGTGCGGCACGAAGCCGTGCTCGACGCAGAGCGCCGTCGCCCGCTCGATCGTCGCGACGTCGTGACCGCGCCGGCTCTTCTGCAACACGCGGTCGCTGCCCGACTGCCCGCCGAGGATCAGGGTGCGATTGCTCGCGTAACGCCGGATGAGCCGCAGCGCTGCCGCGGTGACGTGCTCGGGCCGGACCTCGCTCGGGAACGTGCCGAACCACAGCTTGCGCCCGGGCCCGATGTCCTCGCGAACGCCGGCGAGCAACGCCTCGACGGCCGCGAGGTCCGGCTCGGGCCCGGTCGCGCCGTAGCTCAACGAGGTCGGCGTGAGGAAGCGCAGATCCCGGAAACCGCGCGGCACGAGATAGCGCACCCACTCGCGCACGTTCGCGACGGAGCGATGCCGGAACATCGCGCCCGCAAAGAACGGCGTCTGGCAGAAGCGGCACGCGTAGACGCACCCGCGCGTGATCTCGATGGGGCCATAGCGCCGGTGCTCGGGGCCGAACGGCGGGAACGCGTCGAGCTCGATGCGGTCCGCGCGACCCTGCCGCTGCAGCTCGCCCGATTCGTCGAGCCAGCCGATCCCGCGGATGTGCCGCAGGTCATCGCCGTGAACGAACGCGACCACGAGCTCGCGAATCAGCGCCTCCCCTTCCCCGGCTGCCACGAGGTCGAAGCCCGCCTGCAGCGTCGCCACCGGTTCGGCCGTCGCGTGCACGCCGCCCGCGACGTGCGTGACCCGGCGCGCGAATCCGGTCGTTCGCGCCTTCACCGCCGCGAGTTCGGAACTGAGCTGCGCGAAGTCCGGCGAGTAGAACGACCAGCCGACGAGCACGCGGCGCCCGCTGCCCACGACCTCTTCGATCGCCGCGACGACCGCGTCGACGCCGTTGCCGAACCGGATCTCGACGTCGCGGGTCCGCGGATCGGACTCGAGCGCGCCGGTCAGGACATGGAACGCGAACTTGCCGGTCCGGCGATACGCCCAGACGACGGCCGCCGGCAGGGAGTCCGGCCGCCCCACGTCACGCTCCGCGCGACTCGACGCGCACCCGCACGGTCGCCGCGCGATCGACCCAGGGACCGCCGGGCGCGACGTCGCCTTCGCGCGACGGACAGATCTCGAACAGCGGGCAGTTCTCGCAGTCCGGCTCGCGGGCGAGGCACAGGTAGCGGCCGAACAGCAGCAGGCGGTGGCCGCCGTCGATCCACTGGTCCTGCTCGAGCAGCGCGCACAGATCCTTCTCGACCTTGTCGGGCTTGGTCTCGGTAGTGAGTCCGAGCCGTTGCGCCACGCGCATCACGTGCGTGTCGACGACGATGCCCGACGCGATGCCGAACGCGACGCCGAGCACCACGTTCGCCGTCTTGCGCGCGACGCCCGGCAGCTGCAGCAGCGCCGTCATGTCGCGCGGCACCTCGCCACCGTACTCCTCGTGGAGCGCGAGGCTCGCGCCCTGGATCGCCTTCGCCTTGTTGCGGTAGAAGCCCGTCCGATGCACGACGGCTTCGACGTCCTCGCGCGGCGCCGCCGCCAGCGCTTCGGGCGTCGGAAACTTGTCGAACAGCACCGGCGTCACCGTGTTGACCGTCCGATCCGTGCTCTGCGCGCTGAGGATCGTCGCGATCAGCAGCGTCCACGCGTCCGTGTGGTCGAGCTCGCACTGCGGCTTCGGGATCGCCGCCGACAGGCGACGCATCAACTCACCGATCTCGGCGGGTTCGCCGGTCGGCAACTTGGGAGCTGGTTTCTTCCGGCGGGCGGCCACGGGTCGGCAAGAAGCTACAGCCTGCGCTCCAGGCCTCAACCGCGCGCCCCGAACACCGCGGTGCCGACCCGCACGAGCGTCGAGCCGGCCGCGATCGCGGCCTCGAGGTCACCCGACATGCCGAGGCTGAGCACGGGAAGTGCCGCGCCGGAGCGGGACCGCAGCTCGTCCCGCAGCCGCGCCACCCGCTCGAACACCGGGGCGGGGTCGCCGTCGAGCGGCCCCATCGCCATGAGGCCGGTCACGGCGATGCGCGGACAGTCGCGGTGGACGTGCTCGAGAAGAGCCGCCGCGTCCTCGGGTCGACAGCCGTGCTTCTGCGCCTCGCCGGTCGCGTTGATCTGCAGCAACGCGTCGAGGCTCGGCAAGGCCCCCGGATCGGCTGCGGCACGCCGGTCGAGCTCCTTGTGCAGCGCATCGGCGAGCCCCGCCCGGTCGAGGCTGTGCAGCAGGGCGAGCCCGGGAACGGCGAGCAACTGCCGCACCTTGTTGGTCTGCACCGAACCGATCATGTGCCACCGCAACCCGGCCGCAGCCGCGAGGTCCGGCGCCTTGCCCATGAGTTCCTGCACGCGGTTCTCGCCGAAGTCACGCTGGCCGGCCGCGAGCGCGTCGCGAATCCGCGCGACGGGGTGCCGCTTGCTCACCGCGACGAGTTCGACCGAGTCGGGCGCACGGCCCGCGCGTTCACACGCCGCCGCGATCCGCCGCCGCACGGCAGCCAGCCCTTCCGCGACCTCGGACCCGCTCATCGCCTCAGTACCCGTAGCCGTCGACCGAGTCCCAGTGCGCCGTCAGCGTGCCCGGGAACAGGACCTTGCCGCGCCGCAGGAGCGCTTCGCGGTCATCGACGACGAAGCCGCTGAGCAACGCGTCCCAGGCCTCGTAGTGATCCGTGAACCCGACCCACTCCTGCAGCGCGTGACCGACGCGCGCGTCGCCGCTGTGCCGATCGCCGAGGTGGCGCGCGAGTCGCCGCATGAACGTCGCCGTCTCGTTCTGGAACGTCCCGGGGGTGACCTCGTCGTCGCGAAAGCCGAACTCTTCGATCAGCTCGTCGCGATACTCCGCCGCGATCTGCCGCATCGACGCCCCGAGCAGGACGTCGGCGGCCGCATTCTCGACGTTCTTGGCCATCGATCTCAGTGCCGGAAGTGCCGGCGCCCGGTCATCGCCATGGCCATCCCGTGTTCGTCGGCGACGGCGATCACCTCGTGATCGCGCTTGCTGCCGCCGGGCTGGATCGCCGCCGTCACGCCGGCCTGGGCGCACACCTCGAGACCATCGGGGAACGGGAAGAACGCGTCACTCGCGACGACGGTTCCGCGAGCGTGCTCGCCGGCCTTGCTGACCGCGATCCGAGCCGCGTCGACGCGACTCATCTGGCCCGCACCGATGCCGAGCGTGGCACACGCACCGTCGGGCTCGACCTTGGCGAGCACGATCGCGTTGCTCTTGACGTGCTTGCACACTTTCCAGGCGAACAGCATCGCCGTGCGCTCGTCGTCCGTGGGCTCGCGACCGGCGGCGGACTTCAGTTCGGGATCGCCATCGACGACGTCCGGCGTCTGCAGCAGCGCGCCGCCGGACACGGGGCGCCACGTCGGCGCGCGCCGCGCCTCCGGTCCGGGCATGCCGCCGAGCCCGAGCAGGCGAACGTTGGCACCCCACTTCGCGTTCTTCAGCTCGACGACGGCACTCGTCTCGATCTCCGGCGCGACGACGACCTCGAGGAACGTCCCGCTCGCGACGACGGCCTTGGCCAGCTCACGCGTGAACGGCCGGTTGACCGCGAGGATCCCGCCGAACGCCGAGACCGGATCGCACGCCCGCGCGAGCTCGAACGCGCGCTCCGTCGTCTCCGCGGTCGCGACGCCGCACGGATTGTTGTGCTTCACGAGGACGCACGCCGGCCGCTCGAAGTCGAGAACGGCGGCGAGCGCCGCGTCGGCGTCGAGGATGTTGTTGTAGCTCAGCTCCTTGCCGCCCAACTGCCGCGCGTTCGCGAGCGTCGGACCGGCGTCGCCGCCGACGTAGAACGCCGCGCGCTGATGCGGATTCTCGCCGTAGCGCAGGTCCTGGCGCTTCTGGTAGGCGACGGACGTGTTGGCGGCGAAGAACGGCTCGTCGGGCTCCGCTCGCCGCTCGCCGTCGAACCACTCGGCGATCGCCGCGTCGTAGGCCGCGGTGTGCGCGAACGCCTTCGCGGCGAGCCGGCGACGCAGCCCGGCTACCGCGCCCGGATCGGAGGACTCGAGCGCCTCGAGCACGGCGCCGTAGTCGCTCGGATCCACTACGACGTAGACGCTGGCGTGGTTCTTCGCCGCGCTGCGCAGCATCGCGGGGCCGCCGATGTCGATGTTCTCGACGATGTCGTCGCGCGTCGCATCCGGCCGCGCGACCGTCTCGCGAAAGCGATAGAGGTTGACGCCGAGCAGATCGATCGACTCGATGCCGTGCTCCGCCATCGAGGCGGCGTCGCTCTCGACGTCACGCCGCGCGAGCAGGCCACCGTGCACGCGCGGATGCAGCGTCTTGATGCGCCCCGCCATCATCTCGGGGAAGCCGGTGTAGTCCGCGACCTCACGCGCCTCGACGCCCGCGGCCTGCAGCGCACGACGCGTGCCGCCGGTCGAGAGGATGCCGTAGCCGAGCCGCGTCAGCCCCTTCGCGAAGTCGACGATCCCGTTCTTGTCGGTGACGGACAGCAGTGCCCACTTCATAGGTCGCCTCAGTTTTGCCGCTTCTTCAGGTAAGCCTCGATGAACGGGTCCAGATCGCCGTCCAACACGCCCTGCACGTTCGACGTCTCGATCTCCGTCCGCAGGTCCTTGCACATCTGGTAGGGCTGCAGCACGTAGCTGCGGATCTGGTTGCCCCAGCTGATCGAGCCGCGATCGCCGTAGAACTTGGCGAGCTCCTCCTCGCGCTTGGCGAGCTCCAGCTGATAGAGCTTGGACCGCAGCGTGCGCATCGCGCTGTCGCGGTTCTTGTGCTGGCTGCGCTCGTTCTGGCAGCTCACGACGATACCCGTCGGCAGGTGGGTGATGCGGATCGCGGACTCCGTCTTGTTGACGTGCTGCCCGCCGGCGCCCGACGCGCGGAACGTGTCGACGCGCAGGTCGTCCTTCTTGATTTCCACGGACACGTCGTCGTCCATCTCGGGCACGACCTCGACGGACGCGAACGATGTCTGCCGCCGGGCGTTGCCGTCGAACGGCGAGATCCGCACGAGCCGATGCACGCCCTGCTCGGCCTTGAGCCGGCCGTAGGCGTGCGGCCCCTTGACGTGCACCGTCGCCGTCTTGATGCCGGCCTCCTCGGCCATCTGCATGTCGTACTCTTCGACGTCGTAGTCGTGCCGCGCCGACCACTTCACGTACATCCGCAGCATCATCTCGGCCCAGTCCGAGGCATCGACCCCACCCGCGCCCGGCACGATCGTCACGAACGCGTTCTTCACGTCGTGCTCGCCGCCGAGCATGAGCTGGAACTCGAGGTCGTGCAGCTTGGCGTCGATCTGCTCCCGCACCGCGGCGAGGTCGTCCGCGACGGCGGCCGGGTCCTCCTCACCGAGCTCGAGCAGCACGCGACCATCGTCGATCAGACGGGTGACGACGTCGATCGGCTCGACGACCTGGAAGCAGAGCTTCTTCTGCAGCACAAGCGGCTGCGCGCGCTCGGGCTCGTCCCAGAAGCCCGGCTGGGTCATCTGGTGCTCGATGTCCGCTAGCTCACGATGGCGCCGGACGTAGTCAAAGACTCTCCTTGAGCGTGGCCAAACGCTGGTCGGCACGATCGAGGAGGGAGCGATAGTCGGACACTGCCATCAGACGCGCGATTGAAGCGCGGCCAGGGTGGAATTCCAAACCTGTCGCACGGCAGGCCCGTGGTCCCGCCGGGAGCGGCAGGAAAAGGAAACTCGCGGCGGGCACTGCAGGCAAAGGATCGAAGTCGGCGAATCAAGGCCCGCCGCGAGTTTCATGTGCGGTCGTCTCGTTGGGACGAAGTCGGCCACGGGGATGATCGGCCCCGTCCGCGACCGCATGAGCGCGGGCCAGCCGCCGACACCGAGGAACGGTGGGGGCAGCGGGCGGGCCCGGCGCTCGCATCGGCGACTCGTGCGCCGGGGGTCAGGCAAAGTTTTTTGGCGCTTCGGCGCCGCTCGGCGGCCGGCGGCCCGCCCGGACCGCCATTCTGGATCACGCAGCAGCGCGCCGGATCAGCTGCCGGCCGAACCAGATGCCAGCCGAATCAGATGATCGCCGAATCAGATGATCGTCTGCGACGCCGACTTCGCGAGGCGGCGGCGCGCGACGGCTTCGGCGGACTGGTAGCTCTTGAGCTTGTTGTAGAGCGTCTTCGTGTCGATGCCGAGGATGCGCGCCGCGCGCGTCTTGTTGCCGCCCGTCGAGGCGAGCACGCGGTGGATGTGGCGCTTCTCGATCTCGGCGAGCGGCAGCTGCAGCACGTCTTCGGGATCGGTCTCGGCGACGAGCTGACGCAGCGCGGTCGACGGTTCGGCGAGCACCATGTCGTACTCGGCGCCCTGCAGGCGGCCGCGCAGTTCATCGATCGAGGAGCAGCTGCTCGTGAGGCAGCCCCACTCGGCCGTCGCACGGGTCATCGAGGTCGCGGAAGGGTCGTTCGCGGAGAAGAGAAGCAGTCGTTTTCCGAGTGTCATGGTGCTGGGGATGGCAGTGCTGAGTCGTCATCTGCGGGCGTCGAAACGGCGATCGCAGCGGTCCGTGCGCAAGAGGGGTCTCAGTGAGGAGCTAGGCAAAACAAGCTCGGGGGCGTTGGGCTTGCTACGTCATGTCGCCTGGGCCGTGAGGCGCCTTACGACTTTTTTCTGTTTCTGCTTCAGCCGCCCGGTACTCGCGCATTCCGAACTATTCGCAGAATTCGCATTCTTCTTCCCGACCCACGAATCACACCAGGGCGGGATCGCACGGCGAACTCGGGGTTCTCCCCGACGACCGCGCCGTATCGCACGCAGCGTGAGGATTCGAACAGCGGCGTCGCGCCGCGCGCAGCGCGCTACTCGAACGCCTTCGAACCGAGCGACAGGTGACCCTTGCCCGTGCGCAGCATGATGCGCGTCGTCGCGTCACCGCGCGCACCGATCATCACCGCGCTGTACTTCGCCGGGTTCTCGACCGGGAACCCGAACGCGCTGTGGCACTTGCCGATCTGCGCTCTGGCGTCGAGCCGGAAGCTCGCGGTCGGCGGCACGTAGCACTGGATCGTGCCGACGCCGGTCTCGAGCCGGACCTCCTGGTCCGGCTCGCGCACGAAGACCTGCATGTCACCGACGTCGGCCCGCAGCACGAGGTCACCGCGGTGCTCGTACGCGATCGTGTTGCCGCGGCCCGTCGCCGCCTCGATCCGACCGACGCACGTCTCGAAGTGCAGGTCGCCGCGGCCCGTGCGCACGGTGAGCGGACCCCGCCGGTCCTTCGCCGTGACATGACCGTTCTGCGCGATTTCGATCGTGACGGGCAGCTCCGCCGGCAACCGGAACCCGACGCGCAGGGCCAGCAGGCCGGGCTGGCCGGCCGAAAGCTGGGGCGACCGCACGACGAGCGTCGACGGATCCTCGGGGTCCGGCACCGCCGCTACGGCGAGCTCGATCGCCTCGATGGCCTGCAGCTGCTCGGGCGTATTTGCGGCCCGCCGCGCACCGCCGCCCACGAGGATCGCGGGCTCATCGGTCACGTGCAGTTCGACCGTGCCGTTGTCGACCTCGAAGCGAACCCGCTCGATGCCAGCGGGCAGCTCGACCCGGTCCTCGAACTCGGCCACCGACCGGTGCGACAAATCGCCCGAACACCCGGTCAGAAGTGGGATTACGGAAATTAGGAGTACGCTCCCGAGCACCGACCCGCGACCGACCCGGCGGCCGTGGGACCCGGACGCGGGCTGGAGCGGGACGTTCGCGCAAGAGGAATCGGACATCGCAATGGCAACGCGGGCAGGGCTCGCTTTTTCGTCGCTCAGGAGTTTCCTGTCCAGTGCCGCGTTGAGTCGCGGCCCCGCAGATCCGATCCAAACCCATGCCTGCCATGCGATTCCTTCCGATTCTGGCCGCGGCCACGGCGCTCTCGACGATCCCGGCCCAGGACGCCGCCAGCGCGTTCTCCCCGGCGCAGCGGCAGGAACTGCGCGCGATGATCCGCGCCGAGATCCGCGCCGCGCTGCAGGACCTGCGGGCGGAGACCACGGCGGTCGCGAAGCCGCGGGCGCTCCAGGCCGTCGAGGTCCTGCCCGTGCGAGCCGTGAAGGCGGTCGATCCCGTGACGGCGGTCCGGCCAGTCGAGCGGGTCCGCCCCGTGAAGGCGGTCGCGGTCGAACCGGTGAAGGCCCGGCGCGTGCGAACCCTGCCGGTGAAGTCGCTGCCCGTCGGACTCCATGCGGTGGAAGCCGAGCCGGTCGAGGCGGTTCAGGCCGAGGCGGTGAAGACGGAACCGGTCAAGGCGCGCCGTCCGATGAAGATCCTCAGCGGCACGACCGAGGCAGCACCCATCGATCCGGCAATCCTCGAACGACTGCGTTCGGGCGCCAACAAGGAGCTGCTCGACAAGCTGAAGCGCCGCGCGCGCGTCGTGCCGAGTGAGGACGGTCTGGCCGTCGCGATCACGTTCGACGCCGAGCCCGAGGCCCCTGCGGTCGACGCCGAGAAGGCGACGACGACGTCAGCCCGCATCGAGACCCGGCTGGCCAAGCTGGCCGAACTCGAGGACCGCCTCGCCCGACTCGCGAAGCGGCTACAACAGCTGCGGCGCCGCCGCTGATCCCCGCTGCCCTTCGACGAGACGATTCCGATGACGACCAACGCCGCGACCCAGGAGCCGGATCCGGTCACCATGGTGGCCTACCACCGCGCGCTGGCGGACCACTCGGACGGACTCAAGACCTACGCGACGCGTCTGCTCGGCGACTCGATCGCCGCGGAGGACGTCGCCCAGGACTCGTTCCTCGCGCTCTACCGCCACCTCAACCAGGTGCCGACCGCGGCGTTCCGACCCTGGCTGTTCCGCGTCGCGCGCAACCTGTGTCTCGACCAGCTGCGCCGCCGCAAGTTCAAGCTCAGCCTCTTCCGCGACCTGCAGAAGGACGAGGACAACCCGTTCACACCCGCGGACGGCGATCACGCGGCCCCCGATCAGGTCGCCGAGACCAAGGAAGCCAACGCCGCGATCGAGAAGGCGATCGAGGAGTTGCCGCTGAAGTTCCGGGAGGCATTCCTGCTCTGCGAAGTCGAAGGACTGAGCTACGAGGACGCGGCGGCCGTGATGGGCTGCCCCGTCAAGACCGTGTCGACGCGCCTGTTCCGGGCGCGCCAACGCTTCAAGTCACTGGTCAGTCGACTGATCAAGGTCTGATCCGAACGCTGACCACCGCACTGCAATGAACTGCAACACCTGCCGCTACGAACTGTCACAGTGCCTCGACGGGCGCCTGCCGTCGGGCCGCCGCACCGTCGTGATGCAACACGTCTCCGAATGCGAGGCGTGTGCGAGCTTCTGGAACGAGATGCAGGCTGCGCAACGACTGACGCTGCGCCTGCCGCGTGAGGAGGTCGGGGCCGACTTCCGCGAACGCCTCTTCGAACGCATCGGTGCCGGCGAAGGCTCGCCCGAGGCCATGTTCCGCGACCCCGTGCCGGTGATGGCCAAGGTGCGCTACGCGTTCACGGGCGCCGCCGCCGCCGCCGCGATGCTGTTCGTCGGCCTGTGGCTGCAGGACGGCGATCGGAACCTGCAGCCGAACGACATGGCGCCGACCGCCGCGCGGGGTGTGAGCGATGAGGATGTGAGCGATCGGGGTTCGAACGAGACCGGCTCGAACGACGGCACGGTCAGCACGACGGCAATGGCGCAGGTGGCCTCGGCCGGCGGCACCACCTCAGCTGGTGGCATCAACGGCCTCGGCATCTCCGAGCGCCGCCCCGGCAACGGCGGCTACTACTACGCGGGCCGCAACGTCGACGTCGACGCGTTTGCCTACGAAGCGGGCACCCGTCCGTTCGGCGGCGTCGCGCTGATCCAGGCCGCGCAGCCGATGGGCACGATGGTGACCGCGCAGGAGACCGCGCGGCAGCTCGAAGCCCGCTACCGCTCGGTCAACTACCAGCTGGGCCTGCTGCGCCGGCAGCCGCAGCAGATCGACGTGCAGATCGTCGTTCGCCGCATGGTCGACGACGCGAGCGAGCTGCGCCTCTTCGCCGACCTCCTGCTCGAGATGCAGCGCCACCAGCGCGTGCGGTTCGACGATCCGGAGATCGGCTCGGAGCTTGAGCTCGCGGCCGACTCGTTCCGCGACGTGCGGGTCGACCACAGCCTCGACGCGGTGCGCACCGTCGTCGCGACGACCGTGGAGCGCAGCCCGCGCCTCGGCACGATCTCGCGCAAGATCGCGGTCAGGCCGGGCGATCGGGCCGAGGACGCGCAGATCCTGATGTGGCTCAACCGCACGCGGCCGGAGGTCTTCCGCATGCTGTTCATCCCGCTCGGCCCGGGCGACGTGTTCAGCCCCGAGTTCGGGATCATGCGGCAGAGTCACGTGCTCTACTTCTCCGACCCGTGCGGCAACAACCTCGTCGCGCCGCGCAGCGAGGTCGAGATGCTGAACGGCGCGCCGCAGGTGCGCTGAGAGGCTCCGAGACGGCGCCGGGGCCGCGAGAACGGCCCCGCCCGAGCCCGCTGGCCGCGGGCGACGCGAGCGCCGGCACGGAGATCCGGGAGAAGGCGCAACCGCGGCGGCGATCCTCGCTACAGTAGGTCGCCCCTCCCGCCTGCCCGCCTCCCGACCCAATGCTCGCATCCCTCCTGAGCGCGGCGTTCGCCGCGGCGCCATCGCCGCTTCCCTCGTCCGAGCCCAACCCGCCCACGCCGGTGACCGCTGCGGCCGCCGCGCCCGCGACGATCCGCGCCGAGAAGGCGCTCAAGGCGCTCTCCACGTGGCTCAAGGCCTACCGGAGCGGCAAGGTCAATCTGCTGTCGGACAAGTTCATCAACCGGGCCCCGGTGCTCGTGGACTGGAAGGACGCGGAGATCGAGCCCAAGCAGTCGTTCGCCGTGCGCGCCGGCCTCGTCGAGAAGGACGGGCTGGATGTCTGGACCGCCCGCGAGGACTTCGTGGTCATCATGGATGCCGCGGGCAAGCTCGAGACGGCCGAGGCCGCCGCGCTGCTCGTCGAGGTCGCGGCACTCGGCTTCGCCCAGGAGGAGTACAAGCGCGCCCAGGAGGTCCACTTCGTCCGTGACTTGGGCATGAAGAAGGTCGAGGCGCTCGCGAGCACCGCGGCCCGGAAGGAAGTGGCGCGCATCGCGGCCGGCGAGGCTCGGCTGAACAAGAAGCGCGAGATCGCGATGCGCGGCGTGGCCCTGCGCGCGCTCGCGGCGTACGGCCAGGACCATGTGGCGACGCTGACGGCGCAGATCCTGCACGAGGATCCGCTGCTGCGCTTCCACGCCGCCGAAGCGCTCGCCCGGGTGGGCGGCGAGCCGGCAGCCGAGGCGCTCATCATCGCGTTGGGGAAGGAGTCGACCGAGGTCGCGATGCCCGCGATGGTCGAGGCGCTGCGCACGATCTATGCGAGCTATCGCACGCAAGACACCGGCGGCGACGCGGGCGGCGACGACAAGGACAAGGACGACAAGGACAAGACCGGCGACGACGGAGCCGAGGGCGGGGACACCCCGGCGGCGGCACCCGCGGTCAAGCTGCCCCCGTCCGCGCGCCAGGCCGTCAAGGTCGCGATCGGTGCGATCGGCCGCACGAGCTGGCGCGGCGACATGGCGCTGCTGCGTCTGCTCGACGACCTGCGCAGCAAGGACGCCGTGCCGGCGCTCATCAAGATCCTCGCGCGCTACCAGCAGAATCCGGACCTCGTGAAGAGCGGCCAGCTCTCGGGCCTCGTGCTGCACCGCGCCCACGAACTGCTGATGACGATGACGGGCGCCGTCTATCCGGTCGATCAGGTCGCGCAGTGGCAGGAGTTCTGGCAGAAGGAGAAGGACAAGGTCGACATCCAGAAGCGCCACGCAGCCGAGGGCGCCCAGCGCACCGCGGGATTCTGCGGCATCCCGGTCGAAGGGTCGCGCGTCGTGTTCATCCTCGACCTGTCGCGCAGCATGACGTTCGCGATGCAGCGCGACGGCGACGGCGGCGCGACGCGGATGGACTTCGCTCGGCGTGAGCTCGAGCGCGCGATGAACGAGATCTCCGACCAGTCGGCGTTCAACCTCATCACGTTCAACGGCGACGACGAGGCCGAGGTCTGGAGCCGCAAGCTGCTGCCGGCGACGCCGAAGAACCGCGAGAAGTTCATCAAGTACCTCGGCAAGCTCGAGCCCGACGGCGGCACCAACCTGTGGAGCGCGATCGAAGAGGCGCTCACGGTCAGCCGCCTCACCTACGCCGAGAACTACGAGAAGGTCATCGACGAGATCTTCATCCTCTCCGACGGCGCGCCGTCGGTCGGCGAGGTCGTCGACCCGGTCGAGATCCTGCGCCTCGTGAAGGAAGCCAACCGCTTCGCCAAGGTCCGGATCAACACGGTGTTCATCAACAGCAAGGACCCCGAGGAGTTCCGGCGCCAGCGCACGCCGTGGATGGGCGACATCAAGCCCCAGGAACTCATGCGCCGCCTCGCCGAAGAGAACGGCGGCCGCTGCGTGATCCTGTAGTCGTTACTCCGGCGGCTCCCGGGTAACCGCCGCGTACCGCCACGCCCCGAGGGCGGTGATCGAGATCCCGCCCAGCTCGAGGAGCCAGTTCCAGCGCAGCCCGAGCACCCGTTCGCCGAGGAACGCATCGACACGGTGGAAGGACGCCGCGCGCACGAGCACGAACGTCACGACGAGCGCCGTGCCGAGCAGCGCCACCCACATCCGCCGCAGGGCCGTCCGCGACCACCAGACCACGAGGCCGACGACCGTCGCTCCCACCGCGAGGACGGCCGCGATGAACGCGAGCTGCACGGTGCGACGGTGTTCGTACCAGCCGTCACGCCGCGCCAGGACCCGGCCGGTCTCGGTGAGCGCCGACTGCAGGTCCAGCTGCTTGTTGATGCCGAGCAGCACGAAGCCGATCGCCAGGAGCAACCACGTCGAACGCGGGCCAGTCGCCTCGCCCTCGATCGCCCGGCTCCGGCGCGCCGCGCGCAACGCGAGGCCGGCGGCGAACAGGTAGGCCAGGACCGTGAGCCAGCCGAACACGGTCGGATCGCCGATCTGCGGCGACCACTTGCCGATCCAACCCTGGACCTCCTGCGCGACCGCGCTCATCGCTTGCTCGCACCCTTCGCCGGCGGCTTCGCCGGCATCTTGGCTGGCCCGGTCCCGCGCTGCCGCACCCGCCACAACGGCACCGTGACTGCGAGCAGGCCGCCGAGCGCGATGAGCACCCACGCGACGCGGTCCGACTCCTTCAACGATTCGGCCGGCACTTCCCGCATCGCGAGCGCCAGGCGGGTCTCGCCGCCCTGCAGGTAGAACGTCGCCTCGCCGATGGCGCGCCAGAGGACGAACGTGTTCTCGACCTCGGCGCGCGCGTGCCGGGCGAGCGCGACCTGACCATGCAGCGTGAGCCCGCAGCCGATCAGCACGCCGCCGAGCAGGATCAGGAACCAGCGGACGCAGCGCACCATTGCCGCCAACGCTACGCCCGCGCGACCCGAGGTCTATTCCTTGCCGGTCTTGGCGGCGGCCCGTTTCGCGCCCGGCTTCCCCGCGTCCTTCGCGCTCGAGCCTGCCGACCTCTGATCGCCATCCTGCTTCTCGCCCTGCTTCTCCTTGGGCTGATCCTTCGGCTTGACGTGCACGATGCGCTTGCCGTCGCGGAACACGACGCGGTCACCGAGCGCCAGGACGGCGCTCAGCCTGGGGTTGCTCTTCAGCAGCTCGAAGTAGCTCTTCGAGAACGCCTCGACGACGACGGCCTGGCTGGCCCAGTCGGCCGGCAGCCCCTGTTCGACGAGGTCGGCGCCGACCGGCACGAAGACCCGGCCAGCGGCGCGGCGCAGCAGTCGCTTGCCGCTGCCGGAGTCTCGGAGTTCGTCGAGCTCGACGTTCTCCGCCGGGTCGGCCTCGGCGCGCAGAACGTCACTCTTCCGCGCCGCCCCGAGGTAGAAGTCGTCGGACGCGGTCACGAGGCTCTCACGCACGGCCTCGGCGCCGGTGCGCTTCTTGCCGAGGCGCCGCAGGCGCTCGAGCGCCGGCTGGTTCTTGGCTTCGCTCGCGGAACCGTCGCCGCGCGCTCCCCACCGCGCGACCGGGCTCGCGGCTCCCCGCGGGCCGGGAGTCGACGGCCCGCTCGGCCCTGCCGAAGCCGGGCCGCCCGGCCCACCCGTGGCCGGGCCGCCGGCGGCCGGTCCACCTGCTACCGGTCCACCTGGGGCCGCCCGATCGGCGCCGCCGCCGAGTCCCACCGCGGTATTCCAAGCGCCGCTGGCCCCCGGCCGGCCGACGCGACCGCCCCGCCGCGACTCACGCTGGCGCAGCGGCTGGTTGGCGAGGCGCATGCCCTCTTCGACGATCAGCTGCGACGTGTAGGGCGTGACGATGCCGTAGCGCGTCGCGAGCTGCTTCACCTCGCTGACGAGCTCGGGTTTGGCGCCGTTCCGCCGGATCGCGTCGAGCAGGCTCGCGACGTGCTGCCGCGCCCAGATCGTCTGCACGAAGGTGTGCTCCTCCGCGAGCTTCGGGAAGTCGACCTCGAACACGAACTCGCGCTTCTTGCCGCCCTGCGTGCCGCACAGGCGCACGACCTTGCTGCCGTGGTCACGATAGCGCCCGACGACCTGCAGCATCTCGCCGCAGAACATGTCACGCGTGCGCGCCGGGTGCACGTCGAACGAGTCGAGCCCGTCGCACCGGATCTCGACGTCGGTCAGGGCCGGCTGCGAGATCTTCTGGCACAGCGCGTCGACCTTGAGCTCGATCTTCTCCTTGTTCCGCACGAAGTCGCGCGCGCCGCGGTGCTGCTGCACGAGGTCGTCGATGAGCCGAACGTCGATGTCGTTGCCGACGCCGAGCGCGAAGACGCGCGTCTTGTGCTCGTCCGACTGCTTCGCGAGCTGCAGGATCTCCTTCGGCTCCGTGATGCCGACCGTCGGCTCGCCGTCGGTGACGAACACGATCTGGCCGAGCCACGGGCCGTCGCCGTCCGCCTTCGGCGTATCGACCGCGAGCGCCGCCCGCAGCGCCTCGGCGATGTTCGTGCCGCCCTTGGCCTCGAGCCGTTCGATGCGTTCGAGCGCCGCGGTGATGTGCTCCTTGGTCGCGAGGCGCGGCGCGTCGAAGAACGTCTGCACCGAGGAACTGAACGTCACGATCTGGAACAGGTCCTCGCTTTGCAGGCTGCGCAGGAACATCCGCAGCGATTCCTTCGCCTGGCGAATCTTGTCGCCCTTCATCGAACCCGAGGTGTCGACGACGAACTGCACGCAGCGGCGCGGCGTCGTTTCGAGCGCGCGCGGCGGCGACAGCAGCATGACGAAGTAGCCCGGATCGGCGAGCTGACGCCACGTCAGCAGGTGCAGGCCGAACTCCTGCTCGCTGAGCCCGTAGAGCACGCTGAGGTCTTCGCTCGGCACGCCCTTGCACTCGAACGTGACGCGCGCCTCGCGGTCCCCCTGCTGCACGACCTCGGCGCTCTGCTGCGGCGAGACGACGGTCGCGAGCCGCGTCTGCGACGTGATCTTCACGTCCATCGTGAGCTGGCCCTGCCCCGTGTCACCGTACTTCGTCGCGCGCAGCGGCCACTGCCATTCGAACACGTTGCCGCGCGGCTCGAGGATCTGCCGCAGCCGCACGGTCACGACGACGTCCTGCTGGGCCGGGATCGGGTAGACCCGCGCGCGCAGCATGCCTTCGCCCGCGTATTCGAGCAGGCCCGGGTCGCGCTTCCGCCGCACGATCGCCTCGTAGACCGAGCGTGCCTGATCGGCGCCGAGGACCTCGCCCTCGAGCTCGACGCCGCCGACGGCCATCGTGAAGCCGTCCGCGACCGCACCGCGCGGCAGCGGCATGAACCACGTGCCCTCGGCCTCGCGCCGTCCGTGATTGTGGAACGTCTGCTCGATCGTCGTGGTCGCGACGCCGTCGACGATCTGCGCGCGGATGGCCGTCTTCTGCAGCTCGACGCTCGGGCCGCGGCGGATCGTCGGGCGCGGCGGCCGCGGCGTGCCGTGACGCGGCTGGTCGCGATCCGGCCGGTCCGGGCGGTCGGGGTCGGGGGTCAGCAGCAGGCCTTGGGCGGCGAGCGGAACGGAGAGCAGCAGCGGAATCAGGAATCTGGCCATGTGTCGCACCTTGCGGGGACCGCGCCCATGCACGCGGCGTGCCGCAGAGAAGCGACGAACGCGACCCGTTCCCGGCAGTTCCCGAAAGCCGGCCGAAGGCTCCGATCGGGGCGAGAACGGCCGCCCCGCGGCCGGCGGTGTCACGCCGGCGAAACGACAAGGCCGACCGGCGGCGTCAGCGGCCGGCCGGTGCGAGCGGCAGGTCGAGGCCGCGGGCGTCGAAGATGACCTCGAACCGGGGCGCGAGCCGGCGCACGAGGTCGGCCGGCGTCTTGATGTCCTGCGCCGCGATTCGAGCCGTGACCTGCCGGTCCCCCGTCTTCTTCAGCGTCTTGGTCCAGAGGTAGACCTTGCCCGGCACGTCGATCCGAAGCTTCAGATCGAGGCCCTCGAGTTGCTGCTGCCGCTTCACGAAGAAGCCGGCGATCACCGGGTCGACGGTCTCCGCGAGCGCTGCGGCCTTCTTGCGAGCCTCGAGCCAGGCCGTCCGACCCTGCGGGTAGAACGTCAGCTTGGCCGTGCCGGCCTTGGGGCCCGCCTGCAGCGTCCACTCGGCCTGGGTGCCGTTGAGCGGGCACTTCTGCAGCGTCTGGAAGTCCGCGAAGGTCGCCGCCAGCTCGACCGTTCGACGCCCGCCGTCGCGCTTCGTCTCGTAGCCGGTGAGCTCGAGGCCGGCCGCGACGAGATCCGCCTGCGTCTTCTCGCGGTCGAAAACGGCTGCCGGATCCGTCGCCCCGCCGAACCGGGCCGCGGCCGCGGCGGTCTTGACCTCGGCGATCGTGCTCTCGCGCATCGTCATCGCGAACACGAACTCGCCGCTGCCGTCGGCCCGCAACGTCACCTTCTGGTCGAGCTCGAGACAGCCCGCGAGCGGCAGCGGCAGAACGAGCGCCAACGCAGCCAGAGTCCGGGTCCTGATTCGTCGCATACGAACTTGATCGGCCCTTGGCATCGGCGAACTGGAGCTTTCAGGCCGGCGACCGCTCGATCGGTCGCGGCCCCGGCGTAGGCTGGGCCGAACCGATGCTGGCACAAGAATCCGAGGTGGCCCAGTGGATCACCGACCTGCCCTACCTGGCCGTGGTCGTGGGCCTCGCCGGACTCGTGATCGGCGCCGAGCTGCTCGTGCGCGGGGCGGTCTGGGTCGCCCTCGTGCTCGGGATGAGCCGCATGGCGGTCGGCCTCACGCTCGTGGCGATCGGCACGTCGCTGCCGGAGCTGCTCGTGAGCCTCAACGCAGCGCGCAAGGGTGAAGCCGGCATGGCACTCGCGAACGTGCTCGGCAGCAACGTGTCCAACACGCTGCTCATCGTCGGCGCGACCGCGGCGATCTGCGCGATCCGGCTGCAGGTGCGCTGGCTCGAGCTCAACTACATGCTGATCGCGACGGCGATCCTCGGCGTGCCGTTCGTGTTCGGCCTCGGCATCGAACCGATCGTGTCGTGGCTGATGCTCGCGATGCTCATCGTGTTCATCTCGCAGCTCATGATGCGCGAACGCAAGAACCGCAAGGCCAACGCGAGTGCGGAGGAGCGCCCGGCCGGCACGGCGATCGGCTGGGTCCTCCACGTCGGCCTGTTCATCGGCGGCTTCTACGGGCTGCAATACGGCGCCAACTGGCTCGTCGATGGTGCCGTCGTGATCGCGGTGGACTACGGCATGTCGACCGAGCTCGCCGGTCTCACGATCGTCGCGGTCGGCACGAGCCTGCCCGAGCTCGCGACCTCCGCGCTCGCCGCGATCCGCAGCCAGCCCGAGATCTGCATCGGCAACATCCTCGGCAGCAACATCTTCAACGTCGGCGCGGTGCTCGGTGTCGCGGGGCTGCTGCAGCCGTTCGCAGTCGAGCCGGAGCTGTGGCGCTCGATGGCCTGGGCCGCGGGCTCGGCCATTCTGCTCGTTCTCGTGCTGCGCGGCAGCAAGGGCGTGCCGCGGCTCGTTGGCATCGGCTTCGTGATCGCATTCGCGGCATTTCTCACCATCGAAGTGCTGCTCCAACCGCCGAGTTGAGCCGGCGGGCTGCCGGCCACCGGCGAGTCGCGGTATCCTTCGGAGGCCATGCTGCCCGCCCTCATCACCGTCAGTCTGCTGGTCTGTCAGGATCCGGGTTCCGAAAAGCCCCCGGCCGGCAAACCCGCCGTCGAGAAGGCCGCCGACGCGAAGAAAGCTGCCGAAGCCGCCGCAAAGAAGAAGACCGCCAAGAAGGTCGTCTTCATCGAGGATTGGGACGACAAGCGCGCCAAGGCCGCGGCCAAGGAGCTCGGCAAGGTCGTCAGATCGAAGAAGTCATCGATGCGCGACCGCAACAAGGCGCTCGAGGTCATCGCGACGGCGCGCAACGACGCGTTCGTCAAGCCGCTCGTGCGCTGCATCGAGCGCGATGAGTCCGTCGTGATCCGGCGCCGCGCCGCGCAGCTGCTCGGCAACCAGCCGCCGAAGAAGGCCGGCCGCGCGATCCTCAAGCTCGTGAACAACGGCCGCGTCTCGTCCCACCCGACGCTGCAGGCCGAGATGATCAAGGCGCTATCGCGCTGCGGCTACGAGGCCAGGCACTGGCAGGAACTCGACGACCTGTTCGAACGCTACTACGAGCTCGATCGCGTGCCGCTGCAGGAGGCGATCCTCGAGCTCGTGGCGCAACACAAGGAGAAGCAGGCGATCCCGATCCTGCTGCGCAACCTCGACGAACCGATTCCGACCAACGTGCACGGTGGCGACAACCCGCCGGCCTCGTACTGGGAGGCGCGCTGGAAGTCGTGGAAGCGCTGGCGCCCGAAGGTGAAAGAGGCGCTGTTCGCGATCACGGGTCAGCGCTTCAGCACTGCCGAAGAAGCCAAGGTTTGGCTCGAGAAGAACAAGCTGAAGTAGGCCCCGCAGGCCGCGCTGCGGCTGCCGAAGCCGCTGCTGCCGCCGATCCCGTCGGCTTCGTGCGGCAGCACGCGCCGTGGCTCCTGGCAGAAGAACTCGGAGCCTGCGTCGTCGGTTCGACGGCCCTGCGGATGCGCTGCGAGCGGGACGGCGTTGCCGGTCCGCGGTCGGCCGACCTCGACCTGGCGTGGGCGCTCGATCCGACGGCTGGGTGCACGTTGCTCGAGCAGCACGGCGCGTTCCTCAAGGCGACGGAGGGCAACCTCGGGCGCGGCACGGTCGCGGCGAGCATCGGTGGAGTGCGGCTCGAGATCACGACGTTCCGCGGCGCAGCGACGGAGAACGCGCCTCTCGCGGAACGAATTCGGGCCGACCTCGCCGAACGCGACATGACGATCGGCGGCGTCGCGGTCGAGCTTCGGACGGGCACGATCCACGATCCACACGACGGCTTTCGGCACTGGCACGAACGTCGCATCGCGCCGATCGGCGATCCCGCGGAACGCGTTCGTGAGCACCCCGTGCGCTGGCTGCGCTACTTCCGCAAGGCGCACGAGTTCGGCTTCGCCGTCGACCCCAAGGTGCGCGCGCTCGCGCTCGATCCCGCGCTGCTGCACGACCTGCCGCCCGAGGCGGTCGCGGGCGAACTCCGCGCGATCCTGCTCAAGTGCGGCTCGCCCGGCCGCTGCCTGCTCGAGCTGCACGAGGCCAATTTGCTCGAGACGATCGCGCCGGAGCTCGCGCGCCAGTTCGACGGCCGGCCGGCCGGGCCGCAGCGCTGGCACCCCGAGGTCTCCCAGGCGCTGCACCTGATCCTCGCGCTCGAGTGGATCGTCGAGCACTCCCGCCACCTCGACGAACGCGACCGACTCACCGTGCTGCTCGCCGTGCTCACCCACGACCTCGGCAAGGGCTACACCGAAGCCGAGCGACTGCCGAGCCACCCCGGCCACGAGCACGACGGCGTCCCGCACGTCGAACGCTTCCTCGACCGCTGGCCCGGCCTCGCCGACGCCCGCGCGCGCAACCTCGCGCGCCACGTCTGCGCGCAGCACCTCACCGTTCGCAACTTCGAACGCCTCCGCCCGGGCACGCTCGCGAAGCTCTACGACGACTGGTTCCGCCAGCAGGACTACCCGATCGAGCTCTTCGCCCTCGCCGTCGCCGCGGACAGCGCCGGCCGCCTCGGCCTCGAGAACACGGGCCACGAGGTGCAGGCCGCGGTGCAGGCCCGCCTCGAATGGCTACGCAGCGCCTGCACGAGCGTCGACGCCGCCGCGATCCGCGCCGCGCATCCCGACGACGTGAGCGCGTTCAAGACCGCCCTGCACGAAGCCCGAGCCCGCGCGCTCCGCAGCGCGGAACCGCGACCGTAACCCCCGTAACCCCGTACGGTACCTGGTTCATGCTGCCGGCCGCGAGGGCGTTACTCGCGGGTGGCGTTTCGGCGGCCGGCAGCATGAACCAGGTACCGTACGGGCCCCCTGTCACTTCGGGAGTTGGAGGTCGGCCGTCGCCGTTTTGCCGGCCTCGATCTCGACCTCGAGTTCGGGAGTCGAGGCGCGGGATGCGCCCGGGCCCATGCCGACGGACTGGCCGCGGAGCACGTAGCGGCCCGTCGGTAGCGAGTCGATCGTGAACGCGCCGTTCATCGCCATCGTCGGCTGACCTTCTTCGCCGTCGATCGGGCGGTGGAAGACCAGGCCCATGCGCACCGGCTTGCCATCCGCGCCGAGGATGCGGCCGCGCACGCGCCCGGCCTCCTGCAGCACGACCCGGCCGGCGTCGGCCTCCTGGAGCTCACGAACGGCGACCTTCGTGGTGCCCGGCGCGTGGCCATCCTCCGTGAGGCGCACCTCGTACTCGCCGGCCGGCACGTCCTCGATCACGGCCCAACCCTCGCGGTCGGTCTTCACGGTCTGACCGCCGACGGTCATCATCGTGCTGTCCTGACCCATGTCGCCGTCCGACGACACGGTCACCATCATCACGCGCACTTCGCGCCGCTCACCCTGCGCCTCGGCACGCGCGCGCGTCAGTCGCACCTCGACGCCCTCGAGCGCGCGGTTCTGCGACTGGCTCCACGCCTGCACGCGTACGGTGCCGGCGCGCAGAACGAGATCCTGCCGCAACTCGGGGAGCTCCGGCGGGACGACGACCTCGGTCTCGGCCTTCACGAACTGGCCCGGCTTGCCGTAGCTCAGTTCGTACGTGCCGCGCTCGACGTCGGTGAACTCGAACACCCCGTTCGCGTCCGCCGTCACCGACCGGCCGCCGGCGAGCCCCATCGGCACACCGCCGGGCATCGTCGCTGCCGCGCCGCCCTTCTCGAGTTCGACCACCGCGCCGGCGATCGGTCCCGTCGCCCCGCTCACGACGCCGTGCACGCGGGTCAGCAGCGGCCGCTGAATGTTCACGACCGCCGTCTTCCCGGCCTCGACGCGGAACGTCTGCTCCGACCCCGCGATCCCCTGCGGACCGTCACCGGAGAACGAGATCATCGCGCCGCCGATGTTCTGACCGCCGGGAGCGCGCACGAGCTCGGCCACGTAGTTGCCCGGCGCGAGCGGACCGACGACCGCCTTGCCCTCGCGATCCGTGCGCCCCGTCGACTCGTCCTCGTCCGGCTGTGCCTTCGGCCCGCGAACACGATAGCGCGCCCGCTCCGTCGCGGTGCCGTCCGTGCCGGTGATTCGCAGCTCGGCGTAGCCGGGCGTCCGCACCGTGAGGTCGACGTCGATCGTGCCGTTCTTCACGAGCGCGAGCGTGACCGGCAGCGCCGGCGCGAAGTCCGGATGCTCGGCGTGGAACGCGACCCGCTCGCCCGGCAGACCCGCGATCACGGCGACGCCGTTCTCGTCCGTCTCGCCGGACCCGAGGGGCGCCGAACCGTCGCGAATGAGCACCTCGCCATCCACGTCCTCGACCTCGCGCGACCGCATCCGCAGCCCCATCCCCTCCTGGGCCGCCGGCGGTTCCTGCACCTTGATCTCGGCGCCGGCCACGGGCTCGCCGTCCTCGTTGCGCACGACGACGGTCGCGACCGCGCCGCGTTCGGCGACGAGATCGACGCCGGTGAGCTGCTGCGCGGGCGCCACCGCGATGCCCGACTTCTTCGCCGGCAGGTGGCCGTCGCCCGACGCGCTCAACGTGATCGCGCCGGGCGGCACGCCCTCGACCGTGAACGAGCCGTCCGCGGCCGTGCGCGTGCGCGCCATGCGACCCTCGATCAGGCCATCGATGCCGTGCGACGCGAGCATCGAGTCCGTCGGCCCCGCCATCGCGCGGATTCGACTGCCGCCGATCGGCTTCCCGTCCTGACCGCGCAGAACGCCCGAGATCGACGCCAGCCGCTCGACGCGCAGCAGCAGATCGCTCGTGCCGACCTCGACGTCGGCCGCGACCGCGGTGCCGTAGCCCGCGCCGGTCGCGCGCACCGTCGTGCGCTCGCCTTCGATGCCGGACAACGTGAAGAACCCGCGCGCGTCCGTCGTCGCCGCCTCGTCGTTGGTGAAGCGCTCGACCTCGATGCCGCCGCGCTGCTCGATGCGCTTCGCGCCGACCTGCATGCCTTCGACCGGCCGCCCGCGATCGTCGACGACCTGACCCGCGATCGCGGCACCGACCGCGACCGTGAGCACGACGTCGCGCATCTTGACACCCTCCTGCACCGTCACTTCCTGCCGCGCCGGCAGGTGCTTCGCGGATGCCGTTCGCAGCGTCCACTTGCCCGACCGCAGTCGGCCGACGACGAACTCACCCTTCTCGTTGGTCCGACTCATGCTCATGTCGCCCAACGCCAACACCCCACGGACGGCCGAGACGCCGACATCGGCGACGGGGACACCGTGTTCGTCCTGCACGACACCCGTGATCGACGCGCTGCGCTCGACCACGACATCGCCGATGTCCTGATCACCGCGGAAGCCGTGCACGAGGTGGTGCTGGCTCGCCATCACGTACTCGCTCTGCGGCAACTCGAGCCCGGCGCTCCGATCACGGCCGAGCTCGAACATGAAACGCCCGTCCGCGCCGAGCTTCAGCTCGTGGCGCGGCGCGTTCTCGCCGCCGGCTTCTGGCCCGAGGAACTCCGAACGTCCCGGGTTGCGGATCTCGCGCCACCGCAGCTGCACGTCCGTGATCGCCGCGCCCGCGCCGTCGACGAGCCGACCCTCGATCCGCGCGCTGCGGTCGTTGGTCTCGGCCGGCGTGTCGACGGCCGTGCGCTCGGGATCCGAACCCGCGCCAGCGGCCTGGTCGGCCGTGTCGGCGTCCGCGACAGGCGCCTGTGCGATCCCGGCAGGATCGCCGCCGCCGCCGGCCTTGACCGGCGTCGTGACGTTGCCCCCGGGCGGCGTCGGCCCGGGCTGCGCGTCGTCACCGCGACCGAAGAGGAACCATGCCGCGGTCAGGAGACCCGCGACGAGGAGAACGAGAACGATGGGTTTGGCGTTCATGGCGTGGAGTGGCGCCGCCGCAACGAGCGGAGCGCGGCAGAACTTCCGACAGGCTTGCAGCGACCGCACGAACCCGGAGACTGCGGAATCCCGCCCGAACCGCCGCCTGGAGACCCCGTCATGCCCACTGTCAGCAACTTCAAGAAGCGCCGCCAGCAGTTCCTCGCCAGCATCGACTCCCCGGTCCTCCTCATGGCCGGCGGGTGGCTCGCGCGCAACTACCCCGCCAACCCGTTCCCGTTCCGCGCGGACAGCACGTTCTTGTTCTTTTTCCCCGAACCCGAGGCCAATTCAGCCGCGCTGTTCGACCCGAAGGACAGCTCCGTCACGCTCTTCCTCGACGAGCGCACGGCCGAGGACGCGCTGTGGCACGGCCCGTTGCCGAGCTTCGACGACATCAAGAAGAAGACCGGGGTGACGGCCGTCGAGAAGCGCGCCGACCTCGCGAAGCTGGTCGGCAAGAAGTGCGGCAAGCGGCAGGTGCGCGGCGTCGCGATCGCCGACCACAACGCGACGGCCGAGCTCAAGTCGATCACCAAGGAACGGCTCGACTTCCAGAACACCAAGAAGGTCGGCGACCCCGAACTGCTGCACGCGATCGCCAGGCTGCGCAACGTGCGAACGGCCGCCGAGGTCGCCGAGATGCGCGCGGCCGCCGCGGTGACGCGCGAAGCGCACACGCTCGCGATGGCCCGCACGCGCGCGGGCATCACCGAGCAGGAACTCACGGGTCTCGTCCAGGGCACGTTCGCGCTGCACGGCTGCACCGAGGCGTACATGACGATCCTGTCCGTGCGCGGCGAGGTGCTGCACAACCACGACCACGACAACGTGCTGCACGACACCGACCTCGTGCTGCTCGACGCGGGCGCCGAGATGCCGAGCGGTTGGTGCGCCGACGTCACGCGCACGTGGCCGGTGGGCGGGCGCTTCTCGCCCGAGGCCGGCGACATCTACGACATCGTGCTCGAGGCCGAGAAGCAGGCGATCGCCGCGGTCGAGCCCGGCGCGCGCTACCGCGACCTGCACATGATCAGCAGCCGCGTGATCGCCGACGGCCTCGCGCAGCTCGGCATCCTGAAGGGCAATGCGGACGATCTCGTCGAGAGCGGCGCGCACGCGCTGTTCTTCCCGCACGGCGTCGGCCACCTGATCGGCATCGACGTGCACGACATGGAGGGCTTCGGCGACATCATCCACTACGCGCCCGGTCGCAAGCGAAGCACGCAGTTCGGCACGAGGAACCTCCGCCTCGACATCGATCTCGAGGCGGGCATGTGCTTCACGATCGAGCCCGGCATCTACTTCGTGCCGGCGATCCTGCGCGACCCCGAGATGCGCAAGCAGTTCAAGGACCAGGTCGACTTCAAGAAGTGCGAACCGTTCCTGAAGATGAACGGCCGCGGCTTCGGCGGCGTGCGCATCGAGGACGACGTGATGTGCACGAAGCGCGGCCCGGACGTGATCACCGCTGCGGTGCCGAAGGAACGCGCCGCCGTCGAGGCGCTCGTCGGCAGCGCGGGCAGTCTCTGATGACCGCACCGCAGCTCGATGCCGACACCGTCGCGGCGCTTCGCATCGCGGCGCAGGGTCTGCCCGCTCCGCGTGACGCCGGCGTCTCGGACCAGATCGCGACGAGCGGCTACCAGCGCACGCTCGGCGGCGCGGACGCCTACATCGCGGTGCGTGCCCGCGTGCCCAAGCTCGTTCGAGCGGACCTCGAAGCGCTGATCCAGGAAGGCGAACTCGTCGTCATCCCCGCCGTGCGCGGCTGCATCTATGTCGTGCCCGCGAGCGAGGCGCCGATGTGCCTGTCGATCGCCGGCAAGCTCACCGAACGACGCGACGAGCGCGACGCCGAGAAGGCCGGCATCCGCGAGGGTGAGCTCGACGAGGTCAGCGACGCCGTGCACGAAGAACTTCGCGCGGGCGGCCCGCGCACGACGGCCGGCCTGCGCAAGGCGCTCGGCACCGACCTGATCCGCAGCCTCGGCGATCGCGGCAAGAAGGTCGGCGTGAGTTCGACGCTGCCGCCGGCACTCCGGCGCCTCGAGTTCAGCGGTCGCATCTCGCGCGTGCCCGTCGACGGGCGGCTCGATCACGAGAAGTACGAGTGGCGCGCCGCGGACGGCGATCCGCTCGGGCGCGCGGAGCTGCCCGAGGAGCCCGCTCGACTGCACGCGCTGCTGCTCCATGGCTTCGTGCAGCGCGCCGGGGTCACGAACCTCGACGCGTTCTGCGCGTGGTCCGGGCTCACCAAGCGCGACGCCAAGGCCGCGCTCGCCGCTGCCGGCGACGAGGTCCAGGTCGTCGCTGCCGTTGGCATCGACGGCGACGCCCTCGCGCCGCAGGCCATGGGCGAACTGCAGACGCGCGCCAAGAAGAGCGACGACGCGACCGCGTTCCTGCCGTTCGAGGACAACCTGATCCACCTGCACGGGGCGGTCGCCAACTGGATCGCACCCGAGCACCACGACCTCGAGGTGCCGGCCTGGAGCAACATGCGCGATGCCAAGGACACGACGCGGCTCGGCGACGCCCGCCACGTGCGTTGGCGCAGCATCCTCTGTGAAGGGAGAATTCGAGGATTCTGGGACTACGACCCCGTAGAGCAGGTCGTTGTGACCGGCATGTTCGATCCACCGTCCAAGACAGGCAGGCAGCGCGTCGAGACGCTCGCGGGCGAGCTCACGGCGTTCCTCCGTGACGAGATCGGCCACGGCCTGTCGTTCTCCATCGACACCGACGAGTCCCTGACCAGGCGCTGCCAACTGCTGCGCGACCTCATCGGCTGATGTTCGACGCACTCAGTAAGGCCATCAACCAGCTGTTCGATCCGCGCATCCTGCGCGTGGTCGGAATCTCGCTGCTGCTGTCGATCGTGAGCTTCGTGCTCGTGCTGGTCGCGGTCTACTGGGCGCTCGACACGTTCGAGCTGTCGAGCATCGGCTGGCTCGAGGCCACGGTCGACTGGCTCGGCATCTTCGCGGCGGTCGTCATCGCGCTGTTCTTGTTCCCGCCGGTCGCGGTCGTCTTCCTCGGCCTCTTCCTCGAGTCGATCGCGAGAGCCGTTGAAGCCCGCCACTATCCCGAACTCGACAAGGCGCCGGGCGTCTCGTTCACGCAGGGCCTCGTAGCTACGCTGCGGTTCTTCGCGCTGATCGTCGTCGTCAACATCGCGCTGCTGTTCCTGCTGCTGTTCCCACCCGCGTATCCGATCGGGTATCTGGTCGCGAACGGCTTCCTCATCGCGCGGGAGTATTGGGACCTCGTCGCACTGCGCCGCATGCAGCCGCGCGAGGCGAAGGCGCTGTTCTCACGTCACACAGCGGAGCTGGTGATGCTCGGGATGGGCACCGCGTTCTTGCTGACGATCCCGTTCGCCAACTTCATCGCGCCGGTGATTGCGACTGCGGTGATGGTGCACCGGTTTGAGGCGTGGCGGGGGTTGCCGCCGCCGGGGGCGATTTCGACGGGGCGCGGTGTAACGAGGTCGTGAGCTCGCACCGCGCAATCACTCATCGGTTACTCGAGACACCCCCTCGACGGGACTGTTCCGCGCTCAGGTCACTTCCGTGGATACAGCAAGTTCTCTTCGCCCACTCGTAAAGCTGCGTCGAACAGATCGCCGGGTTCAAAACGCTCACCAGCGGCGCGTTGCCGCTCCGCGGCCGTACGGCGCTGAACGCGCTCACGGCGTTCTACATCTGACAGAGCGTCAAACCCGCCGTCCGATCCGCAGAAATCGATGCGAAGCCCGGTCCTATCCGGTAGATCGACGCCTCGATCTCCGGTCTTGTCGATACCCGTCCTGCTTGGTGTTTGGTGAACCATGGCCATCGCGGCTTGTAAAGAAGTCGGCTTAGAGGAGCTACTGCGCCAAGAGCAATGCTGTCTCGGCGGCAAGCTTGCTTATGTCCGCCGACTTGCTCGTCAAAGCGAGCCGCTCGACGTCCACGGCCAACTCTCTTAGCGGACTCCTTTTGAGGGCCGACAGGACGTACCGTTGCGACTCCATGGCGCTCGCATCCGCACTGGAAAGGCACTGCCTGAACAGGCGTATCGCTTCCCCTCGGTTGTTTGAGTCGACCATTCTGGCTGTATCAACTGCCGAGTAGAACCCCACTTGGAGCGCACTATTGTGCACTGCGGCTGGATCCGCAGCCACGACTTCAACAAACAGCTTGCGAACCTCGTCAATGGGTTGCGTATTTGCCAACTTCATGAATGCGGTCACCCGCACACCGTCTAACCGCCCATGCTTCGCAAGCTCCCGGAGAAACGTCACGGCTTGTGGAGACGCTCGCTCGCCGATGACCTCCAGCATCATTCGATGAAACGCATTTGCCTCGGTTGGCTCACTTGGCCACTCGGTCGCGAGAAGTTCGTCGACCAGATCTAGGCGGGTCAAGTGCGATACCGCATCCGCTTGGCTCGGCGTCCCGTCTACGAGCCGCCTCATCGCTACCGCCCAAGCGCTCATACTAGAGTTCCAAACTCCGAAACGTTTCACCGTCCCCCGACTAGATTCGTTAAGCTTCGCCAGGAATTGATCTCCAATTCTCGTTGCACCCGTGGTCACTGCCGCGATCGCGTCCCCTGGATCCGAGAACGAGAACATTGCTTCCATCACTAGTGTGATTCGCGCAATATCCGGCGGCCTCGCATCGGCCAGAGGAAGGCTCGCTTCGACTATTCCGCCCAGCGCCTGCGAACCCTCTCGCAACAGAAGCTCTCGCAGAAGCGCCCACAGAGCGTCGCCATCGAGCCCCGCAATTGCCGCAGCTACGGATGCCTGGCACGAAGCTGCATCGAAACACGGCCACCCTGCAAGTAGGGCTTGGAGAGCGCGGTGGTGCCCAGGCGGCACGACGGAGCGCACGTATGCATGAACATCTGCGACCAGCGCCGGCCCGGGCTTCTGGTCCTGACGAATCATCGTCGCCACGGGCGCATCAATTGCTAGATTCGGATCTTCAAGTAGCGCATCTTCCCGAAGTAGCTCCAGCGTGAGTCGGCTGACGGCTTCCAAGCCGAACTGTCCGCTACGAACGCCCTCCGCCAAGCGCAAGCCTGCCGGACCCGACCGCACGGTGAAGAGCCACTCCTTCAGGAGGTCGCGCAGGACCGGGCTAGCTTTCGGCACCGAGACAACGGACCGGTTTGGAACCTCCACATCTTCTGCCACACCAACCTCGACGTCGTCACTGTGGCGAGACGCATGGTCCTCGAGCGGACTAACAACGCCCCCTTCGATAAAAAAGCAAATCACACCGACGCACGCCGTGCCGATGCCCGCCAGCAGGGCCACACGCATTAGCCTTCGCATCGCACTCGCGCTACTGAGTACAATCAGCGTGTTGGTTACCGTTGGTGCATGCAAGCGGCGTCGCCTGCGTGAATGCTTGGTCGTTCTGCCATTGCGAAGCAACGCACGCAGCGCCATTGCAGGACCAGGATCGCTTCTCGCTGAACTTGGTAAACGACTTGCAGCAGGACTCCGGGACCGGTGTACCTGGATTACACTCGAAGATGGCGGGCCACTTGTACTCAGTATACCCACACTCGTTGTCGCCGTCGTTATTGCAATCGGTAGTCGGCTGGTCGCTGTAAGTGTAGGCTTTCTCCGTGAGCTTGACCCCGATGTTGCTGCATGGGTCATTCCCGTGATCTGCAGGGCTCGAATCAAGGAAAAGACTAGCCGAGGCCATTCCAACGATGAGCATCATCGAATAGACGGCGTGGTTGATCGCTGAGGCGGACATGGTTGTGCTCCTTCGTTCTTGTTCGTTCTCGTTCGTTCTCGTGGTTTGAACGCCTGGGCCGCCGACCAATTCCAGCGCCTCCAGGCATGGGTTAGGCGTTTGAGGTAAGAGAGGGGGGGGGGTCCTCGATCCGAGGAAAATCCGTTCAGCGGCCGCCTTCCCGCTGTCCCAACGTCGTAAGTGCGCGCTGAAACGCTCGGCGCAGGTTCGAGCGATCCATCCCCAACTCCTTCGCCGCGCGATGCTTCGACATGCCGGGCTCGGCCAGCTTCTCGACGACTCGAGCCTGCACTGGTGTCAGCTTCTTCCGCATGTGGCGGAAACGACTGCGCAGCTTCTCACGACTCCCCGGCACGCTACCCGACTGCTCGTCAACCGCGAGGCCGGCCTCGGCGTAAGCCAGGGCTCCGGACCCGACGCGCTTCACATGGTTCACCGCGACGCGAAACGCCCACGCGCTGGCATCCGCCGGCTCGTCGTCTTCGAGGATCCTTCGAATCCAGATCGAGCGGGTCGCGTCGACTGCGTCTTCCACGAGCTGCCGCTCGGACGAGACAGAACTCGCCCCGCGTCGAGCCGAACGCTCGACATCGCGAAGTTGCGTCGTTAGTTGGGGGTCTGACTCGTTCAACAGAACGGGCGAGGGCGAAGGTTTTTCCGAGGCGGGCAAGCATGCCGCGCGGCGACCAAGCGTCTTCCGAACACCGATCGCGCCACGACTCTCTGATGATTAACGTGCATGCGCGAGGCGATCCGGTCAACCCCCTCGGCTCTCGCCGCCGCGGGCGAGTGCGCTGACGACGGGGCGCGAGTATTCCCACTCAGTCGTTCGACGCGCGCTCAGCGCCGCCGTTCCGTCAGCGTGCACTCGGCAACCCAAGCATTGTGTTGCCCGGACCGCACGAGCCGGATCGGCACTTCTTCCCAACCGCGAACGTACACGTCCATAGTCGCCACGAGGTGACGCATCCAGAACGTGCAACCACCGCGGCTGTCACGCATCGCATCCGCCACGTAGCCGTTGCCGTCTCGGTAGAACAGGAACTGGCCGAAGGGCACTTCGGGCGCCCCGTCGATCTCGACGCGGTAACAGTGCACGCCTTCGCGCCACTTCATCTCGAAGACCGCATCGTCCGAGGTCGCCAGCTCGAAGGTCGTCTTCTCGAGAGCGGCGCTCCCTTCGACGACCGGACTGACCCGGTAGCGACCCAACGGCAGCTCGATCCGATCCCCGAGCCTCGCGCGGAGCCTCGACTTCGTCCCAATGCCCAGGACCGTCACTCGAAACCGCAGATCGTCGATCGGGTAGACGCCTTCCGGTGGCGGCAGCAACGTGACGAACGCCGTCTCGATCACGGGACCTTCGGCCTCGACCCGGATCTCGCGAGCCCCCTCGAACTCGCTGAGACGTTCCAGCACCATCCGTTCCTCGCGCTCACCGCCCTGCCGCAACGCCACCTTCGCGATCGCGCTCCGCTCGCCCCAACGCACCGACGTCGGATCGGGCAAGAACAGCGCGCCTGTGACGTGCTTGCCGTCGCCGATCAGCGCCTCCCGCAGTTCGGCCAGCCGCGTGAGGCTCGCCGGGCGCATCGAATGCGGTGGCAGGGCGCCGCCAGCGCGCACGCGTTGCGTGACAATCTCGGTTCCGACGAATCGGATCGCACCGACCGCGGGTGTTTGAACGCGGATACGAGCCGTCCCGCCAACGCCGAGCCCCATGGTCCGGGGCTCGTCCCGCGCAACGAGGTAGTGCGGATGATCGACTTCGAAGTGCCATGCCTCGACGCCCGCGGGCACTGCGACGACGCCGCGGCCATCGTCGTCCGATTTGCTCGCATAGATCGCGTTCGCGGAATCGGGGCCCGGCACTGCGCCTCCGGGTGGATACGTGCGGATCAGCTTCTGTGACACACAGAGCCGCGCGTTCGCGATCGGCTCGAGGGTCTCGGTGTCGAAGACGAAGAACGCAGCGTTGTCGTACGGCGTGAGCTCGACGGTATGGCGTTGCCCTCGGTCGGGAGCGTGCAGCTCGACCGTCGCGTAGCCGTCGGCACCAACGAGTACAGTGCCGGTGTCCGCCGGCAGCATCGCAACATCGAGGCCCAGCCAGCCGTCCTCGTTCACCGACGCAGCCGCGCGCTCGGCAACCCGGCCCTCCGCAGCAGCGACACCGATCGAAGCGGCGTGGATCGACTCCCCGGATGGATCGACTGCCATGACCCATAGTCGCCCATCGGGAACCCACCGGGGCTTCGCCCGCTCGACGGTCACGGGGTCGGCTTCGGTCGCCACGAGGACGGAGCTGTCAGGGGCGGCCGACTTGGCAGTCGAGCGATCGCGGGCGAGGTCGCGGCGTGTCTCGCCCACGGCGTGGGGAGCCTTCTCGGGGTCGGTGAGGAGCAGCAGGAAAGCGGCGCAGCAGACGACCAGGATCGCGCTCAGAACGAGGTTCTTTCGTTGCCTCGACATTGGACTGGTCTCCAACTCCTACTGAATGGTCAGCAACGCCGTATTGCTCGCATAGAGCGCTCCAGCACCAGCGGTATCCAAAGTGACCGACTGGGCCGCCAATCGCACACCGCTCAAACCCGGGTTGTTCGGAACCGGGATGTCGAGCACCGCCTCGCCGTTGGCGTTGTTGTGGGTCACCCACACGCTGTTCCACGCCCTGGCAGCGTCGATCCCGACCAATCCCTGAAGGGGGGCGAGCGCGGCACCACTCGCCAAGAACTGCGGGCTGGCCACGCAGAGGGATCGCCGCGGCGTTGCCGACGTGATCGGTGGCGCGAACATCCGCACCTGCATCGTGCCCCCGACCGGGGCGCTGCCGCCCGTCGTCCAGTACGAATCCACCGCCCGCAGCCTGGTGAGCGCGCTCGGATTGTTTTGATCCCATTCGCTGAAGAACACCCGTCCTCCGGCGACTCCAGACATGTCGGTCTGAGTCACGGTGTCCGACACCCGAATCGATGGCGTCAACGGATCGAGGTCAAGAGCGATGTAGCGATCTGTTTCCGACCCAGCGCCGAGGTAGCCGAGGACGCTGTGAAAGACGCCGAGAATCTCGCCGCTCGCGTCTTCGATGGGAACCGGGTTCGTCGCCCGAACGGGAGCCGGCATGTCAACGATGACAGTCGGCGGGCCCAACGCAGTCGTGATTGTCGCGTCGAACGGGACCAGCGCGATGTCCCAGCTTGGCTGGATGTAGACCAGATGAAGTTGCCCGTTCCGATCCGTAAGCGCTGACCGCCAGGTCTTGTGCCCCCCGCAGCATGGCAAGCCCCAGACCGATCCGGCGACCTGCCACGGCGAACTCAACGTGGGCCGCGTCGCGAACTGCGGCGGCGAATACTGCAAGTACAGCGGGCGTTCGAAGACAGCCATGAGACCACTGTGGTGCAGCTTCATGAAACCCTCGGGTCCCGTCGTGTTCAGCGCCGCCGCATCGCTGTTGGCAGTGAACGTGTCGGTCGCGATGTCGTAGCGCCCACAGAGCAGATCCCAACTGCCGGCGCCCCCGGCCCCCGCCCCCAAACCCTGCACCATGATCGCGCAGTAAAACTCCGATTCGGGGCTGCCGGACAAGTGCACCATGTGCATCGCTCCCACTGCCGCGACCCCGAGCGTTGTCGCGTTCAACCCGAGCGGGGAACTCGGCGCTGCGGGCTCGAACGGGCCGACGGTGCCCTGTGAGCGCACGTTCAGCGCCAGGCTGAGCCCGACGGTGATTACGACAACGGCTGTGGGCCTCGTGTTCATGACGACTCGCAGGAAGCGATGCTCCCCCTCGATCCCATGGTGAAGCGCGGGAACGGGTCCGGTCAAGCCCACGCGGTCGGCAGCAACCGCGCAGGAGAGCATTCCCACCGCAAACCGCAGCGGCACGCCAGCTGCCCCACCGCCAAGGGTATGATCGCCCGCCGCCATGCGAACCGCCCTCCCACTCGCAGCGGCACTTGCCGCCACCGTTCTGCTGCCGGCGCAGCGGGACGTTCATCCCGATGAGCTGAAGCTCAAGCCCGACATCGACAAGGCGATCGCCAAGGGGGTCAAGCACCTCATCGATACGCAGTATCGCGACGGCACGTGGGGGCAGTGGGGGCACTATCGCGGTGGCAAGACGGCGCTCGTCACCTATGCGTTGCTGAAGAGTGGGGTCGATGTCGACCATCCCGCGGTGCAGCGCGCGTTCTTGTATCTCGACGACGTGATCCCGGCCGAGACCTACACGCTCGGCTGCATGATACTGTGTTACGCCGCCGCCGGGCGCGTGACGCTCGGCGAACGGCTCGAGGAGTGGACGGAGCTGCTGCTCGACTGGCAGCGCACGGGCGACTGGGCGTATCCGGGCGGCAACGCGGATCTGTCCAACACGCAGTACGCCGCGCTCGGCATGTGGGTCGCGCAGAAACACGGCATCGAGGTGCCGCGCAAGGCGTGGACCGACCTCGCGGCGGCGACGTTGCGTTACGCGGAGAAGGCGACCAGGGTCGAGGTCGAGACGAGCGGCAAGGGCACGGTGCGGAACGGCGGCATGGTCGAGATCGCGGGTTTCGGTTACCGGAAAGGGCAGAAGGCCACCGGCTCGATGACGACGGCTGGAATCTCGACGTTGGCGATCTGCAAGATCGGGCTCGGCAGTCGCGCGGGCAAGCTGCGACGCGAGGCCGATCGGGCGATCGACGCCGGCATCGAGTGGCTGGGGCACCACTTCTCGGTCGAGAAGAACCCCAACAAGGGCGACTGGCACTACTACTACCTCTACGGCATGGAGCGCACGGGTTCGCTCACGCGGCGCGAGCAGTTCGGCAGTCACTGGTGGTACATCGAAGGCGCGCGCGAGCTGCTGAAGAAGCAGAACAAGGACCAGGGGCACTGGGGTGGCGGCGCGCAGAAGAAGGCGGTGCGGGCCGCGTTCGCCCTGTTGTTCTTGCGGCGGGCGACGGCGCAGGAGGCCGCGACGACCGGGGAGGGTCAGGCGACGGACGTCGTGAGCCACATCTTCGAGGGTGGCTCGGAAAAGGATGATGTCACGGTCGGGGGCGCGGGCCAGCAACCGCTCGCGGTCTGGGTGCCGGGCTTCGGCAAGGAGCTGCAGAAGCGGCACGAGAAGTTCGGGCTGCGCGTCGTCAAGGTCGAGTACTACGAAGGTGACGACGTCCTCGGCCAGGTCGCGGGCGATCCGACGAAGGCGTGGCAGAGCGACGCGTATCTCTACCGCGTGCCAGCGCTGGCGCGCGGGGAACATGAGATCCACGCCCGCGTCGAGCTGCTCGCGCCCGACGCGATGCCCGGCGAGGACGACGTCGAGGTCGAGACCGAGGAGGTGCGATCACCGCCGATGAAGGTCGTGATCCGCGACGTGTTCGCGCCGTGGATGGCGCAGGCCGCGCGCGCCGCGAAGAGCAACCTCGTCGCCCTCGCCGAGCCGGTCGCGGAGGCCAGCAGCACGGGCAAGACCGCGAAGCACGCGTGTGACGGCAAGGAGAACTCGCACTGGGTGTGCAGCAAGGACGACAAGGCCCCGCGCATCTCCGTTCGCCTCGGCGGCTCGGTTCGCGCGAGTCAGCTGCTGCTGAGCCAGGCCGGCTCGTGCGCGACGGATATCGGCATCTACGACCGGATCACGGCGATCGAGGTCGCGATCAACCGCGGCACGCCGATCCGCGTCGAGATGGATCCGGACCAGCTCGCGGTCACGTCGATCCCGTTCGAGAAGAAGCGCCGCGTGCGTCAGATCGAGATCCGCATTCTCGACCGCGTGCCAGGCAAACGCGCGGGTCAGGCAGGGTTCACCGAGATCGCGCTGATCGAGTGACGCTACGGCGCCTTGCGTACGGTACACGGTTCACGCCGGCGTGCCGGCGTGAACCAGGTTCCGTACGGCGTGGTTACTTCGGGGTGACTCGGAGGTTGCGGAACTCGCCGGTGTCGTCGAAGGAGCCGACGCCGATGCGGCCCTTGCCGAGCGGGGCCTTGGCGGTGATGACGCGTTCGCCGTCGAAGAAGACTTCGACGTGTTCACCGCGGCGCGTGAGCTTGAGACTGTGCCAGGTGTCGCCCCAATCGACGCCCTCGGTGCGCTCGGTCGTCACCGGGCGCCGCGGCGCGCCGTCGACGAGCATCACGTGGTGTGCGTTGGGGTCCGCCTTGGCCGCGAGGTGGGCGTAGAGGTAGTGCGCCGGGTCGCGGTAGCCGAAGATCAGGCAAAGGTCGAGGTGGCCGTAGTACTCCTTGGTCGACTTCGCCTCGACCTCGAGGTCGAAGTCCTGCAGCTCGATGCCCTGCGCCAGCGCGAGGGAGTGTGGCGAGCGATGCGGCGGCTGGTAGTCGGCGCGCTTCTCGAGAACGAGCAGCGGGGTGCCGGTGCCGGCCTCCTTGCACCACTCCCACGCGTCGTCGTCGCTGTAGTCCCAGCCCGACGCTTCGTCGAACGTCGTCGCCCCGCCGAGCCCCGCGCAGGCGCTCACGCCGACGACGACCGGAAGCGCTGCCAGCGCGACTGCCTTGATCCACCTGTTCGAGTTCGTCATGCGTTCTCCAACCATCGAAAGTCCGTGTTGCCGCCGCTGATCACGACGCCGACGCGCTTGCCCGCGAGCTCCGGCGCGAGGCGACGAAGTGCGGCGAGCACCGTCGCGCCACTCGGTTCGACGACGAGCTTCATCCGTTCGAGGAAGAAGCGCGCGGCCTGCGCGATGTCGGCCTCCTCGACCGTCTGCACGCGCACGCCGTGCTGCTGCATGAGCTCGAAGTTGATCGCGCCGAGGCCGGTGAGCAGGCCGTCGGCCCACGTCGTCGGATCGGGCACGCCGGGCTGCCGCACGCCGGTCGCCATCGAACGCGCGGCGTCATCGACGGCGAGCGGCTCGGCCGCGATCACGGCAGCGTCGGGCCGCATCGCCGCGACGGTCACGGCGGTGCCGGCACACAGGCCGCCGCCGCCGACCGGCACCATGACGACATCGAGATCGGGCACGTCCTCGAGCAGTTCGAGCGCCGCCGTCCCCTGGCCCGCGATCACGTGCGGGTTCTCGAACGGGTGGATCATCGTCGCGCCGCGCTCGTCCTGCACGCGCTGACACGTCGCCTCGCGCTCGCTCCGCTCACAGAACACGATCTCCGCGCCGTAGCCGCGGACGGCATCGACCTTCACCCGCGGCGCGTTCTCGGGCATCACGACGATCGCCGGGATGCCGCGGCTCCTCGCCGCGTAGGCGAGCGCCGCCGCGTGATTGCCGCTGCTGTGCGCCGTGACACCGCGCTCGGCCTCGGCGTCACTCAGCGCCGCGACCGCGTTGCACGCGCCGCGCGCCTTGAACGCGCCGACCTTCTGCAGGTTCTCGCACTTGCAGAAGACCTCTGCCGAGAGCTCGCGGTCGAGCGTCGCGGATGTCACGACCGGGGTGCGGTGCACGCGACCCCGGATGCGCGCTGCTGCGGCCTGAACGTCCGAGAACTCGACCATGGCGCGCGCGGCCCGACCGGACTACTGCGGCGAGACCTTGAGCTTGCCGCTCTTGCGCTCGACGTCGTAGATCTTGTTGCCGAGCGGCATGCCCTGCAGCTTGAAGTCGATCGAGTCGCCGATCTGGTCGTCCTGCACCTCGCCGTAGCGGACGGCGAAGCCGCACGCGATGCGGAAGATGTTGTCGAGCATGAACGCGTTGAGCGACAGGTCGATGCCGCGGTAACGCGAACCGAGCCCGGTCTCCGGGTTGAAGTGCTCGAGCGAGTTGGGGAACTCGGTGTTCTCGAGCTCGCCGCTCATCATCGTGACCGTGCGCTGCAGCAGCTGATTGGCGAGCCGCACCGCGCGCTTGTTGCCGCGCTCGGCCCAGTAGGTCAGACCCTCGAGGATGTGGCAGTTGACGCCCGGCCAGGTGCGACCGTTCCACGGCGCTTCCTTGCGCGTGTCCTTCCAACGCCCCGCGGGCTCGAACGTCGAATCGCTCATCGCGATGCTCGGCACCGGGTACTTCGCCCAGAACTCCTGCCGACTCGCGAGCTGCTCGATCATCTTGTCGACCTGCTTGCTGTTCGGGATGTCCGTCGCGAGCGGGTAGAAGCCGACCGCCGCCTTGACGTTGGTCTTGCGGCGGTTCTTCGGATCGAGATCCATGAACATGCCGGACTTCTCGTCCCACATCTTGCGACGGATCGTGTCCAGGATGACCTCGACCTCCGCGTGGAAGCGGTTGGCCATCGCCTTCTCCTGGATCTCCTCGGCGACCGCGTGCAGCCACTTCACGAGGCGGTAGCGGAACACCGACGCGTCGATGCCCTTGAGCCGGAACTGCTCCTCGAACTCGACCGCGCGATCGTGCTTGCTGTCGACGATCGCGTAGCGCCGCGAGAACTCCTGCCGCGCCTCGAAGTGGTTGACGATGTCGGTCAGGCCGCTGCCTTCCGGATCGCGGTTGTTGCCGATCCACTTGACGTAGCGCTGCATCGCCGCGAGCACGGCCTTCTTCGTCGCCTTGTCGGGGTGGATCGCATCGAGCGCCTCGAAGCCACCGCCCCAGTCGGCGTGGAAGAAGTCGGCCGAGTCGAGCCCGCCGAGCTGCACGCGACCGGGCACCTGGCCGCTGTGCATGATGTTCTCGAAGAACAGCTTGAGGTTGCCGCGCGCGAGCGTCGGGTCCTGCAGCCAGCGCGCTTCACGGATCGCGGCGGGCGCCGAGAACGACGTCGGGAAGTGCTGCGGGCCGTTGCCCTCGCAGATCGCGGGCGAGCTGAACTTGCCGGCGCCATGCGGCTGCCGCAGCAGGTAGAGCAGCTCGAAGCGGCTCTTCACGACGCGCTCGAGCGCCTTGTCCTCGCACTTGAACGTCGGGACCGTGCTCCAGAACGCGTGGTAGCCGTTCTCGTCCTTGCTGTCCGGGCGACGCGGCCGGTAGTTGATCTTCTTGGCCTTGAACGCGACGTTGGCCTCGAAGCGCTGCTCGCTCTTGCCGTTGCCCTTGAACGTGATCGTGCGGAACAGCCCGCAGTAGACGCGCGACTCCGCGATGATCGGGCTCGGCTTCTCCATCGGCCGCTTCGCGCGCGGCGTCGGCAGAGCGTGCATGTCGTACCACGGCGTCTCCTCGAAGTCGGGGCGATCGCTGCCGCCCTCGCAGAAGAAGCCCTGCAGGCAACGCGCGCCCTTCGGCCCGGGGTTGCTGAAGATGATTTCGCACGGCACGTCGGAGCCGACGCCGGGGAACGCGCGCTTGATGCGGAAGCTATCGCCCTCGAGCGAGACCGGTTCGCCCTCGGGGTCGGTCGTCGTCCACAGCACGCAGGAGAGCTCGCGCTCCTTCTTCGTCGAGTTGTGCAGCAGCAGCTCGGACACGAAGCGATCGTCCTGCGTGACGAAGCGGTGCTCGGTGACCTTCAGTCCGCCGGCCTCTTCATAGGTCAGGATCGCCTTGCCGTCCTTCTCCTCGATCTTGGTGCAGTTCAGGGTCAGCGGGATGCCGTCCTCGATCACCGCGAGGAAGAACACCGACGGCAGCATCGCGTTGGCGATGCACGCTTCGTCCGCGAAACCCGGCGACTCGAAGAAGCGCGGGTAGCGCGGCGCGTAGAGGCAGTAGCCGCCGCCAGCGAGGGCGATCTTTTTGTTCTGATTCATTCCGTGATCCCGAAGCGAAAGTGGCCGGTTCCCGGTGCTCGGCACGTGGGCGGCCAGGGGGCCTGCGCCTGCGCGTCCGGCTCGATCGCGTTAGTCACTGATGCGGTAACCACTTGCGTGGCGTCATTGGGCCTGGGCAGGCCGCTGGCGAGTCCGATGCCACCGGATTTTCAACGGGTATGTGACCGCATCTTGGTCGCCTTCCCTTGACAGTCAAGAGGTTTCCTGACAGGCGGACTCGCCCGCGGATTCGGCACGCAGGCGCTGCAACACGGCCTCGAGCTCGTCCGGCAACGGGTCGACGAGCTCGAGCGGCTCGCCCGTCGTCGGATGGCGCATGCTCACGCGCTCGAGGTGGAGAAACAGCCGAGGCAGCCCGTATTTCTCGCGAAACAGCGCGTTCATCCGGCCCTTCCCGTGCGTCGTGTCCCCGAGGATATGGCGCCCGCAGTGATTGGCGTGGCGCCGGATCTGGTGATAGCGGCCCGTGTGGATCCGGCAGCGCACGAGCGCACAGCCGCGGAACGTTTCGAGCATCGCGAAGTCGGTGCGCGCCGCCTGCGGGCGGTCGTCGTCGGTGTGCAGCGTCTGCTCACACGTCCATTCGTCACCGAGCTGCCCGAGCGTGCCGCGGCTGCCGGGCCAGCGCATGAGCGCGAGGTATTCCTTCACCGCGGCTGCGTCCGACAGCGACGCCTGCAACCCGGCTGCGGCGGCCGACGACAGACCGAAGATCAGGATCCCCGACGACGGCCGATCGAGCCGATGGAACGGCCACAGCTTGCGCCCGAGCTGATCGCGCACGATCTGCAGCGCGGCCGGCGCGTCGGGGTGATGCTCGTCGCGGTGCACGAGGAGGCCGCCCGGCTTGCTCACCGCGACGAGGTCGTCGTCGAGGTGCAGAACCCTCAGGGACTCCGTCACGGCGTCTTTGCTGCCCCGTTCTTTGAGCCGGTCATCGCTTCGGTTCTAACACGGCGATGAACGTCTGGCACCTGCTCGACCGCGCTGCCGAGGACCCGCGCGGCGCGTTGATCGAGCCGGGGCCCGGAGCGGGACGCGAACTCGACTACGTCGCAGCGCGGGCCGCTGCGCTCGCGCTGGCGCAGCGACTGCGAGACGCCGGTGCGGCGCCCGGCGATCGCGTCGCGGTGCTGATGCACAACTCGATCGAATACTGGCTCGCCTACTTCGCGGCCGCAGCCGCCGGCGCGATCCTCGTGCCGCTCAACACGCGGCTGACCGCGGCCGATCACCGGCGCGTGCTCGCGCACAGCGGCGCGACCGTTCTGCTGCACGACGACGCGCACGCGGTGATCGCGGGTGAGCTCGGCATTCCCCGACTGCGCATCGATGCGGCTTCGACGGGCGCGAGTTCCGACGTCGCGCCGACGCTCGCCGGACCGGACGATCCCGCCCAGCTCTACTACACGAGCGGCACGACGGGCGCGCCGAAAGGGGTCGTGCTGACGCACCGCAACGTGTGCACGCACGCCGAGTCCGCGATCGTCGAGCTCGGCCTGAACGGAGCGGATCGCTGGGCGCACATAGCGCCGATGTTCCACCTCGCCGACGCGTGGGCCGTCTTTGCGATCACCGCGGTGGCCGGCACGCACGTGTTCGAACCACGGTTCGAACCGCGACGCGCGCTCGACCTGCTCGCCGAAGAACGCATCACGATCACCAACCTCGTGCCGACGATGCTCAACCTGATGGTGGCCGAACCCGGCGCGCAGACGCGCACCTACGCGCTGCGCCGGATGCTCAGCGGCGGGGCGGCGATCGCGCCCGAGACCGTGCAGCGCATCCTTGCGACGTTCGGCGACGAGGGCCGCGCGTTCGAGTACGTGCAGACCTACGGCATGACGGAGACGAGTCCATACCTGACGCTGAGCCTGCTGCCGAAAGCGCTGCGATCGCTGCCGGCCGCCGATCGGCTGCGACTGGTATGCCGCACGGGGCGCCCGTTCCGCGGCGTCGCGCTGCGCGTCACGCGCGAGGACGGCAGCGAGGTCGCGCGCGATGACGTGGAGGTCGGCGAGATCCGCGTGCGCGGCGCGACCGTGACCCCGGGTTATTGGCAGAACGACGAAGCCACGGCAGCCGCGTTCGACGCCGACGGCTTCCTCTACACCGGCGACCTCGCGACGATCGACGAGCACGGCTTCGTCAACATCGTCGATCGCAAGAAGGACGTCGTGAACACCGGCGGTGAGCTGGTCTACTCGATCGAGGTCGAGAACACGCTGCACGAGCATCCGGCCGTGCTCGAGTGCGCGGTGTTCGGCCGGCCCGACGATGTCTGGGGCGAACGCGTGACCGCGGCCGTCGTGTTGCGCGCCGATGCGGCGGCTCTCGACGGCGACGCCCTGATCGCGTTCTGCCGCGACCGTCTCGCGGCCTACAAGGTGCCGAAGGCGATCGAATTCCTGGCCACCCTGCCGCGCACGGGTTCGGGCAAGATCAGCAAGCGCGCGCTGCGTGAGAGCTGACCCGAGTTCGCCGGATCAGAGCAGGAAGTCGTAGACGAGCCAGACCGCCGCGCCGGCGATCGCCCAGCCGACGAGCGCCAGCACGCCGTCGTACGCCATCACCGCGAGGCCCAGCAGCATCGCGCTCGCCGCCGGCACCGCAGCACCGAACGGCACGATCTCGAGCGGTGGCATCAGGCAGCCCATGACGACGACCGCGAGCGCGTTGATCGGCTGGGCCACGCTCTTCGTGAGGAACGTCAGGCGCGGGTGCACCCAGCGATCGATGCGTTTCGCCCACGGCCGCACCTTCTCGAACCCGCTCTCGAGCTTCTGCCGGTCGATGCTGCGCTCGCGGATCCGGCGCGGCAGCCACGGGTTCTTCAGGCCGACCGCGCGCTGACCGGCGATCAGGACGAGCAGGATGCCGACGATCGTCGGCAGTAGCGGAATCGCGCCGAGTGGGCTCACGATGATGAACCCGAGCAGCGCGATCGCGGGGCCGAGCAGGCGGTGCGAGAACGTGTCGAGCACGTCCTGGACCTCGACCTCGTCCTCGCCTTCGGTCCCTTCGAGCAGGGCATCGATCGCCTCCTCGATCGACCGCACGTCGCCGTTGCCGCTCATGGCCGCCGCAACAGCACGATGCGGTTGGTGTTGGTGCCGCGACGGTTGTTGTCGACGCCCCAGCAGTTGGCGGTCTTGGTGAACTCCTGCGCATTGACCATCACGAGCTCGGGCTCGAGACCGGCGCTCACGGCGGCCGGCACGACGGCCTCCTCGAGTCGCACCTTGCCGCCGCGCACCTCTCCGACCTCGAACGCGATGTGCCCACCGGGGCGCACGACGCGGTGCAGCTCGACGAACACCTCGGTCATCGCGGCCTGCCAGGCATCGACCGTGCGCGCCATCGTGATCGGCACGGTCGCCGCATCGATCCCGGCGAACCAGCAGCGCAGCCAGTTGTCATTCGCGTACTGCACGACGTCGAGGAACGGCGGCGACGTGACGACGAGCTGCACGCTCGCGTCGAGAACCCCGGCAAGCTCGGCCGCCGCGCCGGTCGTGAGCACGGCCCGTTGCGCGAGCGCGCTGCTCGCGGCGCGCCAGAGCGGGTCGACGTTCTTGAACAGTGCCGCCGACTTCTTGCGCAGGATCGCCTTGACGTCGCGGACGGGCGGCTCTTGCGCGCGCTTCTCGTTGATCTTGCGCTGGGCCGCGACGGTGACCGCCTGGTTGGGCGGCATTGTGTAGACCGAGAAGAACCCGGCCGAGTGTCCCGTGAGCCGGTTGATCGCGACCATGCGCAGCCAGTCGTCGACCGCGTCGAGCTCACCCGCCGCGTCGCGCTGCAGCAGGTACTCGCGCAGGGCCCGGATCGCGCCCAGCGTCTCGGGATGGAAGAACACGAGCAGGTCGTCGTCCGCTTCGTCCGCCACGCCCGCCGCGGACTCGGCGAGATCCAACGCGTCGATCCGTTCGAGCACCCGCGAGAGCGGCGGCGGGTCGAGCCGCGGCCGCACGAGCATCGTCGACAGCGGGTTGACGTCGTTGCCGCCCGGCACGCGTTCGCGCAGCACGGCTTCGAGCGGGGTCGTGCCGCGCCCCATGAACGGATCGAAGACGAGATCGCCGGGCTTCGACAGCCGTTCGATGAAGAAGGCGGGCAGCGACGGCTTGAAGCACGCCCGGTAGCTGACCTCGTGCAGGCTGTGCCCTTCGCGTTGCGCCGACGTCCAGAACTCGTTGGTCAGCATCGGCACGCGCCGGCCGTCGACCGCGAGCGCGTCACGGTGCGTCGCCGCGCCGAACTCGGCGAAGTCCTCGAGCTCTCGTAGCAACGACGTCACGGCGGGATGCGAACCCTTCGGCGGCCGCGCCGCAAGCTACGATCCGGGTTCGTGGAGACCATGATGTTGACGACCCTCGTTCTCTCGATCGCCGGCGCCGTTTCCGGGCTCGACGCGGAGCCAGCTACCACAACGATGACCGCTCCCGCCGCTGCCGCGGCCGCGGCGACGATGCCGCGCGGCGAGACCCCGCCGCCCGGCCCACCGTGGCTCCTGACCTACCGCGAAGCGCGCCGCGACGCGCTGCTGCGCGGTCGGCCGGTCATGGTCTACTTCACCAAGACCTATTGACCGCACTGCCTCCCCCTGGAGCAGCAGGTGCTGTCCAACGAGAAACTCGCCGCGCACTACGACAAGGTCACGTGGCTGTTCGTCACGCGCAACTTCAAGAACGACGCGAAGGACCGCGAGGCGGCGCGGACGCACGATCGCTTCGGCATCACGTCGTGGCCGCACTGCGAGCTGTTCGATCCGCGCGACGATCGCGTGCTCGCGGACCTGCCGCGCGATCTCGCGGGCTTCGTCGCGGACATCGACCGGCACGCTGGCGCGGTGAAGAAGGCCGGCCGCCGGAGCGAACGAGCCGCGGCGACGGTCGCGCGGGCCACCGCGTTGTTCGAAGCCGGCAAGACGAAGGCCGCGCTGACGAGCATCGCGCCGGTCGCCAACGGGAAGGACGATGCGTTCGTCCATCTGTGGGCGCGCGAGCTCGAACGTGAGTGGCGCGGCAAACCCGTCCCGATCGCCGACCGGCTCGCCGACCCGGACGTGCGCGAGCGCGCGATCGGGCTCGAGGAGGCCTTCGAACGCGAGGCTCGCAAACTGCGCCCCCTGCAGGAACGCATCCGCGAGCTGCTGCTCGATACCGACGAACACCTCGTCGTTCGCCTGCGCGCGCTCGCGATCGTCGCGCGCGACGAACCCGAGCTCGTGCGCGATCACGCCGCGGATCTGCTCGCGATCGAGAACGACAACTTCCGCTTCCAGGTGCTGCAGACGCTCAGCAAGCACGCGGATCCCGAACTCGTTCCATTGCTCGTGATGATGTTCGAGGGTGCCGGGACGAAGGTCAGGAGCGGCAACCCCAACGTGCTCCGCATCCACATCGCGCGCTGCCTCGGCGCCGCCGGCGATCCGCGCGGCCTGCCGCCGCTGCAGTCGATCGCCGAGGCCGCGGACCCGCGCAACGGCCTCACCCACGTCGGCCTGAAGGCCCTCGGCACGCTCGGCCGCGACGGCGACCGCAAGCTGCGCGCGCAGGTCGTCGACATCCTGCGCGGGGCGTTGCCGCCGGCGATCGCGGACGCGGATCCGAGCCTCGGCGAACATGCCGAGCGCCGCTTGTTGGGCGTCGTGCGCAGCCTGCGCGAAGCGCTCGATGGCAACGTGACCGCGGTGCCACCGCTGCCTTCGGGCTGGACGAAACGCGACCGCACGGCGTTCGCCAAGGCACTCGAGCGAGCGCGCCCGCGCCGCTGAACTGGCGTACGGTACCGGGTACATCCTGCCGGCACCCGGCAGTTTGAACCAGGTACCGTACGGGTGCCTTGTTAGGATCCGCGGCCCGTTTTCGATGTCGATTCGCCGCGAAGGACCCGTTGCCGAGCGTCTGCTCGAGCTGTTGCAGAACCATCCGGGGGCGGATCGGGCGCGCGCCGGGGCGCTCGACGGGCCGATCGCGCCGCACGCGTCGATGACGCGACGGCAGGCCGTCGCGATCTTCGAGTCGGCGATCCAGTCGCGCCTGCAGGACCTGCTGTCGCGCGAGCTCAAGGACCGGGGCCTGAGCTACTACACGATCGGCAGCAGCGGGCACGAGGCGAACGCGATCTTCGGCGCGCTGCTGCGGCCCACGGACACCGCGTTCTTGCACTACCGCAGCGGCGCGTTCATGGCGGCGCGACTGCGGCAGGGGCGCGGCGAGACGCCGTTCTTCGACGCGATGCTGTCGTTCTGCGCGTCGGCCGAGGATCCGATCAGCGGCGGGCGACACAAGGTGCTCGGCTCGCCGACGATGCACGTGCCGCCGCAGACGAGCACGATCGCGAGCCACCTGCCGAAGGCGCTCGGCTTCGCGATGGCGATGTCACGACTGCGGCGCCAGGGCATCGAGCCGGGCTCGGGCGTGCCGCTCGACAGCATCGTCTACTGCAGCTTCGGCGACGCGTCGCTCAACCATGCGACGGCGCAGGCCGGCCTGCACAGCGCGGGTGCTGCGGTGCTGCACGCGCAACCGTGCCCGGTGCTGTTCGTCTGCGAGGACAACGGCATCGGCATTTCGGTCAAGACGCCGGCGGACTACGTCGAGCGCATGATGCGGCACCGGCCGGGGATCAAGTACTTCGCGTGCGACAGCCAAGACTTCCCCGGCGTCTGGTCGACCGCGCAGCGCGCGATCGAGTTCGTGCGACAGCAGCGCCGACCGGCGTTCCTGCACGTGCGGACCGTTCGCCTCATGGGGCACGCGGGCTCGGACGTCGAGGCCAACCACATGCCGCTCGAGCAGATCGAGGAGAACGAACGACGCGACCCGTTGCTCGCGTTCACCGATCTGCTGCTGACGACGGGTGCGATCAGCAAGGACGGCATCCTCGCGCTCTATCGCGATACCGACGCTCGCCTGCGCCGCGCCGCCGACGAGGCGGCGACGCGCAAGAAGCTCACGACCGTCGCGCAGATCACCGCGCCGCTGATCCGGCCGACCGCCGGTCAGTGCGAGGTGCAGGTCGCCAGCAACGAACGGCGGCTCGAGGTCTTCGGCGGCAAGCTGCCCGAGGACGACAAGCGCAAGCGCCACCTCGCCTACCGCATCCCGCAGGCGCTGACCGACATCCTCGCGGCCTACCCCGAGGCGTTCGTCTTCGGCGAGGACGTCGCGAAGAAGGGCGGCGTCTACAACGCGACCAAGGGCCTGCACGAGCGCTTCCGCGGCGGACGCGTGTTCAACACGATCCTCGACGAGACGACGATCCTCGGCCTCGCGCAGGGCATGGCGCAGGCCGGGTGCCTGCCGATCCCTGAGATCCAGTATCTCGCCTACCTACACAACGCGATCGACCAGATCCGCGGCGAGGCCGCGTCGCTGCAGTTCTTCAGCACGGGCGCGTCGCATCGGGACATCAAGGACGCGCAGTTTCCGAGCTACGCCAACCCGATGGTCGTGCGCATCGCCGGGCTCGCCTACCAGAAGGGCTTCGGCGGCCATTTCCACAACGACAACTCGGTCGGCGCGCTGCTCGAGATCCCCGGCATCATCCTCGGTGTGCCGGCGCGCGCCGACGACGCGGTGCTGATGCTGCGCGCGATGACGGCGGCGGCGCACGAGCACGGCATGGTCAACGTCTGCCTCGAACCGATCGCGCTCTACATGCAGAAGGACCTGCACGAGCCGGGCGACGGGGAGTGGCAGTTCGACTACCCGGCACCCCACGAGGTCATGGACGTCGGCGAAGGTCGCGTCTACGACGAGGGCGACGACGACGCGCTGACGATCGTGACCTACGGCAACGGTCTGTGGATGAGCCTGCGCGTGCAGCGGCGACTGCGGCAGGAGGGCATCAAGGCGCGCGTGTTCGATCTGCGCTGGCTGCTGCCGCTGCCGATCGAGCAGATCAAGGAGCACGTGCGTGCGACGAAGCGGTGCCTCGTCGTCGACGAGTGCCGCAGCACGCACGCCGGCCCGAGCCCGATGATCCTCACCGAGCTCTGCCAGGATCCCGAGCTGCGCGGCGCTGTCCTGCGCCGAGTCGCCGCGGCGGACAGCTACGTGCCGCTCGCCGCGGCCGCCAATCTCGTGCTCGTGCAAGAACCCGACATCGAGCGCGCCGCGCGCGAGATCGTCGAAGTGGAGGTCGGTCGATGAGCCGCCCCACCGCCGTTCTGTTGTGCCCCGGTCGCGGGGCCTACACGCGCGAAGAGCTCGGCTTCCTCGGTCGCACCGTTGCACCCGGTCCGGTGCAGGACGCGCTGACCGCGAGCGACGAAGCGCGACGCGCAACGGGCCGACCACCGCTGAGCGAGATCGACGCAGCCGAGAAGTTCCGCCCCGGCCTGCACCTCGACGGCGAGAACGCGGCCGAGCTCATCTACTTCTCGACGATGGCGCACGTCGAGCAGCTGCGCGAGCGCTACGACATCCTGGCGGTCTCCGGCAACTCGCTCGGCTGGTACACCGCGCTGCCGGCGAGCGGCGCGCTCGACCCGACCGCGGGCTGGCGACTCGTGAGCACGATGGCCGCGCTGCAGAAGGAGGTCGCGGGCGGGCAGCTGCTGACGACGGCCGTCGACGAGCAGTGGCGTCCCGACCTGAAGGCGCGTTCCACGATCCGCGAACTGCTCGTCGAACTCGACGACCGGGGACCGGAATGGGCCTGCGACTACAGCATCCACCTCGGCGGTCACATCGTGCTCGCGGGCACGGACCGCGCGATCACGGAGTTGCTCGACCGTCTGCCGAAGCACAAGGTCGGCGCGCGCGAGTTCCCGTTCCGCCTCGCGGGTCACGGCCCGTTCCATACGCAGCTCTGTCAGCCGACATCGGACGCCGCGGCCGAGCGCCTCGCGGACCTGCCGATCCAGCAGCCGCGCTGTCACCTCATCGACGGCTTCGGCAACGTGCACTCGCCGTGGTCGGCCGACCCGCGCGAGCTGCTCTACTACACGACGCACGAGCAGGTCGTCGACACGTTCGACTTCACCGCGTGCGTGCGGACCGCGATGCGCGAGTTCCAGCCCGACGTGCTCCTGTGCGCGGGTCCGGGATCGTCACTGCGCGCGCCCGTCGGCCACTGCGTCGTCGCGGAAGGCTGGCGCGGCGTGAACGACAAGGACGCGCTCTTCGCGAGCAACCTCGTCGCCATCGACTGACCGCGCTGGCGGTACCGCCAGCGCTCACCCGACCCCGTAGCGCTCGCGCAGCACCTCGAGGTGATGCAGTTCGTGCCCGGCGATCATCCACGGCAACGCGCGCACGCTGACCGGTGACCCATTGGCCGTGCCGCGGCGCTCCCACGCCGCGGCGTCGAAGCCCTCGAACAGCGCAATCGTCGCGCGCCGCACCGCGAGGAACTCCTGCAGCACGTCGGCGAGCGGCCGCGTGTCGCTGCCGTCCTGCGCGGCGTAGGCGTTCTCGTCGAAGCCCGGCAGCGGAGCCGTGTCGCCGCGCGCGATGCACATCGCGCGATAGCAGAACATCCGCTCGCTGTCGCTGAGGTGCTGCAGCAGCCGCTTCACCGACCACTTGTCGTCCGCGTAGGCGTGGTCGCCCTGCTCCTCGGTGACGCCCTCGAACAGCGCCTCGGATCGTTCGGCCTGCGCCCGCAGCCGGGCGAGCACGTCGCCGTCCGGGACCTTGCCGACGTAGCCGGTGAACATCGGGTCGAACTCGTCGGCGGCGGGACGCTGCATGCCACTTCGAATACTCTGCGCCCTTCGCCGCATCCACCCCCAGTCACCAATGAAGACCTTCGTCTGCGTCCTCTCCGCTGCCGTCGCCGCCGGCCTGTTGACCTATTTCGGGTTCGACGCAATGAACGCGTTCGGCCTCATGAGCAATCGCGTCCACGTGAACATCAGCGTGTTCATCGGGTTCATCGCGATCCTCGCGTTGCTGGCCGCGCTGCTCGCCGTGACGTTTCGCGGCGCCGTCGCGCGCGCGGACGACCGACTCGTCGCGCGACTCGAAGCCCGGGTCGCCCAACTCGAGAGCGACGCGGTTGCGGCGGCGCCGCGGCCGACCCCGCCCGCGCAGGGCTCGCCGGCGGCCGTGCCCCCGCCGCCCCCCGCCTGACGTTCAGCGCGCCTCGACGCGCACGGCTGCCGCGACCTTGTCGGGCTCCTTGAACATGCCGTCGTAGTAGCGCACGAAGCGCTTCGCCTCTTCGGCCTCGACCTCGCGCAGCGCGTCGACCCAGACCGGCGGCACGGGCTGGTAGTAGAGCTGCGCGATCACGCGCAACCGGCTGCGGCGCCCCTCGGGCAGCGGCAGGTCGAACTGCACCGTGTCGCTGCCGCCGACGAAGTCCGCGTCCCCGTCGATGCCGACCGGCTGCGTCTCGCCGACGTGCGGTCCGTCCGCGCGCCAGCCCCTCGGCAGCAGCCGGTTGTCCTTGAGCTTGCGCTTCATCTTCGACAGGTACGTCGTCGGCACGTCATGCTCGTCGCCGGCGACCATCTCGTAGACGACGACGTCATCCTCCGTGCGCACGGTCTGCACATGCGGGATATTGAGCTCGTCGACGATCTCCTCGAGCCGGCCGCTGTCCTCGTCGACCGCGCCCGTCTCGAACAGCAGGCGCCGTCCGTTCACCACCTGCACGTGCAGCCACGCGCGGCGCGCCGGATAGCCCGTCGGGAACTTGTGGCCCGTGAGGTTCTCGACCGTGATCGCGAAGCGCGCGCGCCCGTCCTCGCGGCGGATCTCCGAGATCGACAGTTTCGCGGTGCGTTCGGCGAGCTGCTTGCGCGTCGCCGCGGCCATCAGCGCCAGCTTGTCCGGGTCCGCAGTGACGTCGAGCTCCTCCGCGTTCTCCGCGAGGATGTCGAGCATGAACGCGTTCCCCCCGACGAAGCCGTGACCGCGGTAGCCGTCGCGCACCGCGATGTTGAAGTCCGCGCCCATCGGGCTGCGCGCGATCCGGGCGCTGCCGAGGTCGGGCATGTGGCACTGCTGGCACGTGCGACCTTCCGCGTTGTCACCGTCGCCCTCGTTGTTGAACACGCTGTTGCGCCACTCGAGGTAGGGCGTCTGCTCCGGGAACGCCGTGCCGGTGTGCTCGGTGAACAGCGTGTGACACGTCGCGCACAGCGCCGAGCTGCTGACGTGCGGCGCGTGCTCCGGCGTGTAGTTCACGAGGTTCTGCATCGGCCGCACCGCGGGCTCCTCGAACGGGCCGAAGATCGCGCGCCGGTGGTTGAACTCAGGCTGGCCCGACCACGTCGACGGCTCGCCGAGTCCCGCCGGCGAGATCATGTGACACACCGTGCAGGACACGCTGTCGTCCGCGAAGATGCTGCCGACGACGTCCTTCAACCGCGGCGCGGGCTTGCCGCGTCGCACCCGGTCGTGGTGCTCCATCGGCGTGTGGCAGCGCAGGCACAGCTCCTGGATCTGCTCCCCCGCGGCCGCGGTCTCCTTCATGATCTGGGCGCGGAAGTAGGGGTCGCGGAACGAGTTCGCCATCATCGTGCCCTGCCACGTGCCATACGGCGAGATGTCACCGCCGAGGCGGCCGGTCATCGCCGTCGCGCCGGGGGCGGGCGTGTGGCAGACCGCGCACTGTTCGGACGTCGTGAAGAAGTCGTCGCGCGCGAGCTCACCGAACGCGTCGCCGAACGGGGCGTGCGGATCCGGCGATTCGGCGCGTTCTTCGCGTAGCGCGCTCGCCGCGCCGGGTTCGACTGCCGTCGACACGGTGATCGCGCCAATGGCCAACACGGGCAACAGCCAGACGGGCAGGGTCGAAGTAGCAGTCATCGGGGGCCGAGAGCTTAGCCGTTCTGCGCCGCGACGATCAGCGGAGAACGGCCCGCGTCACGACCTCGCCGATCGCATCGAGCACGGGGTCGGCCAATTCCTCGTAGGCGTAACGGTCGTCGTTGAGGATGCCGTCGGGATTGGTGTAGAGCACGATCGCGAGGAAGAAGCCGCGGCCCGTGCGCGTGTCCTCGATGTACGCGTTCTCGGTCGAGAAGCCGTAGGCCCGCCCGATCTTGTCGTAGACCCGCAGGTGTTCCGCCGCCACGACGCGCCGCGCGCCGCGCAGCACGAACTTGCAGTGGTGGTCCGCGACGCCTTCGAACGACGGGTCCTGCGATTCGCGCGGCAGCTGGCCGAGGGACTGCGCGACGAACGCGCGCTGCGCGACCGTCAGCTCGGGAAACCCGCGCTTGCCCGTCGCGATGTCCGGCCGCACGACCGCGACGAGCACGTCCTGCAGATCGCGCAGGTCGATCGCGTTCTTCGGTGCGAACGACATCGGCCCCTCGACCTTCTTGCCGCCGGACATGTAGCCGTCGCCGACCTCGAGATCGTGCCACGCCGAATTGTCGAGCTCGATCGGGGTCTCGCGCGCGGGCAAGCCGAACCGCTGCGGACCACGACCGATCGCGACCGGGCGCGTCTGGCGGTTCTCTTCGAGCGTGCGCCACTCGGACAGCCGGTGCCACAGGCGCGCCGACTCGCAGCCGGCCGCCCACATCGAGCGATTGAGCCGGTCCGCGCCGACGACCTCGATGCAGTGGTTGTAGGCCGCGTTGTCGCTCACGAGGAACAGCTGCCGCAGCATGTGCGCGACGCTCGGCACGGCGCGTTCCTCGTCGCCGTCGAAGCGCTTCCCGATCGTGAGCGGCGTGTCGAGCCCGAACGCGGTGCCGTGCTCGGCGTTGATGCGGTTGAGCTCTTGCAGCAACGCGATCGCGCCGCAGAGCTTGATCGAGCTCGCGGGGTAGAAGTACTGCCCCGGGTCACCGAGCCGCGATCGTCGCAACTCGACCCGGCCGCCCGCGCCAGTGACCGGCTCGGCGACCGGCTCCGCGAGCAGCACGTGCAGGCGATGCGCCGCCGGGTCCGCGAGGATCGGACCGAGGAGCTCGGCGTGCGCGGACTCCGCGAGCAGCGCCGCGAGATCACGCGAACCCGGATCCTGCGCCGGTGCCAGAGCAGCGGTCACGGCCATCAGACCGGGGAGGAGGAACGGGCGGGGGCGAGCAACCACTCCAGCAAGCCTAACCGACGCCCGGCCGGATCCACGGCGGACCTACCGATCGTCGGCGGCGACGGTGCGCATGCCGATGCGCAACGCGGCCAGCATGCGGGCACAGTCGCCGGCCAGCAGCGCGGGCACATCGAGCCAGAGCCCGGCGAAGACCGCGCTGCGCAGCATCCCGGCCGCGTCTGGCGCGAGCCGTTCGTGGGCGCTGCGGCGCAGGACGAACCAATCGACCGCGGCGTCCTCACTGCGCAACACGAGATACTCGCGCACGCCGGCCCGCAGGTAGGCCCGCTTCTGCTGGTGCATGTCGCGGCTCACCGAACTGGCGGCGACCTCGACGAGCAGTTCGGGCCGGCCGGCGACGAAGCCGTGGGCGTCGATGTGCGAACCGGCACCGGCGCCGGTGCGGCGGAGCATGAGGTCGGGCTGCACCTCGGTTTCGAGATCCAGGCGGAACGACGGTCCGATCGCGCACTCGGTGCCGGGATTGCCGGCGACGAAGTACCCGAGTCACGCCGCGAGGTGCCCGTGCGGCCGGCTGTGCTCGGGGTAACGAACGGGTGATGGCATGTAGACCACTCCCTCGATGAGCTCCGCCCCCTCGAGCTCCGGCATCGCCTCGTAGCGTCGCTCGAACTCGTCGCGCGTCAGCACGTCGCCGGAGCGGAGTTCGGGGATCCTCGGGTTCGCCGTCATGGGAGGAGCCATGCCTGGTCGTGGCACTGCCGGGGGCAAGACTAGCACAGTTTTCGCCGGCAGCCGTCGCGCGTGGAGCGCCGCAGGCTCAGGCCGCGCGATCCCCGCGCAGCACCCAGGCCGGCGGGAAGTTCTTCCAGACGAGCCCGCTGCTGCCGGCGCCGTCGAAGTGCGCGCGAATCAGTCGCCGCAACCGGCGCGCGTTCGGGGTGATCGCGGACTGCAGGTAGGTGAACGTGCGGAACGAGCCCCCGGGCGCGATGACCTCGCTCGCGGTTGCCACGATGTCGCTCATCGTCGGCAGCAGGATGAGCGGCAGGCCCGAGATGATCGCCTTGGGCGCGGGCAGGCCGCGTTCAGCGAGCAGCTGCTGCACGTCCTCGACCTGCGCGCACGCGAACTCGAAGTCCGGCATGCGCTCGCGCAGCACCTCGCAGAAGCTGGCCTCACGTTCGATGCCGAGGTAGCGCAGACCGCCGATCGCATGGCTCCTGCGCCAGATCGACTCGGTCAGCGATCCGGTGCCGGCGCCGTACTCGACGACGACGTCGCCGGGCTGCAGATCGAGTCCGTCGAGCATCGCGTCGCCGAGCGCGCGCGTGCTCGGGCACACCGCGCCCACCTCGCGCGGATTGCGCAGGAAGCAACGCAGGAAGTGCAGGCCCCGCGCGGCCCGGCCACGGCCGGCCATCTCCTGATCCGCGACCCGCCCAGAACCACCCAGTGCAGACGTCATGCGCGGAGTGTGACCGTGAACGCCGCGGCAAGGAAGCGGTCACGCGCGCGATCGGCGCGCTTCACGAGTTCTTCGCCCTGGCCTGTCCGCGCCTGAACGTGCCGCTGTTCGATGGTTGCCGTGCAGCGATGTGACTGCCCGACGGGCGCACGACACGCGAACCGACACCCCCGACCCCGCGTCGACCGCGCGGGCGACCCTGCTCTGTGGTAACCCGATGACGTCTCACGGCAAGATCCACCGCCTCGACTTCCACCTCCATTCGTACGCGTCGAATCTGACGGACTACTACGCCGCGAACACGTTCGCGATCCCGGAGTCGTACTCGGAGCCGCTCGAGCTCTACGCGACGCTGAAGGAACGCGGCATGGCGCTCGTCACGCTGACCGATCACAACTCGATCGACGGCGTGAAGGAGCTGCTCGACGCGGGCAAGCAGGACGTGTTCATCAGCGCGGAGATGACCACGACGTTCCCCGACGACGGCTGCAACATCCACCTGACGGTCGCGAACGTCACGGAGGCGCAGTTCCTCGAGATCGACCGCCTGCGCGGCAACGTCTTCGAGATGGTCGACTACCTCGATCGACAGATCGCGGCCGAAGCGGGCGCCGCCGTCAAGAACCGGATCGCGTACTTCATGACGCACCCGCTCATGAGCACGCAGAACCGCGAGTACGGGCGCGAGGGCTCGCTCACGGCCGATCACATCGAGCAGTGCCTGCTGCTGCTCGACACGTTCGAGGTGCGGAACGGCACGCGTACGCGCGCGGTCAACGAGCTGACCGTTCGGCTGCTCGAGTCGCTGACGAAGGCGAAGATCGAACAGCTCGCCGACAAGCACGGCATCGCGCCGAAGGGCCCGACGCCGTGGCTCAAGGGCCGGGTGAGCGGCTCGGACGATCACTGCGGCATCAACCCGGGCCTGACCTGGACCGAGTTCGTCGTCGATCACGGCGGTGACCCGACGCCCAACGACGTCGTGGATTCGATCCGCCGACGCGAGACCCGCGCCGGCGGCAACCACGGCGGCCCGGTCACGCTCGCGCACGCGGTCATCAAGCTGCTGCACGACGGCAAGACGAAGAACCAGGATCCGAACACCAAGACCGTCGAGATCGGCGGCCCGCTCGGCTCGCTGCTGCGCCTGGCGTTCGGCCCCGGCCGCCCGTCGCTGCGCCGCAAGCTCGCGATCGGCGGCAAGGCGCTGCTGCAGCAGGTCGGCAGCCGCGTGTTCAAGAAGAAGCGCCGGCAGCGCAGCGCGCCGTTCGAGCGCACCCTGTCGCGGGAAGCGCACGCGATGCTGCTCGATCCGACGTTCCAGCGTCGCCTCGCGACCTGCGAACGCACCGACGACAAGATCTTCCTGATCGTCAGCAGCCTCATCAATCGGATCTTCGTGCACTACGTCAACCAGATCGGCTCGACGGCGTCGCTCGATCTGGTCGCCGCGGTGAAGGAGATCGTCGCGCTGGTCTCGTCGAACATCTTCGTCTCGCTGCCCTACCTGCTGTCCTACTTCCACACCAACGCGGACCGCCTGATCCTGCGCGACGTGCACAAGCAGTTCGACATCACCGAGCGCCCGCGCACCGTGCTCGTCACGGACACGTTGTTCGAGGTCAACGGCGTCGCGCGCACGATCCGGCGCATGATCGACGAGGCGCGGCGCCGCGACCTCGACTTCACCGTCGTCACCTGTCTCGACGGCACCGAACGCGAGGAGCAGATGAAGGACCCGGCGATTCGCGAGCTCGTCGACAGCGGTCGCCTGAAGATCTTCGACGCGCTCGTGAGCCGTGGCTTTCCGCAGTACGAAGGGCTGTCGGTGCGGTTCCCGCCGTTCCTCGAGCTGCTCAAGTATCTGCAGGAATCGGGCTTCACCAAGATGCAGATCAGCACGCCCGGCACGATCGGCGTCGCCGGCCTGCTCGCGGCCAAGGTGCTGCAGATCGAGACCTCATCGACCTATCACACCTGCTTCCCCGAGTACGTCGAGAACTACACCCGCGACATCAGCCTCGAGGCGATCGCGTGGAAGTACATGGTGCTGTTCTACCACTCGGTCGACGAGGTCGTCGTGCCGTCGAAGTTCATCGCCAAGCTGCTGCACGATCGCGGGCTGCGGAAGCGGAAGCTGCTCGTGCTCGACCGCTGGGTCGACGTCGACCGCTTTCATCCAAAGAAGCGCGTCGCCGACTACTGGACGCGCCACGGCGTCGCGCAGCCCGAACGCAAGGTCAAGTTCACCTACGTCGGCCGCCTCGGTGTCGAGAAGAACCTGTCGGTCCTCGCCGACGCGTTCCGCGGGCTGGCCGAGGAACGTGACGACGTGCACCTTTGCCTGATCGGCGACGGGCCGTTCCGCGCCGAGCTCGAGCAGCGGCTCGGCGGCCTGCCCGTCACGTTCACCGGCTTCCTCGGCGGGGACGAACTCGGCGTCGCGGTCGCGAGCTGCGACGCGAAGATCTTCCCGAGCACGACGGACACCTGGGGCAACGCGCCGCTCGAGGCCCAGGCCGCCGGTCTGCCCGTCGTCGTGAGCGACATGGGCGGCCCGCAGGAGCTGATGATCGACGGCACGACCGGCTTCAAGGTGAAGGGTCGCGACGTCCAGGGTCTCATCGAGGCCATGCGCAGGCTGACCGATCGCCCGACGCGAACCCGGATGGGTCTCGCGGCCCGCGCGTTCACGGAGCGCAACCGCATCGACGAACCGTTCACCGCGATCCTCGACAGCGCGACGTTCCGCCGCCGGGCCAAGGCCGCGAAGCAGGACGTGCAGGAAACCAAGACCGAGATCCGCCGGGAGTTCGGCGACGCGCGCGACGACGCGGTCGTCGAGCCGCCCGAGGTCCTGGTCTTCTCCAACGACACCGAATCCACCCATGCTGGCATCCTCGACCGCTGACGCCGACGCGCTGCGGGCCGCACCGGAGACGGCGACGCCGCGGCGCCCCGAGAAGCGCTCGGCTCCCGTGCGGGCGCTGCTCGGCACGCTCTCGTTCCTCAACCTGCCGGGCCGCGTCTACCGCCGCGTGATGCTGTCCCGGGCCAAGCACCCGTCGCTCGCCGGCCATCCCAAGATGGCCCGGCGGATCGCGCCGCTGATCCCGTTCTACGAGTACGGCGACGACGAGTGGTTCCGGACCGACGACGCGCCAGTCGAGGTCGCAGCGCAGCGTCGTGCCGCGTTCGAGCACCTGAGCGCACGCCTCACGGGCAAGAAGCCGAAGACGCTGCAGCTGAGCCGCGAGCTCGGCGAGTCGATCTCCGACGTCGAGTTCACGAGCCACTACCGGGTGCCGTTCCAGTTCCGCCGCCGCGTGCGCGAGCATCTCGAACCGGGCTGCGTCCTGCAGCGCAGCGAGGGCGCCAACGTCACCGACCTCGACGGCAACGTCGCCTGCGACGTGACGGGTTCGTACGGCGTCAACCTGCTCGGCACCGACTTCTACCGTGACTGCATCGAGCGCGGCGCCCAGCGCGTGCGCGACCTCGGCCCGGTCCTCGGTTCGTATCACCCGATCATCGGCGACGTCGCGAACAAGCTGTGCGCCATCGCCGGCCTCGACGCGGTCTCGTTCCACATGTCGGGCACCGAGGCCGTCATGCAGAGTGTCCGCCTCGCGCGCTACCACACCGGGCGTTCGCACCTCGTGCGGTTCTGCGGCTCCTACCATGGCTGGTGGGACGGTGTGCAGACCGGCATCGGCAATCCGCGCCCGGGCCAGGAGCTCTACACGTTCAAGGAGATGAGCGAAGACACGCTGGCGGTCCTGCGGCAACGCCGGGACATCGCGTGCGTGCTCGTGAACCCGCTGCAGGCGCTGCACCCGAACGCGAGCGCGCCGGCGGATTCGACGCTCATCAGCAACGGCCGCCAGGCCGGCTTCGACAAGGCCGCCTACACGGCATGGCTGCGGCAACTGCGCGAGGTCTGTGACGCGCGCGGCATCGTCCTGATCTTCGACGAGGTCTTCCTCGGCTTCCGTCTGGCCAAGGGCGGCGCGCAGGAATACTTCGGCGTCAAGGCCGACCTCGTGACCTACGGCAAGACCCTCGGCGGCGGCCTGCCCGTCGGCGTGCTCGCCGGCAGGCGCGAGCTCATGCGCCGCTTCCGCGCCGATCAGCCGACCAACTTCTGCTTCGCGCGCGGCACGTTCAATTCGCATCCGTACGTGATCGGAGCGATGTACGAGTTCCTGGCAGCGATCGACCGACCCGAGGTCGAGCGGACGTACGAGAACCTCGACGCGGTCTGGGACGGCCGCTGCGAGCACCTCAACCGGCGGCTCGACGAGCTCGGCTTCCCGCTGCGGATCGAGAACATGACGTCCGTCGCGAGCGTGATCTACACGCGCCCCGGCCGCTACCACTGGATGCTGCAGTTCTATCTGCGCGATGCCGGCATCTACCTGCCGTGGATCGGCACTGGGCGGTTGATCTTCAACCACGCGTGGACCGATGCCGACTTCGACGGCTTCGCGGAGCGCTTCGTGTCCGCGTGCGAAGCGATGCACCGGGACGGTTGGTGGTGGACGAGCCCGAAACTGACGAGCAGGTGGATCAGGCGCCGCATCCTGCGCGAGACGCTGCGGGCGCGGTTCGGGCGCGGGCGGCGGCCCGGCGTCCGCCCCGAGAAGTGAGCGGCGCGGGGTCCGCACCGCCCCCTTCCCGGCCGAACGCGCCGGGCTCAGTTCCCGACGTTGGCGCACAGCCCGTTCGTGGACTGCGCTCCGAGCGAGTTGATGCCCGGCAACAGGGTCAGGGTCTGCGCGTGGAAGTTCGTCGAGAGGAACGTCGGGTTGTTCGGCACCGTGAGCTGGACGCTGATCTCGTTGTTGGCGTTGAGGCCCAGGAAGTTGCCGCCGACGAAACCGTTGGTCGTGTCCACGTGGCCGAAGCACCCGGGTGCGCCGAACGACGCGAGGCTCACCGGCGACGTGGCGTTGAGCCCGACGAGGAAGATCCCGCCGAGCGTGCCGGGCGTGATATCGCTGGTCACGAAGTTGACCGACGTGCCGAGCTGCGGGCGCCCGTCGAGACTCAGGACCGGCGGCGCGTCACCGTTGCCCGTTTCGGGCAGCGAGCTGATCGCGAGCACGGACCAGTCGAGCGGCTGCGAGATGGGCGCCATGTTGCCCTCGAAGTAGCCGACGAGCGCGTTGTTGCCGGCGCCGACGTTGCCGAGGCTCACGTAGGCGATCTCCACGTCACCGCTGTCGCGCATCGTGACGGAGAAGGTGTTGATCGACGCCGGGTTGCCGGGCTCCTGCAGCTGATCCCAGCTGACCCGCACCCAGGCCCCGGCCGGATCGAAGTCGACGTGGATGCCGCCGCCCAGCGTGGGATCGAGACTGCAGTTGTACGGCCGGATGCTCGGCTCGTAGTCGGTCGCGCCGACGAGGAAGCCATTGGGCGGGCCGCACACCAGCGGCGAGTTGTTGTTGACGTCGCCGAGGTAGACGTGACCGTTGGACGCGACACAGAACTGCGTCGCGACACCGGCCGGATGCCGGAAGCCGCCGCCGGGCCAGCTCGACGGGAACGCGAACGGCGCCGAGATCGCGTCGTTCCAGCTCGCCGGCACCGACGAGCTCGCCTGGAACGCACCGGCCGTGATGCTCGCGCTCGTCGGCGTGACGTAGGCCGGCGCGGTCGGGATCACGAGGTAGTTGTCGACGTTGTAGAGCCACGTCATGCCCCCGCCGGCACCGATGGCCGTCGACGGATCGATGAGATCCGGGCCGTTGGCACTCGGCGGGAAACTCTCGTAGCCGGTGCGGTAGCGCGCGTAGCAACCATCGCCGTAGCTGACCGACCCGGCGTCCGCCGGATCCGGCGAGTAGTCGATGCAGATGTTGATGCTGTCGGCTACCCCCGTCGGCGTCGCGTTCGCAGTGAGCGGGAACGGCCCGACGCCGACCCCGGTGGTTTGCCAACCGCTGTTCTGGATGCCGTCGTTCTCGATCTTGACGAACTGATCCTCCCAGACCAGCGCCGGGTTGGGCGACAGTCCGAGCGTATGGACCGGGCCGACGTTGCCCGCGTTCGGCCCGGTCTGCGGCGGCGTGCCGACGGCGTTGGTCGGCACGAGCTCGAGACACACGCCGAACGTTCCGTTCGGGACGACGACCGGCGCCGAGGTGACGGGGTCCACGATGTTGACGACCGGCGAGTGATCGTTCTGGTAGGCGAAGATCGTCATCTCGCCGACGCCGATGTGGGTCCAGCCCGTCATGCTGGTCTCCGCCCCGACGCGACTGCCCGGGATCGTGTAGATGTTCACGAGCCCGACGTTGCCGATCTGGTTGGGGTTGGCCGGATTGCCCGTGCCGTCGTCGTACATGACGATGCCGAGCTCGTTGAGGATGATCGACGAGCCCTTGACCTCCAGGTCGAAGTAGAGGTTGAGCGTGTTGCCGGTGGTGTTGCCGTAGTAGAAGCTCGCGTTCCACGGATCGTGGGTGTAGATGAGCTGGTCGGGCAGGGGATCGCAGACGACCTGCGCGACCGCGGGAACGCCGAGCAGCGCGAGAAGTGGGGTGATCTTGAGCATGGCGGAGTGGCGGGTTCGGGAACGACACCGCTGAGGGAGACCCTGGCGATCCGATCGCGGTGCGGACTCTCCGGGCGGCGATAAGCCCACCGGCACCAGGAACGGGCGGGCGAGCACGTACGATCCAGCATACGGAGAACGGGTGAGCGCCCTTGCTAGTGATGCGCCCAACGCTGCCCGGGACGGCACGGAATCATTCCGGGCTGCCGCGATTCGCCCGGGTCGTGCCCGATCCCGACGGTCAGCAGCTCGTCGTCGGAGACTCGGTCAGGTACAGCTTGAGTCGCGGCACCCGCTGACAGCGCAGTGCACCGGCACATAGCTCGCGCTGGAGGTTGGCGGCGTAGTCGACGAGCTCGTCACGCTGCGCGCAGACCGTCGCCGCCGTCGCGGCACAGCGCGGCTCGAAGTTGCGATACTTGAGGTGCAGGATCGTGATCCGGTCCAGCAACGCACCGAGTGACTCCGAGTGCAGCGGCGCATCGTCACGCCCGAACGGCGCCATGACGGCATCGATCGCATTGATGCACTGATTGCGGAACTTGTTGTGCCGCATCGCACCGCGCCAGCCGATGAGGATCTGCTCGTCGTCGTCGGTGCGGCCGAGGTCTTCGTAGTGCCACACCTGATGGTTGTGGTACTGCAGGCGGGCGACGTGCTCCGCGAGATCGCGCTGCTCGATCGGCAGCTCCGCGGGCCAATCGAACAGGCCGCGGGCCGCCGCGAACCAGCCGTCGGCCCGCTCGAAGGCCGCCCGCAGCACGTTCGCGACGTCGGGCAGCGCGCCATCGCCGGCAGGCGCGGGGTTCGGTTCGGATCGCATCGTCCTGGGTCACGGACCGGGTCCGCTCGCCGAACCATCGGCCGTTCCCGCCATCCGACTTGATCCGCAAGCGCCCGCGGCATGGGCCGAACGGTCAAGGCGGCGGGCACGATCGGCCGATGAGAACCGACGGATGAGGACCCTGGCCGAATCGCACGCGCCGCCCCTGGCGCAGGCACTGGCATTGCTCGTCGACAGGCTCGGCTGCGACAGCATCGTGGCGGTGGGCAAACTCGCCGCTGGCCTGCGCGACGCCCTTCCGGGCACTCTCGTGCTCGACAGCGACGGGGCGGTTCATCCGGGCAACGGTCCGCAGGCGATCCGCGATCTGCTGCCGGGCTTCTCTCGGGACACGCTGTTCGTCCTCGGGTCCAACCTGCTCGACCCCGCCTACGTCGCCCGCTGCCTCTACGAGCTGCCGCGCGGAGTCGGAGCCCTGCTGATCGCGCTCGGGGAGATCAACGGACCGGCGAGCCCGGCAAGCCTCGCGGACCAGCTGCTCCTGTGGGATCCGCATCGGCGTCTCGACCTCCTGCAGCTGGCCGGCCGTTCGTGGCTGCTCGTGCAGCCCAGACGCCGCGTCCACGTGACGCTGCTGATGGAACGCTACTCGCACACCTACGGCGCGTCGGGCCCTTCGATCAACTGGGACAACCTCGTCGCGTCGCTCGCGCAGACGGGGCTCGCGACGAGCTCGACCGTGCTCTACGACGAGCGCCACCACGAGGGGCGGCCGTACACCGCGGCCGACTTCCGCCGCCCCGACGGCGTCGACGACCACGTCATCGTCTGCATCTACGACGTGGCCAACCAGTACAACCCGGCGCCCGAACTGCTGCGCGAGGCCCAGGCGGACGGCAGTCGAATCGCCTACCTGTGGCTCGACTCTCGCATCCTGCCGCACGATCCCGTCTATCCCGAGCTCGCCGACCTCAACATCGTGCTCGATGCCAGCGAGTACGACCTGCCCAACGCGTGGCCGGCGTTCACCCCGAAGAACCCGGCGTTCTTCCGTGACCCAGGCCGCGACGATCCGACCTGGGAACGGCCGATCGACGTGTCGCTGCTCGGCGAGATGCGCTTCCTCGCGCAGCGCAAGGACCTCCTGCCGCGGCTGCAGGCCGAACGCCGGCTGTCGATCCACGCCCCCGGATCGAGCGCCACCGACACGGGCCGGCGGCTGTCGACCGAGGAGTACGCGCGGGTCTACCAGCAGTCGAAGATCTCGATCGTCCTGACCAAGGACCGCGTCCGGCAGCTCAAGGGCCGGATCTTCGAGGTCCCGCTGTGCGGCGCGCTGCTGCTGTCCGACGTCAACCCGTACGTGGACCGCTTCTTCGAGCCGTTCCGCGAGTACGTCCCGTTCACCGACTACGAGGACATGATCGCGCTCTGCCGCCACTACGTCGCGCACGACGACGAGCGCCGCGCGATCGCGGCCGCCGGCAGCGCCAAGGCCAACCGTTGCTACACCGCGCAGGTGTTCTGGGGGGCGCTGTTCGCCCGACTGTTCGACGGAGATCGCGGATGATCGGACTCTATCTGTACAACAACCTCCACGCCGGGGACCAGCTGTTCAGCCGGCCGCTCTACCGGGCCCTGGCGGCGACGGGCCGCTTCGCGCTCGTGCTCGGCGCCCACCGCAACAACGCGTACCTGTTCGAGGATCTAGCGGGGCCGAACGTCCGCCTGCACGTGAGCGACTACGTCGAACGCGGCCCGACCGTGCTCTACGACCTCGGGGCCGACGCCCCTGCCGGAACGCTGCCGGTCAGCACCTGGCTCGGCGAGTATCCCGACACCGGCAATCACCAGTGGCGCCACGTCGTCGAGGTATGCCGGCGGCAGCTCGCGGATCACGGCATCGAGTGGCCGGTCGACACCGAGCGCGTGCCCATGCTCGACTTCGCGCCGCGCGCGCTGTCGATGCAGGTGCGGCGTCCGGCCATCTACATCGACAACAGCCGCTGCCGCAGCGGTCAGTCGGACTTCGAGTTCGACCTCGACGCGCTGGCCCGGCTCGCACCCGATCACGCGCTGATCTGCACACAACGGACCGACTCGACGGCCACCAACGTCGTCGACGCTTCGCATCTCGACCTGCGTGATCTGTCGATGCTCAGCGAGCAGTGCGACCTCGTGCTCGGCAAGGGCAGCGGCCCGTTCTGCTGCACCTACACCGAGGCCAATCGATTCCGTCCGCGGGCGGTGTGTGGCTACCACTCCGAGCTCTCGCCGACGTTCTGGGACTACGAGGGCAACCCGCTGCAGTACCTGGACACGATGGCCGAGGTCCTCGAGTTCGTCGGCGCGACGCTCGCTGCCCGAGAGGAGGAGGTGACGGCATGCTGACCATTCCCCGACCCGAGGCCGTCGCGCTTCCCGAGCCGGTCGAGTCCGACAGCGGCCGGTGGCACGTCCGCGTTCCCGTCGGCGAACGCGGCGCCGCCCACGTCGTCGCGCCCACTCGCCGACAGGTCGTTCGCGACGCCAACGCGCTGCGCACGGCGGCTCCGGAGCTCGAACGTCTGCACCGCGCCCTCGCGGCGAACGATGTCGTCACCGCTCGCGATGCGCTGGCCGAGCTGTCGTCCGAGGCCGCGGCGCTGCGGCTCGTGCTGATCGCCGGCTACCTCGACGAGCCGTCGTGCGCGGCGACGCAGACGATGCTCGGCCTGACGTGCCTCGCGGCCGGCCGGCTGCGCGAAGCCCGCTTCCACCTGCTGCGCGCCGTTCCGGGTCAACCCGAGCAGTTCGCGGTCGGCCGCGGGCTGCGCGGCTTTCGCTGGCATCCCGAGGCGGCCGCGGCAGCGCTCGTCGCGGGCGTCGCGATGCAGGCCGTCGGCGAGACCGAAGCGGCTCACGATCTGCTCGCGCTGCTGCGCGAGCAGGTCGAGGTCGCCCGCATCGCGGCGATCTGCCGCGACTTCCCCAATCACGTGCTGTGGCGCCGCCCTGACGTCCTGCGACACGTGCGCGGCGTGGTGCAGGTCGGCGCCAACGTCGGCGACGAGGCCCCGTGCTGGCGCGATCTCGGGATCCGTCACCTGCTCGCGTTCGAGCCGGTACCCGCGGCCTACGACACCCTGTGCGCGACCCTTCGGCGGCACGCGCCGCCGGCATCCGACTGGCGCGCGCTGCCGCTCGCGGTGGCGGACCGAGCCGGTTCACTGCCGTTCTGGGAGGGCGAGCAGACCGGCAACAGCTCGTTCCTCGAGCTCCACCCGGAGCGCTCCGAGTTCCACCAGCAGAACCGGCACGCCCATCGCATCACGGTCGAGACGACGACGCTCGATCGGTTCTTCGCCAGCGCCCCCGAGCGGCTACGCGAGCACAACCTGATCTTCATGGACGTGCAGGGCACCGAGCACCTCGTGATCGAGGGCGCGCTCCACAGCCTGCCGGCCTTCGACTTCGTCTGCATGGAGCTCAGCGAGACCGAGATCTACCGCGATTCGTGGACCGTCGATCGCATGGACGCGCTCATGCACTCGAAGGGCTTCGTCAAGATCGCGGCCGAGCCGAACGACTGGCCCGAACAGCTCGATGCGATCTACGCCCGGGCCGACCGGCTCACGCCGAACGGAGCCGTGGCCGCCGGGGATTCGACCGCGCGCTGACCTGACTGCGCACGAAGTCGGCGAGCTGGTCCATCGTCCCGAGATACTCGAGCGGGTTGCCGGGATAGTCCCAGAACGTGCCGTGGTCGTGGCGGTCGTGACCACAGACGGCCTTGGGCTTGTCACGATTGCGTTCGGTCAGGGTGACCGCGAACGGCTGCCACGTCGTGCCGATCAGGAACTCGCAGCGTTCGGCCAGCAGCGCCGTCTGCACGAGATCACGATCGGAGACGTCGAGCAGGCGATCGTGCGAAAGCGGCGGCGGCTCGGTGCAGAGGAACGCGTGGTCGGGCAGCACGGCGAGCAGGCGCTCGACATCGAACACGAACCAGGTCTCGGCATCGTGGCTGCGCCGGGTCTCGAGCAGGACCGCGGGGCGCAGCAGATCCCAAGGCGGCGGCGCCACCTCGAACTGCAACAGCGGCGCGTCCCGCTCCGCATCCAGACAGACCGGCAACCCGAGGGCGCGCAGCCGACGGTTGAGCACGGTCGCGACCGAGCGCCACTGCGGCTGCCGCGTGTCGCGATAGCCCTCGAGGGCGAGGTCGACCGCGGCGTGGTCGGGCGGACACCAGGCTCGCAGGTCCGCGAGCGCGCCGCCGAGGTGTCCGGGCAGCGGCGCCTCGACGACGCGGATCCCGGGCAGATCGGCGAACAGATACCCATCGCCGCGGCTGCATCCGACCGCCACGTCATAGCCGGCCTCGACCAGACCGCGCAGCGCCGGACGCTGGATGACGCGCGCCGCGAGCGGTGCGTTGTCGTAGACGTAGAGCGACGCGGTCATGACCCCACCCGTTCGAAGAAACCGATGACGCGGTGACCGAGCGGCGTCGGGTCGGAACCCACGAATAGCAAGCCGCGGTCGCCGAGCCAGCGGACGAGCTCGTGGTGCGGCCCGGTGTCGGCATAGGCCGCGTGGTGATGCATGGCGACGCACAGCGTTCGCACGTTCGCCAGCAGCTGCTCGCCACCGCGCAGCACGGCTGCTTCCTCGCCCGGCAGATCGAGGACGAGGACCTCGGCGTCGGCCGGGTCGAGCCCCCCCTCCGCCACGAGCCGATCGAGGGTCGTGGTCGCGCACGGCGCCATGGGTTCGAGCACCGGCGTGCCGCTACGGCCGGCGAATGCCGCGGTGAACGGCCGCAGCGTCACCTGGCCAGTGGACGGGTCACGCCAGCGCTGCCGCTCGGCACACGCGTCCGAGAGCCAGCAGGTCAGCACCGGGTCGGCAAGACCTGGCGACACCGGCTGACCGTGCGGCAGCCAGGTCACCCGAAGGCCGAGCTCGCCCGCGAATGCCGCGCCGGCGTCACCCCCGGCGCCGATCCAGAGCACCGCTCGCGCGACGCCCAACAACTCCGGCTGGGTCCACAACGGGTGCGCCGGCGCCGAGGCGAGGCAGAGCTGCTGCCGCCGCCGCGTCTCGACGCGACGTCGCACGCGATCCAGCAGCTGCCGCGCGGCGCCCTCGTCATGGCGGAGCGCGAGGTGGACCTGCGCGAGCGCGGCCACCAACTCGCTGTCGGTGAGGTCGTCGTCGAGCAGCCGCTCCAGCAACGCGGCGCCGAGATCGAGGTTGCCGCGGAGGCACCAGAAGGCGCCGGCCGTTCGCAGCAGACGTCGACCGTGAGGCTGCGCGAGCAGCGCTTGCTCGAGCCAACCCTCGAACCGGTCATCGAGTTCCAGCAGGTGCGTTCGCAGACCCTCGAAACCATCGATCTCACCGCTGGCGAGGCACCGCAGCGCGTCGCGCCCGCGACCTTCGAGCACCGGCCACTGGCGCACGGCCGTGCGGAGCTGGCCCTCGTCGGGCGCCGCGAGAACGAGCTCGTAGGCGTGCCGGGCGCGATCGCGGTCGCGATAGGCAACATGCCGACCCGCGACCGCGAGCCACTGATCGGAGTCGGTGAACACCGAGAACTCGCCCGCCTCGCCGCCCTCGCCGGCCACCTGGCGCCAGCGCGGGCCACTGCTCACGCACGCCGGCACGAACGAGCGTTCGTCGTCACCGTCCCGACGCTGGTAGAGGTGGATCGCGTGCCCGTGACCGAGGCGCTCGAGCGGACGGCCACGCGGCCGGAGGAAGCGCTCCTCGAGATCGAAGACGAAGCGATCGACGTCGTCGGGTCGCGCGACGTCGACCCGTTCCTGGGCGCGATCGACGATCGCGATGAGCCCGCCGACCCGGACCGACGGCGCCAGGGCGCGCCAGCACGCCGCGACGTCGTCGTAGCCCTGGTCGCGATCGATGAGCAGCACGTCGATGGCCGCCGGCGTCGGCTCGTCCGGATCGGTGATCGTGACGACCCGATCGGCGAGGCAGAGCAGCGCGCGTTCACGCGTGCCGTCGCCGCCGTGGCCGAGCTGCACGATCGTGCGGCACGGCTCGAGCTGCAGCAGGCGGCGGAGCAGCGCGTCGAACACCGCCTGTGGGTGCTCGATCGCGGCGGCATGACGCCCGGGGCGCTGGTCCTCGTCGAAGCCGAACGTGGCCCGGCCGACCCCGGCCAGAATCAGCTCGCGCACCGCCTCGAGGCAACGGTGGGCCCGGTTCGGAGTCGCCACCGCCATCACCGATCGCAGCCGCGCCTTCCGAGGTCGACCTGGGTCTCGACGCTCGCCATACCGCGGTGGTATCGGAACTTCGGCCGCACCGGCTTGAGCGCGGCGCGCCCGAGGTCGCCGCACCTCGAAACCCGTGTGATCGCCCGGCCGTGAATCGGTCAGTGCACGGTGACCACGAGCGTATCCGTCAGCGCCACGGGCGCCGGCGTGACGCACCCCGGCGAGGTGAACAGCTCCGCAGCCTGGATGCCGATCGGCTGACCGATGAACGCCGGCGCGTACGGGATCGCGAGCGAATGCGTCTGCGCGAGAACGGGTGACACCCAGCTGTGCCCGAGCGTGCAGCTGCTGCAGAGTGCCTGGGAGCCGACGAAGCCGTAGCCGATGAACGTCAGCCCGCTGGCACCACCGACGGTCGTCCTGACATCGGTTCCGATCGCGCCGTTGCCCACTGCCGCGATCGTCGCCGTGCCGCAGCCGTGCGGGATGCGCTGCACGGCGCACGTCGAGCCGTAGAACCCGAGCCCCGGTGACGGCGCCCCGCCCGCCAGTGCGAAGTTGCCGCCGATGAGGAGCGTGCCGTTCGGCTGGACGGCCAACGCGTCGACCGCGCCATCCGTGCCAGGCGGCAGGGCGGACCACGTCGTTCCATCCCAGGCGGCGACGTTGTCGGCAGGAACGCCGTCCGCCACGGTGAAGCTGCCGCCCGCGATCAGCTCGCCGGTCGGCAACATCCGCAGCGCGCTCACGGCGCGATCCATGCCCGCACCGAACGCCGACCAGTTGCTGCCGTCCCAGCGCGCGATGTGGTTCGCCGGTGTGGTGCCGGCCTGCGTGAACGAGCCGCCGACGACGAGGTCGCCGCCGGGCAGAACGGCGATGGCGTTGACGCCGGTGAACGTGCCGGCGATTCCCTGGCCGAGCGGGGACCACGTCGCGCCGTCCCAACGCGCGATGCGATTGCAGACGGTGCCACCCGCCATCGAGAACCCGCCGCCGGCGACGAGGTCACCGTTCGGCAGCCGGGCGAGCGCCTGCACCGGGCCATCGAACCCGGGGCCGAAGGTGTGCCAACTCGCGCCATCCCAGCGCGCGATGCCGTTGCAGACCATGCCGCCGGCGGTGGTGAAACTGCCACCGGCAACCAGATCGCCATTGGGCAGGGTGAGCAGGGCGTGCACGCGCCCGTTGGCGACGCCGCTCCCCAGGGCCAACCAGTTCGACCCGTCCCACAGTGCCAGGATGTCGATGCTGGGAGTGCTCGCCGAGAACCCGCCGCCGACGGCGATCTCGCCGCTCGGCAGCTCCGCGAGCGCCTGGACCGCCGAGGTGCGCCCCGGACCGAGCGCGTTCCACGTCGAGCCGCTGCGCAGCGCGACGCGCTGGGCCAGGACGCCGCCGACACCGGTGAACGTGCCGCCGGCGACGATGTCGCCGTTGCTCAGGGCGAGGACGGACTGGACCACACCATTGAAGCCGGCCTCGCCCAGCGACGACCAGCTCGCGCCGTTCCACTGCGCGATCGAGCTCACCGCCGTGCCGCCGGCGAGATTGAAGTTGCCACCGGCCACGATATCCCCGCCGGGCATCGCGGTGAGCGACTGCACGTTCGGGCCGAAGCTGCCGCCGAGGACCTGCCACGACGTGCCGGTCCAACGGGCGACGCCGTTGCGCGAGATACCGCTCATGATGAACCGACCGCCAGCAACGAGATCGCCGTTCGGAGCGGTGGCGAGCGCCGCGACGGTCGTATTGCCGAGGACGCCGAGCGGCGTCCACGTGGTGCCGTCCCACAACGCGACACGCGGACCGGGACTCGAGAAGTAGCCGCCCGCGACGACGTGCCCGTTCGGCAGCGTGGTGACCGCGAGCGCGGTGCCGTTTAGGCCGGCGCCGAGCGGGGACCAAGACGTTCCGTCCCAGCGCGCGGCGCGATTGGCGGCGACGCCGCCGGCACTCGTGAAGTTGCCGGCCGCGATCAGGTCGCCGCCGGGAGCCACGGCCAACGCCTTGATCTCCTGGTTCATGCCACTGCCGAGCGGCGACCAGCTGCTGCCGTCCCAGCGCGCGATGCGATTGGCTGCGACGCCGCCGATGCTCGTGAAGTCGCCGGCCGCGATCACGTCACCGCCAGGCATCTTCACCAGCGCTTCGACGGTGTCGTTGGCCCCGATGCCGAGCGGCGACCAGGCCGAACCGTCCCAGCGCGCGAGGCGTTGGCACGGGATGCCACCCGCGGAGCTGAAGTGCCCGCCGGCGACGAGATCGCCGTTCGGCAGCGCCGTGACCGCGAGCACACCGTCGTTCATGCCGCTGCCGAACGCGGACCACTGACCGTTGTGCCAGGACGCGATCCGGGAGGCCGCGATGTTGCCGGCATACCGGAAGAAACCGACCGCCACGAGCCGCGGCGCGGCCGGCCCCGAACCATCGGGGTCCCAGGGCGTCATCGCCGACACGGTGCCGGTCACGCCCGGGACGCCGTCACCGGGCAGCCACTGGGTCGAGCATTGGGCGACGGTGGGCGCGGCGAGCGTGAGCGCGAGCAGCGCCGCAAGCGCGCGAAGTGAACGTGGGCCAGGTGGAATCGGGCCAGGTGAGTTCGGACCAGTGGCGAGGTCGATCATCAGGGGTTCCGCAGAAGGCGAAGTCGAAGCACGTGCGAGCCCCGAGCGTATCGATTCCCGAGTGCGCCGGGGGGATTCGGCGGCATCCCCGCCCCGGCCTCAGGCGTAGAGCCAGAGGAAGAACAGCGGAACCGCGAACCCCGTGGCGGTCAGCCACGCGCCGCGGCCGGTGATGCCCTTCTTGCCCTTGAGCATGAACATGCCGGTGATCGCCAGCACGATCAGCGCTACCGCGAACGCGTCGGCGATCCACGTCCACAACCGCTTGGGGTGGTTGAGGTGCAGCGAGTTGGCCTCGCGCAAGAGGAACCGCGGGGTGACGCGCTCCTGTCGGACGTCGCCGTTCTCGAGCTCGACGTCGATGGTGTGGTTGGTGCGGATGATCCGCAGCTGCCCGGGCTCGGGCACGAAGACGGTGCGGAAGTCGGTCGGGCTGTGCAGTCGCTCGAGCACGTCGCGCGCGACCGCTTCGTCGTCGCGGCCCGCGGCCGAGCCGGCTGCGGCAACCGGACCGATGTTCGACTGCGTGACCTCGATCGAGTAGTTGGGGTTCCAGTCCTCGACGTGGTTCACCGCGATGCCGGAGATCGAGTAGATCAGCACGAGCCCGACGCAGAGATAGCCGACGTCGCGGTGGATCGTGCGGAACCACCAGCGCCAACCGCGACGTGCCAACGGCTCAGATCTCCCAGCGCGCGCCGAGTCCGCGGAGCTGCCAGCTGATGCGCGGCTCGGTCACGGTTGCCGGGTCGAACTCTTCGCCCTTCGCCTCGGCGCGCGCGGCCATGATCTCGCGCACGCGTTCGACCGGCGTGACGATCTTCTGCACGATGCCCTCGGCCGTGATCTCGTGACCCATCGCCTCCATCGGGAAGACGATCTCACCGTCCATGACCTTCACGAACAGCGACTTGCTGTTGTCGTCGTCGCTCTTGAGTCGGGCCCAGCAGCCGGCCTTGGCGCAGACGCCGACGGCGTCGCCCTTGACGAGCACGCGCTTGCCCTCGTAGTCCGCGGGCGCGGCGAGGATCTTCGAGATCGGCGTGATCTCGGTCAGCGTGAACCCCATGCCGGCACCCGGGGTCGGCGCGGCGGCGGCCACGCCTTCTGCCGCGCAGTGGTCGCAGGCCTCGCCCTCGGCGTGGTCCGCGCCGTGTTCCTCGGCGTGCTCGGTCGCCGCGAGGCCCTCCGCCGCACAGGCGGCACAACCCGCGTGCTCACCGTTGCCGGCGGCGTGATCCGCGGCCTGGGCCTGGGATTCCTTGCTGCAGCCGAGGGGAAGGGCGCAGAGCGCCATGACGAACAGTGCGATCGGGGTCTTCATCGGTGGGATCCGGGTGTCGTGGGGAAACGGGCGAAACAACATAGCGTACGATCAACTCGCATCGAGGGAATACGACGTACACCCCACCCCGCGAACGGCCGGTGGCCGAGTCTGCGTGATCGGCGCAGCGACCGGCAACGCGAACACAGGGTCGCCTCCCAGCCAACTTGCCCGGATCTGGCTACTCTGGCTCTGTTCCTCGAGACCCGAAAGGAAGCCCCAAGCATGAACCGAACCCGCTCGCACTCGCGCCTGCTCGGCACGTTTCTCGCCTGGCTCCCGATGACCGCACTCGGCGCGCAGTGTGCGACGCAATGGCAGGCGTCGGATCCGCGCCCCGGAGTGCAGTCCGCTTCCATGACCCCGGGATTGGTCGGCGCCACGACGCTCTGGGATCCGGACGGCGCGGGACCACTTCCGGTGCGACTCGTCGTCGCGGGCGAATTCCGGACCGCCGGTGGCCTGCCGGCGCCGAACGTTGCGTGGCTCGACCCCGGCACGGGCAATCTGCGACCGTTCGCAGCCGGGACACCGGAGTATGTTCGCGCGGCAACTGCACTGCCGAACGGCGCGCTGTTCGTGGGCGACTCGAGCGGTGTCCGCGAATGGAACGGCAGCACGTGGAACCTGCTCCCGGGACTCAGTGGCAGCGTGACCAAGATGACCGGCCTCGCGAACGGATCGCTCGCAGTGGTCGGCAACCTCACGACACCCGCGACCGACGTTGCGATCTGGGACGGCGCCTCGTGGTCCACGGCGGGCGGCGGCACCAACCGCGGCGTCCGGGACCTCGCCGGGCTGCCGAACGGCGATCTCGTCGTCGGCGGCACGTTCACCAGCGTCGGCGGTACGGCGGCGCCGTACGTCGCAAGCTGGGACGGGCAGGCCTGGTCGGCACTCAGCGGCGGTCACCCAGGCCCGATCTTCGGACTCGAAGTGCTGCCGAACGGCAACCTCGCCGCGGCCGCCTTCGGCAGCCCCGTCGTCAGCATCTGGAACGGCGCGTCGTGGTCCACCCTGCCGAACCCGCCCATGGCCGGACTCGACGAAGTGCGAGCAGCACCGACCGGTGAACTGTTCGTCAACAGCTCGACTCGGGTCGCGCGCTGGGACGGAGCATCCTGGAGTTCGCTCGGCGAGATCGAGTACGCGATCTTAACGATCGGCCTCACGCCGAACGGTGACGTCGTCGCGGGGGGCAATTTCACGCAGTGCACCGACGGACCACTCGACGGGATCGGTCGCTGGGACGGCAACGCCTGGCAACCGGTCGGCCGCGGACTGGGCGGCCGAGCCCGGGCGCTGCTGACCCTCCGAGACGGCGACGTGGTCATCGGCGGCGACTTCTCGCAGATCGATGGCACCGCGGCCAATCGCGTCGCGCGCTGGGACGGCACGGCGTGGGCAGCGCTCGGCGCGGGGCTCGGCAGCGTGTTCTCGAACCCGCCGCTGTCGTACAACGGAGTGCACGCCCTCGCGGAGATGCCGGGCGGCGACCTCGTCGCCGGCGGCGCGTTCGAAGTCAACCAGAACTACGAGACGGTCGCCCGCTGGGACGGCAACGCCTGGTCACCCATCAGTGGTCCGCTCAATCAATCGGTCGACGCGCTGGCCGTCCTGCCGAACGGCGACCTCGTCGCCGGCGGCCCGTTCGTCGACCACGTCCAGCGCTACGACGGCAGCACGTGGTCGCCACTCGGCGGTGGCGCAAATGCGCGCGTCCGAGCGCTCGCCATGCTCGACAACGGCGACCTCGTCGCGGGCGGCGACTTCACCACGATGGGTGGGCTCACGGCGAGAGCGCTGGCCCGCTTCGACGGAGCGACGTGGCACTCGATGGGCAACGGACTCTGGCAAAGCTCCGTGACCGCGCTCCTGCCGCTCTCCGGCGACGAGTTCGTCGCCGCTGGCGTGATCCCACTCGGCGGCGTCCACGCGTGGCGCGTCCTGCGCTGGCATGGCACCGGGTTCCAGAACCTGGGGCTCGACATGAACGGCCCGATCCACGCCCTCGCCCAGCTACCGAACGGCGACGTGCTGGCAGCGGGCGACTTCACCACCGCGGGCGGCGGCATCCCCGCGAACGGGGTCGCGCGTTGGGACGGCAGTGCGTGGTCGGCCGTGGGCGCCGGAACCACAGGACCGGCTTTGGCGCTGACACTCGCAGGTGACGAGATGTTCGTTGCCGGTGCTCTCGAGACCGCAGGCGGCGTGCCGGCGGGCGGCCATGCGCAACTCATGACGACCTGCCCCGCGGCAGCCCAGTCGGTCGCGACCGCCTGCGTCGGTCCCGCGGGACCCGTCACGCTCACGGCGGACGGCCTGCCGTGGACGGGGTCGACGTTCGTGACCACCGCAACGGGGTTCGCCACGGGCAGCCTCGGAGCCGCGATCATCGGGCTGACACCGCAAAGCCTGCCGCTTGCGGCGCTGCACCCGACCGGGCTGCCCGGCTGCGACCTGCTCGCGACCACCGACTCGGTACAGCTCGTGGTCCCGGCCGGAGGGCGAGCGCAGAATTCGCTGACGATCCCCAACGATCCCGTGCTCGCGGGGCTCGCGCTCGCGCACCAGTTCGTGCAAGGCGAAGTCGACGCGCTGGGCGCGCTGACTTCGCTCAGCAGCTCGAACGCGCTCGCGCTCGTGATCGGCGCCTTCTGATCGGGCGGGCACGCGCCGCTGGCGCCTCGCGGCCGCCGGCGATGATCGGCAGGGCGCCTCGACGGCTCCGACTGACGGTTGGTAGTAAGTCCTGCCCATGGACGAGTCCCCGGCGGCGAAGGGGCGCTACACTTCGGGCGCCGCCAGCCCCTGAAGGCCACCGCCACTCTCCCATGCAACACCTCGCTCCTGCTCTGCTCGGCCTGCTCGTCGTCGGGACCGCGTCCGCGCAGTCCGCGCCCGGCTACCTCTACGAGATCGCGAATCCGACGCCGGCCCAGCACCTCCTCCTGCGCCGGCACTTCGACGTGCTCGGCAACTGCTGCGGCAGCTCGTCGTTGACCGGCAAGCGCCTCGAGATCGTGATCGAGAAGGAACAGGTCGCGGCGCTGCTCGCGATTGCGCCGACCGCGAAGCTGGTCGACATCGGCCGACCGTTCCACGAGGTCCGACTCGCCCGCGCGCAGGCCGCCGGCGTCGACGTTCCGGACCCTGGCTATTTCACCGTCGCGGAGACCGAGGCCGAGATCGACGCGTTGGTCGCGACCTACCCGACGCTCGCCGCGAAGGTCAACCTCAGCACGTTGCCCGGCGGTTCGCTCACGCACGAGGGCCGGCCGATCTGGGCGCTGAAGATCAGCGACAACGTCGCGGCGGACGAGGACGAACCGGCGATCGTGCTCGCCTGCCAGCACCACGCGCGGGAGCTCAACACCGGCGTGGTCGCGATCGGCGGCATGCAGCGCGTGCTCGCGGGCTACGCGACGGACCCGGCGGTGCAGGCCGCGGTCGACGAGCACGAGATCTACTTCGTGCCGATGGTGAACCCCGACGGCGTCCACCACGTCTGGACGGTCTACGACTACTGGCGCAAGAACCGCCGCAACAACGGCAGCAATTTCGGCGTCGACCTCAACCGCAACTTCCCGTTCCTCTGGGGCGCCTGCGGCTCGTCGAGCTCGACCAACTCCAACATCTATCGCGGCCCGGCGCCGGGCAGCGAGCCCGAGACGCAGACGATGCGCAACCTGATCGCGCTGCTGCGGCCCGAGATCTACCTCGACTACCACAGCTACGGGCAGGAGGTGCTGCGCACCTACGCGCCGTGCGCGACCGTGAGTCCGGCGATCGACGGCCTGCTCGAGCATTACGTCGACGATCTGCGCGCGCCGATGAACTATGCGAAGCGCAGTCCGTCGGCGTCGGGCGAGGCGCCCGAGGACCACTGGGCGAGCGGCGGGACGCTGTCGTTCCTGACCGAGACGGGCACCTCGTTCCAGCCGCCGATCGCGACGGCGCAGGCCGAAGAGGCCCGCGTCTGGCCGGGCATGCGCCACGCGCTGACCGCGTGGAAGCCGGCCGTTCGCGGTCACGTGCGATCGACGCTCGGCAACCAGCCGCTCGGCTCGACGATCACGTTCACGCCCAACGTGTTCCACCACGGCGAGGTGACCAAGAGCCGCTCGCGCGACGGGCGCTACGGCCTGTGGCTGCCGCTCGGTTCGTGGGACGTGACCTACGCGGCGCCCGGACATGTGAGCGTGACCGTGCCCGTGACGGTGACGACCTACGACGCGCCGATGACCATCGAGGTCGTCCTGAGCCCGTCGGGGACGCCCGCAGTGCTCGCGAAGAGCGGCGCGGGCAACATCGGCACGAACGTCAACTTCACCTACACGAGCCCCGGCGACGCCGGCAAGCTCGCGCTCATCGGCTGGGCGCTCGACACGACGCCAGGCCTCAGCCTCGGCGGTCAGCGCGCCATCCCGCTCAACCCGGACTTCCTGTTCAGCGCCGCGCTGAGCGGCAACGCGTTCCTCACGCCGACGTGGCTCGGGCTGGACGGCGCGGGGCAGGGCCAGTCGGTGCTATCGATCCCGAACCAGCCGTGGATCGTCGGCTTCACGTCCTACTTCGCCGGGATCACGTTCGACCCGGCGTACCACTACGGCGTGAAGACCTGGAGCAATCCGATCGCGGTGACGCCGATCCCGTAGCCGAACGGCCGGCGGGCCCCGCTGGCGGATGAGCTCCTGCTCGAAGTGGCAGTGGGCCCTCAGAAGACGCCGGTCGTCAGACTGAGGGCGTTCGTCGCGGTCAACGCGACGACCTGCCCCTGGGCGCCGAGCTCGACCGGGAACATCTGTTGGTGATAGGTCACGCCGTTGAGCGCGGGTGTCAGCGGCATCGTCGTCTCGAACCGCACCGTCCCGGCAGTCGCGGGCAGGGCCACGACCGCATCGCTGCTGACGTTCGCCACGCATCCGGCGCCGCCCTGCGGCAACAACGCGCTCAAGGGCGTCGATTGCGTGGCGAACCCGAGCACGAGCAGCACGAGGGCATTGCTCGGCAGGCCGGCGCCCGTCGTCACCGCGGTGCCGCCGAGCCATGGCGGCGTGCTCGTCATCGCGTTGCTGCCGCCCGAGCTCGGGCACCCGGCCGCGAGCGCCGTCGCCGCCGCCGGACACGTCGACGCCAACCGGATGAGGTAGGGCGACCCCGTCGGGCCTGCGTTGGTCCAGCCGCCGCCGAGCAGCAGCTCGCCGTTCGGCGCCACGGCGCAGGTCCGCGGCGCGCTGCCCCCGGAGAACGAGAGCGCACCGAGCGCGGTCAACGAACTGTCGTTCCAGCGCGCGGCGCCGACCGCCGGCACGCCGCCGATCAGCGAGAAGTTGCCGACGATGCCCAGCGAGCCGTCCGGCAGGTCGGTCATCGCGCTGGGGACGCCGTTCGTCGACCCGCCGAGCGCATGCCAGGCGCTGCCATCCCAACGCGCGAGGCGCTGGGCGCTGACGCCGTTCATCATCGAGAACGCACCGACCGCGATCACGTCGCCGCTCGGGCGCAGCGCGAGGTCCTCGACCGTCGAGTTGGCGCCGCTGCCGAACGGCTGCCACGACGAACCGTCCCAGCGCGCGATGCGAGATGCCGCGGTCGCGCCGGCGTTCTGGAACATGCCACCGGCGATCACGTCGCCGTTCGGCATCGTGAGCAGGCAATTCACCTGCGCGTCGAAGCCGCTGCCCAGCGCGTGCCAGGCGGTGCCGTCCCAGCGCGCGACGCGCTGCGCCGGGGTGCCGCCCGCGCTCGTGAAGCTGCCGCCGACGACGAGGTCACCGCTTGGCATCAGGCAATGCGCGTACACCTGGCCGGCGATCCCGCTGCCGAACCCCGACCAGTTCTGCCCGTTCCAGCGCGCGACCCCGGTCCGCGGCGTGCCGTGGACCTCCCAGAACTCGCCGCCCACGAACAGATCGCCGTTCGGCAGGGTCCCCATCGTGCGCACCGCGGCGTTGACGCCATTGGGCGTGCCGCCGCCCAGCGGGTGCCAGGCGTTGCCGTCCCACCGCGCGATGCGGCGCGTCACGACGCCGTCGATGCGGTCGAAGTTGCCGCCGACGATGACCTGGCCCTGCCAGGACGCGACCGCCGTGACGGCGGCCGGGCCGACGTTGCGGACGATGTTGCCGGCGCCGTACGCGGGCAGCACGCTGAGGCTGCACTGCGCTGCGGCACAGCCGAGCAGAACGGGAAGAACGGCCAGGAAGCGGGTCATGCCCTTCGAATCGCGAGAGTCGGCCCCGCGTCTCGCGGCTTCTCCGAGAAAAACGCTTGGGGCTGGATCCTGGATCGGCGGCGGCAGCGGCCGGCAACCGAACCGCGCTTCCTTGTCGGAACGCCGACGATCGGCGACCCGCCGACGCGCAATCAGGCACTCTCACGGCCGTGCGCCCCGCCGCGCGTGCCGGCCGCATGGGCACGGTCTTTGCTCTAGAACGGCCTCGAACGGCCTCGAACGGCCCCGAACGGCGCCGACACGGCCGCCCAACGACACCTCGAATCGCCATGCCGCCATCCGCCCCCCGCACTCGCATCCTGGCAGCCTCGTTGCTCGCCCTGGCCACACTGACCAGCGGCTCACGGACCCAACAGACGCTCGTCGTCGGCGCCGGCGGCACGTTCCCGACCATCAGCGCCGCGATCGCCGCGGCTCAGCCAGGTGACACCGTGCTCGTCAACGGCGGCACGTGGGCCGAGAACCTCGACATCGACAAGGGCATCCACTTCGTCGGGCGCGGCGCGAGTCTGCGGTATCAGATCTTCCAGTTCCCGATGCGCGTGCATGACGTGCCGGCGGGCCAGGTCTTCTCGATGCGCGGGTTCCGCGCCGACGGCTCGTCCGGCGCGACCGACACGATCGTGCAGGTCGACGACTGTGACGGAACCGTCGCGATCCAGCACCTCGAACAGGGTGGACTCAACCAATGGGCGTTGCGCGCCGTCAATTCGCGCCAGGTCCACGTCGCCGGCACCGCGATCGCCGCCATGCGATGCCAGGACAGCACCGTGGTCATTCACGGCTGCGTGTTCGACCCCGGGGTGCTCGCGGGGCTGACCCTCGACGGTGGGCGGGTGGCGATCGTTGGCTGTTCGATCCGCGGCGCCTTCGCTCCGTTCACCGGCCCGGGCATTCACATGACCGGCACCGAACTCGCGATCGCGGCATCCCAGGTCACCGGCACCGGCAGCAGCGCGGCGATCCTGACCAGCGGTGGCGTGATCCTGAACGACCCGAGCAACGTGCTGGCAGGCGCAGGATCGTCGCCGGCGATCGCCGGCAACGCGCAGGTCGCGGTGTACGAGTTCGGCACGCTGCAGGCGGCGACCGACGGGCAGACACTGTCCATGACGGTCAACGGCCCGACCGGCAGCGCATTCGTCACGCTTCTCAGCCTGCCACGACCGGTCGTGCCGACGCCGTCAGGCCTCGCCTGGGTCGACCCGCTCGCATTCGCGATCGTGCAGACCGGTACGCTCGCCGGTGCGGTACCGCAGGTCGGCCAGCTCGCGCACCCAACGTTGCCGCCCGGCGTGACGGCGGCGCTGCAGATGGCGTACGTCGGGCCGAGCGGCGTCGCGTTGTCGACTCCGAGCCTGGTGATCGCTCCATAGGGGCTCGGCCGGGCCCGCGCGCCCTGACCGATCAGAAGCGCAGCGTGCAACCGCCGGTACGGGATTGGCGCGCGCAACGGCTGCGCTGCGTCGGCGCCCCGCGCTGGCGGGTTCCGGATGTTCACTTCAGCTGCCGATCGTCACATCGACAGCGTTGCTGAACGCGACGCCGCCGGTTGCGACCGGGTCGAACACGGCCGCCTGACACGTGAAGCGCAGTCCGCACAGCAGCGCCGGGTCGCAGTCGAGCGGCACGGGCAGGTCGCCGAGTCCGGTGCTGTCGGTCACGCTGATGATCGAGTACGCGTAGGGGTCGATGAGCAGCGTGGCGCCGAAGTCGGGCAACGGCGTGCTGCCCTGCCCCCAACCGATGAGCCAGCCCATCGCGCTGCTCGGCGCGGCGGCGCTGAGCTGGAGCGCGAAGTCCGCGTCGCCGAGACGCGGCAGGTCGTTGCCCGCGAGCGCCGGCACGCCGGCCGTGCCGTTCGTGCCGCTGCCGTAGGTCGCCAGCGCCGCCGGACCGCTGCAGCCTGCGATCGCGTCGATACGCAGCGAGATGCCGCCGAGGTTGCCGATGACGTAGTTGTCACCGACGGCGAAGCGCACGGTGGCGGCCTGCGGCAGCCAGTAGGTCGACGGCGTCGAGTTCGCGAGCGCGAGCGCCGGGGTCGACATGAAACCCGTGCCGCCGTACTGGCCGCCGCCGGGGCCCGACCACATGTAGTACAGGGTGGCCCAACCCTGACTGCAGTTGAGTCCGTTGGCACCGCACCCGGAGTTGGCGCCGTTCCACGGGTGGAACGCGACGTAGGTGCTGGCGATCGGGGTGACCCGCCAGCAGCCGGCGCCGAGCTGCAGCGTGATCGGCGCCGACGTGTTGTTCACGGCGCCATCCAGATGGACGAACTGCTGGGCCGCGGCGGGCGCGGCGAGGACGGAATAAAGGACGACAGCGGCGGAACGGTTCATGGCAGTCTCGATGTGGGCGGGTGGAATTGCCCTCCCGACCACCGAAGCGAACTCGCGCGGCGGCGACCGCCACCCAATCACGAATGTCCGTTCCGCGACAGGCCGGGCTCGCGTCCGGCCACCTGGCCGCTCATGGTACTGGCGCGCTTCCAGTTTCGGCCCTCGACGAGCCGGTGAGGCGGTTTTCGAACGTGACCGAAGCCCTGGCCATCCACGATCTGCGATTTCGCTACGGCGCGCGCGACTGCGTGCGCGGCGTGTCGCTCTCGATCCGGCCCGGGGACTGCTACGGCTTTCTCGGCCACAACGGCGCCGGCAAGACGACGGTGATGCGGCTCGTGCTCGGGCTGCTGCGGCCCGCCGGCGGCACCGTGAGTGTTTTCGGCCACGACGCCAGCAACGAGCGACGCCGCGTCAATGCGCTCATCGGCGCGGTGATCGAGCGACCGGGCTTCCGCCCGCAGCTGACGGCGTCCGACAACCTCGTGGCGCTCGCCCGCCTGCAGGGGATCGAACGGCGCGCGGCTCGAGTCGAGAGCGGGCGGGTGCTGCAGGCGGTCGGTCTCGACGGGGCGGCGAAGCGGCGGGTCACGACGTTCTCGATGGGCATGCGGCAACGACTCGGGATCGCGCAGGCGCTGCTCGGCGGCCCGCGGCTGCTGCTGCTCGACGAACCGACGACGGCGCTCGACCCGGAGGGCATCGCCGACCTGCGCGCGCTGCTGCTGCGGCTCACGCGCGACCACGGCGTCGCGGTCATGCTGTCGAGCCATCAGCTCGCCGAGCTCGAAGGGCTGTGCAATCGCGTCGGCGTGCTGCGCGACGGGGCGATGGTCGTCGAAGGCGAGCTCCAGGCGCTGCGGCGCCGCCTCGCGACGCGACACGTCGTCACGGGCACGCCGCTCGACCGGCTCGCCGACCGCCTGCGCGAGCTCGAGCTCACACCGACCATCGAGGCCGACCGGCTGCTCGTGGAGCTCGACGGCCAGCGCCCCGGAACCGTCGTGCGCGAGCTCGCGCAGGCGGGTGAGCTGGCGTCGTTCGGGCCCGAGCAGGCGACGCTCGAACGGATCTATCTGCAGGCCGGTCTGGCCGACCTCGGGCCCGGTCGCATCGACGCCGACCCGGAGCCGGAGCCGGCTACGGAGCCGCAGCCGCCGGCCGCGCCGGCGCTCGGCACGGCGCTGCGACCGTGGCGGCGGGTCGCGAGGTTCGAGGCGCGCGCACTGTTGCGGCCCCGCGCGCTCGCCGCGCTCGTGCTCGTCCCGGCGGCCATCGCGGTCTGGTCCGTGCTCGGCTACGCGCGCGGAGTCGACGAGGCGCTCGCCCTGGTGCGCGCCGAGGAGCGTTTCAGCGCCGACGCAGGCAGCGGCTTCTTCGCGTTCGCCCAGGCGCTGCAGCAGGCGACGCCGTGTCTCGGGCTCGTGCTGCTGTGGTTCGCCAGCCAGTCGATCGCCGGTGAACTGGGCAACGACACGCTGCGGAACACGCTGATACGCAGCGTGCGGCGCATCGACGTTCTGCTCGGCAAGCTCGGGGTCCAGCTCACGGCGATGCTCGTCGGCTGGACCGCGCTGCTCATCGCCGCCACCACTGCGAGCGCGCTGACCGTCGGCTTCGGCGATCTCGAGGAGGTCACGCGTTACGGCGATCGCGACCTGCTCGTCGGTGCCGACGAGGTCTGGCCGACCGCGGTCCTGGCCGCGCTGCAGCTGCCGCTGCCGCTCGCGGCGTTCGTCGTGCTCGGCGTCGCGGCATCGGTGGTGGCCCGCCGGGCCGCGCTCGCGCTCGCGCTCGCGATGTTGCTCGTGCTGGTGCCCGAGCTGCTGCGTGGCGTCGTCGGGGAGCAGGCCGGCTGGCTGCTCACGAGCCACGTGCCGGTATTCTCGCGCGACGACTCCGCGCTCGGCTATCTCGCGGCCACGGCGCGCGGCGCTGCGGACGCGCTCTGGCCGCACGCCGAACACGCCGTCTCGGTGCCGCTGGTCTGGCTCGCGAGCGGCCTCGGCGTCGTCGGCCTCGTCTTCGTCCGCCTGCGTATCCGCTGAACGACTCTGCTGACCCTCTGCCCATGATCCGAAGACTGTGGATGCTCTTCGCGGGCGCGCTCGCCGCGTGCGCGGCCGGACTGCCGATCGACCCGCCGGCTCTCCGAGACATGGAGGAGCCGCTCGCGCTGTTCGAGGAGCCCGACGACGAAGCGCAGCGCCGGGGATTGCCCTACGGCAGCTTCTCCGGCCTCTACCTCGGTGACGCGCGCGACACGCTAGCGAGCAAGCTCGACGACGACGCCGCGGTCAAGGTCGTGCGCGTCGTCGAGAACTCTCCCGCGGACCGCGCGGGGCTGGCGGCCGACGATCTGGTGCTCGAGGTCGTCGTCAACGGTGCGGCCCGCGAGGTCGCGCACCCGAGCGAATGGCGTGAGCTGGAGCTCGGCAGCCCGCCCGGCACCCGCGTCGAGGTGTTCGTCGACCGCGCCGGTCGCGAGGCGCGCGCCGTCATGGAGTTGACCGCGCGGGTGCGCCCGGCGGCGCGTGACGTCGCCGAACGGTTCCGCGAAGAACAGCGCGTCGGCGTCGTGTTCCGGACCGCGACCGAGGTCGAGGCGCGCGGCGCCGGACTCGGCCCGGGCGGCGGCGCCGTGATCGTCGGCCTGTCGGCGCGCAGCCCGTGGCGCGGTGCCGGCCTGCGGTTCGAAGACCTGATCGTCGCCGTCGACCGGGCGCCGCTCGCACACCCCCAGGACCTGCTGCGTGCACTCGCCGAACCCGAGCGGGAGCGCGTCGCGATCACGTTCGTCCGCGACGGCGCAGCGCCGCAGACCGTCGACGCCGCGCTCACCCGGCGCGAGCACGACATGCGCGAGATCTACGTGCCGTTGCTCTACTCCTACGAATACGAGCGCGGCCGCACGGCGTGGTCGATGCTGTTCGGCTTCCTCGGCTACGAGAGCACCGCGGCGGCCTGGCGCTTCCGTCTGCTGTGGTGGATCCGGTTCGGTGGCGGCGATGCCGACACCCTGTTGGAGGGCGACTCGTGAGGGGTTCGGCGCTGCCGCGCGTGCTGGCTGCGGCCGCGATGGCCACGACGCTCGTCGCGCAGTCGGCCGCGGTCGCGACGATCCAGCTCGCCCCGAACGCCCGCGCGACCGGCCACATGTTCGCCGATCTCGATCGTGACGGCCGCGACGATCTCGTGCTCGCTTGCCGCGACGATGCGGCCGGCGGCCGCTGGCTGCAGGTGCACCTGCACACCGCGAGCGGGCCCGCCTACGAGTCACGCCCGTCCCGCAACGAAGCCGTCGATCGCGACGTCGTCGCGTTCACGTTCGCCGACCTCGGGCCGGGCCGGGGCGCCGAGCTCGTGCTCTTCACGAACGAGCAGGCCGTCCTCGTAACCGGCGAAGCGGACGACAGCGCGCGCTACCAGCGACTGCTGCGGCATCGGCTGGTCTGGCCGGCCGCCGATCCGAACCAGGTCGTGCCGCTGCCCGGCTCGGTGCTCGACTACGATCAGGACGGCGATGCCGATCTGCTGTTGCCGCGACCCGACGGCTGGTCGGTGTGGCTGCAGCAGACCGGCACGTTCGGCGCGCCGCTCGAGCTCGAGCTGCCCCGTCACCGCAGCCGATTCGCGCGGTTCACGGGCGGCAGACCGGACGGCGAGTCGGACGGTGGGCCGGCCGCGGCGTTGGGGTTCGGGCGCCGGCAGTCCGATCTGCCGCTGGTCCGCGCCGCGGCGCGGACCCCGCAGTGCAAGCGCATCGACGTCGACGGCAACGGCTTCGTCGATCTCGTCACCTACCGCAACGGCACGTGTTTCATCGGTTCGCAGACCGCGGCGGGCGAGCTCGTGCGCCGTGAGCTCGCGGTGCCGCTGCCCGAGGACCGCCTGCAGCTGCTCGATCCCGCGTTCGACGTGCAGGTGGTCGACCTCGATGCCGACGGCCGCGCGGATCTGCTGCTCACGACGTCGACTTCGCGCGATGGTGAACTCGAGGCCCGCGTCGACTGGCACCTCGCGCAGCCGGACGGCACCTGGGCAACGAAGCGCGCGGGCCGGCTGCGGCTGCAGCCGCTCGCGTTCGCGCCGCGGCTCGTGGACGCCGACGGCGACGGCCACCGTGACCTCGTCTGCGTCTCCGTGCGCACGTCCGCGATGCAGGCGATGACCGGGGATACCGTGACCGCGCTCGACGGCCAGCTCAGCATCTTCGCGGGCGACGGCGCCGGCGGCTTCGCGCGGCCGGCATTGGTCAATCGACCCCTGCCGCTGCGGCCGGGCAGGGGCGGCGGGTCGGAGCCGTTCTTGATCGTGCGACCGCGGACGCGGGACGCCGACGTGCCGAGCGAAGTGCTGCTGCTGGGCGAGGGTCGGCTCGAGCGGCGACCACTCACTCGTCGCGGCAACCGCCTGCGGCTCGGCGCCGGCGAGGCCGGCGTCCCGCTGCCGGAGGACGCGCGCGTCGTCCCGCGAACGGACCATCCGGACGAGCTGCTGCTGCTCACCGATGGCGAGGTCCGCCACGTGAGGTTGCGCCGATGAACGCGCTCCTCACAACATCGACCGCCGCGCTCCTGTTGCTCACTTCGGCCGTGAGCGCGCAGGACGCCGTCGCGAGCGGCGTCTTCACGGACGTGCTGGAGCAGCGGCTCGTCGATACCGACGGCGACGGGCGCGTCGAGCTGCTGCTGCTCCGTGGCTCGTCGCCAGAGCGCCCGGCGGCGATGGTCCGCTGCGTGCTCGGCGCCGACGGGGCCGGCTTCGTGCCGGCCGGCGCGATCGCGATCGCGGACCCCGCCCATACGCTGCTCGCGTTCGCGGACCTCCTGCCGACCGCCGGCATCGAACTGGTCGCGGCCGACCCGCGCGGCACCGCGTGCCTGCGATGGCCGGAATCGACTCCGGCAGTCGCCAGCTCGGCGGTGGATGCGGCGGTGGCGACGACCCGGATCGTGCTGGCGCGCGGCGCGCGCTTCCGCGAGCGCGTCGACCAACCGCAGCTGTCGCCGTTCGTCCGCGACCTCAACGAGGACGGCGAACTCGACCTCCTGCTCCCGGGCATGCGCGGCGTGCGGCCCTACCTGCACGACGCCCGCGACGAACACGGCGTCCCGCAGTTCCGCCGCATGGCGACGATCCCGGTGCCGATCACGGTCGAGGCCGATCCGGGCAGCACGGGGCTCGACGGTGAGCTCGTCGGCTCGCTGCGGATCCCGACGCTGAAGACCGCCGACCTCAATGGCGACGGACGCCCCGATCTGCTGACGCGGGCAGGCCAGGTCTACGGCTACCACCTGCAGGACGAAGCTGGCGAGTTCGCGCCGCCGATCCGCGTCGACATCGGCCAGTTCGAGGACAGCACGCCGAAGGCCGCGATCGAACTCGGCAGCACGGCGGTGATCGGCGATCGCCAGCTGCTGCAGGACGGCGACATCAACGGCGACGGCATCCCGGACTACGTGATCGCGCACCGCCGCAAGATCTGGACGTTCCTGGCCGACGCCAAGGGACCCCAGTTCGAGAAGGCGCGCACGCAGGCGGTCGCCGACGACGTGACCGCGTTGCTGCTCGTCGACCTCGATGCCGACGAGCGCGCCGACCTGCTCACGTTCCGCGTGCAGCTGCCGGGCGTCGGTGAGCTGCTGCTCGCGCTCGTGCAGGGCATCGACATCGACGTCCGCGCGGTCGGCTACCAGAGCGAGAGCGACGGCTTCGCCCGTTCGCCGAAGTGGCGGCGGACCGTGACGCTGCGAGTCCCGTCGCTGCTGTCGCTCCTGAGTCGGCAGGAGGAGCTGGTCGAGCGGTTCACCGAGCTCGTCGACCGAACCCGGGTGGCGGTGCGCGGCTCGTTCGCCGGCAACCCGGAGCTCGACCTCGCGGTCGCGACGGCGGACGCGACCGCGGTGCAGATCTACGCTGACGTCGGCGCCGCCCCCGAGCTCGCCTCCGTCGCGGGGCAGGACATGCTGCGCCGACTGCTCTTCGAGGACGACGACACGATCTTCGATCTCGAGCGCGTCTTCGGACTGATCGCGGGCCTGCTCGACACGCTGTCGGAGCGCAACGTCGGCGACCGCGAGCCGATGACGACCGTTCCGCTACGCGACCCAGCGACCTGGCAGTTGCTCGAGCTGCTCGCGGGCGATGCCGGCCGGGACACGAACGACGAACTCATCGCCGTCTACGCCGCCAAGACCGACGCGAACCGTCGGGTCTACGACGTGCTCCGGTAGGTGCTTCGGGCCGCGCCGACCGTACCGGCGAAGCACGGTAGCCGGGGAGACCGCCCGATCAGTCCGACTGCGGCTTCTCGCCCGGCGGCACCACGTCGTGCATCGGGTCGATGAGCTCGCCACGTAGCAGCGCGAGCGGCGAACGCCAGTAGATCATCGCGTCGTGGAACGGATCGGTGAGGATCTTGGCCAGCCAGCAGATGCCGACCTGCGGGTGGCGCGTCACGGCGAGGTAGAGCACGCGCAGCAGCAGTGCCATGACCCCGAGCGCGAACCACATCCAGCCGATGTTGAGCATGTAGTCCCAGAGGCCGACGGGCTGATCCAGGAGGCCGAACACCGTCGGCGACGGGATGAGGATCAGCGGCAACGCGACCCACGCGGCGTGCAGGACGACTTTGCGCTGCAGGTTGTAGCCGACCTTGATCGCTTCCTTGTGCTCGTGCGTCGCCTGATTGACGTGGTCGTAGCCCTTCGGCTCGAAGAAGAAGTGACCGCTCTGCCGCGTCACCATTGCCACCAGCCAGCCGAGCAGCGCGGCGATCGGCGGGCTGAACCACACGACGACGTACGCCGTGAGGAACGCCAACGCCGAGATGAAGTGCAGCGTCTGGTTGATGCGGCTCTGGTGGTAGTAGCGGTGATCGTCCCAGCGCTGGACGCGCAGTTCTTCGAAGAACGGCAGACGCGCGGGTGCCGTGGCGTTGATGGTCATCGTGTCTCCTGGACCTGGGTGTCGGTGTCTGGCGTGATCGCGATACGGCGCAGCAGCGGGCTGCCCATGCGGATCGTGGCGCCCTCGCGGACGCCGGGATCGATGTCGAGGTCGCCCGACGCGAACAGCACGATCGTCGAGCCGTGCTGGAAGTAGCCCATCTCGTCGCCGCGCTCGTAGGACGCATCGCACGTGAGGTGGTTGCTGCCGCGATACTTCAGGCTGAGCAGATCGTCGAGGCAGTGCAGCTTGATGCTCGCCACGAGAATCGCCGCGACGGGCACGAGCGTGACCGCTTCGAGCGAATCACGGAGCTCGAGATCGATCACGGCGCGCTCGTTCTTGCAGAACAGCTTCTCGATCCGCTTCAGCGCGATCGGGTTCACGTTCCACGTATCGCCGGAGATGTAGTTCACCCGCCGCACGCGACAGTCGTCGGGCGCGTGGAAGCGGTGATACATGTCCGACCGCAGCCGCAGCGTGATGAACAGTCCATCGCGGTGCTTTTCGACCATCGCCGGATCGCCCAGCAGGTCCTCGAGCGTGTAGGGGAAGCCCTTCGCCTGGATCAGCTCGGTGCCGCGGATCCGACCCATCGCACCGACGACCGCGTCGCACGGACTCACGAGCACGCCCGGCCGCCGATCGACGGTGCGCGCGCCAGGTCGCAGTTCGCGGATGAAGCAGTCGTGCAGACTGCGAAAGCGCTGCTCCCTGCTCTCCGTGAGGTCGAGATCGGGCGCGAACTTGCGCCACGTCGCGATCGACACCCTGGTCAGCCAGCGAATGCGCAGCCGGCTGTACCAGCCCATGAAACGCGTCGCGAGGCGCCGCGGGATCCGGTTGGTCACGAGGAAGTTCACGTTCTCGTGCATGAACAACCGCCGCAGCCGCGAGTCGGATCGCGGGCGCTGGAACACGCGCCGGACCGGCGGGCGCTTTCTTCTCTTGGGCAGTCGGAGTCGGACCATGTCGCCTGTACGACAGCCACGGACGTTAGGAACCGACGAATAGAATCCGTGCTCTTCGTGTGAAGATTGGCCGTGGACTCGGCGAGTTCCCACTGCAGTCGCCATGATCGAACCCGCGGTCGCTCGCGGCCGCAGAACCGCCCGTGACCGAAGCCGCCAGTTCCGTTGACGCCGAGTCCGACCCCGCGGCAACGCCGTCCCGTCGGCTCGTGCTGCTGCCCGGCATGGACGGCACCGACGTCCTGCTCGGACCGCTGCTCGACGCGCTGCCGAGCAGGCTCGCGCCCGACGTGCTGACCTACCCCGAACGCGGGCCGAACACCTACGAAGACCTGCTGCCGCGCGTCGTCGAGCACGTGCGCAGCGGCCCGGCCGCGGTCGTGCTCGGCTGGTCGTTCTCCGGCCCGCTCGCGTTGCGCGCGGCGCAGGAGTGTCCGGATCACGTGCGCGCGGTCGTCCTCGTCGCCACGTTCGTCCGCCCACCGCTGCGGTTCCTGCCCTACGTGCGGCAACTCGTCCGCACCCCGTTGGTCGCGACGCTCCGCACGCTGCGCCGGCTGCCGATCTGGCTCTGCCGCGCACCCGACGATCCGCTGCGCCGGGCGAAGGCCGAGATCTGGCGGCGGGTGCCGCCAAGCACGCTCGCGACGCGGTCCCGAGCGATCCTCGCGGTCGACGCGCGCGCGGCGCTCCAGAACTGCCGTGCGCCACTCCTCTACATCGGGAGCAGTGCCGACAACGTCGTGCCACAGCGCTGCGCCGATCTCGTGCGCGAGCTGCGTCCCGACGTGGAGACCGCAATGATCCCGGGCGGCCACTTCGCGCTCTACGAGGAGGCGCAGGCCGGCGCCGACGCGATCGCCGACTTCGTCGACCGCGTCACATGAATCTCCAGCGTTGGGTACGGTGCCTGACCTTGCTGGCCGGCGACCGGAGCGAGGAGGACGGAGAGCGCGACGAGCGAGCGGGCGGGCCATACGGTCCAGAGGGCCGCGAGACCCGAAGGTTCGACGGCCGGGCATGAAGCATCGTCCGCATCGGCGTTCGGCCCCGGCGACCTTGCGGGATAGAACATGGCGCCCGCATGCCGCCCTCCCGCCGCCACGACCACCAGCGATGCGCTCCCGACCCGGATGAGCTGCTCGACTGCCCGCACTTCGGCACGTGCGGCGGCTGCGCGCTGCTCGATCAGCCGATTCGCTGGCAGATCAGCGACAAGGTCGCGCGCTGCGAACAGCTGCTCGCGCCGTGGCTCGGTGGTCGCGGCGTCGACCACCGCATGCCCGAGCGCGTGCCGCGGTGGTTTCGATCGCGCCTCCTGTGGCCGGTCCGCCCGGGCAAGAAGGGCAAGCCCATGGCCGGGCTCTTCGCCTACCGCTCGCACGACATCGTCCGCATCGACGAGTGCCAGACGACGGATCGCTGGCTCACCGCGCTCGGGCAGACCGCCGAATCGATCCTGCGCGAGCTGCAGGTCACACCGTTCGATCCGGCGCGCGGTCGCGGGCACGTCAAGGCGATCTGGGCGCGGCTCGCGAGCGGCACGGGCGAGGTGCTCGCGGGCATCGTCACGCGGCCGGGCGAGTTCTTCGCGGGCCGCGAGTTCGCCGATCGCCTGCACGCAGCCGCGGCCGGGCTCCCGCGCGGTCGCCAGAACCGCACGCTCGTCGGCATCGTGCACGGCATCAGCGAACGCGACGACGACTTCCTGCTCGGTGATCGGCACGTACCGTTGCGCGGGCGCGATCACATCGTCGACGAACGCGACGGTCTGACGTTTCGCATCAGCGCCGGCAGCTTCTACCAGATCCACGCGGGCGCGAACGCGCTGCTCTATCGCGAAGCGCTCGCGATGTGCGGCGACGTCAAAGGCCAGCACGTCGTCGACGGCTACGGCGGCGTCGGCACGTTCGGCCTGCGCCTCCTGCGCGCCGGCGCCGAACGGCTGACGATCGTCGAGGACAACGCCGCGGCGTGTCGCGACGCGGCGCACAACGCGACGACGAACGGCTGCGAGGCGACGGTCGTCCGTGCGCCGTTCGCCGCCGCCGAACTGCCGGCCGAACCCGACCTGCTCGTCGTCGATCCGCCGCGCGCCGGCCTCGGCCCGGCCGGCGCCGTGCGCGCGATCGCGGCCCGGCCGCGCCGCATCCTGCACGTCGCGTGCGACGCCGAAGCGCTCGCCCGCGACCTCCGCGCCCTGACCGCCGGCGGCTATGTGACCCGGGCAGTTCGCCTCTGCGACCTGTTCCCGCACACCGAGCACGTCGAGCTCCTCGCGCTCCTCGAGCGCGCTCCGTAGATTGACCAACCGATGATCTCGCTGATGAACCGCTACGTTTGGGCCCCGTCGCTCACCTTTCTCCTGGCTGCCCCAGCAGCCGCCCAGGGCAGCCACGACCCGCTTGCCATGGGCAAGATGTGGACGTTCGAGAACCCGCCGCTCGGCTACCTCGAACAGGAGTACGGCTTCAAGCCCGACCAGGCGTGGCTCGACTCGCTCCGGCTCGGCGCGCTGCGGCTCGGCGAACGGGACAACCCGTGGTGCTCCGCGTCGTTCGTGTCGCCCCAGGGTCTGATCATGACCAACCATCATTGCGTGCGGGATCAGGTCGCGCAGATCCAGGGCAGCAACGACTGGGTCAAGGATGGGTATGCGGCGACGAGCCTCGAGGACGAGGTCAAGATCCCGGGCCTCACGGTGCACCAGCTCGTGTCGCAGGAAGACGTGACGGCGCGTGTCAACGCCGGCATCGAAGAGGGCGACGACGACGTCACGATCACGGAGAAGCGCGAGGCCAACACGAAGGCGATCATCGCCGAGGCCGACGCCGCGCATCCGGACCACATGCACCAGGTCGTCGCGCTCTATCAGGGCGCGGTGCAGCAGCTCTACCGCTATCGCGTCTACGACGACCTGCGACTCGTGCTCGCGGTCAACCTGCAGTGCGCGCACTTCGGCGGCGACCCCGACAACTTCACCTACCCGCGCTGGAGCATCGACTTCTCGTTCTTGCGCGCCTACGCCGACGACAAGCCCGCGGACACGTCGGCGCACTACTTCCGCTGGCGCCAAGAAGGCGCGCAGGACGGCGAGCTCGTGTTCATCCCGGGCAACCCCGGCAACACGAATCGACTGCTCACGACGGATCAGCTGCACGTGCAGCGCGACGTCGAGTATCCGATGATCCTCGAGCAGCTGCGCAACGGCATGGCGGTTCTCGAGCCGTTCGCCGAGCGCGCACCAGGCCTGCTGACGACGCTCCTGAGCTGGCAGAACAGCGAGAAGGCGATCGGCGGCATGCTCGACGGCCTGCACGACGAAGCGCTGATGCAGAAGAAGCGCGCCCACGAGGAGCACTTCAAGGCGCAGATCGCGAGCAAGCCGGAGTGGGCCTCCGAGTACGGCGACCTGTGGTCGACGATCGCGACCCTCGCGGCGCGGGCGCGCGCCGTGCAGCCGAAGGTCGCGTTCTACAACCCCAGCTACTCGGGCACCATCGAGCGCGGCGTGCTGATCGCCAAGGCGCTCGACGAGACGCTGGCCGAGGACGAACGCGCCAAGGCGAAGAAGGAGGCGCTCGAGATGCAGGTCCGCGGCAACATCATCACCGCGCAGCTGCTCGTCGATCACTTCGAACGCGCGCAGAAGTGGCTCGGCCTCGACGACCCCTACGTGCAGGTCGTCGCGTCGGCGCCGATGACGGACGGCCCGCTCGTGTGGCGCGAGTCGCTCGGCGTCGTCGAGGGCAGCCGCCTGCGCGACCCGAAGTTCGTCGCCGAACTGTTCGAAGGCGACAACCCCGCCGCGACGTTCCAGGCCAGCGAGGACCCGGCGATCCGCGCCGCGCGCGTGCTCTGGCCGCTGATGCGCGCCGCGGAGGCCGAGCAGACCGCGGTCGACAAGGCGCTCGCCGCGCAGGGCACGCGCATCGGCCGCGCGCTGCACGCGGTCTACGGCACGGGGACGAGCCCCGACGCGACGATGACGTTGCGCTTCTCGGATGGCCGGGTGAAGGGCTACGACTACAACGGCACGATCGCGCCGTGGGCGACGACGCTCTACGGGCTCTACGGCCGCGCGACCGCGTTCGGCAACGAGCATCCGTTCGACCTCGCCGCCCCGTGGATCGACGCCCGGGACCGGCTCGATCTGACGGCCCGGGTCTGCTTCGCGAGCACCAACGACATCGTCGGCGGCAACTCGGGCTCCGCGGTCGTCGACCGCGACCTCAACGTCGTCGGCCTCGTGTTCGACGGCAACATCGAGTCGCTGCCCAACGACTTCTACTTCACGCAGGAGATCGCGCGCGCGGTGAGCGTGCACACCGACGCGATCAACGCGGCGCTCGAGCACGTCTACGGGATGGGCCGCATCCTCGAAGAGCTGCGCGCCGGCGCGAAGTAGCGCCAATCGACATTCGGAACCCCGGGCCGTCGCAGCCTGGGACTCGGCCCGCCGCAATCCGACGGACCACGCCCGGCCGATGGCACCGCCATCGTGAGCGACCGTCATGACGGCCTCGGCCGCGCCGCGTCACCGCGACGATCCAGGCCCCTTCTCATGGGGCCGTCGTCGGGTACGGTTCTGCGGCCCCGCCCGAATCGGTCTGCCCCGCGCGCGATCGGCCGCTCCGCCGAGACACTCGCGCCCGTCCGCCAACATGCGCCTGACTAGCTCCGCGACTCTCTGGTCCACCTTCGGCATCGCGATCCTCGCGGCCAACCTGCCGTTCTTCACACCGCCGACCGACGTGCAGATGCCGGGCACGCAGCCCGGTCAGGTGCCGGCGCTCATGGGGCCGCCGGACACGTGCTCGGGCTGCCACGCGTTCTACGATCCGATCGCCGAACCGGGCCAGAACTGGATGGGCAGCATGATGGCCCACAGCTCGCGCGACCCGGTGTTCTACGCCGCGCTCGCGATCGCCGAGCACGACATCCCCGGCTCGGGTGACTTCTGCCTGCGCTGTCACGTGCAGCGCGCGTGGCACGAGGGCCGCGTGAGCAACGCGACCGACGGTTCGGCGCTCGATCCGGTGCACGACGTCTGGGGCGTCGAGTGCTCGATCTGCCACCAGATGGTGAACCCGGACACCAGCGAACACGCCGGCCTGCAGACCGCGCCGTTCCTCGCGCACGACGGCGGCACCCCGCCCGAAGGCTACTACGGCAACGGCATGACCGTGCTCGCCGGTGACTTCATCCGCCACGGTCCGTACGCGCAGACGACCGCGCCGCACGGCTTCGTGCAGTCGGCGTTCATGCGCGACTCGGCGATGTGCGGGACGTGCCACGAGGTCAGCAACCCGCTCGTCGGCGACCTCGCGAACAACCATGGCGCGCAGCAGCCGCTGCCGCCAGGCACGTTCAGCGGGGTGTTCAACTCACCGGTCCAGGGCAAGGCCGCGTTCAACAACTTCCCGTATCAGTACGGTGTCGTCGAGCGCACGTTCAGCGAGCATCAGGCGAGCGCGATCGGCAACACGGCGGTGAAGGACTACGCCACGTTGCCGGCCGATCTGCAGCGCGGCGCGATCAAGCGGGCCTACGATCAATCGGTGATCGCCGGCCAGGGCGGCGACTACCAGGATGGCACGGAACGGCTGTTCTCGTGCCAGACGTGCCACATCGAGCCGGTCGTCGGCGAAGGCGCGGCGTTCGGCCTCGGCCCGCTGCGCTACGACATGCCGCGCCACGATCTCACGGGCGGCAACACCTGGGTGCCGCAGGCGATCCAGTGGCTCGACAACCAGAACCGCCTCGTCTTCGGCGGCGGCCTCACGCCGACGCAGGTCTCGGCGATGGACGACGGCGTCGAGCGCGCCCGCGCGACGCTGCAGCGGGCCGCGGCACTCGACGTCGGTGCGGACTCGGTGCGCATCACCAATCTCACGGGTCACAAGCTGATCACCGGCTACCCCGAGGGTCGCCGCATGTGGCTGCGCGTGCGCTGGCTCGACGAGCAGAACAACGTGCTCGGCGAAGAAGGCAGCTACGAGAGCTTCCAGGCCAACGTCGCCGGCACCAACTTCCCCGTGAGCTCGATCACGGATCCCAACGCCCGGGTCTACGAGGCCAAGTTCGGTATCTCGCAGGATTGGGCGCAGGAGCTGCTCGCGCTCGGCGTCCCGCCGCTGACGCCGCTGTCGTTCGATCGCGTGACGGGCAACGTCGAGAAGACACTGATCCAGCTCGCCGCGGACCCGGCGGGCACGGTGCACCCGACGTTCCATTTCATCCTCAACAACACGCTGATCTCGGACAACCGCATCCCGCCATACGGCATGGATCGCGACGAGGCCGCGACGCGCAACGCGCTGCCGGTGCCGGCGACGCAGTTCGGCAACCCGGGGCCGGGCGGCACGTACGAGCACTTCGACGACGTCGCGCTGGCGCCGCCCGCGGGCGCGACGCGCGCCGAGATCGACCTGCTCTACCAGACCGCGAGCTGGGAGTACATCCAGTTCCTGCGCCTCGCCAATCCGGGCACCAACGCGTTCCTCGGTGGCACGGGCGTCGACGTCTTCGACGCCTGGCGCAACACCGGCCAGTCGACGCCCGAGGTCATGGCGCGCGCCCGCTGGTGCGATCTGCCGGGCACGGGCGAGGACGTCGAACTGCGGTCGAGCAAGAACGGCGCTCCGGCCGACACCGCCTGCGGCAAGGAGCTGCTCGGCGGCGACAGCGTCACGTTCGAGGTCACCTCACCGAACAACACGCACGTGAACGATCTCGGCGGCCTCGTCTTCCAGGTCCACGACGCGTCGACCCCGCCGGCCCCGACGCTGCCGGGCATCTGGCTCGACCGCGCCGACGCGCAGGTGCTGCTCATCGGCGCCTCGACGACGCCGACGACGCACACGCTGACGATCCCGACCTGGTTCACCGGTCTCATGATCCGCACCCAGGCGATCATGCTGTCGACGACCGCCAACAACGGCATCTACGCCGCGAGCGACGCGCTCGACGTCTGGGTCGAGTAGACGGAGCCCATCGTGGGCCTCAGTGCCCGATGACGACGCGTTGCCACTCGCTCGCCGCGAGCCCCGGCGCCGTCGGGCACGGCGCGCCGGGAGCGCCGATCATGAGCCATTGGAACTCGATCGGCAGTCCGACGAACCCGGGATCGCACGGCAGCGGGAACGGCGAGGACGCCGCGCCGCCGACGGGCACCGTGAACGTCAGGGCAGCAGGCGGCAGGTAGTTGCACGGTCCGCAGGAGATCGTCGCCCCGCCGAGCGCCAGGGAGAGCCCGGCAAGCGCCGTCTGCGGATCCGCACCGCTCACCGTGAAGCGCAAGTCCTCGTTGCCGATCGCGAACGGGCCGTTCGTGGCCGCCGTTCCGCCGTTCCCACATCCGGGATGGACGGTCGTCATCGGCCCCCCGAGCATGGCATCGAAACGCTGCGCGCGGACCTGCCCGGTGAACGGCAATGCGAGCGCGAAGTCTCCGAACAAGATCATTGCTTCGTCGCCGCCCGATCCGCCCGCCGACTGACTCGCGATCGCCGGCGCCGTGTCGCGGCTCGTCGCGCCCCCACTGCCGACATCGCCCGAGGTCCCGCAAACTGCGCACGCCGTGTCGTAGACCGCGTGCACGAGCCGCAGCGACGCACTCTCCTCGCGCAACCAGACCGCGAGGTACTTGCGACCCACGAGGGCGATCTGCGGCTCGGACTCGTCGAGAGCCTGGTCGTCGGCGAGCGCCAACGGTGCGCCGGTCTCCGCGAGCGCGAGGCCGTTCCAGCTCAGCTTCTGCAGGAACACGTCGCGTCGCACGTTCGGCGCAGTGGAGTGGGTCCGCTCGTAGACCAGCACGAACTCGGTGCCATCACCATCGACATCGAGTCGCGCAGCTTCACGCTCGGGTTCGGCGGGGCCGATGAAGGCCTCGGCCGAGATCGGGAAGCCGCCGCGATTGACGACGCGCCCGACGATCTGCCCATTGCCGACACCGCCCTCCTCGACCCACGCGACGACGTTCTGCCCCACTGCGCCACCGCTCTTGGAGATGACCGGGTGTCGCGCGCTCGCATCCGGAGTAACGGTCGACAGCGCCCCGGGCACGGGGTCGCCGCTCGCCGGCACGCCGACGGCCGTGCTGAAGATGCCCCCGCCGGTCTCACGCCACACGAGGACCGCGTTGGCGCCGAATGCGACTTCGCCGGCGAGATCAGGGTCCTCGTGGTTCCCAGTCGAGCTCGTCAACGCGACAGCCGCGGACGTTCCCCCCGCGGGAGTCACCGACCGACCGAATACCTCGTAGACCCCGAACGGTGTGGGCGCCTGCCGCCAGGCCACGAGGAACCTGTCGGTGGGGTCGATGCTCGCGACAGTTGGCTCCAGTTCGAGCGCTGCCGACGCGGCGATCGTATCGATCCCGAGCATCGAGCCGTCCTCGGTCAGGCGGGCCGCGAACACGTCGGCGTCGAGTACGGAGAAACGCACCTGGAACGCCGCGAGATACGTCGCGCTGTCGCTGTCGAACGCACCATCGGGATTCAACGCGTCATCGTTCCCCGAGATCACGGCGCTCGCGCCGATCAGCGGGTCCAGCACGAGCGGAAAGGCGGCCTGCTCGACGAACTCGCCGGGCAACCGCAGCTCGAGCCGTTCGCCGGCGACGCGGAACATGCCGGGCGCCCGGCGACCGCTAGCGTCGATCCCCGTGATCGCGCCGAACGAAACGCCGCCGGCGGGACCGTCGAAGCGAACCCGATCATGAGTTCCGGGTAACGCGGCGAGCGCGGTGTCGAGCCGCAACGTCACCACGAGGTCCCCCCGCCCTCGCAGCGGGGCCGAGAACACGAAGCTCTGCGCCACACCCTCCACGCGCACGTCGTAGCGCTCGACCACGTTGCCGCCGTGCGGATACTCGACGCGACCTTTGGCCATGTCGACGACCGGATACGGCGCACTTCGCACGTCGTGCACGAGCGTGCCGTCGGACCGCGAGACCGACTCGAGGGCGAACGCGACCGGGGCATTCTCGGGGGCCGCGACACCGAGCGCCGGCGTGAACACGACGCGGCCGGGCAGGAACTCGGCCTTGTAGCTCGGCGACACCCCGAGCGGGACGGACTCGTGATGGGCGATGCCGGCAAAGCCCGCCGGCGCCTGGCCAACCCCGGCAACGGCAAGCGTCGCAGCAACGACACCAGAGATCGACAACGTACGGAGGTTCATGTTCGGTCTCCTATTGGATGCGCACGTGCACCATGTCTGACGTGAGGAACGGCGCTCCGAACTGCGTGCAGCCGGCGGTCGCCACCGGGGTCAGCCATTGCGCGAAGAACTCGACCCCGCGCAACGCATTGGCGGGCGGAACCGAGAACACGCGGCTGCCCTCGCCGATCGAGCCGACGAGATCCATGAGCACGAAGCCCTGAAACGGGTCGGCGAGCACACTGCAGAGTCCACATCCGAGGTTGAGTCGCGCGGGGCTCACCACGAGGAACGTGTTGGTGTTGAGCGGTGCGTCGTGAAGCGTGATGCGGAAGAGGTTGTTCCCGACCATTGCGCACGGGGCCGCGATCCGACCGCCGTTCGGACACGGCACGTCGAGCGTCGATTGCTCGCCATCGGTGTTCTCCCAGAAGTAACCCCAGATCCCGCCCGTGAATCCGCTGCCACTCTGCCGCGAGACCGCGAGCAGAGCCCGTTCGCCCGGATGCCCGGAGACCTCGAAGGTCGCGGCCCCTCTCGGCTCGAGTTCGTCACGGCCGATCGTGTCGACGACGGTCACGCTGCCCTCGCAGACGAAACCGAAGTGATTCTCTCGCGACGAGAGTTGGCTGCCCAGGTCGTTGGCCGTGTTCGTTTCCGACCAGCCGACGAGACTCGTATGGCCTGTCGTGACGACGGCGGGAAAGACCTCGTTCCGGCTGCTCGTCGCCACGGCCTGCGAGGAGCTCGGCACGAACAAGGTCCCGGTCGACGAATCCCACTTGAGCGTCAGACAACGGATGTCGTTCTGCGCAGACGTGCTCGCGCTGGACTCGAACCCAACGAGCCAACGCGCGCCGTCACCGTCGACCGACGAGTCCGAATAGTCGAACCCGGCCGCAGACGAGAGCACGGCGGCGACATCGAGAACGTTCAGGGCGTTGTCGACGACGATGGCACGAACGACGCGCGGGCCGTTCGTGAAGATGCGCACGTGATAGGTCAACAGCCACCGCCCGAAGCGCCCACCTGTTCGCGAGATGTCGCCGACCACGGGATCCCCCGACGCGAACGCGAGCGTCCGCTGCGGACCCTGCACCAGGACCGTGAAGGGCCCCGATGTCCCGAACGCCACGGCGCGCCCCTGCACGCGATCGAAGTCCGTGTTCGTCCAGACGACGACCGCGTTGGGATAGCCCGAGCGTGACGTCCCGCCGACAGCCGGCGCCGCACAGTTCTGACCGCTGGGCGACAACGGGATCGCCGACGTCACGCCGCCGGCCGACGTCACACCGCGAACGCGGATCTCGCCGTCCGGAATGTTGACGTGGATGTACGCGACGACGAAGCCGCCGTCCTCGTCGATGCCGCCGACCGCGGGTTGCTGTTCGATCACGCCGTTCGTCGCCGCGATGATCCTGGTCGCTGAAACGGCGCGCGTATCCGCGTCGACCTCGCGCGCGAGAACGTCGGAGTCGCTGCCGGACAGGATCATCTGGTACGCGACGAGGAAGCGGCCCGTGCCGAACGCATCCGACACGAACGCCACGTCAGGAGCGATCCGGCCGCTCGAACCTTGATCGATCGTGACGGACGCCACGATCGGGTCGAGGACGAGCGGCAGCGCGGCGGCCTCGACGAACGCCGCCGGCAGCCGCAGCTCGAGCACGTCATCGTCCAGATGTGCACTGCCAGCGATCGCCGCCCCATCGGCCGCGACTCCCGTCACGCCGCCGATCGCCACCCCGCCGATACCGGACGCGCAGAAGCGAGCGCTCTCGCCGGGCAACGGCGCGGCGCGCGGGAGTTCGGTCGCGACCCGGCAACGGACGACGAGATCGCCGTGGCCTGCCGGCAGCGCCGAGAACTCGAAACTCTGCGCCATGCCCGCGGACCGCAGTTCGTAGCGTTCGGTGCAGAGTCCGTGTTCGTACCGCACGCGCAGCGCATCGAGGTCCGGGGTCGCCGCGACCTCGGTGAGCGGCCGAAGTTCTTCACCACGACCGACCGCGATCGTCCGCAACGCGAGTGGCAAGTTCCTCGGTGCCGCCGACCCGAGCGCGGGCACGAACTCCACCTCGCCGGCACGGAAGTACACCTTGTAGTCGCGGCCAACGCCGACCAGCTGACCGTCGAGTCGCTGCAGTCCGGCCCCGTCGTCGAGGGCGCGTGGGAGCGCTTCGAGCTGGCCACCACCTTGTGCGAGCAGACTGCTGGCGCTGAGAACGGTGGCCAGGACCAGGGCGTGAGCACGAACCGTGAGCATTTTCGCCTCCTATTCGATGCGGATGAGCTGGGCGTCCGAAAGGTGGACGTCGATGCCGGCGAACACGCAGCTCGCGGCCGAAGTGCCCGGAGTCACCCATTGCGCGTACAGCGCTGCACCACGCAACGTGCTCGTCGCCGGGATCGGCAGCGCCACGAAGGCACGCCCCGTCAGGTCCGTCGTCCGCGGTACGACCCATCCGTTCAACGGATCCGGCACCACACGAAAGCCGCCGCACTGCAAGCCGAACGCGTCGGCGCTGAGCATGAGGTACGTGCTGGCGTTCGGTGACCCGCCGAACCGGGCGACGCGGAAGTCGGAGTTGCCGACGACCGCGCACGGGGCCGACAAGACCCCACCGCTGAAGGCACCGAGCGCGAGGCGGGTCTGCTCGCCGTCCTCGCCCTCGAACACGTAGCCCCAGATCCCGCCGCCGAACGAGAACGAGTTCGGTCGGTCGACGACGAGCAAGGCCCGCTCCCCGGGTTGGCCAGCCGGGTCCGAGACCGCCGCGATCCGAGGCGCGAACTCGTCGCGACCGATGTTGTCGACGACGGTGAAGCGGCCCTCGCAACTGTCGCAGAAGTCCATGTCGACCGACGCGACCACGCTGCCGAAATCACCGAAGACGTTCGCTCCGGCCCAACCGACGAGCGCACCACGACCGAGCACACCGACCGTCGCATCGAGTTCGTCGCGCGAGTTGCCGGCGACGGTGGCCGGCGGGGAGACGACGAGCGTCCCGTTGAACTGCACGGGCTGGCAGACGATGTCGTTGGGCTGACCCGCGCTCGTCGCGCTCTCCCAGGCAACGACGAAGCGGCGGCCGTCACCGTCGACGGCGGGCAGATCGTTGTCGTTGATCCCCGGCGGCACGAGCGCAGCCGTGGCCTGGGCGGTCATGGAGGTTCCGAAGACGACGATCGAGACCCCGGTCGCGTTCACACCCGGCAGATCGGTCGTATAGGCAGCGAGCATGCTCGCGCCCTCGCCGCGTGCCCGACATACCGCCACGTTGCCGACCCGCGCGACCGGGTCCGAGACGACCGTTTGTATCGGGCTCGAGAGATCGAAGTCACCCTGCGCATCGAGGCGAATCGCGCGGCCACGGACGGCGTGCAGCGAAGAATCGGTCCAGAGAACGAACGCCCGATCGGAGAACGACCGTGAGGAGCCACACACGACGGGCTGCAACGCCGACTGGAAGAAGGCACTGTCCGTGATCGTCCCATCGGGCCGCACCGCGATCACGGAGGCCATCTGGAACGACTGCCCGATCCTGCCGTACGTGACGACGAACTGACCGCGATCCCGAACCGCCGCGGCCCCTGGGTTCTGCTCGACGCCGTTGAAGATCGCAGTCAGCGGCAACGTGTTCGAGATCGTCAGCGTCGCCTCGTCGACGGCGTGACTCCAGATGTCCGAGTCGCTGCCCGAGAACACGACCTGATAGACGACGAGCCAGGTGCCGGGGACCCACGCGACGTCGGGAAAGACCAGGCTGGAACCGCCCGCGACCTGAAGCGTGGTGACGACCGGATCGAGCACGACCGGCAGGGCCGCGGTGTCGACGAACGCGGCGGGGAGGCGCAGTTCGAGCACCCCATCGCGATACCGCGCGGTGCCGCGCACGGTGTCGCCGTCCGCATCGATGCCGGTCACCTCGCCGATCGCGATGCCGCCGACCCCGGGCTCGAAGAACCGCACTGCCTCGCCACGAGCCGGAAGCGCCAGCGGCAGCTCCGTCGTGCACGCGCACTCGACGACGAGGTCGCCACTGCCGGCCGGCAGCGCATCGAACACGAAGCTCTGCTCCATGCCTCCCGGCCGGAGCTCATAGCGTTCGTGGCAGGTACCGCGGTCATAGCGCACGGCGAGCCCCTGCACTGCTGGCACGGCAAGCGGCAACTCCGCGCGATCCGTTCCGCGGCCAGCGCGCGTCGCCCAGAGGCGCAGTGGGAGATTGCGCGGCGCCGCCGAACCGAGCATCGGCACGTACTCGACACCATCCGACCGGAAGTAGGCCTTGTAGTTCCGCCCACACCCGACGAGTTCACCGCCAACCTCTCGCAGGCCCGCGCTGTCGCTGATCGCGCGCGAGAGCGGCACGGGCCGCGGTGGCATCGCGCGTTGCGCCGCTGCCGCAGCGACGACTCCGAACGTCGCAGCCACGATGCCTGGCACGAGGAGGAGGTTCCGAGCGAGGCTCATGGACGTGAGAGCGACGGCCGACTCGCCCGCGCGCGGTCGGATCCCGGAATTCCCGTAGACTCCGACGATCGTGAACCAGCCCCCAACCGACGAACTCCGAGAGCTCGTTCGCGCTGCCCAGCGCGGCGACCGGGAGGCGCTCGGGCAAGTCCTCGAACGCATGCAGATCCCGCTGACGGCGTTCGTGCGCGTCCGGGCCGGCAACCTCGTGCTCGAACGCGAATCGGCGCACGACATCGTGCAATCGGTCTGTCGGGAGGTGGTCGAGGACCTCGGCGAATTCGAGTACCGCGGCGAGACCGCGATGCGCAACTGGCTGTTCGTGTTGGCGACACGCAAGCTGCTCGACCGCAAGAAGTTCTATCGCCGCGGCAAACGCGACATCGGCCGCGAGGTCGGCGCCGAGGAACTGCTGCGCTGCTACGGCACGCTCGCGACACCGAGCCAGGTTGCTTCCGCCCGGGAACAACTCGAGTGCGTCGAGACGGCACTCGGCCGGTTGCCCGCAACGCAGCGTGACGCGATCGCCTATTCCCGACTGCTCGGGCTCGGCTACCCGGAGATCGCAGAGCGCATGGCGACGACCGAAGCCGCAGTTCGCAGCCTCGTATCGCGCGGCCTCGCACGGCTGGCAGACGAGCTCGAAGAATAGAGTACGAATCGCCGCGCGCTGTCCGGACGCCGTCGCTCTGCTACCGAACCGCGAGTCGAATGATGACAGAAGTCAGGAAGAACCTCGTTCGAAGCCTCGTGGCCCGCTGCGTCGAAGCGACCGAACGCGGCGAACACGATCCCGCCGCCGCAGTCTGCGCCAACGACCCTGAGCTGGAATCGGCCGTCCGGAATCGACTCGCGCGGCTCGAACGACTCGGGTTGATCGCGCCCGCGGGCAGCCCGGAGCTCGATTCATTCGGCAGCTACCGGGTCGAGCGGCTGCTCGGCACAGGCGGGATGGGCGCGGTCTACCTCGCGACCCAGCACGAACCCGTCCGGCGTCACGTCGCACTCAAGGTCATCAAGCTCGGGATGGACAGCGCGGCGGTGATGCGGCGCTTCGAACTCGAGCGACAGGCTCTTGCCGCAATGGATCACGACGCGATCGCGAAGATCTACGACGCCGGCATGACCGATCGTGGGCAACCGTTCTTCTCGATGGAATACGTCGAGGGCGCGACGATCACCGACTACTGCGACGCCCACGAGCTGTCGGTAGTCGACAGACTGTTGTTGTTCATCGAGGTCTGCACGGGCGTGCAGCACGCCCATCAGAAAGGAGTCGTGCACCGCGACCTCAAGCCTTCGAACGTCCTCGTCCGTCACCAGGCTGACGGGCCAAGACCGAAGATCATCGACTTCGGCCTCGCACGCGCCACCGATCGTGACGGACTGCGACAGTCGCTGTTGACCGAACTCGGCCAGGTCGTCGGCACACCCGAATACATGGCTCCCGAACAGGCCGAGGCCGACATCGCACAAGTCGACACCCGCAGCGACGTCTACTCCCTCGGGGTCATGCTGTTCGAGATCCTCACGGGGAACCTGCCGGAGGGCCACGGCAAGCGGCCGAGTACGGTCACGGCGGCACCCGCGATCGAGCGGGCATTGCGTGGCGACCTCGACTGGATCGTGCTGCGCGCGATGGCGCTGGAGCCAGATCGCCGCTATGCCTCGGCCGCCGAGCTCGCCCAGGACCTCAAGCGCCACCTCGACGGCGACCCGGTCCTCGCTGGTCCCCCGAGCGCGACCTATCGCCTCACGAAGCTCGTTCGCCGCCACCGCGTCTTGTTCGGCGCCGCTGCGCTCGTCGTGACCGTCGCCGTCGCGAGCGCCGTGGCGCTCTACGTCGCGTTCGCGAGAGCGACGCGGGATGCCGACGACGCCCGTGCCAATCTGAAGCTCGCCGTCGAGGCCGTCGACTCGTTGCTGGTGCAAAACGCCGACTCGAGACTGCGAGGCGTCCCCAACGCCAACCCGATCATCCTGGATTCGCTGCGCGACGCCATCGCACTCTACGACCGGCTGCTCGCCCGCGTGCCCGGCGACCACGAGCTGCGGTTGCGCCGCGCCGAAGCCAGTTCGAAGCTCGGGGCGCGCCTCGTCGGCTGGCGGGGAGTGGACTGCGAAGAAGGCCGCGAGTCGCTCCACACCGCGGCCCGCACACTCGCGGAACTGCGCCGGGCTCGGCCGGACGACGCCCGCGTCGTTCGGGCGCAGGCCCGGCTCGTGCTGCACGAGGGCGCCGTGCTGCTCGCGCTCGGCGACCGCGAGAAGGCGATCGCCGACTGGCGGCGCGCGGTCGAGGACCTGACCCGCGACGGCCGCGCCCCTCGCCTGTTGGCCGATCTGCATCAGCATCGCGCGAACTGGGCGCTCGTCGAGAACGACTTCGAAACCGCGCTGTCCTCGGCGCGCGAGTCCTTGCAGCGCCGGCGCGCACTCGTCGCCGCGAACCCCGGCGACGACGTCGTGCGAACGGAACTGGCGCGGGCGCTCAACCAGATGGTCGCGTTGCACGGGCGGCAGCGCAACGTCGAGGCCGCACTGCCGTTCTCCGAGGAAGCCTGCGCACTCGCCGATGCGCTCACGGCGAGTCACGGGAACGACGAGTATTACCGTCAGGATCAGGTCACCGCGTGGGCGCTGCGGGCAGAGCTCGAACGTGAGACCAGGCGTCTCACGAACAGCGAACGCTCGGCCCGCCGGGCGCTCGCGCTCTACACCGCGCTCATCGCCGACCACCCGGAGAACACGTTGCACAAGTACGGTGCGTGTACGGCGCAGCTCACTCTGGCGAAGGTGCTGTTCGCGAACGGCGACCGCGAATCGGCGATCGCCCTGGTGCGTGACGGGCTCACGCAGAGCGCCCTGCTGCGAAGACACAACCCCCGGAACCCGCAGTTCACCGAGCTGCGGCGCTGGCAACTGCGCGCGCTCGTCCCGATGCTCGAACCCGGCACCGAATCCGAGAACGACGCGCGTGAAGAACTCGCCCGTCTGGAAGCCAAGCGCTGAGCGGTCGAAGCCGCGCACGACCCCCGCGGCAGCTCTCAGAGGATGTCGAGAACGCCGGACAATCCGTTCGTCAGCGTGTTGACCGGCTCCATATAGTTGCTGTCGACGGTGAGGCGGGTGTTGAACGGCAACAGTTCCTTGTCACCGATGCCGCCGAGCGCGGCGGCGACGAAGCCGCGGGCGATCTTGGTCAGGTCGCGCTTGTCGAGCAGGTCGAGGAGCGGGCCGATCGAACGGCGGTCGCGGATCCGGCCGATGCCGATCGCGAGCGCCGACAGCACGGCGACGCTGTCGCTCTGCTGCATCAGATCGACGAGGTTGGTCGACGCCTGGCGGTCGCCGAGCTGGCCGAGGGCGATCGCGCAGCGCTGCACGAGGAACGGTCGGCGGGTGCTGCGCTTGAGCAGCTGGGTCAGGTCGTGCGACGCGGCCCGTTCTCCGAGCAGGGCGAGCGTGAGGCACAGGTAGCCCGCCGCTTCCTGGTCGGATTCGTGCTCGACGAGCAGCCGCTGCACGGCGGGTGCGGCCTGCTTGTAGCCCGTGAGCCCGAGGCTGATCGCCAGCGCCCCCATCAGGGAGTTGTCGCTGACGTCGCGCAGGTCGTCGAGCAGCATGCGGGCGATGACCTCGTCGGGCTTGTCCGCCGTGCCCCGGTCGTAGGCCTGCAGGCCGAGGGCCAGCGCGGCCCACGGCTTTTCCGTGCCTTTCCGGCCGCGGATGTAGCTCTGGACGAGGAACTCGCGGTTGCTCGGCCCGCCGATGCGACCGAGCGAGATCAGGCTGAAGAACCGGGTGCTCTGGTCGCGCGCGTCCTCCCACACGTCCCGCAGCGTCTGCGAGAACACGGCGTCGCCCGAGTGATGCTCGCTCGGCACCGCCATCATGCCGAGCGCGATCGCGCTCGATCGCAGGATCGGGTTGCCGCGCGGCTTGCGCGCCGTCAGCTCCTCGACCAGCCGCTCCTTCGCCCGCCGGTGCACGGGGCTGTTGCCGCGACCGAGCAGGCGACCGACCGCGATCGGCGCGTGCGCCTGGATCGCCTCGAAGCCGGCGCCGCGGTCCGCTTCGAACCAGGTGAACAGCTCGTCGACCGTCTGCCACAGCAAGCGCTTCTCGAGACCACGCGGTTGCAGGTCGAGGATGCCGAGTCCGGACACCGCGGCGACGTTGAGATCGCGGTCCTTCTGCTTGGGGTCGGCAAGCACGGCCCAGAGCACGTCGTGCACGTTCTGCTTGAGCTCGACGTCCGGCGCGCGCGCGGCGAGCAGACCGAGGCTGTAGCCCGCGAACGCGCGGGTGCGCTCCTTGACCTCGTCGCGTTCGACGAGCCGTCGGCCGGTCTTCTCGTCCCGCAGCAGGGACACGAGGATCGGGTACGCGGCCTTGCGCCCCGCGATGCCGAGCGCGAGCACGGCCGTCTCGCGGACCTCCTGGTCGTCGCGCGGAATGTGCTTCTGGATCACCTCCTCGAGCACGACGCCCGGCGCATCGCGACCGATCTTGCCGAGCGCCACGAGACACGCGGTGACGATGTCACGGTTGCGTTCTTTCTCGAGCAACGCGGCCAGCGCCGGAACGATGCGTTCGATGAGGTCCTTGTCCGTCGGCGCGAGCATGTCGAACCGCACCTGATGCCGGCCCGCGCCGAGGTAGAAGTCGTCCGACCCGGTGACCGGCAACGATTCGCGCACCTCGCGGCCGAGCAGGAACGGCCGCTGGTTGAACTCCCACCACTGCTGCCAGCGGGTGACGCTCGGCGCGACCAGCACGTAGCCGCCGCCGGTGACCGCCGGCGTCGACGGGGCCGGCGCGGACGGCGCCGCCGGTCGGCCGGACGAACCCGGCCGGCCGATCTTCGGCACCGGCAGTTGCGGCGGCGGCCCCTGGTATTGGCCCCCGTGAGCCAGGAGAGCCGCCGAGAGCGTCGCGAACGTCAGCGCGACGCGAACCGGGGTGCGTGCGAGGAGGGCCATGGCAGGAATCTAGTCGGCGCGCGCCGCCGCGGTAACCGCCTCGGGGCCCGTTCCTGCGGTGAATCTGTGGCGCTAGATTTGCGTAGCGACCGCAGGTGTCCTGCTGGCGAGACGGTCGCCGTCCGGAGTCACGACGAGCGCCCGGACGAGCACGCTCCGACCAGCGATCGCGGGCCCGGACGGAAAGCGCAGCAGGGCAGAAATCCGGCCATCCGCCGGCACCTGACCGAACAGATCGACGCCGAAATTGCCCGCGATGTCGCCGAGCAGAACGGTCGGCGCGACCGGCCCGTGCAGCAACCAGGGCTCGAGGCCCGCGACCGTCTTCGGCAGCAACGGGTGGGGCCGGTCGAGCGCCAGTTCGACGACGTACCAGTGCCCACCCGAGTGCGCGGTCGCCGCGCGCAGTTCCGCATCCGCATCATCGTGCAGCCCACCGGCCGGCCCGACGCGCACGATCACGCTGCTCGCTCGTGCCGCGGTCGGCGGCTCGACCCGCACGTTCTCGAACTCGACCTGCGACGCGTGCGACCAGGTGTCGTGACCGCCCTCACCGTGCGCGCCGTCGAGCGCCTGCAGCACGAGTTCGTCGTCGAACCACGCGTGCAGCCGGAAGCCTTCGACCTGGAACGCGAGCTCGTGCGCGCGATCGTCGGCGACTGGGCCCGGCGCCGACCGGATGACCATGGCGTCGCCACCGAGTGCGCGCTCGAAGCGGAACTCGCCGCGCTCGCGGTCCCACACGAAACGATACCAGTTGTCGTCGTCGCGCCGCCGTGCGACGAGGCCCCACGCCCCGCCCGAGTCCTCGGCGGTCGCCGTCGCGCGCACCATGTAGTCGCGCTGGCCGGGGGCGAGCTCGATCGGCGCTGCCGCGGTCCCGGGCGCGACCGCGATGGCCAGCGTCGACCCGGGCGGCGCGGTGACCTGCAACGAGTCGGGCTTGCCCGCCGCGTCGCGCGGAAAGTGCACGTGGTAGCCGCCCGGTGGCAGCTCGAGCGGCATCGCGCGCTGCATGCGAATCGGCGTGCCGGGCCCGATGACCCGCATGCCGCCGGCGGCGAGCCGCGGATACCAGTTGGTCGATTCCTGGGCCGCGAGCTCCGAACCCGGGGCCCAGGCCAGAAACGCGGCCGCCACGACGCAGGCGGCGGATCTATCGGCTCTCGACATCGGCAGGATCATACTTCGGGTTGCCCGGTCCCGGCTGCGGCAGGTAACCTGCTCGCCCTCGAATTCGGAAACGACGCGCTATGAGCTTCACCCACCAAGGCCGCACGATCGGCAAAGTCGCCGTGATCGGCTCCGGCCAGATCGGCCCGGACATCGCCCTCTACTTCACCAAGGTCCTGAGCCCGCACGGTGTCGAAACGGTCGTCGTCGACGTCAGCCAGGACGCGCTGCAGACGGGCCGAAAGAAGCTCGAGAAGAAGGTCGCGAAGGGCGTCGAGACCGGCGCGTTCTCCCCGGAGCAACAGCAGCAGATGGTCTCGGCCGTGACGTTCACGACCGACTACGACGCGATCCGCGGCGCCGACCTGGTCGTCGAGGCGGCGACCGAGAACAAGGAGCTCAAGGGCAAGATCTTCGGCCAGGTCGAAGGACTCGTGAGTGACGACGCGATTCTCGTGAGCAACTCGTCGCACCTCGAGCCCGAGGTGATCTTCGCAGCCGCGAAGACCAAGGGCCGCACCGGCGTCGTGCACTACTTCTTCCCCGCCGAGCGCAACCTGCTCGTCGAGGTCGTGCCGGGCCAGGACACTGCGCCGGCGACGACGGCCTGGCTGCTGTCGTTCTACGAGGCTATCGGCAAGGTGCCGATCGAGGTCAAGTCACGCTACGGCTACGCGCTCGACCCGGTGTTCGAGGGCCTGTTCTTCGCGTGCGCGCTGCTCGCCGAGCGGGGCGTCGGCACGACCAAGCAGATCGACCTCGTGTGCAAGAAGACGTTCCGCATGGGCGTCGGCTCGTTCACCGCGATGAACCTCACGGGCGGCAACCCGATCACGGCAGTCGGCCTCGACAACTACACCACGAAGATCAACAGCTGGTTCAAGACGCCGGACTCGCTCAAGGAGAAGGTCGAGAAGGGCGAGAACTGGGACGTGTGCAAGCGCGGGGAGGACGTCGACGTGCCCGCCGATCTCGCGGCGCAGATCACGGACAACCTGCTCGGCGCCTACTTCGGCATCTGCGGCGAGATCGTCGACGCGGGCCTCGTGTCGATCGCGGACTTCAACATGGGCCTCGAGGTCGCGCTCGACATGAAGCCGGCGTTCTCGTTCATGAACGAGCTCGGCACGAAGCGCGCGCTCGAACTCGTCGAAGCCTACGCCGAGGCCAACCCGGGCTTCCCCGTTCCGAAGTGCATCAAGGCGCACGGCAGCAGCAACGAGCCGTTCGACATCCCGGTCGTGCTGCGTGAGGACCGCGACGGCATCGCGGTGCTGACGATCCGGCGGCCCAAGGTGCTCAACGCGCTCGATCAGGAGGTGTTCGAGGAGATCCGCACGCGCTTCCAGGAGTGCGACGCGGACGCGTCGGTGCAGGGCATCGTGCTCACGGGATTCGGCAAGAAGGCGTTCGTCAGCGGCGCCGACGTGAACTTCCTGGCCAGGATCGAGAACGAGCAGCACGGCGAAGAGACGTCGCGCGGCTCGCAGGTCTGCGTCGACGCCGTGCAAGCCGTCATGAAGCCGACGGTCGCCGCGCTCAACGGCCTCGCGTTCGGCGGCGGCATCGAGCTCGCGATGGCGTGCGAAACGCGGATCGCGCTCGCCGGCCTCAAGGTGCTCGCGGGGCAGCCCGAAGCCAACCTCGGCATCATCCCTGGTGCTGGCGGCACGCAGCGCCTGCCGCGACTCGTCGGCATCGAACGCGCCGCGGCGATGATGCGCACCACGCGCCCGATCGACTCGGCGACCGCGCTCGAGTACGGGCTCGTCCGCGAGCTCGTCGAACCGAACGCCGACGGTGGCCTCGTCGATCGCGCGGTCGCGCTCTGTCGTGACATGGTCACCGGCAAGGCCGACCGCTCGCGCATGGCGACCGACCCGCTGCCCGACGTCCCCGCGACGCTGCCCGACGTCGACATCGGCCACCGCAGCACGAAGGTCGACGAGATCCTCTGCGAAGCCATCCTCGGCGGCGCGAAGCTGCCGCTCGGCGAGGCCATCCCGTTCGAGGCGAAGTGCTTCGGCAAGGTCTGCGGCACCGAGGACATGCGCATCGGCGTCGACAACTTCCTGAAGAACGGCCCGCGCAGCAAAGCCGAGTTCGTCCACCGCTGACCGGCAGGGGCGTGTGGTGCGTACCGGTGGTGCGTACCTGGCACCCATCACACCCTCTCTCGGTCGCGGCTGGTAGAGTGGGGGTATGCGGGCCGAGCTGCGGATCGTGGGATTGGCTGCGGTCGTCGCTCTGGTGGCTGTGGCCGTGTGGTCGTGGGCCCGCGGCTCCGGAGCCGATGCCGTGGCGCCGAGCGCGACCGCGATGCCAGTGGCCCGTTCGACCGCGCCCGCGCGAGCCGTGGAGCATCCTGGCGGAGCCGATCCGCTCGACGCCGTGGCGGAGCGGGTTACAGTCGACGCGTCGGCGGGCCCCGGCCGTAGTTGGCGGCGACATCTGGGGTCGCTCGAGGTGCGGCTGACGCGGAGCAGCGGCGCTCCCGCCGCGGGGGTGAACGTGCTGCTCGCCGCGGCCGGCGCGATCGACGCGGAGGGCGAACGACCGGGGTGGATGGACGATGCGATGCCGCTCGCACAGAACGTTTCGTTCTGGCCGACGAGCACGCTGACGGCGATCGCCTCGGGGTTGCGGCGCGGGCGCACGGATGACCATGGCGTCGTGGTCTTTCCGCGGGTGCGCGCCGGCACGTACTGGCTCGAGACCGACCGCGCGTTCGGGCGGGGTGGGATTCGCGTCGCGGCGCGCCGGGAGAACGTCGCCAACGTGACATTGCCCCGCGGGATCGACGTGCACGGCCAGGTCGTCGACGATCTCGGCCGGCCGCTGGCCGAGGTCGGGGTGAAGCTCGGCAGCTGCGAGGTCGCGACGAGCGACCGAGCCGGGCGCTTCGCGGTTCTCGACCTGCCGCCTGGCGGCGCGCTCACGTTCGGGCTCGACGACTACGCGATGACCACGCCGCCCGTCCGCGCGGTCGACGCCTCGGAGCCGGCTCTCGTTTCGATGACCGCGCTCTTCGCCGTGCTCGAGGGCCGCGTGACGAACTCGGACGGTGAGCCAGTCCCTGGAGCCACGATCACGTCGTACTCCGAGGCGGGCCGATCCGGGCAGGGCACGACCAACGCGATGGGCTGGTACTCGACCAGGGTCCCCGCAGGCCGGTTCTCGTGGCGGGTTCGCGCCTACACCTCGGCGGCCGAGCACGGCACCATGACCGTACCGCCCGGCCGGCGCAGCCGGCTCGACGTCCAAATGACGTCGAAGTGGCGGCCGAAGTCGATGAACCTCGACGTCTACGGCCCTACCTTCCGCGCGCCGGACTCGGCCGATCCGGACGAGGTGCCGAGCTACTTCCGCCCCGAGCCCCGCAAGTGACCGACCGAGCAGCGACCTCGCCTCTGCGACCCGTCGGCGCCGCGCTCGTCGCCGGCGCTCTCGCTCTGTCCGTCTGGCTGTGGCTCGGCGACGACGACACGCCGACGCCACCTGCGCCCGCGGCGCCGGTTGCCGTGGCGAGCGAGCAACCGCCGACCGCGACGACGGCGAGCGCCGCGGCGCGCGAAGCCGCCTTGCCCGACGAGATCGGCGAGGAGATCGACCCCGCTGGCGTCCGGAACGGCACGGGCACGTTGATCGTGCGCGGGCTGCACGTCGACGGTTGGTTGCCGGCGGCCGGGCTCAACCTCGAGCTGCTCGGCGCGGGCGAGGCCCACGCCACCGGCGGGTCCGTGCGGCCCGGCAGCGGCGGCTGGCTGCACGGCCGCGACCTCGTCGACGAGTCGCTCTTCTACCCGGCTCCCGAAACCGACCGGGCGAGCTCGTCGGAACGCTCCTCGCGCGCGAACGCCGACGGGGTCGCGACGTTCCTCGCGGTGCCGGCCGGCGACTACGACCTCCTGGCCGACCGCGGCGACAGCAAGGGCTCCGTGCGGGTCGAGCCCGGCCGCACGACGCGGGTCGACTTCCTCGTGCAGCGCGGGTTCCGCTTCAAGGGTCGAGTCGTGGACGAGAGCGGGCGCGCGCTCGCCGGGGTCGAACTCATGCTGCAGGACGATGTCATCGCCCAGACCGACGCCAACGGCTACTTCCACGCGCTCGACCTCAGCGCCCGCCATCGACTGCGCGCCCGCTTCCCCAACCACCTGATGCGAACGACGCCAGTCGATCCGGCCAAGCACATCGACAGGCCCGCGCACGTCGTTCTGAGTTCGCGCATCACGACGGTGCTCGGCAACGTGACGACCGGGTCGGGTGATCCCGTGCCCGGCGTCACGCTCACGTTCCAGACAGGCGACGGCAAGGTGCCGATGATCCGGGTGGAGACGGACCAGAACGGCCAGTTCCAGCAATGGGTTCACGTCGGTCCAGTGCACTGGCTCGCGAAGAAGCGCGGCATGGAGGTCGACTCCGGCACGCGCATGGCCGAGCTCGGCCGACCGGTTCGCATCGACGTCGTCCTGCAGGCGAACGAAACGCAGGGCGGCAGTCCGGCGATGTCGCCCTGGTCCGACGACAGCTCACGCGACCGCCGCACGACCACGCGCCGTTTCCGCAACCGCTGACCCATGCCCCGCTACGTCGAACTGCCGACCGACGGCGTCCCGATCCGCGCCTGGATCGACGGCGTGCACGCCGACGAGAACGCGCTGCAGCAGCTGCGCAACGTCGCCCGACTGCCGATCGTGCACGGTCACGTCGCCGCGATGCCGGACGTGCACTGGGGCATCGGCGCGACGGTCGGCAGCGTGATCCCGACGAAGGGCGCGATCATCCCCGCCGCGGTCGGCGTCGACATCGGCTGCGGCATGATGGCCGTTCGCACGTCGCTCACGGCCAACGACCTGCCCGACAACCTCAAGGGCCTGCGGTCCCTGATCGAACGCGCGGTGCCGCACGGCCGCACGGACAACGGCGGCAGGAACGACCGCGGCGCGTGGACCAACGTGCCGGCGCGCAGCGAGGATACCTGGAAGAAGATGCGCCGCGAGTACGAGCGGATCGCCGAGCGGCACCCGAAGGTCGCGCGCGGCAAGACGGCGCAGCACCTCGGCACGCTCGGCACGGGCAACCACTTCATCGAGCTCTGCCTCGACGAGCAGGACCGCTTCTGGGTGATGCTCCACAGCGGCTCACGCGGCGTGGGCAATCGCCTCGGCTCCTACTTCATCAACCTCGCGAAGAAGGACATGCAGCGGCAGCAGCAGAACCTGCCGGACCAGGACCTCGCCTACTTCACCGAAGGGAGCGAGCACTTCGACGACTACGTGTTCGCGGTATCGTGGGCGCAGCGCTACGCGCGCAAGAACCGCGATCTGATGATGGCCACGGTCCTCGACACGCTCGCGCGGAGCGGCGCGCTGCCGAAGTTCGCGCACGGCGAGGTCGCGGTGAACTGTCACCACAACTACGTGCAGGAGGAGGAGCACGGCGGCACGAACGTATTCGTGACGCGCAAGGGCGCCGTGCGCGCAGGCCGCGGCGAGCTCGGCATCATCCCGGGTTCGATGGGCGCCAGGTCCTTCATCGTGCGCGGCAGGGGCAACGCCGACAGCTTCGAGTCGTGCAGCCACGGCGCCGGCAGGATGATGTCACGCGGGGAGGCCCGCCGACGCTTCTCGGTCGCGGACCACGAAGCCGCGACGGCCGGCGTCGAGTGCCGCAAGGACGACGGCGTCATCGACGAGACGCCGATGGCGTACAAGGACATCGACGCCGTGATGGCCGCGCAGGACGACCTCGTCGAGGTGGTGCACACGCTCCGCCAGGTCGTTTGCGTGAAGGGCTGAACCGACCATGATCGCGCGCCCGGCCCACCTCCCCGTGCTCGACGGGCTGCGCGCGATCGCGGTGCTGCTCGTGCTTTGGAGCCACGTGCCGCCGCACACGCCGGGCTACCCCGAGTGGCTCCTGTGGTCACGGCTGCTCGTGGAGCCGGGCGGCTTCGGCGTGGAGATCTTCTTCGTGCTCAGCGGCTTCCTGATCACGCGGATCCTCATCGCCGAACGCGCGGCCCTTCGCCCGGTGCGCTACTTCATGGCGCGGCGGCTGCTGCGCATCTTCCCGATCTACTACCTGCTGCTCGCGATCCTGTTCGTCGTCGACCCGCATCCGGAGTTCCTCTGGTGCGCCGTCTACCTCGGCAACTGGCTCACCGTGACCACCCCGGGAATCGACTTCCCGCTGCAGCACACGTGGTCGCTGTGCGTCGAAGAGCACTTCTACCTGCTCTGGCCACTCGTCGTCGCGTTCACGGCGCCCCGCCGGCCCGTCGCCGTGCTGCTGATCTGGCTGCCGCTCGCGCTGGCCGCCGCGCTGTTCGTCGGTTACTGGACGACCGACCTCCGGCACGCGTTCACGGCCACCCAGCACTGCTCCCCCATCCGCTTCTTCAGCCTCGGCGCCGGCTGCCTGCTCGCCTACGCCGAGCCCGCCCTCACCGGCAGGCCGCGCCGCATGCTCGTCGCCGCGGTGATCCTGCTCGTCCCGGGCATCGCCGCCAACAACGTCCTGCAGTTCGCCCTGTTGCCCAACTGGCTCGATCGGCCCGTGCTGCTGCCCCACCGGGCCGGCCCGGCGCTGTGGCTGCTGTCGATGACGGCGCTCGCGACCGCGGTGCTGCTCGTGTGCCTGGCCAGCAGTGCCGCGCGCTGGTCACCCCTGCGACTGCTGACGACGTGGCCGTTCGTTGCCATCGGCCGAATCAGCTACGGGACCTACCTGTACCACCTCCCGATCTTCCGCGCCCTGCTGCGCCCGGCGCCGACCGGCGGTCGCGTGGCGCTCGCCATCGGGCTCACGTTGGTTGCCGCCACCGCTTCGTATTGGCTGCTCGAACGGCCGATCCTGCGATACGGTAGGCGGCTGCGCTGATCGCCCCTCAGCGTCCATCCCCGACATGCGCCTCTCCCACTTCCAAGCCGGAATTCTCTCGGTTGCGGGCCTCGCCGCCGTGGCGCCGAGCCAGATCTCGACCCGCGACCGTGGCCTGAACGACGAACAGGCCGTCGCGCGATACAAGGAGTTCATCGAGCGCGCTCCGATGATCCACCACGTGCGCGGCTGGACCTTGCTCGCGAACGTCCGCTCGGCCGATGCGCTCACGATGCTGGTGCAGGACTACGCCGAACCACCGGCCAACGCGGAGTTCTCGCGCTACATCCTGACCAATCTGCTGGCCCGCAACTTCAAGAAGGCGGAGTTCGTTCCGCGACTCGACGCCCTCCGTCGAGCGCACGACGGCCCGGGTGACATGTGGGCATGGGTCTGGCTGCTGGAGCTGAGCATCGACCGCACGGGCGACGAAGAAGCCGTCAAGCTCGCGCTCGAGCCCAAGAACGCGATGCATCGAGCCGCCGCGATCCTGGCACTCGGACGCTCGCGCAAGGGCCGGATCAAGGACGCGATCGTGCAGAACTGCGTCGAGTTCCCGCGGAAGAACGACGAGCGCTGCCTGCTGCTGGGCGCGATGTCGGGTGCACTCCACGAGCGTCGGCGTGACGTCAACGACGAGGACTACCGCGCGGCGATCGAGGCCTACATCAGTCTGCTCGACGAGTCCGTCGGCCTCGATCACGTGAGCAAGATCCAGATGGCCCGCCATCTCCAGTGGATCCTCGGCGGCCCCGCGCTCTTCGTGCAGGCGCAGCCGTGGCTCGACATCCTCGCCCGCGGTGACGTGCAGAAGCCCAAGAAGACCGACACCAGCGCGGCGCCTTCGTTCTTCGGAATCTCGACCCAGGGCGAGCGCTTCTGCTACGTCGTCGACATGTCGGACACGATGTGCACGCCGATCTCGCCCGACGCCAAGCCGGACAACGTGCCGATCACCGGCAAGCGGCCGAAGCGCAAGAAGGGCTTCATCCCGACCGAGCGCGACCTGCCGTGGGCGCTCATCAACACGCGCTGGGACCTGGCCCGCGAACAGCTGCGCATCTCGTTGCTGCGGCTCACGGACGACAAGTACTTCTGCGTGATCGGCTTCGGCGATGAAGCCAGCACGCTCAAGTCGTGCAAGGGCATGACCCGCGCCACCAAGCGCAACGTCGACCGCGTGATCAAGGAGCTCGATTCGATCCAGCCGGGGCCGGTGAAGCGCGACGGCACGGCCCCGCACGGCACGTTGCGCGGCAAGACCAACATGCACGGCGGCCTGCGGCTCGCGTTCGGCATGGCCCGACGAGGCCCCGTCGAAGAATTCGCCTACGTCGATTCCAAGGCCCTGACGGAAGGCTGTGACACGATCTTCCTGCTGTCGGACGGTTCTCCGTCGTGGGACGACTTCTGGCTCAAGGCGCCCAACTACGATGAGGAGAGCGGCGTCAAGACGACCGAGTATGCATCCAAGGTCGCGCCGCCGACCCACCTCAACTTCGCGGGGCCGTTCGAAGAGGAGTATTGGCTCATCCAGGACGTGGAGCGCATGAACGCGTTCCGCCGTATCCGCATGCATTGCGTCGGCCTCGGCGAAGCGAACATGCGGCTCATGAAGAACCTCGCAAAGATGGGGAACGGCGAGACGTTCTCCCGCGGCGACAAGAAGTAGCCGCAGCCCCTGACGCCGGGCGGTGACGGGGTATCCTGCGGGACCCGCTGCGACCGCCGCCCGATGCAACAGACCCTCGCTGCCGTCCTCTACTCCGCACTGTTCGCCGGAGCACTCGCCGCGCAGAGCACGGTCACGTTGCCGTGCGTGCAGGACAACACGCTCTACGACGACCCGACGGGTTCGCTGAGCACCGGCGCGGGTGATGCGATCTTCGCCGGCATGACGGGCATGGCGATGAACGCGAGGCGCCGTGCGCTGCTGCAGTTCGACGTCGCGAGTGCCGTGCCGGCCGGCGCGGTGATCGTCAGCGCCGAGCTCAGCATCCGCACGATCCAGAGCTCCACGAGCGCGATCGTCGACGTGTTCGGCCACCGCGTGCTCGCGGCCTGGGGCGAAGGCACGTCGCTGCCGACGGGCGGGGGCGGCAGCGGCGGACCGGCCACGACGGGAGACGCGACGTGGATCCATACGTTCTGGCCGAGCACCACCTGGACGACGCCCGGCGGCGATTTCGCCGCCGCACCGAGTTTCGTGCTGCCGACGCAGGCACTGGGCGTCGCGACGTCGCCCGTCACGGCGCAGGTGATCGCGGACGTTCAGCTGTGGCTCGACAACCCGGCGCAGAACCACGGCTGGCTCCTCAAGACCGTGGAGACGGGCAGCGGCACGGCGCGCAAGATCGACTCGCGCGAGACGACGAGCGGCATCGCGCCGACGCTGCGAGTCAGCTACCTCGTGCCGAGCCAAACGGGCACGTTCGGAATCGGCTGTCCAGTCGGCGCCGCGACGTTCGGCTACGACCTCGTCGGCACGGCCGCGGGCGGGCAGACGCTCACCCTCGCGATGTCCGCCGGACCGCCGGGCCAGCTCGCCGGCAACTTCCTGTCGTTCGGCTTCGTGCCCGCCGGCAACCCGATCCTGGCGAGCTGTGACCTGTACCTGCCGCTCGGTCCTGGCATCGTGACCCACAGCCTGGTGACGCTGGACGCCGTCGGCAGCGGGGCTGCCCCGTTCCCGGTGCCGACCGGATTCCTCGGGCTACGAATCAACGCACAGGCCGGCGCGCTCGACCCGACGACCCCGAACGGTTTCGTCCTGAGCAACGCCGCCGTCGCGGTCCTGCAGTAGGGCCGCGATCTATTGGGCCCCGATCTACTGGGCCGCGATCTACGGCGCCGCGACGACGAGGCGCGTCTGCTCGTTGTCGAGCCCGCGCACCGTGTACTCACTGGCACCGTCTTCACCGCGCACTTCGAACTGCACCGGACCGGACGCGAGGCCGACCTCGGCCCAACCCTGCTCGTCCGCGCGCGTCACGCCGCTGCGCGTGCCGTCGAGCAGCACGGCGACGTAGGCCTTGCCGACGGGTGAGCCGCTCTCGTTGGTGATCTGCAGCTTGCGGGACTGCACGGGCTCGAGGCTCAGCTCGCACTCCGCGACGGCACCATCGAGCACGACTTCCTGGGCGCGTCCGACGCTGCCGCTCCAGGGGTGCGGCCGGATCTCGTAGGTCCCGTTGAGCAGCCCGGCGACCAGGAAGCGGCCGCTCGTTCCGGTCTCGCACACGCGCCGCACGCCCTCGCCACGGATGACGACCGGCACGCCTTCGAGCGGTGCGCCCTGCACGTCGTGCAGCTGACCGCGAATCACGCCGGCCGGCGCGGTGCGCAGTTCGGGCAACGGCACGAGCCCGTGTTCGCGCTCGAACGCGACCAATTCCGACCGCGCCGCCCGCGCGTGATCGCCGGCGGTCTCGTGAACCAGCAGCCGAGCGTTCGGGCCGTAGAGCGGCAGGCTGTAGCGCCCGATCTCGTCGGTGCGACTCCAGAGCCCGGAGCCGACGGCAGTCACGAACGCGCCAGCGAGCGGCACGCCCGCGTCATCGCGGACCGAACCTTCACCGACGAGCGGCGGGGCCTGCGCGACGACGGGCTCGATGTCCCAGGGCGCCTCGGGCTCGAGCTGGATCACGAGCGGGTCGGGCGACGTGAGGGAGGCCCGCAACCAGCGCGGGGTGTTGCCGGCGGCGTGCACGCGGAGATCGGCGAACGCCGCCTGCGGCAGCACGAGTTCGAACCGCCCTTCCGTATCGGTCTGCACCTCGGCCGCCGACTTCTCCGCGGCGGCCTGCTTCGCGCCCGCCAGGACCGACACCTTCGCCGCGTCGACCGCGAACCCGAGCGCATCGAGCACGCGACCATGCACGACGACCATCTCGACGTTGCGCGGCCTGGCCGGGGCCTGCGCCCGCACGACCGTCGGCTCGTCGGCCGGTGACTCGACCAGGCGCGCCCCAGGGCCGTTCTTCCGGGAGCCGTTCTGGGGACCATCCTCCAGTTGGGCGACCCGACTCCGGTCACCGGACGCCGTCTGGATCCGCAGATCGCCGCGCGCGATGAACACCGAGAGGACGACGGTCGCGCACAGGACGACGAGCGCCGACGGTCGCTTCATGAAGAAACCCGCCATATGTGGAATGATACTCGACAGTGGCTGCGACGACATGGGGAAAGCGACCCACTCTGTGGGCGCACTTGCACTACGCGCGTCCGCAAGCGAACGGTCCGAGAAACATCGCGCGCGCAGCGGCCACGCCGACGCCCGCCGCGTCGGGTCAGCGCAGCAGCCGCGGCGGCGCGACGTCGAGCTGCGTCACGAGGCCAGGGCGCGCGTCGACGACGCCGCGCAGGTTGTTCACGAGCATCGCCGCGGTCGCTTCGTCACCCGCGATCCCGCCCTTGAACAGCAGGTGAACGGGCGGCTCGCTGTCGAGCACGATCTCGTCACGCGGTTCCGGCGCGCCGACGTACATCGACAGGTCGAGGTGCACGAGCACCTGCTGTCCGGCGCGACCGTAACCGTGGTTGCGGATGCCCGCGACCTGTCCTTCTTTCACCGTCAGGAACGGCGTCTTGTGGTCCTCGGCTGCGATCACGGGCTCGACGGTCTGGTCGATGCTGTCGACCTCGAGACCGAGGCCGCGCGCCACGAGCGCCACGGATTCGCGCATTCCGATATGGCCGAACCGGCCGGTGGCGAGCTCCTTCTTGAACTCGGACTCGGTCAGGCCGGCGCCGACCTTCTTCTGCAGCGGCAGGCGCCGCGTCGCGGCGTCGACGACCCGCGTGCACTTCACCGACCGCGTCGTGAACGTGACCGCGGACGCCACGACGGCCACGTAGTCCATCGCGAAGCCGGGATTCACGCCCGAGCCGAGCACGGTCACTCCAGCCGCCTTGGCCGCAGCGTCGATCGTGCCCGCGAGCTCTTCGTGCTGCAGGTCCGGAACGAGCAGCTCTTCGGCGGACGACACGACGTTGACGCCGCACGCGACCGCCGTCTGCAGCTGGTCGCCGATCGCGGGCAGGAAGCTCGACGTGCAGTGCAGGATCGCGTCGGGGCGCAGGCGCTCGAGCGCGGCCTTGGCATCCCCGTCGACGGTGACGCCCAGCGGATCCTGCCCGAGCAGTTCGCCGAGGTCGCGACCGACCTTCTCCGGGTCGACGTCGATCGCGCCGACCAGCTCGATCGACGACTTGCTCGCGGCAAGACGCGCGGCGGCGAGGCCGATCGGGCCGAGGCCGAAGGAGACGACACGCAAGGCGGAGGACATGAGCCGCAACAGGCTAGCGGGCCTCTGTCACGTTGCACGCTTTCGCTGGGGTCCGAATCCGGCCCGGGCGAACTCGCGAACGCGCCGCGCGGACCTGCTCGGCAAACCGGCGCGTTACCGGGTGTTCCGGCGACAACTCCGGATGGAACGCCGCCGCGAGGATCGCCCCGTGCTGCACGAGCACGGGGTCGCCGTCGCGGCGCGCGAGCACCTCGCACGCCGGGTCCGTCACGGCGAGGACCCGCGGGGCGCGGATGAACGTGCCCGCGGTGTTCGGCGGCAGGGCGTCGGACTCGAGCGCGAACGTGCCGGAGTGCACCTGGCGGCCGTAGCCGTTGCGCACGACGTGGAGCGGCAGCAGCCCGTAGCTCGGCTGCTCGGGCTCGACGCGTTCGGCCAGCAGGATCATGCCCGCGCACGTCGCGAGGACCGGGATCCCCGACCTCAGCGCCCGACCGAGCGGCTCGTAGAGGCCCTCGACGCGCAGCAGCCGCAGCATCGTGGAGCTCTCGCCGCCGGGCAGCACGAGCCCGTCGAGGCCCGCGAGCGCCGGGGCCGTGCGGACCAGGCGTGGCGTGATGCCGAGGCGCTCGAGCGCCTTGCCGTGTTCGGCGAAGTCGCCCTGCAGCGCGAGCACCCCGACGATCGGAGCGCCCGATGTCGCGTTGCCGCGCGCGGCGCCGTGGCCGCGGCCGTCGCTGTCGCGGTCAGATGCCACGGCTCGCGAGCCGCTCGTCGTCTCGGAGCGTGTCGATGTTGATGCCGACCATCGGTTCGCCGAGGCCCTGGCTGACCTCGACCAGCACCTTCGGATCCTCGTAGTGCGTCACCGCGCGCACGATCGCTTTCGCGCGCTGCTGCGGGTCGCCCGACTTGAAGATGCCCGACCCGACGAACACCGCCTCCGCGCCGAGCTGCATCATGAGCGCCGCGTCGGCGGGCGTCGCGACGCCGCCGGCCGAGAAGTTCGGCACGGGCAGCTTCTGACACTCCGCGACCCACGCGACGAGCTCGGCCGGCACGCGGTACTCGACTGCCTTCTTCTCGATGACCTTCTCGTCCTGGCCACGCAGCTCGCGGATCTGTGTCCACAACGTGCGCATGTGGCGCACCGCTTCGACGACGTTGCCCGTGCCGGCCTCACCCTTGGTGCGGATCATCGCCGCGCCTTCGTGGATGCGCCGCAGCGCCTCGCCGAGATCGCGGCAACCGCAGACGAACGGCGTCTTGAATGGGCGCTTGTCGATGTGGAAGTGTTCGTCGGCCGGCGTCAGCACCTCGCTCTCGTCGATGCAGTCGACCTCCATCGCCTCGAGCATCTGCGCCTCGACGAAGTGGCCGATGCGCACCTTGGCCATCACCGGGATGTTCACGGCCTTCTGAATGCCGGCGATCATCTCGGGGTCGCTCGCGCGCGCGACGCCGCCGTGCTTGCGGATGTCGGCCGGCACGCGCTCGAGCGCCATCACGGCGCAGGCGCCCGCGTCCTCGGCGATCTTCGCCTGCTCGGCGTCGATGACGTCCATGATGACGCCGCCCTTGAGTTGCTCGCAGAAGCCGATCTTGCTGACGACTTCTTCAGCCGTGAAGCCGGGGACGGAACGGGGAGGTTGATTGGTCGGGGCCATGATTCGAATGGGAAGAGGTCGAACGATGCGGAAGATCAGAGGAACGAAGGCACGGCCGGGCCGGCCAGGATCGTGCGCGCGCACTCGCCGAGCACGGCCATGCCGGCCGCGATCTCGGCGCTGTCCGCGCGCGTGAGGGACAGGCGCACACCAGTCGACGGGCGATCGATGGCGTAGAACGCGCGGCCGGCGACGACGCGCACGCCGCGTTCGCTCGCGAGCTCGACGAGTCGGTCGGCCTGGCCGGGCTGCGGCAGTTCGAGCCACGCGAGGAAGCCGCCGTCCGGTCTCGTGAGGCTGCAATCGGCCGGCAGGTGCCGTTCGGCCGCTTCGACGAGCGCCGCGTGGCGCCGCGCGAGTTCGACGCGCAGGTCGGTGAGGTAGGCGTCGAAGCTGCCGCGCGCGAGGAACTCGACGAGCGCGGCCTGCAGCAGTGGGCTGGTCTCGAGGTCGACGAAGCGCTTCACGGCCGCCATCGGCTCGAGCACGGACTCGGAGCCGAGCGCCGAACCGATGCGCAACGCCGGGAACAGCTCCTTGCTCACGCTCGCGACCGTGACCGTGAGCCCGCGCGGATCGAGCGAGCGCAGGCTCGGCAACGCCTCGCCACGGAACCGCAGCGACTGCTGATACTCGTCCTCGACGATGGGCACGTCGGTGGTCTTCACCAGATCGACGAGCGCGCGCCGCTGCTCGAGGTCGAGCGTGCGTCCCGTCGGGTTGTGGAACGTCGGCATCAGATAGACGAGCCGCACCCGCGGCCGCCGCAACACCGTCGCGAGCTGGTCGAGGTCGAGACCGCCGACGCCGTCGCCGTCATCCTCACGCCGCCACCGCAGCGCCACGGCCTCGAGACCGTGGGCCTCGAGCAGGCCGAACATCTGGTGATACGACGGGTCGGTCACCACGACCGCGTCGCCGGGCGCGCAGAACGTGCGCAGCGCGAGATCGAGCGCCTGCTGCGCGCCACCCGTGATCAGCACTTCTTCGGCCGTCGTCCCCGGATCGGTCGCCTGCGCACGTTCGGCGAACGCGGCGCGCAGCTCGGGCAGACCGTTCGCCGAGCCGCCGTAGCCGAGGACCTCCGGCCCGCGGCGCAGCACCGCGTCGAGCGTCTGCCGCCATTCATCCACGGGGAAGCGCGCACTGTCGGGCAGCAGCTCCGCGAAGTTGGCGACGAGCCGCTGCCCCGACGCGAGTTCGGGCGCTCCCGGCATCGCGAGGGTGCGCTGCAGTGCCGCGGTCGCGAACGAGCTCAGCGAGCGACCACTGCGCGTTGCATCCGCGCCCGCAGAAGAACCAGCGCGCCCGTCACCCGGCCCGCCACCGGCGCCGACGTCACGCGCCCCCCCGCCACCGCGCGCAGCCCCACTGCCACCTGTGCGCGTCGACGCCACGCCTTCGAGCACGGTCGTGCCCCGACCGACGATGCCTTCGACCAATCCGTCCGCCGCGAGTCGGCGGTACGCCTCCTGCACCGTTGCGCGCGTCACACCGCACTCCCGCGCCAGGTCACGGATCGGCGGCAACCGTTCCCCGGCGCGCAGCTGCCCGCGCCGGATCGCCGACGCGAAGTAGGTCGCGATCTGGGCCGCGAGCGGCTCGCGGGCCGCGCGGTCGAGGCTCGGGAAGGAGAACGTCATCGGATTCCAGGCAATGGCAGCACCGCCGCCATGGGGGATATGTAGCGGACAATCTTGGCCGGTCAATCGGGACAATTTGTCTCATCGCCATTCGACCCGAACCCGCTGCGGTCAACAGCGCCGGCCGGCCGGCCGCGAGAACTCCATTCCGTGAAGTGCTTTAGGCGCCCTTCCCGATTGTCTCACGCGCACTCGCCCATGCCATGGGCCGTTCCGCACCCGCAGTGCTGCGGAATCCGACAGTGTCGTGGTTTCTGCCCGATAGCTGGCCAGCTCGGGAGGAGCCTGTGGAGAACAACACGACAACCTGGCTGGCTGCCGGATGCGCCGGCCTGACACTGACGATCGCGGTGCTGATCACCAACCTCGGCGATCAGAACCCAGCACCCGGGGCGCCACCCTCGCTCGAGGTCATCACGGCGCAGGCCGCCGCGTACCTGCCGCGGCCAGCCTCGGTGAACGTCACGCGACCGTCCGCGTCATGGCGGCACGGCCGGCACCACGCGGCAAAGGCACCGCCGGCCCCTGGCGGCGAGAGCGCCCCGCGCACCTCGGCAACGGCGGCCGACCGCGTCGCGTTCGCGCTCGGCGAGCGCGCCAAGGCCATGATCGGCGAGCGGGCCCTCGCGGGGTTCCGCACGGCCCAGGCCGACGAGTTCGCGGTCGATTTCGCTGACTGCTCGGACCGCGACGCGGTCGAACTGCAGCTCATGGGCCGGGTCGAAGCCGGCCTGATCGGCGCCAGCCTCTCCCCCAGGGAGCTCGGCGCGGGCGCGCGCGAGGTCGCGGTCGGCCTCGAGCTCTGGGCGCTCGCGGTCGCGCGTGACTTCCCGCTCGACTCGATGTCGACGACGCAGATGCGGCAGGTGCTCACGGGTCAGGTCACGGACTGGCAGCAGTTCGGCTACGACCGCGGCCCGGTCGTCGTCGTGCTCCCGGCGGAGCGCGACCTCGCCGAGCGCGCTGCCGCGACGTTGATCCACGGCGACGCGTTCAGCCAGAAGGCCGTCCGCGTCGCCGACGACCGCGGCGTCGCCGATCGCATCGTGCGCGACTCGGGCGCGCTCGCCGTCGTCCGCGTGAAGTCGACCGCGCCCGTCGGCATGAAGCTGCTGCAGATCGACTGGACGCCACCGACACCGAACGCGTTCGCCTACGGCAACTACCCGTTCGGCGTGCCGCTGCACGTCATCATGGGCGGCCGCGTCACCGCGCCGGTGCAAGGCCTGATCGACTACCTGCGCTCACCCGACGGCCACGAGCACCTCGATCCGCACCTGCTGATCACCCGCTGAGCGCCCATTGATGGCGGCGCGCTGCGGCCACGCCGATTCAGAAGCTGATGCCGCCGGCGACGAAGAAGCCGTGGAAGTCGACATCGGCGTCGAAGTCGCGACCCGAGGCCGCACCGAACGCATCCAGCACGAGGTAGCGGTAGCCGCCCATCACCTGCAGCGAGTCCGTCATCTGCCAGCGCGCGAGGGCCTCGATGTCCACGTAGCGGCCGTTCGCATCGCCGAGATCGGCCGCCATCACGCCGGCCGAGGCCGCGAGCGACACGTCACCGATGTTGGCCTCGAACTCGGCGAACGGCATCGGCACGAGCACGTCGGTCTCGACCTCGTCGCGCGCAACGCCGACCTGGGCGCGCGTGTCGACGTTGAGGAGGCTGTAGCCGAGCTGGCCGCCGAGGCCGAGGTGGAAGTGCTCGCTGCCCCAGACTTCGTAGGTGTACGCCGCGCCGGCGGAGAGGAAGTCCATCGTCGTGTTGACCGAGGTGCCGGCCGCGATGCTGCCGAAGTCGCCGGCGAGCGTGCCCGAACCCTCCGCCTCGTAGCCGAACCCGTGGGCGTAGATGCGGTGCAGGCCGCGCTCCCACGTCGCGCGCAGGTAGGGCGAGGTCTCGCGCTCGCCGACGTTGAAGTCGTTCTCGAGGCTGTTCTGTTCGTCGTGCAGCGTCAGCGTGCCACCGGCGTTCTGCAACGCGATCTCACCGCGCCCTTCGACGAACATCGCGCCCGCGTCGACGCGGAAGACGTTCGGCGCACAGGCGGCACTCATTGCGAACAACAGAGCGAGAGCGGCGGTCGTCCTCATGACGGACAGCATCCCGGATCGGCGCGATCATCGCCACTGCCGAAACCCGGTCGGGCCGCGGCAGCGCGGTCAGAAGCGGAAGCCGCCACCGATCACCCAGCCGTCGATCAGCCCGTCGATCGCGAAGCTCGTGTCCGACGTCTCGCCCTTGCCATCGATGTCGAGCAACCGATAGCCGGCGAACAGGTGGAGCGTCGGCAGCACGCTGACCTCGACGAGCGCCTCGATGTCGAGCAGGTCGACCTCCGCGCCGTCGATCTCGGGGATGCTCAGGATCCCGACCTCACCGACGAAGTCGACGATCCCGATGCCGCCCTCGGCCCGCACGAGCGCCATCGGCAGCGGCAGCAGTTCGTCGATCTGCCCCTGGTTGCCGAACGTGGTCTCGGTCGCCGTCAGGTTGAAGTCGATCAGGTCGAGCCCGATGCCGGGCGACACCTTCACGAGCCCCAGGTCGATGTCGTAGGTCAGGCTCAGCTTGGTGTTGTGGAACTCGAAGCTCGTGCGGACCTGCGAGCCCGCGGCGATCGGTCCCCACGTCGAACTGATCGTGCCGCCGCCATCCTGCTCGAAGACCGTGGTCGAACCCGTCGCGACGAGCGACCCGAGGTCGACCTGCCCGCGCAGGAACGGCCCGACCGCCATCGAGCCGACGCCGAGCTCCTCGTCCACGTCCTGGAACGACGACGACGGCACCCCGCCGGTCGCCGACGCGAGCGCGGCGTCGCCCTGGAACGACATCGAAGCGAATCCGACCTGGGCCGTCGCGCCGACGAACGAACACCCGCCCAGCAGGGCAGGGAGCCCGGCCCCGAGCAGGACGGTCCGGGCCAGGGCGGTTCCGGGCCATTGCGGCGCGATGCGCGCGCCGAGCGGCCGCGTCCGGGCATTCCGCTGGGGGTTCACTCCGGGGAAATCGGCACCGGGGCCCGCCAACCTGCAATAATCCCGGTCCACTCCGCAAATCTGCCCCATGCGCCCCTCCCGCTACCTGCCCTTCGCTCTGGCCGCCGCCGCGCTGGCCACGAGCTGCACCTATCCCCGTTTCATCGCCCGTCGCACGATCACCGACACGGTCGACCTGCGCGGCGCGCAGACGCTCGCCTGCAACACGCACAACGGCGACATCACGATCCACGCCCGCCCCGAAGCGACGGCCATCCAGATGCGCGTCGAGATGTCGGTACGGGGATACACCCAGGACGAGGCCGACGAGAATCTCCGTTCACTGCGCGTCGAGCCCCGCACCGAGAACGGCACGCTCACGCTCGAGGGGTCGTACGACTCGGAGGTGCGGCGGATGTCGCCGAGCTTCTCGTTCCATCTGGACGCGCCGGAGTCGCTGATGACGAAGCTGGTCACGCACAACGGCGACATCGACCTGCAGCAGCTCGTCGGGAACGTGAACGCGGAAACGCACAACGGCAACATCGGGCTGCGCGACATCGCGGGCGACGTGCGGCTGCACACGCACAACGGCGCGGTCGTCGCGAGCGTCGCGGCCAACGCCGTCGAGCTCGTCTCGCACAACGGCCGGATCGCACTCGAAGTCCAGGGTGACGGCGCGCTCGACGGTTCGATCGTCACGCACAACGGCAGCGTGGAGGTCGCCGTCGCGGAGTCGCTCGGCACCGTCGTCGACGCCTACACGCACAACGGTTCGCTGCGACTCGAGCGCGGCGCGGACGGCGTCCGGATGCGCAAGCGGCACCTGCACTGCACGCTCGGCAACGGCGGTGGCGAACTCACCGTCGAGACGCACAACGGCAGCGTGGTCGTGCGCTGAACGGCGCCGGATCGCGGCCGCCCGCTGCGCTCGTGAGCGGTGGCGGCCAGGCTCGGCCGCGGCTGCGGCTACTGCTACTGCTACTGCTACTGCAGGCGCAGCTTGTACTGCTGGATCTTGCGATACAGCGTGGCGCGGCCGATGCCGAGCAGCTGGGCGGCGCGGCGCACGTTGCCCTTCGTCGCGCGCAGCGCGCGGGACAGCAGATACTGCTCCTCTTCGTCGAACGGCCGGATCTCGTCCTCGCCGATGTCGCGGTCGAGATCTCGTTCGGCGATCGCGGGTGCCGCGGTCGGCGCGCTGCCCGACGGCGCCGGGCGCGATGCCGCGACGTGCTCGCGATCGATCGGCGCCCCACCGGCGAGCGCGTGAGCGCGCCGCACGACGGTCTCGAGCTGGGTCACGTTCCCGGGCCACGTCATGCTCTCGAGCAGCACGAGCGCCGCGGGCGTCAGGCCGTTCTGCGGGCGGCCGGACTGCGCCGACGCGAGTTGCAGCACGGACTCCGCGATCGCGGCGATGTCCTCGACGCGTTCCTTGAGCGCCGGGACCACGAGCGGGAACGCATTGAGCCGGTAGTAGAGGTCTTCGCGGAAGTCGCCGCGCGCGATCGCCTCGGGCAGATGCGCCGCGGTCGTGGCGATGATGCGCGCCGCGCCCGCACCGCGCGGGCCGGAGCGTTCCTTGAGGTGCTTGACGAGCACGGACTGCGCCGGGCTCGGCAGCTTGTCGACGTCCTCGAGCAACAGCGTGGTGCCGCGCGCGGCTTCGAGCTGCTCGCTCATGCCACTGGCGTCGAGGTCCGCGCTGTCGGCGATGACGGCCGGGCGGTCGGCGTTGCGGCTCTTGGTGTGGATCATGCGGGCGGCGAGTGACTTGCCCGCGCCGGCCGGGCCCTCGATCAGCACCGTGACGTCACTGTCCGCGGCGCGGCTGATGCCGCTCTGCATCCGGCGCACGATCGGACAGTTGCCCGCGAGGGCAGAACCGGTGTGCAGGCCTTCGACGAACTGCTCGAGCCGCCGGAGCTGCGTCGTCTGCTCACCGAGTTGCAGCGCGAGCGCGACGATCACGTCGGCGGCCTGATCGAGCGCGGTGAGCGACAACGACGCCTCCCCGTCCCCGACCGCGATGGTCGGTCCCGAGAACCCGGTCGGCGCGACCCGACCGTCAGCGTCCGCTGCCTGCAGCAGCAGATCGAAGTTCTCGCCCTCCGCGCACGCCGCGTCGAACGCCGCCACGTCGGGGAAAACCCGCGGTTCGTGCCCGTGGCCCGCCGTGGTCAGCGCGTCCGCGAGCTCCCGTCCCACGTCTTGCGCGACGATGGCGACGACGGCCTTGCCCGTCGTCGCGTCCCGATTCCCGATGAGTGCTGTCGTCATTCCCGTGATTCCCGTTCTTGGATCGGCATTCGGAACCGCCGGGATGAAGCCATGTTCGGGCCGGCGGCCGACATGCCGCGCGGCCGGGGCCGTTGCAGCGATGGCAAGGCTCACGCAATCGCCGCAGAAACCTGCGGTTCGGGGTTATCCCGCAGGGGTGTTGCCGAATGCAGCGGCCCACGGATTCCGCGGTCCGGAACCGCCGACGGCGTGGCCCAGGGGCCACCGCGCCGGGCTGCGGCATGGCGATTGCGTCGCCGCCCGGGGATGAAGGCGGGGGGCTGAAGGCAGGGGGATGGGCGGCGGGGGAACCGGGCTGCGCTGGGGGTCGCAGCCGGGGGCGAGCTGGGGGTCGCTGCTGGGGGCGAGTCGGGGGACTCGCAGGGGATCGCCCGGGACGCAATCGAGAGGCGGGGGAGCGATCGGGTCAGTCGCTGAGGCGCCGCGCGAGCTCGTCGAAGTCGATCTCTTCGAGTTCGTTCTGCGAGATCGGCGTCATGTCCTTGAACTTCCGATACTCCTCGATGCTGCTCAGCTCGACATAGTCACGCGCCGTCATCTCGTTGGAGTCGGTGACGGCCGGGCGCTTGCGATCGGCAGTCGCACCCGGGGTGGCGCGATCGAGCGTCTGCTTCGCGCGGTTGCAGATCGCGAGCGTGTTCTCGAGGTTGGAGCGGATCTTCTGCAGGCGCTCCTCGTTCGCCCCAGGAACGTCCATGCTCTTGCTGATCTTGCCGATCGCGACTTCGAGGACCGCGATGAGGCAGTTGAGCTTGGTCGTGAGACGAGCGCGATACTCGGTCGAACTCAGCGCCTGGGGGAGGTTGGGATTGTCGTTCTTGTTCGTGTCCATCGCGGAAATGCTCCTGTCGCCAGTGGTGGAGCACGCGACGTGCCAGGTGCCGGCAGCGCAGCATCGCGGCCATGTCATGGGCCGCTACGGTTTTGGCGCGATGAGCCTACACCCCGGCGCCGTCGCTTCGATGGGACCCCGGGGTCCGAGCCACAAGACTTCGTCCGATTCGCGCGACCGTTCGTCGGCACCCGGCCAGCCCGCCGCGGCGTTTCAGGGGCGCGGACTTTCGATGCGAACTTCCGCGACTGACCACTAGCCGCCGGCTATCGACTGCCGGTAGATCTCGCGCGCGAAGTCGTCGAGGCGCCGCAGCGCACCCCGGCCCGCAACCTGGAAGGACACGCCGTCGTTCCAGAACAGCAGCACGCTCATCGCCGGATCGCGATACCGCGCGATCGTGTGCGACGGGTCGCGCTTGTCGCGCACCGGCAGGCCGCGGAACGGGTCGCCGTTCGGCGTCTCCAACAGGAAGAACGCGTCGATCCCGTCCGTGTAGGTCAGGACCAGCGACTGCCGGTTGTTGAGCGCGCTCGTCCGCAGCTCGACGCGGTCGAGGCCGTACTCGGCCGTCGCGTCACTCGGCTCGAAGACGTTGCTCGGGAACGTCATCGCCAACCGCGCCGCGTGGAAGCTGGCCATGACCACGGTCGTCACGGCGGAGTTGGTCGCGGGGCTCGTGATCACGGCGCCGGGCTGCCACGCGATCGTCTCGACCTCGGACAGCATCCGCATGTGCGCGTCGTATTCGGCGACGTAGAGCGGCAGTTGCGTCTGACGGTCGACCTCGAGCAGCCAGATCGCCTTGTCGAACGTCCGCGGGTAGACCACGACGCGCTGCACGGCGCGGCCGATGCGCGTCGTGGTGCCGAAGTGGTGCAGCGTGTAGTTGGCCCGGGCCCGGCCGAGGTCACGCACGCGGAACGAACCGTGCCCGACGAACAGATGGCCGTAGTCGTCGTAGCTCTGCGACCACTTCAGCCACGCCGGCGAACCCTGCGGCTCGCCCTCGACGGCGAGGAACTGCAGTTCGAAGTCCGGCTCGCTGGTCCCGTTCGCCCGCACCCGGAGCTCTTCCCGAACCGTGGTGACGTTGCCGGGTCCGCCGGTGGCGGAGTCGAAGAACCGCCGCAGCTGCACGGCCGTGTAGTTCTGCACCCGGGCCGCTTGCGTCAGCGAGTAGAACGTCGCATTGCCGCCGGCCTTCGGCGATACACCACCGGACGGTCCTACGTTCGACCCGGACACTCCGGACGTCTGCCCCACGGCCGTAGCCGCGAGACCGACCCCGCATGCGATCGCCATCGTCAACGCGACGAAGGATCGGCGGGCGGCGCCGAGGTTCAGGGCAGTGGAACGAGGCATGACGGACGTGACGACGGAACGAGCGAGACGGGCAGGGGAAACGCTACCGTGGCGGGAGCGTGAACGACAGGTGCCGGCGTGTCAGGGTCCGGTCGACAGGCAAACGACCGGATTGCGAAACGCCGGGTTGGAAAACACGCGGACCCGTCATTCTCCACCTCCGCGCCGTACGGCACGTATCGGGGAGAACTCGACGCCGGACAGGGACGTCAGGTCCGCGAAGACGATTTCGGGCTCCACTGGCGGCGGGCCGCGCCGCCCGGGATCGCGTTCCCGCGGCAGGTTGTCGCCGACGAGGACCACGTAGAGCAGCGCCGCGGCCGCCAGGCCACCCGCAGCGGCCATCGCGCCGGCACGCGCTCGTGCGCTCCGCCCGCTGGCCGCACCGGCTGCAGGCGCAGCATCGGCGGCCGCGGGACGCGCGAACACCGCGTCCCGGATCTCGCGCCATTCGGGAGCGGCACCCCGGCCGGGCGCCTGGCGCAGCCGTTCGGCGAGGTCGGCCGACAGGTCGACGGCGACGCCGTCGTCGCCACCCCCGATCGAGGCCGAATCGACTGCTGCCAACTCATGCGGGGCCACCTCACGCGCGGCCGTCTCGCTCGCGAACGTGTCGGCGACGGCCTGCCCGAGCGGTGCTTCCTCGCACTGCTCGACGAGCCGCTCCCGCACGGCATCGAGCAACGCCGCGGCCCGCAACTCGGACAGCGGCGCCACGGGCTCGCGCAACGCCGACTGCAGCCGCTCACGCCCGCGCAACCACTCCGCGCAGAACGCACAGTCGGCCGCGTGACGCCGGATCGCGTCGGCGAGAGGCTGACCCCCGCTCCGCAGCATGGCGCGGCAAGCGGGAGTCAGGCGGGTTTCCCCCGGGTTCGGCGCACCGGTCATCCGGCACCTCCACCCAGGGAATCGATGGCCGCGTCGCTCAGGTTCAGATGCGGGAAGCGGGTCCGAACGAGGTTTTCGAGAGCGAGGTGGGCACGCGCAAGGCGTGATTTGACGGTTCCGAGCGAGAGCCCGAGCGTCGCGGCCAATTCGTCGTACGACATCTCCTCGAGGTAGCGCAGCGCGAGGATGACGCGCAGCTTGGGGCTGAGCATCGAGATCGCGAGCTGCACCTGATCCCCGAGTTCGCGCACCTCCGCGGAGGCACCCGGACTCTGCGTGTCGTCCTCGGGCTCGCGACCGAGGTCGGCGGTCTCGAGCGACAGCGCCGGTCGCGCGCCTTCACGGCGGCGGTGGTCGATGCTGCAGTTGACGACGATGCGGAACAGCCAGGTGCTGAAGCGGGCGCCGCCGCGGAAGTTCTGCAGCTTCCGGAACACGAGCGCGAACGCTTCCTGGAGGACGTCGTGCGCATCACTGGCCGAGCCGGTAATGCGGAACGCGATGGCGTGGACCCGATCGCGATAGCGCGTGAAGAGCTCTTCGAACGCGGCTTCGAACCCGTCGCTCTCCGGCTGCCGGCAGGCGGCAACGAGATCGGCATCGGGGTCGCGCAAAAGTTCCACGGTTTACAGACGGCCCGGGCGCCTCACGGGTTCCGCGGAATCTGGCCCACGGGAGAATCAATCCACATCCGTAACTTCCTTCTCTTCATCAGCTTCGGATGGCGGCTACGGCTTTTCCCGAGATTCCGGGCGCGCGCCGTGCGGATTCGCCCGGCGAGCCGCGAGACCGTTCGGTAGTCTCGCTGCCGGCGCGTGAGACGGCGCGCCGGGCCGGCCACACCTTGGCGACACCGGGGGCGATCCCGCGGGCCGACCCAGGTGGCGGGGCGGGCTAGAGCGGCCCGCCCGGCACGAGCAGGAACGTGCCGATCGACGCCAGGCACGTGGGCCCGCATTCCATGTCGTTGCAGTCCTCGCAGTCGGCATCGACGACCTCGTAGAGCGATCCACCCTGACCCTGCGCGCTGAGCTCGAGGACGAGCTCACACACCTTGTTCGAGGTCGGAAAGTTCATCGGCACCGGGCCGATGCTCTGCAGCACGTGCGAGTGCTGCCGGAACGGCACCAGCGCACACGTCACGCCGCCCACGTCGAGCAGCCGGATGTCCGTCTGCACCACGTTGCCGCCGATCCCGGCCTGCGCGTGAATCGAACACGGCAGGAACGACTGCATGAACTGCGGCGAGAGCATCGGAATCGCGAGATGCAGCCACGTCCCCTGCATCGCGGTCGGGCGCTCGGTGATCCGGACGCCCTGGAACGCGAGCACGTTCAGCGGGATGTGCAGACCCGGATACGCCGGCAGTTCGATCCACGACTGGAACGTCTGGATCAGGTTCGTCGTGCCGCCGACGAAGCGGAAGAACAGGTGCAGCGTCGTCGGATCGTGCTGCCGCCCCGGCCCCGGGCCGGTCATCACGGCCCGCATCTCGTGATCGAGCGGCAACGGCGCGCCGGCCGTTCGCGGCGCCCCGTACTGGACGGCCTCGACGAAATCGCTGACGCCGTCCGCGTCCGTGTCGACGCTGTTGGGGTTCGTCATCAGCACCCACTCGACGCTGTCCGGCAGGAAGTCGCCGTCGCTGTCGGCCAGGTTGTCCTCGCCGCTCGCATGCAGCAAACGCGCGTTCGCGGCGCCGGCCGCATCATGCGGCGTCCCGTTCCTCGCCCCGTTGGAGCTCACTCCGAGCGCACTCGAACCGAAGTCGGCGCACCACATGCCCGCCGCGAGCAACGCGAGAATCGCGGTCGCGGTGGCGGTCGTCGTGAGGGGGTGGACGCGTGTCAAGTTCTGGCGGTGTCGAGGGGTCGACGCCGGGGAAGCGGGAGCGCTCTGCATGATAGCGCTGAGCGCGGTGGAAGTTTCATGCCTGTCCGGTTGCCGCCACGCACGTGGGTTCACCAGGGGGACACGGCAGCCGGAACGACAGGATATTGAACCCCAACCGCGCTCGGCTGGCAACCTCGGCACCCGCGGGAACGCCCGGAATCGTGCCTCGACCACCGCGAAACGGCGCCGATTCGCGCGTGCAGTTGTGTTTCGGCCGAAGGCCCGATAAGACCGGGCTCGGCGAGCGCCCGTAGCTCAGCTGGATAGAGCGACGGCCTCCGGAGCCGTAGGTCAGAGGTTCGAATCCTCTCGGGCGTGCCACTCGTGGGGTCTGCCGCGAGTTCGGCGGGCGGTCCGTCAGGCGCATCCGCCCGACCGGATTCGATGGGCGTATCGTGGTGCAATGCGCTCGAGCGCATACGCCGAACGCTCCGCGACCGTAGCGAACCGCCTCCAGCGAGGACCCAGCCCAAGCCCGACCTGGCAGCGCCCAGCCCAGACAACGCCGCCCAGACAACGCCGCCCAGTCAACGCAGCCCAGACAACGCCGACCGGTCAACGCAGTCCAGTCAACCCAGACCGGCAACCCAGAACACGCCCATGTCGACCGCCGTTCCCGCGTTGGATTTCTTCGTCGACGCGCGTCGCCCGGCCGCGCGCACCCTCGACGTGGTGCTCGAGTTCGACCGCGACGCGCTGGGGCCGGCCGCGGGCGGGACGGCGGTCGACGAGAACGTGGTCGACGAGAACGCGGTCGAGCTGTTCCTCGCGGTCTGGACCCCGGGCAGCTACCTGGTGCGCGAGTACGCGCGGCAGCTCTCGCGCGTCGAAGCCGAAGATGCCAACACCGGCGCCCCGCTCGCGATCGCCAAGACGACGAAGAATCGTTGGCGGATCGACGCTGCCGGCGCGGCAACGCGGATCCGGGTGCGCTACTCGGTCTACGCCCACGAACTCACGGTGCGAACCGCCGATGTCACCGCCGCGCACGCCTACTGGAACCAGGCGTGCGTGCTGCTATGGCCCGTCGATCGCCCGGCCCTCCCCGCCCGCCTGGCCGTCGCGATGCCGGACGGCTGGGACGCCGAGTGCGCGCTGCTCGCCACCAAGCCGCCGGCCGGCAGCGACGCTACCGTCGCGTGGTCGATCCGCGATCTCGACGAGGCGATCGACAGCCCGTGCCTGCTCGGCGCGTTCGATCGGCTCGAGTTCGAAGCGCGCGGCGTCCGCCACGTAGTCGCCCTCGACGGCCTCGACGGCATCCGGCCACCGGCGCGGTTCGTCGCCGACCTCACCGCGATCGTCGACGCCGCCGCCAACGTCTTCGGCGGTGCGCTGCCGTACGACGACTACGCGTTCCTCTGCCTGTTCACCGATCGCGGCTACGGCGGCCTCGAGCACAACAACTCGTGCACGCTGCTCATGGACCGGACCGCGTTCGGTCCGCGGAGCAGCAGTCAGTACCGCCAGTTCCTCGGGCTCTGCGCGCACGAGCTGTTTCACGTCTGGAACGTCAAGCGCATGCGGCCGAGCGAGCTCTGGGAGTTCGACTACGAGAACGAGAACTACACGCGCATGCTCTGGCTCGCCGAGGGCTGGACCGCGTACTACGACGATCTGCTCGTCCGGCGCGCCGGCTGCGTCGCCGTCGAGCACTACCTCGCGGTCGTCGAACGCAACATCGAGCGCGTCCTCGCCAACCCGGGCCGCCAGGCGCTGTCGCTCGCCGAATCGAGCTTCGACGCGTGGATCCGGCTCTATCGTCCCGACGAGAACACCCGCAACTCCTCGCAGAACTACTACGTCAACGGCGCCGTCGCCGCCATGTGCCTCGACCTAGCGATCCGCCGTCGTTCGGCCGGCGAACGCAGCCTCGACGACGTCCTGCGCCGACTCTGGCACACGTTCGAGGCCGGCCGCGGTTACGAGCTCGCCGACGTGGAAGCCGCCATCGCGGCAGTCGCGGGGCCCGACGAAGTCGAGCTGCTGCGAGAGCTGACGCAGGGTCCCCTCGATCCGCCGTGCGTGGAGGCGCTCGCGGCGATCGGGATCACGTGCGCGATCGATCGCGGCAGCAAGCCGCAGCTCGGCGTCACGTTCAAGGCCAACACGACCGAGCTCGCGAGCATCACCGACGACACGCCGGCCGCGCGCGCCGGCCTGCACCCGGGTGACGAGATCATCGGCATGGCGGGTCTGCGCACGACGAGCGGGCTCTGGCGCGACGTGTTCGCGGCCGTCGCGCGCGTCGGCGAACCACTGACCCTGACGATCGCGCGCCGCGGCGTGCTGCAGGAGCTCGTGGTCACGCCCGAACCAACGACCGCGAAGGTCGGGCTCGAACTCGCGGCCGATGCGACGCCAGAACAGGTCGCCCTACGCGACGGCTGGCTGTGCACCGCGATCAAGACGCGGTCGGACGACGACATGTGAACATGGTTCGGTATGTTCACTCCGAGGGCAGGCTGGAGTGGGTGCCGTCGCAGAACGGGGCATTGCCAGTCGCGCCGCACGCGCACCACACGACGGTCTGGTCCTTCTCGAGCACGACTTTGAGCGGAGTCGTGTCCGTACCGCGATGGGTACCGTCGCACAGTGGGTAGCTCGCACTGCTGCCGCACCGGCACCACGCGTGCTTGCCGGCCGCGCAGCGCATCACGAACGGGCCGCGTTGGCGCCGGCCCGGCGGTTCTTGATCGACCATGACAGCGTTGGCGTCAGACGGACACGGGGATCGTTGAGCAACAACCCCGAGGCGGGGCGCCGAACCGCACCGTCAGCGGAACCGCCGCACCACACCGCGCACGACGCCGCGGATCTGCACGTTGTCGGTGAAGATGGGCTCCATGCTCGCGTTGGCCGGCTGCAGTCGGACGAGGCCGTTGCGCTCGCGGTAGAACCGCTTGAGCGTCGCCTCTTCGTCCTCGAGCACGGCGACGACGATGTCGCCGTCGCTCGCCGTCTCGCGCCGCTCGACCACGACGAGGTCGCCGTCGTCGATGTGGTCCTCGATCATCGACTTGCCGCGCACGCGCAGCAGGTACATCTGATCGCCGGTCGGCACGAGGTCGGTGAGGCTGACCTCCTCTCGATCCTCGAGCGCGTCGATCGGCCGACCGGCCGCGATCATGCCGACGAGCGGCAGGCTCGGGATCGCCTCGGGGCCCGCCGCATCCGGCTCCGCGTCGGGATCGTGCAGGATCGCGACCGCGCGCGCCTTGGCCCGGTCCCGATGGATCGCCCCCTTGCGATTCAGCTGGTTGAGGTGCTCGTGCACCGTGATCTTGCTCACGCCTAGCGCCTTGGCCGCTTCGTCCAGCGTCGGCGAGATGCCGCGTTCGCGCCGGTAGTCGCGGAAGTAGCGAAGCACTCGAATCTGCTTCTCCGTAAGCATCAACTCCATGGCAGTCCCTCCCGTTCAATCGAGCAGAGGTGGATTGACGCGACTTCGGAGGTACCGCCCGACCGCAGCCACGTCGTCATCGTGCGCACGTGTTCTGGTTCCGTTATGCGAACAAAGCCAGAACCACGATTGCGGCCATGAGCATACAGGATCCGATCAGCTCGATGGAATGACGAATCCGCTTGGCTGCAAAGGCGTTGGCAGCACCGTCGTCGAACTCCGAACACCGGCTCACCGGAGCGTCTCGCCGCGGCGTCGTGTCGAGCACCATCGGACCGCGCTCCCCAACCCGAGCAGCGGCCGGAGCACGGGCCGCAACACCGGCCCGATCACGCAACCCGTCCAGGGACCAGCGCTTGCCCTTGCCGTTCGGCAGGATGGCCGCGGTCTGCGAACGGGCGTCGGCGAACGGCAAACGGTGTTGGCGGGCGAACTTCATGGCGATCTTCCGTGGGGTTGCTGCGTGGGGAGGGACCAAAGGCTGCCCGAGCTGTTCGGCTCAGGTTCGGAGCAGGTTAGGGTTGTGTTCGCCAAACGCAACCCGAATCTCGATTTCGCGAGAGCAGAATCCCCCGCCCTCCAGGGGATGGACGAAATCTTGTCCGGGGCGAACAGTTGACGCTGCCGCGCCATGCGGTCGCCTGCTTCGAAACGCCTGCTCAGGATGCCACGTCCGACCGAGGAACTGCGCGCCGACCACGCGGTCGTCGCATCCGGTCTCGCCGTGCTCGGCGCGATCGCGAATCACGTGCGCGACGGCCACGCGTTCCCGACCGACGACGCTGCCGTCGTGCTGCGGTTCCTCCGCGAGTTCGTCGTCGGTACGCACTTTCGGAAGGAGAACGAGATCGTGTGGCCGGCCATCGCGATGCGCGCGGCCGACGCCGAGGCCACCGCCGTCGGCCAGCTCATGGCGGCGCAGGACGCGGCCCACGACCTGGTCCAGAGCCTCGTGTTCTTCTGGGAACCGGCCGGCGAGCTCACCGAGCCGGAGCGGCTCGGGTTCGCCGACACGGTCGCCGCATTGCGCGCCGCGATGGCGCAGCTCCAGGCCGACGAAGAACGGCTGTTTCTGAGCTGCGATCGCGTGGTGCCGGCCGACGACCAGCTCGACTGGTCCGAGCGGTTCGCCGAGCTCGAAGCCGAACGCGCGGTGCGGGGTGAGTGGCAGCAGCTGCTGCGGCCACTCAGCGCGCGCTGGATCGCCTGACGCCGGGCCCGCCCCGGTGTCGGTCGAGGACCGCCCGGACCCCCTACGGCTCGATCACCAGCTCGGCGGGCGCGCTCGCCGTGATGCCGCCGCCGCCGTCGATGACGAGACCGGCGAACGCGAGCCGCAGCCCGACCGCGTAGGGCGCCGCAACGGCCGGGATGTTGATGCCGCCCGTCGCGCGGCCGTCGCCGTCGAGGCCGCCGAGGAAGCCGGGGAAGAACGGGTTGTTCATCCCGCCGACCGCGATGCTCGTGAAGACGTCGGCCGTGACCGGCACGGGCACGCCACTGACGATCATCCCGGGCACCGTGCCGCTGCCGCCGAGCACGAGCATGTAGACCTCGCCGGCGCGATCACTGCCGCCGTCGACGGTGAGCGCGTGGCCGAAGCCACCCGTCGCGCTGACGCGGTCGAGCCGCGGCGTCAGCGAGACGCCGACCGGCTCGAGCGGCACGTCGAGGCGCGGCGCGAACGTCGGGTCGATCTGCACCGCGAGGTCGGCATCGACGAAGTCGGGCGTCGCGTAGAAGTGCACGTTCCCCGGCTGGCGCTTGAGGTTGATGTTCTCGAGCGACAGGCGCAGCCGGTGCCCCGCCTCGAACACGTAGCCGACGTCACCGAGCTCGATGCGCAGCCGATGACGACCCGGCGCGACCTGGCGCAACGCGGCGGTCCCCGACGTGACGAAGCGCTCCTGGTTGCCTGGTGTCACGTCGTAGAGCGCCGCCGACAGCTGGCAGTCGGTCACGTTGACGTCGACGTCGAGCTCGACCACGCTGCGGCCGAAGAGCTCGGCCGGGCCCGGCAGCGGCGATGTGTCGAACGACGCCCGCACGAGCGGGATGCGCGGCAGCACGTCGACGGGCCGCGCGCCGTGTTGCATGAACTGCAGCATGCCGTAGCCCGCCTGCACGCGGTGCTGGATCGTCGGCCCGGCCTCGACGCCGGCCGGTGCGCTCGGATCGAGCTGCCCCGCGGTCCGCAGGTAGAAGCGGCGCGACGGTGCGATCGGCCACGTCGCGCTGCGGCGGTGGCGCCAATCGGTCGTCGGGTCGAGGTAGTCGCTCGGCGCGCTCGGCAGGATCGCGACCTCGGCGAACGGTTCGACGTCGACCTGGTTGGGCTCGTTCTTGAGGAAGCGGTCGAACCAGCGTTCGGTGAAGTCGCGGCGCACCGTCGTCGCGCCGTTGCTGCCCGCAGCGCCGTGTCCGCCCGTGATCTGCACGTAGCGCGTCGGCAGGCTCACGGGCAGCGTCGCCATCGCGTCGGCGTTGACGTTCACGAAGTGCTTGCTGTCGTCGTAGGCATAGCTCACGAGCAGCGGCACCGTCGTCTGCTGCAACTGCGGCAGCAGATCGAGCGTCGGGTCGCCGGCCATCGCCGCGGCCAGCCCGGCGTAGTCGTGCGTGATCATCAGGCTCGACAGCGGGCCGTTGCTGCCTTCGTGCTCGTACGCCGAGACCACCCAGTCCGCCTTCATCAGCGCGCCGTGGAGCAGCGCGTCGGACGGGGTGTCGATGACCTGGATGTCGGTGTGGATCGCGGAGATCACCGGCATGTGCGTCACGTGCCCGGGCACGAGCAGCGGCCGGCCCGAGTACGCTGCGGCGAGCAGCGCGTGCTTGCCGCCGCCCGACTTGCCCATGACCGCGAGGCGGCTCTCGTCGAGGCTGCTGCCGTACTGGTTCTCGGCGTAGGCGAAGATCTCGGCCATGTCCGTGAGCCGCGACGGATCGACGCGCCGGCCCGGTGGATTGAGCGTCAGCGTGACGCCGTTGTTGCCCGTGTCGTACGCGAGCGTCAGGTAGCCGTTCTTGCTGAGGCGCTCGGCGATCGATTGCACCCAGCTGCGCTTGCGGCTGCCGCCGCCGCCGTGCACCACGAGCGCGCATGGCCAGCCCGTCGCGGGCGCGGCGACCGTCGGATAGCGCACGTCGAGGCGCGTCCGGTAGCCGTCCGAGTACGTGATCAGCTGATCGGCGTCGAGCTGGATCGGGAAGCCGCCCGGCGGCACGGGTGGATCCTGCGCCAGGATCGATCCGGTGACGACGGCGAACGTGAGAAGAGAAGACGACAACGACAAGGCGTGGGGCATGGTAATGGCAGTGGCTGCGCGTTGGGGTTTGGCAGGGCGCCGCTTCGGTAGCAGTCGGTTCTGCGATGCGACGGCACAGCAGTGCAAGAACCAGCCGCGCCCGAACGCACGCGAAATGCGCGGCCTTGTCATCCCGGCACCGGTCCGCACAATGACTCACGGTCCTCACCGTTCGCCCACGGAGCCGGTCAGCCACGTGGCGCAACCAGGCGGTGAGTCGTGTCGCTGGTCCCACAGGTAGCGTTGATGATTCTGAAGCTCACCCGTCCGCTCGTCTTTCTGGACTTCGAAACCACCGGTCTGGACATCCAGAACGACCGCATCGTCGAGCTCGCGTTCGTCCGGCTCCTGCCCGACGGCACGCGCGAGTCGCTCGTGCAGCGCGTCAACCCCGGCGTCGAGCTCAGCAAGGGCGCGACCAAGGTCACGGGCATCCACACGATGGACGCGACCGGCCTGTTCTGGGGCCCGCCGCTCAAGAAGTGCGGCGACAAGCTGCTCGAGTTCTTGAGCGACAGCGACATCGCGGGCTTCAACCAGATCGGCTACGACATGCCGCTGTGGGAGAACGAGTGCAAGCGGCACGACATCTCCTATGACCCGAACGGTCGTCACCAGGTCGACGTGAAGATCATCTTCAACGTCATGGAGACCGGTTGGGACCGCTTCCTCATGGGGCCGCGCAACCTCACGGCCGCGGTGCGGCACTACTGCGGTCGCGAGCTCGAAGGCGCGCACGGCGCCGAGGCCGACACCATGGCGACCGTCGACGTGCTGCTCGCGCAGCTGCAGCGCTACCCCGACCTGCCGCGCGACGTGCCCGGCCTCGCCCGCTGGTGCACCGAGCACCAACGCGAACTCGAGGCCTCGCAGCAATCGCAACAGAGCTGAGCGGGGCGAACCGCGCATGGCCTGGAAGACGCAGCTGCGCTACCGCTTCGGCGACATCGACGAAGCCGGCATCGCCTACTACCCCAAACTGCTGCACTACTTCCACTGCGCGTTCGAGGACTGGTGGAGCGACGGCCTCGGGTATCCCTACCGCGACTTCCTGCGCGGCGACGAACTCGGGCTGCCCGCGGTGAAGCTCGAGGCCGAGTTCTTCGCGCCGGTGAAGTACGGCGACGAGCCGTGGGTGCACCTCGGCATCGGCCGACTCGGACGTTCGGCCGTCGAGTTCCTCATGTGGATGACGCGCGGCGACGATCCGACCCCGCTGTGTCGCGCGCGGATCACGACGGCGCTCGTCGACATGGCGGCGATGCGCGGCACGCCGTTGCCGGATGGTTGGCGCGAGCGGTTCGAGCCGTTCGTGATCGACGAGAGCGAGTTCCCGACCGCGCGAGGGTGAGCTACGGGAGCTCGAACCCGCGCGGGAAGTAGCTCGCGGGGTCGACGGCCCGGACGCCGAAGACCGTCTCGACGTTCGCGGGCGCCAGGGTTTCCTGCGGCGGGCCCGAGGCGAGGATGCGGCCCTCGTGCAGCAGCGCGACGCGGTCGCAGTGCGGCGCGATGAGGTTGAGGTCGTGCGAGGCGATCGCGACGCCGTGGCCGCGATCGTCGACGACCTGGCGCAGCAGCTGGACGAGTTGCAGTGCGTGCTCGAGGTCGAGGTTGGCGGTCGGTTCGTCGAGCAGCATGAGCGGCGCCTCGGTCGCGAGCGCGCGGGCGACGGCGATGCGGCGGCGCTCGCCGCCGGAGAGCGTGGTGACGGGCCGGTCGCAGAACGTCGTGGCGTCGACAGCCGTGAGCGCACGTTCGACCGCGTCGCGGTCAGCGGGGCCGAGCATCGACGTTCTCGGCGAGTGCGGGTAACGCCCCATCTCGACGAGCTGGCGGCCCGTGAACTCGAACGGTGAGTCGCTCTCCTGCTCGACGAACGCGAGTTCGCGCGCGCGCGCGAGCGGCTCGAAGGAGTGCACCTCGCGGCCGTGCAGCGTGACGTTACCCGCCTCCGCGCACAACGCGCCGACGAGAAGTCGCAGCAGCGTGCTCTTGCCAGCACCGTTGCGACCAGCGAGCAGCACGAGCTCGCCCGGCATGAGCTCGAAGTCGACGGCCGCGAGCACGGTGCGATCGCCGCGCTGTACCCGGACGGAGCTGGCGGTGATCCCGTTCACAGCGCTTCTCCGCGCCGGTGCCGGGCGAGCAGGAACAGGAAGTAGGGCGCCCCGAGGATCGCGGTGACGACGCCGAGCCGGAGGTTCGCATCGGGCGGCACGGCGCGGCAGAGCAGATCGCTGAGCACGAGCAGCAGCGCCCCGATCGCGGCGGCGACGGGCAGAAGCGTCCGGTGCGCGGGACCGACGACGAGGCGCGCGAGGTGCGGCACGACGAGGCCGACGAACGCGATGCCGCCCGTGTTGGACACCGTCGCGGCGGTCAGGCCGCACGCAAACCACAGCATGCGCCGGCGCACACGCTGCGCCTCCACTCCGAGGCTGTGCGCGCTGTCGTCGCCGAGCGTCAGCAGGTCGAGGACGCGCGCGTTCGGTACGATGCCGAGCGCGAAGACGACGAAGCCGATCACCGTGATCGCGGCGTGATCCCACGTGCTGCGTTCGAGCCCACCCATGAGCCAGAACAGCACCTCGGAGCTCGCGGTGTAGTTGTCGAACGTGAACGTCACGACGAACGAGGTCAGCGCGCCGACCAACGTGTTGAGCGCTATGCCCGCGAGCAGCAACCCGGCGACGGAGAAGCGGCCGTAGCTGCCGGCGAGCACGAACACGAGCGCGGTCACGACGAGCGCGCCGACGAACGAAGCCGCCGGCACCGCGAGGATCGACCAGCTCGCGAACCCCGCGACGATCGCGAGCGCGCCGCCGAACGCCGCGCCCGCGGACGTGCCGATCACGTCGGGCGACGCGAGCGGGTTTTTGAACGTGGCCTGCATCGTCGCGCCCGCGAGCGCGAGCGCGGCACCAGCGAAGATCGCGACGAGCAGCTGCGGCGCGCGCTTGTTGGCGAGGATGAACGAGTCGATCGCGTCGGCGTCGCCGGTCAGCCACGCGAGCAGCTCGCGCGGACCCGGTCCGGGGCCGACGCAGAGATACGCCGCGCTGGCCACGACGAGCAGGCCGAGGACGAGCCAGAACACCGCACCAGCGCGTCGCGTCACCGCGGCCCCCACTCGAGCAGCTGCGCCTGGATGTGCGCCACCGCGTCGACCGCGTGGTGCGAGGTGTCGGCCAGCAGCGCCGACGGCACGAACAGCAGCCGGTCTCGCTGCACGGCCGGCAGCAGCGCGAGCCCCGCTGATTGGGTCAGCCACGCCGGCGCCTCGTTGACCGGCGTCGTCCGCACATCGGCCGCGCTCCCGAGCACGAGCACTGCGGGGCGCCACGCGAGCACGGCTTCGAGCGACAGCTTGCGGAACGGTCCGACCCCGTTCTCGGCCGCGAGATTGCGGGCGCCGGCCGCGCGCACGACGGCGTCGAACAGGGAGTCCTGGCCGTAGGTGTGGAACGCGCCGTCGAGACTCATGAGCGCGAAGCCGCCGAGATCCTGCCCGCGTTCTGCGAGTGCATCGAGGCGCGCTTCGGTCCGCGCGACGAGTGCCGTGGCCGCGCTCTCGAGATGGCACGCGTCGCCGATCAGCCGGATGTTGTCGAGGATGACTTCGAAGCTCGTGGGGTTGGCCGGGCGCAGCACCGGCACGCCGGCCAGCTCGAGAATCGCGACGGTCTCGGCACCCGTGAACGCATCGATGATCACGAGATCGGGGCGCGCCGACAGCAGCTGCTCGGGTTCGGCGCCGACCGCGGGCACGGCCGTGAGCTCGGCTGCGACGAGCGAATAGCGCGTGTCCTTCGCGAGCGTGTGCACCGCCGCGATGCGCTCGCGCGGCGCGATCGCGAGCAACGTCTCCGCCGCGAGCACGGAGCCGGCGACGATGCGCACGGGCGGCGTGGCCGGCCGTTCGAATTCTGTAACCGCACGGTTACACGCGATCGCGAACAGCGGCAGTGCGAGCAGCAGCGATGCGAGCGTGCGGTCGGTCGAAGAACGGCGCCAGAACACCCGCGCATCATGGGCGGAGCACCGCGCCAGGGCCACGACGAGGTCGCGCGCGCCAACGCTATACTGCGATCGTTCCCCCGGGCCGCGCACTTGAAAGCGTGGCCAACTCGACGATGACCCAGCGTATCCCGGAACTGCAATCGGGCGACTGCCTGACCCGCGACGAGTTCGAGCGGCGCTACGCCGCGATGCCGCACTTGAAGAAGGCCGAACTCATCGAAGGAGTCGTCTACGTGGGGTCTCCCGTTCGACATCGCCAGCACGGGCTGCCGCATTGGCTGCTCTCGTATTGGCTCGGCGTTTTCAGAGAACGCACCAAGGGTCTGGAGGTAAGCGACAACGCCACCGTGCGCCTCGACCTCGACAACGAGCCACAGCCCGATCTCGTGCTCGGGCTTCCCCGCCATGCGGGCGGTGGGGTGGAGGTTACCGACGACGGTTACTTCGAAGGTGCCCCTGAACTCATCGTGGAGATCACAGCAAGCTCCGTTAGCTACGACCTGCACCAGAAGAAGCGTGCGTACCGCCGAAACGGCGTGCAGGAGTACCTCGTTCACCGGACCGAAGACGGCGAGGTCGACTGGTTCATACTGAAACGAGGCAAGTACGTGCGCCAGCAAGCGGACGTCGATGGTCTGCTGAAGAGCCGCGTGTTTCCGGGCCTCTGGCTCGACGTCGACGCCTTGCTCAACGACGACCAGGAGCGACTGCGGCTCGTCGTCGAACGCGGGTGCGCGACGCCGGAGCACGCGCGGTTCCGGGCGCACCTGCGAGGGCGTTCCGAATGATCTCGAGCCTTCCTTCCCTCGAGGCCGGCGACTGCCTGACCCGCGACGAGTTCGAGCGGCGCTACGACGCGATGCCGCACCTGAAGCGGGCCGAACTCATCGAGGGCGTGGTCTATCTACAGCTCCGTGTCCCGCACACCGGGCATGGCCGTCCGCACTTCGTGCTCGGAGGCTGGCTGTCGTCCTACGAACTCGAAACCCGCGGCCTCATCGCGAGCAACAGCGCCAGCGTCCGCCTCGACCTCGACAACGAACCGCAGCCTGACCTCTTGCTCGGACTTCCCGAACAGCTCGGCGGCGCGTTGCGTATCGATGACGACGGCATCCTCGAAGGCCCGCCGGAACTGATCCTCGAGGTCACGACCAGCTCGGTCAGCTACGACCTGCATCAGAAGAAGCACGCCTACCGCCGGAATGGCGTGTGCAAATACGTCGTGCATCGTGTCGCCGACCGCGAGGTCGATTGGTTCGTGCTCGATCGCGGAAACTACGTGCGGCAAGAACCGGACGTCGACGGACTGCTGAAGAGCCGGGTCTTTCCCGGGCTCTGGCTCGACGTCCACGCGCTGCTCACCGAGAAGCTGCCGGGCCTCCAGGCGGCGATCGCACGTGGTTGCCGCACGCCGGAGCACGCACAGTTCCGAGCCCGGCTCGCGGGGACTCCATGACATCCGCTCGCGCCCTCGTCGTGTTCGCGTTCCTCGCCGCGTGCATCGGCGCGCAGACCGAGCCCTCGACCACCGAACGCCCCCGCAGCAAGAAGGGGCTGCAGGTGCAGATGGTCAGCGACGCGATCGAACTCGGGATCGCACACGCGTGCCTCAACGTGCAGCTCGGACACCTCGTTCGCCGAGAGCGCGGGCGCGACGACGACATCGCGCTGCCTTCGGGCACGTTCGTGTCGGTCGACGCGCTGCGCTCGTTGGACCGGCAGGTCGCGCCGCTCACGCGCCACGGTGTCGAGCTCAACTTCATCCTGCTGGCTCGCGTCACGGGCGACGCGACGATCGATGCGCTGCAGCTCGACCCACGGTTCGACGACACGTGCCCGAACAAGCTCGGCGCGTTCCGCGTGCTCGACGCGCCGGGGCAGGAGCACTTCGGGGCCGTGATCGAAGTCCTCGCGCAGCGCTACGACAGCGCGAGCACGATCGGCACGGTGCGCGGCTGGATCGTCGGCAACGAGGTCAACTCGCACTGGTACTGGCACAACCTCGGTGAGGCATCGGTCGACGACGTCGCCCGGGTCTACGAGCCCGCGGTGCGGCTCGTGCACGAGATCAGTCGCCGCCACAACGACGACGCGCGCACCTACATCTCGCTCGAGCACCACTGGCACTCGCGGTACATGGGCGGCAACGCGCGGCGGTCCTGCGCGGGGCGCGCGCTGCTCGATCGCTTCGCGGCGTTGGCGAGAGAACGCGGCGACTTCCCCTGGCACGTCGCCTACCACCCGTATCCCGAGGACCTGTTCGACTGCCGGTTCTGGGAGGACGAGACCGCGCTGCCGACGGCGGACACGCCGCGCATCACGTTCAAGAACCTCGAGGTGCTCACCGACTACCTCGCGCGCGCCGAGCTCACGTTCGATGGCCGGCCGCGCCGCGTGATCCTCAGCGAGCAGGGCTTCCACTGCAAAGCCGGCGAGCAGGGCGAACGCGACCAGGTCGAGGCGTTCCGGCGCGCGTGGGCCAAGGTGCAGGCGCTCGACGGCATCGACGCGTTCATCTACCACCGCCACGTCGATCACGCGATGGAGGGCGGCCTCCGGTTCGGGCTGTGGACGACCGCGAGGCGAACGCTCAGCTCGCCGGGCAGCAAGCGACCGCTGTGGGAGGTGTTTCGGACGATCGACCGCGGCGAGAAGTAGGCGGCAGCGATCGCTCAGCGACCGCGGCCGCCCTCACCCTCGTCGGGCAGGTCGAACGTCGCGGGCACGTCCTCGTTGCCCTGGACCTGCTCGGACCACGGCGCGTTCTGCAGCGCGAGCGGGCCGTACATGATGTCCTTGTCGTCCTCGGCGTCGTGCACCTTGAGCGTCACGAAGTCGCCGCCGAGCCGACTGCTGATGAGCATCTGCAGGTGCGGGCCGTTGAGCACCGGCACGCCGTCGACCTCGAGGATCACGTCGTTCTTGCCGATGCCGACCTTCTTCGCGACGCCGCCGTCGGGGGTGGCTTCGATCTTCGCGCCGGGGCCGAGCCACGCCGGCACGAACTGCACGCCGAGCCAGGCGCGCTGCAGCACCTCGCCCTCCTGCATGCGATCGAGCAGCGGCAGGATGTCGGCGATGGTCGTCGCGAAGCCGATGCCCGAGTCGTACCACTCGACGCCGGCGTTGCGGCCCGACGGCGACAGCGGCACGGCGATACCGAGCACGTTGCCCGCGACATCGATGACTGGGCCGCCGTAGTTGGCCGGTGACGTGTAGGCGTCGATCTGGATCGCGCGACCGAACTGGCGACGCTTCGCGCTCACGATGCCGATGTGCACGGTCGGATCGTCCGCGGCGAACGTGCGCCCGAGCGCGAACGCCCACTGTCCGACCCTGACGGTCGCGGGGTCGACGAACGTCGGCACGGGCAAACCCTCCGCCGCGATCTTGACGAGCGCGATGCCGCGGCTCGTGTCCTCACCCGCGCGCTCCGCGTGGAACGTGCCGTGGCCCGGCACGGTGACGAGGATCGTCGTCGGATCGAGATTGAGCGCGAAGCGCGAGATCAGGATCCAGCCGTCCGACGTGAGCACGATGCCCGTCGTCCTGCCCTGCGTCTGCTGAAAGCCCGGCGCCTTGAGCAGCTTGGGCTTCTTCTTGTCCTTGTCCTCGCCCTTCTCGTCCTTCTTGTCGTCCTTCTCGCCCTCCGCGGGCTTCTGGTCGTCCGGCTTCGGATCATCGGGTTTCGGATCGGCCGGCTTCGGGTCGGCCGGCACGGGCTTCGGCCGCGGCTTGGGCGGCGCGACGCCATCCATCGGTCCGGCCTTGCCCATGTTGCGCCGCGTGCCGCCGAACGTCTCGACCGTCACGGTGAACGGCGCGGCCCGGTCGAGGGCGCGCTGCAGCACGGGCTCGAGTCGGATGAACTCTTCGGGGTCGGCGTGCTGCGCGTAGGCCACCGGCGCGGCGAACAGCGCCGCGACGCCGAGCGCCAGCCCGCGGTGTCCCAACCCGCGGTATCCCAGCCCGCGGTGTCCGAGAATGGGGCGCGAGAGCGCGTCGCTATGGTTCATCTCTGGCCCTCCGGTCGCGCGGCGAGCTCCATGTCGCCGGTCATGATCTTGGTGCCGCGCTTCCACGTGAGCTTGACCGTGTCGCCGGCCGAGAACTTCTCGAGCACGGTGCGGAACTCCTTGCAGCTGCGAATGGAGTAGTCGTCGATGCGCACGATCAGGTCGTCTGGCCGCAGCTTGAGCTTGAACGCCGGCGAACCGCGCCGCACGCGATCGACGTAGGCCGGCGGCGACCGGCGCCCGGCCTTGTCGAACAGGACGACGCCGACCCACGCGGGTTCACCGGTCTTCTCCTCGACCTTGCGCCGCTTGCCGAGGATGTGGTCCTCGAGGTAGGGCAGCAGGTCGCGCACGGGGATCGCCGCGGAGAGCATCGTGTTGGTCTCCTTGCTGTCGAGCAAGCGCATGTTGAGGCCGATCCAACGCCCGTCGAGCGTGAACAGCCCGCCGCCGTAGTGGCCCGGGTTGTTGCACGCGTCGGTCAGGATCAGGTCGCCGTCGTACTTCACGTCGTGGACGCGGTAGCGCAACGCGGTGTTCGCGCGGCCGTTGATGACGCCGAACGTCGCACTGAGCTTCTCGGAGAACTCCGCGAGCCGGAAGCTGTTGCCGACCGACACGACGAACTGGCCGGTGCGGAACCTGCTCTCCTCCTCGGACGGCGGCCACAGCGGCACGAGCTTGCCGGCGACGAGCTGCGGATCGATCTTGAGCAGGCGGATCTTGAGCTCGGGATCCTCGGGCAGGAGCCGCGCCTGGTGCACCGAACCGTCGTAGAGCACCACGCGCGTGCGGTCCTTCTGCAGCAGGATCTGATCGATCGTGAGGATGTGTCCTTCGGCGCTCACGAGGATGCCGGTGGCGTAGCTCGTGATGCCGCGGATGCCCGACGCGCCGTGAATCTTCACGAGGCTCGGCATCACGCCGTCGATGACCTTCTCGACCGCGGTGCGCGGCCCGCGCTGGGCGAACGAGTAGGCCTTGCCGAAGTCCTCGGTCTGGGCCACAGCATCGATCGACAGCACCAGGACAGCGGCGATCGTCGACAGGAGTGTCGCGGTGCGGGCCATCATTGCGGCCTCCGGAACGTCGAGTCCTGGACCTCGACTGCGGCGCTGCGCACGAGCCGGTAGTCGAACAACGGGGTCTTGCCGTCCTTCACGACGAACAGCTCGGGGGCGCCGTCGCCCGCGACCGGCCCGACGTGGAACTCCATCTGCGCGCGGTGCAGCGGGTCGCGGAACGTGTATCCGATCGGCTCGCCCGTGATCGTCAGCCACGCCTCGCAGACGCTGCCGGCATCGCCGGGAATGACGAACCGAAAGCCCGGACGGCCGTGCACGTGCACGCCGCCGATGAGCTCCGCGTTCTGCAGGCGCTCGCGCACCTTCGCGGCCGGCCAGAGGAACGGATTGCTGCGCAGCTCACGATCGAGCCGCGCCTTCTCCTCGACGCCGAGCTGCCGCACGGTGTCGCCGTCGACCGCGAAGCCCTCGCCGCCTGCGCCGCGCACGAGCTGCAGGCCGCCGGTCGTGAGGTGCAGCCGTTCGCCGTCGCTCACGAGCTTCGTCGTGACACCTTCCCCGTCGACATACTCGAAGTGGCGTCCGCCCGGATCGTTCGTCGCTGGCGCCGTGAAGCGCGCCAGCAGCGCTTTCACGGCAAGCCGCCGGTCGATGCGGTTGGCCATGCGCGCGTCCTCGCCGTAGCCGTCCTTGCTCGAGCCGGTGTCGAGCACGGCCATCTTCACGGTGACGCGACGTTCGTCGCCGAAGCCGCCGGCCTCGAGCGACGGCCGGAAGCCGACCTCGACCCACGTGAACGCGGGCAGCACGCCGATCATCGTCGCGAGCTGGTTGGCCGAGCGCACGTCGACGCCGTTGAACCACGTGATCTCGTCGCCGATCGACACGCCGGCCTCGGCGACGACCGCGTCGCGGTAGATCTGCTGCACGTAGACGCCGCGCTGGCGCTCCTCGCCCGTGCCCGAGTTCATGAACCACGCGCTCATGTCGAGCGTGCCGTGCTCGGCGTGGCGCCCGGCCATCATGTCGCCGAGGAAGTTCTTGATCTGGTTGCTCGCGATCGCGAACCCAACGCCGACGTTCACGCGGCCGCGGTCGCCGATCGAGATGCGGCCGTTGATGCCGATCACCTCACCCGCCTCGTTGAACAGCGGTCCGCCCGAGTTGCCCGGGTTGACCGGCGCATCGACCTGGATGCAGTCGGGGTAGACGAGCATGCGCTGGCCGCCGCCCGACTGGTACCGGTGGGTGCCCGAGACGATCCCGAACGTCACCGTCGGCGTGAAGTCGGTCGCGAGCAGGAACGGGTTGCCCATCGCGAACACGGTCTCGCCGACGAGCAGCGCGTCGCTGTCGCCGAGGTCGCAGTAGGGCCAGGTCTGACCCTCGTACTTCGGCACGAGGCGCAGCACCGCGAGATCGCTGCCCGGGTCGATCCCGAGCACGATGCCCTCGTAGAGCTTGCCGTCGGGCATGCCGACCTTCTTGTTCTTGTAGAGGTCGGTGCCCTGCGGCCAGTGGTCGAGCCGCCACTCGTCCTTCCATGCTTCGACGAACTCGTGGAACTTCGAGTCGTCGGCGTCCGGGTGCTCCTTGCGCCACTCGTCGACGAGTTCCTGCGGCGGCTCGGGCGTATCCGGCAGGTCGTAGTCGTCATCGGCCTTGCCGACGACGTGGAAGTTGGTGAGCACGTAGCCGTGCGGATCGAAGACGACCCCGCTGCCGCCGCCCGGCGCGTCCATCGACATCACGGAGCACACCGCGGCCGCGCAGCGCTCCATGGTCTCGACCCGGCGCTGCTGGCTCTCGAGCACCGCGGCGAGTTCGGGGTCCTGCATGCCGCACAGGGCGGCTGCCATCGCGAGCATCATGACTGGGATTCGGGGGTTGGGCGCGCCGCCTCGCGGGGCGCGCAGCGAGATGGCCACGGCGCCGTCAGCGTCGCAGCACGCGGGCCTCGGCGAACGCGCAGTAGTCGCCGAGGTCGTAGTTCTTGCCGAAGTCGACTTCGAGCGCGAGGGTCTTGGCCTTGCCGAGCTCCAGGCGCACGCGCTCCGGCGGCATGCCGCGCGTGCGGCCGTCGGACTCGTACGCGACCTTGCCGTCGACGTGCACGCGGAACACGGCGTGCGCCTGCGGCCCGCCGCGGTCGTCGATGCCGATCGTCGCCTCGAAGACGTCGTACTCGCCGCCGAGGTCGAACGTGAGCCTGGTGTGCGGCACCATGCCGATCCCACGGCCGAACGTCTCGCCCGCGAGCTGGAAACCCGGGCCGGCGACGGACCGATCGACGGTCCACGGCCACACCCGATCGAACGCGGGCGTCTGGGCGACGGTGGGCTCGAACTCGGACAGCCAGCGCAGCCGATCGCTCGCGACCGTGAGCCGCGCGAGTCGACCGCTCGGGATCGCGACCTCGCAGCCCTCGTCGAGCCGCAGTCGCAGGTTCGCGCCGAGCGCGAGCAACCGGCCTTCGAGGTGATCACCGGTGTCACAATCGATGGCGACGCGCGGCGGCGCCTGCTCGTCGGCTGCGAAGCCGGTATTGTTGCCGAAGACGATGCCGAGCACGTCCGCGAGTGGATACTCGATCTCCCGATCGCGCAGCCGGAACAGCACCTTGTCGGCCTGCATGCCGGCGACGGTCACCTGGAAGCGGCGCTGCTCGCCGTCGCGTTGGACGTAGAGGAAGTCGCGGTTCTCCGGCGCGTCGTCGAGGTCGTTGCTGAACGACGCCGGTGCAGCGCGGCCCTCGCCGGCGTGCCGTACGGCGCGCAGCGTGCTGAGCGGCAGCTCGAGCGTGACCCCGACCGAGAGCTCGACGCCGAGGCGCGCGGGCTGCCCGCCGCCGGCCGCGATGCCGTGGATCTTCCGGGCGGCGAACTGCTGGCCCGAACGCAGCCACACCCGATGCGGCGCCGCCGTGTTCGCGGGCTTGACCGCATCCGGGGTGAAGCTCGTGACCTCGTCGAGCGTCAGCGTGACCGTTTCCCCCGCGGTCTGGACGGTCACGTTGCCGTCCCCGTTCGCGGTGAGCGTTCCCGTGAGCTTGCGGCCCTCGATCGTCTCGACGAGACCGACGGGGCCACCGGCGGGCGGCGCGGCCTCCTGGCTTCGCACCGCCCCCGCGACTACGGCGACGGCAGCGAGCGCCGCGACGGTGAACGCAGAACGGTCCGCGCTCACCGGCTGCCCGTGCCCGTGCCGAGCTTCTTGTAGTACTGCTCGAGCATCTTGCGGTACTGCGGCGGCAGCGAGTTCTGGATCTCGGCCTCGATCTTCTCGCGGTCGCGATCCTTCATGTCGCCCCACCGGTCGGCGAGCGTCGGCTTGGTCTTGAGTTCACCGACCGAACCGTCGCCCTCGGGGAGGCCGCTGCTGTTGGCCGGGTTCTGCGACGGGCCGTTGCCCGACGGCGGACCGCTCGACTGCTTCTCCATCTCCTCGTACATCTCGATGAGCTGCTGCAGCTCCTCGAGGTACTTCTCCTGCTCGATCTGCACCGGCTCGTGCGTGCGCTTCTTCTTCAGATCGCGCCGCGTCTTCTTCATCCGGTCCGCGAGGTTGTGGAGCTGGCTCTCCTGCTGGCGCTCGAGCTCGAGCACCTGCTGGTGGGCCGCCGAACGGAAGCGTTCGCTGGCCTCGGGGAACCACTGCAAGAACGCCTTGAAGCGCGGGATCGCGAGGTCCGGGTACGGGATCTCGGCGAGCGACTGCGCGTAGTAGAACGCCGCTTCGGCATCGAGCGGCGAGTTGTTGATGTCCTGGCGGATGTATTCGCCGAGCACCTCGACGGTGCGCTCGGGGTCATCGCTCTCGAGGAAGACCTCGGCCAGGTGGTAGCGCACGTGCGCGCGCAGCAGGCCCTGGTCCGGCTTGGCGCCGGCCAACACCTGCGTCAGCGCGAGTGCGGCCTTCGGATCGGCGTCCTCGTGCAGCTTGACCGCCGCATCGAAGGCCGGCACCGCCGCGCGCACGAGCATGTCGGCGGCGGTCGTGAGACCGTATTCGTCGACATTGGTGCGGAACGTCTCGATCTGCTGCGCCGTCGCGCCGAGCGCGGTCGCGGCAGTCTCGAACTTCTCCTGGTCGAACGGCCGGAACGGGTTCTCCGCGATGGGCTGACCGGAGCCGCCACCCTGACCGCTGCCTTCTTGGGCGAACGCCAGGCCCGCGCTCAGCGTGAGCGCGAGCAGACCGGTGGCGCACGTCCTCACGAGGAGGCTCACTTGCCCTCCTCGGTGTGGTTCTCCTTGTTGAGCTTGACCGCGAGCTTGCGCATCAGCTGCTGGACGCGACCCTGCTTGCCGGACAGCAGTCCGGCCTCGGCGTCGCCTTCGGCAGTGTGCTTGGCTTCATCGGCTTTCTCTTCGTAAGCCTTGGTCGCCTTGTTCACGCGTTCCTGGAGGTACTTCAGCATCTTGAGCTCTGCCGACACGGGCACGAGCGGCGGTTCCCCGCCTCAACCAGACCCCGTTCAACCACCGCCTTCTTTGATCTCGATGGTCTTGCGGAGCGCGTTGATCAGGAGCTCGAGGGTGTCCTCGACCTCCTTCTGCTTGAGCTGGACGATCGTGCCGGTCTCGTAGGCGCGGCAACGCGACGCGACGTCGTGCAGCTGCTCCTTGAGGTCCATGACGATCTCGGGGAACACGGCCGTGCTGCCCTCTTCTTCGAGCAGCTTGAGCGCGTCGCTGGCCTCGACCTCGAGGTCACCCTCGCCGGTCGCGACGAGCATGATCTTGTCCTTGAGCGCGGCCGGCAGCGACCCGTCGGCCGTGAGGACCGTCTCGCGCTGACCGTGCAGCGTCGTCGTCGCGATCGTCAGCTCGCGCTGGATCGCGAGCATCGCCGTGAAGCGTTCTTCGAGCGCGCGCAGCACCTCGTCCTTGAGCTGCTGGCGCAGCTGGGCGAGGGCCTCTTCGAGCTCCTTGCTCGCGGCCTCGAGGTTCTCCTTGGCGTCCTGCTGGTCCTGCTTGGCCGGCTTGTACTCCTTGAGCGTGCCGGCGGCCGAGCGCTGCTGCGGCACGGCCTGCTGCACGCGCTTCTTGCCGGGCGTCGGCTGACCTTCGTTGTTCTCGTCGCCCTTCTCCGCGTCTTCCATCTTCTGGGAGAGCGTGTCCGTGGCGTGTTTGGTGTTCTCCTGGCGTTTGGCCAGTTCGTCGAACGGCAGCTTGTCGAGCTCGCGGCGAGCCTCGTCGATCATGTCGTCGAGTTCGGCGACGGTCTTCTTCAGGTTCTCGATCGCGTGGTCCTGATCCTTGAGCGCCGGCTCCGGCTGGTTGTCGCCGAGCTTCTCGCACGCCTGCCCCATCGCGCCCGCGGCCTTGCCGGCGCTCCCAGCACTGCCCTTCGACGGCTTGCCGGGTTGCGACTCGCTCGGTTCGCCAGGCTTGCTCTCGCTCGGCTCGCCGGGCTCGCTCGGCTCACCCGGCTTGCCGGGCTCACCGGGCTTCCCGGACTCACCAGCCTTCGGCTCGCCCGCCTTCGGGTCGCCGGCCTTGGCCTCGGCGTCGAGTTCGGCCTTGTCGGCCTCGAGCTCCGCGAGATCCTCGGCGAGCTTCTCGGTGTCTTCCTGCAGGTCCTTCTCCTGCTTGCCGAGCTCGTCGGTCTGGCCTGCCGCGGCCTCCATGCCGAGCTCGTTCGTCGCCGCGCGCAGCTCCTGCTGACGACGCAGCAGCTCGGCCGCCTCGGCGCGCTTCCGCTCGGCTTCCTTGATGAGCTCCTGCAGCGCTTCGACGCGCGCGGAGTCTTCCTTCTCCTCGCCCTGTTCCTGCGCCAGACGATCGACCTCCTTCTTGAAGTTCTCGAGCTGCGCGATGCGCTCGAGCAGCTTCCGCAGGTCGTCGTTGCGGTTCTGCAGGATCTCGTAGAGCTTGGTGAGCTTCTCGCGCACCTGGCCGATCTCGACGAGCGCGTCGTCCCAGCGCTCCTGCCCGAGCAGCGTGCGCACGCGCGCCATCTGCTCGTGGATCTTGGCCTCCTGCACGTACTGGCTGCCGGCCCGCAGGATGCTCGCGTCGGTCGCCGCGTTGGCGTCGGCGTCGTCCTTCTGCAGGACGAGCATCAGCTTCTGCATGCGCTCGGTGAGATCGCGGAACTTGGTCCGCGCCATCTCCTGCTTCGTGATCGCCGACGGATCCTGCGCCACGAGGGGCGGGCCGATCGGCACCATCGCCACGAACAAGAGTGCCGCTAGGGCGGCGATTCCGCGTTGCATCATGGGGTCACCTACTTGCCATTCTTCTTCGGCTGTTTGTCGCCCTTGTCCGGACCACCGAAGAACTCGTTCTCGGACGCCTGAGCCTTGCCCTCGACGTCCTGAATCACGGATTCCTCTATCTTTATCACGGTTCGGAGTTCCTCCAGCAGTGCCGCGAGGGTCTCCGCCTGTTCCATTTCTGCGAACACGGCCAACAGGCGCCGCTCGATATCGATGTAACCGTCTATCGCCGCTTTGCTTACCTCGGCTTCGCGAGTCCGTGCAAAAGTATCCACCTGGCGCCCCGTCGTCGGGAAAGCCTCCTTGGCAACGGCCGTCAGGGGAGCCGGGATCACCCGTTCCATCTGCCGCACCTTCCCGGACTCGATCAGGCGGTTGTTCTCGTACTCCCAGAGGATGCGCTGGTAGGACTCGGCGATGAAACTCGTCCGGCGGCCGAGCGAGACCTGCTGCCGCGCCAGGGTGCGCAGCCGCCCCATCACGCGGCGCTCGCGGTCGCCGACCTTGCCCTGGTTCACGACCGCGCTGAGCTCCCTGAGCTCGAGCAGGCCGGCCTGATGTTCGGTGATGATGCGGCCGAGCTCCTGACGCTGCTCGATCTGGCGGCGCCGCAGGTCCTCGAGCAGGCGCTCGCGGGTGACGACGCGGAACGTGAGCGTCTCGCAGTAGCCGGTGTGCGGTTCACCCGGCCCGAAGTTGTCGCGAGCGCGGTAGCGCATCGACAGCGTCATGCCGGGACGGATGCGGTTGTCCGCGTGGTTCTGCGCCGGCTGCGGATTCCATTGCCGCAGATCGACCGTCGCCTCGGTCTCGTAGCGCAGCGTGTTGGTCGTCATCGCCTCGACGTAGGACGCGGCGGCGTTCTCGAACGGTGCTGGCGGCACCACGGTGTCGCTGCCCGAGTCCTGCGGCGCGTCCTCGGCGATGCGCAGCTCGACGCCGATCTCACGCAGGCCGAAGTCGTCCTTCACCTTGAGCGTGCCCGGGATGCGCGCGTGGCTCGCGATCAACGAACCGATGCCACGCAGGCGCAGGTCGACCTTGGGCGCGCGGTCGTCGCCGACGCGCAGCAGGAGCTTGGGTGGCGCGCTCGCGCCGAGTTTGTCCGTGTCGATCACGTCGATGACGAGCAGCCCCGAACTCTCGGGCACGAGCTCGCCGGAAAAGGACCGGCCGTCGCCGGCACGTGTAAGCGGATACTTGCGGTCGTCGCCGAACAGCAGGAACGCCTCGTCGATCGGCTTGTGGGAAGTGCCCGCGACGAGCAGCTTGGAGCCGCTCGGCAGCCGCAGGTCGCCCTCGGTCGGCGGCACGACGTCGTTCTCCCGTTCCATGTACTCGGGATAGACGATCTCGAGCTGCAGGTCGCCGATGCGCGGCCGTTCGACGATCGTCACCGCGAGCTCGACCGGCAGCGCGTCGCCGCCCTCGGCCCGCAGGACGACGTCCTCGAGCACGGTGTCGAGCGTGAGCGTGAACTCGCCGTCGCCCGTGGCGCTCATCGGTTCGCTACCGACGTCACCGCCCGCGAACTCGTAGTCGAGGAACACCTGCTCCGGCATCTCGCCGCTCGCGACGATGCGCACGGTGAGCGCGTCACCCTGCGGCAGGCGCACGGCGCCCTCGGCGTCCGCGAACGACAGCGTCGTGTAGCGCGGCCAGTCGACGCTGGAGAGCAGCAGGTTGCGCTGCGCCCAGATGCCCAGCGTCGAGCCGCTGATCGCGCCCCAGACGATGAAGAACAGCAGCGTGAAGACGATCGCGGCGAAGAACTTGCCGACGCGGCCGCCGTTGATCGCGTTGCCGAACGGGATCGAGTCGAGTCGCGCCGACGTGCTGCGCACCACCTCCGACATCATGTCCGTCGATTCGATGCTCGCGGCAGCCGCTCCGACGCCGCTGCCGACGAGCCGTTGGTCGAACTGCAGCGAGCTGATGAGCGATTGTTTGATGCCGGGCGCGCGGCGTTCGACCGCGAGCGCCATCTCCTCGTCGTCGAGCGTCACCGCCATCGGCCGCACGAACCGATGGCGCACCATCCGGAACACGACGACCGCGAAGCTCAGCAGCAGCACCGCGCGGAACGCGAACTCGAGCCGCAGGAAGCGATCCGTGATCAGCGTCGGCATCGCGTAGGCCACGAGCAGCAGACCGAACGCGCCGAGCGTCTCGATCCAGATGCCACGGCGCGCGCGCGCCCGCAGTCCGTCGAACTTGGTCCTGGCCTGGCCGAGGATCACGCCGTCTGCAGTCGATGTCATAGCAGGTTGAACCTCTTGCGCAGCGTCCACTCGATCGCGAGCACGATGATCAGGAACATGATCGTCGCCCAGCCGTCCCACAGCGGGTGCGGCGTGCGGAACGTGTCCGTGGCCGAACGCGACGGGATCTCGTCGAGCGCCGTCAGCAGTTCGCCCGGCGTGTTGAGCAGGCGTCCGCCCGTCGCCGCGGCGATCGCGGCGAGCTCGGAGCGATCCATCGGACCGTCACGCTCGATCTGCGCGGCGACGACCTGGAACGTGAGCTCGACGTTCTTGCCCATCTTGCGCGCCGGTCGCACGCGATACGTGCCGAGCTGCGTCGGGCGGAACTGCAGCTCGTAGCTGCCGGGCACGCTCTCGATCGGGACGAGCTGCACGTTCTCGGTCTCGCCGCCCTCGCGTTCGACGAGGATCTCGAACGCGTCCGCGAGCCACGGCTGCAGCGCCTCGTCCTTGACGTCCGCCGTGACGAGCACGGCCTCGCCGAGGTCGACCTTCTCCGCGTTGGCCGTGAGCCGCAGTCGGCTGTTACCCGCGAAGATGCGGCCTTCGAACAGGTACCGGATGCCGTTGATCCAGAACTTCACGTAGGCGTCCATGAAGATGGAACGCCAGCGATAGGTCTCGTCCGTGCCGAGCCAGAACACGCGGCCGGCGCCGACGTTCTGCATCGCGAACATCGTCATGCCGTGGCCGTCCCGCCGGAACTTGGGATCGGGGTTGGTGCTCTCGACGACGCTCGTCGCCGCGGCCTTGAGGCGCTTGACCGGGAACCAGAAGTGGAAGCCCGGCAGGCGCGACCACACGATGCGGCGCTTGCTCTTGTCGTCCTCGATGCGCGACACCTTCGCCGCGACGCCGTCCGCGCCGTCCGCGGCGAGCTCGTAGGGCCACGGCCGCGGGAACGCGATGCCGAAGTTGACCATCTTGCGCTGCGCGAAGTCGATGTCGGGGATGACCGGCAGCAGGTCCGCGAGCGGTGAGGTCTTGGCCTCGGGCACGAGTGCTGCGAGCGTGAACTTCTCACCGCACACCCACCACAGACCGCACCCGCCCTCGACGACGTGCGCCGCGAGGTTGTCGCAGAACGTCGACGTGAGCGTCTCCGGGTTGGGGTCGATCATCACGACGACGTCGTAGGGATCGAACTCGGACCGCGCCTCCGGCAGCTTGTCGATACGCACGCCGTCGTTGCCGTCCTGCGGGAACTTCGGATCGGCGTTCTGCACCCAGCACGTGACGTCGATCGTCTTGTCGCGGACGAGCAGGTTGCGCAGCATCTGATACTCGAAGATCGACGCGCCGGCGACGAGCAGCACGCGCGCGCGCTCGTCGAGCACCTCGACCATCTGCACCTTGCTGTGGCGTTCGGGTGCCGGCGGTTCGCCATCCGGCGGCTCGACGACGCTGCGGTAGAGGAAACGTCCCGCGGTGTCCGACGTGAGCTCGCGCCACTCGACCGTCACCTCGGTCTGGCTGCCGCCGATCTCGACCTGTTGCGTCGCGACGGTGGATTCGCTGCCCTTCTCGTCCGTGCGCAGCAGCCGCACCGTGACGGTCGTCGGATCGTAGCCCTGCGAGCTCACGTTGGAGCTCATCTGGAACTTGTCCTTCTGGAACACCTTCTCGGGCGCTTCGAATCGCGACAGCTCGACGGTCTGCGTCTCGGACGGATCCCCGATGCCGAGCACGAACGTGTGCGGGATCTTGCGCTGGTTGAGCAGACGCGCGACCTCGGCGCCCTGCGGCCCGGCGTTGCGGCGGCCGTCGCTGACGATCACGACCGCGGCGATCTCGGAGCTGCGGCTGCGATCGAGCGCGGTCCGCAGACTGCCGCCGAGGTTGCTGAAACGACCGTCGGCCGCGAGCTTGCTCAGGTCGAGCCGCGGTGCGGGCGGCTCGTCCGGCACGATCGGCTGTCCGTTCTCGTCGAGCGGGTTCGGCGGCGGCGGCAGCAGCGGCAGGTTCTCGAGCGCGCCGGCGAACGAGTAGAGCTGCGGCACGTTCTTGCGGCCGAGCTTTTCGACGACGGCGCCGTCCTCGTGGCCGAGCAGCGCCTTCACGAGATCGATGCGGCGCTGGCCGACCGGGTCGTCGACGCCGATCTGGCGCCAGCCGTTGCTGAGCTCCTGGACCTCGGCGCGGCGGAACGCGTCGACCTGCGTCATCGACTGCGACGAGTCGACGAGCAGGATCGTGTGGCCCGGTCGCGTCTCGCGCTTCACGGTCACGAGGTTGGGCTCGAGCAGCACGAGGATCGCGACGACGACCGCGAGGATGCGGAAGAACGCGAGGGTCGCGCGCTGCATGCCCGTGAGGTTCTTGCCGTCGCGGCGATACATCCAGCCGATCGCGATGACCGCGAGCAGCATGCCGAGCAGCACGAGCATGCCGAGGCCGCCCGTCGGGAACGCGGCGAATTCGAACTGCAGTTCGTCCCCCGGTTCGGGGGTCACGCCTTTCCAGGCGGCGAGCCAACGCAGGAAGTCGTCCATCATGTCCTCCTCAGCGACGGCCGAATCGCATGGCCAGGAAAGACTCGGCCAGGAGGCCGAGCACGAGAGCGGCGGCGAGGATCTTCCAGATCTCACCTTCGCCCGAACCACCACCGAGACCGCCATCGGCCCCGACGAACGTCACGCGATCGTGCAGCTCCTGCGGGAAGAGCCGGGTGAACGCCTTCTTCTCGAACTTCTGCAGCCGGCTCTCCGTGGCCGGCGCGTTGCGCGCGAGGATGCGCGTCTCGGGCGCGCCGTCGTGCCGCGAGAACTCGACCGCGTAGGCGCCGAGCTCGCGCAGATCGCGCATCGGCACCACGAGCTCCCACGCGCGCTGGTCGACCGTCGGGTCGGCACTGCCGCCCGGAACGTTGCCGCCCGGAACACTGCCGCCCTGGCTCTCGCCGCCCTGGTTCTCGCCGTTACCGGCATCGCCACCGGGCGTCTCCGGCTCGGGCTCGGTCGCGGTGAACGTGCGCTCCTCTCCGTCACCGCCGAGCGCGCGCAGCGTCACGTCGGGGCGGTAGACGCCCGGGTCGAGCTCGGTGCGGTAGGTGCCGTTCGGGTCGAGGTTGTTGCCGCTGAGGTCGGGCCGGCGCGCGGACGACTTGTGCAGCTCCATCACGGCCGGCACGAAGAGTTCGGTCACCGGCAGGTTCGACCAGTGCTTGTCCGCCGTGATGGCGAACGCCGAGACCTGACCGCCGCCGCTGCCGAACGGCCGCGTCACGATCAGCGGCGGCCCCTCGGCGTCGCGGATGCGCGCGACGATCGCCGCGTCGTGGTCGAACTCGTGATCGAAGGCGATCCAGCGCTTCACGAGCACGACGTTGTTCATCAGCAGCTCGAACACCTCGCCGAGCCCGCCGCACATCGGATGGTCCTTCTTCGTGAGCACCGCGGGTTCGGGCCGGTCCGGGTCGCCGTCGACCTCGAGCAGCGGCAGCGGCAAGAGTCCCTTGCCGTCCTTCCACAGCAGGTCGTTGTAGCGCTGCACGTCGATCAGCGCGCCGCAGAACACGCCGAGGCCGCCGCCGTTCCCGACGTAGGCCTCGAGCCGCTCTGCGAACTCCTCGGTCGGCGCCTGCACGTTGCAGAGCCAGATGAAGTCGAACGGTTCGAGGTCGAGCTCACCGAGACCGGTGTCGGACACGACCTGCAGTTCGAAGCCGAACCGCTGATCGCCCGTCGGATCGTACGCGGACACGACGAAGAACGTCTCGCCCAGGTCCTCGTCCGGGTCGCCGTCGACGAGCAGTACGCGACTCTTCTCCTTCACCTCGATCGCGAACGCGCGCGCGTCGTCGAGCGGGAAGTGCTCCGTCGTCTCGAGCCTGGCCTCGACGCGGTGGAAGCCCGCGCTGCCGAACGTGTGCGACGCCGGCAACGCCACCTTCTCGCCCGGCGCGAGCTGCGGCACGTCGAGGCTCACGCTGCTCTGACCGTTGACCTGGAACGCGATCGACGTCGGCATCGTCGCGTCGAGCCCGTGGTTCTTCACGTCGATCGCGAGCGCGACCGGCACGTTGGCCACCGCGAGTCGGTCGACGAGGCGGATGTCCGTCACGCCGAGGTTGGGATGCTGGCCGCCAACGTCGAGCACGGTGAGGTGCTCGGTCTCGGGGTTCATCGCGGCGATCGCCGTAACGAGTGCGGGCTGCGCCTGGTCGTCCGGCGTCGCGAAGTCGTACTGCCGTTGATCGCAGACGAGGTAGTACTCGGTCCGCCCGGCTTCCTCGACCGTGCTCGCGCGCTGCTGCGCGTTGCTGAACGCCTTGCCGAGGTCGGGCGACGTCTGGCTCACGAGCCACTCCTTGAGGCCGCTGCCGATGCGCCGCGCGACGTCGGGGCCGACCTGGACCTTCCACAGGTCGGGCTCGGTGCTCTTCGTGCTGCGGACGATCGAGATGAGATCGCCCGACCGCGTCTTGCTCAGGTCGTCGGCGAGCGCGCGGACGCGATCCTGCGCGCGTTCGAACAGGCTCGCGCTGCCGCTGATCTGGGTCATCGACGCGCTGTCGTCGAGCACGACGACGTGGTGCGTGATCGACCCGATGAGCCCGCCGCCGCCGAGCTGCGGCCGCGCCACGAGGAACCCGAGCAGCAGCACCGCGAGCACGCGGAGCAACAAAACGAGCCACTGCTCCATGCGCAGGCGCTTGCGGTTGCGCTTCATCGCCTTGAGCAGGAACTCCATCGCCGCCCACTGCACCTTCTTGAAGCGCCGGCGGTTGAGGATGTGGATGATGATCGGCACCGCCGCGAGCGGCAGCGCCCAGAGCAGCATCGGATTGAGGAAAGCGAGTGCGAGCATCAGCGAGGGGTCAGCGCTGGTAGATGGGGACCAAGGCGTATGGCAGCTGCAGGATCAGCAGAGCGATCGCGGTGCCGTAGACCGGCCCGACGCTGTCACCGAGCCAGCTGCCGTCCGGACGCTGCTGCTCGCGCAGCCACGACGCCATCGCGATGAAGTAGTCGGACCACTGCGAGCCGCCGCGCTGGTAGCGCGCCTGGCTCCAGTAGAGGTGGGCGTAGTAGTGGTGACCCGTGGTGTCGGTGCGCACGGCGAGCGCGCGGTCGCAGTAGCGGAACGCGGCGTCGACGAACTCCGCGTCGTCGTAGATGCCGGCGTTGTAGAACACCGCCACGCCGGCCGCGGTGATCGCCGGCCGACTGCTCGGACCGCCGCGCAGCTTGTAGCGCACGCCGCCGTCCTCGTTCTGGCAGCGGCGGACGTAGCTCACGGCGCGGTCGACGATGCGACGGTCGACGACGATGCCGGCCATGCGCGCCGCGCGCAGCGCCTGCAGCTGCGTGATCGTGACGCTGCCCTCGTCGTCGTTCTGATCCGGCCGATAGATCCACCCGCCGGCGGTCGACTGCGCTGCGGCCGTGACCGCGACGGCGCGATCGAGCGCGCGCTTGAGCCGCCGCTGCTGGTGCAGGTCCTCTTCCATCCCGTAGACCGACGCGAGCAGCAGCGTCGCGAAGCCGTGGCCGAACATCGGCACCGGGTCGTCCGGGGTGTGGATCAGACCGTTCTCACGTTCGGCACAGCCCAGGAGGAACTCGACGGCGCTGCGCACCTGCCGCCAGAAGCGACCGCGCGTCGGCGTCGAGCCGGACGCGACGAACGCCATCGCCGCGAGCGAGGTCATCGCGACCGGGTAGCCGCCCGCGTCGGCGCCGTCCGATCGCCAGCTGCCGTCCGCCGTCTGCGATCGCGCGAGCCACTCGAGCCCGTCGTCGATCGCGCGCGCCGACGCGGCCGTGACACCGGCCGGCAGACCCTGCGCCCTCGCGGGCACGGCCGTGCCCACGAACGCGAACGCCGCGACAGCGGCGCCGATGCCCAGTCGGAAACTCACCGTCGGAACCTCACCGCTGGAAGATCGGGCAGAGGGCGTAGGGCAGCTGCAGCAGCGTCAGCGCGATCGCGGTGCCGTAGACCGTGCCGACCCCGTCGCCGTCCCAGCTGCCGTCCTTCTTCTGCTGCTTGAGCAGCCAACGCGCCTTCTTGTCGTAGTAGTCCCGCCAGTCCGAGCCGCCGCGCTGGTAGAGCGCCTGCGACCAGTAGAGGTGCGTGTAGTAGTGGTGACCGGTGTTGTCGACCGTCACCGAGATGTGCTTCTTGCAGTAGTCGTAGGCCTTCTCGGCGAACGGCTGGTCGTCGTAGATGCCCGCGTTGTAGAGCACCGCGACGCCGGCCGCCGTGATCGCCGGGCGACTGCCGCCGCCGGAGTTGAGGCTGTAGCGGATGCCGCCGTCGCTCGTCTGGCAGCGCTTGATGTAGTTGACCGCGCGGTCGATCGTCTTCTTGTCGACGACGATGCCCGACATGCGGCACGCGCGCAGCGCCTGCACCTGCGTGACCGTGACGCTGCCCTCGTCGCTGTTGCTGTCGGGAGTGTAGATCCAGCCGCCGGCCGAACTCTGCGCGGCGGCGATCAGACCGACCGCCTTGTCGAGCACGCGCTTGAGCCGACGCTGCTTCGTCAGATCCTCCTCCATGCCATAGACCGACGCGAGGTAGAGCGTCGCGAAGCCGTGGCCGTACATGCTGCGCCCTTCCTCGGCCGGCACGGAGACGAGCCCCGTTCGCGGGTCCGAGTTGTCGATGAGGAACTGCACGGACTCGCGCACTTCGCGCCAGTGGCGGCCGCGCGTCGGCGTCGAGCCCGACGCGAGCAACGCCATGCCGGCGAGGCCGGTCATCGCCGCGGGGTACGAGCCGTAGCCGCCGCTGTTGCGCCATGCGCCATCAGGGCCCTGGTTGCGCGCCAGCCAACCGAGACCGCGCTGGATCGAATCGGCGATGGCCTTGTCGACGCCGGGCGGGAAGGCGTAGTCCTGAGCGGAGAGAGCGCCCGCGCACCCGCTGATGGCAGCGGTGAACGAGAACGCGAGCGTGAGTGAGTTGCGCAGGATCATCCTGTTGCCTTCTATGATCTGCCTTCCATGAAGTCGTAGAGCCGCTGCTGCTCGGTCTCGTGCGCGCGCAGGTCGTTGGCGGTTTTGCACGCCTCGACGCGGCCGAGGTGCCAGCGCAGCCGCACCGGGCGAGTGTCGCACAGCGCGCCGATCTCGTCGAACGCGGCGAGCGCCGCCGCGAGGTCACCATCCTCCGCGAGTCGGGTCGCCCGTTCGCGCACGAGCTTGAGCAGGCGCTGGCAGCCGCGTTCGCGTTCGCGCGGCGGCTGCTCCGTCGCCTCGAGCCATTGGCGCAGTGTCTTCTCCGCGCCGGCGAGGTCGCCCGCCGAGATGCGCAGGCCGGCCGCGCCCCACGGGTCCTCGGTCTCGGCCTCGCCGGCCAGCGCGATCAGCGAGCTCGCGGTGCTGAACACCTCGATGCCGCCGCGATAGCCGATGCCGAGCCACGGGCCCGATGCGACGATGTTGAACGGCAGCTGCAGCGGTTCGCTGCTCACGCCGAACTGCGGCAACCGCAGCCGCTGCATCGGCCGTTCGTTGGCCGCGTCGTACGCGAACACCTCCCCCTCACCGGGGATCAGGACCTTGTCGCCGACGACGGTCCCGCGCCCGCGACCGACGTTCTTGCGGCCGCTGATCGGCGGGATGTCCTGCGCCCACTTCACGAGCCCGCTCTGCAAACCGACGCAGACAAGCGCTGCGTCGGAGGTGAAGAACACGTCGGTGCTCGTGCTGCCGACGATCGTCTTGAGCTTGCCGTACGGCGCGTAGCGGGTCGTGCCGTCGATGATCCACACGGGTTGGCCCGTCGCGCTGTCGAGGCAGATCGCGACGCCGCTGTCACAGCCCGCGAACACCACGAGCCCGTGTGCGACGACCAGGTCGTTCGGCAGGAACCCGGTGATCTCCGACTGGATGAACTGCGCGCCGTGGTGCTGCTGCTGCTTGGTGACGCCGCGCATCGAGGCCCGCGGCCGCAGCGGGTCGTCGCGCTCGTAACGGCGGATCCAACGCAGGTCACCGGCGAACGCGTCGACCGCGGCGAGACCACCCGCGTTGGTCAGCACGAACGCGATGCCGCCGCTGACCGCGACGGGCGTGCCGGGCGCCTTGTAGAACGGCGAGCCACCCGAGTGCAGCAACGTGTGCCACAGCGGCCGACCGGTGTTGCGGTCGATGCACTCGAGCGAGTAGATGTCGTCGCGCAGTGCGGGCAGCAGCAGACGCTCGCCGAAGATCGTCGGCGCCGCGAGGAACGTGACATCCCGCAGCCCGTTCTCGCCGTCGAGCCAATCGGACGACCGCCACTTCGGCGCCATCGTGTCGCGGTCGTAGGCCACGAGCGTCGTCGTCTTGAGCGCGGTCTCGCGCTGCGTCGGCGGCTTCTGGTAGCCGAGCAACGCGTAGCGGCGCTCCTCGTCCTCGACGGGTCGCATCACCGCGTGGTCGACCGCCGCGATGCGGATGCGCGGATAGCCCTGGCGCGGCTTGCTCGGCGCGTCGATGCCGTCGCCTTCGCTGAGCAGCAAGCCCGTGCGCGCGTCGGCGACGCGCAGCCGATAGTGATCGAAGAACAGCACGCGCGGCGGTTCGCCGACGGCCTCGCCGGGCCCGAAGCGCATCCACGAAGCCGGGCCGTAGCGATCGGCGTAGGGCATCGAGCTGTAGCGCCGGCCCTGGCTCCAGCCGGAGAACCGGTTCCGGTTCGAACTGTTCGACTTCGGATTGCGATACGGCCGCGGATCGACGAAGCGATACTGCCACAACGGCACGAGCGCTTCGATCTCGTCGCCGTCGAGTACCGAGAGCCTGGTGTCCGCGGTCGCCTCGTCGATCATCGCGATCATCTCGTCGGCGAAGATCGGCAGCTCGGGCAGGTCGCGAACCGTCTGCAGCTCCCCGCGAATGCGCAGTGACTCGTCCGGGTGCGCCGCGGCGATCTCGCGCACGGCCTCGTGCGCGGCCGCCGTCTCGCCCGCCATGCGCAGGCAGAGCGCGATCTTGAACTTGCACCAGATCGGATCGACGTCGATGCGCGCGAGGTTGCGTTCCGGATAGATCTCGATGAGGTCGCGCAGCACCTGCACCGCGACGCGGAAGCGCCCGGCGTGCATGAAGCGGTCCGCGAGCGCGACCATCGCGCGCCCCGCCGGCAGCGTGATGAAGAAGCGGTTGACGACCTGCTCGAGTTCGGACACCGAGCCGCTCGCGAGCGCCGCCTCGAACAACTGCCGGGCCTCGACCTCGTGCAGCGTGCGGTAGAGCTCGAGCCCCGTGTCCGGCATCGCCGCGAGCAGCTCGTGGCAGAGCCGCCGCACCGGTCGGTAGAGCCGGCCGTCCTCGCTGAACACCGAGTTGGCCGCATCGAGCTCCGTCGCCGACATCGCGGCGCCTTTCGGCTCGTTGGCGGCGCCCTTCTTCCGGTCCGCCTGCGGCTCCTTCTGCGGGTCCTTCCCCGCGGGATCGCCGGCCTCGGACTCGCCGCCCGGCGGGGCAAACTCCTCCGAACTGCCGAGGAACTCGATCGTGCGGCCCTGGATCACGTCCTGGAGCACCTCGATCGCTGCGACGTAATTCTCCTGCTCGAGGAACGACTGCGCTCCCCGTAAGTACCTGTCCAGATTGGGGTTCTCGAGCATCCGCACCGGGATGCCGCGATCTTCATCCGGCGAGGCCGTATGTCCGATCGCGCCGATCGGGGCAACCGCGCGCACGCGCTGGGCCAGACCAGCCGGCGCCAGCGAGAGCGCGACTGCGGCGAAGATCACTAGGAGTAGACGTCTTTGCACGGGCAGACCCATTGATCCGGCGCTCGGAAGAGATACCAGCGCGCCGCTCGGCGTCAGGTTCCAGGGTCAGACGGAGAACGCGCCGAAAAACTCGAACGTCGTTCCACGACCGAAGGATCACTGCAGAGGGATCAACGGGAAATCTACGGGTCCCGGCTGGTTGCAGCGAGGCCCCCCTGGGGATTCGGGCGCCGCAGGATGCCCGACCCGAGCGCCGCGAGGACGACGGCGAGGCCCGACCAGGCCAGCACCGGCGCGACCCGCTGCACGATCCAGACAACGAGCCCGAGATAGGCCGCGCCGCCCACGACCAGCGCCCCGGCGCGCAGCCCACCCGCCCGAACCCACATCCCACACAGCGCTGGCACGCGCTCCAAGGGCACGAAGACCCACAGCAGCAGCCAGACGCGCGCGAACGGCCCGGTGTCCATCGTCGCCCACGTCATCAGGTGGAACCCGGTCGCCGCGGGCAGATAGAACCACCTGCTGCGCGGCCACAGCAGCACGACGGGAAACGTCGTCTGGACGAAAACGGTACCAATGCTCTGCAGCTGACAGAGCCACACGTCAGCGCCGATCACGCGCGACAGCGGCCCGTCGTGGCCGAGCATGATGCCCTGCAGCGTGTAGCCGTTGAACCAGTCGAGGCCTCCGAGCAGCAGCTTGGCGAGCCCCGCACCGCAGTAGCCGAGCGCGAGCGTGAACGCCGTGAGGGTGATCGGCAGCGCCGCGACCGGCGTGGTCGGCGCGGCGGGCACCGCGGACTCGGAACGCGAACGCCAGCGGCGCCAACGGGCCACGAGGAGCGCGTCGAGCGACAGCCCGGCCGAAACTCGCGCGAACGGCAGTGCCAGAACCGCGAACGCGAGCGCCACCTTGTCGTGGTGCGGCTTGCCGAACGAATACGCGAGGCCGGTCCAGTAGAGGAATCCGACTGCGGCGATCGCGCATGCCAGGCGGCCGCACAGTCCGAGCATCGCGCACCCGAGAGCGACGAGCGTGACCGTATACACGACGTGCGCCGCCTCCGCTCCGATCGGCTGCACCCCGAGCAATTCGAAGTAGTAGATCGGCGTCCACGGTCTGGTCGGGCCACCGTCGCTGACCGCGGCCGCGTCCGCGAACACCGGCCCGGAGTAGAGCACGACGTCGTAGAACGCGACGAACGCGATCAACGCGCGCACGGCTCCGAGCCGCGCCGCCGGAACCGGTGCGAGGAACCAGCGCTCGACCGTCTCGAACGCGCGGCCGAGCGCCGTCGGTGCAGTCACTCCGCGACTCATTCCGTTCGGTAGTGGACCATGACCGTCGGCGCCGCGTAGACGGGACCGTTCCGCGTCAGCCGAATGCGACCGTCGACGAGCACGTAGCCGACGAAACGTGGATCGTCGCGCTGCCGCGACCGCTTCACGAGTTGCCAGAGCTCATCGCGGCGCGCATCGTCGCCGTGCACGACCTCGCCGAGGACCTGCCAGTAGCCGTCCTGGATGACGCCGATCGCGTGCGGCTCGCGCCGCAGCCACTCGCCTGCGGCGGTCAGCGCGTAGATCCGCGCGCGATGCAACACGTCGCCTTCGTGCCAGTTCTCCGTGTACATCGAGAACCCGACGAACGGCCAGCTGCGGCCGTAGCCGAGCGTCGCGGCGAGCAGTTGGAGGCCGACGACCGCGACCAGGGCGGTGCGAACGCCCGCGACGATCACGCGGCGCCAGCCCGTCGCGCGTGCCGACCAGAGCGCCAGGCCGAACACGAGCAGCACGGCGCCGAACGCCAGCGGCAGCAGCGTCCGCGGATCGAAGCGGGTCGGCAGCGGCACGTGCACGCGATAGCGCGCGACGACGGTGCGCCGCAGGTCGCGATCGACGGCATGCACCTCGACGGTGTGCCGGCCTGGTCGGAGTCCGGTCAGGGCGCCGTCGATCGGCCGCAGCAGATGGTGATGCACGTTGCGTTGGCGCAACGTCGCGCCCCCTGACGCAGCGACCCGGAGTGCGATCGGCACCGTGCCATCGCTGCTCGCGGTCACCCGACGCAGAGATGGCTGGCGCTGGGATGTCGGGCCCGGGGTTGTCGGGAACTGGGTTGTCGGGTCGGTATCGTCGGCGACGAGTCGCGGCGGCGGGCCGCGGTCGGGACGATAGGAGAACGCACCCGTCGCGGTCTGCAGCACGAGCTTGGCATTGCTCGCGCCAGCGGTCGCGGTCACTCCGAGATAGGGTCCGGGCGGCACGCCGTCGGCTGCACCGAACGTCCGGCCGAACCCGAACCGGGCATCGACGACCCCGAACGCCCGCTCGGTGCAGAGCCACACGCGCCCGGCGGCGTCGCAGTGCACCCCGACGGGCGCGCCGGGTGGCACGCCGTCGGCCAGATCCGCGCCGTCGAGCACGAGGTGGTCGCGGTCGCAGACGAACAGGCCGCGCTCGCAAGCGACGAAAACGGTGCCGTGCGGGTGCCGCGTGAAGGCCCGGCACGCGCCCGTCGGCGCGCTGCGCGCCAGTGGCCGTCGGCCCGCCGGCGTGACCGCGACGACCTCGCCGGCGACCAGCTCCAGCACCAGGCCATCGGCGAGCGGCAACTGCGTCGGGGCCGCGACCGCGGCGTTTGCCCCCGCCGCCAGCCGCTCGAAAGCCGCCGTTTCGCCCTCCTGGGCCGCGAGCGGTCCGGCCAGGCCGAGCGCTGCGAGGCGAATCGCCGCCCTCGCGAGCCCTCCCGGCGACGGTTTCTCTGCTCGCGTGGCCACGTTCCAAGCTTACACCGGAGGGAAGTGCCGGCTCCGTCGTCCGAAACGATCCGGCCCCGGACTGAACCCAGCAGGCGCCCGACCCGATCCGTAGACTGCTCGACTCATGATGCTCGCGATGCTCCACCGCCGTTGTCTTGCACTCTGCCTCGCGTTGACCCCGACGCTCGCTGCCCAAACTCCCAGCAGCCCGCCCCCCGGCGGTCAGACCACAGGCAGCACCTCGCCAGCAGGCCAAGACGGCGAATGGAGCGGTGACCGGCTCGCCACCGAGTCGCAGGGCTTTCAGAACGAGAGCCTCGTGACCAAGCTCGAGCAGATCGGCACGCTGCTCCAGAACCAGGCCGCGGCCTACTCCGCGATCGTCGCGCGGATCCACGGCGACCACCGCGAATACCTGCTGAAGATCGATCGGCTGATCGACGAGCTGACCGACGAGCGCTGGTCCGTGCGCGAGCAGGCCGAACGCACGTTGATCGAGATCGGCGGCCGCGCCAAGGCGATGATCCTGCAGCACCGCGACGAATACGATTACGTGGAGCAACGCCTGCGCTGCGCCCGCATCCTCGACGCGCTCGCCGCGAAGGGCACCGAGCAGGAGGATCGCGAACAGCGTCTGCTGCGCGGCCTCGTCCAGACGGCGCTCTACCTGAAGCCCGAGCCACGACTGCTGCGCGCGTTGCGCAGCGCGCTCGGCCACACGGATCCGAGCGTCGTCGCGGGCGCGATTCGCGCCCTCGGCAAGCTCGGTGGCGACGACGAGGTCGGCGCCGTCGAGCAGATGCTCGAATGGAAGGGCGGCATGCACCGCACGACGACGGTCGCCGCGCTCGCCCGCATGCAGTCGGACAAGGCGCTGGCCGTCTGCGAGCGGCTGCTGACCGATCCGGCCAACGACGACACGACCGAGAAGTTCGTCATGCTGCGCGCGCTGCACTCCCGCACGGACGCCGGCGCGCAGCAGCTGCTCGGCCGGCTCGGCGCCAACAAGGACAAGCTCGTCGCTGCTGGCGCGAAGATCGCGGCCGGGGGCGGCGCCGTGACGCCGGCGCTGTTCTCGCTGCCGGACCGCAGCAAGGTCGAGGCCGGGTTCGGCGGCTTCTTCGGCGAGTCGGTGCTCGCCCACGACGGCTTCGCCGGGTTGCCGGTCGCCGAGCTCGCGTTCCAGGACGCGGACACGATCGACTTCGCGCACGACAAACAACCCGTGAGCGGCGCGCGCGTGTTCCTCAACCAGGGCAGTCTCGTGATCGGCGATGTCGTCGCCATCGATCCCGAGGGTCTGCGGCTGCGCTCCGAGATGTTCGGCGAGCTCACGCTGGCACGCGGCGAGATCCAGGGCCTCGCGCTCGATCCGGACCTCGATCGGCTCGTGGGCGCATCCACCGATCACGACCGCATCCGGCTGCGTGACGACACGTTCCTCGACGGCCAGATCCAGGCCACGGACGGTGAGTCGATCCGCTTCGAGGACCTCGAGGGCAAGACCCAGACGGTCGAGCTCAGCAAGGTCGCGGGCATCCTGTTCACCCGCCCGCGCGTGGTGGAGACCGACAACACGCTCTACACGCGGCTCGACCTCGTGACGGGCGAACGCCTGATCGCGTTCGTGGCGGCGGCTTCGGGCTCCGAGGTCGCGATCGTCGCGCCGCAGCTCGGCTCGGCCGTCGTGCCGCTGCAGAAGGTGCACCACCTCGAGCTCGGCGTCGGCGGCGGCGCGCTCTGGGGCTTCACGCTCGTCGCGGACTACAGCGACAACCGCGTCGTCGAGATCGACGACCAGGGTCGCATCGTGTTCGTGCTCGAGGACGTCTTCGGCGCGTGGGACGCGGAGTGCCTCGACAACGGCAATCTGCTGATCACCGAGTTCTCCGTGAGTCGCGTGCAGGAGCTCAACCGCAAGGGCGAGCAGGTATGGGTCTACGAAGAGCTGAAGAACCCGTACGACGCGGACCGCTTGCCCAACGGCAACACGCTCATCGCCGACACGTTCGGCAGCCGCATCGTCGAGGTCAACCGCGAGGGCCAGGAGGTGTGGACCTTCGACATGAACATCCGGCCGTTCGACTGCGACCGCCTGCCCAACGGCAACACCCTCATCGCCGACGTGCTGAAGGACCGGGTGATCGAGGTCAGCAAGGAGGGCGAGATCGTCTGGGAGGCCAAGAACCTGCCCAACGTCCACGATGCCGACCGCCTGCCCAACGGCAACACGCTCGTGACGCTGCGCAACAAGGGCGTCGTGCTCGAACTCGACCGCGAGAGCAACGTCGTGTGGCAGATCACGAGCCTGAGCTCACCGAGCGATGCCGACCGGCTGCCGAACGGCCACACGCTCGTCGCGGAGAACACGCAGGTGCGCGAGTTCGATCGCCGCGGCAACGAGGTGTGGAAGAAGGAGACGAGCTGGGCCGTCGAGGTCAACCGCTACTGATCGCGCAACCGACTGCCGCGTCGCCGATGCGTCAGTCGATCACCGCCCGCAGCTCGGCCGGCACGGGCCGCCGCTTGATCACCGCGCGCACGGCCTCGACGCGCTCGGAATCGCCGTCCTCCGCGGCCTGGCTCAGCTCGAACAGCTGCTGCCGCAGCAGCGCATCCGGCCCGCCCGTCTCGGCCGCGATCGCGAACCACGGGTAGGCCGCGGCCGGCCCGTCGGTCAGCAGGACCTGCACGCCGCGCTCGTACGCGGGCCCGCGTAGCGCCGCGCGCGCCGACTCCCAGTTCGTCGCCGTCGGTGCGAGCTCGTTCGCCGCGGCGAGCTCGGCGTCGAACATCGACCACGTGTCGCGCCAGCGCTCGGGCACGTCGTCGCCGATCTCCGCGCGGAGCGCGGTCGCCGCGATCACGTCACCGTTCTGGAAGCGCCAGAGTGCGCGTTCGTACGGCCAGTCGACGCACCACACGACGACGGCCGTCACCACCGCGATCAGCGTCGCTCCGAGCACGGCGAACCGCAGCCGGCGGCCCGCGCGGTCGAAGCGCGCGCGGAAGTCGGTGTCCTGTTCGTAGCGTGCCATCGTCGACAGTCGCGTCGACTCGTCGGGATGCAGGCTCGCGAGCCGACCGAAGAAGTGGCGCCGCAGCGGCATGGTGCCGTTCATCACGACCTGCAGCGCGCGCGAGCACGGCCCGGCGCCGAGCGCCCGCACCGACGCGATGTCCGCCTCGAGTTCGAAACGGTGCGCGAGAGAACGCACGACGAGCCAGATCATGCCGCCGATCAAGAGGCCCGCCGCAATCTGCAGCACGGGATCCACGTCGCCGACCGGCAGCAAGCTCAACGGATGCAGCAGCAGCATCGGCAGCACGACGGCGAGCAGCATCAGCAGACCCGGGTGTCCCATGCGCGCGTGGCCGACCTCGTGGGCGACCACGCCCGCGAGCGCGTCGGCGTCCAACATGCGAACGAGCCCGTCCGTGATGCAGAGACAGCGCGACGCGGGCAGGGGCCCGACCATCATCGCGTTGATCGCCGTCATCCCGGTCGGCAGCAGCAGCACGCGCGATGGTTGGAAGCCGAGCGTCGCGGCCGTCATCCGCAGTTCGGCGCCGAGCGGCTCGGGGAAACGCGTCGACGTGCGAAATGCGAAGCGAAACAGCAGCGGCAACGTGATCGCGGCAGCCACGAGCAGCGCGAGGAAACCGACGGTGAGACCCAGGGACGTGCCGAGCACGAACGTGTAGAGCGGCCGCCACAGGGCGAGCAGGTCGAGTCCGACACCGATCAGCACCCACGGCAGCGTGACGAGCACGACCCAGCCGAGCCGCAACCGGACCACGGGCCACAGCTCCGCGACGGTCGGGAGCGTGCGACGGGTGACACCGCGCCGGTGCGCCACTTCGATCGCGAGCTCCGTCCAGACGCTCAGCTGCGTCGCGAGCACGATGCGCGGCAGCTCGACGACGAGCAGCGGCAGCAGCAGCAGCAGCAGGGTCAACGCGTTGCTGAATCCCACCCACTGCCAGACGAAGTCCGGCCAGCCGCCCCAGGTGAAGAGCGCCAGCACGACGAGCGGCGACGCCGAGATCGCGAGTCGTTGCAGGATCGCCGGGCCGCCGAACGTGTCGCGCCCGCGCGCGAGGTCCCAGCGCAGGAGCACGCGGCCGAGCAGCACGAGCGCGATCGGCAGCGCGAGCGCCGCTGCCGTGAGCCACAGCTGGGTCGGGTCACCGCTGCCGGCGATCGACGGGTCGAGCTCCCGCGCCCCGAAAACGACGAGCAGCCCGATCAGGAAGACGACGGGCAACCCCACTCAGCGTCGTCCTGCCCGCGGTCCCGTGGCTTTCGTTCGCGGTTTCGGACTGTGCTCGAGCGCGCGTTCGAGCAGCGCATCGAACCCGCTCTGCTGACGCAGCGCATCGATCTCCGGATCGGTCTCCCACACCCGCCGTTCGACCTTGTGCGAGCTGTCGACGTCCGGGGAGGCCTGCAGCTCGACGGCCCGCCGCAGCGCCGCCATGCCGTGCTCGATCTGACCCGCGAGCGAATGCAGGCACGCCGCCCAGTACCAGTCCACGGGCTTGAGCTGCACGTCGCCGTCCTGCGCGACCTTCTGCAGCGTGCGGTGCGTCGCGGCCGCCGCGCGGTAGTTGCGCAGCTGGTAGTGCAGATCGGCGAGCATCAACAACGTGCGAACCCGTTCGAACGCGTCGCCCTCGACGCTCTGCCGCTGCAGCTCGTCGAGCCGCGGCTGGATGAAGCGCTTCTCGCCCCACTGATAGAGCATGCACGACAGCGCCTGGCGCAGATCGCGCGGTTCGAGCGCCTCGTCCTCGACGATCGCGACCACACCTTCGACCGTCCCTTCGTCCGGCCGCTCGGTCTGCAGATCGCGCAGCGCCGGGACGAGATGCACGCGATGCGTGTGCGGATACCAGTCCGGAGTCTCGAGCAGCCAGCCGAAGAACAGCGTCGTGACGAACGGCCGCAGCGGCTGCAGCCCGTCGTATTGACCGGCGTAGATCACGCCGCTGGTCGTCTGCTCCTTGAGGAACGCGAGCGCGGTCTGCGTTGCGACGCTCTTGACGCCGCGCGCGCGCGGGCTCTCGGTGTCGTCGCCGACGGCGGTCAGCTCGCGACCGAGCAGCGGCAGCCCGACCTTGCGCCTGGCCAGCATCGCCGCGACGGTCCGCTCCATGAGCTCGGGCGACGACTGTTCGGACGCGATCCAGGCCTGCAGCGCGGCGGCCGGCTCGGGGTGCTGGGGGTCCTGCGTCGCGCTCGACTCCGACGGCGCCGGGGCTTGGGCCCGGGCCCGGGCCACGGCTGGCGCCGGCAGGCCCACGGCACAACCGACGACCGCCGCAACCAGCAGTCCAGGCCCGATGCGTGTCGCTCTCATGCCCCCCTTCTAGTCGCTCGCCGGGAACGGCAACAGTGGCCCGCTGCCAGGGCGTGAACCGAACGCCGCTGCCATGAGCTCTTCGACCGCCACGGCAATGCGCGCTTCGGTGTCGAGCGTGTCCGCGACGAGCACCGACGCGCGCAGCTCCGAGCCGGCGAACGACGCGTCCAGCGCCCGCACGTACTCGTGCACCGCGGCCTTGCTCGCGAGGTAGTTCGCCGCGACGTCCTTGCCCACCCCCACGGCGGCGCTGCCGACGAACGTGATCGTTCCCCGCCCCCGGCGCCGCATCCCGGGCAACGCCGCCCGGACGAGCGTCGCGCCGGACAGCAGGTTGGCCTCGACGAGCTCCGCGAGTTCGCCCGCCGGCTCCTGCCCGACGGCCGCCGTGCGGAACGCGCCGGCCGTCGAGACGACCGCGGTGAGCGGCCCGAGCGCGTCGTTGCAACCCTTGACGAAGCCGGCCGCGGCCTCGGAATCCTGCGCGCCGACGACGCCGACGAGCAGCCGCTCCGCGCCGACGTCGGCGAACCGTTCCCGGACCTTGTCGACCTGCCACGGCCGCCGCACGGCCGCGGCGAGCCGGTGCCCGTCCGCGAGCACGCGGCGCGCGAAGGCAGTGCCGAGCTGGCCGGTCACCCCGGCCAGCAGCACGACCTGATTCGAATCGGTGGTGCTCACGCGTCGTCAGCGGAGTGGTCGTCCGATCAGAAGCTGACCTTCACGTTCTGGCGTTCTGCGGCGACGTCGATCTCGAAGAACTCGGCCTGCTTGAAGTTGCCGAATCCCGCGACGATGTTGCCCGGGAACTGCTCGATCGCGTTGTTGAAGCGCATCGCGGCGTCGTTGTAGGCCTGGCGCGCGAAGCCGATCTTGTTCTCGGTCGACGTGAGCTCTTCCTGCAGCTTGAGCATCGTCTGATCGGCCTTGAGGTCGGGGTAGTTCTCCGACACGGCGAACAGGCGACCGAGCGTCTGGGTCAGCACGCCCTCGGCCTTCATCAGCTCACCGATCTTCTCCGCGTTCTTGAGGTCGACGCAGGTCTGGCGCGCCTGGATCACGGCCTCGAGCGTTTCGCGCTCGTGGTTCATGTAGCCCTTGGCCGTCTCGACGAGGTTGGGGATCAGGTCGTAACGCCGCTTGAGCTGGACGTCGATCTGGCTCCACGAGTTCTTCGTTTCGTTGCGCCGCGCCACGAGCCCGTTGTAGGTCGAAATCACCCAGAAGATGACGATGAGCGCGATGACGGCGATGACGATGACGGCGATCCAGAGTGGTTCCATGGGGCGTTCCTGACAGAAAAGGGCCGATCTACTTCGTGGCCGACGGCGGCAGCGGAATGTCGCCGCGGTAGACCATTCGCGCCGGTCCTTCGATCCTAGGGACTGGCCCGTCGAGAAGCACGCGGAGCACGCCGCCGCGCAGCGAGACCGCGATCTCGTGGGCCGAGACCCGGCCCGACACGAGCGCCGCCTTGGCCGCCACCGCGGCGCCGGTGCCGCACGCCAGCGTCTCGCCGCTGCCGCGTTCGAACGTGCGCTGGTCCAGCCGATCCGGCCCGGTCACGGCGACGAACTCGACGTTCACGCCACCCGGGAAGTTCGGGTGTTCTTGCATGGCGGCGCCCACCGTCTCGACGGGCGCGGAATCGACGTCGTCGACGAACACCACCGCGTGCGGATTGCCGGCATCACCGGCGTGGTAGCTGACGTGCTGACCGCAAACGTCGAGTTCGCGTTCGGTGAGCACACGCACGTCCCCCATCGCGGTCCGCACGAGGTCGCCGCCGAGCAGCTCCACGGCGCGCGGCCCGGCATCGGTCTCGACCTCGAATGCGACCTCACGCACGTGCCCTTGCCGCTGCGCGAGCAGCGCGAGACAGCGCAGGCCGTTGCCACACATCGCGCCGCGCGAACCGTCGGCGTTCCACATGACCATCCGCACCGCGCAGCTCGAGCTCGGCGCCATCACGATGAGGCCGTCGGCGCCGATCCCGAAGTGGCGATCGGACCAGCGGCGCGCGCATTCCGACCCGAGCTCGAGCGGGAAGTCGTTCTGCAGTGCGTCGACGTAGACGTAGTCGTTGCCCGCGCCCTGCATCTTGAAGAACGGGATCGTCGGCCCGCCGCTGGTCGCGTGTCGGTCACTCATCGCAGTTCGATCCGGTCGCGCTTGCTCGGCACGTGCACCTCGCGGAAGCCGGCGTCGAGCAGGCGCTGCGCGTGCGCTTCGGCCGGCTCGTCCTCGCCGTGCACCACGAACACCTGTTTACAACGGTCGACGAGGTGGCGCGACGCTTGCATGAGCTCGCTGTAGTCGGCGTGGGCCGAGAACCCGCCCATCGACCGCACCTTGCAGCGCACGGGGTACTCCTCGCCGTAGATCCGGACGGTGTCCGCGCCGTCGCGGAGCTTGCGACCCAGCGTGCCGTGCGCCTGGAACCCCACCATCAGGACGCAGTCCTCGCGGCGCCCCACCGTGTTGCGCAGGTGATGCAGGATCCGGCCCGACTCGCACATCCCGGACGCCGACAGGATGACGCCGCTGCGTTGACCGTTGAGCGACTTGCTCTCCTGCACGTCCGCGACGTAGCGCACGCCGTCGAAGAAGAACGGGCTGTGGCCCTTCTCGAGCAGCGCCTTCGTCTCGTCGTCGAAGAGCCCGGGATGCCGCGCCATGATCTTCGTCGCGTTCGTGCTCATCGGCGAGTCGACGAAGATCGGGATCTGCGGCAGCTGGCGCTCGTGCATGAGCTGACCGAGGAAGAGCACGACGGACTGCGTGCGCCCGACGGAGAACGCGGGGATGACGATGCGGCCACCGTCGCGCATCTCTTCTTCGACGATCCCCGCGAGCTCCGTCATCATCGCCGGGCGCGCGTCGTGCAGACGGTCGCCGTACGTCGATTCGGTGATCAGCGCATCGCATTCCGGGATGCGGTCGGGATCGCGCAGGATCGGCAGATCCTTGCGGCCGTGATCGCCCGTGAACACGATGCGCCGTTGCCGGTTCGCAGCGTCGACGTCGAGGACGACGATCGCGGCCCCCAGGATATGGCCGGCGTCGATGAACTCGACGCGCACCTGCGGGTCGATCGTGAACGACTCGTAGTACGGTTTCGGCCGCAGGAGTCGCAGCGTGCGCTCGACGTCGTCCGCGGTGTAGAGCGGCTCGTAGTCGTGGCCACGCTTCCGCAGATGCCGCGCGTCCTGCGCCTGGATGTGCGCCGAATCGAACAGCATCATCCGCAACATGTCGGCGGTCGCGTCCGTGCACCAGATCGGCCCGTCGAAGCCCTCCTTCACGAGCTTCGGCAGACAACCCGAGTGATCGATGTGCGCGTGGCTCAGCACGACCGCGTCGATCGACCCGGGATCGAACGGCAGATTCCGGTTCTGTTCCTCCGCGACGCGCCGCGGCCCCTGAACGAGTCCGCAGTCCAGCAGGACGCGTTTGTCGCCGACCTCGACGAGGTGCTTGCTGCCGGTGACGTGCCGTGCCGCGCCGAGGAACCGGATGGCGATCGTCATCGTGGTCTACAAGCGCACGACGACGGTGCGCGAGGTCGACAGCAGCGGCAGCAGGAGCGGCGCGAGCAGAACGTCGTAGAACCCGTAGCTCGTTTCGATGCTGTAGCTCGTGAGGTTCCCGGCCATCCGTCGCGCATCGACCTCGTTGAACTGCACGAACCCGAACAGCCAGTAGTACTGCCGTTCGACGACGACCTCCGAACCGGTCGCCCCGAGACCGACGTTGTGGGTGTGGGTCACGCACCCGGAAGCGCCCGTCGTCGCCACGACGGCCAGCAGGAGACCGAGAGTCCGCAGACCCGAGATGAGCGTTCGCACGACGCCCGGAGTACCGTGCCGCGCCGCGCGCGCCAACCTCAGGACCGGATTTCCTGCAGCGCTGCCCCGAGCGCGCGCAGCGCCATGTCGATGTCACCCTCGGTCAACACCATGGGCGGCTTGATCTTGAGCACGTTGTCGAACGGTCCGTCGGTGCTCAGCAGAACGCCGTTGTGCCGCACTCGGTTGACGATCGCCCTCGCCACTGCGGGCGCCGGTTCGCGACTCTCCCGATCCGCCACGATCTCGACGCCGAGGAACAGGCCGACACCGCGCACGTCCCCGATCACGGCATGCTCCCGCTGCAGCTCCTGCAACCCACGCATGAACCGTTCGCCGAGCCTGGCCGCGCGATCGATGAGGCGCTCGTCCTCGATCACGTCGAGCACGGCGTTGCCGATCGCGCACGACACGGGATTGCCGCCGAACGTCGCGAAGAACTCCATCCCGTTCGCGAACGACCGCGCGATCGCCCGCGTCGTGACCACGGCTGCCATCGGGTGGCCGTTGCCGATCGGCTTGCCGAGCACGACGACCTCGGGAACGACGTCCTGCAGTTCGAACGCCCAGTAGCCGCGGCCCGTGCGCCCGAACCCGACCTGCACCTCGTCCGCGATGCAGATGCCGCCGTGCTCACGAACGTGCTCGTAGGCGCGCTCGAGATAGCCCGGCGGCGGCACGAGCTGACCGCCGCACGACAGGAGTGACTCGCAGAGGAGGCCGGCGATCGGCCGTTCGCTCGCGGCGATCACGCGCCCGATCGCGTCGCCGTAGGCCTGCCCCGCGGCGCGGTCGTTGGTGCGGTGCGGGCCGCGATAGACGTCGGGGTTGGGCGCGACGTGCACCCAGGGCTCGGGCTCACCGGTGCCGCCCTTGCCCATGAACTTGTACGGGCTCAACGCGATCAACGCCGACGTGTGGCCGTGATACGCGCTGTCGAGGACGATCATGTCACGCCGGCCCGTGTGGGCCCGCGCGAGCCGCAGCGCGAGCTCGTTCGCCTCGCTGCCCGAGTTCACGAGGAAGCAGGTATCGAGCTCGTCCGGCAGCGTCGCACACAGACGCTCCGCGTAGTCCGTGAGCGCGCGGTAGAGGTAGCGCGTGTTGGTGTTGAGTTGCGCCATCTGCCGCTGCCCCGCAGCGACGACGTGCGGATGGCAATGACCGACGTGGCAGACGTTGTTGACGAGGTCGAGGTGCGGCCGACCATGCTCGTCGATCAGATACTGACCGCGGCCGCGCACGACCTGCAGCGGTTCGTCATAGGCGACCGACAACGCCGGGTTGACGTGCCGCCGGCGGCGCGCGAGGAGGTCGTCCTTCGACGGCGCCGACGCCGACCGTTCGCCGTCGCGGCCGGATCCGACCGCGTCGGCGAACGCGCGCGACCCGGCTGCGGGCGACAGCGCCGACAGCTCGTCCAGGGCCGCCACTGCCGGCGCCTCCGAGACGAACCAGGTCACGCGTTCGGGATCGATCCGCCGGCGGGCTTCGCACATGCACAACGTCACGGCGAGCCGCGCGAGCACGAGGGGGAAGAGGACGTCGAGTTCCGCGGCCGACAGTTCGCGCTCGCCGTGATAGCTCGCAACGACGGTCGCCGCTGCGGCCAGACGTTCGCCGGCCGGCGCGTGCTGCACGACGTACGACAACGCGATCGCGAGGTCACAGACGAACGGGTTCTCGAGCGCGTCGCCGAAGTCGAGCAGGCCGACCACCCGTTCGTCGTCGACCAGCACGTTCTCGTCGTTCACGTCACCGTGGACCAACCCTGCGGGCAGCTCATCGAGGCCTCTGCAATGGGCCTGGAACGACTGGAACGCCCGATCGAGCTGGTCGCGGCGTCGGGGATCGGCGACCGCTGCGACCTCGCCCCAGTGCTGCGTGGCGGCCGTGAGATCCCAGGCATGCGTGCGGGCCGCGGCACGACCGGGCACACCCGCGAACACGCGCGGCAGCTGGCCGAGCAGTCGACCGAGGTCGCGCAGCAGTTCGGGCCCACGAGTCTGGGCGGCGCCGAATGCCGTGCCGTCGACGAACTCGAGCAGCCGCCCGGTGCGACCGTCACGCAACGTCACGAACTGCGTGCCGGCCGTCGTGCGGCGACCGAGCGGCACGCCGAAGCCGGGCCGCGCCGCGAGCAGCTCGGCGGCCGCGGCAGCTTCCACCTCGGCCATGCCGGGCACGGCATCCTGCTCGAGCTTGAGCACCCATCGCGCGGTCCGCTCGGCCGCGGCCTCAGCGGCGGCCGGCCTGGGCAGCGCGACGAGGTAGTTCTCGTTCTCGCCCGGCAGCCGGCTCAGCTCGACGTCGGCCGGCAAACCGTAGTCCGCGACGAGGATGTCACGCACGGCGCTGAGGCGATCGCTGTCGGCGGGATCCGGCATCGCGCGCGCAGCCTACGACGCGACGCTGCCGCGGCAACCCGATCACCGCCGGATCCGTGATCCGGTCGGCCTCAGTCCCGGCGCGCACCGAGCCGTCGCCACCGCAACGCCCGCCCGCCCGGCGGCGCCACATCGAGCGACGCTTCGGGCTCGTCGCCGCCCGCGAACAGCTCGGGCGGCGCCGGCGGGCCGAGGAAACCCGGGGGCAGTCCGCTGAACTCGTGCGGGTGCGTCGCCTCCCGCAGCTCCATCGCAGCCTTGAGCCGGCGCGCGCGCCGCCGCCGCCGAATCACCGCGACGAAGAACACCGGCAGCGCGAGCACCAGCAGCGACGAGAAGCAGTTGCCGAACAGCACGCGCCACCACGCACCCGAGCCGTAGACGAGGTATCGCTTCCAGGCGTCCTCGAGCTCGAGGGTCGTGCGCCCGGTCTGTTCCACGAGCACGTGTTCGAAGCTCAGGTCGTCGGTCGTATCCGCGGCGACCCGCACGACGAGCTCGAGGCCGAAGTGGCGCACGAGCCACGACACGTAGCTGTAGCTCTGCGCGTAGGCGACGCGAACCTGCTCCTCGGCGATCGGGAACGCGCCGCGAATCCGCGAGAAGCTGTGCAGGCCGCCGAGGTCGACGCGCCAGACGATGTCCTCCTCGCGCGCACCGAGGTAGGTGTCACCCGCGAGGTGCTGCGCGAGACCCTCGTGGAACCAGCGCGGGATCTCGCGGCCGTGCGGCGCGACGTGCTGATCGAGCAGTTCGTGCACGAGCTCGTGCGCGACGACACCATCGAGTCTGGCGTCGCTGCGGCGCACGTTCTCGAGCACGAGATGGATCTGGTGACGACCGAGCAGCGCGAAACCCGGGGCGCCGGGATGCCGGATCGTTCGCAACGAGTCCGGCATCGAGCCTTCGCGTTCGTGCACGAACACGGCGAACGGCCGCGGCGAAAGGTCGGGGAAGTGGACCGCCAGCGCGGGCAGATGCGTTGCGACGAGCGCCTCCACGAGCGTGAGCGTCGCGGGCGCGACCTCGCCGCTGCCGACCCGGACCACGAACGGTGCAGGCTCCTGCTCTGGCGAACGGTCGCCCTGGGGCGCGGCCCACGCCGGCCCGGCCAGGACCAACGCCCACAGAATCCAGATCACACGCAAGAATCCGACGATCGACCCGTCATAGTCCCCGGAGCCCGGCGGCAGAACCCGGGCTTTCTTCATTCGGAGTTCGTCGCATGAAACTGCATACGAAGCTGTTGCTCGCCGTCCCCGTCGTCGCCGCCCTCGCGATGGTCCCGCAGGGCCAGGGCCCCGGGAACCCCACCCTGACCGAAAACCAACACGTGCTGCCGATCTCGGAGCTGCAGTACGTCGACCTGCAGGGCAAGAAGGTCGCCATCAGCGCCCGCAACGTCGTCGAGATCCGGCTGCTCGAGGACATCACGGAGACGATCCGCCTCGAGTTGTTCTACGACAACGGCGACTTCTCGCTGATCGATGCGCAGGCGTTCCACCTGCTGCGCAACGGCGCGACGACGCGCGAGGTCAAACTCGTCCGCGGTCAGGTTTCGGGCATGCGCTTCCCCAAGGGCATTCGCTGAGTCGAGCCGTCGCTCGCGGCGCCGGCACGCAGGCGCCATGCCATCGCGGTCTCGACCCGGATCCGTCGCGCCCTTCATCGGAGGCGGCGCGAGTGCCGAAAAACCGGGCAGGGAATGACCGCACTCGCACCAACACCGGACCAGCACGTTCTGACGCGGGCCGACCTCGCCGCGCTGGCGATTCCCGCCGACGAAGTCGTGCAGTGGTTGCGTGACGGCGGCCTCCGCGAGCTCGGCAGCATCGCGCTCGCGGCTGGCGAGCAGCCGGTGTTCGGCGTGTGCGATCCCGACCTCGAACAGGACCTGCGCGTTCGGCTCGCGACCCTCGGCAAGACCGACGTGGCGCTCGACCCGAACCGGGCCCGCAACGCCCTCGTGCAGGGCACGATGGCCGCGCGGGGCTGGGTCGCCCCCATCGAGCCCGACGTCCAACCGGCGGGCGAAGCCGAACCGTTGGCGGCGGCGGACGCCCCGCTCGCCGAGGATGGTCCGGTCCACGTGATCGAGGCCGAGCCCCGCGAGCCCGAGCAACGAGATCTCGAGCTGGCCGAGGCCGAGTTCGAAGCGCTCGCGGAGATCTACGAGTCCGCGCCGACCGATGACCCGCCGTCGGCCGAGGACTTCGGCGACGACCTCATCGACGCGGACGCGCTGCTCGCGGCGCTGAACGGCACGGAGCCCGACGCCGCTGACACTGCCTTCGGACCCGCCGAGACCGAACCTCCCGCGTCGAACGACGCGGACGGCTCGGATGCGGCCGGTTCGGTGGAACAGGAGCACCCGCAGGAGGAGAGCCTGCCGGAGGAAACCATGCCCGCAGAGGCCAACGTCGCAGAAGCGCCAGTCCCAGTAACCCCGGTCGCAGAGGCCCCGGTCGCAGAAACCCCGGTCGCAGAGGCCCCGGTCGCAGAGACCCCGGCCCCAGCGGTCCCGGCCCCGGAAGTCCCGGTCGAGGAGAGCGTGATCGACACCGAGGTATCGTCGACCGACGTCGAGACCCCGGGCGAAGCACCACTGGTCGAAGCAGCGCCCGCGACCACGGTCGAAGAAGCCCCTGCGGATGCCCCGGCGGCAGCAGCCGCACCCGAACCGGTCGCTGTCGATGAAGCCACCGTCGACGAAGCCACTGTCGACGAAGCCACTGTCGACGAAACCACTGTCGAGAGCGCTGTCCCCGAAGCGGCGCCGCCGGCGGATCCGACGCCGGACGTCGCCGAGCCCACCAACATTCTGTTCGGGTCCGAAGCCGCCGCCCCGGCATTCGATGCGGCAGCGCCAGCACCACCTGCCGAAGCCGCGATGGCCACGATGGAGCGCGTCGAGGGCTTCCTCGGTGAGCTGCGGCATACGCTCGTCGAGATCGCGCAGCGCCCGGCGGGCGACGACAAGCCGGGTTTCGACATCGAGCCGCTCGTGGCGGCCGTCGGCGAGTTCGGTGAGCGCGTGGAGCACGGCGTCGCGGTCGGCGTGCACGCGGCCATGATGAGCCGCGACTGCGCGCAGCAGCTGAGCCAGCCCGCTCCCGCGCCGTTCGAGCAGCCGACCTCGAACGGTCGCGAGATCGTGATGCTGAGCGTCGCGTTCCTCGTGCTGTGCTGGTCCGGGATCCTGTGGTTCAAGACCGGGAATGCCACGCTCGCCATCAGCACGCTCGTCGGTGCGAACGTGATCGCCTGCTGCCTGCTCGCGCGCCGCCGCGCCTGACGACGACGGCTGCGGCTGCGGCTGCGGCTACTTCGACCGTTCGCGCGGACTCGGCGTCAGCAGGTTGGCCAGCAACCGCACGGCGCCGGGGTGGAGCTTCTTGAGCTGACGCCACAGCGCGAGCGCGCAGTACACGTACTCGCCTTCACCGGTCTTGGCGTACAGCAGCGCGCCGCGCTCGGGCTCTTCACCCGGGTCGTGGATCTCGACGACCTCCTCGAAGCGCGGCGAGTAGACCCGCGGCAGGTAGAGCGCGCGTTCTTGCCCCCAACCGTCCCAGTCCGCGGGCGCGATGACGTTGGGGTAGTTGAGTAACACGTGGTCCGGCACGAGCACCCTCACCGGCGCGTCCGCGCGCGTCACGCGGGCGGTGCCGATCTGGAACGGCGCGTAGGGTGCGCCGATGAAGCCCTCACCCACCGGATGGAACTCGTTCTGCTTGTGATAGAAGACGACGAGCCGGCGGCCGGCGCCGGCCGCGAACTCGAGCAGGCTGCGAAAGCCCCGGCGCGCCCCCCGGCGGTCGCGCAGGGCCCGCACGTCGACGACGATCGTGTCGAAGCGCGACAGTTCGCCGGCGAGGATGTCGGCATCGCTGAGCTCGGACCACAACAGACCGAGGCCGGTGACGCCGAGGATGCCGGGCAACGTGTTGTCGCTGCTGCGCAGGACGCCGACGCGAAGATCTGCCGGCACTTCGACGTCGACCTTGTGGATCGGCAACGCGACCCGCGTGCCGGCGAGCGAGATCCCGAGCACGTCGACACCCGGCCGCCGCCCTTCGCCGGCGCGCACCTCGAAGCGGAAGCGATCACCGGTGTGTTCGCGCAAGGACACGGGCCGCAGGTGCTGATCGATCGCGTAACCCGCGCGCGCCCGCACCTCGAGCGGCCCTTCGACGGGGAAGTGCGTGTTGCGCACGACCTCGACCGAGAACTGCAGCTCGCGGCGCGATCTCGGCAGCAGCAAGATGCGCGGCACGACCGCGAGCTCGACTGGCGCGCGTTCCTCGATCGGCACGGTCATGGTCACGGGCACGGCAACGCCGTCGAGGTCGACGATGAACCGGAGTCGCACGGGCGGGATGAACCGATCCGCGCGGAACCGCGGCCCCATCGGGTCGGAGCTCGAACCCGCTTCGAGCGGCAGGCGCACGGCCGCGTCGAGGCGCAGCGTGCCCACGGTCGCGATGTTCGGTGGACTCGCGTCGTTCGTCGCGAGGGTCACGCGCACCCCGTCGAGGCCCTCCGCCCGAATCGCGACGGGCCGCGGCTCGGCGACGTGCAGGCGCACGCCGATGTGGAACTCCTCGCCGGCGATCGCGAACGTGCGCGGCGGGACGTCGAGCCCGACCTTGACGCCGGACATCAACAGCAGGAGCCGTTCGAGCGCTTCGATGCGCCGCGCGAACCGGCGCCGCAGATCCTCGTGTCCCCCCCCGGTGATGCCGTCCCGCACCGCGCGCAACTCGAGCAATGCCGCGATCACCGCTTCGCGACCGGCAGTGCCGGCGCGCACGTCTTCGCGCAAGAACCGCTGCAGCGGCTCCCGCCGCGCCGGATCGCCGGGCCAGAGAGCGCTGTCGAACAGGCTCGGGAGGCGGGCGAACGGGAAACCGTCCGCGCGTTCGGGCACGCGCAGTTCGAACCGCAGCATCGGCAGGAACAGCTCTTCGAGCGGCGTCGGCTCACCCGGACTCTTGTGCGCGGTGCGCAGGATCTCGCGCGCGAGATGGCGGAACGACGCGCCGCGCACGGGTTCGAGGCGATCCATCGGCAACGCGATCGCAGCCGGCGAATCGGTGTTCGCCCCGAGCGCGAAGATGCGCGGCTCGTGCGGCGGCAACGGCGAGGCGAAGTCGGGGTCGGCGGCGAGCGGCACGGCGGTCTCGAGCAGTTCGACCAGCGCGACGTCGTGACCGTGCTTCTCGGCCGCGTGGTGCGTGCTCAGGATCGCATCGGGCCGGATCGTGCGCAGCAGCCGCACGAGATCGGCGACCGTCTCCGTGCGCCCCCATTCGCCGAACGTCGCCTCCGCCGTGCGACAGTAGCCGCCGTCCGGGCGATTGAGGTACCAGACCTCGCCGTCGAAGTGCGAACACCCCGCCTCCGTCTCGAGCGTGCGGATGCGATCCAGCGCGTCACCGCTCTCGGGTCCCGTGCTGTTCTGCCCGCCGCCACCGCGCGTCGCGAGCAACACGGCCACGCGGATGCCGTGCTCGTAGCGCAGCCAGACCGCGGGCAACACGTAGCGGTCGTCGGGGTGCGAAGCGACGACGAGCACGAGCGCATCACTGCCCGCATCGAGCCGCGCCTGATGCAGGTCGACGATGCCGGCGGGCGACTCCCCCACCGTCTCGCGCCAGCTCTGGCCAGCCAGTCGGTCGGCGCCCGCGACGCCGGCCGCGAGTGCGAGCAACGCGACGCACCGAGGCCTCATGCGCGTCGTCGATCGCGCGCGCCGACTCATACGCCGAGGGAGAGGCGATTGGCCAGCACCTCGGGGAGACCCGCCGCGAGGATCTTCTTCTTCACGCTCTCGATGTCGTACTCGACGCGTCGGATGCAGGCGATCTGTTCGTCCGTGTCAACGAACCCGTAGGCCGCGCGCGGATCCTCGTCGCGCGGCTGGCCGACACTGCCGACGTTGATCAGCACGCGGTCGTAACCGCGATACGAGATCTCCGCCTCGGAGTTCATGACGACCCGCAGGTCGCGCAGGGCGTCCTTCTTGGCCAGATACATCGCCGGCACGTGGCTGTGCCCGACGAAGCAGAGTTCGGTGTCCTGGTGCTGCAGCGACTCGAGCGCTTCGACCGGACTGATCACGTAGCCGAACTGCTCGGGCATGTGCAGCGTGCCGTGCACGACCGTGAACGGTGGCTGGCGCACGACGAGCGGCAGACCGCGGAGGTAGGCGAGATCGGTCTCCCCGAGCTGTTCGCGAGTCCACTCGATCGCGGCGCGCGCGAACTGGTTGAAGTACGACGCGTCGAGCAGGTCGAGGACCGCCGCATCGTGATTGCCGAGACAGACGACCGAGCCGAGGTCGCGGACGATCTCGATGCAACGGGACGGCTGCGGGCCGTAGCCGACGATGTCGCCGACCTGCACGAAGAGATCCGCGCCATCGTCGCGCAACGCGCTGACAACCGCCGCGAGCGCTTCGACATTCCCGTGGATGTCACCGAGGATGCCGATGCGCATGAGGTCGTGAGGGGAGGTTCAAGTACGTCGAGCGGCTGCGAGCCGAAGCAACACGAGACCGGCGACGGCCAACACGGCCGCAATCACGGTCCAACGATCCGGTGCTTCAAACCATACCGTTGACCAGCCGAACGAGAAGCCGGCTCCGGCGACCACCGCGACATACGTTGCCGCGCGGTGCACCGGCGAGCCCGCGAAGAGCACGACCGCCACGGTGAGCGGCAAGTTCGCGAACGCGAATCCGAAAACCGAACACAAGGTCAGGTCGACGTCGAGGATGGCCCCCATGATCTGGTCCGCGAGCAGCGCCAGGCTCGCTTGCACGACCGCGACCAGCGCGGTCAGGGTCGCCGCGACGACCAGACCCGGCGCGACTTCGAGACGCGCCGCGCTCGGCAGGTCGCCCCCGCCCGTGGTGGCGGCCGACGGCACTGGTGGCGTGGACGCCGCGGATCGCGCGACCGCGAGCGGCTCGTCGGCGCCCCCACCCGGGGCCGGGGATCGTGCGGCGACCGCGGATCCTCGCAACGGCATCGTTTCGGACAAGCGCATATTGGGGCTGCGATGGTGTCCGGCCCCACCGGATCCGGTGATGCCAGATTCCGGCCGCCGGGGGCCCGAGACCGCGAGCACGAGGAGCAGAACCAGCCCCCCCGCCCAGACTCCCTGCCAGGTCAGCACGACCCCGAACCCGCGCATGACCCGGGGCTCCTGGGCGGCCGCGATGGCCGCCCAACCGACCAGCACGAGCCACGGCCACAGGCCGACCTGGCGCAATCGGAGCTTGAGTTCAAGGCGCGCGAGGCGCAGTTCGACCAGCGTAGACAGCATCCCTCGGGGGCCATTCTGACCTGCGATGCTCCCACACGCAAAAGGAGTCTGGCGCTCTTCCGCCCGGTCGCTACGATCCGGGCTCGCGAGCGATGGCCGGGTGGTTGCCGTGCCGATCCTCGCATTCCACTGGACCTGAGGCGGCGGGGCGGAGCACGTGCGTTCCCTTGTGTTGGCGAACCAGAAGGGCGGGGTCGGCAAGACCACGACCGCGATCCACCTGGCTCACGGCTTCGCGCTGAGCGGAGCCAGAGTCGGGCTCTTCGACATGGACCCGCAGGGCAATGCGACCGTCGCGGTCCATGGCATGGCGGGGGGCACCGAAGGCGCCGCAGCTCTGTCCATGCTCGAACCGGTGACGGAGAACCTCTGGCTGCTGCGGTCGCCGGGGGCCGAGTCCCTCGTCGAGCCCGGCGCCGACATCGAGGTCGACCGGCTGCTCGAGCTCGTGCGCGAGCTGAGCAAGACCCTCGACTGGCTCGTCGTGGACTGCCCGCCCCGGATCGATGCCTGGGGCTGGGCTGGTCTGCAGCTCGGTGACGAGGTGCTCGTGCCCGTGCAGGCCGAGTTCTTCGCGATTCACGGGCTGTCGCAGATGCTGACCGCGATGGACGTGATCGCGAAACAACTCGCGGGAAAGACGCGAATTCGCGGCGTCCTGCCCACGATGGTAGACGCGAGCGAGCCGGTGACCCTCGAGGTCGTCGAGGACCTGCGACGGAATCTGGGAGACCTGGTGATGGGCACCATGGTCCTCCGCGACTCTCACCTGGTCGAGGCGGCGAGCCACGGCCAGACTGCGTTCGCGCACTGCCCCTGGGCACGTGGCGCCCTTTGTTATGGTGAACTGGTAATGGAGCTTCTCGATGGTTGATCGACGACTGGGCCGTGGGCTCGACTTCTTCCTGTCAGGCCGTGGTGGGGGCGCCAAGGGCGAGGCCGAGGCCGAGCCACAGTCGCAGGACACGATGATGGTCGAGGTGGCCAAGCTGGCTCCCAACCCGCATCAGCCGCGCGATCCGATCGACCCGACCGAACTCGGCGAGCTCGCGGCCTCGATTCAGGAGAACGGCATCCTGCAGCCGATCCTGGTGCGCAAGGCGGGCACGACCTTCGAGATCGTGGCGGGGGAACGACGCTGGCGCGCGGCCCAGCTCGCGAAGCTGGACAAGGTCCCGGTGCTCGTACGAGAGATCAGCGACCAGGACTCGGCGGTGTTTGCCCTGGTCGAGAACGTCCAGCGCGAGGACCTCAACGCGATCGAGAAGGCCAAGGCGTTCCAGCAGCTGCAGAAGCAGCTCGAGGCGACCCAGGATCAGGTCGCGAAGAAGGTCGGCCTGAACCGCTCATCGGTCGCCAACTTCATGCGCTTGCTCGAACTGCCGAGCGAGGTTCAGGATCATGTTTCACGTGGAACACTCTCGATGGGGCATGCGCGTAGCCTGCTCGGGCTCGTGGATCGGGACCTCATGGTGACCATGGCGGACGAAGCCATCCGGGGCACCTGGTCCGTCCGCGGCCTGGAAGAGCGCGTCCGCGAGGCTAACGAGGCAACCAAGACCCCCGGCAAGCCCGCTTCCGCGCGTGGCAGCAAGGGGGGCTCGAAGGAGCGTCCGGTCTGGCTCAAGGAGCTCGAGGAGACCCTGATGGAGAACCTGGCCGCACCGGTCTCGATCAAGTACGGCCGCAAGCGCAGCCAGATCACGTTCGAATGCGGCAGTCGCGAGGAGTTCGAGCGGCTCTACGAGCGGTTGAAGAACGCCTGATCGCCAAGGGGGCAGCTCGGCTGCCCAAGTTGCAAAACCAGAACTGGCCGGTGGGGGCGTCCCCACCGGCCAGTTTCGTGTTCGGCGTGCGCTCCGCGGCGCCAGCCCCTACTGCTTGGTCACGCTCTTGATCGTGATGTTCTCGGTCGGCGCGCCCATGCCGCTGGTCTCCTCCTGCGCGGTCATCGACGCTCTGCAGATCTCCTCGACAACGTCCAGGCCCTCGACCACGTAGCCGAACACCACACGGCGATCGTCCTGGTCGGGGTTGTCCTCGACGGAGATGTAGATGCGATCCACGGCCGACTTGCCGTCCTCACCGGCCCGCGCCGAGACCGCACCCGGGAAGTGGCTCAGGCCGGTCTCCTCGAACGCGATCTGGTGCTCGCTGGCGTCGGTCTTGACCCATTTCGTGCGGTCGGCCTCCTTGGTCGACGCGAAGCCGAAGTGCAACTGCATCGGCCGCTTCGACCACGCCGACTCGCCATCGCGCTGGATCTCGTCGACGTTCTGGCCGTCCCAGAAGTTCTCGTCGACCAGCGCCAGGAACTTCTCCTCGTGCTTCGGCGCCTGCGGCATGAGCGCGATCGTCACGTTGCCGTAGCCCTCGAATTCGATGACGACTTTGGTCGCGTCCGCCGGGATCTCCGGCTTCTGGAAGTGCTCGGGCGTCGAGTAGTCACGCGCGGCTGCGATCTGCTCCCGCATGCGGGCCACGATGCTGCCAGCGACCGGCTCTTCGTACTCGGGCTTGCGGCGCTGCGCGGGGGTCGGATCCTCGACCTCCTTCTGCTCGCGGATCTGGATCGGGTGCGACGTCGCCGTGACCAGCGAGTGCTTCGGGTACTGCGTCTCGAGCTCGGTGAGCGCGGACTCGGCGCGATCCCAATTGCCGTCGAGCATCGCCTTGCGCGCGACGGTGATCAGCAGGAACGGCTTCTGTTGCGCGTCCGCGGCCGCGAGCCGCGATTCGAGCTCGGCGAGATCCTGATCGGCCAGCAGATCGGTGAGCGCCGGCGGCAGCCCCGCGTGCTCTTGCGTGTAAATCCCTTCTGTACCGATAGTTACGTTGAACTGGGTCCAGTACTCGTCGACCGCCTTCTGCTGCTGGTACTTGAAGAAGTAATAGGCCGCAAACACGCCGACGACCACCACGAGCAGCCACTTCAGCGCGGGCCGGTAGCGTTCGTACAGATACTCGATCTGGTTGGGTGCCTGGGTTCCCTCCATGGGTTGGGGGGTCGTTGCGGTCATTGGGTCATACTCCTGCGTGCAGTGGGGGGAGCGCGTCGGGCGCCCGGCCCCGTTTGGGTTCGGCTACCGGCGGGGTTGGCTGCCAGTGGGTCAGCGCGCCGGTCGGGTAGCGGGTCGGGGTTCAGCGGTTGGGGTCAGCGGGTCGGGATCAGCGATCCGAGTAGTCCGTCGTGTAGTCGACGACCATCTCGGTCTTGCCATCGCGCCGGGTGAATAAATACTCTTGGACGTAATAGCCACGTTCGAACCGCAGCTTGGTGCGGTCGGGGTTGGCCGTGTCTTCCTGCACCAACGTCCAGTTGTGCAGCGGCAGCCGCTCGCGCACGTAGGCCACGGCGTCCTCCGCCCGCACGGCGCCGGTGTAGACCAGCCTGCCGTTGCGGTAGCTCGCGGCCTCGACGGTGTGGCTCTGGTGCGCGTTGTCGACGATCTTCAGACCATCCGGCACGACCACGTCCTGGAACTGCACCGACGAGACTCCGTCCTGGCCACGCGGCAGCCCCTGGCAGGCCGCCAGAACGGTCAACGCGGCGATCGTCGCGATCGCCAACCGGGTGGGGAACGAAGTCAACATGCGGTGCATCATGCGCCTCCCGCCGGCTCCGGCGGGCCTCGAAAGGGGGAAAAAGCTTAGCGACCCCGCAGGCGCGGAGCAACGCCACGCCGACAACTGGCCACTACGCGCCGAGGATACGCGGCGCAAGGCCCGAGTTCGACTCCGGTCTGCCCACCGGCCGACGGCGCGCGGGCGGCGCACCCGGCCGCTTGCCCGCGGCGCGAACCGATCTACACTCCGGCACCATCCTGTCGGCTCCGCGCCCTGGATCGCGGCGTCGGCGAGTGCGCGGAGCTCGCGCGCTTCAGCATCCATCTCACCGCATGCGACGCATCGACGACGGCAGCCGCCAGGATTCGGGGGGGACCTCCGACCCGCACGTCCTCGATCGGCCGACGCTCGTCCTCAACCGCTCGTTCTGCCCGGTGCACGTGACGACGGTCCGACGCGCCCTCTGCCTCGTGTTCCGCGAATCGGCGCGAATCGTCGATCCTGGCGACTACATGACGTTCTCGTTCGCCGAGTGGGTGATGCAACCGCTGCCGGCCGTTGGCCCGACGATCCGCTCGCCCGCGCTCGAGATCGCGCCGCCCGAGGTCGTCGTGCTCGCGCGCTACAACCGCGTGCCGACGCACGACGCGCCGTTCACGCGCCGGAACCTGTTCTTGCGTGACGACTACACGTGTCAGTATTGCGGCGGCCGATTCCACGCGGACCGACTCAGCGTCGATCACGTCGTGCCGCGATCGCGCGGCGGGCCGACCAACTGGGAGAACTGCGTGCTCGCGTGCATCGGCTGCAACGCGCGCAAGGCCGATCGCACGGTGCGCGACGCCGGTCTGCAGCTGCTGCGGCCGCCCGCCCGGCCGCGCTGGACGCCGTATCTGAACGTGCGGCCCGGTCAGCGCCTCGACTCGTGGGCCCGCTTTGCGGGCCGCCGCGAACGCCGCGCGAGCTCGTAGGAGCGGCCGGCGCCGGATTCGGGCATTCCTGACCGCAACGTCTTTTGTGACACCTGCCCCTTTGCGGAACCGCGGCCGGCGGCGGATCATGCCGGACTCCCCGGCTCGCCGGCTGCCCGCCGGTTGCCGCCGACTCTCCCCGAACCTACCTCTTCCGGGGGGCCGACTTCTTCCGGAGCCGACTTTCCGGGTCCCACGTCTTCCGGGGCCGAAACCGCCCCGGGCCAGAATCGACAGCCCGCCCGTTCCCCTGCCCGACCCAGCAATGTTCAAGCAGCACGCCGTCACCGTTCTCGTGTCCTCGCTGATCCTCGCAGCACCCGCGCTCGGCCAGTCCGCGCGCGAACTCAAGCGCGAACTCCGCCAGCGCGAGTCCGCAGCCAAGAAGGAGCAGACCGCCGAAGCGCTGCTCGCCGTCGCGCAGTGGGCGCGCGAGAAAGGCATGGCCGCCGACGCCAAGCGCCTCTTCACCAACGTGCTCAAGAAGGACCCGGCCAACGCCGACGCGAACATCGGTCTCGGCAACGCGCAGTGGGAGGGCAAGTGGATGCCCAAGCGCAAGGCCGACGCGCTACGCAAGAAGGCGATGGAGGCGATGTACAAGGAGAAGGGCTGGGTCGAGGTCGATGAGATCTGGGTGCCGAAGGACCAGGTCGACGACGCCAAGAACGGCCTCTTCCACCACGACGGCCGGCTCGTGACGCGCGCGGAGAAGAAGGCGCTGCTCGAGGGCATGGTCCCGCATCCGGAGACCGGGATGCTGATCCGCAAGGACGATCTCGAGAAGGCCGAAGCGGGCGAGTTCCCGATCGGCAGCGAGGGTCGGTGGGCGAGCCTCGACAAGGCCAACCAGTACTACGCCGATCCGGCGCATCCGTGGGTCGTCCGTTCGCACCACGGCACCGTCGTCACGACGCTCGAGCTCGAGAAGATCAACACGCTGAAGCAGAGCGTGGATCGCGCGTTCGAGCGCATCGGTCCGATCTTCGGCGGCACGACGCTGCCGCCGACGCACCGGCCGACGATCCTCGTCGCGACGACGGAGGACGAGTACAAGGCGTATGGCAACGCGTTCGGCGACGGCAGCAGCGCGGGCTCGGCGTTCCTCATGACGGACGAAGCCCGGCTCGAGGTGCCGTTCCAGGGCAGCGTGCGCGGCGGCGTCTGCACGGGGCAGCAGCCCGGGATGCTGCCGTATTACGCGCGGCATGCCGCGGGGCTCGCGTTCGTGCACGGCAAGGCCCAGGCTGCGGGCGGCGCCGAGATCCCGAGCTGGTTCGCGCACGGCATCGGCGCGCTGTCGGGCTTCTACGAGAACGACCGCGACGGCACGCACTTCCTGCGCACGATGGTCGTGAAGCGCGGCGGGCTGAAGGACGTCGGCACGTTCCTCAACGACTTCACGATCAACGGCGACATGGAGGCCAACGCGATCACCTACAACTGGACCGTCGCCGGTCTGCTGATGCACTTCGCGACCCTCGGCGGCGACCAGGCGACGACCGACGCCATGGTCGAGGTGACCAAGGCGTTCACGAACGGCGCGGGCGTCGAAGGCGCGATCGCTGGCCTGCAGAGCGCGCTCGAAGCCGCCAACGACAAGGTCAAGGCGCACATGCAGAAGCTGCTGACCGAGAACCGCTGAGGCAGCGGAATCAGGCCGTGAGCAGCTGTTCGCTGACGTGGTCGGCGAGCAGCAGACCCTCGGATGTGAGACGCAGCACCTCGCCGTCGTAGTCGACGAGGCCGGCGTCGCGCTGCCTCGCGACCACGGCGTCGAACCACTCACGCACGGGCAGATCGAGGCGCGCCTCGACGGCCGGCAGATCGACGCCGGCCGCCCGCCGGATGCCGAGCCAGAGCGCTTCGGCGGCGCGCTGGCGCGGCGTCAACGTCTCGGCCGTCGCCGCCGCGGGGCGCCCCGCGAGCACGGCGTCCGCCCAGGCGTCGACGGGCTTGAGGTTGGTCCAGCGCACCCCGCTGCTGTGGCTCGCGGCTCCGGGCCCGACGCCGACGTAGTCGCCCTGGCGCCAGTAGTGATCGTTGTGCCGGCACGGGCCGCCGCGACCGGCGAAGTTGCTGACCTCGTAGGCCTCGTAGCCGGCCCGACCGAGCCGTTCGCGCGTGTGCAGGAACATCGCCCGATCGACCTCCTCGTCGTTCGGCCGCACCTTGCCATGCTGCATGGCGTGCGTCAGGCGGGTGCCGGGTTCGAACGTGAGGTTGTAGCAGGACAGATGGTCGGGCGAGAGCGCGAGCGCGCGGTCGAGGTCGCTGGCCCATTCCGCGGCGGTCTCGCCCGGGATGCCGAACATGAGGTCGAGGCTGACGTTCTCGTAGCCGGCCTCGCGCAGCGCCGCGACCGCCGCCTCCGCGCCGGCCGCCGAGTGGGCGCGATCGAGGAACTCGAGGTGGCGGGCATGGAACGACTGCACGCCGACGCTGGCCCGGGCGACGCCGAGCTCGCGAGCGATCGCGGCCTTCTCGAGGGTGATGCTCTCCGGATTGGCTTCGAACGTGACTTCGGGGCAGTCCCGCAGGGCGACCCGGGCGTCGACGATCTCGAGCAGTCGCCGGAACCGCTCCGGGCTCAGCAGGCTCGGCGTGCCGCCGCCGAAGAACACCGAAGTCGGGCGGATGGCCGCGGGCCAGCTCGCCCCCAGCTCGCGTTCGAGGGCCAGGAGAAACCGGTCGTGCACGCCCTCGTCCTCGACGACGTAGGAGTTGAAGTCGCAATACCCGCACTTGACGACGCAAAACGGGACGTGGACGTACAACGAGGTCATGGGCGCGGTCGGAGCGGCGGTTGGTGCCATCCGACAGATTCCACAGCCGCCCGTCCACAGTGTGGTTCCGGCGGCCCGTGGGGCCGGCCACCATCCGTCCGAGAGCTGTTCGAGAGCCCTCCAGTTCGCCTAACCAGATTCGTATGACTCATCCTAAGTGCCTTGCCCTGGCCACGATCGCGCTGCTCAGCGCGCCGGCCTTCGCCCAGAACTCCGTCCTGCCATACCTGCCTCGCAACACGCTGATGGCGATCTCGGCCCCGGACCTCGCGACCACGATGACCGAGTTCCAGAGGACGCCGCTCGCCAAGATGTGGCACGAGGACGAGGTCCAGACCTTCTTCGGCGACGCGCTCGAGTACGCGAAGGAGATGATGGACCAGCAGATGGGGCAGGCCCGTCAGGCGCACGAGAACGGTCAGTTCCCGGTCAACCCGGACGACCTGATGAAGCTGCGCGTCGGTGGCGTCACGTTCGCCCTGACCCAGCTCGACCTCGGCATGGGTGAGTTCGGCCCGATGCCGACCGTCGGCATCGCGCTGCACCTCGACTTCGGCGACTCCGCGGCGACGTGGAACAAGCTGATCCAGATGGGCATGGGCATGCTCGAAGCCCAGGCCGGCGACGAGATGCTCAAGACCGAGAGCACCGTCGGTGAGGTCAAGATCGTCTCGATGATGCCGAACGAGGCCGGCGCGCCCGACATGGGCCTCAACGTCGCGTTCGTGCCGAACGGCGTGCTGATCTGCACGCTGCCCGACGAGTGCAAGTCGATCGTCGAGTCGTGGACCCAGCAGAAGCCGGTCATCGGCGCGACCGAGGTCTACCAGGCGCTCAACCAGCGGGTCGGTGCCGATGGCGCCGAGATCAAGAGCTTCGTCCGGTTCGACCCGATGATGCAGTTCGGCCTCAACGTCCTCGGCATGGCGACCGAGATGGAGCCGGATCTCGCCATGATCGACATGGACGGCGTCGAGCGCGCCCTGCTCGCCATGGGTATGCGCAACCTCGGCGTCTACGCCGAAGCCGGCCGCTACCTGGACAGCGGCATGACGCAGTACACGTCGGTGCACATGCCGAGTGCGGCGCCGCAGACGGGCGCGCAGAGCAGCATCGACATGGGCTTCCTCAAGTGGGTGCCGAAGGACGCGGTGTCGTTCAGCGCCATGACGTGGGACGTCGCGGCGGTCTACGACACGCTGCAGAAGGGCCTCGAGGCCTACGATCCGGAGTTCGCGCGCCAGATGCTCGGTCAGCTCGGCAAGATCGAGGAGCAGCTCGGCTTCAAGATCCGCGACGACCTGTTCGGCGCGTTCGGCGATCACGTCATCAACTGGTCGATGCCGGTCAGCACGATCGCGTCGATGCCGGAGTCGGCGATGCTGCTCAAGGTCAACGACGAAGAGAAGCTCGTGAAGGTGCTGCGCAACGTCAGCAAGCTCAGCAACGGCATGGTCGAGTTCGAAGAGGGCGAGCGCCGCGGCATCCAGGTCTACTCGATCCGCGTCAACGCCGACCCGACGAACGGCATGGGCATGAACCCGTTCGACATGTTCACGCCGACCTTCTCGTTCAAGAAGGGCTACATGGTCGCCGGCTTCTCGGTTGGCGACATCAAGCGCGTGTTCAAGCGCATGGACCGCGAGGACGAGCCGAAGGGCGACATCCGCAGCAACAAGGAGTTCGCCAAGGTCGCGCAGCAGATCCCGGCCGGCGCGACGAGCGTGTCGTTCACCGACTGGCGGACGCAGTTCGAGAGCTTCTACCAGCTCGGCACGGGCATGCTCGCGCTCGTCCCGATCGGCGAGGAAGTCCCGATCGACATGTCGCTGCTGCCCGACTCGGGCACGCTGACGCGCCACCTGTCGCCGACGGTCAGCTTCTCGCGTTCGACCGAGAACGGCACGGAGACCGTCACGACGAGCCCGTGGGGCCCGGAGATGGCGCTCGGCCTGATGGCCGTCGGCGCGGCCGCGGCCGCGGCCATCCCGCAAGTCATGCGGATGCGCTGAGCCCGCGTCGCGCGGGTCCGCCGCCGGCCGGCGAGCCGGGCCCGCGCCAGCAGCAATCGGGCCGCCGCTCGACTACTTGCGGCCCGCGACGCGCTTCTTGCGCGCCGCGCGGCGCTCCTCGCCGAACTCGCGGGACATCACCGCGCCGAGCTTGTCGAGCGCCTGCTGCTCCATCTGGCGCACGCGCTCGCGCGTCAGGCCGAAGCGCTTGCCGATGGCCTTGAGCGTCATCGGATCGGCGTTGTCGATCCCGAACCGCAGCTTGAGGATCTTCGCCTCGCGCGGCTCGAGCCGGTCGAGCAGCTCGCGCATGCGTTCGATCTCCATCGCCGCGAGGATCTGTTCCTCCGGCGGCTGCGAGCGCACGTCCTCGAGCGAGTCGGACACCGATGAGCTGTCCTCGCTCATCGAGTGCGTCGGCTGCGAGTTCGCGAGCACCGTCTCGCGCACGACGTTCCAGTTGCTCTCCGGCAGCTCGAGCTCTTCGGCGACCTCCGCCGTCGTCGCGTGCCGACCGAGCCGGTAGTTGAGTTCCATCGCCGTCGCCTTCCACTTGGAGACGATCTCGGACATGTAGGACGGCACGCGCACCGTCTTGACCGTGTTGACGAGCGAGCGGCGGATGCCCTGCTTGATCCACCACGTCGCGTAGGTCGAGAACCGGCAGCCGGCCGCGGGGTCGAACTTCTCGACCGCCTTCATCAGGCCGATGTTGCCCTCCTCGATCAGGTCCATGAACGAGAGGCCGCGGTTGACGTAGTTCTTCGCGATCGAGACGACGAGCCGCAGGTTGGCGCGGATCATGTGCTCGCGCGCCGCCATGTCGCCCTGCTGGATGCGCTCGCTGAGTTCGATCTCCTCAGCCGCGGTCAGCAGCGGCACTTCGTTGATGTCGGCCAGATACGTGTCGAGCCCGTGGTCCCTCATGGTCGTCCTTCCCGCGTGTGTGGTGTGACATGCGGGTTATCGACCGAGGTGACGGACTCCTGGCCAGTCGAACCTTTGGGTCGTATCGATCCGGGACGGCGGTGTCCGCGTCCCGGCGGTGCCATGGAGGCCGACCGTGGCCCGGACTACATCAGCGCGTAGATGAACGGCGCGACACCGGTCGCTCCGAGCACGAGCAGCACGCCGAGCAGCAGGAACACGACGAGGATCGGCGTGAGCCACCACACCTTGTTCTCGGCCATGAACTGCACGAACTCGCCGACGATGCCCTTGTCCTCACCGCCCGCAGCCTGCAGGAATTCGTCATCGGTCGGGTCGGTCTGCTTGTCGTCGTTTTCGGTCATGGTCGGTCGAGGTGGTTGTCTGGGCTGCGGACCCGCGGGGGGTCAGCCGCATCGTCAGTATAACTTGAAATAGCTGGCGGGGCTGCGCGGCGGGCCGCGGTCGTGCCAGTAGGACGTCGCCTCGGGGTCCGGGCGGCGGCCGAGCACGTCGCGGCCGATGAGGCGGAACACCAGCGCGATCGGCGTCATCACGAGGTAGTAGATGGCCGCCATCAGCACGTGCGACAGCACGAAGCCGATCGGCAGTGCGATCACCATCAGCACGACGAAGATCACGCGTGTCAGCGGCTTGAAACCCGCGAGGAACGCGACGAGCTGCAGGACGCCCGCGCCGAGCGCCCAGAGGACCGCCTGGTGCGAGATCGCCTCGCCCCAGTCGAAGCCACTGAACTTGAGGACCGCGAACGCGATCAGCGGCAGGCCGAGCACCGCGATGAACGCGAACTGTTTGAGCTGCGCTTCGGGCGGGTTGGTTTCGAGCTTGAACATCGGGCGGCGGCGTTCGTGGTGCTAGTCGAGGGCGAAGGCGGACAGGTACTTCTCGCGGTCGACCTCGGGGAGGTCCTTCTGCGCGACGCGACGGATGACGAAGTTCTCGAGGACGAGCACGTCCATCTCCGTGCCGAGGAAGCAGCGCAGCGCGTCCTGCGGGGTGCAGACGATCGGTTCGCCGCGCACGTTGAAGCTCGTGTTGATGAGCACCGGGCAGCCCGTGCGCTCCTTGAAGCGCGTCATCATCCGCGCGAGTCGCGGGTTGCGTTCGTTGTCGACGGTCTGCAGGCGCGCCGAGTAGTCGACGTGCGTGACCGCCGGGATGTCGGATCGCAGCTGCTTGAGCTTGTCGAGCCCCATGAGACCGGGTTCGACGTCCTTGCGCTTGTCGTCCCGCACGGGCGCGACGATCAGCATGTAGGGGCTGTCGTGGCGCTCTTCGATGTCGAAGTACTCGCTCGCGTCGTCGCGCAGCACGATCGGCGCGAACGGCCGGAACGACTCGCGGAACTTGATCTTCAGGTTCATCACACTCTGCATCTTGGGCGAGCGCGCGTCGCCGATGATGCTGCGCGAACCGAGCGCGCGCGGCCCGAACTCCATCGGGCCCTGGAACCACCCGATGACGTTCTCCTCCTCGATGAGCTGCGCGACGCGGTCGGCGAGTTGCTCCTCGCTCTCGCACTCCTCGTAATTGACGTTCTCGCCGCTGAGGAAGCTGCGGATGTCGTCGCTCTCGTACTTCGGCCCGAGCAGGCTGCCGCGCTGCGAATCGCCGGTCGACACCGTCCGCGGCTTGTTGAGCAGGTTGTGCCAGACCATCTGCGCGCAGCCGAGCGCCCCGCCCGCGTCACCGGCCGCGGGCTGGATCCAGATCTTGTCGAACGGGCCCTCGCGCAGGATCTTGCCGTTGCCGACGCAGTTGAGCGCGACGCCGCCCGCGAGGCAGAGGTTGCTCTTGCCGGTCACTTCGTGCGCGTGGCGCACCGTGCGCAGCATGACCTCCTCGGTGACCTTCTGCACCGACGCGGCCAGGTCCATGTGACGCTGCTCGAGGTCGGTCTCGGGCCGCCGCGGGTCGCTGCCGAACAGCTGGTGGAATTTCGGGCCCGTCATCGTGAGGCCCTGGCAGTAGTTGAAGTAGCTCTGGTCGAGGCGGAACGACCCGTCCGCCTTGAGGTCGATCAGGTTGTCGAGGATCAGCTGCTCGTACTTCGGCTCGCCATACGGCGCGAGGCCCATGAGCTTGTACTCGCCGCTGTTGACCTTGAAGCCGCAGTAGTAGGTGAACGCGGAGTAGAGCAGCCCGATCGAATGCGGGAAGCGCACCTCCTTCAGCATCCGCATCTTGTTGCCCTCGCCGACCGCGATCGACGTCGTCGCCCACTCGCCGACGCCGTCCATCGTGACGATCGCGGCCTCCTCGAACGGCGACGGGAAGAACGCCGACGCCGCGTGGCTCTCGTGGTGCTCGGGGAACACGTACCGGTTCTTCGGCTTGACCCCGAGGCTCTTGGTCAGCTGGCTGCGCATGTGCAGCTTCTTGCCGAGCCAGATCGGCACGGCCTTGCTGAACGACTTCAACCCGATCGGCGCGAACCCGATGTAGGTCTCGATCAGCCGATGGAACTTCAGGATCGGCTTGTCGTAGAACGCGACGAAGTCGATGTCCTTGGCCGTGATCCCCGCGGTATCGAGGCAGTAGCGCACCGCGTTCGCGGGGAATTCGGCGTCGTGCTTCCTGCGGGTGAAGCGTTCTTCCTGAACCGCCGCGACGATCTCGCCATCGCACAGCAGGGCGGCGGCCGAGTCGTGGTAATAGGCAGAGATGCCGAGGACGTAGGTGGGCATTGGGGGCGGAGAAGCATAGCCGCGGCCGGTATGCTGCCAACGCTCGCCCGCGATGAAGTCCACGATCAAGAAGAGAGTGCTCCTGCTGACCCTCTCGACGGCGGTCGTCGGACTGCTGGCCGAGTTCGGCTATCGCGCCCTTGGCGGCGCGGCCACGCCGCCGCCAGCCATGCACTTCCGGGCCGCGGACCGCACGCTGCTGCCGGACAAACCGACCGCCGAGGAGGACCTCGCGTTCCGGCTCCAGATCCAGGTGCCATGGCCCCGCCAGGACCTGCCCCCGGGGATTCCGACGACGCCGGCGGTGGGGGCGAGCGCCCCGTGGTTCGGGACGGGCTACCCGATGCCGCGCACCGAGAACGTGTTGTCGAACGTGACGTGGAAGCCGAACTCGCGCTTCTTCATCTGCTACCGCGGCCTGCAGCAGCCGTACTTCGACGCGGACGGCTGCGTCGAGTACCGATTCAATCGCTTCGGCCTGCGCGAGCGCGACGACCTGCAGCTCGAGAAACCCGCGGGCACCAAACGCGTGGTCTGCCTCGGTGATTCCTTCACGCTCGGGTGGGGCGTGCGACGCGAACACAACTGGCCGGTGCTCGTCGAGCGTGAGCTGGCAAGGAGCCAACAGGTGACGGGCCAGCAGGACGGCGCGGTGGCCGTGCAGGTGCTCAATTGCGGCGGCACGGGCTCGGCCTACGCGGATGAATACGAGCTCGCGCTGCGGCACCGCCACGGGCGTTTCGACCCCGACCTCGTCCTCGTCACGCTCTGTCTCAACGACCTGTTCGTGACCAACGGCAAGCTCGGCCACTACCGCACGCTCGCACTGCCGGACGGCGACCTGCCCGAGTCCGAGCGGCGCTGGTGGATGGGTTCGCGCCTGCTGCACGACCTCGTCCGCGGCGTGGCCGCGAGTTGGGCCCTCGCGCTCGATCCGCAGCGCGACTGGGTCGGCGAGCTCATGCAGCTGCCCGGCGACCACCTGTGGTACCGCAACAAGAACGAGACGCCCGCGGTCTATTGGGTCGGCGGCGCGCCGCAGCGCAGCCTGCGCGGCATCCGCGACTGGTGCGACGAGCACGATTGCCAAGCCGCGGTCGTGATCTGGCCGCTGCTGCAGGGACTCGGCGCCGGCCGCGAGTATCCGTTCACCAAGATGCACGACCTCGTGCGCGAGTTCTGCGCGAGTGAGGCCATCCCGTGCCTCGACCTGCTGCCCGTGCTCGCGGACCACGCGCAAGAAGCGCTGTGGGTCAGCCCCGCGGACATGCACCCGAACGAACACGCGCAGAGGGTCGTCTACGCGAGCATCGCGGCGTTCGTTGCGGATGGGCTCGGGCTGAAGTAGCGCGCCCTGCATCAGCTAGCGCCACCGCGGCTGGCTCCGACCGAACGGCGCGCTTCAGAACACGGTGATCGCGCGTCCAACCGTCGCCGATGCGCGCACGCCGAAGCCCTGGAACGCGCCCGTCGGGTCGAGCGCCGCGCCCTGCCAGAACAGCGTCACGCCGGTGGTGCCGGCCGGCGGGATCGACCAGTGGACCGCGAACTCGCCCATCGGATTCGCGAGGCCCGCGAGCACGGCGTGGGAGCCCGGACCGATGTCCACCTGCAGGCCGCACGGGCCCGCCGTCGCGCCGAGCGATGCGAGGATCACCGCGAGGCTGGTGGGCGGCACGTTGCGCAGTTCGACCGCGCAGTTGGTGTTGCCCGGTGACGCGACGCCGATCGCGAGTTCGGGTGCGCCAGCGGCACCCGGGCAGGCATTCCCGTAGATCGCGCGGTTCTCCCAGCGGTGCAGTCGGTAGTAGTGCAGGAACGGCCGGTTCTGGAACAGGTCGGGGTCGCCGTCGCCGTCGCCGTCTGCGAGGAAGCTGTTGAGCCCGAACCCCGGCAGGGCCATGCCGGCGGACAGACCGCCCGACCCGTCGCCGCGGTAGAGCAGGGCCGCTGGCGGCACGTTCGGGTCGGACGTGAAGAACACCAGATCGCGATTGCCGTCGGCATCGAGATCGTGCGCTTCCGGCCAAACGTGGTCGACCGGGAGCGGCATGACCGAGCCTGCGACGAGGCCGTTGCCGCTGCCGAAGTGCAGCTGGATCGAAGCCGAGGTCGACACCGACCCGGGCAGATACTGCAGCACGTCCGCGAAACCGTCCCGATCGAGATCGCCCGCCGGAACGAGGTTCGTCAGCCCTTGGAGCGCAGCCGTGCCCTGCCCCGGAGTGAAGTTGCCGCCGAAGATGACCGCGATGCTGTTCGGCGTGTCCGAGTAGACGATATCCGGCAGCGTGTCACCGTTGACGTCCGCGAGCGTCACCGATGTGGTGCCGGCCACGGTCGCCGACAGCGCGAGCGCGAAGGCACCGCTTTGCTGCTGCTCGTAGACCTCGACCGCCTGCGTGGTCGTCCCGCTGAGCACCAGATCGACGCGACCATCGCCCGTCACGTCGCCGGCCAGCAGGCCCACTCCGGAGAAGTAGGTGGTCACCCCCGGCACGACGGTGACGGGCGATCCGAACGTCCCGTCGCCATTGCCGAACATGATCTGGACGTCGGAGGCGGCAACGAACTCTGACGGGCTCAGCAGCAGATCGAGCGCGCCGTCGTTGTCGAAGTCGGCAGTCGCGGCGATCGGTCGACCGATCGGTCCGATCGTCATGCCCGTCCTGGGCCCGCTGAGAACGAGCCCCTCGAACCCAACGACACCGTTGGAATCCCATGTGAGGGCATCGAGCTGACCGTCATTGTCGAAATCGCCGAGCAGCCGCCCGGCGATCGGATTGCTCACCGTCAACCAGGTCCGCGGCCGGAAGCCCTGACCGGGGAGCAGCTGGCCGAGACCGACCATCGCCAGCGCAACCAGGAGGAGACGGTTCAGGGAACAGGGCATGTTCTGCGGTGGGCAACACTCGTGCCACGCCGACCCAGGTTCGTGCCGAGTCGGCGATCCCGGAGCACGGTGTTCTCGTGCCGGGTTCTCGTGCCGGCTTCTCGTGCCGGTTGCCAGCCGCTACCAGTTGTCGCAGTCGTTACGCCGCAGAAGCGATAGGATCCGCTCGCCGCGCCCGACCGCATGACCCGCCGACGAACCAGCCTCATTGCCCGCGTGATGCTCGCGACGATCGTGCTCGGCGTCACGCTCGGGATCGCCGAGTTCGTCGTGCGGCGGCTGCCGCCGCCACCGCCGCCGCTCGGGCAACTCAGCTACCAGGATCGCGACGGCCAACCCGTCACGCTCGCGGACGCGGTCGCGCGCGGCCAGATCGTGCCCGTGCCGCCGCGCAAGACGCCGCGCGCGCGGTTCACGTGGGGGCCGAACGCCGACTTCTATCTGTGCTACAGCGACGCCGAGGCGCTGCGCCGCGACTGGTTCGACGACCAGGGCCGCGTGTTCGTCGACATCAACGAGCACGGCCTGCGCGACCGCACGGGACTGCCGGTGCAAAAGCCCGCCGGCCAGCAGCGCATCCTCTGCGTCGGCGACTCGTTCACGTTCGCGTGGGGGATCCCGATCGAGCTCGGGTGGGTGCGGTTGCTCGAAGAACGGCTGCGGGCGGACGACCGCGATCTCGTCACGATCAACTGCGGCGCGGTCGGCGCGCTCTGCGTCGACGAGTACCAGTGGGCGGTCGAACACCGCTTCGGCAAGTTCGAGCCCGACGTCGTGATCCTCACGATCTGCCTCAACGACCTGATCCCGAGCAGCGGTCTGTTCGTGCAGGGGCCGGCGCCCGACACGGGCAGTCGGCTCCTCGACCTCGTGCTCGGCGCGGCCGGCCATTCGCCGCTCGCGCTGGATCCGGACCGCGACTGGGTCGGCGAACTGCTCGCGTTGCCGCGCGCAGCCGGCGAGGCCGGCGGGCTCTACGGCCGCGACAAGCCGTTCGACGCGATGTGGTCGCAGGGCGCACCGCAGGCCGCGTTGGCCGCGCTGAAGACCTGGTGCGAAGCACACAACTGTCGACTGTTGGTGACGTTGTGGCCGTTCCTCCAAGGGCTCGGGCCCGGCCGGCACTACGCCTTCGAGCCGCTGCACGAGCTGGTCGCGGCCGAATGCCAACGCCTCGGGATCCCGTTCCACGACGTGCTGCCGGCGCTGCGCGACACGCCGGCCGAGGACCTCTGGGTCACGCCTGCCGACATGCACGCAAACCCGACGGCCCAACGCCTCGCGACGCCCGGGATCGAGGCGTTCGTTCGCGAACACTCTGGACTCTTCTGAACGCTACGTGGTGTAGCTCCGTTGCCCGCCAACCCCATGATCTGGCGGTTGGGCGGTCGAACTCGCACGGCACCCGGGCGACCGGCGCTAAGCCCTGATGGCGAAACGGGAAAGTCTGAAATTGACCACGGGATGACGATCTTTTAGATGGGTCGCCCTTTCCGGGCCTGCACGTGCTCTTACCCGACCGGATCCTCGAGCCTCGGCTCGACGCCACGGATTCGGCTCGGTCCCGAACGTTCCATGCGCTGCTCCGCACTGCGGACGGCGTTTGGACGTTCCGCCCTAACTCATGCGACCGTAACACCATCCGCTCCGGCGGGAGGGATCCACATTGTCCGATCTGTTCCCAAAGTGGACCAACAAGGTCCCCGGCATGCTCGCGCTCGGCGCGGCTGTTCTGGGCCTGTCCGTCGTGTTCATCGTCTCCTACTGGTTCTCGCCGAAGCACACGGACGTCGGCTACCAGCCGTTCCAACCGGTCCCGTACAGCCACAAGCTGCACGCGGGCGCGCTCGGAATGGACTGTCGCTACTGCCACCGCATGGTCGAGGAAGGCCCGCACGCGTCGATCCCGGACAACGACACCTGCATGGGCTGCCACGCGCACGTGAAGAAGGACAGCCAGCTGCTCGCGCCGCTGCGTGAGGCCTACGGCGATGGTGGCGCGGACAACGAGCCGCTCGAGTGGATCAAGGTCCACATGCTGCCGGACTACGCCTACTTCAACCACGCGGTGCACATCCACGCGGGTGTCGGCTGCCAGAGCTGCCACGGTCGCATCGACCAGATGGAGATCGTGCGCCAGGTGCAGCCGCTGTCGATGGGCTGGTGCCTCGAGTGTCACCGCGACCCGACGCCGCACATCCGACCCGACTCCGTGTCCGTAACCGAGATGGGCTGGGAGCCCGACGAGGCCAGCATCGCCGCCGCGCGCGCCCGCCTCGAATGGGCCGGCACGACTCCGCCCGAACTCAACCCGCCGGAGCACTGCTCGGCGTGTCACCGCTAACACCTCGCCAACGCCAACCGCTGCCACGATGACGAGCACCGATCCCAAGATGACCGAGACCCGCGCCGCAGAGCCTCGGCCGGACGACGCGCAGTCGGCGTCGCCGACGTATTGGCGCAGCTTCGATCAGCTCGAGAACTCGACCGAGTTCCAGGAGATGGTCGCGCGCGAGTTCCCCGAAGGTGCCGAGGAAGGTCCCGACGCGGTGTCGCGTCGCGGGTTCCTCGGCGCGGTCGCCGCGTCGGTCGCGCTCGCCGGCATGACGAGTTGCCGCAAGCCCGTTACGCCGATCGTCGCGTTCAACAAGCGCCCGGCGGGCTTCCGTCCCGGCATCCCCGAGTTCTACGCGTCCACGATCGGGCGCGACGGCTACGGCATCGGCGTCCTCGTCAAGAGCAGTGACGGTCGCCCGACCAAGGTCGAGGGCAACGCGATGCACCCGAGCAGCCTCGGCGGTTCGGACATGCGCCTGCAGGCCGAGCTGCTGCAGCTCTACGATCCGGCGCGCAGCCACGCCGCGCGCGGTCCGGGGGCCGAGGCGCACGACGACGGCCACGGGCATGACGACGGCCATGGCCACGGTCCGGCGATGGACTATTGGGCCGAGTTCGATGCGGTGTGGGAGGAGAAGCTCCGCGCCGACATCGCGAAGCAGGGCGAGGGCTACCACTTCGTGCTGCCGCCGAGCACGTCGCCGACGCTGCAGGCCCTGATCGGCCGCATCAAGTCGGTCACGATGCCGAAGGCGCGCTTCCACTTCTGGTCGCCGACGCACGAGGACAACGTGCTCGCCGGCGCGCGACTCGCGTTCGGCCGCCCGCTGACCACGACGCACCACTTCAGCAAACCGAACAGCGACGGCAGCCACGAGATGCTGGCGGACGTCGTGCTCGCGGTCGACAGCGATTTCCTCGCGACGGATGGCGACACGCTGCGCGCGGCGCGCGAGTGGGGAGCGACCCGCAAGAGCCCGGCGCCCGGTCAGAAGATCTCGCGCCTCTACGCCGTCGAGGCGAGCTACTCGACGACGGGCGCCGCCGCGGATCACCGCTTCCGCCTCAAGGCGAGCGCGATCCCGACCTTCGTGTTCGCCCTCGCCAAGGCGCTCGGCGTCGCCGGCGACTTCGGCAGCTCGAGCACGGCTGGCTACACGAAGAACGGCAAGAACTGGTTCAACGCGGTCGTCAAGGACCTGCAGCAGAGCGCCGGTCGCTGTCTCGTGACCGCCGGTGCAGGCCAGCCCGCCGCCGTTCACGCCGCGGTCCACGCGATCAACGCGCAGCTCGGCAACGTCGGCAAGACGGTGAGCTACCGCCAGGTCGCCGAGGGCATGCAGCACGGCGCGGTCGCCGGCCTGCAGGAGCTCAAGGCCGCGCTCGAAGCCGACGCGGTCGACACCCTGTTCTGCCTCGGCACCAACCCGGTCTACGACGCGCCCGCGGACTTCAAGTTCGGCGAGCTCGTCGACAAGGCGAAGATGACGGTGCACGTCGGCGACTACGACGACGAGACCGGCCATCACTGCCAGTGGCACTTCCCGCTCGCGCACGAACTCGAGGCGTGGGGTGACCTGCGCGCGCGCGACGGCACGGCGTCGGTCACGCAGCCGCTGATCCGGCCGCTGCACGGCGGCGTGTCGGTCCTCGAGTTCCTCGGCTTCCTCTTCCGGGAGACCAACTTCGAGTATCTCGCCGCGAGCCGCGACGGCACGTTCGGCCTCGAGCTCGTCAAGGCGCACTGGCGCTCGGCGTCGGGCGCGGCCGACTTCGACAACACGTGGTGGCCCAAGGTGCTGCACGACGGCCTGGTCCCCGACTCGGCGTTCGTCGCCGAGACGGCCACGGTCAACACCGGCGCGATCGGCAACGCGGCCCGCAGCTACTCGGCCGGCGACGGCGTCGAGGTCGTGCTGCGCCGCTGCCCGAAGATGGACGGCGGCCGGTTCGCGAACAACTCGTGGATGCAGGAGACGCCGGACCCGCTGACGAAGCTGACCTGGGACAACGCCGCGATGCTCAGCATGGCGACGGCCCAGCGCCTCGGCGTCGAGAACGGCGACCAGCTCACGATCACGGCCGGCGGCGGCACGATCGAGATCCCGGCGTGGATCCTGCCGGGCCACGCCGACGACAGTGTCTCGATCTTCCTCGGCTGGGGCCGCGACCTGCCGGCCGACTGCAAGGTCAGCAAGGGTTCGGGCTTCGACGCCTACCCGCTGCGCACGGCCAACGCCCAGTGGATCGTCACGGGCGCGACCGTGAGCAAGGCCGGCGGCAGTTACCCGCTCGTCTGCACGCAGGAGCACGGCACGATGGCCGGGCGCGATCTCGTGCGCGAGGCCGACAAGGCCACCAACGACAGCGACAGCCGCTGGGCCCCGAAGCGCTCGCCGCTCGACAAGGCCGCGCGCCTGCACGACCCGGAGAACGGCAAGGAAGCCGACCTCAACCACTCGCTCTGGAAGGAGCGTTACGAGGAGGGCGGCATGGACGACGAGGTCAAGAAGGCGCAGTACCAGTGGGGCATGGTCATCGACCTCAATGCCTGCACCGGCTGCAGCGCCTGCGTGACCGCGTGCGTCGCCGAGAACAACATCCCGATGGTCGGCAAGATCCAGGTCAGCCGGAACCGCGAGATGTTCTGGATCCGCGCGGACCGCTACTTCTCGAGCGCACCCGGGGACGACCTCGCCATGGCGGAGGACCCGCAGGTGGCGAACATGCCCGTCCCGTGCATGCAGTGCGAGAACGCGCCGTGCGAGGCCGTCTGCCCGGTCGCCGCGACCGTCCACAGCCCGGACGGCCTCAACGCGATGGTCTACAACCGCTGCATCGGCACGCGCTACTGCAGCAACAACTGCCCCTACAAGGTCCGGCGCTTCAACTACCTCGACTACCTCGGCAACGTGCCCGAGACCAAGCGCATGGCGTTCAACCCGGACGTCACCGTGCGCAGTCGCGGCGTGATGGAGAAGTGCACCTACTGCACGCAGCGCCTCAACGGCGCGCGCATCGCGGCCAAGCTCGAGGGCAAGACCGTCGGCGACGGTGAAGGTCAGATCGCGGTGAAGACGGCGTGCGCCGAAGCGTGCCCGACGAGCGCGATCACCTTCGGCAACCTCAAGGACGAGACGAGCGACGTGAGCAAGGCGCGCGCGCTCGACCTCAACTACGGGCTGCTGTCCGAACTCAACACCAAGCCGCGCACCACCTACCTCGGCCGCGTCCGCAACCCCAACCCTGAGCTGGCCTGATCCCGATGACCGCCATCACAGTAATCGACGAACCGGAGAACCCGCTGCGGCGGGCGCCCCTGGTCGAGGGCAACAACGACTTCGCGTCGGTGACCGAGACCATCGCCCGCGTCGCGGAGAAGAAGACTCCGCGCGGGTGGTATCTGATGTTCGGCATCTCGGTCGCGCTGCTGCTCAACCTGGGCGCCGCGGTCGGCTACCTCGTGTTCACCGGTGTCGGTGTCTGGGGTAACAACGTGCCCGTCGGCTGGGGCTGGCCGATCGTCAACTTCGTCTTCTGGATCGGCATCGGCCACGCCGGCACGCTGATCTCGGCGGTGCTCTTCCTGTTCCGACAGAAGTGGCGCACCTCGATCAACCGCGCCTCCGAGGCCATGACGATCTTCGCCGTCATGGCGGCCGGCATCTTCCCGGCCATCCACGTCGGTCGCATCTGGGTCATCTACTGGGTGTTCCCGCTGCCGAACCAGATGGCGATGTGGCCCAACTTCAAGAGCCCGCTGCTCTGGGACGTCTTCGCGGTCTCGACCTACTTCACGATCTCGCTGCTGTTCTGGTACATCGGCCTGGTCCCCGACCTCGCGACGTTCCGCGACCGCGCCGTGAAGGCCGGGCGCACGATCGCGGCCAAGGCCTACGGCGTGTTCGCCATGGGCTGGCACGGCAGCAACCGCCACTGGCTGCACTACGAGAAGGCCTACCTGATCCTCGCGGGTCTGAGCACGCCGCTCGTCCTGTCGGTGCACTCGATCGTTTCGTTCGACTTCGCGGTCTCGCTGCTGCCGGGCTGGCACACGACGATCTTCCCGCCGTACTTCGTCGCGGGCGCGATCTTCTCCGGGTTCGGCATGGTGCTGACCCTGATGATCCCGGCGCGCAAGTGGCTCGGCCTGCACGAGCTGCTGACGCTCAACCACCTGGACAACATCGCGAAGATCCTCCTGCTGACCGGCACGATGGTCGGCTACGCCTACGGGATGGAGTTCTTCATCGCGTGGTACTCCGGCGTCGAATACGAGCAGTTCGCGTTCATCAACCGCGCCACGGGCCCCTACTGGTGGTCCTACTGGATCATGGTGAGCTGCAACGTGATCAGCCCACAGTTCTTCTGGTTCCGGAGTCTGCGTCGCAACCCGACCGTGCTGTTCGTCATCTCGATCTTCGTGAACATCGGGATGTGGTTCGAGCGCTTCGTGATCACGGTCACCTCGCTCCACCGCGACTTCCTGCCCTCTAGCTGGGCCTACTTCACGCCAACGCTGATCGACGTGCTCACCTACGCCGGCAGCTTCGGCCTGTTCTTCACGATGTTCCTGCTGTTCTGCCGCTTCCTGCCGATCCTCGCGATCAGCGAAGTGAAGGGCGTCATGCCGCAGGCCGACCCGCACCACGGTCAGGACCACCACTAGGCCCGGACTCAAAGGAACTACCGAGATGACATCTGCAACTGCAACGTCAACCGGCAACTGGGGAGTGGTGGCCGAGTTCGAATCGGCCGCCGCGATCTTCGAAGCCGCGAAGAAGACGACGGACGCGGGCTACACCAAGGTCGACGCCCACACGCCGTTCCCGGTTCACAACATCGACCGCCAGCTGAAGCAGCCCGAGAGCGGCCTCGGCTGGATCGTCGTCAGCTGCGGCCTCTGCGGGATCATCCTCGCACAGCTGATGATGTGGTGGATGAACGCCGTCGACTACCCGATCTGGGTCTCCGGCAAGGAGCCCTACTCGTGGCCGACGACGATCCCGATCACGTTCGAGCTCATGGTCCTGCTGGCCGGCTTCGGCGCCGTGTTCGGCATGTTCGGTCTCAACCGCCTGCCGCGGTTGCACCACCCGATCTTCCGCCACAGCACGTTCCACCGCGTGACGGACGACCGCTTCTTCCTGTCGATCGAGGCGACCGATCCCAAGTTCGATAGCGTTCAGACCAAGACCTTCCTCGAGAGCGTCGGCGGCACCAACGTCGAGATCGTGGAGGACTGACTCGATGACCCGAATCCAACAGATCTTCGTCGCCGGGTGCACCGCCATCGCGCTGCTCACCCTCGCGAGCTGCGAGGGCAGCGACGGTCGCGACATCTTCCGCGGCGGCACGAGCACGTCGCCGCCGATCCATCTGGTGCTGGACATGGACTTCCAGCCCAAGGTCAAGACGCAGAGCAAGAGCGAGTTCTTCGGCAACGGCCGCGGCATGCGCATGCCGGTGACGGACATCAATGGCGCCATCGCCGTCGTCCCGCGCGGTTCGCTCGCGGACCCGAAGCTGACCAACAAGGCTGCCAGTGGCGGCTACGTCACGAGCAACCCGGTCGCGATCAGCCGCGAGGTCCTCGAGCGCGGCCAGCACAACTTCGACCTCTACTGCTCGATCTGCCACGGCTACACCGGCCGCGGCGGCAACGGCGTGCACGGCAACGGCCTCGTCGGTCGGCGTTGGCCGGTCGCGATCCCGTCGTTCCACTTCGATCCCAGCAAGAGCGCGGAGGACAACCGCGTGAGCAACCTGCCCGACGGCGAATACTACGAGGTCATCGCCAACGGCAAGGGCACGATGCCGGCCTACGGCGCGCGCATCGCCGCCGAGGACCGTTGGGCGATCGTCCACTACATCCGCGTTCTCCAGAGCCTCAGTCGATAGGGCCCCAGCCGATGACTACCGCGAATCCCCCTGCAACCATGGCCGCGCCGAGCGTCGAACAGCTCGCGCCGGACCTGAAGGCCAAGGTCGACCCGGGCCAGCTCAGCACGGCGCAACTCGGCCTGCTCGCCGTTGGCGCCCTGCTGATCGGCGCCGCGTGGTTCACCGACCACTTCGCCTTCAGCTACCTCGTCGGCTACATGGGCGTGCTCGGCATCGTCCTGTGCGCGCTGTTCTTCACGATGATCCAGCACATCACGCGCGCCGGTTGGAGTGTGACCGTGCGCCGGATCGCCGAGAACATGTCGTGGACGATCGCGCCGATGTTGCTGCTGTTCGTCCCGGTGCTGATCTACTCGCACGACATCTACCACCACTGGATGGATGCGAACGTCACGGACACGGCCGCGGCCGACTACGACGGCGTCCTCGCCGGCAAGTCCGCGTGGCTCAACAGCGAGTTCTTCTTCGTCCGCGTGCCGATCTACTTCCTGATCTGGATCGGCCTCGCGTGGTTCTTCCGCAGCAACTCGATCAAGCAGGACGAGAGCGGCGACCCCGCGATCTCGATGAAGCTCACGCGCGTCGCCGCGCCGGGCCTGCTGCTGTTCGCGCTGTCGATCACGTTCGCCGCGTTCGACTGGATCATGTCGATCGACCCGCACTGGTTCTCGACGATCTTCGGTGTGACCTACTTCGCGGGCGGCTTCATGGCCTTCCTCGCGTTCACGATCGTGCTGGCCAAGTGGCTCGGCAAGCAGGGCGTGCTCGCCACCGCGATCACGCGCGAGCACTACCACGATCTCGGCAAGCTGCTGTTCTCGTTCATGGTCTTCTGGACCTACACGAACTTCAGCCAGTACATGCTGATCTTCTACGCCAACCTGCCGGAAGAGACGCACTGGTTCGCGGTGCGCAGCGAGAACGGCTGGGGCGCGATCGGCGTGCTGCTGATCGTCGGTCACTTCCTGTTCCCGTTCGCGTTCCTGCTGACGCGCAACGTCAAGCGCAACGGCTTCGCGCTCACGTTCGGCGCGATCTTCCTGCTGATCATCCACTGCATCGACATGCAGTTCCTGATCCTGCCCGGCAACCTCGGTGGTCACGGCCACGGGGAGAACGGCGCGGAGGCGGCCACCCACGCCGCGGGCAGCGAAGAAGGCCTGATGGCCACGTTCTCGCACCAGTTCGGCGAGTACCTGCACACGATCAGCTGGGCCGACTTCGCGTGCTTCGCCGGTCTGCTCGCGATCGTCGCGGGTCTGACCATCATGAACATCCGCAAGACCAACCTGGTGCCGGTCCGCGACCCGCGCCTGGCCGAGTCGCTACACTTCCAGAACTTCTGATCCGGAGCAGCACTTCCATGGCCACCGCAACCGAACACCAGACCCACGCCGTAGCACCCGCGGGCGATGCGCCCGCGCCGCACGACATGGAGAAGGACATCGACGCCAAGAGCGCCACGTGGTGGGTACTCGGCGGCACGGTCGTCCTCTTCGTCTCGCTCTGGCTGATGCTGCCGATCTTCATCCGCATCCTCGAGGAGGAGCAGCTCCAGAAGGTCAACTTCACGCCGAACAACGAGCTCAGCGAAGTCATCGACGCGCAGAACGAGTTCCTCAACGGGGCCAACCCGCAACGCAAGACGCTCGAGCAGGCCATGCAGGAGGCGCTGAAGTAAGCGCGCCGAGCCCGGACGCCGGGTAGGTGCCGCCAGATGGTGGCATCGACCTCGCTCGCCAGGCGTCCTAGTCAACGACATGCCCAAGATCCTGACCATCACCGCCCTGTGCACCGTCGCCGCGCTGGCTCCCGCCGCGCCGGCTCAGGGTGCCGGTATGTCCCCGTCTCGCACCGTCGAGGCCAAGGACGAGGCGTCGTCGATGCTCGATCGCATCGGCAGCAAGATCGATCGCAACCTGTCGTTCACGGACGAACGCGGCTACCCGTTCCATCTGAAGCAGCTGTTCCCCGGCGAACGCCCGGTCATCCTGCTGCTCGGCTACTACCACTGCCCCGCGATGTGCGGCCAGGTGCTCGACGCCACGCTGCGCGCGCTCAACGACGTCGATCTCGAGCCCGGCACGGACTACTACGTGCTCAACGTCTCGATCAACCCCGAGGAGACGGTGGCGACGGCGAAGGATCGCAAGGCCGCGTTCCTGCCGCGCTTCCGGAAGGCCGGGGCGGACTCGGGCTGGCGTCTGTGCGTCGGCGACGAGGCCAGCGTCAAGCAGCTCGCCGACGAGGTCGGCTTCCAGTACTACTGGTCCAAGCACCTCAATCAGTACGCGCACCCGCCCGCGATCGTCTTCCTCACCAAGGAGGGCATCGTGAGCCGGCAGATCGTCAACACGATCTACGAACCGGCAGATCTTCGCCTCGCGCTGGTCGAAGCCAGCGAAGGCACCCTCGGGGACTTCTGGGATCAGGTCCGCCTGAACTGCCTCACGTTCGATCCCCGCACCAGCAGCTATTCCCTGACCGTGATGACGGTCCTCCGCATCGGCGGCGCCCTGACCATCCTCGGGCTCGCCACGATGATCTTCATCCTCGTCCGCCGCGAGCGCCGCTCCGCACCGCAAGCCCCGACCGCTGCGGCGGCCCCAACCGCGGGCGCCCCGGAGTCCGCCTAGGGCTCGTCGACGACCACCGCACCCACTGACCACCAAGAGACCGAGAACACCGTGCTCGCACTCCTGATCCAAGATCCCCAGAAGACGCCGCCGCCGAACTACGCGACCGGCAAGGCGGTCGAAGTCGACGAGTATGGGCAGCTGACCAAGCTCGCCAGCACGTTCGACCACGTCGACGGGCTGTTCTACTTCACCTATGTGGTTTGCATCTTCTTCTTCCTGCTGATCACGGGCGCGCTGCTCTACTCGGTGGTGCGCTACCGGCGGAAGACCTTCGATCAGCCCGCGGCGTCCAACGTCACGCACAACACGCCGCTCGAAGTGGTGTGGACGGTGATCCCACTGTTGATCGTCATGGTGATGTTCGCGTGGGGCTTCAAGGGCAGCCTCGACATGACGACGGTCCCGAGCAACGCGCTGCGCTTCAAGGCGACGGCCAAGCAGTGGGCCTGGAACTTCTCGTACCCGACGAGCGCCTTCACCAGCCTCAACGAGGTGTGGGTGCCGGTCAATCAGCCGTGCGAGTTCCTGCTGGAGTCGACCGACGTGCTGCACGCGTTCTTCCTGCCGTCGCAACGCGTCAAGCGTGACGTCGTGCCAGGCCGCTACCAGTCGGTCTGGTTCACCCCGACCGAGGTCGGCGACTACCACCTGTTCTGCGCCGAGTACTGCGGCCTCGACCACTCTCGGATGTACGCCAAGCTGCACGTCGTGACCGCGGAAGAGTTCGCCGAGAACCCGTGGGAGAAGATCCCGAAGCCCGAGGACCCGATCGCGGATCGCGTCGACTGGGGCAAGTCGTACTACGAGGGCGCCTGCCGCAGCTGTCACACACTCGACGGTACACCGATGACCGGGCCGAGTTGGAAGGGCCTGTTCGTCAAGCAGGGCGACGAGATCGTCGGCGGCCAGCGCGACGTGCTCGTCAACGGGCAACAGCAGACCATCACGGTCGACTTCGAGTACATCAAGGAGTCGATCCACATGCCGAACGCGAAGCTCGCTGCCGGGTTCCCGAACGGCGGCATGAGTCCGTTCGCCGACCTCGACGACGCCCGCATCAACCTCATCATCGACTTCATGAAGTCGATCGCCGAATAGGCCCAACCGGAACCGCAACGAGGACCCACCCATGACCACGCAAGTTCCTCCGGTCGAGACCACGACGCCGAGCGTCGACACCGAACGCAAGACCTACCTGAACGTCACCAAGGGCTTCATGTCCTGGGCCGGCACGCTGGATCACAAGCGCATCGGCCTGATGTATCTGGTCGGCACGTCGATCGCGCTGCTGGCGGGCGGCCTGTTCGCCCTGCTCGTGCGCGTGCACCTCTGGGAGCCGACCGGCGCGCTGTTCGAAGACAACGGCACCTACAACCAGGTGTTCACGCTGCACGGCGTGTTCATGGTGTTCCTGTTCGTCATCCCCGCGATCCCGGCGGCGCTCGGCAACTTCGTGCTGCCGCTGCAGCTCGGGGCGATCGACGTGGCGCTGCCGCGACTCAACCTGCTGAGCTTCTACCTGTGGCTCACGGGCGCGGCACTCGCGATCGCGGCGATCGTGGCCGGCGGCTTCGACACCGGCTGGACGTTCTACACGCCGTACAGCCTCTATACCCAACAAGCCGTCGGGCTGATCGGGATGGGGGTGTTCGTACTCGGCTTCAGTTCGATCTTCACGGGACTCAACTTCATCGTCACGGTGCACAAGCTGCGCGCGCCGGGCCTGACGTGGTTCCGCATGCCGCTGTTCATCTGGGCGCTCTACGCGACGTCCATCCTGCAGGTGCTCGCGACGCCGGTGCTCGGCATCACGGTCCTGCTCGTGGCGATCGAACGCCTCTACCACATCGGCATCTTCGATCCGCGGCTCGGTGGTGACGCGGTGCTCTTCGAGCACTTCTTCTGGTTCTACAGCCACCCGGCGGTCTACATCATGGTGCTGCCGGCCTTCGGCATCATCAGCGAGCTCGTCTCCGTGCACTCGCGCAAGCCGCTGTTCGGCTACAAGCTCATCGCGTTCAGCTCGCTGGCGATCGCGATCATCAGCTTCCTCGTGTGGGGCCACCACATGTTCACGTCGGGGCAGTCGACCTACGCGATGTTCGCGTTCAGCTTCCTGACGTTCTTCGTGGCGATCCCGACGGCCATCAAGGAGTTCTCCTGGGTGGCGACGGTGTGGAAGGGCTCGATCGCGCTCAACTCGCCGATGCTCTACACGCTGGCCTTCCTGATCATCTTCGCGATCGGCGGCCTGACGGGCGTGATCCTCGGCTCGCTCAACGTCGACATCCACCTGCACGACACCTACTTCGTCGTGGCCCACTTCCACTACGTGATGATGGGTTCGATCGCGCTCGCGTTCTTCGCCGGGCTGCACCACTGGTGGCCGAAGATGTTCGGCGTGATGTACAACGAGACGCAGGCCAAGATCGCGTGCGCGCTGATCTTCATCGGCTTCAACGCGACGTTCATCCCGCAGTTCATCATGGGCAGCCGCGGCATGCCGCGGCGCTATGCGACCTACGTGCCGGACTACGAGGCCTACCACAAGGCGTCGACGATCGGCGCGATGGTGCTCGGCACCGGCGTCGCGCTCATGGTCTTCTACCTGCTGCGCTCGCTGATGCAGAACAAGCGCGCGATGGAGAACCAGTGGGGCGGCGTCACGCTCGAGTGGGAGACCCCCACGCCGCCGCCGCTCGAGAACTTCAACAAGGCCCCGGTCGTCACCGGCGAGGTCTACGACTACTCCAAGCTCGACCTGCAGTCGACGATCACAGAAGCCAAGTAGACCCGCCAGGTAGATCGGCCGGCTCCGGCCGGCCGACCGCCCGACCAGCCACACTTCGCCCTCGAACAACTTCATGAGTCACGACGGACATCATTCGGTGGTGATCCCGGCACCGGGACCCGAGTTCGTGCCCCACGAACTGCCGCACCACTTCGACACGCCCGTTCAGGAATTCCAGTCGGCCAAGCTCGGCTTCTGGCTGTTCCTCGCGACGGAAATCCTGCTCTTCGGCGGGCTGTTCGCGGCCTACTTCTACTTCCACGAGGCCTACCCCGAGACGTTCGTCGTCGGCGGCAAGCAGCTCGACTGGAAGCTCGGCGCGCTCAACACGACCGTGCTGCTGCTGAGCTCGTGGACGATGGCGATGGGCGTGCGCTCGGCGCAGACGAGCCAGAAGAAGAAGCTGCTGATGTATCTCGGCCTGACCGTGCTCGGCGCCGTGATCTTCATGTGCGTCAAGTACGTCGAATACTCGGCCAAGGACGCTCACGGGCTGTTCGTGTTCTCCGAGATGTTCGGCGGCTACGACGCGGCGACGGGCCAGCTCGCGTGGTTCAAGGACTACGACGGCGTGATGGCCGGCGTGCCGCACGGCCACATGTTCTTCGCGATCTACGTGACGATGACCGGCATCCACGGTCTGCACGTGATCATCGGCGCGGGCCTGATCATCTGGATCATGTTCGGCGCCGCGAAGGGTCGCTTCCACGAGGGCTACTACCTGCCGGTCGACCTCGTCGGCCTCTATTGGCACCTCGTCGACCTCATCTGGATCTTCCTGTTCCCCCTGCTCTACCTGGTGCCCTGATGAGCGACACTCCTCGCAAGGCTGACTACGGCGATCTCGACATGGGATCGCACCACGTCTCCAGCACGCTCCAGTTCACCGGCGTGCTCGGGGCGCTGCTGTTCCTGACGTTCATCACGGTCGCGGTCGCGCAGTTCGACTTCGGCGGCGCGAACATGCTCATCGCCATGGCGATCGCCAGCGTCAAGGCGGCGCTCGTGATCCTGTTCTTCATGCACGTGAAGTACGACACGGCGGTGAACAAGATCATGTTCCTGAGCTCGTTCCTGTTCCTGTCGCTGCTGTTCATCTTCACGCTCGCCGACCAGGCGACGCGCCGGATGGACCATCAGGCCCATACGATCAAGCTGGAGCCGTCCGGGGCGTGGAAGCACCCGGCGACCATCAACGACGGAAACCAGTAAGCTGCACACCGCGTACCTGCACGCTCGCCAACCCGCCGACGCACGCATCGCCTTCTGGAGCGACGGTGGCACCGCGGATCTGACGTCGGAGCTGCCCACCGAACTGGTGCGCGGCTCCGCGCCGGTACAGGTCCAGTTGCTGTTGCCGTCCGAGGAGGCGTCGCTGCAGCCGATGCTGCAGCTGGCGACGCCCGCTTACGGCAAGGAGAGCTCCGGCGACACCGCGTTCGAGGCCGAAGCCGAAGCCACGGCGGCCGAGGGCGGGGTCCCGGAGATTCGAGCCGACGACATCGGGACCAAGACCCGCGTCGCGCCCGCGCTCTGGACGATCCCGGCGATCGGCGTGTCGCTGGCCGATGCCGTGCCCTACCTCGCGAGCCTCGAACCGCGCAAGCTACCGCCCGCGATGCGCGCGCTCGCCGCGCTGAGTCAGCTCGTGATGCGGCTCGTCGAGCAGGGCAGCTTCGCACCGGCCCCCCAGCCCGGCGTGCTGAACTTCGCGCCCGTGTGGAACGACCGGTCGCAGTGGGTGCTCGCCGCGCTCGCCGACCTCGTGCCCGGCAGTCTCTGCACCGCGCGCTTCGCGCTGCCCGACGACCCGGTCTTCGCGGTCACGCCGCGCAACTTCGTCGTCAGCTTCCTCGGCCACGCGCTCGACCAGATCGTCACCCGGCTGCACGCGCGCGCGACGGGCACCGCAGGCGAGCCGAACCCCACGCCGGAGCCCGCGCCGCGGTTCGACAAGGCCGAGCGTCTGCCGCGCGACTTCTGGCAGACGCCGATGGTGCCGGTGCTCGAGATCCTCGTGCCGGACAAGCCGCTCGAAGAAGGCGCGCCGTGGGGGCTGTCGATCCTCGTGCGGCCGGTCCCGACGATCCGTTGCGCGGAGACGATCGAGAGCCTGCACCAGCGCCTCTCGGCGAATCCGTTCGCCAACGAGCTCCATGCCGACTCCGTCGCGCGCGTCGAGCACACGATCGATCGCGTCAGCGACAAACTGCCGCCGCTGCGGCGCGCGCGCAATCTCAGCGACGGCCGTGCGAGTCTGACGCGAGCCGAACTCGACCAGATCCTCGACCACTTCCCGCTGCTCGAGTCCGAGGGCTTCGAGATCACGCTGCCCGGTGTCGAGTCGATGCAGCGGCTGTCGGCGCGCGTCGCGATCATGGAGGCGTCGGCGGAGCCCGACGATCCGCGGCCATGGTTCGAGTTCCGCTGGAGCCTCGCGGTGGGAGACAAGGAGCTGTCGAACGACCAGTTCGAAGAGCTCGTCAACGCGCGCACGCCGCTCGTCTTCATCGACCGCCGGCCCGTGCTGCTCTCGCCGAAGGACCGCGAGGCGATCAAGGACTTCAAGAAGCGGATGCAGCAGGGGGGCGAGCGCATCAGCTTCTTCGAAGCCCTGCGCCTGCGTCTCGGCGGCGCGTCGCACCTGCACGGTCTCGCGATGGAGTCGATCGCGAGCACTCCGCGGCTCGAAGAGCTGCTGCACAACCTCGAGCAAGCGCGTGCCGTCGAGGACCGCGTGCTGCCCGACGGCTTCCAGGGCGAACTGCGGCCCTACCAGCAGCGCGGTCACGCGTGGATGCACTTCCTCGTCGACCAGGGGTTCGGCGCGTGCCTCGCCGACGACATGGGTCTGGGCAAGACGGTGCAGGCGATCGCCGTGATGCTCGACTGGCGCCTGCGCCGGCGCGGCAAGGGCGCGATCATCATCGTCTGCCCGGTCTCCGTGCTCGGCAACTGGCGACGCGAGCTCAACCGCTTCGCACCGGACCTCGACGTGATCATGCATCACGGCAAGGGTCGCGCGTCGACGATCGACGAGTTCAAGCACGTCACGCACAGCAACGACATCGTCCTGACGAGTTACAACCTGCTGCAGCGCGACGAGGAGATCATGAACTCCGTCACGTTCGACGGCGTCGTGCTCGACGAAGCGCAGAACATCAAGAACCCGACGACGCGCCAGTCCAAGGTCGCGCGCGGACTCAAGGGGCATTTCCGCCTCGCGCTGACGGGCACCCCGCTCGAGAACCGGCCGCTCGACCTGTGGTCGATCATGGACTTCCTCAACGAGGGCCTGCTCGGTTCGCGCACGCAGTTCACGCAGACGCTCGAACACCCGATCGTCAAGCAGCGCCGCCAGGGTTCGATGTCCGCGCTCGCGCGCCTCGTGCGACCGTTCGTGCTGCGTCGTCTCAAGACCGACCCGGAGATCGTCGCCGACCTGCCGGAGAAGACCGAACAGATCGTCAACGCGACGCTCTCGCGCGAGCAGGCGATCCTCTACGAGTCGGTCGTTCGCAAGGGTCTGCAGGAGGTCGAGACGGCGGGCGAGGGCATCCAGCGCCGCGGCGCGATCCTCACGACGCTGCTGCGCCTCAAGCAGGTCTGCAACCACCCGTCGCACTACCTCATGGACGGCAGTTCGCTGCCGAGCCGCTCGGGCAAGCTCGATCTGCTGAGCGAGATGATCGAGGAGGCCATCGAGGAAGGCGACCGCTGCCTCGTGTTCACGCAGTTCAAGGAGATGGGCTCGCTGCTCAAGACCCACCTCGAGAACCAGAGCGGCGGCAAGGTCCTGTTCCTGCACGGCGGCGTGCCGCAGAAGGAACGCGACACGATGGTCACCAACTTCCAGGAGAGCCGCGAGGACGGGCCGAAGATCTTCGTGCTGTCGCTCAAGGCCGGCGGCACGGGCCTCAACCTCACCGCGGCCAACCGCGTGTTCCACTTCGATCGCTGGTGGAACCCGGCCGTCGAGGATCAGGCGACGGACCGCGCGTTCCGCATCGGCCAGCAGCGCAACGTCTTCGTGCACAAGTTCGTCTGCAACGGCACGCTCGAGGAGCGCATCCAGCAGATGCTCGATCGCAAGCGCGAGGTCGCGGACAGCCTGCTCGCGGCCGGCGAGAACTGGATCACCGAGCTCAGCAACGACGAGCTGCGCCGACTGCTCGTGCTCGACCGCCAGGAGGCCCTCGCGTGAGCGAACGCAAGACCATCTCCCTCGGCGAGCGCTGGCGCCGCGAAGCCACACGCGACATCGACGACAAACGGCTCGCCGCGGCGCTCGAGGCGCTGCCGAGCATCCGCAAGCCCAAGGTCCGCATCCGCGCCGGCTCGATCCAGACCGAGATGGAGGGCGCGATGGGCTCGATCCACGAGGTCAGCCTGCAGATCCGCACGCTGCCGAATCGCGAGTGGCCAACGCTGATCCGCGTGCTGCGGCGCAGCAAGTCGATCGTCGAAGCGCTCGAGCATGGCCGCGTGCCGCGCTCGCTCGATCGCCTCGTCGCGCGCATCGTCGGCGAACCGCTGTTCCCCGACTCGCGCAGCGTGACCTACGGCTGCTCGTGCGACCTCCCGGAAGAACCGTGCCGCCACGTGCTCGCGCTCCACGAACTGTTCGCCCGGCGCCTCGACGACAAGCCGTACGAGCTGCTGATGCTGCGCGGCGTCGACCTTCACCAGCTGCTCGACGACGTGCACGCGAGCCCGACCGACGGCGACCTGCCGCCGTTGCCGTTCGGCGTGCCCGAGGAGCCCGTGCTCTACCCGGACGCCGAGGACGCGGACCTCGGATCGAGCCTCAATCTGCCGCAGGTCCGGTGGCTGACCGGGGAAGCGTCGGCCCGCTTCGCGGACGCCGCGCTCGACGCGCTCGCGAACCTCGACGCGCTCGCCGACGCTCCGGCGGATGATCCCGCTGGCGACGGACAGGGCGGCCAGGCGACGAAAGCGGCGGATCAACCCGCCGCCCCGCCTGCGGCCGCCGAGCGCGCCGCCCCCGGCACGACCGGCGAGAGCGCCGAGGCCGAAGAGACTCCGCCCAAGCCGCCGGAAACCGGCAGTCCGCTCGGCAAGAGCATGCTCCGCGACAGCGTTGCGACAGGTTCCCGGAGCGGCGCCGAGGACGCGCCCGAGGGCGGCAGCGGCGACGGCAGTGATGTGACGCCGCAAAACGGCGACTGATCCGCGGCTTTCCTTGCGTCGGGTCGGCCTCGCGATTCTGCTGTCGCGCCCCTCTCCCCCGACCCCTCGGACATGCTCGCGGATCTCCCACGCTTCGACCTGACCGGGTCCACGCCCGGGTTCGTCGCCCTCGCCGTCTTCGCGCTCGCCTACCTGCTCGTCGTCTTCGAGGAGCGGCTGCACCTGCGCAAGAGCAAGCCCGTCGTGTTCGCGGCGGGCGTGATCTGGATCCTCGTCGCGTTCGCGTACGCGGGCCACCCGGACGCGGACACGCTGCCATCGACCCACCTCGAGACCCGGCTGCTGCACCACACCGGTGAGTACGGCTCGCTGTTTCTCTTCCTGCTCGTCGCGATGACCTACATCTCGGCGATCGCTCGGCACAACGTGTTCTTGTGGATCAACGGCTGGCTCGTGTCGCGCGGCTTCAGCCTGCGGGCCGTGTTCTGGGTCACGGGTGCACTGTCCTTCGTGATCTCCCCGATCGCTGACAACCTCACGACGGCGCTGCTCATGGGCACCGTCGTCGTCGCCGTCGGCAAGGGCAACACCAAGTTCATCGCCGCAGCGTGCGTCAACGTCGTCGTCGCGGCCAACGCGGGCGGCGCGTTCTCACCATTCGGCGACATCACGACGCTCATGGTTTGGGCCAAGGGCAAGGTCCATACGGCGCAGTTCTTCACGCTCGTCGTTCCGTCGCTCGTCAACTGGCTGATCCCGGCCGTGATCATGCACTTCATGATCGACAAGGGGCAGCCCGAGCCGATCGACAAGAAGGTCGAGCTCAAGCAGGGCTGGTTCACCGTGACCGCGCTGTTCCTCTGCACGATCGTGACCGCGGTCACGTTCCACGCGTACCTGCACCTGCCGCCGTTCCTCGGCATGATGACCGGGCTCGGCTACCTGATGTTCTACGCGTTCTTCCGGACGCGCCGGCACAAGAGGAAGGGCGACCGCGAACCGCACGACATCATCGAGAACGTGGCCGAGGTCGAGTGGGACACCTTGCTCTTCTTCTTCGGCGTCATCACGTGCGTCGGCGGCCTCGCGGATCTCATGTATCTGCAGAAGGCCAGCGAGTGGCTCTTCGATCCAGCCAATGTCGGCGCGACGACAGCCAACATCGCGATCGGCATCCTCTCCGCGATCATCGACAACGTCCCCGTCATGTTCGCCGTCCTCGGCATGGATCCGTCCATGGATCCGGCTAACCCGGTCGTCGCCGGCGTCGCCGGCTCTGGCCTCCACACCCCGGTCGCCGACTTCCAGTGGCTGCTCGTCACGCTCACCGCGGGCGTCGGCGGCTCCCTGCTGTCCGTCGGTTCGGCCGCGGGCGTCGCGCTCATGGGCACCGCGCACGGCTACTACACGTTCGGCCGGCACCTCAAGTACATCCCCGCGATCGCCGCGGGCTACGCCGGCGCAATCCTCGTGCACTGGCTCATGAACGCGCCGCCGGGGCAGTAGCCCGCGGCGTACGGAACCTGGTTCATGCTGCCGGCCGCGAGTGTGCTACCTCGCGGGCAACGTTCCGGCGGCCGGCAGCATGAACCAGGTTCCGTACGCCGCGGGTTCCCGAACCCGGAACTCAGAGATTCCGAACCGAACGGCCGCGGATCAGAGGTCCTTGACCTCTTTCACCATCTCCTCGAGCGCGCCCTTCGCGTCCATGAACACCATGAGCGTGTTGTCGAGTTCGAACAGCGGGTTCTTGATGCCCGCATAGCCCGGGCTCAGCGAGCGCTTGATGACCACGACCGTGCGCGCGTGGTCCACGTCGAGGATCGGCATGCCGGCGATCGGGCCGCTGGGTTCGCGCGCCGCCGGGTTCACGACGTCGTTGGCGCCAACGACGATCACGACGTCGGTGTTCTTGAAGTCGCCGTTGATGCGCTCCATCTCCCACAGCTGGTCGTAGGGCACGTCGGACTCGGCGAGCAGCACGTTCATGTGGCCCGGCATGCGGCCGGCGACCGGATGGATCGCGTAGCGCACCTCGCAGCCGCGCGCCTGCAGCAGGTCGCCGAGTTCGCGCACGACGTGTTGCGCCTGCGCGACCGCGAGGCCGTAGCCCGGCACGAAGATGCAGGACGTCGCACCGTCGAGCAGCATCGCGATCTCCTCGGGACCGGACTGCTTGATCGAGGTGTAGTCGCGCGCGTCCTCGGACACCGAATCCTCGCCCATACCGCCGAGCAGGACGTTGCCGAGCGACCGGTTCATCGCCTTGCACATGATCTGCGTCAGGATGAGGCCCGACGCGCCGACCAGCGAGCCGACGACGACCAGCAACGGGTTGTTGATGACGAAGCCGGCGAACGCCGCGGCCACGCCCGAGTAGCTGTTGAGCAGCGACACGACGACTGGCATGTCCGCACCGCCGATCGGCATGACGAGGAACACGCCCAACACGGCAGCGACGACCGCCAGCAGCAGCATCGCGACGATCGTGGTGCCGCCCTCGGCGAAGCACATCCAGGCGCCGAGCGCGATGCCGGCCAGGCCGAGAGCCAGGTGCAGCATGTGCCGCGCGCTGTCACTCAACGGGTGGGAGAGCTTCTTGCCGGACAGCTTGCCGTAGGCGACGAAACTGCCGGTGAGGGTGACCATGCCGATGAGGATCGCGGCCAAGGTCGCGATCGCGCCGACGGGACCGCCGTCGGCGATCGTCTGCGGCGCGCTGCCATCTGGCAGATCCGCGTTCGCGGCGACGCCCTTGAGGACCTCGGCCATCGCGACCAGCGCGGACGCGATGCCGCCGAAGCCGTTCAGCCCCGCGACGAGCTCGGGCATCTCCGTGGTCGGCGTGCGCTTGGCGAGGAAGGTGCCGATGCCGCCGCCAACGATCACGCCGGCGATCAGCGTGACCCAGTTGATCTCGTCCCGGAAGATGATCAGCGTCGTGACGATCGCGATCGCCATGCCGATCTCGGACAGCCGATTGCCGGACGCGCACGTCTTGACGCTCGTCAGCCGCTTGATGCCGAAGACGAAGAAGAGCGTCGCGAGCAGGTAGAGGTAGGTCACTTACTTCTTCCCCTTCTTCTTGAACGAGCCCAACATGCGGTCGGTCACCATGTAGCCGCCGATGACGTTGATCATCGCGAGCGTGATCGCGAGGAACGCGATCGACTGCGCGAGAAAGCCCTCGCCCGTCGACGCCATGATCGCGCCGACGATGGTGATGCCCGAGATCGCGTTGGACCCCGACATCAGCGGGGTGTGCAGCGTCGGCGGCACCTTGGTGATCAGCTCGAAGCCGAGCAGCGCCGCGATCGCGAAGATGAAGATGATCAGAAAGTACTGTTCCATCGCGTGCTCAATCAGTTGCCCGCCGAGGACAGCGCCTGGGCCGTGGGTTCGTGTCGTACCGTGCCGTCGTGCACGATCGTGATCGCGCCGAGGATCTCGCCCTCGAGGTCGACGTTGGTCTTGCCCTCCTCGACGAACTCGCCGAGGAACGCGACGACGTTGCGCGCGTAGGTGCGCGACGCATCGGCCGCGACCTGCGCGGGCAGGTTGGTGTCGCCGATGATCAGCACGCCGTCGACGTCCTTGCGTTCGCCGGCCACGGTGCCTTCGACGTTGCCGCCGGCGGCCGCCGCCATGTCGACGATGACCGAGCCCGGTCGCATCGCCTTGCGCATCTCCGCGGTGACGAGCACGGGCGCCTTCTTGCCCGGCACGAGCGCCGTCGTGATCAGCACGTCGGCCTGGCCGATGTGGTCCGTCAGGATCTCGCGCTGCTTCTTCAAGAACTCCGCCGTCGTCTCCTTCGCGTAGCCGCCGGTGTTCTCCGCGTCCGGCGGCGCGCCCGTGTCGACGAACTTGGCGCCGAGCGACTCGACCTGCTCCTTCACCGCGGGGCGGATGTCGTTGGCCTCGACGACGGCGCCGAGCTTGCGCGCGATCGAGATCGCCTGCAGCCCCGCGACACCCGCGCCGAGCACGAGCACCCTGGCCGGCGTCAGCGTGCCGGCCGCGGTCATCATGAGCGGGAACATCTTGTTGAGGTGCGTCGCCGCGAGCAGCACGGCCTGGTAGCCGCCGCAGCTCGCCTGTGAGCTCAGGATGTCCATTTTCTGCGCGCGCGTGATGCGCGGCATGAACTCGAGGCCCATCGCCGTGACCTTCGCGTCGCGCAGCGCCTTGACGGTGTCGAGCGCGACGAGCGGCAGCAGCGTGCAGATCAGGATCGACCCGGCCTTCTGCTCCTTGCACTGCTCGGGCGACGGCGGCTGGATGCCGAGCACGAGATCCGCGCTCGCACGCGCGTCCGAACCGACGAGCTTGGCGCCCGCCTCTTCGTAATCCGCATCGGGAAAGCCCGCCGCCTGACCGGCGCCGCGCTCGACCTCGACCGTGAGGCCGAGCTTGACCATGCCCTTGACGGTCTCCGGCACCGCGCTCACGCGCGTCTCACCTTCGACCGTCTCCTTGGGCGCGAAAATCACTGCCATGAGTTCTGTCTCCGCTCCGACTGAGGGGCCCGCAAGAGAAACAGACGAGGCTCGCTCGCGCCATGAAGAATCGCGGCTACTCTGTGAGCCTCGATGACGAGTTTTGCAGCCGAAATCGCGCGCCGTGTGCTGGCGGGCACAGCGCCCGTCGTCGTCGGTCTCGACCCGCGGCTGCCGGCGTTCCCCGCCGCGGTCGCGGCCGATCGAGAACCCGCGGAACGCATCGTGGAGTTCTACCGAAAGACCCTGCCGGTGCTGGCAGAGCACGTGCCGTGCGTGAAGCCCAACATCGCGTTCTTCGAGGCCCACGGTGCCGCTGGCTACCGCGCCTACGAGGAAACGTGCCGGCTCGCGCACGAGCACGGCCTGCTGGTGCTCGGCGACATCAAGCGCGGGGACATCGGCAGCACCGCGGCGGCGTATGCGAAAGGGCACTTCGAGCACGCGGATGCCGTGACGCTGCACCCGTATCTCGGCGGCGACTCGGTTGAGCCCTTCTTGCAGTTCTGCGGAGCGCAAGCGGGCAAGGGGGTGTTCGTGCTCGTCCGCACGAGCAACCCGGGCGCCAAGGACCTGCAGGACCTCGTGATCGACGGCCGCGCGCTCTGCGATCACGTGGCCGAGGCGGTGCACCGCTGGGGCCAGGATCTGCCGCAGGCCGAGGGCTACTCGCCGGTCGGCGCGGTCGTCGGCGCCACGTGGCCCGCCGAGCTCGCCCGCCTGCGCCAGCTGCTGCCCAACGCCTGGCTGCTCCTCCCGGGGGTCGGCGCGCAGGGGGGCAAGGTCGAGGACCTCGCCGCGGCGTTCGACGACCGCGGGCTCGGCGCGCTCGTCAACCAGAGCCGCGGCGTGATGCAGTGCTTCGAGCCGAACGCGCCGGACTGGCTCGCGCAGATCGAGCACGCGGCCAGGACGTTCGCGGCCGATTGTCGCGCGGTCGCGACGGCGAGCCCCGGGGGCAGCCGATGAGCGGGACGCTGCGTCACATCTCGTTCCGCAAGCTCGGGCCGTCGCAGGTCCAGCAGCGCTTCCTCGAGGACGACCGCGACCTCGTCCAGTTCCTCGGCAGCCGGGCGCGCTCGGTCGACGAGCTCATGCGCGCCGCGCCGACCGGTGCCGAACGGCTGCTGCGCCGCGACGACCTCGTCGACGCGTTGCTGGCCTACGCGGAGAAGCACGGAGCCCCCGACGCGGTCAAACAGAACGCCGAGGCGCTGCGCGATCCCAAGGTGCACGTCGTCGTCACGGGCCAGCAGCCCGGGCTCTGCGGCGGTCCGCTCTATACGCTGCACAAGGCCGCGACGGCGATCCGGCTCTGCCGCGAGATCAACGCTGCGGGCGACGGCCGCCGCGCCGTGCCGCTGTTCTGGAACCACAGCGACGACCACGACTTCGACGAGGCCAACCGACTGTTCCTCGTGAACAAGTCGCAGGACGTGCAGCGCTACCGCATCGATCGCGACCACCGCAGCGAGTCGCTGCGCAACATCGCCGTTGGCCGCGACGTCGAGAAGATCCTCGCCGAGATCGACTCGCTGCTGCCCGACACCGAGTTCCGCGAATGGGCGCTGCAGACGTTCGCGCCGCGACACCCCAACGAGACGTTCGGCGACCTGCAGGCGCGGCTGATGTTCGCGGCGTTCGGCGAGGACGGCCTCATCGTCATCGAACCGCGCGATCTGCCCGAGGTCGCGTTCGAGCCGTTGCCGCGCTGGTGGAGCCGGGCCCACGAGGTGCGCGAACGCGTCAAGCACGCGTGCGAGGACCTCGGCGACCTCGGCTTCGATGTGACGCTCGATCCGACGGCGACGATGATGTTCGAGCTCACGGGCGGCGAACGCGAGCCGCTCGCCGACGGCGAAGCCGCGGGCCGCGCGCAGGACCTGAGCCCCGGCGTGCTGCTGCGACCGCTGTGGCAGGACGCGGTGCTGCCGACGATCGCGTTCGTCGTCGGGCCCGGCGAGTTCAGCTACCTCGCGGCGGTCGCGCCGCTCTACCGGCTGCTCGGCGTGCCGCGCCCGGTGTTCGTGCCGCGTTCGTCGTTGACGCTCGTCGAACCGTCGCTGCAGAAGCTGCTGCACCGCTTCTCGCTCGACATCACCGACCTCGAGCAGGGCCCGGAGAACCTCGCGGAGTCACTCCAACAGGACGAGCCCGACGACATCGGCGATCGGATCGCCGACCTGCGTTCGCGACTCGGCACCGACCTCGACGACATCGGCAAGCGGCTCGAACGCCTCGACAGCTCGATGCTCGGCGCGCTTGCGCGGGCCCGCGGCAAGATGATCGACGAGCTCGAACGACTCGACAGCAAGATCAAAAACGCACAGCAGAACAAGCAGGGCACGGGCATGCGGCAGATCCGCAAGCTCTGCAGTCAGCTGCGCCCGCGCGGCCGCATGCAGGAGCGCGTGCTCGGCCCGTTGCCGTACCTGGTGATGCACGGCCGCGGGCTCATCGAAGAGCTCATCGCCGCTGCCGACCCGTTCCGCATCGAGCACGGCGTGCTCGAGCTCTGATGACCGACACCCGGCGACGAAGACTCCAGGACGAGACCACGACGTGATGATCGACCTCGCGACGCTGCAGCCATGCGACGTGCTCGCGATCGGGCCGCACCCCGATGACGTCGAGATCGCGGCCGCCGGCACGTTGCTGCTGCTCGGTCAGGCCGGCCACGCCGTGTCGATCGTCGACTGCACGCGCGGCGAGATGGGCTCGGCCGGCAGTGTCGAGCAGCGCGACGCCGAGGCTGCGGCGGCAGCGACGGCCCTCGGGCTGCGTCAGCGCCTCAACCTCGGCCTGCCCGACGCCAATCTGCACGCCGACGACGGGATCACCGACCTGCTCGTCGGCGTGATCCGCGCCGCCCGGCCGCGGCTGCTGTTCGCGCCGCTGGCCATCGACCCGCACCCGGACCACGTCGCGGCCGCGGACGCCACGGCGCGGGCGTTCTTCCTCGCCGGCCTCAAGAAGCACCGCCCCGAGCACGGTGAGGCCTTCCGACCGACGACCCTGCTGCGCTACCCCCTCAACCGCCCGGTCGAACCGACGATCGCGATCGACATCAGCGCGGTGGCCGACCAGAAGGCCGCCGTCGTCCGCTGCTACGGCTCCCAGATCGCGCCACCCGATCGCTCGCACCTCCTGCAGGGCGTCGATCTGCTCGAGCGGACCGAGATCCGCGACCGCTTCCACGGCACGCGCATCGGCGTCCGCGCCGCCGAGCCGTTCTGCCACGACGGGCCGCTCGCGCTGCGCGGCGATATCAGCAGCCTGCTCTCGCCCTGAGCCGGCCGTACGGTACGCGGTTCGTTCTGCCGGCCGATCTCGCCGCGCCGTTCTGCAATTAGGGCTCGCGCAGACTCCGGCGAGGCCGGACGATCGGGGCGGGAGGCTTGCACATGAAACGTATCGCGGTCATCAACCAGAAGGGCGGTGTCGGCAAGACCACGACCACGGTCAGTCTCGGCGCGGCGCTCGCGCACAAGGGCCACAAGGTCCTGCTGCTCGATCTCGACCCTCAGGCCAACCTGACGGTCCACGTCGACAAGCGGCCCGACCTCGAGGGCAACACGATGACGACGCTGTTGCTCGAGGACGCGAAGATCAGGGATCTGGTGCTCGAGACCGCGACCCCCGGCCTGTTCGTGGTGCCGAGCGACTCGTCGTTGGCCGGCGTCGAGCAGGTGCTCGCCAACCGCATCGGCCGTGAGACGATTCTGCGCGAAGCGCTCGAGGCCTGGGAAGAACAGGACGGCGGCAGTGAGTTCGACTTCGTGCTGTTCGACTGCCCGCCATCGCTCGGCGTGCTGAGCGCGAACGTGCTCGTCGCCGCGGACCGCGTCGTCATTCCGATGCAGGCCGAGTTCCTGTCGCTGCAGGGCATGGCCAAGCTGCTCGAGGTGATTCAGCTCGTGCAGAAGCGCCTCAACCAACAGCTCGACATCGCGTGCGTGTTGCCGTGCATGGTCGATGGCCGCACCAACCTCAGCGCCGAAGTCCTGCGCGAGATCGGCGAACACTTCGGGCCGCTGCTCGCGACGACACGCATCCGCAACAACGTGAAGCTCGCCGAGGCGCCGAGCTTCGGCCGCACGATCTTCGAGCACGCGCCGGAGAGCAACGGCGCGCTCGACTACGCCGAGTTCGCCGATGAGTTCCTGCGCCTGATGGGCCTCGCGCCGCCGTTGCCCGCGACGTCTCCCGACGAGAACGACGTGGACGAGGATGAGGATGACGAGGGCGCGCCCGGGGCCGACGAGAACATCGAACTCGCGGGCTTCGTGGCGCGACCGGGTCCGATCGTCGACGTGCCGGGCACCGAACCGGACGTCGACGACATCGCGGAGGCGGAAACGATCCCGGCGGCAGCCACCCCAAAGTCGGCCGGCTCCGAAACCGCGATGCCGGCGGCCGATACCGCAGCCGATACCCCGGCAGAATCCCCCGAACGGGCGACCGAGATCGAGCGCGAAGCCGACGCCTGAAGGCCGTTCGGGGCGCGACTCCAGCGCGGCCGCGCCTGCGGCCGATAGCAGGGGCGGAATGCCGTCCCACGACCCCGAACTCGATCGGATCACCGAACTGCTCGGCCAGTGTCTCGGGCGGATCGACGAGTATGCCTACCGGCTGCAGGACCGCGGCGACCTGGCCGACGATGTCGACCCGACGGCTCCGAGCACGGAGACGGCGATCGACCTCGACGCGTGCGACGCGCTCGAACGCGAGGCCGAACTGCTCCAGGACCTCGTCCAGTCCGCCGTGCAGCACGCCGGCGGCGACGATCGTTCCGACCTCAGCCGGGTCGTCGACTCGACGCTGCAGGCCGCGATCGCGGAGCTCGACATTCCGGTCGTCTTGCGCCAGAGCCTCGCGCCGGATCTGCCCCAGACCGGCTGCAGTGGCCGAGACCTCGCGCATGCCGCGCAGCGCGCGCTCATGCTCGCGGTGAGCGGCCTCGTCGCGGGTGACGAGATCGCGGTCGAGACGCGCTCGGACAACACCCACACGGTGCTGGAGATCGCGTTCCCGTTGCGCGGCGAACCGCACCTGAGCGACCGCGCCACGACGTTGCAGGAGTTCGTCGCCGAACTCGGCGGCAACTGCCGCATCCAGTCCGACGGCCACAGCCAGTGCCTCATCGCGGTCGAGCTGCCGACCGCGGTCCCGACCGACGGCTGAGAACGGTCAGCGCTTCGCCGCCGTGAAGCACACGGCCGTGCCCGCGCGCGCGGCGAGATCCCCAGCCCCATCCGACCGCCGGCGCGTTCGATCCCTGCGCTGGTCGACGCCTCGAGTTGTCCCACCCGCGAAAACACCCGCCAGCGGCCGAACTTCGGGTGTTGTCGTCCGTAAGATCCCGCACCATGCGCATCGGTATCGTCTGCTACCCGACCGTCGGCGGCTCCGGCGTGATCGCGACCGAAGTCGCCAACGAACTGGCCGTTCGAGGCCACGACGTGCACCTGCTGAGCTACGACCGGCCGGGCCGGATGCGTCGCGGCATCCCGGGGTTGCGATTCCACGAGGTCAGCGTGACGCCGTACCCGCTGTTTCGCTTCCCGCCGTACGACCTCGCGCTCGCGACGCGGATGCTCGAGGTCCGCGAAGAGGCTCAGGTCGACATCTTCCACGTGCACTACGCGATCCCACACGCGGTCAGCGCGTTCCTCGCACGCAGCATGTGCGGCGGCAACCGCAGTCTCGAGTTCGTCACGACCCTGCACGGCACGGACATCACGGTCGTCGGCAGTGACCGGGCCTATCTGCGGCCGACGCTATTCGCGCTCGAGCAGAGCAGCGCGCTCACGGCCGTGAGCCGCTACCTGGCCGAAGAGACCCAGCTCGTGTTCGGCATGAAGAAGCCGGTCGAGGTCATCCCCAACTTCATCGACACCAACACCTGGCGTCCCGACGGCGCCGAGCGCTACTACGACCGCAATGACGAGGAGCGCATTCTCGTCCACGTGTCGAACTTCCGCCCGGTGAAACGTGTCGCCGACATCGTGCGCGCGTTCGCGCAGATCCAGGCCAAGGTGCCGGCTCGGCTCTGGCTCCTCGGCGACGGCCCGGACCGCGAGCACGCGCTGGCCGTGGCGACCGACCTCGGGTGCCGCAACAAGGTCGAGCATTTCGGCGTCGTCGATCGCCTCGAACAGATGCTGCCGCGCGCCGACCTGTTCTTGTCCGCGTCGGACACCGAGAGCTTCGGGCTGTCGATGCTCGAGGCGATGGCATGCGGGGTGCCGTGCGTGAGCACGCGGGTCGGTGGCGTCGCGGAAGTCCTCGGCTCGACGGGCGCACTGACGCCACCGCAGGATCCACAGGCGCTCGCCGAGGCCGCGATCCGGCTGCTCACCGACCCCGAGCTGCATCGCGAACACTCGCAGCAGAGTCGCGCGCGCGCCGTCGAGCTGTTCGCTTCCGAGAAGGCGATCGACCAGTACGTCGCGCTCTACGAACGCGTCCTCGGGCAGTGACCGAGCCGCGGCCGATCTTCTGCGACTACAACGCCGGTGCGCCGGTCGAACCGGACGTTCTGGAGCGTTTCGCAACGGTCGAACGGGACGCGCCGGGCAACCCGGCGAGCGTCCACGGCAGCGGGCGACGGGCGCGCGCGGTGCTCGAAGCAGCCCGCGCCGAGATCGCGACGGCGCTCGCGGTGCACCCGGACGAGGTCGTGTTCACGAGCGGCGGCACCGAAGCCGCCAATCTGGCGGTCCGCGGGCTCGGCGATCGCGCGCTGCCCGTGCTGCTCGGGCCACACGAGCACCCGGCGGTGCTCGCGCCCGGCACGGAACGGGGCACGGTCGAATGGGCCGTGGACCGGACCGGCACGGCTGCCATCGAGTCACCTGCATCGCCCGTCGGTTTGCTCGCGCTCGTGCACGCGCAGAGCGAGCTAGGGACCCTGCAACCGATTCAGGCGGCCGGCGATCTGGCGCAACGGCTCGGTGTTCCGCTCGTCGTGGACTGCGCGCAGTCCCTGGGGCGCGTGCCGCTCGACGACGTCGTCGCGCGGGCCGATGCGTTCGTGCTGTCGCCGCACAAGTGCGGTGGACTCCGCGGCCATGGCGTGCTCGTCGTGCGACGCTCTGCCGGACCGCTGACGCCACTGTTGCGCGGTGGCAGTCAGGAAGGCGCGTTGCGAGCCGGCACCCAGAGCCCGGCACTCGCGAGCGCCAACGCGTTGGCAATTACGCGCGCCGTCCGTGAGCAAGCCGAACGACACACCACGATGGCGCGCAATCGCGCCGCGTTCCTCGCGGGGCTGGAGGCGAGCGGCGCGCGCTTCACGATCCTGACGCCGCTGCCAACGAGCGTGCCCAACACGGTGATGCTCGCGCTGCCGGGACACGATGGCCGCAACTTGCTGCCAATGCTCGACCTCGCCGGAGTGCAGGCGTCGCACGGCAGCGCCTGCTCGGCCGGTTCGCCGACGCCGCCGCGCGTATTGCGCGCGATCGGTCTCGACGACGACATCGCGCGGGCCTGCATCCGGTTCAGCTTCGGGTACCGCGACGACCCAGCGACGACACGCGCGTGCGGCGAGCGCGTCGGTGCAGTGGTGCAGCGTCGCAGCCAAAAAAACTAACACCCCACGCCGGCCTCGTGCACGACCTACGGGTTGTGCCCAAGTCCTTGCTCCTCGTGGACGAGCGTTCACACAACGCACACGGAATGCACACCGAGCGGGCGCGGCGCGCTCCAAAGTTGATCGACTCTGCTTGCACCGCATCGCGTTCGAGGTAAGACAGGGCCCGTCAGTCGAGGAGCCGACGTCGACGCGCGCACCTGTTAGTGCAAGAGTTGACAATGGTTCGAACGGACTCGACGCGTCTCTCTCGTTCTTCTCAACAGTTGCCTCACGACGCGACGGTGCATGTCCGCGTGACTCCACGCTGCTGAGTCTGCCGGGGGAAAGCGTCAGTCCGAGTCAGCAGTCAGTCCCTAGATCGCCACAATTCGTTTTCGACCGGTCCAGACCAGCCCAAGGTCAGCTCACCCAGGTCAGGCCGCTCGCCCAGTCGCTTCGCGACGAACCTACTCCACAGAATGGGGAGAGGTCCGTACGAAGTGCATGCTCGTTCGGGCTTCGCCTGCAGCGGGTGCGGCGCGCGGTTCCGCTTTGCGGGGGTCGAGTCCGGTTGGTTGGCACAGAGAGCGTCGCCTCGTTTCGACGAGCAACGGCCGCTGCCGAAAGCGAAATGTGGTGATCCGGGGACTGGCAGTTCAAGACCGACAGGTCACGGTCACAGCGCTGGTCGCGGTCCATTGGGCCGGGCGGTCCATCGGGCCAGTCAACAGCCAGCGTAGTCCGGTTTCGCAAACGTCTCATCAAGAACTGGTCAACTTGAGGTTCGCCCAGCGGACCACCCGAGGAGTCCCCACGATATGGCCGAAGCTCTGCAGCCCGATCCGAGCCGCCCCAACGCCAACCCGACCGCCACCGCAGGAGGGGTGGCTCCGCAGGGGGGCGCGACCGAAAGGGCCGAACGGCGGCACCTCGGCCAGCTGCTGCACGAACTCGCCGACCGCGTGCGCCGCGAGCAACTCGAGACCTGGTTCCGTTCCCTCGACGTCGTCCGCATGACCGAAGCCGAGATCGAGTTCTCGGTCACGAGCCAGTTCGTCCGCGACTGGCTGCAGAAGAACTTCCTCGGCGAGCTCCAGTCAGCCGTGATGACGGTCCTGCGGGCCGCCGCGAGTGATCGGGTGACCGATGGCGATGGCACTGCCGTCGCGGAACGCCGCGTGTTGCTGAGCTACCGCGAGGAGGACGGCTGGGACAGCCTGCGATTCGCGAACCTCGATGCCGGCACGCGGTCGTCGGTGAGTTCGGTCGCGCACGGCGTCGAGACCGTCATGGATCCGCTGCGGCGCCAATTCGACGGGAGCCAGTTCGAAGGGGGCCAGTTCGAAGGGGGCCAGAACCCGGGTGGCGCCCACCCGCCGGCTGCCGATCCGGCTGCCGGAACTCCGAATCGCGGTGGGGGCCGGAACGGCGACCTCGGAGCAGCGGCGGGGACCCCGACGCATCGGCCGGCTGGTGGTCGCGCAGTCGGCGATCGGCCAGGCGGTGATCGGAGTGGGGGCGGTATGCGTTCGGGCGGCGATGGCCGGCGGCCCGCGGTCCGGTCGGCCGACGCGCCCCGCCTCAACCCCAACTACTCGTTCGACAAGTTCGTCGTCGGCGCTTGCAACCGGCTCGCCCACGCCTCGGCGATCGCGATCGCCGAGAACCCTGGCTTCGCCTACAACCCGCTGTTCGTGCACGGCAACGTCGGCCTCGGCAAGTCCCATCTGCTGCAGGCCATCTGCCACACGATCGTCAAGCGCTCGACGAACGCTCGCGTCATCTACATGAGCTGCGAGGACTTCACGAACGCGTTCATCGAAGCGATCCAGCAGAAGCGCGTCGAAGCGTTCCGCCAGCATTACCGCTCCGCCGACGTGCTCGTCATCGACGACGTGCAGTTCCTCGCGCACAAGGACAAGACGCAGGACGAGTTCTTTCACACGTTCAACGCCCTCTACGACGATCAGAAGCAGATCGTGCTGTCGTCCGACCGTCCGCCGGTCGAGATCCCGACGATCGAAGAACGGCTCGTCTCGCGCTTCAAGTGGGGCCTCGTGGCCGAGGTCGAGGCGCCGGACTTCGAGACCCGCAAGGCGATCGTGCTGCGCAAGGCGGCCGGTCGCGGCACCGAGCTGCCGGACGAGGTCGCCACGTTCCTCGCCGAGCGCGTCGCCACGAACATCCGTGAGCTCGAGGGCGCCGTGATCAAGGTCGTCGGCATCGCGGCGATCACGGGTCAGGCGATCACGCTGAGCCTCGCCGAGACCTGCATGCGCGGGCTGCCGGTGCGCAGCGGCCAGGTGTCCGCGGACGACATCATGAGCCTGATCACGGGCGAGTTCGCGATCTCGGCGCGCGACCTCACCGGCAAGAGCCGCACCCAGATGGTCAGCCTGCCGCGCCAGGTGGCGATGTATCTGATCCGTGAGCACACGGAGAACTCCCTCGAGGACGTCGGCCGCATCTTCGGCGGCCGCGACCACACCACGGTGCTCTACGCGGTCAACAAGATCCGCGAGCGGCTGCAGCGCGACCGCACGTTCAAGGACCTGATCGAGTCGTTGAGCAACCGCCTGCTGACCCGCACGTTCCGCTAGCGGAGTCGCAGGCCGAAAGCCGCAGCAGGCTGAGCCGCAGCAGGCTGAGCCGCAGCAGGCTGAGCCGCAGCAGGCTGGGCCACAGTTGGCTGGTCCACAGCAGGCTGGGCCACAGCGGGCTGGGCCGCGACCTACGTGCGTCAGCCGTACCCCTTCGTACGCGCGAGCCGGACGGCCGCTACGACCCCGACCTCCGGTCCGCCGACCATTGCGCGAACCCGATCTTTTGACGCGTTGGTCCTGCGCTGCCAGCGGCCCCGAATCGGCGGTAGCGCATCAAGTCATGAAACCTGTTGGCATGCTTTGGGCCAACGCTGGAGGTACTCCGAGGACCTCTGGAGCAGTTTCGACGACCGCCGACGAGGGCTCGTTGCGACTCCCCGAATCCCCCTGAACCGGCGACCCCACGCGAGCCTTTCCCCGCGAGTTTTCCCGTCCGGGAACGGCTCACGAACAGCCCCGCGAAACGCCGTCCGAACGGCTCAGAACCCGGCTTTCTGCGTCGCTAGAACGACCCTCTCCGAGTACGTTCTGCACAGTCGTGACGGCACGGACTACGAGTGAGAGACGAGGATTTTTCTTCTATCACTAGCAGCTCCTGACCCCGACCGGAGCCAGACCGATCTTCGGCCACACGACCTGCACCCTCCTGTCCTGCATCCTCCTGGCCAGCACCACAGCGACCCGCATCCACAGCCGACCAGCAAACCCAGCTGACGAGCATTCAGGCGCCTTGATGAAGATCCTCTGTGACCGATCCGTTCTGCTCGAAGGAGTGAACGTCGTCTCGTCCGTGATCCCGGCGAAGACGACCAAACCGATCCTGCAGAACATGATGCTGCGCACGGACGCGGAGTCCGGCGGCGGCATCACGCTCTTCGCCACCGACCTCGAGATGGCCGCCCGCGTGCACATCGAGTCGGTGAAAGTACAGAAGGAAGGCGCGGCGCTGCTGCCGGGCCGCGAATTGTCGGCGCTGCTGCGCGAGATCGGTGACGCCACGGTGACGCTCGCGAGCAGCGAGCAACGCTGCAAGATCGACAGCAACGGTGGTTCGTTCGTGCTGCTCGGCGAGGACGTGACGCAGTATCCGGAGGAGTTCGAGCTCAAGTCCGGCAAGAAGGTCGAGATCGCCTGCGGCAGCATGCTCAGGATGATCCAGGAGACCGTGTTCGCCGCCGCGAGGGAAGAGACCCGCTACGCGATCAACGGCGTCCTGGTCGATTGTGGCGGCTCCTGCATGCGTCTCGTGGCGACGGATGGCCGCCGGCTCTCGATCAGCTACGAGAACATCGAAACGACCGAGGACTTCAAGGTCGTCGTGCCGCTGCGGGCGCTGCACACGCTGGCCAAGGCGTTGCCCGAGGGTGACGACACGCCGCTCGTGATCGAGGTCGGTGACAAGCAGATCTCGTTCACGAACGGACGGATCCAGCTCGTGAGTCAGCTGCTCGAGACCCGGTTCCCCGACTACGAGGGCGTCGTGCCCAAGTCCGCCGAGACGACCGTCGAGATCGATCGGGTCGCGCTCGAGGGCGCGCTGCGGCGCGCGGCGATCCTCGCGGCCAGCGAGATGCGCATGGTCCGCTTCGAGGTCAACGACAACAGCCTGCTCCTCACGGCCGAGAGCTCGGCTCGCGGCCGCGCCGACGTCACGCTCGAAGCGGTTGTCAAGGGCGCTGGTGGCAGCATCAACTTCAATCCGGACTACATCCTCGAGGGTCTGCGCGTCTGCGACCTCGAGCAGGTCCGGCTCGACATGTCGGACGACTCGATGCCGGCGAAGTTCACGCTCGGCGAGTCGTTCACCTATGTCGTGATGCCGATCAGTGGAACCTAATCTCCGAGCTTGGCCGAACCCGAAAGAGCCGGTGACCTGTTGCGCGCGATCCTGGCCGAAGCCGGTCAGGGGCGGAAGCGTCACAAGTTCCACGACGCCCTCGACGCCGTGCTGTCCGAGGCCCACCGTCCACATTGTCAGGTGGTTTCGTTCCGCGGCGGCAAGCTCGTCGTCGAGGTCGACTCCGCTCCCCTGTTCGCCGAGCTGTCGGGCTTCCGGAAGGAAGAACTGCGGCAGGCCATGAACAATCACATTCCCGAACAACCGATCGCCCAGCTCACGTTTCGGCTGGGAGGCACCGGTCATGTCTGAGCAGAAAGAACCCGAAGGCGTTCCCGCCAAGACCTACGACGCCAGTTCGATCAAGGTCCTCGAGGGCCTCGACGCGGTCCGCAAGCGGCCCGCGATGTACATCGGCGACACGGCGGTCAAAGGTCTCCACCACCTCGTCTGGGAGGTCGTCGACAACTCGGTCGACGAGGCTCTCGCGGGCAATGCGACCCGGATCGACGTGCGCGTCCACAAGGACGGCTCGCTGTCGGTCAAGGACGACGGGCGCGGCATCCCGGTCGACACCCACGAGAGCGGCGTGCCCGCGATCGAGGTGATCCTGACCAAGCTGCACTCGGGCGGCAAGTTCGACAAGAACAGCTACAAGGTCTCGGGTGGCCTGCACGGCGTCGGCGTGAGCTGCGTCAACGCGCTCGCCGACATCTTCGAGGTCGAGGTCTACCGCGACGGCAAGATCTACCGCCAGACCTACCATCGCGGCGAGAAGGCCAGCGAGCTCAAGGTCATCGGCAAGGCCGAGAGCACGGGCACGATGATCCGCTTCAAGGCGGACCCGACCGTGATGGAGGTGACCGAGTTCAGCTACGAGGTGCTGCGCAAGCGCCTGCGCGAGCTGGCCTACCTCATGGGCACGTCCGGGCTCCACATCACGCTGTTCGACGAGCGCAGCGATCAGAGCGAGGAGTTCCAGTTCCCCGAGGGGATCAAGGAATTCGTCAAGGACCTCAACCAGAGCAAGTCGCCGCTGCACAAGGACGTCGTCTACATCAACCGGACGGTGCCCTCGACGGACGATCCCGAGAAGGAGTACGTGGTCGAGATCGCACTGCAGTACAGCGACGCCTACCACGAGAACGTGTTCTCGTTCGTCAACAACATCAACACGCTCGAGGGCGGCACGCACCTCGTCGGGTTCCGCACCGCGATGACGCGTGCGCTCAACAACTGGGCGCGGCAGGAGAAGGCGCTCAAGGAGAAGGACCCGGTGCCGGGCGGCGACGACTTCAAGGAAGGTCTCGCCGCGGTGATCTCGGTCAAGGTGCCGGATCCGCAGTTCGAGAGTCAGACCAAGATCAAGCTCGGCAACCGCGAGGTGCAGTCGATCGTCGAGTCGGTGGTCGGCGAAGGACTGCGCACGCACTTCGAGGAGACGCCGGGGACGGCGCGCGCGATCTTCAGCAAGGCGCTCGATGCGTTGCGCGCGCGCGAGGCGGCCCGCAAGGCCCGCGACCTCGTGCGCCGCAAGTCCGCGCTCGAGAGCGGCGGTCTGCCCGCCAAGCTCGCCGACTGCCAGAAGGGGACGGCGCGCGAGGACGCCGAGATCTTCCTCGTCGAGGGTGACTCCGCGGGCGGCACGGCCAAGCAGGGCCGCATGCCGCACCAGGCGATCCTGCCGCTGCGCGGCAAGATCCTCAACGTCGAGAAGGCGTCCGTCGACAGCATCCTCGATCACGAGGAGATCCAGACGATCGTCAGCGCGGTCGGCACGGGCTTCGTCGGCGAGGAGTTCGACGAGACCAAGCTGCGGTATCACAAGATCATCGTGATGACCGACGCGGACGTCGACGGCTCGCACATCCGCACGCTGCTGTTGACCTTGTTCTATCGCAAGATGCCGGAGCTCGTCTCGCGCGGCTACGTCTACGTCGCGCAGCCGCCGCTCTACCGTCTCAGCAAGGGCAAGACCGAGCGCTACGCGGTCACCGAGACGGAGAAGGACGCGATCAAGGCCGAGCTCGGTCTCGGCACGACGAGTCTCGTCGATCCGAATGGCAAGCAGATCGCGGGCACCGAGCTCACTGCGTTGCTCGACCTCCTGAGCCGCATCCTCGCGGTCGAGGAGCGCATGCCGCCCGAGGGGTTCGTGCCGTTCCTCGACTACGTCGCGCAGGCGACGATTCCCGACTGCGAGCTGCCGTCCTACTACGTCATCAAGGGCGACGACGCCGCCGGCAAGTTCATCGACACCGAAGCGCAGCTCAACGCCGAGCTCGAGCGCTGGGCGGCCGAGAAGGGTTCGCCGCTGTCGATCTACGAAGGCCTCGAGTCGCCGATCGGGCGCGAGGCTGCCGATGTCCAGGTCTACGCGCTGCACGTGGAACGCGAGCTCGCGCCGCGCCTCAAGCGGCTCATCGAGCTCGGGATCATGCCCGACGCGCTCGCAGCCAGCGGCGCGACCGACCGCGTCTGGAAGGTCGAATCGAGCAAGGAACCGAGCGAGCACGGCAGCCTGATCGAGGCTTATGAGGCGATCCAGAAGCTCTGCGAGTCGGCGATCGAGATCTACCGCTACAAGGGCCTCGGCGAGATGAACCCGTCGCAGCTCTTCGAGTCGACGATGGATCCCGAGCGCCGCATGCTGCGCCGCGTCGCCGTCAGCGACGTCCAGGAGGCCGACCGGATCTTCACGGTCCTCATGGGGCCCGAGGTCGAGCCGCGCCGCGAGTTCATCGAGAAGCACGCGCTCGAGGCGACGAACATCGATATCTAGTGCTCCCAGGATTGGGGCGGGTTGGCGACGGTCCGCGGCCCCGTTCGGCTACCTTCTGCGCGAGGTCGGTATGCACCGGATGCGCTATCTCGTCGGAATCTTGACCCTCGCGGCCGCGATCGCGGCCGCGATCTGGATCGTGCGGCTGCTGCAGCAGCTCGACGATCGGCCCGGCGTCATGGTGCAGATCGAGTTTCGGGATGCGCGCGGCCTGCGGGCCGGCGCCGACGTGCGCTTTCGCGGTGTGCGGGCTGGCACGGTGCGATCGGTCCGCGTCGGCGATCACGGGAGCCGAGCCGTCGTGCGGGCGTTGCTCGATCCGGCCGCGGCGGCGCACGCCCGCGTCAACACCACGTTCTGGATCGTCACGCCGCGCTTCGCCGGGATCACGGACGGCGCGACGGGGCTCGACACGCTCGTGCGCGACGCCTACCTCGCGTTCCACACCCCGGACGAGCCGGGTTCGCGGCTCGCGGAGGGCAGCCTGGTGCCGGGCAGCGAACGGCCGCCTGCCGCGACCGCGAGTCGGAAGCTCGACGACGTCGCGCCGGGCGATCTGATGATGCACGTGCTGTTGCCGGAGAACCACGGCCTGCGCGCCGGCTCGCCGGTCACGTTCCGCGGCATCGCGACCGGTGAGGTCCGGGCCGTCGACCTCGCGCCCGAGGGCACGCATGTCACGGCGTCGGTCCGCGTCCTGCGGCGGTACCGCCAGACGGTGACGGACGCGACCGTGTTCTGGGTCGCGCGGCCGCAGTTGTCGGGCGCGTTGTTCACCGGCTTCCGCGTCGACGACGTCAGTGCGTTGCTGTCGCCGTACCTGAGCTACTACGGCGAGAGTGGCGTCGGGCTGCCGGTCGAGGACCACTATCGCACCGTGGCGCAGGCCGAACGCCCGAGTCTCGATGTCGCCGACGTGCCGCCCGCGGCGCTAGCGCGTGATCCGGAGGCCGAGACCGCGACGCCGGACGGCATCGCGCTCGTGCGCATCGTCTACGCGGCGACCGAGCTCGACACGTTCTCCGCCAACGACCCGATCCGCGTCGAGGGTTCGGGCGTGCTCTATCTCGACCGCAGCGGTCGGCCCGTCGTCGTGACCGCGCGCAGCCTCGTCGATGGCACCTACGTCGAACGCGATGCGTTCGGCGGCGATCCGGAGGTCGTCGACGAGCAGATCAAGGTCATGCTCGAGAGCGGTGCCGTCGTGCACGCGGGGCGCGTGTGGGTCGAGCCGGGCGGCGCCGATCTCGCGGCGCTCGTGCTGACCGATCCGCCGCCCGAGTTGCGCGGCACGGCGACCGAACTGCTGAACTTCGGGGCCGACGGTGCCCGCCCGGACGGTGTCGACCCGGCTGCCGTCGATTCGGGCACCGTCAGCGCGGCCGGGCCGCTCTACCTGCGGCGGGCCGGGGCGGACGGCACCGCGCTCACGCGCGAGGACTTCGATCGCGGCAACCCGCAGCCGATCGGCGAGCATCTCGGTGCCGCGGTGCTCGCCGACACGCGCGTGGTCGGGGTCTACGCGCGCACCCTCGATGCGCCGGACGTGCCGCTCCTCGTCGCGCTGCGATTGCTCCCCGAGGACCTCCGGCCGCGGCCGGAGTGAGCGAGAGGACCGCGTGACGATCGGTTCTCCCGCGATCCGACTCCGCGACTTCGGCATCGCGCAGTTCCAGAGCAACGGCACCGTCCAGGAGCTGTTCGCCGGCGCGACGTTCGACCTCGCGGAACGCGGGTTCTACCTGTTCGTCGGCACGAGCGGCGGCGGCAAGTCGTCGCTGCTCAGGTTGCTCGCCGGGCTGATCGAAGCCCGCGAACCGCCGCCGCGGCTCGCGGGTGACCTCGACGTGCACGGGGTGTCGATGCGCGGCGAGTATCCCGACGCGCTCCGTCGCACGACGGCGGCGATCCTGCAGGACGAAGGTCTGCTCGACGAGCTCTCACCGCGACAGAACGTCGAACTCGCGCTGCGCGCCGCCGGCCGTTCGACCCGCCTGGCACCGGCGCTGCTCGCCCAGGCCGGGATCGAACATCCACCGGCGCGGGTCGCGATGCTGTCCGGCGGCATGCGCAAACGCGTTGCGGTCGCGCGCGCGATGGCGTCGGCGCCGCGGCTGTTGCTCTGCGACGAGCCGACGGCCGGTCTCGATCCCGAGTCGGCGCGTGCGATCGCGCAGGTGTTGCGCGACGCGCACGACGGCAGTCCGGATCGCACGACGATCATCGTGACCCACGACCTCGGCGCGTTCGACGGTCTCGTCGACGGCGTGATCGTGCTCGATGGGCCGACCAGGACGCTGCGCCTCGAAGCAGGTAGCTATCGACCAGCGAACGCCGAACCGTCCGGGCCCGAGCCGGGCGCCGCGCGGGATGGGGCCGCGCGGGATGGGGTCACGCGGGCTGGGGTTCCGGCAACCGCAGCGACTCACGGCGGTGCGGCGTCGCGCTCGATCCAACGCACGCTGCTGCGCATCACGGCCGTGCTCGAGACCGCACTCGAGGCCCTGCGACGCCTGCCGCCCGTCGAACTGCGCGAGACGGCGCGCACCGTGCTGCGCTTCGTGCTCGATCCGGCGCTGTTCGTCGCCCTGAGCGGTGCGGTGCTCGGCGGCCTCGCGACGTTCTTCGCGCTGCGCAACAACCCGGTCGAGGGCGCGTTCGAGGCGGCGTTGCTCACGGGCACGGGCAAGGTCGCGACCGCGGTGCTCGTGCCGCTGTTCGCCGGGTTCTTCTTCACCGCGCGGGTCGTCGCCGGGGCGGCGGCGCGGATCGGCACGATGAAGCGCACCAACCAGATCGCCGCGCTCACGATGATGGGTGTGCGACCGGCCGACTACCTGCTGACGCCGCTGGTCTGGGGGATGACCCTGGCGATGACCGTGGTCACGTTCGTCGGGGTCATCGCGGCGGCCGTCGCAGCCGCGTTCGCGAGCTGGCTCGTCGGCGGGTTCTCGGCCACGAGCTGGGCCGCGGCGTGGTTCGATGCGGTGACGGCGATTGACCTGATCCGCGTCATGGCCAAGACGGCGCTGTCGGGTTTCGCGACGGCCCTGTGCTGTTATCACCTTGCCATCGGTCCCAAGCGTTCGGGCGCGGAGGTCGGCGAGGCCGTCAACACGGCGATCGTGGCCGGCATGGGCGTGGTGTTGACCGTGCACGCGCTGCTGACGTTCTGGGCCTATTCCTGAGCCGATTCCGAGGTCGGGGCGTTGTCGCCGCGCGCCCTCAAGTGGCGCGCGCCGGACGTCGATGATCCCGATGTGAAGGGCATCGAGAAGCTGACATCGGTCCGGCTCGCCGAGATCCTGACGGAACGCGCGATCGTTCCCGGGGAGGCGATCTCGGATGCGCTCTATGCGCAAGAACGCCACGGCGAACCGTTCGCCGAGGTCCTGATCAACGGCGGTCACATCACCGAGTGGGACCTGTCGAAGATCGTCGCCGAGTCGTTCAACCTGCCGTTCCTGATGGCCGGCAACTACCAGATCGAGGATGCCGCGAAAGAGCGCCTGCCGCAGGAAGTGCTGTTCCAGCACATGCTCGTGCCGCTCGACGTCTTCGACGACATCATCGTCGTGTCCATGCCCGTGATCATGCCGTTCGAGCAGATCATGAAGGTGCAGAAGGCGCACTCGTGCGAGATCTTCCCCTACGTCGGGCTGATCTCCGAGAACAAGCGCATCCTCGGCGACATGCACGACGACTACGGCAAGTGGCTCGACGAGGAGACGCAGCGGCGCGCCACTGCGGCGAAGCAACGTGAGTCCAACCCCGGCAAGGGCGGCGCCGAGAGCGACTGGATGAGCATCTTCGACGCCGGCGACCAGGCCATCAAGGCGACGAAGGACGACTGAGCTTCAGCGCCGCGGCTGGCTGCCCGGCGGCGAACTACCCGGCGACGCGCTGTCGTTCTGGCCGTCGGCCGGCTCGCTGCCGTTGTCGGCGTGACCGTTCACGTCGGACGCCCCGTTGCGGCCGGCTTCGCCGTTGGTGCTCCCGTCGCCAGACTCGGCCTCGGGCGGCCCATTCTCCGCGGGCAGGGACGATGACAACGCCTCGTTCGTGAGGCCCCGCAGCTCCGACGTCACGGCGGCGCCGGGGTTCTTGATCGTCTGCCGCAGCTTGGTCGTGCGCTTGATCTCGTCCTTCGTCGACTGCAGCGTCCGCTTCATCTCGCTGAGGTCGGCGTCGCGGTTCATCTGGTCCTTGAACTCGTTGAACCCGCGCCGGAGCTGCGATGTGACCTTCCCCAGCGTCCGGCCGGCCTCGGGCAGATTGCGCCCGTAGAGCAGCAGGCCGATCACCAGGAGGACGAACATCTCCTGGAAGCCGAGGGAGGGGAGGATCGCGAGCACGCGGGCAGCATAGCGCGCTGGAACTCGGTTTGGCGGGTCTCTAACGTGTTTGCCCCGATGAGTGACAAGCCCATTTTCGCGCTGGAACGGCTCACCAAGAGCTATCAGGGCAAGAAGCCCGTTCTGAACGACATCAGCCTCGTGTTCCTCGAGAACGCCAAGATCGGCGTGATCGGCCAGAACGGCGCCGGCAAGTCCACGCTGCTGCGCATCATGGCGGGCGTGGACAAGGAGTACGAGGGCACGGCCCGGCTCGCGGACGGCAAGACCGTCGGCTACGTGCCGCAGGAGCCGAAGCTCATCGAGGACCTGTCGGTGCGCGACAACGTCGAGAAAGCCGTCGAGCCGATCCGCAACCTCCTGAAGCAGCACGAGGAGGTCAGCATGAAGCTCGGCGAGGACCTCGACGACAAGGCGATGGCCAGGGTCATGGAGGAGTTCGAACGCCTGCAGCACGAGATCGACAGCAAAGACGCGTGGGAGATCGACCGCCACGTCGAGACCGCGATGACCAAGCTGCACCTGCCGGCCGGCGACAAGATGGTCAGCGAGTGTTCGGGTGGTGAGCGCCGTCGTGTGGCGCTGTGCCGCACGCTGCTCGAGCATCCCGACCTGCTGCTGCTCGACGAACCGACCAACCACCTCGACGTCGAGACGGTGAGCTGGCTCGAGGACACGCTCGCGGAATACAAGGGCACCGTCGTGGTCATCACCCACGATCGCTTCTTCCTCGACAACGTCGTCGGTTGGATGCTCGAGATCTGGCACGGCCGCGCGGTCCCGTACCAGGGCAACTACTCCGAGTACCTGATCCAGCGCAGCAAGCGCATGCAGCAACAGGAACAGCAGGAGCAGAAGCGCGGCAAGTTCCTGGAGCGTGAGCTCGAGTGGATCCGCATGAACCCGAAGGCGCGGTCCACGAAGAACAAGTCACGTCTGAAGAACTACGACAAGATGATGGAGCAGGAGGTCGAGGAGAAGGACGACACGGTCGAGCTCCACATCCCGGCCGGCAAGCGCCTCGGCGACACCGTCATTCGCTTCGAGAAGGTCGACTTCTCCTACGACGGCGAGCGCAACGTGCTCGAGAACTTCTCGTTCGACATGCAGCCGGGCGACATCCTCGGCATCGTCGGCCCCAACGGCACGGGCAAGACCACGTGCCTCAAGCTCATCACGGGCCGGATCGAGCCGACCGCCGGCAAGGTGACGATCGGCAAGACCGTCGATCTCTGCCACGTCGATCAGGAACGCGAGACGCTCGACCCCGAGAAGTCGGTCTGGGAGGAGATCTCCGAGGGTCAGGACATCATCCGCCTCGGGAAGCACGAGCTGAACAGCCGCAGCTACGTCGCCAAGTTCAACTTCACGGGCAGCGACCAGCAGCAGAAGGTCGGCTCCCTGTCGGGTGGTCAGCGCAACCGCGTCCAGCTCGCCAAGATGCTCCGCCGCGGCGGCAACGTGATCCTGCTCGACGAACCGACCAACGACCTCGACCTCGACACGCTGCGCGTCCTCGAAGAAGGCATCCAAGAGTTCCCGGGCTGCATGGTGATCGTCTCCCACGATCGCTACTTCCTCGACCGCGTCTGCACCAAGATCCTCGACCTCGGCAACTACGAGCCGGGCAAGTACCTGGACAGTCTGTAGCTCGTGGCGGCTCGCGGACGCGTCAGCGCTTGAAGCCGACGAAGAAGCCCGTCGCGACGAGCGCGGCTGCGGGCAGGCTGCCGGTCACGAACGACTGGAAGCTCTGCCACTCGCTCTCGATCGCCGTCATGAAGTGCGTCCACAGGTCGTCGATGCCCTGCCAGTTGACGACCAGCAGATCGTAGTAGGCCAGCACGAGAGTGGCCGCGAGCCAGAAGCCGAACGCGATCGCCGCGAAGCGGATCGTCGTGCGCAGGAAGCTGCCGAGCGCGAAGCCGACGACGAAGCTGAAGCCGAGGCGGAAGATGCCCTTGGCGGTCGGCTCCTCCGCGGGCGCCGGGGTGCCGGTGCCGCCGGTGCCGCCGCCGCCTTCCGGCATCAGACCCGACTGCAGTGCGCTGCCGGCGCCGCTCGTGCCGCCCGGGGTCGCGGACGACGCGGGGGCCGTCGCGCCGCCCGGGTCGACCAGCATGAGCACGCCGCCGGTCACGATCACGGCGCCCGCCGCGAGCAGCGAGATCTTCTTCCAGCGCGGCAGATCCGTGACCCACTGCTTGGGGTTCAGGCTCGGCCCGTCGGTGCCGGCCGTCGCCTTCGCGCCTCTGGTCGATTCGCTGGCGGGCTGCTCGTAGTCGGAATCGTCGGTCATCGTGCGCTGTTCTAACCAGAAACCGCCCTGCTGGGCCAGCGGGCGCATCCGGTGGGGCCGCATAACGGGTTTGTGCTTGAGCGACAGCGCCGGCCCGGGTTTCGTGTTCGGCCCGATTCCCACAGGAGACGACCATGCAATTCACTCGCACGATCGTTGCCGGACTCGCGACTGCTGCCCTCGCCATGGCACAGGACCGCGTGACCCTGAGCAACGGAGATGTCCTCACCGGCCGCGTCAAGACCATGGCCGACGGCTATGTCACGATCGCTTCCCCCGTCCTCGGCGACGTGAAGGTGAAGCTGATCGAGATCGACAACATGGTGACCGAAGCCGAGATCGAGCTTCGCACCGTCAATGGCGAAACGTTCAAACGCCGCGTCGCCGGCATCGAGAACGACAACTTCCGCCTCGAGGGCGACATTCCGGCGCTCGCCGTGAAGAGCGTCGAAGCGATCAACCCGCCGCCGAAGGCGCCGCCGCAGTGGACCGGCTCGGTGTCGCTCAACGGCCTGTGGATCGACGGCAACACGCGCCGGCGCACGGTGGGCCTCGTCGGTGAGGCGCAGCGCGAGAGCGAGATCGATCGCTTCCTGCTCGACGTCTACTGGGACTATGCCGAGGACAACCCGCAGGCGCCGACCAACAACGGCGTGCCGCAGGCCGAATGGGACCTGCAGCAGCGGCGCGTCGGTGGTGGTCTCAAGTACGACTACTTCCTCGGCGATCGCTGGTATGCGCTCGCGACGACCCGCGTGCTCGGTGACACGTTCGCCGACATCGAGTTGCGTTACACCGCCGGCCTCGGTGTCGGCTACACGGTGGTCGACACCAAGACGACATCGCTGACGACGGAAGCCGGCCTGTCGTACTTCAACGAGAGCTACCGCTCGGCGACTCCGACGCAGGACTACCTCGCGGCGCGCATCGCGTACCGGCTGCGGCGCCAGGTCAGCGATCGCACGGCGTTCAAGCACAGCGTCGAGGCGTTCCCGTCCCTCGAGGACTCGGACGACATTTACCTCCAGCTGCGCGCCGAACTGATCAACAACCTGACCGACAACATGATCGCGACGCTGTCATGGGTCATGGACTACGACAACACGCCGTCGCCGGGCTTCAAGCGCGCCGACCATCGCGTGATGCTGTCGGTCGGCTGGGCCTTCTGAGCGCGGTTGCTCGCGGAGCGAGCAAACGCGCTCAGGACCTCGCCGCGCTCCTTCGGAGCGCCGCTCCGGTTCTGAGCACGGCTCGTTGGTCGCGGAGCGGGTGAATTCGCTCAGGACCTCGCCGTGCTCCTTCGGAGCGGCGCTTCGGTTCTGAGCGTCGCTTTGGTCTGAGCGCGGCTTCGGTTGTGAGCTGGGCCTCCTGGCCGGCTATTCGGAGCTGATCTCTCAGCTCTGGGTCCCCGATCCTGAGGGTCTCAGTATTGGGTCGCGAAGTTCGCGTCGTGCAGATGCGAACCGCCGAACCGCTGGTTGCGTGACCGGGCGAAGCCCGGCAGGGTCGGCACGAACTCGAACCGGACCGTCGTCTGGTCCTGGAACGGGTCGTAGTTGGCCGTGAGCGCGATCGACCAGTCGAGGTCGTTGCGCCGGATGCCGAACGAATAGGTCAGCCAGTCGTCGCGGTCGAGGTCGTAGAGACTGCCCGCGACGAGATCCCAGCGGTCGAACGCGCGGGTCATGGCCGACAGACCGACCGCGCCGTCGACCATCGCGTCGGTGCGGTACTCGAGTGTCCACGTGAGCCCCGCGATGCGACCGAACTGCAGTTCGGTGTCGAGCGTGCGACGCCCGTCGTCCCAGTCGTGATCGCCGTAGAGCGCGAGCGTCAGGGTGTCGAGCGGCGTCCACCCCGGGTCCGGCCGGTAGATGAGGTCGTAGTAAAACAGGCCCAGCTCGTCGCCGCCGTTGTCGCGCGACGCATCGGGCCAGAAGTCCTGCGCGAGGTCGAGCAGCAGGAAGTCCCGGCTCGCGGTCGTGCCGTCCGGTTGGTTCTTCTGCAGCAGGTTGCGCAGCTCGAAGCGGACGAGCGTCTGCTCTGCGAGCGCGTCCGTGCCGTCGAACTGGAACAGCTCCGAGGCGTTGTCGTCGACGTGAAAGCGATCGATGAGGAACACGCGCGGCGCGATGACGTGGCGGATCGACGTTGGCCCGTCGCTGCCGACCCACGAAAAATCGCGCGACAACCGGGTGCCGGCCTCGATGCCGGCCGTGAGCGCGACCCGCGACTCGTTGTCGCCGGCGATCGTGTTGTCGTAGAACGTGCCGCGCGTGGCGACGAACGGCCGCACGTTGATCGGTCCGAGCGCGAAGGGCGCCGAGATCTCGATGTCCTGATCCGCGCGGAACGTCCGGTCGCTGACGCGCGAGCCGAAGCGGTCGTCGAAGTTGCTGCGGCGCTGGCCGAGCTCGGTCGCGGCGTCGAGGATGATCGGCGTCTCCCACGGCGTCTCGCCGATCGGCTGCGCGAGCCAGTTCCAGGTGACGACGGGCAGCTCCTCGACGAACCGCGGCGCGAGCCCGCGGTCGCTGCGGTACGAGAAGTCGTCGAGCGTCGACCGCGTCCCGAAGGTGATGATGTGGTTGTCGGTCTGGTGATAGAGGAACGCGCTCGTCTCGGGGCGTTCGTTCTCGCGGTAGTCGACGGCGAAGAACTCGGACAGCACCGCCGCGTCGGTCGCCGAGAACGCCTGCAGATCGAGGTGCGTGGACTCACCGATCTGGAAGCGGTTCTCGCTGCGGATCAGCCCGCGGCTCTCCGTCGCGATGAGGCTGCCGTCGATGTTGCGCTGGATCTCGCGGATGTTGGGGCCGCGATCGTCCATGTAGTAGGCCTCGGTGCGACCGCTGTAGAGCCCGGGCACCGAGTACATCAGACGCGGGTTGACCGGCGTGCCGCGCGTCTCCCAGTAGCCGAGTCCGAGTTCCCAGTCGCCGCGGAACTCGCTCGCCGGCCGCCCGGTCAGGAACTCGTGGATCGCGCCGCCCGTCGTGTTCCACGGCAGCCCGAGCACGACCTCGGCGCGCACGCCCTCGCGCCGCGAGTAGGTCCCGCTCATGCGCTTGATCGGGAACTGGCTCTGGCTGCCGGTGAAGAAGTGCGCGTCGGGCAGTGGCAGCACGTTCACGCTGCTGAGCTGCAGCGCGAGGTCGCGGCCGAAGATTTCGAGCTCGGTCGCGCGTTCGATGATCTCGGCCTCGCCGATCGCAAAGGCGACCTGCGGCTCTGCCGCCGGGCACGTCGTGACCGTCAGATCGCGCCCCGTCCAGCGAATGCCGGACTTCTGCAGGCGCGGGCCACGGATCGTGACCGTCATCGCTTCACCGCCGGACTCGCCGGCGTAGCGGAGCTCGACCTCCTCGGCGACGACGCGGTCTTCGAGCGGCGCCATCCAGAGCCGGCTGCAGCGGACGACTTCGAGGCCGCCCCGAAGCACCGTGATGCCGCCTTCGAAATAGAGGAAGCGCAGGACGTCGAGGGCACCCGCGATGTTGCCGGAGGTCTGGATCGGGGTGTCCTGGCCGAAGGTCCGCATCGTCCGTTCGATCCGGGCGACCATCTGGTCGCTGCCGAGCTTGCGCCGCGGCTCGGGTGGCGCGACCCCGCGTCGCGGCAGCCCACCGGACCGCCGGTTCATGAACTCGCGGGCGTCGATGTCGGTCAGAAGGACGGCGGTGCGGCCGCGAACCTCGAGGCCGAGGTGCGGCACCCGAAAGACGAAGCCGCCCGTGGCGCGCCACTCTTCGTGATCACCCGTCGTGGTCTTGTCGAAGCCCGCGTAGGTCAGGTCGTAGGAGAACCGCTGTCGCGCCGGCGCGGCCTGCTGGTCGGTCGCCTCGTCCTCGGTGCGAGCGACGTCTTGTGCCGGCACGGTGCCCGCGACGCCCGCGATCGCCCACGCCATCACCAACGCGCGGGCTGCCGTCACCGGTTGACGTGCCCGTCGAACGCTCGGACGGCGAGGGTGTGGTAGTCGATCATGACGCTCCTGCCACCGACCCTGGTGCCGTCGGCGAGCACTGCGGACACGCCGTCGGGGTCGCGCGCGATGAGGCGCTTCCGCTTCGGCGTGAGCTCGATCTCGGCGGCGTGGCCGCGCACGCGCGACCAGTCGAGGTCGACGTCCTGGCCGATCACGCTGAGTATCTCGCCGGTCTTGCTGTGCAGGTTCATCGTCAGGGTCTGCGCCACAATGCCGGGACCGTCGGGTGAAGTCGAGCCATCCGCGTTGATGCTCGACGCGATCACCGGACCGTGGAACTCGACCGCGTCGGGCACGAGTTCGATGTCGCCACGGCACTGCGCGAGGATGTGCGAGAACGCGTCGGACCGGCCTTCCTGATGCAACTCGATCTCCGGCAGCAGCTGCGCCGAACGGCCGGGGAACGCGCGGAACGCCTGCATCCGCGCCGTGTCGCGCCGCAGGATGCGGACCTGGGCGCCGCGCGCGGTGACGATTCGGCCGGGCACCGTGCGGGTCGCGGTCGCGGGCGTGAGCGTGGCCGGGTCGCCGAGCAACAGCGCGGCCTCGGCGGCAACCGACATGACGAGGGCGTGAGCCTTGCCTTCGAAGCGCCCTTCGACGGGATCCTCGACCTCGACCGAACGCACGCCGTCGCCGAGGATCCACGGCCCGTTCTCCGCGAAGAACGGCAGCATCCCGACATGGTCGCGGCGACCGCCGAGATGCGCGCGCTTGACGGCCTCGGTGAGCAACCCGGGCAGCGCCCGCAGCCGTTCGGCCGTGAACTCGATCGCGACCGGCTCGGCGCCGGGCTGGCGCGCGACGGTCGCCGTCGCGTGGGCGAGCTGGTCAGCGACCGCGCGGGCGTCGACGAGCACGCGCTCCGTGCCGACGTAGTGCAGGTCGATGCGCGGCGCAGTCGCAACGAGTTCTTCGCGGCCGGTCGACGGTCCCGCAGTGACGGTGCGCGTCAAGGTCGGCAGCCGCGCCGAGTCGGGCAGGTCGGGCCAGAGTTCGGTGTCCTCCGGGTCCGGCGGCAGCAGGCGCATCGACCACGCGCTGGTCTGCTCGATGCGCGGCGCGCGGATGGAGAACTCCTCGTTGCCGCGCACGAACGTGGCGCGCGCGGGCATGCCGGCGAGCGCGAAAGTCCGGATCGTCTCACCTTCGAACTCCGCCCGCAGCCAGCGCACGTCGGTCAGGTCGGCGTCGCGACCGGCGATCTGCGCCCGGATGTCACGGTCCGGCGATCGCAGCTCGACGACGGCGAATTCGCCTTCGCGTTCGAGTCGACACGAGCCCGTGCCCGTGGCGGTGAGTTCGCCGTGGCGGATCTCGTAGCGGTGGCCGCGCCAGCGGTCGCCGCCGGAGCCGTCGCGCCGTCGCGGCGGACCGAGGTCGAGCTCCTTGCGCTCGGCGGTCGCCGTGAGCAGGAACCCGTCGTTGCCGATCGCGTGCAGCGCCTCGCTCGTCGCGGTCGCCTTCTCGGTCATCGTCACCTTGCCGAAGCCGCGCGCCGCGACCCCGTCCTGGTTCCGATCCGTCTGGAAGACGTGCAGTCCGTCCTTCGAGTCGACCACGCGCTGGCTGTCCTCGAGGTGCGACTCGCCTTCGAACAAGACCCCGTGGAAGCCGTCGAGCGGGGCGGTCGCCCACTGCGGGAAGCCGAACGCGCGGTGGATCGCGCCCGTCTGCTCGCGGCCACGCAGCAGGTGGATGCGGCGCGGTGACGAACCGCGCAGGAGGTTGCCGTCGCCCGCGCTCGTCCCGTCCTGGGCCACCGCGGTCGGGCCACGCTGTTCGATGTTCGAGATGCCGCCCGACGCGGTCACCCAGAACGGCATCCCGAAGATGCCGGGCAGGACCGTGAGCTGCGGCGTCGTGACGAGGACCTCCGGCAGCTCGACCTGGGCCGGGCCGCCGCTCAGCTGCAGCATGCGCCAGGAAGTGGTCTCACGCACCGTTCCGTCCGGTTGCCGCGCGCTGCCGCGCGCGAGCCAGCCGAGCATCTGGTCGGCGCGGATCGTCATGCGGCCGCGCGCGGCGCGATCGCCGACACCATCCGCCGTCGCAGCCGACTTCGGTGCCCCGGCGTCGAAGCCGCCGTCGAGTTCGACGACGACGGCCTCGGTCAGCGACAGCTCCGCGACCTCACGCGCCGTGTTCTCGGCGTAGTGGAGCAGACCCTTGGCGCGCGCCACGACGCCGGCCGTGCGCAGTTCGGGTTCGCTGAGGATGTTGACGTCGACCCGCTGCAACGCACCTTCGCGATCGCGCGGCAGCCGCGCGGACAGCCCCTTGCCGACGAGCGTGGCCGCGCGTTCGCCGACGAACGTGATCGTGACGGGCACGTCCGCGCTCGGCGTGTAGAGGTGGACCTCATGGTCGTCGATCAGGGCCTGCGCGCGCTCGACCTGCAGCGACAGGCCCTCGAGCTTGCTGCCGGGCAGGGCCGCGAAGTCGACTTCGTGCAGCTCGATCTCCTTGTGGGCATCGATCGTCAGCTTGCCGTTCTGGTCGCGACCGAGCTCCACGAACGCCTGCCGCGCGCGGATCTCCGCGGCGCGTTCGCCGTCCTCGAACATCGTCGCGGTGACGTCGTCGAGCTGCTGCCGGCCGTCGCGCACGGGCCGGCTGTCGAGCGCGTGCAGCGTGAACACCGTCTGCTTTCGGATGCTGCCGTCCGGCTGGCGGATCTCGCGGGTGCGCGGCAGTCGCAACTCGCCGCGCTGCTCGGCCGTCGCCGCGAACGAGCCCTCGCTGATCTCGACCTGCACGCCGCGGTCCGTGTCGTCCGGCAGGTTCTCGTCGTCGGACTCTCCGCTCGCGATGATGAAGTCGTCGCCGACGAGCTCGTAGAGCAGCCAGAAGCCGGCGCCGGCGAGCACCAGGAACGCGAGCAGGCGCTTCACTTCGGCAGTGTCCCGGTAGCGATCGCGGCCCACTCGCCGCGGGCCTTCAGGAGTTCTTCGATCACGTCGCGCACCGCGCCGCAACCGGCGGAGCGGGCCGTGACGAAGTGCGCCGCCGCGAGGACTTCATCGCGCGCCTCGGGCACGGTGGCCGCGAACCCGACGCGCTGCAGCACCGGCAGGTCGAGCACGTCGTCGCCGACGTAGGCGACCTGTGCCGGGTCGAGCTCGCGCCGCGCGAGCAGCTCGTCGAACGCCGCATCCTTGTCGACGCGGTTGAGGATGACCTCGTCGACGTGCAGTTCGCGGGCGCGCCACTCGACCGCGTGGCCGCCGCGGCCCGACAGAAAGCCCGAGAGCCCGCCGCTGCGCCGCCAGTAGTAGAGCCCCGCCGCGTCGTGCACGTGGAACGACTTGTACTCGCGGTGCTCCGCGTCGATCCAGATCCGCCCGTCGGTGAGCACGCCGTCGACGTCGAGCAGCAGCATGCGGATCTGGCGCAGCACGCCGTCATCCGGCCGGGTTCGCCCGGTCGCCGGTGCGTCTGTCGCTTGTTTGTCCGTCGGTCGAGTCATCCGATCTTGAGGTTGAGGAGGTCCTGCACGTCGAGCAGGCCGAGCAGCCGGTTGTCGTCGTCGACGACCGGCAGCTGGTCGATCTTGAGCTGGTGCAGCAACGCGAGGGCTTCGAGCGCGAACATCTCGGTCGTGATCGAGCGCGGGTTCTTCGTCATCACGTCGTCGATGCGGCGCTCGCGCGGGTTCTCGATCCCGATCTCGATGAGCCGGCGCAGGTCGCCGTCCGTGAAGAAGCCCTGCAGGCAGCCGGCGTCGTCGACGACGCTCGTGGCGCCCGGCCGACCCGGAGTGCCCGTCATCGCCTCGATCGCCTCGAGCACCGTCGCGCCGCAGTGCACGGTCGGGTTGCGGTCACCCTGCCGCATGAGCTCGGCGACGCGCATGAGCCGCCGACCGAGGTCGCCGCCCGGGTGGAATCGCGCGAACTGCTCGGGGCCGAAGTTGCGACCTTCCTGCACCACGAGCGCGAGCGCGTCGCCGAGCGCGAGCATCGCCGTCGTCGAGGCGCTCGGGGCGAGCCCGAACGGCCCGGCCTCGTCGATCTTGCCGATCTCCAGCACGAGGTCGCAGTGCTTGCCGAGCGTCGACGTCCGTTCTTGCGTGATCCCGATGACCGGCACGGACGCCATTTTCACGTGCGGCAGCATCTCGAGGACTTCGCCGGTCTCGCCCGACTTGCTGAACGCGAGCAACAGGTCGCCCTCCTCCACGCGCCCGAGGTCGCCGTGAATCGCCTCGGCCGGGTGCAGGTAGATCGACGGCGTGCCCGTCGACGCGAGCGTCGCCGAGACCTTCTGGGCGATGAAGCCGGCCTTGCCCATGCCGCTCGTGACGACGCGGCCAGGCAGTTCGAGGATCATGTCCAGGGCCTGCGAGAACGGCTTGCCGAGCCGTTCGGCGACCTGGCGCACGGCCATCGCCTCGCGCTCCACGACCTCGCGTGCGCGTTCGATGCGGGGGTCCATTTGGGGCCAGAGAGTAGCACAGCGACCGGTGGCCGGGCACTGCTTCGCGCGCCTTCGGCCTCGGCGCGATCCGGCGGGCGGGGTATGCTCGCTGCCAGTGTCGTATCGCGTTCAGCTGCCGGTCTTCTCGGGTCCGATGGATCTCCTGTTGCACCTGGTTCGGCAGCAGGAGGTCGACATCCACGAGGTTTCGTTGGCGCGGATCCTCGAGGACTACCTCGGCCACCTGAAGATCCTCCAGGAGCTCGATCTCGCGGACATCGGCGACTTCGTCGTGATGGCGAGCACGCTGATGGAGATCAAGTCCCGCGAGCTGCTGCCGAACGAGACCGTCGAGATCGAGGAGGAGCTCGACCCGCGCGACGACCTGATCCGCCGTCTGCTCGAGTACAAGCGCTACCGCGATCTCGCGCGCCAGCTCGAGAACCGCGCCGAACGCCGGGCGAAGATGACGCCGCTCGTGCTCACGAAGCCGCCGCAGATCGAGAAGGAGCCGGACGACGACGATGGCCTCGACCTCGGCGATGTCGGGATCTGGGACCTGACGTCCGCGTTCGCCCGGCTGCTCGAGGAGATCGGCCAGCAGGGCACGATGGAGGTCGCCGTCGAGAAGCGCGACGTCGGCTTCTACATCGACCAGATGCTCGTGAAGTTCCGCGAGCAGCGCGAGGTGCCGTTCTCCGTGATCTTCGACAAGAAGGCCGGGCGGTACGGTCTGATCGGCGCGCTGCAGGCGTGCCTCGAGATGATGAAGCAGGGCTACCTGCGCGCCGTCCAGGAGCAGTGCTTCGACGAGATCCAGCTCGCGTTCAAGGGTGACCCGAACGTGTCCGCGGATCAGATCATGGCCGGCATCGAGGCGGACGAAGCGGCCGCGGAAGAACGCCGCGAGCTCGCGGCCGAGGCCGAGAGCGGCGACGTGGAGGACGATCGCGACGCCGGGGTCGAGAGCGTCGAATCGGCGGACGCGGAATCGGTGGACTGACCCGCTATCGCGCGTCGACCGCCAGCGCCATCACCTCGGCCTCCTCCTCCATCCGCTCCACCATGCGGAACTGCACCCGCGCGCGGTCGAGGTTGTGCCCGTCGCGGTGCACCTTGAAGTAGACGTCGCCCGCGAGGTGGTCGGCGAGGAACCGCAGGCCGATCGTGTAGGTCACGAGTCGGGCCGAGAACGGCATGAGCTCGATCTCGCGCCTGTTCAGCGTGCCGCCGGTGCCCGCGAGGTAGCCCGCGACGAGCGCCTTGTAGAGCTCCTGGTCCGTGCCCACCTTGTCGAGGTCGCGTTCGTCCTCGTCGCTCGTCGCGGCGGCGAAGCGCACCAGGTCGCCGAAGTCGTAGAGCGCGTAGCCGGGCATGCACGTGTCGAGATCGACGATGCAGCGGGCCTGGCCGGTCGCGCGGCAGAACAGCACGTTGTTGAGCTTGGTGTCGCCGTGGACCGTGCGACGCGGGATCTCGCCGCGCTCGAGCGCCCGTTCCATGACGAACGCCATCTCCCGGCGCGTCTGCGCGAACCGGATCTCGGGCAGGCAGTCGATCGCGCGATTGCGCGGGTCCTCGGCGAGCGCGTCCTCGAACTGCTGCAAACGATGCGGCGTGCTGAAGAACTTCGGCAGCGTCTCGCGCAGGCAGCTCGCGTCGAGGTCGCTGAGCTGGGCCTGGAACCAGCCGAAGGCCTTGGCGGCCTGGTAGGCCTGCGACTCGTCGTCGCAATGGTCCTGACTCTTGGTGTCCTCGATGAACCGGTAGGTTCGCCACTGCCCCGAGTCGGCCACGAGGTAGGAGCGATCCTCGCGCGTCGGCACGAGGTCGAGCACCTGGAAGCCGTCGAGGGTCGACGCGCCGTCCATCTTGCGTCGCAGGTGCCCGCTCACGGTCTCGATGTTGTGCATGACGGCCGGGATGTCGTGGAACACCTTGTCGTTCATGCGCTGGTGCAGGTAGCGCACGGGCCCGTCGTGCTGCGACCACGTCGACACGAACGTGTCGTGGATGTGGCCGCGCTGCAGCGGTTCGACGCCGAGCAGGCGGCCCTCGATCGCGAACTGCGTCGCCGCGGCGCGGATCGCGGTCGGGTGAGGTTGCTGACTCGGGCCCGGGGTCATCGCAGCGGGTCTCCCGAGTTGACGTGGAAGTGCAGATGCTTGCTGTCCTGGTAGTGCCCGAGGTTGGTGAGCACGCGCGCTCGGCCGTGTTCGCGTTCCACGTCGGTGGCGACCGCGCGCACGACGGCGAGCACCCGGTGCAGCAGCGATTCGTCCGCCGAGCCGAGGTCGGTCAGCGACGGCACGTGCAGCTTCGGCACGACGACGATGTGCACGGGCCAGAACGGTCGCGTGTGGTGGTAGGCGAGCACGTCGTCCGTTTCGCGCACGACGTCCACCGCGGTGCGGCCGTTCAGCACCTCATCGCAGTAGAAGTCGGAGACGGCGGGCGAGCCCGAGGGCGAGGACATGGAGTTGCATCGAACGCGCATTTCCCAGCCGTGACAAGCGGGTAGGTGACGTCAGCACAACGACATACGGTCGGCGCGAATCAGAGGGCCGCGGTGCCCGCGAGCGTGAGCGCGGCCTCGAGCTGCGCGCCATCCGCCGCGTGGAAGGGCGGCTCCTCGAGGTAGCACCAGCGGCCCCAGACCTCGGATGCGCCGAGGGCGTACGGGAAGTGCGGCGCCGGCGTCTCGGTGCGGCGCGGGAACGACCACGCGGTGCCGTCGACGATGCAGACGTTGTTGGCGGCGACGAGGCGGCCCATCGCGAGCTCCGCGAGCGCCTGGCCGAGGGCGTCGAAATCGTTGCCGCGCAGTCCAACGAGTGCGCACGGCACGTCCTTCACGACGACTTCGACCTCGCGCGGCAGGGTCGGCAGCGGGCTGCGCGGGGCGCGTTCGGGCAGTTGCGGCAGGAAATCGAGGCGTTCGGGCGTCAGGTGGACGTGGGCCCACGCGATCGTCGCGGCAGCGCCGACGTTGTTCGCGAGGGCCGTGCCGCCCGTGGCCGCGCACCAGGCAGCCGCGGCGCTCCAGAGCCTGGCGTCCGGCTCGCGGCGCGGCGTGCGCGGCCAGACCAGGCGGTGTTCTCTGGCGGATGGATACTTGTTCGGCGTGACGACGAACTCGTCGTCCTGCCACAGACATTCCTCGGCCTGGATCCGACGGGCCGGGCTCGGCCCGAACGCGGGGCGCTCGGGCGTGACGCGGTTGCCGCGCTTGCGGCGATCGGGCAGGCAGACCAGCTCGACCGGGGCGCCGAAAACGGTGAGCGACCGCCGCCCCGCGGGCGAAAATGCCGGCAAATCGGGATCCGCGGCCGTCGGGAGCAGGCTCACGTTCGGGATCGTCCGCCGCAACCCCAGCGATGGCAACGATCAAGATGCGCCTTTGCGACCTCGGGCGCGGCTGGCTACCCTGCTGCGCCGGGACTTCCCTCGGGCCATCGTCCAGATCGAACCCCGACAGGTCAGGAACCTTGCGCATCGTCTTCTTCGGTAGCAGCGACTTCGCCATTCCGTCGCTGAAAGCCCTCAAAGAGGGTGGCTTCGCGCCCGAACTCGTCGTCACCAAGCCCGACGCTCCGCGCGGCCGGGGTCGGAAGATCTACCCGGCCGAGGTTCGCCTCGCGGCCGAGGACCTCGAGCTGCCGTGCGAACAGCCCGCGGATCCGCACGACGAGGAGTTCCTGCAGAAGCTGCGCGACCTGAAGCCCGACCTCGGCGTGGTCGTGAGCTACGGCGTGATCCTCAAGGCGGACCTCCTCGACCTGCCGCAGAAGGGCCACATCAACGCGCACGCCTCGCTGCTGCCGCTCTACCGCGGCGCTGCGCCGATCCAGCACGCGATCCGCGACGGTCAGGCGGAGACGGGCATCACGGTGATGAAGATCGGCGAGGAGCTCGACGCCGGAGACGTCCTCTTGATGAAGAAGACCGCGATCGAGAAGACCGAGAACAGCGGGCAGCTGCGCACGCGGCTCGCCGAGCTGTCGGGCACGGCCCTCGTCGAGGCGCTCGAGGCGATCAAGCAGGGCGGTGAGACCTACACGCCGCAGAATCACAAGAAGAGCTCGCACGCGCCCAAGGTCGAGAAGGAACACGGCGTCATCGACTGGAGCCTGCCGGCCGTCGAGATCGATCTGCTCGTGCGCGCGATGACGCCGAAGCCCGGCGCGCAGACCCGGCTCGGCGCCAAGCGCTTCATCGTCATGGAGGGCACCGTCGAGCAGGACCTCTACGGCATGGGCATTCCGGGTGCGCTGCAGTCGGCGGGCGAGGAAGGCATCCGGGTCTGCACTGGCAAGGACCTCTACCGCATCACGCGCATCAAGCCGGACAACGGCCGCAACATGACGGCGGGCGAGTTCGTGCGCGGTCACCAGATCGCGCCCGACGCGCGGTTCGGTTAGGGCGCGGCTCGCACCGCGATGGTGAAGTCCCCGTCGGCGCGCGCGGCCGCGCTGCATGCCCTCACCGCGCTGCAGAAGGGCAAGGCCGAGCGCCTGCGTGACGCGCTCGATCGGGCGCGGCTCCAGGGTCGGGAGCAGGCGCTCGCGTTCGAGCTCGGCCACGGCGTCTGTCGGCGCGAGCGCCTGCTCGACCACGTGCTCGCGGGTCTCGCGCATCGCGGCCTGCCGACCGCGCCGGCCGTGCGCGCGGTGCTGCGGCTCGGCGCGTATCAGCTCCTGTTCATGGCCGGCATGCCGCGGCACGCGGCGGTCGGCGAGACGGTCGCGCTCGTGCGCAGCAACCGCGGATTCGTGAACGCGATCCTGCGGAAGCTCGCGGACTGCGTCGTCGACGAACCGCTGCCGGCGTCGGACGTGGATGCGACGACGATGCTCGCGCTCGGCGCGGGTCGGCACGTTCGCCTGCCGCAGCCGCTGCCCGATGATCTCGCCGCGCGCCTCGCGGTCGTACATTCGTTGCCGGACTTCCTCGTCGAGCGTTGGCGCACCGCCCACGGTCTCGACGCGCTGCCGGGCATCGCGGCCGCGGCGACCGCGGTGCCACCGGTGTGGTTGCGGCCGACGATCGGCGATGTCGCGGCGCTCGCCCGCAGGCTGCAGCATCAGAACGTCGAAACCGCGGTCGGCGCGGCGGACGACCTGCGCTGGATCGGCGGTGCGAGCCCGTTCGACACGAGTGCGTTCGCGGCCGGCGAGTTCGTCGTGCAGGATCCGACGGCGTATCGGGCCGCGCAGGCGGTGCCGTGCGAGCCGGGTGCGACCGTTCTGGATCTGTGCGCCGCGCCGGGCACCAAGACCGTGCAGCTCGCGCGCCGGGTGCGACCCGGTGGTCGCGTCCTGGCCCACGACCCCGACCCCGGGCGGCGTGGTCGCATCACGGAGAACGTCGCGCGGCTGCAGCTCGAGGACACGGTCGAGCTCGTGGACGACCCCACGGAGCTGGCCTTTCCCGTCGACGCGACGCTCGCGGATGTGCCGTGCTCGAACACGGGCGTGCTGGGCCGCCGGGTCGAGGTCCGTCAGCGCCTGACGCCGGCGGCGATCACGGAGCTGGAGGCCTTGCAGCGCGAGCTGCTCACCCGCGCGATCGCATGCACCAGAGCCGGCGGCCACGTCGTGTACTCGACGTGCTCGATCGAGCCCGAGGAGAACGGCGAGGTCGTCGCGCGCGTCGTGGCCGACTTGGCCGCTGCGGCGGAGCCGCGGGTCGTCGAGCGGCTGCGGGCCGAACTCACGCTGCCGCGGGCCGGTGAGTGTGACGGCGGCTATTTCGCCGTCCTGCGCGTCTGACGGGGTCCAGCCCCCGGATTCCGGGGCTTTCGACCGCCCGGCGCCGCGGGTACAACGTTCCGCCCCCTCTCCCACGCCATGGCTACCTCCCGACGCTCGTCCTCCTCGTCCGCCCGTTCCCGCCGTTCGTCGAGTTCGGGCTCCGACTCGACCCAGGTCATGCTCATGGTGGGTGGCGGCGCGATCGCGATCGTGATCCTGCTCGTCTTGATGACCGGTGGCGGCGGTGAGAACGCGGATGCGAGCGGCAAGACCGGCAGCGGCTCCCAGAACGCCGATTCGAGCCAGAACGCCAAGTCCCCGGCGCGGCCCGCGCGCACGCCCGCGAGCGGCACGGCCAAGGCGGGCAAGACGCCCGATCGGCCGGCGCCCGCGCTGTCGCACGACACGCTCGACAAGCTCGACGATCTCCTGGCCGAGGCCAAGACGTTCTACAACGAGGGCGTCCGCGCCCGGAACGCGACCGAGCACCAGAAGGCCCGCGAGGCGCAGTCCAAGGCCAAGGCCAAGCTCGACGCGTGGGAGAAGCTCGTCGAGCCGCAGCTGCGCTGGCAGGAGGAGGCGGAGATGGAGGACTGGGCGCAGCCCGCGGAGTACGACCTGCTGACGCGGCGGTATCCGACCTTCTCCAAGCTGCAGAAGATGGTCCGCATGGGCGGCGGCAAGTAGTCCGGCGCCGCGGCAGGTCGCGATGCGTCTCGGCTATCACACCAACAGCCTGCAGAACCACCGGCTCGCGGACGCGCTGACGCTGCTGCAGGAGCACGGTTACGGCGCGATTGCGATCACGCCCGACACGTGTCACGTCGATCCGTTCGCGGTGACCGACGGCGAGCTCGACGAGCTCGCCCGGCGGCTGCGCGACCTCGACCTCGTGCCCGTGATCGAGACCGGGGCGCGGTTCCTGCTCGACCCGCGGCACAAGCACGAGCCGACGCTGATGACCCGCGACGCCGCGGCGCGACGACGGCGGCTCGACTTCTACGAGCGCTGCGGCGTGATCGGCGCTCGCCTGGGGGCTGCGGTCGTGTCGTTCTGGGCCGGGATCGACCGGGCACCGGGCGACGACAGCGACGACCTGTTGCTCGAGGGCGTCGCGGCGACCTGCCGACGCATCCGGGCGAGCGGGCTCGAGCCGGCGCTCGAACCGGAGCCCGACATGGCCGTCGAGACCGTCGCGGACTGGCACCGCGTGCGGGACGCCCTCGGCGCCGACGCCCCGCGCCTCACGCTCGACATCGGCCATCTTTACGCCGTATGGGAAGGCGAGCCGGCGACGATCGTGCGGAACAATTCGGCCTTTCTGTCCCAGGTTCATCTCGAAGATATGCGCCGTGGCGTACACGAACATCTGCTTCCCGGGACCGGTGAAGTCGCGTTCGAAGCGGTCCTAGGTGCTTTGCAGGAAGGCGGCTACGGCGGCCCGGTGTGCTTCGAGCTGGCCCGGTCGAGCCATTGTGCGCCGACAGCCCTGGCGACGTGTCGGCAACTGTGGGACCGCTGCGTCAGGCCTTCCGAGCGTTGACCCTGGCAGATTCCGCGTCCTACACTCCTGCCCTTCGCGCCCCTGGAGCGCATTTCTCGAAGCTAACCGAAGCCCATGAGACTTTGCCCCACGGTCGAGGGTTCGCCCTCCCCGCTCATCACGCACCGCATCGCGGCCGGCGTGTGCCTCGCACGGCAGCGCACCAACTTCCACAAGTGCCACAAGTGCGTCTATCGCGGCAAGGCGGCCGATTGGGTCGCCGAGGGCGAGCTGGAGCTGGCCGTGAACGGCCACGCCGGCAGCAGCAACGGCGTGGCGCACCATGGCGGGACCGCCAGGAAGGCCAAGGTCCTCGAGGCCGACGCCTGAGTCTGCCCGCCGGCATCCTGCTCGATCTGACGCGGCGCTACTCCGAGCCGCACCGGCGCTACCACACGATCGAGCACGTCGCCGACATGCTGTGGCGCGGGCGCGAGCTCGGTCTCGACGACAACCAGGTGCTCGCGATCTGGTACCACGACGCGGTCTACGACGTGCCGGGTCCCGAGAACGAGGTCAGGAGCGCCGCGCTCGCCCGCGAGCAGCTCGGCGCGGCCGGCTGGGCCGCGGCGGACATCGACGTGGTCGAACGCATCGTGCTCGACACGATCGAACACCGCCCGTCGCTGCCGGCGGCCGAGCTCGTGATCGACCTCGATCTCGCGTCGCTCGGCGCCGAGCCGGCTGGTTTCGCGCAGAACACGGCCAACCTGCGGGTGGAATACGGCCACCTCGACGACGACGCGTTCCGCGCCGCCCAGCGCGCGGTCTGCGAGCGCTTCCTCGCGCGCGACCGGATCTACTGCACCGAGTGGGGCCGACGGTTCGAGGCGCCGGCGCGGCGCAACCTCGAGGACTGTCTGAGTAACCTGCCCTGACGCGCAGGGTCAGCTGTAGCTCGCGAGCAGTTTCTGCAGCGCGGCTTCGGCGTCGGCGTAGTGCGAGACGATCTGCGGCGTGAGATCGCGCACCGTGTCCGACTCGTTCTGGCGCGACGCGACCTGCATGGCCTCGCACGAGTCCTGCAGAAACTTCGCGCCGAGGTTGCCCGACGTGCCCTTCAACGAGTGCGCCGCGCGCTCGACCTTCTCGAAGTCCCCTTCCTCGAGCCCCTCGGTGATGGCGCGGACCTTGGCCGGGCCGTCCTCGAGGAACATCTGGATCAGGTCGACCAGCAGTTCGGGGTCGCCGTCGTCCGCAAACGACAGCAGTTCCTCGACGATCGCCATGTCCAGCACGTTGTCCATCAGTCCTCCCGTAGCGGCCCCCCCGCGTTCCGGTCAGATCGGCGCTCAGCGTGTCGGACTTGATCCCGGGTCGGGAACCCCTCTCGCGACGGGATTCCCGGACTCGACGGCAACGTGCCGGCGGACTCGGGATCAGCTTTCGGCGGCAGCGCGGACTTCGTTCTCGGTCAGCAGTCGTTTGCTCGACTTGCCCGCCGCAAGGACCTTTTCGACCGCCTCGTCGGTCGGCTCGATGCCGAGCTTCTCGAGCACGAACGCCGCGTTGGACTTCCCTGCCATCGGGCCGACGGCGATCTTCTGTTCGCGCCCGATCAGGTGGGCCGGCACACCCGAGTAGACCGAGTCGGCGAGCGCGACGTCGCCCTTCTTGAACGCCTTGATCACGGCCGCGGCGTGCACGCCCGTGCCGGTCTCGAACGCGTCCGTCCCGAGCGCCGGGTAGTTGTGCGGGATCTCGACCTCGAGTGCCTGCGCCGCTGCGGTCACGTAGTCGGGCAGCGTCGACAGGTCGTTGTCGATCCAGCCCATGAGCTTGCAGTTGATCAGCAGCAGGTCCATCGGCGCGTTGCCCGCGCGTTCGCCGACCCCGAGCGCCGTGCCGTGGATGCGGTCGGCGCCGGCCTCGATCGCGGCGAGGTCGTTGGCGATGCCGAGGTCACGGTCGCGGTGACCGTGCCAGTCGACACCGAGGGTCTTGTCGTGCTCGTCGGCGAGGTCGCGGACGAACTTCACGACGGCGCGGGCGCCCTGCGGCGTCGCGTGGCCGACCGTGTCACAGACGCAGAGGCGCCGCGCGCCGAGCTCGATCGCCTCGCTGTAGAGCGCCCGCAGGGTCTCGGGGCGTGCGCGCGTCGTGTCCTCGGTCACGTACATGACGGGCAGGTCGTGCTTCTGCGCGAACGCCAGCGCGTCGCGGGTGTTCTGCAGCATGCGCTCGAGTGTCCAGTCCTCGGCGAATTGGCGGATGTAGCTGCTGCCGATGAACGCGCAGACCTCGATCGGGATGCCGGCCCGCTGCGTCATCTCGACGACGGGTTCGATGTCGCTGACGACGGTGCGACACGCGACGTTCACGCCGATCGACAGCTTCTGGTCCGCGATGTGCCGCGCGAGCTTGAAGATGTCCTCGCGCGGGCGGCCGCCAGCACCGGGCAGGCCGACGTTGGCGGTGTGGATGCCGAGCCGGTCCATGCGCTCGACGAGGTCGATCTTCTGCTCGAGGTTCGGATCACTGACTGCCGGGGATTGCAGACCGTCGCGCAGGGTCTCGTCGTCGAACTGCAGTGGGCGGCTCGGCGCGAACGCGCCGTCCGTGCGGTTCCAGTCATGGATCAGGTCCTCGATATTCGTCATGGCAGTAGGTTAGCCCGCGACGCGGCGACTCCGAAGATCCCGCCTGCGTCTTCTCGGTCGGGGTCGCTGGCTGCATGATCGCCGAGGTGATCGTTCTCAAGTTCGGCGGCACGTCGGTGGGTTCTGCCGACCGCATCCGCGCTGTCGTCGACATCGTGCGGCAGCAGCGGGATCGCCGGCCGGTCGTCGTCGTGTCGGCGCACGCCGGCGTGACGGACCGCCTCGTGCAACTCGTCGAGGCCGCGCCGCGTGGCGACGCGCTGGCCATCGTCCAGGAGCTCGATGCACGACACCGCGAGATCCTCGCGGAGCTCGAAATCGATCCGGCGCTGCTGCGGCCGTTCTTCACGGAGCTGGCTGACCTCGCGCGTGGCCTGCGGCTCGTCGGCATCGCGAGCAAGAAGGCCGCCGATCGCGTGCTGAGCCTCGGCGAACGGTGCAGCGCCCGCACGGTCGCCGCGGCGCTGACGAAGGCCGGGCTGCCGAGCCGGGCGCTCGACGCGTTCGACGCCGGCCTCGTGACCGACAGCGATCACGGTCGGGCCCGGCCGCTGCCCGACAACGGCGAGATCGCGCGCGCGGTCGGCGCCGTGGCGAGCGTTGGCATCCCGGTGATCACGGGCTTCATCGGCGCGGACGTGGACGGCAACATCACGACGCTCGGTCGCGACGGCAGCGACTATTCCGCGGCGCTGTTCGGCGCCGCGCTCGCGGCGACCGAGATCCAGATCTGGAAGGACGTCGACGGCGTGCGCACGGCGGACCCGCGGCTCGTGCCCGCAGCGCGGCCGATCCGCGCGATGAGCTATCGCGAGCTGCGCGAGCTCAGCTCGTTCGGCAGCCGGGTCGTGCATCCGGGCGCGATGCTGCCGGCGATGGCGCGCGGCATTCCGATCTTCGTGAAGAACACCGGCGCGCCCGAGCTGCCCGGCACGAAGATCCACGGCGGCGAGGGCGGGGATGACGCCGACCGGGTCACCGCGATCGCGCACCGGCGTGGTATCGCGCTCGTCACGCTCACCGCGGCCGGACCGCGGCAGCAACACGCGTTCCTCGGGGCGGTGTTCGGGGCCCTGGCGGAGACGCGGATCGACGTCGGGCCGCTGACCGTTTCCGAGGGTGCGGTGACGTTCGTGTTGGATGCGGGCGATGTGTCGGCCGCCAGCGAGCGCCTCGCGGCGATCGGCGCGGTCGAAGTCGTGCATGGCCGCGCGCTGCTCGGCGTCGTCGGGCGCTCGCGCGCGATCGGGCAACGGCACGTCGTCACCGTGCTGTCGACGCTGCGCGACCTCGGGATCGAAGTGGCGTGTGCCGGCCAGGGCGCGACGGGCGCCACGGTGGCGGCGGTGATCGCCGCGGCCGAGCTGCCGCGCGCCGTCGCGGCCTTGCACGAACGCTGCTTCCAGGAGGCGCCCGCGTGAGCCCGACCGGTCGTCGTGGCTTCGAGATCCTGCGCGATGCGGTCATCGTGGCGGGGGTTGCGCTGGTCGTCTTCCAGGTGATGCGACGCTACGTCGGTGACTACTACCGCGTGCCGAGCGGCAGCATGGAGCCGATGCTGTATGGCCACCCGAACGATGGCGACGTCGTCTGGGTCGATGCGTGGTCTTCGGCCGCGGACTGCGGGCGCGGTGATGTCGTCGTCGTGCAGCATCCCGAGGACTCCGGCGGCCAGCTCGTGAAGCGGGTCCTCGCGAACGGCGACGACGAGCTGTGCTGGATCGACTTCAGCGGCGGCGACGTGTTCCTCGGTGCGGATCGTCAACGGCTCGCGCGCGCGGTGAAGGAGCCGAGTGCCGCACGCCGCATGCGCGTGCGGTGGGGCGGTTGGCCGGGCAGCGCGGCGGCGCGGCGTCCGCTCGCGTGGACCGACCGGGCCAAGGTGCTCGACCACGCTACCGTGCCGGCGCTAACGATCGATGCGGCGACGTTGCGGCGGCGGTGCAGCCGGCGCGGCGGTGCTCGGCGGCAGAATGGTTCGCCGCTGCTGGCCGGGTTCGTCGGCACGCAGGACCCGGTCGATGCGAGCTACGTCGATGCCCGCGGCCAGCGCAGCCCGGAAGGCGCGGACGTGCAGGTCTTCGACGCCGGCATCGACCTGCGACTCGCTGGCGGCGTCGACACGCTCGCGCTCGTGCTCGAAACACGTTACGAGACGATCACCTGGCTGCTGCAGCAGGGCGGCGGGCTCGACTTTCTGCGCAACGGTGAGGAGGTCGTGACGGTCGACCTCGAGATCGGCTCGGACGCGGCGCGGCGCGTCGAGTTCGGGCGGCTCGACGACCGCTACTTCCTGCTGCTCGACGACGGGCAGAACATCGCGGACTTCGTGTTCGCCCGCCCGGTTGAGTGGCAGCGACCGCCCGAGCAACTGCCACGCGGGCCGCGCACGCGGTTGTGCTTCGCAGCGCTCGGAGAGCGCCCGCTCGTGATCGAACGTTTCGATGTCTTTCGCGACGTCTATCACTTCCGGAATCGCGTGCCCGGCAGTCGCGACAACTCGCGATGGCCGATGCACGTGCCGCCCGGCCATTGGTTCCTCGCCGGGGACAACTCGTACGACAGCCACGACAGCCGGCAGTTCGGCCCGCGCCCCGCGACCGACTATCGCGGCCGCCCGCGGTTCGTGCTCGGGCCGTGGTCGCGGCGCCGGTGGTTATCGCCGTGAACGACGGGTCCCCGCCAGAGCCGCCGAACGGGTCGCGCGAACCGGATCCCGAGTCCGATCCCGATCCGCGCAGCGTCTCGATCGCCGGTGGCTGTCTCTATCTCGCGTTGCTGATCGCCGGCCTCGGTTGGCTGTGGGCGCGCGATCGTCTCGGGCTGCTGTCCGACCTTGCCATCGGCGACTTCGGCGCGCCGGCGGCCGTCGGGGTCGGTCTCGGGATCGGTCTCCTGGGGGCGCTGGTTTTCGTCCTCGTCGTGCATCGCACCAAGGCCGGCGCGGAATTGACGGAGCAGGCGCGCCGGATGTTCGTCCCGATGGGGGACGCGGCGCTCGCGCTCTTGGTCTGGCTCGGCGCCGTGGCCGAAGAAATCTTCTTCCGACTCGCCGTGCAGGACCAATTTGGTCTGCCTGGATCTGTTGCCGCCTACGGCGTGCTGAGTATGTGTGGCCTGGGGGTGCGGTGGCTGCCGTTCGCGCTGCTGCACGCTCTCGTGCTCGGCGGCCTCGTGCAGCTCGGGTTCGGACTCCTGGCCTCGGCCGCTGCCAATGCGGTCATGAACTACCTGGCTCTACGAAGGATACTGACGCTTTGACCTCCCTGACTGCCCTCCTCTGCAGCGTTACCTGCGGCGCGGCCGCGCTCCTCGCGCAGGGGCAGCCACCGGCGCCGCGGCCGCCGCAGGGTCAGGCTGAGCCGCGGGCGCCCATGCTGCTGCCGCAGCTCGTCGTGCTGCCGCGCGGCGACGCCAGTATCCAGGTCGACGGTACGCTCACGGACTGGCCCGAACTGCCGGCGGTGCGGCTCGACGATTCGCGACAGCTGTCCGGCACGGGCCTCAAGGCGTGGAACGGGCAGCGCGACGTGAGCGCGATCGCGTTCCTGCTCTGGGACGAGAAGGCGCTCTACTTCGCGGCCGCAGTGCGCGACGAATGGCACCGGCCGCTCGATGCGACGTCGCTGCGGCTGTCGGAGATCCCGCTCGCCGATTCGATCGTCCTCACGTTCGACCCCGCGCGCGACACGCGCTCGATCGGCCCGGACCCGGGGCGCGCCGACGATCGCGAGTTCTGGCTCGCGGACGAGGCCGGGCGCGAGGTCGTGCAGTGGGATCGACTGCGCGGCTCGGCGCGCGTGCTCAAGCAGCCGGCGCGCGCCGTCGTGCTGCACGACAAGGAACAGGGCCTGACGACCTACGAGGTCCGCATTCCGTGGCGCGAGATCCTGCCCGCCGGCAAGCCGCCGGAGGCTGGCCGTGTCGTCGACGCGCAGATCGTGATCAACGACTTCGACGAGCCGACGGACACGGTGCCGCAGACGCGCATCGGCCTGACGTTCGGCTGCAGCCCGATCGTCGACCCGGGCCTGTTCGCGAGTCTCATGCTCGTCGCGGACAGCCAGGCGCTGCAGGGCCGCGTGCCGCAGTTCCCGCCGAAGCCGCCGACGGACGGCCCGCCGCTCGGCAGCGAGGACGACTGGCACGACCTCACCGCGCGCCTCCTGCGCCATCCGCCGGCGGTGCACGACGGCAGCGTCGCGCCGGAGCAGGCCGGCGGGCTCGCGCGCTTTGCGATCCTCGAGGAGATCGAGGCCGCGCACGAGCGCTTCCCGCGCGTCGACTACCTCGAATACAACGCCCGGATCCAGCGCCGCATGGCGCGAGAGGTCGCGGGGATCCGGTCGCGCGGGCTGCCGTTCTGGTGGTACTCGCGGCTGCAGGGGGTGTCCAAGGCCGGCGAGGATCCCGTGCCCGAGGGCACGGCCCGTTTCTTCCGGCTGCCGATGGGCGGCTGGCTCGTCGCCACGGCGGACGGCGGGTTCCTCATCGACGCGGCCGGGCCGGACCTCGCGCGCTGGCTCTGGGGCCGGAACGGGTTCTGCCTGCTGACGCAGCCGCTCGACATCACGCGGCGCAACGACCAGCTGCTGCTGCGGATGCTCCTCGGCAAGGCGCCGCGACCCGTGCTGTCCCACATCGCGTTCCACCTGCCGATCCTGCCGATGGACAAGATGCCGCTGGTGCAGCCGGGCCAGCCGTGCGGCAAGTTCGCCGGCGTGACCATCCGCGCGCTCGGCCAAAAGCTGCCGGACGGCTCCGTGCCGGGCAGCTGCGGCTACTACCTCGAAGTCGACGACGGCCCCCGGATCCTCGTCGTCGCACCGGGCACCCAGCCCGAGGAGATCGGCGACGACCCCGTCGACGTCATGCTGCTGTCGCCGCGCAACCCGCTCGTTCCCCAGGTCATCGAGCGCGCCGATCCGGGGCTCGTGATCCTCGATGAGGGCTTCCTCTGCCAATCGACCCCAGGCATCGGCCGCGCCAAACTGAGCGAGCTGCACACGATCCAGAAGGCGCTGCAGCCATTGCCGACCCTCCTGCTCGCCCCGGGCGAGTCCTGGGACGTGCAGCGCAAACAATGATCAGACAGCGATTCGCTGATTGAGCTTTCGCTGTTTGCTCATTAGCCTCGTCCGCTGATTCGCGACCGCCGCACCGGCGGAGCGCCCGGAAACGACATGGCTGCAAAGAAGAACACCAAGCCCGGCTACGATTTCATCGTCGCCAGCCTCAAGAAGGACAAGAAGGTCTCCTACGCCGACATTGCCGCGGCGGCAAAGAAGAAGGGCCTGGCGGTCTATCCGATCATGTATGGCCGCGCCAAGGCCGCGCTCGGCCTCGTCCCGTCGAAGCCACGCGGCAGCAAGAAGAAGAAGGTCGGCCGACCCGCTGGCCGCCGCGGCCCGGGCCGCCCGCGCAAGAACCCGGCGCCGAGTTCCCTCGAGGGCATTCTCGCCGCGGTCAAGTCGAGCGAGGTCGACAAGGCCCGTTACCGCGAAGCGCTGGAGCAGGTCCAGGACATCATCGCCGACGCGCTGGCCGATTGATCGAGCGATAGCCGGGTCTGGATCTTCGGGTCTGGATCTTCGGGTCTGGTCTTCGGCCGGGTCTTCGGGGCCTGGATCTATCCGACGAGTTCACGCCAGGCCGGCGTGTAACGCTGCTCGAATCGTTCGGCGGCGTAAGCCTCGAAGCGCGCCGCGAGCGCCTGGGCCGCCGCGCCCGGCTCGCCGCCGTGTATCGCATCGCCGTCGAGGTGCGTAACCGCGGCAACGTCGCGCAGCGTGCTCGTCAGACACAGGTCCTCGGCGCGCCGGACGTCGGCGGGCGTCAGCTGTCGTTCGGCGGCCGGTTCCCCGCTCTGCGCGAGGCAATCGAGCACGAGCCGACGGGTGACCCCGGCGAGCAATCCGTCCGCGAGCGGTGGCGTGCACCACTGCCCGTCGAGGAAGGCGAACAGGTTGGCCGTCGACGCCTCCGTGACGAAGCCCTGGGCGTTCGCCATCAGGCAGTCCGTCGCGCCCGCCGCCTGCGCCTCGGCCAGGCCGAGCACGCTGTTGAGGTAGTTGCCGCTCTTGGTCGCCGGGTCGAGCGCCCGGCGGTCGTTACGCAGCCGGTCGACGATGTGCAGTCTGGCCGGCAGCCCGCGCCCGGCCGGCAGCTCACGCACCATCACGACCCAGGTCAGCGGCCCGGTCGCGGTCGCGAGCCCGATGTTGGGCGCCGTCGCCGTGCCGCGCGTCACGATGATCCGCACGTAGGCCTCGGTCAGCTCCGCGGCTGCGAGCGTGTCGCGCACCCGCCCGGCGATCTCCCGCTCGTCGACGTCGAGCTCCATCAGGAGCCCCGCCGCCGACTCCCGTAGCCGCGCGAAGTGCTCCGGCCACGCGAACGGGACCGCGCCCGCGGTCCGCACCACCTCGTAGATCGAGTCGCCGAACAGGAACCCCCGGTCGAGCACGGGGACGTGCGCCCTGGCTTCCGGAACGATCACGCCATCGAGATTGCAGAGATTGGCCATGCAGGCGGGGATGGTAAGCTCCATGGAACTGCATGTGCGGCTTCATCTCGATCTTCGGTCCCGACCAGACCGACACCATTCACGACGTGCTCCAAGGGCTGCTGGCGATTCAGCACCGGGGGCAGGACGCGGCGGGCGTCGTCACGTTCAAGGATCGCTTCCAGGCCAAGAAGGGCTTGGGCCTCGTGCGCGAGGTGTTCGAGGACAAACACCTCCAGCGCCTCAAGGGGCCGCTCGCCGTCGGCCACGTGCGCTACCCGACGGTCGGCATGGGTGAGGACACCGATGTGCAGCCGTTCTGGCTCGACTATCCGGTCGGCATCGCGATGGCGCACAACGGCAACGTCACCAACTTCCACGAGCTGCGCCGCGACTACTTCGGCAATCGCCACATCCACCTCGCGAGCAATTGCGACCTCGAGGCCGCGCTCTACGTCTTCGCCGATGCGCTGATGCGCCGCGGCCACGACAACGTCGAGCTCGACGATGTGCGCGTGGCGGTCAAGGAAGTGTTCGACCGCGTCAAGGGCGCCTACTCCGTCGCCGGCATCACGGCCGAGGGCATGTATGCGTTCCGCGATCCGTTCGGCATCAAGCCGATCATCTTCGGCAAGAAGGTGACGGACGAGGGCACGTGGTACGCGGTCGCGAGCGAGTCCGTCGTGCTCGACGTCGCGGGCTACGAGGTCGTGCGCAACCTCGCTGCCGGCGAGATGCTGTGGATCGGCCAGGATCGCGAGCCGCACTTCGTGCAGGTCGGCGATCGCCCGCACCGGCCGTGCATCTTCGAATACATCTACTTCGCGCGCCCCGACTCCTTCCTCGACGACACCTCGGTCTACGAGGCGCGCATGGAGCTCGGCCGCCGGCTCGCGCGTTCGTTCCGCGATACGGGCCTGAAGGCCGACGTCGTCATCCCCGTGCCCGAGTCGGCCAAGACCGCCGCCCAGACGATGGCGGAAGAACTCGGGCTCCCGTGCCGCGAGGGCTTCGTCAAGAACCGCTACGTCGGGCGCACGTTCATCATGCCCAACGACGAGGCCCGCCGCGCCTCGATCCGCGCCAAGCTCAACCCGATCCGCGCCGAGTTCGAGGGCAAGGACGTGCTGATCCTCGACGACTCGATCGTGCGCGGCAACACGAGCAAGCAGATCATCGCGATCGCCCGCCAGATGGGCGCGCGCAAGGTCTACTTCGCGTCCTACTCCCCGCCGCTGCTCTACCCGTGCTTCTACGGCATCGACATGTCGACCAAGCGCGAGTTCGTGGCCCAGGGCCGCACCAACGAAGAACTCGCCAAGGAACTCGGCTGCGATCACGTGCTCTACCAGACCGTCGACGAGATGGTCGACGCCGTGCGCATCGCCGGCGGCCACGCCGACCGCACGTTCTGCACCGGCTGCTTCGAGGGCGAGTATCCGACCGGTGACATCACCGAGGGCATGATCTCGGACATCGAAGAGGACCGGATGGCGGCGCGCTGAGCCGGCCGTCGGGAATGCGATGACCCGCCCGACCGACGGGCCTGGGGAAGCGGCTCCGCTGACGCCGTTGTCCGAGTGGCTGCCCCCGGCGGTTCGCGCGGCTGTCGCCCCGATCGACCCGCGCATCGACGATCTGCACGCCGAAGAGGCGGCGCTGATCGAGCGGGCCGTCCCGGTGCGCCAGCGCGAGTTCGCGGCCGGGCGGCGACTCGCGCGGCGGTTGCTCGCCGAGCTCGGGTGCTCGCCGACGCCGCTACTGCGGCTATCGGATCGCAGTCCACGCTGGCCGGATCAGGTCGTCGGCACGATCGCGCACTCTCGCGAACTCTGCGCGGTCGCGGTCGCGTCGCGGGGTCATGGCATCGTCGGAGTCGGTCTCGACCTCGAACCCGATGCCGCGATGGCGCCGGAGCTCGCGAACCGGATCCTCACGGCGCGCGAGCAGGCCGCGGCGGCGGCGTTGACGCCGGCGGAACGCGGCCGGTACGCCACCCTCGCTTTCGCGGTCAAGGAAGCGGTGTTCAAGTGCGTCCACCCGGTAGGCAACGACGGCCTCGAATTCTCGGCGGTCGAGGTCGAGCCAGATCTCGTGAGCCTGGCCAGCGACCACTCGATGCTTCGAACTCGGCCCGCGGTGGATCTGTTGCGCCGTATCGGTTCCGCAACCCTGGAATGCGGCGCGGAGCGGCGCGCCGGGCATTGGCTCGTAGCTGCCTTGCTATCGACCGTGCCGGCGCGGCGCTGATTCGAATCCCACTCTCTTCAAGGTGAGAGGGGCCGTTTCTCGAAACGACTGGTGAGTCTTGGCGTTCTCGAAACGGGCCGCTATTCCATTCGACCGACAAGGCTGCACGGCATCGGGATATGCTGTATTGGAAAGGGTCTTGCCGCCACTTCTCGCCCCATCGGAATCGTGCGCCCGGCATGGCCTCACCAAGGATGAGCCCGCTCTAGAGTAACGTAAGGACTACACCGTTGGACCGCGATACGACCAGCCAGATCGTCTCGATCCTGCTCGAACACGGCCGGCTCAGCCGCGACGCGGCGGAGTTGGAGCCGGAAGACAGCCTGTACGATGCCGGCATGACGTCCCACGCCAGTGTCAGCGTCATGTTGGCGTTGGAGGAGGCGTTCGACGTGGAGTTCCCTGATAGCATGCTCAGCCGGCGGGTCTTCGAGAGCATCGGTTCCATCAGGGACGCTGTCGAGCAACTGATGACCAGTGCCCAGGGCTGAGGTGCCAAGGACCCGCGCCGTGCGATGACCGCAACTTCGACATCGACTTCCCTCGCCGGATCGGTTTCCAGGATCGCCCGGGACGTGGCAGCAAAGCACGCCGACTCCGTCGACGCGGAGGCGCGGTTCCCGCAGGAGACGATCGATGCCCTGAAGGCCGCGGGCGCCCTCGGCGCTGCCGTTCCGAAGGAGTTCGGGGGCGCCGGCAGCAGCGTCGAAGACGTCACGCAGATGGCGCAGTCGCTCGGTGAGAACTGCGCGGCGAGCGCGATGGTGTTCGCCATGCACCACATCCAGGTGGCGAGCATCGCGAATCACTGCGGTGAGAGCACCGAGCTGCGCGACTACCTGCGCCGCGTCGCGAGCGAGCAACGCCTCATCGCGTCGGCGACGTCCGAGGTCGGACCGAGCGGCGACATGCGGCGCAGTGAGTGCGCCGTGGTTCGAAGCGGCGACGGGTTCGAGGTCACGAAGCAGGCGACGACGATCAGCTACGGCAAGTTCGCCGATGATCTGCTCCTCACGGCGCGCCGCGATTCCGAAGCCGCGAGCAACGATCAGGTCGCGGTTCTCTGCGTCGACGGTGACTACACGATCGACACCAAGGGATCGTGGGACACGCTCGGCATGCGTGGGACCTGCTCCCCGGGCGGCGAGATCAAGGTGCGCGGCAAGGCCTGGCAGGTGATGCCCGCGTTCGGCGACATGGCCACCGAGACGATGGTGCCCTACTCGCACATCACCTGGGCCGGCCTCTGGCTCGGGATCGCGGTCGACGCGGTCAATCGGGCCCGCAAGGCCGTGCGTGGTGCCGCCCGCAAGAACGCCGGTGAAGTGCCGCTCGCGGCGACCAACCTCGCCGACACGATGGAGAAGCTGAATCGGCTGAAGGCCGAGGTCTACATGGCCGCGCAGGAGCACGATCGGCTCATCGCGAACGACCGCGAGGCGCTTTCGAGCCTCGGGTACGCGCTCCGGATCAACACGCTCAAGCTGTCGGCATCGAAGCAGGTGCCCGAGATCGTGACCGAGGCGCTGCGCATCTGCGGCATCCGCGGCTACAAGAACGACTCGGAGTTCGCGCTCGGCCGTCACCTGCGCGATTCGCTGTCGGCGGCGTTGATGGTCAACAACGATCGATTGCGCGCCACGAACGCCTCGCTCCTCTGCATCCACAAGGGCAGCTGAGGCGCTGCCCCCCTCTCGCGCACACTCCCTTCGGCCGTGACTGAGAGTTCGGGCAACGTGAGTTCGGCTGCCGCCAGTGCGTCGGTCTGGTCGCTCGATGCAGCGACCTACGAGAACCACGCGCTGCACAAGAACGACCGCGATTGGCAGGAATCCAACTGCTACATCGATGTCTGGATCGAGGTGCTGCACGCGCTCGGGCTCGACGTCTACGCGAGCCTGCCGTTCACCCTCGCGAGCGACTTCGAGGACGATCAGTGGACGTTCTACAAGCCGCCGCATACCGAGCTCGAGGAGCTCTACGGTCTCGATGTCCAGGAGCTGACACTCTGGCGTGATCTCGTGTCACACTGCGTGGAGCAGACGGCCGCGAAGAAGCTGGTCTTCGTCGAGATGGACGCGTTCCACCTCCCCGACGCCGAGGGCACGGACTACCACCAGCAGCACACGAAGTCGACGATCGCCGTCGCGAGGATCGACGCCGAGAAGCGCACACTCGGCTACTTCCACAACACGAGCTACTACGAACTCGGCGGCGCCGACTTCGAAGGCGTCTTCAACACCGGCGAGCGGCCGGAGGGCTACCTGCCGCCGTACGCCGAGTGGGTTCGCATCGACAAGATGGTGCGCCGACCGGACGCGGAGCTCGTCCCGTTGTCGCTCGACCTCGCCCGCAAGCACCTCCGCCGCGCACCGACCGAGAACCCGCTCGAGAAGTTCGCGGAACGCTTTCCGCGCGATCTCGACTGGCTGCTCGAACGTGATCTCGCCGCGTATCACATGTACGTCTTCGCGGGCGTGCGGCAGTGCGGTTCGTCGTTCGACTTCGCGGCCCACTACCTGCGCTGGCTCGCCGCGCGCGGGCACCCGACGCTCGCCGAGCCGGCGGAGGAGCTCGCCATGATCTCGACCGGCTGCAAGGCGCTCATCCTCAAGCTCGCGCGCATCGTCAATCGCAAGAGGCCCAAGGACCTGACCCCGGACATCCGGGAACTGGCCGGTAACTGGGATCGGGCGATGAGCGCGCTGCGGACCCAGCTCGCGCAGTGATCCGAGGCTGCGCGTCGGCTAGCGTTTTGGAATGCGAGTCTCGCTGACCGAGGGTTGGATGTTCGCGGCGAGCGACGCCGGCATCGACGACCCGGCCGCGCCGGCGCTTGCGGACCTCGATTGGCGCGATGTGAGCGTGCCGGGAACCGTCGCATCGGCCCTGCGCGACCTCGGAGCCGGCGCCGATGACCGCGCAGCCATCGGCCGACGTGACCACTGGTTCCGGTGCCACTTCGCGCGACCCACGGAAAGCGCAGACGCGAGCATGAAGCTCGAGCTCGCCGGCCTCGCGTCGATCGCCGACGTCTGGCTCAACGGTGAGCACGTGCTGCACAGCGACTCGATGTTCGTCGCGCACGCCCTCGACGTCACGGATCGGCTGCAGGGCGACAACGAGCTCGTGCTGCGCTTCCATGCCCTGCTGCCGGCGCTCGGCAAGCGCCGACCGCGACCGCGGTGGCGCACGGCGCTCGTGAAGCCGCAGACGCTGCGCTACTTCCGCCAGACCCTGCTCGGGCACGTCACGGCGTGGTGTCCGGACACGATCGCGGTGGGTCCGTGGCGTGGCATCGATCTCGTCGTCGACGATGCCGTTGTCGTGCAGCGCCGCTCGGTGCGCACGAGCGTCGTCAACGGCACCGGTGTGGTCACCGTCATGCTCCAGCTGCAGCCGTGCGCGGGAACGGACCTGGACGGCGGCAGGCTCGTGGTCGGTGACCACACGGCCGAACTGGAGATCGCTCCCGGCGAGAACGGCGCGTCCGTCGCGGTCGCGCAGCTCGAGATCGCCGATGTGGAGCTGTGGTGGCCGCACACGCACGGCGGCCAGCCCCTCTATCCGGCAGCCGCCGAACTGCGCGCGGGCGGCGAGACGCTCGAGGTTCGACTCGGCAGTCTCGGCTTTCGAACGATCGGCGAGCCGACGCTCGACCGCCCCGGCCTCGCCATCAACGGCGTCGAGATCCACGCGCGCGGCGCGTGTTGGACGACCCTCGACCTCGATCGCCTGTCTGCGGACCCCGAGGCCTACCGCGAAGCGCTCACGACGGCGCGCTATGGCGGTCTCAACATGCTGCGCGTCGGCGGCACGATGGTCTACGAGCACGACGCGTTCTATCGACTGTGCGACGAGCTCGGGATCCTCGTGTGGCAGGACTTCATGTTCGCCAACATGGACTATCCGATCGACGACCCGGAGTTTCGCGCGGCGATCGAGCTCGAGAGCAAGCAGTTCCTCGAACGCACGCAGACCAGCTGCAGCCTCACGGTGCTGTGCGGCGGCAGCGAGGTCGAGCAGCAGGCCGCGATGCTCGGGCTGCCGCAGGAGGCCTGGTCCAACGAGTGGTTCGCGGCAGGCCTGCCGGCAATCTGCCGTGAGCTCCGGCCCGATCTGCCCTACTGGCCCTCGTCGCCGACCGGCGGCGAGCTGCCGTTCCACGTCGGGACCGGCATCGCGCACTACTTCGGCGTCGGCGCCTATCAGCGCCCGCTGGCCGACGCCCGGCTCAACGCGCCGCGGTTTGCGTCCGAGTGCCTCGCGTTCTCCAACGTGCCCGAACCCGAGAGCCTGCTCGAGCTCGGCGGCGGCGCCCTGCTCGGCCCGCACCACCCGGACTTCAAACGCGCGGTCGCGCGCGACCCCGGCACGGGCTGGGACTTCACCGACGTCACGGATCACTACGTCGAACGGCTGTTCGGCATCGATTCGCGTGACCTCCGATACGCCGACTGCGAGCGCTACTACCAGCACTGCCGGGTCGCGATCGGCGAGGTCCTCGCGACCACTGCCGGCCACTGGCGCGCCGCCGATTGCCGCAATCAGGGTGCCTTGATCTGGTTCTATCGCGACCTCGTGCTCGGCGCGGGCTGGGGCATCGTCGATGCCGCGGGGCGGCCCAAGAGCGCGTATCACTACCTCCGACGCGCGTGGGCTCCGCGGGCCGTGTGGTTCGTCGACGATGGCCTCGATGGTCTGATCGCCCACGTCGCCAACGATGGCCCCGCACCGTTGACCGCGAAACTGCAGGTTCGCGTCCTCGGACCGCGCGATGTGGTCACCGCCGAAGCCGAAACCGAGGTCGAGGTCGGGCCACACGCGCAGGCCGCGTTCGGCGTCGATCGACTCCTCGGCCGCTTCTGCGACACGACCTACTCCTATCGCTTCGGCCCGCGTGGTCACCACGTCATCGCCGTTCGCCTCGTGGAGGACGGCGCCGACGAGGCGATCGCGGAGGCGTGCTACTTCCCGAGCGAACTCCCGAGCGTGATGGACCCGGACGTTCGCGTGGAGGCCGAGGTCAGCGCGCAGCCCGCGGATGGTGACATCGAGATCTTCGACGTGACGTTCCGGTCGTCGCGGCTCTGCCAGGCCGTTGCGATCGATGCGCCGGGGTATCGCCCGAGCGACAACTACTTCCACGTGCTGCCGGGCGCGCCGCGGACCGTTCGGCTCCGCGGCCGCGCCCCGCGCGGTCTGCGTGGGTTCGCGCAGCCGTTCAACTCGCCACACACGGTTCGTCTGGTCGTTGCGCCAGACGCGTGATTCGTGCCTGGCCGGCCCCGCGCCGGGCCCGCCTGCCTTTCTCGGGTGGAACTTCGAAGGCCCGCGTCTAGAGTCCCGGGCCTGGCTCGCTCGCCAGGACCATCGATGATCACCTCCGAGGAACTCGAGCGAATCGTCCGCCGGCACCTGGAGACCGGGAAAGGGGGCGAGGAAGAACTACTGCATCAGCGCGACCGCGATCGCGGCGGTCTGGCCCGGCTCCGGACCGACTCCGGTGATCAGATCATCGTCAAGATCTGGCATACGCGCGGCTTCAAGGCCCGGCTGAAGCGAGCCCTCAAGCTGAGCAACGGGTGGCGGGAATGGCGGGTCCACAGCTCGGTGTTCGCCGCCGGGGTACCGACGCCTCGGCCGTTGGGCTACTGCCGATTCGATTCGTCTGCCGGGCGATTCGAAGCGATGGGCATCGAGGATCTCGGGTCCACGACCCGCGCGCTGTTCCACCTCAAGAACCTGATCGCCGAAGGTGCCGAGGATCAGGTCACGAGGCTCGAGGAGACCCTGATCCAGTTCACCGGCAAGATGGTCAACATGGGGCTCGTCGACGTGGATCACCAGCTCAACAACTTCCTGATCGACTCGCAGGGGGCCACGTACAGGGTCGATTTCGAATGCGCGCGACCCCGGCCCGCCAGCCGCGGGACCCGCTTGTTCGCTGAGATGTTGGCGCGCCTCATCGCCAGTCACGTGTATGCCGTGCAACCGGATACCCGTCGAACGGTTGAATTCGCGCGTAGGCTCTACGCCGCGCTGCAGATCGACGCGCCAATCCGGGCCATGATCGCCGCGAGCGTGCAGTTGAAGATGGACCATCAGCGGGCCGAGCACGGCGTGAATTCGGAAGTCTCGTTGCCTCTTTGAAGTTTTCGTGGCCGAGTCTGCGAATCGGTGCGTAGCGCCGCCGAGCGCTGGCCCGAATCCAGCTTCGGATCAGCAACTCGCCTCACGGATGGCGTCCCATGCGCGTGCTGAGGCGACTTGTCTCGTTTTCGCTCCTTCACAATCGCTTGGCGGACTTCCAATCATTGCGGCGTGGCGTTCACTTCGACGCCATTGGGCGAGCTCTCGAGGTCCAGTCGTCGGGCTCGCGCCCTAGCGGCCTCGGGTGCCAACGTGATCGAGTCCGATCGCGGTGCTATGGTCCGCCTCCCTGCCGAGGGCCCCTTTCGGCTGCCGGAGGATCCGATGCTGTCGATTGCCTCACCGCTAGTCCCTGGCGGTGCTGTCTTGGAATGCGACAGCGCGTGTCTCGAACCGAGGCACTGTCGAACAAGCGAGCGAATGAGATTCAAGTCGGCCCAGCCTGCTCTCGATGACCAGCCAGCATCGCCGCGTTCGCAACTCGGAGAATCCTGAACATGACTACCTCATCGCAGCGCTGGACGACCGTCGCCGTCTTGTCGCTCTCGTTGCTCGTTTCTTGCGCCTCGGGTGAGCAGGACGGAACCGGCGCCGGCAACGAGCTTCAAGTCCTCACCGATGGACTCCCAGACGCGCTGGTCGGCTCCAGTTACTCCGCTGCGATCGAGGTTACCGGCGGTACTCCGGGCTACACGTTCACGGTGGTCGATGGCAGTCTGCCCACCGGTCTCGATTGGAACGACACGAGCGGCGCGATCTCGGGCGTGCCGTCGACTGCTGGTTCGTATCAGTGCACGATCCAGGTCGAGGATAGCAGCGTTCCTCCACTGATCGCGCAGCAGGCCGTTTCGGTCAACGTCTACACGCCGGCTACCGCGCTGACCGTGCATTCGACCTCTCTTCCGGGAGCAACGCAGGGGGCCAACTACTTCTCGAGCGTATTGGTCTCGGGGGGCACTCCGCCCTACGGATTCTCGGTCTCGGCGGGCTCGCTTTCGCCTGGCCTCAACCTCGATACAGCAACCGGGGACGTGCTCGGCACGCCAACGTTGAGTGGCAGTTTCGCGTTCACTGTCACGGTGACGGACAGTGCCAGTCCGGCTCAAGTCACCCACAGTGGCCTGTCTCTGGTGGTCGCGTCGAATGGCTCCAATCCGACGGCAACGTTCACCGCCAGCCGAACGACCGGTGTAGCGCCGCTGTCGATCTTCTTCGACGCGACGACGATCGCGAGTCCTCAGTACCCGCGGAAGTTCCATCACGTTCAATACAACTGGGACTTCTCCGATCCGGGGTCGAGGCGTCCGACGGCAACGGGCCCGATGGCGGTGCACGTGTTCGAGGATCCGGGCACGTACGTGGTGACGTGTGTCGCCCTCGAGCCGGATGGCACGCAGATCAACGAAGCGATGCTGATTCAGGTACAGGACCCGGACGTCGTGTTTGCCGGGACCGATACCATTTGCTTCTCCAACACCGCCAACTTTCCTGGGGCTCCGGTCGGCGCGAACCTGGTGACGACTAGTTCCTTCGACACAGCCCTCGCATACGCCGGCACAGGTAAGCGGTTGCTGTTCCGTCGCGGCCACACGTTCTACAACTCGAGCACGCTCACGATCGATTCGCAGGGTCCGATGCTCGTCGGCGCGTTCGGGACCGGCACGAACCCAGACGTTCGTGGCATCTTCGGTAACAACCCGGTGATCGACGTGACTCACACGAGCGATGTGCTCGAGCTCGGTGACAACGGTTCGGAGTGCACGGACCTGCGCCTGATGGACCTGGACTTCGATCCGCCCTCGGGCACCCCGCAGAAGCTCATCGGTGCCGCGTACCGCGTCGTGAACACGCTCGTGTATCGCATCAAAGCGGGCGAGTTCCGCCAGATGGTGAGCTTGTCGGACGGGATCCCGAACTTTTATTCCATCGCGAATCACGATCTGACGACGATTGCCGACTGCCACTTCTGGGAAACCAGCGAGTACGGCGCTTACGTCTCCTCGAACCGTTCCGCGATTCTGGGGAGCCACTTCTTCTCGATCCCGACGGGCAGTGATCAGCACTTGATCCGGTTGCCCTGGGTCAAGAAGGGCATTATCGCCGGCAACTACATGCGGGGTGCTGCTCCGAACAAGAACTGCATCAAGCTGCATGCCCTGCCCTACACGGGTTCGGCGGCCCAGATTTCCGAAGACCTGATCATCGCGGACAACGAGATCCACACGACGACGGACTGGGGCGTCACGATCGGAACCGCGAGTTCATCTCGCGACGAACGGGTTCGTAACGTCGTCGTCGAGCGAAACCAGTTCGTTTCCCACAACGGCAGTCAGGTCGACCTGGTCGTCAACTGTCCAGAGGTCACCGCTCGCAACAACGTGTTCGTGAACGACATCACCAATTCGCTCGGGCACTACTGCATCCGAGTCGCGCAGCGCGGACCCGGCCCGTCCCCGGCCAGCGTGGAGATCCTTCACAACACCGCCTACACGACGAACAGCTCAATGCCGTCGATCGACCTCGTCAACGTCGGAACCCACGTGGGCGGCGCGGCCAAGGTTTGGAACAACTTGCTCTACGCTCCGAATCTCCCGTCGTCGGCGATCGCTTCCGGGTCGGCGCCGATCGATTCGCAGGGCAACCTGCTGAACATCAACCCGCTGTTCGTCAACCCGTCGGCTTGGGACCTCTCGTTGCAGGCGTCGTCGCCGGCGATCGGCATCGGCATCGTAGCTCCCGTGTTGGTGGACTACATGAACGATCCGCGCTCCGGAGCGGCGCCCGATGCCGGCGCCTACGAGTTCTAGAAGCTGGGCCGACAAAGGGCGGCGGTCGAGCTTCTGGTCTATGCGCTGCCGCTGGTCGGGCTTGTGGCCACCGGACTCTCAGTTGGTCTTGATTCCGAGGATTGCGCGAGCGCGGTCTCGAAACTCGGTTCGCCTCTCCCGTGGAACCGCGAAGTAGTTCGTCGTTCTGCGCGGGTAGATGTGGCTTTCGAGGAAGCCGTCCAGGCCGAGTCCGTCATCCTCATGCGCAACCCGGTTGGGTACCTGAATCGCGTAGTCGTGGCGTTCGAACTCTTCCCAGAGTCCGTTCTTTGTGAAGCCTAGAACTTCCGAGCTCGTCGGGCCGCTCTCGAACATGACGAGAGGGCGGCGGTTCCGAAGTAGTTCGGGAGCCCCTCTGAGGACACCGAGCTCGGCTCCTTCCACGTCGATCTTCACGACGTCGACGGCCTCGTTGCCGACCAGGTCGTCCAGTCGCTTCACGCCTACCTGGATCTCGGTAACGTCCGTGCCGGACTTGGAAGGCCGTCTCAACGAGTTGTAACCCGACCGGCGCCGATCGAGATGGAACGACGCGGTGCCGTCTTGTTCGCCGACCGCACAGTCGTGGACCGTCGCGCGCGGAAAGCGCAAGCGCAGGCGCTTGGCCTTGTCGGGGGTGGCTTCGATCGCGATGACCCGAACGTCTGGACAGTGTGCCAAAACGGCCGCCGTGATCGACCCGATGTGAGCCCCCACGTCGACGAACACGCTCCCTGGCTTCGGCAGACGAACTACGAGCGAAGTGGAGATCTCGTCGTTAGCGTGGGTGCCAACGGCTTCTCGGTTCCGGATCGCGGCATGCGTAAGCTCCAGTATCCCTCTCGCCGTGCTCAGCCACCGACCGAACGGTGTCGTCAAGATGCGCTGCTTCAGGCCTTGGACGATCACGGCACGTTCGGGTGGGGTGGATGCTGGCCCGACACGAAGGAGGTTACTTCATGCCGGGAGGCTGGGCTGGCGAAACCTACGTTCCTCAGATCAGGGGGTCCAGAATCCTCTGGTCGAAGCTGCGCGTTAGGTGGCGCGATCGGAGTCGGACGACGTCGCGGGGTCCGCATCGTCTGATTTCGGGATTGACTTGCACGATGAAGTGGGAGGATGACGCGACGTGACCGATTCCTTGTTGAGCGACGTGACCACCGACCGGGGCGAGACCTTTCCGGTCCGCCGGTGGGGAATGCGGGGTCTGCCCATGATTCTGCACCATGCGACCGGCTTCTGTAAGGAAGTATGGGACCCGGTGGCGCGGGAGCTCGCCGCGGCCCACGTCGTCTACGCGTTCGACGCCCGGGGCCATGGTGACGGGCCGCCCGTCGACGGTGAACTCTCGTGGGAGCGATACTCGGCGGATTTGGCGGATGTCTCGCGCGCCATCGCGCGTTGCGCCGGGTTCGAGTCGTTCGCGGGCCTGATCGGCCATTCACTGGGCGGCGTCGCTGGCCTCACGGCGGCTGTCGCTGAGCCGCAGCTATTCCGCCGACTGCTCCTCGTCGAGCCTGTGCTCATACCCGGTGCTGGTTGCAACGCACGTCAGCGCGGGCGTAGTCCTTTTTCGGTCATGACCCGCATGCGACGCGCCAGATTCGATTCCCGTCGCCATGCCCGCGAGGTCTTGTCCGAGACCCCGCCCTACAGCCGGTTCTCCCCGGAGGTCTTCGATGCGTATCTAGAGACGTGTTGGCGAGATCTCGACGGCGGTGAAGTCGGACTCAAGTGTTCGCCCGAACTGGAGGCGGCGATCTACGAGTTCGGCCCTACGAAGGTGCTCGACGGTCTCGATGGGTTTCACGTGCCGACCAGAATCGTGGCGGCTAATAGGGGCGACTTTCTTGCCGCCTATACATCCTTGCGAATTCACCGTTGGCTCGAGGTCGTCGAGGTCGATAGCAGCCACCTCGTGCCCATGGAGGATCCTCACACGATCGTCGATCTGGCGCGAAGTTGGTTCAAAGCGGGTGGCTAACCCCTCGCCGGCGGGCGTTGGTGCTGCAGGGCCCCGTTCGTCGAGCGCTGTCACTAACTCGTCTTTGCTGGCGACTTGAGCACCGGGCTCCCTGGCATGCGTCGGGCCGGGTTGCCGATCATCGTTACCCCTGGCTCCACGTCCGTGACGATGACGGAGTTGGCGCCGATCACCGCATCGTGCCCCACCGTTACTGGCCCCGCGATGCAAGCACCCGCATAGATGTCGACCCGATCGCCGATGACCGGTAGGCCGTCGGACTCGGCGTTGCGGCGAGCGATACCGCAGGCGAAGTTCTGGCGCATCTGAACGTCGTCACCGATCGACTCTGCCATGATGTAGATCCCGCCGTGGTGCCAGATTCGGACTCGGCGGCCCAGCTTGACCGCGTACGGCACGTGGGTCGCGAACGCCATGATCATGAAGCGGTTGAGGACCCGGTAGAGGACCGTGAACGGGAATCGCACGAGCTTCGGCAAGCCCATGCGCCAGTTGCCGAATCGGTGGATCCAGATCGCCCACAGTCCGGGTTGAAGCAGGCCCCGGTCATGGGCGCAGTAGTCCTCCCAGAGCAACCGGAACAACCCGATGCCAGCCGGGTTCTGGTTGGTCGAGCCGCGGCGCGGTTGAGGATTCGGGGAGTTCATGGGGCCAGGGAACAGTACCTCAGCGGGCGTCAGCGGCCGAGCGGATTGGCCTTGCCGGGGGATGGCTCGGTCGCCTCGGCATCGGCCAGGTGTCAGATGGCTCCGAGCGGGCCTACCCGTTTTCGAGGCGATGTGCGGGCTTGGATCCTGTCCCGGCTCATGGTCAGGTTGCGGGTCGAGACCGGGCCTTCGCTTGGTCCCCTACCGATGTCAACCAGATCGAGGAACCCGGAGCCACGGTACTGTCTGATTTCGCCGTGCAGAGACGAGGTGGAGTACGTCCGTAAGACGCTGGACTCGGTATTGAACCAGACCTTGCTACCGGCCTGTTGGGTCATCGTGGACGATGGCTCCACGGACGGCACGGAGAAGATCCTCGCAGAGTACGCGCAACGACATCCGTACATCAGGATTGTCCGGCGAGCGGATCGCGGTCGTCGCCGCGTCGGACCTGGAGTCGTCGACGCATTTTACGCGGGCTACGAGACCGTGGACATGAACGACTTCGACTACGTCTGCAAACTGGACGTCGACCTCGACCTGCCGGAACGCTACTTCGAGACGCTGATCGCGAAGATGGAGGCCGATCCGAGGATCGGTACCTGCAGCGGCAAGCCCTACTTCCGGTTGGGAGACCGGCTCGTCAGTGAGGCGTGCGGCGACGAGAATTCAGTCGGGATGACCAAGCTCTTTCGCGTCGAGTGCTTCCGCGACATCGGCGGATTCGTGCGAGAGGTCATGTGGGACGGCATCGATGGACATCGTTGCCGCATGCTTGGTTGGATCGCGGTCAGCTGGGACGAGCCCGAGCTGCGTTTCGAGCACCTACGCGTCATGGGCTCGAGCGAGAAGGGCATCTGGACCGGCCGAAAGCGCCACGGCTACGGGCAGTGGTTCATGGGAACGGGGTTGCCGTACATGGTGGCCACGGCGCTGTTCCGCATGAGTCGGCACCCGTATGTGATCGGCGGACTGGCCATGCTCGCCGGCTACATCGGGGCCATGCTGCGACGATCAGCCCGGTATCCAGATCTCGCGTTTCGGGCATTCCTTCGCCGATACCAGTGGTCTTGCCTGCTTCGCGGCAAGGGTGCGGCGACCAGGCGCCTCAACGAAGCCAGCGAGCAGGTGTGGCGCGAACGGCAGGCGAATTCCGTTGCCGATCGATGAGCCGGTTGGCCGGTGACACGGGTCAGTTCCCCCGCGCGACGGCCAGTGCACGCTTGCGCGATAGCGGCTTCTTGTCGGCGATCCACTCGAACCCGGCTCGCAGGATCGATCGAATCGATGGCACATTGCGGCGACTGCAGTCGACGTAGGCCGTTCCGCGGTTCGCGAGCTCCGCGTGCATGGCGAAGCGATAGAGCTTCGGAGCCACACCGCGGCCGCGGAACGCTGGATACGTCCGGACACGAAAGAACACGATGTCTTCGGGTTCGAGCGGAAGGAACCACTCCGCGAAGTACCGCCCCTTCCGGGTGAGCAGCAGTCCGGCCGTTCGGTTGTTGATCGACGCGACGTACAGCGTCGAGTTCTCGCGCAGCTCGCGCCTGTCTTCGGCCAACGTGGATTCGCCGCCTTCCGCGATGATGGCGCGGCAGACTTCGGCCGGGAGCTCGTCCGCGTTCTCGTACGCACGAAACGAGAGCTCGGTATCCGTCACCGCCGAGTAGGGGCCCCGATGCGCGAACACGTGGTGCTTGTTGGGCCAAAGGACCCACCAGTAGCCCCGCAGGCGTCGAAGGCCTTTACCGACCAGGCCGGGCATGCGGTCCAGGCGAGACGGTTCGGGTACGCGCATCGAGCTGGCGGGGGAGACGGAGAGCGAAGTCATGCGGCCGGTCGTGAGCTGCCAGCGGTAGTCTGGCACGTTCTCGGCGCACGGCCAGCCGATTGTACGAATGGTTCTCTTCTCGAGCACGGGAGACTTGGAGCCGACCTTGCAACAGTCGAGACGGCAGGGCGTCGGCATCCGTTCGGATGCGTGATCCGCTGATGGCATCGGTGCCTGCCGGCGGCGACCGGAGCGTTTTGGCTGGACTGGGTATCGTGACCGCTATTGAATCCGGATGGGCTTCGAGTGCCTCGTGGCCGAGGTTGCCGCAAGCCACCACATGAAGATCAACATCCCGTACGGCCGATCCGCCGTTCATCCTCTCGAGCTTGACGCGCGGACTCGCATTCAGGTTCTCGAGGCGAACGAAGCGCCGGAGGTCGACGAGGAGCAGGTCATTCAGCACGCGGTTCGGAATCCGATCGACAGCGAGCCGCTCGAGACCTTTCTCGCGGGGGCGCGGGATGTGCTCGTGATCGTGAACGACGCGACGCGCCCGACCCCGACTGCTCGAATCCTCGACTACATCGACAGCTCGCTGCAGCGCGTCGAGCATCGCTTCATCGTGGCGACGGGCGCCCATCGGGCCCCGACCGAGGCGGAGTACCAACGAATCTTCGGCGATCGTTACCCGACGATTCGTGGCCGCGTCACTTCGCACGACTCGAAGCGCCGGGAGGACATGGTCGATCTCGGGCACTCATCGAACGGGACTCCGATCCTCATCAACCGGGCAGCGATCGATGCCGATCGACTCGTGATCATCGGCGGAGTCGTGCCGCACTATTTCGCGGGCTACACCGGCGGCCGCAAGTCGCTGCTGCCGGGCATCGCGGGGTTCGAGACCATCGAAGCGAACCACCGCCTCGCCTTGCAGTCCTCGGCTCGGGCGCTGGCGCTGCGCGGGAATCCGGTTCACGAGGACATGGAGGATGCGATTCGCTCGGTCGAGAAACCCGTGTTCTCGATCATGGTCGTGCCGGACAAGAACCACCGGGTGGCTGCTGCAACGGCTGGCCACATCCATGGATCGTTCGAGCGTGCGGTCGAGAAGAGCAATCGGATCTTCGTCGCGCCGCTGGCCAGGAAAGCCGACATCGTCGTATCCGTCGTCAAACCGCCGCAGGACATCGACCTCTATCAGGCTCAGAAGGGGATCGAGAACGCGAAGCTCGCATTGAAGGATGGTGGCATCATCATCCTCGTCGCGGAGTGTGACAACGGCGTTGGTTCGAGCACGTTCGCTGACCTCCTCCGTAGTCGCGAGACGTCCCAAGAGGTCCTCGCAGAGATCGACCGTTCGTTCCGGCTGGGGTACCAGAAGGCCGGGATGATGGCCGAGATCGATACCTGGGCGAAGATGTGGATCGTGACGGACATCGATCGTGACGAGTTGCAGGGGTTGTTCCTCACCCCGTTCGGGAGCGTTCAGGAGGCCGTCGACCGCGCTCTCGAGGACAAGGGCCCGGACGCCGAGCTGCTGGTCCTGATGGATGGCGGAATGACGGTTCCGAGCGTCGGGTCGGGTGCTTGACCGCGCGAGCGCAAGCTGTTGTCGCGCCCCTGTTCCGCGCGGTTGCTCCCGGCAAGGGTCGGTTCAAGGCCGCGATGGGAGGGGGTCGATAGTGGCTCGCGGGTTGCAGGAGGCGGATGCGGCTGCCGGGACCGGTGCGCCGTTGCCGCGGCAAGTGGAATGAGGCACACGAAATGACGACGGCCGCTGTCCGAGAACTGCTGCGGTCGAGCAAGGCGGCTGCCGTTGTGTTCCCGCTGAGCTACAACGGCGTCCTCTTCACGCGGGCGTTGCATGCCGAGGGCGTCCCCGTCGTGGGCGTCGTGCAGCCGCCCAGGGACTGCTTCTGGTGGACGTGGAGTTGCAGGAAGGTCGTCGTCGACGATCTCTACGGCGAGGACACGGTGGCGACCCTGATCGCCCTCGGTGAGATCGCCGACATCAAACCCGTGCTGATCGCTACGTCCGATGAGGGGTTGCTCTTCATCACGAGGCACCGGGAGCGGCTGGCGCCTTTCTTCCGCATCAACGTTCCACGTGCGGATACCGCGGCACTCCTGATGGACAAGCTGAGTCTGTACGGCTGGGGCAGCGACCGGTTCGACTTTCCGAAGACGCTCGCGATCCACTCGGACGACGAGCTGGCCCGGGCGGTGAGCGAGGTGACGATGCCGGCGATCATCAAGCCGACCTATCGCGACGCGAACTGGCCGCCAGAGCTCGACAAGGCAGTGCTGTGCGAAGACACAGCTACGATGGAGGCCTACTATCGCGAGGCCAAGGACCACGCGCCGACCTTCCTGGTTTCGGAGTACGTCCCGGGCGGTGACGCGAACATCGAAACTTGCCACGTCTACTACGATCGGGGGCGGATGTTGGCGTCGTACACGGACCAGAAGATCCGGCAGTCGCCGCCACTGACGGGAACCGGCGCGTTCATCTCGTCGTGCCACAACCCCGAGATCCGCGACATCACGAAGCGGTTCTTCGACGCCCACGGGGACTACTCGGGCGTCGGCGGGATCGAGTTCAAGAAGGACGAGCGGACGGGCAGCTTCAAGATCATCGAGCCGTTCGTCGGCCGACCGAGCAGTCACTTCTACACCGGCCTGGGCGAGGGGTTCAACTTCCCCTATCTCGTCTACTGCCACATCGCCGGGCTCGACGTTCCGGAGTATCAGCAGTCCCGCCGGATCGTCAGTCAGTTGGACGAAGAGTTCGAGCTGCGCTCGTTCCGGTGGTACCTGCGCCAGGGTGAGATGACGATCTGGGGCTACATCAGAGCCGTTTGCAGCACCCGGGTCTTCGTGCGCTATTCGCTGCGTGATCCGATCGTCGGGCTGGTGTACACGGCGCAGGTCTTGCGGCGGATCGTCGGGAAGGCGTTCGCGCGCTTGATCGGCAAACGCGGCAAGGACCCGGCGTGACACTCGGCGTCGTGGTGATCGGGCGCAACGAAGGTGAGCGCCTGCGTCGCGCGATCGAGTCGTGTCGTGGTCGAGGCGCACACGTGCTCTACGTTGATTCCGGATCCACGGACGGCAGCGTGAAGTTGGCGCGAGAGCTGGGCGTTGCCGTACTCGGATTGTGCCCCTCCCGTCCGTTCTCCGCGGCGCGCGGCCGCAAGGAGGGCTTCGAGTGGTTCGCGGCGAACGGCGTCGATGTCGACCACGTCCAGTTCGTGGACGGCGACTGCTGTCTCGATCGGGCGTGGCTCGAGTGCGCGACGGGTCATCTGGCCGCCAATGCCGATGTCGGCATAGTCTGCGGCGGCCTCGAGGAAGAGCATCCGGAAGCTTCGGTGTTCAACCGGATGAACTCGATCCGCTGGCAGGCTGCCGCGCCGGGCGACATCGAGTCGTGTGGTGGAATCTTCATGGTGCGGCGCGCGGTCTACGAGGCCGCAGGCGGCTTCGACGACCGGTTGATCACGGGGGAAGAGGCGGAGTTCTGTGTTCGCGTGCGGGCGTCCGGAGCACGTATCGTTCGGCTGCCGGCGCCGATGGCATCCCACGATTCGAACATGGTGCGCTTCGGGGATTGGTGGAAGCGCGCGGTCTGGGGCGGCTATGGCGATGCCCACAAGCTGCGGGCGCAAGTGGACATGGGCGGGGCGAGCGAGGGCTCCGAGTTGCGGAGTGCGCTGCTCTGGGGGGCGGTCGTGCCGGCGGTGGCCGTGCTCGGTGCGGTCGTTGCGCTTTGGGTGCCCTGGCTCTGGCTGGTACCGCTGTCATGCGTGGCCGGGTACCTGCTGCTCTTCGCCAAGATCGCGGCGCATCGGTTGCGGCAAGGGGACGGATTCGGGGATGCCGCGGTCTATTCCGCGCTTTGCGTCGTCCGAAAGACGCCGTTCGCGGTCGGTGTCCTGAGGTTCTTCGCCAGTCGTGGCGGGCAGGCGCGGCCGGACCCCCATGCCCGGGCGTAGCGGCCATGGCAACGGGCGAACCGGGCCGGCCCAGCTCGGCGCCGGGCCCGCGAGAAGCCCGGCATGGCGGGGAGGCCCGGTCGCCGATCGGTCCGCGTGAAGCTATACTGCTCAGCGTCTTGGGCGCCGCGGCCCGATAACCGCATGGACTGCTCACTTCGACCGGCAGCTTCGTTGCCAGTGCACGTTCGCTGGAGTCACGCGGTCGCTGACAGCTTGGAAGACTGACTGAATGAACTCGCACACGCGGCATCTCGGGCAGGTCGAGCTCGGTGGGCTCGAGGCCCCGGGCTCGGGCGAACCACCACGGCGCAAGGGCCTGCTCCGGTTTGCCGTCATCCGGTATCGCGGGACCATCGCGATCGGCATGTTCATCGGTGCCTTGCTCGGATTCCTATACGGGGCCGGCCAGCCCAACACCTACGAGGCGGCTGGCAAGATGTTGTTCCAGACCGGCATGCGTGAGGCCGCGAACGCCGAGCTTGTCGTGGGGGAGTCGGTGAGTGCGTCCCGCACCGATGCGCAGTCGATCGCGACGGAGATGCAGATCCTCGAGAGCCCGGAGATCTATCAGAAGGTCCTCGAGACGGTCGGGGTGGAGCGGCTCATCGCGACGCCGGACCCACGGCGAGTCGACACGGAATCGACGCCGTTGCCGGTCGTGTTGTTGCACGAGTTCCAGGCGTGGCTGCTCGGGATGGGTCAAGGCGACGAAGCCGGCAGGCCCCGGGTCTCGACCAGCGCGGTGCTCTCTGGACTGCAGCGGGCGCTGCGCCCCGACGCGCTGACGCCGTCGAGTGTCATCGAGGTGTCGTTCGTCGCGGCGGACCCCGTTGTCGCACGCGACGTGGTCAATGCCTACCTCGAGGCTGCCGAGTCGCACCACCGCAAGGTGTTCAGCTCGAAGGAGCGACTCGAACTCAGTCGCTCGGAGGAACAGACCGCGAGGCGCGAGGTCGATGAGGCCGTGAGCGCCCTCGAGGAGTTCAATCAGAAGAACGGGATCTACGACCTGGCCGCGCAACGGACCGCGCTGGTCGTTCGCATCAACGAGCAGGAGCGCCTGATACAAGATGCTCGCACGCAGATGCGCCAGCTCGAGGTTCAGATCGCGTATCTCAAGCTTGCGATTGCTGTGGTCCAGAAGGAGCCGGCGCTGCTGGACAGCGCTCAGCCGAACCCGGACTACACCCGGATCCAGACCAGCTTGTCCGCGCTCGTGCTGCGCAAGCTGGACATGGAGCGTCGGGTCGCCGAGACGGCGGAGCAGTTCGCCGCGCGTCAGAAGACCCTCGATGAGAGGATCGCCATCCTCGAGCAGGAGGTGGCGAAGACCTCACCGACCGCGATGCAGCCGAACTTCGCGCGCGCGGAGCGGCTCGCGGCGTTGCAGGGAAAGCTCGTGGATGCCGAGGGATCGGCCGCCGGCCTCGACAAGGTCGTGGAGGGCAGGACGACGCAGCTCGAGGGACTCCGCAAGCGTCTGCAAGCCCTGAACGAGAGTGGACCACGCTCGGAGGCCTTGGCGGCCGAAGTGGCGCGCCAACGACAGGTCGCACAGAACCTCGCGGAGCGGCGGGAGCGCCTCGAGATGATGGGACTGCTGGACGACCAGCGCCTCGGCAACCTGAAGACGGTGGAAGCCGCGGTGACACCGCTAGCGAAGCTGGGGCCGGCTCGCGGGAAATTCCTGCTGTTCGGTTGCGTGCTGGGCGCGTGTGCTGGCCTGTCGATCGCGTTGTGGCGCAGTCTCACCGACCCCCTCCTCCGCCGGCCGGGTGAGCTGGCCCAGTTCGGAGGCGAACCCGTCCTGGCGGTCGTTCCGAAGTCGAAGGTCGTCGTTGACCTGGCTGGCATCGTGGCCGGGTCCGTGGGCGAGGAGTCGCACATCCCCGCACTCATCCACGAGATGCGCGAGAACTTCGCCGGCGGTCAGGGTGTGTCACGCCCACATCGGGTCGCGTTCGTCGGCGGCGGCGTCGATGTCGAGTGCTCGATGGTGACGCTTGCTGCCGCTCGTGGGCTGGTGGAGAGCGGAGCCAGGGTTCTCGTGGTGGGGGGGGAACGCCTCGTCGAGGATCTGGGCTCGGAGTCCTCGTCGCCACCTCGGAACGAGGTGGTCGCGACGGCGGAGCCACGCCTCTCGGTCCTGGCGGTCGATCGTGTCGTCGCGCCGGCCCACGCGCTCGATCGCGTCGAGGCGGAGTTCGACTACGTGTTGCTCGACGTCGGCGATTTCGAGACCAACCCGGCGTTCTCGGCACAGTTGACGAGCGCGCACTCGCATGTCCTCGTTGTTGCAGGCGGCCGCCTGACGCGACATCAGGTCGAGAAACGACTGCGGACGGTCAAGCGCGTCGGGGGTGAGTACCGGGGCGCGGTTTTCACTTCCTATGACAGCAGCTACCCGCGGTGGTTGCCCGGTCAGGATCCCGAACTGCAGGCGACGTGATGCGGGTCGTGCACCGATGACGACCGGTGGTGCGCGATGCCGGCGCTAGTACCCATTGCCCTGTTCGGCTGGCTGCCGCTGTCGTTGGTCTTGTTCTCCATGCTCCAACCGGCGCGCGCCGTGTTGGCGACCCTCCTCGGGGGGTGGTTGTTCCTGCCGAACAGTGAGATCGACCTGCCGGGGTTCCCGCCCTACACGAAGTCGACGGCCATCGCCCTGGGGCTGATGCTCGGTGCCGTGACCACGGGTTCGAAGGGGCGAGCGCCGTTTGCCCTGCGTTGGTTCGACTATCCCGTCCTCGTCTTCTGCGTCGGGTCAGCGGCCACTTCCCTGAGCAATGACCTCGGTCTCTACGATGGCGCCTCGACAGCACTCGAGAAGCTGATGTTCTGGGCGGTGCCGTACTTCTTCGGGCGCCTCTACTTCACCAATCTGGCAGCGCTTCGCGACATGGCGATTGCCTTCGCGATCGGCGGGATCGTCTATGGGGTTCTGTGCCTCTACGAGATCCGGATGAGTCCTCGGCTGAACCTCAACGTCTACGGCTTCCTGCAGCACAGTTGGCGGCAGCACATCCGGTACGGCGGGTGGCGGCCGATGGTCTTCATGGAACACGGACTGATGGTGGCCCTCTGGATGGCGGCGACCACGACGGTGTCGTTCTGGTTGTGGCGAGGTCGGGTGCTGACCCGGGTCGCGGGCATGCCATTGGCGTGGGTCACTCCTGCTCTGGCAGTCGTGACCGTGCTCTGCAAGTCGGCCGGTGGGTGGCTCGCGCTGTCGATCGGTGTTGGCACCTACTACCTCTACCAAGGTCTGCGGATGCGCTGGGTGCTGGTAGCGGCGCTGCTCGTCTTCCCGGCCTACGTATTCTCGCGTATCACCGGGCTCGTTGCGGCGGATCAGGTTCAAGCCATCGCGGAGACCGTTTTCGATCGGGAGCGCGTCGGCTCGCTCGTCGTGAGGTTGTCGCAGGAGGATCCCTTCGTCTCGCGAGCCCTGATCCGTCCGATACTCGGTTGGGGGGGGTACGGCCGGGGCTGGCCGGTCGATCCGTTCTCCGGCTCCAATGCCGTGCGGCAGGTCGATGCGCTGTGGCTGGTCGTCTTCAGCAAGTTCGGGTTGCTCGGCCTGATCTCGCTGTGCATGACCTTAGTGCTCGGGCCGTTGATCGCGCTCCGGTCGGTGGCCAGGGCCCGGCATGCCGGCTATCTTCAGAGGTTCCTACCGGCAGTCCTGTGCGTGCCGGTCGCGTTGTTTCTTGCCGATAGTCTGTTCAACGGCATGGCGAACCCCGCATACACGTTGGCCGCTGGTGCGCTCGCCGGCTTCGGCTCGGCGCGAGCGTGACGATGGACGGTCGTTCCCTGCGATCGCGGGCACTCGCAGGGTCGTTCTGGACCCTCGGCGGATACACGACGAGCCAGCTCATTCGGCTCGGCAGCCACCTCGTCCTGGCCTGGTTGCTGGCGCCGGAGATCTTCGGGTTGATGGCACTCGTGAAGGTCGTTCAGCAGGGCCTCACGATGTTCTCCGACATTGGCATCGCGCCGAGCATCGTACAGAGCAAGCGTGGGGACGATCCCGAGTTCCTGAACACCGCGTGGACGATTCAGATCATCCGCGGCGTGATCCTGTGGCTCGTGGCCTGTGTGCTCGCGTGGCCGTTGGCCGCGCTGTTCGCACGCAATGACCTGGCGGCCTGGCAGCTGCTCTACCTGTTGCCGGTGGCGGGATTCGGCGCCGTGTTCGACGGCTTCGCCTCGACTTCGCTCGGGACCCTGAATCGCAAGCTCTGGCTCGGGCGGGTGACATTGCTCGAGGTCGGCACGCAAGTGGCTACCGTCGCGGTGATGGTCGCCTGGGGCGCGGTATCGGCGACCGCCTGGGCCCTCGTGTTCGGGGGGTTGGCCGGCTCGCTCGTGCGCTGCGTCGTGAGCCACTACCTGGTTCCGGGTTACCGCGTGCGGATCGTCTACAATCGCGATTGCGCGCGCGAGATCCTGCACTTCGGGAAGTGGATCTTCTCGAGCACCGCCTTCACGTTCCTCGCGCTCAACCTCGACCGCCTGATCCTGGGCAACATCCTGTCTCTCGATGAGCTGGGGCTCTACTCGATCGCCCTGGTGTTCGCCAAGGTGCCGCAGCACGTGGGCTCGCGGCTGTCCTCGACCGTGCTCTTTCCGGTGTATTCGTCGTTTCGCGACCAACCGGATCGCATGGTCAGCGTGGCGTTGAAGGCGCGAGGCCTCGTGCTGCTGGTCGGGGTGGCGGTTTGCACCTGCCTCGTCGTCGTGAGCCCGATCTTCTTCTACACGTTGTGGGACGAGCGCTATCACGAAGCGGGGACCATCGCGCAGTGGATGGCGCTCTACATCTGGGCGATGCTCGTGCAGCTGACGATGAGCCGAATCCCCCTCGCGCTCGGGAACTCCCGGGCGCTGTTCTTCGCGAACGTGTGGATGTGCGCCGGCAACCTCCTGGCGCTCGTGGGCTACGTCTACTTCGCCCTGCCCGGGTTCATTGCGGGGCTGGCCCTCGGCCCGATCGTGTCACACCTCTACCTGCTCCGGCACGTTCCCTCGGGAGCCAGAGCGCTCTTGCGACAGAGTGTGGGGTTCACGTTCGTCGCGGGCTCGTACGGCGGCCTCGCCGTTGCGGTGACCTCATACGTGCGCGCTACGTGCAGCGAGACCGCTTGGGCCTTCGCGGTCGGCGGAATGGCGCTGATACCCCTGACGATCGCGGGCGCGGTCGGAGCCGCGCAGTTGAAGAACCGCTCGGGGGCCGTTGCGGCCGCGTCTCGCTGATCGCCGCGTCCTGCTCGGCGGTATTCGGGGCGTCAACGATAGCGCCGCCGCCGCTCCAGCCGTCCACGGACTCGGGTGGGGAGTTGACGCAGGCCCTTGAACGGGAGCCCGACCGTGTATCGCTCCCAGGTAGCGATGGCTCTCCGGCAAGTGCGAAGAACCGACGGGGTCTCGACCGTGCCCTCGAGCAGGCCGATCTCGCTCGTCATCAGCCGCTGTTTGTAGAGCGCTTCGCCCTTGCCGAGATCGATTCGTCGGATCCCACGCTCGGCGACCGCTTCTGCAATCCTGAGCAGCAGAATGAGCCCGGGGCTGAACCTCGAGTATTCCGCCGTGTAGCCGGGGAACCAGTAGTGCAGGACATCCGTCGAGCGAATGCCGAAGTGCAAAGCGATCGGTTCGTCACCGAGATAGAGCGCCGAGAGGATTCCCGAGAACTGTTCCTCTCGGGTGGCGTGCGCTGCCCGGAGAAGATCTCTGGTCCAGGCATGGGCGAACGCGTCCGCGGTTCCCGACTCGCGGTACTGGCTCGACTTGATCGCCATGAGCCGGTCCAGAAGGCGATCGTCGGTTGCCTCCAACTCGAACCGCAGCGGCCCGTGCTCGCGTTCGAGCTTCCGGCACGCGGCATCGACCTTGTTCACCTGCTTGGATCCGCTGGCGCGAACCCGAGCGCCGTAGTCCGCGAAACCGGCTTCCAGATCCATGCAGGGCGACGCTGCCGACGCCGTAGCGTGTGGCGCGAACGCTTCGTTGCCCGACGACAGGTGATCGAAATCCCAGACCGCGACCCCACAGTTGGCGACCAACTCCTGGGCGTCGAATCGTGTGTCCGCGGCCATGATCGGCCCGTGGTGATCCGAGAGCGGTCCGCCGACCGGGCGTCCACGGCGCCATGGTCCGACCTGGAACGGGAAGAAGCCGGTCGGGTTCGAGTCGCCGCCGAGGATGGCGACGCGCACGTCGTTGCGCACCGTCGCGACCAACCGCGTGAATTCGTGGCAGAAGTAGGGACTGGCCAGCAGCGGGTTCGCGCTCCGGATCTCGTTCCAGGCCGCCACGTCCCGGGCGGTGAGATCCATGCCATCGATGACCCTGACTTTCACGGTGCTGCAACGCGCTGTCTGGCGCGATCATCGCGAACCGCGACTGGGAGCGAGCGCCAGGTCGGTGTGCGTTTCGGGATTGCTTTCTACTGTCCACCTGCAGCCGACTCACGAGCGAAAGAGGCGAAAGCTGTCGGCTTCCGGGCCGCGCGAGGTGCGTGTCCTACAAGGTGACGCGATAGCGGCGCGTCCAATGCAGCAGGACGAATATCGCCCAGATGCGTGACCAGTAGATGCCGGGTGCGCCGGCCTGGTGGGCTTCCCACAGACGAAGCACCGCGTCGGGATTCAGACCGCTGGCCTCGCAGAGCCCGCGGTCACGGAGCGTGGCATCGATGTCGCCCTTGAGTGCATTCCGGCTCCAGACCTCGAGTGGCAAGACGAAGCCCGATTTGGGGCGGTCGAACAACTCGGTCGGTAGGCCGCGCAGACCGTTTCTTCGGAGGGCATCCTTGCGGCCCAGCGGCTCGTATCGGCGCGGGATGCTCATGCCCGCAGCGGCTTCGATGACCTCGTGATCGAGCAGCGGCACCCGCACCTCGAGTGCGACTGCCATGCTGGCCGTATCCGTGTCGCGCAGCAGTCGCTCACCGATGAAGTTCATGAGTTCGAGATTCGAGATGCCGTGCAGCGTCGGAGCGTCACGCCAGAATCGATCCCGAGCGGTCGAGTCGGCCGCTGCCAGACCGTGGGACGTCGGGGCGGAGCGAAGACGACTCAGCTGGGCCAGGAAGGCGGACGAAAAGAGCCCGTACGACACCTGGTAGAGCTCCGCGATGTCGCCCTTCGTCGCCAACGCATCGGCGAGTTTGCCCCAGCGTGTTTGCGGCGGCACGACTCCTGCCGGACCGGTCTTGAGGCGGGTGACGAGGCCCGCGAGTCGTCGCCGGACCGGATCCGGCAGCACGCCGAGGCGGCGGGCCCACGTCGCTGCCTTCGGGATGTCGCGGAAACTCCGGTAGCCGCCGAAGAGCTCATCGCCACCCGCGCCCGAAACGGCGACCGTGATGCCGGCCTCGCGAACTGCCCGACTCACGAAGTACGTGTTGATTCCGTCGAATGTCGGCTGATCCAGGCCGCCGAGCGCGCTTTCGAGCTGGCTCGCAAAGCGCGCTTCGCCGAGGTGGATCTCGTGGTGCTCGGTACCGATGTGTTCCGCGACTGCCCGCGCGTAGGAGCTCTCGTCGAACTCGGACTCGTCGAACGCGATGTTGAACGTGCGGATGCCCTGGCTGCAGCGGCTCGCGAGGTTGGCCATGGCGCTCGAATCGATGCCCCCCGACAAGAAGACACCGAGCGGCACATCGGCGATCAGGCGATCCCGGACCGCCTGCTGGAGCTTGTCGGCGAGGTGCTCTTCCCGGTCCTCGTCCGAGCCGCTCCCGGTCGAGCTCGTCGGCAGGCTCCAGAAGCGCTCTGGCTCCTGCATCGTGCCGTCGGCATCGATCCAGCCGGTATGTCCCGCCGGGAAGCTGCGGATGCCGTCGACGATGGTGGCGCTCCCGTTCACGAACCCGTTCCACAGGTAGGTGGAGAGGGCGGTCTCCGAGAGCCGTCGGTCCACCAGGCCGCTCTCGAGCAGGGCCCGGACCTCGGAGGCGAATATCGCGATCCGCTTGCCGGCCGGCCGCTGAACTTCACTGATGTAGAGCGGCTTGATGCCCACCCGGTCGCGAGCGATCAGCACGCGTCGGGACGTCGCGTCCCACAGCGCGAACGCGAACATCCCGCGAAAGTGTCGGACGCAGTCGCGGCCCCATTGGGCGTAGGACTTGAGGATTACCTCCGAGTCGGTCTGCGTACGGAACTCGTGACCGAGGCTTTCCAGTTCCCCGCGGACGATTCCGAAGTTGTAGATTTCTCCGTTGAAGCAAAGTACGTTGCCCGTCGACGGGTCGTGCATGGGCTGACGCCCGGCGTCGCTCAAGTCGATGATGGCGAGTCGCCGATGCGCGAAATACGCGCCGAACTCGGGCTCGGAATCGCTTCGCCAAGTGCCCTTCGCATCGGGCCCTCGGTGGGCCTGGAAGTCAGAGCAGCGCGCGATGGCGTCCGTCACTTCGCCATCAATTGCTCCAACCCCGCCTGCGATTCCGCACATGACGAAAGCATCTCACTTTCCGGGAGAGAAAAAACCGCAAGCCGATCCCGGTTCGGTTACGGATTCGGACACACCGCGCCTCGTGGCCGGCGCGTGATTCGGGGCCGCGTTCTCGGGCGGTGATGCGTCGGTTGCAGGTCGAATTGTCGGTTTCAGTTCCAAGGCAGTTGGGGGTTCAGTCGTGAAAGCAGCCATCATCGGAGCGGGTCATATTGCTCGTGCCCACATGGCTTGTCTGCGCGACTTGCCGGGGGTGGAGACCGCGGCGGTCTGCGATCTCTCCCGCACGCTGGCGGAGTCCGCGGCGGATCAGTTCGGGATTCCCAACTGGTATACGGACTACAAGAGGATGTTGGAGGTCGAGCGGCCGGACGTCGTGCATATCGCGACGCCGCCGCGGAGCCACTACGCGATGGCCGTAGATGCGCTCGAAGCGGGCGCGCACGTCTTCATCGAGAAGCCCATCGTCACCGAGTTCGACGATCTGAAGTCGCTCGTCGAGCTCGCCGATGCAAAGGAACGGATCCTGATCGAGGATCACAACTATCTCTTCAATCGGTCGGTCCAGAAAGTGCTGGGGTGGGTCGAATCGGGAGAGTTCGGCGAGGTGGCTCACATCGACGCGGTCATCGGCCTGGGGATCCTCGGCGAGGGCAGCCGGATGGCCGATCCGAACGTGCCGCATCCGAGCCTCGATCTGCCGGGTGGAGTGATCGCCGAATTCCTGACCCACCTCGCGTACATGAGCTGGGCGTTCGTCGGGCCAGCGCGTTCCGTCGCGACCAACTGGCGCAAACGGCAGGCGGACTCGCCTCTCCCATCCGATGATTTCCGGGCTTTGATCGATGCCGAGCGTGGGACCGCGAGTCTCGTGTTCAGCGCGCACATCCAGCCGGATGCGTTCTTCATCCGGGTTCACGGCAGCAAGATGCGGGCCGAAGCCCACCTGTTCGAACCGAAGTTGGTGAGCGAGCGGGTTCGCGGGGCGGGGCCGCTGACGCCGATCCTCAACGGGGTGGCGCTTGCACGAAAGGAGCTGCGTTCGGCCTGCGCCAGCTTGTGGCGCAAATTGAGCGGTGGCCCCGGGAGCTACGAGGGGCAAACGGAACTCCTGCGGCGAAGCTACGAGAGCTTCGCGAAGGGCACACCGCCGCCGATCTCGATCGCCCAGATCGAAGACGTCAACCGCCTCGTCGCCGAGGTCGTGAACGAGGCCAATCAGATATGAAAGTCCTGATCACCGGCGCCAGCGGCTTCCTCGGCCGTCGAGTCGTGGCGGCGTTCCTCGCGAAGGGCGTCGACGTCCGGGTCATGGTTCGGCCCGCGACTCGAGTCGAGCGGTTCGGCTGGCCTGACAGCGTCGAGATCGTCAGGCACGACCTTCGGGCGCGAGGTTCACTGCAAGCGGCGTTCGACGGCGTGGACACGTTGGTCCACCTCGCCGCGTGCGTCGGTGGGGACGACGACGAGCGCTTCGCCTCGACGGTGGTCGGAACGGAGCACCTGCTCAGCGCGATGGCGCAATCGCAGGCTCGCCGCCTCGTGCTCGCCAGCACCTTTTCGGTCTACGACTGGTCCGCGATCCGCGGCACCCTCGACGAGTCTTCGCCTCTCGAGGCCGATCTCTACACCCGGGACAGCTATGCGGTGACCAAGTTTTGGCAAGAACGCATGGTGATTCGCATGAGCGAGGAGAACGGTTGGGATCTGCGGGTCCTGCGCCCGGGTTTCATCTGGGGCGAGGGCAACTCCGACCTCGCGGGGATCGGGCAGCGCTTCGGGCGGTTCAGCTTCGTGTTCGGGCTCCCCAATCGCCGCATGCCGCTGACCCACGTCGACAACTGTGCCGATTGTTTCGTCGCGGTGACCCTCGCCGAGGGGCTCGAGGGGCAGATCTTCAACGTCGTCGACGACGCGGGGGTCTCGGCCTGGCGTTACGACCGCGTGTACCTTCGTCGCAGCGGTCGCAAGGGTATCCGAATTCCGGTCCCGTACCGTTTGGCCTACTGGGGCACGCGGGTTGCTCAGCGGATCAGCAAGTGGGTCTTCCGCGGTAAGGGGAAGTTGCCGAGCATCCTCGTGCCCTGTCGATTCGAGGCCCGGTTCAAGCCGTTGCGATTCTCGAACCAGAAGCTCGCGGACCAAGTCGGTTGGACTCCGCCGCTGAGCTACGAAGAGTGTCTCGAGCGGACGTTCCGGTCAGAGGAGACCGATCCGCTCGTGACCCAATAGAGTCGACCCACCGAGTGTCCAAGCCCAGCTCACCCGATACGCAGCTTCCCGATCCGGCCAGCGCCGGCGATCGGCCATCGATTGCCTACTTGACCAGCGTCTATCCGCGCGCGACCGACACGTTCGTGCGAGCGGAGATCGTCGCCCTCGAGGAGCTCGGGTTCGACATCCATCGCTTCGGCGTGCGACGCCCTGACGCATCGCAGCTCGTCAGCGCAGCAGTCGAGGACGAGGCGAAGCGCACGACCTACCTGCTCGGCCGAGACCGCCTGTTGGCGCTCATGCTGGCCGCAGTCGCTGCGGCGCTCGGGTCGCCGGTGCGGACCATCCGTGCCGTGCCGCTGACGTTCTCGACGGGCGGCCGCGGCCTCGCGGCCCGGATCCGGCAGGTCGCCTATTTGTTCGAGGCGATGCTGCTCGCTCGTGAGCTGCGGCGTCGTCGGGTAGACCACCTGCACAACCACATCTCCGAGAACTCGGCGCACGTCGCGATGCTGGCCTCCCAGCTGACCGGCATTCCGTTCAGCACCACCGTCCACGGGATGGAGTTGCTGTCCGCGGCCGAACTCGGGCTTGGCGAGAAGATCGAGCGCTCGGCGTTCACGGTGTGCATCAGCGGATTCACGCGCAGCCAGTGCATGATGCACCTGTCGCGCTCGACGTGGGCGAAGCTCGTTGTCGTTCGCTGTGGCGTCGGGGCGGAGTTTCTCGAAGCCGCTGCGGCGCCGTTCCCCGAGCGCCACCGGTTCGTGTGTGTCGGCCGGCTGAGCCCGGAGAAAGGGCATCTGCAGCTCATCGAGGCAGCGCGACTGCTGGCCGAGGCCGGCCTGGACTTCGAACTGGTGATCGTGGGCGATGGTGAGCTGCGCCCAGAGCTCGAGATCCAGATCGCGAGCAGTGGGTTGGACGAGCGGGTGAGGATCGCGGGGTGGCTCGACAGTGGTGCCGTTCGTCGCGCGATCGAGTCGTCGAGCGTTCTCGTCGTGCCGAGCTTCAGCGAGGGTATTCCTGTCGCGATCATGGAAGCGCTGGCGCTCGGTCGACCGGTCGTGAGCTCACGGGTCGGTGGGATTCCGGAACTCGTCGAGCACGGGAAGAGCGGATGGCTCGTGACCCCGGGCTCCGTCGAGTCTCTGGTGGCAGGCATGACGGCAGCCATCCAGGCCGGGCCGGAAGAACTTGCCGAGAAGGGCGGCAGCGGTGCTGAGCGGGTGCGCCAGTTGCACGATGTGACGGTCGAGGCCGCGAAGCTCGCTGCGCGGTTTCGAGCGGTGATCGCTGGTCAGGCCGTCAGCTCGGGTAAGGGGCCGACTGTCCGTGCGTAAGGGCGGGTGTGTTCTTGTGGCGGTCTCGTGCGCCGGAACAATGGCGTCGCCCCTTCCCGAGGCCGATGAGCGTCATTCCGGATATTCCCGCCATGGTGGCTGACCCACTTCCGGAGGTCGTGCTGACTGGCGTGCGCATTCACGCGATCGACCAGCCACGGTGCGTTGCCCGTGTCATGGAGAGCCTCGACGCCGAGCGGGGTGGATGGATCGCGACGGCGAACCTCGACCATCTGCGCCGGTTGCGAAGCGACGCCGAGTTCCGCCGCGTCTACGACGACGCGGCGCTCGTCGTCGCCGATGGCATGCCGTTGGTTTGGGCGGCGAGACTCCAGGGCACGCCGCTACCGGAGCGCGTGGCAGGGTCCGATCTGATCCACAGTCTGTCGGCCGCTGCAGCAGAACGAGGGCGTCGTATCTTCCTGGTCGGCGGAGACCCTGGTACGGCGGAAGCCGCCGCGGCCAAGTTGGCGGCCGACAATCCGGGCCTGCAGGTCGCCGGTACCGACTGTCCGCCGTTCGGTTTCGAGCGTGATCCGGACCAGATGGCCGACCTGCGGCGCAAGCTGGCCGCGAGCGGCGCCGACCTCGTTTTCGTTGGGCTGGGCTCGCCCAAACAGGAGTTCCTGATCGACGCGATTCATGAAGTGCTGCCGGCCGCATGGTGGGTGGGCATCGGCATCAGTTTCAGCTTCGTCTGCGGTGAAGTCCGACGGGCCCCGGTCTGGGTACGGCGGGTCGGACTGGAATGGGCTCATCGCTTGCTGCAAGAACCCCGCCGACTCGGAGCGCGGTACCTCTGGCACGGGCCGCCCTTCGTCATGCGCCTGTTTGCGTCCGCGCTGTTCAGGCGCTTTCGGCCATCATCGGGCCGAACCCCGAGGAACCGGTAGTCCGGACTGCGATGCGAATTCTCTGCAATCATCCTCGCGCAGGTCACTCGCCCCGGCGGCTTCGGCTGCAGGCGCGCTCTGCTCCACGTTCGGGCATGACAGCTCGGGGATGGCAATCGTGACCCTTCCGACCTTCCTCGTGATCGGCGCCGAGAAGGCCGGGACCACCGCGCTGCACGCGGCTCTCGATCGCCATCCGCGGGTGTTCATGAGCAACCCGAAGGAACCCTCCTTCTTCCTCTCCGAGGATTCGCGTTATCTCGAGCAGGATCTGATGGGGCAGCCCCACGGCGACATCCGGACCCTCGCGGAGTACGAGGCTCTCTTCGCGGCCGCCGCGCCGGGGCAGGCGATCGGAGAATCCTCGCCCTGCTACCTCTACAGCCCCGACGCCGCCCGCTTCATCAAGAGCCTGATCCCCGACGTGCGCATCGTCGTGATGCTGCGTGATCCGGCGGAGCGGGCTTTCTCGCAGTTCACGTTCAATCAGCAGCGTGGTTGGGAGCCGCTATCCAGGACCTTCCAGGAAGCGCTCGCGCTCGAGGACGAGAGGGTGCGGGCGAACTCGATGTGGGCGTTCCACTACGTCAATCGTGGCATGTACGCGCGTCAGCTCGCGCCATACGTGGAGACGTTCGGTGACCAATTGCGGGCCTGGGCCTACGACGAGTTCGTCAAGGATCCTGCGAAGGTGCTGGGCGAGATCCACGATTTCCTGGGCGTGGAACGTGTCGATCTGGAAGAGCCCGCCCAGAGGAAGAACGTCACCTCGCTGCCACGGCTCGGGATCATCCGCCAGTTGCTCGATCGCCCGAATCCCGTGAAGGCCCTGGTCGGCCGTCTGATTCCGACGCACTTTCGGCGAGCCATGGGCGCGAGACTGCGGCAGTGGAACTCCCGCCGCCCGGAGCGCGACGACAGTTCGATCGCGTCGCTGAGGCCACGCTTCGTGGACGACATCGAGGCGCTGGCGTCCGGGTTGCTACCTGGAGCGCGGCGGTGGTTGGAGCGCGACTGAGCCGTTACGCGGAGCGTTCGTGACCCGCAGTCTCTTCGCGGATGGCGGCCGCGAGGAGTGCGGCGTGGTCGAGCATGGTGTTGTGGTTCCCGGGTACCCACTCGACGCGCAAAGTACGGAAGCTCTTGCCCCAGCCGTTGTCTGGATCCATGACCCGGACGCCCGAGCCGTTGACCGACGTCGCTCTCGTGCCGGGGCCCAGCCAGACCTTCCGTTCGTCTCGGGGGCGGAAGAGCAGAACGGGGATATCCAGACTCGGCGGCGAGAACGCGGCCGCGGCAACCTTGAATGCGTCTCGAATCCGGATCGAGCGGATCTGGCTCGGTGTGAGTCTCTCGGCGGGCTCTCGGTTGGCCGGGTTGCTCGGCGAAGCGTCGTCGTTCCGCCCCAGGCTGTGGCGGGCCTTCGTCAGCACTGCCTTGGAGATGCCACCCTCGTGCAGCAGCCGGCGGATCTGGAACATCCGGCGTTGCCAACCCTGCAGACGGCTCGTGGGGTGGCGGGTGTCGATGAGAAACAGCCCGGAAACGGTTTCGCCGGCGTCAATGAGTTGTTGCGCCATTGCCATCGCTATCAACCCGCCTCCGGAGTAGCCGCCGAGGTGATACGGCCCGTTGGGTTTCACCTGGCGGATCTCGCGGAGGAAGTCGCGAGCGGCGTCCTCGATCGTCTCGTGTGGCCCGTCATCTCCGAGAACGCCGCGGTACTGCAGCCCGAACACCGGCCGGTCCTCGAACTCGCGTGCGAGCCGCGCGAGCGTGACGACGTTGCCGTTGCGGCCCCCGACGACGAACAACGCGTGCGTCAGGTCCGGTTCCTGGGCTGCGGCCGCGTTGATCGGAACGACGAACCGATGCTCACGCTCCGAGGCTCCGGTGAGACGTGCTCGCACGAATCGGGCCAGGCTCCGGATCGACCCGGCTTCGAACAGCGTCGAGATCGGCAACTCGAGCCCGGTGTGATCCAAGATTCTGGCGAAGACGCCGACCGCGATCAGCGAGTGCCCGCCGGCTTCGACGAAGTCGATGTCCGCATCGACGGGGCGGCCCAGGGCGTCCCGGAACGCCGCCGCGATCACCGTCTCGAGTTCGTCCAGATGCTGAACGCCGTTCGTTGACGGCGTTGCGGGGGAGTCGCGCGCGCTGTCGCGGTCCGCGAGCAGTGCGGCTGGGACGCTCAGCTCGAAGGACCGGTCGAGCGCACCGCCGTGCCTGCTGGTTGCGGATCTGCCCGACGTCGGCTTGGAGGCCGCGCTCTTCGGTGATCGGGTGGCGGGTTCGTTCGTGTCGGGCGTGACCTCGCCAGCCCGGGAAGCGTCCATCTCGAGCGTTCCGTGTTCTGCGATCGTTGCACCCGGCGCGATGGACCGCAGGAAGTCGAGTGCGGGCTCATTGCGATCGGTCTCTTTGTACTCGAGACCGACCTTGCCGAGACCTCGATCGCGGGCGATGTCACCGAGCCGCTGCAGCATCCGGTGCTCGACTCCCCGTCCGAGCGCGCGGCAACTCAGCAAGAACGTCGGAGCGACAACGGCATCCCCGTTCACCCGGTAGATGACCAGGCCGACGATGCCGTACTCACCGAATCGGTCGCTGGCACCGACGAGGAACCCGCGATCTCCGGAGGCCAGATCGGACTCGAGCTCGTCGACTTTCCGCCGCCGAACGGAGAGGTGGAACTGGTTCGTGCGCAGTGTCAGTTCCGATGCGCGATCCATCCGCTCCGAGTCGATGTCGTGGAACGTCAACCGCAGCTCCAGGTTGGCCAGGAACTCGCCGAGCGACGGTGCCGTATCGCGGTTCGCCTCGCGCGACAGATGGGCGCGGTAATACTCGACGCGGCTGCCGGAGGCCGCATCGTTGCGTAGATCGAACGCCCAATGGTGATCGCAGAATCGCACCATGTCGGCGTCGTTGTCCGGAAACCTCGTGACCGTCACGCCGGGGCAGTTGGCTTCGACCTCGGCACACTCGACCGGGTTGTCGTCGACGAAGATGAAGCTGTCCGTCCCGAGGCTGAGCTTCTCCCCGATCTCCCGGATGTTTTCGGATTTCGGTCGCCAGTTGACCGCGGCGATGGTGACCGAGTCGCGCGGCAGGACCATGTCGTCGCGCTCTGCCCAGACACGCTCGACGTCCTCGGCAGAGTTCTTGGAGCACAGACCGATGACGACTCCGGACTCGGCCTGCGTGACGAGAAGGCGGTGCAGGGCGAGGTGGCCCTCGGTCAGTTCGATTCCCGTCGGCCCGACCTCGCCGCAGACGCCACGCCACAGGGTGTTGTCGCAATCGACGATGATGGCCTTGTGCGTTGGCTTGGTCCGCCGGTGCACTGCTCGAGCGAGTGCGGTGGCCCAGGCCGCATAGCCCGCCGGGGTGAACGGCATGGCACCGATCTTGTCACTCGCCGGGTCGTCGAACCTGGGCGTGGGGTAGGCGGCCTTGACCTCGTCTTCGACGATCAGGGTCACGTTCGGACTCTGGTCGATCGAGGCGCGCGCCCGTTCGACGATCGAGCCCCATTCGGCAGTGCTCTGACCGGTGCCGCGGCAGAGCCCCAGAATTGTTGGCGACGGCTGACGGGCCGCGGTCGCGATCAACTCGACAATCTGATCGGGGCCCGAGTCCTGCCAATCCGAGGGGCGGACGAGCATGGCGTGCAGTCGGTCCTCGGCGTCAGGCCGGGCTGCGGACGCGAGCAGGGTCTGGAACACCTGCCCGAACCCGTCTTCCTCGACTGCCCAGGGCATGCCGAGAGCCGTCGCCCAATGGGCGAGCAGTTCGCGGATCGGTTGCACCGAGAAGGTGCCACCGACGACGACGGTGAGTTGCTGCGGAGACGACAAGATGGGCGAATTCAGGAGCTGGCCGACTATCGGCAACGCATAACTGGGAATTGACTTACGAAGGGTGGTCAGGCTCCCGGGAGGGCCGGGAGCCGAGCGTGAACGTGGCTTCGCAACGGGGGACCGAGCCGCGGCTCGCGGAGTCGGGCAACGCGGTCCGAGCCGTTGGTCCCGGTGCGAAGGGCGGAATGCGCCCCGTGACCAGCAGGTCCCGTCGGCGGAACCGCCAGGCCCCGCGGGGGCGAGGAACTAACGGCCCGGCAGCTGGTTTGTTGCAGCAAGAATCGTCGCGGCGGTTCGTGCGGCCCGAGTACCGGTGTGAGTGTTCGTGATCTTCTGCAGGGCCGCCCGAGCCGTATCGACGGTGCCGCCGGCAGCCGATTCCGTGAGAGCATCCCGGAGCGCCTTCTCGGCCGTGATCTCGGCGACGAGTTCCGGCGCCCTCGTCCGCTGCAACAATCCTGCAGCTCTCGCTGCCAGGGTCGAGTTGGCGCCCGTTCTTTCGATGGCCTCGCAAAGCTCGGTCGCACGAGCGTATGCACCACTCGCCATTGCCTTCTCGGCGAGTCTCATGAGTCGGGCCAGGTCGCGGGCTCGATCGGCCGTGGTCGCGCGTTGCTCGGCGACGTAGTTCCGCACGGCGGCCATGTCGTCGAGTGGATTGCCCTCCATCACGACCGTGCCTTCGGGGGAGAGCAGGATGTACGACGGAACCGACTGTCGGTTCATCTCGAAGGGGTAGCCGTTCGTGAAGATCGCCGAGGTCCCGAACCACCCGCGTTCGAGCCCGAGGCGGAGAACGTCGTCGAGCTCGTGGCGTCGCTCGATCAGGATCGCCTGGAAGTGGTCGTCGAACTGACGCTGCAGATCGAGTGACGCCGGCACGGACGTCGCAATGCAATGCCCTCAATTCTTGCCCCAGATCAGGATGAGCACGGGCACGCCGCGCAGGTCTTCGAGCGACCCTACTCCTCGGTCGTGGAACATCGGGCGAGAGAACTCGTGGCTCAGCCGATCGCCGACGCGGATGGCGCCGGGGCGGTGCGGTTGCCCGCGCGTCTTCTTGTACCAGTAGATTCCCGCGGCAGCCGCCAGGACGAGAACGGCGACCAGGATGATGCTCGGCGTCTTCATCGTCGGAGTAACTCACGGAAGCGGCACACCTCGGCCCGGAAGCCGGCTGAGTCGTGTTCGTCGTCTCGAACGACGGTGCGTTGCATTGTGATGGCGATGCGAGTCAGGTTGATCGGATTCGTATCGCGCTGGTTCATGCCGCCGTCACGAAAACCGGCGTAGCGGTAACCAGCCGCTCGAACGGCGGCCTCGACCCGCGCGTCCGAGTCGCCATTGGGGTAACACAGGCCGGAGACCGGCTTGTGGGTCCACTCTGCGAGCTGAGCAGCAGATTGGCGCAGCTCATGATCGAGGTCCGCGTCGTTCAGCAGCGGCAGAATCGGATGCGTCACCGAGTGCGAGCCGATCTCGTGGCCGCCGCGATCGAGCTCGATTACCTGCTCGGGAGTCATGGGGCGGCACAACGTGGCGTCGAAGGTGCCGCTGGCGACCGCCTGGGCCCGTTCGACGAACTCCATTCGCCGGGCTCCGGGGAGCGCCTTGAGGCTGTCGGTCCACGCCTGGCCGGTTGGAGGCTGCCCGTCGGCGGTAGCGGCCGAGGATTCACGCCGGACGGACCGAAGCAATTCGACCTGATCCTCGCGCGACAGCCGATCCCAGACGAATGCCGCCCGGTCGAACCACAACGCCTGGCCCGATTTCACGAAGTCGCTCGTGACGTAGAAGGTCCCTCGAACACCGTGCTTCTCGAGGATCGGAGCGGCTAGCGCGTGGTTGTCCCAATAGCCGTCGTCGAAGCTGATGGCGAGCAAGGGGCGACTCGCGGGACGGCCGTTCGCGAGTTCGTCCATGGCTTCTACGACCGGCAGAACCTCACAGTGCGACGCGAGCCACTCGACCTGGGCGTCGAACGAGTTCTGCGGAATCACCAGGCTCGCGAGCGGGTAATCGCGGCAATCCTCGAGCGGCAGCACGCGGTGATACATGAGGATCGTCAATCCGCGGCGCATTCGCCGTTCCATCAGGCGCATCAATCCGGTCAGTTCGGCGACGCGGTCGATCCCCGAACGCAAGCGATGCTTGAAGGTGCGGGCGAGGCCAGGGGACTCGACGGCGGACGTCATCACTTTGCCAAGGCCTCGGTCCGAGTCCGCTGTGGTGATCGCAGGATTGGCGCCCGGAGTCGGTCGCGAAAGCGGTTGTCGCCGCGCCCGGTGAGTCGTTTCACCAACGACCGTACGCCAACGACGGTGACTTCCGCGCAGTCCGCGAACGCCGCGGCGACGACGCCGAAGTGCTTGCGCAGGTAGTAGAACCGACTCTCGTAGTAGTGCTTCGAGATGTCTTGCCCGTGCATCGTCTCGTTGGTCTTGGCGGTGCTCGCTCCTGCGAGGTGCGAGGCCACGGCTGCGCCCGTGACCCACAGCTCGTGACCGGCCTCGCACACGCGGCGACAGAGATCGGTCTCCTCGAAGTACAGGAAGAACCGTGGATCGAATCCGCCGAGCGCGACCATGACGTCACGACGCGCGAGCAGCACTGCACCGCACAGCCAGTCGGTCCGACGTGGGGCGGACCCCGGTGGGACCGGCTCACTGGGTGGGATCCTCCACCCCGCGGCGGCGGCAATGACGCGCCATGGAGTCGGCAAGGGATGGATCTTCTGGGCGGAACCGTTCGGATTGAGGATCGCCGGCGCCACGATGGCGGCCTGCGGGTGCTGCTCCAAGTGCTCCTGCAAGATCGCGAGTGCCGGCAAGGGCAGGACGGCGTCGGGGTTCAGGAACAGCACGTAGTCACCCTCGGCCATCGCCAGGCCGATGTTGCACCCTCGACCGAAGCCGACGTTCTCCTTGCTCGCCACGACATCGACCCAGGGGAATCGCGATTCGACGGAGCCGGCCGTGTCGTCCGTACTCGCGTTGTCCACGACGATGACGCGCACCGTGCCTGCAGCTTGCCCGTCCGCGAGCGCCTCGAGCGCCGCGTCGACCGTGCCGGCTGAGTTGTACGTCACGATGACGACCGTGATCGGGGCGCTGCGACTCATGACCGACCGAACAGTTTCTCGGGGAGCGTGGGGTAGGCCCCGCCGGTCTTGTAGCGGAAGAACGTCATCGACTCCGGTGCCGCGATACGGGTGAGCTGGTAGGGGTCGGAGGCCGACGTGATCTGACGTCGGGCGCCCGACGCAACGGCAGAACTCAGCCCGGCGGCCTCGACGAGATTCCGGCCGTCGGCGTCCGACCGACCATAGGGGAACGAGAAGTGAGCGGGTTCGTAGCCGAGCTCGCGACGGAACTCGTCGCAGCACGTGGTGACCTCGTGGTCTCGCACCGCCGAATCCGCGTTCTGCAGGTCGCAGTGATCGGAGGTGTGTACGCCCAGCTCCATCAGGTCGTAGTCGTCGCGCAGTCGTCGAGCCTCGTCCCAGTTCATCGTCAGCCTGGGTCCGGTCTCCCGTGGCTGCAGCTGTTCCGTGAGGGTGGCCAGCAGGGCCTGACGCTGATCGAGGTTTCCGAGGATCATCGCCGAGTTGATCTCGGCACGGGCGCTTCGCTCGACGGGCCCGTGGTCGAGGCGAATCGGCGTATTGCGACCAGGCAGCGCCAGGTCCTCGCGGCTGCGGGTCCGGAAGATCGTGTGGACGCGGTCGACCCACTGATTCTCGCCGCGGCCCACGTATCCCGTACAGAGGTAGAGCAACGCTGGCAGTCCGAGCTCCGCGAGAATCGGCGCGGCGACCTCCAGGTTGTCGAGGTAACCATCGTCGAGAGTGACGACGACCGTTCCTGCTGGTGGTTCTTCGCCCTTCCGGATCGTTGCGACGAGGTCGCTGAGACCGATCACGCGACGGTGTCGCGCGAGGAACGTCATCTGTCGACGGAACAAGTTGGCGTCGATCGTGTTGGAAGGATCGTGCCAGCTACGCCGCTCCGGCGTGGAGACGCTGTGATACATCAGGATCACGGCGCCGACCGGCGACGCGGCGCGAACGTAGATCCAGGACAGGCCGCTCAGGTAGAGCCCCGCGTGCAGACCTTGCAAGACTCGTTGCTTCAACACGGAGGAGATCGGTGCTCAGAGGCAGGCGGTTCGAGGTCGAGCGAAAGGGAGCGGCGATCAGAAGTTCCCCACGGGGAAGGCGATCGGCAGCGGCAGGTTCTGGCGGATGTACTTGTCGACCCAGACGTTGATCTTGTCGATCATGTTGTTCGGGACGTAGATCACGTCGTGCGGTTGGAGGAACACTGGTGTGCCGTCCACCCAGTTGTCGAGTCCGGCATCGAACTGCCAGACCTGGTGCCTTCGTTCGACTGGGAGCCAGCGGATCAGCATCGCTTCTTCGAGGAGTGCGGATCCCTTGACCGGCCCTCCGGCGCGTCCGATGGCCTCCAGGAAGGTAAGCTCACCGCGCCCGAACGCGACGACGCCCGGTATGTTGACCTCGCCGATCACCGTGACTTCGCGCGGCGCCGGGTCGATGATGTCGACGGACACGGTGCCCGCGCCCACCTCGCTCTGGTTGGCGTAGGCTTCGCTGACCTTGGCGCCGAGCGCCCCGACGGATAGTCCCACCAGCTGGAGCTCGCCCACGAACGTGAACGTCGCGCGGCCGTCGTCGCGCACGATGGTTTGGTGGTCCCACTCCGGCTTCTGCGGGAACCGCACACCGATCGTATCACCCGCGACGACGAACGCCTGTGGGGAGAGCGTCGCGTTGATGTCGGGAGCAACGGCACGCAAGGCCGGGAACGAGCAGCCACTGGCCAGAGTCAACGCCAGGAGTCCGAGAACTCGGCCCCCTGCTCGACGTGCCAACGAATCACGGTTGCTCTCACGCATCGGTCGTCGAGCATACCCCGCGTCGTGCTCGGCACACAGCGAACCCGCGCCCCGGCGGGCACTACGAATCGGCGCGGGGAGTCGTTCGCGCTTCTCTGCCCGCGAGCCGTTCTGCCACCGTCCGGAGCTGACAAAGGTCGCGCGGCCGCGCCAGGCGGGAAACGCGGACGGAGCGCGCCAGTGCCACGCAGCTCTGCATCAGCGATTCGGGGCCGCTGACGCCGCTGAGAAGTTCGGGGAAGTACGAGTGCCGCAGCAACGCGACGCCCGCGGTGAGTCCGCGGAGCGGCGTCGGTTCGACGCTTCCGGTCGAACTCAGAACGTAGACGTGGCGCAGCCGGACCGGGCTGTCGGCACAGGATTCCGCGGGTACCCTGGCGACGCGCTTCTCGGGGCGGTCGCCGGGGCCGATGGGCCGGTTGTCCGGTACGACCTCACGGGTGGCCACCGGTCCGGGTGCGACCATTGGCTCGGTAGCCGTGGGGTCGATTGCCGCGATGTCGTCCGTCACGAACCGGCAGCCGAATTCGACCATGAGCCTGGCCAGCGTCGACTTGCCGACCCCGGAATCGCCAGCGAACGCGATGCCGGCCATCGTCGCGGGCTGCGCGACGCAGCTCGCGTGCAGGCAGAAGAATCCGCGTTGTTGCAGGAGCAGCCCCATGGCGGGGCCGGCGATGAACTGTGCGAGGTCCTGACTCGGCTCGACGTCTACGCCGGATGGCGTCACGGTGATCGATCGCCCGTCACGGACGCGCAGCGCGCCGACCCCGGCGCGCACGATCGTCGAGTCCTGCGGCGACAGCCGGTGCCAGTCGCCGCTGTGATCGGGCGGCGCAGCCCCGTCGGCAGGGAGTGACGAGGTTTCGATCGTGACGTCCGTTGCGTCACGCGAGGATTCCGGCCGCAGGCTGGGGAGCGGTACTTCCGAACGGATGGACAGTCCGTATGCGCGGTATGTCGGCACGGACGAACTGCCTCAACGACCGAGCGCGCTCGGTTGAACTCGAACGGTCCTGGGCAGAGCCAGCTGGCCGAGCGTTAGCTCGAGCCCGGGTTCGCCCACGGGTTCCAACCCGATCCCTGGCCGTTGAAGAATTCGCCCCAGCGGCCGCCAATCCATTGCGTGAGTTCTTCGACTCGGCCTTGGACTTCGATGGATGGCGTTTCGTAGGTGCGGTCGGTGTCGTTGGAGTGAGTCTGATCGTTCATCAGAGAGCTAACCAGGGTAGAAGGGTCTGGCGCAGGGGCCATCAGAAGATACCCCAGCAACGGGGTGTGGGAAGGGGGGTTGCGCCTTTTCTTCGAGCGCCTCGGCTCAGCGCGAGCGGACCCAGAATCCGAGCAAGACGCCGAGCCAGAGCGCCATTCCGTCGGACTCCGCGATGCCACCGGGGGGTAGCGCCAGGATTCGGCGGAGTGCCCCGAGGTCCACGAACTCATCGAGGCCCGGAGAGTTGCGGAGTAGCGAATCGATACGATCTCGGTCTGCGACCAGGAATCCCTGCTCGAACTGGTCACCCCAATGTGACTTGTGAACGCGAGTCCGGATTGCCTCGGGAACGATCCCGCGCAAGGCCCGGCGCTGGATGGCTCGATCGTAGCCGCCATGGAGTCGTTGCTCGGGTGGCAGCCCGTAGCAGAATTCGATCAGCCGGTGGTCGAAGTAGGGGTGCCGGTGATCGAGCCCGAACGCCGCGCTCGCCTTGTCGTGGACCTCGAGCGAGTGCGCGATCAGCGGGGTCGTCAGGGCGCGGTGGTGGGCCTCGCGCAAGCTTCGGGGCGGGCGGTTCGCCTCGACGACCGCCTGGCGATCTCGCATTCGGGCGGTCCAGTCGACTTCACGCGCAAAGCCGGGCGCGATGCTCGATGGCACGGCCCCGAGTTCTCGTCGCCAGGAGCGGGTCACGGAACGGACCACCGGCGCGAGTCCGAAGTGCCAGAAGAACCGCTTCGTCGACTGCCGAAACACGCCGGCGAGTTGCCGGCACTCGCGCACGGCGCGAACGATGCGGCCGCGGCGCACGAGTTCGGCGAGCCAATCCGTGCCGTGACTGACGGTCGTGTCGCCATCGACGCCGTCGATGACGGCTCGGATCCCGAGTTCGCGGGCGCGCCGGGCGAGTGACCAATAGACGTAGAGGTTGGGCGCGCAGAACGGTTCTTCGACCCGTTCGAGCATGGCGTCCACCTCGCGCAAGGGGCTCGTGCTGCTCGCCGAGACGAACTCTGCCGGCCACGGCTCGTTCGGTTCGTCGTCGCCGTTCGCCGCGAGGACCAGGTCGATGTACTGCCGCTCGTCGATCCGCGGGAAGTCGGGGAACAGCGCCGACAGCGTCGTGATCGGATGCGCTCCCCAGGCTTTCCGATTCGCGTGCGCGAGCCGGACCAGGCCTGACGAATCCAGGCCGCCGCTCAGCAGGATCGCCGTCGGCTCGTCGCGGTGCAGGCGGCAGCGGAGCGCTTCCGTGAGCGTGTCGCGGAAGCGCTCGGCATAGCTCTGGTCATTGGCCAGCTCGACGCGGTGATCCGGGTCGAGCGCCCAGTAGCGGCGCAGGGACTCCCCGCTCTCGCGGACGGTCAGGGAATGGCCGGGTGGCAGCCGTCGAACGTGCTCGTAGAACGTGCGGTCGTGGTCGGCGAATACCTGGCCGAGGTAGTCCGCGATCTTGCCGTTGTCGAGATCACGCGGCACGTCGGCGGCGTCGAGCAGCGGGCCGATCTCCGATGCGAAGACGAAACGCTCGGGCGCGAGGTGGTAGTAGAACGGGCGCGTTCCGAGGCGGTCTCGCGCGCAGAACAGCTGACGCTCGAGGGATGACCAGATGGCAACCACGAAGTCACCGAACAGGTGCTCGGGGCAGCTCTCACCCCAGCGTTCATAGGCCCGCAAGACGATGTCGGCGGGGGTCGCATCGGCCGGGGCGTCGAGTTCGGCTGCGAGGTCCGAGAGGTTGTCGATGCGGGCCGCGATCGCGGCGATTCGACCGTTGCGCTGCGCGATCGCGGCCTCGGACCCGGTCGGGGCGAGCACGCCGAACGCCGCGCCGGCCGTGTTCGTCGCGAGGCGAGCTGCGCCGCGATGCGCCATCCGACCGGCCATTGCGGCAATTCGGTCCCGGTCGAGGGGGCGTTCGTCCCGTTGCCAGGCTCCAACGAGCCCGCTGCTGATGATCCCGATCATGGAAACGTCGCGCCCCGGAGGACAGCGGCCGGAGCATACTGGCCGATGTTGCGTTACGCTTCCCGGGCCTTGCCGAGGGAAGTTCGGCACATGTGGGTCGACCCGACGCAGCGCATGACAGGAGACATCGGACTCAACTCGGTCGTTCGAGCAAACATTCGTCAGCTTTCGGTCGAGATCGACGGCGAGACCGTCCTGCTCAACTTCGACGACGGATTCTACTACTCGATCAACTCGGTCGGAGCGCGGATCTGGACGCTGGTCCAGGACGCGACCCGAGTGTGCGACGTGAAGGCGGCGTTGCTTTCGGAGTTCGACGTCGACTCGGCCAGATGCGAGGCCGACCTGCTGGCGCTGCTCGCCGACCTCGAGGCGAAGAACCTCATCGAGGTACTCGATGCGGATCCTGCGTAGGTTCTGGCGGCTGTCGTTCTCCGAGAAGCTGATGCTCGGCAAGGCGTGGGGGTTGCTCGCCGTCGTGCGAAGCAGCATGTGGATCGCGGGGTTCGCGCGGACCAAGCGCTGGGTCGATCGTCGACACGCGCGCGTGGAACGACTCGTGCGGTCGCGCCAGGAGCCGCATCGGATCGCCCGAATGGTCGAGATCGCGAGTCACTTCTTCCCTGGCGGTCGGCATTGCCTGAGTCGGGCGATGGTGCTCGAGGTGCTGCTGCGCCGCCGCGGCTACGACGCCAAACTGGAGATCGGTGTCGCGTTGGCGGATGCACCCGTCCAGAGCGGGTCACGGCTCTCGGCGCACGCCTGGGTCACGCACGGTGACCGGATCCTTCTCGGTGGAGCCGAGGCTCCCGACTTCAAGCGGTTGACGCGGTCGGGTCGGTGACTCGTTCGACGGACAGCTTCTCCGCGGCGGACGCGCCGCCTCGCATCCGCGTCACCGCGCTGCAGAAGCGCTACCCGCGGAACCGCAATCTGCTGCGGTTCCTGCGCGCGCCGCATCGCCGCGACTACACGATGGCGCTCCGTGGGGTCGATCTCGTGATCCCGCAGGGCGGCATCTACGCGCTCCTCGGCCCCAACGGCGCTGGCAAGACGACGCTACTGAAAGCGCTCTCGGGTCTGCTCCTGGCCAACTCTGGCACGATCGAGATCGATGGCATCGACCTGACGAACGAGCCGCGGAAGTTGCGCAATCGCGTCGCGCTGGCCGTGTGCGACGAACGTTCGTTCTACTGGCGCATCAGCGGCCGCGAGAACCTGCGGTTCTACGCGACGCTCAACGGGCTCGAGGGCGCGGCGCGCGATCGCCGGATCGATGAATGCCTCGCGATGGTGCGGTTGGGGTCGGCTGGCGATCGGCGCTACATGGAGTACTCGGCGGGCATGCGGCAGAGCCTCGCGCTGGCGCGCGGGCTGTTGCTCGATCCGCCGATCCTCCTCATGGACGAGCCAACGCGGTCGCTCGACCCCGAGGCCACGGCGGCGGTCCACGATGTGATCACCGGGTTGCAGGCTGCCGATCCGAGCCGCGTGTTCTTCTACTCGACCCATGACCTGGCCGAGGCGGAATCGATCTCGAGTGATGTCATCGTGCTGCGGGGCGGGCGCATCGTGATGCAGCGGAGCCTCGCTCGCGAGGCCGGCTACGTCTACCGCGTGCGCACCCATCCCGAGCTGCCCGAGAGATTGCTCGACGACATCGACGGGCTGCAGGTGCTGGGCAGCTCGGAAGCCGGCACGGTCGTCGAGTTCGCCGAGTTCCGGACGCTCGATGCGGTGCTCGCGCGGCTCGCCGAGCGTCGTTTGCAGGTGCGCGAGGTCGCAGAGCAGCGGTCGCGGCTCGGCGAACTGTATCGCTCGAGCGCGGAGGCGCAGCGATGAGTCTGCCACGCACGGCTGTCGCGTTCCTGCGGCGCGAGTTCCTCGAAGAGGCGTCCTACCCGCTCAAGGTCGTGTTCGGGTTCGGCGCGGCGATCGTGAGTATCGGGTTCCTCGTAATCTTCGCCGACTTCGTCGGCGCCACGATGGCCGGCAGCGGTGAAGGGCGAATGGCACACGGCTACCTGCCGTTCGCGCTCGTCGGACTGAGCTTCCACACGCTGCTCGATACCGCTTTGCGCGAACTGAGCTCGCGGATTCGCCGGGCGCAGATGCAGGGCACGTTCGAGGCGCTGCTCGCGACGAGCACGCCGCTGCCCGTGCTCATGCTCGCGCTGCCGCTCTACCCGTTGCTGCGGACGTGCTCGCGATTCGTGTTGCTGCTCTTGTTCGGGTGGCTCGTCCTGGATGTGCCGCTCAGCTTCGGCAACTGGCCCGTCGTGCTCGTGGCGTTCGGGCTTGCCGTGACCGTCTTCACGGCGATCGGTCTCGTGTTCGCCGGCCTCACGGTCGTGTTCAAGCAGACCGAGCCGCTGATCGCCGTCTTCAACGCGTCGTGTTTCTTCCTCGGTGGCGTGATCGTGCCGTCGGGTGAGTTGCCCGCGGTGCTGCAATGGGTCGGCGTGCTGTTGCCGATCACCCCGGCGCTCGAGGCGTTCCGGATCGCTGCGATCGATGGTGGCGACTTCGCGGCTGCAGGGCCGGTGCTCGGACAACTGGCCGTCTTCGCGGTCGTCCTCGTGCCGTTCAGCGTCGTCGTGTTCCGCTGGTCGATTCGGCAGGCGCTTCGCGACGGCAGCCTCGGGCACTACTGACCGGTCGCGCCCTACAACGGCGGCCAGGCCTTGACCGCCATGAGACACCCATCGCCCACCGGCACGATGATCGAGTTGAGGCGCGGCTCGTCCTGGACCAGCTTCAAGAACGCCCGCAGGCCCTGCGCGCGCGGCGTGTCGTTCTTCGGATCGTCGATCTCGCCGCCGTCGAGCACGTTGTCGGCGAACAGCGTGCCGCCGGGTCGCAGGATCCGCATCGCGTGCGCGAAGTAGTCGGGGTAGCCCTCCTTCTCCGCGTCGATGAACACGGCGTCTGCCGTGCCGTCCGCGTGCTGGTTCAGGGTCTCGTGCGCGTCGCCGACGATGATCTGGATCTTGTCCTTCTGCTGGGATTTCAGGATCCAGTCCTGGGCGAAGGCTGCGTGGATCGGCTCGAGCTCGTGGGTGACGACGGTGCCGTCCGCGGCGAGCCCGCGCGCCATCGCGATCGCCGAGTAGCCGCCGAGGGTGCCGACCTCCACGACCCGAACGGCCTTGGTCGCCGCGAGCGCGATCTGCAGGAAGGCGGCCTGCTCGGGCGCGATCTGGATCTCCGGCAGGCCGGCTTCGACCGCGGCGGTGCGCAGATCGCGCAGCAGCTCGTCCTCGGGAATGGTCTGGCCGCGGATGAAGTCGAAGAGCGGGGCGTCGACCGGCGTGCTCAGCTTGGACATGCGCGCAAGGTAGCGCTATCCATGCCGCAGTGAACCCTGGTTTCGAACCCGCGGCGGCCAAGAGCCGGCTGCTCGAGCTCGTTCGCGAGCGCGCCTACAAGGACGGCCTCGATATCGTGCTCGCGTCCGGCAAGCGCTCCGACTTCTACATCAACGGCAAGAAGGTCTCGCTGCACCCCGAAGGCCTCTGGCTGATCGCGCGGCTCCTGCTGCACAAGCTCGAGGCCTATCCCGACATCACCGCGGTCGGCGGGCTGACGCTCGGCGCGGATCCGTTGGCCAGCGCGGTCGCGGCGCTGTCGTTCGAGACCGGCCAGAACCTCAAGGCGTTCCTCGTTCGCAAGGAGGCGAAGGGGCACGGCACCGGCTCGCGCATCGAGGGTGATCTCGAGAAGGGCGAGAAGGTCTGCGTTCTCGAGGACACGGTCACGACCGGCGGCAGCGCGAAGAAGGCGATCGACGCGGTGCTCGAGGTCGGTGCGGAACCCGTCGTCGTGATGACGATCGCCGATCGCGAGGACCCGGACGCCGAGCCGTTCCGCCAGGAGTGGAAGGTCGAGTCGCTCGTGACGCTGAGCGAGATCCGCAACGGCTGATGCAGAGGCCCCGGCATGCGTGACGTCGTCGCGATCGTGCCGGCGGCCGGGCTCGGCGAACGGATGGGCGCCGACAAGGCGTTGCTCGCGCTCGGCGAACGCACCGTCGTCGAGCGGGTCGTGGCCACGCTGCGCGCGGCTGGAGTGAGCGACGTGCTCGTCGTGCGGCGACGCGGCGCGGAACCCCTGCCCGATGGGCTCGCGGCGACCGTGGTCGAAGTCGAACCCGGCGGTGAAATGGCAGACAGCTTGCGCGCGGCCCACGCGCGGTTGCCTTCGGGCGCTGGGCGAATCCTCGTGCTGCCGGTCGATCATGCGCTCGTCGAGGCCGACACCGTGCGGGCCGTCGTCGCCGTGCTCGACGATGCCGCCGACGCGCATGTCGCGTTGCCGACGTACCGCGATCGCCCGGGCCATCCGGTGGCGTTCGAGCGCGCGGTGTTCGACGAGATCACGGCCGATGGCGCCGTTCTGCGCGACCTGGTTCGGCGCGACCCCGACCGGGTGCGGACCATACCGACGGCGAATCCCTGGGTGCGCGCGGACCTCGATCATCCGGAGGACCTGCGCGCCGCGCGCGCGGCGCTCACGCAGGTGTCCCCCCTGTCGACCGTCGAACTGATGGCGCGACATCGCAGCCGGCGTTCGTTCCGCGACGCGCCGGTCCCGCGCGCGCAGATCGAACGACTCGTCGATGCCGCGCGCCACGCGTCGACGTCGAGCTACATCCAGACCACTACCGTGATCGCGGTGACCGATCCGCAGCAGAAAGGTGAGTGCGCGCGGCTCTGCGGGGGGCAGCAGCAGATCGTCGAGGCGCCCGTGTTCTTCGCGCTGTGCGCCGATCTGCAGCGGCTGGCGCGCGCGTGCGAGCGGCACGGGGCGACGTTGCAGAGTCAGAGCCTCGAGCTGTTCTTGCAGGCCACCGTCGACGCGGCGCTCGTCGGCCAGAACCTGCTGCTCGCGGCGGAGTCCGAAGGGCTCGGTGGTTGCATGATCGGCGGCGCGCGCAACCACCCGATCGAGCTCGCGCAGCTGCTCGGGTTGCCGGCCCATGCGTACGTCGTGTTCGGCATGACGGTCGGTGAGCCGATCGACGATCCGGCCGCGCGTGGTCGCATGCCGCTGACCGGCGTGCTGCACTTCGAGGGCTACGACCACGACGGCGTCGATGCGGCGCTCGCCGGCGCCGACGAGGTGATGAACGACTGGGCCCGCCGCGCGAACGCGCAGAGCGCCGGGTATGGCGGTCGACCCGTCGACGAGACCAAGGGGTGGGCCGCACGCATGGCGCGCATGTGGGGCGAGGACGGTCGCTACGCCATCGCGCGTCGGACGCTCATGGCCGAGCTGCGGCGGCTGGGCTTCGGCCTCGCCGACGAATCGGCGGAGACGGGCGATGACTGACATCGAAGTCCTGCACCTCGACGACTTCCTCGCGATCGTGAACAAGCCCGCGGGCGTGCTCGTCGTGAATGCCCCTGGCCGTCGCGGACCGACCCTCGTCGACAGGATGCGGCGGCAGCTCGGCGGCTACGTCGAGCCCGTGCACCGGCTCGACGAGGACACGACGGGGGCGATCGCGCTGGCGCGAAGTCCGGAGGGCCGTTCGGCGCTCGAGGGCGTGTTCCGGCGGCACGCTGCCGAGCGCGTCTATCTCGCGCTGACGACGGCGGCGCCGTCACCGCCGGCAGGCCGGATCGAATCGCAGCTCAAAGCGGATGATGCGGGGGTGATGCGCGTGGTGCCGTCGGGCGGCGAACGCGCCGTGACGCACTACGAGACGGTCGAAAGGCGCGGCCGCTGCACGCTCGTGCGATGCGAGCTCGAGACCGGTCGCCGCAACCAGATCCGCGCCCACCTCGCGGCGCTCGGCTGCCCGGTGGCCGGGGATCGCAAGTACGGCTATCGGCGCCGGGCTGACGAGCGCTTCGGGCGTGTCATGCTGCATGCCTGGCGGCTCGCGCTTCGGCATCCGATTCTTGGCAACGAAGTGGACGTAACGGCGGTTGCCCCGGAACCCGACCTACGGCCTTGAACGTGCCGAGGCGGGTGTCTCACGATGGAAGCGGGTCGAGCCTCGACTAGCATGTCCGTGTCACTCTGCTGCCGGTCGGGACGGCTTCGGTATTGAACGATCATCTACGCGCGATCCTGAAAGGAGTCTTCGGTGACGGCTCGGCCTCCCAGGCGGACGAGTTTCGGGCGGCCTGCAGCCGTGTACGGCCCGCGGACTGGGGCGGTTTGTTGCCGGAGCTGGAGAGTCACCGCCTCGCGCCCCTGGTCGGCTACACCGCCCGCCGGCTCGATCTCGAGTCCGCCATTCCGTCGGCGCCACGGGAGCGGTTGCGGGAGTCGTATCGCGCGGCCTTTTTGTTTGCCGAACTACAGTCTCGAGCTCTGCGCGACATTCTGGTGGCCCTGCGCGCTGGCGGGGTCGAGCCGATCATCTTCAAGGGCCTCGTGCTGAGCGGCGCGTTCTATCCCGATCGAGGGGCCCGGCCGATGGTCGACGTGGACTTCCTGGTTGCGGTTTCCGAGCTGAAGCGCACGGTCCGCGCGCTGCGAAAGCTGGGCTACACGCGACGCATTCGCGATGGTGTCGTGGGGCCGAATGGGTTCGTCAACCCGTTCGGTGTCGTCATTGATCTGCATTGGCAATTCGACTTGTTTGCCCCGGACCAGCATGCCGAGATCACTGAGGACCGCGCGATCCGAGAACTCGGAGAGCATCCGATTCGCTCGTGGGAGCCCAACGCGATGCTCGTCCATCTCGTGTACCACCTCGTCGGACATCGCGAAGGCACCGGGATCAACCTCGGCTGGCTCGTCGACATCGGGTTCCTCGTCCGTTCCGATGGCGATCGCATGAACGTCGACGCGATTCGTCGGCTCGCGCCCACCGATGCCTGCTTCGCGATGGTCTGGCGCATTCTCGCGTTCCTCGAACGCGACTGCGGTGTCGAACTTCCGGCGCACCTCGCCCAGCAGGCGGCGCTTTACGAACCGCTCTCCCTGCCGCGCATCCTGCGCGAGAGCCGGCTTCGCCCCTGGGGCCTGCCCGGTCTCGTCGGTGCCGGACGGTTCCTGTTCCGGCGCGTGTTCGGCGGGTCCACCAAGCGTCGCAATCCGACCTTGACCGACCTCGCGCTCGCGATCACCGACCGGATCCAGGACCGCCGCGCGGACAGCCGCGCCATCGCGACCGTGCGAACGCAGTCTTGAGGCCGCGCGGGGCCCCTCGGCAGCCTGCCCGCTCGACCGCATTTCCGCCTACGGTCGCACCGCATTCGGACTAAGATCTGCCGCGCTTGCAGGTTCCTGTTCGACTTACCAAGGAGTCCCTGTTCGGCTTCTTGACGAGCACGCGACTGCCCGTCGTCTCGAGCATCGCGACCGTCATTCGCTGGGTCTCGCTGGGCCTTTGCGTTGCCGGACTCGGGCACGCGCTGTTCTGCCTACTGCGGTACGACGATCCGTGGTGGGCGGCGGATCTGCCGTGGTCGGGGGCGTTGCCGGTGCTGGTCGCAGCGCCGGTGTTCGGGGCGGCCTGGCTGCATTGGCGGCGGCGGCGCATCGATCGGGCCGCGCTGCTGATGTTCGTGGCGCTGCTCGCGCTCTCGAGCCTGGCGAACTGGCCGCGCGGGGCGTTCAGCCCGGCATGGTATCTGCACCCGTTCCTCGCGCTGCTTGCGACGATGGCGCTCGGTGTGATTCCGGGGCTCGGTCTCACGCTCGCGGCGGTCACGGTCATGTTGCTTGCCGCATCCGTCGGTCCGGCGGCGGTCGGGGTCGGGACGGGAGCGGGTGGATCGGTCCAGGGCGACGTCTGGGTGCACGTCACGAGCCTCTGTGCGCTGACGCTCGCATCGGCGCTCGTCGGCGCGATCACCAACCGGCTCGTGTTCATGGCGCTGGTCACCGCGGAATCCCAACGCCGCAAGAACTTCGAGTCGAGCCGCGCCTTGCGTTACCGCGAGAAGCTGCTGCGTCACGCGCTGCGCGTCGAGACGGTCGGCGACCTCGCCGGCATGGTCTGCCATCAGTTGCGCAACGCCCATCAGGTGCTGCTCGGTCACGTGACCCTCGCAATGGGCGCCGACGAAACCGAGCGCACGGAGCGCCTCGCGGCCATCGAACGCACCCTCGGCGAGACCCAGCCGTTGTTGCAGCAGCTGATGCGGATGGCGCATCCGGACGAAGGCGCAACGACACCGACGGACCTGAGCGCTTTGGCACGCGAGTTCTTCGGGCAGGCGCGGCTCATCGTGCCCGAGGCGATCACGATGCGGTCGGAGATCGCCGATGGCCCGCTGCCGGCGCTGATCAACCCGCAGGGCCTGTCGCACGCGCTCTGGAACCTCGTGATCAACGCCCGGCAGGCGCTCGGCGGCAGCGGCATGATCCGGATTCGGTGCGGCGGCAATCGCTCCCAGGTCTGGATCGAGATCGCCGATGACGGCCCCGGGATCCCGGCAGAAGTCCGCGAACGGATCTACGACCCCTACTTCACGACCAAACCGCCCGGGCAAGGAACCGGACTCGGATTGACGGCCGTGGCGCGCTTCGTCCGGGCCAGCAACGGGGTCATCCAGCTCGCGAGCGAGATCGAGGAGGGGACGGCGTTCCGGATGCGGTTCCCGCGGGCGGCCGAGAGTGCGGAAGCGACCGCGGCGCGCGGGGCGGCCGGGGCCTGACGCGCGGGTCAGCCGAGCGCGACCGCACGACCGAGCTTCTGGCCCAGGATCCCGGCGAGGATCGCGTGCAGCGTGCCGCGGCCCTTGGTGTCGAGCCACTGCCCTGCGGTCGGGTCGTAGCTGAAGTGCCACGCGGACGCGCCCTCGGCGAGCCAGATCTGGCTCGCGGCAGCTTGCCGGTTGAGCACGCAGTGACGCCCGTCGGCAAACGTCATCTTCAGCACGCCGCCCGCGTAGTCGGCCTCGAGTTCGTCCGGGTCGATGGCGTCCAACGCCTCGAGGATCGCCGTGAGGCAGGCCTCGGAACGGGCGGAGAAGTCGGGGTCGTGGGGCGCGGTGTTGGCCATGGCGGGATCCGCAGGGGCAGACCAAAAACTAGGTCAGGGGCTTGCCAAGACGAGAGCAGGGCGAGAAAAAGAGTGGCCGACGATCCTCTCCCAGGATCGCCGGCCACGATAGTGGGTCCCGGCCGCGACTTGTGCCCTCTCGAATCCGCGGTCTGCCAGCGAGCTTCAGTTTTCAGGCCTTGGCTCGTTGTCAAACCGCGTTGCGCGGCCGGGACCACTCGTCCCATGCAATGTAGTAGACGCATGAACGGGCGAAACTTTCCGAAGCAGAGCGGGTTTTTCTGCTCGTTGGCACGCCCGAGTCCCGAACGGGCCCCTTGGTGAAGAGCGCAGCGCCCTTGCCTGGGCCAGGTTGTGGCCGTTCGGATGCGATGTTTGAAGATTGTGCCAGCAGGTGGCACGCGCGCCGTTCGCTGCCGGTTCAGAGCGCGCGTTCGGCCGCTGTTCGCCACGCCGGATACAGATCTGCGACCGATTGACGCTCCGCCTCGGCCTCGAAGCCGAGGAGAACTCGATGCCGGAGAGCCGGCATGACACATGCGTCGATGTCTGCACGATCGATTGCGGGTCGCCCTGACAACAGAGCGCGGGCCTTGGCGCCGAGCACGATGGCCTGCCCGGCGCGCGCACTAGCGCCGTAACGCACGAACCGTTGCGTGCGTTCATCCGACTCGGGATTCGGATGCGTCGCGAGAATCAGGTGCGCGACGTAACGCAGCAGGTGCGAGCCGCACAGCACGTCACGCACGATGCCCTGCAGCTCGCTGAGCTCCTCGGCGGTCAGCTGCGGCGCCTGCGCGGCGGCCGCGCCGCCCGTCGTCGTCTCGAGGATGCGGACCATCGCATCCGCGGACGGCGTGGCGACGTCGAGGCGAAACAGGAACCGATCGAGCTGGGCCTCGGGCAGCGGAAACGTGCCCTCGAGTTCGATCGGGTTCTGCGTCGCGATCACGTGGAACGGCCGCTTCAGCTGGTGGGTCGTGCCGGCGACCGTCACGGAATGCTCCTGCATCGCCTCGAGCAGCGCCGACTGGGTCTTCGGGGTGGCGCGGTTGATCTCGTCGGCGAGCACGATGCCGGCGAAGATCGGCCCGCGCTGGAACCGGAACGCGCGGCGGCCGCCTTCTTCGTCCAGCACCTGCGTGCCCGTGATGTCGGTCGGCATGAGGTCCGGCGTGCACTGGATCCGCGAGTCCTCGAGGCCGAGGCCTTGCGCGAGCTTGCGCACGAGCAGGGTCTTGCCGAGGCCCGGCAGACCCTCGAGCAGCACGTGACCGCCCGCGAGGATGCCGATGAGCAGGTCCTCGATCAGGCGATCCTGGCCGATGATCTGGCTGCTGAGCTGCGTGTGAAGGTCGCGGACCTTCTTGACGAGAGCGGTGGCGCGTTCCTGGATCGCTTCGGCCATGGTTCCGCCGCAGTCTACGGCGGGGTGCTGGCTCAAATCCCGCGTCGCATGGATTTGTGCTCGAGGTAGCGCTCGGCGCGGTCGGGCAGGATCGCGACGATCGTCTTGCCCTGGTTGGCCGGGCGGCGCGCGACGGCGACGGCGGCCTGCACGACGGCGCCGCTCGCCGGGCCGAGGAGCAGGCCTTCGGAACGGGCGAGCGCCCGCACGCCTTCGGACGCTTCTTCGTCCGCGATGCGGGCGATCTCGGCGAGGTCGCTCGGTGCGAGGATGTCCGGGATGAAGCCGGGGCCGAGCCCCGGGATGTCGTGCGGGCCGGCCTCGCCGCCGCTGAGCACGGCGCTGCTCGCGGGTTCGACCCCGATCACGTCGACCTTGCGGTCGCCGAAGAACGCGGCGCACCCCGCGGCCGTGCCGCCCGTGCCGACCGGCGCGACGACGATGTCGACCTTGCCGTCGGTGTCGCGCCAGATCTCGCGCGCGGTGGTCTGCGCGTGCGTGTCCGCATTGCTGCGGTTGGTGAACGCCTGCAGACAGACCCCGCCAGTGCCCTTGGCGATCTGCTCCGCCCGACTCATCGCGCCGCGCATGCCGTCGTTCGACGGCGTCTGTTCGACCCGCGCGCCGAACGCCTGGAACAGCGCGAGCCGACTCTCGGGTTGATACTCGGGCATGGTCAGTACGACCTGATAGCCGAGCCGGGCGCCGACCATCGCGATCGCGAGGCCGAGGTCGCCGCTGCTGCACTCGACGATCGTGCCGCCCGGTTCGAGGTAGCCCTGCTGCTCGGCGTGCCGGATCATCGCGAGCGCCGCGCGATCCTTGTTGCTGCCCGATGGGCTCATCGCCTCGAGCTTGCCGAAGAGTCGGACGCCGGTGGGGGCGATCGCGGACAGTTCGACGAGCGGGGTGTCGCCGATCAGCCAGGTGACATCACTCGCGAATCGTGCCATTCGGCAAGCGTAGCTTGGTCGAGAGGTCGCACCAGATGATGATGCCGCGCATGACGAGCTCGCGTTCGCTGATCGGATTCGCAGTCATGTTCGCGGCGTGTGCGGGCGTTTCGCCGCGTCCGAATGCAGCCAATGCGGATTCGTTGCCGAGTCGCACGTTGTCGCGCAGCGAGGCCGAGCAGTTGCGGTCGATCGTCGAACAGGCCAAGGAAGACATCATCCGCCGGCGCTACGACGCGGCGGCCCGCGGCGTCGAGGCGGCGCTCGCGCTCGACCCGCGCAGCGCCCGGGCGCACGCGATCCGCGGCATCGTGCGGCTCGAACGCGCCCGCGCCCAGGAGCCGCCGGACATCTTCCTGCAGAACAGCGGCGAAGCCGACACCGTGATCGCGGAGCAGCTGGCGCCGAACGACCCGTTCGTCGCGTGGATGCGCGCGCACTTCCTGGCCGAGAGTGGTCACCTCAGCGCCGCCGCCGCCGCGGCCGAGGCGGGCATCCAGCGCGCCGCGGGTTCGCCGCCCGACCAACTCGCGGCGCTGTACGGCGCGGCCGGGACCTATCGCTACGAGCTCGGCGAGGAGCGCACCGCTCTGCCGCTGCTCGAGCGCTACGTCGAGTTGCAGCCCGACGACGCGGCCGCGCGGTTTCGCATGGGCAACTGCCTGCTGCGCCAGGCGATCGTGCCGCTCGCCGCCGAGCTGACGGCGGACGCGATCGCGCAGGGCGACGCGGTCCGCGCGTCCCGGTCGTTCGACGCTTGTTTCGAGTTGGCGCCTGGCGATGACGACGCCGCGCTCGCGGCGGGCGCAGCTCTCGTGCGCGCGGCCGAGCTCGCGAGCAAGCGCGTGGCCTCCGGCGATCCGGGCCTCGAGCCCGAGGTTCCGGATGAGCTGCTGGATCAGGCGATGGCGCGCTTCGAAACGGTCGCGGAGCGCTTTCCCGACAACGCCGAAGCGGTGTTTCGCATCGGCGTGGTGCACGAAGAACGCGACGATGCAGTCGCGGCGGCCACGTCCTACGAGCTCGCGCTCGGCCGCGACCCGAAGCATCTCGGCAGCCTGCTCAACCTCGCGGCGCTGCGCGCCGAATCGGACCCGACTGCAGCGCGCGAGCTCTGGCGCCGCGCGCTCGCGGCCGACGCAACGCGCGGCGGTCTGACGGACCGCGAGCGCCGCGACCTGCAGGCGCGCGTCGACGGCTGAGAGCAGCTGCCGAAGATGGCCGTACCGAACCCGCTTCGAATCCGCCACTCGACGGGCGGGTCGGGGCGCGGTCGCCTCACGGTCGCCGTCTACGCGCCCATGATGCTGTAGCCGGCATCCACGTAGATCGTCTGCCCCGTGATCCCCGAGCTCAGCTGCGACAGCAGGAACGCGGCCGTGTTGCCGACGTCGGCCTGGTCGACGTTGCGCTTCAGCGGCGACTTGTCGGCCATCGAATCCAGCAGGCTGTTGAAGTCGGACACGCCCATCGCGGACACGGTCTTGATCGGGCCGGCCGAGATCGCGTTGACGCGGGTGCCCTGCGGGCCGAGGTCGTTGGCGAGGTAGCGCGTGCTGGCCTCGAGCGCGGCCTTCGCGACGCCCATGACGTTGTAGTTCTGCACGACCTTCTCGGCGCCGTAGTAGCTCAGGCAGACGACGCCGGCGTTGCGGCCCTCCATCATCGGCGCCGCGGCCTTGCAGAGGCCGACGAGCGACCAGGCCGAGACCTGTTGCGCGAGGGCGTAGCCGTCCCACGACGTGTCGCGGAAGTTGCCGCCGAGCTCTTCGCGCTTGGCGAACGCGATCGAATGCACGAGGCCGTCGAGGCCGTCGAACTCCTTGCCGAGGGCCTCGAAGCAACGGTCGATGTCGCCGTCGACCGTGACATCGCATGGCGCGAGAACCGTGTCGTCGCCGAGATCGCCGGCGAGCTTCTTCACCGCGTCGCCCATGCGCTCGTTCTGGTAGGTCAGCGCGATGCGGGCGCCTTCGCGGTGGAGCGCCTGAGCGATGCCCCAGGCGATGGAGCGCTTGTTGGCCACCCCGAAGATGACGACGTTCTTGCCGGACAATAGTGCCATGCCGGCGATCCTAGGCCGTGTCCGGCCTCCGATCACTACTCCGGCTCGGCGCGAGCGCGATCGGCCTGCCGGAACGCCTTGCGGGAGACGGTCGTCCACGGCGTCTCCTCGTCGATCGGATGCCATCGCAGTCGGCCGCGGGCTTCGGCTTCGCCGCCGTGAACGCAGTAGGTGATCCGATGGCGCGTGATCGCGTGGCGGACCCGGGCCAGCTCGCTCCCGACCGTCACGTTCGCCGCGTAGCGCTGCTGCAGAACGCCGCCGAGGGTCGCGGCATCGGCCGTCACGAGCACGCCGGCGCCCGGCAGTTCGATCTGTCCGGCATTGGGTTCGTCGTCCGGCACGCGGGCGCCGAGGGCCTGGGAGCTGGGGGCCTGGCCGTTCTTGAGCACGAGAACGGCGCGCGACGTCACGTCGATGGGCTCGGGGCGCGGCTTCCTGGCGGGGAGCTCCGCGGCCGTGCCTTCGGCCAGGGCCGTGCAGTCGGCCGCGACCGGGCAGTCGGCGCAGCGCGGCGATCGCGGCGTGCACACCGTGGCGCCGAGCTCCATGAGCGCCTGGTTGAAGTCGCCGGGGCGGCGCGGGTCGAGCTCGGCCGCTGCGTGCTCGCGCACCGCGCGTTGGGCGGGGCCGGCCTTGATGTCCGTCGTGATGCCGCGGTGGCGCGCGAAGACCCGTTCGACGTTGCCGTCGACGGCGGGTTCCGGAACGTCGAACGCGATCGACGCGATGGCGCCGCGCGTGTAGGTGCCGATGCCGGGCAGTTGCCCGAGCGCGTCGGGATCGTTCGGCACGCGGCCGTCGTGGTCGCGCACGACGGCGTGCGCGCCATCGCGGAGCAGCCGCGCTCGCCGGTAGTAGCCGAGGCCGCGCCAGGCGCGCATGAGCTCATCGTCGGTGACCGCAGCGAACGCGGCCGGGTCGGGATACGCGGCCATGAAGCGTTCGTACGCGTCGCGCACGGCCTCGACGCGCGTCTGCTGCAGCATGATCTCGCTGACCCAGATCGCCCACGGATCACGACTCCGACGCCACGGCAGGTCGCGTTGGCACTGGTCGAACCACGCGAGCAGGCGCGCGGCGAAGGTCCGCGCCATCAGTCGCCGAGCGCGCTGGCGTCGGTGGGCCGCGACTGCAGCTCGAGGCCGAGGCGGTCGCGCAGGTCCTGTTCGGCCTGATCGAGCAGGTCGTTGAGCTGCACCGCGTTCTCACTCTCGCTCACGAGCGAGATGCGGATCGTGCGGGTGCGGTCGGCGCCCTGCACGCGGGTGCGGACGCTGACCATCGGGTGGCGCGCCGCGATGTCGCTGAGCGCCCGGCTGATCGAGCTCTCGTCCTGACCGTGGTAGTCGACCTGGCGCTCGCCGCGGACCGTGTCGGGCCCTTCGGCGCTCATCACCGGCATGACGTCGACCGTGAAGAAGCGCTGCATCTCGGCCGGGACGCCGGGCAGCAGGAACACGGTCGTATCGTTCACCCGCAGGTGCACCGCCGGCGCCGTGCCGACCGTGTTGGGGTAGCACGTCGCGCCGACCGGGACGAACGACATGCCGCGCCGGGACTCGTTGAGCTCGGCGTCCTCGATGATGTCGCGCGCCTTGAGCCGCTTGTAGGACGCGGAGATGAATTCGAGCGCCTTGGGGTCCTCCTTGAGCTCGATGCCGGCCGCCTTGGCGAGGCAGCCGCGCGAGTTGTCGTCCCAGTTGGGGCCCATCCCGCCGGTCATCAGAACGAACGTGGGACGTTCCGAGATGGCCCATTTCAGGGCCGCGACCATCTCGGCCTCGACGCGGTCGATGACCTGGATGGTGCGCACGCGATAGCCGATGTCGTCGAGCCGGTTGGCGATGAACGCCGCATTGCGGTCGACCACCGCTCCTTCGAGGATCTCGCGGGAAACGACGAGGATGATGACGCTTTTGTCGAACAAATCAGGACTCCGGGGGAAGGAGGACTGGGGCTGAATGGCGCGAGGCCGGGATCGGCGACCTGGGGCGGCGCCGCAACCCTCATGCTACAGGAAGGCCGTTGTTGAAGGTCCAGGATGGGTGCGGAAGAATGCTCTTTTCTGGCACCGGGATTCTCCTGACCGGCGCGCCGCCGAACGAATGCGGCGGGCCGGCTCGCTGGCACGTCCAACTGGCACGTCCAACTGGCACGTCCAACTGGCGGATCCTGCACTCGACCGATCGCCCTGAGCTCGCAAATGACCGACTCGACCCCGCCTCCGGCCGGCGGCCGCATCACCGATCTCCTGCTCGAACAGGAGATGCGCGAGAGCTATCTCAACTACTCGATGAGCGTGATCCTCTCGCGCGCTCTGCCCGACGTGCGCGACGGTCTCAAGCCCTCGCAGCGGCGCGTGCTGGTCGCGATGAACGACCTCAACCTGGGGCCGCGCGGCAAGCACAGGAAGTGCGCGAAGATCTGCGGCAACACGTCGGGTGACTACCACCCGCACGGCGAATCGGTCGTGTATCCGACGCTCGTCGGCATGGCGCAGCCGTTCACGATGCGTTACCCGCTCGTCGACTCGCAGGGCAACTTCGGCGCGATCGACGGCAGCCCGCCTGCGGCCATGCGCTACACCGAGGCGCGCAAGGCGATGCCCGCCGAGCACATGCTCGACGACCTGCAGCAGGACACCGTCGACATGGTGCCCAACTACGACGGCAGCAAGATGCAGCCCGTCGTGCTGCCGGGGCGTTTCCCCAACCTCGTGTGCAACGGCTCGACCGGCATCGCGGTCGGCATGGCGGCGAGCCTCGCGCCGCACAACCTGCGCGAGGTCGCCAAAGCCGTCAACAAGCTGCTCGACAACCCCGACGTGACGCTCGACGAGTTGCTCGAGATCGTGCCGGGACCCGACTTCCCGACGGGCGGCATCGTCATGGGGCGCGGTGGCGTGCGGAACGCTTACGCGAGCGGCCGCGGCTCGGTCGTCGTGCGGGCCAAACACCACATCGAGGAGAAGCGCGGCCGCAAGCAGATCGTGTTCACCGAGGTGCCGTTCCAGGTCAAGACGACGACGATCCTCGAGCGCATCACGACGCTCGTGAAGAACGCGCAGATCGACACGATCGCGGACGCCAACGACGAGTCCAACGACCGCGTCGGGCTGCGGCTCGTGGTCGAGCTCAAGCGCGGTGTCGACGACGAACAGGTGACGCTCAACCAGCTGTTCAAGATGTCGCCGCTGCAGACGACGTTCTCGATCATCAATCTCGCGATCGTCGAGAACCGGCCGCGCACGCTCGGCTTCAAGGCGATGCTCGAGTGCTATCGCGATCACCGGATCGAGGTGATCACGCGGCGCACGCGCTTCCTGCTGAAGCGCGCCGAAGAACGGCTGCACATCATCGAGGGCCTGCGCCTCGCGGTGCAGAACATCGACGAGATCGTCGAGATCATCAAGACGTCGGCCAACGTCGACGAGGCGCGGCAGCGGCTCGTCGCGCGCTTCGAGCTCTCCGAGATCCAGGCGCGCGCGATCCTCGACATGCGGCTCGCGCGGCTGACCGGCCTCGAGATCGAGAAGCTCGAGGCGGAGCACAAGGAAGTCACCGACAAGATCGCCTACTACCAGACGATCCTCAACGACCGCAGCGTGCTCATCGGCCTGATTCGTCAGGACCTCGACGACATGGTCGCGCAGCTCGGCGACGATCGTCGCACGCAGATCTCCGACGAGGAGGTCGGCAGCTTCATCGCCGAGGACCTGATCCCCGTCGAGATGATGGCGGTCACCGTGACCAACAGCGGCTACATCAAGCGCACGGCGCTCGATCAGTACCGCACGCAGGGTCGCGGCGGCAAGGGCGTGAGCGGCGGTGAGACCAAGGAGGGCGACTTCCTGTGGAAGCTCTTCGTCGCGTCGACGCACGACTACCTGCTCTTCTTCACCGACCGCGGACGCGTCTACTGGCGGAAGGTCTATCAGCTGCCGAGCTTCGGTCGCACGGCCAAGGGGCGGTCGCTCGCCAACGTCGTCGAGACGCAGGAGGGTGAACGCATCACGGCGATCCTGCGCGTCGACGAGTTCGACGAGGAGCGCTTCCTCGTCACCGCGACCAAGAGCGGGCTCATCAAGAAGAGCAAGCTGTCGCTCTACAGCCGTCCGCGCGCCGGCGGCATCATCGCCGTCAAGCTCGACGAGGGTGACGGGCTCGTCGGCGTCAGCGTCGTCAAGCCGGACCAGCACATCGTGCTCGGTTCGCAGAACGGCATGGCGATCCGCTTCAGCGAGAGCGACGCCCGCGCGATGGGCCGCGGCGCGGTCGGCGTCTGGGGCATTCGCCTCGCAGACGGCGACCAGGTCTGCTCGATGGTCGTGACGGACGGCAGCGGTGAGTTCCTCACCATCTGCGAGAACGGCTACGGCAAGCGCACCAAGGTCGAGGAGTACCGCAGCCAGTCGCGCGGCGGCAAGGGCATCATCGACATCCGCACCAACGAGCGGAACGGCAAGGTCGTCAACGTCCTCTCCGTGACCGAGGAGGACGAGGTGATGATGATCACCAAGGACGGCCAGATCGTGCGCACCAAGGTCGCGGGCATCAGCGTCATCGGCCGCAACACCCAGGGCGTGCGCTGCATCTCGCTGAACGGCGACGACAAGCTCGTGTCCGTCGCGCGCATTCCGCGCGAGGACGAGGCCGAAGCGGAAGCCGAGGCCGGGTCGGGTCCGAAGGGCGATGGCGGCAGTGACGGAGGTGGGGCGTAATGGCCGAGTACCTCGACCGGCTGACCGCCGACATGAAGACCGCGATGAAGGCCGGTGAGAAGGACCGCCTCACGGTCCTTCGCATGATCATCAGCGACATCAAGAAGAAGGCCGAGGCCGAGGGCGAGCTCGCGGCCGACGGTGAGGTTGCGATCCTCACCAAGGCCGTCAAGACGCGCGCGGACACCGTGTCGCAGGCGCGCGCGGCCGGCCGCGACGAGATCGCGGATCGCGAGCAGAAGGAGATCGAGATGATCCAGGGCTACCTGCCGCAGCAGATGAGCGCCGACGAGGTCGCTCAGAAGGTCAGGGACCTCGCCGCCGAGATCGGCTACGCGGGCCCGCAGGACACCGGCCGCTTCATGAAGGAGTGGATGGGTCGCTACAAGGGCCAGGCCGACGGCAAGGCGGTGCAGGCGGCCATTCGGTCGTTGTGATCGGGGTTTCCGCGGATCGCGGTCGCGCGTGGCTTCGGATGAGACGGCCCGTCGCGCGATTCCGTGTTTCGCTTGGTTGGCTCGCTATGGTCGCGTTGGCGTGTCGGCGCTCGGCTTTCCGGTATGGCGTCGAGCGTGGCCTCCGTACAGTCGGGATTTGATCCTCGATCTTGCCTCGCCCCGCCCCAAGCCGTGACAGCTCGTCTTGATCTGACTCCGACGCAAGCCGGTCTCCTCTGGCAGGCACTTGCACACCCTGAGACGAACCTCGAGCAGATCGTCTGCGTGCTGCGCGAGGACGTGAACCCCGCCGTTCTGGCACGGTGCTGGCAGGAGCTCGTAGATCGCCACGCCGTTCTGCGCTCCAGGTTCCGCTGGGGCGCGGCCGACCCAGAGCAGGTGTTCGAAGCGACGGCGACTTTGCCCGTTACGAACCTCGTCCTGGAACCAGGCGACGAGCGCGCTCGCGAGCGTGAGTTCGCCGAGTTCCTGCGATCCGACCGGCAACGGGGGCTGCAGTTGGACGAGGCGCCAGTTTGCCGCGTCACTCTGGTGACCTGTGGCTCCGAGACGCGGTGCGTGTGGACGTTCTCGCACGTGCTGTTCGATGGCCGATCATTCGTGGATCTGCTGGCCGAGCTGTTCGATTCGTACGACGCGGGTGTGGAACAGCGCCCGTGGACCGCGCCGGAGTTGCCGGACTACGAGCGCTATCGGGAGTGGCTGAGTGGCCGCGATGCCGGCCCGGGAGTCGAGTTCTGGCAGCGCGAACTCGAGGGATTCGGGCGCGCCAGCCCCGTGCTCGTACAGCGGAACGCCGCGGGCCTCGATGGCCAGCACGTGGGCCCGTTGGCGAAAGTGACCCGGGTGCTCTCGGCGGATCGAACGGCGCGCCTCACGCGGGCCGCGAGCGAGCTCGGGGTCACGCCGAACAACGTGGTGCAGGCGGCCTGGGCGCTCACGCTGGCGGCCTACGCCGGTCAAAGTGACGTGGCGTTCGGCGTCGTCCGGGCCGGTCGGCACGGCACGGTCGAGGGCGCGGAACGGATGGTCGGCGTATTCATGAACACGCTGCCACTGCGCGTTCGGCTGCAGGAACACGGCACCGTGCGCGATCTGCTGACGGATCTGCGGCAGCGCCAGATCGCCTGGCGCGAGCACGAGCACGTGCCGCTCGCGACCATTCAGTCCGCTGCGGCGTCCGAGCGCGGGGCGCCGCTGTTCCACAGCATCCTCGTCTTCGACAATCGGAACCTCGACAGCCACCTGCATCGCGTCGGGCAGCCGGCGACTCGCTCGTTCGAGCTGCACGAGAAGACGGGCTATCCGGTCACGCTGTACGCCTACTGCGATGACGAGCTCACTCTCGCGATCGCCTACGACCGCGATCAGATCGAAGGCGAGGCTGCCGAAGAGGCCTGCGCCGGACTCGTAGAGTTGGCGCTCGAGCTCGTCGAACAACCAGACCGCCGCCTCGACGAGGTGGAGGTCATCGCATCGGACGTTCGCCGCCGCCTGCTCGAGTCCTGGAACGCAACCGAGGTCGCGTATGCCCAGGAAGCGACGATCCCGATGTCGTTCCGCGAACGGGTCGAGATCGCGCCGGATCGGCCCGCGGTGACTGCCGGTGGGCGCACGCTCGACTACCGGCAGTTCGCCGAGTTGGTGACCCGGATCGCGGGTCGGTTCCGGCAAGCCGGCGTCGGGCCGGGGGACGTCGTAGGGGTCTGCACGGGGCGGACCGTGGAGATGCTGGCGGCGCTCTATGCCATCATGGAGCTCGGCGCCGCATACCTGCCGCTCGACCCGGAGTTCCCCGAGTCGCGGCTGCAGTTCATGCTCGAGGACTCCGGGGCGCGGGTCGTCGTGACCGATGCTCTCGGGGCGGATCGTGCGGGCCGCCTGGGCGTCGATACGGTCGCGCTCACCGATGCCGACGCCGATGGCGATGATGCCCCGAACGAAGAACGGCCGGCGACGCGTTCGAGCAGCGATGACGCCTACCTGATCTATACGTCGGGCTCGACCGGCAAGCCGAAGGGCGTGCGGGTGACGCACCGCAACGTGCAGAACTTCTTCGCCGGAATGGACGAGCGCCTCGGGAGCGACGAGCTCGGCACCTGGCTCGCCGTCACGAGCCTGTCGTTCGACATCTCGGTTCTCGAGCTGCTCTGGACCACGTGCCGCGGGTTCCACGTGGTGTTGTACGGCGGCCTCAAGCAGGACGCACCGGTCAGCACCGGCCACCCGGGCTTCAGCTTGTTCTATTTCGCGGCCGACGCCGGGGAGGATCCGGCTGCGAAGTACCGCGTCCTGCTCGAAGGTGCCGAGTTCGGGGACCAGAACGGATTCGAGGCCGTCTGGACGCCGGAGCGCCACTTCCACGCGTTCGGCGGCCTGTATCCCAACCCGTCGGTCGTGGGAGCCGCGATCGCAGCGCGTACCCGTCGGATCGGGATCCGCGCCGGCAGCGTGGTTCTGCCGCTGCATCATCCGCTGCGAGTCGCCGAGGAATGGTCGGTCGTCGACAACCTCTCGGACGGGCGTGTCGGCGTGTCCTTCGCGTCCGGCTGGCACCCCAACGACTTCGTCCTGGCGCCCCACCAGTACGAGGATCGCAAGGCCAAGCTGTTCGAGAACATCGAAGTCGTGCGGCGCCTCTGGCGGGGCGAAGCCGTCGAGTTCGAGAACCCCAAGGGGGAATCGGTCGCCACTTCGATCCTGCCGCGGCCGATCCAGCGCGAGCTGCCGATCTGGGTCACTGCCGCAGGGAATCCCGAGACGTTCCGGCAGGCCGGTGAGCGCGGCGCGTTCCTGCTCACGCACCTGCTCGGTCAGACGGTGGCCGAGGTCGCCGAGAAGGTCGCGCTGTATCGCGAAGCGTGGCGGGCGGCGGGACACGCTGGCTCCGGTCGCGTGACCCTGATGCTCCACACGATGGTCGGCGAGAATCGTGAGAACGTCAAAGCCGTCGTGCGCGAGCCGATGCGCGGCTACCTCCGCTCGTCGATCGATCTGATCAAGCAGCACGCGAGTGCGTGGTCAGCGACGGCGCGGCCACTCGAGGAGTCGACCGGCAATCTCGATGAGCTGTCGCCGGCGGACCTGGATGCGCTGCTCGAGTTCTCGTTCGAGCGCTACTTCGAGACCAGCGCGTTGTTCGGGACGGTCGACGATTGCGTCGCGATGGTCGACAACGTCATGGCGGCGGGCATTGACGAGATCGGTTGCCTGATCGACTTCGGTTGTGCAGCCGATGAGATCCTCGGTGCCCTGCCGTTCCTCAATCAGGTGCGGGAGCGGGTGCAGGCAGGGTTCGCAACGGACGCGGCGCCGCCCGAGTCCATCGGTGGGTTGATCGAGCAGCACGGAGCGACCCACCTGCAATGCACGCCGTCGATGGCGCGAATGCTCATGGCGGACCCGGAGTCGCGCGAAGCGCTGTCGCGCCTTGGCTGCCTCATGGTCGGCGGGGAAGCGCTCCCGGAGAGCCTCGCTCGCGAACTGTCGGCCACCGTTCCCGTCGTGCACAACATGTACGGACCGACCGAGACGACGATCTGGTCGAGCACGGCGCGGGTCGAGGGCGGTGGCCCGGTGACGATCGGTCGGCCCATCGCGAACACCGCACTCTACGTGCTCGATGACGCCCGTCGTGTCGTTCCGAGGGGCGCCGTTGGCGAGCTCTACATCGGCGGTGACGGGGTGGTTCCGGGCTACCACGACCGCCAGGAGCTCACGGTCGAGCGTTTCGTGCCCGACCCGTTCGCCACCCGCGAAGGTGCCCGGATGTATCGGACCGGGGATCTCGTGCGCCATCGACCCGATGGGCAGCTCGAGTACCTCGGGCGCAGCGACCACCAGGTCAAGGTCAGCGGTCATCGCATCGAACTGGGCGAGATCGAGGCGGCGCTCGAGAACCACGCCGGTATCGCCGCTGCCGTGGTGACGGTTGTTGGCGAGGATGTCGACGCCACGCTCGTGGCGAACGTCGTAGAGCGCGACGGAGGGGCGGCCGATGATGATCTGCTCGGGTCGCTCCGCGCCTCGCTGCCGGCCTACATGGTGCCCACCGCGGTCGTGCGGCACGAGCAGTTCCCGACGACGCCCAACGGCAAGACCGATCGCGGCGCGATCGCGGCGATGAAGCCGATGGCCGCTGGCGCGCCCACGAAGAGTGCGGCAGGCGTGGCGGACGCCGAGCCCCGAATCGCCGGCGCCGCGGCGCGGCCCGTCGCGTCCACACCGGTCGCCGACGCCTTCGATCCGGCGGGTTCGATCGATGACATCAAGGCGATCTGGCGCGAGTTGCTCGGCTTCAACGAGATCGGAATCGACAGCAACTTCTTCGAGATCGGCGGGCACTCGCTGCTGACGATCCGGTTGCAGGCCGCACTCCGGGAACGGCTCGACGTCGCCGTGTCGCTCGTGGACCTGTTCCGGTTCACGACACTGCGGGCGTTGGCGAAGCATGTCGACGGCAAGCGCGGTGGTTCTGGCGGCGGCGGTGGCGGTGTCCGGGCTGCGGGTTCGGCGACGGACCCGACCGACGAGGTCGCCAGTGCGTCGTCCCGCGGTAGCATGCGCGCCGCGAAGCGGCGACGGGCGATGCGCCGGCGCGAGGACTGAGGATCGTCCGCAACGAGCCAGACAGGACTGACGATGAGCGAAGGACCGGGATCGAGCCAGGCGGACAATCGGATCGCGATTGTCGGAATGGCTGCGCGTGTGCCCGGCGCCAACGATCCGCGGTCGTTCTGGCGCAACCTGTGCGCTGGCGACGAGGCGATTCGCTTTCTCGACGACGATGAACTGGCGGCCAACGGTGTCGAGCCCGGGCAGATCGCGCGGCCCGACTTCGTCCGCGCCTATGCCGGCCTGGCGGACATCCGCGGGTTCGATGCCGACTTCTTCGGGCTCGGCCCGAAAGAGGCGGCCATCATGGATCCGCAGCACCGGCACTTCCTCGAGTGTGCGTGGGAGGCCCTCGAGGCGGCCGGTCACACGCCGGAGAGCGTCGCGCGTTCCGTCGGGGTGTTCGCCGGGTGCGGCATCGGGACGTACTTCGCGTTGAACATCCTCACCAACCGGCAGCTGCTCGAGGACGTCGGGTTCTTCCTCCTGAGCCATACCGGTAACGACAAGGACTTCCTCGCGACCAGGCTGTCCTACTCGCTCAACCTCGAAGGCCCGAGCATCAGCGTCCAGACCGCGTGCTCGACGTCCCTGGTCGCGACGCATCTGGCCTGCCAGAGCCTGCTCGGCGGGGAATGCGACCTCGCCCTCGCCGGCGGGTCGACGATCAAGACGCCGGACGGGCAGGGCTACGTGTTCAAGTCCGGCGAGATTCTCTCACCGGACGGGCATTGTCGGCCGTTCGACCACAAGGCCGCCGGCACGGTGTTCGGCAGCGGCGTCGGAGTCGTCGCACTGCGCCGGCTCGAGGATGCCCTGGCGGACGGTGACCACATCCATGCCGTGCTGCTCGCGACAGCCGTCAACAACGACGGCGCCGCCAAGGCCGGCTACCTGGCGCCGTCCCTCGATGGTCAAGCGGCTGCGGTCTCCGAAGCGCTCGCCGTGGCCGACATCACCGCGGACACGATCGAGATGATCGAGTGTCACGGCACCGGCACACCGATCGGCGACCCGATCGAGGTCGGAGCGCTGAGCCAGGCGTTTCGTGAGAGCACGGATCGCACGGCGTTCTGCCGTATCGGGTCCGTCAAGGGCAACATCGGTCACCTCGACACCGCGGCAGGAGTCATCGGTCTGATCAAGGCTGCGCTTGCCGTGGAGAAGGGCAAGATTCCGCCGAACCTGCACTTCGAGCGCCCGAACCCCGAGATCGACTTCGAGAACAGCGCGTTCGTGGTCAACGGCGAGCTGCACGAGTGGCGCGGAACCGGCCCGCGGCGGGCTGGCGTCAACGCGCTCGGGGTCGGCGGCACGAACGCGCACGCCATCGTCGAGCAACCGCCGGCACCGGCGCCTTGCTCATCGCCGGCCCGAACGGCGCAGCCGATCGTGGTGTCGGCGCGGTCACCGGCGGCGCTCGACGCCGCCGCGCAACGGTTGGCGCAGTTCCTCGACGAGGAGTCGAGCGTCGAGCTCGCGGACGTCGCCCACACGCTGCGCCATGGGCGGCGGCGATTCTCGCACGGCCGCGTCGTGGCCGGGCACACCGTCGCGGAGGTCGCCGAGCTGCTCACGCAGAAGACCGGGCCGCGGTCGTTCGACGTGCGGGCGTCCGAGCGTCCAGCCAAGGTCGCGTTCCTCTTTCCGGGGGCTGGCCCGCAGCACGTGGGGATGGGGCGCGATCTGCGGGCGACGGAATCCGGGTTCCGTGAGATCACCGACCGACTGCTCGGCATCGCCTCGAAGCTCGTCGGGGTCGACCTGATCGAGCTGATCGATGGACCGGAGACGCCCGAGGTGGAGCGGCAGCTCGAGCGACCGTCGATCCAGTTGCCGCTCGTCTACGTCTTCGACTACGCCGTCGCCCGACTCTGGATGGACCTCGGCGTCCAGCCCGTCGGGATGCTGGGTCACAGCCTGGGTGAGTATGTCGCGGCCGCGATTGCCGGGGTTTGGAGCCCTGAGGACGGCGTCGCGCTCGTGCATGAGCGCGGTCGACTGTTCGAGTCGGTGACGGTCGAGTCCGGCATGGTGACCGTCGAGCTCGAGCCCGACCGGGCGGCGGAGCTCGGCGCCGGCATCGAGGGGCTGGAAGTGAGCGTGGTGAACACGCCCGGCAACTGTGTGCTCAGTGGGCCGCGGGCTGCCATCGACACGGTCGTGACGGAGCTCGAGCGGCGGGAGATCGATCACCGGATCGTCCCGATCGCCACGGCGGCGCACTCGTCGCTGCTCGAGCCGTTGCTCGACACGTTCCGAACCTTCGTCGCGAAGCTGGAGCTCCGCGCGCCGACCATCCCGTTCGCCGCGAATCTGACGGGGCGGTGGATCGAGGACGACGAAGCGACGGACCCCGACTACTGGGTGAAGCACTTCCGGCACCAGGTTCGATTCTCGGATTGCCTCGCCACGATCTTCTCGGATCCGCAGGTCGTGATGCTCGAGTGTGGCCCGGGCCGCATGCTGAGTTCCCTTGCCAAACGTCACCCGCATGGCAAGGGCCGCGTCGTGCTGCCGTCGATGCGGCACCCGGACGAGAAGGTGGGTGACGACGTCGCGTTCGCTGCCGCGGCCGGTCGGCTCTGGGCGGCGGGTGTCGACATCGGGTTCGAGCACTTCACGGGCCCGCGTCGACGGCGCGTGCCGTTGCCGACCTACCCGTTCCAGCACAAGGACTACTGGATCGAGTGGCGGGGGCCGTCGGCCGGGTCGGGGCCGGATCAGAGCCAGCCGCCGCAGCCGGAACGTTTCGAGAACGTCGAGGACTTCTTCGCGCGCCTGGAATGGCGACCGCGAGCCGCCCCGGCCGCTCCGCTGGCGGTGCCCGAGGGGTCGCGATTCCTCGTGCTGCTCGACAAGCTCGGCTACGGCGATGCGTTCGTCGATGAGTTGCGCCGGCTCGATGCGGATGTCGTCGTCGTTCGCGAGGACGATTCCTTCGTCGAGCGCGGCAGCAAGGAGTTCTGCATCGCGCCGGAAGACGGACGCGCGGGGTTCGACCGCCTCGTGGCCCGACTCGGCGAAGGCGATTGGAGCCCCACGCACGTCGTCAGCTTCTGGGCCGTGTCTCGCGAAGGCGATCGCCGGCCCGGCTCGAGCCCGCTGCATCACAGCGAGGAGCGCGGTCTTTACACCCTGGTCTACCTGATTCAGGCGCTGCTCGGGGTGGGGGCGGCTGGCCCGTTCCGGTTCGTCGCCGTTTCATGCGGGATGCAGCGGCTGCCCGGCGATGCGCCCGCGGAGCCCGAGAAGTCTCTCGTGCTGGGGCCGGCGCGCGTGCTGTCGCGCGAACTGCCGGGAAGCGACTGCATCAGTGTCGATATCGACCGTCCCCCGCAACGTCGGCTCTTCGGCTCGGAGCGGGTCGCGGACTCCTCTCGGCGTGCCATCGCGTCGGACCTGCTCGCGGAGTGCTTGTCGGACGGGTCCGCGACGACGATCGCGATTCGTGGGCGAGAGCGCTTCGAGCTGACCAACGTGAAGTGGCCGCCACCCTCGGCTTCGGGCGACACGACGACGGCGCCGTCGCGGGTGCGCCAGGGTGGGGCCTACCTGATCACCGGCGGCTTGGGCGAGATCGGCCGCCTGTTCGCGGCGCGGATCGTCGCCGCGGAACCGGACGTTCGCCTCGTGCTGACAGCCCGGCGCGGGCTCCCGCCGCGCGAGGAATGGAACAATCACGCTCGCCGCAGTGACGCCCTCGGGGAGGCGATTCGAGCCGTCATCGCGCTGGAGCGCCAGGGGGCGACGGTCCGGGTCGTTGCCGTCGACGTGACCGACATCGAGGCGATGCGCCGGATTGTCACGGACGCAGTCCGTGACTTCGGTGCGCTCGCCGGTGTCGTCCATGCTGCGGGCATCGTCGATGATCAGCTCCTGCAGGTCGCCGAAGCCGCCGCCGTCGAGTCGGTGTTGGCGCCGAAAGTTGCCGGCACGCTCGTGCTCAATGAGCTCGTTTCCGAGTTGCCGTCGCTCGACTTCGTCTTTCTGTTCTCGTCGACGAGTGCTTGGATCGCGCCGGCCGGGCAGAGTGCGTACGTGGCGGCGAACGTGTTCCTGGACGCGTTTGCCGAGTCGCGATCGTCCGCCACGGTGCCCGTGTGCGCGGTCGCGTGGGGCATCTGGCGGGAGATTGGCATGGCGGCCAGGGCGGTCGGTTCGCGGGACGACTCCGGGCGCGTTCTCGCCACGGCTCGCGCGACTGCGTGCAAGCATCCATGGCTGCACGAGTGCATAGGCACCGCGGCCAGCGGTGGCATCGTCGACTTCCGGTCGAGCGCCGGCAGCAGCTGGGTGTTCGACGAGCATCGCACGGCGGATGGTCAGGCGGTGTTTCCGGGTGCCGCGTACTTCGAGCTCGTTCGCGGTGCGCTCGCCGAACTCGGGTCGTCGGCGCAACCGCCTCGGGGGGCGCTGGCGATCACGGACCTGTTCCTGTTTCGCCCGCTCGTGCCCGGTCCGGACGGTGAGATCGCGGCCCGGGTGGTCGTCTCCTTGGCGGATGACGGCGGCTTCGAGGTGCGGGTCGAGCAGCGCGCGACGACAGCTGGCGAGGGACCATGGACATTGGCGGCCCAGGCTGCCGCTGCGCTGACGGAAACCGCCACTCCCGCCGCCGCCACGGGGCGGTCTGCTCCGACCCTCGAAGCCAGTGCCGAACCGGAGCTCGAAGGGGCTCAGCAACGTCGAATGCGCTTCGGTCCGCGTTGGAGCTGCCTGCGGACGCGAAACGTCGACCGCGATTCGGGGGTGGTCGACGGTCGGTTGGAGTTGCGGAGCTCATATCACTCGGATCTGGAGTCGATTCTCTGCCATCCGGCGCTCATGGACGTCGCGACGGGCCTCGGCCTCGAGCTGGTCGATCAGAGCGAGGGGCGGCTCTGGGTGCCGGTGTCATGTGGCGGAGCGACCCTGCATCACGGGTTGCCCCCCATCGTCGACGTCCACGTCGAACGGACCGCCCACGGTGGCGGCGAGGATCGGCGGTTCATCACGATGACCGTCACCTTGCGGGATCCGGAGTCCGGGACGACTCTCGTCGAGTTGCGCGACTACACGATGCGGCAGGCCGACGCCAACTCGCTCGCGAGTGCGGACGACGAAGGTTCGGCCTGGGGGGGCGGTCAGGAAGCCGCGATGGATCGGCACGAGAGCCCGGCCGAGCGTGTGTTCCTCGAGAACCTTTCACGCGGCATCACTCCGGCGGAGGGGGCGGCGGCGATCGATCGGCTCCTGGCCATGCAAGACCTGCCGCATCACGTGTTCGTCAGTTCCTTGTCGATCGATGGGCTCGCGGCCCAGACGAACTGGCTGCGGGACCACGCGGCAGCCTCGGGCGGCGAAGGCTTCGAGCGGCCGGATCTCGAGAGCACGTACAGCGAGCCCGAGACGGCGACGGAGAAACGGCTCGTCGAGATCTGGGAAGACGTGCTCGGTGTCCGGCCGATCGGCGTCGAGGACAGCTTCTTCGACCTGGGCGGCCACTCGCTGATCGCGGTTCGGTTGTTCGCTCGCATCAAGCGGGACTTGGGAGTCGATCTCCCGATCTCGACGTTGCTCGACGTGCCGGACGTTCGTGGCAGTGCCGCCATCATCGATGAGCAGGCGGGTGCGAGCGGGGAGGATTCGGCCGGCGCGGATGGCCGGTTCACCTATCTCGTGCCGCTGCAGGGCGCCGGCGAGCGCAGCGCGGGTCGATCGTCGGGTGCTACGGCGTTCTTCATGGTTGCCGGGATGTTCGGCAACGTGATGAACCTGCGTCACCTGGCGAGTCTGGTCGGCTCGGATCGTCCGGTCTATGGCGTTCAGGCTCGCGGCTTGTTCGGCGGGCTGGAGCCGCACCTGTCGTTCGAGGACATGGCGCGCGACTATCTCGAGGAGATTCGTCGCGTGCAGCCGCATGGCCCGTATCTGCTCGGGGGGTTCTCGGGCGGCGGGATCACGGCGTACGAGATGGCGCGGCAGCTGCGTTCGCAGGGAGAGGAAGTCGCGGCCATCGTGATGCTGGACACCCCCGTGCCATCGCACGAGAAGTTGACCCGCAAGCAGAAAGCCCAGATCCACCTGATCCACTTGAAGCGTCGCGGAATCCGGTATCTCGGCGAGTGGGCGCTCAAACGGGCGCGCTGGGAACTCGGCCGATTGCGGGCTCGGTTCCGGGGCAAGGTCGAACTCGACAGCTCGACCTATCATTCGGACGACGTCCGCGATGCGTTCGTGGTTGCCGTCCGGGACTACGGTTTCGCGCCGCAGCCCGTCACGATCCATCTCTTCCGGCCGGGTCTCGCCGTGCACTACGACCTCGGCGACGGTGTGTTGTTGGACGCGGGGAGGCAACGGGTTCGAGAGGACAACGGTTGGCGCCCGCTGGTCGACGAGGTCCACGTCTCGGAAGTGCCCGGCAACCACGACAGCATGGTTCTCGAGCCCAATGTCCGGGTCGTGGCTCTGCGAATCCGCGAACTGCTCAAGCGGTGCGATCGCAAGCGGGCAGGCGGCGCCGGCTCGCGCGGTTGACGACTGGTCAGTTCCCGACCGTCACGACCAGCCCGCGGGTGAGCGCGATGCCGCCGGTCGACGCGGGATCGAGAACCGCGCCCTGGGCGACGAACGTGAACCCGCTGAGGCTCGCAGCGCTCGGCAGCGGCAACGGCACTCGTACGATGCCGCTCGCGTTCGTGAACCAGACGCGCGACGCGATCGGGCTGTGGATCGCGAGCTCACAGCCGTTGCCCAGCGGGATCTGGGTCTGACCCGTGCCGAACGCGATCATCGCGGGTCGTTGCGTGGCCTCGGCGCGGACCTGCAACTGCAGATCGGCGTTGCCGGGGCGCGGGGCGCCGAAGGTCGTGATCGACGAGACGATCGTCTGGCCGCCGCAGTTCGAGCCGGCGTGGACGGCGTCGGCCGACTGCTGAGTGTCGGCCACGAGCCGCTCTTCGCTCAGGCCTAGCATGAAGCCGCGCGCGCCGTCGAAGACGTGGTGGCCGATCGGATCGCCGATCGCGGTCCAGACGCTGCCGTCCCAGCTGTAGCGTCGGACCAAGCCGGTGTTGATCCCGCGCAGGTCGCCTTCGACGCGCTGGGTGATCGCGTTGAACGCGAACGAGGAGTTGCGCTCCGCGCGCAGCACGGTGTTGATGCCGGCCTGCCAGCTCGTGCCGTCGTACTCGAACGTGTTGGTCATCGCGAAGAAGACGGTGCGGGCCCGAATCGGATCATAGGCTGCCTTGCCGGCGGCGATCGTCATCGGGGTGGCGCTCGAGATCAGGGCCCAGTTCGTGCCATCCCATTCCCAGTGGTCGTTGATGTAGCCGCCGCTGTCATTCCCGCCGATCAGCAGGACACGTTGCCGGCCACTGTCATAGGCGAGCGCCGGGGACGAGCGCGGCGATGGCGTCGGGCCCGTGGGGTTGGCCTGTTGCCACGCCGCACCGTCCCAGAGCCAGGTATCGCCGAGGTCCTGCCCCTGCCATCGGCCGCCGAACAACACCGTCTGCTGGCGCGCCGCGTCGTAGGCCTGGGCGTGATCCTGGCGCAGCGGCACGGGCACGTTCGCGGTGTAGTTCCAACGAACACCGTCCCACTCCGCCGCGTTGGACTGGCTGCGCGCCAGGTCGGCACCGAACGCGACGACGCGGTTTCGGTTCGAGTCGTAGCTCGCGCTCTGGTAGGCCTCATCGAAGTGCGGTCGCCGGATCGACGACCACGCCGCACCGTCCCAGACCGCGAGTCCACGCGTTACGAAGAAGCTGCCGAACAGGCGACCGTTCTCGTGGTCGGCCGCATAGGCCTGGAATCGCCGGGCGCCCGGTTGTCGGACGAGGTTCCAGTTGGAGCCGTCCCACTCGAAGGTCTCGTCGATCGCTGGCGCGACGACCCTGTTCAGCGCCGGGTCGTACACGATGGCGCCGATGGCCGTTGGCCGTGAGTTCTGCATCGACCAGTTCGCGCCGTCCCATTCCCAGGTCTCGAAACCCAACGGCTGGATGGCGAGGGTCACTGCGACGAGTCGATCGCGGGCCTGGTCGAAGCTCGCGCCGAGGATCGGCGCGATGGTGGTGGCCGGGATGGGCGGCAAGCTCTGCCAGCCGCCGGCGAGGGTGAAGCGCCACGTGCTGCTGTTGCCGAGCAGGTAGAGCGCGCCGCTGTTGCGATCCACCGCGAGTCGCCCGTCGCTCGGCATCGTCGTGACCGGCTCGAGGCCGTCGCCGTCCCAGGCCACGATGTCGATCCCGTTCTGCAGGATGACCTTCTGCAGCGGCGGGAACCATGCAGCGAACCGCGCGCCGACGTTCACGTCCGGCAAGACGCGGCCCCATCGCGTGCCATCCCACGCGTGCACCGGCGCGGGCAGGTTCGGGCCGAAGAACAGCAGCTGATCGCGAGCTTCGTCGTAGACCATCCGACCGGCCAGGACGCTGAGGCTCAGGTTGGTTGGCGCGGTCTGCGCGGACGCGAAAGCGGAGAGGACGGGAAGCGCGGCCAGCAGGCCGACGCACGCCAGAGCAGGCTGTTGCATGAGAGGGGTCTCCTGCGGCCCGACCGCGGGTCACGATCGCCGTGGCTAGCGGGCCAGTTGGTACTGTAGAGCCGCCGGTTGCCGAGGTATCGCGCCGCAAAACCCGGTCCGGTGCGCCGGTATTGCTGCCGGTTCGAGCGGTTGCTCCGAACGGACTCTCACGGAACGGGTTGCCGCTACCCCCGGGGGCGGACAGCTGGCAAAAAAAAGCCGGCCGCGTCTACCTGGGCACGAGTACGGATGGCGAATCGGCGGCGAACCCGACCAACGGGTTGAGCGCCTTCGGGTTGCTCAGCGCATCGAGCGGGCGCGATTCGTAGAGGTCGTCCGGCGTGCCGAGCTGCCCATCAGGGCCGACGAGAGCGAGCCGGAACATGTACAGGTAGGCTCCGCGGATCTGCTCGTCGAGGATGATTGCCGAGTAGCGGCGACTCGTCATCGCCGCGTGCATGCCGTCGCGAAAACTCACGAGGGCGTCGCGGACCCGCGGTGAGAGCTGCGCGAGTCGGGCCTCGTCTTGCAGGGCGAGCACGTCGATCGCGCCGTCCGCCCGATTGGGCAGCGTCTGCATCAGGTCGTAGATCGCCTGGCCGTGCGCTGAGGTCGGTTTGCCGGCGCGCGCGGTGATGTGGCCGTGCGCCGGCATGAAGACGTCCCCTGGGCGTGACCTCACGTACTCGAACAGCTCTTCGTGTGCGGTGCGGTGCGCGTCGCTCGGCAGCGCGCTGCGCACTCGCGAGGGCGCGAACGCGAACACGAACAAGAACACGAACTGCACGACGAGGAGCCACGGCAGGAACCGCAGGCGCGCTGCCGCGACAGGACCGAGGACGCAGGCGCCCGCGAAGCCGTAGAGCAGCACGTTGTCGAAGCCGCCGACGTGGATGCGCGACAGCCACGACGTGACGAGTCCGCCGCTGCCGACCGCGGCTAGGAACAGGGCTGCGCGGCCGCGGCCGGCGCGGCAGTCGCTGACGAACCCAGTTATCCCGGCGACGACGAGCGGCAGCATCGGCCACAGGTCGCGCGTCCAGAAGCCGAGCTTGTTCGCCTCGACCGAGCCATGGTAGGTCGGCATCTCGAACAGATAGAACGTCGACCAGCCTTCGCTCGACATATGCATGACGCCGAGCGCGAGGACGATCGCACCGACACCCGCGAACCCGAACTTCACGCCCCTGCGCCAGTCCAGGATCAGCGCGCCGATGCCGACAGCGGGCAGCCACATCGCGGCCGACTGCTTGGCGAGCACGGCCACCATGGCAAGCAGCGCCGCGACCCACCAGCCGTGTCGGCCGCCGTGCCGCAGCGCGTAGGCGCACAGCAGCATCGACAGGAGGAACGGCGAGTCGTTGCGCGCGAGGTCGTACCACCAGTAGAGCCAGCCGTAGCCGGCGAGAAAGACGCCGACTGCGACGAGGCCCGGCAGGACGTGGCCGGTCTCCTTCTTGACCCAGTGGCCGATGAGCGTGGCGACTCCGAGGGAGCTCGCGAGCGCGACGAGCCGCAGCGCGAGGATGCCGTCGAGACCGAGCGCGATGCCGCCGCCGCCGAGCCAGAAGAGCAGGGGGGCGTAGAGGAACGGCACGTGCTCGGGTGTCGGTGGGCAGTAGATCGGTTCGCCTCTGCTGACGCGCAGCGCGTGATCGGCGAGCGCGCCTTCCATCCACTCGAGCTCGAACGGATAGCCGATGCGTTGGCTGACGAGATAGCCGAACCAGGCGACCGCGACCGCGGATGCCACGACCAGGACGTGCCAGACGTGTCGTTGTGCGAATGCCGCGAAGCGCAGGAGCGCCGGCGGCAACCGGCCGGGGATCGGAGCCGGTTCGGCGGTTTGCGCGGAGGGAGTCGACATCGAGGCGAGGCGGAGCATATCGTCGCCCGCCGACGATGCGCGTAGCGATGGTGTGGTTGCTGGTGGCCGTCGCCGTGGGCATCGGCGGTTGGTTGCTGCTGGGTGGGAGTGGTGACGGCGCCGCGCTCGCGCCGCCCAATGGTGTTGGCGGCGGCGGCGTCGGCGACGTTCCCGTGACTCCGGGTCGCAGTGGCGACGCGGACCTGTCGGCCGGCGGCGAGCTCGCCCGCGCGGTGCCGACCCGAGAGCTGACGACGCCGGCGCCGACGGATCTCGCGAGCCGCATGACCGCGTGCGTGCAGGTCGTCGACTACGAGCGTGGCACGCCGATCGCCGGCGCCGTGGTGCGACGGTTGAAGGGCGGCGCGGAGATCGGCTTCACGGACGAACGCGGGATCGTCGAGCTGCCGCTCGCAGAACGCGAACAGCTCGGCATCGTCGCGGAGCGCTACCTGACGCGGCTGGCCGCGACGCGCCTCGGCTCGACGATCGGCGCGCCGCAGCGGGTGCAGCTGGTGCGCGATCGCTGGTCGGTGCGCCACCGGTTCGTTCTGCGGTCCGGGCCGGGCAGCGCGGCCGTGCCCGAAGCGACGATGGTCGTGCTGTCCCGGGGCCAGGCCGAGGCACCGAACCACACGGACGCCGTCGTCCAGCGCGCCCGCCTCGAGGATGCGCGACTCACGGAGCTGTTCGCCAGGCTGGCGCCCGCGCGAGTCGTGCAGGACGGCGAGAACGTCCGGTTTGCGATCGGCGTGCCCTACACGCTCGAGTTCGCGACCCGGGACGGCCTCGCGACGCGCGTCGAGCTCGCGGCGGTCGATACGGCGCGGATCGTGCGCGTCGATCTCCAGCCCGGCGCGTTCGTTCGCGGCCGGATCGTCGGCGGCGGACAGCAGCCGCTCGCGGGGGCCGAGATCACGCGTCGGGTCGAGAGCGGTGATGGCGGCGGCCCGCTCGCACTGCGGTGCGTCACGGGTGAGAGCGGTGCGTTCGCGTTCGGCCCGCTGCCGAACGGGCCCGTGACGTTGCTCGTGCGACACGTCGACCACGAGCCGCGCGCGTTCGGTCCGATCGACGTCGCAGCCGCCGGGACGCCGGAGATCGCGCTCGTGCCGTTGCCGCAGAACGCGCTGCGTGGGCGGGTGCGGCGTCGGCCCGGCGGCGAGCCGGTCGCCGGCGCAGCCGTCGCGTGGACCCTCGGCGGCAATCCGCCGATCACGGCGGTAACCGCGGCTGATGGCACGTTCCGGCTCGCGGCGAGCGGCGACGCGGCGGGCCGGCTCGTCGTGAGCAAGCCGGGCTACGTGCCGCTCGCGGAGCTCGTCGAGGCGGCCGCGCCGATGCGCGACTACGACCTGTTGCCCGCCGTGACCGCGGACCGCGTCGCTGCCGGTCTCACGGGCGTACTCACGGGCGTCGTCGTGCGCGCGGGTCAGCCGCTCGCGGGCGCGACCGTGCGCTGGGTGCCCGGCGCGCCGGCCGCAGCGCCGGAGCCGACGGGTCGCCGCGCGATCTCGGGACACGTGCTCGCGCTGCCGTTGACCGTGAGCACCGACGGCGAAGGCGTGTTCACGCTCGAGACCGATCGCTTCGGACCGGGCCGGCTCGAGCTCGCGGACGGCGGCGCGGGTCTCGACGTCGAAGCGATCGCCGGGCAGCGGCGCGATGGCCTGCGGCTCGGCAACTGATGCAGGGTAGCTGACCGATGATGCGGGGGACTACGACATGACGCTCGGCGACTGGGAGCAGCTCGAGGAAGAGACGCTGCTGCACTACAAGGTCTTCCACGTTCGCAAGTCGCGCCGGCGGTCGCCGCGCACCGGCGCGGACATCGGGTTCTTCCTGATCGACACCCCCGACTGGGTCAACATCGTGCCGATCACGACCAACGACGAGATCGTCCTCGTGCGGCAGTATCGCCACGGCGACAGGCGCATCGCGCTCGAGGTGCCCGGCGGCCTCATCGATCCGCACGAGACCGATCCGGCGCAGGCCGCAGCGCGGGAGTTGCGTGAGGAGAGCGGCTACGAGGCCGGCACGCTCGAGCGGATCGGGGAGATGAATCCCAACCCCGCGATCTTCTCCAACCGCTGCTACGTCTACCTCGCGACCGACTGCACGCGGGTCGGCGAGCCCGAGCTCGATCCGGGCGAGGACATCGAGGTCGTCACCGTGCCGGTCACCGAACTCGATGCGCTGATTCGGGACGGCGCCATCGAGCACTCGATCGTGCTCGGGGCCATCGCGATCTGGCGGGCGCGGCAGAGCGTCTGATCCGGCCGCCGGGGCGCGTTTTCCGGGATCAACCGGCAGTTTTCCCCAATAGTTGGCCACAGCGCCGTGCATTACCGTGGCGGCTGCCGCCCGGAGATCCTCCATGCAGAAGAACGCTGTCCTCATCGTCCTGCTCCTGCTGGTCACGGCCGGCGTCTGCTGGCTCGTGTTCTTCCGCGGTGACGATGCCGCGCCGATCGTGCCCAACGACGGCGACGTGGTCCCCCTCGCCGACGATCCGGCGGGCGCATCCGGCGGCAGCGGCCTGGCGGCGGCCGAGGCGACCGGACCCTCGACGATGCAGCGCACGGCGGTCGCGGTCGGCAACGACGATCTGCTCGACGACCCGGAGATCCGCGAGGGGCTCTGCGGGTTCAAGGGTCGGGTCGTCTCGTTCGACGGCCAGCCGGCGAGCCGCTGCGGTGTCCGGTTCTACCGCGGGGCGATGGATTCGATCGTGCGCGAGGGTGCGGACGTGTTCGCCGACGAGCCGACGGCCGAACCGAACTACATCGCGGGCGAGACCCAGACGGGCGAGGACGGCCGCTTCCTGCTGAGCGGCGTCTGGCCGCGGGCGATCTACGTGATGTTCGCGGGCATCGGCACGGACGCGCCCGTGCACGAGATCATCACGCAGACGCCGTCGCCGGGCGAGGTCGTCGATCTCGGTGACATCGTGCTGCCCAACGCGGGCGTCATCGTCGGCAAGGTCCTCGGCGAGGACGGCCAGCCGCTCGCGGGTGCGCTCGTGCGCGCGGCCGACCTGCCGGGCACCCTCGCCGGGTTCTTCCCCGTCGAACGGTTCGACCCCGAGGGCGCGGTCCTCATTCGCGAGCCGCGGGCACCCGTGCAGGTCGTCGAGATGCCCCCGTGGGTCAAGGGCGCGTTCGAGAACGTGCCGATCCCGACGACCCACTCGGGCGAGGACGGCACGTTCCGGCTCGTCGGTGTCGTGCCCGGCAGCAATCTGCTCGCGGTTACCGCCGAGGATCACCTGTCACACATGTCGCCGAGCGTGGTCGTGCGCGCCGGCGAGGAGAAGAACGTCGGCGAGATCGGCCTCAGCACGGGTGAAGAACTCTGGGGCAAGGTCGTCGACGGCGATGGCGAGCCGGTCGCCGGAGCGGAGATCCTCGCCGGCTCGACGATTCCGATCGCGCCCGTGGATCTCGCGCGCCGCGTGCCGAAGACGAACGAGAAGGGCGAGTTCACCGCGCTCGGCTTCGCGCGCGGCAACGTGACGGTCGCTGCCCGGCGCGGGCCGACGCACACGTGGGTGATCGCAGAGCCGCAACCGATCGGCAGCGACGTCGTCGTCGTGCTCGAGGCGTCGCGTCACATCGACGCGATGATCGTCGGCGCGGACGGTAAGCCCGTCGCGGACGCCAATCTGCGGCTGCTGCAGGGCGATGCGGGTGACGGCGCGGCCGAGATGGCCGTGTTCGGCTTCGTGCCGCCGGTCGACATCCGGGAGCGCGTGTCGCGCACCGAGGAGGGCGCGTGGCGCATCGAGAACCTCAACGCCGGCAAGTACACGCTGGTCGCGCGCGCGCCCGGTCACGCTACGGGCTTCGCCGAGGTGTCGATCAAGGACGCCAACGTCGAGACATCGATCCAGCTCGAGCCGTTCCAGGCGTTCCAGGTCCGGGTCGTCGGACCCGAGGAGCGCCCCATCAAGAACGTCGCGATCTACGCCGATCCGCAGGGGCGGCAGCTCTACGACATCCCGCTGATGTGCGGCCGCACCGACAAGGGCGGCGCGCTGACCATCGATCGCTTCAAGGCCGACAAGTTGCGCGTCAGCGCGGAGCATCCCAAGTGGGGCTACGTGCACGGCGAGGCGGTGCTCGGCGAAGAACTCGTGCTGCGCATGGAGGCGCCGGGTGCGCTCGAAGGCGTGCTCACCGAGAACGGCGCGCCGCCGGAGGCGGGCAAGTACACGGTCGTCGTCGAGTGGCGTCGCAACGGCGGCCCGCGCGGTCCGCTCGAGGTCGTGCCGCGGATGGTCACGGCGGGTCTGGACGGCTCGTTCCGCGTCGCGGCGCTGCAGCCGGGCAGCTACCGCGTCCAAACGATCGATTCGCTCGACATGCTGAAGTCGCCGGGCGGCGTCATGGAGCTCATGATGTCGGCGCGGATGATGGGCGGTGGCCGCGAACAGCAGCGCGCCACGGTGGACGTTCTTTCCGGTCAGACGGCGCGGGTGCAGCTCGACGCCGGCGAGAAGCCGATCGAGGGTCCGACGGCGCGCGTGTTCGGCTCCGTGACCGTCAACGGTCGCCTGGTCGAAGGCGCGATGGTGATGGGCTGGATCGAGAACCGGCGCTACGGCGAAGAGACGGACCGCGCCGGGCAGTTCGATCTCGGGGTCGTGCCGGCCGGCAACGCCTATCTCACGATCACCCGGCAGGGCGGCATCTTCGGCGTCACGTCGACGATCTGGCAGGGCAACTTCGAGCTGAAGGAAAACGAGCAACGCGAGCTCCGCATCGAGATCATGACGTCGTCGATCTCAGGCACGGTGTACGGCATGAACGGCGCCCCCGTGGCTGGCGGTCACATCAGCGCGCGCGGCTCGTTACCCGACGACTCGGGTTCGCTCAACCTGCACGCGCCGATCGACGCCAACGGCAACTTCGAGTTCGACGAAGTGGCGGAGGGCACGTGGACCTTCACGGCGCGGCAGCGCGGCGACGAGCCGAGCGAGGGCAAGGTGACGGGCGTCAAGGTCACGGGCGGCGTGCCGGTCACCAACCTGCGCATCGACATGCGCGCGACGATCCAGGTGAAGGGGCGGCTCGACTTCGCGATGTTCGGCAACGAGAAGCCGCAATGGACGTGGATCAGCGTGCACGAGCTCGAGCCCGACGGGTCGCTCGGCTCGCAGGAGGACGGCATCGGCATCGACATGGGCGACGGCTCGTTCCGGACCGATGACCTGGCGCCGGGGCAGTACGGCCTGCGGATTCACGCGGGCTGGGACGGCCGCAGTGAGCGGTATCGCGGCCAGAACATCACGGTCGGCCCCGATGGCCTGGACGGCATCGTCATCACCGGCACGAAGGAAGGGTAGCGCGCCCGTTCGGTTCGGCGTCGCGGCGCGCGCGCTACCCGAGGTCGGCCGCGACCCGCTGCGGTAGCGCGAGGCGCAGCTCGCCGATCGTGCTGGCGCGCGACGCGAGCTCGACGGCGACGAGCATGCCCTTCTTGAGTGGGATCGATCGCCGCACGTCGCCGGTCAGCAGCGCGGCGAGCACGCAACCGAGGTGCGGCTCGTGCCCGACGAATGCGATCGCCGTCGTATCGGATGCGAGCTCCTCCTCGATGAGCCGCAGCGTTTCCCGGACGCTGCCGCCCGGCGCGATGAGATCGGTCGTGCGCAGCTCCGGCGAGCCGCGCACCGCCAGTTCGAGCAGGATGGCTGCGGTCTCCTGGGCTCGCCGCAACGAACTCTGGAACACGACGTCGAGCGGCGGCAGCAGCTTGTGCCATACGGGCGCCGCGGCGCGCAGCCGTTCTTCCCCATCACTCGTGAGAGCGCGCTCCTCGTCGGGTTTGCCGAAGCCGTCCTCGGCGCGACCGTGCCGCAGCAGATAGATGAGCATCGGTTCTCCAGACTAACCCGCGTGGCGATACCGAACCCGTTTCAAATCCGCCACGGCGCCGGCCACGCAACCCCGGTGCCTGCCGGCGTTCGCGCCGAGTCGCGAGTGGCGGATTTGAAACGGGTTCGGTACCGCCACTGTATGTTCACGTCGTGAGTTCGGAGTCCCTCTCTCAGCGCATGCGTGCTCGTCGTGACGGCGTGCGGCGGCCGTGGTGGCGTTCGACGCCGATGCTCGTGGTGTGGCTCGCCGCGATCGCCGGTCTGGTGGCGCTCGGGGTCCGGCACTGGCAGGCCGGCCGGGTCACGTTGACGTTCGTGCACGCGACCGGTGCCGTGCCGCCGCTCGAGCTGACCGTCTTTGCCGATCGCCTCACGTTCACCGGCCCTTCCCCGCCGGCCGCGCTCGGACAGCGGCAGGTCGAGGGCGCGAGCGCGACGCTGGCCGGTGACCTCGTGCCGGAGCGCGCGGTCGTGCGATACCGCGGTGACGGGGTCGGGGCCGGCATCGTGTTCGTCACGCTCGGCGACGACATCGCGCCGATCGAACTCGGGCCGGCGCGCACGATTCGCGGCTCGGTGGTCGAACCGCTCGGCTTCTGGGCGTTCGGCTGGCGGCCAGCCGGCACGAGGGCCGTCGGCGGCGCCGAGATCATCGCGATGGCCGGCGGCGAACAAGGTATCGAGATCGCGCGCACCGTCGCCGACGAGAACGGCGACTTCGTTCTGCCCGGGATCGCCGCGGCCGTCGATGCGCTGAGCCTGCGCGTGCGCGCACCGGGTTTCGAGCTCGGGCACGTCGACGTCTCGACCCATCGGCCGCGCACCAGCGCCGACCCCGACATCGTCGTCGCGCCGGTTCGGCGCACGAAGCCGGTTCGCGGTCGCGTCCTCGGGCCGGACGACGTCGATCTCGAAGGGCTGTGGGTGCTCGCACGCGGTCTGCCGGGAGTGCAGGTTCGACCCGACGCGGACGGCACGTTCGAGCTCGACCACGTGCCGCCACGAGCGCAGCTGCGGTTGCTCGTTCACGGCCTCGGCCCGTTCTTCGCGTGCGCCGACGTGCGGGCCGAGCCCGGCAGCGTCCCGGAGCTGCGAATCGTCCCCGCCGGACTCGTTCGCGGTCGCGTCGTCGACCACGAAACGGGGGAGCCGATCGCCGGCGCCCTCGTCTACGCGAAGAACACGGCGACCGTGCGGACGGACGTACACGGGCACTTCGAACTGCCGCACATCGAGCCCGGCCGCGTCGAGGTCATCACGCAGGTCGAGACCAGGACCAAGAAGCGGCGCCGACAGGTCCGCTTCGGGCGCGCCGACGTCGACGTGCGGGCCGGCGCGGAGCAGGCCGGCGTCGAGATCCAAGTCCACTGACGATTGCGGGAGCACGGAACGTTGAAGCCATTTCTGATGACGGTTCTCTTCGGCATCTCGGCCGGCCTGACCGGCGCCGTGATGTCGCCCCGACTGCAGGATCCCCAACCCCAGGATCCCCGACCCCAGGATCCCCGACCTCACGATCCGAAGGTCGAACGCTCGCAGGATCCCGGTTCGAAGCAGCCGGCGGCCGAGGAACCAGCGGCACAGGAGCCCGACAAGCGACCCGAGCGCGACCCGATCGAAGGCGTCTACCGCCTGACGCGCCGCATGGTCGAGGGCCGGCCCGACCCGCGCGCGAGCAGCGGCTACGTCGCGATCACGCGCCGGCACCTCCTGCTGTGCCTCGCGGGTGCCGGCACGGATCCGGACTACCCGCTGCTGCGTGCCGGCGTGCGGGAGTGGCAGCGGCAACCGAACGGCTACCAGACGACGGTCAGGCTCGGCTTCTACACGGACGTGGACGGCGAGATCCACGTCGAGGAGAAGGGCGAGTTGCGCGTTCGCCGCATCGACGTCGTGCGCGGCATGCTCCGCATCTGGCAGGACGGGTCGAGCTTCCTCGAGTTCGAGCGGCTCGAATGACGCTCCGGCTGTCCCTGTGGCTCAGCGCCGCCGCGCCCGCCGCACGCCGCGCCACTCGGGCGACCCCATGAGGACGTGCGCGAGCAGATACCCGACGATGCCGACGCCGATCGGGATCGCCACGTCGTAGAGCGCGACCTGCATGAGGCTCGCATCTGGCGGCGCGCTCTGCGAGAGCACGACCGCGACGCCCATCGCGCCGGTCGCGGCGATCGCGCGCACCCAGCTGCCCGTGAGCCCACCGTCGTCGACCGCGGCCACGTGGCGGCGAAAACGCTGCGCCAGGAGGATCGCGTTCGCCAGCGACGAGATGCTGCTCGCGAGCGCGAGACCGGCGGTGCCGAGATCGGTGAGCCAGAGCAGCAGCGCGTTGAGCGCCGCATTGCAGAGAACGAGCACGGCGGCGAAACGGGCGGGCGTGCGGGCGTCCCCCACGGCGTAGAACGCGCGGGCATAGAGCTGTGCGAGTCCGAGGAACGGCAGACCCAGCACGAGCAGCGTGACCGTCCGCGCCGTCGGTCCGACATCGGCTTCGACGAAGCGGCCGCCGAGGAACAGCATCCGGATCACCGGCTCGGCGAGCAGGGCGAGTCCGATCGATGCGGGCAGGGTCACGAAGATCGTGTAGCCGGCGAACTGATCGAGCGTGCTGCGCATGCTGCGCCGGTCGGTCTCGGTCGCTTCGAGCGCGAGCTTCGGGAACGCGGCGACGCCGAGCGACATCGCGGTCAGCGCATGCGGGAACAGCAGCAGCCGGTTGGCGAGATAGAGGTAGGTGACGGCGCCCGACGACACGAAGTAGTACGCCATCAACATGTCGAGCAACGAGCTGATCTGGTTGAGCGACATGCCGACGACCATCGGCACCATGGTCACGAAGACCCCGAACGCCGCGCTGCCCCGTCGCGGCAGGCGGAACCGGGGCCACGGCAGTTCATTGCTGCGCCACATCGGCAGCGCGAGGACCGCGAGCTGCACGAAGCCGCCGGCGAGCAGCCACCACGCGACGAAGTTGGCGATGTCGGTTTCGACCGTGTAGCCGAGTGGTCCCGCCAGGAGCAGGGCCGCGATCCAGAACGCGTTGAGCAGGACCGGCAGCGCGGCCGGCAGCGCGAACCTGCCGAGCGTGTTCAGCGCGCCACTGAGCGCCGCGCACAGACAGACCGGCAGCGCGTAGGCGAACAGCACGACGTTGAGCGTCAGCAGCAACCGGATCGCCTCGACGCCACCCTTCTCCGGCGCGGGCAGCCACTCGGCCGGATACAGCAGGCTGACGGCGGCGACCACGAGGCAGAGTGGCAGCAGGATCGTCGTCACCGCGCCCGTGATCTCCGCGAGCAGCCGCCGCGCCTCGTCCGGGTCGCGCTTCTGAGCCGCGGTGTAGGCCGGCACGAGCGCGGCGGACAGCGCGCCCTCGCCGAGCAGCCGCCGCATGAGGTTCGGCAGCATCCACGCGAGCAGGAACGTGTCCTGCACCCAGCCCGCACCGAGCACCTGCGCCATCATCCGGTCGCGGAACAGTCCGAGGACGCGAGACACGAGCGTCATCGCGGTCATCGACCCGGCGGCGCGCAGAAGTCGCGTCATCGGGTGCTCACGAACGGAAACGAGGACGGCTTGTGCACGAGTTCGGGGTGGGACCTGTCGGCGCCATGGGGAACAATGCACACGGGTTCGTGCCCCGCAAGCTCGCTCTCTCGCCGCCCGTCATTCATGGCCATCACGTGACTCGCCGCATCTTCATCGGTGACATCCAGGGCTGCCGCGAACCGCTCGAACGGCTGCTCGCGGCCGTGCGGTTCGAGGCGGGGCGCGACCGCCTCATGCCCGTCGGCGACCTGGTCAACAAGGGGCCGGACTCGGACGGCACGCTCGATCTGCTCATCGAGCTCGGCGCCGAGCCCGTGCTCGGCAACCACGACCTGTCGTTCTTGCGGAAGGGCAAGGCGGCGAGCGCTCGCCATCGCGAGTGGCTCGAGTCACAGCCGATCGTCCGCACGTTCGACGATCTGATCGTCGTGCACGCGGGCCTGCATCCGAGCTGGTCGCAATGGCCCGACGACCGCCTCACCGCGCTCGCGGCCGATGACGTGCGCTACGCGGTGACCGTGCGCTACTGCGACTCCGAGGGCAACCGACCGGCCGCCGACTGGCCGCCGCCTGGGCCGCCGTTCCGACCGTGGGACGACTGGTACACGGGCGCCCGGCGCGTCGTGTTCGGGCATTGGGCGCGGCGCGGTCTCGTCGTCCGGCCGCACGCGATCGGCCTCGACACCGGCTGCTGCTACGGTGGTGAGCTCACCGCGTGGATCGCCGAGGAAGATCGCTTCGTGCGGGTGCCGGGGATCGCCGGGATGCGATCGCGCTGATGCTCGTCAGGCCGGTGCCGCGGCGGAGAGCGCGGTTTCGTAGTAGCCCGCGCCGAGCACGATGCCCGCGAGCCCCTTCTCCTCCAGCGCGCGGACCGAGTCGCGGTCTTCGCGGCTCTCGGCCCCGACGCGGGCGAAGAGCTCGACGTTCTCGAGCTGACCGAGCACCGCTTCGACCGCCGCGATGTCCGCGTCGATGTCGACCGTGTCCCCGATGCGCGAGTAGGACAGCGTCTCCGCGCCGGTCGACGTGATCGCGGCGATGGCCTCGGCGACGCTCCGCGCGTCGTTCTCCGCGCGGCCGCTGACGAGCACCTGACCGCCGCGGTCGTCGATCGCCGCGATGACCCGACGACCGAACTTGCCGACGAGCGCCTTCGCCTCGTCGGGTGCTGCGAGCATCATCGTGCCCACGACGACCCGATCGGCGCCGAGCGCGAACAGCTCCTCGGCGCGAGCCGCGCTGCGGATGCCGCCGCCGACCTGGAACGGGATCGTGCGCTCGGCGAGGCCGCGCAGCACGTCATCGTTGTTGCCCGACCCGAACGCCGCGTCGAGGTCGGTGATCTGGAAGAACAGGGCGCCGTGTTTCTGCAGCAGGCGCGCCGCCTCGAGCGGGTTCTCGTGCAGGACGCGTGCGTCGTCCGCACCCTTCGCGTCCGCGACCAGGCGGCCGCCGAGGATCTCGAGACATGGAACCTGCATCATGACGCGTCGCTACCCTTCATGACCTGGGGAAGAAGCGGGCCTGCGAGGCGAAGGCCGCCCCGGAACGAGACGTTCATCGGCTCAGAGCCGTCCGACCTTGCCCGAACCGTCCAGTTTTCGGACGCCGCTCGGCGGGCGGTCCGCAGCGGCCCGTCCCGTCGAGGGTTCGAGCCGGCTACGCGAGTACCGGTGACGCGCCCTCCGGCTCGACGGCCGAGAACGATGCCGAGGACGCGGCCCGTAGCGCGCGCGCGTATCCTGCGGGCGGGTCGTCGCCGAGCAGATCCCCCGGGGCCAGGTACTCGTAGATCTCGCCGTAGTGCCGGACGTCGGTCGGGCTGATGCGCCGCACGAGATGCCACGGCCGCAGCTGATGCGGTGCTTCGAGGCCGAGCGTGCCGAGCAGCTCGGCGAGGCTCTCGACCGACTCGGCATGGAACGAGGTCACGCGCTTGCGCTTGTTGCTCACGACGAGGCCGGCCTCGAGGTGCGGGTCCTGCGTCGCGACGCCGGCGGGGCACACGTTGGCGTTGCAGCGCAGCGCCTGGATGCAACCGAGCGCGAGCATCATCGCGCGCGCCGAGTAGATCATGTCCGCGCCGAGCATCAGCGCCTTGATCATCCCGAAGCCGCTCGTGATGCGGCCCGAAGCGATGACCTTGATGCGGTCGCGCAGTTCGAAACCCGTGAGCGCGTTGTGCACGAACACGATCGCGTCCGCGGCCGGCGTGCCGACGCGGTCGGTGAACTCGACCGGTGCAGCGCCCGTGCCGCCCTCGCCACCGTCGACGGCGATGAAGTCCGGTGTGATGCCGGTCTCGCGCATCGCCTTGCACAGCGCCAGGAACTCGCGGCGCTTGCCGAGGCACAGCTTGATGCCCACGGGCTTGCCGTCCGCGAGCTCGCGGAGCTGCTGGACGAACTTCACGAGCTCGAGCGGCGTCGAGAACGCCGAGTGCGCGGGCGGTGACAAGACGTCCTGGCCGAGTGGCACGTTGCGAATCGCGGCGATCTCGGGCGTGACCTTCTGCGCCGGCAGGATGCCGCCGTGGCCGGGCTTGGCCCCCTGCGACAGCTTGAGCTCGATCATCTTGACCTCGGGCCGCGCGGCGTTCTGCTTGAACAGCGCGGTATCGAAGTCGCCCTCGAGCGTGCGACAGCCGAAGTAGCCGGTGCCGATCTGCCAGATCAGGTCACCGCCGTGTTCGAGGTGGTGCGGCGAGATCCCGCCTTCACCCGTGTTGTGCGCGAAGTCGCCGTCCTTCGCGCCGCCGTTGAGTGCGCGGATCGCGTTGCCGCTCAGCGCGCCGTAGCTCATCGCCGAGATGTTGAGGATGCTCGCGCTGTACGGCTTGGTGCAGTGCGGTCCTCCGACGGTCACGCGCATGAGGCGCGGGTCGACGTGCACGGGCGCCATCGAGTGGTTGAGCCACTCGTAGCCCGGCTCGTAGAGATCGTGCCGCGTGCCGAACGGCATCGTGTCGAGCGCGCCCTTCGCGCGCTGGTAGACGAGCGAGCGTTCGTCGCGGCTGAACGGCCGCCCATCCGTGTTGGACTCGACGAAGTATTGGTTGATCTCGGGGCGGATCGCCTCGAGCCAGTAGCGGAAGCGGCCGAGGACCGGGAAGTTCCGGCGGATCGCGTGGCGAGTCTGGCAGTAGTCGTAGCAGCCGGCCGCGAAGATCGGGCCGACCACGGCGAGCGACCAGAGCACGGGCGGCCAGAAGATCGCGGTGATCGCGATCGTCAGCAGCACGATGATCGATGTCAGGACGAAGATTGGGCGCATTGGCGAGTTCTTCAGCACGGCTCCGATCGGCACCGTCGCGAACCGTTCTGGAGGAGGCCGTGTGCGGGCGATGCCATCGAGCCGATACCCTTGCCGCATGCGGCTGCCCGGCCTCTTCGCACTGCTCCTCGTCGCCCTCGAAGGCGCCGCGTCGCCGCTGGCGGCGCAAACGGTCGGCCCGACGGTCGCGACGCACTACTTCTATTGGTACCACTGGCCGACGGAGCACTTCGACCAACCCGGGGCGCCCGGTCGCGAGGGGCACGCGCGCCACTTCGTCGCGCCGGAGAAGGTCAGCTACCGGAGTGTCGACTGGCACGCCGGCAACTTCGAGGCGATGGCGGCGGCGGGGATCGACGTCGCGCTGCCGGTCTACTGGGGCGCGCCCGGCGCCTACGAGCGCCCGAACCTCGCGTTCTCGCGCGAGGGTCTGCCGCCGATGGTTCGTGCGCTCGATCGGCTCGAGAAAGAAGGCGACGGGAGCGTCGAGCTCGGTCTGTTCTACGACACGAGCACGTTGCGCAACGACGTCTGCGGCCGAGAGCCGCGCGGCGGCCGCGCCGATCTGACGACCGCCGCGGGGCGCGAGTTGTTCTGCACCACGGTCACCGATTACTTCGCGGCGATCCCGCGGCGGCACTGGGCCCGCCACCGCGGCGGCGCGCTCGTCGTGCTCTACGTCAGCGGTTTCGCCGAGCGTTGGGACCGCGAGCTCGGGGATGCGTTGCGCGAACGGTTCGCGGCGCGCTTCGACGGCGATCGCGTGTGCCTCGTCGCCGATCAATCGTGGGGCGACATCGGACAGGACCTGACGACGAGCTGGGGGGCGGCGTTGTGGGGACCCAAGCTGTTTCCCGGCGTCGCGCAGATCGGACCGGGCTACGACGACCGACCCGTGCCCGGCCGCCGGACGCCGATCCGCGAACGCGAGGGCGGGCGCTACTACAGCTGGTCCTGGCAACGCGCGATCGCGCATCGCCCGGAGCTCGTTCTGCTCGAGACGTGGAACGAGATGCACGAAGGCACCGAGCTGTGTCCGACCATCGAGACGGGGCGGCAGTACGTCGAGCTCACGCGGCTTTGGATCGCAGCGTTGCGGACCGGCACGAAGCCCGACCTGGGCCCGGACCCGATCGAACTGAGCTGGCCCGAACCGCGTCCGCGGCCCGATCGCAGTTGGGGGCAGGCCGCGGCCGATCGCGATCACGTGCTCGTGTCGTACGGCGGCCGTCGCCTCGGGGTGCGTGAGGTCGCATGCGAAGACGGACCGTGCCGCGTCGCAGACGGCGCGCTGCGACCGGGCGTCGTCGCACGAGGCCTCGGCAACTACCTCTACTTCCAGGTCAGCGACCACTTCGCGTTCGACGTCGACGCCGACTTCGAACTCGAGGTCGTGCGCCGCGGCGGTGTCCCCGTCGGTCTCGAGTTCGACTCGCGGGACCGCGAGGCCACGCTGAGCGGGGCCTACACGGCGTGTCGACCGTCCGAGACCGAACGCCAGGACGATCGCGTCGTGGAGCGCTACCTGCTGCGCCGGGCCCGCTTCGCCAACCGCCAGAACGGCGGCGCGGACTTCCGTTTCGTGCTGCCACAGCGTCGGGCCGCGATCCTGTCGGTGACGCTGCGGCGCGCGCGTTAGCGGTACGGCACGACGAGCGTGTCGATCAGCGGCACCTCGCCGGTCTGCGCATTGCTCCGGAACGTGATCCGGAACTGCAGGTGCGGCAGCCCGTCCGCGACGTTCGGGCTGCTGGACCAGGCGGTCGCGTTGCTGCCGGAGTTGCTCGTCGCGCCGCGGAACTCGACTTCGTAGCCCGTGCCGGCCGGCAGCGTCGCGGCCACGAGCGCCGGATCCCAATCCGGGTTGCTGACGTTCGCCGAGAAGAACGGGGACAGCGCCTCGGTGGTCACGTCCGCGAACTCGAACTGCAGCCGCATGAGCAGGTTGTCGCCCGTGCCCATCGTCGCCTGCGACGGGTTGAGCGGCTGGCTCGGCGTGCCGCTCGCGACGACGCGCGCGGCCGGCAGGGGTGAGCTCTGCACCATGAGGTAGCCGTACATCCCGTTCTGCCCCGTCGCCGGTGCGCCGGGGTTGGTGCGCAGTTCGATCAGCAGGCTCGACGTCCCGTCGTAGGCGAACGGCACGATCTCGGGCAGCGGCACGTAGCCGTCGGGTTGTTGGATCGACGGCTGGATCACGTAGCCCGCGCTGTAGACGACCTGCGGCGGCGCACTCGGTGAGTAGTTGTTGGCGAACGTCGGGTCGAGGCCCGAGTTGGGCGACGACGGCAGTGCCGTCCAGGGGTCGATCGAGTAGTCCGGCGTCACGGGCGTGTGCCCGACGAGGATGTCGATGTGCGGGAAGACGTCGAAGACGACGGGCGTCGCCGAATACCACCGGATCGCGGTGAGCATCTCGGGACTGCCGCTGGCACCGACGTCCGACGACCGAAACACCATCTGCTCGCGCGCGCCCGCGGGGTTGAGCGGGTTCTGCACCGGCGAGCCGAACGCGACGCCCTGGGTCGGCATGACCGACCACGTGCGACGCGTGATCGCGCCGCCGGTGATGTGACCCGCGACGCCCTGGCCGAACGAACCCGTGAACCCGGCCTGCTGCGGGTCATCGAACGCGATCGCGAGCGCCTGGGGTGCGCCGTGCACGAGTGAGCTCTCGCCGTTGCTCACGACGATGCCCTGCGGCGCCGTCGGGTCGGCGGCGATGGCCTGACCGTAGACCGCGAGGCCGAGGGCGGCCGGCCCGGCCGGCAGCGAGATCGTGCCCGTGACGAGGCCCGTGCCGGGGAGCAACCCGCTGCGCAAGGTCAGGATCGGCGTCGGACCGAGGAAGAGGCGTTCCCCGAGCACGTCGAGCGGCCCGCCCTGCGGCGAGATCAGGACGGCGTAGAGCTGGCCGGCGTTGCCGACGATGGCGTAGGGAATCGACGCGCCCGTGGGGCCGAGCGCCGCTGCGGGTGCGATGTCGAAGGTCGGGGACTGCGCGAGGGTCGCTGCGGCGAGGCAACTGATCGCGCCCGTGATCGTGCTCGGTCTCATGTCGAATGGTGGATCGCAAGAAGGCGCCCCTCGCCGAGTGCGAAGCGACGTCCGATACACGGCACCTAGCCGGGTTCGTGACCGACGTCACTGCGGATCAGCTGGTTCCGAGGTGGCGTTCGATCTCTTCGCGCACGATCGGGATCATGTTCCGCGCTAGCGTTTCGTTCGCGTAACACGCGAAGCCGACGTTGGTGGTCACGTCGAACGGCGCGTCGAACGGCCCGCCGAGCGGGTCGCGGACGACGCACCCGGCCTCGGCGGCGATGAGCCACGTCGCGAGGTCGTAGGGCCGACACGCGAGCGACGATCGCACGCCGAGCGCGCGATGCACCAGCGGCCGAACGTCGAGCACGAACCGATCGCGTCCGAGCGCGACCTCCGCGAGCTGCCCGCCGGAGCAGATGTACTGGTCGGTGTAGACCTCGGCCTTCTCCGGATTCCACGGCCCGAGCGCGCGTGCGAGGATCGCTTCCTCGAGCCGCGCGATCAGCTCCTTGCCGCCCTGGAAGAAGTTGCCGACCGTCGCGAACCCGTGCCGCAGGTTGTCCGCGCGACTCGGTTGCAGGGGCAGCTCGCGCGTCGCGCCGGTCTCGAGATGCGTGCGCACCCCGCGCGCGCCGCCACCCGCGGTCGCGGTCAGCGTGTCGCTCGTCGCCTGCCGCGTCGTCGGCAACTCCGTCATCACCGCGACCTCGACATCGGTGAGACGCGTCGCGTCACCACGATCGGGCGCGACGCCGAAGAGGCACCACGCCGACCGCTTGTCGAACATCAACCCGCGCGTGCCGTCGATCGGATCCGCGAGCAGTCGGAACGGCGGCCCGCCGCGACCCGACTTCCCGAACGTCACGCCGGCCGGATCGAGCCCTTCCGCGAGCAACGTGAAGTGCTGCGTCGCGCCCCACCGCTCGCACTCGCGCAGCAGCAGCTCCTCGACCTCGACATCGATCCCGAAGATCGTGTCCCCGAGATCGTCACGCACCGTGCGCGCCAGCACGTCGGTCGACTGCGATGCCATGTGCGAGCGCAGCGCATCGCGAACCGCCGCGCCGATCGCGGTGAGACGGGTCAGGATCGACGAGGTGTCGAGCGGGCTCATGGGGTCCCGATCCTAGCCCGCAGGCGCCAGCCCTGTCCGCGGCGCTGCATCCGAATTCACGGCCTCGACGAAGCCCTCGTCATGCCGAAGAGCCGCCCCACGATCGCCAACGACGATCAGTACGAAGCCCTCCGCGAGAAGGGCTATGGCAAGGAAACCGCCGCCCGCATTGCGAACAGCGATGGTGCTGGCGCGCGCGGCGCCGCCCGGTCGCCGTACGAGGAGTGGAGCAAGGATGCGCTCTACGAGCGCGCGCAGGAGCTCGAGATCGACCGCCGCTCTTCGATGAACAAGGCCGAACTGATCGAGGCCCTGCGCAGCGCCCGCTGAAGCTCTTCGGGCCGGTCGTTCCCGCCCGCCATACCGACGACGTATGGTCAACCGTGTGAGTGGTGATCAGGACCACGATGGCTGTCGGATCTCGGGTCGCTACCTGGGCGCGATCCTGCTCGGTCTGGCCGGGGTTGCGGCCGTGCCCGGCCTGGTCGCCGTTGCGTGCGGCGACGCGAACCTCGCCGTTGCGTTCCTGACGACCGCGGCGCTCTACGGCGGCGTTGGTTGGCCGCTGCGCCGGATGTCTCGCCCGCCCGATCGCCGCGTCGGTTCGCTGCTGGCGACGATGGCGCTCGCGTGGCTCGTTGCGCCGTGCATCGGTGCCGTGCCGTTCGCCGCCCACTTCTTGGAGCTGGGCCGGCCGGCGGTCGTGATCGACAGCGCGTTCGAAGCGATGTCCGGGTTCACGAGCTGCGGGCTCACGATCGTGGCGGCGCCCGCGGAATTGCCGGCCTGTCTCCAGCTTTGGCGGTCGCTGACGCAGTGGGTCGGCGGTCTCGGCATTGCTGCGCTCATGCTGACGGCCATGCGTCCGAGCGAGGACGGGCGACCCATCGTTCGGGCCGAGATCGGCCGGGTATTCGCCGGCGGCGCGCGTGCGGCCGCCCGTTGGAGCTGGTCGATCTACATTGGGTTGACGGTGCTCGCGATGGTCGGGTTCCTGCTCGTTGGTCGGCCGTGGTGGGAGTCCCTGAACCACGCGCTCACGACCGTCTCCACGGGCGGCTTCTCGGTGACCAACAGCAGCGTCGCCGAGGTCGGAATCGGAGCGCAAGTCGTCGCGGCGACTTTCATGTTCGCCGGCGCGCTGAGCTTTCAGTTCTACCACCGCGTGCTGACTGCGCGAGCCCTGCGCGCGCTGTGGGATCGTCGCGCCGTGGCGCTGTTGCCGCTCGCGGTCATGGCGACGCTGCTGGTGCTGGCGCTCGCCGACAGCGAGAGCGGGTCGCGCCCCGATGCGCCAACGGCAGCGTTCGAGTGCATCTCGGCGCTCGCGACCGGCGGCTTCTCGTCGACCGACCTGCGCGACTGGTCACCGGCGATGCTCGGCGTCCTCGCTCTGCTGATGTTCGTCGGTCCCATGTCCGGCTCCACGGGCGGAGGTGTCAAGATCGAGCGCGTCGGCCTCGTGCTCCGGGCCATCTGGTGGCGCGTCAGTCGCGCGTTCCTGCCCGACCGTCCGCGAATGCGCGTGGTCGAACGCGAGCGAATGCCCGAGGACGCGGCGCGACTGCTCGCCGAATCCGCAGCGACTCTCATCGCGGTCTGGTTCGTCACCATCCTCGGCGCCGCGTTCGCCCTCACGATTTGCCTCGGCAACGACGCCACCTTCGCCCAGGTCTGGTTCGAGGTCGTCTCGGCCCTGAGCAGCGTCGGCCTGTCGGCCGGCATCACCACTCCGGACGCACCGGCCGCGGCCAAGCTGCTGCTGCTCGGACTCATGTGGCTCGGCCGACTCGAGCTCTTCGCCGGCCTGTTCCTGCTCACGACGGTCCTTCGCGCGATCCCGAAACGAACGCGCTGATCGCTGATCTGCTCGAATCTGGGTTGCCACGAGCGTGATCGTCCGATCCGATCGACGCCGACGACGGGCCCTTAGCTCAATTGGTTAGAGCCGGTGTCTCATACACACTTGGTTGCAGGTTCGAGTCCTGCAGGGCCTATCACTCGCACCCCTCGAATGTGGCCGTTAACGGCCGATTCGCGGGGGTTCGGGGTCTGGGCGAGGGGCAGTGTGCAACAGAGTGTGCAACGGGCGTGTTCACAGCCTGGCACGACGTGGCACGATCTGGCACGGGGTGGCGTTGGCGCTGCAGGGTGTGACCTGCAGCGCAAGGGGGGCCTGCGGAAGGCCTGTGTCGGGACATGTGCGGGCCGACCTGGGCCCGCGTCAGGCGGATCAGCGGATGCGGATCCGTTCGATGTTCGACTTGGCATACAGGCCGCTGGCGGCGAGCACTCCGCTCACGCAGTAGAGGTCGTAGGCCGGCAGGGGGCCGGGCGGGAGCGGGAACGAGAAGGTGCCGGCACCGCTGCCGTTCAATGGCCCCTGTGCGCCGAGCCCGATCGAGCTCTGCAGCCACGCCCCGTCGTTGGGCAGTAGGAAGAGGCCGAGGTTCTGCGGCCGCACGTCGGTGCCGGGGTGGATGCCTTCGCCTATGGCGATGAAGTGCCAGGCACCCGGGTGAGCCGGAGCATCGATCGCGAACGTCACGGTCTGACTGCCGGTGTAGGTGTGCTGGGTGGCCGCGATCGTGACCTCACCGCGGTGCGGCTCGGACTCCAGCACCAGCTGGCGATAGGTCTTCTGCAGGTCAGAACGGTTGCCCTCGTCGTCGACGACATCGATCGCGATGACGTCGTCGAGCGCCGGTGGAGTGCCGAGCTGGAACACCTTGGTGCCATTGCTGGTCGGCGAGTACGGCGCCAAGGCGGCACCGTTCACGCTGACCGTCACCGTGTCGATGTTGTCGAACGCGTCCCAGTAGCCGACCTCGAGCGCGGTGCCGTTGAAGGTCGTCAGGTTCGCCGAGATGCCGATCTGATAACCATCACCGTTGAGGCCGCGACGCGGGTCGTTGATCCAACCACCGCTGCCGTCCGGGATGACGGCGTTGTGCGTGATACCAGCACCGCCGTCGATCCATTCGATGACCGTGCCGATCGCGGTGCGGTCCGAGATCATGGCGGTGGGGTGGACCTTGGTGCCTTGGTGGTGCGTCGTGATCCAGTATCGGCTGCCGGCGTTGGCATTCGGGTTGTACGCCTGCATGTATCGGGCGTTGGTTTCGCCATCGAGGCGGATGTCCTGGTCGGTGTTGATCCCGGTGAAGTACCAGGTGAACGGGGACTTCGCCGCGCCGGCGCGGCGGTTGACGATGCGCTGACGGTTGAGCCAGGCCCAGACCGCAGCCTCCTTCTCCATGGTCACCAACACACCGTTGTACAACTCATCGCGTGGCCTGCTGAGGTTGAAGGCGCCAGTGCCGTCGTGCGGGTCGGGATAGTTCGTGTGAGCCGTGTCGTGACACGAGGCACAGTGGTCCAGCAGGAGCGGCCAGATGTCCTTCCTGAACTCCGGGACTCTGAGTGAGTCGTCCGAGTAGACGTTGAACGCCATCGCGCCGCTCGACGTCCGCTCCCACTTGCCGGTCTGGGTGACGGTGTCGAACGCCGAGCTCAGGGACGCGGCCGGGCCCGGCGTCGGGCTGACGTGTTGGTGACAGCCAGTGCAACGCTGCTCGATCTGGCCGGGGGCAAAGCTGTGGTGGTTGCGGTGCGCGGCCAGCACCGTGCCGTCGTTCGCGAGCAGCATGAACTTGACCGGGACATTGGCAGGCAGCAGGAAGTTGACCTTGCCCTCGTCGTCGGCCTTGACGTCCGAGAGATGGCGGTAGCGCTCGAAATGGTAGGGCGCTCCCCACTCCTGGCCGCCGACCCCGTCGTGATGGAGGTAGCCCCAGATCGGCGGGTTGTTCGCGGTCAGCGGCATCAGCGGGTCGTAGTCGTGCTGCGGATTCATCAGCCGGCGCACCTTGGCGTCGGTGATGTAGATGCGAACACCCCAGACGTCGTCGTGAGTGACGCTGGCGAGGTCCTTGGTCAGGCTGGCGACGCGGGAGAACTCGTGGTGTGTGCCCGCCGTCGCGTTGTTCCGGTTCTCGGTGGTCGGGTCGTAGAAGTCGGCGGATGGCTGCTCGACGCGCCGACGGGCCAGCGACCTGATGTCGGTGTCGTAGATGGGGCCGGCGATGACCTTTGCGACCGGCATGCCGTCGAGCTGTGGCGCGCCGGCAAACTCGGCGCGGGGGTGGAGCGGCTTGGCCTCGCGCAGGGAGTAGCCGAAGCGTTCACTGTCGGACAGGACGGGGCGCATCGCAAAGCAGTGCTTGCTGGGGTGCTCGAGTACGAGCTGGACCGGGTAGTTGGGAGGTGGCGACGCCGGCAGATAGCTGTTGGAGACTGCCGCGATGGGGGCGCTCATGTCGGTGACGACCACGAGCTTGGCATCGTAGGTCCCGGCGCCGTGCGAGCTCATCGGCGAGTAGGTGAGGAACAGCTGCACGTCGCTGCGCGAGGTCCCACAGCGGCCGCCTGCCGGATGAGCGAACTTGCCGATCGAGCCATCGGTGGGCAGCGGTGGGATGCTGCGTGGATGGGCACCGAGGTCTTCGAACTCGTCGACGTCGGTGAACATGTTGGCGACGGTCCCGCTGCCGGTCGAAAAGGCACCGACCTGATGAATGTCCGTTTGCCCATCGTCTTCGTTGAGCCCGGCGTCGCCGTAGCGGATGACGACGATGGTGCCGAACGACTCGTTGTTGCCGACGTAGTAGCGACTGATGGCGATCAGGCTCTCATCGGGATCGTCACCCCATGCCACGGTGGTGGCATTGTGGTCGGCGAAGTTGATCGGATCGGCGTAGCCGCTGATCGTCTGCCACTCGGCCTCGTCGGAGCGGAACTCGAAGATGCCCCACTGGTTGACACTCTCGGTGCTCGAGCGGTACGAGCCGCCGGCGCCGCGCGGCGTGGCGAACATCGAAGTCATGCTCGTGGTGCCGAAGTGTTGGATCTCGCGCTTGTCGAGCAACGAGAGCAGACCGTTCTCGTAGTGCAGGTCGGCCGCCAGCATGCCCTGGCCGTCGGTGCGGCGCTGGTTGGAGGCGTAGTAGAGCACCGGCCCGTGTTCCTCATCGACGACACAGGCGCCGGAGTTGGTCTCGTAGTGCAGGTTGATGCCGCCGACGCCCTGCCAGGCGACGCCGTTCAGGTAGGAGAACTGCGGCGCGAGCTCGCTGTTGAACGCGCGGTCGTAGATGTCCTGGGCTACCGCCGATTGCTGCGTCATGGTGCCCACCGAATCGGTGAGACGGACGAGCGGCAGGGTGGGAACGCTGCTTGCATTGAAGGTCGTCGGCGAGTTGATCGCGTCGCTGATGTCCATGGCGAACAGGTCGCACGGCAGGCGGATGTCCCGCGTGGTCAGGTCGAGCGCGAAAGAGAAGATGACCCAGTAGCGGTCCTCATTACCGGCCGAGGCGTTCTCGTCTCGGAAGTGGTAGATCGCCGGCTCGTGCACCGAGCCCTTGCTCAGGTCTGACGAGGCCGGCAGATGGAGTCCGCTGGCGTAGGTGTTGCTCGTGAGCGGGAAGAGCAACACGGGCTGGCTGCGGTGCTGATCCATGAACCACAACTCACGACCGGGCGAGCCGAGGTCGAGTTCACCGCCGAGTGAGTCGTCCTGAGCGGCATCGGTGCCGAACCCCGAGAGGCTGTCGGACATGGTCACGAAAACGAACGGCGGGCAGTTCGGGTCTGCGAGGTAGGGACCGGGGACGAAGCCTTGCGCGAACGCGGTGCCGCCAGTCGCGAAGAGCGAGCAGGCGAGCGCGAGCGGCACGGCTACGGAGGGCGTCCTCCGGCGCGGGCGGGAGAACGAATGGCGAGACGTCATGACTGCTCCTTTTTCGATAGGGAAACCACATGGCAAGGCTCTGCCTCGAGGCGTCCTCGAGGTCAGTGCAGTCACTCCTGCCGTCGGCCCGCTCATGCGGTCTCTTTCCCCCGGCGGTCGCACCGTATCGCCGGAATCGATGTCAGCAACTCCCTCGTCCGGGGGGCGCCTCGCTCCGCCGATGTAAGTGCTGTCTTTCCATCGCGCACGTCGTGGCGCCCGATTGTCGTAGCTCGTGTTGCGCGAGAGGCGTGCGTCTTGGCAAGACTCCGGCATTAAGAAAGACACAAGAATCTGCTCAGGAGCGTGCGGACGCGCGGGGTAGGCATCTGCACCCGATCTCGGCGCGAGGGATGCCGCGCAAGGATTGGGCGACGAAGTCCTGCCGGCGGCCCGAGAGCGTCGTCGCCGTTCTTCGTGAACTGGCCTGCGAGTCGAGCGCCGACGCGCCGATGACCGACAGTGGCTATGCGGTCCCGATGGCGGTCGTCGAGGCGCCCGCGGCTGACTTGGCGAACATCTTCGGCACCGGAAACGTCCCCGGCACCTCCCGGAACAGATCGTCCTCGCCCAGCTCCCCGTAGAGGTCCATGGTCAGCCGGATGTCCGAGTGCCGCAGGATCTGCTGGATGATCTTCGGGTGGACGTTGAGCTCGATCAGGATTCGCGCGCAGCTCTTGCGCAGCGCGTGGAAGTCGACGCGGCGGGTCGTCGCACTGCGCTGGGGCGTGAGGCCGGCGTAGGCCGCGTCCTTGCGCACGATCTCGGCGATCTTCGAGGGCACCCGGAACACCGGGTCCGTTTCGCGCGCCGGGCCAGCTAGACGCTCCATCTGTAGCTTGCTGCGGCGAGTCCGCATGTCGCGCAGGGCCGCCGCGACGAAGTCCTGCAAGGGCACGAGAGCGTCGTCGCCGTTCTTCGTGAACTGGCCTGCGAGTCGAGCGCCGACGCGCCGATGACCGACAGTGGCTATGCGGTCCCGATGGCGGTCGTCGAGGCGCCCGCGGCTGACTTGGCGAACATCTTCGGCACCGGAAACGTCCCCGGCACCTCCCGGAACAGATCGTCCTCGCCCAGCTCCCCGTAGAGGTCCATGGTCAGCCGGATGTCCGAGTGCCGCAGGATCTGCTGGATGATCTTCGGGTGGACGTTGAGCTCGATCAGGATTCGCGCGCAGCTCTTGCGCAGCGCGTGGAAGTCGACGCGGCGGGTCGTCGCACTGCGCTGGGGCGTGAGGCCGGCGTAGGCCGCGTCCTTGCGCACGATCTCGGCGATCTTCGAGGGCACCCGGAACACCGGGTCCGTTTCGCGCGCCGGGCCAGCTAGACGCTCCATCTGTAGCTTGCTGCGGCGAGTCCGCATGTCGCGCAGGGCCGCCGCGACGAAGTCCTGCAAGGGCACGAGAGCGTCGTCGCCGTTCTTCGTGAACTGGCCTGCGAGTCGAGCGCCGACGCGCCGATGACCGACAGTGGCTATGCGGTCCCGATGGCGGTCGTCGAGGCGCCCGCGGCTGACTTGGCGAACATCTTCGGCACCGGAAACGTCCCCGGCACCTCCCGGAACAGATCGTCCTCGCCCAGCTCCCCGTAGAGGTCCATGGTCAGCCGGATGTCCGAGTGCCGCAGGATCTGCTGGATGATCTTCGGGTGGACGTTGAGCTCGATCAGGATTCGCGCGCAGCTCTTGCGCAGCGCGTGGAAGTCGACGCGGCGGGTCGTCGCACTGCGCTGGGGCGTGAGGCCGGCGTAGGCCGCGTCCTTGCGCACGATCTCGGCGATCTTCGAGGGCACCCGGAACACCGGGTCCGTTTCGCGCGCCGGGCCAGCTAGACGCTCCATCTGTAGCTTGCTGCGGCGAGTCCGCATGTCGCGCAGGGCCGCCGCGACGAAGTCCTGCAAGGGCACGAGAGCGTCGTCGCCGTTCTTCGTGAACTGGCCAGCCAGGCGCACGCAAGGCTTGTTGCCGGTGAGTGTCAGGTCCTCCCAGTGGATCGACGCGCACTCGTTGGCGCGGAAGCCGGTCGTCAGCGTGAACCAGTAGAGCACTTGCCGGTCACGGACCGCCTCGCCGCCGTCGTGCGTGGGCGTTCCGCCGAGCACGCGTTCTTCCTCGAACCGCGCCCAGGCCGCCTCGACCAGGTTCTCGGCTTCTTCGAAGCGAAAGCCGACGCGCCGGAAGACGCGGTGCTTGTCGCGCTTCGGCGTGCGCACGCGCAGGCGGTGGAAGGGGTCGCGGTCCCAGCGTCCCGTGCGCTCGAGCCACCGGCCGAAAGCGCGGAGTGCCCCGGCGTGATGGTCGCGCGTCTTCACGCTGCGCTTGCGGCGGATGGCCGCGAGGAAGCGCTCGACGTCAGGCAGCGCGATCGACGGGATCGTGGCCACCTTCGCGAACGACACGAACGCTCGGATCTGTCGAATCGACTCACGCACGTAGCGCGGGTGGCGGTCCTCGGCCTCGAGGTTCGCCTTGTAGTCGTCGACGAGCTTGCTGATCGGCATCGTGCGGAACTCGGCGTAGCGGTCGACCTCGCCGAGCTTGGCCTTCTCGACCTCGCGGAGCTTCTGCGCCAGAGCGTCGCGAGCGATGCGAAGGTCCTTCGTGCGGGCCGACTTGCGTCGCGTGACGCCGGATGCGTCCTTGTAGACGTAGCTCCAGTAGGGCGAACCGGGGCGCTTGTAGGGATTCCCGCGCCAGGCGTTCTCGGGGCTCTTCTTCACCCGGGTCACCGCGCGGCTCCTCCCTCGATGAACGCGATCACCTCGGCACCGACGAGCAGTGTTCGGCCGCGGATGCGGCGACGCTTCGGGAAGCCAGAATCGGGGTCGGCCATCAACCTCCACACAGTTCGCATCGAAACGCCGAGGACGGAAGCGGCTTCTGCGATGGTCCAGAGCAGTTTCGCGGGTGCGCCCGGAATGCTCGGGAACGCGGTTGATGCCGGGGGCGGAACATGGATGTCGTCGCTCACAGCCCAGCCTCCTCGTTGACGCCGAGTGCGGCGAAGACTGCGTTCTCGATGGCTCGGCGGGCTGTGGCGTCGAGCGGGCGAATCAGCGGGTGCCGGCGACCGGACGAGTCCTTGCGGCAGGGGAAGCTCAACGACAATTTGCCGTGCTCGGTCCGGCGCAGTGTGACGCCGTCGACCAGCCACATCCCCCCGATCCCGAGTGTGATGAAGCCGAGCAGCCCACTCCTCACGTCGTCGTCGTTCCCTTTCGTGAAGCCGACCGAGTCTAGGTTGGCGACCGCTTTCGGTCGGGCTGTCCCCAACTGTCGTTTGGGATGAGTTCCTGTTCTTGTCGCTCGTCGGGTTTGCACCGTGGTCACCTCCGCAGTTGCGCTTGGATGGTCTGCAGAATGGCTCATGGGGTGTGGCGCCGCAGTGGGGTTAGCGCCTTGATCAAACCGCAGGGACGGCCAGTCGGTGGGATTGCGAAATCCTATGAGGCGACCCGATCTCGGGGAGGAACACCGCTAACCCCACCCTTCGGGGCGGCGTGCCTGACAGGGGTGACAGGACAGCGGTTTCGCGGAGAAGCCGGGACACTAGGTGACGCCGGGGGGATTGCCCGGACTCGGTTTCCTAGCCGCTAACCCCAAGGCGCGTGGCCGCCCAAAGCGGGACGGTCGGGCTCATGAACAAGCCCAGCACGAAGGGTTCGGCGAGTCGGCTCCTGGCCGACGGCAGTCAGTTGGAGCGGATCGTCGAGCTCGCCAAGAAGGCCGGGTTGCGGATCTGCAACAAGACGGCAGTTCGGTGGGCGACCCAAGGACGCCACGGCATCAGGTTGCACTCGATCAAGATGCGAGGCTGCCGAATGTCGACGTGGCCTGCGTTCCTTGCTTGGCTCGATGCTGTGGAAGCGGCCGAGTGCGCTCGGGGGGGCAACGTGTCGGAAAGCCGGGCGAGCAACACAGTCATCCCCTTCGAAGGCGTTACACATCACGATGGGGGAGAGGAGCAGTGACAGCGCCCCCAATGGGCGATCGGGGCTCGACCGAGGAGCCCGAGGGATCGTCCAGTGACGCTTGCGCCTTGTCACTCCGCTACGCCGATCGTTGCGGGTGGCCTTTGATCCCCGTAGGCGACGGCAAGAGGCCCCTCGGCGGGCTTGGACTCTCGCATGCAACCCGGGACCCGGAGGTGATTCGGTCTTGGTTCACGCGGTGGCCGAATGCGGGTGTCGCTCTTGCCTGCAAAGGGGCAGGTGTCGTCGCGATCGACGTCGATGTCGGTCATGGCGATGGTCTTGACGGATTCGAGTCACTCAAGCAGGAGTTCGGTGACGAGCCGCACGGCTCAGTCCTTGTCGCTCGGACGCCCAATGGCGGAGAGCACCGGTTCTACCGAGCGCCCGAGGGAGTCGAGGTGAAGAGTGTTCCCGGGTGGCTCCCTGGGGTTGATGTGAAGGCAGGTGGTGGTGAGTTCGGCGGCTACGTCATCCTGCCAACCGGCAAGGACGGCCGAGAGTGGTCCGAGGGAGAGCCGTTCGAGGATGAACCGGACGAGTTGCCTGCGTGGCTGCTCAAGGCATTGCCGAAGGTCGGCGAACGACGCGATAGGGCGCTTGAAGTCCTGCCGGAGTGCGCGGCGGACGAGCGAACGCACCAAGAGGTGCGTTCAGCGCTCTTCGCAATTCCGCCGGAGATCAAGCGCGGCCCTTGGCTGCGAGTGATCTACGCTGTGCACGCAGCTCTCGACGCTAACCCGCGGGGCGCGGCCTACGTCGAGCAGTGGTCGAGCAACACGTCACGCGGGACGGTCGAGGGCGCTGGCGGCAAGCGGAAGCCGCACTACGTTCCGGGCGAGGCGAGGAAGATCTACGACAACGCGACGTCGCCTCACGACTTCGACGGCGATCCCGTTGACTCAGGCACGCTGTTCGCGACGGCGCGTCAGAACGGTTGGCGCGCGGCTGGTCACGATGAGGACGTGAAGTTTCTACCGGGAGGCAACCTCAAGCCTGCGCCGACAGGCTCGCCCGACGACGACGACGATGCACAGCTTTCCGCAATCGGTGTCGAGCCGTTCCCAATTCACCTGATTGAAGGTGACGACCTTGTGTCTCGCACAGTACGCGAAATCGTCGACTCTGCGCTGCTCCCGCAGCCGGCGCTGGCGCTCGGGAACGTCATCGCGGCGCTTGGCGCCGTGGTCGGCCGTAGGGTCGAGACCGACACTCGGCTGCGTACGAACTTCTACATCCTCGGAATCGCCGACAGCGGCGCGGGCAAGAACCACAGTCGCACCTTCACTGAGCAACTACTGACGCTCGGCGTCCTCGACCACTACATGGGCCCCGGCCGGTGGAGTAGCGAGTCGGGCCTCCGGGCCGCGCTGCTCGAGCAGCCTTCGCACGTGTCGCAGCTCGACGAGTTCGGTGACCGCATGCTTGCAACGACTGGAAGGAACGCGGCGCCGCACATGGTTGGGATCAACGGGTTCCTGAAGGAAGTCTTCACGTCCGCGAACTCGATTCTGCGCGGTGCCGCCTACGCCGACAGGGTTAAGAACCCGCCGTTGCCGATCCACGAACCGAACCTCTGCATCTACTGCACGGCGACGCCCGAATCGCTGTTCGCCGGCCTGAGCAGTGACCACGTGAAGGATGGCCTGCTCAACCGGTTCCTACTGTTCTTCGGTGAGCCCGAGCGAGAGCCAAAGTTCGAGGGGGTCAACGTACCGCCGAGTCCGGCGCTCATCTCGGACTGGAGCGCTGTCGAGGAGCAGACGAGGCCGACGAGGGACGCGCTCGGCGACCTGCACAACGAGGCGACGGGTCAGAGCTTCGCAAGAGCCGTCATCCTCGACAGCGCCGCGGCTGCGCTGAGGCGAGAAGTCCACGCGACGAGCCTGCGGCGTCGTCGGGCCCTCAAAGAGCAAGGCAGCCAGTTAGCGCCGCTCTGGCAGCGGTTCCCGGAACACGTCGAGAAGCTGGCGCTCATCAGGGCCATCTCGCGCGACCCCGAGACTTCGACCGTGACGGAGGACGACATGCGATGGGCCATGGCTCTGGCCGAGTGGTCGATTGGCAACCTGGTGGCGATGGGCGAAGCCCACTTGGCTGACAGCGACTTCGAGCGCCAGGTCAAGAAGGCGTTCGCGATCATCGACAAGGGCGGCGAGGACGGCGTCAGCCAGACCAAGTTGTCGCGCCAGATGAAACTCAAGAAGCGCGACCTGCAGGACGTCGTCAGTCACCTCAACGAGTGCGACCGAATTGTCTGCGAGGCGATTGAGACCAGAGGCCGGCCACGAACCACCTTCTGGACGAAGGCGAATGCCCCGCGACGGTGAGCCCGACCCTTCTTGTTCTTTCACCCGGGGCTGTCTGTCGGGCACGTGGAGAGGGTGAGAGAGGGGGAGAAACAGTAGGAGAGAGAAGAAGAGCAATAAGTACTTATCTATCTAGCATGCATCGCCTTACGCCCGATCACACTGCGCGAAAAATGGGTGTCCGGAAGGGGTGAAGAAGCCCCCAGTGGCGCAGGCCGCCGCGCCAGCGCGAGACTTATTGAGCGGCCGGCTGGTGAAGAAACACACAGCACGGCATCCGCGCCTTTCCCGAACTTCCCATCCGCCCCAGCGCTCGTACAGCTCGGTCGAATCACGCCGCCCTGGACCACGCGTCGCCGGGTCGAGCCGCGGCTTCGAGGGCGCGCCCTTCTCGCCCGCGAAAGTCGAGTGCCGAGGTGCGGGCGTGCGCGAGGCACCTGACCCGCCGCTACTGGATTCGGCCGGTCGCATTTCGGCAGGCATGTGACCCCCTTCAGGTCGCGGACAGCCCGTCCGTGCGCCGACTCGCGCGTGCCGCCTAACCGGCAAGAGATGCGCATTCATGTTCTCGCCACGAGCCGGTGGCAGAATCGGACACATGAAGACCGTGATCTGCATTCTCGTGGCCGCGATGCTGGCTCTCGGAGTCGTGACTGGCTTGCTCGTTGGGTTGAGCGCAAGCCCAGTCGTCGGGGTCGTGTTGCCGCTCCTGTTCTCACTCCTTGGCGGTGCGGGTGGTTTCTTTGTTCTGAAAACCGATTTCTCGTCTGGCGGCCCTCGGCAGTCGCTTGTTGCCTACTCAGCCTGCGTGCTCAGCATCGCTACCGGAACGGGCCTTGGGGTCTACATTGGTATTGCTGAGCGAGGAGGGGCGCCGGCGTGGAGTGCCGTGGCCGGTGGCGAGAATCCGCTATTCCCTCCTGCGCTGAAGAACGACGGGGCGATTGGATGGATGCTGTTGGATGCGCGTCTGCACATGCTCGGCCTCGATCGCGACGAACGACGCGTAGTTCTGCAGCGAGTGAGCCACGAACAGGGCAGTGACCTGACGCAGTACCGCTCGGAGCTACGGCAAGCAGCGGAATCGCTAGAGAAGGCGGCTCCCGGTGAGGGAGTCCTTTCGAACGTCGGCGAATGGCAGGACCTCGCCCGTGAGGCTACACAGATCACTGAACTCATCGAGCTAGCGCCAACCGGCGACGAGTCAATCGGCTCCGCGCTCGAAGCCATGCACGGCAGGCTGGGTTACTTGAATGACGACGAGGACGATCGGTCGTTCATCAAGAGCAATGCAGCGGCGGCCGCGGCTGTCGAAGAGTTCAAGCGTGCGGCATTGCGGTTGCTGATCACCTACCGGGGTGCCCGCTCACCCTTGGAGAGCGCTAACGCTCAAATGGCTGAGTTCTTGGAGAAGCACTCCCAGGCGGCCAGGGCCGCACTCGATGTCAAGCCAGGAAGGTTCCTCGCAAGCACTGGCTTCGACTCAGGGACAGCAGATTCGTGAAATGGGCGCGTTGCTTGTTGCTTGGTGGATTGCAGCCTTCGTTGAAGCCGCGACCGCCAGCCGAATACCTTCCCGCAGCCGCTCGGCCTCTTGTCCGCCCTCAGCAGGGAGTCCGGGTTCCTGCTTGCACGTAGGCGGCCGTTGCCGGCGCCATTGCTGCCCGGACTGGCCTGCAGTCAGCGGCTGAGGATCTTCATCACGATGAGCGCGCCATCGTTCTCGTAGCCAGCTTCCGCCGCCGCAGCGAGTTGCTCACGGACCCATTGATCATCGAACAGACGCCACCCACGCTCGCGAAAGTGGACCTCAAGCCCTGTCCGATCCGTTGAACGGGCGATCTTGCCTGTCGCGAGGCACAGAGTGACCGTCGGATCACGGCTGCACATCCCGATCGAAGTGAGCTGGCTAGCTAGATTCGATAGCACGACGTCGCGGAGCTTCGAGTCAGTGAACAGCTTGAAGCGGTTCGGGTCGCGGAACTCACCGTCGTTGAACCGCACGCCGTGCGAGTCGAAGTACGACTTGCACTCGACGACCAGCAGCTCGTTCGTCGCGCCGCGGTACGCAACGACGTCGATCTCCCACCGTGGGGATGACGGACGACCGATCGCGACCTTCTGTGCCTTCGACAGCTCGACCTTCACGCTGGTGTCGGTCCAGTAGCCCTCGCGGCGGAGAAGCAGAGCGATCAGAGACTCGAAGGCGTCCATGTCAGGGCGTCCGATGCTCTCACGCGGGGCCAATGAGTGTGATCGGCTCCTCGTAGTGCCCCTTGACCTCCTCTGCGCTTGTCGCGTCACCCGTGTTCGCCGCGAGCAGGATTAGTGGTCTCCCGGGGTTGGCGTTGCAGACTTCTTGGACTGCATCTCGCAGATCGGCGTAGGTTTCGAACTCCGCGTGGGTTCCGAAGTAGGCCGCAAGAACGCGTAGTTGGGTCTCGACGACGAGGAGCTTCCACGCGGCGTACTTAACCCAGTCCTTCCCTTTCTTGCTCTCGGTCTCGGCGACCATCAACGGCGGGCCCCACGGTTCGTCTTGGTCCCAGACCATGACATCGATGGTCAAGTACTCGGAGTAGTCTTCGCTGTCCCGGTTCTTGATGTGCGCGACCTCGAGGTTCTTGTGCGAGAACACCTGCTTTCCGACCTCGGCCAACGCGCTAGTGACAACTGGCGTCCACGCCCTGTTGCCGAGCCACTTCTTCGGTAGCTCTTCCTCGGTTGCCAGGTGCTTGAAGAACATGGCCCCGACCTCTTCGGCGTTCGCTTGGCGCGTTTCCTTCACGGGAAAGACGATAGCGCGCGTCGCGAATTGCGTCACGCCATGCGTGGCCACAGCGCGGCGTGAGCGCGCCGCCACCTGGTGCTAGCGACAAGGCACGGCCTCGCGGGCTTCGGCTAACCTCTTCTCTCAAGCCATTCGCGCACGCGCTTCTGCCTCGGCGTCGCCGCGATCGGCGAACAACGTCAGGTTCCGGCCGCACGACAGCCCGCCGCGAAACTGCAGCTCGAGGTCGCGGAGCGAGGTCTCGAACAGGATATCGATGAGCTCGCTGTGATGCGTCGGGTCGACGACGGCCCAAATCCGGTCGGAAGGGCCGAGCCGCATCGATCTCGCGTCGTTCCCGCTCACCGCGAGCCCTCGACTGCCGCCTGCAGCACTGCAATCGCCTCCCGCATCGCCGCCCGCAGCCGGTCGGCCTCGGCACGACTCTCAGCTTGGACTTGGTCGGCGAACTGGCGAACTAAGCCTTCGACGTCCATTGAGGGGGCTGCGGCCCTTGGGCGGCGCGTGCCGCGCTTTCTCGCCGGGTGCGCTGCTTGTTCCGTGCTCGCTGTAGCGGCGCCCTGTTGCTGCGACAGGAGGCGTCGCGCCGCTTTGACGCTCGCCGCCGTGATCCGGGTGCCGTGCAGGGCGGCCTGCGCCTTCGCGTCATCGAGGGAGATCGCGGGGTTTTGGGTGAGGATGTGGAGCGCGACTAGGATCGGCTCACGGACTTTCGGGTAGCGCGACTTCAGTTCGGTGAACTGTGCGGTCCAGGTGTTGGCGGGGGATGCGGGGGGCGTTTCGGTCGCGGATTCAACCGCAGCTTCTGTCGTCGTCATTCGAGTCTTGCGGGGTAGAGCGGGTTTGGCGGAAGCCTGCGGAGTGCATGCTCCGGCTGGCGAATGAGGTTCCGCCGAGCCATTGCATGAACGCTCAGCGTCCGCCCCATCATCAAGTCGTTCCTGCGGGATTGTGCGGGAACCCCCAAGTGTCAAGGACCGCCTGATCGGAGCCACCCCAGTTCGGCCAAACGGAGCCACCTCGCGAGGCCGGTTTCGGGTTGGCACAGAGCGTGGTCACCGTTCGGCACGAACGCCCGATCGCGTCCGGCACGAATCGCGCTCAGTTCGGCCAAACGGAGTCGCGAAAGCCCCTGCCCGGTTATCCGCGGCGGCGATTCCAGTTTGGCCCGGGAAACCGCGCGGTTCGACGGTCGCGGACTTCCGGCGCTCGGCGCCCACCGTGCGCGCCTCAGCCTAACGACAGTTAGGTTATTCGAACTCGGAGTGCGGCGACCTGCCCGGCAAGCTCGGACATCGACTCGCGACTCGGCACCAAGGGTAGCTAGCGGTTGCGGGATCGAAGTCGCGAACGACGTAGACTTCATCGAGTTGCCGCAGCGATTCGAACCCTGTGCTCCGAGCTCTATCGATGAACTCATCCCAATCGACAAACGGCTCGGACGTGTGGACAACGAGCCATCTTTCAGCATAGGGCTCACGATCAATCGTGAACGGTTTGCTGTCCTTCACCTGGATGAGACGCTCCACTTCGTGATGTAGGTCAGCAGCGCTCCAAACCCTCACCTGTTCCGAGTGGGTGGTGAGCGCATCGAGGCGTTCGGCAGCAGTTTGGGCGGCCTGCATCGCCTGATAGCGCTCCCGCGAGCGCGGGATGTTGCGCTCGATCAGCTTCTGGTCGGTCAGTTCGACGACTTCGAACCCAATCAAGCCACCGCATTCGTCACGCCCAAGAACATCAGGAGGCGTCTGCGGCTTGGTCTCGACACGGGCCTGGACAGATCGCACTTTCCGCACACCCGCAGAGTTGAGTGAGTCTGTCAGGTCGCGGACGACTCCCAACTCGACGAGCTTCTTGTCGGGCCACGCACGGCCGCCGCCTGGCACCAGCATTCTGGGGCAGCGCCGGGCGCTAGCGCAGATTTCGCTGTGATCCTGAATGAGGCGGTGGACCCTCGACCCCAGGCCAAAACCCAGTCGGCTTGACAGATTCGCAGCGCGGACTGCTACCTGGCTAGCAGATGGGAGCGGCTCTAGGTTCACTTCGATCACGCGCTCCGACAACGCTGCGACAAAGCCAGCTTCGAAGACGGCGCTTGTGCCGCCGAGCTCGACCGCGACAGCTTCGATGTTCAGCGACGTCGTTCGCGGCAGGTTTGGGAAAATGGGACCTCGAACTAGTTGTCGGCGAAAGGCCCATGTGTCGCGCAGCGGCCACAGATCGAACGCCACGCCATCCGCGATGGCCCGGACACCACCAAATGCCGTGTGAGAAACTGCCTGAAGACCGCAAGCACGAACCAGCGAATCGAGCTCGGTAGGACTTTCTACGTCCACCGCGATATCGATATCGCGCGGCTTGGCGTGAGCCCCCGAAAGGACGGCGTCTCGGACTAGCCCCCCAAGCACGAAGCCTCTCGTGCCGGATTGGTTCAACTCGTTCGCCACGACGTGAACGAGGCGCGCCGCTGGGGTTTCCTGCTCCAACCACAGGTCGAAACACCTACGAATCCATGCAGGATCAACCACCACGGATCTCCTGGTGTAGACGACAAGCGTAGCCATCCGTCATTCCACACACATGATCCGTGACGAGCTGAAGCCGTAGATACTCCTCGGGCAGGCCGCCTCCCCAGTTCTTCTCAAAGACTCGCCGGTAGTTCTCGGAGATCAGGCCGTAAGCGCGGGTTGCAATCCCTTCCCGAATCTTCCGGTCTGGAGCCCCAGGACCGGCGTGCGCTGCCCCCATCCAGAAGAAGTCCATGAGGTTGCTGATGACGCGCCGACCGAGCAGTTCCAGCTTGACCGTTTCTGCACTCGGGTAGACGTGCGTTCTGGCGAACTTCTTGCACTTGTCGATCAACTCACCCTCTTCCGTGCCGTCCAGCAACTCGCCATGGAATCTGCCCTCGACGATCTCTGACCGAATCTCTTGGAATCTTCGACACGCCGCCTCAGCCGCCTTCGCGATGAACTTCACGCGAAAGAACTGGGAGAGGGCCTCCTCTAGAGCTTGGCCGGAGAGGTTGCTTGCATGCTTCTCGATGTATTGACGCGACTCGCTGGCGAGCTTCTCCCCGATCGCGGACGTGGAGATTGCCGCTTCGACCGCTGCCCATGACGTGACGGCCTTCTTGACGCCGTCTTCGATATCAACCACTGAGAAGCAAATGTCGTCAGCCGCTTCCATGAGCAGCGTGAGCGGATTCCTGGCACCGTCAGGAACATCCGTGTGCTCTCGCACTTTCGCCACGAGTTCCGCCTCGGACTGAAAGAACCCGGGCTTCTTGACAGCATGCAGCTCGCCAAGCCCGTCCGACGACGCAGCATACTTTTGCAGCGCCGACATGGTGGCACAGGTCAGGTTGAGCCCGTCATCTCGAGCGAGAATCTGCAGGCGAGACACCAACCGGATCGTCTGAGCATTCCCTTCGAAGTTCTCGAAGTCAGTGCGATGGGGGCCCGAGAGATTCTTGATCTGGTCATCTCCAGCGTGCCGAATGAACCAATCGCGAATCGCTCCTTCGCCAGCGTGTCCGAAGGGCGGGTTCCCCAGGTCGTGCAGAAGGGCGACTGTCGCGACAATGGTCTCGATCGATCTAGCGGCCTGTGCGTCAACCCGTCCCTCGCCTTCCTCCGACGAAGCGACGCAGCGAGCCAAGCCACGGGCAACCGACGAAACCTCCATCGAATGGGTCAGGCGTGTCCTGACCGCATCCGTGGGGTCCAAGGGAAAGACCTGAGCCTTGTCCTGGAGCCGCCTCACCGGTGAGCAGAAAACAGCCCGCCCGTAGTCTCGATCGAACGGAGTCCGTCCAACGTCGTCGGTCTGGTCGGGATCGCCGTCGGGGAGATCGGCGATGCGAACGGCTGACAGCAGCTTGTCCCAAGTCATCATCGAGAAGCGGCGCTCCACTCCGCTCGACGTCACATCGGCGACGCTCACTCTGTGGCGTGGCCCTTCGTCGTTCTATCGGGAACGGCCAAGAACCCGCCAACGACAGCCGAGAATGTCCGTTGGCTCGCACCGGAAGAACACCCGCAGCCTCAGCCACCCCGGACGGGATGGGCGACCCTCGGTCGGAGGGTTATGTGAACGCTAACCTCGTGGTGCAACTGAAGCAAACGGCGTGCGTTCTGATGCGTCCACCACCCTCGAAATCGGTTTCAGATTCTGGGCGTCCAGAGTCTCTCAGCCCCGGTGACCAGGCGAACGCTTGCTGTGCGCCAGTGGTTGTGACCGACGCAGGCCGAAGGCAGCGAGCGCTCGGACCAAGATCGCCCTGGAGGTAGGTCCTGCGGCCACCCGCGCCCAAGTCAGCCTCTCGTCGGCTCGGCCCTGGCTTGCTCCCGTGAACGAAGGTAGGAACGGAGTTGCTTCCCCGGGAAAGGCACGTCGGCAGAACTCCGAGGTCCTTTCGATGCCCTTTCGGGGTAGTTGTCCGGATCAGCATCCACCATGGCCCAGAAGGACAACCAGCTCTGGAACGAACTGCTCGACATCAGGGAGCTGAAGAAGGGGTGGCATCAGGCTCACCACGAGTATCGGCGCGACTTCGCCGAAGATCCGTTGCATGTCGATGCATACGCCGCTGCGCTCGACAGGCACCTCGCCGACATCCGCCATCGGCTGAGTCGTGGCCGCTATCGACCTCGGCCAGCCCTTCGGTGTGAGGTCCCGAAGGGGCCTCTGGGGTATCGCCCCGGGACGGTGATCGACATCGAGGATCGCGTCGTTCTGTATTCCGCGATCCGGCAGATCGCACCCGCGATCGACGAGCAACTCTCGGATTCCGTGTTCAGTTGGCGTCTCAAGAACCCGCTCCCGCGGAGCGACTGGATGTTCAAGGACACCACCATCGAGGACATGCCGTATCTCAAGAGCCGAACGGTGTCGAACCACATCGACCAGTTCGAATACTGGCTCTCGGCGTGGCCGGAGTTTGATAACGCCGGGCGAGCGGCGTTCACCGAGAAGGGGCATCGTTTCATGGCGACTTGCGACATCGCCGCCTACTTCGAGAACATCCACCTCGGGATACTCCGTGACAAGCTGATGCAGTGGGTCCCGATCGAGCCGCGCATCATCAACCTCATCGTGACGTGCCTGTCCTACTGGTGTCCAAGAACACCAAGCGGCGGGAACGAAGCACGCGGGATTCCGCAAGGGACCGGCGTTTCAAGTTTCCTCGGCAACGTCTTCCTGAAGGGCCTGGATGACCGGCTCGAAGAACTCGCCAAGCAGTGCGAAGCGGACTACCAGAGATACATGGATGACGTTCGCTTCTTCGCCAAGCGACGCGAGGATGCTCGGCGTGCGATCCTGATCATGGAACGGACGTTGCGTGAACTGCATCTAAACGTGCAGTCCGCGAAGACCAAGATCCTCGACGAAGACTCGGGAGAGATTAGCGAGGCGCTTGTGGATCAGCGTCTGGACGACATCGACGAGATGGAAGACGAGATTCGGGCGCGAGACGAAGACGACGAGGCTGCGAAGCGTGGCTTCCTAGCGAACCTCAAGCGCCTGGAAGGACGACAGTCGCGGAGCGACAGGCAGGCCATCAAGGCGGCGAGGAAGCCTCTGACTGGCCTCACGTTGAGGCTGTTCAAGCGGTGGGTATCGTGCCACAGGTTGCTTGGCTCGCACGACTACGTGAAGCGGCTTCAGAAAGAGGTGGAGCGTACCTCGGACGCCAAGCTGACGAGCATCATCATACGCACGGCTCGTGACTTCCCCTCCCTACGGTCGATCGCGGGGTGGAGCATGAAGTTCATCCACAGCGAGCTGAACGTGTTCGCTCACCAGGAAGCGGAGTTACTTCGGGCGATTCGGAATCTCGCGCGGGTCCCCGAGGACGCCGCTGACCACGCTTGGAAAGTCCTGTTGGACACGGATGCAGACCCATACCTCAGGATGCAGGCGGGGTTCCTGCTGTCGAGGACGGAGTTGACGAAGCAGCGCCTTAGCACGGTCGCGAACCGCTACGACCAGGAAACGGACTCGTTCGTGTCGCCCGTCTGGTGTCTCTTGCTGATCCAGCGACGGAGGCAGAGCGAAGTGCTGTTGGCAGACATGATGTCCGATCCCGTTGACCGCGTCAGAAGGCTGGGGTGGATGTTCTACCGAGCTGCCAAGGACGAGGCGTGGTGTCGGAAACAGCTCGACTACGTGTTCGGCCCGGTGCGCGCAGCGCGCCTGTCCGGCTACATGCCGATTGTCTGGGCTGCGGCAAACTGTGGGACACAGGCGGTCCAGCGTGCCCTATTGGAAAAGGTCAACGTCGCGAAGGCGGCTTGCCTGCACGTTGATCTGCGTCCAACGCTCGAGGCGATCCAGGCACGATTGGAACGGGCTGCGACCGCGTAGTTGCCGCGGATCTCTGCTTTCGTCTCCGCGATGCGTCGCTCGGATGGTGCAGCTTTCGGGGCCGCCTCGCGACCTACGCCCCAACCGCCGCCCGCAGCCGCCCCCTGTCCACCCGCGCGTAGATCGCCGTCGACACGACCGATGCGTGGCTCAGCGCATCCTGAACTAACCGCAGGTCGCCGGTCTTCGCGAGCAGCCCGCAGGCGAACGTGTGCCGCAAGCTGTGCGCGCTCTTGCCGCGGATCTCTGCCTTCGTGAACCAGTCCGAGATGCGTCGCTGCGCGTGCCGCGTGGACACTCGCCTCCTATCCGCGAGGAATACCGGTCCCGATGCTCGATCGCCGACGAATCCGCGCAGTTTGCTGGCTAGCGCCTTCGGCACGAGCACCGTTGACGGCCGGTCGTTCTTCGCACGTCGAACCGTGATCTCGCCGTGCTCGAGGTCGAGGTCCTCGATGTTGAGCGCAAGCGCGCTGCCTATCCGCATGCCAGTGCCGAGCAGCAGCTCGATGAGCATCCGGTCTCGCTCCGCATGCTCGCCCGTGGCCGCGGCGAGCACTGCGAGCAGCCGCTCATGCTCGTCGGCGTGCAGTGATTTCGGAGGGGGCGGGGAGCATCGAGCTCGACGCAGAAGCCGTGCGGGGTTCGCGGCGACCAGTCCGGCGTCGTGAAGATGGGCGCAGAAGCAGCGGACGCTCGTACGCATCGCGTTGAGCGACGTGTTCTTCTTCGAGCCGCCGTGGCTGCTGACGCGCGCGGCGTCGTCAGCGAAGAACTGGGCGAGCAACTCGCGGCTCAGGCACGCGACCTTGCGTTCTGCGTCGCGGTCGTGAAGCCAGGCGATCAGCGCGGTCACGTGACGGCGGTACTGGTTGATCGTGTGCGGCGAGCGGCCGTCGGCGCGGAGCTGCACCAGGAAGGCTTGGAGGGCGTCTTGGAGGTCCATGGCTACATGCAGCCATGGGCGGGCCGGGGTCATCAAGTCACATTCCTGGGTCGACTGGCTCAGCAACAAGCAGTCCGTTTGTGTCCCAATTATCCCGACTCCATCAGCGTCCCTTGAACGGCCTGCCCAGTTCCTCACCATGTCTGATGGCCGACCGTCGCTTACAGCTCTCCGGTTGGTCAAGCTCGGCCCACCGACTCGCCAAAGGGCGGTGGGCTGGGCGTTCACTCGTGGCCGGGCATCGGAAAAATGGCCCAGGCTCGGGCATGGCAAGCCTGGGGCCGGGCAGCCGAGCTTCCATGCTTTGGCCCGGCTGCCGGAGTTCAGGCTAGCATTACGCCCCGATCTGACACAGTGGCAGATTCACCGTTGAAACACCGTTGACCAACGGCAAATCCGGCGCCTTCCGCGTCACATTCGGGGGGAAATGCGACGCGCTCGGTTGGGGTTCACCTTGGTCAAGTTCCCGCGAGCTTTGTGCGTCCCGAAGATCCGTCGAGCGGACAGCAGTGGTCCAGAGGTACAGCTCGTGATCGCTAGCGATCGCGGCTCAGCTCGAAGGTTTCCGGCCCGAGGATGCGTGGCACGCAGATGTTGACCAGAAGCGTTCGATGCCGCTGGAAGAACTTCTTGCGGGCGGAGTTGTCGAGGGTGATCCGCGGCAGCTTCGAGTAGCCGACGCCTTTTTTCCCGCGTTGGAGCGGCTGGGCTTCGACTTCGAGGTGGAGGTCCTTGTCCAGGTGGGGCTCGAGAGTCGTCACGTCGAGATAGAAGCTCCGTTGGGCCGCGTTCCCGCTGAAGTTGTGCACGTCCTGGATGATGTCGCGCTGGAAGAGGGTGCCGATGTTGAACAGGTTGAACCCGCGCGACCGGCCTTGGTGAAACTCGACCATGTAGTCCTCGACGGGATTGCCGACGCTGTCGTTCAGCCTGACGACGGTGTTCTGGTAGCCGTGGAAGTAGCTGTGCTCGGCTTCTTTCGCGAGGAGGGCGTCGTTCGACTCGTCGAGCTCTATGATGAACCGGCCCCAATCGGCCGATCGGATCGTCAACGCCTGCAACAGCCACTGGGCCATCTGTGGACCGGACGGAGCGTACTGGCCGCTGGAGTTCTTCGACTGGAAGGTGATGCTGGAGTGGTTATCGCCATCGCTGATACCGAACGCGAGTGCGCACTTCGGTGGCGGGTTGCGGAACTTCGGCACGATCTCGCCGTCGACCGAAAAGTCGACGTCGAGCCGCGACGCGCGCAGGTTGGCCGTGGAGACCCGCACGGTCCCGTCGCCGCCAACCTCGTCGGTGATCGCTGCCGCGCCGCCGTAGCCCGTGTTGCCTACGAACACTGCCGCCTGCACGAGGTCCGTGCCGTAGTAGCGCGTTGACCCTAGGAGATCGCGTTCGGCGAGGTCCCAGACGTAGGCCGAGGCGAGTTCGAGCCCCTTGAGCAGGTGGGTGCCGGTCTCGAATCCCGTGCGCCAACCCTTGAACGCCCGCCCGTACCAAGACCGGCCCTTGTGCGCTAGCTGAGAGCCAAAGTTGGCCGGGGCGAGCATCAGGTGCCGGCGGATCGGGACCTCGCTTGGCTTGTAGAAGTGAGACATCCAGTCGCGGACGACTAGCGCGCCGGTGCTATGGGAGATCACGTCGACGTTCTTCTTGCCTGCGATGCCCGGGTGTGAAGTCCACACCCGCTGCATGGCGGTTCGGAGGTCGCGATAGGTGATCTCGTCGTCGAGGGACACCCAGTCCGCAAGGTCGATGGTCGTCACCTGCGTGCGCAGCTGGCTGCCCAGAAACTCGGCGAGCCGCCGGAACGACTTGCTGCTGTCGCTCCAGCCGTGGACGATGACGATGGGATTCGGCATGGATGTTCCCCCACTTCGATCGGGGTTGGGGCCTCTCCTTTGGACTGAGTGTATGTGATGCTATAGACGGAGCCAATGGGGCGGTGCTGGGAATATGCAACGGCTACTTCTGCGGTGGCGGCCGAAGGAACCTCTAGGATCGCCACGGCAAACGGATCCTCTGCATCATCCCCATCGACCTCGACGGCTACCTGTTCAGCCGCCACTGCAAGTTCAAGTTCACGAGCGACCTTCGCGAGCGCCGCGCCGCCAAGTTCGAGGGTTGGCAGGACGACAAGGGCATCTTCGACACGCAGCTTGAGCGCGTCGTGAAGGCGCTTCGGTCGGACGATGGGGTGCGGCCGCCGCCGCCTACGCCGAAGCTGTCGTAGGGGCGTTAGCGGACGCGAATGATCCAGTGGACCGCGTAGTTCACGGGCACGGTCTCGGTTTCGTCGGGGTGGAATATGTTCAGCTCGGTCCCGCGCGGTGCCTCTCCGATCTTCTTAAACGAATAGCGATCTCCTCTTAGAGTCCCGATCGGTTGCGCTCGTCGCCTTTGTTGTGGCCGGTGCTGGTTCTCCGGGTACAGTTCCTGGGGCACCGAGACCTCCCCAGTTCCGCGAAGGAAGCAGCCGCGGAAGTCCGGAAGCTTGAACTTGCCTCCCTCCTTTCCGTAGGGAGTTGCATCTCCGCCGAGCACACTGAGTAATCTACAATAGTGGTTGGGATCCATGAGTGCGCCGTTGCATTTGCGCCAGTTGCTGTCTTCCCAAGCCCGGCCATCGGGCGCTCTGTCAGTTGGCCACGCGATGATCGTTCCGATGGGGGGCGCGATGGTCGCGATAGTGTTCGCTAAGCCGTTCTTCCACGGACCGTCTTCGAGAAGAAGATCTTTGATGTTCTCCGCTAGTTCATTCGGGTTCTTGCGGATCTTTCCTGACCAGTCGCTGAGTTCCTTGAGGTCCGCTTGGGCGGCTTCGGTCTGAGCCTTGGTTGTTTGAGCGGATGCTCTCGCCTCGCCGACGATCAATAGCGCGTCGGCAGCTCTTTGGCTGAGGTGCGAAGCGTCGCTGTCTATTCGTTCCTCGCGTCTTTGCCGCCATGTGTCGTGCTCATCTTGTTGCCTCTTGCGCCAAAGGGCCTGCTCGTTCTCTTGCATTTCGCGCCAAGTGTTGAACTTGCTCTCCCATTCCTCGGATGCCTGGGCTTCGGCCTTCTCGGTCACGAACTGGTAGAACCAGGTGCCTAGGAAGCCGAGCGCGGTGCCGAGTAAACCGACAAGAACCGGATGGCTTTCCATCCACGTCGTGGCCTTCTTCATGGGGTTAGATACGGGAATCGCGTGCGGGGCTGCTCCGGTTACTTGAGGACGCTCCCAGTGGAGAGAAGCTGTGTTAGTCTGCAGCCATCCCGAGTAGGTCGGGCTGAGTATTGCCCGAGCATTAGGGGCTGCCGCGAGCTGTTCGCGTCGCACGCAGTGATGGTGAACGAGTGCTCTGCTAGCGATAGGTCCTAGTCTGAACGAGTTCCGCTGAGGTCTTTCGCGGCATCTTGCCGGTTGAAGCGTTGAAACAGCGGGGCTTCGGCTCGACGAGCTTCGAATGCGTGCGAGAAAAAGGGGCCGATCTGTTCAGAGCCTCCCCTACTTGGAGTGTGCTTGGCCCAGCGGGGCGAGTTGGCACTGAACGACGAAGAAATAGTCCTACGGCTGCAGCGAGGGGACGTGTCCGGCTTGGACGCGTTGCTGCGCGAGCATGGACCGTTTGTCAAGGCCGCGTTGCGGCAGTCGTTCCAGTTCGTCAACGACGAGCACGACTTGGAGAGTGCGCTCCTCGACGGAGCACTGATCATGTGGAAGCGGGATGTGTCGAATCGGCTGGATCCCAGCAAGGGGATCCGGGCTTACTTCTATGTCACGTGTCGGCGGGAGCTGATGCGTGCGTGGAAGAACAAGCCGGCGGAACAACTTCTGGATCCAACGGTTGTCGACGCGACGTTCGCGTCGCAAGGGGCGATGGAGAGAGCTGGCGGCGGTCCGTCGCTCGAAGACATCATGGCCGGGCTCTCGTCTCTAGAGCGAGGGATTCTGATGGCAGACATGGCTGCGAACTTCACAGCATCGAGCGCAGAGCTCGCGGCGCTGTTGGAGACGACGTCAGCGTCCGTCGATTCGTTAAAGTACAGAATTCGCAAGAAGCTGCGCAGGTGGCTCGGAGGGAGCCAATGACATCTAATCGCCGCGGCGACGACGACTACACGGCGGCGGAGAAGCGCCTGCTCCTGTCGGCGCTCCGGTCCGAGTCGCTCGATTCGGCGCGCGTGCGTGCGTCGATAGAGTTGGCGCGACGTGAGCTCACTTGGTGGCGCCGCTACCCCGGTTTCGTTAGGGCGGCGGGGGCTGCGTCGTTGCTGCTTCTCGTCGGGGCTGTTGTTTGGATCTGGGATGGGGAGGACACTGACGACATTCGCTACGGCCAAGCGATCGCTGTGCTGCGATCGCCTGGAGCCTACTCGGATGAGAACCTGCTGGCAGGCATCGGCAAGGTGCGGCGTGAGCTCGCTGGATTGGTGAGGGACATGCGGGCTCACGGCCAGCTACCGAAGGCGTTTCTCGATGACGTGAGACTGGCCTTGTCGAGTGCTTCGGTGCCGTCCGTGCCTTACTTGGGAGACTTTGAGGCATTGAGGCAAGCTGCCAGCGAGCGACCTCTCCGCGGACAAGAGCTAGCTGAAGCGCTCGAGGCGATCGTCGCAGGGGTTGGTGCTGCCCAGTCGCTCGAGCTGCGTGGCGGAGTCTTCCCGGCCTACTCCCGAAGTGTGATCACTGCTCTCCACGAGGCTCTCGAAGGTGGCTAGGCCGAGGCGGCTGCCCCGTCTTGGATCAAGCGGAACACCTCGTCATGGCCTGGCGAGGTGAAGCGCGCCTCGGTCCACCCAGTGGGGGGGTCCCACGCCACACTGTCTCCCGGAGGAACAGTGATCGTCTCGGAATCGCCGTTGTCGTTCTTGATGGTGATCGTGATGGCGGTCGTGCCGTCATGGCTGATTTGAGCGGAGCCGCCGGGGCTGATGATGCTGGGGTCAACTTGGATCATGGGAGTTGCCTTCTTGGAAAGGGTCGTGGAGGGTAGGGGTCGCTCTGAACAACTTCCTTGTCTGATGAGCCTATTTTTTGGCGAGTTTCGAGATGGGCGAACCTTGTTTAGACCCGGGCCTAACACTGCCGACCTGCGATAGCGAATGGCGCGTGCGCTAGGAGCGAACAGAGGTTGCGAGTGCGGGAAGAAGGAGAGTCGAGTTTCAAAAATCCTAAAAGCGGATGATCTCCGGGTCGTTTTGGCCATTGATCGGCCACTGCCGCCCCGTTGTGTGCAGGCTTCTGCCAGCCTAGGGTCAGTCCTTCTCCGCAAGACCTCATGCTCGTCTCTATTCTACTACCGTTTCTGTCGCTGCTGGTCGGTTTGCTTGGGGTTTGGTCAAGCAAGAACAGAGGGCCTGACGGTCGATTGAATAAGGCGGGCGTCTCTGTGATTTTCGCTCTCTTCGGGATCGCTGCGATTACGGTTGGCAAGGCCGTCGTCGACGACGTCAACGCTCGCACGCTTCGCAGTCTGGCCTCAATGGCGATCGAGCGCGATGTGTGCCAACTGCTCGAACCCCTTGTCGTGCTATTCCCGGGCGGTGAGGGCGATCCGCGTTCGATCAGCGCTGTTCGGATGGCGGTCTCCCTTCCACCTCCTGCGGCAGCAGAAGACTTGCCTGCTCGTGTGAGTTCGCGTGCCATACTGGTGAAGTGGATGAAAGGGCCGGTGGCTACAGACTTCGCGAAAACCGCGCAGGGGCATGAAGTCCGCCTTTTCGGCCAACTCGGTGAGGCGGGGGTCTTGCTCGATGCGGAGTTCCGGTTCGCGCAGGAGCGACTTCGGCAAACGACAGCGACTTTCGCACCGCACCTGCCTAGCGGGTTGTTCATGAAATTGGAGGGAGTGCGGAACCACCCGTTCCTTCGAATGGTCGAGCGGAGAACTCGTCGACCTCGAACGCCGAAGTCGCCACATGCGTACCTAGGTGGCGAGCGCTCTAGAGTTCAATTCCGGTCGTTCCTGGAAGCGCTCGAGGAGCTGAACGCGGCCCTCTAGTCTCGCTCTTTGCTCTGTCTGTGTTCGGGCGGTCGCTAACAGCGCGCCGTTGCAGCACGCTGTCGATGCTTCGGAGCACGAGCACTGCTTCCCGCAGCCGCTCGTCTTCCGGCTCCTCGCCGTCCACGTGGAACCGTTCGAGCGCTCTCCGGAGATCTCGGCTCCACTTCCGGTCGTTCTCCGGGATCGTCGCGCGCGACGCATCGAGGCGTCTGACGAGCTCTGCACCCTCTTCGCCCTCTTGTTCAAGCATTCGGTGCGGGAACTCTAAGATCGCGGCTCCGACTGGACCGAACTCAGGCATGTGAAACTGGTCTGAGAGATCGACGGAGTCCGGCGACGTCACGTCGATACCGAGCCTCACCAACATATTCAGTGCCACTCTTGCCAGCAGGGACACTGGCTCGATCGCGACAACGGCCTCACGGTAGAGTGCGCACAGCACTGGATCGAGCGTTCGATCTCGCTGGTCGACTGCGAGGGCGGTGAGTTCTCCCCAGCCCGCGTCCCGATCGAGAAGCTCTCGCATCGCTGGGCTGTGCTGGGCATAGACGGTCACGGAGTGCGCGAGCCGAGGTGCTGTCGGGAGTTCGCCGGTTGCCTTGAACACGTCGAACGCTTCACGCGTCGCGGTGCGCGAAATCGGGTAGTGCTGAATGCGATCACTGGCCCGTTCCAGCCTGCGTCGTAGTGCGCGCATTCTAGTTACTCCTCGTGTCGGCCTGTTCGAGCGCTCGTTCGAGTTGCAGAAGGCGCTCCTCCATCTCGCCGGTCTCGATGGCACGAAGCCGGATCTGGATCGCCTTGACGAGCGTGTCTGCCTCCGTTTGTTCCATTCGGCCGTTGCAGACCGCGTCGATGATCCGTTCCAGCGCGACGTTGCAGTCGTTAGCATCGCGCAGCCGAGGGAGATCGATTGCGATTGGCCGAGCTTCGTCGGGTGGTGGGGTCGCTTTGCCGCACAAGCGATCTAGAACCAGGCGCGCGGCCCCGAGGTCACCTTCGAGTGCCATGCGGGTCGCCCGCCGCATGATTGCCTCGATGTGCTCCTGCGAGATCGCCTCTTCCGCCGCTCGACGCAGATCGAGTGTCCGACGCCGTGCGCCGCCCGGGCCGCCGGGGTTGCCGGCGGTGAAGCGACCGCGCTCGTCGCGTCCTGTGTTGTTCCCCGAACCGGTCACGATCAGTTCTCCGACTCGTTTCGTGCGGGCTCTCGCTCGATGGCTACGTCCGTGAACGTTCGGCCGTCCCCTTGCAGCACCGCGTCTTCGCCCGTTGCCTTCTCCCAGCGACGAATCGCAACGTCCACGAACGGCGGACTGATCTCGATTGCCCGGCACCGGCGTCCCGATTGCTCGGCGGCGATGAGTTGCGATCCGCTGCCGCTGAAGGGCTCAAAGATGACGTCGCCGGGTGACGTGTGCTTCTTGATCGGTCGGAGGAACAGCTCGACGGGCTTCGCGGTAGGGTGCTCTGCATCGGCAGAGCGCGCCTTGCCGTCGAAGTCGATCTCCCAAACGGAGTCGTGCTCGTGGACGCCATCGTGTTGGGGTTGGTCGCCCTTGCGCCATCCCATGACGCACGGCTCATGGCGGAAGTGCCAGTAGACGCGACCGAACACCGCGCTCGGCTTCACCCAGATGATCTGCTGGTGATCGAGGATGCCGAGCTCACGCCAGATGCGCTGCAGGTCGCCGCTCCGCTTGTGCGCGTGCCAGCAGTAGATCGCGGCCTTGTGCCCGAGCACCTCTAGGACGTTCTTGAACACCGCGCGGAAGAACGCGTCGGGGTCTTCGATCGACACCTCGTCGTAGCGGTCCGTCCAGTCTTTGCCGGAGTCGTTCGGGCGCTCACCGGTGTAGTCGACGAGGTAGGGCGGGTCGGTCGCGACAAGCGCAGCCTTCTCTCCGTCCATGACGCGGAGGACGTCGTTCATGTTCGTGGAGTCGCCGCACAAGAGACGGTGCTCGCCGAGCAACCAAAGGTCGCCGAGCTGAGCCACGGCCTCGACAGGGGGCTCCTCGGGGCCTTCGTCACTCAGCTCGTTGTCGACCTCTTCCTGCTCACGGAGTTCGGCGACGAGCGCGTCCAGGTCGTCCTCGGAGTAGCCGACGCCGTCGAGCGAGTCTTCTTGTCGGAGCTGCTCGAGCAGCGAGGCTAGCTCGGATTCGTCCCACTGCGCGAACTCGTGCGTTCGGTTGTCCGCGATCTGGAAAGCCGTCGCGTCGAGGTCAGTGCCCTCGAACCACCAGACAGGCACCTCGGTCATGCCGAGGCTCTGTGCGGCCTTCAGGCGTGTGTTGCCAGCGACGACTTCACCCGACCGTCGTGCGACGACGGGCTGTTGCCAGCCGAACCGACGCAAGCTCGCAGCGACGTGCGGAATGGCCGCGTCGTTGCGACGCGGGTTCGTGGGTGAGCAGAAGAGCCGATCGATCGCTACGGTTTCGATCGGCGGGGAAGCGGGCGTGTCCAAGATTGCACCTCATGCGGATACGTGGGGCCGCTTGGATGGGGTGCTTGGAAAAGGGGGCGGCCAGTGCGATTCTAGAACTCTGGCCCGCTATCGGACAGCGGTCATTCGATCAAAGTTGCAATACGAGAACGGTGGATGCTATCACAGCCCTTTGCCGGTGAGCCGATACCGAGAGTACTCTACAAGTATCTGCCGGCAAGCCGGCACGCCTTCAGCGTCTTGGGGGATATGCGCGTCCGATTCACTCAGCCGTCTGCGCTAAACGACCCATACGAGGGCACCGTTGCCGTGCAGCCGTTCACTGACCCTCGATTCCCTGGGACAGCGAAGGAGGCTGCTGCGATTCTAGCTGCTGAGCTGAATTTGCCGGAATTCCGCGCACAGGTCGACGCTGACATCGGAGTGCTCTCGCTCTCGGAGGACGGTCTGAGCCCGAGGCTATGGGCGCACTACGCGGCGGACGCCCGGGGATTCTGTATCGGGTTTCGGACCGACGCGGCCATGTTCGCCGAGCAAGAAGATCCCAACTTTCAAACGACGCTGCGAGTCGTCTACTGTGACGGTCCTCTTCCGATGCCTGTGAGGCCGGGGGGCAGGCTCTCTCGGAGTGAGGCGATACCTTACATGTTTGGGCGTAAGTTCGTCCAATGGTCCGACGAGCGAGAGGTGCGAGTCGTTAGGGCGCTGACGTGGGGCGACTTAGACGATGAACATAAGGATGCCAACGGTATGGCGGTGCGCCGCTTACGTTTCCATCCTGACGATGTGGTCGAGATCGTGTTTGGCGCACGGGCGACCACCTGGACGTGTCAGAAGGTTGCGGCGCACTGCCAGGCAAATGGCATTCGACCCACGTATCGACGCGCGCGGATACTGCAAGGCCAGTTCAGGGTGATCTTGGAGCCGATCGATCCAAGCACGCCGTTCTGACCTTCGATCCAGGGAGTATTGCCCTTCGCGGATCAGTCAATGCCGGGTCCGCTACGCCAGCTTGACCCGCTGAAACACCGTTGACTAACGGTGAGGTGGAACCTTCACGGCCGATCCGCGCCGCATTTCCCCGAGCATGTCGTCATTCGGGACTGGCCTCGTCCTCGCCGCGGTCATCGGGATCGAATGCAGAACCCTCGAACGGATCTGATTCAAGATCAGCATAGTCTTCGACAGACAGCGTGTCCCCCGGGTCATCCGTCCGAGAGCGGACGGGAGGGCTTCGCAGCCCTTCGTGGTTCGGTTCTTTGCGATGGCAGTTCCGGCAGAGCCACCGTACGTCCTCGAGGTGTCTCAGCTCGTCGAAAATGTGGTCGTAGTTGACGTGGTGTACGTCGAAGGGCAGGAGGTCTTGATCCTCCTGCACTCTTGAACATTCGACACCTTCGCACCGTCCGTCTGCCCTGTGCATCACTGCGCGTCTAACGCGTTGCCATGCACTGCTTCGGCGGTATTCAAGGTAGCCGAGAGCGCGATTGGCGGCTGGGTCCCAGCCTTCGATTTCCCATTGCTCCATCGTCGCATGCTACAGGAAATGCGACGTCGCAGTCCCGGTCTCGTGGCTAGGAGCAGGCGTCCCACACTCCATTGCATGTTCCCACGGCTTCGTCGGTGCAGCAGTACTCTACGCCGCCCAGACATCGACTTCGACCGTCTGCGCAGTGTTGGCTGGCCTGGCGAGGTGTGCCGAGACTGAGTCCTTTAGGGATGCGGATCCCCAGCGCACGGGCTCCTCGCCTAACGTACACGAGCCGCGCACTCTCAAACTGCACGTCTGATGATCGCATCTCAATTGCCACACGGGGATGGTCCCGTGGGAAGAGCACGGTAGATGTTGCGTCGATTTGAGCTTTGCCTCGGAATCGAAGCCACTCGGGTTGCGTGGGGTGTTGGGGGCTATTCGATGACATGGACAGCCTCGTAAGTTCTACGGTGCGGAGAAGATGCTGATCGTGCAGAGCGTCAATGCGACAATCATTGACAGGCCTGCCAGGGCGAGAATGCCTGCGCACGCAAGCTGCACGGGCTTGCGAACATGTTCTAAGGTCTCTCTCGCGTGGACCGCGAAGTCCTCCATCTTGAGATCTGTGAGATCGTCCAAGCTGGTCAGCAGCTGGCTGTAGTTCGCCTTGTCGGGGAGTTGTCCCAGGCCGCAGAGCTTGCGGAGATGTGCGAGAGTGTTCCTAAGATCGCGCTCACCGATGACATCTTTGTGAGCTCGGAGATCCTTCTTCCAGAGGTTCCAGAGTTCGCTCGTCCCCCCTTGGTTGGCGGACTCCTTGAGCGCGCGAGTCGCCTTAACGGTAGCTGGCGCAGCGATTGTCACCAATGCCGCGTATGCGGCGAATGCTATCGAGGACGCAACAGCAAGTTGAGTCCTGAGCGGAAGGCTCTTGCCGAACAAGGCTAAGCCGTCAGCTAGCAGTGCGAGTGCGAAGAGTGTTGCGATCGACAACGGGCTAGACAGACGAAGCGCCAGCAGGTGCGACCAGTTGAGCCAAGAGCGAAGGCGGATGGCGAGTTTCGATGGCAACTTGGGCATTCAGAAGAGCCTGAGGATTCCGTGGCCGGCAACCCCGACCCATAGCACTAGAAACAGCCAGGGCGTCAATCGACCCCAGTTCTTCGTGGACAGCCCGTCTCGTAGGAAGCTCCGGCGTGGTCGAAAGTAGTCTTCGGTGTCCGGCCGCGCCGTCAGCATCCGCCTCCCTTCGGGAACGACGGAGAGCTCCAGTCTGCGGATCAGCTCCTCCTTGTTTCTAAGGTGGTAGAGGAGCCGTGCTGCAGACGTGGCCCAGGCGAAGGCGAGGAGCGTCCCAGCACATCCAACAGCGAGAACGATGCTCGCAGGAAGTGCATCGAAGAGTCTGCTTTCCTTGCCGCCGCTCAAGAGCGCCGCCATCAAGGCCGCGAACGCGACTAGCCCAGAGTGAAGGGTTGCGAAGACCCGGAAGACGTTCCAGAAGTGCTGGCTTGCCGAGGACCGAGTCGCGAAAAGAAGCTTGAGCTGCTCAGCAGCACTGATTGTTTCTTCGGGGTGCATCGGCTGGGCTGAGTTGTTGTTGCGTTATTGGACGTAGGACACGCTGAGATTGCCGTTGGCGGTCAACACGATCGAGACATGGTCGTCGCCAGTTGGATCCGAATGCCCCTCTGGTCCAGACTCTTCGTGGTCCCACTCATCGTCGCCCTCGTGATCGCCCCGATCTGTTCGGAAGATGTTGGCTGCAGCTCTCGGAAGGCGCGGTTCTCTTCAAGCAGGTAAGCGATCAGTCGCGATTGATTCACGGTTGACGAAGCCTGCGAACGTGATCAGAAGCAGCTTTAGGGGGAGGTCAGCGGCCATCTGGCCGGATCATCGGCATCTGGGTGACCGATGTAACTCTCACTGGCCCAACGCGATCGAGTTTCCGAGTACCACGCGCTCGCCTCAGTTGGCCCGGCTCGCGAGCTCGTTGAACGTCTTGATGAGGTCGAGTCCGACGAAGTAGTACTCGCGGTTGCGGTCGACGCTGAGGTTCCAGCCGTAGCCGGCCGTCACGAAGCCGTTGAACATCGAGACGTTGAACCCGAGCCCGAGCTCGACGCTGTCGTCGCCTTGATCGAGCCCGGCAACGTGGCCGCCTACACCGAGACCGAGCCCGTTCCAGAACTCGCCGGCAGGCGTCGGATCGCGCAAGTAGTACTGCCAGTTCGCGACGGCCGCGACGTTCGGCTTCCAGCTCTTGGCATCCGCGGTGCCGGTCTCAGCGCGCGCGAAGATCAGCTCGCCGCTGATCGTGCGATGGAAGCCCGTGAGCTTCGTCGTGGACTTGAAGTTCTCTTCGTGCAGGGTGCGGGCGCGATCGATCGGCACGTTCTCTTCCGTCTCGAGGAACCGCACGCGCGTCGTGATCTCGTCACCGAGCACGAGACTGGCGGTCGTCAGGTCGATGATGCCAACTGGCAGGTCGCTGAGTGGCCGTGGGATCGTGGTGGCCTTGTTGTCTTCGAGGATCTGTTCGACGGACTTGCGGTTCTTGGAGTCTTTTACTCGCTCCAGAAAGGTCGCGACGAACCCCGCAGTCGCAGGGAGCTGCGCGTTGAGCTCCTTGCGGAACTCGGCGAGATCGTCAGGGCTCACGATGCCCGCTAGCAGCGTCTCGAGACGCTCTTTCAGCTCCTCCGTCAGGCCATCACTGATGGCCGCGCTGAGCTTCTCCTTCGCCGTCTTCAGCGCCGCCAGATTGGCCTGCCAACTATCGACGACGTCCACAACGGCGGTTCGGATCTTGGCGGTCGCGCCCGACAGCGCGGTCACGACGCCAACGAGATCGGCGCCATCCGCCTTCTCGAGCTGTTTGATCAACAACTCGACGGCCCCGACCTGGGCTGCCAGCGTATCGATGCTCGTGACGGTGCCGTCGAGCGCCTTCTTGAGCTCGGCTATGGCACGCTTGACCTCTTCCTTGCCCTCGAGCTCTTTGAGCTGTTCGAGCTCTTCTAGCCTGGCGATCAGCGTCATCGCCACGGACTTCCACGAGTCGGACCCGACAACGAGCTTGGTCTCAATGCCGGTCTTTATCTCGGTCTTGATCTTCTCTGCGGCTTCCTTCAGCCGGACCTTCAGCTGCTCGAACTCACCGCGAAGAAAAGTCTCGATGCGATCGCGGTTCTCGACGATCTCCTTGATCGAGTCCTTGGCCTTCGTCGCCTGGTCGATCTCCATGCGGAGCTGCTTCTCCTCCGCGGCGGTCATCTTGAGCCCGTAGCGATCTATCGGCTTACGCTCGCCGGCAGGCAGCGTGTCGTAGTTCTTCACGTGAAGCGCGCGGGCATCGCCCCTCCCCGGGCTCACACCCGCCTGCACCGTCACGCGGACCTTCTCCGTCTTCTCGGCGCGCGCAGCGGCCTCCGCCGTCAAGCGCTCGAGCTGTTGGCGCAGGAAGCGAGCTCTGGCCTGTTGCGGATCGTCGCCAGGCACGAAGCCCGGGTAGGTATTGAAGTCGATCTTGTCGATGTCAACGCCCGCGATTCCTAGCGCCTTTATCAGTGCTTCCAGCTGATCGTCGAGCTGGACGGCGTTGCTCACGGTCGCTGCCATGCGCTTCTCGATCGCTTTCAACGCGACCGGGTCCGTGAGGTCAACCTCGGCGAGATCGACGGCTTGCCGCTGCTTCTCCTGGTCCGCCCAGCTTTGCAGATAGGCGTTGATGGCCTGCCACTCGGGCGTCGCATCGGCCGCTGTCACCTCCTCCACCTTGAACGACACGATGACATCCGAGTTCGCGTCGATGACGTTCTTGCCATTGTTGACTGTCTTCAGCCAGTGCGAGCCATCGTGAGCGACCTCCTTGACTGAATACGAGACCCCTTCCACCGGCCGCAGGATGGTCTTGTCGCGCACGTTGGAACACGAGGTCCCCAGAACCACGATCGGCAGGACGCCCATCGCGCCGAGCCCCGATGCGAAGCGTGTCATGGTGCCTCGTTCTGCAGGAGTTCCGCGAAGATGCGGCGCATGGCTCTGGGGCTCTCGGCTTCCGAGAGCTCGACGAGGCGGGTCGGCGTCCCGCCCAGCCCGAAAGCGACACCGACGGCAGCTCCGCTGACCCAACGGTCCAGCTTGGACACGTCGTTCGCGCGGTAGATCCACAGCCGCGGCACGCCACCGCCCGTCCCGATCAGCACCTGCGCCGCTTGCCACGCCGTGCTCGACTCTTCTGCCGCGACGACGTAGCCGACATGAGAGGGATCACCTTCGAGCTTTTCTTGAACGTCGTCCGCCGTAACTGGCGGCAGATCTCCGACGTGTTCGGAAGCCACTGCAACTCTCCTATCGTAACAGCGGGAGAATGCCCGCCATCGCTATCATAACCCCCGCACGACCGCCGCGTCAACGCGGCGGCTTCGTCATCAGCTCGTCGAGAACAGCGTCACGGTTGGCTCCGCGGAACGATGTCGCCGACTACGACTTCGTCACGATGGCAGACTTCATCGAGGAGTGCGACGTCGTAGGGTCGAATTGCGCAGAAACGGGCCCACCGGCCCGCAGCGAATGGCGTGCGACGCTCATGACTCTCCTAGGTTGTGACGACTCCGCGACGAACGCGGGCACCTCCCACGGTCGGAGAGGCTACACCGACCGGGGTCGCTGGGGGAACCCCCTCGCCAGGAAGAGGTCGCCTACGTGCCGACGAGCCGCTGAGCTGAGATCCACCCCGAGCCCACGATTGCCGCGGCAGCCCAGAATCCGAGTCCGTAGAGAAGCCCGTCGATCAGGCTGAGGCGGACTCTGTAGCCCACAGGTTGCTTCGTGTGTTGCATCGTTGCTCCCAGCATCCAGTGCTGTGGGAGGGGGATGCGCTGGCAGGGCTGCGGGGGCAGTTAAGTGTGCCGAGGGGAACTAGGGAAAAAAGGGGAAGAAGGAGAGTCGAGTTTTACGTCCCTCGAGAGGACAACCCCGGCACGTGTGTGCCCTTCAGCTAGGGCAGGCCTTCTCGGCGCGCAAGCCCCCGCCGCGCGTCGGAGCGCCGAGGCTCAGGCGAGCGCGTCCGCCACGATCGCATGCACGCGTTCCAGTGTCTTGCGCATCCGTTCCCGGTCGCGTTCGACCTGCTGCACTGCAACAAGCACGTTTGCCGTAGAGGTCGGTGACGTGACCTTCGAGCGTCGTGCCTTCGATCCCTTCGCTGCCTTCTTGCGCTTGCCGGCGCCGCGCACTTGGTAGACCAGCGGCAGCGAGCAGCCGACCTTCTTCGCGATGTCGACCGGCGCCACTCCGGTTTTCAGCAGCGCGCGGATCTGATCCGACTTCGAGTTCGGGTTTTTTGCCGCCGTCTTGCGTTGAGAGGTCTGCTTCTTCGCGGCCGTCTTCTTTCGTGTCGCCATCGTAGTTGGATTCTTCGCGCGGGCTTGTGGCGGCGCGACAGTTCTGTTCGGAAATCGGTGACCGAAATCCGGAGAGTAGGTGCCTGCGATTCCGCTAACGCGGTCGCGAGGAGGCGCGGAGGCGGTGGGTTTTTCTGTGACCGTTTATGTCGGGGATGGAACGCCACTTCGGCCGCACGAGAAGTGGTTCTCGACGAGTGACTGTGAAACGCGCTTATGGAGCTGACGTAGTGGCTCGTGAACCCCTTCGAAGGAGCAGGCCCCCCAAGGATGAATCGAGGCGCAAACGTGCGTGCCCCTGGCACGTGCCCCCCGAGATCTGATGTCGGTGAGTCGTGGAATCGGCTTCACCGTCGACTGCTGGCGGCACAACTACGGCGAACGTCTGATCCTAGGGTCGACGTGGAGAACGAAGTCGCCGAGACCGTTGCGGCGGCCTGGGGCCGTTTCGGTGACGAGCCGTGCGCCAGTGACGTGACCAGATGGTCGCGCAAGGTCTTATCGCGGCGCGTGCTGGCGGCGGACCGGGCACTCCGCGTTCGGGCCGTCACGGATCACCGCGTCGAGCGCTGTCTGGGCATGGGGCCAACAGCTGAGCAGTTGGCCGAAGCTCGGGAGTGGATCGAGTCGGCACGAGCGATCCTCGCGGAGGGCGAGCGACACACCTTCGATCTGATGAGGCAGGGGGTTACCGCGAACTCCGAGCTCGCCCAGATCCAGCGGACGTCAGTGAGATGCGTGGAGAAGTCGAGGCTCACGGTCCGGCGGTGCGTGGAGCAGTTGTCGGGCAGTTTTCCTGACTTGTGCGGGTGAAGGGCGTCTCGGCCCTTTACCTAGTTGATGACCACGAACCTGATCGCAGTTCGCTCGCCGTCGGCTCGCGTCGATTCCTGCTCAAGCAACGGGTCTGCCAGTCGCCGGGAATCTGCCCCGCTCTCAGGCTGGGCCCGACGCGCCGCGCTCTTCACGCTTGGGTGCATCCTGTTGGCGATCAGCGCCCCCGCTCAAGGCTTCTACATGGGTCAGGGCAATCGATGGGACCAAGGCACGTCCGCCTCGCAAGAGGCCCCCGACGAGACCGGCGCGGACGATCCCTGCCCGCCGAGCGGTGGCTCCACAGTCGACGTGAATGGCGATCCGGAGATCAATGATGGCCGAGAAGGCCGGACCATATTCGCGGGATCCGAACCGCAGTACGAACTCTACTTTCCGCGAATCCTCCCTGATGGGCCGGTCCATTTGGACGTGGTCGATCCGTGCCCTGGAGGTGGGGATGAGTGCCCCGGTGGTTGCGGAGCCTGTATCGAGGCGCCCGTTGGGGAAGCCGAGGGTGGCGCGCCTACGCCGACTTGGAGCCTCATGGTTCATGCGCCGGGAACCTCGAACCCCGCGAGCTCGCCGCACACGACCATCGGATACAAAGCGGCCGAAGGCGTATTCTATCATTTCCCGCATGACGCAGGCGTGGCGCCGACCTCGTTTGAGCGGCGGTATGTGGATGGAACGGTCGAGAAGTTCGAACATGTTCACACATTCGGCAACGGCGACCGTCGCTTTCGACCGACCGAGCGTATCGACCCGTACGACAACCGCACCGTGTGGGAGTACAACGGCCCCGACGGCCGCGTGTCGCGTGTCTTCTTCCCGGACGGTGTCGACCAGGTATGGGATTACTCGCCTAGCTGGATCGACGACCCCAACACGCAAGACGTCGAAGGCTGGTCGTCGGTGTATTACGCTGGCATCGAAGTGCGCTACGTCGACCGGCTGAACGGCGACCAGGACCTCGGCCGAACAGAGTATCGCTTGTTCAAGAAGCGCACCGACGCGCAGGGCAACCTCGTTGGCAACACCCGCCCTTACGACGGGGATCCGTTGTATCGAATCTACCGACCGTCGGCAGAATCGCTCGACAGCCTTAGCGCCACTCAGCTGCTAGACGGCACCCTCTACGACGTTGCAACAGACGATGCTCGATACCCGGTCGTCGAGTTCGAGCACCTTTCGGGTGAAAGCTATATCACGAAGATCAGCCGCTTTACGGCCGATGGCGTGTTGCCGACCTCCAGCACGACTACGCCGCAGGAGATCGTGTCGTACACCTACGTCACGGTCGGTGCGCGCATGCGGGTGCTCAAGGAAACGCAGGCTCTCACAGGGCGCCAGTACGACTTTGTCTACGAGGTTGATGTCGACAGCAACAACCGGGTTCAGCGGGTGATACGAACCGACCACGATGGCGTTGAGGTGGATTGGACGCTCGACGACTACAACCGTGTGCTGACGATCAAGACCACGCCCCCAAGCAGCAAGCTACCGCGCGCCTCGGACCCGGACAGTGGTGGATTCGATGCGCCGGCGAATATGACGCGGACGTTCACCTACTCGGGTTGTAGTCAGTGCAGCGGCAAACCATCGACCATCGAAGACCAGCCGAGCGGCCGACGTTGGGAATACGACTATGACTTAGTGACCGGCCTGCTCGAGGAGAGTCGAGTCCCGGATCCTAGTGACGGAGTCGGTTTCGCAGTCACGAAGTTCACGTGGGTCCCCTCCACTTCGGGCGACTTCTACGGCCAGTATCGACTGAGCAGCGTCGAGAGCGCCGACAACAAGATCACCACGTATGCCTACGTCGACACGGCACGCGTGGATGCGAGCTGGGGCGTCAAGGCGTCAGAGATGACTGTGAGCTCGCCGCCGACGACGATCGGTGGCACCACGGGCACTGTCGTGATCGAGCGTGAGACCAAGTTCAACACCAGCTCTCCCCCGCTTGATCAAACGAATCAGCAGGAGGGACTCGTTGGCCAGGTGTCCGAGGAGACAGATGCGGACGGTGTTACGACTGCATTCACCTATGATGCCCGCGGTCGACTGACGACCATCCAACGGCAGGGCGCGACGGAGACGGTTACTGCGACCACAGCCTTCAGTCTGCTCGGCGAGCTCTTGGAGATGCGCCGTCGCGTTGGCTCGACGCTGCAGCTCGTGGAGAACTACACCTACGACGCCGCCGGGCAGCTGAAGACCAAGACATATACCGTCAACGGCCAACCGCACGAGGAGCGTTTCTTCTACGACAGCTTCGGTAATCTCGTCGTGCACCAGACGAAGAACCGCACGCACGCCGGCCTCGCCCCGAACGACTTCGGGCCGTCGCCTCGGACCGACGCCGCGCGCGACTGGCTCCGCAACGAGTGGCACTACGAAGGCAACCGGCTGCGCGTGGCGTTCCTCGATCGGCGCGCGTTGGATCGTGATGCGGATACACAGGATCCGGTCGCCGATGACCCCGACGCGAGGTTCGCGCGGGTGGACTACACCTGGAGCGCCGACGGTTGGCTGCTTCAGGTTGCGCACGCGAACGGGTCGGTGACGGCTCACGAATATGACGGTTATGGTGCGCTCTACCGGACCGATCGGCGTGACGGCGCAAGCTCCGTTAGTATGTTGGTGGGCAAGTTCTTCGTGAACGATGACCTGGAGGTCGTCAAGGAGTATCGGAGCACGGGCAGTGAAGACCTTGCGACGCTCCTGACTCGCAATGCGGCCGGCTTCGTCGAGGAGGTGCTCGAGCCCGAAGTCACGGCCCCAATCACGGGGATGGCCGTGCCCGCGTTCGCGAAGCGCGAGTTCGACTGGGACGTCATGGGCCGCCTGGTCGAAGAGCGAGTTCGTGATGGAGCGTCGCCGCATGCGCTGCGTGCAACCCGCTCGACGACCTATGACGAGATCGGTCGCCCTTACATCCGGACGATTGTCGACCCCGGTGGAGCAACGCAGACGTTCACCACGCAGTGGACGGGTGGCGGCCAGCCGACGCTCACCACGGGGCCGGGCGGCCGAGCCGTGGAGCGGACGTTCGACGATCTTGGCCGGCTAAAGCGTATCTACCGCGGCGGTTCGGGAGCGAATCGCGACTTCGTGGAGTTCTTCTACGCGGCCGGGACGGACCTCGTCGACCGCACGGAACACAACGACTGGGACGACCTGAAGTCGGGCGGCGCCGGCCACGTTACGCGGCAGAAGGTCTACGAGCGCGACGCGCTCGGGCGCGTGTTGACCCTGCGAGATGGTCCGACTGGCAACTCGCTCGACCATGAGTTCGAGTATTACTCTACAGGCTTCACGGAGAGCTACACTGACCCCGCGGGCAAGGTCCATAAGTACCTCCCCGACGCCATGGGCCGCATTCGCGAGCATTCCCTCCCCGCGACGGTCGCCGCGCCGATTTGGAACGAGGTGCGCTATCTTGACTGGACGGGCGGCTCGGACAGCTCCGAGGTCGTGCGCACCGATGGCCGCGGCCGCGTGACTCGCATCATCCGGGACTTTGCTGGTCGCGTCACTGTGGTGATGAATCCCGGGGCGTCCACCGAGCCAACTGCGGCGAGTCCGTCGCAGCCGTTCTCGCAGTTCTTCGAGTATGACGGCGCGTCGCGCGTGGTCGGTGTTCACCAGGGCGACGACGCGCACCTGCAGCTCGACCGCGACGGGATGGGGCGTCTGATCGTTCGCACGGTGACTGCCGGCGATTCGGATTACGTGTCGGCCTTCTACGGCCGGGACATCCTGGGGCGCGACGCGCTTGGGCAGGTCGTCCATAGCTACTCGCGCTTCGGCCTGAACGGCGTCGCCGGCCAGTATCTGGAGCAAGACTACGAGCGCGACGCTCTCGGGCGCACACACCGCGAATCGTTCCGCTACGAGGCGCCGCCCTGGGGCCCGAGCAACTGGGTCGACATCGAGAGCACGTTCTCGGGCGGCGACTGGTTCCGGACGGGCGTCGCCTACCGCAATAACCTCGGCAGCGGCACGGATGACCTCGAGCTCTACACCGCTCCAGACTCCGTCGGGCGACTCGCTACGTTGCAGTGGAGCTCGGACGGCGGCACCACAGTGAGGTCGCTCGCTGCCTACGTGCACCACGGCTGGCGGATCCGCCAGCGCACGACGCACTGGGACGCCGGGACGAACGACAACTTCGACACGACCTACAGTTACGACGACTACGGTCGCATGGACGAGATCGAGCAATCGTTTAGCACAGGGGCGAACGACGCGGACGTCGCCTTCAGCTACGATGTCGCAAGCAACCTGATCAGCGAGGTCTACCAGAAGCAGGATGGCAGCGATGGCGACCGCTTTGAATACGACGAGCACCACCGTCTCGTGGATGCGTGGCTCGGAGCTGACAGCACGGAGCTTGCCAATCCTGGGACTGGGACGTTCGTTCGTCGCCTGACCTACGGGTTGGACGCCGCGAACAACCGTTCGCAGGTCGACGACTACCTGAGCTCGCCCGGGACCACGACGACCACGACCTACGCCGTGGACGCGGACCCGCCGACGGTTTCGAACCCAGACAACCGCTACAACGCGGTCGGTGGCGTCACGTTCACCTACGACGAGCGTGGCAACACCACGTTCGACGGAAACCTCTACTACGTCTACGACGCGCTGAATCGTCTGTCGGAGGTCTACCTCCTGGTCAGCGATGACACGACGGAGAGTTCGTCGGCAATGTCCGGAGGCTCGACGTCCCTGACCACCATGTCGTCGTTGCGGCGACTGGAAGTGGCGTCGGGTCCATTCGTGATTCAGAACCAGCAGGTCCTGGCGGATGCTCGCGAGCGGATGCTGAGCGGTGTGCCTGGCGGTGCCGGCGGAATTCTGTGGCGGAGCCGTGAGCCGCTGTTCCGTGAGTATCTGAAGGAGTCGATTCCGTCGCAGGGCGCATGGCGCACGAGCGGGGGCTCGTCAACGACGTCGACCTCCAGCCTTGGCGGAGCCGAGTCCGCGACGCTCCATTTGGTCGCGGTCTACCAGTACGATCCCTCCAACCGCCGGGTTGCGCGGCTGCTGATGCCTTCACCGGATGGGGAGCCGGGTCAGTACTTCTTCTATGCCTGGGATGGCTGGCATGAAGCCGAGGAGCTGACGTCAAACCTGCAGAGCACGCAGGTCGTGCCCGAGCGCCAGTTCGCATGGGGCGAGCAGCTCGACGAACTGGTTGCGTATCGAATCCGGCAGTCGGGTTCGGGGTTTGCGGAGTACTTTGTCGCGGAGGGTGGTGCGCACTGTCCTTCGCGGCTGCTCGATGACTCGGGGAGCGTCGTCGAAATCCAGGAGTATGGGCCTTACGGCGCGGTGTGGCACTTCTCGGGAGCGGGAGTGCCGAGGTCCGGATCAGATGCTACAGTCGGCAACGTCTTCGGATGGAAGATGATGCGGATCGATGGCGAGACAGGTCTCGGTTACAGGCGAAACAGATTCTACTCCACGAGTACGGGCCGATTCATGTCCGTCGACCCTTCCGGTATTTGGTGGGATGCTCACGGATTAGGTAATGGTTATGTGTACGCGGGTAGCCGGCCGTTGACACATAACGATAGGATGGGATTGCAGGCGGATCCCGGTGCGCAACCGGACTTTCGATCCTTGCTCCTCGATCCACTGCGAGACTCACTATCTGATGCCGCAAAACGGGAAGCGAAGGACAGTCTCTTGAAGCCAATCGGCGACCGCGACTACGGAGATGTGCGTTGGCCTGACCTGGGGCGGATCCAGACGGACTTCAGCAGAAACTTGCGCCGTGCTCTGGAGGAGGCTGGCAGTGACTATAGGTGTCCCCCCTTTGGCAGTGATATCGGCGGGTATGATGACGATCCCTACGACCCCTGGGGGTCAAAGATCATTAGTGGAACGCTCGCGAAATGGCTTAGTGACTATCGCGGAGACTCTTGGAGGTTGAGAGGTTCATTGTATGGAGACCTAGTTCCCGGCGACGATTACCTCAGCGGTTTTGAGATGGGACTTGGCGCGGGGGTCATCATGGGGGGGAGGGCTGCTTTCGGGTATGGCGAAGCCGATGCGAGTTGGCTCGAGGGCGGTTCGTGGGCTGCCCTGGGCGCAGGTCTCGGCGCAGCCGCTGGTGGGATGCTCGGAGGCAGTGGAGCGCTAAGCGGCGCCGAACTGGAACTCTCAGTGACTCTAGGCGGCGGGAGTTTCGACCCTCTAAACCGCGGGAGTTTCAACCTTGAGGTCGAAGTTGGTTCAGACATCGGCTCCTTCCGTCCGGGATCTGCCGAGCAATACATTTGGGTAGGGTTCAGTATGAGATGAGTTTTCGTTTGCGTTCCGATAGAGAAGTTCCGAGGATTACAATATGCGCATGGTTTCCCTGGCAGCGGCCACCTCATTGGGGTTTGGTCTTGGTTTCGTCCCGTGGCAGCAAGGTAGTGAGTCGGAGGTCTACCGGGACTCCGACGGGAGGGTTCGTTGTCGTGTCGGGGCGCTAGAGTCGGGCGCAGGAGCTTTTGGCGTTGAAGTGCTTTCTGAGTCAGGAGACGTCGTAGTTGTCCTTAGTGCGGATTCAGCTGGTGCCCGAGTTTGTGCTGGTAGTCCGGGGGATGAGGGCAGCGTAGAGTTCACGTGCACAGATCGGGGTAGCGCTGTTAGACTTAGGTCGAACTCCGGCGACGCGATTGCACTGACATATGACCCAGGGGGAGGAGTGTCTCTCACGGGGGCTTCCAAGGATGGGAGCGCGTTCGAGCTCTCGAGCAATGCCACCGACGGGGCCCGCCTTACTGTCGAATCCCGTGAGGCGAGGTCCACGCTTCGGTCTTCAGATGGCAACGGTGTCTTCGAAATGGCGTTGCGGGGAGAGAGGAGCGTTCGCGTGGCTTGCAGCTCAGACGGGTCTGCCGAAGTGGCCCTGGGAGCAAAGGGTGGAGCGGGTGTTAGACTTGAGAATCGGGTCGATGGTATCGATTCTGTTATCATTGGCGACCAAGCTCATGGCCCTGCGATTGTGATGCAATCGCGGGGTGACGAAGGCGCGGGCATCACATTCTTTAACGACAAGCTGGTTCCAGTTCACCAGATTGGCTTGAAGGCCTCCGGCGAAGTATTCGACACATGGCCCGCAGTTAAGTCGCGCCGAGAGGCTGGCCGATGATGAGTCGTCTTGGGAGCTACTTTCCCTGGTTGGTTCTCTTAGTTGTCGTGGCTTGTGTTGCTCAGTCAGGCGGGTCGGTCGGGCGTGGACATGCCTTTCACGCCTTCGGAGATGGGTCCGTTGAGTTTCGCATCAATGGTCCAGGTGGGGCTCGTGTCGCTCTCACATCCGGACTCGGGCGGGCGAGAGTAGAAGCCGCAGCGTCGCGGATGGCTGGGTCAGCGGCGATTCGGCTTGAAGCGGCGGGGGGCGCCGCGATTTCGAGCCGTGATTCGCTCGCGCTAGAGGTTGGTCCCGACCGGGAATCGCGAGTGGCGATTCGTCTTGGCGATGTTGCCATCGAGGCGGGCCAAGCTGATGGCGGTCGGGTGATCCTGGAGCGGGGTCAACGAGGCAACCGAGGAACGGACTTGTTGCCGCGCTCGATGGCAGTAGGTGGGCGGCTGCAATTGGTCGCAACCAGAGACGGTGGGGTTCTCGTATTGTATTCAAAAACCCGTTCGGGGGGCGGATTGCGTGCGTCGTTGGGGGCGCATCCTGGAGCAGATGACGATGGCGCTGTGGCGTTCAAACTGGGGAACTGCCTGGTCCAAGTTGCTGCCAGGATCGCGCGAACCCTACTGGGCGATGGTGGGAACGGTGGAGAGGGCTTGGAGTGGTCGGCAAAGGGGGGGTTCGTGTGGTTTGTACGTGCACGAGACGGTGGGCTCCAATTGAAGTGATCCTTTCGTGGTGTTCGCAGTCAGCCAGTCAGTGTGACCATTCGGCTCAGTTTTCGGCCGTGCGGACCGCGCTTCCGCGTGAGTGTGCAACACAGTGTGCAACAGAATGTGCAGTGCCCTCGTTCACACCCTGACACGATTTGGCACAATGTGGCACAACCGCGCGACGCCCTGATCGCCACATCGCCCGACACGTGGCGCAGATAGGCACGATCTGGCACTGCCTGTCACACCCTGGCACAACCCCGCGCTCCGTCTTCGAGTCCTGCAGGGCCTATCACTCGCACTCCTCGAATGTGGCCGTTGACGGCCGATTCGAGGGGGTTCGGGGTCTGGGCGAGGGGCAGTGTGCAACAGAGTGTGCAACGGTCTTGTTCACAGCCTGGCACGACGTGGCACGATCTGGCACGGGGTGGCGTCGGCGCTGCAGGGTGTGTCCTGCAGCGGAGCGCGTTTCGCCGGGTGCTGGTGCTCGGGGGCGTGTGCGGGCCGACGTTGCCCCGTGTGGGCGGCTTCTGGGCTGCGCAGAGATCCTGCGCCATCAGTGTTGCTGTCCTGGTGGGCAGCGCTCGCGGCCTCACTCGGTCGCGAGTAGCTTGGCACTATCGTGAACGGAGAGCGGCCCCGAGCGCACCTAGCATGCCTGGGGCTATCTCACGGGCCAGTTCGGTTGTCGCCATGCTTGAGATCAACACAGCACGAAGAAGGTGAGTCTTCGTTGGAATCTGGTTGAGGATTCGATCGAAGAGTTCGCGGACACCGCTCTCCTCCAACGACAGCCATCGATCGGCGCTCCAGCCAGAGAATTGAATCGACCAGCATCGTCTGTCCGCTTCGCGCGTCTCAATCGTCGCGCTCAAGTTGGGAGCGACTTCGCCCAACGGCACCATGTTCAGTGGGCCAGCTGTCTCGGCCTCACCCGTGGGCATCGAGTTGTACTCGAACCGAAAGATCACTGAATCAGGCGAGGCAGTGTCGTACTGCAAGGTGGCTGCAGACGGCATGTCTCGTGCCATCGCGTAGTAGCGATCGTTTCCGACGCGATGGGGACCCAGCTTTCTAAGCCGTTGGCCTGGCGAGATCGTGACTGATGCAGAATCGGTCATCGGCATGCCTCCACTAGCTTGCGAAGAACACGGCGTGCGAAGTAGTCAATAGCGATGAACACGCTTGCCTCCATCTGCTGCAGGCGAGCTTTGAGTTCCACTTCGTTGTTGCTTGGTCGGGTCGTTTTCTCGAGATCCTCTAGCCGCTCACTACTGCCAAGGACATTCGCAGCTACGCGGGCATCGACACAAACTACTCCGATCTTGCCGCTGTGGTGCTCGGATTCGTGCCGCAGAGTCCCGGCGAGGACGTAGCTGGCTGGGCGCGACTCCATGCTGCTACTTAAGACGCCCATGGCATCGCGGTATTCCCTCGAACTCGAGTCTACGCTCCCATCCGCGCTTCGTGGTGCTGATTTCGCCATGTTGGTTGAGTCACGCCACGCCATGCCGGCGACGCCGTCGTAACTTCCCTTGTTCGTGTCGATCTCCAACCAGCGCGACTGCGCAACGTCCGATCCCGGCGCGTTTCGAAGCAGCGGGCGAAGATACGTCTTGCCGTTCTTGGGGTCCTTATAGGTCATCAGAAGAGTGACCCGGAAGTCGCTGTTGTCGTTCAGCAAGTAGAAGATCCCCTCGAGAAACCGCTGCGCGCGCGTGAGCGCTTCATCCAGCAACTCATCACGTCGGGCGGCCTTGGCGGCCACCGGTATCAGTTCGGCGAACGTTAGTGCGCCAAGCAGCCAGGCGGCATGAACCTTGGTGACCGAGAACCAACTGAGAACCGCCGCAGTGGCGAGCCCGATCCTCACGACGGATAGAAGCCAAAACCAGACCCAGCCGCCTTCGATCTTGAGAGCGATGCGGCCGAGGAAGCGAAGCACTGATCGGAGCCACTCGGTCCCCTTAGGCCAGCTACGACGCTGACTCTCGGCCCTTTCGAAGATCCGGTTGCAGTAGTCGGCATCATCCCGGACGACCCTCATTCTTCTGCAAGATCCCGCGCACGACCAATTCAGTCAAGAATCCGTCGCCCCGAAAGGTGGTTGTGGGGATCTGCCCTCTCCGATTACGCGCCTGAGAACATTTTCGGCACCGGAAACGTCCCCGGCACCTCCCGGAACAGGTCGTCCTCTCCAAGTTCGCCGTAGAGGTCCATCGTCAGCCGGATGTCCGAGTGCCGTAGGACCTGCTGTATGATCTTCGGGTGGACGTTGAGCTCGATGAGGATCCGGGCGCAGCTCTTGCGTAGCGCGTGGAAGTCAACGCGTCGGGTCGTAGCACTGCGCTGCGGCGTCAGGCCGGCGTAGGCCGCGTCCTTGCGCACGATCTCGGCGATCTTCGAGGGCACCCGGAAGACGGGGTCCGTCTCGCGCACCGGGCCAGCGAGGCGCTCCATCTGTAGCTTGCTCCGGCGAGTCCGCATGTTGCGCAGGGCTTGGGCGACGAAGTCCTGCAAGGGCACGAGAGCGTCGTCGCCGTTCTTCGTGAACTGGCCGGCCAGGCGCACGCACGGCTTGTCACCCGAGCGCATCTTGCCGCCCTCTGCAAGTCCTGAGAACAAGCTGCTACTGCTCCTTGCTTTGGTCCTCTGGTGCAAGTGCCTTCTGCAGATGGTCCAGGAATACGCCTTCGAGCTGCCCCGTCGTGACGGGCTCGGGATTCGTGGGTGTTGGTTGCACGTGCGCTTGAAGAAGTGAGATCAGGCGATCGGTGCTTTGGATCGGTGCGCCCTCGAGGAAGTCGTGCCAGACCCAGCCGTTCCACAGCTTCAAGCTGTCGGCTGTCGACACGTTCACGTTAATCGTGACCTTTAGCTTCTCCTCCGCGAAGCGCGCGACGAAGACGTTGAAGCTCACGGCAGATCGACACGCTGCCGGCTCGCTAGTGACGATCGGATCCGGTTGCCGTTCCTCTTTCGTGACTCTCCCTGTGGCGCGGACAACTGCGGCGTTCGCCGAGCCCTCGAAACGAACCGGTTCGAGCCATTGCTTCAGGATGTAGCGAGTGCTCGTGACGTTGCCGAGCTTGACGATCCCATCACCGTCCGAGCCGCTTGTCAGCATCTTCTTTGCGACGACGATGCCCGAGTCCTTCTCAAGAGTCTCGATCGAGATCTGCTGCTCCGCGAAGAACTGAATGATCGCTTCCCACGCCTTGTCGAACGACACGTTCTCGAACGTCCGTGAGTTTGCAACGGAAGGCACTGCGGGTGGAGTGTAGGCCTGCGCGAGCTGATGCGCCGTCCGAGTGGCTGTGCAGGCGGTGCATGCGAATGCAGCGAGAAGGGCGATCGTCGTCTTCTTCAGCATGAGGGAGGCTCTCCTGGTCATTCTCCTCCCTCCAGCATGATCACGTGTGGAAGTTTGCGCAACTCGATTCCCTTGCCTGAGCGGTGTGGCTCCCTCACAACGCTTGGCAGTGAACTCGACGGCATGATCAAGGCACTGGCCGCCGTGGCGGTCGTCTTCGCGTTGAACCGGACCGCCAAGCCATGCGAGTCTTGGCTGTGCAGCGAGTTGACCGTAAGTGTGAGCACGAAGTAACGACTGCGTTCGCGTAGGATGAAGGCATGATCAAGAAGAAGGGGTCGCGATGGAATCCCGAGCATCTGGAAGTCGTCAGAGAGGGGGCTGAAGCGATTCGGCAGTGGCGCAAGAGACACCCGGGTGGGCAGCTTGAACTAGTAGGCGTCAAAGACCTTGCCGGTGCGAAACTAGCGCGTGCCGATCTGAGTGGTTCGAACCTCGCCGAGGCGAACCTCGTGCGGGCCGATCTGGCTGGAGCAGACCTCAGGAATGCCACACTCGATCGGGCTGATCTCAGTGACGCTGATTTGACCGCGGCGTTCCTCTCTGGGTCATCTCTCTGCGGCGCTCGTCTTCGGGGCGCCGACATCAGGGGCGCGAACCTTCGGGACGCGGAGATTAGCCACGCGGACCTGTCCAGCGCTTCGCTTGTCGACGCCGACCTCACAGGCGTGAACCTGGCGAGCTCTGATCTTTCGAACGCGACCCTCAAGCGGGCAAACCTAAAGAAATCCAATCTGTGCGAAGCGAACTTGTCCGATGCCTCCCTTGAATTCGCATATCTCGGGAGGGCGAACCTCGCGAGTGCAAATCTCTCTCGGGCGGAGCTGGGGTGGGCGGTACTGACGAACTGCAACTGGGAAGGGGCCGTCGTGGCTCGCCCGCAGATGCGGAATACCATCATCGGCTCAGATCTGACAGCCGCGGCCGTGCTTGATGTGTTCCATGGTGCGCGTTCCAAGATCACCTCCGATTGTCTGCTCCGGGCCACCCGGCGTCCCTGGCCCATCGAGTTCCTCCGCGGCGTCGGCCTCTCCAACGCCGAGATCGACTTTGCTCGATCGATGTCCTCTAACGCACTGGACTTCTACTCCGCCTTCATCAGCTACAGCGCCAAGGGCGAGGACGACCGCTTCGCCGTCAAGCTGCACGATGCGCTGCAGGTCACGGGCGTGCGCTGCTGGCTTGACAAGCACGAGGTTGATCCCGGCGATGACGTACTCGAGCGCATCAACGAGGGTGTGCGTCTCTGGGACAAGGTACTGCTGGTTTGTTCTAGACAGTCACTCAAGAGCCACTGGGTCCGGCGCGAAGTAGAGCGTGCATTTCAGAAAGAGAAGGAGCTCGAGGATCGCCATGGCAAGCGGATTCTCTGCATCATGCCCATCGACCTCGACGGCTACCTCTTCAGCCGTCACTGCACCTTCAAGTTCACGAGCGACCTTCGCGAGCGCCACGCTGCCAAGTTCCGGGGTTGGCAGGACGACGAGAGCATCTTCGACACGCAACTGGAGCGGGTCGTCAAGGCACTCCGGTCGGGCGACATGGTGCGGCCGCCGCCGCCTACGTCAAAGCTAGGCTAGTTGGTGCCACAGTCGCCGCCGCTTACTTCACTCGGAGGACTCGGTGGGCGACGTCGTTCACGGGGACGGTCTCGGCTGCGTCGGGGTGGGAGATGTTCAGCTCGTTCCCACGCGCAGCCGAACTTGTCTTCTTAGGCGAACAGCGATCTCCCAGGCGTCTCGGTCTCGTTGAACATTCTCGGCACCGGGAACGTCCCCGGCACCTCTCGGAACAGGTCGTCCTCGCCGAGCTCGCCGTAGAGGTCCATCGTGAGCCGGATGTCCGAGTGCCGCAGGACCTGCTGGATGATCTTCGGGTGGACGTTGAGCTCGATAAGGATCCGCGCGCAGCTCTTGCGCAGGCCGTGGAAGTCGACACGCCGAGTCGTCGCGCTGCGCTGCGGCGTCAAGCCGGCGTGGGCCGCGTCCTTGCGCACGATTTCGGCGATCTTGGACGGCACTCGGAACACCGGGTCCGTTTCGCGCACGGGGCCAGCGAGGCGCTCCATCTGTAGCTTGCTCCGGCGAGTCCGCATGTTGCGCAGGGCTTGGGCGACGAAGTCCTGCAAGGGCACGAGAGCGTCGTCGCCGTTCTTCGTGAACTGGCCGGCCAGGCGCACGCATGGCTTGTTGCCAGTCAGCGTCAGGTCCTCCCAGTAGATCGACGCGCACTCGTTGGCGCGGAAGCCCGTCGTCAGCGTGAACCAGTAGAGCACTTGCCGGTCGCGGACAGCCTCACCGCCATCGTGGGTTGGCGTTCCGCCGAGCACGCGCTCTTCCTCGAACCGCGCCCAGGCCGCTTCGACGAGTTGCTCGGCTTCCTCGAAGCGGAAGCCAACGCGCCGGTAGACGCGGTGCTTGTCGCGTTTCGGAGTGCGCACGCGTAGTTGATGGAACGGGTCGCGGTCCCAGCGTCCCGTGCGTTCAAGCCACCGGCCGAAAGCGCGGAGTGCCCCGGCGTGGTGGTCGCGCGTCTTGACGCTGCGCTTGGTGCGAATGCGCGCGAGGAAGCGCTCGACGTCCGGCAGCGCGATCGACGGAATCGTTGCGACCTTTGCGAACGATGCGAACGCCCGGATCTGTCGAATCGACTCGCGCACGTAGCGCGGGTTGCGGTCCTCGGACTCCAGGTTCGCCTTGTAGTCGTCGACCAGCTTGCCGATCGGCATTGTGCGGAACTCGGCGTAGCGGTCGACCTCGCCGAACTTGGCCTTCTCTACGTCGCGGACCTTTCGTGCCAGGGCGTCACGGGCGACGCGCAGGTCCTTCGTCTTGGCCGAGCGACGCCGCACGACCCCTGCTTCGTCGGTGTAGACAAAGTGCCAGTAGGGGCTCCCAGGTCGCTTGTACGGGTTGCCCCGCCAGGCGTTCTCCGGGCTTTTCTTCACGCGGCACCCTCGACGAACGCGAGCACTTCCGAGGCGACGAGCAGCGTGCGGCCGCGCAGGCGGCGTGGCTCGGGAAAGCCGGAATCGGGATCAGCCATCAACCGCCACACACTGCGCTTCGAGACGCCGACCATGAAGGCCGTTTCGGGGACAGACCAGAACCTCTTCTCCTCCAACTCGCATCGGTCGAAAGGTGCAGGTTTGTGGGTTGATGCCGTCGGCGGCGCATGGATGTCGCTCTCGCGGGCCGGTGGGGCGAGGTCGGGGTCGTGAGTCATCGATGGCCCTCCGTTTCGAGTTCGGGGAGCAGTTGGCCGAGGACCTCGCGATCGATTCCGCGGCGAGTGCTGTCGTCAGCCGGGCGTACGACGCTGTGGCGTTCGCCGGATCTCGAGATGCGCTTTGGCCAGGACAGTCCAAGGGCGCCGTCCGATTTCCGCCGCAATGTGACGCCGTCTACGACGAGGTTGCCGTAGTAGAGCGACAGGTAGCCGAGTAGCCCCCCGCGGACATCGGCGTCCGAGGCACGAACCCAGGTCCTGACACGGATGGTGGGTGACGGAGAGCTCATGCGACGCTCCTTTCGGGTGGTCGAACCGACCGGACTGCGACCGGACTCTGAACCGACTTCGAGTCCGGTCCGATCGCGTCCGTCAGAGTCAGGGCGTTTTTGGGGGCGCCTCCTTGGCGCCCCAACCGACCGGACTGGGTGTCCCCCTTTAGGGGGGAGAGTCTGCTCGTTGGATCGAGCCCTCCGGACGCAGCATCGTTGTCCCCGTTGGGGGGCTCCTCAGTCGAACGACCGGACTCGGCGGACGGACCCGTCTGAGTCTGGTCGTCGGTTGGGTCCGGACTGAGAGGAATCGCGGCATCCGGGTCTCGGATCGCCTGGGGCCAGTCTTCGCCACACCAGCGGCCGACGATGACGGCGTTCTGCTCGGTGTCGATCAGGTCCGGGTAGGCCTTTGCCATTTCGGCGGCCCCGATGACGAAGGGTGACCCCCGCTTGGCCTGGGTCACGAGGGGGGATCGACCAGCTTGCGCTGCCAGTAGGGTCGAGAACGCCCGGTCGAACGTGGCCTTGCCGCGACCCACGATCCCGCGGAGTGTGTCCTTGTTCGTCGTCTTGGGGTTCAGCGCGAGCGCCACGGCAATCCGGCGCGTCGTGTCGACGTCCGCTTCGTCGCGCGCCCTGGCCTTTTCCTTCTCTCTTGCGACCGTCAGATCATCTTGCTCCTCGGTCGTGAGGGCCCGGAGGATGCCATGCTCCTCCCGAGCAAGGATGACCCGGTCCTTGAACTCCATGCGCGGCCCGTGGTTGTTCTTGCGGATTCGGAACGCTACCTGGGCATTGGGGAGCGCCGCGAGATAGCCCTCGACCCGGACGGCGTCGAAGAGTCCTGACGTGCCGCGCGCATCGGGCTCGTCGTCTTCACGTGTGACGTTCGACCGCCGGCTGAGCTTGTTCGAATGGTGCGCAAACCAAACCGAGATCGGCTCATTTGCTTGCTGTACGAGCGATTCGAGCATTGCGACCCATGCGGTCCCGACCTCGCTCGACAGGTCGATATTGCCCGAGAGCAGTCGGGACAGAGGGTCGGCAACAACAAGTGCCGGCTGGACGTTCAGAACGCCGGTGGCCCACTCTCCAAAGCTAGAGCTCGTCATTGGGCTGCCGTTCAAGGTGTTGATGAGGAGCCGGTCTTGGCCGATGCCTGCCACAGAGGCGATGAAGAGCTTCGCCTCGATGTTGCGACGTTCGGCTGACGACACGTGCGCGAGCAGCTTTCGGGAGATCAGCTGCAAGCGACGGATGATCTGCTCTCGTCGATCCTCGCCGAAGACCAGGAACACTGGCCGACCCGCAGCGGCCTCGCCGACCGGGAACCTGCCCAGAAAGGGCATGTTGGCGGCAACTGCTACGGCAAGCTGCAGGAAGAACATCGACTTCCCCGCGGCCCCTTGCCCGACCAGCATTCCGACCTCGTTCATCGGAACGAGCGTGTCGCCATCGCATGGGTCGGCTACAGCCTGACCGCGGCGGGTCGGGTAGTGCAGCAGGGCTGGAGTTGGCGGAACGAGCTGGTCAAGCGTCCCGGGAGCGAGTGGTGCGCATGTCGTGCCCAAGCATGGAAACCCGACCGGGTGACTGTCGCTGGACTGCTTGGACTGAGCGTCATCGTTCTGACCACGCGAAGCCGCCTCGGTCAGGTCGTCGAAGACGTTGAGTTCTCGCCGGAGCACTTCCGACGTGTTCACCCCGCACTCGGCGACCAACGTCGTGTCATGCTGTTCGGCGATGACTCGAAGGTGGCCTACAGGCACCACCAGCCGCGGTGCGCCGCACAGTTTTGCCATGCCGCTCAGGAACGCGCGCCCGATGTAGCTCCGGTCGTTGCTCACGAGAGTAGCTCCGCGAGGTGACGATCGTCGGAGCGGTAGATACAGCGGGCTTGGTCGGGGTCTCGCCTTTCAGGAACGATCGACATGTTGCTCCACTCCGCGACCAGGTGTTCGCCGCACTTCGAGCCGTAGAGCAGATCCGAAACTCCCCACAGGACGTTTCGCCACGCTTCGTAGCTCACCTCCGGTGGGACCCAGGCGAGGAGTTCTGCGGCCTCGGCGAAGTTCGCGCAATCGCCGCAAGTGCAACGCGCCTTGAACTGATACGGGCGCCGACTTGCCGATGCCCGCGCGTCGACCTTGGCGCCGTGCTCGGACCCTGCTGCGTTGTTGCGCGTGCGCGCCGCCTTCGCTTGACGGTGACGCTTCCGAAGTCCGCTTGAGGTCGGTTGCGTGGCTCGTGACTCGAGAAGCGCTTGCAGCAGGGTGTCTGGCGGCGGGCGGATCCCTTCGACGCGGCCGCCGACGAGCTTGGGCAAGCCGTCGACGCACGTCCCGTCCGTGTCGAAGCGAATCTCCGGATATGGTTCCAAGCCGACGATCTCGCCCTCTGGATGATCGTCGCTGATCTCGATTCGTGGTGCTCCGCGAACCCACTCTCGGTGAGGGCAGACGCCGTTCGTCTCAATCGTGACGCCGCCGCTTTTCGGGCCTGCTCCGCGAACGTCGACACCAAGAAGCCAGCCGTTGCGGTTGCCGATCTTCGCCGCGAGCTCTGACTCGACCGCGTAGTGGAAGTGGACGCCCCTCTTGCTGGTTGAGAGTAGGTCGGTGCCGAAGCTGCCACCCATGAAACCGCTGAAGCTCGCCAGGCCGTCCCGGAACACGCGCTTGCTGATGCGACTCCCGTCTGATTCCTCGACGACGACGAACTTCCAGCTGCGGTCGCAGTCGACCGTGAGCAGTCGGCTCGGCTTGGTGTGAATGCAGACATCCGCTCCGCGCGGGTCAGAGTCTGGCCCGAGCCAGTAGTCGCGAACTTCGTCCGGGTCGGTCGTGGGGCCCACGATTCGGCCGGCCTGCACCTCCTCTTCTTTCCAGGCGACCGTAGGGTGCTTGCCGCACGCGACCCCCTGCTTGTCAGGGTCGATTCGGTGATGGGATGGGGTAACGGCCCAGCCGATCTTGGCGTAGTGGAGTGCAACGAGGTGGGCAATGTCGCGGTCCTTCACTGGGCCCCCTTCTCGTGCTTCGAGGTCAACGCGGCGAGCCAGCGGCGCACCTCCTCGACCGTGGTCGCCCAGGATCCTGCGCTGCGGAACCGGCGAATGCGCAGCCCGTCAACGCCTCGAAGAGTCCATCGCCAGCACGTCGCGGGAGTGACTGGTTGACCGTCGGGGCGCGGAGCCACGAAGCGGGCGATACGGGGGATGCGGATGATCGTCTCGCCGATCCACCATTCTCTGGTGTTACGCGATGCGACTTCCTGTGGCGTCGTCATGTGGCAGACGATGCCGTGTGAATCGGACAGCAAATGCCCGACCCTTCTTTGTCACTTCTTCCGTCGCTCGCCGGTCGGAGTCCAGAACCAGTGCTTCCCGACGAGGTCGACGAGGTGCCTCTCCCGAAGCCGGGTTAGGACGCGGTATAGGGACCGGTCGTCGGGGTTGAGACCGCGCAACTTGAAGTCCTCGGCCTTGAGCCCGCGATCTCCGGCTTCCACCAGGCGATCGAGCGCCCGCAAGTGCTTCTCTTCCAACGGCGCGACGTGGTTCTTCGGCAGCCTAGGGCGTCCTCGTTTCTTCGGTGCGTGCTTCGCTTCGGTCGTGGCCAGTTTGGCGATGGCCTCGCCGAGCTTCCCAGCAAGGGTGACCTTGCTTGCTTCGGCGGTGTTCTTCTCCAACCGCACATCGACGAGCGCGAGCAGCAGCGTCAGCTCCGACTCGGTGAACGCTCCGCCGCGGACCAACTCGATGGCTCGCGTAACGGCATCGCTGGGTTCGGGGGGCTTGGCCACTGGTCTTCGACTGGTGAGCAGCTCCGTTCGGGAGCGACTGCCGTCCGCCGGCTGTCGAGTCGCGGACGAAGTGAGTGTAGCGTCGACGTGAGCGATGCTCCGGGTAGGCACCTATCGGCCGACTGCGACACGCAACCTTCTGCTATCAACGGACGTGTAGACCGTCGTCGACATGATCGAGCGGTGGTTCAATGCCGCCTGGACGACTCGCAAGTCGCTCGTGCGGCTCAGAATCCTCTCGGCAAAGCTGTGTCGGAACGCATGGGCGCTCCTGCCAGTGATCTGGGCCTCGGCAAGCCACCCGGCGATCCGGCGTTGTGCGTGACGCATCGATACGCGGCGGTCGCCAGCCAAGAACACCGGACCGTCCTGACGTCCACGTAGGAAGCGCTGGATCTTCCGGGCGACCGCCTTCGGCAGCAGCGCCGTCGCTGGCCGATTACCCTTCGCGGAGCGCAGCGTGACCTCGCCGTGGGCGAAGTCGATGTCGCCGACATCGAGCGCGATTGCGCTGCCGATTCGGATCCCACTCGCAAGGAGAAGTCGGATGAGCATCGCATCACGCTCGGCCTGCGGGCCTGGTGCGTTGGCGAGGACTGCGAGCAGGCGATCCTGCTCGTCCTGGCGCAAGGCTCGTGGCGGTGGGGGAGAGCACCTTGCTCGCTTCAGGAGCCGTGCGGCGTTCATCGGTGCGAGGCCGGACTCGTGCGCCCACTTGAAGAAGCAGCGCAGCGAGGTGCGCTGCGCGTTCGCCGACGTCGCCTTCTTCGTTCCGCCGCGCGCGCTGAGCTGTGCGGTGTCCGAGGCGAAGAATTCAGCGACGACCGCGGGCGTCATGGCCTCGATGTCGGTTGGTCGGTCAGTCGACGTGAGCCAGGCGATCAGGCTCGCTACGTGTCGCTGATACTGCTTCCGGGTGTGCTCTGATCGGCCGTCGGCTTGGAGTTGAACTTGGAAGTGCCCGAGGGCGTCTTGGAGGTGCATGCCGCCATGAGGCCATCGTCCGGAACCTGCGTTCAAGTCGCATTCCGCCGCCCCTGTCGCTGCAACATCCAGTCCAGGGCCGACGTCACATTCGGGAGGAAATCGGGCTTCTTCGGTAGCTGAAGGTCGCCGTCAGAAGTCGTGCCCTTGCTTGTCGAGAAGGTGGCCGAAACCGTGGTGCATCTCCAGAGCGCCGAGTGCCTGCAGGCACCAGACGATGTTTCTATCTCGTGGGTGACCTTGAAACCCTCCCTTGCCATCGAGTCCGTCGAAGTGGGCTTCGAGTGAGTCGAGCTTCTCGTGGATGTAACTCTTCAGCCCTGCCTCGACGCGAAGGTCGTGGATTCGTTCTTTCGCTTTCTCAACAAGAAAGCCGGTGTCGACGGCGTCGACTCCCGACAGATCGTCCACAATCCCCCGCAAGGCATCGAGTGCTTTCCTGATCCCCGCATTGTTTGGGCGGTCGCTCATTCCTAGATGCTATTCCATCTGGTTGTGCGCAGAAACGCTGATGGAAGGGTTGGACACTAGCTAGCCGCCGGTCCACGAGCAGTCGACGACGTGGTTCTCGCCGGCTTCGAGCTCCGACAGTTTCATCCTTGGCGGCAGCTGACACTCCGTGAAGCTGCAGCCGCGAAACCAGGACGGTGGGATATCGCCTCGAAAAACGCAGGTCTCGAACACCACGTTAGTGAAGCTGACCTCGGTGTTGGGAGACGTAAAGTCGAGCCGTTGGTCTGCGTCCGGCGGCGGTTCGTCGACGACCAAGCGCTCAATCACGCATCGGTCGAGCGCGGTGACTCGGCCGGCGCCGACAACATGCGGGCTAGACTTCTCGGCAGAGCGGAAGCGCACCTGGGAGAATTCGCTGACGCCGAAGTACGTCCCGTAGAACATCGAGTTCTCGAAGTCGACTGCGAGCATCTTCGTGCCAGATACCTGTCCGCCCCAGAAGCGGCACTCTTCGAACCGACAAGAGGACACTGTGAGATTCTCGCCGGGGCCCCAAGCTACGCCGCTGAACGATACATCGTCGAACCGCACGTCGTGCAACCTGCCGCTTGCGAATGTTGTTTCGACGAGCGACCCGCCGGAGAAGTCCGAGGCTGCCCAAGTAAGGTCCTGCAGATACTGGCGCCCCGACGCATTGCGCGGTCCAAGGAGAGCATCAGCCGCAATGCTTGCGTTCAGTCGCTGCAACGGTGTGTGCTCGGAGTTCTCCCGGATCAACAGAAGCCGGGAAACCATCACTTCGTCCTCGCGGTGCTCGGATGCCAGATGGTTGATGACGTCGCGACGGACGATGGTCTCTGAGCGAAGGATTCGATCCTTCGTCGCCTCACGGTCGTTCGCGACCGTCCACATGTTCACGCGTGCCACCACGTCGGACGCGAGCCAGGTCGCGAGGGCGATCAACGCGACGACGATCCCGATACTCGCCGCGATCCGTTTTCGTCGTCGAGCCTTCGCGAACGATAACCGTTGCCGCACTTTGACCACCGCCAGGCGCAGCTCGTCCGGCTCGTTCACGGTCTCGTAGTTGAGCTCTCGCATTATCGAGTCGAGCGGTCGCGGCCAGACGACGGGCTCGGTTCCGAGGCGCACGGGCGTCATCGCCTTGCCGATGGCGTTGGCGTGGTAGATCTCCGCTTGGCACCATTCACTGCACACCGAGCGCGGCGACACCACGGGCACTACGGCATCGCAGTCCCGTAGCTCCGCGCGGATGCGGTTCGTGAAGTCTTCTCCGATCAGCGTCTCGTGCGTGTCGTGGTAGGCGTGGAAGCCGCTCGCTTTGAGCTCCTGGTAGAGGACGTCCACGTCTTTGGCGTCTTCTCTTGCGTAGCTGATGAATACGGATGCCTTCCGAATCGGGTTGCGCATGTCGAACCGGCCTTGGTTGGGCGGAGGTGCTCTCCGGCCCCATTACACCCGGCGCGGGCTTGGAGGTCAGCGGAATCCCGCGCGCAAGTCTCGGCCGCAGAACGAAGCATGAGGGGTTGAGCACCTTGACGTTCCGCTGAGACCTCATCTTGCGCTATCGGGCGTGCAGGTCGCTTGATGATGGGGCCGCCTCGAAGAACTAGTTCTCACCGCGCGTGGCTCGTCGTCGGAAAGCCGGTTGCTCCAACGAGAGGCCGCGGCTCTCCTCTTGGCATTGACAAGCTGCGGCAAAAGGACCGACACTTCCCCCGATGGCTGAGAGGAAAACAGAGCACTTGCAGATGATCCAGGGGGTCGTGAGCCGGCTGTCCACGAACTCATTCTTGCTCAAGGGCTGGTCTGTGGTCCTCGTCTCAGCGCTCTTCGGACTCTCCACGCAAGTCGAGAACCGCACGCCTTTCCTAGCACTCGCCTACTTCCCTGCACTCGCGTTTTGGATCCTCGATGCCTACTTCCTTTCACAAGAACGCCGTTTCCGCGCGCTTTTCGACCATGTGCGTATGCAGTTGGAGGACAAGATCGACTTCTCGATGAGCACCGTTGCGCACGTTAGTCCGCGTTGCTCGTGGCCTGCCGCCTTCTTGTCACGAACGGTGCTCATCTTCCACGGGGTGGTCGTCGCTTCCATCTTTCTCGTGATGTTGCTCTTGGGGTAGTGCATCGATGGCCCGCATCATCTTTCCCAGTTTCCACTACGAACGGGATGCGTGGCGCGCTGGCGTCGTCCGCAATTCGTGGCGGACCCAGGGTTTCAAGGCTTCAGGCTTCCGTGACGGAGCTCGATGGGAGCAGGTAGAGCGCCACGGCAAGGAAGCGGTGGAGCGCTGGATTGAGGATCAGCTCAAAGGGGCTTCTGTGACCATCGTCCTCATCGGTGCGCAGACTGCAGAGCGCGAGTGGGTCATGCACGAGATCCGGCGCAGCTGCGCGCTCCGGATGGGGCTCGTTGGTATTCGCATCCACGGCATCAGAAACAATCACCGGCTCGTCGACGTCGCTGGCGCCAACCCTTTCGATTCTCTCTGGTATGATTCGCCTGGCGGTGTTCGTCAGTACTTGTCAAGCATCTACAGCACCTACGACTACGTGGCGGACAACGGCTACCAGAATCTTGGTGCGTGGATCGAAGCAGCGGCGCGTGCGGCAGGTCGATAGCTGCTTAGCCCGCGTAGAGTTTGCGGTAGGCCCCAGCGCTGTTGGGCGATGCCTGCTCATTTCTCCACGGCTTCGCCGCAAGCACGATCTAGGCTAGCCCGATAGACACGCTAGTGAGGGCGGCCGAACTGCTTGGTCCGTAATTGCTTGCCAAGCATTACTAGCCTTCGCAGGTATCACGGTCTCGGGCACGCCTGCACGGATCGCCCAGGTCCGTTCCCGATGGACCCAAGTAGATAGCCGAGAGTTCACGGAGTCGACTACGAGAACACGCGTCGCGTTTCGAATGGCTGAGAACACTTGTTTCTCGAGGCCCTGGGTCAGGTCGAGCGAAACGTAGTCGATCCAAGTGGGAAAGCCGTGACGGCGAAGAAAGCCCTCAAGGCTTCTAGCGAGAACGGCGTCACGCCATGAGTAGCTGACGAAGATCATTCGGAGGGATCGTCTTGATGTGAATCCCGGGCAACGAGAACACGCCCCGCTCCATCGGCTTCCCCCTCGATGATCGCATTCGGAACGTAGCTTATGGCTTCGGCAACGTTCCAGTCGCCTCTCGGAGTCAGGAACTTGGTCGAGACCTGCACGACGCAGCCCCCTCCCCGCACTTGCATCGCCTTCGTGCTCCTTGCCCATGTTGGGCCAACTGCCTTGAAGAGCAACTGGAAATTGTCCGGGCGCCCTACTGTCTCGACGGGTCCCTCTACGTCGCTGGTTTCCCTAACGGCTTTGAGGACTCCGCCCTTTAGCGCGTCGATGAACTGCCGCGGGTCGATTCCAGCGTATTCACTAGGTGCGTAGAAGACGAAGGGGCGGAAGAAGAGGCAGGTGAAGAAGCCACCGGCAACGAGCACTGGGAAGGCGGTCACGAATATGACGAGACTCAGTTGGACGTTGCCTTCAGACTGAGTAGCGGCGATTCCGACAACGGTCTCAGTCAGCCCAACAAACGCCGCAATCACCCAAAGGGGAGTGAGTCTCTTTTCTATCGGCTTGTCGTCAGGCATCTCTAGTCTCCGTATCTGGGCGGGTGTTCCTCGGGGCTTCCCTTCCTCGGTTGCGCCGAAACCCGTCAACGAATGTATTTGAGTCATGGCGCATGCCAAAGGAAATGCGCCCCTCACGACCCGGCCGGAACGCCCGCCGTCTCGGTGGGCCGTCACCGTTTCTAAACGGTGAAAAACGGTGGGTAGCGGTCAGCCACGCCGCTGGATTCTCGCGCAACAGACCTACGCAGTGTCAGTTACGCCCGTCTCCGAGCCGGGCGGCTTGTGGGAAAACGGTGCCTGCCCTAAGCTCCCGTCGCCAGCGCCCTTCCGTCCAAGCAAACCTCCAAGCGGGCGATACCCCGATCGAGGTCTGCTCAGTGGCCAAGCCAGCGACAACGCGAGACAGTCAGGGCCGGTTCTCCCGCGGCAACGCCGGAGGACCAGGCCGGCCCAAGGGCGGCGGCACGCGCGAACTGCAGCAAGCGATCACCGAGGCCGTTGGCCCGGAGCACATGCAGGCGATCATGCGCAAGGCGCTGATCCTCGCGCTCAACGGCAACCTCTCGGCGATGAAGTTCGTCGCCGACCGGGCCTGCGGTAAGCCAACCGACGCGCCGGCAGCAGCCGATCCGATCGACATCGAACTTCCACGCCTGCGGAATACAGCCGATTGCGACCGAGCGCTCGACGTCGTGGTCCAGGGAGTCTGCAGCGGCACCGTCGATCGGGACACGGCGCGCCTGTTCACAGACCTGATCCAGGCCCGCGTGAAGACGATCGAAGCCAAGGAGCTCGAGCAGCGGATCGCCGAGTTGGAGCAGACCCTGTCCGCTACCGGTCACCAACCGCGGTGATGCGCCGGATCGCAGATAGCGTCAGGGCGCTCTGCCCGTCGTGTTCGCAGCCGACCGCGACGACCGTCGACAAGACGGTCCATTCGTGCCCACGAGATGTCGTGACCGTGGTCGCCGACATAATGGCCACACCGCCGCGCGTGGGCTCGATTCGCAAGTTCCGTTCGCCGAGGGTGGCGAGCCCTTCTCCCGGCTCGACTGCGAGCCGAGCGTCTGTCAGTTGGCATTCGCACCGATAGCCACTACCGCGCCTGTGTGCGGCCACAGTGCCCACAATCGTGCCAACCTCTGCGCCGCCTTCGGTCAGAGCATCAGCGCGACACCGAGCCACCACGGGCTCGTCGTGGCCCACGACGAGCCCACGGCTCAGTGCCGCGAGGAAGTCGATGCCGACGAGGTGCGCGAACGTCGCATCGAACGCGAGCACGGGCTCCGTTGACGTTGGCGTGAACGCCACTGCATCGGGCCGCACTACACCGGAGCCCTCGGTTCGAACTGGATGTCCGCTCGTGCTGCCTGTGAGCACGTATTCGAACTTGGTCACACCGGCATGCTTGCTCTGATGCGCCGGTCAGATCCAGTCACTTCTTGCTGCGTTCTGCGCTTCGCAGCAGCCCGGCGGGTGTCGTGCCCAGGGCCTGAGTCAGCCGGATCAGCGTCGCGACCGTGGGGTTGCGGATACCGCGCTCGATGCCACTTACGTAGGTCCGGTCCAGTTCGACTTCGAAAGCGAACTGCTCCTGAGACAGCCCGAGTTTCTCCCGGTATCGCCTGACCGAACGCCCGAGGGCGGCAAGGTAGGCGTCGGATCCGGGGGTTTCGCGCACGCCGAAACGGTCTCGCCGTGCAGACTGGAGGACCACGGACTATAAGTCACACTCCGGACTTGCTCTGGTCGGGAACACAGAGGTAGGACTGGGCTTATGAGTCGACGCCGGAGAGCGAAGCCAGCGCACTCGCCTGCCGGGGGCGTGATCAAGATGCTCCTGATCTGCTGGACCATCTTCTGCGCCGTCTGGGTCCTGTTCTCGTTTTTCCTTGGCACCCTTCGTGGCAAGGAACCAGGCGAAGAGGCCGCCTACGCGTGCATGTCGATCTTCGGTTCCGCGACCGGGCTGGTGGCCTGGTTCGTTGGCGTTGTGCCGCTCGGAATCCTGTTCGCGGTTTTCGGCCAGCCCCGCAGGCACGACTACGCCGAGGACGACCTGCCCCCGATTCGACGACGGAGAAGACGATGAAGAACACGCAGATGCTGATCGGCGCGGTGCTCTGGTGGATCAGTGCAAGCCCTGCCCTTGCCGCTCCCCAGACCGAGGTCAAGCCGGAGCGGCGCGCGACGTCCGAGGTCGAAGCAGCCTCACGGGCCCTTGCGACGCTCTCTGCACGGCTCGCAGAGCTGCAAGTGCAGGTTCGCGAGGCGATCGAGCAGGCTCGCGCTTCCGAGACAGCGGAGGAAGAGGCAGCGTTCTCGGAGCGGGTGCTCGCACTGAACGAGGAGCTTGCCTCGGTCGCTGCGGAGTTCGCGGAGCGGGCCGCAGCGCTTCGTGACGCTACGGATCCGACGAAGTCGCGGATCCTCGCTGCGCTCCGGCTTCCGGACCTGGATGAGGTCGAGAACGAGCTAGAAGCCATCGAGTCCGAGCTAGAGAAGCGGGAGAACGCGGACGTGTCGCGGCGCATGCTCGGGCTCGTGACCTACTACATCGCCGACACCATGCGGGAGCGGGCGGAACGGATGGCGCGGTCGAATCGGGACGACCGGAGGGCCGCCGGCATCTATTCGAGGGCGAGCAAGAAGTTCGGGAAGGTCCTGGATCACGTCGACGTCAGCGTTCCCGAGATCGGATCCTCCCTGCATGCAGCCGCACTGCACCGAATTGCGCACGCAGAAGCGATCCTGAGCGCCGGTTACACCGCGCTAGTCAAGCGGGGCCACAACGCCAGGTCGTCGCGGTCGAAGGCTCAGACGCACTGGAAGCGCGCGAGCCATGCGCTAGCCGAGCTGGAGCGCCTCCACGCCGACAAGCGGTATGCGAACCGGCGCAGCATCCTCGAAGCCGCCAAGTCGGATGTTCGCCGCCTCGTGCGGTGACGTTCAGCAGGCTGGCGCTTAACGAGATCGCTGCGCCATGAGGCTCTGCAGATGCTGCAGCGCTATAGCCTTCTCGTCATCGGTCGCCGCCGCCACCTGATCGAACGCCGCCAGAAGCTCGGCGTCCTCCTCGCCGCCGAGGATCGGATGAAGCGCCAGGAACTCGGCGAACGCGACGACAGCATCACGCAAGCTCTCGTGCTCTGGTAGTTCTCCGAGCCTGGAGAAGCGGGAACAGGCCTCTGCGAGCTTCCGAAACCGGAAGTCGTTTCGGCCGAAGGATGCGCACAGTGTCTTGTGCTTCTCGATCGCGCGCTTGGCCTGTGCCTCATACGGAGGCTGAATCAGGATCTCTGGCCAGCCGAGCAAGTGCAGCCCGATGCTGCCGAACTCCGGCACCTCCATCCCCTCATCGACGAAGTTCCGGTTCGTGACGTCGAAGCCGGCTCGAATGGCGAGTCGTAGGGCCAGCCGCGCCACGTTCCTCGCGCCAGGTCGACTGCCAACGGCTTCACTGAGCAACGCCTGGCGAATCGATACGAGTTGTGACGCACGAAGCGCCTCTTCCGCTGTTCGCTGCGCGAGTTCCTTGTGGTCGGGAAGCTTGCCGGTTTCCTGAAAGCTTGCGAGTGCGGCTTCCACTGCCTGTGGCGTCGCAGGCATCGCTTGCACGCTGTCGTGGATCTTGCTGAGTCGTTTGTTCCGGTTGCGCATGTCTCCTCACGTAGTTCACTGCAGCATGTCGTTGACCGCGTCCCGCTCCGCCGCGATCTCGGTAAAGGTCCGGCCGTCGCCGTCTCGCATTGCTTCCTTGCCCGTGGCGGATTGCCAGCGGCGAATGGAAACGTCGACGAAGGGTGGACTGATCTCGATCGCGCGGCATCGACGGCCAGTCTTCTGCGCCGCGATGATTTGCGACCCGCTGCCCGAGAACGGTTCGAACACAACGTCGCCGGGCCTCGTGTGCTTCTTGAGCGGGCGAACGAACAGCTCGACCGGCTTCGATGTTGGGTGCTCTGCCCCCGTAGAGCGGGCCTTGCCGTCGAAGTCGATCTCCCACACGGAATCGTGATCGTGGACTCCGTCGTGCTCGGGTTGGTCGCCCTTTCGCCATCCCATCACGCATGGCTCATGGCGGAAGTGCCAATAGACGCGACCGAACACCGGGCTCGGCTTCACCCAGATAATCTGCTGGTGGTCGAGGATGCCGAGCTCGCGCCAGATGCGCTGCAGGTCGCCGCTCCGCTTGTGCGCGTGCCAGCAGTAGATTGCAGCCTTGTGCCCGAGCACCTCCAGGACGTTCTTGAACACAGCGCGGAAGAACGCGTCGGGGTCTTTGATCGACACCTCGTCGTAGCGGTCCGTCCAGTCCTTACCCGCGTCGTTTGGTCGGTCGCCGGTGTAGTCGACAAGGTAGGGCGGGTCGGTTGCGACGAGCGCGGCCTTCTCGCCGTCCATGATGCGGAGGACGTCGTTCAGGTTCGTGGAGTCGCCGCAGAGCAGGCGGTGTTCGCCCAGGATCCAGAGTTCACCCGGCTTCGCGATCGCGACATCGGGCGGATCGTCAGCCCCGTCATCATCCGTATCGTCGTCATCGTCCTCGTCGCGCAGCCTCGCGAGCAGGTCGTCGACTTCGTCTTCGGTGTAGCCGACGCCGTCGAGTTCGTCCTCGGACTTGAGTTGCTCGAGCAGCTGGGCCAGCTCAGTCTCGTTCCACTCCGCGAACTCGTGGGTGCGGTTGTCCGCGATAGCGAACGCGGCCGCGTCGAGGTCGTTGCCGTCGAACCACCAGACCGGGACCTCGGTCATGCCGAGGCTCTCCGCTGCCTTCAAACGTGTATTGCCGGCGACGACTTCACCCGAGCGTCGTGCGACGATTGGCTGTTGCCAACCGAACCGCCGCAAGCTCGCAGCGACGTGTGGAATGGCCGCGTCGTTGCGGCGTGGGTTCGTGGGTGAGCAGTGGAGCCGATCGATCGCGACGGTCTCGATCGGCGGAGAGTTGGAATTGTCCAAGATCGCACCTCATGCGGGAGGGGAGCCGCTTGGAGGTGAGCTTGGACGGTGGCTCGGCCTGTGCAGTCTAGCGCAGAGATGCCGCCCACCGCGCGCATACTTGAGGGATAGCGGGAGCCTCTGCCGTAGTCTGGGGTGGTCGCCCAGGGGGCAGGTGCACGCGGAGAGCGTGCCGCGCTGCCCGCGAAAGCTCAGGTTCGCATGCCAAAGTCGATCAAGTTCTTCCAGATGGATCACGAGGACGCCCCGCGTCGGGTGCTCGAAGCGAAATTCGAAGACTCTGAGTGGGCCGCGATCGAGCGGTTCGTCGAATGCGCGCAGCGCATTGTGGAGAACGGGATCACAACCGACGCCTATCCACTCGGATCGAAGCTGCACTGGGAAGCCGGCGAGCTGCGGACGGAAGTGACGCTGCCGCCCATCGAGGCGCAGGAGTCCTTTCTGCTTCGCATGCGGATGGTGCTCTTACAGAAAGAGCCGACCTACTTTGGCAAGATCGCCAACCACCTTGCCCGCCGGGTCGCCGACGACAAGTTCAGGTCCGCGATCGAGATCCTCAAGCAGCAGTTCGCCGGAACAGTCATCCGATCGAAGCTGCGCGTCAGGGCCTACGCGAGTTCGAAGGAGTCCCTGGAGATTACGAGCGAAGAGGCGTTGGACGTCTGGCTGAACAGCGAGCTCTATCACGGCGACGCGGACAAGCGGGAGCTGCTTCGCCGTGTGCATGGGCTGATGCCGATGGAGTCGTCGCGCGTTCTGTTCCTCTTCCTGCTGCGTGACAAGGCCCTCGCTTGCGTCAATCTCGCGAACTTCATCCGCGTGCTCGATGGCAGGCAGGAGTCGTTCTCTTTTCGAACAGGTGACCAGTCTCTACCCAGCGCCGACGAGGACGCCCGATGATCGACATCGAACATGAGATGAACGCCTGCGCGCGCAGCATCGGTGGTGAGGTGCTCGATGAGGTGCTTCCCGCCAAGCGCGACTTCAAGAACGCGGACTACCGATTCGAAGACGCCGCGGTCATCGCTGAGCTCAAGACCATCGAGACGGACGTCGCCAACGACGACACCTTCAAGGACCGCGCCGGGGCGCTGCACAAGAGATGGCTGGATGAGGGTCGGATCTCGCCGGCCATCCTCAAGCCGATCGGGAATGACCTCTACGAGTTCAACATTGGCGACCTGCCGGAGGACTGCCGATTCGAACTCCTTGGTGTTGTGCGCAACCGCGTCTTCGGCGAAGCCCTCAAGGGGGCGAGCAAGCAGCTCCGGCAAACTAGAGAGCGATTAGGACCTCCCAATGCTAAGGGGCTACTGCTGCTGTGCATCGACGCAGACACTGGCCTAAGCTTGCGCGTGGTCCAGCACACGGTCGGCGAGCTGATGATGCGACACGGCTCGCGCAACCGGGGGATCGCGAGCATTGTGCTTTTCTCCGCCAACTACTGCATCGACATGCCTGGAGGCGCTCCGGTTCGCCCATGGATGTTCCTCACCGGCATCGACCGCGATGCGATCAGCACGGGTTTCGCCCGAAAGCTCGGGCAGGCGTGGGAAGCACGGATGGAAACGCACGGCGGGCCGCCCGTTCTGCGCATGGGAGACGGCAGTCTCGCCGTCCCCGACGCATTGAGCGACCAGAACTTGCGGCCTATTGAGCGGCACTGAACCCCGCGACCGAGCTGGGGATGCCGAAGAGTTTGTGCGCTACCGGCAGGTAAGCACCCGGTCGCTCTCCTCAAGCTCGACCAGGTGACCGCGAATCTCCTCGATCCGCTCGGGTGAGTGTCGTGCCATCCGCGCAGTCTGGCGCGCGGAGCTGCGATCAACAGATGGGAGCTACCGGGTGCTTACGGAAGAAGTCAGATGCTTGAGGAAATGCGACGGCCCGGGACGCCGCGACCGGCAGTCTACGGTCGTAGAGTGGCCGGATGCCCGAGCACCAGACCGGTATTCCTGGCGACTACACCCTCGGCGAGCTGCACGACTTGCTTTGGTCGGTGACGCTGCCAACGGCGGCCCGTCGGCTCGATTGCGACAAGGACTGGCTGCGTGAGTTCTGCGACTACTCGGTGATCCCCCTTCCGAAAGCCGACTACTGGCAGAAGAAGCGTTCGGGCAAGCGCGTTCATCAGCGCCGCCTGCCGAAGGGGCTAGACCGACGAGAGACGATCGCCGCGTTGGTCGAGCGTAGGCGTCGAGGTCAGCCACCAATCGATCCGATCGAGGACGAGCAAGACGTGCTCGACTTGATCGCCGTGATCGATGAGTTGGAGGTCGAGTTTCGTTCGCCAGACTCGAAGGCTCGGCTTCACCCCGTCGTGGCCGCTACGCGACGGGTGATGAAGAAGACAGCGCGCGACCAGTGGTCGACACGATTCAACCGCATTCGGCGACGCTCGTCCTTCGCCGAACCGGTGTTCATCGCCGAGGTCGGCGTCGAGTCCGTTGTCCGGACGGCCCACCTCTTGCAGGGGCTCGTCGAGGCGGTGCGCAAACTAGGCGGTGATGTTGACGCGTCGCGCGGTGATGTTGCCTGCATCGAGCTACTTGGCGTGCTTCACCGCGTTCGAGTTCGTGAGCGGCTCAAGCGCCACCGCGAGGCCGCCGAGTCACGCGAGACGGTGCGAGAGTGTTGGCGGCCGACAGGAGTGCTCGAACTGCACGTGGAGTCGTGGCTCGGCGGTGATCTCTTGGAGAAGTGGACGGATCGCCGAGCGCCGCTCGAAGCCCAGATGCGCGACATTCTGGTTGGTCTGGTTCGAGTTGCGCAGGTCACGCGTGCCGAGCACCGGGCTCGTCAGCTCGCCGAGGAGCAGGCCAAGCGGGAGCGGGAGGAGCGTCGGCGCGAGGCCGAAGAAGCCGAGCGCCACAAGCACCGTGGCAAGGCCCTACTTGAAGTCGCACAACAACACGCGGCTTGGAGCACTGTTGCGCGGCTGCTTCATGGCTTCCGAGGGGGCGGCGCGTTGCCCGGTGACCTTGAGCACTGGTTGTTTCGGGCCGAGGCTGCGGCCCAAGAGCTCAACCCGCTGGCTGACGGTGTCGCGTCCCTACGCGACGCAGTGGAGAAGCGGGTCGACGAGCAGATGCGCGGTTGGCACTACTACGACCGGCACTACTGATGAGCACCGCTGTTGTGCGCCGCCACCGTTGCCGACTCCGGCGAGGCTCGAAACAAACGGTGCTGCCATAAGCGAGTTGAAGAGCGCTACCGACTACCCTGCTATCGTCTGAGTTGCGATTATGAATACCTCGCAAGCTGCTAGACCAGAAATAGCCGCGATCAGCTCGTTGTGTTTCCTCAGTCCTTGCCTGGTGGGATTCGCGTTATTTGCCAGTGGGCGTTTTCGCGAGTCGAACGGGGAATGATCGCTCCGTTATTGAAGCCGAGCCACTCAGGTCTGGGGATGAACGAGGGAGTGTGCGATGAACGGTGTATTCGCGTGACGGCTGGTGGGATCCTCTGACCCGTAGGGAGCCCACCGATGACCCCGAAGAAGAATGACCGCCACCGAATCCCGGACGAGCTGATCGACCAGCTCCTCGCCAACTACGAGAAGCCAGAAGACCTGACAGGAAAGGACGGCATCCTCAAGGAGCTGACGGCCCGGCTGCTCGGCCGAGCCCTCGAAGGCGAGATGACCGAGCACCTCGGCTACGAGAAGCACGCACCGCGTGCCGAGGGCACGAGCAACGCGCGCAACGGATCACGCAGCAAGACGATCAAGGTCGAGGACGGCGAGCTCGAGATCGAGGTGCCGCGCGATCGCGACAGCACGTTCGAGCCCGAGATCGTCAAGAAGCGCCAGAGACGCTTCGCGGGCTTCGACGAGAAGATCCTGGCGCTCTACGCCCGCGGCATGACCGTCCGCGACATCCAGGGCCACCTGGAGGAGCTGTACGGCGTCGAGGTCTCGCCATCGCTGATCTCGAGCGCCACGTCGGCGGTCCACGAAGACGTCCTGGCCTGGCAGAGCCGGCCGCTCGAGCCGGTCTACCCGATCGTCTTCCTCGATGCGCTCGTCGTGAAGGTGCGCGACGAAAGCGTCGTCCGAAACAAGTCGGTTTACCTGGCGATCGGCGTCACGCTCGACGGCCGCCGCGAAGTCCTCGGGATCTGGATCGAGCAGACTGAGGGCGCGAAGTTCTGGCTGAAGGTCATGAACGAGCTGAAGACGCGCGGCGTCCAGGACATCCTGATTGCGTGCTGCGATGGCCTGAAGGGCTTCCCGGACGCGATCGAGCATGTGTTCCCGCAGGCCACCGTGCAGACCTGCATCGTGCACATGATCCGGAACTCGCTGCGCTTCGTCAGCTACAAGGATCGCAAGGCCGTCGCCAAGGACCTCAAGCCGATCTACACGGCCGCCAACCGCGAAGCGGCCGAGGCAGCGCTGGATGCCTTCGACAAGAAGTGGGGCCGCCGCTACGAGATGATCACCTCGTCCTGGCGAGCGAACTGGGAGCGTGTCGTGCCGTTCCTCGACTTCCCGCCCGAGGTCCGGCGCGTGATCTACACGACCAACCAGATCGAGGCGCTCAACTCGAGCCTGCGCAAGCTGCTGCAGTACCGCGGCCACTTCCCGGACGACAAGTCCGTCACCAAGCTGCTCTACCTCGCGCTGCGTCGCTTCGAGAAGAAGTGGACGCGTGCGCTCTGGAATTGGAGCGCCGTCCTCGGGCAGCTCGCTATCTTCTTTCAAGGCAGGATACCTGCCCTGTAACCGTGACCTCACTCCGCCAGCTGGTCGCCGTTTACACCGTTAGCTGCACACTCCCATGAACGACTTCGCGCTCGCTTCCTCGGTTGCCGTTCTCAGCGTTCCGAACTGAAGTTGAATCGTGTCGTGGTTGCGAACAATGGTCTCGTCGCCGTCGACCACTTCCTTGATCAGAGTTGCAATGGCGGTCCCATCTTCTTTCACGTTGTCCGTGAATTCCTTGAGGAGCCTTCTATACTCTTTGTCGGCCGTGACCCGCGCAGCCTCCGCGGCTTTCTGGGCGATGTCCGCCGCTTCTCTTGCCTGCCGTTCTGCCCGTTCCGCTTCGTGCTTCGACCTTGTTGCGGCACTGGCGACGAGGTTCGTCATACGGCCCATTATTTCTGTATGGGTCTCGATTGCTTTCTCTGACGCATCTCGCGCGATATTCTCATACCACAAGTGGCCGGTGCCAAGTGAGAGCAGGAAGCCGAGAGCGATAGCGATGACTGTGCCCACCAGGCTCGACTTCCGACGCCTGGCAAGCTCAGCGTCGTGAACGGCCTTCCACCGTTCGACTTCTTCGTGGACATCGGCGGTGATCTTTGCACGGATATCTGCGAGCTCCATTAGCCTCTTCTCCTTGGGCGTGACTTCCCGGCCGGCGAAACTCGGCCCCGGCTCGCAATGGTAGTCGACGCGTCGCACGGCGCAAGTGGAGAGCACGCGGGCGGCGACGGAGCCCACGAAGTCTGAGTCTCCGGGAGGCTAATGGCGCCGCATTCTACAGGAAATGCGACGTCGCAGTCCCGGTCTCGTGACTAGGAGCAGGCGTCCCACACTCCATTGCATGTTCCCACGGCTTCGTCCGTGCAGCAGTACTCTACGCCGCCCAGACATCGACTTCGACCGTCTGCGCAGTGTTGGCTGGCCTGGCGAGGTGTGCCGAGCCTGAGTCCTTTGGGGATGCGGATCCCCAGCGCACGGGCTCCTCGCCTAACGTACACGAGCCGCGCGCTCTCAAACTGCACGTCTGATGATCGCATCTCAATTGCCACACGGGGATGGTTCCGTGGGAAGAGCACGGTAGATGTTGCGTCGATTTGAGCTTTGCCTCGGAATCGAAGCCACTCGGGTTGCGTGGGGTGTTGGGGGCTATTCGATGACATGGACAGCCTCGGAAGTTCTACGGTGCGGAGAAGATGCTGATCGTGCAGAGCGTCAAAGCGACAATCATTGACAGGCCTGCCAGGGCGAGAATGCCTGCGCACGCAAGCTGCACGGGCTTGCGAACATGTTCTAGGGTCTCTCTCGCGTGGACCGCGAAGTCCTCCATCTTGAGGTCTGTGAGATCGTCCAAGCTGGTCAGCAGCTGGCTGTAGTTCGCCTTGTCGGGGAGTTGTCCCAGGCCGCAGAGCTTGCGGAGATGTGCGAGAGTGTTCCTAAGATCGCGCTCGCCGATGACATCTTTGTGAGCTCGGAGATCCTTCTTCCAGAGGTTCCAGAGTTCGCTCGTCCCCCCTTGGTTGGCGGACTCCTTCAGCGCGCGAGTCGCCTTAACGGTAGTTGGCGCAGCGATTGTCACCAATGCCGCGTATGCGGCGAATGCTATCGAGGACGCAACAGCAAGTTGAGTCCTGAGCGGAAGGCTCTTGCCGAGCAAGGCTAAGCCGTCAGCTAGCAGTGCGAGTGCGAAGAGTGTTGCGATCGACAACGGGCTAGACAGACGAAGCGCCAGCAGGTGCGACCAGTTGAGCCAAGAGCGAAGGCGGATGGCGAGTTTCGATGGCAACTTGGCCATTCAGAAGAGCCTGAGGATTCCGTGGCCGGCAACCCCGACCCATAGCACTAGAAACAGCCAGGGCGTCAATCGACCCCAGTTCTTCGTGGACAGCCCGTCTCGTAGGAAGCTCCGGCGTGGTCGAAAGTAGTCTTCGGTGTCCGGCCGCGCGGTCAGCATCCGCCTCCCTTCGGGAACGACGGAGAGCTCCAGTCTGCGGATCAGCTCCTCCTTGTTTCGAAGGTGGTAGAGGAGCCGTGCTGCAGACGTGGCCCAGGCGAAGGCGAGGAGCGTCCCAGCACATCCAACAGCGAGAACGATGCTCGCAGGAAGTGCATCGAAGAGTCTACTTTCCTTGCCGCCGCTCAAGAGCGCCGCCATCAAGGCCGCGAACGCGACTAGCGCAGAGTGAAGGGTTGCGAAGACCCGGAAGACGTTCCAGAAGTGCTGGCTTGCCGAGGACCGAGTCGCGAAAAGAAGCTTGAGCTGCTCAGCAGCGCTGATTGTTTCTTCGGGGTGCATCGGCTGGACTGAGTTGTTGTTGCGCTATTGGACGTAGGACACGCTGAGATTGCCGTTGGCCGTCAAGACGATCGAAATGTGGTCGTCGCCAGTTGGATCCGCATGCCCCTCTGGTCCGGACTCTTCGTGGTCCCACTCATCGTCGCCCTCGTGATCGCCCCGATCTGTTCGGAAGATGTTGGCAAGCGCGACGCCGTTCGCCAGATAGCGCTGGGCCGCAGCTGATCGCGGGTGTTCGTGCGCGTGGCCTGCGGAGAACACGACGTGGGTAGGGGAGACGGCCTGGATAAACGCCGTGGAGCTCCCGTTGTCGGCGCCGTGATGCGGGGCGATCAACACGTCCGAGTCGATCGTCACGGCGGGTGAGTAATCGACCATGTGTCTCTCCGTTGCGATGCACACGTCGTTCGGGTCGCCGATGTGGCGTCCGACGGCGTCTCCTGCGAAGAGAACGGAGCGGCTTCGGTAGGTCAGGCGCACGCAGATGCTGCCCGCGTTCCGGCGTTCGCTCAGGCTGTTAAGGCCCCAGTCGTCGGGCGGTTGGTGGAAGCCGCAAAGGAACGTGACGAAGACATCGCCGAAACGAAGCGTCGCTCCGGGCCGGACCGTGCGATGGGCGAGGTTGATGTCCTCGCAGTCTTCATGCTCGACTTCGATGGCGATTGCTTCGTTCGCGTTGCGCCATGTCGCCGTCGTTCGAGGCAGACCAGTGCGGAGCACACGGCGGACTGTGTAGGCATCCAGGATCTCGTCGACAGCGCCGAGGTGATCGGCATCGCTGTGACTTAGGACCATGATCTCGATCTCCTCTGCGTCGTCCTCGATGAAGTCCTGGATCGCTTCGAACGAGCGATTGCCGCCTCCGGAGTAGTGGCCGGCGTCGTAGATCATGTAGCGGTGTGTTGTCTCTCCTGGCAGTAGCGGCAGCCGCGCGACGCAGGCGAGTCCGGCGCCGATGTCGAGGACCCGGATCTCAAGGTCGCCTGGCCCTTGCGGCGTTGGGGCGACGGTTTCCGTTCGCGCTGCTCGATGCTCGTGGTCACCCCACGAGATCGTCGGAGACAGCTGGCAGGCGCCGAGCGCGACAAGCAGCAGTGTCGAGAATGCGGTCCGAGCGATGTGTTGGACCCGGACGACGACAGACACGGGCCGATCGGCCCGCAGCGAATGGCGTGCGACGCTCATGACTCTCCTAGGTTGTGACGACTCCGCGACGAACGCGGACACCTCCCACGGTCGGAGAGGCTACACCGACCTGGGTCGCTGGGGGAACCCCCTCGCCAGGACGAGGTCGCCTACGTGCCGACGAGCCGCTGAGCTGCGATCCATGCCCAGCCGACGATCGCGGCCGCAGCCCAGAATCCGAGTCCGTAGAGAAGCCCGTCGATCAGGCTGAGGCGGGCTCTGTAGCCCACAGGTTGCTTCGTGTGTTGCATCGTTGCTCCCAGCATCCAGTGCAGTGGGAGGGGGATGCGCTGGCAGGGCTGCGGGGGCAGGTAAGTGTGCCGAGGGGAACTAGGGAAAAAGGGAAGAAGGAGAGTCGAGTTTTACGTCCCTCGAGAGGACAACCCCGGCACGTGTGTGCCCTCCAGCTAGGGCAGGCCGTCTCAGCGCGCAAGCCCCCGCCGCGCGCCGGAGCGCCGAGGCTCAGGCGAGCGCGTCCGCCACGATCGCATGCACGCGTTCCAGTGCCTTGCGCATCCGTTCCCGGTCGCGTTCGACCTGCTGCACTGCAACAAGCACGCTTGCCGTAGAGGTCGGTGACGTGACCTTCGAGCGTCGTGCCTTCGATCCCTTCGCTGCCTTCTTGCGCTTGCCGGCGCCGCGCACTTGGTAGACCAGCGGCAGCGAGCAGCCGACCTTCTTCGCGATGTCGACCGGCGCCACTCCGATTTTCAGCAGCGCGCGGATCTGATCCGACTTCGAGTTCGGTTTCTCCGACGCCGCTTTGCGCCGAGTGGTCTGCTTCTTCGCGGTCGTCTTCTTTCGGTTCGCCATCGTAGTTGGATTCTTCGCGCGGCGTTGTGGCGGCGCGACAGTTCTGTTCGGAAATCGGTGACCGGAATCCGGAGAGTAGTGCGTGCGATTCCGCCAACGTGGTCGCGAGGAGGCGCGGAGGCGGGTGAGTTTTTCTGCGACCGTCTATGTCGGGGATGGAACGCGACTTGGGCCGCACGAGAAGTGCTTCTCGACGAGTGACTGTGAAACGCGCTTATGGAGGTGACGTAGTGGCCTGTGAACCCCTTCGAAGGAGCAGGCCCCCCAAGGATGAATCGAGGCGCAAACGTGCGTGCCCCTGGCACGTGCCCCCCGAGATCTGATGTCGGTGAGTCGTGGAATCGGCTTCACCGTCGACTGCTGGCGGCACAACTACGGCGAACGTCTGATCCTAGGGTCGACGTGGAGAACGAAGTCGCCGAGACCGTTGCGGCGGCCTGGGGCCGCTTCGGTGACGAGCCGTGCGCCAGTGACGTGACCAGATGGTCGCGCAAGGTCTTGTCGCGGCGCGTGCGGTCTGCGGACCGGGGGCTTCGTGTTCGTGCCGTCACGGATCACCGCGTCGAGCGCTGTCTGGACATGGGGCCAACAGCTGATCAGTTGGCTGAAGCGCGGGAGTGGACCGACTCGGCACGGGCGATGCTCGCGGAGGGCGAGTGCCACACATTCGATCTGATGAGGCAGGGGGTTACCGCGAACTCCGAGCTCGCCCAGATCCAGCGGACGTCCGTGAGATGCGTGGAAGAGTCGAGGCGGGCCGTGCGGCAGCGCCTGGCTCGCTTGTCGGGCAGTTTTGCCGACCTGTGTGGGCAGGGGGCCTCTCAGGCCTTTACCTAGTGATGGCCGCAAACCTAGTTGTTCATCCTGAGCGTTGCCCGGCGCTTGAGCACATCTCTTGCTTGCTCGGTCGACGGGTCACCCTCGCCGTGCTGGCGTGCCTGCTGCTCGCGCTGGGTCTCGGAGCTCAGAAAGACTGTCCACCGAACAAGTCGCCATCGGGTCCGCCCAAATGCCGGTGCGATCCGATCACTCCTGGCGCGAGTGGAGTGGCCCACCACGGTCCGTCCGGCCCATTGGGTGGTGGGGCGGGTTCAACTGGCGGCGGGGGCTCCACCGGCGGGGGGGCTGCCGAGACGGGCGATCGAGGTGGCACCAGATCTGACGGGACCTCGGGCCGGAGGGCGGGCGGGCTCCCCGTTCCGACGACGGGTGGACCGAGTAGGCCAAATCCGTGCTGCGGGTCAGACAAGCCTCTTCCTAACTATGCGGCTCATTGGCCTGGCGATGACAAGGTTGCGACAGAGCCCGAGGTTCCGTTCAGGGTGATCGGGCGACCGGACCCCGCTCCATATCCGCCGCCGATATTGTATCCTTACCCCGGCCCATGCTCGAACATCTGCCCGTCATGTGGCGTCGATCACGAGTGTGTTTTCACCACGCGCCCGCGCCCCCCCATCGGCGCGCCGGCAGATCCGGTCCTCAATTTCGGATCGTCCCCACTCGGCTCGCATCCGAATGGCCACGTGGCATATTACAGTGAGCCAGGATCGGGTCTATTCTACCACCAGCCACACGCCGATAACGGGACTCTTCTCGATTACATTGATGTCCATACCGTGGACGGATTCGTCGCACGATACAGAATGGTCACCATGACAGGTGGCGTTCGCTACGCGGTCATCGAGTCGATGACTGATAGTCGAGACAACGTAACGTATTATATCTATGATCAGCAAGATCGCTTGAGCTGCGTGCAGCATCCGACCGGGATCCATGAGTGCTGGAACTACGATCCAACATGGATCGGGCAGGGCGCTGGGAAGTGGGATGACACGAACTACAGCGGCGTCGAGGTTACGTTCTTCGACGTGGACACGGGTTCGACCGTCTCCGGCCGGACGCGCTACTACCTGTTTCACCGCCTTCGGAACCCGCAGGGCAATCTCGTTCCCAACGCGCGCCCGTTCGGTGGCGACCTTCTGTATCGGACCTACCAGGCGAGCTTCTTCGTCTTAGACCCCGTTGCGGCTGGCAGCGTGGCGCAGCTTCCAACGGGGCTGTCGCAGAGTGTCGAGCGCTACGCGGTCACGGAGCTAACCTATCACTCTGGCACGCGGCGTGTTCACGAGTTCCGAAGTCTTGTTGTCGACGGCGTGGCTCACGGACTGCCTGTATCGCAGCAGCAGACACTCGTCGCCTACCAGTACGAGGATTGGCCGGCTGGTTCGGGCTACCGGCGGGTCAAGACGGAGTACTTCCCGCAAGAGGGCCTGCGTCTTCAGTATTCCTACGTCTTCGGCGACTCGTCTTCGCCGAATCGAGTTACGCAGTTCACGCGTCTGGAGCAGGCTGCGTCTTCCGAGCTAGGGCCGTCAGTTGAAGACTTCGTGCAACGCGTAGAGGTTCTCGATAGTTTCGGACGCCCAACCGAGGTTACGACGACACCACTCAGCTCAAACTCATTTCCCCGGACGTCTGACCCAGACAACGGAGGGTGGGTCGAACCAACTAGTCGGAAGTTCATCTATCAGTACGGGGCGTGCAACTTATGTGCGGCGAAGCCAACGCTCGTCCGCGACGATGACGCCAATCGCGTATATGAGTTTGACTACGACTCGCTGACGGGCTTGTTGACGGAGGAGCGATTCCCGAGCCCGACCGGCACCGGTGTCGCTACTCGCAAGTATGTCTACGAGGTTAGAACGCCAGGTCAGATCTACTCCGCCTACGACATTGACTACGAGGAGGATGAGTTCGGGCGGACTTTCAACTACTCTTACGGACGTATCACGCGCGCGGTGGCATCGCATGGCGCCAAGAACCAGTGGGTCGATCGATCTAGTCCCGGTATTACTCTCGCGGACGGAACAACGGGCCCCCCGGTGCAGGAGACCATCTACTACGACACGTCCGTGCCGCAGTTCTACACTCAAGGCGGACAGAAGGCCTACGTCGGCCACGTATCCAGCGTGAACGATGGCGATGGTGTCACAACGAACTACGAGGTCGATGCAGACGGGCGCCCTTGGCGGGTGATCGTCAATCCGAGCGGTGGCGCAGACGAGATCGAATCGCGCGAGGTTCGAGATCACCTAGGTCGCGTCACTACATACATCTCGAACTACGGCTCGGCGCTCCAGCAAGAGACGCACGTCGAATACAACAGCGCTGACATGGTGACTCGCGTGTGGCGAACCGTCGGCGCGCAGACGATGGACGAGCGGTTCTTCTACGACTCCCTCGGACATCTCACAGTCCATCTCGAGCGGAATGTCACTTCAACAGACTCCGCGCCGGTCGACTTTGGATCCCCCGGTCGCTCGGAGACGGCGCGAGAGTGGTTGAGAAGCGAGTATCAGTATGAAGGTGTTCGACTCGCTACGCTGTTGGTAGATCGCCGCCCATTGGATCGCGACGACAGCGGCTCGGTCGCGGACGCTGCCGGAGCAAGGTTCCTCAGGACTGACTTTGGCTACCACCCTCGTGGTTGGGTGACGCACGTATACCGACCGAACGGTGCGGTGGAAGAGTCCACGTTCGATGGATATGGGGCACTCTACAAGCGCTCGCTGCAATCGACGGGGCAAGATCCGGTTGTCGAGCGGTGGTTCGTCAACGACGCGCTGGAGGTGGTCCGACACGTGAAGGGGGACGGCGCCGTGGAGTTGGCGACCGACTTGGAGCGGAACTCTACTGGGGTCGTCGAGAAGGTCACGGAGCCGAGAGTGGCTCCACCAGGCACGTGGTATCCCGTGACGACGAACTACGTGGCGTTCGGGATTCGCGAGTTTGATACCGACGTTGGGGGCAATGTCGTGGAAAGCCGAATCTACGACGGCTCGACTGCGACTCCGACTCTGCTCGCGCGAACCGTGAATACCTACGACGAGCTGGGCCGAGTCTATCGAGTAGACAGATTCGATCCGCCGGGAGCGAGCGCAGCCGCTCGCTCGATGAGCGTGCTGTGGGGCGGCGCGAGTCAATCTGACAAGGTCACCCTTGACTTCAATCCAGCGAACCCGGGGACGCAGACGAGAACTGTCGAAAGCGTCTTCGACGCAGCTGGTCGACTAACTGAACGCTTCGATTCGCTGCCAGCGACCCCCAACCGCGTCATTCGCACGTTCGAGGCGAAAACTTGGCTTACCAAGACGGTGACCCGAAAGCTCCGAGACGAACATCCTGGGACGGCAGGCTACGTCGACCGTGTAGTTCAGTATTCGCGAGACGGGCTAGGCCGTGTCGTGCAAATCCTGCAAGAGCCAAACGCGACCTCACCTTTGTCGCACACGTTCACCTACTACAGCAACGGGAGAACGGAGTCATACACCGATCCAGCTGGCAAGGTGCAGAACTACCTTCCCGATGCCCTAGGGCGTCTCGTCGAGCACTACTTGCCCGGTGTGGACCCGATCTGGAACGAGTCGAAGTTCCAAGTCTGGACTGGCACCGACGATCGTTCTGAAACTGTTCGGACGGACGGCCGTGGTCGAGTGACGCGGTCGATTGTCGATTTCGCGGGGCGCGTTCAGGCGATCATGAATCCGGGGGCGACGGTTGAGCCGACGTCTGCTTCGCCGCACCAAGCCTTCGCGAAGTTCTTTGCCTACAACTCAGCGTCGCAGCTGACCGGTGTCTCTCAGGGTAATGGCGTGCATACGGCACATTACCGAGACGGCATGGGTAGACTGATTGCGCGATCAACGCCGACGGCCGGTGCAAACCAGTTCGTTTCTTTGTATCACGGTCGGGACATCCTCGTCCGAAACGGACTCGGGCAAGTCACCTACGCGGCGAACTACTATGGGCCAGATGGCTCATGGGGTCTCTACCAGCAAGAAATATTCGGACCGGACTCTCTGGGGCGCAACCATCTCGAGTCTTTCAGGTTCCTATTCGGTAACAACTGGGTGGAAGTCGATAGCGGCTTCACCAATGGAGACTCTGTCCGCACAGCGCTCACCTACGATAACAATGCGGGCGGGGACGGTCTGTGGCTGGACTATTTGCCCGATGCGATTGGTCGACTGAGTCGCGTGGACTGGCGAACCTCGAGCGGCGGAACGCCCGAGACCCTGGCGGATTACTTGCACGAGGGTGGTCGAATTCGACGGCGCACCACGCACTGGGGTCCCGGCGCGTCTGATGAGTTCGATACAGACTATCGATACGACGTGTTCGGCCGGATGGATCAAATCACACAATCCTTCAGCGCGTCCGCTACGGTCGGCTTCTTCTACGATGATGCCAGCAGCTTGCTGAAGGAAGAGTATCAGAAGCAGGGTGGCGTCAACGAGAAGGGTGACCGGTTCACCTATGACGAGCATCACCGGCTCGAGAGCGCTTGGCTCGGGGCCAACCAGGCTGAGTTGGACAACCCGGGGACGGGCACGTTCATCAAGAAGCTGACATACAATCTCGACGCGGCGAACAACCGTGAGTCAGTGACTACTCAGATTGGGCCGATGGGTGTCCCCTCCACAGCAAACTACGATACGCAGGACGCAGCGCCTCAGGGGCCAAGCAATCGTTACGAGGACGCTGAAGGCGTGGCGCCGCTCTACGACGAGCGCGGCAACACGATATTCGACGGAAACTTCTGCTACGTCTACGATGACCTCAACCGGATCAGTGAGGTGTACATACTGACGGGCCAGGACGCGTCTTCGATGTCCAGCGTTCAGTCGTTTGGTGCATCAGGGCAGTCAGGCTCTCTTTCGAGCTTACGGGAGGCGGAGCTGGCGCGCGGTAAGTTCGCCGTTACAGACCCCGGGGTTCTGCGCGCGGCGAGGCGACGAATCCTCGGCCGAGTTCCGGAACATCCAGGGCGAATTCATCAGCTGCATTGGGACCCTTCGTTCAGGCGGCGCTTGAGTGAGCCGCTCCCTCCCATGGCTGCGACCCGCACCGCACAGCCCGCGAGCGGCTCGGCGACGTCGTCGAGTGCGGGCAGTTCGGGTGGCGAAGCCGAGAACGCAACGATGACGCTGTACGCGGTCTATCAGTACGATGCGATGAACCGACGCGTTAATCGTAGCGTCATCGGTGTTCAGACCTGGTTTTATGCCTGGGATGGGTGGCAGGAGGCCGAGGAGTTGACGTGGGACGGCACGAATGTGGTGCCGCAGCGGCAGTTTGTATGGGGCGAGCAACTTGATGAGCTGGTCGCCTACCGATACCGCCAGCCTGGGCAAAGCGCGTTCGCGGAATTCTTTGTTGCCGAGGGCGGTGCTCATTGCCCGAGCCGGGTTCTGGACGACCAGGGGCAAGTCGTGGAGGTGCAAGAGTATGATTCCTACGGCAAGGCAAGTTTCTTCGATGGCAGTGGTGGATATGTCGGCGGCGGGACACAGTTTGCTGTCGGGAGCGTGTTCCGGTGGAAAGGCCACCGGGCGGATCCAGAGACCGGGTTGGTTCTGATCAGAAATCGGTATTACGCGCCGGAGAGTGGTCGGTTCTACTCAATGGACCCCGGGGGGGTGTGGTTCGATAAGGCCGCGAGGGGTAACGCATACAACTACGGAGCGGCTAGCCCCTTGGTGGATTGGGATCCACTGGGTTTGCAAGTCATCCCTACCCCCCAAGTTATCATCCACATGTTCGACAATCCGCTGATTGCCGGGATTGGAGATGTGGCGCATGAAATCGCGTTTGGTGTGCAGGACGGGATCCAGTACGGCGGTGAGCTTTCACTATCGGTGACCGTGGGTCAGATTACAGGTAACTGGGATCCGTTCAACGAGCTGGTTGACGAGGCTTATGACGGGGTCCTGTCGTTGCCAGAGAATATTGGTAACGAGGTTGCTGGAATATGGGACGGCCTTGCTAGTGGAGATCCGCGTTCGATGGCTGCGGCTGTCACCAAGATTGTTACCGCCGGCGGAGCCGCGGCTGGGCTCGGTCGCAAGATACTGCGACGTAGCAATAAGCCTCTGGTTGGGCCTAATGGCGGAACGAGCTGGGAAACCGCTAGACGCGTATACTGGAAGCGATATGGGGTTTGCGGTGAGGCGCCGAGGCGGATTGTGTTGGTGGAGTACCACAAGAGGCCAGGCAAGAAATTTTATATCGAGGAGACCAAAGAATTGCACCATATCAAGGCACAGAAAGACGGGGGCAAGCACACTCCCAGAAATCTGAAAGAGGTGTGGCCTAAGGAGCACGAGCGTATTGATCCGTATCGCTTCACTGGCTACAATGTGGTGAGAGTTATTGGCCCTGGTAGGTAGCGTAGATGAGGACGAGAGTGTGAAAGACGGATCAAGTGTGTCGCCGCCCCCCGATGCGTTTGGGGAGAAGGTCAAGTGGCCAGCGGGCTACGAACAGGACCTTCGAAAGGTTGGCTCATGGTCGCTGGACGGGCTGTTTGGCCTGACGTCTATCGAGGCCTTTAGCGTTTGTTGGGATTGTTCGTTGGCCGTGCCCCCCCAGAGCGGGGAGATGGTCACTTTTCACGCGACGCTGTATGGTATGGATGCGGAGGTCATAGAAGTGGCGTCAATGCGACAGGTAAACGGGATCGTTTTTGGCGATGGATCCGAGGCGCTAGACTGGATCCCGGTTCGGAAACGGGGCAAGGGGCGTTTGAGGTCCATCGGAAGTGATCCGCGGTGGGTGGATCCAACGAACGCGAATTGGCCAACATGCGAGGGCGAGCCGGCAGTCTTCGTAGGCGATGTCGATGTGCCACCGGACGACGATCGTTTGGGCGGGTTTCGGGTCTACATGTTCCTGGGGCAGAAGAATGGCGATAGGGTCGTACCGAAGGTGCTGATCGAGGACACTTCTCAGCAGACGGCCGACGAGCACTACCGGCTTGAGGATTGAGTTCGGCGTTGGGTGTCTTGTCTCTAGTGCTTACTGGACGCTCGGCAGGGCCACCGGGAGAATCGAAACGCACCGCAATGCGCCGCTGGCTTAGGCGTCTGAACGCGGATCAGCTTCGCGCCCTCTGTCGGATGGGTAGCTGGTCGTGAGGGACGGCCGACGAACGACAGGATCGCGGCGACCAGCCGTGAGTTCCGGCGCCACAGTCATCGCTTTCCCCAACCCTGGCAGAGAGCAGGAAAGGCAGACCGATGACCGATTCGCAGATTGCGACCGGGTGACTGTGCAACAGAGTGTGCAACGCCCCCGGTCACACCCTGACACGGTCTGGCACAACGTGGCACGACGGCGCGCCGCTCTGATTACCGCATCGCCCGTCACGTGGCGCAGATAGGCACGATCTGGCACTACCTGTCACTCCCTGGCACGACCCGGCGCTCCGTCTTCGAGTCCTGCAGGGCCTATTCACTTGCGGCTTCGGCCAGCGCAGGTCGGCGGAGGCCGTGAGCGGTCGTAAGCGACGGTCAGCCACGGTCTCCGCCCTCCGCCACCCCATGCGACTTCGGTCCCGACAGGCCAGTGTCGGCCGGCGTGAGACGATCGCTAGCTGTCACCAGAGCTGTCACACCTGAACCGAGCAGCATGGCGAGCTGAGCCTGCCCAGCGACGAGGTCGTGGTGGTTGAGCTTGGTGTAGACATCCATCGTGATGCGCACGTCGGAGTGTCTGAGCAGCTTGCAGGCCGTCTGCACCGGAACCCCCGCACGGGCGAGACTCGTCGCGTAGGTGGTCCTCAGCGCGTGCAGGTCAAGCTTGAGATTGTCGGGGACCCGAATGCTGGCCCAGCGTGCGTCGTCCCGCAGTCGGTCGGGAATCGCGTCGGGCATTCGCACGACCCGGTCGTCGGGGTTGGGCATCCGCCCGGTGCGTTCATGCACGCGGCTGAGGTGGTTTTGGAGCAGCGTTGCTGTGTCTTGGATGAGCGGCAGCGTGGCACCTCGACCGGACTTTTCGACCTCCGCCCGGATCGTCACCGAAGGATGTTCGCCGAGTCTGAGATCCGACCACCGCAGGGTCTCGATCTCGCCGCGCCGGAGTCCGCTCGTCGCGGCCAAGGCGTAGATCACCGCCCGGCACCGTCCCTCGAACGCGAGGTCGGCGAGGAGACTTGCGGGAGCGTTGGGGTGCCTGCTCCGGTAGCCCTCGACCGGGCGCTCGACGGCCGCCGACAGAAGCATCGGGATCTGCTCCGGTTCCAGTGCGTAGCGCACGACCTTGGCATCTGCTGGCTTGAACACACGGGAGAGGCTCTGCAAGGGGTTCCGAGGTAGTCGGTCGGTTCTGACGAGCCAACGTCCGAACTGTTGGCCGAGCGCCGCGTAGTGGTCGCGAGTTCTCGCGGAGGCGCCATCGTCGAGCAGCCTTGCCAGAGCCTCTTGTGCTGCCCCGAGTCGGTAATCCGAGAGTTGGTGAGCGGCCATCAAGCTGAGCAGTCGAGTCAGTCGAGTCCGCGTGATGCTGACGTAACGCTCGCTGCGGTTGTCGGCTTCCAGTGACCGCACGAACGCCGCGGCAAGATCGCTCAAGTTCTCGCGGCACTCGGCGCTCACCGGGTCAGGCAGCCCGGCCTTCCGGCGTTCGACTCGGAGCAGTTCACCGGCCAGCGCAGCCTCCGCGACGCTCTTGTCTGCGGACACGCGCCGGCCGATTCGGCGACCGCTCTCGTCCGTCCACTGAATGGAGTAGGTGTCCTCTCGCAACCCGTCGCGGGTCTTGCGCTTGAACACCGAACCTCTCGCTCTCTTCTGACTCATCTCGACATCACCGCTTCGTTGGCAGTTGAGCGATGGCTCGCCGGACTTCGTCGAGGACGAACACTGTCCGTCGCCCGAGCTTCCTCGGTGAGGGGAGCTGGCCCCGGTGAACCATGCGTTGGAGTTCTCGCCGCGAGATCCCGAGTAGCGCCGTGAGATCGTCGTAGCTGACGAGGAGGGGCTCGAAGCGTTCACTCTCGGAGCCTGTCAGAGGAGGTATCGACATCGGATGCAAGTCAGAGGTGGGTTGTGACGCCCACAAAACCTGCATCAGCGCCGGGATTCTGCCCCGAGCACCTGCTAGCAGCTTGTCGCAGCTTCTCGGCGACCCAGCGGATTCTCCCGGGCTGCCCGCCTACGTCTGCGACGTCAGCAACCCGAAGACCTGCCATCCGAGTGCAGTCAGCGAGAAGGACGACCCCTTCGTCTTCGGCGGGTCCTTCGGGATCAGATCGTGCTTTCGCAGCCGGCTCGGCATTCCTTGGGATGTCGAGACGTCGATGTCGAGGTGGTTCGCGATGGCCTGATGGCCGATCTCGGTCTTGCCGAAGTTGAGCAGTTCACCGAGCGCGACAACCCATGCTCGCTCGGCGGGCTTGAGCGAGGCGGCCACATCGCTGGCGGGTGGGGCTTGGGTGATGCCGCGGGCCTTTGTCGAGATCGGGATGGAGGCAAGTTCGGCTAACGCGTGTGCGCGGACTTTCGCTACCAGATCGTGCGTGACGTGTTTCTGGATTCCCGAACGAATCTCGTCGGCAACGCCCTGGGCACCGTCAAGGCGGAGTTCATCGAGACCCCAGTGATCTGGGACCCGAACTAGCCTGACGGGCGCTTCACGATCGCGAATCGTCAGATGCGAGAACCAGAGCATCGCGAGCACCAAGCCCATCGCTGCTTCTACACCGCACGGCTCAGTTGGACTCCCGATCGGGCCGGCAGAGTGCGCGCGAGCAAGCCGCACGACCTTGGGGTCGGGTTCTGTTGCCGCCAGTTCGAGGAGGGCGTTCAGTGTCGCTGCGACTCTTGTCGCGTTGGTTGTGGGTGATGCGCTCGATCCAGCGGCGGACTTGGGAAGGAGCCACCGGGTCGTGATGGTGAAGTCGCGAACCCACTCCTCTGTCGCTGTGATGGCGGCTGCGGTGACTTCGGAATCGGACGACATGACTGGTTTGACGGCGCTGATGACGGAGCTGTTTCTTTCATCGGCCGGACCCCGACCCAGTCTTTGCTGGACGGTTTGGGCGAGGATCGCGACGGGAGCGATGAGACGTCTGGCCGTAGACAGAATCCCGCTGAGCCAGTGCGTGGCTTCGCTCTGTCACTGCGCGCTGACCTGCAACGCAGCGCGCAAGAGAAGCCACTGAAGGAGTCTGGTTCGAGCCGTCGGGGTGACCCTGCCGAGTCGTCTAGTCTAGTCGTTTCAAGGGTAAGCGGCCGATAGCCCCTACCTCACGCGGCAGCGCGCGGCTCGGGCCGTCGCTCAAACTCCGGAAGCTGATCGAGTAGCACCTAGCCGCTATCCTCGGCACGTATGAGGGTGGTTCTCAACGACGACAAGCAGGGTGGCCTGGGGATCCCCTATGGCTTCGAGGACGAGCGCCGGTTCTGGAACCTGCGCCGGTTCCCGGATCTCATCGACCGAGTTCCAGAGCTGGCAGAGGACCCCGGCCTCCTCAGCTTCGTTCGATCGGTGAACCTTCCTGAAAGCCGCTTCGCCACGCTTGGATGCCAAGGTTGGACGAAATCACTCGATTGGAAGGACAGCTGGATCGATCGATTATGCGGTGCCTATGTTGACGTGAGCGGGGATCGCATGGAGCTGATCTCGCGGGAGAACTATGTCGTCGTCCAACAGGCCCTCGCCGAGCGGGGCCAGGAGATGCGACATGAGGACGAATCCTCGGATCTCACCCAGATTGAGGTGGAGCCCCAGCGAGTCTCATTCAACGACCTTCGCGTCAGCGGATGGGTCGGCACTTTCTGGGTGCTCGGATACGGCAACACGGATGATATGGCGCGCCACTACCGCGATCGCGGTCTAGAAGAACTTGCCGCGCTCCTGGAACGAGACTCGCGCAGCATTACTGAATGCCACGGCCTCAAGGGCACAAGAATCTTCGAGCGCCTGACCGACAACGGTAGTGGTGAAGAAGTGGCCTTGGAGATGTAGCGAGTGTTCTGGAACCAGCCGGGAGTCCCGCACAAGGGGTGGACGTGCATCGGGGTCGACGACGTTCGCGATGGCGGCACGATCTCGGTCGAGGAGACGGACTACGCGATTTGCGAGATGTGCGGGAAGGAGCAAGTGCGCTTCGTTCACAACATGGTCCACGACGACTACGCCGACACTCTCCGGGTCGGGTGCGTCTGCGCGGGCAAGATGGAGGACCCCTACGCGGCGGAGAGACGCGAGAAAGTGGCTCGGAACCGCGCCAGCCGGAAGTCCCGCTGGCTCTCGCGGCGTTGGCGAGTGTCGGCCAAGGGGAACGACTTCCTCAACGTCGACGGCCACAACGTCGGCGTCCATCGTAAGGGGAACGGTTGGGGGTGGCGCATCGGTGGTGACTTCGGGAGGAAGGCCTACCCCACCGAGGACGAAGCCAAGCTCGCGCTATTCGATGAGTGCTGGGAACGGTTCTGGGCGGAGTAGAATCGGGCCATGCGGGCCTTGATGAGGTAGTTGTGTTCGTTCCACTCGTTCGTCACGACCAGATCCTTCAGGATCTCGATGCCGAGCTGATCGACTGGGCGATCACGCACGGTTCTGACGCGGTCCAGGGTCAAGCCCAACAACCCTGTGGCTGATTCCCGGCCATGATCCCACCGGTTCGATCGACCTCGTTCGTCGGTCAGCGAGTCCACAGTTGATGAACCGTGCTCCGTGGCTCGACCGCCGCGTCGCGTTGGAACTGACTCACGAGCAGGCGACGACCATCAGAGGAGGAGCAACGACACCTGCGCAACTCGGTCAACTTCGGCACCAATTGCCGAGACGAGGTTGATGCACTCCTGGGCCTTCGGGCGTTGGATCTGCGGGCTCTTCCCCTGATGCACGATCGCGTGCCGGTTGTCAGTCCACTTCTGGAGCTGGTCAGCCGGCTTGGTCCAGGTCGTTTCCAAGGCGCTCCAGACGGTCTCGGGCTTGCCGCCGATGCGCTGCACGGCTGTGGACACCCCCTTCGGTCCGTGATGGCTCACCTTGTTGTAGAGATGGTCCGCCAGCGCCTCATGCACTCTGTCGCGCTTGGCACTCGCAGACGGTAGCAAGGCCACCTCCAACGATAGCGTCGGAAGCTCCTTCTGGATCTTCGCGAGGAGATCGCGAACGTCGGATGTGGCCTGCGCGCCTTCCAGGATCTGGAGGAGAACTTCCGCCGAGACATCGGAGAGGTAAGCATCAAGCGCACCAACCGCGAAAACCACTGCCGCGCGCGGAAGTTCGCGGGTCGGAGTTACAGGAGCGCCGCGTTTGCCGCCTTGGAACTCCTTGTGGAGTTCGAGGAAGTAGCCGGCGCGTCTGCAGTTCGTGTCGAAGGTCTTCTTGGCGGAGGTCGATCCTTCTGAGGTCGGCTTCTTCCCCGCCCGCTTTTTGGGCTTTTGGGTCATCATCGGTCTCGTCTGCCGGCTCCCTCGCGAACCACGTCACTACAGCGACGGTGGAGCCACTCCACCTGCGAACTGTGTGAACTCAATCACTCTCGTGGCGTAGCGCTGAAGCTCCTGAGAGTTCACGTTGGTGATGTTTTCCTGCCACTGCTCGCTGCCGCTGTGGTGAAAGCGGTTCGCGTAGTTTCGGAGCTTGTCGAGTTCCCGCCATCGCTCATCCGACATGACGCGATCGCCGTTCGCTGCTGCGTTCTTGGCGCGATCTAGAAACTGGCCGAGCAAGGTCCCCGGCGGGCAGTGCTCGTTGAATGCGATCCTGACGAAACGCTCAAGCACCATTCGGAGTGCAGGAGCGACTCTGTCTGTTTCGCCCCTGCCCGTCTTCGCGAACCCCCGCACAAGCTCGTGGTTTCGGTCGTATTCGTCGATCGCCGCTGAGTCGATGTCCCATACCTCGATTGTTGACTCGTTCGCTGCTGCGTTGCAGATGGTAAGCGCCGAAACACCGCCCCCAGACTGATCCCGCAACTGGCAGAGAAGCCCAGCAGAGTGCGAGAACACGACGACCTGCTCAGTGCGTCCGATCAGATCGACGATCTCTTCAACTGTGGATCGAGTGCGGTGGTCGTCGAGACTCGAAACAGGGTCGTCGAATACCACCGTCGCATTCGACAAGTCGGATCGCTCCTCTAGCTGGACGAAGAACATCGCGAGAGCAAGTGTCGTTCTGTCCCCACAACTCAGCGCGGTTCGGAATGAGGGCTCCGGCGCAGCGTCTTTCTTCAGGCCGAGGGGCACGCGGCCCTCGTTCACTCCGATCTGATACTGCGAACTTGCGCCACCCTTTCCATCGAAGGAGCTGAAGTCTTCGAGCCGAAAGTCCGCGTTGAACTTCCGAAGGAAGGTGTTCACGGAGGCTTCGTAGCGGCGAAACGCCTTGGCTCGATGCTCGTTGAGGCTCTCCCGGACCGTCTTCTTCTCCTTCTCGGCATCGCTGAGCGCCTTCGAGGCGTTTAGGTAGTCGTTGCACAGGCTTGCTACGTCTCCGCTGAACCGACGCTTTGTCGCTTCAAGCAGTGCGAGGTGTGCCTTCTCTTCAGCGAGGTTGCCATGCTTCGCCTTCTCTCTTGCAAGCTCGACCCTGTTGTTCAGCGCGAGGAGCTTGGACGCGGTCTCACTGACCCGCTCGCTTAGTGCGTGATATGCATCGACGACATCTTGCTCTTGCCCCGAAAGAGCCCGGCTGTCGAGTGGCGCTTTCGCCTTCTCATCGAGGGCAACAGCCAGCGTGTCTCTGGCCGCCTTCCAGGTCCGCTCCAAGTCCTCGGTGTCGATCTGGAACTCAGGGAGCTTGAGGTATCTTGACCAGAACGAATGTCGTTCCTTCGCTGCCTGGAGCGTGCGGTGAAACCTCGCCAACGCGTCTCCTCCAAGCGCGTGGTTGAGGGCGGATCGAGCGTCGCCGATTCTCTGCTTGTGCGCCTTGTAGGCATCCGAGAAGTAGCTGCGGTAGTGCCCGATGATGGACGCATCGGCAGAATGCTGCCTGCAGAACGGGCAAGCGTTCTCCTTGCCGAGGAAATCCAAGCCCTTCGATGTCCAGTCCTCGCTGCCTGAGCCCAATGCCGCAAGGTGGGCGCTCACGGCTTCCAGCGCCGACGATTCGACTTTGGGGAGAGAGTCTTCCAAGACCGAATGTGCTTCAGTGGGTAGGACGGGGAGGCCCAGGGGTCCAAACCCTGGAGTCTGTTCCACCTTCTGGGCCTCTTGCAGCACCTTGACCCCTTCCGAGGCGGACGTGATCTTCTGCTCGATCCCGTCCAGTTCAGGCAGCGCACAGAAATCCTTGATCGAGTAGTCCCCAAGGATTGCGGGAGTGAGCAGCCTCTCGGTCTTGCCCTGCTCCTCTCGTAGGCTCGATATCTTCGCGGCGATGGAATCGACCGCATGGGCCAACGTGACGCCATCCTCACCAATCACCAAGCCATGCAGTTTCTGTCTGTGACCGGGGCTCACCTCAAGGCCGGAATAGACATGCGTGTCGGTGAAGTGATCGTCGAAGACGAGCACCTTGGGTCCGGCTTGGTTCCACTTGCTACCATCGAAGGCGCATTCTCTGCCATCTGACTTCACGACTGCGGTGGCCTTGCCAGACCCGGGAATGCGACGACGCTCAAGGATGGGATCGGGGAGTCCTGATGTCAGCGACCTCAGGATTGCGCACAAGGTTGTCTTGCCGCGACCGTTCTCAGAGTAGACGAGTGTGACCCTCTTGAACTCTGTGCTCGGCGTTCCCGTGTGGTGCGCATAGCGCCCCACGTTCTTGATGTGCTTGAACTGCTCCAGCATCCGTCAGCCTCCCGGGCTCCTTTCCGATCGCTCGTGACTCTCCTCCAGCCCGCGCATCGAGTTCGGCAGTGCGAAGACTCGACGCGCACCTTATCGCAGGGATCTCGATGGCGAAATCATGTCCGTGGTGCGAGCCAGACAGCCTGGAGAAGGCTGAGCGGAAGTGATCACCAACGGGACGGAGGACGCTTCAGGCTCTGCCGATCGCTTGCTGGTCCGCAGATCGTGTGGTTGTGTGTCCGTGGAGGCCGTCCATGGATTTGTAGATCCACGGTCAGCAGAGCACCGCAAACCGGCATAACACCGGGAGTTCAGCCCCCTGAAGCACAAGAACGCAGTCAGCTACCTCCGCGTGAGCAGTGGCGGCCAGATCGACGGCGACGGGCTCGATCGACAGAGAGATGTCGTGGCTGCCTACGCCAAGAAGACCGGGGTCGAGCTGGTGGCGGAGTTCGTAGACGCGGGCGTTTCGGGCACTCTGGCGCTGGCTGACCGACCGGGCTTGTCGGAACTGCTGGCCAAGATCCTCGGGAACGGGGTGCGCCTCGTGCTCGTAGAGAAGGCGGACCGGCTGGCGCGCGACTTGGTCGAGGGCGAGTTGTTACTGCGGGAGTTCCGGCGCGTGGGCGTTTCGGTCATCGAGGCCGAAGGCGGAACCAACCTGAGCGAAGGGGATGACGCGAATCCCACGGCCAAGCTGATCCGGCAGGTGCTCGGCGCAGTGGCGGAGTTCGAAAAGAGCGGGTTGGTTCTGAAGCTCCGAGCGGCACGACGGCGAGTGAAGGCTGAGCGTGGCCGCTGTGAGGGAGCAGTGCCGTTCGGCGAACGCGAAGGCGAAGCTGGTGCGCTGGAGCGGCTAATCGTGCTCTCGCGGAAACCGCGAAGCAAGCCGCGTCGATCTCTTGCCGAGATCGCGGCCTGCATGAACGAAGAGGGGTGGCCGACGCGCCGAGGTGGGCCGTGGTCGCGATCGACGGTCCAGGCCATCCTGCAGCGGCGGAGAGGCAAGGGCAAATGACACTGTGTCACGCATGATGGAGGTGCCGGTCGAATGTGGTTGGTGACGAGGCTCGGGATGTTCAGCGTTGTTCTCGCGGACTCGGTTCCCGGTAGCGGGCGCGCCGATCCGGACCAGATGATGGTCCGTGCTCGGGCGCGGGATCACCTCGTGGCGCTTCAGGCGGAACACGGATCCCTCGCGCCCTTTCCAATCGTGGAGTCAGCAGCGGGGCTCGACTATCGATGGCGGATCATCGCGCCGAAGACGGAGGTTGTTGCAGCGATCGCCTCCCTCGTAGACGGGATCGACTACCGCAACTTCAAGCGCGCTGCCGGGCAGAGTCGATCGGTGGTCGGTGACGACTACATCACCGCGCTGCACGCGGTTTGGGCGGAGTTCCGGCGACTGCAGGATTGAGCCCGCTACCGCTCTGGAGCTGCTCCGTGCATCACGAACACCGTTCTGCCACTCTCGCTGGTTACCCAGTGGGCGTCGAGGCTGCCGTCCTCGTTCCAGCGTCGGAACGTTCCGAACTCTTCGCCGTTGCGGAACTCGGCCTCCAGCGCGGGCCGGCCGTTCGCGAAGAACACGCGTTCGGTGCCGCTCTTCTTGCCGCGCACATATGGCGTCTCACGCTCGATCCGGCCGTTCGCGTGCCACTGGCTCTCTACGCCGTGCTTCTCGCCTTGCCGGTAGTAGGTCTCCGCAGCGAGTTGGCCGTTCGCATGCCACGAACGTGAGAGCGCCTTCTCTCCCGAGCGGTAGTGCTCTTCGGACTTCGTGACTGCCCCTGCGCCCGCCGAAGTGGTTTCTGTCTTCCAGACTCCAATGCGCTTGCCGTGTTGGTATTCGCCGGCCGTCGTGGTGCTCCACCCAGTCGCTCGGTTGAACTGGGATGATGTGCATGGTCCGTGCTCAGTGCCGCGGACGTAGGTGATCGTCAGCGAAGAGCGCGGACTGCTGCTACTGCACAGGCCGTGGAGCTGCCCGTTCTCGTAGTTGCGCTCTCCGACCATGTCGCTGCCTCGCCACCTCGTCCAGGTTCCCTCTCGGACGCCATGTGCGTAGCGACCGATCTCGTGACCGCCATCTTCGCAGGGTTCTCGCCATTCGCCGTGCTTTCGGCCGGCGTCATCGTGCTTTCCGCCTACCTCAGGTGTCTTCGCCGAGGCTCCCGGTGTTGTTTCAACAGCCGTTCCGCCTGCGTTCGTTCGCTTCGGCGGCTGATCGAATACCAGCGGCTGCGGGTGCTCCGGGAACAGGGACGTGGCGAACGCGATTGCGCCGACGGCAACCACTCCGACCACGGCCAAGACAGGTGCGTTGATCTTCGTCATCTATCCTCAAACGGGATATCCCAAGACAGGATGGTGAACTTCTTCGGCCTTCGAGGCCGCAAGCTTGAACTGATGTGGCCCGAGGGCGAGCTGTATGAAGGCCGCCCAGCACGACTCCCGCTACCGAGCCTTTCGCAAGAGGCTTCGCGAGGCGCGCGAACAAGCCGGGCTGACGCAGACCGAGGTCGCGCGTCAGCTCCGGAGGCCCCAGAGCTGGGTCTCCAAGTGCGAATCGGGCGAGCGCCGCGTCGATGTTGTGGAGCTGTGTGAGCTGGCGAAGCTCTACGACAAGCCGGTGCAGTTCTTCGTGCCGGCATTTCCGCTGGGCTGATCCAGCTCCAGGTGCTCGGCAAGCAACGGCCACAGCAGGTGGAAGCGCGGCACACTGAAGCGGCTCTCGCGGTTGCCGACGACGCGAACGACGAACGGCATCACATCGGGTGTGCCGGGAACGCGTTCGTGCCCAACGATGTAGGTCCCTGCGGGGATAGACTCACGCCGACGCCAGTCGTGACGTGAATCGGCTGCGGACCACGGGTTCGGGATCGCGCAACGGAGCAAGTAGGTTCCCGGTTCCATGTGCGGTCCGTTCGGCGTAGGCGAAGGCGATCTGGAGTTGATTGTCGTCGGCCGCCGCGAGTGATTCAGGCTGAGACTGGCTGCCGGATGACGGCTCAGTCGGACTCTTCGGCCTCTCCCTGAATGCGAGGTGTCGCCAGTTCTCGGTAGCGGCAGAGTCCGTTGGCCATGTTCATCTGTTCTGGCGTTCGACACTCGGGCTCGAAAAGCCTCGGGCTCGCAACGACGATGACGCAGCAACGGGCGCGGCTGGTTGCGACATTGAACCGATGCGGGTCGTAGAGGAACGCCATGCCGCGAGGCGCGTCCTCAGGCGAAGAGCTGGTGCAGGAGTAGACCACGACGGGTGCCTCCTGGCCTTGGAAGCGATCGACCGTCCCGACTCGCTCGACGCCACGGCTGGCGAGAGCTTGCTGGAGTGCCGCTACCTGGGCGTTGTAGGGGGCGACGACCAGCACGTCTTGGGCCGTCAGCGGGTGTATTGCACCCTTTCGATCCATCCAGGTCGCGCCATCAACGAGGAGTTCATCAACGATGTTGAGCACCTCGCTGACCTCCTCGGGGGAGCTGGCTTGGTTTCCCTCGTGCTCGACTTCGATCAAGTGGAGGGCTTGGCCTGCAAAGCGAGTCGGGCCGCCAATGACTTGTTGTTCCAGGCCCGCGATCGGCATGAGGCGATTGTCGTAGTAGCACTCCGAGGTGAAGGCGCAGATGGCGGGATGGAGACGCCAAGTTCGATCCAGGAACAGGCCCTGAGTCGGTTCGAGTGTGGATCCGCCAGGACCGACAACGTGAACGAGCGCCGCGACCTCCGTGCCATCGGGGTGGGATCCACGCCGGGGTTGTTCGAGTTGTTGCGGATCTCCAAGCAGGATGAGGTTTCGTGCAGCCCGGGAAGCGGCCAGAACCTGCGCGAGCGCCATCTGTCCGGCTTCGTCGACGAACAGGTAGTCGAGTGACTCTGCGGCATCTGGCCGAGACCAGAGCCACGCCGTGGCACCAACGACGCAGTTCGTGTCGATTGCCTCGATGGCCTTCTTGTTGTCTGAGATCGATTCGATCACCGAGGTGTCGGGTTCGTCTCCGCCAAGGTGAACGAGTCGCACGGTCTTGCTTAGTTCCTTGGCAGCGACCCGAACCTCGTTGAGGAGGTTGCTTATCACCTTGTGGCTCACCGCCGTGATGCCAACCTTGTGTCCGGCGGCGACCAGCGAGGCGATCATGCGAGATCCGGCGAAGGTCTTGCCACTACCTGGAGGGCCCTGGATCGGAAGCGTTCCGCCGTCAAGCTCGTGTGCCAGGCGTATCGCGGCGTCCAGAAGCTTCTCTCCCTCGTTGCGGACAGCGTTGCCGGTAGACGGTCCGCGTCGAGGCGGTAGCCGAAGTAGCAAGTCGCGAGCGGCTTGGAAAGGGCCAGGGCCATCCAGCCCATTCGCATTCGCTTGTGTTCCGAGTGCAAGAAGCGAGTCTTCGAGGGCATCGCTCCGAACGACTTGTTCTCGGAACACCGCTCCGGGGTGCATGGACGCGGTCTTCCCGGTCTTCTTGAGGTCGACGGTGCCGTTCGTCAGGTCGATGGCGACCACTTCGCCGAAACCTCTGTCTTCCGGATCGTCGATCGATGGGGTCCGGACCTTCTTTCCGGCGCGTAGCGCGATCTCCTGCTGGGGGAATCGGTAGCGGTGCGTTGGCACGCGCTGCCTGCCCTTCAGCGGTAGTTCCGACTCGAACTGTAGGCCGCTGACGGCCTCGCGTTCTGTCAGCAGGTCCTCGTGATCCAGCTCTCGGAGCCGAAAGTGCTCCCACCAACCGCACTTCTCTTCGCGATGGAAGTAGCCGGCCATCTGGGCGAGGAGCCATCGTGCTTGTTGGTCCTGGGTCCGGGCCTCTGGGTCATCTGAAAGGTCGGTCATCAGCGCGTCGACGACGGCTCCGATCTTCACTTCTCTGGCAGTGACGTTCTCGGAGGCGGCGTCTTCGACGATGAGCGGGCGCGGAACGTCGTGGCCTTGATCGATCAGTTCGGCTCGGCGGTCCTCCAGCCAGTCTCGCAGTGCCTTGGTGGACTCGCAGTCCTCGCGGTTGTAGTCCGTGACGCGCTCGCGGAGTTCTTTGGAGATCGACTCTCCGGCTCCGCGTTCGAGGGCCAGTTCAACGTCTCTGCGAGCGACCCCGGCCTCTTTGAGATCGAGCGCCCGCTCGTATCCCGTCAGCGCCTCCATCTCCTTCAGGCCGTAGCGTTCGATGCCAACCTGCATGGACTCGCGGATCACCGCGCGAAGATCGACCATCCGACGGCCACGCAGAAGGCGGTCTAGGACGTCGGCGCGCGTTCCGTAGCGGCCAACGAGTCGCTTGAGCGCGGACGGCTCATAGTGATGGAAGTGGTAGATGTGGAACTCGGCGCTCGCGTCCATCCGTTCTGCAACGAAGTCCATGAACGCTTCGAAGGCGCGCTTCTCTTTCTCACGATTGATCGCCCAAGCGTCGTGATAGACGGGGCCTCCAGGTTCGAGCGCGATCCATCCGGTCAGGTATTCAAGCCCGCCGGCGTCCACGAAGGGGTCGCCCTCGAAGTCGAAGAATACGTCGGCCGGTGATGGCTCCGGCAACCGCGCGAGCCCCCGTTCTGGCGGAGGCGGCGTGAGATACTCGAACGGTGGTTTCGCCGAAGACCGAGCGATGATCTGGAGCTTTGCTTGCGTCTCCAGTCGATCGAAGGTCTCGCGTGTGCCACGGCTTGGTGGCTCGGGAAGTCCGCCGAGTGCGCCGAGCTGTTCGACGGTCGCAACGTCCTGGCGGACCAGCTCGCGAATGTGCAGCGTGTGTATTCCGGCGACGAGACTCAAGTGGTCGTCGGTTCGGCGGCGAGACTCGCATTCGGACCACCAGCGGCACACGTCGCAGTGCGGCACGGGCTCCGGGTAGGTTGCCTGCGCTGGCTCCTGCACGGCCGCGAGGAGCTTGCGCCGCACGAAGCGAAAATAGGCTGCGACCGAGTTGGTTCGATAGGTTTCGTGCGCGATCGGCGTCACGACATGCAGGTGCTCTGGAGGCTTGCCGATCAAGGCCGTGACCATGTCCGCGTAGGCGCTGAGCTGGAGGATCGTGCCCGCGCGGGTCTCGGCCGCCAACTTGGTATCGACTGGTTCGTAGGCGGAGAAGTCTGCTGTGTCGTCCTGGCGTCGCAGGAGGATGTCGGCTCGCCCGGTCCATTGGCCCTCCGTTAGTGGGGCCTGCACGATGACGTCTGTCTGCGCAGCGATGGCCTCCCTTGTCGCGTCGAGGTCCCCGGGGGTTGCCTCTCGCAAGTCCACCACTGATCGGCCTGAGGCGCGTAGCTTCTCGACGAACGCGGCCTCGTGCTCGTTACCTCGCTCGATCAGTGATTCGAGGAACGGATCGTGTCTCGCGGGAGCTGTCCGGAGCCCTCGCGCAACTCCGAGGTTGAGCTGAGTCAGGTGGCGACAGGCCAGATGCCCGGCGAGGTCGCTTGGCGATAGTCTGAGCCCGGAGTCACTGTTGTGCATTCTGTCTTCCCGCTTCTGGTCCCGTTCACCAAGGATACCGGGTTGCTCGGGAAATCGCGCGATCGATCGAGCAAGCCCTCTGGGCTAGGCACCTGGGGGCTTCGGCAGGATCGCCGACGAAAGCCGCGGGTCCTTCATCATCGATCCGATGCTTCCTTCTCGGAACGCTTCGACGAGATACATGATTTCGTTGGGGCCGCCGAGGCCACATCTGTTCAGGCGGAGCTGAACCTCGTCGGTAAACCCACTGGTTGTCATGACGGCCCCTGTGTCTTCTCCGCTCATCGCACTCTCTAGTCGCTCGATGACCTTGATCCCGACGCGGTGCGATCTCCAACGCTTGAGTTCGATCAAGAAGTTGCCGTTGTCCGTCTTGATGACGAGGTCTTTCCCGCCATCGCGTGTCTCCGGCGTGAGTTCCACTTCGTAGCCAAGTTCTTGATAGAGATGGCGCATGAAGTGCTCGAAGGCGCGAGGCTCCATCTCAAGCAAGTCCTCGGTCTCCGTTGCGCGATCCATGAATCGCTTCACGAGTTGCCGCATTCCCTGCTCGAACTTGCTTTCCGTCGGTTGGATCAGCTTGATGGTGAACCGGTCCAGGTTTCGCGTTAGGTGGAGAAGCTCGCACGCGCAACGAACAAGTTCTGCGCGGTCGTTCGCGATCAGTCTCGATGGGTCGACTTGTGCCAACGGCAGATCGAGGAGGCTGAGTCGAAACACACGATCTTGGAACTGGTTGCCAACTCTGGCTCGTAGCCGCTTCGTGAACGGGGGGAGCACGACCTCGACATCCCCATCTTGCGTCGGGATAGACTCTGGGACCGTTAACAGAACAACGACGACGGGCTTCCCAATTGACCCTGCGAAGTCGAGTTCCGATTCGACTAGCGTGTCGCCCTGCACGGTTTGAATGTGCGGGTCATTGGCCCCCATGATCAGAACGAAGTAGTCGGCTGCCTCGATCAGTTCGGCTGCGACATCAGGGACAGAGCCATCTTTGTAGGTGACGTTCAATCCCACAAGCGGTGCTAGGTGCATGAGAGCCTCTCGGGCGATGCTGCCGTTTCCCGCGAATGATCCAGACACGAAGAGCGTTGGTTGTTTCCCCGGCATGCGCGGATGATAACCGGCATCGGACGCCGCAGTATGGCTGAGGGCTAGCTGCTGCGGGGTTGCGTCGGCTGCTTGCGCGACCTAGGTCTTGCGCGGAAGCATGTCGCCTTGGGCGAGCAGGCGTTTAGGTGTGCAACAGTGCGACGGCAGGTCGATCGACCGTTTGGTCAGGTCCGCAGGTGAACAGGCAGCGGCCGCTTCCGGGAGTGTGCGATGAACGGTGTATTCGCGTGACGGCTGGTGGGATCCTCTGACCCGTAGGGAGCCCACCGATGACCCCGAAGAAGAATGACCGCCACCGAATCCCAGACGAGCTGATCGACCAGCTCCTCGCCAACTACGAGAAGCCAGAAGACCTGACAGGAAAGGACGGCATCCTCAAGGAGCTGACGGCCCGGCTGCTCGGCCGAGCCCTCGAAGGCGAGATGACCGAGCACCTCGGCTACGAGAAGCACGCACCGCGTGCCGAGGGCACGACCAACGCCCGCAACGGATCGCGCAGCAAGACGATCAAGGTCGAGGACGGCGAGCTCGAGATCGAGGTCCCCCGCGACCGCGACAGCACGTTCGAGCCCGAGATCGTCAAGAAGCGCCAGAGACGCTTCGCGGGCTTCGACGAGAAGATCCTGGCGCTCTACGCCCGCGGCATGACCGTCCGCGACATCCAGGGCCACCTGGAGGAGCTGTACGGCGTCGAGGTTTCGCCGTCGCTGATCTCGAGCGCCACGTCGGCGGTCCACGAAGACGTCCTGGCCTGGCAGAGCCGACCGCTCGAGCCGGTCTACCCGATCGTCTTCCTCGATGCGCTCGTCGTGAAGGTGCGCGATGAAAGCGTCGTCCGCAACAAGTCGGTCTACCTGGCGATCGGCGTCACGCTCGACGGCCGCCGTGAAGTCCTCGGGATCTGGATCGAGCAGACGGAGGGCGCCAAGTTCTGGCTGAAGGTCATGAACGAGCTGAAGACGCGGGGCGTCCAGGACATCCTGATTGCGTGCTGCGATGGCCTGAAGGGCTTCCCGGACGCGATCGAGCACGTGTTCCCGCAGGCCACCGTGCAGACCTGCATCGTGCACATGATCCGGAACTCGCTGCGCTTCGTCAGCTACAAGGATCGCAAGGCCGTCGCCAAGGACCTCAAGCCGATCTACACGGCGGCCAACCGTGAAGCCGCCGAGGCAGCGCTGGATGCCTTCGACAAGAAGTGGGGCCGCCGCTACGAGATGATCACCTCGTCCTGGCGAGCGAACTGGGAGCGTGTCGTGCCGTTCCTCGACTTCCCGCCCGAGGTCCGGCGCGTGATCTATACGACCAACCAGATCGAGGCGCTCAACTCGAGCCTGCGCAAGCTGCTGCAGTACCGCGGCCACTTCCCGGACGACAAGTCCGTCACCAAGCTGCTCTACCTCGCGCTGCGTCGCTTCGAGAAGAAGTGGACGCGTGCGCTCTGGAATTGGAGCGCCGTCCTCGGGCAGCTCGCTATCTTCTTTCAAGGCAGGATACCTGCCCTGTAACCGTGACCTCACTCCGCCAGCTGGTCGCCGTTTACACCGTTAGCTGCACACTCCCCCGCTTCCCCCGGGTTTCGGCAGCCTTTCGTCACCACTCCCCCGTTCCACGAGCTTCTCAGATGGCGTGCGCCGGAGACTCGTCTCGCCAGTAATCCTCGATCATCTGTAGTGCGCGAACATCCTGGTTCGTGATGGCTTGCCGCGTCGTCTCCATGACTTCGCGGACCCCCTGAACCCCCTTTCGGCGTGACCGCCTACGGTGGGCGTCGAGTTGCTCGTTCTGAGCAAGATCGACTGAGCAGTGCTCGTTCACGTCGCGGCTCAGCGGCGGGTTGGCTTGGAACCGCGGCCACACACGCTGCTCCCCGGTGGTTTTGCTCGTCGCAGCGTAGGGCCCTGCGATGTCGCCCACGCCGAAACCCCTGCACACCGTAGCCGTTAATCCCGGCACCAAAGTCATCGCTCTCCTCAACCCCGGCAGAGAGCCGGAAAGGCAGACCGATGACCGATTCGCAGAGACCAGAAGACAACGCTGACCAGCCGACCATTCCGATCGGGCCCGAGCCGACCTCGCAGTTCCCGCTGACGCCGCAGGCGCCCGGGATCGGCGGCGGAGAGGAGACGCACGGCGAAGCCGGGCGACTCCTCGGAGCCGGCGATCCCGGGCGGGCGCCAACCCCCTCGACGACAGGCGACCTGCCGCCCGAGCTCGCAGGCCGTCGTCGCTCGCGCACGCGCCGCCGTGTCGTGCCGCAACCGCGTCAGCATTTCAGCGCCCGCGAGCGCCTGCTGATCCTGGACACCTGGCAGCGCTCGAAGCTGCCGGCAAAGGACTTCGCTGCGCTCGTCGGAGTGTCGCCGCATTCGCTCTACAAGTGGCGCAGCCGCTTCCAGGAGGAAGGGCCGGCGGGCCTCGAGGATCGCCCGAAGGGCCCCGGGCCCGGCAGCCGCCTGTCGGACGAGACGAAGCGCGCGATCCTGATGATGAAGCAGGCGCATCCCGAGTGGGGCCAGGATCGCCTGCACTCGATGCTCATGCGCACGCAGGGCCTCGCTGCGAGCCCAGGTGCGATCGGTCGCTACCTGGAGGAAGAGGGCTACGTCGTCGAGGACGTGCCGACGAAGCCGCACCCGGACAAGCCACGACGCTTCGAGCGCAGCAAGCCGAACCAGATGTGGCAGACGGACCTGTTCACCTTCGTCTTGAAGCGTCAGAACCGACGTGTGCACCTGGTCGGCTTTCTCGACGACTACAGCCGCTACCTCGTCGGCTTCGGACTGCACGCGAGCAGCTCCGGTGCGATGGTGCGCGAGGCGCTGGAGTCGGCGATCGCCAACTACGGTGCGCCCGACGAAGTGCTGACCGACAACGGGACGCAGTACAAGACCTGGCGCGGCAAGAGCGCCTTCACCAAGTTGCTCGAGCGTCGCGGGATCAAGCAGATCGTCGCCAGCCCGCGGCATCCGCAGACGCTGGGCAAGATCGAGCGCTTCTGGGGGACGCTGTGGCGCGAGTGCGTGCAGCAGGCAGTGTTTCGCGATCTCGACGACGCGCGTGATCGCATTCGTCAGTTCGTCGATCACTACAACTTCCAGCGCACGCATTCGGGGATCGACGGCATGGTGCCGGCGGATCGCTACTTCGAATCAGCGCCGCAGGTGCTGGAGACGCTGCGCGAGCAGGTGAAGGCCAACGCCAAAGAACTCGCGCAGAACGGCGCACCGCGCAAGACCTTCTACCTGACGGGTCGAGTCGGTGACTCCAACATCTCGCTGCATGCCGAGGGCGAGCGGGTCGTGCTGACGAAGGAGGACGGCAGTCGCGAAGAGGTCGACCTCGGCGCGACCGGCCGGCGGGCCGAAGTCGGGAGCGAATCTGACGTCGAAGGGCCCGGCGAGTCTCCCCTCGATGCCGCTCTGCAGGACCTGTCCGACGGTCTCGATTCGGAGACCGGGGAGGACGACTCGTGACGGCGAAGAAGCCACGCCCGAAGCCGGCGGGGCCGAAGGCCCTGACCGGCAGCGACGAGGCCAAGCGCCGCGCCACGGTCATCCTCGAAGCGATGTGTGGGCTTCGCACCACGCAGTCCGCCAGCGATGAGCTGCGCATCGCGCTCGTGCGCTACTACGTGCTCGAGACGCGCATGCTGCAGGCGATGATCGACGCGCTGGAGCCGCGTGCGCGCGGTCGCAAGCGCGACATCGAGGCGGAACTCAAGCAGGTCCGCGAGGACGCCAAAAAGACGCAGCGCGAGCTGATGCGTCTGCAGGCGTTGCACCGCGTCACGCAGCGCGCTGTGTGCGTCAAACCGGACAAGCCCGCCAAGTCGGCCAATTCAAAAGGCGGAGCCCCGGTGAAGAAGCGTCGCACCCGCAAGCAGTCACGCGGTGAGCGCGTGCTCGCGGCGATGAAGGCTGCCGAGTCCGACGCTGCACCGGCGTCCTTGCCCGCGCCGAGTGCTATCGTGACGCGACAACCAGACGAGGGAGTGGCGTGACATGACGATGGGACGGCCGAACAAAGGACTGGATCACCTCGACAAGTACGACGTCTCCGAGCAGAGCCAGCTGCGCGGTCGCATCGTCATGCAGACCATCACGGGCGAGCTCTCGGTGGCAGATGCGTGCGAGCAGCTCGGTGTCGATCGCTCGCGCTTCTGGCGTCTGCGTGACCAGGCGCTGCAGTGGTATCTGGAGTCCTTCGAACCTGGCCGTCCCGGTCGTCCTCGGAAGCGAGACGCGGATGCCGAGACCGAAGAGCAAGCTCTGCGTGATCGTGTCGCGCAGCTCGAGCGTGAGCTCCGTCTCGCGGAAGCGCGGGCGGATCTCGCCGGTCTCGATCCAAAAAAAGTGACGCCGGAACCACGGCGCATGAGCCGACAGGAGCGGCGACGAAGAAGCCGGTGAACGCCACTGCGGGCAAGCGCTGGGCTGCGATCGACGTATCGCGTCAGGTGATCGCGAACGTCGTGCGCGACCTCGGCGTGACCTGTCGTCGTGCCGGCGAGTTACTGCGCTGCTCCGCGTCGACAGTGTCCGCCTGGATGCAGCGCGCGGCGCGCGCTGCCATCGGCACGCCCTATCGCAGGCCAGGTCGTCCGACTCTGGCCGCCGATCGACTGGCCCGCAACGACGTCTACGCCACGCTGCAGGCGCACGGCGGTCGCATCTCGGATCAGGAGCTCAAGCAGGCATACCCGGACGTCGGTCGCGCGGAGCTGCGGCGACTCAAGGCGCGATGGCGTCGGCTGTCGGCCCGGCTGCGCCGTCGCCGTCTCGAGCAGTTGACCTGGGAGTGCCCGGGCGCGATCTGGGCGATGGACTTCGCCGAGTTACCCGGCGGCATCGAAGACCTCGGCAAGCACCTGCTCGTCGTGCGCGACCTCGCCAGCGGCGCTGTGCTCGAGGCTGCCGCGTGCCGGGCGCAAGATGCCGCGCACGTCGTCCGTGTGCTCCGCCGACTGTTTGCCGAGCATGGCGCCCCGCTCGTCCTCAAGAGCGACAACGGGAGCGCCTTCGTCAGCCATGCTGCGCAGGCGCTGCTCGCCGCACACGGCGTGCTGCCGCTCTTTTCGCCCCCCGGGACGCCGGCATACAACGGTGGCTGTGAGGCCGGCGTCGGCAGCGTGAAGTCGCGCGCTGTGGCCATCGCGAGCATGCGCGGCGTCGACTGTGGTGTCACGCTCGACGACTTGCACGACGCGGTCGCGCAGAGCAACGCGCAGCCGATCGCGCGGCGCGCCGGCTCGCCGCTGCGCGGGCCAACGTGGCTTGCTCGGGCGCCGCTAACGGCCGCGATGCGAGCTGGCCTGTGCCGCCGCGTCGAGCGGCATCGCGGGAGCGCCTGCCGTGCTCGGGGGATTGCCTGGGGCGCCGACCTCCCGCATCATCTACGGGCTTCGATTGATCGCTTCGCGATCGGTCGAGCGCTTCGTGAACTCCGTTTCCTATCAACCCGGAGAGCCGACTTTGCTGCCTGATTGCTCAGCCAGGGTGTGCAGTGTTTGGCGGGGGCGTACAAGTTCGCCGTCGTAGCCACCTCGGGGACGAGGGGCGACCTGAACGTTCTTGCGAACGAAGTAGCCGGAAAGTTCCAGGAACTCGGCGGTGAGGGCTTCGAGATGGTTCATCAGAGAGCTGACACAGTGTCAATATCTGGGCGGGCATCCTTGGGCTTCGGGCATCCGTAGCATGCGCTCAGTAGGTCGAGTTCTGCTCCTCCACTCTGAAGCTGGGCGGCGATCCTTCTGATCTTCTTGATGGACGTCCTGCCCCAGTGGGCCTCGAAGCTGCTCCTGAAGACTGGGTCGCGGATGTAGGCCCCAGCGAGTGCCTCGTTCTTGCTTGAGGCTTTCACTTCTCGGTGACGGAGCAAGTCGATTTCCCAAGCTAGCGCGGCGTGAAGCGCCTGAAGGTTCAGCTCGATCGCCACGGTCTTTCCTGGGATCTCTCGGTCGAGGATCTGCAGAAGCCTGCCGTGAACCCTGATCCCCGAGCCTGCGCCTTCGAGCGCCTTCCGAAGCGCCGGCAGGCCCGCCTTGCCCGTCCACTGCCTCTCAACTCGAACGACTTCGCCCGGAGCCGGCGCATCGACGAGAGCGTCGAAGTCCTCGACCGACTTGCCGGCCTCCGCCATCTGCCTGCCCTTGTCGTAGACGCGGAGCTGGTGTGGTCTCTGGCTCTTGCTGGCTGGGGCCCACCAGAGTCCGTTCTTCATTCGCTGGGGGAATGGTGGCTTGTTCACGCGAGGCCAGCGCGTGAACGCGTGAGCGTCTGCGTAGTCTGCGGCGTTTCCTGCGAAGTCGCGAGCCGCGTCGAGTCGGATGATCGCCCATCGCTTGTCGTGAATGTCTGCCATCGCCGTTGTCCACGGGAGCAGGGCCTGGGTCAGGGTCTCGAAGACGTGCTGCACGTCGGACTGCGTGAGTTCGTGCAGTCGGTAGTTGGGAACACCAAGAACGCGAGAGACCGAAACCTCGATCGCGCACTTGCCACCTCCGTCAGGCGTAGACGACCAGAGCTGCACGCGGCAGTCGTCCGAGGGTCGCTGCCAAAGCTCGCTGCCGTGATCCGGCTCTACCAAGGACCCGTCAGGGAGCTTCTTCGCGAAGTGCCTGTTCTTGACGAGCGCGAACCCGAGCTTCTGCAGGATAGCCCGATCTTTCGCGACAGGTGTCTGCAACAGCGAGAGGCGCACCGTGTCGATGCAGTTCTCATTCGCGGGAAGCGCGAGGTTGCGAGTGTCGGCAAGGGCCGTCAGCTCTCTTTGATTCGCGATGCCTGTTTGCCGCAGTTGGGCGATGGCCTTCCAGAGCTTCGCGTTCTTGTGCTTAAGGGCGTGCTTCCCAGATGCGGGCACATGTGGGTTCGCGACCGGGATAGGGGTGCCACTACGGACTGAGTGATGCACCATGGCTGCTCTGCTTCTGGTTGTGAATGGGGTCTCCGCTGGACGTTGACCCTACCTGGAGCGCTCGGCTCCGAGTCGGCTTGCCCTGCTAGGGCCTGAGCGTTGCTCTCCCTGCTGCCCGTTCGCGGTGCGAAGGGTGCGTCCGGTCCGTGTGTCGAGCTGGTTTGTGCCCGGAGTCCGGCTTCGTTTTGGCAGAACTTCGGCGCGAGGTTCTTTGCGAACTGCGCGTCGCGGCGGCGCGAACTCGTCGCTAGAGCATCGGCGGATTACGAATCGACGGTTCGGACAATGGGTCGACGCCGAAGGGGTGGCGGCGTAGCTCGGCGTCAAGCTGTCGTTTGGGCTGTCGAGCTTCTTCTGTCGGAGGTCTAGGTCACGACGGCCGGCAGACTTAGGCGCTAAGCCAGTCCGGGTTCGAGTCCTGCAGGGCCTATCACCCACACCCCTCGAATGTGGCCGTTAACGGCCGATTCGCGGGGGTTCGGGGTCTGGGCGAGGGGCAGTGTGCAACAGAGTGTGCAACGGTCTTGTTCACACCCTGGCACGTTGTGGCACGATCTGGCACGGGGTGGCGTTGGCGCTGCAGGGTGTGTCCTGCAGCGGGATGCGTTCCGGCGGGTGTGGCTGCTCGCGGGCGTGGGCCCGACGTTGGCCCGTGTCGGCACCTTCGGCGGCAGGGGCCCCCGGGTGAGGGGCGCGTCGCAGTGTGGGGCACTGAGCGGCCTACTTGGCCGCGCTTGAGTTCGCCGGTCGGTATTGCCTATTTCTCGGGGCTCGACTCAGCGGCCTGGGCCTTCTTTTTTTTCGCCTCAGCTTCACGCGCTCTGCGCGCTCGATCCAGGTGACGCTTCTTCTCCGCATCGAACCGGGGACTATACGGGCCGGCCGGGAGTGTAGCGCAGGCGTTGAGGTTGGCTTGCATGGCCATTGGCACATAGTCCGTGGCGGCTGCGGTCACAGCCGCATTGATCGCGGCAGCGATCAGGCCGCCCAGTCCGCCACCGCCGCCGCCTGAGTTGGACTGGAGCACTTCTTGGTGGCTGGTTTCCCAGAGCACTGCGCCAGTGCGCGTGGAGACAAGTTTGTAGTGCATCGACACGGTGACTTGCGAGACGAGCACCGCGTAGGTTGTGTCCCAGGAGAGCAGTGTGATGAAGAGCACTGCGTCTGCGCCCAAATACTCTTCGAAGCGAGCGGGAGATACGCCGTCGAGGGCCCCGCCATCGGCAAGTCCCTCGGCAGCAAGGATGTCCGCAGTCGCCTCGACCGGGAGCACGTAGTAGCCCCGGTCCACCAACGGCTTGGTGATTGTCGACAAGAAGAAGCGCGGCGCCTCTGCATCGGCGGTTTGGTTGCGGACTGGTGGAACGACGACCGTGAAGGGCCGCTCGGCGTAGAACTTCTCGTAGTCGGGGACCGGAGGCGCGCTTTGGCAGGCTATGGGCAAGACGCACGCGAGGAGGAGTCCGTAGCGAATGAACTCCCGCATCACTGCCCTCCCGGTTCGTCCATGGACTCAACAGTGGCGACCTGTGGGAGAAAGCGTTCCAGGAGCGCTACGAACTTCGCGGATTCTGGGTAGTCGGTTCGCTCTTTCTCGAGGGCGGCCTGCGCAATGTCCGGCTTCCCGACCTTGTAAGAGTAGTATGCATATTCCGCGGAGATTCCGGCAGGCGGCTTCTTCCCTGACTGCTCCGCCTTGAGGCACAGGTCTTCGAGCAGCTTGTGATGCGCCTTGATGGCTTGTGGCGACTCGGATCGCAGTGCTGAATAGTGAACCGCCCCGGGTTTCTCGGAGGCTCCCAGACGTGAGAGGATGTAGCGATGGGAGCAATGAAGTTTCCGGCCGAGGTCCGCGAGAGGGCTGTCCGGATGGTGCTGGAGCACAGCGACGAGCACGGCTCGGAATGGGCGGCGATCTGCTCGACGGCAGAGAAGTTCGGCTGCGCGCCAGAGACGCTGCGCAAGTGGGTTCGGCAGAGCCAGCGTGATATCGGCGATCGGCCCGGGCTGACGACGGCCGAGCGAGACCGTCTCAAGGAGTTGGAGCGCGAGAATCGCGACCTGAAGCGGGCGAATGAGATCCTGCGGAAGGCGTCGGCTTTTTTCGCGCAGGCGGAGCTCGACCGCAAACCAAGGTGATGGTGGCCTTCATCGACGAGCACCGAGCCGAGCACGGGGTCGAGCCGATCTGCAGCCAGTTGCCGATCGCCCCGTCGACGTACTTCGCGTGCAAAGCCGTGGAGCGAGATCCTGACAGGCGAAGCTCTCGGGCGAAACGCGATGCCGAGTTGGTCCCGGAGATTCAGCGTGTCTACGACGAGAATCACTGCGTCTACGGCGCGCGCAAGATCTGGCGGCAACTCCATCGTGATTGCGTTTCTGTCGCTCGCTGCACGGTGGAGCGCCTCATGCGCGAGATCGGCGTACAGGGCGCGGTTCGCGGTCGGAAGTTCAGGACGACCGTCCCGGACGAGACGGCAAGTCGACCGTTGGACTTGGTCCAACGCGAGTTCACAGCGTCGCGCCCCAACCAGCTCTGGGTCGCCGACATCACGTACGTCTCGACCTGGTCGGGCTTCGCATTCACGGCGTTCGTCATCGACGTGTTCTCCCGCTTCATTGCTGGGTGGCGCGTGTCGAGTTCCCTAGCCACAGACCTGCCGCTCGATGCGCTCGAGCAGGCATTGCACGCCCGGCCTGACCGGCAAGGGCTCGTTCACCACAGCGACCGAGGCTGTCAGTACGTGTCGATCAGGTACGCGGACCGCCTCGTCGAAGCCGGCATCGAGCCGTCCGTCGGAAGTGTCGGTGACTCGTACGACAACGCGCTCGCCGAGACGATCATCGGTCTCTACAAGACCGAGGTCATCCAGCAGCGTCGCCCCTGGAAGGGCGTCGAGGACGTCGAGTTCGCTACCCTGAACTGGGTCGACTGGTTCAACAATCGGAGGCTGCTCGAGCCCCTTGGGCACATCCCGCCTTCGGAGTTCGAGAGCAACTACTACAATCAACAACGAGCTGCTGCCGCGGTGGTGGCACTCAACTAACCGAGCCTCCGGAGAACCCGGGGCGGTTCACAATGCACTCGTTCACACCGCGACACAATCTGACACACCGTGGCACGGCCGCACCCCGGCGCGATCGCCGCATCGCCCGTCACGTGGCGCAGATAGGCGCAACCTGGCACTGTCTGTCACAACCTGGCACGACCCCGCGCTCCGTCTTCGAGTCCTGCAGGGCCTACTCACTCAAACCCGTCGACGAACGGTTTCGGAGAGTCCGAGCGGACCCCCGAGTGTGCGAGGCGCGCGGTTTCGCGGTTTGTCGGTCAGGTCCCCTGCCGCCGGGACACCGTCACCATGCCATGACCAAGCCCTCCCGTCGGTTTGCGCTGTCCCTCCTGACCGTTGGCCTCAGTGCCGCCGCCGCGTCCGCGCAGTGCGGCATCGTTGCCGACCTCACCCCCGGCAACGCCAACAACAACAACATCGGCTCGATCGTCGCCGCGTTCGACGAGCAGATCTACTTCTCGTACTACCATGCCACTTACGGAAGTGAGCTGTGGCGCTGGGATCACGTCAACGGGGCGCAGATGGTCGTCGACTACGCGCCGGGGACGTACAACCACTCTCCTGAGCAGATCACGCCCTGCTGCACGGCGGCCGGGCCGAGGGTGTTCTACAGCGGATTCGAGATCGGTCACGGTCACGAACTGTTCGTGACCGACGGAACGGCCGCCGGCACGGCGCGCGTGAAGGAGATCCGCTCGGGTTCGTCGAGCGCGCTTCCGAGCAACATGATCGCGGTCGGGCAGCGCTTGTTCTTCAGCGCCAGCGATGGAGTTCATGGTCGGGAGCCGTGGATCTCGGACGGCACTGCGGCCGGCACGATGTTGCTGGCCAACATCAGGACCGGGGGAAGCAGCAATCCGCAATACCCGTTCATCTTCGGCGACAAGGTGTTGTTCGTGGCTCAGGCGACCACCACCGGCCGCGAGCTCTACATCACCGACGGCACGCCGGCCGGCACGCAGTTGCTGAAAGACATCAACCCCGGGGCCGGGAGCTCGAGTCCGGTGCAGTTCACCCGGATGGGCAACCACGTCTACTTCGTCGCGGACGACGGCTCGATCGGCTCGGAGATCTGGAAGACGGATGGCACCCCGGCCGGAACCGTGCCGATGGGCGACCTGTTCCCGGGGAGCTCGCACGGTCCGTATGGCCTCTGTGCCTGCGACGACAAGCTGTTCTTCTTCGAGTGGCACGGTTCCAACTCCGGCCCGGTCTTCGTCAGCGACGGCACGTTGGCTGGCACCGTCGACCTCAGTGCGGCCACCGGCGTGTTCGGCCGGAGTCTCACGCCCGCGAACGGGCGCGTGTTCTTCGCCGGCGATGATCTGATCCATGGTCAGGAGCCGTGGGTCACCGATGGCACAGTTGCGGGCACGCAGCTCATCGCCGACCTGCGGGCCGGTTCTTCCAACCCATCGCAGTTGGTGCCCACGGGCAACGGCATCTGCTTCGTCGCGCGGACGACCTTGTCGGGTGAGATCTGGCACAGCGACGGCACCCTGGCGGGGACCAACCTGCTCTGCAACCTGGATCCGTCGGGCAACGCCAACCCCATGTTCTTGACGATGTGCCGCGGGCAGGTGTTCATGAACGCGTACAGCACCGGCTACGGCCGCGAACTGCACGCCATCACGACCCCGGGCGCCACGGTCGTCGAGTTGCCCGGCGCGTCGGGCCCGGGTCAGCCGAGATTGCGGACCCGCAACTGCGGTGCGCCCGTTCTCGGCTCCACGGTCGACCTCGAAGCCATCGGGCCGGCGGGCAGCCTGACGTTCTTGCTTGCCGACATCGCCGGTCTGCCGGCGCCGATCGCGCCGATCCCCGGGGTCGTCGAGGGCGGTTACGACTACGTCGGCCTGCAGGCCGGGACGGCGATTCCGATCTCGTCGGCGCTCGGCGCGACGCTGACATTGCCGTTCGCGCTGCCGAGTTCGACGACGTTCGAGGGCGTGATCTTCGACTTCCAGGCGATCTGGTTCGACCCGGCGGCAACCCCGGCGCTGCAGGCGTCCAACGGTCTGCGGCTCGTCCTCGGGCCGGCGTCGGCGCACTGAGTTCGGCTTTCGATCTCGGCACCGAACTCCCCGCTTCCCTCAACTGGGCGACGATCGGAGAGGCAGACCCAGGACGAGTTCGCAGAGAGCCGTGAACTCGTTACTTCTGCGTCTCGAAGGACCACTCGAGCCGAATGCGGTTCGTCTCACCTTCGGCTTTGCACTCGAACACAGCCGTGAACCAGGTCGAGGTCGCGAGCATCTTGTCGGCGACGAAGAAGGCGCTGCGACCGTTGCTGGGCGCGAGCGTGCTGTGGATGGGTTTCTCGTGCGTGAACAATCGTCCAGCCACGGGCTCTCGGCCTCGCCGCTCCTCTTCGAACAACTGCATCGTGATGTCCGACAGCTTCAGGTCGCCGTAGTGAACCGAGACGGCCAGCCCACGTTGGGTGTCGTAGAAGGTGGGGTCATCTTCGACTTCGGGCGCCTCGCGGCCGGTGAATGTCGCGGTGCCGCGAGACCCCGGCGCGGGAAAGACCACCGGATGCCCGTCGGCGGGAACGGTGAGGGGCTGACTCCAGATCACGGTGTAGCCCGGTGTCCCACCGGCTCCAGGGCGGGAGCCTGGCTTGATCCCGATACCGAACGGCCCGGATGGCCCGAGGTGCCCGTCTCGGTGCAGCATCGTGAACAGGAGCGACGTGACTGCACCGGTTGGATCGGCCGCGAAGTAGATCCCGCCGTTCCGCCCGGCCTCGGCCCCCTCCTGCGAGTAGGCCGCGAGTCCGGGGTCCTGGTTGTGCGTCTTCTTGACCGACGTGCGATACGAGTACTCGTTCGCGAACAGATACTCAGCGTGCAGCTCGCACGCCCGGCATCTCGCTTCGTCGAGGACGAGAGGCGGCAGGGCGCCGAGTTGACGGCTGTAGGCGAGGAGGATCGCGGCTTTGCGCTGCTGGTCCGTGCTCCACTCCGGCCAGGGTTGCTCCTCGACCGTGAGCTTGGGTGTGCGGCCCGTGACGTCGACGTCGTACGCGCCGAAACCGTCCTCGAGGAGCAGGCGGCGGTCGTCGTCGACAGCTCGAAACGCGGAAGCGTGATGGCTCATGTAGTCGTTGGCGCCGAGAAAACTGCCATCGAGGTCGGCATCGAAGAACTCGAACACCGTGCCCTTGATCTTGCCGCGCAGCAGCGCGGCCGAGCTGGCGTGCCACACATCGGACTTCGTGTAGAACAAGATCGGGAGCTGCTGGTCTGCGATCGTCAGTTCGAGAACCTTGGACTTGTTCGGCGACAGTCTCGTCGGCCCTCGCCGGTCGGCGACCTTGACGCTCAGCCGGCCGCGGTCATCGACTGTGCAGCGATCGGCGAGCAGCTCATGCAGCCGCGTGCTTGCTGCCGTCGCGCGGAACCCGATCGGAGGGGGCAACACGGTCGTCTCGGCCGCAAGTGGAACGAGCTGCGGGTCCTCGAGCTCGGCGGGGCGCAGATTGCTCCGAGCCTGGGCAGTCGCCATAGCGGCAAGTAGGGGTAGCGCGACCAGTTCGACGAGAGCGTGCTGGGGTTTGAGCATTCGGATACGCCTTGATTGCCCTTCTTCGCCGTGCCGCAGAGCGGGCCGATATCTCTTGGGTGCAGAGGCAGGCTTGCCCTACCGCCGTTTGACCCGCATGTGGTCGAACCACACGCCTTCGAACTCGTCGACCGTCAGGCCATAGACCTTCTTGATGAGGCGCTGGCTCGGGTCGGCGCCGCGCGCGTACCCGTGGCCCTCGGTTCGCGCCGCCGCGAGGAACTTCTCGAACTTGCCGGCCACCGGCGCCTTCTTGGTGTTGATCATGAAGTCGACGAGGTCGCCGGCGTGGTCGTAGTTGCGGTGCCCGTTGCCCTCCGGGTCACCGAGCAGACTGGGCAGCGCAAAGAACTTCTCGAGCGGATAGTAGTCCCCGCGCTTCACGTCGCTGCGGCAGCTGCCGAGGCGCTGGTTCGTCATCTTCTTCTCGAAGTAGACCGCCATCCCTTCCTGGAACCACGATCCCACGCCGTTCACTTTCAGGCACGCCCCGACGATCTCGTGGGCCGCTTCGTGATAGACGACCGGGGCGCGTGGCGACGAGTAGTACGTCGCGTAGAACGTCGACATCGCGTGGCCGGCGGTGGCGCGGGCTCCTGCTTCGGTGTAGCCCGTGACGCCGACGCAGTAGCGGTAGTACTCTTCCTTGTTGTCGAAGATGTAAGCGACGAGCAGATGCTTCGGGTCCTCGAACGGCAGTTCCTTTTGCATCGTCTCGTAGAGGTCTTCGAGCGTGACCGCGTACTTCTTGCAGCTGGCCGAAGGACCGTTCGTGAACACGATGTAGTGGTCACTGACCACGGCCTGCCAGTCGTCCAGCCACTTGTTCCGCCGGAGCTCGTTGTCGTCGCACTTCTTGTCCCAGCAGTGCGGCAGAATCGTGGACTTGACGGTCGCGAGAGCTTTCTCGACGGCCTCGTCCGAAGGCTTCGGTTCGAGCACAGGGTGTCGAATACCGCGTGCCGGACCCTGGGCATTTCCCCGGGTTTGTGCGGCGAGTAGCGCGACGGCAACGAGAGCCACGAGCGTCTTCCGGTTCCACATCTCGGCATGATGCAGGACAGCGGAGTGCGAGTGTCCGAGGGGTGCGTTACCGGAGGTAACGACTTCGTCGCGCGGAGCAGTGGGGTCGCGCAACGTCAATTCAGGCGAGCGGTTGAGTGGCCGTCGGTCGAGGGTACCTGCGATGCGCGCAGGGGGTAGCCGTGACGACTGCGAACGTCCGGATTCGCGCCGGGGATGGAGCGTCACCGGGGTAACTTGCGACTACGAGTCCGCAATAGCGGCGCTCCACGCTCCCGCCGCAGCTTCGCACTGGGCATGCACGAGATGACGATGGCCGGCCAGGTCGTTCCTCCGACCGGGGGGAGATCGCCGTTCGGCGACGGCGCATCGTTAGGGCGGACGGCAGATTGCAGTCGCTGAGCACGCCTACCTCGTCACGCTCCACGGGCAGTTTGGCGGCTCGGATCAACCATGGTCCGGATCGATCCGTGCCCGGCCCCGCTCGCGCACAGCGCGCGAGGCAGGGTTGGCGTCACATCTGCGAGAACTCCGCGCTGCCGGCGTTCGAGTAGCCGAGGAAGCGCATTCCTCGGAGCCGCACGGGTCGGCCGTTGGCGTGATCGACACCTAGGATCCGGTAGTACTCGCGGCGGTTCGGGCCGGTGTGGATCTCGTGCGGTTTCGGGATCCGAACGACGAGACCGTCGTAGCCGGCCTCCGGCGAATGGAGCACTTCTTCCTTCGTGTGCTCGCTGATGACCCGGATGTTGCGAAGCCGCTCGGCCGTCATGTTTCCGGCTGCCGGTTGCCACCCGCGCCCGAGGACATAGCCGAGCCGTTCGGTGGTCGCGGCCGCCGTGGAGGTGTCGGACTCGGTGTTGCCGCCGCTGGGTAGCTCGGAAACGATGACTCCGAGGATGATCGGGGTCTCCGACGTCGACGTTCCGGCAAAGAACTGGCCGGCCTCACTCGCCTCCCAGCCGGCCTTCTCGTAGCCGCCGCTGGCGCCGAACTCGAACGGTCCGATGCGAAGCCCGCTCGCCGCCTTGAACTTCTCCTTGAACGCGGTGAACGACTCTTGGCTCGTGCGGATCGTGAAAGTCGGCTTGTAGCCGACGACCATCCCGGTCTTCACCAGGCCGAAGAAGCCTTTCGGACCGAAGACGGCCTGTGTGCCGTCCCCACCCCGGGCGCTGTAGCCTTGGATGAACGGGCCATTGGCCATACTCCGAACGAAAGCGCCATCGTACCAATCCGTGGCCCGAAGGGAGACGGTTTCGATCGCGTCGAACTCGATCGCGACCTCGAGTTCCTGGTCGCTCGCAAACTCGTCGATACGTTCCCAGGATGCACCGGCCTTCACGCCCCAGAAGAACTTGTTGATCCCGGCCGAGCCCTTGGCCCAGGTGCGTGAGTAGTCGTATGACTGATCACGATTGGTGAAGCCCATGGTCGCGCCGGGCGGACCGTTGCCAGCTTTGATGTTCGTGACCCACTGGGTCGCGTCCTGACCGACCGAGTACGCCGGTACCTTGGGGAACGTCGACAACCCCTGGCCGTTCAGCTTGGAGTAGAACGCCTCGTTCTCGAACTGCGCGTTGGCCTCATCGAGCCCTGGCGTGTTGGCCTGGTCGACCAGCGCGTTGAAGTTGACCTGGGCCTGGGCCATGTCCTTGTCCGCGGCGGTGATCTTCGTTTGCCAGCCCTTGCCCGGTGGCGTGCCCAGCCACTCGGTGAATGGCGGTTGATTGTCGACGACGTCGTCTGCGTAGGTCGACCGAGCCTGATTGTAGGCCGTCGTGTAGGCATTGGTGGCCATCGTGAGCTGGTCACGAGCGACGGCGATCTTGGCGAGCAGCCCAGGTGGTGCGTCGGCGGGAGAAATCACGTTGAGGAACTGTCGATAGGACCCCTGAAGCTGATCACCGCTCGACGAGTAGTCACCGACGGCGCTCCACTGCGGATTCACGGAGCAGAAGTCGTACATCGCGGCGTTCAGAAAGCCCGCCTGCTCGGTTGGCCAGTTCCACTGACTGAACGGATAGATGAGTTGGAACTTGTCCGGGCCGGCACCAACGCTGTTGGAGATGGCCTGGTAGAGCAGGCCCCATGGCTTCTGGTCGTAGTCCACGCCGGAGTCGGTGACTCGGTCACCGGCGCGCGCAGCCCGGACGAGCGCGCGCTCGGCGAACTCATGGGTGAAGCGCGCGGGCTCCGTCGGTCTGGGGGCGCTCTCCTGAGCAGAGCCGGGCGCGAGGAGCACGGTGCTCGCGAGCGTTGCGGCGACGGCGCAGCGAGAGCGCCTGGCCGCGTGGATGGTGTCGATACGTCGTTTGGCGGTCATGGTTTCGGGTTCGTTTCGGTTGATGGAACGACGTGTCGGGCTGACACGTCGGCGGGGCGCGTTGGGGCTGCCTCGCGTTCACAACCGTCCGTGAGCCGAGAATCGGTTTTGGTGCCGGCATTCCCCTTAAAACCGCCTACACTGACGCGGCTGCGTGGGAGCGCCCCGCGGAGAAGGAGACAAGCGATGGCCACCGACAAGGCTCACCCCAGAGTTCTGCCCCCGCCAGGGGGACCGATCGAGATCCGGATCCCGCCGCCGGAGGTCGGGATCGAGCGGGTCGAAGTACCGACGACCGGCGTACTGGTCGTGAAGCTCGCGCCGGTCGCGACGATTCCGCCGCCGCTCGACAAGTCCCGAACGCGTTCGGGTCTCGCGGCGTTCAGCAACAGCAATTATCGGCTGCTGAACGTGGGTTCGTCCCGCGTCGCGGTCACGGCGTGGGTCGCGGACGGATCCGTGTACTCGGATCATGCTTCGTCACAGGCGATCGGGCAGCTCGTCGACGCATTGAACGAAGGCGATAGCCACGATCTGACGTTCAACCTGCAGGAGCTCGTCGGCGCCACTCAGGGCAACATCGTCCCGACGCTCGAAGCAGTGCGCGTAACCGGCGAACTCGCGGTAGAATACCTGGGGTCAACCGAGAGTGGTGGCGTCGGCAGCGTCAGCTGGGGCTATCACATCGACATGGTTCGGCTCCAACAGCTGATCGGCGACGCCGACTCGGAAGGCGACGAGGGTGACCGGGGCGACGATACGGGCCAGGCCGCCGACGCGTCGGTCTAGTCCTCAAACAAGCGCTGTGCCCGATGCAGGACGGCTTCGAACTCTGCACGTCGCGGCAGACCGATGGCGAGTGCGTGACGCGCCAGCTCTGTCGCCCGCGCGGACCAATGCCGTCCGTCCGCGCTGTCGCCCAGGTGGTCAGCGACCTGAAGGGCGACTTCGCACGCGTATAGCAGCAGCCCCGCATGGCCGTGCCGTTCCTTGTCGGCCCATTCGTCCGATTGCCAGTGGCCGATCGCCGTTCCGGTCTCGTGGAGACGTTCGAACGACTGGTCCGCGACTGCTCCCAACAGAGTCTCGTGGGCGATCGACAGCAGCACCGGCCGGTCACACGAGGGCAGGTGTTCTGGCTCGAGCCGCACCAGCCAGTGCGATAAGGCCGCCGAGTGGTGATAGATCGCGGCCTGTTGCGTGAGCCACCAGACGGATCGTGCGTCGTGCGAAGTGTCGTTCGGCAACGGGTCCTCGTTCGACGGCAGGGACATCGATCTCGCCAGGGTGACATGGAGTCGGAGCGCGTGCTGCTCCAAGGGGTCGGTGGACCGTGAGAGGAGTTCCTCGAACCGCGCGCGGGCCGCGGCGGGGTCGTTGGTTTCGAGCAACCAGAGCGCGAGCGTCGTTCGGGCCAGGCGGTTGTCCGCATCGCGCTCGATCGCGAAGTCGAGGCTCTCGCGAGCTTCTGCGAGCAAGACGCGGCGCCGTTCCGGGGGAATTGCGAGCTTTGCTACGCGTCGTGCGACGCGGACGCGGTGAACGAGCCGGTAGGCGCGTAGAGACAACTCGGTCAGCGTGAGTTCTCCCAGTGCGTGAGAATTGGATACTCGTTCTTCCGCGGAGGCCAACTCCTCGGGATCGCCGGATTCGGCGGCGAGCAGGGCCGCAACCTCAGCGAGGCGAGGGTCTCCTGAAGCGGACTCGGGGAAGGAGCGCAATGTTGTTCGTGCAAACTCGGCGCCGTGTTGCATGAGGTCAACCCACGTTGCTTGAAGCGCGAAATCGGCGCCCCCGCAAGTACTGTGGATTCGTCGCGCCATCACTGAAGTTCGCAGCGCGATCGGAGTGACCGAGCCGACGCGCAGTCCCGTCGTTCGCAGCAGTTGTTGCGTCAAGCGATGGCCGATCGTGGCGTGGTGGTGCAACAGCACGTCGCGAAGTGGCGTGGCTATCGCGCCAATCTCCCAGGCTGATTCGAACCGGTCAAGCACGATTTCGAGCGACTGGCGCTCGCGAACGGCGGTGTCGAATGCGCGAACCCGCTGCTCGATATTCGTGCCTTCCAGCCAATCGTGCACGACCGCGGCGGTCGTCAACACGGCGACCGCTGCAACAGTGGTGCGCGTCAGCGTGGAGTGGTTCCGAAGCCAGCGTCGAGATCGCGTGAGGCGCGATTCGGCCGCATTGGGAAGCGGCGCGTCTCGGATCGACGCCATGAGGTCGGCGTGGAGCTCGTCGGCATCTGCGTAGCGTTCGGCCGGCAGCTTGCGAAGGGCCTTCGCGAGCACGGACCCGAGCAGCGGCGGCAGCTGCCGGCGGACTCGGCGTGGCAACCCGAGCGGCACTTCCATGAACGCGACCGTTTCGAGCACGCGACTGCGCCCGAACCGCTCGGCGAATCGTTCGCCGGCCCAGAACTCGAGCATGGAGATCGCCAGCGAGTAGACGTCGCTTGCCGGGGTTACGGCTGCGAGTCCACCGAGCGTCTGTTCCGGGCTCATGTACGGCAGCGTGCCGGCCAGCTCTCGGACTTCCGACCGGCGTGCGCTGCTGACGGCGAGTCCGAAGTCGACGAGCCGTGCTTGCCCGGCGTCGTCGAGCACGATGTTCGCCGGTTTGACATCGCGGTGCACGATGCCGGCCTCATGCACTTTCGAGAGTGCGCTTGCGATCTCCCCGAACCACCCGAGGACACGGCGCGGAGCGACGGATTCATCATCCAGTAGCTTCGCTAGGCTCGGACCCGGCAGGAGCTCGAATGCGGCGAACGCGCGGTCCGCGACGCGACCGGCCTCGTGGACCCGAACGAGGTTCGGGTGGTCCAGGATCCGCGCGATCTCCGCTTCTTGCATTAGTGAGCGGGCGCCCGGCTCGTCCTGCGGCCGCGAGACTTTGAGCGCGACCCACTGGCCATCGCGCAGCGAACGCGCGGCATACACGGACGAGAAACCGCCGCGTGCGATGCGGCGGTCGAGCCGGTAGCCCTCGAGTTCGCGGCCGCTCTCGTCGTCATCGATCGGCGGCCGCTCCCAGAACTCCTGCAACAGCGATGGGTGGCGTTCGAGGAACCGAAGTGTCGGGCCGGAGTCGCTGCTCGTACCGACGTACTGTCGGAACGACTCGGGTAGCAGGCCGTCGGCTTCGGCGTTCATCCGAGCAACGCCGTCAGTCGACGGCATTCGGACTCGACCTCGGCGGACGACAGCGATTCGTGCATCGCGATCGCCTCACGAAGACACTCGTGAAAACGCCTCCTGGCGCGGGCGTACTCGCGTTGGACACGAACGGGTTCCTCGTTCCAGTGTCGCGCGATCGTGCGGATCGGTAGCCCGTCACGGAAACGGAGGTTGAGTAGCTCCGCCATACGCGCGGTCTCGCAGGTGCTCTCATGCGCATCCTGGCCCATCAGATCGAGGGCATCGCGAACCACGGTACGGGCCCACTCTCGCTCGAACCAGTCGAGCAGATTGTCCCCCTCGCCGGAGCGCTCGGGCACCGCCATGAGCTCCATCGATTCCTGAACAGGACTGCGGTCCCGCCGGGCTTCGTGCGCTCGCGCGACGTTGCGAATGACGCCGAACAGATACGAGCGGAATCGCGCGGGCTGCTTCCGTTGCATGCGGTCCAATACGCCATCGGCTCTGAAGCACTCGACGAACACTTCCTGGCACGCGTCCTCGAGCTGGCCTCTGCACGCTGACGCATGCCAGCGGCGGCTCAGCACCCCGCGAATCAGTCCTTCGTAGCGGGTTGCGAATCGACGCTGTTGGGAACGATCGCCGGCGGCTGCCCCAAGAATCATACGCCAGCTGGTTCGCTCGGACTCCACGCCATCTCCTCCATACCGCGCAATCCTAGGAGAGGGTCGGAATCCGTCAACCTGCGGTGTGCTCCTGACCGAGTTCCGTTGCCGGGGCGAGCGAATCGACCGTGCGGTCGGCCTGTCCACTTAAGGCCCAATCGTACTCTCTCCGGACGCGTACAGCGTGGTTGCAGCGAGCCGGGACCTCACACAGGCCGAGGAGCCAGCAGCGATGAAGGAAGTTGTCGGGCCAGAGCAGTGCGAAGATTTCCAGGATGAGGACGCGTTCTGGCGAGAGACGCTGCAGGCCCTTCGTGCAGCCGGTCGTGGTCACGATCACGACGACGACGTCCAGGAAACGCTTCTGGGTCTGCTGGGTCTCTCGCTGCACGACCGGGACGAACTGCTTCGACTGCGTTGGACGATCTTGCGACGTCGCAAGATCGATCGCTATCGCGCCGCGTCTCGTCGAGCCTGGGAGGCGCTCGGGGCAGTTCCGGCGCCGGTCGATCGACTCGAGTCGAACGGCCTGGCAGACGCGCTGCTGCGTGAACACGCATTGGTAGGTTTGCTCGGCGAACGGGCGGTCGACCTGTTGATGTTGATAGTTCTCGACGGCGCACGTGCGACCCATGCGATCGCGCGCCGTCACGGCGTGGCCCGATCGACAACCCGCGTCCGGCGTGCACGGATCTGTCGAATCCTGCGCCGATACCTCGCCGAGTTGGAGCGGTTGGGCGTGGATGGCGGACCGGCGTGAAGGTCGCACGCGACCGAGTCGTTCCGGGCTCGCCCAAGTGTCGACCGAGAAAGGGCCAACTGCGTTCGGTCGGAGTGTGGGCCGGAACTTGGCGGGGTTCGTACTCCCCTCCAGAACGATGTAAGGGTGGGCGCGTGGATCTTCTGCGCCGGACCCTCTCGTCAACCCAAGGATCCGATGGCTCTATCCGAAACCGGAGTCTCGTTCCCGCGCGCTGCCGTTCTTGGCGGTCGTCCTAGCGGGCTCACTCGCAACGACCTGCGGCTGGCTGCGGCGCTGCTCTGCATGGCTACGGTCGCCGCACAAGACGCGCCGCCGACGTGGACGGCAGCCCCGCCTGCGTGGGTCTCGCCCGCTCGCGCAGCCGCGTTCCACGCCTTCGTGGCGGAGCATGGACCGCATCAGGCGCGTTGGCATCGGGCGACCGGAACGCCGACCGAGGTGTTCGGTCGGGGGCTGGCGGTGGAGCCAGCGGTCGCGCGTGATCCGGAGGCTGCGCGTAACCACGCGCTCGCGCTGATCACCGAGCACGCCGATTTGCTGGCGAACGACGGCGATAGCTGGGTGCCGCGGATCACGCGTCGGGTCGGCCCCCTGGTCATCCTGGTGTTCGATCAGTACCGCGCGGGACTGCCGGTTGTCGGTGGCCGCGCCGACGTGCGCATCCATCTCAGCGGCCGCGTGTCGCTGCTCGGCGCGAAGAGCTTCTCGATCGATGACGAAGAATCGCCTTGGCCGGGCGTCGCCCCGGGCGATGCGATCCAGGCAGCGTGTGCGGAACTCGACGTGCGCTCGCTGGATCCACGGGTCCTGGCGCTGCAACCGCCGCCCCATCGGTTGGTCTACTGGGCCGACGCCAATGCGGCTGCGCCGCAGTCGGCGCGGTTGTGTTGGGAAGTGACCGTCGATGCGGTCCGGGAGAAGCTCGTCGGGCGAGCCTACGTCGACGCGCGCACGGGTCGCCTGCTTGGATACGAGACCGATATCGGGTTCTGTTCGAGCGGTCATACCCACGTCCGCGGGTTCCACCCGACGGTCGGCAAACGACTCGATGCGGTTCCGTCGACGGCGTCGGCGTCCGTGGCGGAGGCCAATTCTCCGATCGTCACCCCGATAACGGGAACGGTGAACGCAGTCATCCCGACGGCGCACGAGCCGGGCGATCTCACGAGCGCCACGACACGCGCGAACACGCTGCAAGTCGTGCCGCTGCCCGGAGTGCGGGTCACGGTTCCGAGCACCGCCGCGTTCGCGTTCACGGATCAGAACGGGGATTTCTCGATCTCGCACCCCGGGACCGCACCGGTGGCCATCGAGGTCCGATTGCTGGATGCAGAGCGTTACCGCGCGATCCTCCCGCAGCGCGGATCGACCGTGCAGGCGACCGCAACGGTGACACCCGGCACGCCGGCCACGCTCACGCTCGGGGCCGTAGCGACCATCACCGAAGACGACCTGTCCCAGACTACGGCGGCCTACTACTTCGACTCCGTCAGCCGCTACCTGGAGAACATCCTCGGACCGCTGCCGGCGCGGACGTTCAACCTGATCGCCGCGGTGAACTCGCCGCAGGTCTGCAATGCGTTCTACACAGCCCACTCGAACGCGATCACGTTTTTTGCGAGTCCGTCGAGCCAGAACATCACGCCGAACTCGACGACGGTTCCGTGCAACGCTGATACCTACACGGCCTACTCGAACATCATCCAGCACGAGTACGGGCATATGCTCGACGACGTGTTCGGAGGGGAGAGCTTCTTCGAGGGACTGTCGGAGGGCTGGGGCGACACGATCGCGATGTATCACGCGGGCACTCAGTTCGTGAACAACCGGTTCTACAACTCGATGGCGCTGCCCGCACATCAGTGGGCGCGCAGCGGGGCGAATACCCAACAGTGGAACAACTGGGCGGCGGCTGGCCAGTCCGGTTGTGACTATCCGACGGGCGGGACGCCGACGGCGCTGCAGGTGCACTGCCAAGGCGAGTCGTGGATGGGCTTCGCCTGGAAGGTCCGAGCGAACTTCCTCGCGAGTGTGGGCAGTGGTCAGCAGAACGCATTCGCTGCGCCGGCGGACGCCATCGCCCATGCGGAGACAATCGTCATTGGATCGATCGCCGCCAACGCAACCGATCAGAATGGCGCGGCTCTGCAGGTCTACCTGCTGGACGACGACGATGGCGACCTGACGAACGGCTCACCTCACGACCTCTGGATGAACATGGCCGCCACGGCCCACGGGTTGACCGTTCCGACCTCGAACAACGGGTTCGCCGGCTTCGCCGTCTATGGTTCCGGCTGCGCGGGGCCGAACGATGTCGAGATCGACGTCGCTGCCCAACCGCGAATCGGCCGGCAACTGGTGCTGATCGGCCGCAACGCGCCACCGTTCGCGCCCGCATCGGTGCTCTTCGGTTCCTCCAACGGGAGCTTCGGCGGGGTGCCCTTGCCGATCGACCTCGGCCAGTTCGGGGCCCCGGGCTGTCGCCTGCTCTGCAGCGTCGACGTGATCCTGCCCGGTCAGACGGACCAGGGTGGCATGTCGCTGGCGGGAGCCTGGATCCCGTTCGATCCGGCCCTCGTAGGAGCCACGTTCTTCTGTCAGTGGCTGGTTGCCGACCCGGTTGCGAACCAGGCCGGTCTCGTGGTGGGCCAGGCGGCCCGAGGAGTCGTGTCGCTATGATCCGTTCTCGTTCGTTCTGCGCGCGCCGCCTGGCGTCGGCGTGCATCCCCGTCTTCGCTTCGCACGCGCTCGCACAGTCAGATTGGTCGGAGCTCTACCCGATGCCGCGGACGGAGTTCGTGATGCAGATGTTCGACGCGACCGAGGCGTCGGGCCTCGAGGCCCACATCGTGATGTTCGGTGGTTTGACCGATCTCGGGACCGGCCTCAGCATCGGGGCGCCGCTCGGCGACACCTGGATCTGGAGTGGCGGCGAGTGGATGCTGCACAAGCAGGAGAACGGCCCGCAGCGGCGCAACGCCGCGGCGATGTCGCGGGGGCCCGCCGAGACGCTCCTGATGTTCGGCGGACTCAACTCCGGTCAGGTGCTCAATGACACCTGGGTGTGGAATGGCGCGGAGTGGTCGTTTCGCCTGCCCGTGCAGTCACCGTCGCCGCGCGATCTGCATGCCATGGCGTACGAGCCGGGTCGCGAAGTCGTAGTGCTGTTCGGTGGCACGACCGGGTCCGGAACTCAGCTCGGTGACACGTGGGAATGGGACGGAACGGCATGGTCCCAGATCGCGACGCAATGGTCTCCGCCTCCGCGTGAGGGCCACGTGATGATGCACTCCGACTCGGACTCGACGGTCTACCTCCACGGTGGCTGGGTCGGTGCGGGTTACTCCGCCGACGTCTACCGTTACGATTCGACGGTGCCGCGGTGGTACTACGTCGGGCAGACGTCACGCGCCGTTGGATACCATTACGGCGGCTACGATCCGGGTACCGACCGCCTCGTGGTCGGCGGTGGGCAGTACTCGGGCGGGAACAACACTCTGGGTTGGTTGATCAACACGACCAACGGCGCCGCTCAGCAGTTCACCGGGCACGCCATGGCGTCGACGTTGCGAACCCGCTACGGGATGACCGGCGGCAACCTCGACGGCAGTGGCCACAAGTTCTATCTGTTCAAGGGCCGCGGCACCGGCGACGTCCGATCGACGACCGAGGAGTTTCACTCGACGATGTCGAGTTGGAGCAACAGCGTCCTGCAGCGTTGGAACGGACCCGCCAACGGCCATGGTGGCTCGATGGTCTATGACGCGAACCGCAACAAGATGGTCCTCGTCTCCGGAGCGCGCTACCTGGATCCGGCAATCGGCAACGTCACGCATCCGTGCAACATGCAGGATCCGCCGATCGGCACCCGCGCGAGCAATGGCTGGTGGTCGCAGGGCGGCGGCGTTGCCTGCGGGTCGACCGTCTGGGTCGCGCCGCGGACGTTCGACGACTTCGTGGCGGACTACTCCTGGGGGGAGACGTTCGAGTTCGACCCGACCGCGAGCGGAGTTGATCGCGGGTGGGTGCGCTCCGACACGCCTGGCGATCCGACCGGCGGGGCGATGAACGCCGGTGCCGGATTGACGCTCGCACACCTGGCCACGAACGGCAAGACCTACCGGCTCGGAGGCTACGAGGTCGGCATCGGCGCGCCGGCCAATCCGGCCTGGGGCTGGCTGCTCACCTGCGTCTTTCAGTACAACTACAATTGCATGCAGGTGCCGGTGACCCGCCATATCCAGCGCTACCGGTACACCCCGCTCAACACGCTCACCGTCGATGACGACCTCTACGAGTATCTGGGTCCACAGACGACCGGGCCGAGCTGGACCCGAATCGCGTCGCACCCGGCGGGTGCAATTGCGTTCCACTCGCTCCATGCCGATCCTCAGCAGGGTCGCCTCGTCGTGTTCGGGGGATCCCGGATGCCAGCATCGAGCTCGACGGCCGACCTCAACGTGTTCGATCCGGGGACGTCCACGTGGACCACGTACTCGCCGCCGGTGACGGTGCCGGTCACGCCATGGCCGACGCCGCGATTCGGGCACCGGATGGTCTACGACGAGCGGCGGAACGTCGCGGTGATGTTCGGTGGCTTCGATCTCAGCAGCGCCGCCGGCGCCGTCCGCAGCGATACGTGGGAGCTGAGCTGGGACCCGATGGCCAGCAGCTGGTCGTGGCAGGAGATCGATTACACGAGCACGCCGGGATTGCGGCCGGGGCCACGGATGCTGCACTCGATGGTGTACGACCCGGTGCGTCAGCGCGTCGTCGTGACCGGAGGCATTGCCCGCCCGTTCCTCGATACGAACAGCGGTACGTGGCCGTTCCGGACCAAGCCGACTCTGACCTCGTACCCCCAGGCCTACAGTGACGTATGGGAATGGGATGGTTCGACGTGGGAGTTGCGCGAGCCGGAAACCCTGCGCATCGAGCGATTCTGTGCTGCGGCGGCGTGGAATCCCGAGACCGAGGCGACGATGACTTTCGGTGGCCTGACGCACGCCGGCATCCTGCCGAACGTGATCACGACACGCTTCGAGGCCGTCGACGACTACGGTCCCGAGCCGCTCGCCACGACGACCAAGATCGGCTACAGCTGCCCGACTGTCGGCAACGACATCGTCGCCGTTGCCGGTCAGCGCCCGTACGTCGGGACGGAGTTCGACATCAGTTGGTCGTTGCCGGATGCGACCATCAACTACCTGCCGGTGGTCTATATCGGTCTGGTGCAGCAGACCACGAATCTCGGTTTCGTGGGGCTGCCGTCGTGCAACATGTTCACGGATCTCAACTATCCGGTGACCCTCGCCGTGAATCAGAGTCAATATACGCTGGCGATTCCCGATGGTCCGTACGGAGGTCTGCCGCTCTATATGCAGGTCGCGTTGTTCGACAGCAGCAACATGCAACTGAAGGACGTGACCGACGCGATCCAGCTCAACCTCCAGCTGCGTTGACCCGCCTCCGGGCGCGCGGCTGCGGTCGAACGGCTTGCGCAAGAACGTGAGCGCATCGGCAACACCGGGGTAGTTCGACAACCACGCCGACCCGGTGTCGGCACCGGCGGCACTTCGCCGACGTAGATACTGGTGCGAACGTCGCCAGCGGCGGTGGCCGGCATCTGGGCCCTGGCTATCGTGCGGGTCGGTATGGCCCGGGGAGAAGGTGGTTCACCGAGTTTTCGCGCTGGTTCGCGCGCATCGGGGAAACCCTGCCGCCGACGCGGGCTATGCGCAGCCGCGGCGAACTTCTCGACTTCGCGACAACCGTAGACCGCGGACCCAACACGAACTGCATCTCATGACTGCTGCCATCCTCCGCAATTCTGCTCTGGTCCTCGCCACGCTCACCGTTCTCGGTCGGGTGGCGGTCGGCCAATGCGAGAACGCCTGGACCGCGTTCGCCGAGGCCCGGACGACTTCCGGCCAGATCCTCGACATGAAGCTCTGGGATCCGGACGGAGCCGGGCCGTTGCCGGAGGAAGTGGTGATCGGCGGTGCGTTCGGCGCGGCCGGTGGCGAGGTGATCCCATATCTCGCGGCCTACGATCCCGTGCAGAACACGTGGCGCAGTCTCGGTGGCGGCACGAACGGCACGGTGCGCAGCATCGACGTCCTGCCGAACGGCGACCTCGTGATCGGCGGCGACTTCACCGAGGCTGGCGGCGTGCCGGCAGTCGGTGTGGCGGTCTGGGACGGCTCGTCGTGGGCCGGGCTCGGCAACGCGCCGGGCGTGCTCTCGGTTCTGGCGACCTCGACCGGCGAGATCGTGGTCGGCGGACGGTTCACCGCGATCGACGGGGTCGCGGCGCTCAACGTGGCGCGCTGGGACGGCGCGGCCTGGCACCCGATGGCAACGGGCCTCGTCGACGTCAGCTGGTTGGGATTCGCCCCCGGAGTCGTCGATCTGGCGGAGCTGGACACGGGTGAGATCGTCGCGGTTGGCGGCCTCATCGATCGTGTGTCGGTCTGGGACGGGAACGCCTGGACGGCGAACGCACCGACCGTGAGCGCCGTCGTCTGCGTGCTCGCCGAGCCGGGCGGCAGCTTCATCGTCAGTGGACTGGGCCAGTCCAACCAGCAGATCGCCACCTGGGACGGTTCGAATTGGAGCGCGATGGGGGCAGCCGGCGGCGTCGTCCGAGATCTGGCACGGCTGCCCAACGGCGACCTGATTGCGGCGTACGATGGCGCCGGCGGCGCCGGCTCGTTCGCCTCCGGAGTGATGCGCTACCGCAACGGCATCCGCACGATGCTCGGTGGTGCGGGATCGAGCTCGATTTCGGCGGTAGAGGCGTTGCCCGGCTCCGGTGGGGCGCTGCTGGTTGGCGGTCGGGCCAGCGCGATCGGGCCGGTCGAGGGCCAGAACCTGTTCCACTACGACGGCTCGCAGTTTCTCGGTGCGGCGCCGTGGATCGACGGCGACTACGCGGTCAAGACGCTGTCCAACGGCGAGGTCTACGCCTTCGGATCGTTCAGCTCGATCGGCGGCGTCCCGTTCCAACGGATTGCGCGCTGGGACGCTGGCTGGCATCCGGTCGGCGCCGGGGTGCCGGCGAACGTCAACGACCTCGACGGATTTCCGGACGGCACGTTGGTCGCCGCGTGCACCAACCTCGTCTACCAGTTCGATGGCACGACCTGGTCGTTCATGAGCCAGTCGCCGATCGGCGGCAAACTCATTCTCGCGCGCCCGACCGGTGAGATCGCGGTCACGGCCGGGTCGTCGGACACGCTCAACTGGTTCGATGGCTCGACCTGGTCGACGGTCGGCTCGTCGAGCCCGGCTCGATTCATCACGGGCATGGCCCTGCTTCCGGACGGCGACATCGTGCTGTCCTCGCAGTCCTTGAGCGGTCTGCCGATTTCTTACGGGCGGATCGGCCGGTGGGACGGCGCTTCCACGTGGACGGCACTCGATCCGTCTTGGACGGTCACCAACCCGTCCGGGATCACCGCGACGCCTGCGGGCGACATCTGGGTCATTGACTCCGCCAACCCGTTCTTCGGAACCAGCCAGGTGGTTCGGCTCGACGGTTCGACGTGGACCCAGGCGGGTGTCCTCGACGGCTTCCCGGCGCAACTGATCACCAACTCGGCCAACGATGTGTTCGTCGCGGGCCAGTTCACGCAGAGCAGCGGGCAGCCCTGTCGTTACCTGGGGCGGTGGGACGGCTCGAACTGGCAGCCGGTTGCCGGCGGCGCACCGGACCGGACATGGCGCGTTGCTCTGACCGAGAACGGCGACACGCTCACGGTCGGCGGCGGCCTGTTCCTGCACCGGACGGCCTGCCCGGCGAGTGCCCAGCCGGTGGCGGCCGGCTGCGCCGGCTCGCATGGGCCGAACGACCTCGAGGCCGAGATCCTGCCGCTCGCGGGTGGTGTCTACGAGGCGCGTGCGACCGGCCTGCCGGCGTCCGCCCTCGTGGTCGATGGCTATGGCTTCACGCTGGCGTCGACTCCGCTGATCAACCTGACGCCGTTCGCGGCTCCCGGCTGCACGTTGGCGCTCGTGCCCGACGTGATCGTCAGTCGCCTCGCATCCGGCAGCGCGACCAGCCGGCTCACGATCCCGAGCGATCCGACCTGGATCGGTTCGACGTTCCACCACCAGATGCTCGTCGTCGAGCTCGGCGGCGCCAGCATCGTCGAAGTGACGGTGACCGATGCGATCGCGGCGACGATCGGTCGCGGCTACTAGAAGCTCGGCCGGCGGGACCCACCATCCAGCCGGCGGCGACCCTACTGCCCGATCGTATGCAGCTGACGATCCGTCACCGCAAACCCCGGGAAGCTCGGGCACGCCGCGGTGCCGGGATCGTAGGTCGTCCACTGCGTCTCGAACTGCAGGCCGGCGAGGCCGGGATCACACGGCAGTGAGTACCGGAACATCGCGCTGTTGTTCGCCGCGATCGGGACGACGAGCGCGACCTGCGGTTGCAGCCACTCGCACGCGCCGCACGTGATGACGCTCGGCGCGATGGCGAAGTTGAACATCGTCAACGCCGCCGTCGCGGGTAACCCGATGACCGAGCTGTGGAGCTGCGTCATGCCGAGGTTGGGCGGCGTAGAGCTCTGCGTGCCGCCGGCGCCGCAGCCGCCGCCCTGATCGACGATGGTGCCGTTGTTGCCGTAATTGCCGAGCCGCTGCGCCCAGACGTCCTGGCTCTCGCCCCAGACCGCGAGCCCTTCGAAGAGCGCCTGGTCGAAGCCCGACATCGTCGTCGCTACGACCACGCGGGTGTCGGTCGAGGGCACCTGCGCCGAGAACAGGTCCTGGCAGTTCGAGCACGACGAAGGGTCGATGCCGCGCGCGCGCAGCGCGGTCGAACCGAGGAAGTTCTCGCGGTAGCCGAGCCACGTCTTGCCGTGCGAGTAGCCGACCGTCGGATGGTCGAGGCGGACCCACGACGTCCCGCCGAGCGTGACCGGCGCGCCGAACTGCAGCGCGCCGCCAACGAGCTGCGCCGACCGCACGCTGACCGCGTTGTAGGGGGTGCCGAACGCGTTCTGGCGCCACGCCACGACCCATTCGTCGCCGTAGCCGTCGACGTCCGGGCTCCAGAACTCATCGGTCGTGTTGGTCTCGATCGTCATGCGATTGGTGACCGTGTTGTTGCGCGCCGAGACCAGGGCACACGCGATGCCGCGTTGCACGGTGCCGATGCCCCAGAATCGCCGGGCCACGACCATGAGCTTGCGGTCGGACTCCGCCGATCGGGCGATCGCCGGCTGCGAGTAGCCGACGAACGTCGAATCGTTGAAGACCGCGAATGGCGACGAGACCAGCGCCGTGCCCGACGCGTTCATGCCGATGCGGCGCGCGTAGATCCGGTCGGCGTTGGTGTCGTCCCAGACGGCGACGAACGCGTAATTCTGCTGGGACTGTCCGGCCTCGGCCCCGATGTCGGCATCGGTGACCGTCCACTGCGGACCGTTGGCGAGAATCGTCGTCGGCGACAGCGCGGTCGACGACGGCCCACCGTGCACCGTCACCGACCGGAAGTTGACGTGCGACTGGGTGCCGACCCGTTGCACCCACACGACACCGAACCGCGAATGCCGTTTGCACGTCGCGACCCGGGGCCGGGAGGATGCGCCGCCCACGGTGAACCAGATCACACCCTGGAACAACGCGCCGGCGCGGTCGATGAGCTGACCACGAACGCGGATGTCGCTGCTGCTGAACGTCCGCAGGAACGTCACGAGGTAACGGTCCTCGACGCGCTCGAACGAGCAGTCCGGTTTGGAGTCGGAGTATGTCGGGCCGTTCCAGATCCCGATCGCCGGCCCGATCAGCGGATCGAGCACGAGCGGATACGTGGCACGGTCGACGAACGCCGCGGGCAGCGACAGTTCGAGCACGCCGTCTCCGTATCGCAAGCCACCCGCGATCTTGCGACCGAGCGCGTCGATGCCCGTGACGCCGCCGAACGTGACACCGCCGATGCCAGCGATGCCGAACCGGAGGCTGCCGTCCGTATGCGCGACCGGCTCCGGCAGTCGGGTGTCCAATGCGTAGCGCGCGACCAGGTCACCGCGTCCCGGCGGTCGCGTATCGAACTCCCAGGACAGCTCGACGCCGTCGACACCGACCGCATAGCGCTCACGGACACCGGGGCCGTGCGCGAACGTCGCCGTGCGTTCGCTCTGCTCGGGTCGGCAGTGCGAGGGCAGCGCGACGGCCGGCTCGCCGTCACGCCCGACCGACAGCGGTCGCAGCGCGAGATACTGGGTCTCCGCGACGGCCGTTCCCAGCGCGGGCTCCAGCCGCATGCCGGATTCGCGAAATCGCACGTCGTAGTAGGCGCCACCGCCATGGAGCACCCCTGGCTCGAGCTCGAACAGCCCCGAGCTGCGATGCACGGCGACGCGGTCGAGCTGCGGGCCGCTCGGTGGGGCGTCGGCGTCCTGCTGCGAGAGCGCGGGCAGCGCGAAGGCGCCGGCGGCGAACACGTTCGAGAGCAACGTTCGGTGGAGTTCCATCATGAGACCTCGGGTCGCGACTCCTCCCCGGTGTCCGGGGGGCGACCGGGCTGACACCCGATCGGCAAAAGCGGGGTCTCTTGCGCGGTGGGCCGAACTGGCGCCTCAGGCGCCCAAAGCGGCCTGTCGCTGGCGTTGCAGCTCCTCGAACAAGCGCGTCATGGTCGCGCTATGAACGATCCTGCAGGCAGTGGCCACGCCGGCAAGCCAGAGCAGCACGTCCAGGGGGTGGAACACGAGCGGGATGGACTCGAAGCCCCGCTGCATGGACCGGAGCTCCGCTGCCTCGACCTCTGGTCGTTGAACTCGCGGTCCGTCGACCAGCCACTCCGCGTAGTTCGGCTGCTTCTCGGCGAACGCGCGCAGCTGTCGACCGATCGTGTCGGCGAACTCCGCCGGATCCTCGCAGCGGTAGCCGTGACGACTCGCAAACGTCCGGATCTGAGTTTCGGACGGAGCGTCACCGAGGTCACGCCAACGGCGCGCGTCGCGCCGGATCGCCATCCATGTTCCCTGTCCAGACCCGGTCGTGACCGTGTCCGGGCCGACGACGAAGTCGTAGTAGCGGTGTGCGGCCGACCAGGCGGCCAGTACCACCAACACCGCGGCGAATGCCATGTGCAGACGGCCGTAGCCGCCACCGAGCGAGATCGCGTAGCCAACCATGGCTCCGATGCCACACGCGATGACGCCGAGGTGAAGGCCGGTGATCGCGGTGATCCAATACCAGGCCACGGCGCCCGCGGTCGCGGCCGCTCCGCCCAGGAGCAGAGGGCGGGTGAGCGGCGCGGGTGGCAGCGAGATGCCCATCCCCCGAAGGTCGTTGGCTTCGAACTCGCTCATGGCGGCGGGATTCTAGCGGGGTGCGATCGAGGTCGGTGGAGATCCGCGCGGTTCCCGGTGCAGTGGAAACCACAGACGGGCCAGCGTGTGCGTACCGACGCGCGTGGGTGTTGCATCGTCGCGTTCGCGATCCGTGACTGTTCCGCGAGGTTCACCAAACCCGTAACGGGGATGGCTCGCGGGTCCGGAGGTCGGTTCGACCCCGGAGCGTTGTGCTACCGTGCGCGCCCTCCTTTGACCTGACAACGCTCTGCCGATGCTTCGCTGGAACCCGCTCGTTCGCCCCGTCGCCCTGCTCGCTCTGACCATGCCAGCGCTCGCCCAGCAGGGTGAGGGCGCCGGCAAGGACACCGATGCCGCGAAGGCCGAGAAGGCCGTCGAATTCACGCTCGAGAACATCTTTCCCGACCGGAAGAAGCCGTTGTTCGGTCCCGGGGCCAGGGGCGCGGCGTTCTCGCACGACGGCGCTCATGCCGCCTATCTGTATCGCGGTTACGACGAGCGCCGCCACGGTAGCGACTTGTGGCTGGTCGACGTCGCGACGGGGGAGCAACGTCGGTTGACGAGCGCTCTGACGTTGTCCGAGTTCCAGGCGTCGGCGCGCAAGGTCGTCGACGATCGTGTTCGGAAGGCCAAGGCGGCCCAAGAGAAGTCGGAGCAGAAGAAGTCGGAGAAGCAGAGCTCCGAGAAGAAGGCGACGAGCGAAGGGAAGTCGGAGGAGGAGAAGTCCGACACGAAGGCGAAGGACGGCGAGGCGAAGAAGGGCGGCAACGACAAGGACGACGCCGCGCGGCGGGATGCCGATCGCAAGAAGTTCGGCAACGTGGTCGACGAGAAGGACGCCACCGCGGAGAAGGCGCCGCGCTACGGCGGCGTCAGTTCGTTCGAGTGGTCGCCGAACGCCGACGAACTGCTGTTCACCGCGGGCGGCGACATCTACCGCTTCGCCGTCGGCACGGATGGGCCCGAGCGTCTGACGCAGACCAAGGCGAGCGAGCGTGACGTGCAGTATCTGCCGGACGGCAGCGGCTACACCTACCTGCTCGACGGTGCGCTGATGCAGGTGCGCTTCGGCAGTCACCTGATCGTGCAGCTCGATCCGAAACTGCCGCCTGGCGAGTCGATGTCGTCGTACCGGATCAGTCCCGACGGCAAGAAGCTGGTGTTCATGGCCGGCAAGGGGTCGTCATGGCGCGGCGGCAGCCGGCGGGTCAACATCGCGCGCTACCGCGAGCGGTTCATGGAGGTGCGCGAGGTGTCGCGCACGGTCTCGGACGACAAGCTGCCCGAGCGCGAGACGTTCGTCTATCTGCACAAGCTCGAGGACGGACTGTTCGAGCGCAACAAGCCGATGCGCGTGTGGACGCACAAGCACACGGGACCGCGCGACATCCTGCGCGTGCCGGAGTGGGCGCCCGACAGCAGTCGCGTGACGTTCGCGACGTTCGAGCAGAAGAGCTCGCAGGTCATGCTGCTGCAGGCGCTCGTCGAACCGGCCAAGTTGGCTGACAAGCAGACCGCGAAGAGTGGCAAGGGCGACAAGAGCAGCGAGAAGGCCAAGGGCGACCAGGCGGATCAGCCGTTCGTCGAGGCCGAGGCGGACGTCGTCTATCGCTTTCTGCACGACGGCGGTCCCAACACCCCGGGCATGATGCAGCCGCGCTACGGCGCGGACAGTCGCCACATCGTGTTCTTGTCCGAGCAGACGGGCTTCCGGCACGTGCACTTGCTGGACCCGCTCTATCAGAGTCAGCGGCCGCTGACGCACGGCCGCTTCGAGGTCTATCCGTTCGGCATCGACGAGCAGCACCGCCGCCTGCACGTGCTGGCGACCAAGGAGCACCCGACGCGCCAGGACGTCTACACGTTGGACCTCGAGAGCGGTGAGCTGGCCCGGGTCAACAGCGCGCCCGGGGTCTACTCCAGCGCCGCGATCAGCCCCGACGGCAGCACGGCGCTCGCGACCCACAGCACCTACGGTTCGCAACGCGAGCTCGTGCTCGTCCGGCAGGGTGGTCGCCACGAGGTGCTGACCGATTCTCATCCGAAGCGCACGGCGAAGCTGACCGAGAGGGCACCCGAGTTCTTCGCTTTCGAGAACCGGCACGGCCACGAGATCCACGGCTACGTGTTCAAGCCCGACGACTGGACCGACAAAGACAAGCGGCCGCTGCTGCTCTACGTCTACGGCGGTCCGCTCGGCACGCGCAAGCAGGTCGTCGACGGCAGCTACCAGAGTGCTGGCTACTTCTTCGCCCAGTACATGGCGCGCAAGCACGGCTGGGTGACCTGCACGATCGATCCGCGCGGCATGTCCGGCTACGGCGGCGTGTTCGAGAAGGCCAACTTCGAGCAGGTCGGCAAGCCGCAGGTCGAGGACCTGACCGACGGCGTCAAGCACATGATCGCCGAGTACGGCGTCGACCCGAAGAAGGTCGCGATGCACGGCTGGAGCTTCGGCGGCTTCCAGACGCAGATGTGCATGTATTCGGAGCCCGACGTGTTCCAGGTCGGCATCGCCGGCGCCGGGCCGACGGAATGGGAGAACTACAACGCCTGGTACTCGACCGGCACGATCGGCAATAGCCGCGAGGGCAAGACCGACCTCGGCAAGTACTCCCTGCTGCCGCTCGCCAAGAACCTGAAGGGCAAACTGCTCCTCGTGCACGGCATGGAGGACAGCAACGTGCTCTACCAGGACACGGTGCGGGTGTACCGCGAACTGCTCAAAGCGGACAAGGAAACGCTCGTCGAGCTCTTCCTCGATCCGACCGGCGGCCACGGCCTCGGCGGCGACGTGACGACGTTGCGGCGGTATCGCAAGTACGAGGAGTTCCTCGTGCGCAACCTGGGCAGCGGGTCGCCGAAGAAGTCGACCGATTAGCGGGCCGGATCGGCGCCGCACTGGCCCGGTTCGGATCGTGGGGTTCCAATCCGATGAATCGGTGAACCTCGCACCGAGCGCGGACGACCAGTGATCAGATGCACGATCTCGGCGCACGACTCGAACTCGCGGTGCTGCGGGCGCAGGGCGGCGAGGCCGACGCCTTCGCGGCGCTGGTCCGCGACTGCCACGGCGTGCTGCTGCGGCATGCGCGGCGCTACCTGAGTGACCCGGGATTGGCCGCCGACGCGGTTCAGGACGCCTGGGTCGCGATCGTGAAGACCCTGCGGAGGCTCGATGATCCGGCGCGCTTTCTCGCCTGGGCGTTGCGCATCACCGCGCGGCGCGCGATCGATGTCGCGCGGCGCCGCGGCCGCACGGTCGGCGTGACGGTCACGGGCGATATTGACGGAGTCGTGGCTTCGCCTACCGCCGCCGGCGACGACACCGAACGGCTGCGGGCTGCGGTCGCGCAGCTCGACTTCGACCATCGGGTCGTCGTGGAGCTGTTCTACCTCGAAGAGCTGTCGCTGCACGCCGTCGCGGAGGCGACCGGCCTGCCGGCCGGCACCGTCAAGTCGCGGCTGCATCACGCGCGCAACCGGCTGCGCGCGACCCTGATGGAAACTGATGACAAGGAGTGAACGATGGACCAGTTCGATGACAAGTTGAAGCAGGCGCTGCGCTCCGGGCAGCGCGTCGAGATCGGTGGTGACGAGATCGGCTCGGTGCGCGGGCTCGTGACCGAGATCTTTCGGTTCCGCAGCAAGATGATCATGGTCGGCGGCATCGCCAAGATCATCGCGTTCTGGGCGATCGCGCTCGGCGGGTTCGTGATGACGTTCCTGGCCGAGACCGAACGCGGCATGTTCCTGTGGGCGTTCGTCAGCCTGTTCGCGCTGGTCGGGCTCGGCATCCTGTGGCAGTTCCACTGGGCGCTGCTCAACCGCAACGCGGTGTTGCGCGAGCTCAAGCGCCTCGAGATCGAGGTGAGGCGCGGCGACCGACCGACGTAGGGGCAACGGCGACGCTGCCTGCTTTGATGCCGTAGACTGGTGCAACGCCGGGAGTCGCCAGTCGTGCTCTGCTCGTCACGCTCGTCGCCTGCCTGGCCTCCGCGCTCGCGTGCGCGCAGGAAGGTCGCGGAGTCGTTCTTCGGGATGGCTGTGGACGACGCGGAGCGCACGATCGATCAGGCGCCATCTCACCGTCGTGCAGTGGTGGCTCCCTGCGATCTTCCGGTTCTTCGACGAGCAGGCGAGGTAGTCGCCGGCCTCGCGAAGGCGAGTCGGGGCCGTTCCGGTCAGGTCCGTTCGAGCGTCTTCCGCACGCGGGGTCGGTCCTCGTACCACTCGGCGATCGACGGTTCGACCTCGCGACCCTCGGTGGCCACCCAGCGCAGGAAGGTCGGGGGGGCGTCGTCGCGCAGCGTCGGCAGCATCACCCCCGGGTTCGGGAAGCGCTTCTGCAGGTTCTGGTCGCGCTGCCAGAGCACCATGGCCGGTGGGGGCAGCGCGCTGTCGTTCCCGTTGGGTTGTTTGAGACCGAAGTAGCACGTGCCGGCGGCGATGCGGAGGGCGTCCTCCTGAGTGAAGCACTCGTCGAGCGCGGCGCCGTCGAACTGTCCGAGCGCCATGATCGCTTCGAGGAACTTGCGGTCGTGGTCGGTCTTCGGTTTGCAGCGTCGCAGCCAGTTCTCGAGGATGACCTTGAGGCCGTGTGACGGCATGAGCCACGGCGGCACTTCGACCGTGATGGTCGAGAAGGCGGAGAACAGCAGCTTCATCCCCTCGGCCGAGGAGTGGAAGTAGCTCGCCGGAAAGCCGTGGAACGGGAACACGAACGAGCAGTCCGCGACCACCTGGCCGCCGGGCTTCAACACGCGCCAGATCTCGCGCGCCGCGGTGTGGGGGTCGGATAGATGTTCGAACACCGCGCCGGCCAGCACCATGTCGACGGATTCATCGGCGAACGGCAAGAACTGCGCGTCGCCGACCACGTCCACGCGTGGCGTGAAGCGCAGGTCCGTCAGCACGACCCGCGGATCGTTGGACTCGCGTTCGCCGGAGCCGATGTCGAGCAGGATCTGATCCGAGCCCCAGGCCTCGAGCATCTGGGTGATCGACTCGGGATACGCCGAACGGACCTCCAGCTCGCGCTCGTGAACGATCTCGAGATCACGCTCGTGCTTCGGCAGCAGGAACGGCACGTCATCATGCACCGGGTGATCGAACGCGCAGGTCGCGCAGTGCATCCCGGCCTCGCCGCGTCGCAGGGTTCCGCGGCAGTCGGGGCACGCGAGCAGATCGACCAGGAGAATCTCGGAGGCTGACACGGCGCGCCGAGTCTAGGCCCACTCGAGCATGGACGGAACGGGCGATCGGTCGGACCCGCGGCGGTCGTTCAGCGCCGCGACGACGGCAGCGGCCAGGGCAACACGGCGCGGCCGCGCTAGCTTCTATGCATGAGCAACGAGAGAGCTGCCTGGATCGAGACGATCGACGAAGGATCGGCCCGGGGTGAACTTGCCGCGCTGTATGCGAGGTGCCTCGACCCTGGCGCCGACAAGGTCGACCACGTGCTCAAGGTGCATTCCCTGCACCCCGAAGGTCTCGCGGCGCACCTCGCGGTCTACCGCGCGTCGATGCAGAGCACGAAGGGGCTGCGGAAGGTCGATCGCGAGATGGTGGCGGTCGTCGTTTCCAAGCTCAACGGCTGCCACTACTGACTCACCCACCATCGGCGCGGTCTGCGCCGGTTGCTCGGGGACGATGACCTGGCCGTTCGGATCGAAGCAGATTTCGAGGACGCCGGCCTCGATGCGCGGCGGCTCGCGATGCTGCGCTACGCGGTCAAGCTGACGGTCAGCCCCAGGGCGATGCAGCGCCGCGATGTCGACCGGCTGCGGGCCGTCGGGTTCACCGACCGCGACGTGCTGGAGCTCTGCGAAGTCGTCGCGTATTACGCGTATGCCAACCGCATCGCCGATGGGCTCGGTGTCGCGCTCGAAGAGGACTGAACCGATGAAGAAACACCGGTCATGCGCGCGCATCAGCCGCGGGTGTCGGTGCGCTAGAGCGCACCGACGACGGTGTTGATGGCGTTGGTGCTCTTGATCGATGTGAGCACGGTGCCGGTGATCTCGAGCGAGATCATCTGGCCGTTGATTGGCAACGCCGACAGCGTCGGGTCGTTGGGGATCGGGAAGGAGTACGGGGCCTGGCCGCTCGTGGGAAACAGCAGCTGGACCGCGTCCGTTGTCACGAGCAAGTCGCAACCCGGGCCGGCTGCTGGATCGAACGTGCTGAGCGGAACCGATTGTGTTCCGAAGCCGAGGATCATCGCGCCGATCGATCCGGTCGCGAAACCCGAACCCGTGACGCTCCAATCGCGGCCGGTCCACGGTAGCGAGTCGGCGACGAGGCCCATCCCGCCACAGCCCGTGCCGGCCGATGTGGCCGATGCGACGACGGCGGATTGATACTCGTAGGTGTTCGTCGGCACGAGATTCCCCTGACCGCTGACCTTGTACGTCTTGCCCAGGGCCGGAACATAGGAGAGGAAGAAGCGGCTGAAGTAGCCCAGGCCAGGACGGATCACCCAGTCGTTCGTGAGGGTGTCGAACTCGGAGACGCCGTTGAACTGATTGGCTGGCGTGCCACCGTTGCCCGAGGGCATCACGAGGCGTTGTCGGAGTTCGTCGTACGTTGCGCTGTTGGCGACGACGCCTTGCGGGTCGGTCGCGGTCGGGATCAGCGTCCAGTCGGTGCCGTCCCAGCTGTGCACGTCTCGGCGCCACTTGGCCGGCGCGGAGAGCGATGCGTCCTGGCCGCCGACCAGTAGCACATCGCCAACGTCAGGCCGCGTTACGAGGTGGTGCTGACGACGGGTCGACGGGATGACCGTGGGGGTCGCCTGCACCCAGGCCGCGCCCCCGAACAGCATCCAGGTGTCGTCGAGGTGGGTGCTGGAACCATCGAGGCCTCCGAACATCACGATACCGGTAGTCGCGGGGTCGTAGGCGATCGCCGTGAAGCGGCGCGCCGGTGGACTTGCAGCCGGAGTGACGTTGGTCCACGCGTTGGTGCCCGGGTCCCATTCCCAGAGGTCCGCCAGCACGTTGCCCGCGGAGTCCTGGCCGCCGAACACGACCAGCTTGCTGCGCGACGGATCCCATGTCACACCCGCCTGATGGCGTGCCGGCGGCGAACCGGCCGCTCCATCCGCAGTCATCTGAGTCCAGGAAGCGCCGTCGAAACGCCAAAGGTCGTTCATCCGCGAACCGCCCGAGTTGCCGGACGTTCCGCCGAAGACGTACATGTGAGTGCCGTCGGTCGTGCTGGCGTTCTCGCGGCGCAGCGGTGGTTCGGTGCCGCCAGTCGTCACCTGTGACCAGTCCGGGCCGGGGGCCTGGGCTATCGCGGTGGCGGTGAGCAACGGGAGCAGGGAAGAGGGGATCGCACGTCGCATCGGTCGTTCGAGTGGGGTTGAGATCGTCGAGATCGGAAAGAGTCGGCAGCGGGCTATGGTCGCTGCTCAGCGGAGGAGCGGCGTGTGGGTTGTCGACCGCCGAGGGAGAGACCTGGGGCCGGGTCGACCGCTGCAAGAAATCGCGCGGTGCTGGCCGGTCGCGGGTTTGCGCTGAACCGACTCGCGGGCTGGATCGGCTGGCTGCGTGCGGCCTTACGACTTCGACTTCCGTGCGTAGTGGTCGGGGAATCGCGACATTCTTGCAGCGCCGCACGAGTCCCAGAGTCTCTTCGATTGGCCGGCTACACTGGATCCGGTTGGACCGCAATACCGATGAGTTCTCCCGACTCAACCGAGGCGATCGAGGCCGCCTTTCTGGCGTACCGATGCAACCGGGACCCTGCCGCGCTCGCGACGGTGTACGACGGAACCGTCTCCCGACTGCTCGCGATCGCAACCCACATCAGCGGCGACACGGCGCTCGCGGAGGATGCCGTCCAGGAGACGTTCTTGTTCGCGCTCGAGAACCCGGAGCGGTGGAATCCGTCCCGGCCGCTCGTTCCGTGGTTGCTCTCGATCCTCGGCTTTCGGTTGAAGAAGGCTCGGGCACGTGAGCGGCGGGAGCCCGATCCAGAACGAGTTCCGGTGATGATGAGCGCGACCTCGGAGCCCGGAGCGGAGTTTGCGGCCAGCGAAGAGTTTGCGCGGATCGAACGTGCGATCACCCATCTGCCGCAGCCGTATCAAACGGTCGTCCTGTTGCGACTTCGCAGCGGGCTGCGTCCCGTGGACATCGCGGTCGCGCTCAACAGGAAGCCGAGCACCGTTCGCGCGCAACTGACTCGGGGTCTGGAGATGCTGCGGCGAGTTCTCCCGGTGGCGACGGTCGCGATGTTGTCGGGATCGCTGTCGGCGGCGTTCCGCAACCCGTCCGCACGGGAGGCCGTGCTTGCCCGTGCCACCGAACTGCATCGAGCTGTTCTGCTGGCACGTCGGGTGACCTGGCTGCGTTGCTGGGCGGTAGGCATGACGGCCTGCTTCGTCGCCGTCCTCGCGTGGTCGGGGTGGCACAGTGATGACGCCAGCAGAGCGCAGCTCGCCCAGCTCGACGGCAGCGCAGAGGTTCGTGCCGCACAGGCGGCTGTGCCGGATCAGGTTCCGCGCGTCGACGCGGGCAACCGCAGCTCTCCGAGCCGCGAGGCGGTTGCCCTGGGCGGCACGCTGAGAGTGACTGTCGAGTGTTTGGATCGCGAGCTGCCCTTCGCGGCGGTCGAGCTCGAGCCGCTCGCCGATCCGCCGCGCTACCTCGTTCACCACCACACCAGATCCGGACAACGTTGGAGTGAGGTTGCCTCGAATCCTCCGGCTCCCGTCGAGCAGCTGCGGCGCGGAACGACCGGGGATCGTGGTTCCGTGGAGTTCTCCCATCTGCCGCCAGGAGGCTGGATTTGCCGGGCGCTCGATGCCGCTGCCGTATTGCGGATCGATGCCGGCGAACTGACTGAGATCCGATTGCAGGTCGACTCGCGTTCCGTGTCGGTGCGAGGGTTGGTCCTGGATCACCGCGGTCAGCCGGTGCGCGGTGCCGAAGTGTGGAGCGTCGACGAGACGCGGAGAACGCACGCGAGGAGCCTCGCTCGAACGGATGCAGGAGGGCGATTTTCAGCGGCAGTTTCACCGTTCACGACCATCGGAGTTGCCCACTCGGGCGGTGCCGTGGTCGCGACGACGCTGACGCCCGACAACACCGCGAGCGTTGCCGAAGTCGTGCTGCGCTTGGCCGGGGCGGGAGCGATGCTCGAGGGGCGCGTGGTCGACGATCGCGGTCAGCCGGTGGGCGGCGCCGTCGTCGAGGTCGGACACCCCAACGACTGGCGGGTCGCCGAGGTCGCGACGCTGCCGCGCGAGATCGCCCGCCGGATGCGAACCGTTTCCGACGCGCGCGGACGATTCACGTTCGAGGCACTGGTGCCCGGGGAGACCATCGTGCTTGCACATCGGGGCGGACTTGGCGCGCGGCTGCACGTCATCGATCTCGAACGCAGCCAACGCTCGACCGTCGAGATCGAACTCCCCGCCGTTGCGACCCTCGAGGGCATCGTTCGTGATGCCGCCGATCGCCCGGTTGCCGGCGCCCATGTCTCGGTAGGCCGTCGCGGTCGGATCGGCCACTGCGCTGGAGTGACGGACAAGGGTGGCCGGTATCGGTTGTCGGGAATCACGCCGGGTCGGCTGACCGTGGAGGTCAACGACTACCGGGGAGCGTTCGCGTTCCGCACGGTCGATTGCTCGGCTGGTGAAACGAGCATCTGGAACCCGGTGCTCTCGCGAGGCAACCTGCGCCTTGCCGGTCAGGTCGTCGATGCTCGGGGCAAGCCGTTCGCGGGTGGCTGGATCGTCCATCGCGGTCAATGGAGGACGCGAGTACGGAAGCTCGATGAATCCGGTCGGTTCGAGGTGGTCTTGTCCGAACGAGTTGCGGCCTTGTCGAGTGGCATCCACGTGTATTCCGACGAGCCACGCACCGAGAACGGTCGAATCACGGGCACGCCGGTCGTTGCCCGTGCGGGTCTACGGGCGGGCGCGCCGGACCTCGTGATCACCGTGCCGGACGTGCGTGCAGCTGACTGCAGAGTCAGCGGCCGGGTGATCGGCTCGCCGGGAGTGGTTCCAGCAGACCTGATGCTGACCGGGAAGACGGACAGCGAAGCTCGACGAGGCCGGGCAATCCGCATCGAGTCGGATGGCACGTTCTCAGTCGACGGGGTCTTGCCCGGCACCTATGTGCTTCGGCTCGGCGCGACTCGGCGAGCGTTCGGCCCGTTCACTCTACGTGCCGGATCACATCTCGATGTCGGCACTCTGCGACTGCCGCCGTCCGACATCGATCAACGGTTCGTCAAGGTGCATTTCGCGCTCGTCTTCCCGCACCATGTAGCAGCGACCGAGGCCGTTCAGCTCGAGGTTCGAGACGAGCACGGCTGGCTGCGCTCGTTCAAGATCCAGGGTGCCAGCCTCGCGGGGAAGGACGTGTTCGTAGAGTTGCCCCCTGGTCGCTTCGTTCTGCGGGCCACCAGTGAGTCCGAGCTGATCGCGGAGCGGCAGATCGTCGTCGATCCACGGCAGCCGATTCTCCGCGCCCTGCCGATCGTGTTTGGGCCTCAGTGACGGGCGTTCCACCGGGCCCGGAACTGACTGTCGTGATCGACGAGGCCTGAGCGGCGTCCGCGCTCGGGACGGTGGCGCACTCACCGACGGTACTCACTGGTCGAGCGCGGTCGTGCGCCACCCGTTCGCATCCGCGGATGCGACGAGGAGGCCTTCGCCTTTCGCGTCGAGCTCGCCGACGAGTTTGCCGCCCGCGGCCCAGATCGAACTGCGGCCGGCAGCGGGCAGGCCGCCCGACGGTCCGCCGTAGTTGGCGAACGCGACTGTCATCGAGTGGCGCTCGGCAAACTTCCGCAGGCGGGCTCGTTCGGCATCCAGATCCGCCGGGATCACGAACATGCTCGCGAGGTAACAACGAGCACCTCGGCGAGCCGCGCTGGCGGCGTGCGAGGGTTCACCGATGTCAGCGCAGATCGCGATCGCGGCCGGGTTCCCGTGAAGCGGCACGAGGGGATCACTGTCGCCCGCGACGAACACGCTGTCCTCCCGCGGCGGGACGCGGCCAGCAGGGTTGGCGTCGGGTGGGAACGCACCGAGGCGACGCTTGGTGTAGACCGCGGTCGAACCGTCGGGCCCGAACACGGGCGCGCTGAGGCAGAGTCGGCCGTCGACCCGGATCGGTGCGCCGGCGATCAGCGTGATTCCGCGGTCCGTTGCGAGGGCGCGCAGCGGCGCGAGGCGGTCGTCGTTGAGTTCCATCGCGAGTTCTGCCGCGAGCTCCAGTTCGTAGCCCGTCAGCGACAGCTCGGGGAAGACGACGAGCTGGGCGCCGGCGTCTGCCGCGCGTGCGGCGAGGCGAAGGTGGTCCGCGCGGTTGGCCTCGAAGTCTCCGGGCCGGGGGATGGTCTGAGCGATCGCCAGCGCAGCAGGGGCATTCACGATTCGGATGCTAACTCGGGTGATCTGCGTTCGGGTCCCGGGCTGCCATTCCGGTGGTCGGCCGTTGGCGATACGAAGGAGCCATGGACTACGACCTGTTCGTCATCGGCGCCGGCTCGGGCGGGGTGCGCGCCGCGCGCATGGCCGCGGGCTTCGGCGCCAAGGTAGCGATCGCCGAGCACCTCTACCTCGGCGGCACGTGCGTGAACGTCGGCTGTGTGCCGAAGAAGCTCTACGTCTACGCGTCCGAGTACGGCAAGGCGTTCGAGGACGCGCGGGGTTTCGGTTGGCGCAGTCAGGTGCCCGAGTTCGACTGGTCCACGTTGCGCGACAACAAGACCGACGAGATCGGACGGCTCAACTCGGTCTACGACAAGATGCTCTCCAACGTCGGCGCGGACGTGATCCGGGGGAAGGCCAGTATCGTGGGCCCGAACGAGGTCGAGGTGAACGGGCAGCGACACACGGCCGGCAAGATCCTCATCGCGACCGGCGGCTGGCCTCGACGCGACACCCGGCCCGGTACCGAGCTCGGCATCACGTCCAACGAGGTGTTCGATCTGAAAGAGTTCCCGCAGCGGCTGCTCGTCGCGGGTGGCGGCTACATCGCGGTCGAGTTCGCCGGCATCTTCAACGGCCTCGGCGCCGAGGTGATCCAGCTCTATCGCGGACCGCTGTTCCTGCGCGGGTTCGATCAGGACATCCGCGAGTTCGCGGCGCAGGAGCTGCCGAAGACCGGCATCGATCTGCGTTTCGAGGTGATCATCGACTCGATCGAGCGCACGGCGGACGGCCTGCGTTGCCAGCTCTCGGACGGCAAGGATGTGACGGTCGACCAGGTGCTCTACGCGATCGGTCGCGAGCCGAACACCGAGGGTCTCGGCCTCGAGAACGTCGACGTGCGCTGCGACGATCAGGGCTACATCGAGGTCGACGACGACTTCCGCACCGCGACGCCGTCGATCTTCGCGGTCGGCGACGTGACCGGCGGCATGGAGTTGACGCCCGTCGCACTCGCGGAAGGCATGGCGTTCGCGCGCAAGCAATTCGGCTCGATGCAGCGGCCGGTCGAATACGACTTCATTCCGTCGGCGGTGTTCTGCCAGCCCAACATCGGGACGGTCGGCTTCACCGAGGAAGAGGCGCGCGGGGAGTTCGACAGCATCACGCTCTACAAGTCGTCGTTCCGACCGATGAAGCACACGATCAGCGGGCGCGACGAGAAGACGTTCATGAAGCTCATCGTCGACGACGCGACGGATCGGGTCGTTGGCGTTCACATGATGGGGCCCGACGCAGGCGAGATCATCCAGGGCATCGCGATCGCGCTGAAGGCCGGCGCGACGAAGGCGACGTTCGACGCGACGATCGGCATCCACCCGACCGCGGCGGAGGAGTTCGTCACGATGCGCGAGCCGTGGCAGGAGTCCAAGTCATGAGCGACGATCGCGAACGCATCTCCTCTGGTTCGGAGTTCGAGCGCCAGGTCGCCTACTCGCGAGCCGTCGTCTGCGGGCCCGACATCTTCGTCTCCGGCACGACGGGTTACGACTACACCACGATGACGATCGAGTCCGATGTCGTGGCGCAATGCCGGCAGGCGCTGCAGAACATCGAAGCGGCGCTCGCGCAGGCCGGCTCGTCGCTGCGCGACGTGGTGCGCGTGACGTACATCCTGCCGGACCCGGACGACTTCGAGGCGTGCTGGCCCGTGCTGCGCGAGTACTTCGGCGACGTGCGACCGGCAGCGACGATGCTCTCGGCGCGGCTCCTCAACGCCGACATCAAGATCGAGATCGAGGTGACCGCGCGCAAGCGTTCGGTGTGACGCCGGGCACCGCTCCCCGCTGTGCGTCGCCGTGAGCAACGACCACCGGCGTCAGCGCAGCTTCTCCGTTTCGCAGCGCGGCCTTGCGTTGTCGGACGTACGCGCGGTTGGGCGGCGGAGCCAGATCGGCGGGCTCTGGTAGTCTGGACCGATGACCGTGCCGACCCGTCTGCTGCCGTGTCGCGGCGCCGCTCTCACGATGCTCGCTCTTGCCGGCGCTGTCGTAGCGCAGGCGGAGGCGCTTCCTCGCACCGCGGCCGAGGTCATCGACGCGTGGCTCGACGCACGACACGACGGCCCGCTGCTGCCGACGCCCGCGAGCACCGCGGCGTTGCTTGCGGAGCTGCGGGCGCTCGGCGTCAATACACCGGCTGCGCTCGAGGCGGCGCTGCGGGCACCGCGCCACGAGTATCCGCCCGCGGCCGAGTTGCTCGGCAAGACGACCGAGCACGAGGTCGAGTGCTACCACGTCGACTACACGACACGGTTCTTCCTGTTCGTGCCGCAGGGCTACACGCCCGACCGCGCGCACCCGCTCGTGTTCGTCGCGCACGGCGGCAATTCGTCGATGTCGCCCGAGCGGGCCGGCCGGGTCGCGCGTTCGTATCTGCAGGCCTACGCGCCCGCAATGGCCGAGCACCTCGGCGCGATCGTCGTCGCGCCGGCCAGCTCGCGCGGCTGGGGGCAGATCGGCAACTCCATCGCGCTGTCCGTGATCTCGGACCTGCAGCGCCGCCTGCACATCGACGGCGATCGCCTCTACGTCACCGGTCAGTCGATGGGTGGGCACATGGCCTTTCGCACCGCGCTGACGCTCGGCGACCGGTTCGCCGCGGTGTCGCCGCAGAGCGGCGGGTATGACTTCGTCGCGAAGCGGGCGATCGGCAACCTGCTGTCGGTGCCGGGGTATGTCACGTGGGGCAAGCGCGAGCCGTACGGCATCGACAAGGACAGTCGAACGAACGCCGCGTGGGCGCAAGAGCACGACCTCGACTGGGTCTTCGTCGAGAAGAACGGCGGTCACGAGATCTACGCCGACGAACAGCCGAAGGTCGCACGCTTCTTCGGCGCGCACCCGCGCAACCTGCATCGGCCCGAGGTCTACATCCGCGCGGGCGGCGCGATGAAGTTCACGCGGACCTGGGGCGTGAAGGGTTGGCCGGAACACACGGTGCGTCACGAGACCCGACCGCTGCGCTGGAACATGCGCCACTGGCTCGAACTGACTCCGCGGCCGGACCATGAGGGGCCGTTGACCGCACACGCGTGCTACGTGGGCAAGAACCGCTTCGAGATCACGGCGAACGCGGTCCGCGAACTTCAGGTCTACCTGCACCCTGCCATGGTCGACCTCGCCGCGCCCGTGCACGTCGTCGTGAACGGAACCGAGCGCTTCGCCGGCAAGGCCGAGACCGATCCGCGTCTGATGCTCGAACTCGTGCGCGAGTTCGACGACCGCGGGCGCATCTGGTGGGCCCGCGTTCGGGTCGAGGTGCCCGACGATCGACCCGATCCGTTCGGGTTTTGACGGTCATCGGGGTTGGCCGGAGCGCGCATCGCACGCTCGACAGCTGCCTATCTGCTTGCAGGCGGTCTGCTGCAGGCTGGTCGCTACAGGCGATACGTGATCCGACCGCGGGTCAGATCGTACGGCGACAGTTCCGCGCGGACGCGGTCGCCCTGCGTGATGCGGATGCGGAACCGACCCATCTTGCCGCCCGTCTTGCAGATCGGGGTCTGGTCGGTGCCATCGATACGAATGCGGTAGCGGCCATCACCGAGTGCCTGCAGGACTTCGCCCTCGACCTCGATCGCCTCTTCCTTCTGCGACGGCGGGGGGCCGCCACCAGAGCCACGCCGATGCCGACTCATCGGTTCTGGCCCTCCGCGAGGACGCGGGCAACGGGGCGAAGAGGAACAGCTGTGGGATGATGTGGAGTTCTTTGCATTCGTACGGCGGAAGATGATATCCGCGATGATCGTCCTCTGCGACCCCCTAGCCGTAGTCGGGGCGCCGAAGGGCCCGCGGAAACGGCGGTCGCCGGGGCGCCGATCACGGTCGCTCGCGCCAGTTGCGGACCGTCGGCAGGGGGGCCGGTCGGCCGGATCGGTTCGCCCGCCCGGGCCCCGCGACCAGGTCGGCGACGAGGCAGCGCTGCACGGGCAGGCCGGCGGTGCCGCGCGGTCGGCAGGTTGCGATCGACCGGACCTGCCAGCCGGCGGCCGGGCCCGGGAGCGCCGTTACCTCGACGGCCACGTCGGCGTCGCCGCGCGCGCGCGCGCGCGAGCGCCAGCAACAACGTCGGCGGTCCGGCCAGGCGTTCGGGTCGCCCGGAGATCAGCGACGGCAGCTCGGGCACGACCGGAGTCAGCAGCAGCGTCAGTGCCGCGCCGATCACGAACACGACGATCGCGGCGAGCAGCGGCATCTCGAGCCGGCGCCGCAGCTGGTCGCGGACGCGCGCGCGCAGGCTCGCGTCGGTGGCGATCTCGTCGAGCACGCCGGGCAGATCACCGGACTTGATCCCGGCCTCGACGAGTGCGCGATAGATCGGCGGGAAGCGTTCGGCTCGCTGGCCATACGCCTGTTCGAACGGCACGCCCGCCTCGATCTCGGTGGCCATCGTGGCGCACTCGTTCTTCAGCTGTCCGCTGTCGACGTCGTGCACCAGGTTGCGCAGCGCTTCCGGCAACGGCAGGTCGGCGCGACACAGCCCCGCGAGGCTGCGATGGAACATGCCGATGTCACCGTACGGCTCCGGCTGCTGCTGCGGCTCCGCGGTGACCGAGCCGCTATGAACGTCGTCCTGCACCAAGGACACGGTCGACCTCCTGGTAGTCGGTGATGCCGCGTTCGACGAGCCGCTCGGCCGCGTCGCGCAGGTTGGGAAAGTCACTGTCGGCCGCCGCTGCGGCGAGCTCGCTGCCGTCGCTGCGCGCGAGCACGGCACGGCGGAGGCTCGGCTGCATCGGCAGCCACTCGGCGATGAGCTGGCGACCGGCGTAGCCCGAGCCGTGACAGCGCGGGCATTCGCTGCCGGCGCACGGCGCGGCGTCGCAGAGGCGCCGAAGGAGCCGTTGCGCGAGCACCCCGCGCACCGTCGTCGTCAGGACGAACGGCTCGACGCCCATCTCGAGCAATCGCGCGAACACCTCCGACGCACAACCGGCGTGCAAGGTCGATGCCACGAGGTGGCCCGTGAGTCCGGCCTCGAGCGCGATCGCCGCGGTCTCGCGGTCGCGGATCTCGCCGACGAGCAGGACGTCGGGATCCTGGCGCAGCAGCGAACGCAGGGCCTTGGAGAAGCCGAGTCCCGCGGCCGGATCGACCTCTGTTTGCACCACGCCTTCGAGTCGGCGTTCGACCGGGTCCTCGACCGTCACGATCGTGCGCTCGATATCGTGGTGTGCGAGGTGCTGCATGCACGAGTACAGCGTCGTCGTCTTGCCGCTGCCGCTCGGGCCCGTGAGGAGTACGACGCCGTCGGGTTGTTCGATGGCGTGCGCGAGTGCCTTGCCGACCTCTTTCTCGAGCCCGAGTTCCGTCAGGGCGCGGGGCGCGCCGTCCGGCGCGTCGAAGCGCAGGGCCACGCGTTCGCCGAACAGCGTCGGGTAGGTCGCGACCCGGACCTCGCGGCCGATGCCCGAACGTGCCGCCGCGATGCGTCCTTCCTGCGGCACGTCGCGGCGATAGACGAGCAGCTCGGCGAGCGCTTTGCAGCGGCCGACGAGCTGCGGACTCAGTTCGGCGGGCAGCGTCTCGACGGTGCTGAGTGCGCCATCGCGTCGCATGCGAACGCGCACGCCACCCTCGGTCGGATCGAGGTGGAGATCGCTGGCGCCGCGTTCGAGCGCGCTCTGCAGCAATCGCTCGACGACCGCCGGGGCCGGTGCATCGACAAGATCGGGCACGGTCCGTCATCGGCGAGACGGTGAACCCGCTTGCTCGCGGCGCGCAGTCGTCGATGGCACCGCGGCCTGGTCAGCGTTGGAGGAGCGGCGCCAACGCGGCCGCGATGGTCTCGCCCATGAGTCGGTAGCCACCGTCCGAGCAATGACCGTCGGGGATGAACAGCTCGTTCCGCGGCCGCTGGCTCGCTTCGAGCGCCGGCCGCAGCGGGATCGCCCGCGTGGCGGTGGCGTTTGCGACGGCGCGGATCACGTCGTCGAGCAGGGGCGTGGCCATCGGGTAGGTCAGCAGGATCGGTGTCGTGCCATGGCTGCGGCACAGTGCGACGAGTTGCTCGAGGTGGGCGCGCAAGGTGGCGTCGACCGCTGGGTCCGGCCGCGGCTCGCTGGTGATCGCGAGCATCGTCTGCATGAGGCGTTCGCCCGCCTGTCGCGCGTTCCCCTGCAAGCCCAGAGCGGCGATGGCGGCTGCCGCGCGCTCGCTGTCGAAGTGCTCGCGGCCGGGTCGCAACGCGACGATGCACTTGCCGAAGTCGCCCTCCAGGCCGAGGGCGGTGATGGCCGACCGCAAGGCCTTGTCGGGGTCACGTTCGTAGCACGTGCGGCACTGCGCGCGCAGCACGCGAGCGCGCCAGATGCGTTCGTTCGCGGGCGCGAGGTCGTGGGCCTTGTCGTAGGCGGCCTCGGCCTCGGCCAGCCGCCACGCGTTGTAGTGCTCTTCGGCGACGAGATACCAGAGCGCCGGGGAGTCGGGCCAGCGTTCGACGCCTTCGCGGGCCACGCGACCGGCGGCCGATCGGTCGCGCGCGCGCACGAGCGCGTCGGACCAACGGACAGCGATGTCGGCGGTCGGTTCACGTTCGAACTCGCGTTGCAGTCGGGAGGCCTCGGCACGGGCGAGCTCCTCCTCGTCGGCCGCGCGCCGCTCCGAGTCCGGCTTCGATGCGCCCGTTGTCGCCGCGACCGGCGCGCGATCGCCGAACGCCCACGCGAACAGACGACCCGTGCGCCAGCGCCAGCGCCACGTCGCACTGCTCTCGGCGATCGCGGTTCGTGCGGCCGCGTCGTCGAGTCGTGCGGGGCGGCTCCACTGATCGTTGAGGCCCGTGAGGATGAGGACGACGTCGGGCTCGTGATCGTCGAGCTGCGCCGCGAGTCGCTGCAGCAGGTCGCGCGAGTTCTGCCCGGGCCAGGCCGCGTTGACCACCGTCGGTTGCGGCAGGCCACGCGCCGTGAGTTCGCGCCGCAGCACACCGGGATACGCGGTGTCCGACGAACTCGCGCCGAGCCCGTAGGTGTAGGAGTCGCCGATGCAGAGGATGGTCGCGCCGTCCGCGCTGCCGAGTGCGACCTCGTCGCGCGCGTAACTCAGATACGCGACGTAGGACGCCACCTGCAGCCCGAATTCGAGCAGCACCACGCTGAGCAGCGCGATCCACACGAACCGGAGCCGCCGGCGACCGCTGGGGCAGGCCGTCGTCCGCGACATGACCCGGGTGTACTCGATGTGGCGGGCGTTGGCGAGCGGCGTTGGTCGTGAACCGTTCGAACCGCTCTGGTCGACCGGAACATGCTGCCTCGTGAGGCGGAAGTCCGGTTGGTGCTCTCGTGTGAGTGACGTCCGACGGATCGCCGAAGCGTCAAGTGGCGGGGGGACTCTCCAGCGCGCGTCAGCTCGTGGCGTCGCGTGCGGCGCGGGTCATCGCGATCGCATAGATCACCACCAGGAGAATCCCGGCGACGACCGCGATCTTGCCTGCGGTCGCGGGGCCGCCCGCGGAAGCTGCGCTGGCGGGCGCGGCCGACAGTCCCAGCGTGTGCGCGAGCGCGCCGCCGACGAGCAGGCCCATGACCGCGACGAACGCGTCGCCGTTGCCCTCGCCCGTGAGCACGACGAGGCGCACGGGACAGCCGCCGCACAGAGCACCCGTCATGCCGACGAGCGCGAGTCCGAGCATGTTCCACGCCCATTCGCCGTGCGCGACGGGTTGGCCTTCGAGTCCGGGTGCGAAGCGGCCGCCGATCACGAGCACGAGCGCGTAGGCGAGCATCAGGGCGACCGCCGCGATGAGCATCGGGCGGGGGCCGCCGAACACCTGGCGGGCGGCGTTCACGCCGCAGAAGCCGGTTGCCGAGAGGATCGCGCCGCCGCCGATGCCGAGGCCGAGCGCCAGCAGCCACGGTGCGTGGGCGGGGCCGGTCGTTGCACCGGGGCCCGGGCCGGCGAAGGTGTCACTGATCGCGAACACGAGCAACAGAACGCCGATGATGAGGGGTCCGGCGAGCCCGATCGTGAGCGGCACCTCGTGCGTCTTGCCGATCGAGTAGCCGCGCCGTTCGAACGCGCGCGCGATGCCGACGCCGCCGAGGAAACCCGGCAGCGCGAGCCAGGCGTTCAGGTCGCCGCCGCCGAGGCGTTGGAACAGGCGGAACGGACAGCCGAGGAACACGAGCGCGCCGATCGCCATCGCGACGCCGAGCAGGAAGCGCATGACGGCGTTCGAGCCGGAGCGGCCGACGTGACGGCCGCTGACGAAGCACCAGATCAACGCGCCGAAGACGAGGCCCGCGATCTCGGGGCGGAAGACGGCCGGGCCCTGGTGCATCTTGAGCGCGCCCGCGACGTCACGCACGAAACAGGCCCCGCACAGTCCCATGTTGCCCGGGTTGCCGAGCAGCACGAGCGTCGCGGCCAGCGCGCCGAGCAGTCCGACGAGTGCGATGCCGAGCCAGCGGCGAGCGGGATTCGGTTCGTTGCGCAGCATCGCCAGAGTTTGCCTGCGCTGCGGGCTAGCGGCAACGTTCGCCGGGCTGCGTTGCCGCTAGCCCATGATTCCCGTTGCGGTCAGCGCGCTATACGAGGATCGAACGTGAAGAAGACGCGGCGTCAGAGCCGCAACAGCATCTGGATGTTGCTGCGCGCGTACGGCGTCGGCTCGCCCGCGATCTCCTCGAAGCCGAGTTTGCGATACAGGGTGATCGCTGGCTCGAGCACCGTGTTGCTCTCGAGGAAGAGCTCTGCGGCGCCGAGCTCGCGCGCGCGATCGATCACGGCGCGGCCGAGGCGTTCGCCGATGCCGAGGCCGCGGACGCGTTCGGTCACCGCCATCTTGGCGAGCTCGAGGCGGCCGTCGCTGCGCGGCATCAGGGCGCACGTGCCGACGATGTCGTCGTGCAGCGTCGCCATGAAGATCGCGCCGCCGGGGTCGAGCACCGACCGCCACGGATCGGAGAGCGTCTTGCGGTCGGCGTCCTCGACGACGAACCAGTGTTCGATCCACTCGAGGTTGAGGCGTTCGAACGCGGCCGCATCGCTCGGCGAGTCGTCGAAGTCGCGGACGGCGATCGCGGGTTCGAGCCGTTCGCGCCGTTTGTTGGCGATGCGCTGATAGAGCCCGCGGTCGTCGAACGCGGACTCGGCCTCCGCGAGCGCCCGCCAGAGATTGTCGTGCATCTCGGCGAGCATCTCGTCGACGGCGGCGCCGACATCGGCGAACAGCTCCTCGACGCGGTGGCCGACGCGCACGCCCTTCGCGGAGAGCGCGAGGTCCCGCACGCGGCCGTCGTTGGCGTTGGGCGTCGACTCGACGAGGCCCGCTATGGTCATCGCCTTGACGATCTGGCTGACCGCGGCGTGGCTCATGCCGATCGACTCGGCGAGCTCGGTGACGGTGGAGACGCCGGCGACGTCCGTGGCCCCGGCCTCGCGCGGCACATCGGGCCCGGCTTCGCGATCCCGCCGCGCGTTGGCCAGCAGGTAGAAGACCGGAAACCAGCGCGGGTCGAAGTCGACGCCGTGCAGCTGGTAGGCCTTGGCGGCGTCGTCCGTGAGGCGCTGCGCGAGCGCCCGCAGGCGACTGCCCAGGGCCAGGCTTCCGGCGCGTTCGTAGAGCTTCATCGGGGCGATTCTCCCAGATAGGTAAGAGCTTACATATCTCAGGATGCAGCAATGGCTGTCGGTTTGCAAGGGCCCGTCCGGCTCAGCGGATCGTCAGCGTCCGGCGCTCGTCGGCGCCTGCTACGAGCTCGATCGTGACGTCGTGGACCGATTCGCTGCCCCGGTCGATCCGCAGCTGCCAGGTTCCCGGATGGACGCGGTCGAAGCGGGCGACGCGGCCGTCGCGGTATGCGCGCATGCGGTGCTCGCCGGCGACGAGGACGCAACGTGCGCGATCGATGCTCGTCGGATCGCCGGTGAGCTCGACCGTGAGGCGGGCCGGGCGGGCGCCGGTCATTGGTTCGACTTCGGTCGTCTGGTCCCGCGTCAGGGTCACGGTCACGGGGCGAAAGACGAACCGTTCGTGCGTCGCCCGGATGCGGTAACGACCGGGCGGCAGCGGGCCGGCCGTGAACGTGCCGTCGGCGACGGTGCGAATCGAGCTGCCGAGGGTCACGGGCCAACGGCCTTGCGAGAGCTCGATCGACACGTCGGCGAGCGGGTTGCCAGCGAAGTCGAGCGCGCGGCCGCGGACGTGCGCCGTCGCGGCATGTTCGGGCCCGATCACGAAGACGCGTTCGTCGGTGCCGGCCGCGACGTTCTCGAAGTGCGCGACGATGGGGGCGAAGCCGGGCTTGTCGCGCACGAGCAGCGTGTTGGCCTCGGCCTTCCGTACGTCGAGGACGAAGCGGCCTTCGCCGTCGGTCTTGCTGCCGCGGGGGGTGTCCTTCGCGGCGATCCACCAACTGGTCAGTGGTTGACCACGAGGATCCGTCAGTCGCCCACGGATTCGAGCGGCCGGCGCAAGTACGAAGTCCTGCCGCACGGTCGCGCCGGCCGCGATCTCGATCGTGCGATGAGCCGGAGCGTAGCCCGTCGCCTCGACCGTGATCGCGCGGTGGCCGACATCGATGTCAGGGAACTCGAACTCACCGTTCGCATCACTTTCGACGCCAGGAGTCTGTCGGTAACCCCAGCTGAGGGCTGCGATCTCCGCCCCCGCGATCGGTCGGCCTTCCTGGTCACGAACGCTGCCGACGAGCGTGGCGCTGGCAGGCAACTCGACGAGCACCTCGGTGGTGGTGCCGGTGCTCAGCTACCGCGTTGACGATCGCCGCGGTGGCGTTCACCGAAGGGGCGGTCACCGCAGGTAGCCCGGCAGCCAGCCGCGGGAACCCTGCGGCGGAATCGCGTCCGCGACATCGCGGCCGTCGGCGATGGTGAAGCGCACGGCGAGCGGGAAGTCGCCGGGCGGCGCGCCGCGGGTGTAGCGACCCTCGCCGCGGAACGGGCCGAGGCCGATCAGGTCGAAGCGCGTCACGCGCTTGCCGTCGGTCTCGACGAAGCCGAACAGCGCGGCCTCGTAGCGCCGATCGCCGGTCTTCGTCGCGAGCTCGACGCGGCCCGTGATGCGACCGTCGCGCAGCTTCACGTCGAGCGCGCGGACCTCCTCGTCGCGCCACATCGGCGGTTCGCCGCGTGTCGCGTCGACGAGGTGGAAGCGGGCGAGTCGGCGCACGAGCGAGTCGGGGAGCTCGCCGCGAACGAGCGCTTCGTGTTCGTCCCGAGTGAGCCACAGGTTGTCGCGCGAGAGCGCGGACTGCTTGATCCGCTCCCAATCGTCCTTCGGTTCCGGGTAACCCGCGAGCACGCGGCCGTGCACGCGTACGACGAGTCCGCCGGCCGGCGGCTCGGGCGCGTAGCGCGCGTCGACCTTGCCGCGGTCCATGGCTTCGACGCTCGTGTCCGCCGCCGCGCTCGCCCGGAACTCCGCGAGCGCCTGGCGCACGAGCCGGCGCACCTTCTGCGGGTCGCGGTTGTTGTTGTAGAGCAGCAGTTGGCCGCCCGGGGTCGCGACGTAGAAGCCCTGCGTCGTGCGGCGGAAGTCGTGCCGCGGACCCTGCCCGGCGATCGCGCGCCACAGTTCGCCTTCGTTGTCCTGTTGGCGCCGTTCGTAGGCCTGGTCGATCGCGACGGGCACGAAGTGCTCGTTGAGCAGCGCGATCATCTCGTCGTTGTCGAACGTCGACGCACGGTCGAGCACGCCGTTGTTTCAAGTGCAGCCGAGCGGGTGGCCGTCCATCGCCCAGACGAACAGTGGCTTCTGCCGGTCGGCAGCCTCGTTGCGGGCGCCGAGCAGGTCGATGCGCCACGCGATACGGCGCCACGGCGCGTCCTCGTCGGGCGTGAGCTGCTCGAAGAGCTCCGTGAAGCGCGCCTCGTCGAGCGCCTCCGCGGTCTGCGCGGCGACGGCGCCCAACAGGGAGAAAAACGAAGCAAACGCGCGGACGTGAGACATGGATCGGCCTCCGAGGACCTGACGACCATACCGGTCCGTCGACCGGTCGCGGAGGTCCGACCCTCGCCGAAGCTCGGCGATCCTGCATAAGCCGGATCACGAGCGCCGGGGGATCGTAACACGCGCGTCCTCGATGGCTCGCACGAGCGGGCCGCGAATCCGTTCCCAGAAACCGAATCGATCTATGAAGAAGACCAGAACCACTCTCGTGTCCGCGGCCGTCACCGGCCTGTTCATGGGCACTGCCGCGACCACGTTCACCGCTTGCTCGGGCATGCCGAGCGCGTCATCGAGCATGGAGCTCGAGAAGCACGCTTGTAAGACGCTCAACAGCTGTCAGGGCAAGGGCGGCTGCAGCTCGAGCGCCAACGGCTGCAAGGCCAAGAACGACTGCAAGGGCCAGGGCGGGTGCGCGACCGTCAGCAACGAATGCCGCGGCCACAACGACTGCAAGGGTCAGGGCGGCTGCAAGACCGCGACCAACTCCTGCAAGGGGCAGAACGACTGCAAGAACCAGGGCGGCTGCAAGGTCACCAAGCACTGATCGCAGACGGCCATGCAGAAGCCCCTCGATCGACTCGTCCAGCGCGACCTCGGCATCGGCATCGGACTCCGGACGGCGCATTACGCGACCGTCCTGGAGGAGAAGCCGGCCGTCGACTTCTTCGAGATCCTGTCGGAGAACTACATGCACACGGGCGGGCGCCCGTTGCGGGTGCTCGACGAGGTGGCGGCCCACTACCCGGTCGTCATGCACGGGGTGTCGATGAACATCGGCAGCACGGACCCGCTCGATCGGGAGTACTTGAACGAACTGCGCGCGCTGCAGCGACGCTGCGGCGCGCGCTGGATCAGTGATCACATCTGCTGGACCGGCGTCGACGGCAAGAATCTGCACGACCTGCTGCCGCTGCCGTATTCGAAGGCGGCCCTCGCGCACCTCGTCGAGCGCGTCAACGCGGTGCAGGACATCCTGGAGCAGCCGCTCGTGCTCGAGAACCCGAGCACGTACCTGCAGTTCGCGGGTGCCGACTTCACCGAGGTCGAGTTCCTGCAGGAGCTGACCGCGGCGACCGGCTGTGGGCTGCTCATGGACGTGAACAACGTGTTCGTCTGCGCGGAGAATCACGGCTTCGACGCGACGGCGTATCTGCGGGCCGTGCCGTGGGACCACGTCGTCTACTTCCATCTCGCGGGCCACTCCGTGCTCGAGACGCACCGGCTCGACACGCACGACGGTCCGGTCTGCGACGAGGTCTGGGAGCTCTACGGCCTCGCCCACGAGCTGTCGGGCGGGCGCTCGACCCTGCTCGAATGGGACGCCCACATCCCGTCGTTCGACGAGGTCCACGCGGAGGCGCAGAAGGCCGAACGCCATCGCGCAGCCAGACCAGCGGAGGTCTCACGGTGACCGATCTACGCACGCTCCAGCAGTGGGTGGCGGCGGTCGTCGAACACCCGAGCACGGCCGATGTCGCGATCCGCAGCAAGGCCGCGACCGCGCTGATCGCCCGTGACGACGTCGACGGGGTCCTCGTGCCGAACGCGCGGCTCGATGCGGCAGGCATGCTGCAGGTCTACAACGGCGGCTACCTGGCGCGGCTGCTCGAGGTCCTCGAGGGCGATTACGGCGCCGTGCGAGACGCGATCGGGACGGCCGAGTTCCGTGCGATCGGGGCGCGCTATCTGCAGCGGCACCCGAGCCGGCATCCCAACCTCAATCGCCTCGGGCGCGGGTTCCCGGCGTTCGTCCAGCGGCAGCGCAGACTGCCGAACCGCCGGTTCGTCACCGAGCTCGCCACGCTCGAGCTGACCTGCTCGCTCGCGTTCGACGCCTCGGAGTTCGAACCCGTCGCGTTGGAGCAGTTCCGCGACGTCGAGCCGTCACGCTGGGACGCGGCGCGGCTGCAGGTGAACCCGTCGCTCGCCGTGCTCGCGTTCGCTCACCCGGTCGACGAGTTCTACCAGGCGTGGAAGGAAGACGCCCCGCAGCCCGTGCCCGCCCCCGACCCGTCATGGGTCGCGGTGTTTCGCAAGAACGACCGGGTGTGGCGGCAGCGGTTGACGGAGCCGATGTTCGCGGTGCTCACGGCGCTCGTCGCCGGCGAACCGTTGGGCCAGGCGCTCGCGCGCGCCGAGGCGGACAGCCCGGTCGCCGAGTGGTTCCAGGGCTTCGCGGCCCACGGTCTCTTCGTTGGGGTCGACTTCGGCGACTGACCGGCGTCTCGCCACGCACCGCTCGTGATACCGTGGCGGGCGTGAAGACCGCCAAGAGAGTCTCGTTCGGAGTCACCGTGCTGTGCGCCGCGCTCGCCAGTTGCGCGTCGCCCTACACGCCGAGCCCCGATCGCCCGTTCGAGGAGATTCCGGAGTTCACCTCCACGCGCACGATCGCGCTGGTCAACGCGCAGGACCGCGACGAAGAGGTCAGCTTCGGCGGTGGCGTGACCGCCAACTACCACAAGTGGACCGAGGTTGCGATCGAGGTCGCCGAGCGCGAACTGACGAAACGCGGGGTGACGATCGACCCGAACGCCGAGAGCAAGCTGATGCTGAAGCTCACGCGCGCCCAACTCGACACGGGCTGGGTGACGATCGAGACCCAGCTCGACCTCGACGCCGAGTCCAACGACGGCTTCGGCGCCAGCTACACCGGCAGGAACAGCTCGGCGATGATGGCTGTGATCAAACGCCAGATCGACGGGGCGGTGATGCGCGTCGTGAAGGAACTGCTGTCGGATCCCGACTTCGTCGCCTGGCTCGGGTCGTAGTTCGTTGCGGCCCCGGTTCGGGGAGGCGTGCGGCCGCCGACCACTTTTCTGGCGAACCCTGGCCGAAACCGGTCCCCGATCTCGTTCATGACAGAGAAGGGGCCGAAGGAGAGCCCTCGTCGGCGAACCTCCCGTTCTCGGGAGGTTCGCCCTCGGGGTCTTTTGCGGTCTGGCAGCCAGCGCCTCGCGAACCTCGGTCGCCGGATGGCCGCTGGCGCCGCCCTCGACGATTCGTGCCCGCACGCGGCTGGGTTGTCGCGTAGAACACGGACCATGCCGGCTCCCTTTCGCTCGAACGTCTCCGCCGCCGCGCTTGCGGCCGGCGCCTCGCTGCTCTCGGTGACCGCCCTGTCCGCGCAGATGAGCGCGGACTGGCCCGGCTTCCGAGGGGGCCACCACGACGGTATCGCAGCTGCCAGCAAGCCGCCGACGGAGTGGGCGAGCGACCGCAATCTGCTGTGGTCCGTCGAGTTGCCGGGTCCGGGTTCGTCGAGTCCGATCGTCGCCGGCGGGCGGGTGTGGGTCTATTCGTACTCCGGCTACGGCGCCTACCTCGACGACGGGGGCGACCGTTCGAAGTTGGTGCACCACCTGAGCTGTTACTCGGCGACGGACGGCAAGGCGCTCTGGAGCAAGGCCGTGCCGGGGCCGCTCGAGCAGGATGCGCGGCGGATCCAGATCTCGCAGCACGGCTTCGCGTCGCCGACGCCGATTCTCGATGGCGAACGGATCTACTGCTACTTCGGGCGCGCCGGCGTGGTCGCGTTCGACCTCGACGGCAAGCAGCTCTGGCAGACCGATCTCGGCCACCCGGATCCCGACGCGCCGGTCGCGACGAACCAGATCGTGCAGGACGGCAAGGTCATCCCGTTGCGCTGGGGGTCGGCCGCGAGCCCGGTGCTGTTCGACGGCCTCGTGATCGTGAACTGCTCGGAGGAGAGCAACTCGATCCGCGCGTTGCGGCAGGAAGACGGTGAACTCGTGTGGCAGCACGAATCGGCCAACCTCGAAGGTACGGCCGTGACACCGGTCGTGTTGGGCGAAGGCGACGACGCGGTGCTGGTCATCACGCTCGGCGGTGCGATCTGGGGCATGGCGCCGAAGACGGGCAAGATGCTGTGGCAGATCGAGACCAAGACCGGCGGCGGGATGTCGTCGCTGCCCGTCGCGGATGACGAGCTGGCCTACGTGTTCGGCGGCGACGACGTGAGCTACGCGGTGAAGTGGCGGCGCGACGCCGAGGACCCGCGCGTCGTCTGGGAGAGCAAGAGCGTCGCGATCCCGTCGCCGCTGCTGCACGACGGCAAGCTGCTCGCGGTGCGCTCGTCGGGGTTCGGCCTGTGGCTCGAGCCGAGCACGGGCGAGGTCAAGCACGAGGCGCGGCTCGACGGTCGCACGAGCCAGGTCTACGCGTCGCCGGTGATCGCCGACGGACGGATCTACGTCGTGAGCCGCAAGCGCGGCACGTTCGTCTACTCGGCCGACGGCGCGTTCGAGCTGCTCGCGCGGAACGAGCTCGACGACGACAGTCAGTTCAACGCGTCGCCGGCGATCGCCTCGGATCGCCTGTTCCTGCGCTCGGACGAGCAGCTCTACTGCATCGGCGCGGGCGCGAGCGGCGGCGACAAGTAGCGTTCAGCGATCGTCGGGATCCGCCGCGTCGGCGTGGTCGTCGGCGTCGGCGATCACGGCCAGCGCGGCAGCCCAGTCGGGCAGTTCACACTCGCCCTTCGGCGACAGCGCGTAATGTCCGCGCTCGATGCGGTCGAACCAGCCGTAGTGGTTGGCCTGCAGGATGCCCGCGGCGCGCTGCACGCCGCTCTGATCGCGCACGACGCTGGCCTTGAGGGTGCCGTTCTCGGCGAGCTGCCGCGCGCAGCGCAGCGCGTCCTGGCGATACGCGGTGAGCCGGACGCGCGTCGCGGAGCCGCCTGGTTCGGGATCGCCGACCCGTTCGACGAACTCCTTGAGCAGCCGTGCGCGGCGGCGCTTGTCCGGACGCGGACGATACGGCGCGGGGTCGAGCACGGGCGTGACGTTGCCGCTCGCGCTGACCGTCAGCAGACCGAAGCCGAGCCGGCGCAGCAGCGCCAGCACCTGCTTGCGTCGCGAGCGGAACGCGGCGCCCTTGCCGTCGTTCTCGCCGAACGCGAGGTAGACCGTGTCACTGAGGCGGGCGCGATCGACGCCCTGCAGCACGAGTGCGAGAGTGAGTCGTTGCTTGAGCTCGACGATGACCGGCGGCTCGTCGCCGCGGACGGCGACGATGTCGCAGCCGTCGACCTCACCCTTGACGGTATAGCCCTGCCGCTCGAGGAAGCGCTTGACGGGCGGGTAGAGCTCGGCCTCTGCCATCCGCGGCGATGCTACTTCTTGTCGGTGCGCGGCGCGCGCAGGTCCGCGCAGACGAGCTCTTCGTCGTTGCGCGCGAAGACGTGCCCGTAGGCGAACGCCGGATGGGACCAGCAGACTCCGCCGCGACGGTTGAGCTGCGCGCGGGTCGGCGCGATCAGCTGCGCCCGGTCGAGGATCTCGAGGCCGGCGGGCGACAGCTGCGTGAGCAGCAGTTCGCCGCGTTCGTTGAACATCCACACGTCCTCGCCGTTCTTCACGAAGTGGATCGTCGCCCACCGCGAGCGCGGCACCGCGGTCAGGTCTTCCCACACGCGTTCGCCGTCTGCGAACGCGAGGCAGCGCAGCTGACCGTAGCTGTCGACGCCGTAGATGTGCTCACCGATCGCGATCGGCGTCGAGATGATGCTGTGGAGGCCGTCGGTGCGCAGCTCGTTGCGGCCGCGGCGGCGCCAGAGCTCCTCGACCTTCGGCTCGGTCTGGTCGAGGCGCAGCAGCGCGCAGCCGTCGTAGAACGCCGTGAGGAACAGGCGGTCACCGTGCACCAGCGGCGTGGCGCACGCGAGCGGCATGTTCTTCGCCTTCAGGGGATACTCCCAGAGCAGCTGGCCGTCCTGCGGCGCGACACCGACGACGCGATCGCCCGACCAGCAGACGAGAACGCGCCGGCCGGCCTGGTCGATCACGATCGGCGCCGAGTAGTTGCCGCGGTCACCGAACGCGGTCCAGCGTTCGGCGCCGGTCTTCGTGTCGAACGCGACGAGCCACGCGTCCTTGCCGCTCGCTGGCACGATGAGCAGGTCGCCCTCGATCACGGGCGCTGCCGCGATTCCCCAGATCGGCATGTCGATCTCGTACTCGGCGCGGAGGTCGTGGTGCCACACGACCTCGCCGCTGCTCGCGTCGAGCGCGTGCAGATGGCCGGTCGAGCCGAGGCCGAACGCGAGGCCGTCGTGGACGTGCACCGAACAACGGGGGCCGGCGGGATACGACACGCCGGCGTACGAGCACGGATACGAGTGCACCCAGAGCGGCTTGCCCGTGTCCCAGGCGAAGCACCGGATGCGCTCGACCTCGTCCGGCTCGGTCCCGCGATCCATGACGAAGACCCGCTCGGCGGCGACGGTCGGGCCGCTGTAGCCCGTGCCGATCGGGGCGCGCCAGCGTGGTTCGAGCTCGTCGGGCAGCTCGCGGCGGATGCCCGTTTCGCGCCAGAGGCCGTCGCGCGTGGGGCCACGCCACTGCGGCCAGTCGTCGCCGGGGCCTTGTGGCGCGAGGGTGGGAAGTACGGCGGCCAGCAGTGCGAGCATCGCCGGGCACGATACGCGCCGCGTCGCCGCTCGCCATCCCCGTGGGCGTCGGGCGCCCATCGGGGCAGTCGGATCAGGGGCAGCGGATCATGCGTCCGCCTGGATCCGATAGAGATGCGTCTTCGTGCGCAGCACGAATGCGTTGCCGACGACGGCTGGCGAGGCCATGAAGCCGCTGTTGAGGCGATTGGTCCCGAGCTTCTCGAACTCGTCGCCGCGCGCGAGCACGACCGTGCGCCCTTCGCGGTCGAAGAAGTAGATGCGGTCGCCGATCGCGATCGGCGACGCCGAGTGTTCGCCGCCGATTCGCTGGCGCCAGATCGGCTTGCCCGTCGCGGCATCGAGGCACGTGCCGCGCCCGCCGTCGTCGACCATGTAGATGCGACCGTCCGCGAGGATGGGGGACGGCATCCGCGGGACGTTGCGCTGCCACTGCCAGATCGGCGCCGTGTCCGTGACATCCCCTTCGCCGCCGAGCCGAACGGCGTGCAGTTCCCCGCGCATGAAACCGGTCGTGAGGTAGACGGTCTCGCCGTCGGTCAACGGGCGCGAGGCCATCGAGAATCCGGGGTGACGCACGCGCCACAACTCGGCGCCCGTCTCGGGATCGTAGGCCATCGTGCAGCGCGCGCCCGAGCTGATGAGCCACTCCTGGCCGTCGACCGGTACGACGATCGGCGTGCTGTAGGCCTTGCGCAGGTCCGGTTGGACGCCGTTGAAGTCGGTCGAGCGCGGCGTGCGCCACCGCGTCTCGCCCGTGCGCTTGTCGAGGGCGATCACGTACTGCACGTCGCCGCCGTCCATGTGGAACACGAGCGCGTCGTCGACGATCACGGGCGAGCTGCCTGGCCCTTCCATGTGATCACAGTGGATGTCGCGGCGTTCCCAGAGCGTCTCGCCGGAACTCGCGTCGAGGCATGCCGTGCCGTAGGTCCCGAAGTGCACGTAGACGCGGCCGTCCTCGACCGCTGGGGAGGGTGACGCGTAGCTGTTGAGCTTGTTCTTCGGCTCGGGCCGTTCGTTCGTGAACACGATGCGGTCGTGCAGCACCTCGCCGTTCTGGAACGAGACGGCGACCACGTGCAGGTTGCGGCCCTTCTCGGTCGCCGTCGTGAGCCAGATCCGCCCCTCGTGCACGAGCGGTGACGACCAGCCCTCGCCCCGGATCGCAGTCTTCCACGCGACGTTCTTCTGCTCGCTCCACTCGAGCGGCACGTCGGCGTCGGGAAGAAAGCCGTTCCGGTCCGGGCCACGGTAGTCGAGCCAGGATTCGGTCTGCCCGCACGACGGGACCGCCAGTGTCGAGGTCGCCAGGATTGGAATGGCAACACGGGCGAGACGACGAAACGGCGAGAGCATGACGAGATGCTAACTCGATTCAGCGGGGTGCGCGCTTCTTGCCCGGCAACTCGTCGGCCGGGATCGTCGCGTAGGGCCGGGGTCGCTGCGCGTCGACCTCGTCGAGCCACTGCATGAGCAGGGTGCGCAGGCGGGCGGCGTCCTCGGACCGCTGCTCGATCAGGTTCTCACGTTCGCCGAGGTCGGTGGCGAGGTCGTAGAGCTCGTGCGCGTCGTCGTCCCAGTGGTGGATGTACTTGAGATCGCCGCGCCGCACGACGGAGCCCATGTGATTGTCGCCGTGGTAGCTGTAGTGCGGGTAGTGCCAGAACAGCGCTTCGCGTTCGAGCTCGCCCTGGCCGGCAAAGAGCGGCAGCAGGCTTTCGCCATCGAAATCGGCCGCCGCATGCTCGACCCCGGCCGCGTCGAGGAACGTGGGCGCGAAGTCCATCGAGATCGCCGGGGTCGCATCGACGGCGCCCGCGCGCACGTGACCGGGCCAGCGCAGGATCATCGGCACCCGGATGCCGCCTTCGTAGAGATAGCCCTTGGCGGCGCGCAGGGGGTCGGCGACCGACGAACCGGGCATCTGCCCGTTGTCGGAGGTGAACACGACGAGGGTGTCATCGCGCAGACCGAGGTCGTCGAGCGCTTGCAGCACGCGACCGATCGCGCGGTCCATGCCTTCGACCATCGCGCGGTAGCGGGTCGGCATGTCGGGTTCCTGCGCGTCGGAGTAGCGCGCGTAGAGCTCCGGCGTCGCCTCGATCGGATAGTGGACCGTGTAGGTCCACAGGCACAGGAAGAACGGCTGGCCCGGCTGCCTCGGGGTGCGGAGGAACTCGATCGCCTCCGTGGCCAGCAGGTCGGGGAGATACTCGCCGGCCTTGCCCTTCTCGAAGTTGGGCATCTTGATCGGAGCGAAGAACGTGCCGGGGCCGCCCATCGCGTTGCCGGCGACGTTCACGTCGAAGCCGTAGCTCTCCGGGAACAGCGTCGTGTCGGTCGTGTTCCAGTTCGGCCCGGCGAGGTGCCACTTGCCGACGAACCCCGTGCGATAGCCGGCGTCCTGCAATCGATGCGCGATCGTCGGGAACGCCTTGTCGAGCACGTTCCGTGATCGACCCGGCCCGAACGCGCGCCCACGGCGCTCACCGTTCTTCTGCCCGCGTTCGTCGTAGAAGCTCCAGCGATCGGGGATGTGGTTGGTCACTCGCAGGCGCGCCGGGGCGAGACCGGTGACGCACGCTGCGCGTGTCGGCGAACAGACCGGCGCGGCGGCGTAGAAGTCCGTGAACCGCGTACCGTCGGCCGCCAGACGATCGATGTGGGGCGTCGTGAACTTCGCGTTGCCCTGGACGCCCAGGTCCATCCAACCGAGGTCGTCGATCATCACGAACAGGATGTTCGGCCGCTCCGAACGCGGCGCATCCTGCGCGGGCAGAGCGGCCCACGCGGCGAGCGTGACGACGACGAGGTGGGCAGCGCGCATGCGCCGCAGCATACCGGCGGCGCGCGTCAGATCGGCGCGAACCAGATCACGACGTCGCCGAGCTTCTGCGCGAGCTCTGCCGTCAGCTCGAACGTGAACGACGCGTTGTCCGCGGTGATCGCCGGCGTCTCCTTGATGCCGATCCTCTGGTCCGAGCGGTCGTAGAGGTTGACGAGCATCTTGACCGCGCCGAACGACTCGTGCGACTCGGACAGCTGGTAGGGCTGCACCGTGAGCTTCTGCGCGTCGACGAGACGGAGCTTCCACCCCTTCGCGATCGGACCCTTGCTGTTCTTGGCCTTGCCCGTCGCCGCCAGATGTTCGGCGCGCGCGGCCGTCGTCGTCGGGCCGTAGCGCCACGAGATCTCGCGGTTCTTCCAATCGTAGGGTTCACCGCCGCCGCACGCCGACAGCGTGGCGAGCAGCGGCAGAGCGGCGACTGCCAGGTGGGATCGCATGCAATAGACGATCCTGGCAACTTCCTCCCGATGCAAGGCAGGGCGCGTGCGATACCGTGACGCCATGCACCGCCTCGTCGGGTCGTTCGTCGCGCTCGCCGCGCTCCTCGATTCTTCGGCTGGCCAGGAAGGCGCGGATGGTGGCCGGCTCGCGCGGCTGCGGGCCGCGGCTCACGCCCACGTCGACTCGGAGCAGCAGGCGCTGTTCGATCTGAGCAACCGCATCTGGCGCTTCGCCGAGACGAGCCTCACCGAGAGCAAGTCGTCCGCGGCGCTGGCCGACTTCCTCGAAGAACGCGGCTTCCGCGTCGAGCGCGGCGTCGCGGGCATCCCGACGGCGTTCACCGCGACGTTCGGCAGCGGCAAGCCGGTGATCGGCATGCTGGCCGAGTTCGACGCGTTGCCCGGCATCAGCAACGAGGCGAAGGCGCAGCGCTCGCCGCTCGTGCGCGGCGGCAACGGCCACGGCTGCGGTCACAACCTCTTCGCCGCCGGCTCGGCCGGGGCGGCGCTCGCGGCCAAGGCCGTGATGGCGGCGGAGGGCATCGGCGGCACGCTCGTGCTGTTCGGCTGCCCGGCGGAAGAGACGGTGATCGGCAAGGTCTACATGGCCAAGGCGGGGGTGTTCGACGGTCTCGACTGCTGCCTCGACTGGCACCCCGGGGACGAGACCCGGGCCGACTACGAAGGCACCCGCGCGCTCAACAACTTCGTCGTGAAGTTCCACGGCAAGACGGCGCACGGCGCGGGCGATCCATGGAACGGCCGGTCCGCGCTCGACGCGGTCGAACTCATGAACCACGCGGTGAACATGCTGCGCGAGCACGTCGTGCCGTCGACGCGGATCCACTACGTCGTCAAGAACGGCGGCGGCGCGCCCAACGTCGTGCCGGCCGAGGCGTCGGTCTGGTACTACGTTCGCGACCTGACACGCGCCGGCGTCGAGTCGACGTATCAGCGGGTGCTGAAGTGTGCCGAGGGCGCGGCGATCGCGACGGAGACGACGTGGGAGCACGAGCTGACGACGGGTGTGCACGACTACCTGCTCAACCGCCCCCTCACGGAGCTGCTCGATCGCAACCTGCGCGCGGCGGGTGCGCCGGCCTGGGACGATGGCGAACAGAAGTTCGCGCGTCAGCTGCAGGTCGCGACCGGCAAACCCGACAAGGGGCTCTTCGTCGGCGTCGCGGACCTGCCGGCCGATCCCGTGCCGGCCCAGGGCGGTTCGACCGACGCGGCCGAGGTCTCGCGCATCACGCCGACCGGCAAGTTGCGTGTGGCGTGCGCGCCGGTCGATACGCCGTGGCACGCGTGGCCCGTCGTCGCGTGCGCCGGCACGTCGATCGGTCACAAGTGCATCCGGAGTGCCGCCCGCGCGCTCGGAGCGTCGCTCGTCGAGCTGTTCGTGTCGCCGGACCTCGTCGCGGCGGCGCGAACCCGGTTCCAGGAACAGACGGCGGGTGAGCCTTACCGGTGCCCGATCCCGCAGGATCAGGAGCCGCCGCTGCCGCGTGGGCAGTAGTCGCGGGGCGTTACACCAGCCCCTGCTCGATCGCCCGCAGGACGGCGCGCGTGCGGTCGTCCGCGCCGAGCTTGCCGAGAACGACGCTGACGTGGTTCTTCACCGTGCCGGCCGCGAGCCCGAGGCCATCGGCGATCTCGCGGTTCGTCAATCCGGCGGCCATGAGCCGCAGGACGTCGGATTCACGCGGTGTCAGGCTCGTGGGCGCACGCTCGCTCACGGGCTCGGGATCGGTCAAGGCTCGCCGGATCCGATCCGAGATCGCCGGACGCAGCGCGAGCCGGCCCGCGTGCACTTCCTGGATCGCGTCGACGAGTTCGTCACGCGAGACGTCCTTGAGCAGAAAGCCGCGGGCGCCTCGGCGGGCCGCGAGCAACAACGCAGCGTCGTCGTCGAACGTCGTCAGCACGAGGGCGCGTGGGCGCGATCTGCCGGCGTCCTGCAGCAGGCGCAGGAGCTCGTGGCCATCCATCTCGGGCATTCGCAGGTCGAGCAGCACGACGTCGACCTCCGTGGTCGCGAGTGCGGCCCAGGCTTCCTGCCCGTTCGCGGCGCTCGCGACGACCTCGACCGCGGCAACGCCACCGAGGAGCGCTTCGAAGCCCTCGCGCACGAGTCGGTGGTCGTCGACAACCATGACCCGGATCACGACGTTGCTCCGCTCACGCTTCGTTCGGCGGTCACCGGCAGACCGATCCGCACGGTCGTGCCGCGTCCCGGTTGGCGATCGAGGTCGAACGTGCAGCCCGCGGTGCGGCAGCGATCGGCCATCCCGTCGAGGCCGCGCCCGGTCGCGGGTCCCGGCCAGCTGCGCCCGTCATCGGCCACCGTGATGCTGTCGCGTCCGACGTCGATCACGACTGCGCTGGCGTGCCCGTGCTTGCGCGCGTTGGTGACGGCTTCCTGAACGACTCGCAGGCACTCGCGCGCGGTCGCGGGGGGCAGCGCCTGCACGCCGCTCTCGTCCGTGACGGCGAGTCGGACTCGCGGTGTGAGGTCGTCCGCGGCCAGGTCGTCGAACGCCCGCACGAGATCGAAAGCGACGGTCTCCTGCATGTCGTCGACGACGCTCCTCACCTCCGCCAGCAGGAGTCGCGCGAGCTGTCGCGCCTGTTCGACGTGTCGTTCGCCGTCCGGCCCGCGCGCGGCCTCGAGCTGCAGCTGCAGCGCGACGAGATGGTGGCCGAGGACGTCGTGCAGATCGGCGGCGATCTGGTTGCGTTCGGCCTGCCGCGCAGCGGTGAGCAGCTCGGCGCGGGTCGCGGCGAGCTCGCGCCGCGCCCGGCTCTCGGATGCGGCCGTCGCGTGGAAGCGGTAGCCGATCACCTGGAAGCACAGGAAGCCGAACGCAGCGGCGCTGCCGACCTCGGCGTTCCAGCGCATGGCGTAGATGGCGACGAGGCCGATCGATTGGGCCGCGATCCAGAGCGCGACGACTGGCGTCGAGAACCCCGGCAGTCGCGCCGCCACGACGACCAGCAGCGCCGCGGTCAGCGCAGCGCCGCCGTAGATCGCGGGGATCAGCCAAACCGCGGTCAGGGCGCACGCCGATGCGAGCCCCAGCACGAAAGCCCGCGCGGTCGAGCCGTGCAGCCGCGCTGCGAGCGCGTCCGCGACGAGGAACGTCGCGATGCAGGCAATCCAGTTCCCGAGGTGCTCGGGCGCCGGGTCGTCCGGGTGCAATAGCGCGCGCTGCAGCAACGGCAGCACGGCCACCGCGACGCCGACCGGGCCGAGCCACGCGGCGCGGGGTCCTGCCGAAACGGTCGGGGTCGCGGTCATGCCGACGCAACGATAGCCCCGACTTCGGCCGTTCCACCCCTGCCGATGGTCATGGGCCGGCGCGTGTCTCGTGGCACTGGCGCGGGACCCTCGTCCGCCGACGCTGCTGCGATGAACTGTCGCATCACCATCGTCGTGATCCTCGGCCTCCTGACCGCCGCCGGCTGCGCCGGCTCCTCCGGCGCCGCGCGCTTGCGTTCCCTCCAAGGCGTCGAGGCGCCGGATTCCCAGCAGGAATCCCAGCAGGAATCCCAGCAGGATCCCCAACAGGACCCTCAACCGGACCTGTGGCGCGACGATCCCGCTGCAGTAGTCGACGGCTACCTCGAGCAGGCCGGGCTCGAGCCCGTCGACGTGCTCCTGCTCGGCACGTTCCATTTCGACGACCAGGGGCTCGACGCCTACAAGCCGACCCATTCGTTCGACCCGCTGACGGCGCGGCGGCAGGCGGAGATCGAGCGCGTCGTCGAAGCTTTGGTGGAGTTCGCACCCGACGTCGTGTGCATCGAGCGCCGGCCATCGGGCCAGGTGCGGGTCGACGAACACTATGCCGCCTATCGCGCCGGTGATCGAACGCGGAGCAAGAGCGAGATCGACCAGGTCGCGTATCGACTCGCCGCGCGGCTCGGGCACGAACGCGTGCACGCGATCGACGCGCCCGGGCGCTGGCTCGAGCCGCGGGTCGACCCACTGCGTTGGGCCCGCGAGCACGGCGCACTGCGGCGGCTCGCGACGCCTCTCGAAGGCGTCGTGGCGCGCGCCAACCGGGATCGCGACCGCTTCATCGATCGCGTCGACCTCACCACGATCCTGCGGTTCATGAACCACCCGCGGGTGCTGCAGACCTCGCATGCCGCCTACCTCGTGGGTGGGTTCCACGCCGGCGACGGCGAGGAGTATCCCGGGCCCGACGGCTTCGTGAGCCAGTGGTTCAACCGCAACCTCCGCATCTTCAGCAACCTCGCGCGCGCGACGGAACCGGGGCAGCGGGTCGTCGTGCTCATCGGCGCCGGCCACGTGCCGATCCTGCGCCACTGTGTCGCATCGAGCCCGGAGTTCCGACTCGTGGAGGTGCGGGACGTGCTGCCGGCGGCGAAGGACTGAGCCACTTGCGAAACACGGCGGCCGGTGCTGGCGTTGGGGCCCAGTGAGCGTTCGGCCTCGTGAGATCCTCCGGCATGTCGAACACCGGGCGTATCCGGTGCCGGACCGACCGTGGGCGCTGCGCATGCGCTGGCGCGACCTGCTGTTCGCGCACTGGCCGGTCGATCCGGCGCCCTTGCGCGCGGCTTTGCCGCCGGGCCTCGAGCTCGACCTGTTCGATGGTGAGGCCTGGGTCGGCGTCGTGCCGTTTCAGATGACCGACACCGCGCCGCGCGGACTGCCCGCGCTGCCGTGTCGGCCCTCGCGGTTCCTCGAGCTCAACGTCCGGACCTACGTGCGGCACAACGGTCGCGCCGGGGTCTGGTTCTTCTCGCTCGACGCGGACAGCGGGCTCGCCGTGCGAGCCGCGCGCTGGTCGTTCCATCTGCCGTACCACCATGCCCGGATGGCGCTGCGCTGCGACGCGACCAGCGGGTGGCGGCACTACAGCAGCGAGCGAAGTCACCGCGGCGTCGGGGCCGGCGCGTTCCTCGGCCGCTATCGGCCGGGTGCGCCGCTGCCACCGGCCGCGCCCGGCTCACTCGAGCACTGGCTCACCGAGCGCTACTTCCTCGCATCGGCGACGCCACGCGGGGCGTTGCGAATCGGCGGGATCCATCACGCGCCGTGGCCGCTGCACGCTGCCGAGGCCGAGATCGAGCGTTGCACGGTCACCGAGGCGTTCGGCATCACGCTGCCGGATCGGCCGCCGCTCTTGCACTTCGCGGCATCGCTCGACGTGGTGGCGTGGCTGCTCCGGTCGCCGTAGCACGAAGCGAGCCGGAGGCGCCGTGTAGCGCAGCGCTACGCGGGTGGCTGGTCCGTGAGGAACTGCTGCAGGGTCGCCCGCACGCCCGCCGGCAGGGCGCGTCGTGGTGCCGCCGGGAACCTCGCGCGGACCGCGCTGTCGTCGAGGTCGCTCACGAACAGGTTGGCGCGCGCGTCGTCGGCGATCCCGAGGTCGACGGCGTCGCCGAGCCCGAGTTCGTTCGCAGCCGCGCGGATCGTCGCGAGGAAGCCTTCGACCTCGACCGTCTCGCCGCGGATGTTGAACGCGGCGCAGCCGTCGAACGGTGCGCTCGCCGCGATCGCGAAGTGGGCGCCGACGTCTTCGACGTAGTGGTAGTTCTCGCGTCCGCGGTAGGGCATGCGGAACGGTTCGGCGCGGCCGTTGCGGTGACCGCTTACGACGTGCTTCATCGCGGTCGTCACGGCCGAGGTCATGCCCTGATCGCGCCCGGGTCCGTACGTCGTGTTGAGTCGCAGGCTGACCGTGGGAATGCCGGTGCGCTCGTGGAAGAGCCGGCAGAGGTGTTCGCCAGCGACCTTCCACACGCCGTACCGGTTGGGCGGGAACAGCTCGGCGGCCTCGGACACGAGCGGCGTGTCGTAGTGCGACCGCGGGCCGTAGACCGCGGCCGAGCTCGCGAACACGACGCGCTCGGGTCGGGTGGTGAGGCGTTCGACGGCTTCGAGCAGGGCCTGCGTCGCGCCGACGTTGATGCGCATGCCGAGCTCCGGATCGCGGTCGCAGTCGGGGCTCTGCAGCGCGGCCAGATGCACGACGTGGGTCGGCGAGGCCTCGTCGACGAGCGCGCCGACCGCCGACTCGTCGCCGAGGTCGAGCGCGGCGAAGCGGACGCGGTCGTCGAGTTCGTCACCGAGCCACATCTGCAGTCGGCTGCGATCCGAGCCGCGGCTCGCGACGACGATCTCGTCGACGCCGTGGCGCAGCAGGTCGCGCACGGTGACGGCGCCGATGCAGCCCGTGCCGCCGGTGACGAGGGCCCGCGTCATGGGTTGATCTGCAGCACGGCCTTCGGCGTGCGGGCCCGGATCGAGTCGGTCATCGCGCGCATCGCGTCCGCGAACGGATAGAGCTGCGTGTAGTGCTCGACCGGGAATACGCCCCGCTGCAGCAGGCGCTGCGCGTTGTCGTAGTCCTCGTGGCTGCTGCCCATCACGCCCTGCATCGCCTGGCCGGAGCGCGTGAACGCCGTCGCGCCGAAGTTGACCTCGCACGGATACGTCGCGATGACGCAGATCGTGCCCTCGGGCTGCACGGACAGTCCCGCGTCGGCGAGCGCGGGCGGCGCGCCCGAGCACTCGATGAGCACGTCGCAGAGGCTGTCGTCGAAGTCGTCGCCGAAGCGCGTGCCGTCGGTCGCTTCGATCCCACGCTTCAGCTGTTCGTGCAGCGGCGCGTCGGGGCTCACGACGATCGGCAGGAAGCCGCGGTCCTCGGCGAGCTTCAATCGCACGTCGCGGTCACGTTCGACGCCGACGATCGCAACGCGCGCGCCGGCCGAACGCGCGAGTTCGGCGGCCATGAGGCCCATGATCCCGCAGCCCGAGACGACGACGTCCATGCCCGGCTGGATGCCGCACTTGCGCAGCACACCTTGCGCCACGACGGACAGCGGCTCGACGACCGCGCCCTGCAGCGGCGTGAGGCCGGGCAGCAGCTTGATGCAGCGATCGGCCTCGATGATCGAGCGCGTCGCCATGCCGCCGTCGCGGTGGAAACCGAAGATGCGCTTCCGCCGGCAGTAGTTCCAGCGGCCGCGGCGGCAGCCGCGGCAGCGCGGATCGCGGCAGCCGCGCATCGCGAGCGCGCAGATGATGTCGCCCTTTCGCAGGCCTCCATAGCCTGCGGTATCCGGCCCGAAGTCGACGATACGCGCGGTGAACTCGTGGCCGATCGTGCGCGGGCGTTCGACCCAGGCGAAGTTCGGCTTGCCGACCGCGGCGCTGTTGTCCGAGCCGCAGACGCCGGCGAACAGCGGCTCGACCAGGACCTCACCCGGACCGGGGTCGCCGATCTCGACCTGTTCGACGGCGAGGTTCTGCGTGACCTCGGCGGCCGCGTCCGCGGGGTCGAGGCGGTGCTCGCCGTTGAGGCGCAGCGCGGTGGCGGTCAGGGTCATGGCGGGTGGGTCTACGAGTGCGTGGTCTTGGGGAACTGCGGCACGTGCCGGTTCGGGTCGGCCGGCGGGACGTTGTTCTCGGGTCGGCCCTCGAACCACATCATGTTCTTGACCGGGGCGACGAGCTCGGCGATGCGCGCGAGCAAACCGTCGGGAATCTCGGCCGCGGCGGCGGTCACGTTGCGTTCGACCTCGGCGCGGGTCTTCATGCCGACGATCGTCGTCGTCGGCGCGCGTTGCACGGCGTCGCGGATCGCGACCGTCGCGACGTCGGTGCCGGCTTCGCGACAGAGCGCGGCGAGCGGTTGCGCGATGTCGAGCACGGGCTGCGGGCTGCGGTGCCAATCCTGCGGACCCGCGTCCGTGAGGAGGCCCTGCAGCACGGGCGATGCGTTGATGAGGCCGATGCCGCGCTCGTTCGCGAGTGGGACGAGTTCCTCGTCGAGCTCGTCCTCGACGAGGTTGCAGTGCGCCCACGACAGCAGCGTGTCGAGCTCGGTCTGCTCGGCCAGCCTCCGCAGGTAGCGCACGGGCAGGCCCGAGATGCCGACGAAGCGGACCTTGCCGTCCTGCTGCAGGTCGCGCGCTGCGGGCAGCGCCTCTTCGAGCACCTGCTGCGTGGTGCCGAACTCGACGTCGTGGATCTGGAACACGTCGATGCGGTCGGTCTGCAACCGTTGCAGCGACTCGTCGATGCTCGCCTTGACGCGCGCGCCGGAGAAGTCGAACTGCGTGAAGCCGTCGCGGCAGCACTTGGTCGCGAGCGTGACGCGGTCGCGCCGGTCACGGAGCGCCTTGCCGAGCCTGGTCTCCGCGAGGCCGAAGCCGTAGAGCGGCGCGGTGTCGAAGTAGTCGATGCCGAGATCGATCGCCGCGTGCACGGCGTCGATCGCGTCGTTCTCGTCGAGCTCGCCGAACAGATCACCGAGTGGCGCGGCGCCGAAGCTGAGCGCCGGCACGTCGATGCCGGTCTTGCCGAGTGCGCGACGCTCCACGTCAGTCCTTGCTGACGTCGAGCCAGCTGCGTTCCTTGGCCGACGCGAGCACGGCCTCGCAGACCTGTTGCGTCGCCTGCGCGTCGCGGAACGTCGGCCCGACGGACTTGCCCTCGCCCAGGGCGATGAGGAAGTCGGCGAACTGGTGCACGAACGAGTGCTCGTAGCCGATCGAAAGCCCCGGCACCCACCACTTGTCCATGTACGGCATGTCACCGTCGGTCACGTGGATCGAGCGCCACCCGCGCGTGCGCGACTCGTCGCGGTGGTCGAAGTATTCGAGTCGGTGCAGGTCGTGCAGGTCCCAGCGGATCGATGCGTGCTCACCGTTGATCTCGAACGTGTAGAGCGCCTTGTGGCCGCGCGCGTAGCGCGTCGACTCGAACAGCCCGAGCGAGCCGTTGTCGAAGCGGCAGAGGAACGCGCACGCGTCGTCGATGCCGACGGGCTCGACCTTGCCCGTCAGGTTGTGCATGCGTTCTTTCACGAAGGTCTCCGTCATCGCCGTGACGTTCTTGATGCCGCCGTTGAGCCAGAGCGCGGTGTCGATGCAGTGCGCGAGCAGGTCGCCGGTCACGCCGCTGCCCGCGGCCTTGTCGTCGAGGCGCCACAGCCCGGCGCCGCCCTGCGGCAGGTCCTCGCTGATCGTCCAGTCCTGCAGGAACTGCGCGCGGTAGTGGTAGATCCGCCCGAGCTTGCCCTCGTCGATGAGCTGCTTGCTGAGCGTCACGGCCGGCACGCGGCGGTAGTTGTACCAGACCGTGTTGGCGACGCCGGCCGCCTCGATCGCGGCGACCATCTCGGCGCCTTCGGCGGCCGTGCGGGCGAGCGGCTTCTCGCACATCACGATCTTGCCGGCCTTGGCCGCGGCGATCGCGATGTCCTTGTGACTGTCGTTGGGCGTGCAGATGTCGACGGCGTCGATGTCGTCGCGCGCGATCACGGTTCGCCAGTCCGTCTCTGCCGACTCGAAGCCCCACTGCTTCGCGAACGCGGCGGCCGCGCCGTCGCTGCGGGCACAGACCGCCTGCAGCACCGGCTCGAACGGCAGGTCGAAGAAGTTGGGCGCCTTCTTGTAGGCGTTGCTGTGGGCCCGACCCATGAAGCCGGTGCCGATGAGGCCGATGCGGAACGGCTTCTTCACGTTGTCACTCATGATCGTGGTTCCTTCCTTCCGGTGCCTCTCAGTTCCAGCCGTGCGCGTCGCGCACCGCCATCATCGCGGCGAGGATGTCGTTCCAGGTCTGCGCCTCCGCCATCACGCTGTTGGGGAACATGCAGCCGTCCCAGCACAGGTGCTGCACGGACTTCGTCACCTCGCCGTCCGCATCGCGCAGCCAGAAGCCGGCGTAGTGCGGAATGTCGAGCTTGCCGTTCGGATCCTTCGGCAGGCAGTGGCGCCCCGTCTTGTCGTGCGAACCCGAACCGAACACCGTCGCGTCGTTCTGCGCGACGTGGAAGTCCATGACCCACGGCCGCAGCGCTGCCGTCATCTCGCGGTAGGCCGCGTCGAGACCCTCGCGGTCACCCCACTGGTAGTCCTCCGGCAGGATGCGATCCTCGGCCGCGTTGTAGCCGAGCGTGTAGAGCAGGGTGTGCGCCATGTCGGCCTGGAAGCCGACGGTGTTCGGCCGATCGACGAGCGCGAGCAGCTCGGCCATGCGCTTCCAGCTGTGCATGCCGCCCCAGCAGATCTCGCCCTCGGCCGCGAGCCGCTCACCGTGATCCTCGGCGATGTCCGCCGCTTTCTTGAACGTGTCCGCGATGACCTTCTGGTTGCCGTCGGGGTCCTTCTGCCAGTCGGCGACGCCCGCGGCCGAGTCGATGCGCACGATGCCGTACGGTCGGATGCCGATCTCGCGCAGGTCACGCGCGATGCGGCACGCCTTCTCGACCTGCGTGAGGAACGCCTGGCGCTCGCTCTCGTCGCCCATCGCCGAGCCGCCGCCCGTGGGCGGCCACACCGGCGCGACGAGCGAACCGACTACGAGGTTCTTGCTCGCGACCTGGTCGGCGAGCTTCTGCAGGTCGTCCTTGCTCGAATCGATGTCGGTGTGGGGCAGCGACAAGAACAGGTCGATGCCGTCGAAGCGGTTGCCGTCGACCTCGGCGTTCGCGGTCCATTCGAGCATCTGCTCGAACGGGATCGGCGGGTTGTCCGTGCCTTCTTCCTTGCCGACGAGGCCGGGCCAGGCGGCGTTGTGGAGCTTGGGGAACGCGTTCTTCGAATCGGGCATGGTCAGTAGAGCCGGATTGGGGGAGCAGAGGGACCGGGCACTGTAGCCCGCCGGGGGCCGGCGCTGCAGCCGCCGTTGGATTTCGGTCAGGCCCCGAATTGGCTCCGCGTTGGGCTGGGTCCGCGTTGGGCTGGGTCCGCGCTGACCCGGCTCCGCGTTGACCAGGTCCGGGCGCGTGCGAAGATCGCGGCGTGCGCTACGGCATCAACCTGCTGCTCTTTTCGACCCATGTCACCCGCGACCACGGCCCGCAACTGCAGTTCGTCAACGACTGCGGGTTCGACGGGGTCGAGGTCCCGTTGTTCGAGGGCGCGCCCGCGCACTACGCCGATCTCGGCGGCATGCTCGACGAGCTCGGTCTGGCGCGCACGGCGTCGACGGGTCTCGACGAGTATCACGATCCGATCCACGACAACGAGAACGTGCGGCAGGCCGCGATCGACCGCCTGCGCTGGGCCATCGACTGCGCGAGCGCGCTCGGTGCCGACGTGCTCTGCGGGCCGCTGCACTCAGGCTACAAGGTGTTCCGCGGCCGCGGCCCGACGGACGATGAGATGCAGCGCAGCGCCGACGTGCTGCGCGCCGCAGCGGAGCACGCGGCCGAGGCCGGCATCGTGCTCGCGCCCGAGGCGCTCAACCGCTTCGAGTGCTACCTCGTGAACACGGCGGCCCAGCTGCGAGAGCTCTGCGAACGGGTCGATCATCCGGCCGTCCAGGCGCACTACGACACGCACCACATGCACCTCGAGGAACGTGACGCGGGGGCGGCCGTCCAGCACGTCGCGCCGGTGCTCGGCCACGTCCACCTGAGCGAGAACCATCGCGGCGTCCCGGGCGAGGGTCAGGTCGACTGGCGCGGGACGTTCGCGGCGCTGCAGGACGTCGGCTACGACGGTTGGTGCGTGATCGAGGCGTTCTCGCGCCTCGACGCCGAATTCGCGGCCGCGATCCACATCTGGCGGGACCTGTTCGCGAGCCCGGAAGACGTTTGCCGCAAGGGGCTCGAGTTCATCCGCAGCGGCCTCGAGTGAGCGCGGCCGGGATTCGGGAGAGATTTTTGAATCGATCCCGTGACACCGCGACACCGTTGTCGTCGAGCGCGTGCCCCGACGCCGCCGCCGACCCCCGTGCGATTCCCTGCCTCGAGCCCTGCCGGTCCCGCCTGCCGTAGCGAGTTCTTCGCGGAATTCGTGTTGCAGCCGGAGCCGACCTGCACCCTGGACCCCACGGTGGATGTGCTCTGCGACAGTGACGTTGGATCCGGCGACGGCGGCCCATGCCCCGAGCGGGCGTCGGGCTGGCTGCCGCTGGTGGCGCTGTCGCCGGCCCGCTCGGCGCTCGCGGTGCGGCGGATCCTCGGGCACCTCGAGCAGCGACTCGAGACCACGGCGGGTGCCGATCCTGGATCGGAGGGGAAGAAGGAGAGTCCGGCGAAGACGCGGCGGTAGCGGCGGGCCGGTTGGTCGCCGCCCAGGCAGACCAGACGACCCCGCCGGCCGCCGCCGCGGCTTTCCCCGACCCGGCCCCGGGATCCGGCGCGGTGGCTGGCGGTGCGCCACGGCCGTTGCGCCCACCAGCGCATGGCCAGCAGAGCGGCGCCGAGAACGGGCAGCACGACGACGCTCGCCTCGGGGCCGAAGTCGCCGCCCGAGAGCCACGCATCGCCCGCGCGTTCGTGGCGCACGAGAGTCGTGGGTTCGACGTGACCGCTCGCGGGGAAACCGAGGATCACGCCCTGGAAATAGTTCCAGCCGATGTGCATGCCGGTCGACAGCCACAGCAGGCCGGTGGCGAGGTAGCCGTAGAGTCGCAGGAAGCCGAACACCACGATGATGAGCGTCGACAGCACGCCGGCCGCGTCGTTGCCCGCGTGGATGAGGCCGTAGAGCACGCACGAGCTCGCGATCGCGAGCCGGTGCCCGAGACCCGCGGCTAGGTTCTGAAACACGTAGCCGCGGAAGACGAGCTCTTCCCAGCAACCGACGAGAACGGCTGCGAGCAACGCCGGGCCGAGCAGGCCGAACAGCTCGCTGCCCGCCAGAGCGAACTCGACGTCGACCACGTGGCCCGTGGTCGTGAGCACGAGGAACACCGTGCCGGCCATGAGGCCGCTCAGGCCGAAACCGAAGAGCAGGTCGAAGGCAGTGACGCGGGTGAGTCGCAGCCCGAGGTCGCCCAGAGGGCGCCGATCGAGGTAGCGCCGGGCGATCACCGTCGCACTGAGGGCGCTGCAGAACAGCAACACGATCACGAGCAGAGAGTCGCGCGGCAGGCTGCCGAGGATCGTCCGGGCCGTGATCGCCAGCGTCGCGTTGAGTCCGACGAGCAGGACGACGAACAACAGGATGCGCCAACCCGCGCGAAGTCGGGCGGCGTCCGGGTCGAAGAACAGGGCGCGGGCCATGGCCGTCGGGCGCTGCGCCGCGGCGTTCCGACTATTGCGGATTCGTGCCCGGGTCGCCGGTGAGTTCTCCGAGCCAGCGGTCCTGGCGGTCACCGATGCCGGCGAACCACCCCATCGTGTAGCGCGCGTTGAGCTCGCCGAGCGGCTCGAAGCGCGGGCCGCCGGCATCCTCCCAGCGATACGCATCGATCGCGAAGGGCCCGAAGTAGCCGGCGGCGTGCAGCTCGCGCGCCACCGTGGTGCCGGCGGTCGCGAGCGCGTCGAGTTCCTCGGGCGTGAGATCCGCCGCGCCGCGGGTCGTGTCCTGCCATGCACCCCGGTCGTCGTGGCGTTGCGTTGCGGGGTCGCCGAACCAGGCGGAGCCGTCCTTTCGCAGCCAGCCGTGCAGAACGAACTCGGCGACGATGACGACGAACGGTTCGGCGAGGAGCGCGCCGTGCGCCGCGAGCGCGCCGTCGATCCAGCGGCGCTCCGGGCCGACGGGTGCGCTCGTGATCCGCTTCTGGCCGCGCCCGCTGAAGCCGAACAGACGTTTCAGCAGCCAGCCGTTCGGGGCTTCGCCGCGGCTCGTGGCGGTCTCGAGCTCGGCAACCGATCGCACGATCGCGCGCCCGGGTAGCTCGCCGCCGAGCGCGGCTGCGAACGTGCGGTCGTTGACGTGACGCAGGACGTCGAACGGCGGCGAGTCCGGCAGCTCCAGCCCGGCGCGGGTGGCGATGGTGTGAGCGCGCGGGGTCGGGGAGAACGCCTGGCAGAGCACTGCGGCGTCCGAATCCCGGCAGGATGAACCAGGTACCGTACGCAGGGCTGTGTGGGTGGTGGAGCTGTGCGCGCGGGCGTGGGCGAGGAAGCGCTCGCCCCATTCGGCGGCTCGGGCTTGCTGGCGGTGTGAGGCGCGAAAGGCGTCGGGGTCGGCGAGTTCGAGATCCGCGTCGAGGTTCAGGATCCAGGCGACCGTGGTCACGGCGCATCCTGGGCGTGGCGGTTCTTCGCGAGCAGTGCGAGGAACGCGGGCGGGAAGCCGGCGCGTGCGCGGCGCTCGTGGTCGAGGTCGTGGCCGCGCATCATCTTCGGGCTCAACGGCGGCCGCAGCGTTGCGCTCCAGTGCTCGAAGCGCGGCTCGTCGTCGTCGCTCCACGTGCGAAACCAGTGCAGCGCGAAGCGCACGTGCGCGACCTCTTCGTCGCCGACGATGCGCTGCAGCTCAGCGCCCGCGTGGTCGCCGACCTCTTCGAACCAGGACTCGAAGCGGCGCGTGTGATCGAGATTACCGCCCTCGAGGCCCATGCCCATGAGCGCGACGAACTCCAGCGGCGTTTCGCACTCGGCGACGCGCTGCCAGAACCAGTCGCGCACCGGGAAGTCGGCGACGGCGTGGCCGAGCGCTTCGATGTGTTCGCGGTACAGCTGCATGTGCCGGATCTCGTCGCGGCAGATCCCCAGCAGTCCCTGCCGGAACGCCCGCGGCGTGGCCGGGAACGCGAGGATCGCCCAGCACATGAGCTCCGCGGCCTGCATCTCGTGGTGCAAGAACGTGTGGAGCAGCTGCGCGCGGCGCCGCCCGTGTCGCATCTGACCGCGCGTGACCGATCGCGGGGTCCTGGTCACGAGGTCGAACTCCGGCGGCCGCCCCGGAGCGGACAGTCGGATCGCCGGGCCCGGGTCCGCGCGCCATTCGGTCGGCGGCGTCGGTGGAGCGAGCTTGTTCGCGAGTGACTCCGTTCGGACGTACGCCGCCGCCCACTCCTCGACCGTGCGTGCTGCGGTGAGTGGGGCGTCGGTCATGCGCTCGCGAATCGGCTGGCTGCGCGACAGTCGGGCCTTGGTCGGGCCATGCGTCAACGCACGCGGCGCACGGTCAGGACGGCCGAGCCCGCGTTGTTGTCGTAGCGTGACTCGAGGTCGTTGACGAACACGAACAGCTCGCCGATCTCCGCCGGCTCGAACGCGCTGGCCTCGTCGGTGTGCTGCAGGACGCGGAACGGCCGCCCCGCGCCGATCGAACCGAGCAGCTCGAACCAGTTGGCGTCGGGCAGCCGGCGGTCGTCCTCCTTCCAGCGGATGAACCACTCGCGGACGCCGAGCTGCACCGTATCGCGGGTCCACCCGTCGGGGCCGCACTCGATCTGGGCATCCTGCCAGCGCTGCGTCATGTCGACGTCGAAGACGTAGGCCTGACCCGGCACGAGGAGCACCTTCGTGTGGTTCATCATCAGGTTCGAGTGGCAGCGCAGCGGCACGCTCTCGTTCACCGCCAGTTCGCGCAGCGGCACGGCGAACGAGTGCTCGCGCAACCCCGCGTACTCCGCGGACTGCCCGTTCGGCCACTCGATCGCGTGACGCACGCCGCGCAGTGCCGCGGGGCGGTAGTCGCGCACCATCTGGATGCGTTCGCCGGCGGACCAGTGCACCTGCGGGGTCTCGTTGGTCGGCGCATCGTTCTCGATGACCCGGACGTCGCGGTCGGCGAGGGTGATGCGCGACAGCAGCGGCGAACGGCGCTTGACGTGCGCGATCCCGGCCGCGTTCGGCTGGATCACGACATCGTCCGGGGCGATGCGGTAGTCGGCCCCGTCGGGTTCGAGATCGCCGTACGCGATCTCGTGATCCTGCAGCAGCTGCAGGCCGAGAGCGCGACGTTCGATCTCTTCGAGCATGAACTGCAGAGCGCAGTCCGACAGACCGTCCTGACGGAAGCCGCCGCCGACGTCGGCGTGCGCGCCGGGCAGCCAGACCTCGGTGATGCGGTCCTCGGCGTTCATCAGCGTCGGCATGAACGCCTTGCGGCGCTCGTCGATCGCGACGAGGTGCAGGGCCTCCTTCACGGCCGGCGAAACGCGGCGATTCTCGAACACGACGTCGGACACGGGCTTCTCGTCCGAGTCGAGGTTGGGGCGGCCGATGGATGCGACGGTGTCGAACGCGCCGAGGAAGTGGACGTCGAGGCCGTCGAACCGACTCTCCTTGCGCACGATCGCCGCGAACCGACGCGCGAGCGCGGCACCCCGGCTGAAGCCGAAGACCGCGACCCGATCACCGTCCTCGTAGTGCTCGTTCACATCGGCGACGGCCGCGCGGAGGATCGTCGCGACGTCGCGGTGCTCGGGCGAGAACAGCGAGTTCACGATGCGCTTGAACTTGTTACCGTAGGTGCCGACGCCGGAGTAGTAGAACGATCGTTGGTCGGCGAACCGCTGGCCGTCGCGCAGGTCGCCGCCGAACAGCAGGTGCAGCTTGAGCACATTGGTGATGCTGCTGTCGTCCACGTCGCCCGAGAACTCGACGTCCTGCTCCGCGTCGCGCGGGTCGTTGCAGGTGCCGTCGAAACAGAAGATCAGGGTCTTGGCCATTGGTCTCTCCTGCGGGAGGTATACGGTGGCCCGAGCCGGATTCCGCATCCGCGGTGGCGAGCCGGGCGAAATGATCCAGCGTCCGGCGCGATGCCGGCAGCGACCATGACCCCGATCCCGACCGAAGCACCGCGCCGCGTCGCTGTAACTGGCGCAACCGGCTACATCGGGGGACGCCTCGTCGGCCGTCTCGTGGCGGCGGGCTACCGGGTGCGCTGTCTCGTGCGCAGCCCCAGGAAGCTCGACGGCCGGCCGTTCGCCGCCGACCCCGCGGTCGAGATCGTGGAGTGTGATCTCGAGGACTCGGCGGCCACTGCCGCGCATCTGCAGGACTGTGAGGCGGCCTACTTCCTCGTTCACTCGATGCTCACGGCCGGCCGGGAGTACGCGGACACCGACCGTCGGCTCGCCCGCAACTTCGCGGCGGCCGCAGCGCGTTCGAGCGTGCGCCGGATCGTCTACCTCGGTGGTCTCGGTGAGACGGGCGACGGTCTCAGCGAGCACCTCGCGTCGCGGCGCGAGGTCGAGCACGAGCTCGCGGCCGGTCCCGTGCCGGTCACCGTGCTGCGGGCCGCGATGATCATCGGCGCGGGATCGGCGTCGTTCGAGATCCTGCGTTATCTCGTCGAGCGCCTGCCGTTCATGATCACGCCGCGTTGGGTCCAGACGCGTTGCCAGCCGATCGGCATCGATGATGTGTTGCACTACCTCGTGGAGGTGCTCCGCGTTCCCGAGACGGCGGGCCGCACGCTCGACATCGGCGGCGCCGACGTCATGACCTACGCGCAGATCATCCAGGTCATGGCGGAGGAGCGCGGTCTGCCGCGGCGACGAATCCTCGCCGTGCCCGTGCTGACACCCCGGCTGAGCTCGTTCTGGATCCATCTCGTCACGCCGATCAGCAGCCGCATCGCGCGACCGCTCGCCGAGGGGCTCCGGAACGAGGTCGTGTGCCGCGACGATCGGGCGAAGGTCCTCATGCCGACGGCGCGCAGCACGGTGCGCGAAGCCATCCAGAAGGCGCTCGGTGATCACGAGGCCGAGGACGTCGAGACGCGTTGGTCCGACGCCGGGGTCATGCCGGGAGATCCCGACTGGGCCGGCGGCAAGGTCTTCGAGGATCCGCGTGAGATCACGATCGAGGCCTCGCCGGAAGCCGTGTTCCGCGCGGTGTGCCGCGTCGGCGGCGGTCATGGCTGGTACGCCGCGGACTGGCTGTGGCAGTTGCGCGGTTGGATGGACCGTCTGATCGGCGGACCCGGACTGCGCCGCGGTCGGCGGCATTCGGATCAGGTCGGCTACGGCGAAGCCCTCGACTTCTGGCGGGTGACGGAGGCGACGCCGCATCGCCGGCTCGAGCTCTACGCGGAGATGAAGCTGCCGGGTGTCGCGACGCTGTCGTTCGAGATCGAGCCCGTTGGCGAGTCGCAGGACGAACGCACCCGGACCCTGCTGCGCCAGACCGCGCGCTTCCGGCCGAAGGGCCTCTTCGGCCTGCTCTACTGGTATGCGGTCCTGCCGCTGCACGGCATCGTGTTTCGCGGCATGCAGCGCGGCATCGCACGGGCCGCGCGCAAGCTCGAACGCGCCAGCGAGCCGCGGGCCGGTGGCGCACAGCAAGCCTGATCGCGGGGCGGCGCGCTCGGAATTCCGCGCGGGGCGTCGTAGCTTCTAGTGCACACATGACCGACACGATCCGCATCGGCTACGGCCAGGGGTTCTGGGGCGACTCGATCCTCGGCCCGGTCCGCCTCGTTCGCGAAGGCCCGCTCGACTACCTGGCGCTCGACTACCTCGCCGAGGTGACGATGAGCATCATGCAGAAGCTCCGCGGCCGGAACCCGCAGGCCGGCTATGCGACGGACTTCGTCAAGACGCTCGAGCGCACCCTGCCGACGATCCACGAGAAGGGCATCAAGGTCATCGCGAACGCCGGCGGCGTGAACCCGGAAGCGTGCCTCGCCGCGGTGCTCGAGCTCGCCCGCAGTCAGGGCATCCAGGGTCTCAAGGTCGGCATCATCGAGGGTGACGACATCCTCGCGCGCGTGCCCGAGCTCGTCTCTGGCGGTCACGCGATGAAGAACATGGACGACGGCCGGCCGCTGTCGGACATCCAGGACAAGCTGCTGAGCGCCAACGCCTACATCGGTGCGTTCGCCGTCGCGGAGTGCCTCGCGCAGGGCGCGCAGATCGTCATCGGCGGGCGGCTGACCGACCCGGCGCTCGTCACGGGGCCGATGGTGCACGAGTTCGGCTGGTCGCCCGAGGACTACGACCGGCTCGCGGCTGGCACGGTGGCCGGTCACATCGCCGAGTGCGGCGCGCAGTGCACGGGCGGCAACTTCACCGACTGGCGCGCGGTGGCAGACTTCGTGCGCATCGGCTACCCGGTGATCGAGGCCCACAGGAGCGGCGACTTCGTCGTCACCAAGCACGACGGCACGGGCGGCCTGCTCAACAAGAAGACCGTCGTCTCGCAGCTGCTCTACGAGATGGGGGACCCGCGCCACTACCTCGGCCCGGACTGCGTGGCGGACTTCACGTCGGCGACGATCACCGAGGACGGCCCCGATCGCGTCAAGCTGACCGGCATCAAGGGCGGACCGCCGACCGACAGCTACAAGGTCTCGTTGAGCTACAAGAACGGCTACAAGGCGACCGGTCAGCTGACCGTCGCCGGGCCCGACGCGCTTGCGAAGGCGAAGCTCTGCGCCGACATCGTGTTCGGCCGACTCGAGCTGGATGGCTGCAAGTTCGAGGAGTCGGAGAAGGTCGTCGAGTTCGTCGGTTCGGGCGTCTGCCATGAAGGCATTCTTCAATCCGAGGATCCGCCGGAGGTCGTGCTGCGCGTCGGGGTGAAGTGCCCGGACAAGGACCGCGTGGATCGCTTCGGCATGGAGCTCGTGCCGCTCGTCACGAGCGGGCCGCCGGGTGTCACGGGGTTTGCCGGCGGGCGGCCCAAGGCGACGGAGATCGTCGGCTACTGGCCGGCGCTGCTCGACAAGACGCAGGTGCAGGCCACGGTCCGCGTGGAGGTGTCGTGATGGCGAAGGTCAAGCTCGGTGAGTTCGCGTATGCGCGCAGCGGCGACAAGGGTGACGGCAGCAATGTTGGCATCTTCGTCACCAACGAGGCGGACTACGCGCTGATCAAGGAGCAGGTCACGGCCGAGCGCGTGAAGGCGCACTTTGGCGCGATCTGCAAGGGCGAGGTGACGCGCTACGAGGCCGACAACATGCTCGCGCTCAACTTCATCCTGCGCGATTCGCTCGGCGGCGGCGGCAGCGAGAGCCTCAAGACCGACGCGCAGGGCAAGGTGCACGGTCTCGGTCTGCTGCAGCTCGAGGTCGAACGCTAAGCGTCTGCGCGATGACCGGAAGCGAACCCACGCCGGCAGTCATCGCCGCGCTGCGACAGCGAGCTGCGGCCCGGCGCCCGCGTATCGTGTTGCCGGAGACCGGGGATCCGCGCACGGTCGAGGCGCGGACTCTGCTCGAACGTGACGGACTCTGCGAAGTCGTCTGGGTCGAAGACCCGGCCGGAGACCCGCGGCTCGGCCGCGTCGCGGAGCTCCTCGTCGAACGGCGCGGGCACAAGGGTCTGACAGCGGCGGACGCGCGCGGGTTGGCTGCGCAACCCGCGATGTTCGGTGCGGGCCTGATCGCGCTCGGCGAAGCCGACGCGGGTGTCGCGGGTGCGGTGCACAGCACGCCGGACGTGATTCGCGCCGGGTTGTTCTGTCTCGGCACGGCACCGGACGTGCCGCTCGTGTCGTCGTTCTTCCTCATGGTGCGCGGCGACGAGGTCCTGTCGTTCGCCGACTGCGGTGTGCTGCCCGATCCGAGCGCGGACGAGCTCGTGCACGTGGCGTTCGCCACGGCGCGGAACCATCGGCGACTGACGGGCGTCGAGCCCCGCATCGCGTTCCTGTCCTTCTCGACCAAGGGCAGCGCGAGTCACGAGAAGGTCGACAAGATGCGCACGGCGACCGAGCGCTTCGCTGCGGTGCACCCCGATTTTCTCTGCGACGGTGAGCTGCAGTTCGACGCCGCGTGCGTGCCCGAGGTGGCGGCGCGCAAGGCCGCGGACAGCCCGCTGCAGGGCCGGGCCAATGTCCTCGTCTTCCCCGACCTCGACGCCGGCAATCTGGCCTACAAGATCACCCAGCGGCTCGGCGGGTTCGACGCCTACGGCCCGCTGCTGCAGGGGTTGCGGGCGCCGTGGCTCGACCTGTCGCGCGGCTGTACGGCGGCCGACATCGCCGGCGTGGCGGTGATCGCGGCCGCGATGCTCGAGCCGACCTGACCGCCAGGGCTCGGGAGCAGCGGGCCCCAGTTCGACAGTCGCACCCCACCAGAACGGGCGCAGCCGTCGGAAACCGCCCCAGGCAGTTTGACAGTCACGGAACGCGACCGGGAGAATCGCGCTACGAAGGATCCCGGAATCCCCGCCATGAATCGACTCGCCGCCCTGATCTCGTTCTGTCTCCTGCTCCTGTTGCCGAGCTGTCTCGAGTTCGACGCGCAGGAGATCACGATGCGCTACGACGCCGAGGCCGATCGGATCGACTTCCTCGTCGTCTATCGCGGCATCTTCTACGAGGGCGGCAGTGCGAAGCCCGACCTGAAGTCGGCCCTCGAGGAGTACGACACGGTCATGCAGAAGGGGCAGGCGTTCGTCTGGAACAACTGGCCGCTCAAGATCGACGCGGTCGATCCGCCGAAGACGACCGCCGCGCTCGCGGCGCACGTGTCCGTCGAGAACGGCAAGCTGTTCGAGGGCCCGACCGGTCGGCTCGACGGTTACCAGTTCGTTCGCATTCACGACGCGACCAAGTTCCTCCAGAAGGTCAACCTCCTGCTCGAACTCGGCGTCCAGAGCGCGCTGATGACGGGCTTCGGCGGGCACACGTTCGACCGAGACAGCAAGGAGTTGGTGCGCGAGTTCTTGCGCGACCGCGAGAAGATGCTGCAGATCGAGGCCGGGCGCATCGTGCTGCGGCTGCCGCTGAGCAAGGCCGACTTCAAGGCGGTGCTCGGCAAGCTCGAGGATCACTTCGTCAACAACATGCAGGGCGAGATCGTCCGCCATGAGCTCGTCACGCAGCGGCGCGCGGCCGACCCGACGGACGTCGCCAACACGAACGGCGGTGACGTGGCGATCGACGGTGAGCGGTTGACGACCGCTATTCCGCAGTCGCCGACGTTCCGGTTCTTCTGGGACAACGAGATCGCGATCATCCGCGGCCAGGAACTGCAGACCGTGGCCCTCGGGACGCCGGACAACAAGGAGCTGACGGTGATCAAGACGAGCAACGGCTACTACAGCGACAACTTCAAGAAGGCGATCACGGAGCGCGGCGACGACATCGAGGTCGGCGTGCCGGATCAGGAGATCCGCCGGCGGTTCGACGACTTCCTCACGCGCGACCCGGTGCTGCCGGTCGAGCTCGCGAAGAAGCGCAAGGTCGCCGAGGCCGGGCTCGACAAGGACCGGTAGCGCCCGCCCCGATCAGGTCAGCTCAGCTCGCGTCGTCGGGCTCCGTGCCGCCGTTCTTGGCGATGCGTTTCGCCTCGCGCATCATCAGGAACCACATCCTGACCGCCGGATGCAGCGCGAGGTGGATCAGGTCGGAGACGATCTCGTGCTGCACCGTGGCGACTGGCCCGATGTTGGACTCGACGTGCGCCGTGATCGCCTCGAGGTGGCTCACGCCGCGCGATGACTCGAACCCGCGCTTGCGCGGTTGATGTCGGATCTCGTCGCCCCTCTCGGCTATCACGTGCCCGACGATCCGACCGGCCGCAGGCGCAGCTGGCCGCACGCCGCGTTGGCGTCCGCGCCCGACGAGTCGCGGATCGTCGCGAGCAGATCGCGCTGTTTGACGCGGCGCACGATCTCGACGATGCGGTCGCGTGGCGGCGCAACGAACGACAACCCCTCGACCCGGTTGTAGACGATGAAGTTCACGTGCCCGCGCACGCCGGCGAGCAGGTCGCACAGCGCGTCGATGTCGGCGTCGCCGTCGTTGATGCCGCGCAGCAGCGTGTATTCGAACTGCACTGGCGCCCGGATCGCGCGGCCGTACTGGTCGGCCGCGGCCACGATGTCGCGGATCGGCTCGCGGTGCGCGTTCGGCATCAGCTCACGGCGGCGCTCGTCATCGGCGAGGTGCAGGGACACCGCGAGGCATGGACGCTCTGGCGCCGCGGCCATGCGCGCGATGGCCTTCGTCGAACCGACGGTCGACACGGTCTGGCGCCGTGGCGAGATCCGCGCCTCGTGCTTGATGCGTCGCACGGCCTCGAGCACGGCGTCGAGGTTGTGGCTCGGTTCGCCCATGCCCATGAACACGACGCGGTCGATTGCCATCGCCTGGCGCGCGTGTACGACCTGTTCGAGGATCTCGTCGGCGGTGAGGTTGCGCTCGACGCCGAACAATCCCGATGCGCAGAAGCGGCACCCGACCGCGCAGCCGACCTGCGTCGACACGCACACCGTGCCGGCGGGTATGGCGACCGTCTCGACGAAGCGGCCGTCGGCGAGGCCGACGCGGAGCTTGACCGTGCCGTCCGAGGCCGGGTGGCGTTCGAGCACTCGGGTCGCGAGCCCGTTGGCGAGCCAGTCCGCGATGGCCGCGACTTCGCGATCGCTCAGGGTCAGCCCGGCGCGGTGGAACTCCGCCGCGCTCGGCTCCCGGCCGGTCAGCACGAGCCGCCAGGCGAGCCGGGCCTTCGGCGCGGAGAGCGGACCGGCGATCGCGGCCAGAACTTGGGCCGGGCCGGTGGCGATGGCGGGAGCGGCGAGCGGGTCCACGGGCCGCGCATCTTACCGACCCAGGTGGCTGTCCTGTCTCGAATTGGGGCGGGCAGAGTCCCGGCCTCAGCCTCGTGGCGGGCGACGGTCGATGGGGGGCGCATCATGGGAAGGAGCCAGTGGAGCTTTGTCTGTCTGTCCGGCCTCTTGGCGGCCTGCGCCGCGGCGCCGGAACCGGCCGCGCCCGTTCGCGCCGAACGCGCGCAGCCGATGCCGGTGGCGTCATCGCCGGCGCGGCAATCGGTCGAACGCGAAACCGTTCCGGCCCGACCGGCCGGTGAGACGGCGCGAGTGATGCAGCCCGAGCGTGCGGCGCCGGCGTTGCCCGAGCGCATGGAACCGAATCGCGTCGAGCCGGGCCGCGTCGAACCGGAGCGTGCCGAGCCCGATCGCGCGGCGGTCGCCCCGCAGTCGAGCGAGCAGCTGACCCCGAGCGCGGGCGGTGACGTCACGCTCGGTGAGGCGGGACTGCCGACCGGCGATTCGCTGCAGCCCGTGGGCCGCCAGTACGCGCGCACCGGGACGATCGAACACCAGTGGCGCAAGAACGGCGGCCACCGCACGAGCGTCGCGTTCACGCTGTCGTTCAGCGCCGAGCCAGGCCAGCTCGAAGCCGCCCGGGTCGCGGTCGAGGACAACTGGAGCGAAGCGGTCGAGCGGGCGCAGGGCATCTGTGAGCTCGTCGATCTGACGAGCGAGACGGGGCGCTTCCAGTGCGAGGCCGTGCTGCGTCAGCGCCTGAGCGACGTGTTCTTCACGACGACCGACGGCAAGCAGCTGGGCCGTGTCGAGCGGGTCATCTGGGATCGCCTGACCTGGCGCTGAACGCGCGCGGCGCTACCAGCGCTCGCGCCGTCGCAGTTCGGTGATGTGTGCGACGTGGTGGCGGCCGTGCCACGCGTACGTCGCGACGTAGTCGTCGAGCGTCTTCAGGCCGTCCTCGCTGTGCGTCGACCGCTTGCCGAACACGGCGGGCTTCTGCGTCGACAGACAGTGCGCAAGCCGCTGGTGCACCGACTGCACGATGAGCAGGGACGCGCCGATCGGCGCCTTGGCGTCGGCCATCTCCGCCCACACCGCCTCGTCGTAGGCCGGGATTCGCGCGTTGGGTTCCGAGATCGTGAGCTTGTGACGGATGTAGGCGTTGATGTGGCTGTCGGCGATGTGGTGGACGACCTGCCGCACCGTCCAACCGCCGGGCCGATACCGGGTGTCGAGTTGCGCGTCGTCGAGCCCGCGCACCGCGTCGTAGAGTCGCGTCGGCAGCGCGGCGATCTCACCGATCGCCGTGTTGCGCTGCTCTGGGGTCAGCGAACCCGTGAGCTCGAGCTGGCCGATCGGGTAGCGCAGGTCGGTCTTCATACGTCGCGGTCCTTCGTGGTGTCGGTCGCCGGCTTCACGGTGACGAGCACGACGCCCTGTTCGACGGTGCCGCCGGTCGCCGTGGTCACGGACTCGACCACGCCGTCGATGCCGGCGGTGAGCTTGTGCTCCATCTTCATCGCCGACAGCACGACGAGCGTCTGATCCGCCGTCACCCCGTCGCCGGGCGCGCACTGCACTTGCAACACCGTGCCGGTCATCGGCGCGATGATCGTGCCGTCGCCGCCGCCGCCTCCGGCACCCGCGCCGCGCCCGCTCGGCGGCGCGAGCGTGTGCGTCCGGCCGTCGACCCGGACAATGAACTGCTTGCCGGCCGGCGCGCCGAACGCGATCGCCGTCGCCGTCGTCGCGGCGCCGTCGTCGAGCCGCGAGAGCAGCAACGCGCCGCCCGGTCCCGGCCGCGCGGAAAACTCGTGCACCGCGTCGCCGACGCGCACGCGCCAGCGATCGCCGTCGACGTGCTCGGCCGTGACCTGCACCGCCTCGCCGTCGCGAGTGAACTCCTTGCGCAGCTTCATGACCGCCCTCCGAACGTTCGGAAGCCCGCGAGCTCCTGCCAGATCGCCGTTGCTTGCCCAGCGCCGCTGCCCGCAGCTGCCGTGGCGTTGCCCGAGCTCCCTGCCGGCGTGATCGCCTGCGTGAGCACGGCGGCCGCGAGCGCGAGATCGTCCGGTTCTTCACCGGTGCCCTTCGCGAGCTCCGGCCGCTGATCGAGCATGCTCGTGCTGATCTGGAACGTGCGGAACGCCTCGTCGTCGACGATGCGGCGCAGGAAGTCGACGTTCGTCGGGATGCCGAGGTAGGCGCTGGCTCCGAGCGCCCGACTCAGCCGTTCGCACGCGAGCTCGCGCGTCGGCGCCCAGACGATGAGCTTGGCGAGCATCGAGTCGTAGTGCACCGGCACGGTCCAGTCGGTGTAGACGCCGCTGTCGACGCGGATGCCGGGGCCCGTCGGTTCGTGCACGAGCGTGAGCTTGCCCGCGGCGGGCAGGTAGCCCTGCTCGGGCGACTCGGCGCAGATGCGGGCCTCGATCGCGTGGCCGCGCGGCGTCAGGTCCTTGCCCGCGAGCATCTCCGTCACGTCACCGCCGGCCGCCGCATGGACCTGCAGGTGCACGAGGTCGACCCCGGTCACGAGCTCCGTGACGGGGTGCTCGACCTGCAGTCGCGTGTTGACCTCGAGGAAGTAGAAGTTGCCCTGGTCGTCGAGCAGGAACTCGCACGTGCCGGCGTTGTCGTAGCCGACGCGCTGACAGAGCGCGATCGCGGCCTCACCCATGCGTCGCCGCAGATCCTCGTCGACGACCGCGGACGGCGCCTCCTCGAGCACCTTCTGGTGCCGACGTTGCACCGAGCACTCGCGCTCGTGAAGTGAGACGACGTTGCCGTGCTTGTCGCCGATGACCTGGATCTCGATGTGGCGTGCCGGCAGCACCGCGCGTTCGAGGATCATCCGGTCGTCGCCGAACGACGCCTTGGCCTCGCGCCGGCTCGCCGCGATCGCGTCCGCGAGGTCGTCCTCGTCGTCGACCCGCCGCATGCCCTTGCCGCCGCCGCCCGCGCTGGCCTTGACCATCACGGGCATGCCGATCTTCTTGCCGAACGCCACGAGCTCGTCGTCGCTCAGGTCCTTCTCGGTGCCCGGGATCACCGGCACGCCAGCGGCGATCGCCTCCTCGCGCGCCTGCTTCTTGCTGCCGAGCCGCTCCATCGCCTCGGGGTTGGGCCCGAGGAACGTGAGTCCCGCGTCCTGCGCGGCCCGGACGAACGCGGCGTTCTCGCTGAGAAAACCGTAGCCCGGGTGGATCGCGTCGGCGCCCGTCGCCTTGGCGGCCGCGAGCACCTTGTCGAAGTCGAGGTAGCTCTCGGCCGCGGTCTCGCCGCCGATCGAAACGACGTGATCGGCCGCGAGCACGTGGGCGCAGCGGGCGTCGACGTCACTGTGAATCGCGACGGACTCGATGCCGAGCTCGCGCAGGCCGCGGGCCACTCGGACCGCGATCTCACCGCGGTTGCTGATCAGCACGCGCCGGAACGGAGGGTTCTTGGCCATCTTGGGGGGGCAGACAATAGCGGTGGCGTCGGGCGATCGGCAGTCGAATCAGCGCGCCGAAAACCACGCGCAGAAAAGTGTGGCTCACCGTGCATCCCCGCGTCCGCCCGCGGGGTGATCGGGAGTGATACCTTCGGACGCACCGAATGACTCCGCAGCAGCTGATCGCCCAGACCGTCGCCCGTGAGCTTCAGGCCAACGCCGAGGCGTTGCGTGCCCTCGCGCGCGACCTCGTCGGCGCGGCCGATGCGTCGGACCTGGTCCAGGAGACCGCGCTGCGCGCCCTGCGATCGCCCCCCGCGCAGCCGTATGGTCTGGCCGGCTGGTTGCGCACGACGTTGCGCAACCTCGCCGGCAACCATCACCGCGCGAACCGGCGGCGCCGCGTGCGCGAGAGCGTCGTGGCCAGGACGGCAGCTCAGGGCGGCGCCCCGAGCGCGGCCGATCTCGCGGAGCGCCGCGATGTCCTGCGCGGGGTCACGGACCGGCTCTGGCAGCTGCCCGAGCCGTACCAGCGCACGCTGCTGTGGCGCTACTTCGAGAGCCTGACGCCGACTGCGATCGCAGCGCGTGAGGGTGTTCCGGTTGCGACCGTGAAGAGTCGACTGCGGCGCGGGCTCGCGCTGCTGCGGGCCGAATGCGATCGCGCCGATGGCGGTCGCTGGCGCGCCGTTCTGCCGATCGCGTGCAGCGCGTTCCCGCACGCGGGTCGCCTCGCCGCCACCCTCGCGTTGCTCATGACCCCGACCCTCAAGCTGTTCGGTTCTGCCGTCGCCGTCGCCGCGACGGCCGCGCTGTGTCTGTTCCTGATCGACAACGACGTCGAACCGCCGGTCGTCGAAGAGCAGAGCGCGGTCGCGCCGGGTCCGGCGGCGAGCGCGGTGCAGCGGGTCGAACGCGAGCCGGCCATGGTGTCGGATGCCGTGGGCGAGACCGCCGGGCCCGCGCCCGTCCTCGAGCACGAGCACGTGTTTCGGCTGCTGTGCCGTGTCGTCGATCGCGATGGGCTGCCGATCCGCGGGGGTCAGGTCGTCGTCGGACCGCGGCGCGGGCCGCACAACGTCTTCGGCCGCACGGACAGGGACGGGTACGTCGAGATCGAATGGCGCGGCCGGCGGTCCAAGTGCGAGATCGGCGTCGGGCTCGTCTATCAGGGTCACGCGCAGTCGCTGCAGTACTTCCGGATCGTCGCGGGCGACCGGCGGCGGAACGAGATCACGCTGCTCGCCGAGTCCGGCGGCGACGGTGCTGTGTGCATGGCGGCCGTGAGGGTGCCGAGCACGACTTGCACCGCGTGCCACAAGGGCCCGTCGTTCCCCGACGTGTTCGAGCGCTATCGGCCCGCGCATGCCGGGCTGCATCCGCACAGCCGGTTCATCGATCGGCTCGGGATCACGTTGAAGAGCGGGCCGAACGAGTCCGTCGACGACATGGGCGCCTACGAGGTGACGAGCGAGGAGCCGCCGCCGCCGCCGCCGCACCTCGGTCGCGTCACGGGTCGCGTCTTCGACGACCGCGGACAGCCGGTCGGCGGCGCCACCGTGATCTACCGGCGCGAGACGGGCGGCATCGCGGGTCGCGCGCGAACGCTCGGCGACGGCACCTATGAGTTCAAGCACCTCGCGCCCGGCAAACTCGTCGTGCGAGCCGGCGGCGGCAGTTCGGGCATCGGCGAGGTCGACGCCGTGGTCGTGGCCGGGCAGGTCACGACGCGCGATGTCACGCTCGCGCGCGGTCTCGAGATCACCGGGCGCGTCGTGCTACCCGAGGGCGAGTCGCCGAGCGGCTGGCGGGTCGAGTTCGAGTCGACGCGCAGCGCCTACCGCGACGCCGCGCTCGTCGAGCCGGACGGGGAATTCGCGCTCGCCAACGTGCCGTCGGGCGTCGTCGGTCAGCTGCTGCTCTGGGGTCCACCCAGGTGCCGCCTGCCCGTCGCCGTCACGCCGTCGATCCGGCCCGGCGCGCGCGACATCGTGTTCGACGTCGCGCTCACGGGCATGCCGACGGGCGAGATCCGCGTGCCGCTCGACCCGATGCGCAACGACGCGGTCTTCGTGTGGCATCCCGAGAGCGGCCGCGGTGCCGGCGCGGTGCGCGACGCGGAGGGCAACTGCAGCCTCACCGGGCTCGCACCCGGGCACTACGAGGTGACGGTCGGGCGGCACGATCTCGGCCGGCACTGGATCGACGGCGCGGGCGCGATCGAACTCGGCGTCGCGACGCTGCCGGCCACCGGCGTGCTCGTGCGTGGTGCGGGCGTGCCGCTCGGCGTGGAGCTCTACCACCGGCAGCAGGACGTCGACGTGCGCGCCGCGATCTACCCCGACAACTGGGAGAAGGTGCAGCTGCCGCACGGCCGATGGCTCGCGATGTGGGGCGAGGCCGAGGCGCCGCACGTGCTCGAGTTCTCGATCGGGCAACGCGAGGAAACGGTGCTCACGATCGCGCCGACGCCGCGCTGACGCGCGGTCTCTGCTTGCGCCCGCGCGCCTTCCGGGCGACTGTGGCGGGCCGCATGACCGAGCCTCGGCCGATCGACGATTCCAGCGCCGCGGATCGGCCAGCAGCCGCGACCGCGCGGCCGCGCCGGCGCCGCGGGCTGCGCTTCTACGTGGTGTTCGCGCTGTTCCTGATCGTCTCGACGGTCGTCATCGCCGAGGTCGCGCTGCGGATCTACAACCCGCTGCGTTGGCCGCTCGAGGACATGCGCGGGTTCTATCGCCTCGACGCGCAGGATCGCATCGAGACCGTACCGGGCTGGGAAGGCGCGCAGTTCGTCGAGGGCAAGCCGGTGCCGGTGCACATGAACGCGCTCGGGCTGCGCGGTCCCGAGCTCGGACCGAAGCGACCCGGCGAGAAGCGCGTCCTGATGGTCGGCGACAGCTACGTCTGGGGGCAGGGCGTCGTCGACGACGCGACCGTGCCCGCGCGCCTGCAGGAGCTGCTGCGCGCGGACGGTCACGACGTGACGGTCGGCAACGCCGGCATGTTCGGCGCGGGGCCGCGCGAATGGGGCTACACGGTCGCGCGCCATCGCGACTCGTTCCAACCCGACGCGGTCGTCGCCGTGCTCTACGTCGGCAACGACATCCAGAACAGCATCATGGACCCCTTGAGCGTCGTCGACGGCTGGCTCATGGCGTCCGGCACCGCGGAGCTGCGCGAGTCGTGGCGCTTCCGGCTGCGGGTCTGGTCGCGCCTCTGGGACACGATCGAGAAGCTCACGGCGAAGAAGCGGCTCGACGACATGGTGCTCGAGAAGCTCGCCACGCTGCAATCCGACGCGCCGTGCCGCATCGACGAGGGCGTCTTCCTGGATCGCGATCCGGCGCAGGATGCGAGCGCGCCGTTCTTGGGCAAGGTCGAGGGCATCCTCGCCGGCTTCTTCGCGGAGTTCACCGCGGCGACGAAGGGTCTGCCGACGATCGTCGTGATCGTGCCGGCGTATCGCGTGGTGAATCAGGACTACGCGGCGATGGTGCGGGAGTTCGGGCTCGATCCGAAGCTGCACCAACGCGGGCGCGGGCACGGTCGGCTGCGGCGGCTGCTCGAGGCCGACGGGCACACCGTCGTCGATCTCGCGGACCGGTTCTTCGGCGCGGACGACCGCCGCGAGCTCTTCTTGAAGACCGACTGGCACTTCTCGGCGCAGGGTTGCCGCCGCGTCGCGACCTGGCTGCAGCCGGCGGTCGAGGAGTTGTTGCAGTGAGCGCCACCCGCCAGGCCGGCGAGGCCGAGCCGGAGATCGATGCGCTCGGACGGTTCGCGACCGTCGGGTTGCGGATCCTGCGCGGGTTCGCGGTGCTCGCGGGCCTCGCGCTCATCGGACTCGGCGTCTGGCTCACGTGCGATCCGGCGATCGTCTACCAGACCGAGGTGCCGCCGCTGCCGACGCGGATCGCGCACCAGATGACGTTCGTCTGCGTCGGGCTGCCGTTCGTGCTGCCGATCGCGTTCACGATCGGGAAGGGCTGGCGCTACGCGTTCGGCCTCGGCGCGGTGCTGTGGTTCGGCCCGAGCTTCCTGCCGGGCGATCCGGTCTGGGGCTTCGGCGTCCGGATGTTCGCGACGCTCGTCGCGATCGCGGCGCTACTCGTCTGGCGGACTCTCGCCGGTTTGAGCAACCCGACGCGGACGCCCCAGCAGGCCGAACACGCAGCCGGCGAGCATGCCGCCGACGATCGTGTAGGGCACCCAGAAGCCGAGCTGGGCGATTGACGCCGCGAACATCGTCTCGGAGAGCTCGGCGACCTCGATGCCGGGCGGGCCGAACTTGGTGTAGTGCGTCTCCCAGGCGCTCGCCTTCGCGAGCCACGTGATCCCGAGCACGATGCCGCGCGCGAGCAAGCCGTAGGCCAGCAGCATGAGCGCGAGTCGTGGCCAGATCACGAAGCCGACGATCGCGAGCACGGTGCCGATGCCGGCGAGCGTGAGCACCGCGGGGCGCAGCCGCTCGTAGACGGCTGCGGTCGCCTCGGCCTTCAGGAACGGTCCGAACTGCCAGGCGACCGAGCCGACGACCGCGGCCATGCAGAGCAACGCCCACAGCGGCGCGAGCGGGACGCGCGGCGCGCTGCCCTTCCTCTGCAAAGCGATCCCGAACACCGCGCCGAACAAGAACACGAGCCACGAGATGCCGAGCGGATGCAGCGCGCCGCCCGACTGCGGCGGGATCCAGCCCTGCACTTCGCCCGTCAGGCGCGCGATGCTCACGCCGAGCGTGAGGACCGCTGCCGCGAGCACCAGCATCAGCAGTCGATTCATACCGGTCCTTCCTGATCGCGGATCTTGTCGAGCGACGTCTCGCGCTGGAGCTGCAGGAACATGATGCGCGCCATCGCGGTCACCGGCGGATAATGCGGGGACGGCGCCGGAGTTTCCTTCGCGCGGTCGTAGATCGCGAGCAGGCGATCGACGTGCTCCTGCCGGCCCATCGCGAGCGGCGGCACCCGGCCCGCGAGCTGTTGCCACAGCTCCGGCTCGTCGAGGAAGCGCAGCATCTTCGCTGCCAGATCGCTCGCGTCGCCGGCCCGACTCGTGAGCCCCGCGACCTCGCCACGTTCGGCGACGGCGCCGAGGTCGCTCGTGATGCACGGCCGGCCGAGCTCGAAGCACTCGTCGAGCACGAGCCCGTAGGTCTCGAGGCACGTGGACGGAAAGATGCCGACGTCCGGGCGCGCGCCGTGGAGCTTTCTGGCGTCGAACGCGCCGTGCATCGTCACGGGCAGGCCCTCGGTCAGCGGCTGCAGCTCCGCTCCGAACTTCGGACTGCTCGGTTCGCCGAGCACGTGCAGCTCGCTGCGCCCGGGGCGCTGCTCGTGCACCTGACGAAACGCATGCAGCAGCACGTCGACGCCCTTGTGGCGGCCGATCGTGCCCCAGTAGCAGAAGCGCAGCGGGGCCGCCGGCTGCGGGTCCGGCAGCCGCGGCAGGTCGGCGAAGCGCGGGTGGTAGCCGAGCGGGAGCGTCTCGTACTGCTCGCGTGGCATGCCCGTCATCTCGGAGAGCAGGTCGGCCGTGGACGAGACCGCGACGAGCGCCGTGCGCGCGAGCGCCACCTCGGCGCGGAAGTGCTCGGCAAAGAGCTCGACGCCGGCGATGAGCTCACGCTCGGGTTCGTGGCCGTAGACCGGCACGCACGACGCGCAGCTGTCGGCGGACAGCACCCGCTTGCACGACAGGTCCTCGATCGCGTTCCCGAGCCGCCGGCGGAACGCGCGCGGGCAGCTCGTGAAGTAGTCGTGCAGCGTCAGGACGACCGGGATGTCGAGGCGCGTCGCGATCTCGGCGAGGTTGCACGTGAGCCGGACCCAGTGGTGGACGTGCAGCAGCGCGGGTCGCCATTCGCGCAGCTTCCGTTCGATGAGCTCCTCGACCTCGGGATGCCACATCTTGGCGTGGTGGTCGAAGTAGAGGTCGTTGCGGTGCAGCCGGTAGACCGGCACGCCCTCGACGTCCTCGACGGGGTCGAGCGTGACGTCGCTCCGCGCGTGCAGCGAACCCGTGAGCACCTGCGCGTCGAGGCCGCGCGCGCGTTGCCGCTGCGCGATGTCGAGCAGGTAGGACTCGGAGCCGCCGCGGCTCTCGGGCGGGAATTGGTGAATGACGTGCAGAACGTCCATGGCGGGCGTGCCCAAACCTGATGGGGCTGTCCTTATACTCCGTCGCCTCGTGCATCCACCGAACAGAATCGACGCGGCTGCTCACGAGCTGACTCACGCTGATCCGGAGAAGCGGCCGGTCGACTTCGGCTTCCTGCTGCTCGCGGCGATCTTCATCGCGTCGCTGGTGGTCTGCAATCTCGTCGCGAACAAGTTCCTGACCGTCGATCTCGGCTTCAAGGTGTTCCTGCTGTCGGCCGGCGCGCTGCCGTACCCGATCACGTTCCTCGCGACCGACCTGATGTCGGAGATCTACGGCAGGCGGCGCGCCAACCGCGTCGTGTGGTCGGGCTTCGCCGGTTCGATCTTCGTGCTGCTCGCGCTCTGGCTCGGCGATCAGTTCCCGGCCAGCGACGCGATTCCGGGCGGCATCGACGACGAGACCTACCAGCAGGTGTTCGGCACCGCGCCGCGCGTGATCGCCGCGTCGATGACGGCCTATCTCGTCGCACAGCTCGTCGACGTGCGGCTGTTCCACTTCTGGCGCGAACTGACGAACGGTCGGCACCTGTGGCTGCGGAACAACGCGTCGACCGTCGTGTCCCAGCTGCTCGACTCCGCCCTCGTCGTCTGGGTCCTCAAGGTGGGGGTGATGACCTACGGCGAGATGATGTGGGTCGTGCTCGATCTGTGGCTGTTCAAGGCGCTCGTCGCCGCCGCGGACACGCCGCTGTTCTACTGGGGCACGGCGCTGATGAACCGTTGGCGGCCGGCGCCGCTGTAGCGCTGATTCAGCGGATCAGGACTTTGACACCGAGGATCTTTCGCAGGGCTTCGGCGTCAGTGATCTCGAGTGGGCCTGCGCCGTCCGGCGCGTCGCTCGGCGGTAGGAGTCGCGCGTCGCGCAGGTCGAGGTAGTCCCAGCCCTCGGCGACGGCTTGGAGATCGTCGAGCTTCAGGCTGTAAACGTCGCCTAGGTTCACCCGGCGCAGCGAGTGAGCGTGCCGTAGCGCGGGCAGAGGGTCCTGATTCATGAAGTCGAACAGCTTCGCAGGAGGCGCGAGTTGTCGCGTTCTGCTGAACGACTCGATGTCCAAGTCCGTGAGGTTGGGCATCGTGACGACGTCGTCGAGGTCGGCGCGGGTCATGTTGATCGCCCGCGCCAGCGACAGCCGGCGGATCCGCGGATTGTCGCGCAGCGGCGACAACGCGCCCGGGTTCGCGAGCACGCCGCCTTCGAGATCCAACGCGGACAGTCGCGGTAACGCCACGATGGCCGCGATCAGTTCTTCGTCGATCCCTCGGTGACGACGGAGTGCGAGTTCTTGCAGGTCGGGCAGTGCACGGAGTGCCGCCGCATGCGCCGCGTCGATCGCGCGCGAGCCATCGATCTCGAGTGCTCGCAACCCCGAGGACCTGGCCAGGAACTCGCGCCATCCCCGCGGCTCGGCTCCGCCCAGGTCGATCGCCAGGCGCTGCAGGCCGCGCGTCGGCAAGATCGACAAGAGGGTGGGGCTCGGGCTGGTCCGGATCCGCAGTTCGCGAAGCAGCGGTAGGCGTTCGAGCGGCGCGAGACCTTCAGCTTCGCTGGATACGACTTTGAGCTCGAGGGCCTGCACCCGGGTGTGGCGCAGCAGGGCCTCACTGATCTCGGGCGTCAGGGTCAACAGTGGGGTGTGGCCAGCGCCAGTGAGCGCGACGGCGCGCAGTTGCCGAAGCCGTGCGAGGCTGGCGATCACGGCCGGGCCCGGCGTCGCGAGGCGGACGGCAGTCGTGTCGGCGGGCAGCGCGTCGGCGGCTTCGCGAGTGGAGATGACCGGTGCGGTCGCCAGTGCGTCACGCCACGACGGCGGGATGCCGTTCGGATCCTGGGCTTCACGTTGTGCCGTTTCTGCCTCGACGATCACGGCGACGGCGACCGTGACGCTGACGGCGAGCAGCGCGACTAGCAGCAGCCAGGGTGGACGGCGGTGCTCGCGTCTCGGCATGGACGTCGTCGTGCCCGCGCGCCGCTCGCGCGCGGCGAGCAACTGCAGGCCCGCGTGCATCACGCGGTCCATCGCTTCCTGATCGAACTCGCGTTCCATCGTCGTCATCCGTGCAACCTCCGTTCGACACACTCCCGCAGTCGCTTGCGAAGCCGCTGCAGCAGCGTCTTGACTCCCGTCTCCTTCATCCCGAGCTTGCGCGCGACCTCTGCGCGCGGCAGCTCGTCGTCGTAGAACAGCCGTAGCGCGGCCGCGGCGTTGCCCTGCAGCTCGTCGCGACACTGACGGAGCGCGTCGAGCGAGCCGTCGAGGTCGTTCGCCAGGCCAGCCTGTCGCCACGCATGATCCACCGCGTCGGCCCAGCGTTCGTCGGAGGCGATATCGCGAGGCTGCTGCGCCCGCCGGCGCCGGTGCTCGAGGAATTGGTAGCGCACCGCGGTTCGCAGCGCGGCGCGAACGAGCGGCACCGGTCGGTCCTGCAGCAACCCGCGGCGCCATAGGCTCACGCTGGCGCGTTGCGTCAGTTCGTCCGCGACCTGCGCGTCTCCCGCGAGCGCCTCGGCGTAGCGCATGGCTTCGTCCCGCATCGTCGCGTCGAGCACGACCACGGGCGGCGGGCCGGGCTCGGTGCCGCCGCTGGCGTGCGGGGCGCTGTCGTCGACTGGCGGAACGGGCGAATGCGGCACGGTCTGAAGTCGGCCGCGATGGCCGCAGGGTATTCAACCAGTTCTGCGAACCGGTTGGCCGCGCCGCCGCCGCTCAGCCGCCGAACTGCTCGTGCGCGCCCGTGCGGGGGTCGAAGCCGGCCGTCTTCGGTTCTCCCGAACCGAGCAGCCACTCGGCTTCGCGCGAAGCGCCGACGAGCAGCGCGTAGACGCCGACGGCGTCGAGGGCCATGCCGCGGCTCTGCACGAGCAGCCAGTCGGTGCCGCCGCCGGTCTTCTTGCGGAACACGTCGGGCACCTCGCGGCGCAGCCGGATCACGATCTCGCCGCGCGCGTTCGGCGGTTCGATCGACGACACGTCGTTCCACAGCACGCGGTGGCCGTGGAACACGATGCCGTCGCTGTCGAACGCGAGCTTGCTCGAGCGCCAGTCCGTCGTGAGGAACATGAGCCAGTAGAAGGCGACGCAGAAGAGATACGCGTCGGCGTGCTGCGGATACTCCGACGCGATCGCCGCACCGCCGACGTGGAACACTGCGGCGCCGACGAACATCCAGCGGGACCGCTTGGGCGGGATCTGAATCGTCTGGGAAAGCATGGCGCTACATCTGCTCCGGTGCCGGAATGCCGATCAGCGAAAGCGCTGTCGTCAGCAGTCGCCGCGCCGCATCGGTGAGCACGAGTCGCGCGTCGCGCACGGCCGGTTCTGCCCCCAGCACGTGATGCTCGCGCAGGTAACTGTGGATCTCGCCCGCGAGAGCGAGCGTGTAGTTGGTGATCACGCTCGGTTCGCTCTGCGCCGCGGCGCGCTCGACGACGTTGCCGAAGTCCATCATCGTGAGCAGCACCCGTTCGGCATCGGCGAGGTGCGCGAAGTCGATCGCGTCGATGGCCGGGACCGGGGCCTCGGCCTTGCGCAGGATCGACGACAGCCGCGCGACGGCGAACTGCACGTACGGCCCCGTGTCGCCCTCGAACGCGAGCATCGCGTCCCAGTCGAACTTGACGTCCTTGATGCGCGAGCTCTTGAGGTCGTTGAACACGATCGCCGAGACGCCGACCTGTTCGGCGACCTCGTCCTTGTCGGGCAGCTCGGGGTTCTTCTCGGCAATGATGTCACGGACCTTGCGGACGGACTCGTCAAGGATCTCGTCGAGGAAGACCGCGTTGCCGGACCGCGACGCGAACTTCTCCCACTTGCCACCCTCGCCCTTGCTGAGCACGAGTCCGAAGGGCACGTGTTCGACGGCGTCGGCGACCGGTTCTGCCATCTTCTTCAGCACGCCCTTGAGCTGATCGAAGTGCAGCTTCTGCTCCGCGCCGACGACGTAGAGGATGCGATCCGGCGCGTAGGTCGCCTGCCGGTAGAACACGGCCGCGAGGTCGCGCGTGTGATACAGCGTCGTGCCGTCGCTCTTGCGCAGGATGCACGGCTGCTTGATGCCCTGCTCCTTGAGCCACACGACCTCGGCGCCGTCGCTCTCCTCGAGGATGTCGGCCTTCACGACGCGCGCCATCGCGTCCGCCATCTTGTCTTCGAAGAACGACTCGCCCGTGATGTGGTCGAACGTCACGCCGAGCCGGCCATACGGTCCCTGGAACGCCTTCAGCGACTCGTCGCGCAGCAGCTGCCACATCCGACGTTCTTCGTTGTCCTCGCCGCTCTCGAGCGCGCGGAAGTGCGCCGCGGCCTCCGCGTCGAGCTCGGAGTTCGCCTTCGCCGCCTCCCCGTACTGCTTGTAGAGCTCGAACATGTACCGCATCGGCGACTCGTGCAGCTTGGCCTCGTCGCCGAAGCGCATGTAGGCCGTCATCATCTTGGCGAACGGCATGCCCCAGTCGCCGAGGTGGTTGATGCCGTGCACGGTCGCGCCGCGGTGCTTGTGGATGAGCCGCAGCGCGTTGCCGATCACCGTGCTGCGCATGTGGCCGATGTGGAACGGCTTCGCGATGTTGGGTGAGCTGAAGTCGATGCAGACGACCTGGTCGTTCGGCTCGGCCGGGCCGTAGGGCGCGGCGTCGGTCTGCACGGCCGTCAGCACCTGTCGCGCGAGGGCGCTGCGCTGGAAGCGGAAGTTGACGAACGGGCCGGCCGCGCTCGCGGATTCGATGACGTCGTCAGCCGTGACCGCCGCGGCGATCTCGCCGGCGAGCGCGGGTGGCGCCTTCTTCAGGTGCTTGCTCAGCTGAAACGCGCCGAGCGCGATGTCGCCGTGGTCGCGGTTCTTCGGCGGATCGAGCCGCAGCATCGGTGCCGCGGTGTCGCGGTCGATGCCGAGGGTCTCGAGGGTGCTGAGCAGGCGGTCCCGCAGATGGCTGAGCAAATCGGTCACGCGCGAGAGTCTGCCGCCCGCCGGTCTGGCCCGCCAGGGCAGCGCCCGCGATTTGCGCGTTGGTGATGGTACGATGCGCGCGTCATGCGCTCGGTCGTTCTGCTCGTGGGAATCCTCGCTGCCGGTTGTGGCGGTGGTGAGGCCGATCCCGGCAGGAACTCGGCTCCGGGCCGAACGGCAGTGGATCGGACCGCCCCCGAGCAGCCGACGTGGACCACCGATGTCGCCGCGATCGTCCACCGGTCGTGTGCGCCGTGCCACCGCCCGGGACAGTCGGCGCCGTTCTCGTTGCTGTCCTACGGCGACGCGAGGAAGCGCAGCGACCAGATCGTCGAGGTGACCGAGGACGGCTACATGCCGCCGTGGTTGCCGACGCACGGCGACTTCGTGGGCGACCGTCGCCTGACCGCGGCCGAGATCACGACGCTGCGGCGGTGGGCCGACAACGACGCGCCGCGCGGTGATTCCGGCGCGGAACCGCCGACCCCCGAGTTCTCGGACGGCTGGCAGCTGCGCGAACCCGACCTCGTGCTGAACGTCGACGAGACGATCGAAGTCGCGGCGGCCGGGCCCGACCGCTTCCGCAACTTCGTGATCCGCATCCCGGGCGACCGCACGCGCTTCGTCGAGGCGATCGAGATCCAGCCGCGCTCCGCGGCGGTGCACCACGCCGTCGTCGCGATCGACGCGACGAGCGCGTCGCGGCAGCAGGACGCCGCCAGTTCCGAGCCGGGCTTCGACGGCATGGTCGCGGGCAACGCCGAACCGCCGGACGGCTACTTCCTCGGCTGGACGCCGGGCAAGCGCGTGCGGCCGCTCAGTGGCGGCATGGCGTGGCGCCTGGTGCCGGGCCGAGACCTCGTTCTGCAGTTGCATCTCACACCGACTGGCCGGGTCGAGACGGTGCGACCGCGCCTCGGCTTCTTCTTCACGAAGACCGCGCCGACCGTGGTCTCGTATCCGCTCACGTTGTTCAACGATCGGATCGACCTGCCGGCCGGCGCTGCGGGTGTGACGCTGACCGACGAGTTCACGACACCCGTGCCGGTGCGCGTGCACTCGATCTACCCGCACGCCCATTATCTGTGCCGGCGCATGCGCGGGACGATCACGTTGCCGGGTGGCGTGACGCGCGATCTGTTCCGCATCGATCGCTGGGACTTCGACTGGCAGGACGACTATCGCTTCGTCGAACCGGTCGCCGTGCCGGCCGGCGCCACGATCGCGTTCGAGTACGAGTTCGACAACAGCGCGGACAACCCCCAGAACCCGTCCAGGCCGCCGCGGCGCGTCACGTTCGGCCAGGAGTCGACGGACGAGATGGCCACGCTCACGCTGCAGGTTTCGACCGCGGATCCGGAGGGGCGACGGCGGCTCGCGCTCGCGAACGTGCGGCGCGATCTGGCCAAGGTGGCGTTCGACGTCGGTCTCGTCGTGCGGGAGACGGGGATCCTGCGCGAGCTCGGGCGGCACGACGAGGCGCTCGTCGTGATCGAGAAAGCCGTAACGCAGGCGCCGGCGGATCCGCGCGTGTTGCGCGAGCTCGGGTTGACGTTCACCAACCTCGGGCGGCCCGAAGACGCCGAGCGCGCGTTCCGCGCCTGCCTCGCGCAGGACGACGGCGAGGACGTCGCGCGCATCGAGCTCGCGAGCCTGCTGGCGCGGCGCGGCGAGACCGGGGCGGCGATCGGGTTGTTCGAGCGCGCGCTGCGCACGAGTCCGGGGCAGCCGACGCTGCACAACAACCTCGCGACGGCCTACTACAGCGAAGGCCGGCTCGGCGACGCCGAACGGCACTACCGCCAGGCGATCGACCTCGACGAGAACTACTTCACCCCGTGGTTCCTGCTCGGCCGGGTGCTGCTCGATCAGGGCAACATGACCGGGGCTCGCGCCGCGCTGCAGCGCGCGCGCGAGCTGAAGCCCGGCCATCCCGCGGTCGAGCAGGCGCTGCAGCGCCTGCAGTGATCAGAACGACGCCGCGTCATTCCGGCAGCCAACCGAGCCGTTCGAGCTCGGCGAAGACGGCCTCGGCCCACCAGTCGTGGACCATCGCCGTCGGGTGCGGGTCCGTATTGCTGAGTGTCATCGCGGAGCCGAGGTACTCACGCACGTCGTTCTCGTGGAGGTAGCGCGAGATGCGGTCGTGGATCGACACCCGCGGCAGGCCGGCTGCGTCGACGGCTGCGGCAACCGGCTCGGGGAGTTCGCCGACGCTGGTCACGAGCACGCGGATGCCGCGCTCCTCCGCCAGAGCCGCGACGCGCTGCACCGCGTCGCGGTAGGCGGCGATGCCGACGAGATGGCGGTACTCGGCCGGCACGCGTTCGGGATCCGCCTCGAAGTGCCCTGCGCCGTCGCCAGGGGCCCAGACGAAGGGCGTCCGCGGGTCGATCCATGACGATCGGTAAACGCGCCGCGCGAGGTCGTAGAGGAAGCAGTGGTCGAGGCGCCAGTAGTCGGTGGGCGCGAGCAGGAAGTTCGGCAACTCGAGGTCGTTGTCCACGAAGTCGACGAGCACGACGTCCGGCTCGAACGCGAGCCCGCGTGACGCGAGGACCTGGGCCTGCATCGCCGTGTTGTAGCCGGGGACGCCCGTGTTGATCGTGTCGATCGGCCGTCCCGGCAGTCGCTCCGCGAGTCGTTGCTCGAGGCGTGCGAGTCCGCTGTCTTCGCGTGCGACGCCCCAGCCGAACAGGACGGAATCGCCGAGGCCGAGCACGCGAAAACCCCGCGCGGGCTTTCTGAGCGGTCGTTCGGGGCCGCGGTAGCCGTGCGAGTTCGTCTTCACGTTCACGCCCTGGAACGTGCAGTCGAGGTCGCGGTGCAGCTCGTACACGATGTCACGATGTGAGGCACGTTGCAGCAGTTCGACTAGCATGGCCTCGCGCGCGCCGGTCGGTGCCTGCGGCGGCTTGGCGTTGAGGCGCGCCAGCGCGACTCGGGCGGCGATCTCGGCGACGAGCATCGCGACGAGTGATGCGACAACGAACAGCAGCAGGCGCTTTCCGAGCCGTCTGCCGGGATCGCGCCGCGGTCGATCCGCAGCGCGTCTCGCGGTTGATTCCGGTGCCGTCGACATTCGCGTCGCGGGGGTTCGCGGCTACGGCTTGCCGGGTCGCGCGCGCAGCAGTTCGGTGCCGTCGGCGTCGCAGAGCAGCAGTTCGTCCCCGTCGCGATTCACCCGGGCGGTCGCTTCCATCGCGGCGAGCATGCGGCGTTCCTGGTCCATGAGCTGCGGTGGTCCGGCGCGACGGGTCGTCACGAGGCGCGAGAAGCGCAGGACGCCGTTCGTGATCTCGTAGCTGCCGCGCAGCCGGTTGAGGGTCGCGTTGCCGCCGACGACACCGTCACTCGTGAACTCGAGCGTCGCCTCGCTCGCATCCGGCACGGGTGCGCCGTCGATCGCGGTGATCGTCCACTGCCCGATCATCAGATCGCGCGGGTCCGTGAGCGCGGGCCCCGAGCTGCACGCGGAGAGAGCGACGGCGGCGAGGAGGCTGAGGGTCGTGAGCGAGTTCGGGGTCGGTGCCATGGCGGGTCATTGTGACGCCAGTCGCCGATGCCGTCACGGCCGATGGCCGCCCTACTGCCAGTTCTCCCAGCTGTCGTAAGCCTCCTGGAGCTCCCGCTTCTTGCGCTTCTCCTCGCCCTGCAGCTCCTTCATGCGGGTCGCGCTTGCGTAGTTGTCGGGTTCGAGCATCGCGGCCTGCAGCTCTTCGATCTCGGTCTCGAGGTCCATGATCTTCTGCTCGAGGCGTTCGAAGAGCAGCGGGTTGCGGATCTTGCCGGACTCGATCGCCTTCTTCGGCGGCGCCTTCTCGGCCTCGCGGGCAGCGGCCTTGCGTTCCTTCGCCGCGCTCTCCGCGGCGCGCGCGGCGGCGCGTTCTTCCGCGAGCACGCGCTGGCACTGCTCGAGGCCCTGGTCGAACGAACGGATCCTGCCGGCCTCGACCCACGCGACGCGGTCGGCGACCTGCTCGACGAGCAGGCGGTCGTGGGTGATGAGCACGACGGTGCCGGGAAACTCCTTGAGCGCCTGCTCGAGCCCCTCGGTGCCCGCGACGTCGAGGTGGTTGGTCGGCTCGTCGAGGCAGAGCAGGTCGAACTCCGCGCGCGTCATCCGCGCGAGCGCCAGCCGCTGCTTCTCGCCGCCCGACAGCTCGGTCACGGGCTTCTCGACGTCGTCGCCGCAGAACAGGAACAGCGCGAGATGGTCGCGCAGCGTGCCCTCGGGGACCGTGACGTCGAGCGCGCGCAGCGCCTCGATGACCGTACCGCTGTCGGGCAGGTCGGTCTTCTCCTGCGAGAAGTAGCCGATGCGCAGGTTGTGCGCGAACTTGATGGTGCCGCCGGCCGGGTCGGCGAGGCCCGCGAGCAGCTTGAGCAGCGTCGTCTTGCCGGCACCGTTGCGGCCGAGGAGTGCCGTGACCTCGCCGAAGTACACGTTGAGGTCGCCGTTCTCGATCAGCGTCTTGTCGCCGATCCGCACCCTCAGGTTCTCGCACTCGATCGCGGCCTGGCCCTCCTGGCCGCGCGACGTCGTGCCGAACGACAGTCGCATCTGCGCGCGCTTGCCGCGCGGCTTGTCGATCAGCTGCAGCCGCTGGAGGCGCTTCAGCTTGCTCTTGGCCTGGGTGCTGCGCTGCCCGGCCATGTGCTTCCTGATGTACTCCATCTCCTTCTCGACGTACTCGCGCTGGCTCTTGAACTGCCGCGCCTGCGCGAGCAGCGCCTGGTCCTTCTGCTGCCGGTACGCCGAGAAGTTGCCCTTGTAGCGCGTCGCCACGCAGTCGCCGATCTCGACGATCGACGACGCGATCGCGTCGAGGAAGCGGCGGTCGTGGCTGACGACGACGACCGCGCCCGGGTAGCGCTTGATGAAGCCCTCGACGAACTCGATGCCCTGCAGATCGAGGTGATTGGTCGGCTCGTCGAGGATCAGCAGGTCGGCCGGCGTCGTCATGAGAACGGCGAGCTGCACGCGCGACTTCTCGCCGCCGCTGAGCACCGACACGTCCTTGCCGTGCTCCGCCGGCGTGAAGCCGAGACCGCCGAGAACGCGCTCGACCTGGTGCTTGTGGTCGTAGCCGCCGCCGGCTTCGAACGCGATCTGCAGCTCGCCGTAGCGTCGGAGTGCGGCGTCGTCGCCGCCGGCCATCGCGGCCTCGAGCTCTCGCATCTCGGCGGCGAGCGCGTCGTACTGCCCGTCGCCGCGCAGCACGAAGTCGAGGATCGTCGTGCCCTGCGGCATGGCCGGCATCTGCGCGCCGTAGGCGATGCGCAGGTTCTTGCGCGGGTTGCGCTGCCCGCGTTCCGGCTCGTCCGTGCCCGCCAGGATGCGGATCATCGTCGTCTTGCCCGCGCCGTTGTCGCCGACGACGCCGATGCGGTCGCCCTCGTCGACGCGCAGCGACAGCCCGTCCAGGATCGGGTCCGGGCCGAAGCTCTTCACGATCTTGTCGAGTGTGACGACGGTCATCGGGGCGGCGCAGGATAGCAGTTGCAGTCCGGTTGTCAGAAAGTCAGATACGCGCATGTTCGCGCGCTCGCCACTCGTCCTCGCGCTGCTCGCCGCATCGTTCTCGTGTGCCGCCGTCCGGGCCCAGGCCCGCTGGCTCGACCTCGAGGGTGATACGGCGCGGCAGACCACCGTGCATCGCGTGCCGCGGCAATACCTCGGACACCCGACGACCGCCGTGCTCGCCGATGGCAAGACGATGCTGTGCGTGTATCCCCGGGGCCACGGCCGCGGCGCGATCATCCTGCAGCGCAGCCCGGACGGCGGCCGCACGTGGTCCGAGCCGTTGCCCGTGCCGCCGAGCTTCGCCACGAGCAAGGAGACCCCGACGATCCATCGCGTGTTCGACCGTGCGGGTGTCGAACGGCTCGTGCTGTTCTCCGGGCTGTATCCGATCCGCAGTTCGATCTCCGAGGACGACGGCGCGACGTGGACGCCGCTGCGGCCGATCGGCGACTTCGGCGGCATCGTCGCGATGAGCTCCGTCGTCGAACTGCAGAACGGCGACTACGCGGCCTTCTTCCACGACGATGGCCGGTTCTTCCGCGGTGCCGGCAGGCGCTCGGGCTTCACGGTGTATCAGACGCGGTCGAGCGATGGCGGGCTGTCGTGGGGTGAGCCGACCGTGGTCGTCGCGCACCCGCGGATGCACCTGTGCGAGCCCGGCGTGATCCGTTCGCCCGACGGTCAGAGGCTTGCGATGCTCCTGCGCGAGAACTCGCGGCAGCACCCGTCGCAGATCATCTTCTCCGATGACGAGGCCGGGACGTGGTCCGAGCCGCGCGCGCTGCCGATGACCCTCGGCGGCGATCGCCACGTCGGCGCCTACGCGCCGGACGGGCGGCTGCTGATCTCGTTCCGTGACATGGCCAAGGACAGTCCGACGCGCGGCGACTGGGTCGCGTGGGTCGGCACGTTCGACGACCTCGTGAGCGGAGCCGAAGGGCAGTACCGCGTGCGCCTGTCCCGCAACTGGCGCGGCACCGACTGCGCGTATCCGGGCGTCGAGGTGCTCGCGGACGGCACGTTCGTGCTGACGACCTACGGCCACTGGGAGCCGGGCGAGTCGCCGTTCATCCGGACGATTCACCTGCGGCTCGCCGAGCTCGACGCGCTCGCGGATGGCCCCACGCCCGACTTCACGCGCATCGCCGGGACCGTGCGCCCGACGCCGCGGCTCGAGGGTTGGTGGGAGCGGCGGTTCGCCAGCGATCTGCAGCAGGCGAAGAACGGCGAGCACGAACTGGTGTTCGTCGGCGACTCGATCACGCAGGGCTGGGGTGGTCCGGGCAAGGCCGTCTGGCAGGAGCTGTTCGCGCCCCGCAACGCGATCAACCTCGGCGCCTCGGGCGACCGCACGCAGAACGTGCTCTGGCGGCTCGACAACGGGTTGACCGACGCGCTCGCAGACGCGGCCAGGGCCGCCGTCGTGATGATCGGCACCAACAACGCGACGCACGGTGAGGCGACGTCCGCGGAGATCGCGGCCGGCGTCGAGGCCGTGGTGCAGCGGCTGCTCGATGGCCTGCCGAACGCCCGGGTCCTGCTGCTCGGCATCTTCCCGCGCGGCGACGAGACCCCGGCGAAGCGCTGCCGCGCCGTGAATGCGATGCTCGCGGAACGCTTCCGAGGCCACGACCGCGTCGTCTACCGCGACATCGGCGATCACTTCGTGAAGCCCGGCGAACCGATCGACCGGGCGGTCATGCCCGACCTGCTGCACCTCAGCAAGGCCGCCTACCGCACGTGGGCGGAGGCGATCCTCGCGGACGTCGATGCGTTGTTGCGGTAGGGCGGCGAGGCCCTACCGAACCTGATATTCGACCGCGCGCGTCTTGCCGTCGGTCACGTATTCGACGAGCAGCTTGCGCGGCAGGCCGGCCTTGACGAGCGCCGTCGTCGTCGCCAGCAGCATCTTGGCGTTGAGGATCGGCGCGCCGTTGATGCGCGTGATGACCGCGCCTTCGGGGATCGCGAGCGGCGCGAGGGATTCGGGCACGCGCGCGACGCGGAAGCCGCGCAACCACTGGCCGTCGTCCTGTTGCTTGCTGAAGTGGTCGCCGATCGACGAGTTCTTGAGTGCGGTGACGGCGGCGTCGACGATCGCGTCACGCTCGGGGCTCGGGAAGAGCACGATGAGCGTGTCGTTGAGGTTGCGGATCGGCGGGAACATCCGCTTGCCCGCGTCCTCGGCCCACTGCAGGAGCGCATCGGTATCGCCGTCGAGGGCGGGCGGCTCGCGCAGTTCGTTCCCGCCGATCGCGCGCAGCACCTCGACGCACTCGCGCCGGACGTCCGCGTTGTCGGAGACGACGAGCTGCATGAGTCGCGGCAGCGCCGGTTCGAGCCAGGTGACGGCGAGGTCCTCGCGCAGCTCGAACACCTGCTTGAGGAACCACAGCGACTGGGCCTGGTCGATCGGCTCCTCGTTGAGCAGCTGGATGAACGGCCGGATCACGAGCTGATGCAGGTGATCGCTGTCGCGCGGCGCGCGCATGATGCCGGCGGTCTTGGCGGCCGGGCTGCCGGGTTCCGGCATGCTCGCGATGATCGCCTTCTGCTGGTCGACGCTGAGGTCGCCGAACTTCCGCCCGAGGTTGGCCTTGATGAACTCCGCCGCGCGCGGGAACGCTTCCTGGCGCGTCACCTGGATCGGCTCACCCGGAATGTGCGAGATCAGTTCGAAGATGTAGTCGACGCGGTCGCAGTAGAACATCGCGTAGAACGCGGTCCGACGGTCGTCGGCGTTCTTGCTCGTGCGCATCACCGAGGCGAGGTAGCCCGCGTCGATGCCGGCACCCTCGGCCTCGGACAGCAGGCGCCGCCAGGTCGGGTCGTCGAGCACTTCGCGGCCGCGGTCGTCGAACGACTTGCTGTAGATGTTGCGCGCCGACATCGCGCGCATGCGGCGCAGGATCGAGAACAGGCGATCCGGCGGGGCGTAGACTTCCGACGGGGCGCGGAACGGGGTGAGCGCGTCCCGCTCGGGGTAGGCCACGTGCGGGACGGGATTCTGCGCGGCAGGCGCCCCGCCTTGGGGGGGACTAGCCTGGGGGGCCGTGCCTTGGGCGGTAGCGGCGCCCGCAAGGGCGCTCATGAACGCCATGGCGAGGCCAGGGAGGGAGAAACGGACCGACATGTGAGGTCTCTAGTCGCGTGGGGTCTGATACGTAACGCCGATGGACGCAGCGGGCGATCCGGGCGGGCGCGGGAGCCGGCGAACGGGGTTCCCGACCACGGGGACGGTGGTCAGGCGCGCCACCACAGGAAGGCCACCTGACTGAGACCGATGAGCGTGCCCAGAACTCCCCCGAGGATGACGATGGCGCGCAGTTCGCGCGCGGCGACGTCGAGGATGAGCCGTTCCAGCTTCTCGACGGCGAACGCCGCGACCTTCTCCTCGACCATGCGCGGCACGTTGAGGCCGGCCTCGAGGCCGCTCTCGACGTGGTCCAGGACCTCGTCCTTGTGGGCTATGACGCCCTCGACGATGGCCTTGCGGATCTCCCCGACGCGCTCCTCCGTGAGGAAGCCGCCGATCAGCGGCAGGTTGCGCAGCTCTTCGACCTTGGGCCCGAGGCCCTTGTCGAGCACGACCGAGAGGATGCCCTCGAAGTCGAGTTTGTTGAGCCCGCGCACGATGTCCTTGTGCTCCACGAGGTGGGTGCCGACGACCCGGCCGATCGCCTTGCTGAGCTCCTGCTGGCGGCGTGGCACGAGGCCGTGCAGCCGGAAGAACAGCAGTCGCTTGGGCTCGAGCGGGCGGAAGATCATCTTCACGGCCAGCCAGTTGGTCGAGAAGCCGATCAGGGCGCCGATCGCGGGGATCGTGATCCAGGTCCAGAGGTCGGGGGCTTGGGGCATGGCCGAGGGCGGCTGAGTATGGCCGCGGGGCCGCGGGCGAGGGAACCGGAAAACTCTCGCGATGTCTGTCGATCCCTCGGCGGGCCGTTCGTCGTATCGTCGAAACCCGAAACCACGATTCCCCGAGGTAGCCATGCTCTCGTTCCGACTCTCGTTCGCCGCCGCTCTCGCCCTGACGGCGCTCTCTCCGCTCGTTCACGCCCAAGACGAGCACGGCATGCCGACGCCGGCGCCCGAGCTGCAGAAGTTCGCGCCGCTGATCGGCAGCTGGACCGGCAAGGGCACGTTCAACGAACCCGCGACCGGCGAGCACGGCTGGACCGCGCAGGGCACGTATCGCTGGAGCCACAACAAGTTCTGGGTCGAGGAGAACTTCAAGATCGAGTTCGAAGGCCAGGACACGCCGATGGTGTTCCGCGCCTACCTCGGCTGGGACGCCGAGACGAAGCGCTTCGTCAACATGCACGCGAGCAACAACGGCGACGTCGGGCGTGACGAGATGACGTTCACGCCGGACGGCGCGATGCTGATGCTCGCGACGCGCACGATGGGCGGCATGACGTTCTGTGAGCGCGCGACCACCAAGGTGGACGGCGACACGATGTCGATGAAGATCGACTTCCTCATGGCGGCCGGACCGTCGATGCGCGTCGTCGAGGGCGAGTTCAAGCGCACCGACGCCGCCGTCGCCGACGTGCTCGCGACCGGCGCCTACCAGACGCAGCCGACCGAGCAGATGAAGCAGCTCGGTCGTTCGGCCGGCGTCTACGGCGTGGAGGGCGCGATGATCTGGCAGCCCGGCATGCCCGAGATGAAGATCCACGGCACGGATACGTTCCAGGCCGTGTTCGGTAACACGGTGCTGCACGGCCACACGAGCGGCGGTTCCGACATGAGCGACGACGAGTACGTCTCGGACGTGTTCTGGGGCTGGAACGCGACGGACAACTGCTATCGCGGCGTCTACGTGAGCAACGCCGGCGAGAGCGGTGAGATGGAGGCGCGCTGGTCGGCTGACGGCAAGGTGCTCGTGCAGACGGCGAGCGGAACCAACCAGGGGCAGCCGATCGTGCAGCGCTTCCTGCTCCACGTCGCCGCGGACGGCAGCTTCCAGAAGGCCGTCGGGCACTCGATCATCGGCACCGGCGAGCCGCTGCAGACGTTCGAGGCGACCTACAGCAAGAAGGACAAGAAGTCCGACTGAGGCGGCCGATGGGCGCGGCGGGCGTGCTGCGGGTTCAGTTCACCTGCACGTTGCCGGCCGCGGCTTCGACCTTGAAGACAGCGGTGCTGTTGCCGGCGTTGCCGACGGTGCCGCGGGCCGAGGCGGCGGTCACCGACCGTTCGGTCGCGATCCCGAAGCGCTCGTCGACCGACACGTTGCCGACCGCGGTGCTGAGGTCGAACCGGCCGGCCACCGACTTCGGCAGGTGCAGCGCGACGTTCCCCGCGGCGCACGTCACGTCGCACCCCTGCGGGCCGGACTCCGCGACCCGCAGCGTGACGATGCCGGCCGACGCGTTGGCGCGGAAGGCGCCCGCGAGCTTGGCCACCGTGACGTCGATGTTGCCGGCCGCGTTGGTGACGTCGATGTCGCCGGTCGCCGGCAACGCGACGGTCACCTCGCCGGCTGCCTGCTCGATCGAGAGCGCCACGCCGGCGGGGATCTGCACGTCGAACCGGAGCTGCCAGTCGTTCCGGTCGGCGGCGTCGGCGTGCCTGCTGCGGATCACGAGCTCCGCGCCATTGCGGGCGACGTCGACGTGGTCGTCGAACCGTGCCGAGAAGTCGGTCTCCGGTCGGTCCTGTTCGAGCAACACCTCGGAGACGACCCTGGCGGATCCGGCCCCGGCCTCGCTCACCCGGATGAGACCGGATGGGTTCTCGATCCGGACGTGGCGGATCGTGCCCGCGTCGGCGAGCGGCGCGTCGACCTTGCCGACGACGCGGTAATTCCCGCCGCCGTGGAACGTGCAGGCAGTGACGGTGGCGATGGCGACGAGGGTCGTGATGGCCGAGAGCGGGTGGCGCATGCCCGCAGGATAGCGCGTCGCGGCCGGCATCGCTCTCCGGCATGATGCCGGAATGACCGAACGGGACTACCGCATCGTCGCCATCGACTCGCACACGGCGGGCGAGCCGACCCGCATCGTGACGGGGGGGCTGCCCGAGCTGCGGGGCAAGACGATGGCGGAGCGGCGGGCCGAATTGCTCGCGGAGCACGACGAGATCCGGCGCGGGATCGTGCTCGAGCCGCGGGGGCACGATGCGATCGTCACCGCGTTCTTGATGGAGCCGTGCACCGAGGGCGCGGACCTCGGCGTCGTGTTCGCCAACGACGCGGGCTACCTCGGCATGTGCGGCCACGGCGCGATCGGCGTCGCGACGGTCGCGGTCACGACGGGCACCGTCGCGGCGACCGAGCCCGAGACGACCGTCACGCTCGACACGCCGGTCGGGCTCGTGCGCTGCCGCGTCCGGGTCGAAGGCGGCAAGGTGCGCACCGTCGCGATCACGAACGTCCCGTCGTTTCTCTACAAGCAGCGCGTCGTCGTGCCGCTGCACGGCGCGACGGACACCAAGGTCGCGGTCGACATCGGCTACGGCGGCAACTGGTTCGGCTTCGTCGAGGCCGATCAACTCGGACTCACGGTCGAGAAGGGCCAACTGCGGCCGCTGCTCGACGCCGCGATGGCCGTGCGCGAGGGGCTGATCGCGGCGGGCGTGCGCGGGCGCCATCCCGACGGGGACGCGGACGAGATCGTCGATCACATCAAACTGTTCAGCGATCTGCCGGCCGGCAGCGGTGAGGCTGATGGCGGCGGTGGCTCACGCGCGCTCACATTGTGCCCGGGCACGGCCTACGACCGTTCACCGTGCGGCACCGGCACGTCGGCCAAGCTCGCGGTGCTGCACGCCAAGGGCGAACTCGCAGTGGGCGAGTGGTTCGTCTCGGAGAGCGTGCTCGGCACCCGCTTCCGTGCCCGCATTCTCGAGGAGACCAAGGTCGGCGACTACCTCGCGATCGTCCCCGAGATCGAAGGCTCGGCCTGGATCACCGGCTTCCAGAACTTCCACTTCGACCCCGACGACCCGCTCCGCTTCGGACTCTGACCGCGATACCGTACGGAACCAGGTTCATGCTGCCGGCCGCGGTTGCGCTGCTTCGAGGGCGGCGTTCCGGCGGCCGGCAGCATGAACCTGGTTCCGTACGGTATCGCTCACCCCCAGCTGTCCGTCGGGCCGAGGCGGGTGAGCAGCGAGCCGCCGACGTGGCCGCTGACGACTCCGAGGGCCGACAGGCCGGCGATCGCGCTCATCGCGGCGTCGTTCGGCCAGAGCATGAGGTGGTGGGTCAGCAGGTAGACCAGGCCGATGAACAGGAGTTCACAGACCTGGGACACGAGGCCGTGGCGCCAGCTCGTGAGGATCTTCAGCGCCTGCCCGAGCAGGTCGCCCGCGAGCACGCCGGTGAGGAGTGCCCGACCGAAGTCGTAGTTGTCGGCGATCGCGAAGAGGACGAGGTAGCCGGCGGCGCGCAGGACGAGCCCGCCGTAATGGAACGCGGCCTCGACGTGGTCCATCTCGCTGGTGCGATCGAGCGAAGTCACGGATGGGACATCGACGCGGTGTCCCGGGCCGTGAAGTCGGATATGGTCCTGTCTCGATGCGAGGCACACTGGTCCTGGTCACGCTGCTCTCGGGCTGCATCGGGTTTCACCCGCGCAACCCATCCTGGCGGGAGGCGAAGTCCGACGCGGCGGCCGGATCGGCCGCTGCCGCGGGCGGTTCGGGGGCGGCAGATGCGGCAGCCGCCGCGCCGTTCGAGCCCGATTGGCGCACGATCGGCTACAGCCGTGACAAGCGCCCGCTGCGGCTCGCCCGGCTCGGCAACGGCCCGCGCGTCGTGCTCTGGGTCGGCGGCATCCACGGCAACGAACGCGAGGGTCGCATCAGCACGAAGGAACTGCCCGAGACGTTCCTCGAGGTGGCCGGCGCGCCCGACGAGGTGACGCTGCTCATCCTCGAGGACCTCAACCCCGATGGCACGGCGCGCAACACGCGCGGCAACGCGCGCGGTGTCGACCTCAACCGCAACTACCCCGCGGAGAACTTCAAGCCGAGCCGGTTCTACGGCTTCGAGCCGCTCGACCAGCCCGAGGCGCGCGTCATGCACGATCTCGTGCTGCGTGAGCGCCCGGACCTCGTCATCGTCGCGCACAGCTGGCGCAACGACCACTTCATCAACTACGACGGGCCGGCGCGCCACCTCGCCGAACGGTTCTCGCAACTGTCCGGCTACCGCGTCAAGGCGTCGGACACGTTCTCGCCGACGCCGGGCTCGCTCGGCTCGTGGATCGGCAACACGCTTCAGATCCCGATCCTGACGCTCGAGTACGAGCGCGGCAAGGACCCGTGGGTCGCCTGGAACGAGACGCGTGACGCGATCCTGTCGGTGATCCGCACCGGGTAGCCGATGCTGCGCTGGCTCGTGCTGCGCCTGCTGTGGGTGCCGGTGACGCTGCTCGGCATCACGTTCGTCACGTTCGCAGCGCTGCACTTCGCGCCCGTCGATCGCGCGGAGCTCGAGGTCGCCCGGCGCGAACAGAACAGCTCGTTCTCCAACCTGCAGGACCGCGAACGCGCGATCCAGCTGCTGCGCCTGCAGCACGGTCTCGTCGATCCGGACACGCTCGAACCCGTGCCGCTGTGGCGCGGCTACTCGCGCTGGCTCGGGAACGCGCTCACGATGCGCTTCGCCGGCCCCGGCACGAGCGACGCGGCGTTCTGGCAACGGTTCGGTCGCGCCTTGCCGGTCTCGCTCTGGCTCGGCGGCCTCGCGCTCCTGCTCGCGGTGCTCGTCGGCGTGCCCCTTGGCGCGTATGTCGGCATGCGCGCCGGCTCGGGCGCGGACCGCGCGGCTTCGCAGCTGATGTTCGTCGTCATCGGCCTGCCGGAGTTCCTGCTCGCGACGCTGTTGCTGCTCGGCTTCGCCGGCGCGTGGCTCTCGTGGTTCCCGTCGACCGGTCTCACGTCATCGGGCGCGGCCGACTGGTCGTTCGGCGCCCGGCTGGCCGACTTCGCCTGGCACCTCGTCCTGCCGGTGCTCGTGATGGCGAGCAGCCCGCTCGTTCTGATCGCGCGCTTCCTGCGCGACTCGGTCGCGCGCGAAGCGGCGAGCTCGGCGGCCGTGTACGCGCGGGCGATCGGGCTCGAGCCGGCGGTGCGCCGCTGGCGCCTCGTGCGCGCGGGTGGCGCGCCGCTCGCGACGCTCGCCGGCACGCTGCTGCCGATGCTGGTCGGCGGTTCGATCGTCGTCGAGAACCTGTTCGCGCTCGACGGTCTCGGTCACCTCGCGTTCGAAGCCGTCGAGGACCAGGACCAGGGCATGGTCATGGCGCTCGTTCTGCTGACGTCGACGACGACGCTCGTCGCGCTCGTCGTCTCGGACGTGCTGCACCGGCTCGTCGACCCGCGCGTGAGGGTGGCGTGACGTCGTCCGGGAACGAACGGCGACGCTGCCGATGGCTGCGCGCGTTTCGCCGCCCGGTCGTTTGGTTCGCGACCATCTTCATCGTCGTGGGCGCGCTCGCGCCGTTCCTCGCGAACGACGTGCCGCTCATCGCGCGCGTGGACGGAGAGTGGTCGGCGCCCGCGTTCGTCGACAGCGTCGGCGGCGTCGTGCCTGGCCCGCACGACCTGTCGTGGAAGCAGTTCTGGTCCCGGCTCGGCCCCGAGTCCGAAGACCTCGCGTGGATGCCGCCGTGGCCGTATGGCCCGACCGAGACGGACGTGAGCCGCCAGGGCTCGGCACCGTCGCTGTCCCATCCCTTCGGTTGTGACTCCGCGGGTCGCGACATACTCGCCCGACTCGTGCACGGCACGCAGAGCGCCGTGTTCCTCGGCGGCCTCGCCGTCCTGCTCGCCGCGTTCGTCGGCATCACCCTCGGCGGCCTCGCGGGCTACCGCCGCGGCATCGTCGACGTCGTCGTGTTGCGCCTCATCGAGGTGTTCGTCTGCTTCCCCGCGCTTTTGTTCCTGCTGTTCGCGTCGTCGTTCTTCGGCGACTCGACGACCGGACTCGTGCTCGTCATGGCCGCGCTGTTCTGGCCCAGCTTCGCCCGCATCGTGCGCGGCGAACTGCTCTCGCTGCGCGAGCGTGATTTCGTGCTCGTCGCGCGCGGCCTCGGTGTCCCCGAGCACCGCATCCTCTGGCGGCACCTCCTGCCGCAGCTGCTCGGCCAGATCGGCGTCACCGCCGCGTTCTGCATGGCCGCCGCGATCGTCGCGGAGTCGACGCTCTCGTTCCTCGGCCTCGGCTCGACGCGAGCGGTCGCGTCGTGGGGCGACATGCTGCAGGAAGGCAGCGGTGCGGCCCACCTCGGCGGCTGGCACCAGTGGTTCTTCCCGGCGTTGACGATCGTGACGGCGGTGACGACGTGTCATGTGCTGGCGGATCGGCTGCGGCGCGCCTGAATCGCACGGTCACAAGGTGTATCGCAAGGCGATTCATCGCGCATGCGACCGGGCCGGGGTGCCGCGCTGGTCGCTGCATCGGCTGCGCCATGCCGCCGGCACGCGAGGCACCACAAAGAGCCCCAGGCCGGGGCCGATTCCCGGCCATGGTGATATGTCCCGTTCTCCCAACGGCTCTGGACACTCGTCCGGTCCGGGTTAGCGTCCCGATCGTGCGGCAACTCTTCTCGAACGCCAACCTCGTCACCATGCCGCAATGGGGTGACACCTTCACTTGATCGACCGGAGCCTCGTTGGCGGTAGCACGGTCGTGCAGCATCTACACCTGAGTGCAGATTGCAGAGCGTGGCGTCCGTCGACGAAGTCGACCCAAGACACCACCCGATGGAAGATCCACACCTGACCGGCGCAGCAGCCGTTACCGGTAGAGTCGCTGCCCGCATCGCCGGAACCGTGCGGCCCCGAAGAGCCCGGCCCCGAAGAGTCAGGCGCGCAGCGATCACGCCATGGCAGCGACTCGGCGGCACTGCACGGAGTACCCCGACTGGATCCTGCCGCCCTGGGCCGGGCTCGGCGACTCCCACCCCCGACACACGCTGGCAGAACGACGGCATGTAGCCCCGCGTCTGCCGCGCCATCAAGTCGTTCGTGTGCGGACTGCGCGCGAGCGAAGCCCACTCCCTTCTCCTCCTCGCTACGACCGAAGATGAACCGACCCGCAACCTCGGCGGCCCAGCTGTTGGCTGGCGTGACCGCCCTCGCTCTCTCCTGCTCGACGCTGCAGGCGCAAGACCCGCAGAAGGGGCCCTTCCGGATCGACGAGTGGCTCGGCACTCCGGACTCCATCCGCTTCAGCGGCCAGGAGCGGATCCGCTACGAGGGTCTCGACGGCCAGTTCCGTGCCGGCGGAACGCGCAACACGGAGGACCAGGTCTTCTCGCGCCTGCTCCTGCGTGGCGACTACACGCGCGGCGACTGGGGCGTGACCGTCGAAGGTATCGATGCCCGCGCCTGGGGCACCAAGGCCAACTCGTTCGCCAACACGACGACGGTCAACACGTTCGACGTGCTGCAGGCCAACGTGCATTGGCAACTGGGTGAAGGCCACAGCGTCACGCTGGGTCGCTACACGATGGACATCGGCAGCCGCCGCCTGAGCGCCCGCAACCGCTACCGCAACACGATCAACTCGTTCAACGGCGTGCGCTGGGACTACAAGGGTGAAGGCGACTACGAAGCCGGCGCGTTCTGGAACACGCCGACGAACCGCCGCCCGGGCAACCGCGCGCTGCTCGTCGACAACGAGCACGACTTCGACAACCAGTCGATCGACTTCCAGTTCTACGGCGCCCACGCGACGCAGAAGATCGACGAGCGCGCCACCGCCCAGGTCTATCTGCTCGGTCTCAACGACCACCGTGTCGGCAGCACCTCACGCGACCTCGGCACCGTTGGCTTCCGCTACCTGGTGCCAGCCGCTCCGGGCGAGATCTTCGGCGAGGCCGAAATCGCCTACCAGTTCGGCGGTCGCGGCACGACCGACGTGTCGGCCTACTTCGCGCACGGCTCGATCGGCAGGCAGTGGGACGTCGCGATGAAGCCCAAGCTGCGCTTCGCGCTCGATGTCGCGAGCGGCAACGACACCGGCGATCCGGACTGGAACCGCTTCGACACGCTGTTCGGGGCGCGCCGCTTCGAGTACGGCCCGACCGGCATCTACGGCGCCATTGGCCGGCGCAACATCGTTTCGCCCGAAGTTCGCGTATCCTTCAAGCCGGTGCAGGACCTGACCGTCATGGTCGCGGCTCGTACCCTGCGCCTCAACTCGGCAGCCGACGGCTGGCGTGAGGCCGGCGACACCACGGGCACCGGCGGCGACGTCGGCGACCAGGTCGAGTGCCGCGTGCGCTGGGACGTTGCGCCGAAGAGCGTGCGCCTCGAAGGCGGCGCCGTCTACTTCAGCGGCGACACCTTCCGCGAGACCTCGACGCTCGGCCGCCGAGCGGACACCAACTACTTCTACTTCCAGGCCATCTGGACCTTCTGAGCAGGATCGCTCGCTTCGCGAGCAACCTGCTCTTGACGACGCCTGGCGCCTTCGGCGCTCCGCTCAGGTGCCAGCACGGTTCATCGCAGCGGCCTCAGCTCGGGGGTCGTGGGCTCAGATCAACTTGCTTGGCCCCGACGCGTTCGCGCGCCGCGTCAGCCATCGGCTGATGGGCCGCAGCACGACCAGGACGACCAGCGCGGCGCAGCCAGCTGCCGCGGACAAGGCCCACTCACCGAGTCCGGCTGCCGTCCCCATGGCGGCGGCCACCCAGATCGAGCCAGCCGTCGTCAGACCACGAACGGTCGAGTCCTGGCCGGAGCGCATGATCGCTCCGGCGCCGATGAAGCCGACACCGGCCGCAACGCCCTGCACGACTCGCGAGACGTCCGTCGGGTCTTCGTTCCCGGTTGCCGCCAGACCGGCGAGCGTAAAAACGGCAGCCCCCAACGAAACGAGCACGTGAGTGCGCAGACCTGCCGCCTGCCCAGCCAGCTGTCGTTCCACGCCGATTACGGCGCCAAGAACGAGGGCCATCGCCAAGCGCATGAGATCGATCAAGAACGTCTCCATGCAGCTCGCGAGCCTATCGTGGGGTCAACCCCCCGGCCATGCTCCGCCGGTCAACACCGGGATGCGACGACCAGCAGTGTGGGCGCCACTGCTACACTCGGACCCAGCGATGGCCGATCACTCGGACGTTCGGATCGCGCAGCTGCTCGCCCGAGTGCGTGAAGGCGACGACGCGGCGCACCAGGAGCTCATGCCGCTGCTCTACGCGGACCTGCACGATCGCGCGGTCGCGATCATGCGCAGCGAGCGGCGGGAGGTCACCTTGCAGCCAACGGCGCTCGTGCACGAGGCCTGGATGCGGCTGCAGCGCAGCCCCGGCAGCAACTGGGAGGATCGGCGGGAGTTCATGCGGCTGGCCGGGCGCGTCATGCGAAACGTGCTCGTGGACCGCGCGAGGCGGCGACGCTCGACCGCCGAGGAGGTCGATGTCGAGGCTCTCGCGATTCCGATCGGGCCCGACGCTTCGGATCGCATCGACATGCTCGATCTGCAAGCGGCGCTCGAACGGCTCGCGGCCCGCGACGAGGAGCTCGAGGAGATCGTGAACATGCGATTCTTCGCGGGGCTCACCGTGCAGGAGACTGCGGCTGCGCTCGGCAAGTCGGCGTCGAGCGTGCATCGGGCGTGGGAGTTCGCGCGGACGTTCTTGTTGCGGGAGCTGCGACGTTCGGAGGAGTAGTGCAGAAAGGCCGGAAAACGCGGAGCGGGCCTGCGCCTGCACATTATCGGGCAATCCGCCGATCGGGCGCAGCTTGCTCGCGCGTCGCGATGTGAACGATGGCAGAACCGTCTCCCAAAGCTGATTGGACCGCGGTTCGGACGTTGTTCGAGGAATGCCTCGAGCTCGACGCCGAGGCTCGCGTTCGCCTGCTGGCCGCGGCCGACGCCGCGGTTGCTACCGAGGTCGAAGCGCTGCTGCAGGAGCGGGTCGGGGCGGCCGGGCGAATGGACCCGGACGCATGCCACCGCGCACTGCTCGACGCAACGACGCAGGTCGTCGGGCGCGGCAGCCAGATCGGGCGTTATCGAATCGTCAGCGTGCTCGGGCACGGCGGTATGGGGACGGTCTACCTCGCCGAGCAGGACGAGCCGCGGCGTCGGGTGGCGCTCAAGCTGTTGGCGGCGACGGTCGCGGGTCAGGAGTCGGCTCAGCGATTCCGGCTCGAAGCGGAGCTGCTCGGGCGCCTCCGGCACCACGGCATCGCGCAGATCTACGAGGCGTCGGTGCACGAGGAGGTCACGTCGGTCGGGGTGATGCGGTGGCCGTTCTTCGCGATGGAGTACGTCGAAGGGGCGACGACGCTGGCATCCTGGGCGGCGGACCGCGAGCTCTCGACGCGCGCGAAGATCGAGGTCTTCTTGCAGGTCTGTGCTGCCGTGCAGCACGCCCACGAGCGGGGCATCGTGCATCGCGATCTGAAGCCGCAGAACGTGCTCCTCGACGCCGACGGCGCGGTCAAGGTCATCGACTTCGGGATTGCGCGCGCGTTCGGGGGTGAAGAGCACCTCGGGTCGTTGACCCAGACGGGCGAGCTCATCGGCACGCTCCACTACATGGCGCCTGAACAGGTCAGCGGCAACAACGCCGCGATCAACACCCGCACCGACGTGCACGCGCTCGGCGTCGTGCTCTACGAGCTCCTCGCGAATCGACTGCCGCTCGATCTGCGCGGGAAGACACTGCCGGAGGTCGGCCGGTGGATCGGCGAGGTCGAGCCGACGCCGCTGCGGCGCGCGATGCCCGCAGCCGACGCGGATCTCGAGTTGATCCTGGCCACGGCCATGGCGAAGGATCCGGGGCGTCGCTACGCGTCGGCTGGCTCGTTGGCGGAGGAACTGCAGCGCTACCTCGATCGCGAGCCGATCCGAGCGCGGCCGCCGAGTCTGCGCTACCAGCTGTGGATGTTTGCGCGGCGACGCCGTGGGCTCGTCGCGGCGGTCCTCGCGCTCCTCGTCGTTTCGACGGTCGGCGGGGTCACGAGTCTGTTCTACGCGTTTCGGGCGCACGAAGCCGAGCAGAAGGCCATCACCGAAGGCGATCAGAAGGTCGACGCCATGCGGCTCGTGTTCGACAAGGCGATCGAGCGCGTGCTCGACCTGCCGCGGCGCCTGCAGGGAGCCCCTGGCGCGACGACACTGCAGCTCCAGGTCATCGGGGAGGCGGTCGAACAGCTCGAGTTCGTCGAGCAGAACGCGCCGTTGGATGACGGCATGCGGCTGTCGCTGGCGCGGGCCTACCTGGATCTCGGGGGTGTACAGGGTGCCAACTTCGGCGGCAACGACGGTGACCGCGAGGCGGCGGTGCGGAGCTTCGAGCGGGCGCGTTCGTACCTGGATCACGTGCTTGCGGATCAGTCGGATCACGTGGAGGCGTTGTTCTTGCTGTTCGACGTCGAGTCGGAGCTCGGCACGCTCGCGTTCAACGCCAATCGCCGGGATCCAGGCGCACAGGAGCGTTTTCGCGCCGCGGTGTCGGCGCTCGAGCGGCTGCGTCGGTGTGCGTCGGCTGCGGATCCGCGGCTCGCGAAGGCCGAGGCGTCGGTCCTGATTCAGCGCGGCCACAACGCGCTGAGCTCGATGGATGCGGCCACCGCGGTGAAGTTGTTCGCGGCAGCTCGGGAGTCGCAGGTTGCTGCGCTCGGCGACGCAGAACCCGATGAACCCATGCGGATCGGTTTGGCCGAGCTCTTCCGCGACACCGCGGTCGCGGAGATGTCGCGCGGCCGCCATGAAGAGTCGGCCGCGGCGTTCGAGCAGGCGATCGCGTTGCTGGCGTTCCTCGAGGATCGACCTCACGACTGGACGGAGCGGCGACTGCTCGCGACGATTCGTCAGCGCTACGGCTACCTGCTTGCGAGCAGCGGACGAGGCGAAGCGGGCGAGCGGCACATGCGCTGGGCTCTCGAAGAACTCGAGCGCCTCGCTCAGCTCGACCCGGACAATGCACGCAGCGCGAACACGCTCGGTTCCGCGTGCCAGTACCTGGCCGACCACCTGGCGATCCAGGCCAAGTACGAACCGGACGCGACCCGTCGGATCGAGCTCTTCACCGAGGCTCGGAATCTCGCCTCTCGCGGCCTGCAGCTGGGGCGCGCCGGGCAGGAGCGCGCGCGCGACATGGTGAACACGCTCGTCGTCGCCGAGTGCGAACGCATTCTTGCCGTCTGCGACGACGCGCTGCGCTAGTGCAGCTGGCAGGGTGCGGTGGAAAGCGCTCTGTCCTGGGCGATTCCGAGCCGGCTCTACCGCGGACCGGAAGACTCGGACCCGGGCCTTCGCGACCGCCGGGAATCGGACGAATGCGAGCTTCCGACTTTCCACGGAATTCTCGGTGGCCGCACTACGCCAGGGGGGCAGTTCTCGGACCGATGCCCGAGCTCTTTCTTTCCCTTCCTCGAAACGAGTGTTCGCGATGCGCTATCTGCTCTCCCTGACCGGCATGGTGGCCGGTCTCTCCGCCGCGGTTTCCGCCCAAGCTCCCGACGCGACGACGCCCGGCGCCCTGAGGCCGAGCTCCGTCGCGGAGATCGCGGACCATGACACCGACAGCACGGCGTCGCTCGTTGCCGTTCGGGACCTGCGGCCCGGCCTCGTGCCGCTGCACACGGCGCCCGACGATGCCGATGGCGGCGCGTATGGACTGTGGGCGGCGGGCAGGCAGTACAAGGTCTCGTTCCACGATGACCCGACCTTCATCCCGTATCTCGGTTCGAGCTATCCGAACAACCAGCCGCTGCGATGGACGACGGTGTCGATCCACGTTGGCGCGAACGTACTCATGCGGGCCGGTGATCGGCCCGAGCGGTTCCACACCGAGACGCGCTTCGAGTACCGCTACGCGGGTGTGGTCGAGGCCTATGACGTTCTCGAGCACGGTTTGGAGCAGACGTTCGTGCTCGCGAAGCGCCCGGCCGTGGTCGGCGACCTCGTGGTCGAGGGGCGTTTCACGACGCAGCTGCGTGCCCTGGAGGAGTTCAGCAACCAGCACCGCGGCGTTGCGTTCGCGGACGACCAGGGCCGTGAGCTGATCCGCTACGGTGCCGCGACGGTGCTCGATGCGGCGGGGCGCCGACTGCCGATCGGCACGACGATCCAGGATCATCGCATCACGCTCACGGTGCCGGCTGCGTTCTTGGAGACCGCGACCTATCCGGTCACGCTCGATCCGTTGACGACGCCGGTGACGCTCGAGACGGGAGCGGAGATCCTGACCGTCGACGTCTGCCGCAACGACCGCCAGAACAACGCGTGTGTGACGTTCTCGCGCGCTGCGTCCGCGACGGATGCCGACTGCTACGCGTGGAACGCACCGGATGACCTGTCCGCGCTCGGAACGCTCGTCTTCACGGACATCACGAGCTCGTGGTCTACGGACGAGACGACAACGGCCCACATCGGCACTGCCGCCGTCAACCGCTTCGTCGTCTGCATCGGTCGCAAGTTCAGCACGTCGTCCGGAGTGCGCGTCTGGAATCAGGACGCCATCGCACCGACCCTCTCGACTTCTGTGCAGGGCATCGCCACTGGCGGCAACCACAACTGGAACGTCGATTGCGGCGGTATCGAGGCCTACAACCAGAGCGGCGCAGCTGCGAGCGGCGTCGAGGGCATCGTCGTATACCAGGTCGACGCCGGCGGCGCCGCCCTGGTCAACACGGACACCAGCAGCGTTCGCGCAGTGATTCTGACGGGCTCGGCGACGGGCGTAGCCCTGGGTCAGCCGATCGACGTCGGAAGCTCTGCTTCGAGCGACTACGACAAACCGTCCGTGACCAAGGTTTCGGCTGGTGCGGACGGCACGACCCCGGCCGACTGGGTCATCGGCTACCAGCAGTACAACCTCAACATCAACGGCGACGACTGGGATGCCGTCTGTCGCCGGGTCTTCGCCGATGGCACGTTCGACAGCCGGACGTGGATCCCGTCGATCAACTCGGGCGCTCATCGCCTCGACGTGCAGGTCGAGGGTCAGCGCGGCCGCTACACGGTGCTCTACGGTCGGGTCGACGAGCAGGGGACTCTGACGAAGGTCACCGGCTACCGCTCGAACCAGATCATGCGCGAGCGCTTCGATTATCCCGTCGGTGGATTCATCACGAAGCAGACGGCCAACGAAGCCTCGCTGAATCAGTCCAGCCGCACGTTGCGCTCCTACGATCTCGCGTACGATACGGACAACGATTCGGTCTGGTGCACGATGTGGGGTGCGCCGGGCGGCTCCGGGCGGATCTTCGTCGAGCGTTGCGGCTACTCCGGTGCCTCGCTCGGAGCCGAGCGAATCTTTCCCGTTTCGGGCACGGCCCTGCCGCGGTCCGGAATCGCGTTCAACGACGACCAGAACGAGTTTCTCATGGCCTTCGGTCAGCAGAACGGCGATCTCGAGTCGGCGCGGATGGAGTATCCGGCGGAAGTGCCGCCCTCGTACAGCCCACCGAGTTGCAGCACGGCACAGCTCAGTTGGGTGCTGCGCGACGCCAACGGCACCACGATCAGCAACTCGAACCAGAACCAGCAGATCGGCAGCGAGTTCGGGCATGTCCGCGTCACCGGTGGCCACGCGAACGCGCTGCACTTCGTCGTCGTGACGATCGGTCCGGGCGGAACGACCACGCTGCCGCAGGGCCCGCCGTTCTACCCGGCGAACGCCGGCTGCACGCAGTATGTCCCCGCCAGCGGTCCTTCCTACCTCGGCGTGCTGCCGATCGGCATCGGACCGACCGCCGAATGGAAGCTGTCGCTGCCCGAGTGGCTGGGCAACTTCGAGTTGCACTTCCAGGACGTCCACACGGACGTGAGCGGCACGCTGCTGAACTCGACCACGCGCTTGACCGTGCCCTTCGTCAAGTAGGGGCAGGATGGAGGCTCACGCAGCCGGCGCCGATGGACGCGGTTGCGTGAACCTGTTCCCGAGAGGAGCAGCGCGAGGTCCGAAACGAACCGATGAACACGGCGGTGGCCAGGCGCCTAGGCTGCGATCGCGGCGCGAGTCAACGCATGGGCCGAGGCCGCAGGGAGGGTGTTCGAGCACGACGCGTTCGACGAGTTTGCCGCGAAGGGCCTGGCGTGGGGGCGCGAGGAATCCCGGACGGCGGAGAAGCGACTCGGGGATGTCGCTCGGCTCGCCTCGCAGATGCGCGCGCACCGGTTCTCGGCGGTCATCGCGAAGGACCGCGAGATCGAAGCGGACGCCCGCGCGATCGGCGACCCGATCGTCACGATGAACGCGTTGGCGCAGCGGGGCATGGCCCATCAATCGATGCTCATCGAGGGCAGGAAGCGAGGCGATGCCGACGGTGGCGCCGACCGGCGCGCAGCTGAGGCCTGCTTCCGCGAACTCCGGGAGCTCACGGAGCGTTTCGGGGAACTGGACCTGCGCGACAACGCGCTCGCCCTTCGCGCGGTCTACGGAGTCGCCGCCTGCGCCCGGAAGCGCTCACGCACGATGTTGACGGCGCGCCCGAAGTCCGCCACGACGTCGGCCTCGGGGATCGTGTTCGGGATCGCGCCGACGCGGCGCATCAGGCCGAGCGGCTGGCTCTGCAGGCCGGTGATCAAGACCGTGAACCCGCGGCTCTGCAGTAGACGGATTGCCTCTTGGAGCGCGTAGAGCCCGCTCTGGTCGACGAAGGGCACCCGCTTCATGCGCAGGATCAAGAAGCGCGCGTCAGGCAGCTGCGCGAAGCCGTCCTGGAGCTTGGACGCGAAGCCGAAGAACAGCGGTCCGGTCAGCCGCTTCACGATGACCAGGTCCGCGATCTCCGCCGGCAGTTGCTCGTCCGGCCACCTGTGATCGTCCTGGTACGTCCGCATCGACCCGACTTCGACCCCCTGCTCGACGATTTCGCTCATCCGCTTCATGAACAGCACGCAGGCGATGACCATGCCGACGCCGACGGCGACGAGCAGGCTCGAGAACACCGTGATGAGCAGCACGACCAGCATCACGGCCGCGTCCGAGCGCGGCACCTTGTTGACGTGCAGCATGCCGTGGTAGTCGAGGATGCCGATGCCGACGGTGATCAGGATGCCGGCGAGCACGGGCTTCGGGATGAAGGCCGCGTAGGCGCCGGCGCCGAGCAGCACGGCGAGCAGCAGCAGCGAGTGGATCGCGCCGGACAGCCGAGTCTTGCCGCCTGCGTTGACGTTGACGATCGTACGCATCGTGGCGCCCGCGCCCGGCAGCGCCGCGAACATGCCCGAGATCGAGTTGCCGATGCCCTGCCCGATCAGCTCACGGCGGCCGTCGTGCTGCGACTTCGTCAGGTTGTCCGCCACGACCGACGTGAGCAACGAGTCGATCGCGCCGAGCGCGGCCAGCGTCGCCGCGTAGCGGGCGATGACCGGCAGCAGTTCGGGGTCGACGTCGAACAGGCCGGTCGCGCGCAGCTCCGGGAACCCGCGCGGGATGTCACCGATGACCGGCACGTCAATGCCGCTCACCGCGCTCACGACGGTGAGCGCGAGCAGCGCGACCAGCGCGCTCGGGACGGCCTTCGTCAGCCGGGGGACCGTGTAGATGATGGCGATCGTCGCCAGCGTGAGCGCCAGCGCGGCGACGTTCGCGCCGGCCGGCAGCCCCCCGAACCCGCGCAGCACACCGACCGTGCCGCCTTCGGGGTTGGGCATGCCGACGCCCGGGAACAGCTGCAGCAGGATGATGATCACCCCAATGCCGCTCATGAAGCCGGACACCACCGGATAGGGGATGAACTTGATCAGCGAGCCGATGCCGGCGAGCCCCATGCCGATCTGGATCAGCCCCGCGAGCACGAACGTCGCGACCAGCGCCGGCATCGCGGCTTCGAGGCCGCCCGTCGCCTCGGCGAGTTCCTTGACCGCGATCACCGTGACGACGGTCATCGGCCCGGTCGGTCCGCTGATCTGGACCGGCGTGCCGCCGAGGACCGCCGCGAAGAAGCCGATGAAGATGGCGCCGTAGAGACCGTACTGCGCGCCCATCCCGGACTGCACCCCGAACGCGAGCGCGAGCGGGAGCGCGACGATGCCGGCGGTGATGCCGCCGAAGACGTCGCCGCGCACCGTCGAGGCGTTCTCTCTGGTGTTGTTCATCGGCGGGCGCCCGCGAGGAGACCGGCTCGGCTGCGTGCAGTCAAGCGACGCTTGTTCGTCGATAGGCCACCAGCGCGAACGCGGGGCGATGCCGTCGGACCGGCGAGCGTGTGTCTTCCGCGGCGACCGCGACAGGCACGGTCAGCGCCCCGCCGGGTCGCGGGTTCACGACCGCGATGCCGCTCACGAGCAACAGGACGCAGGATCAAGGACTATGACCCGGCTCTTCGGAATCCACGCCGCTCCAGGCATCTGGTTGTCGTGAACGCGGCGCATCTTCCCCCGGCGGACCTGCAGGCCCTGCTCGAGAACGTCAGCTGGCTTCGCCGCCTGGCGCGGCGGCTGTGAGCCGCGCTGAAGGGATGTCGGCCCGCTCTCTTCTCACTTCGACTCGACCTGCGGCACGTCGATCGTCGTCGGCGCCTCGACGTCCTCGCCGATCTCGATCCAGCCGTGGTAGCGCAGGCCGTCCTCGGTGTGCGCCTCGACCTGGTAGCGGCCGAAGGCGAACACGTCGCGCACGTACCAGTAGCGGAAGCCGCGCAGGTCCGGGTAGAGCCGCGTGACGTCCTGCTGCAGCACGATCGAGTCGTCGACGGCTCGGATCGTGACGCGGAGCGGGGTGGTCGCGTCGGGGCGTTCCTTGCCGTCACCGTTGAACGTGATCTTGCGCGTGCGGCCGATCTTCAGCTCGAGGCGCACCCGCGTCTCGCGGTTCGCCTCCAGCGTGACCTGCTGCGGCGCTGCGATCACGTCGGTCGCGTTCACCGCGAGTTCGTAGGTGCCGGGTGGGGCCTTCACGGTCAGCCCACCGCTCGCGAACGAGTGCACGGTCGGCACCGAGTTGCCGTCCTGGTCTTTCAGCAGGATCCCGACCGGCTCGGCGGTCCACGGTCGTCCGGCCGCATCGAGCAGCTCCGGGACGAGCGTGCCCGTGGCGGGCAACACGATGTCACCGCAGTCGTGCTGTGGCGTGAGCGTCAGATCGATCGGCTCGCCGAGCTGCGCGCGGTTGCCGCCGGCCAGGTGCTGGAGCGTCCAGGTCGCCGCAACGAGGTCGGTGAACGCGAAACTCCCGTCGGCTGCCGTGTCCGTGCGGCGCGAGCCGCCGCGGCCGCGCCGGAGCAGCATCCGTCGACCGGCGACGGGCAGCCCGTCGGCCGTGAGCAGGCGACCGCGAATCGAGGCTCGCGGCATGTCGCGCTCGAGGACCTGCAGCTCGACCGTCGCGCCGGCGCGAACGTTGGCCTGGCTGGCTGCTGCGACGCGCCCGTCATCGGGCCGGGTGGAGATCGTGATCACCGCGTTCGGCGCGACGGGCAGCGCGAACGTCCCGTTCGTGGGCGTGATCGTCGTGGTCTGCTCCGCGTCGTCGGCTTCGGCAGTGACGCGCCAGCCTGCGAGCGGCTCGCCCGTCGGGCCCACGACCCGTCCCCGAACGAACCGATCCGGATCCAGCACGAAGTCACAGTGCACGACGCCGGACTCCGCCTCGTCGATCTCACGCGACGCGACGTCGGCGCCGCCGGTGCTGACCACGACCACGAACGGTCGGCGTGGCTGGTAGCCGAGGAAGAACGTCCCATCGGGGCGCACCCCGCACTGGCTGAAGTGGCCGTTCGTTTCGAGGTCGGGCCGCGACTCGACACCGGCCCGAATCGGCGACCCGTCGTTGTGGCGCACGGTGCCGACGACGACGACGCCGTCCTTCAACTCGAAGTCGACCGCCCTGGTCTGGCCGGCCGATAGTTCGAGTTTGGTGAACGCCGAGCACAGTGGTGGTGCCCATGCCGTGAGGTTCTGTTGTCCCGGCGCGAGCCCATCGAAGCGATAGCGGCCGGCCATGTCCGTGCGAACGAGTCGCCGCACGCGGCCGGCGAGGAGCGTGCCGTCCGCCATGCGCCGGCTGTCGCGTTCGCCGGTCTGCACGGTGACGAGAGCGTCGGCGATCGGCGTTCCCGCGGCGCCGCGGACGACCCCGGTGATCTTGGCCTCACCGGGCACGAGGACGAGTCGAAGCTCGTTCCGCGCGTTGTTCACGTAGCGCCCGCGCGATTCGCCGTAGCCACTGCGGTTCGCCGAGACGATCTGCTCTCTGAAGTCGACCGTTGCGATCTCGAAGCGGCCGTCGTCACCACTGACACCGGCGCGCCGACTGGTCAGTTCGTTCGGCTCCGGGATCATGAACCGACCCAGGCCGCTGCTCCGCTGGAGCCGGATGTCGGCGCCCGGAACGGGGTTGCCACTGTGATCGACGACGACTCCGCGCAGCAGCTTGCGCACGGGTTTGCGGAACTCGAGGATCGCCTCTTCGCCGGCCGGCACCGTGACGGTACGGCGGTCGACAGCCGTGGCCGGCACGCACGCGTTCCAGGTGCCCGGCGCGAGCCCTGCCAGCGCCAGCTCACCGTTGCGATCGGTGCGCAACCTTCGGGTTCCCGCGTCGATCGGCTCGAACTGGGCCTCGCCGCGCCAGACGACGACGAACGTGCCGGGCAACGGCAGCTCGCGGCCTTCGGCGGTCGCAGTGATCGTTCGGATCCGCAGCGCCCCGTTCGCCGCCGTGCGATCGCCCGTGAGCTCGGTCACGTCATCGTCGTTCGTCGGCTCGATGGTCTGACCGATCGACGATCCAACCGCGGCGGTCGCGCGTTCGTCGCTCATGCCGGCCGCCGGTTGCGGCGGAACTGGCGGCGAGAGCGCCTGCCACGCGACGAAGCAGCACAGGACGACGGCGGCCCAGACGATTCCCTTCTTCATGGCGAGATACGCTCCCACGTTGCTCGAGACGGTCGCGACGGCGGCAGCGGTCGTGCCGGCCAAGGCCGCAGCGGCGGCGTGTTCTCTTCCTGCCTGCATCACCGCCGCGCGAACGACCCCGAGGCCAGAGGCCTGCAGGTTCGCGGCGATCACGCCGGCCAGGCTCGCGGGCAGCAGGCGGCGCAGCGCGCGCAGGCCGCGGTGGAGCCGCATTCGCACGGTCCCCGCCGGCACCCCGAGCGCTTCGGCGATCTCGGCAGGCGCGAGGCCGTGTTGCAACTGCATGAGCAGCGCCTGCCGCTGCTCGGCCGGCAGTTCGTCGACGTGCGTGCGCAGATGCGCGACGAGGTCGCGGCGCGTCGCCTCGTCGAGCGGTCCGACGCCGTCCGTGGCGAGATTGGGCAGCTCGGTCGTTGGCCGGCGCCGCGCTTGTCGCCGCACGTTGCGCGCGACGTTGGTCAGGATGCCGGCGAGCCACGGCTCGAGTCGCTGGTCGGCATCGAACGTGTCGGCGCGCTCGATCGCGATCAGGAACGTCTGCTGGACCGCGTCCTCGGCGTCGCCGGGATCGCCACACAGGTGCAACGCGACCGGCAGGAGCCGCGGCGCGAGGGTGTCGAACACCGTGCCCAACGCGTCCAGGTCACCGCGGGCCCGGAAGCGCGCGAAGAGCTCGGCGGATGGGTCCATACGCCCATCCTTGTCCGCATCGCGCGGCGCGTCACCGGGTCCGCGAAGAAAACCGGATGGGCGTTGCGGTTCAAAGGGCTGGCAGGAGCGAACCCGGAATCGAGCGAAACCACGTTACCGGATCAACGTGGCGGCACCTTGATCAGAGGCGGGTGGGTCGACTTCCGGCCTGCCGCCGCAACCCTTTGCCAACAAGGAACTGACATGAATGCCATCCTGAGTCTTTCGGCCTGTGCCCTGACCGGATCGCTCGCATTCGTCGCCGATTCGTCGAGTGTGCCGGTGAGCACCCCCAGCCCGGTCGTCTACGTCCAACTCCAGGACCCTGAGAACGTCGAGCCGTTGCTCGAGTGCCACTGCGTGGCGTCTACGAAAGCAATGACCGGTTCGGACACCGTGATCGAGTGTTCTGGAGAAGGAGCCACCAACGGCTCGCTCTTCATCACGAGCCCGGTGCCGGCGACGAACGCTCCGTGCGATGTCGCGAACGGTCAGTGCGCGACCAAGGAAGGGAGCAAGTGTCGTGCCACGGTCAAGGCCACGGTGCTCTGGCCATCCGGTTGCTGCGGATCCGTGGCCGTGATCGGGCCGACGATCGGCACGACGGCGCAGCCTTGTCAGGAAGTGCCGAACGGGACCGATCTGGAGCAGGTCTGGGACCTCGAGGCGACCTGCGACGCGAACGGCGATCACAAGGACCAGAGCGCCGATTGGTTCAAGCTCTGGTGCGGCGGGGCGTGCGTCCAGGGCACCACCGGGAATCCCCCCACGAGCACGCCGCCGAATGGACCTCCCACGGCGAAGTACGCGCCCGAGCTCACCTGCAAGAAGTGCAGCACGAAATGAACACTCCCAAGATCGTGATTCTCGCGGTCGCCGGTGCGTTGGTGGTCACCCTCGTGGTGACCGCCACGGGCCGAACTCCGCCACCCGAGAGTTCGCCGCCCGTGAACTCACCCCCCGTGATCTCGTTGGCGACAACGCAGCCGAGGACCGCGCTTGCTGAATCGGGCCCGGGCCTCGTGCGGATCGTCGCGACGATGCCCCGCTCGGAGAGCGACGAGTCGACGGACGTGCGCTCCGCGCCGGTGCTGGTCGACGTCGCGCACCTGGGTCCGCTCGCTGAGTCGGAGGTCGCGGCGCTCATGTCTTCTTGCGAACGGTATCGCGAGCTACGTCGGCGCCAGTTCGCCGAGCGCGATGTCGAGGCGACGGATTCGGGCGATCTGCTGCGCGAGGCGGAGATGCACTACGAGTCGGCACTCGCCGACTGCGCGATCGAGGCCGTCGCCAATGGCAGCTACGTCGTGCTGGCGCAGAGCGAGCCGGCGCCGCTCACGTTGCCCGGCGCCGAGGTGCTCACGACCGGGACGATGCGGAACGGCGAGGCCGTGAACGTCTGCATCGTCGTAACGCACGACGCCTACCCGCGCGTTCGCGAGGCGAAGAACTACGTCGGTGACATGCTGTACTTCGACGACTCCGAGAAGGCGCGCAGGTTCAACGCATTGCCGGACGACGATCGGTCGGCGTTGGCCGCGCGTGTTCGCGAGCTACGCAGTAAGCGGAACAAGACGAAAGTCGATCGCGAGTTCCTGCGCGCGACGATTGGCCTCCGAACTCGGCTGGTTGGCGCCGGCAACCTGCTCGTTGCATACGGCAAGTAGTGGCCGCGGGGCCTGGCCCGCTTCGCTGCGCCCCGGGCGGGCTGGGACTCGTTTCGGAGGCCGGACTTACCCGCCGCGGGTGTGCATCTCGAGATGCGGGTCGCGCTTCAAGCGGTCCGCATCGGCGAGGGGGCCGCGGTTCGGCGCGGCGAGGCGTTCTTCCGCACCGGCGTCGGCGCGTTCGCTCCAGACCCGTTTGACGAGCGCGGCCGCGCGGTCGGGTCCGTGCTGGCGCAGCAGCGTGCGCAGGTCGTGACCGGTCGTCGCGTAGAGGCACGTGAACCACATGCCGTCCGCGGTGAGGCGGGCGCGGTCGCAGCTGCTGCAGAACGGCTGCGTCATCGAGCTGATGATGCCGAACGTCGTGCCGTCCGCGAGCTCGAAGCGTTCGGCCGGCGCACTGTCGGTTCGCGCGATCGGGCGCACGCCATCGCCGAAGTGCTTCGTCAACGTCGCGAGCATCGCCGTTCGACCGACGACCCGCTCGGGCCGCCACTGCGTCGCGCCGCCCACGTCCATGTACTCGATGAAACGGATCTCGGCCCCCTGGTCGCGCGCGAACTCGACGAGCGCCGGCAGTTCGCCGTCGTTGACGCCGGCGATCACGACGGTGTCGATCTTGATCGATTCGAAGCCGACCTCGCGCGCGGCGGCGATGCCGGCGAGCGCCCGGTCGAGATCATCACGGTTGGCCAGCAGCCGGAACGTCGCGGGGTCGAGCGAGTCGAGACTCACGGTGACGCGCCGCAGGCCGGCGTCGCGCAGCGCCTGCGCGTGCCGCGGCAGCAGCACGCCGTTCGTCGTCATCGCGAGGTCGCGCAGCGCCGGTTTGTCCGCGAGCAGGGCAACGAGATCCGGCAGGTCCTGCCGCAGCAGCGGCTCGCCGCCCGTGATGCGCACGCGGTCGACGCCGAGCGCCGTGAACACGTCGACGAGCTGCGCGATCTCCTCGAACGTGAGGATCCGCGACTTGTCGAGCCACGTGTAGTTCTCCTCGGGCATGCAGTAGCTGCACCGGAGGTTGCAGCGGTCCGTGACGGACAGCCGCAGGTTCTGCAGCGGGCGGCGGCGGGAATCGAAGAGCGTCATCGGCGAGTTCGCCCCACACCATAGCAAGGCCGGGCCCGCGGACCACTCGCCGGATGTCCGTCGAATGTCGCGGTTCGGCCCGGCCGCGGTTCAGCCCGGCAGCCGCGCGGCGCGACGGCGCAATTCGGTGATGACCCTGCCGTTCGGCGGCTCGGCCGTGACGGGATCGATCGGTGGCACGGGCAGGTCGAAGGTCCGATACAGCACCCACGCGATCGCCTGCCGGGTGTGCGGCGGGGTGCGCTGGTGCGCGAGGCTGCGGATCAGTTGCTCGGTGACCCGGCGTCGCGGCAGCCGGACGAGCGCGTTCAGCAGGGCCGGGTCGACGGGCTGTCGCCGCAGCGCGACCTCCAGGTCGCTGCCGCCGCGTCGGCTCAGTGCGAGCGCGCTCGTGTCGGTCCGGTCGGCGTTGTTCGCGAGGGTGCGGCGGACCCGTTCGAGGTCGCCGTCGAACTGGCTGCCGAACGCGAAGTCGAGCACCCGCTTCAGCACCTGCTCGTGGTCGGCGAGCGTGACGCAGTGGCCGCGGCCGGCGCGCGCGATCTTCTTGAACTGATCGAGCGTGTCCTTGCCGGCGTCGTGCGGCGTCGTCACGAGGGTGTGCACGTAGGAGTTGCCGCGGTTGGTGAACGCCCTGACCTCGCGCATCAATCGGCGCCATTCGGACTGGTGCGCGGGCGCATCGCCGGCGAGCACGACGACCCGTTTGCTCTTGTGGCGCCAGTGTTGCTGGAACGCGGTGCGCAGCCCGTCGCGCACCGCTTCGGGCCGGTCGCCGCCGCCCTCGGCGCGCACGCCCTGCACGAAGTTGGACGCCTGCCAGAAGTCGAGGCCGAGCGGGATGTCGCGTACCGTGTAGTCCTCGTCGACGCCGCGGTCGCGGTAGGTCACGAGGCCGATGCGGGCGTCGGGCACGAGCGACCGCAACACGTGCAGCATCTCCGCGATCGTGCTCTTCGTGTCGCGGATCGTCGCGCCCATCGAACCCGTGCTGTCGAATACGAAGACGATCTCGAGGCCCGTCTCGCGCAGCTCCTTGACCGTCTTGCGGAAGCCGGCCGAGCCGATGCCGTCGACGCCACCGTCCTTGCTCGTCGTTCGGAGCGCCCGCGACTCGCTCGACGGCGACCGTTTCGTGATCCGCGGGTTGCTCTGCATCTGACCGAGCCGGTCGGGCACGGTCGGCGTCGGCTCGATGACCGGCTGCGGCTCGGTCTCACCGTCGAGCTCGAGGATCGGCTCGTCGACCGCGTCCTCGGGTTGGACCTCGAGCGGCGGCAGTTCGGTGTCCTCGCCCAGTGCGACGCGGCTGCCCGCGAGATCGAAGCTGACCGTCGCGATGTCGTCGCCGCCGACCTCCGGTGTCGGGAACAACAGGTAGAGCAGCAGGAACAGGATCCCGTGCACGAGGGACGACAGCCCGAGCCATGGCGCGCGCCGCAGCTCCTCGGCCATGGTGTCGGTGAACGACTGCTCCTCGAACCGACGCCCGCCGGGCCCGGGCCCGGGCTGGGGGGGCGGAGGGGGAATCGTGCCGGGGTCGGTGGCGGCCGCCGGCGCGACGGGGCCAGGGAGCGCGTCCGTGGGCAACGGCGGCGCGATCGCGAGCAGGCGCCGCAGTTCGGCCTGCTGCGCGAGCGCCGGGATCGGCACGATCGCCGCTTCGCCGCTGTCCCGGACGACCACGGCCGCGCCCTCGGCGAACTGGATCGAGTCGCCGGGTTCGACGCGACTGCAGGTGATCCGGGCGCCGTTCCGGTACGTGCCGATCGGGCTGCCGAGATCGATGAGCTCGGCGCCGTCCGACCGCACGACGAGCCGCGCGTGGTGCAGGGCCACGTTCGGCCCGTCGCAGCGGAAGTCGCAGTCCGAGCCGGCCCCGAGCAGGTAGTCCCGCCCGGGTTCGAGCGCGAAATCCTGGTCCAGGATGCGCAGGGCCAGCATGCTCGGGTCGGCTGCCAAGGGTCGTTGCGGAGGCGGTTTCTGGGATTACGACGTGACAGGAGGCGTCGGAGTTGGTCTAGACGTCGGCCGGCGATCGGTTGCGAAAGTTGCTTCGGAAGGACCGGCCGGCGAGCATGAACCCGTCGCAGCCGGGGCGACCAGTGAACTCACCCCGGGCGGAATTCAGCATGAGTCTCAAGATCATCGGCGGTGAATACGGCGGGCGGGCCCTGAAATCCGTTCGTGGCCTCGGTACCAGACCCCTGTTGGGGCAGGTGCGTGAGTCCCTGTTCAACATTATCGCCGAGAAGATCGACGGCGCGCTGGTCTGGGACCTGTTCGCCGGCAGCGGCGCGACCGGGATCGAGGCCCTGAGCCGCGGCGCCGAGCGGGCCCTGTTCTGCGAGAAGAACGGTCGGGCCATCGACGTCCTGCGGCAGAACCTGGCGGATCTCGGCGATGACGCCGTGGATCGCGCGGTCGTGATGCGCACGGATGCCTGGGACCCGCCGGTCATGCATCGGGCGGAGTTCGGTGCGAGTCGCGCGGACGCGGACCCGGACTCGGCGAGCGATGCCGAGGTCGCGCCGGACGTGATCTTCCTCGATCCGCCCTACGCGATGGTGGCCGAGGATCCGGTGAAGTCGATGGCGCGCGCGCGCCGGCTGCTCGAGCGGACGGCCGACGGCGGCGTCCTGGTGTTCCACTTCGAAGCCGGGGTCCTCGACGAGGACGACTTCGACGACGACCTCGAGGTCGACCTGCGGGAGTGGGGCACGACCGCGATCGCGTTCCTCTACCGCGCCGGGGAAGCACCCGCGCGCGTCGCGAAGAAGAAGGCCAAGGAGCGCGCGAAGTCGGCCGAGTAGGTCGGCCGACGGCACGCGATCAGTAGCCGATCACGACCCGTACCGCGTTGCTCACGCCCTGGAACGGCGGGTAGGCGTTCGGCAGCCAGTCGAACACGATCGCCTGCGTGTGGATCTCGAGTCCGGCGACGGCCGGGCTGCACGTGTTCAGCGGCAGCGGCACGACGGTCTGCATCACGTCGGTCTTCTTCGTGAGCACCGCGAGGATGCGCGTCGCGTCGAGCGAGTGTTCGCAGCTGGCGCTGGGGAACGCCGGCACGACGTTCGGCTGCGCGGCCGGACGGGCGCCGGCGCTGTAGAACAGCACCATGTTCTCGCCGAAGAAGCCGGTCGTGTTCTCGAGCACGTAGCCGAAGTCGGCGTTGCCGAGCAACGGCAGCGACGTCGTGCGCAGCGTCGGCGTGCCGACGAGGTGATGACCCGGCACCGTGCAAGCGGGGCCGTAGGACTCGACCTCGAGGCCCGCGATGTTGGACGCCATCGGCGTCGGTGACGCGTCGAGGAACCACTCGTCGAGGCGGCGGGCGAGCGTGCCGACGGCAGCCGTGTTGCGAGCGAACGAATGGTTCGGCGGAATCTGCGGCCCGGTCGACCCGAGTTCCCAGACCCCGTTCTGGATCGCGAGGTGCTCGCGGATGAAGCCGGTCTCGCCCCAGCTGACCCAGTCCGTGATGTGTGACGCCGTGCCCATGTGCGCGCCGGTCTGCGAATCGATGAGCGCGAGCGCGCCGCTCCACGGGCGCAGCGCTTCGCCGCCGAGGCTGAACAGGTAGCCGTGGGGCGCCGTGCCCGTGTAGAGGCTGCCAGGTGGCGGATTCAGCGGTTCGTCCTGATACCAGAACACGCGCACGTACTCGTCCGGCGCGAGCGTCGTTCCGCCGGGGAACGGCCACCAGTAGTTCTGCGGCATGCCGACCGTCTTGGTCTCGAGGTAGAGGCTCCAGTCGGACAGGTCCTGCGGCGCGGCAGAACGATTGTGGATCTCGACCCAGGTGGCCGTGGAATCGGCGCGGATCTCGCTGAGGATCACGTCCTGGGCGTTCGCCGCGCTCGTCAGCGTCGGCCCCATCAGGCCGATGCTGGCCGCGAACGAGGCTGACAGTCGAGCAATTCGGCAAGTCCCCGGGCGCGTCTTGCGTTCTGTGTGGATCATCGGCAGTTGGCTCTCGTGAGCGTCGTGTTCTGCAACGGTTCGGCGCTCGCTCGGGTGCCCCTTGAGGCGCGCGGGGACGGCCCCTTCGGACCGTGCATTCCCGATCGGGTCGGGCCGGCCAGTGGGTTTGCCGGGGCTCGAGTCGCAGCCCGCCGGTATCGGACCGGGGCGTCTCGCGGAGGGCGGGTCAAGCGGCCACGGTCCGCTGGCCGATAGCTCGCACTGCGGCGTCATCGGGCGCCGCGACGCACCCGGGTCCGACAACGTGACGAAACGCAAGTCCGAGTCGATCGAGCAGATCGTGGAAGAGCTGATTGGCAGCGACCTCACGAAGGCGGAGCGCATCAAGCGTCTCCGCGCGCTCGCGCACTCCGACGAAGACGTTCCGGACGAATTGATGGATCAGGCACTACGCAGATTGATGGAGCGGATCACGGATTGAAGGCCGCCCCTTTGCACCCCGACAGCCACACAAACGAGTCAAGATCATGAGAACCGCAACGCTCGCTACTGTTCTGCTCGGCGTCGCCGCTCTTCCGGCCCAGGACCGTGAGTTCGGTGCGCCGGTCAGCACGACGCTCGATCAGGTCCGCGCCGAACCGCACGCCTACAAGAACGTGAACGTCAAGTTCACGGTCCAGTACGCGTCGCTCGGACGCATCAGCAACCCGTTCTTCACGAAGTTCACGCCGTCGGACTTCGCCAACTTCTACGGCTGGGCCGACGAGCAGGCGATCTGGCAGGAGAACAGCTACGAAGACCTGTTCGGCATGCTGTTCCTGAGCAAGTTCAGCGATCAGCTCGAAGAGCTCTACCAGCTGGAGACCTACGATCGCATCCAGATTCACGGCGTCGTGCGCGCGACGTTCCAGGACATGCCGTGGATCGAGGTGCTCGCGTTCGAGAAGCTCGACAGCAAGCTCGACACGACCGTGCTCACGCACCTCTACCGCGGCGAGAAGCTGATGCAGCAGCGCCTGTGGCAGCGCGCGATCTCCGAGTTCTCGGTGGTCCCGGGCGACGACGTGCCGGCGAACGCGCAGATCGCGGCCTTCCAGGGCCTCGGCACCTGCCTGCTCCGCATCGGCGAGGCGCAGTCGGCCCTCGGCTACCTGCAGACGGCCAAGGACATGACCGACGGCCGCAACCGCCAGATCAACCGACTGCTCGCGATCGCGCAGGAGTCGCCGGAAGAGGCGATCGATCGCACCGTCGACTCCCGCGTCCTCAAGGACCACGAGCGCCCGATGTGGGAGGCGTTCGACGCGGGCGCCGGCGAAAGCGCCGGCATGTAGCTGCCGGCAGACCGATCCCGGATTCTCCGGGGATGCGTCGGCTAGCGCGCGGCGGTTCAATGGGCGCATGACGCCCGACCGCCGCTGCCTCGCCTACCCGCTGCTCGCGCTGCTCTGCGCTCTGAGCACCGGGCTCCTCGCCGATCGCGCGGCCGCGCAGGACTCGACGTCCGCGCCGAGCTGGACCGAGCTCGCGCAACGCACCCCGCCCGCGTGGTTCGAGGATGCCAAGTTCGGCATCTTCATCCACTGGGGTGCCTACTCCGTGCCGTCGATCTGCGACACGAGCACCTACAGCGAGTGGTATCAGCGCTGGCTCGACACCAACTCGCACGGCGGCCTCGTGAAGCAGTTCCACGAGCGGGTCTACGGCGCGGACTTCGAGTACCGGCAGTTCGCCGAGCAGTTCCGCGCGGAGCTGTTCGATCCCGCGGAGTGGGCCCGGATCTTCGAACGCGCGGGCGCGCGCTACATCGTCATCACGAGCAAGCATCACGACGGCTTCTGCCTGTGGCCGAGCGCGGTCGCGAGCGAGGTCCGCGGCTATCCCTGGAACGCGCAGGAGACGGGGCCGAAGCGCGACCTGCTCGGGGACCTCGCTGCCGCGGTGCGCGAGCGCGGCCTGAAGTTCGGCCTCTACTACTCGTTCATGGAGTGGCACAACCCGGTCTTCGATCGGTCCGTGCCCGAATACGTCGAGCGCGTGATGTTCCCGCAGGTGCAGGACCTCATCCGGCGCTACGAGCCCGCGATCTTCTGGCCCGACGGCGAGTGGAACCATCCGGACTCGACGTGGCGCGCGCGCGAGCTGCTCGACTGGCTCTACCGCAACGCCCCGAACCAGGACGAGTTCGTCGTGAACGATCGCTGGGGCAAGGGGCTGCGCGGGCGCGTTGGCGACTTCTACACGACGGAGTACGGCGACGGCGGTGGCGGCGGCGACAGCTACTCCGGAACGCGGCCGTTCGAGGAGTGCCGCGGCATCGGCCACTCGTTCGCCTACAACCGCATCGAGGACTACGACGTCTACCTGTCGCGCACGGCGGCGGTGCGCACGCTGATCGACATGGTCAGTCGCGGCGGCAACCTGCTGCTCGACATCGGGCCGAAGGCGGACGGCACGATCCCGCTGATCATGGTCGACCGGCTGTTCGCGATCGGCGATTGGCTGCAGGTCAATGGCGAGGCGATCCACGGCACGATGAAGAGCCCGTTCCGTCAGACGCCGTGGGGGCGCGCGACGCAGAAGGGCAAGACGGTGTATCTGCACGTCTACGACTGGCCGCGGAGCGGGCAGCTCGTCGTGCCGCTGACCAACGAGCCGGTGAGCGCCCGCGTGCTCGGCGGCGACCCGGTGCCGGCGCGGCAGCAGGGCGGCCGCGGGCTCGTCATCGATTTGTTCACGGCCGAGGAACGTGAGCACGCGACGGTGATCGCCGTCGAGCTCGACGGCGCACCGGTCGAGGACGAACGCTTCCGGCCCGATGGCGATGGCGTGATCACGCTGCCCGTGACGCTCGCCGAACTGAACGGGGACACGATCAAGCTCGAGAAGCGCGTCGACCGCAAGCTGAGCGCGACGCTGCAGAACGTCGGTTCCTGGAACGAGCCCGGGGAAGGCGTCGCGTGGCCGAACGTTGCGATCGACACGGAGCTCGCGCCGATGCTGATCGAGATCGAGTACGCGGTCGCGCCCGGCGCCGAGGGCGGCACCCTCGACTGGCAGCTCGGCCGTGACAAGGCTTCCTACGAGTTCGAGACCCACACGGGCGGCTGGCAGAACTACCGGCGGGCGGTCATCGGCGGCTACACCGAGCACCGCGGCTTGGGCCGGCTGCAGCTCACCTGCAAGAATGTGAAGGGTGCGGGGCTCTGCAACCTGCGGGCGGTGCGGTTGATCCCGGACCGGACGGGGACGATCCTCGCCTCGGCGATGGATGCGGCGGCGCACCGCGAGGTGGCGAGTCTGCTCCAGGGCATGAGCAAGGCGCTCGAGGAGGGCCGCCACGCCGACGTCGCGGCCGTCTACGCGGATCACGGCTGGCTCGCCGGGCCCGGCGGCTACCGCGTGACCGGGCGCGAGGCGATCGACGCCTACTGGGCCCGCCTCGGGCAGGCGAAGCGCTGGCAGCTCGACGTGCACTCGGCGGAGGGCAACGGTGGCATCGTGGTCCAACGTGGCCGGTCGGTCCTGACCCGGGATCGCGACGGCCGCAGCCAGACGAGCGCGGTGGAGTTCGTGCTGACCTGGCAGCAGCAGGACGACGGCGCCTGGCGAATCCTCAGCGACGTCTACTGGCGCGCGCGCTGAACGTGAAAATCGGGCCCGATCCCGGCATTCTGCCAGGTCCCGATGAGCACGACCGCCGCTATCCCCGCCGCTGAGCCCGCTTCGGACCGGGGTCCGTTCCGGCTGGCCCTGGGGGTCGTGATCTTCATCATCCCCGTGATCCTCATGGGGGCGATGACGACGAGCACGGGCTCGGGCATGGCGTTCGCCGACTGGCCGCTGTCCGACGGCGAGTTCATGCCGGAACGGTCCTACACGACCGTGCCCGGCTTCCTCGAGCACTTCCATCGGGTCGTCGCCGGCATGGCCGGCCTCTTCGCGCTCGCGCTCGCGATCTGGCTGCAGGTCGGCCGGCGCGGCTCCGCGGGGGCGCGGCTCACCGCGTGGCTCGGCGGCACGCTGATCGCCGTGCAGGGCGTGATCGGCGGGACGGGTGTCCTCAACAACCTGCCGGTCTGGTCGTCGGTGACGCACGGCGCGCTGGCGCAGATCATCCTGGCAACCTTCGCGTGGCTGGCCTACCAGCTGTCGGATCGCTATCGCCGGACCGAGCCCGTGACGAGCGTGCCGCCCGGCACGGGTCGCACCATCGCGACGGTCGCGGTCGTCATGCTGATCCTGCAGACCCTGATTGGCGGCATCGCCCGTCACGCCAACAGCGCGCACGCGCTCTGGACCCACGCGGGCAACGCGCTCGTGGTGTTCCTCGTCGTCGTGATCGCGACCGGCTACGCCGCGGCCAAGCTCGAGAAGGTGCCGGGACTGCCCGGCATCGCGCGCTGGCTCGCGTCGCTGCTGATCCTGCAGATCGTGCTCGGCTTCATCGCGCTGCTCGTGCGCAACAGCGCCGGCAAGACCCCCGAGAACGTGGCCAATCTCGGCACCGCGTCGCTGATCACCGCGCACGTGCTGCTCGGCGCGCTGCTCACCGTGTTCGCGACGACGCTCTGCGCCCACGTGTTCCGCGGCAGCCGGCGGCCCGCGTGAGGCGGCTGCCGTCATGACTGCGGCAGCCATCAGCCGAGCCGGCAAGCTCGGGGCCTACTGGGAGCTGTCCAAGCCGCGGCTCTCGGCGCTCGCGGTGTTCGCCGTCGTCGCCGGCATCTACATGGCGTGGCCGGCGCGCACCAGGCACCCGCCGATCGATCTGCTCGTGATGACGACGCTCGGCACGTTCTGCGCGGCGGCCGGCGCGGCGGCGCTCAACATGTTCCTCGAGCGCGATCTCGACCCGCTGATGAAGCGCACCGAGGGCCGGCCGCTCCCGACGGGCCGGTTGTCGCCGCGCGAGGTGCTGATCTTCGGCATCGTCGCGTCGCTGCTCGGCGTCGGGCTCGTGCTGTTCGGGGCCGCGCCGCTCATGCCGGACGGCTCGCGCCAGCTCGGCACGCTCAACTGGGTGGCGGCCGGGCTCTGCGCCGCGATCGTCGTGAGCTACGTCGTGATCTACACGCCGATGAAGGTGCGCACGCCGCTCAACACGCTCGTCGGCGCGATCCCGGGCGCGCTTCCGCCCGTCGTGGGGCACGCGGCGATCGTGGGCAAGCTCGCGATGCCGCAGCTCGTCCTGTTCATGATCCTGTTCTGCTGGCAGATCCCGCACTTCCTCGCGATCGCGTGGCGCTATCGCGACGACTACGCGCGGGCCGGGATGCAGATGCTGCCGGTCGTCGACAAGACGGGCGTGCGCACCGGGATCACGATGCTGATCTACGTCGGTGGTCTGGGCATCGCGAGCCTCATCCCGTTCTTCACGGGGATCGCGGGCGAACGCTATGCGTTGATCGCGATCTTCCTCGATATCCTCTTCTTCGTGCCGACGGCGCACGCGGCGCTGACGCGCAAGGCCGTGGCGATGCGCATGACGTTCATCATGTCGATCATCTATCTGCCGCTGCTCTTCATCGCGATGGTGTGGGATCGTCTGTGAGCGCTGCCGCGACCGCTGCCGAGCCGGCGATCCGGGCCACCGGCGTGTCGTTCCGCTACGGTGACCGCGAGGCGCTGCAGGGCGTCGACTTCACGGTCGAACGGGGCAAGGCCTACGGCTTCCTCGGGCCCAACGGCTCGGGCAAGTCGACGCTCTTCCGGCTGCTGTCGACCCTCGTTGCGCCGCAGACCGGCGAGATCGCGGTGCTCGGGCTCGATCTGCGCAGTTCGGCGGCCGCGATCCGCGAGCGCATCGGGGTCGTCTTCCAGTCGCCGGCCGTCGACCAGAAGCTGACCGTCCGCGAGAACCTGCGCTACGCCGGCGCGCTGCTCGGCCTGCACGGCAGCGAGCTCGGCTCCCGCATCGACGAGGCGCTCGCGGCGACGAACCTCACGGATCGCACGAAGGACCGCGTGGGCGAACTGTCCGGCGGCCTGCGGCGCCGCGTCGAGATCGGCAAGTGCCTGCTCGGGCGGCCCGAACTCGTGCTGCTCGACGAAGCGAGCACCGGGCTCGACCCCGTCGCGCGCGGCGAGATGTGGAGCGTGTTGCGGCAGCAGGATGGCCTGACGGTGCTGTTCACGACGCACCTCATGGACGAAGCGGCCGAGGCCGATCACCTGACGCTGCTCGACGAAGGCCGCATCATCGCGGCGGGCTCGCCGCAGGAGCTCGTGCGCGAGGTCGGCGGGCAGGTGCTCGAGATCGAGGGCAGCGAGCTCATCGCGGTGCGCGACGCGATGGCCGGGCGCGCGGACGGTGATGTCACGATCGTGGACAACGTGCTGCGCATCGAAAGCGGCGAGGTCCACAAGCTCGTGCCCGACGTCATGCAGCAGTTCGGCGATTCGATCCAGCGGCTGCAGCTGTCGCACCCGTCGTTGCACGACGTGTTCCTGCACAAGACCGGCAAGCGGTTCGTCGTGACCGAGTCGGAAGAGCCGAAGAAGAAGCGCGGGAGGCGACGGCGATGATGCGCGCAACGCTTGCGCTGTGGCACCGCGAGATCGTGCGCTTCCTGCGCGATCGTTCGCGGCTCTCGGGTTCGCTGCTGCAGCCCGTGATCTTCTGGGCGCTGTTCAGCGGCGCGCTGCACGGTTCCTTCAAGCCGGGGGGCGTCGACTACGGCCAGTACTTCTTCGTCGGCACGCTCGCGATGATCACGCTGTTCACCGCGATCTTCTCGACGGTCACCGTGATCGAGGACCGCAAAGAGGGCTTCCTGCAGGGCGTGCTCGTCGCGCCCGTGCCGCGCTCGGCGATCGCGCTCGGCAAGATCCTCGGCGGCGCGACGCTGGGGCTGGGTCTCGCGGTCGTCTTCCTGGCACTCGCGCCGCTCGCGGGCGTTTCGCTGAGCGTGGCGACCGTCGTGCCGCTGCTCGGAATCCTCGCGCTGCTCGCCATCGCCGTGACCGGCATGGGGTTCGCGCTCGCCTGGGTCATGGACAGCACGGCCGGTTACCACGGCATCATGATGGTCGTGTTCATGCCGATGCTGCTGCTGTCGGGCGCGTTCTTCCCGATGGAGCAGGCCCACGTGGCGATGAGCTGGGTGCGGTTCGTCAACCCGATGACCTACGGTGTCGGCGCGCTGCGCCACGTCGCGCAGGGTGAGGTCGCGGGCCTGCCTTCGCTCACCGTCTGCCTCGCGGGGACCGTGGTGTTCGCCGTTCTCATGTTCGCGCTCGGCACGTGGATCGTGACCCGCCGGAGCGTCCGCAACGCCGCGTAGGCCCGACCCACATGCTCGCCAACTTCGACTTCCGGATCCTCGCGCACGTCGACGCCGCGCTGAACGGCCTCGCGCTCGTGCTCATCGTCGCGGGCCTGATCGCCGTGAAGGCGGGCAGGATCGAGCTGCACAAGAAGCTGATGCTCGCGGCCGTCGGCGCGTCGGCCGCGTTCCTCGTCTGCTACCTGATCTACCACTTCAACGCGGAGGCGGTGAAGTACGAGGGCGAGTACGGCGTCGTCTACTTCCCGCTGCTGATCTCGCACATCGTGCTCGCCGCGGTGCAGGTCCCGCTGATCCTCGTCACCGTGTGGCTCGGCCTGAAGGATCGCCGAGAACGCCACAAGAAGTGGGCGAAGGTCACGGCGCCGATCTGGCTCTACGTCTCCATCACCGGCGTCATCGTCTACCTGATGCTCTACTGATGCCAGTACCGTGATGGCGCTACCGAACCCGTTTCGATTCCGCCACCTCCCGGTACACAGCACCGCCATCGACACCACGCGTTGCCACGCGGCGCCGATGGCGGATTCGTAACGGGTTCGGTACCGCCAGCGCGTTAGCGGATCTCGGCGTCGCCGCCGCCGGAGACCGCGTTGATGCTGCCGAACTCGACGACCTGGGTGAAGATGTGCAGGCCGGTGAACGCGCCGTTGTTGGGGATCGACATGCTCCACGTGGACGAGCCGCCCGCTTGCGGGAGGAACTCGACGGCGTCGGCCTGCGCGATCAGGAGGCAGTTGGCGGCGAAGCCGAACGGGCTCAGCAGCTGGAAGTCCTGCGCGAGGCCGATCACCATGAACGCCGCGCCGCCGCCGAGGTTGTCGGCGTCGAGCTGGAACGTGGTGCCGAGTGCCGGCAGGCTCACGAGGCTCTGCTGCGGGATGCCGTTGCTGCCCGTGCAGCCCGCGCCGTACGTCGTCCAGGTCGCGGCGGTGCAGAGGAAGTCGTCGATGCGGAACGCGTCGACCGCGCCCTCGGTGACCGAGTTGTTCGGCTGATCGGCGATCGAGTAACGGATCACGACCTGGCTCAGGTTGGTCACGTAGTCGAGCACCCGGAACTGGTGCATCGCCCAGTCCTGGTCCGAGTTCAGAGTCTCGACCACGGTCCAGTTGCCGCCGCCGTTCTCCGAGATCTCGACCGTCATCACGTCCGAACCGGTGGTCTCGAACCACAGCGCGTGGTTCACGATCGGGTCGTTCGTGGTGCTCAGGTCGAACGTCTCCGTCCGCAGCACGGTCGGGCCGCCGTCGACGTCCTCGTTGTTGCTGTTGCCGGTCACCCAGCACTGGCCGCTGCCGTCGAAGTCGGTGCTCGGGCCGCGCGAATCGATCGGCGTGCCGCGCGTCCATGCGCCGGTCTGCAGGTTCGAGTTGATCACGGTCCAGCCGGCCGGCGTCGTGTTGAAGTTGTAGTTGCGCAGCGTGGCGGTGTTCTCCGCCGAGATCGCCGAGTGCACCGTGCCGGGCGCCTGCCGCGGGTCGGTGTAGGTCGTGTTGCCCGCGTCCTGCGCCGAGACGTAGTACTCGACCGTCGTCAGGCACGCCGAAGTCGGGAACGTGGCTTCGTACTGGCCGCCGCCGAGCGCGGTCGGCGTGAGCACCTGGAACGGGCCGCCCGTCGACACGTGGAAGCGCACCGAGCCGGCCTGCGCCGGGACGGGGCCGCCGACGTCGAAGCGCAGCGTCGTCGAGCCGTCCGGCGCGACCACGTTCGGGCGCCCGTTCGGGAACGTGAACTCGATCGACGGGCAGTCGCAGATGCCCTGCGGGTTGGCGAGCGCCGCCTGTAGCGCCGGATGGTTGAGGCCGGTGCTCGCGTTGGAGCCGCCCGACGAGTTGCAGCCGCCGTGGGTGTGGATGCCGATCGCGAGGTTGGTGCCGTCGACGATCACGGGCGAGCCCGAGTTGCCGCCGGTCGTGTCCGTGACGTAGCGCACGGTCGTCCCGGAGAACGATGCGAGCGGCCCCGCGTGCGTCTTCTGCACGACGTTCCAGGTGGGTGAGACCGGCGACGAGACCGTGCCGTAGCCCGTGATGCGGATCGTCGAGAAGCTGGTCGACGGCTGGTTGAGCACGTAGGTCTGGCCACCGTTGGCCTGGAACGGCGTCAGGTTCGTCGTCGAGTTCGCGAACACGCCGAAGTAGGCCCAGTCGTCGCCGACGCCCTGGCCGCCGTTGGTCTGGAGCGACGCGGGATCGACCGCGTACTGGTCCTGCGGCGGCGGGTTGTTCGAGCTGCCGCTGCCGCTCGACAGCGGCACGTTGAACTGCACGATCTGGATGTTCGACGCGCTGCCGGCGCAGTGGCCGGCCGTCAGGAAGCAGTGCTGGCAGTCGTCGATGAGCCAGGACGTGCAGCCCGTCGGCCGGTTGCGTGCCGCGCGCGGATCCGAGCTCAGAACGCGGTCGTCGGTGTTGCCGCAGATCGAGTCCTCGCCGACGTCCGGTTCGATCTCCGCCCCGTCGATGATCAGGCGGTTGCTGCCGGTCCCGGGCTGGGCCCAGATCTCGACGAGCACGGAGTTGCCGTTGAAGTAGGCCGACGTCTGCCGGAACTGCTCGACGTGCACGAGGTGCTGCGTCTGGAAGTAGCCGTCACGCAGCGATGTGATCTTGAGGAACGAGCCGTCCGCGCCGCGGTCGCGCGCGCCGGACAGCAGGATGCTCTCGTACTCGAGGCGGATCGACGCCGCGCCGGGCACGGTCACGACCGTGGACCAGACGACGGCCGGGATGCCGCGCGCCGTGATCGACGCGTTGGTGTTCGCGACGTAGCCGGAGTCGTGGCGCAGGGTGTGGTGGACGCTGCGGTCGGGAGCGACCTGGGCGGAGAGGGACGGGGCGGCGATCAGCAGCGCGAGAGCTGCGACCGCGACGCGGTGGGGAGCGTGTTGCATCGGAAGCGGAGGAGGCGCAGGCCGCAGAAGCATACCGAAGCCGCGGCGCGACGGGGGAACCGGCCGACAAGCGGGAGCGGCCGAACGGGCGTTCTCGCCGACGGTTCGGATTCGGCTGCCGGATCGGCTGGTTTGGGTCCACGTACCGAGGCATCCTTGCGATCGGCGCATGCTCCACACCCTCCACATCCGCAATCTGGCTCTGATCGACGCGGCCGAGATTCGCTTCGCCGAAGGTCTCACTGTGGTCTCCGGTGAGACGGGCGGCGGGAAATCGCTGCTGATCACCGCGCTCGCGCTGCTGCGTGGCGAGAAGGCCGCCGGCCACCTCGTGCGCCACGGCCAGAAGGAACTGCAGGTCGACGGCGAGTTCCGACTCGGGCACGGCGAGCGCAGCCACGTCGTCGCGCGCATCGTCGCGGAGGTCTGCGACGGCGCGATCGAGGACGACCTGCTGCTCGTGACGCGGATCGTCGATCGGCAGGGTCGCACGCGCGTGCGCATCGGCGGGCGCCCCGCGACGCTGTCCGCGTTGCGGCGACTCGGCAACGTGCTGCTCGAGATCCACGGCCAGGGGGATTCGCGCGCGCTCATGCGGCCCGAGATCCAGTGCGAGACGCTCGACGCGTTCGCCGGCACGGCCGGCTTGCGGCGCGAGTTCGCGGCGGCGCTGCGCGTGGCCCGGCAGGTGCGCGAGCGCCTCGACTCGCGCACGGCCGACGATCGTGAGCGGCGCCAGCGGCTCGAGTTCTTGCGCTTCCAGCAGGACACGATCCGCGAGCTCGACCTCGGCGAAGGTGAACTCACGGGGCTCGAGCAGGAGCATCAGGTGCTCGAGAATCTCGGCGCCGTTCAACAGCAGCTCGACGTCGCGCTCGATGCGCTGCAGGACGGCGAGCAGAACGCGACCGACGCGTTCGCGCTGGCTGCCCGGGCCGTGCAGCAGGCTGCTGCGGTCGACGCGCGCCTCGAGGAGGTCGCCACGCGCCTCGGCGAGATCGAAGAGCTCACGGCGCAGGCGTGCCGCGACCTGCAGTCCGGCCGCGCGCGGCTCGATCTCGACCCGCAGCGCCTGCACGAGGTGCGGAGTCGCCTCGACGACATCCACGACGTGCTGCGGCGCTTCGGCCCCACCGAGGCCGAGCTGCGGCAGAACGCGGAGACCGCGGCCGCGGAGTTGCTGGCGGCCGAGGACGAGATGGCCGATCCCGAGGCGCTCGCCGTCGAGCTGCGGGACGCGACGAAGGCGCTCGAGAAGCTCGGCACCAAGCTGATCAAGGCGCGCGTCAAGGCGAGCAAGTCGTTCTGTGCGCGCGTTCGCAGCGAGCTGCAGGAGCTCGGCATGCCGCACACCGAGGTGCGGATCGCGATGCTCGAGAAGTTCGATCCGGCGCGGGTGCTCGACGACGCGACCGATCACGGTCCGGTGCCCGTCGACATCGAGGTGAGGATCAATCCGGGCGAGCCGTTCCACTCGATGCGCGACACGGCGTCGGGCGGCGAACTCGCGCGCATCGTGCTCGCCGTGAAGAAGACGCTCGCGGATCAGGACCGCGTGCCGCTGCTCGTGCTCGACGAGATCGATTCGGAGATCGGCGGGCGTCTCGGCCTCGCCGTTGGCCGCATGCTGCACGAGGTCGGCAAGAACCACCAGGTCGTGATCGTCACCCACCTCGCCCCCGTCGCGGCGTGGGCCCAGCACCACTTCCTCGTGCAGAAGCACGTCGACGCCGACACCGGCGGCGAACGCACGCGGTCCGTCGTCACGCAGCTCGAAGGCCGTCAGATCGAACGCGAGATCGCCGCGATGGCCGCCGGCGACGAGACGGACGCGGCGGCGCTGAAGCAGGCCCGGCGATTGGTGGAGAGGGCGCGCGAACTTGGCGAGCAGGCCTGAGAAGGGGGGGGGCGGCCCGCGGCTGGTGCTCGCGATTGCCGGGTTCAACGTCGCCGTCTTCCTGGCTGTGTTCGCCGTGACGTTCTCGTTGCTGACCTACACGCCCGAGGCGGAGCGCGGCGGACTCTGGACGGCTGTCGCCATCGGCGCGGCGAGCATCGGCTTGGTTGCGCTCTCGTCGCGTCGGATGCCGCGCGGCGGCATCCCGATCGTGATCCCGGTCGTCGGGATCGCTTGCTCGGGCATCTGGGTGGCTCTCGCCCGCCTTCTCGGGTGACCTGCCGAATTCGGTATCTCGGCTGACACCGCGAGCGTCACGGCCGCCGCCCGGCGAACACCAAGCGCTCACCCGCAGTGAGGCGCACGGCTGCGCTACTTCTTTGCGGTCTTCTTCGCGGTCCTTTGCGCGCCCTTCTGCGCGCCCTTTTCTTGGCCGGCCTTCGTCGTCGGCTTCGCCGGCAGCGTCGCGGCGTAGGCGACGCTCCGCTTGAAGTAGCGCGCCAGCGCCTTCTTGTCGCGCTGCAGCTTCGTCGGCACCTCGACGTAGCCGCGCATCGTCGCCCCGTATTGGATCACGGGGCCGGTGCCATGCTGCTCCATGAACGCGTCCCGTTCTTCGTCTCCGAACCGCAACGCGATCGCCCCCGCCATCGTGACGAACGCGAACATGTTGCCGTTCATTGCGCAGTAGCGCGACTTGGCGCCCTTCACCTGGACGTCGGGAACGGTCGCCACCATGGCTTCGAAGTCGGCGCGGGTGTCGGGCATCGCGGCAGTGTAGCCGAGTGCCAACGGCAAGCGCCCGCGTCCATCGCCAGCCGGGGCTGGTCAACGGACGCGGGCGCCGCGCGGAACGTGCCGGCGCCGGACAGCGCTGGCCGTTCGAGGGACGATCAGTTGAACGTCGCCGTGTAGACGTCCGTGAACGCCGAGTCGATGCCCGAGATCGCGCACGCGGCCGGGCTGCCGAGCAGGTCGGCGGCCTGGATGTTGATCGGCAGGCCGGCGAACGCCGTGTCGCACGGCACGTTCAGCGTGACCGTGTCGCCGAAGATCCAGTTGCCGTCCGTGATCGCGACGCACGGGCAGGCCGGGAACGGCAGGGTGATCGGGCCGAGCAGACCGAAGCCGATGAACGGGATGCCGGTGCCGCCGGTCGCGGTCGCCGTGACGCTGCTGCCGATGGCGGGCGTGCCCGTGAAGTCGAGGTCGTAGCCCGCGACGTTGCACGCGCTCGACGCCGTGCTCGTGATCGACCCGGTGCCGTCACCGGTGAGCACCTCGAGCTCGAACTGACCCGCGGCGCCGTTGAAGCCGCCGACACGCACGTAGTAGGTCGTGCCGTCCGCGAGCGTCGCCGTCGCCGACGACTGGCGGGTGCCGCTGCACGGGCCGCTGCTCGCGTCGTCGTTGCAGGCGAGCGAGGTCAGGCTGCCGCACGAGCCGTCGAGGATCTCGATCGCCGTGTCGAAGTCCGCGCCGCAGGTGCGGAACGTGTGGGGCGCGTCGCACGTCGCCGTGAACGTGAACCAGACGTCGTTGCCACCGGAGGCGCACGGCCACGGCTCGACCGAGGTCGTCGCGCAGCGCGTGTCGAACGGGCCGTTGGCGCCGATCGCGACCGACACCGCGCCGGCGCAGTCGTCGTTGGCCAGCGCGACCGGGGTCGCCGTGATGTTGACGTCGTGGATGCCGGTAGCCGAGCTGAAGCCGCCGACGCGGATCAGGTAGGTCGTGCCGGCGATCACGCCCGTGAGCGCGACCTCGGACTGGACCCCGCCGCCCGCGTCATCGTTGCAGCCAACGGACGTGAGGTTGCCGCAGGAGCCCTCGAAGACTTCGAGCACGGTGTCGAACGTCGAGTTGAACGTATCGATCGTGAGGTCGCCGCAGTCCGTCGCCGTGTAGCTGTACCAGACGTCGCCGCCGCTCACGAAGCCGCAGCCCCAGCTCGGGCTCGAGACGCTCGAGCCGGTGCTGTCGAAGCCGACGTTCGGGCCGTTCACGACCGTGGTCGCGCACGCGCACTCGTCGTTGAAGCTGCCGACCGACGGCGCGTTGACGACCGTCACGTTGAACAGGCCGGTCCCGACCGTGGCGCCGAAGTCGCCGACGCGGAAGATGTAGTCCGTCCCGGCGAGCACCGGGATCGTGACCTCCGAGAACAGGCCCGGGCCGCCGTCGTCGTCGCACGCGAGCACGGTGCCGCCGCAGCCGTCCCACGCTTCCATGACGGTGTCCGACAGCGAGCCCGCGCCGGCCGAGCTCGTCGTCACGGTCAGCATGCCGTCGCAGCTCGCCGTGTGGACGAACCACAGGTCGCTGTTGAGCGAGCTGCAGGTCGAAGGCGGCGCCGACGTGGTCGCACCGAAGTTGTCGAACGGACCGTTGAGTCCGTCGAAGATCGCCGTCGCACCCGAGCACTCGTCGGGCGAATCGTAAGCGACGTTCACATCGTGGATGCCGGTCGCGGTGCTGAAGCCGGCGACGCGGGCGTAGACCGTGACGCCGCCACCGACGAGAACCGTGACCGAGGACTGCAGCACGCCGCCGCCGATGTCGTCATTGCAGCCGATGACGCTGCCACCGCAGCTGTCCCAGAGTTCGAGGATCGTGTCGAACGTCGAGTTGATCGTGTCGATCGTCAGCGTGCCGGCTGGGCCGGCCGGCGTCGTGAACGAATACCAGACGTCGCCGCCGGTCGCGGCCACGAAGCCGCACGAGATCGCGGGTGAGGACACCGTGGATCCGGTGCTGTCGAAGCCGACGTTCGGGCCGAGGACGAGGGGCGTGGCCGTCGTGCATTCGTCCTGAGCGCTGGCCAGGGAGGACAAGGCGGCAGCCGTGACGAGCGTCACGAGGCGAGGCAATGAATTCTGCATGGTCTCCAAAGGGTTGCGGGGCATTCGAGGGGTGGGTCGCGGGCCGTTTTTCATGGCGAGATGCGAGTCCCCTTTCGAGCGGCCGCCAGGGATATCCGATCGGAGCGGTGTCGGTCAAAGCCGATTCGCGCGGCCCGTGCAATTCGCGAATCGGTTGAAGATGGCGACCTGACTTTCTCGAGAGCGAGCATCGGCTATCATCCCCGGATGTTCCTACCGCTCGTCCGCCGGATCGTCGTCGCTGGCACCACGTTGGGGCTGGCGGCGCTGCCGGTCGCCCAGGACCGCAAGTCCGACCAGGCGCCGGCCAAGGTCGATCGGCCCGCGCCGCGGCCGCTCAAGGGCTCGAACGAGCGTCACGTGCCGCAGCCGCCGCGGTTGCTGCCGGGTCGGCCGGGCCGCGATCCCGGCATCGCGGCGGCCAAGCTGCCCGCGGCCGATGCGGGAGTCGTGGCGTTCACGGCGGCCATGGACCCGCCGGCCGTCGCGCCGGGCGGCGCCGGCACGATGACGGTAGTCATGGCGCTGACCGGGGATGCGGTGCTGCCCGAGCCGCCGCCGGCGAAGTTCACGTTCGCCGGCCGTCAGGGCGCGCTGCTCGTGACGGGCCAGCCGACGTTCCGACCGGCCGAGTCTCCGGGCAGCGCGCCCGCCCTCAAAGGCCTGCCGTGCTACGACGACTTCGCGATCTTCGACGTGCCGTTCACCGTCGACGCGGCCGCGCCGATCGGCGTCCACGAACTCGAGGTGGCGATCCAGTTCGAGCTGTGGAACGGGCAGAAGGGCGGGCTGATCGGTCGGTTTCTCGATCCGGTTTCGGCCCAGGTCACGGTCGCTCGAACGGTCGCCGAGTCCACCGCTGGGGCGGATGCCGGCGCGCAGTCCCCCGCGCCGACCGACGGCGGGAGCGACGCGATGGTCTCGACAGCCGCTGCCGGGGCCGCGGGCTCGACCGGCATCGGCGGCGATGGCGGCGACCCGGCGGCAACCGCGCCGGTCGCGGGCACCGACGCGGCGGACGGGCGCGAGCCCGGTGGTCCGTCGTTCGTCCTGCTCCTCGCGGGCGTCGGCGCGATCGTCGCGCTGCTCGCGATCGTGCTCGCGTCGCGGTCGCGCAGCTGACGGTCGCGCCCGCCCGATTACCGCACGCCGCCGCTACCGCAAGAAGCCCCTAACGCACGAAGCCCCTACCGCACGAAGCCGTTGAACACGACGGTCTTGCTCGTGATCTTCGGGTGGTTGAGCGACACCTGGAGTTCGCCCTTCAACAGGCCACCCGGGAGTCCGGGCGGGGCGATGAGCTCGACGATCACGCCCTGCGCAGTCTTCTTCACGTTGGTCTGGATCTGCTTCGCCGCGGCCGTCGCGCCGACGACCTGCAGGGCTTCGACCGCGAGGTCCGTGCCGTCCGTCGCGCGGAACACGACCGCCGTGCGCTTGCCGTTCTTCTTGCTGATGCGGCCGAGGGACAGGAATCCCGGCGACACCGTGACGAGGTCGCGGACGTCCGCGTCGATTCGGACGCTGAAGCCCGTCATGGCCGGGATGTCGGTGGCGAACTTGAGCGTGCCGCCGTGGCCGGCCCCCTTCGCGATCGGGCCGTAGGTGCCGCGCACGCGCCAGACCGTGCGACCGTTCTGCTGCGTTCTCTCGGGTTCGATCGTCATGCCCTTCGGCGGCGGGCCGACGAGATCGATCCGAAAGTCGCGGCGGGAGGGGGAGCGCACGAGGAACGAGAAGTCACGTTGCTCGTCGCGACCCATGACGCCGAGCTGGATCGACGCCGGCGACACGACGATCGCCGTGTCGCGCTGCACGTCGAGTCGCAGGCGCGACTGGTGTTCGTCCTCGTCCGTGGAGTGCACGTCGACGGTCAGAACCTTGCGGCCGGGCTTGCCGCGCAGGTCGGCGTGAATCTCGAGGACGCCGGACTCGCCCGCGGCGATCGAGATCTCCTCGACGGGGCGGCGGTCCACCTTGCCGTCTTCCGTCGCCACGAGTTCGTGGATCTCGAGCGGCTTCGGGCGCAGCCGGTACCGCCGTTCGCCGACCCTGACCTCGATGTGCGAGCACGCGCAGCTCGCCGAGACCTTGCGCCACTGCACGGCGTGGTCGCGCGGGTTGCGGAACGCGAAGTCGCCCTTCACCTGATCGCCGGCCTCGTCGCCGCGGATCGTCTTCAGCGTAGTCGGAAACCAGTCGCTCGCCGGCGGGCGGAGCGCGGTCGGAGTGCGGCGCGCGGGATTCGGGGTGACTGGCCGACCGGCCTTCGAGGTCGCGGGCGGTGCGTTCGACTCGGTTTCCGCGGCCTGCGCGGCGAGGGCAGCGGCGAGTGCGAGGGGGACGAACAGGTGGCTGGCGGGCATGGCGGGCCGAACATGATAGCCGCGTATCGGCGCCAGGGGCGGGTGGTCCGCGCGGGAACCGCGGCGCATGCGCTCCACCCGATCTGACCGGGCCTACTTGTCGGCGCTCTCGAACTTGAGGTCGGCGCGAATGCTGCAGCCGTTGCCGGCGAACCGACCGCCGAAGTGGGTGTCGGCGTCCTTCACCGTGACATCCCACCGCGAGCCGGGCGTGACGCGATGCTCGAACCAGACGAAGCCCTTGGACCCGGCGAACCCGCGCTGCACGGGTTCGCCCTCGGGATCGCCGGCTGCGCGGAGCTCGAAGTGGACGCCGCGATCGCCCGAGTCGTCGTAGCCGTGGCCGATGCCGACCACGAGCCACGCGCGCTCGGGCGCATCGCGCGGGACCGCGAGCTCGTAGGTGACCTGACGTTCCTGCTCGGGGATGCCGAACTCGGTGTTCGGCAGCAGCTCGCGCCGCTCGAACTGATCGGCGCTGGCGGTCGGCGTGCCGCCGGTCGTCGTCAGCGCGACGGGCCCGAGCAGGCCGCCGAGTCCGCCGACGTCGTGCACGCGCAACGCGAGCACGTTGTCCTCGCCGAATCGCAACGTCGAGTTGGCGAGATGCAGCGCGATGTGGTGGTCCCAGACGCTCTGCGTCCTGCTGCCGGCCGTGTGGACCTCGGTGCCGTTGAGCCACAGCGTCCACGAGTCGGCGACGCCGCCCGTCGTGAACTGCACGTCGCGGTCGCGCCATGATTCAGGCACGAACACGCGCTGCCGCAGCCATACCTCGCCGTCGAGGTCGGCGAACCCGAGCCGCTCCCAGGCGTCGCCGGCGGACGCGGGCCGCCATTCCGGCGCGTTGCCCGGGGCCAACTCGTCGAACTCCGGCGTGTGCCACTGCAGCTTCTCCCCGCCGCCCTGCGGGGCGGGCGCGAGGCGCCAGCCCTGCATCAGGTTGCGGGCCGGCTCCGGGTCTTCGGCAAACAGCTCGAGCTCGGCGAGCACGGGCAGATGGTCGGACGCGTTGCGCCCCTGCCAGCCGTGTGGCACGACCGCGTGTTGCCGCACGCGGATCCCGTTCTTCACGAAGACGAAGTCGATCTGGCCGCCGACGTGGGCGGGGTCCCAGCCCGACCAGGTGCCCGTCGGCCCGTAGTCGTGCTCGGCCCATGACCGCGCGTCGCGCAGCGCGAGCGCGCGGTCCTGGCCGTCTTCGGCGCCGCCGCGGACGATCGTGCGATACGGGGTCGACCAGCGGTCGCAGTTGAAGTCACCCATGAGCACCGTCGGCGCGTCGCCCGCGATCTCCCGGATCTTCTCGACGAGCAGCTCGGCGCTCTGCTCGCGCGCGTGCGCCGAGCGGTGGTCGAAGTGGGTGTTGAACACGAAGAACACCGAACCCGTCGCGAGCGAACGGAACTCGCACCACGTGCAGATGCGACGCAGCGATGCGCCCCACGCACGGCTCGGCCGGTCGGGGGTCGGCGAGAGCCAGAACGTCGCGCCATTCGTGCGTTCGAGCGCGTTCTTGTTCCAGTAGATCGTCGAGCGCTCGCCGCCGGCGCGGCCGTCGCGCCCCTCGCCGAACGAATCGTAGTCGGGCAGTGCTGCGTGCAGGTCGACGATCTGCCTCCACAGCGCCTCCTGCACGCCGAACACATCGACCCGGTGCAGCCGCAGCAGCCCGGCGACGCGGTGGCGGCGGAACTCCCAGCGGTTCTCGCCGTCGCGTTCGTTGTGGTAGCGGATGTTGAACGACGCGACGCGCAGCGTGTCCTGGGCGACGAGGTCGGTCGCCAGGGCCACGGCGCCGAGCAGAGGAAGGAGCGACTTCACGCCCGCAGGATACGGCTACCGGATCACGTAGCCGGCGTCGTGGCGCTGCAGTTTCTGTAAGTTGACGGTCGCGATGGCGCGGACGAGGTCGATGATCGGCGCCCGGGACGCGAAGACGGCGACCGGCTGCGGTTTGGCTCGCGATGCATCGATCGTTGCGTCGAGCTCGCCGACGAACGCGAGGAAATCGCCGGGCAGCATGCCTTCGGAAGTCGTCGACGTCGTCGTGCCGGGGTCCTTCGTCGCGATGAGGCGATGGACGTTCGCGTCCACCGACTCGACGTCCGCGCGCAGCACGGCGGCGGCCGTGGCGAGCAGATCGGCACGCGCGGGATGCCACAGGCTGCCGAGGAACTTGCCGTCGAGGTTCGGGGCGACGATCAGGTTCTGGCCTGCGATGAGCGCCCAGGTGTCGAGCAGGTTCGCCGCCGGGGCTGCGGTCTCGGTGTTCATCGTCAGCGGCATGGCGGCGGTCGCGCCAGCCGGTCGCAGGGCGACGACGACGCCGCAGCCGGTCGGCCGGAGACCCGCGGCTTTCGCCGCTGCGGCGAGCAGCGCGCGCCACGGCACGTCCTCGACCGCGATGTCGAAGCGCGCGTCACGGGCCGCCGGCATGACGAGATCGATGCCGGTCTGCGCGTGCAGCTTCTTGCCGAGGGCGGTGAGTGTCAGTCCCTTGGCCGTGAGCGTGATGCGGGCACGCTCGGGCGACGGCGGGCGCGCGTCGGGGTGATCGTCGACGAGGAACACCCGGCCGAACTGCCGGATGGAGCCGCCGCATTCGTGCGCGATCCGTTCCAGGGCTTCCGCGAAACCGCAGTCCGCGAGGTCGACGCGCGACTCCCGTCCCAGACCTGGGAAACGGGTGTCGACGACGACTCGTTCGTGGGTTGCTGCCGCGAGCGCGATGAGGCGTTCTTCGGCGGGCATCGGACCCGGGTCCTCGATCGCCTCGATCTGCGCGCGGACCGTGGCCGTAGTGATCGCGATCGCCTGCGGGTCCTGGCCAGTGTCGCCCGTGGGCCCAGCCGGGGGTGCCGCCCGGGTCGTGGCACCCGAATGCTCGAGCCACGCGACGCCGAACACCGCGGTCGCGCCGAGCAGCAGGGCCGCGGCCGGCAGCAGAACCGAACGGCGGCGACGCGGCGCTTCGGCGCCGCACGCGCTGCGGATCGTTGCCGCGAGCCCGGCCGGCGTGCCGCGACCGCACGCAGCCTCGAGCGCGGCATCGAGTTCGCGCGTGCGGACCGTGTCGAGAGTCGATTGGGCGTCGTTCATTCAGTCGTCTCCGAGGCTCTGGCGAATGCAGGCGGCGAGCCACCGGCGGGTGCGGGCGAGCAGCGTCTTCACTCCGTTCTGCGCGAGGCCGAGCGTAGTCGCGATCTCCGCGCGGCCGCGACCTTCGCCGTAACTCAGCTGCACGGCGCGCGCGGCCCGACCCTCGAGCCTGGCGACGCAGCGCCGGGCGGCGGCGACCAGGGCGTCTTCGGAATCCGGTTCGTGGCCGCCGTCGGCCAGTGCGGTCCGTTCGACCCAGCGTTGCTCGGTCAGTGCCGCGATCGCGGCTTCGGCGCGCCGATCACTGCGCCGCGTCTGCAGCCAGAGAAAGCGGACCGACTTGCGCAGGAACGTCGCGAGCGCGCCGGGCGGCAGGTCGTGCTTGCCCTTGCGCCACGCGACGACGAACGCCTCCTGCGTGAGGTCGGCCGCGAGCTCACGGTCCGCGCCGAGCGTCCGCGCGAAGCGGTAGATCGCGTCGACGTGCCGCCCGATCGGGTCGGCGTCGCTGGCCTTGGAAAGGGGGCCGCGCGACGCCGCGGCGTCGTCAGGTTCGGGTTCGGAGCGGCGCGCGCTGCGTTCGAGCTCGCCCGCATCGATCGAGAAGACCTGCATCCTGCGAATACCTGCCGAAACGGCGCCAGGGTATCCGCGTTTCCCCGAAATCGCCGTGAACGAACCGAACCCGGTATCTTCGTCTCAGCGCACGACGACGTCGTAGACCTGAATCCGCGCGGCCGCCGGGGAGAGCACTTCGTCCACGGCGCGCTGATGCACCGGGTGCACGATGTAGTCGGCGAGCGCCTGAGCGTTGCGGAAGCGCATGACGAACGCGATGTCGAAGCTGTCGTCGACGACCTCGTTGTCGTTCGGCAGCGGCGGCCCGGCACTCATCGAAACGATTCCCGGGATCTCGGCCGCGAGTTCGTCGCCGGCGGCCCGGATGCGCGCGAGCGCCGCCTCGTCGCCCGGCTGCTTCAGCCACATGAGCACGACGTGCTCGACCTGGAACGCCGCGGGCCGGTGCGGGCCGAACGCCGAGCACGCGCCGAGTGCCGAGCAGGCGAGGAACAGGGCCGCGAGTACCGAGAGCCGAGCGAGGCGAGCCAACTTCATCGCCGGGACTCTACAAGCAGATGGCGGTGCCGAACCCGCTTCAAATCCGCCACGCTGTCGGTGCCGCAACCCGCGGTCCCGCAGTCGCCACGGCGCGTCGACGGGCGGCGGATTCGAAGCGGGTTCGGTACCGCCAAGTCGTATCGCCGTTCTCTACAGGCCGACCACGGATGCGAGCCACATCGCGCCGATCGTCAGCAGCAGCAGCTGGACCATGAGCGGCAGGATGAAGCGGATCCAGCGGCCATAGGGCACGCGGCCGAGCGCGAGCATGCCCATGAGCAGCGCGTTCGTCGGGACGACCATGTTCATGAAGCCGTCGCCCGTCTGGTATGCGAGCACCGCGGTCTGGCGCGAGACGCCCGTGACTTCGGCGAGCGGCGCCATGATCGGCATCGTGACGTAGGCCTGCCCCGACCCGGAGGGAATGAAGAAGTTGGTCACGCACTGCACGCCCAGCATGCCGATCGACGCGACGAACGCGCCGGCGCCGTCAATGGTCTCGGCGATGCCGTGGATCACCGTGTCGATGACCTGGCCGTCGGAGAGCACGACCTCGATCGTGCGCGCGACGCCGATGAGCAGCGCGGTCGTCGTCATCTCCGCGGCACCTTCGCAGAACTTGCGGGCGACGAGGTTGGGGCTGAGCGTGCCGACGACCGCGGCGGCGATGCCGAGGCCGACGAAGACGGCCATGAGTTCGGTGAAGTACCAGCCCTGCTCGGCGACCCCGTAAACGATCAGCACGATCGCGCCGACGAACAGGCCGAGGACGACGAGTCGTTGCGGCGTCAGCGCCGTGTCCTCGGGGATCGCGTAGCCCTCCGAGTAGTCGACGTCGCGCACGAGGCTGCGTTCCGGGTCGGCCTGGACCCGTCGCGCGTAGCGGGTGATGTGAAGCACGCCGAGCACGACCGCCGCGAGCATGAACACGACGCGGAACTCCCAGCCGGAGGCCGGTTCGACTCCCGCGATGTCCTGCGCGATCAGCACGGTGAACGGGTTGAGGGCCGCGCACCCGTAGCCGACGCCAGCGCCGATGTAGACGATGCCGAGCGCGACAACCGCGTCCATCTTCAGCGCGAGACTCAATGTCACGAGCAGCGGAATGAACGGCATGTACTCCTCGGCCATGCCGATCGTCGACGAGCCGATTGCGAACAGCAGCGTCATCACCGCGATGAGCGCGACCGGGCGGGTCGCGAAGTTGCGGATCGCCTGGCCGATGAGCGCATCGATCGCGCCGGTGGCGCGCAGGACCGCGATCACACCCCCGACGATGAAAACGAAGAAGATGATGAGCGACGTATCCTCGTCACTGAGCGCTTTCGGCAGCAGCGAGAGCGCGGCGTGCCACGGCAGGTGTTCGCCGCCCTCGACCGTGTGGTACGAGTCAGGCAGCACGCGCGCCTTGCCGCCGATGCTGCTCTTCCAGGCCTGGACCTGTGCTGGCGTCGGGGTCGTTTCGGTCTCGATCCAGGCGTGGAGCAGCGCCCCGACGGCGGCTTCGATGTGACTCCCCGGTCGCCAGGACTCGCCTGCGGTGCGCGGACCCGCCTCCCATTGTGCGACCGTGTCCTCGGACACCGCGAAGATGCCCGCGACGTCCGCGATCGACAACTCGCGTTCGGCGCGCGCCGCGGCCAGCCGCTCCCGCAGCGGCGCCTTGCCCGCGACCTCGGTGTAGGCCGAGCCCTTGCTCGGCATCGGCTCCTTCTCGAACTTGCCCTGCGGCAGGAGGTAGGTCGCGATCTGCGCCAGGACGACCATGGCGAAGATCAAGACCAGCGGGTGCGGAAACCGGCTCGGCGTGTTCACGGCCGCATCATGGACGAGCCGCGTTCCTGTGTCATGCGTCATGGCTTCGGTGGGTTGCGCGCGGTAGAACTGCCGGATCGCGCTCCGATGCGCCTTGCCCTGCCGATGGCCACGCTTCCCCATTTCCCCGGTCCGCGACGATGAGTCGGCGCCACGAAGATCAGTCGCCGGCCGGTCGCAAGAAGCGCGGCAAGGTCGGTTCGACGCGCCCGACGAAGAAAGGGCCCGCGAAGAAGGGCCCAACCACGAAGGGTCCGGCCAAGAAGAGTCCGGCCACGAAGGGTCCGGCCAAGAAGGGTCCGACGAAGAAGGGTCCAACCAAGAAGGGTCCGGCCAAGAAGGCTTGGACGAAGAAGCCGTCGCCGGCGCAGCGCAGTTCGACGACGCGTCGCATGGGCAGCGCGCGGCGGCAGACCGGTCTCGTCGTCACGAGCGCCGGACCCGCGGCGGCGAAGACGGCGAGCGACGGCAAGGTTCGGCTCAACCAGTTCCTCGCGCAGTGCGGCATCGCGAGCCGGCGCGGTGCGGACGAGCTCATCGCAGCGGGCCGTATCGAGCTCAACGGCGAGATCGTGCGCGAGCTCGGCACCCGCGTCGACCCGCAGGGCGACGAGGTGCTCTACGACGGCAAGCCCGTGCGCCAGGAGAAGGCGGTCTACGTGCTCTTCAACAAGCCGAAGGGCGTCGTGTGCACCAATTCACGGCAGGAGCAGAAGAAGCGCGTCATCGACTTCATGCCGACGGTGCGCGGCCGGCTCTTCACCGTCGGGCGGCTCGACCTCGACAGCGAGGGCGCGATCCTACTGACGAACGACGGCCCGTTCGCGCAGGAGATGACGCACCCGCGCTATGGCGTTCCCAAGCTCTACAACGTGATCCTGCGCGGGCGCGTGAGCCAGGAAGAGCTGCAGCGTGCGCGCGGTGGCGTGTGGCTCAGCGAAGGCCCGACCGCCGGGATGCAGCTGCGGGTCGCACGCGCGACGCGCGACAAGACCTACCTCAAGGTCACGCTGCGCGAGGGCAAGAATCGTGAGATCCGACGGGTGTTCGCCAAGCTCGGCTTCCCCGTCGTCACCCTGAAGCGGATCCGGATCGGCGAGCTGACGCTGCACGGCCTCGGGGTCGGCAAGTGGCGATTCGTTCAGCTGCACGAGATCCAGGAACTCCGACAACTGGCGCGCCGCGACGAGCTGCCCGCCGAGGAATGAACATGACGGATGCGTTGATGCTCCCGGACGTCCGGGAGGTCGAACTCGACAACGGCTTTCGCGCGTTGCTCGTGCAGCGCGGCCCGCTGCCCGTGGTCGCGTCGGTGCTCTGGTATGCGGTCGGTGCGCGCGACGAGCGCACGGGCGAGACCGGGGTCTCGCACTTCCTCGAACACATGATGTTCAAGGGCACCGAGCACTTCAAGAAGGGCGAGATCGACCTGCTCACGAGCAAGATGGGCGGCAGCAACAATGCGTTCACCGACAACGACAGCACGGCGTACTACTTCACGCTCGCGTCGGATCGGTGGGAGACCGCGCTCGAGATCGAGTCGAGCCGGATGCGCAGCTGTCTGCTCGACCCGCAAGAGTTCGCGAGCGAGAAGAACGTCGTGCTCGAAGAGCTCGCGATGGGCGAGGACGAGCCGTGGCGGCCGTTGTTCCAGGCCTGCGAGGGGCTGCTGTGGCAGGTGCATCCGTATCACCACCCCGTGATCGGGTACCGCGAGGACCTGGAGCGGCTCGGGCCGGCGGGCATGCGCGACTACTACGACCGGAACTACGGGCCCAACCGCGCGTTCCTCACGGTCGTCGGCGCGATCGACGAGCAGCGCACGATCGATCGGATCCAGGAGCTGTTCGGCGGCCTGCCGCGCGCGCAGGACCGGACGTCGCCGCTCAAGGAGCCGGCGCCGGCCGGTGAGCGGCGCGGGATGTTGCGGACGCCGCACTCGGTGACGCGTTTCTGCATCGGCTTCCCGACGTGTCGCATGGGCGAGCGCGACGACTACGCGCTCGACCTGCTCGCGCACGATCTCGGCAACAGCAAGAACAGCCGGCTCTACAAGCGCCTCGTGCTGCAGGACGAGCTCGTCACGGACATCAGCGTGATCAACGAGACGCGGCAGGATCCGGGCGGTCTGTTCATCATGGGCGAGCTGCGCCAGGGCGCCGATCCGCAGCAGGTCGAGAGCGCGATCCGCGAAGAGGTCGCGCAGCAGATTGAGGCCGGCGTCAAGAAGTCTGACCTGCAGCGGATCCGGACGCAGATCACCGCGTCGTTCTTGTTCCAGGACGAGTCGGTGCTCGATCAGGCGATGAAGATCGCGCGGTTCCAGGCCGGCACGCCGGGTGGGTATCGCACGCTCGAGGACGTGCTGCCGACCTATGAATCGCTCACGGCGCGTGAGCTGAAGCAGGTCGCGGCGCGGTATCTCGACTTCGATCACGCGGCGGTCGTCTGGGCCTTGCCGGCGCGTCCGCCGGCGCCGGTGCAGAACGGCCGCGCTGCCCGATCCCCGAGCCGCAAGCGGCCGGCAGCGTCCAAGCCGAAGGCCAAGCCCAAGCCCAAAGCCAAGGCGAAGCCCAAGGCCAAGGCGAAGAAGCCGACCTCGAAGTCGGCCAAGAAGACCGCGAAGAAGTCGTCCAGGAAGACGGCGAAGAAGGTGCGGCGATGAGGGCGGACATCCAGCTCGAGATCGGGGAGCGGCAGCTGAAGAACGGCCTGACGCTCCTCGCGGTGCGCAACGAGCGAGTGCAGACGTTCGCCAGCGTGGTATCGCTCGATGTGCGTGCGGCCGACGAGCCCGAGGATCGCTGCGGGCTCGCGAGCCTCGTCGGTTCCTGCCTCGACGAAGGCACGGCGAAGTACGACGATCTCGCATTCGCGAAGGCGGCGGAGGCATGCGGCGCGTCCCTGGATGGCAGCAGCTCGGGCGGCGTCGTGATGGCGCCGGCGACGGCGCAGAAGCCGGCGCTCGCGTTGCTGCGCGAGATGGTGCTGCGGCCGACGTTCCCGAGTCGCGAGTGCAAGCGCGTGCAGGCCGAGACGCTGACCGAACTGGCGGCGGAGGCCGACGACCCGCGCTCGGTCGCGGCGCGACGCTTTCGCAAGCAGGTCTACGGTGACCATCCGCACGGGCGGCCGTCGCAGGGCACGCCCGACACCGTTGCCGCGCTGCAGCCGAAGCATCTGCGGGCGTTTCACAAGAGTTGGTTCCAGCCGCACGGCGGCTACGTCGCGATCTCGGCGCCGGACGAGGTCGAGGCCTCGCTCGATCGCCTGGAGAAGACGTTCAAGAACTTTCGCGGCGGGCCGGTCGAGCATCCGGAGTACCCCGCGGTCGAGCTGCCGGCCGAGCCGTTCAACATGCACGTCGCGATGCCGCGCGAGCAGGTGCACGTCTTTCTCGGGCACCTCGGCCTGAAGCGCACGGATCCGGACTTCTACGTGCTGTCGGTGATGGACCACATCCTCGGGACCGGCCCCGGCTTCACCTCGCGGTGTGCGCGCAAGCTGCGTGACGAGCAGGGCCTGTGCTACGCGGTGAGCGCGGGTATCACGCCGAGCGCGGGGTTGCAGCCCGGCACGTTCACGGCCTACATCGGCACGTCGCCGGAGCACCGCCAGCGCGCGATCGACGGCTTCCTCGCGGAGATCGATCGCATCCGGCGCGAGCCGCCGACCGAGCAGGAGCTGCAGGACGTGAAGCAATACCTGACCGGCAGCTTCGTGTTCGCCCTCGAACGCAACAGCAACCTCGCGTCCTACGCGGTGCGGGCGAAGCGCTTCGGGCTCGGCTTCGACTTCATCCATCGTTACCCCGACCTCGTGCGATCGGTGACCGTCGAGCAGGTGCGGGAGGCCGCCGAGCGGCATCTGCATCCGGATCGCATTGCGGTGATCAGCGCGGGGGCGAGTTGATGGCGGTGAGCAAGCGAGGCGCGGCGCGGGCGCCGCTGCCGCCGCTCGCGCGGGTGCTCGCGGCGATGGGGGAGATCGCACCGCTCGAGCTCGCGGCCGAGTGGGACAACGTCGGCCTGCTCGTCGATCCGCGCGGACTCAACAAGCGCGTGGAGCGGGTGATGCTGACGATCGACCTCACGGACGACGTCGTGGCCGAGGCGAGCCGCGCTCGCGCCGATCTCGTCATCGCCTATCACCCGGCGATCTTTCGGCCGCTGCGCCGGCTCACGCAGGGTGACGGCAAGGAACGCGCGGTGCTCAACGCGATCGCTGCGGGCTTCTCGGTCTACTCGCCGCACACCGCGCTCGACGGTGTGTCGGGCGGCATCGCCGACTGGCTCGCGGACGGCGTGCTCGACGGTGATACGGCGAAGGACCGCTGGCCGTGCGGCGAGGGTGACTTCGGCCGCGTCGTCGAACTGCCGAAAGCGATCTCGTTCGCGCGCCTCGTCGGTCGCGTGAAGCAACACCTGGGTCGCAAGCACCTGCAGATCGCGCGCCCGCGCGGGCAGAAGTCGATTCGCCGTGTCGCCGTCGCGGCGGGCGCTGGCAGCAGCATCGTGCGCGATGAACCGGTCGACGCGATCGTCACCGGTGAGATGTCACACCATGACGCGCTCGCGGCAACCGCCGCCGGCACCTCGGTCCTGCTCGCGGGCCACAGCAACACCGAACGTGGCTACCTCCGCATCCTCCGCCGCCGCCTGAAGAAGGCCCTCGGTCCTCAGGTCCGCATCGAGATCAGCAAGAGCGACCGCGACCCCCTCACCACGACGTGAACGACGTTGGGTACGGTGCCGGGCACCGTACCCAACGTCGGTTCACGTTCCTGAGGGTTTCTGTTCGGGGAAGCGGATGGCGTGGCGCCAGATGTAGTTGACGATCGGGATGCCGAGGAGGAGGCCCCAGACGCCGAACAGTTTGCCGCCGACGGTCAGCACGATGAGCACGACCACCGGGTTCATGTGCATGTGGTGGCCGTAGATCTGCGGATTGAGGATGTAGGTCTCGATCGCGTGGATGATCGCGATCAGCAGGATCGCGAGGAGCATCGCCGTCACACCGTCCTGCTGCAGCGCGACGAGGCAGATCGGCGTCGAACTGATGAACGTGCCCGCAACCGGGATGAAGCTGCAGAAGAACACGATCGCGGACAGCACGAGCATGTTGGGCAGCCCCATCATCCACACGCCGATCGCGGTGAGCATCGTGTTGACGACGGCGATCAGGAGCTGCGCCTCGAGCGCACGGCCGAGCACGCGGCCGAAGCCGGAGATGTTGTCGGCGACCTCGTCGTAGATGAAGCCGACGCGCGTGCGCGCGAGGCCCGTGACACCGCGCCGGATCTTCGGCAGGTCGAGCACGATCAGGAACGAGAACAACAAGGCGAGCAGGAACGCCGACGCGTAGCCCAGAACGGACTGGCCGATCGCCAGCGAACTGTCGGTGACGAATTTGCCGAGCGTCTGGAACAGGTCCGCCACGAACGTCAGCGGTTCGCGGGGCTTGTCCTCGTCGGCGCCGTTCTCCCCGTCAGCCGGGTTCTCTCCGTCGGCCGCGTTCTCCCGGTCGGCGGGTTCACCGTCGCCGGGCTTGCCGCCGGGGTCTTGCGATGCGCCGCTCTCCCGGTCGGCCCGCTGCTGCCCACCCGTGTCCTCCTTCGGCGCGTTGCCCGGCTCGGCAGGCTGCTGCTCGCCGGGCTTGCCGGCCGCTTCGTCCCCGTTCTCGGTCGAGGTCTCACCCTCACCCCCTTCATCGATCTTCGGCACGAACGAGCCCTGATTGGCCGCGCGCAGCTGATTCTGGTGCTGCAGCAGCGAATCGTGAATGGCCGGCCACTGCGCCAGGAACTTGTTGAGCTCCGCGTCGGCTTGCGCGATGTAGGTGTCGCGGTTCTGCCAGAACGTCTGCCCCTGCTTCATGACCTGCGGCGCGAGCGTGAAGCCGGTCGCGAACAGCGTGCCGAGGAACACGAGGCCGACGATCACGACCCGCAGCGGTCGGCTCCGGATCCGATGCGCGAGGCCGTCCACGCCGTGCGCCTGGATGTAGGCGAACACGAACGTCAGGAAGATCAGCAGCAGGAACGGCGACAGGATCCACAGGACCGCGATCAGGAGGCCCCAGACGAACGTGCGGGTCGCGAGCGAGAAGATGCGATCCCACGGTGGCGGCAGGCTCTTCTCCTGATTGTCGGTTCCGGGCGCCATGCGTCCCGCACGGTAGGAAGTGGAGCCGGCCGACGCCAGCCGGTGGGGCGGGAGATTGTGGACCCTCGCCGGCTCGTAGCCGCTGGGCAGTCGCGGCGCTTGTCGCCATGATGCTCGGATGCGTGGTCTGGTTCCGATCTCGATCGTCGCCCTTGTCGGTGCGACGAGCTGCACGGACGACGAGCCGGCCGGCGGCCCCGCGCGGCCGGCCGGGCCGGCCCTCGTGGCCACGCCGCTGCCGGCGCGCGCGGCCGTCGACGGTCCGCGCTTTCGCCGGCTCGGCGCCGATCGGACCGGACTCGAGTTCGCGAACGTGCTGCGGCCGAACAACCGCTACGCCTACGTCTACACCGGTTCGGGCGCGGCGGTCGGCGACTACGACGGCGACGGTCGACCGGACGTCTACCTCGTCTGCCGCGACGGCCCCAACAAGCTGTTCCGCCAGACGGGGCCGCTCCGGTTCGAGGACGTCACCGCGGCCGCGGGCGGCCTCGATGGCGGCGATGCGTGGGGCACGGCGGCTGCGTTCGTCGATGTCGACAACGACGGCGACCTCGACCTCTACGTCGCCAACCTCGAGTCGCGCAACCTGCTCTACCTCAACCGCGGCGACGGCACGTTCCGCGAGGCCGGCGGGCCGCGCGGGCTCGGCGTCGTGCGCGCCACCGAGGGCGCGGCGTTCGCCGACTACGACAACGACGGCGACCTCGACCTCTACCTCGTCACCAACCGCCTGCTCGGCACGCAGATTCCGCAGGAGATCGTCGCCGAGATGCGGTTGCCGGGCGCGATCGAGAAGAGCAAGCGCGAGCTGTTCCCGCCGTATCCGCGCTTCGGCAAGGACGGCGACGGCCTCGTGGTGCCGGCGGGCTACGAGGATTTCTTCTTCACGATCGGCGAACGCATCTACCCGGCCGGGCAGTGCGACGTCCTGTTGCGCAACGATGACGGCGTGTTCGTCGACGTGACCGCCGAAGCCGGGATCCGCGACCAGGCCAACGGCCTCAGCGCGGTGTTCTGGGACTTCGACAACGACGGCGACCTCGACCTCTACGTCAGCAACGACCTGCAGTCGCCCGACGTGCTCTACGAGAACCAGGGCGACGGCACGTTCGAGAACGTGACCGACCGGCTGCCGTGCGTCGCGTTCTTCGGGATGGGTTGCGACTTCGGCGACTTCGACCGCGACGGCCGGCTGGATCTCTACGTCGCCGACATGTCGAGCACGACGCACTACATGGGCAAGATGCTCATGGGCAACATGGACCAGCACCGGTGGCTCCTGATGAACGGCGAGCCGCTGCAGCAGATGCGCAACGTGCTGTTCATGAACCGCGGCGTGGGGTTCACCGAGAACGGGCGCATCGCGGGCCTCAGCAGCACGGACTGGACGTGGAGCGTGCGCTTCGCCGACTTCGACGAGGACGGCTGGCTCGACATGCACGCGACCAACGGCATCCCGATCTTCACGGACAATCCGGATGCCGGCCGCGAGTTCGATCAGCTGTGGGCGCACGGCGCCAAGAAGCGCGCGCTCGAGCTCTATCGCGAGCTGCCGCGCGTCCTGGAGAAGAACGTCGCGCGTCGCGGCGTGGGGCCGTTGCAGTTCGAGGATGTCGGCACCGAGTGGGGGCTCGACGAGGAATCGGTCGGGCAGGGCGCCGTCGTCAGCGACCTCGATCGCGACGGCGACCTCGACGTGCTCGTGAACAACCTCAACGATCCCATGAGCCTGTTCGAGAACCGCACCGCGGGCACGCACCGGGTGCTCGTCGAGCTGCGGGGCGTGACGAGCAACCGCTTCGGCATCGGCGCGCGCATCACGATCCGGTCTGGTGAGGTCGAGCAGACGCGGCTCGTGATGGGCACGCGCGGCTACATGAGCGCCGGCGAAGCCGTCGAGCACTTCGGGCTCGGGGCCGCGACGAAGATCGATGTGCTCGAGGTGCGATGGCCGAGCGGCAACGTGCAGGTCTTCCGGGATCTCGCCGCGGATCAGCGACTCGTCATCGAGGAGCGCGCGGATGGCGAGCCGGAGTCGAGCCTGCGGCCGGCTGACCCGCGGTCCCGGGACGGGATGCACTTCACCGCGATGACCAGCTCCGGCGGCAGTCACGAGGAGGCCGACTTCGACGACTACGCGCAGCAACCGCTGCTGCCGCATCGACTGTCCCGTCTCGGACCCGGGGTCGCCATCGGCGATTACGACGGCGACGGCCGGCCGGACTTCTGGCGTGGCGGCGCGACCGGCCAGCCGGGCGAGCTCTGTCGGTGGGACGGCGAGCAGGGCGCGTTCGTGCCCGATACGCGGCAGCAGGCCCTGCCGGCCGACAGCGTCAGCGAGGATCTCGGCGCCGCGTTCTTCGACGCCGATGGGGACGGCGACCTCGACCTCTACGTTGCGAGCGGCGGCATCGAGCACGACGCGGGCCACGAGGCGTATCGCGACCGACTCTACCGCAACGTCGGGAACGGTCGGTTCGACCGCGACCCGGCCGCGTTGCCCGACCTGCGGCGCAGCAGCAGCTGTGTCGTCCCGCACGACTTCGACGGCGACGGTGACATCGATCTCTTCGTCGGGACGCGCGTCGTGCCCGGCCGCTTCCCGCACAGCGAGTCGAGCGTGCTGCTCGAGAACGTCGACGGCAAGTTCGTCGACGCCACGGCGACGATCGCGCCGGGCCTCGCGGAGGCCGGCATGGTGACGTCGGCGTGCTGGACCGATCTGAATGGTGACGGCGTCGCCGAGCTCGTCGTCGCGGCGCAGTGGCAGCCGCTGCGCGTGTTCGGCCGCGGCGCCGAAGGCACGTTCACGGATCGAACGGTGGCGCTCGGGATCGACGCCATCCGCGGGCAGTGGAACGCGGTCGCGGCCGGCGACCTCGACGGTGATGGCGACCAGGACCTCGTCGCCGGCAACCTCGGGCTCAACTCCAAGTATCACGCCGACCCCGAGCACCCGCTGCGGCTCTACGCGCGCGACTTCGACGGCAACGGCTCGTTCGACGTCGTCGAGGCCAAGACGAAGGGCAGCACCGAGCTGCCGGTGCGCGGCCTGAGCTGCAGCAGCGGCGCGATGCCCTACCTGCGGCAGAAGTTCGATACCTACGACAAGTTCGCGCGCGCGACGCTCGGCGACATCTACGGCGACAAGCTCAGCGGGTGCCTCGAGCTGTCCTGCAACGAACTGCGTCACCTGGTGTTCGAGAACGACGGCGGCAAGCTCGTGCCGCGCCCGCTGCCGCGGCGCGCGCAGGGGTCGATCGTCAACGCCATCGGCGTGCTCGACGCGGACGGCGACGGCGCGCTCGACCTCGTGCTGGGCCAGAACTCGGATGCGCCGGAGCCCGAGACCGGGCCGCTGCGCGGCGAGCTCGCGCTCATGCTGCGTGGCTCACCGGCCGGGGACCTCGCGTTCGCGGTCGACCCGACGGCGCCGTTCTTCGCGGACCTGCCGCGACCCGTGATGGCGATCGCCGTGGCGGACCTCGATGGTGACGGCGTGAGCGACTTCGTCGCCGCGACCAACTCGGGGCCGGTCCACGTCATGCGCGGCACGAGGGCCGACAAGTGAGGCTCATCGGCATCGTTCTCGCGGTGAGCATGACCGCGGGGTGCTCGAGGGATGTGCCCGCGCCAACGCCAACTCCTGCGCCGGCCGCGGAAGTGAGCGACCTGCCCGACGAGCTGCCAGAGGAACTGCCCGAGGACCTGCCAGAGGACCTGCCGCAGCCGGTGGAGGTCCCGGAACCGGAACCCGTCGACAGCCACGAACGCATGGTCGCGACCCTCGCCGCGATCAGTCGGCAGGCGGCGGTCGACAACCCGTTCTTCGGCAGCGGCCGGGTCGCGCAACTGCGCGCGCGGGTCGAGGCTGCGGGTGCCGCACCACCGTGGCGCCTGCTGCTCGACACCGGACTGGCGGAACTGCAGCTCGGCGAAGAACGCGAGGGCATCGCGACGCTCACGCGTCTGCGCGACGGCCTGCGTGCGGGTCGCATCCGCGGCGACTTCGTCGCCAACCTGTCGGCGAGCTTCTACCTCGGGGTTGCGTGGCTGCGGCTCGCCGAGACGGAGAACTGCTGCCGGCAGGCCAACGCGGACAGCTGCATCCTGCCGTTCGCCGAGGCGGCGTTGCACACGGAGTCCGAGGGTTCGAAGGCAGCGGCGCAGTGCTTCCTCGTCGTGCTCGCGAACACCGAGCCGAACGACCGGTTCCACCTCGCCGCGCGCTGGCTCTTCAACCTCGCGCACATGTCGCTCGGCAGTCACCCGGACGGCGTGCCCGAGCGGTTTCGACTGCCGGCCAGCCTGTTCGATCCCGGCGCGGCAGAGCGTTTCCGCAACGTGGCGATCGAGCGCGGGCTCGCGTCGTTCAGCAATTCGGGCGGCGTCGTCGTCGACGACCTCACGGGTGACGACCGCTTCGACATCCTCGTGTCCGATTGGCGGCCGGACGGCGCGATGCAGCTCTTCGTGCAGCAGCCGGACGGGGCGTTCGTCGAGCGCTCGGCCGCGGCGGGGCTCACCGGGATCACGGGCGGGCTCAACCTGCTGCAGGCGGACTACGACAACGACGGCGACCTCGACGTGCTCGTGCTGCGCGGCGCGTGGTGGTTCGATCACGGCCGGCATCCCAACTCGCTGCTGCAGAACGACGGCAGCGGCAACTTCCGCGACGTGACCTTCGACGCCGGGCTCGCGGTGGTGGACTACCCGACGCAGACGGCGGGCTGGGCGGACTTCGACCTCGACGGCGACCTCGACCTCTACATCGGCAACGAGCACAGCGAGCTCGCCCATGCGCCGAGCCAGCTCTTCGAGAACGACGGCGACGGCACATTCACCGACATCGCGGCTGCCGCCGGGGTGACCAACCTGCTCGGCGCCAAGGCGGTGCACTGGGGCGACATCGACAACGACGGCGACCCCGATCTCTACGTCAGCAACCGTGACGGTAGTAACCGCCTGTATCGAAACGACGGCGATGGCACGTTCACCGACGTCGCGAAGGAGCGCGGGGTCACGCATCCGATCGAGGGTTTCCCGGCGTTCTTCTTCGACCGCGACAACGACGGCGATCTCGACCTCTTCGCGTCGAACTACAACACGGGCATCTCGCACGTCACGGCGCACCTCGTCGGCGCGCAGCTGCCGTACGAGCGGCCGCGGCTCTACGACAACGACGGCAGCGGCCGCTTTACCGACGTCGCCAAGGCGCAAGGCCTCACGTATCCGAGCCTGCCGATGGGCAGCAACTTCGGTGACCTCGACAACGACGGCTGGCTCGACCTCTACCTCGGCACGGGCGACACCGACTACGAGACGCTGCTGCCCAACCTCGCGTATCGCAACGACGGCGGGGCGCGCTTCGTCGACGTCACGATGGCGACCGGTCTCGGCCACCTGCAGAAGGGGCACGGCATCGCGTTCGCCGACATCGACGGCGACGGTGACCAGGACATCTTCGCGGAGATGGGCGGCGCGTATCCCGGTGATGCGTACGGCAACGCGCTGTTCGACAACCCGGGGAACGGCAACCACTGGCTCACGGTGCACCTCGTCGGCACGACGTCGAACCGGTGCGCGATCGGCGCGCGGATCCGCGTCGTCGCGCGCGAAGGCGGCGAGGACCGTTCGATCTGGCGCGACGTGAACAGCGGCGGCACGTTCGGCGCGAGCCCGCTGCGCCAGGCGATCGGACTCGGGAGCGCCGACGAGGTCGTGCGCATCGAGATCCGCTGGCCGCGGTCGAGTAGCAGGGCCGCGGCCGACGATCTCCAGATCGTCGAAGCGCCCCCGCTCGACGCCACGATCCGCGTCGTCGAGGGCGAAGACGGTTTCACGCGCCTTCCCTGACGCAGGCCACACGCTAAGACAAGGGCGTGAAGCTGCTCGTCGTCATCGCCGTCGGACTGCGGCCCAAGGACCTCGCTCACGCGCCCGTGCTCCGCGGGCTCGGTGAACACGGATTCATGGCGCCGCTCGACACCGTCTTCCCGGCCGTGACGTGCACGGCGCAGGCGACGTTCCTCACGGGCCTGCCCGCGTCGGGGCACGGCGTCGTGGCCAACGGGTGGTACTTCCGTGATCTCGCGCAGATCATGTTCTGGCGGCAGAGCAACCACCTCGTGAACGGCGACAAGCTCTACGACGTCGCGCGCGAACGGTTCGGTGCGCGCACGGCCAAGATGTTCTGGTGGTGGAACATGTACAGCGGCGCGGACTTCAGCGTCACGCCGCGGCCCGAGTATCACGCCGACGGGCTCAAGAAGCCGGGCATCTACAGCGACCCAGCCGATCTCGCGGGCAGCCTGCAGGACGAGCTCGGGCCGTTCCCGTTGTTCGACTTCTGGGGGCCGCGCGCGGGCATCAAGAGCTCGCAGTGGATCAAGAACTCGGCGCTGTCGGTGATGCGGCGCCACGATCCGGAGGTCGTGCTCGTCTACCTGCCGCACCTCGACTACGACCATCAACGCTTCGGCCCGGACGACCCGCGCAGCGTGCAGGCCGTGCGGGATCTCGACGCGGAGATGCCGGCGCTGATCGATGCGGCGCGCGAACGCGACGCGCACGTCGTCGTGCTGTCCGAGTACGGCATCGAGGACGCGAGCACGCCGATCTTCCTCAACCGGCTGCTGCACGAGCGTGGGTTGCTCGCCGTGCAGGAGACGAGTCACGGGCAGCTGCTCGACGCGGGCGCGAGCCGCGCGTTCGTCGTCGCCGACCATCAGTGCGCGCACGTCTACGTCAACGCGGAGTCGGAGTTCGGCGCCGTCCGCCAGCTGCTCGAGAAGCACCCCGGCATCGCGCGCGTGCTCGATCGGGAGCAGCAGAAGGAGCTCGGCATCGATCACGAACGCAGCGGCGAGCTCGTCTGCGTCGCCGAGGCCGGCCACTGGTTTGCCTATCACTACTGGCTCGACGAGGCCCGGCGGCCCGACTTCGCGCCGACCGTCGACATCCACCGCAAGCCCGGTTACGACCCGGCGGAATTGTTCGTCGACCCCGCGATCCGCTTCCCCAGGCTGCGCGTCGCGAAGACGTTGGCGAAGAAGATGCTCGGCTTCCGCTACCTCATGGACGTGATTCCGACGGATCCGTCGCAGGTCCGCGGCAGCCACGGCCGGCTCTACGAGGACGACGACGCCGGGCCGATCTTCCTCTGCAGCGACCGGTCGCTCGCGCGCGATCGGGTCGCTGCCACGGAGGTCAGGGACCTCCTGCTCGGGCTGCTCGGGCCGCGCTAGGCGGGGCTCGCCGGGCGATTACTGGCGGCGCGTCCCGATTCGTTCCGGCGCCGGGCGGCGCGCGGGCAACCAAGCAGGTCGAGCCCCGCGTTATCCTGTAGTCGCCGTGAGACCCTTCCCGACCCCCGCCCCGCGCGCCCGCCGCGCGCTCGTTGCGGCAGTCCTCGCGCTGACGACCACCGCGGTCGGGCAGGCGGGGCTGCGCCACGAGGTCGGCTGGCTGCCGGAGCCGAACGGGCCGATCGTCGCCACGCGGTTCGCGGACCTCGACGGGGACACGTTCCAGGACCTCGTGCGGCTGCGGCCGCGCGCCGTCGAGATGCTGCTGCAGGATCCGACGACCGGTCGGTTCACGCGCGTCGACTCGGTGGCGCTCGGCACGAGCGCGATGCCCGACCTGCAGGACATCGCGATCGGGCGCCTCGATCCGTCGGGCGATCCGTGGCCCGACGTCGCGGTCCTGTGGAGCGACGGGCAACTCGACCTGCTGGTGAACAACGCGGGCGCCGGGCTCACCCGCGCCGTGCCGCGGCCCGTGCCCGCGTTGCCAGCCGCGTCGGCGCAGGCGATCTTCGCGGCCGACCTCGACGGCGATCTGACCGACGATCTGCTCGTGCTGCAGGAGGCGACGCCGCCGCAGCTGATCACGCGCCAACCCGCCGGCGGGTTCACCAACGTGACGGCGACGAACATGCCGGCCGCGATCGCCTACCCGCGGCCGCGCGGTACGCTCGCCGATACGGACGGCGACGGTGACCTCGACCTCATCGTTGCCTCGGTCAATCCGCTGCCGCCGACGCTGCTCAGGAATCAGGGTGGCACGTTCACGCGGGTCGCGAGCGCGTTCGCCAACAACGCGTTGCCGACGAGCGCGGTCCTCGCGATCGACCTCGCGGGCACGCCGCTGCCGGAGCTCGTGTTCGGTCGGCCCGGAACGGCGAACAACGCGCCGATCGTCCTCGCCAACGTCGGCGGTGTGTTCAACAGCGTGATGATCCCGCAGTCGCTGCGCGTGCGCGGCGTGCGCGCGCTGCTCGCGGCGGACATCGACCAGAACGGCCACGACGACGTCGTCGTGCTCGAGTCGACGGGGCGCCTCGGGTTCGCGCTGCGCGGCAATGGCGGTCTGCTCGCGGGGCGACCCACGAGCACCGCGAACGTGACCGAGACCGTGCCGCTGCTGCCGATCCATCCGGGCCGCGTCGCCGTTGCCGTGGCGGACCTCGAGAACGACGGCGACGACGACCTCGTCGCGGGCGGTGACGCGCCCGACAGCCTGCTCGTGCACGGCCCGGGCGTCGAGTTCCACGACGCCGAACGCTTCGCGTTCGAGGCCGGCGCACGCGTGCGCGACTACGCCGCGACGCTCGCGGACCGCGACCTCGACGGCAACCGCGACCTGATCGGGCTCGAGCCGAACGGCGGGTGGCTCACGTTCGACAACGACGGTTCGGGCTACTTCACCGCGTCGACGCCCGCGGTCTCGGTCTTGCCGGCGTTGCCCGCGGTGACGATCTGGGAGCGCGTGTTCGCGATGTCGGTCCAGACGCCGGGGCAGCTCGACCTGCTCGCGTTCGGCGACGGCAGCGGTGTCGCGGATCAGGTCGCCGTGCTGCGCAAGACGGCGGGCGGCTGGGTCGACGAGACGCAGGTGCGCTTCGGCGGGGCGCAGACCGGCGTCATCGCGGCCGTCGCCGGCTACGAGAACGGCTCGGGGCTCGAGGATCTCATCGTCGGCACGTTCACCGGCGAGCTCGAGTTCCACGCCAACGTCGGTGGCATCTTCACCTACCAGCCGGGCCGGTTCCCGAGCGGTCTCGGCCTGTTCAACCTGACCCAGATCCTCGTTGCGGACTTCACGGGCGACGGCAACAACGACGTGCTCGCGCTGCAGGGCAACGGCCAGCGGCCGCGACTGCTCGTGGCGACGCCGGTCGGCTTCGCGCCAGCGACGTTCGCGGTGCCGCTCGCGGCGGACGGCGATTTCGGCACGGTCGGCGACGTCGATCAGGACGGCGATCCCGACGTCGTGTTGCGCACGACGGGGCAGGTCGGCGTGACCGTGCTGCGCTGGCAGGCCGCGACCGGGTCGTTCGCGATGGCCAGCCTCGGCGCCATCGTCGCCGTCAACTTCGAGCCGCGCGACATCGCCGTGCTCACCGTCGACGGCGCCCCGCGAATCGTGCTCGCACGCGATGACGGCCCCGACGCGATCTACGCGTGGAACGGCAGCAGCTACGTCGGCCCGCTCTCACTCGGCTACCGCGGCACGGTCGCGACCCGCGGCTTCCTGCTCGGCGACGTCGACCGCGACCGCGACCAGGACGTGCTCGTTCTGCGCGCGGGCCTCGACCCGGCGCTGCTGATGAACGAGACGACGCTCGTCCAGCCGCTCGGCCCCGTGCAGAGCGGTCGCGCCAACCAGGTGCTCCTGCGCGCGCCGGAGCCCGGTTCGCTCGCGTTCATCGCCTACGGCCTGCCGCGCGACACGCTCACCCCGTGGGGTCTGCTCCGGCTCGACCCGGCGACGATCGGTTCGCTGTTCCTCGGCGTGCCCCCGGGCCGCGAAACGGCCTGGAACATCCCGCTCGGGCCCGGCCTCCCGTGGATCCGCTTCCCGATCCAGGCTGCATGGATCACGCCGGGCAACGAGGTGTTCCTCTCCGGCCTGAACCACCTCGTGATCCTGCCGTGACACTGCGCACGACCGGGTTCCGTTTCGTGACTCTGGGCGCTCTCGTTGCGCTGACCGCGTGTGCTGCGCGGGTCGCTGCGCCGCCTCCGGCGGTCGCTGCGATTCGTTACCGCATCGAGGTCGTGGAGGGCACGTTCGACATCGTGCGCGGCTTCACGCGCTGGATCGACGAGATCTACCTGCCGGAGCACGGCGTTGCGTGCAACCTCGAGTGGTTGCCGCGGGTCGCCGACAACGGCGAGGTCGATCTCATGAACGACGTGCCGAGGTTGCGAGCGTTCTTCGTCCCCGCGTCCAGGCTCGACACGGTCACGGATCGCCGCGACGTGCAACTGCCCCGCGAACTCGCGCAACACATCGTCGACGTCGCCTCCAAGCGCAAGGACGTCGCCAGCCAGCTGGTCGCCCGCGGGCTACTGCCAGCCCCGGATCATGGCGTTACCGAACCCGTTTCGAATCCGTCACCCGGCGTGAACCGTTGACTCAGGCCCGCGTTGCCCGGGGAATGACCCGGCGGCTGCAGTTGGTGGTTCTGGCGCTCCTCTTGGTGTCCTCGCTCGGGAACGTGTTCCAGCTGCTCTGGGCGAACGCCGGGCATCGCATCGAGAACGTCACGCGCGGGCAGTTCGACGCGGAGGTCGAGCGTGCCAAGGTGCTCTCCGGATCGGCGGCGTGGCACTCCGTGCATGTCGACCGCGAGGGTCTGGCGATCCTCGAGACGGGGACGTTGCTGAACTTCCGGAGTCTGCTCGGGCAGACGCAGGCTTGTCGGCGGGTGTTCATCTGCACCGAGTGACGGTCGCGTCGCCTTGCGGTTTGAACCGCGTACCGTACGCCGGGTGGCGGAATCGAAACGGGTTCCGTACCGCCAACCGCTTCACGGTTGGGTGTCTCTTTCCCAGCGCTCGAGGATCGCCAGCGCTTCTTCGCGCGTGTTGCCGCACATCGCGCGGGATGGGCGCAGGTTGCTGCAGCATTGCGGGCGTTCGGGTTGCCCGAAGATCGCGCACGTGAGGTCGGCGGTGAGGTGAACGCAGCGGACCCCGGCCGGTTTGCCTGCTGGCATGCCCGGGAACGGTTCGACGATCGATGGCGCGATGCAGCACGCGCCGCAGTCGGGTCGGCAGTCGCCGTTGTCGACGTCCGGGACGGCTGGCACGGCGCGATGCTACGACAACGGCCCGGCCGCGCGAGCGCGCGACCGGGCCGTTGCCAGGGTCTCGGGGTCCAGGGACCGGGAGGCAGTGGCGCTGGCTAGAAGCCCATGCCGCCCATGCCGCCCATACCACCCATTCCGCCCATGCCACCCATGTCGCCCATGCCGTGGTCGTGGCCGCCGCCGCCGCCTTCCGGCTTCTTCTCCGGAACGGTGGAGACGAGGGCTTCGGTCGTGAGCAGGAGGGTCGCGACGGACGCGGCGTTCTGCAGCGCGGCGCAGGTGACCTTCGCCGGGTCGACGACGCCGGCCTTGATCATGTCCTCGTACTTGTCGGTCGCGGCGTTGTAGCCGAACTTGACGTCCTTGTTGGAGCGGATCGTCTGCACGACGATCGAGCCATCGACGCCGGCGTTGGCCGCGATCTGACGCATCGGCGCCTCGAGCGCGCGCTCGACGATGTTCGCGCCGATGCGCTCGTCGCCGTCGAGCTTCAGGTTCTTCAGGACCGCAGCGGCACGCACGAGCGCGACGCCGCCACCGGCGACGATGCCCTCGGCCACGGCCGCGCGGGTCGCGTGCAGCGCGTCCTCGACGCGCGCCTTCTTCTCCTTCATCTCGGCCTCGGTGGCCGCGCCGACCATGATCTGCGCGACGCCGCCCGAGATCTTCGCGAGGCGTTCCTGGAGCTTCTCGATGTCGTAGTCCGAGGTCGTGCGCTCGATCTCGGCCTTGATCTGCTCCATGCGAGCCTTGGTGTCCTTCGATTTTCCGGCGCCCTCGATGATCGTGCACTCGTCCTTGCTGACGACGACCTTCTTGGCCGTGCCGAGCTCAGCGGTGGTCAGCGATTCGAGGCTGATGCCGAGGTCCTCGAAGACCGCCTTGCCGCCGGTGCAGACGGCGATGTCCTCGAGCATGGCCTTGCGGCGGTCACCGAAGCCCGGCGCCTTGACCGCGCAGCACTTGAACGTGCCACGCAGCTTGTTCACGACGAGCGTCGCGAGCGCTTCACCCTCGATGTCCTCGGCGATGATCAGCAGCGGACGGTTGCTCTGCGCGATCTTCTCGAGCAGCGGCAGCATGTCCTTGATGTTGCTGATCTTCTTCTCGTGGATCAGGATCCACGGGTTCTCGAGCTCGACCTCCATCCGGTCCTGGTTGGTCACGAAGTGCGGCGACAGGTAGCCCTTGTCGAACGCCATGCCCTCGACGACGCGCACCTCGGTCGCGAGGCTCTTGCCCTCTTCGACCGTGATCACACCGTCCTGGCCGACGTGACCCATCGCGTCCGCGAGGATCTTGCCGATCTCTTCGTCGTTGTTGGCCGCGATCGAACCGACCTGGGCGATCTCCTTCTTGCCCTTGATGTCGATCTTGGACTTCTGGATCGACTCGACGACCTTCGCGACGGCCTTCTCGATGCCGCGCTTGATCGCGACCGGGTTGGCGCCGGCCGTGACGTTCTTGATGCCTTCTTCGAAAATGGCTTCGGCGAGCACGGTCGCGGTCGTCGTGCCGTCACCGGCGACGTCCGACGTCTTGCTCGCGACTTCCTTCACGAGCTGAGCGCCGAGGTTCTCGTATTTGCCCTCGAGCTCGATCTCCTTCGCGACGGTGACGCCGTCCTTGGTAACCGTCGGGCTGCCGAACGACTTCTCGATAATGACATTGCGGCCGCGCGGGCCGAGGGTGACCTTGACGGCGCGGGCGAGCTTCTTCACGCCGTCGCGCATGCGCTCACGCGCTTCCTGGTCGTATGCGATCTTCTTGACTGCCATGGTGGGGATACTCCGGGGGAATGTTGGGTTGGGTTCGCGAGCGAGCCGGTGGGACTAGTCGATCACGGCGAGGATCTCGTCCTCACCGAGAATGAGCAGGTCGTCGCCGTCGAGCTTGATCTCCGAGCCCGCGTAGGACGAGAACAGCACGCGGTCCTTCTTCTTGACCGTCATCGCCTGGCGCGAACCGTTGTCGAGCATGCGGCCGGCGCCGACGGCGACGACGATGCCTTCCTTCGGCTTCTCCTTCGCGGTGTCGGGCAGGATGATGCCGCCCTTGGTCTTCTCGTCGGCTTCGACGCGCTTCACGAGGACCCGATCGCCGAGGGGGGTAACGGTCGCGGACTTGGTCTTGGACATTGCTTTGCGTGTGGTTCGGCCAGGCACTGGCTGGCTGCGGGGAATGGTTGTTGAGACGGAAAGGGAGACCGAGAGCGCGCGCGGGTTACGGGCCGCGCGGCGGCTGCTGCGGTGAAGAGGGGAAGTTCGGCCGGCCCAACTGGGAGCCCGGCAACTGGGAGCCCGGCAGCTGGCCGCCGGGCAATTGGGGCGGCAACATGGTGAGCGGGCCACCGAAGTGCGTGCGGATCAGCTGCTCGACCGTGCGGCGCAGCTGGCCGAGCTCGAGCGGCTTGCGCAAGAACGCGAAGAAGCCGGCCGAGCGGGCGGCCATCGCCTCTTCGGACGACGCCAGGCCCGACATCAGGATCGCCGGCAGCGGCCGCACGCTGGCAAACTGGTGGAACAGCTCGAGGCCGGTCGCGCCGGGCAGATGGAAGTCGAGGATCGAGAAGTCGAACCGCTGCCGATAGACCAGGTTCATCGCTTCGTCCGCGGCGCTGGTGGCCGCGACCGCCCAGCCCTCGGAGGCCAGGAACTCGCTGAGACAGACTCGCAGCGAGTCGTCGTCTTCTACCAGCAGGATGCGGAACGTCTGAGCCATGGACCGGGTCGGTGGGCCCGGGCCTGATGCAAGGCTCGTGCCGCGGCCCGCAGGCCGGCGGAAGTGACGCTACTGCAAAGGGTTTGGCCGGCGCCTCCGGTCTTGGGTGCGGCCCGGCGCTGCCATATTGGCCGCCGCGATCGACGCCGGACTGTCATCTTGTCGGCCCAACCCGGCAGCTCAGCCCGGCAGCCCAACCTGGCCTCCCGGCGCTGAACTGGCCGAAGCGCTCCGCGCTCACCAGCCGGGGCGCTCAGCGCGCCTCGTCGTCGTCCCCGTCCCCGTCCTCGTCCCCGTCGTCGTCGAGGTCGTCGTCCATGTCGTCGTCGAAGTCGTCGTCGTCGTCATCGACGTCGTCCAGGTCCGCTTCGTCGTCGCCGTCGTCGCCGTCTTCCCAATCGTCGTCGTCCTCGTCCTCGTCGATGTCGCCGTCGTCGTCCTCGTACGACGCCAGGATCCGGTCCCAGTCCGCCACCTCGATGGTGCTGTTGCAGACCATGCAGACACTGTCGTTGTCACGTAGGTCCTCGAGCTCTTCGAGGTCCCGGTAGACCTTGCCGCATTCTCGGCACTTGACGATCTTGCCCATGGTTCGGTGGTTTCGTTGGGGGTTGGGTGGGTTCCCGGGAGGGACGACCGCGATGTCTACCGGCTCGCCCGGGCAAGGCAATGCCCGGCCGCGTTTCTTTTGGCCCGGCGCCCGATTCGCCGATAGGACCCGCGTGTCCAAGTCTCCGGTGATCGTAGGCGCGATCGGGCTGGCTGGCTGCGTCGCCCTGAGCTTCATGATGCGCTCGGCCCTGTCGGTGCAGCAGCAGCGTCAGCGCGACCCCCTCGCCGACGAACTCGAGGCCCGCTTCGGCCGTCGCCTCGACGGCCCGGTCGAGGTCGGTCGCCGGCTCGTCGACGGCAAGAACCGGCTGGTGATCCAGTTGCGGGTGCATGCCGGCCTGCGCAAGTCGCGCTTCGTCAAGCCCGCTGGCATCACGGCATGGAACCGCAAGCTCGGCGCCGGGGAACTCCCCGACGAGATCGAGGTCGAGGTGGTCACGCTCGAGCCGCGGGAGACGGTGAGCCGGCTCGTCGACCCGCCGTGGCCGACGCAACCCGGGTCGTCGGAGCCGTGGTTCGAGCCCCCGAAGGTGGACCCGGGCAAGGCCGAGGACGACCCCGAGGGCAAGGCCGGCGAGGTGAAAGGCGCCGCGGACGAGAACGCGCCGGCGGCACGGCCCGCCGGGTCACCCGCCAAGTAGACGGGGCCCGGCCGAGCCATCGGCACCTCAGTTCGAGACGCCGAGCTTCTTCGCAGTGGCCTCGAGTTCTTCGAGGGTCTTCTGCGCGTTGGTGATCGCCTCCTCGAGGCGGCCACGCATCTGCTCGTTGTCCTTGTAGCGCGGCCGGTAGCCCTCGAGCATCTCGACGCGTTCCTTGCGGCTCTCGTGGACGCGCGCGTACGCGTACTTGAACGCGTCACTGTCGTTGTGCTCCTGCGCGGCCTCGATCAGCATCTCGTCGACGAACGCCTGTGGGCTCGACTCGGCCGGCAGGCGCTTGCCCGCCTGGAACGCGGCGTAGACCTTGCCGCGCGCTTCGGCCATGTCCTCTTCGGACACGCCGCGGCGCTGCACCGACTTCTGCACCTCGCCCATCTCGATGATGAACGCGTTCTGCATGGCCGTCTTCTTGGCGTCGCCCTTCAGGCCGAGACGCTCGATCTCGGCGTAGGCCTCGGCCGCCTCGATCTCACCGAGGTCGATCCGCGCCATGAGGTAGGCCTGCTCGTCGTAGTCCTTGCCGGCCTCCTTGAGCTTGTCGAGCTTGGCGAACGCGCCCGCGGCGGTCACGTAGCGCTTCATCGACGGCAGGTCGCGCGGCACGCTCTTGGTGAGCGCGTCACCGCTGCTGTCGAGCACGGCGAGCGACGGGAAGCCGCGGAAGCCGTAGGTGCGCAGCAGATCGTCGTCCTCGCGGCCTTCGATCTTGGTCATGACCGCGGCGAACGGAATCGCGTTGTCCTTGACCCAGCTCTGGAAGTCGTCGGTGGAGAACACCCGGTTCTCCAGGGCGATGCACGGCGGTCAAGGGGAGTACGTGCGCGTGAAGTACGCGAAGATCGGCTTGCCGGTCTGCTCGGCTTGCGCCTTCGCGGCGGCGAAGTCCGTGATCCAGGCACCACCAGTGAACCACTGGTGTTCCTGCATCGCGGCGTAGTTCGCCTTCATCTTGTCCTGGTCGTAGGTGCGCTGCGCCGCGAGCTCGGGCGCCATGAGCGCGAGCACCGGGGCGAGCGCCAGGGCGCTGGGAATCAGTCTCGTCATTTGGGTTCGATTCTGCTGACGTGTCGGTTGGGGATCGCGCGGAACGGACCGCGCGTCGGGACTTGCTACGCGAGACTAGGGCGCAGGTGCCTGGCTCATAGGCGTGGATCGGGGCTGGTCTATACCTGTTACAAACCAGGCGCCCGGCCCCGGGCGAACCCGCCGATGGCATCGAACCCTCGGCCCGGTCTTGGGGTTATCCACGGTGAGAGCCGATGTTCGAGCATGGTCGAGGCCATCGTCTACGCCTTCGCGATCGCCGATGGGCTCGAGCCCGTGGTGGGGGCGGCGCCATACGACGTGCTGTCACGGCAACTTCCGCGCCTGCTCGTCGTGCGGCTCAACGACGACGGGGATCGCGGCGCGCGCTTCTTCCCGCTGCTCGGCACCGCCGGCGGCAAGCGCGGCTTCCTGCGGTTGACGACGCCGTTCGACCCGGCCCAGCTCATCGCGCTGCACAAGCAGCAGGACGTGCGGTACGTCTGCGATGGCTGGCTGCGCGCCGGCGAACTGACCTTTCGCTGTCTCGACGGCAGCACCGGCAAGGTGCTGCGCGAACTGACGCTGCCGTTCGACCCGCGCACGCCGACGGCCGTGCTCGCGCGGCTGCAGTTCGAGCTCATGGACCTGCTCGGCTGGAGCGGGCGACCGACGCCGGAGCTGCCGTTCGACGGCGAGCTGCTCGGGTGGTTCCTGATCCTCAAGGACACGGTGTTGCGACTCGAGGCCGGGCTCGACGCCGACGTGGAACACGCGGTGCGGGCCGCAGAGCGTTGCTTCGAACTCGACGGCGGCAACCTCGAGATCGTCGACGTCGTGACCGACGTCGCGGCCCACGTTCTCAAGCAGCGCGAGCATCGCGACTCGATCGCCGCGATGCTGCGGCCGCTCGTCGACAGCAACGAGCTGCCGGCCGACCGGTTCGAGCGGCTCGGTGCGCTGCTGCTGGCCGCCGGTGACGAACGGTCCGCCGCGACCGCGACGCTGCGCGCGGCGCGTTCGGCGATCGAGCGCGAGGAGCTCGTGGAGCGCTGCGTCGGGTTGCTCTTTCGCCTCGAGCGCTACGAAGAAGCGGCCGACCTCGTCGAGCTCGCGCGCGAGCGTGGCACCGCGAGCGTCACCGCGCTCGCGCAATACGCCGCGTGCTGCGATCGCCTCGGTCGCGCCGAGCTCCGCACCGAGCTCTGCGACGAGATGCTCGCGGTGCACGACCTGCCGGTGACCGTCGCGCGCCTGCTCGTCTCGTTCTTGCTCGAGGACGATCGCGCCGAGCGCGCACGTGCCGTTGCCGAACGCGCGCTAGCAGTCGACCCGACGCAGTCGGTGATGCATCTCGAGCTCGGGCGCGCATGCCTCGACCTCGACGACAGCGAGCACGCGGCGGCGGCGCTGACCCAGGCGCTGGAGCGCGGCCTGCCGCCCGAGCACGAACACCGCGCGCGCCGGCTCCTGCGTCTCGCGTCGCAGCCCGGACTGTGGCGCGACGCGCAGAACGTCGAGACCGCGCTCGCGGAGGACGATCTCGACCGCGCGTTCCGTTCGGCGGTGCAGCTCGCCAAGAACTGGCGCCACTTCGCGGAGGCGTGGTTCCTCGTCGGGCTCGTGCGTCACAAGCGCGGCGAGGACCAGCGCGCCGAGTGCGCTCTGCGCCGCGCGATCCGCCTCGACGACGCCTTGCCCGACGCGCACAACCGCCTCGGCATCCTGCTCGTCGGCAAGGGCCGGGTCGAAGCCGGTCTCGAGCACCTCGAACGCGCCCACGCGCTCGCGCCGACCGAACCGTCGCCGATGCTCCACCTCGCCCAGGGCCTGGCCGCAGCCGGCCGCCACGACGAAGCCCGCCGCTTCATCGACCTCGCCGCCCAGAACGGCGCCGAACCCGGCCTCATCGCCGCCGTCCGCCGCGAGATCGAACCGACCCGCCGCTGACCTGGCGCTACCGAACCCGTTTCAAATCCGCCATCCCGCCAGCCCGCGATCCGCCCGGGGCGACGCGAGTTGTGGCGAGTCGGCGGTGGCGGAATCGAAACGGGTTCGGTACCGCCACGATCCTCGGTAGAACGGTTGTCCCGCGATGAGCCTCGACGACCGCCTGCTGTCCTACCGCGACCGTTTTCCGATCCTGGAACGGAGCAACTACCTGATCAACAACTCGCTCGGGGCCGTGCCGGCCGCGACGCGGGACGAGCTCGGGCAGTTCTTCGACGAATGGCAGACGCGCGGCGTGCGGTCGTGGGGTGACGGCTGGTGGACGATGCAAGAACGCGTCGGTGACACGATCGCGTCGGTCCTCGGCATGCCGGCCGGCACCGTGTCGATGCACCAGAACATCGCGGTCGCGCTCGAGATGATCCTCTCGTGCTTCCGCTTCGACGGTCCGCGCAACGGCATCGTCTACTCGGCGCTCAACTTCCCGAGCGATCAGTACATCTACGAAGCCCGCGAACGCCGCGGCGCGCGGCTCGTGCGCACGCCCGCGAGTGCGGACGGACTCGTGACCGATGCAAACGCGATGATCGACGCGATCGACGACACGACGCTGCTCGTCGCGATCGATCACGTGATGTTCCGCAGCTCGGCGATCGTCGACGTCGCGCCGATCGTCGAACGTGCGCGCAAGGTCGGCGCGTTCGTCATCCTCGACGTCTTTCATTCGGTCGGCACTGTGCCGCTGCGGCTGCACGATCTCGGCGTGCACGCCGTCGTCGGCGGCGCGCTCAAGTGGATGTGCGGCGGCCCGGGCAACTGCTTCCTCGCCGTCCACCCCGACGAGATCGCGGGGCTCGAACCGACGTTCACCGGCTGGGCCGCGCACCGCGACCCGTTCGCGTTCTCGCCCAACGGGCAGGAGTATCGCGACGACGGCGGGCGGTTCTTCACCGGCACGCCCAACGTGCCCGCGCTCTACGCCGGCAAGGCCGGCATCGAACTCGTCGCGGATGTCACGGTCGATGCGATCCGCGAACGCAGCCAGCGCCTCACGACGAAGCTCGTCGAAGAAGCGCAGAGCGCCGGCCTCGCCCTGCGCTCGCCGGCCGACGCGATGGCGCGTGGTGGCCACGTCGCACTCGACGTGCCCGACGGCTACGCGGTCTGCCAGGCGCTGAGCGCGCGCGAGATCGTCGTCGACTTCCGCCCCGACGCGGGCCTGCGCATCGCCCCGCACTTCTACAACACCGAGGCCGAGGTCGTGACCGCCGTGCGCGCGATCCGCGAGATCCTGGACACCAACGAGCACCAACCGTTCCTCACCGGCGAACGGAGGCCCGGATGAGCGACCCGTCGTCGAACGGTCGCCGGATCTGGGACATCAGCGAGCCGATCGAACCGAAGACGGCGCCGTTCCCGGGTGACACCGCGTTCTCGCAGGAGTGGGTGATGCGCCAGGAGAACGGCGCGTCCTGCAACGTCAGCACGATTCGCATGTCGGTGCACGTCGGCACGCATACGGATTCGCCGCTGCACTTCGACGTCGCGGGTCGTGACATCGCCTCGGTGGATCTCACCGCGTACCTCGGCCGCTGCCGCGTCGTCGACGTCGAGGGTGTCGGCGATCCGTCGCTGATCCCCGCGAGCGCGATCACGAGTGCCGTGACCGACGGCGCCGAGCGCGTGTTGTTCCGCACGAGCAAGAACCACGACCACACGACGTTCGACAACGGCTTCACCGCGGTTGGTCCCGAAGCTGCGAAGGCGCTGGTCGCCGCCGGCATCCAGCTCGTTGGCATCGACACGCCGAGCATGGACCACAGCACGGCCAAGGAACTCGACGGCCACCTCGTGCTCTACGACGGTGGTGTCGCGATCCTGGAGAACATCGATCTCACCGATGTGCCGGCGGGGGATTACGAGCTCATCGCGTTGCCGTTGAAGATCGTGGACGGCGACAGCAGCCCGGTGCGCGCGATCCTGCGGGAGTTGGCTTAGGCGATCAGAAGGCACGCGCGGCGAGTTTCGGCCGCCGGGTTGCCATACAGCGGCCGTCGAGACAAGCTTTGGCGGATGGCGCGCACCCTCTCCACGGACCTCGACGACCCGGACGCGCGTCCGTATTTTGTTTGGGACGAAGACCTGACCGTGGCGGAGCTCCGTGATCACTTGGCATCGCCAGATCGTCGGGTGCGGGCTCTGTGGATGGCCCGGGTGATGCGCGAAGCTCGATACCAGGACGTCTGGAAGCTGCTGCGACTGCGTGATGTCGTCGCCGACTTCGCCGCGATCCAGCCGCACCTCGGTCGGATGCGAGACTTCTGGAATTGGCTGTTCGACGGCTGGCGCGACGATGGATTCCTCCCCCGGACTTAGCCCGCTGCAGCAAGACGTGCTGCGCGAGTTCTTTGCGCGCGAACGTCGCTTCGTGCTCACCGGCGGTGGCGCGCTGGTCGGCTACCACTTGCGACACCGAACGAGCGACGACCTGGATCTGTTCGCCAAGCCACCGGTGCCGATCGACGAGGCACGGCACGCCATGGCGGCCGCCGCCGAAGCGTTGGGCGCGTCGTTGGAATCGCTGCGCACGTACCCGGACTTCGTGCGCTTGCTCGTTCGTCGGGGTGACGAGAGCGCGATTGTCGACCTGGTGATCGACCGCGCCCCCGACGTTGATGAGGCGGCCGAGATGGCCGACGGCGTGCGCGTTCATTCGCTGCGCGAGATCGCCTCGAACAAGGTCTGCACGCTGCTCGGCCGTGGCGAGATTCGCGACTTGGTTGATCTGCGGGCCATCCTCCAGCGCGGTGTTTCGCTGGGGACCGCTGTCGCCGATGCCGAGAAGAAGGACGGCGGCGTCTCGGCAGCGACGCTGGCTTGGATCCTGGATCAGGTCGCGATCGGCGCGCAAGCGAAGCTGCCAGGTGTCACCAGCGACGAACTCGAGCAGTTCCGCCGTGAGCTGGTCGAGAAGCTGCGCACGATGGCTCGCCCGGGGCAGGGTTGACGAGTGCCCTGGTCGCGTTGTGGCCCATTTCGTTGCATGCGGACGACTCAGCCGAATGATCGACTGTTCGCTGCCTTTCCCCAGAGGTTCCCGAGTGACCAAACGCCCCATCAACCCCGCAGAACTCGCGCCACCCATCGGCTTTCAACACGGCTGGCTCGTCGAGAACGCTACCCAGCGCACGCTGTACCTCGCGGGCCAGTGCGGCTACGACCAGGCCGGCAAGGTCGAATCGCCCGGTGACCTCGTCGCGCAACTCGATCGCGCACTCAGCAACATCGGCCTGATCCTGCGCGACGCGGAGATGTCCTACGAGGACGTCGTGCAGCTCAACTTCTACGTCACGAGTCGCGACGACTACATGGCGGCGCGCAAGGCGATCGGGCAGGTCTGGAAGGCGCACTGCGGGAAGCACTTTCCGGGCATGGCGATGTTCCAGATCGTTTCGCTCCTCGATCCGGAAGCGCGGGTCGAGGTGCAGGGGATCGCGGCGCGATGAGTGCGCGAGTTGTCACGGTCGCCGCGCTGCTCGCGTTCGCGACCACCTCCACCAGCTGCTCATTCGCACCGGTGAACACCGACGTCGACCCGGCCGCGATCGTCGAGATCCGTGTGCACGGCGACGGCTTCGTCGAGTTCGAGGGCGAACGCGTCCCGCTCGAAGCCGCCGTCCTCACGATGCGACAACGCTTCCGCCCGATGGCCGTGAGCGAACGCGCGGGTATCGTCGTGCAGCTCAACCGCGCGCCCGTCGCGGACACTCCCGCAGTGCACGCGGCCATCGCCGCCGACTTCAACCGACTGCTCGAGCAGTGTCAGATCATGGGCGTGCAGCACGCCCGCGTCCTATGACCGAACGCCTCGCCGCTCACGTTCCGCCCGACCTCGTCGTCTTCGACTGCGACGGCACGCTGCACGACACGTTTCGCTGGTGGGCGCCGATCATCCGCGCCGGGCTGCAGCGCTTCGCCGACGCCGAAGGGATGGACGTCACGATGCCGACCGACGCCGAGGCCGAGGCCGTTGTCGGCATGCGGGACGCCGGCGTGTGGGCGCCGTTCCTCCCCGAGGGTCACAAGGACCGCTGGTTCGATCTGCGCTCGGTCGTGCTGCCGATGGAGGTCGCGGAGATCAGTTCGGGCACGGACTACCTCTTTCCCGGCATCCGGGAGCTGCTGCCGCATCTGCGACGGAGCGGCGTGACGGTCGCGCTCGCGAGCAACTGCCGCAGCCAGTACATGGGCGGCATGCTCGACGGGCAGGGGCTCCGGCAGCTCAGCGACCACGCGTTCTGCCTCGACTCGGAGAACGTCGACAGCAAGACCGACATGCTGCGCGAGGCGCAGCGCGTGACCGGCGCGACCCGGCCCGTGATGGTCGGGGATCGGGAGCCGGACCACGAGGCAGCGGTGGCTCTCGGATGGCCGTTCCTGTGGCGCGAAAACAGCCGCTGCAGCATCCCGGACGCCGACTTCGCGTGGTCGGGCGATCCGGCGCAATTCCTGTCGGTATTGGAGCTTCCGGCGATGCCATCCGGGGCTCCGGAGTAGCTGCCGGCACGGGGCCCGATTCTCGAATAGTCTGGTCCGGCGGCCGTATCCGCCGCCCGGTCCCCAATGCTCTCCTTCTTCTTCAGAGGCATCGCGATGGAACTCTTGATCATCATCGGTGGCATCGCCCTCGTCTGGACGGTGCTGTCGCTCATCGAGTCGCGGCGCAAGCGCCAGTCCGAGAACACGCAGCTGCTGCAGGAGGCGCTCAAGAACCCGGCGCTCGATCGGGCGACGCTCGAGACCCTGACGTATCAGCTCACGGGCAAGAAGCCGCTGCGCAGCCTCAACAAGGGCAGCAAGTTCCTCGGGTTCCTGCTCGGGATCGGCTGGCTCGGCCTGTTCACGGGCATCGGCCTCCTCGTCGGCGGCGAGCTCGAGAACGAACGCGAGCTCACGACTGCGGGTTGGATCGTCGGCCTCAGCGGCTTCGGCCTCGTGACGTATCCGTTCGCGCTGCGCGAGCTCGATGCTCGCCGCGCGTCGCAGTAGCGCCGACGCGCCCGACCGACGAGCCCAGCCGTAAAGCCACAATCGGATTCGATCCATGAACGACGAAGCCATCCTCGCCATCGTCCTGACCGGCTGCGGTGCCGGCGCCCTGATCACCATCGTCAGCATCTGGGGATCCCGCCACAACGCCGAGCGGATGAAGCGGCTCGACGTGATGCAGAAGGCGCTCGAGCAGCCGGATCTCGATCATGAATCGCGGCGTCACCTGCTCGCCCAACTCGCGGCGGATCAGCAGGAGCAGAAGATCACGAGCGGCGAGCGCCTCGCCCAGCTGCGGCGCTTCGCGCGCCTGGTCCTCGTCGGCGGTGGCTGGTGTCTCTTCATGTTCTGCGGCGCGATGCTGGCGATGATGGAGATGTTCAACGTCATGCGCTGGATGCCGTACGAACCGCTCGTGACGTTCCTGATCATCGGCTTCGTCGCGATGACGCTGCCGGTCGCCACGCGCGAGCTCATGGCGCGCAGCGATCCCGAGACCGCGCAGCGCTGATTCACGGCACTCGGGCGACACGCTGCGCGCGCCGTGCTTCAATGCACCGCGTGACCCTGCCGCCGATCGCCGACCTGCTGCGCCGCGTCGAGGACGTGTTCGCGCTGTGGCGCGTCAAGGACCGCGCGATCGAGGTCGCCTACAACCGCCGGTTGCGCACGTGCGCGGGGCGCGCGTTCGTCGAATCGGGGCGCATCGAGCTCAACCCCAACGTGCTCGAACCCGTGCCGCACGAGGTCGACGCCGTGCTCGTGCACGAAGCGGCGCACGTCGCGGCGTGGCGGCTCTTCGGCGCGGCCGCCGAGGCGCACGGCCGCCATTGGCGCGCGCTCATGCGGCTCGCTGGCGCGCCGACCGAGATCACCCACGACCTGCCGCTGCCGAAGCCGCGCAGCAAGCAGCGGCGCCGGACCTATCTCTACGCCCGCTTCTGCGCCGAGTGCGGCGACCGCCAGATCCTGATGAACGTGCGCTACGGCCGCTGCCACGGCTGCGGCGAACGGGACGCCTACCTCGTGCTGCGCGCGCCGCGGTCGGCCGCCGGGCGCGCCGCGCTGCAACGTTTGTCCCTGGCGGATGCGCGCGCGCGCTGCAGCGACATAATGGGCGGCGTCTGATCCCGCCGATTTCGGGCTGCGCGTCGCGGCCCGCCTCGCCAGCCCTTCTCCGCCGTTCATGAGCAGCGACCGCGACATCGACAGCAACGACATCTTCGAGCAGCTCGTGCGGCTGCGGCGCGCCGGCATCCCGGCGGCGCTCGCGACGATCGTCGGCACCCGCGGCTCGACGCCGGGGCGCACGTCGATGCGGCTGCTCGTGCAGGCCGACGGCACGTTCGTCGGCACGGTCGGCGGCGGCTGCCTCGAGGCCGAGGTCTACGACACGGCGATGCAGGTGATCGAGGACGAGCAGCCGCGGTCGCTGCAGTTCCGACTGACCGAGCAGGATTCTCCCGACAGCGGCCTGATGTGCGGCGGCGAGGTGACGATCTTCGTGGAACCGATCACGACTCCGAGTCTCTGGATCTTCGGCGGCGGGCACGTGAGCAAGGCGCTCTGCCAGGTCGCCGCGCTCGCCGGCTTCCGCGTCACGATCGCCGACGATCGCCCCGCGTTCGCGACGACCGAACGCTTCCCCGAGGCGCACGCGGCCGTGAGCAAGCCGTATCCCGAGGCGGTCGCGGAGCTCCCGATCCGGCAGAACACCTATGCGATCGTCGTGACGCGCGGCCACCACGACGACGGCGTCGTGATCGAGGCGCTGGGTCGCCGGCACGCCGAGGGCGACGAGCTGCGGTTCTGCGGCATGATCGGCAGCAAGACCAAGCAGGCGTTGCTGTGGAAGCAGCTGCGGGAGAGCGGCGTGTCGGACGCGTTCCTCGATACCGTGCGCACGCCGATGGGGGCCTACCTCGGCGGCAAGACGCACGAGGAGATCGCGGTGTCGGTCGTGGCCGAGCTGATCTCGGTGCGGCGGACCGGCGAGGATCTCGAGGCGACCTGGGAACGCAAGCCGCGCAAGATCCGCGGCGGCGCCGAGGGCGTGCGCGAGCTGCCTGCGGCCGAAGCCTGAGGCGGCTCCGGCCCGCGCCGTCGAATCGGGTGCTGGCGAATCGGGGCTGTCGAATCGGGGCTGGGCGAATCGGGTGCTGGCGCCCGTTTCCGGGCGATTCGACCGGCTGTGGTCGGCGTCCGGCCGGTAGCCCCGAGGATCGACCGAACCTCCAGCGCTCTCCGTCGTTGTCACCACGGGGGGCTGTCGGCATGATGTTTCGCCCGGTCCCTCCCGCCGGCCCGTTCGAACCGGCCGGAGTCCGAGACTCCGCCGACCCCTCGCAGACCCAATTCGCTGAACTCGATGAAGTCGTACTGCCTAGCTGCCCTCCTGCTCACTGTTCCGGCCCTGGCCCAGGGCGATCGCGTGTTCACGGTCGACGGCAAGTCGATCGATGACGTCGCCGTCACCAGCTGGGACGTGCGGCAACTGAAGTACAAGAAGGGCGGTCGCGAGCAGACGCTCTCGGGCGATCAGGTCGTGCGCGTCGAGCTCGAGGATTTCCGCGACGTGTTCCGGCTCGGGCTCAGCGATTCCGACCTGATGCTGACGAAGACGCGCGAGCAGCTCGCGGAGAAGAACAACTTGATGGCGCAGATCGGCTTCGTCCGCGCGTCGTCGATGTTCTTCGACGAAGGGCGCCCGCAGGAGGCGTCGGCCGCGCTCGACGAGCTCGCGAAGTCGATCGACGACGCCGGCACGCTGCCGGAGATCTACCGCCAGAAGTTCGAGTACTACATGGGTCTCGACCAGCGCGGCGCCTCGAGCGCCGGCACCGTCGCGAAGAAGTACATCACGGAGGCGCAGGGCAACGCGTGGCCGCAGGGCTACGTCGTCGAGGCCGAGTTCTTCCAGGCGCTCGCGGAGCGCGCCGCCGGCGGCGATCCGAAGGCGTTCCAGGCCAACCTCGAGGGGATCGTGCAGCGCGCCGCCGCGGTGCCGATGGTGCAGAACCGCGCGAACGTGCAGCTCGCCAACAGCCTGCTGCAGACCAACGACAATGCCAAGGCGCGGGCGATCTACGAGCGCATCGCCAAGCAGGACGGCGTCGACGACGCCTCGCTCGGCGGCGCCTACCTCGGGCTCGGTCTGCTGACGACGGCCGAGGCCACCGACCAGGAGCAGCACAAGCGCGCGCTGCTGTGGTTCCTGCGCGTTCACCTCGAGACGGAGAAGGCGTGGCCGCACATCAAGGCCGAGGCCCTCTACAACGCGGTGCAGGCGGCCGGCAAGTGGCGCGGCCCGCGCTACCAGTACATCCAGGCGCGCTGCCGCGGTGCGCTCAAGGCCGAGTTCCCCGACTCCAACTGGACCGAACGCGCCCTGCAGGGGCGCTGATGCGCGCGAGCGAGCCCATCCGTGGGTGAGGGTCGCGAACCGAACGCGTCGGGGGGCGCGGGGGACCCGGCGACGCCGTTCCCGACGGCGCCCCAGGGTCGGCTGAGCAACGCACTGTTCTGGGTGCTGTGGTTCATGGTCCGGTTGGCGCTTCGGCTCTATTGTCGCTTCCGCGTCGAAGGAGAGCTGCCGCAGGGCGCGTACGTGGTCGCGGCCAACCACGCGTCGTTCTTCGACCCGATCGTGCTCGGGGCGGCCGTGCCGCGGCGCGTCGTGTTCCTGATGACCGAGGTGGTCTACCGGTCGCGCACGATGGGCTGGTTCTATCGCTGGAACCGCGCGATCCCGCTGTCGACGCGCTTCCCCAACCGCGAATCGATGCGGGTGGCGCGCCAGGCACTGAAGCGGGGGCGCGCCGTCGGCATCTACCCCGAGGGCGGCATCAGTCGCGACGGCAAGCCGCTGCTCGGCAGTCCGGGTGCCGTCTCGCTCGTGCTCAACGAAGGCGTGCCGATCATCCCGGTCGGTCTCGTGGGCACGCACGGGTTGTTGCCGCCCGGGGCCGTCTTCCCACGGCCGTGCCGGGTTACGGTGCGCTTCGGCAAACCGATCACGCCGGCCGAGCTCGCGGCCGTGCCGGGCGGGCGGCGCGAACGGTTGCAGGGCGCGACCAAGCTCATCATGGCGCGCATCGCCGAACTGACCGGGCACGAGCCGCGCGAGGCCGAGCTCGAACGCGCGTTCACCGAGTCGGCGTAGGAGCCGATCAGGCGCTGCGGCTGGCACGTCGCCGCTGGGATGTCGCGTTCGGCACGTCGCGGTTGGGGTGGGCGAACGGGAAAGTCGGACGAACGTCGCGTTTTGACGGGCGTCGCGCCACGTAGGCGTGAACCCGACGACCGAGACCCCGCGGCTCAGTGAGCTGTCGGACGATGTCGTGTGCCGACTTGCGCACCGACACGCCCGGCGGTTCTTGCGGCGCTTCGACGACCCGACGACGCGGGCGGAGCTCGACGACCTCGTGCAGGAGAGCGCGGTCGCGGCGTGGCGGTGGGCGGATGCGATGCGCTACCCCGAGCGCTTCGCTGCGGCGGTGCGGACGATCGCGCGCCGGCATCGGCAGCGGGCGATCGCCGCGCGCCGCAAGCGCCACGACCAGGAGTCGGCGGCCGCGGAGCTCGGTGGGCCGTCGGGGCGAAAGCCGCTCTGGATCGCCGGGCAAACGGTGCCGCACGGTTGGGCGATGCAGCGGCTCGGGCGCGCGCTGCGGCGGCTGCAGCCGACGGACCGGTGCGTGCTGCTCGCGTTCCAGGAGGGGTTCTGCATCAAGGAGATCGCGACGCGCTACGGCATGTCGGTGCCCAACGTGAAGGTGCGGGCGCACCGGGCGCGCCGGCGCGTGCGGCAGGAGATCGAGGCGGCGGCGCAGGATGCCGCGGCCGGCGATGGGTTCGAGTTGTGGTGAATCAGGCGCAAGCCGAGGAGGAACGACGGATGGCAGATCGAAGGATGGCAGGGCAAAGGATGGCAGAGCAGTTGGTGTGGGTCGTCGGGTTGGTCGCCGTGCTGATGGTGCCGGGGCTTCCGGGCGGTCGGCTGCCGGCGCAATCGGAGGCGACTGCGAGGCCCGCGGCGAAGGTGGTGCCGAACGAGTCGGCCGATCCGGCGGCGGCGGCGCCGAAGGCGGCCGAGGTCAGCTCGGCCCGACCGAGCCCGGCGGGGCGCGACGCGCTCCGCAGGTGTCGGACACTGCGCGACGCCGCGCTCGCGCAGCGCGGCAAGGCGCGGTTCGCGGCGTTGGCCGAGGCGGCGTCGAACTACGACCGCGTCGCGGCCGGGTTCGCGGCGGAGCCAGCGGTCGCCGGCGTCGCGGCGTTCGGCGCGGCCGAGCTGTGGCGGCGGCACGGCAGCCCGGCGTTCGCCGAACGGGGCTATCTGCTCGCGGCGGCCCGCCTGCCCGCGCGGTTCGGGGCGCGCGGTCTCGTCGCGGCCGGAGACATGCAGCGTCGCCTCGGGCGTTCGGCGGACGCGCTCGCGACGTACGCGCGGGCGATCACGAAGGCGCCCGCGAGCAGTCACGCGCAGGCGGCCCGGCTCGCGCGCGTGCGGCTCCTGCGAGATGCGGGCCGGATGGACGCGGCGCTGCGCGCAGCGCAACTCGCGCTCGAGTGCGCCCGGCCGGGGTCGCAGGAAGTCGCCGCGTGCAACCTGCTCGCGTTGCTGCAGATTCAACGCGGTGACCTCGACGCCGCGGAGCGCGCGCTCGATTGCGCGCGTGACTCGCTCGAGGACATCGACCCGGTCGATCGCGCGCTGCTCGAGCGGCGCCGGCGGGCCGTGCAGGCGATGTCGGGCTGGCGCGCGCTGCAGCGCGCGCGCGATCGGGCGAACGGCACCGTCGGTGACGCGGTGCGGTTCGACGCCGATCGGCGATGTGGCACTTCGGAGGGGATCGACCCCGCGCCGGAGTCTCGACCCCAGCCGCAATCTCAGCCGCAATCTCGGCCGCAACGCGAGTCTCAACCCCAGCCACAGCCCCAGCCCCAGCCGAAGGCGAAGACACCCCCGGGCGGGAAGGCGAACGAGCTGGCGGATGGCCGTTGACTGCGGCGGGGCGCGGTCGAGAATCGGGGCATGATCCGTCGGACCATCGTGCAGGCCACGCTCCTTGCCGTGCTGCTGCCGTCCTTCAGCGGTGGTTGCGCGGTCGCTCACGGGATCGACACGCTCGCGAGCGCGTGCCCGCCGGCAGAGTTCGGGCGGCCGCTCTACGTGCGGGCGTTCGCCGGCACGGGTGCCTGGATCGGCGGCATCGCGGGCGGCATCGCGTCGGTCGTGATCCTGCCGATCACCTACCCGATCAGTCTGCTCGCCGATGACGGGCTCGGCGAGAACGGCCAGGCCGAGTTCTTGTTCGCGCCGGCGCTCGGCGGCGCCTCGGTCGGGCACGCGTTGCTCGGTGGAGCCGCGGACGTGGTCGACTACACGTTCCGGCGCGCGTGGGTCGGCGAGAACGAGGTGATCACGAGCTACGAGTTCGTACCCGCGGCGGGTCCGGGCCTGCCGCCGGGCGGTCCGGGCCTGCCGCCGGGCGGTCCGGGCCTGCCGCCGGGCGGTCCGGGCCTGCCGCCGGGCGGTCCCGGTTCGCCGCCTGCCGAGCCCGACTCCTCACGCTGAGCTGCGGAGGGCGGCCTGGTCGCAGCGACTGCGGTGCCTCGCTCCGTACCGGCGGGTTCGTTTGCCGCATCGATTCCTGGCAGGCGGATGCTGAACGTCGCGCCGATCGCGGAGTCGCTGGTCCCATCAGTGAGCGGATCGACGAGCGCGAGTTCGCCGCCGTGCTGTCGAATGATGCCGTGAGACGTGGACAGCCCGAGGCCCGTGCCCTTCGCCTTGGTCGTGTAGAACGGCTCGAACAGCCGATCGCGCGTCGGGCCGGGGATGCCGGGACCCGAGTCCGCGACCCGGATCTCGATCCAGCGCGTGGCGTCCGCTGCAGGGCCGGGTGGTCGACCCTCACCGACCCGATCGGGCGGCGGCGGCGCCAGGCGCTTGCCGGTGATGTGGATCGCGCCCTGTGAGTCCATCGCGTCCTTGGCGTTGGCCACGAGGTTCATGAACACCTGCTCGAGCTGCGAGCGGTTGGCGCGGACCGCCGGGAGAGACTCGTCCAGGTCCAGTTCGAGATGGACGTGGTTGCCGGCGAGGCGGCGGAGCAACGGTTGGAGTTCGCGCAGGAACGCGCCGACGTCGAGCGGCACGCTGCGTCCGCTCTGGTGCCGCGCGAACGTGAGGAGCTGGCGCGTGAGTTCACGGCCACGTTCGGCGGCGCCCTCGATGTTGTCGAGACTCGCGAGCGTCTTGTTCGAGACGTCCTCGTGCAGGCGACAGCACTGCGCTTCACCGCGAATCACGGTGAGCACGTTGTTGAAGTCGTGGGCCAGGCCGCCCGCGAGGTGGCCCATGCTCTCCATCTTCTGGGCCTGCCGCAGTTGCGCTTCGAGCAGCTTCGTCGCCGTGATGTCGGCGATCGTGCCGATGACGCCGGCCACGGCGCCGATCTCGTCGAGCCGGGCTTCGCCGGTACATCGCACCCACCGGTCGTCCGCCGTGCGCACGCGGCAGTCGACCGCGAAGTGCTGGTCCGTGCCGGTCAGCGTCGCCTCGACGTGCCGCTGCAGCACGGTCATGTCGACTTCGTCGATGCGGTGCAGGAAGCCGGCGAACCGCGTCGGTCCTGGCGCGTCCGGCAGCCCGAGAAGCGGGCCTGCGTCACCGGACCAGGTCAGCTCGTCGGATGCTGCAGACCATTCCCACACGGCGAGTTGCGCCGCCCGGGCCGCGACCCGCAGCCGTTCCGTTGCGGAGACTTCGCTCCTCTCTCGAGCCATGGACACCCTCCTGGGTTGGGTGGAACTTGCTCAATGCGGCCCCCTTGCACGGGGGCCGACTCCTCAGCACTTCACCGTAGCTGGCATGTGGCGTGCCGCAACCGGGCCGCGGGCGGGTTGTCGCCGCTCAGGCTCGGCCGGTCGCCCATCGGGTGCGGCTACGGTTTGGCTGATCCCAGGATTTCTAAACTCTAGCTAGCGTTTGGCAAAGCGAGATGGGCGCGCGGACCGGCAATCCGCCGCGCGCGGAAACGGCCGCGATCAACGCCCGTTCTTCGAACTCGTCGCCGCGGCGGCGTCCCGGTCGTTGCGATAGCGCTCGAACCAGCCGCGCACGTAGAGGATCCGCCGCAGCCGGTTGCTCATGTGCCGGCCGGCTGCGCCATGGTACTCGTCGGGCACCCGGACCATCACGGAGTCGACCTTCCGCAGCCGCAGCGCCTGGTAGTACTCCTCGGTCTGCGCCATCGGCGTGCGCAGATCGAGTTCGCCCGTGATCAGCATCGTCGGCGTCGTCACGTTGCCGACGAGCCGCAGCGGCGAGCGCTGCCAGTGCTCCTCGATGCTCTCCCACGGCAGCTTCTCGAAGTTGGTGTACCAGTACGGCCCGTCGGTCGTGCCGACGAAGCTGATCCAGTTGGTCACGGGGAACATCGACACCGCGGCGCGGAAGCGATCCGTCATGCCGACGATCCAGCACGTCAGCACGCCGCCGCCGCTGCCGCCGTAGACGAACAGCTCGTCCTCGTCGATGTAGCCCTGACCGATCACGTGATCGACGCACGCCATCAGGTCGTCGTAGTCGCGGCCGGGGTAGGCGTTGTCGATCTGGTTGCCGAACGCCTTGCCGTAGCCGAGCGAGCCGCGCGGGTTGGTGTAGACGACGACGTAGCCGTTGGCTGCGTGGTTCTGGCGTTCGAAGCTGAAGTCGACGCCGTACATGCCGTGCGGGCCGCCGTGGATCTGCAGGATCAGCGGGTACTTCTTCGTCGGGTCGAAGTGCGGCGGCTTGACGATCCAGCCCTGCACCTTCAGCCCGTCGCTCGATTCGGTCCAGAAGCCTTCGACCGAGCCGAGCTTCACGTCGGCGAGCACGTCGCTGTGCACGTCGGTCAGGCGTCGCATCACGCCGTCGAACAACGTGATGTCGGCTGGCTGCTGCGGGCCGGTCATCGTGCCGAGCACCGCGCCGCGCGCGTCGACGTCGCTGAGGCGGAACTGCAGGCCGCCGCGCGTGACCGGCGTGACCGTGCCGGCGGGATCGACGCGATACACGTGTGACATCCCGCGATCGCGCACCGTGTAGAGCAGCGTCGAGCCGTCCTTGCTCCACATCAGGCTGCCGGGCCGCCGGTCCTGCTCCTTGTTGAGCTCGCGCTTGTCACTGCCGTCGCGCCGCATGAGCCAGATCGACGCGACGTTGTAGGTGTCCGTCGTCTTGTCGTGACCCGTGTAGGCGATCCACTCGCCGTCGGGCGAGACGACCGGGCCGCCGTCCGGGCCCTCGCGATCGGTCAGCTGGCGCACGTCGCCCGACTCGACGTCGAGCGCGTAGACTTCCGACTCCTGTACCTGCCAGTCCGCGTCCTCGACGCGCAGACCCGAGAACAGGATCTCCTGGCCGTCCGGCGTCCACTCGGGTGAGCCGTGGTCGTAGTCCCCGTTCGTGAGCTGCTTCGGCGTGCCGCCGGTCGCGCTCACGAGGAAGATGTGGCGGTGACCGCTCGGCCGGTAGCCGCTGCGGTCGCGCCGGTAGCTGAGGCGCGTGATGACGGTCGGTTCGGGCGCCCACTTCGCGCCCTTGGGGCGCTTCGGCAGCTTGATCGGGAAACCCTTCTTCTCGGGCACCTGCATCGTGAACGCGAGCTGCTTGCCGTCGGGTGACCACCGCACGCTGCCCGGGCTCTCGCTGACGTGCGTGATCTGCGTCACGGAGCGATCGTCGAGGTGCAGCACGTGGATCTGGCTGCCCTTCGGCTCGCCGCTCCGCGTGAACGCGATGCGCGTGCCGTCGGGCGACCAGCGCGGTGAACTGCCCGTGGTCAGGAAGCGTTGCCGGCCGCCGTCGCGATCCATGATCCAGAGCTCGCTCTGCATGCGGTCGTTGACCTGATCGGTCCAAGAGCGCGAGTAGACGATCTGCTGGCCGTCGGGCGAGAACCGCGGGCTGCCGACGCGCTCCCAGTCGAGCATCTTGTCGAGCGTGAGCGTGCCCTCATCGGCGTGGTCCTTGGCCGGATCATCGGCGGCGCCGCCTTGCGCGAGCACCGCGGGTGATGCGACGAGCGCGGTGGCGGCGGTCAGCAGAACGGAACGAAACGAGCGACGGCGACGCATGGCGGACTCCTGGGGCGGCGGATTGCCGGGCCACTCGTTGTACGGAATCGAGGATTCGAGGGAACGGCCGGGCGCGGTTCTGCGTCCGGTGTTACTCCCCGGACACGTACCGGGGCGCAGAACGGGGGCACGCGCACCGGGGGGCTTCCCCGCCGGTTCACCGGGCGTTCACCCGTGCCACCGGCTCTTGCGGTATCGCCGACGCAGCCGGCCGGGCATCGAATCGGGCCGTTGCTCGTCGGAGGCCTTCCGCCGCTGCCGCTTTTGCACCAAACTGTCGCCGAGTCGCATGACCATTTCCGTGCTCGCACAACCGACGCTGGTTCTCAACCGGTCCTGGGTCGCCATCGACACCACGACCGTGCTGGGGGCGATGCGTCTGCTCTTCAAGGGCACCGCGGTCGCGGTGCAGCCGGAGAGCTACGAGACGCACGAGTTCGAGTCGTGGGCCGACCTCGCTGTCGCGCCGCACGAGCCGCACATCCGCACGCCGCGGCTGCGCATCCGCGTGCCCGAGATCATCGCGCTGACCGGCTACGACAAGGTGCCGCGGCGCGCGGTGCCGTTCACGCGACGCAACCTGTTCGACCGCGATCGGCGTGCGTGTCAATACTGCGGGCGGCGGCCGGGCACGGCCGAACTCACGATCGATCACGTGCTGCCGCGTTCGCGCGGGGGGCTGTCGACCTGGACCAACTGCGTGCTCGCGTGTGTCGCGTGCAATCGTCGCAAGGCGGATCGCACGCCGGCCGAGGCCAACATGCGTCTGCTCGCCGAGCCGCGCGCGCCGCGCTGGCGCCCGACGCTCGACGTGCCGCTGGGTCGCGTGCGGCAGTCGTGGCAGAAGTTCGTCAGCGATCGTTACTGGAACGTCGCGCTCGAGCCGTAGGGCCGCTGACGGCGAACGCGCGGGATGGCGACGATCGATCCAGAACGCCTGCAGCGGCTGCGGTACGTGACCGTGGCCGACCCCGCGCGCATAGCTGGGATGACGGCGCCCGACTTCGTGCTCGCGGGGCCGCAGCGCACGGGTTCGACCTGGCTCTTCAACGTGCTCGCCGAGCACCCCGAGCTGCAGCTCTCCGACCCGAAGGAGATCTACTACTGGAACACCGTCGACAAGCCCGACCACTTCCAGCACGTCACGACGGAGCTGGCCTGGTATCTCGTGCATTTCGCGACCGCGGGTGGGCGGACCTGCGGTGAAGCCACCGCGAGCTACGCCGCGATGCCCGACGAGCTCATCGAGAACGTGACGACCCTGTTGCCCGATCTGCGCGTCGTGATCACCGTCCGCCATCCGATCGAGCGGCTGTGGTCCCACGCCAAGCACGAGTTCGCGCTCGATGGCCGCGGCGGCATCGGCACCGCGACGGAGGACGAGCTCATCGAGTTCGGCAACAGTCCGTATCACCGGCGCTGCGGCATGTACTCGACGATGATCGAGCAGTGGTCGCGCCACCTGCGGCCCGGGCATCTGCACGTCGGCCTGTTCGACGACATCGCGCGGCGGCCGCTCGAGTTTGCCCGCGACGTCGCGCGCTTCCTCGGAGTGAGCGACGACCCGCGTCACATCGAACGCCGCATCGACCACAACCCCAACCCGACGCCGCCCGACGCGAGCTTCCCCGAACGCTTCCGCCCGGAACTCGAAGCGCTGTATCGCGACGAGATCGAGTGGCTGCGCTCGCGGTTCGACGTGCCGTGGTAGCGCGGGCCGCGCGCTAAAGGCCGAGGTCGTCGAGCAGATCACGATCGAGCGTGCCGTGCGCCGCGAGCGCGTCGGCGACGCGGCAGAGCGATTCCCAGACCGCAGCGTCCTGCAGCAGCTGCACGACTTCGCGGGTCCATTCGTGCAAGGTGATCTGTCGTTCTGCCGCGGGTGCGAGCTCACCGAGCGCCGCCTCGATCTCACCTGCGTCGTCGGCCCACGCGGAGGGCCCGTCGAACGGCCCGTCCTCACCGCGCCACATCGCCTCGCCGATCGGTCCCGCGAGCGCGGCCAACGCCGAACGTCGCGTCCGTTCGCGGACCGCGAACCCGCGCCATTCGACGGTCGTGCGGCCCATGTGCCCCTCGACCTCGGCCTCGATCGTCGATTCGAGCACGCGCCCGCCGAGCAGATGCGCGACGAGCACGTGCCCGGCTTCGTGATAGGCGCTGGTGTCGTCGATCATGCGACTGCTCGCACGAGCATCGCCGTCGGGCCGGCGCACCGCAACGGCATCGAGATGACCGTCGGGATTCGCTGACCCCGTGGTAGCCTGGGACGCGTGAGTGAGTCCAGCAAGCGCGTCCGGATCGAGTATCCGGCCGGCCCGGCGAGTCAGCCCGTGCTCTACCCGTTGAGTCACGAGCACGACGTCCGCATCAACATCCGTCGCGCGGAGATCGCCGAGGACGGCGGCTTCCTCGAGGTCGAGATGGCCGGCGGCGAGGCCGCGATCGCGGCGGTCTGTGCGGCGCTGCGCGCCGAGGGCTGCACCGTTGTCGAGGACGGCGTGGACGAGGCGCCGTCGACCGCCGACGAGTGATCGCGGTTCAGGCCAGTGGCGCCGGCGCCAGTACCGGCACCCGCCGCGCGCGGCAAGCTCTCTGGTTGATCGTCTGGCTGCTCCTGGCCGGCTGGCTCGCGTACTCGCATCGGTTCGCGGCGGCGGATGATGTCTACATCGTTCATCGCTACGTCCTCAACCTGCTCGAGGGGCACGGCTGGGTCTACAACGTCGGCGAACCCGTGCAGGGCTCGACGTCGCCGGCCAACACGCTCGCGCTGCTCGTCGCCGCTCTGTTGTGCGGGCGCGACTACGACGCCGCGCACGCGCTCGTCTATGCGATTGCGATCGGATGCGCGTGCTGGTTCGTGCAGGAGGCGTTGCGCCGACTCGATGGCGCGGTCACCGCGTTGGTCTGTGCGCTGTTCGTCCTGAGTTCGCCCGTGCTCGTGTCGACGATCGGACTCGAGTCGTGCCTGCTCGTTCTCGCGATGTGCGCCGGTTTCTGGGCGCTCGTCACCGAACGGCCCATGCTCGCGGCCGCTGCGGTCGGGTGCCTGACGCTCGTGCGACCCGAAGGCGTGCTGTTCGGCCTCGTGCTGCTCGCCGACGTCGCGCGGAAGCGGAACGAACGACCGCTCGCCTCGCTGCCGTGGGGCCGCATGGTCGCGGTTGCTGCGGCGCCGATGCTCGTGTGGTGCGCGTTCTCGATCTGGCAGTTCGGTTCGCCGCTGCCGTCCACGCTCGAGGGCAAGCAGGCGCAGGCGGCGTCGGGTTGGTGGGGCACGGGCGATCTCTACTGGCGGGGTCTGCGCCGGTCGTTCGCCGCGCTCGACGCGGGCGGCTGGCTCGTCTCGTGGCTGGGTGACGACAAGCCCGTCTACCGCGGTCTGCTCGGCGGAGCTGTCGTGCTGTGGCTCGGCCTGCTCGTGCGACCGCACCGTGCGCTCGTGTTCGTCGGGTTCGCCGTGCTGCACACGGCCGCGTACGCGGCATTGAACGTGCCGTACTACCATTGGTACGGAGCGCCGGTGCATCTCGCGTTCGCGATCGCGCTCGGGATCTGGCTCGGCCGCCTGCACGGGGTCTGCTCGCGTCGTGGCAACGCCCGCCTGGCGGCCGTGGTCACTGCCACCGCGACCGTCCTCCTGCTGCTGCTGTTCGGCGCGCGGCCTTGGGGTCGCGCGCCCCACTACCCGCACTACGAACGCGCCGCCGAGTTCGTCGCCGCGCGCGCTCCCGACGACGCGTCGGTCGGCACGGTCGAGATCGGGGTCCTCGGCCTCGCGCTCTGGCCGCGGCCGATCGTCGACGCCGCCGGCCTCGTGCACCCCGACGGCCCGGCCAACCTGCGCGTGGGTCGCCTCGGGTGGTGGATCGAGGACGAGGCCGCTGACTGGATCATCGCGCACGATCCGCTGTGGTCGGGCTTCGAGGCCGAGCCGCTCGAACGCGCCGTTGCCGCCGGGCGCTACGTCCGGGTCGACGATGGCGCGATCGCGCGGATCCGGGTGTATCGCCGCTCGCCGTAGCGGCCCGCGGCCGGGTGCTGGGTCGTACGATCGAAGGCCCGCGATTGTACTGCAGCGTCGTGATCTGCAGCGTCGTGACCTTCGGCGGCAGCCAGCCCGGGTGGCCGACCCGTTGGTCGCGAGCGGGAGCGCCGCGCGCGTTACCCGCGCAACGGCAGCTACGGCGCCGCCCAGACGGCCAGCTCGTTGCCCGACGGATCCGTGAAGTGAAAGCGCCGACCGCCCGGGAACGAAAACGGCGGCGTCGTGATCGCGCCACCCGCGGCTTCGACCGCGGCGACGCTCGCCGCGAGATCGTCGGAGTAGAGCACCACGAGCACGCCCCCGCGCGTGACGTTCGTGTCCAGCCGCATACCGCCGACCTCGCCTTCGCCCGACGCGCGCTGGATGCCCGCGTAGTCGGGGCCGTAGTCGGTGAACTGCCAGTCGAACGCCGCAGTGTAGAACCGCTTTGCCGCGGCCATGTCGGTGACGGTGAACTCGATGTAGTCGATCGTGTGGTGGACTTGGTGGCGATGCATGGTCGCAATGGAGGTCGAGGATTCGCGGTTGCCGTCGATTGCGCAGCTCGCCAGTGCGGCGACGAGAGCGCTGGCGCAGAGGCGCGAGAGGCCGCGGCGTGGGCAGGTCATGACTCGAAGCCTAGCCGAGGCCTCCTGCCACCGTGGTGTCAGCAGGGTTGGCAGCGCCGGGCGGCGCGGCGCCAGCGCTTTCGCCTTTCGCTTTCGTTCGAGCAGCTCGTCCGAGCCCCCCATGCCGATCGAGAAGACTTGCTCGATCGAGGGGTTCGCGCCGAGAATAGCCCCGGAATCCGCGAGTCGATCGTCGGAACGCTCCGTCCCGCGCAAGCCGCTACTCCCGAAGTCGATGGCACCCCGATCCACCACAGCCGAACGCATGGCGAAGCTGTCCTTCGCCGCCGTCTACCCACACTACGTCAACAAGGTCGTCAAGAAGGGCCGCACGGAGGAAGAGCTGCGCGAGGTCATCACGTGGCTCACGGGCTTCAGCGACGCCCGAATCGACAAGTTCATCGCCGCGGACGCGACGTTCGAGCAGTTCTTCGACAAGGCCAAGATCAACCCGAACGCGAACAAGATCACGGGCGTGATCTGCGGCTACCGCGTCGAAGAGATCGAAGACCCGCTGGAGCAGAAGGGCCGCTACCTCGACAAGCTGGTCGACGAACTCGCCAAGGGCAAGGCGATGGCGAAGATCCTGCGGTCGTAGCCTGCAGTTGGCTTCCGCGACCCGGCCTATTCACTGGATCGGAATCGGTCGCGCACGACCGTCTCCAGGTCGCGTGTGGGAGAGAAAAACATGCGGCCTTTGCGCGTCTCGCCTTCGAGCAGGCCGAGCTCGACGAGTCCGAGGATGTCCGTTCGTGCAGTCTGGTAGGCGACGCCGTGCGCGTTCTGCTGAGACCGGAAGGTGTAGATCGTGGCCGGGTCTCGGATCGCGTTTCTGATCAGCTCGACCTGCCTGTGGTTGAGGTCGCTTCCGGGGCGCAGGAGAGCACCCAGTTCCTGTAGTTCTCTCGTTTTCTGCGTCATGTAGTTCTCGAGGCTCGTGAGCGCCCGCTGCATGACGGCCAGTTGATGCATCAAGAAGTAGGTCATGTCTTCGCCGTCCGTTTCCGAATAGAGGTACGACCTTGCATACTGCGATGGCCCTCTTCGTAGGATCGTCGAGATCGAGACGTACTCCCAAAGCCAGTAGCCTTGGCGGAGCATCGACCAGTAGAAGAGCGTCCGTGCAGTTCGCCCGTTGCCATCCGTGAACGGGTGCAGGTAGCCGATCCAGAAGTGCAGCGTCACCGCCCGGACGACCGGGTGCACGAACGCGGCTCCGTCGGCTGTGTCGTTCGCGAACGCGCACAGTGCCTCCAGGCCCCGCTCGACTTCGGAAGCCGGAGGAGGCTGGTGCAGGATCTCGCCCGTTGACACCTGGACGACGTTGACGTCGTCGTCATCCGTCCGAATCCTCTCGTCGGGGTCGAGCACCTGGTGAATCTCGAGGATCATTGCGGGTGTCAGGCGCTTCTTCGCCATCCTGCCGACCGCCTGCATGGCGTGATAGTTGCGCAGGATCATCCGCTCGCTCGGGTCGGTTGGCTTCCTGCCCGTCCGGATCATCTCCTTGGCGATCGTGCGGGTCGTGCTCGCGCCTTCGAGTTGCGACGACGTGATCGCTTCTTCGGCCAGGCTCGAGAGGATGTAACGGCTCTTCGTAGCCTTGCCGCGGAGTTGTGGTTCGAACGTCTTGACGTGTCCGCTGCGTCGGTCGATCTCGTGCAGTTTCTGCGCGACGACGCCGTGTGGCATGAACCAGAACGGGTCGCCGCGCTTGGATCGGAATGGCAAGTCCTGGCGCGCTGCTCGCCTTGCCATCTTCATCCCGAGCCACCACTCGCGATGAGTGAGGTTTGCTGGCGGCGTGATGTGGCGCACCTTGTCCCAGTGGAGGTACTTCGATTCGTGCGTCGGTCCCTGTCTCAGGATGAGATCGAGCTTCTCCGGCGCCGTCTCCGGCAGCATGGCGGTCAGTTCGGCGAGCTGTGGGGCAGTTCGGGGGATCCGCATGGCGTGTCGAGAACCTACTAATCATGTGTCAGATTAGTAGGTTGGGCGCTCCCGTGCTCGCGAACTTACTAATTCAAGATCACTTTAGCACGTCTTCGACAAGCCATGATCAAGCATAAATAACTGCATATCCGTAGTTTATGGGAATGTTTGGGCGAGACGTGAAGATCGGCCCACCGATGAACCCAGGTCACTGAGCTCCATGAACGCAAGACAGAGCCGGCGGAAGCCGTCCCCAGGACCGGGCTCGGGCGAGTTCTGCTCGAAGCAATGGTAGTCGTCACCCTGCACGCCCTCGAGCAGCCAGCTCGAACCATCGAAGTCGAGACTGATCTCGTGTTCGAGCTCCCAGAACCCGATGCGTTCGGCGCCCTGCTCGATGCTGCGCCATTCCGCGTCGGTCAGACTGCGCGCCACTCGCTCGACCACGACACCCGGCTCGTACCCGCCCGCGCCCGAGAGCACGATCGCCTCGAGGACGATCCCGTCCGCGCGCGATTCGATCCGGACCATGACCGGTCGGTCGAACGAAGGGAGCAAGGTGAAACGAAACGCCTTGTTCGCTCGCGTCGCGACCGCGGTCATCGCGGGTTCTGCCATCGCGCGGAGGTGCGCATCGAACAGAACGTCGAAGTAACACGGCTTGATCGGGAAGTACGAGCCGGTGGGAGGGGCAAGGCTCGGTGCGTTCGTGGTCGTGCAGGCGCCGAACATTGTCAACAGGGCGGCGAGCGCCGGGAGCTTCGCGCGTACCGATCGATGGGAAGTGCGGAGCATCAGCGCAGAGACGGGTACCACATCAGTTCGACGCCAGGCCACAGTCGCTGCAGCGCGTCGAGGTCCTTCGTCTCGTCGTCGTAGCGCACGTCGACCCACGCGAGCTGCAGCACGTCGAGCGGCTGCTCGGCCAGCGCGCGCAGGGCGGCGACGTCGATCGGTTCCGCGGTGTTGAGGACGAGATGGCGCAGCCGCGGCAGAGTTTGCAGGTGGCGAACGCCAGCCGACGTCACGGCGATCGGCCCGCCGGTCTCGCCGTCGCCGATTGGCACCGGGTCGCGATCCGGGTAGCTGCCGACGTCGAGTTCTTCGAGCTGCTTCAGGTTCGCGAACTCACCCAAGGCGTCGTCGTCGATCCATGACTGGCCGCGCAGCCGCAGGACCGTGAGGCCCTCGTGCCGAGCGATCGATGCGACGCACGCCGGCGTCAGAGCCGGGCAGTCCGACAGGTCGAGTTGCTCGAGCGTCGGCCGTTCGCCGAGCTCACGAACGTCATTGTCGTCGATGCGCCAGCAGTAGCGCAGATCGAGTCGTTGGAGCTGCGTCAGATGCGCCGGGATGCGGTCGACCTCGGGGCACTCGGTGAGCGTCAGGCGCTGCAGCGAGGCAGGCAACGCGTCGAGTCCGGCGGCGGTCACCTGATGGCATCGCGGCACGTTGAGCTCCTCGAGTTGCTCCGCGCGCGCGAGGTGCCGCAGCCCCCGATCGCTGATCGCGCGCCGACTGCCGACCGACAGCTCGCGCAGCAGCGGCAGCCTGGCGATCACCTCGAGCACAGCGTCGGTGACGGCGTCCGTGCTGGCGTTGGGCCATGCGCCCTCGACGGTCCCGCGTCGTTCGCCCGCGAGATACCACGGCGCCGACAGGTCGAGCACCTGCAGCGTCGCGTGCTGCGCGAGCGCGAGATAGCCGGCCTCGGTCAGCCGATACGTGCCGCGCAGCCGCAGCTCGTCCAGCCGCATGCGGTCGAGCAGGCTGGCGAGCGCGCGATCGTCGACGTCGCCGCGGGCCTCGAGGCAGAGTCGCCGAACGCCGCCGAGCTGCGCGATCGCGTCGATGTGGTCGCGAGAGAGCACGTCCACGCGACGCACCGACAGCTCCCCGAGGTTGGGCAGTTGCCGCAACGCCTCGATCACCTCGACCGCGAACTCGTCGAGCGCGACGAAGTGTACGGCGCGCAGTCGGGGCAGGTGCTCGAACACCTCCGTGACGGCGCTCGGCATCGGATACGGACGGAACCACATGCCGCCGTCGTCCATGACCCCACTGATGGTCAGCGTCTCGATTCGCGGCAGCTCGCGGAGCAGCGCGTAGTCGTCCCGTCGCAGGCGACGGCACTCGACGTTCGTCGCGTCGCGCGGCAGCTCGCGGATCTCGGCGGCCGAGTGCACCACGGACGCGCCCGGCGTGGCGGGCGGTCCCTGCGTCGACTGCCACGACGGCCGCGTGACCGGTTGCGCGGTTCTTCGGTCCGTGCTGACCGCGACGCCGTAGACGGCAGCGATCGCGAGCAGCATCGAGATCGCGGCGAACAACCGTGGAGATCGCGTCTGCGCCGACCGCATGGTGTCGCTGCGGCGCGTCTCACCCGGCTGCATGCCGGCCGACCCGCGCAGGACTTCCTCCAGCGTGATCTCGAGGTGCCGGTCGTAGACCTCGTCTTCGATCGTCTTCATGCGTCTTCTCCTGGGTGGCGACGAACGCCGACCCGCTGCTCGATGCACGCTCGCAGCGCGGTTCGGGCCCGCCGCAGCAACGTCTTGATCCCGTTCCGCCGCAGCCCGAGAACGGCCGCGGCCTCGTCGTGTGACAGGCGATCCCGATACACCGCATCGACCGCCCGCCGGGCCCGGTCCCCGAGCTGTTCGGTGCAGCGACGAACCGCATCGAGCCACGCGTCGTTCGCCGGCAGCCGTTCGAAGTGCGACTCGACGGCATCGAGCCAGGCCGGATCCGCGACGGCAACGCGCCGCCGCCCACGCCGTGCTTCTTCGAGCAGCAGGAATCGAGCCGACCGCCGGAGCCAGGTTCGTGCCTGTGCCGTCGTCGCGAACGTGACCTGCTTGCGAACGGCCAACAACAGGGTCTCCTGCGTCAGATCCGCGGCGAGCTCTTCATCGGCACCAGCGACCCGCAGAAAGCGCCGCATCTCGCCCGCATGGGCAGCGAGGCCGGCGGCCTCGATCGGCGGATGGGGGGAGCGGGTGGCGGACATGTCGGTTCGGTGGCGACCGGTATTGGGATGACCGAAACCGGCGGCGAGGGGTTCAACGAAATCCGGGTTCGTTCCGCCCGTAACGCCGGTGATCGCCACGGCTATGACCGAGGTCGGATGCGAGAGTCACATTGCAGCGATGCCAGAAGGTGGGAACCGGCGACCGCTTCGAGCTGGTCGCTGTTCGTCACGGTCGGGATCGTTGCTGCTGGTGCTGCGGCCTTGCATGAGCGGTCGCCGGCATTCGCTATTGCCGCCGCGGCCGCCGTTGCCGTTGCCAACGCTGCCGGCGCGATTCTGTTGCGGCGGCGTAGGCCGGCCGAACTCGGATCACTGCGCGTCCTGCGTTTGCTGGTCTACGTCTGGCTCGGGGCGGTCGGTGTTGCCTCGCTCGCTGTCGCGTCGGGTTGGCTTGCTGCGGACAAGTACGACGAGCGGGTAGTCGTCCTGACGGTCGCCGGCACTCTCCACGCGGGCGTGCTGCTCGGCGCGACCTTGTGGCCCGGCATCGTTCGCGCCTGTTTCGGTCGGCTGCGGCCCGTCGACGTCGCGCTGAGCACTTGCGCCATCGCGCTGATCGGTCTCGAGCTGGCGCTGGTTCTCTGGGGTCGACTGTGGCCGTCACCGTTGGTCTGGGACGAGGCCTCGGCCGTCGCGCGGTTGGAGGCCGAACGGCTGCCGCCGGGCACGCGACTGTTCGGCTTTCCCGTGAACAGTCGCGGGTATCACGATGAGGAGTTCTTCGTTCGAAGGCCGGGCGACCTGGTTGCATGCGTGGTGGCGGATTCGTTCGGGGTCGGCGTCGTGCCGTACGACCACAACTTCGTCACGGTCGCCGAACGTCGACTCGCGGACGCAGTGGGGCCGAGCTTCGATCGTGTCGCGCTGCACAACTTCGGCGTCGCGTCGATCGGAGTGCAGCAGTACGTCCATCTGGTCGACCACGAAGTGCTCGACCTGGACCCGGATCTCGTCGTCGTCGCCCTCTTCATCGGCAACGACGTTCTCCACGGCGGCCTCCGGAACGAGCCGCGCAAGTATTCGACGTTTCAGCGCTGGGCAATCTGGCGAGTCTGGACGCGGCTGCTGCAGCGGCAGCGCGTCATGCGGGAGGAGCCGGCGCTCGCCGAGATCGGTAGAAAGAAGATCACGAACCCGCCGTTCCTCGCGGACCCCGAGCTCGAGCAGCCGCACATGTCCGAGGCGCGGTTCCTCACGCTCGAGCGCGAACGTTTCGACGTCGTTCGGGTCGATCGCCCGGACGTCGCCGCGAAGTACGACCGGCTCTTCGTTGCGCTCGACTACTTGCGTGATCGCCTGCCGGATCGACTCCTCGTCCTGCTGATTCCCGACGAGTTCCAGATCAACGATGCCCTCTATCGTGACATCGTCGCCGCGGACCCGAGTGCTTCGCAGTGCGATCGCCAGGCGCCGAATCGCCGCATCGCCGACTACTGCGCGCAGTTGGGTGTGCCGGTCCTGGATCTGTTGCCGGCGCTACGCGAGCACGTTCGCGCGGGTGGGGCGCGTCCGTATCACCTGCGCGATACGCACTGGAACGCGATCGGCAATCGGGTCGCCGGGGACGCTCTGGCTGCCTGGATCGCTGCCTGGGTGCGGTCGCGGTCGAAGTAGTGTTCGAACCTGCACGTGGTACGCCCGGAGGGACTCGAACCCCCGACATCCTCCTTGTAAGGGAGGCGCTCTGAACCAACTGAGCTACGGGCGTGCGCGCGGCAGAGCGTAGCCACGCGCGCGCCGATCAACTAGCTCGGATCGATTCGAGATCGGTCAGTCCGTGCGCTTGGGCACGAGCTGGGTCGACGAATCGCCCCACCAGGGCCAGACGCCGAACGCGGCCTGGAACGGGAAGGTGACGCAGTCGAACGCGAAGCCGCCGACGATGACCGGGAGGCCGACGATCGCGCGGAAGCCGTAGGACTCGGCGGCGTCGTCCGGCTTGTCGTAGATCGACGGCTGGTTGTAGGCCCAGCGCACGCCGTTGACGGTGCCGCACGCCGGCAGGGTGAAGAGCGCGAGCAGGAGCAGCGCGGGGTAGATTCGGGTTTTCATCGGTAGGCTCGTTGCCGTCGGTTTTGGCGGCTTCTCGGGTCCTTCGGCGCCGATGTTTCGGGGGCTTGATCCGGTCCGTCCAGGCGCCGTGACATGGGCGCTTGGGGACCGGGGGCCGAGGGCCGCGATCTCGAATCGATACGAAAGCTCGACGGTCGATCCAGCCCGGTCCAGCCGGCGACTGGGCCGACTAACCGAAGCGGCCTTCGATGTAGTCCGACGTCTCCTTCTGCTGCGGCGCCACGAACATCTGTTCGGTCGCGGTGTGCTCGACGACCTTGCCGAGCAGCATGAACACGCACTCGTCGCTGGCGCGGCGGGCCTGGGCCATGTTGTGCGTGACGATCAGGATCGAGTACTTGCCGCGCAGCTCCCAGATGAGCTCTTCGACGGCGGCGGTCGCCTCGGGGTCGAGCGCCGAGCACGGCTCGTCCATGAGCAGCAGGGTGGGCTTGGTCGGCAGCAGGCGCGCGATGCAGAGCTTCTGCTGCTCTTCGAGCGACAGGCTCGTGGCCTTGGTCGACAGCCGGTCCTTGACGCGGTCCCAGAGCAGCACCTGGCGCAGCGCCTGCTCGACGAGCGCGTCCTCGTCGGCGCGCGTGCACTTCGCGGTGCGGTGCAGGCGGTGACCGAAGAGCACGTTGTCGCGCACGGACAGCGGCAGCGGGTTGGGGCGCTGGAACACCATGCCGATGTGGCGACGCACCTGGATGGGTGAACTGTGCGGGCCGTAGATGTCCTCGCCGTGCACCCGGATCGTGCCGGTCGTGCGCACGTAGCCGAGGCGTTCGTTGATCCGGTTGACGCTGCGGAGCAGGGTGGACTTGCCGCAGCCCGACGGGCCGATCATCGACGTGACGATGCCGGGGCGAATGTCGAGGTTGACGTCGTGCAGCGCCTGGAAGTCGCCGTACCAGAGGTTCATGTCCCGGACCTCGATCGCGGCGTGCTCCTGACGGGTCGCGCTCGCGTTGGCCTTGCCGGTGGCAATCGCCGGCTCGGTGGCGGGTTGGAATTCGGGATCAGCCAAAACGGCCCTCCAGGTAGTCCTTGGTGCGCTGGTCCTGGTCGCGCCCTTGGAACAACGCTTCGGTGTCGTCGACCTCGACGCATTCCCCCTTGAGGAAGAACGCGGTCCGGTTGGCGAGGCGGCGAGCCTGCTGCACGAGGTTGGTGACGAGCACGATGGTCATCTCCTGGCGCAGCTGCTTGAGGACCTCCTCGATGCGCATCGTCGTGACCGGGTCGACCGCGATCGAGAACTCGTCGAGCAACAGCAGCTCCGGGTCCTGCGACAGCGCGCGCGCGATCGTCAGGCGTTGCTGCTGGCCGCCGCTGAGCAGCGAACCGAGGCTCTTGAGGCGGTCCTTCACCTCGTCCCAGAGTGCTGCGCGGGTGAGGCAACGTTCGACGATGGTGTTGAGCTCGGCCTTCTTGCGCACGCCTCGCAGGCGGGGCGCCAGAGCGACGTTGTCGTAGATCGACAGCGGCAGGCCGACCGGCAGCGGGAAGACCACGCCGATCATCCGCCGCAGGGCGTAGAGGTTGCGAACGGTCGAGATGTCACGCCCGGCGAACGTGATGCGGCCGCCGACGCGCATGCCGTGCTCGAACTCGTCCATGCGGTTGAGCGCGCGCAGGAACGACGTCTTGCCGGAGTTGGCCGGGCCGATGATCCCGAAGATCTCGTTGCGGCGGACCTCGAAGTCGACGCCCGCGAGCGCCGTCTTGTTGCCGTAGTGGATCGAGAGGTCCTCGACGCGCAGCAGCGTGTCGTGGTCCGCTGCCGGCCGGTCGGGTGCGTTGGCAGTGGCTACCACTTCTTCTTCCCCCGGAGCTTCATGCGGAAGTAGATCGCCACCGCGTTCATCGACAGGACCACGAGGATCAGCGTGAGCGCGACGGTGAACGGGATGTGATCCGGCACACCCTTGACGTGCATGGACACGCTGTAGAGGTGGTAGGACAGCGCCATCGACTTGTCGAAGAGGCTGCTCGGATAGAACTGCCGGAAGAACACCGCGCCCGTGAACATGATCGGCGCGGTCTCGCCGACGGCGCGGCAGACCACGAGGATCAGGCCGGTGAGGATGCCGGAGCCCGAGTTGGGCAGCACGATCTTCCAGATCGTCTGCCAGCGGGTCGCGCCCATGTTCCAGCACGCGTCGCGGAACGCGTGCGGGACGGCCTGCAGTGACTCGCGCGTCGACACGATCACCACCGGCAGGGTCATGACCGCGAGCGTGCAGCCGGCCGCGAGCACCGATTTGCCGAACTGCATGAAGTAGACGAACGCGCCGATGCCGAACAGCGCGTGCACGATCGACGGCACGCCCGCGAGGTTGACGATCGCGATGTTGATCGTGCGGGTCAGCCAGTTGTCGCGCGCGTACTCGCTGAGGTAGATCGCGGCGGCGACGCCGAGCGGCAGCGAGAACGCCAACGCCACGGCCGTCATCCAGACCGTGCCGACGAGCGCCGTCGAGATGCCGCCCGCGGCGCCGTTGTCGGTTGGCTTGGTCGTGAGGAACTCCCAGGTCAGCCCGGGCGCGCCCTCGACGACCAGCACCGCGAGGATGCCGGCGGCCGGGATCAGCAGCAGCAGTGTGACGGCGAGGAAACCGAGCCGCACGAGCCGCTGGACGCTGAGCGCCTTCGTCTCGTTGGCGGAGGCGGCGAACACCCGTTCGGTGGTCGCGCCGGAGGCGTCGATGCTGGTCATTTGGCGCTCCTCCGCCCGCGGACGATGCGATCGGCGATCAGGTTGACGCTGAACGTGATCAGGAACAGCAGCAGGCCGAGAACGAACAGGACCTGGTAGTGGTCGCTGCCGACGGCGGCCTCGCCGAGTTCGGCGGCGATCGTCGCGGTCAGCGTCGCGGCCGAGTCGAAGACGTCGTCGGGAATCATCAGGCGGTGGCCGGAGGCCATGAGCACGGCGATCGTCTCGCCGAACGCGCGGCCGACACCGAGCAGCACGGCGGCCGACAGGCCCGGGCGAGCGTGCGGCAGGACCACCTTGCGGATGACCTGCCAGCGCGTGGCGCCGAGCGACTCGGCGGCTTCGCGGTGGCTCTCGGGGACCGCTTTGAGCGCGTCCTCCGCGATCGTCGCGATGATCGGCGCCGCCATCAGGCCGAGGATGATGCCCGCGTTGAGCACGTTCAGGCCGATCTGCACGTCGAAGACGTCCTCGATGATCGGCTTCATCACGTAGAGGCCGATCACGCCCCAGACGACCGACGGGATCGCGGCGAGGATCTCGATGCCGATCTTGAGCCACTCGCGCTGGCGGCCGCGCGCGAACTCGCCGACGTAGACCGCGGCGGCGAACGCCAGCGGCACGCCGATGATCATGGCGACGGCCGTGATCCAGACCGTGCCCATGATCAGCGGGGCGGCGCCGTATTCCGGAGGTTCGACCGTCGGCTCCCAGCGCCCGCCGAACAGCAGGTCGCCGAGGTCCATCCGGTTCACCATGAACTCCAGGCCCTCCGTGGTGATGAACAGGAAGATCGCGCCGATGAACAGGATCGCGGAGATGCCGCCCAGCAGCACCAGGACGCGCGCCGCCATGTCGGTGATCCAGGCGCGGTCGCGGCGGTCGAGCGCATCCGCCCAGGCCGCGTCCGCGCTGCTTTGGTCGGCACTGCGCAACAACTCCGGGGTCGGAGCCTGCGTGGCCTTGGGCTTCTTGTGCATGAGTGGTGCCGTCACGGTCAGCTGGCCTGGTCTCCGCGCAGGCGCTCCATGAGTTCGCGCAGTTGCGGGGTGAGCTGGCGGTAGACGAGCTCGGGGCTGGCCGAGGTCTCGATGTCCCAGGCGAGCGCCGTCGTGTGGAACGGCAGGCGCGGCAGGTGTTCGAACGCGGCTGGCGTCAGGCAGACCACGACGTCGTAGTCGTCGAGCTGCGGCGTGCGTGCCTGCAGGTCCGTGGGCCACGCCGCGCTGAGGTCGAGACCGACGGTCTCGGCGAAGCGCACGAACGCGGGCGCCACCTCCTCGGCGGGCGACCAGCCGGCGCTCTCGTACTGACCGCTGTTGGGGAACGCCTTCTGCGCGAAGTGTTCGGCCAGCTGACTCGCGCCGTCGTTGCTCTCGTCGAGGAAGAGCATGCGGAAGGTCTTCTCGCCCTTGGACTGACCCGAAACGACGAAGACCGTCTCTTCGCAGACGTTCTTGGCCTGGTGGATGACGCGCTCGAGTCGATTGAGCGTGGCCATCAGGCTGAACAGGTCCTTGACCGGGCGGCTTCCGGCCTCGCCCTCGCGCGCGAGGTCGTCGAACACGCGATCGAAGTAGGGCGCGAACTGGCGCGCCGTCGACAGCACCTTCTTGGCGAGGTTGACGTCGCGTTCGTGGAAGCTGCGCAGACCGTCGGCGAGCAGACCGCGCGCCTGCTCGCTCATCGTGTTGATGTCGCGCGCGACGGTCTCCGGCGGGCGGTCGGACAGCTGGGCGGCGGTGCGCGAGATCGTCGCCGCGTAGTCGCCGATGCGCTCGAGCACGATCGCGAGTCGCAGGACCGAGGACACGAGACGCAGGTGGCCGGCGCTCGGCAGATGGCGCGCGACGAACGCGTGGCAGAGCCGGTCCAGCTCGCGGGTCTGGCGGTTGATCGTGAAGTCGCCGAGGACCGTCTCGGCCGCGAGCTGGCGATCGAGATTCAGGACCGAGCTGCAGGCGTCGTCGATCGTCGACAGCAGTTGATGGCCGATCTGCTCGACCAGGGTGCGGATCCAGTCGAGATCGCGCTGGAGTCGTTCTTCGTAGTGGGAGGACAACGGCCGGGCTCCATGAGGGGCGATGAGGGCGAGCCGGAATGAGAGTCGATGGCTGCTGCGAAAGCCAGCCAGGCGGGCCGGATGGCGGGATCTGAGCGGCCCGCCATGCGGCGGGGCGTTTCGGCGCGGCCCCGCGAGCGCGCGCAGGCGCGGGCTACTTCTTGAGCGGCACGTAGCCCTTGTCACGCAGCACGGCCTGGCCGTCCGTGCCCTTGATCCAGCCGAGGTAGTCGCCGATCGTGCCGGTGGGCTCGCCGTTCGTGTACATGAACAGCGGGCGCGCGATCGGGTAGGTCCCGGCCTGCACCGTTTCGATGGTCGGGGCGATCGGGTCCGCACCCGCGCTCGGCGCGATCGGCACGATGCGCACGTCGTCGGTCTTGTACGCGAGGCCGCTGTAGCCGATCGCGCTCTTCGAAGCGGCGCAGAACTCGACGACGTCCTTGCTGCCGTTGAGGTTGTTGCAACGCTGCTTGAAGCGCCCCTTCTTGCCGAGCACCTTCTCGCGGAAGCACTCGTAGGTGCCGCTGTTGTTCTGGCGGCTGCCGAGCTGGATCACGTTGGTGGCGTCGCTGCCCATGTCCAGGCCGAGGTCCTTCCACGACTCGATCGCGCCGCCCTCACCGAACAGCGCCTTGAGCTGGTCCATCGTCAGCGACTCGAGCGGGTTGTCCTTGTGGACGAACACCGCGATGCCGTCGAAGCCGATCGTGTGCTGCACGGGCTCGACGCCGTTCTTCTGCGCGTTCGCGATCTCCTTGTCCTTGAGCGGGCGGCTGCAGTTGGCGATCTCGCAGTCGTTGGCGATCAGCGCCGCGACGCCGACACCCGAGCCACCACCCGAGACCGAGATCGGCACTTCGGGGTGGATCGTGCCGTACTTCTCGGCGAGCGCGCCGGCAACTTCGAGCAGCGTGTCCGAACCGATGTTCTCGATCTCGGCAGCGGCGTTGCTCTCACCGCAGGAAGGCAAAAAGGCGGTCGAGGCGACCAGGGCGTAGGCGAACAGGTTCTTCATGGCAGTTCTCTGGGGGCCGGATTGGCGGCCCGGTTCTTCACGCGAGAAGAGGACAGCCGGCTCGTGAAGGTGATGCGTGGCTTCCGTTAAGGGAATGTAAAGAGCGCGGGTTTCGCCGGGCGGCGGGGGGTTGGCCGAATGCCGGCGAGTGGCGGCCGAACGCCGCCGGAATGGCCGATCGAGGCCATCCGGAGAGCCAGCCCAGGGCCGCGAAGTCGGTCTACGGTATTGCCGAAGTGCACTCTGGCGACCTCGGGTTCGCGGCGATGTCCGCCATCTTCACGGAACCGCAACGGTGCCTTAACCGAATCTGCATACCGGCTTCATAAAGACCACGCTCGGCTGACTCTAACCACCCTGTGTCAACGGTCTGCGAAGTTGATGTCAAGATCCCGAGCGTGCGCCCTCTCTCTCCTCTCCACCTGTGGAGCCGTGCTGGCTCAGCAGGACCCGACCCCTGCCCCCGACCAGCCGGGAGCGCCGACCGAGGCGCAGCTGGACGCCGCGGTCGAGCGGTACATGCAGAAGAACTCGATGGTGAACGCCACCTACGGCAGCAAGGGGTTCCGCCTCGAGACCGCCGACGGCAACTACCAGACCAACCTGCAGTGGCGGGCGCAGCTCCGCTTCACCGACCCGTATCGCGGCGATCCGCGGCAGGTCGATGAGTTCGAGGGCTCCGAACGCACCACGTTCGAGGCGCGCCGGGTCCGCATGAAGATCGGCGGTCACGGCTACCAGCCGTGGCTGAAGTACTACTTCGAGGTCGACCTCCAGCCGACGCGGTCGTCGTCGAGCTCGAGCGCGAACTCGAGCGCGCGCGTCATCGACTGGCGCATCGACGTCGCCAAGTGGGAGGCCTTCGGCATCCGCGTTGGCCAATGGAAGATCGACTACAACCGCGAGCGTGTCGACTCCTCCGGTCGCCAGCAGTTCGTCGAGCGGTCGATCGTCAACCGGATCTTCACGATCGACCGCCAGGTCGGCGCGAGCTTTCGCGGTCACCTCTTCAAGGGCACGGCCGCGGACTTCCGCTACTACCTCGGCGCGTTCACCGGCGAGGGGCGCGGCGTCGCCAACGACGATCAGCGGCTGATGTACGTCACCCGCCTGCAGTGGAACTTCCTCGGCCGGGATCTCGCGTTGCGGCAGACGGACGTCGAGCGCACCGAGAAGCCCACGGGCAGCTTCGCGATCGGTGGCGCCACCCACACCGGTCGGGCGACGCGCTGGTCGTCCGGCGGCGGCGGCAACCTCGACGGCTTCGACAGCGTGTCGAACGCGATGAACGGGCAGCACCGCATCTACCAGGCGGTCGCCGAGTTCGCGTTCAAGTACCAGGGGTTCTCGACGCAGAACGAGTTCCACTGGAAGAGCATCACCGACAAGAGCATCCCGCACGGCGCGCTCGGTCGGGACAGCGACCTCTACGGTCTCTACTCGCAGGTCGGCTACTTCTTCCACGAGATGTTCCCGAGCTTCCCCGAGCCGCTCGAGCTCGCGGCGCGCTACGCCTGGCTGCGTGAGCCGAACGAGAACGTGCGCACGGTGGATAACGAGCGCCAGGAGTTCACGATCGCCGCGAACTGGTTCTTCGCGGGTCACAACAACAAGCTCACGCTCGACTACTCGTACCTGACGATCGACGACGACGTCCTGGCGATGGACGAGTCGGGGAGTCGCATCCGCCTGCAGTGGGACATCTCCTTCTGAGCGAGTTTGCCCGCGAAGCGGGCAAACTCGCTCAGGACCTTGCCGCGCTCCTTCGGAGCGCCGCTCCGGTTCTGAGCTGGCTTCTTCTGGTCTCGAAGCGATAGGTCGGTGCTGCTGCCACCACGGTGGCAGCAGGGGGTCGGTAACTACTTGCGCATGAGCAAGCCCACTGTTGCCAGTCTTCTCCTCACCGACCTCGACCGCGAAGCGGTCCTCACTCGCCGTGTCCTGCGGGCCGCGCCGGCCGCGCACTACGACTTCCGGCCGCACGAGAAGTCCATGACGCTCGGCCAGCTGGCCAGCCACCTCGCCGAGACGCCGTCGTGGGTCGAAGGGATGCAGCCCGACGTCCTCGACATGGCGGAGGTCATGGCCGACTACCGCCCGTTCGTCGCGACGACGACGGCGGAGGTGATCGCGACCCACGACCGCAACTTCGCCAAGTGCCGCGCGGTCGCGGACCAGAGCGACGACTTCCTGCTCAGTGAGTGGCGGATGGTGCGCGGCGACGTGGAGCTGCTGGCCTTGCCGCGCCACCTCGCGATTCGCGACTTCGCGCTGCTGCACCAGGCCCACCATCGCGGTCAGCTGACCGTCTACCTGCGGCTGCTCGGCGTGCCCGTGCCGCAGACCTACGGGCCGACGGCGGATCTGCCCGATTGGTCGCCCGGCGTCGACACCGAGACGGGCGCCGCTGACGCCACGGCGGCGAACGCGTAACGTCGCCCCATGCGCCGCGCCGATCGCCTCTTCCAACTCGTGCAGCTGCTGCGGTCGCGCGACGTCGTGACCGCGCGCGAGATCGCCGGTGAGCTCGAGGTGTCACTGCGCACCGTGTATCGCGACGTCGCCGATCTCAGCGCGAGCGGTGTGCCGATCGACGGCGAGGCCGGGGTCGGCTACGCGCTCGGCCAGGGTTTCGACCTGCCGCCACTGATGTTCGATCGCGAGGAGATCGGCGCGCTCGTGCTCGGCGCCCGCATGGTGCAGGCGTTCGGTGACGACGCGCTCGCCGACCGGGCGAAGAGCGTGCTCGAGAAGGTCGCGCTCGTCGTGCCCGAACCGCTGCGCGCCGGCTTCGACCGCGAGGACATCGGCGTTCCTGTCGGCCTCGAGGCCGAAACCAGGGCGCGACTGCAGAGCTTGCGCGAGGCGATCGACGGTCGTCGCAAGATCCGCTGCCGCTACCGCAGCGTGCAGGACCAGGTCAGCGAGCGCACGCTGCGCCCGCTGACCCTCGCGTTCTTCGGTTCGGTGTGGCTGCTCGGCTCGTGGTGCGAACTGCGCGCCGACTTCCGCACGTTTCGGCCCGACCGATTCGAGAGTCTGGAGGTGCTCGACGAGCAGGTGCCGGACGAGCCGGAACGGTCGCTCCAGGCCTATCTCCGGTTGGTCCACGAACGCATGAGCCGCGCCGGCGAGTGTTGAGCGGATCTTGCGTTACAGTTCGCGCGTGGATCGCCGCGCCCGGATCCTGAGCCTCGCACTCGTCGCGCTGACCGCGCTCGTGGTCGTCGTCGCGTGGGGCAGCGACGGCGAGCCTGGTCCGCCCGCGGGTTCGAACTCGACCGCCCGGTCGGGCGACGCGACGACGATGGCGGCGGCCAGTGATGCCGCCGCGTCCCGGGCCGACGCGGTCGCGGCAGAGCGCTCGGTCGTCGAGGTCGAACCGTCGCGCTACGCCCAGCTGCTGCGCGCAACGGCGACCGGCTACACCGGGCGCGTCGTCACCGCGCGCGGCGAGGTCGTGCCCGGCATCGGCGTCACGCTGCTGCGGGTGGCCGCGACGGCCGCGTTCCCGGCGAAGCTCGATCTGTTCGACGTGCAGCCGGCCGAGCCGCAAGTCGTCGCGGCCGAGGCTTCGACGGATGCCCGCGGGCGCTTCGTGCTCGACGGTGTCGCGCCGCGCGGTGTGTGCTTCCTGCGCCTCGCGTTCGAGGACCCGGACACGGCGCCGGCGCGGTTTCGTTCCGGGCAACGCACCTACGTGCCGGTCGAGCGCGCGCCGGCGCCCGGCGAGGTGGTCGATCTCGGCGACGTCATGCTCAAGGTCGGTGCGACGATCGTCGGTCGGGTCGTCGATCCGGACGGTCCAGTCGAGGGCGCGCTCGTGCGCGCGGCGCGGCTGCCGCCGCTGCCGTTCGGCGTCGTGCCGATCGAGCGGCTGCGGCCCGACGGCGGGCTCATCGGCACGCCGGGGGATGCGACGACGTTCGTCGAGTTCCCGCCGTGGTTCGAGTCCTTCTGGAGCGCGCTGCCGATCGCGGTGACGCACAGCCGGGCGGACGGTTCGTTTGCGATCCACGGCGTCGATCCGGGCGCGGTCGTCGTCGCGGCGATCGCGCCCGGGCGCGCGAGCCGGTTGCTCGAGAAGGTGCAGACGCGCGCCGGCGAGACGACCGGGGTCGGCGAGCTGCGGTTGCCGTACGGCGCGACGACGAGCGTGTTCGTCGTCGACGCGGCGGGCGAGCCCGTTGCGGATGCGCGGGTCTTCGTCGCGCCGATGAGCATGGGGCTGCCCGTGCACGTCGCCGAACCGGCCGGCACGACCAACGGGGCCGGGCGTGTCGCGGTCGACGGTCTGCCGGTCGGGCGCGCGATCGCGGCGGCGGCCCGGCAGGGCAGCGCGGTCTGGCACTACAGCGAGCCAGCGAGTGCCGAAGGGACGTTGCGCGTCGTGCTCCCCGAGCGTCACACGCTGACGTTGCGGGTGCTCGATCTCGACGGCGCGCCGATCGCGCGGCCCGATGTCCAGCTCGTGCCGGGCGCGGCGGATCACGGTGTCGTCGAGCTGGCGCTGCTGGGCGCGCGCCGGCCGATCGACCTGTCGCGTCGACTCGGGCGTCTGCCCGACGGTCAGCTGCGCATCGCAGAACTCGATGCGGGCGAGTGGACGCTGCTCGTCGGGGCACCGGGCTATGCGACGCACAAGGCGGACCTGACGCTCACCGCGGACACCGAGCGCACGGTCGAACTGCGCGGTGCGCGTGAACTGCGGGTGCGGACGATCGACCCGCGCGGCGAACCCGTCGCGGATGCGACGATCTACGTGCGGTCGCGCGGTGAGTCGCGCAACGTGCGACTCATCGAACTGCCGCGGCCGGTCGGGCGCACGCGCGAGGATGGTTGGCTCTCGATCTCGGACCTGCCGACGACGACGACGCGCATCACGGCCGAGCATCCGCTGTACGGGCAGGTGCATCGCGAGGTCGACGGGACGCCGGGCGAGCTCGAGCTCTTGTTCGAGGAGGCCGCGTCGATCACGGGCGTTCTCACGGACGGCGGGCGACCGCCGGAGCCGGGCCGCTGGGTCATGGTGCTCGAACGGCGCTACGGTGACGGCGAGCTGCGGCGCGGTGCGATGCCCGACATGCCGCAACTCACGGTGCCCGACCTCGAGGGCAACTTCCGCTTCGCGGCGCTGCAGCCCGGCAAGTGGCGCGTGACGGCGCAGGACTCCGTGGCCGACGTCTCGACCGTCGCGGGTTTCATGGAGTACAGCGCGCGGCGCAAGCAGATCTTCCCGTGGAACAAGGCGGAGGTGCTGCTGCAGGGCGGCGAACGCGCGGAGGTGCGCCTCGACGCGATCGTCGACGCGACGCCGTTCGATGGTCCGGGGGCGTTCGTGCGTGGCTCCGTCGTGCTCGACGGTGCGCCTGCGATCGGCGCGGTCGTCGTCGGCACGTCGAAGAAGCCCGAACGGCGCGTGACGAGTCGCGTCGACGGCGGCGGCTGGTTCGAGCTCGGGCGGGTGCCGGCGGGCGAACTGCGGCTCGTCGTCGTATCGCAGGAGGTCGCCGACAGTCGGTTGCGGGAGAACGTCTTCAACCACCTCTGGGCTCGCGATCTTCGGATCACGGCGGACGAGCCGCGCGACATTCGCGTCGTGCTCGATACCGGCGTCGTGTTCGGTCACGTCACGAACGAGCACGGGCAGCCGGCTTCGGACTGTCGCATGCGGATCTTCGACCGCGGCGGCGACGGGCGATCGAGTTCGATGCGCAGCGCGCGGTCGAAGGCCGGCGCGTTCCGTTTTGAGGCCGTGCCCGCGGGCCATTACGAACTGCTCGCGGAGAGTGACACGGGGCGCGCCGTGCGCGGCGGCGTCGTGGTCACGAGCGGCGGGGTCGTCGGGCCGATCGATCTCGTGATGCAGCCGTTCGCGCGGCTGGCCGGGCAGGTGCTGCAGGACAACGCGCCGCCGCCGCGCGGCAGCTCACTGCGGCTGTATCCGGCAGGCGGTGGCCACACGCTGCGGCGGGGGCTCGAAAAGGACGGTTCGTTCGCGTTCGACCGGATCGTGGCCGGCGACTATCGCGGTGAACTGCGAACACCGAGTCGTGAACTCGATCTCGGCAATGTGCGCGTGCTCGCGCCGGTGACCGCCGGGGTCACGCTCCGGGCGTCGACACGGTGAGCCGCAGCGGGGCGAAAGTGCGAATGTCCCGCCGTGGCAAACCACGGTTTATTCACGGTGCGCGCCCTTGAGGCAAAGGGGCCGCCGGGTTCCGATTTCGCTGCCTAGAAACCATGGAAGCACGCAAGGTCCAGTCGTTCGTCGACGGAGTGTGGGACAAGGACATCGTCCCGCAGATCACCGACTACATTCGCATTCCCGCCAAGTCGCCCGCGTTCGATCCCGACTGGGACGAGAACGGGCACATCCAGAAGGCGGTCGATCAGATCGCCGGTTGGTGCCGTGAGCAGAAGATCGAGGGGCTGACCGTCGAGGTCATCAAGCTCGAGGGTCGCACGCCGCTGATCTACATGGAGATTCCGGCCACGGCAGGGGGAGAGGGCGACGACACCGTGCTGCTCTACGGTCACCTCGACAAGCAGCCCGAGATGACGGGCTGGTTCGAAGGGCTCGGGCCGTGGATCCCGGTCGAGAAGGACGACAAGCTCTACGGTCGCGGTGGCGCCGACGACGGTTACGCGGCCTACGCGTCGCTGACGGCGATCCGTGCGCTGCGCGAGGCGGGCGGCACGCACGTGCGGTGCGTCGTGATCATCGAGGCGTGCGAGGAGAGCGGCAGCTACGACCTGCCGCACTACATCGACGCGCTGCAGGACCGCATCGGGCAGCCGAGCCTCGTCGTGTGTCTCGACTCCGGTTGCGGCAACTACGACCAGCTGTGGTGCACCACGTCGCTGCGCGGCATGGCCGCCGGCACGCTCAGGGTCGAAGTGCTCGAAGAGGGTGTTCACAGCGGCGACGCGAGCGGCATCGTGCCGAGCAGCTTCCGCATCTTCCGCGAGCTCATGGCGCGGCTCGAGGACGACGGCACGGGTGAGATCCTGCCCAAGCCGTTCCACGTGAAGATCCCCAAGCAGCGCAAGGAGCAGGCCAAGGTCAGCAGCAAGGTGCTCGGCCCCGACCTGTGGCAGCGCTTCCCGTGGGCCAACGGCACGAAGCCGATGGCGAAGGACCGCGCCGAGCTCGTGCTCAATCGCACGTGGCGACCGTGGGTCGAACTCATCGGCATCGACGGCGTGCCGAGCGTCGCGGACGCGGGCAACGTGCTGCGGCCGTTCACCGAGGGCAAGCTGTCCGTGCGGCTGCCTCCGACCGCCGATCCCGAGAAGTGCACCGCGGCACTGCAGAAGCTGCTGGCGAAGAAGGTGCCATACGGTGCCCATGTCACGTTCGAGCCGGACACGCCCGCGGCGGGCTGGGACGCGCCGCCGCTCGCGTCGTGGCTCGAGGACGCGAGCAACAAGGCCAGCGACGCGTTCTTCGGCAAGCCGTGCGTCTACATGGGCGAGGGCGGCACGATCCCGTTCATGGGCATGCTCGGCGAGAAGTTCCCGCAGGCGCAATTCATGATCACCGGTGTGCTCGGGCCGAAGAGCAACGCGCACGGCCCCAACGAGTTCTTGCACATCCCGATGGGCAAGCGCCTCACGGCGTGCGTCGCGATGATCCTGCAGGAGCACCTCGATCGGCCGAAGGGCACCGCCAAGCGCGCCGCCAGCGCGACCAAGTCGAAGAAGGCGAAGAAGAAGGGCGCCAAGCGGTCGACGAAGAAGTAGCGGGGCGGTGCCGGTGCCGAACCCGTTTCGAATCCGCCACCGCGCGCCCGCTACCCGTCGCCGGGCAGCAGCGGCAGCCCGCTCTCGCCGAGTGCGTCGCGGAACGCCTGCATCGCGCCCTGCTCGAACTCGGTCACGGCATCGACGATCGCCTGCATGCGCTTCGGCGCGCGGCCGACGTGCAGCAGCTCGGTCGCCTGCACCTTGCCCGGGGTGCGGTTGACCCGCAGCTCGGCGAAGAAGCGCGACATCAGCGCGTCCGACGTATCGACGATGCCCTGGCGGTCGCGCTCGCCCCAGAGCGTCTCCTCGAGTTCGTCGATGGCCTTCTGCGCGTCCTTGTGCGCTTCCTTCAGCGCTTCGAACGGGTCGTCCTCGCCCTTCTTCACCTCGGGTTCGAGCGCGAGGCGCCGCTTCACGAAGTCGAGGTCGCGCTTCATCCGCGCGAGCTTCTGCGTCGTCGGGCGCAGCTCGGCGCGCAGGTCCTCGACCCGCGCGAGCAACTCGTCGCGCGCCTCGCGGTCGGCCATCGGCACGTCGACGCGCGGGTCGGGGCGGACCTCGACCCTGGTCGTCTGCGACTCGCCCTGGAAGTGCACCGTGACGTCGTAGACGCCGGGCAGCACCTCGCGGCCGCCGGGCGGCAGCTTCGGCTCCTTCTGCAGCGTGCGGCCCGGTCCGGGTTTGCCGTCGCGTTCGAGCCGCCAGATGACGCGGTTGAAGCCGAGGTGGACCTTACGGGTGAACGTGCGGATCACCGTGCCCTCCGCGTCGCGGACCTCGACCTTGACCTCGTCCTTGGCCGGGCCGTCGTCGTCCTTCTTCTCCTTCTCGGCCTTCTCGGCGGCCTCGTCGGTCGCTTCCTCGGAGCTCTCGCTCTCGTCCCCCTCTTTCGAGTCCTTCTTCTTGCTGGCCTTCATCGCCGCCCGCCGCTCCTTCTCCTCGTCGGGATCGGGGTGCTTCAGCTCGTCGGCGTTGACGATCAGGTCGAGCATCGCGCCGCGCGCCTTCGTCGGGCCGCGGAACTCGCCGTTGCCTGGGAAGCGCGTGCTCGGCGACTGTTGCGTCTCGTACGCGATCGCGGGCTGCGCGTCGAACAGGTGCAGCTTCTTGCCGAGGACCTCCGGCGTCAGTCCGCGCAGCACGGTCGGGTTGTCGAGCACGAAGATCGCGCGGCCGTGCGAGCCGACGACGAGGTCGCCCGTGCGCGGCTGCGTGGTGATCGCCATCGCCGAGCACGTCGGCACGCCGTGCGTCCACTTCTGCCACGCCTTGCCGCCGTCGACGGAGACGAAAAGCCCGAACTCGGTGCCGACCCACAGCAGGTCTTGGTGCATCGGGTCCTGCTCGATCACGAGGCAGTAGCCGTCGATGTCGTCCGTCGCGAGTGACGTCCACGTCACGCCGTAGTCCGTCGTCTGGTAGACGTACGGCGTCCAGTCGAACGTGCGGTGACCGTCGAACACCGCGTACGCCGTGCCGGCGTCGAACTTGCTGGCCTCGATGTGCGGGCACCACGTGTGCCGCGGCAGACCCGGGATCGCGTCCTCGCAGCTGCGCCAGCTGCTGCCGCCGTCCTTGCTCACGTGCACGCGCCCGTCGTCGGTGCCGACCCAGAGCACGCCCTGCTGCTTCGGGCTGCACGCGATCGTGATGATCGAGCAGTAGTTCTCGGCGCCGGTCGCATCGAGCGACAGGCCGCCGCTCTCGTCCTGCTTCTGCCACTCGGGGTTGTTCGTCGTGAGGTCGGGCGAGATCACGTTCCAGCTGTCGCCGCGATCGCTGCTCCGGTGCACGAACTGACTGCCGTAGTAGATCGTCCCGGCGTCGAACGGATCCTGCGCGATCGCCGCGTTCCAGTTGAAGCGCAGCTTCGTGTCCGCGTCGGGTGCCGGCGGCTTGATGCGCGTCTGCGAGCCCGTGCGCAGATCCCAGCGCAGCAGGTTGCCGCCCTGGCTCATCGCGTAGCCCTGTTGGCTGTCGTCCGGGAACGGCAGCGTGGCGAAGCCGTCACCGAACGCGACCTCCTGCCAGTGCAGATTGCGGATGCCGCCGTTCTCCCAGACCGTCGACGGACCGCGCCAGCTGCCGTTGTCCTGCAGTCCGCCGTAGACGTTGAACGGCTCCTCGTCGTCGACCGCGACGTGATAGAACTGCGCGAGCGGCAGGTTGCGGCAGAAGCGCCACGTGTTGCCGCGATCGAGGCTCGTGTAGACGCCGCCGTCGTTGCCGAGCAGGATGCGTTGCGGGTCGGTCGGATCGATCCACATCGAGTGGTGATCCGGGTGCGCGTCGCCCCAGCCGACGAGGCCGGAGAACGACTTGCCGCCGTCCGTCGACACGTCGATCGTCGTGTGCAGGTTGTAGACCCGGTCCGGGTCGTGCGAATCGACGCGGATGTCACAGAAGTAGAACGGCCTCGGCGCGATGCTGTCGCCGCGGTTGACCGTCGAGAACGAGTGGCCGCCGTCGGTGCTGCGCAGCAGCACGCTCTTCTTCGCCTCGACGAGCGCGTAGACGATGTGCGGCGCGCTGCGCGCGATCGCCATGCTGACGCGGCCGAGCTTGCCCTTCGGCAGGCCGTCGTCGCTGCCGAGCTTCGTCCACGTCTTGCCCCCGTCGAGCGAGCGGTGAATGCCCGAACCCTCGCCACCCGAATCGAAGAAGTGCGGCGTGCGGCGGTGCTGCCACATCGTCGCGAACATCTTGTTGGGGTTGCTCGCGTCGATGACGAAGTCGCTGCAGCCCGTCGACTCGTCGACGTAGAGCACCTTGTCCCACGTCTTGCCGCCGTCGCTCGTGCGGTAGAGGCCGCGGTCCTCGGAGTCGTTCCAGCTCGTGCCGAGCGCTGCCACGAACGCGACGTCGGGATCGTCCGGATGCAGCACGACCCGGTGGATCTTCTCGGTCTTCTCGAGCCCGAGGTGCTCCCACGTCTTGCCGCCATCGCGCGTGCGATAGACGCCGCGGCCGACGCTCGCCGAATTGCGCGGGTTGCCCTCACCCGTGCCCACCCAGACGACGTCGGGCGACCGCGGATCGATCGCGATCGCGCCGATCGACGTGCAGTTCTGATCGTCGAAGACGGGCGTGAACCGCACGCCGCTGTCCGTCGACTTCCACAGTCCGCCGCTCGCCGCGCCGGCCCAGACGATGCGCGGATCACCGGGCACGGAGGCGACGGCGCCGATGCGCCCGCTGCAGACCGCGGGCCCGATCGCGCGGGCCTTCAGGTCCTTCAGCAGGGTCAGATCGAGAACGGGCTGCGGCGCGGCCGAACTCGGTTCCTGGGCGACCGAACCGGCGATCAACAGTGCAGAAGCGACAATGGCATGGCGGGCGTGCTGCATGGCTCGCGGACCATACGCGGAGCCCCGGGCGCCGGTGAGGGAGTTTGGTGCCACGGATGCAACGCCCTTGCGCTGTGCGCGTCATGGTGCCTCTGACCGGGTTTCGCCGCAGCGTCGTCCGCCGCGTGGCCGGCCTCGCACTGCTGCTGGCGCTCTGCGGCGGCAGCACCGGCTGCACCCTCGTCAAACCGATGGTCGGCGCCGTCACGGGCCCGATCTACGCGGTCGGCGCGACCGGCGTGCCGGTCGGATGCGGCTGCCGCGACGGCTGCGGCGTCGCGCTCTACTTCCTCGGTGCGGCGGCCGTCGGCGCGGTCGCGGGTCTGGTGACAGGTGTCATCAGTGACGTGCGGGTTCTGACTGGCCATGCGCGCGAGCCGGTCGAGAACTGGTGGAACCCGTTCGACACGAACTGAGTCCGCCGTCGACTATCCGGCGACGACGAGATCGAGGCCGGCGGTCAGCGTGATACGCGAGTCGCGCATCCTGGAATTCATGTAGCAGCGTCGACGCTCTCGACGTTGAAGCGCTGAATGCCACGCCGGGATCGCAATGACACAAGCCGGCGACCGACCCCGGGCAGCGAGCCCGCGGACGTCGAGGCGACGTTCGCGCGCTATCAGCGCACCGGCGCGCCCGATGCGCTCGGCGCCGTGTTCGACGCGACTGCGGGCGAACTGTTTCGGGTCGCGAGCCATCTCGCCCCCGACCTTCACGCTGCCGAGGACCTCGTGCAGGCGACGTTCCTCGCGGCGATCGAGCGGCGCGATCGCTATCGGCCCGAGGGTGCAGGCGTGCTCGCATGGTTGCTCGGGATCCTGGCCAACCGCGCGCGGCGGCTGCACGCGCAGCGCGTTCCGGATCCGGCGCGGGTAGATTCGCGGCGGGCGCCGGATGATCCGGCGGCGATCGCGGCAGGTCGCGAGATCGATGACCATCTGACGCGCGCCGTCGAGGGGCTGCACGAGCCGTACCGGGTCGTGCTGCGCATGCACTTGCGGCACGGCTTGCCGGCCAACGAGATCGCGCTGCTTCTGGAGCGGCCGCCGGGAACGGTCCGCACGCAGCTCGTTCGGGGCATGGAGCTGCTTCGCCGCGCGCTGCCGGCGGGCATCGCGGTCGGAGCGGCGTTCGTTGCCACCCCACTGCGTGGCATGCAGGCGATTCGAGAGGTCGTGAGTGACGCAGCTCGAGCCGCTGTCGGGTCGACAGCAGGTGGCGTCGCCGCAGGCGCCGGAGCCCTGGCGCTCGGAGGAGTGATCATGCAGAAGGTCGTGCTGAGTGCCGTCGTGGCCGCGGCAGTTCTCCTCGGTTGGGTGTTCTGGCCCGACGATGGCAATGATGCTGGCGCGCACCCTGGCCTGATCGCCGGTCGCGCCTCCGAAGCGATCGCTGCGAACCGTCACGACCGTGCTGCTCGGTCGCCGACTGCGCCCGACGTTCGCGATCCGGTCCGCGAGAGTGCCGACTCCGTCGCGAATGCAGGTAAGGCCGCGTTGATCGGCCGTGGCCTCGCACGTGTATCCGGCCGGCTCCTCGACCGCACGGACCGCCGCCCGCTCGCCGGCGTGCCCCTCCGCCTCGTGCGGCTCAACCAACTCGGGCTCGAGAACGCGGGTCGCGCGCAGTCCGACGAACGGGTGAGGCAGCACCGCGTCAGTGATGCCGAGGGTCGGTTCGTGTTCGACGTCGCTGTCGATCCCCGCTGGTTTCAGCGGTTGACCGTGTCGGCCGCCGAGCACGCCGAGATCCGAATGACGATCGTGCCGCCGGAGCCGGGCGCCGTCGAGCTCGGTGACGTGCTCGTTCCCAGGCTCACGGACATCACAGGTCGTGTGATCGACGCGACGGGGCGAGCCGTTGGCGGGGCCCGCGTGTTCTTCGAACCTGCCGAAGAGGAGATGGACAACCAGCGGCCCGCGTACGGCTTCGTGTTCAACTGCATGTGCGACGCCCAAGGTGAGTTCAAGGCCCCGGAGCGCTACGCCGCAGCGCCATGGCGGGTCGAAGTGCGGCGCTGTGGCATGCCGACGACGAGTCGGTTCGATCTCGCCGATCCGACCACCACACTGCCGCTGCGGATCGTCGTGCCAGCCGCCGAGGACCTGCAGTTCATTGGCGGGACGGTTCGCGATGCGACGGGAGCACCGGTGGCCAACGCCGACGTGAGCCTGGTGCAGGAGGGGCTGAAGACCGTCTACACGGATCCCGACGGTCGGTTCCGCTGCGCACGGATGCGCGGCAAGGGGGCCGATGCGACCGACATGGTCGTGCGACACTCCAAGTTCGATGCCTGGCGCGGCCAGGTCGAGTGGGGCAATGAGGCGGTGGGCGTGGTTCTCGAGGGTCGCGCCCAGGGCGAGCTCGAGATCGAGGTCGTGCACGCCGCTACGGGTGAGCCCGTCGAGGAGTTCGGCGTCTACGTGCGCGGCGACCCTCTTCGTATGAAGGGAACGCAGAAGAAACGGCCGCGGCCAGGCCACCACGCGGACGGTCGGTTCCGGATCGGCGGCCTGCGCCAGGGGGCGCACCTGGTCCAGGTCGTGCCGGCTGACGACACGATGGCCGCATCGGCCGTACACGAGGTGAGCGTGACGGGTGATGCGAGGCTGCGCGTCGAACTGCATCCGAACACGCCACGCTCGATCGTTATCGTTCACGGTGCCGGCGCGCCCGTCGTCGGCTCGCGCGTCACCTGGATCGCGGCCGTTCGCGATGTGCCGCTGCGCCCCGAGACTCGAGTTACCGCCAGCCTGGACCTCTTGACCTCGTCGGTCAGCTCGAGACCGGGGCACCTCGAGACGTGGTCGGAAGCGCTGCTGCTGCAGCGTGCGGAGACCGACGAGCGTGGCACCGTGGTGTTGCGTGGCGGTCCGCATCCGCGCATGGCGTTGCACGTCGAAGGGCCCGATCACCTGCCGCTGTTCGTGGACGAGTTTGAATTCGATGCGGCAGGGCCAACGCGCGTCACGGTCCAGGCCGGCGCCAGCATCGCGGGTCGAGTCGAGCCGGCCCGGGTTGCAGAGGAGCTGCGGGCTGGAATGTGGTTGGTCGACGTCGATGACCCGATGCGGCAGATTCCGATGGCGAAGACCGCCTCGCTCGTCGAAGCGCAGCCGATCGCGGTCGACGGGACGTTCCGGTTTCCGCAAGTTCCGGCTGGTCGATGGCGACTCCACCTGGCGTTCTCTCACTCGGGTCTTTCGCGCCTCGTGCCGTTGACGGCGGTCACGGTCGCGGCCCAGGGCGGCAGCCTCGACGTGGGGGCTGTGGACATCGAGCAGCTTCAGCCCGGCCGTTTGGGCGGTCGGATCCTCGTCGACGGCTCACCGTTGGCGAATGGTAGTCTCGAGATCCGGCCTGACGCGGGAACGACGAAGGACGCCGTGCCGCTCAACCTGAACGGCCGTCCGACCATCCTGGGTGTTCGCGGGACCCAAGGATCGACCGATGCCCTCGGGCACTTCGAGATCCCACTCGTCCGCGGCAGGTACGCGTTGCACGCGGTGATCCAGAAGGAGGACGGCTCAAGCGTGCGCCTGAAGGCACCGTGGGTCGAGATCACCCCGGGCGTCGCGCGCGACGAGGTGTTCGTGTTGCGTCACATCAGGCTGCGTGTTCGCGTCCTCGATTCGCGAGGCGAGCCCGTGGCGAAACGCCGTTGCTCGATCGAAGACTACGGCCGGCATCGAACCGACGCCGCCGGCTGGATCACACTCGACCCGGCACCGCTCGAGCCGTTCTTGCTGCGAGTCCAGCCGGCGCCGCCGCCCGGAGGCTGGCCGGACGTGTGGTCCGCGGCGCAGGCCACGCCGATCGTCTTGGGGCCCGTCGCCGTGCCCCTCGAGGATATCGCCGAAGTGACATTGCAGTTGTCCGGTCCGAAGTGACCGATGCGAGCGCCGCCGCCACGGTCGGCCCCGGCCTTCGAACCGTCAGGCCAACTAACCCGCCCAGGTGATCGTCACCTCGGACTCGATGTCCGGGTGCAGGCTCTTGTGCACGGGGCACGCGCGGGCCGCAGCTTCGAGCTTCTTCTTCTCGTCGTCGGTGAACGTGCCCTTGACCGTCACGTTGACGGGCAGCTTGCCGATGCGGCGCGGGCTCTCGTTCATGTGCTTCTCGACCTCGACGCTCGCGCCCGAGAAGTCGATCTCGTTGCGCTTCGCGACGATCGCCATCGTCGTCATGACGCACGTGCCGAGCGCGGTCGCGACGAGGTCGGTGGGGGAGAAGTAGCGGCCGAGGCCCATGTTGTCCTTGGGCGCGTCGGTCGAGAGCTGGTTGCCGGACGGGCCGTGCGTGGCTTCGCAGCAGAGGTCGCCTTGGTAGGTGGCGGTGATCTTGACCATGGTTGGTGGACTCGCGGTATGAGGGTCAGGGTTTGGAGAGGAGTTCGTAGGCGCGCTGGATCTCGTGGAAGCGTTCGGTCGCTTCGCGCTGCGCCGCGTCGCCGAGGTGGCTGTGGCGGTCGGGGTGGAACTGCTTCACGAGTTCGCGGTGACGGCGGCGGATCTGTTCGGGTTTGGCAGTGCGCGGTAGACCGAGCGTCTCGTAGGCGAGCGCGCGTTCATCGACGCTCGGTCTCGCGCCGGTGCCGTTCTGTCGATTGTTCGACCAGCGGGAGCCGCGCTGGCCCGGGTTCTGGAACTGCGCCTTCGCGAGATGGAACAGCATCCGCGCGCGATACTTCGTGATGCCGAGGCCGCTCGCGACCTCCTGCAGCGCCGTGTGCTCCTCGGGCTTGAAGCGGCCGTCGGAGAACGCGACGAGGCAGCACCAGCAGAACAGCGTGTCGATCTCGGTGTCGTCGAGGCCGGTCGCGATGCGCGCCGCGAGGCCGCTGCGGTCGTTGACGGCGAACGGCTGCGCCTCCCACGCGCGGAACTCGCCCTGGTGCACCGGGTCGGCGAAGCGCGCGAGGACGAAGTGTCGCACCGCCTCGCGTTCCTTCTGGCTCATCGGGCCGTCGGCCTGCGCGACGGCGGCGAGCAGGTAGTAGATGCGGCGCGGCAGCGACGCGCGCAAGAACGTGCGGTTGGCGTCGTCGCCCCAGCGCCGGCGCGCGTGCACCTCGCGCGTCAGCAGCCGGATCATCGGCCCGATCGAGTTCATCGCGAGGATGAAGCCGCCGATGCCGAGGATCACCGCGAGCGGCCCCGGCAGCCGACCGGTGCCCGCGATGACGATCAGCAGGGCGCCGATCGCACATCGGCCGTACCAGTATTGGGGCGAGGTGCGCAGCATCGGGGGGCCGGGCAACGTAGCCCCCGGGCCACGTCGCCGCGACCGTCGAGGTCAGCGCGGCGCGATGACGACCGTGATCGCCCGTTCGTTTCCGATCCCGCGGCTCTGGGTGAGCGTCCCGACCTTCGGGTGCTGCACGCGGAACTCCCAGCTGCCGGGACCGAGGCGGCCGAGGTCGAACGTGCCGGGGCCGGTGCGTTCGACGAGCAGCATCGCGGGCAGCCACGGACCGTCACTGATCCGGGCCGAGATCGTCGCGCCCTCGAGCGGTTGGCCGGTTCGATCGACGGCCTGCACCGTCGTCCGCGCGCCGCTCGTGAGCACGAGCGAGAACTGCACGGAACGTTCGGGGTCGAGGCGCAGCAGATCACTCGCGCCCGGCGAAAGACCCGGGGCGCGCGCCACGATGCGACCTTCGCCGCGCGGCAGGCCGCCGAACCAGGCGCGGCCGTCGGGGTCCGTCGTCGCGAGACCGAACGCCCCGAGGGGGTGACCGTCCGCATCGACGCACAGCGCCGTCGCGCCGGCGACGGGCGCGCCGGCCTCGTCCGTGATCGTCACGACGGCGCCCGCCGCCGGTTGCGACTGCAGTTCGATCGCGCGCGTCGTGCGCCCTGCCGCGACCTCGATGTTGCGCTCGCTCGCGGCGCCGTCGCGTTCGCCGTTGCCGCCGAGCATCTCGGCCGTGACGACGCCGTAGCGGCCGTCGAGCAGGCCGGAGAACACGAACTCACCTTCGGTGTTCGTCAGCGCCATGCCGATCGGATCGTCCCGTTCGGCGGCGTCCTCGTGGATCAGCCGCACGAGCGCCATCGCGAGCGGGTCGCCCGACTCGGCATCGACCACGCGACCGCGCAGCTCGCCGCCGGGAAGTTCGATCCGGGTGCTGTGCTCCTGCTTTCCGGCCGGGAACTCGAGGTCCTGCGGGGCGCCGATCTGCGCCATCGTCATGCCGCTGCGGATCTGCACGCGGTAGGGGCCGGGCTCGACGTTGCTGAGGATCGCGCGACCCTCGAACAGGATGCCGACGCGGATCGAGCTGCCGTCGACCCGCGTCGCCTCGACGATGCCGGTCGACAGCGGCGCGTCGCCGACCGCGACGCGCACCGTCCAACGCGTGCCCGTGATCAGGTCCGCGGCGTCGAGCTCGACCTCGGAGGTCTCGCCGGCGCGCACGCGGCAGCGCTCGGACACGACGTTGCTCGTGATCTGCTCCATCATCGCGCCGATGTCGACGCCCTTGCCGGGTTGGAAGTCGTTCATCGTGCCGGCCGAGCTGAAGATGCCGGCCGGCATCGCCTGCACGATCCACGTGCCGGGGTCGAGGTTGCGCATCTCGAACTTGCCGTCCGGCGCAAGGTCCGCCGTCACGGACAGCTGCGACCGCTGCTCCTGCGCGATGACGACGTAGTCGGCTGGTCGGCCGCCGGGTCCGACGAGCAGCTGCCCGTCGATCGCACCGCCGTGGCCGAGCGCGATGTCGAGCCCGTCGCGGACCTCGCCGGCCTCGAGCTCGACGCGTTCGCTGCGCGCGCTCGCGAAGCCATCCGCACTCGCCACGAGCTGGATGCGACCCGGCGGCAGCGCTGCGAGCCGGAAGCGACCGTCGGGGTCGGTGCGCGCCTGTTCGCCCGCACCCGCGAACATCGCGAGCACGGGGTTGTCCATCATCGGCCCCTTGCGCTTGCGCACGAGCGCGCCGCGCACCGGGTTGCCGATCTCGTCGCGCACGATGCCGGTGACCGTCGCGCCGCGGTGCAGTTCGATCGTCCCGAGATCGACGTCGCCCGTGCCGGTGACCTCGAGGCTCTTGCTGCGCTTGCTGAAGCCCGTCGCCGCGATCTCGGCCGTGAGACTGCCGGGCGGCAGCCCGGTGAGCCGGAACGTGCCGTCCTCCGACGTCACGTTCTCGATGCGCACCGGCGTCTTCATCACGAGGAACGACGTCCGCACGATGCGAACCTCGAACCGATCGACCGGCGTGCCGTCCGTCGCGGTCACGACCGTGCCCGTCACGGCGCTGAGCTGCGGCAGCGTGATCTCGACGAGGTCGTCGCCCATCTCGATGCCCGATACGTGACCCGCGGCGTAGTCGTCGTGCGCGGCCACGACCGTGAACTCGTTGTCGTCGTCGAGCCCCGTGAGTCGAAACGTGCCGTCCGCGGCGGTCGTGATCCGACTACTGCTGGCGATCGCGGCGAGCATCGTCGGACCGAGCTGCGTCGTGAGGTCGCCGATCACGGGGATCTCGGCCATCGGCTGATGCGCGACGTGCGCGCCCTCGATGGGCTCGCCCCGTTCGTTGCGCACGATGCCGGTCACGACACCGCCTTCCCCGAGCGTGAGTTCGACCACGTTCTCTGCCGGCGCTGCGCGCAGCATGCGCGTCTCCGACGCGCCGAGATACCCGCTCGCGCTCACCTCGATCTCGACCTGCCCGGGCACGAGACTGTCGATCGTGCAGCGACCGTCCGCATCGGTGTCCTCGTGACGCGCGTGGATCTGCGGGATCATCGAACTCTTCGCCGCGGCCGGCGTCACGAGCACGGTCACATCCTCGATCGGCTGATCCGCGGGGTCGCGCACCGTGACGTCGAGCAGCGCGGCGGCGCGCACGCTGAGTGCGACCTCGCGAGTCTCACCCGGCACGAGCGGCGCCTGGTCGATGCGGCCGTAGGTGCCGCTGCCGCGAACGGTGAGTCCGATCGGCGCGCCCGGCACGACGCCGCGGAAGACGAACCCGTTCTCGGGCGTCGGCGTCGCGCGGCGGCGGTTGCTGGCGAGCGCGCCGAAGAACAGCCGTGGATCGCGCATCACCGACATCGGGTCGGGTTCGAGCGACAGCCGCACGGTCTCGACGGCGTCCGCGCGCTCGCCGAACAGGCGGCCGCGGATGCACGCGCCGAGCGCCGGCGCGAGCACGACGTGCGCGGGATCGTCGACCTCGGCGTGCACGATCTCGGGCGTCGGCAGCAGGTAGAAGTCGTGTTCGAGCATCAGCCGCAGGTGCGGCTCGGGCGCGTGCAGTTCGAAGTGCCCGCTCGAGTCGACGGGCGCGCGCGCGATCGGGTCGCCCTTCACGATGAACGCGGGCGGCGCGCCGCCGTTCCGCCGATCCATCGAGGGCATCATCATCCCGGCCGAGTCGCTCGCCGAGCCGCGGTAGGCCAGCACGTGCGCGTCGGACAGATCGGGGCGCGCCGGGTCCGCGAGCACGAGGCCCTCGACGACGTAGTCGGGGCCGTCGACCGTCGGCTCCGCCGCGACGCGATCGACGCCGCTCCCGCTCGCGTTCACGGCGCCGGCTGCCGGCGTCGCGACACCGCCAGAACCGGCGCTGACATCGTGGCTTGGGTTCTGCTGGTTCGGACCGTCGGCGGGTGCCGGAGCACCGTCCTGGAAGTACAGCCAGAGACCGATCGCCGTGGCCAGCACGACGACGAGCCCCAGCGCGAGGGAGCGTGGCATGCTCGGTGGTGGCCGAACCGGCGCGCGGATCGTCGTACGGAGTTGGGCGCATTTGCCGCGATCTCGACAATCGTGCAACGCCGTGGCCGGCGCGGCACAGAAGGCCTGGACCATGACCCGCGAACGCGAGAACCGCCTGTTCGAACGCTTCCGTCGGCGCGACGACGCGCGGGCGCTGGGCCGATTGTTCGACCTCACGGCGCGTGAGCTCTACCGCGTCGCGAGTCACCTCGTGCGCGATCGGCAGGAGGCGGAGGACCTCGTGCAGACGACGTTCCTCGTCGCGATCGAGAGTCGCGCGTCGTTCCACGGGGACGCCGATGTGTTGCCGTGGCTGCTCGGCATTCTGGCGAACCGCGCGCGTGACCTGCGGAAGCGGGCGAGTCGGCGGCAGGCGCGACCGCTGTCGTCGATCGTCGACGAATCCGCGTCGCAGCCCGAAGACGAGAACGCGACCGACCCGGTTGCGCGCGCCGCGGACGGCGAGCTCGCCGCCGCGACGAAGGTCGCGGTTCGTTCGATGCCCGAACCGTACCGCCACGTGCTCCTGCTCCATCTCGAGCACGGCCTGTCGGGCCAGGAGATCGGCGAAGCGCACGACCGGCAGCCCGCGACCGTGCGCAGTCAGATCCACCGCGGCCTCGAGATGCTGCGGCGCGTGTTGCCGCGCGGGTTCGGGGCGGCGGGTGCGGGCGTGTTCGTCGGGGCCGCGTTGGGGCGGACGGCGAAGGCGGAGATGAAGCGGCGCGTGCTCTCGGCAGCGCGGTCGCACGTGCCGGTCGCCGCCGGCGTGACGGGAGTGGTGCTGGCCATGAAGAAGACGATTGCGCTGATCGCGGTTGCCGCAGTGGTGGCGGTCGCGGTCGTTCTCGAACCGTGGGCCGATCGTGCGGCCGGAGTCGTCGAGTCGCCGGGTGCGGCGAACGTGCAGGCCGCGACGGTCGACGATCGTGTGGAGCCGGCGGACGACACGGGGGTAGTCGCCGCGCCGCGGGTGACGCCGAAGCGTGAGTCCGTCGCGATCGATGGTGCCGGGGCGCCGTCGACGCTCCGCGTGCGCGTGAGCTGGAGCGACAACGAACCTGCCAACGCCGTGACCGTGCGGATGCGCGCTGCCGGCCCCGACGGTCAGCGGGCCGAACGGCGGGCGGTGACCGACGCGCTCGGAGTTGCCGAGTTCGTTGCGGTGTCGCCCGGTGAGTACGTCGTGAGCGGGGATCGCGGCGGCAGCGCCGCGGTCGAAGTGCTCGCGCAGAGCGAGGCCAATGCGGAGCTCGTGATCCCGGAAGGAGTCGACGTTCGCGGCATCGTGAAGGATGCGGATCGTGTTCCGGTTGCAGGTGCGAGCATCTGGCTGTCGCCGACGGTCGATTCCCTTTCGGACGGGATTCGCGGCCTCGCAGTGACGGCGGCCGATGGGCGGTTCGAAGTGCGCGATGTCGAACGGGCGCGGCTGATCTCGGCCACGAAGGAAGGTGAGGGAGCGGCAGTTGCGCAGCGCGTCGGTGGGGTGGTTGGCGGCGTGGTCGAGCTCGAGTTCGAGCTCCTTGGCGCCGGACCCGGTGTGCTCGAGGGTGTCGTGCTCGACCCCGCTGGCAACCCGTTGCCGTGGGCGCTCGTGCAGTACGGCTACGACCACCCGAGCCGCCGTTCGCCGGAGCCACGCTCCACACCGGTGAACGACACCAGGACCGACGCGGACGGGCGCTTCCGCCTCGCCGGGCTGATGGCTGGACCGCCCGGTGCGCACGTGTTCGTCATGGGCGAAGGCGCGGCGGTGTGGCTCGACCGGGTGCCGATTCCGGCCTCGCGCGGTCGCCGGTTCATCACCATTCGACTGCAGCGCGGCGCGACGTTGCGAGGAACCGCGCGACGGATGGACGGGGAACCGGTTCCGGCGACGGTCCGCGTCTACTGGGACGATATCGAACCACGTGAAGGTTACACGTACAACGGACCGACCTGGGCACGGTCGGAGGGTGTTGCGGTGGCAGACGGCAGCTTCGAAATCCGCAACCTGCGGCCCGGTCCGGCATTGATCCGCGCGGAGCGAAAGGAGGATGAACTCGCGATCGAGCAGATGGAGTTCGTTGCTGGAGAGGTTCGGCGCTGGGACCCACGACTCGGTTCGGGCCTCACGATCTCGGGTCGCGTGGTCGACGAAGAAGGGCGCGGTCTCCCTGACTACCTGGTGTCCGCAAGTGCAGCGAAAGCTGTAACGCGGGTACTGCCGAGCAGGACGAACGCAGCGGGTGAGTTCACGATCGAGCGCGTGTTCGCGGTTGACTACTCACTGCGCGCTAACGACAGCCGAGGCGGGATGAACGCCTTTGGTGTCGAGGCGGTCGCCAGGCCGGGGAAACCGATTCGTCTGGTCGTCCCGGCGGAGAGGATCGCAAATGCCAGGATCACGGGTCGGGTGCTCGGGCCCGATGGTCAGCCCGTGTCGAGTCTGAGCGTGACGGTGTCGCGACTCGGGAGGGACGGCAGGGTCGACACGAGTTCCATGCGCGCGAAAGCCGAGGCGAGGTTTCGATCCAAGCTGCTCTGGCCGGGCACATATCGGGTCGACGCCTACTCCAAGGAGCATGGTCATCTCGATCTTGGACTGCACGACGTTGCGCCGAGCGAGGAGATCGACGTCGGTACGGGGCAATACGAACGACCAGGGGAACTCATCGTACGAGTTGTCGATGCCGACGGAGTCGCGATACGCGATGGCGTCGTGATTTATCGACGAGAAGGCCGAGGCTCGACACGCGGGCTGGTTCTCAGTTCCGGGGAGGCCCGAATGCGGGCGCAGCCAGGACGGGTTCGCGTCTCGACTCGCGGATTCCGCCTGACAGCGGCCTCCGTTGCCGTTGATGTACCTGCCGGTGGTCGAGGCATCGCACAGTTGGTCGTGCCACACGGATTCGAACGACGCGTGCAGTATCCGGCCGTACTGCACAAGAGCACCGAACTGATCGTCGTGCTCCGCGACCAAAGCGGCAGGACTGTCAACATCGGCGGTGGACGATGGGACAACGTGGGGGAAGCGATGACGATGACCCGTCGTTTCGCCCCCGGCCGCTACACCCTGACGCTCGAAGTCCCCGACGGCCGCAGCAGCTCCGTCGACTTCACCGTCGACGCCGTTCCCGATCCCGACGCGTTGATCGTGCTGCCGTCACCGTGGTAGGGCCGCGCCGCGGGATACGCGGCCGCACGGCGTCAGTTCGCGACGACCATGTAGGCCTCGCTCGTGATGATGCTGCCGCTGGCCAGCGTCGCGGCCTGGGTCCACAGTCGTAGCGGCCGGACCGCGGCCGGGACCGCGATCGTCTGGTGCCCGCTGGCCGCGAGCGTCACGATGTCCAGGCGCGGCAGCGCGAGGCACGGTCCCGCCGGCCCGATGCCGACGACCGTGGACTGCGCCTGCAGCCCGAAGGCCACCGCGAGGATCGGAAACGACTGACCGAACGCAACGGGGGAGTAGTCGAGGTCGCCGTCGAACCGCGGTCGCAGTTCGTAGTCCAACAGATGCGGCACGCAGCTGTCGAGCATCTTGGTCTCGGTCATGGTGTCGGGGGTGACCTCGAAGCGGAGACTCGCCAAGAACGTGCCCGGCACGGTGAGCGCAGCGCCGACGCGGAGTCGCACGAAGACGGGCGTCGGGCCGACGGCGAGCAGCGGCAGAGTCATCGAGGATCCGTTCTGCTCGGTGAACTCGAACGCCCCGTCGTCGTGGACGTCGACGCCGATCGCCGGGATCGCCGTGCCGTTTGGCGCCACCAGCTCGAACTCGATGCGCGGTCGAACGGCCATCGTGACGGGCAGCGTCATCGTCAACCTGTAGTCGGCCGGCGTGACCGTGGCCTGGCCACCCGCTGGCGCGACGCACGCCATGTTCACCTGGCAGCCGACCTCGCCGGAGTTGGCGTAGCCGTAGCTCACGAGCGTCGCGGTCGCGGCCGGTGCGTTCGTGGTCGAGACGCTCAGGTCGTTCCACAGCGGGAGCGGCCCGGCGGGCACCGTGAGGGTCTGGGTCTGGGTGCCGGCCGTCGCCGTGACGGTCAGCGGCGTGATCGCGGCGACGACTGCCGACTGGGCGGTGACGGCGCTGCCCGTGACGGCGAGCGCCACGAGGGCGGAGACTTGCTTCATACGTGGTTCCTCGCGGAGCACGGGAGCGACGACGTGTTCCGGCGGTTGGCATAATCCCGGCGAACCAGCGGGTAACAGGATCGCCGCGCGCCGTTAGTGACTATGCCGAACGCGTCGTCGTCGACCCGGGCCGCGGCGGCGCCGCGGCCGGCCGCCTGAACAGCCGCGCGTTGCCGACCAGGCCGACGACGATGAGCGCCATGCCCGCCGCACTCCAGCCGTTGGGGAACGCGCCGAACACCACCGCCCCGACCACCGTCGCGAGCGCGATCTGCAGATACCCGACGGTCATCGCGCGGCCGGCGGGCGCGCGCGACAGGCCCTTCGTCAGCGCCAGTTGCCCGAGCTGCGTCACGATGCCGATCGCGACGAGCAGCCCCCATTCGAAGCCGGTCGGCCAGACCCACTGGTGGATGGCGAACGGCGCGGACATCGTCACCGTGACGACCGGGAAGAAGAAGACGACGCGCAGCGGGTGCACGTTCTGCCCGAGCTTGCGCACCGACACGTAGGCGAACGCGGAGAGGAACGAGCCGAGCAGGCCGATGCCGACGAAGCGCCAGTCGAGCGCCGCGGAGCCGCTGGGATCACCGCCAGCAACATCTTCTGGATGGCCGCCGCCGAACAGCTGCTGCGGCTGCGCGATGAGCACGACGCCGGTGAGGCAGACGACGGTCGCGACGAGCACCGTGCCCTCGAGTCGTTCCTTGAGGAACCACGCGGCGACGAGCGCGGTGAAGAGCGGCGACGTCTGGTGGATTACCGTCGCCTCGGCGAGCGGCAGTCCGTCCACGGCGGCGTAGAAGCAGACGAGCGCGGTGGAGCCGAAAATGCCCCGCAGGAGCAACAGCCCGGTGCGGTCGCCGAACGGCGAGATGCCCGCGCACCAGAGCATCAGCACGCTGAGCGTCAGCGTCACGACGCCGCGCGCGAACACGAGCATCATGACCGGCAGGTTCACGCCCGCCAGCTTGACGAACAGCGACATGGCCGTGAACCAGATCACGGCCTGGACCATGTCGCCCAGGCCGGATGGTTGCCGTCCGACGGACGGCGGGGTCCGGGCGTCGCTATCGGCTGGCAACGGACTCCTGCCTCGGGCGCATGTCGCTCAGTTCTCGACTTCCTTGCAGTCGAGGTTGCTGAACGTCCACGCTCCGTTCGTGCCGACGAGCGCCTGGCTCGACACCGTGACGCCGAGATACTGCGGCAGCGTCGGCATCGTGAAGTTGAAGCGGAACTGGTTCTGGTTCGTCGCGATGCCCGAGCGGAACGACACCGGTGTCTGGCCGAGCAGGTAGGTGCCGGCGTTGCCGAACGGCGTGTAGCCGGTGTTCCAGACGAAGTCGATGAACACGAAGCAGAACGAGCCGTTCGGCGCGTTGACCTCCCACGAGTTGGACTCGCCGAACTCGAGGTTGCCCATGTCCATGATCTTCGTGGCCGGAGCGATCTGGTCGACGCGCAGGATCGGGTTGGCGGCCGTGCCGATGTTGACGACCTCCATCACCGCTTCGTTGTTGGTCCAATTGTTGAGGTTGATGGTGTTGCTCACCATCGGGATGTTGGTGCAGTCCAGGAAGAACTGGTTCTGCGTGCCCTGCACGTCCTCGACGCCGCCGCGGAGCGTCTGGGTCTGAGCGGGGAGCACTGCTGCCGCAGCGGCGATCAGGAGAAGGGTCTTGGAGAGGTTCATGGTCAGGTCTCGCGTGTTCTTGGTGGATTGAGTTGGTTTCGAACACGCGAGACGGGGCAACGACCGTGCCAGGCCGCGAAAACGGGCGGCCGTGCGGAATCCGGGCGATCGCGGCCCGTCGCCGTCCGGATCGTGAACACGCCCGGGTGGCTGGCGCCACCGCGCCGGGGATTGAGGGCGCTCAGTCCGCCGACGCGAGCGACTGATCGAGCATGTCGCTGTAGCGCTTCTCGCCGCGGCCCTTGCCGCTGTCCTTGTGGTAGCAGTAGCCCGCGATCAGCGGCAGGATCGTCGTGGCCTCGCCGTAGACCATCTGTTCGAAGCTCGTCGAGACCTTGCCCCACGAGCTCGCCTCCTTGAGCGTCGAGCCCGACAGCGCGCCGTCGCGTTCGTCGGCGACGGTGATCTGGATCGCGTATTTGTGCATCGAGGCCTCTTCGCCAAGGATGTCCGCCGCGACGACGATGTCCTGTGCGAAGTTCTTCGGCACGCCGCCGCCGATCATGAACAGGCCCGTATCGGCGGCCGCCATCTTGATGCGCGTGAGCTCGAGGAAGTCCTTCGCGGAGTCGATGCTCAGCGTCGGCTTGCCGACGAGGCCGTTCTTGTACTGGTGCTCGACGAGGCCGAAGCCCGCGCTGCAGTCGCTGAACGCCGGGCAGAAGATCGGCACGGCCTTCTCGTAGGCGCGCAGCACGATCGACTCCTTGGTCTTGCCGTGGTCCTGCAGGTGCTTGCCCATCGCGGCGATGAACTCGCGTGAGCTGTGCGGCCGGGCTTCCAGCGAATCGGCGATCTGCTTGCACGTGTCGTCCGTGATGCGCAGCTCGTCCTCGTCGATGTAGGTGTCGTAGATGCGATCGATCGACAGATCACGCAGCGCGTTGTCGTCGATGAACGGCGTGCCCTGCCAATGGCTGAAGCCGAGGCCCTCGAAGAAGTCCTGGTCGACGATGTTGGCGCCCGTCGACACGATCGCGTCGACCATGTCGCGCTCGAGCATCTGCAGGATGACCTTCTTGAGTCCGGCCGACACGAGCGAGCCCGCCAGGCACAGGACCACGGCGCAGTCCTTCTCCTGCAGCATCATCTCGTAGATGCGCGCGGCACGAGCCGTGTTGCGGGCTTGGAACGCCATCTTCTCCATCGCGTCCACGAGCGGGACGGGGTTGAACGTGTCCAGGGAGAGGTGTTCGACCTTGGTCTTGAGGAGGTCCTGCTTGTTCATTCGAATGCACTCCGGAGCCACCTTGGAAGGGCCCCGGAACGGGGCGGGTGGCGGATCGGGGCGACCATCGTAGCGGCCTCGGAGCCGCGATTCTCGCTACTTCAGGCCGAGCGCCTCGGCGAAGCCGCGGTGGCGTTCCTGCGCCGGACTCGACGTCATGAGCCCCTGCAGCTCGACGATGACCCCGCCGTCCCCGAACCGGGTCCGGGCGTAGGCCCCGGCAGCGCGGCCGATCGCGGTGTTGTCGCCGCCGATGAAGCAGGTGAACCCGTCGTCCTCGCCGCCGAGCTCGCGGTCGATCACGATGACCTTGATGCCGGCGTCGACGGCCTCCTTGCAGACCGCTGCCAACGCGAGCGACTCCTTGGGCGAGATCAGGATCGCGTTGAAGTTCTGGGCGATGAAGTCGCGCACGATGCCGCGTTGCACCTCGACGTCGTCGTTGGCGGAGCGGTAGTGGTACTCGATCTGCGGATACCGCTTCGCCGCCGCTTCGAGGTCGCGGCCCATCTGCTGCCGCCACGGCTCGTCGTCGGTGCATTGGCTCATGCCGATGCGGAACACGACGTCGATCCGTGGCTCGGTCGACAGGACGCCGGCGTGTTGCTGCCGCAGGTTGGCGAGCACGAACGCGCCCGGCGACGTGATGCGGCGACCGCCGGCCGCGATCGACGCCTTGGTGTACTCGATCGTCCCGAGCGGAATCCGTTTCGGCAGGTCGATGCCGCTGCACGCGAGTAACGCGAGGTCGATCGCCTCGGCGCCGCACGTCGGATACGCGAACGTCGCGTCGATGAGGCCGTCGCGGACGAGCTGCTGACCGTGGCCGTCGCCGGGCAGGCCGTCGACGCCGATGATCGTGATGCCCTTGCGACCCTTCTGCCGGCACGCCTGCGCCGCGCCCTTGGCCATCGGGTCGTTGTGGGCGTAGATCAGGTCGATCTCAGGCAGCCGCTCGAGCACGGCCTCCATCTCGCGCTGCGCGACGTCGCCCTTCCAGCGGGCATCGGCCTGGTGGCGCACCACGAACGTGCCGTCCTCGTTCTGCATGACGCCGTCCGTGCCGCCGCCGGCTGCGTCGCCGTCGCTGTCGCCGCACGCCGCGCCGAGCGCAGCGACGATCAGGAGGAGCGGGTTGGCGAACGGCGAATGGTGGGGGCGGGTCATTGGCGACGGTCCTGCAGGAGAACGGCTGCGAGGATGATCCCTCCTTGCAGCACGAGGCGCCAGTGCGTGGGCACGCCGTTGAGCGCGAGGACCTTCTCGAGCAGGCCGAGCGTCAGGACGCCGAGCAGGGCGAGCCACACGCTGCCGCGGCCGCCGAGCAGGCTGACGCCGCCGACGACGACGGCCGCGATCGTCTGCAGCTCGAGCAGTTCACCGGCCGACGGATTGCCCTGCACGTTGCGCGCGACGTGGCAGATGCTCGCGAGCCCCGCGCCCGCGCCGCTCAGCACGTAGGTCCAGGTCAGAACGCGCGCGGTCGGCACACCGGAGAGCCGCGCGGCCTCCGCGTTGCCGCCGGTCGCGAGCAGGTGGCGGCCGAAGACGCTGCGCTGCTGCCAAACCGCGGCCGCGATCGCGACGGCGACGAACAGCAGGCCGGCGACCGGCACCGGGCCGACGCGACCCGCGAGCACTTCCCAGGACCCGGGGCCGAAGCTGTCGGCCGGCACGAAGCGCGAGCTCGCTGCCTGCTCCGCGAGCTCCGGCAGCCAGCGCGCGAGGCCGCGCGCGATCACCATCGTCGCGAGGGTCGCGAGGAACGGCTGCACCCGCAGCCGCGTGACGAGCAGGCCGTTGGCGAATCCGGCGAGCGCGCCCACAGAGATCGCAGCCGCGCTCGCGACCGGCCACGGCAGCTCCGCGCGCAGCGACAGCCCGGCGAACGTCATCCCCGACAGCGCCAGCACCGCGCCGACGGACAGGTCGATGCCGCGCCCGAGGATCACGAGACACTGCCCGACGGCGCAGATGCCGACCGTCGCGAGCGCACCGAGCAGGTCGAGGTGCAGCTGCGGCCGGAAGAACGCGCCGTCCCCGTGGAAGACCGCGCCGATCCCGAGCACGAGGAGCAGCGCCGCAAGCGCGCGCACGGTCGGGGCAGCGGGTCGCATCGGTGGTCAGTCGGTGGGCGGGGCGGAGAAGAAGCGGACGAACTCGGCCTCCACGGCAGCCGGCGCGAGCGCGCTCGGCCGCAGCTCGCGCGACACCTTGCCGTACTCCTGCTCGCTCGGCACGCCGAAGTAGAGCTCGGGGATCGGCGCCGTCGGCGGGTCGGCGAGCCACTGACCGCCGTTGCGGTCCGGTTCGAGTTCCGCGAGGCGCGCGGCGAGCGGGCGCAGATCGCGGCGCGCCGGCGCCTGGATCGTGACGAGCTCGAACCACGACTCCGTGCGATCGTGGTAGCGGTAGCGCGGTCCGTCGCTGCCGGTCGCGACGTGCAGCACGCGATAGGCGCCCGCGAGGGTGTTGAGCGTCATCCGATGCCGCGGCCCGCCACCGCGGAGCACGCCGAAGCCGAGTTCGCGGTGGTGTCGACGCTCGAGCGCCCCGTCGAGCCCCGCGGTGATCTCTTCCTGCACGCGCGCCATCTCGGCTTCGTAGAGCGCGCCGTAGCCGCCCGGATGATCGAGCACGGACACGGCGTTCTCCATGAGCCACTCGTAGCGTCGCAGCGAGCGCTCGGCCGCGTCCGCGCAGCGGTCGAACACGCCGCGCACCGGCGACTCCGCGGTCGCGAGGTTGGCGACGATCCGGTCCACCGCGAAGCCGCGCCAGCTCTGCCAACTGCCGAAGTCCCCCGTCGCGGCGGCCGCCCGCAGCAGCTCCTCCCGCGCGGCCGCGACGTCGGGTTGCAGGATCGCAAGCAGCGAACCGAACCCGTCCGTGTCGTAGTGGTCGTTCACCACGAGCTCGGCCTCGCCGAGGAAGCGGGCCTGCGCCGAGGGCTCCGCCCGGACGAAACGGAAGCAGATCTCCGTGCTGAGGTCGGCCTTCCACGCCCCGGGCGTTCGGTTGCCGGGCCAGTGCGACAGATTGGGCCCGGCCGGGGTCATGCCGTCGACCGACAGATGCGGCGCGGCGATCCCGGTCGGCCCGGCGAATCCGAGTTTCAGGCGTGCGAGGGGCGATTCTCGAGATGGCAATGGCATCGGCACCAGCGGCTTAGGACCGGGCATCCGGGCGCCCGAGTCTTGCCTCGAGAATTGTGCATCCTATTCCCCGGACAAGCGAAGCCAGTCAGTGTCGAGGTCACCAGACCTGGCTCTGGCTGGCTGAGACGAGAGAGAGCAAGAGTGGCGCCGGCCGCCGGGGCTCACCCCCCGGCGGCCGGTTTTTATTTGCCCCCGCTCTCCCGGCCTGGGGAACGCGCTTGCATCGTCACCGCCGCAAGCTAGATTCCTCGACCCCCAAGGCGTGGGGGCGTAGCTCAATTGGTTAGAGTACCGGACTGTCGATCCGGTGGTTGCGGGTTCGAGTCCCGTCGCCCTCGCCACACAGAACCCCTCGGAATGGCCCTCTAGGGCATGTTCCGAGGGGTTCTTCGTTTCAGGGGCGAAACGGGGGAATCCGCGTCTTTCGCGAGAGCCGTGTCACCCAGGGTGTCACCGGGCCGCGAGCCGCCTCGACGAGTGCGAGGTTGCGCTCCAGATACGACGACGCCCGGCGATCGAGGAACCTTGGCGGGGGACCGATCGTCGGGCGCTGTCCGAGCAGGAGGATCACCCGCGGCGAATGCCGAGGGGGTTGCTCGTGACCGGCCACGATACAGCGGCCGTTCTGGCCGGCCAAGTGTCCGGGCAGCTTCGCGGCGAAGCGCACCTGTGGTTGCCGCGGGGCGTTGGGAATCCCGGCCTGCTCCTGGCACTCGCGCTCGATCGGGACGCCGGCTGCCCCGACAACTGCACGGCGATCGGTCGGATGTTCGGAGTCGACCGCGGCACGGTCCGCGAGTGGAGACGGAAGCTCGAGGCCGACGGTCTTGTCGTGCCGTGCAACGGCTTCATCGTGGCGACGGACCTGGGTCGGGAGCGGCTCAAGGCGGGCTGCGACCCATTGCCGCGTCCAGTTCTTCGCGCACGGCGCAAGCCGTCGCCGGCCGTTCTCCGTGCATGCAGCGTCGTCTACACGGACGCTGTCGGGTGGCAGTCCGGACGCCGCGGATGTCGTAGCGACGCGGAGCGTGCGGCGCTGGCCGGGGTCGACCGGAAGACGGTCATCGCGGCCCGGCGCGTCTTGGTCGCCGGTGGTCTGGTGCAGATCGAGGAACTCCGGCGAGGACGGGCCGACCTACGGCGGGCTCGTTTGACCCAGGACCGCCGGGCGACTCACGGCCGGCCGATGTCCGAGACCCGTGCGAAGCAACTCGCAACCCGTGCTGCGCGTGGTCGTTCGCGTGTTCGCGAAGGTGGGGGATTCACGGACAGCGAAGGTGCGGCACTCTCGGACCCACCCATGCAGTCCCCGAAGGGGACGTTACCCATGCAGGCGCCGCCGGCGGCGCAGGATGGTGCCGCTGCGCAGCTTCGACCGGATGGTTGTGCCACCCAGCAGAGACCTGAGCGCCGAACTCCCGCCACCGCCACGTCGGCTGTGACTCTCGGGACGGCGTCCGCGGCCGAGGTTCTTCGGCAGGTGCTGCCGGACTTGCCGGCCGCGATCCGAGACCGAGCGTCCGAGCAGCAGCCGCACCGCGATCGGGTGCGCGAGGGCCTGGCACGCGCCGACCTCGCCCGCCTGCGTCGCGTGCCGGTCGTCGCAGCGATCGACGCCGTGCTGGGGCTCGCCGACGTCGACCGAGTGCCGAACGCTGGGCCGCGCTTGGCCGGGCAGTTGGTGGTCCGCCGCCGCCGCCGCGCGGTCGCGCTCGCCGCGGCCGGTCTCGACGTCGACGACGTGCTTCAGGTCGCCGTAGACGCCGCGACGGACCCGGTCCGCTCGGTCGGCGCAGTCGTCGCGCAGCGGTGCGCCCGGCTAGCCAGCGGCGCAGTCGGGGTTTGCGATGTCGTCCGTCGATCGCGCCGCGACCTGGACCTCGATCAGCGGCTCGCGGTGCTGCGCGGTGACGCGCCCGAACGGCGGCACGACCCCGAACCTCGTGACCACGCCCCCCACCAGCGACTTGCGATGCTGGCCGCGGCCGAGGCTGCGCGGACCGACGACTGGCGCCGGGTCGACGCGCTCGTGCGCCGGCACGACTTGTCTCTCGACGAGGTCGCCGACGCGGCCGGCGTCTTCGAACGCGAAGTGCAGGAGCACCTCGACGACCTCACTTCCGGGCAGCTTCAGCGGTTCAACGCCGGGAGGGCGACCGCGTGAAGTCCGCGACCTACATCGGCATGCAGAGGCACCGCCGCATCGATGGCGGCGAGCACCTCCGCGGCCAGTTCGACCGCGACATCGCGATTGCGGCTGGCACGGAAGTCCTGCTGCGGCGTGATGGCTACGACTACGTGCTGCAACTCGTGGCGCCGGGGAAGCCCTGGGACCCGACCAAGCGCGAGCGCGCGGCGGTCGAACTCGCCAACGCACCGCGTGGCGCGCTTCGACGTGACCCGCGGCATGAACCCGAGGACATGCCATGACACGCGCGCTTGTCTGCCAAGTCGCACGTCCTGCGGATTTCGCCCGGCAAGTCGGGCACCGGCCGCCGCGCGCGTGCGGCCAGTCTCTCCTTCCGCCGCACAGCGCCACGTTGGCGGAACGCGGCAACCTCTGTGATCCGAAACCATGACTACGAACGACACCAGCGACGGCGGCCAGACCGCCGACATTCTTGCGGCGCTGCAGCAGCGTCGCGTCGATGAAACGACCGCCGCTGCCCAGCAGCACGCGGCCGATACCAGCGTCTACTGGGGGGCCGTCCGGCACTTGGCCGGCGACGGCACCGAGGCCCCGCCCGTGGACGCTCTCGACGCCGCCCTGCGTCGACTCGGCACCGTTCCGGGCGCCCTCCGCGCCGACGCCGACGCTCTCGCCCGACTGCTCCGCCTGCGCAACGCGGGCGACATCTCCGAGGCGCGCGAGGGCGTCGATGCAGCCCGCGTTGCCCTCGATGCCGACCTGCAACAAGCAAGCGACCTGCGCGCTCAGGCCGACCGGGTCGAGCGGGAGGCGCACGCCAAGCTGGGCGCCGCCGAGAGAGCACTGGCCCGCACCGAGAAGGCCGCCGCGGACGCCACGCGGCTCACCGAGGCGCTTCGCGCGCGCGGCTGCCCGCTCAACCCGACCGATGAGCCGGCGCCGGCGCCGAAACGCCGCGACCTCCATCGGGCACGGACCCTGATCGACTGCTTCGTTGACGGGCGCGCTCGTCGGGCGGGCGAGGAGTTCGTGACGCATGTGTCGCCCCGCGATGGCGTTCTCGAACTCGTTGGCGCACAAGGCGAGCCCGCGGCCCCGCGCTGGAACGGGGGCGACCCCGTGCCCCTGAAGCGCGGCGACGACAGTGGCATTGACAGCCGCGATTGGGGCGGCGTTCTCGGCGTCGATGGATTCCGGGCGCGCCAGGAGGCTTTGGCCGCGCAGGCGGCGACCGCTGAGGGGGCTCCGAAGTGACCACGAACATCGACCTGGCCGCGGCAGCGCGCACTCTCTACGGCAGCGGCACGACTCCACCCCCGGCGCCTGTCGGTCCGCCTTCACCGTCGAAGAACCTAGGCTTCGATGAGGCAGCAAAGTTGGTCTACGCCGACCAGCCGGCGCCGGCCCAGGAACTGCCGACCTCCCGCGACTTGAACGGCATCAGCGTCTTCGGCAGTCGCGATGATTGGCGCGAGGAGATCCTGGGCCGATACGGTGCGGATCTCGACATCGCCACGCGGCTCGCGGCCCGAGGGCTGCTCGCCGATTCGGCTGATCCAGCTGCTGCGCGCCGCGCGATTGGGGAGCACGGCATCACGCCACGAGAGTTCCGCCGACTGGTGGAGATCGGAGCCGCACTGCGGACGGGGTCACGATGACCGCGTTGCCCCCGGAGAATCTGGTGAAAACTGGTGCGACTGACCCCGAGCGCGATGATCGCGGTCGTTTCGTCGCAGGCCACGTTGGCCGCGGTGGCAGGCCGAAGGGCTACGACTTCCGCAAGATCGTTGCCGAGGAGTCCGCCAAGCATGGCGTGCCGGTCGAAGTTGCCGTGTGGGCGATCTACACGGCCCTACTGAAGCGAGCGCGCCGGGGCGACGTTGCTGCGGCGCGAATCCTCCTCGACCGACTCTGCCCTCGGGACGAGACGATCCACATCACCGACGATCGCCCCCGAATGACCGACCTGGAGCGCGGCGTCCGAATCGAGCAACTGCTGGCGATCGCCGCGCGACGAAAACGAGAGGCGGAGGAAGGCGACAGTTCCGGTGATGATGACAGCGCCGAATGACCGCATCGAACCAGGTTGGATTCGACGCGCCATGTCCGCGTGGCGCCGGCCCGACCGTCTTCCGAAGATGGACTCGCTCGGCGTCGTCTCGTTCGCAACGCACACGATCATCGGGCGCCGACATGATGTTTGGCTCGACGTCGCGCTGGTGCATTCGCACCCTCGCGGCACTGACGCCCCCACGGTCGCCGGCTGGGTTGTCGCCGCGGTGCGGGACGAGGCCCCGATTCATGTCGTTACCGACGGCGCATGCTGCCCGGTTCTCCACCTCCGCCAACTCGGGGTGCAGATCGAGAATGTCGGCGAGGCGGACGTCTGGGCGTTGCGTCAGCGCCTTCGGGACGCGCTCGACCCACGCACCATCGACAGCATCGTGCTACCGCCGGATCCGTGCCTGCTCGACGCGCTGGCGGGCCAGGGGGACGAGGATGGACGGGGCCTGGCGACGATCCTCGCGATGGCCGACACGCCGCGACGATCGGACGTCCTCGACCGTGCGCGGTGTGATGACCGACGCGAGTTCAATCCGCTGAGTCCGCGCGCGCTGTGGCGCTGACGCCACCGCCGGTATCGTCGCATCCATCGTGCGCCTCCTGCTACGACGCGCCCCGGTTGAGCCGAAGCCGCGCAGACTCGGCGATGAGGTGCGGGTGCCGCAACTTCTCGCGGCGGAACTGCAGGTCATCGCGGCACGCTGCGACGGCGAGCTACGCGCGCTGCAAGCCGCCGCCCTGCGCGCGCACAGCGACGTTCGGCGTGAGCTTCGACGCAGGGTCGCCGACGCCGAAGCTGACGTCGCTGCGGCGCGCAGCGGCGCTCAGGAGGCAAGGCGTTGGGCAGGCGAACTGACCGCGGCCTATTGCCTGGAGTGACGTGCGACTTGAGGGTTTGTCGCACGCAGCTGAGGCGGGTCGCGCTACCGCGCCTGCGGAAGTGGGCGATTCCGCAAGCCGCTGGCCAGACTAGCGGCGCGACGCGGAGTTCTGTTCGGGGAGAGTCGTCGCCATGGTCGCCATGAGAACCGCACTGGTCGTCGCACTCCTGCATGTTGGAGCCCTAGCGCTGGTTGCCTTGCTGCGGAGCACTGCTGACCTGAGCGTTCGCTCCGTCGCTATTCGTGGCTCGTTCTCGCGGATTGAAGTTCCTGGAGTCGCTGAGCATGCGCCAGACACTTGGCAGGCGTTGCTCGACGCTGCAACGCCATGGCAGCCTGCGGTGACGAGCACGGCACCGACTTCGAACACGTCGAAGGGCGGGACTGATAGATGCGGCGTCCGATTCGGCGCAAGCGCCCAACGCCCGAACATCGACCTTGGCGCTACTCGACTGCGCGTGATTCCACTCGAACTACAGGGAGAACTGCGCGCGGGCGGGCGCAGGGTTCAGGCTCTAGGCGATGGCGTGCAACTCGTGTCATGGCCGCAGTTCGGCGCCATCCGTTGAACCTGGCACCTTGGATGCTCGGCTTGCGGAAACGGGAGGATTCGCAGGCCCGGCACCGCGAGCGGCAAGCCGCTATGATAGGCGGCCTCGGCGAGATGAAGAACGCCATCAGAATTGCCTTGGGCTTGACGGCGTCGGTCGGCTGGCTCGTGCCAGCGTGGCTGGCGGTTTCCGAGATGGAGCGAAGACCGTTCGACTCGGACTATGTGATGACGTGCGCAGTCGTGTGTGCTTGGTGGTTCAGGGTTGCCTCTTTGTGTTGGCTGGTCGCCTTCGGGGTGCTCGTTGTGCGATTTGTTCGCGCGTGGGTCTCTGCCCGTGATCGTCGGGAGGCAACGGCGGCCGGGATCAGCGAGTGCTAGATCGTATGCCGCCTGCGGAATCAGGCATTTCGGCAAGCCACCGAACGCAGGCAGCAGACGACGTGCGACAGGGGTTCAAGTCGCACGTGCGCGTTCGGCTCCGCCGGCGCCCTAACCGATCGCGCCAAGGCGAGCTAACTCGACGAGCCGGTTTGCCCGTCTTCGCGGCTCTCCCGTTCGCGTTGTGTTTCCAGGGCTTCTAGATGGCACTCGGTCATCATCCTGGCTGAGTAGCGATACGCGTCCATGGACATGATTCCTGGCGGCAGCTTCGGAGGGGCAACACCCTTCGGGAAAGCGCAGACACCTTGGAGCAGGAGTTGCATCTCCTCCCGGTCGCTCGTGCAAACGAATTGCTCCACGCGACTCAGCGTAGTAACGCGCGACGTCTGGCCGGCCGGGTAGACCAGCTTTCCGACCTCTGCAAGCCGAAAGAGCCGCACCGCTTCTTCTGGGTGCTGAAACGTGACCCTGAGCCAGAACGACTGGAGCTTGGCGCAGAACACGATGCACCGGCCCCATTGCAGAAACCCTGACTGAAACGGCTTCTGCATGAACGACTGGACCACTTCGAGCTCGACTCCGTCGGGCACGACCCCCCGACGTAGGTCCGCGACCATGCCCCGATAGAGTGCGAATTGCTCGCTGGAGAGCCGGCTGCGCCCCAAGTCGCTCACGGCCCCATCCTCTCAAAGAACTGAAGGTCAGGAAAGTCGATAGGCGACGAGTCCCAAGGGCCGTCGGGTGGCCAGCGCAGGGTCGCCACCGGTCGCGAGTTCACGCAATGCGCTTGCAGATGCGCGCACTTGGCAAACGCGTTTGATCCCATGCGCCTTCAGGTTGGCGGCTCCAGGCATCAAGTTCGAGCGCGGCCATCGGAAGGGCTGGTCACAAGTGGCTAGCCGAGGGGCTCCGCTCGCGATTCTTTCTGCAGTTGTCGTCACCTCGCCGATAGAGTTGTAAGCATCCTTCGGCATGGCGGGCGCTCGGTCTGTCCTGGCCGATTCCGTTGCGGCCAATCCAGGACGGTTGGAGGAGAGCACGATGGCATTCGATTTCAAGAATCTCGACGCGGTGACCCGGAAGCAGATGGTTAGTGAAATCGACTTGGACGTGTCACAAGGCAAGCTCTACTTGAGCAAGCACTTCAAGGACGATGTTGCCGACCAGTATGAGTCCTTGATCCGGGAAGCCGCCGAGAGTCATGACGAGACCTGGCTAGCCAACGAGATTCGCAAGCTTGGCCTGCTCAAGACTCGGACGATGGCGAAGCACCCGAAGAAGGACACGATGATCGAGAAAGCGGTCCCAGTGACCGCAGCAGACACCTTCGCTGAGGGGGAGTTCAATCGCTTCTACGCTCGCGGCCTCTGTCAGCGGGCTGTCGCGGAGGGGATTCCAGAGGTGGAGGTTTATCGTGCGAAACAGGTGATGAACGCACGTTCGGCCTCCGAGGAGATGATCGGAAAGCGCCTCGAAGCACGGGCGCTGCTGGCCGATCTCCGGACGTCGCTTGGCGTCGACACGGCCCTTCAACTGCCGCCGGGCCCAAACTCCGGTCTCTCGGTTTTCCTTCCCTAGGCGAGGGTTTGCTCGTGCGGCAAGCCCGTTCGAATTGGCGACTAGGGCGCTCTCACGCCCACGTGCGACTCGGCGTGTTGCCGAACGATCAGTGTCGCTGGAGCACTTGGAACGGCGAATCCACCAGGTGGCGGCGCGCCGGTCTACCGTAGTTGCATGCTTCCTGCGCCTGCCGCACAACAAGTGCGACGACATGTCGCGATTAAGTCATCGTCGACGACGGGGGTTGGCGTCAGCATCGTCGGCTGATACGAAGGCAGATGGAGCGTCCTCGGGATTCAGCCAGGTGGGTTGCGCCCCGGCAGGAAGTTCCTCCACGAACCTCTGAGAAGGAAACGAGATGAACCTATCGAGTTTGTCCGCTGCTGTGCTTGCGTTCTTCGTAGTCGCTGACGAGACGCTCTCTCCCACCCCTCCGTTTGACTGCGTCTGCGCTGTGCTCAACTCGATCAGCACGACGACGAGTTCAGGCTCGTGCACGACGGGCGGAGCCAGCGTTCCGTGCTTCTCGGCTAGCACGGTTACGTATCCGCAGGGTGGTGAACCATCCGACGGAGAATGCCACGACTTGCCGGCCTGCAGTGGGCCGAACGTTTGCACCTACAAGAACATGCAGGTCACAGTCACGATTGCACCGTGCGCAGCGAGTTGTGGCGTAAAGGCGACTGTTCCATTCGAGGAGCGGCACCCGGAGGCGCCGACACACAACCTGAACGGGACACAGGCCGTGGGGACGTCTGCTCCCTACGTGTTCAAGCCGCACGGCATTTCCCAAGACTGCGGAACGGGCCAAAAGACCATGTATATCCGCTGGCTAAAGAAGAACGGCCTCAACGCGTTCGAGCTGACTGGGAAGTTCGGTTGCGGTGACTGCGACGTCGGGGGCGACATCTGAGGCACCCACCCGACTTCACTCCATCCGAGATAAGAAGTGAAAGCTCTCCTCGCACTCGGGTGCCTCGCTCTCGCGGGCACGCTCTGGCTCATTTGCTGTAATCCCGATCGAGGGCCTGTGCCGACCCCTACAGGTGTTGGTGGGGAGGCGCATCCTGATCCAAGTCAGAAGCATCCCGAGCGTGAAGGCGCCCGCGTCGACGCCAACCCGACAGTTGGTAGCAGGCAAGAAGGACCACTCTCGCCGCTTGATCGACTCGCCAGCATGCACATGCAGCCAGCGCCTCACGAGTTGCAGCAGTCCTACGCAATCGTCGCGGCGCGGGAAACCGAGAGCTTCCAAGAAAGGGCCGACGCCCTCGCGGCCTCACAGGACGACGGAATCGACTCATACCTGGCGTTCCTTCTCGCGAAACGACAGTGCATCGTTCGTAAGCTCGGTGAAGAGGCGCTCAGACGGAACGAAGGAGTCCTGGCTTTCGAAGGACTTGAGGCCACGAGTGTGCCGAAGGATACTCCCGTCATTCGATACCTCGGTGTCACCACCGAGTTTGGACGAAAAGCCGACTTGCTGGTAGTCGTGGGGCGCGAGGAGACGGCCGAAAGTCGGACTGTGACAGAGTTGTCGAACGGGATAATGGACGTAGCCACCTCGCTTCTCCGGGAGCGGATAGCTACTTTCAACTCGCTTTCCGAGAGTGAGCGTCGCGATGCGTTCGCACGAGAAGCGAAGGGTGAAGCTCTGCCGGGAATCACTGACGACCTCCTTCACCTTGTGGGGCATCGAATTGTGAGCTACAAGGAATCCGCTCTGCTCGGAATCAAGTGAGGTGCGACTTGAACCGCTGTCGCACGTAGGCCCTTTGTCGATCACTCTTGCACGACCCATGAGGCTGTTTCGCCGCCCGGGTTGAAGACCGCGACGAAGCCCTTCTTTCTCACGACTCCCATCGCTGCCCGCTGTTTTCCATCCGCATCATCGAACCGGATGAAAGGGTTGTCGGCCGAGATGGCGACACCACGCTTCCCTTCGGCGGACTGCAGCAGGTCGAAGCTGGTCCCGCTGTTGAGCGTGAACTTGGCTTTGCCGCTGGTGAGGATGCCTCGCTCCTTGGCGGCGGAGGTCAGCGTTAGATCGCCCATCTCGACGCCGATCCTCGTCCCTGGCTGAGATTCCCCCACGGGAGAGTAGAGCACCAACTGGCCTGACTTGCCCTCTTCGCACGAGCCCAGAACTGCGACTGCGCGGCCATCTTCGCGAACGATCGACAACGACCGCACTCGCAGATCCCCCTTCACTGGTGGGCCTTGCTGGCAGGCGAGCAAGATCGCCGCGGTCGCGCAGATACCGACCGCGACTGCTACCACTCGCCACAATCGAGTTTCAGCTTCGAGGCGGGCAAGGCGAGATTCGAGGCGCTGATTTGACAGAGTCGCTTGCATGGCGCCACCGAACTTATAAGTTCGGTGGCGTGAAGTCGATCACCATGGAGGCCCTCCGGCACGATCTCACGGTCGTCCGGAAGTCCGTAGAGAAGGACTCCGACAGGTGGATCGTCACGTTCCGCGACTCGCCGAGGTTTGCGATTGTGCCGTTGGCAGATCTGGAGCGACTCCGGAGAGCCGACGCACGCGCGAAGCCGGCACGCCGTCGGAAGTAGCTCTTTCCCCGTTCCTTGAAGAAGCGAGCCCCGCCGGCGCTGGAACGCCGACGAGGCTCTTGGCACCCCCTGCAGAACCAGGAGGCCCCATGACAGCTGCTGTATCCCTTCCCGCAGTCGCGCACAACAGCGCGCGCCTGCCCGCGCTGCGACCCGTTGCCGCAGCTGCTCTCGACGTCGATCCGCGCACGATCATCGAGCGCTGGCTCGCGGCCCTCTCTCCAAGCGCGCGTCGCTCGTATCGTCGCGGGCTCGCACGCTTCGCCACCTGGGCGTTGGCTGACGACGCGCGGCCCGAACGTGCGCTGGAAGCCCTGTGCGCGATGACCGTCGGCCAAGCCGGGGAGATGGTGCGGCGCTGGCGCGACGAGTTGCTCGACGAGGGGCTGGCGCCTGGCACTGTCGCTGGCGCGGTCACGAGCATCACCTCCCTGCTCGCAACGTGCCGCCGCGCTGGGCTCGTGTTGTGGCGCCTCGAGAGGGTCGCCCCGCGCGCCGAGCGGCGCCTGGACCGCAGTGGCCCGCGCCGCGGCGACGTCGAGCGCCTGTTCGCCACGATCGACGACGCGGCCGACACAGGCGACCGCCAGGCGATCCGCGATGCGGCGCTGCTGCGGGTGCTCTACGTCGGCGCTTTCCGAAGGGCCGAGGTCGTCGGGCTCCGGTTCCCCGAGGACGTCAACCTTGAGGCCGCCGACGGCCCGGTCGTGCGCCCCCGTCGCAAGGGGCATCGCGAGCGGAAGGACGTGCTGATCTCAGCCCGCTGCGCACAAGCTCTCACCCGGTGGATCGAGGTGCGCGGCGCGGATCCCGGTCCCCTGTTCCGTCGAACGCGCGCGGTCGACCCGAGCGTGCCGTTGAGCGGCGAGTCCGTGCGGCGCGCACTGCGGCGCTGGGCAAAGGCCGCCGGCATCAAGGCCGCCGTTCGCCCTCACGGGCTCAGGCACAGCAGCGCGACGACTGTCGCGAAGCGCGGCTCATTGGCCGAAGTCATGGCGATTGGCGGCTGGTCGAGCTTCTCTTCGGCCGAGCGTTACCTGGACCGTCGAACCGAAGAGCGGCGCACGGCGCTAGCGCTGGTGGACGTCTGATGGCGTGCGACTTTGCGACCTGTCGCACGAACCAGCTGGATCTTCGCAGCGCGTGCGCGAAACTCGACACACCGGGCAACGGTCGGGTTGATCCCCCGGCCGGCGCCGACTCGAACGAACTGCCCGAAGGCGGCGCAGCCCGGCATCTTCAACCTTCGGGCCGAAGGCAGTTCCCGATGAGCGACGAAACGGCGCGGGCGCCGGAGGAGCCGCACGGTGACCCGGTTGCCGTCGTGCGAGGGTTCCAGGCATGGCTCTTGCGGTTGCGGTGCAAGGCCCGGATCGAGCAGGTCGGCCACGCGCGACTCGACGATCTGAGATCGTTGCTTGCGGCGGTTCACGCAAACCCCAAGAAGGCCCCGGCGTTCGGGCAGGCGTTCGTAGCGTCTTACCGACGCCTGAAGGCTGAGATCGCGAACGATCTCACTGCGACCGAGGATCGTGTCGGCGATATCCTCGACGAGTGCTTCGACACACAGTGGAGCACGCTCCAACACGCATTCGACGGTCGCGAGCCTGGGACTCCAATGGGTCGAATGCTCACACTCTCGCTCGTCAACGAGCGAGAGCGCCGAACTCTGGACCGGCTTGGCCTCAAAGTCCGGCGTCGTGAGTTCGAGAAGCCATTGGTAGCTGGCGCCATCGACCTCCTCGAAGAGGCCGAGGCGGCGACCATCGCAGTGATGCGGCGGATTCCGCGCGCGGCGGAAACGCACAACGGCGAGATGGTCGTCGCTGATGCGGCGTTCCTAGCCGCCGAGCAACTCGGTGACGACACAATCACTTTCGACGCGGTTCGTGGCTGGACCAGGCGCAAGGACGATCCGCTCCCACACACAAAAGCCGGCCGCAAGACGTTCGTCAAGCTGAGCGACGTGCTCACCGAGGCGATCCGCAAGGGCAAAGGGCGACCAAGAACGACCAGAGCCGACCAAAGCCAACCACTGCGACCAAACGACGAAACCTCCGTCGCTGACGAAACGTAAGTGGTCACATGAACGCTACCGAATCCCGGCTGCTGACCACCGACGAACTGGCCCGACGGCTCCATGTCGGCAGCGCAAAGATTCGTGATCTGGCGCGCGCGGGCCGTATCCCGAGTATCCGAGTCGGCAAGGCTCTGCGGTTTGACTGGCGCGAGGTGGTCACAGCCTTGCGGACCAAAGGCAACGCGGAGCGCGAGGAGGCGCGGTCGGCATGAGCGATTTGCCCGCAAGTCGCACGCCCGACGCCGGTCGGATGCTGAACGTCCGCGACCTGGCGCGGGACGTTGGCATGCAGCCGGTGGACCTCGTGCGCGAACTCGTCGCCGATGGCGTCGCCGTCGCGCAGGTGACCGCGCGCGGCTACCGCGTCGCGTCGGCTGACTGGAACGATTGGCTCGCGCGCCGGCAGCAAAGGTGCGCAGCGGCGTTCGAGCAGCGCGAGCGTCGGGCCGACTACGTTCGCGACCGTGAGGGCGAGCCGCCGAAGCGGCGGGCGGTGTTCACGCGATGACGTTGTTACTGCGCGACAGCCTTCGGCCGCTTGACGCTCGGGTCGACCATCCAGAGCAACGGATCGAGTGCGCGAGCGGCGTAGTGGCGGACGTTCGTCGGCGTCGCGTGCTCGTAGCCGCGGCCGACTGTGCTCGGCGCATGGTCGGTGATGGCGTCGCGGACGTGCTCCGGCACGCCAGCATCGGCGAGAATCGTGCGGAACGAGTGGCGAAGTGCGTGCGGATGGAACCTGGCTCGGAGCCGCTCGGGCAGATCCTCCCGGCAGCGCCGGAACACGCGGTCGATCGTGCCCGTTCGGCGTTCGGTGTCCGTGCGCGGGCGGTTGCCGGGTTTCCGCGGGCCGCGAGCGGCACCGCATGGGATCAGGTGGCCGGTTTCATCGGCGCTCTCGCGGAGCACGGAGAGCGCGTATGCCAACGGTGCGGCAATCGGCACGCGGCTGCTCTCGGATCGCTTCTGCGCGAGGTCGCGAACGAAGCCGGCCTGCTCGTCGATGTTCGCCACCGTGACATGGCACAGCCCCTCGCGGCGCAACCCCGAGAAGAGCAGCGCTCCGACGACTGCCGCATCCCAATCGGCCGCTCGAGCCGATCGCTCGCGCAGCGCGGCGAACAAGTCGCCGAGTTCGTCGATGTCGAACACGTCGCTCGATTTACGCTTCGCGCGAGGTCGCTCCACGCGATCCAGCGGGTTCGCGCCGGCGAACCGGCCGCGCCTGATCGCGAGCCGGAACACCCGGTTGAGTGCGCCGAGGCCCTTTCGGATGCGTGTATCGCTTGGCGGCTTCCCGCGGACGCGCGCGGCACGGCGGGCGGTAACGAACTCGTCAATTCGGGTAGCCGTGATCGCGTGCAGCGGGGTGTCCGGACCGAAGAAGTCGCAGATCGTGACGAAGTGCTCGTGGTAGCTGCGCCAGGTGCCGTCGTTGCTGTTCACGGTGTCGAGCACTGCCTGGCAGGCTTCCTGAAGCGTGACGAACTCGATGCCCTCTCCGGCGTCTCGGCGTTCGCGCATCGCAGCGGCGTCGCGTTTCGCCTGTTCCCTCGTCGTCCACGTGCCGACCTTGACCTTTCCGGCGACCTTCATCCGCGCGCGGAAGCGCCAGCCGTCGTGCGAGAACCAACGGTGCTCGCAGCCAGCGACTTTGGCCGGTGCCTTCGTCTTCCGGAGGCGGCGTCGTTGGGGGGAATCCGCCAGTTTCGCGGGGTTCGTGTCACCCAAAGTGTCACCGCGCCGCAGATCGCTCTTTCGGGTCATGCCGTCCATTTGGCCATTGGAGGGCAGGAAGCGCAACTAATCGGAGATTGGAGAATGAGCCGATGCCTCGTAACAACCGGACTGTCGATCCGGTGGTTGCGGGTTCGAGTCCCGTCGCCCTCGCCACACAAACCCCTCAGGACGGCCGACTTGGCTGCCTGAGGGGTTTCTCTTTGGGGGCTCTTCTTTGGGGGCTTCTTCGGGCTTTGGCCCAGGGCCGTGAGGCCACCTCCCCCGCCGTTCCGCGGTGGCCGAGCTATGCTCCGGGGCCGATCGCTGATCGCGCATCCACGTTCATGGCCATCACCGCGACCAAGCTCTGGTTCTTCCGGCTCGGTGCGGCCGGTCTGGCGGCGGCGGTCGCCGGGGCGGTCGCGGTCCTGATCTATCGCGCCCAGACCGAGCAGGTCGTGGTGGTGCGGACCGCCGAATCGGACGAGGAGCCGTTCCGCAACGGGGCGATGGCCGTCGACCCGTATGTCGGACACCGTGTCGCCCGCAACGCGACGACGCGGTTTCGCCTGGGCCCGATCGGCGGCGAGCCGATCGCGATCGACCGGCACTCCAACAACCACGGGTTCATCAGCAACGAGGATCTGCCCGAGGCGATTACGGGACCGCGCGTCGTGATCCTCGGTGACAGTCACACGATGGGCGTGGTCAGCACGGAGGACAACGTCGGTCCCGTCCTGCAGCGCCGCTTGCGCCGCGATGCAGGCCACAGCACCGCCACGGTGATGAACGCCGGGGCCGGGTTGTACAGTCTCTACCAGTATCTGCTGCGCGCCCGGCAACTGCTGCCGCGCTATCGCCCGCAGGCCCTCGTGGTCGTCGCGTTCCTCGGCAACGACCTGCTCAACCTCGAAGACGTCCGGCGGCCGCACTTGACCGACGAGCTCGTCGAGTCGCCGGCCGACGAGGATCCGCCACCCGAACAGACCACGGCGCGGTTCGAACGCCTCGAGCTCCCGCCGGGCGGCAGGGCGGCGTTCTGGCAGGGGCTGCACCAGGCCGAGTACTTCCGCGCGCAGCCGCAGCGTCGGCCGCCCATGTTGCGCAAGTCGGTGTACACGCTCCGGGCGCTCGGCGAGTTGTGCGATGAGCACGATTGCCGGCTGTTCGTCGTGCTGTTGCCGTCCTTCGATCTCGTGTTCCCGGAGCACGCCGGTCTCGCCGGCCCGCGGGTCGTCGAACTCGTCGAATCGGGTGTGCAGGCCGAACTCTACGAATCGTTCCGGGCGCAGGTGGAACGCCTCGGCATCGCGCACGTCGACCTGCTCCCGCGCTTCTTGGCCGATGGGCGCGTCGATCTCTACGCGACGGACATGCACATCTTCGTTCGAGGTCACGCGATCGTCGCGGAGGTGATTCATGACCACCTCGCCGGCGTGCTGCGATGACGGGCCAAGATCAGTTCGCGGTGATTTCCTGAACCGCTCGTCCTCGCTCAGGACTCCAGTTCGACGTGACCCCGAACCCCGAAGCCGACCTGCAGGCGATGCTGCAGCGCGAGTTCCGCTGGCTGCAGCGGATGACGCGAGGGCTGGCCGGGAACGATTCCGCGGCCGGGGACGATCTGGCGCAGGACACGTTGTTGTGCGCGCTCGCGCAGCCGGCCACCGTCGTCCGACGGCCACGGGCGTGGCTGCGCACGATCGCGGCCAACCTCTGGGCGCGGCAGCGGCGGCGCGAGTCGCGGCGGCGCGACGTCGAGACGACCGCGGCGCCCGAGGCCGACGGCGCGGCGAACGCGCCCGACGAGATCGTCGCGCGCACGCAGCTGCTCGGCGTCGTCGTCGAAGAGCTGCTCGCGCTCGGCGAGCCGTACCGCACGGCGCTGTTGCTCCGCTTCCAGGAGGGGCTGCCGCTGAACGAGGCGGCAGCGCGCCTCGGCGTGCCGGTCGAGACGCTGCGAACGCGACAGAAGCGCGGGCTCGCGCAGCTGCGGCAGCGACTCGATCAGCGGCACGGCAATCGTACCGGCTGGGTCACGGTTCTCGGGCCGGCGTTTGCCGGTCGATTGCCGTTGTCTGCTGCGGCCCTGCCGCTCCTCGCCATGACCCCCAAGCTCGTCGTTTCTCTCGCAGCCGCAATCGTCGCAGTCGGTGTGGCTGCCGTTCTCTGGCAGGGCTCGGACGGCGCTCCGGTCCCGAACGAGACGGGTGATGCGACAGCGGGTCCGGTTGCACCGTCGAGCGGCGCGATGCCGGATGGGGGCGTACCGGTGCCGACCCGCGAGGTCGTCGCCGCAGAAGACGACAACGACCCGGAGTCGAGCCGGGTGCAGCTCCTGGTAACCGGGCAGGTCGTCGATGAAGAGTCGGGCAGCGCGATCGCCGGCGCGACGATCTCGTGGCGACGCGGGACGTTCGCGGACCACGATGCGAGCGCGGAAACGGTGACGAGCGGCAAGGACGGTACGTTCTCGCTGCCGTCCACGGCCAGGGACGCCGCGCGGCAGGAGCTCGTCGTTCACAGCACGGATCACGCGCTGTTCGTGCAGCGGCTCGGCACGGTGCCGGAATCGGCGGCTGCCGATCAGCCACCCGTTCTCGACGTCGGCACGATCGAGCTGCCGCCCGGCACGGGCGTGCACGGCGAAGTCGTCGACGCGCGCGGTCAGCCGGCCGCGGGCGCCGAGCTGTTGCTCTGCGTCGATCCGATCTGGACGACCAACGGGCAACGGCGCATGCAGCTGCCGCGCGCCTTCCCGCAGGGGCGCACCGACGGCGCGGGCCGGTTCACGCTGCCGAACCGCGTGTGCGATCGCGGCCCGACGTATCAGCCGCTGCTGATCGCGCGTGGCGATGGCGGGCTCGGCTGGGCGCAGCTCGAGGTGCGTCGCAGTCGGCACGAGAGCCGCGACATCCGAATCGCGCTGTTGCCGAGCGCGCGGTTGCTCGTTCGGGTCGTCGACGAACGGGGCCAGCCGTTGGTCGGTGCGCGCGTGACTGCCGAGCCGCGGTTCCCGCCGATCGGGCAGCGCGCCGACTTTCCGCTGCCCCTCGGCCCGCTCGAGTCGTTGTTCGCGCGCATCACCGGCGCCGCTGGCGATGCGACGTTCGACCTGCCCCTGCCACCAAACGTCGAAGCGCCGGCATACGCGCTGCGCGTGACGGCGACCGGTCGGGCCGACCTGCTCGAGCGCGAGGTCGAGCTCGATGTCGAGCGGGCGATGACGATGACCCTGACACTGACGACGAGTCGCTCGGTCACCGTGCGCGGTCGGGTCGTCGACGACGGCGGCGAACCGATCGCCGGCGCGCAGGTCGCCGTCAGCGGCGTGGAGCCGGTGCTCGTACAGACGGACACGCGCGGCGACTACGTAGCCACGACCGTGGTCGATGGCGTCAGCGTCGGTGTTCGCGCGACCGCCGCCGGCCATACGACAGCGGACGATCGCCTCGCGATCGAAGCCGGCAGTTCCGAGCTCCGGAGCGACTTCACGCTCGAAGCGGCGTTGCCGCTGCACGGCGTCGTCGTCGACCAGCATGGCGAGCCGATCTCGGCGGCCGCGGTGCACGTCGCGAACCATCTGTACGGCCACGTGAAGACCGACGGCGCGGGCCGATTCGAGGTTGCGGGCGTCCCGGCAGCGCGCGCCGCGTCGATCCACATCTACCCGCCGAACGGCAGCAATGCCTACGTCGGTTCGGTGTTGCACGCGGCCCGACCCGGCGCAAGCCCGCTGCACATCACGCTCGAACGCCTCGCGAGCGGGCGTTGTCGTCTCGACGTCGAGCTCGTCGGCGCGAGCGGCGAACGCCTCGAGATCCAGCGCCTGCAGCTCCTGCACCTCGAACGCGCGGACGGCCTGTCGCATCCCGCGACTCCGACGCTCGGCGCGATCACGGCGACGGGGTTACGAGCCGGCCGTTGGCGACTGGACGTGCGCGCCGTCACGGGTCCGAGCCTCGTCGAGGAGTTCGTGATCGCGCCTGGGCAGGAGCGTTGTGAGCTGCGGCTCGTGCAGGCCCAGGGTGTGGGGCTCGACGTCGTGTTCGCGCTGCCCGACGCCGCGCAACTGCCTGACGGCATCACACTCCCCGAGTCGGTGTCGCTGCGATTCGCCGGCACGGGTCAGAGCGCACGCTTGCAGCTCGCCGATGGCTCCATGTCGCGGCGGGTGCAGGTCGATCCTCGGGAACGTTCGGCCGTGCGGGTGATCGACGTCGATCCGGGGCGCGGGCTCGTGGTGACGGCCGAGGCCGACGGTTGGGTGGCGCGTCGCCACATCGCGCCCGGCGCCGTGGACGGCGGCGAGGTGCGGCTCGAACTGGCGCGCGCCGCAGCCGTGCGCTTCGCGAGCACCGCGCCGTGGCCGTTCGACGGCTTCGTGCTGCAGTTCCGCCACGGCAACGAACCCTGGGGCGAACGCATGCAGTTCTCCGGCATGCAAGGCGCGACCGATCTCGTGCGCTGGCCGCTCCCCACGGGCGCGACGGAGTGGCAACTGACCGAGCCGACGTCGGGCGCCGACAACCGCGGAGAGCCGCGCGTGCATCGCGGCGCGGCCGATCTGCAGGCCGGCGAGACCGCGCCGATCGTGATTCGGCCGGGGCGGTAGGCCACTGTCGCGGCGCGAAGTGCAAGCCGTCGCGGCGGGAGAGCTCGACGAGGTCACGATGCGGCCCGCGGAGAAGTAGTTGCGGCATAATGGTCGGCATGGCTCGTCCTGCCGGAATCCTCGCGTTGGCGCTCTTCGCGACCGCATGTGAGTCCACGCCGGAGGTTCGACCCGCCGACGCGATGTCGAGCGCTCGCGCGACCGCGGGGCGCTACACGTTGGCGGAGCGCGCGATGGAACACCCGCCTTCGGGTGAGCTCGAGCTGCGCCGCGACGGCTCGTTCGCCCTGGAGGTCCGATGGCCACCGCCTGCGGCCGTCACGTTCGGGGCGTTGGTCGGCGAGCCCGGGACCATGACCGGGAAGTGGGTCGGTGACCTCGGTGACGAGGGGCTCGTGCACCTGTTCGTGCACCGGGACCCGGATGCGTCCGACCTGGTGTTGCTCACGTATCTCGACGGTGCGACGTTTCATTTGCCGCAGCGCGTCGTGAGCGCGGTGCCGTGCGGAACGCGCTCCCACCGGTTGTCCCGAAACCGGCTGATCGTCCTGTGGCTCGGCGACAGCCCGGCAGCGATCACCCGGAAGGCCACGCTGTCCTCGACCTGCGCAGCAATCTTCCGCGAGGCAAAGGTGCCAGTGCAGTACGCGTAGATCAGCAGCGCCAGCATCACGCGCGGCGGGTAGGCCTGCTCGCCTTTGCCGCAGGCGCGGTACTTCTGCAGCAGCTTTTCGATGTCGAGCTGATCGACAGCGTCGATCACGAACCACGCGAGGTGGTTGTCCGGGAGCCAGTCGCTCGGCGACGGCGGCAGCAGGAAGCCCTGACGACGATCCTCTTGCTTGCGAAACGAGCCCATGCCCTACCTACGATAGGGCATGGGCTCGCCGGGTTTTCCTTCTACGGAACTTCAGCGCTTCATGGCCGTCCCGTGGCGCAAATTCCTAGAGCCCGAGTCGTGCGCGCACGACAGCGACGACCTGGTGCGCGCGGTCTCTCCGCTTCACCGGGACGCGATCCGGAAGCTGTTGCACGGCTTCGAAGTGTTCCGGCTGCGCGAGTCGGATGATTGCGTCGAGATCCTCATCGTCGAGGTGGGTCGGGTATTGGCACAACAACGGCACAGCGGCGGCGCCGTTCAATCGCGCGAGGTGCCGGCCGTGGAGAAGGTGTTGCTTCGCTTCGGGAACCGCTAGCAGCGCCGCGCGCAAGTGCTGCGGGTCGCGGTACTGCAGGCGGTGAGCCGCGAGCCAGTCGCAGTGTGCAGACTCAGCCACACACCGTGCCAATGCGGCGTCGGCAACGGGTCCTCGGAGCTCGCCGATGCTCACGGCGGCCGCCAGGCTCGCCCTGCGGTTAGGGCCCAATGCGATCTCGGTCAAGCGGCTGAGCGCGCGGTAGTGTCCGGCGACTCCCGCAGCGCGGATCGCCCATCGCGTTCGGCGGTGGCAGGCGTGTGGGATCGGCTGCTCCAGCACCGAGTCCACGACGCTCGGCGAGAATGCGGCACGAAGCCGCATGGTCGCGGCGGCGAACGTCGGGCCGTGCGGCCCGAGTTCGAGACTGCGCAGCGTGCGCCACTGCCGGTCCACGCTGTGCGGGGCGCCGACGCGCATCAGTACGGCGAGGGCCCGCAAGCGGATCAGCGGATCTTCGCTGCCGAGCCCCGTGGTGACCCAGTTCTCCGCCGCGGAGCCATGGGGAACGCAGCCGGTGCGGACCGCTGGCCGCACCCTGGGGTTGGCGATGAAGCGCCGTACCCGTTCGTCGAACTCGCGAAACGGGTCGCTGAAATCGTGCAGCGCATCGTATCGCTCGAAGTCGGACTCGATGTCGTACTCCCATGCCGGGATCGCTGTCGCACCGCGTTCGAAGACGGCGATCGCGTGCGCGATCTGCTCCTCGATGCCGCACTCGTCCGAAGCGGTCGCTGCGGCCGCCGGAGCCGTCGGCTCGTCGGTTGTGGGCTCGACCGTTGCGGTTGCCGGCGTTCCCGCCGTGAAGTCGGCGCAGGCACCGAACGACAGCGCTGCGAGGATCACGACGGGCCGGGGCATACGACCAAGGAACGCGGCGACGCGGCGCCGGGTTCACGCGTTGGCCGCGACCTCACGCTTCGCGGGATTCGTCCGCCGCGGACACGAGCGCGTCCTGCGTGTCGCCGTCGAACACCGGCGAGACGGTCTGCGCGGCCTGCAGCGCTTCCTGGAACGGCACGTGGTCGGCCACCGCGGGTGCCGTGACGCGCGCGCGGCGCCAGAGGACGAACAGTGCCAGCGCGATCTGCACGCCGGTCGCGAACGCGAACACGACACCCGGGCCCATCACGTCCGCGAGCGCGGATGCGAGCAGCGGGCCGACGACCGCGCCCGCGGCGTAGACGAGGAGCAGGCCGCTCGACGTCTCGACGAAGTCGGTCGGCTCGGCATGGTCGTTCGTGTGCGCGACACCGAGGCTGTAGATCGGAAACATCGCGGCGCCCCATGTGGCCGTCGCGCCGTAGAGCAGCCACGGCGCATCGGTCGGCCGGAGCGCGAGCAGCAGCGACGCGCCCGTCGCGAGCGCGGCCGCGAGCAGGATCACGAGGCGGCGGTCACCGCGGTCCGACAGCTTGCCGAGCGGCCATTGGCCGAGCGCGCCGCCGAGCACCGTGGCGCTCATGAAGAACGCGATCCCCGAGTCCGCGAGGCCCGCGTCGCGCGCGAACTGCGGGCCGAGGGCCCAGAACGGGCCGGTGCCGAGGCCGGTCGCGACGCACGCTGCGACGCCGGCGGGCGATGTGCGGTAGAGCCGGCCGATGCGCACCCTGGTCGACTGGATGGGCGCGGGCGCGGTCGCACCGGACAACGCGACCGGCACCGCGGCGAGCGAGATCAGGATCGCCACGAGCGCGAACGGTTGCATCTGCCGGGGGTCGTTGAGCGGCAGCAGCAGTTGACCCGCGGTCACGACCGACAGGTTGATGAGCATGTAGAGCCCGAGCACGACGCCGCGGGTCGCCTTCGTCGAGCGCTCGTTGAGCCAGCTCTCGATCACCATGTAGAGCACCGCGAAGCAGAAGCCGGTGCCGACGCGCAGCAGCCACCAGATCGGTGCCGCGACGAAGAACGCGTGCAGCAGCACGATCGCGGCCGCGACCGCGGTCATCGCGGTGAATGCGCGGATGTGGCCGACGCGCCCGACGAGCCGCGGGCCGAACAGGCAGCCGGTGAGGAAGCCGGCGAAGTAGCTCGACCCGATGAGCGCGATGCCCGTCATCGAGAAACCCTCGAGCGCGCCGCGCACGGGCAGCAGCAGCCCCTGCAGGCCGTTGCCGGTCAGCAGGATCGCCACGCTGGTGAGCAGCGCGGCGACGGGGAGGAGAGCGCTCGAGAGCCTCGGGGTCACGCGGCGCGCAGCGTAGCGTGCGCGCGCCGCGTTTCGAGGCGGCGACCGATCAGCTGTCGATCGTCGCCTTGCCCGCGTCGGACACGACGATGCCGAGCGTGTTCACCGCGTCGAGCACGGCCCACTGGTGGAACAGCTCGAGGCCGGCGTAGGACGGCGAGTTCGGGATCGAGAACTGCGAGCTCGCCGTGCCGTTCCCGGAGGTGAACATGAACTGCGTGACATCGGGCGACGCGTAGATCGAGCAGCCCGGCGCGTTCGGCAGCGGCGCAGGCAGCGGCGTGCCGTTCGAGATCTGATCGCTGAAGCCGGAGAGGATGAACGCACCCGAACTCGGAGCCGCAGACGACAGCGTCACGTCGTAGCTGCCGCCGATCTGGGGCAGCCCGTTGTTGCCGAGGGCCGGCGACGCGTTCTGCGTGCTGTTGCAGAGCACGCGCCACGACGGGTTGTCGACGAGGCCGGACAGCTGCCACTGCGGCGTCTGGGCGTCGCGCCAGTAGCCGTCGCCCGACGCGCCGCTCGACAACGTCGAGATCACGACGTTCTGCGACGAGCTGTCCATGCCGATGTAGAACCGGCCGGTCATGTTCACCGGGGCCGCGAAGACGGCCGTGTAGAAGCCCTGGCTCGGGCCGATCGTCATCGTCGTGCTCGCCGTCGGCGACGACGCGGGCGTGCCGCCCACGTCGGCGTAGAGGTGGGCGGGGCGCACGACGTTGCCGCCCGTCGACTGGGTGAACAGGTCGAAGCCGACGACCTGCAGCGTGTTGCCGGCCGGGTTGTCGACCGCGTAGCAGTACTCGTTGTCGCGCGTCGCGCCGGTCAGGTTGCCGCCGTTCGGGTTCAGCTCCGGGCACCCGACGGTGACCGAGCCGGGGCAGCCCTGGCCGTAGTTGCTGAACGAGGCGTTGGACGGCCGCAGGATGTAGAGGCCGGTCGACTGGTCCGACGCCAGGATGTTGCCTGACGGCAGGAACGGGTAGACGCCCCAGCAGCCGCCGAAGCCGCCGGCCGGGCCGGGGAACGTGTCATACGACGCGACCTCGACCGGGTTGTTCGGGTCGCTGATGTCGATGCACTTGTAGCCCTCGGTGTACCAGCTCACGTGGCACTTGTCCCCGACGATGAACGCGTTGTGCGGGATCGTCGCCGAGTTGGGCGTGTACTGCCCGAGTCCGATCGGGTTCGTCTTGTCGGTGATGTCCCAGAACTTGACGACGCCACCCGACTGCTCGTCGGTCGTGACGCAGATCGTGCCGGCGGCGTTCGGCCACGCGTTGTGCGTGAAGTTGCTCGGCGTCTGGCGGCTGCTGAGGCCGGCGGACGGCCACGGCAAGGACGCGGTCGCATCGAAGATGCGCAGCACGCCGTTGTAGATCATCGAGCCGTAGGCGTAGCCGTTCTCCACGCACATGTCGTGGAAGTAGTTGCTGTTGCCGGAGCCGCGCGCGAAGCCGAGGAACGTCGGGTTCGCCGGGTTGGTGTTGAGGTCGTAGACCGGCGTGCCGGTGTTGCAGCCGACGAGGTAGAGCAGGCCCGTGCCGAGATCGACGCAGACGTTGTGCGCGTTGCCCGAGTTCTGCGTGCCGAACACGCCGACGGCCGTCGGGTTGTTGGGGTTGCTGAGGTCGAGGATCTGGAAACCCGCGGTCGACTCGGTGACGACGTAGGCGTAGTTGCCGAACGTCCGGATGTCGCGCCACGTCGAGTTGCCGTAGGGGAACCACCCGGTCTCGATGGGCGTGGCCGGGTTGGTGACGTCGACGACGACCGTGCCGGTGCGCGCGCCGAGCAGCGCGTATTCGTCGCCGTTCGGCGCGGTGTAGCCCCAGATGTCGTTGAAGGAGCCGTGGTTGTTGAACGTGCCGAGCAGCTGGCAGTTGACGCCCTGCGCGGGCAGGGCTGCGGCCAGGCCGACCAGACCGGTGGCCAGGAGGAGGGAACGGTGGATGTGCATGAGTGCAGGTGCCACGACGGTGCGGTGGCGAATCAGGAGGCGGGCGGGCCGGTGAAGTGTAGAACGACCCGGGCGAAGAGCCCACCCGGGTATTCATGCGCCGCTCCGCAAGTCGGGGTGTTGGCCCGGCGCGATGGCACGTTGCGTGCCGGCTGGCCCTCTCGCGGGCATCGAGTTCGTGGCTCGTCGCGCCGGTCCTTACTGCAGGACCGAGTGGATCGAGTTGGTTACCCGCGGCGTTCGCGGGGTCAGCCAATCGAGCCCCGCCGTATAGATGTCGAGGCCGACGAGCGCCGGCACGTGCGGCATCGGCAGCACGAGGGTCCGGAGCGGGTCGTGGCCGATCGTGGGCATCTCGAGGAACGCGAGCGTGACCGCGGTCGCGAGGTCGATCTGGACGAGGCCGAACGGGGTCGCGGTCGGGCCGGGGTCGAACGACGCGGCGAGCGTGACCCCGTCACCGCGCGGGGCGGCGACTCCGAGGCCCCAGGTCGCGCCATGGATCGGCGGTTGCACCTCGGCGAGGAACGGCAGCCGCAGGATCAGCGGTGCGGGTTGCACGGTGCCGAGGACCTGCGGCGGTTGTTCGTAGGCGTCGAGCCGGATGATGCCGGGTGCGAAATCGATCGCTGCCACGAGGCCGCCGGTGTGGATCGTGAGCACGCCGCGGGCCCGCAGCAGGATCGAGCCGGCCGAGCCGTTGCCCGAACCGAGGAAGCCGGCCCCACCGTTGGCGAGCACCGATCCGCCGGCCCGGACGTCGAGGTCGCCTTCGCAGTCGATCACGATCGTGCCGCCGCCACCGCCGCCCGCGAACGTGCCGGTCGCCGGGCAGGAGAACTGCATCGGCGCGTGCGTCGTCATGCTGCCCCCCGGGCTGCCGCCCGCGAGATCGAACGGCAAGGGTGAGCCGTAGACGCCGGCGTGCTGCCCGTCGGTCGCCGGCGCGAACCAGCCGAAGCCGCAGCCTGGCCCTGCCATCGCGGTCGAGCCGTTCGTGCCCGCGCCGGTCGAGACGTGGCCGGGCCCGCCGTGCAGCGTCGTCCCGCTCACGGTCAACGTGCCGCGGACGTCGGCATCGCCGAGGCAGTAGATCTGCACCGGGTAGTCGCCGACGAAGTACACCGTCACACCCGTCGGGACAGCGATCGACGAGAAGTACAGAACGCCCTGCGTCGGGTTCACATCGATCGTGGTCGTGCTCGTCGGGGCCAGCGGGCCTTGGGCCGCGAGTGTGGTTGCGAGCGCCAGGGCGACGACATGGGTTGGGTGCACGTCGCCACTCTAGCGTTCTGGCCCGAGGTCTGCCGGATCGGCGCATCCGGCCGGATGTCGCGTGAGTCGCGGGTGGCGGATCGACTACGATTCGCATCGCGATGACGGATGACGTCACCCAATGTTCTCCCGTGTTCCGCGTCGGCCTCGACGGCGCGGGCGGCCTCGTCGACGTCGATGACGGCGAGGGCCGCTGGACGCACTACCGGCTCGAGGAGGACAGCGCCGAGTGGCTCGCCCAAGAGCGGCGCATTCCGCAGCCGGTCGCCGAAGCGTTGCTGGTCGGCGACGCGCGACCGCGGGCGCTGACCGCCGAGGGCGGCCTGCTCGTCATCCTGCGCGGCGTGAACTGCAACCCCGGGGCCGATCCCGAGGACATGGTGTCGATGCGCGCCTGGGTCGAGGCCGACCGCATCGTGACGGTCAGCCCGCGCCGGGTCTTCGCCGTCGAGGACGTGCACGACGTGCTGCAGGAAGGGTGTGGCCCGGTCGATCCCGGCGCGGTGCTCGTCGCGATCATGGACCGCCTCGTCGACCGCATGCGGCCGATCGTCGACGGCCTCGAGGAGACGGCCGACGACCTGCACGAACGACTCCTGCGCAACGGGCCGGACGACCTGCAGCGACCGCTCGGCGGGCTGCGGCATTCGATCGTTCTCCTGCGCCGGCACATGGCGCCGCAGCGTGACGCGCTCACGCAGATGTCGCGCAACCGGCCGAAGCAGTTCTCCGAGGCGTCGCTGCTCGAGCTGCTGCAGATCGCCGACCGGCAGATCCGCTACGTCGAGGACCTCGACTCCCTGCGCGAACGCGCGGGCGTGCTGCAGGACGAGGTCGAGACGACCGTCGCCAACCGGCTCAACTCCAACATGTATCTGCTGTCGATCGTGGCAGCCGTGTTCCTGCCGCTCGGCTTCCTGACGGGACTGCTCGGCATCAACGTCGGCGGCATGCCCGGCATGGAGAGCCCGTGGGCGTTCTGGGTCGTCTGCTCCCTGCTCTTCGGGATCACCGTCGCCGAGATCTGGTGGCTGCGGCGCCGGCGGATGTTTTGAGCACGGTTCCTCGCGGAGCGAGGCGCTGTCAGGCTGACTCCGACGCCGACGAAGTCGGAGTCGCTTTCGACTGACTCTCCGCACCCGCCGTCCGCATCTCGACCGGCCCGAGCGTTCGCATGTGCACGTCGCGCTGCGGGAACGGGATCTCGATGTCGTGATCGCGGAACGCCTGGTCGATGGCTTCGTGAAGCTGGTCGACGAGCTGCATCCAGACGTCGCGCGACGCGATGAAGACGCGCAGCTCGAGGTCGAGCGAACTCTCGCCGAAGCGGCGGAAGATCGAACTCGGCGCGGGCTCGCTGAGGACGTGCTGGTTGGCCTTCGCGGCCTCCAGCAGCAGCTTGCGCGCGAGCTGGGTGTTCGAGCCGTAGGCGACGCCGACGGGAATGACGACGCGCGTGATCGGGTCGGTCAAGGTCCAGTTGATGAGGCGCGAGGTGACGAACTCCTTGTTGGGCACGATCATCTCGCGACGATCGAAGTCGACGATCGTCGTCGCGCGCATCCGGACCTGTTGCACGAAGCCGTCGACGTCGCCGACGGTCACGAGGTCACCGACGCGGATCGGGCGTTCGAACAGGATGATGATGCCTGACACGAAGTTGGCGAAGATCTCCTGCAGGCCGAAGCCGAGACCGACGGAGACCGCGGCGACGAGCCACTGCACCTTGCCCCAGTCGACCCCGATCGTCGAGAACGCGATCACGATGCCGACCATCGCGATGGCGTAGCGCACGAGCGTGGTGATCGCGGCGCGTTCGCCGGCGTGCGTCCGCAGGCGCTGCAGGATCGACAGTTCGAGCAGGCCCGGGATGTTTCGCGCCGCGGCGAACGTGATCAGCGCGACGAGGAGCGAGAGCAGCAGGTTGCCGAGCGTGATCGCCGATGGCGCGCTCGTGACCTCGCCGTTCGCGCCCGTCTGTTCGGCCGCGATCTCCCAGAGTTGGATGGAGTCGAGTCCGCGCAGGGCCGGCAGGGCATCGCTCCAGATGCTCCAGAGCGCGAAGGCGGCGAGGATCAGCAGCCCGCCGCTGAGCAGCTTGCGCCCCTGCTGATCGACTGCCGTCAGGCTCACCGTCTCGGTCGGCAGCTGCGGCGCCTCGTTCGCCGCCTCGTTGCCGCCCTCCGCGGCCTTCGCCCTGGCTGCGGCGCGCAACGCCTCGGCCTTCGCCAGCGCCAGTCGACGCTTGGCCATGAGCATCCAGCGCAGGCCGATCTCGTAGACGATCAGGGTCAGTGCGAGCACGAGGATCGAGTCCTCGAGTCGGTGCAGCAGCTCGAGCGCGCTGAAGTGGTAGCCCGCGGCGGCGAGACCCGCGAGCGTCGTCGGGGCGAGCACGCCGATCGCGAAGTAGACCCGCCGACGGCCGAGCGGCGGCGGCGCGTTGCCCTTGGAGAACGCGCCCGTCCTCGGACTGAGGATGCGCGCGAGCCAGACGGCGGTGACGACCAGCACCGCGATGAGCACGAGGCGCTCGAGCATCGTACTCCACTTGGCGTTGCCGTGGCCGTTCAGGGTGTGCAGGACGAACGTGAGCGGCAGCACCGTCGGCAGGAACCACACCAGGCTGCGGCGCAGCAGCTTCGAGCGCGACGCCGGCCAGCGCAGGTGGCTCTCCGCGAGGCCGTGCGGTCGCACGACCTGGCGGAACAGCATCGCGCTCCAGAACACGGCCGCCGCGTGCACGAGCCCGGCGCTGATCGCGGTCGCGAAATCGCCGATGCCCGGCGTCGCCTGCAGTCGTGAACCGACGTGCCATGCCAGGAGCGGGAAGCCGCTGGCGACGATCACGGTGAGCACCGTCGTCCAGGCGGTCGGCGCGAAGCTCGTCGCGCGGCTGCTCGCGGCCTGTTCGCCGAACGCGGCGATGCGCCGGCGAGCGCTGCGGCTGGCGAGCATGAGGCCGATCGCCAGCAACGCGCCGATCGCGAACGGTCCGGGGCGGCGATCGAACGCCGTGACGAAGGCCGGCGGCAGTTCGGCCCAGTGGCGCGGATCGAGCAGCCAGGTCGTGGCTTCGGCGACGTGGGACCAGTTGGTCTCCCACACGGGTGCCGTGCTGCGGATCCACAGCACGCGTTCGTTGATGTACTCCGAGAAGACCTGCGCGATCTTCGCCAGGGTCGCTTCTTCGCTCGTGAGGTCGATGAGCGCCTTGCGGTAGTCGTCGAGGTCGACCTCGAAGCGCTTGAAGTAACCCTCCCGCTGCGAGAGCAGCGTCGAACCCTCGGCTTCGATGCGGGCGCGTTCGCTCGCGCGGATGTCGTTCGGCAACCTCGCGACCGCCGCGTCGAAGATCTGCTGGCGCGTCTCCTCGAAGGCGCGGATCCGGTCCTGGAGCTCGAAGACCGCGATCTGCGCCTCGGCGACCTTCGGATAGCGTGCGTCGGCGCGTGCGAGCAGCCGGCGGGGGTTCGGCAGGAGGGCCTTCTCCTGGCGCAACTGCAGCCCGATCACGTCCGTCAGCCCGTAGCCGCTGATCTTGTCGACCCGGTCCTTGATGGCCGCGAACCGCTTCTCGAGCTGGTCGAGGCGCTTGGTCGTGCGCGTGTGATCGCTCTTGACCCGATCGAGTTCCGCAATCCAGCCATCCCGTTCCGCGGTCAGGTCTTCGTTGGCTTTCGCGAGCTCGGTCCAGACGCGGTGGGCCTTGTCGGCCTGTTCCGACGCCTCCTTCGAGTCCTCGGCGGCCTTGTCGCGGCGCCGTTTCTGGGTCGCCTCGTCGAGGATGGTGACCCGTTCGGCCGCGTGTTCGGCGACTCTCGTCAGCCACTCGATCTCGGCCGCGATCAGGGGGCGCTCGGCTTCGAGTCGCCGTCTTCGGGCCTCGAGTTCGGTGACCCTGGCCTCGAGCGCCGCGATCTCGGCCGCTCGATTCAGCTGCCTCGCCTGGGTCAGGCTGCTCGGCTCCCCCTCGACGGTGGGCAGCACCTTGGCGTCGGCTCGGGCTGCGGCCTCGGTTGCCGCGGCGATCTGCTCGGGAAGGCTCGTGAGCTGGGCCGCGCGCCCCTGCTGGTCGTTGCGTTTGCTCTCGAGCGCGGCGGCGGCCTTCGTGCTCTCGGCCTGGGCGCTCTGGAGCTGCTCCTGGAGCTGCGCGAGCTCGACCGACGTGAGCTCGGCTGGCTTGGGCAAGGCCGGCAGCTCCTCCTCGAGTCGGGCCCGTGCCGCCGCGGTCTTGTCCGATGCGGCCTCCGTCGCTTCGTTCGCCGTCGTGACGTTCTGGCGCGAGGTCTCGGCTGCCTTCGCGAACGCGATCGCGGCGTCGTAGGCCTGCTTGGCCTTGGCCTTGTTGTCCTCGCCGAGTTCGGCCGACTGGGCTGCGGCGGCCTGCCGCTGGGTCAGGGCCTCGACGGACAGCGCCGCTTGCTCCTGGGCCATGAGCGGCGCGAGGAGACCGGAGAGGAGCAGGCCGCAGAGGACGAAGAGCCGCATCGGACCGACCATCATCCACGCCGATCTGCGATCTTCCACCCGCGAAGCAGCGAACCCTTCGTTCGCGCAAGCGTCGAGCTTGGGCGTGCCTTCGCGGACCGCGTATGGTCGCCGACCCCATGCCGAACCCGTTTCGCGGAATCTCCAAGGTGCAGGCCGTTCGCAGCCTCGCGGTCGTGCTGCTCGCCGCGCTCGCCACGAACGTGGCCGTTCGGGCACAGGGCGATGGGCGGCGCCCCAACATCGTCTACATCCTGCTCGACGATGCCGGCTGGGGTGACCTCGGTTGCTACGGCCAGCGGCGGCTGGCGACGCCGCACATGGATCGCCTCGCGCGCGAGGGCATGCGATTCACGCAGCACTACTCTGGCAGCACGGTCTGCGCGCCGACGCGCAGCGTGCTCATGACGGGACAGCACACCGGGCACACGCCCGTGCGCGGCAACGCCAAGGCAGCCGCCGCGCCCGAGCGCGTGTTCCCGATCGGCGGTGACGTGGTCACCGTCGCTGCGCTGCTGCACGCGGCCGGCTACGCGACGGGTGCGTTCGGCAAGTGGGGGCTCGGCGGCCCGGGCAGCGACAGCGACGCACTCGCGCTCGGCTTCGACCACTTCGCGGGGTTCTACAGTCAGGCGTTCGCGCACGACTTCTACCCGCGCTGGCTGTGGCGCGACGGCGAGAAGATCGCGACTGACCGCGCGGTCTACGCCCACGACTTCTACTTCGATGCCGCGCTCGAGTTCGTGCGCGGCAGCAAGGACCGACCGTTCTTCTGCTACGTGCCGGTGACGATCCCGCACGCCGCGATGCAGGCGCCGGAGGAGTATCACGACCGCTTCCGCGAGCAGTACCCGCAGTTCGACGACAAGGTCGGTCGCTACGGCGGCGACAGTCGCCGCAGCGAAGTGCAGAACCCGATCGCCGGGTTCGCAGCGATGATGACGAAGCTCGACGACGACGTCGGCAGGCTGCTCGCGTTGCTCGTCGAGCTCGGGCTCGACGACGACACGATCGTCATGCTGTCGTCGGACAACGGCCCGCACGGTGAAGGCGGCCACGACCCGAAGTTCTGGGACAGCAACGGCCCGTTGCGCGGCAAGAAGCGCGATCTCTACGACGGCGGGATTCGGGTGCCGCTGCTCGCGCGCTGGCCGGGCCGCATCGCGCCGGGGACGGTGTCGGAGCACATCAGTGCGCACTGGGACATGCTGCCGACATGGTGCGAGATCGCCGGCGTCGCGGTGCCGGACGAGCTCGCGGTCGACGGCATCTCGATGGTTCCCGAACTCACCGGCGAGGGCGTGCAGCGCGCGCACGGCTATCTCTACTGGGAGTTCTACGAGGGCAGCGGCAAGCGCGCGTTGCGCCTCGGCCAGTGGAAGGTCGTGCAGAACGGACTGCACGAGCACGAGGACCCGCCGATCGAGCTCTACGACATCACGCGCGATCCGGGCGAAGCGACCGACGTCGCGGGCGAACACCCGGACGTGATCGCGCGAGCCCGCAAGCTGTTCGCGGCAGCGACGACACCGAGCCCGACCTGGCGCTTCCGCCACGGCCAGAAGTGACCCGTACGGAACCTGGTTCATGCTGCCGGCCGCGGGTGCGTTGTCTCGCCGGCGGCGGTTTCGGCGGCCGGCAGCATGAACCAGGTTCCGTACGGGTCAGTTGCCCTTCTTCTTGCGCTTGCGCTTGCGGGAGCGGCCGGCGCTGCTGTCGCCGTGGCTCGACGGCAGCTTCGACTTCTGCAGCAGGGCGATCTGGCTGCGCAGTGGGGCTTCGCCCTCTTGCGGCTCGATGCGTTCGTAGGTGCCGTCGTGGAGCACGCGGCGCGCCTTCTGGTTGTCGCGCAGCGACACTTCCAGCACCTCGCTGCGCACGCGCGCCTTGAGCTCGGGGTCGAGAATCGGGAACGCGACTTCGACGCGGCGGTCCAGGTTGCGGATCATCCAGTCGGCCGATGAAAGGTAGACGAGCGGGTCGCCGGCGTTCTCGAAGCAGTAGATGCGGCTGTGTTCGAGGAAGCGGTCGACGATCGCCACGACCTTGATGTTCTCGCTGAGCCCCGGGACACCGGGCCGCAGGCAACAGACGCTGCGCACGCAGAGCTCGATCTGCACGCCGGCCTGCGACGCTTCGTAGAGCGCGGTGATCACCTGCGGGTCGGCGAGGTTGTTGATCTTGGCGCGGATGCCGGCCGGCTTGCCGGCCTTGTGGTTCTTGATCTCCGCCTGGATGAGGGCGAGCGTCTTGTCACGCAGCGCGAACGGCGCCACGAGCAGGTGCTCCATGTGCGGCACGCGCGTGTGTCCCGTGATCATGTTGAAGGTCTCCGCGACCTCCTCGCCGATCTCGGGGTGCGCCGTAAGGAGGCCCGCGTCGGTGTAGAGCCGCGCGGTCGTCGGGTTGTAGTTGCCGGTGCCGAGGTGGCAGTAGCGCCGGAAGCCCTCGTCCTCGCGGCGGACGACGAGCGTGCACTTGGCGTGCGTCTTGAGGCCGACGATGCCGTACACGACGTGCACACCGGCCTTCTCCATGCGCCGCGCCCAGAGGATGTTGGCCTCCTCGTCGAACCGCGCCTTGAGCTCGATGATCGCGGTGACCTGCTTGCGTTGCTGTGCCGCCTCGATCAGGGCCTCGACCATCGGGCTCTTGCTGCCCGCGCGGTAGATCGTCTGCTTGATGGCCATCACGCGCGGGTCGTGCGCGGCGAACTTGACGAAGTCCTCGACCGTCGCGAACGAGTCGTACGGGTGGTGCAGCAGCACGTCGCCCTCGCGCAGGTCGGCGAACATCTCGCTCGCGCTGCCCCATCGCCACGCGCGGCGCGGCTTGGCCGGCTTGTCCTTGAGCAGCGGCAGGTCGAGCCGGTCGTACAGCTCCATGATGCGGCCGAGGTTGACCGGGCCGTCACAGAGATAGACGTCGTCGGGCTCGAGCGTGAACGCCTTGATGAAGCGGTCGATGACGTCCGGGTGCGCGCCCTGGTCGATCTCGAGGCGCACGGGTTCGCCGCGGCGCCGCTTGACGAGCTCCTTCTCGATCGAGCTCATCAGGTCGGTCGACTGGAACTCGTCGACGTCGATGTTGCTGTCGCGCGTGACGCGGAACGTCGTCACGTGCAGCACGTCGAGGCCGGGGAACAGCTCCTTGAGATTGTCGCGGACGATCTCGGCCGTGAAGACGTGCACGCTCTTGCCGTCGAGCTCGGGCACGCGCTGGATGCGCGGCAACGTGCGCGGCACCTGCACGACGGCCATGCGTGGGGTGCGGCGCGAGTGCCGCGGGTCGAGCAGCAGGATCGCGACGTTGAGCGACTTGTTGAGCAGGACCGGGAACGGGTGCGCCGGGTCGACCGCGAGCGGCGTGAGGATCGGGTAGATCTCCGCCTTGAACTGCTGGTCGATCCACTTCTGCTGCTTGCTGGTGAGCTGGTCGATCGCCTCGAACTCGATGCCTTCCTTGGCGAGTTCGGGCAGCAGCTCGTCGCGCCACGCCTTGTGCATCTCGACGCTGAACGCATGCGCGTCCTTGCGGATGCGGTCGAGCTCTTCCTGCGGCTTGAGGCCGTCGGGGTTCTCGCCGACGAGACCGGCTTCGACGAGCTCCATGACGCCGGCGACGCGGATCTCGAAGAACTCGTCGAGGTTGGTGCTCGAGATCGCCAGGAACTTGACGCGTTCGAGCAACGGGTTGGTCGGGTCGCGCGCCTCCTCGAGGACGCGCCGGTTGAACTGCAGCCACGACTGCTCGCGATTGACGAACAGCTCGGCCCGGTCGGCTTTCGTCACGTCGGGGCCGATGCTCTGCGCGGCCGGCGGGGGCTCCTGACCGGGCTTGCGGTCGCCGAAGTCGTCGTCGGCGAGGCGGTGAGTCGGGAATCCTGGTGAGTCGGTCATCGGCGAGTGCGGCCCCACACTCTAGGGCAGCACATGGTGAACTCGCCCGGGGACCGCCCGGACGGGTGAGAATCTTCCGTGAAGATCGTCGCCCGGCGTGTCCCAGCCTGAGCCTCCCGGGGCCGAGACGTTCAGCGGCGCTCCCGGCGCGGCCGATTCGAGGCGGCGAGAGGGTGGCCGCCAGACGCCTGAAATCGAGATTGCGGCCGGGCTGCCCCAGCGACACGAGGAGGGCCAGACATGACGCTACAGACGACGGATCTACTGCACGCGATGGTTGCCAAGGGGGCGTCTGACCTCCACGTCAAGGCGGGTTCACCGCCCGGGTTTCGAATCGACGGCGAGGTCGAGCAGCAGGTCGAGCACGGGGTGCTCGAGCCGCAGCACACCGCCGCACTGGCGCGCCAGATCATGACGGACGACCAGTGGGAGCGCTTCGAGAACGAGAAGGACATCGACTTCAGCTACGCGCTTCCCGGGATCGCCCGCTTCCGCGTCAATGCGCTGCACCAGCGCAACGCCTGCGGCTTCGTCATCCGCGTGATCCCGGACGAGATCCCGGACTACAACAAGCTCGGCCTGCCCGAGATCTGCCTCAAGCTCGCGGCCAAGCCGCGCGGTCTCGTCCTCGTCACCGGGCCCACGGGCTCGGGCAAGTCGACGACGCTCGCGGCGATGATCGACTACATCAACCAGACCGAGGCCGGGCACATCCTCACGATGGAAGACCCGCTCGAGTTCATCCACCCGGACAAGAAGAGCTACGTCACGCAGCGCCAGATCGGCCAGGACTGCGCGTCGTTCCGCGAGGGTCTGCGGCGCGCCTTGCGTCAGGACCCCGATGTGATCCTGATCGGTGAGATGCGCGACCTCGAGACGATCTCGATGGCGATCACCGCGGCGGAGACGGGCCACCTGGTGTTCGGCACGCTGCACACGACGAGCGCGATCTCGACCGTCGACCGCATCATCGACGTGTTCCCGACCGACGCGCAGCAGCAGGTGCGCGTGCAGATGGCGAGCACGCTGCAGGGCGTGATCTCGCAGACGCTCGTGCCGAAGATCGGTGGCGGTCGCGTTGCGGCGCACGAGATCCTGGTCGGCACGGACGGCGTCAAGTCGCTCGTGCGCGAGGGCAAGACGTCGCAGATGCTCAACCTCATGCAGACCGGCCGCGCGCACGGCATGCAGACGCTCGAGGATCAGCTCGTCAACCTCTACGCCGAGGGCAAGATCACGGCCGATGACGCGGTCGCGCGCGCCAACCGCCCCGACGACGTGAGGAAGCGCACCGAGTCGACGCAGGTGCGGCCGTCGGCCGCGACCGAACAACCGGGTGCGGGCATGGGCATGGCGCCGAAGGCCGGCGTCGGCGCGGGAGCGTCGCGCCGCGACATGGGCGACCCGAGCGGCGGCATGGGTGACATGGCCGGCGCCTCGCCGCGCCGCCCCGCGACCGGCGGCGGCGTGCAGGGGCTGAAGATGCGGCGGCCACAGAAGCGCCTGTAGCTCGGCGCTCGGCCGCGGCCGCCGGCGGCTCACGGCATGATCGTGATGCTGAGACCGCCGTTCATCAGCACGCACCCCGGGTTCACGGGGTCGTTCGGCTGGGTGCAGCCGTGCTGGAACCAGAACGCGGCGCCGACGAGCCCCGGGTTGTTGGGGATCGGGAACGGCACGAGGAAGCCCGGGTTGATGAGGATCACGAGCGGATTGCCGTCGACGAGCTGACAGCCCGGGTCGCACGTGATCGGCGGCAGCAGCGGCGTCGGCGTCGCGGGCATCACGCCCATGATGTCGATGTGCAGCCCGCTGCCGCACGGCGGCAGCGGCGAGATCGCGAAATTGGTGTTGCCGACCTGCGGGTTGCCACCGCCGAAGCCGCTGAAGCCGGGGAAGCTCGGGCAACCGCCCGGCAGGATGCCGACCTGCGCGGTAGCCATCGTGGCAAGGGCGCAGAGCACGAACGCGAGGAATGGCAGAGTGCGGAGCATCGCCGGATTGTAGTCGCCGGTCCCGAGCGGCCCGTTCCCGTTGACCTTCGGTACACGATCGGCGCAACTCTCTCGCCGCATCCGCAGAGGGGTTTCCGATCGCCGGGTTTTCGTGCGCGAGATCGTCCGTAAGGTGCCGCGCCCGGAATGTCCGCCCCGATCCGCAACACCTTGCTCGGCCTGCTTGCCGTGCTGCCGTTCGCCGTGGCCGTGGCGGCGCAGGGACCGCGGCTGAAGGACGCGAGACGAACGGCGGAGATCGGGCGCATCGCGAGCGCGGATGCGCCGCGGCTCGACGGCGTGCTCGACGACCCGTGCTGGCAGAGCGCGCCGGCGATCGGCGACTTCGTCATGGTCGAGCCGTGGGAGGGACGGACGCCCGACCAGCGCACCGAGATCCGGTTGCTGCACGACAGCGACAACTTCTACATCTACCTCTACTGCTACGACGATCAGCCACAGCACATCCGTGCCACCCAGCGGTCGCGCGACGCGCGGCTCGATCCCGACGATCGCGTCGAGTTCATCCTCGACTCGTTCGAGAACCGGCGCACGGGCTACTTCTTCCAGATCGGCGCGGGCGGTTCGCTCGGCGATGCGCTGATCTCGCAGAACGGCAACGGCTTCGACAAGCCGTGGGACGCGGTCTGGGATGCGCGCGCGCGCGTCGTGGCCGACGGCTGGGTCGCGGAGGCCGTGATCCCGTTCCGCAGCATCCCGCGGCAGGAAGGGGCGCTGGCCTGGGGTTTCAACTGCCGGCGCTACCTGCGCGAGCGCAACGAAGAGCACCAGTGGGCCAACGCGGTGCAGAACGTGCCGTTCTTCCGGATCAGCGAGCTCGGCCGCGTCACGGGGCTCGGTCCGATCAAGCCCGGCATCGGGCTCGACGTCGTGCCCTTTCTCGCGGCCGGGATCTCGCGCGATCGCGCGATCGATCGTGATGACTGGGACTTCGACCCCGACGCGGGTGGCGAGCTCTACTACCGCATCACGCCGTCGATGACGGTCGCCGCGACGCTGTTCACCGACTTCGCGCAGACGGAGAACGACGGCCGGCAGATCAACTTCAACCGCTTCCCGCTGTTCTTTCCCGAGAAGCGCGACTTCTTCCTCGACGGCATCAGCTACTTCCAGTTCGGCGCGCAACGCGCGGGTGGGACGACGTTCTTGCCGTACTTCACGCGTCGCATCGGACTACAGCGCGGCCAGATCGTGCCGCTGCTCGGCGGCGTCAAGCTGACGGGCGAGGCGGGGCCGTTCGAGGTCGGCCTCATCGACGTGCAGACCGACGAGACGGCGAGCCTCGACAGCGAGAACCTCGGCGTAGCCAGGCTCAAGTACGCGGCCGGCGAACAGACGACGATCGGGATGATCGCGACCAACGGTGATCCGACGAGCGCCGGCGAGAACCGGGTCGGCGGCCTCGACTTCTACCATCGCTGGCCCGAGCTGGTCGGCGACATGGACCTGCAGCTGTCGATGGACGTCGTCGGCTCCACGGGGTCGAGCACCGACGACGACGGCGAGAGCTTCGGCTTCCAGCTGCAGAGTCGCGGCACCGAGTTCGAGTTCGAGATCGGAACGCGCTGGGTGAGCGACGACTTCGATCCGAGCCTCGGGTTCGTGCGGCGGCGTGGTTCGCGAGCCTCGGAGATCGAGGCCGCGTATCGCCCGCGGGTGTCGGAGGGCGGCCTGATCCGGAGCTTCAACTTCGCGGTCGACGTCGACCGGCAGGACGAGTGGGACGGCAAGACGCAGGTGATGAGCTACGGCCTCGACGAGGTCGGCGTGCTGTTCCACAGCAGCGACCGCGCATGGTTCTTCGCGTCCCGCAACTTCGAGTTCGTCGATCGCGACTTCACGCTGTTTCGCGACTCGACCCCCGTCGCTGCGGGCGACTATTGGGCGACGCGCTACGGCTTCCGGATCCAGACGGGCGATCACCGGCCGTGGGACGTGCAGCTGACCGCGTCGACGGGCGACTTCTTCGACGGCGAGCGCGATTCCATCGGCGTCGACCTCAACCTGCGGTTCTCCGGGTTGATCGAGGTCGGCGCCGAGTACGACGTGTCCCTCGTGGACCTCGGGCCGGGCCGGAAGTTCGACGCGCACATCGCCGCGGGCCGGTGCGACGTCCACTTCACGCCGTTTCTCAGCGTGTTCAACCTCCTGCAGTTCGACAACGAGTCGAACAACATCGGCTGGCAGACCCGGCTGCGCTGGATCTACACGCCGGGCTGCGACTTCTTCGCCGTCGTCGGCAGCAGCTGGGGACGGGAGGACGACGGCTCGTTCGTGCCGGCCGAACAGGCCCTCAACCTCAAGATCCAGCACCTGTTGCGGTTCTAGGAACGAGCGTCGGCCGTCGTTCTGGCGTTGCCCCCGGTCGTAGCGGGACTACGAGTCCCCTGGCGGAATCCTGAGCGTTGTCCCGCGTCGCGACCGCGGCCGCGGGGATCGCACCGGGACCGCCACGATCCGGTAGAATAGAATCGCCTCTCTGCGCCACCCCGCAAACCCCGAGAGCTGCCCGAATGCGACTGCACCTGACCCCGTTCTTCCTCCTCGCCGCGATGGCGTCGGCCCAGACACTCGTCACCGCGCCGACTTCGCCCGCCGGCAACGTCGACCGTCCGTTCGCCGGTGGCGTCGGTCGCTACCAGCAGTGGTACTCCGCGTTCTCGCTCAAGGGACCGACCGGCTACACCACGCCCGTGCGCCTCGAGCAGGTCGAGTTCTTCGCTGGCTCGATCCAGTCGTCCAACGCGAACATGATCGACATGGAGGTGATGATCGGGCACGGCAAATCGTTCGGCCTGCAGGGTCTGTTCGGCAGCAACTTCGACGACCCGCCGGTGACCGTGCTGCCGCGTCAGAACGTCCAGCTCGCCGCCGGCGCGCCCGGCGCGGTCGTGATGACGGTGCCGTTCGCGACCGAGTTCACGTGGGACTTCACGCGGCCGATCGTGATCGAGGTCCGGATCCACGGCAACAGCAACGGCAATCAGCCGTTCCAGTACAACAACCGCGGCACCCTGTCGGGTTTCGGGCAGGCGGCGCGGCTCTACGCGGCTGGCAACCCGAGCGCGACGAGCGGCACCGTGCAGTCCAACATCGGCTTGGTGACGCGCTTCTCCGGCCGCGATGGCATCGTGCTGCAGTACGGCGCGGGCTGTCCGGGCGAGGGCTTCTTCGTGCCCCAGTACGACGTGGGCAATCTGCCGTGGCCCGGCATCCAGTGGAGTCATCAGCTGACGAACGCATCGTCGCAGCGCTTCGCGATCTGGATGATCGGTGACAACCGCAACACGTTCGGCACCGTGACGCTGCCCGTCGATGTCGGCAGCCTGATCGGCTTCTCGCCGAACGGCTGTCTCTTGCACCAGAACGCGGTCGCGACGGTCTGGGCCAATACGGTCGGCGGCGGTCCGGGTTCGGGCGCCGCGACGGTCACCGTCAGTCTGCCGCCCGTCGGCACCTACATCGGCGCGTCGCTGTTCACGCAGTTCTTCGTGCTCGATCCCAACGCGCCGAGCGGCCTCATGGCATCGTCGAACGCCAACTGGTCGATCGTCGCCCCGGTCGGCGGCTGACACCGGCCCGAGGGTGGCGGTACCGAACCCTTGCGCCAGGCGAAGCCTGGACGGGAGAAATCATGACCTGACAGGAATGAGAACCCCGTATTGGAGTCCCGCGGGTGACGAAACCCGCCCGGCGAAGGCTAGCCACCAGCCGGAAGCGAGTCTTGCGTGGCGACCGGGTAACCGCCGCTGCGAAGCGTAGACAGCGAGGATGTGGGCGGCGCGACTGAGCCCCGAAAGTACCGACAGCGAGAGAGCCGACGTGGTGGGTTCATCGGAAGGCAACATGGAAGGGCCGCAACCGGCTTGGCCCGGAAGTCTCTCCGGGGTCCTGAGAACGACCGCACGCATCCATCGGACTCCCCAGGAACCTGGGATCCCCTCGATTGGTCCGATCGTCAACTCCGGCTGGGGCCCGGAAACCAACTCTCCAGGGCCGCGACGTCGTGTCCGCGTCGGTGCCGTCAAGGAATCCGGACACACGGCCGGTACCGCCGAGCGAAGGAAACGAAGCGACGCGGGACGCCAACGAGGGAGTCGGAGTGCGTCATAGTACCAAAGAGTCCGGGGAACCCGCCCCACGGGGACCCGGCGGAGGGAAGGGCGTCACCGGCGACAAGGAACCGCTGGACGGACCGACCACGGAGACGACGGGCTCCGAGCAGGTCTCCACGAAACTCCGGCGGGTAGCGGAGCTGGCGAGGCAGCGACCAGACCTGGTCCTGACCACACTGGCACACCACATGGACATCGCGCTTCTGCGGGAGGCGTATCGCCGCACGCAGAAGTCCAAAGCTCCTGGTGTCGACGGCGTCACGGCTCGCGACTACGAGCAGGATCTCGAGGGCAACCTCGCGGACCTGCACGAACGCGCGAAGTCAGGGCGCTATCGCGCACCACCGGTCCGGCGCGTGCACATCCCGAAAGGGAAGGGTGGCACGCGTCCAATCGGAGTGCCGACGCTGGAGGACAAGGTCTTGCAGCGGGCGGTGACGCAAGTGATGGAGGCGGTATATGAGCAGGACTTCTTGGACTGCTCGCACGGCTTCCGTCCCGGTCGCTCGCCGCACACGGCACTGGAATCGCTTTGGAAGCATGCGATGTCGATGGGTGGCGGCTGGCTGTTGGAAGTCGACATCCAAGGTTTCTTCGACAACCTGGAGCCGACCCATCTGCGAGCGATCCTCGACCAGCGGGTGCGCGACGGAGTGTTCCGTCGACTGATCGACAAGTGGCTGAAGGCGGGGGTGCAGGAGGACGGTGCGCTGCATCGCTCTCGCAAAGGCACCCCACAAGGAGGCGTGATTTCGCCGCTGCTGGCGAACATCTATTTGCACGCAGTGCTGGACCGTTGGTTTGTCGAGGAAGTCAAGCCGAGGCTTGCCGGTCGCGCGGAGTTGGTCCGCTATGCGGACGACTTCGTGATCCTGTTTGCCGTCGAAGCCGATGCACGTGCGATGTCGTCGATCCTGGCCCAAAGGCTCGGGCGCTTCGGCCTCACACTGCATCCGGACAAGACCCGGTTAGTCCGCTTCCAACCGCCCGAAGACGGCGCGGCGGGGAGCGGCACTTTCGACTTCCTGGGCTTCACCCATCACTGGTCACGCTCCCGGCGCGGCCGATGGACCGTGCAGCGGCGCACCACACGACACGTCGTGACCCGTACCCTGACTGGGCTACGGGATTGGTGCCGTCGCAATCGGCACGACAAGGTCCGCGTCCAGTACTCCACCCTGTGCTCGAAGCTACGGGGGCACTACCTCTACTTCGGCGTGACCGGCAACTCTGCTGCGTTACGTCGCGTATGGTACGAGGCCCGTCGCATCTGGCATCGGTGGCTGAGCCGGCGCTCGCGGGCGGCCTACATGTCGTGGGCCCGCTTCGAGCAACTGCTGCGTGCATACCCGCTTCCTCCGCCCCGGCTGACCCGGTCGGTCTACGCAGCGAGCCCTTGTCGCTGACGAGCCGGATGCGTTAGCCGCGCACGTCCGGATCTGTGGGAGCCCTGGGGGGAGACCCCCAGGGCCACCCGGCGCTTCGAATCCGCCACCCCTGCACCGCCGTAAGCAGCCGACGAAAGAACGGGTTAGGGGAGTCCGTGCGCGGCGGATGCGAACCCGTTTCGGTACCGCCAGCCATCGCGGTGGGGCGTCGGCGGCTCGGGTAGATTTGCCGATCCGTCGGAATCCTGGAGGCTTTCTCAACTACCGGAGTAGTTGTCGCCGAACTACCGTGGTAGTTGGTGACCGCCGGCTACCCCGGATCGAGTGCCCCCATGACGACGAACGGACCCCGCAATCTCGGCGAGCTGCAGCTGGCCATCCTCCACGCGCTCTGGGACCGCGACGAGGCGGCCGTTGCCGAAGTGCATGCCGCGCTGAAAGATCGCGGCCTCGCCGTGACGACGATCGCGACCATGCTCCGCAAGATGGAGCAGAAGGGGCTCGTGACGCATCGCGAGAACGGGCGGCAGTTCCTCTATCGCGCCGAGGTCCAGCCCGACCTCGTGCAGCGCAACATGGTCGGCGATCTCGTGTCGCGCCTGTTCGACGGTGATCCGCTCGAGCTCGTGAACCACCTGATCAAGGCCGGCGACATCGAGCTCGACGAACTCGAAGAGCTGCGCCAGCGCGTCACCGACGCCGAGCAGGGCGATGAAAGCCTCGAGCAGGACGGGCGCAAGGAGGGGCGGTCGTGATCGCGTCGTTCGATGACGGCGCGACGACGGTGGCGGCCAACTGGCTGCTGACGTTCGCGATCCACTCGACGTGCATACTCGGCCTCGCGCTCGCCCTGAGCCACGCGCTGCGCGATCGCTGGATCGCGCTGCAAGAACGGTTGCTCCGACTCTCGCTCTGGGCGGCAGTCGCCAGCACGACGCTGCAGCTCACGTGCGCGCCGACTGCGTTGCCGCTGTCGTTGACGAGCAACAACGAGAACGTCGTCGCGGTCGCGCCGGCGGGCACGGTGCTCGGGATCGGAGCGGATGTCGGATTCGACGGCGACGCGGGCTACGCGGGCCACGCGGACCACGCGGGCGGGCCGATCACGCTGCAACCGCTCGCGCCGATGCCGCACGACGCGAAGGTTGCCACCGACGCGGGCGGCGCGTTCCGGTTCGCCGAGCTGTCGAACTGGCCGCTGACGACCTGGCTCACGGTGCTCGCGGCCATCTTCGGCGGCGCGGGCGCGCTCTGGCTGCTGCGCACGCACCATCGGCTGCGCGCGATCCTGCGCCGGCGTGAGCCCGAGACCGACGGCCGCACCCTCGCGGCGGCGGCGAGTGCGGCCGGCGCGATCGGCCTGCGGCAGTCACCGCACGTCAGTCGCAGCGACGAGATCCTCACGCCGATCGCGTTCGGTCTGCTGCGGCCGGAGATCTGCCTGCCGCGGCGCGCGAGCGCGCTGCCGGACGACGAACTGCGCGCGATGCTCGCCCACGAGATCGCCCACCTCGAGCGGCGGGATCCCGTCTGGATGTGGTTCGCGGCCGGCTTGCAGGCGGCGTTCCCGTGGCAGCTCCTGACCGTGTTCGTGCGGCGGCGCTGGAGCCACCTCGTCGAACTGCGCTGCGATGCGGTCGCGGCGGCACAAACGAGCCCGACGGTCGTCGCGCGTTGTCTGCTCGACGTCGCCGAATGGCTGCGCCCGGCCAAACCGATCGCGCCGCTGGCGCTCGGCATGGCGGCGCGACCGTCCGCGCTGCGGCGGCGCGTCGACGCGGCCCTGCGACGCGGCGCCGCGGGTCGACTCGGCCGCGGCTGGTCGATCGGGCTCTCCGGCCTGTCGCTGTCCGCGCTCACGTTCGTCGCTCCGGGCGTCCAGTCGGCGCCGGCCGCCAACGGCGACGGGGTCGCGGACTTCCGCTTCTTCGGTGTGCCGGTCGAGAGCGGTGCCGACCGCGACGCTGGCAGCAGCGACGCTGGAGTTCGCGGCACTGGAGATCGCGCGCCGGGCGCCGGTGACGAAGCCGAAGCGATCGCGGCCGGCGACGCGATGAGCGACTCGTTCCCGGGTCGTGATCCCGAGCCCCGGAACGCGCCGGCCCCCGGCGAGGTCGAGCTGATGATCGCGGCAGCGATGAGTCAGCTCGAGACCGAGCACCACATGCTGGAGCACGAGCTCCAGCGTCTGCGCACCCGGGCGGCCGCCGCGCCGCCCGAACGGCGCCAGCTCGTCGCCCCGCTCATCGCGGAGATCGAGCAGCGCCTCCTGATCGTCGACCGGTCGTGCGAACGCATACGCGAACTCCTCGACCGCCGTGCGGGCCGGTGACGGCTGTCGCCGCCCGACCCATCCCTCCCGAACAACGAGACCGAACCACCACTCCCTACACCCGAGGTGAACCAATGACTCCTTCTCTCATCCTCCGTTCTCTGATCGCGGCGTGCGCGCTGACCGCGGTCTGTCAGGTCCAGGCGCAGAGCAAACGCGTCGAACGTTCGACGACCAAGACGATCGAGCAAAGCGAAGCCGCCAAGAAGAAGGCCAGCAAGCAGCTGCAGAAGGTCATCAAGCTGATCGAGAAGCAGGGCGACGGCAAGCCGTCCAAGGAGATCGCGGACGCGGTCAAGATGGCGCTGAAGTCACTGCACGGCGACGCGCATGGCGAGCACGAGGTGGAGGTCATCGAGCTGACCGACGGCGAGGAGATCCACGGCCTGCTCGACGTCGACGGCGTCGGCAAGGTCATCAAGGGCAGCAAGATCAAGAAGGTCGACGGCAAGGACGTCATCGAGTTCGAGTTCGAGGACGGCAAGACCGGTGGCCTCGTGATGTCGGCGGAGTCCGACGAGGGCGGCAACTTCGCCTTCGGTGGCGTGCCGGTCGACGTCCGGACCAAGATCATCGGCGACGGTGACGGCCGGGTGATCACGATCGTTGGTGACGCCGACGAGGGTGAGGTCGAGAAGGCGATTCGCGGCAAGATCCGCGTGCCGAAGCTCGACAAGAACGGTCGCGTCACGCTCGTGACGCCGGGCGACGGCATGGGCTTCACCTTCACGACGCCTGGCGATGGCGAGCACGTGTCGATCGGCGAGAACGGCTTCGGCGTCGCCCTGAAGAAGCTCGGCGGCAAGGCCGGCGACGGCTTCACGGTCGTGACGCCCGACATGACGGGTCTCGGTGTCTTCCAGGACGTCGGCGGCAAGTCGAAGGCCAAGAGCAAGCGCAAGGCCAGCGCCGGCGGCAAGGGCATGTTCTTCGCGCCCGGCAAGGCGAAGGCGAAGGCGAAGGGCAAGGGCGGCACGTTCGCGTTCGGCATGGGTGGCAAGCCCGCGGCCGGCATGGGCGGCGGGACGTTCACCGTTCGTGGTCACGACGACGACGATGATGACGACGACGACATCGCCGATGCGATCCGCGATGTGCGCGACGAGCTGCGCGCGATCCGGAAGCTCATGGAGCGGGCGCACGGCCAGCTCGGTGACGGCGTGCCGGCCGGCGTGCCTCACGGTCACGGTGGCTTCTGGCACTCGGCGGGCCCGGGCAAGAACGTGTTCTTCCTCGATGGCGCCGACGGCAAGACCAAGAAGCGCGGCAACGCGTTCTACCACCTCGTCGAGCGCGACGACGACGACGACGATGACGACGACGATGACGACGATGACGACGACGGCCACAAGGTCCGCACGCGCGTCCGCTTCCTGAACCAGGACGGTTCGCCGTTCGACGTCCACCAGGGCCACGGCGCGTTCACCTGGATCCATGAGGACGACGACGACGATGACGACCACGGCCACGAGGTCCGCAAGCGCGTCCGCTTCCTGAGCAAGGACGGCTCGCCGTTCGAGCCCCAGCAGGGGCACGGCACGTTCGCCTGGGTCCACGAGCACGATGACGACGACGATGATGACGGTGACCGCATCATCGCGATCGACGGTCACGTCATGGACGGCACGGGCATCCGCACCTTCGACTCGTTGGACGACCTCGATCCGAAGGTCCGCCAGCTCGTCGAGGACGCGATGAAGAAGGCCAAGTCCAAGTCCAAGGGCAAGGCCGACAGCACGCGCGACGTGTGGTTCGAGGTCGAGGACGACCACGGTAAGAAGCCCAAGAAGGGGCGCGTGATGTTCCGCAACCTCGACCCCGCCACGGGTGAGGGCATGACCGTGCGCCGGCGCGTGAAGGCCGACCAGTCCGAGGCCAAGAGCAAGGCCAAGAACAAGGCCAAGAGCAAGAAGGCCGACGCCTTCGAACTGCGTCGCGTCAAGAAGGGCTCGGTCCGCTGAGCCGATCGGCGGCCGCCTCGGCCGCTACTTCGGCGTGACCGCGGCGGCTTCGTTCGTCGTGACGTCGCGCCCGAACGGGTCGTCCTCGCCGCGCCGCACGCGCTGCAGGACGGCCTTCGCGAACACGTTGCGCGGGTTGCGTTCCGCCGCCCGCTCGAGCCACTCGATGGCCGCGACGCGCTTCTTGGCCAGGTAGTTGGCCATGGCCGCGAAGATCGCCGGCCGCTCGTCGGTCGGTCGCTGATCCGCGACGTACTGGAAGTGCTCCAGCGCGCCGTCGATGTCCTGACCCAGGAAGCGCGGCGCCATGAGCTTGCGCACGCCGAGCACGAGGTGCAGCTGCGGATCGCGCGCATCACGTTCGCCGGCGCGGCCGATCGCAGCGAGGATGTCGCCGTTGTACTTGAGCGCGCTCGCGAGTCCCGTGATGCGCTGACTCAGCAATTCGGCCTGAACGCGGTGGTGGGCCGATGAATCGTCACCGAGCTCGGCAGCGCGTTCGAGTGCCTCCTGGGCCCGGTCGAGGTCCGCGAGGATCGGCTCCGGCAGGTCGGTGTAGACCGGGCGGCCGGGCCGCATGCCGCGACGGCAGCCGCGCTCGATGACTCGCTGCAGCAGCGTGCAGGCCAGGAAGTGCCACGAGGCGGCGTCCTTCGGTGTGGCCGCGACGCGCGCTTCGAGCTGCTGGACGAGCGCGCTGATCGTCGTGGCGGAGTAGCTGCGGCGGGCGGTATCGAACGTCGCGTCGAGCTCGGACCGGGCCGTGCTCGAGCTGGCGCCCGCCGGATTGCCGTTCTGGGTCGCGCCATCCGCGGCCGCGGGAATCGGGTTCGAACCGCCATCGGCCGTCGGCGTCGTTCCCGCGTCGGTCGCTCCGGTTGGCGCGGTCGCGCTGCCCGGATCGACTGCGGTACCCATGGCTGGCACGCGCGCTTTCGGCACGGCGATGTCCGGCTCGCCGCCCGTCAGCATGCTGTAGGCCGTCGCGCCGATGGCGGCGACGCAGCCGATGGACAACAGGGTGATGGCGCGGCTCATGGGTGGTCGGTGGCGTTTTCCGGCAGCAGCAGTTCGACGAGATGCCGGACGCGCCCTGAGTGGCCGGTCGCCCTGGCGTGACTGTCGAGCTGCATCATGCAACCCGGATTGGCCGTGACGATGAGGTCGGGGCGCGCCCTCTCGATCGATTCGATCTTGCGCCGACCTATTTCCGCGGCGAGGTCACTTTGCAGCAGATTGTAGATCCCGGCCGAGCCGCAGCAGTCCTCGGGCTTGTCGTGGTCGACCACCCGCAACCCCGGCACCGCGGCGAGCAGCTCGCGCGGCGCCGACCGCACCCCCTGGCCGTGGCACAGGTGGCACGGGTCGTCGTAGACCACCGCGACGTCCCGCTCGGCGGGCGTCGCCGACAGCCCCTCGGCCGCGAGGAACTCACTGATGTCACGGCACTTGGCCGCGAAGCGCTCGCCGTCGGTCGTGCCGAGCAGGTGGCCGTACTCCTTCATCGCGCAGCCGCACCCGGCCGAGTTGTTGATCACGATGTCCGCGTCCGCAAACGCCTTCACATTCGCCGCCGCGAGCTGGCTCGCGAGGTCCTTGTAACCGGCGTGCACGAGCAGCGCGCCGCAGCAGCCTTGCGACTCTGGCACGTCGACGTCGAAGCCGTTCAGCAGCAGGAGCCGCAGCGTTGCGCGGTTGACGTCGCCGAACATCTGCTCCATCACGCAGCCGGTGAAGAGCGCGACCCGCACGCCGCGGCGGGTCACGCCGGCTGGCGGCGTGTGCAGGCCCGTCGGCAGCGGGCGGCGGCTCGCTGCGGGCGGGACGGGCGGCGCGAGCCGGTCGACCGCCCGGGGCAGCAGGCGCAGGGCCGCACCGATGCGGCGGAGCCCGAGCATCTCGCTGAGGCGCAGAACGCGAAACAGCAGCCGCAGGCGGCCCTGGCGTGCGACGACGCGCCACAGCAGCGTGCGCGTGAGCCACGCGACGAAGCCCCGCTGCGGCGCCTTCTCCTGCAGTTGCGATCGCACGTCCTCGAGGATCTCGCCGTAGCGCACACCGGACGGACACGCGGTCTCGCACGCGCGGCAGTCGAGGCAGCGGTCGAGGAACGGGCGGATCGCGTTCGGATCCTCGACGCGGCCCTCGGCCAACGCGCGCATCAGGTAGATCCGCCCGCGCGGCGAGTCGGCCTCGACCCCGAGCACCTGGTGCGTCGGACACGCGGGCAGGCAGAGGCCGCAGTGGACGCAGTCGAGCGTCCGGGCGTAGGGTCTGTCAGCGGAGTCGGCCATCGGGATCGAGCGCGCGTGTGAGTTGTGCCTCGAGCCGGGCCGCACCGGGGTCGGCCGGAGTGCCGCGGCCCAGCCGCTCCGGCGCGCCCGCGACGATGCAAGCATGGGCGCCGCGGCTCGGCAAGTCGGCGATCACGGCGTCGGTTGCCGCTGGATTCGGCAGGCGCATCTCGAAGCGGCCGCCGCCGTGCAGCACGAGCACCGGTTTGCGGCCGCCTGGCGCTGCCACGGTGGTCGCGTGCGCGAGCAGGTCTTTGACCCGACTCGGGCGGACGATGCCGGCGAGAATCTCGCCCCTATTCTCGGACGAAACACTGTTGTCGGCTGAATTCGTGTCGCCCGCAGGAACGAACGGGAAGGTTGCTCCACTGCGGCCCTCGGGCAGGTCGAGCTTCTGCCGCACCTCGGTGACGAACGACGGCCGACCGGTGAACCGGCTGATGACCTCGCAGCCGCCGGTCTCGTCGTGCACGAAGTGCAGCGCCGTCGGCGGGGCGGCGAGTGCGCGCAGCTCCTGGAAGCGGGCGAGCGCCCGGGTCGGGTCCGGCATCGACTCCGAGAACCACAGTGATTCCGGCGGCCGCGGCTTGAGCCGCAGATGCAGTCGCGTCACGGCGAACAGGCGGCCCGCGCTGCCGACGAACAGTCGGTGCAGATCGAAGCCCGCAACGCTCTTGGTCACGCGCGCGCCGGAACGGAACTCGGTGCCGTCGCTGAGGACGCCCTCGATGCCGAGCACGAGCGAGCGTGGTTGCGGGCCGCCGACCGTAACGGCGCCGATCGGGTCGGCCGCGAACAGACCGCCGACCGTGCCGCTGCCGACCCAGGCGCACGGCAGCTCGAGGTCGTGGCGCCCGACCGCGGCCTCGAGCTCCGCGAGCCCGACGCCGGGCTCGACCGTGCACGTCTGATCGCCGGCGTCGACGCGTTCGATCGCAGCCATTTCGCCGAACGCGAGCCGCGTCGCGTCGGCCGCGGGCGGCAGCCGGTGTTGGCGGGAGCCGCCGCCGACGAGCCGAACGGCCCCGGTCGTCGCGCGCAGCGCGTCGACGACTTCGCTGGCGGCCGCGGGCGTGAGTTGCGAACTCACCTGCGGTCCTCCTCGTCGAGCACGCGCGCGACCATCTGCGGCCACTTCGCCGGTTCGGCGCACGCCGCACGCAGCGGGATCGCCTTGCCGGGGTTGCACCGACCCTCGGGGTCGAACACGTCCCGGACGCGGCCCATCACCTCGAGGTCCGTCGGTCGGAACATCAGGCCGACGTAATCGATCTTCTCCGTCCCGACGCCGTGCTCGCCCGTGATGGAGCCCCCGAGTTCGACGCACAGTTCGAGAATCTCCTTGCCCGCGGCGACGACGCGTTCGACCTGGTCCTTGTCCCTGCCGTCGAAGCTGATGTTGGGGTGCAGGTTGCCGTCGCCCGCGTGAAACACGTTGGTGAGCACCACGCCGTGGCGCTGCGCGATCCGTTCGATGCCGGCGAGCGCCGGTTCGAGCTGCGTGCGCGGCACGACGCCGTCGAGCACGTAGAGGTCGGTGTTGAGTCGCCCCATCGCGCCGAACGCGCCCTTGCGCCCCTTCCACAGGCGCTTCCGCTCCCCGGGGTCCGAGGCTTCCTCGAGGCGCAGCGCACCGTTCTGCCGCGCGAGTTCCGCGACCTCCCTGGCCTCTTCCGTGACGACCGTGGTCGGGCCGTCGATCTCCACGAGCAACACGGCCGCGGCGTCCTCGGGATAACCCGCGCGATAGACCGACGCTTCGACGGCTTGAATCGTCTTCCGGTCGAGGATCTCGAGCGCCGCAGGCACGAGGCCGGCCGCGACGATCTCGCTCACCGTGCGGCACGCGGCTGCCATCGAGTCGAACGACGCGAGCAGCGTGCGCAGGTCTTCCGGGTTGCGGCACAGCCGCACGGTGATCTCGGTCGCGATGCCGAACGTGCCCTCGCTGCCGCAGAACACGCCGAGGAGGTCGAGGCCGTGCGGCGCACGCGGACCGGCCGCGTCGCCGAGGCGCGCGATCGTGCCGTCGGGCAACACGACGACTGCGCCGAGCACGTGGTCCGTCGTCATGCCGTACTTGAAGCAGTGCGGGCCACCGCTGTTCTCCGCGAGATTGCCGCCGATCGTGCAGACGGACTGACTGCTCGGATCGGGCGCGTAATGCAGCGCGTGCTCGTGCACGTGGGTCGAGAGGTCGAGGTTCACGACGCCAGGCTGCACGACGGCGTAGAGGTCGGCGGTCGAGACTTCCAACACCGAACGCATGCGCGAACAGTCGATGACGACGGCGTCCGCGGTCGCGGTCGGGCCGCCGGAGAGGCACGTTCCGGCCCCGCGCGGCACGAATGGGACCTGCTCGGCATGCAGCAGCTGCAGGACGGCCGCCACTTCGGCGGTCGTCTCGGGCAGGACCACGGCCCGCGGCCGGCTCCGGTGCACGGTGAAGCCGTCACACTCCCATGCCAACAGGGCATCGGGACTGTGCAGCACGCGCTCGGCGGAGAGGCGCGCTGCGAGGGCCGCTTCGAGGGCTTTCATCGGCGGGGATGCTAAAGCACGGACCCAGCGGATTCCGATGTCGCGAATACCGACGAATGGAGATCTTGCGCGTCAAGAAGATCGTCGTCGCGTGCTTTCTCGAGGCCGTGCGGATGACGCTCGACCATCTGGGGCGGCATCGCATGGCGATGGCGGAGGAATGTCCTCCGGAGCTGCCGCAGCTGTACGGCGACTTTCGTCGGTTGCGCGACTACCTGCAGCGGTGCGCCGGCGCGTTCCAGGACCTCATCGAGCTCGACATGAACGACGACGACCTGCGGCTCCTCGTCGCCGCGTCGCAGCGCTACGTCGAGGCCGCGGACGCCCGGTTGCAAGGTGCGCTCGACAACGGCGCGCGGTCGCCGGATCCGAAGGAACGCGAGTTCTTGCGCAAGAAGCAGCAGCTCGTCGCCGACTGGGCCGTCGAGCTCGCGATCAAGCCGCTGTCCGATCTGCCGTTGCCCGCCGTCGCCACCGTTCTCGGCGAGGGCGGCCGTGCGTTGCGCTTGCGCCTGCAGAAGAAGCTGTTCTCGACGTCCGAGTCGAGCGTGATGCCGGGCGAGATGGTGAACGAGTTCACGGCCATCGAAGGGCGCCCGGCGCCCGCGCCGGAGCCCCTCGAGCCGGTGCCCGATCTGGCCGCGGCCGAGCCGACGCCGGCCGTCGCCGAAGACGGACTTCTGCTCGACCCGCTCGCGCTGCATGACCCGCGCCTCCGGGCGCTGACGGGCATGAATCTGCGCAGCCTCGAGACCGCGCTCGCGGCGGAGGATTATCGCGTCGCTTCGTTGATGCTCTGCGTCGTGCTCGAAACCGCCGTGTTCGACTACGCGTTGCGGCACGGCGACGAGTTGACCCTCGAGGGCGACATCGACAGCTGGGAGGCGCGCGCGATCCTGAATCAGATCCTCGGTGCGCTCGCGACCCCGAACGTGCGCCTCGCGGCCGACAGCCTGCTCGCTTCGCGGGCGCTGCTCGACCCGTCACGCCAGCTGATCGCGCCGATCGTCGTGACCAAGGCGTCCGTCGAGCGCGATCGCCAGTTCCTGCGGTCGATGCTGCAGCGGCTCGGCTTCCTGGCGCAGCCGGAAGAGGCGGAGCCCGAGCCCGAGCCCGTCATCGGCTGAGCTGGGACGCTCGGCGCCGCTTGCCGGCCTCTTGTGCCGCGCTGGTCTTCTTGTGCTTCGCTGGAGCGTGACGTATGCCTGCGTTCGCCGTGCGATTGTTCGCCATCAGTGACCTGCACCTCAGCCTCGGCGTCGACAAGCCGATGGACATCTTCGGCCCGCAATGGGTCGATCACGCCAATCGCATGCGCGAGGCCTGGGACGGCATGGTCGGCGCCGACGACTGGGTGCTCGTCGGCGGCGACACCTCGTGGGGACTGAACCTCGAGCAGGCGCTGCCCGACCTGCAGTGGCTCGGCGAACGTCCGGGCCAGAAGGTGCTCATCAAGGGCAACCACTGCACCTGGTGGCAGTCGCGCAAGAAGGTCGAGAAGGTGATCGACCCGTCGATCCACCTGCTGCAGAACAATGCCGTGCAGCTCAGCGACGGCACCGTCGTCGTCGGCTCCCGCCTCTGGGATCCGCCCGACGTCCCGTGGGCGCAGCAGGAGGCGGCCAAGGTCTTCCCGCGTGAGCTCGGACGTCTCGAGCTCTCGGTCAAGGACGGCAAGAAGCTCGGCGGCTGCGTCGAGGGCGGAAAGCGCACGATCGCGCTCGTGCACTACCCGCCGCGCTTCAGCGACGGCCGCGAGACGGACGCCGTCGCGATCCTCAAGGACGCGCACGTGGAGCTGTGCGTCTACGGCCACCTGCACGGCAAGGACCACAAGTTCGGCTTCCAGGGCGAGGCCGACGGCATCCGCTACTACCTCGCGTCGGTCGACGCGATCGACTTCCGGCCGATCGAACTGCCGACGGGCTAGCTCAGACGTCGACGTTGGCCGCGACGCGGCGGTGCACCGCGGTCAGCGTGCCGCCGAGGTCGACCTCGACGAGGTACCGGCGGCCGAGTCGATCCGTGACGTGACAACGCCAGCCCTCTTCGGCGTCGGGGCCGGAGACGATGAGCGCGGTCGTGACCGTGCTGCCCGCCTGCAGCGCGGCGGTCAGGATCGGTTTCGGGACCTGGCCGATCGGGACCGAATGGGCGCGTTCGAGGACGTCGCCGTCGGGCGCGATGAGCGCGGTGCGGGTGTGCTCGATCGCCTCGTGCACGTAGCGCTTCTCGATGCGGAAGCCAAAGCCGCGCGGGCCCCATTCGCGGCCCTGGAACGTGACGTCGCCCTGCGGCACGACGGCGCTGATCGCGGCGCGCACGGGTGCCGGGATCGCCCCCGGTCCGACGGCGACGGCCGCTTGCACGATGCTGCTGCCGGACAGGACGAGGCGCGCGGGCACGTCCTCGGGCGCTTCGGCAAGGTGGCCCGCGATGCGGTCGGGGAGCGCCGGGGCGCTCGCGCAGCCGCTCGCCAGGGTGGCCGCCAGGGCGGCGGCGAAACAGGCAGGAACGGGCCGCGTCATGCCGCCAATCTCCCGCCTCGGCAGACGAGTGCAAGGAGGAAGTCGCCCGGCGATCGATCCGTCCTTGATCCGTTCTGGCCGCGGCCGAGACTCGATGGGCCATGATTCAGCAACCCTTCGCAACGCTCGTCGAGCGGCTCGCGGCCCGCACGCCAACACCCGGTGGTGGCGCGGCGGCAGCCATGGCCGGCTGCCTCGGCACGTCGCTCTTCCTCATGGTCGTGCGGTTCTCGCAGGGCAAGCCCGCAAATGCCGATCACGAGGCCGACCTCGCTGCTGCCGAGTCGAAGCTCGCGGGTTATCTCGAGCGGCTCCAGCCGATGGCGGATCGCGATGCGAAGGCATTCGGGCTCGTGAGCGCGGCGTACGGGATGGCGAAGGCGACCGATGAGGACAAGGCGTTGCGCAAGAAGGCGATCCAGGAGGCGCTCGTCGGGGCGATGGTCGTGCCGGACGAGGCGTTGTGCATGGTGCGCGATGTCTTCGTCGTGATGGCCAGCGTGTCGGATTGCGTCGGCAAGGCGATCGCCAGTGACATGGCGTCCGGCGCGGCGCTGCTGTCGGCGTCGGCCGAGGGCGCGTTCCTCAACGTGCGCATCAACGCATCGTTCCTCGAGAACCGCGAGCTCGCGGACTCGACGATGGAACGCGCGCAGTCGGTGCGGCTCGAGATCGAACGCCACCGCGAGCAGCTCGCGTCGAAGGTGGAGGCGCTGCTCGCATGACGGCCACGCGTCCGCCGCTCGTCCTCGCGATCCTCGACGGCTTCGGCAACGCGGCGCCCGGCCCCGGGAACGCGATCACGGCCGCCGAGCCACGGGTGTGGCAGGAGCTGTGCCAGAAGTGGCCGACCACGGCGCTCGAGGCGAGCGGCGAGGACGTCGGCCTGCCCTGCGGCCTCATGGGCAACTCCGAGGTCGGCCACCTCAACATCGGCGCGGGGCGCGTCGTCTACCAGGAGATCTCGCGCATCGACCGCGAGATCGCCGAGGGGCGTTTCGCGCGCAACGCCGCGCTGCTGTCGGCCGTCGAACACGCCCGGCGCGGCGACACGACGTTGCACCTGTTCGGGCTCGTCTCCGACGGCGGTGTGCACAGCAGCGACAGGCACCTCGACGCGCTGCTCGAGCTCTGCAAGGCCGAAGGGCTGAGCGGTGATCGCGTCGTGCTGCACGCGTTCCTCGACGGTCGCGACACGCCGCCGCGCTCGGCGAGGGGCTACGTCGAGCAGGTCGAGGCGCGGATGGGTGAGCTCGGTGTCGGGCGGATCGGCACCGTGATCGGGCGCTACTACGCGATGGATCGCGACAAGCGCTGGGATCGCGTGCAGAAGGCCTACGACGCGCTCACGCTCGGTGAGGGGCAGCTCGCGGCGACCGCGCAGGCGGCGGTGCAGGCGTCGTACGATGTCGACAAGGGCGACGAGTTCGTGCTGCCGACGGTGATCGGTTCGCGCGACGCCGGCCGGGTGCGCGCGGGCGATGCGATCCTGTTCTTCAACTTCCGCACCGACCGCGCGCGGCAGTTGACCGAGGCGTTCGTCAGCCACGAGTTCGACGGCTTCCCGCGCGCGACGCTCCCGCAGGTGCACTTCGTCACGATGACGCGCTACCGCGAGGACTTTCCGTGCGCGGTCGCGTATCCGCCGCAGAACCTCAACGGCATCCTGCCGCAGGTCGTCAGCGAGGCGGGGCTGACCCAGCTGCGCATCGCGGAGACGGAGAAGTACGCGCACGTGACGTTCTTCTTCTCCGGCGGCGACGAGCGTGAGTTGCCGGGCGAACGGCGCCTGCTCGTGCCGAGCCCCAAGGTCGCGACCTACGACCTGCAGCCGCAGATGTCGGCCGTCGAGGTCACGGATGCGTTGCTCGGTGAGCTCGGCGGCGATCGCCGGCCCGACGTGACGATCCTCAACTTCGCGAACGCCGACATGGTCGGGCACACCGGCGAGATCCCGGCCGCGATCGAGGCGATCCGCACGATCGACCGGTGCCTCGGCCGCATCGTCCCCGCCGTGACGGACCTCGGCGGCACGATCGCGATCACCGCTGACCACGGCAACGTGGAGATGATGCAGGACCCGGAGACGGGCGGGATCCACACGGCGCACACGACCAACCCGGTGCCGTTCGTCGTCTGCGGTGCGGCCGCCGCGGGCAAGCGGCTGCAGGACGGCGGCCGACTTTGTGACATTGCCACGACTTTGCTGCCGATCCTCGGTCTGCAGCCGGCGAAGGGCATGGAAGGGGTAAACCTGCTCACATGAGATCGACCGCCGCATTGCTGTTGCCCGTTCTCTGCGTGAGCCCGTTCTGCGTCGGTGCCGCACCCGCGCAGACCGCGAACGCCCGCGATGCCATTCAGGCGCGGGTCGCCAGGATGCTCGCCGACGTCGACGCCGCGCGGATCGAGGCGACCGTGCGCAAGCTCTGCAGCTTCGGGTCGCGGCATCCGCTGTCCGCGACCGACAGCGCGACGACGGGCACGGGCGCGGCACGCCGCTGGCTGCGGGCGCAGTACGAGGAGATCGTCACGACGGCGAACGGTCGGCTGGCGGTCGATCTGCAAGAGGTGACGGTGCCGTGCCGGCGGCGCGGGATGCCCGAGGAGATCACGCTCGTGAACGTGATCGCGACGCTCCGCGGCACGACGGATCCCGAACGGGTCTATGTCGTGGGCGGGCACTACGACTCGCGCAACAGCACCGGCAGCGATGGCGAAGGTCGGGCGCCGGGTGCGGTCGACGACGCGTCCGGCACGGCGGTCGCGCTCGAGGCGTGCCGCGTGATGGCGCGGCACGAGTTCGCGGCGACGGTCGTGTTCGTGGCCTACGACGGCGAGGAGCAGGGGCTGCTCGGCAGCAAGGCGCACGCGGCGGCGCTGGCCGAAGCCGGCACCAAGGTCGATGGCATGATCACGTGCGACATCGTCGGCAACACGACCGGGATGGACGGCAAGACCTACGACCGCTACGTGCGTTGCTTCAGCTACGCGCCGACCGGGAACGACAGCTTCGGCCGCAGCATGGCGCGCGCGTGCAGCTTCGCGCAGCGGCGGCACGTCGGCGACGAGCTGGCCGTCAAACTGATCTACCGCGGCGACCGCTACGGGCGCGGCGGCGACCACCGACCGTTCTTCGACCAGGGCTTTCCGGCCGTTCGCATGACGGAGCCGCGCGAGGACTTCTCGCGGCAGCACCAGGACATCACGATGCGGGACGGCAAGGAGTACGGCGACCTGCCCGACTACGCGGACTTCGGCTACACGGCGCGGGTGACCAAGGTCGTCGTCGCCACGCTGGCCGAGCTCGCCTCGGCGCCACCGCCGCCGCTCGTGCGCGGCGCCCGCCTGCGGCGCGATGCGTACGACACCGAGGTGTTCTTCGTGCCGCCCGCGGGCGTCACGGACTTCGAGTTCGTGTGGCGCGAGACGACGGCGGCGGACTGGACGCACGTCGTCCCGCGGGACGACATCACGATGGGCGAGGGGCGCGGCACGGTGAGCGCGCGACTGCCGGACGTCTGCCTCGACGACGTCGTCGTCGGCGTGCGCTCCGTCGGCGCGGACGGCAGTCGCAGTCGCGTCGCGACGCCGCCGGAGCCCGACCGCTTCAACAACCGCAGAGGTGGCCGTTGAGTTCCCGGTTTGCGTGGGTCGCGCTCGCGACCGTTCTCGTGCTCGCCGGCTGCGAAGGCAGCGGCTCGGACATCGGCCCGCGCCTGGCGCCGCTGCCGGAGGCCAGCAGCAAGGTCAGCGTCCTGAGCGACGGCAACGCGGGCGTCTGCGGCGCGCGCGTGACGATCCTCGGTGCCGGCATCGAAGCGATCACGGGGCGCAACGGCCGCGCCGAGCTGTTCGCGAGCCCCGCGGGGGATCGCCTCGTGCGCGTCGACGGTTCCGCCGCGGCGGCGCAGGACGGCGATCGACTCGGCACCCTGACCGTCGCGCTGCCGTTGCCGGGCGGCGACGTGCCGCGCGCGTTCTTCCTGCCGGATACGAACGCGGGCGGCGCGTCGACGGTCGCGGTCGGCACGCAGGGCACGACGACCAACGTCCTCGCGCCCGCGAGCATCGGCGGGCAGCTCGTGATCCAGTCGGGCAGCAGCGTCGGGATCACCGGCACGGCCGCGAACGTGACCGTTCGGACCGGCGCGCTCGCGCCGCAGCATCTGCCCGGGCAGCTGCCGGCCGGCATCTTGTTCGGTGCGGGTATCTACATCGACCCGCTCGATCTGACGATCACGCCGGGTGCGGATCTGACGCTCGACTACGACCTCGGGGCGTCGGGCACCGTGACGTTGTATCGCCTCGACGATGCGACGGGCACGTGGCTCACGATCGGCACGGGAACGGTCGGATCCGGCAGCATCACGGCGGCCGGTGCGGTCACCATGGGCGGGCTCTACGCGTTCGGCGCCCCGGTCACGACGGGCACGGTGACGGGGCGCGTCGTCGATGCGGCGAGCACGCCGGCGATCAGCGTGTTCAACGCGCTCGTCAACGTCGACGGTCGCTGGGGCACGACGGACGGCAACGGCGAGTTCAGCGTCGCGGGCGTGCCCGCGTTCGTCGGCGACAACACGACGGCGCGGAGCGCGACCATCGAGCTGTTCGCCGGCGGCACGTGGCTGCCCGCCGTCGCCACGGCCAGCGTGACGATGAACGGCGCGGGGGAGGCCGATGCCGGCGAGATCGTGTTCGACACGCTGCGGGCCGGCAATATCCGCGTGCAGCAGGTCAAGCGCGCGCGCGCCGAACGGTTCCGCTTGCAGCGCGTGAGTTCGCTCGACGGCGGGGTCACGCGCGCGACGCTCTCCGACGCGAACGGTCAGGCGATCATCGAGGACGTGCCGGCGCGCTGGTTCGGTTTCCAGGACGCGTTCGCGAAGGACCGGACGTTCTCGTTCTACTCGCAGGCGACGGGCTTCAACGCGGCGGGTCGTCGCTGGCTCGATATCTTCCAGTTCTACGACGAGTTCACGTGGTTCGCCGGGTCGCGCAGCTCGCGCGTCATCATCAGTGACGCGGTCGGCACCGGGCCCGTCTTCGACGCGTCGCTCGTGCGGGGCAGCATGGCGGGCGAGGGCTTCGCCGGCTTCTCCCGCGAGACGGGGTTGCTGTTCTCGGAGCGCGCGTTCGATGGTCGCGCGACCGCGGTCGTGCGGACCGCGCGGGAAGGTGTCACCGTCGTTCATGCGCTGTCGATCGTGCGGCCCGACGGCGAGAAGCTCGAGATGCCGCTGCGCCAGGCCTACCGCACGTCGCTCGGTCGCTTCGATCGGCACGGCCTCGTCGCCGGCACGATCACCGGCGCCAACGGCAGTGCGACGCACGAACTCAGGACCACGCGGCGGTTGCGACTGCGGGAGTGGTGGGAGGAGGTCGTCGACGGCTTCACGATCCCGTCCGCGCTGCCCGTCGATGTCGATCCAGCAACGACCCACGGTGCATTCCAGGTCGGTATGGACAAGGTCGGCGGCAACATCGTGACCGCAGAGCTCGACACGTCGAGCGGACGGCGACTCGACAAACTCGCGGTCGCGACCGGTGTCGCAGCTCAGGAAGGGACGGTCACGACACTCGACGTGCCGCTCGATCACGTGGCGAACGTCACGTACACGGCCGCGGGCGCGCTCGCCGCGCTCGAACCGACGCTTGCCGGCGGATTCGCGGTCGACCTGGCGTTGAGCGATCGCGACGGGTTCGCCGTCGATGTCACGCGGGCGCTCACGGGCAACCACACCGTCAGCGGCAACGACCTCGCGCTGACGCTGCCTGCGCTCTCGGGCGGGCTCGCGAACTGGCGCTGGAGCGCCCTCGCGAAGACGAGCGGGACGGTAGCGGGCAACCCGGCGACGCAGGCCGCGTTCGTGCGGTTCGACAACAACGGGTCCATCGGCGCTCCGACCGTGCTGCCGCTGCCGACGCTGACCGTCGACGGCACGCCGACGACGGATTCGGTCATGACGTCGTTCGTGCTGCCGGCCAACACGTTCTACGGCGTGCTGAGCTTGAAGGCGCAGTCGGGCAGCGACGAACTGCTGCTCTGGGACGTCTACCTGCCGCCGGACGTCACGAGCTTCGAGTTCGTCCGGCTGCCCGATCAGGCCGCGACGCCGCTCGTGCCCGGCCGCGGCTACACGCTCACGCTGACGGCCTACGGCTCGTCGGGCAACGGCGGCGTCATCGCGCAGTCCGACAACACGTATCGGATCGTGACGACATACCTGCAGTCGATCAGTGCGACCGAGTGGGGGGTGGATGCGTTCAGCTCCGTGCAGGTCACGTTCTCGCTCTGAAGCCGGCCGGGCTGGTGTCGCCGCTGCGCGCACCATGCTGGCGGTCGCGTTGCTGACGCTCGGCGGCTGCTTCGCGCCGCCGCCGCCGCCGTCGCGCGAGGAGGTGCTCGCCTCGGTGCGCTTCTGGCTCGCCGATGGCCGGCTCGAACAGGCGGACGAGGCGACGCAGCGGCTGCGACAGATCCGCCGCGACGACTTCGAAGCCGAGTACTGGAGTTCGGTCGTCGCCGAACTGCGCTGGCAGGACGATCTCGCCGTGCGGCACCAACTCGCCGCGATCCGGTGGGCGCGCGCCGCCGGTGTGGCGCCCGACGTCGATCGGGCGCTGCGCGGCCGGCTCGGTGACCTGCTGTTCCAGGCCGGTCGGTTCGGGGAGTCCGCCGAGCCGCTCAAGGTCGGCGCGGTCGGGCCGGATGCCGAACGTCGCGCCGCGTTCGCCGCGATCACGGGTGCGCTGCCGTTCACCAGGCAGGTTGCGGGGCCGCTGCTGACGGAGCAGCCGCTGCTCGAGAGTCCGTTCCCCGAGTTCGTCTGTCGGGCCGGCAACCTGCAGCGGCCGTTCGCGATCGATACCGGCACGTCGATGACGACGCTGTCGCGTTCGTTCGCCAAGGAGCTCGGCGTCCGCAGTCTGCGCTCCGGTGGCCGCGCGGAGGACAGCGCCGGGCGCGCGATCGAGATTCAGGTCGGTGTCCTGCCGCGCTTCGCGGTCGGCGACGTGCAGCTCGGCGACGTGCCTGTGCTCGTCGTCGACGACGCGGCGCTCATGCTGCGGGATCTGCACGGCGGTCCGGACCGGATCCCGCGCGGCGTGCTCGGCCTCGATCAGCTCGGTGCGTTCCGGCTCACGGTCGACCCCGAACGCGACAGCGTGACGCTCGAACTGCCGCGCGGGTTGCCCGTGCTCGAATCCGTGCAATGCGTGCGAGCTGACGGCCGCTGCCTGCTGCCGGTGACGATCGAGGGGGCTCGGCTGTGGTTCGTCTTCGACACCGGCGCGAGTCACTCGAGCCTGACGGAGGCGGGCGCGGCCGCGCTGCCACGCGGTCGGCGCGCAACCCCGTCGTTCCGCCGCGTCCGCACGGTCGGCGGCTCGCTCGTCGCCGTGCGCGAAGTTCGCGGTCTCGTGCTGCGCGTCTCGGACGCGCGGTTCCGCGGCGTTACGCTGCCGATCGTGCCACGCGGCCCCGAAGGCTCCTTCCCGGTGCACGGGGTGCTCGGCATGGATCTCGTGAGCCGCTGCCGCGTCACCTTCGATCGCGGTCGGGCTCGCGTCCTAGCGCTCGCCGAATCCCGATGACGATCGACGCCACTCCGCCGCTCGACGAACTCCATGAGCCGATCGGCCGGCTCGGCGAGGACGGTACGATCGAGCCGTGCAACCGCGCGATGCGCACGTTGCTCGTCGACCTCGGCGCCGCGCGGCTCGAGGACCTGCCGGCGCGGACGCGCACGGCCTGCGGTATCCGGGTCGTCGAGCACGACGGCGAGCGTTGGGTCCTCGCGCGCGATGTCGAAGCGGGGACCGAGAGGCTCGCGGCCGCGCGGGTGCGCAATCTGGGCTGCCTCGTCGGCGACATCGTGCACGATCTCGCCAACGTGCTGCACGGCGGGGTCGCGCTGTCGAGCTCGTTGAGCAGCTACGCGCGCGATGACGCCGAGCGCCTCGTGCTCGAACAGGTCCTCGACGCGGCCCAGAACGGCACCCGCGTCGCCGGCACGCTCGCCAAGCTGCTCGAGACCGGGCCGCGCGAGTGGCGCAACGTGCCGGCGGCCGAACTGCTGAACGACGCAGCGTCCGTCGTGCAGAAGCACGCGATGAACCAGGGCATCGAGCTCGACGTCGTCGCCGACTGCAACGCGGTCGTTCGCGGTCCGGATGCCGAGCTCGTGCAGGCCGTGCTCGCGATGATCTGGTTCGCCATACGAGCCGGTGGCTCGCGGGTCCAGGCGAGCGTCCGGTCCCTGGTGACGAACGAGATCCCGGCGGAACTCGGAGCCGGCCGCGCGTTCGCGCGTTTCCGCTTCGTGGCCGGACCGCTCGATGTGGCCACGGTTGCGGCGCAGGCGGAGCGGCTGCTCACCGTTCGAGATGCGCTTCGCGGAGCGGCCGACGACCCCGAGTCGAGGAGCTTCTCCTTGCTCGTGACGCAGCTCGTCGTGCTGCGGCTCGGTGGCCTGGTGCGGGTGGCAAGCGCCGCGGAGGTCGGCGTCGACGAGCTCGCGCTCGACCTCGTGCTGCCGACGGTTCGCGCCCGCGAGTGACCGGTCAGTCGCCGCCGATCACGAACGGTTCGGTCGCCTCTGCGCTCTCGATGCCACGCATGAGACGCTGCTCACGGTCGTGGTCGAAATCGTAGCCGCCGAAACGGATCTCCTGATACGTGCGGAAGGCGTCCGCGACCGCCGGTTCGAGCCGTTGCCGCGCCGAGAGGACTGCCGCGAACTGTTCGAGCGTCTGGCCACGCTGGCGCAGGTGGCCGCGGTGACCGAGCACTCGCAGGATCCGAACGAGCAATCGGCGCGCGGTTCGCAGCGAGCGCGGCACGACGATCGGCGCTTCGGTCGGTCGGCCAGCCGGCCACATCGTCGCGGCTATCGCCAGCACGATGACGAGGATCAGGAACCACGGTTGCAGCACGAACTCGAGCAGCCCGGCCCAGAACGACCAGGTGCTCGACTCGGCCCCACCGCCGAAGCCGTCGTCCTCGGCGACCGGCGCGAGCTCCGAGGGCATGCGTTGGCCGCGTTCTTCGGGCGGCGTCGGGTCGAACACGACGTAGCCACGGTCCCGCACGAGGATCTCCACCCACGCGTGCGCGTGCTGCGAGCCGTAGCTGCGGGCTTCGGGGTCGCGCCGGTCCGGGTCGCCGCCGTAGAGCCCGACGCCGATGCGGCACGGAATGCCGCGCAGCCGCAGCATCAGCGCGGCGGCGGTCGCGAAGTGCATGCAGTAGCCGCGCTTGTCCCCGTCGTGGAACAGGAAGTTGTCGATCGTGTTGACGTAGGGCCCGATCGGCTCGATGCGGTCGTAGCGGCAGCGGGCGCCGAGTCCGGCTGCGATGGTGCTCGCGACCTGGTGCACGTTACTGCCATAGGCGCCCCAGTCGTCCATGAGCTGTTCGTAGCGCGTATGCACCAGCGTTTCGGGCAGCTCGAGCAGGCCGAGTTCACGGCCGAGCCGCTGGTCGATGGTCACGTTGCGCAGCGAACCGAGATGCGTCTGGTAGGAGACGAAGTAGTCGGTCTGCTCGGCGAACTGGCGCTGGCGCAGCCAGAGCCGCCGGCGATCGATCTGCAGTTCGGGGACGCCGCGGAGCTCGACCGCGTGCGGCGGCACGAACACGAAGTTGCGAGCGCCCTGGAACCGTTCGATCTCGAGGCCGAGCACCGGGCCGCCCGGGTCGGCGTCCTGGATCAGGTGGTCGGTGCCGCCGGTCGGGGGTGCGGTGTCGACGCGGCCGATGAGCCACCGTTCCATCTCGGGCACGGCGAAGAAGCCCGAGCGCAGGTAGAGGTCGGTCGGCACCGGGCTGCGATCGTCCGTCCGCACGACGACGAGTTCCTCGCCGGCCAGATCCGCGAGCACACCGCCGCCGCCGAGGTCGAACGAGTCGTCGAGCCCCGTCTGCGTCTGCCCCTGCGGCTGCGCGGGTGCGCTGGCCGTCGGCGTGTCATCCGACTGCACGGGCGACGGCACCCAGGCCAACGTCCGGTCGATCGCGAACGCGACGAACAGGCACGGCAACGCGACGGCGAGTCCCGCCATCACCACGGGCTGGACCGGCAGGCGCAGCGACGCGGCCGGCCGGTGCCCGAGGGTCGCGGCGCGGGCCGCGAGGTGGGTCTCGAGCCGCAGCGACAGGCACGCCGCGACGCCGTAGGCCGCGAGGAGGAGCGGGTTCGCGCCACCGAGGATCACCCCGACGAGCAACACGCAGAAGCTCAGGAACAGGCCGAGTGCGGCGTCGGAGTCGCGGCGCCGAACGATCACGAACGACAAGGGCGGCAGGATCGTGCACGCGAGCACCGCCGGCCGTGACAGCGAGCCCGCGTACTCGAGCGCGAGCGCGAACGCGACGATCTGCGCGAGCGAGGCGGCGATCGTCCGCAGCCAAGGCCGGTGCGAGCGGCGCCGCAGGCTGCCGAACAGCGCGGCCGGCAGCGTCCACGCGAGCAGCCAGCCGGCCGGCAGCTGATCGTGCGGCAGGTTGCCGATCGCGAGGCCGCCACAGAGCAACAGCGCGATGCCGGCAGCGCGGTCGGCGCGCCGGGCGGTGCGGTGAGGTCGGTCGAACAACGTCATTCGGGACCTCCGACGACGCGCACGGCGGCGGGCAGGACCTGGTGGTCCTTGTCCGCGAGGTAGGAGCCGGCGGGGATCCAGTAGCAGTGTTCGTAGCCGCGCAGGTCGTCGAGCAGGCGCGGCGGCAGCGGTTGGTGCTCCACCGGGCCGGCCTCCGACAGCAGCGTCATGAGCGCGCGCTCGCGCGCCGGGCTCTGGACGAGCGTGCGGGTCGGTTCGTCGTCGATCACCGCGACGTCGACCTCCGCGCCGCGGCCGCGCAGCGTCGTGACGAGGGTCGCGCACGCCCCGAGGCTCCACTCGAAGCGGCGGCCGCCGCCGTCGATGCGGCGACCCGGCGGCCGCCGCATGTCGAGGACGATGCCGACCGTGCGCGGCATGCGACCGCGCGATACCCGGCGCACGAGGGTGCCGAGCGCCGCGCTGCGCAGCGCGTGCACGGCGCGCGCGTCCTCGTCCGCCTGGTGCTCGCGCAGCGAGTGGAACTCCGGGCCGGGCAGCACGGAACGATCGCGCGGCGCGGCCTCGCGTTCGGCGACCGTCGACAGCACCTCGGCGGACAGCCGCACGCGCGCGGGCTCGGTGATGAGGTCGGCCGGCACGGCGATCACGGCCTGCGCGCGGAACAGTCCGAGCGGCCAGCCCGAAGCGAGGGTGAGCACGCGTTCGACGATGTGACTGCGCCGGTTGCTGCGCGCGCGGTAGGTCAGTCGCTGGGGCTCGAATGGGCGCAGAACGCTGACGAGCTGCGGCGGTTCGGTGCGCATCGTGCGCGGCTCGTGGATCAGGCACTCGCGCAGCGGCCAGCGGCCCTGGTGGGTGAGCATCACGTTCTCGGTGAACGGCGCGCCAGCGATCGTGCGCCGGGGTCCGATGCGGACCTCGGTCTCGTGCATGCGGCGCTGCTTGGCCACGAAGTCGACGAGCAGCGGCGCCGCGAGCAGCGCCGCCGCGATCCGCGCGTTGGGGTCCTCGCCGAGCCAGGCCGCAGCGCCTGCGAGGCCGGCCAGCCACGCGAGCACCTTGCCGCGCATCGTGAGCTCGATCGTGCTGTGCGTCGACGCCATCAGTCGGGCAGCGGCGTCTCGGCAAGGACTTCGTGGAGCAGCGCGTCGGTTTCGCCGCCGCTCTGCGTGGTGATCCGGTGCGCCCACGCCGGCACGATGAGCGCGCGCACGTCGTCGGGCACGACGAAGTCGCGACCGTGCAGGTAGGCACGCGCGCGGCAGGCGCGATGCAGCGCCTGGGCGCCGCGGGTGCTGACGCCGAGCACGGCGTCGCCGGCCGAACGCGTGCGCTGCGCGAGCTCGACCATGAACGCCGTGAGCTCGCGGTCGCAGCGCACCTCGAGCACCTGCTTGCGCCCGGCGCGCACGTCGTCCGCCGACGCGACCGAAGCGAGCCCGTCGACGATCTCGTGGCCGTCCTCGCGCGCGACGACGTCGATCTCGTTCTCGGTGTCGGGATAGCCGAGCTGGATGCGCAGCAGGAAGCGGTCGAGCTGGTTCTCCGGCAGGGGATAGGTGCCGGCCGAAGTCAGCGGGTTCTGCGTCGCGATCACGAGGAACGGATCGGGCAGCTGGTGGGTCTCGCGATCGACCGTGACGCGCCCTTCGGCCATGCACTCGAGCAGTGCGGACTGCGTGCGCGGCGGCGTGCGGTTGAGTTCGTCGGCGAGCAGCACCGACGCGAAGATCGGGCCTTGCCGGAACGTCAGCTCACCCGTCTTGGGGTGGTAGATCTGCGCGCCGACGATGTCCGCCGGCAGCAGGTCGGCCGTGCACTGGATCCGCTGGAACGGCAGATCGAGGGCCTGCGCGATCGAGCGCGCGAGCAGCGTCTTGCCGACGCCCGGGTGGTCCTCGATGAGCAGGTGGCCGCCCGCGAACAGCGTGATCAACGCGTGCTCGATGGCCTCCTGCTTGCCCCTCAGCCCTTGGCCGATCCGGTCGGCGAGCCTATTCGCGAGTTCTGTCATCCTGCCTCGGCAAGCATACGGTCTGCGGCCCGTTCGGGCAGTGTCCCGGAGTGGGTCTGGAGTCGTGCGAGCGCTCCGGCCACGGGCCCGTCGGGACGATACCGTCGCCGGGATCGGCACGGCGGAGAGAATCCCGACGGTGGCCCGAAGCGAGCCGCTGGTCAATCGTTGCGAAACACCCGGCCGTGTCTTGCGCTGAGTGGATCGCCTCTGGACAACGGCTGGACCGGCGAACGGTTCAGCCGCTGTCACCCGAACTTCGAAGGAAGGCTCCGTATGAGAACGTCCAGTATCGTCCGATCGTCCCTGATCCTCCTGCTCGCGTTCGGCGCGGCGTGTCGCGGCACGATCGATCGCCGTGTCGACCCCGACATGGCCGACCCCGTGGGCGGGGCGAATCTCCGCAGTCAGGACATCCGGTCCATGGCCGATGCGATGGCGCGCGACATCAAGGCGTTCGGTGTCCTCAAGAACGCGCCGCAGGGTGAGAGCGTCCGGTTCTTCACGACCGGCCTCGTCAACGAGTCGTCGGATCCGATCAATTCGACGATCATCACGACCAAGCTGCGGACCAACCTGTTCAACGCGTTCGGCGGCCAGGTCGAGATCCTCGATCGCAGCCCGGAAGCGCTCGAGCTGATCAAGAGCGAGCGCGCGGCGAAGCGTTCCGGCGCCGTCGAGGGCAACCCGAGCAAGCAGGGCAACGTCCTCGGCGCCGACTACGTGCTCAAGGGCCGCATCCAGGACCGCGTGCTGCAATCCAGCGACCGCAAGTCGGCCTACTACCTCGTGACCTTCGAGCTCACCGATCTCGAGACGTCGCGCCTCATGTGGACCGGCGACTACGAAGCCAAGTTCGACTCCGAGAAGTCGGTGATCGCGCGGTAGAGCCATGCGGCGCGGGTTCCTCTCGATGGCCGGCTGTGCGCTGCTCGGCGCCTGCTCGGTCGGCATGCCCGACGTGCCGCTCCGGCGGTTCGTCGCCGGCGATATCGAGAGCGTGCGCACCGTGCTCGAGGGCGAGCTGCAGAACGGCTACCCCGAGAACGAGGCCCTCGTGCGCAACATCCTCGGGCAGTGCGAGCTGCTGCTCGGCGACCTCGACGCGGCATTCCGCCACTTCGGGACCGCGGGTCGCATCATGGGCAACTGGTCGACGAGCGGCGGCGAGGAGTTCGCCGCGATCGTCGGCAGCGAGGGCAGCAAGAACTACCGCGGCGATCCCTACGAGAAGGGGATGAACGCGTTCTATCTGGCCCTCACCTACCTGTGGCGCGGCGAGTCGGACAACGCGCGCGCGGCGCTCAAGCGCGGCATCCTCGCGGACGCCGAAGTGGCCGATGAGAAGTATCAGGCCGACAACCCGCTGCTGTTCTGGATGGCCGGTCGCATGAGTCTGCTCATGGGCCTCGAGGACGACGCCACGGGCTTCTTCGACGAGGCGCGAACGGCCGACGAGTTCGCAGCGCAGCACGGTTCGCGCAGCGACACGCAGGACGAGGTGATCGGCGCGCCGGAGAGCGGCAACGTCGTGCTCCTGTTCGAGTGCGGACTCGGCCCCGAGAAGATCGCGGCGGGCAGGATGGGCGAGCTCGCGCGGTTTCGTTCCGTCTACCACCCGGCGCAGCGCGCGCGCGTGACGCTCGACGGCGAAGAGCTCGGCACCTCCGTCGTGCTCTGCGACCTCGACTATCAGGCGACGACGCTCGGCGGCACCGCGATGGAGGGCATCCGCAAGGGCAAGGCCGTCTTCAAGACGGGCGCGCTCGTCAGCGGCGCGACGCTGCTGCGCGCGAGCTCCCGGATGCGGGGCGACAAGGCCCGCACCGCGGCGATCGTCGGCGGTGGGCTGCTCGCGCTGTCGTTCCTGACGCGCAGCGAGGCGGACACGCGGCACTGGCCGACGCTGCCCGGCTCCGTCCAGGTCCTGTGCGCCGACATCGAGCCCGGCGCGCACGACCTCGTCATCGATTTCCTCGACGGCTCCGGCCGCGCGCTGCCGGACCTCCAGCAGCGCTTCGCGATCGACGTCCCGACGGACGGCGAGAGCTGGTTCCTGTTCCGTTCGTTGCCCGGCCTCGACCGGATCGCCTCCTGAGACAACCCTATGAAGAACCGACTCGCATCGACCCTGTCCCTCGGCCTGCTGCTCGGGCTGTCCGCCTGCGCCGCGCGGCCGTACCCGGCCTACGCGATCGAGAACGACGCCGAGGCGGTATCCAACGTCGTCGTCAGCGACGGCTCGCTGCAGGACGTCGTGCGCATCGGGCGCGACCTCGTCGAGCGCAAGAACGACGGCCTGAAGGTCATCGTGCCGGTGCGCAACATCGACAGCGAGGGCATCGAGGTGCTCGCGCAGATCAGCTTCCTCGACGTCGACCGCCGCCCCGTCGGTGACACGTCCAACCGCCGCGTCGTGCTCATCGGTGCGGGGAGCACGGTCGACATGGAGTGGTTCTCGCTGCGCGAGGAAGCGGCGGACTACACGTTGCGGTTGTCGTGGAACAAGTGAGGCGATCATGGTGACGACGAAGACGACGTTCCTGTTGCTGGGTCTCGTGCTGCCGTTCGCGGCGTGCGTGGGACCGTCGTATGCCGAGCGCGGGGATCCCGTCCCGCCGGCCGCGCCGCAGAAGGTGCGCGTCGAGCGTGGCTCCGACCTGCCACCGGCGAACGAGGCCGCGACCGAGGCGTGGCTCACGGACCAGATCGAGAAGGCGCCGAAGGTCGAGGAGCCCGAGCGGCCGGAGTTGCCGCCGCTGCGGGATCCGTTCGATGGCCCCGATTCCCGGGATCGCTGGGACGAGTTCGGCTACGAGGCCGACTACGGGCCGTATCGCGACCACTACTACCGGCCGGTCTACGGGCGCACGGGCTACTACGATCCCTACGGTTACTACGGCCGCCCCTACCGCCGGTCGACGTTCCCGATCAACACCGCGATCGGCGCGGGCGTCGGCGCGATCATTGGCCACCAGCAGGGCCGGCGCGGCCGCGGCGCGCTGATCGGCGGCGGCATCGGCTTGCTGTTCGACTCGCTGCGCTGACCGTTCCGCGGTCGAGTTGGTTCCAGGAAGACCCCCTGCTAGCCTGCGGCGGTGAGCAATCCGACCGTCGCCAACTTCGCCGTCCGCGGGCATCTGATCGACTCCGGCCTGCTGTCGGACGCGCTCGAGGCCGTGCAGGCCGCGGGCGCCACGTATCGCATCGTGCGTCTCGAGATCGGCACCGCGCGCGCCGACGAGAGCGAGCTCGAGCTCGAGGTCACGGCGCCGGACGGCCGCGTGTTCGAGCGCGCGTGTGACGATCTGATGTCACTGGGTCTGAGCGAGACCGCGACGCAGGACGCCGTGCTCCAGGAGGTCGAGAAGGACGGCGTGGCGCCACAAGGCTTCTACTCGACGACCAACATCGCCACCGAGGTGCGGATGAAAGGGTCGTGGGTGGCGGTCGCCGATCAGCGCATGGATGCGACCGTGGTCGTCGACGAAGCGGCCAGGACGGCGCGCTGCGTCAAGCTGCGCGACCTCGTCACCGGGCAGCGCGTCGTGGCCGGTCACGCTGGCGTGCGCCTGACGCCGCAGACGTCGCGCAAGCTGCAGGAGAACAAGTTCGGGTTCATGCAGAGCGAGGCGAGCTCCGAACGGCGCCTGCCCGCGCAGGTCGCCGAGGTCGTCGAGGCCTGGCGCCGCGTGCAGCAGGAGGGTCGCAAGGTCATTCTCGTCGCGGGCCCGGTCGTCGTGCACGTCGGCGCCGCCCCAGTGCTCGCCGCGATCCTGCGCGCGGGGCTCGTCGACGGCCTGCTGAGCGGCAACGCGCTCGCCGTCCACGACATCGAGGCGGCCTATTTCGGCACGAGCCTCGGCATCGACCTCGAGACGGGCGCGCCGGCCGTGCACGGTCACATGCATCACATGCGCGCGATCAACCGCATCCGGCGCGAGGGCAGCATCGCCAACGCGGTGCAGAACGGTGAGCTCACGACGGGCGTCATGCACGCCGCCGTCGAGGCCGAGGTGCCGTTCTGCCTCGCGGGGTCGATCCGCGACGACGGGCCGTTGCCCGACACCGAGATGGACCTGATCAAGGCGCAGGCCGAATACGCGAAGATCGTCGAGAACGCGGGCCTCGTCGTGATCCTGAGCACGATGCTGCACGGCATCGGCACGGGGAACATGATCCCGGCCGACGTGATGACGGTGTGCGTCGACATCCACCCGGCGGTCGTGAGCAAGCTCAGCGATCGCGGCTCGGCGCAGAGCAAGGGCATCGTGACGGATGTCGGCGCGTTCCTGCTCGAGGTCAGCAGGCAGCTCGGCGTCGAGGTGCCCGAGCGGAAGTAGCTCACCGAGAACGGTTTGAGATAGTCCAGGCGGGGCTCGAGTCGGGCCCGGGTGGTGGTCGATAGGCCCCATACCATGGGACTCAGGACCGCCCTCGCCATTGCCGCTGCCTTTGCCGCCGCGGCTGCCGCCGCTTCGACCACGTTGCCGGCCCAAGACCCCGGGCGTGATCCTGCTGGCCGCTCGCGGCCCGATCCCGCGGCGCTCCGCCGCTTGCTGCCGCAGTCGAACATCGTGCTCGCGGACGCGACGGATCCCGTGCCGCTGCGCGCGTTCGGGCTCGGCGATGGTGGTCTGAAGAACGCGCGCGTCACCGGTGCGCTGCGCTGGGCCGACGGTGGCTGTGTGACACCGGCGGGCATCCGCATCGAGTGCCTGCGCGCGGGCGTGAAGCTCACGTTTCCGACCGGCCGCGAGCTGCTGTTCGCGCCCGACGGCGCGTTGCATCTGCGCGACGGCACCGCGGGCGGCCCGTTCCCCAAGGGCGTCGAGCTGCGGCTCGGCGACGGCACGAGCGTGCGCGTGAAGCTGTCGCAGGCGCAGCGCATTCGCGTTCGCGACGTCGTCGTAGAGCACGGCCGGCGCGCGCTGCGGCCGTACCGCAAGGGCAAGCTCGTGCGCGAGATCGCGCGCCCCGGGTTCTGGGGCGGCCCGCGCGTATGTTGCTGCGGCGACGGCGGCGAACTCTACCGCGCGATCGCGCTCGGCCCGCTCGTGACCCTCGATCGCGTGCTCGTGCCGCAGGACCGGCTCGAGGACGCGCCGTCCGAACGCCTCGTCGTGCTCACGCGACCGCTGCTCGACGCGCTGTCGGAGCTGACGCGCCGGCACCGCACGCCCGAGCCCGACGTGAAGCGCGCCGTCGCCGCCGTGAACGCGACGGTGCAGCGTGGCCAGCACATCTTCCCGTCGGGGAAGAAGCTGCGGCGGGCCGAACACGACAACCTCCGGTGGCTGCTGCGCGGCGGCTTCGAGCTCGAGCTCGCGCTCGACGGCCCGCGCGCGCCGCGACTCGCCCTGTTCGCCGGCCGTTCGATCCGCCCGATGGTCGAATGGTCGCTCGGCATCAACTCCGCGGTGTTCCTCAACAACCCGCGCAGCGACCAGCCCGGGGCCTCCCGCTGGCGCGGCAACGGCGTCGCGCTGCCGCGGACGGTGCTCGACCTGCAGCCCCGCGACGTGCTCTTCGAACGCCAGCTCGCCCTGGCGCTGATTCGCCGCCTGCGCGACTGAGGCTGCGAAGGAGCTTCAGAGCAGGCTCGGCACCAGGACGGTCGCCGCGATCGTCACGAGTGCCACCGAGACCAGGTTGAACACGATGCCGGCGCGAGCCATCTGTGGAATCGTCACGTAGCCGGACGCGAAGACGATCGCGTTGGGCGGTGTCGCGACCGGCAGCATGAATGCCATGGAAACCGCGAGTGCCGCGGTCGCCATCAGCTGGAGCGGTTCGATTCCGAGCCCGGCGGCGGCGCCCGCCATGATCGGCATCGCCATCGTCGCCGTGGCAACGTTGCTCGTGACCTCGGTGAGGAAGACGAACAGCAGCGCGATCGCGCCGAAGATCAGCCACGTCGGCAGCGCGTCGAACGTCGCGACGGCGCCGCCGATCCACTGCGCGAGTCCGGTCTCCGACATCGCGCGCGCCAGCGAGAGTCCGCCGCCGAACAACACCAGGATGCCCCACGGCACCTTGTTCGCGGTCGGCCAGTCCAGTGCGAATCGCCCGGCCTTCCAGCTCGTCGGGGTCACGAAGAGCAGCAGCGCGGCGCCCATCGCGATCGTCGAGTCCTTGACCCACGGCGCGAACGTCTGGATGCCGGGGATCGTCACGCCACCGATCGCCTTGGGCGCCCGCAGGATCCAGGCCAGCGCCGTGAGGACGAAGACCACGGCGACGACGACCTCCTGGGCCGACATCGGGCCGAGATCGCGACGTTCGCGCTCGAGCAGCGCGGCGGCGTCCCCGCGGAGCTTTCCCGGGGGATACAGCCAGCGCGTCAGCAGCAGCCACCCGAGCGGCAGGAAGACGAGGGCGACGGGAACACCGACCATCATCCAGTCGACGAAACCGATCGACCGCCCGAGGATCTCACCCACCGCGGCCGCGAGCACGGCGTTCGGTGGCGTGCCGATGAGCGTCGTGACGCCGCCGATGGTCGAGGCGTAGGCGATGCCCAGCATCATGCACACACCGAACTCGAATCGGCCGTGCTGATCCTGGGGTTGGAACAACAGCGCGATCGCCATCGCGATCGGGTACATCATCGCCGTCGTTGCGGTGTTGGAGATCCACATCGACAGGAATGCGCTGGCGATCATGAACCCGAGCACGAGTCGCGTCGGCTGGGTTCCGACGGCACCCACGATCGCGAGCGCGATGCGGCGATGCAGTCCGCTGTGTTCCATCGCGACCGCGATCAGGAACCCGCCCAGCGACAGGAACACGATGTCGTTGGCGTAGGGCGCGGCCGCGTCCGGCATCGGCAGGATGCCGAGCGTCGGCAGGAGCACGAGCGGCAGCCATGCCGTCGCGCTGATCGGGATCGCCTCCGTCGTCCAGAAGATCGCCATGAGCGCCACGACGGCCGCGGTGCGCCAACCCGCCGGCGTCAGGCCTTCGGGCCCGGGTGCGAGCAGGATCACGGCAAACGTGAGGACGCCACCGAGGAGTCCGATGCGCGCTTTGGTCACGGCGTGACGATGACGCATCCGGCCGCGGGAATCCACGACGCCGGTCCTCGCGTGCGCCTACAGCCGTTCGAGGTCATCTGGCGCGATCGTCCGTTCGTCCTCGACGGCCCCGGTGTTGCGGGTCTGCCGGGTTCGAACATGAGCACGTTCGCGGTCTCGGTGATCGCGACCGGCTTGTGTTCGACGCCGCGCGGCACGATCAGTAGTTCGCCGGGGCCCAGCTCGACGACCCGGTCGCGCAGGTGGATTTCGATGCGGCCGTCCACGACGAGGAACAGCTCGTCCTCGTCGTCGTGGTGATGCCACACGAACTCGCCTGCGAACCTGGCGAGCTTGACGAGCTGGCCGTTGAGCTCGCCCACGACCTTCGGCGTCCAGGTCTCGTCGAACGAGGCGAACGCCTGCCGCAGGTTGACCTTCTGCATGGCATCCGAGCTTAGCCCGGATGCCGGTCGCGATGTCACTTGCTGCGACGGCGCATCACCGCGGCCTTGGCCTGCGGCGAACGATGCTCGGCGAGCGCCGCGGCAACGCCCGCGTCCTTGCCCATGATCTTGTCGAGGCGCAGCAGCAGCGCGAGCGCGGCCTCGGTGTTGGTCGCACCGATCGCGCGCAGCACGGCCGCGCGGTCCGCGTCGTTGCGCAGGTTGGGCAGGCGGCGCTCGAGCACCGTGGACGCTTCCTCGCCGTGCAGCACGCGGGCGATGCGGCCGACGCAGCGCGCGTAGCGCGGGTCGGACACGGGGCCGAGCGATACGGCGAGCGTGTCGACGAGGCCTTCGAGCTGCTGCTCGGCGCACAGCTGCGCGAGCGCGATCTTGTAGTCGATGTCGGCCGTTTCGCCGGTCGTGCGACCGAGGATCTGGCTCCACCGTGTGGCCGCGATGGCCTGCCGCAGGTGCGGCCGTTCGGCCAGCAGGTGCGCGGCTTCGGTGCGCACGCTCGCGTCACCACGAACGGCGATCGTCGCGAGTTCGTCGGCGGTCCTGGCAGCAGACGCGCCGGCCTTGCCGCGCGCGATCACCGCGGCGAACCCGACGATCGGGCTGTTCTCCGGCTTGCCGAGCACGAGCGGGTTGCTGTCGCTGTGGCCGACCATCTTGTAGTACGGCCCCGCGCTCGCCGGCAGACCGAGGCGTTCGGCCGTGACGCTCGCGCTCTTCAGGCAGTAGAGCCGCGATTGCCGCGGGCTCGGCCGTTGGTGCAGGCTGAGCTTGGGCCAGTCGATCACCGTGACGGCCGCGTTGCCGTTGCTGCCGAACACGTCCTGGATGATCTGCACGCGGTGCAGCGCGACGTGCTCGTTGTGCGGCTTCTTGCCGACCTGGCGCGCGACGGCGACGAGGTCCGCGGAGTTGATGCCGTTGCGCAAGCCCTGCGCGGCGAGCTCGCTCGCACCCAGGGCCACGGCCGTGGCGAAGAGAGTTCCTTGGATCGAGTGACGCATATCAGTTGCCGTAGAAGACCTGCTCACGCAGGTACGCGAGGTTGAGGGAATTGAACGTCGACGAGCTGTTGACCGTCGAGCTGTAGGTCAGCGATGGACTCATGACGTTGGTCGCGCCCGCCGGGAAGAGGCTCGTGTTGCGGATGTGGCCGTCCGCGGAGCCGGGAAAGCTGGTGGAGTCGTTGCCGTAGAGGCCCGTCGGCATCGCGCCGTTCTCGACGAGCCCCATGGAGTGGCCGGCCTCGTGCGCGAGGACGACGGCCGTGAAGCGCGCGAAGTCCTGGATCGCGGCGTTGATGAGCGTCGCGCGGCCGTCGCTCAGGGTGCCGTCGATCCGGTTGCCATCGAGCGTGTCGCTGCCGATCGGCGCGTTGCCGCGGGTGGGAGCGAACGTGTCGTACGTCGTGCGGAATGCGGACGCGCCCGGCTGGTTGAGCCCGGAAGCGACCATCGTGTGCAGGAAGATGCCGAGCCGCGTGCTGCCCTGGAACGTCGTCAGCGTGTTGTCGTCCTGGGTCGTGTTGGACGGGTCGAAGATCGCGATTCCGAGGATGCCCGAGTTGCCCGTCGAATCCGCCGAGCCGCAGATGCTGATCAGCGAGTAGCCGAACGACGAGTACGGCACGCTCGAGCCGCTGATCGTGCCCGCCGGTTGGGCGAGCGTGAACGAGATGTTGGCGCCGGCGAACAGCGTCGCGAGGTCGCTGAGCAGCGCCGTCTTGTAGGCGTCGATCACCGCGTCCGTGATGTTGCCGGTGAACGGCGGGGTCTGGGCCACCGGGGAGGCGGTGATGAGGCCGAGCACGCGCAGGATCTCGATGAAGTCCGCCGTGCCGCTCGCGCCGGCGTTGACGGCGACGGTGACGGTGCCGCCCGACTCGGTGTCCGTGTAGGACTCGATGTCGCGGTCGAAGTCGAGATACCAGACCTGGCTCGGGTTGGAGTTGGTCTCGAACGGCCGCAGGTTGTCATTGAAGTCGCGCGCCTGCGCGGTGAACGACGCCGGGGTCGATGCGAGTCCGGACGTGTCGATGACCGTGCAGGACAGCGTGAACGCGGTCGCCGGGAACACCACGGTGCTCGGCACCGTGAAGCTCGCCGTCGTCGCGTTGCTGCTCGCGAGCGTGAGCTGCGATGTGAGGTTGGTGCCCGCCGAGGCGGAGCCGCCGGTCGTCGTCACCACGACGTCCGTCGTGATGACCGTGGCGCTCGCGTCGACGCCCGTGTTGTCGGCGAACGTCAGATCGATCGTCCAGCCGCTGCGCGGGACCTGCAACGTGCCGCCAGCGGTGCCCGTGCCGTTGAGCTCGCCGTCGACGGCCGCGATGGTCACGTTCGACAGCGTCGGCGCCGCGCCGTCGCTCGTGCCGATCGTCACAGGAGTCGACGCCGTGCCGAGCTGACCCGTCGTGTTCTCGATCGCATCGTTGTCGGCCGACAGCGTGATCGTCGTCGTGCCGATCGTGAACGTGACGCCGGTGCCGAGTTCGATCTGCAGCCCGCGCGCGCTCACGACCGTGACGTTCGAGAACGCGCCGAGGGAGCCGCTGCTGGACAGCGTGAAGTCGGCGTCACCCAGCGACGCGCCAGAACGCAGCTGGATGTCGGCCGAGAACGTGAGCAGCAGGGTGTCGCCGACCTGCGGCGACGAGTTGCCGCTCGTGTAGGCTGCCGCGACGATCGTCGGTCCGGCGGCGGCAGGCCCGCCGCCACCGCCGCCGCTGCTGCAGCCGGGCGCGAAGACGAAGAGCGGGAGCAGCGCGGCGGCGATGGCAAAGGTGAGCGCATGCCGCCGTCGGTTCCGGGGCGGAAAGACCTGCGGTGATGGGGGGTTCGTTCCGATCATCAGTAGACCATGGCTAAGGGGGGGATCTTCTCGGCGCTGCGCTATCTCGGCCGGACGCCGGCGCGTCGTGCAGCGCACGCCGACGGCCGACCGTTGCGGCGACCGATCGGCAGCTGGTCCGACGAGGTCCGGACCGTGGCTCGACAGCGCCGCGGCCGACGCCGCCAGCCGCTCTGGCCCAGGGTGCTCGGTTGGGTGTTGGTGAGCATGGCTTTGACGGTCGCCGTCACGGCTGAGTATCCGATGGTGCGGGCGACTCGTGGACCTATATCGGACGCCGGCCCCGGTTGCCTGTTGGCCATCGGGTCGGTCACGGCGGTCGCGCCCGAGGGGCCGGTCGACGCGGTGCCGGAGCAGTTCACGTGGTGGACCGACAGCGCCGCGGCGCCGTTCACGTTGGTGGTCTACGATGCGAGCTTCCGGGAGGTCGGCCGCCAGTCGGGCATCCGTGGATGTTCGGTTCAGCCGGCCGCCGAGCTCGTTTCCGAACTCGAACGCGGCGGCGTGTTCTACTGGGCTGTCGAGTATCGCGTGGCCGCACCGGCGGGCGCCGAGCCGCGCCCCATGGTGGAATCCACGGTCGCATCGGAGCGTCCGCCGGCGACCGATCCGGGGGCCGAGGTGGATGCGGCCGCAACCGGCCGGAACGGCACGCAGGGCGCGTTCTCGGCAGATCCGGGTCGGTCCGGACGCGTGCTCCGGAGCGCCGTCACGGAAGTGCGAATTCCCTGACGGAAAGCCCCGATAGCACCGCTCAGTCGCAGTCCGGATCGCTCGTAACTCAACTTAGCGGAAGGGGATACCGAAGAGTTGGGCGCGGGGACTCGCCCTCGCAGACAGCAACTGGGATTTGCGGATGATGAAGCTAGCGGTAGGAGAAGTACTCCAAGGCTACCGGATCACCCGTTTCCTGGGCCGCGGCGGCTTCGCTTCGGTCTACCTCGCACAGAACGAGGAGTCGGGAAACAAGGTGGCTATCAAGGTCGGGGCGTCAACCGGGGGTGGCCGTCAGGTGACCCGTCTCCTCGAGGTCACCTCCCGGCGCACGCCGGACGGCATCAGCCCGGACGAACTGCCGGCCGAAGCCGTGTTCATCGAGGCGCAGGGCGTGCGCATCGACCTGTTCGACGAACAGGAGATCCGCGCCATGCTGCAGTCGGAGGGCGACCTGCTCGCCAACAGCGACAGCGACAACATGGTCAAGCTGATCGATCGGATCTCGGTCGACGGTGAGTCCGTGCTCGTGCTCGACTACGTCCGCGGCAAGACGCTGCGCGAGAAGATCCGCAGCCTCGAGGGCATCCACCTCAACTGGTTCCTCGCGGTCGTGCGCGCGCTCATCGGGATGCGCGATTCCGGCACGCTCGAATACCACGGCGACCTCAAGCCGGAGAACGTGATCGTCAAGCCGAGCGGCAAGGTCGTCATGCTCGACCCGGCGATGCGCATCAGCGAGCGCCGCATCGTCACGACGACGCCGCACTACAACCCGCTACTGCTCACCGAGAGCAAGGCGGATGTGATGGCGATCGGGATCATGATCTACGAGATCCTGACCGGCACGCTGCCGTTCGACGAAGTGCCGTGGGAGTTCGCCGGGCACCAGAGCGGCGGCGAGACGCAGCGCCTGTCGCTGAGCTTCTTCTTCAGCTACAGCCCGCCGCACGTCCTCAACCCGAAGACGCCCGAGGATCTCGAGAAGATCATCTACCGGTGCATCACGGTGAAGGACTACGGGCTCGACGAGCTGCGCGACGACCTCGAAGCGTTCATCGCGAAGGTCTGAGGGCGCGGCTGCGGCTGCGGCTGCGGCTATTTCACGACCGGCACGGTCAACCGGTCCGACCCTTCGAACTGGGTGCCATCGAGCATCCAGTCCTGGAAGTAGAACGTCACCGGGTCGACCCACGACGGGATCGGGCAGCTGCAGACCACGTTGTTGCCGATCCCAAGCTGAGGCGGCCGAGGTAGCCGTTGATGTCGTCGACGAGGGCATCGCGGCTTCTCGCCGGGACGCCCGCTATCGCTTGCCCCGGTCCTTCGCGGCCTTCCGCAGTTCCGCCAGCTTCCTGCGCTCGACCTCGAGCTGGGCCCGGATCTTCGCCATCGCGGCCTCGAGTTCGGCGATCTTCGCCTGCGTCACCGTCTGCGCCATCGCCAGCGCCTCGGCCTCCTCCGCCGCGATCGCGGCCTTCGCCTCGGCGGTCGGTTCGGCAACGGGTGGCTCGACGACGATCGGTCCGGCGACGATGACAGGTGGCACGACGGGCGGCGCGGCGACCGGTTCGGCCACCTGCGTCGCATACGTCGTGTGCGCCGCGGCCCGGCTCGCCCAGTGCAGCTCGCCCGCGGGGTCGCGCAGGCCGACCGCGTCGATCTCGTTCCAGCCCTTCACCTTCTCGCACGCGAACGTGAGCTTCACGCGCTCGGCGACGAATCCGAGCGGCACGTCGACCTTCAGCACGCGGCCGGTCATGCGCAGTGGTCCCGGGTTCGCGTTGTGCCACAACTCGACCTCCTCGCCGTTCGGCCGAAAGATCGACACCGCCACGATCGCGCCCGGATTGAAGTTCTCGTGCACCTCGATCGCGGCGATGCGCACGGGCCTCTCGTATTCGAGCAGCAGCCACTCGCCCTCGTCGTTCTCGCCGAGCGTCGCGTAGGCCGAACGGTGATCACCGTGGCCCGGAGTGTCGGGCTTGCCGCACGCGGCCTCGGGCCCCCACGGCCGGTTCGGCTTCGCGTAGTCGGGACCGTCGCGGAACACGAACCAGTACGGCGCCTGCCAGACCCAGTGCCCGGCCGGGATGTCGCGCTCGTCGCCACACTTGCCAACAGTCGCGCGAAAGCCACATTCCTGGCGTTCGGGCAACGGCCGCTTGGCCGGCCGGAACTGCCGCAGCAACATGCCGTAGCGGCCGTCGGCCCGCGCCTTCCGCCCGACCTCGAACAGGTCCGTCACCTGCGTCTGCGCGCTCGCCACGGCGGCGAACGAGGCGACGACGGCGAGCGTGACGAGAGCGAACGGCTGGCGACGCGGCAACGCGATCATGACGGCTCCTGCGGGGTTGGGTCGCATGGTAGCGGGTGCGCTACCGGTCGTCAGAACGGGCACCCGGGGGGTCGGGTTCCCGGATTCCCCTCGATCCCGCCCGAATTCACTGCAGCCGAATCCAGCGAGCCGCGCAGGGATCGGCCGTCAGATCACGAACGGCTGGTCCCCGCACTCGGGCGAGTAGTACTTGATCCGCATCGGCGACACCTTGCCCGTGGCCTGGTCGAACACGTTCACCTCGTCGAGGTCGCGCCCGTAGATGTGCAGCGAGATCGACTGCCCCTCGCCCGTGTTGCCGATGCGGTGGATCTCCTCGTGGGGCGGCAGCAGATACGCGACCGAGCCCTTGCCGACGTCCGAGCCGCGGCCCTCCTCGAGTTCGGCGTAGCCGGGGCGGGAGCCGTCGTCGAGCCGCTCGTAGCCGACCTCCTCGAGGGAGCCCTCGAGGATGCCCATGACGCCCCAGCACGAGTGGTCGTGGACCGGGGTCATCTGGCCCGGCATCCAGACCAGCGACAGCACGATGAAGCGGTTCTTGGGGTCCCGGTGCAGCAGGTGCCGGTTGTAGGCGTCGGGGCTGCCCACGCGGTGGCGCTCGGCGAGCCAGCGATCGTCGGCGCACAGCTGCTTCGTGGCCTTGCTGACCTCCCGGATGATGACCCGGTCGGACGGCCGCCGGTCGAGGATGCCCTCGACGGCGTGAATGTAGTCCTGGAGGCCGAAGCGGGGGGTCGAAGCTGTGGACATGCGGAAAATCGTCGGGAAGATGGGGGCCGCGCGGCCGTCCATGACCGGCCGCACCCGCTGGAATTATGCACAAGCACCGTAGTTTCCAAACTGGCCATCCCAAGGCGCGGCTGCCGAGGGTCGGGGCTCTTCTCGTGGGCGCTCTGCTGTCGGGTTGCTCCACGATGTCACTCGTGGAGGAGAGCCAATGGAACGCCGATCGCGGCCAGCACTACCGCGCGTTCCAGCTGATCGACGACGAGCGGCAGGCTCGGCTCGAGCAGGCCGGCCCGGTCGATCCCGAGTTCGAGCGGCTGTGGCAGGACCGCCGGCGCGTGTATTTGCTCGAGATGGCCCGGCGTTACATCTTCCTCGAGTACGAGCGCGAGGCGCTGCGGATGCTCGGGGCCCTCGAGGCGGTGCAGCCGGACAACCCGGAGATCCCGCTCCTGCGCGAGCGGGCGATCTACAAGCTGGCAGAGCGCGAGGCGGAGAAGGGCCGGGTCTTCCTCAGCAAGCAGATGCTGACCGAGGCGATCGCCCACTTCCTCGAGGCGGAACGCATCCTGCCGACCCTGGCCGCGGCGCACGAGGGGCAGGCTGCCGTTCGCGAGCAGGTCGACAAGCTCACGGCGCGCGCACAGCAGCAGTTCCTCGAGGCGCTGCGCAAGATGCCGCAGTTCCGCTACGCCGAGGTCAACTGGCACTCGTCCAACGCGGTGCTCAACGACCCGGATCGGGAGGACGCCGAGGCGTTGCGCGCCCGCGCGCAACGGGAGCTCGCGCTCGCGGCGGTCGAACGCGGCGAGGCCAACGAGCGCAGCGGCGAGTTCGGCGCGGCGCTGATGGAATACCGGCTCGCCAAGGTGCGGATGGAAGAACTGCCCGAAGAGGCGCAGATGGGCGAGCTGGCGCGCATCGACGTGCACATCGCCGACGTCGAGCGCGAGCTCGGAGCGCAGAAGCTCGCGGACACGGCGCAGATGCGGATGCGGCAGAAGCGCTACGACGACGCGCGCGCGGACCTCGAGAAGGCGTTCGAGATGTCGGTGCTGCTGCGGGCCGAGATCAGCGAGCTGATGATCCAGAACCGCGAGATGCGCGGGCTCGACGACTATCAGAATGCGCGTGACCTCGAGATCCAGGGCAAGAAGGCGGAGGCCGCGGCCGCGTTCCGAGCGCTGGCCGCGACCTTCCCCGACGGCCTCGAGGACGAGCAGGTGCGGGCCGAGGTGCTGCAGTCCGACATCGACGCGTGCAAGACGGAGCTCGCGGCCGCCCGGGCCGCCGAGGCCAAGGGCGAGCTCAGCGAGGCGATCGAGCACTACCGCGCGGCCCAGCGCTTCTACGAGCGCCTGGCCGATGCCGAGGCCAAGATCGCAGAACTCGAGGGCAAGCTGGCCGAAGAGGCCGTCAAGAACGGCGGCAGCTGAACGCGCCGTAGCGGCCGTCGGCTGCCATAATGAGCGGCGTGCGCGCGATGTCGCTGGCAAGCCGGTTCATGCTGACCCTCGTGGTCTCGGCCGTGCTGCCGTTGCTGCTGTATGGCTGGTTCTCGCTGCGCGGGATGCGGGAGCAGATCGACGAACAGGTCGTGCGCGTGTTCTTGCCGCAGCTCGCGGCCGACTATGCGCAGAAGATCGAGGCGCACCTCGACCGCATGGACCAGTCGTGCGCGCTCGTGCGGGAGATCGCTCGGCGGGCGCTCGTGTCGGACGCCGAACTCGCGGCGTTCTCGCGGCAGATCGAGTTCGTGCCGGACCTGTTGGAGAACCAGGTCGATCTGCTCATGGTCGCCGACGCCGATGGCAGAGTCGTCTACTGGGAGGACGGCTACCGGCTCGATCCCTACGTCGGCGAGCGGCGGGCAGCGCTGATCCCGGAGTCGGTCGCCGACACGGATTGGTTCCAGCGCGCGCGCGAGCTCGGCGGCAAGGTGCATGTCGAGTGGGGGCGGTCACCGTACCTGTACCGCGGACTCGGCTACCGCTCGATGGATCCGGCGAGCTACCACCTCGGGCTGGCACTCGACGTGCCGCAGGTCGGTGGTGAGTCGGGATCGTCGTCGGGCGTGCTGTTCGCGCTGCTGCGCTGGGCCGAGGTGCAGCGCGAGCTCGACGAGGCGCGCACGGTCCTGACCAAGACCGCGGGCCTGCCGTCGGCCGCCGTGCTGCTCGTCGGGCAGAACGGCATCGTGCGCGGCCACACGGATCGTTCCCGCTACGGCCTGCCGCTCGAACCCGGCGAGCTCGCGGCGACGATCTGCTGCGCGACCGAGCAGGGGCGGTCGTCGTTCGTCGACGCGGCCGGAACGCCGTGGCGCGTCGGGTTCGCGCCGGCCGGCACGGGCGACGAACGTTCGTTCGTCGTCGGCGTCGTCGTGCCCGAGGCCGAGCTGTTCGCCGAGTCATCGCGCTTCGAGCAGGTGCTGCTCATGGCGATCGCGGTGACGATCGCCGTGCTGGTCTTCTGGTCGCTCGTCGCGTCGCGCGCGATCGTTGCGCCGGTGCGCGCGCTGCTCGGCGCGACCCGACGCATCGCGCGCGGCGACCTCGAGGTCTCGGTGCCGGCGCGCGGTGGGCCGGAGCTCGGCGAGCTCGCGATGGCGTTCAATCAGATGGCCGGCGAGCTCGCGGAGGGGCGTGAGATCCTCGCGGCCGCCGAACGCGACCAGGCCTGGGCCGAGATGGCGCGGCAGGTCGCGCACGAGATCAAGAACCCGCTGCAGCCGATGCGCCTCGCGGCGCAGATGCTGCAGCGCGCGCGGAAGGACGGCGACGCTCGCGCCGAGCAGATCGCCGAACGCCTCGCCAAGACCGTGATCGAGCAGACGGGTGAGCTCGATCGCATCGCGGGCGAGTTCCGCGCGTTCGGCGGGGTGCCGCAGGCGGCGCTCAGTCCGGTCCGGCTCGACGACTGGCTCGGCGAGCTGCGGTCGCGTTGCGCCGGCCTGTTCGCGGGCCGCGAACTCGAGCTCGAACTGCAGACCGGAGCCGGCGACGCCGAGGTCGCGCTCGAGAGCAACGCGATGGCCCGCGTGTTCGTGAACCTGCTGCAGAACGCGATCGAGGCCGCGCCGAGCGGCGTGTGCGCGGAGATCCGATCGAGCGCGGGCGACGAGGACGAGGTCGCCGTGCACGTGATCGACAACGGTCCGGGCGTGCCCGCCGAGGTGCGCGGACGGCTGTTCGACCCCTACTTCACGACCAAGTCGTCGGGGACCGGACTCGGGCTCGCGATCTGCCGCCGGCTCGTGGAGTCGCAGGGCGGCAGCATCCGGCTCGTGACGTCGCGGCCGGGGCACACGGAATTCGAGATCCGGCTGCCGCGGCTCGGCGAAGAGCGGGTTGCGGGCCGGAACGGTGCGGCGGACTGAGTCCGAGCGGGCTCGACGGCGGAGTGGCGCGGAGATTCCCGCGACAGATAACCCCTGCCGCGGGCCACTTCGGTCCGCCCGGCCCGCCCCAAGGCCAAGTCCATGCGAAACCGACTCTCCGCCGTTGTCGTCATCGGCGCCGTGCTGCTGACGGCGTTCTTCGTCTGGTGGTCCACGAGCGGTGATCCGGAATCCTCGTTGGTGCCGGACCCGGGCGATCCGACGGCGAACTCCGACGCGGGCCTCGCGCAGGGTGATCTCGCGGGTAACAGCGGTGTCGCGACCGGCGGCGTCAGCACGGCTCCGGCGCGCGAGGACGCGACGATCCGCGGCCCCGAGACCGGCGTGCGCGGCATCGTGCTCGACGCCAAGACCGCGCGCCCGCTCGGCGGCGTCGAGGTGATCGCCATCAAGGATCAGCCGTCCATCGAGCCGCTCATCGCGCGCTTCCGCGGGCTGTTCCAGGACGGGATGTTCGTCGAGACGCGCGCGCCGCGCCGCGAGCTCGGTCGCACGATCAGCAACCCGGACGGCACGTTCGAGATCAAGGGGCTGACCGCGGGCACGGTGTTCCTCGACGGCCGCAGCGACGGCTGGTTCGTGCGCACGCCGGGGCAGGCGCGGCTCGCGACCGGCGAGATCAAGGACGGGATCGAGCTGCGCGCGTCGCCCGCCGGCCGCGTTCGTGGCGTCGTACTCGGACCCGACGGCGCCCCCGCGGTCGGCGCGGCAGTGAGTCTGCGGCCCGGAGTGAACGCGTTCCTCGGTCAGATGACCGAACGCCAGTACCGCTGGCTCGAGACCGTGACCGACGAGAACGGTCGCTTCGACCTGCCCGGCGTGCCGCAGGGTCGCGGCTACACGGCGACCGCGGCGGCGCCGCAGCTCGCGCTCGAGGAAGAGCACGGCGTCGACGTGCGGCCCGGCCAGGTGACCGAGCTCACGCTGCGCTGTCATCAAGGTGCGACGATCCTCGGGCGGGTCATCGACGAGGACGACGCCCCGGTCGCCGGCGCCGCAGTTGCGCTCGTCTACCTCGATATCAGCCGCATGCTGCTGTCGGCCGACGGTCGTTCGGAACCGCTGCAGTCCGACGAGGACGGCTACTTCCGGATCGAGAGCGTCGCGGCCGGGCGGGTCGCGTTCGTCGCGGTCGCCGAGGGCTCGGCGCCGAGCAACATCGCGGAGCTCGCGGTCGTCGACGGCGGCGTCTACCCGGACATCGTGTTGCAGACCGGCGTTGGCGCGGTCGTGCGCGGTCGCGTCGTCGACGATCAGCAGCAGCCCGTCGAGGGCGCCGAGGTCGTGGTGCGTCCGTTCGAGCGGTCCAACGACCCGCAGTTCATCAAGATGATGCTCAAGATCCGCAAGCTCGCGGCGACGACGGCGGCCGACGGGTCGTTCGAGGTCGCGGGCATGACGGGCGAAGCGATGATGATCCAGGCGAGCAAGCCCGGCTACACGACGGCGATCAAGACCGGCGTGAAGCTCGATGCCGAGGACATCGTCGTCGAGGTCCAGCGCGGCGCGACGATTCGCGGCGTCGTGACGAGCGGCGGCGAGCCCGTGAAGCGCTTCCGGGTGGACACGCGGACGCGGGACATCCCGAAGGAGGAGCAGGATGGCGAGGCTGCGGAGGCGTCGGGTCGGCGCGAGCGCAACCGCGATCGGCGGCGCGGCCCGCCGTGGGCACGCGGCATGCGCGAGCGCACGCGGCAGCTGCCCGAGGGTCAGCAGATGGGTGACCGCGGCATGGACGGCAACTGGCGCGAGATCAGCGCCGAGGACGGCACGTTCGAGCTCACGGGCATCCCGCCGGGCCGGATCCGCGTGCGCGTTCGGGCCGAGGGCTTCGTCAACGCCGAGTCGCAGACCGTCGACCTGCAGCCGGGCGGCAGCAGCGACGTGCTCGCGTTCGAGATCGCGGCTGGGCAGACCGTGACCGGGCGGGTGATCGACGGCGCGACGGGGCGGCCCGTGAGCGACGCGCAGGTGACGGCGTATCGACAGCGCGGCGATGACGACGACGGCGGCCGCGGGCGCGGCATGTTCCGCGCCAACATCGACCGCGAGGACTTCGACTTCCTGGGGCTCGCGGCCGGGCGCAGTCAGCGCACCGCGATGTCGGACAGCACGGGTGCGTTCGAGGTCACGGCGATCGAGCCGGGGCAGTACCGCTTCACGGCGCGGCACCCGGACCTCGCGAAGTCGTCGACGACGGACGTCGAGGTCGTCGCCGATCGCGCGACCGCGCCCGTCGAGATCGTGCTCGATGCCGGCGGCGGCGTCGAAGGCACGGTGACGGGGGTCGGCATGCGGCCGCTGCCGGACGCGCTCATGGTCGCGTTCAGCATCCAGGCCGGCACGATGCGCAGCAGCACGAGTGACGACGTCGGCTACTACCGCATCGACGGTCTGCCGCCGGGGCAATACATCGTCTTCAAGTCGCGCATGGACGAGCGGGCCGACAACATCGGCCTCGAGCTCATGAGCAACATGCGGCTCAAGACGGTGACGGTGCGCCAGGGGAAGATGTCACGGCTGGACGTCCACGACGTCGGCGAGGACGGCGTGCGCGTCTACGGCGTGGTGCGCGAGAACGGCGTGCCCGTGCCTCGTGCGCTCGTGACGCTGCTCGGCAGCGATCGCGATGGTCTGCTCGGCATGGGCGTGCGCGCCAACGCGGCGGGCATGGACGGGCGCTTCGAGCTCGAGGGCATCAAGCCCGGCGACTACGTGATGCAGGTCAGCCGTTTCCAGGGCCAGCCCGTGCAGACGACGTTCGAGATGGAGGTGCCCGACGACGTGCGCGACCTCCGGTTCGACATCGAGCTGCCGACGAGCACGATCACGGGGCGCGTGATCGACACGCGCGGCAACCCGGTCGAGAACTTCCCCGTGACGCTCGGGAGCGACGAAGGCGCGCTCGCGAGCGCCGGCGGCCTCATCGGTGTGATCGCGGAGAACGGGCTGAGTCAGGGTCGGACGGACGACAACGGCGAGTTCGAGCTGCGATCCGTGGCGTCCGGCACGTATCGCCTGACCGCGGGCCGGCGTGGTGGGCCGGGTGGCGGTCGACGTGGTCGGCGTTCGAACGATGGCGAGAACGGCAGCAACGACGGCGAGCGCGAGCTCGTGCACGGTGAGGCCAGCCTCGGCGGCGTCCAGGTCGATGGCGTGACGCCCGTCCAGGGCATCGTCATCACGGTGCCGATCGCGGGGCGCATCACGGGCATCGTCGTCGACGGCGCGGGCCAGCCCGTCGCGGGCGCGGAGATCGCCTACAAGAACACGAGCGAGCCGCGGCGTCGCAAGAAGACCAACCCGATGCTCGACCTATTCGGCGCGGCGCGTCCGATCACGACCGACAAGGAGGGGCGCTTCACGATCGAGGCGCTCAACCCGGGCGACTACGAGCTGCGGGCCGAGAAGGGCGACGCGGTCGAGGCCGCGCGCGAGTCGGACATCCGCGTCGATCAGGACGCCACCGTCGAGGTCACGCTCGCGCTCGTGCGCGGCGCGACGCTGCGGGTGCGCGCGCGCAATGCGAGCAAGGACCAGATCCCGATCGCGCACGTCTCGCTGCTCGACGGGCGCGGCAAACCCGTCGTGAACCGCGTGTCGACGCTGTCGGTCCTGCGCCGGCTGATGAACAGCCAGGACGAGGTCGACGACTCCGGTTGGTACTCGTTCGGCAGCGTGCCGCCCGACACCTACACGATCGTCGTCGCCGAGCCCGGCAAGCCGGAGCTGCGCATCACGCGCACGATCGCGGACGGCGAGACCGTCGAGTGGGACATCGACGTCGCGGCCGAGCTCGAGGCCCAGGGCCGGAGCAACGGCGGCAAGAAGTAGCCGCGTCAGCGCGGCGGCGGATCCGCGGCGTCGGCCGGCCGCTTCGGCAGGTCGACGCGGCACGCGGTCTTGCTCGGCACGAACATCGCGACGACCAGGCCGATGACGACGGCGGGGATGATCGCGTTCTCGAGTGCGGTGAACTGCTGCACCGCGAAGCCGGCGATGCCGGCGAGGATCACGACCGTGATCCGGCGAGGGCTCGACAGGGCTCAGAGCATGGTAAGGAAGTCGTTTGTGGCGTCCGCGGTTTCAAGAGTCCGGTTTCATGGGGCGGGGGGCACGGTCGTCTGGTGCAGGACCTCGAGCAACTCGAAATCCGGTGTGCAGCCGCCGAGTCGAAACGTCTCCTTCGGCGGCAGCACGCACGCGCCATCCGTCGTGAGCCGGTGCACTTCGGCGCCGCGCTGCAGCGTGCCCTCGCCGCGCAGCACGAACCAGAAGCGGCGGTGGTCGTTGTGCTGCACCTCCGCGCTCGTGTCGGGATCGGCGACGCGCACGACGCGCACGCCGATTGCGCCGCCCGACGCGGTGGCGATGCCCGTGGCGCGCATGTCGAAGCCGGCAGCGACCCACGGCTTGAGCACGGCCCGGCCGCCTTGGTGGCGCGCGAACCGCTGCCCGTCGAACTCGCGTTCGCGGGCAATGCGTTCGTTCGGCAGGGTGAGCTCGTGATCGAGCCGGGTCTCGTGCTCGGCGGGCGAGCTGACCTCGATCACCTCGAGCCCGGCCGACGACTCGAGCACGCGATGCCGGATGCGCGGCGGCTGCAGCACGCAGTCGCCGGCCTGCAGCACGAACGGGTCGCCCTGGTCCTCGTAGACGAGCCGAACCCAGCCCGTGCGGCAGTAGATGATCTGCGCGTCGACCTCGTGGTAGTGCACGTCGTCCGCGACCGGACCGGCGCGTTCGACGCGAATGCGTGACGCGATGAGGCGGCCGTCCTGCCGCCCGACGATCAGGTCCTGGTACCTCATGCCGGCCCGGCCGTCGTGCCACTCCGCGTCGCCGCCCTGGCGCACGACGAACGTCGCGGGCTGGAACGTCGGACCGCGGTGCGCGGGCTCGGCGACGAACTCGAGCACGGTGCCGTTCGGTGCCGTCGCCTCGTGGTGCTCGGCTGCCGGGATGCGCAGATGGCCGCCGCCGTCCTGCGCACTCGCCTCGAGACAGATTGCGAGGTCGTGGCCGAAGAGCCGTGCTCGCCGCGGCGCGTCGGCGGGGCCGATCGAGTCGAGTCGGAAGCCCATGTCACGGAAGAAGTCGACGCAGTCCGCGAGCTTGCGGCAGAACAGAACGACTTCGGCGCGATCCGGTGGGCGCATCGGCGCGCCTACTAGACTGCAAGCTCCCACTCCGCACAATCCCTGCATGCCCTCGCTTCGCCGTCTGGCCTTCGCCTGTCTCAGTCTGCTGCTCTTCGCCTTGCCGGCCCGGGCGACGTGGTCGATCGTCATCGTCGATGTCGCAACCGGCGAGGTCGCGATCGGCATCGCGACCTGCCTCACCGGCTTCGATCTGCGGCCGACGACGGTGGTCGTCGTGCCGGGCTTCGGCGTCGCCGCGGCGCAGTCGTTCGTCGGCCCGCTGAACCTGCGCGAGCTGATTCGCGACGAGATCCTCGCGGGCACGCCGGCCAGCCAGATCATCGCCCAACTCGCGGCCGCCGATCCGAGTCACCAGTCGCGCCAGTACGGCGTCGCCGCGGTCGTCGGCGGCACCGCGACGTTCACGGGCACTGGCGCCGGCGGGTTCGCCGGTGGCCTCACGGGCCAGAGCGGCAACCTGATCTACGCGATCCAGGGGAACGTGATCACCGGCCTGCCCGTGGTCACGCAGGCCGAGCAGGCGATCATCAACACGCCGGGCACGATGGGCGACAAGCTCATGGCCGCCATGCAGGCCGCCCGCGCGATGGGTGGCGACGGTCGTTGCTCGTGCCTCACGGGCGGCCCGACGTCGTGCGGTTCGCCGCCGGCGAACTTCACCAAGTCGTCGCACATCGGCCTGATGATCCTGAGCCGACCGAGTGACATCGACGCGCTGTGCTCGCCGGCGCTCGGCTGCGGCGCCGGTGACTACTGGATGGACCTCAACGTCAGAAATCAACAGGCGAACGATCCGGACCCGGTCGTGCAGCTGCAGACGATGTACAACACGTGGAAGGCGCAACAGGTCGGGCGGCCCGATCACTTCCAGTCGTCGGTGACGCTGAGCGGCACGACGATCCGCGCCAACGGCGTCGACGAGGTCACCGGCACCGTCTGGCTGCGCGACGCGCAGGGCAACCCGCTCGGCAACACGCTGCCCGTGACCGTCGGCCTCAGCGTGCGCAGCACGGTCTCCAACGTCGAGTTCGGCCCCGTGGTCCCGCTCGCGAACGGCAGCTACGAGTTCACGATGCGCGGCGATCTCGCGGTCGGCGAAGCGATCCTCGATGTCGCGGTCGACGACGGTCTCGGCCGTGTCGGCATCGCACCGCAGCCCGTCGTGGACGTGCTCGACGCGTTCGGCTCCTGCGGCGTGGGCGCGATCAGCGACGGCCAGGGCGGCGTGATCGATGCGCTCGAGATCGGCGGCAGCGGCGGCGGGGCCGCGCGCTTCGTCGAGATCGGGCGTGACCAGCCGTTCCTGCTCACGCTCGAGCCGCCGGTCGGCGCGCCGATGACGGCGCCGGTCGGGGCGTTCGCGCTCTGGGCCCACCTCGGCCTGCCGACGCCGGGCGCCGAGCTGTTCCTCGGTTCGGGCAGCGGTTCGCTCTGCTTCCGGCCGCTGCCGTTCTCGAACGCGCCCACGATCCTGCTCGCGGATTCGATCCTCGCCAGCGGCTTCTATCCCGCGACGCGGGCGCCGTGGACGCTCGGCTTCCCCGGCATCCCGGCACTCCTCGATGTCACGTTGCAGGCGGTGATGGCCGTCGATCCGCAGGGCACCATCGCCGCGACCAACGCGCTCATGCTGCGCACGACGCCGCTGACGCCGCCGCAGATCCTCGGCATCACGCCGGCCGCGGCGCTCGGCGGCACGCCGGTGCAGATCAACGGCAACAACTTCCAGAACGGCATCGAGCTGCGCGTCGGCGGGCAGCCAACGGCGATCAACGCGCGCACGCCGACGACGATCGACTTCGTCATGCCGACCGGGCTCGGCTGCGACACGACGGTCGCGCTCAACAACGTCGGCACAGCGCCGGTCTCGCGGACCTACAACGGTACGCCGTCGATCTCGTTCTTGCCGTTCTCGAGCGGACCCGCCGCGGGTGGCAGCTTCTTCGCGATCACGGGGCAGAACCTCGGCGGTGCGACCGCGACGATCGGCGGCAACCCGGTCGTCGTGACCAGCCAGACGACCACGTCGATCGTCGGCACGACGCCGCCCGGCACGCCCGGCCCGGCGACGGTGCTCGTCGTCAACCCGCTCGGGTGCCAGGACACGGCGATCTACACCTACCAGTAGCGCGTCGCCGCCCGGAACACGGTCACGCTTCGGCGAGCCAGCGCTGCGGTCGCCGTTCGTCGGGCGGCAGATCGCGGTCCACGCGCGCGAAGCCGCGCGGTCCGGCATCGTGGACGATGTGGGCGACGGCGCTGCGTTCGAGTCCGAACGCGTCGCCGACGAGTCGGTCGATCGCCGTCAACGCCCGGCCGCGCGCTCGGCGGTCGTGCAGAGGAGCGCTGCTCTCTCGAGCATCGCAGCACCAGCCCTCGCGCTCGGCTCGCTGCCAGAGCGCCCGATGCCACGGCAGGATCGCACACAGCTGCAGCGCGAGTCGGGCGAGCTCGCGCGTCGTGGCGATCGACAGACGCGGGAAGCGGCAGTCGGTCAGGACGAAGCCATTGAGGTTGGTGCCGGTCAGTCGCCGGCGCAGCGCCCAGTCGAACGGCAGCGACCCGAGAACGGCGGCGCCCGCGGCGAGGTGCAGCAACGGCGTATCGGTCACTGTCCTCTCGGTGAGCACGCCGAGGGAGTTGCCGCACGGCACGTCGGGCAGCAGGCACGCGGCGGCCGTGCGTTCGTTGGTCGCGTTGGACAGCGCGCGCAGCGCGATCCGGGCCGGCCCGCGCTCTCCGGCCCCGGCCCGAAAGGCCGCCGCGTCGACGAGGTAGAGCGGCCGCAGATCGTTGCACTCGCGCGGCGGTTGCCAGCGCGTCTTGTGACCCGTGCCGCCGGCGTGCGCGCCGGTGTTGGGATGCAGGTCGAACAGCATCGCGCCCTGGTAGAGCGGCAGCAGCTCGGAGTTCTGTTGGTCCTGCGGGCGCTCCGGTCGGCGCCACACGCCGTCGCGGTCGTCGCGCCGGTAGCCCTGCTCCTCGGCGATCGTCCGCTGCACGAACCGGTCGCGGTCCGACGTCATGTTGAAGTCGCCCTGCCGCCACTCGAACGCGCCGCCGGGTCCCGTCAACGGCATGCTGCGATCCTGCATGCGCGCGAGGAGCTCGAGGTCCGTCACGTGTTCGCATTCCACGAACGTCGCGTGCCGCGGGCTGAGCCCTTGGAGTCGCGTGCGCGGATAGCGCACGCTGGCAGGTGACCGCGCGGCCCAGTCCGCCGGATCCGTGCGACCGAACGCGCAGCGTACCGCGGTCGTGTGACCGCCGCGTCGGCCGATCACCACCGCAAACCGATAGCGGCTGTCGATCGCGAACAGGCGCCGGCGGTTCTCGAAGCCGAACAGCCATTCCCACTCGCACTCGTCGAGCAGCAGCTGTCGCAGCGGCGCGGCGTCGCGGTCGAACCAGAGGCTCGCGGGAACGATGAGTCCGAAGCGGCCGCCTGGGCGCAGCAGCTGGTGCGCGCGTTCGACGAACAGCCGATAGGTGAACAGCTTGCCGTTGCCCTGGTGCGCGAATCGCGCACGCAGCCTGGCGACGTGATCACGCGAGTACGAGTCCGCCTGCAGCGTCTCCCACGGCGGGTTGGTGAGCACCGCGTCGAACGGGTTGCCGTCGAGATCGAGCAGGCCGTCGCCGCGGCGGACGTTGGCCGCGATGGTGCGGGGATCGAGGGCGTCCCGATCCGCGCCGAGCTCGATCGCGGTCTCGTGGACGGCGAGCGCCGCCAGCGCGGCGGCGGTGCTGTCGACGTCGACGCCGTGCAGCGTCGTTGCCGCGCGCCCGGGGTCGGCGCCGTTCTGCACGAGCCAGCGCAACGCCGCGACGAGGAACGTGCCGCCGCCCGCCGCAGGGTCGCAGATGCGCAGCCCGGGATCCTGGACGCGGTCGACGAGCGGAGCGAGCGCTCGGTCGACGGTGGGCGTCGCGAGTGCCGGCGGCGTGTACCAGGTGCCGCGGCGCTTGCGCTGCTCACTCGCGAGGAGCTCGGGGTAGCGCGCGGCGAGCGTCGTGAAGTCGGCGTCGAGCAGGCCCGTCGTCGCGCCGTCGCCGAGTTCCATCCCGAGATCCTCCGCGCCGTCGATCGGCAGCAGCTGTTCTGCGAGGCATGCCGACAACCGCGCAGCGGCGAGGCGGCGGATGAACGTTCGGGCCGCGGTCCAGCGTTCGCTCATCCGAGGATCGCGGGGAAGCCCGCCGCTGCGAGCGTCGCGAGGATGCGTTCGACATGGGCGGCGCCGCGGGTCTCCATGACGACGACGAGTTCGGCCTCCCGCGCACCGCCCTTGGAGAACACCCGCTCGTGCTGGATGTCGACGATGTCCGCGCCCTGCGCGCCGATCATCTCGCTGATCTTCGCGAGCGTGCCGGGGACGTCCTTCATCGGGATGCGGAGCCGCGCGACCTTGCCGTCCTTCTGCAGCGACCGCAGCAGCACGGTCGACAGCAACCGGCGGTCGATGTTGCCGCCGCAGATCACGACGCCGACGGTGCGGCCTGCGAACGCCTCGCGATGGCGACACACCGCCGCGAAGCCGGCCGCGCCCGCGCCTTCCGCCACGATCTTGCCGTGCGTCACGAGTGCCTGGATCGCGTCCTCGATGTCGCTCTCGGACACGAGCAGGATGTCGTCGACGTGTTCTCCGATGATCGCGCTCGTGAGCTTGCCCGGTGTCTTCACCGCGATGCCATCGGCGAGCGAGTGGGTGCGCAGCGGCATCGGTTCGTTGCGCAGGTGCGCGACCATCGCCGGGCACAGTTCGCTCTGCACGCCGATCACACGCACGTCGGGGCGCTCGGACTTGGTCCACAGCGCGATGCCGCCGATGAGCCCGCCGCCGCCGATCGGCACGACGATCGTGTCGAGGTCGGGGCAGTCCGCGAGCAGCTCGATCGCGACCGTGCCCTGCCCCGCGATGATGTCCGGGTCGTCGTAGGGATGGACGAACTCGAGATTGCGTTCCTTGGCCAGCGACCGGGCGATCTCGGAGCACTCGCTGACGGACTCGCCCTCGAGCACGACCTCGGCACCGTGCCCTTCGGTGCGCTCGACCTTGGCGAACGGGGTCGTGACCGGCATCACGATCGTCGCGGGCAGCCCGAGGCGCTGCGCGTGGTAGGCGACGCCCTGGGCGTGATTCCCGGCTGACGCGGCGATCACGCCGGCCGGCGGCGTGGCGCTCTCGGCGAGCCGCTGCAGCTTGAGGCACGAACCGCGGTCCTTGAACGAGCCCGTGAACTGCATGTTCTCGAGCTTGAGCGCGAGCTGCGTGCCGGCGTGACCGTCGAGCCGGGGCGACCGGATGGTCGGCGTGCGGACCACGTGGTCCCTGATCGCGTCGGCGGCGATGCGGATGTCGTTCGCTGTGACTGCCATGCTTGCTGGCCCCCGACGCCTACGGGCTGGGACCGCCAGAGCGTATCGCGCATGATGGCCGCAATGGAGCAGTTGCTGTGGGCTCTCGTCCTGCTCGTCAACGTCGCCGCCGTGGTCGCCTTCGGCTTCGACAAGCTGCAGAGCAAACGTCAGAAGGCGCGCCGGATCCCCGAGCGCGTCCTGCTCTGGCTCATGTTCTTCGGCGGCCTGCTCGGCGGGTGGTTCGCGATGAGCTTCTTCCGCCACAAGACCATCAAGCGTTCGTTCCGCGTGAAAGCGGTGCTCGTGACGCTGCTCAGTCCGGTCTGGCTGCTCGTCTACTGGTGGTTCAAGGGCGGCGGCGAGGCCTGAGCCTCGCGGCCTGAACCGGCGGCGATCCGGCCCTACGGCGGACCTACAGCTTGAGTTCGACGCCGGCGCGCGCGCGGGCATCGAACAGCACCGCCTCCTGCCGTGCCCGTCGCATCACGATCTCGATCGACGGGATCGCGTCGTCGGTGAACAGCGCGAACACGTGCTGGTTGAACCCGCGCCGTTGGATGATGTGCCAGCCGTACTGGCTCTCGACGACGTCACTGATCTCGCCGTCCTTCAGCGCCCACGCCGCGCGGCAGAGCGATGCCGGCAGGCGATCGTCGAAGCGGCGGACGCCGTTGAGCTCGCCGCCGCGCCGGGCCGTCCGCGTGTCGTCGGAGAAGCGCCGTGCGAGGTCCGCGAAGTTCGACCCGTCGGGGCGCAGCCGCAGCTTGAGGTCGGCGAGCTTCTCGTTCGCGCGGCCGCGGGCCTCGTCGATCAGCAGCAGCCCCGTGCCCGCATCGCGGTGCTGCACGAGGATGTGCGAGATGTCGACCATCCCGCCGAAGTAGCGCGCGTTCTCGTTGAAGAAGTTGCGCAGCTGCAGCCGGTTGTATTCACCCGGTTCGAAGTAGTCGAGCCAGCCCTGCACCTCGATCGCGAGGCCGTTGTGCAGCTGGTAGCGCGTCAGCAGCTGGTTGACCGTGTCCTGTGACAACTCGGTGCCGTCACCGCTGCGCTGGGCCGCGTAGTTCTTCAGCCAGGCTTCGAAGCTCGTCTTGAGCTGCGCGCTGATCGCCGCATCCAGCTCCTTCTCGTCGATCTTCGAGTCGGCCTGCTCGGCGACGAAGCGGAACGCGCGGATGTCGGCGTAGTGTCGCACCCACGGCGCCAGCAGATCCGAGCGCAGGTAACCGTGGATCGTCGGCAGCTTCGGCTTCTTGTCGAGCGCTGCGCGCAGCCCGGGGTGGTGGCGCTCGTCGATGTGATCGATGAGCTCGCCGAGCGTGACCGGCACGCCGCCGACGACGGCGACGGCGCGACCGCGGTCCTCGGGATAGCGCAGCAGCACGAAGTCGGTGCCCTTCGGCTGCTTGTCCTGCTTGGACGGTTTGTTGGCCTGCGAGGCCATGTCCTGGTCGGCGCCGAACGGCGCCGGTTTCTTGCCCGCCGGCACGATCGCGGGCTCCTGGGCGGGCAGCACAGGACCGGCGGCGGCGAACGTCGCGCCCACGAACAGGCTCGCCAGCGAGAGCATCGGGATCGGCTTCGGCATGGTGGTCCTATAGCATCGCCGCTGCCGAACGTTTCCTTGAACCGACAGCGGGCCACAAGTTCGATGTCGAGACCCCGCATGTCGCGCCAAAACTCCCGCAATCGCCTGATCGAGGGCCTGAGAGCGCGCTTTCAGCGAGAGTTCGGCGCGGCCGACCCGCGGGTGTTCTTCGCTCCGGGCCGGATCAACCTGCTGGGCGCGCACCTCGACTACAGCGGCGGCGACGTGCTGCCCATGGGCATCGATCGCGGCCTCTATTGTGCCGCCAAGCTTCGCTCCGACGGGCAGTTGCGGCTGCGGAGCCTCGATTTGGACGAGGCCGTCGACGTCCACGAGGACGACCTCGGGCGGCACCGGACGCCCGCGCACGGTTGGGCGGGCTATCCGCTGGGCGTGTGGCAGGGCTTCCGGCAGCGGACCGGCGTGCAGGGTGGGATGGACATCGTCTTCGCCGGCGACCTGCCGATGGCCTCGGGGCTGTCCTCGTCCGCTGCGATCGAAGTCGCGACCGGCCTCGCGCTGGACGCGCTGCACGGCACCGGCCTGTCGCGCCAGGACCTCGCGACGATCGCGCACGCGGCCGAGACCGGCTTCGTCGGCGTGCGCTGCGGCATCATGGATCAGTTCGCCTCGGCGCTGGCCCGGCCTGGCCACGTGCTGCTGCTGCACTGCGCGGGACCGACGTATCAGCACGTGCCGTTCGACGGCGAGGCCTGCGAGGTGCTCGTCATGGACAGCAAGAAGCCGCGCGAACTCGCCAAATCGGGGTTCAACGAGCGCGTCGCCGAGTGCGCCTCCGCGCTCGAGATCCTGCGCACGCACGTGCGCGACCTGCCGTACCTCGCGGCCTGCACCGTCGAGGACCTGCTCGCCGCGGAGAACGTGCTCAGCGACGTGCTGTTCCGCCGCGCGCGTCACGTCGTCACCGAGATGCAGCGCATGGCCCGCGGCGCCGACGCGCTGCGCCAGCACGACTACGAGTGCCTCGGGCAGCAGACGAGCGACAGTCACCTGTCGGTCGCGACGGACTACGCGGTCAGTTGTGACGAACTGGACGAACTCTGCGACGCCGCGACGTCTCACGGCGCAGTGTTCGGCGCGCGCCTCACCGGCGCCGGGTTCGGCGGCTGCGCGATCGCGTTGCTGCAGGCCGGGGCAGCCGCAGACGTGCAGGCGCGCGTGACCGAACGCTACGAAGCGCGGTTCGGCGTCACCCCGGGGTTCGACGTGCTCCGCATCGGCACGGGCCCGACCGAGATCGAGTGAACCAGGTACCCAACCGCTACAGATACCGCGTCCAGGCGTGCCGGAAGCGGCGTTTGTACCAGTCGTAGCCGAGGCACAGCGGCCAGCACGCCGCGACGACGTAGAGCGTCCCGAGCAACGACGTCCCCCATGAGCCTTCGCCGCGGGCCGGCAGCGCACCGCGGTTCATCAGCACGGCGATCATCGGCAGGTGCAGCAGGTAGTAGAACATCGGCACCCGGCCGAGCACGCCGAGCGGGTTCGCCGTCGGGATCTTCGCGAGCAGCGTTTCGCACTTCAGCAGCAGCGCGAGGATGAGGAACGCGAGGCCGAGCTCCATGCCGAGGAACGTGAGGCTCGGCGGATACTTGCTGCAGTGCAGCCATTCGACGAGCGCCCACGAGTGGCGCGGCAGGTCCTGGTTGCCGAACTCGTTGCCGGCGCGCAACGCGAGGAAGACGACGAGCGCGATCACGCCGAAGAGCGCGACCCGCTTCGGCGTCAGTCGATCCGCGGCGAGCAAGCGACCGAGCACGACGCCGAGCAGCATGACCGGCAGCCACGTGAGCAACGGATAGAAGCAGAGCACGGTGGGCAGGCCGGCGGGTGGTAGCTCCCACCACCAGAGTCCTCCCGTCAGGCAGACCGTCTCGAGCAGGCTGCCCTGCTGTCCGAACACCGCGGGCGGCGTGAGCTCCGACCACAGCACGAGCGCCGCCGCGGCGCCGAGAACGACACCGGTCGGCAGTCGCCGAAAGAGCGGCATGAGCATGATGCTGCCGCCGATCGCCCAGAGCACGAGCGGGAACACGGGCGTCAGGCTCCACGGTTCCATGTCTTCGGCGTAACGCCAGCAGAGCGACAGCAGCGTGAGGTCGAGGAACGCGATGAGGGCGCCGCGCGCGATCAGATGCCGGTCCGTCGCGAGATGGGACGCGCCGCGCGCCTTCGCGTTCTGCGACGACAGCGCGATGCTCACCCCCGCGAGCATCACGAACGTCGGCGCACACAGGTGCGTGAGCCAGCGCACGAGGAAGTCCGGCTCGGACGCGACGGCGCCCGCGCCCGGAAACATCGCGCCGTCGCCCTGCGCGTGGTCCGGGTTGGTCGCCTGATCCACGTGGTCGATCGCCATGAGGACCATGACGAGGCCGCGGAGCCAGTCGACCGCGACGAGGCGTGGGGCGGAAGCGGTCATGGCAGTAGGATCAGACGTCGCACGATGCGCGGCCTCTACATCGATCAGGGAAAGTTGACGCTGCGGGACGATCTGCCCGAGCCCGAGGCCCGGGCAGGCTGGTCGCGGGTGGCGGTCACGCGGGCGGGCATCTGCGCCACGGATCAGGCGTTGCTCGCGGGCTACATGGGGTTTGCGGGCGTGCCGGGGCACGAGTTCGTCGGCGTCGCGCTCGACGGCCCGTTCGCCGGCAAGCGGGTGGTCGGTGAGATCAACGCGGGCTGCGGCCGGTGCGCGCTCTGCCGCGCCGGGGACAGCCGGCATTGCAAGGACCGGACGGTGCTCGGGATCGCGGGTCTCGGCGGGGCGTTCGCCGAACGAATCGCGCTGCCGAACGCAAACCTGCTCGCCGTGCCGGACGGGGTGTCGGATGACGCGGCCACGTTCACGGAGCCGCTCGCGGCGGCGCTCCACATTCGCGAGGACGTCGCGTGGACGACGCATCGGCGAGTGCTCGTGGTCGGCGACGGGAAGCTCGGTTTGCTTTGTGCCGCGGCGCTCGCATCCGGTGGCCATGACGTCACGCTCGTCGGGCGATCGCCGCGACGGGTCGGGCGGGCTGCGCTGCTCGGGCCGCCGTTCCAGTTCGTTTCGGGTTGGTTCGAGAACGACGCGAGCGCCCGGCAGGCCGCTGAGGAGGTCGACCCGTTCGACGTCGCGGTGGAGGCGTCGGGCAGCCCGGATGTCCTCTCGCGGTTGCTGCCGTTCGTGCGGCCGCAGGGCGTCATCGTGCTCAAGACGACGACGGAGCGCGGTGCGCCGATCGATCTGAGTCCGCTCGTCGTCAACGAGCTTCGTCTGATCGGCTCGCGATGTGGGCGTTTCGAACCCGCGTTGTCCGCACTGTCGTGCGAGCGGATCGCGGTCGAGGCGCTGATCAGTGCGCGCTATCCATTGACCGAGGCGGCCGCGGCGTTCGAGCACGCGGGCCGCCGCGGGACTCTCAAGGTGCTGCTCGACATCGGGGAGAGCCCGTAGGCCGAGCCGGCCGTCGATCGCCGAACGCACCCGGACCGATTGCACCACGTTCGCATCGGCCTGACGTGCGGCATCGAAACAACCCAGGGGACTGGTCCACGTCGCGTGCTCGGCCGACAATCCCCGCATGCCAGCGATCCGCCGCCTCGCCCTCGACCGCCGCACGTTCCTGCGCGGCTCGGCCACTGCTATGGCGTTGCCCTGGCTCGACGCGATGCGCCCCGCGTTGTCGCCGACGCCGGCGCAGCCGCGCCGCGCGCTGTTCATCTTCTCGCCCAACGGCGTCGACATGCCGCGTTGGCGGGTCGATGGCGAGGGCCCGAGCGCGGAGCTGAACGAAACGCTCGCGGCGCTGCGGCCGATGCAGGATCGCCTGACGGTGCTGACGCGGCTCGCGATCGACGGTGGGTTCTCCCACGGCGACGGCCCCGGCGATCACGCGCGCGCAGCCGGCTCGTTCCTCACGTGTGCGCATCCCAAGAAGACGGCGGGCGCGGACATCCACACGGGGGTGTCGGTCGATCAGTGGATCGCGGAGCACGTCGGCGGCGAGACCGTGCTGCCGTCGCTCGAGCTCGGCATGTCGCGCGGCCGCAGTGCCGGCAGCTGCGACTCGGGCTACTCGTGCGCCTACAGCTCGAACGTGAGCTGGCGCACGCCCACGACGCCGGTCACGAAAGAGACCGACCCGCGCGCGGTGTTCGGCCGGCTGTTCGGCGACCCCGCAATCGCGACCTCGCAGGCCGCGGCGCGCGTGCAGCGGGCCCGCGATCGGTCCGTGCTCGACCTCGTCCTCGCGGACGCGAAGTCGCTGCAGCGTGAGCTCGGTCGGCAGGACCGCGCGAAACTGGACGCCTACCTGCAAGCCGTTCGCGAGTTCGAGGTGCGGCTCGGCAAGCTCGACGACGAGCAGCCCGAGGTCGACCTGCCCGACGGGCTCATGAGCGAGGACCGCACGTATCAACATCGCCTCGGGCTCATGTACGAGATCATCGCGCTCGCGTTCGCGAGTGACTCGACGCGGGTCTGCTCGTTCATGCTCGGCAATGCCGGCAGCAACCTGAGCTATCGATTCCTCGACGTGCCCGAAGGCCATCACAACCTGAGTCATCACGGCAAGGACGCGCACAAGCGCAAGCAGATCGCGCGCATCGATCGCTTCCAGCTCGAGCGTTTCACGGCGTTCCTGCAGCGGCTCGCGAGCGAAACGAGCGGCGACGGCGATCTGCTCTCGCAGTCGCTCGTCGTCTGGGGCTCGGGTATCGGCGACGGCAACCGCCACAACCACGACGATCTGCCCGTCATCCTCGCGGGCGAGGGCGGTGGCGCCGCGAAGGGCCGCCGGCACGCCGCGTTCCCGCGCCGCACGCCGATGGCCAATCTGTATCTGTCGATCGCGCGCGCGATGGGGCGCACGGACGAGTCGTTTGCGGACAGCACTGGTCCGTTGCCGCTGGCGTAGAGGCGGCGCGTTGGCCTGTCTCGAAGGGAGCGACCGTCGCGGGCCGTCGGTGACCGCCGATCCGCGTTAGAATCGGCGTCCCGTTCCACCCGTCGACCCTCGAGAACCGAACGATGACCCGCCTCCACTCCGCCGTGTTCACCGCGGCCCTGTTCGTCCCGCTCGCCGGCGCCTTCGCGCAGGGTGCGGCCACTGATGCGAGCACCACCCCGCGCGACACCCTGCGCGTCTTGCTCGTCGGCCACGATCCCGCGAGTCCCAAGGTGCCGTTCCGGCAGCTCGCGAAGGAGCGCACGTTTCGCCTCTACCGCGAGCGCACCGCCGCGTTCGAGGCGCTGCTGCGCTACCACTTCGAGAACGTGGAGGTGGTCTACGGCGAGGACTACGTGCCGGCGATGTCCGAGACCGCCGATGTCACGATCTTCGACTGCCGACCGAAGGCGTTGAAAGAGGTCGTGCGCGAACCGAAGTATCGGCCCGCGGAGTACCTGCCGAGCGACTTCGATTCGCCCGCGATCCTCATCGCGGAGAACTCGCCGTGGATCGGCGAGCCCGTCGGCAGCAAGTTCGACTGGCTTTGAATGTGTCTCGATGCCCACGCGCACGGGATGCGCGTCGACCACGAGATCTTCAAGACCCCGCACGCCGTCGATCTGACCATCGAGGATCGGCCGACGCCGGCGGCCTACGGGCGGTATCACATGGGCGCGACGATGCCGATGTGGCGGGTGCAGACCGAGGGTTACCTCGAACGCAACGACATGCTCGTCGGCGTCGTGTCGAGCGACTCCGGCTTCCTCGACTCGCCCGACACCGAGTGGATCTCGGGCGGGGTGAACACCAAGCGACCCAAGGCGGTGGCGCTCGGGCGCCACGGCAACTTCTTCCACTGGGGTTTCGCCGCGTCGCCGACCTACATGACGGCCGAGGCCAAGCTCGTGTTCGTCAACGCGATCCACTACATCAGCAAGTTCGACGGCCAGGCGCCGATCGCGCGGCGCGAGCCCGGCGCGTCGACCCGTAACCGGATCGAGGACGCGCTCGCACGGATCTCGGAGAAGGGCTACGCCCGCGAGCTCGAGCAGCACCGCTACTTCGTCGAGCGCATCAAGGAACGCAACGCCGACATCCAGGCGCGGCTCGATCGCGGCGAGGACGTCTCCGACACGGAGAAGCGCGTCCTGCAGAGTCGGGTGCCCGGGAAGCCCGGGCGCTTCGCCCCCGTGAAGCGCTACGTCGACGACGAGGCGTGGTCCGAGATCCAGGACGACGAGGCCGCGATCCGACGCTACTTCGCGGAGCGGTTGCCGTTCATGCACAACGTGGGCCGCTACCAGCTCGGCGTCGACGAAGAACTGCGTGACTTCGGCGTCGGCAACGCGGACATCGCCCTGCTCGACCGCGCGGTCGCGGCGCTGCAGAGCGGCGAACGCGCCGACCTCGCGCGCAAGCTGCTCGAGCGCTACACCGACGAACGGTTCGAGACGGCGGGTGAGTGGGCTGCGTGGCTCGGTGCGAATCGCGAGCGGCTCTTCTTCACCGAGGTCGGCGGCTACAAGTGGCTCGTCGATACGACGGCGCCGCGATCGGCGAAGCCGTCGCGACAGGTGCGGGCGAGCGCGGCGCGCAAGATCGTCCTGGCCGACCGCGGCGATGCTGCGTCCGCGCCGACGAAGCTCGAACCGACTGGCGCCGACCCCGTCGTCGGCGCGGCGACGGTGCGCACGAAACAGGACGGCAAGCAGGAGGTCGTGCTGCGCGTCGCGATCCTCGACGGCTGGCACGGCTACCGCGACGTCCCCGACGGTTCGCCATACGTGCCGATGACCGTCGCGCTCGACCTGCCGGCGCACGTGAAGCGGGCGGGCGATTGGACGCTGCCCGCCGCGAGCCCGGCGCCCGAGGACCCGACGCTCACGCTCTACGAAGGCGAGATCGAGTTTCGCTGCGAGCTCGTCGGCCTCGTGCCGCTCGGCGGCAAGATCACGTGCAACCTGAGCTACCAGGTCTGCGACGAACAGATGTGCCTGCCGCCGGCGATGGAGTCGTTCGAGGCCGTGCGGGTTCGGTAGTCGGAAGGGCGACGGCAGCGCCGTCGGTGTGCCAGCGCTCACGGCCCGGCGGGAATCGTCGAGGATTCTCGCGATTCGTGACACGCGAGCGCCCAGTGGCGGCAATGCGAGTGCCGGGCCGGCCTGTCCCCGTCGGCGCGGACCCCATGGAACCGCTTCGCCATGACCCCGACACCGCTCTCCGTGCTCGCGCGCCGCGCGTTCGTTCCGCTCGTTCTGTCGACCGTGGTTGCAGCAACGCCGGCGCAGGACTGGCTCAAGGCTCCGGTCATGCTCGACGGCTCGCCCGGGTCGCTGCGGGTGGCCGGGGATATCGACGGCGACGGCGACATCGATGCGGTGCGCGTGTCCGGCGCGTCCCTCACGGTCGTGACGAATGACGGCAGCTGCCGATTCACCGAGGGCGCGACGTATTCGCTGCCGAGCACGGTCCAGGACATCGAGCTCGCGGACATCGACGGCGACGGCATTGCGGACCTGGTGGTCGGGGTCAGTGGCGTCGGCACGGGCCTGGTCGTGCTGCACGGCGCGGGCGGCGCGACGTTCTCGCCGCCGACCATCGTGCCCGTGTCGGGGGCGGTCGTCGGGCTCGCGATCGGCGACGCCAACGGCGATTCCCTGCCGGACGTCGCGCTGGCCTATCTCGATCCGCCTTCGCTGCAATACCGCCTGCTTTGGATGCACGGTGAGCCGACGCGCTCCTATGCGCTCGGGCAGTGGGTCAGCGCGGCGTTCGTGAACGCGATCACCACGCTCGATCACGACGGGGACGGCGACGACGACATCGTGTTCGTCGACGACCTGATCGGCGGCGACGTCGTCATGGCAGAAACAGTGGCGGGGCAGACGAGCGCGCCCTTCGTGACCATGTCGAGTTCCAACGCCTACGGGATCGCGCTGCTGCCCTGCGACATCGACGGCGATGGCGACGAGGACCTCGTCTTCGGCAACCTGATCGCGAACGTGACGTTGACGCTCGGTTCGCTGCGCAATCTCGGCGGCGGGGCGTGGGCCGCGGGCCCGACGCAGACGCTGTCGGGGACGGCGTTCTCGAGCCTGTTCGCGGGCGACTGGGACGGCGACGGCGATCAGGATCTGTGCCTGCGCCAGGGCCATTCGTCCGGATTCCCGGGTCGACACTACACCTCGCTGTTCAGCAACGACGGCACGGGCGTGTTCTCGCGCAGCTGGGACCACGTGATCTTCGGGCAGGCCGACTACGTCGGCGGCGTCGGCATCTTCGACCTCAACGGCGACGGCCACGCCGACTTCCTCGACGACATCGCGGCGTTCTGCGGCGACGGCACGCTCGAGGATCCGCTGCCTCGCCGTTCGGGGGCGCGGCGACCGATCGACTGGGACGGCGACGGCGACCTCGATGCGCCCGGTTTCCTCGGCTCGGTTTGGATCAACGACGGCACGGGCGCGCTCACCGAGACGACCTGGAACGTGCCGGATGTGGCCCCCCAGCGCTATCTCGGCGAGATCGGCTACGCCGACCTGGACGGCAACGGTCTGATGGACACCATCGCACCGCTGTTCGATCCGCCGCCGCTGTTCGGGCCGTTCGTCTTCCGCGAGATGCGGCGGCTCGAGGACGACGGTGATGGCGGATTCGTCGATCTGGGGCCCGCAGCGGCGCCGGGGCTGCAGATCACGGGGCCGGTGCTCGCCGACGATGTCGACGGCGACGGCGACGTCGATCTCGTCAACGACGAGGGTCTCTGGCTCGCGTCGGCAGGGGTGACGTTCGCGTTCGGCGGCCAGCCGTTCGCCGGCTGGGTGCCGGTCGCGATGGCCGATGTCGACGGTGACGGCGACCGGGACTTCCTCGCGCGACCGACCGGCGGCCACGGCGCCGCGATCCTGCGCCGCATCGGTCCGGCGTCCTACGCGGTCGAGGTGCTCGCACCGGCGAAGGACGGTGATGACGACGGAGTCGAGGTCGGACTCGAGAGCCGCGCGTTCGACGGCTTCGCGGCCGGTTGGCGGCGGCAGTACGGCACCGGGGGGGCGGGTGCTGGTGGGCGACGGCCGGTGCTCGGCGCGGTCGGTCCGATTCGACCCGGCCTCGTTCCGGAACTGCGGCTCGCGCAGGCGGTCGGCGGCGCGTTCGCGATCCTCGCGGTCGCCGGTGCGGAGTCGAACCTGCAGAGCACGCTGGTGCCCGGGCTGACGCTCTACGCGTACCCCGAGCTGTTCTCGATCGGCTACGTGCTGCCGGGGCCGCTCGGGCGGCCCGGCGCGGGCGAACTCGACATCGCGTTGGCGATCCCGCCCGGCCTGGGCGGTGTGCGGCTCTACTTCCAGGTGCTCGTGTTCGATCCGGCTGCCGGCTCGCAGCTCGCGCACAGCAACGGCTTGGAGCTCGTCGTCGGGCAGTAACCGCTCGGGAGGCGACCGCGACGGGTGACCTCGCCGGGCTCGTCGTCGGCTGCCGGCGTCGCGAATGCTCCTGGATTCGCGGATGCGTTCTGGCCCGACCCGATGGCCCATGTCTTCGCTGCCATCGGGACGCAGCAGAGCGGCGTGCATCCGGCCGTGACGGGGCAGCAGAACGGCAATCCGGCGATCGGTCTCGTCGGCCGCTGACGCCGCTGGATCGGCAATTGTCGCAGGAATGTGCCACTCGCAGCGGTGGCGCCCCGAAGCGATTGCGAACGGGCCCGGGCCGCTAGACTGCGGGGCCCGCTCGGCCGCCCGGCCGAGGTTCGACCCTCCCAAGAGCAATTGCCCATGTCCCGTTCGCTGACCGCCTTGTCGGCGGTGTTGTCCGTCACGTTCGCCCTTTCCGCCACCGCCCAGCAACTGCCGGAGAGCTGGGCCGACCAACTCGACTGGCGCAGCATCGGCCCGTCGACGATGGGTGGCCGCATCATCGCGCTCGCCGTCTACGAAGCCGAGCCGTCCACCTGGTGGGCCGCGACGGCCTCGGGCGGGCTGCTCAAGACGACCAACAACGGCACGACGTTCGAGCATCAATTCGATCGCGAGGCCGTCGTGTCGATCGGCCACGTCGCCGTCGCGCAGTCCGACAAGAACGTCGTCTGGGTCGGCACGGGTGAAGGCAACCCGCGCAACTCGGTCTCCTACGGCAACGGCGTCTACAAGTCGACCGACTCCGGCAAGACGTGGTCGCACATGGGGCTCGACGAGTCGTTCCAGATCGGTCGCATCGCGATCCATCCGGAGAACCCCGATGTCGTCTACGTCGGCGCACTCGGCCGCCTCTACGGCCCGAACGAGCAGCGCGGTCTCTACAAGACGACGGACGGCGGCAAGAGCTGGACGCGGATGCTCTTCGTCGACGACAAGACCGGCGTGATCGACATCGACATGCATCCGGAGGACCCGGACACGCTGCTCGTCGCGACCTACGAGCGCGAGCGCGACGGCTTCGACACCAACGACCCGGCGAAGAAGTACGGCCCGGGCAGCGGCATGTGGAAGACGACGGACGGCGGCGCGACGTGGAAGAAGCTGACCGACGGTCTGCCGACCTGTGACTTCGGCCGCGTCGGCATCGACTACTACCGCAAGGACCCGAACGTCGTCATGGCGATCGTCGAGAGCGAGATGATCGCGAAGCAGCCCGAGGACGCGCCGTATCACGGTGCGGCCGTCGAGTCGGCCGATGCCGGCGTGCGCATCACGCGCGTCGAGCCGCAGCGGCGTCGCGGCGGCAGCCGCGGTGACCGCGGCGGCCGCGGGCGCGGTGGCGACGAAGAGGGCAGCAGCGAGGAGAAGAAGCCCGAGCCCACGCCCGCGAAGAAGGCCGGCCTGAAGCAGGGCGACATCGTCCTCGCCATCGGCGGTGAGCGCGTGAACACGCAGAGCGAGTTCGAGCGCGAGTGCCGCCAGCACAAGGCCGGCGACTCGGTGAAGTTCACGGTCGTGCGCGACCGCAAGGACCACGAGATCGTCGTCAAGTTCGGCAAGTACCCGGAGGGCACGCGGTCGCCGTTCACGGGCACGCTCGGCGGTCAGGCGGCCGACATGCAGGACCTGCAGGGCAAGAACGGCCACGAGTACGGCGGCATCTACAAGTCGACCGACGGCGGCGAGACGTGGAAGCGCATCAACACGCTCAACCCGCGGCCGATGTACTACAGCCAGATCCGCATCGACCCGAGCAACAGCGACAACGTCATGGTGCTCGGCACGTCACTCTACCGTTCGACGGACGGCGGCAAGTCGTTCGACCGCGGTGCCGGTCGCGGCATGCACGTCGATCACCACGCGGAGTGGATCGACCCGAACAACGGTGATCACATCATCCACGGCTGCGACGGCGGCGTGTACGTCACCTACGATGCGGGCAAGAACTGGGATCATCTCAACCACGTCGCGATCGGGCAGTTCTACCACGTCGGCGTGAGCAGCGACCGCAACTACCGCGTCTACGGTGGTCTGCAGGACAACGGCAGCTGGGGCGGCCCGAGCCGCACCGCGGGCACCGGCGCGCGCAACCACGACTGGGTGCGGGTCGGCGGTGGTGACGGGTTCCGCTGCCTCGTCGATCCGGACGACAAGAACGTCGTCTACAGCCAGAGCCAGAACGGTCCGCCCGGCTGGCGCAACCTCGAGACGAGCGCGCGCGGCAGCCTGCGTTCGCGCGGTCGCGGCGGCAACCGGGAGCGCATCCGCTTCAACTGGGAGACGCCGTACATCCTGTCCGACCACAACAGCAAGATCGTCTACACGGCCGGCAACAAGGTCATGAAGTCGCTCAACCGCGGCGCGAACATGCAGGTGATCTCGCCGGACATCACCAACACGGACCGGGGTTCGGCGACGGCGCTGGCCGAGTCGCCGCGCGACGCCGGCATCGTCTACGTCGGCACCGACGACGGGGCGCTGTGGGTGACCCACGACGGCGGCGATGAGTGGATCGACTGTTTCGCCACGGGCGCGGGCGATCCGACCGAGGAAGCCGCGGCCGAGTCGTCGACCGAGGGTGGCCCCGCGGCCGCCGAGGACACGGCGTTCTCCGCCCAGCCGATCAACGAGCTCGTGCCCGGCCCGCGTTGGGTGAGCGAGATCGTCGCGAGCCGCTTCGACAGCAAGCGCGCCTACGTGACCCTCGACGGCCACCGCAGCGATGACGACGCGGCCTACGTGTTCCGCACCGACGACGGCGGCCTCAACTGGGAGTCGCTGACGGCGTCGCTGCCGGAGTTCGCGGGTTCGACGCGCACGATCTGCGAGGACCCGGTGAACGAGGACGTGCTCTACCTCGGCACCGAGTTCTCCGCGTTCGTGTCGCTCGACCGCGGCAAGAACTGGACGCGGATGAACGGCGACCTGCCGACGGTTTCGGTGCACGCGTTCGCCGTCAACGTGCCGTCCGGCGAGATGGTCGCGGGCACGCACGGTCGCAGCCTGTGGATCACGAGCGTCAACGAGATCCGCCAGATGACGAAGGAGGTGCTCGAGAAGGACATGCACTTCTACGAGCCCGTGTCGGCGATCATCTGGAAGTCGGACCTGTCGACGGGCGGCACCAACCGGCGTTTCGTCGGTGAGAACCCGGGCAGCGGCGCGCGGCTCGTCTACCACCTCAAGAAGAAGGCGCGTTCGGCCAAGATCGAGGTGCTCGACAGCAGCGGCAAGGCGGTGCGCACGATGGAGTGTCCGACCGACGCCGGCCTGCACGCGGTGAGCTGGAACCTGCGCGGCCCGGCGCAGATCCCGGACGGCGCGAGCGAGCGGGCGCGGGAGTGGTACATGCGTCGTGGCGGCCCGCGGGTCGGCCCCGGCACCTACACGCTGCGCCTCGCGGTCGACGGCGAGACCATGACCCGCGAGCTCGAGGTCGAGATCGACCCCGACAACCCGGATCCGGTCTGGCTGAGCAACGAGCAGGCCAATGAAGCCTTTCAGGCCGAGAACGGTACTCTCGATGGCGATGGCGAGGGCGACGAAGAGACTGACGGCGACCGCTGATCGGCGGTCGCCGCCGCGGGCCGGCGAATTGGCGCCAACGGATCCGGCGTATGCTGCGTAGATTCGCAGCATGATCGCGCCGGTCCGACTCTCGTTCGCCACGGCGGCCCTCGCGGCCGCCCTCCTCGCGCCGCGTGGGCTGGCTCAGGACGAGCTCGGCCTCGGCAAGATGTGGACGTTCGAGCGGCCACCGCTGGCCTACCTCGAACGGGAGTACGGCTTCGAGCCGGACGCCGCCTGGTGGAACCGCGTGCGGCTCGCGTCGTTGCGGTTCGGCCGCGGCTGCTCGGCGTCGTTCGTGTCGCCGCGGGGGCTGATCCTGACGAACCACCACTGCGCGCGCGGCGGCATCGCGCAGGTGCAGGGCGACCAGGACTGGGTGCGCGACGGGTTCGTGGCGCGTGATCTCGACGACGAGGTGCGGATCCCGGGCCTGACGGTGCAGCAGCTCGTACGCATGACCGATGTCACGGCGTCGATGCGCGAAGGGGTGAAGGACGGGGTGGGCCCCGACGAGGTCGCCAGGTTGCTCGACGAGAACGGCGATCGACTGCTGCGTGCCGCCCGCGCCGAGCGCCCGGAGCTGGTTCCGCAGCTCGTCAAGCTGTTCCAGGGCGGCGTCTGGCAGCTCTACGAGTATCGCGTCTTCGACGACGTGCGGCTCGTGATGGCGCCGCACCTGCAGGCGGCGCACTTCGGCGGCGACCCCGACAACTTCGTCTACCCGCGCTACTCCGTCGACTTCGCGTTCTGTCGCGCTTACGTCGACGGCGAGCCGGCCGACACCGCGGACTTCCATCTGCCGTGGAGCGACGGGCCGTCGCAGGGCGACCTCGTGTTCCTCACGGGCAATCCCGGCGGCACCCAGCGTCTGCTGACCAAGGCCCAGCTCGAGTATCAGCGCGACGCGCGCTACCCGCGCGTGCGGGAGCTCATCGACAACCGCATCGCGATCCTGCGCGAGTTCTCCACGGAGGGCCCGGAGCGCGAGAAGGAGCTGCGGACGATGGTTCTCGGGCTCGAGAACGCGCAGAAGCTCTACCGCGGCGAGCACGGCGCGTTGCTCGATCCGGCGTTCATGCTGCGCAAGGAGGAGGCCGAGCGCGCGTTCCAGGATCGTGCGGCGCGGCATCTCACTGCCGCTGGCGGGGGCGCAGCCGGGCCGGGCGGGGTGCTGCAGATCTGGCGCGAGCTCGCCGAGCTCATGGAGCGGAAGAAGGCGCTCGAGGGTCCGCGCAGCTTCCACCAGCCCGGCGGGCTGCCGCTGCTGCTGCGCGCGCTGGCCGTGCTCGAGTACGGGATCACGGGCGACGAACGGGCGGCGCGAGAGGCGCGCGACATCGAAGTGCGGCGCGACCCCGTGCAGGAGGCGTTCTTCGCCGACCACTGGCGGCGCGCGCGCGATTGGTTGCCCGAGGACGATCCCGTGCTCGCGGCCGTGCTCGGCGACGGCGACGGCGACGGCGACGGCGACGCCGAGGCCGCGACCGAGCGGCTCGTCGAATCGAGTCGGCTCGGCAACGACGACCACCTCGAGGCCCTCCTGGGTCGCGGGGCGGCGGCGATCCGGCGAAGCCAGGATCCGGCCATGGTGATCGCCCGGGTGCTGCGGCCGCTCATGCGCGAGCACCGGCGCGCGGGCGACGCGATCACGGCGGCCGAGAACGAGCTCGGGGCGCGCCTGGCCAACCTGCTGTTCGAGGTCTACGGCAACGACGTGTCACCCGACGCGACGTTCACGCTGCGGATCAGCGACGGCCGCGTGCTCGGCTATCCCTACAACGGCACGCTGGCGCCGTGGCGCACCGTCTTCCACGGCATGTTCGCGCGCAACGCGGAGTTCGATGGGCACCACCCGTTCGATCTGCCGGATGCGTGGCTGCGAGCGCGTGATCGCATCGACATGCACGCGGCCGTCGACTTCGTGTGCACGGTCGACTCGACCGGCGGCAACTCGGGCAGCCCCGTGATCGACCGCAAGGGCCGCCTCGTCGGGCTGCTCTTCGACGGCAATATCGAATCGCTCGCCAATGAGTTCCTCTACGGCGAGCGCGTCGAGCGCAGCGTCTGCGTGCATCCGCAGGGCATCGTCGAGGCCCTGCGGAAGGTCTACGACGCGCAGCGGCTGCTGCGCGAACTCCGGCGCTAGCCGTCCGACTGCGCCACGCCGCCGACGTAGAGCGGCGCCGCCGTGATCGTCGGGCGTTCGCCGATCGCCGGGTCTTCCCACGGCGTCGAGGTCGGGGCGCTGATCGGATCGTCGAGGTTGAAGCCCTGCGCGGTGTAGACCGTCGACGGGCTGCCCACCGAGTTCATGATCTGCTCGCCCTCGAGCTGCTTCACGAGGTAGGTGGACTGACCGGACGTCAGCTGCGTGCCCGACGGGATGTTGAAGCCCGGATACCACCGGCTGTCGCTCGTGTTCTCGGTGTAGGGGATGCCGCCGAGATGGGCGCCGTCCCATTCGAGCACGAACGACCGGTTGTGGAACGCCGACGTCGCTTCGTCGTGCGTGTAGTTGAACGTCGTGGGCGGATCGAAGCTCACGATCGTGTCGTTACTGTCCTTGAGCGTTCGCAGCTGGTTCCACGCGTTGGTGCCGATCGTCCAGTCATACGTCGTGTCCTGGTTGCCGGCTTCGCCGAGCGAGGTCAGGGCGGTCGGGAACAGCGGGCCGCAGTTGAGGCCGAACATGCCCGGGCCCTGCGTGACCGTCACACCGTTCTGGAAGTTCACGTCGTTGCCGCCGAGCGTCAGCATCAGCGTCGTCTTGTTGAACACGTAGGTCTGGTTGCCGGACGACACGCTCGTCGCGTCGGGCAGATACGGCGTCTCGGCGCTCGCGAAGTTGGCCTGGTTGCTCGTGATGTCGGCCTTGAGCATGTGGAAGTAGCCGTTGAGCGTGAGATCGCCGCCCGCGAGCTCGGGCGAGTTCGACGTCACGGTCGTCGACTTCCACACGCCTGCCGGGGTCGTGTTGCCGATCGTCGCCGGCCAGACGAACTCGACGTTGCCGCGGGCGTTGTTCCACATGTTGACCCACTGGCCCTGCGTGTAGGAGCTCTCGATGTTCACGGGCGAGCTTTCGGCCGTCCAGCTGCCGCCCGAACGCGTGGCCGTGCGCACGAACTGCTGGCCCGTCCACGCGACGCGGATCTCGGTGCCGGCGTTGGGGTCGAACAGCTCGAACTGCTCGTCGATGATGTCACCGAGAGTGAGCGCGGTGCGCGTGCGCTTCTCGAGCCTGCCGGGGACGACGACGACGGTGTACGGCGTCGTGGTGTTGTTGCTGAAGCTGCGGCGCAGGACCGGCATGCCATCGGACACGGTGATGCCCTCCGGGAACCAGATGCCGTGGAAGCCGGCGAAGCCGTAGTTGCCGTTCGTGTCCTCGATCGGGAAGCCCGAGAGCTGCGCCACGCGCGTCTCGGTCGTCGCGTCGTACACCCCGTAGTTGAAGACGTACGTCGTGAAGTTATTGCGGTCCTTGACGTCGAGCGCGTTGCTGTTGGTCACATCGCGCAGCGCGACGTAGTCGGCGTTGAACTGCATCTGGTACTCGCCCTGATCGGTGAACGAGCCCACGTTCGGTACGCCGTTCGCGACGTACTTGTACTCCGAGTAAGCCCGACCGGTGTCGGCCGACGGATCGCCGATCACGTGCACGCGTTCGCGCGTGTGGAACTCGCCGCTCGGCACGGTGCCGTCCACGTCGCCGTTCCACATGTAGAACTCGAGCTCGGTCTGGCTGTCCGTGCGCGGGACGGTGCGCAGGTAGCCCTGGAACATCGTGTCGGTGCTCGTCGACGGCAGCGTCGTCCGGATCGACTTGAAGTTGAGCGTGAAGTCGCCGAGCGGCTGGCTGTCGGTCGGCTCCGTGCGGACGGTGAGCAGGCCGTAGATGTAGGCCTCGACGTTCTGGCCCATCGCCTCCTTCTGGTGCACCCAGAACTTGACGACCTGCGGCGCGGAGTTGTTGGCGCGGGTCGACTCGACGACCCACTCCTCGTACTCGGTGCCCTCGTTGCCGCGTTCGCCGCCGCCGCTGCCGCGTTCCTTGTTCTCGACGAGCGCGCGATAAGCGCCGGCGTTGGTCTGATCCGCGTACTTCGTCTGGCTCAGCGAGTTGAGGATCATGTTGACCGTGTCGAGCGTCTCCATGGAGTCGTCACGGACCCACATGCGCGTCGGGTCGGTCTCGTAGTCGCTGCCGGCGATGGCGCGCACGCCCTTCGGCAGCTTGAGCGTCGTGGTGCCGGTGTTGTCGGAGTCGACGATCGCGACCTGTTGTGGGCCGCTGAGGCCGCTCACCGAGCCGGAAGAACCGCCGCCGCCACAGGCAGCGAGCGTCAGCGCGGTGGTGGTGAGAAGAAGAGAGCTACGAGCGGTGGAGTGTCTTTCTGCCATGGCATGGTCCTCACGGTTCCTGGGAACGCTGCCGGCATCGGCTCGACACGCCGATTTCTGTACAGGGGATTTCCCTGGATCGGCAAAAAACGTGAGCCGCGCGCATGCGGCTCGCCCTGACTCCACTTACCGCCGCGGGTTACGAGTGCGCGGTCGCTTCGAGCTCTTCGTAGACCGTCGAGCGCTGCACCGGAGCGAAGCCGGCCTCGCGGATCAGGTGGCCGATCTGGTCCACGTGCAGGACCTCGGGTTCGGTCGTGCCCGCATCGTGCGTGATCTTCTCCTCGGTCACCGTGCCGTCGATGTCGTTCGCCCCGAAGCTCAGCGCGGTCTGGGCCGACTCCTGGGTCAGCATGATCCAGTACGCCTTGATGTGGGGGAAGTTGTCGAGCATCAGGCGCCCGACCGCGATCGAGCGCTGATCGAGGTGACCGGTCGTGACGTGGCCGTAGTTGGCGAGGTCCGTGTGGTAGGGCCAGAACGCGAGCGGGATGTAGGCCATGAAGTTGCCGCACTCGTCTTGCAGCTCGCGCAGCCGGATCAGGTGCGTGACGCGCTCCTCGACCTTCTCGATGTGGCCGTAGAGCATCGTCGCGTTCATCTTGAAGCCGGCCTTCTGCACCTTGCGCGCCGTGTCGATCCAGCCGTCGGGGCTCTGCTTCTCGCGGAACACGGCGCGGTGCACGCGGTCGGTGAGCACCTCCGCGCCGCCGCCGGGACAGCTGCCGAGACCGGCCTCGCGCAGATCGGCGAACACCTCGTCCTCGCTCTTCCCCGAGATCTTCAGCATGTGGTCGATCTCGACCATCGTGAACGCCTTGACGTGGATGTCCGGACGCGCGCGCTTCGCCGCCCGCACGACGTCGAGGTAGTACTCGTAGGGCATCGTCGGGTGGATGCCCGCGACCATGTGCACCTCGGTGACCGGCCGGTGCAGCTGCTCCTTGACCTTCTGCTCGACGATCTCGGGCGTCATGAGGTAGCCGCGCTCCTCGCCCTCCTTGGCCGCGAACGCGCAGAACTTGCACGAGTACACGCAGATGTTGGTGTAGTTGACGTGCTGGTTGATGTTGAAGTAGGTCTTGTTGCCGTGGCGTTCGCGACGCACGCGGTGCGCCATGAGCCCGAGCGCAGCGAGGTGCGGGGTCTGGTAGAGACGCACGCCATCCTCGAACGACAGCCGCTCGCCGGCGCGGACCTTGCTGTCGATGTCGCCGAGGCCGGCCTGGTCGATCAGCCTGGTGGCGACGGTGTCGTCGAGATGCGCGTAGGAGGCGTGCTTCATGAGTTCCGCGTGTGAGGTTTCAGCGTAGTCGGGCCAGGCTCAGCCGTTGGCCTGAGCCTCGACCTGTGAGACGACCTTCTTCTTCTGACCCTTCGGCTTGCCGAACTTGTCGGTCTCCGGCGTGGCGACGGGCTCGTAGAGCATGTTGCGTCGCTGCGGCACGAACCCCGCGTCCTTGATGTGGCGTTCGATCTCCGGAATCGATGCCGGGTGCGTGCAGCCGGCCGAGCTCACGACGTTCTCCTCGAGCATCGCGGAGCCGAAGTCGTCGGCGCCCATCGACAGCCCGACCTGGCACGTCTTCATGCCCTGCGTGACGAAGCTCGACTGGATGTGCTGCACGTTCTGCAAGAAGAGCCGCGAGAGACTCAGCGTGCGCAGGTACTCGGCGACCGTCGCCTTGAGGCCCCCGCGATCGCTCAGCAGTCGGTCGCCCATCGCCGTGTTCTCCGGCTGGAACGTCCACGGGATGAACGCGGTGAACACGCCGCCCGTCTCCTGCTGCAGCTCGCGGATGCGCAGCATGTGCTCGATGCGCTCCTCGTCGGTCTCGACGTGGCCGAACATCATCGTCGCCGTGCCGCGCCCGCCGAGCGCGCTCCACTGCCGGTAGACCTCGAGCCATTCATCGGTCGTCGCCTTCTTCGGCGCGATGATCTGCCGCACGCGTTCGACGAGGATCTCCGCGCCGCCGCCCGGGATCGAATCGAGCCCGGCCGCCTTCAGGTCCGTCAGGATCTCCTGCACCGGCCGCTTCTCGATCTTGCTCAGGTGCGTGATCTCCGGCGGGCTCATGCCGTGGATCCAGATCTGCGGGTAGCGCTTCTTCAGATCCGTGAAGAGCTCCGCATACCACCCGGTAGTGAGCTTGGGGTGATGCCCACCCTGCAGCAGCAGCTGGATGCCGCCCTGGCTGATCAAGTCGTCGACCTTCTGATAGATGACCTCGCGCGGCAGGATGTAAGCCTCGGGGTCGCCCGGCGAACGATAGAACGCGCAGAACCCGCAGTCCGTGACGCAGACGTTGGTCGGGTTGAGGTTGCGGTCGACGATGTAGGTGACGCGCACCTTGCCGTCCTCGCCGGGCGGGTTGAGCCGCAGCCGAACCGTGTCCGCGAGCAGCCCGAGCGAGGGCTGATCGAGGCCGCGGTAGAGCAGCATGGCTTCGGTCGGCGACAGCTCGCCGCCGGCCACCGCCTTCTGAGCGGCGTCGCGAAGCTGAGCAGGGTCGAAGGCGGTCGTCATCGGGCGGAATACGGTAGGATTCGGGGCCGCCGCCGGAAAGGGCGCGGTCGCGGAACGCGGGTTCGCGTGGTCGGGCCGGGCGATCGGCGGCCCGCCAAGCAGAATCAGTTTTGAGCCACCGAAATTTCCCCCGCCCAAGAGCGGGTCGAGGAACGCGCCGAGGAGTTCGCCGAATGGCCGCCACGTCTGCCAGTCCTGGCCGCGCCCTGGCGCTGCTGTTCTGCGGCGCGTTCCTGGGCTGCAGCTCGCGGGAGTCCGCCGAAGAACAGAACCGACTGGCGGTCGAACTGCGCCGGGCAGGCCGGCTCGTCGAAGCCGAGGCCGGCCATCGCGCGGCCTTGCGGATCGCGCCCGACTACGCGGACGCCCACGCGGATCTCGGCAACACGTTGTGCTGGCAGGGCCGCTATGAGGAGGCGATCGAGCACCTGAGCCGGGCGCTGCAGCTCGAGCCTTCGCATGCCCGGGCCCATGACGACCTCGGCGTCTGCCGGCGCGATCAGGGCCAGTTGGCTTTGGCGTTGCGCCATCACCGCGAGGCCGTGCGGCTCGACCCCGACAACAACAACGCCGAGCGCAACCTCGGCGAGACGCTGGCGCGACTGGGCGAGTTCGACGAGGCCATGGCGCATCTCGACCGCGCGGTCGCGCGGGACCCGGACGATGCCCGCGCCCATGCCGCGATCGGCATGGTGCACGGCATGCGCGGCGATTACGACCGGGCGCTCGCCGCGCTTCGGCGATCCGTGGCCCTCGACGCGACCCAGCCGATGGTTCTCAACAACCTGGGGATGGCGCTCTGGCGGGCAGGCGAGCCCGAGGCCGCCTGCGCGCGCTTCGACGAACTCGCCGAGATGCTGGCGATGTACGACAGCCAGTAGCGCGACGGGGGTGCGGGATCGCCCGTCGTTGGTTCGGGTTCGCTCCTCGTGTTACCACGTGCGAAGGCGCCCGCTAGATCCGCACAGGCAACTCTCGAAACCAAGATTCGGCCTGTCCCCATGACGAACGAAGCGCACGTCGGCGCTGCTGGCGCCACCGGTCCGTACTCCCTGCACTCTGACCCTTTGCGGGCTCATCGGCTTGCGACCAGTGCCCTGCCCGCTGCTTTGCCCTCTGTCCTGCTCGGGGTCGTGCTGTCGATCTCGGGTTGTTCGAGCGGCGACGAGTCGCCGCTGCCGATCGACTCGACCGGCGAGTTCGTCGTGCAGGGCGTGCACCCGCAGAACGGCGGACAGGTGTTCCTCAACGACGTGATCGCGTTCGACTTCTCGCATGCCGTCGACCTGCAGACGGTGAGCTTCAACTCGGTCGCGTTCCAGGCGCTCGATCCGCTCGGCGACCCGACGGGCGAGACGGTGTCCGGCACGTTCCGGCTCGCGGTGCGTCCTGGGGACACGGCGATCGGTCGTCGCCTCGAGTTCGAACCGCGGTTGCCGCGAACGGGAACGTACGACGACGGCGGCTTCAAACCGGGCCGCGAGTACCTCGTTCAACTCGTCGGCGGCGCGCGGCACAACGGCACAGGCGTGCAATCGACCGTTGGGCGGCCGCTCGCGGCGCTCGCGAGCTTCCGGTTCGCGGCGGTTGAGGGCTCGTCCGCGGCGCAGCTGTTCCGCAATCCGCTGCCCGGCGGGCCGCGCGGCATCGCGCCGCGGCTCACGATCACCGGCGCGACCTCGCTGCGTGAAGTGCCGCTCAATCTCTTCGGCGCGCGACCGGTCGAACTGCGGCTCACGTTCGATCAGGCGCTCAACCCGAGCTCGACCAACCTCCCGGTCGCGTTCGATCCGGACCCGGCGACGCGGCGCCTGAGCGAACGCGGTCGGGTATGGCTCGAGTACGACGATCCGGAGTTCGGCGATGCGACGTGGATCCCCGCGCAGGTCGACCTCGAACGGAACGACTCGACGGGCGCGACCCTGGTGCTGCGGCCGATCGGTGTCCTGCCCAACAACGCGACCGTGCGCGTCATCGTCGAGGCGACCGTCGAGGACATCGCCGGTGAATCCAACGTCGGCGAGCCGGCGTTCGGCCGCGTGTTCGGTTCGTTCGACACGGTTGCGGCCTACGACCAGCAGTGGAACGGCATCGTCGAGACCTTCGATTCGACGGACCTGATCGACCTCGCCGCGGCGTTCCCCGAACCGATGGCGGAAGTCGGGCAGGGCTTCGTGCGCGCGGCGTTCGACTTCGGCGGTCTGCAGACGACGCAGGATTACCGGCCGACGGCGATCGAGGTCGTCCTCGACACGTCCTTCACGCAGGTCGTGCCGGTGACCGGGCCGCCGATCAACGTGTCGGGCGGCGTCTTCCGCTTCCACGACGTGACGATCCCGCAGGGGGTCACCGTGCAGGGGCGCGGGCCCAACCCGATGGTCTGGCTGTGCACCGGTGACATGCGCGTCGACGGCACGCTGTCCGTGCGCGGCGGCGACGGTGAACGCGTGAGCTCGCTCAACTCGGCGACGTTCGCGAAGGCGGGCGGCATCGGCGTCTGCGGCGGCGGCAACGGCGGCGACGGTTCCCCGAACTCCGGTGCCCGGAGCCCCACGGGTTCGGCCGGGCGGGGGCCGATGCAGGTGCCGGGTCGAGGCGGTCAGGGCGGTCTCCTGTCGTGTCTCGCGGGCTGCATGCAGAACGACGGTGGTGGTTCCGGCGGCGGCGGCGGCAGCCTCGCGACGCAGGGCGACCCGTTCTACGCGGCGCCGTTGCCCGGCACCGGTTACCGCCAGCTCGACGGCGATGGCGGCATGGGGTGCAGCAACTCCAACAGCAACCCGGTGCCGGCACGTTCGGCGACGTTGTTCGGCGGCGATGCCGGTGCCGTCGTGTTCGTCGATTCGCGTTCCGACAACGACTTCTTCGGCGCCGCGGTCGATCTCAACCGCAACGTGCGCATCACCGGCGAGCTCGCGGTGCCGGTCGGCGGCGGCGGTGGTGGCGGTGGCGGTGACCATTCGCAGAACCTGGCGTGCGCGAACGACCCGTCGTGGATCGCCGACTCGAGCGGCGGCGGTGGTGGCGGCGGCGGCGGTGCGCTCATCGTGCGCGCGCTCGGCGAGATCGAGGTGAGCACGACGGGTCGCATCGTCGCGGATGGTGGTCACGGCGGCGGTGGCGCGTGGGCCGGCTCGTGCAACCGTGGCGGCGGTGGCGGCGCCGGCGCTGGCGGCATGGTCATCCTGATGTCCAACGAGCGCATCGTGCTGCACACGCACGGCGGCAACAACCGCTGGAACTACGCGGAGCGGGACTACGACTTCTGCGTCTCGGCGGACGGCGGCGTCTGCACGACCGGCGGGTATGCGGGCACCGGCAGCGCGTGGCTCATCGAGAGCAAGTACCCAGCGCAGGGGCTGCCGACCTACACGGGCGAGCAGTACGACCTCAACCCGCTCGGCGGCTTCGGCGGTCTCGGAATCGTTCAGCTCATGGCGCCCGTCGGTTCCACGAACCAGGACGGCACCAACACGGTGCTCGACGACAACATCGTGCTGATGCGGAGCGGCCTGCCGCTCGCGGGCGCGGCCAAGCAGGCGGCGCTCGCATGGCGCGGGTTCCCTGACGGGGCCGGCGCGTTCTTCGACGATGACGGCGATCCGGTCGCGATCGGCGACCAGCTCGGCGACATCCGACCGGCGCCGCAGCTCCTGCCCGTGCCGTTCGGCCCGAGGTCGCGCGTGCGATCGCGATGGCTCGACACCGGCGCGAGCAAGCGCCGTCCGCTCGCGCAGGCCGACGGTCTGCCGCGCGGGCTCGTCACCGCGGGCGGGAACGTGGTCGGACCCGTGTTCGAGTTCGCGGGCACGCAGAACGACGGCTTCGTGCAACCGACGATCTCCGGCAACTCGGCGATCATCGTGCCGGCCGAAGCCGTCGCTGCGACGCCGATCGCTAGACTCGAGGCGGGTGTGAGTCATGGCGGGCAACCCGCGTATCGCATCGAACTCGCGGCACCCGCGCTCGGCCAGGTCACGGATCGCTATCGCCAGCACGAGGCCCAGTTGCTCGATGCGGCCGATCAGGTGCGCGCGAGCCTGCCGGTCCTGGGGCACGGCAGCGACGTGCTGTTCGTCGCGACCGACGACGTGCTGCCGGCCGGCGTCGAACGCGTGCGCATCGTGCGCAAGTTCTTCCGCATCGAGACGGGCGGCAGCGAAGGCCTCGGCCCGCTCGCAGACAGCGGGACCGAACCGATCGCGAACGTGCGTATCGGCTTCGCGTTCCACCAGGATCCGGGCTCGGCAACCGCCAGCCGCTACCCGGCCGACGACGACGAGTTCGTCTACTCACTGACCGACCCGCAGTTCCTCGAGTGGGTGCAGCTGGAAGGGGCGCCCGGCTTCGTGCAATGGGATGTCACGTTCGACATCGCGCACGCGCCGGGCACGTCGGCCGGGCCACGGTCCCCGCGCCCGCGGCTCGACTGGTTGCGGCTGCCGTTCCGCTTCTGAGCGAGTTTGCCCGCGAAACGCCCGGCGTCTACTTGCCGGCCGCGAGCTTCTCGCGCCACGGCTTTGCGGCGTCCGGGCGGTCCCAGGCCTCGTAGAGCTTGACCATCTCGGCCCAGTTGCTGCGCGTGCGCATGTGCTCGTTGCCGAGCTTCTGCTCGAGCACCGCGCGGGCGCGCCCGTAGGCGTCCTCGGCTTCGGCGAAGCGTTCGAGCTTGCGCAGCACCATGCCGCGGTGCTGTCGGAAGACGGCGACGCGCCAGTTGTTCTCACCGAGCAGATCGACCGCGTCGACGAGCAGCGCGTCGAGTACGGTGAGCGCCTCCTCGCGTTTCTGCGGCTCTTCGGGTTGGCTGTGCAGCGAGACGGCGAGGTTGAAGCGCGCGATCACGTCGGCGAGCTCCGTCGATGCACCGGACCCGGCGCGCGCTGCGAGGATCTCGCGGTAGATCGCCTCGGCCTCGGCGAAGCGCTTCTGGCGTTCGTGGCAGAGTGCGCGGTTGCTGGCGTAGCGCACGGTCGCCGGGTGCGCCGGACCCGAGACGCGCAGGCTCGCCGCGTGCAGCTTCTCGAACTGCGCGAGCGCCGCGTCGAGCTCGCCCTGGTGGAACAAGAACACGGCGAACGAATTGCGCGCGGACAGCGTGTCGGGATCCTCGTCGCCGAGGTGCTCGGACGCCAGGTCGCAGGTGCGTTCGAAGGCCGCACGGGCTTCGTCGTTCTGCTTCAGCCCTTGCAGGCAGAGTGCCGAGCCGAGGTGCGCGCGGATCGACGAGTAGTGGCCCTCGCCGTGCAGCTTCTCGACGAGGGGGAGCGCGGCGTCGTAGGCGGCCTTGGCCTGCTCGAACTTGCGCAGCTCGTGCAACACGGCGCCGAGCGACATGTAGATGCCGGCGAACTCGTGCGGGCTGACGTTCTTGCCTTCTTGCAGCGTCGTGAGCGCGTCGCGCAGGATGGGCTCCGCCTCGATGCTGCGGCCCGTGCCGTTGAGCGCGCGCGCCTGGCCCGCCTGCACGATCCGCACCGCGCGCGGCATCGATTCTCGCTGATCGCCGATGCGCTCCCACGCCTTGTCGAACTCGGCGAACGCCTCGTCGTTGAGGCCGAGGCCGTGGTAGGACGCGCCGAGCGCCGCGTGCATCGTGGCCGCCACCCGGTCGCTCAGCGGCGTCCGCGGCAGCCGGGTGCTCCATTCGCGCACGACGTCGGCGAGCTTCTTGTTCTTGTCGCCGCGCGCGCCGCCGAGCAGCTGGAACTGCATCTGCGCGACCTGCCACATCTCGTTGGCGTTCTGCTCGGCCTCCTGCCGGCGGTCCTCGGCGAGCGCCTCGGCGTCGAGCGCGCGGCGCCAGCCGACCGATGTCGCGATCGTGCCGCCGATGAGCGCGAGCAGCACGGCCACTGCCGCGGTGACGGCGACGCGGTTGCGCGCGATGAACTTCCGCAGGAGATACGCCGCGCTCGGCGGGCCGGCCTCCACGGGTTCGCCCCGTCGCAGCCGCCGCAGCTCTTCGCGCAGCGCCTGCGCCGACGCGTAGCGTTCGTCGGGCGACTTGCTCAGCGCCTTCGCGAGGATCCAGTCGAGATCGACCGGCAGATCACGGCCCACGGGTGAGGGCACGAGCGACACCCGCAGCGGCACCTGCGTGCGGATCACGTCCGTGGCGCGGCCGAGTGGCAGGCCATCGAGCTCGAGCGGCAGGCGGCCGGTGAGCAGCTGATAGAGGATCACGCCGAGCGCGTAGACGTCGACGCGCGTGTCGATCGCCGCGCCGCCCTGGTCGAGCTGCTCGGGCGCCATGTAGGCCAGCGTGCCGACGACGTTGTCCGACTCGCTCGACAGCGTCGCCTGCCAGTCGGTGCCGCCCGCCCGCGCGATGCCGAAGTCGATGAGCTTGGGTTGGCCCGCGCGGTCGACGAGCACGTTCGCCGGTTTGAGGTCGCGGTGCACGACGCCGCGCTGGTGGCCGTGGTGGACCGCGTCGCAGACGCGTTCGACGAGTTCGATGATCGCCGTGACATCGAGCTGCCGATCGCTGACGTCGTCGTCGAGCGGGCGGCCGCCGTCGATGAGCTCCATCGCGAAGTACGGCTGCGGCACGCCATCCGCTTCGAACGTCGCCGCCTCGTAGACCTGCGCGATGCCCGGGTGCTGCAGGCGGGCGAGGATCTCGGCTTCGTACTCGAAGCGAACGCGCGCCTTCTCGTCGCCGATCGCCTGGCGCATCACCTTGAGCGCGACGCGCCGGCGCGGGCGTTCTTGTTCGGCCTCGAACACCGTGCCCATGCCGCCACGACCGAGCACGGCCGCGAGCCGGAACGAGCCGATGGTCCGGCCGAGCCACTGCGCGCCCGCGTCGGCCGGCAGGTCGGCGATGTCCGGAACCGCGGGCGGGGTGTCGAGCACCGACGAACCGTCGGCATCGATCCGGAGCAGCTTGTCGACCTCGGCGATCAGGTCGGCGTCGCCACCCGTGGTCTCGCGCAGCCAGTCGCTCCGTTCATCGGGGGCCACGTCGAGCGCCCGCTCGAACAGGTCGCGGATGGCTTGGAAGGAATGCGCCACGGAACCAGTGTACCGGATCCGTGGCGTTGGGCCTCTGCCGGGTCGAGCCGATGGGGCCCGTCAGCAGCGCGTCAGCACGGCTTGTCGGCGAGACCGGGGGCGGCCGCGAACAGCGAGAACATCGCGCCCGTCGGGTCGGTCAGCATCGAGAAGCTGCCGACCTCGGGGATCGGAATGCTCTCCATCATCGCGTTGGCACCGAGCTCTTTGGCCTTGTTGGTCGCGGCCTGCAGGTCCTCGACGAAGAAGTAGACGACCCAGCACGGCGGCACGCCGGGCATCGGGTGCTTCATGAGCCCGCCGGCCTGCTTGTCGCCGAGCATCTGCACGTGATACATGCCGGCTTCGCCCATGTCCTTCTTCTGTGCTTCCCAGCCGAACAGGCCCGAGTAGAAGTCCTGGCCGCCGTCCGGATCGGGCGTGTAGACCTCGTTCCAGCAGACGCGCCCCGGCACGGGGAAGTCGGGATCGGCGCCCTGCGACTCGGGGTTGCCGGTGTAGATCGACAGGTAGGCGCCCTGCGGATCCTCGATGACCGAGAACCGCCCCGTCGCCGGGATGTCGGTCGGCGGCACGCACACCTTGCCACCGAGCTCGGTGACCTTCTTGGCGGCCTCGTCGACGTTCTCGACCGCGACGTACGGCATCCAGTGCGCGGCGGGGATGTTGGGCTCTTCGACGATGCCGCCGATCGGGCCCGGCCCGCAGGTGATCATGTGATAGGTGTGTTCACCCATCGGGACGGCGTCGATCTGCCAGTCGAACAGCGAGCCGTAGAACTGCTGTGCGGTCTTGGCGTCCTTCGTCATGAGGTCGTGCCAGACGAAGCGGCCCGGCCATGGGCCTGCTGAGGGCGAACCTTGGGATTGCGTCATGAGTGGCTCCTTGGGAAAGGGGGAACGAGTGTCCCGGATCCGACGAGCGGACGCACCCGGGATCGACATTCGATCCCGGGAAAGTTGTCGGGGTGCGCGCTCATGCATGGCGCGGGCTAGTCGTCGCTACCGCCTGGGGGCGGTGGAATACACGCCTCGGTGGTCTTGTCCCATTCGCCATTGTCCTGGCAACGCCAGACCTTCTCGGTAGCGGGATCGCAGTAGGTCTCCCCCGGTTCGTAGGACTTGTCGCGGATCCAGCAGAGGGCCGTCTTCGGGATCGGTTCGTCTTCTGGTTGCGGTTCGGGCGCGGACTGAGACTCGGTCATCGGTTCTCCTTCGACCCCGTTCGACCGGGGTCCTGCTGCATGGTTGGAGCGGGATTCGTAGCAGACCCCGGTTCGACCCCTTGCGACCCTACTGGCCCGATGCGCGATCAGTGATCTCGAATCTGATCGAGCACCGTGTCAGGAACGAGCGCGCGAAGCTTCTCCAGAGCCCGCCCGTAACGCTGCGCCACGGTATTCGCCGGCTCGTCGAGGAGCAAGGCTGCCTCGTGGTTCGGCAGCTGCTCGATGCCGCGGAGGATCACCGTCTTGCGATCCTCCGGGCCGAGTTCGTCGAGGGCGGCGAGCAGCCTCGCGGCCTCTTCGTCGCGAATCGCGTGCTGGATCGCCCCCGTGGCCGACGCGGGCAACTGGGACTCGGACAACCGCTGGCGCGGCGCACCCTTCATGTGGCGCTTCAGCATGTTGGCGTGACAACGCCACATCACCCCGGCGAGGAAGCGGAGCAGCACGGGGGTCATCTGGCCCTGGCGCGACTCGAGGTCGGCGAGCCGCGGCAGCGTGATCGCCCAGACTTCCTGCACGAGGTCGTCGGCGTCCAGGTGCTGCCGCAGTCGGCTCCCGATTCGCTGGCGCGCCGAGGCCATGAGCATCGGCGTGTACTTCCGCAGCACCCAGTCGAGGCTCTCCGGGTTTCCCGTGAGCGCTCCGCGGATCGCCATCGACGTGCGATCGTGATCGCGCGGGTCGTCGGGTTCGGGCGCTGCCATGGGGGGTGGCATGCGGCGCAGTGTCGGTCGCACGACCATGGTGGTCAAGCCGACGCCGGAGCCCCCGGGGGTGGCCGTGACAAAGGCCCGCCGGTCGACGAAGATGCAAGGCTCCATGGCATCGGACCGGAACCCCGATGTGGTCGTCACCGCGTTTCTCGCCCAGGTCGAGACCGACATCGCCAACGGCATCACGCGCGACCTGCAGGAGTACCTGGCGCGGTACCCGGGCTACGAGCAGGAAGTCTCGGCGGCCTACGAACAGCTGTCGGAAGATCTCGTCGAAGACGAGTTCGAGCTCGCGGGTGAACTGAGCCCGGGCGACGCGTTCGCCGGCTACGAGATCCTCGCGGTGCGCGGCCGCGGCGGTCAGGGCGTCGTCTACGAGGCGAGCGACCCCGGGATGGGGCGCGCGATCGCGCTCAAGGTTCTGCATCGTTCGCAGCTCTGGTCGCCGGCGGCGCATCAACGCTTCGCGCGCGAAGTGCACGTCATGGCGCGGCTCTCGCATCCGGGCATCACGCCGGTGTTCGCGCGTGGATTCGAAAACGGTCTGCCATGGGTCGCGATGGAACTGCTCGAAGGCGAGACGATCGGTGCGCGGCTGCAACGCCAACGCGAGGCCGGAGGGGGCGACGAACGCGCGGGTTTCGTCGACTGGCGGCGGGCCGTGCGTTGGGTGCACGACGCCGCGGTGGCGGTGGCGCATGCGCAGTCCGCCGGCATTCTGCACCGCGATCTCAAGCCCGGTAACCTGTGGCTCGAGCACGGGGATCGCGTTCGGGTTCTCGACTTCGGGTTGGCGGTCGAGTTCGACGACGACGGGTCGAAGTCGGAGCTCACGATGAGCGGGGAGCACTTCGGAACGCCGGGCTACATGGCGCCCGAGCAGCTGAGCAACGACTTCGGCGATCCGACGACGGCGACCGACACGTTCGGGCTCGGCGTCGTGCTCTTCGAGGCCGTCGCGGCGCGCAAGCCGTTTCGCTCGACGAGCCTCGGAGCCTACGAGCGGGCCCTGCTCGCCGGCCCTCCGGACGTGCGGGCCGGCGCGCCGCAGTCCCTGCCGCGTGACCTCTCGGTCCTGCTCCGCGTCGCGCTCGCCACCCGTCCGAGTGAACGCTACGCGGACGCCGCCGCGCTCGCCGCGGACCTCGATCGCGTGCTCGAAGGGCGACCGATCCAGGCCGTGCCGCCGGGGCCGCTCGTGCGCGTCTGGCGCTGGGCGCAGCGCGAGACGAAGTTGGCCGTGGCGATCGCGGGCGCGTTCCTCGTGCTCCTCGGCAGTCTCGTCGCGGTGTCGGTTGCGTTCGCGCGGGCGGAGGCGAGTGCCTACAGCTCGGCCGTTACCGCGGCCCGCGCGCTCGCGCAGAACGGCGACTTTGCGGAGGCTCGACGCGTGCTCGAGAACTGCCCCGAGTCGCAACGAGCCTGGTTGTACGAGCTGCTGCATCACGAGCTCTACAGCGGCCTCGAGTTGACGGACGAAGTTCGCGACGCCGTTGCGGCCGCGGTGGCGTCGCCGACCTTGCTCTCGACGAAGCACGAGGGCGAACGGCTCTTCTGCTCGTTTGCAGAGCAGACCATCGAGTTGCCGGTCGAGGAATGGGCCGAGCCCGTGTATGCGGTTGCCGCCGACGGGCGCGCGTTTGCCGTCGCGACGCGTCCGGCCTTCAGCGGTGCGGCGCGCTACCGGGTCGTCGGTGTCCGCGGCGACGGCGGCCTCGAGGTCGTGGCGGACTGGGTCCTGCAGCGCGCGGAGGCGAACGCGATCTCGTTCTCGGCCGATGGCCAGTGGCTCTGGGGTGCGACGAGCCACCCTGGCGAACGGGAGCGGCCGCGCCTCTACGCCTGGCGCATCTCTTGTGCCGCGGCCGGCAGGAACGCGGCGTTGGTCGAACGGATCCTCCCCGGCGCGCGGGTGTCCGCGCTGCTCGGCCTGCCGGACGGCAGCGTTGCGTTGGGGCGCCAGGACGGGGTCGTGGAGCTGGTAGCACTCGCGGAAGACATCGCGCCCGTGCCGATGGCGTTCCATGCGGCGCCGATCGGCCGGCTCGTGCGAACGCCGGTCGGGTTTGCCTCCGAGGACAACACCGGCTCGGTGCGGCGTTGGGATGTGACCCTGCGCGGTGCGGCGCGGCGGCTGGACATCGGGGAGCACGGCGTCTACGCGCTCCGCTGGCGCGAAGATCACGCCGTCGAGATCTGGACCTACAAGGGCTGCCGCGCCGTTTGGCGGCCCCGGGATCACATCCTGTTGCCGGTCGGAGACGTCGAGCGCCCTGCGGGGTCGCGCCGACCCGGTGCGAGCATCGAGCCGAAGCATCGTCGAGCCGAACATCCGACCGAGCCGATCGTCGCGACGGGCACCAGCGACGGCTTGCTCGCGTTGGCGTTCGATGGCCAGGCGGCGACCATGTCGTGGCGCACCGAGTCGGCCGGTGTCTCGGCGGTCGCATTCTCACCGGACGGCACGCACCTCGCCGTTGGGCATGACAACGGCGCAGTGGCGGTCTACAGCGCGGAGCGCTTTCGTTCGGGGCACGAGAACGAGGTCGCGGCGACCGAGCGCGCGTGGCAGCTGCGTGCCGAACTCGGCCACGATTTCGAACTCCTGCGCGACACGTTTGCGTTGGCGGGTCACGCCGACGCGGGGTTCGACGCGTGGGACGAGTTCGCTCGCCTTCGCCTTGGATGGCGCCGTGAGGGCAGGGTCTGGGATGTGTTGTGGGAGCTCGCCACGATCCCGTTCGCGCCGCGGGCGGTTCGGGAATGGTCCCTGGACCGAGTGCGGAGTGCCGTCGGTCCGAAGTGTCGGTTCCCTGGGATCGAGTTGGCTCTGTTCGAGGGCGCGCTGCGACTCGACCGCCTCGACGAGGCCGCTGCGATGCTCGACGCCGGGTTGGTCGTCAGCCCCGGTTCGCAGCTGTTGTTCCACGCCAGGCGTGGCACTCCGCCGACGCCCGAGGAGCTCGCCGAACTGGAGGCCTCGCATCCTGTGCGGGTCGAGTTGGTGGCGCGGCAGGACCGGGTCGGCACATTGGCGTGGGAGTGGCTCACGCGGACCACTGGCGATGGCGTCAGGTGGTCGGACGTGCTGGATCGTCTGAAGTCGGCCGAGGATCTGCCGGTCGAGGCCCGCGCGCGCGCAGCCGAGATCTTCACCGCGAGTATCGACGACCACGTCCGAGCCAGCTTGGAACGGACGTGTGCCGCGTTCTTCAGAGCACCCGAGCTGCCGGCCGTGCTGGCAGATTCCCTCCGGCAGTGGGCCGAGATCGTCGGGAGCAAACCGACTCCGCGCGCACGGTCGATCCACGCGGCCGTGCTGCTGCGGGCGGGCGATGCCCGGGGTGCGCTCGACGTGCTCGAGAGCTTCGCCGCGCCGGACTTCGACTGGGCCGCGGCCGAAACGCTCGGGGTCGCCGTCTACGCGCTGGCCCAGCTCGAATCCGAGAACGTCGAAGCGGCTCGGAGGTGGCGCGACCGGTTGCTCCTGCGGTGGTCGAAGCCGGATGCCCGCGACAGTCCCCAGGCAGCATTCGCCCTGCACGAGCTGGCGCGGAAGCTGCGGTAATCCACTGTCAGCGAGAGACTTGAAGAGGAAGCCGAAACGCTCTCAGAAGCCGTAACCGCGAAAAATCGAGAATTCCGCGGCGGTCCCGTCACCAACCGCCCGCTCCCGGCATTAGACCTCCGTGAGCCAGTCTCGTCGCCAGCTCCGAACGCCAGCCCGATCCGCGCCTACGCGGCATCGCCCCCCGTTCGGCCCGACCGACCGCTCCCACGGCACAACGCGGACGACCCTCGCCCTTGCCTCAGTTGGCGTTTGGTCGCGGAATGGAAGGACGGGAAGAAGGAGAGTCGCGAGGGGAATGAGTCGGTAGCGGCCCGCGTTGAGTTGCGCCGTGGGGCCGGGGAATCCCCACGACGCGGCCCACCGTGAGCCGCTGCCTGCTCGCTTTTTTTGGTGCAGTTGCTACTGTGCCCGGTCCCCGTGATGTCGGGTCCGTGTGACATGGACCTGGCGTCGAATTGACTGACCAAGTCGGAGCGTAGCGCAGCCTGGTAGCGCACCTGCATGGGGTGCAGGGGGTCGGAGGTTCAAATCCTCTCGCTCCGACCACTTCCTTTCGGATACACCTAATTTGCCGAGCGGGACTTATGTCCTGCACCTGACCAAGGGGTCAGCGCGGCTCCCGATGCAAAAGGTCGAAATTCGACCTTTTCCAACCTCGGAGCACCGCGCGATGAGCAACCAAGGACCCCGACTGCTGCGTAGCAAGGACGGCTACGCCTACTCCAAGTTCAACGGCCGCAAGATCAACTTCGGTCGCCACGACGACCCCGACGCCAAGTTCCGCTTCGACGCCTTCAAGGCGCGGTGGCTGTTGAACGGGCGCGAGCTCACCGACGACATGCTGCCGACGCGCGCTGTTCGTCGTGACGCGATGACCGTCGACCAGCTCGCCGAGACGTTCCTCGCGCACGTACGCGAGCGCTACGACGCGGACTGGCAGCGATGCAACTACTACCGCATCGAGCACGGCTTGAAGCCGATGCGCGAACTCTATGGCCCTGATGCCGCCGAGTCGTTTACCCCGAAGAAGCTGCAGGCCGTGCGGCGACACATGATCGATGGCGGTCGCCTCTCGCGCGGCGAGATCAACCGACGCGTGCTCGAGATTCGCCGGTGCTTCACGTGGGCTGTCGCGGAAGAGCTCGTTCCCGGTGATCGCGCGCATGCGCTGGCGGCCGTGAAGGGGCTGCGACCGGGGGAGTATGGAGTGCGCGACACCGAGAAGGTGCGGCCAGTCGAGCGCGCTGCTGTCGACGCGACGCTGCCATTTCTAACGAGGCCACTCACCGCGCTCGTTGAGCTCATGTGGTGGAGCGGGGCGCGACCAAGCGAACTGTTCGGCCTCCGACCGGTGGATATCGACCGGTCTGGCGAAGCCTGGGTCGTGCAACTGAAGAAGCACAAGACCGCGAAGAAAGGAAAGAGGCGCGAGCTCTACTTCGGACCCGAGGCGCAACGTGTCCTCCGGCCGTTCCTGCGGCGTGCGAAGGGCCAGGTCCTGTTCTCGCCAGCCGAGTCAGTTGCGGAGATGGAGCAGCGCAAGCGGATGAAGCGCACGACTCCGCTGTATCGCTCGCATGTTGCTCGCTACGAGCGGGAGCGAGACGAGCGGCCGGATCGCAAGTTCGACGAGACCTTCTCAGCGAGGACGTTCAACCGAGCGATTACTCGAGCTGTGAAGCAGGCGAACCGGGGGCGTGCGGAAGACGGTCTCGAACCGATCCCGAACTGGTCGCCCTACCAGTTACGCCACGCTGCAGCGACGCGCATCCGCGAGCAGTTCGGCATCGAGATGGTGCGCGTGCTACTCGGGCACAGCAGTGCGACGATGGCGGAACACTACGCGGAGATCGATCTGCGGAAGGCGAGGAGCGTCATGGAGCAGGCCGGGTAGTGGTAGGATTGCGAAGTGGTATCCAAGAAGACCAAACGGCCAAAATTCGTCTCATACGACGTCCCAGGTCCTGATCCGCGGGAGTATCTGCTCAGCTCGGATGACCGGCGCCGCCTTGACGCGGCCGTCGAATACCTGGAGGTCGCGAAGCGCGACGGCGACGAGGTCGTCATCGGGAGAGCAAAAGACCAGCTCGTTGATGCGATGCTAGGTGGGGTCTCGAAGTGGCGCGGGTGGGTCTTCGCGTACGCGACATCTGAGGCGAAGTTCGATCAAGAGGATGTGCCGGAGATCGAGCGCTGGCTTCGTCCGCTTGGGTTCGAAGGCCGGGTCACGGAGTCCAGACTCCGCAAGTTCCTCGATCGAAACCGGATTCTGGACATCCCACGTCGTGAGGGAGGGAGCCGCCCGCTGATCGGGACGGATGTCGAGTGGAGTGTCCGTCGCACGCGCAAGTAGGCGGTTGCATCGCATTGCTACGAGTCGCTACGCTGCCATGGCGCAGCCTGCGCGCCGAGGTCGATAACTCCGGAGGACCTCGGTTCAGCACTCGTGGCGAAACGGCCGGAGGCGGCCGACCCGGAGACTAAGTAACCGCGACAGACCCTAGCCGGACGCTCCGCGTCCGGGAGGTATGTCGTGGAGACTGTCTCGGATTCGATTCTGTGTGTGCTCCCCGATGAGGAGCACGACCGCCTCATCAGGCTCCTGAAGGATGGGCCGCCGGTCGTCGAGAAGCTGACGGGCCGTCGCCCGGATAGGTCCGTCCTGTGGCGGCAATCCGTCCGTGGCATCGCGGGGGTGACCCTGAAGACGGTGTCCGTTGGACGTTGCCTCATGACGACGCCGCGCTGGCTCGTCGAGTTCTGGGTCGCTGTCGACGCCGCGCGCCGCAAGAAGCGGGGGAAGCAGGTCCGTCCTCGGCGAGGGAGGCGGTGAGATGTCGACCATCTTCCGCGGCCCGACCCGCGGCTACCACGTCAACGTCTGGGCCTACCTGCTCGAGCTGCTCGTGTCGTCCGCGTTCGTCGTACTCAGTGTCGACGGCGGCCTCACGGCGCACGACGCGGACCGGTTCGCGCAGAAGTCGGTGTGGCCGGTCGCGACCATCCGAGAAGCGTTCCGTCATCTGACTCAGCTCGGACTCGTTTCGTTCGAACGCCAAGAAGGTGGCGCGATGACGGCTGCAGCGAACCTCGCGCGTCTCCGTGGACTGCTGCGCCAGGAGCGAGAGCTCGAACAGCGTGGCAAGACCGAGTCGAGGGACATCCCGGTTCTGCACTACTTCCGGTCGCGCAGGCTTTGCGCGCGGGTGCATTGGCTGGATCGACTCATCACACCAGTCGAGGACGAGGAGGTCGAACGTGAACGCAGCTAGGTTTCCCGAGGACGGCCGAGGAGGACTCACCGAGGTGTCGAGGACGAAGCCCTGCCCGGTGTGCGGCAAGCCAGACTGGTGCTCACGATCCGCGGATGGCGGACTCGTCATCTGCATGCGTGAGGCCGAGGGCTCGAAGCGAGTTATCAAGACGGGGCCGCCGGGCTGGGTGCACGTCTTCAGAGTCAGCGCGGCGGCTGCGCGGTCGCGTCCGATTCCTCGTTCTGTGCCGAAGCGAACGGCTGACTGGGGACCTGCTGCCGCGCGGTATCAGGGAGAACTCACAGGGCCGCGCGCCGAGGCCTGGGCAACGGGACTCGGTCTGCCCGCGGAGCTCGGGAGTGTTGCGTTACGCCAGCTGGGTTGCGGTCGGATGGTTGACCGATGGGGCGAGAGCTGGGCGACGTTTCCGATGCACTCGGGAAGACTGAAAGCCATAGGGATCCGACGACGATGCCTTCGCGACGGCAAGAAGCTCACGATCAAAGGCGGCCAGCATGGGCTCTTCCTTGACCCGTCAGTCCGTCCTGCTCAGACCCTCTACGTTGTCGAGGGCGCGACAGATGCTGGTGCATTGCTCACTGCTCTTCCAGGTAGCGCGGTGATCGGAAGGCCGAGCTGTAGCGGCGGCCTCGACCATCTCGCTGAGTTACTTCGCTTCCGCCGGTTTGGCCGCGTCGAGATCATTCCCGACGCAGACAGGCCAGGTCTCATGGGCGCGCAACGCTGCGCGGAAGAGCTGTGCCGCGAGTTCTCGAACATCTACCTGGCGCCGGCTCCCCCGACCAAAGACCTGCGAGACCTTGTCCGGGCGAGCGGGGTGAGGGCAGCTAGCGACTGGCTCATGTCTTTGGTCAATCGCTCCAAGCCAATCCGCCTGCACTTCGCTGGGAAGCCGAGGTGAAATGACCACTGAGAAGGAACCTGAGGAGCCGGGCGAGGAGCAGCTAGGCGAAGGTCATCACGACCCGGGGCAGGTCGGCTTCGAGGTTCGCGAGCGGCAGGGCAATCAGCTCGTCGTTGCGGCGGTGACAGCCGGCGGGGCGCTCTTGTTCGTCGACAAGGTGAACCCGAGCTCCAGTAGATCTCGCAGCGCTTATCTGAAGGCCATGGTGAAGGAGGTGCCGGGGCTCGGTGGCAAGGTGCCGGAGGGTGCGCGCGTTCGGCTGGCCGGGGTGTGCTTGAAGCACGACGGGGTGCGCGGCGCAGGCGAAGTCGATGCCGACGTAGAAGGTGGAGGCATCGGTTCTCTGGCTGAATTGTCATCTGAGGAAATCAACGAACGGATCGATGCCGCGATTGCAGGTCGCGAAGCGACGCTCGACGCTCATGTCGCCGCCCTGGATCAAAAGAAGAAGGACGCGGCGATCAAGCTAGGGCAGTCGCCGAGCCTGCTTTCAGACCAAGTCGATCTCATCGAGCAGCTAGGACACGTCGGTGAGCGAGCGAACTCCGCATTGCTTCTTCTCGGCTATTGCACCTGCAGGTTGAGGAAGCCGCTCCACGTTCTGGTCAAAGGCAGTTCATCGTCCGGCAAATCGCATCTTTGCGAGATATGCAGCAAGATCCTGCCGCCTGAGCTCGTGTTCCACCTCACCGCGATGAGCGAGAAGTTCCTCGCATACCTTCCGGAGGCCGCGCTAAGTGGCAAAGTGGTCATCCTTGGCGAAAGGCCACTCGGGGATGAGGAGGAGGTTGCGTCGAGGAACAAGCTGATGCGCGAGATGATCAGTCAGCAGTTTGTGACGCACGGCACGGTCGAGGGAGGGCGAGACAGCAAGAACCAAGGAGTGCTGAAACTTGTGCTAGGGCCGATTGCATCGTCTGAAACCACGACCAAGATCGACATCTTCGACGAGGACGAGAATCGGAAAATCCCAATCGATGTCGACCAGAGTGATCGTCAGACCCGAATCGTCATCACTCACCAGGCTGAGGCGCTTGCAGGCAACGTGACCCAGGCTGATCCGGCGCGCATCGAGGCGTCTCACAACCTGATCAGGATGCTGAAGCGGCCGAGCCACATTCGCGTGCCCTTCGCGCCGTTGGTTGGTTTTTCGTTCCCAGCGAACCGTGTAGAGGCCCGGCGCGTGCACGAGCAATTTGGCTTGCTTGTCCAGGCCAGTGCGTTGCTCCATCAGATGCAGAGGGAGGCTGTCGACGAGAACGGCGACAAGGTCGAATGGAGTGCGCGGGCGCATGGCTCGCACACCCTCCTGGCCGATCCGCGCGATTACGTGATTGCCGCAGCGCTCATACAGCACAGCATCGGCCGAGCGCTCAACAAGGGTCTGTCTCCAAACGACAAGCTATGCCTCCGCAGAATCGAGGGGTGGTGCGCCGGCGTCGAATCGGGCCAGAAGATCGGTGAGTTCTCGACGCCGGAGTTCCGGGCCATGGCGCGTGAGCAGACCGGAAAAGACATGGACTCGAGTAACGCACGAAAGCTGCTTGGCAGGCTGGTCGATTTCGGCGCGTTGATTCAGACGCAGCAAGGTGGCGACAATCGTCCGAACAAGTACCGGCTACCCGACCCTGAGGAGTCGGCGCCTGGGGGCGGCTGGGCTCTGCCGGCCTCGTATGAAGATCTCTGTGGTGCCTACGAAGCGGCGACGCACGCCGAAGTGCCTGATCACCTGTCGCCAGCAGCCTTCCGGGACCAGGACTGGTGGCCTCAGATCGCTGACCTCGCGAGCCAGTGGGGCTCAATGGCCGGAGTTGACCTCTCAGCGGATGACGACGGCGAGGACGAGGGGGAGGTAGAGGCGGGTTTCGGTCTCTGATACCCGGCTCCGGTCGTGTTACCGCAGAGTTTACGGCAGAATCGCGGGGGTCGGGTAGGCGGGTATCTGCTACGCGCAGACGCACACAAAGCGCGCGAACTGCGGACCCAGGAGTCGGTAAACTGAAAACGCAATAGGTCAAAACTCGATACCTACCTACCCGCCTGATGTGGTTGAGCGCTTGGTCTATACCCGCCTACCCGCCTCGGAATCGTGGTCGCTAATGGGCGCTTTCGCAATGACTTAGAGAAGAGCAGGGCGGGTATACCTCCCTCGCACCCGCCTCTACCCGCCTGCCCTCTTTTCGCGGTAAGTCCGTCGTATGCGGGGTCTAGGCTTCGGCTCTCGAGAGCGTTGTCCCGCGCGCACGAGCCGACGCGCCGCGGGTAGAGCCACTTCGCTCTGTCGATGCGCTCTTCACGCCCCGAAGCCTTGACCCCGCCCCCTACCCCCGCATCACGTCCCGAAGCATGGTCGCCGTCCACGGCCGCCCACTTCGCGACCCATGACGCTCCGCGTTCAACGCCTCCGCCACTTCGGCCAGCGTCCGACGCTTCCGTCCGCTTCGCTCGCGCCGCAGCTGCTTGATCCTGCGCAGCGTGTCCGCTTCCCACGGCTTGTCTGGGTGCTGGCCGAACCGGTAGGCGCCGCAGTGATGCTCGCCTCGCCGCTTCTTGCGCTCCCGTGCGACGCGGAGCTTGGCGACCAAGGCTGACCGCTCGTATTCCGCGAGCGCGTTGAGGACTTGGCGCACGAGCTTCCGGCTCGGGTCGCTGTCCGCCTCGGTCATGTCCTCGCCGGTGTCCGCCGTGACGATGGACACCCCGGCCTCGGCGAACGCTCGCACCGCCATCTCGCTGACGATGAGGTCGCGCCCCAGTCGATCTGCGCGCTCGATCACCAGGGTCGACGCATCGAGCTCGACGCACCGCTCGAGCGCGCGAGAGAGGCCCTCACGGCCTTCGAGCGGGACCGTTCCCGAGACGCCCGGGTCGACGTGTTCCTCGACTAGTCTCGCACGGTGGGCCTCGCACCACGCCCGTATCGCGTCGCGCTGTCGAGGGAAGCCGTCGCGCCCGTCTTCGGCCTGCGCCGCGCTGGACACGCGGAGGTAGGCGACCGCACGGAGCACAGGGCGTCTCGCGTCGCCGCCGCCGCTCGTCTTGCACGTCGCGACGGCCAGGGCTTCCACATCGGGCGCGCTCACGGCGCGCCTCCCTCGATGGTCCGGACGGACTCCTCAGCGAAGCTGTAGTAGCGCCCGTCGCCGAAGATGAGATGATCCAGGAGCGGGACGCCGAGCAGGTCGCCCGCGCTCCGTAGTCGGGTCGTGACGTGGCGATCCTCGCCGCTCGGCGCCGGGTCGCCGCTCGGGTGGTTGTGCGCCACGACGACCGCGGCCGACGCAAGGGTCACGGCCGGGCCGAAGACCTCGCGCGGATGCACGGGCGCGCTGTCGACCGTCCCGACGTGCGCCGTATGCACCGCGATGACGCGGTGGCGCGCATCGAGGTAGACGGCGACGAAGCACTCGCGGGGGTCGTCGCGGAGATACTCGCGGAGCAGACCGATGACGTCGCCGGCATGGCGGACGGGATACGGTCGCTCGGCGCGCTCGCGGACCAGCGACAACTTGACGCGCCGCCAGCTACGGCGCTCGACGAGGGGCGCGCTCATCGCTTGCCTCCCCGTTGCAGGACGCGGACGAAGTCGCGGCACCGATCAAGCCAGCGGCGCAGCATTGGCGCCGAGCACGCGCACCGAACGTTCTCCCGACCGCGCATCCCGCACGGGCAAAGCTCGTGCGTTGCGACGACATCGAAGTAGGACCGGACGCGGATCGGTTCACGGTGACCGCGCAGGGTCACGGCTTGTTCACGCCACGCGAGCGCGACCGCTTCGATCGTCTCGCGACGCCACTCGGGGAGGTCGGACAACACGAGCGTTGCGCCGTTGGCCAGCACGCACTCGCCGAGCGCCAGGGCAACGGCGCCGGACTCATCGACCGTCGCGCGGCCGATCATCGACGCCGTCGAGCTCGAGTGATGCGGCCATCGCGAACGCGGCGACACGGATGCGCGCACCTGCCGGACGGCATCGGGTGCGGCGACGACTCGGACGGCCTTCATCGCGCACCTCCGGCCGGCAACGGTCGCCAGCCATCGTAGGGCACTTCATTGCGACGGATGATCTCGCCCGATGGCGCTTCGAACTCCGCGCGTCGGATCGATATCATTGCCTCACGGCCGATGAGCCGGTCGGCGCTCAAGCCGGGGAGGTCATCGACGCCGAGCGCACGCAGCACGAGGCGCGCTCGTGCTCGCCCCCGCGCGGAGAACACGAGCGCATCCCATGCAGCAAAACGGCGCGCGTAGTCGCCTTCGGTGACGTCGAGACGGAGCGACCACCGCTCGTCTCCCGCTCGTGTCTCACTGACGCGCACCTCGGCGACGCGGCAGCGATATGCGCCCTCGGGCACGGTGATGTAGTCGGACACCGGCTCGCGCACTTCACTCGCGTTGCCGGTGACGGAAAAGGACATCGCACGAGGGCATCGCTCGTGCTGCGGCGTGCTCGCGCCGCTACGGTTCGCAGGCATGACTGACTCCTGTTGTCGCAGGGTTGGTCTAGGCCCGCGTCGGTGTTCGCGCACCGGCGCGGGCCGCTTTGTTCGCGCGACGACATGTCACGCGCATCGCGCCTAACTACGTGTCACGGTGCGCGTTGTTTCGCGCAATGAAGGTCTTTCTGTAGATCCGCCTTCCTCGCGAGCGGTGATCGTCGATGGCAGCAGAGGGCGCACGCGAGGTCTCGAGGAGTGCGAGGTCCGGTCGGGGCGGGTCCCATCTCGCTGTGCCTTTTGAATGAAGACAGCTCGGCCCATGTCGCGAGCTTCCACGCGGCATATTTGAACCCCAGAGCGCGCGGTGTCGTCTGCGTTTGGAAAGGCGGCACACTCGTGATCGAGTATTGGCGCGCAGCGCGCGCCGAGGTCATCCGCGACGTGGTCAGAGTTAATGGCCACGACGTTCAGGTCGTGTTGGTAGGGGGCTACCGCGACGATGGGGTAACCGGAAGGATGGCGGACAGAGTCGCCTCGCGAACCTCGCGATAGCTGCTTTGGGCCTCGGCAGTGCTGCGGCAACTCGCCTGCGGAAACAGGCATCATGGCAAGAGTTCAGACACGTAGTGCTGCAGTCCCGGTCTTCTTCTCAGTTGCGTATCTGACCAGGACAGTCCCGCACGATCGGTCTTCGATCATCTCCGCAGCCGGTGGCGCCTTCAGCCTGATCCACGTCTCGAGCGTGGCCTCCGGCTCGAGCAGTGCGTAGGGAGTCCGGTTGTTCGGTCCGAACTTGATCTCGAACGCGGAGGCAAACGCGGTCGACTGATACCGAGAGGCAACACTCACTCCCGAACGGAGGAACAATCCGAACGCTCGCCTCCGGTCCTTGAAAGCTGCTGCGGCGACGAACACAGGTGCGCCAGTCCTGTTGATGATGAGGATGCGGAGCACCGGCTGAGGGCTTTCCTTGGACCGCGCGCCGACCAGGTCTTGTGGCTCATTGAAGACAGCCCAATCTCCGTGGACCTCTGCCTTCAGTCCCTTGAGCTTGCCTCCCCAGTAGTCGAGCAGGTTCGTCTTGAGCCTCAGCCAGATCCAGACCGCTACAGCGAACCCTCCTCCGGTGACAACTGCGCCGACCTCGGCGGCTATGGCGTTGACGAATGCATCCCACATGCGCGGGTGTGCTAACCGCGGCTCGACTCCACTTCAACTGTGGCGAATAGCGCGCTGCGATGAAGGTGCGTCACGCCTGTCGGCCGTGTTCAAGCGGCCTCGATCGCGGTGGCTGCGGCGGCCTCGCGCGAAGGTCTACGAGGATTGCGAGGCCCCGTTCGGGGTGGGGCCCACCCTCCCCTTCTTGCGGATGAAGATGACGATTCGCCTTCGGGGTGACGGTGGCGCGGCGACTCACTTGCCCCAGGCCGTGCGACCGACGAGAATCGCTCCATGCAGGAATCCGGGGTGCCTCAAGTCTCTTGTTGCCGTTCGACCTTTGTCGCTAGCTGCTAGCGCGTGAAGATTGAATGGCCGCCACTTCACGAAACCCTGCGCTCCTCCTTGGCGACGTCAATGCCGAGGCCGACGACCTTCTGTCCACGGCATTCTACGAGTCTCCCGACTATCGCACCCTGATCGAACATCCCAGCGGAAGAGTCGTCGTCGGGCGCCGCGGCACAGGGAAGAGCGCGCTTGCATGGAAGCTGGGAGAAACGTGGGCAGCCGACGGGAAGACGCACGTCGTCCCGCTGCTTCCGACTGAAGACCAGATGATTGCCCTCCGCGGCCTGGCTCAGAGTCTCACCGTCGAGTATGCGCTAACCCGAGCGTTCTTTCGGATCGCATGGAAGGCCGCGTTGGCACTCGAAGCTCTATCGAAGCTGGTCAGCCACTACAAGTTCAAGGCGCTGCCCCAGCACGGCTTTGCTGAGCCATGCGTCAAGTCGTGGTCACAAGGAGGCGACACCGTCAACGAGCGGATGGATTCGCTTCTCCGCCCGATCATCGAGGAACACGGAGATGCCGCAACGACGATCGGCCGCCTCCAGAAGGACCTCCAATGGAGCCAAATAGAGGACGCGCTTCGCGCTTGCCTTGGTGCGACCGGGACTAAGATCGCAATCATCATCGATCGAGTGGACGAGGGATACCAGCCTGATGATAGTGGCATCGGAATAGTCGCTGGGCTGGCGAGCGCAGCAATCGACCTGTCCAATAACTTCGACAGCCTCTACGCAACCCTCTTCCTGCGAGACAATATGGCAAGGGCGATCGCCGCGCACGACTCAGACTACTCTCGGTCTATCGAATCTCGGGTCCTGCGCCTTCACTGGGATGCGCGCGCGCTGATCGACATGGCCAGTGAGCGCATAAAGGCGGCTCTGCACCTGCAAGTTCAGTCTTCAAAAGCGATATGGAACCGGTTCGTGCTCGATGAGCTGCGCGATATTGCCGGGTTCCGGCGCTGCCTGCGTTTCACGCTATACCGCCCACGTGACGTCCTCCTTCTTCTCAACCAGGCTTTCTACCATTGCCATAAGCGTAACGGCACTAGGATATCTCTCAATGACTTGGAGGCTACCGCGAAGACAATATCGTCCAATCGCCTGAGCGACCTCTTTCGTGAGTATGAGTCCGTCGCGCCAGAGATTGAGCGACTGGTGCGTGCCCTAGGAGGTGGCAGCGCCTATTACTCCCGCGAACGAATCGTGGGTCAACTCGAAGCCGTTCTATCCTCCGACGAAGCTGACCCTCTAACACAGCAAGGACTTCGCCTTATCGAGAATGCGTCGGCCGCCATTCGCGTTCTCTACGAGTTTGGAGTGATTGGCGTGCAAGACTCGACGAGTGCTGACTTCGCCTTCTGTCACGATGGTCATGAGATCATCCAGGACATCGGCAAGGCGACAAACTTCCTTGTGCACCCCTGCTACTGGATGGCCTTGGATCTCGATGAGCAGCCCCTGGACCAGGCAGACGCTGAAACGGTCTACGACGAATACGAGATCACGGTGGTCTCGAAAACGCCGCAAGAACGGGCGGCTCGAATCACTAGGATTGCAAACGAGGTGAAGACGATTCCCTGCGGCAGAGAGGGCGCAAGCTCCTTTGAGACGTGGTGCCATCGCGCATTAAGCACTGCGTTCGCCGGCCACCTCAGAAACCTCGAGCTGAAGCCCAATAGCCAGGCCAGCAACCGCCGGGACATCGTAGGGCGCAATGCAGGCGAGGCGGGAGTCTGGCGCCACCTCAGCGAAGACTATGGAGTTAGGCAGGTGGTCTTCGAGGTGAAGAACTACGCGGAGCCGACCGTGGATGACTTCCGTCAAATGCGCGACTACCTGCATGACCACTACGGAAGATGCGGCTTCATCATCTGTCGCGCCCAAAGCAGTGAAATCACCGGCCCCATCCTCAACCGAGTGAGAGAGCAATGGGCCAATCACAGGCTACTGAACGTGCTCATCGACGAGCGATTCCTGCGTCGCGTCCTCGAGAAGATCCGAAGCCCGGCGAAACACAACGCGGCGAACCGCGATCTCGAAAAACTCGTAGACGCGTATGAGCGGCTCTATGTGAGCGGGCAGATGTCGCCGAAGAACAGGAAGAAAGCTCGCTGATTGACCGATCGCATCGTGAGTGGGTGTCATGTGCACGATACTTGATTAACAGTTCACATACCGCACCGGGTTCTGCGACGCCTTCCCGATGTAGCTCGCCACGTCCCCGCCAACCAAGTGTTGTAGCTCAGTCGCGGGCCTACCACTGAAGCGCCAGCGGTTTCGCCTCTCCTGACCGGCGCCGTCGGAGACAACCGGCTCCCACTTTTCGATCGTGTAGGCGGCGCGAACGAGGCCGCGGAAGACAGCCAACGCGAAGCGAGCCTTTTTGCGTCGCGCTCCGACCACCCAGTCGCCGCGCGTGATCTCGTAGAGCTGGTCGGCACCTGTGTTCCGCGCGAATCGGCGGTTCACGATGATCAACAGGCATGGGTCGCTCAGTGTCACTGGCTTCGCGTCGTAGCGCGCGATGATCTCCGGCACTGTCATTCGCCCACGATGCTCCGCGTGATGACCGCCGACCGCGTTCGCGAGTTCTTCGAGGCCGAGCCAGTCGATCAGCGCGGACTCGACCTCGAACGCTTGATCCTCGGTAAGGCCGTGGCGCACGACCTCGTGGTCGACCTCTAGCCCAGCTGTGTGGATTGCTCGAATCCGATCGAGCTTCTCGGTCGAGGATGGCTTCTCGAGCGCGTCAGAAACGTGCGCGAACATTCGGTTGCCTACGCCCTTGCCGACGTAGAACACGACGTCGTCACGCGGGTCACGGAGAGCGTAAACGTAGAACCCGAGGCGCTCGACGACGGCGCGGGGGAACCGGAGGAATCGATGGACCGAGTCGCCGTTCTTCATTCTCAAAGACACGGTCAGGTCAGAGCGTCTTCACCCCCAGGCTATGCCCGGGCGGTGGCGCCCCGCAAGACCCTAACGTCATCAATCGAAACCGTGAACCGCCCCCTCGTGCTGCCTGCATGTAACCCGGTCATGGCCTACCCCGTTGGGTTCTGAGCGTTGGCTGGACGTCGAGAGGCCCGTCGGCACCACTGGACCGCGCCGTCGCCCCGTCATGGTCACGCTGACGTGTCTCACTCCCGATTCCCACAAGTCGCGGGTAGGCTTGCTAGACGATGACAGTCGACCGCACGGGCGTCCCTCACTCCGTCACAAGCCTGCTCAAGGGCGTCGACACCGGCAAACTCGGACTGCCAGAGTTCCAACGCGACTTCATCTGGCGACCCGAGAACGTCTGCGACCTCCTTCGGACAGTCGCTAGGGACTGGCCGTGCGGCACCTTCCTGCTTCAGCATGGTCCGCTGGAGTTTCAGTGCAAGGCGCTCGAAAGCGCGCCGCCGCTATCTCCTAAACCAGACCTCCTGATTCTTGACGGCCAGCAACGGCTGACGGCCCTTTACCAAGCCTATGGCCAGCACGGGGATGAAGTCTATTACCTCGATCTGGCGGCTCTTCAGGAGACAGGTCAGCTCGAGAATGAACATTTCCAGTTCCTGAAGTCCAATAAGTTCAGGGCCCGCTATCCGGATCTTCGGAGGGAGGCGGACCAGCGAGTCGTCCGAGTGGCAACCCTGGTCAACGACGATGAGTTCTTTCGCTGGCTGCGTTTCATTCCGGACGATGGGCAGGAGGCCTACATTCGCCTACGGACGGAGCACCTCTCAGGATTCAAGCACTACAGCATTCCGTGCGTGGTCCTGCCGCGAGATCTCGAACTCGCGGCGACGGCAAAGATCTTTGAGACTATCAACAGGCGTGGTGTCCGACTCGACACGTTCGATCTCATGGTCGCCAAACTCTACCCATATGAGTTCTTCCTGCGCGACGCCTGGGACACTGCGATATCGGAAGAGAGTGCTCTAGAACGATACGAGATTGAAGGGCTCGATATTCTCAAGCTCATCGCGCTCCAGCACACGCTCGAGCCGCGCCAACCGGGGCCAACGAAGGTCAAGGGGATCCGAGAGAGCGATGTGATCGAACTCCCAGCTGACGCAGTCAAATACAAATGGACAGGCGCGGTCAAAGCGATGACCCAAGCGCTCGACTTCATGCGCGAGCATTGTGGGGTAGTTGCGTCCGGTCTAGTGCCCGCTAAGGCTATGACATTGCCGCTGGCGGACGCTCTCGCTTCCCGAGAAAGCGTCGACGCAACCACTGCTCAACAGCTTCGGCGTTGGTTCTGGAGCAGCACCTTCAGGCAAACCTACGGCCAAGGCGCCAACACGCAGGCAGTTGCTGATGCTCGCGCCCTACGGGCGTGGATGACAGACCACGCCGCCATTCCAGATGCACTTAGACACTTCGAGCCTGTCGACGAAGAGACCCTCCTCGACCTGCGGCGTCGCAACGAAATGCTCCTTCGAGGGCTGATGTGTGGTCTCATCGTCCAGGATGCACGCGATTGGGTTGTCGACCGAAGGCTTCGCGATATCGAAGGCGACATACAGATTCACCATGTCTTCCCCCGCCAGTATCTCGACAACCTCAAACTGAAAGATGCGAACTGCGTCGCGAACTTTTCGCCACTATGCGCGGCGACGAACAAGTCCCTCCGCAACGACCCTCCTACAAGCGTCTTGAATCGCGCTGACGTGAGCGATTCGCGTGTCATGTCGCATCGAATACCGCTCGGAACACTTCACAACAACCAGTGGCAGCAGTTCCTCGCTGAGAGATCGAAACTTCTCCAACAGCTCATCGCCGAACTCGTCGCGGCCAACTAAGGATGTTGTTTACATCGATATCTGTTGCTGGCTTCAAGCGGGTCGCTCGCTGCAACCTGGCTCTCGACGATCGTCAGACCGTTCTTGTGGGGCTGAACGACAGCGGCAAATCTAGCTTCTTGCAGGCAGTTCACTTTGGTGCCACAGCTGGGCAAATGGCCCTGGCTACGCCAGGGGCCCAGTGGTTGGACGGCACTCTTGAGGCAATCCTGCCAACTCGAGACCTGCCCTATGCGCCCTCCAATGACCTTCACTCGCTCTTTTGCTCGGAGCCCCGAACCGGCCTCGTGACGGTCGGGTTCTCCGCTGGAGATGACACATGCGCAGTCGAGATCTCCGCCGTTGACCCGGGTGGCGTTAAGATAGCGGTCACTGGAAAACTCCTTGCCGAGCAAACCCTTGGGGCTGACACGCCGCTCTCAATCCACGCCCCCGGGATTTCCGGTCTAACCGCGACTGAGCCTCGGCATGCGAGAGGCCTCATGGCTCGGATGGCAGCTAGGGGCGACGCCAACCTCATACTGCGCAATGTGGTCGCTTCACTTCATCAAGATACGGTGATCTGGCCGCAGTTCATCGCCGACCTCCACGAAGTCTATCCGTCAACAGAGCTTGTCGTCGACTTCGATGCCGAACGCGACGACAAGGTTCGCGTCGGGTTCAAGGATCACGGAACGGTTCAGCCCTTGGAGGGCGCAGGAACGGGGTTGCTACAGACATGCCAAATCTTCGGCTACTTGCGGCTCTTTCGCCCCGCCCTAGCGTTGCTCGATGAGCCAGACGCTCACCTACATCCCGATAGGCAGAGAGCTCTCTGCTCACACCTTATTCAGCTGGCGGAAGATCTGCGCATTCAGGTGATTCTCAGCACGCACTCGCGCCACGTCGTCGCGGCAACACGGGCGCAAGAGTCGGCGCGATGGCTTTCTGCCGGCAACACGGTTGCCGAGCCTGCCGACATAACGGCAGCGCTCATGGAGATGGGGGCGCTCGATAGTTACGAACTGCTCGGCTCTGGCGAGTTTGAGTGCCTGGTGCTGACAGAAGACACGGACCCACGCCATCTAGAGCTGGTTCTTCGCGCCAACGGGTTCGACGGTGATCGCACACTTGTCGTGACTTATGACGGCGCCGGCAACGTCAACGCGGCCCTGACACTAATACAGTTTGTCAGGAAGAGCGCACCATCGGTAAAGGTGATCGTTCACCGTGACCGCGACTACGCATCTGACGATGCAGTGCAAGCGTTCTCAGATTCAGTTCGATCCGCAGGTGGAGTTCCATGGACTACATCTGGTAGCGATGTCGAGTTTCACCTCCTCAATGCGGACCATCTCGCAGCATGCAACCCAGAACTCGACAAGGAACACTTTGAGAGCGCCATCGATGTGGCGATCGACAACGCGTTTGACAGAATAGTGGAGAAGATTGCGAACAATCGCATCAATGAGGCTCACAGGCTGCGAGCGCGGGGAGGCGCTGAGCCCAACGCAGCTAGGATCACGTTGGAAGCACAAAAGGAACTGAAAGAGAGCCCGAGACTGTGCTGCCACGGCAAGATCACGCTGAAGGCGCTAAGGCAAGTTGTGCAGAATGCTCACGGCTTTCAACTGAAGATGCATCAGCCGACGCCCCACATCCGGGATCAAGCACTCGAGGGTATCGCGGCAGAGATCTGGCCCAGCGACACCTCGAGAGGGCAGGGGTAGGGGCGAGGACCCCGGGGCACCCCGGGGCGGGGACACTCTTGACATCGCGATGCGTGCAGAGGCTTCCGCAGCATACTGGTTGAATCAGAGCGCCTCGAAAGACGGGAAAGGTCGACCGCTACTCGGAAGGAGGGCCCAGGTCCATCCGCCCCGCTACGCTCCGAGTTATGGCGAAGAGCCGAATCCCAGAAGGAATCACAAGAGAGCACGTTGGCCAAGCACTCGTGGACTTCCGACGCGGCGCCGCTCACGAGTTCGGCGAGTCGACGCATTATGACCTCCTCCACGAAGGAGACCGATTCCCGCCGAAGGCGATCATCGGCCTGGCGGCGCAACGTGCCACAGGACGGCTACTGACCCCTAAAGACTTCAGCGGGGGCGAAGGGTCAAAATGCTTCAGGGTGCTACGTAAGCTCGGTTTCGTGGTGGAGCCGAAACCGACACCTGCTTGGGATCTTGAGCCCGGCGACGAGATGAAGCGCACCGAGCTTCACGCTCGGTTCGGCGGCCGCCGGCAGGGTGGTATCGCGCCATCCAGCACCTCACCGAACGTGCTGATCTTCACCGCGCCGGAGTCAGGCGAGCAGCGGGGCTACTTCGACGGCTGGCAGGACGACGGGTCATTCCACTACACGGGCGAGGGGCAGAGGGGTGACATGCAAATGGTGCAGGGGAACAAGGCCATCCTCGAGCATCGACGAGACGGTCGAAGCATCCGTCTGTTCGAAGGCGCGCGAGGGGTCGTGACCTACAGAGGCGAGCTCGCCGTCGACGAAGCTCAACCCTTCCACCGAACGGATGGACCTGAGAAGGGCAGCGATCTGATCCGTGAAGTGATCGTGTTCCATCTCGTCCCCGTGGACAGACCCGTTCAACCGGTTCGCGTGCGGGCTTCTCCTCCCGCCTTGGTCGTCGATCACATCGCTCCTGAGGCGGCCGCCACCGATACTTTCGGAGTCAGGTCCAGCGGCCAGCCTAGAGAGGCGGAGCGACGAGAGAGCAAGCTTGTGGCGGACTACCGCGCCTTCTGTGGGAGTCAGGGACGACGACTTGTGCGCCAGAAGATCTGCCCCCCAGGCGAGCAACCTCTCTACACCGACCTCTTCGACGAGACCAAGAACCTGCTGATCGAAGCGAAGGGCTCTGTGACGCGCGAATCAATCCGAATGGCCATCGGGCAATTGCTAGACTACCAGAGGTTCATTGAGCCGAAGCCGGGGCTGGCCGTGCTACTGCCGACCAAGCCCCGGAATGACCTGCTGGAGCTTCTGCGGGCCCTTCGGATCATCCTGATCTATCGCGACGGCGGCGAGATCAAGCTCATTGACCACAGCGATGTCGACCGCTACCGGCAATCGTTGTTAAGCACCCTGGCAAATATCACAGGTTTCATCCGTGAGCTCGAGGTGCTGCGCGACATCTACGACGATCATTGGCGGATCGAGATCGCAGCCGAGATCCAGGACGCTGACCTAAGTGGTGGATCGTTCGGAAGTCAGCGCTGCCCCCTTTTCTTCCTGTTCAAAGACGACCCGTCGCCACTCCGCGACCTCGACAAACGCCTGCTGGCCCTTCGACTGTTAGACCCCAATGCCCTCGAGGCGAAGATCCGCGAGATCCGCGCGTGCAGGCTCGATATGAAGCAGCTGGAGCACCTGTTCGAGCTGGGTGTCCTCGGTGTCTTTGCCCAGCAAGCATGCTTGGAAGAAGTTGAGGTGCCGGTCGGCCCCGGCACAGTCGACGGACGATTGCGACTTCAAGAGCGGTCGATACTGATCGAGGTGACGCTCACAACCCAACAGCTTCTGGCGACTGGTCCGGGAGTCTTTTCGATCGCCATCGAGACGCTGACGAAACAGATCGAGCTCAAGGTGCGCAAGAAGGTGGCTGACTCAAGACAGCTCGCCCTAGCCGACTCCACGCCGGCGATCCTGGTGATCGGCTTGCATCCATTCGCGGCGGATCAGCATGCCGCTAGATGGGGAATCGAGGAGTGCTTCGCCAGGGCCGAGTATGCTTCAGCCTCAGCGGTCGTAGTCAGTGACTCGTGGAAGTTCTCGGAGACTCGACTTCATGTGAATCCAAACGCGAAGAATCCCCTCAACGACGCTGAGCTCCAGCGTCTACGGGAGTGCCTCGTCGCGGCCGCAGCGAGCTCGGCTACGCATGGGGCACAGTAGGGCTGAAGAGACAGTAGCCTGTATGGGATGCAGGGATGGACACAGCAGGAGTTGGCGAGTGACGCCCAACAGCACAGCTCGTCCAACGCCGAGCGTTGGCCGCACCACGTCGACTTCCTCGACAACACGGCGGCCGCCATGATCGAAGCGAGCTGGATCCACCCGTGGATCGATTTCCGCGCCGACGTCGTGCGAGCTGGGCGGGAGTTCATGGCAGGGCGCCTCGTCGTTCCCGATCACGTAGCCCGAACCTCAAGCGTTGGATACCCAGATGGCCTGCCGGGCAGCGACGAGGAGGCTCAGTCCTACTCACTAAACCTTCTGACCGGCAGCGCACTCAGGTCCCTCTGTCGGTCAGGGTATCTCGCCCTCTGCGGCCTCCCATTGGAATCAGTTGGCGTGCATCGCCGAACGATCGAGACGCTCCTTCAGATTGACGTCCTCGTCGATGACATCTCATTGAGCCGCCCGTGTTGCGGCCTCGCGTTCTCTGGCGACCGAAAGAACCGCAAGCAGAATGAGTTCTACCGCGCGATGGCGCGAAGGACCCAGGTGATCAACAACTTGCAGGTGCCTGAGACAGACCTAACGCCCCTCGAGCGCGAGCTGCGGCGCAGCGCTAATGACGCGGGGCTTCACCTTGGCCCGCATGCAGGCCTGCAACATGGAGTCGCTGGAAAGCGCTGGGACAAGGTGAATGCGCTCAACGAGTTTGACCCGTTCGACGTTGGCCAGACAGAGGTTGGCCCGTTCTTGTGGCGGTACGCGGCACAAACTTGGAGGCTCTGCACGGTCCTTCTGCCGAAGCTCGACTGGGTTGACTCTGACAAGTGGCTCGCGGCATCACCATCTCTCGAAGACATGTCGGCTCAGATCGAGACCCAAGACCGAGAAAGGAGAAAAGACCCCTCCGACGGAACAACCCCCTGGTCCAACTTGCCCAAGGGCACTACCCCTAGTCCGAGTTAGTTCGCACTCAAGCAGTCTGGTCTACCAAGAGCCGCTTGATAATCGCACACACCCCGAGGAAGCCACGTTGTGCGGTGCCAATCGGGAAGACGTCCGAGCCCCCCCCCAGTGTGCAAGGTCACCGCTCCGCGCAACTACGGGATGTTGCAGGGGGGGGCGGGGGTCGATCGCGTGCCGTCACAGACTCTTGTCAGTCATCAACCGTGAGTGATTCCACACTCCGATCCAGGAGTCCTAAGCTCGGCGCCCGCGTCGTTTCCTCCGTCAAAAAGGAAGCTGAGGCCTTCCCGCGATCGCCACAGGTTCGCGAGGTCGTCGATCTGCAGCTCGACTATCCGGCGTCGCTGTCAGTCAACCTCCGGACGACCATGCTCGCATCGCGCGCGGGTCCACGCGTCGTAGCGGCCTCCCCTGGCTCCGACCGACCATGCACGCCGGTTGAGGGGCAGTGCGCGACTACAGCGCTTGTTGGCTCAGAAGCAACGCGCCACGCGTCTGCAGGCTGTTGGAGGCCGGGCCTCGTTGGCTTCGCTCAGACCCGAAGCTCGGGCAACAGGTCCGTCGCTGCGGCGCCATACACCTTCACGAAGTCCTCGAACTCGAGCACGTCAACCCGCCGTTCCCCGGTCTCGCACCGCGAGACGAACGACTGCGGCTTGCGGAGTTTAGCCGCCGCCTGCACCTGGGTCAGGCCGGCGTCCTCTCTGGCCTGCCGGAGGCGGGCCAGGAACTCGCGGTAGCGGCGTGAGTGCAGGGAGCCCATGCGAACCGCGCCGGCTGACCTGCCGACGCCATGAGGCGAAAGCTAGATGCGAGAATTGCATATGCAGAAACTGCATAGTTGGCTGCCGGAACAGCCGACAAGAGGTTCATGGACCCGCTGAATCTGAGCGAGGCTGCCGCCTGCAGAGCCGCTGGAGTCAATCGATGGTAGAGCCAGTTCGAACAGGCGCACTCCAGCGGGTGCGGGAGGCCACCGAGGCTGAGCTCTCCTCGACGTTGCGGCGGCTCGATCTCGAGCGCTTGCCCGCTCGACGAGGCGAAGAGTCCATTGATGCCGCGATCGATCGGCTGCTGCCGACGTTCGTTGAGGTAGCGTTGGCTGAGGCCGCGAGCTTCGCGATGGAGGGTGGATCGCTACCTGTGGAGTCCGCCGCCAGTGCGTTGGGGGCGCGTTCGCCGGCCGAGATGCGCCTCTTCGTGGCGGATTGGATCCTGCGTGCCGATCTCGCCTCGCCTGACTTGCGGAGCGAAGATGGTGCTTGGGATCGTCGGCGGCAGGTGTTCGAGGGAGTGTGTCGCCGAGGATTCGCGGACTTGAGTCAGGGTCGGGTAGCGGAGTCTCCCGGGATTGGCGTGAAGGGGCTGTCGGTGATCCTGGGCATCCTTTTGATCATCGGGCTGATCAAGATCCTCAGCCCCTGACCCCCGGGTGCAACGGTTGGCTGGAGTCTTGCTGGTGCGCGATCCGGCGAGTGTCGAACGCCCGCAATCGCAAGAAGCGGGACGACGGTCGCGCCAGTCGGGTGCTACCGAGTTCGGTGATTGTCCCGAGCGTCCGGACGAAAGAGCTGGCCAGGATCCGCGAGCTAGGTCGGTGCGGGGTGAGCTTCGTCGATCATCGATGGCCGATGGGGCTGCGGTGCTCAGCGACGAGTGACGTGAGAGCCGCAGCGGGCGAGCGTGGCCGGCTGCGATCGTGCGGGGACGTGGTGAGCCGGTAGCCGTTCGGTGGTGTGCCCTTCGTGGCACCCCTCGTCTATGCTTCGACTCGGAGCAAGATGGCGATACAGACCTCTGCACGTGTTTGGGCAGTGCTCGCTTTGGCCGCGTGTGCGACACCGGTCGAAGTCGACCCGTTGCAGACCGCCAAGCCCGTGCTCGCCGAGACGTTCGGTTGCATGCTCACTGCCGATGCGTCCATCGCCGAGGGTTGGCTTGGTCCGGATCCGGAATCCGTGTTGGCTATCGAGCGCATCGAAGGCCGGCCGGACTTCACAGGAACGTGGATCGAATGGAGCTACGGTGGTTGGTGGGCCGAGCGCGGGGCTGAGTCGTGTTGGGACGGGACGCTTCTCGAGCCAGGGTGCCGCTATCGGGTGCGCGGCTACGAGGTTGCTGTGTTCCGCGGTCTTGTCAATCTCGTCGAAGGCAGCCGGCACATCACGTGGGACGACGCCCCTTCCGATTCTCGCGGCGCTTCATTCTGCCAGTTCCGTAACGTGTTCCGCGTCGTCGAGGCGCAATTGCTGGAGTCCGGCGCGCAGGCAGAGCCGGACGCATCGCTCAAACTGAAATGAGCCGTGGGCAAGCCAGCCGGAACCAAGAACGTCACCGACGAAGAGCGCGAACGCATTCGTGAGCTCTACCGGCAGGGCATGCGTTTGATGGACATCGTGGAGACCGTGGGGCGCTCACAGTCCGTCGTCTACCGCACCGTTTGCGGCATGAGGCGGCCGCGCCTACCGTTCCGGCACTACAAGAACGACAAGCGCAACGATCGCATCCTGCGGCTCATCGAGGAGGGGCGGACGCATGCCGACGTGGCTCGCACTGTCGGGCTGTCGCCCCGCCAGATCGGCTACATCGTCGAGCGCCATCCGAGGATCGCGGAGCTACTCCATCACGAGGGCTGGAAGCCGTCCGAGGTGTCGGAGCTCTACCGGATCTCGATCGAGAAGGCGCAGCGGATCAAACGGCGGAGGCCAAGCGACAATTAGCCGCCCTCGCTGGGTTCTGCTCTTTGGCGCGAGCGGTTGACGATGAATGGTGCCCAGGCGAGTGCAGCTACAAAGAACGTCATCCAGCAATGACCATGGAGTGCTGTCCATGGCTCGACAGCTGTGTGCTTTCGTAGCACGGGGCCGACCCGGGGAGTGCTTGGTGGGCCAGAGTCGGCATACTTCTGGAGTTCTACCGATGCCGCATGGAGCAAGGTCCGTGGGCGGTCCATCGCGATCATGTTGCTCACCGAGAAGAACAGGTACACGATCGTGAGCATGGTCATGAGTCCGGCGCTCGTTCGAACGTGAGATTCCTTGAAGATGAAGCCGAGCATCGCAATCGAGACGACCTGGAAGATCGTCCAGTACGATGCAATGCTCTCGGCGCTGTCGTTGAAGATCGACAGCAACGTTTCCCGGATCGTGTCCATCATGACTCGGCCTACCTATCGATTTCGTGGGTAAGGGCGGTCGCGTCATCCGATTCCGGTCGGATTCCTTCCTCGTGTTCGCGACGGCCCCGATGATCGCGTTGACGGCCTGTCGGAGTCAATCCCCAGTCACGGCAAGCGCAGGGTCGCCCCGGTTCGCCAGTCGGATCTCCCACACTCAGGAACGCGAACGCCCTTCCGCATCGCGTCTGCTCTACCGCGAAGAGCGCCCTGCCCCTGCGCGTCTGTGAGCCTTGCTCCTGTCGTCTTCCCCACGTGGCTCAGAGCCTTCGCGAACGGTTACAACCACGCCGTCCAACACTGAGTCTCGGTGATTGAGACGGGGAGACGGGGTGCCGGACCCGGCCATAGACCAGCGTCCGTGGGGGCTTGGGCATCGTCACTCGCCGCCGGCGAAGACGACTCTTGACAGTCCCTGCGCCGAAACGATGAGTAAGCCGGCGAAGCCAACGCCGAAGAGTAGGGCGCACAACGCTGCAGGGATTGGCCTCGCTTTACGCCACGACCGGAAGACCCGCCAGTACAACGCAGACACATCGGCATCGTTGGTGTTCACGTGGGCGGCCTTTGAGAGGCTTTCGATCATGTTGAGCTTCGCTCGGTAGTCCATCTCATCCCAGCCTTGGGGGCCAGGGATGCGCTCGTCGGAGAGCACGATGGCGAAAGTTTGCAACAACTCGTGGTAGTCCCGGTCTCGCCATACCCGGCGTCGCGGGTCAGGGACTAGCGAGGGAAGTTCCAGGCTCGTCCGTCCGCTTTCGCGGAACTCCGCATAGTCGCGGAAATTACGAATGATGGACGGGCAGTACGAGTAGTACAACGCGCCCGCCAAAGAGAATGCCAAAGCCGAGAAGTAGAAGACCATCCACGAGAACGGCAGTTCGAACTTCGGGATGCTCAGGCCGGCGATGACGATCGGGTCCGGCAGCGACCGGACTAGTCTCGCCGCGAGCGGGGTGATAATCAGCCAGATGAATGACCATCGGACGGCTTGGTTGCTGCCAAACCCTCGAAGACGATGCCAGCGTATGACGTGGAGGTTGGACAGCATCTTGTCCCTCACCCGCGCTGTTCCGGGCTGGCTCGAGCGAGTCGCAGCGCCCGGTCGATCAGATCTTTCGCCCATAAGCGCTAGTGTAGCTAGTTGGTAGTCGAGCGGCGTCCCTCACCCAGCCCTCTCACTTCCAGGCTGCCGTCTGCGCTGCCCGTAGGTCTCGGAGGGCATCGCGAACCGCCTCCCGTAGCTGCGGGATCTGCTGCCGGTAGACCGTTGCCAGACGTCGCAGCTCGGCGACGAAAACCTCGGGGTGTCGTTCACCGTCGTTGCTGATCGGCTGTGGCGAGCATCTCGAACATTCGGACCGACTTGGGCCGCTCACCGACGTGATAGAGCATCTCGCCGGCTTCGCCAGTAATCGTCGCGGGGTAGCCGGTCTCCTCGGCGACCTCGCGCAGGGCTGCGGCCTCGAATGACTCGCCCGCGTCGAGCTTGCCCTTGGGGAGGCACCAGTCGTCGTAGCGGCTGCGGTGCACGAGCAGCAGCTCGCGGCGCTCCTTGTTGCGCCAGAGGACGCCGCCGGCAGCCAGAATGCGATCGCTCATGCGCCTTCTTGTCGCAGGTTTTTGTCGCGGCCATCAGTATGGCTGGCACCCCTGATCTAATGGAATGTGATGTCTTGGTAGAGTTGCTTCTTGCCGCGCGGGATCTCTAGCGACTTGGGTTCGAACCAGAGTGAGGCGAAGAAAGAGTCTGCTTTCGACGCCTGGATGGTATACGATCCGGGAGGAAGCCGTAACCTAAAGTATCCACGAGCATCGCTAATCGCCTTACCAAAACGTGTTAAAGGAACACTAGTGCTTGCGTCTGGTGGCGTGCCTGACATAGTCAATTCAACTCTTCCGAGGCTCTGAGTGCCCCTTCTTGTGAATCCCTCGACTAGCGTCCCAGTCTGGAGCTGAAGATCAGCTCTTGCCGATTCTCCATCCTTCGTCACAGAGTGATTGCCGGTCACCAAGGTGCAGAAACGCGGGTGCGTGACTGTTAGATTGTAGTCCGCCAGCCCCAGCCTTTGAAGGATGAAGGCTCCCGAATTGTCGGTGTGAGTATGCGCGACGGTATAGTGTATTGGAAGAAAAGCGCTGAGTAGCCCCATGTCGATCTCCGTGCTGATTCGCGCGCCAGATACCGGGTTGCCGCTTGTGTCGGTGACGAGGCCGTGAATCGACGCTCCGAGGGCAAGTTTGGCCTCAACCGTGACCGGAGGGCCTGGTTGAACTGCAAAGACCGGCGAAAGCGACTTGGCATGGGCGCTATGCTCGATCAGTAGGCGGCAGTTCATTGGGAATCCTCGAGGACTCCTGTGAACTGGTAGGCGGACGGTGGCCCACGCTTTATTTGGATCGGCGGCGTAGTCTGACGGAGTCACAGCTATTCTCGAGAGCCCTACGGGTGTAAGGTTGGGGCCGAGTAGCTGGGCGCGGTACGACTTTACAGGGCGGCCGTCTACTGCGTGGACTCGAAGTCTTATCGAGGGTGGTCGCGGTAGGGTAAGTCGGAGGTTTGCGCTGTCCGTGGCCCGCCTCGCTTCAGTCGGCCAATAGTCTGGGTGCGCCGTGGTCACACGGTAGATTCCCTTGCGCAGTCGAGCTCTGAATCGGCCGGACTTGTCGGTGGTCCTGCGTTCGGCGACGGATTCATTTGCTGGTGATTCGGGCGTATTGGCGTCTGATGGCGCTTGGTTCCTAGCCGCGATAGTTGGGTTTCCGGTTATCGTTATTCGAGCACCTTGCACGGGGCTGCCGTCGCTATCAACGACCAAGCCCTGCAGCGTCTCGCCTCGGGTCATCGCAATCCTCACTGAAGCAGATTCTGGGCTAGCGGACGCCGATCTCTCCCGAAGTCGCCGGGACGCGTATCCGTTGGCTTTCGCGAGCAAGAGGACCTTGCCTCGGGTGGGGGCCGCGCTGAACCGGAAACTCCCTCGCGAATCGGTAGTAGCCCAAGTGCCGCTCTCGGCTATTGGCGTGAACATCGGGTCTATGTACATGCTGGGCTTCTGGGTTAGGCATACACGGGCGCCCGAGATTCCCGCTCCCGTGTCTTCATCAAGCACAAGGCCAGCGAGCGTTACTCCTTGATCCAGGGTGATATCTCCCATGTCGTGCCATGGGGTTGCTGCGAGCTGTGCCGCTTGAAAGGTGATCGGATAGTTGTTGTGCAGGATCTGGACGACGTATTTGGCTTGCGCGGCTTGCTGATTCGCGGGGCTCGATATCTTCATCTCAAATCGGCCGTCGGGCCCGGTTCGAGTCTCTTGGATGGGGTCCTGTGATTGCCCTAGTCTGGCATAGATTCCGGCTCGAATCGGATCACTCCACGAGCTTAGGGTTGCCAAGACCCGCGCCCTGTCGGCAGGTTCGCCATCTGGCTGTATGATGCGACCCCGTAGCCCCCGTATGGCATGTGAGCTATTGTCTGGGTCTATTCCAATCGTCTGTCCTCGTGGCTCCTCGTTCGCGGTGCTGCCGCTCGCCGAGTCATGCGTGATCCCTTGCGGCTTGCTGGCGTCCCCGTTGGCGCTAGCGTTGTCGGTGGTGGAGGCTACGCAGATGAGTGCTGTGGGTATTGCGCAAGCCACCAGGGTGATGAGTATCCATGCACGCATTCGCATAATGTGTGGATTCCAGTGGCTGAATGGGGGGCAGTGGGGCTAGTCGGCGCGGGTCATATTGGGCGCGACGGGTGGTTGGTCCGCGGAGTCAACGATACGTAGAGCCTCAGCGCTGGCGCTGAAGGCATGATGCGTGGCCCCGAGCCGCGCGTCAAGGGGGGGGGCTTAGGTTGGCCTCAGCGATTCCGATGAGAGGGTGGGGCGTCTTGATTCGGCTATACTTGGCCGGCAAGATTCTTAGTTTCTAGGCTCGCAAGCGAGTGGCTTGAGCGGGGCTTTGTGTTGGCGAGGAAGTGCGATGAGTAATATTGAGCGTGATTCGCGAGTCGAGTTCCTCAAGCATCTGCGGTTTGTGCATTTCGCGCTTACGACCGTCTCGGTCACCCTCGCGCTCGTGCATATACCTATCCCGACGCCGGCGCGAACAGAGGGGGAGATCCGCGATATCAAGAATCTTCAAGACGCAATAAGTCGGCATACTTTGGGTAAGTTCGATAGCGATGCCTTGAGTCGTGAGAGGCACCCTCTTGGATACGAGATGCCGAGAAAGAGTGTTGTGACTTGGGAGTTTGAGATCGGAGATGAGAAGGTGCAGGTCAGCATTCCGCGCAGCGACTTTCACCGAGTGATGCCTCTGGACCCTTGGGTGGATTGGTTTGACGGAAGTGTAGGTAGTTTGGCGCCTTGGTACGGGGTGCCGCCGGGGTATACGCCAGCCCCGGAGGTCGCGCCAGCAATAGAGACGCTTGAGCAGATTGAGGGGTTTTGGAGTTACTACTTCAATGTCGTGGTTGTCGCTGCGAGCAGAGAGCTCTTTACCAACGGTAAGGGCGCGCCGCGAGAGGAATGTTTCAGAATATACGATAGCAATTACGAGGAGTTCGCCGACTGGATTAAGAGTGGTGAGGAGGAGCCGTGGGAAATCAAAAGTTGGGGATACCAGCGTCGGCTGCTGGAGATCACCTTCGGAGACACGAAGTTCCGCGCGTGCGGCCCCATTGCCGTTGAAGAGCCTGTATTGCCTCGCCGAGTGCGTGGCCGCTTTATTGTCGTGCTATCGAAAGAGCGTGGAGCGTTTCGTGCTGCGCGTCGGGCCGAATCAAGTAGTATGCCTGGGTCAGAGGGTCTGTACCTTCGGGGTTTTATTGTCCCGATGTCTACGTCGGCATCGAACTGGGGAACGTTTTTGAAGGGTCGTCCCGTAATCGAGATACCGATTGAGTGGGAGTCTTCCCCTGTCGATGTTCGGCAAGTGCTGGTGGGGACCCCACTCCGTGGCTCGAGGCTCGGCGCGGGCCCAAGGGCGTTCGGGGAGGAGTTTCCCTACCTCAGTGAGCTAGCATCACGAGATCCGTTGGCGACGCCAGGGGAGTTGGCGCAGGATGTGCGTCGCAGGATTCTGGATGAGGGTCGCGGGCAGTCCATTGCACCCTTCGGAATCGTTATTCCGCGTAGTACTTTGCGTGGGGCTGGAGCGTTGCTGATCGCTGGCGTGCAACTCTACTTCCTCTTGCATCTCGCGCATTATCGGAAGCGGTTTCGTCGGGAGCCGCACACTGGCGCATTGCCTTGGGTTGCCATGTACGACGACCCGGCATCTCGAGTCGCCACGGTCGTCTCGGTTTCAATAGTGCCGTTGGTGGCACAAATGTTAATACTGTTTAGGGGTAGGGAGGCGCTGCTCGGCGTTGATAGTTTACCGTTAGTGGCGGGCGCGCAGATTACGCTGATCTTGAGTATTGTCTCAGTGGTAAACTTGAGGCATCTGGCGATGGCGCAACGATTAGATGGTTAGGGCCAACGAGTTGTGTCGAGTGCGGCTAGCCATGTGTCCCGATGTGTCCCGAATTGTCTCGCGGGGAATGATCTTCGTGGTCGGAACGAGGGTCTTGGCGAGGCTCAGCAGATTAGAATGTACTTGGTGACCCACGAGGTGCGTGCCGACCGTCTTGCGCTTGCCTCGCTTCTCATATAGCGGTTTCCGGTCTTTTCCTCGTCGATGGGTGAGTTTGCGGTGACAGGCTCCTGCGTGCCGACGAGCCGCTTGAGCTGCTATCCACGCCGAGCCCACGATGCGGAATCCGAGTCCGTAGAGAAGCCCGTCGATCAGGCTGAGGCGGACTCTGTGGCCCACAGGTTGCTTCGTGTGTTGCATCGTTGCTCCCAGCATCCAGTGCAGTGAGAGGGGGATGCGCTGGCGGGACGGTTCGACGGACGCGCTGACGACGAACCCGGGCACGCGTCGATCCTCGCTGGCCGACCATGGCGCTAACCCGTCGTGGCCGGCGGCCAGTAGCGGGGCGTCGCGTGCAGGTTTTGCGGCCGGTAGTTGTCGGAGCCTTGGAGCTTGCTCTGGACGGATTCGTGGACCCAGTCGCTCCTACGCGGCCTTCGGACTTGCGATCCAAGCGGCATCCACATCGCCGTCATCGAGTCGTGAATTGGGGAGGAAGGGCGCTTGCGTTGCCTGACCACTTCATTGGCCTTGAAGAGCAGTCCGTGGCCGGCGGCGCGGTAGATCATCCACTGCAGCGCGATGTTGGAGAGGCCTCGGCGCTTGTAGCCACCGCCGATGTCGGAATGGACGCCGGCAAACCAGACTTCTAGGACACGCTTCTCTTCGGCCTTCCAGCGCAGCACCGGGAACATCTTGCGGCGTTCGTCGATCGCCATCGCGTGGTAGCCGGCGACCACGTTCGCAGCGAGGTCGCGGTCGCCGAATTCGTCATCCAGGGTCGACTTGACGGTGTCCCATGCACCGATCATCTCGATCGAGATGTCGAAGGACTTGCCGTCGGTGCGCAGCTTCTTCGCCGCGCGCTCGTCGCGGTTGTCATAGATGTCCCACGCGCGAGCCTCGTCCGAGGCCTTCTTGGTGAGGCCGCAGAGGTCGAGCATCCCGCTGAGCCGCCGCACGATGTATGCGCCGCGGCTGAACCCGAGCAGGAAGACGCGGTTCTGGTACGGTCGCCACCCGGGCATCGCGAAGCGGCTGCGGAGGAAGCTGTACCCCGCCTTGATTCGCTTCTCACGTCCGGTGCCCGCGACGTTGCCCGCGATCGCTTCGTACTGCCGCGTCCCGACTCCCTTCTCGTAGTGGACGGCCTGGGCCGGGCGGGTCTCGCTGGCGCGGGACGAGCGCAGGACGGCGTCCTTGAACAGCTTGACGTTGGTAGGAACGGACGGCTCGTTGCCCGTTCCGTCGCAGAGGAACACGAGGTTGCGGCGCAGGCCACTCATCGGCCGGCTCTTGAGCGGGTCGGGTGCTCGGTTGGCAATGTCGTACTCGTGCTGTCGCCGTCGTCCTCCGCCTCGACCCAGCACCAGATCTCCATGGTCGTCGGTGCCCACAGCCCCAGCGTGAAGATCGGCGCGATGTCGTACAGCAGGCATCGCCCAGTCGAGACCGTGTGCATGCCGCGGCACGACTCGTTGCACGGGATGTGATCCGTATCGCTCCACGAGAAACCCCAGTAGGAGCCGTGGAACAAGAACTCCTGCGAGCTCTCGGCCTTCTCGAAGCCCGCCAGAGCGGTCGAGTCGAAGACGTCGAACGTCGTGCACGACGTCGCGAGTGGGAGGATCATGCAGACCGCAGACAGTCTGCCTACCTGAGTGATCGTCATGGCGAGGGTGGGTTGGAAGCGACGGACGGTTGTTTTTATGGCGCCTTCGGACGGTGTGGCTGGGGTGTTACTGCGGTGAGACCTCGGTGACGCGGATCCTCGCTGTGCCCTCGTTGTTCTCGTAGAAGAACCAGGGGCCGCTCGGGCACAGGTAGCAGGTCACGTCGTTGACGCAAAAGAACAGCCGCCCGGTTCGCGCGGCCTTGAAGACCATTCCGGACTCGATCCGGTGTCGTTTCGGGGAGTGTGCAGCTAACGGTGTAAACGGCGACCAGCTGGCGGAGTGAGGTCACGGTTACAGGGCAGGTATCCTGCCTTGAAAGAAGATAGCGAGCTGCCCGAGGACGGCGCTCCAATTCCAGAGCGCACGCGTCCACTTCTTCTCGAAGCGACGCAGCGCGAGGTAGAGCAGCTTGGTGACGGACTTGTCGTCCGGGAAGTGGCCGCGGTACTGCAGCAGCTTGCGCAGGCTCGAGTTGAGCGCCTCGATCTGGTTGGTCGTGTAGATCACGCGCCGGACCTCGGGCGGGAAGTCGAGGAACGGCACGACACGCTCCCAGTTCGCTCGCCAGGACGAGGTGATCATCTCGTAGCGGCGGCCCCACTTCTTGTCGAAGGCATCCAGCGCTGCCTCGGCGGCTTCACGGTTGGCCGCCGTGTAGATCGGCTTGAGGTCCTTGGCGACGGCCTTGCGATCCTTGTAGCTGACGAAGCGCAGCGAGTTCCGGATCATGTGCACGATGCAGGTCTGCACGGTGGCCTGCGGGAACACGTGCTCGATCGCGTCCGGGAAGCCCTTCAGGCCATCGCAGCACGCAATCAGGATGTCCTGGACGCCCCGCGTCTTCAGCTCGTTCATGACCTTCAGCCAGAACTTGGCGCCCTCCGTCTGCTCGATCCAGATCCCGAGGACTTCGCGGCGGCCGTCGAGCGTGACGCCGATCGCCAGGTAAACCGACTTGTTTCGGACGACGCTTTCGTCGCGCACCTTCACGACGAGCGCATCGAGGAAGACGATCGGGTAGACCGGCTCGAGCGGCCGGCTCTGCCAGGCCAGGACGTCTTCGTGGACCGCCGACGTGGCGCTCGAGATCAGCGATGGCGAGACCTCGACGCCGTACAGCTCCTCCAGGTGGCCCTGGATGTCGCGGACGGTCATGCCGCGGGCGTAGAGCGCCAGGATCTTCTCGTCGAAGCCCGCGAAGCGTCTCTGGCGCTTCTTGACGATCTCGGGCTCGAACGTGCTGTCGCGATCGCGCGGCACCTCGATCTCGAGCTCGCCGTCCTCGACCTTGATCGTCTTGCTGCGTGATCCGTTGCGCGCGTTGCTCGTGCCCTCGGCACGCGGTGCGTGCTTCTCGTAGCCGAGGTGCTCGGTCATCTCGCCTTCGAGGGCTCGGCCGAGCAGCCGGGCCGTCAGCTCCTTGAGGATGCCGTCCTTTCCTGTCAGGTCTTCTGGCTTCTCGTAGTTGGCGAGGAGCTGGTCGATCAGCTCGTCCGGGATTCGGTGGCGGTCATTCTTCTTCGGGGTCATCGGTGGGCTCCCTACGGGTCAGAGGATCCCACCAGCCGTCACGCGAATACACCGTTCATCGCACACTCCCTCGTTTCGCGTTCGGCGATCCAATCGAGACCAGAGGCACGAACCACGGCAGCGCCGGTTCGCGCTTCCACCATCGCAGGCACTCCATGAACAGCGTGGAGTCGACCTTCAATCCGGTCTCGTCGGCCGCGAGAGAGCTGTCCGACCAGCCATCGACGTCAAGGATCTCGATCCGGTAGCTCCTTCCACGGACTACGGCGTGCGACGTTGCCTGCGCCGGGTTCTTGGTCTCGAACTTGATTTCGGCGACTTCGTCGATCGGCAGCACCGGCAGTTGCGCCTCAATCGGCGTCTGGTACGGGAGGACGCGGGCGCCGCCTACGATCTGAACTCCCAGCCATCCGATGGCGAGTATGGCGAGCCCACCGGTGAGGTGTGCGATACGCAGGCCTGCGCGAGGCGCCGGCGCAGGTGGCTCCAGTTCCTCGGGCGCGACCTCGGCCTCACCGTGCTTCCAGGCTGCGGTCGCTGCCCTCGCGTTCTCATTCATAAGTCGCCCGCGCAGCAAGACCATGCCCACCAGTGCCGCGGTGAACAGCAGCGTGTAGAACGGTTCCTTGCGCATCGCTGCGATCCAGTCCGATACGAGCTCCGGTGTGTTGTCCTGCAGGAATGTCAGCAGGTGGCCGATGCCGAGCAAACCCCACTCCGGCTCGATCCAGGCTTCGGAGCGCCAACTCAGAATCGCTGGCCACGACACGAGCAGCGCCGTCCAGGCGAGGAGCCCCACGTAGAGTAAGCGTCGTTTTGTGTACACGCGCGCGAGTGCCTTTGTGGAGTCTTCGTTCGGACGCGGGCCGGCTGAAACGGCGTCCTCGACCTCGAACTGCGCGGGTAGCACTCGCGGCGCGTAATCGAGGTGACTGCGCACGATGCGATCGAGCACGCTTTGGTGGACCAACGGAATCGCCGCCGAGGCGGTGCAAGTCGCGGCGACTTGCCGCGGGCTGTAGCGGTAGTAGACGGCGAGCCCCGAACGGGAGTCGTGCATCGAACCGAGCGTGTTGACGTGCGCCCGGATCTGATCGCGTTTGGCCTGATTGAAGCGCAGACCGCGAGACTCGGCTTTGCTCATCATCCAGTCGAGCGCCACGTACGACAGCGAGTCGCGCGGATACCCGCCGCCGACATCGGAGTGCATGCCGGCGAACCAGACCTGCTTGATCTCCTGCTTATGGGCCGCCGTCTCGGACTCGTCCCAGAGCACCGGGTGGAACGTTTTGCGCTCGTCGTCGATCGAGAGGGCGTGGTAGCCGTGCCGGATCTTCGGCGACGGCTTCTGGTTGCCGAACCTCGTCCACGCGTGCTTCCCGATGACGGGGAGCCAGGCAAAAGCCTGCATGGCCCAGGCGATCCCCTCTTTGACCTCGTCGATCGGAAACCCGTAGGCGTCGACCGTGTCCCAGACGCCGACGAAGTGGATGTCCCGGAACCGGGTGTCGCGCTCGATCTCCGGCTTGCCGCGCAGGATCGTGCGGTGCGTCTTCCTGTAGGAAAGCCAGGCGGCGTTGACGCGCCGCTTGAGATCGCGCCCTTCTCCGGGGTCGATGATCCCCGCGTGGGCGATCATGCCCGCCAGGCATCGCACGGTGAACGCGCCGCGGCTGAAGCCGAAGAGGAAGATCTGGTCGCCGTCGCGGTAGTTGCGCGCCAGCCACTCGTAGAGGTTGCGCACGTTCCTCGCGAGCCCATAGCCGAACGCGCCGCCGATGAGCGCCAACCACGACTGATCGCTCGTCCCGACGCCATCGCTGTGGATCGCGAGTTGCGATGGCCCCGGGTCATCGCCTTCTCCGCTCCGGTGGTCCAGCGAGTCGAACGTCCGGAACACGTTGGTGCCGCGGGCACGACCTGCCCGGTTGCCCGTGCCATCGGAGCACAGGACGAGGTTGCGATGGTGCATATCGAACTCCTTCCTGGAGCGTGCCTACTGCACGTAGTTGACGCGAACTTGCCCGTTGGCGGTTAACACGATCGAGACATGGTCGTCTCCAGTTGGATCCGCATGTCCCTCTGGTCCGGACTCTTCGTGGTCCCACTCATCGTCGCCCTCGTGATCGCCCCGATCTGTTCGGAAGATGTTGGCGAGGGGGACTTGGTTTGCCAGATAGCGCTGGGCCGCTGCTGATCGCGGGTGTTCGTGCGCGTGGCCTGCGGAGAACACGACGTGGGTAGGGGAGACGGCCTGGATGAACGCCGTGGAGCTCCCATTGTCGGCGCCGTGGTGCGGGGCGATCAGCACGTCTGAATCGATCGTCACTGCCGGTGAGTAGTCGACCATGTGCCTTTCCGTTGCGATGCACACGTCGTTCGGGTCGTCGATGTGGCGTCCAACGGCGTCTCCTGCGAAGAGAACGGAGCGGTTTCGGTAGGTCAGGCGCACACAGATGCTGCCCGCGTTCCGGCGTTCGCTCAGGCTGTTAAGGTCCCAGTCGTCGGGCGGTTGGTGGAAGCCGCAAAGGAAAGTGACGAAGACATCGCCGAAACGAAGTGTCGCCCCGGGCCGGACCGTCCGATGGGCGAGGTTGATGTCCTCGCAGTCTTCATGCTCGACTTCGATGGCGATTGCTTCGTTCGCGTTGCGCCATGTCGCCGTCGTTCGAGGCAGGCCAGTGCGAAGCACACGGCGGACTGTGTAGGCATCCAAGATCTCGTCGACAGCGCCGAGGTGATCGGCATCGCTGTGACTAAGGACCATGATCTCGATCTCCTCCGCATCGTCCTCGATGAAGTCTTGGATCGCTTCGAACGAGCGATTGCCGCCGCCGGAGTAGTGGCCAGCGTCATAGATCATGTAGCGGTGCGTTGTCTCTCCTGGCAGTAGCGGCAGCCGCGCGACGCAGGCGAGCCCGGCGCCGATGTCGAGGACCCGGATCTCAAGGTCGCCTGGTCCTTGCGGCGCTGGGGCGACGGTTTCCGTTTGTGCTGCTCGATGCTCGTGATCACCCCACGAGATCGTCGTAGACAGCTGGCACGCGCCGAGCGCGACAAGCAGCAGTGTCGAGAATGCGGTCCGAGCGATGTGTTGGAACCGGACGACGACAGACACGGGCCTGTCGGCCCGCAGCGAATGGCGTGCGACGCTCATGACTCTCCTAGGTTGTGATGACTCCGCGATGAACGCGGACACCTCCCACAGGGGGAGAGGCTACACCGACCGTGGCCGCTGAGGGAACCCCTTCGCGAGGAAGAGGTTGCCTACGTGCCGACGAGCCGGTGAACTGCGATCCACACCAAGCCCACGATTGCCGCGGCAGCCCAGAATCCGAGTCCGTAGAGAAGCCCGTCGATCAGGCTGAGGCGGACTCTGTAGCCCACAGGTTGCTTCGTGTGTTGCATCGTTGCTCCCGGCATCGAGTGCAGTGGGAGGGGATGCGCTGGCAGGGCTGCGGGGCAGATAAGTGTGCCGACGGGAGCTACGGGAAAAGGGGAAGAAGGAGAGTCAGTCTTTGCGTCCGTCGAGCGGACAACCCCCGGCACTTGTGTGTCGCGGATGATAGCACGTCGCTGGGTTCCGCGCAGTCGCCGGCGCCAGCGGGCGTGCCTCTGGCCTTCTCCGTGAACGCTACTGGAGGGCGCCCGTGTCGCGGTGGCCCGGGGTCACGCGAGGGCGGTCGCCACAAGCGCCTGCACGCGCTCGAGCGCGTCCCGTAGCCGTTCCCGCTCGCTCTCGACCTGCTGAACCGCAGCGAGCACGTTCGCCGGGCCCGTCGAAGGCGCGGTCCTCGGTCGGCGCGCGCTGCGTGTGGCGTTCCCCTTCGACTTCTTGCCTCTGCCGCGAACCTGGTAGACCAGCGGTAGCGAGCAGCCGACCTTCTTCGCGATGTCGACCGGCGCCACTCCGGTTTTCAGCAGCGCACGGATCTGATCCGACTTCGAGTTCGGGTTTCTGGCCACTGGCTTGCGCCGAGTCTTCCGCTTCTTCGCGGTCGTCTTCTTTCGTGTCGCCATCGTAGTTGGATTCTTCGCGTGGCGTTGTGGCGACGCGACAGTTCTGTCCGGAAATCGGTGACCGAAAATCGAACGGAAGTCGGGCTACAGCCCCGGCTCCTCTCGGATGGGAATTAAGGGCGTGGCTACTTTTTGTTGGAGCTGTCCATGTTGCGGCTGTGAAGCAGCTTGCAGTTGCGCGGCGTTCGCTTGCCTGTCCGTGTTCGCATGGCGCTCTTAAGGGGGTGGCGTAGGAGTCAGTGGACCCCGTCGGAAGAAAAGGCCCCTATGAATCGAGACGCGACTGCGAGATCTCATGGCGCTGAGTTGTGGAGTCAGCTTCCAGCGCGACTGATGGCGTGGCAGCGGTCGAAGGCGGCTGACCCCAGGCTTGACCTCGAGAACGAAGTCGCCGAGACCGTTGGGTTGGCGTGGGATCGCTTCGGTGATGACCCGTGCGTCCGCGATGTGACTCGATGGTCGCGCAAGGTTCTGTCGCGGCGGGTGCAGCCGGCGCGTCACGCGCTCCGTCTTCGCACGGTCACGGACCATCGGGTTGAAACCCTGGTCGACGCCGCGCCAAATGCGGAGCAGCTGGCGGAAGCACGTGAGTGGATCGACACGGCACGGGCGATGCTCGCGGAGGGCGAGCGGCACACGTTTGACCTGATTCGGCAGGGGGTTACCACAAACACGGAGATTGCCGAGATGCGGGAGGCGTCGCTGCGATGCGTGGAGAAGTCGAGGCTTGCGGTCCGGCGGTGCGTGGAGCAGTTGTCGGGCAGTTTTCCTCACTTGTGCGGGTAGAGGGCCTCTCAGCCCTTTACATAGGTGATGAGAACGAGATCCATCGCTGGCGAGCATCAGACTCTCTCCCCATTTCAGCACTCGAGAGTTGTTGGCCAAGGGAGCGCCCGCTCCTTTGGGATTGCCCGGACTCGCCGGGTGCTAGGCGGCGGATCGAAAGGTGGTCTCGCCGAGCTGACGCGAATGATCGTCGCATTCGCAGTTCTCGTGGCAGTCGCGTCCGCTCAGACGTCAGCTTCGCCGCCCACCAAGCCCGATCCTTGCCCCAAGGAGAGGGGCATTGAGCTGACGCAGCCCATCACCGACCACCGCGGTGATGTTGAGGTCGAGGTTCACGGAAGCGACGACGAGGAGGATGACGTCCCCATCACGGGAGTGCCGACAGGGGGGGAGACAGAGGGGCAGGGCGGGGGCTGCATCCTCGACAGCAATCCGGCGCGATGCGGCGATGACACTGGGCAGGTTCGGCAAGTGCCGGAAAAGCCCGTCGAGCCTAGCAGTGGCGTGGGCGCTTGTCCTCCCACTGGGCAACCCGGGTATGTCTACCTCCAAAACAACATATGCGAGTGGAAAGACGTCAACAATGACGCAGCCCTCGAGTGCGTGTGTGAGATATCGCTCCGGCCGCCCGGCTCTATGCCACCACCACCCGTATACAGTCCCGCCGATCCGGTTGCTTACCCTGGCGGATTCTACATAGCCGACGCTCGTGACGGGGTGATCAAATACTCATTCTGGGATGCCAACGGAAACAAGCTGCCGCGCATAGAGATCAGGAAGCCCGACGGTTCGATCTACCGGTATGAGGAGATCAATATCGTACCAAACGTGCGATCCTACAAGCTCGTAGAGGCGCTCGACTCGCACGACAACACGACGAAGTACGAATGGGACGTGAACGGTCGATTGACCGAGGTTCATAGGCCCGACGGGATCACCGAGTCATGGAACTACGCGCCGTCATGGATTGACAACGCAATCTGGCATCCAGCGAACTACTCCGGCATCGAGATCACGTATTACGACCACGTTAACCTGACGAGCTTGCCGGAACTGACTTGGTATCTGCTCTTCAAGAAGAATGGTGGCGGGCCACTCTTAGGCGATCTGCTCTATCGCAAGTACGCGCCGCGGGCCGACTACTTAGCCGACACTGCGGCCCTCGGTGGTCAGCTCTACGACGAAAGCTCAAAGGCTGTTGGGCACTCGGTGTACCAGTTCACCTATGAGCCCGATCCTAATCAGGTCTTGATCGAGCGGGTCGAGCAGTTCATTGCAGGGAGCATCCTTCCTAACACTGAAGGTCCATCCGAGACTGTGAGGGAGTTCGAGTGGGTTCTCGCGGGCGACCGGAAGCGGGTGCAGAAAGAGACGGTCTCGCTCACTGGAGAGGTTTACACGTTCACCTATACCGTGGATCCGGCCGAGGACTCTAGGGTTCTAGAGTCACGTCGCACAGCCTCGGACGGAACGGTCCTGATTACGAAGCTGGATGATCACCAGCGCCCGACAGAGGTGACGACGATCCCGACCAATGATAGCGATGGCCGTCCCCGCGCATTTGATACTGACAACGGGGGGCACGAAGAGCCAACCCAAATCACCCTGAAGTACGAGTATTCGGATTGTATTTCGTGCGAGTCTCGGCCGACAAAGATAGAGCACTGGGCCAATGGGAGTTTCACCGGTCGCAGTGTAGAGTACGACTACGACGCGATTACCGGTTATGTGACCGAAGAGCGGGTGATGGATCCGTCAGATGGGGTTGGCCATGTCGCCACGACTTACGAGTGGAGTCCTCTCGTGCCCGGTGACACGAAGGGGGCCTACAAACTGGACAAGGTGACAACGCCCGACGGCGAAGAGTGGAACTATACCTACACACTCGTGCCGCGGTTCACTCCGGCCGGTCAGCTTGACCGGGGAAAGAAGATCGAGTTCGAACTGGTTGATGCACCTACCGTGTCAAGCGGATCGGCGATTCCGCAAGCAGCAACGCAGTACGACGTCAGCAGCCCCGTGTTCATGAGCAGCGGGGGGCAGCAGCGATGGGTTGGCTTCGTGAAGGCCGTTGTCGATCACGATGGCGTAAATACCACGTTCGAGCACGATACGCTTCTGGGGCACCTGACTGGTGTTGTCCGAAACCCACTAGGCGGGAACGACAGCGTCGAAGTCAACTTCGTGAACGACCGACTTGGTCGGCCGCTGACTGTGACTACGAATGTCGGGTCGTCCCTAAGTCAGGTGACCTCTATTGTGCGCGACGACGCGGGTCGGGTGTCTACCGTCGTGGCGAACGTGGGCTCGCAAACTGTCGAGACTCGCTCGTTCTACGACCGATGGGGGAATGTCTGCGTTAGTCAGCGTCGCAATGAGAACGCATCGGGCTCAGCGCCAGACGATTACGGCCCGACGCCTCGGGCGGAGGCTGCACGCACTTGGTTGCGGGATGAGTTCCACTGCATCGGAAACCGGCTCAGTGCGACGTTCGAAGATCGCCGGCCGCTAGATCGCGACTCCCCTAGCGCGGATCCGCTCGTCGACGCTGCTGAGGCGCGCTATCTGTTGACAGTGTACGATTGGACTCGGGGAGGGTTCATCAAGAGCATAAGCCACCCAAACGGCTCAGAGACTGTGTTCACATATGACGGCTATCAGTCCCTCTACAAAGTCGAACATAAGAGCATCGGGCAGCCGACTGTCTTGGACCGAAAGCTATTTGTGAACGATGTGCTAGAAGTGGTACGGGTGTTCCGTGGGGACTCCAATTTGGAGCTCGCCACAACGATAGAGCGTAATGCCTCTGGCCGTGTCGAGCGCGTAACGGAGCCAGAGCCCGACACGCCGCCCGGTTACACTGGGCCGCCAACCTACGCCAAGCATGAGTTCGACGCGGATCAGATGGGGCGCATCACCGAGGTTCGCGTTGTCGACGCACTAACCACGAGTGTGGTCGCCCGAGAGACGCGTCAGTACGACGAAGTCGGTAGACCATGGATTCGGCGCGCGTTCGACCCATCGGTTCCGGCGACGCCGCTCGCCGTTCACACAACAGAATGGGAGGGGATGGGCAAGGTCAAGAAAGTCACCGACCCTGCCGGTCGGTTTGTGGAGCGTTCGTACGATGCGCTCGCCCGGCTGACACAGATCAAGGACTCGTTGCCCAACAACCCGAACCTCATCGACTACGAGTACGAGGCCAAGACGAACCTCGTGAAGCGCGTCGTGCGCACGGAGTGGGACGAGCTCTCGAGTGCAGCGGCGGTGCTTGAAACCTCGTACGAATACGACGGGCTTGGCCGGGTCTCGAAGATCCTTGACGGCCCGTCTGGATTCCAGCTAGAGCACGAGTTTGCCTACTACTCAAGCGGCTTCACGGAGTGGTATCAGGATCCTGAGGACAAGGTCTTTCGATACCTGCCGGATGCCACAGGCCGTCTTGTCGAAAAGTTCCTGCCCGGCACCGTGCCGATTTGGAACGAGTCGAGGTACAAGGACTGGACGGGGCTGAATGATCGAACAGAGGTTGTTCGCACGGATGGTCGAGGCCGGGTTACGCGTTCGATTCATGACTTCTTCGGGCGCTTGCAGTCAGTCATGAACCCTGGGGCGGCGACCGAGCCGACCTCGACGTCGCCGAGTCAGCCGTTGGCGGAGTATTTCGTCTATGACGCAGCCTCGAGGCTCACCGGCGTTCATCAGGGTGATGATGTCTTCATTGCCCTCTACCGCGACGGAATGGGGCGGTTGTTGGTGCGGTCGACTCCGTCGGCTGGCGCGAATCAGTTCGTGTCGTTCTACCACGGGCGCGACATATTGATTCGCAACGCCTTGGGACAGGTCACCTATGCCGCGAACCTGTACGGCGCTGACGGAGGCGGCGGCTCCTATCACCAAGAGGCGCTCGCTCCGGACTCCCTGGGGCGGAACCACCGCGAGTCATTCAAGTTCCTGCTCGGCGACAATTGGGTAGACATCGAGAGCGGTTTCTCGGGTGGAGATCAGGTCCGATCCTCGCTGACTTACGACAATAACGCTGGGGGCGACGGGCTTTGGCTCGATTACACGCCGGATGCAGTTGGTCGCCTCGGCCAAGTTGATTGGCGGACGACAAGCGGCGGCACGCCCGAAGTGCTGGCGGAGTACAAGCATCAAGGTGGCCGAAGCCGACAACGCGCCACTCATTGGGCGGCCGGTGGCTCGAGCAGTTTCGACACGAACTATCGCTACGATGTGTCTGCGCGGGTGGATCGGATCACTCAGTCGTTCGGCGCGAGTGCCACGGTGGAGTTCTCTTACGACGACGCTAGCAACCTGCTTAAGGAGGAATACCAGAAGCAAGGTGGGGCCAGCCAGAAGGGGGACCGATTCGCCTACGACGAACATCACCGCCTGGAATCGGCATGGTTGGGCGCAGATCAGCCTGAGCTCAATAGCCCTGGCACTGGTACTTTCGTAGAGAAGCTCACGTACGGGCTCGACACCGGTAGCAACCGCGACTGGGTGACGACACAGCTCGGGGTGGGAGGTGCTCTCACGACCGCTGACTACGAGACGCAGGATGCACCGCCGCAGGGGCCAAGCAACCGCTACTCGGATGCCGATGGCGTAGCCCCATTGTACGACGAGCGCGGCAACACGATTTTTGACGGGAATTTCTGCTACGTCTACGACGATTTGAACCGGCTCACGGAGGTTTACATCCTGACTGGTGAGGAGTCGTCGTCTGCTTCGACGTCGCCGTCTTCCGGGCCGGCTGCCTCGGCGCCAAGCTTGTCTAGTCTGCGGGAGGCAGAGTTGGCTCGGGGTCAGTTCGAGGTTGCAAGCGTCGAAGTGCTGCGAATCGCACGATCGAGAATTCTTGGACGTATTCCTGGCGCGTTGAATTTGCTGCTCGAGCGGCAGTTCAGCTCGTCTTTCCGGGAGGGGTTGAGCGAGTCGATTCCGATAGCTGGTGCCAGCCGCACCACCAGTGGTTCTTCGTCGGCGTCCTCCGCATCGATGTCGTCGCCCCAATCTGGTAGTCAGGAGGGCGCGACTATGACGCTGTACGCGCTCTATCAATACGACGCGATGAACCGGCGTGTGCATCGGACTCGATTCGGGTGGCAAACGTGGTTCACGGCTTGGGATGACTGGAGGGAAGTCGAAGAGCTCGTTTGGAACGGCACGAATGTCGTGCCGCAGCGCCAGTTTGTATGGGGTGAGCAGCTCGATGAGCTGATCGCTTACCGGTTCAGGCAGCCGGGCACTGGCCCCGGCTTCGCGGATTACTTCGTCGCAGAGGGCGGCGCGCATTGTCCGTCTCGTATACTTGACGATTCTGGAAATGTTGTAGAGATTCAGGAATACAGTCCCTATGGCGCGGTGTCACACTTCTCTGGGGCGGGGGTGCCCCGGCTGGGGTCGGATGGTGCGGTAGGTAACGTCTTTGGGTGGAAGGGGCACAGGTGGGATCCCGAGACCGGGCTCTTTTATGCGCGTAATCGGTATTACTCGAGTGCTTGGGGGAGATTCCTGACGCTGGACCCGATCGGAGTATGGGGGGATGTCGTGCAGCGCGGTAATGGTTATGCATACGGCGCTGCGAGTCCGTTAACAAATAGCGACCCGCTTGGACTTCAAGTCAGCAGCACGCACGCCGCTTGGGCCAAGGAGTACGGGATGAAGCCCGGCGACAGTGTTAGTTTCGCCGAGACGCAGTTCTTGCCGGTGTCCGGTAAGCCCTACGAAGGATTGCGGATGTTTGATGATGGCAGGGTCGCTCCAATAAGCGCGGACGGAGCGATCGTGCTGACGCACTGGATGGATGAGTTGTCGCCTGGGGATCTGGCGATGCGAGATATCTATCATCTCATCGACGGGGCTTCATTCAATCTGTCCCATGCATGGGGGCCGAGTGTGGAGCCGGAGACTCTCGGTGAAATGGGGCTTCAGGTGGCTGGGTCATTCATTGTTCCTACGGGCGCGCTTGCCAAGCTCGCCCACAGGGCGGCAAAGCTCAGGAAAATCTGGAACATGGGCCCTCTTGCCCGCGGGCTAATTCTGGAGAGGTGGCTAGGGGCAAATCTGCCGCAAGGGTTCCGGATCTTTGACAGGTTGAGCAAATGTGGTAAAATCATTACGAGCATTAAGACGATTAAGCTGTCCAGTCCTAGCTACCAAAACCCAAATAGGTTGCGATCCTTGATCATGGGTTATGTCAACAAGGTCAGGAACGCATCCGGAACCATCAGGCAGGGTCGAACAAGTATCAACGTCGATGGTATGGAGCGAGGGTTGCACATCGGCCTCGATTCTGTCGGCACGCCTGGTCAGCAACGCGTATTGGCGGATATACTCGAGACAGTGACTGATATTAAGATCGAGATAACGGTGCTACGATGACAAAGGCGACAGCTGCGGCGAACCTTAGACAGTGGAAGGGCGTGTTTATGGCCAACCCCAGCCGTGTCCATGGTGGGCTTATGGTGGAAGCCCTGCCGGTCATTGTGCTTGCCGAGGACGGGGTGAGCCCCGAGTCCGTCGGAGGCGCAATTCGAGATAGTTTGGAAGTTTCTTCACGCTTGAAGGCTTGTGATATGGGATCAGAGGCTGTCCTCCTCAGAGAACTTAGAGCTAGGTCTTGGAGGGAGCTCGAAAGAAAGGCGAAGACAGTTTCAATAACGGAAGAGCCTAATGGTATTTGTTTTACTCCGTTGTTCGCGTTCGACGATCCAAGGGAGGGAGAGTACGGGATGTCTGGAGACCTGGAGGTCCGGAGGCCGCTTGAGTCCTCGCGTGCAGAGCTCGGCGCGCTGGCCCTTGAGTTACTTGGTGGGACATGAGTGAGAGTTACAGGTAGCAGGTGGGTACGCTTCGGTTGGTGACTCTTACCCGTGGCTATTGCCATAAGATCTCACGGACCCGAGCCATCCACCGAACCCCGCCACCCACCACTCCCCGAACCAACAGAAACCGCAGCCTCAACCCCCCGAACTCCAGCAATCCCGCGATGTCGTCGATCCGAAGCTCTACCAACTGCCGCTGCGGCCGGACGGCATCCGGATCACGGAACTCGTAGGGCGCGCGCAGCCAGTGCCCCTCTTCGCTGCTTGGCGGGGAGTAGGACTTGGCCTGAAGGACGCGCAGCGGTGGTTGAAGGCCGCCTGGGACCATCTCAAGCCGCTCGAGCCATGTTGTTGGCAGCCGGCGGGCCGCCTTCTGCATCAGCGTCAGGGCGGCGCCGTCGTCGGTCACGAACTCGGGTTCGCCCAGCGCCCGGCGGACTTGGTTCTCCTCTGAGATCGGCGCTGCTTCGTTCACGTGATCCCCGAGGTCGCGGAGGATCACATCGTGCCAGCCGGTGCGGACCGTGCGCCGCACCTGGAAGACCTGCTTTCTCCACTGACCATCGTCATGCAGCTCGTATCGCGGCACCCATGCGGCGTTGAGCTCCGGCAGCACGATTCGCGGCTCCTTGCGGATCAACTCGAGCAGCTCTTCCGGATCGCGCGGTAGTCGCAGCCCGGACCGGAAGACCGGCTGCGCCTCCACCTCAGCCATCACCCGAGCGATCACGAGGCCTTCGGGGTCCAGGCCCAGGCGCGGCATCTTCTTGATAAAGCGCTTCGCGGAACGGGTGTCCGGGAACGCCGCGGGCACGGGCGGCAGCTGCAGCACGGCGGCGTAGTCGGGGAGTCCTTCGTCAGGCCGTGGTCGGCGGTAGAGGATGTAGTTGCCGCGTGGGTCGTGGCGGGTCTTCGTGGCTGGCCGCTTCGTTCGCGATGCCGGCTTCTGAGCCGCCTCAGTGGCTGGGGCTGCTGGCTCTGCTGCTGATTGGAGTCTGGCCTCCTCGGCCTGCGCTCGTGCCAGAGCGGCCGTCAGCGCGCCTCTGTGGTCGTGATGCGCCATGTATCGCCACACTGGGCCGTCATCGAGGCTGTCGCCCTGGTAGAGCGCGATCACGTCGGTGACGAGCCGGTCCGCGGCGAAGACGTCTGGATACTCCTCGAGCTCGAGCCGCCGGACTTCCGGACTCCCACGACCTGAGCCCGGCTCGAGCTCCTCGACGACGACGAGCTCGCCGCACATCGTCCAGGCGAGCCAGTGAGAGTGGTCGAGCCAGAGGCGGCGATGGGGGTGCCGCCGTTTGCCGCGCAGGCGCGCTTCCTTGGCGTTGAGCTTGGCGATCTGCCGCTCGACGAACTCGAGCAGCGAGGAGGCGGCGCGGGACGCCTGGAGTGGGTCGCCGGGGCGGCGGAGGTCGCGGACTGGGGTGCGGCGTTCGCGCTTCGTGGTGGGCGGCCCCGTTGGTCCGGAAGCCGCTCGGAGTCGGAAGCGGTCGCCTGGGTTCCTTGGAGCCCGGGTCGATGGGTTCCAGAGGTCGGGGTTGGTGACGAAATGAGGGGTCACGATGAGCGCATGTTACGACGCGCGACAGGGGGCGAAGCAGTCGTGTCCGGTGCGCAAGGCGACGGTGCAATCGGTCGCGGAAGGCCCGTCCTCAGAAAGGTCGAATTCGACCTTTTGGCGCTCGACCGGGAGCAACCGGGCGCAACCAGCGACCACCAGTTGTCACCCGTTGCAACCTGTCATCATGGCGGTTATGACGTAAGTGACCTTTGCGTCGGTAGCTCCGCTGATACCCTCGGATCGAATGGGGTGCAGGGGGTCGGAGGTTCAAATCCTCTCGCTCCGACCATTCTTCACTTCCTGCTCTTCGAGCAGGAGGTCGAACGGCGAACGTGCGATCACTTCGAGAGTTGCGCCGTTCAGGGTGAGGTTCAAACTCACGATGTCGAGGATCAGGCGCTTCGTCGCCGGATCTGCCGTAAGCCACTTCGCGGCAAGCTGGTCGGCGAGTTCAAACGCCTTGACCGCGGTTTCGCTGCGATCGGTCTGATCCTCGCCCTCGGCCTGGAGGTCCTCCTCCAACTCCGCGGCGCGATCGCGGAGCTGCTGCGCTTTGCGGTGGTAGCTCTGCTTGTCGATTTCGCCGTCGAGGTGGAGGTCGAGCAGACCGTCAAGACGCTCCCGAACGCGGGTCAGCTCGCCTTGCAGACGAGATCGTCGCGCCTTGGCGTTGTCTCGGTCCGCGCGTGTTCTCGCTCGGAGCGCCGTGACGAACCAGTCGCGCAGTTCGCGATCGTCGAGTCGGAGCGATCGGAGGAAGTTGAGGACCTGTTCGTTCAGGTCGCGCTCAGGGACTCGGTGACGTTCGTGCCCGGGTGCATTGTAGCGGCTGCACCGGTAGTAGACGTAACGGCGATCAGCCTTCTTGATGACCTCGCCGGTGATGCGCTTCCCGCACTGGCCGCAGTCGATCAGTCCCGCGAAGGTTGCCTCGTGTGTCGAGTATCGGCGGTCGCCAAGCAGGGCTTGCACACGCTCGAAGGTCGTGCGGGCGATCAGCGGCTCGTGTGTGCCGGGGTGCCAAGCTCCCTTGTAGGCGACTTCGCCGATGTAGGAGCGATCGCGTAGGATCGAGTGCACCTTCGATCGCGTGAACCTCGGGGTCCTGGCTGTGTAGACAATGCCCTCGGCTCGCATCCTCCGTAGGAGTGCGTCGATCGTGCAATCGCCGCCCGCGTAGAGATCGAACATCCTGTGGACCTTTGGACCGTTCTCCCGATGGATGCGCACTAGGCTCCGTCCGCCCTCATCGCGGTAGTTCTGATAGCCGAAGGGAGCCTTGTTAGGGAACAGTCCTTCGGCGACCCTCCGATCGCGTGCTTCGATGATCTTCTCGGCACTCTGACGGATCGCGAAGCGCGCGAGAATGCCCTGAATCCCGATGGTCAGCTCTCCTGCTGGATTCGATCCGTCCAGGCTGCCGTCGACTACGAAGATGCGCAGATCGTAGGCTTCCTGGAGCCGCTCCAGCTCGGCAAGATCCTGGAGGTTCCGGGCAGCGCGGTCGACGCTCTTGAAGATCACGCCGTCGAGGCGCCGGTGGTGTCGTCGCAAATAGTCGAGCAGCTCGCGGAAGGCCGTCCGCGAGCTGCTGGTCTTGGCGGACTCGGCGACGGCGAACATCTCAACAATCACCCCATTCAGTCTGCTGGCGTGCGCGTGGACGGCGTCGTGTTGGCATTCCAGGCTAAAGCCCTCTCGCTCCTGCTCCCGGGACGAAACCCGGCAGAATCCGACGAACCGCTTCATGCGACCCTCCAGCCCGCCAAACGACCAATGCTCTGGAGCGCGGACACCGCCGCACTCAGGGACACCGGCGCGAACCGGCGTCTCTGCAGGACGCACGCAGTTTGGGTCAACAAGTCCTCGCTGACCCACGCGGGGCGCTCTGTCGCTAGTTCCGCAACTTGCGTGCGCATGTGCTCCATCGTTCGTCGACAACACGATACGAGATCCGTTTGCCACCCGCTGCGCAGCCCGCCTTGCTCGTCCACGTTGTCCAACCACCAACAGCGGATCGCGTAGTTCGCCCAGTAGTCGGTCTCACTCGCGTCCAGGATGAGACGTGCTTCGTTCTCGAACGACGCGTAGTCATGCTGGGCGAACGCATACATCTCGCGCAACTGCTGTTGCAGCGCTGCGTGAAGCTTCGGGCTCACTCGGCTCATCGGCCTCCTCCTACGATCTCTCGGCGAGCCTTGCGGTAGACCGCGAGCAGGAACTCGCTCATCGAGTAGCCCAGGCGCTTGGCGTCAGCGCGAAGGCGCCGTTTCTCCTCCGGGCTCACTCGCAGCCTGATGGACTCCGTTTTGCGGCTCGCAGGGACCGGCAGGTCGAGAATGCGCCGCCTCGCGCGGTTTCGTGTCTTTGTTGATGCCACCATCGGTTTCACCTCTGTGCGACTCTTGGTAGCACTCTTCCCCCGCGCGTCAACGCGACGGTCGGTGCGCCGCGAGATGGTTGTGGCAACATCGTCGTGCGTTTTTCTCGCGTGACGCGAGAAGAACGCAGGCCGGAATCGCGCCAGACTTTTTCCTCGCCACTCCGCGTTTTCTCAGCCCAGGTATCCTCTGGGCGTCATGGGGAGCGCACTCGAAGAGCACCTGCACGCCGTCCTGAGGGCCGTCTTCGCCGCGGTGGACAGCTACTCGGTCGAGGCGTCCGAGCCAGTCAGAGCTTTTGGGAGGGCTTCGCGCCGCCCGCTCAACCGCCCCGGCCCCCGTTTTCTCACGAAGTAAGGGCGTGCACCACTGACTCAGCTAGCTGCGATGACACTCGTTCCCGTGTCGTCAGCGACCTTTCTAGCCGATCGCAGAGAGCCATCATCTCGTCGATCGCTGCTACGATTGTCTGCTGCTCGCTGCTCGGGGGCAGGGGAATCGGCACAGAGCGGAAGATGGGCAAAGTGAGTCGAAGTCGCGTTGAGCCGAAGGCTGCTCGGAAAGCGAACTGGCGAGCAGTGACGGAATTCAGGAAGTGCATCACGTAGCGGGGATGAGCCAGCGACGAGTTCAACTCCAGTTTCATCACATCGGGAGTGAGCATGGCTTGGCCTATTCCCTGGGGGTAGATGCAGCAGTCGCCCGGCGGGTCGCCAAGCTTCGTCACCAACAGCTCGCCACCGGAGACCGAGTATTCCTGGAATAGCTCCACCCACTTGTCATGGTCCATGTAGGTAGGTCGAGCCGTTCGGTAGTCATCGGGCTTCACATGGCGCAGGAAGATGATTGGCACGCCCTCTGGTCGAAAGTCCTTCGCCTTGAAGATTGTTCCGAAGGGACCGGCGCAAATGGCCTTCGGCTTGTTCGAGGCGAGCTGTTCGACTGTCGCCCACGTCCACCCGGGAGGAAGGCCGGGTAGTCCGTTGGTGTCCGGAGGAATGGGATCGGCATACCGCGTTTTCCACTTCGAGTTCTTGTGGGGCTTGCCTCTGGCCTGCGCAGCTTGCAGTTGTTGTTGCTCCCACCGTTCTCGTCGATCTCGCAGCGCCTGTTCGAGCGACAGTTTGGCGTCGTCACCACTCTCTTCTTGCTCAACCAGACGGCCTCGAACTGCGAGTTGCAAGACTGCCTGCCGAAGCACCGGCACGCTATCCGAGTGCTCGGTGACGGCTCCCCAGTTCTCCCGCACGCGATCCCACGCTTCGGCCAGATCGTCAGCGGACTCCGCGCGGCTGAGCGCGTCCATGGCCGAGGTCTGGAACGAGCGGCGGACGGCGTGGCGGCGCTCCTGCCTCTCCTCCAGCTCGTCGCACAGCGCCATCAGTTCGTCGACCTTGGCGACGATGCGGTCCTGCTCCTCGATCGGTGGAAAGGCCACGAGCAAGCTTGTGACGTCGTCAGTGGCAAGCCGGCAGGTTCCGTGTGTGGAACGCTCGACCAAGTCCAGCACGTCGCGGCGTCGACCGCGAAGATGCAGATGGACGAAATCGGCGATCCTGTCGTTCCGCAAGATCAACGCCTTCATGTCCTGGTTGAGTGTCACACTGACAGTGTTGATCGCGACAGGAAACGAGTGCGCGAGGATCATGCCGCGCACGACCATGAGGATTGCTCGCGGAGGCACCATCTTCACGGGCGTCTTCTCGACCGCGAGGTCCGTCACGGTGTCCTGGCTGCCATCGATCAGCGGGCGCTTCATGTCTTTCGGGCTGACCCAAGGGATCGAGCCGCCCCAGAACTCGCTGTTCTTCTTCGATGGCGTTCCTCCGCCCCGCATCTGTCCGAGGTCTCCAAGGCGCACCCATGCCCATCCGACAGGAAGATCGAAGGGCGGATTCTCGGGTTCGATCTGGGCTTCGATGCGTTGATCCGCGAGCCACGAAGGTGCTGATTCGTCAGTGGGGTCTTGTTCGACCACCTTGCCCCGAACCGCTAAGCGAAGGATCAGTCGCCGCAACTGCTCGACGCCTCCTTCTGCGGAGGCCATCGTCCCGAACCTCAGCATGAGCTGGTCTCGGTCCACTAGCCTCGCTCCAGCGCGCCCTGGAGAGCTGCTCGAAGTCTCTCCCGAACGTCGGCAGCCTGAGTGGTCACTTCTTCCAGCGACGCGAGCAGCTCGTCCGGGTCTCCCGGCCCGTCGTCAGGCGCGTTCGGGTTCTTGATGTCGAGGTTGTAGGAGCGCTCCACGATCGTCTCGATCGGCACGCGCCATGCCTGTTCGCTCTCCTTGCGGTCTTCCCACCACGCCTTCTCCGAATCGAACTCCTCGATCCGCATCGGTTTCGTCTTCGAGTAGCTCTTGTAGCCCGGCGGATAAGGGTGTTCGTAGAACCACACTTCGCTCGTAGGTTCGCCCTTCGTGAAGAACAGCACGTTGGTCTGGATGCCCGTGTAGGGGCTGAACACGCCCTTCGGTAGGCGGACCAGCGTGTGCAGGTTGCAGTCCTCCAGCAGGCGCTCCTTGATTCTTGTCTTCACGCCCTCGCCGAAGAGCGAGCCGTCCGGCAGCACCACAGCAGCCCTTCCTCCGGGCTTGAGGAGCGTCAGGATCAGCACGAGAAACAGATCCGCGGTTTCGCGGGTTCGATACTCCGCGGGGAAGTTCGCTTCGATCCCGTCTTCCTCGATCCCGCCGAACGGCGGGTTGGTCACGATGACGTCGACACGATCGCGCGGGCCATAGTCGCGCAACGGACGCGTCAGCGTGTTGTCGTGGCGGATGTTGGTCGGCACATCGATGCCATGCAGGATCATGTTCGTCGTGCACAGCAGGTGCGGGAGCTGCTTCTTCTCGACGCCGGAGATGCTGGCCTGGAGCTTCGCCTCCTGCTTCGGCGTCTTGACCTGCTCGCGGACGTGCTCGATGGCGCAGGTCAGGAAGCCACCGGTGCCGCAGGCGGGATCGAGGATCGTCTCGCCGAGCTGCGGGTCGACCATGTCCACGGCGAACTGCGTGACAGCGCGGGGCGTGTAGAATTCGCCGGAGTTGCCGGCGCTCTGGAGGTCCTTGAGGATCTTCTCGTAGAGGTCGCCCAGGGCGTGGCGCGTCTTGCTGTCGTTGAAGTTGATCGCTTCCTGGATCTTGTTGACGACCTGCCGGAGCAGTGTGCCCGACTTCATAAAATTGAAGGCGTCGCGGAACACTTCGCGGACGACCATCGCACGATCACGAACCGCTCCTTCGGCCGGCAGCTCGACCAAGGCCGGGAACAGATGGTTGTTCACGAAGTCGCTGAGGTCGTCGCCGGTCATCCCCTCGGGGTCGGCAGCCCAGTTGCGCCAGCGGAACTCGTCCGGGATCGGCGACTCGAAGTCCTCGTCGAGCAGCTCCTGCTCCTGCTCGCGGTCGTCGTAGATTTTCAGGAACAGCATCCAGCCGAGCTGCTCGATGCGCTGGGCGTCGCCGTTGATGCCGACGTCCTTGCGCATGATGTCCTGGATGCCCTTGATCGAATTGCCCAACGACGCCGTCACGCTGCCCCCTCCACTCGGTAAAGCTCGGCCTCCAGCTCACGGAGCGCCTGCTGGTAGTTCTCCTTCCCGCCGAACCAGCCGACCAGCTCGACGGGCGTCCCCATCTCGCTGAACGGCTGCACGCGCAGGACGCCCATCTTCTCGACTGGGACGATTCCCTGGTCGGCATATTTGTCGAGGAGTGCGTTCAGCACGCGGCGCGCGGGCTCGCCGAACTTGGTGAACACATCGCGCTTGCGAACATTCTCCGCGCGCTCCCGGCGGCTCAGTGGCGGCTGGTCGAACACGACGTGGCAGATCAGGTCGAAGGGATCGAGTTCGCGTCCGACCTGATCCGCCAGCGCCTCGATGAGGAGCCCTTCGTCGCGCAGCTCGTCCAGGATGGCCTTCTTCTTCTCGGCGGTGTTCCATGCCTGGAGAAAGTCGTCCAGCGACGCGAACCGATCGCGAACCGAGCGTCTCGTGTAGTCGCGCAGAGACTCGGTGATGAGCTTGCCGTCGTTGCCGTAGTATTGGACGCGCTCCGCGACGACGGACACCCCGACGCCGGAGACCACGTATTTCTGCCGGCGGCCGCGGTCGTCATCGTCGCCGCCGCCGGTGTCCGTGTCGTCGGGCGTGACGAGGATGTCCTCGATATCCGGATCGTTCTGGAGGTCGTCGGGATCGACGTCGTCCAAGTCCGGCGGGACGATCGTGTCGTCGTCGTCTGGCCGGTAGACCTGCACGGGGGCTCCGTCGAACTCGGGATCGGCGAACAGCTCCGTCGCCTTCTTGAAGTCGACGATCGTGAAGTAGAGCTTGCCGGCGTCTTCGTGGATGCGTGTGCCGCGCCCGATGATCTGCTTGAACTCGGTCATCGACTGGATGCGCTGGTCGAGGACGACGAACTCACAGGTCTTCGCGTCAACGCCGGTGCTCATCAGCTTCGAGGTGGTGGCGATCACCGGGTAGCGCTCCTCGGGGTGGATGAAGTTGTCGAGCTGAGCCTTGCCCTGCTCGTTGTCCCCGGTGATGCGCATGACATATTTGGAGTTTTCGCGCGCTCGCTCGGGGTTGGCGTTGACGATCGCCGAGCGCATCCGCTCGGCGTGGTCGATGTCTTCACAGAAGACGATGGTCTTCGCGTAGGGCTTGCCTGAGCCTTCCAGCAGCTCCACGACCTTCTTAGCGACCAGCTCGGTGCGCTGCGTCAGGACTAGCTCACGGTCGAAGTCCTGCTGGTTGTAGATGCGGTCCTCGATGACCTCACCGGTGTCGTCCTGCTGGCCGCGCTCCGGGCGCCAGCCTTCGAGATCCTTGTCGAGGTCGACACGAATGACCTTGTAGGGCGCAAGGAAGCCGTCCTCGATTCCCTGCTTGAGGCTGTAGGTGTAGACCGGGTCGCCGAAGTAGGCGATGTTCGAGACGTCCTTCGTCTCCTTGGGCGTCGCCGTGAGCCCGATCTGCGTCGCCGACTTGAAGTAGGTGAGGATCTCGTGCCAGCGCGATGCTTCACGAGCGCTCGATCGGTGGCACTCGTCGATCACGATCAGGTCGAAGAAGTCGGGTGAGAACTGCTTGAAGACGTTGTCCTCTTCCTCGGTGCCGGAGATCCCCTGATAGAGCGCGAGGTAGATCTCGTAGGACTTGTCGATCTGCCGCTTGCGGATCTTCGTCATCGCGGCGCCGAACGGCTTGAAGTCGTTCGTGATGGTCTGGTCGACGAGGATGTTTCGGTCGGCGAGGAACAGGATGCGACGCTTGTGCTTGGCCTTCCACAGTCGCCAGATGATCTGGAAGGCTGTGTAGGTCTTGCCCGTGCCGGTCGCCATGACGAGCAGGATGCGATCCTGCCCGCGGACGATCGCCTCAACCGTGCGGTTGATCGCGACACGTTGGTAGTAGCGCGGCTCCTTGCCGCTAGCGTCCTCGTAGTAGGGCGAGGTGACGCGTTCGGTCTTCTCGTCGTCGAGCCCCTTCCAAGCGCAGTAGCGCTGCCAGAGGTCGGCGGGACTCGGGAACTGGTCGAGCGCGAGGGTCTGCTCGACCGGGTTCTGCTGGCCTGTGCGATCGTGGAAGAGGAAGCCCGAGCCGTTCGAGCTGAACACGAACGGGATGTCCAGGGTGTCGGCGTAGGCGAGCGCCTGTTGCATTCCGTCCCCAACGCTGTGGGAGGTGTCCTTCGCCTCGACGATCGCGAGTGGCAGGTTCGCCTTCCACTGGAGGAGGTAGTCGGCGCGCTTCTTCTTGCCGCGTGCCACGCAGCGACCGCGAACGATGATGCGACCCGCGGTGAACGTGACCTCTCGCCGGACCTGCCGATCGAGGTCCCAGCCAGCCTGTTGGATGGCCGGGCTGATGCGGCGCATGCAGGTTTCGGTCTCGTTCATGCGGAGGCTCCTACGCAGATCACGGCTTGCCTGCCCGAAGCTGCTGACTGGCTCGCTCCCACGCCTGGAGGAGAAGTTCGGACACCGTCATGCCAAGGAGTTCGGCGTCCCTGCGCATCAGCTTCTTGGTCTTCGGGGTCACGCGCAGCTTGATGAACTCTGTTCGGCGCTCCCGCGGAACCAACCGTTTGGCGCGCGAGCCGCGAGGCTGCTCTGTCTCTTCGTGCGGAGGGTGGGTCACGGTGGTGCTCTGTCGAAGTGCTTGAAAAGCCCCGTCCCTGTGGTCACATTCTGTGGTCCTCACCGATGGTGGTCAAGCGATCGGTGGCACCGATGCGCGAGGAGCTGATGTGGCGACGATCGTCTCATGCGTGAATCTGAAAGGAGGCGTTGGCAAGACTGCCATCGCCGTCAACTTCGCTGCCTACTGCGGCGCGCACGGGAAGAGAGTTCTTCTTGTGGATCTAGATCCGCAAACCAACGCCACGTTCTCGTGCCTGACCGTAGAGGAGTGGCGGGAGCACTCCGCACATCACGGCACGATCGCCGACCTTCTCGGTGCGCGGCGCAGCACGAACGCGGAGGGACGTGCGACGGACCCAAGTGACGTCGTTCGGGACGCTGTCTTCCCAGGGGTCGATCTGATCCCGTCTCACCTCGACTTGTTCACGGTCGACCTTGATCTAGCTTCAACCACAGCCCGAGAGACGAAGCTCCGCAGGGCGTTTCGCGACATTCTGGACGACTACGATCTGGTCGTCTGCGACTGCCCTCCGAATCTCACCATTCCGACCCAGAACGCGTTGGCCCTGAGTAGCCACTACGTGGTCCCTGTATCACCGGACTATCTCTCCGGATTGGGGGTCGCGCTGCTCGTCCGCCGAGTCCAGGAGTTCGCCAGTGACCTGGAGTTGCCCATCGAGCATGCCGGCATCGTGATTTCCAGGGTCGGGCGACCGGCTGAACACCGGGATCAGGTGATGGCGTCGCTTCGGCAAGAGTTCGGGGAACTCGTTCTGGGCACCCAGATCACGGAGCGAGTCGCTGTGAGTGAGGCGGCTTCCCGGCAGATGCCGATTTACGACTCCGGCAACGCCGATGCATCAGCAGAATTCTCAGCCGTGTCCCGCGAGATACTTGCACGGGTAGGTCTTGAATGAAATCACACACGCTGGCACGGGCTCTGAAGCAGCTCGCCGACATCATGCTTGACGGACCGAACGTCGAAGTCTCGCGGTTGGATCTTGACGATCGCTCCGCGGGGCGGGCAAGCTCCTCATCTGAGTTGGCAGTGAACATCGACACGCTGCTGGAGCTATCGAGAGTCGACAAGGTGCAGTGGAAAGCGTTCATCGACGAGTATTCGCTGGAGGTCGCCGTTTCCTCGAAGGACTCCACGCGGAACATCCTCGGAAAGGTCCTGTCGTTCTTGGAGAAGAGCGAAGCCGCGCGGAAGAGGGTGAAGGCGGCAGCAACCAGAAAGAGCGATACCTCTCCAGAACTGTCTAGAGCTTTGGCTGCGCTGCTGAACGACTAGCAATGCAGCATCTGGCGAGTGAGATCGAAGCCAACTTCCGGCGTTTTCAGAAGAAGAGCGCGGAAGAGTGCAGAGCAGCTGAGACCGCGCTGAAGTCCCATGACGCCGTGTTCAGTCGCAGCTACAAGCGACTCGTCTCGCTGCAAGCGTGGAGGGCTGACCTCTTGGAGTCGGTCGTCGCGGGCGACGCGCTCGCGTTCTTCATAGAGGCTCAGAATGATGGGCTGGCTGCTCACGCGCTTGCGTCGCTCGGATCATGGCGAGCGTCGCTTCAGTCTCTGCGCGGCTGCATCGAGAACGTTCTCTGCTGTCTCTACTACATGGACCATCCCGTGGAGTTGCAGCTGTGGGAAGAAGGAGATCAGCGATTGGCGTTCAGCGAGCTGTTCTCCTACTTCGAGCTGCACCCGAAGACTCGCGCGAAAAAGCCCAAGCGCTCCGGGTTGTCGCCTCGCGTTGCGGCGGTGCCTACGCTCCAAGACGAGTATCGAACGTTGTCACGGTCAGTTCACGCGTCGCAAGATTGCTTCCGGATGACAACTGGCACCGGCGGACAGACGAACCTGTGGGACGGGGCGAAGAAACGGCTCAGCATGTGGGAGACGCGGGAGAGGACCACGCTTAGCGCGGTGAATCTGCTTCTCTTGGCTGTCTTCAGAGAGCATCTGTCCGGGGCTAAGCTTCGGTCAGTTCGCAGCGCTGTGGGGCTGGCTGTCCCTCAATCCAAGCACGGCGATGTCCGTAGCGAGCTTCGAGTGTCGCTGCTGCGCGGGTAGAGCCGCGCGCCCGACAGCTAGCCGGGAGGATTCGGCACTCCTGGCTCGACCTCGTGAGCAAGCCGAATAGCTACGCTTCCTCAAGTTGGAGCCCGCCGCTCCCGATATAGCTACAGGTCCGTGCGGACCTGTGACTTTCGAGCACCTGGGGAAGCGGATGACCACGAAACTGCCGGTCGAGGTCCTGACACGGACGGAGCTGGACGCCCTGCTGAGGGCTTGCAACCGACGATCGCCATCAGGGCTTCGAGACCGCGCTCTGATCGCGCTGCTCTATGGCAGTGGCCTTCGCGTCGCCGAGGCGCTTGCGCTTCGACCGAGGGACGTCGACCTCGATGCCGGGACCGTGCGCGTCCACCGCGGCAAGGGTAGCAAGGCTCGCGTGAGTGGGATCGAAGAAGGCATGGGCGCCGTGCTGCGCGAGTGGATCGACTACCGTGCCCAGGCTCTCGCTCTCAACGGCACGAAGCCCCTTTTCTGTCAGATCACGAAGGGGCGAGTCGGCGAACCCGTGCAGCAGGCGTGCGTGCGTCAGATGCTCCGGCGTCGCACCGCGAAGGCTGGCATCGAGAAGCGCGTCCACGCGCATGGCCTCCGGCACTCCCACGCCGCCAACATGGCGGCGGCCGGCATTCCGATCAACGTCATCCAGCGCCAGCTCGGCCACTCGAACGTCGCCACGACCAGCCGCTACCTGGATCACGTCCAGCCCGCGGATGTCGTCGAGGCGGTGCGACGCCTCGGGTAGATTCCGCGGCACGCCTGGATCAGCGCGCGGGGCTCGAAGTGCGGTTGTGTCGTTGGGTGTCATGGGGCTCCCCCGATTTCGGGGCGCTCAGACGGCGATTGACCGACTAAACGAGTGACCGAATGGTGGCTCCGGACAGCGTTTGACCGTCGGTCAATCGCGGTCCGTCGCGTTCGAAGGGGCTGATCCTCCAGGCTGCACGGCCAACGGCGATTGACCGACGGTCATTCGATCTGGAGAGCTGACGCAACAGGTCGGCGGGCGCGTCGATCAACACACGGAGCAGCAGGGCAGCGCTAGAGCGGAGACAGATGGCGCTGCACCGCTGGTCACGCGGGGGTCGCTTGGCCGGGTGGTGCTGCGTGAGGGTGATGGACGTAGGCACGCACCGTTCGATAGCTGACGCAGAGGCGAGCCGAAATCTGCCGAAGCGGCATGCCAGAGCTGTGCAGTCGGCGAGCATAGGATCGTTCCCTGCGGCGTTGATCGGCGGCTGCTCGCCCTTCCATGACCGGCTTGTCGTAGAAGGTCTTGCGGCATGACTTGCACAGAAGCCTCTGCTTTCCGCTTCCTGACCGACCGTTCCTCACGATCTTGGAGCCATGCGCCCTGCACTTGGGGCACCGGATGACATACTGGACCTTGAGAGCCGGCAAGAACGACGCGTAGCGTGCGTCGGGGTCTTGCGGACGACGACCGCGACGAGGCGGACGTCGCGCGATGACCTTCTCGTAGCGGGCACGGGCGCGCAGTTTCTGGCTTTCCCAGGCTCGCATGGCGAGACCGCCGACAAGCGGTCTCGCGCATCTTTGGCCGGTTTCGTTCTCGTAGGGATCGAGGAGATGGCGGGCCAAGGACTCACCGGATGGAGTGTCGATCTGCTTGCCCAGCGGACCCTTCGCGAGGTAGCGGGTTGTCGGGGCCATTCGGCGCCCGGAGAAGTGGGTGCGATCTACAGCTCCTCCCAACTGCGTCCAGCATCGGGCGATCTCTCCTGCTCGCGGAACGGTGCCGCGTGACGGTGCTACGTAGACGAGGTGAACGTGAGGTCGGACCTGAGCTGAGTTCAGCGCTGCATACTCTGGGACGAGAACCCACGCCGAAGGAGGCTCACCGACGTCGCCTTCCGTCAGCGCGTCGTGCAGCAGCTCGCACGCATCGAGAAAGTCGCGCAGCGCGTGGATGGACGAGCGGGCTATGGGGAGCACCGGCCACGGCAGGATCTGGTGGACGCTCGGCATGTCGATCGTTGCTGCCTTGCTCGCTTGGCGCTTGGCCCACCGAGAAGCGTCGTGAGGTCCACAGGAAGCGCAGCCGGTGCGGCGGCATCGCCTCGCGTAAACGTCGCGGCGCTCGTCCTTCGGAAGTGACCGCAGATCCAGTGCAGCGGTCTGGGCGTTGTGAAGAGCGCAGGACTCTCTCGGTCTCGGCGGAAAGCTCCGTGCATTCCGGCGTCGCAGTTGTGTTGAAGCTCTCGTGGGTCTCATGGTCGCGTTGCCCATGAGCGGTCCCCGAACTACACTTGGCTGCTGCTCGCTGGCCGCGATCGGTGACCGCTCGGTGTCGGTTGCGGTGGCACTCGCAGGCTCCCGTCAGTTCGCGCTGAGGGGAGCCTGCCCAACCTTCCTGCCGGGCGGCGGGCGTGCTCGCGGGGACACACAGCCTTCGCTAGGCTGCCAGCAAGGAGCTGATCGATGAGGAAGAGGGACCCCCGAACCGTGCGATTCGAGTTCAAGCAGGAACTCGACTGGCTCTTGGATCACTACGATCGGATGCAGACCCACGTCGAGGCGGGGGACCCGAAGCACCGCTTGCACGACCGGGGGCAGTTGGCGTGCTCGACTTTCATCGCCGCCTTCACCGAGTTCGAGGGTTTCCTGTCGAACCTGTTTCTGGCCTACCTCAACAAGGACTTCTCGGTCTACCGGACGTGGCTCAAGACTCGCTTCGACACCTCGGTGAAGGGGAAGTTCGGTGTCGGTGTCCTGAGTCGGGCTGCCCTCAAGATCCCCGAGCATGTGAGCCTCTCGGGCGTCCGAGATATCGTGGACTCCGACGGTTGGAATCTGACCTTCAAGAACGCCGATGCGATGATCGACCGTGCGAAGGAGTGGCTTGCGACGCCGCACGCCAACCGAGTCAGTTCCCTCGATGCCCATGACAAGCGCCTCTTCGACACCGCGATTGCGATTCGGAACTACATCGCTCACGGCAGCGACAACGCTCACGTCGTGATGAACAAGAAGCTAGCGACGGTGGACGGGGGTGGGCCAAACGCTGGGCTTGGTCGGGGGAGTCGGCAAATCAACGATGCCGGGAAGTTCTTGAAGAAGCAGGTCTGGTCGCGCGGTGGCGATCGGATGTGCTCCTTCTACTTGGAGCGGTTGGAAGCGATCTCGCAGAAGCTCTGAGCGTGGAGCCATGCGGGGCGCAGTCCCCGGTTGTCGGCGTCCTCATGCCGCCAACAACCTCTCGATGGCCCCGCGATCGAGCCTCGCGGCGCCCTCTACGAACCGTTCAATCCGTGTCCCGTTGGTCCGACCATTCTCAGATTTGAGCTGTTCGATTTTCGCGATGGTGCGCGAGGGTTCGTTGGCACCGCCTTGGCGGTTAGCTTCCACGAGGTTCAACGGCTGCTCGCTCATACGGATCGAGTGATGCCGCCGTCTACTCGGATGTTCTGTCCGGTGATGTAGCCGCCTCCTTCGGAGGCCAAAAACGCGATCACGTCGGCGACCTCCTCCGACTTCCCGTAACGCCCCATCGGGATTCGATCCTTGAACTCGGCCTTCTCGGGCAGGCTGTCGATGAACCCGGGGAGGACGTTGTTCATGCGGATGTTGTCGGGGGCATACCTGTCAGCAAAGAGTTTCGTGAACGCCGCCAATCCGGCCCGGAAGACTCCCGACGTCGGAAACACCGGGTCGGGCTCGAACGCCGCAAACGTGGAGATGTTGATGATCGCGCCGCTCCGCTGCTGCTGCATGACCGGTGTCACCAGCCGAGTCGGGCGAACCACGTTCAGAAAGTAGACTTCCAGTCCGGTGTGCCAGTCCTCGTCGGATAGATCGAGAACCGGTGCTCTTGGGCCGTGCCCGGCGCTGTTCACGAGCACGTCGATTCGGCCCCATCGCTCGACCGACTCATCGACGAGCCTCTTGAGATCGCTCTCAGACTGATTGGAGCCGGTGACACCGATGCCTCCCAGTTCGGCGGCAAGTGCCTCGCCCTTGCCGGATGACGAAAGCACTCCGACGTAGAAGCCGTCAGCGGCCAGTCTTCGTGCGGCAGCTGCTCCCATGCCGCTGCCGCCTGCCGTTATGATCGCTACCTTGTTGTTACTCATGCTCAGGACTTCGCTTCGAGTTCGGAATCGTCCGTCGGGTGATGCGGACCCTACTCCTTGGCCGTGCCGCAGCAGGCGACCTGCCGAGCTTTTCTGATCCAGAGGGTTCGGTCACGCTGCCAGCAACCTCCCGATGACGGCGCGATCAAGGCGCGCCGCACCAGCCAGGAAGAGTTCAATCCTCGTCCCGTCTGTCCGACCATTCATCTTGCTGTTGGGTAAGAGCTTGAGGCGGAGGTCGGACCCCTGGTGCCGTCGGACCTCTCTGCGTCCGTCAGTGGGTTCTGGAGCAGCCCCGTGGCGAACTGGCATTGCCGGGCCTTAAGGCGATTCGTCGCGCTGCTTGATCACGGCGAGCTTTGGCCTAGGATGCGGATATGCAGATAAGCGCATCTCCAGATGCCACCCTCGCGGCCACGTTCAAGGCGGTTGCTGACCCGACTCGGGTGCGCATCCTCGCGACGATCCTCGCTGCGGGCGAGCTCTGCGTCTGCCATGTGGAGGCCGCACTCGGGATCACGCAGTCTCGCGCCTCTCGTCACCTCGCCACGCTGCGGCGAGAGGGGCTGATCGTCGATCGGCGGGACGGCGCGTGGGTGCACTACAGCGTTCCAGAACCGAGAGATCCGGCTGTTCGGTCCATCCTCGCTGCCGTGCGGGAGTCGGTGAGTACGGATCCCGAGGTCCAGGCGGCCGCGGCGCGCGCGGCCTCCTTGCGGGACGGGGACGACTGCGGAGGAATGCGATGACCGGGGTCGGCAGCCGTCTGGGATTCCTCGACCGCTACCTCACGCTGTGGATCTTCCTCGCCATGGCGGTCGGCGTGGGCACCGGCTACTTCGTGCCCGGGGTCGAGGCGTTCGTGCAGCGTTTCCAGGTCGGCACGACCAATATCCCGATCGCGATCGGACTGATCCTGATGATGTACCCGCCGCTGGCGAAGGTGCGCTACGAGGAGCTGGGCGACGTGTTCCGGAACTGGCGAGTGCTCGGGCTGTCGCTCGTGCAGAACTGGGTCGTCGGTCCGATCCTGATGTTCGGGCTCGCTCTGGCGTTCCTCGCCGACCGGCCGGATTACATGGTCGGCCTGATCATGATCGGGCTGGCCCGCTGCATCGCGATGGTCATCGTGTGGAACGAGCTGGCCGAGGGCGACTCGGAGTACGCGGCGGGTCTCGTCGCGTTCAACAGCGTCTTCCAGGTGCTGTTCTTCAGCGTCTACGCCTGGATCTTCGTGACGCTGCTGCCGCCGGTCTTCGGTTTCGAGGGCAGCGTCGTCGACATCTCGGTGGGGCAGATTGCGGAGAGCGTCGCGATCTACCTCGGCGCCCCGTTCGTCGCGGGCATGCTCACCCGGCTCGGGCTCGTGAAGGCCAAGGGGCGTGCGTGGTACGAGACGCGGTTCGTGCCGCGGATCAGCCCGCTCACCTTGATCGCGCTGTTGTTCACGATCCTCGTGATGTTCAGCCTCAAGGGCGAGCTGATCGTCGCGATACCGATGGACGTCGTGCGGATCGCGATCCCGCTGCTGATCTACTTCGTTGTGATGTTCCTGGTCAGCTTCTGGCTCGGCCGCAAGATCGGCGCGGACTACTCCAAGACGACGACGCTCGCCTTCACCGCGGCGTCCAACAACTTCGAACTCGCGATCGCGGTCGCGGTCGCGGTGTTCGGCATCGACTCCGGTGTCGCCTTCGCGGCCGTCATCGGACCGCTCGTCGAGGTGCCGGTGCTGATCGGATTGGTGAACGTGGCCTTCTGGTTTCGGCGGCGCTGGTTCGGGATCGAAGGGGGCGCCGATCCAGCGGTCGCGGAGCGGGGCATCGAGGCGGGTGGATGCGACCCGACCGGGATCGTCGGTCGTGATCGAGGTGAGGCATGACCACGGCGTCCGAAGGTCGGAGTTTCGAGGTGCTCGCGGACTACGTCGCAGCCCGCCTCGGAGAGTCGGATCTCATCGCTGCCACGCGCCAGGAAGAGCTCATGACGCTCGTCGAGACGATCGCGACACAGCTCGACATGCACGGCGCCGTGGACCTGGTCTTCATCTGCACGCACAACTCGCGTCGCAGCCAGTTCGGCCAGGTGTGGGCGGCGCTTGCGGCCGAACACTTCGCCGTGGCCGGGGTGCGCACCTGGTCGGGCGGGACGGAGGTCACGGCCTTCGCGCCACCCGCCGTCTCGGCGCTCGCCCGCGCCGGGCTGCAGGTCGAGAAGGAGACGGAGGGATCGAACCCGATCTACCTGGTCGAGCCGGGCCAGGCTCGGGCTCCGATGCGGTGCTGGTCGAAGCGGTTCGACGACTCCCCGAACCCCAACACCAACTTCGTGGCGGTCATGACCTGTTCGACGGCTCATGAAGCGTGTCCTTTGGTCCGTGGTGCGGCGCACCGGGTGGCGATCACCTACGAGGACCCGAAACTCCATGATGGGAGTCCACGCGAAGCGGCTACGCACGACGAACGATGCCGGCAGATCGCGCGTGAGATGCTGTTCGTGTTCGAGCGGCTGGCTGCGAGTCGCTGACGCTGCGCTCGATGACCGCCGGCTCGGCTGGTCACGGCCGCTCTCGCGTGGTCGCGCGACTACCACGAAACACGCGAGAGCCTGGGAGATCAGGGGCGACCGGTTGCGACTCCAGGCGAGGACGTCAACCTCTGTGGACACCTCAGCTCCGTCTGCTTCGACGAGATGCGGCAACAGTCAGACCGCGTCCCCGGACGCTTGCTTCGGCTCACCCGCGGCACCCCGCGCCTGCGGCACGTCGGCCATGCCGTGAGTCTCAACGGGGACGAACGGTCGGGGCTTCGTCGCGGTCGCTGTGGTTCGTCAATTGACGGCGCGCCGACCCGTCCGCATTCATCACCCAGATATCGTAGTCATGGGGTCCGGTGCCGGCGCAGTAGACGAGGCGGGTCCCGTCGTCCGTCCAGCCTGGTTGGTAGCACTCGATGGCGTCTTGCGTGATGTTCTCGAGGTTGCTGCCGTCGACTTCGACGCGGAAGATGTCGAACGTCTCGCCGACGCTGCCGTGGAACGCGATGTGGCGGCCGTCGGGGGACCAGGATGGCGCGCCGTCGAAACCCGGGCGCTGCGTGATGCGTCGATCGGTCGCCGTCGCGAGGTCGTGGATGAAGATCTCCCCATCTCCCTTGCCCTTGGCGCCGCCGACCATGCGCGCGAACACGAGGCATTCGCCGTCCGGCGACCATTCGGGAGACTCTTCGTAGACCGTGTTGTTCGTCAACCGCTGCACGTCACTGCCATCGGCGTTCATCAAGTAGATCTCGCGCGACTCGTGGTCGCGATCCGAGACGAACGCGAGCCGTCGTCCATCGGGGGACCACGCCGGTTGGCCGTCGTTGCCGGGATGCCTGGTCACGTTGACCACGTTGCTCCCGTCCGAAGCCATGATGAAGACCTCGTTGTTGCCTGTCCGCGTGGACGTGAACGCGATGCGCGTGCCGTCGGGCGACCAAGCCGGTTGGCGGTCGAGCTTCGGATGATGCGTCAAGTTGCGGAACGACCCGTCGGTTCCGGCCCGGACGTAGATCTCATGGTTGCCATCGCGCGTCGTCACGAACGCCAGGTCCCGCAGGCCGGTGGTCGCGCACGAGCCGAGGAGCGCCAGGAGAGACAGGAGCAGGAGATGTCGCATGTGCTGTGGAGGCGCCCGGAGGACGCGGAGTCGACAACGGTAACGTGCGGTCTCGATGCGGAGAGACTCTCGTCGCGATTCGGCGAATACTCACGTTGCCAGCGGCAGGCCCCTGCGCTGAAGGATCGACCCAGCGAGCTGCCTGGCCGCGGCCACCGGACTCGAGTGCCGCGGGGCTCGATTCGAACTCAGTCCCTCGCGCTGCCGTCGAGCCGGGCAAGCAGCTCTCGTGCGGCCGGGGCGTCGAGGCGTGATGCGTTCTCCCTGGCATTGCGCTCCGCGATGCGCTGTCCGGCCCTTACCAGGTCCAGCGCCGCGTCGAGGTCCGCACGCACGGAGGCCTTGATGTGCTCGCGACACGCCCGCAGGCGAGACTCGGCGTCGCGAGCGAGGAGTGTGACCGCGACGGGCGCCGCCGTCGCCTCGCGCCAGGCATCGCGGACCCGGAGCCCGCGCTGGGCGTCGCCTCGAGGAAGACGGAGGGCTTCGAGCAACTCGCCGAAGACGGCGCAATCGGCCCCGAACGCTGGCAGCAGACCCTGGAGCAGGTCATCGAGCTGCCTGCGAGCCTGATCCAGGTGGTCGCCGGCGTTCGAGATGTCGATCACCTTGAGCCCGAGCCCAACGCCCATGGTGATGGAAACAACGGCAGCGGCGCCACCCGCGGGCAACGACTGGTTGCCAGCGAACGCCGCAGCGAGCCTGCGGAAGGCCGCGTCGACTTCTGATTCGATCATTCCGGCAGCAATGTGGGTTGCGTCCAACGGTTGAGGTGCCCGCTCGCGATGGCAAGCGAATTACTGCACTCCTTGCCGAGCCCGGACCGCCGCGGGCCCGGCCTCTGTTCGCCACCTCCGTGAGGTTCTACCGTGGACGGATGCGCCGGGTCCTGTTCAGCGTGTTGGTGGCATGCGCCAACGTTCCCGCCCAAGATCGCATCAGCGGTCGCGCGTTCGCGACGCGTTCACCCGTGCTCGCGAAGAACGCGATGGCCGCAACGAGTCACCCGCTCGCGACGCAGATCGCGCTCGACGTCATGCGGCAGGGCGGCAACGCGATCGACGCGGCGATCGCGGCCAATGCCGCGCTCGGCCTCATGGAGCCGACGGGTTGTGGCATCGGCGGTGATCTGTTCGCGATCGTCTGGGACAGCAAGACATCTCGTCTCTACGGCCTCAACGGGAGCGGGCGGTCGCCGCGGTCGCTCACGGCTGCGGAGTTCGAGGAGCGCGGGCTCGAACGCATCCCGAAGTACGGACCGCTCCCCGTCAGCGTGCCGGGCTGCGTCGACGGCTGGTTCGAACTGCACGAACGCTTCGGCTCGCTGCCGATCGCCGATGTGCTCGCGCCGGCGATCGGGTATGCGCGCGACGGCTTCCCGGTCACGCAGCTGATCGCGCACTACTGGAACCTGTCGGCGCCGCGATTGTCGCAGTATCCGGGCTTCGCGGAGCAGATGACGATCGACGGGCGGGCGCCGCGCGAGGGCGAGCTCTGGCGCAACGTCAATCTCGCCCGCACGTACGAGCGGCTCGCCGAAGGCGGTCGCGACGCGTTCTACCGCGGTGACATCGCGCGCGAGATCGCCGCGTTCATGGCGGAGCACGGCGGCTACCTGACGTTCGAGGACCTCGACGCGCACCGCTCGGAATGGGTCGAGCCGGTCTCCGTCGACTACCGCGGCTATCGCCTCTGGGAGCTGCCGCCGAACGGCCAGGGCATCGCGGCGCTGCAGATCCTCGGGATCCTCGAAGGCTTCGACATCGGCGCGATGGGGTTCGGCAGCGTCGATCACGTGCACCACTTCGTCGAGGCCAAGAAGCTCGCGTTCGAGGACCGCGCGCGGTTCTACGCGGACCCGACGTTCGGCGAGGTCCCGGTCGAGCAGCTGATCAGCGAGGGCTACGCGAAGAAGCGGCGCGCGCGGATCGATCCGGAGCGCGCGGGGCGCAGCTACCCGCCCGGCAATCCCGCGCTCGAGAAGGGCGACACGATCTACCTCTGCACGGCGGACCAACACGGCAACATGGTGTCGCTGATCCAGAGCAACTACCGCGGGATGGGCAGCGGGATGACGCCGACGGGTCTCGGCTTCGTGCTGCAGGATCGCGGCGAGCTGTTCGATCTGACACCCGGGCGGCCCAACAGCTACGCGCCGGGCAAGCGCCCGTTCCACACGATCATCCCCGCGTTCCTGACCAAGGACGGCGCACCGCTGTTCGCGTTCGGGGTCATGGGCGGCGCCACGCAGCCGCAGGCCCACGCGCAGGTCGTGATGAACCTCGTCGACTTCGGGATGAACGTGCAGGAAGCGGGCGACGCGCCGCGCATCCTGCATTCGGGTTCGTCGCAGCCGACCGGTGAACGCATGGACGACGGCGGCATCGTGCAGCTCGAGTCGGGGATGACCCAGTGGGAGGTCGTGCGGGCGTTGATCGGTCGCGGGCACGACGTGCGCTGGAATCGGGGGTCGTACGGCGGCTACCAGGGGATCTGGCGCGACCCGACGACCGGCGTCTACCGCGGCGCTTCGGAGTCGAGGAAAGACGGGCAGGCGGCGGGGTTCTGAAGGGTGAGTTTGGTGGAATGGACTGCCGGTATCGTCGTCACAACGGCATGAAGCGCCTGCTCTCCGCGTTGCTGCTCTGCGCAGCCTGCGCCACACCCGCCATCGACCGCGCAGAAGGGGCCGATGGCGGAGGCGGCCTGCGCTCCAGGTCGTCAGGCTCGAGCATGCTCGCGCCGCGGCCGTGGCCGAGGGGCTGCGCGCGGCCCCGATCACGCAACCGGCGAGCGCCGCCGGCTTCCGGGTCGCCGTGGATCCGGATCAGAACGCCGTGGTCCTCAGTGGCTCGGCCGAGCAGATTCAGGAGGCCATGGCGATCGTGGCTCGGCTCGACGCCCAATCCGGGCGCTAGCGCGGCGGGCGGCGCGCCAACGCCAGGCCCTGCCAGGAATGTGGTTGGATTCGACGTGGTCAAGGCCCAGTTGCCTGGGCGTTGCGCGACCGCTCTGCTGTCGGGCTCTCTGCTGTCGGGCTATGGGGGCGATCAGCCGATCGTCACCGGATCCTTCATCGCTCGTGACCATCCCGTTCGACAATTCGTACGCGCGTCTGCCGGAGCGCTTCTATGCCCGGCTCGCGCCGACGGCGGTGAGCGATCCCGGGCTGATCCAGGTGAACACCGCGTTGGCCGCCGAGCTCGGCCTCGATGCGACCTGGCTCGCGAGCGCCGACGGCGTGGCCGCGCTCGCCGGCAATCACGTTCCCGCGGGGGCCGAGCCGCTCGCGCAGGCCTACGCGGGCCATCAGTTCGGCGGTTTCGTACCGCAGCTCGGTGACGGGCGCGCGATCCTGCTCGGCGAGGTCGTCGATCAGAGCGGGCAACGGCGGGATGTGCAGCTCAAGGGTGCGGGCCCCACACCGTTCTCGCGTGGCGGCGATGGCCGGAACTGGATCGGGCCCGTGCTGCGGGAGTACGTGTTGAGCGAGGCGATGCACGCGCTCGCCGTGCCGACGACGCGCGCGTTGGCGGCCGTCACGACGGGCGACGTGGTGTATCGCGAACGGCCCGTGCCCGGCGCGGTGTTGACACGCGTCGCGAGCTCGCACGTTCGAGTCGGCACGTTCCAGTTCTTCGCGGCGAGGCGGGACAAGGAAGCGCTGCAGGCGTTGTTCGAGTTCGTCGTCGCGCGGCACTACCCCGACGTCGGGACACCGCTCGAGTTCGTCGAGGCGGTGGTCGAACGGCAGGCGCGGCTCGTGGCCAGGTGGCTCGGGCTCGGGTTCATCCACGGGGTGATGAACACCGACAACGTCGCCGTCAGCGGCGAGACGATCGACTACGGGCCGTGCGCGTTCCTCGACGCGTTCCACCCGCTGAAGGTCTACTCCTCGATCGATCGCAACGGCCGCTACGCCTACGGCCGACAGCCCGAGGTGATGGTCTGGAACCTCGCGCAGCTGCTGTCCGCGCTGCTGCCGCTGATCGACGACGACGAAGATGTGGCAGTGGCGGCTGCCACGCCCGTCGTCGAACGCGCGCCGGCCGCGATGGATGCGGCCTGGCTCGCGGAGTTCCGGCGCAAGCTCGGGCTCGTCGTGGTCGAGGGCACGAGCGATCTGGCGCACGACGATGCCGTGCTGATTCGTGCGTTGCTGAACGTGATGTCGACCGCCGAGGCGGACTTCACCAACACGTTCCGGGCGCTGCCGGACCGGGCCGCGGCGAAGGCGCACTTCAGCAAGTCATCGACGGAGGTCGTCACCGAGTTCGATCGCTGGTTCGACCAGTGGACGCAGCGACTGCGGGCGCAGGGCGACGATCCGGAGGCGATCCGGTCGCGTCTGCATGCGACCAACCCGCGGGTCATCCCGCGGAACCACCGGGTCGAAGCCGCGATCCAGGCCGGACTCGACGGCGACTTCGCGGTGTTCGAACGCCTCCTCGGAGTCTGCACCCGGCCGTTCGCGAACGACCCGGACTCCGAGGATCTCGAGCTGCCGCCGCAGCCCCACGAGGTGGTGACGCAGACGTTCTGCGGCACGTGACCCGTCTCGGACAAGCCGCTTCGGATAAGGTCCTCCAGGTTTGTTGGCGAATTCGCAAGTGATTGTGCGGCAGCGTTTAAGGGCCTTCGCCTCAGGTGTGTTGGGCGGCCTCTCTTAAGGTGCGGGCGTACTCGAGGTGAGCTCCCGCCCGGGTAGCTCAGCGTCGCGGCCGCGGGTCCCCTCCGGCGGTCGCGGCGCCCTTCATCACCCGGTTTCGCCGTTCCCCACGAGATGCCGGATGGGCGAGCTAGTCCGTCCGGGCTCGGTTCTTCACCGCGGTGGCGACCGCGCCGACGAGTTCGCGACGCGTGTAGGGTTTCTTCAAGAACGCTGCGATCTCGAAGTTCGCGTCGCTGCGCGCGCGGGCGTCGCGCTCGGAGTGACCGCTCGACAGCACGACCGGCACGCGGATGCCCTTCTGCGCCATCGCCGCGAGAACCTGCTCGCCGTTGACGAGCGGCATGCTCCAGTCGAGGACCACGGCCGCGAAGCCCTCCGGATCGGCGACGAGCAGACGGATGGCTTCCGCGCCGCCGGGAGCCGACACCACGGAGTAGCCGGCCTTTTCGATGCACGTGCAGGCCAGTTGCCGAACGGCGTCCTCGTCGTCGACCACGAGAACCACCTCGCCGGTGCCGGTCTCCAGGGTGCCATGGCCGTTCGTCTCCGCGCTCGGCGTGGCGCCTTCGGCCAGCGGCAGTTCCACCCGCACGGTCGTCCCGACGCCGGCCTCCGCCTCGATGGCGATCGTGCCGCCGTGGTGCTCGACGATGCGCTTGCAGATCGAGAGTCCGAGGCCATGACCGCCGGTCTTCGTGCTGTAGAACGGCTCGAACGCGCGCGCCCGCAGCTCGTCGGACATCCCCTTGCCGTTGTCGGTCACGGTCAGGACCGCGCGCTTGCCGTCCGAGCTCCGCTGCGTCCGAACGTGCACGACCCCTTGGTTGGGCGCGCAGGCCTCCGCGGCGTTGGTCAGCAGGTTCACGATCAGCTGGCGCAGACTCGTGGGTTGTCCGAGCACCTGGCCCGTGCCGTCGCCCATGTCGCTCTCGATGCGGGCGTGGTTCTCGAACGCGCCGCGCGTCATCCGGTAGGTCTGTTCGACGATGTCGTTGAGGCTGACCGGCGTCTGCGGCTCGGCGTCGCCGCCGGCATAGGCGAGGATCTGCCCGGCCAGCTCACTGGCGCGGCGGCCGGTCTCCTCGATCTGGCCCAGCAACTCGACGACACCGGTCGTCGGCGGGACCTCGTCGCGCAGCAGTTCCACGCTCCCGAGGATCGCGCACAACAGGTTGTTGAAGTCGTGCGCGACGCCGCTGGCGATGAGTCCGAGGCTGTCCAGGCGTTGCGACGAACGCAGCGCCTCCTCCGTACGATCGAGTCGATTGCGCATCTTGCGCGCGTCGATCTCGTGCATCACGAGCGTCCCGAGGTTCTTCAGGCTCTCGAGTTCTCGGTCCGCGAGCTTGCGCGGTTCGGGTCCGAAGGCGCACAACGTTCCGATCCGTTCTCCGCTCGGCGTCGTGAGCGGGACACCGACGTAGAACCGGATGCTGGGTGCGCTGCACACGAGGGAGTTGTTCCGCGAGACCGGGTGCTGCGAGGCGTCCTCGTAGTACAGGTGATCCGAATCGGCCTCGACCAGGGTCGAGCAGAAGCCCGGTTCGCGCGGGACCTCGGCCGCGTCGACGCCGAACGTGGACTTGAACCACACCCGCTTCTTGTGCACGAGCGACACGCACGCGTGCGGCACGGCGAGCATCTGCGCGACGAGCTCGGTGATCTTGTCGAACGTCAACTCGCGATCGGAGTCGAGGATCGACAGACCCTCGAGCGCGGTCACGCGTCGTCCTTCCACGATAGAGTGCGAGTCGCTCATCGGGGCATCTGCCGCGGCGGTCGGCCGGCGGAGAGGGGGTCATAGTGGACCGTCGGACCCGAGGCCAGGGCGGAGGGGTAAGGCGGCCGAATCGGCCGGGCCAAACGGACGAGTGCCGAGGCAAGGCGTGACCGGGAAACGGCTTGTGCGGTTCCCGGAGTGTGTGCCGAACGGACGTTCGCGCGCTCACCGGATCAGGAAGCCGTCGCCGAGCGGGTCGTCCGGTTCCAACCAGAACTCCGAGCGACCGGTGACGTGCGCCTGGCCGCGCACCTCGGGCACGATCGCGGGTGTGCCGCCGACGTCGACCGTGGCCGCGACGCGGACGTCGAAGCTCGTGCCGAGAATGCTCTCGATCGTGATCCAGTCGCTGCCGAGTTCGCCGCGTGCGTGGTGGATCGCGGCGCGGCCGCTGACGCCGGTGCCCGTCGGCGAGCGATCGACCTCGCCCTCGGCGAAGATGCAGACGTTGCGGCTGTGCGCGCCCGGCTGCGGCGCGACGAAGATCGTGCCGTAGAGGAAGTTGAGATCGTCGGCGCCGGTCGGGTGCCGCAGCTCGGTGCTCGCTGCGACGGCGTGCTTGATCGCCATGCCCCGGTCGATGAGCCGATGGCTGTGCTCCGGCGTCAGCGTGAGGCCGAGCGGCTCGGCGTCGACGTAGGCGTAGAACGCGCCGCCGAAGGCGATCGTGCAGGCGACGTCACCGAGGCCGTCGACCGCGACCCGGAGGTCGCGAAACACGAACGACGGCACGTTGCGGAACGACACGTCGACGACCTTGCCGTTCTCGATGTTCGCGGCGGCGAGCACGCGCCCGGCCGGTGTATCGATGCGGATCGCGTCGGGGCTGGCCTCGAACAGCCCGTGTTCGAGGCCGACCTTGACGATGGCGATGATGCCGTGGCCGCACATCGTGCTGTAACCCTCGTTGTGCAGGAACAGCACGCCGACGTCACCGTCGCTCGTGGCGGGCGGGGTCAGGATCGCGCCGTACATGTCGGCGTGCCCGCGCGGCTCGAGCATCAGCATGCGGCGCAGGTGATCCAGGTGCTCGCGGGCGTAGGCGCGGCGCTGCAGGATCGTGTCGCCGGGAATCTCCGGGTAGCCGGAGGTGATGACGCGGAGCGGCTCACCGGCGGTGTGCGCCTCGATGGTCGTGATCTTCTGCATGTCAGAGCTCGAGCGTCTGGCCGATATCGAGTCGCTCGGCGCGATCGATCGCGGCGGGTGCGGCGAACAGGTCCTGGACGGCGTGCCCGACCGACTTGAACACCGTGATCTGTTCGGGGCCGGAGCGGCCGCGGGCCGGGTCGTGCAGCAGATCACCGAGTTCGAGCCAGTCGGTGCTGCTGGTCACACCTGCCGCCTCGGCAGCGACGAGCTCGCCCGCTTCGTGAATGGCCGATTCGCGCAGGTCGACGACGATGCGGTCGGCGCGTTCGATCGTCGTCGCATCGAGTTCACGCATCGTGAGGCGAAAACTGCCGACGCCGTTGACGTGCGCGCCGGCGCGCAGGGCGGCGCCGTCGAAGACGGGCTCCGTCGCGCTCGTCGCCGCGCTGACCACGTCGGCATCCTCGATCGCGTCCGCAGCGCTCACGGCCACGCGCAGCGCCGTCGTGACCTGCGGCTGCATGCGGGTGACGAACTCCTCGACCCGATCGCTGTTGCGCGCAAACACCCGGACCTCGTCGAGTGCGCGCACCGCCGCCATCGCGAGCAGCTGGGTCTCGGCCTGACCGCCGGCTCCGATCACGGCGCCGATCTTCGCGTCGGGGCGCGCGAGCAGCTCCGTCGCGAGCCCGGCGACGGCGCCCGTGCGGATCGCCGTCAGCGCGCCGCCGTCGCAGATCCCGCGCACCTGCCCCGTCTCGGGATCGAGCACGGTGACGACACCGGTTGTCGTGAGAAGGCCGCGCGCCGCGTTGCCGGGGAACACGTTCACGACCTTGGCGATCCGACCGACCGCGCCGCTCGCGCCCATCAGCAGGGTCGTGCGATCCCCCGCCGTGAGATGCACGCGCGGCGGCGCCACGATCTCGCCGGCATGCAGCGCGAGGAACGCGCGCCGACACGCCGCGATGGCGTCCGCCATCGGCAGGGCCCGGCGGACATCGGCGGCAGAAAGAACGCGCGTGATCACACCGGCAGCGTAGATGTTCGGCGACCGCTCCGACATTGCGGAAACCCAGGGCCGGCCGGGCTGGCTACCATGCCCGCGTGCCCGTGCGCGCCGAATCCGACCATGCGTTCTACTGGCGCTGTGGCCTGGGAATGATCGTGTTCCTCGTTCTCGGCTTCGGCGCGAGAGTGCTCGTTGAACGGGAAGAACGGTCACCGGCGCTCGCGGTGCTCGTGCCGCACATCGTGAGCATCGGGGCGTGGTATCTGCTGTTCGCCGTGCAGACCCGATTGATCGCGGCCGGGCGTCGGACGCTGCACCGGCGGTTGGGCTCCGCGAGCGTGCCGCTGGTGCTTGCGTTGCTCGTCACCGGCGTCGCCGTCACGCGCGCCAACTTCCTCATCAAGGGCGACGCGCCGCTCGTGTTCTTCAACGTGCTCAACCTCGCGCAGTTCACGATCCTCTACGCGTGGGCGCTGCTGCGGGTGCGGCAGCCGGCCCTGCACAAGCGGCTCATGCTGTACGGCAGCATCGCGATGATGCCGCCCGCGCTCGTCCGGCTGATCCAGGCGATCGGGCTGCCCGAAGTCGCGACGGTGGGGCTCATCATCGGCTGGTGCGTCCCGGGCGTGTTGCACGACCGCGCGACGCTCGGCCGCGTGCATCGCGGCACGTGGATCGGCATCGGGACGATCGCGTTCGGCCTGGCGATCGGCGGGCCCGTCGGGTTCAGCGACGGTTGGCGCGACGTCGTGGTGAGTTGGTTCGGCGAGCCGGCGGTGCGCTGACTCCGCCTACTGGACGCGCGGCAGTCGCAGCGTCCAGTCGCCGAGCAGCGACCAGAAGTAGCTGCGCTTGCGACCGATGTCGCCGCCGGCCTGGCCCCAGCTCGCCGCGCTGGCCTCGGTCGCGAAGTACGCGCGCCAACCGTCGCCCACGGTGCCGCCCTGGCGCAGCGCTTCGACGAACCCGCGCGGCTCGTCGTAGAACACCTTGGCCCGGCCGATGAGCGCGACGCACGGCGTGAAGAAGAGGATCGACTCGGCGTGTTGGCGCGCGCCGTAGCGCGGGTCTTCGAACGGCAGCGCGTGACCCGGCGGGGAGAGCGCCTCGCAGCCGGTGTGGACCATGAGGAACGGCGTCGTCGCCGGCGCGCCGTTGGCCCAGAGCGTGCGGTAGAAGAAGAACCCCGCGTGGCCGGTTCGACATGCGGAGTGCAGCGACGGCACGAGCGATCGGCCGTGCCGGGTGAAGCTCCACGGCGCGCCGCCGATCGCGTCGTGCAACGCCGCGATGTCGGTCTTGGCGAACACCGCGTGGTGGCCGTTGCTGTGCGCTCGCAACGTGCGCAACGTCGCGGGCCGCCCGAACCACTGCGCTACCGCGCGCAGATCGACGCCCTGCTTCACGTCGTAGCCAGCCGTGTCGAACTCCGCCCACGACTCGTGCGCCTGGCGGACGCTGGCCATTCCCGAGGGCAGACCCCACGCAATCGATGCGGGCCGGTGCGACTCGCTCGGCACGCCGTCCGTGCGGAACGCGTGGTTACGGTCGAAGTACTCGCACAGCAACCGCAGCTCGAGGTCTCTGTCCGGCACCCAGACGTGATCCCAGCGCGGTGGCTCGGTGCCGTTTCCGAACTCGACCGCGCGCGGTTTGCCCGCGGCGTCGAGATACTCCGCGGCCGGGCTCCAGGCGACACCGCGCGCGTCGATGCGCGATACGGCGATCTCCGGCTGCGCGATCGCGTTGACCCGTTCTCGGTCGGTTGCCGTGCACTCGTGATCGCGGTCGGCGTCATCGATGCGGATCGTGAACTCGCCCTCGTCGACCTCCAGCGCACCGTCGTCGACATGGAACACGTCGCGGTAGCCCATCGTTCGCGATCGCATCGCGCTGCAGAGGCCGCCGTTCGTGATGTCCTCCGGGTCGGCGAACCACGCTTCGACGCGCTGCAGCTCGCTCGCCGGGCCGAGGTAGCGCGATTCCCAGTCCCCGTCGAGATCGGCGAGCACCAGGTCGAACTTGTGAGCGACGAGCTCGGGCACGCGCCGCAGCCAGCGCGCGCCGGCCGGCAGCTTCGTCTTCTTGCCCGCACGATCGGGCAGTTCGACGCGGTTGCTCTTGCGCCAGTTGCAGGTGCGGACGAGCGTCGCATCGGGGAAGTGGCCGACGAGCACGACACCGGCGAGGTCGACCCGGTCGGCAACGGCCTGCAGCAGGCGCCGGATGCCGAGCACGGTGCGGCCGTCCTCGTGGGGTGCGCCCGTGCGGACCTTTGCCGTGACGACGTGCGCGCGGTAGCCGTCGCGCGCGAGGTCGGCGGCGTAGCGTGTGAGTCGGTCGTGCAGGGCGCCGATGCGGGCCCGGCGCGACTCGCGGGTGGCGTCGACGAGCCGGGGTTCGACCAGCACGAGGACACTGGGGGCGGAGTCCGGTCCGGCGGCGGTGACCGGCCGGAGGGCTTCGAGTTCGGCGCGGCCGTCGCGGTCGACGTCGATCGGGGCGAGTGCCGAGAGATCGAGTTCGGTCTGGGCGACCGCCGCCCCGCCGAGGGCGAGCGCGCATGCCACCGCGGCGAGCCGGCGGGCCGTGGGCGGTGCGGACTCCCGGGTGCCGTGAGGTCGCATGGGCTCACCGACTACGGGGGCTGGGCCGCGGGCGCAAGCCGCGGGCCCTGGTCCCCGGCTGCGCGCTGGTCCGATGTGGCTCTGGCCCGACGTCGCCCAACTTCGAGGTCCGGCCTGGGACAGCGGATGCTGCCGTGACACCGGAGGTTGCGGGCCGGGCGCGGCGAAAGAGGGGTTGCAATGGCTCAAGCAAGCTGCAACACTTGACGAAGTGTGCAAGTGATGGAGCATGATTGCAGCCACGACCATGACGGTCAGCCGGAACCGATCGCGCCCGCGTCGGACCTCGTCGCTCGCGCGGCGGCGTTCTTTCGGGCGCTCGGGGACCCGGCGCGCCTCGCGGTCGTGGCCGAGCTCTGTGGGCGCGAGCTGTGCGTCTCCGAGCTCGCGGCGCTCAGCGGCGACTCGATGTCCGCGGTCTCACAGCGCCTGCGGGTGCTGCGCGCGGACGGGCTCGTCGTGCGGCGCCGCGCCGGCAAGCACGTGCACTACTCCCTCGTGGACGACCATGTGGCGGCGCTCGTTCGCAACGCGATCGAGCACGCCGACGAGCCACGTGACCCGCGACCGGACTGAACCTCGAACCGAAGACTGAACATGAACTGCAACGACAAGCACAACGATCACTCGCATCAGCACGGCGCCAAGTGTGGGCACCAGGCCGTGCGTCACGACGATCACGTCGACTACCTGCACGACGGTCACCTGCATCACCCGCACGGTGATCACATCGACGAGCACCGAATCGACGTGAGCGCGGCCAACCCGGCGGACTGCACGCCGTCGCACTCGTGCGGCGGCCACGACGATGGCCACGAGCACGGCCCGGGCTGCGGCCACGAAGCGGTGCCGCACGGCGACCACGTCGACTACCTCGTCGACGGTCACCTGCACCACCCGCACGACGGCCACTGCGACGATCACGGCAAGCTCGCGCTCGCCTGACCGGCGGCCTTCGGTCGCGCGGCTCTCGGTTATTGGGCCGCGGGGTCGCCGAGTTCGCGCCGCACGGCCGCACGCGCGATGCGGCCGATCCACGCGATGACCGCGAGCGTCGCCGCGATCGCGAGAACGGTGGACCAGAGGTTGCCGCCGGCGTCCCAATCGAGTTCGGACAGTTGCGCGCCGACGAGGGCGACGCCGATCGAACGCGGTGCGATCCCGATCGCGGTGGCGCACGAGAACGGTCCGAGTCGGACCCCGAGTGATGCCATCAGCACGTTGGTCGCGGCGAACGGCATGAGCGGCGAGAGCCGCAGCAGCGCGATCAGCCAGACCGTGCGCCAGAAACTGCGGCCGAGCAGCGCTGTGTGGATCCGTTGACTGACGGGTGACGCCGCGATCGCGTCGAGCACGCGCGAGCCGATCAGCCGGGCCCAGACCGCGTGGCCGATCGCAGCCGCGCAGATGACGATGGAGAACGCGATGCCCGTGCCGAGCCACGTGCCGAACACATAGCCGGCGAGCAGGGCCGTGGCGTGGGTCGGCATGAGGCAGGCCGCGGCCAGCACGACGCCGAGCGCCCAGAACGCGATCGCCGAAGCGGCGCCGCCGGCTTCGAACCACGGCAACCACGAACCCGACGTCATGATCAGGATCACGACGCCGACCAGCGGCCCGACGCATGCGAGCACGAGCATCGGCGTCAACGGCCCGAGTCGTATGATCGTGCGCCAGGCGCGTGGGATACGGTGATGAGCTCGGGAAAGGGCGGGTTCGCCCTGTTCTACGTTCGCCATCGTCGGCTCGTTCGCGCTGCCGCCGTCCTGCTGCGGCTGCCGCGGCTGCTGCTGCTCGTCGCCGCCTGGTTCGCTGACCAGCAGTTCGCCTGACCCGTCGGTGCCGTCGGTCACGCTGCCGTGCCCGGTTCGCGGCGCATCGGCGGCCATTGCCAGTACGCGAGGGCGCGCCAGAGCCACTCGAGCGGGCCGAAGCGGAATCGCTGCAGCCACAGCGGCGAGTACCACAACTGGAAGCCGAAGATCGCGAGGACGATCACCGCCTGCCACACACGACTGACGTGGCCGAAGAGGCCGAGGCCGTGGCCGTTGTAGATCGTCGTGCAGATCACGCTGTGCATGATGTAGTTCGTGAACGCCATCTGGCCGACGGCGGCGAAGCGTTCGCGCAGCGCGGGCAGGCTCCCGCGGCGACAGATCAGCATCACGAGGCCGATCCAGCCGAATGCGACGAACAGGCTGCCGACGTAGTTGAAGTTGGCGCCGACGCCCATCGAGCGCAGCATCTCCCAGTCGTGCATCTCGTGGTCGTAGATGCCCCAGGCGCACAGCGGCAGGCCGATCAGGAAGCCGCCGACGATCATCGTCAGGTAGAACCGGTCGCTGCGTTCGGCCGCGAAGACTCCCATGCGGAACAGCGCCATGCCGAGCAGCATGTTCGCGAGGATGCGCCAGCCGAACAGGACGAGGAAGCCGAGCATCCCCGTCCATTCCTCCGCGCGGTGCGCGACCTGGCCGAGCCAGCCGCCGCGCATCGTCGCGTGCGTGGCCTCGATGTAGTCGCTGCTCGGGGCCCACATCGTCTGCAGTTCGGCCAGATCCTCGGCCGGCATCTGGTCGAGGAACGAGAACGCGAGCGGCGGCAGTGAGAAGGCCAGGAAGGCCAGCAGGAACAGCAGCCAGAGCCAGACCCGCCGCAGCAGGTACGCGACCATCCCGACGATGCCGTAGAAGAACAGGATGTCGCCGATCCACAGCAGCGTCGCGTGCGCGAAGCCGAACAGCGCGAGCCAGAGCATGCGCCGGTAGTGCAGGCCGGCGGAGCGGCCCGTTCGTTCTTTCGCCCGTGTCGTCATCAGCACGATGCCGGCGCCGAACAGCATCGAGAAGATCGTCATGAACTTGGTGTCCGCGACGACGCGGTTGAAGCACCACAGGCCGTACTCGACGGCCGAGATGTCGCCGAGCGCGAACGGGTGCATGTAGACGGCGAACACGTCGGCGAATGCCTGCATGTTCATCGTCAGCACACCGAACAGGGCGAACCCGCGGAGCACGTCGATGGACCGGATGCGGCCGGCCTGCACGACCGGAGCAGGGGCTGCAGCAGCGGTTTCGGTGGTTGGGACCTCGGTAGTGGGCGTTGCGTCGGTCACGGTGGACCGGACGCTACCGCTGCCGTGACCGCGCGTCCAACAGCCCGCCGGCGATGTAGGCGCCGGTCGCGGCGACGACCGCCGACACGTACGGTGCCGTCGCGAGCACGGGGATTTCGGCGTCGACCAGCAGGTGCGAGAGGGCGACGTAGACGACAACGCCGACCGCGAGCGCTGCGGACGGGTTGCGTGCGGCCATCGTGCGGCATTGCGGCCTCAGCTCGTTGCATCGATCCGACCTCGCCGTCTACTCGTCCGGATGCGTGCCGTGCTGCTCATCTCGTCACTGCTCCTGCTCACGGCTTGCGCCGTTTTCGATGCGGGCTTCGAGCCGCTCTTCGCCCCGGGCTCGATGGCCGGCTGGCACAGCTCCCCGGGCGGCACGTGGGAATGGCGCGGTGACGTGCTCGTCGGCACGAGTCCGAAGAGCGAGCCGCGGCACGGCATCCTGATCAGCGATGCGCGCTACGGCGACTTCGAACTGCGCGTCGAGTTCCGCGTGTTGGCCGGCAACAGCGGGCTCTACTTCCGCGTCGACGAGGTCGGCGGGCGCGTGGCCGTGCGGGGGTTCCAGGCCGAGGTCGATACGACGATGGCGACGGGTGGCCTCTACGAGACCGGCGGCCGGGCGTGGGTGGTCAAACCGGATCCTGATCGCATGCGCATGGTCTACACGCCGGGCGAGTGGACGCGGATGCGGATCCGCGCGGTCGGGCGCGACGTCGAGGTCTTCGTGAACGACGAGTCGACCGCGATCCTGCGTGACGACCCGGGGCGGCTCGAGGGTCACATCGGACTGCAGCTGCACGGCGGGCAGGACATGCACGTCGAGTTCCGCAACCTCGAACTGCAGACGATCGCCCCGCGGTCGGAGTAGCATCGTGGGTTGGCGCAAGAAGCTGGCTGCGACCGCGGGCGGACTCGTCGTCGCATTGACTGCCGTCGAGGTCGGGCTCTGGATCGCCGATGTCCCGCGCTTCCATCGGGCGCATTCGGCGCCGGAGCAGTTCCGCTTCGTGCGGGAGCCCGACAGCGGGCGGTACTTCTGGGTCAACACGCCCGGGACCCGGATCGAGTTCGAGTACGACTCGGATCCGCGTGGCTACTTCGAACCCGGCAACATCGTGCGCCACACGGTCAACGCCGAGGGGTTCCGCGGTGACGCGTTTCGGGCCCCGGCGCCGCGCACCCTGCGGCTCGCCTACTTCGGCGACTCCTTCACGTTCGGCGAGGGGGTTCACGACGGCGATACGTTCGCCGAAGTCACAGCGCGTCTCCTCGACGAGCACTACGAACGGAGCGGCGTCCGGGTCGAGAGCTACAACTTCGGCGTCAGCGGCTACAACACGCGCGACTGCCAGTTCCTGCTCGAGATCGTTGCTGCGCAGGCGAAGCCCCACGCCGTGGTCCTCTGCTACGTGCTCAACGATGCCGAGCCCGCGCTGTTTCGTATCGATCCGGCGCGACAGACCCCGGTGCGACGGTCGCGGGAACTCGAGGTCGCGGAAGGAAGCGACGACCCGCGACCGCCCGACGATTCGATCTACTCGTTGCGGCTCGCTCGGCTGATGTGGCAAGTTGCCGCGAGCCGGGAACGCAGTCGGCGCACGATCGCGCACTACCGCTACCTGTACGGCCCGACCGCTGCCGGCTGGCAGGCCACGCAGGACGCCTTGTCGAAGATGGGAGCGTTCCTCGGCGAGCGCGGGATCCGGTTCTACGTGATGATCTTCCCGATCCTGTTCGAGCTGGATGGCGGCTATCCGTTCGAGGAACTGCACGAACTGGTCGCTGACCACGCCACGGCAAGTCGTGCCGGCGTGCTGGACTTGCTGCCGGCGTTCGCGCGCCACTCCGGGCCGGAGCTGTGGGTGCATCCCACGGATCAGCACCCGAACGAGCTGGCGCATGCGATCGCCGCGGAGCAGCTCGCTCGATTCCTGATCGCCGATGATGGCTTCGCTGAGGTCGTAGCCGCGCTGCGCTGATGTTGTCGAGGGGCTCTTCTGTGCGAGGCTCGGTGCTGGCCCGGGTCCTTCACGGGTGGGGCCAGCCCGGCGCGCAGGCTCACTGCCGCACGTACTGGCCCTTCGATCGATGCGGTCGCAACGGCCAGTCGTCGCTGCGGAACGGGTACGCCGGCAGTTCCTTGCCGTTCATCAACGAGCCGAGCGGCAGGTTCGACCACGCGTAGCGCACCGCGACCGGCTTCGGTACTTCGTCGCAGAACACCTCGACCATCGTCTTGTCGACGATGCGCGCGTCGGCGACGTGGAACTCGCGGTCTTCGCCGGCGAGGTAGAAGCCGAGGGCCCGGTCCTTGTCGAGTCGGAGCCCCTTGGCAGTCGGCTCCTCGAAGCGGACCCGCATGCGCCCGTTGTCCGTGACATCGATGCCGCCGTAGACCGGTCCGCGCCAGCGCAGCGGCTTCTTGTCGTGGCCCTGTTTGCCGTAGACCTCGGCGAGCGCCCAGCGCGCGGACCGTTCGCCGACGGGGCGTTTGTGGCCGGGGTGGATGTTGCCGTCGGAGTTGAGGTCGAACGTGACGATCAGGCCGGTGTTCGGCTTGCGGCGCCACGTGTCGAACTGGACCTCACGCACCACGTTGGTGTGGTGGTTCATGTCGTAGGTCATCGTGCGACGGTTGCTCCAGCCGCCGATCTGGATCAGGCCCATCGGCAGGTCGTCGTCCGCGAAGAGCTCGCGCCAGGCGTCGACCACCGCGGGGAACGTATCGGGGAACGGCCGATACATGTCGTCGAACGCGTTGTTCTCGCCCTGGTAGTAGAGCGCACCGCGCACGACGAGGCCGGCGAGCGGCGCGAGCATGCCGTCGTAGCCGCCGCCCGGGTGACGCTTGTGGCTCGGGTTCTCGAACGCCCGGCGGTTCGGGCGCCGCGGCTCCTTCTTGCCCGCGGCGTTGGCAGCTTCTTTCGCCTTCGTCCACTCCGCCATCGCCGCGTCGTAGCGTCGATCGGCGCCTTCCTGGCCGCCGCCCTCCATCCACTCGGCCATCGCCTTCTCGAAGCTCTCGAACATCGGCGCCACGCTCGGCATCTGCCGCAGCGTCGGCTTCGGCACCCAGAACTGTGCCGACGTGCCGCCCCACGCCACGTCGATGATGCCGACCGGCACCTGGAGATGCCGCCGCAGTCGCTGCGCGAAGTAGTAGCCGACGCCAGTGCAGTCGACGACCGAGTCCGGGTCGATCGCGCGCCAGCTCTTGCCCTTGCCGCCGTGCTCGGGGCGCACGTAGTCGCGCCGCGGCGCACCGCGCGCTTCGTTCGGCAACCGCACGAAGCGGAGCAGCGGGTCGTTCGCGCACGCGATCTCGAGATCGGCGTCGCGCGTGCCGCGCACCGTCCACCGCATGTTGCTCTGGCCGCCGCAGATCCAGACCTCGCCGACGAGGACGTCGTCGAGGGTGAAGGTTCGTTCGCCGAGCGCCAGCGTGAGCGCGCGCCCCTCCGCGTTTGCCGGCATCGGGTCGAGCGTGACGGACCAACGGCCGTCGTCGTCGACCTCGGCGCGGTGCTCCTGCTCGGCGAAGCGGACGATCGCCGGCTGGCCGCCGAGGCCGAAGCCCCACACCCGCACCGGACGCTGCTGCTGCAGCACCATGTGACTGTCGAACACGCGGGCAAAGCCGGGTTCTTGTGCGACGGCCGGGGTCGCAGCGAGGGCGAGCGGCCAGGCGAGCATGGCGAAGGCGAGGTGACGCATGGCCGCGCAGCTTACGGACGGCAGGGCCGAATCGGGCACCTCGGTAGAGCGCCCGCATCGAGGGGCCGATTCGACCGTGGCTTTCGTGTCCGCCAGTTCGCCGGTTCTGCGCCTCACGGGGGGGGGCTGCCAACGTCGACCCGCTGCCGAGCATCACGCGCGACGAACTCGCCGAGTGGCAGGCCGCGGACCGCGACTTCGTCCTGCTCGACGTGCGCGCCCGGCACGAACGGATCGCGGGTTCACTCGACGACGACGTGCTCCAGATCCCGATCGACGAGCTCGAGGACGAGGTCGACGACCTCGATCCCGACCGGTGCTACGTCGTGCAGTGCGTCTCGGGGCTCTACTCCCGACAGGCCGTCCGCGAGCTGACCGACGCCGGGGTCCACGAGGTCTACAACCTCGCCGGCGGCGTCGGGCGGTGAGGACACGATCGCCAGCTGCCAACGCGCGGGCCTTTCCCGTATCGTGCCCTGCATGAGTGGATACCAGCCGCAGGCCCGCGACACGACGTTCGCCGTGGACGAACTGGTCTTCGACGGGTTCCGCCGAATGAGCCCAGCGGAGCGCCTCGAACTCGCGGCGGCCGCGAGCCGCTCGGTCGAGCGGCTCGCGATCGCTGGATTGCGCCGGCGATTCCCTGAGGCTTCGGATGACGAGCTGCGACGTCGAGCCGGGGCCCTGCGACTCGGGCCAGATCTCACGCGTCGAGCGTTCGGCGAGGCCGCGGAGGCCTGGCTCGAGTGAGCGCGACGGGTTTGCGGGTGCGGGTTGACGAGTTCTACAGCCTCGCCCGCGGCGTCGGGCGGTAGTCCGGACTGGAATGCTTGCGCCTTCGCGCGACGATCCGGCGCATGGACCTGCCGGATCGTTTGCTGCGGCACCCAACGGCGGCGGCGATCGACAGCCTCGCCCGTCGCTTCAAACTGCCGAGCACTCCCACGATGCAGGACTGGGAGTACCAGGTCGCGGACTCTGAGCGGATCGATGAGTTCTGGGCGGCCTACACCAGCGGCGAGCTGTCGGATGACGAACTGTTCGTCCTCATGGAGACGTTGATCGAGAGCTTCAACCTGCTCCCGGATGATCCCGAACGCGATGCCCGATGGCCGAATGTCCTGGCGGCGTTGGATCGCGGTATCCATCGCCACTTCTGCACGGTTTGGTACTGGTCCTGTGTCGGCGAGGATGACTCTGGCAACTGGTTTCGGACCACGCGGAGCATCCGCGAGGTCCTGGCTCGACATCGTGATGGTTTCGTGGACGCCTGAGATGGCTCGGCCGGCTGCCGGGCGCTGAGGTTGCCGCCTGCTGCCGGAGTCAGCGAGAACGGCGTTCGTCTAGCGTGAGGACGGCGATCCGGAGAAGCATCGGGAGACCTTCGACGGGAGAGCCGTGGAGCTGGCCACGTTTCCGGCGTTCGTGACCGAGAGTTCGCTGGCGAGTGGGCCCGGCCTGGACTACGACAGCCGGCCGCTTCCGATCTGCGGGCCGGCCCTCGCCGCCCGGCCGGGGGCCGAGCAGGATCCCACGATGAAGGACCGTTTCGAACGCCATCGCCAGCCCTGGACGCCCGCCGAGATTCAGAAGCTCCATCAGCTCGTCGAGAAGGGCATGAGTCTGAAGGCGATCAGCAAGTCGATGACGCGCAGTGAGGAGTCGATCAAGGCGAGAGCGAAGATCGACAAGTTGAAGATCGCGAAGAAGCGCTGACCTCGGCGACTGCCGACGCCGCTGTGGCTCACATCCGGCTCGAGAACGTCCGCACGCACAACCTCGACGATGTCACGGTCGAGGTGCCGCACGGTGCGCTGACGGTCGTCACCGGGGTGTCGGGCAGCGGCAAGTCGTCGCTCGCGTTCGACACGCTGCACGCCGTCGCTGAGCGGCGCTACTTCGAGACGCTGTCGAGCCACGGGCGGCGCTTCCTGCAGCGGGTGCCCGAACCGGAGGTCGGCCGGGTCGATCGGGTCTCGCCGTCCATCGCGCTGTCGCAACGGGTCGGGTCCTCCGATCCGCGGTCGACCGTCGGCACGCTGTCCGGCGTGCACGATCTGCTGCGGGTCGTCTACGCCGAGGCGACGGGGCGCGAACCCCGCGACTTCTCGTTCGTGACCGCGGGGGCGTGCCCCGGGTGCAACGGCTCCGGCAGTCGCGACGAGGTCGCGCGTGAGCTGCTGATCGCCGATCCGGCGAAGACGCTGCGCGCCGGGGCGCTCGTGCCGACGACGAAGTCGGGCTACATCGTCTACAGCCAGGTCACGATCGACGTGCTCGATGACGTGTGCCGCGCGCACGGCTTCGACGTCGACACGCCGTGGCAGGAGTTGACGCGCGAGCAGCAGGACGTCGTGTTCTTCGGTTCGGATCGCCGCGAGGTGCCGTTCGGCAAGCACACGCTCGAGTCGCGGATGCGGTGGGAGGGCATCAAGGCCAAGCCGCGCGAACTCGGCCACTACAAGGGCCTGATCCCGACGATCGCGGAGACCCTGAAGCGCAACCGCAACGAGAATGCGCTGCGCTTCGCGCGGTCGGTGCCGTGCCCTGCGTGCGGCGGTTGTCGGCTCGACGAACGGGCGCGAACGGCGACGGTCGACGGGCTTGCGCTCCAGGAGTTGCTGACGGGCGAACTCCGCGACATCGCGGATTGGGCCGAGCGCCGCGGCGGCGCGTTGGTCCGTCGCGTCGATGCGATGCTGCGCCTCGGTCTCGGTTACCTGCCGCTCGCACGCGCGACCCCGTCGCTGTCGGGCGGCGAGTTCCAGCGCGTTCGGCTCGCGGCGATCGCGACGACCGGGATGACGGGTGTGCTGTTCGTGTTCGACGAACCGTCGGTCGGGCTGCATGCGACGGAGGAACGCGCGGTGCTCGAGCTGCTCGCCGCGCTTCGCGACGAAGGCAACACGGTCGTCGTCGTCGAACACAGCGAGCTCGCGGTCGCGGCCGCCGATCACGTGATCCAGGTCGGGCCCGGCGCTGGCGTGCACGGTGGGCGGATCGTCGCTGCCGGGCCGCCCGCCGAGGTCGCGCCGGTCGTGGCGCGCGCGCCGATGCGACGGCGACTCGCGGTCGAGCCGGACGCGAACACGCTCGTCGTCGAGGGGGCGTGCGCCCGCAACCTGCGTGACATCGACGTGTCGATCCCGCACGGCCGACTGACGGTGATCGCGGGCGTCGCGGGCGCGGGCAAGTCGACGTTCCTCCACGACGTGCTCGCCGATCTCGTGCGGCGGCGCCTCGCCGGCGCGCCCGTCGGCGAGGCGCCGCCGGCGCGCGCCATTCGCGGCTTCGAGCACCTGCGGCAGGTGATCGAGGTGGATCAATCGCCGATCGGCCGGTCGCCGCGCAGCAACCCGGCGACCTATACCGGGCTGTTCGACGTGATCCGCCGGCTGTTCGCGGCCGAGGCGGCGGCGAAGGAGCGCGGTTTCGACGCGTCGACGTTCTCGTTCAACTCCAAGGCCGGCGGCCGCTGTCCCGAGTGCGAGGGGGCCGGCTTCGAGGTCGTCGGCATGCACGGCCTGCCCGACGTCGAGCTCGCGTGCGCTGTCTGCGCGGGGCGGCGGTTTCGCGACGACGTGCTCGAGGTGCGTTGCGGCTCGTTGCCGTCGGCGCCGACGATTCTTGAGGTGCTCGACGCGACGATCGACACCGCGCTCGGCTGGGTGCGCGAAGCGATCGGCAGTGGCGGCGACCCGAAGTTGAAGAAGGCGTTGTCGGTCCTCGAGGCGCTCGAACGCGTCGGGCTCGGGTACCTGACCCTGGGACAACGCGCGACTTCGTTGTCCGGTGGCGAAGCGCAGCGCGTGCGGCTCGCCGGCGAGATCGCGAAGACCGCGCGGAGTCAGCGCGCGTTGTTCGTGCTCGACGAGCCGACGGTCGGGCTGCATCGCGACGACGTGGCGCGGCTCGTCGTGGCCCTCGACACGCTGGTGCAGGCGGGCCACACGGTGGTCGTCGTCGAGCACGACCTCGACGTGCTCGACGCTGCGGATCACGTGATCGAGCTCGGGCCCGAGGCCGGGAGCCGCGGCGGGAGGCTGTGCGCGGTCGGCACGGCGGACGACATCGTTCGCGCGGATACGCCGACAGGTCGGGCCCTTCGAGAACGGGGCGCCGGGCTCGATCGGTCGTCGAGGGTCGGTGACGGGAGCGCCGGTGCGGCGCGCGCGACGACGCTCACGGGGGTCGCCACCAACAACCTCGCGGGCTTCGACGTCACCTTTCCTGCGCGAGCGTGGACGGTCGTCACCGGCGTGTCGGGCAGCGGCAAGAGCTCGCTCGTCTACGACACGCTGCACGGCGCGTCGCGCGCACGGTTTGCGGAGCACCTGTCACGGCATGCACGGCAGCAGCTCGGCAGCTCGTTGTCGCCGTGGCTCGCTACCGCGGTGCAAGGCCTGCGGCCGACGATCGCGCTCGAGCAGCGCGCGGGCCCGGCGGTTGCGGACCGGCGCGCGACCGTCGCGACCTCGGCCGGTCTGCACCCGCTCCTGCGCACGTTGTGGTCCCGCGTCGTCGCCGGGGACGACGGCCGCGCGGTGCCGGCAGCGACGTTCTCGTTCTTTCGCCGCGAAGGCGCGTGCGCGGGCTGCAGCGGTGCGGGCACGACGTTGCGGTGCGTGCCGGATCGCCTCATCGCCGATCCGACGAAGCCGCTGTTTCGCGGCGCGCTCGACCGTTCGCACAAGTCGATCCGCTACTACGCGGACGAGAACGGGCGTTACCACGCGATCGTGCGGTCGATCGGCGCGCGGCACGGCGTCGACTTCGATCGGCCGTGGAACGAGGTCCCGGCAGCCGGGCGCATGCTCGCGATGCGCGGCTGCGGCGACGCGGAGCTCGATGTCGTCTGGGACCACGCAGTTGCGGGCGAGGACGGCGGCGATCAGCCACATCGCTGGACCCAGACGTTCGACGGTCTCGCTGGCGAGATCGATCGTGAGTACGCGCGCAAGGTCGCGGATGGTCGGGGGCACACGCTCGAGTCGTTGCTCGGCCCCGAGCCTTGTCCGGTGTGCAACGGCGACCGGCTCGCGGAGCCCGGCCGGTCGATCGCGATCGGTGGCGTGACGTTGCCCACGCTGTGCCGGTCGACGATCGCGGAGGTCGCGGACCGGCTCGACGCCCTCGTGCCCGCCGATCATCCGCGGCGCGCGCTCGCCGACGTCGTGCTGCCGGAGCTGCGGCGCGGTCTCGAGCGGCTCGCGGGGCTCGGGCTCGGGCACCTCGCGCTCGATCGCGCGACGGACTCGCTGTCGGTCGGCGAACGGCAGCGACTGCGCCTTGCGCGCCAGCTGGCGGCGCCGCTCCACGGCGTCACCTACGTGCTCGACGAACCGTCGACCGGACTGCATCCGAAGGACACGGCGATCCTGATCGAAGCGCTGCGCGACCTCGTGCGTTCGGGCAACCATGTGGTGACCGTCGAACACGATCCGGACGTCGTCGCGGCGGCCGATCACGTCATCGAGATCGGGCCGGATGCGGGCGCTGGTGGCGGTCAGCTCGTCGCGGCGGGCTCGCCTGAGCAGCTGCGCCGCGAGCCCGACGCGTCGCGAACGGGCCGGGTCCTGGCTTCGCGAACGCGACTCGTTCCGAAGGGCGCGGAGACCGCGGTGCGGAGCGCGAACGGGCGATTGACGGTGCGCGGTGCCGATCTGCGCTACCTCGACGGCCTCGATGTCACGATTCCGCTCGGTGCCGTTACGGCGGTCGCGGGGGTCTCGGGCAGCGGCAAGTCGACGTTCGTTCTCGAGGTCCTCGCGGCGTCGCTGCGCGCCGGCCGCCCGATCGGGTGTAGCGCGATCGAGGGTGCGGATCCGATCGACCGCGTCGTGGTCGATACGGGCGCCCGCTCCGCGCGATCGCGGCGCCAGTGCCCGGCGGCGCTGCTCGGCGTTCTCGAGCCGATCCGCCAGGTGTTCGCGGCGACCGCCGCGGCGCGGACGAAGCGTTGGCGCGCGACCTGGTTCGGTTGGGACGGCAAGACGACGGGGGCGTGCAAGGAATGCGGCGGTCTCGGGCGCGTCGCCACCGGCTTCGGTGGGCTCGACCTGCTCGGGGGTGCCACGCTCGTGCCGTGCGAGGCGTGCGGTGGCCGGCGGTTCGAGGCCGAGACGCTCGCGGTCCGCGCGTTCGGCGGTCTGTCGATCGCCGACGTGCTGGCGATGTCGATCGACGGGTTCCGCGCGCACCTCGCCGCCACGACCGAGCCGTCCGCGGCGATCACCGCGCCGCTCGAGACCGCGGCGCGGGTCGGGCTCGGCTATCTGCGTCTCGGCCAGGGCGCCGACACCTTGTCGGGCGGCGAGGCGCAACGGCTCGAACTCGCGACCCACCTCGATGGCGACAGCTCTTCGACGACGCTCTACGTGCTGGACGAACCGACCCGCGGTCTGCACCCGGACGACGTGGAGCAGCTGCTGGACGTGATCGACGGCCTCGCCGATCGTGGCCATACGGTCGTCGTGATCGAGCACGACCTCGCCGTCATCGCGGCCGCCGATCACGTGATCGAGCTCGGGCCGGGTGCCGGGCCCGACGGTGGGCGTGTGCAGTTCGTGGGTCCGCCGGCCGAGCTCGCCGCGGCGGGAACGGTCACAGGGGTCGAGCTCCGTCGCGGCGTGGGCGCCGAGAATCCCTGAACGGTTGTCACACGGCTCGCGTCACCCTCGTCGTTCCTGTGCTGGCCCACGAGCCAGCGACCCGAGTGAGTCAGCGACCCCCGGAGACGACAATGCCCGATACCACGAGCGAACGGACCGCGATCCAGGCCTTCGGCCGCCAGTACGACTACGATGTGAGCTACCTCGAGCGGATGCTCGACGGCTCGCCCGGCGCCTACGACGCCTTCGTCGCGGGCCAGCCGATGTGCCTGTTCCGCAGCGAACTGCCGCTCGATGCGCACTTCATCGCCCGCATCGCGGCGATGCAGGGGGAGGACTGCGGCGCGTGTGCGCAGCTCAACGTGGCGATGGCGATCGAGGCCGGTGTCGATCGCGAGCTGTTGCGCACGCTGCTCGAACGGCCGGCGGAGCTGCCGGGTCCCCTGCAGGACGTCTACCGCCACACCCGCGCCGTCGCCGGCAACGTGGCGGTCGACCCCGAGCGGGCGGAGCGGATCCGCGCGGAGTTCGGGGATGCCGCGTTCACGGAGCTCGCGGTCGTGATCGCCGGCTCGCGGATCTACCCGACGGCGAAGCGGGCGCTGCTCATGGACGGCGCGTGCGTCGTCTCCAGCGCTATCCTCGACGGCGATCGATGAACCTCGTCGAGGATTTCGAACGCGAGCGCCGGTATCTGTCCCGGCTCGCCTACCGGTTGCTCGGTTCGGTCGCCGACGCCGAGGACGCCGTGCAGGAGACGTTCTTGCGCTGGCGCCGGTCGGACGAAGTGGTGACGGAGCCGCGCGCGTGGCTCACGCGCACGTGCACGCGCCTCTGCATCGACCGCATTCGCGCGAGTGAGCGGCGTCGTGAAGAATACGTCGGCGAGTGGTTGCCCGAACCGCTCGTCGAAGACGCCGGGCCCGAGCTCGACGAGACGTTGTCGATGGCGCTGTTGCGGACGGTCGAACGGCTGCCCGCGACGGAGCGGGCCAGCTTTCTGCTGCACGACGTGTTCGGCTACGAGTTCACGGAAGTGGGCGAGATCCTCGGACTGCAGCCCGCCAACTGTCGGCAGCTCGCGGTCCGCGCTCGCCAGCACCTGCGCGACGGCCCGCGGCGTTCGGCGCCGGGATCTGCGAGCGGGGGCTCGAACGAGGCGACGGTGCGGCGGCTCGGCGAAGCGTTCTTCGCGGCCATCGGCGACGGCGACCTCGAACGCCTGCAGGGCGTACTCGCCGCCGACGTCGTGCTCTACTCGGACGGCGGCGGCAAGGTCGCGGCAGCGCGCGTGCCGGTCGTCGGTGCCCCCAAGGTCGCGGCGTTCTTCGTGTCGGTATTCGCGCGCGAGCCCGAGTCGGAACTCGACGCGATCTGGTTCAACGGCGCGCCGGGCGTCGTCGTGCGTCAGGCTGGCCGCCCGGTCTCGGCGTTCCAGTTCGAGGTCGCGGCCGGCCGGATCGTGGGGATCTACGTGCAGCGGAACCCGGACAAGCTCGGGACGCTCGGCGCGATCCGATAGGTGACCGCCCGCCGGGCGCTCAGTGCGGGACGATCGTGACCCTGCAATCGGGCAGTGCCGCGACGAGTCGTTCGCGAAGCGCCGCAAGAGCTTCCGCCGTGGTGAACTGGGCTGCGATGAGGCGCAGCGTCTCGAGCTGGGTCAGGGACTCGAGCCCGACCGGTTCTGGATCGACCGGCAGCCTCACGGTGAGCGAGCGGAGCGCCGGCAGGTCGGCCAGCGCCCCGTAGCTCTCCGGGGTGGAGAACTCGCCGGTCAGGTCGAGCTCTCGCAAGCGGCGCAACGACCGCAGTCGATCGGGCTCCCCGGGCCGCGGCGAACCGGCCACGTAGAAGTGGTGCGGGCCGTCCGGCGACACGATCGTGAGCGTTCGCAGGGCCGGTGCGTTGCCGAAGACGCTCAGGTCGATCGGCGCGCGTGATCTGACGGTCAGCCGTTCGAGTTTCGGCAGCGTCGCGAACGCCCGCAAGTTCTGCGGTGCGTTCGTCGTCACCGTCAAGCTCCGCAGGTTCTGCAGCCCGACGTCGGGGTGGATGTCGATCACGCGCGGGACGCGCATGAACGTCATCCCCGCTGTCGAGCCGATCTCCGAAGATTCGCCGAGCGGCTCGGAGAGATCGAGCGAGAGGATCTCGAGGTTGGGCAGCAGGGACAGCCAACGCAGACCGTGGTGGTCCGGCTGGTAGCCGCGGACCGACTTCTCGTGCTCGCGAAACAACGGAACGTCGAGCTCGCGGATCGTGGCGAGGCGCTCGCGATCCAGCGCGATGAACTGCTCGAGCGTGTAATCCTCCGGCAGCGGCGGCAGGCCCACTTTCTCGCGCAGTGCCGCATTCAGGAACTCCGGCATCGCGAACGCGACAGGCGTGTCGGGATGCGGGTAGGCCTCGCCGCAAGCCGAGGGCAGGGCCAGCGCCGGCGCCAGAACTGCGGTGATCGCGACCGGTCTGCGGTTCATCGTTGCAGAATAGGTACGCGACCTGCGGAACGGCTCGGGGATTACCCGCACCCAGCACCGAAAAAGGCGCAACTCGCAGGGGGCCCGCGCCGCGATGGCGCACCGGAGGCGGTACAGTGGCGCGCGCTTCCTTCTCCTATTCGCTGCCACGCGAGGAGTGACCTTGAGTCAAGACGCCCGTCACGTCTCGTCAGCCGATGCGGCTGACCTGTTCAGCCGTCGCCGCTTCCTGAAAGGCTCGGCGGCTCTCGGTGCCGCCGCCGCGTTGCCGCTCGATCCGCGGATGCTCGGCCCGCTGACGCCGCGGACCGAGCCGCGGGCGACGGCCGTCATCCAGGTGTTCCTCCAGGGCGGCATGAGCCACCTCGACACCCTCGACCCCAAGAGCGAGGCGCCAGTCGACGTGCGCGGGCCGTTCCGGTCGATCGCGACGAACGTCGACGGCCTGCGGTTCACCGAGGTGTGTCGCAACCTCGCGCGCGTGGCCGACAAGCTCACGGTCATCCGGTCGATGACCCACACGGAAGCCGCCCACGAACGTGGCATCCACAACATGCTGACGGGCTACCGCCCGAGCCCGGCGATCACGTATCCGAGCTTCGGCGCGGTCGTCAGCCACGAGCTCGGGGTTCGCAATCACCTGCCGCCCTACGTCTGCATTCCGCGGGCCGGGCGCGTCGACTACGGCACGGGATACCTGAGCTCGGCGTTCGGCCCGTTCAGCGTCGGCGACGAGCCGTCGCGCAAGGGGTTCGAGGTCAAGGACCTCGGTCCGAGCCAGAAGCTCGATGGCGATCGCGCCGAACGACGGCGGCAGCTGCTCGAGGGGCTCGACGCGGGCTTCGAGGCGCGGGCCGACTCCGTGCGCGCGACGCAGGAGTTCTATCGCCAGGCGTGGCAGCTCATCGATTCGGACAAGGCGCAGGAGGCGTTCCGCGTCGACCAGGAACCCGAGAAGGTGCGCAAGGCCTACGGCGCGACGCGCATGGGGCAGCGTCTGTTGCTCGCACGCCGCCTCGTCGAAGCGGGCGTGCGGTTCGTCGCGGTGCCGTCCGGCGGTTGGGACAACCACGAGAACATCTCGTCGGCACTGCGGCGGCGCATGCCCGAGGTCGACCTCGGGCTCGCGGCGCTGATCCGCGATCTCGACGACCGCGGGATGCTCGACAACACGATGGTTCTGCTGTCGACCGAGTTCGGCCGCACACCGCGCGTCAACCAGACGCGCGGTCGCGATCATTGGCCGCGGGTGTTCTCCGTGCTCGGAGCGGGCGGCGGGCTGCGGCGCGGGCACGTGCACGGCGCGACCGACTCGAGCGGCAGTGACCCCGAGGTCGCGCCGGTCAGCCCCGCGGATCTCGCTGCGACGATGTTCTCGCAGCTCGGCATCGATCCGGAGAAGCGGCTCATGAGTCCCGGTGGTCGCCCGATCGACATCGTCCGCGAAGGTCGCGTCCTGCAGGAGCTGCTCACGTGACGGCACGGGCAGCCTTCGCACTGGCGGCGGTACTCGCGAGTACGGCCGCGTCGGCGCAGCAGTTCACCGTGATGATGCCTGCCGGTGGCACGCGCGGCGAGACCGTGCGCGTCACCTGCTACGGCCGATACCTGAAGGACACCGTCTCCGTCGTCTGGCTGCGTGACGGCATCGAGGTCACGAACATCGCGGCCGAACGCGACGACCGGGTGCGGCTCGAGCTCGCGATCCCCGAGGACTGCGGGCTCGGCGAGTATCCGTTCCAGCTGCACACGAAGCGCGGTCTGACGCGCGCGCAGGGTTTCTACGTCGGTGCCATGCCGTCGGTCGCCGAGGGCAAGGACCATGGCTCGCGCGATCGGGCTCAGCGGATCGGGCTCGACTGCACCGTCGATGGCCGCGTGCTGCCGGACGACGAGGATTGGTACGCGTTCGACGTCGAGCAGGGGCAGGCCGTTCGCGTCGAGGTCGAAGCCGTGCGGCTCGCAGTCGTCGATCTCGACCTGCAGCTCGAGGTCTTCGACCCGGATGGTGAGCGGGTCGTGCGGAGCGACGACAGCACGTTCGCCCGTGCCGACCCGGTGGCACGGTTCGTGGCCGCGCGCACCGGCACCTATACGATGGCGCTGCGCGACGTCGCGTGGCGCGGTTCGAGTCGTGGCGTCTATCGTCTGCACGTCGGCACGTTCCCGCGGCCGATCGGCGCGCTGCCCGCCGGCGGTGCGCCCGGTTCGACCGTCGAGTGCACGCTCGTCGGCGACATCGAGCCGCAGGCAGCGGTGCTCGAGATGCCGAAAGCCTTCGGCATCCAACAGGTGTTCCCCGTGGTCGACGGCGTGCCCTCGCCGACGCCGATCCGCGTGATCGTCGATCGCTACCCGAGCTTCGTCGAAGGCGAGGTGCCGGATGGAGCGAAGAAGGCGCCGTGTGCGTTCCACGGTGTGGTGACCGAGCCCGGCGAAGAGGATCGCTACGCGTTCACGGCGAAGAAGGGCGGGCGCTACGACATCGGCGTGTTGGCGCGCAACCTGCGGTCGACTCTCGATCCGGTCGTGCGGGTGCGTGACGCGCAGAACAAGGTGCTCGGCACCGACGACGACAGCCTCGGGCTGGATGGCCGCGTGCGCTTCACGGCGCCGAGTGACGGCACGTTCTACGCGTGCGTCTCGGACCACCTCGAGCGCGGCTCGCCGACCAACTTCTATCGCCTGCTCGTGCGGCCGGTCCGCGGCGGAACCGGACTCAATACGCGCGAGGCGATCCCGGGTCGCCGCATCGAGGACTTCGGCGTGAGCGTTCCCGTGGGGCGTCGCAATGCGACCGTGATCGCGACGAGCGGGTTGTCGGCGAAGAACGGCGACACGCTGTCGTTCACCGATCTGCCGCCGGGTGTTCGGTCATTGCCGACGGCGGTGCCGGCCGGCGGCACGATCGTGCCCGTCGTGTTCGAGGTCGCTGCGGATGCCGAGCTGGCGGCGAGCCTGGCGTCGCCGTTGTCGACGAGCGCGCAGCGCGCCGAGCCGAGACGATTGCCGTTCCGCCACAGCTACGCGCCGCTGCGGGTGCAGAACAACCAGCCGTACGGCCTGCGTCAGGTGCGTTCGCTGCCGGTGGCGATCACGCAGGCGACGCCATACGATATCGCTGCCGACCCGCCTGCCGTGCCGCTCGTGCAGAGCGGTTCGATGAAGTGGCCCGTGCGCCTGACGCGCGACGAGGGCTTCGATGGCACGGTGACCGTGCGGGCGTTGTGGTTGCCGCCCGGCGTATCCGGCAACACGATCAGCCTCACGAAGGGCAAGACTGCCGGTGCTTTGAGTCTCAACGCCAACTCGCGGGCGTCGGTCGGCACGTGGCCGATCGTGCTCATCGCGAGCGCGCGTTCCGGCTCGGTGACGCAGACGATCAGCACGCAGGTGATGCACCTCGACGTCCACGCGCCGTGGGTCACCGCGAAGCTGCCGCGCGCGACGATCGAGCAGGGTCAGAAGGGCGTCTTCCCGATCGAGCTGCAGCGGCAGCGCGAGTTCGAGGGCAAGGTGACCGCCGAGTTGGCGCGCGTTCCGCGGGGCGTCAAGACGGCGGTGCCGGCAATCGCCGACGAGACGACCACGGTGGAGGTCGCGTTGGATGCCGCGGCGGACGCCCGCGTCGGTCGGCATCGCACGATGTATCTGCGGCTCAAGATCGAGACCGACGGCGGCGTGATCCAACACACGGTCGGCGGTGGTGAGCTGCGCGTCGATCGGCCGTTGCCGGAGAAGATGCGGAAGAAGGGGGAAGCGCGATGAACGAAGGTTGCACTCACGGGCTGCTCGGCGTGATTTCCGCTCTGGTGCTCGCGGCGGCGGTCACCGCGCAGGATCGCCTCGCGGTCTACCCGGCGCAGGTCACGCTGGACGATGGCGACGACAGTCACCGCCTCGTGGCCGTGGTCACGACGGCGGCCGGTGTGACGCGCGACGCGACGGCCGACATCGACGTGCGGTTCGAGCCGGGTGCCGTCGCCGCGTTCGTGGACGGCCGGCTCGTGGCGCGCGGGAACGGCGAGGCCCAGGCGACGGTGTCCTGCGGCGAACTGTCGGCCACCGTACAGGTGACCGTTCAGAACGTGTCGCTGCACCCGCTCGTCAGCTTCCGCAACGACGTGATCCCGACCCTCACGCGCTACGGCTGCAACGCGGGTTCGTGTCACGGCGCGGCCGCGGGCAAGAACGGGTTCGGACTGACGCTCTTCGGCTACGATCCCGGCAAGGATCACCGCGCTCTGACGCGCGACTTCCGCGGTCGTCGTCTCGACTGCGCCGACCCCGACCGGAGTCTGCTGCTCACCAAGCCGACGGGCGAGGTGCGTCACAAGGGGCGCAAGCGGTTCACGGCGGACAGCGATCCGTACGAGATCCTGCGCGAGTGGATCGCCGGTGGCGCGCCGGACGACGGCAATGGGGTGCCGTCACTCGTGCGACTGCAGGTCGAGCCGCGGGAGCTCGTGCTCGCGGGGCCCGATCAGCGCAGCGGCCTCGTCGTCACCGCGGAGTATTCCGACGGCTCACTGCGGGATGTCACGGACCTCGCGTTGCTGTCGTCGTCGAGCGCGTCGAATGCGCGGATCGACGGCATGGCCGTCGTGTCGGGCGATCGCGGCGAGGCGTTCGTCATGGCGCGGTTCGGGTATCTCACCGAAGTCGCGCAGGTGATCGTCCTGCCGGACGCCGAGCCGTGGACCGCGCCGGCGATGGTCGCGCACAACGAGATCGACGAGCTCGTCCAGCAGAAGCTCACGAAGCTGCGTCTCGCGCCGGCCGAGCCGTGCGATGACGCCACGTACCTGCGCCGGGTGCACATCGACATCGTGGGTCGGCTGCCGACCGTCGAAGAGGTGCGCGCGTTCCTTCTGGACGAGGCCGAGGGCAAGCGCGCCCGCGTCGTCGACGAGCTGCTCGCGACCCCGGAGTTCACCGACATCTGGGCGATGACGTGGGCCGAGGTGCTGCGGATCGAGTCGCAGCAGCTCGAGGCCAAGGGCGTTCACCTCTTCACCCGGTGGCTGAGCGAATCGCTCGCTGCGGGCGTGCCCATGGACGAGCTCGTGCGCGCGATGCTCACGGCCGAGGGGGCCGCGTTCTCCGTTCCGGAGGCCAACTACTTCGTGACGGCGACGGACCCGAAGGTGCTCGCGGAGAACGCGGCGCAGACGTTCCTCGGGATCCGGCTGCAGTGTGCGCAGTGTCACAACCATCCGTTCGAGCGTTGGCGGATGGACGACTACTACGGCTTCGCCGCGTTCTTCGGCCAGATCGGGCGGAAGCGTGGGGACGATCCTCGCGACACGATCGTCTACGACCGACAGCGCGGCTCCGTGACGAACGAGCGCACCCGCCGCGCCGCCGAGCCGCGTTTCCTGGGCGGTGACGTGCCCGAGATCGAGGCTGGCGAGGACCGGCGGGCCGTGCTCGCGGAATGGCTGACGTCGCGCGAGAACCCGTGGTTCGCGCGCAACATCGCCAATCGCGTGTGGGCGCGCTTCTTCGGCCGCGGGCTCGTCGAGCCGGTCGACGATGTGCGCGTCAGCAACCCCGCGTCGCATCCGACGCTGCACCGGCGGCTCGGGGAGAAGCTCGCGGCCGCCGACTTCGATATCCGCGCGCTGATCCGTGAGATCTGCGCGTCCGCGACGTATCAATCCGCGCAGCATGACGGGGGCGCCGCGGCCGCGACGTTCGCCGGCATGACGCCGCGGCGCCTCTCGGCCGAGCAGTTGCTCGACGCGATCGATGCGGTCACCGAGGTGAAGACCAAGTTTCGCGGAGCGCCGCTCGGCTTCCGTGCCGCGCAGCTCGTCGACGCGGACCCGCAGAACCGGCTGCTCGACCTCTTCGGGCGTCCGCGCCGCGAGTCCGTCTGCACGTGCGAGCGTCGTTCGGAGCCGACGCTGAACCAGGTGCTGCATCTCATCAACGGTTCGACGATCGAAGGCAAGGTGCGCAGCGACAAGAGTCGCATCGTGCGCCTCATCGAGCACGGCACCGAGCCGGGGCTCCTGCTCGAGGAGTTGTGTCTTGCCGTCTACGGGCGGCTGCCGAACGCGGCCGAACGCGAACGCATCCTGCCAGCCGTCGCCGCGGCCGGCGACGACGCCCGGACCGTCTGGGAGGACGTGCTCTGGGCGATGTTGAACAGCAAAGAGTTCCTCTTCCAGCACTGACATGAACCGCACTCATTCGATGGGCCGTCTCGGCCTGAGCGTCCTCGTGGTCGCGGCGATCGCGTTGCTCGGCGATCGTGCTCGGGCGCAATCGTCGCCGCAGGTCCTGGACGAGTTGCTCGCGCTGTTGCACGGCACGCCAGCCGACGCGTGGCAGGAGCGTGCGGATGCGATGCAGGATCGCATCGCGGCGGCGAAGAAGTCGGCCGCGACGTTGCGCAAGCAGGCCGCAGACAAAGCCAAGGCGGCCGCCGGTGAATCACAGGCGGCCGAGCGTTTGGGGCAGGAGATCAAGAAGCTCGAACAGCTGCGGAGCGCGCTGGCGAAACTCGAGTTCCGTGATCCGGCCGGCAGCGCCAAGAAGGTCACGACGGGACGCGGGCAGCTCGAGGTCGCGCTCGGAACCCTGCGGGACCTGCCGAGCTCGGCGTGGCAGGAGCGCATCGAGGCTGTTTCTAAGCGCATCGCCGCCCACGAGAGCGCGGCCAAGGAGCTCGAGGCGGCCGGCAAGGGACTGATCGCCAAGGCCGATGGGATGGCGAAGGAGGCCGATGCCCTGGCTGCGGAGATCGGCAAGCTCGAGCAGCTGCGCAAGCTCGTCGCGACGATCTCGCCCGAGCTGGTGGCGGTGACGAAGCCCGCGGAGAAGCCCGCGGAGAAGCCCGCGGAGAAGCCCGCGGAAGAGCCGGCGAAGAAGCCAGCGAAGAAGCCAGCGAAGAAGCCCGCCGCGAAGCCGGCGGAGAAGCCCGCGATCAAGGCGGACGCGAAGGCCAAGAAGGCGATGCAGGACGACGGCAAGGACGGCGCCATGCCGGCGCCGGCCACGACGTCGCAGTCGGCCGCCAGCGATGGCCCTGACGACTTCGTCACCTACGACGATCACATGGTGCCGATCTTCGAGGCGCACTGCTACGACTGCCACGACAGCGGTGACCCGTCGGGCGGACTCGACCTCACGAGCTTCGCGACGACGCTGCAGGGCGGTGGCTCGGGTCGCACTTTGCGCCCTGGTAGTCCGGACGAGAGCCGGCTCTTTCTGCTCGTCGCGCATCGTGAGACGCCGGTGATGCCGCGGGGCGAGCCCAAGCTCGCCAGAGAGAAGATCGAGCGGATTCGGGCCTGGATCGAGCAGGGCGCGCCCAAGGACAAGGTGCAGGCCGCGAGCAAGAAGAAGGAGCGCGCGATCGCGGCGAAGCGCGCGGCCGCCGAAGCCGCTGCCCGCAAGGCCGCCGCCGTGCCGGTGCAGGCCATCATGCCGGGCGAACTGCCGAAGGTGCGCAAGGCGTATCCCGCGCGCCCGGGCGCGCTGCGGGCCGTCACTGCTGCGCCGGGCGCGCCGTTGCTCGCGGTGTCCGGCCTCGGTCAGGTTCTCCTGCTGCACCAGGAGCAGCTGCGCGAACTGGGAGTCCTCGAGTTCCCGTTCGGTCAGATCGCGACGCTCGAGTTCTCGCTCGACGGGACCGCCTTGCTGGCAACGGGCGGCGTCCCGGCCGACGGTGGCGGCGCGGTGCTCTTCGACGTCGCGACCGGCCGCGAGCTCGGGCGCTTCGCCAAACAGCGCGGTGCCGCGATGGCCGGCGCCGTCGCGCCGCGCGCCGACCTCGTCGCGATCGGCGGGCCGCGGAAGCGAATCGAGGTGTTCTCGGTCGACGACGGTGAGGAGATCTGGCGACAGGACCACGAGGACTGGGTCACGGCCGCGGCGTTCTCGCCCGACGGCAAGCTGCTCGCGACCGCCGACCGTCAGGGGTTCGTGCAGGTGCGCGAGGCCCGGACGGGTCGCGAGGTGCACTCGATGAAGGCCGGCGACGGGCTGCTCGCGGATCTCGCGTTCTCGCCCGACAACGCGATGCTCGCGACCGTCACGGCCGATCGCGCGCTGTGCCTCTATCGCATGAGCGACGGTCGGCGGCTGCAACAGAAGCGCGACCATCGCGACGCCGTGCTGTGCCTCGCGTGGCGCGGCAAGTCGCGGCTGCTCACCAGCGGCGCGGATGGGCGCGTGTTCCATTGGCGGACCAACGGTCGGCGCGAGAAGGAACTGCCGCGCATCGACGAGTGGGTCTACGACCTCGCGCTGTCCGCCGACGGCAAGGCCGCGTTCACGGCGGACTGGCAGGGCCGGCTCACTGCGATCGATATCGAGTCGCGCAAGATCGTGCAGCAGATCAGCCCGCTGCTCGTCAGCCAGTAGCGCCGGTGTCCTCAGCGATGCACGCCCGGCGCTTCGTTGCCGGTCTTGCCGACCCAGTCGACGTAGCTGCCGGGATACACCTGCGGCGGCGCGCCGTCCGCGCACGGGCTCACGTCGAGCACGCGGTTGGCGAGGCCACGCAAGAACGTGCGATCGTGCGACACGAACAGCATCGTGCCCGAGAAGTCGCTCAGGGTGCGGACCAGCATCTCTTTGGTCTCGAGGTCGAGATGGTTGGTCGGCTCGTCGAGCACGAGGAAGTTGGGCGGATCGAACAGCATCAGCGCGAGCACGAGTCGCGACCGTTCGCCGCCGCTGAGGTTCTCGACCCGCTTGTCGTGGTCGTCACCGGAGAAGCCGAACGCGCCGAGCAGCGCGCGCTTCACGCCGATGGATTCGAGCGGGAACTCCTGGTCGACCTGCTCGAACAGCGTCAGTGACGGATCCAGCAGGTCGAGCGACTGCTGGGCGAAGTAGCCGAGCTTGACACTGCCGAGCTTGACCGTGCCGGCATCGGGTTCGAGATGGCCCGCGACGAGCTTGAGCAGCGTCGTCTTGCCCGAGCCGTTCTGGCCCATGACGCACCACCGTTCGCCACGCTGCACCTCGAAGTCGAAACCGTCGTAGACCGTCTTGTCGCCGTAGCCCTTGTGGATCCCGTGCAGCTTGACGATGTCGTCGCCGGAGCGCGGCGGCGTCTTGAACTGGAACGCCACGACCTCGCGGCGCTTCGGCGGCGCGAGCTTCTCGATCTTGTCGATCTTCTTCTGCTTGCTCTGCGCCTGCGCGGCCTTCGCGACGTGTGCGCCGAAGCGATCGATGAAGCGCTGCATCTTCGCGAGCGTCGCCTGTTGGCGCTCGAACGCGGCCTCCTTCTGCGCGGCGCGGATCTGCTGCTCCCGCATCATGAAGTCATAGTCGCCCGAGTACGACACGAACTGGCCGTCGTCGACGTCGATGATCCGGTCGACGACGCGGTTCATGAAGTCGCGGTCGTGGCAGGTCATCAGGACGGCGGCCTTCGCCTGCTTCAAGAACTGCTCGAGCCAGAGGATCGACTCGATGTCGAGATGGTTGGTCGGCTCGTCGAGCAGCAGGACGTCGAACTTGCCGAGCAGCACCGTCGCCATGCCGACGCGCATCTTCCAGCCGCCGGAGAGCGCGCCGACGTCACCGTCGATCTGCGCGTCGGTGAAGCCGAGACCGTGCAGCACCTCCTTCGCGCGGGCCTCGAGCTCGTAGCCGCCGAGGTCCTGATATCGCGCCTCGACCTCGCCGTAGCGCGCGAGGATGCGGTCGAGCTCGTCGGCCTTCTCGGGGTTGCCCATGTCGGCCTGCAGCTGCTCGAGCTCATGATGCAGTTCGCCGACCGCGCCGCTGCCCGCGATCGCCTCATCGAGCACGGAGCGCCCGCTCATGTCCCCGATGTCCTGCCGGAAGTAGCCAACGGTCGCGCGCTTCGGCAGCGCGACCTCGCCCTCGTCCGGCGGGTCCTCGCCGACGATCATGCGAAAGACGGTCGACTTGCCCGCGCCGTTCGGTCCGGTGAGTCCGACCTTCTCACCGGGGTTGAGCTGCAGCGCCGCGTCGACGAACAGCAACTGGTGGCCGTGGCGCTTGGAGATGCCGCTCAGGGTGATCATCGGGGCGAGGACCATACCCGCGGCGGGGTCCGCCGAAAGCCTGGCGGTCCGGCACTACCGACGAAGTCGACCGCGGGCGTTCTCGAGATGTTCGCGGAAGGCCGGCAGCCGCGCGTCGCCGGCTTCGTCGGCGAGCTCGCAGGCCCGCGTGAATGCCGCGACGGCAGCTGCGACCTCATCGGCGGCCATGAGTGCTTCGCCCAGGCTGTCGTGGCAGTTGGCGGAACGCGGATACGTCGCGGCGTTCCGCCGACACGCTGCGACAGCGGCCACTGTTTCGCCCTTCTGCAGCATCGCGTACGCCGCGCGATTGAGCATGCGCTCCGGGATCGGCACGTCGTAGCCGAAGCGTTCGGTCAGCTCGCGGAAGTGCCGCTCCAAGCGGGGCCAGTCACCGGCGTGGGCGATCGGCCACGCGCGCCACCCGGAGAACAGCCAGGTGAGACCGCGGTGCAGTCCGAGCTGATGGGAGTCGAAGTGGTCGCAGTCCCTGCACCGGCGGAACTCGCTTCGGATTCCGGTGGCGGTGGCTTTCGCGAGCGTGGTGACGAACCCGTCGATCGCGGCCAAGGTCTGCGGGCGCTCCCGCTGATCGCCGACGTTCAGGAAGAGGTTGACCGGCAACGATGTGCCGTCCTTCGCGATGCGCTCGAGGCGCTTCTGCATCGCGTTGTCCTGCCAGTAGAGCGATGGGCTGAGCGCGAGGTAGCTCTGGAACGACTCCGGCGCACTCAGCATCGCATGGACGCTCGTCAGGCCGCCGAGGGAATGCCCGATCAGGACTCGATGGGGCGCACATCGGTACCGCGCCTCGATCAGCGGCGAGACCTCGGTGCGCAGGTGCTGAAGGTGAAGGTCGGCGCCCGCGGCCCGGTCCGGAGTCGGTTCCGTCGGCGGCACGTACTCTGCGGAGCGGTTCTGTGGCGCGACTCCGACGACGATCACCTCTGGCATCCGGTCGGCCCAATGCAGGTGGCGCACGGTACCGAAGGCCGCGTCGAAGTGGACGTCGCCGTCCAGCAGATAGAGGACCGGGTAGCTCACCGCCGAGACGCCGTACGAGGCCGGCAACCCGACTCGGACGCGGCGTGTGGTGCCGTAGAGCGAGGACCGGAACTCGAGCTGCGTTCCCAGCTCGATGACGGACTCGCGAACGACTGTCGGAGCGCCCTGCTGCGCGCGGCCCGCTGGGAGAGGGGCGGTGACGGCCAGGACGAGCAACCATCGGCTCAGGGGCTGGTTCATGGCGCGCATGATATGCTACAAAAGTAGCAGGATGCTAAAATCTGAGCATGGCGATGTTCCCGAGCTGCTCTGTCGAGGTCTTCGACCGGTAACATCAGGGCCCTCCTTGCCATGCCAGACGCCAGTAACCTGAGCCGCCGAGAGCGTCAGATCATGGACGCGATCTTCGAACTCGGTCGCGCGACCGTCGCGGAGGTCCGTGAACACATGCCAGAGCCGCCGAGTTACTCGGCCGTCCGCGCGATGGTCGTTCGTCTCGAGCAGAAGGGGCACCTCAAGCACGCCGAGCAGGGTCCGCGCTATGTCTACTCGCCGGTCGTTCGCCTCGCGCGTGCCCGGGAGTCGGCGACCCGCCGGCTCTTGTCGACGTTCTTCGAGGGCTCGACGGTCAAGGCGGTCAGCGCGATGCTCGACATGTCGGGCGACAAGCTGGATCCGAAGGAGTTCGACGAGCTCGCCCGCTTGATCGAAGAGGCGCGCCGCGCAGGTCGATGATCGAGTTCCTGCTCACGGCCACCGGGTTGCTCGGACTCGGCTTCGTCGCCGCCTGGCTCTGCCGAGACCGTTCGGCGGCCACGCGGCACGCGATCTGGGGCGGTGTCTTCCTGGGGATCATCGCGTTGCCGCTGGCGACGCTCGTGACCTCCGGTTGGCAGGTGCGGGTGCCCGCCTTGGCCGCGATGACCGGCAGCGCCGCGCGCCGGATGGAGTCGATCGGCGTCGAGCACGACGTGTCGGGTCCGGCATTACCGGCTCACGACCCGTGGCGAGGCTGGCGCCGGGCGGGTGGCGTCGTGTGGTTGGGTGGTGCAGCGGTGGGACTGCTCGTAGCCGTGCGGCGCCTGATGCGCGTGGCGAGTCTCGTGCGGCGGTCGCAGCGATTACCCGGCAGCGGGGCTTCGACCGTGGGGCGGTTCGTTCGGCGGCGCATTGTGCTCCGCCGCGTTCGGGACATCGATACGCCGATGACGTGCGGATGGTGGCGGCCGATCGTGTTGGTGCCCGGCGACTTTCGCGGGTGGTGCCCGGGTAGTCGCCGGAGCGCTCTGGCGCACGAGTTCGCGCACGTCGAGCGCCACGATTGGATCGTGCAGCTGGGCGTGCGATTCGTCTGCATCGCACTCTGGTTCCATCCGCTCGTGTGGCGCGCTGCTCGCCGGATGGAGGCGGAGGCAGAGAAGGCGTGTGACGATATCGTTCTGGCGCGTGGGATCCGGGCGTCGGACTACGCGCAGCATCTGCTCGAGCTGGCGGAGCGTCAGCGCGGTCGGCGGTTCGCGCCGGTGTTGGCGATGGTAGGCAACGGACTCTCGATGCGGGTCCGCGCGATCCTGAACCCGGCACAACGACGGCGGAACGCCGTGACGCCGTCGTGGCTGGCGATCGCGGGTGGCGTCGTCGCAGCGTATCTGGGTTCGTTCGAGTTCGCGCCTTCGCCGGCGGGCGAACTGCGGCGGGCGCCCGCCAGTCTCGAGGGCTTCGCGGCGCAGTGGCAGTGGGCGATCGTGCAGCAGCCGGCGCGCGAGTTCTTGGTCGGGTACGCCGAGCCGAGTCCGCGGCGAACGCTGGACCTCGGAGGTTGGCGCCTGCCGGGCTGCCGGCGTGGCGTCCGGCTGCTCAGCGAACGGGTCCATGGCGCCGGCGCCGGTTCGGAGCTGTGGGCGAACCACGGCGAACGCGAGCCCGGCGGGGCGTGGTCGGAGTTGCCCGTCGGCGCGGAGTACGAACGAGCCGTGCTCCATCTGGTCCGGGTAACGGACTCGGAACCCCGCGTGGTGGCCGTCAAACGGTTGACCCTGTGGTTGCCGTTCGAGCACGAGCTGCCGCTCTTGTGGCTCGAATCGGGATCGTGACCGTCTCGTTCGGCCGTTGGCGGGGCGGATCGGTCGGCCAGCAACGGTAGCTGTTCGAGCGGGTTGGAACTGGTCGGCGGCGCGTTCTGATATCTCGGCCGTGTCGACCCGCACTTTCGGAATCACGCTGAGACCTTTGCTCCTCGCCCTGATCGGCGCCGTCGTGCCCGCCCAACAGGCGCACGTCCGGATCAATCAGGTCGGCTACCGGGTCGACGATCCGAAGGTTGCGATCGCGTTCGCGAACCAGCCACTGACAGGCGAGTTCGCGGTCCGAGACGTGACGACGGGAGGCGTCGTGCATACGGGCCCGATCGCGGCGGTCGCCGTTCCCGAGTGGGGCCCTGCGTTCTCGCACTACCATCGCCTCGACTTCTCGCCCGTCCGACGCGCGGGCCGATTCGTCGTCGAGTTCGGCGACCCGCGCGTGCAGTCGCGCGAGTTCACCATCGGACCCTATCCGGGGCTGCACGAGGACCTGCTGTTCTTCATGCGGCAGCAGCGCTGCGGCTACAACCCGTTCCTCGACGTCGCGTGTCACCGGTTCGACGTGGCTTCGCGCGGAGGGCTACGAGCTCGTCACGGTCGACGAGTTGTTGCGGTAGCCCCCGACCTGCGGCTCAGCGGTCGCGGTCGTTGATGGCTTCGATCGTCGCGGCCCGTTCGCGAGCCTTCTCGTTCTGCTTCGCGACGTCGTGGAGCAGCCGTTCACGGGCCTGCATCGGCGCCACGACCGGGAGCGCCGCGTCGGGTGTGTCGGACTCGCTGCCGCCGCAACCGGCGAGCAGGCAGGACACGAGAACGATGGCGGCACGCTTCATGGCCGTTCCATCGGCTTTGGCGGTGCCGTTCTGGTGCCGAGATCGGTGCGCTCACTGCTGCGGCAGGAAGCGCACCGCGTCGACGATCACGAAACCGTCGGTGCCATGGTTGCTCACGACGACCTTGGTGGGGCCGCTGAGCATCAGCGTGGCGAACGTGTGGAAGCCGTCGTCGTCGAACGGGCCGGCGCGCTGGTCGATCGGATAGCGATGCACGAGTCGGCCGACCTCGAGCCGCACCGGGACGTTCGTCGCGCGGTTCTCGTGCGTGGTGTAGGCCAGCTGCACCGCGTATCGGCCCGGCGGCAGGTCGGCGCTGAACGTCGCGGTGCACGAGCCGTCGCGCGCGTCGAGGTCGTGGAAGTAGCCGAGGTGGACGCCGGCGGCGACGGTCGACTTGCGCCAGTTGCCCGTGAGCTCGGCCGCGAGATCGTCGATGACGGTGCCGGCGAGGCCCTGCAGCGCCGTGTATCGATCGTCGCGAAAGCGCAGCACCTGCCCGTCCGCGACGAGGCGCTCGGCCAGCGCGTCGTAGTCCAGCTCCTGCACGGCGAGGCCGCGATCGAGGCAGAGCGCCGCGGCCGTCGCGGCGGATTGGCCGAGGATCATGAATACGGGCTCCATGCGGATCGAGCCGTACGCGATGTGCGAGGACGACAGACAAACGGGCACGAGCAGGTTCTCGCACTCCGCGCGCTTCGGGATGATCGCGCCGTAGTCGACCGGATACGGGCCACCCGGGTTGATCTGGATGTCGCCCTCGTTCTTCGCGTGGCCGTTGCTGTCCACGTAGCGCTGCACATGGTGGCTGTCCATGTTGTACGAGCCCATGCCGATCGGCCGCGGCGTCGGCAGTTGCCGGCGCAGGTGTCGTTCGGTCTGCACCCAGTCGCTGACCATCCGGCGGGCCTCCCGGACGTAGAGCTGATGGGGCCAGTGGCCGTTGCCCTTGAACTCGTCGCGCGCGAGGCCCCACCGCTGCATGCGTTCGCGGATGTCCGTCGGCACGCGCGGGTCGTTCGCCAGGAACCACAGCAAGCCCTGCTGATAGGTCGTGTGCTCCGCGATGATCGCGCGGCGCTCCGCGTAGCTGCCGTCGGGGTAGCCGTAGTTCATCCCGATGTTGTCGAACGAGAAGCCGCCGTGGTTGTTGGTGTCCGTCTTGCGATTGGGGATCGGGTCGAACTTGTTGAACACGCCTTTCCAGCCGGCCAGGAGCGACCGCAGAGCGAGTTCGTACTGCGTGCTGTCGTAGCCGTCCGGTTTGGGGAACGGCACGCGGTTGTCGGGGTGATCCGTCATGCACGTGCGAAAGCAGTAGGCCTGCACCCGGTGGTCGCCGGCGAACTCCTCTCCGGGTGAGTCGCCGTGGATGCGTGGTAGCAGGCCCGAATCGGGATCGCCCGGCACGACGTACGGATCGACGGGGCGGTGGAACTGGTGCGAACGTGCCCGCCGCGTCTGCACGCCGTTGAGGGTCTCGCCGTACCTGCTGTTGGGCTCGCGTCCGACGGTGTAGCTCACGCCGGCGGCGGCCATCAGGTCGCCTTCGTAGGTGGCGTCGATGAACATCCGGCCTTCGAACGTGCGCCCTGACAACATCGTGATGCGCTCGATGCGGCCGTTCTCCTTCGTGACGCCGTGCTCCCGGTCGAGCCACTCGTCGCGGTGCACCGTGATCTCGTGTTCGGCGACGAAGCGCTCGAAGATCGCCTCCGCGACGTGCGGCTCGAAGATCCACATCGTGCGGTCGGCGCCATCGACCGCTGGCGTTCCTTGCCCTCGGTTGCCGTACTCGGCGCGCTTCTGCCATCGCCACGCGGAGTCGTCATCGTAGTGCTCGAACACGCGGTGGTAGAACGAGCGCGCGAGGCCGCCGATGACCGCTTTGTTGCCCGAGTCGGTCCAGCCGAGGCCGCCGGCCGAGAGCCCGCCGAGGTGGCGGTCCGGACCGACGATCACGACGGATCGACCCATTGCCCGCGCCTGCACGGCTGCGATCACGCCGGCCGACGTGCAGCCGTAGATCACGATGTCGCGCTCGCGCTCGGGTTCCTGCGCGGGATCCTGCCCTGGGGCGGGCGGTGCGAGTGACGCGAGCAGCAGCGCGGCCGTGAGCCCGATTCGCGTGACGAGGCGAGGCATGGACGTGAAGGCTAACACTGCCGCGTGCGCCAATGCCGGGCGGCTGCGGCGTTCTCGCGGTACGGTCTCCTCAATGAACGCCACCCGCCTCGGCCTCGCCCTCGGTCTCGTTGCCGCCGTCGCCGTGACCGCAGCCGCCGCCGCCCAGCGCCCCGGCACGTGGCGCTGCCGGTACGTGCTCGCCGAGGACGGCAAGAGCTGGCGCGAGAACGTCGTCGTCGTGACGATGCTCGACCGGATCATCGCCGTTCGTCCGGCCAAGGCGGGAGAACGTGTCGACCGCGACTTCGGCGATCGCTGGCTGATCCCCGGCCTGATCGACCTGCACACGCACTTGTTGCTGCGGCCCTACGACGAACGCAGCTGGAACGACCAGGTGCTCGAGGATTCGGACGGGCTGCGGACGCTGCGCGGTGCGGACTTCGCCAAACGAACGCTCTTGCGCGGTTGGATCGCGATCCGCGACCTCGGCACGGAAGGCGCGGGCTATGCCGATGTCGATCTCGTTCGCGGGATGGCGGAGCTGCGATTCCGTGGTCCCCGCATCTACCCGGCGACCCGGGCGATCGTGCAGTGCGGCCGCTACGGCCCGAGCCCGAACGATCCCGCGGTCAAGAAGGGCGCGCAATGCGTCGCCGGCGAGGCCGAGATCGTTGCGGCCGTGCGCGAGCAGGTCGCCGGCGGCGCGCAGTGGATCAAGGTCTACGCCGACTATCGCTACGGTCCGGACAACGGCGTGGCGCCGACGTTTTCGCTGGCGGAGCTGCAGGTCCTGTGCGCCGAGGCGAAGCGGCTCGGTCGCAAGGTCGCCGCCCATGCGCAGACGGACGAGGGCATGCGACGCGCGACGCTGGCGGGCGTGGCCACGATCGAGCACGGTGCCGGGGGTAGCGCGGAGACGTTCGCGCTGATGAAGGAGAAGGGCGTCGTGCTGTGTCCCTGCCTCGCGGCGACCGAAGCGATCGTCCAGTACCGCGGCCACGAGGGACCGATCGTCGAACGCCTCAATCTCGGCCGCCTCGGTTTCCAGCGCGCGCTGGCCGCCGGTGTCACGATCGCGTGTGGCAGCGATGCCGGCGTGTTCGACCACGGCGACAACGCGCGCGAGCTCGAGCTCATGGTCGCGGCTGGCATGACGCCGGAGCAGGCGCTGCGCTCGGCGACGATCACCGCCGCGCAGGTGCTCGGCGCCGACGATCTCGGCGTCGTCCGGCCGGGCGCCCATGGGTTCGTCGTGCTCGATGCCGATCCGCTGGCCGACATCGCCGCCGTACGCCGGGTGCGCGCCGTCGTCCGTGAGGGCGATGAGATCGAGCGCGGGTGGTAGGGCGGCGCAGCGATCGGCGTCGATCGATCAGGTGCTCGGGAACGCGGCGCCACCGCGCGGCGGGTACTCGTTCTCGATGACCCAGTCGACCATGCCGAGCAGCGCCTTGGCCGGCGGCCGCGAGAACGGCATCGTCTGCACGATCGACGAGTAGAGCGTTCCGTCGGGCCGGACGAAGAACAGACCGGGCTCGTTGAACATCGGCGGCTCCTTGTCGTTCAGCGCAGCGGAGACGAAGAGCCCCCAGCGCTCGGCGTCCGCGAGCTCGAGTTCGAAGCCGACGGTGAGCCGGTCCAGGCCCCATTCCTCCACGGTGCGCTTCGCCAGTTCTTCCGAGTTCATGCTGACCGCGAACAACTCGATCCCGCGCTGCGTGAAATCGTCGACCATGCTGTTCAGCTCCACGAGCTGCTTCTTGCACAGTGGTCAATGGTGGCCGCGATACGCCACGATCAGCGTGAACGACCGGGGCCTCCGATCGGACAGGGTCCAGCGGCCTCCGCTGGTGGTCTTGGCGGACAGTTCGGGCGCCTTGGCGCCGGGTAGGGGTTTCATCGTTCGTTGCTCCATTGGGCCATATTCGGGGAAAGCACTCCCGCAGATGCGCGCGTGGGCGGAAGAGCACCCGATCTGATGTGGCCGCTGGGCCCTCCGGGCAGATCCTGTGCTTCGCGCATGTCCTGCTCGCCTGGCGATCCGTCGGCAGATCAGTGCCGTTACCGCGATCGAGTTGCTAACGTGCTGCCGACGATGCAGGGTTCCGTTCCGATGCCGCGACCACCGCGTGTGGGCCCACGTCAGCGCGCGCGGCGGTGGTTCGACCGCATGATCAGCGGCGCTGGACTCAGCCGCATCGCGGCCGGCGTGCGGCCGCACGGAGGAGCGATCGTGCTGATGTACCACAGCGTCTCGCCGCCCGATTCGCCGTGGATCGATCCTCGCTTTGCGGTCGCGCCGGCGGTCTTCGAGGCGCAGATCGACTACCTCGTGCGGTATTGCAACGTCGTGAGCCTGGACGAACTCGTGATGCGCAACGCGGCGGGACAGTCGTTCGACGAGCGCACCGTCGCGATCACGTTCGACGACGGCTACCGCGACAACCTCGATGTCGCGGCCCCGATCCTCGCGGCCAGGAACGTGCCGGCGACGTTCTATCTCGCGACCGGCTACGTCGACCGGGGTGAGCCGCAATGGGTGGATCGGCTGTATGCAATCTTCGGCACGCGATCGCGGCATGGACTCGACCTGACCGCGTTCGGGCTGACGCGTTGGGATCTCGCACGGCAGGGCGATGCCGACGACGCGCACTCACGGATCGCGCAGCGATTGCTCGTGGCGAGTTTCGAAGACCGCCAGCAGCTGCTCGAGGAACTCGCGAAGCAGCTCGAGCCAGAGGAGCCGGCGCCGCGGACCACCATGACGTGGGACGAGGTCGGCGAGCTCGCGCGGGATGAAGGGTTCACGATCGGATGCCACACTCGCAGTCATATCGACCTGACGAGCGTGTCCGGCGACGAGGCGCGCGCCGAGTGCGAGCGCAGCAAGGCAGACGTAGAACGTCACCTCGGAATCGAACCAGCGCACTTCTCGTATCCTTACGGCCGGTTCACCGCCGAGCTCGCCGAGACGGTGCGAGCGCTCGGTTTCACGACCGCTGCAACGACGACGGAGCAGACCCGGTTTCGCGACCCGATGACCATCCCGCGCATCGACGCGACGGGTCACCTCTGGTCACTGCGGCACATCGCCGTTGGCGGCTACCACGCGCTTCGTCGCCGGCAAGCGCTCTGACGCCGGCGGACCCCAGGGCAGCGCCGTCCCGAGTTCGGTCAGCTCGGGGTCGCCGCTCAGAACCGAAGCGGCGCTCCGCATGAGCGCGGCGAGGTCCTGAGCTCGCTTGCTCGCTTCGCGAGCAGCGTGCTCAGAGCGCGAAGAACTCCACCATCTGCGCGACGCTCCGATAGCCGACTGCGCGGCGGATCTCCTTGCCGTCCGGGCCGAGCAGGATCAGCGTCGGGTAGGCCTTCACGCCTACTTCTCGACGAGGTCGCGGTGCTCGTCACCGTCGACCTTCGCGGCGATGACGCGCGCCTTCGTCGCTGCATCGACGACGTCGGCCGCGGTGTAGACGACCTGGTCCATCGCCTTGCACGGTCCGCACCACGTGGTCTCGAAGTCGAGGAACACCGGCTTCTTCTCACGCTTCCCCTGCGCCAGGATCGCGGCGTAGTCCGGGCCGTGCCGGAACGCGAGCGGGTGCTTGCTGCGCTTCGCCATCCGGTCCGCGCGCGTGCGGTCGTTCTTGGCCACCTCTTCGGCGCGGGTCATGCCCGGGTCGTGCGGCGCGATCGTGATCCGTTTGCCGTCGGGTGTGAACGACGTGATGCGGAACGCGCGCTCACCGCACCAGGCGTGGTTGGACACGGCGCGTCCGCGCGCAGTGAGGAGCTCCTGCCGCGTCGCGCCGATCTGCCAGCTGTCGTCGGTCGTGTAGACGCCGTCCATCACACCTTCCGTCAGGAGCACGTGCACCGTCTCGCCATCGTGCTCGAACTCGCCCTCGTGCCAGCCGCGGCGCGACCAGCGCAGCGTCGGCTTCTGTTCCTTCGCCGCCGGGTCGAACACGAACCACAGCGCCATCGGGTACGGCTGATGCTCGTCGCCGGCGCCCGTCGGCACCTGCACGATGGCCGTGAAGCTCGACCAGAACTTCTTGCGGCGCTCGCGGGGCGTGGTCGTGAACAGCTCGCCTTTGCCGAACTCGCCGTCGCGATCACAGTCGATCTGCAATCGGTCGACGTGTTCGGAGTTCGGGCTGTAGGACAACGCGACGCGGACCGGCGGGGTGCCCGCCGGGCCGAGGTGGAACTCACCGATGAGACCGGCCGGCGCGGGGCGCACCGGTACCTTGGCGCCCTTCGGACTCCAGCGCAGGCTGCCGTCCGGGCTCGGCGCGGTCGGCGTGAGCGTGACCTCGACGTTGGATTCGACCTCGGGCTCGGGAGTCCGTGCGGGCGCGGGCTCCTGGCAGAGGGCGCCGACGAGCAGGCTGGAGAGCAGCATTCGCGCACTGTAGACCCTCGGAGTCGCGGTGCGTCCACGGATCGGTGATCTACTCGCGCGGACGACTTCCGGCCCGTATCAGTGCCCCACTCGCGCTGTCCACTGTCAGGAGGGTTGATCCCATGAGCATCTCGAGGGCCGTTGGCCCGGGTCGGTCGACCGCTGTCGTCGCGGCGGTCTACGTCGCGTTCGCCGCGGCCCTCGTCGGAACGTGTCCTGCGCAGACCGACTGGGCGAAGTTCCGTGGTGCTCGCGGTGATGGCGTCGCGCCGCCGCAGGGCGTGGCCAAGGCTTGGGGTGACGGCGGCCCGCCCGAGCTCTGGCGGCGGGAGTTCGGCCCCGGCTTCTCGACCGTCGCGGCCGTCGGCGACCGGCTCTACACGATGGGAGCGCCGGGCGAGGTCGAAGAGGCGTTCTGCCTCGATGCGCGCACGGGCGAGACCGTCTGGCGCGTGCCGCTCGGGCCGCGATTCGCGGACAAGTTCGGCGACGGGCCGCGCGCGACGCCGACGGTCGACGAGGATCTCGTCTTCGCCGTGTCCTCGACGATGCGGCTCGCGGCGATCGGCGTCGAGGACGGCGAGGTGCGCTGGCAGAAGGACCTGCTCACCGAGTTCTCCATGCGGCAACCGCGCTATGGGTTCTCGGCGTCGGTGCTCGTCGTCGGCGACCGCGCGATCCTCGAGGTCGGCGCGGGCGAGGGCAAGGCGGTGATGGCGTTCGCGCGCACGACCGGTGACGTGGTCTGGACCGCGCTCGATCGCGGCCCGAGCAAGGGCACGCCGCTGCTCGCGGAGATCGGGGGAGTGCCACAGCTGATCTTCAACCGGCCGCGGCAGATCGCCGCGTTGTCGCTCGACGGTGACGTGCTCTGGACGCACGAGGCCGCGCCCGACGTCATCGCGATGGCGCACTTCGTGCCGCCCGACGTCGTGCTCACGTCATCGGCGTACATGGGCAAGGGCACGGTTGCGCTCCGGATCACGCGCGACGGCGACACCTTCACGGCCGAGCGGGCCTGGCTGAATCGGCGCTTCCGCAACCACTTCAACAACTCCGTGCTCGTCAACGGGCACCTGTTCGGGTTCGACAACTCGACGTTGCGCTGCATCAGCGCGACGACGGGCGAACTCGCATGGTCGAAGCGCGGGTTCGGCAAGGGCTCGCTCATCGCGTGCGAGGACGTGCTCTACGTGCTCGGTGATCAGGGCGTTCTCGCGCTCGTCGCGGCCGATCCGGCGGACTACCGCGAGCTCGGTCGCGTGCAGGCGATGCAGGACGACGAAGGGCGATGCTGGACGTCGCCGACGCTCGCGTCAGGCCGGCTGTTCGTCCGCAATCTGAAGGAGATCGTGGCCTACGACGTGCGGGCCGCGGCATCGGCGGTCGCCGTCGCCGAGGCAGGTCCAGCGGCGACGCGCGAACGGCCGGCGGAGTCGACTCGACCCGACCTCGAACTCGCGGACGTGTTGCAGCGCTACACCGCCGCGCGCGGCGGTCTCGAACGCTGGCGCGAGGTCACGACGCTCGCGATGCGTGGGACGTTCACCGCGTTCAGCGAGAGCGGCCCGTTCACCTTGCTTCGACGGCGCGATCACCTCTACCGCTTCGAGTACACGATGGGCGGCAAGATGGACGCGCGCGCCCGCGATCAGGAAGGGCTCTGGTGGCGCTATCACCGCTTCCGCATCACCGAGGGCGCCCGCGTCGAGCTCGAGCCGTATCACCGCCAGATGAAGCGCGAATCGATGTTCGAGCCCGCGCTGCTCGACGCCGAGGCGAAGGGGATCACCGTCGTGCGGCTCGGGCCGGGGCGCGTCGACGCGCAGCCGACGATCGACCTCGAGCTCACGTTCCCCGACGGCTCCAAGGAACAGTGGCGATTGCACGCCGAGACGTTCCTCGAGGTCGCGGTCGACTCGATCATCGTCGACATGAACCAGGCGCGCGAGCCGATGGAGAAGCGGGTCTTCTATTCCGACTTCCGCACGGTCGACGGCCTGGTGCTGCCGTTCCGCCGCGCGCTGGAGTTCGGCGCCCGGCTCGAGGAGATCGAGGTGAGCGAGGTCACCGTCGGCCCCGAACTGGACGCGGCCGCGTTCGCGCTGCCCGCCGGCGGCGGCAAGTAACGCGTTCCACGTTTCGGCCTCTTGCGCTCGGCGCTCTGCGGCATTGCAATCGCTGCCATGGTCGACGTCGACAAGGCGCTGCAGACGCAGCTCTCCAACATCGAAGAACGCACGGGCAAGAAGCTGGCGCAGCTGTTCAAGCTGCTGCAGAAGGCCGGGCTCGACAAGCACGGTGCGATGGTCGCGCACCTGAAGAACGAGCTCGGGATGGGGCACGGCGACGCCAACACCGTCGTGCACATGTATCGCAAGCAGGATGATGAGTCCTCTTCGGCGTCGCCTGGCGCCGATCCGCTCGACGCGATCTACACCGGCAAGAAGGCCGAGCTGCGCCCGCTGCACGACGCGGTGATGAAGAAGGTCGACAAGTTCGGGGACTTCGAGATCGCGCCGAAGAAGGCGTACGTGAGCCTGCGCCGCAAGAAGCAGTTCGCGATGGTCGGGCCCGGCACGAAGGGTCGACTCGAGATCGGCGTCAACCTCAAGGACGGGGACGGCGACGACCGCTTCGTCGCGCAGAAGCCGGGCGGCATGTGCCAGTTCAAGGTGTGGATCACCGAGGCCAAGGAGGTCGACAAGGACCTCGTGGCGTTCCTGAAGCGCGCGTTCGTCGCGGCTGGGTAACGGGCAAGAGCGCCGCCGAGCGGGCGGTTAGGATTGCGCGCCCATGATCAGCCGTTCGGTCGTTCCGCTGCTCCTCGCCCTGGCAACGTGGCCGGTGGCCGGTGCGCTGGCGCAGGATGCCGCGTCGTCGTTCGACGAGCTGAAGCGCCGTGGTGCCGAGGCGTCCCGCTACCTCGCGCGCGAGCGCTCGGGCAACGCTGACGCGGCGACGCCGCAGGCGGACCTCGCGACGTTCCGGCAGCGAATCGCGCCGATCCTCGCGCAGAACTGCTACCGGTGTCACGGCGAGAAGAAGCAGAAAGCCGATCTGCGGATCGACACACTCGACCCGGACCTGTTCGACGGCGACGACGTCGACTGGTGGCTCGAGGTGCAGGCCGTGCTCACGAACGGCGAGATGCCGCCCGAGGACGAGCCGGCGATGGCGGGCTCCGATCGCGCTTCGGTGATCGACTGGCTGGCCGCGGAGAGTCAGGCCGCGTCGATGGCGCGGCGCGGCGCGGCGGAGCACTCGTCGTTCCGGCGCATGGCGCGGTACGAATACGGCCACGCGCTGCAGGATCTGCTCGGGCTGCCGTTCGACTTCGCGGAGGACCTGCCGCCGGACCCGGTGTCCGAGGACGGCTTCGAGAACAGCTCCGAGATGCTGCACCTGTCGGGACTGCAGCTGCGCGCCTACCTCGAGTCCGCGCGCAAGGCGCTGCGCCTCGCGACCGTGCGCGGCGAGCGGCCGACGACGCTGCACTGGGGCGTGTCGATGGCCGCGGCCGCAGAGGTCGCCTGGCAGCGGCAGGAGCAGCAGCTCGAGAACGTCCGGAAGAAGCACGGCAAGAACCCGGAGAAGCTCGCGGCCGAACTCGACAAGCAGCGGGCCGCGCAGCGGAGGCGGCCCGGCGGCGCGTTCTACCACGACCGCAGCAGCGGCCGCATGGCGCCGCAGCGATGGGGCTACAACAAGGCGCGGTTCGCATGGGCGCCCGCGCAAGAGACCCCCCGCATCCCGCCGAGCGATCTCGCGACCGAGGTCGGGACCATCGCGGTGGTGCCGCCGCGTCACAACCTCTACGTCGAGCTCGGCGATCGGCTGCCGGAGCGCGGCGAACTGCGCGTCCGGGTGCGGGCGTGGCGCGCCGATGCCGAGGGCGCCAACCCGCCGAGTCTGCGGCTGCTGTTCGGCTGGAAGGCGAGCAACGACTCACAGGCCAACGTGATCCTGCCCGGGGAGGATCAGGTCGTGCACGCGACGGTCGGCGCCCCGCGGTTCTACGAGTGGCGGGTCCCGATGAGTCAGATCTACCCGCGCAACCTCGTGCGCGGGATCAATCAGCTCGGTGACCTGCCGAGTCCGTCGGAGTATCTGCGCATCGTCAACGCGTCGCAGTCCGGCGGTGACGTCCATCTCGACTACGTCTGGGTGAGTTCGCCCGTCTACGAGACGTGGCCGCCGGCGTCGCACGAGCGGATCTTCTTCCCGAGCGAGAACGAGCGGGACGAGGCGGTCTACGCGCGGGAGGTGATCCAGCGGTTCTTGCGGCGCGCGTGGCGGCGCGAGCCGACCGCCGCGGAGGTCGATCGCAAGATGCGGTTGTTCGAACGCGTGCGGCCGCGGTGCGCGACCCTCGAGGACGCGGTCCTCGAGGCATTGGCGGCTGCGCTAGCGTCGCCGAACTTCCTCTACCTCGTCGAGCTCGACGCGGCGAGTGACGACGGCGGTGCATCGCGGCTGTCCGGTGCGGAGCTGGCGACGCGGCTCGCCATGTTCCTCTGGAGCGGCCTGCCCGACGACGAGCTGCGCGAGCTGGCTGCCAGCGGGCGCCTGCACGAGCCCGCCGTGCTCGCGGCACAGGTCGATCGCATGCTCGGCGATCCGCGGATCGAGCGCTTCAGCGCGCACTTCGTGCGGCAGTGGCTCAACCTCGAGCTGCTCGACTTCCTGCACGTCGACAAGAAGCAGTACCCGCACTTCGACGACGAGCTGAAGCGCGCGATGCGGCGCGAGCCGGTCGCGTTCTTCGCGGCCGTCCTGCGCGAGAACCTCGCCGTCCTCGAGTTCCTGCACGCCGATTTCACGTTCCTCAACGAGCGGCTCGCGCGGCACTACGGCGTCGACGGTGTCGTCGGCAATCAGATGCGGCGCGTCGAGCTCGACGAGTCGCATCGCCGCGGCGGCCTCCTGACGCAGGCCGGGTTGCTCGCGATGAACTCGGACGGCAAGGACTCGCACCCGCTCAAGCGTGGCATCTGGATGCTCGAACGCATTCTCGACGATCCGCCGCCGCCGCCGCCGCCGGCCGTCCCCGAGATCGACCTCGCGGATCCGCGGATCGCGAAGATGACGCTGAAGGAGCGCATCGAGGATCACCGCAATCACGCGGCATGCCGGTCGTGCCATGCCAAGATCGATCCGTGGGGCATCGCGTTCGAGAACTTCGACGCCGTCGGTGCGTGGCGGACCGAGGTGCAGGGCAAGCCCGTCGACGCCGTGAGCGCGTTGTTCAACGGGCAGCAGCTCCACGGCATGGCGGGTTTGAAGCGCTTCCTGCTGAGCAACCGCCAGGACCAGTTCGTGCGGGCCCTCACGCACAAGCTCGCGACCTACGCCCTCGGTCGACCGCTCGGATTCGGCGATCGGGCGGCGATCGACGAGATCGCGCGGCGGACGCGCGAGGCAGGCGACGGGCTGGCTGGTATGGTGAAGCACGTCGCGACCAGCGACCTGTTCCGTTCGAAGTGAGGCTCCCATGACCTTCCGCTCCGCATCCCTCGACCGCCGGCGCTTCCTGCGCGGCTCGACGGCCGCTCTCGCGCTGCCGTGGTTCGAGACCGCGATGCGGCGTTCTTCCGGGGGACGCCGCGACAAGCCGAAGCGCCTCGTCTGCCTCTACCAGCCGGACGGCGTCCCGATGCCGCTGCCGCAGGATCCCGCGTTCGAGGACTGGTCGTGGTTCCCGCACGGCGGCGGGCGCGACTTCCGCTTCACGAAGTGCCTCGAACCGCTCGCGCCCTTGCGCGAACGCCTGACGGTGCTGTCGGGCATGTCGCATCCCGCAGTTCGGGCCTACCACGGGCACAGCAACGCCGATCAGTTCCTCACGGGCGCCGACACGGGCGCGCGCGGCGTCTACCAGAACTCGGTGTCGCTCGATCAGGTGTTCGCCGAACAGGTGGGCGAGCAGACCCGCTTCGCGTCGCTCGTGATGTCGACCGACGGCGGCACGGGCACGCCGCGCGGCGCGCACACGTTGTCGTTCGATCGCAGTGGGCGGGCGATCCCGGCCGCGCACCGGCCGAAGAAGATCTTCGACTCGCTGTTCGTGACGGCCGACGAGGACGCCGCGCGTCGCCTCGCGCTCAACGAGAGCGCGCTCGACGACCTGCTCGACGATGCTCGCGCGCTGCGGGGCAAACTGAGCAAGCACGATCAGCAGGCGCTCGCCGACTATCTCGACTCCGTGCGCGACACCGAGCGCAAGGTCGAGAAGGCCAAGGCCTGGGTCGACGTGCCGCTGCCGAAGGTCGACGGCTCGCGCTTCGACCTCGACGTCACGCCCGAGAATGCGCGCAACTACCTGCGCACGATGTTCGAGCTCATTCACCTGGCGCTCCACACCGATTCGACGCGCGTCGTGACCTATCAGATCGGCCGCGAGAACAGCGTCGGCATCAGCGACCGCCTCGGTCGCGCCGTCGGCTTTCCGCTCGCGCACCAGCTGTCGCACGAGACCAAGAAGCCGGGCGGCTGGAAGAACTTCGGCCTCTACTGCCGCTTCCTCGCCGAGGAGCTGCGCCACTTCGTGCAGCTGCTGCAGAACACGCCCGAGCCCGGCGGCGACGGCAGCATGCTCGACAACACGCTCGTGCTGTTCGGTTCGGCGTCGAGCGCGTTCCACCTGTCGCGCAACTACCCGCTGATCCTGCTCGGCGCGGAGAACATGGGGTTCCGCCACGGCCAGTACCTCAACTACGTCGTCGGCGACGCCTACGGCGGCGCCTGGACGGGCGGCCGGGAACCCTGGCAGCGCGAATTCGAGCACGACGACCGGCCGGCGGGGGAGCTGTTCGTCACGATGCTCCGGCGGCTCGGCGTCGACATCGATTCGTTCGCCGGATGCGTGGCCGGCCTCGACGACATCTGACGCCTGCAGGGCCAGCCCCGTACGGTACCCGGTTCGATCGGCCAGCCCCGTACGGTACCCGGTTCGATCTGCAAGCTGGGCCCCGCACGGTACCCGGTTCGATCTGCAGGTGATCGCATGACCCAATCCGAAGAGCACCGATCCCATCGTCGTGTCCGGCTGGCTGACCGACGAGGAGATGCGCATCCGCAGCTCGATCGGCTTCTTCCTGTTCTTCCCGCGGGGCGGCAACGAGACCCTGCTCGAGCAGGCCGGCTTCGAGGTCATGGCCGTCGAGGACCGCACCGACAGCATGGCCGTCATGGCGCGGCGCTGGTTCGACGCGCGCGAACACCGCGCGAACGAGCTGCGCGAGATCGAGGGCGACGCGACCTTCGCGGGTCAGCAGACGTTCTTCGACACGACGGCGCGTCTCGCCGCAGAACGACGGCTCTCGCGGTTGTCGTTCCTGGCGCAGCTCGCGCGCTGACCGCGGGAGGTCGCCGGGGCTATCCGACGGCCGCGCCCGCGACCTGCCCGTGCGCCGAGCAGCACCGCAGGTTCGCCGTGTGGGCGACGACGAGCGCGATGCCGCCGATCAGGGTGACAATCGTGGCCGGCGGGATGTGCAGGGACTCGGTGCCCGTGGCCTCGTCGACGACGAACGACGGGCAGCACTCGCACGCAAAGTCCTCGGCGTGGGCCGGGACCGTCAGGTACGGGAGCACGGCACCCGCGAGCACGAAGAGGATGCCGAAGGTCCCGAGCGTGACGACCCACTTGCGACCGTGGGTGCGGAGCCGTTGCGCAGCGCGAACGCGGCCACGGGCAGGACGAACGCGGCGATCGAGAGGTGCGAAACGGGGTGGGCCCAGAGGCCGCCGAGGGTCGGCAGCGCGATGAAGATCAGGGGCGCGATCGCGCAGTGGATCGCGCAGGCGACGGACGCGAAGACGCCCGCTCGATCCAGGGATGCATGGGAAACCGCCACGACAGGAGCGTAGTGCCGGTGGGCCCGGAGCGGTTCCCGGAATTCGACGGCGCGCCTCCCGCGCTGCCATGGGGTGTTCGTTCGCGAGAGCCCGGGGGGCTCTGTCGGGATAGGCTTGTGCCCGGATGTCCGTTCCGCCCGCCGATCCGCCAGCCGGCCCACCCGCCGACCCGCTGCCGCTGCTCTACCGCGAACTGCGCGCGTTGGCCGCGCAGTATCTGCAGCGCTCCCCGGCCGGGGCCACGCTGCAGCCGACGGCGATCGTCAACGAGGCCTGGCTGCGGCTCCGGCACAACAACGGGCTCGACTGGAAGAGCCAGAGCCACTTCTTCGCGATCTCGGCGAACGCGATGCGGAACGTGCTCCTCGACCACGCGCGGCGCAAACACGCGGACAAGCGCGGCGGCGGCGCCGCACGGGTCACGCTGTCGGCTGCGGAAAGTCCGAGCGAGTCTGGCCTGGCCGAGTCTGGGCTGGCCGAGCTCGATCTACTCGCGCTGTCCGAAGCGATGGACCGGCTCGCGGCGCTCGATGCGCGCCAGGCGCGGGTCGTCGAACTGCGGTTCTTCGCGGGCCTCGGCGTGCGCGAGATCGCCGAGCAGATCGGGGTGAGCGAGCGCACGGTGAAGAACGACTGGCGCATGGCCAAGGCGTGGCTGCGGGTCGAGCTCGCCGACGACGCCGACTGAAGCGGGCTACTTCGCGAACCAGTCGCGCAGCCGAAGCGCCAGCGGCACCGTGTCCCACACGCGCACGGTCGAGTCACCCGACGCCGACACGAGTTGCGTGCCGTCCGGCGAGAACTCGACATCGTGCACGTAGCTCTCGTGGCCGGAGAGCTCGGCGACCTGGCGGCCGACCTCGAGGTCCCACAGATCGATCGTGCCGCCGTCGAGGCCGATCGCGAGGCGCGTGGCATCGGGTGAGATCGCGATCGAGTAGGCGCCGCTCGGGCCGTCCGCAAAACGCTGGAGCGCGCGAGCGCCGGCCAGGTCGGTCGGAACGTGCCAGACCTGGATCTCACCCGTGTCCAGACTCATCGCCAGCAGTCGTCGCGCGGGATGCCAGCCGGTTGCCCGCAGCGATGCCGGGAGCGGCAGCACGTGAAGCATCTCGTCGCCGGTGATGATGCATGCGCCGTCGCCGTGCTGCGCCACTCGTTGGCCGCTGCCGATCATGACCTCGCTGAGGCTCGCGTGCCCCTTCGTCGTGACCATGGTCGCGCCGGCGTGCGCCTTCTCGTCCCAGATGCTGGCGCCGTCGTGCTGCTTCGAGGCGCCGGTCTCGGGCTGCCAGCGCCACGTGATGCTGCGAAGCGGGTGCAGCACGAGCACCGTGCCGTCCTCGGAGCACGACAGACCCGCGGGCCAGTTGCCGTGCCGCATCGTGTGCAGCAACCGGCCGCTCGCCGCGTCCCAGACGCGCACCGTGTGATCCCAGGCCGCGGTCGCGATCCTCCGACCGTCCGGGCTGAACGTCGCGTGGTAGACGAACGTCTCGTGGCTCGTCGCGCCGCCGAGGATCCGGCCGCGACCGACCGACAGCGGCAGCGGTCGCACGCCGCGCGGCCCGGCACCGAACCAGATGCCGAGGCGCGAGTCGAACGCCAATGACGTCTGGCCGCCGCCCGGATGCACCGCGATGACATTGTGGCGATCCCGATCGAACAGGCGGGTCGTGCCGATGTCGACTTCGGCCGACGAACTCGCGAGGCGCCGGGCCCTGCGATCGGTGGCGACCGCGATGATCGGGTCGCGGCCGCCGGCGAAATAGTCGAGCCGGTCGAACGACTCCGGGTCGCGGATCTCGAGCACGGCGATCGTGCTGTTCAGGAGCACGGGCTCACTGCTGGTCCACACCGGTTGGCACCACGGTCCGATGCCGTTGAGTCGGCGTTCTCGCAGCAGTGATCCCGTCTCGGCGTCGTAGACCGCGAAGTGCGCCGCACTCTGCGTCACGACCTGGGTGCCGTCCGGCGACCAGCCGGCGAACTTGTCGTTGCCGAGGGTGGTCCGCGGCCGATCTTCGCCGAGTCCGAAGAGCTCGATCGGCGCCTTGCCGCCCCAGCAGAGGACTGCGTTGCCATCGGCGCGAAGCGTCGCGCGGCGGTCGGGGTGGCCCGTTGTCGGCAGATCGGCGACCGTTCTGCCGTCGCGCGTGAGCACCCGGAACAGCTGCCCGGTTGCCGAGTGCACGAGCACCGTTCCGGCGTCGTTCGAGACCTGGGGACGGCTCGGATCGGGCAGGCCCGTCGCTACGGCGGCCAATACGGCATTGGTCGCCGCATCGCGTGCGATCACGCGATCTCCGTCGACGAGTGTCACGATCGCGCGCTCGGAATCCCCGTCGGCGACCGCTCGCACGGTCGCATCTCCGCTCCAGACCGTGCTGCGATCGAGCCACGCCTCCAGCAGTCGGTGCTCGAACCCGCGCAGTTCCTCGGGGGCCGCGTCCGCATACTGCCGCGCCCGATGCGGGTCGAGCGCGATCGTGCTGCTGCTCGCCGTGATCATCGCGCGGTAGGTGTCGTGCCGGCCGGCGACGCGCAGCTGTTCGGCGCGCGCGGCGTATACCAGCGTCGCGACCAGGCCGGCGATCAGCGACACCAGGATCGCGATTCCGGCGGTTACGGCCACGCGGTGACGGCGTGCGAACTTGCGGAGCTGGTACCACGTCGTCGGCGACCGTGCCTGGATCGGTTCGTCGTCGAGGTAACGCTGCAGATCCGCCGCGAGCTCGCCCGCGCTGCCGTAGCGCCGGCCCGGCTCCTTCGCGAGGCACTTGCCGACGATGATCTCGAGGTCGCCGGCGCAGTGCGGCGCGATCGCCGAGAGCGGCGGCGGGTCGTCCTGCTGCACCATGCGCAGCGCCTCGACGAACGACTCGTTGTCGGGCGCGAGCGGCAGCGCGCCGCCGAGCACCTCGTAGAGCACGACGCCGAGCGAGTAGACGTCGCTGCGAATGTCGATCGCGGCGCTGCCGCCGATCTGCTCGGGCGACATGTAGGCGAGCGTGCCGACGATCTGCCCGGTCATCGTCATCTGCTCGCGACTCACGTCGTCGGCGACGCGCGCGATGCCGAAGTCGAGGACCTTGGGCTGCCCGCCGGTGACGAGCACGTTCGCCGGTTTGAGGTCGCGATGGATCACGCCGTGGCGGTGCGCGTGCTCGACGGCGTCGCAGATCTCGAGCACCATCCGAAGCCGCGCGCGGAGGTCGAGTGATCGCACGGCCGCCAGCAGCGGGACGCCGTCGACGAACTCCATCGCGAGGAACGGGATCGACTCGCCGAGCGCCGTCGCCGTGCCGAACTCGATCACCTGCGCGATGCCGCGATGCTGCAATCGGCCGAGCACGTCGGCTTCGTGCTCGAAGCGCCGGCGGTTGCGTTCGGACGCGACGCCGACGCGTAGCACCTTGACCGCGACCTGGCGCCGCGGGCTCTCCTGCTCGGCGCGGTAGACGCGACCCATGCCGCCCTCGCCGATCAGCGACAGGATCCGGAACGAGCCGATGCACTCGGGAATCGTCTCGGGCTCGAGGCCGTCGTCGCCCGGCAGGTCCTGGGCGAGCAGGCGGTCGACGGCGCGCCGCAGCTCACCGTCGTCGCCGCACTCCGTCGCCAGGTAGGCTTCGCGCTCCTGGCCTTGCAGATCGCAGGCGCCGAGGAAGATCGCGCTGAGTCGGGCGTGGTCGGGCACGCCAGTCAGAGTGCGCCGTAAGTCGAGTTCTGACAAGTTCCCCGGAGCAGCGCGCCGAAATCGGCGGACGCCGTTGCCCCGTTCGTCGCCGGAACGCGAGGAGGAGGCATGAGCCCGCGACTCTCGTCCCTGTTCCTCCTGACCGCAGCACTCTCAGCCCAGCAGCCGTGCGAGCTCGTCCATGACGCCAACCAGACCGGCTTCGAGCGCTCGGGCTCACCGCGCGCAGACAACGCGGACGCCGATGCCAACGAGTTCGTGCGCTGCGGCAACCACTGGTACTTCGTCGCCCAGACGTTCGACGCGGGCTACGAGGTCTGGCGGACCGACGGCACGACCGCCGGCACCCACCTGGTGCGCGATGTCATCCCGGGTCGGGACAGCAGCTTCCCGCTGTCGCTGATCTGCTTCCAGGGCGCGGTCTACTTCAAGGTCGGAGGAGGCGCGGCCTACAACGGTGTCTGGCGCAGTGATGGCACCGCCGCAGGGACGACGCGGATCTTCGCGGGTGTCGCCAGCGAGCTCGGCGTATGGGGTTCGAGCCTCGTGTTCACGGCCTTCGTCTCGAGCACCGGTCAGAGCTCGCTCTACCTGAGTGACGGCACGGCCGCGGGCACGACGGCGGTGACGTCGGGAGTCCATGCCGGTGCGGACTACGTGCCGCTGCCTGCGAGCAACGTGCTCATGTTCGTCGCGCAGAACGGCACGCAGGGCGACGAACTCTGGCGCACCGACGGCACCGCGGCCGGCACGTTTCAGGTGAAGGACATCCGGCCTGGAGCGTTTGGCAGTGACATCCATCAACTCACGCCGGTCGGCAACCGGCTCGTGTTCTCGGCGCGGGTCAGCACGACCAACGGCACCGATCTGTGGGTCACCGACGGCACGACGGCCGGCACGACGCTTCTCAAGGACGTCGCCCCGGCATCGCCGTTCGGCGCGATCTACGACCTGCGCGACAGCCACGGGCACGTCACGATGCTCGGGGGCGATCTGCTGTTCAGCGCCCGGGGCCACCTCAGCACGAACTTCTGGCGCACGGACGGCACGCCCGCCGGCACCGTGCAGTTGCCGATCCCGGTGGGGTTGCTCCTCACCGAGTTCGTGATGAGTGGTTCCGTGCTCTACTACACCGGGCAGACGGTTGCGGCCGGCGAGGAGCTGTGGCGGTGGGACGGGACGAATGCGAGTCTCGTGCGCGATCTCCACGCTGGCGCGGCGGACAGTTCGCCCGCAGATCTGACGCTCATGCCGAACGGCGAGCTGCTGTTCACGGCCGAAGTCGCGAGCACCGGGCGCGAGCTCTACCGCACCGACGGCACCTTCGCCGGGACCTACCGCGTGCGCGACATCCAGGCCGGTCCCGAGAGCGGTAGCCCGCGCGTCCTCACGGCGCTCGGGAGCGGGTCGCTCGCGATCTTCTCCGCCAAGGATCCCGAACGCGGCCACGGCGGCGAAGAACTCTGGATCACGGACGGCACGGGAGCGGGGACCGACCTGCTCGCGGATATCAACCCGGGCTGGGAGACGGAAGACGCCTACGGGGCGCCGCGCTGGAGCAGCGCGTCGGGCAAGCTCTACTTCCTGGCGACGACAGCCAACGAAGGTCGCGAGGTCTGGGTGACCGACGGCACGGCGGCAGGCACGCGACTGATCGGGGACATCAAACCCGGCACGGCGTCGAGTCAGGCCAGTCAGTTCGGCGACGTCTTCGACGGCACGTCGGTCCAGACCCTGTTTCTCGCCGACGACGGCACCCACGGCAAGGAACCGTGGATCACCGACGGCACGCCGGCCGGAACGCGTCTGCTGCGCGACATCAACCCGACCGGCAACAGCAACGCGTCGAGGTTCGTGATGTTCGGTGGTCGGACGTGGTTCACGGCGACGACGGCCTCCCACGGCCAGGAACTCTGGGTCACGGACGGCACGATGGCCGGCACGCAGCAGTTCCTGGACGTGCGGCCGGGCAGTGCCGGCTCGGCGCCGCTGCCCGCGTGCGTTCTCGGCGGCAAGCTGTTCTTCGTCGCCGACGACGGCGTGCACGGTCGCGAGCTCTGGTGCACGGACGGCACGGTCGCCGGCACGATGATGCTGCGTGACATTGGCGGCGCGTCCGCCGCAGCGCCGGGCGGGGTGACGCCACTCGGTGGCATCGTGCTGTTCTACGCGGAAGGCCCCGAGGGCGGTGAGCTGTGGCGTTCGGATGGCACGCCGGGCGGGACCGTCCTCGTTACCGACCTCGTGCCCGGCAGCGGCAGCAGCTGGCCGAACTACTTCACGGAGCTCGACGGCGAGGTGATCTTCTCGGCCAGCGGCGCCGCCTACGGCATCTGGAAGACCGACGGCACCGCGGCCGGAACGGTGCCGCTGCTGTCGGGTTTGAACGGCAACAAACTCACCGCGGGTGGTGGCCTCGTCTTCTTCACCGCCAGCCAGACCGGGCCGACGACGGGCCACGAACTCTGGGCCACCGACGGCACGGCTGCCGGCACGGGTCTCGTTGCCGACATCCAGCCGGGGTCCGTCGGGTCCGATCCGGACTTCCTCACGCCGGGGGGTGGTGGCGTCTACTTCCGCGCCGACGACGGCGTGCACGGCAAGGAGGTGTGGTTCAGCGACGGGACGGCGGCTGGCACGACCCTCGTCCATGACCTCGACCCGGACGATCACATCTATCACGCGTTCCCGATCCTGGCGCACGACGGCGGGATCTACTTCCCGGGCTACGAGCCGCTGCACGGCTCCGAACTGCGCGTCATTCGCGATGTCGCGACCGTTTCCGAGCTCGGCCCCGGCTGCGGTGTGGCGCCGCCGACGTTGCGCTCGACGACGCCGCAGCTCGGCGTGGGCGCGGTGTTGTCCGGCACGTCGCCGACCGCCAACGTCTCGGCGCTCGTCGTTGGTATCGGTCGAGGACAGCCGTTCACGCTCGCACCGATCCTGCCGGCCGACTGCGTGGCATGGATCGGACTCACGCAACCGAGCGCGACCGTCCTGGTGTTCGGTTCGCAGTGGTCCTACCAGCTCGCGATCCCGGCCTCGACGACGTTTGCCGGCGTCCGCTTCGTCGCCCAGGTCGTGCATGCCTCGACTCCGCTCGCGCTGAGCCGCGCGTTGCAGTTGCGGGTGGGCAACTAACCTGTAACGGGCGAGCGGCGGTTCGGCGCCAGGTGGGCGGGCCGAGTATCGTCGTGGCGCCCGATGAACCGGATCTTCCTCGTTGTCGTTGTCGTCGCGGCCGTCGTGGCCGCGGTGCTCTGGTCGCGCGCGGACGACGGTCTGCGCCCCGAGCCGGTCGAGCCCGGTACCGCTTCGGCCGTGATCGATGGCGAGGCGGCGTCCGTCACGACGGCCGCCGTCGATGTCGAGTCGCCAGTCGAGGAGAACGACGCTGACACCGAGTCGTTCTTGCGCGCCGCGGCGGGCGAGACCGAAGTCGAAGCGGAGGGGCGTCCGCTCGTCGTGCAGGTCTGGCTACAGCAGAAGGGCGTGCCCGCGTCCGGCGCCGAGGTGTTCGTCGTCGAAGGCTCGGACGAGACCAAGGAGCGCAGCGAGAACCCGTTCGCCGGGCACATCAGCGCGCTCGCCGAGACCGAGGGCCAGCGGTTCGAGGCCGATGAGCAGGGCCGCGTCGAGCTGCCGCCCGTGCGCGAGTGGGCGATCCTCGCGGCGCGCACGCCGGGCACGTTCGGCAGCGAGGTCATCGGCCGCAAGCACCCCGCGGTCGTCACGATCACGCTGCAGGCCGACGAGACCGTTACGGTGCGGGTTGTCGACGCCGAGGGCGCGGGCGTCCCGGACGTCCCGGTCGGCATCGTGCAGCATGCGCCGCGACGCGCCGGGCGGGAGCGGGCGATGCGGAACCTCGCCAATCTCGAGCGTGGCATGAAGGACCTTTGGGAGTGGATGCAGCAGAACCCGCAGCAGGCCGAGCGCGGCCGGCAGAAGCTCCAGGCAATGAAGGCGGAGTACGGGCGGGTCCAGGCCCGACTCGACGGCAAGGGCAAGAAGGTGGACGGCGGCGAGAAGTGGCGCGCCGCCATCGCAGCACGCAAGGCGCGCGTGCAGGCGAGTCAGGAACTGCTGGAAACGCGACCCGAGCTGCGCGCGCGCCGGCGCACCGACGACCGCGGGTTCGCGGTCATCCGGCACTTCCAGATCTATCGCAACGACGGTGACGAGTTCTGGCCCGAGGCGCAACGCGATTGCTTCGAAGCCGTGTTGCTCATGCCGCTAGCGCGGCCCGAGTCGCGACCGTTCGCGGGGCGTCCCGTGCCCGAGGAGGTCCTCGAGTTGCGGATGCCGGCGACCGGCAGCCTCGCGCTGCGCACGGTCGACCGCGACGGGCGGCCGTTCTCGCATCCGGTGCACGCCGAGTTGCGCATCGACGCGGAGAACGCGGTGCGCTGGTCGCAGCTCGGTGCGCGGAAGGAGCAGAACGAAGCGGCGATCGTCTTCCCGTTCGTCGGGCTCGATCTGCTGTTCCGCGCGAGCTGTCGCCTCGACGACGACGACTTCCGCTGGCAGACGCCGCAGTTTGCCGGGCCGAAGGTCGCGGGCGAGCGCGTCGAGGTCGACCTCGTCGTCGCGCCCGACGCGGGCATGCTGTTCGGTCGGCTCCTCGACGCGGCCGGCGAGCCGCTGCGCGACGAAGAGGTCACCTTCCTGATCAACAGCGTCGCCGGGCGCATCGAGGGCGAAGAGGTGCGGCTCGACGACGACGGTCGGTTCCACCTGCCGTACGAGGTGCAGGGGCCGCACCGGCCGCCTTTCCGCCTGCAGATCCGGCGGCCGGGCGTCGTGCCGGTCGCTGGGCGTGCGTTGCCCCTGGCCCAGCTGCCGACCGCGCACGTCACCGACCTGGGCGACGTGCAGATCGGCAACTTCGCGGTCGTGGCGCACGGCACGGTCGTCGACGACGCGGGCGCGCCGATCCCGGGGGCGCACGTGCAGCTCGAACGTGAACGGGTGGTCGATAGCGAGAGCGGTCGGACTGATTTCCGAGCGGAGGAGTTCTGCAGCGTGCGCACCGGCGCCGACGGCCGCTTCGAGCTGTTCGGCGACCTCGAGCGCGGACGCTACCACCTGCGGATCGATGCCGAGGACCACTTCCATGTCGAGACGCCGGACCTGCGACGTGACGGCGGCCCGACGCTCGTCGAGATGGAGCGCAAGGCGCGCGTGCTCGGCACCGTGCTCGCGCCCGAGTGGATGCGACGCGAACGCGTGCACGTCGACCTCGTGCCGAAGAACGTGCCGAATGCGCGACCCGGCGAGGCCAAGCCCCGCAACGACCGGCTGCACGACCACAAGGGCCGGACCTACGCCTACTTCGATTGGGTGCGGCCCGGCACCTACGACCTCGCGTTCCGGCTGCAGGGCTACCCCGATCCGTTCTTGCGGATCGACCACCTCGTGCTCTTGCCGGGGCAGCACGGGCTGCACCCGCGGCTCTGCGATCTCGATCTCGGGGCCTACATCTTCCGCTTCGAGATCCACCCCGTGGACGAGAACGGCCAGCCGGTCGAGGTCGATCGGCCGCAGCTGACGCGCGTGACCCGCAGCGACGGCCGGCAGCAGTGGATCGGCCTCGTGATGAAGGGCCGCGTCGGCGAAGTGTTCAGCACGACGCAGCAACTCGAAGTCCTGCCGATGGCGACCGGCTACGTCGCCGACCGGCAGGTCCTGGCACCGGGACGTTCCGAAGTCGTCTACCGCCGCGTGCCGCCGGTCGAACTCACGTTCGCCGGGCTCGCGGCACTGAGCGCCGACGTCGAGGTTCAGGTACTGCTCGAACGCCTCGAGCTCGACGGGCGCCCGCAGGAGCTCGAGTCCTTCGATGGCATGAGCAAGCGCATCGCGAACTGGTATGCCCGCGCCCGCTTCACCTCAGCCACGCTCGGCGTCGACGACCAGGCCAGCATTGCGGTGACCGCCGGCGGCCCGCACCGCGTCCTCCTGCGCTTCGGCGTGGGGCAGAAGATCCGCCCGCCGACGGTCGAGCTCGACGCGGTCGAGGTCGAGGTCACGCCGGGCGGCAGCTCACCGCGGATCGCGGTCCCGTTCGACCTGCCGGTCGTGCAGCAGGCGATCGCCGATGCGCGTCAACGGCTGGCGCAGCGGCAGAACGGGCGTTGAGGTCGAGCTATTCCGGCAGCGTCGCGTACTTGATCCCGGCCATCCGCTGCGCGACGCGCACGACCTGCATGCTGTAGCCGAACTCGTTGTCGTACCAGACATACAGCACGGCGCGATCGCCGTTCACGATCGTCGCGGCCGAGTCGACGATGCCGGCGTAGCGCGAACCGACGAGGTCGGTCGAGGAGATCTCGGTCGACGTCGTGTAGTCGATCTGCTGCGACAGCGGCGAGTAGAGGGCGGCCTTGCGCAGGTAGGCGTTGATCTCCTCGACGGTCGTCGCCTTCTCGAGCGAGAGGTTGAGGATCGCGAGCGACACGTTGGGGGTCGGCACGCGGATCGCGTTGCCGGTGAGCTTGCCGCCGAGCTCGGGGATCGCCTTCGCAACGGCCTTGGCCGCACCCGTCTCGGTGATCACCATGTTGAGCGCGGCCGCGCGGCCGCGGCGGGTCTTCTTGTGGTAGTTGTCGATCAGGTTCTGGTCGTTGGTGTACGAGTGCACCGTCTCCACGTGGCCGCCCTGGATGCCGAACCCGTCGAGCACCGCGCGCAGCACGGGCGTGATCGCGTTGGTCGTGCAGCTCGCGGCCGACAGGATCGCATCGTCCCCGATCGCGTCGTCGTTGACGCCGTAGACGATGTTCTTGATGTCGCCCTTGCCGGGCGCGGTGAGCAGCGCCTTCTTGGTGCCCTTCGTCTGCAGGTGCAGGCCGAGTCCGGCTTCGTCGCGCCAGATGCCGGTGTTGTCGATGACGATCGCGTCGTTGATCCCGTGCGCGGTGTAGTCGACCTGGTCGGGCGAGTCGGAGTAGATGATCTTGATGAAGTGACCGTTGGCGATGAGCGCGTTGTTCTCGTCGTCGATGAGGATCGAACCCGAGAAGCGCCCGTGCACGGAGTCGCGCCGCAGCAGGTTGGCGCGCTTGCGCAGGTCGTCCTCGGCGCCGCGGCGCACGACGATCGCGCGCAGGCGCAAAGTCTCACCGCTGCCGGTGCGTTCGATGAGCAGGCGCGCGAGCAGGCGGCCGATGCGGCCGAAGCCGTAGAGCACGATGTCCTGGGGCTTCTCGAGCACGCGCTCGGGCAGTTTCTCGTGACCCTTGAGCCGGTCGCGCACGAACGCCGCGGCGTCGGGCGAGCGCCCGGCCCGGATCCACTCGACCGCGAGCCGACCGAGGTCGACCCGGCATGGCCGCAGCTCCATCTTCGCCATCTCTTCGAGCAGCGGGAACGTGTCCCGGATCGACAGCTCACTCTCCTCGATCTTCCGCACCCAGCGATGCTCGCGCAGGATGTCGATCGGCGACTTCTCGATCAGGGGGCGCCCGTACATGATCGGCACGACGGTGCGGTCGCGGAACAACGTCCCGATGATGGGCAGCGCCGCCTCGGCGAGCAGGACGCGCTCGTTCCAGTCCTTGAGATGACGATCGGAGAGTTCTTGGCTCATGTTGGCTCGGGCGCGGCCCGGGGGATGGCAGCGCGGATTTCGGGGGGAACGAGCTTAGCCACCCGGCTCCGGATGCCAAAGCCGAACGGGGCTGCCGGGCCGCAGAAACAGCGGCGCGGTCAGCGCGCCTCGTCCAGCAGCAGCACGCGACCGGTGGCGCCGACGGCCGTTGTGCCCACCTCGTCGACGATGCGGCCGCGCAGGTCCACGACGTCGCCGCCGAGTCGGGCGTTGTGCCGGCTGCGGATCACGAGCCACTCGAGGCGGATGGTCGCGGTCGCGGGGATCGCCTTCTTGAAGCGGAACGCGAAGTCGAGCCCGAGCATCGGGCCGGTGGCCGCGAAATGCCGGGCCGACAGCGCCATGAGCAGGCCACTCGTGTGCGGGCCGCTGGCGATCGGTTCGCCGAAGCGGGATCGCGCTGCGGCAGCGGGGTCGTGGTGGATCGGATTGGTGTCCCCGAGCGTCGACGCCACCGCGGCGACGCTCTCGGGTGTGAGCCGCACCTCCTCGGAGAATCGCTCATGGGGACGGGCGCGCCGCATCGGCGGATCGTAACGGAGCAGAAAAACCTGTCACGAACGGGCGCGCCAGTGCACTCGCTGGATGATGGCAGACGTGCACGACTCCGGCGGCGCCAACCGTGACGTTCCAGGCGGCCCTGCGGGCGCCGGGGACCGGGGTGCGCCCTGGGACCGGTCCGCGGCGTTCGCCGAGCGGCTCGCGCGGTCGCTCGTGCGGGACGCGGCGCTCGCGCAGGACGTCGCGCAAGACGCGATGGTCGCTGCCGTGCAGCAGACTTCGTCGCGCGACGCTGGCTCGGCCGGTCGGGGCGATCCGCCCGGGCGAGGCTGGCTCGCGACCGTCATCCGGCGGCTCGCGGGTCGGGCGCTGCGCGAGCGGCGCGACCGACCCGTGCGCGAGGCGCGCGCCGGTCGTTCCGAGGCCTCGGACCACGAGCAGCGCACGGCCGAACGGCTCGCGCTGCAGCGGCAACTCGTCGCCGCGGTCGAAGGCCTCGCCGAGCCGTACCGCACCGTCGTCACGCTCCGCCATCTCGACGGGCTGAGTCCGCGCGCGATCGCGCGCAGGCTCGGCAAGAACGCCGACACCGTGCGGCAGCAGCTGCACCGCGGCCTCGCGATGCTCCGGACCCGGCTCGACAGCAGCTTCGGCGACCGGCAGCAGTGGCTCGCGGCGATCGCCGCGAGCGGACTCGGTGGCGTCGGTCTCGTGCCGGCGGCCGTGATGGCGGTAGCGATGAAGAAGACGATGGCAGTGGCGGCGGCGCTCGTCGTGGGCGCGGTGGCGTGGTGGGCGATCTCGGACGGCGGTGAACCCGTCACCGTTCCAGCCGGTGGCGGTGACGGCAGCGATCCGGTCACAACGCAGGCGGCGAGTCAAGCGACCAAACGGAGCGCGCCGGCGGTGGATCGAACGGCTGCGACGGCCGAACGCACCGAGCTCGCGCTCCATGTGACCGTCGTCGATCACGAGGACCGGCCGCGGGCCGGCGTCGAGGTGCACTGCTGGGAAGTCGGTGAACGGGCGACGTTGCCGGTGCTCCTGACGGATCGGAACGGCCGCGTCGAGTTCCCGGCGCGTGACGGCGCCGGTCACGTGCTGGTCGTTGCGGAGGGCCGGCCACCGCAGCTCGAAGACCTGCCGCAGCTGCGCGGCGAGCATCGCATCGTGCAACTGCTCGGGCGGCGCGTTGCGGGCACGATGCTCGTCGACGGCGAAGTCGCGGCGCCCGGGGTTCGCATCGGCCTCAACACGACGGGCAGTCGTCCAGCTGGCGAACTGCCGTCGTCGATCGACAAGGTCTTCAAGAACTACTTCGGGCAGTGCTTCGCGACGACGAGGCACGGCGGTCACTTCGCGTTCGTGGGGCTCGCCGAGGATTGGCGTGGCAGCATCGTGATGCCGTCGACGCATTGGCTGCTGCCGCCGCCGGGCGAGGTCACGACGGACGGCAATCAGAAGTGGTTGAAGATCGACCGTCCGCATCCCGACCTCGTGGTGCGCACGACGCAACTGCCGACGATCGCGGGCCGGGTCGTCTGGGACGACGATGGCTCGCCCGTTCGGAACGCGTTGCTGCACGGCTACGCCAAGTTCGAGGGTGGTACGACCGCGCCGATGATCGGATTCGAGGCGGACAGCGAGGGTCGGTTCGCGCTCGGGTTCCCGCCGAGCAGTTCGGCGCTCTACACGCAGTGGTGCGACCCGCAGCGTCGGCCCGCGTTCGAGTCTGCGTGGGTCGCCGCGGACAGTATTCCTGGCGCGGTAGGTTCGGCGCGAGTCGATCTCGTGGCTGCGGACCTGCCCGCGACCGACGTCGAGATTCGGGTCGCGCGGGCGCAGCAGGAGTGGTTCGTCGTGCGCGATTCGGCCGGCGCGCTGATCGCTGGCGCGCGCGTCAGTGTCGCGTCGAGTGCGCCGAGCAACGCCGCCGGCCTGGGTTGGTTTCGCGGCCCGCTCGCCAAGGCCTACGTCGGTGCGCCCGGGCATGCCGTCGTGCCGGCCGAGCCGAGTGGGGGTGACGGCACTTCGAGTCAGCCCTTCGAGTTCGAGCTCCAAAAGACGAACGGTCTCGTCATCCGGGTGCACGACGGTGCGGGCAATCGGCCGAAAGTCGAAGGCGTGACGATCGAGAGCAACGGTGACCTGTTCTTCGGGGACCACTTGCAGACCTCGCTTCACCGGATGTTCGGCGGCAGCCACGCGAACTGCAGCAAGGGTGGCCAGTCCCTGCCCGACGGCGGCGTGGACTGGAACGAGTGGCGCTGTTTCCTGAGTCTCGACGACGCCGGCCACGCCGAACTGCATTCGCTCGTTCCTGGCCGCGAGTGCGAACTGATCGTCAAGGACCGGCTGCAGCAAGAACTCATGCGGGTGTCGTTCACGACGCCGGATGCTGGTGCGCGCGCGGAGGTCGAGGCGATCGTGCGGCAGCAGCCGCGGCGGATCCATGGCCGCGTGTTCGACCCCGACGGCGTCCCGCTCGCGGGCGCGCGGGTAGCGTTGCACGTCGAGCGCAACTCGACGGGGGCCACGACCGGGCCCGATGGCGACTTCGTGTTCGACGACGTTTACTCCGATGTGCCGCTGCGGCTCGTCGTTCGCGCGCAGGGACTCGTCGCCGTCGAGCGCGACGGGCTGCTGCCCGCGGACGATGTGCGGCCGCACGACTTCCGCCTGGAGCGTGGACGTACCGTCGACGTCCGCGTCGTCGATGCTGCCGACCGGCCGGTGCCGGTGCGGGTGCAGTTCGTCGAACGCGTCAGCCGGAACAACAGCGCCCAACGACTCGGGCCCGGCCACTTCCGCTGGACGAATCTGCCAGCCGTCGCGACGTTCGCTGTCGAGCTCGGCAAGGAACGCTTCGAGGTCCGCCACGACACGACGCAGCCCGAGGTCGTGTTGCGCGTCCCCACGCCGGCGCGCGTGCTCGTCGAGCGGCCGGTAGGTGTCGCGGACCCCGAGGACGGGTACCTCGCGGTCGAGCTGCGCCGGCTCGACGGTGACGAGGCCGACGCTCTCCGAATGTCGCTCTCGGACGACGACGATGATGACGACGACGCCGAACTCGTGGTGCCCGGCCGCTACCGCGTCGAGGTCGTCGCCCGCGATCGCGATCGCACGCAGAGCCCCAATGTGTGGCACCGGCGCGCGCTCGGAATCGAAACGACGGTCGCGCTGTCGGCCGGCGAACTCACGCGGGTCACGTTCGACCGTTGAGTCGACCTGGCGCCGGCTACTCGGGCGACATCGCGACCGGGAGCTTCGCGGTCTTGCCCGCGGTCACGACGATGGCGCGTTCGAATGTCCGATACCCCTCGCTCTCAATGCGTAGCTCCCAGGTGCCGGGCAGCATCGGCGCCTCGGTCGTCCACGTCTGGCCGAGTTTGGCTGCGACCGCGCTCATGATGTTCTCGCCGTCGCGCCGAAAGACGCCGATGCGTTCGAACTCCGCGTTGGCCTGCCAGCTCGGTCGCGCCTGCACGGTCGCGCCCTGACCGTCCCGCAGCGCTGGAGTCGGACCGAAGTCGAGCGCGATGCGACCTCCCTGCACCGCGTGCGCCGTCACCTTCGACGTCTGGCCCGCGAGCAGATCCACTTCGACCATGGTCGTGCTGCGGCACAGGTCCGTGGTCCACAACATCCAGCTGCCGGGCACGACTTCGACGCGGTAGCGCCCGGGCTGCAGGTCGCGGAAGGCGCCGTCCCGCAGCTCGCGCGGCGCGTGCAGTCGTTGGTTGCTGCTGGGGTCGGTGGCGCTCCTGAGCTTGACCATGAACTGGTGGACGGCGCCGTGCGGCCCTCGCAGGTCGACCGTGAGTGCGGCGCGCGCGCTCAGATCGCGTGGTCGCAGCACGACCTCCTGCCGGTTCTGCACGCGATGCAGTTCGATCGCCCCGACGAGCTCGCGACTCTCGACAGTCTCCCCGACGAACGAGTATCGCCGATCTGGTTGCAGCAGGAACGTCCACTCAGCCTGCGAGCCGCCGCTCGATCGGCGCAGGAGCCGATCGTTCGCCGCGGCGTCGTGCACCGCGATTGCATACGGTTCGAGCGCGGCGCCGTTCTCGTCCTCGGCGCGGATGTGGAGCACTACGGCATCCAGTGTCAGGTCGAGGCCGGTCGAGCCGGCGGTCACTTGGCTCACGCCCTCGAACGCGGGTACGTGGCGTCCCAGGCGATGGGAGAGCTTGAACCTGCCCACAGCGAGGCCACGGAAGTGGAAGCGCCCGTGGTCGTCCGTCGTCGTTCGGCCGTCGCGTACACCTGGTGCTGCGACGAGATCGGCCACGCGATCGCCGCCGTCACGCGTGCCGCGGACCTGCATCGGCACGCCGACAGCCGGCTGCCCGGTGCCTAGCATGACGCGGCCGGCGATCTCACCGCTGCCGAGCAGGACGAGCGTGCCGACGTCCTGCACGTCCCGCTGGGTGAGCTGCAGCGTTCGGGTCGCGGTTCCGACCTGCAGCTTGCGCGCGGCGAGCACGCACTCACCGCTCGCGACGGTGCCGATACGGAAGTCGCCGTTCTCGTCGGTCCGCATCGTGGTGAGCGGCGAGGTGTCGCCGTTCGACTCACGTTTGCGCAGCGCGACGTCCGCGAACGCGACTCCGACGCCGCGATCGTCGACGACTCTGCCGCTGGCGCTGGCGCCGAAAGCCAACGTGACCGTGTCGGTCTGGTCCGGCTGCATGAACATCTCCTTCCGGAGCGGCACGAAGCCCGGCGCCCACGCGCGCACCACCACCATGCCTTCGTACTCGTGTTCGACGATCCAGCGTGCGCGACCGTTCGTGTCGACCGTTGGCGTGTGGTCGAGGCGCCTCGTCGTGTCGCCGGTGGCGCGCTTGGCGTCGTCGTCGCGCAGCAGGAGCGAGGCGGTGAGGCCAGTGAGCGCGGCGCCTTCGGGCCCGGCGAACTCGAGCGTCCAGAACGGCCGTCGACCGGTCGCGCCGTCGCGCGCTACCTCCGGTTCGGTCGACGGCATCGCGGCGGCCTCGCTTCGCGTTACCGATTCCGCGGCGGGTGCGACGCTGGCGCCGTTCGGACTCGCCGCCACGTTGCCGGTGCCAGGTTCGGGCGGCGGCGCCCCCTCGTCACCAGGGAACGCGAAGAACACGATCGTCGCGGTCGTGGCGAGCGCGAGGACGATGCTGATGGACTTGATCATGAGCAGCACACCGCCGGTGAGACCGGCGAAGGTTCCAACCGATGCTGTCGTGACCGGTCGGGCGTGCAGGACGCGTTCGATGAGCGGCACGGCCCACGCCGCCCGGCTCCCTGCCGTTCGGTCCAGGCTCGCGCGCAGTTGCTCGATGCCGCGCTGCACGCGCTTCCTGGCAGTCTCCGATCCGACGCCGGTGCGCGCCGCGACTTCACGCGGCGGCAGCCCGTCGTAGAAACGCAGCAGCACGGCCGTGCGATACGGCTCGCTGAGCCCGCCGACGGCCTCGGCGACCTGCCGATGCAGCGTGAAGCGCTCGACGGTCTCGGCCGCCGAGGGCGCCTCCGGAGCGGGCTCGACGTCCGCCGCGCGCCGGCGCGACTCGGCGCGTTGGCGGTCGGCCCACAGTCGCCGGGCGACCGTCCTCAGCCACGGCCGCAGCGAGCTGCGGCGTTCCGGCCGCTGCTCGAGCGCCGCTACCAGCGTGTCCTGGGCGAGGTCCTCACCGCCCTCCCGGCCGCCCACGAGGGCGGTCGCGATCGCGCGCAGCCAGCCGGTTTCGGCCAGCAGCGCTTCGACTTCGGATTTCGGGCGATCGGTCACGACATGTTCGACTCGTCTGGGCCCGCCGATCCGGGACGAGAAATCGGCGGCCCCCGCTACACCGTACGGGCCAGGCGTCAGTTCGCGACCGCCGTAACGATGCTCAGCGGGCACGCCGTCGCCGTGACCCGATCGAGCTTCAGCCCGGCCCGCTCGAACATCGCGGCGAACTGCTCCTCCGTGCGTTCGCTGCCGCCGTTGCAGACGAGCATGTTGATGTCGAGCATCTTGCCCCAGCTCGGGTCGTTGCCGGGCTCGATCACGTTGTCGACCACGAAGATGCGGCCGCCGTCGTTCATCGCCTCGCGGCAGCGCGTGAGGATCTGCACGCACTGGTCGTCGTTCCAGTCGTGCAGGACGTACTTCATCATGTAGGCGTCGTGACCGGCCGGCACGGCCGCGAAGAAGTCGCCGCCCTCGAACGTGACGCGCGCCGCGAGATCGCCCTGCAGATACGGCGCCTGCCGCGCGGCCTCGATCACCTGCGGCTGGTCGAACAGCACGCCGCGGACGCCGCCGTGCTGCTGCAGCACTGCCGCGAGCAGGTGACCGCCCGAGCCGCCGACGTCGACGATCGACGTCACGCCCGCGAGGTCGATCGCGGCCGACACGGCGGGGTTCTCCGCGCCGCTGACGCTCGCCATCGCCTGCAGGAAGATGCGTTCGTCCTCGGGGTGCTGCTTCATGTATTCGAAGCCCGTCATCCCGAGCACTTCCTCCTGCGGAATCTTGTGCTCCTTGATCCCGAGCATGAGCTCGTCCCAGCCGCGCCAGTTGTAGGACGCCGGCATCATGCGCGCGAACCCGGCCATCGAGTCCGGCCGATCCGTGCGCAGCGTCGCGCCGAGCTCGGTCAGCGCGAAGCGACCGTCCGCGTCCTCGACGAACAGGCCGACACCGGCGAGCGCCCGCAGCAATCGATAGAGCCGGTCCGGCTGCACGCCGGCGTCCTGCGCGAGCTCGGCGGCCGTCCGACCGCCGTCCCGTAGGGCGTCGGCGATCTGCAGTTCGGCGACCGCGTAGATCATCTTGGAGATCCAGAACCCGTTGATCAGGTCGAGCATCTGGATCGGCAGCGGCTTGCCGGCCGCGGGGGGCGTCTCGGTCATGGCGATACTGGTTATCCGTCCCTGCGCGGTGTCACGAGTCCAATCTGCTCCGGCATGCGGTCGCGCAGGGCGAGTCGAACGGCTGCGACGAACGAGGATCGAATCTCGGAACTCCCCGCCACGGGTCCCGTCCGCGGGCATCGTGACACGGGAGTTTCCCGTTCGGCCGCTCGTGGCCCACCGCGTCCGCTCGCGCCCTTGCTCCCGGAGTCGCCCTTTGTCGTTCTGCAGTCGCCGTAGTCTCGCCGTTGCCGTCCTGTTCGCCGCTTCGTTCGCCCTGCCCGCCCAGGACCCGGTTGCGACCGCACCAACGAAGGCCCTGCCGTTGCCCGGCGAGGTGTTCGAGATCGCGGGGCGGACCGCGTTCGTGATCCAACCGGAGAACGACGACGACACGAGCTCACGGCGGTGGCCGTGGGTCTGGTATGCGCCGACGCTGCCACGGCTGCCGGCCGACGCCGAGAAGTGGATGTTCGAGCGGTTCCTCGCGGCCGGGATCGCGATCGCGGGGATCGACGTCGGCGAGTCGTACGGCAGCCCCGCCGGCCGCGAGCTCTACGGCGAGTTCTACGCCGAGCTCGTCGAGCAACGCGGCTACTCGCCGCGGCCGGCGCTGCTCGCGCGCAGCCGCGGCGGGCTGATGCTCTACAGCTGGGCGGCCGAGAACCCGCATTCGGTCGCGTGCATCGCGGGCATCTACCCGGTGTGCAATCTCGCGAGCTACCCGGGGCTCGCGAAGGCGAGCGGGGCGTACGAGCTCAGTGAGGCCGAGCTGCGGGCGCAACTCACGGAACACAACCCGATCGACCGGCTCGCACCGCTGGCGCGGGCGGCCGTGCCGATCTTCCACATTCACGGCGACAGCGACGCGGTCGTGCCGCTCGCCGACAACTCGGCGGAGCTGCGGCGGCGCTACGAGCAGCTCGGCGGCTCGATGGTGCTCGAGACCGTCGCGGGCAAGGGTCACGACATGTGGGCCGGTTGGTTCCAGAGTCAGGCGCTCGTCGACTTCGTCATCGCCAACGTGCGCAGCGCGCAGTCGGAGTTCACCCTGCAGGACACGGTCGTGCGCCGTATCTTCGAGGACAGTCGCGGGACGCTCTGGCTCGGCACGAACGGCAAGGGCGTGATCCGTTACGAAGGCGGCCAGCTGTCGAGGTTCGGCCAGGCCGACGGTTTCGCCGGGCACGCGGTGCGCGCGATCGCCGAGGACGCGGCGGGCAACGTGTGGTTCGGCGCGTCGGGCGGCATCAGCCGCTACGACCATGAGAAACGCACGTTCCGGACCTTTACCGATGCGGATGGTCTGGTCGGGCGGGACGTCTGGAGCCTCACGATCGATCGCCATGGCACCGTTTGGGTCGGCACGCTCGCGGGCGTGAGCCGGTTCGACGGCGAGGCATTCACGCCGTTCGAGCTGCCGGCGTCCGAGCCGGACCCGTGGCGCGGTGTCACGAGCGCCAACGTCGTGCACTGCATCCGCGAGACGCGCGATGGCCGCATGTGGTTCGGCACCAACGGCGGCGCGTACATCTGGGACGGCAAGTCGCTCGCGAACCTCTCCGAGGCCGACGGGCTGTCCAACCGCGTCGTGAACGACATCCTCGAGGACCAGGACGGCAACATGTGGTTCGCGACGCACCACGCCGGTGTCTGCCGCTACGACGGCAAGACGTTCCGTCACTTCGGCGAGGAGGACGGTGTCGTCGGCACCGAGGCGTGGTCGTTCCATCTCGATCGCAAGGGCCACGTGTGGTTCCCGGTCGAGAACGACGGCGTCTACCGCTTCGACGGCAAGTCGTTCACGCGCTTTCACGACGAACAGGGCCTGGTGTGCGGCGCGGTGCAGGCGATCCACGAGGACCGCCAGGGTCGCGTGTGGTTCGGCGGCTGGATGGCGCTGTTCTGCTTCGACGGCGGGCGGTTCATCCGGTATTCGAGGTGAATACTGCGCTGGCGTGATGGCCTCGCCTGATGCGCACGCGGCGGCTCGGCTTCGGCGGCTAGTGCATTCGCGGGCGGGGGTGGTCGCGAAACGAGACGACCTCGCCGTTTCTAGGTCTTTCTATTCAGTCGAGCCGTCGACCTGGCCGAACAAGAGGGGGTCAGCAAGAACCACGGCCAGACAGGAAGAAGATCATGAAGCACAGAGACCCCCGCCCCGATCGCAGCACCTCGCAGGTCACCGGCCCGGCCCGGACCAAAACCGATCAGCTCGCGCGCTGGAAGCGGGCCTCGTTGCGCGACGAGGCCCAGCGGGCCGCCTGGCAGCTCGGGGCGCTGCTCCGGCGCGCCGAGCACGAAGCACCGGAAGTGCATGTGAAACTTCGGGTTGCGATCGAGGCGCTGCAGCTCCTGCGGGCCCGGTTGGTGCTCGAGGACCGGGCCGCGATCCCGGCTGGCCTGCGGAGCCGCGTGCCGGCGCCGGGCCGGATCGCCAGCCCGCTGCGTGGCGAGGCTAGCCAGGGCGAACTTTTCTAGCCTTCGCGCTCAGGTTTCTCGGTCGATCACCCGATGGAGGGAGTCCCGATGGCTACGAGCGAAATCGAGATCCGGATCGGTCCCGTCGAACTGACCTGCCGCGGCGAGGTCGACCAGGAGCAGCTCGACGGAGTGCTGCGGTCGTTGCGCCGCCAGCTGCCGGAGCTCATGGCGCAGAGCGATGCGCGCGCCGTGCCCGCCGCGGGCGAGCTGCTCGCCCGGTCGTCGGCGAAGACGCACGGCGACAAGGCCGGTGTCATCGCGTGGTGGCTCGAGACGTTCTCCGGCCGCACGGAGTGGCGCAGCGGTGACATCACCGACGCGCTGACCGAAGCCGGCGAAGAGCTGCCGAAGAACATCACGGACACGCTCAACCAGAAGCGCGACAAGGGCCTCTTCGAGGTCAACGACCGGCGTTGGCGCCTCACGGACGAAGGGCGCGGCTGGGTGAAGTACGCGTTGCTCGACAAGGGCGATATCGATTAGCGCGGCAGCATCTCGATTCGACAAGGGCGATATCGAGTAGCGCGGCAGCATCACGATTCGGTAAGGGCGATATCGGTTAACGCGGCAGGAACAAACGGCGGAATCCGCGAGGAGTCCGCGCCCGCGCGGCACTGCTCCCGGTATGCGCGCCTTCCTGCACGTCGTGTCGTTCGCCCTGGCAGCGGCCTTGTCGATTCGGTCGGAGCTGCCGGCCCAGTTCGGCTTCCGCGCCGGCGATCTGTTCCTCTACACCCCGTCGACGGTCACGAACGGCTACATGCTCCTCCGCATCGATCCGCTGTCACCGACGCCGACGCCGCTCATTCACTTCGACACGACGTGGATCGCGCAGGCGCGCGATGGGGCGTGCTACGACCCGGCGCGCGATCGCATCCTCGTGAGCGCCGGCCTGACGAGCTCGACACCGGAGCTGTGGGCCGTCGACTTCCTCGGCAACGCGACCAGCCTCGGACACTCGGGCTACTGGCTCAACCAGATGACGGCGCGCGGTGACGGCATCGTCTACTGCACGCAGGTGCCCGGCACGCTCACCGAGATCCTCGTGCTCGACTCGATCGGCGGGCTGCAGCCGCTGATGGACTCGGCGGGCGCCGCGCCGTTCGTTGCGCCGATCTTCGATCGGATGATCTACCACCCAGGTGAGAACGCGCTCTACCTCGCCGAGAACGCGTGGTTCACCGGCGCCTGTTCGCCGGGCACGTGGACCGGCGACATGATCAACCTGCACCGCGTCCCGCTGACAGCGAACGGCATGCGCGTCGCCGGCCCCGTGACGTGCGCGTCGCTCGACATCTCGACGTCGGCGCAGGCCGCGACTGGCTGGAGTCTGCTGCCGGGCGGTGACCTGCTGCTCGTCGTCGACACCAACAGCAACAGCCTCGAGCCGCGCATGCAGCGGATCGATCCGACGACGCTCGCAGCGAGCACGTTCGCGAGCAACGGCCCCTACATCGGCGCGGCCAGCAAGCCGGCCGGCATCTGGTCGAACACGCTCGGCAGGGCCGTGCTCGTCGATACGTACTCGCACGTCCTGCGCGCCTTCGGCCCCGGCGAGGCGGGAGCGGGCACGGTCCTGCCGCCCGTCGGCGTCACGTTCCCGGCGTTCAACCACAGCGTCCTGCGGCTGTTCGAGATCGGTCCGGTCGCCACGACCGCGAGCCTCACGGGTTCGCCGCGCGACGTCTCGCTCGCGACGGGCGGGCTGCACACGCTCGAGTTCGACAGCGGCACGCAGGGCGGCGCGATGTACTGGATCCTCGGCTCGATCAGCGGTTGGAACCCGGGGCTCGACGTGCTCGGCACGACGGTCTGGGTGCGGCCGGACTTCTACACCAACTACACGATCAGTTCGCCCAACGCGGGGATCCTCAGCGGGACGCTCGGCGGCGTGACGGCGGGCGTGCCGTCGATCGCCACGGTCAGCGTGCCGCCCGCGTTGCCGCCTGCGCTCGCCGGCATCGTCGTGCATCACTGCGCCGCGGTGTTCGACACGGGGCTCAATCCGCTCTACGCGACCAACCCGGTGAGCCTGCGACTCGTGCCCTGATTCGGCGCGACGCGGGCGAACGCGGGCCGGCGGGCTTACGGTCTCGGCATGGCAGCTCGTTCGCCCCGCGGCCGGTCGTTCGTCGCGTTCTTGGTCTTCGTCGGCGGTCTCGCGATCGGCTTCGCGGCGGGACTGCCCGCGCAGATCCGCGTGGCGTGCCTCGGCGACTCGATCACGTTCGGCGCGCAGGTCGCCGATCGCGAGCACAACGCGTATCCAGCGCAGCTCGGCGTTCTGCTCGGCGATGCGTTCGAGGTGCGCAACTTCGGTGTGGGCGGCGCTACGTTGCTGCGCCGGGCCGACCGTCCGTTCATGGCGACCGAACGGTTCGCGAACGCGCTCGCGTGGCGGCCGCACGTCGCGGTCGTGATCCTCGGGACCAACGACTCGTGCCAGAACGAGCGCCGTGATTGCTGGCAGCACCACGGCGATCTCGCGGCCGATGCACGGGCCCTGATCGCAGCACTGCAGGGCGCGCGGGCCGACGTGCGCGTCGTGCTGTGTTCGCCGCCGCCGATGTTCTCGGCCAAGAACGGTCTCGCGCCCGAACGCGCGGCGGACCTGCAAGCCCGCGCGCCGCGACTCCGGCAGGTGGCGACGATCGCACGCGCCGTCGCTGCGGCCATGCCGAACGTCGAGTACCTCGAGCTCGGTCGCACGCTGCGATCGCGAGATGTCACGGATGGGGTGCACACGACGCCGTTCGGTGCCGAGCGCATCGCGCGGCGGGTCGCCGAAGCCATCGCCGGCGAACGCGGTGACCGGCTCGGGCTCGACGTCGTGTTGCAGCAGCGCGGCATCGAGCCGAGTCCAACGGCGTTCCACGAGTTCTCGGGCTGGACGTTCGCGTTGCCGAAGGCGGGTGCTGCGTGCCGCGTGTTCGAACCGTTCGGCCCGGCAGCCGGCGCGCCGTGGATCCTGCGGGCGCGCTTCTTCGGTCATCAGCCCGCGCTCGATCTCGCGTTGCTCGAACGCGGCTTCCACCTGGCCTACTGCGACGTCGCGGACCTCTACGGCTCGCCTGCGGCGATCGAACGGTGGGACGAGCTCTACGACCTGCTGCACGGCGCCGGTCTCGCGGATCGCGTCGTGCTCGAGGGTATGAGCCGCGGTGGGCTGCCGATCGTCAACTGGGCGGCGGCGCATCCAGAGCGGGTGGCCGCGATCTACGGCGACAATCCCGTCGCGGACTTCCGATCGTGGCCGGGTGGCCAGAACGGCAAGCGGTCGGACGCGGATTGGCAGCGTTGCCTCGCCGCCTACGGCCTCGACGAGGCGAGCGCGAAGGCGTTCGATCGCATGCCCGTCGATCGGCTCGCGCCGATCGCTGCCGCCGGAGTGCCGCTGCTGCTCGTGCTCGGTGAGGACGACACGGTCGTGCCGCCGGCCGAGAACGGCGATGTGCTCGCATCGCGCTATCGCGAACTCGGTGGGCCCGTGCAGGTCTGGCGCAAGCCGGGTCAGGGCCATCATCCGCACGGCCTGGATCCCGTCGACCCGCTGCTGCGTGCGGTGCTGCGCGCTGCGGGTACCGCGCACGCGATGCCGACGACGCTCGCGGCCGGCTCGGCGGAGTATCGGCGCGGCGCCGGTTGGGGTGATTCGAGCTGGTGGGGTCAGGTCGCGCGGATGCGTGCGCTCGCTGCGAGCAACCCGGAGATCCCGATCGCGTTCTTCGGGGATTCGATCACGCAAGGTCTGACTGGGGCGCGCGACCGGTTGGCGAAGGCCGGCGGTGACCGCGCGATCGACGTCGCGTTCGGCGCGCACGGGGCGATCAGCCTCGGGCTCAGCGGTGATCGTACCGAGCACCTGCTGCATCGCATCCGCGTCGGCGCGCTGCAGGAGATCGACCCACGCGTGATCGTGCTGCAGATCGGCGTGAACAACATCCACAGCGGTGGGCATACGGCGGTCGAGACTGCGGCCGGGATCCGAGCCGTCGTTCGTTCGTTGTGCGCCCGCGAGCCGCAGGCCCAGGTCATCGTGTGCGGGCCGCTGCCGTCGGGGCGATCCGGCAGCCCGCAGCGCGCGACCAACGACGGCGTCCATACGCGGATCGCCGATCTCGACGACGGCCACCGCGTGTTCTATCGCGACCTGCGGCCGTTGTTCCTCGATCGTGACGGCCGCACGAACGATCGGATGCGCGGCGATCGCGTGCACATCACGCGCGCGGGTCAGGACGCGTGGATGCAGGCGATCGCGCCGTTCGTCGCGGAGCTGCTCGCGGGGGCGGGGCCATTCGCGGTCGGTGTCGGGATCGCCGCGCCGAACGGCGCCGTGCAGCTCGTCAACGCCGATCGTTCGATCCTCGTGCCGGAGAAGCCGGGTGCGCCGTCGAAGTGGACGTTCACTGGCGGCGTGCTCACCGCATCGCCCGTCTGGGACAGCGTGGTCACGCCCGAGCCCTACGGCAACTTCCGGATGCACGTCGAGTTCAACGTCAACGCGGCCGAGGGCGACAACCCGGAGGCGCGCGGCAACTCGGGCGTCTACATCCAGCAGCGCTACGAGATCCAGATCCTCGATTCGTTCGGGGTGCGGGCCGAGGACTACGAGGCGAGCTTCGGCGGCAGTCTCTATCGCCTGAAGCAGCCGGATCGACTCGCGAGCCGACCGCCCGGCGAATGGCAGAGCTACGACATCGTGTTTCGCGCCGCGCGCTTCGACGACGACGGCAACAAGACGGCCAACGCGCGCATCACCGCGTTCTGGAACGGCGCGCTGATCCACGACGACTGCGAGATCCCGCGCAAGACGGGTGCCGGCAAGCCGGAGGGGCCCGAGCCGCTGCCGATCAAGCTGCAGGGGCACCACAACGAGGTGCGCTTCCGCAACGTCTGGGTGCAAGCGCTCGATCTGACCGAACCGTCAGCGCGCATGCGGTGACGAAGGGGGGAGCGGGCGAAGTTCGTGAGCGGCGAGAAAACTGGCCGGCCCGGCCGGCGGCCTGCGCCTCATCGATTAGACCAAGGAGTTCGATGATGTCCGAAGCCACTGTTTCTCCCGATTACGACGCGATCAAGACCAGGCAGCGCACCGCCTGGGGCGCCGGTGACTACTGCAAGATCGGCTCGACCGTGCAGTTCACTGGCGAGCAGCTGGCCGAGGCGCTGGCGCTGCGCCCCGGCTCGCGGGCGCTCGACGTCGCGGCGGGCAACGGCAACATCACGCTCGCGCTCGCGCGGCGCTCCGTGCAGGTGACCTCGACGGATTTCGTCGAAGCGCTGCTCGAACGGTCCAGGGCGCGCGCCGTCGCGGAGGGCTTCGACATCGACTATCGCGTCGCGGACGCCGAGCAGTTGCCGTTCGAGGACGGCGAGTTCGACGCCGTCGTTTCGACGTTCGGCGTCATGTTCACCCCGAACCAGGAACGCTCGGCGAGGGAGCTGATGCGGGTCTGTCGCAGCGGCGGCCGGATCGGCCTGCTGAACTGGACCCCCACGAGCTTCATCGGCCGCCTGTTCGAGGTGCTCGGTCGGCACGTGCCGCCGCCGCCCGGCGTGCGGTCGCCGGCCCGCTGGGGCGACGAAGCCTGGCTGCAGGAGAACTTCGGTGCCGGCGCTGCCGGGATCGAGATCGATTCCAAGGACTTCATGTTCGTCAGCACGTCGCCCGAGGACTTCCTCGCGACCTGGCGTCAGTACTACGGTCCGATCACGAAGGCGTTCGTCACTGTTGGTGACGATGGTGCGGCCGCGCTCGAGGCCGACATCCTCGCGTTGCTCCGGGAGCTCAACGTCGCGACGGACGGCACGATGCGCGTGCCGGGCGAGTATCTCGAAGTGCGCATCAGGAAGGCCTGATACCGGCCGACGATCGAACACCTACGACAACCGCCCGGCCGGCGCAGTGTCATGCACTGGCCGGGCCGGGCGGTTGCACACCGCGGCCGGGCTCCGAAGAACACGGCCGGATGACTCCTGGCGCTGACTAGTTGTCGACGCCGAAGACCGACGACACGCGGTTCGACATCGTCAGGCCGAGCGCGTTCGCGGCGCCGTCGAGCACGGCGATCTGCTGCTCGATCGGGAGACCGATGAACGCCGGGTCGGCCGGCGAGCTGATCAGCCAGAAGTCGTTGCCGTTGGCGTCGGCCATGGCGAACGACTGGTCGATCGGATCGACTTCGACGAGGCAGCCCGGCGCGCCGAACGGACCGAGGTCGTAGGGCGTGCCGAGCGTCCCGAGGCCGAGGACGCGCAGCAGCGGACCGTTCGCCGGGATGCCGGCGCCGTCCACGTAGAACTCCGAGCCGAGGCACGGCGTCTCGGTGATGACCGCCGGGCCGGCGACGTTGGCGCGGGCGCCGAGCGTCGGGCCGCAGCCGCCCGTCTGGATCGTGACCGAAGCGTCGCCCAGCGGCGTCGCGGCGGCGAGCGAGATGCGGAGCTGGTAGGCGCCGGTGTCCCAACCGCTGACGGCGACGTAGTAGGTGCCCGGCGTCGTGATGTTGTACTCGAGACGCGACAGGTAGTTCGGGAACCCGATGTCGTCGTTGAACGCGATGCGGGCGAGAGTCGAGTCGGCGAGGTGGAGGACGGTGTCGGTCATCGCCGGCGCCGGCAGGCCCGTGAAGTCCGTCGTCATGACCAGGAGGCCCGGAGCCGGGACCGTGATCTCGTAGAAGTCGTAGTCACCGACGCCGGTGTAGGTCGAACCGCCGACGGCCGCGCTGATGTCGCCGACGTTGTCGGTGTCGAGCGGCGTGACGCCGGCCATGCCGAGCGGCTCGCGCGGGTCGTTCTCCTCGGGCGCCTCGTTCGGGCCTGGCGTCGCGGGCGGAATGGCCGGCACGTAGGTGCCCGGCGCAGCCGCGACGACGTCGAGCGTGTAGGCGCCCGTGCCCGACGGATCGAACGTCTGGCTCGAACGCACGCGGACGAAGTAGGTGCCGGCCGGCAGGTCACCGGCGACGACCTCGGACAGCCAGTGGTTGGGGTGATCGTCGTTGAACGCGATCTCCGTCACGCCGTCCGTGTCGAGGAGCGCGACGTCACTGTCGGCGAGCGGCGTCGCGCCGAAGCCGACGTTGACCCAGACGCGCAGGTCCGAGTTGCCGGTGAGCGTCACGGCGTAGAAATCGAAGTCACCGCCGACGCCGATCGCGCCGTCGCCCTGCGTGTTCGGGGCGAGGGCGGTGGCGGTGGTGAAGTCGTCGTTCGGTTCGACCTCGGGCGTGCCCTGGGCGATGAGGCTGCCGGCGAGCAACGTGGAAGAGGCGAAGAGAAGAGCGTTGAGGTTCATGGGTTCTAGGCGGGGCTTTTCGGGATACGAGGACATCATATTCAGAGGTCCGGACGCAGCCTGCAATAATCGGGCAACAGTCTGGTACGGAATGGGTTAACAATGCGCCGAACCGCAGGCTGGGCGCGCTGGAACGCTGGTGCGCGGGGGCGCTGGAGCGCAGTTTGCGGATGAACGTACGTCACGCCGTAGCACTGTTCGTGTCGTCGATGCAGGTCTGCGCCGGCAGCGGGAGTGCCAGGGTGGCCGGCAGCGCGGAGCGAAAGCGTCAGCACGGGGCGAGGTCCTGCGGTCGGGTTCTCCCATCGTTTCGCGGGCGAGCGTCGATCTCGCGCGGCCCCTTCGTTTCCGGTCGAATCCGGCGATGACCGATCGACGCATCCGCTTCGCCGTCCGCGGCCGGGTCCAGGGCGTCGGCTTTCGTTGGGCCACGTGCAAGGCCGCGAATGCCGTCGGCGTCATCGGTTGGGTGCAGAACGAGCGGGACGGGAGCGTTACGGGCGAAGCGCAGGGTGGCGATGAGGTGATGCAGCAGTTCCGCGCGTTCTTGCGCGCGGGCCCGCCGGGCAGTCGCGTCGACGCGGTCGAGGAGACGGACATCCCGGCGATCCCTGGCGCGACGGGCTTCGTGATCGAGCGCGGGCGGTGACGAACCGCCAGGAGATTGCTCTTCGCACCGCGCGTTTCGTCGGGTGGCGATCCACGAGGGGAGAAGGCACGATGCGCGGGCAGGGCGCGGGCCCTGGGCGCGCCGCATGTGATGCAACTCCGTCCCTACCAACGAGCGGCCCTCGAGGCCGTGCGCGACGCGTATCGTCAGGGCCACCGTTCGGCACTCGTCGTGATGCCGACGGGGACTGGCAAGACGGTGCTCTTCGCGGAGATCTCGCGACTGGCGAAGGGGCCGGTGCTCGTGCTCGCGCATCGGCAGGAACTCGTCGAGCAGGCGCGGGAGAAGATCGCGGCGTGGTGTGACGACGTCGTCGCGGTCGAGATGGCGGGGCAGCGTGGGCTGACGGAGTCCGATGGCAAGCGGCCCAAGATCGCGGTCGCGAGCATCCAGACGCTGAGTCGGCGGCTGCGGCACGTGCCGCGCGATGCGTTCCGTATCGTCGTCGTCGACGAAGCGCACCACGCGACGGCGGATTCGTACCGCGCCGTGCTCGACCACTTCGACGCGCACCTGCTCGGCGTCACCGCGACGCCGGATCGCAGCGATCGCGTCCCGCTCGGCGAGGTCTTCTCGACGCTCGCGTTCGAATACGACATGCGGCGAGCGATCGCGGACGGCTGGCTCTGCCCGATCCGTTCGTTCCTCGTGCAGACCCAGGCCGACTTCTCCGGCATCCGCAAGGTCGCGGGTGAGCTGTCGACGCGCGACGTCGAGGACGTGCTGACACGCGAGCTGCACCTCGCCGAGATCGCGGCGCCGATCCTGCGCGAGCGGGGGGATCGACCAACGATCGTGTTCGCCGCGTCGGTCGCCCACGCGCACTCGCTGTGTCGCGTGCTCAATGAGCAGGCCGGCAAGCCGGGCTTCGCCGCCGCGCTCGACGGCAGCGCGAGCTTCGAAGAACGCGCGCCCGTGCTCGATCGCTTCCGGCGCGGCGAGGTCGAGATCCTCGTGAACTGCTCGCTGTTCACCGAGGGGTTCGACGTGCCCGAGATCGCGCTCGTCGCGATCGCGCGGCCCGTGCTGTCGCGGTCGTTCTACGCGCAGATGGTCGGTCGCGGCACGCGCATCGCGCCGGGCAAGGCGGACGTGATCGTGCTCGACTTCGTGCCGGGCAACTGCCGCCATTCGCTCGCGCAGGCCGTCGACATCTTTGCGAGCGCCAACCCCGAGGTGCAGGAGCGTGCGCGCCGCATCGCGCAGGAAGCGAGCGCCGCAGGTCAGGCGATCGCGCTGGAGCTCGCGCTCGAACTCGCGCAGCAGGAGCAGGAAGCCCAGGAGGCGACCGTCGCCTACCAGCTCAAGAAGCGGGACCCGTTCGCCGCGGTCGGCATCGACCTCGACTTCTACGTGCGGCGGTCGCGCGGCGACACGAAGGCCACCGCCGAACAGCTGCGCTACTTCCAGAAGGCGGGGCTCGCGACGGATCGCCTCGACGATCTGTCGGCGCTGCAGGCCGAAGAGCTGCGCGAGCAGCTGCGCGACCGCAAGGCCGTCGGCCTCTGCACGCCGAAGCAGGCCAGGCAACTCGTCGCGCTCGGCATCGACCCGCGCGACATGTTCTACGACGCTGCCCAGGAGCTCATCCGCGAGGCGAAGGCGCAGCGCAAGGCGGCGGGCGGGTAGTCAGCGTGTGGTCGCGAGTCTTCGCAGCGGCTGGGTTGTCCCTGGCTGGGTTGTCCCTGTGGGGCTAGCTGCGTCGCGGCGAGCGAGGTACCGTTGGCGGCGCGGCCACGAGCCACCACCGAACATGCAGTTCATGCGACCTCTCCTGATCCTGACCTCGCTGAGCCTCCTCGCGACCTCGTGTCGCGGTCCCGACGCCAGGGCCGCGGCTGCGCCCCAGGCTCCGATCTCCTCCGGCTCGGCCGCCGAGAACGCGCCGACGACCGGGGCGATCAGGGGCGCGCAGCGCGCAGTCGCACTGCTCGAGAAGCTCGTGGAGATCGATCGCCAGGCCGTCGTTCTCGGCGAACAGCATGTGCAGCGCATGGCCGACCTGTTCGACGCGGGCCGGCAGTCCGAGTCCGAGGTGCTGCAGGCAAAGCTCGAACTGATGCGACTGCGGCAGACGCTCGTGCAGCGCGAGTATCAGCTGGAGGACGCCAAGCGCGTCGCGAGCGGCGGCTGAGCGCGTGACGCCCCCCACCAACCGTGATGGGTACGGTGCCTGGCACCGACAACAACCTCGCGCGCGACGAACCGACGGCGCGGTGTCGGTGTTCCGATGTTCGAGGCCCTGAAGCGCGCCCTGCAGCGGCTCGGACCGCGACGCCAGCGCGAATGGTCCGTCGACGAAACGGCCGCGGGCTATCGGATCGACGGTGAGCTGACGATCCGTCGATCGGAGATCTCCGTCATCGTGGCGTTCAAGCGCGACCTGATGACGTTCGATCAGATCTGCGTCGGGATCGCCTGCACGGAGCCGGGGCCGGATGGACGCTACGATCTCGAGTGCATCGAGGAAGGCAATCCGACGTACGCCGCGGTCGTCGAGGACCTCGCGCGGCACTTCGACCTCGCGGAGGGCTGGTGGATGGAGGTCGCGTTCCCGGCGTTCGAGGAGAACTGGACGGTGATCTGGAGCGCGCGCGAACGCGGAGAGCGCGGGTGAACGTCCGCGTCGGCGCGGGCAGCTGTGGGGCGGCGTTCCGAACTCGTGCTCGACTGGATTGCAGAGCGAACTTGAACGGCTCGAGTGCGACGGCGCGGTGGGCCTGGCAGGGTCACCAAGCCGGGATCACTGCGCCGCTTCCTGTTCGGCCAGCTCGGCGGTGGTGTCGGGTTCGCCGGTCGCGGCGTCTGCGCGTGGCCGGGCCCGCGCCGACTTGTCGTTGTCCTGCTCGACGAGGCCGGGGAACGAGCGGCGAACCCGAGCCATGTGATCCTCGGTGTCGGTGTCATCGGGGCCCGCAAGCACGGTCAGCAGCGACAGCAGGTCCTCGCCGCGGACGGTGTAGGACGTCTTCGGGTTCTTGGCGACGACTTTGGCGAAGCGCCGGCGCGCGGACTTGACCGACAGCTTGCGGCGGGGCGGCGCGCCCTTGTTGTCCTCGAGCTCGCGCAGGGCGGCGTCCGCCGTCGCGCGTTCTTGCCCAGGTTCGGCGTCGAGGATGCGGCGGCAGATCGCCTTGGCCTTGGTCCACGAGATCTTGTCGTGCTGCAGCAGTTCGCGAATGCGCGCGTCCATGGACGGCACGAAGCGCAGGATGTCCTCGATCCAGCTCACGCTCTTGTCGAGGAACGACGCGATGCGGTCCTTGTCCCAGTTTGCGTTGTTGAGATAGATGACCGTGTCGAAGTACTCGACGGCGCGCGCATCCAGGCGGTCGGCGTTGAGCTTGAGATTGAGCGCGCGGATCTCCTCGAGGTCACCGGCGACGACGCGCACGTCGACGCGGTCGAAGTAGCCGGGGTTGCTGCGGCGGATGCCCTCGATCGCGGCGTGGCGGTGGAAACCACCGACGAGGAACAGCTCGCGCGGGTTGCGTTCCCACACGACGAGCGGCTCGAGCAGGCCGTTCTTCAGAATGTCGTCCTGGTAGTGCGCGACCTTCTGCGGATTGACGGGGCGGTGGTTCTCGATCATCGGGTGCTTGTGCACCAGCTCGAACGGGATGTAGTCGAAGCGTTTCGTAATCAACATTTCAGGGTCCCCTCCCGGGGATTCAGTTCAGTGCAGTCGGCCAAAGGAAGCGCGGCCAGCCCCTCAGGATAGCGGGGCGACCCGCCCGATTCGCGGCTCTGCTCGGGCTGGCGCCAGCGGGACTTGCGGCGATACTCGCGCCGATGCGTCTTGCTCCGAGCGTCAGCATCCTGCTCGCCGGCTGCGCCATGACCCCGACCATGACCCAGAACATGACCGCCGGCCGCCCGACTCCCCCGACCGCCAAGCGCGTGCCGCACGAGCATCGCTATCACGGCGAGGTCTACGTCGACGACTACCATTGGCTGCGGGACAAGGAGTCGCCCGAGGTGCGGGCCTACCTCGAGGAAGAGAACGCCTACACCGACGCGTGCACCGCGCATCTGCAGCCGTTCGTCGACACGCTCTACGAGGAGATGGTCGCGCGCGTCCAGCAGACCGACCTCAGCGTGCCCGTGCGGCGCGGTGCCTTCTACTACTACCACCGCACCGAGGAGGGGCTGCAGTATCCGATCCGTTGTCGGCGTGCGGCCAACGCGGACGGCAGTGACGACACGGATGCCGAGGAGCAGGTGCTGCTCGACCAGAACGCGATGGCCGAGGGGCTGACCTATCTCGGCATCGGCGACGTCGAGGTCAGCGACAGCGATCGACTGCTCGCGTATTCGACCGACGAGACCGGCTTCCGGCAGTACACGCTCCACGTCAAGGATCTCGCCACCGGCGAAGTGCAGGGCGCGCTCGCCGAACGCGTCACGTCGGTCGAATGGGCCGCGGACGACCGCACGCTGTTCTACGTCACCGAGGATCCGGTCACCAAGCGCAGCAACAAGCTGTTCCGGCGGACCCTCGACGGCGAACCCGAGCTGCTCTACGAGGAGGCGGACGAGCTCTTCCGGATCGGGATCGGTCGGACGAAGGACGGCGCGTATCTCGTGCTCGCCGCGTTCAGCACCGACACGTACGAGTGTCGCTGCCTCGCCGCGAGCGACCCGGGCGGCGCGTTCGACGTCCTGCTGCCGCGGGAGAAGGGCCACCGCTATCACGTCGTCGGGCATCGCGACGGCGCATTCTTCCTGCGCACGGACAAGGACGCGCTCAACTGGCGGATCGTGCGCGGGCCGGTCGACGACGTGCGTCCGGAGCGGTGGCAGGACGTCGTCGAGCATCGCGATGACGTGCTCGTGACGAGCTTCGAGACGTTTGCCGACTTCGCCGTGGTCGTCGAACGCGAACTCGGGCTCAACCGCTTCCGCATTCTCGACTTCGGCAGCGACGAGTGGCGCACCATCGAGTTCCCCGAGGCCGTCTACGCGGCCGACAGCGGTGGCACGCCCGAGTACACGTCGACGACGTACCGCATCGCGTATCAGTCGATGGTCACCCCGCCTTGCGTCTACGACTACGACCTGCGGACGCTCGCGCGTGAGCTGAAGAAGCAGCGCGAGGTGCACGACTACGACCCGGGCGACTACGTGACCGAACGGGTGTGGGCCAAGGCCCGCGATGGCGCCGAAGTGCCCGTGTCGGTGGTGTATCGCCGCGGGCTCGAGAAGAACGGCAGCGCGCCGCTGTGGCTCTACGGCTACGGCTCGTACGGCATCTCGGTGCCGCCGGGGTTCAACAGCGATCGCGTGAGCCTGCTCGATCGCGGCGTCGTGTTCGCGATCGCGCACATCCGCGGCAGCAGCACGCTCGGTGAGGCATGGCGGCGCGCCGGGATGCTGATGGACAAGCAGAACACGTTCACCGACTTCATCGACGTCGCCGAGCACATGATCGCCACCGGTTGGGCCGGGAAGGACAAGGTGCTCGCGGAGGGCGGCAGCGCGGGCGGTCTGCTCATGGGAGCGGTCGCCAACATGCGGCCCGATCTGTGGCGCGGGATCCACAGCGCGGTGCCGTTCGTCGACGTGATGAACACGATGATGGACGCGACGCTGCCGCTCACCGTTGGCGAGTATCTCGAGTGGGGCAACCCCAACGAGAAGTCAGCGTTCGACTACATGATGTCGTACAGCCCGTACGAGAACCTCGAGGCCAAGGCGTATCCCGCGACCCTCGTGACGACGAGCTTCAACGACTCGCAGGTGATGTATTGGGAGCCCGCGAAATACGTGGCCCGCCTGCGGACGCTGAAGGCGGAGTGCCAGGACAGGAGCGAGCTGCTGCTCAAGTGCAAGCTCGAGGCGGCGGGTCACGGCGGCGCGTCCGGGCGCTACGACCGGTGGCGCGATCGCGCGTTCGAGGTGGCGTGGATGCTCGCGCAGGTCGGGATCGACCGCTGACATCGCGTGGGCCGTTCGGTCGAGCGCCGCTGGTCAGCTCGACGATCGGTTGCGCGCCGACTGGGCTGCCACCAGGCGATCTTCGCTGATCCTGAACAGCCGTGAGGCAGTTCGCCAACTGACGTTCTCGAACTGCTCGTCGTTCAGCTCGAGCTCGCTCAGCAGCTTCAGATAGGGTCGCATGTTGACGAGCGGCCAATCGCTCCCGTACATGAGCTGACTGCCCGGGTCGCCCATGTAGGTGATCATGTCCTTGAGCCGCATCGCGACGTAGCGCTCGAATTCGTACGTGAAGTCGCCGAGCGTCAGCCCCGAGATGTCGGCGTAGACGTTGTCGTTCTTGTAGAGCACCTCGGCTGCGTCCTGGAACCAGGGGTTGCCGAGGTGGCACATCACGAAGCGGTTGTCGGGGTAGTCGACGGCGATGTCGTCGACCAACAACGGGTGCGCCATCCTGACCTTGGCGGTCTTGCTGTAGGTGTCCCCCGTGTGGATCATCACCGGCACGTGGTGTTTCGCGGCGATCCGGAACACGGTTTCGAGGGACGGATCGTTGATCGGGTAGTGGTCGTAGCCGGGGTAGAGCTTGATGCCCTGGATCTGGCCGTCCCGGATGCGTTCCTCGAGCGAGAACAGGTCGGATCGTTCGTCGCCGCGCCAGCGCAGGCCTTCCACGACGGTGATGCGCGGATCGGCCGCGAGCAGCGCGAGCACCTCTTCGGCGCTCGGTCGATCCATGTCGACCTTGTAGGACGTGATGACGACCGCGTGGTCGATGGCGAGCTCGTTCATCTTCGCGAACAGGTCGCGCACGTTGTCGGCGGTCGGACGTCGGGTCGATTCGTGGTAGTTGTTGAGGTGAACGTGGACGTCGATCAGAAAGCGCGAGCCCATGCCGAGACGCTACAGCCTGCCCTGGGTCAGTCCCATGGCGCGTTGGCGCTGCATGTCCTGACGGGATTCCTGGGCAGCGGCAAGACCGAGCTGTTGCGCGCTCTGCTCACTCGCACCGCGGCCGGGCGGGGGGCGAGAATCGGCGTGCTCGTCAACGAGGTGGGCGAGTTGCCGGTCGACCAGCAGTTGCTCGAGGAGGTCGATGAGGGCGTCATGGCCCTGCCCGGCGGCTGCGTGTGCTGCGTACTGCGCGACGATCTCTACGGCGCCGTCGTCCGGCTCGCCGCGCAGCAGCCGGATCGGATCGTCTTGGAGACCACGGGGCTCGCGGACCCGGCGCCGATCCTCGCGGCGTTGACGACCGATCGCCGGCTCCGTCGGCTGCTGCGTTGCGATGGCGTCGTCACGGTCGTCGACTGCCTGCGTGCGGAGTCGCTGTTCGAAGAACATGCGGAGTTTCGCCGGCAGCTCGACTTCGCGGATCGGATCGTCCTGACGAAGGTGGACCTCGCCGGCGAACGTGGCGACGCGCTGCTGTCGTGGCTGGCCGAGCGCGCGCCGGGACGCGAGGTCCGGCGCGCCGACCGCGGCGACGTGGACGCCGAGTGGCTCTTCGGTCCCCGTCGGTTCCATCGGACCGGTGACGACGTCGCGTGGCTGCACCATGGCGCGGAACACCACCATCGAGACTTCTCTACCCACCTCGTCGAGTCGCACCGGCCGGTGGATCTCGACGCGCTGCAGCTGTGGTTGCGCCTCGTCACGCAGGTCGACGGTGAGCGGTTGTTGCGCATCAAGGCGCTCGTTCGCTGTGCGAACACGGGCGGCCTCTTCGTCGTGCAGTCCGCCGGGCGGAGCGTGTCGGCCGCGCAACGCGTCGAGAGTGCGTCCGACGTTCGCGGCGCCGAGGTCGTCGTCATCCAGCGCGGGATGCCGGAACACGCGCTCGCCGCGCTGCTGGTGGCTCTGCGCAGCGCGCTGCTCGCGTGATGTGAGTTGCGCTGCCGGAGCCGTTCCCCGGCTGACGATGGCGCGCGAATTTCATCCGACCTCGCTGAGGTGTCGTCGACGCAGCCCGCATCGGTCGCTTCGATGCGGACTCGTACCTGCGGCGTTCCCGAAGGTCTTAGCCTTGTCGGCATGACAGCCGAACTCGATGGGCGGCGGTTCGTGATCGCAGGTGGCAGTGGCTTTCTGGGCTGCAATCTCGCTCGGCATCTCGCCGAGGCGGGATCGGACGTCGTGATCCTGTCGCGCAGTCCCGCGCCGGCCGGCCCGTGGCGCTGGCTCGAGTGGGACGCGCGCACCGTTGGTGATTGGCGCGAATGCCTCGACGGTGCTGCCGGCGTGGTCAACCTCGCTGGCCGGACCGTCGACTGCATCAAGACGCCGGATCACTGCGACGAGATCCTGCGATCGCGCGTCGAGTCGACCCACGCGGTCGGCGCAGCGCTGCAGAGCGTCGAGAAGCCGCCGCCGGTCTGGGTGCAGATGAGCACGGCGCACATCTACGGCGACCCGCCGACCGTCAAGTGCGACGAGGACTCGGCGTTCGGCTTCGGGCTCGCACCGATCGTCGGTCGCGCCTGGGAGGCGGCGCTCGCGGCAGCCGCGCCATCCGGCCTGCGCACGGTCGTTCTGCGCACGAGCTTCGTGCTCGGCGGCACCGGTGGCGCGCTGCCGACGTTGGCACGGCTCGCGCGCTGGGGACTCGGCGGCACGATCGGGCACGGGCGCCAGGGGATGAGCTGGATCCACGAACGTGACATGAATCGTCTGTTCGAACGTGCCCTGCTCGATCCGACGATGCGCGGCGCCTACCTCGCGACCGCGCCGCGTCCCGTCAGCAATCGCGACTTCATGCGCAGCCTGCGGTGCGCGCTCGGCCGCCCGTTCGGCCTGCCCGCACCGGCGTTCGCCGTGCGCATCGTGGCGCCGCTGCTGCTGCGCACCGACCCCGAACTCGCGCTCTACGGGCGCTACTGCGTCTCGCGCCGCCTCGCCGAGGACGGCTTCGCCTTCGAGTTCGAAGAACTCGAAGGCGCGCTGCGCCACCTGCTGCGGGGCTCCTAGAAGCGGAACGTGCCGAACACCGAGAACATGTCCTCGTCGGCGCCGTTGCTGTCGGACGCTTCGAAGTGCGTGAGCTCGGCGTTCACCGCGATCGTCGGTGTCACCCAGGCCGCGCCGCGGACGCCGACCGTGACGCCGGCGCGCAGGTCGGCGCCGCCGAGCGAGAGGTTCAGTATCGCGCCGCCGCTGTATTCGGGCGTGAAGTAGAAGTCGCCCTCGGCGCCGATCTCGAAGTTGACGTCGTCGGTGCTGCCCGGGTCGACGTGCACGAACTGCGCGTGCGCCTCGACGTTGATCGCGCGATTGTCACCGATGTCGCGAACCACCTTGCCGAACGCGCCGAACACGGTCTCCGTGATGTTGAGCAGGCCACCGGCTTCGGTCTCCTCGCGCGAGAACCGGCCGCCGATGATCATGTCGTCCTCGAGCCAGTAGCCGAGATCGCCGTGGATCAGCCACTGGTCGACGTCGACGCCGCCGTCGCCGCTGAGCGAGCCGTACTCGAAGCCCGCGGTCGCCGCGATCTGCTCGTCCGGCTTCGCGTAGCGGAACTCGGCGCCGACGGTCGGCCCGTCCGCGTCGAAACCGCCGATCTCGAACCGCGTGTAGTCGATGTCGGCCGCGACGTACATCGCCCGTTCGAGGAACGCCGCCTCCGTGCGCGGGTGGGCGCCGACGCTGACGGCGTCGAAGAAGTAGCGCCCTTCGACGAACAGCGTGTTGACGTCGATGTCGGGGTTCGTGTCGGTGGTCGTGGAGCGCCATCCGGACAGGATCTCGTACTGGAACAGATCCGGGTCCTGGGCGGCGAGGGCGGGGGAAAGCGCGCCCATCGCGAGGGCGAGCCACGTGGTCTTGGTCATCGGGATCTCCATCGTTGGGGATCCTCCGTATCGGCCATGCCATCGGAAAGCTGTTCCCAAATCGTCGATTCGGTCGCACCGGTGAATCCCGATTCCAAGGACCCACCATGCAGCACCACGGGAGCCCTCGAGCAGCAGGCGGGAATGGCGGGTTCTCTGTCCCGAGCCCTATGCTCGGCGCGCCATGTTCGACCCGACCCGTGCATCGCTGCGCCTCGCCGTTCTCCTCGCGACCCTCGGCCCGATCGTCGCGCAGAACGACCCGATCCCCGACGGCTTCTCGCGTCAGGACTGGCTGCGCGGTTCGATCTCGCCGGAGCGCGCCTGGTGGGACGTGCAGCACTATGCGCTGGCCCTCGAGGTCTTCCCCGAGAAGAAGAGCATCGCGGGGCACAACACGATCCGGTTCAAGGCTCTGAAAGCCGGCAAGCGCATGCAGGTCGACCTGCAACCACCGCTCGCGGTCACCAAGGTGATGCACGGCGAACGTGAGCTCGAGTTCGAGCGCGAGGGCAAGGTCTACTGGGTCGACTTCCCCGAGGCCGTTCCGGCCGGTCGCGAGACCACGGTCCGCGTGCACTACGAGGGTCGGCCGCGGCAGAGCACGCGACCGCCGTGGAGCGGCGGCTTCTCGTGGCGCAAGGACGATCGGGGCAAGCACTTCATCGCGACGACGTGCCAGGGCATCGGTGCGAGCATCTGGTGGCCCAACAAGGACCACGGCGCGGACGAACCGGATCAAGGCATGGACATCATCGTCACGGTGCCCGAGGGCCTCGTCGCGGTGTCCAACGGCCGTCTGACGGCCGATGTCGCGAACACCGAGGCCGGGACGCACACGTTCCACTGGACGGTGACGAACCCGATCAACAACTACGGGGTCAACGTCAACATCGGCAACTACGTGAGCGCCGAATCGACGTACCAGGGCGAGGGTGGCGAGCTCGACGTGCAGTACTGGATGCTCGCGCACGAGCAGGAGCAGGCCAAGAAGCAGTTCGCCGAGGTGCCGCGCACGCTCGCCGCGTTCGAGCACTGGTTCGGCAAGTACCCGTTCTACGAGGACAGCTACAAGATCGTCGTCGTGCCCTACCTCGGTATGGAGCACCAGAGTTCGGTGACCTACGGTAACGGCTACCAGAACGGCTATCTCGGGCGCGACCTCAGCCGCACCGGCGTCGGCATGAAATTCGACTTCATCGTCGTGCACGAATCGGCCCACGAGTGGTGGGGCAACAACGTGTCGATGCAGGACGCGGCCGACATGTGGATCCACGAGAGCTTCGCGAACTACGCGGAGAACCTCTTCGTCGAGTACCACTTCACCGCGAAGGAGGCGCAGGACTACGTGATCGGCTGCCGCGCGCTGATTCAGAACGACACGCCGATCATCGGCACCTACGGCGTCAACAAGTCCGGCTCGGGCGACATGTACTACAAGGGCGGCAACATGCTGCACACGATGCGGCACATGCTCGACGACGACGACAAGTGGCGGGCGATGCTGCGCGCGGTCAACGAGCACTTCTGGCACCGGACCGTGACGACCGCGGAGTTCGAGGCGTTCGTGAGCGAGCAATGCGGGTTCGACTTCGGCAAGGTGTTCGATCAGTACCTGCGCACGACGAAGATCCCCGCACTGCACTACGCAGCAAGTGCGGACGGCAAGACGCTTAGCCTCTGGTTCGAGAACGTCGTGGACGGCTTCGAAGTGCCCGTCGACGTGCGGATCAACGGGCTGGAACGGCGCGTGACGGTCGGCACGAAGAAGCTGCAGGTCCCGCTCGAGGCGAAGCTGGCGGCCTTCAAGCTCGACCGCAACTTCTACATGCGGACGGTCGAGGGATAGGCCCTTCGCTCACTCCGGCTGCGGCAGCCGGATCCACGCAGGCAGGTGGTCGCTGACGTCCCATTCGACCCAGTCCATCACGTCGTCCCGCACGCTCTTCGGCAGTCGATCGAACGGCGATCCCGGCGTGTCGCCCTGATCCCGCACGGCCTGCGCCCAGGCATCGGGTTCGAGGAGGTCGGCGAGCAGGTCCGTGAAGCGGAAGACGCCGTAGTCGTACGTCGTGCCCGTGCCGGTCACGTTCTCGTTCGCATCGTGCCGCGGCAGCCGCGGGTCGCGGCAGAACAACCCGATCTGGTCATAGGCCTCGTTCTGCCTCGCGTTGGTGCGCAGCGGTCCCTGTCGCGGATGGTCGTCGAGCAACGGGAAGTTGGCGTCCGCGCTGCTGCGCGACGTGAGACGCTCGGAGTTGAACCGCTTGATCTTCCACTCGAGGAAGTCGCGCGCCGACGCCGTGGCTTCGAGCGGCGGGTTCTCCTCGGCCACGGCCTCCCGCAGATTCTCGGTCTCGAGGTTGCAGTCGCCGAGCAGGAAGAGGTTGGGGGCGTAGAGCTTCTCGGGGTACTTGGCCCGGTTGGCGAGCCACTCCACGAGCTCGAGGAACTCCCACAGCCGTTCGTTCTCGTCCTTGCCGTAGAGCAGGTGGGCGTTGACGGCGAGCAGGTCGAGGGGTTCCGCGTTGCCGCGCGGCCGCACGCGGAACGAAGCGACGTGCGGCGCGCGGATGAACGTGAGGAACGTCGGCAACGTGAACCACGGTTTGGCGGGCCGGTCGCGGCCCGCGGCGTCCGCGGCCTCGCAGTCGCGCTCCCACTGCTCGACCAACGCCGCGTAGGCCGCGGTCGAGGTGCCGATCTCGGCCCGCCGGCGATAGAGCGTGTCGGCGACCTGCGAGCGGTCGGCAGTGATCTCGGACGACAGCTCCGTGTGCGCGATGCGCCGCGGGTCGTAGAGGAACGCCATGCGCTCCGTGCTCCCGACACCACCCGGCCGACTGCCGGCGATGTCGCTGATGAGCAGGCTGAGCTTGCGGCGGTGATTCGCGCGGAGGTCGCGCTGCAGTCGCAACAGCCCGTCGAGGTCGTCCTGCACCTCCTGGATCGCGAGCAGGTCGAACGGCGCACAGGCGCGCGCGAGCAGCCGCCAGGCGCCCGGCGCGCGGCCCGACCCCCGATCGCTCGTGCGATCGTCGCCCTTGCCGAGCTTGCGGATGTTGAACGTGCCGATCAGCACGCTGCCGCTGCGACGCGTCGGCAGGCCGTGCTTCTTGAGCCGGTGGGTGGTGAGCGCGTCGGCGACGGTCTGCCAGCGCTGCAGTTCGAGCTTGGCCATGGTTCTTCCTCCATCGCCAGTATGCCCGGCCCCGCTCCGGGGCGCTACTTCGAGCTCGCGGGTGCTGGAACGTTCACCGGCGGGCGGCGTAGATTCGCGACCATGAGTCGCTCCGAGAAAGTCGAGTTCGACAACCGCCGCGGCGCCACGCTCGCCGGCCGCCTCGAGCTGCCGCCGACCGCGCCGCGCGCGTTCGCGTTGTTCGCCCACTGCTTCACGTGCGGCAAGGACATCGCCGCGGCGACGCGCATCACGCGCGCGCTCGCCAGCAAGGGGTTCGGCGTCCTGCGGTTCGACTTCACCGGCCTCGGCAACAGCGGCGGCGACTTCGCGAACGAGAACTTCTCGTCCAACGTCGACGACCTCGTGGCGGCCGCGAATTGGCTCGGCAAGCGGCACGCGACCCCGAAGCTGCTCGTCGGTCACAGTCTCGGGGGAGCTGCCGTGCTCGCCGCGGCGGGGCGCCTGCCCGACGTCGAGGCCGTCGTGACGATCGGAGCACCGAGTCATCCGGAACACGTCACGCACCTGCTCACGGACGACATCGAAACGATCAAACGCGAGGGCGAGGCCGAGGTCGCGCTCGCGGGGCGGCCGTTCCGGATCCAGAAGCAGTTCCTCGACGACCTCGAGCAGCAGGAAGTGCGCGGGAGCCTGGCAAAGCTCGGCAAGGCCACCCTGATCCTGCACAGTCCGCAGGACGACATCGTCGGTGTCGATCAGGCGCGTCGAATCTACGCGCAGCTCGAGCACCCGAAGAGTTTCGTGTCGCTCGACGACGCCGATCATCTGCTGACGCGACGCGCGGACTCGAGCTACGTCGCGGACGTGATCAGCGCCTGGGCCGGCCGCTACCTGCCGCCGATCGACCACCCGGACACCGAGGGCGGCGCGGTGCGCGTCACGGGCCGCGGCGACTCGTTCTTGCAGCAGGTCACGGCCGGCCCGCACGACTGGCTCGCGGACGAACCGAAGAAGGTCGGCGGCGACGACCTTGGACCGACGCCCTACGACCTCCTGCTCGCTGCGCTCGGGACCTGCACGTCGATGACGCTCGGGATGTATGCGCGGCACAAGCAGCTGCCGCTCGAGTCCGTCACGGTCGAGCTGGAGCACGATCGGATCCACGCGGAGGATTGCGAGGACTGCGAGAAGACCACGGGCAAGATCGACCGGATTCGCCGCGTCCTCACGATCGAGGGTGACCTAGACGATGCGCAGCGTCAGCGCCTGCTCGAGATCGCGGACCGCTGCCCCGTGCACAAGACGCTCGAGAACGAGATCAAGGTCGAGACGCGGCTCGATTGAACCGGCTCGACTGAATCGGGCTCGTGCGGAGATTGGGCTCGTTTGAACCGGGACGACGAGGCGCCCGTTCTCTCGCGCGGAGGTCCCGATGTCCCAGCCCCGCCCGAGCCAGCCCGCCGATCCGCGCGACACCGCGGAGAAGCCCGACATGACGCCGATGATCGACGTCGTGTTCCTCATGATCATCTTCTTCCTCTGCATCGACTTCCGGGTGCTCGAGGCGAAGCTGCCCGCGTTCTTGCCGAAGGACCGGGGCGGCTCGCACGCCCTCGTTCATCTGGTCGACCAGCTCGTCGTGCGGATCGAGCCAGTGGATCGCGGCACGCCCGTTCCCGAGCCGGACGGTGGGCGCTACCGGCTGACCGGACGGCAGGTGCGTTGGCGCGTCGGGCCCAGGCCCGTGCACAGCCTCGACGCGCTGTCGGCCGAACTGCAACGGGTCGCGGCATCGCCGAGCGCCCGCGTGCCGGATCCCGATACCGGGGAGCTCGTGCTGCTCGATGCGCTCGTCGAGCCGCTCGCGGGTTCTTGTTACGCCGATGTCACCGCGGTGACGGACCGGCTCTACGCGGCCGGGTTCGAGGACATCCACTACGCGGGCGGGATTCGCTGACGCGCGAGCACGGGAAACGACGACCCGGCGCCGTTGTCGCATAGACTGCGGCGGCCATGTCGTGCCGCTCTCTGCTGCTCACGTTCGCCGTCGGCACGTTGCCGATCGCGGCGGCGATGGCCCAGGGCGCCGGTGCTCCCGAGCGGCCCGCGGTGCCGGCCCTCGTCGAACGCTTCTGTGCCGAGTGCCATGCCGGGCCCGACGCGGATCGCGACCTGGACGTCACGACGTTCTTCGGCCCGCAGCATGATGCGGTGGCTGCAGGTCCGTTCGTCGAGAAGCTCGATCTCGTCGTGCGCCGGGTGCGTGGTCGCACGATGCCGCCGCCCGATGCCGACGAACTGCCGACGGCAGATGAGCGGCGCGCACTCATCGCCGAGTTCGCTCGTCTCGCGCCGCGGCGCCCCGGCGCGCGGATCGCCACGATGCGTCGCCTCACGCGTCGGCAGTACGAACGCAGCGTGGTCGCGCTCTTCGGCCTGCCGTGGCGCGCGCGCGACCTGCTGCCCGACGACGCGACCGCGCACGGGTTCGAGGGCGTCGGCGACGTGCAGAACGTCTCGCCGTTGATGTTCGAGAAATACCTGGACGCCGCGAACGACGTGGCGACCGGCGTGCTCGGCGATACGGCGGCGACGGCGCGGGTGTTCCGTGACGGCGTCGAGCTGGCTGCTGCGCTGCGTTCGTTGCTCGCCCGGGCGTACCGCCGCCCCGTTGCTGCGGACGAGGTTGCCGGCCTCGTCGCCGACCACGCGGCGATGTTGGCGCGAGGGCTCGACGAGCCGCAGGCGCGGCACGCTCTGCTGCGGGCGATCCTCGCGTCGCCGAGCTTCCTGTTTCGAGCGGAGACCGGGCAGGTCGACGCCCCGCAGTTGTTGACCGCGCACGAGGTCGCCGCGCGCCTGGCGTTCATGCTCACGGCCGGCCCGCCCGATGCGGAGCTGCGCGCGTTGGCAGATGACGGTTCCTTGCTCGAGCCCGAGGTCCTCGAGGCCGCGGCGCTGCGGCTCGCGCGTTCGAACGATCGTGGCTTTGCCGAGGACTTCGCGGCGCAGTGGTTCGGGCTGCGTGACGTGCTCACGCATACCGCGGACTTCCGGCGCTTTCCCGCGATCTGGAACAACAAGCTGCGGCCCGCGCTCTACGAAGAAGCCGTCCGGATGTTCGCGTTCGTCGTCAGCGCCGATCGCAGCGTGCTCGAGCTGTTGAACGCCGATTACGTGTTCGTCAACGAGACGCTCGCGAAGCACTACGGCGTCGAGCTCGCGGAGAACGGGGGCGGGTGGCACCGACTCCCGACCGCGAACCCGCGCCGCGGCGGCATCCTCGGCGCGGGCGCGATGCTGATGACGACGTCGTACGCGTTGCGCACGAGCCCGGTGAAGCGCGGCGAGTGGATCCTCACACGGCTGCTGGATGCGCCGCCGCCGCCACCGCCGGCGGACGCCGGAGTCCTGCCCAAGGACGACAAGAACGATCAGGGGCGCACGCTGCGCGAGCAGCTCGAGCATCACCGACGCGAGCGGCGCTGCGCCGGTTGTCACGCGGAGATGGACGCGCTCGGTTTCGCGCTCGAGCACTTCGATCCGCTCGGGCGCTGGCGCGACGAAGTGCACGGCAAGCCGGTCGACGCCGTTGCCGAGTTGCCCGACGGCACGATCATCGACGGACCTGTCGCGCTCAAGACCGCGCTCCTTGCGCGCGGCGACGACTTCATCCGGACGTTCGCGAAGAAGCTGCTCGTCCACGGTGTCGGTCGTGACATGATGCTGGCGGACGAGCCCGAGCTCGGCCGGATCGTCGCCGCTACGCGCGCGGGCGAGGACCGGTTCTCCGCGCTGCTCACGGCCATCGTCACGTCACCGTTGTTCCTCATGCGCGACCCCGACTGACGGAGACCACGAAGAGCCATGACGATTCGAACGCTTGGCCGCCGAACGTTCCTGCGCGCCGCCGGGGTGACGTTTGCGTTGCCATGGCTCGAGACCATCGCCGCGCGGCTGCCGCAGCCGTGGCGCGAACCCCCGCGGCGGTTGTGCATCGTCGTCACGCCCAACGGCATGCTGCCGTCCGCGTGGCATCCCGCGCGGCGTTCCGACGGCGACGCGGGTGCGGCTGGCCCCGACGCGCCGGCGTGGATGCCGTCCTTCACGCTCGCGCCGCTGCTGTCGCACGCCGAGCGCATCGGCGTGTTCACCGGCCTCGCGAATCGCGGCAGCTTCACCGGGGACGGCCACTACGCCAAGGTCGCGCCACTCCTCACGGGCGCGAAGATCCGGCGCACGGGCGGGCGCGATCTGCAGAACGGCGTCTCCTGCGATCAGCTCGCCGCGCGTCAGATCGGCGGCCGCACGCTGCTACCGTCGATGGAGCTCGGGTGCGATCCGATCTACCCGGTCGAGGACATGGGCTACTCGACCGTCTACGGCGGCCACATTGCGTGGAGCGCGCCCGATCGACCCGTGCTCAAGGAGATCGTGCCGCGGCAGGCGTTCGATCGCCTCTTCCGCAGCCGCCGGCTCGCGGCGGACGAGGCGCGCGACAGCGTGCTGGATGCGATCCGCCGCGACAGCAAGCGGCTGGCGCAGCGGCTGTCGCAGAGCGACCGTCGCAAGCTCGAGGAGTACGAAGACGCGGTGCGGGCGGTCGAGCGCCGCATCGAAGCCGCGGCCACGATCGCCGATGTCGATGCGCTGGATCCGGCGAGCGTACCCGAGTCCGTGCGCACGGCAGGGGCTCGCCCGGCCGACTACCCGACCCACGTCGAGCTCATGTTCGACCTCATCGCGCTCGCGTTCCGCAGCGACGCGACGCGGATCGTCACGTTCCTCATGGCCAACGAGGTGTCGGGCCGGCGCTTCGGTTGGCTCGAGGGGTGCGGCGGCAACTTCCACGAGTATTCGCACCACCAGGGCAAGAAGAGCAAGCAGGAGCCGTATCGACGGATCAACCGCTGGCACGTCGAACGGTTCGGCGGGCTGCTGGATCGGCTGGCCGCGATCCCCGAGGGCGAGGCCGGCGACGCGCTGCTCGATCACTCCTCGATCGTGCTGGCTGCCGCGATGAGCGACGGCAATCGCCACTCACCGCACGACCTCCCGATCGTCGTCGCGGGCGGCGGCTACCCGATCGGCCGGATCCAGTCGCCGAATGACACGCCGCTGTGCCGGCTCTGGCTGTCGTTGCTGCAACGCACCGGGGTCGCCGTCGACCGCTTCGCCGACGCTGACGAACCGCTCTTCTGAGCAAGGTTGCCCGCGAAGCGGCAGACTGTTTCGAGGTTGGCGGTGAGGCTCGCGCTCGACACGGTCGCGCGTTCACCTACCGTCGCGGCCAGATGTCGAGCATGCAGAGGAACGAATTGGATCGAATCGTCACGCACCCGGGCGGGGCCCACAAGGACGACCTGCTGGCGTGTTGCGTGCTCGTCGCCGCGCATGGTTGCCCCGTCGAGCGGCGGGATCCGACCGCTGAAGAGCTCGCGAGCCCGACCGTCGCCACCGTCGACATCGGCGGGTCGCACGACCCGGCGCTGCACAACTACGACCACCACCACTTCCCGCGCGAGCATCCGCCGACGTGTGCGCTGAGCCTCGTGCTCGACGCGCTCGGCGTCTACGAGGACGCGCTGCGGTTCTGCGACTGGCTCGAGCCCGCGGAGTGGTTCGATTCGCGCGGGCCCAACCGCACGGCCGAGTGGCTCGGTGTGCCGCGCCGCGTCGTGTCCCGGCTCGGGTCGCCGATCGACGCGACGTTGCTGCGGCGGTTTGCGGCGCAACCGGTGCACCAGCCGGGCGAGACGCTCTACGAGTTCTTGCGCCTCGTGGGCGAGGACCTGCTCGAGTTCCTGCGCGGCGTGCGGTCTGGCATCGACGCGGTGGCGGCTGCGAGTGAGCGCTGGACCATTGCGGCCGGCGACGACGACGTGCTCGAGGTCGTTTTCGTGCCCCGCAGCGACGCGATGCTCGCGGACCCGTCCGCCAGCGTCGCCCGCTACGTGCGCGCTGCCGGACTCGAAGAGATCGTGGCCGCGACCGTGTATCCGGATCGCCGCGGTGCCGGCTACGGCATCAGCCGCTACGAGGACGACCCGCGGCTCGACTTCTCGCAGGTCGAGAACGAGCCCGACGTGCACTTCGCGCACAAGACGGGGTTCGTCTGCAAGACGACGGCGATGGCGCCAGAGCGGCTGCGGGAGTTGATCCGCGGCGCCTATCGGCGTCCCACGGACTGACGCCGATCGACGGTTGTGTGGCCGTTGGGGATCAGCACGGGGAACCGCCGGAATTCGCGTTCGTATCTCCCACGACCATGCTGGACCGTCGCGGATTCCTCGTCACCGGTAGCTGCGGGCTGGCCGCGTGTGTTGCCGATGGATCGGAGGCGGGCCTCGGTCGCGACGTGGCCGCCGACCGGCAGCGGCAGGACGAGCTCGATGGCATCCTCGCCGCCAATGCGGCGGCGCTGCCGGAGAAGGGCGGCGGGGCCAACCACTACCCGATGGCGGCGGAAGCCTGGCTCGCGCTCGGGATCGATCGGCCCGTGCCGGCCGACTGGGCCGCGGGGGCGCGTCGCTACGCGGGTGAGATCGCCAGCGCCGAACGTCGGCTCGGCGACTACGCGAGCCTGGGAGCATGGCGCGAGTTGTTTGCGGTCGAGCTCGCGCGTTCGTCGTGGCGTTCGGTCCTGCAGTCGTGGGTGCCGCAGCTCGCGCCCGGGCTCGCCGGCGCGCTCTACCACGGACTGATCCGCACGGCGCACGTCGCGCGGGCGCTGCGGCAGCGCGACAACGCTGCGCGGCGGGCCGAGCTCGCGGCTGCGCTGGCCTACTGGGCCGCGCGGTATCGTGAGTTGCCCGGTGACGCGAACGCGTTCGCGGGGCGGCGGTCCTATCTGGATGCGGCGGACGAACTCGCGGGGCTCGACCACGCCGACCTGGCGGCCGATGCCGACGTCCCGTTCGGCGAGGCGACCACGCACATGGTCCGGTGGGCGAGCGCCACTGCGCCTGGCGAAGCGAACGAGTTGGCCGAGGTGCTGGTGGACCCCGCTCTCGCGCATCCGTCGGCGCGCTTGCGAACCGTCGTGCACACCGCGGCCGCCGGTTTCCTCGAGATGCTCGTGCAGCAGCGTCAGCGGATCTGGCTGCTGCACGGCGTGACCGCGGCCGCCTGCGCCGAGCTGCTGTTGCCCGAGCTCGACGGGTCCGGCGCAGACCGGCTCGCGGAGTGCACCGAGCGTGGAGTGACGGCGCTCTGGGGGGCGTTCGGCGCGCCGTTCGATCCGGGGCTCGGTCAGCGCCGCGAAATGCCGCCCTGGCCCGAACTCGTGCGCGGCATCGCACAACGGCCGTCGGTGCACGGCGCCAAGCTCATCGAGGCGTTGCGGCGTTGCAGCGGAGCCGGCGACTCCGATCGACTGCATCGGGCGGTGGCCGCCACGTTCCTGGAGTGGACGTGATCGGGGACGTGATTCAGGCCGTGATTCGGGATGGGGCGGGCGGAATGCGCGCCGGCCGGCGGGTCGGGGCTGGCATTCCCGCGCGTTCCGGTGATCGTTCGATGTCATGAGCTGGCAATCGACAGGCAGCGTCGCGCCGCGGGCGCTCGGGTCCGCCCGGCTGCAGCTGCACTACGGGGCGTACGTGCTCGGTTCGACCGCGCACAGCCTGCTGCCGCATCGACCCGACGACAGCCATTCCAACCTCGGCTACGACGACAATCACGGCTCGCTCAAGACGCGCGATCTCGGCGGCGGCGTCGAACTGCATCTCGACATCGAGCCCTTCCAGTTCGAGCTGCGGTCCGGTTCGGCCGCGATCGACCCGATCCCGCTGGCCGGCAAGTCGATCGACGAGCTGCTGCTCAGCATCACAGCGCGGCTGCCCTCGGTCGGCATCCAGGCCTCACCCGGTGACCTGTCGCGGCGCCAGTACCCGGACTTTCCCGCGAGCCCTCTGATGACCGGCGGCACGTTCGAGAAGCCGCCTGCGGACGAGCTCCGGGAACTGCGCCGTTGGTTCGCCAACGCGGCCGAGCTGATGGCAGCGCAGCGGCAGGACGAGCGCCGGCTCGGCGAGGCCCGCGTCTGGCCGCACCACTTCGACCTCGGCGCGCTCGTTCCGTTGTCCGATGCCGGCGACCGATCGATCGGGGTTGGCCTCTCTCCGGGCGACGACCACTTCGACCAGCCCTACTTCTACTGTTCGCCCTATCCGCAGCCCGCGGACGGTGTCGCGCTCCCGCAGCTGGAGATCGGCGAGTGGACGCGCTCCCACTTCGTGTCGGCGATCCTGACCGGCGAAGCGCTGCATCGCCGCGACGCGCAAGAGCGTGCGGCCCGCGAGTACCTCACCGATGCGCTCGCACACTGCCGTGCGATCGTCGCTGGCAGCGCCGGTGATGGGGACCATGCGGAGCACGACGGGGACCACCGCTGAAGATCGCGACCTGGAGCGGACCGGCGCCGCCGTCGCGCCGGTCCGCGGTCGTCTGACCGCGGCCTACGCGAGCTGGCCGGCGATCGGCAGGCGGCGGATGCGTGGGCCGCCCGCGGCGCGCAGCGCACTGCAGAGCGCCGACGCGACGCCGGGCACGCCGACCTCGCCGATGCCGCCCATCTTCTCACCGCTCTTCACGATGTGGACCTCGATGGGTGGGGCTTCGTGCATGCGCATGACCGGGAAGTCGTGGAAGTTGCTCTGCACGACGCGGCCGTTCTTGAACGACACCTCGGCATCGATCACGGCGGACAGTCCGAAGATGGCGGCGCCCTGCATCTGGGACTCGACCTGGTCGGGGTTGACGACGAGGCCGCAGTCGATCGCGCAGACGATGCGGTGGATCTTCGGGCGGCCGTTCTCGATCGACGCCTCGATCACGTGCGCGGCGAAGCCCTCGAACGACTCGTGCACGGAGATGCCGCGGCCGACGCCGTCGCGGACCTTGGCGCCGTTCCAGCCGGCCTTCTCGGCCGCGACGTCGAGCACGCGCAGCAGGCGCGAGTGTCCGGTCAGCAGTTCGCGGCGCAACTCGTAGGGGTCTCGCCCGAGCGCCTCGGCGGCCTCGTCGAGCATGCTCTCCTTGGCGAACGCCGTGTTGCTGTGCCCGACCGATCGCCACCACTGCACCGGCACGGGCAGCTCCGGGCTGTGCAGTTCGACGCGCAGGTTGGGCACGCCGTGCGGCATGTCGGCGGCGCCCTCGACGGACGTGCCGTCGACGCCGTTCTGCACCATCATCGGCTCGAACGCGGTGCCCTTGGCGATCGACTGGCCGACGACGCGATGGCGCCAGCCAGCGATCTTGCCGCCCTCGAGCGCGACCTCGACGCCGTTGACCCACAGCGGCCGATACCAGCCGCCGCGGATGTCGTCCTCGCGCGTCCAGACCGTCTTGATCGGGGCCTTGCGTTCCGCGGCCGACAGACCCTCGGCATCGCGCTTCGCGACCGCGACCTGCACCGCTTCGACGGTGAAGTCGGCGGCCGGGTTCGCTCGCCGACCGAAGCCGCCGCCGAGGTAGGAGTTCTGGAACTCGACCATGTCGGGTGTCACCCCGAGCACGGCGGCCGCGCCCGGCTGATCGGCGCCGAGCATCTGCGAGCCCGTCGTGATCTTGGCGCCGCCGTCGTCCCGCAGCTCGACCATGCAGCTCAGCGGCTCCATCGGCGCGTGCGGCATGAACGGCACTTCGTAGATCGCTGCGATCTTCTGCGACGCGTTCGCGAGCGTGCCCGCGGCATCGCCGTCGTCGCGCGCGACCATGCCGGCCTGTTTCGCGAGTGCCGTGTACTGCGCGCGCAGCTTCTCGCTGTCGAGCGCGCCGCCGGGGCCGGCGTCCCAGTCCACCGTGAGCGCCTCGCGCCCCTTCTTGGCGGCCCAGAAGTCGGTCGCGATGATCGCGATGCCGGACGGCACCTGCAGCACCGCCTTGACGCCGTCGATCTGCTTCGCGGCGCTGCCGTCGAACGAGCGGATCTTGCCGCCGAAATACGGCGACCGCTCGACCATCGCGATCAGCATGCCCGGCGCGCGCCGGTCGAGGCTGAACGGGGCCGTGCCGCGCACCTTGGCCGGCGAGTCGACGCGCGGGGTCGGTTTGCCGATGCGCGTGAACGTGCTCGGCTCCTTGAGTGCGACGCCCTCGTTCGGCTCGAGCTCGGCCGCGTCGGCCGCCAGATCGGCGTAGCTCAGCCTGTCGCCGTTGCCGCGCAGGACTTCACCGTTCTTGGCCTCGCACTCGGACGCGTCCGCGCCCCAGCGCTTCGCCGCGGCGCGCACGAGCAGGTCGCGCGCCATCGCGCCCGCTTTGCGGATCTGATCGAACGACGTCCACGTGCTCGTGCTGCCGCCCGTCACCTGCGCGCCGAACGTGCTGTGGGCGTAGTCGGCGCCGGCCGGCGCGAAGTCGACCTCGATCTTCTCGAGATCGATCTCGAACTCCTCGCAGAACGTGATCGCGAGCCCCGTGTGGATGCCCTGACCCATCTCGTCGTGCTTCGCGATGAACTGGATCCGGCCGTCGTCGTGGATGCGCAGGAACGCGCCGAGCATGAAGTCCTGCGGCAGCGGCTGATCGGGTCGCAGCACGGCCGCGCGCACGCGGTCGCCGAACGACATGCCGAGGACGAGCGCCGAGCCGCCGGTGAGCGCCGAGCGCAGGAAGTCGCGGCGCGACGAACCGGCATCTTGCGTGTGCGGGCTCATCGTCCACCTCCGTTGCCGAGCTTGCCGGCCGCGGTCTTGATCGCGGCGCGGATGCGCGGGTAGGTGCCGCACCGGCAGATGTTGCCGCTCATCGACGCGTCGATCGCGGCGTCGTCGGGGGACTTGTTGGCCGCGAGCAGCGCCGTCGCCGACATGCACTGGCCGGGCTGGCACCAGCCGCACTGCACGACGTCGTGTTCGATCCAGGCCTCGGCGACGGCCTTGCCGACGGGCTCGCTCTCGAGCGCCTCGACCGTACGCACGCTCTTGCCGCGGACGAACTCGGCAGGGTAGGCGCACGCGCGCACGGCCTGCCCGTCGACGTGCACGGTGCAGGCGCCACAGAGCGCGCGGCCGCAGCCGAACTTCGTGCCAGTCTCGCCGAGCACGTCCCGCAGGATCCAGAGCAGCGGCATGTCGCTGCTGACGTCGACGCTCTTGCTCGCGCCGTTGAGGGTGAAGTCGATCTGCATCGTCAGGTCCTGTCGGGAATCAGTAGGTGGAGGTGGTGCCCGCCGCGGGCATCGGGGCGCCGGCCGCGACCCAGGCATCGAACGCCGCGATGAACGCGTCGTGTGGCAGCGGCACGGGTTCGCGTCCGACGCCGGGGTCCCAGCCCCAGAGCACGAGCGGGTCCTCGTTCATGTGCTGCCTGAGGTCTCGGAGCGAACGGTCGCCGTTCTTGCTCCGGTCCGTGAGCGTCTGCGCGAGGCCGCGGTCGTCGAGGTCGACCCAGCCCATCGAGCGCGGCGCGAGGTGCCAGTGCGGCGCGCCCGGCACGCCGGCAAGGTCCTGGTTCTTCGGGCGATGGCACGTCGCGCAATGCATCGCCGGGTTGCCGTGCCCATCGGGGCCGCGCATCACGTTCTGTGGATGCACGCGCGCGTCGTCACCGACGTGCGGCCGATCGCCGACCGGGTGACAGTTGAGGCAGCGCGCGTGTCGCAGGACCCGCGCGATCGGCGCGAACGTGCCGACCTCGGCGGGGTCGAGGGTGGCCGAGGTGGAAAGGCCGGCGGAGCCGGCCCCTGGCATCTGGCACGCGGAAGAGATGGCGACGGCGGCAGCGGCTGCAGCCAACACCGTGACGAGGAGCGGGCGATGTCGCATGGGGGCGAACGAACGAGTCTGCGCGCAGTGCCGCCCCGGCGCCGGCGAACGCGCGGCGAGACTCCGGGCGGGGACACTCGAACGACCATCCGATCGTTGGCCGCGTGTTCACGGTTGTCAAGGCGAGTCGGTGGCGCGGAGCCGGATGCCACCGAGTCTTCGCGATACCGTGTCGTTGGACCGGGAGAGGCCCCGTTACACGATCCAGCGGCTCAGAGTGGGTTCCACTTCGCGTACTTGCCCTGCAGCGCCTTCGTCGCGGCCTTCTTCAGACCTTCGTTCGTCGACGTCGTGCAGCGCTCGAGGAAAGGACGCACCGCGGCGCTCTGGTCGAGCCATCCCGGGGCGGCGGCTGCGACCCAGAAGCGGCGATTGCTGGTCTGGCCCGTGGTCGGCCAGCTGTCCACGTATTCGATCAGGGAATCGATCGTGGCGCCGGACGGGACGAGGCGCAGCATCGCCACGGCCCGCAGGGCGCCGTCCGCGAGGTCCGGATTGCCGCGGTCGACGAGTCGCCGCACCGTGGTGAGGTCGTCGTCCTGGTCGTCCGGCTGGGAGAGGCGAACGATCGCATCGCCGAGAGCGACGTAGATCATGGTCGCTTCGAACTCACGGCCAGCGAGATCCCCGAGGAACGGCAGCGCCTCGCGGTGCTCGCAGTGGGCGAGCGCCATGATGAGCTGATACTGGGTCTCCCAGGTGCGCTCGTCCTGCAACTCGCGTCGAAGAGCTGCGAGCAACGGAGCGCCGGCGCGAGGATCACCCAGCTTGCGCAGGCGCTTTGCGCCGGATCGCCGTTTGCCCGACAGGCGGTGATCGAGAAGCTCGATCGCCGCCGCCGTGGGGTCGTCGGCGTTACTCGGATTCTTGGCGGCCATCGATCGTCGGAGGGCAGCGGCGCTACCTGGTTGCGGGTCTCAGGAGCCCGGGTCGAGGTGGATCTGCTTGTAGCCACCCCGGCTCTTGAACCACAACGCGATGGCGCCGAACACGATGAACAGGAGCAGCGGGAACCGCACCGCGTATGCGAGCACGTCGCGGCCGGCCTGGACCTGGGCCGTGCCCTGGTTGTCGCCTTCCTGGTAGACCGCCGAGACCTGGGCTTTCTCGGTCTCGGGCAGCGTCGCGATGTAGACCTTCGCCTGCTTCGGGTCGATCTTGTCGTGGCTCATCCACATGAAGCCGCCCTCCGCCTCGGCGGCCTGTGCGAGCGCCGGCACCTCCGCCGTGACGGTTGCGTGGATCGACTTGTCGAACGCGACACCGAGCAGCGGACCGCCGATGACGCCGGCCGAGAGCAGGCCGATCGCGGACACCGTATTCAGCGTCAGCGCGCCGCCCTGCGGGTATCGCTCCGACGTGAAGCCGAGGACGCACGGCCAGTAGTAGGTCTGCCCGAGCGCGTAGAGCGTGAACGCGATGAAGATCGCGATGCCGGCCGCCGACGACAGCCAGTAAAGGCCGGCCGCGGAGAACAGGCCGCTGATGCAGAGCAGCGCGGGCGGGCTGAAGAACTTGAGGATGCTGCCCGCGAACACGCGGAACACGAGCATGATGCTCGCGGAGAACACCAGCGCCATCGCCGGGTTGATCTCGAGGTCGTCGAGCACCGGCGTCATCAGGCCCTTGATCCAGCCGTCGGTGCCGAGCTCGGCGGTCGCGACCGGGATCATCAGGAGACAGAGCAGGAAGAACAGTGGGCGACCGACGCTCCTCACGGCGAAGCCGAACACCCCGCCGATCACGACCCCGATACCGAGACTGATCATGAACCACTGCTCTGGCGCCTCGAGCGTCGTGAGCTGGAACACCTGGTTACCGATCTCGTAGATCATCAACCCGCCGGCGAGGAATGCGGTGAGGAAGCCGACTTGTTGCAGCATCTCGCGGAACGGCACGCCGGCGGCAACGCGTTCGTCGACCGGGAAGCGGCACGGCAGGAACATGAGCGCGTACGGAACCGCGGGCACGAGGATCCACAGCGCGTGGACGCGCCACGACAGGCCGACGAACTCACCCGCCTCGTTCTCGGTGCCGAACATCGCGTCGGAGCCGATGATCAGCAGCGTCCCGAGTACGAGCCCGGCCGGCCACGCGGCGTGCAGGATCGTGAGCCACTTCGTCTTCTCGCGCGGGTAGACCGCGGCGCAGATCGGGTTGATCACCGCTTCGACGATGCCGTGTCCGAGGCCTGCGAACAGCGCGGCGAAGTAGAGCGTGAGGTGAGTGTCGGCCTGCCACGTCATCACACCCGACAGCGCCTGCAGGGCGAACGCGATCAGCATCGGCAGCTTGTAGCCGGTGCGGTCCACGACGAGGCTGAACAGGATCATCGTGATCGCGATCGGCCACAGCGATGCGCCGAAGATCTCGCCGACCTGTTGGTTGGTGAGCTCGAGCTCGCTGCCGTAGGTGCCGCCCATCGCGACGCGGAACGCGAAGCCGACGCCGGCCGCGGTCAGCGAGAGGAAGCTCGCCCAGAAGAGGAGGCGGCGTTCACCGGACGTGAGCTGGGAATCGCCGGGCATGGGGGAATCGGACACGAGGGAGGCTCCGAGGCTGGGGCGAAGGAGGCGCGAGTTGAGGGAGATCGCGCGGAGTGGGCAGTGTCCAGCTCGCGCTGGACCGCAGCATGCTGCCAAAAGCGGGGCTCCGGCGCGAGAATGCTCCGACGGCAGCCCGGGCGTGTCCCAGCGATGTCGCGCTCGGCCGGGGCGCGGCTGGCTTGACCGGAGTTCTGCCGTTCGGGTACCACGCGGCCATGCGTCTCGTGGTGTTGGCGGTGTTCTTGCTGAGCGGGTGCGCCGCCGTCCACGAGCCGGGAGCGGCTCACGATCATGCCGTGGCGCCCGCGTTCACGCTCGAGCGACTGGTGAACGGGCCATCGTGGACGGGGGTGTCGCCGTCGAGCCCGGCCTGGTCACCCGACGGTCGCTGGCTCGCGTTTCGTTGGCGCGGCGAGGGGTCACGGCGGGAGCTGTGGCTCGTCGAGCGTGACGGCACGGGGCTGCGGCAGCTCACGAACGCGGAGAGTCGCGGGAGCGCGGGATCGTTCGCGTGGTTGCCGGACGGCGCCGGCCTGCTCGTGCTGCGCGCGGGTGGGCTCTGGCGGCTCGGACTCGATGGCGCCGAGCGGCGCGTTGCGGATCTCCCGCGCGGTGTCGGCGGGTTCGCGGTCGCGCCGGATGGCCGGCACGCGTCGTTCTCGAAGGACGGCGATCTGTGGCTCGTCGGTCTCGACAGCGGCGCGGTCCGGCAGCTCACCGACGTGGGCGAGCCACCACTCTCCGACCTGCGGATCGGACGCTACGCCCGTCGCGAGGTCGAGGTCGGGTCCTACGTGTGGGGCGGACCGACCTACGCGTGGGCGCCCGACGGCCGCAGCATCGCCTTGCACCTCGTCGATCGGCGGCAGCTACGCCAGGTGCCGTTCCCGAACTACCTCGGTGAGGAGACCGATCCGAACTTCGTTCGGCGGTCGTATCCGGGTGATCCCAACGAGCACCGTGCGGTCGCGATCGTCGCGATCGACAGCGGCGCGATCGATCGCCTCGACCTCCCCGCGCCGACGGCGACGCGCGTCGTCGACTTCTCGTGGTCGAACGACGGTCGGCTGCTCGTCGATCGTGAATCGGACACGGCCGTCGACCGTTGGCTGCACGTCTACGACCCGAGCACGCGGCAGCTGCGCGAGCTCTGGCACGATCGCCGCGAGTCGCGGGTCTACACGACGGCGGCCTCCGCGTGGCACGCGGACGGCCGCCACGTGATCGTGCTGTCCGACCGGGGTGACCGCTACGGGCTCTACGCGCTGGCGATCGACGACCCGCAGCCGCGGCTGCTGACCGATCCCCGTTTCGACGTGCTCGCCGGGCCGACCGTCGCTGACGACGGCGCGATCTTCTACACCGCGAACGACCCGAGTCCGTACGAACGCCACGCCGCCGTCACGACGCTCGTCGGCAATGCGAGCAGGCGCCTGACCCGTCTGCGCGGCGATTCCCGCGCGTTCCCGTCACCCGATGGCAAGCACGTCGCGCTGCTGCACAGCAACGACACGACGCCGACCGAACTCTACCTCGTCGCCGCTGATGCGCCGGGGACGGAGCGGCGCATCACGGACTCGCAGTCGCCGGAGTTCGCGCAGCAGCCGTGGGCGAACGTGCGCTACGCCACGTTCCCGAGCCTGCACGACGACGCGACGCTGCACGCCCGGATCCTCGAGCCGCGCGACCTCGATCGGACGCGCCGGCACCCCGTCATCTTCGGCCCGATCTACTCCAACACCGTGCGCAATCGGTGGGGCGGCTTCTACGGCATGTTCCAGCAGGTGCTCGTGGCCCACGGCTACATCGTCGTGCAGGTCGACGTGCGCGGCAGCACGGGCTACGGCCGCGAGTTTCGCGAGCAGTTCCTCATGGACTTCGCCGGCCGCGACCTCGACGACCTCGAGAGCGCGGTCGCGCACATGGAGTCGTTGCCTTTCGTCGACCCGGATCGCATCGGCATCTGGGGCAGCAGCTACGGCGGGACGCTCACGGCCTACGCGTTGTTGAAGAAGCCGGGGCTGTTCGATGCCGGTGTCGCGTGCGCCGCGGCGGTCGATCCGCACTTCTTCGGCAGCGACGACGTCGCGATCGTCCGACGACCCGCGAGCCACCCGGCAGCGTTCGAGCGCGGCGCGGCGCAGTACGCGGCCAACCTCGAGGACCCGCTGCTCCTGATTCACGGGATGCAGGACCAGGTCGTGCCGTTCAAGACGGCGGTCGATCTCGCCGAGGCGCTGATGCGAGCGGGCAAGGACTTCGACTTCGCGTTCGCGCCGGCCGGCACGCACGGCTGGACCCGACCGTCGCACTACGCGCGCTACCTGCTCGGCAAGCTGATGGCGCACTTCGAACGGCACCTCGGCAGCGGCGAGCAGGACGGCTGATCGTCGCGTAGGGCGGCCGCCTGTCAGGTCGCATGACAGCGCGAGAGCGCGCCGCCTGATTGGACGAGCTTCGGGCCGTTGGCCTGGTGCTATGGTCCCGAGTGCTTCGTTTCGTTCGCGTTCACTCCGCAGGAGCGACCCATGACCGAGATCATCCGCACCAGCGCAAGCGCGCTGTTGTTCACCGCCGTGGCAGCCGCGCAGTTCATCCACCCGATCACCTACATCGACGCCGACACCCAGAGCAATACCACGCTCGCCGATGGCACGGCCTACACGCCGACGACGACGCTCGCGACGAGCGGCACCGACGACGAGTGGTTGCTGCGGGCGTTCGGCAACGGCGGCACGGTGCTCTCGAGCCACGACGTCGCCAACTCCGACGAGGACGCGCCGATGCTGCGCACGACGATCACGGGCCTGATCCCGACGTTGTCGTACTACGTGTACTCGTACCACTGGAGCAACGGCCAGTCGTGGCGCGGCCGTGCCCTCGTGTCGACCTCGCAGCCCGCGCCCGAACTGCCGGGCTACAACACCGTGCACTTCAACGGCTCGGCGTTCGCCCCGATGCAGCCGCTCGCGATCAGCGCCGCGCTCGGGTTCGGTCAGTCGTCGCTCGCCCTGACGTTCGATGGTCTGGGGTTCGAGAACTCGGGTCACTTCGCGCAGCCCGCGCTGATCTCCGAGGGCAATCGCACGATGTACGAGGTCTGGCTCGGGGTCCATCAGGCGGATGCGCAGGGCGAGATCCACGTCTATGTCGACGATCTCGCGGGGCCGCAGGTGCCCGGCAACCGCACGTGGTTCGACGGCGTCGGCTACGAGATCGCGCCGCTGCCGCAAGGCACGCCGTGCGGCAGTCCGCAGCCGACGATCGGGTTCGAGGGCGCGCCGATCATGACGACGGCGTTCACCTGCCGGGTCGACAACGCGCCGCCGAACGCGCTCGCCATGGCGTTCCTCGGGTTCAGCAATACGACGTGGACGGGCGGGTCGCTGCCGTTCAACCTGGCGATCATCGGCTTCCCGACCTGCTCGCTCTACGTGTCGCCCGACCTGAGCTTCTTCAAGGTCACCGACGCCAGCGGTTCGGCCGACCACGAGTTGACCCTGCCGGTGTTCACACCGCTCACGTTGCACTGGCAGTGGGGCGTGCTCGATGCCGGCAACAACCTCAGTGGGACGCAGACGATCGAGACCGTGTTTCACCGTTAGCGCTTGCGCCGGAGTGACCGGCTCGTCCTCGGGCGAAGCTACTGGACGGTCACGTCGAGCGCGGGGCCGAAGCCGAGCTGGCCGCCGTTGCTCACGCCGACGCTCTGCACGCGGATGACCAGGCCGGTCGGCGCATTGTTCGGCACGTTGAGCGACCAGCCCGCGAGGCCCTGGTTGCAGGGCGTCGGAACGAACGGCGGCGCGCTCGTGAGTCCGACCGTGACGACCTGCAGCGTCGCGCCGTGGAGCATCACCGGGTTGTCGATGCCCGGGATGGTTGCGCACGGGCCCGGCAGCGAGATGCCGATCATGAATGCCGTCTGCGGCGCCGAGCCGTGGGTGTAGTTGCGGAACGAGCCCGCCGGAACCGTGCCCGCGGGCAACGCGCCGCAGGTGACCGCGCCGCATTCCTGGCCGTAGATCACGGGTGCCGGATTGTTCGGCCGCGATGTGAGGCCGATGTCCGTGGCCTGCGCGGCGACCGGGGTCAGCAGCGAGCACGTCAACAGGGCGCTCGCGATCAGGTGGGAGGAGGTCAGAGTGGTGAGACGCATGTCGTTCTCCTGGATGGTCGTTGGACTGTCCTGACGAGCGCCGCGGCGACCGAGGTGGCAGGGGCTCAGCGTGCTCGGGAACAACCTAGTCCGTCAGTGGCCGGAGGTTGCCGCTTCGAGGCACATTGCCCGATATGCTCCGGCCCCGATGAGCACGTCACCGCGCGAGAGCTACGCGTTGCGGCGCACCCTGCGCGGTCGCTACTTCCTGCTCCTGCTCGCGCTCATCATCCTCGGCCTCTCGTACCCGCTGCTCCTGGCCGGTCTCGGCGGCCGCATCGCATGGCACGTCACGCTGTGGCTCGTGCTGCTCGGCGGCTGGCGCGCGATCGAACTGCACCCGCGCATGAACGGGGTGAGCGAGGCCCTCGCGCTCGCGGCGCTCGGCACCGGGATCTGGCAGCTGGTCGTCGGCGAGAACGAGGTCGTGCCGACGGTTCTGTTCGCCGCGACGACGTTCGTGTTCCTCGCCGTCACGGAGGTCGTGCTCCTCGCGGACGTGCTCGGGGGCGATGCGCGGGCCGTCGACGTCGACAAGCTGCTCGGAGTGATCTGCGCCTACGTCGTGCTCGGGCTCGCCTTCGCGTTCTTGTTCCTCATCTGCCACGCGCTCGACCCGGAGGTCGGCGCCATCACGCCGTGCCCCGAGGAATCGTGGATCGCGGATTACCTGTATTTCAGCTTCGCCACGCTCACGACGGTGGGCTACGGGGATCTCGTGCCCGTCGGCGCGTTCCCGCGGTTGATCGCGGCCTCCGAATCCGTCGTCGGGATGCTCTACCTCACGATCGTGGTCGCGCGTCTCGTTGGGCTGCACATCTCGAGGAACATCGGCGTGCCGCTCGGGCGCGGCTGAACGGTTGACTCGCACGTCGTGGACGTTCCACTCGCAGGCAGATGACTGACGAGATCGCCGTACGGTTCGGGCGCGGGCGCATGTCGCTGCGGCTGCCGTCGTCGGCGACCGTGCTGTGCGGGCCGGAGATCCCGCCGCTCGCCGATCCGGAGGGCGAAGTCCGCGCCGCGTTGCGTGGGCCGATCGGCGCCGAGCCGCTGGGCGCGATCGCGCGGCAGCGTTCGCCGAAGTCCGTCGTCATCACGATGAGCGACATCACGCGGCCCGTGCCGAACGAGCTGCTGATCACCGCGATCCTCGCGGAGCTCAACGCGGCGGGGGTGCCCGACAGCGCCTGCACGATCCTCATCGCGACCGGCATGCATCGGCCGTCGACGGCCGCAGAACGTAACCACATGCTCGGCCGCGAGCTCTTGCAGCGTTGTCGCGTCGTCGACCACGAGGCCGATCGCATCGAAGACCTCGTGCGCATCGCCGACGACCCGCCGATCAGCATCGCGCGGCTCTATGCCGATGCCGATCTCAAGATCGTCACCGGGCTCATCGAGCCGCACTTCATGGCCGGCTACTCGGGCGGTCGCAAGGGCATCTGTCCCGGGCTCGTGGATCTCGACACCGTGCAGCGCTTTCACGGTCATCGCGTGATGGGGGATCCGGCCGCCGTCGAAGGGCGCATGCCGGGCAACCCGTGCCACGCGATCGCGATGCGCGTCGCCGCGCAGGTCGGGTGCGACTTCCTCGTCAACGTCGCGATCACGCACGATCGCCGGCCGGCGGGCATCTATGCCGGTGATCTCGTGCAGGCGCACGAGGCCGGTTGCGCGCAGGTCGAGGCGTGGACGAGTGCGCAGGTCGACGAGCCGTTCGACCTCGTCGTGCAGTCGGCCGGCGGCTACCCGCTCGACGAGAGCTTCTACCAGACGATCAAGGGCATGGTCACCGCACTGCCCGCGCTGCACGATCGGTCCGAGCTGCTGATGTGTTCCGCGTGCACGGAGGTCGGCTCACCCGAGTTCACCGCGCTGCTGCAGCGCTACGGCCGCGATCATCGCGCGTTCCTCGCGGCGATCACGGCGACGGACGTGACCGGCAAGGATCAGTGGCAGTATCAGATGCAGGCACGCGTGCTCGACCGCATCGGGCTCGCACGGCTGAAGTTCGCCGGCGACGGGCTGCCGATGGAGCTGCAGCGCGAGCTGCCGATCACTCCGCTCGCGGGCCCGGGCGACGCGGTCGAGCGGGCGCAGCGCCACATCGACGAGTTCGTGCGCTCGCGGCCGGGCGCCCGGATCGCGGTGATTCCGGAAGGGCCCTACACGATGCTGCGATCGGCCCGGGTCGGTCCCGGGGATACCGGCCCGTGAGCGAACTGCGTGACGCCTCGACCACCCGCCGTCTCGGTCGGACGCCGCGACTCCGGGCGCTCGCGGACTGTGTGCCGCCCGGGACGCGCACGTTCGTTGACGTCGGCACCAACCACGGCATCCTGCCGCTCGCCGTGCTGCTCGACCAACGTGCCGAACGCTGCATCGCGATCGACAAGTCGAGGACGGCGCTCGTAGAGACCGAGCGGCGCCTGCGTCGGCTCGAGTGCGGGAAGCGCGTCGAGCTGCGGCTCGATGACGGTTTGTCGACGCTCGCGGGCGACGAGACGATCGACGTCATCTGTCTCGCCGGCCTCGGGCCGCGGACGATCCTCGACGTGCTCGACGGCGGCAGCGCCGTCCTCGAAGGAGCGCGCGAACGCCCGCTGCGGCTCGTGCTCAACCCGCTCGCGAGTGACCGCGGCCCGCGGGCCTGGCTCGAACGTCACGGCTATCGGCTCGTGCGCGACTTCGTCGTGCCAGAACGTGGCCGCGAGTACGTCGTGCTCGCGGCCGAGCTGCCGTAGCCCTCACGTCTCGACCCGGCGCGAGCGGATCGCTTCGGCGAGCGCCACGATGCTGAGCGGCGCGGAGCCCTCGGCCTTGTTGTTGACGATGACGGTGACCGGTAGCTCGAGGCCGAGCGCGTCCTCGCAGAGATCCGCAATGGCCGCGCGGCTGTCGGGGTCTTCGTCGACGAGGCGGTCGAAGGGCGTGTAGCGCGCCTTCGCGGTCTCGTACTCGAACCCGTGGTGCAGCATCCAGCGCACCGTGACCGCATGGCCCGAACCCGGGCGCAGCGGCGCCAGCTCGAGCTGACGGGCGAGCGCCGGCATTCGCGGGTGCACGCTGTAGCAGTGCTGCGCGCCGGCAGCGGTGATCACATCGACGTAGCGCTCGGTCAGCAGTTCGGTGTCGCGGAGCTCGATCGTGTAGTCCACGCCCGTCGGCAACCGTTCGAGCAGCGCGGCGACGCGCTCGGCGAACGCATCGGGTTCGCGCGTGATGGTGCGACCCTGCGGCGGGAACTGGAACAACAGCGGCCCGAGCTTGTTACCGAGCCCTTCGACCGCGGGCGCGATCACGCTGTCGACCGTCGTGTCGAAGTCGAGGTAGCGTGCGTTCTTGCCGGATTGCCCGCGCACCGTCGGGCTCGTGACCTCGCCCCAGACCTTCACGAGGAACCGGAAGTCGGCCGGCACCTGCCCGGCATAGGCCGCGAAGTCCGCGGTGTCGATGGGGGCGTAGAACGTGCGGTCCAGCCCGACCGCGCGCAGCAGCGGATGCCGTGAGTAGGGCGCGAGGCCGTCACGCGACAGCCGCGACTTGGCGGATTCCGGGGCGTAGACCACCCCGCGCCAGCCCGGGAAGTTCCACGAGGACGTGCCGAAGCGCAGTCCGGCCGGCAGGCTCGCGGCGGTCGCGCGAACGTCGTCGCCGACGTCCGCCGGCGCGAGCGCCGCCGCCCGCTTCGGTTCCGGTTCCAGCGAACCGAACAGGCCTTGTTGTTGTGGCGCCACGATCCAGGTGAACATACCGAACCCGGTATCCTTGTCTCATCCCGTGATAGCTGGAACGACCTTCCTCAGCGACGTGCGCATGTCGTGGCCGCAGTGGCTGACCATGCTCGTGGTTGCCGTAGCGGCTACTTTCTTCTTCGCCGAGCGCGTGGATCCGGGGCTCGTCGTGCACGGCGTCCTCTGGCTCGTCGTCGGGTTCGCGCTCTTGCCGATCGGTTTCACCATCGGGCTCGCTGCCGTCGCGCTCACGATCACCGTCTTGCTCGGCCTGATCGCCCTGCCGGCGTATCTGACGGGTCGGCCAACGGGTCAACGCGATGTGGTCACGGCAGCGTGGCAGCTGCCCGGGCACGTTCTCCCCGGCTTCTGGCGCGCGTTGCGTCGCGTGCGAAAGCCGCGACTGTGGGGCGCGGTCGTCGGCACCCAGATCGGTGTCCTGCTGTTCCTGTCGCTCCGTGGGTTGACGCCGGCGTGACGCCGCGGGGTCGTCGTCCGGCGGCTACACTCCGGCGATGGCAGAGGATCAAGAACGCTCGCACAAGGAGCCCGGGTTCACGTTCGTCACGCCCGTGCTCTGCGTGAACGATCTCCCGCAGAGCCTGACGTACTACCGCGATCGCCTCGGCTTCGCGGTCGCGTGGGCGTGGGCCGAGGAGGAGGCGTTCGAGGCGCCGAGCCATCCGACGTTCGCCTGCGTGTGCCGCGGCGAGGTGTCGGTCTTTCTCTGCGAGAAGGGGCAGGGCAACCCCGGCAGCTGGCTCATGCTCAACCTGAGCGATCGCGAGCAGCTCGACGTCGTGCACCGCGAGTATCAGCAGAGCGGGGCGAAGATCGTGCAGCCCCCGACCGACGAGTCGTGGGGCATGCGCGAGATGATCGTCGCGGACCTCGACGGCAACACGCTGCGGATCGGTGTCGGCGTCGGCACCTGATCGCCGATCGTTCTACTCCTGCAGCCGCGCGATGATCTCGAGCAGCTGGTCGCCGTGGCCGCCGAGGTCGACCTTCTTGGTCACGTGCCGGATCACGCCCTGTGGGTCGATGATGAACGTGACGCGGCGGGCGTAGGGTCGGCCGTCCATCAGCACGCCGTACTTCTCGGCGACGCTGCCGTCCGGGTCACTCAGCAGCGCGAACTCGAACCCGTGGTCGAGCTTGAACGCGGCCTGCGCGCGCACGCTGTCGAGGCTGATGCCGTAGATCGTCGTGTCGTGTTCTGCGAAGCGTTTCGCTGCGTCCCGCAGCGAGCACATCTGCTTCGTTCAACCGCCGGTCGCGGCCTTGGGATAGAACGCGAGCACCGTCCACTTCTTGCTCTTGCCGCCGACGCTCGTGAGCGCGCCGCCGTCGTCGTTGAGGCGGAACTTGGGCGCGGGGCTGCCGACGACGGCGCCGGCAGGAGCGGGTTTCGGCGTCGGCGCAGGCGGATCCTGGGCCGTGACCGGCAGGCAGAGGAGCAGGGCCGGGAGCGCGGCGAGGAGGCGGGATCGGATCATGGCGTCGGTTCGGTTGCGGGTTCTGGCTTCTGGAACAACGCGTCGGCGCAGGCGACGAGCACGAGCGCCGCGAGCGGCGTGACGTGCAGGACCGTTCGTCGAGCTGCCGTCAGCAGATGCCAGAGCAGCGGATTCGTGGTCCCGATGAATACGAGCATGTAGGCCAGGAGTGCCCCGAGCAATGCGATGGCCGGCATGAACCGTGGTGTGCGCCAGATCCGTGGAATCGCGAACGGGACGGCTACCAGCGCGATGAGCACCAGCCAGCGCTCGTTGCCGCTGCCGAGCAGTTCGGCATAGAACCGCAGCACTTCGGGGCCGTTCTCGGGCAGCAGCGTCAGGCTGCGCTCGACGAGGCCCATGCCGTCGCCGAGCCGGGGGTCGACGAGGTCGGTGACGAGGTCGTAGCTGCTGTTGAACCCTTGGCCGGCCGCGAGGATCGCGATCGGCACGAGCAGCCACGACCATTCCCGGCGCAGCGCGCGCGCCGGCTGCCAGGTGCTTGCGCGTTCGGCCCGCGGTCCGAAGAGCGCGATGGCGTGCTGCAGCAGCGCCGCGATGGCGAGGACGAGCGCGAGCATGACGCCTTCGTTTTTCGTCGCGACGGCAGCACCGAGCGCGAGCGCCATGAGCCGGAAGTGAGTCACGCCGGCGCCGGCCTGCCAGCGGAGGTAGGCGAGCCCCGCACCGAGAATGCAGAATGCGAGCATCGCGTCCGCGCACGCCGTCGCGCCGACCGAGAGGAACGTCTCCGACGTCGCGAAGGCGAGAATCGCGAGATCGGCGAGCCAGCGCGGTCGCGTGTTCACGAAGCCGCCGGACATGAGCAGCAGCAGCGCGAACGAGAACGCCTGGACCGGGATCCGGCTCTCGAACGGCAGCACCTCGCCGCTGCCCGCGAACGCGAGCACCTGCACGAGCGGGTCGAACAGCGGGTAGGCCTGGTGCACGACGTGGAACGCGAGGCCGAAGTCGAGCGCGAAGTCGGGCGCGGTGTAGAGCAGCCGCGCCTTGGAGTTCCAGATCAGGCCTTCGTCGCCGCCGACGATCGGGCCGAAGTTGAGGTCGATGCAGCCGGCGAGCAGGATCAGGCTCGCGATCGCGAGCACCGTTCCCGCGCGCCAGTCGAGCGGGCGTGCGGGTTCGTCGACCTCGTCGCGTCGCCGGCGAAGACCGACGGCGAGCAGCCCGCCGCCGACCGCGGCGCCGAACACGGGGAGCAGGACGCCCGGTCCCGGCTGGCCGGCAGCGAGCCACGCGAACGTGAGTGGCGCGAGGAGCAACTGGCCGACGAGGTAGGAGTAGGCGAGGAACACCCGCCGGCCGGCCCGAAACCGCAGCCCCAGACATCGGACCACCCCGGCTCCGAGGATCGCCGGCGCGAGCACCGCCGTCGCGATGGTGAGCAGCTGACCCGTCACGGCTTGCGATACCGCCAGAGCTGGCAGCGAACGTTCTCCGCGGCGAGTTCCCAGCCCGGCCGCTCGGCAGGCCGCCCGAACGCCGCCGGCATCGCTGCGGCCTGCACGCCGACGGTCGCTTCGATCGGGCGCACGACCGCGTCACCGGGGGCGACGATCCACGTCGTCTTGCCGTCCTGCGCCATCGTCTCGGCGTCGGCGAACGCGTCGGCCGAACGCAGGATGATCGGCGCCGGGAACGTGAACATCCGCAGCTGGGTCGCCGTCCTGACCCACGCCTGGATCGGCGTCGTCTCGCCGCCGAGCGACTGGGCGTTGCGGTCCGTGCGGAACAGCGCCGGCCACGCGACGAACGTCAGGTCGTCCGGCGGGATCGTCGCGTCGATGAGCTCGACGATCGCCACGTCGTCGCCGAACGCGTGCCGCAAGCGGGCCTCCTCGTCGGCGACGAGCCGCGTGCAGAGTTCGGGTGCGGTGCGCACGACGCGACTGCCGTGACGCCACAGGCCGCGGCCGACCTGGTAGGCCAGCGCGAGACCGAGCAGCACGACGACGAGGCGCATGGCCGGGACCATATCGCACCCCGGCGGTCACACGACGGCTACTTCTTGCCCTTGTCGCCGCCGGTCTTGTCCGGCACTTCGATCAACGTCCGCGCCCACATCGTGTCGAACCGCACCTCGAGCTGCAGCCGCGTGTGCTCCTTGTCTCCGGCCGGTTGCACGTCGATGCTCATGTGCTCGTAGAGCAGCGAGTTCTCGTCGAGCTCGGTCGCGAGCACGATCGCGTCGTCGCCGGGTCGGCTGAAGCCGCGCCCCTCGTGCAGCGTGAGCTCCCAGCCGCCCTTCTTCGTCTTGCGTGCACTCAGCGCGTACCGCCCAGCCTTCACCTCCTGACCGCCGACGACGAGATCACCCGTCGTCGCGAACGTCGCGCCGGCGAGGTGCCACGCCTTGCCGGCCGCCATCTTCTCGGCGCCGGCCTTGTCGAACGTGACCGTCTGATAGCGCACGGTGACGGTGAGTTCCTGCGAGACGCGACACTCGAGTGTCTTGGGGAAGTGCGGGTGGAACGGAACGGGCGGCGCCCACCCGACGCTGGCCATCGTGACCAGGAGGAGCGGGGCGGCGACCAGGGCGAGCTTGCGGTTCATGCCCGCCACGGTCGGCGGTCGGACCGCAACCTGCCAGTGGCGCATGGCGGGCTGTGGCCGTTATGACGAAATCGCGACCCGGCGACCACGGCACCGGGCAATTCGAGTAGCATGCGGGACCACGCCAGGAGGTGCCTTTTCATGGCAAGTCCCCATGCAGTCGATGGCGTCGTCGTCGTCTCCGTTCCGACGCCGCCAAGTCAGTCTCATCTGGCCGCAAAACGCGAGGAGCTGATCCTGCGCGAGCTTGCCCCGGATCACTTCCGGTGGTTCCACGCCGATGGAACCCAGACCGTCGTCGAGGGCCGCTCGATCGATCACGCTCTGCGGGTCGCGGGACTCGTGTGGAGCGACGTCGAGGTCGTGCGGCGCGCGCCGAACTGACCTCGAGCTGGCGCCGAACTGGCCCCGAACTGGCGCCGGTCGACGACTCCGCCCGAGCGCCGCGGTCAACGCGCCGAACGCAGCAGCGTCTGGGCCTGCTCCGACAGGCCGAGCAGCGGCAGTTCACGTTCGAACTGCGCCATGCTGCCGTGGCCCGCGAGGTACGCGTTGATGCGCATCGCGGCGGTCGAGTTCACGAAGTCGTGCAGGTCCGGGTAGATCGCGCGCAGTTCCTGCTCGAGCAGGTCCTCGCTGCGCAGTCGATACTTCTGGTGGTAGTCCTCCGCGAGCCAGAAGCGGTCGAGCGGTGCGACGACCGTCTGCAGGTCGCTCTCGTCCTCGACGAACTTCGCGACGGCGCGTTCGACCGCCGCCTTCTGGGCGTCGTCGTGGAAGAAGATCGCCGACATGTACTGGCGGCTCCAGGCGCGGCTGCACGGGTTGTGCGACTCGAAGACGAGCTCGAGGAGTTCGTCGTAGGTGATGCGCTGCGGGTCGAAGTCGACCTGGAACGACTCGGTGTGGTCACCGAGCGAGCGGTAGGTCGGCGCGTCCTTGGTGCCGCCCGTGTAGCCCACGCGCGTTCGCAGCACGCCATCGAGACTCCCGAACCGGGAGTCCGGGGTCCAGAATCAACCGAGGGCGAAGGTCGCGGTCTGGAACTCGGCCGGCGCGGCGCCATCGATCGCCGGGATCGCCGGTGCGGCCGCGGTCCGGGCCGCGGGCTCTTGACTGGTCTCGGTCATCGATATCGTCGCCTCGGTGTCGGCACCCGCGATGCGGGCCTCCGTCTCCACGCAGCCGGCGAGCAGCAGGCCCATGGCGAGGGCGTTAGCCACCAGCAGGGCCGCGGGAACGCGGTTCCACGGGCGGCGGGTCTCGGCCGTTGCGCGGTGCATGTCGTGATCCTACGCGGGATTCGCCGAGAGTTCCCCCGCGGACGCAGCGGTCGCCCGATTCGCCTCCGGGCGCGTCGTCGCGTAAGGTGAGGCGCCGACCGCCCTCGCAATGACCAGCACCCAGAACTCCGACCGCGACGTCGCCCGGCCGCCCTCGTGGAGCAAGGACAGCGTCCTGCTCGATTATCGCATTGCCCTGCAGTCGCGATTCACCGACGACGTCGAGGAGAACTGGAAGAACGCGGGCCGCATCAAGTTCGACATCCTCGGCGCGGGTCAGGAGATCGCGCAGATCTGCGCGGTGCGGCCGCTCGTGCCCGGCGACTGGATGCGGGGCTACTACCGCGGGTTCGCCGAGGCGCTGTTCACCGAGACCACGACGGTGCGCGAGGCCCTCGCCCAGGTCCTCGGCAACACCGAAGAAGGCTGCGATCCGGCGTCCGGTGGCCGGATGATGGGGCGGCACTTCGGCAGTCGCCTGCTCGATGACGACGGCGAGCCCGTCGACTTCATGCAGCAGATCAACCGCGGCTCGGACGTGTCGCCGACGGGTTCGCAGCTCGGCCCGGCACTCGGTCTCGCGCTCGCGAGCAACGTGTTCGCCGACAATCCGGCGATCGAGGAGCGCTTCCCGGGACTCAGCAAGGGCGGCAACGAAGTCACGCACGTGAGCATCGGCGACGCGAGCATGTCGGAAGGCATCGCGCTCGAGTCGATCTTCCAGGCCGTGGTGCAGCGCGTGCCGCTCGTTCTCAGCGTTTACGACAACGGCTTCGGCATCTCGGTGCCGATCTCGCAGCAGACGCCCAACGCGAGCATCTCGGTCGCGCTCGAGGGGCTCGCGAGCGAGGCCGACGGCGGCGCGCGCGTCATCGGGCCGATCCACGACTGGGACTACGCCGAGTGCCGCAAGGCGTACGAAGAGGCCTACGCGTGGGTGCGGGAGCATCGCGTGCCGGTCATCGTGCACGCGATGGTGACGCAGCCGCGCGGGCACAGCAGCTCGGGCGATCACCGGCGCTACAAGAGCGCCGAGCGGTTGCAGTTCGAGAAGGACCACGACGGCATTGCCGCGCTGCGGCAGTGGGCGATCGATGCCGGCGTCGCGACGGGTGAAGAGCTCGATGCCGTGGAGCGCGAGGCGAAGGCGCACGTGCAGGCCGAGGCGGATGCCGCGTGGGCCGAGTACTACGAGCCGATCGTGGCGCTCGCGCACGCGGCGACGGAGCTGTTCGAGCGCGTGGGGGCCGGCGACTCGTCGCCGGCCGGGCTCGATGACGCGATCGCGCGACTGCGCGCGGGCTCGCGGCTCGACATCAAGCAGGGTTTCCTCACGCGCAGCATCGTGCTCGAGGAGGCGCGCAAGATCCTGGCCGCGACGGCCGGCAGCGACGCCGACGCGCGGGCCGAGTTGCTCACGTTCTATGAACGCGAGCGCGCGGACGGCCAACGGCGCTTCTCGTCCAACCTCTACGCCAGCGGCAGGCACAGTCCGTGCGAAGCGCCCGCGGTCGCGCCACAGAACGGCGACCAGCCGCGTCTGGATACCGGCGCGCACATCATGGCGGCCGGCGTCGCGACGCTGATGCGGCAGGATCCGCGCGTCGTCACGTTCGGCGAGGACACGGGCGAGCTCGGCGGCGTGACGACGTGCTCGATCGGCCTGCAGGGTGGCAAGAGCCAGGTGCTGCCGGAGATCTGGAAGCGCTCGCCCGCGCTCGAGATGTTCATGCCCGAGGCCGGCTTCGGCCGCGGGCGCATCTGGGACACGGCGATCGCGGAGAACTCGATCGTCGGCACGGCCGCCGGTCTCGCGGTGCGCGGGCTGCGGCCGATCGCCGAGATCCAGTATCACGACTACGCCAACTACGGGGTGCCGCAGCTCAGCGAAGAGCTCGCGTGTCTGCGGCATCGCACCGACGGTGGTCAGGAGAGTCCGGCGATCGTCTGGTGCCAGGGGCACCGGCTGCTCGGCATGTGGCACTCGGGTTCGCCGATGGGGATGTTCATGACGATCCCGGGCTTGCGCGTGCTCGTGCCCCGGGACGCGATCCAGGCCGTGGGCATGTATCGCGCCGTCCTGACCCATGGCCGCGACCCCGCGTTCGTCGTCGTGCCGCTGCTCGACCTCTACAACAAGCTGCCCGTGCCGCAGAACCTCGACGAGGTCTGCGTGCCGCTCGGGCACTCCGAGGTGCTGCGCGAGGGCAGTGACCTCACGGTGATCACCTACGGCCACTGCTGTTCGCTCGCGCTCGCGGCGGCGAAGGACTTCGACGAGTTGTTCGGGCTGTCGGTCGAGGTCGTCGACCTGCAGACGCTCAACCCGCTCGATCTCAACGGCGTGGCGCAGCGATCGATCGAGAAGACCGGGCGCGTCCTGTTCCTCGACGAGGACTATCCCAACGGCGCGATGGCGATGGTGTCCAAAGCGCTGCTGCACGACCGCTTCGCCGACGACGGCAACCAGGTGCTCTACTACCTCGAGAGCACGCGCACCCTGACGTCGCCCGACCACAAGCCGGCCTACGCGGAGGACGGCGGTTACTTCAGCAAGCCGCAGGTCCACGACATCGTCGAACGCCTCGCCGAACTGTGGAACGACGGCGTCGCGCGTTCCGCAGACGAAGTCCGCGTGCCCTGGCGTTCTTGAGGCGGGGCGCGGGTCGGGAGAACGGCCCGGATCGGAAGGCGGGGGTGGGCGGCCGGCTGCGTGTCGGTCACACTGGCGGGACCCCCTCTCCCCGAGATCCGCGAGGCCGCCGATGCGCCTGATCGTTGCTCCGTTCCTGTTCGTTCTCCCCTTGACCGTCGTCGATGTCGTGCCGGCGCAGGACGAGGTCCTCACCCTGGAGCGCCGCACGAGCGCGCGCGCCTACGACAGCGCGGTCGCGCTGCTCAAGAAGACGCGCATGCAGTTCGTGGCCAGCGACATGACGCCGCGCGACCTCTGCAAGGCGCTCACGATGGGCGCTGGCGGCAAGCTCAACTTCTCGTGCAGCCGCAAGGTGTCGGAAGCCGCGCCGACGCTCGAACTCGATCTGCCACCGACCAGCCTGTGGTCGATCATGTCGATCGCCCAGATGGAGACGGGGCTGCGGTTCGTCTACCGCCACGGCATCGTGTTCCTCGTGCCGCAGGACCAGGTCAAGCCGATGACCTACCTGCGCGTCTACGATCTGCGCAGCGCGACGATGCCGCTGCGCAGCTTCCCCGGTCCGGACCTCCGGCTGCGGTTGCCGAACGAAGAACGCGTGCTCTTCCCCGAGGAGGAGATCTCGGAGACGACGCTCAGCGGCTTCACCGACGAGTCGCTCGAGACGCTGTTCCGCGAGACCGTCCGCCCCGAATCGTGGGAGGTCGAAGGCGTGAGCCTCAACGTGCAGAACGGCATCTTCCTCATTCGCCAGACCCCGGCCGTCCACCGCGAGATCCAGAAGACGCTGATCAAGATCGGACTCTGGTCACCGCCGCGCGTGCGTCGCATCCCGGCGCGGTCCGACACCCTGCACGCCGCATCGCGGCGCTATCCGGCGTTGCCGCCGCAGCGCTACCGCAGCTTCGGCACGTTCCGCTACTGATTCGCGTTGGCGGTACCGAACCCGTTTCGAATCCGCCACCCTTCGACTGGCGCAAGGTACTCGCGTTCACGCGGTTGGAACGCCGCGCGCGTGGCGGATTCGAAACGGGTTCGGTACCGCCACTCAGGCGAGCAGCGGCGCGATCACGTTCCCGTGCACGTCGGTCAGGCGGTAGCGCCGGCCCTGGAAGCGATAGGTCAGGCGTTCGTGGTCGATGCCGAGCAGGTGCAGCGCGGTGGCCATGAGGTCGTGCGGACTCACCGGATCCCGCGCGACGTCGAAGCCGAACTCGTCGGTCTCGCCGTATGACGTTCCGGGTTTGCTGCCGCCGCCCGCGAGCCAGACCGTGAACGCATACGGGTGGTGATCGCGACCCTGGTCCTTGCCGCCGAGCTTGCCCTGCAAGAACGGCGTGCGGCCGAACTCGCCGCCCCAGATCACGAGCGTGTCGTCGAGCAGCCCGCGCTGCTGCAGGTCGAGCACGAGTGCCGCGGACGGCTGATCCGTGTCGCGACACTGGATCTCGAGTTGGGTGTAGAGGTTGCGATGCTGGTCCCAGCCCGCGTGCATCAGCTGCACGAATCGCGTTCCGCGTTCGACGAGGCGCCGCGCCATCAGGCAGTTGTAGGCGAAGCTGCCGCGGCGCTTCACGTCGGGGCCGTACATCGCGAGGACGTGCTCGGGCTCGTCCGACAGGTCGGTCAGCTCGGGCACGGACGCCTGCATGCGGTAGGCCATCTCGTACTGCGCGGTTCGCGTATCGATCTCGGGGTCGCCGACGCGTTCCTGGTGCCGCGCGTTGAGCTTCGCGATGCCATCGAGCATCTCGCGCCGCAGTTGTCGGTCGATGCCCGCGGGGTCGTCGACGTAGAGCACCGGGTTGCCCGAGCCGCGGAACTTCACGCCCTGGTGCACCGTCGGCAGGAAGCCGCTGCCCCAGTAGTGGTCGTAGAAGATCTGCCCGCACGACGCTTCCTTGTCGCGCGAGGTCATCGCGACGTAGGTCGGCAGGTCGTCGCACTCGCGGCCGAGGCCGTAGGACAGCCACGCTCCCATGCTGGGGCGGCCCGGCCGTTCGCTGCCCGTGAGCAGGAACGTGATCGCCGGTGCGTGGTTGACCTGGGTCGTGCGCATCGACTTCACGAAGCACAGCTGATCGGCGATCGAGCCGGTCCACGGCATGAGCCGTGACACCGTCGCGCCGCTCTGTCCGCGGCGTTCGAACGGGCGCAACGCGCGGAGACACGGGCGCGCCGTCTGGCTGCCCGTCATCGTGCTGAAGCGGCGCCCCTTGGCGATCGAGTCCGGAATCTGCTGGCCGTGCATGGCGGCGAGGCGCGGCTTGTGATCGAACAGGTCGACGTGCGAGGGGGCGCCGTTCTGGAAGAGGTAAATCACGCGCCGGGCCTTCGGCGTGTGGTGGGGACAGCCGTCGGTGGTCGCCAAGAGCCCGTTCGGCAGCCGTCCATCCCGCAGCAACGAGTCGAGCGCCATCGCCCCGAGGCCGAGCCCCGAACCGCCGAGCAAGGCCCGGCGGGTGAGCGCGCGGTGCAGTTCGGTCGTGGGGTTCATGGGCGGGTCAGGACCTCGTCGAGGTTGAGGACGATCGAGGCGAGCACGGTGCTCGCGGCGAGCATCGGTCGGTCGACCCCGCCTCCGACCGGCGCGTCGCCGACGCCGAGCAGGGCGTCGGCGCGAGCGGGGTCGGCGATGAACGTGCGCCGCGCTTCGTCATGGCGGCGTTCGAGCTCCGCGAGTTCGCTCGCATCCGGGTCGCGGGCCGTCGCGGCGAAGAACATCCACCGCAATCGCGATCGCGTGTCGGTGCCAGCTGCGTGCGCCCGCGCGGCGAGCCCGCGCGCGGCTTCGACGAATCCCGTTTCGTTGAGCGTCGTCAATGCGTGCAGCGGCGTGTTGGTCGTCGACCGGCGCACGACGCACGTCTGCCGCGGCGGCGTGTCGAAGAACACCGTCGGGCCGACGATCCGGCGCCAGAACGTGTAGAGGCTGCGGCGATACAGCGCGTCGCCGTCGTCCTGCTCGTAGCGGATCGTGCCGAACGTCGCCTCGGCCCAGACTCCTGCCGGCTGGTAGGGTCGCACGGGCTCACCGCCGAGCCGGTCGACGAGCCGGCCGCTCAGGGCGATCGCCTGATCTCGCAGCATCCATGCCGGCAGCCGCAGTCGCGAGCTGCGGGCGAGCTGCGCGTTGCCCGGATCGTCGCGGAACGATGCTGCCGGGGCGGATGCGGACTGGCGATACGTCGCGCTCGTGACGATGAGGCGGTGCAGCGCCTTGGTGTTCCAGCCGGAATCCACGAACCAGCGCGCGAGCCAGTCGAGCAGCTGCGGGTGGGTGGGGCGTTCGCCCTGGCGGCCGAAGTCCTCGCTCGTCCGGACCAGTCCGCGACCGGTGATCGTCTGCCACGCGCGGTTGACCGCGACGCGGGCCGTGAGCGGATGGTCGTCGTCGACGAGCCAGCGCGCGAGCGTGAGCCGATCCGCCGGGCCGGCCGGAACGGGGGGCAGGAATGCAGGCGTGGCCGCGGTGACCGGTTCCCCGGGGGCGGCGTAGTTGCCCCGTTCGAGGATCCGGGTCGTGCGCCGCCGGTCCGCCGGCAGCTCGTCCATGACCGAGATCCGCGGCGCCTGCTCGTCCAGTTTGCCGAGCTGCGCCCGCAACCTGGCGCGGCGCTGCTCGACGCGGTCGAAGCGTTCATCCGTCGTGCGGCGGAAGTGGCGCAGGAGCGTGCGGCGCTGCTCGATCGACCGCTTCGACGGCTCGACGAGGAGCGCCCGAACGACGGCCGTTGGCAGTGAAGATGCGGACTCGTCGACGCGCCGGAAGTAGATGCCGCCGGCGCCTCCCGTGTTGACGATCTTGACGACCAGACGGTTCGGGCCGGCATCGAGTTGGAGCTCTACGTGTTCCTGGTCGGCCGCGACACCGCGGCGCGTGTCATTGCCGAGGATCTCGCGACCGTTGCACCAGATCCGGATCGCGTCGTCCGAGCCCAGCGAGATCGCCATGCGTCGCGGTGAGGCCGCGACGATGTCGCGCGCGAAGTAGACCGTGTACTGGCCCTGCGGCAGGCGCAGCGGTTGGCCGTCGATCGGCAGCGGGAGCTTCGGGTCGGCGGCGAAGTGGTCGGGTTCGGATCCGTTCGCTGCGCTGCCGCTGCGTTCTCGCGGGTGAGCGAGTGCCACCGACTCCGCCGGGTAGACGTGCGAGAACATCGCAGTCGCGTCGCCTTCCGGCGGTGCGAGCCGCGATGTCCGGCGCCACGGACCGAGTGTGGCGGGTTTCAGCGCGGCTCGGGCTGCTGCGATCCGCGGTGCGGTCTCCTGCTCCCACACCGCCTGCGCTTCGTCGAGTTCGCGGTTGGGGCCGTAGAGGCGGCGCTCGAGCTTCTGCAACTGCGCGCCGACGCGTTCGCGGTCTTCCCGCACACCCGCATCCAGCGGGTAGCGCATCACGGGCTCCAGCACGCCGCCGCGCCGGCCGCGACCGGTCTCCGACGTCTGGTCGAAGAACGCGTAGAGGCCGTAGTACTCACGTTGCGAGATCGGGTCGTACTTGTGATCGTGGCAGCGCGCGCATTCGAGCGTCAGCCCCATCCACAGCGTCGCCATCGTCTCCGTGCGGTCGAACACGTTCTCGACGCGGGTCTCCTCGGGAATGCGGCCGCCCTCGCCGTTGTGGGCGTTGTTGCGCAGCAGTCCGGTGGCGGCCCGTTCGTCGAGTGTTGCATCGGGGACGAGGTCGCCCGCGAGTGTGATGATCGTGAACTCGTCGAACGGCAGGTTGTCGTTGAGCGCTCGCACGAGCCAGTCGCGCCACGGCCAGGCCGTCCGGGTCGGGTCGGCCTGGTAGCCGTCGGTATCCGCGTAGCGCGTCGCCTCGAGCAGCGGCCACGCCATCCGTTCGCCGTAGTGCGGCGACGCGAGCAGTCGGTCGACAGCTGCATCGAAGGCGGCGTCGCTCGGGTCGGCGACGAACGCGCGCACCTCGGACGGCGTCGGCGGCAATCCCGTGAGGTCGAGCGACACGCGCCGGAGCAGCGCCGCCGGATCGGCAGCTCGGTTGGGCCGTCCTCCCGCCTGCTCGAGGCGCGCGAGCACGAATCGGTCGATCGGGTTACGGATCCAGCTCGCGTCGTCCACGTTCGGGAGCGCTGGCCGCGTCGGGGTCTCGAACGCCCAATGACGTGACCACGTTGCGCCGCCGTCGACCCAGGCCCGCAGCGTCGCGATCTCGGATTCGCTGAGCGCGAGCCCGGACTCGGGTGGCGGCATCTGGCCGTCGTCCTGCGCCGTGATACGCGCGATCAGTGCGCTGTCGTCCGCGTCTCCGGGCCGGATCGCCGCGAGGGCCGTTTCGCGTCGGTCGAGCCGCAGGTCGCCCTTTCGAGCTTCCTCGTCGGGTCCGTGGCATGCGAAGCAGCGATCGGACAGGATCGGCAGCACGTCGCGCGCGAAATCGATGCCCTGGGCTCGCAACGGCGCTCCGCAGGCTGCCAGGAGCAACCCGACCGCCAGCCGACACACCACCAGCGACCGACGTGGCTTGATCGGCGAACGGACCATGGAACTCAGCGGTTGCCGCTGGCCTCGGCGGCCGCGGCCGCGCGTTCGTCCTTCTGCCGCTGCACCATCACGGCGACATCGGCGAGCAACGCCTTGCTGTCGTAGACGATGCCGTCCTTGATGGTGTAACGCACTCCGCCGACGCGCGTTGGCTCGCCGCTCTCGTCGTCGAGCTTGAGTGCGCCGGTGCCGTAGAGCACCTTGAAGTTGGCCAGCGGGTTCTCCTCGACGAGCACGAGGTCCGCGAGCATGCCCTTGCGGATCACGCAGAACTCGATCGGCTTCCCCTTCGGCTCGAAGATCGTCCGCGCGCAGTTCATCGTCGCGGCCTGGATCACCTCGAGCGGGTGGAAGCCGGCTTCTTGCAGCAGCTCGAACTCCTCGATGTGGCCGAAGCCGTAGGTCTTGTAGATGAAGCCCGCGTCGGCGCCGACCGTGATGCGGCCGCCCATGCGTTTGTAGTCGTTCACGAGCTGCATCCAGACGCGATAGAAGTTGCGCCACGCGACCTCGTCGGCCGTCGTCCAGTAGAACCAGTACGAACCGTGGAAGCTGCGGCTCGGCGCGAAGAAGTCCATGAGTGACGGCAGCGTGTAGCGGTCGTGCCACTCGGCGCACCGCGCGCGCATCAGGTCGCGGTTGGCGGCGTAGATCGTCATCGTCGGGTTGAAGACGGTGCCGAGCTCGAGGTGTTCCTGCAGGTAGGCGTTCCACTCGTCGCTGCCGGGCGGATGGATCTTGTCCCACAGCCGGGCGACCTGCGCGAAGCGCATCTGCTCGTCGTTGTAGTTCATGTCGACGGGCCACGGCTGCACGACGTGGTCCTTCATGAGCGCTTCGAAGTGCCCGTAGAAGTGCGTCACCGTCTGCAGGCCCATGCGCGCGGCGTCGATCGCGTTCATCTGCGCGACACCGGTCTGCGCGAGGTGCGCGATCGTGCCGAGGCCGTGCTTCTCGGCCTCGAGCAGCAGCTGCCGCATGACCGTCGGCTCGTAGGCGCCGAGCTTGATCCCGTCGAGCCCCGTCGCCACGCGGGCCTCGACCCAGCGCGTCGCCGCCTCGGCGGAGTGCACACCGTTCGGTCGCTGGTAGTTGAAGATTCGCGGTGCAGTGATCTCGTTCTTGCTGCTGCGCGCTTTCTCGCTCTCCGTCCAGTCGTGGCCGGCGAGCGGCACGCCGCGGACCGTCGTGATGCCGTGCGCGAGCCAGAGCTTGTAGACGTACTCCGCCTCCGGCGCCTTCTTGCCGCCACCGCAGTGCGCGTGCATGTCGATGAAGCCGGGCAGCAGGTACATCCCGCGCGCATCGATGACCTTGGTCGGCCGCAGCGCGGGCCCGCCGACGGCGCTGATCTTGTTGCCCGAGATCAGTACGTTCGTCGGTCCGCGCGGCGGCGCGCCCGTGCCGTCGATCACGATCGCGCCGCGCAGCAGGAGGCGTTCGTAGGGACCTTCCCCCTCGTCATCCGGTCGGTCCGGCGCCGGGGCGGGGTTCTGCGCGGCGAGCAGCGAGGCGAGGACCCCGACCATCAGGGTCGTCAGCGGGGCGAACGAGCGCGCCGAACGGGTTCGGCGGGGACGGAACGGTGTGGGCATGGTGCGACCGAGCGGGAGGGGGCTCGATCTTACCGCTGGTCGGGCACAGTGCGACTCGGGCAGGGGGCGACGCGGGCAGGGGGCGACGCGGGCAGCGGGCGACGCGGGGAGCGGGCGACTCGGGCAGCGGGCGACGCGGGGAGAGCGCGGCGCGGGCTCGACCCTCGGCCGCGCGCCGAATACGTCGGCGACAGCGGGCCGCGGGGCGTTCTCTTCCAACTCCCCGCGACTTCGCTGCCTCGACGGCCGCGCCTGGGATACGCGGCTCCGTTGTTCTGCAGTGCCTCGCAGCCGGGGGTCGTCGGCTCCTGGGCAGGCACCGACGCGGCTACGCGACTTCGTCCAGTTGTGATTTTCGGACGGAACTGGTGCTGCTCGAGAGTCGTTTTCCCGCCGCCTCGGGGTCGACGGCCGCGTTGTCATCGGTCTTTGAGCGGACTGCGGGAGAGCCCCTAGGCGATATCCCGGAGAGCGGCATCGGCCCGAGCATCGGTTACGTGACGGAAGCCCCGAACCACCGTTGTCGCGGGCCAACCGCCATTGGGGAAATCCCGAACGTGGGCTATCCTTGCCGCCGCGCGGTTTTTCGGCCGCCAGCTCACGTTCTTGGGACCGTTCGTGCCGAGCCCGACCACGGGCCTGGTTCGAACTGCGGGCGTCGGCCGGAACCGTCAGCGCGTGCCACCGTATCGCGGGTCCTGCTGCCCGCTCGTCATGTCCTTTCTCCACTACGTCCGGACTCTCAAGGGTGTCATCGGGATGCTCCGCAACCCGGAGGGCACGGAGTCCGTGTTCGACATCGAGGATGGCCTCAAGGACGTCGAGGCGACGCGCGGCATCGTCGAACGCGTGACGGAGTCCGCGGCCGTCGCCAGCCTGATGCGTGAGCGCTACCTCGCCGAGGCGACCGATGTCGATCGGCTCGCAGCGCTGCCGGTCGGGTCGCTCGGTCACGCGTTCGCCATGCACATTCGCACGAACGGCTTCGACCCCGACTACTACCGCAAGATCGAGGTCGAGAGCGATCTCGACTGGGTTCTCATGCGAATGCGACAGACGCACGACATCTGGCACGTCGTGACCGGCATCGGCGTCGACCGCCTCGGCGAGATCGCGGTCAAGGCGTTCGAGCTCGCGCAGACATGGCGCCCGCTCGCGGCCGTCATCACGACGGGCGGACTGCTGCGCTACCTGATCAAGGAACCCGATCGGCTCGGGGAGGTCATGGAGCACATCTCGCACGGCTACCAACTCGGACGTCACGCCCAACCGTTCCTGGCCCAGCGCTGGGAGGAGGGGTGGGAGCGGCCGCTCACCGCGTGGCGGGAGCAGGTCGGCCTCCCCGCGGAGATTCCGCCGGTCGGTGAGTTTCGGCCAGCGTGCGAGGCCACCGAGGGATGACCGCGCCGCTGCCCGCCGGGCTCCAGAACTTCGACGAGTTCTGGCCGCACTACCTCGAGCAGCACCGCCGGGCCGGGTGCCGGGTCATGCACTATCTGGCGGCGATCACGGCCGTGACCCTGCTCGTCATCGCCTGCTGCGCGGCGTGTCCTTGGACCATGATGTCGGTGCCGATCGCGGCCTACCTGCTCGCGTGGCTCGGACACGCGCTCATCGAGCGCAACCGGCCCGCGACCTGGCGCTATCCGGTCTGGTCGTTGCGGGCCGAGGTGCGCATGGTCACCCTTGCCGTACGCGGCCGGCTCGGCGACGAACTGCGCCGAGCTGGTCCAGGAACTTCGGCGCGGCCAGACCCGCCGAACTGACCGATCGCCCGTGCACACTCAAAGCACCAGCTATCGCGGCTGCCGAATCGCCGATCGAACGGGTCGTACGACCCGCATTGGCAGCACGTTAGCCCGATTTCGACCGAGCGGCCGCCCGAGCCGGCTGCCGCGCAACGTCGTCGTCGAGCGTGCGCTCTGCTGCCTCCGAATCCGGCTCGTGGCGGCGCCGTCGGTTGCCCGTTTTTTCGGCGGGCCGCGCATTGGTTACGATCCGGGCCTCCCGGGCCGAGCCGACGTACTGCCCTCGAACCTCTCGGACGGGTTCCTCGTAGAAGCTGAATCAGAACACCTGAGAGCGGTCTCCCGCGCGAGTCGGGAGCGCACCCCGAAACCACCGTACGCTTTCCCATGTTGGTCACCGAGATCGCCGCGCACCTGTCGGGTCAGCTCGTCGGCGACGAGAGCATCGCCGTCACCGGTGTGGCACCGATCCACGATGCCACGGCGAACGACATCACCTTCGCCGTGACCGCCGATCGCGTGGCGATCGAGGCGACCCCGGCCGCGTGTGTGCTCGTTCCGCGCACTCCCGAGTTTGCCACCGGCCGCTGCGTAATACGGGTCGACGACCCGCGGCTGGCGTTCGCGCGGCTGACGGCCCTCATGTTTCCGAGGTCGAGGCGACCCGCGGAGGTGCACCCGACTGCTGTCGTTCATCCGACTGCCACGTTGGGTCACGACATCGCGATCGGGCCGTATTGCGTCGTCGGAGCGGAAGCCGTCTTGGGCGATGGTGTCACTCTGGGGGCTCGCGTGTCCGTGCACGAGGGCGTCCGAATCGGTGCGCGCACGACCGTTGGTGACGGGGCCGTGCTCGGCGGCGATGGGTTCGGCTTCCTGCCGAACGGTCGCGAGTACGAAGCGGTCCCGCACGTCGGCACGCTCGAGATCGGCGAGGACGTTTCGATCGGCGCCAACGCCACGATCGATCGCGGCACGCTCGGCGCTACCCGGATCGGGCGCGGTTGCAAGATCGACAACCTCGTGCACGTGGCTCACAACTGCGTGATCGGCGAACACGCGATCCTCGCGGCGCAGACCGGCCTCGCGGGTGGCGCGCAGGTCGGGGACTGGGCGGTGGTGGGCGGTCAGGTCGGCGTCGGCAACAACGCGCGGATCGGCGACAAGGCCCGGGTCGGCGGTGGCTCGGCGGTGCTGTCGGGCAAGCACGTGTCGCCCGGCGCCACGGTCTGGGGTGTGCCGGCGCGGCCGCTCAAGCGGCACCTGCACAACCAGGCCGAGCTCAACCGGCTCGAGCAGCTGCGCGCCGAGGTTCGGGAGCTCGGTGCCGAGCTTGCGAAGCTACGCTCGCGCCAGGGTGAGGACTCGAGTCGCCGCTTCGCTGGCGGCTGTCCCGAGTAGTCGCGTCGGGCGCGGCCTCGCAGTGCCGGCGGCCTAGTCCTTCGCGGGGTCGAAACGCGTTGCGGCGACCTTGCCGCGCGGGCGGGCGTTGGCGGTGATCTCCGCGTCGAGCTCGTTCGCGAGGGCGGTCAACTCCGTGACGAGCTCGGGCTCCTGCTGGCGGCGATCCCACTGCTCGGACACGTCGTGCTCGACGTCGAACAGGCCGTGCTCGAAGACGAGCTTCCAGCGGCCGCGGCGCACGCCGGCGAGCTTCCCGCGGGCCGTGTAATAGACGAACGCGCGGGTCGGTGACCGCGCTTCGGGTTCGCCGCGCAGCAGCGCGCCGATGTCATGGCCGTCGATCTGCGGCAGCGCTTCGACGTCGCTCGCGTCGGCGTCGCTGCTGAATGCGGCGATGGTCGGCAACACGTCCATCGAAGTCGCGACCTCGGTGCAGACCGCGCCGGCGGGAATCGTGCCGGGCCAGCTGGCGATGCACGGGACGCGTTGGCCGCCTTCCCAGTTGGAGCCCTTGCCGCCGCGGAGCAAGCCGGCGGAGCCGCCATTGAGTTTGAACGGGAGCCACGGACCGTTGTCCGAGAGGAAGATCACGAGCGTGTGTTGTGTGAGGCCGAGTCGTTCGACCGCGTCGACGAGCCGGCCGACGCCGTGATCGATCTCTTCGATGACGTCGCCGTAGAGACCGCGTTTGCTCGTGCCCTCGAACTCCTTCGACGCGTAGATCGGGATGTGCGGCATCGAGTACGGCACGTAGCAGAAGAACGGTCGCTCCGCGTTCTGCTCGATGAAGTCGACGGCGGCGTCGGTCGTCCGCTTCGTCAGGAGGTGCTGGTCGGGTTCCCACTCCGTGACTTCGCCGTCCTCCATCCACGGCAGCCGGAAGCGATACTTCGCGTTCTGCTTGCGATGGAACTGCGCCATGTCGTTCGAGTACGGCACGCCGGCGAAGCGGTCGAAACCCTGATCGAGCGGCAGCAGTCCGGGGCGATGGCCGAGGTGCCACTTGCCGAACGCGCCGGTGGCGTAGCCGCGGCCCTTCAGCAGGTCGGCGATCGTCACCTCGTCTTGATGCAGTCCCCAGTCGTCGGGCGGGAAGACGACGTGCCGATGCATTCCGACGCGCTTCGGATAGCAGCCCGTCAGCAGCGCGGCGCGCGACGGCGAGCAAACCGGGCACGCGACGTAGAACTGCGTGAGCTTCATGCCGCCCGCGGCGAGCTCGTCGAGATGTGGAGTGTGGATCGTCGGGTGGCCGAAGCACGACAGGTCGCCGTAGCCCTGATCGTCGGTCATCACGAGAACGACGTTCGGCGGGCGCTGGGTCTGGGCCAATGCGTTCGTGACCGTGAGCGATGCCGCGAGAACGAGCGGGGCCAGGGTGGTCCAGGCGAGGCGAGAGGGCGCGCGCGTCATGCGCCGATTCAACCACACGGGTTGGAATCTCCGAGCCCGGAAGCAACGATCGTCGCGAATGCTGCTCTCGTTCCAGACCGTTGCCGCGCGCGTTCGGCACGAGCCCGACAAGATCAAGGGCTCGCGGCACATCGCGACGGTCGTGCCGGTGCGTGACGAGAACGAGATCGCGGCGGCGGTCGCCGAGCCGAAGAAGGAGTTTCACAAGGCCAATCATCACGCCTACGCGTGGCGGCTCGGTGCCGGCCGCGAGCGCTTCCACTACAGTGATGACGGCGAGCCGTCCGGGTCGGCGGGCAAGCCGATCCTGCAGCAGATCGACCGGCTCGAACTGACGCGCGTGCTGGTCGTCGTCAGCCGGATATTCGGCGGGACCAAGCTCGGCACCGGCGGGCTCGTCCGGGCCTACGGCGGCGCGGCACAGGCGGCGCTCGAACGGGCCGAGATCGTCGAGCACGTTCTCACGGCGACGATCACCGTGGAGCACGACTACGACCAGGCTGGCACAGTTGCCGGCGCTCTCCATGCGGCCGGGATCGAGCCGCGGCAGGCGGACTACGGGGAGCGCACGCGCCTCGTGCTCGACGTTCGGGTGGATCGTGCCGGCGCGGTGGCGGCCGCGTTGCGCGAAGCGACGGGTGGGCGGGCTTCGATCGACGTCGAGATGCCGATGACGGACTGAGCGGCCCGATCTCACGGAGTGCCCGGACGATGAACTCGGGTGCATCCCGGCCCACGGGTGTGCGAACATGCCTCCACATGTCCGAGTTCGAATCCGTTGTTCGCCTGCGCGGCGTGCAGAAGGCCGTCGTCGAGGGTGGCGCTACTCGGAAAGTGCTCGCGGGCGTCGACCTCGACGTCGCCCCGGCCGAGTCGGTGGCGATCCTCGGTCGCAGCGGTTCGGGCAAGTCGACGTTGCTCAACCTGATCGCGGGGATCGATGAAGCCGATGGCGGCGAGATCCTGGTGGACGGCGTCGACGTTCGTCGCGCCGACGAGCGGGCGCGAGCCGAGCTGCGGACCCGTCAGTTCGGCTTCGTCTTCCAGTCGTTCCACCTGCTGCCGACGCTGACGGTCGTGGAGAACGTGGCGCTGCCCCTGGAGCTTTCGGGCTTCGCCGGGCGCGAGGCGGAAGCTCGGTCGATGGCGGTGCTCGAGCGCGTCGGCCTCGCCGACCGTGCGGGCGCATGGCCCGAGGTGCTGTCGGGCGGTGAGCAGCAGCGCGCCGCCGTCGCGCGGGCGATCGCGGCCCGCCCTGCCGTGCTGCTGTGCGACGAACCGACCGGCAACCTGGACGACGCCGCTGCGGGGCTCGTGCTCGACCTGATCCGTGACGTGCGTCGCGAACAATGCTGCGCGGTCGTGCTCGTGACGCACAGTCGGCGCGCGGCGGCGATCTGCGACCGTCAGCTGTGGCTCGAGGCCGGCGTGTTGCAGAGTGAACGTTCGGAGACGCACGTTTGAGATTGCTGCTTCGGCAAGGGCTGCGGCATCACCGCCGGCACCCGTTGCAGACGATCCTCACTCTGCTCGGCATCGCGGCGGGGGTCGCGTTGCTCGCGGCGATGCGGCTCAGTCAGAGCACGGCGGAGCGCGCGTTCGACCGCGCGGTGGAGGCTGTCGCGGGTACGGCGACGCACGTGATCCGGGGTGGTCCCGACGGCCTGCCGGCCAGCAGCTACGCCGCGGTTCGCCGGCAACTCGGCGGTCGCGGCGTGGCGCCGTCCGTGCACGCGATCGCGCGGATGCCGCAGCGCGCCGAGGGCGCCGTGCTGCGTGTGCTCGGCATCGATCCGTTCGGCGACGTCGAGTTGCGCCCGTGGTCCGGACCGCGCGCGCAGGACGTGCCGTTCGGCAGGCTCGTCACCGAGCCGGGCACGTTCGTCGCGACGCCCGATCTGCTCGAGCGGCTTGCGATCGAGGTCGGCAGCGATGTTCGGATCACGGTCGGCGGCCGCCCGCGCGTGGCGCGCTGCATCGGCGCGATCCGGCCGCCGCGGCAGGTGGCGGCGGGGCTCGCGGACACGCTCGTCGTCGACATCGCGACCGCGCAGGAGTGGATCGACGCGCCGGGGCGGATCGACCGCCTCGACCTCCACCTCGCCGTGAACGAACTACCGCGCGGACTGACCGTCGAACGCGCGGCCGAACTCGCGCTCGCCGAGGCGTCGCGCGGCGGGCTCGCGCGCATCGAGACGACGGGGCAGGGGCAGCGCAGTCTCACGCAGTTGACGGAAGGGTTCCGCATCAATGTCACGGCGCTCAGCCTGCTGTCGCTGCTCGTGGGCGCGTTCCTCGTGCACGAGACGATGCGCCTGTCCGTGGTCGCGCGGCGGGCGTCGTTCGGCGTCCTGCGGGCCCTCGGCGCTCGCGGGCGGGCGCTCGGCCTCGGTGTGGCGCTCGAGGCCATCGTGCTCGGCGCGATCGGCAGCGTCATCGGCGGGGCCCTCGGAATCCTCGCTGCGCAGCAACTGCTGACGCCGATCGTCCGAACGTTGAACGACCACTACGCGACGTTCGCGTTGCCCCAACTCGAGGTCGACCCGTGGCAGCTCATCGTCGCGATCCTGGCCGGCATCGCGGTCACGCTCGTCGCCGCGCTCGGGCCGGCCATCGCGGCATCGCGGGTCTCGCCGCGGGAAGTGCTCGTGACGGCCGCACCGGCCCGCGGTTCGGGCGCGGTGGCGTGGCGCTGGTGGTGGAGTCTACCCCCGGCCGTCATCGGAGCCGCGCTCCTCGCGACCGTCGGTGATCGGTTGGTGCAGGGTTACTTCGGCATGCTCGGCGTGCTCGTGGCCGCGGTGCTGCTCATGCCGTTCCTCATGGGGCTCCTTCTGCGCGCGATCGGCGCGGTGCTCGCGCGGTTCGGCCCCTTCGCGCGTTACATCGTGCGCAGCACCGCTGCCGCCCGCAGTCACCTCGCGTTGCCGGTCGCAGCGATGGTTCTCGCGGTCGCGACGACGATCGGAATGGCGGTGCTCGTGACGAGCTTTCGCGGCAGTGTCGCGAGCTGGCTCGGGCAGGTGCTGCCCGGTGACGTATACGTCTCCGTTCCCGGGGGCGTCGACGAACGTGGCCAGGCGATCGACGAGGCGGTTGTGACAGCGCTCACCGAGAACGCGGCGGTCGCGGATGCGACGCTGTACTACCGGGGCCGGTTCGAGCTGCGGAGCGGCGAGCACGGCGGCGAGATCGAGCTCGTGGGACTGCGGGCGACCGCGGCGTTCCGGGAGTCGTGGCCGCTGCTCGCCGGTGACCGCGGCAGGCTCGGCGCGGGCGATCCCGCGGCCGTGGCCTGGGTCAGCGAGCCGCTCGCGTTTCGTTGGGGGCTGCAGATCGGCGACCCGCTGACCGTCGTGGCGCCGTTGCGATCGGCAGAGCTGCGGGTCGCGGCCATCTACCGCGACTATGCGAACGAAGGGGGCGAGGTGCTCGTCGATGCGGCGTGGCTCGCGGGGGTGTCGAACGTGGGATGCACGGCGATCGGCCTCGAGCTCCGGCCCGACAACACTGTCGGGGACGCGCTCGAGTCGACCGTCGAGGGTCTGCGAGCCGCGGTCACCGGCGCGTCGGATCAGGCCGTGCTCGTGCGATCCCAGCGCGAACTGCGGCGCACGTCACTCGCGATCTTCGACCGCACGTTCGCGATCACGGGCGTGATGCGGTTGCTCTGTCTCGCCGTCGCGTTCTTCGGCATCTACTCGGCGTTCGCCGCGTTGCAGTTCGAGCGTGCTCGCGAAGTCGGCTTGCTGCGATGCCTCGGCGCCAGGCCGTCGCGGATCGGCGTCGTCGTGATCGGGCAGACGATCGTGCTCGGTGTCGTCGCCGCCGTGCTCGCGATCCCGCTCGGCGTGCTCATCGGGCAACTGCTCGCGCACGTGATCAACCGCGTGTCCTTCGGCTGGTCGCTCGTCGAGGTCACCGTTCCCGGGAGTGCGCTGCTCGAGGCGTCGTTGCTCGCGGTCGCGGCGGCGCTGCTCGCCGGCGTGTGGCCCGCCATCCGATTCGCCGGCATGCGGCCGGCCAACGCCCTGCGCGAAGGTTGATGCGATGCGTTCGATTCTCACGGTTCTGATCGCGACCGTTCTTGCCGCGTGCTCGGAAGGAGCCGGTGACGCTTCGGCGCGCGGGTCGATCGGCGTCGCCGACGCCATGGGCAGTGGGGACTCCGACACCGGGGGCTACGCTCGGGCCGTCGATCCGCCCGAGCTGCGGTTCCCGCGCGACCACGCGGCGCACCCGGAGTTCCGCACCGAGTGGTGGTACGTGACGGCCAACGTCGACACGCCGTCCGGCCGGCGCTTCGGCGTGCTGCTCGTGTTCTTTCGTCAGGCGCTGGCGCCGATGGTCGCGCCGCGTGAATCGACGTTCGCGACGCGTGACATGATGCTGGCGCACGCCGCGGTCGCCGACATCGACGGCAAGAGGTTCCACCACGCCGAACGCCTCGCGCGCGCGGCCGGTGGGCTCGGCGGTGTGAACGGCGGCGACGGCGGTCTCGTTTCGATCGTCTGCGCCGACTGGAGCGGCAGGGTCGATCCCGAGGGCGACGGTCTCCTGCCGCTCGAGCTGTCGGCGAGTGATCGCGAGTTCGCGTTCGAGCTGCGCGTCGAAACGGGCAAGCCGCTCGTGCTCCAGGGCGACCGCGGTCTGAGTCAGAAGAGCGCCGAGCGCGGCAACGCGTCGATCTACTACTCCTGCACGCGCGTTCCGATCGCCGGGCGCATCGAAGTCGAAGGCGTTCGGCACGACGTGGAGGGGCTCGGTTGGATCGACCGCGAGTGGAGCACGTCGGCGCTCGGCGCGGAGCAGGTCGGGTGGGACTGGTTCTCCCTGCAGCTGGACGACGACACCGAGGTCATGTGGTACAGCCTGCGTCGGCAGGACGGCAGCGTCGACCCGTGGAGCCGCGGTTGTTTCGTCCGGGCCGACGGCAGCGCCGTCCGGCTGGATCCTGCGGCCGTGCGCGCGACACCGAACGGGCAGTGGCGGGCGCCCGACGGTGGCGCGACGTATCCCGCCGGTTGGCGCCTGACCTGCGCGCAGCCCGAGTTCGATCTCGAGGTCACGCCGCTCCTGGCCGATCAGGAACTGCACGCGCTCGTGCGCTACTGGGAGGGCGCGGTCGGCGTGCGCGGGACGAGCCGCGGGCGAGCGGTGCAAGGACGCGGCTACCTCGAGATGACGGGCTACGCGACGACGGAGCGGTGACGGCGCCTCTTGGACCCGTATGCTCCCGCGCAACGATGACGACCGCAGCGCTCCGCGTCCTGTTCGCGACCTCGTTCCTCGCTCTGCTCGGTGGTTGCGCCGGCGTCGCGGATCATGCGCCGCCCCGTGAGGGGCCGCTGCTGATCACGACCTGGCCGTTCGGGAAGATCGCGAACGAGCACGCGCTGCAGAACCTCGCGGCCGGCGGTTCGCGACTCGATGCCGTCGAGGCCGGCATCCGCGAGATCGAGCGCCGCAGTTCGGACCGTTCGGTCGGCATCGAGGGGCGGCCCAACGCCGCGGGCTACCCGCAGCTCGACGCCTGCATCATGGACGGGCCCGGTCACAAGGCCGGTAGCGTCGCCGGCACCGAGGGCATCGTGCATCCGATCAGCGCCGCCCGCGCAGTGATGGAGCACTGCCGCCACGTGATGCTCGTCGGTGAGGGGGCGCGCTGGTTCGCGCTCGAGCACGGCGTCGAGTCGATCGCGATCGACGATTGGCAACCGCTCAAGGACAAGTGGGCGGCGGGCGAACGGCCCGAGCCCGCGGACAAGGCGGGCCACGACACCGTCACGCTGCTGCTGCGCGACGAGAACGGTGACATCGCGGGCGGCTGCTCGACGAGTGGTGCTGGCGGCAAGCTGCCGGGTCGCGTCGGCGACTCGCCGATCCTCGGGGCCGGCCTCTACGTCGACAACGAGGTCGGGGCGGCCGGGGCGACGGGCCTCGGCGAGAACGTCATGCGCCACTGCGGCGCGTTCCTCGTCGTCGAGCTCATGCGCCAGGGCATGGCGCCGCAAGCGGCGTGCGAGGAGGCGGTGCATCGCATCGCCCGGCTCGACCCGCGCGGCTACGACCTGAAGATCTGCTTCATCGCGCTCGACAAGCAGGGGCGCTACGGCGCCGCCGCGTCGAGCCAGCGCTTTCCGTTCGCCGTTGCGACCAAGGATGGCAACGAACTGTTGCGCGTGGAGCAGGTCACGCCGCGGTAGGGGCGATCCGTGGCTGCTGGTTGAGGAACCGAACCATGTCGCCGACGGTTTCGATCGAGATCGGGTTCCGTTCGCAGCCATCCAGGCTGCGCCAGCAGCGAAACGCGATGTCCGGCAGGCCCTCTATGTCGAACCACTCCTCGTCAACTCGGTCCGTGGTGTGCGCAGGGTAGCCGAACGCAGCGGTGTAGTACTCGTACGTCGCGCGCACGATTCGGGAGTCGATCTGCCGGAGATCGAACGCTCGTGCGAAACTGCAGATCGAATCTGAGCTGCGTTCTGCCTTGGCGCGTCTCGTCCAGCCGAAGACGTAATCCGCAAGTAGTCCTGCGCCCGTCAGAGCGAGCAGCAGCACCATGAACGCCAGCCAGATCGGAGCCATGGCGAGGACGAACGCGCTGTGGAAGGGCAGGGGCGTCGGTGTCGGGGGGCCGGGCCGCAGCTGGCGTGACATAGTGCGCATCGCGTCATGTCCTCGAACACGTCTTTATGTGTGGTGCCAGGGTGGGGCGTCGAGGGTCCGTCGTCGACAATAGCACGATGGTCGAGCACCGCCGTTTCTCCATGGCCGATGAACTCGTGGTTCCGCGTCGGCGCTTCCTCCAACTCGGCGCGAGCGCCCTGCTACTGCCGCTGGGATCCGGTCTGCGTACGCAGGGCCCGACTGCGACGCCGCGGCAGCCGTTGCGGATCGGCCTGATCGCCGACCTGCACCACGGCCTTGATCCGCGCGCGCAGGAGCGCATCGAGGACTTCGTCGAAGCGGCGACGGATCGCAAGGCCGACATGATCGTCCAGCTCGGCGACTTCAACTATTCCGAGCCGAGCAACGCGCCGTGCCTCGACGTGTTCCACTCGTTCGACGGCGAGCGCCACCACGTGCTCGGCAACCACGACATGGACAAGTGCGGCAAGGAGCACGCGCTCGCGACGTGGCAGATGCGCGCGCGCTACTACAGCTTCGACCGCGACGGGTGGCACTTCGTCGTGCTCGATCGCAATCACGTGAAGCAGGGCACGAAGTTCTTGCCGTACGACAAGGGCAACTACTTCGGCGCCAAGGGTCATCGCGGGCACGCCGATCAGGAGCAGCTCGAGTGGCTCGCGGAGGATCTGGCGCGGACGAAGCTGCCGACGATCGTGTTCGTGCATCAGGGTGTCGGCGTCGCCGAGCGGCCGTATCCCAAGGACGATGGCCGCGAAGCCCTCGAGGCCGTGTTGCGCGCGGCGAACGAGAACGCGAAGAAGGCCGGCGCCGGTGAGAAGGTGGTTGCGTGCTTCTGCGGGCACGAGCACCTCGACCGCCACAACGTGCGCGACGGCATCCACTACGTCTGGGTGAACAGCGCCTCGTACTACTGGGTCGGCGGCAAGTACGGCCGCATGGCGCCGTATGCGGAGGCGCTCTACGCGTTCGTCGATCTGCACGACGACTGCCTCGTGATTCACGGCCGGAAGTCCGAGTTCGTGGCGCCGACGCCCAAGGAGCGTGGGTTCCCGCGTTGGCGCGAGTGCTCGGCCGTGCAATCGGATCGTCGATTGAAGCGTAGTTCGGGCTGAGACGGCGTCGAGCGGTGGCCCGCGCTACGCTGCCCGCATGGTGCGTCGCCCGTTCATCGCGTTCGTTCTCGGTTGGCTTGCCTTCGCTGCGGTCGTTGCAGCGCAGGACGGGGCCGACTCGAAGCGACCCAACATCCTGTTCTGCATCGCGGACGACTGGGGTTGGCCGCACGCGAGCGCCTACGGGGACGCGGTCGTCGAGACGCCGGTGTTCGATCGGGTGGCGCGCGAAGGTGTGCTGTTCGAGCACGCCTACGTCGCGAGTCCGTCGTGCACCCCGAGCCGGAACGCGATCCTCACCGGGCAGTATCACTGGCGGCTCGGTCACGGCGCCAACCTGTGGTCGTCCCTCGACGTCGCGATCCCGGTCTATCCGCTGCTGCTCGAGCGCGCTGGCTACCACGTCGGGCACTGGCGCAAGAGCTGGGGGCCGGGCCGGCTGAAGGTCGGTGGCTACACGGACACCCATCCGGCGGGCAAACGCTACGGCAAAGGCTTCGCGCAGTTCCTCGCCGCGCGCAAGGACGGCGCGCCGTTCTGCTTCTGGCTCGGGGCCCACGACCCGCACCGCGGCTACGAGAGGGGTTCGGGGCGGAAGTCGGGGATGAACGTCGACGCGGTCGAGGTGCCGGGCTTCTACCCCGATGTCGAGACCGTGCGGTCGGACATCGCCGACTACTACTTCGAGGTGCAGCGCTTCGACAGCGACGTCGGCAAGGCGATCGCGCTGCTCGAAGAACGTGGCGAACTCGAGGACACGATCATCGTCGTGACCGGGGATCACGGCATGCCGTTCCCGCGCTGCAAGAGCAACCTCTACGACATGGGCGTCCGGGTGCCGCTCGCCGTGCGCTTCGGGCGTCGCGTGGCTGGCGGACGCACGCTGCGCGACTTCGTGTCGCTCGTCGATCTCGCGCCGACGTTCCTCGAAGCCGCAGGGGTCGAGGTTCCCAAAGTGATGAACGGGCAGTCGCTGTGGCCGCTGCTCGAATCTGAAGCGAGCGGCATCGTCGATCCCGAGCGCGATGCCGCGGTGTTCGGCAAAGAACGCCACGTGCCGTGTCGGCCGGATCACTCCGGCTATCCGAGCCGCGGTATCCGGACCGAGCGCTGGGCCTACATCGTCAACTTCGAGCCCGACCGTTGGCCTGTCGGCGATCCGCCACTCTTTGGCGACACCGATCCGGCGCGTGCCGTCGGCAAGGGCATCACCAAGGGCTACATCCTCACGCACGGCGGACCCGATGCCCCGAGCGACGATCCGCTCGTCACCTCGGCCGTGCAGCAGGCGTATCGACTGTGCTTCGCGAAGCGCCCCGCGATCGAGCTCTACGACATGACGAACGACCCGGATCAGCTGCGCAATCTTGCTGCCGTTCCCGAGCACCGGTCAGTCGTCGCACGGCTCGACGCGCGTTTGCGTGAGTTCCTGCGTGCGACAGAGGACCCGCGAATCATCGGCGGGTCCGAAGCGTTCGACGCCTACCCGTATTACGGCGGCAGCGCCTGGAAGCGCTGAGCCCAGCCGCGCTGCGCACGGCATTCGCCCGTTACCAACGGTGGTTCGAGCGGTAGTCGAGGCACCCCTCTTTCGCGTTTCCACTCCCCGAGGTGGAGTATTCGCCTGTCCCAATTGCCATGGCTCGCCGCGCCGCTCGCGGTGCCGTGAGTTCGTGGCGCCCGGCTGGTGACGGCCGGTTCGGTCACGGTCGGTGGCCGGTCGTCGCTACCGTCGTGTCTCAACGGGGAGCGAGTGCGTAGAGTCCGCGGCGTCCGCGAGCGACGCCTGCGGCCGGCAGATCGAGGCCGCAACGTAGTTCGCCGACCGTCATCCGGAGCAGATCGTCGTAGTCACGATCGCGCTCGGTCGAGAGCAGCGAGCGGCCGCGGTTCTGGCGCCACGCCCGGATCGTGCGCACCGGCGCGATGCCGAGCCCGAGCAACGTCCCGAACACGACGATCGCGCCGACGTAGAGCCCGAGGCCGCGCAGGCCGCCGCGCAGTTCCCAGGCCGAGATCTCGCCTTCGCCGCGCAGGTCGGTCCCGTAGCCGGTCACCACGTGGTGCAGGTCGTGCCGCATGATCGCCCAGCGGTGGCGCGGCATGTTGGGCACGCTGAACCGGATGCCGAGGAACGCGGCTTCGGTCCGCGGCGCGTCGTAGCCCGCGCGGGTGAAGCCGTTCTCGTCGAGATAGGCCTGCAGCGCCTGATCCGCCGGCCATGCGGCCGGCAGCGGGCGGTCGAGATCGGGTCGCATTCGCGTCGGACGGGCAACGTCGGCAACGGCGCCGGATTTCGTCATCCCGGCTTCGAACCGGACGGCGGCGAGTAGTCGAAGTAGCCGTCCCAGAGCCGGTCGAGCACGTGCTTGGCCTCTCCCAGCGGCACCGCGCTTAGTTCGTCGGTTGCGCGGTCACGCGCGACGAGTCCGAGGCGCTCGAGCTTCTGCGTCGCGTCCTGGATCTCGAAGTCGGTGTCGCGTCCGGCGCGTTCGCGCAGCCAGTCCTCGATGCCGCGGTCGAGGGCCTCGGCCGTGTGCGGAGACCCGGACGTGAGCAGGAACCAGTAGGCCAGGATCGCCTCCTTGCACTCCTCTTCTTCGGCATCGTCGATCAGCCGATGCAGCACGCCCGCGTTGTTGTCGAGGTTCTTGAAGTAGAGGTTCTCCGTGAGCGCCTTCAGGAAGCTGATCTTGCGCTGCTTGAAGCGGTTGACCTGGCGCACGATGAAGGCGCCGAGCGTGCCGAGACCGACCCCGAGGGCGACGAGCTTCGCGTCGTCGATCTCGACGTCTTCTTCGCTCAGGCCGAGCCAGACCATGATCAACGACGCGACCAGCAACAGCGTGCCCGCGAGCTTGGTCGCGACGACGACGATGCCGCCGACGAACGCGGGCACGCCGATCAGCAGCTTGTCGATCAGCTTCATGCGGACCGCGGTGTTGGGGAACACCATCTCGAGGTCTTCGGCCGGCACGTCACGAAACAGCTTGAGCACCGTCGACCCAGGAACGAACGGGAGCGCCTTCCGGCCCAGCGCCTCGAAGTAGGCGGCGGGCTTGAAGCGCACCATGAGCACGACGCGGCTGAAGTTGAGGAACGACACCTCCTGCTTGCGCAGGCCGTACAGCGTGCGCACGGTCTCCGAGCGTTGGTGGCGGCCGCGGCGGAAGAGCAGCAGCTCGTCGAAGTCGTCGAAGTCGACCTCGAGACGCACCTTGAACAGTGATTCGCCGACGAGCGAGGCCTCGAGCGTGGCCTGCTGGACGCGGTCGTAGTTCGCGGAGCGCAACAGGCGTTCGAGGCCGTCGCGCAGCCCGGCCCGGCGGTCATCGAGTTGTTGCGCCGTCAGGTCCTCGACCGGTTGGGTATCGGCGTCGGGATCGAACGGGGCATGGCACGCCTTGAGCTGCTCGAGGTGGTCGTGGAACTCGAAGTGAAAGACCGCGGCGACGAGCTGGCAGAACTCCCGGAAGGCCTCGCGTTGGTCGTCGTCGAGCCGCGGATCCGTCGCGCAGAGCTCGACGACGTCGCGCTTGCTCAGCGGGATGAAGTTCTCGCGCAGGTCCGGCGGCGGATCGGTGGGGTCGTCGGGGGCTGCTGCCATGCCGGGGGTGTAGCCGCCGGGGCGCGATCGCGCACGGGCGAACGGCGCGGATTGATCGCGCGGTTTTCCATGGGCCGAAGATGCGCGCGATGGCCGCCGATTCGGGTGAGTGGCACGGGCGCCGCGGCTACGGTTCCGGCCATGAGGATTCTCTGTGCCGTTCTCTTCGGCCTCGGCGCCGCGCTCGCTCAGGACGCCGAGGGCATCACGTCATCGACGCTGGCGGGGATGAAGTTCCGCAACATCGGGCCCGCGCTCGCCTCGGGTCGCATCGTCGACGTCGCGGTCGATCCGGGCGATCGCTCGCGGTGGTACATCGCGACGGCGGCGGGCGGACTCTGGCGCACGCAGAACGCGGGCACGACGTTCGAGCCCGTGTTCGATTCCGAGTCGGTGTACTCGATCGGCTGCGTGACGATCGATCCGAGCAACCGGCATACGATCTGGGTCGGCACCGGCGAGAACAACAGTCAGCGCAGCGTGGCGTGGGGCAACGGCGTCTACCGGTCGCGCGATGGCGGTGATTCCTGGGAGCACATGGGGCTGCCCGAGAGCGAGCACATCGGCAAGATCGCGGTCGACCCGCGCGCGTCGAACGTCGTTTGGGTCGCGGCGCAAGGGCCTTTGTGGCGCGACGGCGGCGACCGCGGGCTCTACAAGACGACGGACGGCGGCGCGACGTGGAACAAGGTGCTCGAGATCAGCGAGCACACGGGCATCAACGAGGTGCACCTCGATCCGCGTGATCCGGACGTCGCGATCGCGAGCGCCTATCAGCGTCGACGGCACGTCTGGACGTTGATCAATGGCGGTCCCGAGTCCGGCATCCACAAGACGACCGACGGCGGGAAGACGTGGCGCGAGATCACGAGCGGCCTGCCGAGCGTCGACAAAGGCAAGATCGGCATCGCGATGTCGCCCGTCGATCCGGACGTCGTCTATGCGATCATCGAGGCGCAGCGCGGCAAGGGCGGCACGTTCCGTTCGACGAACTGCGGCGAGAGCTGGAGCAAGATGAGCTCCAAGGTCAGCACGAGTCCGCAGTACTACAACGAGCTCATCTGTGACCCGAGCGACGTCGACACGGTCTACTGCCTCGACACCTGGACATCCGTGTCCAAGGACGGCGGCAAGACGTTCGCCAACGTCGGCAACAAGCATCGGCACGTCGACGACCACGCGCTGTGGATCGACCCGCTGGACCCTCGGCGCCTGATCATCGGCGGCGACGGCGGGCTGTATCAGTCGTTCGACGCGGGCCAGAACTGGGACTTCTGCGAGAACCTGCCGATCACGCAGTTCTATCGCGTCAGCGCGGACCAGGCGTTGCCGTTCTACAACATCTACGGCGGCACGCAGGACAACAACTCGATGGGCGGGCCGTCGCGCACGACGAGCCTCGCGGGGATCACGAACGAGGACTGGTTCGTCACGGTCGGCGGTGACGGCTACGAGGCGCAGGTCGACTGGCGCGATCCCAACATCGTCTACACGCAATGGCAGTACGGCGGCCTCGTGCGTCACGACCGCCGGAGCGGGGAGCTCACGGACATCAAGCCGCGGCAGGCGCCGGGTGAGCCGCCGATCGTGTGGAACTGGGATTCGCCGCTGATCATCAGCCATCACAGCAACACGCGGCTGTACTTCGCGGGTGACCGGCTGTTTCGCACGGACGATCGCGGGGATTCGTGGAGGGCGATCAGCGGTGATCTGACCCGCGGGATCGACCGCGACCAACTGCCCGTCATGGGACGCATCCAGGAGGTCGACGCGGTCGCGAAGAACGCGTCGACGTCCGTCTACGGCAATTGCGTGTCGTTGTCGGAGTCGCCGATCGACGACAACGTGCTGTTCGTCGGCACGGACGACGGCCTCGTGCACGTGACGAGCGACGGGGGCGAGAGCTGGACCAAGATCGAGGCTGTCGATGGCGTGCCGGAGCAGACCTACGTGAGCCGGCTCGAAGCTTCGCGGCACAGCGTCGACCGGGTGTATGCGGCGTTCAACAACCACAAGCGCGGCGACTTCGCGCCGTATCTGTACGTCAGCGAGGACCGCGGTCGCTCGTGGCGTTCGATCACGGCCAACCTGCCAGCACCACACGTCGTGTGGGCGCTCGTCGAGGATCACGAGAACCAGGACCTGCTGTTCGTCGGCACCGAGTTCGGCCTCTGGGTGTCGTTCGACCGCGGCGGCGAGTGGGTGCAGATGAAGGGCGGCCTGCCGACGATCGCAGTGCGCGACATCGAGATCCAGCGGCGTGAGAACGACCTGATCCTCGGCACGTTCGGGCGCGGCTTCTACGTGCTCGACGATTACACCCCGCTGCGCGCGATGAGTGACGAACTGCTCAGCAAGGGCGCGCATCTGTTCGGTGTGCGCAAGGCGCCGCTCTACATCCAGCGCAGTCGCCTCGGGCTCAACACCGGGCTCGGGTCGCAGGGCTCGACGTTCTACTCAGCACCCAACCCCGAGTTCGGCGCGCTCCTGACGTATCGGCTCGCGGAAGGGTTGCAGACGCGGAAGGAACGTCGCGAAGAGGCGCAGAAGGCCGCCCGCGCGGGCGGCAAGGACCTGCCGTATCCGAGCGACGAGGCGATGCGCGCGGAGCATCGCGAGAACGAGCCCGCCGTGTTCCTCACGATCCGCGACTCGGAAGGCGAAGTCGTGCGACGCGTCGACGCGCCGCGGACCAAGGGCCTGCACCGTGTTGCGTGGGACCTGCGGTATCCGGCCGCGACCCGCATCCAGCTCGGCGACGGCGGCCCGGGCGCGCCGTGGTCGATGCCCGCGGCCGGCCCGCTCGTCCTGAGCGGCACGTTCTCGGCGACGCTGCATCAGGAGATCGACGGTGCGGTGACCCAGCTCGCCGGGCCGGTGTCGTTCGAGGTCGAGGCGCTCGATCTCGCGACGTTGCCCGCGCAGGACAAGGCCGCCGTGCTCGCGTTCCAGCGCGAGGTCGTCGAGCTGCGCCGCGCCGTGCGCGCGACCAATCGCGTTCTCGGCGAGCTGCAGTCGCGCGTCGATCACGTGCGGGTCGCGATCCGGCGCGGCGGTGTCGATGCGGCGTTGCTCGCGCGCGTCGAGACGCTCGATGACACGCTCGCCGATCTGCGCACGAAGCTGTCGGGCGACGGTTCGCTGTCGAGTCGCAACAAGCCGGCGCCGATGGGGATCAGCAGCCGCATCGAGAACGTCGCCGGCTCGCAGCTCTACACGAGCTCGGCGCCGACGAAGACCGAGCGCGATGCCTACGGCTTCGCCGCGGACGCGTTCGGCCCGGTGCTCGAACAGGTGCGAACGATCGCGACCGTCGAGCTGCCGGCGATCGAGCGCGAACTCGAGATCGCGGGTGTCGGCGACACTCCGGGGCGCCTCCCCGTGTGGCAGAAGAAGTAGGAAGCAGCGGCGCCGGCGCGATCAGTTCGCGTCGGCGCAGGCCTTGCGGGCTTCCTTCAGGCGCCGCAGTTCGTGCTTGTCCGTCGGGGCCCGTTCGATCGCCGCGTCGATCACGGGCAGGGCCGCCTTCGTCGGGTTCTGTTTCAGATACATCGCGATGCGCCCGTTCTGGGTGCAGCCCTGCTTCAGGATCGCGATGAGTCGCTCCGTCAGGTCGTCGCCGCCGATCGCGATGACGGCATTGCACGCGGCGTTGGCGACGTACTTCGGCGCGGTGGCCGTCACTTCGAGGAGCGCGTCACAGGCCTTCGGGCTGCCGATCATTCGGAGCGCATGTGCCGCGCCGCCGCGGTAGTCGTTGGTCTCGTCCTCCTCGCGCAGCATCTCGATCAACGTCGGCACGGCTGCCTCACCGATCGCCGCGAACGCGTTCTGGCAGTCGGACCAGACGGGCCCGGCCTTGCCGCGCATCAGTTCGCGCAGGACGGGCAGCGCGTCCGCGCCGACGATGGTCGGCAGGTGCGACACGGCGTAGCGCCGCAGGTCGTCGGGTTGGTCCGCGGCGCGGGCGGCTTCGAAGAACCGATCCGCCGCGACGGGCGTGCCGGCGCGCGCGAGCACGACGGCGGCGCGGAGGCGCAGCGCGAGCGGCTCGTCCTCGTCGTGAAACAGCGCGATCGCGGCCGGCGTCGCGGCCTTGAGTGCGTCGGGTGGCCGCGTGGCGAGCACGTCGAGTGCGAGGCTGCGGCCCTCGACCGTGCCGCGCGTCGTCCATTCGGCGATGCGCGCGACGTCGGGCTCCTTCACCTCGGCTTCGGCGATGTCGATCTCACGCATCTTGTCGCCGATGGCCACGACGACGATCGAGTTGGAGGCTTCGTCGAGGAACACGCCCTTCGACCACCACAGCGAACTCACGGTGCGGGTCGCGCCCTCGGGGATGCCGTCGAACAGCTCCGCGACCGTCAGGCTCACCGTTTCCTCGCCCTTGTCGTTCACCCAGATCACCGCCTTCGCCGTGCCGAGGCTGTAATACTGCTCGAACAGCAGGAATCCGGGCAGCGCGTCGGGCACGAGCACCTCGTAGGGCAGCTGTGCGACCGTGCCTTCGGCCAGCAACTCATCGTCGGGGTCGCGGTCGATCGCCTTCGGGTTCTTCTTCAGCTGCGCGCTCGTCACGGACCCGGGACTGACCGGGCCGACTTTCGCGTGCCGTTCCGGGCCGCGTTCGCAGTATTCGAACGTGATGCTCTGGCCCTTCTTCGTCTGCTTGATGACGACGTAGCGCCGGCCGCTTGGCGACACGACCCGTTGGTTCTTGAACGGCATCCACGAGTCCGGGATCGCCCAATCCGGAATCGCCCGATCCGGGGCCCGATCCGGGAGCGGACTCGTGGGGGTCAGGAACGCGGCGAGGGTCAGAACGAGGAGTTTGCTGCTCATGCCGATCTCAGGGTAGCGGGCTCGTTGTGCTCCGGGACGGCTCGGCGCCCTCGGGCGACGGGCCCTTCGCGGACGGGCGGGGCCGTTTGCAACGTGGTTCGCGGAACGGGGTTCCCGGACGGCAGCGTTTTCCGGATCGTGGCGGCGCCTCGTCCCGGATCGCTGCCCGCCGGAACCCGGCCGTCGCGGTAGTGCCGAGCCTGGGCTACCGTCGCGCCGATGCCGAACCTCAACCTCGTCCGGTCCGTCGCTGTTCTGATCGTCGCCGCGCTCATCGCCGGTTGCGCCGGCCCGTCCTACCGCGCGGGCACCACCGGTCGGCCCTACTCCGCGGCCGTGACCTACCGCGGCCTGACGTTCGTCGCCGGCAAGATCGGCAGCGAGCGCGGCCCGGGCGTGTCGTTCGAGGCCGAGGTGAACTCGGCGCTCGACGCCCTCGCGGCCGAGCTGGCGAACGACGGCCTCACGCTCGACGACTGCCTCACCGCGACGGTCTATCTCACGGACATGGCGCGCTACCAGGAGTTCAACGCGATCTACGGCCCGCGCTTCACCACGCCGCCGGCGCGCGCGTGCGTCGCGGTGAAGGAGTTGCCGCTCGGTGCGCGAGTCGAGATCCAGGTCGTCGCCCGGTCACGTTGAACGTCGGTCACGTTGAACGACGGTCGCGTTTGAGCGACGGTCGCGTTGAGCGACGGTCGCGCGGAACGGTCCGGGTGGGTGCCGGCTACCCGGCCGCGCCGTCGATGATCGCGTTGAGCGTCGCGCTCGGGCGCATCGCCGCCGCCGCCTTCGCCGGATCGGGCTGGAAGTAGCCGCCGACGTCACAGGCCTGACCCTGCACGGCGTTGAGCTCGCCGAGGATCTTCGTCTCGTTGTCGGCGAGCTCCTTGCTGATGCCCGCGAACCGATCCGCGACGTCCTGGTCTTCGCCCTGCGCGGCAAGTGCGTTGGCCCAGTAGCTCGCGAGGTAGTAGTGGCTGCCGCGGTTGTCGATCTCGCCGGAGCGGCGGGACGGCGCACGGTTCTGCAGCAGGTACTGCGCGCTGGCCTCATCGAGCGTCTTGCCGAGCAGGCGCGCCTTCTCGTTGCCCGTGCGCTCGGCGATGTGCTCGAACGACGCGGCGAGCGCGAGGAACTCACCGAGCGAATCCCACCGCAGGTGGTTCTCCTCGTTGAACTGCTGCACGTGCTTGGGCGCGGAGCCACCCGCCCCAGTCTCGAACAGGCCGCCGCCGTTCATCAACGGCACGATCGACAGCATCTTGGCGCTCGTCCCGACCTCCAGGATCGGGAACAGGTCGGTCAGGTAGTCACGCAGCACGTTGCCCGTGACCGAGATCGTGTCCTTGCCCGCGCGGATCCGCGCGAGCGAGAACTTCGTCGCCTCGACGGGCGCCAACATGTGAAACTCGAGCCCGTCCGTGTCGTGCTCCGCCAGGTAGGTCTCGACCTTGGCGAGCAACTGCGCGTCGTGCGCCCGGTCGCGATCGAGCCAGAACACCGCCGGCGCGCCCGTCGCCCGCGCGCGGTTGACCGCGAGCTTGACCCAGTCGCGCACCGGCGCGTCCTTGACCTGGCACATGCGCCAGATGTCGCCCGCTTCGACTTCGTGGCTCATCAGCACGTCACCGTTCTGGTCCTTGACCTGCACCGTGCCGGCCGCCGCCATCTCGAACGTCTTGTCGTGCGACCCGTATTCCTCGGCCTTCTTCGCCATCAGGCCGACGTTGGGCACGCTGCCCATCGTCGTCGGGTCGAGTGCGCCGTTCTGCTTGCAGTCGTCGATCACGGCCTGGTAGACGCCCGCGTAGCAGCGGTCGGGGATCACCGCCTTGGTGTCCTGCGTCTCGTTGTCCTTGTTCCACATCCGCCCCGACTCGCGCAGCATCGCCGGCATCGACGCGTCGATGATCACGTCACTCGGCACGTGCAGGTTGGTGATGCCCTTGTCCGAGTTGACCATCGCGAGTCCCGGCCCGCGGTCGTAGGTCGCCTGAATGTCGTTCTCGATCGCTGCGCGCTGCTCGGTCGGCAGCTCGGCAATGCGCGCGAGGATGTCACCGAACCCGTTGCGCGCGTCGGCACCGAGCTCCGTGAACGCTGCACCATGCTTTTCGAACACGTCCGCGAAGTAGGCGTGCACCGCGTGCCCGAACAGGATCGGGTCCGACACCTTCATCATCGTCGCCTTGAGATGCACGGAGAACAGCACGCCTTGTTCGCGCGCTTCGGCGACCTGCGCGCGCAAGAACGCCTGCAGCTTCCGTGCGCTCATGAACGTCGAGTCGACGATCTCGCCGGCCTCGAGGTCGATCGGCCCCGCGAGCGTCGTCTTCTGCCCGTCCGCCCCGAGATGCTCGATCGTCACGCTCGTGGCCTGCTCGACGGTCGTCGACTGCTCGTTGCCGCGGAAGTCGCCGTCCTGCATCGACGCTACGTGCGACTTGCAATCGCCGCTCCACGCGCCCATGCGATGCGGGTGCTCGCGCGCATAGGCCTTCACGGCCGCCGGCGCGCGCCGGTCCGAGTTGCCCTCGCGCAGCACCGGATTGACCGCGCTGCCCTTGACCTTGTCGTAGCGCGTCTTGATCGCCCGTTCGTCGTCGTTCTTCGGCTCCTCGGGATAGTCCGGCACCGCGTACCCCTGCGCCTGCAGTTCCTGGATTGCCGCCTTGAGCTGCGGCACCGACGCGCTGATGTTGGGCAGCTTGATGATGTTGGCCTCCGGCGTCTGCGCGAGCTGACCGAGCTCCGCGAGCGCGTCGTGATAGTCCGTGAACGCGGCGCGGATCCGGCCGGCGAGCGAGATGTCGCGCGTCTCGATCCCGATGCCCGTGCCGGCACAGAAGGCCTGGACCATCGGCAGGAAGGAATAGGTCGCGAGGACGGGGGCCTCGTCGGTATGCGTGTAGATAATCGTCGGAGCGCTCATGGGCCGGGCAAACGTAGAGGTGGGCCGCCGAACTTCCCACCTCTGCAGATGCCGCATCGCGACGCCGCCGCCGGGCCGGCTACCATGGCCAGGCCATGTCCGCGTTGAACGAGCTGCGCCTGGCCCTCGCCGAGTACGACGGTCGACACACCGAATCGCTCGAGGCGATTCGCGACGCGGGCCCCCCGACGGCGGGGACGCTCCGCGCGGCGATCGACCTCGGCGCCGACCCCGACCAGCGGCTCGCGGCTGCCGCGACGTGGCTGCTCCGCGCGTGGGCCGAGGCCGAGGTCCGGCTCGCGCCGTCGCAGGTCGCTCGCCTGGCCCGAACGCTGCCTTCGATCAGCGGCGCCTGGGCCCGCTTGCATGTCTGCCAGACCGTCCGGTCGATTCGCGTGCCGGTGGCCGAAGCCGAGGCCTTCGCCGACTTTCTGGAGGCGTGCCGAGTCGAGCGGCAGCCGTTCTTGCGAGCCTGGGCCGTGGATGGCCTGCATCGGCTCGCGCTGCAGCACCCCCGGTTCGAGCCGCGGGCGCGGGTGGCGTTGGAGGAGGCGAGCGAGGATCCCGCGGCGTCCGTGCGTGCTCGGGTCCGTCGGATCCAACGCGGGGAATGAGCCCGACGTGATCGGGGTCGACCGTCCCTGCGCCATAGCTGGTGCTTTGAGTGTGCATGCCGTCGCGCTGGCCCGCGCCGCGTCATACATGCGGTGAACCGTATTCAAGGCTGGTGCTTTGAGTGTGCATGGGCGCCCGGCGCCGACCGGCAACCCGACCCGACGCTCGTCTCGGCCAGATCGTGTCGCGCGCGGGTTGTGCCTACGGCAGCTCGCGAACCCGGATGTTGCGGAACGACACGGGCGCGCCCTCGGCCTCGAGCGCGAGGTAGCCCTGCGCCGGCTGGCACTCGCGCCCGCCGTTGACCTCCTGGCCGTTGACCCACAGCCGGACCTCGCCGTTGATGGCGCGGACGTAGTAGTGGTTCCACTGGCCGAACGGCCTGGTCAGGCGCGCCGTCGGAAAGCTGCGTGCGCTCTTGTCGTTGCCGACCTGGTAGACCGCGCCGTCTGCCGCCGTGTATTCGATCTTCGGGGTGAACGCCTGCATCTTGGACGCGCCGACCGGGAACACGTCGCCGTGGCTCGTGAACCAGTTCGAGTGTTTGCCCTCGTGGTTCTTGCGCCAGTTGGTCTCGTAGCCGAGGTCGAGGATCTGCACCTCGATGCCGCTGCGCGGCAGCTGTCCGGGCGGCAGATCGGTGAACGCCGATTCGGGGCACCAGACGAACAGCCCCGAGTTGCCGGCGAACGTGTGATGCTGCCACTCCATCACGAGCTCGAAGTTGCGATACGTCGTCTTCGTGCGGGCGCCGCCGTTCGGCTTGCCCGTGCAGCGGATGACGCCGTCCTCCTCCGCCCAGGTGTCGGGCTTGCCGTTGACGTTCACGAAGTCCGCGAGCGTGAGCACGCGCCAACCGGGACCGTCGCCGCGAATCCACGCCTTCTCGAGGTTCTTGCCCTGGGTCAGGGTCAGCGGCGCGAGCGTGGCGCTCGCGAGGGCGAGAGCGGCGAGGGTGAGACGGTGGATGCGAGCGGACGCGGTCATCGTCGCAGCGTAGCGCGCCGCTGGCCGCGGGCCACGCAGCACCGCGCTACATCGTCCGGATGAGCGCCCACGCGATACCGGCGCCCGCGGACAGCACGTTGCCGAGCAGGACTGCCGAGGCGGCGCGCCACGCGGGCAGGCGCAACAACCCGGCCAACGCTCCGAACTCACCGAGGACGACGAGGAACTCGATCGCGCCCCACGGCAGGACGTCGTTCTGCGCGGTCAGCACGGCGAGCGGGTGACTCAGCATGTTGACGGCGAGGCAGCCGAGCAACGCAGACCGCCGGGCAGTGCCACGGAACAGCAGCGCAACGATGCCGAGTTCGATGAGCAGCGTCAGTGCGAGCAGCGGCAGGTAGTGCAGCAGGGTATGGGCCATCGCGGAATCAGTGACTCGCGGGGCGCGCCTTGCTCGCGAGAACGACCAGCAGGACTGCGCCGGCCGCGGCGATCGCGAGCAGGAGCCACGTTCCGGAACCGTCGAGCTCGTTGCCGGCGGCGTCGAATCGACGTTCCCCGACGACGGTGAAGTCGATGCCATCCGGTCGCACATCCGTGACGCGAACGGTCGTCACGACGTGGGCGAGCGGATCGGCCATCGGCGCGGAGGAGATCTCTCCGACCGGCACGCGGGCGCGGGCCCACGTCGTGGCCGCGGCAGCCTCGCGATCCTCGGGGAAGTTCGCGGTCGTCGGGACCGCCCAGATCAGGGTCCCGTACTTGCTCGAGAACGAGAACGGTTCGCCGGCCTGGATCTCGGTCACGCCGCCGAACCCGCGGCACGGAAACGCGACTAGCCGGAGGTCGTCGCCGAGGTCGCCCCACTCGAGGACGACGTCGTGCTCGACGCCGTGATGGCCGGGTGGCAGGACGTCCGGCAGCGGATTGGCGGGCAGCGGACTCGGCGGCAGCGGACAGGCGGGAGCCGACGTGACGAACAGGGTGGCCAGTGCGAGGCTGCGCAGCATCGGATCGAACAACGTCGTTCGGCGCAGCGGGTTCCCGGCGCGCCGGTGATTTCCCCCAGGCTAACGTGGTGTCGTGTTCGACCTCCAGCAGACTCGCCGCGCTCCGACGTGGCTCGTCGTCGTGGTCCTGCTCGCGCTCTATCCGTGGAGCGTGCTCGTCAACCAGTGGTTCGCGGCCAACCACTACTACGAGCCGCTCGTGGTCGCGACGAACGGGCTGCTGTATCCCAATCTGCAGGTCTGCCTGCCGACGGTCATCGTCTGGCTCCTCGTGTGGCGGGCTGCAGGTTTGCGCCTCGGCGATGTCGGTTGGCGGGGGCGCGACCTGTTGGTCGGCGTGCTCGCGACGTTGCTCGTCTGGCTGCTCGTGCACTTCGTGGCGGTGATCTTCACGCTGCCCGACGTCGCGCCCGCGACCGAACCGACGACCGCCCCGGCACTCGCGATCGGCAAGCTGCTCGGCCAGCTCCTCGGGAACGCGCTCTACGAGGAGACGCTCTACCGCGGGTTCGTCCTCGTGCAGCTCCTGCTCCTGCTGCGCGCTCGCGGCGTCGGCCGCGTGGCCGCGGCGTGGCTCGCCGCGCTCGGCTCGGCGCTCGTGTTCGCGTTGCCGCACATCCCCAACCGGCTCTATCGCGGCGAGTATGCCGATCTGGGCGCGCTGCTCGGCGATCAGATCGTGCTGCTGCTCTCCGGCCTCTTCCTCGCCTGGGTCTACCTGCGGACCCGCAACCTCTGGTGGCTCATCGGCCTGCACAGCCTCGCGAACGCGCCGACCCTGCTCGTCGAGTGGGAGGCTGCGCCCGGTACCATCGGCAAGAAAGACGTCGTCGGCGGGCTCGGCCTGCTGCTGACGCTGGCCTGGCCGTTGGTCAGGCGTTTTTCTCGCAGCCGTGCACGGAACGAGCCGGCTGCGGACATCGGTGAGGCATGAGCACTTTGCTGACATCGATCCTTCCCTTCTTCCTCAGCGCCGCCATGAACAGCCCGGCTGGTGGCGATTGCTGCGAACCCGGCTGTTGCGAGATCTGCCCGCCGGCCTGCTGCGAGTCGTGCCCGCCCGAGTGCGAGCCGTGCCCGCCCGGTTGCTGCGGCGGCACCGCCAAGGCCAGGCCGTAGAATCGGCGCGATGGCGCGCGCGACCCTGGACCCCGCGGAGTTCACGACGGCGTTCGCCCGCTTCGGGCGCACGCTGTGGGTGATCGCTGCGGCCTGGGTCGGGCGCGCTGACGCGGCGGATGTCGTGCAGGAGACTGCGCGGGTCGCCTGGGAGCGGCGGTCGACGTTCGCTGGTGCGGGCGAGGTCACCGAGCTGCGGGCCTGGCTCGCGCAGATCGCGCGCCACACGGCAGCCAACTGGCGGCGTCGCGCGCGGCGGTGGCTGGTGGCCCTCGCGGACGATGACGACGGCGTGGCCGATCGTTTGCCCGCTGCCGAGTCATCGCCGATGTCGTCACCCGCCGCGGTGGCGGCGACGTCCGAGTTCGACGCGGATGCGCTCGGGCTCTCCGATGAGGTCGCGAACGCCCTCGCTCAACTATCCGAGGTCGCACGCGCGTGCCTGCTGCTGCAGGTCGTCGCCGGCCACACCTTCCCTGAGATCGCCATTCTGCTCGACATTCCCGAGAACACCGCGGCGAGCCACGCGCGGCGCGCCCGACTTGCGCTCCGCGCCGCGCTGACCGCGAAACCCGCTGCCTCACAATCACGATGACCGAAGACGACCAACGACTGCCGGGAAGCGGTTCCGGTGCAGGGCCCGACGACCGGCTCGACCGCGAGCTGCGGGCGGCGTTCGCGCCGCCGGCGGATCGCGAGTTCGAAGCGATGGCACGTGACGTCGCCGCGACGCCTCCGGCGCCGGCGGTGCCGCACTTGCCGTGGGTCACGCTGAGCACCATCGCGGCGCTGCTCTGCGTCGGGCTGCTGCTCTGGGCCAACATCGTGCCCGTCGCATCGCCGGGTGCGGCGGCATCGGCAGTGACGGCCCAAGTGACGGCGCAGCTGAACGGCAGCGAGCTCGGTCTGCTGTGGGTCGCGGCGTATCGCGACGCAGCGGATCGCGGCTTCGAGGGTGGTTGCTGTGAGCCGTCGTTCGATCTGCCGGCCGCGTGCCACGACGAGTTCGCGACGCGCGTCGGGCTCGCGGACGGAGCGAACGTGCGGATCTGCGGCAGCTACTGCGGACTGGAGACGGGGGGGTGCGTGGCGATGATCGCGCGCGCCGGCGAGCTGCCGATGTGCGTCTACATCGTGCGCCGCGCGGACGATCCGGGTGTCGAGCTGCCGCTGGGCAGCGACCTGCGGCTGTCGCGGCGCGAGCTCGACGACCTCGTCCTCTACGCACTCGCGCCGGCGCCGGTCGAGGCGACACTCGCGGCATTCGTGACCCTGTAGTCGGGGACTGCGGCCCGGTCCCGGAAGAGCCGGCTCCGTTGCGGGGACCCGGTCGGCTACGATCGCGGTATGCCGACCGCGACCCCGTTTGCCGTCACCGTCACCGCTGCCGCCGCGCTGTTCGCGAGCACGCTGCCGCCCCAGGAAGCCGGGGATCGCGCCGGCGCGACGATCTCGGCGGAGAGCGCCCGGTTCGACTTCGACGCGGAGTGGCGCAAGATCGCTGACGAGCTGCACGGACTCTGCGAGCAGCAGGGCGTCGTCGGCGGCAGCTTGTGGTTCATCGACGGTTCCCGGGTCCGCGCGTTCGAGTGCCACGGGTTCGCGGATCAGGCCGGCGAACGCGCGGTGGACGGCGAGACGGTGTTCCACTGGGCGAGCATCACCAAGACGCTGACGGGCATCGCGGTCATGCAGCTGCGGGATCGCGGGCGACTGCAGCTCGAGCAACCGGTGATCGACCTCGTGCCGGAGCTCGCCGAGGTTCACAACCCGCACGGTCCGACCGAGGGCATCCTGATCCGCCACGTGATGTCGCACTCGGCGGGCTTCCGCGGTTCGACGTGGCCGTGGGGCGGCAACGAGGACTGGCATCCGCACGAGCCGACGCGCTGGTCTCAGCTCGTCGCGATGATGCCGTACACCGAGGTCGAGTTCGCGCCGGGGTCGCGCTTCTCCTACAGCAATCCGGGGATCATCTTCCTCGGCCGTGCGATCGAGCGGCTCAGCGGCGACGACTACGAGGTCTACATGCACAAGAACGTGCTCGGGCCGCTCGGGATGACGTCGTCGTACTTCGACGTCACGCCGTATCACCTGCAGAAGCACCGTTCGCACAGCTATTCGCGCGGCCGCGACGGTGCGGTGCAGGATCTGGGACCGGACTTCGACACCGGGATCACGGTGAGCAACGGTGGGCTCAATGCGCCGGTATCCGACATGGCGCGCTACCTGATGTTCTTGCTCGGCGCGCGCGAAGAAGGTTCGCCGGCAGCGGCCGTGCTCGCGCGTGATTCGCTCGAGTCGATGTGGCAGCCCATCGTTCCGGTCGCGCTCGCCGGTGATGCCGGCGGCGAGCAGATGGGGTTGACGTTCTTCCTGCAGCAGCACGGCGGCCAGCGGTTCGTCACGCACACGGGCGGGCAGCGCTCGTTCATCACGTTCTTCTACGTGCACCCGGAGTCGGGGACCGGGGCGCTCGGCGCGTTCAACACGGGCACGGCGGGGCCCGTGATGGCGGCGATGCGGCGGGCGTGCATGCAGCGACTGTCCCTGCCGCTCGCCGCGGAGCGACGCTGAGTCCGAATATCGCGGCCGGACCCGGGTATCGTCGGAGACCGCCGTGAAGCAGATCGTCATCGTCCTCGCCGCGCTCGTGGCCGTCGCCTTCATCTGGTGGCAGGCCGCGACCGTCGACTTGATCCCGGATCTCGGCAAGCCGCCGCCAGATACCGGTGCCGCAGCCGACTCGACCGTTGGGGCGCCGGCGTCGGGAGCGGACGCGACGGGCTCGCCCGGGACGCGCGAGGCGGCCGACCCGGCCCCCGCGGTCGATGGCCCGGTCGCCGACGACGGCGGCGAGCCGCAGCCGGCTGCCGAGGCGCCGCGATCGTTGCGCCTGCTCATCGTCGATGGTGCGGGCGAGCCGGTCGGCGCGGCCGAGGTGGCGGTGTTCGAGGACGCCGGTCGTCGGCGCGGCGTCGAGCTCATTCGGCTGCGCAGCGACGCGGCCGGCCGCTGCGACGCGCCGGTCACCGGTGCCCTGATCGTGTCCGCGCGGCGGGCCGACGTCGGCTGGTCCGGCGACGTACTCGTTCGCGCGCGAGGACCGGACGAGCCGGCGCGCGTCGTGTTGCTCGCCACGGCGACCGTGCGCGGTCGCGTGACGTTGCCGGACGGCCAGCCGGCAGTCGGGGCCCTCGTCTGGGGCCGCTCTTCGGCGTACGCAGAAGAACGCACCGACCGGGTGCCGGGCCAACGCACCGATGCGGACGGTCGCTTCGAGGTGCAAGTCGTGGCAGGGCGCGGCGGGGACGACCACACGTTCGGCGCCCAGCTCGATGGTCGCCACAGCGAGCAGGTGCAGGTGCCGCAGCTTTCGCCGGGCGAAGTCGTCGACATCCACGTGCGCTTTCCCGGCGCCTTCCGGGTGCGCGGTGACCTGCTCACGGAGAACGGCGACCCGTTGCCTGGGCGCGTCTGGCTCGTGCGCAAGGCAGGCACGCCGGGTCGGGCGCTGTTTCGCACCGAAGCCGACTCGATCGGCGCGTTCGAGTTCCTGCTCGTCGATGGCGGCGAGTTCACCGTCGTCGGCGGGGTCGAAGGCAGGACGTCGGCCGTCGCCTCGGTGCGTCTCGAACCCGGGGCCGAGACCGCGGAGGTCGAACTGCGCACCCGGCCGTTCGCCGCGGTCTCCGGGCGAGTCGTCGACGAGGGCGGTGCTCCGCTGGGTGGCGTGTTCGTCGGACTGTCGTTCGACTTCGAACGCGACGCGGTCGAACGCCAGCGCTCGTCGCTGCACGGCAACCTGCCGCGCGGCGACACCGCAGCAGACGGCACGTTCTCGTTCCTCGCGCCGGCCGGGTATCGCCTGCAGCTCGTTGCGCGCCCGGTCGCGGGCAATCGCAACCTGCTCGTGCGCGGGCCGCGGTTCGTGTCCCCGGCGCAGGGACTCACGCTCACGATCGGCGCGGCCGATCGCCAGGGGTTCGTGCTGTTCGGGGACGTCACGTCGCGCTCGTCGGGCCAGCCGATCGCGAGCGCCACGGTGCAGATGGTGACGAAGAAGGGCAGCGGTTCGAGCATGGGCAAGGTCGGCGTGGTCGAGAACGGCAGCTACGAGACGGAGATCCTCGCGCCGAGCGGCAGCGCGTGGTTCGAGATCCAGGCCAGCGGCTATGCACCGATGCGGCACGGCCCGATCGATCTCGGGATCGGGCGTCGAAGGCTGGATTTCGCGCTTCCCGATCTCGGGACGATGCGCGTCCGCGTGCATCGACCGGACGGCACGCCCGCCGTGGGCTACCGCGTCATGCTCGGCTACGAGCCGTACGATCCGTTCGGCCCCGCGTGGCAGGGCAAGACGAACGCGGAGGGCATGATCGAGTTCGAGAAGATCATTCCGCGCGACTATCGCGTGATCGCGCGCGCGCCAACCGAAGCCGGCGGCGAGGGCGAGACCCCCGCAACCGTGGTTTCGGGCGAGCGCAGCGACGTCGAGGTGTTCATCGCGCGCTGAGTAGCCGGTGCGAAGCCATCGGGCACTGGGCCATCGGGCCTGGAATCGTCTGGGCGTAACCGTGTCCAGAACCGTAGCGGCGCTCCGAAGGGCCGCGGCGAGAGAAGGCATTGGCGAGCGCGGCCCAACGCGGGCAAACTGCTTCGCCCCATGACCGAGTCCCGCATCCTCGTCGACCGTCCCGAGACCGGGATCCTGCTCGTGACGCTCAATGCCGCGGAGCGGCGCAACGCGATCGATCAGGCGATGGTCGACGCGCTGCACGCGATGCTCGACGAGCACGAGAACGATCCCGAACTGGCCGTGATCGTGATCACGGGCGCCGGTGAGAAGGCGTTCGCCGCCGGCGCGGACATCGCGCAGCTGCGCGATCGCACGGCCGCGGACGCGCGCAAGGCGATCAACAGCACGATCTTCAACCGCATCGAGGAGTGTGCCGTGCCCGTCATCGCGGCGGTCAAGGGCTACGCGCTCGGCGGCGGCTGCGAGCTCGCGATCGCGTGCGATCTGCGCGTCATCGGTGAGTCGGCGAAGCTCGGTCAGCCCGAGGTCAAGCTCGGCATCATGCCGGCAGCGGGCGGGACCTATCGCCTGCCGCGACTCGTCGGTCTCGGGCGCGCGCGCGAACTGGTCTACACGGGTCGCATGGTCGACGCGGACGAGGCGCTGCGCATCGGACTCGCGAACGCAGTCGTGCCGGATGCCGAAGTGGTCGAGCGCGCCGTGGCGCTCGGTCGTGAGATCGCGCAGAACGGCCCGCTCGCGGTGCGCGCGGCCAAGCGCTCGATGAACACGCTCGCGCGCCCCGGTCAGGACCTGGCGATCGAGTTCGAGAGCGAGGCGCAGGCCGCGCTGTTCGACAGTGACGACAAGCGGGCGCGCATGGACGCGTTCCTGAGCAAGGGCAAGAACAAGAAGAAGAGCTGATGACCGACCACTTCGACAGAGTCACCGTTCTCGGCGCCGGCACGATGGGTGCCGGCATCGCGCAGGTCATGGCACAGGCCGGTTCCAACGTCGTGCTGCAGGATGTCACGCAGGAGTTCTGTGACCGCGGGATGGAACGGATCCGGGCATTCCTGCAGAAGGGTGTCGACAAGGGCAAGGTCACCGAGGCCGCCCGTGACGCGGCCCTCGGCAAGCTGTCGACCGCGACCGATCGCGCGGCCGCGTGCCGCGATGCCACGCTGGTGATCGAAGCCGTGCCCGAGGACCTGAAGCTCAAGAACGACCTGTTTCGTGAGCTCGCGAACGTCGTGCGAGACGACTGCGTGCTGGCGAGCAACACGTCGTCGCTCGCCCTGAGCAAGGTGTTCGCGGGCGTCGGTGAGCCGGGGCGCTGCATCGGGATGCATTTCTTCAACCCCGTGCCGATCATGAAGCTGCTCGAGCTCGTCCGCACGAAGGCCACGTCGGCGGCGACGATCGAGCGCGTCACGGCCTACGCCAAGGCGCTCGGCAAGGAGCCGATCCTCGTGCAGGACAGCCCGGGCTTCGCGAGTTCGCGGCTCGGCGTCTGCCTCGGGCTGGAGGCGATCCGCATGGTCGAGGCCGACGTCGCATCCCCGGAGGACATCGACAAGGCGATGGTGCTGGGCTACGGCCACCCCATGGGGCCGTTGCGACTCACCGACCTGGTCGGCCTCGACGTGCGACTCGCCATCGCGGACTACCTGCGGCAGGAGCTCGATCTGCCCGGCTTCGAGGCGCCCGAGCTGATGCGCAAGATGGTCGCGGACGGCAAGCTCGGCAAGAAGTCGGGGCAGGGGTTCTACAGCTGGGAGTGAGGAGGCCCGCGTGTCGACCTTGATCGCCGTCCTGCTGCCGGCCGTGCTGATGCCGGTGCTGTTGCTCGTCGCAGGCGAACGGCCCGGTCTGCCGCGCTTGTTCGAACTGTCGACGTGGCCGACCGAGCTGTGGATCCTGGCCGCAGCGGGTGCCGTCGCGACGGTCGCCGGGGTGCTCGATTGGGCGTTCCATCGCGGCGGCGGCCGCGTCATCCCGCGCGCCGAACATCGCGCCGAGCTGTGGGCGCTCGCGCTCGGCGTGCCGCTCTTCGCGTTGCTGGCCGTGGCTTCGGTGGCGCGGGACCCCGGCCCGATGCTCGTTCCGATCATCGCGGTCGCATTGGCGATGGCGGGCCTCATCGTGTTCGACGAAACGCGCTTCCACCGCGCGTGCGGTCGCTACGAGACATTGCTGCATCGATTGCTCGTGAGCGGCAACGGGGTGGCGTTTCTCGCGTGGCTGCATTGGTGCTACTCCCGTGGCGCGGGCAGCTGAGCTGCTCGCCAGGGCCCGAGCGCATTACGATCGCCCGGAGCACGAACTCGCCGCGCTCGCGAGCAACCGCGGCTGGCGCGGGTTCCGTGGCGGTGCGGAGTGGATGCGGGCGGCGCTGGCGACGTTGCGGGGCGTCGCGCCCGGAGGCCGTGCGACGTTCGAGTGGCTCGGCTTCGTCAAGTACGCGATCGCCGCGTCGGCCGCGTCGATCGTCGCGGCCGGCGCGATCGCGATGATCGTCGGGAGTGGCGGTGACGGCATCTGGTGCTCATGTGGGTGGGCATCACTGCTGCTCGTCGTGCCCGTGTTCTACGTCGTCGAGAGTCGCATGGTGTTCGCCTTCCCCGCAGCATTGGACGGTGCCGCGCGGCCGCTCGCCACGAGCGCCCGAATCGTCCAGAACGCCGGGTCGATGGCTGCGACGACTGCGGTCGTGATGCGGATCGCCGCGGAGATGCTCCTCGGCGGCGTCCGGGGGCGCGGGTTCGTGCGGTCGTGGTGTGTCGGATGCCTCGCGGTGGTGATGTGGTACGAGGACGTGCGGGGCCGTTCTCCGGGGGCGGGGTCGGCGTCGTGATCGGCTTCGAACTCGGGAGTCGCCGGCCGCTGCTCGTTCGGCGCGAGGTGGTTGCTCCGGGAGTTTCGACCGGCAGTGGGGAGCGACCGTGGCGTCTGCTCTACGCCAGCGATCTGCACCTCACGGCGCGCCGTGACCACCTCGTGGCGCGGCTCGAGGAGGCTGTTGCCGACGCGGCGCCGGACGTCGTGTTGCTCGGTGGCGATCTCGTGGACGGCAGGAGTGGGATCGAGGCGCTCGGCGAGCTCGTGACCCGGCTCCGCGCGATCGCGCCCGTGTTCGCCGTTGGCGGCAACCACGATGCCTGGATCGGGGTCCAGGAGGTGCGGCGCGCCGTCGACCTGGCCGGTGGTCATTGGCTCGCGCGCTCGGTCACCTTGCCCGCGCACGGCGACCGGCCCGGGCTCCTGCTCTGCAGCGAAGAAGGCGCTGCCGGGTCGACCGGCCCGGGCAGTGGCAACGATGACGCGCGAATCCGGCGCGTGCTCGTGGGCCACCATCCGACCGTGGCCGAGCGCAGCGCCCGGATGCCCGGCGCGTCGTTCGATCTGGTGCTCGCCGGCCACCTGCACGGCGGCCAGTGCGTGCTCTGGCAGCGGGGTTCGCGATTCTATCCGGGAGCGTGGTTCAGCCGCTGGACGGGGTCGCGGTTCGATCTGCCGAACACGACGCTCATCGTGAGTCGCGGCGTCGCGGACACGCTGCCGATCCGATTCCGGTGCCCGCGCGAAGTCCTGCTTGTCGAACTGCGCTGACCGCGCGAGGATCGCGCCATGGATCGCTTCACCGAACTCGTTCACCGCGTGAACAACCTGCTCGGGACGATCGACATCCAGGTCGAGGTCGCTCGGGCCGAGGGCACGCTCGCGGCGCACGAGCAAGCACTCCGATTCATCGCGGATTCGGCGGCGAAGACGCGCGCGGAGCTGCGCGAACTCGCCACCCGAGACGGCGACTGAATCGCCGTCAGGTGGGCTCGTCCGACGGGACGGGCGCGTTCTCCGGCGACACCAGCGGCGCGAGCTTCTGCGACAGCTGCGGCTCCGCGCACGGCAGCCCGAGAACGGCGTCGGCCTTCGACAGGAATGCTGCACGCACGTTCTGGCGCGAGGGCAGGTGCAACAGCAGCACGACGCGCGTCTCCGGAGCGAAGCCCTTGATTCGTTTGCACCAGTCGAACTGGCGTTCTTCGCCGGGCGGCACGTCGAGCAGCACGATCTCGTCGCGGTGCGCCGCCGGATTCGGGATCTCGCTCTTGCCGTGGCGATGGAGCTCGAGGCCGACGCGGCGGCAGCTTTGGCGCAGCACCGGGTAGATGTCGGGCAGTGCGATGAACGCGGCGAGTCTGCCCTGGATCGGCGCCGCCGGGATCTGCTCCAACTCCGATTCGGCGGTGCAGTCGCCGTAGCTCTCGGTGCCGCCGGCGGTGGAATCCGGGCCCGCGGATGCGTCACCGAACGCGAGCGGCGCGTCGTTCCAGCGTTCGGCCGTTTCGGCGTCGATGACGAGGTAGCCCTTCGTGGCCGGGAAGTCGCCGATCACGATCTCGTACTCGAACACGACGAGGTCGTCTTCGGTCACGAACTCCTCGGCTGCGTCCTCGGTCAGCGAGCCGTGGTTCTGCAATCGCGCGTCGATGTTCTCGATCTTGTCGCGCAGCGCGCCCGACAGTCCGCTCAACAAAACGTTCGCGACTTCGCCAAACGCCTCGGCGTCCTCTTCCTGGAAGGCGCCGGCATTGCGCCGTTCGGCGATGACCTCATCGGGCGTCATCATCAGCATCCCGGACAGGGCGATCGCGTCCGGGATGGCGAGAAGGGCCGTGATCGAATGACCCTCGAAGTCCTTGTCCAGTTCGCCGCGCGCCGCCGCGTACGGGCCGGCGAGGAAGCCGAGCAGGTCGCTCCGGTCACCGCGAGTGGCGCGGCCCGGCGTCGTCGTCAGGTCGCGCCCGACGAGCGACTTGATCGTCTCGCTACTCGCGGCAGCGAGCTGCTCGAACAGTTCGAGCAGCTTCTCGCATTCGCGGCGGGCAAGAGTGGCGGGTGCCATCGCGTTCAGCTCACCACCGGGGTTTCGTCGCCGGTCGCCAGGTGGCCCGGGCCAGAACGGCCGGCATCATGATGACGTGGCTCGGCGGAGCGGTTCGAGGAGTCGGATAGATCCACGTCGTCCAGGAGCAGGTCGATCGGGTGATCGACGACGACAGCGATCATCGCCGCGTCGAGATCGACGTCATGGCGATGATCGACGGTCATGAAGTCGTCGATGATCAGCAAGTTTCAGCCTCCTCCGCTGGTAGCACGCGAGAATCGTTCGTTCGGTCCTATCGGTCCGAAACGCCGTGCAGGTTCAGGAGTTCTGCATTCTCTTCCAGGCTGAGCTGAACCGCAGCACCGGCCGCATCACAGTCGGCGGCCGTGAGCGCCAGGCACGCGATGGCATCGGTCGAAGGCGCCACAGGCTGCGTATCGACGCTGAGATCGAGGCCGAGCCCGCACTGCGCGACCGTGTCCTCGGCGAGCCGCACGAGGGCGGCGAGTGGGTCCCCGGCGATCTCGCGTTCGTCGTGGTGGGTCGCGAGCGCGCGAACGAGACGTCGGGGGAGTCCCCAGGTGCTCGTGACGATCTGCGCTGCCGCGGCGTGGTCGATGCCGAACAGGTTCGCCTCGATCTCGCAGGGCTCGGTGCTCTCGATCGGCCCGTCTGCCATCGGCGTCGACACCTGACTCAACGCGACGCGCCCGACGTTGTGGAGGATGGCAGCCGTGAACGCGGTTTCGACTTCGTCGAAGCCGGCACGTTCGGCGAGCCATCGCGCCGCCGTCGCCAGCGCGAACGAGTGCCGCCAGAGCGCGTCGGCGTTGCCGTAGATCGACGTCGACGCCCCCTGGAACTGGTTGGCAGCGCAGCTCACCAGCACGAGGTTGACGAGATTGCGCGTGCCGATGCAGCTCACGGCGTCGGCGACCGTCGTTGCGGGTGACGCGAGCGCGAACGACGCCGAGTTGGCGAGCCGGAGGACGCGCGCGGTCAGCGAGGGGTCCTGGCGCACGAGTGCGACGAACTCGTCGAGCGAGTAGTCCGGCTCGCGGACGAGTTCGAGGATTCGAAACGCGACCGCCGGCAGAGGCGGCGTCGTGCGCAGCGTGCGGATCAGTTCCGGAGCACGGTTCATGATCCGCGGTCGTCAGCCCTCGGGTCGGGACCGTTCAGACGGAAGCGGCAGAGCGGTCGAGCTGTGCCTTCAGGCGGGCCATGACGTTGCTGTGGATCTGGCACACGCGGGATTCGGTGAGCTCCATGATCTCGCCGATCTCGCGCATCGTCAGCCCCTCGTAGTAATACATGAGGATGATCAGCCGCTCCTTCTTGGTGAGGCTGTTGGTGATCATCTCGAGGGCGTCGCGCTGCTGGATGGTGTCGACCGGATCCGTGGACTTTCGATCTGCGAGGATCTCGACCTTCTCCATCTCCTTGTCTTCGTCGTTGTCGTCCCACTTCTCCGACAGCGAGAAGATCGTCTTCGCGTTGGCCTCGGCCTCGTGCGCCTGCATCTCCTCGAGCGTGATGCCGAGGCGCTCGGCGACCTCCGCCTGGTTGGGCTGACGGCCGAGTTCACCTTCGAGCTGCCGGACCGCGCGGTCGAGGCGATGGGCCTTGAGCCGCACGAGGCGCGGCACCCAGTCCTGCGAGCGCAGCTCGTCGAGGATCGAACCGCGAATACGCGTCGTGCAGTAGGTCTTGAACTTGATCCCGCGCGACAGGTCGAAGCCGTTGATCGCGTCCATGAGCCCGAACGTGCCGGCCGAACTCAGATCGTCGACGTCGATCGACTTCGGCAGCGTCTGCAGCACGCGCTCGGCGATCGTGCGCACGAGCGGCATGTGGAACTCGATCAGCGTGTTCCGCAGGTTCTCGTCCCGCGTCTTCTTGTAGGTCTTCCAGATCGTCTCGAGTTCGGCCTCGCTCAGCGCCGGCGCTCCGGGGGCCGGGCTGACGGTGCTGCGACGGGTCGAACGGGTAGCAGTGGCGGACTTGGCCATGACGATCACTCCAAGGGTTTCAGCAGACGGGCGGGAGGGGGCGTCGAACGGCAGCGCTACGCTGCGGGCCAATCTGCGGGCCATGGGTCCCTTCGTCGTGGCTGCGCGAGTTGGCGCGCAGGCAGGACGGTTGGAGGTGCAAAGGGGCACGCGAGCCTCTGGCTCGGGGACAAGCCGCTGTCGAGAACGAACGCACGACCCGGTGCCGGGGGCGTCGTCGAGCAGGCGTTGTCGGATGTGTCCTCACTTCCTTCGGGAACCAGGCTGCCATGACCGATAGGGGATTCGGTCGAAGGCCCTTGGCTTTGCGTCCCCGACTTTCGTCGGGTTTGCCGTTTCGAGAAGTGTCTTGGTGGGAGCCGAGACACGGGTGCTGGTCCGAGACCAGCGGTGGGTAATCGGCCGCGGCCGGTGAAGAATTCAGCGCGTTCTCGGGTCTCAGCCCGGGACGAGTCGGCAACCCCCGACCACAGCGCACTTTGGCGCTGTGAAGTCGATGCGAAAAACTCTCCAGATATGGGGAAGGTCGACAGCCGAAGACCCTGACCGCCGCCGCGTGCCCCGGGCACTTTCCTGCCGTCCGGTGCGCCCGTCAGTCCACGCGAATCAACGCCTCGATCGGATGTGGCGCCAGCTTCTCCCGCCCTGGCAGGAACGCGAGTTCGATGACGAACGCGCACCCCGCCACCTTGCCGCCACAACTCTCGATCAGCTGGCAGGCTGCGTTCATCGTTCCGCCGGTGGCGAGGAGGTCGTCCAGCATCAGCACGCGCTGTCCGGGTTGAACTGCGTCCTGGTGGATCTCCACGGCGTCGGTGCCGTACTCGAGCACGTATTCGACTCGATTCGTCTTCCACGGCAGCTTGCCGGGTTTGCGAATTGGAACGAATCCTCTGCCTAGCTTCGCCGCGACTGGAGCCCCGAAGAGGAAACCGCGAGATTCGATCCCCGCCACGAGGTCGATCTCCCCGAAGTCGAGAGCGGCAAGCCGGTCGATCGAGGCTTGCAGCGCGGCCGGATCCGCGAGCAGCGGCGTGATGTCTTTGAAGTTGATGCCCGGCTTCGGGTAGTCGGGCACATTGCGGAGGAACGCGCTCAGGTCCATGGCCGAATCGTGCCGGACCGAGACTGCAGGCAGAAGCGGAACCTCGTCCTGAGACGCAGAATCGAGCTCGAGCCGGAGGTGCGCACTCAAAGCACCAGCTGGCTCGATCGGGCCATGCACACTCAAAGCACCAGCTGACTCGGTCGGGCCGTGCACACCCGAGGCACCAGCCAGCCCGTCGGCGCGGTCACGATGCCTGCCCGCGGCTCGCGCAAACCGGGTCCGCGAACCGAAGTGATTGCAGGCAAACGGATTCCAGCCGCCCGGGAGGTGAGGCTATCGGCGCGAGGCGGCGCCGGATTGGCGACGGGCGCTGCCGGAGACCGTCACGGCGCCGGGCAGGCCGCTGAGGTCCGGCGCATCCGAAGACAGCTGCGGTTCGGCGCGGCGCGCGTCGATCGCCTGCCGGGCGCGCGCGTGGGACGCGGCGATCGGGTCCGCGGCCGGTTCGGTCGCGCTGGGTGCCGGGCGAGTCCGCTGGGCGGGCTGGCGCGGCTGACCGTTGGTCGGTGCCGGAGCGCGGCCGGCGACGCGGGCTGGCTTGCGCTTGCCGGGCTGCCGTTGCTGGGGCTGCCGCGTTTGAGGCTGCTGCCCGGATGCCGGCTGCTGGGCGGCCGCCCGCCGTTGCGCCGGCCGTTGCGCCCGCTGCGGAGCTGGCTGTCGTTGGGGCTGTCGTTGGGCCTGGCGTTCGGGTTGCCGTTGCGTGGTCGGCCGGGCTGCGACCGGGCGCCGTTGCGGAGCGGGCCGGCGGCCAGTCTGGGTCGTCGCCTGACGCTCCTGCTTCGGAGCGGTTCGTTGCGATCGTTGTCCCGACGTGGGCTTCTTGCTCGGGGCGCGCTTCGTCGGCGCCTTCGTCGGCTGCCGGCCCGCGAACTGTCGCCCGACGCGAACGGTCTGGCTCGCGGCAGCGGCGGACTCGCGCGGCGGCAGGGCGAAGAGCTCGCACATGCGATCGTGGTTGGCGTCGAGCCAGGTTCCGAGCAGTCGCATGGACAGGAACACCGGCAGGACCGCGGTCGGGCCGACGGCTGCGATCTGCAGCCAGATCGGTTGCCCGAGCACGTACCAGGAGACCGCGACCATCGGCAGCAGCAGCAGCCAGCAGGATGCCGCGATCGGCGGGTAGGACCCGCCGGCTCTGACGAGCGCCTTGAGCAACAGCACGGGCGAGAACGCCTGCTTGTCGCCGCGCAGGGCGAGGAGCAAGAACATCATCGGGGCGGTGACCGCGCTGATGGCGAGCATCGGCAGCAGGCCGACCCACGACAGGCCGAGCAGGAACGCCGCGGTGGCAGGAGTCGCGAAGATCCCGACGACGACGGCCGTGTCGCGCAGGAAGCGGCCGGCTTCACGTCCGAGTTGGCGGATCTCGGGGAACTCGGGCACGTCGGCAGTGCCGTCGTGGCTCTCGATCAGGATGCGACGGCCCATCGCGAAGATCACCGCGCAGACGCAGACTCCCGGCAAGGCCGAGATCGCCGCGAGCGCGAACGCCGAGGTGCCCGACGTCAGGAAGCCGCCGAGGCCGATGACGACGGGGAACGCCAGCATCGTCAGCAGGCACAGCCACGGCATGTGCTGGTGAAAGAGGAACTGCAGGGCGTCGACGAGATGACCGCGCAGGCCGCTCTCTTCTTCCGCGGCTTCCAGGATCTGGTTGCGCTGCGAACGAGGAGTGGGCGCGAGTGGTCGCGCAGGAGCCGTCGCGCGGTTCTGCGCTCGGGACCCGTCACGAGGATCAGCCAGACCGCGGCTCGCGGCATGACGCCGGGCCTTCGTCTCCAGCAGGACGCGATCGGTGTCGTTGCGGATCTGCTCCGCGCATCGACGCGCCTCGTCCAGATGGCCGAGCGTCAGACTGACTTCGCCGAGCTCGCGCCAGACCGCGTCTGACACGATGCCGCGTTCGATCGCACGATGAAGTGCGGCATAACGCTGCTGCGGCGTGGCGGCCGTAGGTGTGGCATGACTCTCGAGGTGCATGCAATTCTCCTTGTTCGGTGTGTGGACACTTGGCGCGTCTGATTTCGGCACACTGCGGGATGTCCTTGATCGTGCGGTCTCGGGACGAGACCGCGTGGCGGTGCGATTGGGTCAAGGCGAGACAGTCGGGTGACCGATGCGGCGGTGGAGGATCGCCCATGGCATTGCGACTTGCGGGGGGCCTGCTGGCCCTGTTGCTCACTTCTTCTTGGCTGTCGGCGCAGACTGCGCTCGTGCCCGCGCTCCTCAACGGCGTGGAGGGCGGCTTCAGCTCGAACGTGCCGTTCGGCAGCACGCAGGCCTGCCGCTACCAGGTGATCGTCGACGCCCAAGAGCTGCCGTGGGCCGGGCCGCGGCAGATCAACGGCATCGCCCTGCGCGCGGACAACGGGTCGCCGGGCAGCGCGGGGCCGGGCTATCCGGCCAAGGGCTTCCTCAACGTCTCCATCTGGATGTCGACGACGCATGCGACCGCGGCGACGGCGAGCGGCGTGTTCGAAGACAACTGGGGCGAGGACGTGCAGAACGTCCTGTTCAATCATCCGGTGCAGTTGCCGGCTCAGCCCGCAGTCGCTGCTGGACCGCGGCCGGCCGACGTGACGTTCCAGTTCACGAATCCGTGGTGGTACGGTTTGACTCCCGCGCGGCCGAACAAGCCCGCGCCGACGAGCCTGTTGATCGAAATCCTCGTGCTCTCGCAGCCGAGCGGCGCCTACCCGCTCGACAACCTCGGCGGCTGCATCTCGCCGCAGACGACGTTCGGTAACCAGGGGCCGCTGTGCGCGGATACGAGCCTCCCACCGCCGTCGATGAGCGGTGACGTCTCGATGTCCGCCGGTGGCGTCTACAACTGGTTCGTCCACGACTTGCCCCCGGACGCGCCGTACATCGTCGCGTTCAACCTCACGAGCCAGGGCATGCTGTTCGGCGACCCGGCGTTCACGCTGCCGTATCCGATGTTCGATCCGCAGAACCCGTCGCAGCCGTCCGCGGCGCTCACGGTATTGCAGTGGTCGGCTCCCGACTGCTGGATCAACATCGATCCGCGCGTGACGGTCTTCGGGCTCGCGGACAGCAACGGGCTCGGCACCATGCCGACGCCGCTGCCGCCGGGGCGGGAGTACGTCGGGCTCGAGGTGTTCGCGCAGGCGTTCGCGGTCTCGCTGACGGCCAACCAACTGCAGACGATCTCGACCCCGGGGATGAGCGCGACGGTGTGCGGCCCGCTCGGGGTCAGCCGGATCTTCGCGTTCTACAACGGCTCGGGCGTGCCGGTGCCCGCGCCGCCGTCCACCGGCTCCGTCCAATACGGTCTCGGTCCGGTCTTCGAGGTCCTGTAGATCGGCGTTCGGGTAGATCCCCGTTCGAGGGCGTCACCCCTTGTGCGGAGGGGGGCAGCGGCCGATGCTGTTCGCCCCAAATGAAGATCTTCCTCTGCCGTCCCCGCGGATTCTGTGCCGGTGTCGAGCGGGCGATCGAGACCGTCGAGCGCGCTCTCGACAAGTTCGGTCGACCCGTCTACGTCCGTCACGAGATCGTGCACAACAAGGTCGTCGTCGACGACCTCGTGGAAAAGGGCGCGATCTTCGTCGACGACCTCGCCGAGGTGCCGCAGGACGGTCATGTGATCTTCAGCGCGCATGGTGTGGCCCCGCTCGTCTTCGAGCAGGCCGACCGGCTGCAGCTGCACGCGATCGACGCGACCTGCCCGCTCGTGACCAAGGTGCACATGGAGGCGCGGCAGTTCGCGGCGAAGAGCTTCACGATTCTGCTGATCGGGCACGCCGATCATGTCGAGGTCGAAGGCGTGGTCGGCGAAGCGCCGGACAGGATCCAGGTGGTCGCGGATGCGCGCGAGGCCGAGCAGGTCCAGGTGGAGGATCCGGAGCGCGTCGCCGTGCTCACGCAGACGACGTTGAGTGTCGATGAGGCGACCGTCGTGATGGACGTGCTGCGGCGGCGCTTCCCGGCGTTGCAGACGCCGCGCAAGGAGGACATCTGCTATGCGACGACCAACCGTCAGATGGCCGTGAAGAGCCTGCGCGGCGAGGTCGACGCCTGGCTCGTGATCGGCGACCGCATGAGCAGCAACAGCAACCGACTGCGCGAGATCGGTGCGAGCTCAGGCGTGCCGGCCTACATGGTGCTCGGCCCGGATGAGATCGACCCCGCCTGGTTCGAGGGCGTGGCGCAGGTCGGTGTGACGTCGGGCGCGAGCACGCCCGAGAGCAGCGTCCGAGCCGTTGTCGAACGGCTGCGTGGCCTCGGTGCGACCACGGTCGAAGAGGTCGACGGCATCCACGAGACCGTGGAGTTCAGCCTGCCGGCCCAGGTCCGGTGATCGGGTCGCTGCGCGGTCTGGTGATCGGTCCGGTGGGTGCGGCCGCCGGTTCACTCGCGGAGTTCGGCGCGTGAAGATCGCGATCTGTCAGATCGACACGACGGTCGGCGACTTCGACGGCAACGCGCAGCGCATCGTGGAGTTTGCGCAACGGGCGGCCGAGCGCGGCGCCGAGCTCGCGCTGTTTCCCGAGCTCGCGGTCTGTGGGTATCCGCCCGAGGACCTGTTGCTGCGGCCGGCGTTCAAAGAACGGCACGACCAGGCGCTGGCCGAGATCGCGCGGTCACTGCCGGCGGAGCTGCCCGTCCTGCTCGGCTGCCTCGAATCCACTGCCACCGCGGGCAAGGGGGCGCGGGCCCTGCACAACGCGGTCGCGCTCTGCCAGGGCGGCGATTGCCGGATCGTGGCTCGCAAGTCGCTGCTGCCGACCTACGAGGTGTTCGACGAGGCGCGCTACTTCGAGCCCTGGCGGGCGCCGGAGCAGAACGTCGTCGAACTCGGCGGCCTGCGCATCGGCGTCGTGATCTGCGAGGACGGCTGGAACGACTCCGAGTTCTTCGAGAGCCGCATCTACGACAGTGATCCGGTGGAAAAGATCGTCCAGGCCGGCGCCGAGCTCGTCGTCAACCTGAGCGCGAGCCCGTGGTCGGCCGGCAAGCTGACGTTCCGCGGTGCGATGGTCGAGGCGGCGTCGCGGCGGCACGGCGTGCCGATGATCTATGTGAACCTCGTCGGCGGCGACGTGCATCTCCAGTTCGACGGCGGATCGATCGCGGTCAAGCCGACCGGGCTCGCGTTCGAGCCGGTCGCGTTCGAGGAGACGCTCGAGATCGTGGACACGACCGCAGAGTGGACCACGACCGTGCGACCGCGACCGGTCGAGCAGCAACATCACGGCGCGATCGTGCAGGGCATCTCCGACTACGTGCGGAAGTTCGGCTTCCAGCGCGTGCTCGTCGGACTCTCGGGCGGGATCGACTCGGCACTCGTCGCGACGCTGGCGGTCGACGCGCTCGGTCCCGAGAACGTCACCGGCATCGCGATGCCGTCGAGCTTCTCGAGCCAGCACAGCGTCGATGATGCGCGCGACCTCGCAACCAATCTCGGCATCGAGTTCCACGTTCTGGGCATCGCCGAGTTGCAGTCCGCGTTCGATGCCGTGCTCGCGCCGGTCTTCGGCGACGACCGGTTCGGCGTCGCGGAGGAGAACCTGCAGTCGCGGATTCGCGGCACCCTGCTCATGGCGTACGCCAACAAGCACGGTCACCTGTTGCTCACGACTGGCAACAAGAGCGAGACGGCCATCGGCTACTGCACGCTCTACGGCGACACCAACGGGGCCATCGCGCCGATCGCGGATCTGTGGAAGACCGAGGTGTGGGCGCTCGCGCGTTGGCTCAACCGCGATGGGGTCCGGATTCCGGAGAATTCGATCCGGAAACCGCCGTCAGCGGAGCTGCGACCCGATCAGCTCGATACCGACAGCCTGCCGCCGTACGACGAGCTCGATCCCGTCCTGCACGCGCTGGTGGTCGAGCATCGCACGGTTGCGGAGACGGCGGCTCGAACCGGGATGGCGCGCGACGCCGTGGCGCGGATCGAGCGGCTGATCCAGAACGCCGAGTTCAAGCGCTACCAGTACGCGCCGACGTTGCGGCTCAGCGAGCGTTGCTGGAGCGGTCGACGCATGCCGGTTTCCCATCGTTTTCGCGACGCGTGAGCGGCTGCCCACGATGGCGCGAGTCGTGGTGGTGGGCGCGGGGGTCATCGGCTCGACGACCGCCGCTAGATTGCTCGAGGCCGGCCACGATGTGGAGGTCTGGCACCGCGACGATCACGCCGACACGACCTCGGCGGTAGCTGCGGCGATCTGGTATCCCTACCTCGCGGAGCCGCGTGCGCGGGTCCTGGCGTGGAGCCGCGCCACCCACGAACGACTGCTCGAGCTCGCGCGCGACTCCGCCACCGGGGTGGTCTTGCAGGACGTGGTCGAGCTGTTCGCCGTCCCGGACCCCGACCTGTCCTGGCTGCCATCGACCGTGGCGCTCGAACGCATCGCTCCGGAGCCGTTCGGTGCGCGCTACCGGTCCGCGGTGCGAATGCAGCTGCCGATCTGTGACACGGTTACCTACCTGCCCTGGCTCCGTGCGCGCATCGCAAGGCTCGGCGGTCGGTTCGAAAGGCGCGCGGTGACCGACTTGTCGGCGCCGCTCGCGGCGGCCGAACTGGTCGTCAACTGCGCCGGCCTCGGCGCGCGTGAGCTGTGTGCCGACACCGCGCTCGTTGGCGTTCGCGGGCAGGTCGTGCACGCCGAGCGTGTGGACCTGCCGTTTGCCCTCATCGACGACACCGATCCCGAGCAGCCCGTCTACGTCTTGCCGCGCAACGGTGACATCGTGCTCGGCGGCAGCGCGCGTCATGGTGACGAGCGCACCGCCGACGATCCCGAGGAGACCGCCGCGATCCGCGAAGCGTGCGGGCGACGCGTGCCTGCTGTTCGAGACGCAGCGACGATACGTGCGCGGGCGGGACTGCGGCCGTTCCGGGCCGAGGTCAGACTCGAGCCCGAGCCGGGCGAACCGCGGCTGTGCCACAACTACGGTCACGGCGGTTCGGGATTCACCATGGCATGGGGTTGTGCGGACGAGGTCTCTGCCTGGGCGAAAACCGTGCGGTAGGCTTCTCCACGGATGAAGCAGAGACCCCGATCACATCGCGGTGGGGACGCGCCGACGCTGCTCGAACGCGTGGACCTCGCCCTCGCCACCCAGCTCGTCGCGCGTGACGTGGCGGAGGACGATGCCGACGCCGGCGACGCCATTGCCTCGGCGCAGCGGGTCTTCGACGAAGTGCGGCGGCCCAGCGATTCGGACGCCGGGTTCGTCGCGGCGCTCCTGCGATTGCGCGGGTTCGTCGTCGACGACCTCGACGCTCGCAACGTCCTCACCGGTAGCCCGGGTCGCCTGCAGCCGATGAACCAGGAGTATCGGATGGTCTGCGGCCTCGCCGCGGCGGTTCGCATGGTGCGGGAGCAGGCCGCGGCCGGTGCAGCGCCGGACGGTTGGTTCGCGGTCGAACTGTGGAAGCTGCTGACCGCCGAACTGCCGCGCTTCCGCAACAACGAGATTCGGCGCGGCGCGCCGTGGGACTCGGTCCTCTACGTGACGTATCCGAAGCCCGACCAGCTGCGCTACCTGCTCGACACGTTCGACGAACGTCACCACTATCGGGACAACCCGATGGTGTTCGGCGGCCTCCACCCGGTGCGGCAAGGCTTCCGCATCATGTGGCGCTTTGCGCGGATCGCGCCGTTCCCGGACTTCAACGGCGTGCTCGGTTGGTTGCTGATGACGCACTGGCTGCTGCTCAAGGGCTACCCGATGCTGCAACCGGTTGCCCCGGACCAGGTGATGCTCGCCCGGCTGCTCGGCGGGCCGCCACCGACCCGCATCGTGCAGTTCGAGGCGCGCCTGCTCGACGTCGTGGGGCAGCTGCAGAGTGCCGGCTAGCACCCAGTTTTCGGAGTCGTCGCGCCGAACCGTTACGAGGCTGGCCGGATAGCTCGAACGAAACCGAGCGGGATGTGCGTGCGGCCGTCGAGCTCGAGCTGATCGAAGTCGATGTTCGTCAGCTCGCCGGTCTGCGGCTCGCTCGTCGTGACCTCGACCGACCGGCCGAGAAGGCCGAGTCGATCGCGGAACAGCGCGAGCAGTTCGGGCGCGTCGCCAGCGCCCAGCTCGGTCAGCATCGCGTCGACGCTGCGGGCCACTGCGATCAGCAGCAGTTCGCGATCGATCGGCAACCCGGTTTGCAGCGCGAGTGAGGTGGCGCTGGCCTCGAGGTCCGGCGGGAACCGCACCCGATTGCAGTTGATGCCGACACCGACGAGGTGGGTGTCGGGCGCGATCGCCCCCGAGTCGATCAGCATGCCCGCGAGCTTCTGGTCACCGCGGTAGAGGTCATTGGGCCATTTGATCCGCGGTCGACACGAGCTGGCGGTCTCGATCGCGCGCAGCACCGTCGCGGGCAGGGCCGCCGGCAGTCTGGCGGCGAGGCGCGCGTGGGCGGTCGGCACGATGCGGACCCGGAAGGTGACGAGCAGGTCGGCGCCCGGTTCGTCGTGCCATTCGCGCTGCTTCCGGCCACGGCCCGAGTCCTGGTGATCCGTGCAGAAGACCGCGTCCGTCACCGCGTCCCCGTTGGTCCGCGCGTCCCGCAGGGCCAGGTCCTGTGTCGAAGAACACGACACTTCGTGAACGACGCGTCGAAACCGCGTGGAGCCGAGCAGGGCGTCTTCGATTCGGTCGAGGTCCATGACGAGGGGGGCGCCAACTCCCGACATCATCGCGCACTGAAGTTCCTGGTCCAGTTCTGCCGATGCTCCTTGGAGCACGTGCGGAGAGGCGCGTTGCGGCAAAGGATGAACGACTGCGGCGACAATCTGCCGATTGGGTTTCAGGGCCCCGTGAACGCGTGGAGCGGCCTCGTGCCGACTGCGCGTCGGTCGCTGCGTCTGCCCGTCGATGGACGTTCGACGGCCGGTATCGCGGATCGCGTCGAGCCTGCCGCCAAGCCGGCGTGCCAAGAACCGGCGCCCAGAGAAAGTGCGGACGAGCCGTTGGACCTGATCGAGGTCCAGGCCTTGACCGAGAGCATGGGGCGGGTCGAGGACGCCCTGCGCGGGTTCGCCGGGCGGCTCGCAGAAGGCGGCACGCTGCTGCTCGACGTCGAGAATCTGCAGTCGATGCGGTCGCTGCGCCTCGTTCTCGAGGGGCGGCCTGGCTCGTTCGATCCGGCCGGCAGCTCCGACGATCCATCACAGGCACTGGCCGCAAAGCGCGTTCTCGCGGCCTGCGCCGCGGCGGGCCTCCTCGTGCGTGACATCATCGCCGTCCCAGCCGGTCGTGAGCACTACGATGTCGGGCTGACCCACGACATGTTCGCTCGTGGCTTGCTGCCGATCGAGTGGCTCGCGGGAGCACCGCCGGCGCGCTATTGGCTCGTTTGCGAGCGCCGTCGCGCGCTCGGCGGGTCGGTCGTGATTGCCGGCGGTTCGCGGGCGGAGCAGGATCGCACCGAGTCGGCCGTGCGCCGGTTCCTGCCCGACGACTGGGAGATCCGTCGGTCGGAGGCGCATCGCGAGTGCGCGCAATGGAATCGCGGTATCGCTGACGCGCGCGGCGAACTGCTCTGGTTCTTGCGCGGCGGTTCGGAGCCGACCGCCGAGCTGTTCGCGGCGATGAACGCACGCGCGGGTGTTGGTGCCGTGACTCCGGGGCAGGGTGGCGAGCCCATCGACCCGGGCGACCTCGCCGGTGTCATGATGCCGCGCACGGATGCGTTGCTCGTGGGACCGTTGCCCGAGAACGTCCGCAACACGCCCGTCGCGCTCGAAGAGCACATGATGCGACTCGGCGCGAAACTGCCCGCGGTGCACGCGATCGAGTTCGCATGGCGGTCGCCGCCCGCGCAACCCGAAGCTCCCGAGGTGTTCGCCGCGGAGGCCGAGGCGCTCGTCCAGCGTTGGCAGCCGCTCGAGAAGTCGACCAGCGGGGAGCGGGCCGAGGCTCCGGTCAGTGTGCCTGACTGCGAAACCGGTTCACGCGCGCCGTGCCCGTGGACCGGCCGCCGGCCTCGCGTCTCGCTCTGCATGATCGCGCGCGACGAAGAACGGTTCTTGCCGGAGTGCCTCGAGCGGGCCCGCGCCGCAGTGGACGAGATCATCGTCGTGGACACCGGGTCCACGGATCGGACCGTGGCCATCGCGGAGTCGTTCGGCGCCAAGGTCATCCACGAACCCTGGCAGGATGATTTCTCCGCCCCCCGCAACACCGCGATCGCGGCAGCGACGGGCGATTGGATCCTCGTGCTCGATGCCGATGAGTATCTGTTGCCGGGCGGTCCCGCCCGCATCCGAGACCTCGTCGAGAACGCCGAGGTCTCGGGCTACCACCTGCACTTCACCAACATCTACAGCAGCGGCAAGACGCTCGGCGTGATGATGGTGCGGCTGTTCCGCAACCTGCCGGGTCTCGCATATCAGAACGTGATCCACGAGCAGGTGACGCCGAGTCTCCAGCGCGAAGGCGCACGGCGTGGCCTGATTCTCAGCCAGGCGGACGTCGAGGTGGAGCATCACGGCTACGCCGACGAGATCATGGACGCGCGTTCGAAGAACGAGCGCAACGAACGGCTGTTCAAGAAGCAGATGTCGCAGGCGCCCGACGACATCTACACGCACTACAAGTACGGCGACTTCCTGCGGCGCGTCCCGGGCCGTGGCGAGGATGCCCGCGCTCTGCTCGAGCGCTGCCTGGAACTGATTCTCGCTGGCGCACCGTCGTTGCCGTCCGAGCTGCCCTATGCCGGTGAGGTCGCTGCGCTCTGCGCGCTGGAAACCGCGCGCCTCGGCCATATCGGCCAGGCCCGCGAGATTCTCGATATCGCTCTGCGCCGCTTCCTTCCGACGCCCAACCTCTTCTACCTGTCGGCGAGCATCGCGCTGAACGAAGGGCGCGCCGAAGATGCGATCACGCACTATCGGCGGTGCCTCGGCTACCGCGATCAGGTCCTCGTCGTTCCGATCCAGGAAGGCATCACGAGCTACGTGGCCCTGACCGGCATCGCGCAGGCCTGGTTGCTGCGAGGCGACGATGAACGCGCGCAGCGCCTGCTCGAGCAAGCGATCGCGATCGAACCGGCATACGAGGTCGCGCACCTGGCGCTCTCCAAGCTGTGGCTCCAACGCGACCAACCACGTCAGGCACTGCAGGTGTTGACGGACTTCCTCGCCGAGCATCCGGAGTCGCCGGGCGCCTGCCAACAAACCACGCTCATCCTGCATCGCCTGGGCCAGACGGACCAGGCGCGGCGGTTGGGCCGCCATGCCGTCAAGATGCTCGAGGCGAAGGCCCTCGAGCACGAGGCGGCAGAGATGAACCGCTTCCTGGCCGCGATCTAGCGGCGCTGTTTCCCGAAGGAGTAGACGATGACCCAGACGATCCAGAACCCCGCGACCGAGCCGACGGCCAACCCGTCGCCGACCGGTTTCCAGAACATCCCGACGCGCATCAGCGACCTGCGTGAGGCCACGCCGCCGCTCGTCGTCGAGTCGAACGAGAACAAGGACCTGATCTGCCAGAGCCTCGGCGAACTCAGTTCGCGGCTCGCGGACATCCACTGCACGGCGGCCGAGGCCTACATGTCGCAGGGCTCGTACGACCAGGCCCTGCCGCACATCGAGGCCGCCGCGACGTTCGCGACCGGCGACAACGACTGCCACATGCGATTGGGCTTCGTCCGCTACATCACGGGCGATGACTCCGGCGCGATCCAGGCGTTCAACGTCGCCCTCGCGGCCGACCCGAACAGCGCCGAGGGCTGGTTCAACCTCGGCATGGTGCTGTTCGGCCAGGAACAGTTCGCCGAGGCCGAGAACTGCTTCGGTCGTTCGCTCGCGATCGAGCCGGGCGACTCGCAGACCTGGAACAACCGCGGCGTCTGCCTCTGGCGCCTCGACAAGCAGGCCGACGCGAAGGCGTGCTTCGGCAAGGCGCTCGAGATCGACCCGAACGACGAAGACGCGATCTTCAACCTGCAGAACCTCGGCTGATCGGCGACCGAGCTGGTGCTTTGGTTGTGCTGACCGGGGCTCAGGCCCCGGCGGCTTCGCGACTCCCGGACCGCTGGTCGGTTGTTGGTGGGCAGGAGAGGAGCCCCCAATCCTGCCGCCACGCCAATAGCTCCGCGACGGCCAGCCGTCGCGGGCAGAGTCCCAGCGCGACGGCCGGTGTGAGTCCTGAAGCGTCGTCCCTGTGCCGTCGCCGGTGCCAGTTGCGGTAGGCGACGAAGATCTCGAGCTGCAGACGGAGCATCCGAGCACTCTTGCTCACGAGCCAGGACCGACCATCCAGCCTGCCGTTGTGCTCGCGCAGCATGCGCTTGGTCAGTTGAACTGCGAAGAGTGGGTTGGGCGCTGTGCGCGGCAGCTTCGGGGCCGCCGCCTCGTGCCGGACCTGGGGCCCGAAACGACGCCTGCACTGACTCCCGTACGTCGGCTTCTTGTCGGTGATCAGAGTCGCGTGCTGGCCCCGAAGCAGGTGCTCGAGCCGCGCGAGAACGCGCCGAACACAGTCCTTGCCGCGGTCCACGCGCCGACCGTGTCGAGCCTCACGCCGCTCGAAGCGCCGGCGTTGCCGGCTGCCCTGCTCGGGGGTTCGCCGAATCGGCGCCACGTCGCAGACGAGCATCAGCTTGCTCGCGTGCTCCACGGCGACCCCGACGGTCAAGCGCGAGGTGGGGTGCTGCTCGAACGTCTCGAGCTCGTCCATGACGATCGCGACTCCGGCGGGGATCTGCCTCAGCAAGTTGCGGTTCAGACAACGCATCTGGCGCCCGAGTTTCCGAAACTTGCGCTGCACGGCACCCGAGCTCAGTTCCAGGATCTCACCGGCCTGGCGCAGTCCACACCCGCTCACGAGCAACATGAAGAGCCGCGCGTTCGTTTCGGGTCGTCGGTCGCGGTAGTCCATGCGAAACGTCTGGCGCGAGAAACTCCGCCTGCACCGTCGGCACGAGAAACGGGGAACCGGCTCAGGGCGACAGCGCGCCCGGTAGCTGCCGCGGCGTAGATAGAATCTGCCCTCGGGACGGCGGAACGCCACGCAAGCCCGGTTGGGACAGCGCGGCGGCACGAAGTCGTTCTGCGACACGGTCGATCTCCCCGAGGTCGCCAACCGACCCCGCAACCGTGTAGTGCGCCGCTTTCGCCAGTGGTTACATCGGTGCACAGTCAAGGCACCAGCTGGCGGTGCACAGTCAAGGCACCAGCTGGCGTGGAGCGCGCGCGGGCCGGGCGGTTCCGTCGGGGTCGCGCCGACCGCCTGGCCTACGCGTCGCGCTGCACGCGGTCGCCGACCCCGCCGGCGGGCGTTCGATACCCCGCCAGTGCTCGGCGCCCCTTTCTGGTGCCATGCAACTCGCTGCGGACGCCGTCGAGACCGGCGTGAATGCCGTGCTCGAGACGCCCACGCGCGGCGACAGCGGCCTCGCGGAGCTGGCGTTCGTCGTCGTCGTCGGCCTCGGGCGGCTGCAGGCGTTCGAGGTGCTGGTCCACGATGGCCAGCAGGCCGGCGACCCGTTCGAGGTCGCCGCGCGTGAGGGCGTCGTAGCCCTGGTCCCAGCAGGCCGTCAGTTCCTGCAGGATGTGCGCGGTCGCGGACTGGGTCGTTGACCCCGCGGTCGACACTTTGGCTGGGCCGGCGTGCGGCTCAGTTGGGAGCGATGCCATCCCAGCCTTCCTTGAGCGTGCGCATCACGCGCAGCGCGTTCTGGATCCCCTCCGGGGTGCGCTGCAGGTTGGCCTGGCTCAGCTGGTCGAGCGTGTATTCGTAGAGGCGATCGAGGTCGCGCGCGATGTCGCCGCCGGCCGCGTGATCGAGGCTGGCGCGGAGCTCGCCGACGATGCCGATCGCGCGGCTCATGTCTTCGCCGACGGCCGCGGAGTGGGCCTGGCCCTTGTCCTCGAGCGCGATGCGGCACTTCTCGAGGCTCTTGATCGCGCCGTCGTAGAGCATCACGACGAGCTTCTCGGGGGATGCGGTCATCACCGCGTTGCGTTGGTACGTAGCGGCTGCTTGTGCGTAGGACACTGGGCTCTCTCCTTTGCCTGGGTGTTGCCCCGGGGGGGCGGTTGGGCAGCGGGCGCTGCCGGTTGGGTAGTTCGTTACTGCTGAATCTGGGGGATCGCCGAGAGCGAGCTGCCCTGGCCTTGGAGGCGTGCGAGCATGCTCTCGAGATTGGCGTAGCGCTTCTCCAGCTGCGTTTCGTAGAGCTCGAGGCGGCGCTCCGCCTGTTCGATGCGGTTGTTCGCGTCCCTGATCCGGGAGTCGAAGCCGTCGAGGCGCGCCTTGATCAGGCCGTCGATCGAGTCCGTGTAGACCTTGATCTGGTCCTCGAGCAGCGCCGACAGGCCGTTCTCCGTATCGGTGAAGATCGCTGCGACCGCGGTCTCGTCCTCGGAAAGGGCCTCCTCGAGCTCCGTGCGGGTGAACGTGAGCTTGCCGTCGCGGTCGGACGAGATGCCGATCTGCGACAGCATCTGGAACGCCTCGTTGCCGGTGCCTGCGACGACGCCGCCGACGATGCCGCGCAGCGTGGAGCGCATCGATCGCAGGGTCGGGTCGCCGAAGAGATCGCTCTGGGCTTCGCCGTCCTCGCTGACGACGCTCTGGGCCGCGAAGAAGTCGACGACTGCGTTGTAGGCCTCGACGAACTCCTCGACCTTGCCGCTGATCTCCTCGGCGTCGGTGCTGACCGACACGGTGACTTCGTCGGGGGTATTGACCGACTTGAGGTCGAGGGTCACGCCCGCGATTGCACCGCTGATGGAGTTCGTGGAGCGGTAGATGTCGACGCCGTTGAGCTTGATGTGCGCGTTCTCGGCGTCGGTCTGGTTGGTCGTGACCTCGTTGATCAGATCGGTGAACTGAGTGGCTCCGGTCAGCCCGCTGATCGAGAACGCGTTGTCCGTGCCGGTCTCCGTGGAGCGCAGGACGAGCTGATACGGATCCGTCGGCGATCCGGTGTCGACGACTTCGGCCCGCACCGTCGAGCCCTTGGCGTTGATCGCGTCGGCGATTCCCTGCATCGTCGGGTCGCTGACCGAGATGAGCAGCTGTTCACCGTCGATGTTGAGGATGAACTCGCCGTAGCCGCCGAGGCTCTCGGTCGCCGACGCCCTGCCGTTGCTGTGATTCAGCTGGGCTCGAGCGAGTTCCAGGACCTCGACGCGGTGACTGCCCGGCGCCGCCCCGCTGCTCGCGGAGGCCGTGAGCACGTCCTCGTCGTCCGAGCTGGCGGCCATCGCGAGGAACTGATTCGTCGTCTTGAGCTTCTTCGCGGCCGATGACAGCTTGTCGAGCAGGCCGTCGAGGTCGCCGAACAGCGACTTCTGCTTGCTGAGCGAATTCTTCTTGAGCTCGAGCTGGGTGATCGGGCGTTGTTCGATCGCCAGCAGGGCCGAGATGATCGCCTGCGTATCGAGGCCGGAGGCGAGGCCTCCGAATGAGATTCCAGCGCTGGACATTGGACTGCTCGAATTATCGGTGCGCGGGCCGCGCCACTTGACCTCCGTCCGGCGAGGTCGCGTCGCACGGGTGTCGCAGAATTCAACATGCGGGCACAGCCCGAAGGCTGCGCCCGCATGGGCCCTTTGCTGTAGTGGTTGGTGGCCTCAGCGCCGTGACATCAGCGTCGGGCGTCTGCGCTCCGCCGCCTGATCCACTAGCCGATCAGCGCGAGCGCCGACTGCGGCAGCGCGTTGGACTGCGCGAGGACCGAGATGCTGGCCTGCTGCAGGATCGAGTTGCGCGTCAGCTGGGCGGTCTCGTACGCCACGTCGACGTCGCGGATCCGCGACTCGGCAGCGCTGAGGTTCTCGACCGTGATCGCGAGGTTGTTGATCGTGCTGCCGAGGCGGTTCTGGGCCGCACCCAGCGAGCCGCGCAGCGAGCTGATCGTGTTGATCGCCGTGTCGATGTTGGTGATCGCCGTCGTCGTCGCGCCGCCGGAGCCGATGTCGAGCGACTGCAGCGACAGGCTCGTGCTCAGCGCGGCACTCAGCGATACGGCGATGGTGTCGATCCCGTCCGTGGTGCCGAAGCCGACCTGGAACGACACCGAGCTCGACGAGCCGTCGAGCAGCTTGATGCCCGAGAACTCGGTCGAGCGGCCGATGCGGTTGACCTCGTTGACGAGGCTCTGGAACTCCTCGTCCAGGGTTTCCTTGTCCTGGTTGCTGACCGAGCCGTTGCTCGACTGCACCGCGAGCTCGCGCAGGCGCGTCAGGATCGAGCTGACTTCGTTCAGCGCGCCCTCGGCGGTCTGCACCAGCGAGATGCCGTCGTTGGCGTTGCGCTTGGCTTGATCGAGCGACCGGATCTGCGAGCGCAGACGCTCGGAGATCGCGAGGCCGGCGGCGTCGTCCGCGGCGGTCGAGATGCGAAGACCCGTCGAGAGCCGGCGGAAGTTGCCCGACAGCTTCTCGTTGACGGTTGAAAGATTGCGCTGCGCATTGATCGACGCGGCGTTCGTGTTGACCCGAAGTCCCATTCCTCTCCCCTGTTGTGTGGCTTGCTGGTGTGCGCGGCGGTTGTTCCTGGGCGCGTGATGAGAATCGGCACACGAACCCCCGATCACTGAAGCCGAACGCGGGGTTTTTGGACGCAGTGTCGTGAATGTCGGCGGTCGACGCGGTGGCACGGGGGAATCCTGACGTGCCATCCCTGGTGGCCGGCCGCGGATCTTGCGCGCGAACTTGCCCCCGTTCACCCGTTCGCGGTCACCCAGGCAGGTGCCGAGCCTCGGGTTGCGCGCTCACCGCGTGACTTTGCGCGTTGCGAGCGGGACGCGGTTGCGCCTGCCGATCGGGTGTCGACAATCCTCATCGTGTTCCGAGAACCGAAGTCGCTCGTGCGGGCTGTGCTCGCGTCCTTGATCTGCATCGCGCTGGCCGGCGTCGCGCTTGCCCAGAAGCCCGCGGACCTCGTGCTTCGCGGCGGTCGGATCGTGACGGTCGACGACCGGCTCGGGACGGTCAGTGCCCTCGCTGCGCGTGGGGGGCGTATTCTCGCGGTCGGCTCGGACGAGGAGATCGGGCGCCTCATCGGGCCGCAGACGCGGGTGATCGACCTCGGCGGCAAGACGGCGGTCCCGGGCTTCATCGAGGGCCATGCCCATTTCACCGGCATGGGCGACGCCATGCAGATCCTCGACCTGAGCAAGGTCGACAATTGGGACGAGGTCGTCGACATGGTCGCGGACGCCGTGAAGCAGGCGGCACCGGGCGAGTGGATCCGGGGGCGCGGCTGGCATCAGGAGAAGTGGAGCAAGCGACCGGCCGGCAACGTCAAGGGCTTCCCGACGCACGAGTCCATGAGCGCGGTGACGCCCGACAACCCGGTCGCGCTGACGCACGCGAGCGGGCACGCCGCGTTCTTCAACGCCAAGGCCATGGAGATCGCCGGGGTGACGGATGCGACCAAGGACCCGGATGGCGGCGAGATCCTCAAGAACGAGAAGGGTGAGCCCATCGGTGTCTTCTCGGAGACCGCGTCCTACCTGGTGTCGCGGCATCAGCGCGGGCGCCAGCTGCGACAGACGCCGGCGCAGCGGCGGGCTGCCGTGCGCACCCGCATCGAGTTGGCGGTTGCCGAGTGCCTGCGCAAGGGCGTCACGAGTTTTCAGGATGCCGGCAGCAGCTTCGCCGAGGTCGATCTGTTTCGCGAGATGGCGGAGGCCGGAGAGCTCGGCGTGCGACTCTGGGTCATGATCCGCACATCCAATCAGCAGCTCGAACGCCGGCTGTCCGACTACCGCATGGTCGGGGTCGGCGACGGCTTTCTGACCGTGCGGGCCCTGAAGCGGAGCATCGATGGCGCGCTCGGTTCGCGTGGCGCGTGGCTGCTCGAGCCGTACTCCGACGCGCCGCAGAGCGCCGGGCTCGAGACTGCATCGGTCGCGAGCGTCGCGCGAATGGCCGAGCTCGGTCTGGCGCACGATTTCCAGGTCTGCGTGCACGCGATCGGGGATCGCGCCAACCGGGAGGTGCTCGACATCTACGAGTCGGTCTGGGGCGACGCGGCCCGCGGGCGCGACCTGCGGTGGCGGATCGAGCACGCGCAGCACCTGCATCCCGACGACGTGCCGCGGTTCGGGAAGCTCGGGGTGATCGCCTCGATGCAGGGCGTGCACTGCACCTCGGACGCGCCCTACGTCATTCCTCGCCTGGGCGAAGAGCGCGCCGAGAACGGCGCCTATGTCTGGCAGGACCTCATCCGGTCTGGTGCCGTCGTGACGAACGGCACCGACGCACCCGTCGAGGACGTCGATCCGATCGCCTCGTTCCACGCGTCGGTGACGCGTCAGACCAGGAGCGGTGCGCGATTCTATCCCGAGCAGTCGATGAGCCGGATGCAGGCGCTGCGGTCGTACACGCTGGATTGCGCCTACGCCGCGTTCGAGGACGACGTGAAGGGCTCGCTGACGCCCGGCAAGTACGCGGACATCGTCGTGCTGTCGCAGGACATCCTGACCGTGCCCGAGGACCAGATCCTGGATACGACCGTGGTCCACACGATCGTCGGCGGCAAGGTCGTGTTCTCCGACGAGTGATCGTCGTGCCCCGGTCGTCATGCCCCGGCCGTTGTGCGTCGGCCGTCGTGCCCCGTTCGTCGAGCCCGGTCGAGGAGACTGCGCCGAACGAGAACGGCGGCGACGCGCCTTCGTGAGGAGCGCCGCCGCCGTCATGATCCGCCGTTTGGCCAGATGGCTGCGTGGGTCGGATCACGCCGCCGCTCGAACGCGAGTGGCGGGTGACCCGATCATGTCGCGGCCTTAGCCGAGCAGCTGCAGCGCACTCTGCGGCTGGGCGTTGGCCTGACCCAGGATCGAGATCGCGGCCTGCTGCAGGATGTTGTTGCGGGTCAGCTCCGCCGTCTCGCGCGCCACGTCGACGTCGCGGATCCGCGACTCGGCAGCGCTGAGGTTCTCGGTCTGGATCGCGAGGTTGTTGATCGTGCTGCCGAGGCGGTTCTGGATCGCGCCGAGCGAGCCGCGCAGGCCGCTGATCGTGTTGATCGCCGAGTCGATGCTCGTGATGGCGGTCGTGGTCGCGCCACCCGACCCGATGTCGAGTGACTGGAGCGACAACGACGTGCTGAGCGCCGCGCTGAGCGTGACCGAGAGCGTGTCGATGTCCGTCGTCGTGCCGAGGCCGACCTGGAAGGTGACGGAGCTCGACGACCCATCCAGCAGCTTGATGCCGTTGAACTCGGTCGAGCGGCCGATGCGGTTGACCTCGTTGACGAGGCTCTGGAACTCCTCATCCAGCGTGTTCTTGTCCTGGTTGCTGACCGAGCCGTTGCTCGACTGAATGGCCAGCTCGCGCAGCCGAATGAGGATCGAGCTGACTTCGTTGAGCGCGCCTTCCGCGGTTTGAACGAGCGAGACGCCATCGTTCGCGTTGCGCTTGCCCTGCTCGAGCGAGCGGACCTGGGAGCGCAGGCGCTCCGAGATCGCGAGGCCGGCGGCGTCATCCGCAGCCGTGGAGATACGCAGGCCCGTCGACAGACGACGGTAGCTCGTGCCGAGGCGCGAGGAGACCGAGGACAGGTTCCGCTGCGCGTTGATGGAAGCGACGTTGGTGTTGACTCTGAGACCCATGATTCCCTGGTGCTGGTTGCTGAGACTCGGCGGACCGAGTGATGTGACGCTGGCATCCTCGGTCGGATTGGTGACGTCTTGAGCGGTCGGGAGCTCGCCCGAGCCGAAACCGCCGAATTCCTCGTCGCTCGTCGCGATGGTCGGCAGGGCGATCGCGGTGCCAAGGCAGGTGCCGCTTCTGCACCGCTCCACATTTTCTTTCTGCGCCGAGTGTTGCGAGTTCCGACACGAAGCTGGTGCTTTGGTTGTGCAGGCCGCTTCGGCCGCCATGCACACTCGAGGCACCAGAATGGGGGGCAGCGGCGCCGTCCGTCCGGTCCGACCGGAAACGAAACGAGCGGCGACCCGGCCTGGCCGGATCGCCGCTCGTGACGAGTGTGGGGGGTGTGGCGGTGGGGCCGCCTATGGCGGGGTGGCTTACCCGAGCAGCTGCAGGGCGGCCTGCGGTTGCTGGTTGGCCTGGGCCAGGATCGAGATGCTGGCCTGCTGCATGATGTTGTTGCGGGTCAGCTGTGCGGTTTCGCGGGCGACGTCGACGTCGCGGATCCGGGATTCGGCCGCGCTGAGGTTCTCGACCTGCACTGCGAGGTTGTTGATCGTGCTGCCGAGGCGGTTCTGGATGGCGCCCAGAGAGCCGCGCAGCGAGCTGACGGTGTTGATCGCCGCGTCGATGTTGGTGATCGCCGTGGTCGTCACGCCGCCCGAGCCGATATCGAGCGATTGCAGCGCCAGCGAGGTGCTGAGCGCGGCTTCGAGCGAGACCGCCAGGGTGTCGATGTTGCTCGTCGTGCCGAGCCCCACCTGGAACGTGACGGAGCTCGAGGAGCCGTCCAGGAGCTTGACACCGTTGAACTCGGTCGAGCGGCCGATGCGGTTGACCTCGTTGATGAGGCTCTGGAACTCCTCGTCCAGCGTGTTCTTGTCCTGGTTGCTGACCGAGCCGTTGCTCGACTGGATGGCCAGTTCGCGCAGCCGGATCAGGATCGAGCTGACCTCGTTGAGTGCGCCTTCGGCCGTCTGCACGAGCGAGATGCCGTCATTGGCGTTGCGCTTGCTCTGCTCGAGCGAGCGGACCTGGGAGCGCAGTCGCTCGGAGATGGCGAGGCCCGCCGCGTCGTCGGCTGCGGTCGAGATGCGCAGGCCGGTCGAGAGCCGGCGGAAATTCGTTCCGAGGCGCCCGGAGACCGTTGCGAGGTTCCGCTGCGCGTTGATGGAAGCGACGTTGGTGTTGACTCTGAGACCCATGATTCCCCGTTGATCCTCCTTGCTTGCCCTCGTTCTGGGGCGTGCTGGTTCATGTTCCGGCGCGGGCCGTCGCGCCTTGAGTCGGTCCATAGCCGGGAATCGGAAAAGTGGCCAAAAGGTCGACGGGTCGATTGCCGAAAAGGCCCATGGCAACGCGCCTCACCGTCGGTTTGCGAAACAGCGGCCGACTGCGGCGATTCGAGACACAAGGTCGGCACATGAAGAACTTGAGCTTCCCCGGGCTCCCCCGCGTCCTGATCGTCGACGACGAAGAAGGCGTGCGCGAAGGGCTCAGATCCATGCTGCAGCGCGAAGGGCTGCAGGTCGAGACGGCGGGCACTGCGGAAGAGGGCGCGCGCCGGGTCGAAAATCGCGCCTTCGACGTCATCTTCCTCGACCTGAACCTCCCTGGTGCCGACGGCCTGTCGATGCTCGGCAAGCTTCGGCGCGGCAGTCCGCCTGCCGACGTGGTGATCCTCACGGGCTACGGCACGGTCTCCAATGCGGTCGAGTCGATGCGCAAGGGCGCCTGTGACGTGATCGAGAAACCGTTCGCCTCGGACCGCATCCTCGCGGTCGTGCGGCGGGTGCTCGAGACGCGGCAGCTGAAGAACGAGCTGACCTGGCTGCAGGATCGCGTGCGCGAACTCACGTCTACCGAACTGGTCGGTCTGTCGCCCGCGATCCGGGAAGTGCAGACCCGCATCGATCAGGTCTCGCACGCGCCGGATACGACGGTGCTGGTGACCGGGCAGAGCGGTACGGGCAAAGAACTCGTGGCGCGTTGTGTGCACGAGCGCAGTGCCCGGCGGCATGGTCCGTTCGTCGCCGTCAACTGCGCCGCGCTGACCGAGCCGTTGCTCGAAGCCGAGTTGTTCGGCTACGAGCCGGGTGCGTTCACCGGCGCGGCCAAGGACGGCAAGGACGGCCTGTTCGCGGTTGCGGCGGGCGGCACGCTGTTCCTCGACGAGATCGGAGAGATGGAGCCGACGCTGCAGGCGAAGCTGCTGCGCGTGCTCCAGGAGCGCACGTTCCGCCGCGTCGGCGGGGTGCAGGACACTCCGGCCGACGTCCGCATCATCACGAGCACGAACCGCGACCTTCGCACGATGGTCGAAGAGGGCCGGTTCCGCGAGGACCTGTTCTACCGGCTCAACGTCATGACGGTCACGGTGCCGCCGCTCGCGGAGCGGGCCGCCGACGTCCCGCTCCTGTCGCACTTCTTCCTCGATCAGGTCGGCAAGCAGATGGGCAAGGCGCTCGCCGGTTTCACCGAAGAAGCGATGGAGACTCTCTGCGAATACTCGTGGCCGGGCAACGTGCGCGAGCTGCGCAACGCGATCGAATACGCGTGCATCCTCTGCTCGACGGGGATGATCGACGAAGTTCACCTGCCGAAGTTCACGGGCGGCACGCCGGACGGCAGCGACCGGATCGACCGGGGTTCGCTGGTGCTCGAGGGCAACGACCGATCGATCCGCGCGCTCGAGAGCAAGCTCGTCGCGGCGGTGCTCGAAGAGACCCAGTGGAACATCAGCCGCGCTGCCGCCATCCTCGGCATCAACCGGACGACGCTTTACAACAAGATCCGCCTCTACGACCTCGGCAATCGGCCGAACCGCGCGAAGGTGATCGTGTGACCACCGTCGCGAGCCGCGATCTTCCCGGGGTGCTGGGGCACGAGCTCCGCAACCCGCTCGCGTCGGCGGTGACGACGCTGGCCCTGCTCGGTGAGCTCGTCGATGCCGGCGACCCGCGCCGCGCCATGGTCGACCGGGCGCTCGTCGACCTCGATCGCATGACGAACCTGATCGACGGCTGGCTCGAGCTCTCGCGTTCTGGCCGGGCGTCGACTGCGCCCGTCGCGGTCGACGAACTGCTGCTATCGGTTGCCGACCGACACGGTGCGGAGATCGTCTCCACCCGGGTCGGAGTGACGATCGACGGCAATCGTGAGCTGCTCGCGCGGGCGCTCGACAACCTGCTCGAGAACGCGCGGCGCGCCGGGGCCCGCAAGCTGCGGCTCGCGGCTCAGACGTTGCGCAACGAGGTCTCGATCTACGTCGAGGACGACGGCTCGGGGATCGACAGCGCGGATATCCCGCATTTGTTCGAGGCCGGATGGTCGCGCAGTGGCGGCAACGGCCTCGGCCTGCATGCCGTCGCCGCGACGATCGAAGGGCACGGCGGGCGCATCGAGTGCACGCGATTGCGGCACGGCACGCGCTTCACGCTGCGGCTGCCGGCGAACTGCCACGAAGCATCGATGGCATGAAGCTGCTGCTGGTCGACGACGAGCCCGGCATTCGCGAGGGGCTCGCGGCCTTGCTGCGGCGCAAGGGCCACGTCGTCGAGGTCGCCGCCGATTGTGCGGCGGCCCGGGCGGCGCTCGCGACGTTCGGGACGGAGCTCGACCTCGTGCTCACGGACTGGCGCCTGCCCGATGGTGTCGCTGCCGACTTCCTCGCGGCGGCGCCGTGCCCCGCGATCGCGATGAGCGGTCATCCCGAAGAAGCTGTGGGGCGGCCCGGTGTGCGCGAAGTGCTCACCAAACCCGTCGCGCCGGCGCGGTTGCTCGTGACGTTGACCGAGGCGCTTGCCGCGCCGGGAGACGACGAATCCGGAGACCAGGTGCGCGAGCCTTGCCGAGTACTCCCGCAGGACGTCGCGGATCTCGTGCAACGGGCCGGCCGCACCATCGCGCGCCGGGATCCGGGCGCGATCGCCCGCGCGGAGTTGCTGGACGACGGCACGTTCGTGACGTTGCGGGCGCCCGTGCCGGACGAAGCCGTGCTGGTCGAGCTCGGTGAACTCGGCGGCGACCAACGGGTGTTGGCGCCTGCGGGCGCGCCGCTCGTGGAGCTGCGTTGGTGTCGGAACGGACGACCCGAGCTGACGACGACCGTGGTCGCGCCCGCGGCGGACTGGCCTCGGGAGGGTGACCTTGCGGTCGACTTCGGCGCGGTCGCCGAGGTGACCGGTGACCTCCTGGCGCGCGCGGTCTCTCCGAACCGGAGGGCCGGGGAAGAGCCTTGCTGCAGCCACGCCGAGTTCGGCCGCTGCCTCGATCGGGCCGCCGACCGGCGGGCCCGCGGGCAGGGTGTGCACTTTCTCAACGTTCCCCGATCGCTGCTTTCCTGGACATCCGATCAGGGACGCGAGGCCGAACTGCCGATGAGAGCGGCGGTCGGTCCCCGTATTCCGGCGGTCCTGGCTGACCTTTGGAGTTGAACGTGAGCGACAAGGACAACGAAGCCAAGAGCAACCCCGACGAGACGCCGACCGGCAACGAGCCGCAGCCCGCGAGCGAGGGGGGTGGCTCGGGTGACTCGACATCCGTTGGCACGGCTGCCGACGGTGCTGCCGTCTCGGGGGAGGCGAGTTCGGAGGGTGGAGCGTCGGAGAACGGGGCCTCGGAGAACGGACTCTCGGAGAACGGGGGATCGGAAGACGGGGGGCCGGCGGAGAAGCTCGCCGACCTGATGGCCGACTCCGACTCGGCGACCGGTTCGACCGTCGCCCCGCGGCGCGACCTCGACGCCGACGCGATGGCGGCCGCGCAGGCCGCGATCGCGGAGGGCGAACGCGCGCTCGCGGCTGCCCGCGCGCAACTCGGCGAGGAGAACGCGCAGAAGCGCTCGGGCAGCGGGCGTGAGCTCGCCCTGCGAGTGCTGCTCGCGGTCAACGTCCTCGCGATGATCACCGTCATGGTGATGCCGTCGCCGCAGGTGGCCGATCCTGCAACGTCGACCGAAGCCACGAACCGCGTCGAACCGACGACGCCCGTTCCCGCGACGCCGTCCGGCCCACGGCTCGCGGACAAGTACAATCAGGCGCTCGTCGCCTCGGAAGGCGGCGACTACGTCGGCGCGATCGCGTTGCTCGAGGACTACCTCGCGGAGAGTCCGCGGATGACTCCGAGCCGGCGCATCAACGTCTATCGCGCGATCGCGCACTACGCGTCCACGGTCGGCAAGCTCGGCATGGCACAGGACTACGAGCGCAAGGCGCAGTCCCTGGCGCAGAGCCACTACCTCCCCGAGGACCTCGTGGCGACGGCCAAGGCGGCCGCCGAGAGCGGCGATCAGGAAGCGCTGCGCCAGGTCTGGGCGCGCTTCCTGCTGCAGCAGCGCCAGATCCCGAGCTCGCTCTACCAGCACGTCGCGGAGGCCTATCTCCAGCTCGGCGACAGCTATCGACTCGACGCCAACGCGGCCGCGGAGGCTTCGCGCCTCGCCGAACTGCGCCGCACCGACGAACTGTTGCAGCGCCAGCGCGACGGCAAGGGCAAGGAACGATGAGGGGGGTGGTCGTTTTCTCGATCATGGCCCTCGTCGCGCCGGTCCTGCTGGCGCAGAACGAGGCGCGAGACGAGCTGTTCCGCGTTCGCGAGGTCAAGGAGCCGACGGATCAGACCGCGCGGCAACTCGTGGAGGCCGACCGGCGGCAGATCAACTGCCTCGACGCGCTGCGCGGGCTGGCCGCGGCGCTCAACTGGAACCTCGTCGTCGAGAGTCCACCGCTCGAGAACGAGCTGGCGGGGCGCTTCGTCGACCTCAACCTGGTGGATCAGGATCCGCGGATGGTGGCGCAGCTCATCGCGGTTGCCGGTTCCGCGGACATCATCTTCGATGACGCCGAGCCCGTCGCGGGCGCGCGGCCCGTGATGCACGTCGTTCGCGTGCCCGACCCGTCGACCGAGTCCGGTCGGCAGCGGTTGCGCGTGATGTCGGGGCAGTGGTATCGCTCGTTCTTGCGCGATGAACTGCGCCACGACCCGCTCGTCGCGCGCGAGGCGATCATGGTTCGGATGAACCTCGGGCAGCTGCTGCTCGACAGCGGCGACCTGGAGTCCGCGATCGGCTTCTTCACGCAGGTCTTCGACGCGCGGCCGCACGATCACGTCGCGGCGGCGGTGCTCAAGATCGCCGCGTGTCACCTCGACATCGGTAGCAGTCACGTCGACCGCTCGATGCAGCGCTCGCATTTCGAGAGCGCGGAGAAGTGGGCTCGCGAGCTGCTGCAGCGCATGCCCACGGCTCCCGAGATCCCCAGGGCGACGATCCTGCTCGGCCGCGCGCTGCTCGGTCAGGCCAAGGTCGAGACCGACAAGGAGCTCGCGCGGAAGCGAGCGGACCGGTGTCGCGCCGAGCTCAGCGCGCGCGTCATCCGCCTCGTCGATTCGGTGGACATGCTCGACGTCTGGCTGCTCGTCGGCGAGGCGCAGCTGCTGCTCGGGCAGGCGCAGCGCGTCTACGAGACGATGCTCACGCTGCGCGAGTCGGCCTACTTCGACGAACTCTCGGATCGTCAGTATCGCGACTACCACTTCCTGCTCGGCTACGGCGCGCTCGGCACGGAGCGTACGGAGCTGGCGATGAAGTCGCTCGAGTGGTTCCAGATTCACGCCGAGGACGACCCGCGGCGCGGTATCGCGCACGTTCTCCTGTCCGAGGCCTACCTCGATCTCGGTCGACTGCTCCAGGCCCGAGCGGCGAGCGTCGAGGCGCGGCGTCGATTCCTCGGCCGGTTGACGCCCGAGTGGCGGCAGCGCGCGCTCGAAGCATGGGCGCGCACGGCGCTCGCGCTCGGCGAAAAGGAGCGTGCGTTCCTCGAACTCGAACAGATGATCGTGCGCGGCGAAGAGCCCGAGCTGGCGCTGTTCCTGTCCGATCAGCTGCTGGCCGACAACCAGTGGGAACGCGCGATCGCGGTCATCCGGGGTCTGCTCGCATTCCCGAACGAGGTCGGCGACAAGGCGCGGTTCAAACAGGTCAAGGCGCTCTACCATCAGGCGCTCGCAAGTGAGCACCTCGCCGACTTCCCGCCGCAGGCCATCCGCATCGCGCCGCGAATCAAGGACCCGGATCTCGCGAGCGAAGTCGCGTCGATGATCGGCGACGCCTACACGCGGCTGAACATGCTCGAGCATGCGGCCGACGCCTACCGGGGTATCCTGCGATGACGGTCCGCACATCGAGTTCGATTCTGGTCGTGCTCGCGCTGACGATCCTCGCGCCGTCGGTTGCGGGGCAGGCCGTCGGAGATCCGCAGCAGGAACGGTCGCGAACCGAGCGCCGACTGCGCGAGAACCGCGATCGCGTCGACCGGCTCGTCGATCTGCGTTTCCGTCACGACGTCGGCCTGCCGGCCGAGGCCGATCCGGGGCGCCCGGTCGCAGCGCCGATGTCGACGGCGGACAAGGAACGCAAGCTCCGCGAGCTCACCGATCAGGACGGCTACAACGCGTCGCTCATGAGTCGCTACAACGCGATGCGGAAAGAGCTGACCGCGTTGCAGGCCGAGGCGGCGGCGCGGGCGCAGGATGTCGCCAGCAACCAGTACGTCGTGGTGCCGTCGGTCGGGGACGGCCGCGCACGCCCGGCGATGCCGCGGCCGGCCGTCGAGATGGCCCCTCAGCGCAAAGCCGCGGGCGACGACGTCCCGAGCGTGGTTCCGCCGCTGCCGGCGGGCGCATCACCCGCGGTCAAGCTGACGCGCGTCAAGGCGCAGATCCGCGGCTCGGAGGATCACCTGAAGGTCGCGCAGGCACTGTTCCGGGCGGGCCAGGAGCTCATGGACGAAGCCCAGCGGTTTCGTGACGAGCACGACGCCGATACCGCCATCGAACTCGACGGCCGAGCCAAACAGCGCCTCGATCGCGCGATCGCGGAGCTGGAGCCGCTGCTCGCAGGAAAGGAGCCATCGTTCGCCGCGCTGTTCTGTCAGGGGCGCTGTCTCGAGTTGTTGTTCCGGTACTCGGAGCGCTACGAAGGACTGTCGCTCGGGGCGTCGACGCGGCAGTATCAGCAACGCGAGCAGGAAGTGCGCGATCCGTTCCTCGCGATCGCCGCGCGTGACGTCAGGAAGGAAGGCGCGGCCGGCGCGGTCGAGCGACTCGGATCGTGGGGGCAGGCTGCCAACGCCGCCGTCGAGCACTTCCGCTGGCTCAACCAGCACGGCGGCTACGTGCCCGTCGTGCCGATCGACAGCATCACCTGGTGGCGCGAGAAGCAGCAGTGAAGGTCGACGAACTGGAGCTGCAGCAGGGGTTCGAGCAGTTCGTCGCGGCTGCGCGGCAGCTCGAGATCGGCTACGGCGACCTCAAGGCGCGGGTTGCCGCGTTCGACGAAGAGCGCGAGTCGATCTTCGCGGCGTTGCCGATCGGACTCGTCAAGGTGCGCGGCGGCACCACGACGTCGTGCAACCGCGAGGGTGAGCGCCTGCGCCAGCTCGGGAGCGAATGGGGTGTGGATCTCGGTGCCCGGCCGAGCGGTGAGTATCCCGTCGGCAACGGTCTCGTGCGTGTGCGCCGGGTCGAGTTGCCTGACGGCGAACTCGTCATGCTCGAGGATCGCTCGCGGGTCCGCGAGCTGGAGCGCGAGGTCGACCGACTCGATCGGCTGGCGGGCCTGTCGGAGCTCGCGCTCGGGATCGCCCACGAGATCAAGAACCCGCTCAATGGCGTGCTCGGCTTCGCCAACCTCATCGAACGCACCGACGACGCGAGAGCTCAGAAACGCTACGCGGCCAAGGTGTCGGAGGGCGTCAGGCAGGTGGATCGCATCGTCAAGTCGCTTCTCGGCTTCGCCCGGCCCGAGCGGACCCAGCCGCGCATGGCATCGATCGAGACGATCGTCGGTGAGGCGGCGGCGCATGCGGGCGTGCAGCTCGACCATGTCGCTCTCGCCGGAGCGGTCGACGCCACCGCGAACGCGGATGCGCTCGTGCGCGTGCTCGCCAACCTGCTGCGCAACGCCGCCGAGGCGAAAGCCGAGTCGCCGAACGGCGGGGGCGACCCCGACCACCTGCGGATCGAGATCGAAGTCGCCGTTCGTGGCCGTTCGATTGAGATCACCGTGCGGGACAACGGGCCCGGGATCGCGACCGAGCTCGGGGCGCGCGTTCTCGAGCCGATGGTGTCGACGAAGGCCCGCGGCTCGGGGCTCGGCCTGTCATTGTCCTCGCGGGTGCTCGCATTCCTCGGCGGTGATCTGCGTCTGCTCAACCCGGGCGAGCCCGGCGCGCAGTTCCTCGTGCGGCTGCCGCTGCTGGAGGCCGCGTGACCAGACGTGAGTATGTGCTGCTCGCCGACGACGAACCGTTGTCGCGCGAGTTCCTCGAGGAGGCGCTGCTCGCGCTCGGTTGCGACGTGCACGCGGTCGAGGACGGCGATGCCGCGATCGCGGCCCTCGGGCAGCGCGCCTACGACCTCGTCGTCACGGACCTCAAGATGCCCGGTCAGGACGGCATGGCCGTCCTCGCCGCGAGCAAGGCCAGTGATCCCGACCGGCCGGTGATCCTCGTCACGGCGCACGGCACGATGCATGTCGCGATCGACGCGATGCGGGCCGGTGCTGCCGACATCCTCGAGAAGCCGCTCGTCATCGACGACCTGCAGCTGACCCTGGAGCGGGTTACCGAACGTCGCCGACTCCTGCGCGAGAACCGCTTCCTGCGCGCCGAGAGCATCGGCGGTGACATGCTCGTCGCCTCGCCGGAGATGCAGGCCGTCGTCGAGCTGGTGCAGCGCGTCGCGCCGAGCGTGGCGACGGTGCTGATCCGAGGCGAGAGCGGCACGGGCAAGGAGTGCGTGGCGGCGCTCGTTCACAAGGCCAGCGATCGGGCGAATGGCCCGTTCGTCAAACTGAACTGCGCCGCGCTTCCGGAGAGCCTGCTCGAGAGCGAGCTGTTCGGCCACGAGGCCGGCGCGTTCACTGGCGCGAGCACGCGACGCGTCGGGCGCTTCGAGCTCGCGGACGGTGGCACGCTCTTCCTCGACGAGGTCGGTGAGATGTCGGCCGCGATGCAGGCCAAGCTCCTGCGCGTGCTGCAGGAGAGCGAGTTCGAGCGCGTCGGCGGCAACCAGACGGTGCACGTCGACGTGCGGGTCGTCGCGGCGACCAATCGGGACCTGCGGGCCGAGGTCGATGCCGGTCGATTCCGCGCCGATCTGCTGTACCGCCTCGACGTCGTGCCGGTGCAGCTGCCGGCGCTCCGCGAGCGGACGGCCGACATCGTGCCGCTCGCCCGCCACTTCCTCGGCGGCGAGGTCGAGCTCGAATCTGCGGCGGCGGCCGCCCTCGAGAGCTACGCCTGGCCCGGGAACGTGCGTGAACTGCAGAACGTGATGCAGCGCGTCGGCCTGCTCTGTGAGCACGGCCGCGTCACCGTCGACCTGCTGCGTGAATGGCTCGGTCCGCGCGCAGCCACCGCGGTGACGGAGGCGGCGGACGGCGCCGAGAAGACCGTCGTGCTCGAGGTCGGCGACCCGTTCCAGGCTCTCGTCGGCCGCCCGTTGCAGGAGATCGAGGACGAGCTCGTGCGTCGGACCCTCGCGCATTGCGGCGGCAACCGGAAACGCACGGCCGCGATGCTCGGGATCGGCGTGCGCACGCTGTTCAATCGGCTGAAGTCCGCGGACGACGAGCCGGCGACCGCGGAAACCGCGGCGGCCGCGCTACGATCGCGCTGACAGCTCGCCTGCATGACGGACCAACACGCGAAGGCGCCGACACCGATCGGCCCGCTGACCGGCAAACGCACGCCGCTGCGCCGGCTGTTCGCGCGCGCGTGCGCGACCGTGAACCGCGCCCTCGACCTGTTGCCGATGTCGCATTGGCTGCACAACCGGATCCGACGGTCGCTCGAGATGCCCGAGCTCGATCTGCCGATCGTGCGAGCGCCGCAGCTCGCGGGTCTCAAGATCGCGTTCGTGTCCGACGTTCATGCGGGCAGCTTCATGAACAGCCGCGACCTGGTCGCGATCTGCCGCCGCGTCGCCGCGGCCGAACCGGACCTCGTGCTGTTCGGCGGCGACCTCATCAACACGCGTGAGCGCGAACTGTTGCTCTTTCGCGATGCGCTCGCCGAGTTGTCGCCGCGCTACGGGATGTTCGCCGTGCCCGGCAACCACGATCACTTCTGGGGCCCCGACATCGGGTTGTGGACCTCGTTCCTCCAGGACAATCGCGTCACGGTGCTGCTGAATCGCGGGCAGCGGATCGAGCATGACGGCGCGACGCTGTGGCTCGCGGGTGTCGACGATCTGACGGAGGGCCGGCCGGACATCGCGATGGCCCTCGCCGGCCGCCGGGACGGCGAACCGACGGTGCTGCTGAGCCATCATCCCGACTTCTTCTTCGAAGCGGCCGCCGCGGACGTGGACCTGACGCTGTCGGGTCACACGCACGGCGGGCAGATCCGCGTCGCCGGGCGCGCGCCGATCCATCACAGCAAGTTCGGCTACGAACGCGGCTGGTTCGTGGAGAACGACTGTCGGCTCTACGTCGGGCGCGGCGTGGGGGTCACCGTGCTGCCGCTGCGGGTCGATGCGCCGCCGGAGATCCCGATCGTGACGGTGCGCGCGACCGCCGAGCCGCATACCGCGAACGATGGGAGCGGCGGGTCGAACTCGAATGCCGCGCCGGGGCAGCTATGCTGACCTGCAGTGCAGACCAAGCTCCAGCGCGTTACAGAGCGGCGTGATCTCGGCGGCGGCTCGTGGGCGATCGCCGTCGACGGCCCGATCCCGGAGACCGGCCCGGGCCAGTTCTACATGCTGCGCACGCCGACCCGGTGGCCGGTGCTGCTGCCGCGACCGTTCTCGCTCTACGACCGGGCACCCGACGGCAGCTGGGGCAGCTTCCTGCTGAAGGGCGTCGGCCCGGGCACCAACGCGTTGCTCGATGTCGCGATCGGCGAAGAGATCGTCGTGACCGGCCCGCTCGGGCGACCGTTCCCCGCGGACGTCGACGATCCGGTCTGCGTCGCCGGTGGCGTCGGCCTCGCGCCGTTCCTCCTGCTCGCGCGCGAACGTCACGCGGCCGGCAAACCCGTGCGGCTGCTGTTCGGCGGCCGCGACCGCGCGGCGCTCGCGGGTCTGCCGGACTTCGAGTCGATCGCGCGGGTGTCGACGTCGACCGACGACGGCAGTCACGGTCATCACGGGCTCGTCACCGAGCTGCTCGATGCGATGATCGCGCGCGGCGAGGTGAAGACGGGCGAGACCGTGTTCTGCTGCGGCCCCGATCCGATGATGCACGCGGTCGCCCGGCTCTGCCGCGAGCGCGAGCTGCGCTGCTTCCTCAGCCTCGAGACCTACATGGCGTGCGGCTACGGCGTGTGCAACGGCTGCACCGTCGAGGTCCAGGGCGACCGCTTCCACGGCTGGCCCTACAGCAAGACGTGCCTCGAGGGTCCGGTCTACGAGGCGTGCGAGCTGACCGAGTTGGCCTGATCGGCCCTCAGCCCGGAATCGCGTGCCGCTTGAGCGTCGCGAGGTCGACGAAGTCGAGCGTGCGTTCGTGGGTCGCTTCGAGCACGACGCGCGGCGCCTTGCCAGCTTCCATCGCTTCGACCCAGCGGCTGGCGCAGAGACACCACCGGTCGCCCGCCGCGAGGCCGGGGAAGCCGAATTCGGGTCGCGCCGTGCTGAGGTCGTTGCCCGCGTCCTTGCTGAACGCGAGGAACTCGGGCGTGACCTCGGCGCAGACGGTGTGGGCGCCGAAGTCCTCGTCCGCCGTGTTGCAGCAGCCATCGCGATAGAAGCCGGTCAGCGGTTCGGAGCTGCACGGCTTGAGCGGCGTTCCGAGGACGTTCTTGGCGATCTGCTGCTGCGCTTCCGGCATGGCTGTGTGGACCATAGACCGTCGCCGGGCGGACCTCTAGCCCGCTTCGCTCACCAGGATCCCGCGCCACCACGCCGCAATCGCCCGTGAGCTGCGTCAGACGGCCGGCGTTCGCCGGCCGCCCGCGAGGCGGGCTCGGTCAGTCTGCTCGGCGGGTTCACCGACCCGCTTCCGCGGACTTTCCTCGTCTTCCTTGCTCACGACCGATTTCGACGCACTGGCCCGCGATCCTGGTGAGCGAAGCGGGCAGCCCGCTGTCCATGGGGTCGTCAGCGCGGCAGCGCGAACGTCGTCTCGCGGCCGGCTGTAACCGTGAACCGCGTCTCGTGCGGGCCGCCGGGGCTGGCCGTGAGCCATACGTAGTCGCCGGGTGCGAGGCGGAACTCGCCGTCGTTCGCATCACTGCTCGACAGCGCGATCCGGCGGTCGACGTCGCCCGCGATGCGGTAGAGCTCCCATTCGTCGGGCAGCGCGATCCTGGCGCCCGTCGCGTCGGCCTCGATCTGCCCCGGGACCGTCACGATCTCGGTCGGGACGAGGTCGAACCGCCCGTTGACGATGGTGGAGAGGTCGATCGGGCCATTGTCGATCGAGCCCGCGTCGCTCGAGCCCGCGTCGCTCGAGCCAGTGTCGCTCGAGACCGGCTCGACCGCGGCCGGGTCGCGCCGCGCGGCGTCGATCCGAACGAGTCCGGGACGGCCCAGCTCGACGACGCCGAGGTCGCAGTCGTTGCTGCCGTCGGCCCAGTGGCGGCCGGCGTCCAGCGTGCCGGTCAACGGGTGGAACAGCTCCACGCGGTAGAAGCCGGCGGGCAGTCGTGGCAGGCGCCACGGCTTGCCCTTGTCGGGCACCTCGAGCACGGTGCCGACGCCGTGCTCGGTATCCCAGACCCGGATGCTGAGCGCGCTCGACAACGGCTCGTCAGCGGTCGGCCGCAGGCTCAGCGTGCTCGCGCCCGTGACCTGCAGCACCGTCTCGCCGCCGCCCGGCAGGACCTCGCGGGCCGCTGCGATCGGCAGGCCGCCCTGCTTCGTCCACAGCGTGATCGTCCCCAACGCGCCCGGCAGGTTCGCGAGCACGAACGTGCCGTCCTTGTCGGTCTTCGTGCGGGTGCACCACGAACCGTCGTCGGCGCGCCACACGACGGGCGCGTCCGCGATCGGCGTGCCGTCCACGCCGAGCGCGCGGCCCGCGATCGAAGCGCCGAGCGCCAGGTGCAGGTCGACCGGCGTCGTGCCCGTGCCGGCGACGGTCACCGCGGGGAGCGCGGCCAGGCCGTGGCGATCTCCACCCGCGCGCACCGTGAACTCGGCCGCTTGCAGATCGGTGAACTCGTACTCACCGTGCTCGTTCGTCTCGGTGGTCGCGACGAGTTGTTCGCCGAGCATCAGCGCGACGGTCGTCTTCTTGGCCGGTTCGCCCGCAGCGTCGAACACGGTGCCCGCCACCGCCGCCTTCGCGGGTGCTTCGGCAGTGGCGTCGTCGGCCTCGGGTTTCTCCACGTCGACCCGCCCGTAGAAGATCATCTGCCCGGTGTCCGTCGTGCTGAGGTTGATGGGCGAGCTGCCGACCGGAGCTTCGCGGTGCGCCGGGATCGAGAACCGGGCGCCGGGGTGCAGGCCGGCCGCCATCCTTGGCCGCCGCCCTGGCGTGTGGATCGTGTAGCGCACGTTCTGAAAGCTGCGCACGAGGGTCAGCGTGGCGCTGCGCATGTAGCGCCGGCTCTTCCGCGGCGCGAGCACCGCGATCGCCGCGGCGCGGTCCGCATGCAGCTCGATCTCGCGGAGCGCGCCGGTGTCGTCCGTGATCACGAACTTCGCGCTCGGCGTGCGCGCCGGAACCGTGACGCGAAGCCGGCCGTCGGCGCCCGATGAGTCCTCGGACTGGTTGAGCACCCCGTCCCTGGGGCCGATCGCGAGGCGTTCCCCTTCGACCGGCAGGCCGAGGTCGTCGACGAAGCGGACGTCGAGCGTCAGCTCGAACGGGTGGACGAGGTCGGCGATCGCCGGCTTCGGCGTCGTCGCCGCATCGCGCACGAGCTCGTTCGCGGGCTCGGCGTTGCCGGCGACCTGCGCCGCCATTGCGGCGGGCGGGGTGCCGCCGGGCGCCGGCGCGCCGCCGGTCGGCGGCGTCGGGTCCGAGCCCGTGGCGAACAGGACGATGGAGATGGTCGTGATGGCGCCCGCGGCGACGGCGAGCTTGGTGGTCGTTCCCATGAGGAGGGGTCCCAGCAGAGTTCCGGTCGAGGTCACGGCCACTCCGGTGCCCGTCGTCGGCAGGGCGAACGCGCCGGCCAGGGCGAGGCGCCACTGCCGTCGCTGCCCGCCGGACCGTTGGTCGAGTCGGGCCCGCAGCATGCCCAGGCCACGCTGCAGCCGACTCTTCACGGTCGCGATCTTGGCGCCCGTCCGACGGGCGATCGCACGCGGCGGCAGGTCTTCGAAGTAGCGCAGAAAGACCGTCGTCTGGTACGGCTCGTCCAACTCGAGCACGGCGTCCGTCACGTGGCGCAGGATTTCGCGACGCCCGGCGGCCGCGGCCGGGTCGGACTCGCGATTCGCCGGCTCGCGCCCGGCCGCGATGTGCTCGCGGTTGGCTCGGCGGCGGTCGGCGCGATGGCGCTGCCGCGTGAAGTTCTGCAGCGTGCGCGCAAGCCAGCCGCCCATCGGGCCGGGCTCGGGCTCGTGCCGCAACGCCTGGCAGAGCGTGTCCTGCACCGCATCGTCGGCCGCGTGCGCGTCGCGAACGAGCGCGCGGGCCATGGTTCGCAGGCCGCGCGCGTGGCGCAGCACTTCGTGCTCGATGTCGGTCGGGTGGCCCATACGGCGGTCTGTCAGACCCATGCCGCAACGGCCGGATCGGATGCAGGCTCCGCCAAAAAAATACCGACTCGGCCCCCGTTCCGCGCCGATGGGTGCGGGAGTCGGGTGCTGGCGCCTACTTGTCGGCCCGCGCGCCGTCGAGCTGGCGCAGCGGGAAGACCACGGAGGGCACGTGCTCCCGCGCGGCGATCGCGAGCAGCTCGGCGACCCGTTCCTGCCGCTGCGCGCTCAGGTCGTTCTGCTCGCTCGGGTCCGCGCCGAGGTCGTACAGCTCGGTCACGATCGGACCCTTCTGCAGCTTCTTGCGCACGAGCTTCTCGTTGCCGACCCAGACCGCCTGCCAGCCGCGGTAGCCCGCGAACTCGCGGTAGAGGAACGGCCGCGCTGCCTGCTCCTCGCCGCGCAGCGTCGCCGCGAAGCTGATGCCGTCGACGTCTCGCGGGACCGTTGCCGAACACAGCTCCGCGAGGGTCGGCAGCCAGTCCTCGAAGCCGGTGACGCGGTCGCTCGTCGTGTTCGGCGCGATGTGGCCGGGCCACCGCACGATCGCCGGCACGCGGATGCCGCCCTCGTACATCGAACCCTTGCGACCGCGCAGTTCGCCGCACGACTCGAAGTAGTCGACGTCCGTGCCGCCGATCGGACTGTGGGTCGCGCCGTTGTCCGACGTGAAGACGACGATCGTGTCGTCCCGCAGGCCGTACTCGTCGAGCTGATCGAGCAGCGCGCCGACCGACCGATCGAGCCGCGTGATCATCGCCGCATACGCGGCCTTGGGGCGGAAGTGCGGCGTGTAGCCCTTGCCGCCCGGATACGGCGTCTCCTCGAATGCGCCGTCATAGGCCGCGAGCTCCGCCTCGGGGATGTGCAGCGCGAGGTGCGGGATCACCGACGGGTAGTAGAGGAAGAACGGACGTTCCCGGTTGTCGCGCAAGAAGCCCTTGGCGGCCGCGAGGATCCGATCCGGTGCGTAGTCCGTGCCGATGAAGCGCGCGTAGCTCCCGCTGGCGAGCGGGTCCTCGTTCGCCTTCAGCCTGCCGTGCCCCGGGATCGGCGGGTCGTTCTGCAGCGTGATGCGCGTGGCGTCGTCCCACAGGTACGACGGGTAGTACGAGTGCGCGTGGCGCTGACAGTTGTAGCCGAAGAAGTGATCGAACCCGCGCTGCAGCGGATCGCCCGTCGAGCCGATCGGGCCGAGGCCCCACTTGCCGTAGCCGCCCGTCGTGTAGTTCGCCGCCTGCAGCACCTCACCGAGCGTCGTCTCGCTCTTCGGCAGCGCCCACTGGCCCTCGGGCTTGTGCTCCTTGTTGTTCCGCACGGCGGCGTGGCCGGGGTGCTTGCCGGTCATCAGCACGCAGCGCGACGGCGCGCACACGGGCGAACCGGAGTAATGCCGGGTGAGCCGCATCCCCTCGCGCGCGAACCGGTCGAGGCGCGGCGTGCGGATCTTCCGTTGGCCGAAGCAGCCGAGCTCGCGGTACCCGAGGTCATCCGCCATGACGAAGAGCACGTTGGGCGGCCGCTTCGCCGTCTCCTGCGCCTGGGCCGGCGCGGCGCTCGTGAGCGCGATCAGGAGCGAGATCGCGGTGAGGGCGGCGGGTCGCGCGCCGTGGGCGAGAAGACGAGTCGGCATCCGCGGCACGATAGCACCTGATCTGCTGCGGCTCGCCGCATTCCGCGTGGCTTGGCTCCGGCCCCGCCGTCAGCTATCGTCGCGCCGCTGCCCGCACTCGCGCCTCGCGCGCGGGGTCTCCACTGCATTCCACGGAGCTGCTTTGCAACCGTCTCTGCTCGCGTGTTCGGCCATCGCCGCTGCGATGGTCCTGTCGTCGTCCCTGCCGGCCCAGTGGGTCACGTTCGTCGACGAGACCAGCACCCGCCTCGTCGCCAGTCCCGGCGTCGGCGTCAACGACCCCGAGGAGAAGGACTACGCCTGGGCCGACTTCGACCAGGACGGCGACACCGACCTCGTGTGCGTTCGCAAGCAGCCGTTCACGTCGACCGGCAAGTTCCCGAACGTGCTCTTCATGAACGAGAACGGCGTGCTCACCGATCGCACGGCGACGCTCGCGAGCGCGTCCACGGTGGCCGGCAGCAGCGGCTTCCTCGATGCGACCAACGATCGCGACGTCGTCGCCGTCGACGTCAACGGCGACGGGTGGATCGATCTCGTCACGGCGACGACGCTGACCCAGAACGACCCGCAGTACATCCGGGTGCCGCGCGTCTACATCAACCAGGGGCTCGATGCGCAGAACGTCTGGCAGGGTTTCCTGTACGACGACGTCACGCGCATCGACGACCTAGCCTACGGCTGGCAGGGCGAGCATCGCTTCTGCTCCGTCAGCGCGGGGGACATCGACGGCGATGGTGACGAGGACCTCTATTTCGGGGACTACGAGCAGGGTGGCAGTCGCAGCGTCGACGTCAACGACCGTCTGCTGATCAACGACGGCACCGGCTACTTCACCGACGAGTCAGCCCAGCGCATGTCGGTGGCGATGCTCGATTCGGACTTTGCGATGGCGTCGGCGATCGTCGACATGAACGGCGATGGCAAGCTCGACATCGTTCGGGACAACGCGCTCAGTCCACCACAGGCCGTCACAATCAGCTACAACGATACGTCGACCGAGGGGTTCTTCGGCTCCTACGAAACCGCCTACGGCGGCTTCGCGCCGTACCACTTCGCTGTCGGTGACCTCAACAACGACGGCCTGCCCGACCTCGTCGTCACGGACGACAACGCCGACCGGTACATGCTGCACGCCGGCAACGGGCCAAACGGGCTCGCGACGTTCTCGCCCTCGCGGACGTTCTCGTTCGTCGGTGGTGGCTCCGACGACGGGTTCGGCGGCAACAACCTGATCGTCGATCTCGACAACGACGGCTGGCGCGACGTGATCATCACGGACGTCGACGTCGACGTGGCGAGCTCGGCGAACCGCCGGTGTCACATCTATCGCAACCTTGGCGACGCGCCGGACGTCACGCTGCAGGAGCAGCAGCAGGGCGGCTTCGTCTGCGGCATCAATACCGCGGATCTGCGCGGGTCGCACGACGTCGCGGTGTTCGACATCGACGGCGACGGCTGGCAGGACATGGTCCTCGGTCGCGAGGTCGGGACGCGGGTCTTCATGAACGACCCGCCTGCCGGGCTCGCCATCGCGTATCCGCTCGGGCTGGTCGCGCGAGTCGCGCCGGGGACGATCACGACGCTGTACGTGAACGCCACCGGCATCGGGTCCGTCGTGCCGGCGGCCGGCACCGGCGAGTTGCACTACTCGATCAACGGTTCGTCCTTCCAGTCGATCCCGATGCGCGACGAGGGGCCGGGTCAACAATCGGGGAGGCTCTATTCGGTCAAGCTGCCGCGTCTGCTGACGTGCGGCGACCGCATGCGCTTCTACATCTCGATCGACGACCAGCAGTCGACGGCCTGGCTCGATCCGGTCGGCGGCGCGGCCGCGGCCTACGAGGTCGTCGCGCAGACCGGCGAGTCGGTGATCTACGAGAACAACTTCGAGAACGGTGCGGTCGGCTGGACCGTCGTGAACGACCCGTCGCTGACGACGGGCGCGTGGGAGGTCGCCGATCCCAATCCGACCGTGTTGAGCGGGCAGATCGCGGCGCCGGCCGACGACGCGGAGGCCGGGGCGGCGTCGTTCTGCTTCGTGACGGAGAACGGGCCGGTGGGCAACACGTCCGCGGGCCTCGCCGACGTCGACGGTGGGCCGACCGATCTGATCTCGCCCGTTTTCGACCTCGACGGCGCCGACGGCACGCTCACCTACTCGCGCTGGTTCTTCTCGAGCGGGGCCGACACGCTCGACGTCGCGATCACGGCGGACGGCAGCAGCTGGGTGCCGCTCGAGGCCGTGACCGGCAGCGGCAACAACAACTGGTCCGTGCGCACGTTCCGCGTCAGCGACTTCGTGACGCCGTCGGCGACGATGCAGGTCCGGTTCCGCACGCACGACGTGGACCCCGGTTCGATCGTGGAGGCCGGCATCGACGTGTTCCGGGTCACCGGGTTCCTCTGCGAGTGCGCGCCGATCTGTCAGCTCGACGTCGGGCTCAAGGGGCCCGGCACCGCGAACTTCGGCGGCGAGGTCGACCTGCCGCCGAACGGGCCGCCAGCCGTCGACTTCGTCGTCACGGGCGCACCGGCCGGCGCCGCGGGCTGGATCCTCGCGAGCTTCGATCTCGACCCGGCGCCGCTGCTCGGCGGTCGGGTCATCGATCTCGAACCGTTCGTGATCCTGCCGTTCATCGCCGACGGTAACGGCGAGTACGGCCTCTACGACGTGACCGGCGGGTTCGGCCCGCTGCGGTTCTACGCGCAGAGCGTCTACCTGCTCGGCAGCGCTCCGTTCGGCGTCGGCATCACCAACGGTCTCCGCATCGACTTCCCGTAAGCCTGCCCGGCTCTCGCCATGATTCCTCATCCGTTCACGTCGCTGGCCGTCGGGCTCGCGGCCACGCTCGCGCTGCCGGCACAGAACGTGCCGCAGCCGCCGATGGGCGCCCCGCTGCACGGTCTCGACGCCGCGCAGCGCGCCCGGTTCGACGCCGGCGACGCCGACTTCCGCAAGACCTTCCAGAACGCCGAAGGTCTCGGGCCGATCTTCAACGACCAGTCGTGCGCGACGTGCCACAACAACCCGGTCGGTGGGCCGGGCTCGATCACGGTCACGCGCTTCGGCCTCTACGATCCGAAGGGTGTCGGCTGGGATCCGTTGACGGCGCTCGGCGGGTCGCTGCTGCAGGCCGCGGCGATCGATCCGGCGTGCGTCGAGAGCCTGCCGAGCACCGCGACCAATATCGCGCAGCGCGTGACGACGTCGACGCTCGGCATCGGACTCATCGAGGCGATCCCGGATGCGGACCTGCTGTTCCTCGTCAACAACCCGCCGAGCCCGGCCGTCAGCGGGCGGGCGCACATGGTCGTGCCGCTCGAGGCGCCGACCGGGCCGGCGCGCGTCGGCCGCTTCGGGTGGAAGTCGCAGCTCGCTACGGTGCTGAGCTTCTCCGGCGACGCGACGCTGATGGAGATCGGGATCACCAACCGGCTCGTGCCGCAGGAGCAGGCGCCGAACGGCAACACGGCGTTGCTCGCCGCGTGGGACAACGTGCCCGACCCCGAGGACGGCCCCGATCCGCAGGGGCTGCACTTCATCGATCGCGTGACCGACTTCCAGCGCTACCTCGCGCCGCCGCCGCAGACTCCGCGGTCCGGCATGACGGGCGAGCAGCTGTTCGTCAGCGTCGGCTGCGCCGACTGTCACGTGCAGAGCTTCACGACGAGCAGTGATCCGGCGCTCGAACCGGCGCTGCGTGGTCGCGCGATCCGGCCGTACTCGGACTTCCTCCTGCACGACATGGGGTTGAACAGCGACTTCATCGGGCAGGGCCTCGCGGAGCTGCAGGAGATGCGGACGCCGCCGCTCTGGGGCGTGCGCACGCGCGACCCGATGTGGCATGACGGGCGCGTCGCGGGCGGCACGTTCGAGGACCGGATCCGCGGTGCCGGTGGTGCGGTCGCGTTGCACGACGCGTTCGGCAGCGAAGGTGCGGCGTCGGCGCAGGCGTTCTTCGCGCTCGCGCTCGCGGACCAGCAGCGGATCGTCGCGTTCCTCGATTCGCTCGGTCGCCGGGAGTTCGACGGCAACGGCGATGGCGAGCTCGACCACGACGACTGGGTCATGTTCGTCAGCGCGCGCGGCGGGTCGGTGACCCCTGATGATCCGCGCGCGGTGTTCGACTTCGATCAGGACGGCGACGTCGACAACGACGACTACGATGTCTTCGCGACCGTCTACGAGGAGGACTGCAACGGCAACCTCGTGAGCGATCTGCTCGACATCCAGAACGGCACGAGCACCGACGTCAACTTCAACGGGCGGCCGGACGAGTGTGAGCACTGTCAGACGGACCTCGGTCAGGGCGGCGGCGGCACGGCCGCGCTGTCGATCTGCGGCGACGATCTGACGACCGCGAGTTCGCGGGCCGCGCTGCGCATCACCGGCGCTGCGCCGGGGGCGACGGTCGTCTTCGTCGCGGCGCTCACCCAGAACCCGTGGGAGATCGTGCCGGGCGAGTTCGTCGTCCCGACGGTGCCGGCGCCCGTCGCCGTGTTCGTCGGCTCCGCGGACGGCAGCGGCGCGTTCTTCCAGCTCGTCGGCGGCAACGCCGGCGGCACGGCCGTGACCTGGGTGTTCCAGGCCGGCACGCTCGACGCGGGCGTCCTCGACATGACGAACGCGTTGGCGGTCGAGCTGTCGTATTGAGCGCCGCATGAGGTTGCTCGGCTCCCGGTCCTGGACCGCCCTCGCGGCCCTCGTCCTGGTCGCGCCGGCGATCGCGCAGAACCCGATCGCCGAACGGCTCGATCCACGAACGGATCCCGAGTGGCGCAGCGAAGCGCTCGCGGCGGCGGCGGGCGAGCGGTTGCAGTCGACCCTCACGGATGCGCTGGGACGGGCGGCGGACGAGGCGGCGACCCTGCCGGCAGTGCGAGAATGGGCCCGGCCGTTGCGCGGCGCCGTCGTCCGCACCAAGGTCAAGCTGTTGTCGGCGGATGTCGACGGCGCGACGTTGACGACCCGCGCGCGGATCGAGGCCTTCGGGCAGCGCGCATCGGGAGCGGGGGCGCCGCCCCCATTGCAGTCGCCCGCCACGCAATCGCCACTCGTGCAGTCGGTCGCGAACTGGCGCGTCACGTGGTCGATCGGCGAGAACGGCGAGCTCGCGCTGGAATCGATCGCGGCGGTTGGCAGCGAGCGGGCCGCCGCCGAACGCGTCTGGTTCGCCGAGGTGACGGCTGCGGTGCTCGGCCCCGAGCTGGCAGGGAAGCCGGAGCTGCGCTTCGGCGGCAGCTACTGGGCGGGCCGCGTGGATCACGTCGGTGAGTCCGCGCGGATGGGGCACCAGGGCGTGGCGGTCGGCGACGTCGATGGCGACGGTCGCGAGGACGTCTACGTCGGGATGCCGAACGGTCTGCCCAACCTGCTGCTGCGGCGACGCGCCGACGGCACGTTCGAGGACATCGCGGCGGCTGCCGGCGTCGCGTTCCTCGACGACACCAAGGGTGTGCTGCTGCTCGACCTCGACGGCGACGGCGACGACGATCTCGTCCTGGCGATCGGCCCGTTCCTGCTGCTCTGCGATGGCGACGGCGCGGGTCGCTTCCGCCCGGCGCATCGGCTGCAGGCGCCGACGGGTGGCGCGTTCTATCACGTCACTGCTGTCGACTTCGATCGCGACGGCGACCTCGACCTCTACGGCTGCCGCTACGTCGAGGAGGCCTACGCCGAGAGCGTGCCGTTGCCGTATCACGCCGCGGAGAACGGGCCTCGCAACCTGCTGTTCCGCAACGACGGCGAAGGCGGCTTCACGGACGTGACCGCGGCGGTCGGCCTCGACGCCAACAACACGCGCTTCAGCACGGCGGCGGCGTGGGCCGACTACGACGACGACGGCGACGTGGACCTCTACGTCAGCAACGACTTCGGCCGCAACAATCTCTATCGCAATGACGACGGGCGCTTCGTGGATGTCGCAGCCGACGCCGGGGTCGAGGATCAGGGTGCCGGCATGGGGGTCGCGTTCGCCGACGTCGACGCGGACGGCGACCTCGATCTCTACGTGACCAACATGTTCTCGTCGGCGGGTCACCGCATCGGTTCGCTGCCGGCGTTCCAGGCCGGCATGAACGCGGCGGAACGCGGCGCGCTGCTGGGCCTGAGCCGCGGCAACTCGCTGTTCCTCAACGCGGGTGACGGCACGTTCGTGCGGGCGCCGGACGCCGGTGTGCGCATGGGGCGGTGGGGCTGGGGCGCGCGCTTCGTCGACCTCGACACCGACGGGCTGCCCGACATCGTCGCGCCCAACGGCTTCCTCACGGGGCGGCCCGAGGCGGCGGACTGTTGAAGCCTGTTCTGGCGGCGCGTGGCGTCGCAGACCCCATCGACGGTCGAGGTGCTGCAGGCGGGCGTTGCCGCGCCGGCGACGCTCGACGAGTACCTGCGCGGTTGGGCTGCGCTCGCTGAGCTGATCGAGCGCGACGTGTCATGGAGCGGGCACGAGCGGAACTGCGCGTTCTCGAATCGCGGTGATGGCACCTTCGCGGACGTCTCCGCGATCTCGGGTCTCGACTTCGACGACGACGGGCGCGCGTGCGTCGCGCTCGACCTCGACCAGGACGGCGACCTCGACCTGCTGTTCAAGAACCGCTCGGGCCCGCAGCTGCGGGTGCTCGCGAACGAACAATTCGATGACCGGTCCGCGCTCGCCGTCCGGCTCGTCGACCCGACGTGCAAGAACCGCGACGCGATCGGCGCGCGGGTCACGGTGCGCGCTGGCGATCACGGACTGGTGCGCTTTCTCGTGGCCGGCGACGGTTACCTCTCGCAGTCGTCACGGTGGTTGCACTTCGGTTCGGTCGACGCGACCTCGGGGTTCGAGCTCACGGTGCGTTGGCCCGATGGCGAATCCGAACGGATCACCAAGCAGCAGTTCGACGCGGACCGTCAGTTGGCGCGGCTCACGATCGTGCGCGGCCGCAGCGCGACGTGGAGCAGTGCCGCGACCCGCACGCCCTTGCCGACGACCTCGGGAGCTGCCAAGCCCGCCCCGCCCGATCGCGAGGCGATCGTGTTACGGAACCCGCTGCCGCTCTCGCCGACGCTGCAGCGCGCCGCGTTCCGCGGTCCGCCGCGGCGACCCGCGCTCCTTGGCCTGTGGGCGATGGGCAACGCCGAGAGCGAGCGGGCGATCACGGCGTTCGCGGGTTCGCAGGCTGCGCTGGAAACCGTTGCCGTCGACGTCGTGCTGCTCGGCCTGCACGACGGTGCTGAGCAGGCCGCGGCCGCGCGCCGGTTCGTCGAGCTCGCGGGCGACCGCACGCCGGGCATGCGGCAGCGGCCGGCGAGTGCGGCGATGCGCGAGTGCATCGACGCGCTCGTGACCGCGATCGTGGGGCCGAGCGATGCCGCGACGGAGCCTGCGACGTATCTGCTCGTCGATGGGCAGGGGCGCGCTCAGGTCCTCTATCGCGCGGCGCCGACCGTCGCCGAGCTGCGCTACGACGTCGCGCGATTCGGTGGTGCGCAGGTCGATCCGACGCGCCGCAGCCGCCGATCCGGTCGCTGGGCGTTCGCCGTGCCGCGTGCTCTCGGTCCGCTCGTGCGGGACCTTGCCGCGCGCGGGCTGCGGCGGGACGCCGCGTTCTATCAGCAGCTCGATGCGGCCCGCCGCGGCGACCAGCCGCCCAAGTAGGTTCCCCTTCCCGACGGGGTTGTCGCCAGTCGCCGGCCCCAGCAAGATCGTCTTCCCTGCCCGCCGCTCTCGCCCCGCCGTCACCCATGCGACCCAGCACTCTCGTATTCCCGACCATCGCGTTCGCTGCCGCCTTCGCTTGCCCTGCCGTGGCGCAGCGGGTCGCCGAGGTCGAGCCCAACAACACGAGCGCGGCCGCGCAGGCAATCGTTCTCGGATCGCAGGTCGACGCAACGCTGGCGGCGGGCGAGGAGGACTGGTTCGAGTTCTCGACGACGGGCGGCAACGCCGTCCTGATCTCGCACGGGCCCACGGACGTCGACACGGTCTTCGAGCTGTTCGACTCGACGGGCACCACGCTGCTCGCAGTGAACGATGACACCGACGCGTTCTTCAGCGCGCTCAGCGTCGATCTCGCTGCCGGCACCTACCAGCTGCGTGTCACCGGCTGGGGCCCGACGACGGCGGGACCCTACCAGCTCGAGCTCGGTGAGGTCGCGACGGTCGGCAACACGGGCACGGAGAACGAGCCGAACGACTCGCTCGGGCAGGCCGATCCGTTGGCGGGCGGCGACGTCATCGATGGCGTTCTCGGCAGCGGCGACGAGGACTGGTACCGCATCGACCTTACGGCCGCGGCGACCGGCGTGTGGTTCGAGATCGCCGAAGGAGCCGCGCCCTGGGTCAGCAGCCACCGGTGGGAGCTGCGTGATTCCGGCGGTGGGCTGCTCGGCCCGACGACCGAGTTCGGGCCCAACGCGGGCGACAGCAGCCCGTCCGAGATCCGGTCGTCGACCGTGCGATCGTGGCCGGCCGGAACGTACTACCTGGTGATCAAGGAGAGCTCGTTCCCGCTCGGTTTCGGCAACGCGATTCCGCAGGGTGGCTACCGCCTGCGCCTCGCGACGATGCCGGTGACCGGCGCGCCGGCGTCCGAGTCCGAGCCGAACGACACCGTGCAGCAGGCGAACGCCGTGACGCCCGGGTCGAGCATCGCCGGCTCGATCTCGGCGTCAGGCGGCGGCGATCCCGTCGACATCTACGGACCGTTCGTGATCTCGGGGCCGACGGTGATGCAGTTCCAGACGCGCCAGGGCAGCAGCGGGCCGTTGCTCGACTCGACGATCCGGCTGCTCGACGACGATGGCAACACCGTCCAGCAGTGGACGGTCGGCAACCTCGCGAGTCCGACGAGCCACGCCCGCGCGACGGTCGTGTTCTCCCGCGTCGAGACCTACTACCTCGAGGTGCGCTCGCCCGGCAACGGAGCGGGGCAATCGGGCAGCTACGTGCTCGAGGTCGGGGCCGCGGCGTCGCTGCACACGGCGGCGAGCTACGACCTCGCCGAGGTCAACGGCATCTGTCTCGGCAGCAACGGGCTGCGGCCGACGTTGACGGTCGACAGCCCCGGCGAACGACCCGTGCTCGGCACGAACATGAGTCGGACGGTGGAGTTCCTGCCCCCGCTGTCGCCGTTCTTCCTCGTCGAGGGATTGTCGGACGAGATCGGGCTCGGCTCGATCCCGCTGCCCTACGACCTCGGACCGCTCGGCGCGCCGGACTGCGGCGTGTTCGTCGATCCGCTCGCGAATCAGCTGATCCTCGGCAGCCCGTCCGGAACCGTCGCGCTCGACAACCGCATGCCGACCTCGGTCGTGTTCCGTGGCGTGCCGATCTACGAGCAGGTGGTCGCGCTCGATCTGGCCGCGAACGCACTCGGGATCACGGCGTCGAACTACGCCCGCAAGCTGCTCGGCGATCGGTAGCGGCCGGCGGCGATCACGCGCTGGCTGCCGCGAGCAGCTTCGCGAGCGGCTCGACCGTCCGCGTCGGCACGTCGAACTCGCCGCCGGATTGCGCCCACTCCATGGCGGCTTCGTCGAACAGCTCTTCGAGTTCGTCGTTCGAAACGTCGAGCGCCGCCGCGAGCCGAGTCGCGGCCTCGGCTTCGCGCGGGCTCGGGTCGCCGACGAGGCACTCGGCCAGGCGACTCGCCAGCTCGAGCATCCGCAGCAAAGCGGCGCCGGCCGCGTCGGACTCGTCGGCGAGCAAGGCGGCGAACAGCTTCGGCATGCCCCAATCGAGCAGCATGAGGGCAGACAGCTCGTTGGCCTCGACCTGCAGGAGCCGTCGTTCGGCGTCGGAGATCGCCTTGCGGTTGGTCTGATCGGAGTTCGCGATCACCTGCTCGTAGAGGTCCGGGAACACCGTCGCGAGCGCGAGCCGGCCGATCAGGCTCAGCAGGCCGTAGGTGAACGCTTCGTCGGGCGGGACGACCTGTAGCCTGGCGGCGAGGCGGCGCATGAGCACGGCGCGTCCGAGCGACTCGGCCCACAGGATCTCGTGGTCGAGACCGCCGCAGCTGCTGCTGTCCTCGATCAGTGACGCGGCGAGCGCGAGCGAGCGCACGTTCGAGAAGCCGAGCACCGTCGTGGCCTCACGCGCGGACGTGACCTGTCGGCTGAAGCCCGCGACGGGCGAGTTCGCCATCTTGATCAGTCGCGCCGACAATGCCGGATCCTTCTCGATGAGATCGGCAATGTCGTCGACCGTGGTGTCCTCCAGTTGCGCGACGCGCATGATCTCGAGGGCAACACCCTTGGGCGACGGCAGGCGCTGCATCGCGTCACCGTGGCTCAGCAGCTTACGGATCTCCTTCTCTCGTTTGCTCGTCATGTCGTGCTCGTCGTCCGGGTCTGCGTCTCCATCGAGTGCGCGGCAGCCCTCCCTGGATCAGGGAAGTCCCCGATCGGCTGCCCGTGGCCCGAAAGCCCGCTGTCGCTGGGAAGCCCGGTGTCACCAGGGCCGCCCGGTGTCAGTCGCAGTCGGGCTTGCCGCAGCCGAGCGCCAGGTCGTTGCACGCGTTCCAGAGCAGGACCATGGCCTGTTTGACGTTGGCAGCGATCACGGGCGGCAGGTCGGTGCGTCCGGCGAGTCGGACCGAACGGTCGTACAGGTCCAGGAGTTCGGCCTCGTCAGCCGTCAGATCGTTGCCCAGCAGGTCTTTGGTTCGGTCGGTCATGGTCGTTACCCCTGCGGCCGCAGATCCTGGAGGCGGCGAGCTTTGAGTTCGAAGCGCGGCAACTCGCCGCGGTTGCTGAGTTCGACGTTGAAGCGCAGGCCCTCGTGCGCATCCGCGAGATCCGTGCCGAGTTGGGCCGACAGGCGCGGCCAGACATCGTTGCGTTGGTCGTCGATGCCGGGTGACAGCTCGACCTTCACCGTGATCTCGTCCTGCACGTTGTCCTTGCGCCAGATCACGATCTGGAACTCCTCGATCTCACCATGCTCGCGCACGACGGCCTCGACCGCGCGCGGGTAGACGTTCGTGCCGCGGATCAACTTCATGTCGTCGACGCGGCCCAGAATCCCGCCCTCGTAGAGATCGCCCGTGCGCCCGCAGCTGCAGATGTCGTGCGGGACCTTCTTCACGAGATCCTTGGTTCGATAGCGGATCAGCGGGATGAACCCGCGGCCGAACGAGGTGACGACCCGTTCGCCGCGTTCGCCGTAGCCGAGCGGTTCGTCCGTCACGGGGTCGAGCACTTCCTCGATGAAGTGGTCCTCGATGATGTGGGTGCCGCCGGGTTGCTTCTCGCACTCGAAGATCATGATCGTGCCGATCTCCGTCATACCGGCGGTGTCGCCGCACTTGGCGCCGTAGAGGTCCTCGATCGTCTGCTTGACCGACGGGACGACCGGCTCGCCGCTCACGATCACGCGCCGCACCTTGCCGTCCTTCTTCAGGTCGATTCCCATCTGCTCCGCGGCTTGCGCCATGCGCAACGCGTACGTCGGAGTCGCGCAGACGACGGTCGCCCCGACCTCGACGATCTGCTTGACGCGCTGTTCGGTGCTCATGTTGCCGGATGCGATGGTCAGGCACCCGAGCTTCTCGCAGCAGTAGTGCGCCCCCCAGAAGCCGATGAACGCGCCGTAGGAGAACGCGAAGAACACCGTATCCGTCGGGCGGATGCCGAAGCCCCAGAAGCCGTAGCACCACATGTCCGCGATCCACGACCAGTCGCGGCGCGAGTCGAGCACGCGCAGCGGCTGGCGACCGGACGTTCCCGACGTGAGGTGGTAGCGGATCGCGTCCTCCTGCGGCCGCGTGATCATGTCGCCGAACAGCGGCTTCTCGGCCTGGCACGCCATCCAGTCCTCGCGGCGCATGAACGGCAGCCTGCGGATGTCGTCGAGCGTCTTGATCGCGTCCGGGCTGACACCGGCCGACTCGTAGAGCCGACGATGGAACGGCGAACGTTCGTAGGCGTGCCGTACGAGCTGCTGCAGTCGATGCAGTTGCAGCGCCCGGAGCTGCTCCTTCGGCAGGGTCTCGGTCTTCGGGTTCCAGAACGCGGTCGAGGTGGCGCTGCTCACGTGGGCTCCGCTGCGAGGGATCAGGAGTGGTCGTCGCGAGGTTAGGGGGGAGACCGGGGTGCTGTCCATGAATGCGGCAGTCGGGTGAATCCCCGCTGGTCGAGCGTCGCACTGCGGGACACACCGAGGATCGCGCGGTCCGCTCCTCAAGCCGGCCGCGCCGTGACCGAGAATCCGATCGGCGTCTCCTCGCACGAGGCGTGGGATCCGCACCTTCAGGCAATGGACATCTTCACTCCGATCGGGCTCGTGCTCGCGTTCATCGGGATCATCGGCGGCATGATCCTCGAAGGCGGTCACCCCGAGGCCCTGCTGCAGGTCACGGCGTTCCTCATCGTTATCGTGGGTTCGCTCGGCGCGACGATGGTCGCCACCCTGCCGTCGGACGTGCCGTTCGCGATCCAATCGCTGAAGCGCGTGTTCCTGCCCGAGAAGCACGACTTCCACGGGCTCATGGAGAAGATCATCGAGCTCGCGAACCTCGCGCGCCGCGAGGGCCTGCTCGCGCTCGAGACCTACGCCAACAGCGGCGAAGGCGACCCGTTCCTCGTGAAGTGCCTCACGCTCGCGATCGACGGCAGCTCCGCGGAAGCGATCCGCGAGACGGTCGAGATCGACATGCACATCACGGAGGAAGACCAGAAGGCGGGCATGAAGTTCTGGGAGACGTGGGGTGCGCTCGCGCCGACGGTCGGCGTGCTCGGCGCCGTTCTCGGGCTCATGCACGTCATGTCCGTGCTCGATCAGCCCGCGTTGATCGGCCCGGGTATCGCGGTCGCGTTCGTCGCGACGGTCTACGGCGTCGGCTACTCCAATGTCGTGTGCCTGCCGATGTCGTTCAAGCTGAAGCGCCACATCGAGCACGACCAGCTGCTCAAGAACATGGTTCTCGAGGGTGTCGTCGGCATCCAGTCGGGCATGGCGCCCGGCGCGCTCCGCAGCCGTCTCAAGGTCTACCTCGGGAGCCACGGCGGCGGCGACGACGACAAGAAGTGATCGCGGCGCGTGAAGCAGGGCGATGGCCAAGAAGCACAAGCACGAAGAACACGTCAACCACGAGCGCTGGCTCGTGTCCTTCGCGGACATGATGACCCTGCTCTTCGCGCTGTTCGTCGTGCTCTACGCGCTCGGGCAGGCGGACCTCGAGAAGATTCGCGAACTTCGGCAGTCCGTGCAGTGGGCCTTCCACATCGAGGGCGAGGGTAAGACCAAGGACACGGGATTGTTCGAGAACCAGGCCGGCGGTGGTGACGTGATGGACGCCGTGCCGCTCGTGACCGCCCAGGACGGCGAGATGCGCGAGTTCTTGAAGGACGAGCTCGAGACCTACGAGGAGATCGCGGGTCAGTCGCTCGACGTCGTGCAGACCGACGATTCCGTGTCCTTCAAGGCGCCGTTGTCGGACTTCTTCCAGCCGCTGCGGCCGCACCCGCTGAAGCCGGGAATCGGCGCCTGGCTCGATCGGGTGCTCACCGCGTCACTGACGTTCAGCTCCAGGATCCGGATCATCATCGAGACGCCGGACCTGCTGATCGGGTTGAGCCCGGGCGGTCAGCGGCGCTCCTCGGTCGAGCTCTGCATCCTGCGGCTGCAGACGCTGGAGCAGTTCGCGCTCAACAGACCCGAAGTGCGCGACGCAATGGTCACATGCGAATGGCGGCGCCAGGACCTGCGCCCGGGCGCGAGCAGCGCCCGCTGGGAACGGGAGGCCACGGTCACCGTCGTGTTCGACAACGCGACGCCCAAGTGAGCCGGTCGCCGGACCGACTCGACGTCACCCCGGCTGCGTCAGCAACCGCGCGATGATCGACTTCTGGATCATCGACGTGCCTTCGTAGATCCGCAGCGCCTGGATGTCGCGCCACATTCGCTCGACGGGCCACGCCGACGTGTAGCCACGCGCGCCGTGCAGCATCACCGCCTGTTCACAGGCGCGCGCCCCGGCCTCGGTGGCCTGCAGCTTGGCCATCGCGACGTCGGCGTGCGTTTCGGTGCCAGCCGCGCGCCGGCGGGCGCAGCGGTAGACCAGCGCGCGGCTGCAATGCAGCGACGTGAAGTGATCGGCGAGCCGTTCCTGCACCATCTGGAACGCCGCTAGCGGCTTGCCGAACTGCTCGCGCCCCATCGTGAACTCGACCGCCGCCGCGAGCGCGGCCCGATGCAGCCCGACCGCGCCGGCAGCGACCGATAGTCGACCCGCCGAGAGGCCGCCCATCGCGACGCCGAATCCATTGCCGATCTCGCCGAGCACCTCGTCGCCCTGCACCGCGAAACCGTCGAAGCGCAGTTCGGCGTGATCGCTACCGCGGTGGCCGAGGTCGACTCCGGGTACCGGCGTGCGCGTGACGCCGTCGCGCTCGAGGTCGACGAGGAACGCCGTGATGCCCTTGCGCCCGAGCGATGGGTCGACGGACGCGAACAGGATCATGACGTCCGCGACGCCGCCGTTCGTGATCCACCACTTGTGTCCGGACACGCGGTACGAACCGTCGCCCTGCACCTCGGCAACCGTCGACAACGATGCGACGTCGCTGCCGGCGTCGGGCTCGGTCAGCGCGAAGCAGCCGATCGCCTCACCCGCGATCAGCGGTCGCAGCCAGCGCTCGCGCTGGGCACCGGTGCCGAAGCGCGCGATGCATTGCGCGACCAATCCGGTCTGCACGGCGCAGAAGCCGCGCGCATTGCCGCACGCAGCACCGAGCTCTTCGTGCGCGATCGCCAGCTGCATCGGCGTCCAGCCCGCGCCGCCGGCGTCCACGTCGATCGGCCCGCCGAGGATGCCGGCACGCGCGAGATCCTCGACCATCTCGCGCCGAAACACGCGTTGCTCGTCGATCTCGCGCGCGAACGGCGCGAGCTTCGCGGTCGCGAACGCGCGGATCTGCTGCGCGAACTCGCGGTCCGCGTCCTCGAGGTCACCGTCGGGCAGCCAGAATGAGTCGTTCATGGAGATGCCGCGGTCGCGCTCGCAGCTCGTTGCACGGGATAGCGGCTCAGCGTCCGCGGAAGTGGGGATCGCGCTTCTCCATCCAGGCGTTGTAGAACTCCCGGTGGTCGTGCGCCCGCAGCAGCAGGGCCTGCGCCTGCGCTTCCTGTTCGATCGCGGCATCGAGGTCCATCGGCCACTCGTTCCAGACCATCTTCTTGGTCATGGCGTGCGCGAGCCCCGGACCCTGGGCGAGGCGCCGTGCCAGCGCCGTGGCTTCTTCGACGACATCGCCAGGCGGCACGACGCGATTGGCCAGGCCGATCCGGTGGGCCTCGGCGGCCGTGATCTTGTCGCCGAGCAGCAAGATCTCCATCGCGCGCCCCGTGCCAATGACCTTGGGCAGCAGCCACGCCGCACCCATGTCCGCGCCGGTGAGCCCGACCTTGGCGAACAAGAACGCGAACTTCGCGCCCTCGCCCACGACCCGCAGGTCGCTCGCGAGTGCGAGCACGGCACCGGCGCCGGCCGCGACGCCGTTGACGGCAGCGATGATCGGCTTGCTGCAGCGCAACATGTTGCGCACCACGGCACCCGTCATGCGCGTGAATGCCAGCGTCGCGTCGAGCTCGCTCTCGAGCAGCGGCCCGATGATGTCCTCGACGCTGCCGCCGCTGCAGAACCCGCGGCCGTTGCCGGTGAGCACCACGGCTTTGACGTCTTCGTCGTCGTCGAGCTCGCGGAACAACCGCTCGAGCTGGCCATAGACCGCGAAGGTCAGCGAATTGAGCGTGTCGGGGCGGTCGAGCGTCAGCGTCAGCACGCCGTCGTCGTCACAGTCGTAGCGGAAGTCGTAGTCGCTCATCGTTGGCGCAGCGGCAGGGGAGGGGGCACGTGGGGTTGCGTTCGGGCTCGTGGCATTCGGGCTCGTAGCATCATGTCAGTCCAGGAACGCCGGCGGATCACGATCGAGCTCGTAGACGCAACCGGGCGGCCGCGTCGCGATGATCTCGGCGACGGCGTCGGCGACCTCGGTGACCGAATGCATCCGACCGATCGCGTTCTGCGCGGCCATCCGCTCGAACGCCGCGTCGGCCGTGGTCTTGCCGCGCGCCGCGATCGCGTCGGCCGCTCCCCGGGTGATCGCCGAGTCGACGAAACCCGGGCACACCGCGTAGACGTCGATGCCGGCCGCGCCGAGTTCGGCCCGCATCGCGCGAGCCAGTCCCACCATCCCGTGCTTGGCGGCCGTGTAGGCCGCGGTGAACGGGTAGCCCCGCAGCCCGGCCGTCGATGCGAGGTGCAGCAGGCAGCCGGCGCCGCGCTCTCGCATCCTGGGCAACGCGGCCCGCGCCAGCGCGAGCGGCGCGGCGACGTGCAGATCGAACGTCTCCTGCAGCAGTGCGCCGGTCGTGGCCTCGACCTTGGCGGTCGGCGCGGTCCCGGCGTTGCTGATGGCGGCGTCCAGCCCGCCGAACGTCGAATGCGCGACCTCGACCGCCGAAACACTCGTGGCCTCGTCCCGGAGATCGCCGGTCACGACGGCGGCTTCGGTGCCGGTCGCGCGGACTGCCGCGGCAGTCGCCGCCAGTCCGTCGGCGCTCCGGGCCACGAGCACCAGTCGGTGGCCAGATCGACCCAGGCGCTCGGCGATCGCCGCACCGATGCCCCGGCTGCTGCCGGTGACGATCGTCACAGGTCGATACGGCGCATCGGTCATGGGTCAGGCATGCTCGCTGATGGGCCGGGATCCGCGCAACATGCGTCCGGGCAAAGGGCGAACTCGGGGGTAGTTCGGTCGCTGAGAGCCGGTGCTTTGAGTGTGCATGGGGTCTCGGGTCCAGCTGGTGCCTTGAGTGTGCATGAGGTCCCGGGTCCAGCTGGTGCTTCGAGTGTGCATGAGGTCCCGGGTCCAGCTGGTGCCTCGAGTGTGCATGCTCGGCCCGTTCGCAAACGGGGGCGCTGTTCCGAACGCGAAACCGGCCTCAGGTTCGCAGCCTCGGGATTCCGATAGGAGTGGCAGAGGGAAGGGGGGCGGACGAGTCGAGTTGGACAGCCCCCGAAGAGGGCCCGCCGGCGGCAGCCGGTGGGCCCTTTTCGTTTTTCTGCCGCCGCCGACTTGGGCTGGCCGCGGGGAACGGTCGATGACACGGGCCCCAGCTCATCCGCCGATACCCAGGAGTCGGTCATGAACCCCCCGTCAGTCTTCCCGCTGTCGACCACGGTCGGCGCCGTTCTCGGTTTGTCGATCGGCCTCGGCGCGCAGACCACTGCCGTCGTTCCCGCGATCTGTGAGCACCTGCCTGGCAACGCCGCGGTGGCGATGCCGCTGCGTTGGAGCGAAGGCGTCATGCAGGTGCGCATCGAGGAAGACCTGTTGCCTGCCAACCTCGGCGCGAGCATCACGGGGGTCCGGTTGCGGCGGCCGACGTTCCTGGCGGAGCCGGCCTACCCAGCCGTGCAGCGGACGCTCACCGTGCGCGGCGGGTTTCAAACCGGGTCGAACCAGAGCGCGGCCGCGCTGACGCGCTACCTCACCTTCAATCGGTCGCCGGGGGTGAGCGTGCTCTTCGGGCCTGCCGTCGTTGCCGTCGGGGCGACTGCGGCCCCCGGGCCCGCGACCGCCGTCGGGGACGAGTTCATCGCGATCACGTTCACCACGCCACTGGCGGTGGGGCCAGGGTCGTTGTTGTTGGAGTTCGAGACCACCGACGCGCCGTTCCAGGTCATCGGCGATTCCTGGGTCGACGCGGTCTGGTTCGAGGGCGGCGTCGAGAACGGCTACGCCGTCACGCTCGGTGACGGCAGCTGCACGACCCGCAGCGGGCCGACGGAGTTGCGTTGGAACGACCCGACGACCGGGCCCGTCGTCGGCGGTACGGCTTCGTTTCGGATGACCGGAGCGGAGCCGAGTGCCTGGACCGCGCTCCTGATCGGCCTGACTCCGAGGCCGCGAGCGGCGAACGCAAGTTACGTCGGGTTCGGTGCTTCTCTGACGGCACTGGACCCCGGGCTCGGGGGGTGCCATCAGTGGGCGCCCGTGGACGGCATGGTCGGCGGCGCGGCCAACGTGGCGGGCACGAGCGACTTCAGCTTCCCGCTCTTCACGGATCCGAGCACGGTCGGGATCGAGGTTGGGGTCCAGTCGCTGTGGCTCGACTCGTCGCGGCCGGGGCTCCAGATCTCCGTCAGCAACGGCGTGATGCTCGTGCTCGACGAGATCGACGTGGGGGATCAGTGCGCGACCGTGTTCTTCCCGGGATCCGTGACCTTCTCGCCCTGGGAGCCTTACCTCGGCCAGATGCCCGTGATCGTGCTCGAGCACAACTGAAGTGGGTGCCAGGCCGCCGGTCCGGGCCTTGCCCCGGGTCGGGCGAGAATTCTGCCGCGGCCGGCCGGTTGGAGCGGCTCGGGTCTTGATCCGGGGGCGCGGGTCGCTACCTTGTTCGGCCCTCCCAACGCGACCGAGCCATGGCCAAGCCCAAGAAGAAGAAAGAGATCGTCTTCCTCGTCTGCGAGGAGACTGGCGACCGGAACTACACGATCTTCAAGAAGCCGGGCACGCCGAAGCTCGAGCTCAGCAAGTACTGCCCTCGTCTGCGCAAGCACACGAAGCACATCGAGAAGAAGAAGTAGGGTCGCGGTGGGCCCCGTTTTAGAGGGCCCCGTTTTAGAGGGCCCCGTTTCTGAGGGCCCCGTCCCCCACGGCCCGTCCCCCAGGGCCCCGTCCCCCAGGGGCCCGGTCTCTAGCGGCACCGTTCTCTTGCGGCGCCCCGGCCGCGCGGAACCGTCTTCGAGCGCTCCGGCGGACCCTCAGTTCGTGGCGAGTCCGCTACGGAACTCGACCGGCTGTGGCCACGGCAGGCCCTCGCGCAGCGCGCGGCGCACCTCGTCGGCGGCGGCGCCCCCGAGCCCACATTCTGCCAGCCGCTGTGCGCATCGCCGGGCGATGACCGTCGCCCCGGACGCCACGAGATTCCGGATCGCGAACCCGAACGCGCGTGCCGTGGGGCCGCGCCACGGCGCGCGCGAATCGCGTTCGCGGCAGAACACCTCCGCTGCGCTTTCGAAGCGTGCGGGGGCTACGGCGCTGAGCGCGACCAGGGCGTGCAGGCGCAGTTCGAGGAGAGGTTCGTTCGTCGCCGCGAACTCGAGGGTCTCGAGCGCGGCAGCCGCGACAGTCTCCTCGCCGATCGGCAGGCCCGCCGACGCGAGCCCGAGCCCTGACAGGATGTCCCGTCGCGTGGTCGGCGCGACCGCATCCGCGAGGCACGAACAGTAGGTCTCCCGAAGCGGCACGGGGTCGCGTTCGCCGAGCGCGAGCCAGCCGGCGACGACGCTCGTGCCGGCGCGGGACAGTTGCAACAGGACCTCGGCGGCTTCGTCCCCCGGCCAGCCCGCGCCGATCGCGACTGCGAGCTGCTGCACGAACGCGTCGGGCTCGGTACGCCGCAGATGTCCGAGCACGGATTCGCGACGGCGCGGATCCCGGAGCAGGTGCTCGTAGGCGATCTGGCGTTGGCACGGGTTGCCCGTCGTGAGCCAGGTGTGCGCAGTGCTCGTGAGGTGGGCCGCGACGCGTGGGCCGCCGCGGAGCCGGATTCGCCAGTGGCTGCGCAGCAGCGCGAGCCGCGTGACCGCCGGGACGTGTTCTCGCGTCGTGAGCATTTCGATCGCGGGAGCATGGGCTGCGCCGAGCCAGTCGCCGTCGGCCAGCCCGTCGATCGCGAGCGCGACCGCCACGCTGCGGCCGGCGGTTGCAAGGGCCGTTGCAACGAGGTGGTCGGGGTCGTCGCGTCGCTCGCAGTCGATCGTGAGCACGCGCCGCGTGACCTTGACGAGAGCGGCGTGCCGTCCGTCACGCTGATTCGCCAACTCGGCAAGCGCGCACTCGCCGGCGTCGGCCCGGCTCGCGACGAGTGCGGCGAGCCGCGCATCGCACTCGCGATCGAGTTCGGCCGCGGCCGTGGGGCGGGCTGCGTCCCAGAGCTCACCGATTCTGTTCACAGCGTTGGCGATGGCCTGCAGTTCGCGCCCGAACTCGGTCCGTTGGGCAACGTCGTGCGGGCCCGTCGATGGCTCGGGGACCGGCGGTGGGAACGCCTCGGATCGTGGCGCGGGGGCCGGTCGCGTCGGGGTTGCCGGTTCGGGTCGTTCGCCGAGGAGTTGACCCGTGCGGAACCCGATCGCGAAACCGATCGCGAACAGGGTCAGGAGGAATGCGAGCCACAGTGCGCGGCGGTTGCGTAGGGACGATTGACGTCTGCACATGGTTGATGCTGTCGCGGCGCCGGGCGAACTCAGGTTCGTGCGGCGCCGCGGTTTTTCTCGGCCGCGGTTTACGGCTGCGGTTTTCTTCGCCGCGGTTTCACGGTCGCGATCCATCGGTCGCGATCTACTGGACGCGGGGACGGTTGGTTGGCTTCGCGCCCGCAGCGGTTGCCGGGGTGCACCAGTGGTACGTGCGAGACGGGGGGGAAGCCGGGTCGAAAAACCGCCCTCGCGCGGCCGAGCCGAGGGTCAGCGCGCGAGGTCGCGCGCCGCCGCCTCAATGCCGGCGTCGACCGGGCCGGCGCGCCAGCCGAGCTCGCGTTCGGCCTTGGCCGACGAGTACCAGAGGTAGCGCGGCGCCAGTCGCAAGATCTCGCTGGTGAGCGGCGGCCGGCTGCCGAAGAGTCGTTCCTTGCCGGCGAGCAGGCGCGCCGCGAGCTTCGTCAGCGTTGCCGGAATCGTCCGGCGTGGCGGCGTGCCGCCGACCAATGCCGCGATCCGTTCGGCCAGTTGCCGGCCGGTGAGGTTCTCACCACCGAGGATGTAGCGCTCGCCCGTCCGGCCGCGCTGGATGGCGGCCAGGATCCCGGCGCAGACATCGGTCACGTTCGCCACGTTCAAACCGCCGGGCGCGGCCCATCGCAGCTTGCCATCCAGGATCGCGGTGATCAGCGAGCCGTCGCCGCCCTTGCGCGGATCGCCCGCGCCGAACATCGATGGCGGGTTGACGATCACGGCGTCGAGTCCGCGAGCCACTTCGGCGGCGACGGCGGCCTCCGCGCTTCGCTTCGTGTCGCAGTACCCGATTCGGAGCGGGCCGAAGTTGAAGGGCGCGGTCTCGTCGACCGCCTCGGGGCGATCGCGATAGGCCACCGCGCTGATCGTCGAGCAATGCAGGAATCGCCGCACGTTCGCGGCCCGGGCGAGTCGCGCCAGCCTCGCGGTCGCCTCGACGTTCACCCGCTGCATGAGTTCGCGGTCCTCGGGCCGGAACGAGACCACGGCCGCGAGGTGCACGACGATCTCGGCGCCGTCGACGCCGCGGGCCAGCGCCGGATCGTCGGCGAGCCGGCCCTCGATGGGCTGGTAGGGCACGTCGGTCGGCAACCGTTGCCCAGGACGAACGAGCGCCCGCACGTCGTGCTCGCGCGCGAGCAGCGGCAGGAGATGGCGGCCGACGAACCCGCTGCCGCCGGTGAGCAGGCAGATGGGGCGAGTCATCGGCGCCGGCCTGCTGTGGGGCGCCGGGTTGCGGGGTCAGAGGCAGGCACGGGCTCGCCGAGCGGCATGGGAAGAACGCTAACGCGGCTCGCGGCGGCCGCATCCGGTAGCTGGTGCATTGATTGTGCATGGGGGGCCGGCGGTCGTCCGGTGGCCGCGGCGGACCGCCCAAGCGGCTGCGTGCCAGGGCGTTGTCGCGTCTTCGCCGGGTTGCTTCACCCGAGCGCGTTCGCCGCGAACGCGCCGTGCACACGCAATGCACCAGGTCTCGGTCGCGAGTTCCGCTCGAGGGTAAGCGGCCCTGGAGGTCTGCCGTTCGCGTCACGCCATGCCACGGCGCGTTGCCCGTGGTTAGACTGCCGGGTCGCCTGCTTCCCCTTCCCCTCCGCCCCAAGAGCTTCATGTTCCAAGCTACATCACAGGCCGCCTTCCTCGTCGCCGCCCTCGGCGTTTCGGTCGCAATCAGCGCCCAGGCTCCGACCGCGCCGACGAACGAGTCGTCGTTCGTCTTCCTGCGCTACGAGACGTTCAACCCGTTGCAGGGTGAGCCGGAGATCCCGGCGACGCTCCAGAGCCGCGAGTCCGACCGGCTCTTCATCGTCCAGTTCCACGGCACGCCCCAGCAGGCCGATCGCGACGCGATCGCGGCGCTCGGCGGCGAGGTGCACGGTTACCTGCCCGACAACAGCTACGTCGTTCGGATGCCGGGTTCGCGACGGGACGCCGTGATGGCGCAGACCGGCGTGCGTTGGGTTGGCGCCTATCACCCGGCCTACCGGATCGATCCGGAGATCCTCGAGGTGCTCGCCGACGGTGACCTCGGGGCCGCGCGCTACAACATGGTCGTTGTCGACAAGCACAACGACAAGCCGGCGCTCGCGGCCGGGATCCAGGGCATCGGCGGGATCGTCGACAACGAGCACACCGGCAGCCTGCTGTTCACGGCCACGCTGACCGCGGAGCAGCTCGTCCAGACCGCGCACTTCGATCAGGTGCTCTGGATCGACGCTTGGGGCGCTCCCGAGAACGATGTCGACAACGCGCGCGCGCAGAGCGGCGCCAACTACGTCGAGACGCAGGGTGGCTACACCGGCAACGGTATCAACCTGCACATCTACGAGGGCATCCTGCAATCACACCAGGCCTTCTCGGGCCCGGTCGTCAACGTCAACAGCGGCGGCCAATCGACGGGCCACGGCACCAACACGGCCGGCATCGTCTTCGGTGATGGCACGGGCAACCCGCAGTTCCGGGGCTATTCGCCGGACTCGGGCAAGTTCTACACGAACTACAGCTCGGTCAGCACGTCGCGTTGGCAGGTCGTCAGCGACCTGATCAACGTGCACAACGTGAGCCACACGACGGCGTCCTGGGGTGACCCACGCACGCGCAACTACACGTCGGTCTCGGCGGAGGCGGACGACATCATCTTCGACCACGACATCGCGTGGACGCAGAGCCAGAGCAACGCCGGCAACCAGGATTCGCGGCCGCAGGCATGGGCGAAGAACATCTTCTCCTGCGGTGGCTTCGGTCACGGCAACAACGCCAACCCGCAGGACGACTCGTGGCAGGCCGGTAACGGCAGCACCGGGCCGGCGGCCGACGGGCGCATCAAGCCGACGCTGGCCGCGTACTACGACCAGATCGGTACGACGAGCAGCAACGGTGGCTACACGACGAACTTCGGTGGCACGTCGGGTGCGACGCCGATCATCGCGGGCAACAACGCGCTCGCGATCGACATGTTCACGGACGACTCGGCGATGCCGGGATTCGGCATCTTCGGTAACCAGCTCCGCAACCCGGGTGCGTCCAAGCACGTCAACCGCCCGCACTTCACGACGCTGAAGTGCCTGCAGGTCGCGAACGCGAGTCAGTACCCGTTCAACGCCACGAGCTCCGACAACCGTCGTGAGCACGTCGGCTGGGGCTACCCGAGTCTCGAGCGGATGCACGACTACCGCGACAAGACGTTCATCGTGGACGAGACCGACATCCTCACGAACGGCAACACGATGGTCTACAGCGTGTTCGTGGCGCCGGGTGAGACCCGCTTCAGCGCGGTGCTGCACTACGCCGAGCCGGGGGCCAACCCGGCCGCGACGATCACGCTGATCAACAACCTGTCGCTGCGCATCACCGCGCCCGACAGCACGACCTACTGGGGCAACAACGGCCTCGAGCAGGGCAACTGGTCGGTTCCGGGCGGCAGCGAGGACGGGATCAACCCGATCGAGTGCGTGTTCGTGCAGAACCCGACGCCGGGTGCCTGGACGATCGAGGTCATCGCGACGTCGATCGTGCAGGACAACCACGTCGAGACCGCGGCGGTCGATGCCGACTTCGGCCTCGTCGTCACGGGTGGCACGGGCCAGCCGCCGACGAACGCGTTCTTCACGACGTTCGGCGTCGCGTGCGCGGGTTCGTCGAGCACGACCTCGCCTTGCGTCGAGGTCAACGGCAGTGGCGGCACGCTCACGGGTCTGACGAGCAACAAGGAGTTCGGCATCATCCCGGCGCAGGCTCAGGCCGACATCGAACGATTCGAGGTCTTCCTGCAGTCGACGGGTGGCACGGTCTCGGTGCCGGCGGCGATCTACCCGCTGCTCAGCCCGACGCCGATCGCGACGACGACGATCACCGTCGGACCCAACGCGGCGTTCTACGAGGCCGACTTCGGTGCGCCGGTTGCCTTGGCGGGCGCGGTTTTCCTCGGCGTCGATACCTCCGCGGGCAACGTGTTCGTGCCGAACCTCGCGACCGGCAACTCCGGTGCCGTGTTCTCGCGTCCGAACGCGACCGGCAGCTGGACGTTCGATCCGTCGGTGAACCGTCCGTCCTACCGCGTGTACTGCACGGCCGGCACGGTCTTCGACGTGCCGGAGCTCGGCAACACCGGCCTGCCGATTCTCGGCACCAGCTACGACATCACGCTGAGCAACGCGCTGCCCTCGACGGCTGCGTTCGCCGTGACGGGCCTGTCGGACCAGACGTTCAACGGTCAGTCGCTGCCGGCGCCGCTGCCGGGTGCTCCGGGTTGTGACCTGCAGGTCTCGGCCGACGCCACCCGGTTGGTCTTCGTCGACGCGAACGGTGCGGCGAGCGTCTCGACGCCGGTGCCCTCGAACACCTCGTTCATCGGCGTCGTGCTGTTCCACCAGTGGGCGATCGCCGACCCGACCAAGAACGCGCTCGGCATCGTCGTGTCGAACTCGGGCCGTGCCTTCCTCGGGAACTGACGCTGGCTGAGAGCCGGGTGGTCCGAGGCCGCCCGGCTGGTTCGGTGTGCGCAAGCGCGCCGAGTCGAACGCGCCCGATGACGCGGTCATCGGGCGCGCTCGTGTACGGTCGGTGGCTGCCGTTGCGAAGCCGCGACTGGTAAATGACCCGCAGCTGCAGAAGCTTGCAGGCAGGCGGCGCGGCCATCCCGGCGCCTGCTCGACGGCGGCAGCATGCGCATCCTGCACACGGCAGACTGGCACCTGGGACACACGTTGCGCGGGCATTCCCGGCAACGTGAGCACGAGCACTTCCTCGGATGGCTCGTCGACACGGTCGTCGAACGCCGGGTGGACGCGGTCCTCATCGCGGGGGACGTGTTCGACAGCGCCAATCCGCCGCCCTTCGCTTGGCGGCTCTGGTTCGAGTTCCTCGGGGCGCTGCGGCGGCGGCGGCCGGGTGTGCAGGTGGTGGTCATCGCCGGCAATCACGATTCGGCCGCTCGCCTCGAAGCGCCGCGCGACCTGCTCGCCGCGTTCGATGTTCACGTGTTGGGGCGAGTGCGGCGCGATGCCGACGGTCGCTTGCTCGCGGACCAACTCTTGATTCCGCTGGTCGGGGTGGAGGATTCCGAGGCCCGCGCGCTCGTCGTCGCGATTCCGTTCTTGCGGGCGAGCGACGTGGCCGTCGTTCGCGACGTCGAACGGGATGGGGCCGAACGGGATGGGGCCGAACGGAAGGGGACCGAGCGGGAGGGCGGAGCGGGCGAGTCGAAGGCCGTTGCGATTCCGCGGGCCGGTGAGTCTGTCGAGCGACACGAGCTGGGCAGCGCGGACGGCGATGACCCGCTGATCGTCGGCATGCGGGCGCTGCACTCGGAGCTCTTCGAGGCGGCGCGGTCCCGGCTCGAGTCGGGGCAGGCGCTCGTCGCGATGGCGCATGGCTATCTCGTCGGCGGCATGTTGAGTGAGCTCAGCGAACGCAAGGTGCTCGGTGGCAATCAACATGCACTGCCCGTCGACCTGTTCCCCGACGATTGCGATTACGTGGCGCTCGGCCACCTGCACCGGCCGCAGAAGGTCGCGATGCGCGAGAACGTGCGCTACTGCGGTTCGCCGATCCCGTTGTCGATGCCCGAGCGCGAACACCCGCATCACGTGGTCTTCGCGGACCTCGCGGATGGCGCGCTCGAGAAGGTGTGGTCGTTGCGGGTGCCGCGTCTCGTGCCGTTGCTGCGGATTCCGGAGCGCGGCGAGCTCGAGCCCGAAGCTGCGATGGCCGCCGTCGCCGCGTTGCCGGCGCGGGACGCCGAGGACGGCCTTCTCGACGAGGATCTGCGACCGCTGCTCGAGATCGCCGTGCGGGTGCCGGAGCCGATGCCGAGCCTCGCCGAACGCCTCGTGACGGCGGCCGCAGACCGCGACGTGCGGCTCGCGCGGATCGAGCTCAAGACGACCGCTGCACCGTCCGGCGGCGAGCCCGATGGTTCCACGTCGCGCGACCTCGCCACGCTGTTGCCGGAGGAACTGTTCCGGTTGCGCTACGCGCGCGAGCACGAGGGCGCGGTGCCGAAGCGCCTGCTCGCTGCGTTTCGCGAGCTCGTCGACGAGGTCGAGAACGGCTCGGAGGTCGCGCCGTGAAGATCCTCGCGATCCGCGGTCACAACCTCGCGAGCCTGGCGCGTGAGTTCGAGGTCGACCTCGAAGCCGGCGATCTCGGTAGCGCTGGCATCTTCGCGATCTGCGGCCCCGTCGGCGCCGGTAAGAGCACCCTGCTCGACGCGCTCTGCCTCGCGTTGTTCGATCGCACGCCGCGGTTGTCGGGGCGCGGCGGCGTCGCCGTCGCCGAGGCCGAGCTGCCGGCCGCCCACTGGCTGCACAGCCACGATCCGCGCACGCTGCTGAGACGTGGCGCCGCATCCGGGTACGCGGAGGTCGATTTCACGGGCCGAGATGGCCAGCGCTATCGATCACGCTGGTCCGTGCGGCGGGCGCGCCGACAGGCCGATGGCCGGATCCAGCCGCAAGAACTCGTGCTCACCGACATCGACCGGGGTGTCGTCGTCGCGGGTGGCGGCAAGGGCGAGGTGCTCAACGCGATCCGGGCGCGGCTCGGTCTCGACTTCGCGCAGTTCTGTCGGTCGGTGCTGCTCGCGCAGGGCGACTTCGCGGCGTTCCTCGCGGCGCCGGCGGACGAGCGCGCGAGTTTGCTCGAGAGCCTCACGGGCGCGGACGTTTACCGCCGCATCTCGCGCGCGGCCCATGAACGCAGTCGGGTCGCGCGACAGCGGGTCGAGCAGCTGCGTGCGCAGGTCGGGACCCTCGATCTGCTCGATGGCGGCGAACGCGCGCAGCTCGAAGGGCGCGCCGCGGCGTTGACGCAACAGGTCGAGGTCGCCGAGGTCGCGGTCGAGCTCGCGCAGCAGGTGGTGTCGTGGTATGCCGCGGCTGCGGAGTATCGGCGTGAGGAGCAGGAGCGCACCGCCGATCTGCAGCGAGCGCAGCAGGACAACCGTGCGGCCGCCAAGGCGCGTGAACGCAACCGGCTGCTCGTGCGCGCGCTGCCGATCGCGCCGCGCGTCGAGGCGCTCACTGCGGCGCAGCAGGCTGTCGTTGCGGCGGTGCAGCGAGAACAGGAACTCAGCGTCCAGCTCGCCACCGAACGCCAGGTCGCGACCGAGCTCGAGCGCGCAGCGCGCGCGCAGGTCGAGCGCGTGTTCGGCGTCGAGGCGTCGGCGGCGCCACCGATGCTCGTCGCCGAGTTCGAGCGTTGGCAGCCGACGTTCGCGCGGTGGTTGCGTCGGCACGCCGAGTGGCGCGCTTTCGGGGTGTCCACGGCGGCCGCGGCGATGGCCGAGCGCGATGCCGCCGATGCGGCCAAGGCGGCGGCGGCAAACCTGGAAGCGGCCGAGTTTCGCGAGCTGCCAGCGCGCCGCCAGCGCTTGCTCGCCGAGCGCGAGGCCGTCGCCGCGATCACTGCCGCGGTGCGCGAGTGGCAGGGAGCGCGCTCGGTCGCGAGCGAGCGCCAGGCCGAGCTCACCCGACTCGAGGGCGAGCGCGAACGGTTGGCTCGAGGGTTCGACGAGCTCGCGCGCGCCGTCGAGGTCGCGGACCGGGAACTGCACGCCGCGCAGCAGGCTGCCGAGCACGCGCGGATCCGCGGCGATCTCGCCGCGTTCCGCGAACACCTCGAGTCCGGCGAGCCGTGTCCGCTCTGTGGTTCGATCGAGCATCCCCATCCCGTCGATGCGCCGTCGCCCTCCGGCTCTGGCAATGACAACCCCGAGACGGCGGCCGTCGAGCGGGCCCAGAAGCAGCGCGAAGCCGCGCGCGACGCGGTGGCCGCGCGTGAGGCCGAGCGGCGGGCGTGTGAGCGCGCGCTTCGGGCGGCGCGCTCGGCCGCGGAGCGCGCGGCGGATGCCGTTGCCGCGTGTGAGCGCGTGGCGGTCGAGGCTCTCGGTGGGGCGGGCGCGATGGCTCGCGGAGCTCGCGAGTCGGAGCTTCGCGAGCGGCCAGCGGCCGCGGAGTCCGCCGACGAACCGGAAGCCTCCGTCACGTTGACCGAGACCGAGGCCGTGGCCGTTGCCGAGCGTCGCACGGCCGGGCTCGCCGATGAAGAACGTGCCGTCGCCGCGTTGGCCGATCGTCACGACGAACTCCGGGCCGCGTACCAGACCGCCGTCGATGCCGAGCGGCGGGCGCAGTCAGCGGGCACGGCGGCGGCCGCGTTCCTCGAGGCGAACGAGGAGCTCGCGCCAGCGCTCGTTGGAGTCAGCGATCCAGTGCAGCGGCTCGCGGCACTGATCGAGGATGCCGGCTCACCGGCAGCAGGCGATGCTGCGGTGCGCGATTTGGTCTCTGCGCACGAGCAGAGCGCTCTGGCCGCGACCCGCGCCGCGACCTTGGAGCGTGAACTCGTCGATGCGGCGGCGGCGCGCCAGGCCCGGGAGGGTGAGTTCGCCGCGGTGAGCGCCGAGGTCGAGGCCGCCGCACGGGCGGCCGAGATCACGGTTGGCTCGGTTCGCGAGGCGGCCGCCGTTGGCGCCGCGGCCGTCCTGGCGGAACAGCAAGAACTCGACCGACTGCAGGCCGCCGAAGAACAGGCGCGGGCCGTCGTGCAGCAATGCGCCCGCGTTCGCGGCCGCCACGAACGCACGAACCGGCCCGCGATCGACGAGGGCGACGCGGCGCAGGCGCTCGAGGATTCGCGATCCGCGCGGCAGAAGGCGCGCACCGAGCGCGACGACGTGCGCGATCGGTTGAGTGCCGACGACTTCCTTCGGCGGCAACGCGAAGAGCTCGCGCCGCGTCTCCGCGCCGCCGAACGCGAGTGCGAGACCTGGGTCGCGCTCGACGAGCTCATCGGGCACAGTCGCGGTGATCGGTTCGCGGTGTTCGCCCAGGGGCTGACCCTCGATCTGCTGCTGCAGGAGGCCAACCGGCGGCTCGCCGATCTCGCGCGCCGCTACCGGCTCGAGAAGAACCGCGGCCGCGACATGGACTTCGTCGTCGTCGACCTCGATCTCGGCGGTGCTCGCCGCGGCCTGCAGTCGTTGTCCGGTGGCGAGACGTTCCTCGTCTCGCTCGCGCTCGCACTCGCGCTCGCGACGCTGGCCGCGCCGCGCTCGCGCGTCGAGACGCTGTTCCTCGACGAGGGGTTCGGCACGCTCGACGCTCAGAACCTCGAGGCCGCACTCGGTGCGCTCGATTCACTGCAGGCGACGGGCTGCCAGATCGGGATCATCTCGCATGTCGACGGCATCGCTGAGCGCATCGGGACCGTCGTCGACGTGGAGCCCGAGGGCTCCGGGCAGAGCCGGATTCGCGTTCGGGCGCACTGACCGGATAAGGTCCGCCGCCGATGCCCGAGGCCAAAGCCCCGCGCCGTGTTTCGCTGTCGACGAAGATCCTCGTCGGCCTGCTCATCGGTTTGATCGCCGGAGTCGCGCTCAACCTCGCGTACGCCCCCGAACTCGGGCAGCCGCCGTCCGCGACGTGGACCGAGATCGACTGGTTCGCCGATCGCATCAGCAAGCCGATCGGCGACCTGTTCCTGCGGCTGTTGTTCATGGTCGTCGTGCCGATCGTGTTCTGCTCGTTGTTCCTCGGCGTCGCCGCGCTCGGCAGCGTGCAACGCCTCGGTCGGATGGGCGGGCGGGCCCTGCTGTGGTTCCTCGGCACCGGGTTCGTCTCGGCGATCTTCGGCGTAGTGCTCGTGACCACGGTCGCGCCCGGGCGACGGCTCGACCCCGCGGTCGCCGAGCAGGTCAAGCAGGAGTACCTCGCGGCCGCGCAGGAGAAGGTGTCCCAGAGCGCCGCGGCCAAGAGCTGGCTCGAAGTGCTCGTCGAGATCGTGCCGACGAACGTGATCGGCGCCGCCAGCAGCAACAGCGGATTGCTGAGCCTCATCCTGTTCGCCGTGCTGCTCGGCGCGGCATCGATCGCGGTTGCCAGCGAACGCACCCGGGCGTTGCGCGAGGTCGTCGAGGGGCTCTACGAGCTCTGTATCAAGCTGCTCGATTGGGCGATGCGGCTCGCCCCGCTCGGCGTGCTGGGGCTGATCTTCCACGCGGCCGTCAAGCTCGGTCTGCCCGTGATGCGCCTCGTGGGTTGGTACTTCGTCACCGTGATGGCGGGCCTCGTGGTGCTGCAGTTCGTCCTGCTGCCGTTGCTCGCATGGTGGTTCGGCAAGGTGTCACCGGTGCGCTTCCTGAAGCAGTGTCGCGGCCTGTTCGTGACCGCGTTCTCCACGTCGTCATCGAACGCCACGATGCCCACGACGATGCGCACCGCCGAGATCGAGTTCGGGGTCAGCAAGTCGACCGCCGGTTTCGTCATGCCGCTCGGGGCGACGATGAACATGAACGGCACCGCGATGTTCCTCTGCGTCGTCGTGCTGTTCCTCGGTCAGGTCGCTGGCGTCACGCTCGAGTTCGGCGACTACGCGCTCGTGATCGGCATGGCGATGCTCGTCGCGATCGGCGCGGCCGGCGTGCCCGGGGGCTCGCTGCCGTTGATCGCGATCGTGCTCCTGCGCGTCGGCGTGCCGCCCGAACTGCTGGCGCTGATCCTCGGCGTGGATCGCATCGTCGACATGACGCGGACGCTGCCGAACATCACGAGTGATCTCGTCTGCAGCATCTGGCTCGAGCGCGACTCCGCGTAGCTGCGTCGCAGCCGATCGCTGCGGTCAGCTGCCTGGGCCGCACGGGAACTCGGGTTGATCGACGACATATCCGAGGAAGCGAACCTTGCGGATCGTCACCGGATGGAACGTCAGTCCCGTGCATCGCCAGACGACGAGCACCCGTGGTCGCTCACGGGCATCGCCGGGATTGAATCCGGTGTGCGGCGCCGGTCGGCGATGCGCGGGAGTGAAGAGGTGCCAGGTCGGCCACGTCGGCGCGCCGCTGCAGCCGAGCGGTGACCCACTCGACTCCCATCGCGCCGGGGTCGGGATCGAACCGAAGTCGTAGCAACCGGTCTGGGCCCGCACTGCCGGCAGGATCATGAGGAGCATGACGAGGCCGAGGCAGAGCAAGAGTCGATTTCGCAGAGGTCTCACACCCTCGTGCAGTCGGATGGCCAAGAACGGGTCGGAAAAAGGTCCGTAGTTCCGGAACGCAGGGGTGCAGCCGCGACTCGGCCCTGACGCCGCTGGCACCGGGCGCTTCGAGCACCCATGCAACTGGCGTCCAGTTGGTCCGGGAGCGGGCCCGATAGCGCTGGCGTAGCCATGCCCAGAGGACTCGCGTTCGCCCTGACGTTCGTCGTGCTCGTTGCCTGCGGGGCAGGCGAGCCGAGGAGCAGCAGTGCGCCGCCCGCCACGGGTCGAGCGCCGCGCCGCCAGCCCGGCGCGACGCCGATCGTGCAGCCGCGGGTCGCGGCCGCCGCGCCGATGCCGCGCCGCACGGGCCAAGAGGAGTACTTCCGCCAGCGGATCATCGACGAGTTCCTGATGCGGTTGCGCGACCTCACGGAAGCCGAGCCGGTTCTGCGGGCGGTACGCGAGGCCAACGAGCGGCCGGATCGAGCGCTCGCCGAGCTGCAGGAGCTCGACGCTCGATGGCGGGCCGCGCGCGACCCGGCGTTCTTCGCCCCCTACCTCGAGAGCGAATGCGCAGTCTACCTCCAATCCGTGACTGCGGATCACCCACGGATTCCCGAGGTGTTCGTGATGGACGACGTCGGCGGGCTCGTTGCGAGCTCGGCGAAGACGTCGGACTACTGGCAGGGCGACGAAGCCAAGTGGCAGCAGTCGTTCAACAAGGGGAAAGGCCAGCTGTTCGTCGATGAGATCGCCTACGACGAGAGCACGCGTGAGTACGTCGTGCAGATCTCACTGCCGATCTTCGACGACGGCAAGACGATCGGGGCCATGACCGCGAGCGTCATCTGTCGATGATGAGCGTCTCCGAGACAGAGCCGGGGTCGTCGACGTCCGAGGAGCTCGGGCGGTCCGGCGGCAAGTGGTGGTACCTCGTCGGCATCTTCGCGGCCGTCGTCGTCCCGCTGCTCATTCACGACGCGGCGACGTCGACGATCATTCACCGTGAACTCGCGGATTCGGGCCGGCGGCAGAGCCGTGCCGTGCTCGCCGGTGTGGCGAACAACGTGCGGATGTTCTTCGCCGAGTGCCTCAACCTCGGTGAGTCGTTCGCGGACGCGAAGGCCGTTCGTGACGCGTTCGAGTTCGAGCGCGAGAACGGCTTCGTCCCGTTGACCCTCGTCGACCGGATCGGTCAGAACGTCGCGCGCTCCGGTGCGTTCGACGCGGTCATCATGCTTTCTCGCGACGGCCGCGCGATCGGTGCGACCGCGGCGGTCGACGGCGCCGCGCTGGACTCCGTGTTGCGCAACGCGATCAACAGCGGGCCGAGCGGGACGGTCGCCGTGGAGAGCGCGAACGACGTGCGGCTCGCGACGTTCGTCGAGGTGCGGGACGTGCAGGACGGTCACTCGATCGGCATGGTCGTGTGCTTCCTGCGATCGCAACGACTGCTCGAGGTGATCGACACCGCGACGTTCGGTCACGACTCGAGCGGGTTCACGTTCGTGCTCGACTCGCAGCAGCGCCGCCTCGCCGAAGGCAGTCCGGCGGGGGCGTCGACACTAGCGCAGGGGGCGGCGATCGCCGTCGAGCCGCTCGACCTGTCTGCCGAGCTACAGCAGACGATCCGGGCAGGCGAGGGTGTCGACTGGCGTGAGGAGCACGTCTTCGGTCGCGGCCACTTCGTCACCACGGTCCCGCTCGGCATCGCGGACTGGAGTCTCGCATTCGCCGTCAGCAAGGCCGACTTCCTGCGGCCGATCGAGGACGCGACCAGCTCGACGCTGTTCGCCGGTTTCTTCGCGCTGCTCGGCGCCGTCGGTCTCGCATGGAGCAGCGCGTGGGCGATGCGACAGCACGTGCGCCGGCTGACGCTCGTTGCGCACGATCTCGATCAGGCCGGGCAGGCTGCGGATGCCGCGAGCAAATCGAAGAGCGAGTTCCTCGCGAACATGAGCCACGAGATCCGGACGCCGATGAACGGCGTTCTCGGGATGGCCGAGCTGCTGCTCGCGACGGAGTTGTCGGGACAGCAGCAGGACTACGCGATCACGGTTCGCAACTCGGCCGAGGCCCTGCTCGGGATCATCAACGACGTTCTCGACTACTCCAAGCTCGAGGCCGGTCTGTTCACCCTCGAGTGCATCGAGTTCGACCTCGGTGACTGCGTCGAGGACGTTGCGCAGCTGCTCGCCGTGCAGGCCCGCGCCAAGGGCCTCGAGCTCATCGTCCAGTACGCGCCGACCGCGCCGCGCGCCGTGAAGGGCGATCCGGTCCGTATCCGACAGGTGCTGACGAACCTGCTCGGAAACGCGATCAAGTTCACGCGCGAGGGGCAGGTCGTGATCGGCGTCGAATGCGAACTCGGAACGGACGGCGCGGCCGGCACGTTCCGCATCCGGGTCGAGGACACCGGCATCGGGATCGCGGAGGACAAGCTCGCGCTCGTGTTCGACAAGTTCGTGCAAGCGGACTCGTCGACGACGCGCCACTACGGCGGCACGGGCCTCGGCCTCTCGATCAGCCGGATGCTCGTCGAGCGCATGGGGGGGCGGGTCGAGGTCCGCAGCGCCCAGGGCGTCGGTTCGGTGTTCACGGTCATCGTGGAGCTCGCGACCGGCGAGGGCGGCGCCGAGGTCTCGCCGAGCAGCCTCGAAGGGCGGCGCGCGCTCATCGTGGACGACAACGAGGTCAATCGCGCGGTGCTGCACGACCACCTCGTTACCTGGGGTGTGCAGTGTGACATCGCCGCGAGCGCGGAGGACGGCCTGCAGCTGCTCGAAGCCCGCGCCGCGGCGAAGGAACGCATCGATCTGCTGCTCGTCGATCAGGAGATGCCGGGCATGCGCGGCTCGGAGTTCAGCTCGGTCGTGCGTGAACGCAAGCTCGCGCCGGATGGCAAGCTCCTGCTCTTGAGTTCGTCCGCGGCCGTGATGGACGAGTCGTTCCGCAAGGAGCACGGCCTCGACGAGTGCCTGGCAAAGCCCGTGCGACGGAAGCAGCTGCAGCAGCGCATCCTCGCGTCATTGCAGCCTGGCGACGGCCAGGGCAGCAAGCGGCCGCAGCCGCTCGACACGGCCGTTCCGCCCGGGCTCCGGGTGCTCGTCGCCGAGGACAACCCGATCAATCAGAAGGTCGCCCGTCAGCATCTCGAGCGGTTGGGCTGCGAGGTCACGATGGTCGCGGACGGCATCGACGCGCTGCAGCAGGCCTGCTATCACAGCTTCGATCTGATCTTCATGGACTGCCACATGCCGGTCATGGACGGCTTCAAGGCGACGCGCGCGCTGCGCGAGATCCAGCCCGCGGAGGATCGGACGACCGTGCTCGCGCTGACGGCGAGCGCGCTCGACGAAGACCGGCAGCGGTGTCAGGAGGCCGGGATGGACGACTTCCTGTCGAAGCCGATCAAGCGCACGGTCCTCGAGGAGATGATCATGCGCTGGACGGTCCACCGCGGGACTGAATCCGACGGTGCTGCGGGTGAACTCGGCAGTGGGTTCCGCACCGGCGCGTCGCCGACGCCCTAGACTAGACTAGTCTAGTTGTCGGTCGGCGCCCTACTCCGGCAGTCCGCTGTGGGTGCCGTCGCAAAAGGGCTTGTTCGCGCTGTGCTTGCAGCCGCACCAGGCGATCTTCTTGCCCGCCTCGATCACTTCGATCTTGGGCACTATCCCGGTGCCGGCGTGGGCGCCGTCACAGTAGGGCTGGGTCTTGCTGCGCCCGCACGCGCACCAGGCGTAGGTCCCGGGTTCGACGTCGAGGACGTAGGGGGTGCGCGATGCGATCTTGGGTTCGGCCATGCATTGCATTGTGCGGGATCGGGTCTGGTGATTCACTGCCAGCATGGATCTCGACCCGCAGGCTCGGATGAACCTCATGAAGTTCGTCTGCTCGTTCGCGTGGACCGACCTCAAGGTCACGCAGGCCGAACGCGACATGGTCATGCGCATCTCGGGGCGGCTCGGATTGAACAACGACGAGACCGCGCAGGTGCAGCGCTGGCTCGAGGTGCCGCCGGCCCCCGACGATGTCGATCCGACGCTCGTGCCGCCCGAGCATCGCCAGGCGTTCCTCTCCGCGCTCGAGGCGACGGCGCATGCCGACGGCGCGGTGCCGCCGGCCGAACGCGAGACGCTCGCGTTGTTCCGCGAGTTGCTCGGCGGCTGACCGCGCGCCTCCCGGCGAGCGGGGGCCCGTCACTCGGGCCCGCGCTGCTGGGGTGAACGCCGCCCGGCTCAGCGCGCCACGACCGCGCCCGGCGTCGGACCGACGTGCGCGACGCGCGTCATCGCGTCGTGGCGGCCGAGGTCCGGGCGCCACACCATCTGCGTCGTGCTGAACGAGCCGTTCGCGTGCTCGTACCACTCGACGCCGGCCTCGCTGCGCTGCACGCCGACGATCGGGCTCCACGGCTTCGGGCCCCAGAACGTGGCCAGCGGCGCGGCGTCGACGGCGCCGTTGAGGGTCTGCACGAACGAACCGTCCGGCAGCTCGAGGAGTTTGCTGCGGTCCTCGGGGGTTTCGGGGGCTTCGGGGGCCGACGGCGCGGCTGACCCGGCGAGCGGCGCGGGCGCGTCGACATTGGCGGTCACGGCGGCAGCGGGAGTGGCCCCGGGCGTCGACGTCGGGGTGGGCCGCGTGCCGAGCCACAGTTGGCCCAAGCCGAGCACCGAGATCCCGGCGAGCGCGAGGATCGTGAGTGGGGTCTTCATCGCTCGCTCTCCTAGAAGTACGTCGCCTGAGCGTTCGTCCAGTTGCCGATCCCGGTGTTGGTGTCCCAGACGATCGCCTGGAACACGAGGTGTTCGCCGAGCATGAACGTCGGAATCGTGTTGGGTACCGCGACGGTGTACTCGTACTGCCCGTTCTGCAGCGACGCGACGTCGAGAGAGAGGATCGGTAGGGCAGAGGGCCCGCTGATGTGGCTGTTGCCGATGAGCGCTCCCTGGAACTGCCACGCGTAGTTCGGCGGCAGGAAGCCGAACTGCGCGCCGAGGAACACCAGTCCGAACGGCGCGAGGTTGTCCGTCACGCGCACGATCAGGCCGTCGCTACGCGGGTTGCCGCTGACGTCCGGAAACAGCCCATTCATGCTCAGGTTGGCACCCGGGGCGCCGAGACGATTGCTCGTCGGATCGACGCCGCCCATGTGCAGGTTGGGAGTCGTGACGAACGGGCCGAGGATGTAGGTCCACTTCGTCGAGAACGAGCCGTTCACGATGCCGGCCCACGTCGGATCCGGAACGCCCGGGGCGTGATTCTCACCGAGAGTCGCGCCGGTGTTGGCATTGAGCAGGTCGGCGCGAAACAACGAGTGTCCGTCCGTCGCGGGCCACAGCGGATTGGCCGGCAGGTCGATGCCGACGTAGACGCGATCGGTCTGGGTCGGCCAGACGCTGCCGGCGATCACGCCGCCCTGCATGTTGAAGCCGTCGTACATGATCCAGGTGCCGCGGTTCTGGTTGCTCGACGGCGGCGTTGTCAGACCCGCGATGCGGGTGATCTCGGCGGTCGGGCTCATGTCTGGACCAGCGACGGGATCGGCTCGGCGGATGATCAGATCGTAGGTTTCGATCGTCGACAGCTTCTCGTCCGCGACCCAGTGGTAGATGCCGAACAGCCGCATCGAGTGGTTGTCGTCACCGACGCCGCGGAAGTGATCGATGTTCAGCTCCATGAGCGCTTCGGCGCGGTTGCTGACATCGGGCCGACCGACGAACGACGTGCACGTGACCGTCTGCCGTTCCGGGTCCTGGGGGTAGAACACGAACGGGTTGACCTGCGCGCTGGCGGCGGCGCTCAGGACGAGAGCGACGGTCGCCGCAGCGGCGGTGCGAACGGACGAATGGGTGGAAACGTTGGCGGCGGTGCGAGCGTGCTGCATGAGAACTGCGTCGAGTTCTACGGGATGCAGCGTGGGAGGAGCGACAGCTCTCCTAGCCCAGGTCGGGGCCCAGGAAACAGGAGGTGGCCGATTTCCTCACCCGACTTGTGGTCCGAGCCGCGCCCGACCGCACATCGGGATACCCTTCTCCGTGCCAAATCCTTGCCCAGGCTCTGGTTCTGCCGGTGTGAGCGCCGGGATAGCCGCGCTCATCGCTGTTCTTTGGCTACCGGCCGAGCTGCCTGCACAGCTCGTTCTCCGGAGTGAGTCCGGTGGGATCGGGGCCCACCTCGGGGCCCTGAGCGCCGTGGCAGCGAACGGTCAGGACCTGTCGAACGGCGTCCATCTCGAGCCGGTCGGCTTCGGTGGGGCCGCCCGCTTCGACCTCGCCCCGCGGTCGGATCCGACGGCGGGTGAGTTCGTGCACGCGGTCGTGGCCGACGCCTGGCAGGCGGTCACCAGTCAGAGCGGCGGCGCGCTGCGTCACGAGTTCGACCTCGCGCGGCCCGTGATGGGTCGAGTCGTCGTCGAGTGGCAGACGGTGACGTCCGGCACCGGTGCGTCCGCGTTCACGCTCGACCTCGGCGCCGACGGTTCGATCGAGGTCGACGACGGCATGGGCGTCGGCTCCGTCGCGTTGCCCGTCGCTCTGCCGGCCGGGGTGACGCGGCTCGCCGTCGCGCTGTCGGCGTCTGCTGTCGCCGGCACGATCCAGGGGCCGTGGGGCATTCAGATCGACTACCAGGGTGCGGCGACAGCCGAGCTGCGCGTGCGGCTCGAGCCGACGCGCGGCACGGTGACCCAGTTCGCTGGCGGCTGCGCCGGCGCCGGCACCCCGGGCCTCGCGATCCCCGCGACCACGATCGTCGGCAACTTCGACGGCGCGGTGTCGGTTCTCGTCGCGCCGGACGGCGTCCATGACGTGGTGATCCTTGCTCTTGGATTGACGCCGACGAGTTCGTCATTGCCGGTGCCGCCGTTCTGCGTGCTCGAGGTCGATCCGCTCATCACGTCGTGGCAGCCGCTCGACGGTGTCGCCGGAGCGGCGTTCCATCTCGCCTTGCCGGTCGGGGCGCCGGCGATCGGGTTCGCGACGCAGGTCGTGGGTCTCGATCTCGGCAGTGGCGCGCCCGGCGGGCTGAGCGCCGCGACGAGTGCGGCGCACTACGTCGTACTGCCGTAGCTGGGTCTTGCTGGCGTAGCTGGCAGCGGACGCGCGCCGTCGGCGATCCTGTTGGTTGACGGCGACGCCTCAGCCGGTGTCCACCTCGTCCCGCAACCAGCGGTAGACCGGCAGCATCGCGCGCCAGTCGGCGAGACAGTGCTTCACGACGTCCGCGGTGCGCGCCGCGCTCGCGGGGTAGCGCGCGACGACGAACAGCTCGCGGTGGCGCAGCAGCTCGGCCGTCGCCGCCGGCAGCGGTGCGGTGGCCGCGGTCTCGAACCCGCGCGGCACGCGTTCTGCCCGGTCGCCGCCGAGGACGAAACCGCGGCGCTCGAGCCGTCTGACGAGGCGCGCGAGCGCCTTGCCCTTGTCGGGACTCGCGATGGCCGAACGCAGTGCGCGGACGGCCGCGGCATCCGGTCCGCGGCACCCGGCGCCGATCTCGAGCCCGCGCGGCGCGAGCCGCAAGAACAACGCGGGCATGCCGGGGCGCGGCTCGCCCTCCCAGAACGACAACCCGAGGTGATCCTTGAACGGCGCACCGTCGCGCACGAACCGCGCGTCGCGGTGAACGCGCCGGATCGAACCGCCGATCTTCGGTTCGACCACGAGCTCCGCGACGAGCCGCCGCAGCCCCGGGGCAACGGCGGCCACGAACCCGCGCGCGGGCTCGACGTAGGCGGCGAGGTACTCGTCGCGATGCGCGGCGAACCACTCGCGGTCGTTGTTCGCCTGCAGCGCGCGCAAGAACGTGAGGGTCGCCCGCGGGAAGCCCCCATAGTTCGATTCGCCGCGGACCGATTGCCCGGGTGCCGTTGTCTGCTTGCTGAGTGCCACACCTCTGTGCAGCGGGCCGGTGCAGAAACGCATCGCGGCTTTCGATTTCCTCGTGAGCGGCCGATCACCGCGCTGAAACCCGGTGTCGGGCCCAGCATGAACGCCGGTATCCTGCTGGCCGGACCCGCGGGCGCCCCCTAACCTCGCCGCCCGCATGTCCGAGGTCCTGCACAGTCAAGCCAAGCCGAGTTCGCCCGAGTTCGAACAGAACCGCGCGCACCACCTGAAGACGATCGAGGAGATCCAGGCCCTGATGGCGGCCGCGCGCGAGGGCGGCGGCAAGGGCTCCGTCGAGCGCCATCACAAACGCGGCAAGCTGCTGCCGCGCGAGCGCATCGACCGCATCCTCGATCCGGGGGCCGCGTTCCTCGAGCTGTCGCCGCTCGCCGCGCACGGGCTCTACGACGGCGGCGCGCCGTCCGCGGGCATCGTCACGGGCGTCGGGCTCGTCGAGGGTCGCGAGGTCATGATCGTCGCGAACGACGCGACGGTGAAGGGCGGGACCTACTTCCCGATGACGGTCAAGAAGCACGTGCGGGCGCAGGAGGTCGCGCTCGAGAACCGTCTGCCGTGCATCTACCTCGTCGACTCGGGCGGCGCGTTCCTGCCGCTGCAGGACGAGGTGTTCCCCGACCGCGATCACTTCGGCCGCATCTTCTACAACCAGGCGCGACTCAGTGCGGCGCGCGTGCCGCAGGTCGCGGTCGTTCTCGGCTCGTGCACCGCGGGCGGCGCCTACGTGCCCGCGATGAGCGACGAGAGCATCATCGTGAAGGGCAACGGCACGATCTTCCTCGGCGGGCCGCCGCTCGTGAAGGCGGCGACGGGCGAGGTCGTATCGGCCGAGGATCTCGGTGGTGCGGACGTGCACACGCGGATGTCGGGCGTCGCGGATCACTTCGCGGAGGACGAGGAGCACGCGCTCGCGCTGTGCCGCTCGATCGTGAGCAACCTGAACACGAGCAAGTCCCAGCAGCTCGCGATGCAGGCGCCGGAGGACCCGGCGTACGACCCCGAAGAACTGCTCGGTGTGCTGCCGATGGACACGCGCACGCCCTACGACGTGCGCGAGGTGATCACGCGGCTCGTCGACGGCAGCCGCTTCCACGAGTTCAAGTCGCGCTACGGCACGACGCTCGTCACGGGCTTCGCGCACCTGCACGGCATGCCGGTCGGCATCGTCGCCAACAACGGCATCCTGTTCAGCGAGAGCGCGATGAAGGCCGCGCACTTCGTCGAGCTGTGCAGCCAGCGCAAGGTGCCGTTGCTGTTCTTGCAGAACATCACGGGCTTCATGGTCGGGCGGAAGTACGAGACCGGCGGCATCGCGAAGGACGGCGCCAAGATGGTGCAGGCCGTCGCAACGACGACGGTGCCGAAGTTCACGGTGCTGATCGGCGGTTCGTTCGGCGCCGGCAACTACGGCATGTGCGGGCGCGCCTACCAGCCGCGCTTCCTGTTCACCTGGCCCAACTCGCGGATCTCGGTGATGGGTGGCGAGCAGGCCGCGGGCGTGCTCGTGCAGGTGAAGAAGGATCAGCTCGAAGCCAAGGGCGAGGAGCTGTCCGCGGCCGACGAGGAGAAGATGCGCGCGCCGATCCTCGAGAAGTACGAGACGGAGGGCCATCCCTTGTATGCCACGGCGCGGCTCTGGGACGACGGCGTGATCGATCCGCGGCAGACGCGGTCGGCGCTCGCGCTCGCGATGTCGGCGTCGCTCAACGCACCGATCGAGGACTGGCGCGCGCCGGTCTTCCGCATGTGAGGGTGCCGGGGACGCGATGCGACAACCGGATCCGAGCCTGACCGAGGCCGGCGCGGCCGTTCTGCGCGACATCGCGGAGCAGGGCGTGCACCTCGTGCACGTCGTTCCCGAGGAGGGCGAAGGGCCGGCGTATTCGCACACCGTCGGGCTGACGCATTCGTATGGCCATCCCGAGGTGCTCGTCATCGGGCTCGGTGACGAGGTCGCGCAGGAGTTGCTCGACGTCGTGTCGGACCGGGTCGCGGGCGGCGGCAAGCTCGCGGTCGGGGTCACGCACGACGGCATCGTCGACGGCTATCCGGTCGTCTGCCTGCCGCTGAACGGTGCTGCGATCGACAGCCATCTCGGCGTCGCGCGGTGGGCTTACCAGAACGAAGAGTTCGACGCCGTGCAGCTCGTCTACCCCGACAAGATGGGACGCTGGCCGTGGACGGCAGGCACGCAGCAGGCGTTCGTGGCGAACCAACCGGTGGTCGGCGAACACGAGCGCGACGGTGGCTGAACAGCAGGATCGGAGTGAGGACCGCGGCAAGCGCGGCAACAGCCGACTCGCGAGCAGCTACTTCCTCGGCTTCGCGGTCTTCGGCGTGGTCCTGATGCTGTGGTATCGCGGGTTGCTGCGGCCGCTGCTGCCGGTGCTGGTGATCGTCGGGATCGCGCTCGTGGTTCTGCGCGTGATCAAGGCGATCAAGGCGCCGGTGGATTGAGGGGGAGCGAATCGGAACCGCGTCGATGATCACCGCGGCGGGCGTGTTGCGTGCTCGTCGGATCCGCGTCGGCGCGTGTGATTCCTGCGCATGGACGCGCGCTCGCGGTGTCGTGACACCTCGGCAAGAGTCGGTCGATGCCGGCCAGACAGGCAACGTGCTCGAATGATCCTGCTCGCGGAGAAGGGGCACTCGAATGCCGAAATCGCGGAAGAACTCTCGGTCAAGCCGCACACCGTCGGGCGCTGGCGAAACCGTTTCAGCAGGCATCGCCTGGCCGGCATTGAGAAGGACCTTCCTCGGGGTGGCCGTCTGCGCGCGCACGAAGAAGTCGAGAGCGAGATCATCCGTATACACACACTGGAGCCCTGAGTTCGAGGCTGTTGTGCAGGAGATCGCGCGCTAGCCTCACCGCCGGGTCGAGCATGCCCGCCCCCGCCGACAAGCACCGGCTCTGGATCGTCGACCAGAAGCTTGTCGACGACATTCTGCTTCGCGATGTAGATCCGGACGGAGACGAACCGATCGCGGTGGAGATGCCGGAGCACGCCCGCATCGTCACCGACGGTGAGTACGAGGAGATTGCTGCGCAGGTCAGGGAGAAGCTCGGGCCGCGACCACGCCCCTACGGGCCGGCGATTCTCGCTGCGCTCTCGTTGATGGCGATGTGCACTCGTAGTCGCCCTGCGTACCGAGTGGGGCGGCCGGTCGCCGATCGAGGTCGTGAGCGCTGCCGAACGTGCAGGATCTGCTGCGCACCGTCTTGCCGAAGATCCTGTCGGGGGCGCCGGTTGATTGACGCAGTGCGGGTTGAGGAGGGGGCTACTTCTTCTTCGCCGCAGCCTTCTGCTTCCACAGCGCCGCGCGCGTATTCATCACCGCGCGGTCGATCGCATCGAGCGCCTTCTGCGCCGCCTCGGGCGTGCGCGCGGCGCGCAGCTGCTGCAGCGCGAGCTCGATCGCGTTCGTCGTCTTCGACAGCGCGTTCTCGAAGTGCAGACGATTCGGCTCCATGCCGTAGACGTTCTTGCCGTAGGGCGTGGCGAACGTGGCGTTCGCGGCGTTCCACTCGCTGTCGTCGAAGTCGGGCTTGGCCCAGCCTTCGTGTTCGTCCTCGGCGTAGCGCCACTCGGCGTCGGTCACGACTTCGGTCTGGTTGCCCTTGCCGTCCGCCGTGAGGAACCACGCGGCGAGCGCGGCGCAGCTGCCTTCGTTCTTGGCGTGGATCGCGATCGTGTTCTTGCCCTTCTTCAGGTGCGGCAGCACGTCGACGATCGTGAGCTCTTCCCAGAACTTGCAGTGCGCGACCTGCTCGCCGTTGACGAACACCGTCGCGACGTTGTCGCACGAGAAGACCAGCGTCGCGCGCTTCGGCAGCTCGGTGAGCTCGATGGAGCGGCGGAACCAGAGCTCCTGATGGCCGCGTTCGGCGTGGGCCCAGATGCGCATCGCGGGGCCGGCGTCCGCGGGGTCGATGCCGGGGCTGCCGGCAGGATCCTGCCGGGGCGCGCCGCCGATCAACCGGATGCCTGGTCCCGATTGCAGGGCGCGCATGGCCTCCTGGATCGCTGCGTCGAAGGCTTCGATCCGGGCTGCGGGAACGGCGCGCACCGACGAGACCAAGTCCGTGACCTCCTGCTCCTCCTGAGCCAGCAGCAGCGGCGTGCAGAACGCGAACGTGACGACACCCGACAGGACAGCGCGCATGCCGCCGATTCTACCGTGGCCGAAGCGAACGTGGGGCGGCCGTGGCGATACCGAACCCGTTTCGAATCCGCCACCCGCGCGCGTGCCGAAGCAGGCGGCGAAGAAGCGGTTGCGGCGACTGGCGCGTGGCGGATTTGAAACGGGTTCGGTACCGCCAGCCTGCGGTCAGAGCGTTTCGAGGTAGCGCTGCACGCGGTCGCGGGTGGCCTGGTCGCGCCAGACCGCGCGGACCTGGACGTCGTGCGCTTCGCGGCGCGGGTCCGACATGCTCGGGCCGCGCAGCTGCTGGCGCTGCAGGTCGTAGCCCGGGCTGGCGTTCTGCGCGAGGCGGTCGGCGAGCTCGAGGGCGCGGGCCATCAGGGAGTCTGCGGGCACGAGGTCGTGGACGAAGCGGCGGGCGTGGGCCTCCTCCGCGTCGAACGTTGCGCCGAGGGCGACGAGCTCGCCGAGGTGCTCGGGGGAGACCGCGGCGCGCGTGATCTCGAGCGCCATCCAGGGGAACGGCACGCCCGCTGCGATCTCGGGCACGCCGACGCGGCCCTTGCCCGCGGCCATCACCCGCAGATCGCAGGCGAACGCGAGCACGAGGCCGCCCGCGAGCACGTGGCCGTTGATCGCGGCGACCGTCGGCTTGGGGCAGCAGAACACGGCCTCGAACGCCCGATCGAGGGCCGCGAGCAGGCGTTCGGCGTAGTCGCCGTCCTCCTGGACGAGGCGCTTGAGGTCGACCCCGGCCGAGAACGCCGGCCCCGTGCTCGTGAGCACGAGCGCCTTGCCGTCGTCGTCCCCGGCGGCCAGCACGGCGTCGGCCAGCGCGGTCGTGAACTCGACGTCGAGCGCGTTCACCTTGCCGTGCGACAGCTCCAGGATCGTCACGGCGCCTTGCCGGCGGGTCTCGATCATCGGGGTACTGTAACCGCAACCCCGGCCGCCGGTTCGGGTAAGGCGGACGGGCCGCGAGATCCGGGGAGAACGGACCTTACGCCGGTAACGATTCCGGGTCAGAGTCTTCCGTCCGACGGCCGGTTCCTCCGGCCAGCCTCTCAGGAGACCCCATGAAGCGACCTGTCCTGCTCGCCGTGCTCGCAAGCGCCAGTCTGGCCATCGCGCAGCGCGCCCCACTGCCCGGCCTCCCGGTCGTGCCACCGCCCGTTTCCCACCCCGCCCTGATCGCGCAGCCGTTGATCGACAGCGGCGGCAGCCAGATGTCGGCGCCCGCCGCCCCGAAGGCTCCCAAGGCCAAGGGCAACGGCAAGAAGGCCCCGCAGAAGAAGGGCCGCAGCAAGCCCCTGATCGACCCCGACACCGTCGGCGTCAAGATCAAGGGCCGCGCGCTCAAGGCCGCGGTCAAGAAGGTCGCGAAGCTGCCGTGGCACAGCAGCAAGGAGTTCGAGGACATGCGCGCGGAGTCGGCCGCGACCGGCAAGCCGATCCTGTTCCTGCAGGCGCTCGGCGACATCGACGGCTTTGCTTGAAGCGCGCTGCAGAGCCTGCGGGGCGTGACCCTGCCGAACAAGAAGGTGATGCAGATGCTCGAGAACGAGTTCGTTCTCGGCGCCGCCAACATCGAACGGGCCGAGTTCGTCGGCACTTCGCACGGCTACAAGACGACCGACTGCGCCGTCGGCACGACCAACGGCGCTGGTGGTCGTAACGTGCAGCTGTGCGTGCTCGCCGCGGACAGCACCGTGCTGCACGTGCTGCCGGGCTTCTGGCACGCCGAGGACCTGATCGACGAGCTCGAGTTCAGCAAGGAGCTCAACGCGCTCTACCTCGACCCCGACCGTTCGCGCGCCGAGAAGCAGCGCCTGTTCCAGGCGATGCACCGGAGCAAGATCCGTCGCATCTCGGCCGAGACGCGCGCCCGCAGCCGGTGGCAGGGCTTCGACGTCTGGGCCGAGGTCGCCCGCGCGCAGCGTGAGGGCGGCAGCGATACCGTGCGCCTCGACGAGGAGGGCAAGCCCGTGCGCACGGCCGGCGGTCAGATCGCGATCCGGCCGGTGTGCGAGCTCGTGCACCACCGCATGGCGCAGCGGCCGTTCCTCGCGTTCGACGACTTCGACATCGAGGAGTTCGTCGACTACGGCCGGCCCTACTACGACAACAACGCCCGGCACGACGACGGCAAGACGTTCCGTGCCGCCGAGCGCAACCAGAAGAAGCGCATGCGCGCGGAGCAGAAGCAGCGTGAGCTGGAGCTTCGCGAGCAGAAGCGCCAGGCGCGCGGCGGCAAGGCCGCGCGTCGCTGGTAGGCATTGCACCGCGCGGCAGCGGGCGAACATCGCTGCCGCGCGACCTGGAGAGTCAAGTCGAGACGCGGAGGCCTGATGGGACTAGGCCTCCGGTTCGGCGTCCGGAGGCTGCGTCGACTCGTCCGCGAGTCGGCGCGGCCATATTCCGATGAACAGCAGCACGATGAACACGACGAGTGCTGCGAGGCCGACCACGAGCCCGGCCTTGAACCCCTGCGCCTCGAAGCGCATCTCGAGCACACACTCCTTCGCCGGGATCCGGATCACGCGCTGATAAAGGTTGCCGCGGACGATCTCGGCGGGCGTGCCGTCGATCGTCGCCTGCCAGCCCGGGAAGAACGTGTCCGCGAGCACGAGGTAGCCCGCGGCGCCCGCTGCGATGGCGACGCTCGTGCGCTTGCCGTCCTCGTGGACGAACTTCGCGACCCGGCCGCTCGGGTCGCCGCCGTCCGCCGGCAACGCTCCGAGCAACTCGGCATCCGCGCTGCTGACGAACACGGTGGCGCGGGGATCGAGGGCCGGGTCGGCGAGCCGGTCGACGAGCTCGTTCTCGTCGTCGATCGTCGTGAGGGAGTCGACGAAGCGCGCGCGTGGCAACGCGGACTCACGTTCGTAGACGAAGTAGTCGTCGTCCCCGATCTGTTCCGGGCCGACGCGTTTGCCGGCGTGCGTCATCGGCTGCGTCGCGAGCACGTAGCGCAGCCCCATGAGGTCCCAGTACGGATGCTGCAGTTCGGCGGTGTCGGGCAGCGCGTTGCAGACGAACCCGCGCAGGATGATTCCATCGCCGTAGAGCTTGCGGATCGGCAGGTCGCTCTTGTTGTCGACGAACGTGTAGAAGTTGAGGTCGCGGATGTGCTCCGCGGCGAGCGTGCCGCCCGGCAGATTGTAGGGGCCGGCCGGGCTCACGCCGCGACCGACCATGAAGCCGCCGTTCTCGGCGTTGCCGTCGCGTTGGCTGCGCAAGAACTCGTGCACCGCGGTGTCCGTCTCGTGCGCGCACTCCTGGCCGCGGTTGAGCGCGAAGCTGAAGGCGCCGAGCTCGACCGCGGCGAGGCCGAAGAACGCGATCGTCGGCCAGCCGCGCAGGCCGGACTGGCGATAGCGGAACGCGAGGCCGATCAGCAGGCCGGCACCGAGCAGCAGGCGGATGCCACCGAACGTGAGGCTGCCGTTGAGGCGTTCGCGGCCAGCGCGGATCGCGTCGGTCTTGGTGCCGGGCTCGCGGGGGTCGTTGGGGGAGAAGATGACCTGCAGAGTTGCTGCCGGTGTGACCTGCGCTGGGGTGATGCCGTCGTGCTCGCGCGAGTACGGCACTGCATAGCGCTCCGCGATCGTCGGCAGCCACGGGTCGTCCGGCGTCGTCACCTCGGGCACCGCCTGCTGCCCGAGGAAGATCATCACGGCCGCGCACGGCACGATGAGCACGGAGAGGCCGACCATCGCCCACGGCACGAGCGAGCGCGACAAGCCGTCGAAGCCGACCGCCGCGAGCATCGCGACGAGCGCGCACGCCGGCCCGGCGAAGCGATACGGCGGCACGGCCTTGATGCCGGGCAGGTAGTAGGCGAGGTGGAACCCGAGCGCGCCCGTCGCGAACAGCCAGACGGCGATCAGGGCACCGAACACAAACCAGCGCCAGCGCGGGCCGGGCATCACGAGGCCGAGCAGCGCGAGCAGCAGCGGCACGACGCCGGGGAAGATCGCGTACTCTGTGAAGTTGTAGTTCGGCAGCAGCTGCTCGCCGGTCTGCCAGTGCTTCAGGTCCGACCACAGCCACGGCAGCGGCCACGCCTGGTGCGGCACCGAGTATTCGCCCGGGTGCGAGAACGCCTCGGGCATCAGATAGCCGAGGAAGCCGAACGGCACGAACGCGTGCTCCGAGGCGCGATCGAGCGACTCGGCGATCGGGCGGTTGGACTCGGGATAGAACAGCAACATCTGCAGCAGCTGCGGCATCGCGAGCAGCACGCCGAGCAGGCCGCCGGTCAGCAGCCAACCGAGCAGTCGGAGGGCCGCGCGGGCGCCGCCCTCGGAGAGCCACTCGCGCACCACGAACACGAGGCCGAACGCGCCGGCGAGCATCGTGACGGGGATGCCGTACTGCGGAAAGCCCGACAGCCAGCACAGCGCGGTCATGGCGGCGAGGCCCGTGGCCGGCAGCGCGCGCGCCCAGCCCGTGCGGTTCACGACGCCGATGATCGCCCAGAGCATGCCGGGCAGCACCGCGAGCGCCTCCATGCGCATGTACCAGTGCCCGTTCGCCGTGAGCGTGCCCGACCACGAGAACGCGAGCGCGCCGAATGCCGCGGCCGGCAGACCGAGACCCATCGCGCGCAGGAAGCCGAACATCAGGATGCCCGCGAGCGCGAACATCACGTAGGTCAGGTAGAGCAGCCCGTTCGCGGGGTCGTCGAACAGCAGCGCCGGGAGGTGCAGCGGGTTCATGAACCCCGTGTGCCCGTGCGCGAGCATCGGCGCGCCGTTGCGGACGTAGTGGTTCCAGTGCGGCAGCTGGCGCTGCTGCAGCGCCTCGCGCGCGAGCTGCATCTCGATCGCGAACCAGATCGGTGCTTCCGTCGCGTCGTAGTTCGCCGTGGAGCGCACGGCCGCGAGCTCCGCGGCGCTGAGCTGCTGCGCGGCCGGCGGAAACTCGGCGATGTCGTACGGCAGGTAGCGATCGCCGGTGAACAGCGATTCACCGAGCAGCGCGGCCGGCAGGAGGAGGAGCAACAAGAACGCCAGGAGGTCCTTCTTGCGACGCGGCTCGGCGGAGGTCACGCGGGACACCGTATTGCGACGCTCGCGTCGCGTCGACGCCGACCGTTCGGCCTGTCGGAAAACTCTCCGCGGGCGGACACGGCGGCGGCTACGATCGCGCCGCTGCGACGCGGGCATGTTGAGACTTTGGAGGCAATACCGGGACCGCGGTCGGATCGCGCGAGCGGAGGCGATCGCCGCGCGCGGCGACCTCGAGCGCGCCTTGGCGCCACTGCGTGAGCTGTCGTTGGAGGGCTACGGCAAGGTCCTCTTCGGCCTACCTACCACGGAGTTGCCGAACCTCTCCAAGTTGCTGCCGGCCATGCCGCCCGAAGAGGTCCAGATCGGGTTCACGGGATCGGCCGGCGAGCACTCGCTTCACCTCGTCCTGCAGTTCTTGCGGCGGGTGGCAGCGGGCTACCGCGACGTCGCGCGGCGGCCGCTCCGCGACGCGACGATCCTCGACTACGGCTGCGGCTACGGTCGGGTCCTTCGGATGATGCCGTACTTCACGGCTGCGGATCGCGTCTACGGCTTCGACCCGCTCTAGCAGGCCGTCGGGTTGTGCCGTGATCACAACCTGTTCGGCACGATCGAGAAGTGCGATTTTCTGCCGGACGCGCTGCCGTGCCCCGGCGTCGAGTTCGACCTGGTCTACAGCTTCTCGGTGTTCACGCACACGTCCGAGCGCGCGACGAGAACTGCGCTGCAAGCGCTGCGCGATCGCGTCAAGCCGGGCTCTGTCGTCGTGATCACGATCCGGCCCGGCGGTTACTGGCAGCAGGCCTCCGGCATCCACGCGGTTGCCGATGCGGCGAGCTACGAGGCCAGGCACGAGGCCGAGGGCTTCGCGTTCTTCCCGCATCCGCGCGAGCCGGTCGACGGCGACGTCACCTACGGCGACACGTCGATGACGATCGATTGGCTGCGACGCGCAGCCCCGTTCTTCGAGGTCGCCAAGTTCGACGACCAGTACGCGGATCGCAACCAGCAGATCGTCTACCTGCGTCCGGTCTGACGCAGGCGCGTTGCGGCGAGCCACGCGCCGCCGGCGACCGACAGCAGGATGACGGCGCCGCCGGCGAGCGCGAGCGGGTGCGGGGTCTCCCCGTGCACGAAGTAGGCGATGACCGGGTTGAGTGCGGGTTCGATCATCAGCAGCAGGCTCACGCGCACCGCGTTGACGTGCGGGGTCGCGCGCACGAGCAGGACGTAGGCGAGGCCGACCTGGATCGTGCCGAGGTAGGTGATCGTCAGCCAGTCGCTCGTCGTCCCGAGCACGAACCGTTGACCGACGATCGGCATGAGCAGCAGCGCGAGCGGGGCCGCGGCCGCGTTGCCCCACCCGATCGCGGCGGGCGCGGACGTGCGACCGTGGCGCGACAGTGCGCGCATGCCGAGCAGCAGGAGGCCGAAGCCGAGGCCGGAGGCGAGCGCGAACATGTCGCCGAGGCGCGGTGACGGCGCGGTCGCACTCGCCTCGCTCGGCGCGCCGAAGAACAGCGCCATCCCGAGCAGGATCCCGACCATCGTGAGGATCTCGATGCGGCTCGGCTTCTCGCGCAGGATCACCGGGCTCAGCATCGCGACCCAGAACGGCGCGGTCGACTGCATGAAGATCGTGTTGGCCGCGGTCGTCAGCGTGTTGGCGATGACGAAGCCGCAGGTCGCCATGAAGTAGGGAACGACGAGCAGCAGCGTCGAACGGTCGGGGCGGCGGCGCGCCTCGGGCAGCAGCAGGAAGACCGTGAGCGCGGCGATGAACGCGCGCAGCGCGGCGCGCTGCAGCGCCGGGAACTCGCAGGTCTTGATCACGGCGCCGCCCGTCGCGAACAGCGCGCCGGCGGCCAGGACGCGCAGGGCGGGGGGCACGCGTTCGTTGTGCCATCTGCCTGCGCCCGCGTCCAGGCCGGCGTCCCGGCCCCCTCGTCCAGGCCCTCGCGTCCAGGCCGGCGTCGGGCACCCGACAGTGGACACGAACTCGGCTCTGCCCGACGCTAGTCGGCCCCGATGAGCAGCTATGAGACCCTGGAGGTCGTCCACGACGGCCCCGTCCTCCATATTCGCCTCGACCGGCCCGACGTCCGCAACGCGTTCAACGGCGTCGTCGTCGACGATCTGCACGCGGCGTTCGCTGCGGCCGACGCCGACGCGACGGCGCGCGTCGTCGTGTTGTCCGGTAACGGCAAGAGCTTCTCCGCCGGCGCGGATCTCGGCTGGATGAAGGAGCAGGCCGACCTGCCCAAGGACCAGAACGCGGCGTCGGCGGATCACATGGCGCGCGCGTTCCTCGCGATCGCGCGCTGCAAGAAGCCGGTCGTCGGTCGCATTCACGGTCACGCGCTCGGCGGCGGCACGGGACTGACCGCGGCCGTCGACCTCGCGATCGCGACGGAGACGTGCCTGTTCGGGCTGACCGAGGTCAAGCTCGGCATCGTGCCCGCGGTGATCTCGCCGTTCGTCATGCAGAAGATCGGCGCCGGTCGCGCGCGGGCGTTGTTCCTCACGGGCGAGCGCTTCGATGGTCGCGAGGCCGAGCGCATCGGGCTCGTGCATCGGGCGGTCGCGGAGGGTGAGCTCGACGCGGCGGTCGAGCAGGCGGTCGGCGAGCTGCTCACGGCCGGGCCCGCGGCGGTCGCCAGCGCGAAGGAGCTGATTCGCGCCGTCGACGGCAAGACGCTCGAGGACGCGATCCCGGTGACGTCGCAGTGGATCGCGGAGCTGCGCGCGACGCCGGAGGCGAAGGAAGGCTTCACCGCGTTCCTCGAGAAGCGCAAGGCGGGGTGGATCCAATGAGTCGTCGACATCTCGTGCCGGTGTTCGCGTTGGCGGTCCTGTTCGTCGCGTGCAACGCGCCGACGGCGGGTTCTTCGCCGGCTGGCGGCGGCCGCGGTGCCGCGAGCAGTGCGCCGCCGAACGCGGCCGCCAACGCCGCGGCCGCCGATGACGACCCGCTCGTCGCGCGCTGCTTCGCGCTCGAAGAACGCGCGCTCGAGGACAACAACGCGATCGCGATGCTGCGCTCGCTCGTCGAAACCGCGCCCAAGCGCCTCGCCGGTTCGCCCGGCATGGTCGCAGCGGAGGACTGGGCGCTGCAGCTGCTGCGCGACGTCGGTTGTGACAGGGTCTACGGCGAACTCTGCATGGTGCCCAACTGGCAGCGCGGCGTGGAGACCGCGGCCGCGGGCGGCGCGACGCTGCCGCTCCGCGTGACCGCGCTCGGCGGCAGCGTCGGAACGCCGGCCGGCGGGCTCGAGGCCGAGGTCATCGAGGTGCGCACGTTCGAAGAGCTGCACGAACTCGGTGACGCCGCCAAGGGCAAGATCGTGTTCTTCAACCGGCCGATGCCGCGCGCGTTCCGCCGCACGGGCCGGGCCTACGGTGCGGCGGTTCCGCAGCGCAGCAACGGCGCGATCGAGGCGAGCAAGGCCGGCGGCATCGCCGCGATCGTGCGTTCGATGACGACCGCGATCGACGGCCACCCGCACACGGGCGCGATGCGCTACGACCACGCGGTCGAGCGCGTGCCCGCCGCGGCGGTCGCGACGGCCGATGCCGAGGCTTTGTCCAAGATGCTCGCGGACGGTCCCGTGCGCGTGCGGCTCGAGCTCGGCTGCAAGACCCTGCCCGACGTCGAGGCGCGCAACGTGATCGGCGAGCTCCGCGGCAGCGAACGTCCCGACGAGGTCGTCGTCATCGGCGGCCACCTCGACGCGTGGGACCTCGGCACCGGAGCGCACGACGACGGCGCGGGGGTCGTGCACTGCGTCGAAGCGATCCGGTTGCTCAAGGTGATCGGGTATCGGCCGAAGCGCACGATTCGGGTTGTGCTCTTCGCCAACGAGGAGAGCGGGCTGGCCGGCGCCAAGGCCTACGCCGCGGCGCGCGACGCCGACGGCACGATCGGCAAGCACGTCGCCGCGATCGAGACCGACTCGGGCGGCTTCATGCCGATGGGGTTCTCGTGCTCACTGCGCGGTGACGAGGCGGCTGCGATCGAACAGCTGTTCGCCCCGCTCGATCGCATCAACGTCGGCCTGTTCTTGCCGGGCGCAGGCGCGGGCGGTGCCGACATCAGCCAGCTGCACGCGCGCGGCGTCCCGTGCTTCGGCCTCTGGGTCAACGGCCAGCGCTATTTCGACTACCACCACACGGCGGTCGATGACCTGCCCGCGGTCAACGAGCGTGAACTGGCGATCGGTGCGGCGGTGATCGCGTATGCGGCGAGCGTGTTGGCGGATCGGTAGCTGCCGCGGGCGGGGTCACGCCGCGAGACGTGACGACCAATGTCGCGCTCGTGATCGAGGGCTGTCGAATTCGAGTTGGACGGATCCGTGGGAGACCTTGCCAAGAGTGTGACCCGTTCGCTGGCGAACGTGATCGGCGTTCCACTCCGACGAGTCGTCATCCGCACCCTCGACGGCGAGATCAGCCACCGAGAGGAGCTTGCAGATCCGCGGCTCTACATCGGCGGCGAGGTGCGGCTCGACTTCGAGCCCCAGCCGGTGTTCGTGAGTTGGATCCAGAACGAGGGATGGCCGGTGTTCTGCTCCATCGGCGTGCGTTCGGACTCGCTATTCATGCGGGAGTCGACGCTCGTTGATTGGGACGTCAGCAACTTGGTCCCTTGGAGCAAGTGCATCGATCAGCACCTACTCGCGGCCCGGGTCTTCGCCATCGACGAGACACCACAGGTCGTGGAGTTCTCCTTCCACGATCAGGACTTCTGGATGGCGTGTGGTCGCGAGCAGGACGTCGGTGATGGTGACGACCTCCTGATTCGACCGGGCCCCTTCCCGGCGAATGAGCGCGCGACACTCGTTTGGCCGGTATCGCTCGACGGTCCAACAAGCCCCAGGAGCTGACGAGTCGCGAGGAAACCCGTAGAAGAAGGAGCCCCGGCGATCTCGCGACGACCAGGGGCGGAAACGGCGGGCCGACCTTCCCGTCTGTCGAAGCATGGTGCAGCTGATGCTCGATCAAGAGGGCGAATCCTTCTGGGCCCGTACGGCCCAACACGGCGCAGCAGCCGATGATCGAAGACAACCGGATGATCCAAGCTCGCAGCACAGTCCATGACGCACGAAAGAGAGAAGTTGAAGTGGGCAGTCCAGGTCTTGGCCATGCCGGGCGAGGTTCAGCGGCGGCTGTATCCAGACTTCGCGTGCAAGCCCGACGAGTTGGCGCTCGAGTGGGACGAGGAGTTCCGCATGACGGCTGGATCTGAGCTGAGGCAAGTCCAACTGGAGGCCATGCAGCGTCTGGATCGCAAGCTCGAGTCGATGTCTCGGGATGGTCCGGACTTCAGTGAGGACCTCTGGGACGAATCAGCGTTGTGCACCTCTGCGCACGGGGCCTTGGTGCGAGAGCTCGGTGACGCGGTGCTTCAACAGATGGCTTGGCCCAAGGAGTCTCCACCGGAAGTCCCGAGGCTCGTGGTGCCCATTACATTCCGGGGTAGTCTGGGCGTCCAGTCGAGTCAGGCAAACGAGATGGCGACCAACCGCAGTCTGGAGCAGCGATGGGAGACGCCTGTTTCGGATGCGCAGAGTCTCGCGATGGTCTCGTTGGTTGATCAGGATGGGCTGCACATCACGGTGCAGGACAACCGTGACCGAGCCGGTCGGCGCTTTCGATTCTCCTTCGATCGCGTCGCGGCCTACCGGAGCATTCTGGAGGAGTATCGGACTAGCGATCCTCCGGCAGTCCAGCACGCCGGTTGGACCCGGGTCGCCCCAGGTTCGGCCTGGCTGTCCGACTTGCGTAGCCGTGAGCCGCTGCTCGATGTCCACAGCCCGGACTGCCGCCACTACATCATCGTGACCGAGGACGATGTCATCGATGTGCTCACACCGGAGGAGCCTCGAATCGTCGAGGTCGCGCCTGCGGGTGCCGGCGACCCCGCGCCAGGGAAGTCTGGCGTGCTCCACGACCCAGAAGATCGCGAGCAGATCGATGAGCTGCTTGATGATCTTCGCACTGATCGAGATGGTGCCTAATCTGAGCTAGACGGATGAGTCAGGCGAATGCCCGAGGTCATTCTCGAAGAGCAGCTCCTTGGCCTGCCTCCGCGGATCAAGGTTGCGATCGGTGGCGTGTTGACCATCGGAGGCGGCGTCGCGTTCCGTGTTCTTTGGGACAAGGGTTGGCTGGCGGGCGCGGCCATCTTTGCTTTGGCGATGGGCGTCACGCTCGTGCTGTCCGGACGCAGCGAGCTTTCTCGAATCCGTGCGCACGATGCGGAGATGGAGAGGGCGCGACGGGAGTGGAACGAGCTCGAGCGCGGTGTTGACGGCGCCTTGCGAGACGGGCAGAGCGTCGTCCGCTTCTTACAAGCTCGTGGGTATCGTGATTACGCCGTCAGGCGATGGATCGCGGCAGAGCTGCGCGTCGATGCTCGTCGCGGTCAGCTCGAGTTCGAATCCGCGGGCGCGCCCTTCTCCGCCGATCAGTTCCGGCAGCTCTTCGAGCGGTTGGATGAGGTGAGTGGCACTGGCTACGAGTGCGATCATGAGTTCACTCTCACTCGTCGGTTCCTGGCGGAGCGGCAGCTGCCGACCGATGCCTCGCTCCGTTGGCTGGGGGAGCACGGAGCTGGCTGTGACTGCGAGGTCATCTTCAACGTCGCGCCGCAGTGGGGCTATCGAGTCGGTTTCGAGCCGCGGCCGTAGAGTGGGCTACAACCCGACCGTCAGCGTCCCACCATTCGTCGCCAGCGGCGGGACGAACACCTGGCCCTGCTGCAGTCGCGACAGCAGGATCTGCTGATGCAGCTGCACGCCGACGAGATTCGACGTGTTCGGCACCGTGATGTCGAAGCTCGGCGAAGCATTGCTCGGCCAGCCCGGGGCGCAGCCGCTGTTGCTCATCACGTTCATCGTCGTGACGGCATCGGGTGACACGAGCAGCGTGAAGCCCTGGGGCAGCTGCGCCGGCAGCGGGACGCCGCTCCAGGTCTGCTTCGAGAAGCCGGTGAGCAGCCACATCGCCCATGGCGTGATCGCGAGGGTGCAGCTGATCGGAGCGGGCGTGTAATCGACGGCGACGGAGAACGTCGTCCCGAGCTGCGGCAGGCCGGTCACGGTGAGGGCCTGGCCGTAGCTCGTCTCGCCGCTCGCCGAGCCGAAGAACGTGTAGCTCGCGGCCTGGGCCGAGAGGCCGACGGCGAGGGCGGCGGTGGTGACGCCGAAACGGATCATGGAATGCAGGGGGGTCATCTCGACAAGGGTAGCCCGCTGCGGCCTCGGGGTAACGGGGGCCTGCGGTGGCAGCGGTGGCAGCAGTGGCGGGCCTCCTTCGAACAGAAAGCCTGGCACCGGTCGCGCCCGAACAGCGCCTGACCCGGCGTATCCACGAACCAACTTCAAAGAGACCCCTCTGATGCGAAACTCTACTGCATTTCCTTCCCCGCTCGCCGGCGTCCTCGTTGCCGCCGCATTGAGTCTGACCGCCCTGCCCGCCCAGGAGTGGTATCGCGACGCGGCGAACTCGGCGCCGCCCGCGCGTCGCTTCCACGCCGTGGCGCACCTGAACGGCGAGACGTTGCTGTTCGGCGGCATCGACGAACGCTCCAACACGGTCTACGGCGACCTCTGGTCGTACGACGGCCTCGAGTGGCAGCAGCGGACCGTCACCGGCCCGACACCGGGGCCGCGCCAACGCTTCGCGTACTGTGTCGACACCGCGCGTTCTGTTCTGGTGCTCTTCGGCGGCCTCGACGCGGCTGGCCAGGTCCTCGGTGACACCTGGGAGTTCGACGGCTCGGCATGGTCGGCAGTCGCCACGGCGACGGCGCCGTCGGCGCGGACCGGCGCCGCGATGGCGTTCGATTCGGGGCGCGGTGTCGCCGTGCTGTTCGGTGGCGGCGACGCCAACGCCGCGAGCGACGAGACCTGGGAGTTCGATGGTCTGACCTGGCAGCAGAGCGCCGCGGCGACGCCGCCCGGTGCCCGCCAGGGCCACGCGATGGTCTACGACCCGACCCGTGGCGTCACCGTGTTGTTCGGTGGCTTCGACGCCGGGCAGTCGACGTTCGTCGAGGACACCTGGACGTTCGACGGCGCGAGCTGGTCGCAGATCGTCACGCTGACCACACCGAGCACGGCCGTCTTTCCGGCGATGACCTTCTTCGCCGCGCACGACGTCGTCGTCATGACGGGCGCGCTCGGCGTGCCGAGCCAGCCCGTGCGCACGTGGGCTTTCGACGGCGTGGACTGGCACCCCGGCCCGACCGCACCGCCTGAGTTCGGCGGTCGCCAGGCCCACGGCATGGCCTACGACGGTTCGCGCGACCTGATCGTCGTCTTCGGCGGCGCGCGCATCAGTTTCGGTGGCGCCCTGCCGCTCGACGAGACCTGGGAGCTGTCGACGCCGGCGGTCTTCGAACGCTTCGGCGCGGGTTGCCCGATCGGCCAGCGCATCCCCGACCTGGATCCCGTCGCGGGCGCGCGACCGCAGATCGGCAGTCGATTCGAGCTCGAGCTGCGCAGCCCCGGCGTCATGGCATCGTTCGCCTTCGGCTTCGACGACACCACGTTCGCCGGCGTGCCGCTGCCGGCCGACCTGTCGGTGGTCGGCCTGCCGGGGTGTCAGCTCCACACGAGCATCGACCACGCCCTGCTCGCGCCGATCTCCAACGGGACGGCAATCGCCGCGCTCGACCTGCCGCTCTACCCAGCGCTGCTCGGACTGCAGTTCTTCGCGCAGGCGTTCGTCCTCGATACCGCTGGTCCCGCCGCGATGTCGAACGCCGGGCGACTGACGGTCGGCAACTGAATCACGCGAGTCGTTCTCTTCGAAGCCGCCGGGTCAGCACTCGTTGTCGAGCGCTGGCCCGGCGGTTTCTTCGTAGCGGTCGAATCGTGGCACCGTGCCCGCGGCTCTGGCGCCATGCCGTCATGCAACGATGCGCTCTGTGGCTCTCTTTCGCGCTCGCCGGCTGTGCGATCCGCGACGCCGGTACTCCCGCCGACCCGGCGATCTCGACCGAACTCCGCGCGCTTGGCGGGCACACGTTCCGCGTCACGACCGCGAACGCGGCCGCGCAGGACTGGTTCGATCGCGGGCTCGCGTGGTGCTACGGCTTCCATCACGAGGAGGCGAAGCGCTGCTTCCGCGCGGCCCTGGCGGCCGATCCCGATTGCGCGATGGCGCACTGGGGGCTGGCCTACGCGTCCGGCCCGCACATCAACAACATGGAGATGTCGCCCGAGGCCGCGCGGCTCGCACACGAGAATGCGCAGCGTGCCGTGGCGCGCAGGATGCTCGCCTCGCCGGTCGAGCGCGCGCTGATCGACGCGATCGCGGCGCGCTACACCTGGCCCGCGCCAGCGGAGCGGCGCGCGCTCGACGAGGCCTACGCCGCGGCGATGGCCAAGGCCTACGCGCTGTTCGGAGAACATCCCGACGTCGGCTCGCTCTACGCCGAATCGCTCATGGACCTGCGGCCCTGGGACCTGTGGCGGGAGGACGGCAGTCCGCAGCCCGAGACGCCGACGATCCTCGCGGCGCTCGAGCGGGTCATGGCGAGCTGCCCGCGCCACCCGCAGGCCAACCATCTCTACATCCACGCGGTCGAGGCGTCCCGCACGCCCGGTCGCGCGTTGCCGGCGGCGAATCGCCTGCGCGGCCTCGCGCCCGCGATCGGTCACCTGCAGCACATGCCGGCCCACATCGACATCCGCCTCGGGCGTTACGAGGCCGCGGTCGAGGCCAACCGGCAGGGCATCGCGGCCGATCTGGCGGTCGTGGCCCGCACCGGACGCGAGGGCTTCTACGAGATCTACCGCGCGCACAACTACCACTTCCTGGCCTATGCCGCGATGTTCGCCGGCAACGAAGCCGAGGCGATCGCCGCGGCGCGCGAGCTGACCCGCGAGCTGCCGGCCGACGTCGTGCGCGCGCTGCCGGAGTTCCTGGAGTTCTACGTGGCGGTGCCGCTGCACGTGCTCGTGCGCTTCGGCCGCTGGGACGCGATCCTCGCCGAGCCGCGCCCGCCCGAGTGGCAGCACAGTCATCGCGCGATGTGGCACTACGCGCGCGGCGTCGCGCTCGCCGCGCTGGGCCGCGTCGACGAAGCCGTGCTCGAGCGGTCGGCGTTCGATGCAGCTGCCGAGGTCGTTCCCGCGGAGTGGATGGCCGGCAACAACCCCACGCGCACGGTCCTCGCGATCGGGGCGAAGTTCCTCGAGGGCGAGGTCGAGTTCCGGCGCGGCAATCACGACGTGGCGTTCGCCGCGCTGCGCCGGGCCGTCGCGCTCGACGAGGCGTTGCGCTACGACGAACCCTGGGGCTGGATGATGCCGCCAGCGCACGCGCTCGGCGCGTTGCTCCTCGAGGCCGGCCGGGTGGCGGAGGCCAGGCCCGTCTACGAGGGGGATCTGCGGCGCCACCCCGAGAACGGCTGGGCGCTGCAGGGCCTCCGGGAGTGCCTGCAACGGACGGGCGCGAGCACCGCGGCTGCGGCGGTCGACGACCGGTTCCGGACCGCCTGGCGGCACGCGACGGTCGAGATCGCGGCCTCGTGCTTCTGCCGGCAGTAGGCGAGGCCCGGGGGGGAGCCGGGGAGCTGGCGATTCGAGAATTCCTGGCACCCCCGAAATGCTCCTGGCGCGAGGGCACCGACCCCCCTGATCCCTGACTCCCTCGGAGGCTTCGCAATGCTCGCTCTCTCTGCTCCCCGCTCTGTCCTCTGCGCCGCGGTGCTGTTGCCGCTCGCGGCTGCTGGGCTCGACGCCCAGACCCTCGTGCCGGTGCCGGCCCACGCGCCCGTGGCTGATGGCCACGAGTCCGTGGCGCTGCCGTTCGGCGTGCCGGGATTCCGATCGCAGATCCTCGTCGACGCCACGCGCCTCGGCCCCGCCGGCGCCGTCGTCAGCGCGCTCCGGTTCCGCGCGGATCGCGGTGCGGCGCCGCAGCCGGCGGTGACCGTGCCGAACGTGACCGTGCGGCTCTCGCACTCCTCGGTGCCGATCGGTGGGTTGTCCCCGATGTTCGCGAACAACGTCACCCAGGCGGCGACGACCGTCTTCCAGGGGACGGTCACGCTGCCGGCGCAGAGCGTCAGCTTCGGCGCGCCGCAGCCGTTCGATGTCGTCATCCCGCTGACCGCGCCGTTCACCGTCGTGGCAGCCAACGGCAACCTGCTGATCGACATCACCGGCCTCAACGCGGTAGGTGGCACGCCGGCGTTCTACCTCGACGCGATGCTGGGCGGCGGCTCGGCGACCGTCTACGGCCAGCCGGGCACGAATCCGACCGCGGACACGCTGCGGCTCAACGTCGCCACCGGCAACTCGCTGTCCGCGCGACGGCTCGTTCCCGGGCAGCTCGTCGACTTCAACTCGATGCTGTCGTTCACGTCGCCGCCGGGGTTCTTCGGCCTGGCGTTGAACGGGCGGACGACGCCCCTCGACCTCGGTCCGCTCGGCGCGCCGTCGCACGCCGCCTACATCGACCCGGTCGCGCTCGCCCCGCTCGTGTGGCAGCAGTCGTTCATCGGCTACTTCGCGACCGTTGGGGTCGCGGTGCCGCTGGATCCGAGCTACGTCGGGCTGCGGCTCTACGGTCAGTCGGTCCTGCTCGATCCGGCCGCGAACGCGCTCGGCGTCCTCACCGGTCCCGCAGCCGAAGTGCGGATCGGCGACGCGCAGCTCGCCTTCCCGATGCAGCAGGTGGATGCCTTCGACCCGCTCTCGTCGAGCGGCACGGTCCTCGATTTCGGGTTCGGCAGCCCGGAGTTCGGCGCCACCCCGATCGCGTTCGACGCGGTCCCGTTCTAGCCCGAGTGATGGCTGCGGCGGCATCGGTCGACACGGCGCTCGGCGGTCCGGCTCGGAACGTCGGAGCGCGGGACAGGATCGCGACGCCTCGGCGGTCGCACTCGGCCGTTCGGGGCTTGCCCTCGCCGGTTCGCGGTGGCCGAATTGCGGGCGTGGAGTCGCCGGAACACGAAGGCCAGGACGCGCGCGCCGAGCCGCCGCTCACCGAACTGCTGCAGCAGGCGGCCAACGGTGAGGCGGGCGCTGCCGACGCGGCGCTGCCGCTGGTCTACCGCGAGCTGCGTCAGCTGGCGCAGTCGCGGATGGCGGGCGAACGCCGGGACCACACCTTGCAGGCGACGGCACTGGTCCACGAGACCTGGCTCAAGCTCGTCGCCGCGGGCGACGGGCGATGGGCCGACCGCGGCGCGTTCTACCGCGCGGCGGCCGTCGCGATGCGCCGCATCCTCGTGGATCATGCGCGGCATCGGGCCCGGTCGAAGCGCGGTGGGGGTCGGCGGCGTGAGGCGATCCCCGTCGATCAGCTGACCGCGCGCCCGGACTCCGAGGATGCGGCGACGTTCCTGGCCATCGACGAACAGATCGAAGCGCTCGAGACCGAGGATCCGCGGGCCGGTGAGATCGTGCGGCTGCGCTTCTTCGCCGGACTCAGCGTGGACGAGACGGCTGCGGCGATGGGGCTGTCGCGGCGGACGGTGCTGCGCGAGTGGTCCTACGCGCGGGCCCGGCTCTATGCCGCGTTGCGCGATGGGGAGTGACCCGTGGACCGCGTGAAGACCCTGTTCGAGAACGCCGTCGAGCTGCCGGCGTCCGAGCGAGCGCGGTTCGTCGCCGAATCGTGTGGCGATGACCTCGCGCTTCGACGGCGACTCGAAGGTCTGCTCGCCGCGCACGACGAGGCCGGTGACTTCCTGGAGCACCCGACGGGTCTCGTCGACGCTGCCGTTCTGGCCGCGCGGGAGGGCGTCGGGACGCCGAACGAGGCTGCCGGTGACAGAGTCGATCGCTTCGTGCTCATGACGGAGCTCGGCAGCGGCGGTTTCGGCACGGTTTGGCACGCGCGGCAGGAGGAGCCGGTGACCCGTGAGGTCGCGCTCAAGGTCCTGCACGCGCGATTGGATCAGCCGAGCCTCGCGGAGGCGTTCTACGCCGAGCGGCAGAATCTCGCGCGCATGCGGCACCCGTCGATCGCCAAGGTGCTCGATGCGGGCGTCGCGGATGGTCGCCCGTGGATCGCGATGGAGCTCGTCGACGGCGCCCCGATCGTGCGGGCCTGCGAGGCCCGCGCGCTCGACCTGCGGGCGCGGCTCGGCCTCTTCGTCGAGGTCTGTCGTGCCCTCCAGCACGCGCACGGCAAGGGCATCGTGCACCGCGACCTCAAACCGTCCAACGTGCTGCTCACGGATGACGCCGGGCGCCTGCGGCCGGTCGTGATCGACTTCGGCATCTCGGGTTCGCTGGACGGTCGGATCGGCCGGCCGGGAGTGGCCGGAACACCCGAGTACATGAGTCCGGAGCAGGCCGCCGAAGACGACGACGCCGTCGACGTGCGGACCGATGTCCACGCCCTCGGGGTGCTGCTCTACGAACTCGTCGCTCGAGCGCGCCCGTTCGTTCGCTCGTCCGCCGACGAGCCTGCCACCGAGATCTTGCGGCGGGTGCGCGAACACGAGCCGGCGCCGCCGAGTCGGGTGAGGACCGCCATGCCGGGCGTTACCGGCGAGCTCGACGAGATCGTCGGGCAGGCGCTGGAGAAGGACCCGGAGGCCCGCTACCCGACGGCCAACGCGCTCTGTGAGGACGTCCAGCGTTACCTGCAGCACCGCCCGATCCACGCGCGCGAGGGCCGTCCTGGCTACGTCCTGCGCAAGTTCGTCCAGCGGCACCGGGTCGCGGTGTTCGCGGTCACGGTGATCGTGCTGACCTCGTTGACGGCTGCCGTCGTCGCGACGCGAGGCTACCTCGCTGCGCGCACGGCGGAGCAGAGCGCACGCCGCGCTCTCGACGTGCTGGACGAGGTCTGGCTCGCGGCCGATCTCTCGCGGTTCGGCAGCGCGGACTACCCGGTGCGCGAGCTGTTCGCCGATTTCGAGCGCGCGTTGCCGGGTTTGCTGCCCGACGAGCCGGCGGTCGAGTTTCGCATCCGGCTGTCGATGGCGCGGCTGCAGCGCGCGGCCGGCGTCTTCGATCGGGGGCTCGCTCACGCCGAGCGCGCGACCGAGCTGGCGCGCGGTATCGAAGGTACGGACTCGCCGTTGCCGGCAGCGCTGCTCGAGCTCGGTCGCATCCAGTACGGCCGCAACGAGGCGGCGGCTGCCGTCGCGACCGCGGTGGCCGGACTGGCGGCACTCGGAAACCGTGCCGCGCCGGGGCCCCGGGCCGAGTTCGAAGCACTGCGGGCCGAAGCGTTGCTGCGCAGCGGTGACATCGAGGCGGCGATGGCGGCGGGCGAGCGGGCTGCGGCGCTCTTCGAGGTGACCGGGGATCCCGCTCAGCGGCCGAACGGCGAGCTGCTCCTCGCGAGCCTGTTCGGCGCCATCGGTCAAGTCGACGTCGCGCTCGAGCACTTGCGGGCGGCGCAGGCGCACTTCGCCGCGGCCGGGGGCAGCATCGGCGACGAGCTCGTCGCCCGACAGCACGAAGCGATGCTGCTGGCTCGCCGCGGTGACCACGTCGCCGCCGAGGTCGCGATGCGCGATTGCCATGAGCGGCGGCGCGAGCTCTTCGGTCCCGGTCATCCACTGGTCGCGTCGACCGCGAGCGACCTGGCCTGGCTCCTCCACGAACTGAAGCGCGATGCCGAGGCCGCGGACCTGTTGGTTCCCGCGATCGACGACCTGCGCACGCGACTCGGAGAGCGGCACCTGTTCGTCACCGAGGCCATGCAGCGGCTCGGGGCCGTGCGGGTCGCGCTCGATGAACCGATCGCGGCCGAGGAGCTGCTGCGCGCGGCGATGGACCGCTATCGGACGCTGCCCGCGCATCCGCCGGACGGTCTGATCGGCTGCATGAACAACCTCGCGGGCCTGCTGTGGCAGCGCGGCGATCGCGAGCAGGCTGCGGATGTCACCGGGCGCGCGCTCGCACTCGCGCGGGCCGAACTGCCGCGCACGCACTTCGTGCTCTCCGTGACGCTCACCAACCTCGCGTACATGCAGCAGGGGCTGGGCCGCGACGAAGCGGCGGCGACGTTGCTCGGCGAAGCCCTGACGCTCTCCGAGGAGAACGGCCGTGCCGGGGAAGCGCGGATCCAACGTCGTCGCCTCGTCGCGATGCTGCGCCAGCTCGGTCGCGATGCCGAAGCGGATCGGGTGGCGGGGAACGGCGCCGAGGGCCGCTGATCACCCCGTTCGGTGGCCCTCGCGGTTCGGGCCCGTCACCTGGTAGCGGTCGAGCCGCCGTACCGCAGTCGTTCGTGGTGCTCGACGGCGGTCGCGAGGGCGGCGAGCTGCGTCGGCTTCGCCGCCTCGCCGCGCGCCCGTGCCAGCAGTTCGCGCGGGGTCTCGCCGGGGCGCAGCGCGAGGCCGAGTGCGCGGGCGGCGCCGACGAGCGCGGCGACGGTGGCCGGCGGCCGGCGCCTTCGCCAGCGGGCGTAGAGCAGCGCGATGGGGAGGCCCAGCAGCCCGAGCGTCGCGAACGGGTGCCGCCCGGCGAGCCGCGCGATGGCGCCCGGCAGCGCGCCCAACGTCGTGAGCAGGCGCGCGCGCCCGTCGTCGTCGAAGCCGACGATCGCGGCCCACGCGCTTTCCATGAAGCGCTTCGTATCGTGCCACCAGCCCGACTGGGTGTCACCGCCGTCCGGACCGGCGCTCGCCGGCGTCGCGTCGAGCGTCAGCCACGAACCGTCGGGCAACAGCGCTTCGACCCACGCGTGGGCGTGGCGCGCACGAACGATGACGGCGCCGTCGTCGGCCCGCTCCTGCGCGAGGAAACCGCCGACGAGCCGACACGGCACACCCGCGTGCCGCAGCATGAGCGCGAGCACGGTGGCGAAGTACTCGCAGTGGCCCGCGCCGCTGCCGATGGCGAACGCGTCGATCGAGCCCGCGAACCCCGGTCCGCCCGGCAGCGCGTAGCGGCGTTGGGCGCGCAACCACGATGCGCAGTGGGCGAGGCGACCGGCGGTCGGCATCTCCTCGGGCAGATCGGCCGTTGCTTGCTCGAGCAGGTGCTTCGCGGTCCGCGTGACCGGCCGGCGCGGCAGCTCGACGAACAGTCGCGAGATGCGTTCGGGCACCGTGAAGCTGCGCGCGTCGCCGCTGCCGCGAACGGTGTAGACGAGCGGCTCCGCGGGCGCGTCCGCGAGGCGGAAGAACGCGAAGCCGCCGTAGGACTTCGGATCGACGAGGATGCCGTGCGTGTCGATCGGCGTCATCTCGCACGCCGAGAGCGGCAGCGGCAGCTGCTCCATGCTCGCGTTCGGCAGCTCGACGCGCAGCGCGCGCTCGGTCGGTCGGACCCCGTTGTGCCACGTGCCGGCGGCGTCGCGGTCCCACGTCGGGTCCGTCGCGAAGCGCGTGCCGAGCCGCGACGCCTCCTGCGGCAGCCAGTTCTGGCCGTCGAAGTAGGAGAACGCGATCGCCCGCCAGTGACTCGGGACGTCGGCGATCTCGCCGTCGAATGACTCGATGCGCATCACGATGCGGTCATCGAGTTCGACGGCGCGGTCGTCGTCGAGGTCGATGATGTCGGCGATGCCGGTGTCGAGACCCGCGTGCCGCGCGAGCGCGTCGCCGAGCCACCCCTCGTGCTCGAAGTCGCGCGGGCAGAACACGAACACCACGACGGTGACCGCGCCGATGATCGCGGTTCGCGGCAGGCTGTCGCGGATGACGCGGCGCGTGAGCGGCCACGACAGCGCACCTTCGCGGCGTGCGAGCACGTTGAGCTGGAGTGCCGGCACGAACACGACCGCGTGCGCGACGAACAACACGGACCACGTGATCGTCGCGGCGAAGAAGCTCGTCACGAACGCGATGAGGAACGAGTTGAAGAACACCAGGTCGGGGCGCTGCAGGCGGCCGACGTTGTTGAGCAGGTGCACCTGGCACAGCACCGCGAGCAGCATGCCGTCCTCGAGCATGTGCAGCAGACCCGTCGTCGAGGCGTGCTGCACGAGCATGGCGAAGACGACGAGCACGCCGACGTTCCAGCACGTGCGATAGGTGACGCGGCTCTGCAGCTGGCGCAGCCACGGTGACACGAGCGCCAGCACGAGCAGCGGCAGCAGCGCGAGCATCGATACCGTGTCCGTGACGGCGACGAACGCGAGGTCGAGCAGCGTCAGGGTGACGAGCGCTGGATGGAGGCGGTCAGACACCGATCGGCTCCTCGCTCGCGTCCCGGTTGCGATGGCCCGCGCGCGGCGGGCCGGCGTCGGCCTGCGCGGGCGTCGCGCCGGCGAGCCAGCGCAGGACGGGTGTCAGGTCCCGGCCGCCCTCGACCGCGGCTTCGAAGCCCTGGCTCACGAGTCGCAGCGGCCGCTCGGACTCGTGCGCCCGGAACACGGCGGCCGTGGCGTCCGCGAGCCGGAGTTCGAACTCGGCAGGGTCGCTGCAGCGACGGTCGACGAGGATCTGCTCCTCGATGTCCTGGCCGCCGGGTTCGCGTTCCTTCACCACGGGTTCGCCGCGGCGGGCCGACGCCTTCCAGTGCATGTCGCCGAGGCCGTCACCCGGGCGGAACGGCCGCAGGCCGGCGATCGCGGCGCTGCGACCGCCGCGGTAGGTGCCGTCGTCGCCGGCCAGTGCGCCGCGCCCGAACCGCGGGCCCCGGGCGTCGCCGTTCGTGCTCGGGTAGGTGACGAGCTCCGTCTCGGTGTCCGGCGTGAATGAGCGCGTGACGCGGAACAGCCCGAACGGGTACCGCGAACTGCAGTGCACCAGTGCGATGCGGCGCAGTCCGCGCTCTTGCCGTGGCAGCACGCACTCGAGTGGGCGTTCGCCTTTGGCGAGCGCGATGTGTGTCAGTTCGATCGGCGGCGATCGCTTGTCCGAGTCGTCGAACTCGAGCGTCACCGTCAGGTCGAACGCCGCGCGCCGGCTCGTGATGGCGAGCACGACCGGGCGGTCTGCGCCGGCGGGGGCGGCGGGCACATCGGTGAGCCGCAACGTGACACCGGTGGTGTTGCGGGCGGACCACACGAGGCCGGTGAGCCCGAGCACCGCGCAGAACGCGATGATCAGGAAGAAGAGGTTGCTGTACGACGCGGCTAGGAACGCGATGACGAGCGCACCGAGCAGGAGCAGGCCCTTGAGGCCGAGCTCGGTCGGTCGCACTCGCGGGCGCGATCGCGTGGACGCGGAGCTCGCGCCCGAGGCTGCTGCGGCGCTTCGCATCCGCTCAGAGCGGCACGTGGACCGCGTCGAGGATCTCCTGCAGCGTGCCGTGCACGGCCTGCGCTCCGCCGCTGTCGTTGCCGCCACGCAAGAACACGCGGTGGGCTAGCGTTGCCAGCGCGAGCGCCTTGAGGTCGTCGGGCACGAGGTAGTCGCGGCCGTCGAGCAACGCACGGGCCTTGGCCGCGGCGAGCCACGACAGCGCCGCACGCGGACTCGCGCCGAGCGCGATGTCGCAGTGTTCTCGCGTCGCACATACGACGTCGTAGACGTAGCCCGCGAGCTTCTCGTCGACCTTGACGGCTGCGGCAGCCGCACGCAACGCGATGAGGTCTTCGGCCTCGATCACGGGCTGGCAGTTCTGCAGCGCGGTCTCGGAGTCGCGGCCGCTGTAGAGCGCACGTTCGTCGGCGGGTGCCGGATAACCGAGCTCGACGCACACGAGGAAGCGGTCGAGCGCGGCCTCGGGCAGCGGGTAGGTGCCGTGGAACTCGATCGGATTGCGCGTCGCGATCACCGAGAACGGCTGACCGAGCTCGACGGTTCGGCCCTCGATCGAGACGCGGCCGTTCTCCATCGCCTCGAGCAGGCACGACAGCGTGCGCGGACTCGTGCGGTTGATCTCGTCGGCGAGCACGAGGTTGGCGAACAGCGGGCCCTTCACGAACGAGAATCGGCCTTGGTCCGGCCGCCAGACGGCGGTCCCGACGACGTCGCTCGGCATCAGATCGTTGGTGAACTGGATGCGGCGGAAGGTGCCGTGCACCGACTCCGCGAGCGCGCGGGCGAGCATCGTCTTGCCGGTGCCCGGAACGCCCTCGACGAGCGCATGCCCGCCGGCGACGAGCGCGCAGAGCAGCGGTTCGAGCGCCGAGTCGGGGACGGTCACGACGTCCGCGATGTTCTGTTGGATCGCGATGCGCGCTGCCGCGGCGTCGACGGAACGATGGACTGCGTTGGCTGCTGCTGGCACGGCGTCGGAACCTCTACGGGATTCTCTTCGGCCAGACCGGACCGTTCCGTGAGCGCCGTTGTCTCGCCCGCGATGGCACGGGCGGTTCTGCGGCAGCTGTTGCGACGCGCTACAGGCCGCCGGGGTCCTTGCGCATGAGGTCGCGGAAGCGCGGGTCGTTGCGCAGCGTGTCGAGGTCGGGTTCTTCGCGGGCGTGATCGCGCAGGTCCTCGGAGATGCCGCACGCGATCGTGACCTCGTCGATGGCGCGGTCGCGCTGGCCCGCGAGCGCGAGGTAGCAGCCCAGGTTGTAGTGCCCGATGTCCGAACGCGGATTCCGTTCGACGAGTCGCTCCATGCAGCGGATCGCGCCGGGCAGGTCGGTGGTGCGCTTCTTGCACCACGCTTCGCAGAGGTCGAGCCAGTCGTCGAGCTCGGGTTCACCACGCAGCGCTGCGATGTCGTTCAGCGCATCCGTATGGCGACCGAGCGCGGTATTGGCGCGGATGCGCATCGCGAGCCCGGCCGGCCGGGCGGCGTCGACCCGCAGCAGCGGATCGATGCGCTCGAGCGCCCGTTCGGGGCACTTGAGTTCGAGCCAGCCGTCGACCTCGTCGGCGACGCGGCGCAGCGCTGGGGGAACCGGCAGCATCATGCGAGTTTCCTAGTCGGCGCTGCCGGGCGCAATCGGGGTGGGACTCGCGGGCGTGTTGGTCTCGTGGCCGCGCGCTGCAACGGGCACGATGTCGACGATCCGACCGTTGTCGACGAGCACCGCCTCGTCGGCCAGGTTGACGGTCGGGCAGACGTGGCGCGGCACGAGCCGAACGAGCGTGCCGACGGGCGGCGCGTCGCCGCGGTCCATGACGAACGGCAGGTGCTCCTCGCTCGGCGTCTGCGCGGTTGCCTCGATGGCCGGCGTCACGAGCACGGCGCAGGGCGAGCCGGCGGCCGCGTCGAGCGCCTTGCTGCCGGCGTCGACGGTGAAGCGGTCGTTCGTCGGGCGTGACACGACCCGGCCGAGCACCTCCACGGCGAACGCGAAGCCCTCGATGCCGAGTTCGTCGCTGCGCGCGTCCCAGTAGACGACCGTGCCCGGGCTGACGGTGTGATGCAGGCCCGCGAAGCCGTCGTAGAACAACGCATCGGGGAACGTCGGCGTCCCGCTCGTGATGAGCTCGCCGGTGATGCCGAGCTGCGACGCGAGCGCGGTGAAGTTCGCATACACGGCGTGGGCCGCAGCGCGGCGGTCGGCCGGATCGTCGACGTGCAGGTGGCCGTCGTAGCAGTGCAATCCGCGCAACGCGTCGCCGGCTGCCGTCGCGACGGCACGAACGCGATCCGTCTCGGGCAGCGGGATGCCGGTGCGGTGATAGCCCGGGTCGAGATCGAGGAACACGCCGAGGCCGAGTTCGGCGCAGGCGTTGGCGTGTTCGGGGTCCTCGCTGAGCATCGACAGGCGGTGCTGCGGCCAGCGGTCGGCGAGCGCGGCGACGCGCGCGCGGCTCGGGCCGTGCTGCGCCATGGCGAACAGCAGGTCGATGCCATCCCGCGCCGCGCCCTCGTGCGCGTTCGCCACCTGCAGCAGCACTTCGGCCTCACGCGTCGTCGCGCACTTGAAGCGCCGCACGCCGACCTCCACCAGCTGTGCGAGGACCGCCGGCACCTTGCTCGTCTTGACGTGCGGCCGCCAGCGGTCGATGTCGCCCTTGAGCCACGAGTGCATCGTCGCGAGGTTGTGCCGGACGCGGTCGAGGTGGATCAGCAGCGCGGGCGTCTGCAGGTCGGCGAGTTCGTTCGGGGTGGTCGTCACGGTCGGGCCTCCAGCAGTTGGTCGAGCCGGGTCCAGATCTCGTTGGTGTGATCGGTGAGCGCATGATCGCCGCCGTCGACGATCCACAACGCCTTGCGTTCGTTCTCGATCGCGGCAAAGAACCGGCGGCTGCGGCTCACCGGCACGATGTCGTCGTTCGTGCCGTGGGCGATGAGGACCGGGACGGTGATGCGATGCGGGAGCGCGCGTTCGTCGAGCGTTCGCGCGTCGTCGAGCACGCGTCGTGCCAGCGGAAAACTGCGGCCGTCACCGGTCCGCATCATACCGTCGTGGTCGACGCTGCGTTCGAGCCGGTGCACGAACCCGAGCGCGGGCGCGATCAGGGCGAGCCCGCGCACGAGATCCGGCCGTCGTGCAGTGACGAACGCGCTCACCATGCCGCCGAGGCTCGAGCCGACGACGATCGCGGGGCCGAACCGTTCGAGCACCGCGATCGTGTCCGCGATGAGTTCGCCGATCGTGACCACGCCGATCGTGCCGCTCGAACCGCCGTGACCGCGCAGGTCGAAGCGCGTGAACGCGCGGCCGCGGGCACGGGCGTGGGCCCACAGCGAATCGCTCTTCTGGCCCGCGCGGTCGGAGCCGAGCCCGTGCAGGAACAGGTAGCCGGGCGCGGTCGGTGCGTTCTCGGACGCCGGCTCATGGTCGCCCACGACGTGGTGGCCGGCGTCGATCTCGAGGCGAAACTCGCGGCGGTCCATCGGCAGATCGAACCGGGTACCGTACGCCGGGCCCGGGCTCAGATGATCTTCTCGATGCTCTGGATGGTGACCTGCATCGGGCCGGCCGGCGTTGGGACGTTGGCGGTCTCGCCGACGGCCTTGCCGAGCAGTTCCTGCGCGGCCGGCGCCTTGTAGTTGATCGTGCTGTCGTCCGAGCCGTCCCACGGCCCGAGGATGCGGTAGGTGTTCTGCTCGCCTTCGCCGTTGACGATCGTGACCTTCGTGCCCGGCGCGGCGATGTCGTCCGGCACTTCCTGGTCCTCGATGAGCTTGGCGCCGCGGATCATCTGATCCATCTCCTGCGCCCGCGACGTGAGATTGCGCTGCTCCTCCATCGCGGCTTCCCACTCGCTGTTCTCGCTGAGATCGCCGAGCGACGCCGCCGCGCCGATCGCCTTGCTGTTCGCCGGGATCTTCTCGTCGACGAGCACGCTGTACTCCGCCTTGATCCGGGTGAGTCCTTCCTGCGTGGTGAGGACCTCGTACTTCTCCCAGTACGGGATCTCTGGCTCGGCCAGGATATCCGGGTAGGTCTTGAGGATCTCGCGGTCCACGAGGTCCGACAGCTCCTGCGGGAAGTCCTCGCCCGCGCGGCGGATGATGCCGTGGTACTGCAGGACGTCCTCGCGGCTGATGCCCTCGAGCGCGGTGTAGATCAGCCCGCGCTTGCCGGCGAGCAAGCTCGTCAGGCGGTTGAGCAGGCGGCCGTGGAGCGCGTTCTTCTTGCGGTCCTCGTTGAGGATGCGGCCGAGGTGCAGCAGCACGCGGCCCATCGCGACCGGGTGCGGCTTGCGCTCGTGGCCGTCGAACAGCCCCTCGGCGTAGAGCTTGCCGAGCAGGTAGATCGCGACGGGATGGCGCCGCGGGTAGGGCGCGATCTTGTCCCAGGTCGGCAGCAGCAGATCGGCCTTCTTGGCCGCGGCGATCTGGTCGACGACGCACTCCATCACGGAGTTGGGCCAACGCGTCCACTTGACGGCGCACTGCTCGGCCCAGTTCTCGCCGAGCGCGGTCGGCAGCAGCGCGACCGCGTGCTCGCGCGACTCCTGCGTCGCGAGGCGGTCGAGCGCCGGGTGATCGAGCGTCCCGTCCTCCTTCACGAGGAGCTCCTTCACTTCCTGCGCCGCCGGAACGGACGCCGAGCGCTCGTGTTCTTCGAGGAACAGGATGCCGTCGAGGATGTGCGCGTGTGATGCCTGCTTCTCCGCGATCGCCTGCTCGACGACCGTCGTCGTGAGGTCGAGGATCTGCGTGCGCACCTCGTCGTCCTGGCCGCGCGCGAGGTAGTCGCGCAGGACGCCGATGCGCTGGCCGAGGTCGTTCTCGTGGTGCAGCGCGGCGGTCGCTTCCTCGAGCAGGCCGACGGGCTTCTTGCGCAGGATGAACGTCGGCCGCGTGCGCGAGCCCTCGACCTTGAGCCACGGGTCCTTGGTCGCCGCGGCGCGGGCGCGCTTCCAGTAGCTCGCCCACGACTTCTCCGGGATGACCGAGCCCGCGAGCTCCTTCTTGACCTGTGTGCTCGTGATCTCGCCGCGGTAGAGCGACGCGGCGCGCCGCACGAGCATGCTCGGGTCGTTCTTCGCCTCGTCCTGCAGCTGCTCCATCTGCAGCAGCTTCATCGCGCGCAGGTCGGTCGCCTCGAGCGGCTTGAAGCTCGAGAGCAGCGTGTCGAGCGGGAACGGCGAGCGCCGGCCGGTCGCGAACTTGACCGTGGCCTCCTCCGTCGCCACGTCGAAGTCGTCGATCACGCCTTCGCCCCAACCGGCGCCGTGGTAGACGACGTAGCCCTTCGTGTAGCGCCGCAGCCGATCGAACTCACAGATCGCTGCCGCGTCCGAACCATTCGTCAGTCCGGCGCGCTTCTTCAGCGTCTCGTAGTAGTCCTCGCTGCCGTAGATCTTCTCGACGAACTCGGCGATCTGCGTCGTCAGCGCGTCGTAGTGCGCGTTGCGCCGCACCATGCAGAAGCCCAGTTCCATCGCCGCCCGCTCGTGACCGCTCGCACTCAGCGCCTCGATCATCGTGCTGCCGAGGTTCAGCGCCTTGCTCGTTTGGTCGCGATCACACAGCAGGTCGATCACCGCCGCGTAGGCATCCACCTGCTCGGCTTGCGGCGATTCCGCCGCGGCTGCCCACTCGGTCTCCAGGGCGTCGATTTGGGAGGAACGCGCGAGGTGGACGAGATCTTGCGTCAACTTCTAAGGCCTGGTTGCGGTCTATCAGCGAAAATGGGGGCAGGCACGATACCGACTCCGAGACCCCGAGACCAGGACCCAAAGCGCAGAAGACCGGACCGCGGAATCTCCCGGCCCCGCGCCTAGCGGAAAATGCTGCTCGCAGAGCCCGTACGCCAAGCCGGGTACGACCGTCCGGCCCCTCTCCCTCGCCCGACCCCCCGAACCCTGCCCATGACAGTCTCCGTACGCCGTCGGCGAGCCTCGCCGTCCGGTGTTCCAGCCGGCTCCGCGCCTAGCGGAAAATGCTGCTCGCAGAGCCCGTACGCCAAGCCGGGTACGACCGTCCGGCCCCTCTCCCTCGCCCCACCCCCCGAACCCTGCCCATGACAGTCTCCGCACGCCGTCGGCGAGCCTCGCCGTCCGGTGTTCCAGCCGGCTCCGCGCCTAGCGGAAAATGCTGCTCGCAGAGCCCGTACGCCAAGCCGGGTACGACCGTCCGGCCCCTCTCCCTCGCCCCACCTCCAAATCCACCAAGCCCTACTCTGCGAGCCTGGAGATCAGCGTGTTCACATTCGTCGTCGAACAGCTCTCGTCGAAGCACGAGAGCGGCACCTCATCGAGCACGTCGTCACTCGCGACCACGATCACATAGAACTCCTGACCGTATTGCCCGCGGAACGCGGTGATCTTCTTCAGGATCGGCGACTTCGGATCCTCGACGCCCTCGATCACGACGCTCTTGCCCTCGCGGCCGCGACCGCGCAGGACGATCTGCGGAGCGTAGGCCGCGACCCGGCCGCCTTCCTCGAACCTGACCTCGTAGTGGCGCGGTGAATGGCTGTGGACGATTCCGGCCATGCCCAGACGATGGCAGATGTTCTGCTCGATCGCGCTCGACAGCAGTCGCCCACCGCAGCGGCCGAAACCGCCGCCGCCGCCGCCGTGTGCCATCAATTCGTCGTCATCGTCGACGTTGACGAGGGCGCGGGGGATGACCAGCGGCGGGGCCTTCTTGGTCGACTTCGCGGCTGCCGGCCGGCTGGCCTTGCCAGAACGGCTGCCGGCCTTCTTCGCAGGCGGACCCTTGCGAGTCGTCGAGCTGCTCGCGGCGCGCTTCGTCGTCTTCTTCTTGGCCTTCTTGGTGGCCTTGGAGGCCGCGGCCTTGGTCTTCTTCTTGGGTTTGGTCGGGGCTTTGGATGCCATCGGGTCAGCGCCTCGGAATCAGGGGTCTCATTGGGCCGGGCGGGCCCGGATCCGGTCTGGCCGCTGCGCTGCACTGGCTTCCGTCAGACACCGCCGCGCCGTCCTGCCGCGGTCGGGTCCGGAACCCGCGTGTACCGAGGTGCTTCCCGAACCCGCTGCCCGGAATGAGCTTGTGTGGGTCCGGCAAGAGCTTGAGAGGCAAGCGTCGGCTGGCAGTCGGAGCTTGGGCGGGTCGGTGGAGGCCCGATCGCGTTCAGCTGGCCGAAACGGCCATTGTAACACGGATCTGCGCTTCGGGAAGTCCTATGACGGCCGTCTCGGACATCTGCCCGTCCCCCTCGAGCCTACTGATGGCTTGCGTGTGGCCCGACGTGCGTAACCCGTTGCCCAGGAAGCGATCCCGCGCGGTCGTTCGTCCGGGCGGACCCCAGCACGCGGAAGCTGGCGGCTGGCCGTGGGTGGGGCGCTGTGGCAGCCGGGAAATCCACACGCATGACATCAGTACCGTTGCTCCGGCGGGCTCGGTGGTCGACAGTCCGGCTCCGCGATGTCCGAACCGTCGACCGACCCCGTAGCTACGCCCGACGCGAGTTCGAACGAACGGTGGCTGAGCCGGCCGCTGCTCGCGTTCTTGCTGCTGGTCGGCGGCGTTCTCGTCTACTCGGCGGTGTTGCGTTTCGCCGCAGTGGACCTCGAGACCGCGATCCGCGAGCTCGCGGACGGCGATCTCGAGGGGCCGTATCCGTCGCGGCCGGACGAGCCGAAGGGCTCCCGCGTGCGGATGCTCGAGGTCGCCCGGGACCTGGGCGCCATGGCCCCGGCCGCGGACGCTCGGGCGCAGTGGGCCGGGCTGCTCGCGGCGGTCGCGCTCGCGGATCGGCCGGCGTTCGAGGCGGCGGTCGCGCGGCTCGGCGGGGGGGCTGTTCCGAGCATCGTGCCGGTGGGCGAGGCGCGGCGTTTCCTCGATCTCGGGGACCCGATGCTGGGCAACCTCGCGGCCGCCTTTTGGTCCGAGGCGGCCGGCGATCGCGACCGGGCGCGGCTGCGCTGGCAGCAGGTTGCGGCGCAGTGTCGATATGCCCCGCGCCCATTGGCGGCGGCCTTGGCCGGCGAGGCGCTCGAACGTCTGCGGTGACAGCGGGTTCTGCACGGTTGCCTGCGAACACCGGGCGCCGGAACGGGCGATTCCCATCAAGCTGATGGTCGGGTTCATCCGATGCTGAGGGGAAGGGGGCGACCCCGCGCGAGGAACGGCAATGGAAGATACCCGGCTCGGAGCACTCCTGCTCGAGAGTGGATTGATCACGGAGGAGGACCTCGAACGGTGCCTCTCGATCCAGGCCCTGACCGGCTCGGTCCGGCCCATCGGCCAGGTGCTGGTGGAGCAGGGCTTCGTCGACCAGGCAACGGTCGGTCGTCTGCTCGCCCTGCAGAAGGAGCGGGCGGTGGCCGCCGCCGCCAAGGTCGCGGCAAGCGACACGATGAGTTCGTCCCTGCTCGGGGCCGCGGGCGCGAGCCGGGCTTCGGAGATGGTCGTCAGCGAGGGCCGGCGCGTGCGCGTGCGGGTCGGCGGTGACTGGCGCGATCTGACGAACGATGCGGTCGCGGGTCCGGAGGTCTGGGACTTCGCACGCGAGGTGGTCGGTCCCGAGGTGCTCGAGGAGGTCGCCGCTGGCAACTCCGTCCTGCGCCCGTTCGAGTCGGCCGACGGCGGCCGTGGCACCGCGCGGGTGTTTCGTCACTTCGACGGAGTCGGCGTTCGGCTGCAGTTCGAGGTCGCGCCGGACGCGGGTGAGTCGATCGGCGTGCCGGCGTCCGTCAGCGACCTCGTCGCCGAAGGGCGTGGCCTCGTGCTCGTCGCGAGCGAACGCGGCGAACTGCGCAGTGAAGCGATCGTCCACCTCACGGAACGCGCAGCGCACGATGCGAGCAAGCACGTTATCGTGATCGGTGACGATCCGCTCGCGTTTGCCGATGCGCCGGCGCTCTGCACGCAGCACCGCCTCGGCGACACGCCGCCGGAGCGGGCCGCCGCGTTGCGGCACGCGTTGCGCCACGATCCGGACGCGATCGTCATCGCCGACCTCGGTGACGCCGCGGCGTTCGAGGTGGCCCTGCGAGCTGCCGAAGGCGGACGGCTCGTCATCGCGTGCCTCAGCGCCAGCAGCGTCGGGGCGGCGTTGCACCGCATCCTCGACTTCTATCCGGAGCACGACCTGCCGCGCGTGCGTTCTGCGCTCGCCGCCGTGTTGCGCGCGGTCGTCGTGCGCCAACGCCTGCCGCACAGCAGCGGCGAGGACAGCGTGATCGCGAACGAACTCCTGCTCGTCAACGACGCGGTGCGCAATGCGCTGCGGCGCGGCGGGCTGTCCGATGTCACGGCGTTGCTGCGGCTGCAGAGCGGCGAGTGCGGCCACGCGCTCGACAAGAACATGCTCGAACTGCTGGCGAAGGGCGACGTGCGAATCGAGGACGTGTTTGCCCGGGCCGAGGAGAAGGCCTGGGTGCTCGAACGAACGCGCGACGTGCAGAACGTCACGGAGTGAAGCAAGCGTGGACAACTCACGACTCGAAACCCTGTTGACGGCGCTGATCGAGGCCGATGCGGCTGCCGTTCATCTCGTACCCGGACGACCGGCCTGCCTGCGCGCGGCGCGGCGGGTCGTGCCGTTGTCGGGTGATCCGGTGACGGGCGAGCTCGTCAACGAGTTCGTCCGGGACCTGCTGTTCTCGGACCATCGCGCGACGCTGGCCGCGACGGGCCGCGTCGAGGTGCTCTACATGGGCCGCGACGGGCGCCGTTACCGCGCCGGCTTCACCGAGTGCGCCGGCGGTCGGGCCATGACGCTGCGGCCGTTGCCGACGGCAGTGCCGCGGCTCGAGGACCTCGACCTGCCCGCCGAGGTCAAGAGCCTCGTACGCCATCGGTCGGGGCTTGCGCTCGTCGCGGGTCAGTTCGGCGCCGGGCGCTGGACCACGATGACCGCGCTCGTCGACGCGCTCAACCGCGACCCGAGTCGGCACATCGTCACGATCGAAGATCAGATCGAACTCGTCCACGCGGCCGGCAACGCGCTGTTGCACCAGCAGGAGCTCGGGCCACACGTCGAGACCGTGGCGCGCGGCATCCGCCAGGCGGTCGCCCTCGGGGCCGACACGATCGTCGTCGCCGAGCTGAGCGACCGCGATGCGACCGAAGCGGCACTGGCGGCGGCGGAATCGGGCTGTCTCGTGCTCTGCGGGATCGAGGCCGGGACCGTCGTCGGCGCGCTCGCCGCGCTCGAACTGCAGGCCGAGACGAACGAACGCTCCCGACTCATGCGGCGGCTCTCCAGGGTGCTGCGCGGCGTGACCTCGCAGTTCCTCCTGCCGCGCGCGGACTCGGAGGGGCAGGTGCCCGTCGTCGAGATTCTCGCGGGCACGCCGGCGGTCGCCGCTGCGCTGCGAACCGGTGAACTCACGCTGCTCGCGCCGATCATGGAGCGCTGCCGCGGCATCGGGATGCGGACGGCGGAAGCCGCGCTCGCGGAGCTGCAGTCCAACGGCCTCGTCAGCGCCGCGGATGCCCGCCTCTACGCGGGCGTCGACATCGGCCTCGGCCGCGCGCCAGCACGCGCCTGATCTGCGCGCCTGGTTCGCGCGTCTTGATTCGCGCGACCGACGCCACACCCGGAGCGCGACGCGGTCGCCGCGCCCGCGGTGACAGGGTCACCACGCAGCGGAACTCCGCCGCTGCTTCGTCGTTTCGGGAGAACCCGCGGAACGGCCCGTCGCGTCCGCACCTGCGGTTGCCGAACGCCTCAAAAAAGCGCGGCCCCGCGCTCAAGCCCAATGCCATGGGGCCGAGCATTCGAGTGACGGTCGGAGATCGAAGCCGGTCGTCACTCTTCGGCGAAACCAAGAAGGCAAAGGGAAACGACCAATGGGACTTCGTGTCAACACGAACATCGCGTCGATCAACGCGCAGCGCAACACAGCGCTCGTGACGCAGCGGCTGGCCCGCAACTACAACCGGCTCTCTACCGGTCTCCGAATCTCGACCGCCGCGGATGACGCGGCCGGTCTGGCGATCTCCGAACGGCTGCGTTCGCAGGTTCGCTCGCTGGCGCAGGCTTCGCGCAACGCCAACGACGGCATCTCGCTCGTGCAGGTCGGTGAGGGCGCGCTCAACGAGGTGAGCAACATCCTCGTGCGGCTCCGCGAGCTCACGATCCAATCCGCGAACGGTTCGTCCTCGCCGCAGGACAAGAACACGATCAAGGAAGAGTTCGACAGCCTCGTCAACGAGGTGAACCGCATCGCGCAGTCGACCGAGTTCAACGGCATCAGGCTGCTGGATGGCTCGGCGTCGACGGTGACGTTCCAGGTCGGCATCAACACGACGGCGGGCATCGACTCGCTCGACGTGACGCTGACCCCGGCGCTCACGACGTCGCTCGGCCTGAGCACGGTGGACGTCGGTTCGGGCGGCAACACCAGCTTCGCGATCGGCGCGATCGACGACGCGATCAACCAGGTGTCGGCGTTGCGCGGCAAGTTCGGCTCGCTGCAGAACCGACTGCAGTCGACGATCGCCAACCTCGGCGTGACGTCGGAGTCGCTGTCCGCTGCCGAGAGCCGGATCCGCGACGTCGATGTCGCCTACGAGACGGCGCAGCTGACCCGCAACAACATCCTGCAGCAGGCCTCGATCTCGATCTTGTCGCAGGCCAACCAGCAGCCCCAGTCGGCGCTGCAGCTGCTGCAGTAACGCGGCGCCGGCGGCGCGGTCTCCGAACGGAGTCGCCGAGTCGCTCGGGGCGCGCCGCGCGTCGCAGAACAGCATTCCAATGCCGGCGCAGCGGCTGCCGGCCGATCGGATTTCCTTTGCCGCAGCGGGCGACGCCCGCGGGATCGAGCCGGGCACGCCCGGCTCGATCCTTGTACCGGTAGTGCCGCGTACCGGGAGTCACCTTGCCGTTCGCGGGCCCTTCGCGCCCCTGGCTGCGTCGCGCGTCCTCGGCGTACCCGCCGATACTCCTGCGGATCGCTCCTTGCCAGGAACGCGACTGACCTCGCGAACGGCCAGGTGACTTCCGATCCACGGCACTCGCTGGCACGATCGTGGGGATGGACTGGCCGCGCATCATCGGCATCGCCGCGACGACGATCATCAGTGGCGCCCTGTGTCTCGCGATGATTCGCGGCGGACTGCAGCCGCCCGTTCTCGTCGGCGAGTCCTACGAGATCGGACCATCGCCGATCGTGCGGTGGTTCGCGATCGGTGCCGGCGTGCTGCTGCTCGGGTTCGTTGCGTTGTGCCTCGGGCTGATCATCGCGGGCGAAGCGGACGAGGAGCTGCAGCGGATCGCCTGGATCGCCGTGCCGATGCTCGCCGCGCTCGGCATCGCGGCGCTCTGCGAGTCGCGCGTTCGCTTGTGGATGGACCGCGACGGCATCCGTGGCCGCACGGCGTTCCGCGGCCGGCGCGGGGTGCGCTGGGACGAGCTCGAGAAGGTCTCCTATTCCAACACCTCGTCCTGTCTCGTCCTGCGCGATCGACACGGCGAGAAGCTGCGCGTCTCCACGCTGCACCGCGGCCACAACTATCTGTTCGACGTGCTGATCGCGAAGGTGCCGGAGGAGGTGTGGGCCGAGGGCCTGCGGCGCTATGTCGCGCACCGCGGCGGTCGGATCAACGCGGGGCCGGGGCGTGACGATGCCTCCGGGCCGCCATAGGTCCGCCCGTCAATCGAGCTCGAGACCGCGCTCTTCCTCTTCGGTGATGCCTTCGCCGAACGAGTTGCCGAGGTAGACCCGGCGGACCTGTTCGTCCGCGACGACGGTCGCCGAGTCGCCCTCGGCGATCACCGTGCCCTGGTTGATGATGTAGGCGCGGTGGGTGATGCGCAGCGTCGCGATCACGTTGTGCTCCGTGATCAGGATCGCGATGCCCGAGCGGGCGAGCGCCGCGAGGATCTGCTGGATCTCCTCGACGGTGATCGGGTCGACGCCGGCGAACGGCTCGTCCAGCAGCAGCAGCGACGGGTCCGTCGCCAGCGCGCGCGCGATCTCGAGCCGGCGCTTCTCGCCGCCCGACATCGTCTCCGCGATGGAGTCGGCGACGTGCATCAGCTGCAGCTCGTGCAGCAGTTCACGGGAACGTTCTTCGCGATCGCGTCGCCGCATTCCGCGGGCCTCGAGCACTGCCCGCACGTTGTCGAGTGCCGACATCCGCCGGAACACCGACTCCTGCTGCGCGAGGTAGCCGAGCCCCGAGCGGGCGCGGCGATACATCGGCTGGCTCGTGACGTCGGAGTCGTTGAGCCAGACGCGCCCGTCATCGGGCGTGACCATGCCGACGACCATGCGGAACGTGGTCGTCTTGCCCGCGCCGTTCGGCCCGAGCAGGCCCACGATCTCGCCGGCGTGCACCGTGATGCTCACGTGGTCGACGACCCGCCGACCGCGATACGCCTTCACGAGGCCGTCGGTCCGCAGGATCTGTTCGCCGTCGGGCGCCGCGGTCTGCGCGAGCGCGCGTTCGTCGCCGGTCGTCGCGAGCGCGAGTTCGTCCGCGTCGTCAACAGCGTCCCGGTTCTTGCGTTTGCCGCTCACCGCACCGTACCGAAGCGATCGGGCCAGTTCTCGCCGAGCAGCCAGGAGAACGGGCGGACGGGGTAGAACACCATGAGCGCGCGGCCCTGGATGTCGGCGCGCGGCACGAACGACACGCCGCGCGTGTTGGTCGTGTCCTCGGCCTGCCATTCCGTGCCGTCGTCGCTCCGGAAGATGACCTGGCCGCCGTCGGCCCAGCCGTCCGCGGCCTGCCCCTCGAGGCGCAGGATCTCGCCGTACTCGTCGATCATGACGATCGCGTTCTCGGACGGGATCGGGATCGGCGTCTCGTCGCGGTCGGGCGGGTTCTGCAGGTTCATCGCGCGCTTGTTGCCGCGCACGCGGCGCGCGCCCGGGGTGTCCGGCGGCACGATGCGGCCGTCGTCGGTGACGCCGACCGTGATCGCCGTCCAGCCACGCGAGTCGATCGACTGCAGCGTGTTGTCGCCCATCATGTAGTAGTGGCCCTCGGGCACCTTGATGAGCTCGGGCGCCTGATAGCGCGTGTAGTGCAGGTCGCGTTCGAGCACGAGGTCACGGATCGTGAGCATGCCCTCGCCGCTGCACGAGATCTCCGGCACGACCTTCTGGTCGGACGTGAAGCGCCAGTCGTTGAACGAACCCTGCGCGGCGCAGCCCTCGCGGCAGTCGAACTGCTCGCAGTCGATGCGCTGCACTTCGCTGCCGTCGACCCACGCGATCATCCGGTCGTCGACGTGGGCGAACGCGAGCCGCACGGGGTCGCCGCCGAGCGCGACGTCGAACGCCTCGGACTCGAGCAGCACCTTGTCGCTCTTGTCCTGCACGACGAGCCTGCCCTGCTTGCCGGTGACGATCAGCGCGAACGTGAGCTGCTCATGCCCCTTGCGACTGACGTGGAACGCGAGCGCCAGCTCGTCGACGTTGCCGCCCGCGAACGTCGCCGCCAATCGCCCGTCGGGCACGATCTCCGGCGGCTGCATCGCGACGGTCTTCTCGCGGATCGCCTGGGCGACCGCGGTCGGGTAGCCGTCCCAGTCGTGATCGATGAAGCCGGTGAGCTGGCCCTGCTGGGCCTGCTCCACGAAGCGCAGCAGGTTGGGGCGGTTGCCTCGCAGTTCGGTCGTGAACTCCTCGCCCTGCTCCTCGAAAGCCTTGCTGGGTGAACTGCGCCAGGTCTTGCCGAGCGCTTCGCTCTCGTTCCGCACGAGTCGCCGCGCCGGGTAGACCTCCTTCCAGAGATCCTCCTGCAGATCGTCGGGCTTGCGCAGCGGAGTGTAGGTGCGCTGGCCGTCCGCCTCGGAGACCTGGTAGACATTGCCGCCCGCGATGTGCAGCCAGTCGCCCGGCATGCCGACGATGCGCTTGACGTAGTTCTGGTTCTTCTGCAGCGGGTACTTGAAGACGGTGATGTCCCAGCGCTGCGGCTCGCGGAACGTCTGCAGCAGCTTGTTCACGAGGATGCGGTCGAACACCTTCGACGCCTGATCGCCCATGAGCGTCGGCTGCATCGACGACGTCGGGATCTGGTACGCCTCGATGCAGAACCACTTGAGCAGCACGGCCGCGAGGATCGCGACGCCGAACGCTTCGAGGTTGGTGCGGATCGGCCCCATGGTCGGGACCTTCTTCTTCTTGTCGCCGGAGTTCGCAGCCATGTCGGTGCGCGCAGGTTAGCGGCTCGCCACGGCCGGAAGGAAGGGGCGGCCGGGGCGGGGAGGCGGACTGGTCGAGACTCCAGCCGACATCAGCCCCCGATCACCGCCCGGCCGGCGTTGCTCGCCGTGAGGCCGAGCGTGTTCGCAGCCGGATCGAGGCAGTAGTACTGATTCACGAGCTGCAGGCCGACGAGGCCGGGGTTGGCGGGGAACGTGGCCGGCACGACCGCCGTGCCGCTCGGGCCGACGGTCGTGAACGTGTTGACGAGTTGTTCGGCGAGGACCTGGCAGCCCGGTGCACCGAAGCCGCCGAGGTCGAACGGCAGGGTTTGTTGCCCGGACATCGAATCCGAGAAGCCGAACGTCAGGATCGCGAGCGCGCCGCTCGGCACGTCGCTGAGGTGCAGGTCGAACGAGCTGCCCGTGAGCGGCATGCCCGACCAGCACAGCCGCGGGATGCCGGCCGAGCCGACGCAGCCCTGGCCGTAGATCTCGTAGTGGCCGGCCGCGCCGGTCCAGATGCGGAACTTCCATTGCCGCGACGAGAACGGTCCGTTCCAGCTCGCGCCGCCGTTGAAGCTGCCGCGATACTCCTGCGCGCCCGGGCCGATGTTCGCGGCCGAAGCCTGCGCGCCGTTCTGCGGTCCCCACACGACCCAGAACGTCTGCCCCTGCAGGAGAACGACGGGCGTCGTCAGCAGCGCGCCCTGCCAGCCGTTGCGCGTGCACATCTGCCAGCTGCCGTCGCCGAGCGACGTGCTGGGCGCGTTCGCCGCGGCGTCGTGGTCCCAGAGCGCGATCGTGTTGAGGCCGGTCCGTTCGCCCGTGAAGATCTCGACGCGCGTCGCGACACCCGTGACCGGCATCTGCGTCTTGATCGCGAACAGCAGGTTGGGGCCGCCCATGCTCACGTTGTCGGCGTAGGTCGGGTTGTCGAACGCCGAGTGGATCGTGACCACCTGGGCCGTTGCGAGTTCGATCGGCGCGAGGGCGGCGCTGGCGAAGATGGAGAACGTGGCGATCGTGCGGAGCATGGCTGATGACTGGCGGCGGGTGGCTGGTGGCTGGCGGTCGATGGCAGGTCGCTGGGGGCCGCCGAGTGTATCCGCGGCCCGAGACGGTGATGTCGCGACCGTGTCCCGGGGCCGATCCGGGAGCGGATGGGGCCGTCCACCGTTATCCTCGTCATGATGAGGATGACGGTGTCGAAGGAGTGGCTCGTCGCGCTGGTCGCCCTGGTTGCGGTGCTCTGGACCGGCGGGTCGGTCGTCGCGCAGGCCGAGCCCGCCGCGCCGGCCGAATCCGCCGGGAGCGCGACCGTTGTCGTCTACGGCCCGCTGATGGAGCCCGTTCCGAACGCGCGAGTCGTCGTGAAGACCGACTTCGACGAGGTCGTGCGCGAAGGCAAGACGGACGCGAACGGAGTCTTCGCGGTCGAGAAGCTGCCCGCGGGGTCGCTCTACGTGCACGCGAGCGCGCCGGACATGACGACGAGCGCCGCGGCCCTCGTGCCGTCGGTCGACCCGAGTTACCCCTCGCACGTCGACATCCGGCTGTATCCGGGCGCGGTCGTTCGTGGCCGCGTCGTCGACGCGGCCGGCGACGGGATCGGCGGCGCCGAGGTGATCGCCGGCGCCGACTATCTCGCCTACCAGATCTCACGGCGGCGGCCGCCCACGGTCGTCGCCGACAAGGACGGCTACTTCGAGCTCACGGGTGTGCCGCTCGGTGAGGTCGTCGTGCGGGCTTCCGCTGCCGGGTACTCGTTCGGCGAGTCCGCGCTCTACGTGCGCGAGGATGCCGAGGCCACGGTGATGTTGCGCGCCGGGCCGGGGCGCAAGGTCGTCGTCGAGGTCAAGGGCGTGCCAGCCGAACGGCTGGCGCAGCTGCATTGCACGTGGACGGTTCGCGGCGAGGGTTATCAGGGGTTGCTCGTGCCCGAGCGGTTGCGCGGCGGCTCGTTCGACAAGGACGGGCGCTGCGTCATCGAGGGGCTGCCGCCGGCCGCCAAGCTGTCGATGATCCAGGTCCCGGCGCGCGGCATCACGTTCGAACCCGGATACCACGAAGTGCCCGCTGGCGTGGCCGGCACCGTGGCCTTCGAGGTGAAGTCCATTGCCGCTCCCCCGCAGGATGGCGGCGCTGCCGCCGACGCTCCGGCGCCCGACGCGCCGCCCGCGCCGGTCGGGAAGACGACGTTGCGTGGCACCGTCGTCGACCCCGACGGCCGGCCGGCCCCGGGCGTGCGCATCCGGATCCACTGTTTCCGGACCGGCGCGCACGAATGCATCACGAGGGCGGACGGCACGTTCTCGACGACGGCCGCGTTCAAGACCGACGACTACATCTCGTTCAGCGTGAGCGGCGGCGCGTGGGTGCTCGATCACAACGAGCGCTACGACGGCTCGACGTCGGACTCCGTGTCGTTGGATTACGTCGAGGGCAAGGAGTATCGCTTCTCGCTGCAGCGGACGGCGCGCGTCGCCGGCCGGGTCGAGGCGTCGAAGGGCACCGACGTCGGCGGGCTGAAGGTGACGCTGAGTCGGGCCGATGGCTACGGCACCGTCGGCAGCGCGTTCACCGACAAGGACGGCGCGTTCGTGATCGTCGGGTTCCGTCCGACGCGCGATGCGCTCCGCGTCAGCGTGAGCGACCTGCGCGGCACGGCGACGATCGAGCGCCTCAAGACCAAGGGCAAGCTCGAGGTCGACGGCGTGCGGCTGCGGCTGCAGGAGCCGTTCGAGGTCCGCGGCACGATTCGCGACCGGCGCAAGAAGCCGGTGGTCGGCGCGCGCGTGGAGCTCTTCGAGTGGGACGACACGGTGAAGGAGAAGGAGCCGGACGGCACGTTCACGATCACCGACAAGGAGGGGCGCTTCGTCTACCGCGGCGTGGAGCCGGGCGAGTACGCGCTGCGCGCGCGCGTCGAAGGCCTGGAATACGTGGTCGTTTCCAAGCCGTTCGAAGTCGGGAAGCGCCGGGTCGTGGAGCAGAAGCTGCGGATCCGCGCCGGGCGCAAGCGCTGAGGTCGTTCGAGACTCCGGCGGGACGCTCTTGCCAGGCACGCGTCGGACCGGTAGCTACGGCGCGATGAAGAGTCTTCGGTGGGTGATGTTCCTCTCTCTGGTCGGGCTGTCGGTCGCGCTGGCCGGTTGCCGTTCGGCGCGCGGTCCCGTCGAGGGTGTGCCCGCGGTCGGGACGGTGCTCTACAGCAACGTCGGCATGCACTTCGACGCGCACCGCGGCAGCAACCGCGCGTATTCGACGAACCACATCGAGCTCGCGACGTTCAAGCCGGCCGGGACCCGGTTCGAGCTCGTCGAGCAGAACCGGAAGTACCTCACGCTGCGCGACGAGGACGGCACCGACTTTCATCTGTATTGGGTGCAGAAGCACTCGCGCATGCCGATGGGCGAGTGGGTCGACCGGCAGTTCTCGACCGCGCCGATGGAGCTGCCCGCGGAGCTGTCGGAGATGGAGCGCGCAGCGATCGCGGCCGGCAAGGTCGAGCCGGGGATGTCGCGCACGGCCGTGACGCTCGCGGTCGGCTACCCGCCAGCGAGCCTCACGCCGAACCTCGACGCTGACACGTGGGTGTACGAGGCGCGGAGGTTCGTCAGTCGGCGCGTGACGTTCGACGCGGAAGACCGGGTTTCGTCCTACGGGCGCTGATCGGCGCCCGCGCCATCACGCAGCGTCGCTGCCCGGGTCGCCGAGCCGGCCGAGGTTGCCGAAATAGCTGCGCGCGAGATCGCCGAGCGGGCCGCGCAGGTCGAACAGGAGGCGCTTGTTGATCTCGAACAGCGGGTTGCCGTTCACCGACTCCTCGCGTTCTTCGAACAGCGACCAGCGGCGCATCAGCGCGCGGCCGGCGTCCGTCGTGCCCTCGGCGTAGATCGTCGGCATGTCCGCGGCCGTGCGGATCGGGACGCCGTCGAGGTGGTGCAGCAGGTGCAACAGGGCCTGCGCGCAGATGCCGAGCGTCGCCTGCTTGTTGCGGCGGAGGTTCTCGACGATGCCGACGGCCTGGACGTAGAGGCCGAACTTCGCGAGTTCGCCGTTGCGGCCAGCCTCGATCAGCTGGTCGTGGCTGGCGAGCTCGGCGCTGTTCCACTGGAACTGGCTCTCGGTGCGCTCCTCGGCGTAGCGGTGGAACGAGTTGGGCATCAGGGGCACCACCACCGTGCTGCCGCACGGGACGGTGTCGCCGGCGGCGGCGAACGGGGTCCACAACGCGAACACGTCGGGGTTGCCGGCGAAGAGGTCGCCGTAGTACTCGCGTCGGGTGCGCGCGAACTCGGCCGGGCCGTCGTCGCCGAAGAAGTAGGTGCCGAGGACGCGCGTGAGGTCGAGCTCATCGCTCGTCGCGAAGTGGGCGACCGCGCTCGGGGCCGTCGCGAGCTGGCGGATCGCGGTGAGGAGCTGACCGAACTCGGCGTCGTGCGCGAGCGGCAGGTCACGGCGCGACAGGCGGCGTGCGATCACCATGCAGACCTTGGTGATCGTCGCGCCGCCGGGCACGAGGTCCTTGAGGATCGCGCCGGGCACGCTGCGCTCGAGGGAGCGGGCGAGTTCCCGAAGGCCAACGACGCGCGCGGTGCGCGCGATGATGCGGCGGGCTTTCCGCGCCGCGCGGCGCGCGCGGCGGCGGGACAGCCCGAGCACGGAGGGAGAGAGTTCGGAGGGGGTCAGACGCATGACGTTGTCGCGGGGCAGTGATCGCGGGGTCATCCTGGACGCGCGCGTTCGTCATGCGGTTCCGCAGTCTCGATTGTACAAGGGCGCGACTCGTTGCGTTGCCGTTGTACAACGCGTGGTGCATTCGCGTGACGCAGAGTGGCGACTGGCCGGCACGGCGGTTGCGTTACCATCCCGCCATGCCCGACGTGCCCCCTGCCGGTCAGCCGCTGCCGCCCGATTTCGTCGATCGCGATCGTCACCCGGTCGGAAGACTCCTACGAAGACGATCAACTCGGAAAGCTGCAGGATCTCATCGATCGGATCCGGCAGCAGCGGTCGTCGTTCTTCAACCTCGCGGAGCTCTATCCGACGGTCAACGCGCCGTCGTACCGCACCGTCATCTCCGGGCTCAACGGCCTGTTGAAGCGCACGCGGTGGTCCGACCCGAAAGGCGAGCTGTACCTGCGCCTGTACGAACTCACCGAGCGCGATGCCAAGGGCAACACCTACGTCGTGCTCGTGATGCGTCAGGGCGAGCACTACAAGGCGCGGCAGTTCGACCGGGAGGCCGGGCGGCTCGTGCGGACGCGCCAGCCTCACCGCGGCGCGCTGCCAGGGCCGGCGGCGGAGACGCCGGCACTGATCCTTCGCCTGAAGCGCGACTACGACGCGGGCGCGGCCTTCCTGCTCGCCGCGAAGTGCTATATCGACGGTTGGACCAACACGTTCGAGCAGCCGCAGTTCGTCGAGCCCTACCTGCCCCCGAGCGAGCCGGCGGCGGACCAGGCGGTCCGGAAGCTCAAGGGCGACGGGCTCGGCGACTGCTTCGTCCTGAAGGAGGGGCAGCATGTCGTGGGGTATTCGTCCCTGTGGTGCCTCGACCCGAACGCGCCGTTGATCTTCGACCGTGACGGCAACGTGCCCAAGTCCGTGCTCACGGATCCCGACCCAGGGGTCTTCGACGGCTACGTGAGCGGGCTGCGCCTGATGCCGCCGTATCAGCAGCAGACGGATCTTCTGTTCGCGGCGCTCGAGAAGTCGGTCGTGGCCTACGAGTCGAAAGGGGTCGTCTTCCGAAGGATCCTCGTCCGCGCGCACCACGAGTCGGTCGAGATCATGACGCGCCGGGTTCGCAACGCGGACCACGAGGATGACCTCGAACGGCAGATCGACAGCGATTCGCCGGTGCATCAGGTGACGCTGCTGCCGTGGGGGATTCGCGACGACGCCCGTCACTTCGGAACCCTGCGCGAGGTCTACCGCAAGCACCAGCGGCGCGGCGGTGACGCGGGCCCGCAGGAACGCGCGACCGAGGCGTAGTCAGGCTCTGGCCGGGTAGTGCTGGCGCCGGACGCGGACTTCTGATCCGAACTTCAGACCCACAGCACTGGCAGCCGCGGTCACTCGCAGAAGGGGACCCGGAACGCGCGGCTCATCGCGACTCCGCCCGGTGCCGCCGGGTCGAGGACGAATGCCTGGGAGACCAGCGTGAGGCCGGCGTAGGCGGTCGACGCGGGAATCGGCAGCGCGACGTCGACGCTGCCGTCGCCGTTCACGCCGGCCGTGCCGCCGAGCGGGACGAACGGGGTCGCGACGACGAGCGCGGGGTCGACCCACACCAGACCGCCCGCGATCGGGAGGCCGGTCGCGCTCGCGCCGAAACCGATCGCGAGGCCCGCGGGTGCGGCGCCGAGCCCGGCCGTGATCGCGAAGCGCCAGTTGGCGTTGCCGAGCGTCGGGAACGTGCGCATGCCGAGCTCGGGCGCGATGCCGCCGCTCCCGGGGGTCGCGGTGCCGATCGCGGTCGCGGGTGGACAGTTGCGGACCGCGACGTAGAGGCTGCTGTGGTTCTGGGTCGTGCGGCCGACGGCGATCCGGCCGTGGTCGGCGAACGCGAGCTCGATCGGCCCGGTCGTGCCGCCCGTGAGCGTGAGCACGCCGCCGGCTGCCAGCGCCCCGGTGCCCGTCCACGTCGCCGGTGTCGAGTTCGTGCTCTGCACCGTCGTCTCCACCCGTTGGCCGGTGACTGCGAACAGCGCGGCCGCCTGTGACGCCACGTTGACGTCGAGCTGACCGACCTCCGTGCGGCTGCGCGGTCCGGCCGGGCTCAGCACGTGGGCGTGCGAGGTCATGCGGTAGGACCCGTCGACATCGTTCAGTCCGTAGGACGCGCCGACCCGCACGCCGATCGTGAGCCCGACCTCGTTCTGCGCTCCAGGCGTGAACGCGACGCAGAACAGATCGCCGGCAGCCGACATCGCGCCGGGCTGACCCATGATCGTGATCGCGCCGTCGGGGGCGACGGTGTACGGATGCGTCGCGGTCGCGGGCAGCGACGACACGAGCCCGGTGCTCTGCCAGTAGTTGAACGTCGCGGTCGCGATGACCGTGCCCTGGCCGTCGAAGGTCCAGATGCCGTAGTCGGTGGCCGTGTCGTAGCCCGCCGCACCGTTCTGCAGCGTGAACTGACTGTAGACGTGATACGCCCCCGTGAGCGTTGCCGCGCTCTGCCCCGACGAGGCTTCGATCGCGATCATGCTGAACGCCTCGGAGTCGACCTCGTACCGCGCCGCGTGCAGGACGCTGGCGGTCGGATCGATCTGCAGCTCGATGAGGTCGACCGCCGGCGTCGGATCCCAGTCGAGCTCGAGGACGCCGCGCGGTGAGACGTAGTAGTCGGCGCCGACGGGCAGGCTCGGCAGGAACGTCGTACCGTTGCCGTCGACCTGCCACACGTCGAGCGCGCCCGTCATCGTCCCGGTGGGGGCGAACGTGAACGTGCCCTGCCGCACCTCGGATCGGACGAGGCCAGTGCCCTGCTCGATGCGCAGCCCGTGACCCATCACGTGGTGGGACGTCTGCAGCGTGAGCACGCTCGGACCCTGAGCCGCGGTAGTCGCGGCCAGCAGGGTCAGGGAGAACGGGTTCACTCGGGCGCTGCGCATGGCGGCGCAGCATAGCGCCACCGATCACGCGACGGTCGGTGGCCGGCGGGCGATCCGTTTGCGGGCTTCGTCGAACCGGCGATTCTCCCGGGTGAATCGCCGCCTTGCGGAAGAGTACGAGCGCGCGGGACGGGGTTCGCGGCGCTCACGCCAACTCGAGAGCCACGGCGTCGGCGAATTCGCGGGTGCCGATCGGCGCGCGGTCGGCGGTCGTGAGGTCGGCGGTGCGGAGGCCTTTGGCGAGCGCGGCGTCCACTGCGGCTTCGATCGCGGCGGCGACCGCCGGCAGGCCGAGAGAATGGCGCGCCAGCATCGCGGCGCTTTCGATCGCCCCGATCGGGTTGGCGAAGTTCTGCCCCGCAATGTCGGGGGCCGAACCGTGGACGGGCTCGAAGAGCCCCCAGGTGCCGTCGCCCAGGGAAGCCGACGGCAGGATACCGAGCGAGCCGGCGAGCACGCTGGCCTCGTCCGTCAACACGTCGCCGAACAGGTTCTCGGTCACGACGACATCGAAGTCGCGCGGCCGCTGCAAGAGGTGCATCGCCATCGCGTCGACGAGCAGGTGCTCGAGCTGGATGCCGTCGAACTCGCCTGCGACGTCGGTAGCGGTGTGGCGCCACAGTCGTGAGGTCGCCATGACGTTCGCCTTGTCGACCGACGTCACGCGGTTTCGCCGGCTGCCGGCGAGTTCGAACGCTCGCCGCACGACTCGGGTCACTTCACCGCGGGTGTAGCTGCACGTGTCGCTCGCGCGGTCGTCGCCCTCGACCTTGTCGCCGAAGTAGATCCCCGAAGTCAGCTCACGCACGAACAAGATATCCGTGCCGCGCAGGCGTTCGGCGCGAATCGGCGAGCTGTCGAACAGGCACTCGCGCGGCCGAACCGGGCGGAGGTTGGCCCAGAGACCAAGCTCGCTGCGGATCCGGAGCAGGCCGGCCTCCGGGCGGTCGCCGCCATCGAGATGGTCCCAGGCGGGGCCGCCGACGGCCCCCATCAGCGCGGCGTCGGCGTTGCGGCAAGCGGCCAGCGTGGATTCTGGCAGCGGTTCGCCGTGTGCGTCAATCGCCGCGCCGCCGATCGTCGCCGACTCGGTTTGCAGCTCCAGGCCGTGCTGCGCCAGCGCCGCGCGGAGCACCTGAACGGCGGCCGACGTGACCTCGGGGCCGACGCCGTCTCCCGCCAGCACCGCGATGCGTACGCAGTTCATCGGCTGGCCTCCTCGCAGTTCGAGATCGCGGTCTCGCGTTCCAGCAGCTGGTCGAGGATGGTCGAGCGAACGACGTTCAGGGGGCGTCGCGATGGTTGCATGGTCAGTCGATGAGGTCTCTTCGATCGGTGATGCGGCCGGTCAACGCGGCGGCTGCGGTGAGCGGACTGGCCGAGAACGTGCGAGAGCCTCGCCCTCCGCTCCCGGAAGTTCCTGTTGGACGTGGACACTGCATAGCCGCCAGGTGGCACCTTATCGCCGTTCATCGCGAGGCACAGCGAGCAGCCGGGTTCGGCCCATTCGGCGTCGGCGTCGCGGAACACGCGCGCCGCCGCCCGCGGGTCCTCGAGGCGCTGGCGGGTCGTTCCTCGGCCGTCGAGCGTCGGTCGCGAGGCGGCGCGCTTCACCCGGGCCATGAGCCTGGCACGAAGCCGAGTGCGGTCTGGCTACGATGACGACATGCTGACCGTGTTCGTTGCCGCGTTCGTCATGACAGGCGTCTCTGTGACCGGGTTGCCGGTACCGCAGGCCGAACCCGCGCGGGCGCCGCTGTTCGGCGTCGTGAAGAACGCGCAGCGGCGGGCCTGGGAGGGCGCGACCGTGCATCTGCTCGCGCGACCGGTCGGGGAGTTCGACGACCTCGGGATCGAGGATCGGCTCGTGGTCACGACCGATGCGCGCGGGCAGTTCCGGGCGGCCGGGCGCGAGGGGTGGATCTACACCGTGTGGGCCGTCGCGAGTGCCGCGGACGGCGCGAGCTATCGCGTGACGGGCACCGTCGGGCAGGCGGTGTGCGGGCGGCCGGTCGAGCTCAACGAGGTCGCGGAGCCGCGACCGAGCGGCGCGTTCGCGATCACGGGGCTGGACGCGTGGCGGGATCGGGCGCCGTTCCGTTGCCGGTTCGTGACGACGACGACGAACGTCTGGGTCGAGGAGGCTGCGATCGATGCCGATGGCGGGACCATCCGGCCGCCGCTGCCGGTCGGGCGCCAGACGATCGAGATCCTCGACAAGGACGGGGTGCCGCTCTACACGGCGCGGCTCACGGCGGCGGCGATGACAGTCGAGGTGCCGCCGCCCGAGACCGTCACACTGACGGTGCGCAGCGGTTTCGAGGGCGCGCCGATCGCGGGTGCGGAAGTTCTACGTCGCGTGCGGCATCGCGACCATCCGATCGGTCGCACGGATGCGAACGGACGCTTCGAGGTCCGGCATCCGGCAGGCGAGAGCCCGTATCGCTTCCGCGTCGAGGCGCCGGGGCACGCGCGGGGCTACCCGGGCAAGGTCGAAGAGCGTTGGGATTGCGACCTCGAGCCACTGCGTGGTCCGGGCAGCGCGGTGCTCACGTTCGCGGACGGCAAGCCCGCGGCGGGCCTCACGCTGCGCGTGTTCGCCGACAGCAAGCGGCAAACGGGCAAGACGTCCGGTGCGACGTTCCAGGATCTCATGTTGCTGCGCACCGACGCCGAGGGGCGCGTCCCGCTGCGCACGGACACCGAGGTCATGCTGCACGCGGTGCTGACGCCCGAGCTGGCGGCGCGCATCGCTGGCGATGTCACGGTGCATCCGCTCGTGTTCGTCGCGGACGGTCGTGCGCGCCAGGAGTACACGTTCGGTGACCGCGTGCCCGTGCGACTGCACGTGCGGCGCGTCGACGGCACGCCCGCATTCGGAGCGGAGATCCTCGCGGGCAGGAAGCCCGAGACCAACCCGAGCTGGCACCAGCCGTCGTGGGTGACGGACCGGCGCGGCGAAGTCGTGATCCTCGCGCCCGCGGTGACCGGCCTCGGGCTGCTCGTCCGCGGTGGGGACGAGTTCGCCGTGCGCTGGCTCGACGTCGGGCCGCGGCCGGCGGATCGCGCGGCCGCGCCGATCCGCGTCGAGGTGCCGCTCACGGCGCCGTTCCGGATCCGTGGTCGCGTCGCCGCTGCGGACGGCGCGGAACTCGAGCGCACCGGCGTGTTCTGTTCGGCGACGCAGAGCGGCTACCTCGGACCGGCGCTCGCAACGAAGGCGCAGCGGCCGCTCGCGGCCGGCGAAGCGCGGCTGTCCGACGTCGCCGACGAGGACGTCTTGTGGCGTTTCGTCGGCCTGGCGCAGAGCCACCGCGATCGGTTCCGCGCGCGCGGACCCGAGTTCGAGTACGCGGTGCCCGCGATCCCCTGGCGCTACTTCTTCAATGCGTTCGAGATCCGCGGGAAGCGCGGCCTGCAGACCGAGGTCGAGGTGCGCGAGGCCGCCGCGCCAGAGCTGCTGTTCGAGCTGAAGTAGCTACCGCACGCTGACCGACAGCGCGTTGGTCGTCACCGCGCCGCCGGCGTTGGCCGTCGGCGCGAGCACGAGCGCGCCGAGCTGCATCTCGAAGCCGCCGCTCAGCGTGCCGGGGATCGGCAGCGACAGCGCGGCCGTGCCGGTCGGATCGGCGACCACGAAGAGGTTGGCCGCCGGCGTGAATCCGACTTCGCAGCCTGGGAAGCCGAACGGGTCGAGGGCCTGCGGCGTCGGCAGGCAGCCCACGCCGAAGTACACGATCGCGGGGGCGTTCGCCGGCGCATCAATGAGCTCGTAGGCGAACGTCGAGCCGATCGCCGGGAACGACGTGGCGCGGACGCGCGGCAGCGCCGCGAGGTTGCCCTGACACCCGCGGCCCCAGCTCAGCGAGTGCGCGCCGTTGCCGCTGCGCAGCACCGCCACGTAGCCGTCGGACTGGCTGCTCGGTCGGCCGCCGTACGCCGTCATGAGATCGCCGTGGTAGGCCTGACTCCGCAGCCCGTCGACGCGTTCGAACGTGTTGGGCTCGGTGGTCACCGCGAGCGGCACGGCGGGTGCGGCGACGGGATCCGGCGTCACGGTCGCGCCGCCCGTCGTCGGGTCGGGTGTCAGCACGCGGAAGTAGAGGCTCTCGAGGTTCTCGCTCGCGCGCGAGAACACGGCGAACACCGTGTTGCCGGTCACGGCGAGCGAGTAGTGCCGATACGTGACGTTGCCCGCGGTGAGCGCCGCGTCGGATTCGACGAGGCTGCGCACCCAGGTCGTGTAGCCCGTGCTCGCGGCCGCGAACGCGACCTCGAGCGCACCGCCCGCGGGATTCGGGGAGCCGACGGAGTAGAGCACGTAGAGGTTGCCCGCGGCATCGCGGGTGATGCAGCTGCTGTTGGTCGCACGCATCGTGCTCTGGCTGCCGCCATAGATCGACACGTCGGCCGGCTGCACCCAACTGTCCGCGATCGTGTCGAACGCGCGATACTTGATCCCGTAGAGCCCGGTGTTGGTGCGGAACGTCGTGTGGAAGGTCTCGCCGACCGCGGTCACGCTGCCGAGCATCCCGTAGGAGTCGGTGTTGCACCGGTAGGGCCCCTGGAACGTCGGGTCCGTCGTTCGCTTCACGAGCAGCCCACCCGACCAGCCGCTGAACCCCGACAGCTGCGGCGTGCGATGCGTGTTGAACACGATGCCGATCGTGCCCTGATCGGTGATCGCGAGGTCGTTGCAGTAGTACTGGTCGTCGGGCGTCGTGCCGGTCAGCAGGATGTCGGGTGTGCCGATCCACTGCCCGGCCGCGGTGTCGAACGCCTGGTAGTAGAGGTTTTGATAGGACCCGCCGTCGGTCGCGTTCCACGCCACGTGCAGGCGGTCGCACGACCGTCCGGCGACGACCGCGCCGCGGTTGTCGCCGACGGTCGGCACGTCGGTGACGGGGGCCCACGTCGCGCCGTCATCGGTCGAGCTGTGCAACTGCAGCGTGCGGCCGGCCTGCGTACCCGAGCCGTCGTTCTCGTAGACGAGACACCAGAGCGTGCCGTTCGGCTCGTAGGCGAGTCCGCGAGTCCAGCCGCTCGGCACGTGCACGCTGCTCGGTGCGGTGCCCGCGTGAACGGTGCTCTGGGCCTGGAGGGTCGGCGCGAGCGCGCCGGTGAAGAGCACGGTCGCCGTCGTGGCGACCCGGATTCGGGGAAAGCGGGATGCGGTGGCCATGACGAGATCTCCTGGACGTTCCAGGCCCCCAGTGTAGTCGAGCCGGGGACGGTCGGGGGCATGAGCTGGCACCGAGAGTGTCGCGATCCTGTCAGCCGCCGGTGACGCGGCTCCGGGGTCACGAGATCCGCGGCGCGGCGCGCCGCCGGGGTGCGTCGTGGTCCCAGGTCCGGAGAACTTGCGGTCGACCTACGCCGATCGGCCCACTTCCGCTGCGCTCTCGGGCAAGGAAACGTAATCCCCATGACGTGCCGCTGACGTTGGCGGTGCCGGTCCCCTCTCTCGTCTGGTCGTCGAGGAACGAACGTCGATCGTGGCTGCTCAACCGTCAGCTGTCGGATTGCCGAGAATCGTCGGATTCGCGGGTCTCGCCATCGCCTCGAGCGTCGCGTTCGGCACCTCACTGCCAGGGCAGGCTGCCGCGCCTTCGAACCAACGGCCCAAGTTCCAGTTCGTTCGTCAGAACGAGGATTGGTCCGAGTTCCGCCCGGGGGCCGAGGCGTCGATCCTCGATCGCGTGAAGCACCTTGCGCTCAACGAGTCCGGTGACGTCTGGATGTCGTTCGGTGGCCGCTTCGATGCACGCTTCGAGGCCTGGGACGGCTTCGGCTTCGGTGCGACGACGCCCGGCAACGCGGACGAGTTCCTGTTGTCGCGCGTGATCGCCCACGGCGATCTGCACGTCGGTGATCGCGTGCGGTTCTGGGTCGAGGGCAAGACCGCGCAGGTCCTCGGGCGCGACGACCTGCCCGGACGGCGTCGGGGCCTCGACCTCGACACGGCGGCGCTCTATCAGGCCTTCGCCGACGTCGAGTTGGCCGGTCGCGACTCCGGCAGCGACGGGTCGCTGCGGCTGCGGGTCGGTCGGCAGACGTTCTTGTTCGGAGCACAGCGCTTCATCAGTCCGTTGCCCTGGGCCAACACGCTGCGGACCTGGGACGGAGTCTCGGCGCTCTACCGCACCGGGCCGTGGTCCGTGACCGGCTTCGCGAGCTACTTCGTGCCGGTGCAGAAGCGCAGCTTCAACGACTCCGACGACGACCAGGAGTTCTACGGCATCTACGCGAGCCGCAAGCCCGCCGATGACGGCCGCGGCTATGACGCCTTCCTCGTCGGCAACACCCGGAGCAACGTCACGGTGAACGGCACGACGGGCAACGAACGTCGCCATACCCTCGGTCTGCGCACCTGGGGCGGCCTCGCCGAGGCTGCCGGCGGCATGTTCGACGCGGAGTTCGAGGGCGCGTACCAGTTCGGCGAGGTCGGCAGCAACGGCGTCAGCGCGTACTCGGTGACCGGCGTGCTCGGCTATCGCCCGGACGATTGGGCCGCAGACCCGCGGTTCTTCATCGGCGTCGACGCCGCCAGCGGCGACTCGCGCCCCGGTGGGCACGTGCAGACGTTCCATCAGCTGTTTCCGCTGGGACACGCGTACCTCGGTCTGGCCGATGCGTTCGGTCGCCAGAACATCTTCGCGGTGCAGGTCGGCGCGCAGCTGCAGCTGGCGAAGCAGACCAGGCTCCAGCTCGTGGCGCACACGTTCCGGGCCATGGAGTCGGCGGATGGCTTCTACACGGTCGGGGGCGGCCGGGCGCGGCCGGGGCAGGTCGGCGATCGCGAACTCGGTCACGAGATCGACCTCTTGCTCGATCATCGCTTCAACCGGCACCTGTCGGCCTACGGCGGCTACAGCCACCTGTTCGCCGGCGACGGGATCAGCGCCACCGGGCCGAGCGAGGACCAGATGTTCTTCTACCTCGGGGTGTCTGCCCTGTTTTGAGAGCCCTGTTCTGAGAGGCCTGTTTCGAGGGTCGGAGCGGATCATGACGGACGATGCACACGCGCCGGTTGGCGGCGACACAGCGGACTCGGGAGCGACGACGGATCGCCTGTCGTTCTCCTTCGCGTCCATCGGGATGCTCGCTGGCCTCGGCGCGGGCTACGGCACGCTCGGCTACTTCGGGTTCGAGTTCCTGAAACCGCAAGCCGGTTCGCGACGTGGCTGGATGCTCGTCCGGCCGGTCAAGGAGTTCACCGTCGGCGAGACGCTGCGGTATCGCACCCCTGGGGGCGCGACCGTCAACGTGACGCGGCGCAGCCCCGAGGCGTCGGCCGATGCGTTCAAGGCGCTGAGCAGCGTCTGCCCGCATCTCGGCTGTCAGGTCCACTGGGAGCCGCAGAACAACCGCTACTTCTGTCCGTGCCACAACGGCGCGTTCGACGCGGACGGCAAGGGCACCGGCGGTCCGCCTGCAGACGCCGGGCAGAGCCTCGGCGAGTACTCGCTGCGCGTCGAGCAGGGCCTGCTGTTCATCGAGGTCCCGCTCGAGACCCTCGCCGCGGTCGAGACCGTCGAGGAGCTCGATCGTGACCTGCGGGTCGCCGTGATCGAGGAGCTGCCGCCGGCCGACCGTTGCCCGCGTGGCGCCGGCCATGACCCGTGTCTCGCGCCGCGCGACCGGACGGGGCGTCCGGCATGACGGCGGTCGGCGATTGGTTTCGCGAGCGTCTGCCGCTGCAGGGCGATCAGCTCAAGGAACTCACCAACGAGCCGGTCCCGAACCATCTCAAACACTGGTGGTTCTGCCTCGGCGGCACGCCCGCGTACCTGTTCCTCGTGCAGATCGTGACCGGCATCCTGCTCGCGTTCTACTACGAGGCGACGCCGAGCCGGGCCTACGAGTCGGTGCGCTTCATCTCCGAGGATGTGACCTTCGGGTGGTACCTGCGCGGCCTGCACCGGTGGGGAGCGACGCTCATGGTCGCGAGCGTGATCCTGCACCAGATGCGGGTCTTCTTCACGGGCGCGTACCGCAAGCCGCGCGAGATGAACTGGATGATCGGCATGTGCCTGCTGATGTGCACGCTGGTCGTCGGGTTCACGGGTTACTGCCTCGTGTTCGAGCAACTGAGTTTCTGGGGCGCGCAGGTCGGGGCCGAGATCACCGACGAGGTGCCGCTCATCGGCGGGTTCATGAAGGAGATGCTGCTCGGCGGCGACGGCTACAACAAGAACACGCTGTCGCGCTTCTTCGTGCTGCACGCGGCCGTGCTGCCCGTCGTGATGATCCTGCTGATCTTCGTGCACATCACGTTCATCCGTCTGCAGGGCATCGCGGAGATGAGGTTCGGGGACGAGAAGCCCGACACGCCGCGGTTCTTCAACTTCTTCCCGGACCACGTCGCGACGGAAGTGATCATGGGACTGGTCCTCATGATCCTGCTCAGCGTGCTGGCGACCGTGTTGCCGGCGACGATGGGCGAGGTCGCGAACCCCAACGTCACGCCCGAGGTCATCAAGCCCGAGTGGTTCTTCTACGTGACGTTCCGCTGGCTCAAGTTGTTCTCGATCACCGCTGCGGTGCTCAGCATGGGCCTCATCGTCTTCCTCATGTTCGTCTGGCCGTTCATCGACGGCTGGGTGCGCCGCCGCTGGCCAGGATCCGAGTTCAGCGTCTGGGTCGGGATCCTCGCCGTGCTGGCGATCCTCGGCCTGACCATCTGGGAGGGCGCCGTCGCCCACTGAGCCGACGTTGCGCTCTGTCGCACCCGCTACCGCCTCCCTCAAATACGCCATGTCCCTCCGCTTCAAGCAGTTCGTCATCGCCGTGCTCGGGCTGATGTTCCTCGGCTCGTTGATCTATGTGCAGCGCATGGAGGTGCTGCGCAAGGAGCACGAGACGGCCGGGCGCGATGCGCCGGTTGCCGTGCCCGCTTCGAGTCAGCGCTGCGTCGATTGTCACAGCCAGGGCAACCCCGGCATCGTCGATCAGTGGATGTACAGCACGCATGCCCACAAGGGCGTCGGCTGCGTCGAGTGCCACCAGGCCAACGAGGGCGATGCCGATGCGTTCTTGCACGAGGGCGCGCTGATCGCCGCGATCGTCACGCCCAAGGACTGTGGGCGCTGCCACGAACAGGTGTTCGATGAGTTCACCCGCAGCCACCACGCGCGGGGCGGCAACATCCTGGCGTCGCTCGACAACTTCCTCGCGGAGAAGGTGGAGGGCAAACGTGACGACACGAAGGAGGGCGCGGCGCGGTTCGCCTTCAACCCGCATGGACCGACGCCTGGCCGTTCGGGCATGGGCGAGGTCAACGGCCAGGCGAGTGCGGTGCTCGGCTGCATGCAGTGTCACGGCAGCAAGATCGCGCTGCTTGCAACCGACGGCTCGACGTTGACCCTCGACGAGCTGCGACCCGACGAGGCCGGGCAACCCACCAACCTCGCCGCGGTCGCGAAGATCAAGAAGGACGAGAGCGGCAAGCCGATGCTCGATCCGAGCACCTGGCCCAACACCGGCATCGGCCGCATCAACCTCGATGGTTCGCGCGGCAGCTGCACTGCGTGTCACAGTCGTCACGACTTCTCGCCGCGGCGCGCGCGCCAGCCCGAGAACTGCGGCAAGTGCCATCTGGGGCCGGATCACCCGCAGAAGGAGATCTACGAGGAGTCCAAGCACGGAGTCGCTTATCGGGACCTCAAGGACCGCATGAACCTCGACGGTGCCGAGTGGGTTCTGGGGCAGGACTACACCGCGGCCCCGACGTGCGCGACCTGTCACATGTCCGGCCACAGCAAGAACGGCGGCGTGATCACGCACGACGTCGGTGAGCGGATCAGCTGGACGAACCGGCCGCCGGTGAGCCTCGTGCTCGATACCGACGCCAACCACAAGGTCGTCAAGGAGACCGATCCGGCGAAGCGCCAGGCGCTGATCGCCGACTCGTGGCAGGACAAGCGCACGCGCATGCAGCAGGTCTGCATGAACTGCCACACCGGCGACTACGTCGGCAGCTTCTACAAGCAGTACGACGACCTGATCCACCTCTACAACGAGAAGTTCGCCAAGCCAGGCAAGGCGATCGTCGACGCGCTGAAGAGCAACGAGCTGCTCACCGAGCGGCAGTTCGACGAGAAGATCGAGTGGACGTGGTTCTATCTGTGGCACCACGAGGGGCGCCGCGCGCGCCACGGCGCCTCGATGATGGCGCCCGATTACACGCACTGGCACGGCATGTACGAGGTCGCCGAGCGGTTCTACATGGAGTTGATTCCCGAGGCGCGGGAGTTGACCCACGCGGCCAAGGCTGCCGGCAAGAGTGGCGAGGCCGAGGCCGTCGACGCGGTCATCGACGAGATCCTGGCGCGGCCGGAGCACGCGGGCAACGTCGTCGAGCAACGCGACCACTGAGTGATCGACCCGAGGAACGACGAGATGAGCGACCAACGACATCCGGATCGGCGCGGTTTCCTGCGCGCGCTGGCGTGCACGCCCGCCGTCGCCGCGTTCTCCGAGCGCGACCGCCGCGAAGCCGAGCAGCTGCGCACGGCCCACGGCGAGGCCCCGGCCGACCGCCTTCGTGACCTCGATTGGGCGAAGGCGCCGTGTCGCTACTGTGGGACCGGCTGCGGGGTCGAGGTCGGGGTGCGTGACGGCAAGGTCCAGGCCGTTCGAGGTGACGAGAACAGCCCCGTCAACAAAGGCCTGCTCTGCGTCAAGGGCTACCACCTGCCCGCGATGCTCTACGGCAAGGACCGCCTCACGCGACCCATGCTGCGTCGCAACGGCGTCCTCGAGCCGATCTCCTGGGACGAGGCCCTCGACCTGATCGCGGAGAAGTTCGGGGCGGCGCTCGAGGAGAAGGGGCCGGACGGCGTGGCGATGTACGGCAGCGGCCAGTGGACGGTGTTCGACGGCTACGCGGCGCTGAAGTGGGTCAAGGGCGGGATGAAGTCGAACAACATCGACCCCAACGCCCGCCTGTGCATGGCCAGCGCCGTGATGGGATTCGTGACGCAGTTCCAGAGTGACGAGCCGATGGGGTGCTACGAGGACCTCGATGTCGGCCAGGACTTCTACCTCTGGGGCAACAACATGGCCGAGATGCATCCGGTGCTGTTCAGCCGGATGCTCGAGAACAAGCGCCAGAACCCGGACGTGCGCATCATCGACATCGCGACGCGCCGCACTCCGACGAGTGACTACGCGGATGTCTACGTCGAGTTCCGACCCGGCAGCGATCTCGCGCTCGCGAACGGCATCCTGCATCTGCTCGTGCAGAACGGCGGTGTCGACCGGGCGTTCGTCGACGAGAACTGCGTCTTCAAGCGCGGCATCGAGGATCTCGAGGAGATCGGCTACGGCTGCTTCGGCGAGCAGGCCGAGAGCTACGAGTTCAAGGATCAGGCGAGGGACTCGAGCTACGACGAACTCGTCGAGTTCTTGAACGACTACACCCCGGACAAGGTGGCCGAGACGACCGGGGTGTCCGTGGCGCAGATCGAGCTGCTCGCCGAGATGTACGGCGACCGGGCCAGACGCAGCGTCTCCCTCTGGTGCATGGGCGTGAATCAACACACCCGCGGCACCTGGATGAACAACCTGCTCAACGACATTCATCTGTTGACGGGCAAGATCAGCCGGCCGGGGAACAACCCCTTCAGTCTCACGGGGCAGCCGTCCGCGTGCGGCACGGTGCGTGAGGTCGGTACCCTGGCGAACCGGCTCCCGGCCGACATGGTCGTGATGAAGGAGGCGCATCGGCAGAAGGCCGAGGAGATCTGGAAGCTGCCGGCGGGCACGATCAATCCGCAACCCGGGCATCACGCCGTCGACATGTTCCGCGCGTTCGCGCGTGGCGACACGAAGGCGATGTGGGTGCAGGTGACCAACCCCTGGGTCACGATCCCGAACCTGCGCCGGATCGAGCGCCAGCCCGGCGACGGCAAGTTCCTCGTCGTCAGCGACATCTACCCGACGCCGACGACGGACGTGGCCGACCTCGTGCTGCCGTCGGCGGCCTGGGTCGAGCGCGAGGGTGTGTTCGGCAACACCGAGCGCCGCACGCAGCAGTGGAACAAGATGGTCGAGCCGCCCGGGGAGGCCAAGGAAGACGCCTGGCAGATCATCCAGGTCGCGCGGCGCATGGGCATGGGGCACCTGTTTCCGTGGCCCGATGAGTCGTTCCACGAGGCGATGTTCGAGGAATACCGCAGCTTCGGACTCGGCACTGGCAAGGACCTCGCGAGCTACGAGCAGCTCAAGAAGGCGCCGGGTCTCATGTGGCCCGTCGTCGACGGCAAGGAGACGCGCTACCGCTACGCGGCGGGGTTCGATCCCTACGTCGAGAAGGCCAAGGGCGTGCACTTCTACAAGGCGAAGGGCTACGGCGAACGGGCCGCGATCTGGCTGCGGCCGTACCACCCGCCTGCGGAGGAGCCCGACGAGGACTACCCGCTGTGGCTCTGCACCGGTCGCGTGCTCGAGCATTGGCACACGGGGTCGATGACGCGCCGTGTGGCGCAGCTGCATCAGGCCGTGCCCAGTGCCTACGTCGAGCTCAATCGCGCCGATGCGCTGCAGCTCGGGATCAACAACGGCGACAGCGTCCGGCTCGTGTCCAGGCGCGGTGAGCTCGAGATCGAGGCGCGGATCGACGGCCGCGGCAAGACGCCTGCGGGCTCCGTGTTCGTGCCGTTCTTCGACGAGAAGCTGCTCGTCAACGACCTCACGCTCGATGCGCTCGACTGCATCAGCAAGGAACCGGACTACAAGAAGTGTGCGGTCCGGGTAGAGCGGGCATGAATCGGCGCTCGCGGGTCGTGGCCGTTGTCAGCGCAATGGCTTGGGTGGTTCTCGCGGCGCTCGCTGCGTGCGGCGACGACGAAGCCGGCAAGGTTCCGGTGCCCGGTCAGCCAGGCGCCCACAAGACGTCGGCGAAGGTGCGGGCCGAGCGCCGGCTGTTCGACGGCGCGCCGCCCGTGATCCCGCACCAGGACTTCGGGGCCGCGTGCCTGTCGTGCCACGAGCGCGGCATGATGGTGCCGGAGGTCGGCTACGCGCCGCCCGTTCCGCATGACGGCGTGCAGAAGCCGGGGGCGATGAGCCGGTGTCGCATGTGCCACGTCTTCGTCCGAACGGACACGACATTCGCCGCGAGCACGTTCGTCGGTTTCGCACAGGACCTGCGCAAGGGCGCCCGGCTCAACGACCACGCGCCGCCCGTCATCCCGCACCAGATCCTGCTGCGCGAGAACTGCGGGGCCTGTCACGACGGCCCGGCTGCCCGTGAGGAGGTGCGCTGCAGTCATCCCGAGCGCGTGCGTTGTCGGCAGTGTCACGTGCCGCAGGTGAGCACGGACGTGTTCGGGCGCTGAGCTGTGGCTCAACGGACGCGATACACGTGGTAGCCGACGTGGTTGTCGGGCGCTTTCGGGTCGATCGTGATCGGTAGTTCCAGCGCGGTGCGGAGGCGCGCACCGTCCGCGGACTTCAGGCCGGCGGCGATCTGCAGCTGGTAATGCGGGCGTTTCGTCGTGCCGACCTCGGTGAGCGCCCGCTTGCGCATCGCGGGCGTGAAGGTGAGGCCGAGCGGCGGCTCGAAGCGGAACGTCGTCATGGTGCCGTCGACGTCGAGAGTCCGCATCGGCACGAGGTGGGTCGTGTCGCCCTTCGCTTGCGGAACGATCAGCTGCACCTGGTCGAGTGTCGCGCCGTCGACCGGTCGGTCGAAGCGGATTCGAAACCCGACGTGAGGAGCGATCAGTCCATCCGCCATCACGCCGCCGTCCTTGCCGTCGCGGCCCTTCTCGACGACCCGGACGAAGTTGCGCGGATCGTCGCCGTTCTCCGGTTCGAAGGGCAGGGCGAGCGTGACGGGAGCGCCGTGTTCGTGGACGAACGCGACGCGCGTCTCGCCGCGCGCCGGAAAAGCCTGGTGCGCCGCGGCGGCGATCTCGCGCAAACGGGCAGCGGCGGTGGGGCGATCGAGCCGGACGCGCACGTGCGCGCGCACCGCCACGGATTCCGTGCGCGTATCCCGCGTGACGGTCGCGGTCGTGAGGAGCGCGCCCGTCGCGGGATCGGCAATCCGCAGCACGTCCCCGCGATCGATGGCCTGCTGCACGCCGCGGAGGAGAACGGTGAGAACGACCTCGCCGCCCTCGGCATCCGCGACGCGTTCGAGGTGAGCCGGGATCTCACCGAGGATCCGCAGCGGAGCCTCCTGCCCGTTCGCCAGCGCGGCCAGCAGGGCGACGGCGGTGACGACCGAGTGACGAGTCGTGAGTCGCATGCCGGACCAATAGCACTCGATCGACGACCCGTAACGGATGGCGGTACCGAACCCGCTTCAAATCCGCCACGGGCGAATCGGCGGCGAGGTCGGTGTGGCCCGTACGGAACCTGGTTCATGCTGCCGGCCGCCGCAGCGCTACCTGCGAGACGACGGCTTCGCGGCCGGCAGCATGAACCAGGTTCCGTACGGGGCACATTCACTCTGCGGCGATCTCGGTCACCGTGCCGTCCTCGACGTGCCAGCGGCGCGTCAGCGCGACCGTGTCGAGCATTCGCCGGTCGTGGGTCACGAGCAGCACCGTGCCCTCGAACGACTCCATCGCCTGTTCGAGCTGTTCGATCGCTTCGAGGTCGAGGTGGTTGGTCGGCTCATCAAGGACGAGCAGGTTGACGCCGCGGGCTTGCAGCAGCGCGAGGGCTGTGCGGGTGCGTTCGCCGGGCGACAGTGAGCTCGCGGGGCGGTCGATCTGTGCGGTGCCGATGCCGAACTTCGCGAGCAGCGTGCGCACTTCGGACGTCGGCCAGTCCGGCAGGTGCTGCGCGAACACCTCGAGCATCGGTGCATCGGCCTCGAACAGCGCGCGGGCCTGGTCGACCTCGCCGACCGCGAGGCCGGCGCCGAGATCCACGGTGCCGGTCACGGGCTGCAGTCGACCGAGCAGCAGCGCGAGCAGCGTGCTCTTGCCGGCCCCGTTCGGCCCGGTGATCGCGACGCGGTCGCGGAAGTTCAGTTGCAGGTCGAGCGGGCCGAGCGTGAACGCGGCGCTGCCCGCATCCTCGCCGCCGCGCGTTGCGACCGCGCCACGGAGCCGCGACACGACCTCGCCCGAACGATCCGCGCTCGCGATCGTGAGTTGCAGCCGCCACTCCTTGCGCGGCGCCTCGACCTGGCCGAGCCGTTCGATCATGCGTTCGGTCTGCTTGATCTTGGCGGCCTGCTTCTCCGTCGATTCCACGCGGAACGCGCGACCGATCTTGTCGCCGTCGGGCGCGCGCCGCCGCGCGTTCTTCACACCCTTCTGCATCCACGCGCGCTGCCGCCGGGCGCGCGCTTCGAGCGCCGACTTCTTCTCCGCAAACTCCTCGTAGGCGTCCGACGCGTGCCGCCGCGTCGTCCGACGCTCCTCGAGATACGCATCGTAGCTGCCGCCGTAGACGACGACGCGCTGCAGGCTGCGGTCGATCTCGACGACCTGGTTCACGGTGCGCGCGAGGAACTCGCGGTCGTGGCTGATCACCAGCGTCGGCGCGTCGAGCTCACGAACGAAGCGCTCCAGGCGATCGAGTCCGTCGATGTCGAGGTCGTTGGTCGGCTCGTCCAGCAGGTAGGCGTCGTAGCGTGACAGCAGCAGTGCGGCGAGTCCGGCGCGGGCCGCCTGGCCGCCCGACAACGACGTCATCGCGCGGTCGAGGTCGACCGTGAGACCGAGGTCCGCCGCGACGCTCGCGGAGCGTTCCGTGAAGTCGGCGCCGCCGAGGTGCAGCCAGTGTTCGAGCGCCTCGGAGTAGCGGTCGTCGGCGCCGGTCTCGCCATCGGCCATCGCGTCGGCGGCCGCGTTCATCGCTGCTTCGGCCGCGACCGTGCCCGTCCGTCGGCCGAGCAACGCGCGGATCGTCTCGCCCTCGCGCCGTTCCGGCTCCTGCGCGAGGAAGCCGATCGACGCGTGCTTGGGCGCGACGGTGACGGTGCCCAGATCGGGCGCACGCAGCCCCGCGAGGATCCGGAGCAACGTCGACTTGCCCGTGCCGTTGGGACCGACGAGGCCGATCACGTCGCCCGGTGTCACGTCGAGGTCGAGGCCGGAGAACAGCTCGCGCGCGCCGTAGCTCGCGGCGAGTCCCCGGCCGTGGATGGAAGCGGTCACGTGATCTCTGTAGCGGACCGCAGGCCCGCCGTCGAACGTTCAGCGGCGGTAGACGACGCGGCCGCCGACCATCGTGAGCTGCACCTTCGTCTCGGACAGTTCTGCCGGCGGCACGTCGAACAGGTCGCCCGCGACGAGCACGAGGTCCGCGAGGTAGCCGGCGCGCAGCATCCCGAGGCGGTCTTCAGAATGACCGGCGAACGCGCCGCCGCGCGTGTACCCGGTCAAAGCCTCGGTCAGCGTGATCTTCTGCTCGGGGACCCAGCCCGCCGGGTTCTTGCCGTCGATCGTCACGCGCGTGACCGCCGCTTCGAGGCCGAGCCACGGCGACAGCGGCGCGACGGGCCAGTCACTGCCGAACGCGAGCACGGCGCCGGCGTCGAGCAGGCTGCGGAACGCGTACGTCGTGCGCGCGCGGTCCTCGCCGATCCGCTTCTTCGCCCAGCGGCCGTCGTCCGCGGCGTGATACGGCTGCATCGACGCGATGACGCCGAGCTCGGCGAAGCGCGGGATGTCGGCGGGCAGCAGGTGCTGCGCGTGCTCGATCCGCGGCCGTTGCGCGCGCAGGCCCTCGGTCGCGGCCATGAGATCGAGGACCGCGTGGTTCGCGCGGTCACCGATGGCGTGCACGGCGGGCTGCAGGTGCAGGTGCGCGCACTGCGCGAGCCACTCCGCGAGGTCGCCGTTCTCGACCTCCGGCATCGCGAGCCCTGCGGTGTCCGGCGCGTCGGCGTAGGGCGCCTCGAACCACGCGGTCGTCGAGCCGAGCGAACCGTCGGCGAACGCCTTGCCGCCGTTCACGCGCAGGTAGCCGTCACCGAAGCCGCGCTGCACGCGGACCGCGCCCCAGCGAGCGATGTCCCGCAGCGGTGTGTAGAGCGTGATTCGACACGTCAGTCGATCTTCGCGACGCAGCTCCTGATACGTCGGCAGCTCCGAGTACCCGTAGAGCATGTCGCATACCGAGGTGACGCCGAGTTCGCGGGCGTGGCGCAGCGCCGCCTCGGCGCGCAGTCGCCGTTGCTCCGCGTTCCACGCCGGCACGTGCGCCTGCACGAGCGCCATCGCGGCGTCCTTGAACACGCCCGCGGGCGCGCCGCCCGACGTCCGCACGATCGTCCCGCCCGGCGGATCCGGCGTCGCCTTCGTGACCCGCGCGATCCGGATCGCGAAGCTGTTGGCGACCGCCATGTGACCGTCGAGCCGCTGCACGAACACCGGATGATCCGGCACGTAGCGATCGAGCACCGCGGCCGTCGGCAGCTGGGCGTCGGGCCAGCGCTCGTGATCCCAGAGCCCCGACGTGAGCCAGCTCCCGGCCGGCAACTCTGCCGCCGCTGCGCGCAACCGTTCGCCGAGCTGTTCGACGCTCGTCGCGCTGCGCAGGTCCGGCGCGAGGAGCTCGTCGCCGCCGCCGAGGAAGTGCACGTGCGAGTCGATGAAGCCGGGGAGCAGGGTGCCGCCGTCGCAGTCGATGGTCGTCGCTCGCGGTCCTGCGCGCTCGGCCGCCGTCTTGGCGTCGCCGACGAATGCGATGCGGTCAGAGGTGACGACGACGGCTTCGGCCAGCGGGCGGGCCGGGTCCGCGGTCCAGACCCTGGCGCCCGTGAACAGCGTCGTCGCGGGCGGCGCCGGGGCCTGCGCAACCACCGATTGCATGGCGAGCGCGAACAGCGCAACGAGCGAGCGGGCCGTCATGCCGGGCATGGTAGGGCGTCCGCGCGGCGCGCCGGGAGTCGGAAATATTTGCCGACCACCTGCCGCTGCCGCGATCCCTGGCATCTTCCTCACGTGACCGACACGGCTCTGACCCGAACGCTGACCGAGCAGCTCGACGCGCTGCGCGCGCTCGCGCACCAGCTCGTGCGCGATCCCGAGTACGCGGACGACGCCGTGCAGGATGCGTGCGTCGCGGTGCTGCGTCGGCAGGGTCGGGCGCCGCGAACCGTTCGCAGCTGGTTCGGCAACGTCGTGCAGAACGCGGCGCGCCAGCGGGTGCGCGGCGAGCAGCGGCGGCGCGAACGCGAACGCACGGCGCACGAACTGCGCGATGGCGAGCGCGACGACGGGGCGGATCCCGCGGCGGCGTTCGCGGATCTCGCGCTGCATCGTCGGCTGCTCGCGCACGTCAGCGAGCTGCCCGCGCGGCAGCGCGCGGTCGTCACCCTGCGATTCTGGCGCGGCGCGTCGACGCGCGAGGTCGCGGTGACCCTCGGCATCACGGCGCGCGCGGTGCGCGACCGGCAGCAGGAAGCGCTGCGCGAGCTGCGCCGTCGCCTCGACGCCGAGTCCGGCAGTCGCCGGGCGTGGGCCCTGCCGCTCGCGGGCTGGGTCGGCAGCGGACCGGCCGGCGCGGAGCCGGCGGCGACCGCCTCCACCTTCACCCTCTTCACCAGTTGGTTCGTCATGCCTGCCAAGCTCCTCGTCGTGAGCGGCCTCGTGCTCGCCGTTGCCGCCGTCGCGTTCGTCTTCGGGAGCGATCCCGCCGATCCCGCGCTCGATCCCGACGCCGACCGCACGGCCGTGGTGGACGAGTCGACGACCGGCGCGGCTCGCCTCCCGGAACAGCGCGAGGTCGAGCGCGCGGCGGTCGAGACCCCGGTCGCGGTCGAAGAGCCGAAGGCTCCCGCGGAGGTTCGCATGCTGCGCGGCGTCGTCGCGGACCTCGCGGGCAAGCGGCTCGCCGGCGTGCCCGTCGTCTTCGATCCGGACGGCGACGATCAGGCGCGTTCGGAGCCGGTCATCACCGCGTCCGACGGTGCGTTCGTGCTGCCGTTCCCCGAGGAGAGGGGCAACGTCACGACGGTCGAAGGCGGCGACTGGGCGACGGTGCGGCGCTATCGCCACGACGACCGCGGCAACCCCGAGAGCGTCGTCGTGCTCGTCGCGCCGGCGCGCGATTACGCGGGGACCGTGATCGACCCCGACGGCGCGCCGGTGAGCCACGCGCAGGTCGTGATCGACGTGCCGGAGGTCGGGCGCACGCGGCTCCTCGACGGCGTGGCGCTGCACCTGCCGCACGACCTCGGCATGACCGAGACGGATGGCAGCGGGCGCTTCGCGTTCGCGGACATCGGCTGGCTGCCGGGGTGCAAGGTCGTCGCGCGGCGCTCGCCGTTCGGCGGGGCCGAGGTCGAACTGCCGGCCGTCTCGACGGGCAACCTGCTGCTGCAGCTGAGTGCGCCGACGCCGCAGGACGCGATCTACGGCATCGTGCTCGATGCGAGCGGCACCCCGGTGCCGGATGCTTCCGTCGCCGCGGGCGCGCTCGCAGGCAAGACGGCGCGCGACGGCACGTTCCGCGCGCTGTGGCGGACCGAGACGCCGCCGGCGTTCGTGAGCGTCGTCGTGCCGCGGCTCGGCGCCGCGACGGCGACGTTGCGGCGCGGTCCTGGCGAGCCCGGCTGGAGCGCGGACAACCCGGTCGTGCTGCAGCTACCGCGGGCACCGCTGCGGCTCACCGGCCGCGTCGTCGACAGCGACGGCAACCCCGTCGCGGGCGCGCGCGTGTGGACGCCCGACCTCACGTTCTTCGGTCAGGTCGTGCGCGATGCGCAGGGTCACGAGGTCTACTCCGAGTGCTCGGTGGAAGAGCAGTTCGGTGACCACAACATGCTGGAGGTGCGCACCGTCACGGATCAGGACGGCAACTTCGAGCTCGCAGGGGTGTTGCCGCGCGACTACGCGCTGTTCGCGCTCGACCCGCGCACGGCCGCTGCCGTCGGGCCGGTCGTCGCCAACGCCAACGGACCGGTCGAGCTGCGGCTCGGCGGCGAACCGCGCCGGCGCGTCGCCGGCCGCATCCGCACGGCAAAGGGCGAGCCGCTCGCCGGCGTGCATGTTCGCCTCGCGCGCGAGATGCCGTGGCAACGTCCCGAACGATCGCCCGACCCGTGGACGGGTTCGCCGATGGCCCCGCCGCGCGCGACGAGCGGTCGCTTCGGCGAGGGCGCAGTGACCGACAGCGACGGCCGCTTCGAGCTCGCGCCCGTCGCGGTGACCGGCGTGTCGCTGCGCTTCAGTGGTGACAACCTGATGATGCCGCGGCCGTTCGCGCTCGCGTCCGCCAGTGATCTCGAGAACCTCGACATCGAGCTGCCGGCGCGGTCCTCGATCCGGGTCGTGCTCGAGTCGGTCGAGGTCGCGGACTCGTTCTCGCTCGTCGGACCGAACGACGGCCACGTGACGATCCTGCTGCGCGCCGAAGGGTTGCTCCTGTCCGTGGGCAAGGTCGAGTTCGCGGCCGGGGTCGCGCCCGTCGTGATGACCGACGCGCGGCCCGTGACGCTGATCCTGTGGCGGGGCGACGAGGAGATCCGGCGGCAGCCGCTCGAGCTGCGCCCCGGCGGGCCGCACGAGATTCGATTGTGACCGGTGTCGGGAACCATCCGGCGCGCGCGCCCGATATGTTGACGGCATGCGACCCGCCCGCTCGTGCGTTCTCTTCCCTGCGCTCGCGTTCGCGCTGCCGCTGACGGCGCAGCAACCCTACGGTCACCCGACCGGTGGCGCGGGCGGCTTCGAACCGGCGCTCTCCGCGCCCGGCCCGTGGTTGGGCAATTCGTCGTTCGGCGTCACGATTCGCGGAGGTGCGGGCGGGGCGCCCGGCCTCGTCGTGCTCGGCTCGGCACCTTCTAGCCTGCCGGTAGCAGGCTTCGAGTACCTCATCGATCCCGCGGCGGTCATCGGCTCGATCCTGACGGTGCTCGGTGGTTCGCAGCCGGGTGAAGGCACGGGGACCGTAGCCTTGCCGTTGCCGCCGTCGCCGGTGTTCGCGGGAGTGCGCCTGTACTCGCAGGCGGTGATCGCGGACGCGGGCGCTCCTGCGGGAGTCGCGGCGACGCATGGTCTGCGGGTCGACCTGACCGACGCGCCGTTGGTCTTCGTCGGTTGCTCGATCGCGAACGCGGATCCGTTCCAGCTGATCGATCCCTTCGCCGGGGTGGTCGTGGATTCGGGCGCGCCGGCGCAGGTCAACAACGTCACCGCAGCTGCCTTCGGCGATGGCGGCCGTCGTCTGTGGGTCGCGTCGAGCATCGCGGGAACGGTCGGGGAGGCCGACGCAACGAGCTTGCCGGCAACCTGGACGACGATCTTCTCCGGGGGCGGGACGTGCTATGGCCTGGCGTACGATCGGCGGCGCGACTGGCTTTGGACACTGACCAATCCCGGTATCGGCAGCCGTGAACTGACGGCGCTCGATGTGGCACCGGGCAGCCCGAGCTACGGCCAGGTCGCAACCAATACGGTCGGGGTCGCGAGCGGGATCTACGAGCGCTGGACCCTGTCGCCGTCGGGGCGACGCGCCGCCGTGCTCGGACTCACCGGCCTGATGGGCACACTCACGATCGTCGACACCGACGATACGTCGCCGACGTTCTTGCAGAACCTGGTGAACGCCGTCTCCGTGCCCGTCAGCCAGGCGACGACGATCGCGCTCCCGAATCAGGTCCGCATCACACCCGACGACCGCTACGCGCTCGTGCTCCTGCAGCTGCCCGGGGCGACGCCTGGCGAGATCGCGCGCTACGACATCGAGAACGGCGCGTTCATCGATCACGACCCGGCGACGCCGGCGATCGACAACCTCGGCCCGACGAGCTCGCCCCCGATCGCGCTCGGCGGCGCGCCGCACGGCTTCTCGGTCGCGCAGAGCGGCACGTTCGCGATCGTGTCCGGCTTCAACGCCTGCGGCTGGATCGGGCGGCTCGAGCTCGACCCGTACGACCCGTTGTCCTTCCAATGGACGACTTGGTCGCCTTCGACCGTCTTGTCGAACGCCTGGGCCGCGACCCTGTCGCCGGACGAGACGGAGGTCGGGGTGGCGCGGTGGGCGAGCAATCAGTGCACCTCGACGGTCACGCCTGCGTTCGTCAGGCTCGACAGCGCGACGGGTACCGTCCTCGGAACCACGGCGATCGCGGCCAACAGCAACTCGTCGACCTTGCAGAACCTCTACACCGTCGTGTATCGCTGACTCGCTGCGACGGTCGAGTGCGCGTGCCGGGGAGCCTCGACGCTGCCGGGTGTGCCACGGGCTGCAGTGCTACTTCTCGTCTTCGCTGCTGCGCAGGACGGACAAGAACGCCTTCTGCGGGATCTCGACGTTGCCGATCTGCCGCATGCGCTTCTTGCCCTCTTTCTGCTTCTCGAGCAGCTTGCGCTTTCTGCTGATGTCACCGCCGTAGCACTTCGCCGTGACGTCCTTGCGCAGCGGGGCGATGTTCTCGCGCGCGATGAACTTGCCGCCGATCGCCGCCTGCAGCGCGACCTGGAACTGGTGGCGCGGGATGTCCTTGCGCAGCTGCTTCAGGATCTTGCGGCCGCGGCTCTCGGCCTGATCGCGGTGGCAGAGGAACGACAGCGCGTCGACCTCGTCGCCGCCGACGAGGATGCGGACCTTGGCGAGGTTGCTTTCCTCGAAGTCCTCGATCTCGTAGTCGAGCGTGCCGAAGCCGCGCGTCGCCGACTTCAGGTGATCGTGGAAGTCGTAGATGATCTCCGCGAACGGCATGCGGAAGCTGATCATCACGCGTTCCTGACCGTAGTACTCGGTCTTGACGTAGACGCCGCGGCGGTCGGTGCAGATCTTCATCACCGCGCCGATGTAGCTCTGCGGCACGACGACGTTGACCGCGGCCATCGGCTCGAGGTAGCCGTCGATCACCGAGCCGTCGGGCAGGTCGCTCGGCGAGTGGATCTCCTTGATCGTCCCGTCCGTGAGCTTGACCTTGTAGTGCACCGTCGGCGCGGTCTGCACGAGGTCCATGTCCTCCTCGCGTTCGAGCCGCTGCTGGATGATCTCCATGTGCAGCAGGCCGAGGAACCCGCAGCGGAAGCCGAAGCCGAGCGCGTCGCTGGTCTCCGGTTCGTAGGTGAACGAGCTGTCGTTGATGCGCAGCTTCTCGAGCGCCTTGCGCAGGAACTCGAAGTCGCTCGGCACCGTCGGGTAAAAGCCGCAGTAGACCATCGGCTTCGGCTCGCGGAAGCCCGGCAGCGGCTCGCAGCGCAGCCGTTCGTCCTGGTGCGTCAGCGTGTCGCCGATGACGACGTCCGACAGCTCCTTGATGTTGGCGATGACGTAGCCGACCTGGCCCGCGTGCAGCGTGGCGGTCGGCGTCATCTTCGGGCGGAGCTGGCCGACCTCGAGCACCTCGTGATCGGTGACCGTCCCGAGCATGCGGATCATGTCGCCCTTCTTCAGCACGCCGTCGAACACGCGCACGTAGACGACGACGCCGCGGTAGTCGTTGTAGACCGCGTCGAAGACGAGCGTCCGCAGCTTGCCGTTCACGTCGCCCTTCGGCGGCGGGAACTTCTGGATCAGCGCCTCGAGCACCTTCTCGACGTTCTGCCCGGTCTTGGCCGAGACCGGGATCGCGTCCTCGGCCGGCAGGCAGATCGCGTCCTCGACCTCGGTCGCGACCTGGTCGGGCCGCGCGTGCGGCAGGTCCATTTTGTTGAGGACCGGCAGCACCTCGAGCTTGGCCTGTTCGGCGAGGTGCGCGTTGACGACCGTCTGCGCCTCGACGCCCTGCGACGAGTCGACGAGCAGCAGCGCCCCTTCGCACGCCTGCAGCGACTTGAGCACCTCGTAGTTGAAGTCGACGTGGCCCGGCGTGTCGATGAGGTTGATCTCGTACGTCTTTCCGTCGGGCGCCCGGTAGTCCATCGTCACCGCGCGCGCCTTGATCGTGATGCCGCGCTCGCGCTCGAGCTCCATGTCGTCGAGCAGCTGCTCCTTCATCTGCCGCTTCTGCACGGTCGAAGTGAGCTCGAGCAGACGGTCCGCGAGCGTCGACTTGCCGTGGTCGACGTGTGCGATGATGCTGAAGTTGCGGATGAGGGCGGGGTCGGTCACGGAGGGGAAGCCGTCGGGATCGTGCGGTTCGGCAGGGCCTGAGTGGCCCCGCGGCCGCGGTTCGGGGCGAAGAGTGTAGCGACCGAGGGGGCCGGCGTCGATCCGTGCCTCGGCCAGGTCGGGCCGAAGCTCGAAGATCCGCCGGCGGCCTCAGACGAACTGCAGCCAGACGAACCCGAGCACTCCGACGTTGGTGACCGAATGCGCGAGGAACGGCGCACCGATGCCGCCCGATCGCTGCCTCAACACGCCCAGTGCCAGGCCATAGGCTGCCAGGAACGGAAAGCTACCGACCATTTCCGGGCCGTGACCGAGGGCGAACGTCAGGGCGGTGAACAGAATCGTCAGCGCCGGGGGAGCCACGCGGCGAGCGGCCTCCCATAGCAGGCCGCGGAAGACGTATTCCTCCATCAGCGGGCCGAGGAGCGTCATGCTGAGCCATGCCGGGAGCCAGTAGAAGACCTGTCCGGGCGCGCGCATCTGCGGTGGTGCGACGGCATGCGCGAGGAGCCCGTAGCCGAGGGAACCCAGGGCCCCGAGCAGTCCGGTTGCGACCGCGATGGCTGCCCAGCCGGGCGTGATCCTGCGACCGACCACGCCGGGCCACGATCGTGGTCCGAGAAGCAGTAGGGCGCCGGACATCAGGGCGATGTGGATCAGGTTGCTCACTGGGTCCCACCACGGCCCCACGTATCCGGTCAGGATGGTCCAGCCGCCGACGGCAGGATCCATGTATGCGTCGGTCCCGATCGCCAGGAACAGGATGGCCGCGAGAGCGCCGCGGCGACGCGTTGCGGTCGGCCAGGCCTGCGACCGAGTGATCATCGTGCCTTGAGCCATACCTGAACCGGCGGTCGAGCCGAAGTCGCAGAGTCGAGCTCTCGGATCGACAACGACTCGATGAGTTTGAACGTGGCCGCGTTCGCGGGCTCGCAGGACAGGCCGCGGAAGTCGGGCAGCCGGAACCGGTCGCCCACCTGCTCGAATCGCGGTCCGGCGATCGCGAGCAGCTCCGCGAACTCCGACTGCAGTGCGGTCCTGCCATCACACAGCAACCAGCCCTCCGGGGCTGACTCGGCCGTGCCGCGGATCATGACGACACTGCCGATCGGCCAGTCATCGCGGAACAGGGCGGCGCTCGAATCGCGTTCGTGCAGTCGCACGCCGTAGTGATCCCATTCGGCGCCCGCCGTGGCCCTCCCGGTTTCGCTCCACTTGTGCCATGGGCGTAGCCAGGCCAAGAACAGGAGAACCAGGCCGACGTAGACCGGCCAGAACGACCAATGCCCGACCCAGCGGCCGATCGGGCCCGGTTCCGGTGAAGTTGGTCGACGCACGTTGCTCGTTGCCTCGGTCATCCTTCGGTTGTTGCCCCTGCATCTTCGGATCCAGCCTCGCCCTCGTCCACGTTCGCCCGTCGTCGGGAGCGCTGCTCAGCGCCCGACGTCGGCTGCGACCGCCACGGTCGTCGGTCGTTCTGCGCCGCAGGCAGTTGCCCGCGGCTCAGGGGTTGGTGACCAGGCTCGGCGTGCCGAGCGCGACGCCGGCAGGCGTCACGAAGGCCGTCTGCATCGCAACGATCGTCCCTGCCGGCAGCGGGGGGTGGGGCAGCGAGGCGGTGTGCAGTCGGGTGCCGGGAAACGCGGAGCCCGCCACGATCCAGAACGCCGCGGGCTCGATCCAGGCCAGCCCGAACTGCGTTCCGGACTCGGTTGCCGGCAGGCTCAGGAGGGTCAGGAACGGGGCGCCGGCAGGGCCGTGGGCCTGCATCGTGAGTTGCTGCCCGTTGGTCGATGCGACGAGGCTGCCGAACTCGAACGTCGCCACCGCGGCCGGCCCCGCGACGGCCGGTTGACCCGAGCCGGGAACGAGGCGGGAGCTCGGATCGAGCAGGATCGCTCCGCCGCTCGTGACGATCGCCGGACTGCTCAGGCTGGCGACCAGGTCACTGCGCGTGATCGCCACTTCGCCGTCGACCAGGCGGGCCGCCGGGCTCGGGAACAAGCCGCCGTTCAACGTGCAGCTGACGAGCGCGGTGCGACCGCCGTCGATCGACAGTCCGGTCGAGAGGACCGGGTCGAAGCCGCATCCCGAGAACACGACGTTCGAGTCGACGACGTTGCTGCCGCGAAGCGCGACGCCCCCGAGGTGCAGCTGCGCGCAGTCGTTGGCGTCGACCTGCCAACGATTCAGTGCCGCTTGGCCCAGGTTCTCGAGCGTGACGATGCCGCTGCAGTTGCTGACGCGGACCGTGGTGTCGCTCGGGGTTCCGGAGTTGCGCGTGACGAAACCGGTCATCGAGAAGGTCTCGCCGGCAGGCACGTCGTGGATTCGGTGCGGGAACAGCGCCCAGGCGAGCTGTGGCCCGCCGCGGCCGACGATGCGGATGCCCTTGTCGATGTCGAGCTGCAGCTGATGCACGCCGCCGAGTACGAGGACGGTGTCCCCGGCGTTCGCGGCCTGGACCGCCGCCGGGATCGTCGGGAAACCGCCGGTGCCGACGACGAGAGTCTGCTGGGCGTGGCCGCGGGCGGCGAGCGTGAAGAGCGCGACGGCGACGAGCGTCGCTGCGCGAAGACTTGGTCGAATCGGGTGCATTCCGTGCTCCTGGTCAGGGGCGAGGGACTCGCCGTCCTCGGTAGGACGTCGCGTCACGGCGTCTGCCACGGAAAGTCCGTGCCGTTCGGTCGAAAAGCGTCAGACGCCGAGCTGTAGAAGCAGGCCACGCAGCGCCCAGGATTGCGCGGCCGCCACCGACCGGATCAGTTCACGTCGAGCGTCAATTCGACGCCGTTCGACGTGATCGCGCCGACCGAGTTGCCGAACGGCCAGGCGCTGATGACCGCCGGGTTGTAGGCGGCGCCCTGGACCACGATGTTCGTGCCCACGAGCCCCGTGTTGTTGGGGATGCCGAACGGGCTCGTCACGGTCATGCCCGGGGCGATGGCCAGGATCACGACCGCGTTCGAGCCGTAGTCCACGCAGCCCGGCATGCCGATCGGATCGAGCGGGGTGCCGGCGTTCGCGGTGCCGAGCGAATAGAGCACGCCGGCGATCGGGCTGCCCGCCGGGATGTGGTCGATCACGGTGTTGATCGTCGTTCCGATCACGGGCCGGGCGTCGGTGTCGGCGCTGAGCGCCGTGGTGCCGATGCCGGTCGAGGCGCCGGACAACGCCGACCAGTCGACTTCCGAAGGCGGCGCGAGCGGCTCGGCGGCGCCGGTCGTCGTGCCGGTGCTGAAACCGACGATCGCGGTGTTGGGGTTGGTCGGAGGCACGCTGCCGCCATTCCCGATGCTCGACCCGTAGGCCAGGTTGATGTTGCCGCCGGGCAACAGCTCGAGCTGGATGAAGTTCGGGATCGGCGTGATGCCCGCCGGGTCCGCCCAGTTGGGGATGTTGTCCCAGGTGATGCGGACGCCGCCGCCCGGGCTCGGGTCCTCGTACCACAGGTTGCCACCCGCGGTCGGGTCGAGATCGCACATGAACGCGGCGAGCATCGGCAGGCCGTCACCGGTCGTGCCCGCGAACGAGGTCGGGGTGAAGCCCGTGTTGGCGCCGTTGTTCGCGAACGTGTTGGAAGTCGTCAGGCCGAGCGCGACGCGCCCGTTCGAGTTGACCATGATGTCGGTCGTGCTGCCGCCCGGTGCGGGCCCGGGGAACGGGAACGAGAACGGCAGCGTCATGTGAGCCGAGGCGTCGTCCCAAGTGCCCGTGACGGAGGTCGACGGTGTCTGCTGCGCGAGGTCGATGCCGTTCGCCGCCGCCGTCGCACCATCGTAGGGTGGGCCGCCCGGCACGACGATGTAGTTGCCGCCCGTGTTCGGGTCGGGCTGGTAGATCAGCAGCCACGACGTGTTGATGAGGTCGATCGGGCCCGTCGGTGGGCTCGGGAACTCTTCGTAGATCATGCGCCGGCTCTCGTAGCAGCCGCTGCCGAACGGGGCCTTGAGCGCGAAGCCCGCGCCGCCGGAGGTGTAGTGCAGGTTGACGTTGGCGACGCGCGGGTTGAACGGCGAGGTGTATTCGACGTTCTGCGCGGAGCCGGCGTTGAGGGTCAGCTCGGTCGTCGCGTAGACGTTGCCGTTGCCGGGGCTGACGCCGTTCGTGTAACGATGCGCCCAGGTGTCGGCCTTGAGCATGATGCCGTGGCTGCCGGGCGGCAGGACGATCGGCGAAGCGAGTAGGCAGATCGACGGTTGGTCCTGCCCCGCGAACGTGACGGCATCACCGCTCGACACGGTCGTCCACGACGCGGGCGTGAGCTCGTTGCCGAGGAACGTTGTCGCGCAGGTGCGGACCTCGAGCGTGCCCGCGGTGCCGGTGCCGGCGCTCGAGTTGACGTCGATCTGGTGGATGGTCGTGGGCACGGTGACGGTCAGGTCGAACATCACGGTGCCGCCGGCCGACCCGCCGTTGTTCGAGGCGAAGACGGTCGTCAGGGGGGACTGCGCCGAGACCGCGGTGAGGGTCATGGCGATGGCTGCCAGGATTCGCATGGATTCCTTCCTTTGGGAGAGAGGGTGAGAGGTTCCCGACTGGGAACCTCCCGCCCGGGCATTCTACCGGTCCGCGGAATCCCGGTTCGGCCTGGCGGGCGAAACCGTCTGGCTGGCTGCGCGGTCCGGGGGCTTTCGCCCGAATCCGAGCGCGCGCGCGACGCCTCGGGCGCTACTTCGCGATCGGCACGGTCATGCGGTGCGAACTTTCGAACAGCGACCCGGTGAAGTCAGTCGTCCTTGGTCCCGAACCCGTGTTTCCGCGGGTCGTACTTCACGTTCTTCCAGAGCTTCGAGTCGTCGGGCCAGCTCGCGAGGATCGCCTCCGCGCGGCGGATCAGGGTGTCGCGTTCGGCGGCGAGGTCCTCGGGGTCGAACTCGACGACCTCGTGGGGGTGCACACCGCGGCCCTCGATGCCCTTGCCGCCCGCGAAGCGCGCCTTGTTGGATCGCACGGAGACGTAGAGCGAGAACAGCTTCGACGGCAACTCGATCGTCGTCTTGCTCGACGACATGCCGGCGGTCGGGCTCTCGCCGATGCCGTAGGCGCGGCCGTCCTCGGTGAATTGGCCAGCACCCGTCTCGCCCGCGCTGCGACACGTTGCGTCGACGATGACGACGAGCGGACCGCCGAACGGGTTCTTGCCCGCACTCTGGTAGCCGCTGCCGACGTTCCACTTCACGCCCGGCGGCAGGAAGCGCCCGAACAACGCGCGGTGATCGAACCCGCCGCCGCTGTTGCCGCGGAAGTCGAGGATCATGCCGGGCACGTTACCGATGCTCTGCAGCGCGTGGTCGACCTGCTCCGGCAACGTGCCCTTGCCGCGCCGCACGTGGATGTAGCCGAAGCCGTCCGGCGTCTTGCCGAAGTAGAGGTCCCGGTGGCGCGTCGTGCCCGCGGGGTGGAACGCGGGGCCGAGCGCGGTCTGGTTGAGCTTCTCGTAGCTGACCTTGCGTTTGCGCTTGCGCTTGCCGTCCTTGATCTCGAACGCGACCCGCGTGCCGGCGACGTCGCTGAGCCCCCAGTGTCGCGTGTAGAAATCGGCCTGGTGATCCGTCGAGAACGACCAGAGGTCACGCAGGTCCTCCGTGCGCGCGGCGAGCCACGCGTCGGCGGGCTGGCCGTCGATCTTCGTCACCTGCATGCCGGGCGTGAGCCCCGCGCTCTTGCTCGGACCCCACGCGTTCTTCACGTAGATCGCGTTCCCGATCCGGCAGAGGAACAGTCCGGGACCGTGGTCGCGTTGCGGCCAGTCGACCTCGACGCCCTTGCCGGCCGGCAGCGGCCGCACGCTCGCGTGGCCGTCCTCGAGTCGCGCGAGCAGCCGCCAGAGCAGCAGCAGATGCTCCTCGTGCGTCTTGGTCTTCTTGCTCGCATCGAGCAGCGGCTTCGTCACCTTCTGCCAGCGGATCCCTTTGCTGTCGAGCAACGTCTTGCACTGCTTGCCGATCGCCGTGATCGCGAACTTCACGTCCGCCCGGTAGTCGACCTTCTGCGCGGCGAGCGGCGTCAGGACGGATACGGCGATCACGAGACTCGTTGTCGGGTTCATGGTGGCCCTCGGAATGCGCGGCGATTCGGTTCCGGCAACGAGGATAGCGGCGCGCGGCGGTATCGTCGCGGCCGCGCGCCATGAACTCGAACCCGACGCCACTCTCGTTCCTCGCCCGCCTCGCCGTGACCGTCGTCGCCGGTCTCGCGAGCGGCTGCTCGATGCTGCCGGTCGATGTCACGACGATCAAACCGGCGCCGCTCGAACCCGGCGACACGATCATGTTCGTCGCGCCGGCTGGCGAGCTCGATCGCGAACGCATGATGCGGGCGAAGGAGCGGCTCGAAGCGATGGGCTTTCGGGTCAAGCATCGCGACGACCTGTTTCGGCAGTTCGGCTACCTCGCCGGCACGGACGACCAGCGCGCCGCCGAGTTGATGGCGGCCTTCGAGGATCCGGAGGTCGACGCGGTCTTTCCCGGCACGGGTGGCTATGGCGTGACCCGCATCCTCGACCGGCTCGACTACGACGTGATCCGGCGCAATCCCAAGATCCTGATCGGCTTCAGCGACATCACGGGCCTGCATCTCGCGATCGGGCGGCGGGCCGGGCTCGTCACGTTCCACTCGCCGAATCCGATGTGGGGGCTCGGGAGCGAGGGCGACCTCACCGAGTTCAGCGCGCGCTACTTCTGGCGCGCGTTGCTCGCGAAACGCTACGTCGACCGCGACGGGGAACGCCTCCCGTCGGGCTGGACCTACGAGGTGCCGCCGGACATCGAGCAGCCGCAGGTGCTGGTCGCCGGAACGGGGCGTGGGCGGCTCGTCGGCGGCAACTTCTCGCTCATCGCCGCGACGATGGGCACGCCGTACGAGGTCGACACGCGCGGCGCGATCCTGTTCCTCGAAGACGTGAGCGAGGCGCCGTATCGCATCGACCGCTACCTCTCGACGCTGAAGCTGGCCGGCAAGCTCGACGAGCTCCAGGGTGTGATCCTCGGCAAGTTCACGCGCACGCGACGGCGCGGCGAGGGACCGTCGAAGTTCACGATCGAGCGCGTGTTCGACATGTATTTCGGCGACGCGGACTACCCGGTGATCTCCGAGTTCCCGGCCGGGCACTTCGAGCACAACGCGACGCTGCCGCTCGGGGCGATGTTCGAGCTCGAAGCCGACGCCGCGGGTTGCCGCGTGACGCTCCTCGAGGACCCCGTGGACCTGGGTCGTTGAGGTCGTGCGTTACCTGACTTCGACGTTGTCCGTTCTCGCGTTCCCGCTCGCCCCTGCCGCGCTCTGCGGTCTCGTCGCGACCGCTGCCGCGCAGGAGCCGCGGATCGGCGGCCAGGCGCGGCTCGACGCGTGGGAGCTGCACCGCGCGCTCGCGCAGGAGTCGCCGTTCGGTCATCTACGTTGGCGGGCGATGGGGCCGAAGTTCGCGGGCGGTCGCATCGAGTCGATCGACGTGCCGCGAGGTGATCTGGCGACGATCTACGCGTGTGCCGGCGCCGGCGGCATCTTCAAGTCGACGAATGGCGGGCTCACGTTCGCGTCGATCTTCGACGAGCAGTCGACGTTCGCGATCGGCGACCTCGCGATCGCGCCGAGCGACCCGAACGTGCTCTGGGTCGGCACCGGCGAGTGTCACCTGTCGCGGTCGTCGTACGCGGGCAACGGCGTCTATCGGTCGACGGATGCGGGCGCGACGTGGACGCACATGGGGCTGCCCGAGAGCGCGCACATCGGCAAGGTCGTGATCGACCCGCGCGACCCCGACGTCGTGTTCGTGGCCGCGATGGGGCGTAAGAACGGCGGCGGCGAACGGGGCATCTACAAGACGACGGATGGTGGGGCGACGTTCCGCCGCGTGCTGTTCGAGGACGACCACACGGCGTTCGTCGACCTCGTGCAGGATCCGCACGACCCGGACCGGCTCTACTGCTCGTCGTGGGATCGGCGGCGCGGCCCGGGCAGCGGCGTCCATCGCAGTGACGACGGCGGTGAGACGTGGCGGCGGCTCGCCGGCGGACTGCTCGAGAAGACCGCGGATCGCGTCGCGATCGACGTGGCCGCGTCCGCGCCCGGCGTCGTCTACGCGCTCATGGCGGATCGATCGTCGCCGCAGCTGCAGAAGCGTCGGAACGCGGCGCTGCTCTACCGGTCGGGCGACCACGGCGACAGCTGGACGCAGGTGCACGACGGGCCGGTGCCGACCTACGTCGGCTGGGATTTCTGCGATCTGCGTGTCGCCCCGGACGACGCCGATCGCGTCTACGTCGGCGGGCTGCGGCTCATCGTGTCGCGCGATGGTGGGAAGTCGTTCGAGGGCGAGTGCGGCTTCGCCGTGAACACGAAGAAGGACGAGGTCTTCCGGCTGCATCGGCATCGCGGCGTCGGGATGCATCTCGACGTGCACGAGATCACGATCGATCCGGAGCATCCCGAGCGCGTGCTGCTCGGCAACGACGGCGGGCTCTACGTGTCGTGGGATCGCGGCGCGACGTGGCTGCATCTCAACAACCTGCCGATTCCCGAGCTCTACAAGCTGCACCTCGACGACGCGGAGCCGTTCCGGATCTGGACCGGCAGTCAGGACAACGCGTCGTTCGTGGGGCCAGCGACGGCGCGGCTGCGGGACGGGGTCGACGACGATTGGCAGCAGGTCTTCCTCGATCCATGGACCGGCGGCGACGGGTTCGCGACGTTCCCGGATCCGCACGACCCGGAGATCACGTACTACACGCAGCAGAACGGCGCGCTGATGCGCAGCCGTCTCGGTCGACTGCGGCCCGAGAAGAGCATTCGCCCGCGCGGCGAACGTGGCGAGCTGCGTTTTGCCTGGGACACGCCGTTCTTCGCGTCGGTGCACGAGGGGCCGCCCGAGGAGAAGACCGTGCTCTACTGCGCCGCGCAGCGCGTCTTCCGGTCCACGGACCGCGGCGATTCATGGCAGGCGATCAGCGGCGACCTCGTGCCCGGCGGGATCCTGTCGATGCACGAGTCACCGCTGGACGAGAAGCGCCTCGCCGTCGGCGGGGGCCGCGGGCAGGTGCACCTCACGGCGGACGGCGGCGCGACGTGGCAGGCGGCCGGGGTCGGGCTGCCGCGGAAGCGGCTCCGTGACGTGCTGCTGTCGGCGCACGCGAAGGAGCGGGTGTTCGCCGTCTTGTCCGGCAAGGGCGATTCGGACTGCGCGAGCTACGTGTATCGGTCGGACGACTTCGGCAGGACGTGGCGGGCCATCGCGGCCAACCTGCCGCACGAGTCGCTCAACGCGATCGCCGAGGATCCGCGCACCGCGGACCTGCTGTTCGTCGGCAGCGACCTCGGGGCCTACGTGTCGCTCGATGGTGGCGAGCGCTGGGAGTCGTTGTGTCAGCGGCTGCCGACGACGCCCGTCGTGGACCTCGCGGTCCACGGGCGCGATGGCAAGCTCGTGATCGCGACGCACGGCCGCGGCGTGTTCTTGCTGGACATCACGCCGATCCGCGCGCTCCGGAAGCAGGACTGAACGGTCGGTGCCTCAGCGGTCGCGGCACTCCGCGAGGATCCGGCGATAGGCGACGCGCGCTTCCTCGTAGGCGGCGGCAGCGGCCTCGCGGTCGGTCGCGCGGATGCCGTTGCGCTTGTTCTGCCAGCACCGGTCGACGGCCGCGAGGCACCACTCGGCGCTGCGCGCGTTGGCGCGCACCGGCTGACCGGCGACGATGACGAACACCGGGTTGCTGTGCGACGACGGCAGGATGCGCAGCGTGACCCAGCTCGAGCGTTCGATCGCGACATCGAACCGGACGTCGCGCAGCTCGCCGTCCGCGACGATCTCCTGCCGCGCCACGGGTTCGCCGTTCACGACGAGCTCGACCGGCACCTTGCGAGAGCCCGCGATGCGAGCGCGTTCGAGGTGCCAGTACGGCTTCTCGTTCCACGGCAGCGCGCGCAGCAGCTCGTCCGCTGCTGCCGGCAGTCGGGCTGCGACACGGGCCGTGACCGCGACCGTGCGGGGCGCTGTCAGGTCGAGCTGACTCACGGGTGCGTCGTCGTTCTTGCGGGTTCCGGCCACGAGGCCGTCCACCGCGAAGTCGAGCAGGTGGCTCATCCCGTCGGACACGTAGCAGCGGCCGTCCTTGATGCCTTCGGCCCAGGCGTCGAAGTCGACCGGGCCGGGCGGCAGCTTCACGTAGCTGCGGCCGAGGCCGACGCGCGAGTCGTAGATGCACGGGAAGTCGGTCTCGCCGCTGATCCGCGTGCGGTAGCCGCAGTTGATCACGTGGTACCAGATGTTGAGCTCCCAGATCGCAGGCGTGTCGACCGTCGAGATGAAGTCGACCGCGTCGTGGACGACGTCGACGACGAACTCGTTGGCGCCGATGCCGTCGAAGCGCGGCACGTTGTAGTTCGGCAGCTCGCGCCCCGGCACCTCGAGACCCCAGCCCGAGTGACTGAAGCCGGCGATGCCGCCCTGGCGCTTGGCCCACTGCAGCACCGGCAGATCCCAGCTCGGCCACTCCTCGATGCGCGTCGTGCCCGGGTAGTCGTCGTCCGCGAGCCGGATCAGCGACAGGTGGCCGGCATGCGACGACGGGAAGCCCGAGACCTCGACGTCGTAGCGCATGACGTAACGGTCGGTCGAGAGCTCGTGGTTCTGGCCCTGGAAGAACTGCTTCTGGTGGTACCAGCACGGACCCCACGACAGCACGCACCCGACGTTGAGATCCTCGCCGAGCATGTGACGCCACATCGTCATCGGGTTGACGCCCTGCGCCGGGCTCTCGTAGTGCGAGCACCCGGCCGCGTGGATGTGGTGGTCGCCCGAGATCCAGCCGAGCTCCGCGAGGTGGATCCAGCGGCGCAGCCGGAACTCCTCCGTGTGCGTTTCCTGCGCCGGCACGGTGATGCGCCGGCGCTGGGTCGTGTACTCCGGGCCGCGCGTGATCACGACGTCGTACTCGCCCGGCGGCAGCAGGACGACCTCACCGCTCTGGCGATAGATCTGGGGGTGAAAGAAGAAGTCGGGCGCGAGCCGGCGGCTCTGGGCCGGATACACGCGGCCGTGATCGTCGCGGATCTGGAAGCCGGCCGTCGTCGCCGAGCCGTCGATGTCGAGGACGGTGAGTTCGACCTTCACCGCGGGTGCGCAGCGGAACAGGATCGGCACCGCGTTGCGGAAGCCGATGTCCTGCGTGCCCTGGCCGACGTGGAACGAGAGGCGCGCCTCGCGCCGCCCCGCGTCGCGGGCGAGCAGCTGCACGATGCGATACTCGACGGCGAGGCCGGACAACCCGGGTCGCAGCGGTCGGCCGTCGAACATCAGCAGCTCGAGCCAGCGCTGCGTGACATCACTCGCGCTGATCGAGACCTCGGGCTCCGGGCTCGCGGTCGACCGCCGGTAGACGGGCCCCGCGTTGGGGCTCTCGCCGACGAGCTGCGCGGTCACACCGGCGCCGTTGATGACCTTGACGAGGAACGTGCGGAAGCCGCCCTGCGCGAGGTTCGGCTCGGCCGGCCCTGCCGCGACCTTCACGCGGCTCTCGGCGTTGATGTCGACGACGGCGATCGCGTAGCGGTCGAGGACCTGCTGGATCCGTTCGATCGCGCTGCCGTGATCGCTCGAGCGCAGCGCGGTCTGCACGGTCGTGCGATCTGCCGCAGCGAGCGGCGCGCCGACCACGTCGAGGGCTTCGACGAGCCGCTCCGTCGCGGAGGCGAACGGTTGGAACTCGACGTCTCGCACGAGCGGCACGCTCTGGGCGCGCGCCGCGGTCAGCGCGAGGGCGAGGCCGACGATCGAGAACAGCAGAACGCGTGGCAGCATGAGCGAACCTCCGTGAGCGGCCCGACCATACCGCCGCCGGCCGGCGGTCCGCATCACCGTCCGCGTCACCGCCCCGGAACGTGGTCGTCGAGTCCGGTCAGCTGCCAGCGGATCAGCGACACGGGGATCACGCCGCAGTCGTTGAGCTCGGCGAAGAAGTCGCGCAGCACGAACTCCTTGCCCTGCTGCTCGCGCTGCTGGGCGTAGGCCGCAACGAGCTGCTCCACGAGGTACTTGCCCGTGACGTAGCTCGTGCCGTAGCCGGGCTGGCGCAGGTAGAGATGCTGCTCGAAGCGCAGCAACTCCGGTTCGCGCTTCATCCACCCCCGCGGCGTCCAGTCGACGTGGATCGTCCCGGCTTCGGCCATCGTCATGTCGTTCCGGTGCGCATACAGCGAACCGAGCCCGCGCGCGGCGCGCTGCGCCAGCATGATCCAGACGATCTCGCGCGAGCGCGGATGGTCGTCGTACAGCCCCGCGTGCATGAACATCTCCTCGACGCCCGTCGCGAGGCCCTCCGCGCGGCTGTCGAAGATGTTGTAGAGCAGCGGACCGCGCCGGATCGGGCTGTCGTGCGGATCGTTCGCCATCCGCGCGAGATCCCACCAGTGGTAGAAGTGCGAGTAGAGCGGCACCGGATCGAAGTGCGCGGCGATCCAGAAGAAGTTGCGCTGCCCCGCGGGCACGAACGTGCCGAGGTGGGCGCGCAGCGCCGGGTCCATGTCGGGTCTGACGGGCACGACCTCTTCGTCGCCGACGAACGTCATGAGTCGGCGGGCCCCTTCGTCGGCGAGCGCGGCATACTCGGCAGGCGACGCGGCGGCGACGAGCTCCGGCAGGTCGCGGTTCCTGTGTTCCTCCAGCTCGAGACTGCTCCACGCGCGGTCGAGCTCGCGCTGCAGCAGCCGCACCTCGTCCTCCCACGTCATCGGCACGAGGTGGACGTTCTGCAGGTACCAGGTGTAGTTGTCTTCGCCGACGCCCGATGTTCCGGTTTTCGTCGGGGCCTGCTCGTTGAGCCAGGTGACGAACTCCTGCGTCGCGGTCTGCGCGTCGCGGATCGCGCTCGTGAGCGCCGGTGGAGCATCGCCGCCGACCTGGCCGCCGAGCACGCGGAGCGCGGTCACCTGCCCGCGCATCGTGCGAGTGCCGGCGACCCAGAGATCGCGCGCGTTGCCGGTCAGGTTCCGTTGCGCCTGCTGCAGGAGCGGCGGGATCGTCGCGAGCTCGCGCGTGAGCCGTTCGGTCGCCGCGGCATCGAGCGGGAAGTCGTAGGTCCACACCTCGACGAGCGCGTGGTTGCACGGTCCTTCGTGCGCCGGGGTGTCGCTCTGATAGGTCCAGACCTGCTGATAGAACGCCGGGTCGCGCGCCCACGGCCGCAGCACGCGGCAGTTGAAGTCGAAGCCGTTGAGCTCGGCGCGCACGATGTGCCAGTCGACCTGACGCGCGACGGGCCACGGGCTCGGATCGATCGCGTGCAGCCGGTCGCGGTAGCTGCGCCACTCGGCGTGCGCGGCGCTCATGCGGGGTGCCGTGTAGTCCGGTGCGCCGTCCCGGAGCGGCGGGTTCTCGAACGCACGCCAGTCGTCGAACAGCCGCAACAGCTCGTCGTAGTCCGAGGTTCGGACGACCGGGCTGCTCGCGCACCCGGCCATGAGGGCGACCAACGGGAGAATCTCCACGAACGCGCGACGGCTCGGCATGTCGCGGTTCTAGCCGGTCGGTTCCGCGGCGCCGACTGCGAACCTGCGGACGAGCCGCTATCATCACGCGTCTCACCGCTCTCCGTTCACCTCGAGATTGCCCCCATGAACCCCCTCACGTGTTTCGCCACTTCCGCCCTCGCCATCGGTAGCTGCGCCGGCGCGCTCACGGCCCAGAGTCAGGGCATCCAGCTCACGACCGGCGTCGACGGCGGCGTCATCTACCAGTACGACGACCGATTCATTCCGAGCTCCGGCATCACGGTCGAAGCGTGGATCACGTTCGACGACGCGACGATCCCCAACACCGGTCAGTTCTACTGGCCGACGATCGCGCGCATGAACGTGACGCCCAATCAGGAGAGCTGGAACTTCCGCGTGCAGTCCGCCAACACCGGCAACCGCGCCCTCTCGTTCATCATCCGTGCGCAGAACAACGCGCTCTACAACGCGACGTACAACTTCGCGCCGGGCGAGTTCCTGCAGTTCACCCACGTCGCGGGCACGTTCGACGGCCAGACGATCAAGATCTTCAAGGACGGCGTGCAGGTCGCCACGAGCACGATCCCGGCCGTCAGCGCGATCCTCAACAACCAGGGCGAGCTGCGCGTCGGCAACGGCGATGCCGTCGCACCCGGCAACGAGGCGTGGAATGGCATCATTGACGAGCTGCGCATCTGGCCGATGGCCCGCGAGGCCGGCGAGATCGCGGCGGCGATGCCGTACCAGACCTGGTTCATGCCGGGCGGCGTCCTCGAGTTCGACTACGACGGCACCTACAACGAGTTCTCGAACGGCATCGTCGGCACGGCGTTCGGCACGATCGGGTTCGCGCCCGGCAACACCAACCTCGCAATCGTCGCGCCCAACTCCGCGGTCGTCGGCATGCCGACGAGCACGTGCGCGACCACTTCGGAGATCGCGCTCGGCAGCCTGCCCGAGCTCGGCAACAACGACTTCCGGGTCTGGTCGGTGCGCGGTCCGGTGAACTCCGGGTTCGGCATCGTCGTCGCCGCGGTTGCGCCCGCGCCCGCATCGCAGCCGCCCGTCGTCGGCGTCGACCTCGCGTTCGACCTCAACGCGGTGCTCGCGCAGGTGCTGCTGATCCCGCCGACGAACGTGCTCGGCAACAGCTTCTTCAACCTGCCGATCCCGAACAACCCGGGCCTCAGCGGTGTGACGCTGATCTTCCAGTTCGGATTCGACGACGTGCAGTGCGGCCCGCAGGGCTTCTCGGCCGGCAGCGGGCTGTCGTTCTCGTTCATGTAGTCCGCGTCCGCGGGTCGATCGCGGTATCCTCGGGCGTGGCCGGGCAAGGCGCTCGGCCGAGGAGCTCGACCGATGCGCACCGTTCCCGCGACCCTCGTCGCACTCGTCACGCTGGCCGCGACCGCGGTCGGCCAGTCGCCGCTCACCACGACCTACGCGGCGAACGGCGGCGGTTCCCCGGGTGGTCAGGTCATGTTCGATCTGACCGTTTCGACGACGGTGACGCTCACGCGACTCGACGTGCACGTGAGTGACTCGGGCGGCGCTGTCGGCACGGTCGAGCTCTGGCTCACGCCCAACACTCACGTCGGCAACACGACGAGCCCTGGCCCGTGGTCGCTCGCTGGCAGCGGCACCGTCATGTCGCGCGGTTTCGGTCGGATCTCGTCGCTCGCGCTGCCGGCCGGCGTCGTGCTCACACCGGGCAGCTGCGGCGTGGCGGTGCGCTACGTGGGCCTGTCGTTCCTGCGGACGAGCGGCAGCGCGACCTACTCGACGACCGAGCTCACGCTGACGACCGGCGGCGTGCAGAACGTGCCGTGGGGTGCGTTCTTCACCCCGCGGCAGTGGAACGGCGCGTTGCACTACGAGGTGGGCAATGTGACGGGGCCGTTCGCGCTCGCCGAGACGAACGAGTTCGGCGTCGGTTGCGACGGACTCACGCTCGCTTCGACCGGCGCGCCGCTGCTCGGTTCGGCCGTGACCCTGACGACGTCGCCCGTCACGCCGACCGCAACGATCGGAGCGACGGTCTACGGCCTTGCGCGCTTTTCGCCCGGCAACTCGCTCGCTGCGCTCGGTGCGCCCAACTGCTTCGAGCACGTCGCCACCACGGGCGTGAAGCTCGCGTTCTCGCCGGGCGCCTCGTTCCAGGACACGCTCGCGATCCCCGCCACGCCCGGACTGCTCGGCGCGGCAGTGTGCGCGCAATCGGCAGTATTCGATCCGAGCCTGACCGCGGGCTTCGCTACGTCGAACGGCATCGAACTCGTGCTCGGCAACACCTGACCACCCCCGTTCAGCGTTGGCACTCGATCGTCGTGAACGTCTCGGTCGTGCCGACTTCGACTTCGGTCGTGCCGCGCTGGCCGCCGCCGTAGACCTGCACGCGGTAGCGGCCCGGGGCGAGGCCGCGCACCGTGAACTCACCGTTCTCGAACTCGAGGTAGTCGGTCGTTCTCGCCTCGCCGAGGCTCTTCACCTGGGCGCCGCCCTCCTGCAGGCCGCGGACCTCGACGCGCAGTGAGCCCGACCCGTTCGTGAGTGGCAGGACGAAGTCGTCGATGTCGGTCGTGCCGACCTCGAGCCGGACGTTGCGGTTGCGGTCGCCGAGCGCGACGGCGAGCGAGTGCGGGCCTGCGCCGAGTTCATCGAACTCGAACGTCAGGTCCTCGCCGATCGTCGTCTTGCGGCTCGAGCCGGTGGGCAGCATCGCGTGCACGACGAGCCCCGCCGCGGCGCCGTCGCCCGTGACGCGACCGCGCAGCGTGACGCCGGGGGCGATCACGGGCGCGATCTCGAGTTCGCCGTCACCCGCGGGCACCTCGACCGGCCCGTGCACCGCCAGCGGGTAGTCGTCGTGCCGGAAACTCAGCGAGCAGCGTCCGGCCTCGACGCCCGTGATCTCGAACCGGCCGTTGTCATCCGTGAACGCCGCGGCCTTCCGGCGCGGACTGAGGATGCGGTTGAAGCTGTGGTGCAGCATGACCGCGGCATTCGCCACCGGCGCGCCCGTTCTGTCGTCGCGCAGCGTGCCGTGCAGTCGGGTGCCGTGGAACATCCGAACGAGCAGTCGATCCGGCGCGGGGTCCACGACCGCGGAGCCCGTCATGCGCGTGCGCGCGTAGCCCGCCGCCTCGACCTCGACGAACAGCTCCTTGCCGGCCTGCATCTGCCACTGCTGGATCCGGAACGCGCCGCCCGGGTCGGTGAACTCCATCGGCCGGAGGTCCAGTCGCTGCACGTCGCTGTTGGCCGTCAGCGAGACGGTGAACGACTCGATCGGGTCACCCGTGACGCCGTCGACCACGCGACCGGCGACCGCGGGCGCGGGCTGCATCACGAGCCGGAGGCCGCGGGGTGAACCGCTCACACCCTCGAGGATCGTTCTACCGAGATCGGTTCGGTGGCCGATCACATCGCACGGCGCGAGCGGCAGGCCGTCGACCTCGAACCTGCCGTCGGGCCCGGTCGTCGCGCGCTCGCCGACGCTCGCGCGCTCGGGCGGCAGGTCACGGCGGCGGCAGCGCACCGTGACACCGGCGAGTGGTTCACCAGTCTCGTCGACGACGACCCCGGCGATCGCGCGACCGACCTGCAAGGTGATCGTGTGGTCTTTGCGGATCTCCGGTGGCGTGATCGGCGCGCGGTGGCGCACGTAACCCGGCTTCTCCACGATCACGTCGAGCGGCTTCGAGGCGAGATCCGCAAGGACCTTGCGGCCATCAGTGCCCGTGTTGCCGCGACTCAGCCAGCCGCGATGCGGTTCGGGCACGATGTGAATGCTGGCGCCGACGATCGGGTCACCGTTCGTGTCGACGACGCGGATCGTGACATCGTGACCCGGAACGAGCGTGATCTCGACGTCGTCGTCGCCGGTCTCCGCGACCGTGGTGCCGCGTTGGAAGCCAGGCTTCGTCGCCGCGAGTTCGTGGCGCGATCCCGGACTGGCGCCGTCGAGCTCGAACGTGCCGTCCGCCGCCGTCCGCGTGCCGCGGCCGAACAGACCCGAGCCGCGGACGTTGGCATCGACGATCGGCGCGCCGCTCTCGTCGACGACGCGACCGCGGAACGCGGCACCCGGCTCCAGCTCGATGTCGAGCTCGTGATGCGCGACACCTTCGGGCATGAAGCTCTCGATGAGCCGCTGGCGGTAGCCGCTGGCGGTGACGAGCAGCGGATAGCCGTCGCTCGGCGCGCGCAGCTGATAGCGACCGTCCGTATCGGACTCGGCCAGCGTCGCGGGGAAGCCGTTGATCGTGAGTTGCGCCCCCGTAACGGGCTGCTTGTCCTTGTCGAGCACGCGGCCTGCGAGCGTGCGGTCGAGTGGCAGGATCCGAACGGCCAGCCCGACCTCGAGCTGACCCGCATCGAGCACCGCTGGGTCACACCACACGACCGCGTTCTGCTCGGCGGCGACCGCGCGCACCGTCGCTGCCGCAGCGCGAGGTTCGCCCGCCCACTCGAAGCGACCGTCGGCGTCGCTCACGAGACGATGGGTCGACGTCGGTTCGGCGGACGTATCCGGGCCTTCGAACCACTCGAGCATGATCGGAAACTCCGGCACCGGGGTGCCGTCGTGGGTGACGCTGCCGCGGACGGCGAGCGCGCCGGCCTGCGCTTCGACGCGCTCGACCGGGTCGGCTGCGTTCGCCGTCGCCTCGGGTTTCGAAGTGACCGTGGCCGAGGCGGGGCCGCCGCGGTCGATCGCCGCCATCGCAGCGCCCGGGTTCGCACCGTTTGGCGCGCCCGGCGTCGGCGTCGGCTCGGGGTCGTGCGTCAGCACGAGGATGGTGGCGATGGCCGCGAGTGCGCACCCGCCGGCGATCAGACTCGTCTTCAGCTTGGTCATGAGCAACGCTCCGGTTGTGGCCGTGGCCGCAGTCGGGGTCGAGGTGGCCGCTGCTGCCGCCACGGGCGCGAGCAGTTCGGTCGGATGCCCGCCGACGAACGGCAGCAGCGCGAGCTGCCAGCCGCGGCGGTCGCCGTAGTCTTCGTCGAGGCGCTGGCGCAGCATCGCGATGCCGCGATGCAGCCGCGAGCGCACCGTCGCGGCTGGCAGGCCGAGCCGCTGTGCGATCGCGGCGAGCGGCAGCTCGTCCCAGAACCGCAGCAGCACCGTGCCGCGGTACGGTTCGGGGAGTGCCAGCACGGCGCGCACGACGCGGCCGCGGTCCTCTTCGCGCTGCAGCACCTCGCTCGGGGACGGCGCGGCGCCGGTCGCGGGCCGGTCGTTCTCCTGGCTTCGGGCTTCGCGCCGGCGGCGCCGCAGGTGATCGAACGTCAGGTTGCGCGCGACCGTGGCGAGCCAGGGTCGCAAACGTCCCGGATCGCGCGGCCCGCTCTCCCAGGCGCGCACGAGCGTCTGCTGCACGAGATCGTCCTCGCTCGCGTCGCCGCGCAGCAATGACCGCACGATGCCGCGCACGAACGCGCCGTGGGCGAGCATCGTCTCGGGGCGTGGCGGGGGCGTGGTCGACATGACGGCGGGTCCATCATGCCCGACGTCAGCGGTCGCGAGAGCGTTGCCGAAAATCCGCCGCCGCCCTACTGCTTCGCCCGGACCGCATCCACGAACGCGGTGAGGCACGCGCGCAGGACCGGCCGCAGCGTCGCCGCGAGATCCTCGCGCCAGACGAACGGCGGCCCCTCCTCCATGTAGATCCGCTGGCTCATCTCGAGCTGCAGCGCGTGGACGCCGTTCTCCGGCTCGCCGAACGACCGCGTGATGTAGCCGCCCTTGAACGGCGCGTTGGGCTGGAACGAGTACTCGCTCGCGCGCTGCACCTCGAGCACCTTCGCCGTGGCGGCCGGAGCGGCCGACTTGCCCTCGACGTCGCCGAGCATCAGCGCCGGCAGCTCACCCTCGAAGAACCGCGGCACGACGCTCGGGATGCTGTGCGCGTCCCACAGGCACGCGAACCCGAAGCGTTCACGCAGGGCGTCGAGCTCCCTGCGCAGGGCGTCGTGGTAGGGGCGCCAGTATCGCGACGTGCGGTCTCGAATCTCGCCTCTGTCGGGCTCGTCACCGGACCGGTAGATCGACTCGTTGCCGAACGTCGACGTCGGCACGAGGCCGGTCTCGTTGCGCCCCGGATAGAGCGGCTGGCCGTCGGCCGGCCGGTTGAGGTCCACGACGTAGCGCGAGTAGCGCGCGTAGATCGTGCGCGCACCGAGCTGCGGGACGAAGTCGTAGAGCCGGTGCTGATGCCAGTCGGTGTCCGGCAGTTCTGCGACGGTCGGGCTCGCGAACCGCGCCGCGATGTCCGCGGGAACGTCGGTGCCCGTGTGCGGGATGCTGACGAGCAGCGGGATCGCCGCGGCTTCGGGTTCGCGCACGTAGAACGGCGCGTTGCCCGACGTCTCGGGGTCGTGTGATTCAGACATGCGGGCTCTCCCAGAGCTGGCCCATGGCGTGGCGGAACTCCGCGAGCAGGCGGGCGCGATCTCGGTGGACGCCGCCGCGAACCTGCCACACGCCGCCGACCATGACGTCGCGAACGGCCGACTTGCCGGCGCTGAACACGAACGCGTCGAGCGCGAGATCGGTCGTCATGCCCGTGAGTCGTTCGTGCTCGGTGTCGAGCACGACGAGATCGGCCGCGAGCCCCGGCGCGAGCACGCCCGTCGCCTGATCGAGCGCGCTCGCACCGCCGGCCGCGCAGCGCTCCCAGAGTCGCCGGCCGAGGTGCGGGATCGAGGGCGTGGTCAACACCGCGCGGCGCTGCCGCAGCAGGCGGTGCTCGTACTCGGCCCAACGCAGCTCCGCGCAGGGATCGATCTCGATCTGGCTGTCGCTGCCGATCGCGAGCGCGCCGTCCTTCGCCAGGTACTCGGGCAGCGGGAAGTGACCGTCCCCGAGGTTGGCCTCGGTCGTCGTGCACAGACCGACGGTCGCGCCGCTCGCGGCCAGCGCGGTCACCTCATCGGGCTCGACGTGCGTGGCGTGGACGAGGCACCACTGCGAATCGACGCGCACGTGGTCGAGCAGCCACCGCACCGGCCGGGCGCCGAGGTGTTCGATACAGGCCTCGACCTCCGCGGCCTGTTCGGCGACGTGCATGTGGATCGGCGCCGCCTTGTCGACGGCGCGGACGCGCGCGACGACCGCTTCGAGGTCATCGGCCGCGACGGCCCGCAGACTGTGCGGCGCGATGCCGACGCGGCGGAGGTGCGGGCCGCGTTCGCGCGCGACGCGGCGAACGAGTTCGAAGTAGGCGTCGGCGTCGTCGTGCACGAAGCGCAGCTGCTGCGATTCCGGAGGCCGACCGAACCCGCCGCGCGAATACAGCACCGGCAGGCACGTCATCGCGATGCCCGCGTCGTCTGCCGCGGCGACGGTCTGCAGCGCGAGCTCGGCCGGCTCGTCGTAGCGCGTGCCGTCGGGCTGGTGGTGCAGGTAATGGAACTCGCCGACGCTCGTCATCCCCGCCTCGAGCATCTCGACGTAGCACCACGTCGCGATGGCGCGCAGCTGCTCGGGCGTGACGCGCAGCGCACACGAATACATCGCCTGCCGCCAGCTCCAGAACGAGTCGTCGTCGCGGCCGCCGCGGAACTCGGTTCGCCCAGCGATCGCGCGCTGGAAGGCATGACTGTGCACGTTCGGCATGCCCGGGATCGCGATCCCGCCGATGTTCGTCGTCGCGATCCCCGCGCCCGGTGAAGTCGCGACGTCGCGAATCACGCCGTGCTCGTCCACCTGCACGTAGCCGGGGCTGAGCCAGCCCGCGGGCCCGAGCAGCGCGTCGAAGGCGTAACACTGATCGACCACGCCTGGACCATAGGCGGGGCGGACCTGGAGTGCACCGATTCTGCTACCTGGTCGGGTGCCCCCGCCCGCAGGCTCGTTCCCGGAAAGATCCATGCTGCAGAGAACGTTCACTCGCGTGATCTTGGTCGGTGTCGCGTCGTTGGCCGCCGGTGTCGCCGTTGGGCGTAGAGCGACTGGGCGCAGAGCGACTGGGCGCAGAGCGACTGGGCGCGCGCACCCAACTTCCAGCCCACTTCGCCGCGCATCGCGTACGACTCGGCCGGTCGTTCGGTCTGCAGAAGACGCCGCTCGGCGGTGGCTGCGATCAGTTGCTCGGCGGAACGATCGCGACGCAGTTCTTCTTCACCAACGCGGTCGGTCAGGCGCGCTCGTCGGTCGCGTTGCCGGCGCTGCCCGGACTTCGCGGCGTGATGATCCACGGGCAGGGCGCGGTGCTCGATCCGGCGTCGCCGATCGGCGTTGCGGTCACGGGCGCGATCACGCTCGTCGTCGGCGACTGACCCGACGGCGCGCCCGCTACGCGCCGTCGACCTTGGCCTTCACCGTGCGGCGGTCGAGCCGCAGGCGCCGTGCTGCGGCCGTGAGGCTGCCGGCGTCGCGGTAGACCAGTTCGCAGTAGCGGCGCAGCAGCTCGTCGGCCGTGAGGTTGCCGCCGCGCAGGGCGTCGCCGAGGTGGCTCCAGCCGTCGCCGTCCGCACCGGCGGCGCCGCTTCGCGTGGCGGGGTGATACTCGCCGCGGATCATCACGTTGCGCACGCACTGTTCGAGCTCGCGGACGTTCCCCGGCCAGCGGTAGTCGCGCCCGAGGTTGCCGTCGATCCAGTCCTCGACCTCGGACGCGAGGCAATCGGCGTCGTCACCGACGAGACGGCGGGCGAGGAAGCGCAGCAGCACGGCGCGTTCGCCGTCGTCGTCGAGGAAGCGCTCGTGCAGCGACGGCGTCGTGATCGTGTCGGCGCAGAGGCGGTAGTAGAGGTCCGTGCGAAACCGGCCGCTCGCCATCTCGGCCGCGAGGTCGCGGTTGGTCGCGGCGACGAGCTTGCCGTGGAAGCGCCGGTCCTCGGTCTCGCCGACGCGATTGAACGTGCGCTCCTCGAGCACGCGCAGCAGCTTGACCTGGATCGCGGGGTCGATCTCGCCGATCTCGTCGAGGAACACGCAGCCGCAGGGCGGGCACGTCTCGAGCCAGCCCTTGCGGTCGCTGACCGCGCCCGTGAACGCGCCGCGCTTGTGGCCGAACAGCTCGGCCTCGACGAGCTGCGGCCCGAGCGCCGACAGGTTGAGCGCGTGCAACGACGCGTCGCCATCGCCGCCTCCGGCGAGGCGTCCCGTGCGCGGATCGAACGGCACGAAACGCGACAGTCCGATCGCGCGCGCGACGAGCTCCTTGCCCGTGCCCGACGGGCCCGTGATCAGCGTCGCGTGATCGCCCATGCGCTCGAACAGCACGTGGCGATAGCGCCGCAGGTCGTGCGTGAAGATCGACTGCCAGACCTGACCGCGCAGTCGAACCGCGGGACGCGACGTGCCGATGATGCAGTCGAACACGCGGTGGAATGCGCGGCAGATCTGCACGAAGAACGCGAACACCTGCGCGAGTTCCGCGGTCTTCGGCGCCGGCTGCAGCACGCCGACGAAGTGGCGGGCGCGCGCCGAGAACTCGCGCCACTCGGGGCCGAGGTCGTGCGCGCCGTTCTGCGCGAGTTCGACGGCGAGCTGGTCGAGCTGGGGGCGGCGTTCGTAGTAGAGGCCGAGCAGGACGATGTCCTCGTAGAGCGCGAGCTCGGTCGCGGTCGCGTCGTGACCGTCGACGAGCTGCGCGCGCGCCGCCTCGGCGACCGCGATGCTCACGACCGCGAGGCGCTCGATGTTGGGCAGCGGCGTCTGCCAGTCCGCGTGCACGTTCCAGTCGGCCGTCGCTTCGTCGAAGCCTTTGCCGAGCACCGCGCGCTCGTGATCGATCCGCTCGCTGAGGAACGGGTTGCAGTAGACCAGCTGCGAGAGTCGGCGGGCACGCGGCAGGGCCTCCGGGTCGAACAGCGGCATGGTCAGGAACTGTACGAGGTGAGCGCATTCTGTGCTCGCGCGCGTTCCCGTGGCGATGTCAGAAGATTCTTAAAGCGCGTCCGTCAAATGGTTTACGGATTCTGCATCCGCCGGCACACGGCTTGGAAAGGGAAGTCCGCGCAGGACTCGCCTGCGCAGAAGTAGCCAAGTCCAAGGAGACCACATGCTCACCTTCCTCCTCCGCACCTGTCTCGTCGCCGGCTGTTCGTTCAGTCTGGCCGCGACCGCTCTCTTCGCCGCCGACCCGCCGGCTCGACCTGCGCCCGGTGGTCTGCTGATCGCCGACGGCGGTTTCGGCGGCGTGCTCGAGATCATGAGCCACGACGTGCGCGTCACGATCAACAACGGCATCGCGGTGACGCGGGTCGACCAGGTGTTCCACAACACCGAAGGGCGCACGGTCGAGGCGCTCTACACGTTCCCCGTGCCGAAGAACGCGAGCGTCGCCAACTTCAGCATGTGGATCGGCGGCAAGGAGATGATCGGCGAGGTCGTCGAGAAGCAGCGCGCCCGCGAGATCTACGACAGCTACAAGCGCGTCAACCGCGACCCCGGGCTGCTCGAACAGGTCGACTACTCGACGTTCGAGATGCGCATCTTCCCGATCGCCGCGGACGCCGAGCAGCGCGTGCGTGTCGAGTACTATCAGGAGCTCGACGTCGACGACGACTGGTGCTCCTACACCTACCCGCTCGCGACGACGACGCGTCCCGGGATCGACTCGCAGGTGAAGGGTCGATTCTCGCTCACGCTCGAGGCCAAGAGCCGCGTCCCGATGCGATCGATGCAGAGCACGTCGCACCCTGACGAGTTCATCGTCGCAGCCCACGCGGACCGCTACCACGAGGCCAGCATGGAGCTGTCGGGCGGCGACCTGTCGCGCGACGTGGTGCTGAGCTGGCAGCTGCAGCGGGCGCGCACGGGCCTCGACTTCCTCGCCTCCAAGCAGGGTCTCGAGGACGGCTTCCTGCAGGTCACGTTGACGGCCGGCAAGGAGCTCGAAGAGAACGACGTCGGAATGGACTACGTGTTCGTCAGCGACGTGTCCGGCAGCATGGCCAACTCCGGCAAGCTCGGGCTCTCGCAGAACCAGGTGCGGGCGTTCATCGACGCGCTCGGTTCGAAGGACCGCTTCGAGCTGCTGTCGTTCAACGTGCAGTCCGCGACTCTGTTCGGCGACCTCGTGACCGTCGACGACAGCAGTCGCGAAGCGGCCGCGAAGTTCCTCGCGGGTCAGCGCGCACGCGGCGGCACGCGCCTGCGCCCGGCACTCGAGGCCGCGTTTCGCTACCTCGACGAGGACCGCCCGCTCAACGTCGTGATCCTGTCCGACGGGATGACGGAGCAGAACGAGAACCGCGAGCTGCTCGGGCTCATCCGCTCGCGGCCGGCCGGGGCGCGCATGTTCTGCATCGGCGTCGGCAACGAGGTCAACCGGCCGCTGCTGCGCCAGGTCGCGGAGTCGACCGGCGGGCTCGCCGCGTTCCTCAGCCGCGGCGACGATTTCGAGCGGCAGGCCGCTGCGTTCCGCCGCAAGCTCACGCGGCCCGCGATCGCGGACGTGATGGTGTCGGTCGACGGCGTCGCGGTCCACGACTTCGAACCGCAGCAGATCCCGAGTCTCTACCATGGGTCGCCGGTGCGGATGTACGCGCGCTACCGCGGCAGCGGCAAGGCGACGGTCAAGCTCACGGGCACGATCGAGGGCGCACCGTTCGCCGAGGTCTATGACATCGAGCTGCCCGACAACGAGGCGAGCAACCCGGAGATCGAGCGCATGTGGGCGTGGCACCGCGTCCAGGCACTGCTCGACCAGGAGCGCGAGGAGGGCGAGACCGGACGTCACGTCCCGGAGATCGTGCGGCTGTGCGAAGGGTTCTCGATCCCGAGCGAGTACGCGTCGTTCCTCGTGCTCGAGAACGATCAGGAGTACCAGCGGTGGAAGATCGAGCGCCGCAACGCGACGCGGCTGGCTCGCGACCGGCAGGCGCAGCAGCAGCTGCGACAGCGGTTGGATCGGTTGCGCGGTGAGGCCGAGCGCCTCGTCGGCCCGCAGCCCGAGAGCAAGCGTGATCGCGTCGCGGACACCGGTGGCGTCCCGACCAACTCGAACGACCCTAGCAGCCGCCCGGCGCGTCGGACGCCGATCAATCGCAACCCGGGCAATCGCAACCCGCAGCCGCAGAGCCGGCCGCCGCAGCGTTCGCAGCCGCGCTTCGGTGACCACGGCGGCAGTTCCGGTGGCGGCGCATTCGATCCGTTGACGGGTGCGTTGCTGCTCGGTGGCCTCGGCGCCGCGGGCCTCGCGCGGCGGCGCCGCGACCGGGGCGTCGAGGTCGACTCGGAGGAGCGGTAGCCGTGACCGGCGCGACCGTGACGGCAGCCAGGCCTGCGGCCGTGAGGTGGAGCTGGTCCGCGTTCGTGGTTTGGCTGGTCGTCGCGTCGGCGGCGTGGGTCGCTGCGCAGCCGTCGGTCGCGCCGATGCTGGAACTCGACCGCAGCGAGCCTTGGCAACTGTGGCGCTGGGTCACGTGCCACTTCACCCACTTCGGTGGCGAGCACCTGTTCTGGAGCGGGGCGGTCTGCCTCGGACTCGTGCTGTGGCTCGGACTGACCCGCCGCGTCGTCGCGGTGCTCGCGGGCGCGATCGTGTCGATCCCGGCCGCGGTGCTGGCGCTGCAGCCCGAGATCGCGATCTATCGCGGGCTCAGCGGGCTCGACTCCGCGCTGTTCGTGCTCGTCGTCGCGGATGTCGTGACGGCCACGCGTGACCGGCGCGTCCGCGCGCTCGCGGTTCTCGCCGGCCTGCTTTTCGTCGCCAAGCTCGGCTACGAGCTCGCCCTTCAGCAGACCGTGTTCGTGCGCGGGGACGCGTTCGTGCCCGTCCCGCTCGCGCACTTCGTCGGCGCGGGCGTCGGCCTGCTGGCCGCCGCCCGCGCGGCGCTCAGCGGCCGAGCTGCGTCATCGATGCGAGATCGAACCGCACGTCGATCCGCAGCTTGTTGCCGGTCCGGCCGGCGCTCATGAGCATCGGCGACTTGCCGTCCGGAATCTCGGGCGGCCCGCCCGGCAGGTTCTCGAGCGCTGCCATCTTGTCGACCATGGATCGCATCAGTCCGAGGAAGTCCATGTGCATGAAGAACACGACCTCGTCGCCCGGCACCGCGGCGAGCGCGCGCGCGGCGTCGCCATGGTTCTGCGAGCCGCCCTTCAGGGTCGCGATCGCGCCCTCGAGCTCGGTCTTGCTCTGCCCGAACGACGTGACCAGCAAGTCGTCGACCTGGCCGATCGCGCCCTGCAGACGTTCGCCGTAGATCGACTTGATCATCGTCGTCGCGTCGGCCATCTCGCCGCCGCCGGCACTCGGCATCTCGAGCATCTTGGCGAAGCCCGCCACGTCCCAGTCGCAGGCGACGTAGTCGAACGCGGCGCCGCCGATCGACAGCTCCTCGTACTCGGGCTCGCCGGTCATGCCGAGCTTGCCGAGGGCCCGCGCCATGTCCCGCACCGCGGCGCTCGCCGCGCCGGGATCGGATACCGACATCGCCCAGACGCCGTTCATGCCGTTCTCGCCGAACGCGAACGAGCCCGCGCCGGGACCGTCCATGTACTGGTAGATCGCCATCGCCGCGCGCGCGTATTCCTGCATCGCGGCAGTGAACTGTTCGGGCGCGTCCGGGTTTCCCTCGAACATCTGGCCCATCAGCTGCTCGAAATCGAACCAGTCCGCCATCTTGCTCATCGCGGGACCCATCGCGAAGACCATCGCGCCGTCCTCGCCGACCGGGATCCGCGCGAGCAGTTCCGCGACGTTCGGGGCGCCGGGGCTCGCCTGTGGCATCGCGCTGCTGAGTTCGATCACGGTAGCCAAGTTCACGTCGCCGTCATCGAGATCGAGCATGACGTCGATGGTGCCGCCCTGCTTCGCCCAGTCGAAGATCGGCTGATAGACCGCGAAGACCGCTTCGCCGCCCGGCTCGCTCGCCATCAGGTCCTTGAACATCGCCTCACCCTGCTCGATCTGCGCGCGGAAGGCGCCGAGGTCGACGCGGATCGTCACATCGGCGGCCGGCAGGTTCTGCACCAGCGGCGATGCGGTGCCAACAGTGGGCTTGCTCACGCCGGGCATCGGCATCGCGAGCGCGATGTGCTTGCCGGATGTCGCGGTGTTGTCGTCCTCGAGGTCGCTCGGGTCCGGCGCGCCGACGATGGCCTGCGTCGGGCCGTTCTCGTTCACGAGCAACGCCATCGGCTGGGCGAGGTCGAGATCGCGTTCCCGCAGGTCGAACGGCGTCTGGCTCAGCAGCGTATCGACGTTGACCATGGCCTCGGAGCCCGGGCGAATGGATTTCGCGATCGCGCGCACCTCGGCGAGGAGCTCGCCCGGGTTGTTCACATACACCGCGACCGGGGTACCTGCCGGCACGAGCTTCGCCACGTCGTCGGGCACCGACGCTGCGGTGAAGAGCGGGTTGCCGCCGGCTTTGCCGACGTTGGCGCCGCCGCCGGACTCGCCGCCGCAGCTCGAGAGCAGCGCCGTGCAGGAGAGCGCGAGGACCGCGCCAGAGTGGATTCGAAGTTCAGCCATGACGTTTCGGAGGTCGGGATCCAATCGGATCGGGAAGCCGGGGAGCATTGGGGTGGCGCGCGATGGAGTCCAGTCGCACGGCCCGGGAACGGGGACATTTCGCGAGCTCCGTTGGCGCGGGTTTCTCCGAAAATCGTCGTCCGACGGCCTGCGCGCGGGACACTGGCAAGCGGGCGGACGATCCTCGCCCGCCGATTCGATCCCGTCGTGACCACTTCCGGAGACTCGAAGTCCACGGCCGTCGCCGTGCAGTTCCTGCAGCGCTTCCTGCAGGATCGCGAGGACGGCGTCGAGCGCTCACTCGCGGACTACCAGGCCATGTTCTCGTCGGCGCCCGAGGTGGTGGCCGAGGAGTTCGAGGCGCTGACGAACGTTTCCGACCCGGACCCGGACGGCGCATCGGGGGGCGACGACGCGGCCGCCGGAGCGCTGTCGCATCCGGCCGACGGCGCCCGCTACCGCGACGCGCAGCTGCTCGGTCGCGGCGGCATGGGCACGGTGTCCCGCGTGTTCGACCCCGCGCTCGAGCGCGAGGTCGCGATCAAACGCCTCACGAAGGCCGCGGACGGCGTGCCGGACGTGCGTCGACTCGGCCGCTTCCTCGACGAGGCCAAGGTCACGGGTCAGCTGCAGCACCCGGGCATCGTCAGCGTGCACGAGATCGGCCTCGACGAGCACAAGACGCCGTACTTCACGATGCCGGTGATCGAGGGCCGGAGCCTGCACGAGATCCTGCGCGAGCTGCACGACCCGGAGGCGGAGGCCGAGTGGACGCAGGTGCGCGTGTTGTCGGTGCTGCAGCGCGTGTGCGAGGCGATGGCCTACGCACACGAGCGCGGCGTCGTCCACCGTGACCTCAAGCCCGCGAACGTGATGGTCGGCCGCTTCGGCGAGACCTACGTCGTCGACTGGGGGCTCGCGCGCGCGGCCGACCGACCCGACCGCCGCGACATCCGCGTGGGCCACGGCGACGATGGCCACGACTCCGCGTTGCGAACCGTCGAGGGTGACGTGATCGGCACGCCCGCGTACATGGCGCCGGAGCAGGCCCGCGGTGAGATCGAGGGCGTGGGCGAACGGAGCGACGTCTACGCGATCGGCGCGATGCTCTATCATGTGCTCGCCGGGACCGCGCCGCACGTCGAGCCGGGCACCGAGCCGAAGAGCCGCGACACGCTGGCACGCGTGATCGCGGGGCCGCCGACCGATCTGCGCCGGATCGCGCCGGCCACGCGCCCGGAGCTCGTCGCGATCTGCGAGCGCGCGATGGCGCGGTCGCCGGACGATCGCTACCCGAGCGCTGCGGCGCTCGGCGAAGATCTGCGTGCGTTCCTCGAGAACCGCGTCGTGACCGCGTATTCGACGGGGCCGTTCGCGGAGCTCGGCAAGTGGGTCGCGCGCAACCGCGCGCTGGCGGCGGCGAGCGTGCTCGCGCTGCTGTCGCTGGTCTCAGGTCTGACCTGGAGCGAGATTCAGCGCAGCCGCGCCGAGCGCAACGCCGAGCGCGCGGCCAACAACTCGCTGCTCGCGGCCGAGAACCTCGACATCGCGTTCGAAGCCGGTCGGGACCTGTTGGGCTCCTTCGGGCTGTACGGGGTCTGGAGCGAGCCCGGAGCGGATCCGATCCGCGAGGCGGCGCTCGAGCGCGGGCTCGAGTACTTCGAGCGGCTGCGGGACCTGCGCGGTGACGATCCACGGGTGGATCGGCAGGTCGCGGAGGCGCGGTATCGCATCGCGACGCTGCTCACCGAGCTCGGTCGCGCCACCGAGGCGTCCGCGGCATGGGACGCGGCGCGCGTCAGCATCGAGCGGGTGATCGCGCGACATGGTTCCAATCCCGAACTGCGGTTGCGACTCCTGCAGATCGAGGGCGAGGAGCATGTCCGTGTGATGCAGACCAGGGTGAGATCCGCGATCGATGAACTGCAGCGGATCGTCGAGGCGCTGGCCGACCTGCGGTCGGAGGGCTTCGAATCGAGCGAGGTGGTTCGAGCGCAGCTCGGATTCCACTACAACCTCACGCTCGCGATGTTCGACGCGCGCAACAAGGAAGGGGCGCTGCATCACAGCGAGAAGACCCTCGAGCATGCGCGTGAGCTGGCTGCCCGGCAAGGTGGCATCCGGGTGCCGTCGACGATTTCGTTGCTCGGCAGTTCGACGACGTTGCGCGGCAAGCTGATGTGGCAGACGGGGCAACCGGAGCGAGCCGCGGCCTACTACGAGGAGTCGATCGAGCTGCTCGAGAACGGGCTCGTCGAGGCTCCAGGGCACCGAGGCCTGCGTTCGCGGCTCGGCGAAGCGCTCAACCTCCAGGCCATCCTGCAGAGCCAGACGGGCCAGCGTGCCGCCGCGCTCGCCACCCTGGAGCGCGCGATCGAGGTCTACACCGAGCTCACGGCTGCGTTCCCCGGGGCACGCGACTATCACGGCGCGTTCGGCGGCGTGCTGTGCAATCGCGGGATCTTCCACAGCCAGGACGGCGAGCTGGAGAAGGCGATCGAACGGCTCGAAGCGGCCGTCGTTCAGATTCGCCGCGCGCTCGCGATCGACGCCGGGGCGTCGGACTACCGGGACTATCGCCGCATCGCGGGCAAGGAACTCGCGCTGGCGTTCGCCAAGGCCGACCGGCACGCGGATGCCGCGCGGAGCATCGAGGAGTGGTTCGCGGACGTGCCCGAGACGCCGCCGTTCGATGGCGCTCGGATGTGGGCGGTCTGTGCGAAGGTCGCGTTGGCGGACGCCGGGCTGTCGGCGTCCGAGCGGGCGGCGACCCTGGCTGCTTACGGGGACGAATCGGTCGCGTTGCTGCGTCGGGCTGCCGCCGCGGACCGCGTGCCGGCGGAGCGGTTGCGAGCGGCGCCCTTCGATGCACTCGCGGACCACGCCGGGTTCCGCGCGTTCGTCGCCGAACTCGGTCGCTGACGTTCGTCGGGCACGCCTTCGGTTCGGTAAGATCTCGGCATGCCTCCGGACGCGAATTCCGCGTTGCCGCCCGATCCCGGGCAACTGACGAGCCTGCACGTGCACCGGGCCGTGGCCGGAGACGAGGACAGCACCTCGTGGCTCGTCGAACGGCTCAACCCGCTGCTCGTGGCGCAGGCCCGCTGGCGACTCGGGCCCGACCTGATGCGGGTGTGCGATCCGGCGGACCTCGTGCACGAGGCCTGGCTGGTGCTGCTCCCGCGACTCGACTCCTTGCCGCCGCGTGATGGCAGGATGACGCCGGTGCTGCTGAGCTTTCTGAGCACGACGATCCTGCGCAAGGCGCAGAACCTGCTGCGGCGCGAGGCGCGGCGACGCATGCAGACCGGCGTCGGGGCGGCGAGCAACGACGTGCCGTTCGATCTCGCGGGGCCCGCGAGCGAAGTGGTCGGCAGCGTCGTGCGGCGGGAAGCCGCGGGCAGCGTGCACGAGGCGCTCGAAGAGCTCGACGAGAAGGACCGCGAGATCCTGCTCCTGCGCGGCATCGAGCAGCACGACATGGACCACCTCGTGGCCACGCTCGGACTCGGTCGCGAGGCGATCTACAAGCGCTACTCCCGCGCGCTTGCGCGGCTGCGCGAACGCCTGCCGGACTCGGTCTTCGACGAGCTGGCCGACGAGTAGCCGCGTCGGCGGCAGCCGGCTGAGTCAGACCTGGGTCACGACTTCGCCGGCGCGCTCTTTCGCGAGTCCGGCGATCCGGTGCGCGAGATCGACGTCGAGTTGCGTGAGGCCCCCCGCGTCGTGCGTCGTCGTGAGCAGCGCGACCTCGCGATACGCCACGGTCCACTCGGGATGGTGGTCGAGCTCTTCGGCGACGGTCGCGATCGCGGTCGTCAGCTCGACCGCGGCGGCGAACGTCGGCAGGCGGTAGCGCGCACGCAGCTCGTTGCCGTCGCGGCGCCAGCCCGAAAGTCCGGTCAGCGCGCGCGCGATCGCCGTGTCGTCGAGCAGGGCAGCCGTCATGGTCCGCCAGTCTGCGCCGCGCCGAACCGTCCGTCCAGCGCGAGCGCCGAGGTTTCACGGTCGGGATCGCTTCCGTCGTTCCTGGGGGGCTTCGCGGGCCGCGGGGTCGCGACTACGCTGGCGTTGCCGCGCCCCGGTCGCCACCCGCAACCACGTCGTCCCATGTCGAACGCCCAGCTCCTGCGTGCGCTCACCTCGTGCGCCGTCCTGTTCGCCGTTTCGGTTGCCGCTCAGGAACGCGCTGCGTCGGGTCTCCTTCGGCTGCGGTTTGCGACGTTCGATCCCGTCGCCGCGATGCCGGCGATCCCGGCGGACCTGCGATCCGACGCGAGCGATCGCCTGTTCGTCGTGCAGTTCGCCGGTGTGCCGACGGCCTCGAGTTGCGCGGTGCTCGTGGAGTCCATGGCCGAGGTGCACGGCTACCTGCCCGACAACGCCTACGTCGTGCGCATGGCCCCGGCGCAGCGGGCGAGCGTGGCGACGCTGCCCGGCGTGCGCTGGGTCGGGGCCTACCATCCCGCGTATCGCATCGACCCGGCGATCGTCACGGAGTTGCGCCGTGGCGATCTGGAGACGCGGCGCTACGACCTGGTCGTCGTCGACAAGCACACCGACAAGCCGGCGCTCGGGGCGAACATCCGGGCGCTCGGAGGCCAGGTGGCGCACGAACACGCGGGCTCGCTGCTCTACTCCGCGACGCTGACACCCGCGCAGCTCCTGCAGGTCGCCGGTCTCGATGAGGTGCTGTGGATCGACGCGTGGGGGCCGGCCGAACTCGACATGGACAACGCCCGCATCCAGGGCGGCGCCGATTACGTCGAGAACCAGACGGGCTACACCGGCGCCGGCGTCAACGCGCACGTCTACGAGGGCATCGAGGCGTCGCACCCCGACTTCACGGGCCCGGTGGTCAACGTCAGCGGCAGCGGCGCGGCGACGACCCACGGCCACGCGACCGCCGGCATCGTGTTCGGCAACGGCACGAGCAACCCCGCCGTGCGCGGGATGGCGCCCGACTGCGGCAAGTTCTACACCAACTTCAGCACCCCGACGTCGCGCTACCAGGTCGTCAGTGACCTCGTCAACGTGCACGACGTGAGCCACACGACGGCGTCGTGGGGCGGGCCGCGCACCCGGTTCTACACGTCGACGTCGGCGGCCACGGACGACATCATCTTCGACCACGACATCGCGTGGACGCAGAGCCAGAGCAACTCGGGGAACCAGGACAGCCGACCGGAGGCGTGGGCGAAGAACATCTTCTCGATCGGCGGCGTCGATCACGGCGACAACGCCAACCCGCTCGACGACAGCTGGGCGCTCGGTGGCGGCAGCACCGGGCCCGCGGTCGACTTCCGGATCAAGCCGACGCTCGCGGCCTACTACGACGACATCGGGACGTCGGACCTGACCGGTCCGGCGGGCTACTCGAGCGGCAACTGGACGGCGGGCTTTGGCGGCACCTCGGGCTCCACGCCGATCGTGGCGGGTCACAACGTGCTCGCGATCCAGATGTTCACCGATGACACGGGGACGCCGGGGATCGGCCGCTTCGGCAACCCGCTGCGCAACCCCGGAGGTTCGGCGCACGACAACCGGCCGCACTTCACGGCGCTGAAGTGCCTGCAGGTCGTGAGCGCGCGCCAGTACGCGTTCACGGCGACGAGCACCGACAATCGTCGGGAGCATGTCGGCTGGGGCTTCCCGGATCTGCAGACCATGTGGGACGACCGCGGCAAGACCTACATCGTCGACGAGACGGACGTGCTCGCCCCGGGCACGGCCAGCCGCTTCGACGTCGCCGTCGGCGCGGGCGAGCCGTCGCTGCGGATCGCGATGCACTACGCCGAGCCGGCCGCGAACCCGGCCGCCGCGAAGACCCTGATCAACGACCTCGACCTGCGTGTCGTCGGGCCGACCGGCACGGTCTACTGGGGCAACGCCGGGCTCGAGCAGGGCAACTGGTCCACTGTCGGCGGCAACCCCGACGACACCAACCCGATCGAGTGCGTGTTCGTGCAGAACCCGACGCCGGGTCAGTGGCACGTCGACGTCGTCGCGCGCGCCGTCGTTGCCGACAACCACGTCGAGACGGCGGTGCTCGATGCGGACTACGGCCTCGTGATCGTCGGCGGTCAGACGACGCCGGGGACGGCGCCGGCGCTCGCCGAGTTCGAGATCTATGGCCAGGGTTGCCCGGGTTCGGTGCAGCTGCCCAACCATTGCGCGCAGCTCAACGGCAACGGCGGTGCGCTGGTCGGCAGCACCAACCAATGGGAGTACACCTATGAGGTTACCGGCGTCGGCAGCGCCCAGGTCCTGAGCTTCGACCTCTACACCGCCTCGATCGCCGGACCGATCACGCGGCCGGCGCACATCTACGCGCAGTCCTTCAATGGACCGGCGAGCACGCCACTCGCGACGACGAGCATCACCGTCGGCCCGACGCCGGGCTTCTACACGGCGACGTTCGCAGCGCCGGTCGCGGTGAACGGCACGTTCTACATCGGCTACGACAACGCGCTTGGCGGCGTCGTCAGCAACCTCACGGGCGGCACGACGGGCCGCGGCTTCTTCCGCTCGCCGACGACCGGCGCGTGGGCGCAGAGCGGCCTCGTGCAGTTCCCGTCGTGGCGTGTCACCTGCGCGGGCGGGCCGTTGTTCGCGTCGCCTTTGCTCGGCAACGTCGGCCTGCCGATCCTCGGTGGCAGCTACGACGTCACCCTCGATGACGCGGCGCCGTCCACCGCGGCGTTCATGCTGGTTGGTCTGTCCGATCAGAGCTTCCAGGGCACCGCGTTGCCCGCGCCGATCCCGGGCGCGCCAGGCTGCGACGTCCAGGCGTCGCCGCACAGCACGCAGCTGATCTTCACGAGCGCGGCCGGCACCGCATCGACGAACCTCGGTGTTCCCAACACGCTGTCGTTCGTCGGCCTCGAGCTCTTCCATCAGTGGGCCGTGCTCGATGCGGTGAACGCGATCGGCATCGTGGTCTCGGACGCGGGCAAGGCGACGGTCGGCGGCTGACGGGGTGGGGCCGGTACGGCGCCTCCGTTACGTTCGGCGCATGCACGCAGCCTGCACCTTCGTGGCGCTGGGTGCGGTCGATCTGGAGCTCGATGGCGCGACGCGGCTGCCGGGCGGCTCGACGCGGTTCGGGGCGAAACGCGGTCAGGTCGCGGGCGAGGCCGTGGCGGGCGAGTTGCTCGTCGTCGAGTTCCCGATCCGCGCGCCGGCCGATCTCGGGGAGCGGGCGGATCGCGGCGGATCCGGGCGCTGATCGGTCTGCCCGCCAATCTCCTGGGGCTGGCCGCCTCGCGCTTGCCTGTCGGTTGGGAGGTCGTAGGTTGCAGGCACCATGACCGACCAGAAGAAGATCGTCGTCTACAGCGGTGCCGGTTGACCGGCGTGCACCATGGTGAAGGAGTTCCTCACCAAGAAGGGCCTGGAGTTCGAGGTCAAGGACGTCCACAACGACGCCGATGCGCAGAGCGACATGGTCGAGATGGGCATCATGTCGATCCCGGTGACGCGCATCGACGGCGGTGAGCCGATCGTCGGCGCGGACTACGCGAAGATCGAAGCCCAGCTGGCCTGATCGGCCGGTTCAGGCCATCGGTGAACGCCAGACGACCTGCGTGACGTCCTCGAGTCCGGCCGCCTTGAACTTCGGCGGCAGCTCGTCGACCACGCGCGTGGTTTCGACCCGCTCGAGGTCGGGCCAATAGCCGAGCACCTCGTCCGGATGCACGGCGAACGGCGGGCCGGCGGTCACCGACTGGTCGTACTCGAGCGTGACGACGACCCGCGCCGGATCGGCCGTGAGTCGCGCGTTGGTGTGCGCGACGTACTTCGGCCGCAGATCCGGCGGCAACGCGACGAGCGCAGCGCGGTCGTAGCACGCGTCGAAGTCGGTCGCCGAGAACGCGAAGTAGTCGCCCTGCAGGATCTGCAATCGGAGCGGCTCGTCTACGTCGACGGCGACGTGGGCGGTGAGTTCGCCGGCGCTCCGGCGCTCGCGCGCCAGCCCCTGTTCACGGAAGAACGCGTCGATCGCGATCTCCGACAGCTCGACGCCGACGACGTCGTGGCCGCGGCGGGCCAGCCAGAGCAGGTCCGGCGTCTTGCCGCAGAGCGGCACGAGCACGCGGTTGCCTTCGCTGCGCCAGTGGCGCTGCAGCCCGTCGTTGCCCTGAGGCTGGTGCCAGCCCGTGCGGCCCGTCTGCCAGCGGTCGATCCAGTCACTGTGCGTCATCGCCACGGGATAGCGCGCGGCGGGCCTGCTGCCAACGGTCTTTGCCCGCCAGTCAGCGCGCGAGCATGCGGGGCAGGATGTCGCTGAGGCTCAGGATGCCGACGACCTCGGTGCCGCGCAGCACGGGCACGCGTCGCACGCCCGACATCCGCATCAGGTTGACACAGTCGAGCACGTTCGCCGTCGCCGGCACGCAGATCGCCGGATGGGTCGCGGCGTCGGCGACCGCGAGCTGATCGAGGATCGCGGTGTCGTGCGCGGCGACGAGGTTGACGATGTCCTTGCTCGTGAGGATGCCGGGCAGGTCCGCAGCCGTGCGGCCGGGGACGAGCAGGGCGCGGACACCTTGCCGCACCATGTGGTCGCCGGCGGCGCGCAGCTCGTCGGTCGGCTGCGCCCACTGCAGGTCGGTCGTCATCAGCTCCTCGGCGCGGAGCTCCGTGAGGTCGAGTTGGGTCGTGGTCATGGCAGCAGTCGCCGCACGATCGTGCGGCTCTCTTGGTCGAAGTGGAACGTGCACGGGCCGAGCTCGTGGTCGGGTCGCAGCTCAGCGCCGCCGAAGCGGATCACGACCCCCGGATGGCAGGCCGTGTGAACCTGGATCTCGGCTTCCGCGAGCAGGACGGCGCGTTGTCGGCGAACGCGCAGGCGGGCGTCGCTCTCGCGGTCGGCCGCGCGAACGGCCGCGCGCAGGGTCTTGCCGCCGCGGTTGCCGGTCTTCCGAGCGTTGCGAGCGAGCCGCGATGCCTTCGCGGTCTCGCGGGCCGCGGCGACTCGTTCGGCCACGGGTTCACCGACGGCGAGCAGGGTCGTGGTCCCGGACGGGCAGCCGGCCGTGCCGACGACGATGCGGCGCTGTGCCCGCAGCTCGCCACCACGCACCGACGCGCGGCCGCGCTCGACATGGATCGTGTCCGCCGTGATGCGAGCCTGATGAGCCTGGTCCGCGATCTCGACGTCGCCCCGAGCCGTGATGCGTGCCGCGGTCGCGTGGCGGCAGGCGACGTCCGCGCCGGCCTGCACGACGCTGTCGCCGAGGATCCCGTGCTGCACGTGCGCTGCGCCGCCGGCGCGGATCTGGCCGTTCTCGACGGAACCGTGCACGACGACGTCGCCGCTCGCGTCGGCGAGGAAGCCGCGCACGATGTCGCCCGTCACGATGAGCGTGCCGTTGCTGTGCAGGTTGCCGCCCGCGTAGTCGACGTCGCCGCGGTGCACGTGCAGCGGGGTCACGTCGACGAGGTCGCTCGTCCACAGCACGACGCCGTCACGGGCCGCGACGAGCGTGTCACCCCGGCGTTCGAGCCCTTCGCCGATGTGGCGGCCATCGGGGCGGCCGGCGCGCGGCGGGAGGGGCTCGCCTCGCACCGTGTGACCCGGGGTGCCGGATGTCGGCGACCGGACGATCGCGACGGTGTCGCCGACGGTCACCGGTCGCAGCGCGTTCCGCTCGCGGAAGTCGATCGTCTCGTCGTCGGCGGTCCGGCCGGCCTGCAGGTCCTTCTCGAGGCGGCTTTCGATGCAGCCGTCGGTCCCGTCGACGGGCGCGATGCCGTGGGCGATCGCGATCGCCGCGCCGGTCGCGGGCTCCTGCAGCCGTTCGGCCAGGGCCGTGAGGGCGTCCTCGTCGACGCCGCGTTCGACGCCGGCGGCCGTCAGCGCCGCCCGAACGTCGGTCAACGCAGCGACCGCGCCGCGGTCAACGCGCACCTGCGCCACGAGTCCGTCGTCGGAGATCGTGACGTGCAGGGCGGCGTTGGTCATGGGCGGTGGATCCCGTCATTGAGACCATCGTCTGGCGCGAATCGTGGCTTGAGGCACTACCATGCGCGCCTCTCGATGCTCCGAATCCTCGTTGTCGTGGCCGCGGCCGTGCTCTCGGGCTGTGCCGGTTTCTTCCCCCAGTCCGCGCAGGTGACGCCGCAGCGGCCGACGTTCTCCTCCAACACCGCCACCACGGCCGAGGGCACCCTCGAGCTCGAGGCCGGCGGTGCGATCGATCCGGGTGATTCGATCGACACGCCGCTCGTCGCGAAGTGGGGCACAGGTCCCGGTACCGAGCTGTTCGCCGGTTGGTCGCCGCTGCAGTATCTCGAACGCCCCGGGCCCGACGGGCTCGGCGTGTCGGACCTCGTGCTCGGCACGCGCCATCGCTTCATCGAGGCAGGCGATGGCACGCCGTCGATGGCCGTGCAGCTCGCGACCAAGCTGCCGTCGGGCGACAGTTCGGAGGGCCTGTCCACCGATCAGATCGACTTCAACCTCGCGGCGATCCTGACGCAGACGTTCGGCAGCCTCGAGGCGACGGTCTACTACAACGCGGGCTTCCTCGGCCAGGGCGTCGGCGACCCCAACCTGCAGCACACGCTCGCGCTCGCGGCCGGGCTGCCCATCAACGATCGCATCGGCGTGTTCGGTGAACTCACCGGGATCATCGAGCACGAGCGCAGCCTCGAGGAGTACTACTTCATCGGCGGCGCGACCTACTCGAGCGAGCCCGGCGTGATGTTCGACCTCGGTGCGCGGATCGGTCTCAACGACGACGCGGCCGACTTCGCGCTGCTGTTCGGCTTCACGACGAACTTCGGGCCCGCGAGCTCTTGGGGCGGCGGCGAGTAGTCGCCGAGGTCACGCGAGACGGTCGACGGCGAGCTGCATCGTCTGCGTGTGGACGGTGACGACGTCGCCGAGGTCGCGGCCGTACCCGCCGGCGATCGTGATGGCGACCGGCAGACCGCGCGAGCGACACGCGTCGAGCACCATCTCGTCGCGGGCGCGCAGGCCGGCGAACGTGAGCTTCATCTTGCCGATGCGGTCGCGTTCGTGCGGATCGGCGCCCGCGAGGTAGATCGCGAGGTCGGCGTCGGCGCGGTCGATCGCGGTGCGCAGGCCGTCCTCGAGCTCCGCGAGGTAGATCACGTCGCCCGTGCCGTTCGGCAGCTGGATGTCGAGGTCCGAGCGCTTCGAGAACTTGGGGTAGCCCGACATGCCGTGGATCGAGAACGCGAAAATCGAGGCGTCGTCCTGCACGAGCTCGGCCGTCCCGTCGCCCTGGTGGACGTCGCAGTCGATGATGATCGCGCGCCGGATCGCACCTTCCCGTTGGAGTGTGCGCACCGCGACGACCGCGTCGTTGAACACGCAATAGCCCGCGCCGCGATCGGCGGCCGCGTGGTGGGTGCCGCCGCCGAGATAGGCCGCGATCCCGTCCGTCAGCGCGGCTCGCGTCGTGGCGAGCGTCGCGCCGACCGAACGGCGGCTCCGCTCGACGAGCTCGGGCGACCACGGCAGGCCGATGCGGCGTTGCTCGAGCGGCGTCAGGTCGCCGGTGAGCACGCGCTCGACGTAGTTGGCGGTGTGCGCCAGTCGCAGCTGATCCGGCGTCGCCGCCGGCGCTACTTCGCAGTGGCCGTTCGCCGGCAGGCCGAGCTCTTCGACGCGTTCGCGCAGGCGGCGGTACTTCGAGAGCGGAAAGAAGTGGCCGTCCGGCAGCGGGATCGGGAACGCGTCCGTCGTGAAGATCCGCATCACGACTCGTGGTCGCGCGCGTCGTCCAGACCGATGCGCTCGGCGCGGGCGCGATAGGTCGCCGGCGGTTGCACGGCCTTGTCCCGCCACCAGGCGCGATGGTCGGGTGCGCCCTCCGGCAGCCCGTTCACGTACCCGATGCGCGCGTCGGGAATGCTGTCGCAGTACGGCAGATACGGCTTGAGGTCGAGCACGGGCGTGCCGTCGAGCAGATCGTGATCCGCGATGTGCAGCACCCGCTTGTCGCGGCGCATCAACCGCACGGCGGACAACCCGATCGGGTTGGGCCGCTGAGGCGCGCGCGTCGCGAACACGCCGCGCTTCTTGTCGTCGCGCGGCGGCTGCACCACGAGCGGCCGCCCGCGCGCGTGGTGGCACCAGAACACGACCCACAGATGGCTGAACCCGTCGAGGTCACCGAGTCCGTTCTGGTAGTCCTGGTGCACGACGATCTCACCCGTCGCACCGCGCCCGAGCCCGCTCTGCCGCGGCGCCTCGTGATGCACGGTGGCGTCGCAGCGGACGATCGCGATGGCGTCGAGCGGTGGGGTGGCGGGGCTGGGCGAACGGTCGGGCACGCCTGCATCGTGCCGGTTCGCCAGCAGCCGCGCAAAGACCGCCGCTCAGCGGGCCCACTCGGGCGGCAGCCGGATCGGGACCGTCGTGGTCTGACCGGCGGCGATGGCCGCGGTTCCGATGGTGACCCAGTGCGATCCGAGCGGATCCTCGAGGCCGCGGGCGCGGCCCTCCTGCCAGGCCGCGCGCCACGCCTCGTTCGACATCAAGCGCTTGGGGAGGGTGCGCAGGGTCACGTTCCTGGCGATCACTTCCTGCTCGGTCACGCCGGCCTCGTCGGTCGGTGGCAGTGAGTCGCCACCGGGTTCGAGCTGCACCGAGAGGCCGGCCACGGGTTTGCCGTCCGGGCCCGAGACTTCGAGTCGGAGGCTGCCGGTCGTGATCTCGAACGTCTGTCGCGTCGTCTGGCCGCGGACGATCGTGACCGTCGCCATGCTCTTGAAGCTGATCCAGCGGTCCCCGACCGACCTGCCGATCCGGAGGGGGTAGGTGCCGGGTCGGGTCTGCAGCGTGAACCGACCTTCGGCGTCGGTCTTGGCGACCTCCGATCCGCGGTCGCCGTCGAGCAGAACGCGGTCGTTGGCCCACGGCGCACCGTTGAGGGTCACCACGCCTTCGAGAGTGCCCGGCAGGATCGCGGCCAGATCGAGATCGATCTCGGTGCGTTGGCCCGAGCGCAGCGTGACCGTACCGGCGGCGATGGGGTACGTGACGCGGGTCGACTCGCGCACTCCCACCGCGTTGACGACGACGTCCCACTCGCCGGGTGGGGCGCCCGACAGCACGAAGGTATCGTCCTCGCGGATGCGGGTGCCCCGATCGGTGATCTGTCCGGTTTCCGGTGGCGGATAGGTCTCGTCGCCGCGCTTCAGCTGCAGCGTCGGTTTGCGGCGGTCCTCGAACGGTTGCCCGGCCGCGGTCTTCGCCAGCCGCCGGATCTCGTCGAGGACCTCGGTCGAGGTGACCCGGGCCAGGAGCTCCGCTCCCGGGTCCACCGTCACGACGAAGTCAGTCGACTCGTCGAGCCGAACCGCCTCGAACTCCTGGGCGACGTGCCCCGGGCCAGGAAGCTGCACACCGACCGGTCGACTGCCGGGGCCGCGCAGAACGTACTCCCCCTTGCTGTCCGTCGTCCCGTTCGCGAGCACCATGATGTTGTCGTTCTGCGAGTTGATGAGCCAGTGCGAGCGCTCCATCACGTAGCGGCGCGGCCCGAAGCCGCCGCCGAACATCTCACAGAGGATCACGCGTGCGTCCGCGACCGGCTCACCGTTCGGGGTTCGGAGACGGAGCGTTCGCGCGATGGTGCGAGAGGCCCGCAGGTCGAGCCGCGTGTCGCGCGTCGCGTCGAGCGTGAACTCCTCGGTCAGCAACTCGAACTGCGCGGAGGCCGGGAAGTCGATGAAGAGCAGCCAGCTGCCGGCGGTCAGGCCAGCGACCTTGGCCGTGCCGTCCTCGTACGGACCGGTGGCCTTCACTTCGGCGTCCTGCGAGCTGAATCGATTCCGGCCGCGCGGGATGAGCCGCACGCTGTAGCGATCGATCGGCGCGTCGTCGGGATCCGTGATTCGGATCGTCAGGGTCGCGGCGGGAGAGAGCCGGAGTTCGATGCCCTGCTGGTTGACCTCGTATTCGGCTGCGGTCGTGAGGGGCTCGAACCCGTCGGCGTCGACGTTCAGCGTGATCTTGCCCGCGGTTCCGGAGTTCGTGCGGAGGCGCAGAGCGAAGGTGCCGTCACGCTTGGAGCTACCGTGCAACCAGGCGCCGTTGGTGCTGTGACCTTGGATCCTGGCGCGGGGAACCGGCTGACCGCGTTGGTCGACGACGCGGCCCGAGATCGTGTCGACCTCGGTCATCGGCTTCACGACGACACGCACGTCGGCTTCGGGCTCGCTCGCTTTGAGTTCGATCGGCGCCTCGTCCACGAGCTCCCGGTCCCGCACTCGGATCGTATACGTCCCAGGCGTCAGCCAGCCTCGCATCTCGAACGCACCGTTCGGGCTCGTTCGGGTCTGCGAGCCCCAGCGCGGTCGGATCTCGCCGGTGATGGGGCTGGAGTCGCCAGTGTGGCTGAACGTCACGGTGGTCTCCGCGAGTGCCGCGCCGCTCGTCTCCACGACGTGACCGCGCACCCTGACCCCGGGTGTTACGGCGATGTCGCCGAGGTCGGTCGTCGAGCCCGGTTCGAGGCGGCCCCAGCGCGCCGACAACGCGCCGCAGCCCCGGCGTCGGACGTCGAGCGCGAACTGGAACGGCGGCGGCGGCCAGAAGCGGAACTCGAATCTGCCGTCGCTGGCGGTCGTGATCGCTGTCGGGTCCTCCCAAGCCGGCATCTCGTCGTGATCCCGGAGCCACTCGTCTTTCCGCCCCTGGTTGGCACCCCAACCATGCAGGTCGACGAGAGTGTCGGCCAGAGGTTGCCCGTCGGCATCGACGCAGCGACCCCGAACGATCGCGACGGGGCCGGTGAGCGCCGACGGGTCGGGCTCGGCAACGGTGCGGTCCGGTGCGGGGGTCTCGTCGACCGCGGCCGGCTCGTCGTTCGCGACGCTCCTTGCCGCAGCCTTCGCCGCCGTCGGGCTGGGCGCAGCGTGATCGGTCGAGGTGTCGGTCGCGGCGTTGGCGGGGTGAGTGACGGCCTGGTCGGCAAACCACCAGATGCCGAGCGTGAACGCGATCGCGATGGCCAGCAGCGCGGTGAGGATCTGGCGTGGGTTCATTTCGCAGCTCTCCGACCCGCATGGTAGCGCCGGGCGTCAGCTCCCGTGAAGGCCCGGCGCCAACGCGGCCACGGCGCTCCGGATCCCACCCTGGGATCCCGGGATCAAGCTCGACCCTTGCGGATCTCGAAAGGCGCTGCAACTGGAGAAGACCACCATGAGCAAGAAGAAGGACAACAAGAAGGGCAACAAGGGCAAAGGCGGGTTCGGCAAGTTCCTCGTCGTCGCCGTCGTCGTGATCGTCGGGGGCGGGGCCGCGGCCTGGTTCCTGGCGCCCGACCAGGTGCAGGCGCAGCTCGACAGCCTGAAGTCGATGCTCGGCATGTAGCCGGCTCTGCTGCGCATGAGTTCGGGCGCCCGTTGTGGTATGCCCGGGGCATGCGCGCGCTACTCGCAGCCTCGTTCCTCGTCACCGCCTGTGCGCCTTTGCCCGATGGGGCGGCCACGCTTCGGGACGCGTCGACGTACACGCTCGTTCTCCTGCGCACCGGACCGCGGGCAGAGCCGCTCTCGCGAGAGGAGAGCGCGCGCCACTTCGCCGGCCACTTCAGCAACATGGGGCGGCTCGCGGAGGCCGGCGACCTGCTGCTGGCCGGGCCGTATGGCCGGCAGAAGTCGGCCGACGATCTGCGCGGCATCTTCGTGCTCGCGACGGCGGACCGCGCGCGGGCGCGCGAGCTCGCGGAGACCGACCCGTGCTTCCAGGCGGGGATCTTCCGCTTCGAGTATCACGACCTGACGACCGCGTTTCCGCTGCGCGAGTGCGCCGAGTACGACAAGCGTCGGCGCGCCGCGGCGGCAGCGTCGGGCAAGCCGATGCGGCCGGGCGATGGCGCGCGCAGCTACGTTCTCGTGACGGTCGCAGACCGGGCCCGCGCCGGCAAGCTGTTCGGGCACGAGAACGTCGTGCTGCGGGCCGATCTGGATGGCGGCGGCGGTCTCGTGCTGCTCGACAGTTCGGACCACGCGAGCGCGAGCGCGATGCTCGCGCCGTTCGCCGGCGAACTCGGCGAGCATGGCGTCGACGAGTGGTTCGGCACCGACGCGCTCGTCGGTGCCCGCCGCGCGCGCGCCGAGGTCGAAGCCGCTGCCGCCGCGGTCGGCGGTCAGTGACTCCGCGGACCCAGGGCTGTGGATTCCGGGCTAAGGCGTGATCGTGATCGCGACCGCGTTGGTCGCGCCCGCGAAGCCGGTCGCGTCGACGAGCACGGCCGCGAAGTGACCGTTCGATGGCCACAGCAGCCCGCCGGTCGGCAACGTGAACGTCGCGTGACCGATTCCGGCCGAATCGAGCGTGCCGAAGAAGCCGCCGAACATCGCGCCGTTCAAGAGCGACAACCCGAGCTGGGTGTGGAAGTCCTGGTTGAGCGGCACGGTCGTGCCCGGCGCGAGCGTCGTGCCAGGCGTCGTGCCGGAGCAGCCCCATGCGACCAGGTAGAGCGTGCCGGGTGCGGCGCACGGGGCGACGACCGTCGGATGCAGCGCGCCACCCGCGCCCGTCGAGATGCTCGCGGCATCGAACGGGTAGACCAGCGGGTCGTCGAACTCGAGCTTGCTGAAGCACGGCCCGCCCTGTTGGACGAGCGCGATCAAGCGCGTGTTGTCGTTCTCGTTGGTTTCGAGCACGGCGTTCGCCCGGTCGGCGACGGCGGTGATGAAGTGCACCCCGGGCGCGAGGCGCCACGGTGCGTCGGCGACGTGCGCCAGGGCCTGCTGCTGGTTGGCCTGCAGCCCGGTGATCGTCGCGCTGCCGAGATAGACGTCGTTCGGCGACCAACTCTGCGTCGCCGAGAGGAAGAACTCGACGTCGAACGACGCTGTCGCGGGGCCGGCGTTGTCCACCGTGTAGTTCAACGTCATCGTCTCGCCGGGCGAGACGTAGACGTCCTGGATCGACATCATCGGGATCGACAGTTGGGCGGCGGTCGGGTCGACGATGTCGAGGGTCCAGCTGTGCTCGTGCACCATGACCGCGGCCGGATCGACGCGAACGATGCTGGTGTTGTCGAGCACGCGGCACGTCACCGTGTGCTGGCCGAGCGCGAGTCCCGTCGTGTCGACGTTGTGGCTCGTCGTCGTCGCGCCAGGGATGACCTGGCCGTCGAGTTCCCACTCGAGCGTCGGCGCGTTGGCGATCGGCACGAAGTGGGTGAACGAGAACGCCTGCATGGCGCCGACGTTGACCTGCACCACCTGGTTCGCCGGCGTCGTCGAGTCGATCGCCTGGCAGATCGAGTTGGTCACCCGAGCGATGTTCTCTTGACAGACCGCGCAGAGCGGCTGGCCGAGCGAGCGCATCAGGCAATTGATGCGCGGGCGGTAGAGCCCGAACTGGTTGTAGCCGGCACCCTGATAGGCGCTCGAGCTGATGCCGCCCGTGCCCCACCAGTGCGACCACTTCTGGCCGGACGGTGACTTCGTGATGTTGACCTGGTTGGGCTCGGGGCCGGTGTAGGTCTGGCCCGCGTACTCGTACTCGTCCGCGAGCTGCCCGAGGCTGTGCCCGAGTTCGTGGATCTGCACCTGCGACATCTGCGCGCCGGTGTAGCTCACCGCGAACTGACCCGCGCAGCCGCCGTAGCGCGTATCGTTGACCATGACGAGCACGCGGCCCTCGGTCGCGGGCGCGAGGGCCGCGTCGGCGAGCGCCTGGGACGCGTTGCCGATGTAGAGGCAGCGCGGGGTGCCGCCCGTGTTGTACGACGCGTCGTAGACGGTGTTGCGGTAGATCGGCGGGCTGGCGTCCGGATGGTCGGCGCCGCTCTCGGCGCTCGCGCGGAACACCGTGTGCACGTTGTAGTACGACGCGAACGTCGAGTACGGCGGCGTCGCGAACAACGCCGCGAGGAACGTGGTCACGTCGCTGTCGAACTTGTTCTGCTCGAACGACTGGTAGCCGTCACCGAGGATGACGATGTCGTAGCGGGTCGACGTCGAGCCGTTGCTCAAGACGGTGTTGACGGTCTGCGCGGGCAGCGCCGAGCCCAGAGGCAAGGCGGAGGCGAGCAAAACGCCGACGGAGCACAGCATGGTGCGCGCGTTCATCGGCCACCTCCCGCGAGGTCGTGCACGCGCAGCGCGGTCGAGCTGCCGACGACGACGTCGCCGTGCAGCAGGACGTAGTTCGTCGCGCCTTCGACGCAGGGCACGCTGGCGAGCAGACCGACGCGCGCATCCTTGACCATGCAGCCCTGCACCTGCACGCCCTTGCCCTGCCGCTCCGGTCGCAGGTCGAACGCGGACAGGTCGAGCGGCACCTGCTGCAGCTCGGTGCCCTTGCCGTCGCGGATCGACAGTCGCCAGTCGCTGCGCAGACCCTTCGGCACGCCGCCCCAACCGGCCTCCTTGTGGCTCGCGTGGGTGATCGCGAGCCCGGTGCGGTCGCCTTCGATCACCAGCACGTAATGGCCGGCCGCGGGCAGCGTGACCGGCGGCGTCACGGCCGGCTCTGCGATCGGCGTCGCGACCGCCGGGGTCGCGGTGGCGGCCGCCCGATCGTGAGTCCGCTCCGGACGGTTGCCGGCGTCGGCCACGAAGAAGGTCGCCACGACCGCGCAGAGCGCCGTGGCACCGATCCAATGGAGTCGTTGCATGGGGGTGGAGGGGCGGACCCGAGAAGTATAGCGAGTGGAAACGGCCGCGGCCTCACGCCAGCATGGCCGGATGAACTTCACGGGGGACTTCACCGGCCACGCCATCTTGGCTCCGCTGACCAAGGGCGGCAATCTGCCGTTTCGGCGGCTGTGTCTGGCCCATGGCGCCGTGGTCACGATGGGGGAGATGGCGTATGCGCGTCAGATCGTGCGGCGCAGCCGCAGCGAGTTGCCGCTGCTGCGTAAGCATCAGGATGAGACGTGCTTCGGGGTGCAGCTCGCCGCCGTCAAGCCGGACGAGGCCGTCAAGGCCAGCCTGACGGCGGTCGAGCAGGGCGCGAGCTGGATCGACATCAACTGCGGCTGCCCGATCCGCGACGTCGTGCGGCGCGGCATGGGCGCCGTTCTCATGCGCAAGTCGGGCGCGCTCGGTCGGCTCGTCGAGGCGATGACCGCGGCGCTGCCCGTGCCGGTGACGGTCAAGCTGCGGCTCGGCTGGTCCGAGAGCTACACCGTGCACGAGGTCGCGCGCATCGCGGAGGAGGCCGGAGCCGCGGCGATCGGTGTGCACGGTCGCACGCGCGAGCAGCGTTATTCCAAGGCCGCCGACTGGGACGCGATCGCCGAGGTCGCGGCCGCCCGTTCGGTGCCGGTCATCGGCAACGGCGATCTGTTCACGTTCTACGAGGTCGAACGGCGGTGGCAGGAGAGCGGCGTCGCGTCGGTCATGCTCGGGCGCGGCGCGCTCATCAAGCCGTGGATCTTCCGCGAGATCGCCGAGGGGCGCGCGATCGAGCCGGACGCGCGCGAGCGGCTCGGCATCGCACTGGAGCTCGCGGGCTACATGAAGGCGCACTTCCGCGACGACGAGAAGGGGCGGGAGCGGGCCATGCGCTTCCTGCCCTGGCACCTCGGCTTCTTCTGCCGTTACCGCCCGTTCCCGCGTGACGAGTTCGAGGCGGAGTCACGCGAGCATCCGTTGATGCAGACACGGCAGAGCGACCCCGACGACCTGCCGGTGCTCGAGCGGCTGCTGCGCGATCCGCGCGACGAAGTGCACGAACGGCTGGCGGCGCTGCTGCTCGATGCGGTCGATCTCGACGGCGCGGTTGCGGGGGCCGAGGCGCTAGCGGTCGAGCTGCCGCCCGAGAGCGGCGAGGCGGGCGAGGTCGCGACCGCGCACGGGTGAATGATTGCCGGAGGATCGGTGATGAGTACGAATCGCGAAGTGGATGAACGACCGAGCTACCGACCCGCGGCGCGCGGACTGCTGTTCGGATTGGCCGCGACCGGTCTGCGACTCGGCGCGATCGGGACGATCTTCCTGTTCTTCCTCACGCAGGACGGTGGTTTTCGACCCGATGTCACGCGGATGGCCATCGCGCTGCTCGTGCTCGATGCCCTCGCCGTCACATGCGCGCTGATCGGGGTCGGCTACAGCGCGATCGCGTGGCATCGCGGTGCGCGCGGCGCGCAGGTGTGGTTCGCCTGGGTATTCAGCGTCGTCGGCGTCGTCGGGCGGATCGAGACGTTCTCCTACGCGTCGCTCGGCTGAGCGTCGGCAGGCCTCGGTCGCGACTGCCGGTCAGTCCACGAGGGTGAGCGCGAAGACGCCCGGGTCGCCCGTGCGGACCGCGGCCTGCAGCGCCATGGATCGATCGATCGCGCGCGCCGCGTAGCCGAACGGCAGCGTCGGGCCATCGAGATCGACCCAGCGCGGGCGCGCGGCCCGACGATCGACCTCGCAGCGGACCCGGCCGACGAGGTCGCGGTCATTGGTCGCGCTCGCGAGCGCGGCGAGGTTGGTCGCGGCGGGAACGTACGACGGCGACACCTCGAGCGCGCGGTGCAAGAGCCGCCAAGCGGTCTCGCCGCCCTCGTTGCCCTGCCATCGCAGCGTCGCGAGCGCGAGCAGGTTGAGCGTGCGCGGATCGTCGGGCGCGAGGTGGTTCGCCGCGAGTGCGGCAGCGGCGATGTTCTCGCCCGGGGCCCAGGTGAGCAGCATCGCGACCGCGCGACCGAGAACGCGATCCGCTTCGCTGCTCTGCGGTCGGCCGGGGCCGGGTCGTTGCAGCACGTTCTGAAGGTCGCCGATGCGGCGCCCGAGGCGGTGATCCTGCACGCGGCGATGGCCCGCGGCCGCGATCCGTTCCCGGCGGTCGTCGTCGCCGAGCAGATCGATGACCACCTGCTCGAAGTCGTCGTCGTCGTAGAGCACGCACTCCTCGTCGGGCTCGAAGAAGTCGCGCACCTCGAGGTTGTCGCGCTCCATCATCAGCACGGCGCCGCAGGCCGGCACCTCGAAGCCGCGCAGGTTCATCTCGCCGCGAATGCTGCGATTCCAGCCGATCTTGCAACGGTTGAGGAACTGGCCGTAGGCCCGGCCGAACTGACCCGACACGAGTTCCGCGCCAACGCCACGGTTGCCGAGGTCGCGCACGCGGTCGAGCCACGGCGCGCGTTCACGCTGCACCGCCGGGTTGAGGTTGCCCGCGAACCCGATGTCGATGTCGCGCGTTCGGATCTCCGGCATCCGGTGGTGGAACGGCCGTTTGTGGGCGTACTGGCACCAGTAGCGCACGTCGGCGAACGACAGATTGGCGAACAGCTCCTGGCCTGCGCGGTCGCACAGGATCGTGTCGAAGAACGGCCACAGGCCCGCGATGTACGGCAGCGCGAGGTTGTAGTCGGAGATCACGCCGACGATCGGCACGGGGCAGTGTTCGAGGCCGGCCGGCAGCGGTTCCTGGTCCGGCCAGTAGATCAGGATGAGATCGGGGACGAACCCCGCTGGCAGCTTCCGTTCGAGCTCGTCCCAGCTGCCCGCCGACGGGTCGAACTCGACGTCGTACGGGAAGTGCACACCGTCGACCATCATGCGATCGGCGGGGCCGTACGTGACGAGTTCGATGTCGGCGAGCGCCTCGCGTTCGTCGAAACACTCGAGCGGCAGGTTGCAGAGGATGCGCACCGCTCCGCTCACGCCGCCGTGAGGTCGGTCAGGTTGTTGCGGGCGTCGCCGTGGTCGGGGTCGAGCGCGAGCGCGCTCTCGAATGCCTTGCGCGCGCCGCGCCTGTCGCCGGCCTGATAGAGCACCATGCCGAGGCGGTTGAACGCGTCACCCGTGCGGCCGCCGACCGCGATCGCGGCCCGGAACGCCTGCGCGGCGTCGTGATAGCGCTGCAGCGCGTGCAGGGCAGTGCCGCGCAGCTCGTGCAGTTCTTCGTCGTCGCAGCCGGTGCGGGCGAGCGTGTCGAGCGCGGTGAGTGCGGTGTCGAACTCGCCAGCCGCGAGCTGTTCGCGCGCCGCCCGGCAGATCGACGCCGGGTCGACGGTGTCGTTCGGGAGCAGTGCCGGGATCGGCGCGGGTGCGGGCGGTTCGTTCGAAGGCCGATCGCCCGGCATCGAAGCCGCGACGGCGACCGGCGCGTTGCGTTCCGCGATGATGGTCTGCAGGGCCCGCTCGAGTTCGCGGCCGTGGGCGTCCTTGTCGTAGCGTGAGGCGACCTCGAGGCCGGCCTCGCGCAGGCGCGCCCGCACGTCGGGCACGCGGCCCGCGACGACGATCGCCTCGGCCATCGCCGCGGGGTCGTTCGGCGGCACGAAGAGCGCGTAGTGGTCCCGGTCGCTGCCGATCTGCTTGCTGCCGTGACTGCGGAAGCACGGGATGTCGGTCAGCACGGTCGGGACGCCGCACGCCATCGCCTCGATCGCCGGCAGGAAGAAGCCCTCCTCGGGGCCGACGCTCGTCGCGATGAACAGATCGAGCGAGCGGTAGTAGTCGCCCATCTTCGACGGCTCGACCTGCTCGTGCCACTCGATCGTGAGATCGCCGGTGTGCTCCGCGACGTCGGGCGTCGTATTGGTCGCGCGCACGAGCACGAGGTCCTGACCGGCGGCCTGCGCGAGGCGGCAGGCGTCGTAGCCGGTCGGCAGTCCCTTCCAGCTGATCTGGTACGGCCCGACGAGACCGACGCGAAGCGGCGATCCGGGCGCCCGCTCCGGCGCCGGGTAGTGCACGCTGCTGTCGATCGCGTAGACGATCTGGCGACTCTCGATGCCGAAGCGTTCGCGGAGCAGCGCGGTCAGGTTGTCGCTGATCGTGATGTGCTCGACGCCGGGGAGTCGATACGCGGACTCGATCCGCTCCCGCAGCGCGGCGTTCTCCTTCTGGTCGCCCTCGTAGCCCTGGCAGTAGTGCACGGGGACGCCCTTCTCCGGCCCCGCGGCAGCGGCCCACGGCACGGTCGTCCAGAACGTGCCGATCACGACGTCCGCATCCGGCAGGTTCTCCGCCTGGAAGTCGCTGACCTGCTGAAACTCGCACGAGAGCGGCAGCCAGCTCGGCGCTGCCGAGCGGGACACGACCGTGACCGTGTGGCCCTGCTCCTGCAGCCAGTTCGCGTCTTCGAGCGCGACCTTCACGCCGCCCCAGATCTGGGACGCGTCTTCGAGTAGCCAGGTGATTCGCATGTTGCCTCTCCGGCTTCATCGGCCCGTTGGCATGGGCGGACTTGAGCCGATCGGCGCCAGAACGGCAGGCGAGCAACGGCCGGGGCGGCCGGGCGCGGGCGGGGTGCTACGATCCCAGCACCTTGAGCCGTTCCGCCGGCATGCTCGCCCTGTTCGTTCTCGCTGCGGTGATCGCGGTGGCGGCCGGGTTCGCGGGGAGCGACCCGGACCTCGCCGGTTCCGCGCCGTCGGCGGCGAGCGACGCCCGTGATCGGGCGGGGGCCGCGGCGCCCGATGTCGCCCGCGCGGACGGGGCGGTCGCCGAGCGGCCGGACCCGACCGGGTCGGTCGCGCGCGACATCCGGACCGACGGGGGCGGCGCGGACCAGGCCGGCGATCCCGCAGCGGCTCCGCCCGCGCCGGCGGGCGACGGCTACGAACTGCGCGGTCGCGTGTTCGCGTTCGACAACGAGCCCATCGCGGCGGCCCGCGTGCTGTTGTTACCGCCGCTCGTCGGGCGCTCGGTGCCGCCCGCGGCGGTCGGCGGCGCCACGCCGAACGTGACCACGACGGCGGACGGGCGCTTCGCGATCCGGTTTCGGGACGCGCGGGCCCGCGACGTCGTCGTCGCGGCGGCGGGATTCGCGCCGGTCGTCGTCGCCGGGTTCGATCCGGCCGCGGTGCGAGCACCCGGCTTCGAGCTCGCGGTGCGCCTGCCTCGCGGCGCGACGGTTCACGGCTCGGTGCGCGATGAGGCGGGGCAGCAACGCGCTGGAGTCCGCGTCGAGGCGTGGCTCGAACGCACCGCGCCGGTCGTCGCGAGATCCGAGCTCGGCCCCCGGCCGCTGTGTCCCGGTGGGCAGTTCGTGGCCGCGGTCGACACGGCCTTGGACGGCAGCTTTCGGTTCGACTCGTTGCCGGGCGGCGCCGTCGTCGTCGGCGTCGCGCCGACCCATGGCGGCGAGCGGCAGCGGCTCACCCTCGGGGCCGGCGAGCGCCGGCACGTCGACCTGCGCTTGCGCGACCCCGGCGACATCCGCGGAACGGCGGATCCTGGCTCGCTCGTCGTGCTGTACTCCGCGGCCGTCAAACGGTTCGCGACACCCGACGCCGAGCGGGCGTTCGCGTTCGTCGGCGTGCCGCCGGGCGACTGGTTGTTGTGCGCGGTGTGCGAGCCGGTCGGCGACAACGTTCACGCCATCGTGCAGGAATTCCTCGTCACCGGCCGCTCGACGTTGGCCCGCGAAGTCACCGTCGTGAGCGGCGAGACGCAGCTCGTGGAGCTGCCGCCGGCGCGAGCGTGCACCGGGACCGTGCGCGGTTCGGCGTGGCACGACGGCCGTCCGGCGGCAGGCGGCGAGGTGATCCTGCGACCCGTGAACGAGGTCGGGGCGCACGTGCGGCGGGGGATCATCGCCGAAGACGGCAGCTTCGAAGTGCCGAACGTTCCGGGCGGATCCTACGACGCGGAGCTCGTGCCGGCCGGCCGCGAGTCGCCCGCGTCGCGCCAGGCCTGCCGCGTGCGGATCGGGCTCGTGACCGAGCTCAAGCTGACCTCGCGGTGAGGTCCGCGGTCAGGATCGCGTGGGCGTTGACGACGGTGACGGGCAGGTGCGCGTGCTGCACGAAGTGCTCGACGTGACGGCCGGGCCCGACGTTGACGAAGCGCGTGACCCCGTGACGTTCGTGCAGGGTCCGAATCGCGGCCGCGAAGTCGAAGGGCGCCGCGACGTTGTCGGCGAGCTCGCGGGCGAGTTCGGTTCGACCTCCGAGTTCGCACTGGGTCTGACTCGAATAGATGCGGACGCCGTCCGCGGGCAGGAGCGGCGCTCGGGCCAGCGATCGCAGCAGCTGGTCGGCCAGCGGTCGCCAGGCCGGGCCGTGCAACCCGCACGGCGCCAGGTCGAAGAGGCGCAGCCCGCGGGCGATCAGGGCGCAACGCGTGGTCTTCTCGTTCGCCGGATCGACGGGCAGCGCGACCATGCGTTCGGACAGCCGACTGTGGTGCCGTGCGAGCGGGCCGAGGGCGGCAATTGCCCGGTCGGCCGCGGTCCGGTCCGCGGCGAACGCGACGATCGCGCGCCCCGTATCGCCGCGCGGGGCCTGCGGCGGCAGGTTCGCGAGGAACGTGAGCAGGTCGTGGAAGTCGGCGGACCCGGCGGCCAGCGTGCGGGCCACGTTGCCGATCGAGTAGCCCGTGTGCCACGTCGCGGCGAGGCCACGCGCTTGCAGCGCGTGGGCCGTGCCGAGCTGCATCGCGGCAACGGCCAGCGCCGGCCACCGCCAGTCGCGCGCGTCTCGCAGCACGCGTCCGCCGGCGAGGAGCGCCGCGCTCGTTCTCGCGAACTCCGGATCGGCGCCGAACACGCGTTCCGCGCGGCCCCACAACGACCGGAACTCGGGTAACGCGAGGCTGCTGCCGAAGTCGACGGCACGCTGCACGCCGTCGAGACCCGCGAACACGAACCCGGTCGTCACGTCTTGTTGAGTGTCGCGGTGCCGTTGGCAACCGACGCGTTGTCGAACGTGATCGTCACGTTGGCGGTGATCTGAGTCGCGTTCCAGGTGCCGGTGAGCGCGAAGCGATCGACCGCGCCGGGGATCCCGGTCCCATTCAGCGTCAGCGTTCCGTCGCTGGCGAGCGAACCGGTGACGGTGCCGTAGACCGTCGACGTGATGCTGACGAGGTTGGCGTCGGTCATGCTGATGTTCGCCGTGAAGTTTTCCAACGCCGGATCGGTGCCGCCGAACACGTTGCCGTCCATGTCGAAATCGACGCTGAACGTCGAGCCGCTCTGGGTGACCGTCATCGTGACGTTGCCGGTGCTGGCGAACGTGGTGTTGGTCCAAGTTCCGGACCACGTCCCGAGGTAGGTCGAAGCGGTGAAGGTGCCGCCGCCTCCACCGCCGCTGCTGCCGCTGCAGCCGGCGAGGAAGAACGGGGTCAGCGCGAGCGCGCCGGCGAGAATACGGGTGGCTAGTCGTCCCATCGCCGCGTGCAGCGGCAGGAGCAGCCCGTCGACCGCCAACGAATCGGAGAAAAAGAGCCGAGCGGACGCGGCGGCCCTCTACGGCGTCTTCATCAACGTCGCGTAGCCCGTCTGGACGGAGCCGTTCTCGCCGCGGATCGTCGAGTTGATCGTGATCGTGTCCGCGAGGACCGAGCCGATGAGTTCGAAGCTCTCGGAGCTCGAGGGCACGTCCGTGCCGAGAACGGTGATGACGCCGAAGCCGTCGAGGCTGCCGGTCAACGTGCCGAACGAGTCGGATCTGACGCTGATCAGGTCCGCCGAACCGGCGCCAACAGCGAGTTCGAACGTCTCCTCTTCCGGGTCCAACGTGCCGAAGATGTTGCCGGTGATCTCGAAGTCGACGGTCATGGTCATCTCGTCGAACGTGACCATGAGGGTGATGTTGCCCGTCGCGCCCGACGTGGCGTTGGTCCACGTGCCGGTCCACTCGCCGACCCAGACCAGCGGGTTGAACGTGATCGAGACCGGGGTTTCGTCGGTGCTGCTGTTACTGCAGCCGCCGGTCGCGAACGCGAGAGCGAGCAGCGGCAAGGCGAGGGCGGAGGGGCGCGCAGACATGGGACGGAAGGATGACCGCGCGTTCCGTCAAGAACAGTGAAGGCATTGTTAAGAAGGCGTCAGACGTCCCCGGGCGCCGTCGCCGGCCGGCGAGCCAACAGGTGTTGCCGGACCGCCCGGATCGGCACGCCCTCGGCGCCGTGGCCGTACTCGATGAGCCGGAGTTCGCCGCGGATCGCGTCGAGCAGTTCGCCCGGCCTCAGCAGGAAGTCCGGATTGCGCGGCCTGCCGTGGCGTTCGTGGCCCGCCGCGAAGGTCTCGTAGAGCAGCAGACCGCCCGGGGCGACGCTCCGGACGATCGTCTCGAGCAGCGGGCGCCAGAGGTAGTTGGTCACGACGACGGCGTGGAACGTCCGGCCGGCGAGCGGCCACGGCGCGCCCTCGAGGTCGGCCTCGACGATCTCGAGCCCGGGGCGTCGCAACTCGCGGAGTCGCGTCACGTCACGGTCGACCGCGACGACCGGATGACCGCGGTCGAGGAACAGCCCGGTGTGTCGACCGCCGCCGGCCGCGACGTCGAGCACGGGACCCTCGGGTGTGAGGTGCTCGGCCCAACGGCGAATCGCGGGTGCGGGCCGTTCGTTCGTCGTGCGCTCGTCGTGCATCTCAGCCATCGTTTCGTACGGGAAGTCCCGTGCGGTTACTCCCGCAAGCAGACGATCGCCAGCTCGAAGCGGGCCGCTTCTCGATCATGGGCTTTGTACTTCGGGTTCTGGCATGCCGATACAACGCCGTTCGCACCCGGAGAGGAGGGGCGGACACCGGCGCACGGACTACGAGGAGGAGGCGCCCCGAATGGCCCAGGGACAACCGCTTTCCGCGGCACACGAACTCAACGACACGGCACTGCGCGTGCTGATGATCGACGACGATCCGACTGACGCGTATCTCGTGCGCGCGCGGCTGCTCGACGGGATCAAACAGGCCCGTGTTGCGGACGAACTCGAGTTCACCAACGCCGAGACGCTGAGCGAGGGGCTCGAGATCGCGACGACCGCGACGTTCGACGTGATCCTGCTCGACCTCGGTCTGCCGGACGGCCAGGGGATCGAGAACGTCGAACGCGTGCTCGCTCGGGTGGCTGGCGTGCCGACGATCGTGCTCACGGGGCTCGTCGACGAGAAGGTCGCGATCGAGGCCCTGCGCATCGGCGCGCAGGACTACGTCGTGAAGGCCGACCTCGGCGGTCGCACGCTCATTCGCGCGGTCGCGTACGCACTCGAGCGCCATCGGCTCGTGCAGGAGATCGAGCGGGCACGCTGCGAGGACAACGAGGTCAAGGATCGCTTCCTGTCGCACATCTCGCACGAACTGCGCACGCCGCTCACGGCAGTGATGTCGTTCGCGTCGATCATGCAGGAGGGCATCGCGGGGCCGCTGACCTCCGAGCAGGAGGAGTATCTCGGCATCATCCGCCGCAACGCTGAGCAGCTGAAGCACGTGATCACGTCGCTCATGGACGTGACCCGGGCGGACGCGGGCAAGCTGCAGTGTGACCTTCGCATCTCCGACCCGGGGAGTATCGCGCGCGACGCTGCGGATGCGTTCCGGCAACCCGCGGCGGACGCCGGCATCGGGTTGACGACCATCGTGACTCCGGGGGTTGGGCCGATCGTTGCCGACTCCGACAAGCTCGCGCAGGTCCTGTCCAACCTGGTCGCGAACGCGATCGAGTCTACGCCCGAGGGCGGCAACATCGAGGTCGGGATCGCGCCCGACCCGGATCGCGGTGAACGGTTGCGCTTCTCGGTTCGCGATACCGGTTGCGGCATCCCCGAGGGTGAGGTCGAGATGGTCTTCGAGCGCATGCACCAGGTCGGCGAGCCGCGCGACGTGAGCCGCAACGGCCTCGGCCTCGGACTGCACGTCTGCAAGGAGATCGTGCGCTTGCATGGTGGCGAGATCGGGGTCGAGAGCGCGCTGGGAACGGGCAGCACGTTCTGGTTCTCGGTCCCGCTCTACTCGTTGAGCACGTTCGTGCAGCGCGTGATCGTCGCGAACGACCGCGTGCAGCCGGGGCTGTGCCTCGTGACCGCGAAGGTGCGGCCCGAGACCGCAGTCGCTCGGGCCAAGGGGCCCGGGACCGCGGTCGACGAGGTCGCCGGTCTCGCGCGGAAGTGTCTGATCGCGATCCACGACGTCGTTCTGCCGATCGGCTCCGGCGCGGACGGTGCCAACGCGGTCTACATCCTCGCGCGCACCGACGAAGCCGGCGGCGGCGCGTTCGTCGACCGATTGCGCGGTGAGCTCGCGGATCACCCCCGGCTGCTGCGCAACGGATTCGAAGTGGACGTGAGTCTCGACTACCTCGAGTTCGGCGAGCCGCCGAGCGCGATCGATCAGGGAGTGCTGGAGATGACGGGTTTCGTCAACGCCTGCATCACGGGCGACGTCGAACAGGAACAGGGGTGCCGCGGGAGTAAGCTCTGATCGTCGAGGGCGGCGTCGCCGCGGCTCACTGACGCAGACGCGCGAGCTGGTGGCGGACGCGCTCCGCGATCCCGGCCGCGCCCTCGCGATCGGCGCGGGCGGCGATGCGATCGCCGAGAGCGATCGCTTCTGCCCGCTCGTCCGTGAGCAGCAGCGCGCGGAACAGGGCGTACTCGTCGAGCAGTTCGGGCGCCGGCACCGCATTGAGGCGGCGCGCGAGTTCGACTGCGCGCGGGCCGTCGCGCACCGCCGCGTCGGGCGCCTGCCCGAGCACCTGCGCGAGGTTGCGCAGCAGTTCGCGGTTGTCCGGCGCGAGCGCGACGCCGCGTTCGAACCAGTCGCGGGCCGCAGCGAACTCGCCCGCGATGCCGGCCATGACGCCGAGGTTGTTGAACGTCAGAGGGTCGTCGGGTCGCGCGGTGAGCGCTCGGTCGAAGTGCGCACGCGCCGCCCTGAAGTCGCCGTTCCGGGCGAAGTGGTTGCCGACCGCGTTGTTCGATTCGAACGCGTCAGGGTAGATCGCGACCGCCCGGCGATGATGCTCGAGTCCGTCGCCGGGGGCGCCGCGGGTGTCGAGCAGGTTGCCGAGGCAGGTGTGCGCGAGCCACGCCTCCGGTTCGGCTGCGATGGTCGCATGCCAGAGCTGATCGAGGTTGCTGAACAGATGGGCGCGGCGCCAGGTCAGTGCGCCGAGGACAGCGACGATGATCAGGGCGACCGCGGTCGCGATCGTGCGGCTGCGGGCAGTGCGGCCGAACAGCGAGAGGCCGCCGCATACAACGAGCGCGATCGGGCCGAAGCTCGGCAGGTACTGGAAATGGTCCGCGGCGAACGCGTACCGCAGGTAATAGAAGTCGACGAGCCCGCTCACGGGCAGCAGGTTGCCGACGAATGTGAGTACGGCGAGGCCCGCTGCGAGCGTGGTGCGCGACCGCCCGCGCAGGATGGTGATAGCGCCGAAGGTGAGAACCGCGAGCAGCAGGATGGTCGGCAGCCAGCCGAGCGCCGTGCCCGCGCCGATCTCCCACTTCGCGTAGACGAACGCCAGGTCGGCTGGCCACAGCAGCTGTCCCGCATAGAACGCGACGTTCTGACCGAGCAGCGCCAACCGCTCCGGCGGCGTGAGGGCCCAGTCGTGACCGACCGCGCCCTCGCCTCGTTCCATGACGATCGTGAGTGCCGCGAACCCGAGCGTCAGGGCGGCGAACGGGAGCAGGCCGCGGCCCACCGATCGCGCCGCTTTGGTGGGGGAGCCGGCCGCGCGATGCCGCCAGATCGCGATCGCCGCGAGCGCGACGGGGAGCATCAGGGTCGCCGTCTTGGCGAGCAGCGCGAGCGCGAACGTCGTCGACGCGAGCACGAGCGTGCGGGGGCGCGGCTCGTCCAGCCACGAGAGCCACACGTGCGCGGTGAGCAGGTAGAGCACCGTCGAGAGCGTGTTCTTGCGTTCGACGAGCCAAGCGACCGACTCCACGTGGACGGGATGCAGCAGGAACACGAGCGCGGCCACGAATCCGAATGGCAGGCCGAGCCGCTGCAGGAGGCGGCCGAACAGCAGCGCGGAAAGCGCGTGCAGCAGCACGTTCTCGACGTGCATGACCGTCAGGTCGAGCCCGAACAGCTGCGCGTCCAGCCACCAGGAGGTGTAGGTCAGCGGGTAGTACTGGATGACAGCACCTGGCTCGCACCAGATGCGGACCAGACCCGGAACGGAACGCAACGTTTCGTTGTCGCGGATCCAGTCCGTGTCGTCCCAGAGGAACTCACCCCCGAGGGCCGGTCCGTAGGCCGCGAGCGCGAGGCCCGCCAGCGCGAGGAACTGCACGGCGGGGTGGCTGAGGAGGCGACGTGGCACGATGGTCGGCATCGCACGATACCGTCCCAACCGGTGTTCTCACAGGCGACTACGTGAGTGTCCGGAGGGCCGGTGCCGGCGGGCCCGGAAATCCAGGGGAAACCCCTAAGGGTCCTCCCCGGCCGTTGCCGATGGCCCGGATCCGCCGCACTCGCCAAACCCCGCGGCGTCTCGTGAATCCCCCGTGCTCGAAACCCTCCCTCGCGCTCCCGTTCCGGCCACGCCGATCCCTCGCAGCACGCCGTTCGCGGCGTTGCGATACCACAACCACCTCGCGAAGGCAGCGGACTCGGCATTCGCGGGCATTGCGGAGCTCGCCGGTCGCGACTCGGGTGCAACGATCGCGATCGTCGTCCTCGATCGGAACGGCGAGGATCGCACCGCTGCGGTTCATGGTTGTGATCCCGACATGGTGCCGCCCGTCTGGTCCGACGGCGCTGCCGACGACTTCCGCGCGGCGATCACCGATGCGCAACCCGGCCGGGCGGTCCGGTTCCGCATCGCGATGCCGATCGTGGACGTCGATGGCGAGAGCCTCGGCACGCTGCGCCTCTACTGGGTGGTCGCCGACGAGTCGGTGCAGTTGAACGCGGACCAGGAACGGCGGCTGGAGCTGCTCGTCGCGCAAGCCTCGCACCTCGCGCAGCAGCAGCACACTGCCGCGCTGCTCGCCGCCGGTCTCGAGCGCCTGCGCCGCGCCGACGACCTCGTGCCGATGTGCAGCCACTGCCACGACGTCCGCAACGACGACGACCAGTGGGTGCGCGTCGAGCGCTATCTCGGTCAGATCAGCGGTGCCCGCGTTTCACACGGGATCTGCCCGGAGTGCTTTCTCGAGCACTATCCGACCGTCGCGGCCGACGGCGCCTGAATCCGGGATCAGCCCAACGCGGGGGGCAGCGCAGCAAGGGGGATCAACGCAGCGAGAGCCAGAGGCGCTGCAGCTGGCGCACGTTCCCCGGCGCGTCGACGTAGCTCGTGCGGTTGTGCGCGAGCGTGCGGTTGTTCACGAACATCGCATCGCCACGCTCGAGCCGGAAGCGGATCACGTTCTCCGGCCGCGCCAGCAGCTCGTCCAGCAGGTCGAACGCGCGGCGCTCGTCCACCGTCAGGGGGTTGCCGGCCTTCTCCTGACCGCGCTCGATCCAGTAGCGCATGTAGCGGAACAGCACGCCGCCCGTGCGATCACAGCGCGCGAAGACGGGGAAGCGGTTGCGCAGCAGCGCCGCGTGGGTCTTCTCGATGCCCGGCGTGACGACGTCGCGGATCCATGGGCGGGAGAGGATCTCGAGGGCCCACGGCGCTTCCTGCTGCAGCGTGTCGAACACGCGCAGCGCGTTGCTCACGAGGCTGTCGCCGCCGCTCGTGCTCGGCTGTTCGCAGAGCAGCCCGACGACGTCCGGGACGGCGTCGACCGAGCTGCTGTCCGTGTGATACGCGGTCTCCGCGTTCGTCATCGAGACCGGCACGGCCTCCTTCGTGTACGACTTGCCGCGATCGACGACCGGGTAGAGCCGGCCGTACTGCAGCATCGGGTCTCCGATCGCGCATCCGATCGCGAGGTAGAGACACCTTTGCTGTTCCGCGCTCAGGCCGAGGTTGCCGAGGCCGCGCAGCTGGCACAGCCCGTAGCCGTGCTCGAGCTGGTCGCGCAGCCGGTCGCCGAACGCGGCGAGGTGCGGCAAGACCGCTGCGTCCCATTCGAACGTGTCCGCCGTGAGTTCGGGGTGCTGCGCCAGGTAGGCGATGAACTCGTCCGCGACGATCACCGGCAGCTGCCGGCGCCAGCTGCCCAACGTCGACGTCGTCCATCGTCCGGGGGCGGTAGCGGGAGCCAGCGCGGGGGCACTGACGGGGGTGATCGTCGTCATGGCGGCCTCGAAGGGAGAAGGGGAGAAGGGGGGCTGTTCCGGCGGTTACTTCGTCAGTTGGAACGCGAGGTGCAGGGGCTTGTCGCGCAGCGGCCCGAACCAGTCGGGATCGAGCTCCAGGTGCTCTTCCGTCACGTGCAGTTCCGCGACCAGCGGCATCCGGTCGAACCCGCCGTCGGCGAGCCCGGACATGTAGTCCTCGACCGTCTTGTGGACGCTGCGGACGCGCACGCTCTTGCCGTCGCGGCGCCAGATCTCGCCCTCGAACTGCACGTCGCGGCCGGAGTAGTAGCCGCGCTGCTGCGCGTCGAAGTAGAACGGCGCCGTCTTCTGCCCGAGGAAGGCGAGCGAGGGGTGCGGCACCGCGAACACGAAACGCCCGCCCGGCCGCAGCACGCGGTGGACCTCGGCCATCGTGTGGCGCGTCTGCTCGAGCGACAGGTAGTTGAACAGGAACACCGCGACGACGAGGTCGAACGATTCGGCGCCGAAGCTGTCGAGGTTGCTCGCGTCGCCGGCGACGTACTCGATGCCGAGCTGTTCGCGGCTCTCGCGCTGCTTGGCCGCTGCGATCATCTCGGTCGACACGTCGACACCGAGGATGGTGCGCGCGCCGCGCTGCTTGAGCTTGCGGGCGAAGTAGCCTTCACCGCAACCGAGGTCGAGCACGTCCTGACTCTCGACCGGCGTGCACCAGTCGAGCAGGAACGGCCGCGCCGTGTAGTCCGACAGCAGCACCGGCTCGGTGCGCTGCCAGTCCCCGCTGGCGCCGTCGTAGATCTCCTTGGTCGTGGCCATGATCATGCGATCCGTGCCTTCCGCGGCATCGAGGAGCGCGCGCCATCGAGCTTGAAGTAGATGCGATCCCAGAACTCGCAGCGCAGCTCGAGCGCCTTGAGCATGCCGTTGCGCAGCTCGGCGAGGCCGCCCGGCTCCTTCGCCAGGTCCTTCGCGATCGCCAGCAGGTCCTGCTGGTGCTGATCGTCGACGAGGCAGTGCAGCTCGAAGAACACGTAGTCCTCGCGGGCCAGCTCGCCGCACTGGCGAATGCCCTTCAGCAGCTGCTGGTAGACCGGCTTCACGATGTGCTCGGTGCCGAGCCCGAGCGCGCCGACGGCTTCGGCGGGAGTCGCGGTGCTGAGGAACTCGAGGAACGAGCTGCGCCACTTCTTCGCCGCTTCCGTCGGTCGCGCCAGGGTCCGGTCCGTCACGCCGATCGCGTGGCAGAAGCGGCGGAAGAGCACGGGGTGCGGAATACCCATCACCGATTCCGGATCGATTCCGACCTCGCGCAGCTCCGCGCTCTCCTCCTCGTCGAGGTGACCCTTCTCCTCCTCGAGGTTCTTCAGCAGCAGCAGCCGGTGGTCCTTTCGATCCAGGCGACGAATCACCATGCGGAGGTAGTTGGGGAACCACGCGGCGTAGCCGCTGTACTCGTGGGCGTACTGCTGGAGCACGCGAACCGGATCCATGAAGTCGACCTGGGCGAACGACTTCAGGTACGGATGATGAACGGCCGGGTGCTCGAGCGACTCGCGAACGAGGTCGTCGATCTGACGGTCGAGGTCGGCGGAACGGGCCGAGCGGGTCGTGGCTGCGGCGTTGAGGGGTTGCAGGCTGGTCATTGCGCTTCGGATGCGTGACGTGTGCTGGTTGGGAGGGCGGATCGAGGACTCGACCCGCGTCACGAAGAGCTACGTTCCCCCCTTAAGAGCGGGGCTTCGTCACGCCCCGATCCGGAGCCGCAAGTCGCTTGCTGGAAACGGTCTGCACCAATCTCAGACTTTTTCCGATATTCGAAGAGGTGGACCCCGAATGGACCTCGAACAGACCCCTTCCGTGACTCCGACGGACCGTCCGCCACGGCGCGCCGCGCTCGTCGGCGCGGCCGGGCTCGCGGTCGCGTTCGCGGCGATGCTCGTGGGGATTACGGCGGTGCCTCCGGTGTCGCCGGATCTGGCGCCGGGGCCCGATGAGCCGGCGGGTCCGGACGCGGCCGCGATCGAGCGGTCTGCCGTGCCGGGGGCGGTGGACCGGGTTGCCGCGGACCGGAGTCCGGCACGGCGGGTGACCGGGCGGTGCGTGGCATGGACGTCCGGCGAACCCCTCTCCGGATGCGCCGTGACCCTGTCCGTCGAAGGGGCCGACGCCGAAGTCCATGCCGCCGCGGACGGGCGGTTCGAGTTCGTGCTGCGCCGCGATCTGGGCGTGTCCGTCAGGGCGGGCGCGGCGCTGCGGGTCGAAGTGCGACGCCACGATCGGGTCATGGTCGCCCGTACCGTCGAACTCACGGCCGGGTCCGTCGGCGCGGGGCAGCGGGATGCTGTCGTCGCGCTCGGCGACGTCCGGCTGCGCCGCGGCACGCGCGTGGTCGGCGCGGTCGTCGACGCGAACGGCGTGCCACGAGACGGCGCCCTCGTGCACCTGCGCGGGCGGTCCATCGACCGCGCCGATGGCTGGCAGGAACGTCGCAGCGGGCGGGCGCGCTCCGGGTTCGATGGCGCATTCGAACTGCCGGCGGCGCTGCCCGCGGGCACCGCCGTGGTCACGGTCACGAACGCGGCGCCGCTCGTCAGCGGGGTGACCCAGGCACTGCACGGCAGCGTGCACCACTGCGAACTCGTCGTCGCCGCGAGCCGGTCCGTCGATCAGATCGAGGGAGTCGTGTTCGACGCGGTCGGTGCACCGGTTCCGGACGCGATCGTCGTCGCGCGAACCGCGCGGCCGGGTGCGGCGGGCGGAGCGGCGAGCGCGACGTCGACGACGGACGGTGCGGGCCGATTCCGTCTCGTTCGCCCCCCGCTCGCGGATGTCGAGGGGGCAGTGCAGCTCGAGGTGCTCGGGCGCGACGCTTCGCAGCACAGTCGCGACGAGGTGACGACCCGCTGGGGCGACCACGACGCCGTCGTGCGCCTCGCCGCCGGCCGCGGGCCCGGCAACGCGCTGCGGGTCGTCGATGCCGAAACCGGGTCGCCGATCGCCAACTACCGCGTGCAATGCGTGCCGCTCACGGGGCTGCGTTCGGCCGGAGCCGGCGCGATGCGCGACGTCGCACCGGCCGCCGGACGGGCCGGCCGCGCCGGCGGGAGCGTGGGCGATGGTTGGACCTGGCTCGCGCCGGTGCGCCGCGGGCCCAACGCGGTGATCGTGTGGCCCGACGATCCGCGGTGGCTGCCGAACCTGCCCGTCGTCTTCGAACACGACGTCGCCGCGGGGCCGTGGGTCGTCGCGCTCGAGCGCGCCGAAGCGTGCCGGGTACGGGTGCTCGCCGGCGGCTTGCCGGTCACGGGGGCCGAACTCACGCTCGTGCGGCCGGCCTCCGGCGCCCGGCTCGATCGCACGCACCGCGACCTGCTCGCGCAGGGTGGGATCCGCGGCGCGGTCAACGTCGAGCTCGCGACGGCGACGACCGACGAGGACGGGCTGGCGACGCTGCGCTGGTTTCACGACGAGGCGGCGCTCGAACTGCGCGTGGCCGGTGCGGGCATCACAGCACACGCCGTCTCGGGTGTGCGGCTCGGGCCGCGAGTGCTCACCGTCACGGTCGAGCGCGCAGCTCGGCTCGAGGTCCGGCAGGCGACCGTTGCAGCAGTGCGAGCCGTGCGCGTCGTGCTGCGTCGGAGCGATGGTGCGCTGGCCGCGCCGGAGCCATGGCAGCGCGCGTGGCGCGTCGAGCCGGGCAAGGCCGCGACGTTCGCCGCGCCGGCGGGCGAGTTCGACGTGCACGTCGCGGTCCCGATGCGCGGTGACGATCGCCGGGACGGCGCGTTCCACGAGGTGCCGGTTCCCGTTGCCCGCGTCGATCTCGCGGCCGGGGCGACGCGGTCGTTGACGCTCGATCTCGACGAACTGTTGCGACCGGCCGAACTCGTCGGGACCGCGTTCGTCGACGGTGAACCTGCCGACCACGTCGTACTCATGGCCGGCGCGCCGGACGGTCACGGCCGCGTGCGCGCGCAGCGTTCGCTCGACGGCGGCACGGATGAGCGCGGCTGGTATCGCTTCGAGGGCCTGCCCCCGGGCCACTACGCGATCGAGTTGCGGGTCCTGATCGGCGGCCGGCAGGTCGCGGTGCCGATCGAGCGCGGGGTGTGGCGGTGGCTTCCGGGTGGCCGGACGCACCGGCACGCGCCGATCGACGTGCGGACCGCAGCGGTGGACGCCGTGGTGCGGGACCGTGCGGGCGAGCCCGTGCGGCGGCAGTTCGTGGAGCTGCGTTCGGCGAGCGGCGTCGCGATCCTCGGTGAGCTCGATGGCAACGGCCGTCTGCAGCTCGCCGGCGTGCCCGTCGGTCGCTACCGCGCGCGATTGCGATCGCTCGACCCGGACGCCCCGATCGTGCCGCTCACCGAGCTGGTCGTGCCCACCCAACCCGGGGCCGCGCTCGAGCTGCGAGCACGCTGAAGACCGGCAGCGCTCTCCCGCCCGGGCGACTCGTCCGTCAGGGAGATTCCCGACCGGCTTGATCCCTGGTCGAAGAATTCGACACCCGTGAGACAGCGGCGGACCGCCCCATGGGGTCGCGGGATCCGCACGCCGGTTCGTTGCCAGGGGCACCAGATCGAGCCTCGATCGGCCGGGTTCTCGGTCAACCGTTCGATATCGCAGCACATCGCGGGACGGGACCCGCGGGGAATCAGAACGGGAGACGAGTGCGCATGGCGATCCAGACCTACCTGGCTACGACGTTGGCTGCCGCGCTGCTGGTGGCAGCGCCGATCGATGACATGACGGGGGGGCCCGCGGGGAACCCGTCGATGGCGGTGAATCCGGACCCGCTGACGGCCGGCGGTTCCGCGACGGTGACCTACTCGGACCCGAGCCAGGCGAACCAGTCGATCGTCGTCGACATCGATAACGGCATGCAGCGGGGCACGCAGACATCGACGCTAGTCATCGAACTCGATGAGCACGGTGAAGGCAGCGCAGTCTGGGAAGTGCCGACAACTTGGTTCCTGGCCAACTTCAACGCGCCCAACGTTGCGGAGATCGGTTGCATGATCTCGCACAACTAGACGCCGGCTGCTTGGCCTATTCGCCGAGCAGCTGCGTGATGTTGTCGAGCGCGATTACCGCGTTGCCGCGGATCGCGTCGCTCGCGTCGTCGGTGCGCGAAGCGTGCAGCGCTTGCACGCCGTGGTGCATCTGAGCCGAGAGTTGGCGCAACGCATCGAGTCGCGATTCGGCGTCCAGCGCCTGGTCGAGCACCAGATCGCCGAGATACGAGTGCATGTCGGGGAAGTCCGTCGGGCTGAACGGTGACGGGCTCGCGACTTCGACCCGCAGTTCGTCGAGCGCGCGCTGCGCGGCACGCCCCACGCGGTTCGCCTCTGGCGCGACGGTACGCAGCGCCAAGATCGAGCCGATCAGATCGCCAGTGATCCGGCGTTGTGCCGTGTTCCGGTCTACCTCAGGACTATCGGCGTCCATGAGGATGTCGACGGCATCCTGATACGGCAGCGTGAACGTCGAGTAGCGAATACCGACGTAGGTCGACACCGCGACCACCGTCACCGCCGAGGCGGCGAGGATGAACTTCGGCGCGATCATGAGCGCGGCTGCGGCCGCGACGGCACGCTGCGCGCGGACCCACCAGCGTGGCTGACCGGTCGGCGGCGTCGCGTTCTCGTTGTCCGTCTCTGCTGCGGTCGCGGCGAGTGCGGCCTGGACGAACTCTTCGATCTGCGCGGCTGGCAGCGGTTCGTCGACGACGTCGTCGTCGGAGTCCTCGTCGAGCTGGGCGAGCATGCGCTCGACCTCGGCGAACTCCTCGGCTTCCGCGGCGACCGCGACGTCGTGGCGCTCGCGCAACCAGCTCCAGAACTCTTCGTCCTTCAGTTCCATGAGGGCTGTCCTGTGGTCTCTCCCGGTCCGATGCCCTGCTCGACGAGCAGGCCCTTCAGGGCCTTGCGCGCCATCGAGCGTGAGGCATAGATCGAGTTCTTGGTGGTCTTGAAGCGGTGCGCGAGTTCGCCGGCGTCGGCGACGTCGCCCGTGAGCAGGTCCGCTTCGATGATGTTGCGTTGCAGGCGCGGCAGCTTCTTGATGCAGTTCCGCAGCACCTCGAGGAACCGGCTCGGCGCCGGAGCCTCGTCCGTGTCGGGGTCGTCCGCCACCGCCGTGGCGGCCGCCGTGCCGAGCTCTTCGACCGCTTCGCCGCGGGTCTCCCAGCGCCGGCGTTTGCGGTCGCGCAGGATCTCCACGCCGGCGTTGCGCGCGATCACGTAGAACCAGGCCCGCAGCGAGCCCTTCGCAGGGTCGTACGAGTCGGCGGCATTCCAGGCCTTGTAGGTCGCTTTGCTCATTGCGTCGTCGAGTTCTGCTGCGTTGAGGGAGTCGCCGAAGCTACGGACGAGTCCGCCACGAACGCGGGCGCCATGCTTGGTCAGGAGTTGCTGCAACCCACCCGATTTCCGCTCCACGATGAGGCGGATGATCTCCGCGTCACCGGAGGGCGCGGGGGGGTTGCTGGTCGAGGGGGACATCGCGAAGACCGCCGTGGTCTTCTCCTGGAAGGGTTACGCGTGGGCCTTAACGAAGGATGCCACACGCGGCGCGCCCGGCTCGGAACGGGACCGAAATGGCGCGTCGTAACCGCATTTTTGGCGGGGACTTACCCATGCCGTCGCCAGATCCGTTCCGGTTGCGGGAAATCCAGATCGCTCTCTTCAGCGTAAACCGCGCGGATGCCGATCCTGCGATTACGTGAGGTGCGCGCCATGATGGGACACATCAACAATCTGGTCGTCGAGATGGTCCGCGAATCGCTCGGGGCGGACGCGGTCGAGAAGTTGTTCGCGGAGTCGGGGCTGGAGCACCGGCGCTTTCAGCCCGAGGTCATCTACCCCGAAGAGGATTTCCAGGCGCTGTTCGCCGGGGCCCAAGCGGTCTTCGGTGTCGATGCTGCCGCGGCGGAGGAGGCGTTCGCCGGCTACTTCATGAAGCGGTCGCCCGAGATGTTCCCCGCGATCTTCGAGCAGGCGGGCTCGGCGCGCGGACTCATCGAGAAGATCCCGACGATCCACCGGAACTTCCCGGCGTCGGCGTCACAGGGCGATTATCGCGACAAGGTGGAGATCACCGAGTCGACGCCAGAGCGGATCACGCTGCGCTACATGTCGCCGAACCAACTGTGCGCCACGCTGTGTCACGTCGGCGGCATCTGTCTCGACTTCTTCCATGAGAAGGGCAAGGTCTACCATCGCTGCTGCGCGAAAGAGGGCGCCGAGTACTGCGAGATCGTCGTCGAGTTCCACGGCAAGAAGGAGCCGGTGGCGTCCGAATGACCCCTGAAGGTCAGGTTCACGGCAGCTCGCCCGCGTACTCGGAGGAGTTCGTGCGGGATCAGGTCCGTCACATCGAGGAGTGTCTGGCCCGTGCGTTGGCCGGAGACTTCGAGGCCGTCCGGCTGCCGGAGGGCGACACGATGTGGGGGAATCTCGCGATGCACGTCAACGTGGTCATCCACGCGACGCGCGCCGCATTGACTCGAGCCGAACGGTTCGAGAAGGAGGCTGCCGCACTGCGGGCGGTATCGCAACCGGACGGAGCGGCCATGGCCGTGCGTTCGATTCGGCGGCCGGCGCGCGCTGCACGGCCCCAGGACCTCGTGGTGGACGATGAGCGAACGACCCGCTGATCCCACCGCCGAGCCGCAGACCGCAGGTTCGGACGTCGGGTACACGCACGATTCCGTGCGGAGCAACATCCGGCAGATCGAGTCCGGGCTCACGAAGGTCCTGTTCGGCGACTACACGGCCGTCGTCAGCCTGGACGACGCGAATCCGATGTGGGGCAACCTCGCGATGCACGTGAACGTCGTGATCAACGCGGCGCGCAACGCGATCGCGCGGGCGGAGGCCTCCGAGCGCGAGGCCGCGCTCGCCCGCGATCGCGCGATCGCAGCGGCCGAGGCCGAATCCAAGTTCCTCACGAACGTCACGCACGAGCTGCGCACGCCGATGGCGTCGATCAAGGCATCGGCCGAGATCCTGCGCGACTACGGCAAGGGTGACGCCGCGGTGTTCGATGAGTTCCTCGACGTGATGCTCACCGACAGCGATCGCCTCACCCGGCTCATCGAGAACGTGCTGACCCTGGGCAAGCTGCAGACCGACGAGACGGAGTGGCAGGTCGCCGAGACGCAGCTCGCCGATCTCTGCACCGAGATCGTGGAGTCGATGCGCCAGCCTGCGCTCGGGCTCGGACAACACGTTCACCTGACGGTCGGCACCGACCTGCCGCGCTCCTTCCTCGATGCGGAGAGCATCAAGCAGGTCCTCGTGAACCTGCTGAGCAACGCGATGAAGTTCGGGCCCTCCGAGGCCGTGATCGAGGTCGAGGTCGGCTACGACGCGGCGACCGATCAGCTCGTCGTCGCGGTGATCGACCGCGGCCCCGGCGTCGCGGAGGCGGAACGCGAGGTGATCTTCCAGCGCTTCGAGCAGGCGACCGAGGACATCCTCACGCAGAAGCCGAACGGGACGGGCCTCGGCCTCGCGATCGCGAAGGAGATCGTCGATCGCCACGGTGGCCACATCGGAGTCGAGTCGGCGGTCGAGCAGGGCTCCCGCTTCTGGTTCACGCTGCCCGTGCTGCGCGAGGCCGCGGCGTTCGATCGCATCCGCGAAGCGACGCCGTCGGAACCAGCAGCGCCATCGGCGTCCTGAGTCGAAGCGATCGACCGCCATCACCGGCATGTTCACGGTCATGGCGTCCGCCTCGATCGTTCGGCACACCCGTACGGTACCTCACCCGTACGGTACCTGGTTCATGCTGCCGGCCGCGAGCCCGTTTCCTCGCGGGTGGCGCCTCGACGGCCGGCAGCATGAACCAGGTACCGTACGGCAAGGTACCGACGAGAACTCGTGGGTGACGATCGACGGCTATCGGATGCAATCGGTCGCCGGCGGCGGCCACTGGGGCGGCGGCATGTTCATCAGCAGCCGCGACCACGCCCGCTTCGGTCTCCTCATGCTGCGCGATGGGCGCTGGGGCGACCGGCAACTGCTGTCGCAGGAGTGGCTCGCGCGGGCCCGGACACCGACGCCTCAGCAACGAACCTACGGCTACATGAACTGGTTCCTCAACGCCGACGCCGACCACAAGCGGTTCGCGTCGGCGCCGGTCGGCGACGTCTTCTTCCTCGGAGCCGGGACCAACATGATCTGGCTCTGCCCGTCGCGCGACATGGTCGTCGTCGTGCGCTGGCTCGAGGGCCGGCACGTCGACGCGTTCATCGGCAAAGTGCTCAGCGCGTTCGCGTGAACCGCGGCAGCGGCAGCAGCATCGGCACGCGGTCGCGGTAGTCGGTGTAGTCGCTGCCGTGGGCCGCGACGAGGCTGCGTTCTTCGATCTGCAGCGCGACGAGCGTGAACGTCGTGAACGTGAGGCCGAACACGAGACCGCCGTAGGTCATCGTGGGGATCGTCCAGAACGCGGTGAGGAAGCCGAGCATCAGCGGGTGCCGGACGAGGCTGTAGAGGCCTCGGGCCTTGAACGCGGGTGAGCGTGGCTCCTGACCGCGGAACGCCGCGAGCGTCTGCTTGACGCCGAACAGCTCGAAGTGGTCGATCTGGAACGACGACAGCACGACGGTGAGCCAGCCGAGTGCGGAGACCGTCCACATGACCGTGGCCCACGGGCCGTCGATCTGCCAGACCACTTCCGGCAGCGGTCGCCACTGCCAGTACATCAGCGCCAGCACGAGGCCGGTCACGATGACGAACGTGCTGCGCTCGATCGGCGCGGGAATGATGCGCGTCCACCGGCGCTTGAACCAGGCGCGCGCCATGATCCCGTGCTGAATGCCGAACACGAGGATCAGGCCGATGTTGGTCAGCACGGCTTCGAGCATCGGTGACTCGGGGCCACCGCGCGCCACGGAGGTGGGCACGAAGACGTCGCTCGTGAAGCCGATGAGGTAGAGGAACGAGGCGTGGAACGCGGCGTAGGCCAGCAGGCCGTAGAACAGGTAGAAGTAGCGCATGATCGGATCTCGGTCGGACATCCGATTCGGCGCAGGTCAGCTGCGCGACCGGCCAACTCCCGGCCGGTTTTCACGCCGCTATTCGGCCGACAGGCGCTGGTAGAGCCACGCGCGGGCGAACGCCCACTCGCGTCGGACCGTCCGCTCCGAGATGTTCATCGTCGAAGCCGTCGCGACCTCGTCGAGGCCGGCGAAGAACCGCAGGCGCACGATCTCGGCCGCGCGCGCGTTGACGTCGGCGAGCGCCTGGATCGCCTCGTCGATCGCCATGACCTCGCCGAGGTCCGCCGTCGCGGCGACCTCGGCCACGTCGAGGGACAGTCGGTTGAGGTCAGGGCCGCCGCGCTTCTTCGCGCCGCGTTTCCTGGCGTGGTCGATGAGGATGCGCCGCATCGCCTCCGCGGCCATGCCGAAGAAGCGCCCTGGATCCTCGCGCACGCCTTCGAGCCGGTCGCGCATCGCCAGCCAGGCCTCGTTGACGAGAGCCGTCGCCTGCAGCGTGTGATCGCCGCGCTCACCGGCCATCTGGCGGCGGGCCAGGGCGCGCAACTTGTCGTGCACCTCGGAGAGTTGGGATCGTTCGGTCTCGCTCACGTGTTCTTGCCCTCGTTCACTGCCATCGTCGCCTCGATGCGCGATGGCAGCAGGGTAGGCGCAGGGTCGGCCCGCGCCCGGCCATGGTTTTCGCGGGTGTGTCGGCCGTGACTCAGAATATCCTAATTAGTCTTCGATACGCTACTTAACAGTATCGACCACGGCTTCGAGGCAGGCCGACGTCGAGCGCGCGGGCGCCGGGTTCGAGCGCCATGCGGCGCACTCAGCGGCGCGCCTGCACGCGCAGGCCGCGGGTCGTGCGCATGCCGGTCGGGTTGACGCCCGGCTCGAGCAGCGCCCACTGGAAGTGCAGATCGGCCGGCGGCAGGAAGCCCGGGATCGGCAGATCCATCGCGGCACGGCCGACGACGCTCGTCACGAAGAACGCGGTGGCGAGGTGCATCGGCGGGTTCACGTCGACGAGCAGCGTGCATCCCGGCATGCCGAACGGCTGCAGCGAGGTCGACGCGCCGCCGAGCGACGCGACGAGGAACGCGCTCGTGTAGGCCGGCGCCTGCGCGACCTGGACGCGGCCGAACTCGAAGCCGAGCGCGTGGTCCCCGAACCAGCTGATGTTGGCCGTCGGGTGGCACGCGGTGCCGTAGATCGACGTCGACATCTGCTCGTAGGTGACGTAGTTGCCCATGAGCAGGTTGGTCGACGTGTTGTTGTCGACGTGGAACGCGACGGCGAAGCGTTCGTTGTCCTCGTCGTACGACACGCCGCCCGGAATCGGCTGGAAGCCCGGCACGTCGTAGAGCACGACGTGCTCCGTCCAATTGCCGTCGTAGCCGACCTTGCTCATGAGCAGCTTCTCGGAGCCCGCGTTGGTCGTCGCGTACGTCGTGACCCAGTGCGAGCGCGACTCGAGGTCGTAGGCGACGCTGCCCGGGATCTGACCCGCGAGCGTGCCGCCGTAGAGGCTCCGCGACGGCGCCGGGAAGCTCGCGTGGACCGCGTTGTGCGGCCAGTCGATCCGCCGCGCGCGGATGTACGTGGACCGGATGCCGGTCGGCTTGTTCAAGGGGCTCTGGTTGTGACCGTAGGTCACGAGGTAGCGCCCATCGGCGCCGGCCACGTCGGGCCCGACCTCGTGGAGGTTGCTGTTGTCGATGTGGCGGGCGTAGCTGAAGCCGCCGAACGCGCCCGGCGTGCGCTGCACGATGACGTTCCACTTGCCGGTGCTCGAGTTGTCGTGCTGCTGCCAGACGACGACCCACGAGAACTGGACGCCGCCCTCGGAGGTCTGGTTGACCGCCGGCCGTTCTTCGTCGGGGCTGACGGCGCCGAAGCCGAAGACCGAACCGACGGGCGCGCCGTTGGAGCTGATCGCGGTGTCGATCTTGAGGCCGACGACCTGGCTGTGTGCCGTCTCCTGGAACGGCGCGGCCGGCTCACGCTGGAAAACGAGCAGCGCGACCGTGCCGGGCACCGACGACCTCGTGCCGCCGACGTCCGGACGCCAGTCACTCGTCCCCGCCTGGTAGGGCACCGAGCTCACGCCGGTGCGCAGCGACAGGTCACTCTTGCCGTGGGTGTGCCAGCGCACGCGGCGGTCACCGCTCGCGAAATCGCGCTCGAAGACGGTGATCGTCTTGCCGGCACCGCTGCCGCCGACGCCCGCGATCTGGCCGTGCTGCGAGTTCCACGATGACGTGAGATCGTTGAAGACGGGGACACCGAGGCCGCTGAAGCCGTCGTCGTAGCGCACGCCGAAGATATCGATGTCGCTCGCCGACGCCGCGCTCGAGTAGATGACCCACACGTTGCGGGTGATCTGCTCGCCGTCGCGGTAGATGTCGACGTCCTGCGCGATCGGCACCAGCTCCAGGAGCTCGTTGCTCAGGACCGGGTCGACGACGATCGGGAACGTCGCCTGCTCGAGCCACTGGCCCGGGAGCCGCAGCTCGATCTGGCCGTTCTCGACGGCCGTCGTCATCTCGGCCACGTCGCCATTGCCGTCGATCGCGATGGCGTGGCCGTAGGTCACGGTCGCCACACCCGCGTCGTCGAAGAACGTCACCGGACCGTGGGCGGCGCTGCGGTTCGTCGTCGTGAGATTGCCGCCGATCGAGCCACGAACGACGAGGTCGCCGGCGATCGTCGGGCGGTCCGCGATCACGAACGTCTGGTGCAGGCCCTCCGCGAGCACGTCGTAGGCCTCGATGACGCCGCCGAGATCGTACTCGTAACGGAAGTCACCGGCCCGGCGTGCGTGCGAACGACCGTTCGTGAGCTCGGTGCCGCCGACGCGGACGGCGGTCGTGCGCCAAGACAGTTCGCGGTTGGTCGCGACGTCCATGCCGGCGTAGGGCACGAACGTCATGCCGCCGTGGAACGAGGCCTTGTAGTTCTTGCCGGCGGCCCAGGTGCCGTATGCGCCGCCGACCGGGTCGGCGTCCGAGGTGTGGATCGGCACGCGCAGCTCGGAGCGGTCGAAGTTCTGGGCGGCGAGGCCGGTCGACAACGCGCCGGCGAGCGCCATGCAAGTGAGAGCGGAGGAGACGGAGAGATTCATGACAGTGTTCTGCAGTGGGGATCTGGTCCAAGAGGAACGACCCGGCGCGGTGTGCACACGCGGCAGCGGCACGGGTCGCTCGCAGAGGCGCATTGCGCGATCCCGGCCGGACAGGTTGCTCGGGAATCCGGGTTGGCGTCGCGATTTCGTTGGCCGGCGCACCGCCCGCAACGCGCCTCTCCGAGGCAGTTCCCTTTCCAGGTCATTGCCCGAACCGGCCGTCATGATGCGACTCTCCGCCGTTCTCTCCGTTCTCGTCCTCGCCGCCTCGCCGGCCGTCGCGCAGGAGTGGCGTCTCGAAACGCCCGTTGCGTCCCCGATCGACCGCGCGTCGCACAGCGTCGTCTGTGATGCGGCGCGCGACCGCCTCGTCATGTTCGGCGGCTACAACTGGAACCTCGACGTGCACTACGACGAGACGTGGGAGTACGACGGTGCGACGTGGGCACAGCGGCACCCTCTGAGCGCGCCGGCCCCGCGCAAGCGCGCCGGCATGTGCTACGACTCCCGGCGCGGGGTCGTCGCCCTCTTCGGCGGCCTGCGCGACAGCTTCTGGGGGCCGACGACCTGGTTCGGTGACACGTGGGAGTACGACGGAACGAACTGGACGCAGGTCCCGGTCTCGGGTCCCGTGCCCTCGGCGCGCTACTGCGATCTGACGTTCGACTCGGCCCGCGGTGTCGCGGTCCTCGTCGGTGGCACCGGCCCGACCGGTCGTCAGTCCGACACGTGGGAGTTCGATGGGACGACGTGGACGCAGCGCCACACGCCGACGACGTTGCCGCTGCGGCCGAGCTGGGCGACCGCGTTCGATGCGCGCCGCGGCGTGGTCGTCGCGCACCCCGAGTACGTCTACGGCAATCTCGGTGCGTGGGAGACGTGGGAGTACGACGGCACCGACTGGTCGCTCGCGACGTTCACGCTGTCGCCGGGCGCGTGCCCGTCGCCGGCCATGACGTTCGATGCGCAGCGCGGCAAGGTCGTGCTCGTCGGCGGTGCCTTCGCCGGCGTGCCCGACACCTGGGAATACGATGGCGTCGATTGGCAGCGCAGCGGGGTGAATCAGCTGACGGATGGCCTGACGGGGCAAGCCCTCGCGTTCGACGCGGGCACCGGCAGTGTCGTGCTCTTCGGCGGCGAGAAGATCCAGGGGATCTTCGTCGTCGGCACCAACGAGACGTTCCGCTACGGGACGTTCGCGGGGTTCGACGTGATCGGCACGAGCTGCGGTCCGAACCGGCCGGCGCCGTTGCCGGCTCTCGCGGCGCCGAACGAGACGCCGCAACTCGGGGGCACGTTCGACGCCGTCGTTGACGATCTCATGTCCGCGGACCTGCCGGTCCTCGTCCTCGGTTTCGCGACCGCGAACAACGGGCTCGCCAACCTCGGTCTGCCGGGTTGCACGCAGCACGTGCGCGTCGATGCGACGCACTTCCTGGCATCGCAAGGAAACAGCGCATCGTGGCAGCTCACGGTGCCGGCGCAGCCGGTGCTGCAGGGGGTGCAGCTGTTCGCGCAGGTGCTCGTGCTCGACGGCAACGCGCAGCCCGCCGCCGTCACCAACGGCGCGCGCTTGACGATCGGGCTGTAGCCGACCTACGGCTCGTTGCGGTTCACGAACAGGAAGTTGCCGAGCACGCCGCCGGTCCAGCCGAACAGGATGCTGGCACCGTCGGCGATGATCTGCGGCGATGACTGCGAGTTCGTTCCGCTGCCGACGTTGACCGGCGTCGAGAACGTCTGGCCGGTGTCGGTCGAGACGACGTGCACGATGCGCCCCGCGTTGCTCGGCAGGTCGCCGCTCCGCCAGCCGGCGAACACGTAGCTGCCGTCGTGGTGGATCGTCGTGGTCCCCGCGACCGTCATGGTCGTGTCGTCGACCTGCGTCCGGGTCGGCAGCGAACCGGTCGCGGTGACGGCGGCGACCCAGACCGAATTGCCGTTCACGACGTAGGCCGCGAAGATCCGTTGCTCGTCACACGCGATCGACGGTGAGGTGACCGCGCCACCGCTGGCGTCCTGCAGCGTGATCGCCGGTGCCCAGCCCCCGCCGCCGTCCGTCGACGCGGCGTAGCGCAGCTGACCGCCCTGCAGCCAGGCAGCGTGCACGTTGCGCCCGTCGCCGCCGCTCTGGAGCATCGGATCCTGCACCGCGACGCCGGGCGAGCTGCGCAGTCCGGGCATGCTCCAGGTGACGCCCGCGTCCGTCGAACGCGCCGTGTAGGTGCCGAAGATGCCCGCGCCCTGACGGTCGTCGGTGAACGCGACCCACACGACCGCGCCCTCGCAGTCGATCGCTGGCGCGGACTGCTGCCCGCTGCCCGCGCCGCCGTCGACCGTCACCGGTGCGGCCCACGTCGCGCCGGCATCCGTCGAGCCCGCGACCGCGATCCTGCCCTGGGCGAGGCCGACGTCGCCGGCGCGCCATGCCGCGTAACGGCGATCGGCGCTCGCACTGATCTGCAGTTGCGCGGCGGGCGTGGCGCCCGCGGTCGGGTTGACGACGACCGCGGGGTCGAACGAACTGCCACCGTCACTGCTGCTGCGCGACTGCACCGACGTCCCGTCGCCGAGCCAGACGACGGTCACGTTCGTGCCGGTCACGGCAACACGCGGTTCCGTCGGCGTCTCGGCGCCGCTCAGCGTCAGCGGCGCGCTCCAGGTAACACCCGCATCCGCGGAGCCGCGGTGGATGACCGCGCCGCCCTCGAGGAACACCGCGTGGATCGCCGAGCCGTCGCGCGCCAGGTGCAGCGCGGAGCCCGTCGCGGTGTCGAGCGGTGTGTCGCTGGTCTGGAAGATCGGCGGATTGCGATACGCGGTGAATTCCGAGCTCGGCAGAGCCGCGGTGCCGAACTGGTTCGCCGCCGTGATCGCGATCGGCCCAGCGGTGAGCCCAGTCGGGGTCTGGGTCGCGATGGTCGTGTCGTTCACGATCGTCGTGAACTGACCGAGCGTCCCCGCGAACCGAACGGTCGTCGCGGCCTGGCCGCCGAGCGAGAACGCGGTGCCCGAGATGGTGACGGGCTGCGACGCGTTGACGAACGCGCTGCTCGGTGTGACGCCCGTCAGCGTCGGCGTGCCGCTGCGCACGATGAGCAGGTCGACCGCGGACGCGTTCCCGGACGTGTCCTCGACGACGAGCACGATCGCGAGGCTCGCGGGTGCGGTCACGGTCGCGAAGTCGAGCTGGAACGTCGTGCCGATCGTCGGCCCGGGCGCCGTCATGCCGACCGACGCGGCAGTGCTGCCGGCACCGAGGATCGACCAGGACAGCGTGTCGCCCTCGGGGTCGCTGGCCGTGAACAGCAGGGAATCCGTGCCGGTCGTCGCCAGCGTCAGCGTGAAGCTCGCGCCGGTGCCGGCGAGCCCGATCGGCGGCGCGAGCGTCGGCGCCTGGTTGACTTCGGGCTCCGGGTCGCCGCCAGAACTGCTGCCGCCGCAGGCAGAAAGGGCCAACAGGGCCACCAGGCCGGCGACGAGTGGGGCCAGCCGGGCCGGTGCCGCCGGGGACGAGAGCGGGCAATACGCGCGAGACATCGGGGGCATGATAGCTCCGATCGGGCTGAGCGTTACCGCTCGATGCGAACGGCCCGGCCGGTTTCGCGGATCGGCCATGGCACGGACCGGCCGGGCTCACCGCGCCCTGGCCGAGGGTTTTTGGAGATCCCCGCTGCGGGTTGCGCGCCGGTCTCGCGCATCGGCTGGCGAGATGCAGACCAAAGATCGTAGTTCATGTTCTTCCCGCTGTCGGACCATCGCAGCGGTCCTCGGCGGCCTGGCCCTTGCCGCGTGCAGCGGCGGGGGCGGTGGCAGCGGCGGGGGCCCGGTCGGCCCCGGTCCGGGTCCTGGTCCGGGCGGCCGCACCGCCCAAACTGCGGTCTACCTCGCCGAGGACGGCCTGCGCGTGATGGCCGCGCCCGACGACGCCGGGCAGACGCCGGTCGCCCTCGGCGCGCCCGCGATGACGCGAGTCCGCCAGTTCACCGTGTCGCCCGACGGCGGTGCCGTCGCGTGGATCGCCGACGGTGACATGGTCGATCAGTACGACCTCTATGTGAGCGAGATCAGCAATCCGGCGGCGATCCGTGTGTCGATGCTGAGTTTCCCGGTGAACGACGTCGAGGACTTCCAGTGGGCGCCCGACAGCCAGAGCCTCGCGTTCCGCGCCGACGACATCATCGACGATCGCTTCGACCTGTTCCGCGTGAACCGCGACGGCTCGGACCACTACCGCGTGTATCAGTCCGGCAGCGCGACGATCTTCGTCAAGAGCTACGGCTTCTCGCCGGACAGTGCTCACCTCTTCTGCACGATGCAGCAGACGCTGACGGAGTTCGAACTGCGGCTGCACCGCACGTCGACCGGCGGCGAAGGCGCGACGTCGGTGCTGTTCGTCCAGCCCGGGCGCGAGATCCTCGATGTGACGTTCTCGCCCGACAGTCAGTGGATCACGATGCGCGCCGATCACCAGCGTGGCAACGAACAGTTCCAGGTCTATCGCCGCCGGACGGACTTCACGACGGCGCTCCTGCTGTCGAACGGCAGCGTCGGTTCGTCGCAGAAGATCGAGAGCTACGCGTGGTCGCCCGACAGCCGCTGGCTGGCGCAGGAAGTGCGCGGTTATCCCAACAGCTCGGCGATCGGGGTCAACACGTACGACCTGTTCTCGAGCACGAGCCGGCGCGTCGCGAGCACGAGTGCGCTCGGCGACTTCGCCTGGGCGCCGGCCGCCGGCGGTAACAGGCTCGCGTTCGTCGCCGGCTACAACCCCGCGACCAACTCGCCGGCCGGCACGGAGTACCTGCTCGTCCACGATCCCGTCGCCGACACGCTGACGATCGAGAACGCGGCGTTCAACAGCAGCGAGGAGATCCGGCGCGAACCGTTCGCATGGTCGCCCGACGGCACGCGCATCGCCTACGTGACGCGCGAGACGTTCAACGTCGAGAACACCTACATCGTCGAGGTCGGCGCCGGGCAGCCGGCGACGATGGCGATGGACCTGGCTCGGCTCGGCGTGCTGAGCCTCACGTGGTCGCCCGACGGCGAACGCCTGGCGGTGCTCGAACACGACAACACGACCGCGTTCCACCCGGCCGAGTGGCACCTCGTCGACCGCATGGGCCGCTCGGTCTTCCGGTCGGGCTCGTTCAACAGCTACTTCACGAGCCAGTCGATCCGGTGGTCGACGGACAGCCAGCGCGCGGTCTACGCGGTGGACGCCGCGCAGGCCGGCCCAGATCGCCTGCGCAGCGTCGTCGCCGACGGCTCGGACGACGTGAGCCTCGCGAACGAAGCGACACTCGCATTCGACTACGCGAGCGCGGCGCTGCCGCGGTAGCCGCGGCGGCGCCCGTCGGCGGTCGGCTACTCCTCGTTCAGTCCTTCGAGGGTCGATGGCAGGTCGTGGGGCCGCGGTCGCTGCGCCGCCCCCCGCATGCCGATTATCCTGACCTTGCGGCGATCGTCGTCGATCGAGAACAGCAGGAGCTGGCTGCCCACCGCGAGTTCGCGAACCTCGTAGGCCCGATAGTTGTCTTCCGCAGCGAGGCGCGCTCGTCGGGGGAACCGTTCGAGAGAATGGAACGCGCGCCACACGCTTTCGAGCCAGCGCTCGGCATTGCGCGGCTGCTGCTGCTCGATCGCGATGTAGCGCGCCTGCTCGGCGATCGCCGCTCGCGCACTGGCGGTCAGCTCGACCGCGTATTCGCTCATCGTTTGAGTTTCAGGCCGAGTTCGTCGGCGATCTCGCGCAGCGCTGCCTTGGCCGGTTGCGTCCGGCCCTCCTGGATGTCCTTCATGCTGCGATCGAGGAGCGCCAGGCTGTCGAGGAGCTCGGCTTTGTCGGCGAGTGCGTCGTAGGCTTCCGGGCTCATGACCACGGCATCCGTTTCGCCGTTCGTAGTGATGTAGAGCGGGCGGCCGGTCTCCCTGACCTGTTCGAAGTGATCGCGCAGGTGTTGGCGGTGTTCCGTGAAGCTGGTGATATCGGTGCTGCGGGCCATGTGTGGCTCTTCGGCTCTATGTACAGGATTCTGTACAGAATGTCGCAAGCTTCTCGAGATGTCAAGAAGCGGCTGGTTCGCGTGCTGTGCGAACGACCGAACCTAGTTGCCGACGAACACGCATAGCGCGTTCGTAGTGCGCGCACCGAGCACGTTGGTGCCGGGCGTCAGCAGCAGGCCCTGCGCGAAGAACGTCGTGCCGAGCAGGCCCGGCGCGGCCGGGATCGCGAGGGCGGCCTGCGCGATACTGCCGGCGATCGCCGCCGCCAGCGTCGCGTCGGGACTCGCGAGCAGCGTGCACCCCGGCGCGCCGTAGCCGGCGAGTCCGAGTGGCAGGCTGCCGAAGCTCGACGTCGAATCGCTCAGGCCGAGCGTGATCGCCACGGCCTGCACGTCGGGCTGCAGGAAGTCGATCGCGAACTCCGCCGTGCTGCCGGGAACCGGCGCCGCTGCCTCCGTGAGCGATTCGACGCCGCAGCCGCTGCCGAACCGATCCATGCCGGCGCCGAGCATCCAGGTGTCGTCGCGTGCCGCCGTGTAGTCGGTGTAGCCGGCGTGCATCACGATGCGGCCGTGACGCGGGCTGAACAGCATGCCGAACTCGGCGCGCAGCCCCGTCGGGGCGAACGGTGCGGGCATCGTCACGTCGGTCCACGAGGTGCCGTCGAACTCCCACGTGTCGTTGGGCGACTCCGCGTTGATGTCGAGTCCGGAGTGCAGCACGAGCACGTCGCGTTCGGGGTCGTGGGCGAGGCGGGTCTGGAACCGGCCGATCGGCAACGGACCCGCGACCGGAACCTGGGTCCAGTTCGTGCCGTCCCACGCCCACAGTTCACTCGAAAGCGGACCCGGGCCCATGCCGCCGATCACGTACGTCGCTCCGCGCGATGGCCAATACGCCATCCCGTGGTCGCGCCGATTGCCCGGCCCGCCGGTGCCGCGCGACAGCCAATCGACGCCGTCGTACTCCCAGACCTCGTGGTTGTTCGCGAAGCTCATCCAGTCGCCGCCGCCGTGCAGCACGACGACCTTGCGCGCGCTGTCGTAGACCATGCGATGCCGGATCAGGCCCGGTCCGTCGAAGCCCGGCAGCTGCGTGCCGGGCAACGTCGCGGTCGGCACGAGCTGCCACGTGGTGCCGTTGAACTCCCACGTTTCCGCATACACGGTCGTCGAGTACGACCCGCCGAAGCCGACGATCACGCTGCGATCCTCGTCGAACACGAGCTCCATGCCCTGGCGCACTGATGGCGAGTTGGTCGGGTGGATCTCGTTCCACGTGTCCGTGAAGAGCCACGTGTCGCCGAGGTAGGCGCCGCTCTCGTAGCCGCCGTAGCGCACGATGCCGTTCAGCTCGGGGTGGAACGCCATGGTCGCGCCGCGCGATGGCCGCGGCGGGGTGACCGTGGACTCGAGCCATTGAGCCGGCAGTGCAGCCGGGCTGGCGATGGCGGCGGCGAGCGCCGAGAGAGCGAGCAGGGAGCGGGTCATCGTGCCTGCGGGAGCGCTGTTGCGCTCCGCCGGCGGACTCGAAATCCGCCGTCACTTTCGCTTGCCGAAGAGCTGGGCATCCCGGGTGGGGGACAGGGCGCGGTGGTGCTTGACGTCGGACCGGGTGTAGATCGCGTCTGGATCCGCGGCCTCGATCGCCCGCAGGAGCCGCGGCAGCCGCCGGCGTTCCTCCACGACGAGCAGCACCTCGACCGGCGTGCCGTGATCATCGTGTCCGTCCAGCTCGGTGACCGAGAAGCCGTCTTCACGGAGACGCGTCGCGAGCGCGACGTCCGGGCTCTTGGAAACGGCGCGCACCAGCTCCATGCCGAGCGCGAGCTTCGACTCGAGCCAGATCCCGACGTAGTTGCCCGTGGCGAACCCGGCCGCGTAGGCGACCGCCACGTACCAGGCGGAGAGGTCGCGCAGCACCGCCCCCGCCGCGAGAATCCAGAGCAGGACCTCGACGAAACCGATCAGTGCGGCCGCCGCGCGATAGGCTCGGAAGACCAGGATGACGCGGAGGGTGCCGAGCGAGACGTCGACGACGCGAGCGCAGAAGACCGCGACGCTCAACAGGACGGGGTGGTCGGCCAGGAAGTCCATCATGGGCAGGGATCGCGGCGTCGATGCCGTGGAGGCCTCAGATCAGCAGGTCCTGGAGCATCACGGCGAATCCGAGGAACGCGAAGAAGCCGACGACGTCGGTCACCGTCGTGAGCACGATGCTGGACGACTGGGCCGGATCGAGGCCGAACTTCTTCATGGCGATCGGGATCATGGCGCCGGAGAAACCGGCGGCCGTCAAATTCACGATCATCGCCAGGCCGATGACGAGGCCCAGATACGGATTGCCGTTCCACGCCCAGGCGACTCCGGCCGTGACGAGCCCGATCGCGACGCCGTTGACCGCCCCGATGATGCTCTCCTTGGCGAGGAGTGCGCGAACGCGCTGCGCGGGGATCTCCTTCATGACCAACCCCCGCATCACGACCGCCAGCGACTGGGCGCCCGCATTGCCGCCCTGCCCCGCGACGACCGGCAGGTAGACCGCGAGAACCGTGATGCGCGCGATCACGTCCTCGAACAGCGCGACGACCGATGCGGCGAGGAACGCGGTGACGAGATTGACGTGCAGCCACGGCAGGCGCTTCTGCAGGCAGAACATCAACGGTGAGAACGCGCGCTCGTCACGCCCGACGCCGAACAGCTTCTGCAGGTTCTGGGATGCCGTCTCCTGAGCCTCGGCGAGGAGTTGGGTCGCGCGGACCACGCCGATCAGATGTCCCTGGGCGTCGACCACCGGCAGGGTCGTGAAGCCGCGTCCCGAGAGGGTCTGGAACGCTGTCGCGGCCTCGTCGAACGGACCGACGCTGACCACGTTCGTGGCCATGATCTCCTGCAGTGCGCTCTCACCGTCGGCGAGGAGCAGATCGCGCATCGGCACCACGCCGAGCAGCCGTCGGTCCGCATCGATCACGAAGACGTTCGAGTACGAGCGGTGCGTTTCGGCGCGCTTCCTCAGTCGGGCCACCACCTCGTCGATCGACAGGCTCTGCTCGAATGCCACGTAGTCGGTCTTCATCGCCCGACCGACGCTCTCCTTGGGGAACGCGAGGTAGTCGCGCAATCCCTCCTGCAGATCCTCTGGCAGCGCGCGCAAGAACTCTTCGCGCTCCTGCTCCGCGAGATCCAGGAGGACGGATGCGCAGACCTCCGGCCCGCCGTTCTGGAGCACGCGAGCCACACGTTCCGGCGGCGCGGCGCCGACCAGGGCAGCGAGGGCCGATGGGTTGATGTGGGGCAGGAGCTTGTGCAGCGGCTGCGGCGGCAGGGCTTCGAGGACCTCGAGGATCTGCTCCTGGGGCTGTTGCTCCAGGGCCTGCGCCCCGGCAACGGGGTACTGGGAGCAGAATCGGATGGCCAGGTCCAGCGGAGTGTCGTGGCGGGCGGTTGCGGTCATCGTGTCTCCAGGGGCTCGCCGCGTGGCGGATGATGCCGGCAAGCCTTCCCCTTCGACGGCCGCTTTCAAGAACGAGCCGTCTCGTGGCGTCCACCGCTGCCGCCCGTCGCGCCTACTCGATCACGATCCGCGCCGTGCCGCCGCCGCCCGCGGGCACCGTGCACGTCGTCGTTCCGCGGCTGTCGTAGTAGCCGCTCACCGACAGCGAGTGCGTGCCGACCGGCAGCGGCACGGTGAACTCGAGGTGGTGGGTGAACGTGCCGTAGAACGGTTGGGTGAGCTTGTGCTGCACCGTCCGGCCGGCCGCGTCCTTCGCGATGAGCTTGCCCGACCACGAGCTCAGGTGGCGGGGGAAGTCGGCCGGCAGGTCGATGCTCAGCCTGGTCGGCGCGTGTTTGGTGAGCGTCGCGGTGGCGCGCGTCTCGTCGCCTTCCAGCCGCACCTTCTGCGGCGCCGCCCACGCGTCGTTCGACCACGCGCGCAGCGTGTACTCGCCGCGGTAGAGCGTCCGCGACCGCCACGTGCCGTCCTTCTGCCGGCGCAGAGCCCAGGTGCTGGTCGACTTGCCGGGGCCGATGAGCTCGACGCGCTTCGGCGGCGAGGTGTCCGCGTCCGCGACGATCGTGACGATCGCGCGCCCGAGCTCTTGGAGCACGATGTCACCGAGCGCGATCGTGCCGCCGCCGCGGGCATCGATCGGCGGCAGGGTGAGCCACGGACGATTCGGCGCGACGGCGTAGGCGTGATAGCGCCCGGGCGGCAGGTCCTCGGCGGCGAACGCGCCGGTCTCCGGGTCGGTGCGGAACTCGTTGCCCCAGGCGCTGCCGAACGCGCCCTGCAGGCGGACGTCCGAGTCCGGGACCGGCTTGCCCGCGGCATCGACGATCGCGCCCTGGATCCGATGCATCGCGCGCACGTGATCCGGCACGCGGATCCGGTGCTCCATGCCGACCGCGAGCGGTGGCGTGACGAGGCTCGGCCAGCGCGAGAAGTCCTGCCACTTGTTCTCGTGCTTGCCGAGCGGCGGCGAGACCGCGAGGCGCACGAACGAGCCCGTGGGATAACGGAAACCGGACGAATCCGACGGCAGGCGACCGTCCTCGCCAGTCAACGAGCCGCCGCGCGGATACTCGCTGCCCGGCGGGATGACGCCGATCTGCCAGCCGGCGAGCGGCTGACCTTTGCTGTCGACGAGCTCGAACTCGACGGGCGAGAGCGATGCGCGTTGCGGGTTCCAGGTCGCGACCTCGCCTGGCGCGAGGTCGATGATGCGATTCTCGCAGTGCTCGCACTCGAGCTGGTAGCGGCCCGCGACGAGACCGTCGATGACGAAGCGGCCGTCCTTGCCGGAGCGCGACCACGTCTCGAGGAACGGCAGCCCGTGGATGCCTTCGGGGCGGTCGCGGGCGACGACGTTGGTGCCGCTCAGCGGCTGGCCCTGCACGTTCGTCAGCTGGCCTTCGACGCGTGCACCGCGCGTCATCTTGAAGTCGAGCACGATGCCGCCGTCGCCGCCGTGCGAGAACCGCAGGTGGCCGCGGCGCGTGACGCCGTCCTTCGTGTGGATCCCGGAGAGCGCGTGGTTGCCGCGGCCGAGTGCGCCGATCGCGAACTTGCCTTCGGCGTCCGTGATGACGAACTGCGGCTGCCTGGGGATGCTGGTCAGCTGCACGAACGCGAGGTGCGCGCCCTGCAGCGGGTTGCCGTCCTCGTCGTGCGCCGTGCCGTGGGCGGCGAAGCCCGCTCCCGGCAGCTTCAGCGTCTGCACGCGACGGTCACCGACGGCGCCATCCGCGTTGATGATGCGACTCGGCAGGTGCCCGTCGGCCCACGCGCGCAGCTGACCGTTGGTGCCGATGTGGCGGCGCACGATCTTGCCCTCGGCGTCGGTGCGGCCGAACGGCGACAGCATCTGGTGCGGCTGACTGCCGTGGGAGGACTCGACGAGCGCGCCGGCGACCGGTTTGCCGTCGGCGTCGACGACGCGCACCTCGAGCGTCATGCCGCGCTCGATCACGAGGCGGCAGGTCTCCGGCTCGGTCGGCGGGCGCACGAAGTCCGGCCACCGGATCGTGTCGCGGGCCCCGGTGCCGAGCACGAACACCTCGTGGTAGCCGGGCCACGGCAGCGCGACCTCGAGCTTGCCGTCGGTGTCCGTCTCCCAGCGTTGCAGCGTCTTGTCGAGCAGGATACCGATCGGCACGCCGGCCGCGGGTTCGTCGCCTTCTTCGTAGACGACCTCGAACACGACGGTCGGACGCTGCGGGTCGAACGCGGGTCGTTCGTTCTGCGGCGGCGAGGGCATTGCTTCGGTCGGGGAGTCGTTCACCGCGACGAGTTGTCGGTCGGGCGACGCGCGGCCGAGTTCGGCCCTGGGCGTGGTGGCGGTCGTCGACGCCTGGTGGGGGAGTGGGGTCGGGTCGTCGCCGACGAACAACGGAATGAGAACGGCGAGAGTTGCCGCGATGGCGGTAGCGATCATCGTTTCGAGCCTCCAGCTCGTGAAGAACAGCGACGATGATCCAGCAGCGGTTGCGGGCAGCGAGCCGAGCACGTTGCCGCGCACGGCGGCGAGCACGCGATCCGGGGCGAGCAGCGTCACGGAGACCGCGGTCAATCCCACGAAGCCCGCCGGCAGCTTGCTGCGCAGCCGTTCGAGCCCGCGCACGACCTGCGTGCGGACCGTGCCCGCGGGCCGGCCGAGCGCGTCACCGATCTCGCGCGCCGAGAGGCCGTGCTGCAGGTGCAGCACGATCACCTCGCGGAACGGCGGCGGCAGCTCCTGCATCGCCGCGGTCGCGGCGCTGCTGAACTCCCGTTGCTCGGCCGCGCCGGCTGGCGACTCGCCGCCCGCGACGACCGAATGCAGCGTCGCTGCATCGGGCCCCCGTTGCTTACGAGTCTGCCGCCGGTGCTTGCGCACGTGATTGGCGAGGATGCCGAGCAGCCAGGGTCGCACGGCGCGCCCCTCGTCCCACTGCTCCGCATCCTCGATCGCGGTGAGAAACGTCGCCTGCAGCGCATCGTGCACGAGCTCGCGGTCCCCGTTGCCGAGGTGGGCCGCGACCCGCAGCAACTCCGGCGCGGTCAGGTCGAACACCGCGGCCAGGGCCTCAGGTTCGCCGGTGCGCCGGAAGTGTGCGAAGCGTTCGTTCTCGTCGATTCGAGTCATCGTCGACTGTGCTGCCCCGCGTGGCGGCGAGTGCGCCCCGATTCTCGCGAAAAGCTGGCGCGGAGGAACGGCCGGTCGGTGGCGCGTTTGCGATCCGATACGATCCGGCGTCGTGCCAGCCGTGCAACCCGAGTTCGAGAGCCGGTCGACACGCCGCGCGGGGGTGGTGGGCGTCCTTCTTGTTGGGCTCGCTGCCTGTGCGGCGAATCCGGCGTCGGATTCGCTGGCCGGCTCAGCGGCCGGTCCGGTGGCGACGTCGGCGGTCGAGCGGAGCGAAGGCGGGCCCTGGCTCGGCGCCGAGTTCGGCCAACTCGTGACGATCGATGCCGAGGTCCGGGTCGTTCGGCCCGGCAAAGGCCCGGTCGCCCAGGTGCTCCGCATCGCGCGGGTCGACGGCCGGGCCGTCGACGAGTTCGAGATCGAATGGACCTACGGCGGCCACCTCGCGGAACGGGCGGCGGCTGCCGGAGTCGGGGGTTCCGTCATCGAGCCGGGGCGCCGCTACCGACTGCGCGGCTACGAGACCGGCGGCTGGGCCGGCTCACCGCCTGCCGCCAGGCTGATCCCGGTGGACGAGTTCGGCCCGCCCCAGGTGCGCAACTTCGGGTTCCGCCGAGTCTTTCGGGTGCTCGACGGCGAGGTCGTCGGGTCGCCGAGTGCGGGTTCATCCGGGGCTCCGCCTCGTGATTGACCTCTGGATCGACATCGCCTTCGGCGCCGTCCTGGTGGCGGTTGGGCCGGTTGCCGGTCGGGCGCCGGATGTGCCGGGGCGCAGCACCGTAGCTGGATATGTGGCCGCCGTGTCGCCGGCCGCGCTGAGCGTGCTGTTGGTCTTGTCGCTGGCAGTTCACGGGTATGCCGAGTTCGGCAGCTGGCCGCCGGCACCGGGGACCGAAGGTTTGCCGCAGGCGCTGGCCATCCATGCGGCCTTCTCGATGCGGGTGTTGGGGATGGTGGCGGCGGGTGGTCTCTTCGTCTGGCCGCTTGCCCTTCTCATCACAACGATCGTCCCGGCGATGCGGCGTGATCGGCCGTTCGTTCTGGCCTACGGGGCGGCCGCGGCCGTGGCGGTCGGCGTGACCTTGCTCGCACCAGCCCCGTTCCGCACCTGGTGGTGGGATTGACCGCGCCGCTCGCCTACCAGACGTTGAAGTGCAGCCCGAGCGCGTAGGCGATGGGGCCGCCGATGAGCAGCAGCATGATGCCGCGGCCGATCCACTCCTGCCGCGCGAGGTGCTTCTGGTCGAGCATCCGCACGTTGCCGATCGGCGGCAGGTGATAGTCCGCGCCGCGCCGCTGGGGCGCCCGAGCGCGAGCGCGGAAGGCGTCGGGTTCCTGGGGCTCGTAGGGGTTCTTCACCCTGTAAGGGTAGGTCCGTGACACGAATGCGACAAGTGCCGCCAGCCCATGACGGGGGGTGCGTACGGCAGGCCGGCAGTTCGAACCGCGTACCGTACGCCAGTCCCGGTCGTGCGTCGGCTAGAAGCTCTGGCGCGTGCAGCCGTTGGCGTAGGCCATGCTCGTCGCCGGGTCGATGCCGATCGACTGGTGCACGATGCTCAGGCCGCCGATGAGCGTGCGGGCGGTCGGTGAGAAGTTCCAGGCGAACGTCGCTTCGCCGCCGCTCGTGAAGCCGAGCGCGATCTGCGAGAACGACGTCGTGTCGATGCACACCGCACCTTCACCGGGAACGAACAGCGACAGCGGGATGTCGGGCGCGATCGGCTGGAACGACGCGAAGAAGAACACGGCCGAGTTGTCCGGCATGCCGGCCATGAACCAGCGGCTCACGATGTCGTCCATGCGACCCGGGTTGAGCGGCGGGTTGGCCGCGTCCGGGTAGAGGCCCGAGCCGCCGCCGGCCATGCCGGGGGGCGCGTTGCTGGCCACTGCCGAGGTCTGGTTGGTGACGGTGCACGCGACGCCCGCAGCGCCCGGCACGATCGCCTCGATCATCCACTGGCGTGACGTCGTCGTGTAGGTCGGGCCGAGCGTCGACGACGGGACGTAGTAGCCGCTCTGCCCTTCGCCGGGCGGCCCCGACGGCTGCGCGGGCCCCGCGAGGTCGTAGCTCGTGGCCGGCGGTTGGAACACGTAGTACATCGCGTGGCACGACAGTCCGTCGTTGGGCCACGTGGTTCCGGTCGGCTGCGGCAGTCCGATGCCGAGGAAGACGTCCGCGTTGGCGGGCGTCGTCATCGGGGTCGCGAAGTTCATCGAGTACCCGAACGCGATGGCGCCGGTCGCGGTGCTCGCCGGGGTCGGGAACGGGCCGGCCATGCCCTGCGGAGCGGTCACCAGCGGGTAGTCCAGGTTGGCCGGGTCCTCGGTGTAGACCAACAGGTCGTAGGTCTCGGGCGTGTTGCCGATCTGGTCCTGGATCGTGCCGGTGATGCCGGTCACGGTGCGCATCCCGGGGCTGCTCGCGTCGACGCCCCAGCCCGCGTAGCGGTCGCTGTCCAGCCGGACGAACGCGACGCTCGGGTTGGTATTGGGCGAGGAGTTGCTACCGCGCGAGGTGAACGAGACGCCGGTGTTGAGCAGCACGCCGAGCTCGCTCTGGGCGGCGGCGACGGTGGTCAGGGCGAGCGGCGCGAGCGCCGCGAGAACGAGAGGGCAGACAGATCGGGGCATGGACTTCTCCGTCGAATACGAGTGGCCCGAGTGTAGCCGACCGAACGGGTTTCGTGTGATCGGGCCGTCCGGTTCTCGACGCCTCGAAAACCGCGGCCTCCGCGCCTCGTAATCGGTCCCCAGAAACGACGGACTCCCCGATCGCCGCGGTCGGGGAAGGTGCGGCTGCGTCATCGTGCTATCGTGGCCCGGATGCGCGCCCTCGTCCCCGTCGCGATGACCGCAGCCGTGCTCGCCGTCGGCCGGCTCCAGGCCCAGGAGGTCCACCCCGACGAACTCGTTCTCAAGCCGCAGGTGGACGAGGCGATCGCGGCCGGCGTCGAACGTCTCCTCGACCAACAGCTGCGCGACGGCTCGTTCGGCGTGCACGGCAACCACCTCGGTGGCCAGACCGCGCTCTGCGCGTACGCGCTGCTGAAGTGCGGCGTGCCGCTCGATCATCCGGCGTTGCTGCGCGCGTTCGCGTTCCTCGACAACGTCGAGCCGATCAACACCTACGCGATCGGCTGCATGATGCTCGCGTATCACGTGACCGGCGAGGCCGGGCACAACGAGCGCCTCGAGGAGTTGCTCGAGCGGATGCTCGACCGCCAGCACAAACACGGGACGTGGGCGTACCCGAGCGGGGCGCCCGACCTGTCCAACACCCAGTATGCGGCGCTCGGTCTGTGGGCGGCGAACAAGGCCGGGTGCAAGATCCCGCCCGAGGTCTGGGAGGAACTGGCGCGCGGCACGATGGCGCACCAGGAAGCGTTTCGCATGGCCGACGTCGGGGAGAGCGGCCGCACCGGCGCCGCGCAACGCGAGATCGCGGGCTTCCAGTATCACGCCAAGGGTTCCAAGGAGAACACCAACGCGACGGGCACGATGACGACGGCCGGCGTCTCGATCCTGCGCATCTGCGAGATCGGCCTCGGCAAGAGGTTGCGCGGCAGCGAGCGCAAGGAGCTCACCCGTTCGCTCGAGGCCGGCATGAACTGGCTCGACGTCAACTTCAGCGTGACGCGCGACCAGAAACCCGACGGCCGTGCCGGGCGCTGGCTGCTCTATTACCTCTACGGCATCGAGCGCGTCGGCGGGCTGATGCGGCGCGAGCAGTTCGGCCAGCACTGGTGGTACGTCGAGGCCGCGCGCGAGCTGCTGAAGCGCCGCAAGAAGAAGGAGGGCGGCTGGGGTGCCGTGCACGACACGTGCTTTGCGCTGCTCGTGCTGCGGCGTGCGACGATGTCCGGGCCGATGACCGGTGAGGGCGCCGGCTCTGGCAAGTCGACGCACCTGTTCGCCTCGGGGCGCGCCGGCGACGAGATCCAGCTGCGCGGCGCCGGCCAGCAGCCGCTCGTGCTCTACATCGAGAAGTTCGGGCAGCGGGTGCTCAGCAAGCACAAGAAGTATGGGCTGCGCATCCTGCGGGTCGAGTACCTCGAGGGTGAGCGCGTTCTCGGGCAGCTCGCCGCGGATCCGACGAAGGCCTGGACCGAGCTCGACACGTTCGTGCATCGGTGCCCGGCGCTGCCGTACGGCGTGCACTCGATCCACGCGCGCGTCGTCGCGGTCGCGCCCGAGTGCCCGCCCGGAGAGGTCGCCGAGACCGTGACGTTCGGCTCCAAGCCCATGGAAGTCCGGATCCGCGACGTCTTCGAGCCGTGGATGCAGGAGCTCGCGGAGATGCAGCGCGACAACGAGCTCAAGGGGATGAAGGTCACGGTGACCGTGAGCAGCCGGGAGAAGGAAGCGCCGCGCGTCGTCGACGGCATGACGCACACGCACTGGCTGTGCGATCCGGAGGACGAGAGCCCGACGGTGACGCTCGAGTTCGAAGAGCCCGTGCGCGTGCGCCGTCTCGTGCTCACGCAGCCGCTGCAGAAGCGCGAGGACCTTCGGCGCATGGGGCTCATCCGGCGGCTCGAGGTGCAGTGGAACGACAGCAAGTCGACCGAGTTCATCGAGCTGCACCCCAACCCGCTCGCGGCGACGGAGTACGAGCTCAAGCGTACGAAGCGCGTGCGCAAGCTGACGCTCCAGGTCGTGGATCGCGGGGGCAAGCCCGGGCTGCCCGTCGGCTTCTCCGAGATCGTGGTGGAGCGGCGCAAGTGAGCCGGCGGACTTCGTGGTTGCTCGCCGGCGTCGCGGTGATCGCCGGCGCTGCAGCGCTGCCCGCGCAGAACGGGGATGTCGGCAAGGCGCTGCGCGCGCTGCGGGGCGGCGATGCCGACGCCTACGAGCCGGCGGAACGCCGGGCGCTCGTGCGCACCGTGCTCGCCGACCCGGAACGGCACCGCGCGCTCGAGGACGCGCTCGACGCCCGGATCGCGGTGGCCGTGCGCGACTATGCGGACGCGCTCGATGAACCGATCCGCGCGGCCTACATCGATCGCCTCCGGTCGCTCGAGCCGGCAGAGCTGCGCGAAGTCGCGCGCGTGCGACGCGTGTGGCGCAACTACGTCCTGCAACCGTCGACGCAGCTGCACTTCCAGCAACACTTCCTCGAACCCGCGACGGCCGTCGGTCAGCTGCTGCTGCCCGACGTCGCGCTGCTCGGCACCAAGGCGAGCGCTGCGGTGCTGCGGCGGATGCGCGAGCTCGACGGCTACCGTACGCTCGTGCGCGAGGCGCAGGGGCTCGGCGAGGATCCGACGGCGGGCCGGAAGGCGCCGACCGGCATCCCGCTGCCGCCGCTCGATCGACCGCGTGGCTTCGAGGAGTTCCTCGATCATCTGCATCGCTCGCTGGCTGTCGCGAGCAGCGTCGCGGCGAAAGGGGCGCGCGATATCCTGCTGGACAACGCCGTGCAGGCGCGCTTCATCGACTTCGAGGAAGCGGAGTTCGTGCTCTACAGCAACGAGATCCGCGCGCTCATGGGCGTCGTCGCGTGGTCGACGGACGTGCTCGCATGCGCCGCGACCCGCGATCACAGCAAGGATCGCGTCGAGGGCAACGCGAAGGGTCACTGGTCGAGCCTGCCGGGCAAGCGCGGCTTCGTCGATCGCCTGCGGCGCTTCGGCACGGGCGGCACGAGCGAGGGTGCCGGCGGCGGCAACAGCGGGCGCCGCTACCTGCACGGTCTGAGCTACGGCGGCGGTCACACCGGGCCGCTGTACTCGATGCAGCGGAACCAGGTCGGGGTCGGGCGCTTCGGCAACTGCTACACGAGCACGTACGGCAAGAACGGGGGCAAGATCCACTCGTGTCAGGCCAGCGAGGGCGAGCTGTTCATGCCGCCCGGGATCGGCCCGTCGGACATCGCGAGCAAGAGTCTGGAGGGCGTCTACCAGACGCTGTTGTTCGAGAACTACGTCGGCGCCGAGCAACTGCTCGACGAGGCGAAGGCAAAGACCGCGCCCGACAAGTTTCTGCGCAAGTACCTCGCCATCGCGATCGACGTCGAGGCGGATTGGCAGATCGAGTGCCTGCGGCGCTACGCGACCGTTGGCGACCTGCTCGCGGTCGAGCACCGGATCGCGACCATCCGCGGTATGTTCGGCGACTCGCTCGACCAGCGGTTGCGGCCGTTCGAGAAGCGGCTCGCGACGCGCGCGGCGGCCGATGTGCTCGCCGCCGGGCGCGACTTCGAGGCGGCGTGCAAGAGCGCGGACCAGGGGGCGTTCGAGGTCGTGACGACCGCGCATCCGGAAACGGTCTACGCGCAGGCGGCACAGCACTATCTCGCCGCGGAGCAGGACAAGCACAAGGAGCCGCGCAGCTGGTTCCTCACCGTCGATCCGTACCTCGCCCGTTTCGAGTTCATGAACCCCAGGTAGCGCCATGCCACACGTCCCCGTCGGGTCCGTTCTTCTCGTCCTTGTCGCCGCGACCGCTGGGAGCGCGAGGTTGAAGGCCCAATGGACCGGCGAGTGGACGATGGACATGACGGCGGGCAGCGTCGCGTTCGACCTGACGCCCAACGCCAACGACGGCGCGCTCATGAGCTTCACGGGGCCCAACCCATGGGTGCCGGGGATGTTCGGCAACGCGCTCTCGTTCGACGGGGTCGACGACTACGTGATGACGGCCAACCAGACCGCCTCGATCTACGACGGTCTCGGGTCGCCCTACTCGGTGTGCTATTGGGTCAAAGCGCCGGCGCAGAACAACGCGTTCGTCTACGCCGAGGGCACGATCGGCACGTCGGCGATCTTCATCTTCGGCAGCGGCCAGTTCCTGGCGGACCAGGACAAGTTTCGCACCTACCTGCGGAACGATCAGGGCGACGTGCCGCTCGTCGGAGTGTCCGACACGGTCGTCTACGACGACACGTGGCACCACGTCGCGTTCGTCGACGTCGCGGGCGACGTCAGCCTCTACATCGACGGCGTGCTCGACACGGCGACCATCGCCTACGATCCGTTGCGGCTGCCGGGCATGCCCGGTCACGGCACGTTCTCGATGAATACGGCGTCGATCGGCGCGCTGCGGCGCGGGTCGGTCTGCTGCAACATGGTCGGTCTCGTCGACGACCTGCGGCTCTACGACTTCGCGATGACCCAGACGGACGTGATGCTCGCGATGGCCAGCGTGCCGCTGATCACCGAGTCGGCGAGTGTCGGCGAGTACGGCGTCGGGTGCGGCGCGGGGCCGTTCGACGCGGTCGGTGTCGGCAGCGCGTCGCTCGGCGGCCCGGGGCTGCGTGTGGACATGCAGTCGGGACCGCCGAACGCACTCGCGTTTCAGCTCTGCAGCTTCCGGCCGATCCAGCCCGTCGACCTCGGGCAGTTCGGCTTCGCCGGTTGCACGGGCTACCCCCAGACGCCGACGTCGTTCGTCGTCGGGTTCCTGGACGCGGCGGGCAGTGGCAGCGGCCCGCTGATCGCGATCCCCAACAACCCGCTGCTGTCGTTCGTGCCGCTCAACTGTCAGGCGGCGGTGCTCGCCGGTTCGACGATCGAGTTCTCCGACGTCGTGCTCGCGGTGATGGGGCGGTAGCGGCCGCGGCGATGTTCAGCGCGGTTGGCGCGGCTCGCCGTTGACCGTGACCTCTCGCCCTGGGCCCGCGCCGACCATGACTTCGTCCCCAGGTGCAACCGGGCCGTGGTCGCGGCCGCCGACCCACATGGGCCGGGTCGTGAGTTCGCCCGTCGTCACCGCCGGGCCGAGGTGCACGACGACCTCGCCGAACGTGAGGGCGGCGTCGAAGCGGATCTCCCGACCGTCGAGCGTCGTCGTGCCGCTCGTCGAGAAGCTCGACCCGCCTTCGCCGGTCGCTTCGACGGTGAACGCGATGTCCCAGACCTTGGCCGTCCCGTGACCGTCCGTGACGTTGATGACGCCCTCGGGCGTCATGCTCGCCGCATCGCGCCCCCCGCAGGCGGCGAGGCCGGCGGCCAGCGTGAACGAAATCGCTAGCAGGAACGGGGTCGGGCGCGCGCGCATGACCCCCGGTGTAGCCGGTGAGTCATCGCGCGCAAGGCGCGGCTTCTGCCGCTCGGTCCGGTTCAGGTACCCGAACTCAGCGGCGGAACAGGCCGCCCGTCGTGCCGACGAACACGCTCGAGTTCTGGATCATCACGGACCAGGCCTCGACCGGTTCGAGGCCGGTGTTGAACTGCACCCAGGTGTCGCCCTGGTTCTCGCTGATGTAGACGCCCGGGAACCGCCCGTCGTCACTGTCGCCGGGGCTGACCGCGTAGATGACGTTGCTGTTGCTCGGCATCACCGCGATGTCCGCGATCGTGTCCGCGTTCATGCCGCTGTTGCGGCGGCGCCAGTCCGCGCCGCCGTCGAGCGACCGGTAGACGCTGTCGTTGACCGTGCCGACGTAGAGCGTGTCCGGCGCGTTGGGGTCGATCGCGATGCAGTTGAGCACCGGGTCGTCGAGGTCGTTGTTCGCGCCGGCCCAGTTGGCGCCGCCGTCGGTGCTCTTGAAGACGCCGCCGCGGGTCGCGAGGTAGACGATGCTGGTCGTCGTCGGGTGGATCGCGATGTCGTAGACCTGCAGGTTGATGAGGCCCGTGTTGCTCGCGGCCCAGTTGTTGCCGCCGTCCGTGCTGAGGAACAGGCCGCCACCGTCCGTGCCGGCGAAGACCGTGAGCGGGTTGGCGGAGTCGATCGCGACCGCGCGCACGTCGAGGTCGGTCAGGCCCGTGTTGACCGCGGTCCACGTGCCGCCCTCGTCCTGCGTGCGGAAGACGCCGCCGCCGAGCGCGCCGACGTAGACGGTCACGGTGTCGGTGCTGACGGCCACCGACGTGAGTTCGAAGTCGGTCACGCCATTGCTGCGCAGCGTCCAGTTCGCGCCGCTGTCCGTGCTGAGGTGCGGGCCGTTCTGCGTCGCGACCCAGTGGCGTGACGGGAAGTTCGGCGCGAACGCCATGGCCCGGATCGAGCCGCCGGTCAGGCCGGTGCAGCTCACGGCCCAGGTCGCCGCGTCGTCCGTGGACGCGAACACGCCGCTGCCGTCCGTGCCCGCGACGAGCCGCGTCGGGTCGGCGCGGTTGATGATGAGCGCCTCGACGTCGTCGAACAACAGGCCGGTCGAGACGGCGGTCCAGTTCGTCGCGCCGTCGAGCGTGCGGTAGATGCCGCTGCCGTTCGTCGTCGCGTAGACCGTCGTCGTCGTCGAGTGGTGGACGCGCAGGGCCTGGATGCCGACGTTCGGCACGCCGGTGCTCGACGACGTCCACGACGTTCCCGAATTGGTCGTCTTGAAGATGCCGCCCGTGTTGGTGCCGGCGTAGGCCGTCGTCGGATCGAACGGATCGACCGCGAGGGCCTCGCAGTTGGACGGGCCGGTGCCCGTCGCGGTCCAGCTGTCGGCGCCGTCCGTGGACACGAACACGCCGTCGGGCGTGCCCGCGTAGACGACGCTCGTGTTCGACTCGGCGAGCGCGATGGCGTAGACGTTCTGGTTGGTCAAACCGGAGACCTCGCGCGACCAAGTGCCGCCGTTGTCCGTCGACTTGTAGACACCGCGGCCGATCGTGCCGGCGTAGAGCGTCGTCGGGGTCGTCCGATCGACCACGAGCGCGCGGACGTCGGTGTCCGACAGGCCGAAGTTCGCCTCGGTCCACGTCACGCCGCCGTCGGTGCTGCGGTAGACGCCGCCGCGCAGCAGACCCGCGAACACCGTCGTTGGCGTCGTCGGGTTGACCGCGATCGCGGTAACGCGCGCGGTGCCGCCGAGCGGGTCGACGACCGCGTCGGGCAGGCCGGTGCCCGTCGCCGCCCACGTTGCGCCGAAGTCCGTGCTGCGGAACACGCCGCGCGCGGCCGTGCCGGCGTACAGGGTCGTGCCCGACTCGCCGCCGAGGCTGACGACCTCGCCGCCATCCATGCCGGTGTTGGTGGCCTGGAACTCACCGGCGCCGGCGACCCCGCCGCCGCCACCGCCACCGCATGCGGCGAAGAAGAACGTGGAGAGGACGAGGGTCGGGCGAGTGATGTTCGGCGTCATGATGATCGCGTCTCTTGCAGCAGGCTCGGATTCAGCGAAGACGTCGCTTCTGTCGCTGGCAGCGCTATCGGTCGCGGTCACCCGTGTTCTTGCGTGATTGCCCGCATCGCGGTGTCTCGATCCGAGCCATGTCTCGGGCCGGAGCGGCCGAGTTGCGCGTTCTGCACCCCGATCGCGGCCGCTGCCTGCCGATGGCAGCGGGCGTTCAAGTCCCGCCGGCACTGTGGTCGATGTCGACACTGCGATGATCGAACCCCCGAATCTCACCGTGCTGCTCCGCGAGGGCGCGGAGGCGCTCGCGAGCGGCGACTTCCAGACCGCCGAAGCGATCGCACGGCGCGGGCTCGAGCACAACCTCGAGAACGAGGGTGCGCTGGATCTCCTGCTCGCCGTGCTCGAGCGCACGGATCGTCTGCCCGAGGCCTACGTCATCCAGCGGCAGGTGCTCGCGCACTTCCGGGCGCTGCGGCTGCAGAACACGATCGGTTTCGGACTGGTGCTGCTGGACGAGCTCGGCTTCCGTCCGCGTGGCCTGATCGACGTCGGCGCCTACACGGGTGAGTTCACGCTGCTCGCCCGCCAGTTCTGGCCGGACGCGAGTGTCGTGATGATCGAGCCGCAGGCTGCCCGCCGCGAACATCTCGAGGAGATCAGCAACGAGCTCGGCGGTGACGTTCATGTGTTCTCGACCCTCGTTGGCGACCGCGAGCGCCCCGAGGTCGCGTTCCATCAGCTGTCGACGCCGTTCGGTTCGACCGGCTCGTCGCTCTACCCCGAGACGAGCGACTACGATCGCGAGGTCGTGAGTCTGCCGATGACGACCGTCGACGCCCTCATCGAGCAGCATCCGGGACGCCGCTTCGACCTCCTCAAGGTCGATGTGCAGGGCGCCGAGCTCGACGTGCTACGCGGCGCGGGCGTCTGCCTCGGCAACGTCGAGGTCGTGTTCGCCGAGGTCGCCCTGCACGAGTGCAACGCAGGCGCTCCGCGGCTCGCCGAGCTCGTGCGTGCGCTCGACGACTGGGGTTTCCAGGCGTTCGATCTGCTGCAGATGGGGCGCGACGAGCTGCAGGTGCAGCGCCAGGTCGACGCGATCTTCGTGCACCGCGACTCGCCGCTGTGGCAGCGCGTCGGGCGGCAGGTGCGGCGATCCGCTGTTGCTACCCCGGCAGCTGCAGACTGATCTCACCGGTCACGGCACCCGCGGGCAGATCGACGTCTTCGAACACGTGTGGCTCGGGGTTCGCACTGCTTCGCACCTCGACGCGGAACGGTCGCAGCGGTGCGGGAAAGACCTCGACGCGGCCGTCACCGTCCGTCTCGAGTCCGCCGGGCAGGTGATACCCCGGTCGCTTGATCGTCACGGTGTGACCGACGACGGGCTGCCCGTCGGCCGTCGTGAAGCGAATGCGCGCGCGCCGCAGCGGGAGGTCGAAGTCCTGCTCGCGCGATTCGCCGGGCGCGAGCGTCCAGGTTTCCTCCGGCTGGAACACCACCCACCCCGGGCCCGGTTGGGCGGGGTAGGTGACCGTGAACCCGTATTCGCCGGGCGGGACGAGGCCGCGATATCGCCCCTCGGAGTCGGTCGCGACGCGCAGGCTGCGCAACGATCGCCCGCCGCTGCGCCCGCCGACCGTCCGCAAGAAGCAGTGCACGTCGGCGAGCGGTGCGCCGCCGGCGATCACGCGGCCGAACGTCGTCGCCGGCAGCAGCGGCGCGAGGTCGATCTCCAGTTCCCGCAGTTCGCCGCCGGCGAGATCGACGGTCGCGACTGGCAGCGTGACCGAGCCGGAACGCACGGGGCTCGTCGTCAACCAATAGCGCACCACGACGTCGTGGCGACCCGCCGTGAGCCCGCCGACCGTGGCATGCCCGATCTCGTCGACCGCCGCGGCTGGCGGGGCATCGCCTGCGTTCGGGGTGACGACGATCGCGAGCGGCTCCTCGCCGCCTTCGCCGAGTGTGCGTAACTGCGCGAGGGCCTTGGCCGGCCCGAGCGTGGCTCGGATCCGCGCCGCGGCGACGACGGCGAGCCGCGCGGTCGTCGCGGGCGCGAACACCTCGACGGGTTCGAGCAGCGGGACATGCGCGGGTGACGTGGCGCGCACGACGTAGCGGCCAGGCGGCAGCGAGAGCACGGCCTCGCCGGCCTCGTCCGTGGTCGCCGCGCCGAACGCGACGTGGCCCGGTGTGCCGCGACCGCGGTCGATGCCGTCCAGCGGCTGGACCCGCGTCGTCGGTTCGAGGTCGGAGCCGCCGAAGCGCTGGATGATCTCGACCTCGCTGCCCGCCACGGGCTTGCCGGATCCGGTCGCGAGCGCGACGGTCAGCGCAGCCGCGGCAGGCAACGTGACGAGCACCTCGCTCGTCGGCACGCCCGCCTCGACGACGAACGGCACGAGCCCGGACGGGGGCAACGCCGGGTCGCGCGGGACCACGAGAACCGAGTTCTTGCCGGGATCGAGGCCGTCGAGTTCGACGACGCCGCCATCGTGCCGACCCCGTCGTGTCAGGCTCGCGTACCGTGACAGTCCGCCGCCGTCGAGCACGCCGTGGCCGCGGAACAGGAACAGCGCGAACGTCTCGACGGGCGCGCCGGCCCGGTCGACGACGCGCACCGTGCAGCCCTGGCGCCGCTGCATCACGACCTCGACGCCGGCCGTGCCCCACGCGATCCGCGTGTCCGTCGCCGGGGCGATCCGGCGATGCATGCCGTCCTTGCTCGAGGTGCTCAGCAGCGTTCCCGACTTGCCGCGGTGCGGGATCGGCCCCGCGCGCGGGATCGCGAAGCGGCCATCGGGACCGCTGCGCGTGCGTCCCATGAAACCGTCGCCGGACGCCGACAGACTCACGTCGGCCATCGGCCGGTTGGCCTCGTCGACCACGATGCCGGTGATCGAGAACTGCGGGTCGGGCCGCTCGACGACGATGCGGAGTCGATACTCGGGGAGGTCGGGGTCGAGCTTGACGGAACGCGGCTCGACGAGCGCACCCGTGCCCTCCGTGCCGACGTACCACTCACCGGCGAACGCGGGTTCTGCGAACGTGAAGCGACCGTTCGCATCACTCCTGGCTCGCAACATGTGCTCCGCGTTCAGCGGGATCTTGTTGCCGAGCTCGATGTAGACGAACATCACCTGCGCGGCCGGCACGGGCACGTTCTCATCGTCGACGAGGATACCGCGCACCGGGATCGCCCGTTGCAGCGGGATGTCACCGAGATCGATGCGGCTGCCGGGCTCGGGCCGCGGGAACGTGCCGCTGCGGGTGACACAGCCGTCGGCCGCGGCCTGCACCGCCAGCGTGTCGAGCCACGCGTCGAAGCCGGTCTCGAGCTCGAACGTGCCGTCCGTCGTCGTCGAGATCTCGGCGAGCGGTTCGGTGCCGCTCTCGTCGCCGTCATCGGAGGCCCGTCGCACGGTGACCGTCGCGCCGCTGATCGGGGTGTCGCCCGGGCTTCGGATCACGCGACCGAAGAACGTCACGCGGTCGGGGTCGGCGGCGTCCGGCGCGCTCGTCGCGACGTTCGCCGCGGTGCGCGTGGGTTGCCCCGCGACGTCCGATTCCGGCATGCGCGCCACCGCGGTGCCCCCGTCGGTGTTCGCCGCGGCGGTCGGGCTCCCGTTCTCGCTCGGCAGAGCGCTCTCGCCGCGGGTGAGCAGCCAGATCCCGACTGCCGTCAGCAGCAGGAGCGGAACGAGGACGGTGGCTGGATGGCGCGGCATGGCAGACGCTCGGTCGGACTGTGGGGGCGACCATACGACGGCGGCGCTACGCTCGTTGGTCATGTTTCGGCAACTGGACTCCGCGCGCGTCATCGAGACCGTCGAGCGTCTCCGCGACCGCATTCGGGAACGATTCCCGGACGCCAACCTCGGCCGCGTCGCCGACGATCTCGTCGGGTTGGCGCGCGCGCACGCCGAACGCTGCGCGGCGATCGCGCGGCCGGACGTGGCGCTGCGCTGCGTCTCCGTCGTGCTGCTGCTCGCCGGTGCCGGCGCGATCGCGCTGCTGTTCGGGACGCTGCGCATGCGCGTCGATGACAGCTGGACGCTGATCGATACCGTGCAGACGCTCGACTCCGGACTGTCGATGCTGTTCTTCCTCGGTGCCGGGACCGTGTTCGCGATGAGTCTCGAACTGCGCCGCAAGCGGCAGCGTTGCCTCGAGGCGCTGCACGAGGTGCGCGCCATGGCGCACATCGTCGACATGCACCAGCTCACCAAGGACCCGGATCGGCTCATGCGATCCGGCGCCGACACCCCGGCGTCGCCGAGTCGAACGCTCACGCGTTTCGAGCTCAGCCGCTATCTCGACTACTGCTCCGAGATGCTCGCGCTCATGGGCAAGGTCGCCGCGCTCTACGGCCAGTCGTTCCCGGATCCCGTCGCGCGCCAGGCCGTCGACGAGGTCGAAGAACTCACGACGGCGCTCGCGCGCAAGGTGTGGCAGAAGATCATGATCCTCGGCGAGGTCGAGTCGGGTGTGCAGGCGGAAGAGGCGTGATGCGGTCGGTCTTGCACTTCAGATCGGCAACACGCTGACCGAGCTCGCGGAGTTGCACGGCCGCCGCGCGCTGCACATCGGCACGCTGTCGCCCTACGGCCCGATCGTCACCACCGCGGCGTCGGAGGTGATGAACGCGCTGAGGCCGCAGCCGGCGATGCCGCACTGCGTGTGCGCCGTGACCCATTGCGCGAGGAACTGCACGCCGACGAGGTTGGCGTTGGCCGGGATCGCGATCGGATGACCGTTCTCGTAGCGCGGCAGCGAGCTGTGCTGCGGCATCGGGATCACGGTCGTCGGCGTCATGTAGCCGAGACAACCCGCGGGCTGGTAGATCAACAGGCCGGCGGGGATCACGGTGATCACCTGCTGGAAGCCGAGCACGAGGTGCGGCTGCGCGATCTGCTGCGCCGAGTTGTAGGTGTGGTTGGATCCCGAATAGGTGATCGAGAACGTCTGACCGATCCGCGGCAGGCCGACGTTGCCGATCGCTGGCGTCTGGTTCTGCAGCGTGCAGCCAGTGCCGAACGTCGAGAACGATGCCTGGCTCGGCAGGGCGACCGTCAGGAACAGTGCTGCGAGGATGCGGCGCATGGTCGCCATTGGACGGCAAGGCGCGGGCGGCGTCGAGATTCCCGACGTTCACGGTGCGTCGTGGGTGCTGGTTGGCGATCCGCTCGGGTGGCGCGGAACCGCCCGTGGCAACGCCTGTTCACCGTTCTCGGCCGGGCTCGGCTCCAGTCCGTCGGGCGCGCGGTCGAAGAACCGTGGGGGATTTCCCTGTATGCGAATCGGAGTCGGAGTCGTGGCCATCGGTCTGTCCGTGGTGCTCGCGGCGTGCTGGAACGGCACGCCTGGGCCCGGAGCGGACGTGGAGTATCCCGCCGTCGTGGCGGTCGAGTTCCCGGCAGCGCCCGCCGGTGACGTCGCGTTGCAGTTGACGCTCGTCGATCCGGACGAGCGTCCCGCCGACCTCCTCGTCGAGGTCTCGGCCGACGGTCGGACGTGGCGCAGTGCGCGACTCGGCGCCGGGGCGGGAACGACGAACCTGCCGACGAGCACCGCGGGCACGGTGACGACGATCACCTGGGACTCGCTGGCCGACGTGGGCTTCCGCGATGCGCCTGATGCGCGGCTGCGCTTCACGGCGAGCACCGACGGCGTGGCAGGATCGGTGACGGAGACGGCCGTGCCGGCGCTCGCCAACCTGCGCGCGGCGGCGCTTCTGGTGCAGCACCCGATGATCCACTACGGGCCGTTCGACGCCGCGACGATCGAACTCGCCAAGCAGCACGACCTCGTCGTCATTCATCCGGCGTCGGGCGCGGTGCAGCCGCAGACGGTGCGCGAGATCCAGCTCGGCGTCGATCCGTTCGATCCGATCGACGACGTGCTCGTGCTCGCCTACATCTCGGTGGGCGAGGATCTGCGGACGGTCGGCATGACGGACGCGCAGATGCTCGCGGATCCGCGGTTCGTCGGTGACGCCAGCGGTCCGCGCATCGATCCGCGCGGTCCGAACGCCGACGGCGGCCCGCTCGTCGGGATCGATCCGCTCGGCATCGTGACGAACGCCCCGGGCGGGCCACGCTTCGCGTCGTGGTACCTCGACGACAACTCGGTCGACAACAGTCCGAGCGACATCGGCGACGGTCTGCCGGATCGCAACGCGGGTTTCGGGGGCTGCTTCGTGAACGCGGGCGACCCAGCGTGGTTCGAGGCGCTCGACGCGATGACGATCGACGGCGTCGACGGGCAGGCCGGCATGAAGGAGCTGCTGACGCTCGACACGGGGCGCGGCTACGGCTGCGACGGCCTGTTCTTCGACACGTTCGACACCTGCGCGCCCAACTTCTACACGGACGGCAGCAGCTACAACCAGAGCGAGTTCGAGTGGACGGCGCCGGGGTTCGCGGCGTTCACCGAACGGTGCAAGGCGCGCTACCCCGACAAGCTCGCGCTGCAGAACCGCGGGCTGTTCTTCTTCGATCCGCGATTGCCGCAGTACGCGGTGACGACGCGCGCGCACGTCGACCTCGTGCTCGTCGAGAGCTACCGCCTCGACTCCAACGCGCACGAAGGCTTCAACGCCTACTTCACGGCGGACAACAAGCACAACTACGCGCCGAAGCTCATCGCCGAGGCGGGGCGACCCGACGGCTTCCGGATCCTCAGTCTCGGCTACGCCGAGGGGCCGGGGATCGATCACGGCACGCTGCTGGGCACGTCGACGAACGGCCTGGCGACGCTCGTCGAGGACGTCGCGGAGGCGCAGCTGATCGCGGGGTTCGCGCACTATCTCACGGACGCCGGCGTCGCGCTCGCCAATCGCTTCGCGATGGACCAGGTGACGGCCGACGAGAGCGCACCGATCTGGTCGAGCACCTACAACGACAACATCCAGCCGTGGCCGACGCCGCACGGGGCGCCGACGCCGCGACCCGGGCTGCAGAGCGTGGTGGCCGGTGACGGCAGCGTCACGGTGCACTGGGACGTCGCGCAGGATCAGAGCGGCGCGAGCTACGCGCTCTACCTGCAGGACGGACCGTTCGACTTCCTCGCCGACCCGACGCTCGCGGGCGCGCGCCGCGTGGTGCTGACGCCCGAACTCGGCGACGGGTACGTGAACGGGGTCGGCCCGACGGTCTACCCGTTCCAGGCCACGGTCGCCGGACTGCCGAACGGCGTGCAGCAGCATCTCTGTCTGCGTGCGTTCGACCCGCTCGGGCACGAGGAGGGCAACCGCGTGGTGCTGACCGCGACGCCGGAGAAGCCGCCGCAGATCACGATCGACGGCAGCTTCGCGGACTGGGCGGCGGTGCCCTTGCTGCTGACGGACGGCGACGACGTGCCGGACTCGGCCGGGCCGGATTGGCTCGAGGTCGCGATGCACCACGACAACGACAACGTCTACGTGCGCTTCACGTCGGCCAACTCGTTCAACCTCGACGGCTCGCCGACCTACGCCTACTCGCGGTCCCTGATCTTCTTCGATCTCGACGAGAATGCCGCCACGGGCTGGCCGATCGGTGGCATCGGCAGTGATGTCGTGCTCGCGGGAGACGTGCTCTACGCGCAGTCGAGCTCCAGCTTCAACACGGGCACGCTCGGGGCGGTCGCGGCGGCGCCGGTGCTCGCGGTCACCGAGTGCGAGATGGCGCTCCCGTGGACCATGCTCGATGCGGTCGTGCCGGGGGCGCGGAAGCTGCGCGTCGTCTGCGTCAACGACGAGGTGTTCGACTACGCGCCGGGCGCGGGCTACGTCGAGTACGACGCGCCGCGCTGATCATGGTGCAGTAGGGGCTCTACCCGCGCTTCGTGACTTCGAGCAGGTGGAAGCCGAACTGGGTTTTCACCGGGCCGTGCACCACGCCGATCTCGTCGTTGAAGACGACCTTGTCGAACTCGGGCACCATCTGACCCTGGCCGAAGGTGCCGAGGTCGCCGCCGCGCTGGCCGGAAGGGCAGGAAGAATGCTGCTTGGCGAGATCGGCGAAGTCGGCGCCACCTTCGATCTGTTGTTTGAGATCGAGGCAGGCCTCTTCGGTGCTGACCAGAATGTGACGGGCACTTGCTTGCATGGCGCCAGACTGCGCACTTCGGCAGGCGGCGTCAACCGCAAGTTTGCGCCGCGCCGAGGGTCGGAAGGCACGGTTTTTGGACCGGACTTCGCGCGTCCGCGCTACACCAGGGTAGGTGGTTTCCGACGACGAGATGGACGGGGCGGTGGCCGGCCGCGACGAGTCGATCCGCAGCACGCTCGAGCAGTGGTTCGGGTTCTCGGAGCTGCGGCCGCTGCAACGCGAGGCGATCGACGCGGCGCTGGACGGTGCGGACGCGCTCGTCGTGATGCCGACGGGCGGGGGCAAGTCGCTGTGCTATCAGCTCCCGGCGCTCGTCCAGGATCGGCTCACGGTCGTCGTCTCGCCGCTGATCGCGCTGATGCAGGATCAGGTCGACGGGCTGCGCCTCAACGGCGTGCCGGCCGCCGCGTCGCACGGCAACCTCGACAGCAAGCAGCGCTCCGAGCTGCGCATGATGATGGACTCGGGCGAGCTGCGCCTGCTGTTCGTGGCGCCCGAGCGGCTGTTCTCGGACTGGTTCTTCGGTTGGCTGTGCGAGCAGGACGTCGGCGCGGTCGCGATCGATGAGGCGCACTGCATCAGCCAATGGGGGCACGACTTCCGACCCGAGTACCGCCGCATGGTGGAGCTGCGCGAACGGTTGCCGAACGTGCCGTTCCAGGCCTATACCGCGACGGCGACGCCGCGCGTTCGGCAGGACATCATCGAGCAGCTGCACCTGCGGCAGCCACGCGTCCTCGTCGGCACGTTCGACCGCCCCGAGCTGACCTACCGCGTGCTGCCGCGCCAGAGCCTGACGTCGCAGGTGGCGGAGGCGATCGGTCGGCACGAGAACAGCGCTGCGATCGTGTACTGCATCGCGCGCAAGGACACGGAGAAGCTCGCGAGCGAGCTGCAGCAGCGCGGCATCGAGGCGCGCGCGTATCACGCCGGGCTCGGCGCGCGCGAACGCACGAAGATCAGCAGCGACTTCCGCGCCGAGAAGCTGCACGTCGTTTGCGCGACGGTCGCGTTCGGCATGGGCATCGACCGCAGCGACGTGCGGCTCGTCGTGCACGCGGCGATGCCGAAGAGCCTCGAGCACTACCAGCAGGAGACCGGGCGCGCGGGTCGCGACGGGCTGCCGGCCGAGTGCCTGCTGCTCTACTCCAACGCCGACGGCGCGAAGTGGCGCACGGTGATGCAGCGCAGCAGCGCCGAGCTCGGTGGTGACGCCGAGGCACTGCAGGCGCAGTTCGATCTGCTGAGTCACATGCAGCGCTTCGCGGGGCTCGCGCGCTGTCGACATCAGACGCTCAGCGAGTACTTCGGGCAGGAGTACGAGGTCAGCGACGACGGCGGCTGCGGCGCATGCGACGTCTGCCTCGACGAACTCGAGAGCGTGCCGGACAGCACGGTGATGGCGCAGAAGATCCTGTCCGCGGTGTATCGCACGGGGCAGCGGTTCGGCCGCGCCTACGTGATCGATGTCCTGCGCGGCAGCAAGAGCGAGAAGGTCAGTCAGCGCGGGCACGACCGAATCCCGACGTTCGGCGTCTGCGCGGACGTGCCCGTGATGTTGCTCGGCAACTACGTCGATCAGCTCGTCGACCAGGGGGTGCTCGTGCGCAGCGAGGGCGAGTATCCGACGCTGTCGCTGGGGGCGCCCGCGGGCGACGTGCTGCGGGGCAACGAGGAGGTGCAGCTGCGGGTGCCCAAGGCGGCGCTGCAGGCGCGACCGCAGAAGCGCGGTAGGCGCAAGGGCCGGGGGGCGGCGAGCAGCGCGCCCGAGCTCGAGCTCACGCCCGCGGAGCGCGATCTGTTCGAAGAACTGCGATCCGTGCGCCGGCGCCTCGCGGGCGAGCTCGGCGTGCCGCCGTACGTCGTGTTCTCCGATGCGACCCTCGAGGACCTGGCGCATCGGCGACCGGCGAGTCCGAGCGCGTTCCTCGACTGCAAGGGTGTCGGGCCCAAGAAGCTCGAGTCGTTCGGCGCCGCGTTCCTCGGCGCGATCGCGGAGTACTGCGAAGGGCACGACCTCGCGCTCGGTGGCGACGGCCTGGCCGCGAACCTCGCCGCGGCAGTCGAAGCGACCGCGGTGTCCGAACCGGTGGCGTCCGAACCGACGGTGCACGTCGAGCCAGAACCCGGCGTGGCCGGTGCCAGCAGCGGTGGCCGCGGCGCCGCGCGCCTGCAGGCCGCCGAACTATTCGAGGCGGGCACGTCGATCGCGGAGGCCGTCACGCAGCTCGAACGCACGACGAGCACGGTCGTGAAGTACCTCTGCGACTGGCTGCGCGCGACCAACGCCGACAGCATCGCGCCGTGGGTCGACCGCGACGTCCAGGAGGCCGTGCTGCACGCCGTCGCCGAGGTCGGCGACGACCGCCTGCTGCGCCCGATCTTCGATCACCTCGGCGGCGACGTCGACTACGAGTCGATCCGCATCGTTCTCGCGTTCCGCGATCTGGAACAGCGACGCGAAGCAGCGCGTGAGGCCGAGGGCTGAGCTGCATGCGGGTTCGGCATCGGCATGGACACTGTGAGCTGTTAGAATCGCGGCCGTGCCGAGGCCGAACGTCGAGAAAGCAACCGAGCTGACCCCGGCGCAGAAGCTCGAGGCGTCACTCGCGATGTTCTCGTACGGTTGCGACATGATGCGCCAGACCTTGCGACGGTCGCATCCCGGCAAGGGCGATGCGTTCATCGAGGAGCGTCTCCTCGAGTGGCTGCGGACGCGGCCCGGCGCGGAGCATGGCGATGGGGTCGGGCGACCCGGAACGTGGCCGCGCCGCGATGGATGAACTGCGATGGATGAACTATTGGCGCGGGTTGCCGCCGACTTCTCGGCGTGCGAGGTCAGATATGCCGTGGTAGGCGGCCACGCGGTTTCCGCGCGAACGGAGCCGCGGTTTACGCGCGATCTGGACTTCGCGGTAGCGGTCGCCGACGACAGCGAGGCTGAAGCGCTCGTCAACCTGCTGGGCACCCATGGCTACCGCGTCGTCGCCTTGCTCGAGCAGGAAGCGACCGGTCGGCTCGCCACCGTGCGACTCGAGCACTCGACCGCCCCCGGCGTCGCGGTGGACCTGTTGTTTGCAACGGCGGGGGTGGAGCCGGAGCTCGTTGCAGCGGCCACGCCACTTCAGGTTCTGGCTGGCGTGGAGTTGCCCGTGGCATCGGTCGGCCATCTGCTTGCGTTGAAGACACTGTCCATGGACGAGAAGCGGCGCCCGCAAGATCGCAGCGATATCGCCGCTCTGCTGCGAATCGCCAGTGACGAGGACCTGCACGTTGCGACGAGTGCGCTGACGTTGATGACGGACCGCGGGTGCGATCGTGGGCGGGATCTCCAAGGTGCCTTGGCACGGCTGCGAGCGGACCTCGCGGCTGACGACGGCGCCTGAGGCGGCCGGCTGCAATCGGCGGGAATCGGGAGTGTTCTGGCGGTCGAGCGCCGTTGCTGCCGCTGTGGCGGTGTCATGAACTCCCGTCGATTCGCTCTTCTGGCCCTCCCGCTGCTCTGCATGCTCCAGGCCTGTCCGCCGACCGATCCTGGACCGGAGGTCCAGCCGGCGCCGCCACCGCCGCCGACGGAGAAGCCGATCACCGAGGCGATCGAGATCACGCTGAACGGGCCCGAGATGCGGTTCTGCTGTGACCCGAGCAAGCCGTTCCCGCAGGTCGTCGGGACGATCACGGTTACGAACACGAACACCGACTCGCAGACCGACGCGATCAACGTGTTCATCAACCTCGATGCCGGCCGCACGGACAACGTCGACACCCGGCCGAGCCTCGCGGTCCTTCGCAGTGGCCAGAGTCAGACGTTCGAGGTCGTGGCCAACACCTGTGACTTCGAGTCCGAGAGCATGCTGATCGAGACCGGTTATGCGAGCGCCGGCATCGAGCACACGCAGAACCTCACGGTCAACAACGCCTGTCCCGGCGGCTCGGCCACGGCGCAGACGCTACTCGCGCTCTATGGTGCCTCGCAGATCCTGCCGCTGTTCCACGAGTCGTTCGTCCTCGCGGCGATCGGCGCGGTGGTGCAGCACTCCTCGGTGAACGTGCCGCCCGCGTTGATCGCGTGGCTGTTCGCCGAGATCACGGGCTACGGCGCGTTCGGCGTCTCGCTCACGGCGGCGCAGGTCGCGGCCGCGTTCTCGGCGACGAACGACAACCCGACGTTCCCCGAGGGCCAGGGCCCCGAAGGATTCACGATCCACCCGGACATCTCGACGCCGATGAGCGCCGGCGGTTTCGTCGTCGTCTACCAGGTCGTCGATGAACCCATCCCGCTCGCGGACCCGCAGCGGCACTTCCAGTATGGCTTCGTGTTCGACAGCGACGGCAACACGTTCAACAACTACACGCCGCCGGCGGCGTTCGACAACGACTTCTTCCGCGACACGGACCGCTGGTACGCCGTGACCTACTCGCCACAGGCGGGCTGGAGCCTCGCGGTCACCGACGCGACGAACGGCAACCTCACCGCGGTCGCGAGCGCGGCGCGGGTCATCATCCGCGACAACACGATGCTGCTGGTCGTGCCCGTGACCGAGTTCGCGGTGCCGAACCCGGCCTATCGCGTGACGTCGTTCGCGCACAACGGCGACTGGGGGCTCAACCCGCCGCACACGTGGTCGGGCGACCCGACGCCGACGGTGCACGAACCGCTCGCGACGTTCCAGTAGGGCCGGGCGCCTGATGGCGCCCGGCTAGTGCTAGCTATGCACGGCCGCCGGTCAGTTGCCGACGGTGGCGCGGCCGGCGCCCGAGACCACGATGCCGAGGGCGTTCGCGGCGTCGATGACGGCCCACTGGTGGAACAGCTGCACGCCGACGAGGCCCGTCGCGTTCGGCACCGCGAAGGTGCCGGCGGCCGTGCCGCTGCCCGACGTGAAGATCAGCTGCGTCGAATCGGCCGACACGAGCAGATCACAGCCCGGCGCGTTCGGCAGCGGTGCCGGCAGCGACTGACCCTGGTAGGTCGTGTCCGACAGGCCCGTGACCAGGAACGCGCCGCTCGTGGCGACGGCATCGCTCAGCGTGACGTCGTACGAGCTGCCGAGGATCGGCAGGCCGGCGTTGCCGAGCGCCGGCGTCTCGAACGTCGGGCCACCGTTGCAGGTGACGCGCCACGACGGGTTTGCCACGAGCTGCGACTGCGTCCACGTGGGCGTCGCCGCATCGCGCCAGAAGCCGACGCCGCCGTTGCCGCTGTTGAGCGTCGAGATGACGACGTTCTGCGCGGAGCTGTCGAGGCCGACGTAGAACGTGCCCGTCACGTTCACCGGTGCCGCGAACGTCGCGGTGTAGAAGCCGGCCGTCGGGCCGACCTGGATCGTCGTGCTCGCGACCGGGGTCGGCGACGGGGCGTTGCCGCTGCTGGCGTAGATGTGCGCGGGCGCGCTCACCGTGCCGCCGGTCGACTGGGTGAAGATGTCGAAGCTCAGGACCTGCACCGCACCCGTGTTGACGACGCGGTAGCAGTATTCGTTGTCGCGGGTCGCGCCCGAGAGCGCGCCGCCGTTGGGATTGAGCTCCGCGCAGTAGGTCGTGCCGACGACCGTGCCCGGGCAACCCTGCCCGAAGGCGGCGAACTGCGCGAACACCGGCAGCTGGCCCGTGCCGCCCGAGACCACGAGGCCGTAGTCGGCGTCGACGCCCGGCGTCTCGAGGTGGTTGTCGGCCACGACCGCGGTCGCGATGACCTCGACCGTCCAGACGCCGGCAGCCGGGTTCTGGACGAACACGCACTCGATCGGGTTGATCCCGTCCTCGCTGCCGCCCGGCACCGACCAGTTGCCCTGCTCGAGGCCGTTGTTGCCCCAGTAGACCGTGTTGTCGGGCGCGGTGACGCGCAGCGACAGGTTGTTGATCAGCGTGATCGCGGCGGCCGGGTTCCCGGCCGGCTCGGCGTAGTGCAGCACCGTCTTGAGCGCCGTTTCACCCTGCGCGACCGTGATGTTCCACGTGCGCGTCTGACCCTGAGTCAGAACGTCCTGCTCGTCGATGATGAAGGTCCTGTCGCGCAGGTCCCACATCGTCTGCAGGTTGGGGAAGCCCCACCCGACGTGCTCGCGCCGGTTGTCGGTGCTCGCCGCGTTGAACGCGTACTGCCGCGCGCTCGCGACCTGCAGCGCCTTCAGCGTCGTGAAGTGCGGCCGGTTGCTGTGGGCGCTGCCGCCCGGGTTGCGCAGCGGGTTGCCGAAGATGCCGAAGCCCGGGTTGCTCGAGTCATCGGTGAACATCTCGATCGCGAGCGTGTTGTGGCCCGCGACGATCGGCGTTGCACCCGAAGTGCCGCCGAAGCCCGACGTCCAGTTGCCGGACGAGTAGCCGGCCGAGCCCGTGAGGTCGGACGTGCCGATGCCGTCGTAGTACGCGGACAGCGTCGGCTTGATGCGGCCGTCGGCCGCCGGACCGGTGCTGCCACTGCCGCTCCAGCTGTCGTCGAGCGGGTTGCTGTTGTTCTGGTGACGAACGCCACCGATCGAGAAGATGTTCTTCGCCCAGGCCTGCGGTCGGCTGTCCTGGTTGCCCGCGTTGCTCTGGCTCTGCGTCCACGAGATGTCGTGATCGAAGATGATGTCATCGGTCTCGGCCGAGACCGACGTGTAGAAGAACGTGCGTCCGCCGCCCCACGAGGCCGTCGTGTGGCTCACGTCGTGGATGTTCACGAGGTCGCTGACGACCTGCCAGCGCGAGCCGCTGACGCTGCCGTTGTTGGTGTAGAACTTGCCGGCGTCGGGCGCCATGCCGCGAACGGCCGGGTTGCTCGTGCCGTCGCCGAACACGATGCCCGCGGTCGCGTGGCCGTGCGACGATGCGGCACCGCCGCTGCGCACGTTGGTCACGAAGCTGTTGAAGTCCTGGTGACCGGCCTCGATGCCTTCGTAGATGTGCGTGTTGACGCCGACCCCGGTGTAGCCGCCCTGCGTTTCGACGTAGTTGCCGCCGCCCTGGATGCGGGCGTTGTCCATGTCGAACTCGTCGGGCGACCACGCGTCGATCCAGAGCACCTGGTCGAGCTGCGCCACCGCCAGCAGCTGCGCCTTGTTGAGCGTCGCGGAGAACAGGAGGCTGCCCGTGTGCTCGTCGTTCACGGTGCCGCCGAGTGCTCTGATGTGGGCCGCGAGCGCCGGCTTGTCGTTGTGCTTGTCGACGACGACCATGTTGTAGCGGGCCTGCTCGACGTCACCCTCGAGGCTGGCGATGAGCGCCGGGTCGAGGCGGTAGGCCGGGTGGTAGTGACCGACCCAGCGCACCTGCGGCAGCGCGCGCACGGGCTCGGTGCTGCTGTGGCTCATGCGCACGACGTACGCGTTGTCGGGCAGGTAGCCGTGCACCTCCACGTTGGTTTCGGCGAGGCCGTTGCGGTCGGCCTGCGTCGGCGTGCCGTCGAACTGCACGATCCAGAGGCGGCTGCTCGAGTTCGCCGTCAGCGCGGCCGGCAGCGCCGGTTCGCCCGCGAGCGGATCGAAGTTCTCGTAGCGCAGGTGCAGGCGCGACGATTCGCTCTGGTCCTGGGCGATGGCGGGAAGGGAGAAAAGGAGACCAGCGGCGCACGTGATGAGTGCGCCCGGAGTCTTGGCGTGATGCATGTAACTCGGGGTGGGGCAGCAGCGAGGGGAGGCGGCACAATCCTACCGCTCCGACGCGGAGTGCAACCCCGGAAGATCACCGCTAGCGGTCTGGCGAAAGTGCCAATGCTCAGTGCCGAATGACCCGCCCCGACCGCGACCCGCCCATCGCAGGCGGCGATCGGGGGGCTCGATCGCTCGAGCCCAGGTTCGTTCGGATCGGATGGGAAACTCGTCGCGCGCGGCGGCCAAACGGCCACACCGGTCACGAACTCTGCTCAACTGGCCCGCTGCCCCATCCGGTAGTCGGCCGTTTCCTCACATCACCACACCACTCCTCGAGACCCAATCCATGCGACTCGTCTTCGCGCGCTCCGCTGCTGGAGCTCTCTGCTTTCTGACTCCCGTGCTTGCCCAGAACGGTGACCGGGTCGTCGGCGAGGTGTTCGATTCGACCGGCGGCGGTCAAGTACGCACGCCGGCCGTCGACCACCGCCTGATGCTCGGCTACGGCGTCTTCGATCCGCTCGCCGGAGCCCCGCCGGTGTCGGCCGAACTGTCGGCCCGCGCGGACGTCGGCCTCTTCATCGTTCAGTTCGGTTACGCGTGCATCGACGCGGATCGTCGAGCGTTGCGCGACGCGGGCGCGAAGCTCGTGTCGTCGCTGCCGCACAACGCGCTGATCGTGCGCATGGGGGCGGAGCAGATGGCCGCCGTTGCGCGCACCGACGGCGTGCGCTGGGTGGGACCGTACCACCCGGCCTACCGCCTCGAAGGCGATCTGCTGACCGCGATCGCGGCCGCCGCGCCGATGCCGGTGCGGGGCTACAACCTGGTCATGGCGGACAAGGTCAACGACAAGGCCGCGCTGGCGCGCAAGATCGCTGCGGTAGGAGGCAAGGTCACGGATCGCCACGACCGCGGCCTGCTGATGACCGCCGAACTCTCGAAGGAGCAGCTCATCGCGGTGGCGCGCTTCGACGAGGTCCTCTGGATCGATCGCGAGACGGCGCCCGAGCTCGACATGGACAACGCCCGCATCGTGCAGGGCAGCAACTACATCGAGACCGCTGCTGGCTACACGGGTGCAGGTCTCGGCAGCGGCCGCATTCGCGGTCACGTCTACGAAGGCGTCGAGTTCAACCATCCCGACTTCACCGTCCCGATGACGAACGTTCGTAGCGGCGGCCAGGCGCAGGCTCACGGTCACTGCACCGCTGGCATCGTGTTCGGCAACGGCACGAGCGCGCCGCAGGCTCGTGGGCATGCCCCGGGTGCGCAGGGCTTCTACACGACCTTCACGACCGTCACCGCCGGCTTCTCGCGCAACATGGTCATCGACGACGTCGTCAACGTGCACAACTGCCTGTTCACGACCGCGTCGTGGGGCAATGCGCGCACGACGGTGTACAACTCGATCTCGGCGGACGCGGACGACATCGTCTTCGACCATCGCATCCCGTGGACGCAGAGCCAGTCCAACTCCGGCAACCAGGAGAGTCGGCCGCAGGCGTGGGCGAAGAACGTCTTCTCGATCGGCGGCATGCGCCACAACGACAACGCCGATCCGACCGATGACTTCTGGGGCGGCGGCGCCTCGACCGGTCCGGCGGCCGACGGCCGCATCAAGCCGGACCTCTGCAACTTCTACGACGACGTGTGGACGTCGGACCTCACGGGCTCGGCCGGCTACGCCAGCGGCAACTCGTTCCAGAGCTTCGGCGGCACATCGGCCGCGACGCCGATCACCGCCGGTCTGAACGCGCTCGCGATCGAGATGTACACGGACCACATCCTGTGCAACCCGCCGCGCGTTCATGGTGGCTCGGACTTCGAGAACCGTCCGTACGCGCAGACGCTCAAGGCTCTGATGATCGCCAACGCGTCGCTATATCCGTGGGGTTCGGGGGTCGGCCAGTCGATCCGCAGCGTCCAGGGCTGGGGCTACGGCAACGTCCGCACGATCTACGACAACCGGGCGCGAATGATGATCATCCCGGAGGACAAGCCCATCCAGCAGGGACAGACGCACACGTACTTCATCGACGTCGCGCCCGGCACGCCGATCCTCAAGGTCTGCATGAGCTACCTCGATCCGGCGGGTTCGCCGGCCGCTGCACTCGCGCGGGTCAACGACCTCACGCTCGAGGTCACGCAACCGAACGGCGTCGACTACTGGGGCAACGCCGGTCTGCGGACCAGCAACCAGTCGTCGAGTGCCGGTGGCGCGGACAACGTCGACACCGTCGAGTGCGTCATTCGCGCGAATCCGATGCCGGGCATGTGGCGGATCGACGTCACCGCGCCGCTGATCGCGCAGGATGCGCACGTCGCGACGGCGGCGGCCGACGCGACCTACGCTCTCGTCGCCGCCGGCGGCGCGCGGACCTACGACAGCTGTGCCCGCACGATCCCGGACGACTCGCCGGCCTCCGGCACCGTGAACGTGATCCCGTTCGGCTCGACGACGCCGGCGCTTCTGAGCGGCACGTTCGCGACCAACAACGGAGGTTCGGTCGGCGGCGCGGTCTACTTCGACCTCGCTGTCACCAACGACCTCTTCTGGAACGGCATCGATCTCAACACGGGCATCGGCGCGGGCACGAACATCCAGCTCGACGTCTACACCCGCATCGGCACGCACGTCGGCAACGAGGGCAGCATGGCCGGCTGGACGGCGCGCACCGCCGGTCTCGGCGTGGCGGCGGCTTCGGACTCGCCGAGCAAGGTCGACTTCAACGCGCCGCTCTCCATGAACGGCGGCACGACCTACGGCGTCGCGATCGTGGCGCGCAACTTCGACCACGACTACACGAACGGCGCGAACGTCTTCGCCGACGCCAACCTTACGATGACGACGGGCTCGGCCGCGAACGTGCCGTTCACCGGGAGCCCGTTCACGCCGCGTTCCGCGAACCTGAACATCCGTTACCGGCCGGATCAGAGCGCCTGGCACAATCAGCGCTACCAGACGGTGTTGCGCTGTCAGGATCTCGGTCCGGCCGGCTCGATCACGGGGCTGTCGTTCGCGCCAACGGTGACGACCAGGCACCTGAATCGTCGGTTGCGGATCCGGATGGTGCACCGGCCAGCCGGTTACGAACTGTCGAACACGTTCGCGACCAACATCGCGGGCGGACAGGACGTGCTCGACGAACTCGACTACGTGTGGCACACGACGGCCGACGTCTGGAACGAGATCGGGCTGACGAGTCCGTTCGCCTACAACGGCACGGACGACGTCGTGATCGAGATCCTGGCGCGCGGCAACCACAACCAGAGCAGCGGCTCGATCGATGGCTTCCATCGCGGCGCGACGACACCGCGCATCTGGGCCGAAGGTTGGCCGTCGACGTCGGTGCCGACCGTGGCTTCCGGCTCGGACACGAATGGCACGAAGATCCGCGTCGAGTTCGCGTGCCCGAACGGCGGCGCCTTCGGCAGCAGTTGCGGGCCGCTGCGCGCGCTGCCGTTCAGCACGCCGCTGGCCGGCACGTCGTTCTGGTACGACGTCTACGACGCCGTGCCGAACAGCGCTGCGATCGTGCAGCTCGGTCTGAATCAGACGGGCGTTTCGCTGACCGGTTCGGGATTCACGAACTGCTTCCAGTGGAACGACCCGATCGCGTCGGTGTTCTACCTGACGTCGGGCGCCGGCTTCGCGACGCACGTGTTGAACGTGCCGCCGGGCACGATGTTCGACGGCCTGGTCATCTACGGCCACTGGTACAATCTCGATCCGGCGCAGCCGGGCGGACTCACCGCGTCGAACTACATCCGCAGCATCGTCGGTAGCCAGAACCCGTAGGCGTTTGGTTCACGAATCGGGCGGGCCCGGCGGATCGCGTGATCCGTTGGGCCCGTTCGTCGTGGTGCTCGAGCACTTCGTGGAGCTGCTGCGCTGAGGGTGAGCTACCGGCGCCGGGCGAGTCGTTCGAGCGCCTTGGTGATCACCTCGTCCTCGATGTCGATCACGATCTCGGGGTCGCCGTCGCCCGACAGCGAGACGCGTTGCGGCGAGACCGGGTTGCGGCGCCAGCTCGTGAAGCGTTCGTCGACATGGACCCGGTGCTTGGCGCCGTGGACCTTCACCCCGACCGAGAACATGCCGGGCGCCGAGATCGGCACCGTGCCGCGGCCGGTCGCGGCGTCGACGATCGTGCCGCTGCCGGTGCCGAGGAGCGCTTGCAGCCGGGTGGTGCGCGTATGGACCGCGAGCTCGCGCCGGCCGCGTCGCCGCAGCCTCACGAGCGCGGATTCACGTTCGCCTTCGCGCGGCTCGAGCTGAATGTCGACGCGACAACCGGCGAACCGCGCCGCGACGTTCGGCGCGAGCCGAACGGGCACCTCGAGGCACGGCTCGAACGTGACCTGCACCGAATCCGCGCTCACGGCGGGGCGGCGCCACAGCCGGTGGCCCGGCATCGCGGCGACGACGTCGACCGGGCCCGGGCCGACGAGCAGGTCGGCGCGGCCGTTGGCATCGAACATCAACCCGTCGCGCGCGGTCGTCGCATCGCCGGCCGGCGCCGTGAACGCACCGCCCGCCGTCACCGGTTGTGGTCCGCTCGGCAGCGGCGCGACCTGGACCCGCAGAATGCGGATGTGGGGGCGCAGGTCGATCGGATCGAGGCGGGGATCGGGCAGAGCGCCGGGTTCGACCAGCACGCCGTCGAGACTGACGACTGGCGCGGGCATGCCCGGTGCGCGGATCTCGACGCGGTAGTTGCCGGGCGGCAGCGCCGGCCAGGAGAACGTCGCCGTGTCCCCGCGGCAGTCGACGAGCCTGGCCGTCTCGCGGCGCGGTTCACCGTCGTCGGATTCGTCCGACGTTCGCGGCAGCGACGCGCCGTCGTGCCGGACGACGCGACAGTCGATCGAGCGCGCGTGCGCGGCGGGCGCGATCACTTTCGCGGTGAGCGGCTGCCCGCGTTCGATTCGGACCGTGACGTCGTCGTCGCCGGGTGCCGTCTCGATCGGTTGCGGCACGATGAAGTGCCCGGCGGCGGCGACCCGAACGCGAACCCGTTCGGCCGTGGTCGAGCCGCGCAACGTGAACGTCGGGTCGTAACCGGGATGGACGGTGACGGAGCCGAGCCAGTGCCAGCCCCTGGTCTCGTGCGGAACCTCGACGACGACTTTGACGGGTGGACCGCTCCAACGGCTGTCATCGATGTCGAGGGTGCCCGCGACGACGACGTCGTCGCCGGTCAGGGTGAGCGTGCCGAGGTCGTGCAGTTCTCCTGCGGCCGCGCGTTCGAGCTCGAACGTGCACTGCTGCTGGCGTTCGCCATGTTGCGAAGGTTGGCTCTCGAGCTGGATCGTGCCCGCGAGTGCGCCACCGACGGGCACGACCCAGCGGACGTGCCCCTCGGCGTCGGTCACGGCCTGGTGGAGACAGCGGCGACGGCCGGCCTTCGCGTTGATGCGGACGCTCCGCTCGGCTGCCGGCGTCCCGTCCGGGAACGCGAGCCTGGCGCGGACCTCGCACGGCTCGAGGTCGGTGGTCATCACGACCCGGAGCTCTTCGCCGGGCTCGGTCGGACCCTGAATCTGGCGTTCGGCCCGGAACGAGGGCGTTCGGATCCGAGCCGACACGTCCAGGGTCTGATTCAGCTCGACTTCGGGAACGTGCAGCGTGCCGGGCTCACTCCGGGTCCAGGTGGAGGCGCCGTGAAGCTCCGACGGATGGCCGAGCGGGATCGGCGCGACCCACGCGTCGATCTCGCTCGCGACGGGCCGACCCGACGGCGACCGGAGCTCGACCGTGACGGTGCCGGTCGCCGGGTAGCGCAGCTCGGTCACGCGGTGGAGCGCCGACTCGAGATCGAGACGCACATAGGGCGACTGACCGACCGTCCGCGGCCGCACATGGAAGCGGTCGCGGTCGATGCGCGCCCGCAGCCGGATGATGCCGTTCTCGTCCGATGGCCCGGCCTTGCCGCCATATCCGCACTGCTCCGGCACGAGCGTGCCGGTCGCCCCGTTGGAGTACTCGATCAGCTTGCCGGCGACCGGGGCGCCGCCGTCGTCGACGAGTCGGATGCGCAGCCAGCGCGCGGGCCCGAGCCAGAGCGTCGCGGGTTGGCCCGCGATGAGGTCCGTCGGTCGGATGTGCTCCCGGACCGTCCGATCGCCCAGCGCCGCGAGCACCCGGTTGCCGGTCAAGGGCAGTCGGATGCGCGCGCGGCCGTCGGCGTCGGTCTTCGCGTGCTCGCCTTCGCGCCGCAAGAACGCATCCGACGTCCAGTTCTCCTGGAGCGCGCGGTCGCGGCGGGCCGCCGGGGACCGGAAGTCGATGCCGACCGGCAGGAAGAACAGATCGGCGTTCGCCACGGGCGCGCCCGATTCGTCGTCGAGCACGAGCACGTCGACGGGGACGGTCGGCTCGTCGGTGACCGGAAAGCGATGGCCGCGGTCGGCGGTCGCGTTCGCATTGACGACCGGCGTCGTGACGGCTTCGCGGTCGCGTTCGCCGGTCTCGTCGACGCGGCCCTCGCCCGTGGCCATCGCACCGACCCGTTCCGTCGTCGGCGCCGCGGCGGGCTGTTCGGGTGAGCGCCAGAGATTCGCGGTCGCGACCCAGGCAGAGAACGCCAGCAGCATCAGGGCGGCGGCGACGAGCAACTTCTTCGGCGTCGACATGGCGAGCAGGGCCAGGGCAGGGGCGGGGGCAGGCGTCGGCAGTGGATCCGTCGCCAGCAGGAGCAGCGGCCCGGCCCACGCGTCGCGGCGGCCGCCGCTCCTGGCATCGAGTCGGGTGCGCAGGTGATCGAGCCCGCGCTTCACGCGGGAGCGCACGGTCGCGACGGCGATGCCGTGGCGGGCGGCGATCTCCTCGCTCGACAGACACTCGTAGAAGCGCGCGAGGACGGCGCCGCGGAACGGTTCGTCGAGCGCGAGCACCGCGGCGACGACGCGCTGGCGGACCTCCTCGCAGGCGAGGATCTCCGTCGTCGATGGACTCTGTGGTTCGGCCAGGTCGGCCGCCGCGCGTTCGCGACGTTCGCGCCGTCTGATGTCACGCCGGCGGTTCGAGGCGGCGCCGCGCACGACGCGGGCGAGCCAGGAGCGCGGCTGCTGCACGTTCTGGCCGTGGCGCAGGGCCCGGACCCAGGCGTCCTGCGCGAGGTCGTCCGCATCGTCGCCGCCGCTCGTCAGCTGCCGCGCCAGGGCCCGGACGAAGTCGCCGTGCGCCAGCAGACGGTCCATCGTGTCGGCCTGGGACGTGGTCATCGCAGCACTAGACCCCAGCGAGGGTGCTGGCGTGCCCGGATTTCCGAATGCCTCGGCTTCGGCGCGGGGCGCTGGATCCGACGAATACGGGGAAAAGCGGCGGTCGCACCGGTCCGTTCGCGCCGTGGTGGGTGAGCCAACGAAACAGTCCCGACCACCGGAGCCAGCCATGTCCATTCGCCACCAGTTCCTGTTCGCCGCCGTCCTCGCGGCCGCCCCCCTCGCCGCGCAGAACCACACGTGCGGCGGCTACGTGATCACCGACGACAACGGCGTGCGCGTCGTCGACGCGCAGGGAACGCAGGCGTTCCACACCGTACTCGGCAGCTACCCCAACGCGCAGGTGTCGAACGTCGGACCGCGGCTGCTCGTCACGGACAACGCCGGCACGCGCATCATGACCCGGTCGGGCGTCGTGCTCGGCGGGCTGATCAGCAACCTCGGCAACTACCAGTCGGTGCGGTTCGGCAACGACCGCGTCGTCGTCGTTGACTACGACCGCGTGCGGATCTTCGACCTCGACGGCAACCAGGTCGGCGCGGACATCCCGCAGACGCAAGCGACGCAGAACAACAACAACCGGCAGAGCGTCGAGGTCGGCTCGGGCCGCGTGGTCGTGATCGACGACGATCAGCTGCGCATCTTCGATCGTGATGGCAACACGGTCGGTTCGCCGCTGGCCAACACCGGCAGCTTCAAGCAGCGCGTCCGGATCAGCGGCGATCGCCTCGTCGTCGTCGACGACAACCGGGTCCAGATTCTCGACCAGGACGGCCTGCCGAAGGGCGCGCCGATCACGAAGACCGGGACCAACCGGCAGTCCGTCAAGGTCGACGGCGATCGCGTGATCGTCATCGACGACGATCGCGTTCGGATCTTCGACAAGGACGGCGCGGCTCAGGGCGCGCCGATCACCAAGACGGGCACGTCGCGGCAGCAGGTCAAGGTCTGCGGCAACCGGATCATCATCATCGACACGGACCGGGTCCGCGTCTTCGATCGCAACGGCGGCGCGGTGGGCGCGCCCGTGACGCGAACGGGCAGCAACCCGCAGACCGTCGAGACGACCAAGGACCGGATCATCATCACGGACGACAACCGCACGGAGATCTTCGACAAGGACATGAACGTGCAGGGCGCGCCGATCCAGCGCGTCGGTCTCGACCGCCAGCTGATCACGGTCTCGGACGACGCCGTCGTGATCGTCGAGCAGAACCAGACCCGGATCTTCGACAAGAACGGGGCGGCGCAGGGCGCGCCGATCGGCAAGACCGGTCTCGAGCCCCAGCGCGTTCGCATCGACGGCAACCGCATCCTCGTGACGGACGACGACCAGGTGCGCGTGTTCGATCTCAGCGGCGTCCAGATCCGGCAGATCCCGGTCACCTACGTCGAGGAATACGACGTGCTGCTGTTCCAGAACTTCTTCACGGTCGTCGACAACTTCGCGACGGTGACGATCTACGACCGCGACGGCAACCAGCTCGGCAGCCCCGTTGCCGTTGGCTACGGCGTGCAACACGTGCAGGCGACCGCCGGCCGCATCCTCATCATCGACGACAGCGACGTGCGCATGTTCGACGCGACGGGCGCGCAGGTCGGCAGCACCGTCACGACGGTCGGCGAGCCCTATGCCCAGGAGATCTGCTTCGTGGCCGGCAACCTCGAGCCCTACGGCAACGGTTGCGGCGCGGCCACGCAGGACGCGGTCGGTGATCCGCGGGTCGGCGGCGACGTGAGCTACCAGCTGCTCGGTGCGCCCGCCTCGGCGCTCGGCATGTGCGGCATCGACTTCGGTCGCCTGCCCGTGCCGCTGGACCTCGGCATCTACGGCGCGCCCGGCTGCCTCGTCTACAGCGGCGCCGCGATCGCCCACCCGCTCGTGACCGGCACCGAAGGGTTCGGCGAGATCAACATCGAACTGCCGCTCGACGAGGCCTTCCTCGGCACGCAGTTCACGACCCAGTTCTTCGTGCTCGATCCGCCAGCGAACGCGCTCGGCGTGATCACGACGGGCGCGGTCGAGACCACGCTCGGTCAGGGCCTCTGATCGAACGATCGCGCGCCGCGCTCCCGATCACCCCCGTCGACTTCGCGATCGAGGTCGATGGGGTTGTCGTTCGTACCTGGCACCGTACCCACCCCTAGACTGGGGGGATGGTTGGTCTTGCGGTTGTCGTCGCGTTGGTGGTCGCGCCTCAGGAGCCGGTTCGGGTCGGGCCGCTGCGGTTCGACGATCGGCCGGCGGAGCGGGCGGCGGGGGAGTGGGGGTTTCGGCCGGCGGACGGCGCGCGCCTCGCGACCGCGGTGCGGGCGTTCACCTGGCGGCCGCAGAAGGACGCGGCCAGCTACTTCGTGCAGGTCGCACGCGACCCGGAGTTCGAAGACGTCGTCGCGTCGCGGATGGGCGTGTCGCTGCCGGTCTGGTGCCGGCCCGCTTTGCCGACCGGCGTGCCGCTCTACTGGCGCTGTTCCTATCGCACGATGCACTACGAGCCGTACTCGACGTGGAGCTCGGTGCGGCAGTTCACGATCGCGGTCGATGCGCGCGACGGCGCGGCCGGGGCGCGCGCGTTCGATCGGAAGCGCATCCGCGAATACGTGCCCAAGGCGCACCCGCGGCTCTTCATGCGGCCCGAGGACCTCGTGCTCTTGCGCGACGCAGCCCGGTCCCCGCTTGCCGCCAACACCGCGGCGCTCGTCGCTCGTTGTGAGGGACTGCTCGCCACTCCACCGTCGACCGAAGAACCGCCGAAGTATCCGCCCGGCACGAAGCGCGGCAGCGACGCGTGGCGCGAGATCTGGTGGGGCAACCGGCGGCGCACGATCGCGGTGCTCGAGAACGCGGCGACCCTCGCGTTCACGTATCGTATCACGGAGCGCCAGGAGTTCGGTGAGCTCGGCAAGGAGCTGTTGCTCGCGACGGCAGCCTGGGACCCGAAGGGCGCGACCGGTTACCGCTACAACGACGAGGCGGGGATGCCGTACGCGTATCACTTCGCGCGCACCTACACGCTCGTCCACGACCTGCTGACCGAACCCGAACGGCAGCGCTGCCGCGACGTGATGCGCGTTCGCGGCGAGGAGATGTATCGGCATCTCTGCCCGACGCATCTGTGGCAGCCGTTCAACAGCCATCGCAACCGCGCGTGGCACTTCCTCGGCGAGGTCGCGATCGCGTTCCACGGTGAGATCCCCGCGGCGGACGACTGGCTGTGGTTCGCCGTGAACGTGTTCGGCAGTTGCTATCCGGTCTGGAGCGGGCCCGAGGACGACGGCGGCTGGCACGAGGGCATGGCCTACTGGCACAGCTATCTCTCGCGCTTCACCTGGTGGGCGGACGTGATGAAGACGGCGATCGGGATCGACGCGTACCGCGAGAGCCGATTCTTCGAACGGGTCGGTGACTGGCCGCTCTACGTGACGCCGCCGGGCACGCGCGGCGGCGGCTTCGGTGACCTCACGGGCCGGCGGACATCGCAGCACCAGGCCGCGCTCATGGCGCTGTTCGCGCAGCAGGCGCGGAACGGTCACTGGCAGTGGTTCGCCGAGCGGCACGGCAACGCCGCGTTGCCGAAGCGGGACGACTGGATCGCGTTCATCCGGGGGGCGGCAAGTCCGCTCGCGGGCGTCACGCCGACGGCGCTGCCCACCTCGCGCTTGTTCGCCGGGGTCGGGCAGGCCGCGCTCAATACGACGTTGCTCGACGCGCGGGACAACGTGCAGGTCCTGTTCAAGAGCAGTCCCTACGGCACGCAGAGCCACGGCTACGAGGCGCAGAACTCGGTCCTGCTCTACGCCCACGGCGAACGATTGCTAATCCGTAGCGGGCGCCGGGACCAATACGGCAGCGACCACCATCGCAATTGGATGTGGTCGACGCGTTCGACCAACTGCGTCACGCTCGACGGCGGCCGGATCGGCCAGGGGCGACGCACCGCCAGCGCGGTCGGGGAGATCGTCGCGTTCTCCACGAGTGACTGGTGCGACTGGGTCGAGGGTGAGGCCGGGGCGGCCTACGGCCATCGGGTCGAGTCGTTCCGCCGCGGCATCCTGTTCCTCAAGCCACACGCCGTCGTGATCTTCGACCGCATCCGGACGAAGTCGGAGCACACGTTCGACTTCTGGTTGCATGCCGAGCGGCCGTTCGAGATCGAGGGCGATGCCGCGCGAGCGCGTCTCGCGGTCGGCGAGGCGCGGTGCAGCATCGATTGGCTCTCGGCAGCGAAGTTGCGCATCGTGCAGACGGATCGGTTCGACCCGCCGCCGCGGCCGCGCGTCGAGCTCGTGGAGCACCACCTGACGGCCTCGACGATCGAGCCGGCCACGACGTGGGATTGCGTCACGGTCGTGCGACCGCACCGCGCCGAGGCGGAGCCGATCCCGTTCGACGTGATCGAGCCGATGCCCGGTTTCGACCGCGCGCTCGCATTCGAGGTCGACGGCGCCTCGGTGGACGTTCAACTCGGTCGCAGCGGTGACGTGCTCGTGCGAGCCGGTGCGCGAAGGTTTCTCGTCGAAGCGCGCTGAGGGTGCGACTCGGAGGCATCGACGCGGCAGTCCCTCGACGACGGCTGCGGTCCGAACACAATGGGTATCCGACCGCGCGGTGCTATCGCGAACTCGAGAGCAACGGCGCGCGGTCGGGCGGTGCGGTCGATCGGAACGAGGCCACATACGAGTCGCCGTTACCCGGTTTCCTTGCGCCGTACAGGGCGTATTCGGCCGCAAAGGCGTCTGGACAAGTCACGACTTCGAGCCATACTTCTGGCGATTCCCCTGTCCTCCCTGACAACTCAGCCAAGGATAATCATCCATGCTTAAGCTTTCCCTTGTTCTGTCCGCGACTCTGTGCGCGAGCGTGTCGGCGCAGTCGCCGCTCACCACGACGTTCGCCGACAACAACTCCGGCTCGGCCGGTGGTGCGGTCTACTTCGATCTCACGTCGTCGACCGACCTGTCCGTTACCGGCTTCGACCTCAACTGTGCTGACACGGTCGGCGGCAGCGCGGTCGACATCCATGTCTACTGGCGCGTCGGCTCGTTCCTCGGTTTCGAGAGCAGCCCGGCCGGCTGGAACGATGGTGGCGTCGACACCGGTGGTGTCCTGGCGCAGATCCGCGGCACGCCCACTCCGTTCACGCTCACCACGCCGCTCTGCGTTCCGCAGGGCACCACGATCGGTGTCGCGATCCAGATGAACGGTGTCGGCAACGCCTACACCAACGGCACCAACCCGGGGGCCGGCAACCAGTTCGCCAACGCGGAGCTGACCCTCGACGCGGGCTCGGCCTCGAACGTCCTCTTCACGGGCTCGCCGTTCAACCCGCGCATGGTCAACACGAACGTGCACTACACGCTCGGCGCTTGCACCCCGTACGCCGCCCCGACGCTCGTCGGCACGACGGAAGCGATCCCGATGACCAACCCGCTGACCGCGAGCGGCGGCAGCTTCGGCGACAACCAGTTCGTGCGCTGGAACTTCTCGGATCCGCTCAACGGCAGCCCGGGTCTGTTCTGCGTCGTCGGCCTCAACTTCGGCCCTCCCGGTGGTCCCGCCATCGCGACGACGCCCGGCATCCCGGGTCTGACCCTGCAGTGGGCCGCGTCCACGCCGGTCGGCACGCTGTTCCAGCTGCCGCCGAACGTGATCGGCGCCGGTGACTTCCTCCTGCCGATCCCGGCCGGCATCTTCGGCAACGGTGACACGATCAAGATCCAGGGTGCGATCCTCGACCCGGCCCGCTCCACCAACCCGTTCGGCGTGGTCATCACCCCGAACGACATGCTGTTCAGCTACACGAACTGTGGCTTCGGCGAGAGCTTCGACGGCGGCACGACGCTGCCCGCTGGCTGGACCGAGACCGGCACGGCCAACTGGACCGTCAACTCGGGTGGCACGACCTCGTCGGCCACCGGCCCGACGGCCGCCAACAGCGCGCCGAACTACATCTACGCCGAGACCAGCGGCGCGGGTGGCACGAGCACGTTCATCGTGGACACGCCGTCGCAGCCGTCCTCCGTTGCGGCCAACAACATCCTGAGCTTCAGCCTGAGCCGCATCGGCGCGTCGATCGGCACGCTGAACGTCCTCATGGATGACGGCACGGGCAACTTCGTCCAGATCGCCACCTACACGGGTGCCGATCCGGCGCAGACCCAGGGCGGCACCGAGTGGAGCTTCGAGAACGTGGACATCACGGCCGGCGGCACGATCGTCGTGCCGGCGAACCTGATCTTCCGCTTCGAGTACACCGCCGGCGGCACGTTCACCGGCGACCTCGCGATCGACGACGTCTGCGTCAACTGATCGATCGAGGCTGCCCGCTCGCGACCCTCGCCGGTCGCGAACGGGTCGGTTCCGAACGAACGGGCGCGCACCTTCGGGTGGGCGCCCGTTCTTCGTACCGGGAGGTTCCCCGCGGCCTTCGTCGGCGCGTTCAGCCGGGATACACCGTGCCCGTCTGCACGAAGCACAGCGGATTGCCCCACTCGTCCTCGGCGTAGAACGATCGTTCGCCCCACGGCCGCACGGTGATCGCGCCGCCGGGCTCGCCGTGGACCGGCTCCTTCGACAGCCAGCCGAGTGCTTCGGCGCGCGCGAACACCGGCTCGAGGTCGTCGACGGTGAAGTAGAGCGCCTTCGGCACCGGGTGCGGCTGCTCGACCTCGACGACCTGCAGCGTGACGCTGCCCGCATCGAAGTAGCAGCGGGCGCCGGGCGACTTGCGGCCGGTCTGGTCGAGCAGCTGGCCGTAGGTTTCGAGGGCGCGGTCGAGATCCCCGACCTGCAGGTCGAGGCGGAACAGAATGGGAGCGTCGTCGGTCATCGGAGCGGTCGTCGTCGGGTTGGGCGGGTCAGTACGGACGTTTGAAGAACCACGCGAGCCAGTCGCGGGCGACGGCGAGGCGGCGCTGGTCGAGCTTGTAGATGCGAGCGCGACCCTGCTTCTCGATCGCGACGAGGCCGGCGGTCGAGAGCACGCGCAGGTGGCGCGTCGTCGTCGGCCACGCGTGATCGAACATCGCGGCGATGTCGCCGGCGGTCATCGAGCCGCCCTCGAAGTTGAGGGTCATCAGGATGTGGCGCCGGGCCGGATGCGCGAGCGCCGTGAAGAGCTCCTGATACAGATCGCTGCCGGAGTCGGCAGGTTTCGGGGAGCGCTTCCTGGCGGCCATGGCCTTTAGTTAGCGAATACGCTAACTAAAGGCAAGGCGTTGCCGCCGGTTTCTCGACCGGGCGGCTGCCCGTCCCGGCGCTACGGCAGAACCGTGAGCTGGACGCCCGCGGTGGCGCCGAGGACCAGCTGCGCATCGAAGTAGACCGCCTGCGCGAAGACGGGCAGGCCGGCCAGGTTGGCGTCGTTCGGCAGCGCGAGCGGCACGGTCATCGTCGGGCCGGGAACGAGCAGCATGCCGAGCAGGGGATCGACGAGGACATCGATGCCGGGGATGGTCGGCGGCGCCACGTTCGAGAGGCCGAGCACGGCGCCGGCGAGCGTCGGCGTCGTCGTGGCCGTGATCTCGAGTTCGAAGCCCGCGTTGCCGACGCGCGGCAGTCCGCTCGGGCTCGGCGCGACCTGCCACTCGAGACCGAGGTCGACGCCGCTGCGTTCACCGTAGACCTCGGGATCGGGGTCTAGGTCGAGGCCGCTCGCGACGCCCCAGCCGCCGACGGGATCGCCGACGGCGGGCTGCAGCGCGCCGCTGGGAGCGCCCGGGGTGATGCGGTAGACGTCGCGCTGCGAGCACGCCGCACCCGCGACGAGGTAGATGTCGCCGGTCGCGGGCTCGATGCGCACGGTCTCCGCGTACAGCAGTCCCGCGGCCGCCAGCTGCGGGAACGTCGTCGTCGCGGTCGTGCCCGGGTCGAACCGGAGCAGCTGCGCGTCGCCGCCGTTCACCGAGTAGCTGGTCACGAGCAGGTTGCCGTCGTTGTCGAGCGCGAGGCCCGTGACGAGCTCGCCCGGCATCGCGAACGCGAGCACGGGCGCGCCGCCCGCCGGGTAGTCGATGCGATAGACCGCGCTGCTGCTCTGCGAGAACACGCCGAGCCAGACGGTGGCGCGCTCCGCGTCGAACGCCATCGCGTTCGCGCCGCCGGCCGGCAGCGGGGACACGGGCACCGTCGTCAACGCGCCCGCGGTGCCCGGCGGCAGCGCCGGGTCGAGCACGGCGAGCGCGGCGGTCGCGAACGTCTCGCCCGTCTGGAACGTGTTGGGATCGACCGCGAGCAGCACCTTGCCGTCGGGCAGCGCGGCGGCCTGCGGCAGTCCGGCCGCGCCCCACGCGCCGTTGCCGAGGACGCCGACGTCGTAGCGCGTTTGCGCAACGACGTCGAGGCCGTCGAGTTCGAGCACGAACACGGGCATCTCCTGACCGATCGTGCTGTCGCCCCACGCGTTGGTCACGATGCGGTTCGTGTGCGGCAGCCGGATCGCGAAGTCGGCGCCGTGAATGAACGTGCTCGCGGGCACATCGCCGCGCACTTCGGCCGGGACGTTCGTGAGTGCGATCGCCGGGCCGCCGCGCGGGTCGAACGCGAACAGGCCGCCGAAACCGGGGATGGGGCAGGGCTGCGTCGTCGTCAGGCGATAGCAGCCCGCGAGCATCCAGCCGTCGGGCAACTGGGCCCGCAGCGGCGCGAGCATCGCGAGGGCGGTGAGCGGGAGGACGAGCCGGGAGGGCAGACGACGGCGGGCCGGATTCATGTAGACCCGATGTCCGCGGAGTCCCCGTTCGGACGCGGTTTTGCCCGATTGTTTCGTTCGTGCCCGGGCTCTCGCTATCCTGCTCGCCCCGATGACCGAGGCTGCTGACAAGAGGACCAAGACGCTCGCGACGTTCCAGGTGAACGGCGAGCCGCTCGAGGTGGCGTTCTCGCCGCACAAGACCCTGCTGGAGGTGCTCCGCGAGGAGATGGAGCTCACCGGGACGAAGCACGGCTGCGAGCTCGGCGAGTGCGGCGCGTGCACGGTGCGGGTCGACGGGACGCCGATCCTGAGCTGCCTCTACCTCGCCGTCGATGCGATCGGCAAGGACGTCCGCACGGTCGAGGGCATGGCCGTCGGCAGTGACCTCGCGCCGCTGCAGCACACGTTCGCCGACCTCGGCGCCGCGCAGTGCGGCTATTGCACGCCCGGCATCCTGATGGCCGCCGAAGCGCTGCTCGAGCAGAACCAGAACCCGACGCGGGACGACATCAAAGAGCACCTCGCGGGCAACCTCTGCCGGTGCACGGGCTATCTCAAGATCTTCGAAGCGGTCGAACTCGCGGCGGCGCGGATGCGCGGCGAAGATGCCGAGCCGAGCAAGGAGTCGATCTATGGTTCTTGATGATCCGAGCAGCCGCGACGTGCGCGTCGACGCGAAGGACAGGAGCCACCCGGACGCGAGCCCCGACGCGCCGTGGCAGCACGACAAGAAGGACTTCACGGCGATCGGCAAGCCGATCCGCAAGGTCGACGCGCGCAGCAAGGTCAGCGGGCTCACGCAGTTCGCCGACGACCTGAAGTTGCCGCGCATGCTGCACCTGAAGCTGCTGCGCGCGACGGTGCCGCACGCTGAGATCGTGTCGATCGACACGAGCAAGGCGGCGGAGCTGCCGGGCGTGAAGGGCATCCTCACGGGCAAGGACATGCCGACGCCGTTCGGCATCCTGCCGGTGAGCCAGGACGAGCACGCGCTGTGCCCCGACAAGGTCCGGTTCGTCGGTGACCCCGTCGTCGCGATCGCCGCGACGGAGGAGGAGACGGCGTGGGACGCGTGTCGCCTCGTCGACGTGCAGTATCGGCAGCTCGAGACCATCGGCGGCATCGAGGAAGCGGCCGAGAACGACGAGCCGCGGCTGCACGACTACGGCGTGCGCGGCAACATCCACCGGCTCGAGAACCTCGAGTTCGGCGACCTCGACGACGGCTTCGCCCGCGCCGAGCACGTCCGCGAGGACACGTTCTTCTTCGAGGGCAACACGCACCTGCCGATGGAGCAGCACGCGACCCTCGCGCACTTCGACAAGGACGGCAAGCTCACGATCTGGTCGAGCACGCAGACGCCGCACTACCTGCACAAGGCGCTCGCGCGCGTGCTGCACCCGCTGCCGGCACATCGCATCCGCGTGATCGCGTGCCCCAACGGCGGCGGCTTCGGCGGCAAGAGCGATCCGTTCAACCACGAGATCTGCGCTGCCAAGATGTCGATGCTGACGGGGCGGCCCGTCAAGATCGCGCTGACCCGCGAAGAGGTCTTCTACTGCCACCGCGGTCGGCACCCGGTGCTCATGCAGAGCAAGATCGGGGTCGGCAAGTCGGGGCGCATCACCGCGCTCGACTTCAAGAGCTTCCTCGACGGCGGCGCCTACGGCAGCTACGGCACGGCGAGCACGTTCTACACGGGTGCTTTGCAGACCGTGACCTACGCGGTCGAGAACTACCACTTCCGCGGCGCGCGCTTCTTCACGTGCAAGGCGCCGTGCGGGCCCAAGCGCGGGCACGGCACGCCGCAGCCGCGCTTCGCACTCGAGGTGCAGCTCGACAAGATCGCGTGCGACCTCGGTCTCGATCCGGCGAAGATCCGGCTCGACAACCTCGCGCCCAGGGATTCGCTGACCGCCAACTTCCTGCGCATCGGCTCGATGGGGCTCGGCGCGTGCATCGAGAAGGTCGTCGAGGGGTCGGGCTGGAACGAGCGGCGCGGCAAGAAGGAGCGCACGAAGGACGGCTGGATCAAGGGCCTCGGCCTCGCGTGCAGCAGCTACCTCTCCGGCGCCGGCCTGCCGATCTACTGGAACGGCATGCCGCACTCCGGCGTGCAGCTGCAGCTCGACCGCAGCGGGCTCGTCACCGCGTTCTGCGGCAGCACCGACATCGGCCAGGGCAGCGACAGCGTGCTCGGCTGGATCATCGGCGAGGTGCTCGGCATCGACCCGCTCGACATCAAGGTCGTCACGGCCGACACCGACCTCACGCCCGTCGACCTCGGCAGCTACAGCTCGCGTGTCACGGTCATGACCGGCAACGCCGCGATGCAGGCCGCCGAGCGCGCCCGCGACATCATCGCCCAGTCCGTAGCCAAGAAGCTCGAGGTGCCGGCCGGCCGTCTCGTCTTCGCCGACTCGCGCGTGTTCGACGCGGAAGAACCCAAGACCGGCATGACGTTCCAGGAGGCGATCCAGGTCGCCGAGGCCGAGAACGGCACGATCGGCACCGTCGGCAGCTACGCGCCGCCGAAGTCCGCGGCCAAGTTCCGCGGCGGCGGCGTCGGACCGAGTCCGAGCTACAGCTACTCGGCCGCGGTGGTGGAGGTCGAGGTCGATCCCGACACCGGCGTCTACCGCGTGCCCAAGGTCTGGATGGCGCACGACATCGGCAGAGCGCTCAACGCCGCGGTCGCGATGGGGCAGATCGAGGGTTCGGTCTACATGGGCCTCGGCGAGGCGATGATGGAGGAACAGGTCTACCGCGACCGTTCGCACAAGGGGCAGCGCATCTTCGTGCACAAGATCCCCTCACTGCTCGAGTACAAGAGTCCGACGACGTTCGAGATGCCCGACGTCGTGACCTACGTCGTCGAGGACCCGGACAAGAACGGGCCGTTCGGCGCCAAGGAGGTCGGGCAGGGTCCGCTGCTGCCGATGATGCCCGCCGTCGCCAACGCGGTGTTCGACGCCGTCGGCGTCCGCGTCGACGAGGTCCCGGTGTCGTTCGAGAAGGTGTTCGCGGCGATGCAGGCCGACGACAAGCGGCACGGGCCGGCCGGCGTGCCCGACGTCGACTTCGGCGAGCCGCTGCAGGTCGAGACGCCGTGGCAGGGCGGCGACGGTCGCGCGAAGAACGATCCCAAGCGCACCAAGAAGGCGGCCAAGTAGGAGACCGGTAGGAGAACCCAGAGCGATGCTGCGACTTCCCACGTTCACCTACCATCGGCCGAAGACCGCGGCGGACGCCGTGGCGCTCAAGGCCGAGCACGGTCCGGCCGCGATGTTCGTCGCGGGTGGCACCGATCTCTATCCCAACATGAAGCGTCGGCACCAGGACCCGACGCACGTGATCTCGCTGCAGGACCTGCAGGGCGTGCACGCGATCGAAGTGCAGGACGACGGCAGCGTTGCGATCGGCGCGATGGTCAAGCTGTCGACGATCGAACACCACCCGCACATCAGGGAGCACTACCCGGCGATCGCGCACGCGGTGCGCGAGATCAGCACGCCGCTGCTGCGCAACATGGGCACGATCGGCGGCAACCTGCTGCTCGATACGCGCTGCACCTACTACGACCAGTCGCACGAGTGGCGCGAGTCGATCGACTTCTGCATGAAGAAGGACGGTGCGATCTGCTGGGTCGCGCCGGGCTCGCCGCGGTGCTGGGCCGTGCAGAGCAGTGACACCGTGCCCGTCGTCTGCGCGATGGAGGCCGAGGTCGAGCTCGCTGACGGCGACGGCACGCGGCGCATCGAGGCCAAGGACCTCTACCAGGACGACGGCATCGAGTACCTGACGAAGAAGCCGGAGGAGCTGCTCACGCGGTTGATCCTGCCGGCGCCGGGCAGCTGGAAGTCGGCCTACACCAAGCTGCGCCGGCGCGACACGTTCGACTTTCCGGTGCTCGGGGTCGGCGCGTGCCTGTGGTTCGACGGCGACGGCACGGTGACGAAGGCCAACGTGCGCCTCGGCGGGGCGGGCTCGTACGCGATTCCCGCGACGGCGACCGAGGACCTGCTCGTCGGGCAGAAGCTCACGGACCAACTCGTCGCCGACGCCGGCAAGGCCGCGATGAAGCCGGCCCGCACGATGGACAACACCGACCTCGACGTCTACTGGCGGAGGAAGGTCGCGCCGGTCTACGTCGCGCGCGCGATCGCCGCGTGTCGCTGAGGTCGACTCGTAGCGCGCCGCCGCGCCGTCGCGTTGCCGCGTTCGTCCCCGCAGTGCTGGTCGGATGGGCCCTCACCGCCTGTCGCGGTGAAGAGCCGTGGCGCGCGCCCTTGTCCGGCGAAGCGCGGATGCTGCGGCGGGCGGCGACCGACCTTCGCAAGGCGGTCGCGGAGAAGAACGGCGCCCTCGCGAAAATCCGACTCACCGCTGCGAGTCTCGGTGTCGTCGATCGCGCGCGCCGCGCCGCGTTGCGCATGCCGGCGGAGCAGCTTCGAACCCTGCCGCCCGTCGCGCAGGTTCGGACGCTCACGATGCGCGCCCGCTACGGCGAGGCGTTGACCGACATGCTGAGCGACACCGTCGATCGCCTCGTCATGGACGGCGCCTTGGCGCTGCCGCGTGGCCTCGAGCGCATCGCGTCCGGGACCGCAGCGCTCGAGATCCGCGATGACGAGGCGCGTTGCCGCGTCGGGCTCGATGACGAGTCGGCGACTGCAGCGGTCAGCATCACGCTGCGGCAGGAGGCCGGGGCGTGGCGGTTCGACCTCGAATCCCTCGATACCGCGCTCGGACGCGAGCTCCGCGGCGCCGACGAGGCCACCATCCTGCGCCGGGTCGGCGAGCTCGCGGGCCGCCCCGTGGACGCCGCGATCTGGCAGCCGCTGCGCTGATCCGGGTGGGGTCATCGCGGGCTCAACCGCGGGCCGGGAAACGCCGATAGTGTCGACATGTTCGACGTTCGGCGGCTCTGCAAGAAGCTCGTCACGCCCTTTCGCCAATACCTCGGCCGGCTGACCGTCGTCGACCGCTACCTGCGCGGCGAAGGGCTCGAGATCGGCGCGCTGCAGGACCCGATGCCGATGCCGAGGGGCACCCGGGTGCGCTACGTCGACATTGCCAGGACCGAGGAACTGCGCGCGATGTACCCGGCCAAGACGCGGCGCTGGCTCGTCGACGTCGACGTCGTGGACGACGGCGAGAAGTTGGCAACCGTCGAGGACGGTTCGCAGGACTTCGTCGCGAGCAACCACTTCTTCGAGCACACCGAGGATCCGATCGGCGCCCTGCGCAACATGCTGCGCGTCGTGCGTCCGGGCGGGGTCGTCTACATGTCGGTGCCCGACAAGCGCCATATGTTCGACCGCGACCGGCCATCGACGACGGTCGAGCACGTCGTCCGCGATCATGAGGACGGGCCGGCCTGGTCGCGGAACCAGCACTACGAAGAGGTCGTGCGGCTCGGCATCAAGGTCGAGGGTGAGGGCGCGATCGCGACGCGGGTGCAGGAGCTGAAGGAGCAGGACTTCCGCATCCACTTCCACTGCTGGTCGCAGACCGACTTCCTCGAGCTGCTGACTAGCCTGCAGCGCCGCGCGGCCTTCCCGCGCTTCGACATTGCCGAGTTCGTCGCGAACGAGCAGGAGATGGTCGTCGTGCTGCGGAAACTGCCGTAGTCGGCGCCACGACTCGGTAGGCTCACAGCCGTGTCGCTGTGGCTCGCGATTCCGCTGGGTGTCGGCCCCTGCCTGTTGTGGTTGTGGATGGTCTATCGCCACGACGACCACGAGCAGGAGCCGTGGACGCATATCGCGCTGGCGTTCGCGCTCGGCGCGCTGTCGGTGATCGGCGTGCTCGTGACGCGGCCGTGGCTCGATGCCGCGTTCGAGGTCGTGACGCCCGCGCTCGACGCGTTCGTCGTCACGGCGCTGAACGAGGAGCTCTGGAAGTTCGGCGCGTTCCTGCCGCTGCTCGCGACGGCCGAGCTCGATGAGCCGTTGGACGGGGCGCTCTATGGCGCGGCGTGCGGTCTCGGCTTCGCCGGGGTCGAGAACGTGATCTACGCGCAGCACTGTGACGTCTCGGTGCTGTTCCAGCGCGCGTTCACGTCGACGCTGCTGCATGCGGCATGTTCGGGTGGGCTCGGGTTCTTCGCGGCGCTCGTGAAGCTGCATCCGCGGGATCGCTGCGTCCCGCTCTGGATCGCGTTCGCGCTGCCGCTCGCCGTCGTTCTGCACGGGCTCTACGATCTCTATCTCGACGGCGACCGCGTGCGGGCGCAGGTGTCGCTGATCCTCGTGTTGCCCGTCGCGCTGTATCTGCTCGTGCTCAAGCTGCGCTGGGCGCGGTCGCGCTCACCCGATTATCACCCCGAGGAAGACTCGTGACGTTGCCCGACGACCAGCTGCGCCGCATCGGTCGGCTGCGCGAGCTGTTCCTCGACGACGCGAGGGGTGGTCGGCGGCTGGCTGACTACTGGCGTGACTTCGATGACCTGCAGGCCTACGACCGGGTGCTCGCGGCGCGCATCGGCTGGAAGTGGGACGCGGCGCTGACCGAAGCACGCGACCGCGGGTTCGCGCCCGGGGCGGATGCGCGGGTCCTCGACTTCGGCTGTGGCTCGGGCATCGCGGCCCGGCGCTACGTCGAGCACTTCGCCGCCGCAGATGTCGCGTTCCATGATCGTTCGACGCATGCGATGGAGTTTGCGCTCCGCGAGTTCGGCGTCGAACGAGCGGGGTGCGGCGGGCGGATCGCGGCTGACGTCACGACCGCGGAACCCGACGTGTTGCTGGTGAGTCACGTGTTGTCGGAGCTCGACGACCGCGGCCGGCGCGGGCTGCGCGAGCTGATTTCCCGGTCGCAGAACGTGCTCATCGTCGAGTCGGGCAACCGAAGCGCGGCCCGGCGGCTCTCCGAGATGCGCGATGGGCTCCTGGATCGGTTTCGCATCGTCGCGCCGTGCCCACACGCCGAAGGATGCCCCGCACTCGCGACGGCCGAAGACTGGTGCCACTTCTTCGCCGCCCCGCCGCCCGAGGTCTTCACCGATGGCGACTGGGTGAAGACCGCGCGTAGCGTCGGCGTCGACCTCCGAGCTCTGCCCTACGCGTTCTTGGCGCTGACGCGCGACGACGAACCGGCCCCGGCCGTCGAGCCGCCACCCAATCGCATGCTCGGCCGCCCGAAGATCAAGTCCCGCGACGCGCTGGTGACCGTGTGCACCGCTGACGGCCTCGAGCGCCGCGCAGTGGACAAGAAGCGCGATCGCGAATCCTTCCGCCAGCTGAAGAAGCATCCGGAGTCCGTGCGCACGCTGTGAACATACGGAACCCGCCAGCAGTGACTCCCGGTTTGTCTCACACCGTACGGAACCAGGTTCATGCTGCCGGCCCCCGGAACGCCGCCCGCAAGGCAGCGCCCCCGCGGCCGGCAGCATGAACCTGGTTCCGTACGGTGGCGGATTTGAAGCGGGTTCGGTATCGCCATCACTGCCCGAGTGCGCCTGGCAGGGGTGGAGCGATGCGGCCGTCAGTGGCGCGATAGGCATTGCCGAAGCCGAGTGCGTCGGCAACCGTCGCAGCCGTCATCGCCTGCGTGGCGTTGACGTTCTCGCGCACGCCGAGCGGTTTCGTGTCGGGGCCGAGGATCGCGAACCACACTTCCTCGGCGCCCTTGATGTCGGCGTTGTGGTTCGTCCAGTCGTGCGGGTCGCGGCCGCGGCCGTGGTCGACGGTGACGAGCAGCGTCGTCTTGCCGCGATACTGCGGGTCGCTCTGCGCCCAGTCCCAGAGCTCGCGGATCATCGCGTCCGCGCGGTTGGCCATCTGCAGATACAGATCGTAACGCCTGCTGTGCGCCCATTCGTCCGTCTCGCCGAGCGCGAGGTACAGCACGCGCGGCTTCTTCACGACGAGATACTCCTTCGTGCGCGCGAACGTCGCGCCGTCGAGCGCGAAGTATTCCCAATAGCGCGGCATGTTGTCGAACTGGGCCTGCAGCAGGGCGCGCCGTTCGGGCGTCACTGCTACCGTGACGGGGTCGTACGCCGACTCCACGAACACGCCGCTGCGATCCGCGTTGATCATGTAGGGATGCACGTCCCAGCCGGAGAACGCCGCGACCCGACCGCGCAGCTCGGGCTGCCCGTTCAAGAACTCGAGCACCGTGATGTTGGGGTTGGGCAGCTTGTTGTTGCTCTTGATGCGCTCGTCGGCGAACCCGCAGAGCAGCTCGCTGTAGCCGGGATAGGAGAAGCGGTGCGGGTTGGAGACCTTCGCCCTCGCCCCGCGTTCGGGGTCGCCGAAGATCTGGCCCTGCTCGGCGATCACCGACCAGAGGAACGGCATGAGCACCTTGCGGCGCGCCTCTTCGGTGCCGCGCCAGAACCGCCGCCGGGTCGCCAGCAGGTCCTTCACGCCGCCGTGGTCGACGTTCATCATCCGGTTGTCCGCGCCCGTGAAGACGTCCTGCCACCGCAGGCCGTCGAGGGTTACGAGGATGACGTTCTCCGCCCGCCGAACGGGCTCGATCTGGGCGAACACTGGGCTCCCGAGGGCCGTGGCGGCGACCAGGGCCGCGAGCAGGATCGTGCGCATGCGCACAGCATCGGGATCGACGGCCGAGGCCGCCAGGGCCCGTTACCTCCCGTCGCAGCGGGATTATTCGGTCGCATGATTGCGTCCTCCCCGGATCCGTTCCGCCGTGCGCTGGCGATCTCGCCGTTCCTCGTCGTCGGACTGCTCGCGCAGCAGCCGGCCGGCCTGCTCGCCGGCATGCCGCCCACCGGCGTGCAACTGACGGCGCTCGCGATCGCGGGCGGCGCCGAGATGATGGCGCGCATCCCCGGCGAGACCTATCGCGGGATCGGTGAGTTCGTCTCGCCGGCTTCGCACCGGATTCGCGGCGTCGTGGTGCATCTGCGCGACGCGACGCCCGTGGACGGCGAGAGCTTCGATCTGCACGTCTACCTCGAGCAGGGGCTCAGCAATCGCCCGACGATCACCGGAACGCAGTCGCCGGGCACGACCGCGGTGGTCAGCGTGACGGATCTCGCGACGCCCCCCGGGCTGACGGAGCACCGTGTCGAGGTCGTGTTCGCCGCGCCGCTCGACGTGCCGATCGGCAGCGATCTGTTCATCGGCATCGTGCCCGACTCGTCGAACCTCGCGCTGCGGGTGCTCGGCGGCACGAGCGTGCCCAATGTCCTGTCGAGCGCGTTCGACGCATGCGGCCCGGCGCTCCCCCTCGGCGTGAGCTACGTGCTGCTGCACGATGCGCCGGTGCTGGAAGAACTGACCTCGGGCACGATCGGCTGGCAGGGGATGGTCGACGTGCTCGTCGACGGCCCGAGCGGGGTCGGCACGTCGCAGATCGACGGCAGCGGCGTCGCGACGGCGAGCCTGTTCTCCGGCGTGCACCCGGACGTCGCCGACCCGTCGCACCACACGGCGCGGCACGACGTCCCAGGGTATCGGTTCTACGGCAACGGCACGGTGCCGGCGGCGTCGCTCGTCCTGCTGATCGGCTCGAGTGAACCGTTCGCGGGCGGCCCGTTCCTCGTCATCCAGCCGGGCAACGCGGTGCTGCACGTGCGCGCGGCGGGGGCGTTCGTGCTCGCGGCGGCGATCACGGATCCGAGCGGCGAGGCCGAAATGCCGTGGCCCGTTCCACAGGCGCCCGCACTGCGCGGGCTCGACGTGACGACGCAGGCGTTCGCGTTCGACGTCGGTGCGGGTGAGGTGCGGGCCGGGGCGGCGGTGCGGCAGCGCTTCTGAGCAAGGTTGCCCGCTTCGCGGGCAAACTTGCTCAGGACCTCGCCGCGCTCCTGCGGAGCGCCGCTTCGGTTCTGAGGCGGACAGCGGCCGCGGGTGTCTGGGCCATGGCACGGGCGCCTTGGCGAACGGGCAGCGGAGTCGGTTTTTCTGGCGGTCGGCAGCGGACTCTGCCGCTGCGGCGAACGGGGCGGCCTGGCCAGGCAGCCTTCCCGTTCTTGCCGACTCTCACACCCGTCCCCGAAATGTCCGACCGCCTTCGTTCTCTCGTCCTCCGCTCGATCACCGCGTCCATTGCGCTGGCAGCCGCTGCCGGCGCGCAGACGCCGCTCAGCGGCGCCCTGACCGGGACCCTGGCCGCCGGGGTCTACACGGCCGCGGCCAACATCAGCGTTCCGGCCGGCCAGACCCTCACGCTGTCCCCTGGCGTGATCGTCAAGTTCGTGGGAGCCCGCCAGTTCGTCGTCGACGGCACGCTGGTTAGCAACGGCACGGCCGGCAGCCCGGTGATCTTCACCGACGACGCCGATGACTCTGCGGGTGGTGACACCAACGGCAACGGTCCGAGCGTCGGTTCACCGGGCGCGTGGTACAACATCGTGTTCCGGAGCGGCGCCGGCGCGTCCACGCTGAACTACACGGAGGTGCGTTTTGCGGGCGCGTCCAACTTCGCGGCGGTCGACCTGCAGAGCGCGGACATCACGCTGACGAACAGCACGGTGCGCGACTGCTCGGCGCGGGCGCTGTGGCTGCGCAGCAACTCGTGGCCGACCGTCGACAACTGCGCGATGCTCGACAACGGCGGTTATGCGTTCGATGCCGTGCCGATCTCCGCCGTGCCGGGTTTCACCGGCAACACGGCGACCGGCAATCAGATCGATGCGCTGCGCATCTCGACGGGCGCGGTCACCGGCAACCTGACGCTGGGTCTGGCCTCGATGGTGGACGGGGCGTTCCTCGTCGGCACCAACATCACGGTCAGTCCGGGCGCGACCCTGACCTTGCCGGCGGGCGCGGTGATCAAGTGGAACGGCGCGCGCCAGTTGCTCGTGCGCGGCACGCTCGATTGCCAGGGCACGGCCGGCAACCCGGTGGTGCTCACGGACGATCACGACGACAGCGTCGGCGGCGACACCTTGAAGGATGGCGTGACCGCGGGTGCGCCCGGCGCCTGGTACAACGTCGTCTTCGACGCCCAGCAGACCGGCAGCACGCTGCATCACACCGAGGTGCGGTTCGCGGGCGCCTCGAACTTCAACGGGTTCGACATCCAGAACACCGCGCCGACGTTCGTGAACTGCGTGGTGCGAAACTGCAACAGCGGTGCGTTCTACCTGCGCAGCAACTCGGCGCCGTCGATCACCGGCTGCGTTGCGCAGGACAACGGTGGCCGCGCGTTCGACGCCGTCCCGCTCTACGCCGTCCCCGGCATCGTCAACAACACCGCGACGGGCAACGGCCTCGACGTGATGCGGATCACGACCGCGACGCTGACGAGCAACCTCACGCTCGAACCGGCCTCGATGGTCGGCGGCGCGTTCCACTTCGCGACGAACCTGACCGTCGGGGCCGGGGTGACGCTGACGTTGAAGCCGGGAGTGATCTGCAAGTGGATCGGTGCGCGCCAACTGCTGGTGAACGGCACGTTGCGCAGCGAGGGAACCGCCGCGGCGCCCGTGATCCTCACGGACGACGACGACGACACCGCGGCTGGCGACACCAACAAGAACGGCGCGAGCAGCGGCGCCGTGGGCGCGTGGTACAACGTCGTTTTCAGCAGCAGCCAGGCGGCCAGCGAGCTGGACTTCACCGAGGTGCGCTACGCCGGCGCATCCAACTTCCCCGGCGTGGCTTGTCAATCGACCGACCCCGTGCTGCGGGATTGCACCGTGCGCGACTGCAACCGCGACGGGATCGGGTTCACGGGCGCCGCGTACGCGACCGTTCACGATTGCCACCTGATCGACAACGGTGGCACGGGCATCGCCGGGCTGCGGCTCGACGCGGTGCCCGGGCTCGTCAACAACTCGTGCGCCGGCAACGGCATCGACTGTGTCCGGATCACGAGCGCGACCGTGACCACGAACGTCCGCATCGGGACCCACTCGATGCCGGCCGGTGCGTTCCTGCTCAGCGCCAACCTCGACGTTCGACCCACCGGGGAACTCACCGTCGAGCAGGGCGTGGTGTTCAAGCTCGTCGGCGCGCGCCAGGTGCTGCTGCAAGGCCGCTCGCGGTTGCTCGGCACCGCCTTCGAGCCGGTCGTATTCACCGATGACGCCGATGACTCGGTGGCGGGGGACAGCAACGGGGATGGGCCGAGCACGGGCTCGCCGGGCGCGTTCTACAACCTGCACCTGCCCGACACGGGTGAGCTGCGGCGAATCGAGAACGTCGTCGTGCGGTTCGCCGGGGCGTCGAACTTCCCGGCGGTCAACGCGGACGGCGCGGCGATCTTCCTGCGCTCGGTGCGCGTCGACGACGCCGTGGCGCGCGGGTTCGAACTGCGCGATCTGGCGCCGCCGCAGACCAACCTCGTGGCCTGGAGCTGCGGCGGTGATGGCGTCTACTGCACCGCGGGCGACTTCAACATCGTGCATGCGACCGTCGCGGACTGCGGCGGCGACGGCATCGAGGCTGCCGCCGCCTGGACCGGTCTCGTGATGAACAGCAACGTCTGGAACAGCGCGGGCAACAACTTCGCAGGGCTCGCGGCCGGGCGGGTGCTCCGCAGCAACGGCGGGCTCGTGGGCAGCGGCGGCAACATCGACCTCGACCCGCAGTTCGTCGATCCTCAGAACGGCGATCTGCGGCTAGGGGCGGGCTCGCCGTGCCTCGGCGCCGCGGATCTCGGCACCGCGCAGTTCGTCGCGCGCGACTTCGACGAGAACTCGCGCATCCTCGACCACGCGCTCGGCGGCGTCGCCGCGCCGGACATGGGCGCGTTCGAACGCGGGAACTGGGACATGGAGGTCGCCAACACGCCGCGCCCGGGCGAGACCGTGTTCCTCACCGTCCAGGGGCAGCCCGGCACGTCGTTCCTCGGCTTCGGTCTCAACGAGGCGTCCGTGCTCGTGCAGCCCTACGGCGTGCTGCTCACGGGCTCGCTGACGACCACGGCACTCGCGTTCACGTTCCCGATCCCGGTCGGGCAGCCGATCCCGCTCACGGTGCCGAACGACCCGACGATCGCGGGCATGGCCATCGGGTTGCAGACCCTGAACTTCCCGCTCGGGAATCTCGCGGTCGGCAACTTCGGGCCGCGCTATCGCGCGCTCGTGCGGCCGTGAGTGCGGCGCTCGCGGCAGCCGCGCGAACGAAGTTCAGAAAGCGTTGAGGGGGCCACGGAGTGCTGGCGCACTTCCTGGCCCCTTCCTGCATCATGAACTCACACTCTCGCCGAAATCTCGCCGCTGCCCCGCGAATCCTAGCCCTGCCCGCCCTCGTCCTGTTGGGGGTGGCCAGCCCGCGTCTGTTGCCCGCGCAGGCGTGCCTGCACTACCCGGCCGACACGCCGGCTCTCGGCGCACCCGATCCGCGGCCGTTCGGGAACGGGGTTCCCAACGACCCGGCCTACGGGACGATGCGCTACCAGATGCAGATCCCGACATCCGTCCTCGGGAATCAGCCGCTCGACATCGTCGAGGTGTGCGCCGCGCCGGCCGGGTCCTATTCCCGGACCTACACGGAGATCCAGCTGCGGGTCGGCCACAACCCCAATCCGCTCACGGGCTCGATGGGGTCGAACACCGTCGGGTTCACGTCGCGGCCGCTGCAGCACAACAACATCACGTTCGACACGACCGCGGATCAGTGGTTGCCGCTCGGTCTGGCGTTTCCGTTCCGCTACGACCCGGCGAACGGAATGCTCGTGATCGAGTTCTTCGTGCGTCACGCCGAGGCCTCGACCGGTTCGGGCGACACCGGGTTCCGGACCGACGCTTCGATCCCGTTCGTGTGGCGTTCCGGGAGCGGCTACAACAACGCCAACGTCGAGGCCGGCGGCGGCATCAAGCTCAAGTTCTGCACGGACACGAACAACACCATCATCTACGGTGAGGGCGGCTGTCCGGGCAGCAACGGTCTGCGCCCGACGCTCGGCTACAGTGGCTCGTCGATGCTCGGCGCGACGCTCGATATCGAGGTCGCGGACGGACCCCCGGGGCCCGCGACCCTCACGGTGCTCGTGTTCAGCTTCCGGCCGCGGACGGGACCGTTCGACCTCGGCGGTTTCGGAGCGCCGGGCTGCAGCGCGTACCTCTACGACGACGTCGTCAGCTGGATGGTGACGAGCGGCGGGTCGGAGACCGTCTCGCTGCCGCTGGCGCCCACGCTCGCGCCCGGGCTGCCGCTGTGGAACCAGTGGTTCTTCTTCGATCCGCCGGCGAACGCTCTCGGGCTCAGCGGCTCCAACTTCGGCCGCTTCCTGATCGGGAACTGATCCCGCCGGCCGGGCGACCGGAGCGCGCTACACCTATTCGAACACCGCGCGTACGGGGCGGACACCGACGCGCGACATGCGACGGAACGGCGCCAGCGCGTTCCGGGATGCGACGCGGCTCAGGTGCGCCCGTTCGGCAAAGTCACCGCCGCGGTGCATCCGCAGCGTTGGCGGGTCGTCCTCGGCGATGGGCTCGCGCAGCGCATCTCCCGGGCGCGCGGGGCGCAGGTAGGACACGAGCCAGTCGCGGCACCACTCCGACACGTTGCCGTGAACGTCGAACAGGCCCCAGGCGTTGGGGCGAAACGTGCCGACCGGCGCGGTGTGCGGATAGCCGTCGTCGAGGCCGGGTTCGATCGGATTGCCGTTCACCCCGATCGAGCTCCTGTCGCAGAGGTTGGCGAACCCCTGCAGGTCCGCGATCGCGTTGCCACACGCCCAGATCGACCGGGTGCCGGCGCGCGCGAAGTACTCCCACTGCGCCTCGGTCGGCAGCTGCAGTCGGCGGCGCGCCAGGTGCTGGGTCGCGGTGAGCCAGGAGACCTGCTCGACCGGGTGAGACAGGTCGACGTCACCGCGACTCGTCGCGCGTGACGTGAAGCTCGGCCGTTCGCCCGTCAGGCGCAGCCATTGCCCCTGGGTGCACTCGAACTTGCTCACGAAGAACGCGGCCAGCCGCAGCTCGTGAACGAAGCGCTCCATCGGCGCGGCGCCGGGGTCGATCGGGGCTTCGCCGGAGTGTTCGTCACGGCGCTCGAGAGCGCCCATGACGAAGTCGCCAGCCGGCACGAGCACGAACACCATGCCCGACTCGGGCCCGATCTCGACGTCGCGCAGCTTGCCCGCCTCGTCGAGCGTGACGGCCGGTCGCGCCCCGCTCTCCGGATGCCAGAACTCCCACAGGCCGCTCGCCCGGTCGATGCCGAGCGGGACGAGACCCATCTGCAGCCCCGGCAGCACGAGGCCATCGTACGCGGGACAGATCGCGCGGTCGGCGATCGCCGCAAGGGCCGTCGCCCAGAGGTCACCCTCACCGCACAGTCGTGCGATGCGCTCGGCCTCGGCCCGGCGCGCTCGGATACCGGCGAGGTTGTCGGGTCGGGCGGCGGGGGCCGCCAGCTGCTCGAGCCCGTCGATGAGCCGGGTCATCACCTCGCGCTGATAATCGAGCTCGTCGCGCCGCGTCGGATCCGTCGCGACAGTGAGCCGGGCGCGCAGGTCGGCCGCCCTGCTGCGGAGGTCGTCACGGCGGGCAAGGAGCGCGTTCGCGCGGCGCTCCCACTGGCGCATCGCCGGGATCTGCTCGGGCCATGGCGGCCACAGCTCGTCGGCGGCTTCCTGGCGCAGGTCGACGAGTCGCTTGTCGTCGACCAGGCGGCGGAAGTCCTGCCAGTTCGTGTTCGCCTGGTTCCAGAGGTGGAGGACGACCACGAGACCGGTCACGAGCAGCACGAGCCCGACCGCGGAAGCCGCCGCGCCCACGCGATGCCGCTGCAAGAACCGTCGGGTGACGTAGGTCCATGTCGGCGGCCGGGCGGCGACCGGCTCGTGGCGCCGGGCCCGCGCGACATCGGCCTGCAGCTCGAGCACGGTGCCGTAGCGGCGATCCGGCTCGATGGCGAGCGCGCGCAGCGTGACCCAGTCGAGATCGAGGGGGGTGCCGGGGCGGACTCGGGAGGGGCGCTCTGGCACCGTGTGCCACGCCGCGGTCTCCGACGCCGAGGCCCGACTGCGCGGCAGCGTGTCCGTGAGCAACTCGTACAGGATCACGCCGAGCGCGTAGACGTCACTGCGGGCATCGGCGCTGCCGGCGTCGAACGCTTGTTCCGGGCTCATGTAGCCGGCCGTGCCCATGGCGGCATCCGCCCCGGTATGCATCGTGTCGCCGTCGTCGCGATCGAGGAACCGCGCGATGCCGAAGTCGATGATCCGTGGCTCGGGGCCGTCGTCGCCGGCCGTGACGAGCACGTTGGATGGCTTGAGATCGCGGTGGATGATGCCCTTGCCGTGCGCGTGCTGTACTGCGTCGCAGAGATCGTCGAAAAGGTCGAGCCGGGTGGCCAGCGTCGGCATCTCGCTCTGCAGCCAGCGGTGCATCGGCAGGCCGTCGACGAGGTCCATCGCGAGATAGGGCCGCCCGTCCTCGAGGTGGCCGCCGTCCAGCACGCGCGCGATGCACCGATGCTGCAGTCGCGCCAACGCCCGGTGCTCGGCCTGGAACCGCGCGCGCCCGACGGCGGTCAGCGCGGTGCTCTTCAAGACCTTGATCGCGACCTGGCGGCGCACGGGTTCGAGTTGCTCGGCGCGATACACGCGCCCCATCGCGCCTTCGCCGAGTTCGCGATCGATACGGAACGGCGGCACGTGCGGGACGAGGTCGAGATCGCGGTTCGCCGGCAGAGGCGATCGGAACGCGGTCTGGGTTTCCTCGGCGTCCGCCTCGACGAGCGCGAGGACCTCCGCGCGAACGCTGCTGTCGACGGTCGTCGTTGCGTCCGTGTCGCCCGAGTACGTGCGGACGAACGCATCACGCTCGGGGGCGGGCAGTCCGAGCGCACGGTGGAACAGGTCGGCGATGAGGTCCGCGCGGCGGCGTGGCACAATGCCAGCATATCGCGATGGCCGGACGGGATCTCACGGAGCTGTTGAACGGGGCGGTCGGTGGCGATGACGCTGCCGCGGATGAGCTGCTGCTGGCGATCTACGACCAGCTGCGTTCCATGGCGCGTGGCCATGTCGCGAACGAATCGCCGACCGTCGAGCCGACGGCGCTCGTGCACGAAGCCTGGATGCGGCTCGGCCGGACCGGGGCCGAGTGGCGCCACCGCGGTCACTTCTTCGCTGCGGCGGCACAGGCGATGCGCCGCATTCTCGTCGAGCACGCGCGCCGGCGTTCGGCGGCGAAGCGCGGCGGCGGTGCGCGGCAGGTCGGGGTCGAATCGCTCGCCATCGAGATGCCCGACCCGGCCTGGATCCTCGATCTCGACCAGGCACTCTCCGACCTCGCGGTCGATTACCCGCGCGAGGCGCAGGTCGTCGCGCTGCGCTACTTCGGTGGCCTGGCCGTCGCCGAGGTCGCGGCGGCGCTCGACGTCTCGGTCGGAACCGTGGAACGGGACTGGCGGCTGGCGCGGGCGCGGCTGTCGCAGCGTTTGCAGCTCGGCGAGGATCCGTGACTACGCCCTTCGCGTCGAGCGCGTCGCGGGAGGCGCGAGTGTCCTCCATCTGATGCAGCTCGACGAGCAGAACGTCGTCTTGATGCGCCACGTACGTCGTGGCGCAGGGCGGCGGTGCGGCAGCGCCTCCGATCAGTCTCGGAGAGAACGGATCATGATCAGCAGGGTTTGTCGCCGCCCCTGGGCGAACTGGTTGGGGCAGTACGCGCACAGCGCACGGAGCTTTCGCAGGCGAGGCAGGTCGGCCGGCTTCAATGCGGCAAACAGCGAGCCCTTCACTGCCTCGAGCCCGAACCCCAGCGACTGCTCGAGTGCGTCGAAGAGTTCGGCCTTCTCGTCGTCGCCGATGTCTTTGCCGTTGGCGACTGCGTCATCGGCGAGAAAGCCCTCGCGCGTTAGCCACTGGATCGCCGGCGTCTTCAGACCATGGAACCGTTGTACGAACTCGGCGTCGTTGGTGATCTCGAATCCGTGCTTGTTGTCCTCCGTCGTTCCTTCGCGCAGGTACTGGGTGGAGCCGTCGATCTGCTCACGCACTTGCGGATTGGCCTCTTCGAGTGAACCCAGCCACGCCAACGCATCGCGCCCCATCGTCTCGGTCACGGCGAACACCATCGCGCGCCGCACGTCGACGTCCTCTTCTTTCTCGAATGCGGCCTTGGTCGCGGCCAGCGAGCCCTTGTCGATCAACGTTCCGAGTGCGAGGTACAGCGACGCGCGCACTCGTGAGTCCTTCTCGCTCTTCAGCACGTCGCGTATTCGGGTAGCACTGTTGTCCACGGTCGCTTCGCGCGAGAGGTATGTCGCCCAGAATCTCCGCCGCGAGACGTCGTCGTGATCCAGGCCCGCGACCGCGAACTGCTCGCCCCAGCTGCCTGACGCCATGGTCCCGTAGGCGATCGCGGAGTCCACGAACCCGTCGGTGCCGGGAACGACGACTTCGGTCAACTCCTTCAGGTAGTCCCTGCCCACGTCGGGGCGATGCAGGAGCAGGTTGAAACAGAGCAGGGCGTCGGTCCGGCCGGGTTTCTCGAGTTTGCCGGTCGATCGTCGGAGTCGATACATCGCCACCTCCGCGTCGACGAGTTCCGGCGCGGGTTGCGTCTCTGCCAGCGTCGTGCCGTAGAAACGCAGCTGCGTCTGGTAGCGCAAGAACTCGGGTTCAACTTTCGAGAAGAGCTGTGCGGCGTCGACCTCGATGCCGTAGTGGGCAACGAGCGGGTGTTGCTCCGGGGGCGGATTCTCGTCCTGCGAAGCGACCGTGGTCGCGGCCCAGGAGCAGCACAACACCAGGCGAAACAGCAACTCGCATGCAGTCATCGTTCCTCGCAGTTGATCAACCTGAACGTGTGGGTTGGCCTCAGTGCAGTGCGAGGCCTCGTCCCGCCACGAGCGCCCAACTCTAACTCTCCGTGACGCCTGATGGGGTTGCGGGCTAGTGGGGTGTCGCCGAAGTTCGGATTCGAAGTCCGTGCTAGCTGCTCCGGCAGGATCCGTGCGGCGCCATCAATGTCGCATGCCCGTATCTTCGGTGTGTGGCACGATCGGGTTGAAGGTCCCCCACGAGCCTCGCGGTATGGTCGCCCGTCCATCCCCTCTCGGAGCTGCCGATGACCCACCGCCTCGCCCTCGCCGTTCTCCCGGTCGTCTTGTCTGTCGCTGCCTACACGCAAGAACCCGCCGCCGCGTCGCCCGCTGGTGAGTCGGCGAACGCGCTGCCCGGCTTCGACGAACTGCGCTATCGCTGCATCGGTCCGACACGCGGCGGGCGTGTGACGGCGGTCGCGGGCGTCGAGCAGATCCGTGGCACCTACTACATGGGCGCGACGGGCGGCGGGGTCTGGAAGACGGAGAACTTCGGACACACCTGGCGCAACGTCTCGGACGGCTTCTTCTCGACGCCTTCGATCGGCGCGATCCGCGTCGCGCTCAGCGACCCGGACCTGGTCTGGGTCGGCACCGGATCGGACGGTCTGCGCAGCAACGTGATCCCGGGGCGCGGGATCTACAAGTCGGCGGACGCGGGCAAGACGTGGGAGTTCATGGGGCTCGAGGCGACGTGCCACATCGGCGCCGTCGAGATCCATCCGACCGAGCCCGACATCGTCTTCGTCGCTGCGATCGGCAACGCGTTCAAGGCCAACGAGGAACGCGGCGTCTATCGCACGAAGGACGGCGGCAAGACGTGGGACCGCGTCTTCGCGATCTCGGACACGTGCGGCTGCGCGGACGTCGAGTTCCACCCGGCCGATCCGAACACGATCTACGCCTCGATGTGGGAGGCCGAGCGCAAGCCGTGGACGATCGTGAGCGGCGGCGAGCAGGGCGGGGTGTGGCGCAGTCGTGACGGCGGCGACACCTGGCAGAAGCTCGAAGGCGGTTTGCCGACCGGCGTCGTCGGCAAGTCCGACCTCGCGGTCTCGCGCGCCGAGCCGGATCGGCTCTGGGTGCTCATGGAGGCCGCGGACAAGCCTGGCGTGTATCGCTCGGATGACGCGGGCGCGACGTTCGAGCACGTCTCGGACAACCGCAGCCTGTTGTTGCGGCCGTTCTACTACTGCAACATCGACTGCGATCCGTCGGACGCCGATCACCTGTTCGTCGCGGCGACGGGCTACAGCGAGTCGACCGATGGCGGCAAGAAGTGGCGTCGACGCTTCACGCCGCACGGTGACAACCACGAGGTGTGGATCGACCCCAACGACCCGAAGGTCATGGTGCAGTGCAACGACGGCGGCGCCAACGTGACGATCGACGGCGGCGCGACGTGGTCGACGCAGCACAACCAGCCGACGGCCGAGCTCTACCAGGTCGCCGTCGACGATCGCTTCCCCTACTGGGTCTACGCGGGGCAGCAGGACAACAGCACGATCCGCGTGCCGAGCAACCCGCCCGGCCCGGCGACCGGTGGCGCGACGGCCTTCTGGGAGTCGGTCGGCGGCTGCGAGACGGGGCCGGTCGTGCCCAAGCCCGGTGATCCCGACATCGTCTACGCCAACTGCAAGGGGCGTTTCGGGGTCTACAACCACCGCACGGGGCAAGAACGGCAGTACTACGTCGGCGCGTCGAATCTCTACGGCCACAACCCGCGTGACCTGAAGTTCCGCTTCCAGCGCGTGGCGCCGATCACGGTCTCGCCGCACGACCCGAACGTCGTCTACCACGGCTCGCAGTACCTGCACCGCACGACGGACGGCGGCGAGAACTGGGCGACGATCTCGCCCGACCTCACGGCGTTCGAAGCGGACAAGCAGGTGATCTCGGGCAGTCCGATCACGCGCGACATCACGGGCGAGGAGTACTACTCGACGCTCTACGAGATCGCGGAGTCGGCCGTGAAGCCCGGCCTGATCTGGACCGGTGCGAACGACGGGCCGATCCATGTCACGGAGGACGGCGGCACGACGTGGCGCAACGTCACCCCCGACATGCCGTCGGGCGGGCGCGTGCAGACGATCGAGCCGTCGGCGCACGACGCGTCGACCGCGTATGCCTGCGTCCTCCGCTACCAGCTCGGCGACCCGTCGCCGCACGTCTACAAGACGACCAACCTCGGCAAGACGTGGACCCGCATCCACGACGGCCTGCCCGAGAACTGCCCCGTGCGCGTGCTGCGCGAGGACCCGCTCGACGAGAACGTGCTGTTCCTCGGCACCGAGTGGGGGATGTACGTGTCGCTCGACGCCGGCGGCTCGTGGCTGCCGTTCCAGCAGAACCTGCCCGTCACGCCGGTCACCGACATCGTCGTTCATCGCGACGATCTGGTGCTGTCGACGATGGGACGGTCGTTCTGGGTGCTAGACGACATCTCGGCCGTGCGCGGGCTGCGGCGCGCTGCAGAGGGTGCGGTCGCGTTGCTCGCTCCCCGCACCGCGATCCGGACCCGCATGCGTGGCCGCGGTGGCGATCGCGCGCCGAGCTACGGCGGCACGGGTGCGATCGTGCACTACGTGTTGCCCGCGGCCGCCGAGGACCTGCGGCTCGAGATCTACAGCCTCGCGGGCAACGAACCCGAGCTCGTGCAGAAGATCGAGGGGCGCCGTTCGCAGCCGCGGACCGAACGCGACCAGGGGATGCGCGGCCCGTTCCGGCGGCAGCGCGGTGGTGGCGGCCTCGACGCTTCGGCCGGGCTGCATCGCTACACGTGGAATCTCCGTGGCAATGGGGTGCGCGGCACCGGACCGCTCGTGTTGCCCGGCGAGTACGAGCTGCGCCTCGTGCACGCGGGCGGCGAGGCGCGGCAGCTGCTGACCGTCGAGCTCGATCCGCGCGTCAAGGCAGCCGGCATCACCAACGCGGACCTGCAGGCCCAGGCCGATCTCATCCTGCGCGTGCAGCGCGCCCGCCAGCGCGCCGACGCGGTCGTGAGCAAGGCGCGCCAGATCATCAAGGAGCCGACGGACGAGGTGACGCACTCGCGCGTCGACCGCGTGCTCGAACGACTCGTCGACGAGCGCGTGACCTACCCGCAGCCGATGGTCGTCTCGCAGCTGCGCTACCTGAGCTCGATGATCGACCGCGCCGACCAGCGCCCCGGCCGCGACGCGTTCGAACGCCTGGCCGAACTCGAGGCCGCGATCGAGGCGTGCGAGAAGGAGCTGGAGCAGATCGCCGGCGAGCGGTGAGGCGGCGTGCCGCGGTCGTTCAGCGGTCGCGGATGACGAGCTCGATCTCGAGAATCTCGCCGTCCCGAGCGCGGCCGTCGTGCGCACCGTTGCCGTTCATTCCGGAGACGACGTAGCGGCCGGGCGGCAGTCCGCGAACGACGAAGCGACCCTCGCGGTTGGCGGCCATGACGAGGTGTGTCGTTCTTCCATGCAGATCACGGATCTGCACGGGACGCCCCGGACGCGGCTGCCCGAGTTCGTCGCGCACGACGCCTCGGATCGTTGCGCCGGGTCCGAGTTCGTGCTGGCCGAGATCGATCACCGACTCGCCGGGCGCGGGCTGGCCCATCGTGGCGTCGATCCGAGCGAAGTGTCGCGAGCCCCAGGCCACGATTTCGAGCTCGGTCGGGAGCGTGACCCTGAGGCCGTGGACCCGGGCGATGCCATCGAGGCCGGTGATCCCCCGGCCGATACTGGCGCCGGAGTCTGCGCGCCGAAGATCGACGAGGACGCCGGCGACCGGAGTGTTGGCTAGATCGTGGAGCCGGATCGATACGCTGCGCCCGGGCGCGACGCGCGCTTGCCACACGGTGTCGCTGTCGTGACGCCCCACGAGCCAGGGTGAGAGCGGTTCGCGACCTTCGATCACGGCCGTGCTGCTGACGGCTCGCACCGCGAAGAGGTCCGTTGGTCCTACCGGCGACTGGAGCGTGAACTCGCCCCGTTCGTTCGTCGTCGCGAGGCTGCGGCGCGCGTTGTTCATGGGCGCGACCTGCAGGGACTCCGCAAGCATCTCGAGGCTTGCGACTGGCCGGCCGTCGCGGTCCACGAGCCGGCCACGGATCGTGGCGTCGGGATCGCCGATCCGGAAGCTGCAGTTGCCGAGCGTGCCGGACGACGGCCACGAGTGTTCGCTCGGCCACACGTGAGCCCCGACGAGTCGGACTCGGACGTGCAATGACTTCGCGCCGGGCCACGTCGGCACCTGCCAGCGACCAGCCGCGACGGGGCGCGGGCGGCGCAGTTCCGCCGGCAGCGGCACGCGGGACAGCGGCTCGAATGCCGCCACCTCGAGCACCGCGGCGGCGCGCTCCGCCGCGGTCCCACCGCGAAGCTCGACGGTCGACCACTCGGCGTCGTCACGCGTGAGTCGGAGATCGAGCGTGACGTCCGTCGGGTCGCGAATCTCGCTGAGGTGGGCAGCGTCCTGCACCCGGCCGGTCCAGGCGGTGACCTGAATCGCGCCGAGGGGCGCGTGGGTGAGCGAATACTCGCCGTTCGCGTTCGTGCGGGTCTCGCAGTGCGCCGCGCCGAGTTGCGAGTTGCGCCGGCACCTTGCGGCGACCCAGGCCCCGGCAATCGGCGCGCCCGCCGCATCGCGGACGACACCCTGGATCCTGCGCGCGGGCATCGTGCGCACCTGTGCGAACCCGCGTCGCGTGCCCCAGAGGTCGACCGCGAGAGCACCGATGTTCGGAGCGTCGGTCGTCGCCTGCACGACGACGTGCTCGGCCGGCACGCGCGGGAACACGAAGATACCGTTGCCGTCGCTGCGCGTGCGCGCGACGACGAGGCCGTCGTGCTCGACGACGACTTCGGCGTTGGCGACGGGTTCGTGGACCGGGTCGATGACCTGGCCCTCGAGTCGTGACGTCATCGGGGCGGCCTGGGCACCGACGGACCCGGCGACGGCGGCCAGGGCACTCAGCGCAACGAGCACCAGCGACTTCATGATCGTTCCCTGGCTCAGCGCGGCGCGACGTCGAGCTCGACTTCGGTCGTCAGACCGCTCTCGACGCTGACCCTGTGATTGGTCGTGCGGGTCGTTCGGGAGTGCAGCGCGGTGACGACGTAGTTGCCCGGTTGGAGTCCGCGGGCCCGGAATCGCCCGTTGCGGTTGGGTACGAGAGCGAGCGATTCGCGCCCGAACTGTGAGACGTAGACGTAGAGTCCCGTTACCGGCTCACCGCCCTTGCCGAGCACCTGGCCGCTGATCTCACCAGCCGGCGCGAGCCTGCGCTTGCCGAGATCGACCAGGCCTTCCCCTTGCGCGAAGAGGCGCATCTGCGCGTGGCCGCCGGGCCCGGCAGCGTCGAATACGAGTACGGTGGGCAGGTCGAGGGCCAGGCTCGCGATGTCCACGTGGCCGTTGAGCCGCGCCACGCCGCTGCCGATGTGCAGGCGCCCATTGGGTTGACCCCGTTCCGGTTGATGACTCACGTGGGTCAGGGTGCCGACGGCGGGATACCCGTCCGCGTCCTCGAGCTGCAGCCGCAGTCGGACTGCGGGCAGGGCGTCGAGGCGCCAGTGCTTGTTCGCCTGGTGCTGCTGAACGAACCACGCGGCGTTCCGGTCGTTGCCGGCGAGCACGAGGTCCTCGGTGATCGAGCGCATGGCGAACGTCTCTCCCGGATCGACGGGCGACTGCACCACGAACTGCCCGTTGGCATCCGTCGTCGCGGTCCGCCGCGCGTGGTTGACCTTCGGCGCGCGGAGCGACTGCGTCATCAGGCCGAGCCCGACGACAGGATTCCCTTCGGCGTCGAACACCGAACCCTGGATGGCGGCGTCGGCCTCGCGAACGTGGAATCGTAGGCGGACCGAGCGGCGGCCGTTCTCGACGACGTAGGCGTTGGGCCAGGTCTGGACCGCGTCGCCCTCGAGCCAGAGGTGCATGTGGTCGATGTCGTTCCAGCCGACGAGCTCCCAATGACCGGGCCCGACGGGCTCTGGCCGCGCGAGTTCGGGCGGCAGCGGTCGCAGTTCGTCCGTGAAGAACGCCGCGACGCGCAGCTCCGTGATCTTCAGCTGTTCTGGCGTCGCGCCCTCGAGCACGACCGTGCGGTGGATCGCCTTCCCGCGCTCGACGACACACTCCAGCTCGACGTCGTCGTTGCTGTCGATCTCGGTGAGAAACGGCGCGCATTCGTGCTGCGTGGTCCACGCGCGCACCTGGGTGAACCCGACGCCGACGTGCGAGAGATCGAAACGCCCCTGGTCGTCGCTGCGCGTCGTGCAGTGCGCGACGGACAGGTCGTGGGCGACCATCGGCGATGCGCCGACCCAGGCGTTCGCGACCGGCGCGCCGGCGTCGTCGCGCACGACGCCGGTGATGCGTCGCGCGGGCATCGTGCGCAGCTCTGCGTAGGTGCGGCTCTGGCCCCAGAGATCGATGACCTGCGCGCCGATCTGCGGGCCATCGGCTTTCGCGGTGACGAGCACGTAGCGCGCCGGCACTCGCGGCAGCACGAACGTGCCGTTGCCGTCGCTGCGCGTCCGCGCGGCGACGACGCCATCGTACTCGACGATGATTTCGGCGTTGCCGACCGGCTCGTGGAGCGGGTCGACGACGTGGCCTTCGAGCCGGGCCGTGGGAACGGAGATCTGCGCCGGCGCAGCGAACGCCAGCAACAGCGACACGAGAGGGGTCAGCGGTCGCATGACCCGATGGTATCGAAAATCGCGCGCCCGTGTGGGCGGAGCCTACTTCGACGAGTTTTTCGGACTCGGCTTCGGCTCGGGCAGGCGGATCCGGCCCTGGAGCGTCGGGTGCTTCGCTTCCAGCGGCTGGTGTTCGCTCTGCTTTGGCGCGGTCGGTTGGGGTTGGGTCGCGGGCTCGGCCTCGGGCGCGTTGGTCTCGGGCAGGGCGATGTCACCCATGATCTCCATCTCGCCAAGGAGGATGGGCGACTCTGGCGGCGAGTCGGGTTGGCTCGTCCCCGGGTCGACGGTCTCGGTCACGGGATCGTTCGCGCCGCTGCGGCAGCCGATGAACGCAAACACCGCGGTCACCATCGCCACGACGCGCGACGCGGCGCGCCGGAGCCGCACGCGCAGTCCGACCGGGCAATCGCGCGTCAGCACCGTGCCGTCCGCGCGGCGACGGTAGCGCCCGCAGAGGCGTTCGCCGGTCACCTTGCTGCCCTGCACGAGCTCGGCGGCTTCGGTGCGGGTCAGCGCGGAGAAGTCGTAGACGTGGAGCGAGCACTGCTCGCAGAAGCGGCGGCGATCGTCGCCGGCCATCTCGTTCCAGTCGGCGGAGCAGGGACTGCTGACCTCGATGTCATCGAGCCATGCGTCGGTTTGGCGTTCCATCACCGCGCCTTCGACGCGCCTTCGCCGGGCTGGTTCCCGAAGAACTGGGTTCGGGTCTCAGCTCGGCATCGTGGATGGCGGCGTGAGCAGGACCTCGTCGCAGCCGGCCGGGTCGTCGAGGGCCAGCCCATCGACGGTTTCGAGGAAGCCCGCGGTGTGCATCGCGCAGAACGCCTCGCACGCGGTAGCGCCCGGCGCGAGCGCCGCGTGCGACCGACCGAGGGCGTCGACGAGGTAGGCGTAGTCGAGGAACTCGAACTGCGACGCGTAGAGCCGGATCAGTTCGATCTTCTCCGCGAGTTGTTCGGAGATGTCGACGACGAGTCCGGGCGGCACGAACGACCAGACCTCGTAGCCGCACACGGTCGGCGTGCGGCCGGTCTGCCGCAGCGCGTCGGCGAGCAGCAGATTGGTGTAGCGGTGGTCCTCGTGCTGGTCCGCGACCCACGGCAGGAAGACGCCGTCGGGGTCGAAGTCGTCGAGTTGCGCAACCACCTGCGCGGTGAGCTCGGCGCGCCGCGCGGGGTCGCGGAACTGCCGTTCGGGGCAGCCGAGGATCGTCGGCGATGCGAGCCCGAGCCGCTTGGCGACGGCTTCCGCTTCCTGCCGGCGAACCTCGGCGAAGTGCGCATCGCGCTCGGGTTCGCCGACCGCGCTGCCGTCCGTGATGTAGCACAGGCGCACCTGCCGGCCGGCCGCGATCAGCTTCTGCACGGTGCCGCCGCAGCCGATCTCGATGTCGTCGGGATGGGGCGCGAGGAACAGCGACCGCTCGAAGTCGGGGAACTCGACGACGCGGCGGTTCACGAAGTGACGCAGCACGGAACGCGCGCCGGCGACCAGGCCGTGCGTTCGTGCTATGCGTTCTGATCTCGATGGTTGATCACTCATCCGGCACTCCCGATGCGAAAGAGGAAGTCCCCGTCGCCGGGCGTGAAGTGCCAATCGAGCGGGTCGACCTCGGCGTCGCGCAGCAGCACGACGGGTTCGAGCAGGTTCTGCGGCACCGCGCTGAAGCCGAGCTCGGTCATGAGCGGCTTGATCGCGGCGCGCCGTTCGAGACCGAACAGCGCCTCGAGCCGTTGCTGGTGCGTCACGGTGACGAGCGCTCCGAGGAGTGCGCGGGCGGTGGCGACGTCCGCCGGTTCGGTCATCAATTCCGCGATGTAGGCCTGCGGCTCGGTCGGCGAGAACGTCAGGACCGCGAGGCCGCGGAGCGTGTCGCCGTCGAACGCGCCGAACGCTTCGTGGCGGATGAACGGATCGCGCAGGTAGCGCCAGTCGAGGTAGGCGGCGTCGCGCACGGTGACGAAGCGGTGGTGGTTGTTGATTCGCGTTGCGAGGTCGTCGCATTCGCTGCCGAACGACTCGAGCCTGCGGACCTCGACCGCCGGGTCGCCGGGATCGCCTGGTGCGAGGTTGCCGGGACGGGCGAAGAGCGCCGCTTCGGCCGCTGCGTTGACGACACCCGCGCCGCGTTCCTTCATCAGCGCGGTTGTCGGCGCGGTCGGCGACGTGATGAAGCGGAAGCGCGAACCCTCGGTGTCGACCATCGCGGCCGTCAGGCGGCGGCCGAGGCCGCGGCCGCGCATCTCCGGCGCGACGCAGAAGTCGACCCCGCAGATCGCCGGGGTCGGGGTGCCGTCGATGGCGACCTTCGCCGGCATCATGCCGTAGGTGCCGACGAGCTTGCCGTCCAGCACGGCGACCCATGCGCTCGGCACGCCGTCGACGCGGGCCGGGTTGTCGTCGAACGCCCAGCTGCGGCGGATGCCCTCGCGCTGCATGTCGAGGCCGTCGAAGCAGCGCGCGCGCAGTTCGAGCAGCGCGCCGAGATCGTCGGGGGCGAACGGGCGGATGGTCTCGGTCGCGGTCATGGGTTCAACGCGCCGGAAAGCGGTTCTGCGACTGCAGCGCGTGGTGGTGCGGGGTCGCGCGGTTGCCCTGGCTCGCGATCAGCACCTGCCAGTACGAGAGCCGTCGGACGCCGAGGTTGCGGATCACCTCGGCGACCGCGACGGCGGGGGGGTCGCGATGGGCGCGGATCAGCACCGGCGTCGTGCGAAAGCGGCGCTTGCCCGTCTTCGTTGCGACCGGTTCGCCGAGGTCTGCGCCATCGTTCCGCGTCATCAGCAGGCTCGCGATGCCGCGCAGGTCGTGGTTCTTGCCGTCGAGTCGAAGCGTGCCATCGCGCTGGATCTCGAGGGCGACATGATCGGCCGGCGGCGTCCACGGCTCGGCGTACTCGAGTCGCGGCAGGTCGCGGTCGGCCACCTGCGCGATGACCGGGCCGCCGAGCGCCAGGGCGACGAGAAGGGCGGGAGCCGTGGTCGGACGGGGTGACATGATCAGCGGGGCAACGGGAGACAATCGAACCGGGTTCGGTACGTTCACGCCATCATGCCGCGCTGGAATCGTCTCTGGGTGCTCGTGCTGTTGGCCTTCGCTTCGTCGGGTGATGCGGTGCTGGGTCAGGAGCGGCTGCTGCTGGTTCCGTTGCCGCGGGAGCACGGGCCGCTGGAGGTCTGCACGGGAACGAAGTTGGTCTGCGAGCATGCCGCGTTCCGGCCGCAGGTAGACGCGTTCGTGGTGGCGCTCGCGCGTTTCGGTGCGACCGAGGTCGAGTTGCTCGATACCGAGCCGGCAGCCGCCGACGACGTTCTCGTGCGGTTCGTCTACGAGGTCGGGTTCGAGTCCGAGGGCTACCAGATGTTCCCCGATCGTGGTTTGACGGTTCGGGCTACGGCACCTGCAGGGGTTGCGCGAGCGACGGCGACGTTGCTGCAGTCGCTCAACGTCCTCGAAGGTCGGGTGTACTGCCGCGAGATGGTCGTTCGGGACGCGCCGGAGTTCGCGTTCCGCTGCTTCATGGTCGACATGGGGCGCAATCCGCATTCGCCCGCGATGCTGCGGCAGGTCGTCGACATGATGTGGCTCTGCAAGGCGAACTACCTGCAGTTGCATCTGACCGACGATCAGCTGAGCTCGTGGCCGTCCGCGGTGTTTCCCGAGCTGCGGGACGAACGCGCCGGCTGGACGCTCGCCGACTACCGCGAGCTCGAGGCCTACTCGCAGGCGCGCGGCGTCACGGTGATCCCCGAGCTCGACATGCCGGCCCACTCGACGGTCCTGCGGCGCGCGTATCCGAACGTGTTCGGCAAGTCGCCGACCGAGCTCGCGACATCACCGGTTGCGCAGGCTGGCGTGGAGCGGCTCATCGACGAGATGCTCGCGGTGTTTCGCGCGACGCCGTTCTTCCACATCGGCGGTGACGAGGCCTACGGCGTGCCCGTCACGGTCCAGCGTGCCTTCCTCAACCGGCTCAACGTGTTCGTCAGGTCGCGCGGGCGGCGCACGATCGTCTGGGAGGGGCCGGCGATCGGTGAGGGTGACAGCAAGGTCGCGACCGACGTGCTGCACATGAACTGGAACACCGTGAGCGTGACGGCGCAGGCGATGCTCGACGCGGGCTACGAGGTCGTGAACGCCGCGTGGGATCCGTTCTACCTCGTCGATCACTACCCGCGGACGATGTTCACCGCGGTCGCGCTCGATCGGATCTACGCTTGGGAGCCGCGGCGCTTCGGCCACGTCGATCCGGGCTTCCCGACGCAGAGCAAGCCGCACGTGACGGCGAGCGCGGATGGCATCGTCGGCTTCTGCATGCCGTGGTGGGAGGGGCGCGAGGAGAACCTGCTGCCGCTCTGCCTGCCGCGCCTCGCGACCGCCGCGGCGGTGGCGTGGAATCGGTCGGGCGAGACGGACTATGCGGCGTTTCGTGAGCGACTGGCGAGATTCACGGCTGTAGCCGAGGTCGTCGGTGACTTCGAACTGCCGGAGCTGCCGGTCGCGAAAGCCGCATCGCAGGTCGACAACCTGCTGTTCGGATGTCGCGTGACCGCGTCCGCGGGGGCGGAGCAACCGCACTTCGGCCCGGCGCGACTGACGAACGGCATCACCACGCGCTTCGACCACTTCCTCGGTTTCCCGACCAAGCCCGAGCCGCTCGACATCGTCGCGCACCGAGATTCGCCGGCGACGATCGCGCGGATCGTCGTGCACGAGACCGCGGTCGGTCAGAGCCACGAGGTCTACGAGCTCGCGGTGTCGGCCACCGCCGACGGCCCGTTCGAGGTGGTCGGCACGGCGAAGCAGGGCAGCCGCGGCGAGCAGCCGTTCGTCGAGCACCGCTTCGATGCGCGCCCCGTGCAGCGGGTCCGCATCCGCACGCAGGGATGTCACGGCTTGACGTTCCCGAGCTTCTCCCGCCTCACCGAGATCCAAGCCTTCGCCAACTGACCATCCGGGGTTGGCGGTACCGAACCCGTTTCGAATCCGCCACCGGCCAATCAGCGCCAGCGCCGTCGGCCGGCCGGGTTGCGCTGTGGGCGGGGTGGCGGATTCGAAACGGGTTCGGTACCGCCATCACGGCCGCGCCTTCAGGAGGTCGTGCAGGGTGTCGAGTTCCGGCGTCGGTTCACCACGGCGGGTTACGAGCGCGAGTTCGATCGTCGGCACCGGTGCCTTCAGTTTGACGAAGACGCAGCCGTCGTGCGGCAGCTTCTGGCTGTGCTCGGGAATCAGCGCGACGCCGTCGCCGGCCGCGACCGAGCCGAGCATGAGCGCGACCGAGTCGGTCTCGACGGCGATGTCCGGTTCGAACCCCGCGGCGGTGCACGCGGCGATCAGGAAGTCGCGGCGGCCGGGGAACGCGAGGTCGTCGAGCGACACCCAGCGTTCGCTGCGCAGGGCGGCGAGCGCCAGCGTGCGGCGGCCGGCGAGCGGGTGATCCTCGGGCAGCACGGCGGCGAACCGATGCCGGCTCAGGCGGCGAACGAGGAAGCGCTGGCGGTGGCTGTCCGACAGATTCGCCAGGATCGCCGCGTCGAGCTCGCGATTGCCGAGGCGCTCGAGCTGCGCGCCCGGGGTCAGGTCGAACAGCGCGATTTTCAAGCCGCGGTGGGCGCGCTTGAGCTCGCGCACGGTCGGGGCGACGAGATCGTCGAGGAACGGGCTGAGGAAGCCGAGCCGCAACGTGCGCTTCGCCCCGCCGAAGCGCTCGCGAATCTGCTGCGCGGACAGTTCGGCGTCGCAGAGCATCTGCCGGGCCTTCGGCAGGAAGAAGCGGCCGGCCTCGCTCAGGTGGATCCGCTGCTTCCTCCGCTCGAACAGCTGGACGCCGAGCTGGTTCTCGAGCTGCGCGACCTGGCGGCTGAGCGCAGGCTGCGAGACGTGCTCGCGGCGCGCCGCGGCCGACATGCTGCCGGTCTCGGCGGCGGCGACGAAGTAGCGCAGCTGATGGAACTCCATGGGGTGTCGGCTACTTCATAACCGCAGAGCATGACCTTGAGAAGGCATCGGCATTGGTCCATCAGCCCGTCGTGGCCGACACTTCTCCCATGCAACGACGGACCTTCCTCGCCCGTTCGACGACGGCGCTCGGTGCGCTGGCCGCGGCCAGTGCCGGCAGCTGTCGCGCCGGCGGTGAGCGCTCCAACGGAGACAATGCCATGACCGAATCGACCATGAATCTGACCGTTCGCCGCGCCGACCAGCGCGGCCACGCCGATCACGGCTGGCTGGACAGCTACCACACGTTCAGCTTCGCCAACTACTACGACCCGCAGCACATGGGCTTCCGGTCGCTGCGGGTGATCAACCAGGACCGCGTGACGCCGGGGCAGGGCTTCGGCACCCACCCGCACCGCGACATGGAGATCTTCAGCTACGTGCTCGAGGGCGCGTTGCAGCACAAGGACAGCATGGGCAACGGCCGCACGCTGAAGCCCGGCGAGATCCAGCTCATGAGTGCCGGCACCGGCGTGACGCACAGCGAGTTCAACCCGAGCGCGGACGAGGGCCTGCACCTCCTGCAGATCTGGATCCAGCCCGATCGGGTGGGGTTGCCGCCGAGCTACACGGAGTGGAAGCCGGATGCCGAGTCGAAGAACGGCAAGAACGTCGTCGTGATCTCGCCCGACGGGCGCGATGACAGCGCGGTGATCCACCAGGACGCGATCGTTCGCCGCCTGCGGCTCGAAGCTGGTGACGAGGTCGAGCACGAGGTCGCCGCTGGGCGGGGCGCGTGGCTGCAGCTGATTCGCGGCAATGCGGCGATCGGCGCGGTGGAGCTGCGGCCCGGCGACGGCGTCAGCACCGAGGACGCGGGCACGATGAAGATCGTCGCGCGCGAGCCGGTCGAGGCCCTGCTCTTCGATCTTGCGTAGCGCGAGGTTCTGGCGGTTTGAACCAGGTACCGTACGCCGGGGATCGTACGCTGCCTGGATGAGGCTGTTTCGGTTCGGGTTCGTGGTCGCTTGCGCGGCCGCTGCCGTCTCTGCGCAGGAGCAGGCGATTGCGTTCGTCGGCGCGCGCATCTTGCCGGTCGATGGGCCGGCGATCGCGGAGGGCACGCTCGTCGTGCGCGGTGGCAAGATCGTCGCGGTCGGCGCGGCGGCCGACACGTCGTTGCCTACGCCTTGCGATCGCATCGACGCGACGGGCAAGACGATCATCCCCGGTCTCGTCGATACGCACTCGCACATCGGTTCGGTCTCCGGCGGCGATCGCAGCGGCCCGATCCAGCCCGAGGTGCGGGCGCTCGATGCGATCAACCCGCGCGATGCGGGGATCCAGAAGGCGCAGGCCGGCGGCGTCACGACGGTGAACGTGATGCCGGGCTCCGGTCATCTGCTGTCTGGGCAGACGGTCTACCTCAAGCTGCGCGAGCCGCGGACGATCGATGATCTGCTGATCCAGGGCGGCGACGGCAAGCCGATGGGCGGCATCAAGATGGCGAACGGCACCAACCCGCAGAAGGGGCCGCCGTTCCCGGGCACGCGCGGCAAGGCGGCGGCGTTGATGCGCGCGCAGCTGCACCGCGCGCGCGACTATCAGCGCAAGGTCGCGGCCGCGCAGGGCGATCCGAGCAAGATGCCGGATCGCAGCCTCGGCATGGAGGCGCTCGTCGAGGTGCTCGAGGGCAAGCGCATGGTGCATCACCACACGCACCGGCAGGACGACATCCTCACGGTGCTGCGGCTGCAGCAGGAGTTCGGCTTCCGCGTCGTGCTGCATCACGTGAGCGAGGGTTGGCTCGTGGCCGAGGAGATCGCGGCGGCGAAGGCGCCGTGCTCGGTCATCATGATCGACTCGCCGGGCGGCAAGCTCGAAGCGGCGCGGCTGTCGATGGCGACGGGCAAGATCCTCGACGAGGCCGGTGTGCTCGTCGGCTTCCACACGGACGACGGCATCACGGACAGCCGGCTGTTCCTGCGGTCGGCGGCGTTCGCCGTGCGCGCCGGGATGAACCGGGCGAAGGCGCTCGCTGCGTTGACGAGCGCGGGTGCGGAGATGCTCGATCTCGGGGATCGCGTCGGCACGCTCACCGTCGGCAAGGACGCCGACTTCGTCGTGCTGTCGGGTGATCCGTTCTCGGTCTATACGCAGGTGCTCGAGACCTGGGTCGAGGGCGAGAGGGTGTTCGACCGGAGCGACCCCGACGATCGCCTGCTCGCGGTCGGTGGCTACAACGCGAGCGTCGATCAGTCGTTCTCGCTGTGCTGCTACGACCAGTCGTGGCTCATCGGCCAGGGCGGTCAGCTCGGCCAGAACTCGCTCGGAGGTGCCCGCTGATGCGCGCCCACCTCGCGTTCTCTTTCCTCGTCGCGGTCGCGCTCCTGCCGGCCCAGGACTTCGTCGTACGGGCCGAGACCGTGCACACGATGGCCGGCGCCGCGATCGAGAACGGCGTCGTCGTCGTGCAGGGCGGCAAGATCGCGCTCGTCGGGCCAGCGGCGACCGTGCGGCTGCCCGCGGGACTGCCCGTTCGGTCGGCCAAGGTGCTCGTGCCTGGCCTGATCGACGCGCACGCGACAGCCGGGCTGACCGGCTTCCTCAACATTCCGCACGACCAGGATCAACTCGACGAAGCCGCGCCGATCCAGCCGGAGCTGCGCGCGATCGACGCCTACAACGCGCACGATCCGCTCGTCAGCTGGCTGCGCAGCTTCGGCGTCACGACGCTGCACACGGGCCACGCGCCGCGCGCGCTCGTCGCGGGCCAGACGATGGTCGTCAAGACGCACGGGCGCAGCGTCGAGAAGGACGTGGTCGTGCCGTTCGCCATGGTCGCGTGCACGCTCGGTGACGGCGGTCGCGCGGGGCGCGGGGATGCGAGCAGCAAGAAACCCGGCACGCGGGCCAAGTCCGCGGCGCTTTTGCGGCAGGCGCTGATCGAGGCGCGCGAGTATGTGAAGCAGCGCGAGAGCGACGAGAACGCGCCCGTCCAGCTGCGCCACGAGGCGCTCGCCGCCGTGCTGCGGGGCGAAGCGCGATTGCTCGTGACCGCGCACCGCGCGCATGACATCACGACGACGCTGCGCATCGAGCGCGAGTTCTCCATCCAGGTCGTGCTCGATGGCGTGGCCGAGGCGTATCTCTTGCTCGATGAACTCGCGGAACGCGGGCGCCCGGTCCTGCCGCACCCGCCGATGGCGCGCACGCGGGGTGAGCTCGGCAACGCGACGATGGAGCTGCCGCGGCTGCTCGCCGAGAAGCAGGTGCCGTTCGCGATGCAGAGCGGGTTCGAGAGCTACGTGCCGAAGTCGCGCGTCGTGCTGTTCGAGGCCGGCGTCGCGGTCGGCCAGGGCCTGACGGCGGAACGCGCGCTGCGGGCACTGACGATCGACGCCGCGCGGCTGCTCGGGATCGCGGAGCGCACGGGCTCGCTCGAGGTCGGCAAGGACGCCGACCTCGCGTGGTACGACGGTGACCCGTTCGAGTACACGACGAAGTGCCTCGGGGTCGCGATCGACGGGATCGAGTATCCGGGCGAAGCGCCGCTGCACGCGGCCGATCGCGGGCGCTGAAGAAGAATCGAGAATCGGTGCAACGTCGCGGCCCCCTTCACGCTGGCCCCCGTTCACGCTGGCCCACTGGCGGGGCTGGCACCGTCCCGGGCGAGGCCCGATGCTCTCGCGCGTACCCTGTCACCGTTCCGGAGAACCCTACTCATGCGAATCCGTTCCTGCGCTGCGGCGCTCGCCTTCACCCTCGTGGCCGCGACGTCGTCCGGTTGCGTCTACGCCGACGTCACGAGTCCGCTCGACATCGACCTCAACCGTACCGAGCTGGGTTCCAAGACCGGAGAATCGAGTGCACACAGTGTGCTCTGGCTGGTGGCCTGGGGTGATTCCGGCACCAAGGCCGCGGCGGAGGACGGCGGCCTGAAGCAGATCAATCATGCGGATCGCAAGGTCTTCAGTCTGCTCTGGGGCCTGTACTCGCGCGTGACGACCGTGGCCTACGGGGAGTGATGCGGCGCCTTCTTCTGATCGCCGCGAGCTGCACGTTGCTGACGCTGCAGTCGAGCTGCGTTTCGGGGTGGGTGTTCCACCGCGTCGTCGAACCGCTGGACACGAACTTCAACGAGACGCCCGTCGGTGGCGACGCGAAGCGCGGCAGCACCAAGCGCGTCACGGTGCAGTACGTCGATGTTCAATGGGACAGCAACGGCATCGGTGAGATCGGCAAGGAGCACGGGCTCGAGGAGGTCTACTTCGCCGACGTCGAGACGCTGCGGATCCTCGGGATCTGGCGCCAGCGTTGGGTCCACGTCTACGGCCGCTGACCTCGCGCTGAGCGCCACTCTGGGGCGTCGGACTTGAAGTCCGGTGCCTGCCCCGTCAGAGTCCTGCCGTGAGCTTCGTCGCGACGGATCCGGTAGTGGAGTTCGCGCCAGCCATGCTGGCGCAAGGCGCCCCCGACGATGCGATCGACTGGACTTCGCTCGGGCCGTCAGCCATCGCGCTGGTCACCACGGTCGTGCTGGTCGCGGCCGTGCGCGCCATCCTGAAGCGCGTCCTGCGTTCGCCGAACCGCGAGTTCCAGGTCGCGGTGACGACGCTCGTGCTCACGATCCTGAGCATCGTCGTCGTCGGGCTCATGTTCGCGGCGGGCGCCGGTCTCGGGCGCGATGCGGTGCAGCTCATGGGGGCCGTCGTCGTCGGCGTCCTCGGTCTGTCGTCCACGACGATCCTCGGCAACATGCTCGCGGGTGTGCAGCTGCGCGTCGTCGGCGCGTTCCGGATCGGCGACTACCTGCGGGTCGGCAAGCTGTTCGGGAGGATCACGGAGCGCGGGTTGTTCCACGTCGAGATCCAGACCGAGGACAGCGATCTCGAGACGTTGCCCAACCTCTACCTCGTGAGCACGCCGTACCGCGTCGTGCACAAGAACGGCACGATCATCTCGGCGAACGTGTCGCTCGGCTACGATGTGCCGCGGAAGCGGATCGAGGCCTGCCTCAAGGAGGCGGTGAGGAAGACCGGCCTCGACGCGCCATTCGTGCACGTCGTCGAGCTCGGTGACTTCTCGGTCCTCTACCGCGCAGGCGGGTATTACGAGGACATTCGCGAGGTCCTGACGCGTCGGTCCAACCTGCGCTGCCGCATCATGGACGAGCTGTTCGCGGCAGACATCGAGATCGCATCGCCGACGCTCATGAGCACGCGGGCCTACCAGCCCGAGCATCGCGTGATGCCGCCGGCGGTGGCGGCGTCGACCGACGACGAGGTCGACGACGATGATCTGCCGATGGAGCGCGTCGCGTTCGACAAGGCCGACGAGGTCGAAACGATCGAGGGCGTGAAGGCGAGGATCGCCGAGGTCGAGAGCGCGATCGCTGCGACCAAGGACGTGGACGAGGTCGACCGGCTGAAGGCCCGTCTCGAGCGCCTGCACGCGGCCAAGAAGGTGCTCGACGACCGTTTGAGCAAGTAGTCGGTAGGGCGGCGGTGTGGGCGAGGGGTGCCGTTACACTCCGCCGCCGATGGACTTCTTCTCGATCGACAACCTGCTCACCCTGCTGATGCTGACCCTGTTGCAGGCCGTGCTCGGCTTCGACAACCTGCTCTACATCTCCATGGAGAGCAAGCGCGTCGAGCCGCGTGACCAGCAGCGCGTGCGCCGCCTCGGCATCGGCATCGCGATCGTGCTGCGCATCGTCTTGCTGTTCGTGCTGACGCAGGCGATCGGCTACTTCCAGGATGCGTTCTGGCACCTCGACACGAGCTGGGTGCACTTCGAGATGAGCGGTCACGCGGTGATCGTGCTGCTCGGCGGCGGGTTCATCCTCTACACCGCGGTGAAGGAGATCTTCCACATGCTCACGCCGGTCGATCACGATGCGGACCTCGGCAACAAGGAACGCAGCACCGTGGCGAAGGCGGTCGCGATGATCGTGCTGATGAACCTCGTGTTCTCGTTCGACTCGATCCTCGGCGCGATCGCGCTCACCGACAACTTCGCGACGATGGCGGTCGCGGTCGTCATCTCCGGCATTCTGATGATCTGGCTCGCGGACCGGGTGTCGCGCTTCCTGCAGAAGAACCGGATGTACGAGGTCCTCGGCCTGTTCGTGCTGTTGCTCGTCGGCGTCATGCTGCTCAGCGAGGGCGGCCACCTCGCGCACCTCGAGTTCTTCGGGTTCCCGATCGAGGCGATGTCGAAGTCGACGTTCTACTTCGTGATCGCCGTGCTCGTGCTCATCGACATCGTGCAGGGGCGCTACCAGCGCAAGCTGCTCGCGATGCGCGAGGCGGCTGCCAAGACCCGGGAGGTCGCTGCCGCGGCGGAAGCCGCCGAGGCTGGCGGACCGGCCTGACGGGCGCGACTCCCGGGGCGGAACACGCCGCGTGAGTTCGTCGGGGGGAGGATCCGGCCCGAGCGGGCGCTATTCTCCCTCGACGATGACCACGCTCAGCGCTCGTCCGATTCTCGCCTTCGCTGCATTCGCCGCGGCTGCGGTGCCGCTCGCGGCCCAGGCCAAACCCGTCTTCGAGGACGGGCAGGCCCAGGTCGTCAAGGCCTTCGAGGACCGCACGTCCTGGATCCGCGAACGGTTGTGGGTCGAGACCGACTTCGACACGGACGGCGACGGCGACAAGGATCGGATGCACGTGAACGTGATCCGCATGCCGCAGACGGAGGACGGGCTGAAGGTGCCGGTCATCTACGAGACGAGCCCCTACTACGCCGGTGTCGCCGGCAACGCGGCCGACAAGTTCTGGGACCCCAAGCACGAGCTCGGCGCGGAGCCGCCGACGCGGGGGCCGTTGCCGTCGATCCGCCACCAGCCCGGTCGCGAGCGCATCTCCGGTGACGGTCTGGCGCGGCAGTGGGTGCCGCGCGGGTTCGCCGTCGTGCACTCCGAATCGCCCGGCACGGGCCTGTCGGAAGGCTGCCCGACGGTCGGCGGCGCCAACGAGGCGTATGCACCGAAGGCGGTCATCGACTGGCTCAACGGCCGCGCCAAGGGCTACACCAAGCCCGACGGCGGCAAGGAGGTCGAGGCGACGTGGTGCACGGGCAAGGTCGGCATGACCGGCACCTCCTACAACGGCACGCTGCCGATCGCGGCGGCGACGACCGGGGTCGAAGGGCTCGATGCGATCATTCCGATCGCGCCCAACACGTCGTACTGGCACTACTACCGCAGCCACGGCCTCGTGCGGCACCCGGGCGGCTACATGGGCGAGGACATCGACGTCCTCTACGACTTCATCAACAGCGGTGACCCGAAGAAGCGGTCGTACTGCAACCAGAAGATCCGCGACGAGCTCTACGCGGAGAACATGGACCGCGTCACGGGCGACTACAACGAGTTCTGGGCCGGCCGCGACTACGGCAATCAGCTGAGCAAGTACAGGACGCCGACGCTCATGGCGCACGCGTTCAACGATTGGAACGTGATGCCCGAGCACAGCGTGCGGATCTACGCGGCGCTCAAGCAGAAGGGCGTGCCCTGCATCGCGTATTTCCACCAGGGCGGTCACGGCGGGCCGCCGCCGTTCGAGCTGCAGAACAAGTGGTTCACCAAGTTCCTCTACGGCGTCGACAACGACGTCGATCGCGGCAAGCGCGCGTGGATCGTGCGGGCCAAGGACGCCAACCGGCGCGGCTTCGGTGAGCCGACGCCCTATGACGACTACCCCAACCCGAAGGCCGAGCCCGTGACGCTGCACCTGTCGGCGGGCGGTCGCAAGGTCGGCGGGCTCGGGCTCGTCGCGAAGCCCGACGCCGGGCCGGAGACGCTGGTCGACAACGTCAAGTTCCCGGGCCGCGTGCTCGTGAACGAGGCGGAGTCCGAGCACCGGCTGCTGTATCAGACGCCGGAGCTGCAGGCGCCGCTGCACATCTCGGGAACGGCGGAGATCACGATCCGGCTCGCGGCCAGCAAGCCGGCGTGCAACCTGTCGGTCTGGCTCGTGCAGTTGCCGTGGCAGAACCGGGCGCGAACGGTCGACAAGATCATCACGCGCGGCTGGGCCGATCCGCAGAATCGCAACTCGATGACGAAGAGCGAGCCGCTCGTGCCCGGTGAGTTCGTCGAGATGACGTTCACGCTGCAGCCCGACGATCAGGTCATCGAGAAAGGGCGGCGGATCGCGCTGATGATCTTCTCGAGCGACCGCGACTTCACGCTCTACCCCGAAGCCGGCACCGAGCTGCGGGTCGACCTCGCGAAGACCACGCTGCGCCTGCCGATCGTCGGTGGGGCGGCGGCTGCGAAGGCGAGCCTCGGGCAGTAGCGCCGCGTTTCCAAAGGCCGCAGACGCAGCGGCTCAGCGCGCCCGGACCTGGAACGTATGGGTCATGCCGGTCGGCTGACCGTTGCGATCGAGCACGAACCAGACCAGATTGATCGGCTCGGGTCCGTTGCCGAGGAACGGGATCTGTAACTCGATGCTCTGCTTGTCGACGCCCCGGCCCGGCCGGCGGTCGACGGTGAGGATCGGGACCTGAACGCCGCTGACGCGGAGCTCGGCGCTGGCGTCGAACGGACTCGCGAAACCCTGCAGCGTCGCGCGGTAGCGGGTGAAGGTCGCGTTCTCCGGCCACCGCGTCTGGTGGAGGGAGAAGTGCAGCTCCGCGTTGCCCGGAGGTGTCAGCGGTGTGAGCAGGGCCGTGCGTTCGAGCCGGAGCTGGTGGTGAAACGGATTGAGGCCGTCGGCGCCCGGGTCGTCCGAGCACGATGTGACCACGCCCTGCTGACCCTTGGTGAGCCCGAGCGCGGTTTCGACGAAGCGCTCGCCGGCGATGTCCTTGAGCGGGCCGCGATAGGTCAACACCTGGCCGAGCGGCTCGAGCCGCCACGTGCCGCAGATCCAGACCTGCTCGTCGAGGTCGGCGTTGGCCGTGCTCAGCAGCACCTCGATGCCGTTCGTGCCGTAAGGATCCCCGATGAACTCCGGATCCATCACCGACAACGCATCGATGACCGTGTCGGGGTCCAGATCGAGGTCGTCCGCGTCCTTCCAGACCGTCGGTCCTGACCAGCCGGTGGAGTCGTGCCAGTGGTTCACGAAGATCGTCGATGGCTTCCGCCAGTTCGGACCACTCGATGGGCCCCAGCCGATGGGGATACTGTCGTAGGCCATCGGTCCGTTGGTCGTGACGAGCGTGAAGTAGAACGAGAACCGTGGCCCACCCATGCTCTCGTCCGCGTCATCCGAATACGCCGTGGTCGCGCCGTAGCCCGAGATGTAGCTGTCGATCCCGCTCAGAGCGCCGATGCCGATCTCGGTGCCTTCGCGCACCTTCAGCACCTCGCCGACCTGGTCATCCGGAAAATAGGTGTCGCTGCCGGTCGCGACGTAGCTGAACACGTCGCCGTCGAGTCCGCCGCTGGTGGCGTCTTCTGCCGCGTAGATCGAGCCGGGGTCCCAGCCGGTGCCGGTCACGGAGAACAGGATGAACGACCAGCCACCGCTGTCGACCTCCAGGTGGACGTGGTCCGGGTCGAGCATGCGGCTGAACGTCGCGCCCGTGCCGCGGCTGAAGCTGTTGACGCGGAGGTCGGCGCCCGATGGCAGCGGCACCATCGTCGCCAGGTTGAACCGACTGTCGACCTCCGGCATCGGCACGGGGCCCTCGTCGGCTTCCGAGTAGGTCATCTGGCTCGTGGTGGCGCTGGTGGCCGCGAGCGGGATGTCCATGAGGATGCCGGACGTCGGGATCGGATCCTGTTGGACGAGAACGAGAGCAGTCAGGGACAGAGTGAGCATCGTCGGTTTCTACTTGGGTGAAGTGTCGGATCGTTGGGCGAGCGTCTGGGCCTGCAACTCGAGCATCTCGGCCAGCGCCCGGCGCACGTCGGGGTCCGGCACGAGCGCGTCGGCGTTCTTCACCGCGTTGGCCAGAGCCTGCATGTGCGCGGAACTCGTCGGTCGCTCGCGCAGGAGCTCGGCGAGCTTCTCGACGCGCTGTGCGGGCGTCGTTTCCACGAGCACGAGGAGCTCGATGTTCTGCGTGATGGTCCGGTGGTCGGCCGTGCCCGGGGCGACGGCAGCCAGCGCGGTGCGGTAGTGATCGAGCGCGATCGTCTCCGCCGCGAGGGCGTCCTCGAACCGGCCTTCGCCGAACAGCTGAAGGGCGCGCAGCGCCTCGATGAAGCCGCGGTAGAAGTCGCGATGCCACGGTTCGACGAGGTGACCGGAGCGCTCCATGCCGTCGATCGCCGCGACCGCCGCATCGAAGTCGCCGATCTGGGCGAGCAGTTCGGCGATCAGCGCGACGGCGTTGAGGTTCTGCGGCCGCAGGCGCTTGGCTGCGAGGATCAGGTCCAGCGCCGCGTCTGGCTGGCCCAGCTCCTTCCGGACGATCGCCAGGTTGAAGTTGGTGCCGAACGCCGCGGGGCAGAGCTGGAGCGCGAGCGCGAGGGCCGTCTCCGCACCTTCGTAATCGCGGAGGTCGAGCAGCGCCGAGCCGCGGTAGTAGAGATTCCGGGCGGTCGCGCAGCCCTGTTCCCGTTCGAGCAGCTCGCTTTCGACGAGCAGTCGCGTGAGGAGCGTGCGGTCGCCGTTCTCGAAGAACGCGGCCTTGCCGCGGCCCTTCAGCAATCCGAGCCGGATGTTGCGCGCGTGGACGCCGGTCGCGGGTTCGAGGGCCTGCATCGCGGCCTCGGTCTTGCGAGCGCGATACAGCTGGAATCCGAGCACGACGCGGTCCGCTTCCGTCTGCGGTGCGGGCAGGTCGTCGAGATCGAGCCCGAGCACGCCGGGGCGCGTGGTGTCGACCGCCTCGTAGCGCCGCAAGAACGCGCGCAGGAACGGCGATTCGTGGCGTTCGACGATCCAGCGAATGTCGGCGGTGCTGTCGTCGACGCTGTCGCGACCCCCGCGATCGAGCAGCAGCGCGGAGCGCAGCAGGCGAGCGAACAGATCGTCGGGCCGAAGCTGCAGGATCGTACTCAGCTGCGCGAGGTAGCCCTCGCGTTCGTCGGCATCCAGTCGAGGGCGGAGCTCGAACGAACCCTCGAACGCCATCGCCGGCGCGAGCGCGCTGATCCCGTCCTGGTAGCGCTCCTCCCGCGCGGCAGCTTCCGCACGGGCAACGCTGCCGGCGTGGCTCACGACGGGAATCGTGACCGCGACGGCGAGCAAGACGAGCAGCATGGCGACGGCAGGTGCCGGACGTCGGCGCACGGCGCGCAGCCAGCGCGTCGGTCGGCTGATCGGCCGCGCCCGCACCGGCAGCTGCTCGGTCAGCGCCTGCAGGTCGTCGGCGAGCTGCCGCATCGTGCCGTAGCGCCGCCGCGGATCGCGCTCGAGCCCCTTCTCGATCACCGCGCAGAGGTCCCGCGACAGCTCGGGGCGGACCCGGGCCGGGGGCGCGGGCTCCGTGGTCGCGAGCTGTCGCAGCACGTCGTCGTAGTCGCCCTCGTACGGCGGGCGCAACGTCGCGAGGTGATAGAGCGTCGCGCACAGTCCGTACACGTCGACCTGTTCGGTCAGCTCGCCGCGGCTGCCGACCTGTTCGGGCGCCATGTACCACGGCGACCCGACCGTCGATCCCTGCGCCGTCAGGGCGCCATCGCCGGCCTTCGCGGCGATGCCGAAGTCGAGCAGGATCGCGTTTCCTTCCCCATCCACAAAGATGTTGGTTGGTTTCACGTCGCGGTGCATCACGCCGGCAGCGTGGGCCGCTTCCAGCGCGGACGCCACCTGGCGGCACCAGTGCACGACCTGCGGCAGGTAACCGAGGCCGCGAGCTTCGAGGTCGAAGTGCCGCCGCAGCCAGCCGCTGTCGAGGCGTCGGCCGATCGATGCGGCGTCCGTCGCGGGCCGGGCCACGTGCGAGTCCGTCGCGTCCATCTCCGCCTGCTGGAGGATCGCGGACAGCGGCACGCCGACCAGGTGCTCCATCACGATGTAGTGCAGCCCCTCGGGCGACCGCCCGTGGTCGTACACGTCGACGATGTGTCGGTGGCGCAAGGACGCGAGCACGCGAGCTTCGCGTTCGAAGCGTTCGTGGCGGGACTGGCTCGCGAAGAGACCGTTCTGCAGGAGCTTGGCCGCGACCGCGCGGCGCAGCGTGCGGTCCGTCGCGCGGTAGACCGAGCCCATGGCCCCGATCCCGATGCAGTCGTGCAGTTCGTAGCGGTCGTCGAGCACCGAGCCGGTGAGCGGATCTGCGAACGTCGCCGCTTCACCGTCGGCGGTAGGGGCGTCGATCACGGCGTCGATCCGCAGCAGCCGCTCGACCTCGGGAATGAGCTCGGGGTGATCGGCGCAGATCATGGTCAGGTCGACCGCACGGCCGGCGGCGCGGTCCTCGAGGGCGCGCGCCACGTACTGCTCGACGCGGTCATCCATCCCCGGTCCTCCCGACGTTCTCGACCTCGATGCCGCGCGCGCCGAGGCGCACGAGCAGGCGCGCCTTGGCGGAGTGGAACGCCTTGCGCGCCGCGTCGACCGTGTTGTAGCCGAGGCGGTTGCTGATCTCCTCGAAGCTGCACCGCGCCTCGATGCGCAGCGTCAGCAGGTTGCGGTCGCGGTCGTCGAAGCTGGCGAGCACCTCGGTGTAGATCCGCTGCTGTTCGTTGCTCCACGCCTGTTCGAGCGGTGTCTCCCCGGGCGTGTGCACCTGTTGCAGCCGGTCCCCGCTCTCGGTGGGCGAGTGGTGCAGGCGACGGTCGCGCCGCGCGGCCTGATGGAAGCGCGTCTGGTCGACGATCTGGGTCTCGACGGCCTTGGTGAGATACGCGACGAACTGCGCCGGTCGCGCGTCGTCGAGCTCGAGTTGCCCGCTCAGCACCTTGAGGAACACCGTGTGGACGATGTCACCCGTGCTGAACATCGCGGCCATCACGTTCCCCTGGCGCCGGAACCGCAGCTGCAGCCGCCGGTGCACCGCGCGCTCCACCTGCTCGTAATACTCGCCGACGATCGCATCGAGCGCGTCCTGGTCGCCGCGACGCACGGCGGCGAGCAGCGCCGCGAGGTCGTCGGGTCGGTCGTCGGGGGATGGGGCTTGCTCCATGGCGAGATCGGGGACACCGCGGGCGAGCACGGTGTCGGTTGCCAGGAGACCAGACGGAAGCCCGATCGCCAACCGGAACGCAAAGTCGACAATTGTGCGGCGTTGCTCTTATGGTCTGTCAAGAAGCGATTTACGCCATAGTAAGGGCGCCTCGGCGCTACTCGGCCACGGTCACGCGCACGTCCAGATCATCGGGCTGCACGACCTCGCGCCACGTTTGGCCGTCGGCGGGCGTGACCGCGAACGACAGCTTTCCGGTGCGCAGCGCGATGGTGTCGCCGTGGTCGTTGGCCGTCGGCCGGGCGTGCAGCAGGATCGGCTGACGCGCCGTGGGGTCGTGGTAGATCAGGTTGACGAAGCGGAACCCGCCGGGCACCTGCCCCGGGAGTCGCGGGCTCACCCAGACCGCGACGAGCTCGTGGTCACCGATCGCGTAGTGCCAGCAATCGTCGTTGGGCTCGGCGGTCGGTGCCTCCGACATCGCGGCGGGGGCAGGGGCGGCGACCGTCGGGTCGAGCTGCGCGCAGCAGGCGAGGAGCAGCACCGAGCCGAGCAGCGAGAACGTGATGGTCGTGTGGACGTTCATGATCGCATCGCGTGGTTCGTTGGTGAGTGTCCGCCCGACCCGGGGGTCGGGCGGACGGCGAACGGTCCTAGTAGTCCGCTTCGAAGACCACGGTGCCGAGGCCGACGCACCACGCACCCCAGACGAACTGCGGGTAGACGTAGAAGTTGAAGCCGCGGTTGCTGTAGGTGATCGTCTCGTCGTCGTCGCTGTCGACGGACGCGATCGTGCCGTTGCCGAAGTCGAAGTTGTCGACGCGGGCCTTGTAGCCGACGACCGAGAAGCCGTTGAAGTTGCTGCCGTAGACGTCGGCAACGAAGCCGGTCAGCTCCGGCGCGCTGTTGCTGACCGGAACGGTCTCACTGCGCTGCTGCGCCGTGGCCGTGCCGACGAGGAGGGACGCGCCGAGCGCGCCGCAGAGGATGGACTTGAGCATAGTGCTTTCCTTTCGTTTCAGAGGGAGGCCACCGCGGACCGTTCACAGCCATCTGCGAACTCGCGTCGTTGGTGACCGACGCCGCATCGGCGTCTCCCCTACAGACGGGAGCGCGCGCGGGCAGCGGAAACGAAAAGGCGTTGCGCGTTACGCGCCGGGTCGCAGTGCCAGAGCGACGACCTCGGTCTCGATCTCGGTCCAGTGCAGTTTGTATTCCATGGTCGGCCCCATGTCGTACTGCTGCACGCCGGTCTCCGTGAGCCAGCGCAGCTTCTCGAGCTGCAGCACGTTTCCGAGCGAGGCATCGCGCCACGCGTCGTCGAAGCTGAACTGCTGGCCGCGATACACCGGGCCGGCCACGCCGCCGAAGATGAAGCCGATGTCCTGGCCATCGCCGTCGCGGGCGAGGATCACGCGGCCGATGCCGCTCCTGGCGAGTCGCCGCAGCAACACGCGGTAGAACTCGCGCGCGGGTGGCTCCGCCATGCCGCAGCGTTCGATCCCCTTCCAGCTGCGTTGTTCGACGGCGAGAACTCGGTCGTAGAGCGCGTGCGCGTCCGTGACCGTGCGCGGCGCGTGCCGTTCGAACGTCACGCCACGTTCTCGCAGCCGTCGCGCGGCCTTCTGCACACCGCGACGCCACTTGCCCGAGCGGCGGCCCAGGTAGCCGTCGAGTCCGCCGGCGAGCGACGCGCTGCGCATCGACTCACTCGTCGCGAGGTGGATGCCGCAACGATCACCGAAGCGCGCGATCAGCAGTTCGAGCAGCGGGTCGGTCGGTCGCAGCCCGGAGACGATCCAGACGGGAGGGGCGGCGCCCGGACGCTGGATCCGCAGCAACCGTTCGAAGAGGTCGGGCGCCGTCCTGCCGAGCAGCGGGCAACCGAAGAGCCAGTGGTTCTCGAGCGGCTCGTAGAGCGGCGGGTAGCCCGCGAATCGCCGTTCGGCGAACGCGACCACGCTGTCGTCGTCGCTCTCGATGACGAGCGGGCGGCCGATGCCCGAAGTCTCGTGGTACGACAGCTGCCACTCGGTGCGGCAGCAGAACGCGTCGGCCGGCGATTGGTCGGCCGCGGCCCGGTTCCAGACGGAATCGCCGCGATCGAGGGCCAGGACCTCGAGCGGGGTCGGCGTCAGGGATTGCGGGTCGAAGTCCACGGGTCGGGTCTCGCGGCGGGCGCGGGCCCCTGATGGTGCAGTACGAGCGGCCGGACGGCTACCGGGGGCCGGGGACGGGCCGTCGGAGAAAAACCGGACTATCGTGCAGCACGGGGCCGACCTCCGGTCCAGAGACGATGATGTTCCTCCGCACGGTCGAGCTGGCATTCGCGCGCTTCCAGAAGAAGCGCGACGGCAAGGCGCTCGCGATCGTCTTCGATCGCACGGCGCCCGAACTGCTCCGGGTCGCGCGCCATCTGGCGCGGGAGCCGGGCGATGCCGAGGACCTCGTGCAGGCGACGTTCCTCACGGCGATCGAGGCCGCGGACACGCACGAGCGCGGCAAGCCCGTGCTGCCGTGGCTGCTCGGGATCCTGAGCAATCAGGCCCGCGCGCATCGGCGCCGGTTGCGTCGCCGGCCCGACCCGACGCGCGTGCGCGCCGATGTCGTGGCCGACGTCGACGACGAGGTCGCGCGCAACGAGCTCGAGCGTGAGCTCGCGGTCGCGATCGACGACCTGCCCGCGGCCTATCGGCCGGTCCTGCGTTTGTGGTTCGAGCACGGGCTCGAGGCGCAGGAGATCGCGGCGACGCTCGAACGACCCGCCGGCACGGTGCGCTCGCAGGTGAGCCGCGGCATCGAGATGCTGCGGCAGCGGCTGCCCGAAGGGCTCGCCGGCGTCGGTGCGGTCGCGGTCAGCGTGGCCGCGAGTCGCAGCGCACTGGCCGCGATTCGCAGCAAGGTGCTCGGGCACCCGACGCTGCACGTGGCGGGAGCATCATCCGGCATTGGATCCGCCCTGGTACTCGGAGGTCTGCTCATGTTGCATCACAAGTTGCTCGCTCTCGGCGCGGTCGCGGCCGTCGCCGTCCTGTCCTGGTTGTCGTTCGTGCCCCCCGGCGAGGTGGCGCCGAACGAGGTAATCGCGAGCGGCCCGCCCGCGGTCGCTGCGGGGAACGTGGGCGCGAGCCAGAACCGAGACGTGGTGCCCGCCGGGATCGAGCGCGACGCGGTCGAGGTGCCGAAGGAACCGCCCGAGGACGAAGGCGAGACGCTGGCTACGAAACCGACGACGCTCGTCGTGCAGATCGTCGATGGCAAGACCGGCGCGCCGCTCGCCGGCTACGGCCTCGCGACGCGTCGCCCTGGCGAGATCTCGAATCTCAACCGTAGCTCGGTGCTGTCGCGTTCCGACCGGAACGGCAAGATCTGGTTCGAGCGCATCGCGCCCGGCAGCTGGTGGCTGGAGCTCGACCGTGCGAACATCGTCGGCGTCGCCGAGGTGCGAGAGGGGCAGGTCAACGAGCACACGGTGAGTCTCGAGGACCTCGGGGTCGTGACCGGCGTCGTGGTCGATCAAAGTGGCCGGCCGATCCCGGACGCCGACATCGTGCTGCAGGGGCGTGGCATGACCGCGCCGACGCTCGCGACCAGCGATGCGCTCGGCCAGTTCGAGATCCGTCACGTCCGGGGCGGCGAGCTCCAGGCGCGCAAGCCCGGTTATGCGCCGTCGTTCGTCGAGGGCGTCCAGGGCCAGCCCGGCGGGCAGACCGAGATCCAGCTGCAGCTGCGCGCGGCGGGCGGCACGCTCACGGGGCGGGTGCTCGACGTCGACGGCAGTCCGTTGGCCGACGCGGGCGTCGCGATCGCGCGCGTCGAGCACATCGGCCTCGAAATCACCCAGATCGACGGGCCGCAGCCGCGTCCGCTCTGGGTGCGGACCGACGAAGCCGGCATGTTCCGGACGGACGAGCTCGACGTCGGTGAGCACATCGTCGTCGCGCGTGGCCTCGGTGAGAACGTCACGCCGGCGAGCCAGCGCGTGCAGGTGACGACCATGGGGACCCACGTCGACCTGCAGTGCGCGCAGCCCGCGGTGATCGAGGGCGCGCTCGACCTCGGCGGCGAGGCCATGCCACGCGAGGGCGTGCGGGTCACGGTCTGGACCGAAGAGCCGACCGAGGACCTGGGATATCTCGTCAATCTGTTCGGCCTGCGCAACCAGGTCCTCGATCCTGACGGTCGCTTCCGGATCGTCGGTGTGCTCCCCGGTCGCGTGCAGGTCACGGCGTTCCGCGGGGCCCAGAGCATCGGCCAGCAGATGCACACGATCGCGGCCGGTCAGACCGTCCGTTGTGACTTCGCGCTCGGTGGCGGCAGTGCGGCGGTCAAGGTGCAGCTGCAGCTTCCCGCGGGCAGCAAGGCGGCGCCCACGCTCATGGCGATGGTCTACCACTCCGCGACGCCCAACGGCCCGCCCGGGATGGTGCCGTTCCAGGACGGCCGCGCGACCGTGCAGTGCAGCACGACCGGACCGTCGTCCATCGTCGTGACGGAGCTGCGCGGGCGGCGGAACATCGTGCAGTTGGCGCGGGCGCAGGTGCAGCCGGGCGAGCGCAAGGTCACGATCGAGATCGGCGAGGACCAGCTGCCGACGCGACACGTGCGCGGCCGGATCGTCGATTCGCAGCATGCGCCGCAGCAGGGCGTGACCGTCGCCGTTCGTCGGATGGCGACCGACGGGCTGATCTCCGTCCTCGAGGGCGCGACGGGCGCGGACGGGACGTTCGATCTCGGCCCGTTGCCGACCGGCCAGTACGCCGTGCTCGTGGGGGAGTTGCGGTCGGCGAAGGCCGTTGGGCAGGCGGTCCTCACGTCGGCCCGCGACGAAGACGTCGGCGATCTCGTCGTTGCGCAGTAGGTCTCGTACGGGCGGTGACGAATCCGGTCGCGCCCGCCCGGTTCTACTGCCTGCGTGCTACTGCCCGGTCCACTGCTCGGGCACGCAGTAGAACCACTTGTTCCACCGCTGATGATCACCGAGCGGTCCGCCGAGCAGCAGCTCGCCGTGGTGCAGCGCGAGGCTGCGGGCGTCGCCGTTCGACGTGATCAGCGAGTGCATCAGCAGGCCGCCGATCAGGAACGTGTGCGCACCCCCGAGCGGGCTGCTGCCGAGCGCCGGGCCGTACTGCTCGTCGAAGAACGACGGCGGCACGGGCTGGTTGTCGAACTCGGTCGGCACGTAGTAGCGCAGCCCCTCGGGAACGAGGCCGAGCGTCTGGTGCGTGACGTTCTGCACCCAGGAGTACCGCACGCACTCCGCAATGTCGTCGCACACGTCGAGGTACTTCGTGTTGCCGAAGAACTTCCACCCCGCGAGGTAGCCGTACAGGACCGCGCCGTGCTGCCACGGCATGTAGAAGCCGTGCGGCTCGGGCCAGCCCGTTCGAATGTCCGAGCCCTTGAGCTTGATCGCGCGCGACGGGTGGTCCTTGGCGCGGTCGCGTTCGACGATGACCCAGAGGCGGTCGAGCGCCGTGTCGCGGAAGTGCAGATCCCCGGTCGCGACGAACGCCTGCACGAGCCCCTGCATGGCCCAACCCTCGGAGCGGGTCTCTCGCAGCTTGGCAGTGCCGAAGTACTTCGGCCGCAGCACCCCGACGAGGCTCTCGCCGAGCTGCCGCAGTTCGTCCTGCGCCCACGCGTCGCCCGTGACCGACCAGTAGTCGAACACGAGATCCATCGACCAGTGCTCGAGGTCGTACGGACCGAAGCCGTGGGCGTGGTTGCTGCCGCTCTGCACCCTGGTGCGATACTGCGGATACGGGTCGTTCGCGCGCAGCGCGCGCCGCCCGAGCGATTCGATCGACAGATCGCGTGAGCCCGGATAGAGCGGCACGCCGTCCCACAGGAAGATCTCGTCGTCGAGCTCGACCCGCACACCGTGCAGGTGGTACGGCCGTGCGGCCTGGATCCAGGCCTTCTGCTCGAGCATCAGCAGCAGCCGCAGATCGCGCGACTGCACGGCGTGGGCGAGCTCGGGCGACAGCGGGTGGTTCCGCGGGGTGCCGGTCTGCGACGTGAGCTTGGGGTCGCCGTGCGAGCCCCAGGTGCCGAAATGGTCCTGGCTCCGCCAGGACTCGAAGTCGGACGCCGCGCGGACCGCGGCGTCGCTGGGTGCCGGGCCGGGGCCACCGAGCAGGCCGAGGGCGTGCGTCTGCCGCAGGCTGTGGTGGTCGGCGAGCGTGCGGAGCGGGTTGCGGATCAGCGCTGCCGTCGAGGTCCGGTCGTGGCGTTGCTCGTCGCGCGTGCGCGCCGGGTCGTCGCGATGCAGCAGGAAGCGATAGCGTCGCATTTGCCCGTCGGCGATCCACGTGTCGCGCATCACCTCGAAGCGTTGGAACCCGTCGAGCCCCGGCACGCGTGGCCCGATGCCTTCGAGCGCGCCGCGGTACGGCAGCACGACGTCGACGTCGCGGGCCCGGAAGCGTACGGCATCGACGTCGACGCCGCCGAGCGCCTGCAGGTTCGGACCCGTGACGAGCTCAGGGTCGTCGGTGCCGAGGTAGTCGTTCCCCGGCAGGTAGTCGACGAGCAGCGCGGGCAGGTCGCGGAACTCCGTCACGTAGAACGTCGCGGACAGGTAGTCACGCCCGATGCCGGTGCCGGCCGGCGCCTCGTGGTAATGGCGGAATCGGCGCACGCGCACGAGTGGCGTTTCCTGAACGACGGCGCCGATGCCGGAGAGCGCGGCGTCATAGGTCACGCCGAATGCGTCGTCGACCTCGCTGCCGATCGCGGGCAGGCCGCCGGCGAACACGGGGTGGGGCGTGAACGCGCCCGCGATCGTGGCGGGTGTCGCGATGACGCGTCGTTGCACGGTTGCGTCCCGGTCGAGCGTCTCGACCCACTGCGCCTGCGCGATGCGGACACTGCCGTCGGGCCAGCGCTGCAGCACGAGCCAGGCCGTCGCGTGGTTCTCGATCGAGAAGTTCGCGGGGTCTTGGACCTGGCCCCAGGCGAACGGCACTGACGCCCGCACGACCGCCGTGCGGGTCGAGCCCGGGTTGTGCACTTCGATCGTCGGCTCGATGCCGGTCACGACCGCGCCCGGGCCGCGCGGACCCGGCGGAACCGGGCCCCACTCGTGGCCGAGTTCGATGTTCGGCGGCTCGGGTTGTTCGCCGCCGCCACCGCCGCCATCACCGCCGCCACCCCGCGAACATGCTGGCCACAGTGCGAGCCCGAGCACCGCAGTCGCCGCGATGAGTCGGTGTCGCAACCGGAGTCGGGTCGGCCCAGGACGGGTTGGCATGGTCGGAATGGGGTGCCGGGTGGGCGGCCCGGGCGGCCTTTGAGGCAGAGGCCGAGGGTGCAGTTTGCGACGACCGCGGCCGGTGTCAACCGGCGCCGGCCGCCTGGCATTCGCGTGTGCGGTGGACCGCGCCGGCGGTCTGCCGACGTCGCCATGGCATCGCGGCGTCGGCCGTGCTCCATTGGCAGAACTCGACGATGCCAGCCGACATCACATCCACGAAGAACCCCATCGTGCAGCGGTTCCGCGACGCGGCGCAGGGTCGGTCGATCGACGGTCCGGTGCTGCTCGCGGAAGGCTCGCGACTGCTCGAGGAGGCGCTGGCGGCGAACGTCGTGCTGCGTGAGGTCGCCGTCGGGCCGAAGTGCGACGATGCCGATCTGCGCGCCCGGCTCGCGGCCGCGTGTGACCAGGTCCACGAGTGTTCGGACGCAGTGCTCGCGAAGTTGAGTCAGCTCGACACGCCGCCTGGTGTCGCGGCGATCCTCGCGCGGCCCGAGTGGCCCGACGAGACCCTGCTGCGCGGCGACCTCGCGCCGCTCGTCGTCGTCGCCGCGGGCGTGCGCGACCCCGGCAACCTCGGGTCGCTCGTTCGCGCCTCCGAAGCGGCGGGGGCGAGCGGTCTGCTCACCCTCGCAGGCGGGGCCGACCCGTTCCGCGACAAGGCGGTGCGCGGTTCGATGGGTTCGATCCTGCGGCTGCCGACGCGACCCGGCTTGCAGGTCGACGAGGTGCTCGCGTTCTGCGACCGACATCGACTGCGGTTGGTCGTCGCCGACGGTTCGCGTCGGGGCGACCCGCCGCATACGGCGATCGACCTGCGCAAGCCGACGGCGCTCGTCGTCGGCGCCGAGGCCGCGGGGGTGCCGGCGGCATTGCTCGACGCGGCGAACGACCGGGTTCGCATCCCGCTGCAGGAACCCGTCGAGAGCCTCAACGTCGCGGTTGCGGCGGGTGTGCTGCTGTTCGAGGCACGACGACAGCGGGAGCTCTGACGGCGATGAGCTTGTTCGAACGACCCGAGGACGACGCCCGCGGCGCCGCGGCGAGCGCGCCGTTGGCCGAACGGATGCGACCACGCACGCTCGACGAGTATCTCGGGCAGGACGATCTCATCGGTGAGGGCCGCACGCTGCGCGCGGCGATCGAGAACGGCAAGGCCGGGTCACTCATCCTGTGGGGGCCGCCGGGCGTCGGCAAGACGACGCTCGCGGGTCTGATCGCGCAGCACGCGGATCTGCACTTCCGGCCGTTCTCGGCCGTGCTCGCCGGCGTCGCGCAGGTGCGTGCGGTCGTCAAGGAGGCCGCCGAACTGCGGGCGAAGGACGGTCGCGCGACGCTGCTGTTCGTCGACGAGATCCATCGCTTCAACAAGGCGCAGCAGGATGCGTTCCTGCCGCACGTCGAGAAGGGTGACCTCGTGCTCGTCGGCGCGACCACGGAGAACCCGTCGTTCTCGGTCAACGGTGCGCTGCTGTCGCGCGCGCGCGTCGTCGCGCTGCAGGCACTCGGTGACGCGGCCATCGAACGCGTCGTCCGGAACGCGCTCACGGACGAGGAGCGCGGCCTCGGAGTGCGATCCCTGACGATCGAGGACGATGCGCTGCGGCGCCTCGTCACGCTGTCGGGCGGGGATGCGCGGCGGGCGCTCGGCTGCATCGAGGCCGTCGCGGCGACGTGTGTCGACTGCGAGGCGATCGGCGTCGACGCGGTCGTCGACGCGTTCCAGCATCGCGCGCTGCAGCACGACAAGGCCGGCGACCTGCACTACGACCTGCTGTCGGCGTTCCACAAGAGCCTGCGCAACTCGGACGTGCAGGCCGTGGTCTACTGGCTCGCGCGCGCGCTCGAAGCGGGCGCGGATCCCGTGCACGTCGCGCGCCGCATGGTCGCGATGGCCGCCGAGGACGTCGGGCTCGCGGATCCGATGGCGCTGCAGGTCGCGGTCTCGGCGCTGCACGCGCTGCAGTTCCTCGGTCTGCCGGAGGGTCGACTGCCGCTCACCGAGGCCGCCGTCTACCTCGCGGCCGCGCCGAAGAGCAACGCCGTGATCCAGGCGATCACGGCGGCGACCGAGGCCGCGCGCAACGATGCTCAGCATCCCGTGCCGCTGCACCTGCGCAACGCCGCGAACAAGGTCGCGCGCGAGCAAGGACACGGCGCGGGCTACGTGTATGCCCACGATACCGAGGCCGGCGTCGCCGCGTTCGACTGCCTGCCCGAGGCGTTGCAGGGGCGAACGTTCTTCCGGCCCGGCGAGCGCGGTTTCGAGAAGCGGCTCGGCGAGCGCATGCAGGAGAACGATCGCGCGCGCCGATCGGAGTGATGGCGGACCCGCGAGGTGAGGCGGCCGAAGAGAGCCCCGGCGAGGTCCTCTTCGGCGTCGCCGGCTGGTCGTATCCCGACTGGCAGGGGATCGTTTATCCGAAGAACTGCAAGGACACGCTGCGCGCGGTCGCCGAGCGCGTCGATCTCATCGAGATCAACAACACGTTCTATCGGCCGCCGAACCCCCGGCACGGTGCGAGCTGGGTGAAGCGCACGGAGGACCTCGGGACCCGCTTCACGGCCAAGCTGCCGCGTGAGTTCACGCACGTGCGTGAGTTCGACGCGACGTTCGTGCAGGACGTCGTCGACGGCTTCGCGCCGCTGTTCGAGTCCGGTCGCATGCTCGGCGTGCTCGCGCAGTTCAATCACGAGTTGCGCTACGAGCCGGCCGCCGTCGATCTGCTCGCGCGGATCGCGGATGCCTTCGGCGGCCGGACGAACGTGTTCGTCGAGGTTCGGCATCGCTCCTTCGATGACGCCAGCGCGCTGAACGCTCTACGCGGACTCGGACTCGGCGTGCTCGATCTCGACTACCCGGGCCAGCAGAGCGGCTTCGGCAGGTCCCACCCCGTGGCCGGCGTCGCGAGCGAGGACGGCCTGGCCTACTTCCGCCTGCACGGTCGCAACACGGCGTGGTTCAAGAAGGGCGCGGGCCGCGACGAGGTCTACGACTGGGAGTACTCGCGCTCGGAGGTCGAGCAGATCGAACGCCGCCTCGAACGGATCCGGGCCGGCGCCGTGCGGACCATCGTCGTCGCCAACAACCACTTCGAGGGCAAGGCGATGAAGCTCGTCGATCAGCTGCTCGAGTGGTATCGCGAGTCGGATCGGTCCTGAGTCCGGATGCCGGTTCGAACCAGGTACCGTACGCCGGGTTATCTGGTCGGGGCGGCGGCCGTGTTGCCGCGTTGGACGACGCGGCTCGCCGTGTCGGCGAGTGTCGCGCGCGCCTGCCGTAGCGCCTCGCCGCGGGCGAGCTGTTCGAGTTCGTTCTGGGCGAGGTCGCGAACTGCGCGGATCGCGTCGACGGCGGCCTCGCGGGTCGGAAACGCCGCGTTCCCGTCGAAGCGGAACAAGCGCGTGTACTTGTCCACGTTCTGCGCCATGACGTTGTCGCCCTGCCGGATCGTGACGGTGTAGGGCAGGATGATCGCGAACGCGGGGACGAAACCGAGGTCGGTGCGCATCGCGCTCGGCTCGCAGGGCCTGAGATCGCCGATATCGAGCTCGACGAGAACGTCGGCGTCGCCGCCGGTCGCCACCATGCCGTGCTCTTCGAACGCGTCGATCGTTCGCACGTCGCCTGCTCCGGTCACGCGGTAGGTCCTGCCGGTGGGCGAGTCGATGACGGCCCGCACCACGGGGTCAGGCGCCGAGCTCGTCGCGAGCTCGGCCCTGTCGGCCGGCCGATCGCGGCCGTAGAGCCGGTCGTAGGAGCGTGCCTTCGCGCAACCGGCGGCCGTGACGGCGGCGGTGAGCAGGGCGACTGCCAGCACGGGCCGCGTGAGGCCGGTCGAGTGGGTGCGGCGTTGCATCGTGCGATGGCTATCGACGAGCCGGCGCCATGGTCCGCAGGCTCCTTTCGCCGGATCGTCCCGAAGTCGGACCAGCTCCGCGTGATCGCCGTGGCAGCGCGTGTTCGGCTGCGAATCAGCTGCCGATCTGCGCCATCACATCGTCGACGAGCCCCTGCAGCGTCTGCGCCGTGAGGTCGAAGCGGATGCCCGCCGACTCGACGATCTCCGGCAGCGGGCGGGTGCCGCCGAGCGCGAGTGCCCGCCGGTAGTTCTCGATCGCTTTCTTCGGATCCTGGCGGTAGTTGCGCCACACCTGCAGCGCGCAGATCTGCGCGATGCCGTACTCGATGTAGTAGAACGCGTGGTTGAAGAGGTGCGTCTGCGCGATCCACTGCATCGCCTGCGCCTCCTCGAGTCCGGTCCAGTCGACCGCGCCGCCGAAGCGTCGGCGGATGTCGAGCCACGCCGTGCGACGCTCGTCGCGCGAGTGGTTGGGGTTGCCGTAGACCCAGTGCTGCAGCGCATCGATCGATGCGATCCACAGCAGCGTGCGCAGCACGCCCTCGAGGTGCTTCTTGTAGGCCCGTTCCGCGGCGGCCGGGTCGTAGGCGGCCTCGAGGTGCTCGAGCCCGAGCAGCTCCATGCTCATGCTCGCGGTCTCGGCGATCTCGATGCAGTAGTCGCGGAACGCGAGCACGTCGAGGTCGCGGCAGAGCAGCGAGTGGAACGCATGCCCGCCCTCGTGCAGCAGCGTCTGCACGTCCTGGTGCAGGCCGACGCCGTTGCAGAAGATGAACGGCAGCCTTACATCCTCGAGCTGGTACTGGTAGCCGCCGGGCGCCTTCCCCGGGCGGCTGATCAGATCGAGCATGTCGCGTTCGACGAGCACGTCGAATTCGTCGCGGAAGCGCGGGTCGACGGCCGCGAAGATCTTGCGGCAGATCTCGATGATCTCGTCCTGCGTCGAGAACGGGCGCAGGGGCGGGCGGCCTTCGGGGTCGACCTCGAGATCCCACGGGCGCAACGCGGGGAGTTCGAGCTGCTCCGCCCGCCGTTGATCGAGCTTGGCGACGGCCGGCGCGACGCACTCGGCGATCGCGTCGTGCAGCGCGCGGCACGTGCGCTCGTCGTAGTCGTAGCGGCCGAGTTCCTGGAAGCGGTACTGGGTGTACGACTGGAAGTCGGCGTTGCGCGCGATCTTGGTGCGCAGCTCGATCAGCTCGTCGTAGATGTCCTCGAGCTCGTCCCAGTGCGCCTTGCGCGCGGCGAGCGCCGCGCGGAACGCCGCCTCGCGCACGCTCCGGTCCGCGTTGTCGAAGTAGCTCGCGAGCTGCTGCAGCGTCCGCGTCTCACCATCGAACTCGACCGTGATGCCGCCCATGATCGCCTGCTGCCGCGTCTGCAGCTCGGCCTCGCGTTGCTGCAGCTCCGTGTTCTCCGCGCGGAAGATCTCGCTCTGCGTGCGCCGCTGCCGGATCAGGGTCTCGTACTTCCGCTGATCGAGCGCACCGAGCGCTGGGCACGAGAGGAAGTGCTTGTCGAGCGCGTCGGCGAGCACGCGCACGCGCGGCATCACCTGTTGCTCCATCTCCAGGTAGGCGGCCTTCTTCGCCTCGCTGTTCGTGTCGCACGTCATCGCGACGTAGCGCCGCGCCTGCTCGGCGCCGATGCGAGCGAGCAGTTCGCTCTCGTCTCGCAGCCAGCGTTCGAGCGCCTCTCTGTCCTGGAGCGGGCGTTGCTGCAGCTCGGCCAGCAGCGGTTCGATCGCCGGCAGCGCGCCGGCGTCGAAATCTTCGGGCACGTAGTGCCAGGTCGGAGCGGTCAGTTCGATCGCCAAGTGGAGTTCCTCCCGGATGCCGGGTGTTGGCAGGGACTGCCTCAACTTAGGGCAGCCGCGGTTCTGACTCCAAGACATTGAGTGGTCCGAGTGACCTGCCAGCAGGACACTTCGAATGTCCGAAGTCCTTTAAAAATCAGCATCAATGGCAGAACGACCGCGGCACGCTCGTTGCCGTTCTGCGCTGAGGACCGGGAACTCCCCTGACCCGGAGCAAGACCATGAACACCCGACTCGCCCTGTTGCTGCTGTCCCTCGCCGTGCCCGCGCTGACTCTCGCCGGCTGTACGCGCAGCCGCGGCCCGAACCGCGGCGCGCCCGTCGCGCAGACGTCGCGCCCGGTGTCGATCGAGGTCGAGGTCTACGATCCGGCCACGAACTTCGTGTGGGAGGGCGTGTCCGTGCGCATCGTCGAGGCCGACAACGAGTGGTCGGGCTGCCTCTGCATGAGCCCCTACGTCGATTGGTATCTGACGGATGTGAACGGCCGCGTGTTCCTCGACGAGTTCCTCATCGCGGACGCGGAGGTCGGGCTGCTCGAGGACACCTCGGGCCGCGCGATCCTGAGCCCCGCACTCGACGAGGACGAGGTGTGGATCACGCTCGAGATCGACGCGATCGGCTTCACCCCGGTGGTCGTCGACGTGCCGCTGAGCTGGGACACCCCCGACGTCTTCGTCGAGGTGCCGTTCAACTAAGTGCAGACAACCGGCTAGGCTCACGCTTGTGAGCCGCGACACCGTCCTCGATCCCGCGCTGCATCGCCGACGGCGGCAGCAATTGCTCGACCGCCTCGGCGATGGACTGCTGCTGGTGCCGACCGCGAAGGAACGTTCGCGCAATGGCGATGTGACCTACGAGTTCCGGCCCGGCAGCGACTTTCACCACCTGACCGGCTTTCCGGAGCCGGACGCCGTGCTCGCGGCATGGCGCACCGGTAAAAGGCACCACGCGGTGCTGTTCGTGCGGCCGCGCGACAAGGCGCGCGAGGTCTGGGACGGCAAGCGCTACGGCACGGCGGGTGCCGTGCGCGCGTTCGGCGTCGACGAGGCGCACCCGATCGGCGAACTGCGGCAACGTCTCCCGGAGCTCGTCGGTGCGCACGACCGGTTGTTCTGCCGTCTCACGGCGGACGCAGAGTTCGACGATCTGCTGTTCGATGCGTTCCGGCGGCTCGCGCTCGAACGCCGGCGCCGGCAGCCGCCCGCGCACCCGACCATCGTCGATCCGACCCCGGCGCTCGCGGCGCAGCGCCTGCAGAAGGATGCCGCGGAGCTGGCGGCGCTGCGGCGGGCCGCAGCCGCGACCGCGGCGGGACACACGGCCGCGATGGCGGCGGCCCGCCCCGGGCTCTTCGAGTACGAGGTGCAGACGGCGCTCGAGGCCGAGTTCCGGCGCGCGGGCAGTCCGCGCAACGGCTACCCGTCGATCGTCGCGAGCGGCCCCAACGCGTGCGTGCTGCACTACCACGAGAACGACCGCAAGCTGAAGCGCGGCGACCTCCTGCTCATCGATGCCGGGGCGGAGATCGACGGGTTGACCGCCGATGTGACGCGCACGTTCCCGGTCTCGGGCGAGTTCAGCGACGCGCAGGCCGCGGTCTACGACGTCGTGCTGCGGGCCCAACAGGCCGGCATCCGCGCGTGCAAGGTCGGCGCGGCCTGGAACGCGGCGCACGCGGCGTGCGTGCGGTCGCTGACGCGTGGCCTCGTGAAGCTCGGCGTGCTGCGCGGTGAGCCGGCGCGGCTGATCAAGAACGGGGCGTTCCGACCGTACTACATGCACGGCACGAGCCATTGGCTCGGTCGCGACGTGCACGACGTCGGCGCCTACGAGCGGGGCGACGGCAAGGCCGCGCCGCTCCCTGCGGGCAGCGTGCTCACGGTCGAGCCCGGGCTGTACTTCGCGCCGCGCGACTCCGCGGTGCCGCGCGAGCTGCGCGGGATCGGCATTCGGATCGAGGACGACGTACTCGTCACGAAGAACGGCCCCGACGTTCTGACGACCGCCGCGCCGAAGTCGATCCGCGAGGTCGAGCGGGCCTGCCGGTGAGCACCGCGCGCGAACGCCTGGCCGTGATCGTGCCGCTCAAGGACGAAGCGGCCGGGTTGGCCGCACTGCTGCCCGTGCTCGAGCGGTTGGGCGCCGAGCTCGCGGATCCGGGTCTCGGGGATCAGGGTCTCGGGGATCAGGGTCTGGGGGATCAGGGTCTCGCGGACGTCGAGTTCGTGCTCGTCGACGACGGTAGCGAAGACGACACCTGGAACGAACTGCAGCGTCTGTTCGGCGACCGGGCGAACGTGCACTGCGTGCAGCATCCGCAGAACCGTGGCCTCTCGGCGGCGATTCGCACCGGCATCGCCGCCACCGACGCGCCGCTCTGCGCGTCGATCGACGGCGATCTGTCCTATGACCCGCTCGAGCTCGCCGCGATGTTGCGGCTCCTGCGTGAGCACGCGGCCGACGTGGTGACGGCGTCGCCCTATCACCGCGCGGGCGGCGTGGACGGCGTGCCGGGCTGGCGGCTGCTGCTGTCACGCACGTTGTCGGGGTGCTACCGCGTCCTGCTCTGGTCGGACATCCGGACGTGGACGAGCTGCTTCCGCGTCTACCGGCGCGATGCGGTCGTCGACCTGCCGCTCACGGAGCCCGGCTTCCTCGGCACCGCCGAGTTGCTCGTGCGTGTCCTGCGTCGCGGCGGCGTCGTCGTCGAACACCCGTGCACGCTCGGCGTCCGGCAGTTCGGCGCGTCGAAGATGCGAATCGTGCGGACGATCCTCGGCCACGTCGGCCTGCTGCTGCGCGTGCTCCTGCGCCGCGTGCGGTAGCGGCGACGGTCGACCGCCGGAACAACCGGCGCTACATGCCCGTGCCGCGGAGGACGACGCGCACCGTGTGCGCGATGAGCTTGACGTCCATCCAGAGCGACCAGTTGTCGATGTAGTACAGGTCCATCTCGACCCAGCGCTTGAACGACACCTTGTTGCGGCCCCAGACCTGCCACACGCACGTGAGGCCGGGCTTGACCGAGATGCGGCGGCGCTGCCACCAGGTGTAGCTCACGACTTCACTCGGCATCGGCGGACGCGGTCCGACCAGGCTCATGTCGCCGATCACCACGTTGAGCAGCTGCGGCAGTTCGTCGAGGCTGAACTTGCGGAGGAAGCGACCGACCGGCGTGATGCGCGGGTCGTTGGGGATCTTGAGCGCGGGGCCGTCCTGGATGCTGGCGCTGCGCAGCTTCTCCTGCTGGGCCTGCGCGCCGACCGCCATGGTGCGGAACTTCAGGCAGCCGAACGTTTCGCCGCCCTTGCCGACCCGTTCCTGGCGGAAGAAGATCGGCCCGCGACTCGTGAGCTTGACCGCGAGCGCGCACGCGACGAACGCCGGCAGCAGCGCGATGATGCCGGCGGCGGCGCCCGCGAGGTCGACGCCGCGCTTCAGGAGCTCCGCGAGCGGGCGGTTGGGCGCCGACTCGACGACGAGGCCCTGACGCGCATCGCCGAGGCGGTCCTCGGTCGCCGTGACGCCGACCCGCAGGTTCTCGAGCTCGAGGAACGGCGGGAAGTAGTGAATGCCGATGCCGGCCTCGTCGCACATGTCGAACACGCGGTGGACGTCGCCGATCACGGTGTGGTCGGTCGGGCAGACGACGGCGAGGTCGCACTCGTTCTCCGCGAGTGCCGGTGCGAGTCGATCGAACGTGCCGAGCTGTCGCAGGTGCGGCAGCTGGGTGGCGTCTTCCCCGTCGAACGGGACGAAGCCGACGAAATCCACCTCGCCGCGCGCGGGTCGACCGCGCGAGAGGGACCGGGAGCTACTCGAAGCGCCGACGAGGACCGCGCGGCGGCGGCCGCTGCCGGCGACGAGTGGTGTCCGCATCAGCCCCAGGCGAACGAGCGTCAGCAGGCCGAGGCCGTAGCCGAGCGCGAGCCAGATCGAGAGGTGCGGGTGCTGCAGCACCGTGACGGTCACGAGGCCCGCGACACCCCAGGTCAGGGTCCAGGCCTCGACGAGCGTGCGCAGCGTGCCCTTCAGGTTCTGCCCGGCGCTCAGCGGGTTGGCGCCGAGGCGCGGTGCGACGAGCAGCCAGACCGTCAGGAACAACAGCAGGTGCGCGATCGCTTCGAACGCGGTGTCGGTTCGCGTTGCGCCAGCGCGGCCCTGCCATACGCCGGCCAGTAACAAGGCCGTGGCGATGCAGGCGAAATCGACCATCAGGCCGACAACGCGGTGGTGACGAGAGCTGGACATGGCGTGGCAAGTGGTCGCCGAGCGAGGCTCGACGATCTCCCCTGGATCGTTACTAGAGTGGTCGGTTCGTGAGGCTACCGGTGAGGTCGTATCTTTCTGCGACTTCCGCCAGCCGCCGGAACATCGGCGGGCGAGCCGCGCTGTTGCAGGAATCGTCAGGACGACCGCAAGTGCACGCGTATTTTCCGCCAAGCTGCCGCCGTCTTTTCCGATTCCCGAGTGCCGGGGACCCGATTCTCCGAACCGCCGGCGCGACCGCGAACCGTCGTTGCGGTCGACAGAATCCTGCACTCACGAGTATCGGGGTCGCGACGCGCGGCACCTGGACGGTCCTCAGTCGCTGACGCAAACTCCCGTTCGGGCTCGGGACCCCGAGCCCAGTCCGCCGGAACGCCCACCGTGTCATTGCCTCGCACCTCGTTCGTTCTTTTCGCTGCGGCCGCATTCTCGTGCAGCGCGGCGCCCGTCCTGGCCCAGTCCGCCCGCGAACGCGTCGAGCAGCTCGAGCGCGAGCTCGACGAGCTCCGCGCGGAGCTCGCGCGGCTGCGCGGTTCCGAGGACGCGACCGGCGCGACCTCGCCCGCGCGGCGGATGCGCTGGTTCGAGGACCATCGCGCGATGGTCGCGGCGTCGCCGCACCAGAAGCTGCGGTGGCACTTCCTCGGCCCCGACAACGTGAGCGGTCGGATCACCGACATCGCGTCGCCGCTGCCGCGCGGCCGCAGCCCCGTGCTCTACGCGGCGACGGCGAGCGGCGGCGTGTGGAAGACGGTCAACGAGGGCACGACCTGGGAGCCGATCTTCGATCACGAAGCAACGGCGTCGATCGGTGACGTCACGATCGACCCGTCGGATCCGGACACGATCTGGGTCGGCACGGGCGAGGCCAACATCTTCCGCAGCTCGATGGCCGGGTGCGGCGTCTACCGTTCGCAGGACGCGGGCGCGACGTGGCAGCACCTCGGTCTCGCCGCGACGCACACGATCGCGCGCATCGTCGTCGATCCGACCGACGGCGACACGGTCTGGGTCGCGGCGTCGGGTCACGAGTGGACCGACAACGAAGAACGCGGGGTCTACAAGACGACCAACGGCGGCAAGACGTGGCAGCGCGTCCTGTTCATCGACGAGCGCACCGGCGCGATCGATCTCGTGATGGACCCGCGCGATCCCGCGGTCGTCTACGCGGCGACGTGGCAGCGCATCCGCAAGCGCTGGAACGACCCGCGCCAGGAGGACGGCTACGACGGCGGCGGCATCTACAAGACCACCGACGGCGGCGTGAGCTGGCAGCCGATGCACGACGGGCTGCCCGCGGCCGAGCACCGCGGCCGCATCGGCATCGACCTGTGCACGGCGCATCCCGACACGGTCTATGCGTTCATCGACAACTACGAGCTCGCGGGCGAGGCGCCGCCGGCCGACGAAGAGGACTCCTACGGCCGCGCCAAGCTGCGTTCGATCGAGGGCGCGCAGATCTACCGCTCGGACGACGGCGGCAAGTCGTGGCGCAAGACGAGCAAGTCCGACCGCTTCATGCGCGGGGCCTGCAGCACGTATGGCTGGGTGTTCGGTCAGGTGCGCGCGCACCCGGTCGACCCCGACACCGTCTACATGATGGGGCTCGGGCTCAGCGTGTCGCACGACGGCGGGGAGAGCTGGCAACGCCTGCGCGGCATGCACGGCGATCACCACGCGCTGTGGATCGATCCCGAGCAGCCGGACTACCTGGTGAACGGCAACGACGGCGGCATCGCGATGTCGTGGGACGGCGGCAAGAACTGGCGCACCTCGTACGAGACGCTGCCGGCCGTGCAGTTCTACAACGTCGGCGTCGACATGGCGGAGCCGTTCCACGTCTACGGTTCGATCCAGGATCACGGCAGCCGGCGCGGCACGGTCGTGATCTCGCGCAACCGCAAGCGCATCACGGGGCGGGACTGGCAGGGCTGCCCCGGCGGCGAGGCGTCGATCCACGCGGTCGATGCGACGCAGACGATGCTCTACAGCGAGGGCTTCTACGGCAGCATCAACCGCACGGAGCTCGCGACCGGCAAGCGCGCGCGGATCAAGCCGCAGCCGGGCAAGGGCGAGCCCGAACTGCGCGGCCAGTGGCTCGCGCCGTTCCTCGTCTCGCCGCACAACCCGCGCATCGTCTACCACGGGATGAACAAGCTGTTCCGGACGCTCGATCAGGGCGACCACTGGACGTGCATCAGCCCGGACCTGAGTTACGCGGATCCGAACCAGCTCGGCGACATCCCGTACCAGACGATCTTTTCGATCGCCGAGTCGCACCAGACGTTCGGCGTGCTCTACGTCGGCACCGACGACGGCCGGCTGTGGCGCACGATGGACAGCGGCGGCAACTGGACGGAGATCACCGCGGGTCTCGCGGAGCGCCGCTGGATCTCGCGCGTCGAGGCGTCACGGTTCGCGAGCGGCACGATCTACGTCGCGCAGAACGGCAAGCGCAACGACGACTTCACGCCCTACCTCTGGCGATCGACGGATCACGGTGACACCTGGCAGGACATCGCCGCCGGCATCCCGGGTGCGCCGATCAACGTCGTGCGCGAGGACCCGCAGGATCCGTCGATCCTCTACGTGGGCACCGACCTCGGCGCCTACGTCAGCACGGACACGGGCCGCACCTGGAACGTGCTCGGCGGCAACCTGCCGACGACCTACGTGCACGACATGGTCGTGCACCCGCGCGACGACGTGCTCGTGATCGCGACCCATGGTCGCGGGATGTACGCGCTCGACGTGCGGCCGCTGCGCGAAGAGCCGGAGGCCGAGACCTCGGTCGAAGAGGGCGGCGCGGGCGCGAGCGGCGGGCGGTAGGCCGCCCGTGCAGTCACCCGACGGCGCCTCCTAGTACGGACTGTCGAGCATGTCCCAGATGATCTGCTCGACGTCGGGCTCGCACTTGCCGGTCAGCTTCGCCACCGGTTCGCCGTCGCCCTTGATGTGGGCGGCGATCGCGGGGAGGTCGGCTTCGGTGACCTCGCTGTAGAAGACCTTGTCCGGGTAGAGCGTCACGTTGATCCCCTGCTCGCACGCGCCGAAGCACGGGTAGCGCCGGATCTTGATCTTCTCCTCGCCCGGGTCGAACTCGGCGACGAGGTCCTTGAGCTTGTCGTGGAGGTCACCGCTGCCCCTCTCGGTGCAGTCGCCGCCTTCGCAGACGTAGCAGAGTCGATTGGTCATTCGGTCGCTCTCGGCTTTCGTGGTGGTGGCCCGGACTCTAGTGGAACTTCACGTACTCGAAGTCGACCGGCGTGTCGTTCGGGCCCTTGCTCGGCGGCGCGATGTAGTTCGCGAACTTGCCGGGCTCGTGGACGGGCTTCATGCACGACTTGACGTAGTCGCGATCCGCCTGCGTCGGCAGCCAGTCGTTGTGCTGGTGCGTCCACGTCGCCTCGTCGATGACGGCGCCCAAGGTGTCGAAGCGGAAGCCTGCGTAGACCCCCTGGTGCCGGTTGAACTTGTGATCCGGCAGCTTGAACTGGAACTCGCATTCCTGCTTCTGCAGGTCGCGGTTCCAGCGCGCGACGATGCGCGAGCAGTCGGCGATGTAGGCGTCGAGCAGCACGGCGTTCATGGCGCGACGCAACGGGATCTCCTTCTCGGTGACCTGGCCGTCCTCGTTCGGCACCTCGAGCTTGTAGAACTGCTCGAGCGCCTTCGGGTCCTTGTAGATCCCATCGCCTTCGCGGTAGCGGCCCTTGAGGCCGCCCGCGAACGACTCGGCCGCGTTGCTGCTGTCCTCGCTGCCGAACAGGTCCATCGACGCCGAGAACCAGTGGTTGATGTAGCGCTGCAGCATCGTGAGCGGGATCGCGCCTTCCGCGGCCGGGTCGCGTCCTTCCTTCATGATCTCGGCCGAGCGGTGGGCGATGCGGCCGACCCCGTTCTCGCCGGTCTGCATGTGATACGCCTCCTCGGTGAGCATGAACTGCGTCGTGCGCGCGAGCGGGTCGAAGCTCGACTCGGCCAGCGACGCGAGCTGGTACTTGCCGTCGCGATCCGTGAAGGTCGTGAAGCAGAAGAAGTCGACCCAGTTGTCGATCGGGTAGTTGAACGCCTCGAGGATGCGCGGGTTGTCCTCGTCGCCGCTGTGGCGGTCGAGCATCGCCTCGGCTTCCTCGCGGCCGTCCGCGCCGAAGTGCGTGTGCAGCAGGTAGACCATCGCCCAGAGGTGCCGGCCCTCCTCGACGTTGACCTGGAACAGCGACCGCATGTCGTGCAGGGACGGCGCGGTGTGGCCGAGCATGCGCTGCTGCTCGACGGACGCGGGCTCGGTGTCGCCCTGCGTGACGATGAGCCGCCGCAGGCGGTTGCGGAATTCGCCGGGCACCTCGTTCCAGACCGGCGCGCCCATGTTGTCGCCGAAGTGGATCTTGCGGTCCTCGGGCGAGTCCGCGAGGAAGATGCCCCAGCGGTAGTCGGGCATCTTCACGTAGTCGAAGTGCGCCCACCCGCCCTGGCCGACGCCGACCGCCGTGCGCAGGTAGATGTCGTTCTGGTTGAAGTCGCTCGGGCCGAGTTCCTTCCACCAGTCGATGAAGGCCGGCTGCCACTTCTCCAGCGCGCGCATCAGGCGCTTGTTGTCGCGCAGTCCGACGTTGTTGGGGATCTTCGCTTCGAGGTCGACGGTGCTCATGGTTGTCTCCGGTCTCGTATTCGTCGGTCGGTGGTCCTTAGGTGCGCCGCCAATCGAATTTGGCGGTCTCGGGCGCGCCGTAGCGCGTCAGGGCACCCTCTTCGCCGGTGGCGTTGGGGCGCGTGAAGATCCAGTTCTGCCACGCGCTGAGGCGGCCGAAGATCTTGCTGTCGCAGTTCTCCGCCCCGCCGAAGCGCAGCGATGCCTCCATGCCCGTCAGGGCGTCGGGCGACATCGACACGCGTTCTTCGAGCGCGATGCGGACCTCGTCGTCCCAGTCGAGGTCGTCGAGCAGGAACGTCACGAGACCATGCTCGTCGGCGTCGTAGACGTCGAGCGTCTGCGGCTCGGATGCGAGCTTGCTGGCGTGCTCGGGGTCCTTGAGGAAGCGGTTGTGCAGGCGCGTCATGCCGTGGCTCATCGGGAGTGCGCCGTTGCTCAGCACGCCGATGCTCATCTTGACGGCGTCGTCCTCGAGCGCGTAGACGCGATCGCACGCGATCGTCAGCTCGAAGAACGCGCCAGCGCAGTTGCTCTCCTTGTCGACGAGCGCGTACATCGACCGCGCGTTGAGGTCGAAGCGGCGCAGCACGCGCGCCTGCAGCGCGAGGATCTCGTTGCAGAGCCAGTGGTCCTTGTCGGCCCACAGGTCGTTCTCGACCTGCAGCAGCGCGTCGCGGTCGCCGCGCGTCTGGAGGACGATGAGGCCGATCTCCTCGTGGTCGAAGCGCAGCTGCAGCAGCGCGTCATCGAACTCGCGGTAGGCGCGGATCGCCCAAGCAGTGCTGCCGGCGGCCTCGTAGCCCTTGCCGTCCTTCGGCTGCTCGCCCTCGGGGCCGGACACGGTGACCGTGGCGAGTCGCCCCTCGGGATCGACGACGACCTTGACGTGGTTGTAGGTGTAGACGTTGCCCTCGCGTTCGTGCCCGATCGCCTCGAGCTGGATGCCGCCCTGAGGCTTGTCGGCCATCGAGGCCGCGAGCTCCTTGGCGCGTTCGTCGACCTTCTCGGCGAACTTCGACTTCGGCCAGATCTCGTCGACGAGACCCCACTTCTGCGCGCGCTTGCCGCGCACGCCCTCGGCCATCGTGCAGAACACGTCGGCGAGGTCGCGGCGCACCTTGCGCTTGTCGACGAGCCGCGTGAGGCCGCCCGTGCCGGGCAGCACCGCGAGCAGCGGCACCTCGGGCAGCGAGACCGCCGAGTTGTTGTCGTTCACGAGGTGGATCTCGTCGCACGCGAGCGCGAGCTCGTAGCCGCCGCCCGCGCACGCCGCGTTGATCGCGCAGATCGACTTCAGGTTGCTGTGTTCACTCGCGTCCTCGAGCGACAGCCGGGTCTCGTTGGTGTACTTGCAGAAGTTGACTTTGAACGGGTGCGAGCTCGCGCCGAGCATCCCGATGTTGGCGCCCGCGCAGAACGCGCGCTCCTGGGCGCTGCCGACGACGACGACCTTGACCTGTGGGTGCTCGAACCGCAGCCGCTGGATCGCGTCGGCGAGCTCCATGTCGACGCCGAGGTCGTAGCTGTTGAGCTTGAGCTCGTAGCCGTCCTTGAACGCGTGATCGGGGTCGACGTTCATGCGCAGGTGCGCCACGTCGCCGTCGATCGTGAGCTGCCAGTGATGGTAGGAGTCGGGGTGGCGGTTGAAGTCGGTCATGGCCAGGGGCTCGGGGCCGATGCGGTCGCGCGGACCCGATCGCTCGGGGTCGGCGCGTCGCGATGGAGGCGGATGGCGGGCGCCGGAACGGCGCCGCGGCGGGCCGACCGTTGTACCGGCACCGGCTTCGAGCGCAAGCATGATGGTGCATCGGGCCGGCTTAGGAAGATGCAACATAATGCATTTACGGTGAACCGGAGTCCGCGGTTCGTCCCGGCTCCCGAGCGCGTTCAGGGGCCGGCGTACCAGGTGTCGTAGCCGCCGGCGGTCCAATAGTGGTGGACGTCGCCGAACAGGGACGAATAGGCGCCGAGGAGCTGGGAGTCGGTCCACCACGTCGGATTGCCATCCGCGATGGTCTCGATGATCTCGGCGCGCTTCGTCATGCTCGCGAGCATCGCGTAGGGGTCTTGCGGCGCGCCGGCCGGGCTGGTCGCGAGCAGATGGTCGGAGGCCGAGAGCCGGTACGACAGATCGGCGAAGAACGACCACACGGCCATCTGTTTCGCGACTCGCAGCTCGTGTGACAGCAGCAGGCGGTTCTGCTCGGACACGCTGCAGCCCGGCGCGACGGCGGCCGCTTGCGCGATCATCTCGGTGCACACGGCGCGATTCGTGCCATCGGGCAGGTAGACCGGTTCCTCGTAGCCCGGAAACAGCGGGGAGTGGATCGGCATCGACGCGTACGAGTGGATCGGGGTCCAGGTCGCGCCGGTCTGCGACGAGGCCAGCGCGGCGATCGCGGCGAGCGTCGGCTGGCTGGTCGTCGATCCGCGTGGGCCGTAGTCACGGAGGTAGATCGTCCGCGCGCCCGTGACGGGATCCGCCGTGTCGAACCGGGGCCCGTAGAACAGGCCGTCCCCGAGCTCCGAGACCACGAAGTTGATGTTCTGCACCTCGCCCGTCCTCGGGTTCCTGATCGGGTGGGCTTGCTGACCGACGTTCGCGGAGAAGAGGCAGAAGCCGACTCCGGGGCCGTTCGGGTTGCCGGTCGCCGAGGACGGCACTCGGGAGAGCAGGTCGATCGCTTCGGGGTAGTGCTGCCCGCTGCCGAGCAGTCCGGCCTCCATGACGAGGATGGGTTTGAACGGCTCGGAGTCCTCGAGCAGGGACGACGCGTTGTCGCACTTGCCTTCGATGTCGCGGGGGCCGAAGCCGTAGAAGTTGAACCCGAGCACGTCGAGGTTGTCGTCGGCGGCGAGCGCGGAGTGCAGCGGATTGTCGTGGGCCCAGACCGGCGGCGTGACGGCCGTGACCGCGTCGATGGCCGTGTCCTTGATCAACGTCAGGGTCTCGGCGATCCAGGTGTGCTGATCCGGCTGCGACGGGTCGAAGACCGGTTCGTTCATCACGTCCCAGATCAGCAGCGTCCGGGTCGCGAACCGGGGGGAGGCCTTCGGGGGCATGAACGGCGCCGCGGCCGTGAGCATGTCGGTCACGAACCGCTCGTGGATCGCTCCGAGGTGGCCGTTGCGCCGGGCGATCTCCGTGTTGCCGGGCGACATGATCCACTTCTGGTAGTTCTCGTAGCCCGGACCCGGCAGGCTCGAAGCGTCCGGCTCGTGAAAGTCGGCGTCCCAGACGACCGGAATGACGTGCAGGCCTCGCGTCTGGCAGAGTCGCAGGAAGTCCTGGAACTTCGCGACCATCTTCTCGGGGGCGAACGAGTAGTAGTGGAACGAGAGCCACACGCGCACCGTGTTGAAGCCGACGTCGTGGATCCGCGCCAGCTGCGCATCGATGTCGAGGCGTTCGCGGGACCGGGGTGCCGTGTCGTAGCCAGCCCATCCGGCCGCGCCGGAAGCGACGTCGTGGAATGCGGGGTGAGACGTGGAGATGGCCAGCAGCGAGGTCACGTCGCGATACGAGGGGATGAAATCCACGCCTCGCACGTTGCGGTAGTCAGGAGCGATCGGCTCCATCGTCGGGGCCGAAGCGGTCGCGGTCTCGGTGGTCGCGGCGGCTCGGCGGCTCGGTGTGGGCGTCATCTCGCGTTTCCCCTGGATTGCGCAAGGCGTATGGTCAGCCCGTCGGGAGAGTGCGTCAACCAAAGGTGCGCCTACTGGCGGACCGGATCGTGAACTCGGCCTCGGACAGGCGGAGCTCTCGGCGCAGTCTCCCCGTACCACCCATGTTGGGACCTGGCCGAGGATCTCGATCGATGCGCGCGTTCGTTCTTGTGCTGCTGGTGCTCGCCCCGGCGGTCGTGGCCCAGCCGCCTCGCTGGCTCTGGTACAAGCAGCCGGCGGCGACCTGGAACGAAGCGCTGCCGGTCGGCAACGGGCGGCTCGGTGCGATGGTGTTCGGGGGCGCCGCGAGCGAGCGGATCCAGCTCAACGAGGACTCGCTCTGGGCCGGGAGTCCGGTCGGGCGGGATCGGGCCGGTGCGAGCCAGCACCTCGCCGAGGCCCGCCGCCTGCTGTTCGCCGGCGACTACGCTGCCGCCGAGAAGCTCGTGCAGAACGAGTTCATGTCGGAGCGCTGGGTCCGCAGTCACCAGACGCTCGGCGAACTGCGGATCGACATGGTCGGCGGCGGTCACGACGAGCCCGCGGACTACGTGCGCGAGCTCGACCTGCGCGACGGCATCGCCCGCTCGACGTATCGCGCCGGCGACACGATGTTCCGGCGCGAGGTGTTCTGCAGCGCGGCCGAGCAGGCGCTGATCGTCGACCTCAAGGCCGACCGCGAAACGGAGTTCACGTTCGAGGTGCGGCTCGAGCGCGCCGAGAACGCGCGGCTGCGGCTCGCCGATGACCGCACGCTCACGTTGACGGGGCAGGCCGATCGCGGCGAGCGGCACGAGGGCACGAAGTTCATCGCGTGGTTGCACGTGCTCCACGGTGACGTGCTGCGCGCCGGCGAGGACGGCGGTTCGATGCGGCTCGTCGTGCGCGGCACGGGGCGCGCGACGCTCGCGCTCACGGCCGCGACGAGCTTCGGCAGCGGCATCGGTCTCGTCGAGGATCTCGAACCCGAGGAGGCGTTGGGCAACGCCAGGCTCGAGCTCGACGCGCTTGCCGGCCGCGAGGTCGAGGCGATGCGGCAGCTGCACGTGATCGAGCACCGCGAGCTGTTCGATCGGGTCGACGTCGAGCTCGGCACGCCCGCGTACCGTGGTCTGCCGACCGACGTCCGGCTCGAACGCGTGCAGAACGGTTCGACCGATCCCGACCTCAACGCGACCTACCTGCAGTTCGGCCGCTACCTGCTGATGGCGAGCTCGCGGCCGCTGTCGATGCCCGCCAACCTGCAAGGGCTGTGGAACGAGCACATCGACGCGCCGTGGAACGCGGACTACCACATCAACATCAACCTGCAGATGAACTACTGGCTCGCCGAGGTGGGCAACCTCTCGGAGTGTCACCTGCCGTTCTTCGCGTTCGTCGAGGCCCTCGTGCCGAACGGCCGACGCACGGCGAAGGAGCTCTACGGCTGCGACGGCTGGGTGGCGCATCACACGAGCGATGCGTGGGCGTTCACGTCGCCGATCGGCAGCACGCGGTGGGGGATGTGGCCGGTGGGCGGCGCGTGGTGCACCGCGCATTTCGTCGAGCACTGGCGCTTCACGGGTGATCGCGAGTTCTTGCGTGGACGCGCGTGGCCGGTGCTGCGCGGCGCGGCCGAGTTCTTCCTCGACTATCTCGTCGAGCATCCGAAGACCGGCAAGCTCGTCAGCGGGCCGTCGATGTCGCCGGAGAACTCGTTCGAGACCGCGGCCGGCACGGTCGCGCATGTGACGATGGGGCCGGCGATGGACCAGCAGATCATCGCGGAGCTGTTCGACAACGTCGCCGAGGTCGCGCAGGAACTCGCGATCGACGACGAGTTCACGCAGGCCGTGGCCGCAGCGCGGGCGCGACTGCAGGGACCACAGATCGGCAGCGACGGGCGGCTGCTCGAGTGGAACGAGGAGTTCGGCGAGCCCGAGCCCGGGCATCGTCACATGAGCCACCTGTATCTGCTGCACCCGGGCACGACCATCGGGCCGAACCGCACGCCCGACCTGGCAGCGGCGGCGAAGAAGAGTCTGGAGCATCGACTCAGAAACGGCGGTGGCCACACCGGCTGGAGTCGCGCGTGGATCGTCAACTTCTTCGCGCGCCTGTGGGACGGCCAGACGGCCTGGCAGCACCATCAGCAGCTGCTGGGCAAGTCGACGCTGCCGAACCTGTTCGACAACCACCCGCCGTTCCAGATCGACGGCAACTTCGGCGGTGCTGCGGCCGTCGTCGAGATGCTGCTGCAGAGCCACGGCAGTGAACTCGTGCTGCTGCCGGCGCTGCCGCTGTCGTGGGGGACGGGCAAGGCGCGCGGGTTGCGCGCGCGCGGCGGCTTCGAGGTCGCGATGGAGTGGGACCGGATGGCGCTCAAAGAGGTCCGCATCAAGAGTCTGCTCGGGCGTCCGCTCACGGCGATCGTCGGCGCGCGCGAGCTGTGCCGCGACCGCGCGACCGAGGTCGGCGAGGTCATCACGTTCAACCCGTGACACAGCCTGTGATCCCATCCGACGAGCGCCCAGCCGGGCTGGCCATCGAACTCGTCAGCGAACCGCGGCTCTGCTACGCGATGCAGCAGAGCGCGGTGCCGTGGCTGCGGGCGGTGCGCCTGCGGAACGGCGGCGACGAAGCGGTCACGGATCTCGTCGTGACGGTAGACCTCGTGCCGGCGTTCGCGCGCCCGCTCGAGTGGCGCGTCGCGGAGGTGCCGCCTGGCGAGGCGGTGGAGCTCGAGCGGCCCGACCCGGTGCTCGAGCTCGACCAGCTCGCGAACCTGCTCGAACGCGTGCGCGGCGAGTTGCGCGCGACGGTGCGCTCGGCCGAGGATTCGACCGCGACGCAACCGGAGCTGGCGGCCGCGACGGCGCCGATCGAGGTCCTCGCCTACAACGAATGGCCCGGGCTCACGGTGCTGCCCGCGCTCCTCGCGGCGTTCGCACAACCCAATCACCCGAGCCTCGCGCCGCTGCTGCAGCTCGTCGCGCACGAGCTCGAGAAGCGCACCGGGCGATCGGCCCTCGACGGCTACCAGAGCGGCGACCCTGAGCGGGTGCGGCACGTGCTGGCCGCGGTGCACGCGGCCCTCGTCGAGCAGCAGATTCAATACGTGAGCGCGCCGCCGAGCTTCGAACGCATCGGTCAGAAGGTGCGGCCGCCGGAGCAGGTCCTCGGCGACCGGCTCGGGACGTGCCTCGATCTCGCGTTGCTCTTCGCGGGTCTGCTGGAGCACGTCGGGCTGCATCCCGTGCTCGTCCTGCAGAAGGCGCACGCGTTCGTCGGCGTGTTCTCGCACGCGGACACGACGTCGGACATCACGTTCGGTCCAGCGGTCGAGCTGCGCAAGTTCACGGACGCGCGCGGGCTGTTCGTCAGCGAAGCCACGCTGGTCTGTGCGTCGGGGCCCGCGACGTTCGAGAACGCGGAACGCGCGGCGCGCGCGCACCTCGACGACGACGAAGCGTTCGTCGTGGCGATCGACGTCGCGGCCGCGCGGCGCCACGGGATCGCGCCGCTGCCGCCGCGGGTGAGTGCGTACCGCGCCGGGGAACCGTTCGTCGCGCCGACCCTCGAACGTGGGGTCGGCGAGGCGGGTGCGGCACGGCGCGCCGCGGTGCCGGCGCGTGACCCGGAACCCGAGTCCGCGCCGGCCGTCGACCGCGGGCCGAAGGACCGGCTCGAGCATTGGAAGAGCCGGCTGCTCGATCTGACGATGTTCAACCGGCTGCTCAACTTCCGCGAGACGCGGAAGACGATCCGGCTGTGCGATCACGACCTGCAGGCGCTCGATCACCGCATGCACACGCGCGGGCGACTGCGGATCCACCCCCGTCCCGACCTCGGGCAGGACGACGATCCGCGCGATCTGCAGCTCAGCGAGCAGCGCACGGGCGTCGACGTGCGCGCCGAGTTCCTCGCGGGCGAGCTCGCCGGCGGTCGGCTGCGCGCCGAGCACGAGCCCGATGATCTCGACGCGCGGCTCGTCGAGATCTTCCGCCACGCGCGCACGACGCTCGAGGAGAGCGGCGCCAACACGCTGTATCTCGCGGTCGGGTTCCTGCGCTGGTTCGAGACGCCGGAGTCGACGAAAGAACGACGCGCGCCGCTGCTCCTGCTGCCGCTCCTCATCGAACGGACGTCGGTGCAGGAGGGCTTCCGGCTGACGCTCGATGACGCCGAACCGCGCATCAATCGCACGCTGCTGCAGCTGCTCGAACGCGACTTCCAGCTCGAGGTCCGACTCGACGACGTGCCGGAGACCGACGACGGTGTCGATGTCGAAGCCGTGCTGGACGCGTTCCGCGGCGTCGCGCTCGGCATGCCGCGGTGGGAGGTCGAGCTCACGGCCCAGATCGGGTTCTTCTCGTTCACGAAGTACCTGATGTGGCTCGACCTGTCGGACCGCGACGGCCTGCTCAGAAGCCCCGTTCTGCAGCACCTCGTCGAGAATCCGGGCGGCGCGCTCGCGCAGGAGGTGCCGGAGACGCCGCGCGACGAGCTCGACGACCTCGATCCGGCGACGGTCTATTGCCCCAAGGACGCGGACAGCTCGCAGCTCGCCGCGGTCGTCGCGGGCGCGGCCGGGCGCACGTTCGTGCTCGAGGGGCCGCCCGGCACGGGCAAGTCGCAGACGATCACCAACCTGATCAGTCAGGCGCTCGCCAATGAGAAGCGCGTGCTGTTCGTCGCCGAGAAGCGGGCCGCGCTCGAGGTCGTGCAGCGCCGCCTCGACAGCGTCGGGCTCGGCGCGTTCTGCCTCGAACTGCACTCGAGCAAGAGCGGCAGCAAGGCGGTGCTCGAGCAGCTGCGGCGTCCGCTCGATCTCGCGGTGCGGCGGGAGCCGCGCGGGTGGGCGGCGCTCGTCGAAGAACTCGGCCGCGAGCGCGACCGCCTCAACGGCTACGTGCGCGCGATCCACCTGCGGCGTGAGCACGGGTTCTCGCTCTACTGGGCCATCGGTCAGCTCGTCGGTCTGCGCGATGCGCCCCGCATCGCGATGCCGGAGCTGCTCGACGGCGCGCCCGCCGACATCGTGTCCGCCCGCCGCGCGGTCTCCGAGCTCGTGTCCGCGGCGAGCCGGCTCGGCGTGCCGATCGAGGAGCCGTGGTGGGGCGTGCGGCGAACGGACTGGTCGCACGCGCTCCTGCGTGACGTCGTGCCCGTCGCCGAGCGGCTGCAGCGCGCGGCCCTCGCGTACGAGACCGCCGTCGCCGACGTCGTCGACATGTTCGCGCTCGACCGCGTGGTCGGCGGCGGGCCGGACGGGGCAGGGCCGAGTCGGGATCAGCTCGAGCTGTTGCGCGAGCTCGCCGAACGCTTCACGGCGGCGCTGCTGCCGACGGCCGCGATGCTGCGCGCGCCCGACTGGCCGCGCCTCGCGGCCGAACTGCGCGAGGTCTGCGCGATCGCCACGCGCCGCCAGAAGCTCTGGGCGCCGCTCGCCGAGCGCTGGAGCCTCGATCTCGTGCGGCGGCCGGACCTCGACCTGCCGGCATTGGCGGTGCGTTATCGGCGGTGGGCGGACACGATGTTCCTGCTGCGTTGGTGGCACCTGCGCGCGGCGAAACGGCAGCTGCTGCCGCTCGCCACGGCCGGGTTCGGGCGCCCGCTCGAAGTCCGTGCGGATCTCGAACGCGCGGTCTCGGTGCAGCAGGAGCACGCGCGCCTCGTCGAACGTTGGGATGTGACCGACGTGCTCGAGCCCCGTTTCCGTTCGCGCGCGGAAGCGGACTGGGAGTCGCTCGAGCCCGTTGCCGCGCAGGTCGACTGGGTCGACGACGTGCGGCGGCTCGTGCTGAAGCTCGAGACTGATGCGCTCCAGCCGGATGCCGCGGTGCTCGCAGCGCTCGCCGATCAGCTCGACGCCCTGCGCGGCGGTGCGGAGGTGCTGACGCGTCGACTCGGCGCGCTGCGCACGACGCGTGACGAGTTCGAGGCCGCGCTCGGTGCAGCGCAGTCGATGCTCGCGCTCGATCATGACGAGGCGTTCGGGCCGAGTGACGCCCCGGGCCACGTCGGCAACGTCGTCGCCCGCACGCGGCGCTGGCTCGCGGACGTGCCGCAGCTGCGCGAGCAGTGCGCCTATGCGCGGGCCGTCGCTGCCATGACCGAGTTCGGTGCCGCGCCGCTCGCGGCCGCACACAGCGTCGGCGAGTTGCCGGCCGAGGACCTCGAGCCCGCGTTCGAGCGCACGTTCCTCGAGGCGTGGCTGGATCGCATCCACGCGCAGCACCCCGACCTCGCGATGTTCCGCGGCAGCGACCACGAACGCACCGTTCGGGAGTTCCGCGAGCTCGACCGGCGGGCGATCGAGATGGCGGCCGAGGTCGTCGTGGCGCGACTGGCCTCGCGCCTGCCGCGGCTGCGCGACACCACGGTCAGCAGCAGCGAGCTCGGCATCCTCGAACGCGAGATCAAGAAGCAGCGCCGGCACAAACCGGTGCGGCGACTGCTCGCCGAGATCCCGGGGCTGCTCGCGCGCGTCGCGCCGTGCGTGCTCATGAGCCCGCTGTCCGTCGCGCAGTTCCTCGGGCGCTCCGACATGCGGTTCGACCTCGTCGTCTTCGACGAGGCGTCGCAGATCCCGATGTGGGACGCCGTCGGCGCGATCGGCCGGGGCGACTCGCTCGTCGTCGTCGGTGACAGCCGGCAGCTGCCGCCGACCTCGTTCTTCCAGCGGCTCGACCAGGGCGACGACCTCGAGGACGACGAGCTGCCCGACGATCTCGAGAGCGTGCTCGACGAGTGCGGCGCCGCAGGGCTGCCGCGCATGTTCCTCGACTGGCACTACCGCAGCCGGCACGAGTCGCTGATCGCGTTCAGCAACCACCACTACTACGGCAACCGATTGCTGACCTTCCCCGCGCCCGAACCCGCGACGGCCGGGCTCGGCGTGCGGTTCGTGAAGGTCGACGGCATCTACGACCGCGGCGGTTCGCAGACCAACCGCGTCGAGGCCGAGCGGCTCGTCGCCGAGGTCCTCGAACGGCTGCGCGATCCGGCGCGCGCGCAGCGCACGATCGGCATCGTCACGTTCAGCCGCGCGCAGCAGGTGCTCATCGAGGACCTGCTCGACAGGGCGCGCGCCGACCATCCCGAGATCGAGCCGTTCTTCAGCGCCGCCGAAGAACCGTTGTTCGTCAAGAACCTCGAGAACGTGCAGGGCGACGAGCGCGACACGATCCTGTTCTCGATCTGCTACGGGCCCGACGCGGCCGGCAAGATCTACGAGAACTACGGGCCGCTCAACCAGCAGGGCGGCGAACGCCGGCTCAATGTCGCGGTGACGCGCGCGCGGCGCGAACTCGTCGTCTTCTCGTCGCTGCGCGCCGATCAGGTCGCGACGCGGACCGCGGCGATCGGGGCGCGTCACCTGCGCGCGTTCCTCGACTACGCCGAGCGTGGCGAGCCCGCGCTGGCCGCCGCGATCGCCGCCGATCCGAGCGGCGACGTCGAGTCGCCATTCGAGGCCGCGGTGCGCGATGCGCTGGTCGCGAAAGGCTACGAGGTGCACCCGCAGGTCGGTTGCTCGGGCTATCGCATCGATCTCTCGGTCGTCGATCCCGAGGCGCCCGGCAGCTACCTGCTCGGCATCGAGTGCGACGGCGCGACCTACCACTCGGCCGCGACGGCGCGCGACCGCGACCGGATCCGCGCCGCGGTGCTGCGCGGGCTCGGCTGGCGCCTGCACCGCGTGTGGTCGACGGACTTCTGGCAGGATCCCGCCGGCGAGCTGGAGCGGCTCGAGGAGGCGATCGCGCGCGCGCAGCAGGATCGGCAGCTGCGGCGCGCGGCGGTGCCCGCGGCGGCCGAGGGAGGCGACGAGGCGGCTCGCGTCGAAGCGGACGGCGACGATGCCGCGGCCGTTGGCGACGAGGCCGTGCCGGAGCCCGAGGTCGACGCAAAGCCCTGGACCGACGTGGACCGCGAAGCCGACGCGGAGCCTGAAGCCGGTGAGGTGATCGGCACGACAGACGTGGCGCCCGCCGCGCCGCCGCCGGTGGATCCGGAGGGCCCGCGGCCCTACGTCGTGGCCCGGCTCGAGCCCGTCGGCGGCGATCCCGACCTCTACGCCGCGACGAGCACGGAACGGGTCCGCGAACACGTCCGCGACGTGCTCAGGGCGGAGGCGCCGATTGCGTTCGATCGCCTCGCGCGCGCGGTCGCGCACGCCTGGGGCGTCACGCGATTGACGGGGAAGGTGCGGCGGCGCGTGCGCGACGTGCTGCCCGAGGACGCGTTCGAACGTGACGGCATCGTGCACGAGTCCGCGGCGCTCGCCGACGCGTTCGTCGGGTTCCGCGTGCCGGAGTCCGAGGCCGATGAACGGCCGGCGGACGAACTGCCGCTCGTCGAGGTGACCAACGCGATGCGGTGGCTGCTGCAGCAGCACCTCGCGCTCCTGGCCGAGGACCTGGCCCGCGAGGCGGCCAAGAGCTTCGGCATCACGCGCCTCGGTTCCGTCGTGCGGGGGGTGATGGAGGACGGTCTCGAAGCGCTGGTTGCGGCCGGCGACGCGGAGCGCGACGGCGAGATGGTGCGGCTGCCGGACTGACCACTACTCGATGCGAAGGCCGCGCTCGATCGGAGCGCCGTCGTCACCGACGACGAGCCGTTCGACGCGGATCTTGCCGTCACGTTCGACTCGGACGGAGTAGGACCCGGGAGCGAGATACCCGCGATAGCCGGCCACACCCGTCGGATACGGGCTTACGTGGACCGCGCTGCCGCCGGCGTCGAGCCATTCGAGGAACAGCCGCGCCTCCGTGAGGTTGCCCCATTGATCGATCGGCTGCAACCGAACCGCGGAGCGGACGGTGACGGGGATCCGAGCTTCGGTGACCCGTCCACGGGGGACCTCGATCATCGAGGTCCCGCTCTCCTCGCCACGGAAGACGCACGGTGCGAAGCGAACGCGTGAACGGTCCGAAGAGTACTCGTCGGCCTTGCCGGTGATTCGATACGGGCCGGGATCCAGGCCGTCGTACACGAAGCGGTCAATCTCGTGACGGCGACGACGATCCCGGATGGCATCGCGATTGCGAGGTTCGGCATGTCGACCGGTGGCCGTATTGCGGATCAGGATCTCGTGCTCCGGGGTGATCGGGACGGCCCGCCCCGATGCGTCTAACAGCACGACGTCGAGCGCGCCGACGGGTCGCATCCGGAGCTCGATGGTGTGCGTGTCACCCCGCACCTCGAACTTGTCCGAGACTCTTGCCGAGTACCCGCGTCGGCTCGCCGAGACGTAGTGCAGGCCGTCCGCGACATCGTCGATCCGCACGTCGCCGCTGCGGCTGTCGAACTCGAGGAGCTGCTGCGCGGGCGGCGGTGGGCGCCACGAGACGACGACACCCCGCACGGGCTGGAACGTCACCTCGTCGATCACCCGAACCACGATCGATCCGGTCGGCAGGTCGATGTCCAGGCGTTGGTCCTCGTCGCCGAGCTCGACTCCGCGCCGGGCGGCGTGCAGCAGGCCGCCGCTCGGCGGCCGGCGCCGGCGTGGACCGGAGCGCGTGAGCGCGACCGGCCGCCCCGCGCTCGGCGGCACGGTGACCGCGTAGCGACCCCGCCGTAGGCGGAACGAGAACGTGCCGTCGGCTGCGGTGACGGCGTCCCAAGACGATGGGCGTTCGCGATCCGCACATTTGATCGGACGCCCAGGCACCGGGTGACCGTTGCGCGTCAGCCGGCCGTGGAGCAGCCGCATGGACGTGCCGGTCGACACGCTGTCGCGCACCGGTAGGTCGTCCGTCCCGTCTGCTGCGGTCGTGCCGGCGGCGGCGGTCGGTGTCGGGGGCGCCTCGGTCGACGGTGACGACGGGGTGGTGTCCCCCGCCACGCGAGCCGGTGTCGGAGGTTCCCCCAGCGCGGTGCTCAGCGACAGCGCCGCGACGGCGCCAATGGTCAAGAGCACGAACAGGAACCACGACCGCTGCATCAGATCCTCGGCGTCGTCGCGAGCGCGCGTTCGAAGAAGTCCGTCATCTCGAGCTCGTCGCAGAGCTCGCGCAGCGCTTCGGCATCGACGCCGCGCCAGGCGAGGTCGTCGAGACCCTCGGCCAGCGGCACGTCGAGGCGCAGCGTCGCGAGTGTGCGGTAGAGCTCCGCGTCCTCGAACGCGCCGAACAGGTTGTCCGCGAGTCTCGCGGCGCCGCGGATGCCGGCCGGCCACTCCGCGATGTCGCGCGGGATCGCGTCGAGATGCGACACCGCCGCGAGCATCCGCGCCGTCGATTTCGCCCCCCAACCCGGAATGCCGGGGATGCCGTCGGCGTCGTCGCCGACGAGCGCGAGGTAGTCGGGGATCGACCGCGGCGCGACGCCGAACTTCGCGACGACGTCGGGCTCCGCGAGCGTCACCTTCTTCTTGCGGTCGCGCATGACGATCCGATCGCCGCGCACGCACTGCGCCATGTCCTTGTCGGGCGAGCAGATCACGACCTGGCTCACGCGTTCGTCCTCCCCGAACCGCGCGGCTGCGGCGGCGAGCGCGTCGTCCGTCTCGAACTCGATCATCGACCACGTGACGATGCCGAGCGCCTTGGTCGCGCGTTCGGCGAGCGGGAACTGCGCCCACAGCTCGGGCTCCAGCCCCTCGCCGGTCTTGTAGCCGTCGAACAGATCGTTGCGGAACGACTCGACCGTCGTGTCGTACGCGGCCGCGACGTGGGTGACATCGGGTTCGCGCAGGAGAGACAACAACGTCCGCAGCAGCCCGCGGACCGCGCCGACCTCGACCCCGGCCGCGGTCTGCGCCTCGGGCGCGCCGTAGCGGTTGCGGAAGAGCTCGTAGGTCCCGTCGACGAGATGAACGTGCATGAACGAGGCTGATGGCTTGGGTGTGGGCCGCGGAACTGGTTGGCGGGCCGGAAGATCCGAACCCTACCGGTGGCCCGGGTGGTCAGCAGGGCTTTGCAATGCAAAGCGAAAACGGTAGGCTGGCCGGGGCTTTGGATCGCAAAGCTTCTGGCCTGGCAACCCGGAGCAGGCCCCCGAGACCCCGAGGACGACGGCATGACCGAGAACGACCCGACCCCGACCGAGACCCCGACCCCGGCGCCGATTCCCGTGCCCGAGCCACCTCCGGAACCAGCCGAACCGTTCGCCGTCGCGGACCTGCGCGCGGCGCTGATCCGACCCGGTCATCTGCTCGACGTGGTCCTCGGCGAACGCGGTCGGCTCGTGTCGACCGTGCGCGTCGGCGGGACCCTCGCGGCACTCATCGGGGTCTTGATGCTGTGCAGCGTGGTCGGCGCCATGCCGTTCGGCACCGTCGATGGACTCGGGCGGGTGATGCATGCGGCCGTGCTGTTCCTCGGCTCGGTGCTGATCTGCTTCCCGGCGCTCGCGGTTTTCAGCTCGTACCTCGGAGTGAAGCTGCCGCTCGGGCAGAGCCTCGCGATCGCGCTCGTGATCCCGGCGGCGGCGGCGTTGTTCCTGCTCGGGTTCTTCCCGATCTACTGGTTCCTCGACGTCACGATGCCGCGGGACGGCGCGGTGACGGGAACGACGATCCGGATCGTGCTGCTCGTCGCGACCCTGCTGCTCGCCCTCGCGCACTGCCATCGGTGTCTGTTCCACGACCATACGCTGCGCCTGCTGCGGGCGAGTCGGGCGCTGTGGATCGGTTGGCAGGTCGTCCTCGTGTTCATGACGTGGCGGATGGCGCTGTCGCTCGGGTTGCTCGAATGATCCGCTCGCTTGCGTTGCTCGTCCTGTCGGCCGCGGCCTACGGTTTCGCGATCGGTTCGGCCAACAGCTGGCTCTACGCGACGCGCAACCTCGTGAAGTTCCCGCTGCTCATCCTCACGACGGCCGCCGTGTGCGCGTTGTCCTACGCGGTGCTCGCGCGGTTCCTCGGCACGCGGCTGCCGTTCACTGTCGTGCAGCGCATCGTGCTCGCGATCTTCCGCGACGTGGCCGTTCTGCTCGCGAGCCTCGTGCCGGCCGTGTTCTTCCTCGCGATGACGTTCGCGCGGCCGCGGGGGCGCGATCTCGGTGAGTATCCGCTCTTTCAGGGGCTCAACGTCGGCGCGATCGCAGGCTGCGGCATGCTCGCCGTGATCGTTCGCGCGCGCCAGCTGCGGCACGAACACGACCTCTCTGCCGCGCGCCGCGCACTCCTCGTCGGCAGCTGGATGTTCGTCTCGTTGCTCGTCGGCGGTCAGGTGTGTTGGTACATGCGGCCGTTCTTCGGCATCACGGGACCGGGGGCCGTGCCGCCGTTCTTCGCCGGGATGCGGCCCGACTTCCGCGGGGCGCGGAGCTTCTACGAGGCGGTCTACAATCTCGTCGTGCCGCCCGAGGGCTGGTAGTTCACGCTGATTGGCGTGGAACGCGCCGCGGGCGCCATACTCTGCGCGTCATGCGTTCCTTCGCTGCAGTGCTCTCGTTCGCAGTCCTCGCGACGCCGGTCGTGGTGCCAGGTCAAGCCAGTGTCGAGCAGAGCGGCTCCGTTCAGGCCGCCCCGCAGATCGAACGTCAGCGCCCCAACGTCATCTGGCTGTCCGTCGAGGACATGAGCCCGTGGCTGCCGTGCTACGGCGACGAAACGGTGAAGACGCCCAACATCGACCGGTTCGCGCGCGAGGGGGTGCGCTTCCGGCACGCGTTCGCGACCTCGCCGGTCTGTGCGCCGGCGCGCTCGTCGCTGATCACGGGCTGCTACGCGACGCGCATCGGCACGATGCAGATGCGCAACAACTCGCCCAGCAAGGCGGCGATCGCGAAGGACCCCGAGGCCTACAAGGACATCCCGGGCTACGAGGGCGTGCCGCCCGCGTTCGTCCGCTGCTTCCCCGAGATCCTGCGCGCGCACGGCTACTACTGCACCAACGCGAGCAAGAAGGACTACCAGTTCAAGGAACCCGGTACTGTCTGGGACGTGTCGAGCGGCAAGGCCCATTGGCGCAATCGGGCGCCGGGGCAACCGTTCTTCGCGGTGTTCAACCACACGGGAACGCACGAGAGTCGCGCGTTTCCGAACGTGAAGCGCGCGCCGAGCGTCGTCGATCCGAAGGCGGTGCCGCTGCCGCCGTTCTACCCCGATACCCCCGCGGTGCGCGACGCGGTGGCGCGCACCTACGACAACATCGCCCGGATGGACGAGTGGGTCGGGCGCCAGCTGGACGCGCTAGAGGAGGCTGGATTGCTCGACAACACGATCGTGATGTTCTTCAGCGATCACGGGGTCGGGCTGCCGCGCGGCAAGCGCTCCTCCTACGACACGGGCACGCGCGTGCCGTTGCTCGTGCGCTTCCCGGACGGGACCGGTGCCGGCACGACCGACGACCGGGTCGTGCAGTTCATCGATTTCGGCCCGACGGTGCTGTCGCTCTGCGGCATCGATCCGGATCCGCGGCTCGACGGGCAGCCGTTCTGCGGCGCGTTCGACCGGCTCGATCGCGGCTTCGCGTTCAGCCACAGCGATCGGTTCGATTCGGTCTACGACCGGCAGCGCAGCGTGACCGACGGGCGCTTCCGCTACGTGCGCAACTACGTCACGGATCTGCCGTATCTGATTCCCAACGCGTACCGCGAGCGCCTGCTCCTGACCGCCGATCTCTACGCGCTGCGCGACGCGGACCCGGCGGACGTGACACCCGCGCAATGGCAGATGGCCGCGAAGGTGCGCCCGTTCGAGGAGCTCTACGACTCGGCGAACGATCCTTGGGAGGTGCAGAACCTCGCCGGGGAGCCGGCGCACCGCGACGAGCTCGTGCGGCTGCGGGCCGCGCTCGATGGCTGGATCGAGGCCACGGGCGACCTCGGCTTCGTGCTGCCGGAGTCGCGCCTCGTGCGCGAGAACATCTGGCCGCCCGACGGCGTGCAGCCGACGACGCCGGCCGCGGAGGCCGCGACCGACGGCGGCCGCGTCACGCTGCGCTGTTCGGACCCGGGCGCGTCGATCGGCTATCGCGAGACGGCCGTCGCGGGCAAGAACCGCGGGCCGTGGACGGTCTATACGGGGCCGTTCGAGGCCGCGGTCGGAACGAAGCTCGAGCTGCTCACGCACCGCATCGGTCACAAGCGCACGTTGGTGCGATTCACCGTCGGTTCGTAACGGCGCCCGCGGCTATCTTGCCGCGCGATGGCCTCGCTTCGTTCGCTCGGTGTTCTCGTCCTCGCTGCGCTCCTGCCGACCTGCGCCTCGGCGCCCGACCGTGGTCCCGCGCGGCCGCACATCGTCGTCATCGTGGCCGACGACCTCGGCTTCATGGACATCCGCGCGAACAACCCGTTCGCGCTCTACGAGACGCCCAACCTCGATCGGCTCGCCGCGAGCGGCGTGCGATTCACCGACGGCTACGCGTCGTGCCCGGTGTGTTCGCCGACGCGCTACAGTCTGATGACGGGGAAGTACCCGACGCGCGCGGCGGCTACGAATTACTTCTCCGGCCGCCGCGCCGCGACCTACCGGCCCGCGACGTTCCACGACGTGATGCCGCTCGCGGAGGTGACGGTCGCAGAAGTGCTGCGGGAGCACGGCTACGCGACGTTCTTCGCGGGCAAGTGGCACCTCGGCCCGACCGAGGAGTTCTGGCCCGAGGCGCAAGGCTTCGACCGAAACCGCGGCGGTCACCAGCGCGGCGGTCCATACGGCGGCAAGCGGTACTTCTCGCCCTACGGCAACCCGCGGCTCGAGGACGGTCCGGACGGGGAGCACCTGCCGGATCGGCTCGCGCGCGAGGCGTGTGCGTTCCTCGCCGAGCAGCACGCCGCGGGGCGGCCGGCGCTCACGTGGCTGTCGTTCTACTCCGTGCACACCCCGCTCATGGGGCGACCCGATCTCGTTGCGAAGTACGCGGCGCGCGTGAGCGAGCTGCGCGAGGACGGCGCCGACGAGTTCGCGCCGGAAGAACAGGTCCTGCCGAACGGCAAGCCGCGGCGCGTCCGCGTGCTGCAGCGGCACGCGGTGTATGCGGCGATGGTGGAGGCGATGGACGAGGCCGTCGGCAAGGTCCTCGATCAGCTCGACTCGCTCGGCATCGCGGACGAGACGATCGTCGTGTTCACCTCGGACAACGGCGGGCTGTCGACGTCGGAGGGCATGCCGACGAGCAACCTGCCGCTGCGCGGCGGCAAGGGCTGGCTCTACGAAGGCGGCATCCGCGAACCGTGGCTCGTGCGCGCGCCCGGTGTGCTGCCGGGTTCGATCTGCGACGTGCCGATCAGCAGCATCGACCTGCTGCCGACGCTGCTGCAGTTCGCCGGGCTGCCCGTTGCAGAGCACGGCATCGACGGGCGCAGCTTCGTCGACGTCGTGCGGCCGGGTGGCGTGGTGGGCGCGCGGGCGCAGCTCGCGAATCGCCCGCTGTTCTGGCACTACCCGCACTACGGCAACCAGGGCGGCTTCCCCGGCAGCGCGATCCGACTCGGGCGGCACAAGCTGATCCAGCGGCTCGAGGACGGTCGCGTGCACCTGTACGATCTCGCGGCCGACCCGGGTGAGCGCAACGACCTCGCCGAGCAGCATCCGGAGCGGGTGACCGCGATGCGCCAGCAGCTGTTCGAGTTCTACGTCGAGCAGGACGCGCGCTTCCTGCGGCCGCGCAAGGACAAGACGCCGTGGCAGCCCGACCTCGACGGCCTACGGTAGCGCGCCCGCGGCGGTGGTGACTCCGGGCAGTTCGGGGCCGGAACGACTGCGATGCGCGAGCATCAGCGCGCGCAGACAGAGCAATGCGAACAGCGCGGTCGCGATGAACATGCGCTCGCCGACGAGCAGCTCGAGCAACGACGGCGTCGGCAGCCCGATCGTGTGCACGAGCCGGTAGTGCTCGGCGCGCGCGAGCATCTTGAGTTGCGACTCGTCGGCGGGTTCTCGGTGGCCGCGCCGGGCCGAGTGTCGCAGGTAGGCCCGCACGTGCGACAGCGGCACGTCGCTCGGTGTGCCGACGCGCTCGATGATCGAGAGCGCGGTGCTCGTGGTGCTCGTCGACGGATGATCGAACGCGGGTGGGCCGCCGAACCCGCCGGGGAACGCGTGCGTCGCGGCCCGCTCCTCGCTGATCCAACAGGCGCGCAGCAGCGCGTGCAGTTCATCGGTACGCGCGGCGACGAGATCGTCGCGCCCGAGGTGTTCGAGCCATTGAATGCACAGCAAGGCGTCCGCGAGGCTGTCGTGTCGCGGTGTGCCTGGGTCGGGCCAACTCGCTTCCACGCGCCTCGTGACGTGCTCGACCTGCTGTGGCGTGAGTTCGAGCGTCGCGGCTGCGAGCCCGAGGAAGAAGGGGTCGAGGTGCGAACCGCGCAGCTTGCCGCTGTCGGAGAGCAGTGAGCGCAGGCGGAAGCGATTGAGGCGTTCGGTGGCGAAGCTCTGCCAATCGTCGCCGGTCAGGAGCCCGAGGCGGTGGGCGTGGCCGAGCACGAGCGTCGACGTCTCGGTGTCGCCCTTCGGGCCCTTCGGCTTCTGCAATTCGACCGCGAGGCGGTCGCGCACGGCGGCGAGATCGACGCCCGGTTCGCCGGCGTCGACGAGCACCTCGTGCATCGACGCCGCCGTGTCCCAGCCGGAGAGTTCGCTCGGGTCGAGCCGCGCGACGACCGCCGCGAGCCGTTCCCGGATCGCACCCGGCTCGTCGCCTGGCAGCTCGAAGCGCAGCGCGCCCGGCAGGACGGCGACGATCACGACCATCGTGAGCGAGTAGAACTCGCGGCTCACCCAGAACGTGAACCCGCCGCACACCACGACGCCGATCACGAGCACCCAGCCGGCAGCGTGGTAGCCGAGCACCGAGCCGGCATCGAACACGCCGAAGATGCCGACGTGCACGACGCACCCGAGGAGCACGGCGAACTGCAGCGCGACGACGAAGTTGCCGACCTCGGCGACCCGGGCGCCGCGCGTGCGCACGAACTGCCCGAGGAAGAACGTGATCAGCGCCATGCCGGTAATTACGACCGCGAGGGCCGTGTCGATGACCGTCGCGGAGTCCGAGCCCTGGCGGAGGTCGAGGAACAGGAGACCGAGCGCGCTGCCGCCGATCGGAACGACCGCGAACAGCAGCATGAGCAGCGTCCGACGCAGCGCTTCGACGATCTTCGAGTGTTCGGGTTCGGTGGCCGCGCGTTCGACGCTCGCGTCGAGCTGCTGTGAGCTGCGGAAGAACATCGCGAACACGGCGAAGAGCGCGAGGACCGGCAGCGACAGCAGGGTCGCGAAGAAGCCGCCTTGATCGCCGCTCGACAGTCCGGGGAACAAGCCGGCCGCGCGCCGCCGCCACCGCGTCCACGTCGACGTGGACGCGCCGGGACCCGACCCCGGCCCGGCCGCCGCCGCGACGCGCGCGGCGACCCCGGCGGCGAACCGATCCGGATCAGCGCGGTGGCGGGAGAACAGCTCGTGCAGCTCGGCGCTCGCGACCATGTCGTCGGCGTCCTCGTACGGAGCGTGGTCGTCGTTCGTCATCGAACTCCTCCGGTCGTTCGCGCCGCGATCCGGTCGGTCGCGGTGCGCAGCGCGCGGCGGGCGTGGCAGAGGCGGCTCTCGACGGCCTTCGCGGTCACGTCGAGCAGCGCCGCGACCTCGCGCGTGCTCGCTTCTTCGAGATAGAACATGCGCAAGACGGTCTGGTGTTCCGGGCGCAGTTCCCGGAAGCCGTTGCGCAGCAGCTCCAGCCGGTCCTCGTCGAGGTCCGTCGCATCGGCCGGCGCGGGCAGGTCGGCCGGCAGGGGCTGCTGCCGCCGGAACCGGCGGCGATGACCGTGCGCCAGGTTCTTCGCGATGCCGCGCAACCACGGCCCGACGATCGCGCTGTCCTCCGGATCGCCGCGCAGCCGCCCGCGACCGAGCCATGCCTCCGCGAACGTGTCCATCGCGAGCTCCTCGGCGGTGCCCCAGTCCGCGCCGAACGACGCGAGCAGGCCGACGAGCGGCCCGCGGAAGCGCGTGATCCAGCGTTCGAGCAGCGGGTCGAGGTCGGAGGCCATCGCCATCGCCCAGAGTTGTCCGGGGCGGGCCGAACCCCGCAGCCTTTCTGAGGTTTTTTGCCGGCGGTCGGTCGCGCGCCGGGTGACCGCCCCGTTCGATGCTGCGGTGATGCGTCGCGCCGCCTCGTTCTCGTTCTTCGTGCTCACCCTGGGGCTCGGCGCCCAGGACGACTTCCGCTCGGACTGGCCGGATGCCGCGCCAGCGCCGAAGTCAGGGCCGTGGCTCGGGGCGGACTACTGGGCGAATCGGCTGCAGGACTGGAGCTTCGTCGGCGACGGCCGGGTCGAGTGCACCCGGCCGCGGCTGCCGATGCGCACCCTGCATCTCGTGACGTGGCGGGTCGGGCACCTGCGGAGCGAGATGACGGTGGCGGTGCGCACGGGGCGCGCGTCCGAGGAGTTGCCGACGGGGGCATTCACGGCGCTGCTCGTCGGCGCGGGTCGCCACGATCTCGATCCGCGCAGCGCCTGTCTCGTGCAGTCGGCGCCGGGGCCGGACGGCGGCGTCCTCTTCGGCGTTCGCGGCGACGGCACGCTGTTCTTGCAGCAGAACGTGAACGGTGACGGCCGGCTCGTCGCGGAGGCGAAGCTCGGGGGCGGCGCGGCCGACCTCGGCGTCGGTGTGACGCTCGAGCTCCGGGTCGTGCCGGGGCGCACGTTCGCCAAGTTGTTCGGCACGGCCAGGGACGCGGCGGGCGACGTGCTCGGAGAGGTCGCGCTCGATCGCGTGCCGAAGCATGACGTGCTCGGCAACCTCGCTCTCGTGAGCCATGGCGGTGGCCGGCAGGGCAAGGGACGTTTCTGGTTCGCGGACTGGCGCGCGCGCGGTCGCATGCTGGAACATGATCCGGGTCGCGGGCTCGGTCCGATCGTCGCGGGGTTCCACACGCTGTCGCGCGGCGTGCTCAAGCTCGCGGTTGCGATGATGCCGTGTGTCGGCGGCGATCTGCGTGACGAGGTCACGCTCGAGGTCGAGCGCGGCGGCAAGTGGGAGCGGCTCGGGGCCGCGGACTTCGGTGCGCCCGACTACACCGCGGTATTTCGGGTGCCGGACTGGTCGGCGAACGCGCGGGTGCCGTATCGGGTGCGCTACGGTGACGCGGTCTACGACGGCGCGATCCGCGCGGAGCCCGGGCGCGGCGTGCTGCGGCTCGGCGCGATGACGTGCGTGCATCAGGTGAAGCACGGGTTCGGCCGCGCGGGTTATCCGTGGTCGAACGAGGCGCTGTGGTTCCCGCACGCGGATCTGACGGCGCGGATCAGGCAGCAGGATCCGGACCTGCTGTTCTTCGCCGGCGATCAGATCTACGAGGGCGCGAGCCCGACGCCGCCCTCGCGCGGCGCCGACGCGGGGCTCGACTACCTCTACAAGTGGTATCTGTTCTGCTGGGCGTTCCGCGACGTCGCGCGCGACCGCCCGGCCGTGATCATCCCCGACGATCACGACGTCTTTCAGGGCAATCTGTGGGGCGCTGGTGGGCGCAAGACGAAGCGCGACAACCAGGGCGGCTACGTGATGCCGGCGTCGTGGGTGCGCATGGTCGAACGGACGCAGACGAGCCACCTGCCCGACCCGGTCGATCCGCGCCCGGTCGAGCAGGGCATCGGCGTCTACTTCACGAGCCTGCGCTACGGCCACGTCGACTTCGCGATCCTCGAGGACCGCAAGTTCAAGTCGGGGCCGAACGGCCTGGTCGAGCACGACGGCCCGCGGCCGGATCACATCAACGATCCGGACTTCGACATCGGTTCGGCGGACGTGCCGGGTGCGGTGCTGCTCGGTGAACGGCAGCTGCGGTTCCTCGACGACTGGGCGCGCGACTGGCGGGGCGTCGAGCTCAAGGCCGTGCTCTCGCAGACGATCTTCGCCAACGTCGCGACGCACCACGGGCCGCGGCAGGACTTCCTGATCGCGGACATGGACAGCAACGGCTGGCCGCAGAGCGGGCGCAACCGGGCGCTGCGCGCGATCCGCAGGGCGTTCGCGCCGATGGTGGGCGGCGACCAGCACCTGTCGACGCTCGTGCATCACGGTGTCGAGAGCTACCGCGACGCGGGCTACTCGTTCTGCGTGCCCGCGATGGCCAACTTCTACCTGCGGTCGTGGCGGCCGGGCCGTCCGGGTCTCGGGCACGAAGACGGCATGCCGGAGAACACCGGCGGCTACCTCGATGGCTTCGGCAACAAGATCACCGTGCTCGCGACGACCAACGTCGATGGCGCGTCGGGGCGTGAACCGAAGGCGCTGCACGACCAGAACCCGGGCTACGGCATCGTCGCGTTCGACACGAACGCGCACACGATCACGTTCGAGTGCTGGCCGCGCTACGCGGATCCGAAGGTCGACGCGCAGTATCCCGGCTGGCCCGTGACGGTGCAGCAGTCCGACAACTACGCGCGCCGCGCGATGGCGCGCCTGCCCCGCATCGTGGTCGCGGGTTGCGATCGCCCGGTCATCCAGGTCGAGACCAGCCGCGGCGAGCTCGTCTACGCGCTCCGGCTGGCCCGCTCCGACTTCCGCCCGCCGATCTTCCGCCCCGGCACCTACCGCGTGACGGTCAGCGACGGCAGCGGCGACCCGCAGAAGTCGAAGGTGCTCGACCTCGAACCGACCGACGACCCCGACGCAACCGAAACCGTCGACCTGCAGTGACCGTACGGAACCTGGTTCGTGTAGTGACCGTACGGAACCTGGTTCGTGTTGCCGGGCAGAACGAACCAGGTACCGTACGGTCGAGAACGTCAACCTGAAGTGACCGTGCGCACCCTCCTCAGCGGATGGCGCGGCGCTTTCCGGTCTTCTTCAGCGTCCGTAGTGTTTGCGGTTCAGCGGCGGGGGGAGAGGGGCGATTCAGGCGCTTTCGATCCTGGTCGCGTTCCCGCTCCGTAGCAGGACTCTTCGGTGACCGCGGGTCGTTCTCGACCGTGACGATGAAGATGAAGCGTTTGCCGCTCAGGGGCGGGGGGGCCATGAGGACGATCTGGTCGCCTTCGATCTCGACGGCGGCTTCGATCTTGGTCGAGCTGACGCTCGGCAACTGGATCGTGACCGGGGCCGTGCCGGCGCCGAGCTGCGTCGTGAACGTCGGGATCGGGCGCGCGAGCTCGCTGACGACGGTTTCGAGCGACACGCCGAGGCGTCCGCTCTCGAGCGGGGAGACCGCGGTCTCGGTCTTGATGCCGTCCTGCACGACGTCGACGATCGGGTCGGCGATGAACTGGCCCTGCGCGATCTCGACGTCGAAGTCCTTGACGTAGGCCGTCTGATTGATGACCGCCATCTGCGCGACCTCGAGCGGTCGCACCGACAGCCTCTGCTGGGTGAGATCCTCGGCGCCCTCGGTGCGATACAGCTCGCGGATGAACTTCGTCGTCTTGTCGCCGGGCGCCAGGACCTCGGTGACGTAGCTGACCTCGTCCGCATCCGGGACCTCGGGTTCGGCGTTCTCGGTCTCGGCGGGCTCCTTGCGTTTGGCGAGCGCCGGTTTGATGTCGCGCAGGAACGTCAGCTCCGGCACGCGCAGGCAGCGACAGTTCACGGTGATGACCGGGCGCTTGTCCTGGCGGGCAGCCTCGAGGAAACGCGCGACCCAGGCGTGCTGCGCTGGCCGCGCGAGCACGACGACCCAGCGTTCGCCGACGGGGTTGATCTCCTCGTTGCCCTGCAGCGCTGGCTTGACGAACGCGCGCAGCAGGCGCGCGACGGCGTGCGAGCTCGCGCCGTAGCCGGCCTCGGACTTCCATTCGATGTCGGCGCCGCCGAGACGCAGGTCGGGTCCCCCGATGGTCTCGGTGACGACGATGTCGCCGATGTCGTAGAGCTGGGCGACGCGTTCGTCCGCCGTCGACGGCGATGCCTGCGCGGACAGGGTCTGGCTGCCGCTCATCATGGCGAGCACGGTGGCGGACAACACGGCGGCGAAAAGCACGGTGGTGGAGCGAGTGTGGATCATGGCAACTGGCCTTCGAGTTGGGACGTCCTGACCCGCACGCGCAACCTGGGGGATTCGGCTGCGGCGCGGCGATCGTCGTGATGGCGGATGTTCTCGTGCCGTTCGGCGCCCGGCAGCAACCGGACGACGATGCGGCGATGGGAGGTGCGCCCCCTGGTTTCCGTCGCGACCGTGCGACACGTGACGACGCGGCTCGTCGTCGGGAAGTCGGGGCGGGTGAGGGGCGCGCGTGCGGCGACGACCGGCGGTGTCGGTTCCTCGGGTTCCATCGCTGCACCGCTGGTGAACACGGCGAAGCTGCCGAACACGACGATCGCGGCAGCCGCCGCGGCCAACATCGGCCAGCCGATCGGCCAGCGGATCGGCGACCGCGGCGACGACGGTGCCGGTTGCGCGGTCGGGAGGTTCGGCGCGGGCAGCGCCTGCAGCGTCGCGCGCAACTCCACGAACGCGGCCAGCGCCTCGGGGTGCTCGAGCAGCCACGCGTCCGTGCGCGGATCCGCGAGCGGGTCGCGGCCCTCGTCGAACAGCTCCTGCACGAACGGCGGCAGTTCGGATCTCATCGGTCGTCCTCCTGGCGGCGCTGCTCGGCCCACAGCCGATTGCGCGCGCGGTGCAGATGTGATTTCACGGTGCCGGCCGGCATCGCGAGCGCGGTCGCGATCTCCTTGATCGTCTGGCCGTCGCGGTGGAAGCGGAGCAGCACGTCGCGTTCGGGTTCGGGCACGAGGTCGAGCAGGCTCGCGGCCTCGTCGCGGGCCGTCGCGCGCGTCAGCGGATCGGCCGTCACTGCCGTGAGCTGCTCGCTGAGCTCGCCGGCGGTCGTCGGCCGGCGGTCGCGCAGGTCGACGAATGCGCGGTAGGCGATCCGCAGCAGCCACGCGTTGCCGCTGCCGCGCTCCGGATCGAACGTCTGACGCGAGCGCCACGCCCGCGCCAGCGTCTCCTGCTGGAGATCGTCGACCTCGGTCGGCGCGAGCCGGCGCAAGAACGCGCGCAACGCCGGCGTGGCGGTCGCGAGCAGCTCCTGCATCTGCGCGTCGGGCGCGGAGGGGTCGGCGGTCATGGGGTCCGGCATCGCGGCACCCAGGCTTACCGGCAGCGCGGTCGAGAGGTTGCAGACGGGCGAGAATTCTCGCGCGGCGGCGACGCCCTACCGCAACACCGCCGCGATCTCGGCGGCGACCCAGGCGTTGCCGGCCGCGGTCATGTGGCCGTTGAAGTAGCGTCGCTGCAGCCCGGGGTCCGCGGCCCGGAGCCGCAGGAACTTCGTCTGCAGATCGAGAACCACCGCGCCGTGTTGCTCGGCGTGCCCGACTGCCGCGACCGCGTCGGGCTCGTGCCAGTGACCCTGGAGGACGACGAGCCACGGCACCTCGCGTTCTCGGCAAAAGCGCCCGAGTCGTTCGAACAGGCGCTGCGCGATCAGCACGCCGGTGCCCTTCTCGTGCACCCAGATCTCGCGCTCCTGTTCGACCCACCACTTCGGCGCGACGTTCCACGCGAGCATGTCGATGGCCGCGCTGTAGCCGAGGGCCCGGCGCAGCCACTGCTCGTCGAGCTCGTTGTCCTTCGCCGAGTCCGGCACGGGGACGCCCTGCAGCACGATGTCACCGTCCTGCACGTCGAACCACGGGATGGCGGTGAAGCGCCGGCTCTGTTCGCAGCGCGCGATGTCGTCGGGGATCAGGCTCAGCACGAGCTGGTCCGTCGGATACTCGTCGACGAGCTGTTCGGCGCGCAGCACGGCCTGCGCGAGGCTGTAGCCGAACACGCCGCCGTTCAGCACGGGTCGCTGCAGCTCGCGCTCGAGTGCGGCCGGCCACGTCTCCGAGTCGCCGACCTGATCGCCGAACGTGAACGAGTCGCCGCTCGTGACGATCCAGCGGTCGCCCGCGGGTCGCGGTTGTCCGTTCTCGCGAATCGTCTGCGCGTCGATCGTGACCTGCGCCTGCCAGCGGTTGTCGCGGCTCGCGAAGTTCGGCCGCGGCACGTAGCCGAGCAGCGGATCGTGCGCCGCCGGATAGGCCCGCCGGATGAGGTCGATCCGCAGGTCGCGATAGCTGCCCACGCCAAACGGCGTGATGCCCTTGCCGGCCCGGAAGCTGCGCGCGAACAGCTCGGCCGCGACGAACAGGAGGGCCAGCGGGATCAGCGCGAAGAGCAGCTTCTTGCGCCAGGGCAGCCGGCGCTTCGGTGATCCTGACGCTGGCTGCCCGTCGGCTTCAGCCATCGGATTCGACGAGTCGCCACGCGAGCTCCTCGCCGGCGCGCATCGGCACGAGCTCGACGTCTCCGAACGGCAAGGTCGCCGGCACCGTCTGCGGAGCGCGTTCGAGCGTGATCGTCCGGTCGCTCACCGGCAGGCGATAGAACGCCGGGCCGCGGCGGCTGGCGAACTCCTCGAGTCGCTCGATCTGCGACATCGCGTCGAACGCCTCGGCGTAGAGCTCGATCGCCGCGTGGGCGGTGTAGACTCCGGCGCAGCCGCACGCGCTCTCCTTCGCTCCGCGCGGGTGCGGCGCGCTGTCGGTGCCGAGGAAGATGCGATCATTCGTCGCGGCGGCAGTGAGCAACGCCTCGCGGTGCGATTCACGCTTCAGCACGGGCAGGCAGAACGCGTGCGGCCGCAGCCCGCCGCGGAAGATCTCGTTGCGGTTCCACAGCAGATGATGCGCGGTGATCGTGCCGCCGACCCTGGCGCCGGCCTGCTGCACGAACTCGACGCCATCGGCCGTCGTGATGTGCTCGAGCACGATGCGCAGCCCGGGGAACGAGGCCACGAGTGGGGCGAGCACGCGATCGACGAACGCCTTCTCGCGATCGAACACGTCGACGTCCTGATGGGTGACCTCACCGTGGATCAGCAGCGGCAGGTCGTGCTGTTCCATCGCCGCGAGCACCGGTCGCACGCGATCGAGATCGGTGACGCCATTGTCCGAGTTCGTCGTCGCACCGGCGGGGTAGTACTTCACCCCGTGCACGAAGCCGCTGCTCCTGGCCGCCGCGATCTCGGCGGCCGGCGTGTTGTCCGTCAGGTAGAGCGTCATCAGCGGCTCGAAGTCGGAGCCGTCGGGGCGCGCCGCGAGAATGCGTTCGCGGTAATCGCCGGCCGCCGCGACGCTCGTGATCGGCGGCTTGAGGTTGGGCATCACGATGGCTCGACCGAAGCGCCGGGCGGTGTGGGGCAGCACGTCGCGCATGCCCTTGCCGTCGCGGAGATGGAGGTGCCAATCGTCCGGCCGCGGAATCGTGAGACGCATTACTTCCGCGAACATAGCGAGTTCCGTTCACCCGGCGCAATCCCGAGCCGCGATCTCGATGCCTGCGGGCCGGACGACGTACAAGAGGGACCGGACCGGCTGCCCACCGGTCCGATCCCAACGGGAGAACCATGCGCGCGGTCGTCACTCCGCGCACCGAATACCTATCGCGCAGTGGTGCTTCGGTAACCTAACGTCTTTCCAAGTGGTGCTGTGTTCGTTCGGTTTCTCTCCGTGCCCCAACGACACGTTCGCGTTCTGGGCGGCGGTGCACGCACCCGTGGAGCCGGACGTCGTCCGCTTCGAGCCGGTGCTCGCGGACATCGAGACGCTCAACCTGCGCGCGATCGAACGGCGCGCGCCGCTCGCCGTCACGAAGCTGTCGGTGCCGGCTCTCGCGCACGTGACCGACGACTACGCGGTGCTCGCGGCGGGCTCGGCGCTCGGGTTCGGCTGCGGCCCGCTCGTCGTGTGTCGGGCCGACGCACCGTTCGGAGGGCTCGCGGATCTCGCTGCGGCGCGCGTCGCGATCCCCGGGCGCAACACGACGGCGGCGCTGTTGCTGGGCTTGTTCGGACCCGAACTCGGGCCCGCCCCCGTCGCGCTGCGCTTCGACGAGATCATGCCGGCGGTGCAGCGCGGCGACGTCGACGCGGGGGTGATCATCCACGAGAGTCGCTTCACCTATCAGGATCACGGGCTGCGGAGCCTCGCCGATCTCGGTGAACTCTTCGAAGGCGCGACGGGCGGGCCGCTGCCGCTCGGCGTCATCGGGGCGCGGCGCGATCTCGGAGCCGAGCAGTTCGCGGCGATCGAACGTTCGCTCGCGGCGTCCGTGCGGAGCGCCCGCGAACGACCCGAACTGCCGCGACCGTGGATCCGGCAGCACGCCCAGGAGATGGCCGACGACGTCTGCGACCGGCACATCGAGCTCTACGTGAACGACTTCACGGTCGACCTCGGCGAACGTGGCCGCGCGGCGATCGCGGGCCTGCTCGCGGACGGCCGCGCCCGCGGGCTGTTGCCGAGCGGCCCCGGTCCGTTCCTGGGGGACCGATGACGTTTCCGCTGCTCGCGGCGCTCGCGCTCACGTTGCTCACGGTGCCGGTCGTGCTGGTGCTGAGCGTCGTGCAGCTCGTGCGTCGGCGGCCGCAGCGCGCGCTCTGGCGCCGCGCGGGCTGGCTGCATCTCGGCCTGTTCGCGGTCCACCTGTTCGCCACGTTCCCGCTGACGCTCGGCTACCTCGGCTCGCGGGTCATGGTGGGAACGCGGCCGCCGGATCGGCCGTATGCCGGACCGCGACTCGGGCCGGACGGCGACCTGCTGATCCAGACGACGCGCACGTTGCGGGCAGAGGCGCGGGAGGGCGTGCAGGTCGACCCGGCGATCCTCGCCGGGGTGGCGAAGCGCACGCACACGGTGGCGAGCTCGGACGACGTGACCGTTCGGCTGTTCCGCGTCGAGCCGCGGGCCGGCACCCGGACGCGTGCGGTCGCGGTCCTCGTGCACGGCATGTTCCGGTGCGGGGTCGAGCTCGAGCCCGTGACCGAGATGCTGCGCGAGCTCGGCTGCGAGTGCTGGTTGCTCGAGCTGCGCAACCACGGCGGCAGTTCGCGGGCACCGTTCACCGGCGGAATCGGCGAGAGCGACGACGTCGTCGCCGGGGTCGAGTACGTGCGCGCGCAGCCGGGGAACGACGGCCGCCCGCTCGTGCTCTACGGGGTCAGCCTCGGCACCGTCGCCATCGCGCTCGCGCTGCCGCGCATCGACGGCGTCGCGGCGGTCGCACTCGACTCGCCGATCGACGACCTGCACGCGGCGGCGCATCGCATGCTGTCGTTCGAACGACCGGGCGACCGGCGCTCCATGTTCGCGATGACCGAGCCGTGGCGGTCGCTGATCATCGGTTCGCTCGGCGCGTGGAGTGGCTTCCGGCTGCGCGACGTGTGTCCGAGCGACGTGCTCGCGACCCTGCCGCCGGATCTGCCGATGCTGCTCATCGGCGGCGGCCGCGACAACCGCGCGCCGGCCGTAACCGTCGAACGGATGTACGAGCGACTGCCGATGCCGGCCGCGCTGAAGGACCTCTGGATCGAGGCCGATGGCGAACACGGCGGCATGATCGACTCGCACACCGCCGAGTACCGCCGGCGGCTGGCGGCGCTGCTCGATCGCATGCGGCGTTGATCGGTCACTGGCCTGGCTACTTGCCCGTTTGGGCGACGAGCCACTTGGAGAACGGCTCCTCGAGCTCCTCGATCCGCCGGCCCAGCGCGCGATCGAACAGCGAGCTGCTGTCGCCGAGGCCGTCCGCGAGCGCCTGCCGCACGTAGTTGCAGAACGCGGAGCGCGTCGTGGGCCGGTTGTTCTTGTCGAACAGCCAGGTCACGAGCATCGTCGACGTCGCCCAGTGCACCGCGGTCGGCGTGTCGTCCATCAGGTAGTAGCCGCCGTACATCGGCAGGTGCAGCAGCGACGCGAGGCGGAACCCGCGGTTGACCGCCTGCAGCGCGAGCAGGTCACGGTTCTTCGGTCGCCCGGGCGACGCGAACCCCGCCGGCCCGGTCATGCAGTTCTCCATGAACATGCCGATGCCGATCTCGAGCCAGGCGCACGTGCGGTCGCGGTCGCTCTGGCGATTGACCTCGCCGATCATCGCGCGGTGCAGCAGGCCCTGCGTCGCGACGAAGAACAGCTGCTCCGGGCGGGCAGGAGCGCCGCCCTTGTAGTAGGTCCGCGCGACGTCGCCGTGCGGCGGTGGCTCGTAGTAGGCGCGCGGACGGAAGCCCCACTTCTGGAACGTCTTCGTCGAGTAGCTCATCCGGACGAGCACTGGCCGCAGCGTCTCGTCGAGCTGCAGATCGGCGCCCAACCGGTGGTAGAACTCGGCGCCGAGATACTCGAGGTCGAGGAGCGCCGCGACCGTCTGCCGCACGTGGCCGTCGCAGCGCACGCGGAAGCGTTCGCCGGCGAGCTCGAAGTCGTCGTCGGCCACGGCCTTCTCGATCTTGCCCTGCGGCACCTGGCGCCGACCGATGGGCCAGAGCCAGCCCTTGCCCGACTTCTTGTGGCCGAGGAACTCGTGCGCCTCTCCGTGATCCGGGTGATCGAGCGCGAGCAGCGTCGCCTGCGCGCGGGCGAGGCCCGGCAGTCCGCGCGACTCGGCCCAGCCGACGAGGAACCACTGCGCGCGCGCGTTCCCTTTGTGCTGGATCCGTCGTTTGCAGAACTCGCGCACGCGATGCGCCACGAGATCCATGTCGGCGATCGTCGTGCGCTCGACGCGCACGCGCTTGCCGCCCTGCAGCACGACGATCTCCTTCGGCGCGGTCGCGCAGACGACGCGACCCGTGACGGTCTTGCCGTTCCGTAGGTGGATCTCGTCGCGCAGGTCGTCCTGCGCGCCGGCGGTGACAGCGAGCAGCGCGGCTGCCCATGCACACAGCCAGCGCCGAGAGCGGCGAAACGCGGGGTCCATGGCAGCGAGTGTAGCGCGTCGTGGCGATCCGCGGGTGCTCGTCGAGCGGGTCGTCGAAGTGGCGAATCGCGGGCGTTACCCGGTGACCGAGCCGAACTAGAACGGAGATACCTGACGCGAGGCGTCCGTGCGATTCGTCGCGCGGGCGCCCGCGGCGGGCAAAAGACCTGCCTGGCGTTCGCGGGACGGCAGCTCTGCTACGCGCGCGGTGCTGCGAGGCGGCCGTAGTTGCGCACCGCGAGCGCGAAGCCGACGCCGAAGACGAACAGCGCCCACGCCCAGCCGAGGGCCAGGACGGCGGGCGTCCAGTCGGCCACGACCGCGCTGGAGAGCTGCGATCGCCGCGCCCACATCGAAATCGCGATCCAGCCGACGGCGGCGGGGGCGATGCCGAGTTTGAACGCGAACACGAGGACGAGCGACGCGAAGAACCCGCGGCCGCCCTGCGCGACGTTGCCGCCCTCGTCGGGGCGCACGAGGATCGGCGTCGTGCCGACGAGCGCGAGCACGCCGAGCGCCGTGGCGAGGCCGCCGAGCGCGATGACGAAGAACAGGCCGAGCGTTCGTGGCGCGGCTTCGAGCGCGTGGCCGCTGACCGCCGCGACGAGCACGAGCGGCCAGAGCAGCAGCAGGAACACGGCTTCGAGCTTGCCGCGCAGGATCTGCGAGTGCGCTGCCGGCGCCGTGACGTAGAGCGGCCACTGCGTGGCCTCCCATTGCACGAGGCGTCCCATGTGCGGGTAGAGCACGAGCATCGTCGCGAGGAACCACTGCGCGAGCATCGCACCGAGATGCCGCAGTTCGATCGGCAGGCGGTGGTCCGCGAGAATGCCGCCGACGAGCACCTGCCGTTCGACGAGCGCGAACACGAGGAAGGCGAAGATGAGGAAGCCGACGAGCGCGCCGGGTTGCTGCAGCACCTGCGCGAGTTCTTTCTTCCGGATCGTCGCGGCTACGCTCGCGGGCCACCCGCGGCCGCGGCGACGTTTGCGGGCCGGTTCGGCGAGTCGGTGCGCTTCGAGCGCGCGTGGGTGCATGCGGGCGCCGAGCCAGAACAGCGCGCTGGCGAAGAGCAGCCACCACAGGCACGTCCGCAGCGCGCCGCCGTCGAGCTGTCCTTGCGCGGCGGCCCGCAGGAGCCGGGCCCCGGCGTCGACGGTCGCGGGCAGCGACTCCGCGTCGGCGGCGCGTTCGACGAAACGGCCGCCGCCTTCACTGCCGCCGAAGAGCACGACGAGCAGCCAGAGCGAGAACGCGGCGGAGGCGATCGCGCCGAGGCTCGTAAGGACGAGCCGCAGCAGCCGGCTTGCGAACAACCGCACGAGCGCGACCTGCACGACGAGCAGCGTCGCCATCAGCGGCGCCGTGCCGGTGACGATCGCGACGGGCAGCAGCGCATAGGCGAGGAGCGGCGCGCGGCCGTCGAGCAGCAGCGTCACGAGGAACGGGGCCGACAGCGCGGCGGCCCAGAGCGCGGCGAGGAAGCTGCTGCGGACGAAGATCTGCAGCGGTCCGCGCCACGCCGGCAGCGGCGAGCACTCCCAGAGGTCGAGCTCGGGTGTGTCGAACATCTGCCGCTGCGCGAGCGACAGTCCGAGCCACGTCGCGGTGATCGGGCACGGCAGGAGCCCCATACCGATGAGGGCGAGCTGCCAGTCGCGCGGGTCGCGCCGGCGCAGCACGTCGATCAGCTCGGGATGGGCGACGAAGCTGCTCGCGAGCCAGTAGGACAGCAGCGCGAGCAGACCGAGGCCGATGCCGAGGTGCAGCAGAAGGCGCCGGCCGATGCGATCGCGGGGCAGGTTGCACAGCGCCAGCAGATCCGCGCGCAGCAGCTTCATCGCTCGGTCGGGCCGTCGGCAGGTGCGTCGGCGTCGATCACGCGCAGGAACGCGTCCTCGAACGAGCTCGTACCCTGCTGATCGCACAACTCTGCCGGGGTGCCTTCACAGCGCAGCCGGCCACCGGCGATCACGCCGACGCGGTCGCAGATCTCGGCGGCCACGTCGAGGACGTGCGTGCTCAGGAGGATGGTCGTGCCGTTCTTGCTCTCGGCGAGCAACAGGTCCTTGAAGCGCCGCGTGCTCAGCGGGTCGAGGCCCGTCGTCGGTTCGTCGAGCAGCAGCACGCGCGGCGCCGTGGTCAGGACCGCGGCGATGTGGACCTTCTTGCGCATGCCGTGCGAGTAGCCTTTGCAGAGTTCGTCCGCGGCCTCCTCGAGCGCGAGCAGGTCGAAGAGGCGGTCGCAGCGCTCGTCGCGCGTCTTGCGGTCGACGTTCCAGAAGCTCGCGACGAGCGCCACGTACTGGCGGCCCGTGAGGTAGTCGTAGAGCGGTGGCGTGTCGGGCACGAGGCCGACGACCTGTTTGCGCTGCCGGGTCTGCTGCGCGCTCGTGCCTGGGATGCCGGCGAGCGCGAGCTCCCCGACCGTCGGGCGCAGCAGCCCCGCGAGCATGCGGATCGTCGTGGTCTTGCCGGCGCCGTTCTGGCCGAGGAAGCCGTAGAGCTGCCCCTCGGGGATGCGCAACGTCAGATCCTGCACGGCCCACTTGCTGCCGAAGCGCCGGCCGAGACCGCTGGCCGCGATCATCGGCGCTGGCTCGGGCGTTGGTCCGGCGGCCGGTTCGCTCACGTCAGTCCTCGAACACCGCGGTCACGGGCACGTGGTCGCTCGGGCTCTTCTGCTGCCGGATGTCCTTGTGCACGATCACGTCGCGGCAGCGTTCGCTCGCGGGCGGCGACGTGAAGACGTAGTCGATGCGCAGGCCGTCGTCGACGAACGCAGCACCCGCGCGGTAGTGCCACCAGGTGAAGATGCCGCCCGCGTCCGTGTGCCGCCGCATCGCATCCTCGAGGCCGAACGCGAGCACGTTCTTCAGCGCGCTGCGCTCCGCGTCCGAACACAGGATCTTGCCGCGCCACCAGTCGGGGTCGTGCACGTCGCGGTCGTCGGTCGTGATGTTGAAGTCGCCGACGACTACGACCTTCTCCGTAGCCGCGTAGGTCGAGTCGAGGAACGCGCGCAGCCGCCGCAGCCAGTCGAGCTTGAACTCGTACTTGTCGGAGCCGACCTCCTGCCCGTTCGGCACGTAGAGGTCGAGGATGCGGTAGCCGTTGACCGTCGCGCCGATCACGCGCTTCTCGGCATCGGGCGGGTCGTCGGGAAAGCCCTCGATCACGTCCTCGATCGCGTGGCTCGCGAGGATCGCGACACCGTTGTAGCCCTTCTGGCCGATGAAGCGGATCTCGTAGCCCTCGTCCTCGAGCGCCTCGCGCGGGAACAGATCGTCCTGCACCTTGGTCTCCTGCAGGCAGAGGACGTCGGGCTCGTGGTCGCGGAGAAAGTCCACGACGTGCGTCAGCCGGGCGCGGATGCCGTTGACGTTCCAGGTGCAGATCTTCATCGGGGTCGGCATTCAAGGGTGCGCGGCGGTCGAGGGAAAGGGCGCGCCCCCGCGAATCCCCGGCCTGCCATCTTGCCCGTTGCCGAGCGGCCGCGTCAGATATCCCGATCATGCGATCGCTGCGACTGTTGCCCGTTCTGTTCTTGTTCTTCGCGGCCTGTGCGACGCCGCGCTTCGTGCCGATGGTGGACGCGCAGAAGGACGCGATCCGCGCGGTCGCGCCGGAGCTGAAGGACGCCGACGTGATCGTGCTCGGCGAGCATCACAACACGCCGACGATCCACCGCACGCACATGGCGCTGATCGAGGCCGTGCATGCGGAGCGCCCCGCCGTGGTGATCGCGATGGAGATGTTCGAACGCGACGTGCAGGAGGTGCTCGACCAGTACCTCGCGGGCGAGGTCGAGGAGTCGGTGTTCCTCGAACGGTCGCGGCCGTGGTCGGAGTATGCGCGCGACTACCGTCCGTTCGTCGAGTTCGCGAAGGAGCACGGCCTGCCGGTCATCGCGGCGAACGCGCCGCGGCCGCTCGCGCGCAAGGTCGCGTTCGAGGGCATCGAGAGCGTCGCGGGTTCGAAGGACATCGCGCGCGAGACGACGGCGCCCGAGGACGCGTACTGGGATGCGTTCGTCGATGCGATGGGGGAGCACGGCGGCATGCTCGGCGAGGACGCGATGGCGCGGTTCTACGCGGCGCAGTGCCTCAAGGACGACACGATGGCCGAGTCGATCTGTGATCACCTCGCGGCTGCGCCGGCCGGCGAGCGCCCGGTCGTGTTCTTCATCTGCGGCAAGATGCACAGCGATCACCGGCGCGGCACCGTGCAGCGGATCGCGCAGCGCATGCCGGAGCTGCAGATCGAGGTGTTCTCCGTTCAGGTTGCCGACAACGTGCTGGCCGGCTCGTTCGACGTGGCGAGCGGCGTCGCCGACTACGTGATCGTAACGAACGAGAAGCCGCCGGAGGCGAAGACCGGGCGCGGCGACAAGACCGCGAAGCACGACGGCAAGGGCGAGGCGGAGCACGCCGGCGGCGAGCACGAGGGCCGGGAACACGAGGGCCGGGAGCACGCCGACCCGCACGCCGCGGCGTCGGCGGGTGCGGGCGAGGAGGCGATGGACACGAGCGGCATGCGGCCGGCCCTCGGCTTCATGCCGGGCTACGGTGCGACGGAAGCCGGCCTGCTCGTCGACAACGTGCGGCCCGATGGTCCCGCTGCCACGGCCGGAATCGAGGGCGGCGACGTGATCGTCGAGCTCGCGGGTTTCGAGATCGTCGACATCAACGACTACGCCGAGGTCCTCGACGAACTGAAGATCGGCAGCACCGTCAAGGTGAAGCTCAAGCGCGGCGACGAGACCAAGGAAGTCGACGTCAAGGTCGGCATGCGCCCCGGTCGCTGACCACGGCGCTGACCCTGGGGGGTGGATGCCGGATCGAACCGGGTACCGTACGCCGGAAACCGGTGGTCGGCAGGGGGCTGCCCGGATCACGGCTGTCGGTCATACTGCGGGCGATCTGTCCGCCCGATGCGCCGTTCTCTCCTTCCGCTCGCCGTCTCGCTCGCCCTGGCGTCATTGACCGCGCAGGAGCCGTTGCCGAAGAGCGCGGGGTTCGGCGCGGTCTACCATGACGTCGAACTCGACGTGGCGACCGGCAACCCGCTGCACCTCGGGGTCGCGGTCGATGCGGCGACGGGGCGGATCTACGTGTCCGCGACGGGCGCCGGTGGCGCGCCGCCGCACCTGATCTACGAGTTCGACGCGACCGGCGCACCGCTCTCGCAGTTCCAGCAGCCAGCGGTGCACGACGCGAGCCCGTTCGGCATGCGCGATCTCGCGTTCGACGGCGCGAGTCTCATCGGCGGCAGCGAGGTCGGCATCTCGGTCATCACGCCGACCGGTCAGCTCGGCAATCAGGTGCTCGCCGCGAACGGTCCGCAGCCGGTGACGCAGCCGATCACGGGGCCCGTGCTCGCGCAGCTCGCGGTCGTTCGCGCGATCGCGTTCGACCCCGCGGGGAACGGCGGCAACGGTTCGCTGCTCGTCGCCGACTTCAGCTCGCCGATCTTCGAGATCGATCTCGCCGGGAACGTGCTCGCGACGTTCGCCAACCAGGGTTGGTCGGCCTACGGCCTGACGCTCGACCCGACGACCGGCAACGTCTGGGTCTTCGCCGGGCCCGGCGGGCAGATCGAGGAGCTCGACCGCGCGACGATGACGCCGACCGGGCGACGCCTCGCGCCCGTGCTCGATGGCGCGGCGACGAGTCCCGGTGGCCTCGCGCTCGCGAGTCCGGTCGCTGGTCATCACGAGCCGTGGCCGAACGAGGCCGCGTTCGTGCACGTCGTCCAGGGCGCGACGGACCACCTCGGCGTGCAACGCGTGCACCTGTGGCCCGGCGTCCCCGGCTGGGACGAGCTGCAACTCCGCGTCGGCAGCAACTCCGGTCCGCGCACCGATCGCAGGGCTACGTTCTGGGTCGGTGACGTGCTCGACTTCGAACCGTTCGACCCGACGGGGCTGCGGAACGGACAGCCCGTCTGGATCGTGTTCAACGTCTACAACGACGCCAACCGCAACGGCACGACCGACCTGAGCTTCCTGCTCCCCGGCACGGGCATCCTCGCCGAGCACCGCTCGATCAACGCGGTGAGCGTGCCGGCGTCCGGCACCGCGCTCATCACGACGGGCGCCGTCGGCCAGGTGTCGTCGTGGCAGCTGCCGCCGGCGATCCCGCTCGTCGATCGCGACCTGTTCCGCATGCAGGCGCTCTACATCGAGCCGCAGAGCCCGCAGGCGCAGATCGCGTCGACCAACGAGGCGCTCTGGCAGGCGGTCGCCGGGGAGCGCGGGATCGTCGTCGAAGCCAACGGGCCGACGAGCTTCAACGGCGGCGCGGCCCCGCCGTTCTGGCGCGTGCGGAGCGACCTGACGCACGGCCACGGCGCGATCACCGCGGTCGAGATCTCGACGATCGGCGCCGTGCCGCCCGCCGCACTGCAGCAGTTCGACGTCGATCAGAACAGCATGACGGACCGCTTCGACGGCGGGAACTCGACGCAGCCGGGGTTCCGCGGCACCTACCGGAACGGCAGCGACGTGACCTGCGGGCTCGACTACCAGGCGGCCGCGGTCTACGTGGCCCCGTTCCACGGTGCCGGCGAGAGCGCGGGCGTGCGGTTCACCTCGCCGCCGGATCCCGCCGGCTACGTCGCGGACCTGAACTTCTCGTTCGCCGCCTTCGGCTCCGGCAAGACGTTCGAGTTCGATTGCGACACCGACGGCGGTGCGGCGAGCGGCGCCGATCACGCCGGCATGGTGATCCGCGTCACGACGGTCAACTCGGGGATTCTGACGGGGATGCTGGCGGTCGATCCGACGGTCCCGGGCCGCGCCGTCGTCTGGTTCCCGTAGCGCCCGCCGCGCCCGTTTCCCGGCGCCCGCCGCGCCTGATTCCGCTCCGCCGCGCGGGTTACGACGGGGACCGGTTCGAGCGTGGCGTTCGCGGGGGTGAGTCCCTAACATGTTCGCCCCTTTTCGACGGACGAACTGCGCAGTGACCGATTCCCTCCAGATCACGGACATCCCCGCCCCCGGCTACGAGCGCGTCGTTCGTGGCGTCGACCCGGAGAGCGGGTTGCATGCGATCATCTCGGTGCACGATACGACGCTGGGCCCGGCCCTCGGCGGCCTGCGGATGTGGCCCTACGCCAGTGAGGAAGAGGCGCTGTTCGACGTACAGCGGCTGAGCAAGGGGATGACCTACAAGTCGGCCGTGGCCCAGACCGGGCTCGGCGGCGGCAAGGCGGTGATCATCGGCGACCCGAAGACGACCAAGTCCGAGGCCCTGTATCTGGCCATGGGGCGGCTCGTCGATTCCCTGAACGGGCAGTACATCACGGCCGAGGACGTGAACACCTCGCTCGCCGACTGCGCGATCGTCCGGCGGGCGACCAAGTACGTGACCGGCCTCGCGCCCGAGGACGGCGGCAGCGGTAACCCCTCGCCCTACACGGCCTACGGTGTGTTCCTCGGCATCAAGGCGGCGCTCGGCCACGTGTTCGGCGACGACTCGTGCAGCGGCCGGACCGTCGTGATCCAGGGGCTCGGGGCGGTCGGCAGCGCGCTCGCCCGCCGGCTCGCCGAGGACGGCGCCAAGGTCTACGGCGCCGACCGCAACGAGGAGAAGGTCCAGGGGCTCGCCGACGAGATCGGCCTGGTTCCGCTCGCGGACGAGCAGGTCATGACGACGGAGTGCGACGTGTTCGCCCCGTGCGCGCTCGGCGCGATCCTCAACGACGAGACCATCCCGGGCCTCAAGACCCCGATCATCGCCGGTGCTGCGAACAACGTCCTGCTCGAGAGCAAGCACGGTGCGATGCTGCGCGAGCGCGAGATCCTCTACGCCCCGGACTACGTGATCAACGCCGGCGGCATCATCAACGTGTCCGTCGAGTTCCACGACGGCGGCTACGACGAGCAGGTCGCGCTGCAGAAGATCGAGCGCATCCCGGTCGCGCTCAAGCAGCTCTGGACGATCGCCAACGAAGAGAACATCCCGACGAGCGCCGCCGCCGACCGCCTGGCCGAGCGCATCCTCGCGGACGCCCGCCAGCAGGCGTGAGCCTTGCGTACGGTACCTGGTTCATCCTGCCGGCGAGCGCGCGGCGGAGCCGCGCGCTCGCCGGCAGGATGAACCAGGTACCGTACGCAAGGCTCACGCCGGCGGATACGTCATCACTTCCGCGCCGTCGTCGTGGATGAAGATCGTGTGCTCGAACTGCGCGATGCGCACGCCGGGCTTCTCGCACAGCGGCGGATAGTCGTCGATCAGCTTCTTTCTGTGCAGCAGCTTCAGCGCTGACTCGCACGCGTCGATCGAACCGAGCCAGCGCACGAGATCACGCCGCGCGAACGGCAGCCGCATCGTCTGCTCCATCGCTTCCTTGACGTCCTTCGGCAGGTTGTCGCGCGGCTTGACCGGGCGCTTGAGCATGAAGACCTCGCTCTTGCCGTCGATGTCGATCATGCCCTTGCCGTCGCTCGCGAACGGTTCGCACGCGATCGTCATGTTGGACCGCAGCTTGCCCGCCTTGGGGTCGGCGTAGTTGGGGATCTGCGGCGCGCAGTGGATCGTGTAGCGCGCGACGCCATGGCCGCAGAGGTTCCGCACGGGCTGGAAGCCGAGGTTCTCGATCGTGTCCTCGACCTCGCGGCCGATCTCCGTGAGCGATACGCCCGGGCCCATCCGGCTGATCGCGTTCTCGAGTGCCATCTTGCTCGCGGTCGCGAGCAGCGAGTCCTCGCCGTCGCGCAGATCGACCGTCGTCGCGTTGTCGGTCACGTAGCCGTCGACCTGCGTGCCGCAGTCGAGCTTGACGATGTCGCCCTCCTCGACCGTCGTCGGGTCGTTCGGCGGCGAGCAGTAGTGCGCCGCGATGTGGTTGCGCGACACCTGGGCGGGGAACGCCGGCGAGCCGCCCATCTCGCGGATCGTGGCCTCGACCGTGCGCTGGATCTCCTCGATCCGCGCGCCGGGGACGATCATCTTGCGGCCCTTCGCGAGCGCCGTGGACGAGATCCGGCCGGACTCCCGCAGCTTGTCGAGATCGATCTTCACGAGATCACACCGAGCTCGCGCCCGACCTTGGCGAACGCCGCGACGGCCTTCTCGAGGTGTTCGGTCTCGTGCGCGGCGCTGATCTGCACGCGGATGCGCGCCTGACCCTTCGGCACGACCGGGAAGCTGAACCCGATCACGTAGATGCCCTCGTTCATCATGCGCGAGGCCATGTCGACGGCGAGCTTGGCGTCACCGAGCATGATCGGGCAGATCGGGTGATCGCCGGGCACGATGTCGAAGCCCGCGGCCGTCATCTGCTCGCGGAAGAACTTCGTGTTGGCCTCGAGCTTGTCCCGCAGCGCCGTCGTGCTCGACAGCTTCTCGAGACACGCGATCGTCGCGCCGACGATCGCCGGCGCGAGCGAGTTGGAGAACAGGTACGGTCGGCTGCGGTTGCGCAGCAGGTCGATGATCTCCTGCTTGCCCGACGTGAAGCCGCCGGCCGAACCGCCGAGCGCCTTGCCGAGCGTCGACGTGATGATGTCGACCCGGTCCTGCACGCCGTGATACTCGGGCGTGCCGCGGCCCGTCGGGCCGAAGAACCCCGTCGCGTGGCTGTCGTCGACGACGACGATCGCCTGGTACTTGTCGGCGAGGTCGCAGATCTCCGGCAGCTTGGCGATGTGGCCGTCCATCGAGAACACGCCGTCGGTCACGATGACGCGCGTCCGGCACGACTGGCTGCTCTGCAGGTGCTCCTCGAGCTCCTGCATGTCGCCGTTCTTGTAGCGGAAGCGCTGCGCCTTGCTGAGCCGCACGCCATCGATGATCGAAGCGTGGTTGAGCGCGTCGCTGATGATCGCGTCCTCCGGCCCGGTGATCGTCTCGAACAGCCCGCCGTTGGCGTCGAAGCACGACGAGTAGAGGATCGTGTCCTCCGTCGAGAGGAATTCGCTGACCTTGCGCTCGAGCTCCTTGTGCCGGTCCTGCGTGCCGCAGATGAAGCGCACGCTCGCGACGCCGAGGCCGTGCGAATCGATCGCGGCCTTGGCCGCCGTGCGCAGCTCGGTGTCGTCGGCGAGGCCGAGGTAGTTGTTGGCGCACAGGCACAGGACCTGCTGGCCGTTGGCGGTGATCTCGGCGCCCTGCGGCGTCGCGATCACGCGTTCTTCCTTCCAGAGTCCGGCTTCGCGGATCTCGTCGAGCTCGGTTTGATAACGGGAACGGGCTTGGTCGAACATCGTCTGGGTCGTGGCCCGCGGTGGCGGGCCGGGCATTCTGCGGCTAGAACCGGAGCAACGCCACACATGAGAGGGCCCATGGCAGGGATGTCGACGAAGAATCGAGGCGGTCACGTGCCGATCCGCCAGAACCCAATCGGTCCAGGACTGATCGGCCAGAACGCGCGCGGCGCAACCGTCGCGCTCGCGCTTTTCTGGCTGTGGGCCGCGGCCTGCAGTTCGGCGCCGGCGCCGGTGCCGCCGCTGCAGCCGCGCCCGGTGGTCGAACTCGAGCGCTGGGAGGCGCGCGACGGCGATCGGCTGCTCGGCAACCTCGTCGAGTTCGAGATCCAGGACCCGGCCGCTCCCGTGCGTTTCTACCAGATCGAGGACGCGGCGGGCCGCATCGTCGGCTCGGCCACGGCCAGCCGCCGGTTCAGCCGGCGCGTGCCGTTCCAGGACGAAGAGCAGGACGTCGGCGTCTGGTCGCTCGCGAGCGGCGTGGCCCGCCTGTTCGAATTGCCCGCGGGGCGAACGGTGAAGCTCACGGCCATTCCGGTCGAGGCCGACGCGCGCAAGCGATGAGTGACGGTGGGATGGATGACGGGTCGGCCGGCGGCGAGTCGATCGGCGGTGAGGCTGTCGGCGGGAAGGACCGCGAACTGCAGCAGGCGTTCGTCGACAAGGTCGGCGTGCGCGGCGCGCAGCGGCACATCTTCCTCTGCAGCGACCAGACCAAGCCCAAGTGCTGCGACCGCGACGCCGGGCTCGCCGCCTGGGACTACCTCAAGCGCCGACTCAAGGAGCTCGGACTCAGCGAGGCCGGCGGCGTGCTGCGCACCAAGGCCAACTGCCTGCGGATCTGCCACGGCGGCCCGGTCGCGGTCGTCTACCCCGAGGGTGCCTGGTACGGCGGCTGCACCGCGGACGTGCTCGAGGAGATCATCCAGCGGCACCTCATCGGCGGCGAGATCGTGCGCGAGCACCTCGTGGCCGAACGCCGGCTGGATGCGGGGCCCCCGAACTGAGTCTTCGGGCCGGCCGAGCAGGAGGGGGCTACGTTCTGTCCGTTCCACGCCTCGCCTGCGGCGGGCGCGCGTCCTAAGGTGTCCGCCCCGATGAGCGACAGCACCCTGGAGCCCCGTCCCGTCTCGGCCAGCAAGGTCGAGATGACCGAGATCGTCTTCCCCAACGACACCAACCCGCTCGGCAACGTGATGGGCGGGCGCGTCATGCAGTGGCTCGACATCGCGGCCGCCGTCGCCGCGGGGCGCCACGCGCGCACCCCGGTCGTGACCGCGAGCGTCGACAACGTCGATTTCCACAACCCGGTTCCGTCGGGCGGCGTCGTCATCCTGCTCGCGTCCGTGAACTTCACGGGGCGAACATCGATGGAGGTCGGGGTGAAGATGTTCTGGGAGGAACGCGCGACCGGCAACCGGATCCACGTCGTGTCCGCGTATCTCACGTTCGTGTCGCTGAGCCCCGAGACGAAGAAGCCGCGGGAAGTGCCGCCCGTGTTGCCGGAGAGCGACGAGGAGAAGCGGCGCTTCGCCGAAGGGCAGAAGCGGCGGCAGCAGCGGTTGGCCGAACGGAAGAAGACGTAGCCGCTGCGAGCCGGTGATCCGCGCCGGGCTGTTGTGCCTGCCCGTGTTGGGCTGCGTCGGGGTGCCGGCGCCGGTGGACGACCCGCTCGCGTGCTTCGCCGAGCACTACGAAGTCGCGAAGTCGTTGCTCGCGAACGCTGCCAAGAGCGAGGGGCGCATCGGTCTCGTGGACCTGCGCGTCGCACGCGTTGGGTCGTGGTCGAGCCACGTGGTCTGCCGCGCGGAGCAAGCGTGCGAGGCACTGGGGATCGCCGCGGGCGAAACGGTGCAGCTCGAATGCAACGCGGAGCTCGCCGAGTCCGAGGGCAAGAGACCGCGCGGCTCCGAGAACTGGAGGGTGGGCGACGTGAACCGTTGCGTCGTCCGCCGCCACGACCTGGTTCCAGACCTCTACTACCGGTTCTGGGTGATCCTCGCCGCGGACCCGACCGCGGTCGCCGAGGCTGGCCGGTTCCCAGATTGACGAGTTCCCGGTGCGGGCGGGAGGGGGCGCCCCTCGTTCGATGCCGGCACCTGCGAGGTAGAGCTGCCGATCGTTCTGCCGAGCGTGCGGTATGCTGCGTCTTGGATGTCGCCGGAAGACGTGAAGAATCAGATCGCGCACGCGTTCGCAGACGGGGAGTATCCCGGCGATCAGCGCCTGGCCGGCTCCATCGAGGGCGACGAACCCGCGCTGCTGGCTAGCGAGTTCCGGGGCAAGACCGACTGGCGGGCGTTGGATGCGGCGTTTCTCGACGAGGCGCCCGACGGCTTCTCGTCCGCCCTCAGCTTCTTCTCGGACGAGGCGTTTCGCTTCTTTCTGCCGGCATACCTGATCGCGAGTGTCGATGAGCAGCTCGAGAGCGTCGAACCGGTCTTTCATCTCATTCACGGCCTGACGAACGCCAGTCGCGACGAGCTGGTCAATCCGAGGCGCTACGGTGACCAGACCTGGTTCGATGCGCGGGCGGCCAGGTTTGCCGCGTTCAACGTTGCGGAATCACAGGCAGTTGTGGCGTACCTGCGCTTGATGCGGGCACGAGGCGCAGCCAATCGCAGAGAGATCGACGAGGCCTTGGCCAACTTCTGGGCCGCGAAGGCCGATGAGGCGTAGCAACGTCGGGCTCGCCGCTCGGCACGAAGCGAAGCCTGCGGTCAGGCTCTACGATCGAGTCGATGACGACGCGATTCGTGACTTGGGCCTTGTGGCTGATTCCGCTCGGCGCGTGCGCGACGCGTCCGCCCGATCAATGGCCCGGCCAGGATGAGATGACGGACTGCACGTTGCTCGACCTCGCTGATTCGGGTCGCTACGAAGGCCGCGACTCCAGTTTCTTCTACGATCCGCCGACGGACCTGGACGCGGTGATCTGGGCTCACATCTGTCGACAGATGATCGATCGGGGTGATACGGCCGAGACGATCTCGAACGAACTCTCGGTAGACGGTTGGCTGATCCGCCTCGTCAACCGGTCGCTCGTCCTCGTCGTCTACCACGGCGAGCACCAGGTCCCGGATGGCGAGCGCGTCTGGCTGGTCCGCTTGTAGCGGCGGCAATGGCGGTGAGCGCCGGCGACGGCGTCGTCTTGCATCCCCTTCCCGGCGAAGCGCTATGATCGACCCCATGGAGGCAGCATTTCGGGCAACCGCGGCTGGAGTTCTGCTGGCAAGCATGACGGCGGCGCAGGGCCTGCAGTTCGCGTCGGAGATCGTCACCCCGAACAGCACCCGGGCGTGTGGTGGGGGCGGCAGCTGCCTGGTGCATCCAGTCGGGCCGGTCGGGTTTCCGGTCTTCTACTACGAGAGCAGCAGCGGTCTCGGGACGCTTGCGCTCGATCGCGTTGACGGCCTGTTTTGGTCGCGAGCATCAGCTGCGAGCTATCAGCATGCCGCCGGCGGCGAGTCCGAAGTGTTGACCACCTTGACCTCGGCGCTTCCCGCGCGCGTGCAGCTGCTCGTCACGCACGTCTATTCGCCGGGCCAGCTCGCGTTCGCCGCTCATCATGTGGAAGCCAGCATCGACATTGGCAACGACGGCGCGGTCGAGCTCATGGAGCCAGAACTCCTCGGTGCCGACGACGTCCTTCGGCGTGCATGTGGACCAACGGGGAACGGGCGTACTCTGGAGCAACTACAGCGGCGGGTTCGCGATCCATGCGGCCCCGTCTTCCCTGCTCGAACTCGACTTCGTCGACCCTGTGCGGGAGCCTGCGTACGGTCCGAGTTGCGTTGGTGAGCTCGGTTGCCAGCACGGCAGTGCGCCCTTCGAGCGCGTGTTCGTCGCATCGTTCCCGGGTGACACCACGTTGGCATGGCTGATGGGCGGCACCCAGCAGTGGCACGTGCAGTTTCCGAACTTCTACTGCCCGTTGCTCGTCGAGCCGCAGTTCATCCTCGGGGTGCCACTGGTCGACGGCCCGAACGGCCGCAAGTTCGTCGACTTCGAGGCCACGTTTCCCGCCGTTCCGGGGCTGACGTTCTATGCGCAGGGCATCGCGATCCGTGGCGGCACGTTCATCGGCACGAACGGCGTCGTGATCCAGACATAGCGGGAGATCGCGCTCCGAATGCGTTGCCTCAACTCGAGCCGGGTCTCGCCGCCGACGGACGAGCCAGCGAACAAACTCGCGATCGTCGCGAGCGTGACCATTGCTATCGGTCTGGCGTGGGTGGGGGTGTGCTGCCTCGACCATGTGCGGCGGTTCGGCCTCTTGGGGCAGCGAGCTGAAGTCGTGCGAGTTCGTTCTTCCTCGGGGATCGAGGCGGCGGTCATCGAGTGGGACAACGGTGCAACTTCGGATGTCGGTCACGAGGTTCATGTGGCTTGGGCGGAGGGGTCGGCGCACGTCGCGAGCCTGTATGTGGCGCATCTGAACGAGCGCGGTCGCGGTGTCGTCTGCCGTTGGCAGGGGGACACCCTCGTGATCGAGTACTGGCGAGCCGTTCGGGCCGAGCGACTCCGGGAAACCGTCGAGGTTGGTGACCGTGAGGTTCGAGTCGTGCTGGCGGACAATCGCTACCAGGAAGGTCCCGCAGGCAAGATGGTCGAATGGGCCACCGAGCAGCGGTAGGCCATCCCGTGAGAGAACTGACATGACGAGGCAGCTGCAACGAGCAGTTCTGTGGATCGCGCTCTTGGGGACGGGCTGTGTGCCGGTTCGCGATGGCGGCGACGCCGAGCCGTTGGCCGGATTCAGGGATGCGGGCCGCTTCGTTCCGATCGGGATGGAAAGCTTGGTCGTCGATCGCGGCTCGTCGTGGCTCGCGGGCTCGGGCAGCGAGTTGGCGGCTGGCGCGAAGTGCAAGGCCGTCTGGGCAGCGCGTGACTTCGAGTCACCGGTAGGTTTGGTCGGTGCTGGCGCGGCCAGTTCCGTCCATGTCCTGGACTTCGAACATGGCGGCGCCGCTGCCCACTTCGCGCGCCGCATACGCGCTCACGAGCGTGCTGGCAACGTGGTCCAGCCAACGTCGGTCCGCGAGCAGCCTTGCTGGCACATCACGACCGCGGGGAACGGGCTGAACGAGTGGCTCTGCGTCGTCGACGACCGCTTCGTCGTGCAGGCGTCGGGTCGCGACGAGTTGGCGGCTGCGCTCACTCGGCCCGGCGGCCTCGACGCGGGCCTCGCGGCGTTCGGCGACCAGCAGTTCCTGCCGACGGACTTCATGCTGGCGATGTTCTTGCTGCCGCGGCGGCCGGTGGACGACGGCTTGAGCCTCCCAACACCGCGCGAGCCGCTGGTGTTCACGCTGTCGTCGACACCGCGGCGGTTGGCAATGTTCTGGCGCGCCGGTCCGGTTGATGCGCATCGCGACGTCGCTGCACAGCTGTGGTCGAATTCGGATCCGGAGGTCGCGCAACGCGACGGTTGGCAGTGTCAGGATTGCGAGACGAAGGAGCAGGGACCGCTGCGAGACGCGCCCGGACTCACGTTGATGCTGCTGACGTTCGCCGGTGTGCGGGTGATTTTCTGACGTGTATCGCGGCATCGCTGCGTTCCCGGGTGTGGGTGTGCCATTCGCACCGCTGGCTGGGGCACCGGATGCGCGCCATCGGGTTGACGGTTGCGGTCCCGTAGCGGATCGTCGATCCGTGATGCGGTTCTGGCTGCGCCTCCTGCTGTCCCTGGTGCTCGTGGCCGCGCTTGGCATCGCTCTCCCCGTTCTCGCGATCCTTGGCCCCTGGTGGTTCTCGCGGTGGGGGCCCGACTTCACGCACCAGCCATCGCCGAACGGAGACTACGTCGTCGTCAGCGAGAGGTGGGGCAACGCGCTCGACGGATACATGAGGGTCTGGATCGCGGCGCGAGGCGACGAGCAGGACCAGGACCGTTGGACGAGGATCGCGCCGACGGTCGATGGCGGCTGGTCGGTGCGGTGGGCGGCCGCGAACCATGTTGTGTTGGTCGACCACGGGTCTGGTTACTCGCGTCGTCAGCCTTACGCGGAACAGCGATTCGGTGACGTTCGGATCGAAACCCGTGGACCGGGCTACGAGGACGTTCCGGTGGCGAGAGAAATGCCGCAGCGGGTTCACGTCCGTCTCGAGAGTGCGGCCCTGCCGAACTGGGGCGTCGGGCGCGGCAGCGAATGGCGGCTGACCCGGAAGATCCGCGTTCGCCGCGGCAGCCCGGTCGAACTCCTCCTCTCCTCTGACCGGGACTGTTCGTTCACCATCGAGGCGTTGCGTGTCAGCGAGGTCCTGCCGGCGGAGTGGCCGCAGATCGCCTGGTTCATGCCGACCACGGTCGGCGAGTGGAACGTGGAGGCTCGCGTCGGTGGGATCCGCTGCGATGGAGTTCTGATCGTCGAGGCGCAGTAGGTGCTGATGCGTCGGTCGGGCTGCGATACGATGAAGCGAGACCGCGCTGGAACGTGGATCCTGTGGTGTTACGTGATCCTGGTGTACGGCTGCTTCGCGGCCGTCGCGGGCTTCGTGATCTGGCTCGTGGGATTCAGCGGAGTGTAGGAAGCGCGCATTGCCCGGCTGTGAAACGAGAGTGCGGCGTTTCGGATGGCGTCGGCAGTCGTCTCTTGCAGCCACGGGGCTCCGTTCACGCCATGGTGCGGTGGCATGCAAGGTTGCGCCTCACTCGGTAGGATGCTGGCATGTCGGAGCTCAAGGCGCGCGTCAAGAACGGTCGGCTCGTCCTCGATGAGGCAACCGATCTGCCCGAGGGGACCGAGGTCGATCTCGTGCCGGCCGACTGGTGGGACGGTCTCTCGGATGATGATCGGCGCAAGCTGGAGTCCGCGCTTGCCAGATCGGAGGATGATGTTGCGAACGGGCGCGTGAGACCCGCAGCTGACGTTCTCCGCGGCCTCCGCCACAGAGCGTGACGCAGCAACGCTGGGAGGTGTTGTTCGCAGCAACCGCTGAAGAGCAAGCGCGCACGATCGCGGACTGGTGGGAGGTGGAGCGGCCCGCCAACCCCGGCTTGTTCTTCGACGAACTCGTGGACGCCATCGACCGGCTCTCGGACTTTCCAGGGACAGGCGCGTCTGTCGATTCCACCGTGCTCGAGGGTGTCAAACGGATCCTCCTGCCTGGAAGCCGATACCACGTCTACTACACGATGGAAGCCGATCGACGTGAGGTTCTGATCCGCGCCATCTGGCACGGCTCACGCGGTCAGCTGCCCGAGCTCGGTTGAGGGCGGCAGATCGATGTCGATTGCGGGTCACAGGGGCGGAAGAGGCGGCGACTCGTTCGACGGATCCCATTCGATCCCTCCATCTCGTTGATCAACGACAGCGCGGGCTCGGCGGTCCGGATCGCGTTCTTGTTAGTAGTGCCGCATCCCCGGAGTCGGCGTTCACCCTACGGCCAGAAGTACGACGTTCGCGGTAGGCTGGTGGGGCCCAGTGGCCGGAGAGCAGTGGCCGGAGCGCATTCGTTATTTCCGGGTGGATCATCCTCCGCGGGACCCGGGTGCCCAGATTCGTGACCGCATTCCCCTCATAGATGATGCAGTTCCACAAGCTCGATACGGTCGTTCTCGATCGCGACCTGCCCGACCACGGGCTGCGCCGTGGTGACCTAGGCGCGGTCATCGAGGTCTACGAGCCCGATGCCCTGGAGGTCGAGTTCGTTGCTGCATCGGGCAGGGCCGGGGCGCTCGTGACGCTCGCGATCGACGACGTTCGAGCGATCGCGCCGGAGGACCGGCTCGCGGTTCGGCCCGGCGACCGGCCGGTGTAGCTGGCCACGCGTCACTCGACCCGGTAGGTCCGCGGGGCGTCCGCGATCGCGCCGGTCACGACCACCGATCGCGGGCCCTGCTCGATGACCGTTTCGGTCGCGAAGTTGACCGTCACGTGCACGTCGCCCGCCGCCGTCCGGTACGTCGCCCGTTGCACCAATCGATCCGCCGTGAGGTGACGGAAGTCGACGAGCGGCGCGGTTGCGAGCACGCGGTGCAGCGGACTCCAGAACGCGAAGCGCTTCCTGATCGCCGCCAACCGCAGCGGCCACGCCGCGCGCGAGAGATGATACATCGGCGGCGTCATCGTCAGCAGCTCGAGCAGTTCGCGGTCGCCGCGCACGTTGCTGAGCTTGAGCGAGTCGAAGCTCCAGTGATGGGACGTCACGAGCTCGTCGCCGATCGCGGCGCGATACAGCGGGATGCGGCGCGACGGGTCGAAGTATGGAACGCGCAGGCTCGCCGGGATCGGCACCGGGTCGAACGATTGCTCCGGCGTGTCCGGCGGCCAGTGGCGGCCGAGGAAGTGCTCGCTCTCGCGATCGCGCAGCGCGGGGTCGAGGTGGCCGATGTACGGCGTATCGACGCCGTGGCCGAACGCGATGACGTCGGCGAACAGGATCGAACCGCCCTCGCTGCCGACGACGAGGTCGTGCTCGTCCGCGAGCCACTGTAGGCGGTCGCGGCGCTGCCGGGTGTCGTCGATGCGGGTCGCGGGGTGGTCCGGGTGGTAGTCCTCGAACGCTTCGCCCGTCGCGTCGCAGTCGATGAACCACGCAGAGAACGGCGCCTCTTCGCACATGCCGTCGACCCTGGCGTGCACGTAGGGCCGCGCGCTCGCCGGTGCGAAGTGGAAGCCCCGGCCGCGGAAACCGCCGTGTCCCGAGCCGTCGGCGTTGAGCACGCGCCCGTTCTCGAACGCGGCTGCGTCGAACTGCGCGGTCTCCCACGTCGAGTCCGGTCCGGCGTTCGGCGAGTGCACCGAGTGATACGAGTCGTACGGGCCGAACAGGTAGCCGAGCTCTTCCGCGTGCGCGATGACGTCGGGTCGCACTTCGTCCTGGTGGAGATCGCTGGTCAGCAGCAGCGCGCGATCGATGCCTGCATCGTGCAGCGCGGTGAGCATCGTCGCTGAGATGCCGTCGCCCCACGTCTCGGGCCTGCGCAACAGTTCGCCGAACTCGCGCAGCAGCGCCGTCTTCGTGGCCGGGTCGCGCAGCGCGCGGTCGATCGCCGGCGCGACGATGCGGAGCAGCCACGCCTCGGGCCACTCCACGTCGGCGAGTTGCTTCACGGCGTCGCGTTCGTCGTCCGAGAACGTCGACCGCAGCTTGCCAAGCGGTGAGTCTTCGCCGGCCGCGCGCAGCGCACCCGCGACCGCGCGCCACTTCTGGCGCGGCACGTCGTGGTGCGAGAACCGGGCGCTGCCCCACAGATAGACGTGGGGGGCGCCGAGCAGGCGCCCGATGCGCGGCTGGTTGGTGATCTTGTCCGCGAGCGACACGGGCTTCGGCACCATGCCGAGCTCCGCCGCTGGCGCCGTTGCCCGCCACGCGCGAAACACGTGCGCGATCGCGAGCGGTGCGTTGTCGGTCCACTGCGTGAGCACCACGCACGGTGCCGCGTCATGACGGCCCTCGGGCATCCGAAACCGGATGCCGACGCGATCGCCCGTGACCAGTTCGGCGTAGTGCGGCCACGGCACGATCACCGCGAGCGTGCGATCGCCGTAGCGTGCGCCGAGCAGCGGCAGTTCGAGGAGGTTCCACGGCGACCCGTTGCGCAGCCATCGCGTCGCGGCGTCGTCGTCCGCGCGCACCTCGACGCCCGCGGCGAACGGCACGATCCACGCATCAGCGCCATCCGGCAGCCAGCACGTCGCGAGCCCGTCGTCGCCGGGCACGACCGTGCGCCGCTGCTGCGCTTCGCCGCTGCCGCCCGTGAGCTCGACGACGGACTGGGCTGGCAGCGCCGCGAGGATCAGCAAGATCGGGGCGACGATCCGGGCGCTGATTCGGGCGCCGACTCTGGCGGTGCTTCGGGCGCGGGCGAGCGGCATGCCAGCACCGTATCGGTGCGGCTACCGCAGATCGATCGGTTCGCCCGGCGTGCCGCGAACCGCGAACTCGCGTGATGTCTTCCGGCCTTTCGGATCCTTGGCCACGAGCCGATACGTGCCCGGCGCGAGCGTCACGGAGCCGGTGTCCTGCACGTAGCCCCGCGCGATCCGGCGCTCGCCGGCAAAGACCTCGTAGCGGTGCCGCTGCCCGACGAGCGGTTGCGCGATGCCTGGCCGCAGTTTCGCGCGCACCGTCGTCGTCTCGCCTTCGCGCACTTCGACGTCGTAGCGCGCCGCGGCGATGCCGTCGCCGGTGAGGTGCACCTGGACCTTGCCGGCCGCAATCGGGTGCGACAGCAGCGTGTCGTGCTCGCGTTCGAAGTGCGCGGCGAACGGCCCGGTCGGCAGGTAGGCGCGGCCATCGACGTCCTTCGGGTCGCCGTCGAACTCGATCGCGATCCGGCCCGTCGCCGGCATGCGGATGTCGCCGAGGTCCCAGCGGTCGTTGGCCAGAAGTTCCCGCGGGTCGAGCCGCAGCGGCGCCAGCCCGCGCGCGCGAACCGACAGATGGAACGTGCCACTGGGCAGCGGGCCGAGTTCGAACGTGCCATCCGCAGCCGTCTTCTCGCGTTCGTAGAAGCGTGGGGTGCCGCGGCGCATCGCCGTCACGTCCGCGTCGGCGACCGCGTCGCCGCGGTGATCGAGCACGCGGCCCGCGATCACGGCGGAGCGCGCTTCCGGCGCGGCGATCTGCAGGCGGAACGGGGTCGCGCGCGGATCGAGGTCCTTGCGCGTGAGCTCGCGATCGCCCTCGGCGCGCGCGGTCAGCGAGATGCGCTGATCCGGCGGGCAGTTGATGAGCTCGAACCTGCCCTGGTCGTCGGCCACCGTGTACGGGGACCAGCCGCGGGTGCGTCCGGACACGTAGGCGCCCGCGACCGGATTGCCCTCGTGATCGATGACCTGGCCGCTCACGACGTGACCGCGGGTGATGGGCAGGTCGCGTTCGATGGTCGTGTTCGCCACGGTTTGGACGACGTGGGTGCCGCGGCCGTGATCGTCGTGCTCGACGACGACGGCGAGCTCGCCGGCCGGCAGGCCCTCGAACTCGAACGTGCCGTCGCGCGCCGTGAGGGTCGCGAAGTGGGCCAGGTCGCGCGCGCTGCCGATCTCGATCCCGGCTCGTGCCACGGGTTGACCGTCGTCGTCGATCACGCGACCGCGCAGACCCGCAGCGGCGGTGAGAACGATCCGGGTCAGCGCCGTCCCGCTCGGCGCGACCTCGCAGTGGCCACGCCACGGCGCGAAACCGGGCGAACGAACGACGACGCGCTGGGGGCCGGCCGGCACGCCGATCGCCCAGAAGCGACCCTCGCCGTCCGTCCGGACGAGCGCGCCGAGCGGGTCCGCGCCGTCCGCGGTCGCGGTGACGGCACAGATGCGATCCTCGCCGACATGCACGAACGCGCCGGCGACTGGTTCCCCGGCAGGATCGTGGACCGTGCCCTCGACGGTGCCGCCGCCCGCCCCGAGGCGCAGCTCGATGTCGGCGTCGCTGCCCGCCGTCGAGGAGACGAACGTCAGTCGCGAGGCCTGCCAGCCGGGCGCGCGGGCGCCGATCAGCAGACGAATCGGCAGATCGTCGACCGCGAACCGCCCGTTGCTGTCGGCCGTGGCGATGACGAACGGGTCGGCGTCGGTGCGCGCGAAGGCGATCGCCTCGACGGTGGCGCGCGGAACCGGGACGCCGTTCGGGTCGACGACCTGGCCGGTCACCCGAACGCCCAGCGGCAGGGTCAGTTCGGCGGTCGCGACCTCACCGGCCTCGACGTCGGCGACCACGGCCGTGCTCACCTGCTCCGTCGTGATCAGGTACCGGCGGGCCGGCAGGCGTGGGAACCGGGCAACCCCGTTGTCGTTCGTGCTGGCGGCCGTCGTGCCGATGCGGTGGTCGGCGCCGATGCGACGAACGAGGACGCCGATACCGGCGGCCGGGCCCTGCGTGCGTTCGAGCGTGACCGTGACCTCGAGCGAGCCGGTGGTCGGGTCCGCCACGGCGGGAGCGTTCGCGCTGGCTGGCGAGGCGGCGGCGACGGGTTCGCGAACTGCCGGCGAACGCGGATCGGTGCCGTCTCGTCCGAGCGGGGCCGAGGCGGTGCCCGTGGTGTGGCGCGCCGGCGTGAGGTCCGCATCGTTCGGCGTGCCGTCGCCCGTCTGCCACCACACGATGGCGGAGGCCACGGCGAGGGCGATTCCGAGAACGGCGGTGGTCTTCTTGGCGGTCACGGTCAGCACTCCATGCCAGAGGTGGGGCGAGGTTGCGGCGGCGGCCGGCAGCACGGGCGCCGGCGCCATGACGTCGTGCGTGAGCACGGCGATCGGGCCGAGCCAGGCCGCGCGGCCGCCGCTCCGTTCATCGAGGAGCGCGCGCAGCCGCTGGATCGCGCTGCGCGTGCGGTTGTAGATCGTGTCGACGGGCACGCCGAGCCGCTGCGCGATCGCCCGCGGCTCGAGGCCCTCGAAGTAGCGCAGCAGCACGACGGTGCGCAGGTCGTCCGGCAGCGCGTCGACCGCGGCGACGAGACGGCGACGCTGTTCTTCGCGTTCGGCGAGCTCGGCCGAGGACGGCGCGGTGGTCGATCGGCCGGCGGCGGCTTCGTGACGCTGCCGCCGGCCGCGGCCGCGCACCAGGTTGGCCGCCGCGTTGCGGACGAGGCGGGACAGCCAGCCGCGCGGCTCGTCGACCCCGTGGCCGCCGTGCGAGACGGCGTTGAGCCAGGTCTGCTGCTCGAGGTCGTCGGCGTCGGCGTCCGCGCGCACGAGAACGGTGGCCAGCCGCCGCACGTGCGGGGCCTCGGCGAGCAGCCGTTCGAGGGCGGACTTCGGGTCGGGGGCCATGTAGAGGTCAGGACACCGATCGGGCGATGGCCTGTACGGGTTCGGGTCGATTCTCGCGATTTCGCGGCCCCGGGGCGTTGCCGTGCTCCCGACGCCGGCATTCTGCTCCCCGGATCCGCCTGCGGAGCCATCCGCCGGATTCCGGTCGCCGGATTCCGATCGCCAGGGGCCGCGCTCCGCTGGCGAAAGCCCTGGCCCGTCGCTACAGTCTTCGCCCCGATGTTCGAGGACTTCAGCGAGAAGACCGTTCAGGCCGTCAAACGCGCCGAGGAGCTGGCCAAGCAGCTCGAGGACGAGTCCGTGGCGACGGGCCACCTGATCTACGGCCTGACCGCGGACCGCAGCGTGTGCCTGCACTTCATCTTCCAGGACCTCAACGTCGACCCCGACATGTTCTCGGGCTACGTGCAGGCGCTGCCGCGCGAGCCCGAGGCGCCGAACGGGCCCTACAACCGCCACCTGCACACCGTGTTCGAGCGGTCGCGCGACGCGGCGAAGGATCTCGGCAGCAAGACCGTCGAGCCCGAGCACATGGCACTCGCGCTGCTGTCGGTCAAGGCGGGCTCGTGCTACGAGACGCTCAAGGAGTTCTCGATCGACCCGGAGTACGTGCAGGGGCTGATCCTGCAGGCGATGGGGCTCGACCCCGAGCAGATCCCCGAGTGGTTTTGAGTTAGCGGACTCGCGCCGACTGGTCGCGGGCGTGCGCTACACTTGGGGACGCGATGGCCGGGCCCCGCACGATTCTGCATGCCGACATGGACGCGTTCTACGCGGCCGTCGAGCAGCGTGAGCGGCCGGAGCTGCGCGGGCGGCCCGTGATCGTTGGTGGCGCCGGGCCGCGGCAGGTCGTGAGCACGGCGAGCTACGAAGCGCGCGAGTTCGGCGTGCATTCCGCGATGCCCGGCGTGCGCGCGAAGAAGCTGTGCCCCGACGGCGTGTTCGTCACGCCGCGCATGGCGCTCTACGCGCAGGTCGCGGAGCAGGTCCATGCGGTGTTCGCGCAGTTCACGGACCTCGTCGAGCCGCTGTCGCTCGACGAGGCGTTCCTCGACGTGACGGGCAGCCGGGCGCTGTTCGGCGACGGCCGGGCGATCGCGCAGCGGATCAAGGACGACGTGTTCGCCGCGACGCAGTTGCGGGTCTCGGTCGGCGTCGCGACGTCGAAGTACGTGGCCAAGGTCGCGAGCGACTTCGACAAACCGGACGGCCTCGTCGTCGTCGCGCCCGGAACGGAGAAGGAGTTCCTCGCGCCGCTGCCGATCGGCCGGCTCTGGGGGATCGGCCGCAAGTCGGAGCCGCGGCTGCGCGAGTTCGGTCTCTCGACGATCGGTGACGTGCAGCGGCAGTCGCGCGCGGACCTCCTGGCCGCGTTCGGCGAGCACCTCGGCGATCATCTCTTCGTGCTCAGCAACGGGCTCGACGCGCGGCCGGTCGAAGCCGGGCGCGGCGCGAAGTCGATCAGCCACGAGCTCACGTTCGCCGAGGACCTGCAGACGCGCGACGAGGTTCGTTCGGTTCTGCTGCAGCTGTGCGAGATGGTCGGGCGGCGACTGCGCGGGGCGGGCGTGCGTGGCCGGGTCGTGCGGCTCAAGCTGCGGCACCCGGACTTCACGACGCTGAGTCGGCAGCGCAAGATCACGGCGACCGACGACGACATGACGATCTACCGGGTCGCCGGCGAACTGCTCGACAAGTGTTGGAACGGGCGGCCCGGCGTCCGCCTGCTCGGCGTCGGGCTCGCGGAACTCGGGAGCACGGACGAGCCGGCGCCGCCGCGCCAGCGCGGCCTGTTCGGTGACCCCGTCGCGGACGCTGGCGCGGGCGCCGCTGGGGATGCCGCTGGGGCAAGTCCGGCGGCGTCGGGCGATGCCGCCGCGGACCCGGAGCGGCGCGCGCGCCTGCTCCAGGCAATGGACGCGATTCGCGATCGCCACGGCGACGCGGCGGTGCATCGCGGCGGGCAGCGGCGCAGCACCAACCCGTGGGGGCCGGGCGCCGACCGGGGTGGCGAGCCCGACGCGTGACCCGGCCAGCGTGCCCCCGGCCCGGTGGCAGGAAAGACGGTCATCTTTCCACAAGTGGTGTTCTGGCGGCCGTCGACGGCTTAGAACGACGCCATGCTTCGCCTCATGAAGAACTCGTTCGTGGTCGCGGCCGCCTGCCTGACCCTCGCCGCCTGCAACTCGATGGGTGCCAAGACGGACGGCGCCATGATGACGGTCAACGACTCGTGCCCGCTCATGGCGGACCACGGCGTCGATCCCGACGTCACGGTGGACTACGAGGGCTACAAGGTCGGCTTCTGCTGCTCCAAGTGCATCGGCAAGTGGGAGGAGTGGTCCGACGAGAAGAAGATGGCCTACGTCAAGAACTCGGCCGCCGCGAAGAAGTAGCCCGCGCGCAGCGGCTCCCGACTGGCGCCGCTCCCTACAGCAGCTCCCTACAGCAGCTCCCCTAAAGCAGTTCCACGAAGCGCTTGAACAGATACAGCGCGTCGTGGGGCCCCGGGGCCGCTTCGGGGTGGTACTGCACCGAGAACACGGGCAGTTCCTTGTGGCGCAGACCCTCGACGGTGCCGTCGTTGAGGTTCTTGTGCGTGATCTCGACGCTGTCCGGCAGCGAGTCGCCGTCGACGGCGTAGCTGTGGTTCTGCGACGTGATCTCGACCTTCTCGGTCGTGAGGTCGATCACGGGCTGGTTGCCGCCGTGGTGACCGAACTTCATCTTGTAGGTCTTGCCGCCGAACACGTGGCTCAGGACCTGGTGGCCGAGGCAGATGCCGAAGACCGGCAGCTTCTGCACGAGCTCCTTGGCCGCGCCGATCGCGTATTGGGTGATCTGCGGATCGCCCGGGCCGTTGCTCAGGAAGACGCCGTCGGGCTGACGCTCGAGCACCGCCGCGGCGGGGGTGTCCGCCGGGACGACCGTGAGGTCGAGACCGCACGCGACGAGCGAGCGCAGGATGTTGCGCTTGGCGCCGAGGTCGTAGGCCACGACCTTGGGGCGCTTGCTGCCCGCCGCCGGCGTGTGCGGTGACGGTGGGGAGAACGCCGACTCGTAGCCCTTCTGCCAATCGACCGGCTTCTTCGTCGTGACGGCGAGCACGTGGTCGACGTCGGCGACGCGCGGCGCTTGACGCACGCGCTCGACGAGCACTTCGGCGCTGCTCTCCATGTCACGCGTGATGAGCACGCGCTGCTCGCCGTGGTCGCGCACCCGGCGCGTCAGCATCCGGGTGTCGACATTGTCGATGCCGGGGACGCCGTGCTGCGCGAGGTAGTCGGACAGCTCCATCCCCGAACGGAAGTTGCTCGCCCGATGGCACGCCTCGCGCACGACGAGGCCCGACAGCCACAGCCGCGACGACTCCTCGTCCTCGCCGCTGATGCCGTAGTTGCCGATGTGGGGTTGGGTCAGCAGCACCGTCTGCCCGCGGTAGGACGGATCCGTGAGGATCTCCTGGTAGCCGGACATCGAGGTGTTGAACACCAGCTCGCCGAACATGTCCTCGGCGGCGCCGAAGCCCTTGCCGACGAGCACCGTGCCGTCCTCCAAAACCAGCCGCGCGGCCGGGCGTTGCGGGCTCGCGCTGGGTTTCGGGTCGGTCAAGGTCGGGGTCTTTCGGCGAGCGGAGGCGCGATCTCGGCCGTCCTCCGGTTTATCTGGCTAGCGAGATATCCGGCGCCAAAGCCGTTGTCAATGTTGACCACGGCCACGCCGGCGGCGCACGCGTTGAGCATCGCGAGCAACGCTGTAAGGCCGCCGAATGACGCGCCGTAACCGACGCTCGTGGGAACGGCGATGACCGGGAAATCGACGAGGCCGGCGAGCACGGATGGCAAGGCACCCTCCATGCCGGCGACCGCGACGGCGACGTCGGCTTCCCGAATGCGGTCGAGACGCGCCGTCAGGCGGTGCAGCCCGGCGACGCCGACGTCCGTGTGCCGCACGATGCGGTTGCCGCCGATCGCGAGCGTGACCGCGGCTTCTTCGGCCACCGGCAGGTCGGCCGTGCCCGCGGCGAGCACGGCGACGTGGCCGTGGCCGGCGGCGGTGCCTGCGTCGCTCGGGTCGAGCGGTCTCGCCGTCACCGTGATGCAGCGGGCGCGTTCGTGATAGATCGCGTGCGGCAGCGCTCCCTGCACCGCCTCGGCGTGCGCCGGCTCGGCGCGCGTCAGCAGCACGCGGTCGGCGCGCGTCAGGATCTCGACGGCGATCGCGGCGGTGTCAGGTGGCGTCTTGCCGGCGCAGAACACGACCTCGGGGAAGCCGCAGCGCGCCGCGCGCTCGTGATCGACGGTCGCGAACCCGAGGTCCTTCGCGGCGCGCAGCGGCGTCTTGCCGACGGCGTTCGTCAGCGACGCGGTCGCGGCGTCGAGGTCGAGTTCGCCGCGCCGCACGCGTTCGAGCAGCGCGCGGATGTCGTCCGGTGGCAACGTCATCGGCGCGACCTCGTGACCTTCGCCTTGCCGCCCGTCTGCGCGGTCGCGGTCGCGTCGAGGTCGAGCGGCGCGATCTGCCCGGTGCGGTAGAGGTGCGAGCCGAGGCTCGCGATCATCGCGCCGTTGTCGCTGCACAGGCTCATGGGCGGCAGCACGAGCCGCAGTCGTGACAGCACCGCGTCGTCGGCGAGCCGTTCGCGCAGCCGCTTGTTGCGCGCGACTCCGCCGCCGATGCAGAGCGCCTGCACGGGATGGCGTTCGGCTGCCCGGCGCAGCTTGGTGATGAGCACGTCGACCGCGGCTTCCTGGTACGAACACGCGAGGTCGCGCAGCTGGTCGCCTGTCGGCATCGGCAGCGGCTCCTTGCCCTGCGGTTTGAGGGTGTAGAGCAGCGCCGTCTTGAGGCCGGAGAAGCTGAAGTCGAGCGAGTCCTTCGACAGCAGCGTGCGCGGCAGGTCGAACGCGCGCGGGTCGCCGCCCGCGGCCGTCTGCTCGATCGCCGGGCCGCCCGGGTAGGGCAGACCGAGCAGGTTGGCGCCCTTGTCGAGGGCCTCGCCGGCCGCGTCGTCGCGCGTCGTGCCGAGGCGCTCGGTGTCGCCCGGGCCGCGCACGAGCCAGATCGCGGTGTGGCCGCCCGAGGCGACGAGCGCGAGCGCCGGCAGCGGCATGTCCGGTTCGGCGAGAAAGCCGGTGTGGACGTGGGCCTGCACGTGATCGACGCCGACGAGCGGCAGGCCGAAGCGGAAGCTCAGCGCCTTCGCGGCCGCGAGACCGACGAGCAGGCAGCCGACCATGCCGGGGCGTTGCGTCACGGCGACCGCCGTCAGGTCGCCCGGCGTGACATCGGCTTCCTGCAACGCCTGATCGACGATCGGCAGGATGCGCTCGGTATGCGATCGGCTCGCGACCTCGGGCACGACGCCGCGCCAGCGCTTGTGCAGCTCGATCTGCGAGTGCACGACGTTGCTGCGGACCACGTGGCCGTCCTCGACGACCGCGGCGGCGGTTTCGTCGCACGAGGTCTCGATGCCGAGGATCAGTTCGGGTGACGCTGCCGTCACTTGCCGGCTCCGTTGGTCGCGCCGGCCGCGTCGACGCGCGCTTGCAGTTGTTCGAGGGCCGTCCCGAGCTGGGCGTCGACGCCCGAGCCCGGCGGGCTCGGCACGACGATCCCGACCTCGGCAGCGACCGCCGTGAAGGCCTCGCGGTGCGCGCGCGGCACGTCGAGGGCGCGGAGTCGACTCTTGACCGTCTGCGCCGCCTCTCGGCCCAGCTCCGTGACGACATCGGGGGCGATGCCGACCGGCGGCTCGTTCTCGCCACCCTGGCCCGTCCCTTCCTGACCTGGGCCATTCGAGCCGCCGTGCGGCGAACGCGTCCGGGTGGAGCCGCCGAGACTGCGGCCCTTCGGCGTGTAGTAGTGCGCGGTCGTGAGCTTGAGCTTGAAGTCGGACCAGCTGTAGACGGTGTTGACGACGCCCTTGCCGTAGGTGCGCGTGCCGACGATCGTCGCCCTGTCGTGATCCTGCAGGCAGCCCGCGAGCACCTCCGATGCGCTCGCCGAGTCGCCGTTGACGAGCAGCACGAGCGGCAGGTCGGGGTAGCGGCACTTCGCGGCGTCGGCTTCGGCGCGTTCGAGCTCCTCGCCGCGGCGGCGCGTCGACACGATGACGCCCGATGGCTGGAACATGCGGGCGACGTCGAGGCACTCGTCGAAGTTGCCGCCGCCGTTCCAGCGCAGGTCGACGATCAGGCCGCGCAGGCTCGTCGACGCGGCGCGCGCGTCGGCTCGCAGGTGTTCGATCTCGTCGCCGAGTGCTTTCGTCAGCCCGCGGTGGAAATCGCTGAAGTGCACGTAGCCGAGGCCGTGTTCCGGGTCGATGAGGCGACCCCATTTGACGATGGGCCGTTGCACGCCGGCGCGTTCGACCTGCACGACCATGGACTCGTCCGCGCGGCGGATCCCGATCGCGACGGTGCTGCCCTCGGGCCCGCGGATCAGCTCGACGGCGCGGTTCCTGCGCTCGGCGCTCGGGATGGCGGTGAGGAGCGTGCCGTCGATGCTCACGAGCCGATCGCCCGGCCGGATCCCGGCCCGTTCGGCCGGGCCATCGGCGAACGGAAAGTGCGTGACGAGCTCGTCGCCGTGCAGCCGAAAGACGAGGCCGATGCCCTCGTATCGTCCGGTGGTCGCCTCTTCGTACTGCTCCACCTTGCCCGGCGGCACGTAGCGGCTGTAGTCGTCGACTCGCGCCATCGCGGCGATCGCGCGGTCCAGCAGCGCCGCCCCGTCCTGCACTTGCACGTGGGACGTCATGATCTGGTGGTAGACGGATTGCAGCGCCCGGTCCTGCGGATCGGGGAAATCGACGGCCCGGCCGGAGCCGAGGAAGACCCCGGCCAGGAAGGCGATGGCGATGAGCGAACAATTCACTACCAGGAACCAGAGCGGCAGCCGCGGTTGCTGATTCATGGGGACAGCGTAGAGTCTGGTGCCATGGCGCGCATTCTCGTCGTGGACGACTCGATCGAGAACCTCTCGCTCATCGAGCTGTTCCTGCGCGAGACGGAGTTCGAGGTCGTCACGGCCAACAGTGGCCACGATGCGCTGGAACAATGCTCGCGCCGCCCGTTCGAGCTCATCCTGCTCGACGTCGTCATGCCGGGGATCGACGGCTTCGAGGTCTGCCGGCGCCTCAAGGACGACCCGCGAACGGCGTTCATCCCGGTGATCTTCCTGACGGGGCGCTTCATCGACGAGTCGGACAAGGTCGCGGCCTACAAGCTCGGTGCCGTCGACTACATCCAGAAGCCGGTCAACCGCGAAGAGCTCGTGGCGCGCATCCGCGTGATGCGACGCCTCGAGGAGACCCGATCGCGGCTCGACCGCGAGAACGCGGCGCTGCGTGCGGAGGTCGAGGCGCTCGGCCGGTCGCTGCAGTCGGTCAGCGGCGAGATCGAGCAGCTCCAGCTGTTGCGGCGCGAGTTCGACGCGACTTCGGATCCCGGCGTGCTCGCGCTGGCCGCCGATGGCCTGGTGCGCAGCGTGGATCAGGCGGTGCGGACGCTGCTGCCGAACGTGCGGATCGGCGCGTCGCTCGTCGACGCCGGCCACGGCGCCTCGCGGGTCGCGCGACTCGTCGCGGACGGCGCGCGGTCGGCGGACCTCGACCTGCCGCTCGGTGAGGACGACACGCGGACGGTGCGCGTCGTCGTTCGCGGTGTCGACGGCGGCGGCCACGTCGTGTTGCTGCGCGACGTGACCGGGCTCTGCCGCGCCGAGCAACTGGTGCACGACCGTGAGCTCGCCCGTTCGGACGAGCCGGACGACGACGGCCGGAAGTCGGCGCGGTCGTACGCGATGAGCGACTACATAGGTGATTCGAGCGGGATCGCCGAGGTCAACGGGCTCGTCGAGCAGTTGCGCCATACCCGCACGACCGTGCTCATCCAGGGGGAGACCGGCACGGGCAAGGAGCTGGTCGCGCGCGCGCTGCACTTCGACGGCAAGAACCGCAGCGCGCCGTTCATTCCGTTGCACTGTGGCGCGATCGCGCCCGAGCTCGTGGAGAGCGAACTGTTCGGTCACGAGCGCGGTTCGTTCACGGGCGCCGACAACGCCCGCGACGGGCTCTTCCGCGCGGCCGACGGCGGCACGATCTTCCTCGACGAGATCGCCGAGCTGTCGATGGAGACGCAGATCAAGCTGCTGCGGGTGCTGCAGCGCGGCGAGGTGCGACCGATCGGCGCCAACCAGCCGCGTATCGTCGACGTCCGGGTGATCGGGGCGACCAACCAGGAACTCGCGACGCTCGTCAAGGCGGGCAAGTTTCGCGAGGACCTCTACTATCGACTGCAGGTCGTGCGCATCGAGCTGCCGCCGCTGCGCGATCGCGTCGAGGACCTGCCGCAACTCATCGACCACTTCCTCAAGGCCGGCAACACGCGCCACGGCCGCAAGGCGGAGCCCGTCCGCGGCGTCTCCAATGCGGCGATGGGGTTGTTGCTCGCCTACAGCTGGCCCGGCAACGTGCGTGAGCTCGAGAACATGATCGAGCGGGCGTTCGCGCTCGGCGTCGGTGAAGTGCTGCAGGTCGAGGATCTGCCGTCGCACATCGTCGCCGGCCGGCCGGCGCTCGTCGTGGACGACCCGGTCGAGAGCGCTGCATCGGCCGAGGATGGTGCGATCGTCGACGCGGACGGCACGCGCGATGGCAAGGCGGCGGGCGCCGTGAAGAACATCCGCGACATGCGGCGGTCGGCCGAGCGGCAGGCGATCATGCAGGCGCTCGAGAAGGCCGACGGTGACAAGCTCGCCGCGGCGGCTGCGCTCGGCATGTCGCGCAGCACGTTCTATCGCCGGCTCAAGGACCTGGGCGTCTCCTGAGTCGGCCGCCTGTGTCCGCTGTCTGGGTCGGTCAGTCGCGACCGCGCCGAACCGGAATGCCAGCGGCCGCGTCGCCGTCGTCCTTCGGGCCGTCGACGCCGTCTGCGGCCGGAATCTCGGGCGGCGCGATCAACGGCAGCTCGCACGTCAGCCGGTCCGAACCCGCCGGGATCTCGAGCTCGGCCTCGCAGAGCGGCGGCAGCGAGTGACGGTCGCGATCGGTGCGCATGTGGCGCACCGCGCTGCGGGCGTAGAACGCGGCGGTCCCCGGTGGCAGTGCGAGCGTCAGCGTCTCGCTGTCGGTCGGCCACAGGATGCCGTTGCCGCTGTCGTACTGCCGGTTGCCGAGGCGTGCCGCGTCCGCCCCGGTCGGGGCGAACCGAACCTCGATCCGGTCGAACGCCGCCGGCTCGTCGACGCCCGCGAGCGTGGTCAGCTCGAGGTCTACGCGCGTGAGGTCGAGCTCGACATCGACCTCGTGGGTCGCCGCGGTGTCGACCTCGGTCCGTTCGGTCGCGCGGTGCAGCGTGATCCCGCTGCGGAAATCGACGACGTGCAGCCAGTAGAGCCCGGGGCCGACGCGGATGTCGAATGCGCCATCGCGGCCGACGAACGAGCGCGGGCCCGCGAACCGCGAGTTGTACTGGATCGTCGGCGCGCGGCCGTTGCGACCGGGCTCGGCGATCACGAGGAGGTGTTCGAACGCCGTCGTCGCGCGCGCGAACGTCACCCGGCCGTGGAGGCGGCCCGGGCGGTCGGCGCTGCAGTCGAACTCGCGTTCGATGCCGGCCGGTCGCACCCGGAACGGTTCGATCGGCAGGTAGAGATCGTCGCCGAGCCGCGGCTTCGACGGCAGGCGCAGAACGATCTCGTGGTTGCCGAGCGGGACACCGTCGAAGCGGAACTCGTTGTCGTCGCCGAGCGTCTGCTGGCGAGGATCGCCGGCGTTGCTGCGGATGCCGCCGAGGAGGCGGGCGCCCGACGTCGCGAACGCCATGCGCGGCATCGGATTCAGCATCACGCTCGCGCCGCTGCCGACTTCGATGCCGGTCAGGCGGCCGGCGACGCGTGCGCCCGTCGGCAGCGTCAAGGTCACATCAGCGCGCTGCTCGGCCGCGGCGAGTTCGACGTGTTGCGGCTCGCCGCGCGGGTGGGACGGGTGGCGGACCTCGATGCGCCACCGCCCTTCGCCGAGGCCGGGCAACGTGAAGCTGCCGTCGGGTCCCGAGCGGACGGCGTCCTGCGGCTCGGTCTCCGGGTAGCTCGAGCGGTTGGCGGGCGGATCGAAGCGGGCCCAGATCAGCGCGCCCGCGACCGGCGTGTCGCTGTCGACGATCCGCACGACGCCGCGCACGGTCGCTTCCGGATGCAGCTCGACCGTCACGGGCTCGTCCGCATCCGTCGGCGCCCCCGGGTCGGCGTCGCCCTCGCGCGCGGTCGGCCGCGGCACGTCCGCGACGGTCGCCGGCGCCATCCCGGCGGCGATGACGCGCAGGACGCCGTAGTTGGCCTTCGAGAGCGCCGGCAGTTCGGCCTCGCCGCTCTCGGTCGGGGTGGCGGCGTCGAGCAGCTGGCGCAGGCGATGTTCGCGGTAGCCGGTGCTGCCGACGTTGAACTTCTGCCACAGGCAGACGGCGGTGAAGCGTTCGACCGCGGTGCCGTCCGCGGCGCGCACGGCCCGGACGCGGAGCTTCGGCGCGTCGTCCGCCTCGGCCGGCGGCAGCAGCAACTCGAGGTTGGCTTGCGGGCCGCGCAGCACGCGCGAGCGAATCTCGCGTGGCGCATCGGCGCCGGCGTGGTGGCGCGCCACCAGGCGCCAGCGGCAGTCGCGGTCGAGCGGGAGCCGGAAGCTGCCGTCCGGGCCGGTCCGGACCTGGTCGCCGTTGCTGCGGAGCTCGTACGTCGCGACCACCGTCGCGCCCGCGACGCTGCTGCCGTCCTGCTCGAGCACGCGCCCCGCGATCCAACCCGTGCTGCGCAACTCGATCTCGAGCGGCGCGCCGATCGCGACGGGCTCGCGCCAGGTCCGTTCGTAGCCGGGCCTCGACAGCTCGAGGCGCACGCCGTTGCCCAGCGCGCACGGCAGATCGAAGATCCCGCCCGCGGTCGAGGTGGTCGCGCAGAAGAAGCCGTGCCGTGGGCCGACGCGAAACCGTGTCGCGCTCTCGAGCAGATCGGTGGCGACGACGCGGACGCCGGCGAGCGGGTTGCCCGCAGGATCCCGAACGCGCCCGAACATCCGGCTGCCCGCCGGCAACACGATGTCCCCGAGGTCGGGGGTCTGCCGTTCGACGGGGCGCAGCACCGCGGCGCGGCCGCGCTGGGCGACGTGGATCGCGAAGCCGGCGGTCGCCGCGTCCGCAGCGGGAAACGCGACCGTGAAGCGCCCGGCGTCGTCGGACGTCGCGAGCGGTGCACGCAGCGTCGCGTCGGTCGCGATCGTGCGGTCCGTGCCGAGCTGGATCGCGGCGCCCGCGAGCGGCGTGCCGTCGGGGGCGACGACCCGGCCCTGCCAGGCCGCAGCGCCCGCGTTCTGATTCGCCGCCGGCTGCTGGGTCGGCAATCCGCCGCCGAGTCCGATCCCGAGCGCCAATGCGGCGACGCGGATTCGGGTGGCCCGGCGGGGCCAGGACGGCCGGCGTTGGCGCGGCGGTTCCGCGGCGGCAGTCCTCGGTCCAGCGCTTCGTCGAACGTTCACAACCGCGACCATACGGGGGAATCCGCGACTCGGCCAAGGCCGTCCGCGCGGCGTCGGGTCGGCGGATTTGCTCCTGGCCGTCAGGAATCGAGCGTTACCATTCTCCGCACCCATGCACCCGAGAACCAGCATCCACCGCACCTCCGTCACGTCGATCCTCGCCGTTGCACTCGTCACGGCCGCCGGCTGCAGCAGCGGCGGTGGCGGGGACAGCACGCCGCCCGCCCCGACCCCGACGCTCGCGTTCGGCGCGCCGACGATCACGCCGACCGGCGGCGCCGGTGGTGGTCGGAACGCGCTGACGGATCTCAACGGCGATGGCGTCATCGACTTCGTGGTGGTGAACGGACCGCTCGCGAACGTGTCGGTCCTCGCGGGTCAGCCCGATGGCAAGGTGGGGGTCGGCGCGACGGTGCCGGCACCGCAGCTCGTCGCGGCGACGGCGTTCGCCGACGTCGACGGCGATCGGATCGTCGACCTCATCGCTGCGAGCGGCGCGCTCGCCGAGGCCGTGTTCGCGAAGGGTCGTGGCGACGGCACGTTCGAAGCGGGGGCCGCGATCACGTTGCCGTGGGCGGTGAACGAACTGGCGGTCGCCGACTGGAACCGCGACGGCAACGCCGACCTGCTCGCGGCCAGCGCGGATGCGGGCGAGGTCGCGCTGCTCCGAGGCAATGGCGCCGGCGTGTTCGGCGGCGCCGTCATCGCGAGTCTGCCCTACGTGCCCACGCAGATGGTCATCGCCGACATGAACCGCGACACGCTGCCCGACGTGATCGTGACCGGCGTCGGCGCGGTCTCGATCGAGGTGCTGCGGAACGACGGTGTCGGTGGATTCCTGCCGGCCGTGAGCACGCCGGTCAGCGGCCGGGCCGGCACGTTCGTGTGCTGCGATCTCGATCGCGACACGCTGCCCGACCTCGTCGCGCTCGACGGCAGCGGCCTCGCCGTGACCGTGTATCGCGGCGTGTTCGGCGCGAGCTTCGTCGAAGGGATGCGGCTCGGGATCGATCAGACCGCGGTCACGGGCCTCGCGCTCGGTGACCTGGACGGCGACGGCGTGCTCGACCTTGCGGCGGCGGCGGGGACGCGCGTTCTCGTGGCCTACGGGACGGACCTCGCGGAGTTCACCGGCGTCGAAGAGGCGTGGTCCGGGGCGGAGCCGATCAGCTCGGTGGCCGTCGTCGACTTCGCCGGCACGGGTTTCGCGGACATCGTCGCGGTCGTCGGCGGTGATCGCGTCGCGCAGCTCAGCAACCCGCGGTTGATGCCGGTCGGGCTCGCGGGCTACGGCGTCGGCACCCCGGACTGTCGCGGTCGGATCGGCATGTGGGCGAACGGCGTGCCGCAGATCGGCAACGCCGACTTCGCCTACACCGCGACGAACGCGCCGGCGGATGCGCTCGGCGTGTTCATGCAGGGTGGCCCGGCCGACGTTCTGGGCAGCAACACGCTCGGCAACGGCGTGCTGTTCCACATCGGGTTCGACCTGTTGATCACGCGGCTGGTCTTCAGCGACCAGCTCGGCAACGCCTACATCGCGGATCCGCTGCCCGCCGAGGCGGGGCTCGTCGGTCTGCCGATCCACACGCAGACGCTGTGGTTGACCGACCTGGCGACCACGTGCACGACCGCGGCGACCAACCTCGCGAGCTCGCGGGGCATGACGGCCACGATCCAGCAATGAGGGTCTGGCTGCCGCCGGCGCTCGGCGCGCTGCTCGCCGGCTGTGCGGCCGCGCCGGCGAGCTTCGAGGGCGTCGATCGCGATCGCATCGCGCGCGCCGCCGGGGAGCTGACCGCGTTGCCCGAGCTCGCGGGTGGGCGGGTCGGGGTCGTCGTCATGGATGCTGCGTCGGGCGAGGTGCTCGCGGAGCACATGGCCGACCGCGGGTTCGCGACCGCGTCCAACATGAAGCTCGTGAGCAGCGCCGTCGCGCTGTGGACCCTCGGCGCCGAGTACCAGGCGCGCACCGAGTTGCTGCAGCTCGGCAGCATCGACGACGGCGTGCTCGTCGGCGACCTGCTGCTGCTGGGGCGCGGGGATCCGACGTTGCCGGTCGGCGCCCTGACCGAGTTCGCGGCCGCCGTGCGGGATGCCGGGATCTCGCGGGTCGCGGGGCGGGTGCGGGCCGACGGCAGCTGGCTCGGGGACGAACGGCGCGGTCGCGGCTGGCAGTGGGACTACCTCGACGCGGGGTATGCGGCGCCGTTCAGCGCGTTGTGTCTGAACGGCAACTGCGTGCGCGTGACGGTTCATCCGGGCAACGACGGGCGGCGACTGCAGGTGCTGCGGGAGCCGCGTGCCGAGCCCGCGCCGCACGTCGATCTCGAACTGCTGCCGGCGGGGAGCAGGACGCGGATCCGGGTGGCCCGGGAACTCGGCAGCGATCGCATCACGATCACCGGCGAGATGGCGCGCGACAGCAAGCCGGTCGTCGACGCCGTCGCCGTGCGGGATCCGGAGGCGTTTGCGGCGGCGGCGTTGCGGCAGGCGCTCGTCGATGCCGGGATCGAGGTCGCGGACGGTTCGGCGCTCGCGATCGCCGACGCGGAGCGCATGACGCGCCGTGTGCTCGCGACCCGGCAGGCTCCGGCTCTCGCGGCGATCGTGCAGCCGTTGCTCGAGAGCAGCGACAACCTCTACGCCGAGGTCGCCTGGCGCACGGCGGCGCGGGAGGCGGGGCGCGAGCGCACGACGACGGGTGCCGCGCGGCACACGGCCGAGTTCTTCCGCCGCATCGGCATCGATCCGACCGGCGCGGTGTTCGCCGACGGATCGGGGTTGTCGCGTCGCAATCTCGTGCAGCCGCGGCAACTCGCCGGAATGCTGCGTTGGATCGATCGGGAGGCGCCGTTCCGCGCCGAGTTCGTCGCCGGACTGCCGGTCGCGGGCGAGAGCGGCACGTTGCGGCGCCGGTTTCGCAGCCAGCCGAGTCGCGCGCGCGGGCGGGTGCGGGCGAAGACCGGGTTCATCTCCCGCGTCGTTGCGCTCTCCGGTTACGTCGAGCGTCCCGCCCCGGATGCCGCCCCGCTCGTCTTCGTCGCGCTGGTGAACGACTTCACCTGCTCGTCCCAGGCCGCGAAGGACGCGGTCGACACGTTCGTCGAGGAGCTGGCCGCGAGCGTCGGGTGGTCGGAGCCAGCGCAGCCGGCGACGGGGTAGGGCTACAGCGAGACCGTGAGCCCGAGCTGGAAGCCGTCGATCACGAGGTCGGCGTAGTAGTCGACCATGTCGACGCCGCCGCGCGCCGTGAGTTCGGAGTAGCGATAGCCCGCGAAGAACGTGACATCCCGCAGCGGGATCGCGTAGCTCGCGCGCAGTTCGAGATCCTGCCCGATGTCGCGATAGTCGCCGCGCACGCGCAGGTGCGGCGAGATCGCGTACTCGGCCTGGAACGCGAGGTCCTGCCATTCGGCCCGGAAGCGCGCGGCGATCGACAGGTTCTGGCCCGCGACCGGCACGTTCTGCCGCCGCGCGAGGTCGTCGGTGAACATCCGCATCGTGAGGTCGCGGTAGGCGAACTCGCCGCCGGCGCCGAAGCGCAGTCGCAGATCCTCGTCCTTGTAGGTCGTGGTCTGGTCGATCAGCGGGTGCAGGTAGCTGATGCGCAGCTCGTCCATCTGCGCTTCCATGCGGACGAGGTCGTCCTCGAGCAGCATGCCCCAGTCGGCGCCGAGGACGCCGTTCTTGGAGGTCTGCATGTCGAGGCGGTAGTAGTCGACGCGCAGCCCGCCGAAGCCGTCGCCGACCGCGGCGCGGAACCCGACGTCGTCCTCGTGCGTGTCCATGCCGAACAGGGCGAGGCGTTGGTAGGGGTTGCTCTGCACCGGCGCGCCGCCGCCCGGATCGGTCTCGACCGTCGTCTTGCCGCGCAGCTGGTAGATCGCGTAGTAGGGCGACAGGGTGACGCGCGGTTCTTCGAAGACGGAGGACGCGCAGCCCGACAGAGTCATCGCCATGACGGTCAGGCCGAGTGCTGGTCCACGCATGCCCGAAAGGTAGCCCACGTGCCGGCCGTTTCGTAGGCTCTGGTCGATGACGCAAGGCTTCCTCGAGCGCGACTTCCTCGCCTACGAACGCCACCGGCAGGATGACCCCGAGTACAACGGCCTGCGCCTCAGCGTGCGCCGCAAGCTCAAGGGGATCATCGACGGCACCGCGAAAGCGGCGAAAGCAGCCGGCGTGACGCTCAGCGCCCAGGCCGGGTTGCACCATCCGTACACGTTCAACAGCTACCGCGTCCGCGAGCAGCGGGCCTACCTCTGCCGGGGCCCCAAGGAGCGCAAGAAGCTCGCCTCGTTCTTCGGCGAGGCGCTCGGCAAGGACGCCGAGACGCACTACATCCAGACCGTGCTCGAGGCCTGCCTCGACGATCAGATCCTCGAGGCCGCGCTGCGGATCCACCCGCAGGCGTGGTGGGACGGCGAGAACCTCAAGAAGCAGCTGCAAAACGACGACGCGGCGCTGCAGCAGTTCTGCGAACGGCTGCGCGCGCTGCCGCCGGGCTTCAACCTCAAGCTGCACGACTGGCGCAAGGATCACTGGTGCGCCGGCATCAAGCCGGGCGACGTCAAGGAGCTCATGACGCACTACACGCCGGGCGAACATTGGCTGCACGTCCAGCGCCAGCTGCCGAAGGAGGACGCGGTCGAGATGGGCCCCGAGACGGCAACCTGGGTCGAGACCAGCCTGATCGCGCTGCTGCCGACCTACCAGTCGATCCTCTGGACGCCGTGAAGCCCTGCGTACGCAGGTTCCGTACGCATGGTCACCGGCTGGGGTAGTTCTCTTTCACCCAGTCGCCCCAGCGCTGGTCGAACGTGAGGGTCGAGAGGTTGTAGGCGTCCTTGATCGCGTCGCGCGTGGCGCCGACGAGGTCGGTCTGGTCCGGGAACCAGTTCTCGTCGACGCGGCCCTTCACGGCGAAGACGAACTTCTTGAACTTCTCGGGCCCCTTGCTGATCAGGAAGTCCATGCGTGACCAGATCGCGCAGTGGTCGTCGAACTCGATCTGTCCGAAGTTGCGCCACTGGATGACCTCGGCGAACGGCTTGTAGTCCTTGCCGCCGGCCGCGACCATCCCGCGCACGTAGGGCGCCCAGTTCCACTTCGTGTTCTGCAGCGCCGCGCCGCCTTCCTGCTGGTCGAAGCTCGGCCAGCGCGGGCTCACGCGCCGGCTCCAGTAGTGTCCGAAGCCCTCGCGGATCCAGACCGGCAGGTCGTAGGTGTAGTAGCGGAAGCCGTCGAGCAGCAGCTGTGCGGTGTTGAAGATCACCGCCGCGTGCATCGCGGTGTCGTGCTTGAGGCGACCGTCGTCGCACTCCTCGGCGACGCACAACATCAGCGACCCGTTCTCCTTGAAGTGCCACCGCTGCGGGAACTTCGTGTTGCGGCCGATGAACGTGTTGAGGTAGAGCTCGTGCGTCGCGAGCTTCTCGAACATGAGGATGTTGTACTTGTCCTTCATGCCGAGGAACGGACCCATGCCCATGTAGATCGCGCCGGGTTGCCGGATGATCTTGTCGGCGGCCGCGGGGAAGTCCTCGTCCTTGACGCCGAACAGCGCCTGGACCTCGGCGTAGTGCGTCTCGAGCCGATGCGCGAACAGGTGCGCGCGCAACCACGGGTCGAGTCGGCGCGTCTTCGGGTTGATGCCCGGCAGCTTCTTCTTCAGCTCGGTGAGCTCGGCGCGGATCTTCTTGCGCGTCTTGGCGTCGGTCGGCACCGACCACTGCGGCAGCGCGCAGCCGATGCGGAAGTGCGCCGTCTCGATCCAGAGGATCTGCACGTACTGCAGCTTGTCCTCGATGTCGGTCGTCATCGTCGCGCGATCCGCGATGCCGCCGACCTGGAACGGGCCGAACGAGACGTAGCCGGCCTTGTCGAGCGCCTTCTGCTCGTTCTTGGTGTACGGGTCGATCTTCCACTTGGGCGTCTTGTCGCGCTGCGCGGCGGCGGGCGTCGCCAGCAACGCCATCGAGAACGCGAGGAACGCCAGGATCGACGGTCGCAGAGTCACAGCACGTCTCACAGTTTGCCCTTCCACTTCTTCGCTTCGTTGATGACCTGGAACACGCTGAGTTTCTCGAGCGGCTTCTCGCCGTGGATCACGCGCAGCGCGTTCACGGCCTCCTTCTTGACCGCGTGCTGACTCGCGTCGAGGTAACCCTTGAGGATCATGTGGTGATTCTCGTTCGCGAGGTAGCGCGCGAGCCGCAGGCCGGCCATTTGATCCGCCGCGGAACGCTTCGCGATCAGCTCGAACACGACGTTGCCGCTCGCCGGCGAACGGATCGGGGTGAGCGACGTCGCGACGAGGTCGCCGACCTGTTCCCAGTGCGTCTTGCTGTACTCGAGCACCGACTCGACCTGCGTGAGGTCGCCGAGTGCGAGCGCGCCGAGCGCGCCGTAGAACGCGATCTCCGGCTCCTTGTCCTTCTTGGCTGCGGTCTGCAGCACGGTGAGCAGGCTGCGATCGCGGAACTCGCACAGCCGCCGGACGACGTAGCGCCGCAGCTCGACGCTCGGCTTCTTCAGCTCGCGCGCGAGCAGCGCCGAGTGCCGCGCGTCGACGATCTCGTCGAGCACCGAGAACAGGTGCTCGTTGATGTTCTCCGCGCGGTCCGTCACGCGCTGCATCAGCCGCGGCGCAGCGCCTTCGCCGAGCTTGATCAGCACCGCCCGGGCGCCGTCGTGCAGCTCGGCCTTCGGCTTGCGAAACTGCTTCAGCGTCGCGGTCAGGCGGCGTGACTCGGCCGTCTTCAGCTCGGGCCACTCGGTGAGCTTCGGCGGCTCCTGGGCCTTGCCGTCGCCTTCGCCCTGGGCGCTGACGGGTGCGGTGGCGAACACCGTGAGCAGCGCCGCGAGTGCTCGGCAGCTGACTCCGGCGCGAACTCCGGTCCGAATCGACTTCGACGTCATGGTCACTGTCCTTGTTCCTTGGCTGGCCGCGGCCGCTCGCACCACGTCGGCAGCGCATCGCGAAAGTCCGGGTGCACGTAGGTCACCTTGTCCTTGATGCGCGCCTTCTCGGCCGCGTGCCATTCGTTCCACGCGCCGACGGTGTGATGGAAGAAGCCGACCTGCGTGGCTTCGACGAGGTCTTCGCCGGCGACCGGCACCTCGGTGTACTCGTGGGTCGCGGCCAGCACGAACCCGCGCGGCACGGCCAGCGGCTTGCTGACGCTGCCTTCGTTCATGCGATTGAACAGGTGGGCGGCGACCGGGATCGCGGGCTGCAGGCGCGTGTACTTCCGGCGTTCCTGCACCTCGAGGTTGCCGCCCTGCTGGGCCTGTTCGAGCTCGTAGACGTTGGTCAGCACCCCGCTGGCTTCGGTCGCCTCCCGAAGCAGCTGCGCGCGCTCCTCGGGAAACGCGCGTTCCGCGAGCCGCAGCGGGATCACGTGCTGCTCGAGCACGGCCTGCACGATCGTCTTCCTCCCCGCCATCGGATACGCGATGCGCAAGAAGTCGGCCCACTCGTCGACCTCGGCGAACGTGAACTCCATGCCGTCGAGGCGCAGGACGACGTCGGTCGGCTTCGGCCCGCTCGGGCCGGGCGCCGGCTTGCTGCCGCCGCACCCGGGGATCGGCAGCAGCGGCAGCGCGGCGAGGACCGCGAGCACGAGGAGCGGCACGCCGAAGCGGATGGTCGGCAGGCGGTCGGTCGATCGATCAGGCATCGTTCGCGGGCGAATCGAGCCGGGCCAGGAACTTGCAGACCGGGCCCGTCAGGAAGCGATAGGTGGCGTAGAGGTTGTCAGCGAGGCGCGGCAACTCGGGGATCTGGGTCGCGCCGGCGAAGCTGCCGGTGTTCTCGATCCAGACCGAGCGGGGGTCCTGGGGCCACGACTCTACGCGCACATGATAGGTCTCCTGGCCGCCGTCGTGGGGCGGAAAGACGAATCGGGCGCCGAGCGACTGCAGCGGCCGGCCGATCGCCTCCCACGAGTCGGGCGGTGGCGCGAGCAGGCGCTGCTGCAGGAACGACCCGCCGTCCTTGAAGTGCCGGGGTTGGATCAGGGAGCGCACGATGATCTGCTGCGCGACGGTGGCCTGGATGCCGAGGGTCGAGAACGCGGTCTTGCTCACGTTCACGAGCCGCGTCGCGAACGATTCGACGGTCGTCGCGCGCAGCTCTTCCCGCAGCACGAGCCGGTCCGGACCGAACGTTGCCATCGAGATCTGGCCCGGTGCCTGCGGCATGTTCGACAGGTGGATGCCGTCGGGTGCGATCTGGAAATTCTGGTAGGCGAGCTCCGGCTGCCGGAACAGGGAGTTGTGGACGGTCTGCAGCAGGTCCGCCCGCAGCTGCTGCGGCGGGTAGAGGACTTCGGCGCAGAACGCGATGCTGCGAGGGTCGTAGGTCATTGCGGGAGCTCGTGATGATGGGGGCGCCGGGCCGACCGGAGCTGCGCCCCGAGGGGGGCTCGGGGCGCGATCGGGCGGTGTGGCCGGAGGTTGCTTTCCGAAGGTCGCAATCTGGGGCAACGAATCGGGAGGAATATCCCCGGGGCCTCGTTTCAGTGGGCCGCTGGGATACTCTCCCTGGCCGCGCTTTCCAGCCGAATCAGCTTCCCCTTCTACTCGTGAATCCGAAGATGAATCCCGTTTTCGCCCTGTCTGCCGGCCTGTTGCTCGGCACCATCGCCGTCGCGCAGGACTCCGACGCCATCAAGTCGCTCCGGCGCGAGGTCAACAGCCTGCAGGAGCAGCTGATCGAGGAGCGCGCCAAGCTCCTGACCAATGTGAAGGTCAACGGCGTCGCCCTCGACCCCAAGGACGTGATGCGCGAGGCGGTCTACCTCACGGGCGGCAAGCTCGTCGAGGCCAAGGTCGCCGACTTCTTCATCCTCGAGGAGATGGCCAAGCAGATCGATTCGGGCCGCCGTCAGCCGGAGGAGTTCCTCGTCAAGGACGAGGATGTGATGGAGCAGCTCGCGCCGATGAAGGCCGAGTTCGAGACCAAGAATCCCGGCGTCGATTTCTGGACGGTCGTGCGTTCCCAGTTCGGCCTCAACAAGGAGACGTTCCTCGAGCAGCGCAAGCAGTCGATCCTGTTCGACCGCGTGTTCTTCCCGGGCTCGCCGAGCAACTGGCCGGACATCACCAAGGAAGCGATCAAGTCGCAGACGCAGAGTGATCAGGGTCCGAAGTTCATCGAGCAGCTCGAGAAGGCGACCGAGGGCACCGACGAGAACGGCAACCCGAAGAAGCTGCCCGAGTTCTGGGTCAACATGATGCGCCAGTTCGTGCAGAAGGGTCTGCGCAACTGGAGTGACATCCAGTACGCGTCGCACGGCCTGCCGGCCGAGACCGTCCTGCGCGTCAACGACTTCGAGTGGTCGACCGAGCAGGCCTTCGAGTTCGTCAAGAAGGGCATGTTCGTGCAGGACCTCGAGCGCGCGATCCAGGAGGTCGCGGTGCGCGAGGCGCTGCGGCAGGAGCTCGTCGACAAGGGCGCCTACGTCAGCGACGAGGAGTTCCACAACCGCTACGAGGAATACCGGCAGCCCTACGACACGACGCCGTTCACCGTCGAGGTCATCGCGACGCGCTTCAAGGGCTACCCGTGCCTCGAGGCGTTCCGCTCGCGCTGGCGCCTGATCACGTCGTTCTCGGACATGATCAAGGACGAGATGACGACGGAGAACCTGCAGGCGCACGCCGACAAGCACGCAGCGTTCTTCGCGGACGGCCAGGTCAGCATCGACATCATCCCGTTCCAGGCCCGCGACCCGAAGACGGGGGCCTGGCAGCCCAACGGCATGGCCGAGGCCAAGAAGCGCGCCCAGGTGGTCTTCGATCAGCTCGCGAGCAAGGAACTGAAGTTCGACGAAGCGATCGACAAGCACGGCGAGTTCTTCAGCAACGACGAGAAGCGCGGCCGCCTCGGCTTCCTGCCGCTCAACCAACTCAAGCAGCAGCTCCGCGAGAGCGAATACACCCAGCTGCTCGACGGCTTCTCCGCGAGCTACTACCTGTTCTTCGACGCCGAGGCCGGCAAGACGCACGGTCCGATCCAGGGCGCCGACGGCTACTTCATCGCGCGCGTCAACTCGCGCACGCCGCCGCGCCGCAAGGTCAACGTCGAGAGCGAGAAGGAGCGCGAGCTCGTGACCGAGGACTACATCAACCACCGGTTCTTCCAGTGGGCGGCCGAGGTCATCGGCAAGGCTCAGTTCGGCAACCAGTAGTTGGTAGCCAGTAGAGCTCGCGCCAGCGAGCCGGCGGCCGTTACGGAGTCGCCGGACCCAGGACCCCGCCCAGCGATTCCATCGCGCGGCGGGGTCCTGGCGTTAGGATGCGCCGCGTGACAGGTCAGGCAGGCGGTGGCGGCGCAGGGCGCCCGGACGACGGCAGCGTGCGAGCGCTGCTGTCGCGGCTCTGGCAGGCGATCCTCACGCACCGCGCGATGGTCGCCGGCATGGTGGCGTTCGCCGTTCTCGAGACGATCTTCACCAAGTTCCCGCTCGTGCTCATCAAGCCGTTGATGGGCGAGCTGGCGAGCGGTGGCGAGCAGCCGGCGAAGCTGATCCCGGACCCGTGGCTCTCGCCGCTCCTCCCCGGGTCGGATAAGGACCTGACCGAACAGGTCACGGACGACTTCAACGCGTGGTTCCGCGACTTCGCGCAGGACTTCGTGCAGTTCTTCGGCGTCGGCTTCGAGAGCGAGAGCATGAACGTCGTCATCGCGTGCGGCCTCGTCGCGATGATCTGCGGCGTGTTCGGCGCCGTGACGATCTACTTCGTGCAGACGATCTCGCGGTTCTTCGCCGTGCGCGTGATCGCCGGCTTGCGGATCGAGCTCGCGGATCACTTCCTGCGGTTGCCGCTGCGGTTCTACGGTCGGCAGCGCATGGGCGAGATGATCAGCAAGGTCACGAACGACACGCAGGTCATGCAGCGCTCGTTCGAGCTCGCGGCCGATCACATCGTCGTCGACCCGCTCATGATCGCCGGCAACTTCGCGATCCTCGCCTACTTCGTGCCGCAGGCCATCTGGGTGCTGCTGATCATGGTCCCGCTGATGGCGATCCCGATGTATCGCCAGGGCCGCAAGGTGCAGAAGCGCAGCAGCAAGAGCCTCGCGGCGATGGGGGAGGCGACCGAATCGCTGAATCAGATCCTGACCGGCATCCGCACCGTCAAGGCGTTCCAGCTCGAGGATCAGCGGCTGGGCGACTACGAACGCAACACCGCGACGTTCCTGGAGCGAACGCGCCGCATGCTGCGGGCGAAGGGACGGTCGATCGCGCAGACGTTCGTCGGCTACCAGATCGGGTTCGCGGTCCTGCTCGGCCTGCTCGGTTACGTCGTGCTCGTCGATCGCAGCATCGACTTCACCGACATCGGCGTCGCGCTCGTGCCGCTGTCCACGACGTATCAGCACGTCAAGCGCATGACGCGGTCGTACCACGTGCTCATGGAGTCGGCCGGCGCGCTGCAGGGCATCGAAGCGATCCTGCAGTCCGAGCGGGACGTCAACCAGCACGGCGGCAAGCCGATCGACACTGTGCGCGGGCGCGTCGAGCTCGAGGACGTGTGGTTCGGCTATGGCGACGAATCGGTGCTGCGCGGCGTGTCGCTCGCGGTCGAGGCGGGGCAGACCGTCGCGTTCGTCGGCCCGTCCGGTGCCGGCAAGTCGACGCTCATGGATCTCCTCATGCGGTTCCACGACCCGAGCCGCGGCGTCGTGCGCATCGACGGGATGGACCTGCGCGAGGTCCGGCTCGCGGATTTCCGTGCGCAGACCGCGGTCGTGAGCCAGCAGCCGTTCCTGTTCAACACGACGATCCGCGAGAACATCGCGTGCGGTCGCCCCGGCGCGAGCCAGAGCGAGATCGAGGACGCCGCGCGTGCGGCCAACATCCACGAGTTCATCGCGGGCCTGCCCGGGGGCTACGACACCCAGGCCGGCGAACGCGGCAGCAACCTCAGCGGCGGTCAGATGCAACGGATCACGATCGCGCGCGCGATCCTGCGCGATCCCGCGATCCTGTTCCTCGACGAGGCGACGTCGGCGCTCGACTCCGAGAGCGAAGAACTCGTGCAGCGCGCGCTCGACGGCCTGCGTCGGGGCCGCACGTCGTTCGTGATCGCCCACCGGCTGTCCTCGATCGTCGACGCCGATGTCATCGTCGTGCTCGACCGGGGCAAGGTCGTCGAGTCCGGCTCGCACCAGGAGCTCCTCGCCCGCGAAGGCGCCTACAAGCGCATGCACGACCTGCAGACGGCCTGAGGATGCCGAACTCGGTATCCTCGCCCGTCATGTCGAACGTGCGCACGCCGGGGGTCGCCCTGTTGATCTCGTTGCTCGTCGGAACGGTCGGGCTGCGGGCCCAGGAATCGACGCCGGGGCACCTGGAGCAACGTCTGGCCGGGCTCGCGATGTCCTACACGGACTGGGTGTTGCTGCGTGACATCTGCGACAAGGCCGCGCGCGACCGCGAAGCCGCGCTGCCGATCGTGACCCGGGCGGTCGCGACGGCGCGCGAGAGCGGGGACCCGCGGTACCACGTCCGCGTCCTCGGCGTGCTCGCGCGCATCGACGACGCCGGTCTAGAGCAGCTGCGGGCGATCATCGCCGGCGACCAGGTCGGGACGGCAGCCGTGGCGGCGCGGGTCCTCGGGCGGTGCGGTCGCGCGGATGCGGCGCTGGGGCTGTCGCTGCGCGAGGCTCTCGAGGCCGAGCAGCGCCCGTGGGTGGCATCCGCGATCGCGCTCGCCGCTGCCGACGCGGGTGCGACGAGCGTGGCGCCCGCGATCCAGGCCCGTCTGCGCGCAGGCGACCTGCCGAAGGAGGTCGCGCTGTGGTTCGCGAGCGCGCTCGCCATCGTGCGCAAACCCCCGCTTCGAACGATCGACGGCTGGCTCCGTTCGGACTCGGCGCTCGCGGATGCCGGCGTTCTCGCCACGCGCTGGCACGGTCGCCAGCGTCGGTTCGAGGAGCTGTTGCTCGATCGAATGGCGACGGTCGAGGGCGACGCACGGGATTGGGTCGCGCAGTCGTTGGGCGTGTGTGGCGGCGAGTCGGCGAAGCGCGTGCTGCGCGAGAGCTACATCGCGGACTCGGAGAGCGACGGCGGGGCGGTCATCGTGTCGAGCAACGTCGATGCGCGCCTGCTCGCGCTGGCGAGGCTCGGCGAGCCGGTGGCGCGGAGGTGGTTGGCCAAGGCGGTCGAAGGCGACTTCCGATCGGCCACCGCGAGCCCGTCGTTCGAGCTCCTCACGCCCGAGACGGCGCGGCTCGCGGAGCTCTACGGCAAGTGGCGTTGCCCGGGCTCGACCGCGGCGTTGGCGGCCCGCCTCGCCGGGGCCCGCGGCCACGCAACGTCGCGGGCGTACGCCGCGCGTGGACTCTGCTGGCAGCGTGACGTTCGCGGGCTGTCGGCCTCGGCGGATCTGCTCGTCACACCGAAGCTCTCGACCCTCGAGCGCGGCTTGGGAATGGCGCTGACCAAAGCCCAGGCGAACCTGCACGAGTTCGTCGCCAACGCCGACCGGCCGGACTACGTCGTCGTCGATGACGACGAAGCGGCGGCCGCGAAGGTCGGTCGCGCCTGGCGGACCTGGCTCGAAGAGAACGCGGACGCGATCGAATGGCGCGAACCGTTGCCTGGCGACGACCTCATCGTCTGGCGCTGACGCCGGCCCGGCGAGGAACCCCGCAAGCTGACGACGTGGGCGCGATACTCCAACGATCGGAGCGACCGGCGAGCCCGGCCGAGCTCGCCGAGGCGCGGCGCCGGATCTCCGGTGCGGGCAGCCTCGGGTGCGCGGCGCTGTTCTCCGTCGGCATCGTGACCGCGGGCGTGCATCTCGGTTCGCAGTGGAGCGAAGTCGGCGCCTGGATCGTGGGGTCACTCGTCGCCGTGATCGTGACGTTCGCGCTCGTCGGCTCGGCCCGTTCCGCCGCGCGGCTCAACGCCCGCGTGCGCGCCGACGTGGCGGCCGGCAAGGTCGAACTCCTCGATCTCTTCGACGCCGAGCCGGTGAACGTGCAGCCCACACGTTCGGCCGTGTCGCCCGGCCTGCTGTTCGACCTCGACGGCGGCCGCTGTCTGGTCCTCGTCGGCCAGTGGCTGACGGCGCCCGAGACCTACGGCGGCAGCTACGTCGAACGGTCCGCCGATGCGGAGACGGACGGCGAGTCGGAGGCCTATCCCGTGAGTGCGCCCCCGTACGCGTTCCCGACGAGCGAGTTCACCGTGATTCGCCTGCCGCGGTCCGGTCAGGTGCTGCGCATCGAGCGCCGCGGCGAGTATCGCCGGCCCGGCCCGGCGCGGGAGCTCGACCTCACGCCGATCGGCGACATGCCGAGTCGGGTGATCGATTGCCCGGTGAGCGGGATCGAGGAGCACCTGCGGCGCGTTCGCTGAACCCGCAGAGAATGACGAGCCCATGAGCCATCCCCGCCGGTCCCCCGCCGAGCTCTTCGCGCGCGGCAGCTCGTTCCGGATCTGCGCGGAGCTGCACGTGTGGCCGCCGCTCGCGACGATGAACGCGTTCCTGCAGTGCGAGGTCGACGACGTCGAGCCGGATGGCGAGCTGCGGTGGTCGGCGTTCGAGCTCGGGGATGTCGACTACGACGCGGCGGTCCGCGCGGTCGATCCGCGCGGCGTGATCGACGCGCTGGGTGTGCCGTCCGGAGACTGGCGGGCGTGGTTCCTCGTCGCGGTCGGCCGCTAGCGTTCCGGTCGTGGCTCGCGCTGAGGCGCTCGTCCGCGGGGTGGGCCGAGGCTCTCCCGGGGGCCCGCAGGGTTACCTCGCCGGCTCGCTGGACTAACGCTCATGGACAATTCCGAAGGGGTGTCGTCCGGCTCGAGGTCGGGCGGCGCACGAGGTTCGAATGCTTGCCAATCCGGTCGTCATCCCGGTCTACGCCGATCCGGTCGTGTGGATCATCGGAGTGCTCGGGCTGGTCGTCGAGATCGCGCTCGTGGCGCGGCTCGTCGCCCTGGGTCGACTGCGCGGCAGTCGCGTCACGGACATCATCGTGCTGCTCAACCTCGTGACGTGGGTCACGTTCCTGGTCGCCGTCGATCAGCTGGTCGCGCCGGCGAGCGACAACGCGATCCGGGTCCTCGTCGGCCTCGAGCTCGGCGTCGTCGTGATCGAAGCGGCCGCGCTTCGCGTTCTGACGCATCGTCGCTGGCCCGAGACGGTCGGCCCGTTCCGGCGACTCGGCCTCGGTGGCGCGTTCGCCGTGTCGCTGCTGGGCAACATCGTGTCGATTGCGGTCAGCAGCGCGTTGCCGCTGTCGATCTGGGGGATCCGCTCGTTGTTGGCGTGAAGCTCCGAGGTCGGGTGCCCGCACCGAGGGTTTTGGGGGCGACAGAGTATCGTGACGACCAGCATGAGTGACCGCTTCGAGTACCGCGTCGTGCACTTCAACGCCGAGCGTTGGACCGTGTCCGGGCTGCCGAACGACCTCAACGAGTTGTTCGACGAGTATGGCTCGCAGGGCTGGGAACTCGTCGGCACCGAAGCGGTTCAGCGGGCCTCGTTGTTCCTGTGGGGTGGGTCGAGGACCGTCGGCGTCGTCGCGTTCTTCAAGCGGCGCCTCGCGCCGTAGTCTGCCGCGGCAGCCGCCTGCAGCCGAACGCCATGAGCAACTCCCATCACGAACATCGCGACGACGAGCCGGATCGGTTCGAGCCCGACGAACAGCCGAAATCGATGCTGCGGGAACTCGGCGAGGGCGCAGTGCAGGAGGCGCGGTTCTCGTTCCGATTCGCGCTCGTCATGGCTCTGGTCGGCGGCGTCGTTCTCGGGGGGCTGGGGCTCTGGAACTTCGGCACGCCGGGGCTGTTGATCGGCGGCGGGGCCGGCGCGGTTGCCGGCGGCGCGGTGGGGCTGTGGGCGTGGTTCAACGCCTAGACGGAAGCGGTTGGCGGAAACGCGCGACGAACCCGGGCTCGGCCCCGATTCGCCTCGGCGGCCAGCCGGCACCGGCGGTAACGTAGGCCTCCTGGCGTTCACGCTCCCGACGCCAGCAGCCCCGCCTCCGAGGTCCACGATGCGAACCCTCCTCTCCCTCTCCGCCCTCCTCGTCGCCCCCGCGTTCACGGTCTCCTCCGCGCTCGCCCAGACCACGATCGCGCTGTCCACGGGCGCGCCCGTCGCCGTGATGACGAACGAAGCCGGTGCGAACGCGACGTTCGACGGCGTCGCGCAGGGCACGGCGATCACGGGGTGGCCCAACAACGTCGCGATCTCGACGAGCCAATACCCGAACGGCAAGTCGCTCTACGCGTCGACGAGCATCTACGCGACGCAGCCGTACCAGGGCGGCATCGGGTTCAACTTCTTCGAGCGCGCCGCGGTGCGCGGGGCGCCGGCCGACGTCGCGGGCACGAGCGCGTCCGCGACCGCGACCGGGGCGACCGTCGCGCCGCACGAAGTGCTCGCGACCTACTCGGCGACCCCGGGCACGGTCGGTGTCATCCGGGTCTCCTACCAGAACAACCCGGCGCAGGGCGGCGTCGTGGTCGCGACGGTCGACATCGACGACGACGGCACGCTCGAGTTCAACCAGTCGACGGGCGGGGTCGCGAACATTCCCTACACGTTCGGCCCGAGCGGTCAGGTCACGGTGCGCGTGACGAGCGAGTGTCACATCAACGGCGTCGGCGTCGGTACCCACAACTACTGCTGGGCCGACATCTGGGTCGGCTTCCGGCCGGACCTCACGGCGACGTGCACGCTGACGAACTACGGTCAGGGTTGCGGCGGCGTCGCGGCGGTCGGCAGCGAGCAGATCAACGCCGGCAACCGAACGATCACGATCGCCGGCTCGGGTTGTTTCCCGGGGGACCCGGTGATCGTCGCGAGCGGTTCACAGCAGATCAATCTGCCGCTCCTGCTCGGCTGCTCGCTCCTGAGCAACGCCGAGGGCGTCACGCTCGTGACCGCGGATGCCGCCGGTGACGCGAGCGCGAGCTGGGTGATCCCGGTGACGGTCATCGGCACGACCTTTGTTCAGATGCTGCCGATCACGACGCAGAATCAGGCACTCGTGATCAGTGCCAGCAACGGCGTCGAGATCGACTGCTTCCTGTAGCGCGCCGGGAGGCGACCATGAACGAGCAGACGCCGCGCGACGACGAGCAGGAACGCAAGAGCCGGCAGGCCACGTCGATGGGTTCCGGCGTCGCGATCGGCGTCGGGATCGGGGTGGCGCTGGGCGTCGCGCTCGACAACATCGCGATCGGGATCGCGATCGGTGCGGGTGTCGGCGTCGCGCTGGGAGCGGGTGGGGCCGCTGCCGCTCAGGGCAGGAGCAAGGGTGACGGGAGTTGACGAGCGTCAGGCGCTCGCCTCGTCCTCGTCGTCGTAGAGCCCGAGCGCGTCGTTGAGCACGGCGGCGATCCACTTCAGCTCCTGCTCGTCGCGGCCCGTCCACAGCCCGAGGCGTTCGTCGCCGGCGTGGATCGCGAGCTGCGGCACGGGCGAGTTGTTGACCCGCATCGTGCTCGCCTCGACGTCGATGAGATCGATATCGCCGGCCTTCCACTCGTGCGTCTTGGTGCCGAACAGGTTGGTCCGCTTGATCGCGAGCTTGTCGTGGATCACGCCGATGAGGGCGCGCCGGCGTCCCATGTTGATCGCGATGGTCAGCACGACGCCGCCGACGAGCCAGAACGGGATCAGGATGAGCAGCGCGAGCCAGCCGTCGCCGTCCTCGCCGATCGCGTCGGCGCCGAGCAGGCCGATCGTCATGAGCGCGATGAAGACCGTCCAGACGGTGCCGAAGATGAACAGACCCTTCGAGCCGCGCACGAGGCCGGCCGGCGGCAGCGTGAGCATCAGGCCGACATCGTTGCGTTCGAGGACCGCCTTGCTGCTGCGCGGTTGTTCGACGAGCGCTCGCTTGATCCGGCGGCGCCGCGTCTGCTTCGGCGCCTCGACCTCGATCGGGGTGTCCTCGGTGTCGAGGCCGAGATACGGGGCGAAGTCGCGCGCCGCTTCCTCGAGCACTTCGACTCTGTGCGCGAGCGCCAGGTAGAAGTCCTTGCCGGACTCGAACTCGCCGACGAGGTGGCCGAAGCCGTGCAGCGGTCGATTGTTCGACTCCATCTGCGCTTCGAGGACGCGCAGTCGCTTCAGGCCTTGTAGCGGGCGCTTGCGGGTCCACCAGAACGGGCCGCCACGTTCGCGCGCGTAGATGATGCCGTGATCCACGCGGATCTCGCTGCGGCCGAACTTCGCGAAGCAGCCGAAGACCATGAGCATCGCGCCGACGAGCGAGAAGCCGACGGACATGAACATGTCGAACGAATCGAACACGAGCACGGCCGTCCACGGTCCCGCGATCGCGAGGAAGCCGAACCCGAGGAACATGCCGCCGACGAACCCGAGGCCGGGGACGTTGCGTTTCGGCATCACCATCGTCGCGCCGTCCCCGAGCGGCGCCGGTGTGACGCCGGGTCCGCCCATCGTGCCAGTAGCCATGATCCGATCGAACCCGCGGGCCGCGGTCGCGGCAACTCGCCCGTGAGGTTTCTCTCGCGGCGACCTATGCTGGCTTCGCCGATGACTCCGACCGCCCGACTCTCTCTGGCAGCTCTCGCGCTGACCGCGCTGTGCGCCGGCTGCGCGACGACCGACCCCGAGTTGCCCGTCAACGCGATCGCGCACGAGGCGATCACGCCGCTCGCGTTCCTCTCCGGGCGCTGGCTCAGCGTCAACTCGAACGACACCGTCAACGAGGAGCACTGGATGCCGCCGCGCGGGCGATTCCTGCTCGGCACGTTTCGGCAGATCCGGCTCGACGGCAAGTGCGCATTCGTCGAGCTGAGCCAGATCTCGCTCGCTGACGACGGTGAGATCGTGCTGCGGCTGCGGCACCTCCATCGGAACCTCGAGGTGCCCGAGAAGCGCAAGGATGCGAACGTGTTCCGCCTCGTCGCGCTCACCGCCGATCGCGTTGAGTTCGTGGGCACGGGCGACGCCGAGGGCGTCAGCAGCGTCGTCTACGAACGGCGAGGGGCCGATGAACTCGTCCAGACGATCTCGTTCGACCCGCAGAAGTCGAAGGAGAAGCCGTTCGTGTCCGTGTATCGCCGCGCGGGCGACTGACCGGGCAACGCACGGTTGCAAACTGGCGGGAGGCGCGCAGACTCAGCGGCGTGGCCCATAGCTATGCGTATCCGCGGCCCGCGGTCACGGTCGACACGGTGCTCGCGACGGTCGGCGATCGGGGCGATCTGCGGGTCCTGCTCATCGAACGAGCGCGGCCGCCGTTCGCCGGCTCCTGGGCGCTGCCCGGTGGGTTCGTCGATCAGCACGAGGATCTCGAGGTCGCAGCGAGGCGCGAGATGCTCGAGGAGACGCATCTGCAGCTCGGTCCGATGGTGCAGCTCGGAGCCTATGGCACGCCGCACCGCGATCCGCGCGGTCACACCGTCGGGGTCGCGTACCTGGCGCTCTGCGGGCCGGGCGATGCCCGAGGTCAGGCGGGTGACGATGCCGCGGACTGCCGGTGGTTCGGCCTGCGGCGACCGCCGAAGCTCGCGTTCGATCACGGGTTGATCCTGCGCGACGCGCGCGCCGAGTTCGTGCGGCTCGCGGCGGACGAGGACGGGTTTCGGAAGACGTTCTGTGGGCGGCGGCGGCCGCAGTGGCTCGCCGACGTGCGGCAGGCGGCGCTCGCGCTCGGGCCCGCCGGCGAGCCGAAGCGAGTTCGGAAGAGGAGGCAGAGCCGATGACAGCAGCCGTGTCGACGTCCGATCGGGCCCGCGCCGACATCGACTTCGAAGCCGCCATGCACGAGGTCGAGAACAACCTCGAGGTGCGGCGGCTCATGGTCGTCCTGAGCAACGTGCTCACGCCCGCGTGCGTGATGGCGGTGACCGACGCGATGTCCGGGGCCGACCCGACGCCCGCGCTCGCGTGGCTGCCGCCGCTCGTGCTGCCGATCTGCGGCGGGCTGCTGCTCGCTGGCGGTGTGCTCGTGACCGGCGTCGTCGCGCGTTGTCACTTCGGACTCGTCATCAACGGCACCAAGATGCGCAAGGTCGAGACCGGCAGGCTCGATCTGCAGGCGCTCAACTGGCTCGGCGTCGCGACCAACTTCCTCGCGCTCACCGCGTTGTCGGCCGCGCTCGGGGCGGTCAGCCTCGTCGCGGGCCTCGGCGTGGTCGACTGGTGGTGGCCCTGGGCCGCGGGCGCTGCGACGTTCGCGTTGCTCATGCTCTGGCTGCCCGTGACGCACGTGCGGGCCAATCGTCGGTGCCGGCAACTCGACGCGGATTGGCAGCACGGCACCCCGTCGCGCCAGCTCGGCATCGAGCACGCGCGCAAGTCGCTCGACAGCACGACCGCGGACATCGCCGTCATCGTCGTCATGGCGGTCGCGCTGTTCGTCGGGGTCTTCAACGCGCTGACCAACGTCGGCGCCGTTCCCGATGACCTCGGCGTCGAGCCCTCGCCGGCGGCGATCAAGTCGCTGGCGCCCGTGGTGCTGCTCACGTTCGTGCTCGTTTCGCTGCTGTTGTCGAGCCGGATCCTCGTGCGCCTGCGCATCGCGTTCGGGCACCACGCGGCTCGCCTCGCGAAGCTGCGGGAGGAACAGGATCCGACGGCGCTCGTGTTCCGCCTGCCGGAGCGCACCTATCTGCTCTACCTCATCGTGCTCGCGCTCGCGGTCGCCACGGCGATCATGCTCGGCTGGGAACGTGGCGGTCGCACGATCGGCCTCTCGGCGGGCGGCGTGATGCTCGTCGCGGGTGCCGTCTGGTATCCGATGGTCCTGCGCGGCGCGCGGCGCGCTAGTCTGTGATGGTGCTACAGCCCTTTCATCTGGCGTTCCCGGTCACCGATCTCGCGGCGGCGCGGTCGTTCTATGGCGAATTGCTCGGCTGTCCCGAAGGGCGGTCGAGTGCCGGCTGGGTCGACTTCGACCTCTTCGGCCACCAGATCGTCGCGCATCGCGTCAGCGAAGCCGCGTTGCCGCGCCGCGAGCGCAACCCCGTCGACGGCGAGCAGGTGCCCGTGCCGCACTTCGGCGTCGTGCTCGCATGGGAGCAGTGGGAAGAACTCGCGACGCGGTTGCGCGAGCGCGCCGTGGACTTCGTGATCGAGCCAACGGTGCGGTTCGCCGGCCAGCACGGCGAGCAGGCGACGATGTTCTTCCTCGACCCGTTCGGCAACGCGCTCGAGTTCAAGGCCATGCGGCACCCCGAGCAACTGTTCGAGCCGACCCCAGGCCCTTAGGCGGGGCCGACGAGCGCGACCGCGGTCGCGCGCAACGATTCCCCGCGACCGATCGGGCCGACCTTCTCGCCGGTCTTGCCCTTGATGTTCACCCGGTCGACGTCGGCGCCGAACAGCTCGGCGATGCGCTCGCGCATCACGACGCGGTGGCGCTGCAGCTTCGGCACGTTCGTCTCGAGCACGACGTCGATCGACCAGACGCACAGTCGCAGGGCCCGAACGCGCTGCATCGCCGCCGCGCAGAAGTCCGAGCTCGCCCGGTCCTTGTTCTCCTCGGCCTGATCCGAGAACAGGCTGCCGAGATCATCGAGCCCGCACGCGCCGAGCACGGCGTCCGTCACCGCGTGCAGCACCGCGTCGCCGTCGCTGTGCCCGACGGGCCCGACGGGCGAGTCGATCTCGACGCCACCGAGCACGCACCGGCGCCCTTCCTCGAGCCGATGCACGTCGATCCCGAGACCGATGCGAGGATGATCATTCATGCCGCCAGCGTAGACCGTGGCCGTACCGAACCCGTTTCAAATCCGCCACGCCCCTGGCGCGGCGCTACCGTACGGAACCAGGTTCATGCTGCCGGCCGCAGGTGAGGTTCACGCTACCGTACGGAACCAGGTTCATGCTGCCGGCCGCAGGTGCGCTGCCTTGCGGGCGGCGTTCCGGCGGCCGGCAGCATGAACCTGGTTCCGTACGGTAGCGCAGGATGAACCGCGTACCGTATCGGTCAGTCGGTCAGGCCGGCGGCCAGGATCGCGGCGGCCAGGGGGAGGTCTTCGGGGCGCGTGATCTTGAGGTTGGTGGGGCGGCCGGGGACGACGGCGACGGGTTCGCCGAGGTGTTCGACGAGGCTGACGTCGTCGGTGCCCGAGAACTGCGTCGCGCGCGCGTGGTCGAACGCGCGGTGCAGCAGGTCGCGGCGCACGATCTGCGGGGTCTGGGCCTGCCAGATTCCGGCCCGGTCGACGGTCTGCAGGATCATGTCGTCGTCGACCTTCTTGAGCGTGTCCGCGGCCGGCACGGCGAGCAGCGCGGCGCCGGTCGCGCGGGCGGCGTCGATGCATTCGCGCGTCGCGGCGATCGGCAGCAGCGCGCGCGCCGCGTCGTGGATGAGAACGAGTTCCTCCGCGGCCGGGGGGCCATCGTCGGCCAGCGCCGCGAGGCCGTTCTGCATCGACGCCTGCCGCGAGTCACCGCCGATCGCGAAGCGCACGTCGCCGAGCGCGGTCAGGCGATCGCGCCACGGGGCGATGAGTTCGTCGTCGGTCGCACCGGTCACGATCACGAGCCGATTGCCGGCGCGAAAGTCGGTCGCGCGCGCGAGGCGTTCGGCCGAGTGCAGCAGCAGCGGCTTGTCCTCGAGCTGCAGATACGCCTTGGGCACCGGGCCGCCGAAGCGCGTTCCGCGTCCGGCGGCGAGCAGCAAACACGCGACCTTCACGGCGCGAGACACTACACTCCGGCGCGTGGCGGTGGTGCGGATTCTGGGTATCGACCCGGGGACTACGTGTGTGGGCTACGCGTGTCTCGAGATCGCGCTGGCCTCGCCGCGGGCAGCCGGCGCAGCACCCCTCGCCCTGCGCGCGAGCAACGTGCGCGCGGCCGACACCAGTAGCGGCGATGCGCGCGTCGTGGATTGCGGCGTCCTGCGCCTCGGCGCCCGCGGCACGCCGTTGACGGATCGGCTGTTTGCACTCGACCGCGAGTTCGCACGGCTCGTCGACGCGCACGGTCCCGACGAGGTCGCCCTGGAAGAGGCGTTCTACGGCAAGAGCGTGCAGGCGGCGCTGCGCATCGGCGAGGCGCGCGGCGTGATCCTGGCCGGGGCGGCGCGCGCGGCGATGACCGTGCATCAGTTCGCGCCCGCCCGGATCAAGCGCTGCGTCACGGGGCGCGGGAACGCGACCAAGGAGGTCGTGGCCGCGATGGTCTCGCGGCTCGTCCGCTTGCCGTCCGATGTGGCCGAACTGCCGCGCGACGCGACCGACGCGGTCGGGATCGCGCTCACGCGGATCGAGCAGCGTCGGTCGCCGCTGCTCGGCTCCGACGCGGGCTGAAGCCGGCGTTTCGATCGCGCCGTAGCCCGGGCGCGAAACGCCGCGGCGCGCCCGTTGCAACTCGTCATGCGGTGAGCCATAATCCGCCAGCGGTTAGTGAGGATCGTTCCTGATATCGTGGAACGGCGGCAACGTCTGGCTCCGCCCAGACCGCCCGCCCGGTCCGGCGCTCAGCGTGAGCGCCGCGGGGGATCCTCTCACCCTATGGAGGAACGGGCATGATTCGCCGTTCGGTGTTGCCCGATTCTCGCGATCGGCTCTGGCCGGTCTTCGCCGCCCGACTCGACGCGATCGAACACGGCCTCACGCTGGTGCTCGAAGGGCTCGATTGTTCCAGCGGCCAGCACGGCGTCGCCGACGGCCTCGCGCGCGACGGCGCCGGCGCGCCCGTGCTCGTGCTCGTCGCGACGCCCGGCGATTCGCTGCTCTTGCCGCGCGTCGTGTCCGCCGCGGAGTTCCTCGGCCGCGTCGGCGACGCGCTCGTCACGGCGGTGCCCGAGGGCAACTTCTGCCGCGGCACGCTGGCGCGGGTTCTCGTCGTCGGGACCGATGCCGCGACGACGGCGCTGCACGCGCTCGTCGCGCTCGGCCTGCCGCGCGTCGAGGTCTGTCGGCTCGAGCCGTTCCGGCTGGCCGGGACCGAGCGCTTCGCGATCACGTGGTTGACCGGGGACGGGGCCACGGCAGTTCGCAGCGGCGAGGTTGCCGCGTCCGGCGAGACCGCCGGCTCGCGCGCCCGCGCTGCCGGCGAACGGGCATCTGGCCAACCGCGATCGTCGACCACATCGGTCGAAGGCGAACGCTTCGAGGCTTCGCTTCGCGCCGATCAACGCGCGTTGTGGCAGGTGCTCGTGAAGATCTGCGAGCGCCTCGACGACGGCGTCTGCATCGAGCGCGACGGTCTGCTCCGGCGCATCACGTGGCAGGGCCGGCTCCTCGGCCGCGTTGCGAGCCTCGACAGCACGCTGCGGGCGACCGCGGCCGACGGCACCGAACACACCGTTCTGTCCAAGGGCGACGTCCGCGCGTTCGCCGACCGGCTCATGCGGCGTTACGCCGAGCTCGCCGGTCTGTGCGCGGCCGTCGACACCGCGTCGACCTCGGCGGCCGCTCGGTCTGCCGACGCTCGCTCTTCGAGTGCTGGGTCTTCGAGTGCTGGGTCTTCGAATGCTGCGGCGATCGGCGCGCAGGCGTCGCCGGGCCATTCGGCAGGCGATCACGGCGCCACCAAGGGCGCTGCGGTCGTGGCGACCGACCCGCAGGCAGAACTTCTCGCCGCTTCCCCGACTGATCCCATCTCGCACCCCGAACGCGCGATCCGAGCTGCCGGCGACGCTGGCCGCCCGGGTGACGACAACGGGCGGGATCGACTTCGATCGTCCGAGCGCAGCACCCTGCGCGCGGCGGTCTCCGAGGCCCTGCTCTCCCCCGAGGAGTTCGCGGCCTTGGCCGAACCTCAGCAAACCGCTGACCCCCAGACGGGAGCCCCGCCGCCGCAGCCGCCCGACTGACGCGACTGCGCGGCGCGGCTGGTGCAACCTGCGAGGTGCACGTGGAACGCAACTGGCACGCCGGCAACCCCCGACGCGGACTCCTCCATCGGCTCTTTCGACGCGGTGGCGGCCGGGTCCCGCAGCCGCATCGCGAAGCCTCGGTGCTCACGTTCGCGAGCGGCAAGGGCGGCACGGGCAAGACCTTCTTGTCCACGAGCGTCGCGATCGCGGCCCATCGGCAGGGTCGCCGTGTCGTCGTCGTCGACTGTGACTTCGGGCTCGCGAACGCGCACCTGCTGTTCGGCGTGCAACCGACCTGCACGCTCAAGAACGTGCTCGACGGCGGCGCGTCCATCGACTGCGCGCTGACGCCGACGCCGTATGGCCCGCATCTGCTCGCGGGCGGCTCCGGCATCGCCAGCATGTGCGAGCTCGATCCCGAGCACATGGTCATCGTCGCGCGCGCGATGGATTGGCTCGTGCGCAACTTCGATCTCGTGATCGTCGACTCGCCCGCGGGACTGTCGCCGCAGGCGCTCGTGATGGCCCTCGCGGCGACCCACGTCGTCGTCGTGACCAATCCGGAGATCGCGGCGCTCACCGATGCGTACGCGCTGATCAAGTGCCTCTCGAAACAGCCGCGCTGCCCGAGCATGCACGTCGCGGTGAATCGCGTTCTCGAGCCGGGCCTCGGCACGATGACGTTCGATCGATTGGCGGAAGTTGCCCGGCGGTTCTCGGGGTGCTCGCTGCACTACGTGGGGGAGGTCCCCGACGACCCGGCCGTGACGCATCGGCGGCTCGGTCAGGAACCGTTGCTCGTCTCGCATCCCGAATGCCTCACATCCCGCGCGATCGACGCGATGCTCGACGCCATGACGGCGCAGATGAGCGGCCTCGCGGCGGCGATGGTCACGGGCGACGGCGTGGACGAGCGGATGACGAGCCAGCTGGCGCGCTGGTAGCGGGTGACGGCGGGGTCGCCGGGGGCGACGACCACGGGGTCGCTGCCACGGGGAACGACACGGGGAACGACACGGGGAGCGACGTGGGGGGCGTCGGTGCCGGGCTGGTCGGGCGCCGCGGGCTGCTGTTCCGGATCTGGATGGTCGTGACGCTCGGGCTGCTCGTCCGCGCCTTCGCCGGTGGTGTGCTCGGCGCGGATCCGGCGCGCCGCCTCGCGGTCGTCGAGATCAAGATCGACCTCAACGGCGCCGACCTGTTCGAGTTGCAGGCGTTGCCCGGGGTCGGTCGGACCCGGGCCGAGGCGATCATCCTCCACCGCATCCGGCACGGGCCGTTCCGGGCGCTCGCTGACCTCGATGCCGTGGACGGCTTCGGGGCGGCGAGCGTCGCGCGCCTCCGGGGGCTTACGGTGCCGCCATGATCGGGTGCGGCGGTGTGCCGGCAACGGCTGGGGCAGGCCTTTGGCGGGTCGTCGCGCAGACTCCTATGCGCCGATGCCGGTTCGGGTTAGGCTCTCCCGCCAGCATGGAAGGCGTTGCCGATGCCGCGCTAGATCCCGTTCGACGGGCGCTCGCAGAAGACCTGGGTCGGGTCGATCTCGACCTGGCTGCGGACGTGACCACGCGACTGGCGTTGCCCGGTGTCGGTCGCGGGCGTGCCGTCATGGTCAGCAAGGCCACGGGTGTGTTGGCCGGCCTGGACTGCGCGACCGAGGCCTTTCGCCTGCTCGATCCCGAGGCCGTGATCGCCACGCGGCGCAGCGACGGGGACGCGGTCGAGCCGGGCGACGAGGTGCTGACGGTCGACGCCGAGGTCCACGCGTTGCTCGTGGCCGAGCGCACGGCCCTCAACTTCGTGCAGCGGCTCTCCGGTGTCGCGACGTTGACGCGCCGCTTCGTCGACGCGGTCGCGGGCACCGGGGCGCGCATCCTCGACACCCGCAAGACCACACCGGGGCTGCGTGACCTCGAGAAGCGCGCGGTCGTCGCCGGTGGCGGCGAGAACCACCGCATCGGGCTGTTCGATCAGGTCTTGCTCAAGGAGAACCACTTCGCCCTCGCGGGCGTGGGGGCGACCGGTCTGACGTTCGAGGACGTCGTCCGGCGCTGCTCCGGCACCGACGCTCCGGAGGCGCCCGTGATCGCCGAGGCCCGGACGGTCGACGAGGCCGTTGCCGCGGTGCGCGGCGGCGCCGAGGTCGTGCTGCTCGACAATTTCGCGCCGGGTCAGCTGCTGCGGGCTGCCGTCGCAGCCGTGCATGCGGCAGCGCACGAACTGTCGCGCCGCGTCGAGACCGAGGCGTCGGGCGGGATCCGGCTCGACACCGTGCGCGCGTTCGCCGAGTCGGGCGTCGATCGCATCTCGGTCGGCGCGCTGACGCATTCGGCGCCCGCCCTGGACCTGTCGCTCCTCGTGACCGGGACCGAGTCCGATGCGGCCCGGACGAAAGGGGGCGGCGCGTGAGTCACGAATTGACCTTCCTGCCCGAGCCGGGCGTGCTGCGCCAGGTGCGCGAGGACGTGCGGCAGGCCGCGGCGAAGCTCGGCGCCGAAGAACGGGTGTGCGACACCGCCGCGCTCGTCGTCGACGAACTGGTGAACAACGCGATCGAGCACGGCGTCGCCTACCGCCGGCACGGCCACGAACTCGAGGTGCGCGTGCTGCCGGCGTCGAGCGGCATCGAGCTCGTGTTCCACGACCCCGAGATGCCGGCGCAGGAAGTGACCGACCTCGCCGCGGCGCTCGCCGTCGCGAACGACATGCCGTCGCTCGAGAACGAGCGCGGCCGTGGCCTGTTCCTCATGTCGATCTACCTGTCGGGTCTCAAGGTCGAGGCCGACAGCCGTGGCGGCATGTCGCTGCGCGGCGTGATCGAGAACGCATGAGCGATCGCGCGCCCGCCCGGGTCGCCGACGCTGGCGACGGTCGGGAGGCAGACGCCGGCCGCGCAACTCCGGAGCGCGATGCCCCCGGCTGGGCCCGCAGCCTCGGCGTGAGCCTCCTCGACCTCGCGTTGCGGGTGCCGTTCGCCATCCGCATCACGTTGCCGTTCGGAATCATGGCGGTGCTGTGGTTCTCCTCCTCCCGCAAGCCGGGTGGGCCGGCGCTGAGCGTGGCCTGGTCGTTCGTGCACAACAGCGCCCACGTCGTCGCGTTCTTCGGACTCGCCGGCGCCTGGCTCCTGGCCCTGCTCGCGCGTGACCGTTCGGCGCCCGTGCCCGAGCGACGCATCGTTCGGGCCCGAGCCGCGACGTTCGTCGCCGCGCTGAGCTTGGCGATCGGCTACGGCATCGTCGACGAACTGCACCAGAGCTACGTCCCGGGTCGCGACAGCTCCGTCTACGACGTGGTCTCGGACGCCTGCGGCGCGGTGCTCGCGGCGCTGTTCGTGTTCTGGCTCGTGCGCGGCCGCAGGAGCGCGCTGATCGGCCTGTTGCTGACCGCTCTGGCCGCGCTGGCCGGAGTGTCCGCGGCGACGTTCCTGTAGGGATCGCAGCGGGAGTCCAGGATTCGTGAATCCGATCGGGCTGCTCGCGCGTGATTGTAGTGAGACGGACCCGATGACCCCGCTGGAGCAGGAACTGCTGAACCATGCAGCGTCGCTGCGTGCTCTTGCGCTGGCACTCGTCGGCGCCGATGGCGCGGATGACCTCGTGCAGGAAACGGCGCTGCATGCCTTGCGCAGTCGGCCGCGATCGGGTGGGCTCGGCGGCTACTTCGCGACGATTCTGCGTCGCCTCGCGAGCACCTCTCGACGCCGCGAACGCCAACGCCGGTTGCGCGAGGCGGTGACGGGCGGGCCGGCCGAGACGCTCGGGCCCGAGGCAGCTGCGGTTCGGGGCGAAGTGCTCGAACGACTGACGGCGGCGCTCATGGCGCTGCCGCCGCACTACCGCGACGCGCTGTTGCACCGTTACTTCCAGGATCGCCTGCCCGGCGAGATTGCGGCGGAAACCGGTTTGCCGATCGCCACGGTCAAGACCCGGCTACGGCGCGCGCTCGTGCTGCTCCGACAGTCGTTGGACGAGGTGGATCCGGGCGGCTGGCGCTCGTCGTTGACGGCCGCGGTCGGTGCGATCCCGGTGGGGCAAGCACCAGCGAGGTTCCTGTTCATGCACACATTCACGAAACCGATCGCCGCTGGCCTCGTGTTGATCGCGCTCGGTGCGCTCTGGTTCTCGCTGTCGTCGTCCGGGGCGCCGAGCCCGTCGCCAGCTGCGGTGGGTCAGTCCGCATCCTTGTCCGCCACGGCGCCATCCGTCGAGCCGATCGGCTCCGAATCAACGGTCGAGCGCGAGTTGCGGCGCGATGACGCAGCCGTCGCGACCACGCCGACGACCGGCTCCGTTCGCATCCGCGTGCGCTACGAACGCGACGGGGCGCCGGCGTCGGGGTTGGGTATCCAGCTGCGCGGTGCAGGAGCAGGGCACCGGCTGGAGCCGCGCGGCACGACGGACGAACGCGGCGAGTTCGCCTTCGACCGCGTGCCGCCCGGTCGGTTCACGTTGACGACGGTGTGTGCACATCCGCCCATTTCGGTGACGGTCGAGGCGGGGCGCCAGGTGCAAGTCGAGTATCGCATCGAAGCCGGCGTGCGCGTTCGCGGCCTCGTCGTTGACCCTGACGGCATTCCCGTGCCGGGCGCGAACATCGAGCACGTGCCGTACACCCGGACGGACTGCGATCCCACGGTCGTCGCGCAGACGGATGCGAACGGCGCATTCACGGTTCGTGACCTGCCGTCGCCATGCTTGGTCGGCGCGCGGGCCAACGGGTTCGTCGCCTCGCGGCTGAGTTTCGTCGAAGGCAACGCCGGCACCGGTGTCGAACTGCGGCTGGAACTGGCGCGTGGTGGTGGTGCCGTCGCGGGCATCGTCGTCGATGAGACCGGTCAGCCGATCGCGGATGCCTCGGTAGCGATCGGCGGAGGCGACGTCACCGGCTTCTCACCGGGTGGCGACTTCGGTCGGCCCGGGCCGGCCGTCGTGCGAACGGCGCAAGACGGGCGGTTCGTCGCCCTCGGGTTGCCGCCGGGGCCGCAGCCCGTGCAGGTCGTGGCCGCCGCGCACGCGAGTCAGCGCACGGTGTGCGATGTCGTGGAGTATACGACCGTGCCGCTACGGATCGTGATGGCGGCAGAGGCCCTCATCCATGGTCTCGTTCTCGGCGATGACGGCACGCCGGTCGAAGGCGCTCGAGTTCGCGTTGGCGATCGCCGGGCGCTCGATTTCGTTCAGGCACGGTCGGATGCCGCCGGTCGGTTCGCGGTGCGCGGGCTCGGTCCGGGACGCCACACCGTGAACTGTTGGCATGCGGCGAAAGGCAAGGCCGAGGTCCAACTCGTCGCAGGGCACGACGACGCAGCGATCCAGACGGTTCGGTTGAGTCGCGGAGTCGTTCGCACGGGAACGGTCACGGATGAACACGGTGAACCGTTGGCGGGCATCACGATCCGGGGACTCGTCCTGGTCGAACCGGCGTGGAGTCGACTCACGCGTTCGGATGCCGATGGCCGCTTCGAGTTCTCGTCCTGCCCGGTCGACCGCAGCTTTCACGTGCACGCGAGCGGCGAGGGGTTCGTGCAGGCGCGCCGCTACGGCATCGAACCTGGCGGTGAGCCGATCGCGATCGTGATGCGCCGCGAGCCGCCGGCCACGGCATCCGTCGTCGGAACCGTGCACGGGTCCGGCGGGGCTCCGTTGCCCGACGTGAGTGTCGCATTCCAATCGCGAACACCCGGGCGAGCCGTGCATGCGGTCACTGACGCCGAAGGCCGATTCGCATCGGAGCGGATCGTTCCGGGCAACTGGCGCGTAGCACTCTCGCATCCCGGCCATCCGAAGTGGCGGAGCTCGAGGCGGGAGCTCGGGGCGAACGAAGTCTGGGATCTGGGCGTCGTGCAGCTGCCGCTGACTGGTCGTGCGCACGTGACGGTTCGCGGCGCACACGAGGCCGAGGGCCTGCATCTGCGTATCGTCGAACGGGCAACGGGCTGCCCGAGCACGCTGACCGAGCGAGCCGAAGGGTTCGATTCGGGTCGGCTCGCTCCGGGTCGTCACGATCTCTTCCTGATGGGCGGTGCGTGCGCGTTGCAGTCCGTGCCGTTCACCGTGACGGCGGGCGAGACGACGAACGTGGAGGTCCGGACGACGCCGGGTGTCGTGCAGACCGTCGAATGTGACACGCGGGCGATCGACAACCTGGCCGGGCTGTCCGTTCTGGTCGATCGCGACGGCGTTCGCGTGGGGCGGGGATGGGCGCCGATCGAGCGCGGCGTCGCGCGCTCGGAGCTTCGCTTGGCGCCTGGGAAGTACTCGATCGAGTTCGTCGTTCCGTGGCTCGATACCATCGTCGCGGCGGGTGAGGTGACCGTCGCCGACGGCGTCCCTGGCACCGCGAGATGGACGGCGCGTTGATTCGCCTCAGAACGGGAGGTTGTCTGCAACGCCAGCCGCGCGTTCGCGCTGTGTCCTCGCAGCGAGACAGCAGCGGTCGCCCTGGCGTTCGAAAGCGACGCGCTGGCGAGACAGAGTCGGGCGCCCTCGAACGGGATCGCGTCGCGGGTGAGCCGTGGACGCGAGACCGGGGATCCGTGCAACGCGCGGCACGACTTTCGCGCTGAGGGGATCGCTATGAAGCGATTCCCGTTGTTCCTCGTGGCGACCACTCTGTTGGTTACCGTCTCCGCATCTGCTCAGCGCGGTTCGCGCTCCGAGCGCAACGTGCGCGGGGGAGTCGCGGCTTCCCGTCACGTTGGCAACCACAATGTCTCGCCGGCTTCGCGGTCGGTTGCGCAGCGCGCGGCCACATCGAGGCAGACTGTCCGCGCGGGTAGTCGGGTCGTGTCCAACAACGCCGAGCTGCGTCGCGGTTCGCGGTCGTCGGCGCGCACTTCGGGGCGTTCCGAACGGTCGCAGCGCGGGGCGGCGCCTGGCGTCCGACTCGAGACGACTTCACGTGGTTTCGAACGCGGTCGCTCGCACGGCTATCGCAACGGTCGCGGTGTGATCGGCTTCGAACGTGGGCGTATCGAACGCGGCGTGCGCGGGCGTGGCCACGGCCACCAGCGCGTGTTCCGTCGCGGCTTCGGCTGGGGCTACTGGCAGGTCCGCACCGAGCGCGTGCTCGTCGAGGCCGGCCACTGGCACCGGCAGCACGTGCCCGCGGTCTACGGCTGGCTCTACGACTCTTGTGGCAACCGCTACTGGGGCATCGTGACGCCCGCCTGTTGGGAGCGCGTGTGGTGCCCGCCGCGGTACGAGAACCGCAGCTGCCGGGTCTGGGTCCGCTGCTGAAACGGCAACGACGACCGCACCTGCTGACCCGGGGCCGCACCCGCGGCCCCGGTCAGAACGTGGCAGAATCGGCGTTCATTGGTTAGACAGGGGTCAATGACCGACCAGGGTGAACGCTTCGACCACCCGCTGATCGAACGCTACAGCAGCCGCGAGATGGCGGCGCTCTTCTCGCCGCGCGCGCGGCACGGCGCCTGGCGCGACCTCTGGATCGCGCTCGCGAAAGCGCAGCACGCGGCCGGCTTGCCGGTGACCGCGGAGCAGATCGCGCAGCTCGAGGACAAGCGCGACGAGTTCGACTTCGCGCGCGTTCGGGAGATCGAGAAAGAGCTGCGCCACGACGTGATGGCGCACGTCACGCACTACGGCGAGCTCGCGCCGCTCGCCAAGCCGATCATCCACCTCGGCGCGACGAGCTGCTTCGTCACCGACAACGGCGACCTCGTGCTCTACCGCGAAGCGCTGCGGCTCGTCGAGCAACGCCTCGCCGCGTGCGTGCGCGCGCTCGCCGACTTCGCCAAGGAATGGCGCAGTGAGCCGTGCCTCGGCTACACCCACTTCCAGGTCGCGCAGCCCGTCACGGTCGGCAAGCGCGCGTGTCTGTGGGCGCAGGATCTCGCGATGGACCTCGACGAGATCCGTCGCATCATCGAGTGGCTGCCGTTCCGCGGCGTCAAGGGCACGACCGGCACGCAGGCGACGTTCCTCACGCTCGCCGGCGGCGATCACGAACGCGTCGCCAAGGTCGATGCCGCGGTGCGCGATGCGATGGGGTTCGAGCGCACGATCGCCGTCAGCGGTCAGACCTATACGCGCAAGATCGACTGGACGATCCACCAGGCATTGTCCGGCATCGCGCAGTCCGCAGCGAAGTTCGGCAACGACCTGCGCCTCTTGTCGCACGAGGGCGAGATCGAAGAACCGAGCGAGAAGAAGCAGATCGGCAGCTCGGCGATGGCCTACAAGAAGAACCCGATGCGCAGCGAGCGCGTCTGCGCCCTCGCGCGCTACGTGATCGAAGCCGCGGGCACGAGCGCGCACACGGCCGCGACGCAGTGGCTCGAACGCACGCTCGACGACTCCGCCGTGCGCCGCATCGCGATCCCCGAGAGTTTTCTCGCGATCGACGGCATCCTCATGCTCGTCGAGAACGTCGCGCGCGGTCTCGTGGTCTACCCGAAGGTCATCCGCAAGAAGCTGAACGCGCAGCTGCCGTTCCTCGCGACCGAGGAGATCCTCATGGCCGGCGTGCAGCAGGGCGGCGATCGTCAAGAACTGCACGAGCGGGTTCGCGTGCACAGCCGGGCGGCGGCCCACGCGATCAAGGCGGAAGGCAAGGACAACCCGCTGATGGACCTGATCATGGCCGACCCGGCGTTCGCCGCGATCAAGGACGACCTCCCGAGCCTGCTCGACCCGAGCCGCTTCGTCGGGCGGGCGCCGGAGCAGGTCGATGCGTTCTTGCAGAACGAGGTCGAACCGCGGCTCGCCGGCGGCGCTGGTGCTGGCGTGCGGAGCGAGGTCCGGGTGTAGCGCCGGCGCGGGCGGTCCGGAGAGCAGGCCATGCCCGGACCGAGCGCGCCAGGAGTCTACGGGTGATATGCCAATGTGGCGCTCCACGCCATCGGCATGTCAACATGGCACGATCGGACGGCTGGTGCTTTGGTTGTGCATGGATCGTAAGTAGCTATAGCAAGGTATCTAACGCTTAGTGTGGGGGGGCGGCACGGAAGTCGCACATGGAAGGCCATGGTTGCGATGGAGAAACTGACCCAGAAGTCCCAGGAGGCCCTCCAGCTGGCCCAGACCAAGGCCGTCACCTTCGGTCACCAGCAGGTCGATGTCGGCCACCTTCTCACGGCGCTCGTCGAGCCGGCCGACGGTCTCGTCGCGCGGCTGCTGCAGCGCATGCAGGTTCCCGCCGACGTGCTGCAGGGCGCGGTCGAGGCCGAGCTGCGCAAGGCGCCGAAGGTCTCCGGACCGGGCTTCGAGGCCGACAAGATCTACCTGACGCAGGAGCTCGCGGCGGTGCTGACCGCGGCCGAGCAGCGCGCGGGCAAGATGCGCGACGAGTACGTCTCCGTCGAGCACCTGTTCCTCGCGATTCTCGGCTCGGCCAAGAACGGGCTCGCGGACGTCTTCAAGTCGTTCGCGCTCGACGAGGGCCGGTTCCTCAACGCGCTGAAGGAGGTGCGCGGCAATCAACGCGTGCAGAGCAACAACCCCGAGGCGACCTACGAGGCGCTCGAGCGCTACGGCCGCGACCTCGTGGAGCTCTGCAAGGCCGGCAAGATGGACCCGGTGATCGGCCGCGACGAGGAGATCCGGCGCGTGATCCGCATCCTCTCGCGCAAGACCAAGAACAACCCCGTGCTCATCGGCGAACCCGGCGTCGGCAAGACCGCGATCGCCGAGGGGCTCGCGCAACGCATCGTGCGCGGTGACGTGCCCGAGGGCCTCAAGGACCGGACGGTGTTCGCGCTCGACATGGGCAGCCTCGTCGCCGGCGCGAAGTACCGCGGTGAGTTCGAGGAGCGCTTGAAGGCCGTGCTCAACGAGGTGACGCAGAGCGAGGGCCGCATCCTGCTCTTCATCGACGAGCTGCACACGATCGTCGGCGCCGGCAAGGCCGACGGTGCGATGGACGCGGGGAACATGCTCAAGCCGATGCTCGCGCGCGGCGAACTGCACTGCATCGGCGCGACGACGCTCGACGAGTATCGCCAGCACATCGAGAAGGACGCGGCGCTCGAGCGGCGCTTCCAGCCCGTCGTCGTCGATCAGCCGACGGTCGAGGACACCGTGTCGATCCTGCGCGGCCTGCGCGAGCGCTTCGAGGTGCACCACGGCGTCAAGATCCAGGACGCGGCGCTCGTCAACGCGACGGTGCTGTCGCACCGCTACATCACGGACCGATTCCTGCCGGACAAGGCGATCGACCTCGTCGACGAGGCCTGCGCGATGATCCGCACGGAGATCGACTCGCTGCCGACGGAGCTCGACGCGGTGTCGCGCCGGCTGATGCAGCTCGAGATCGAGGAGACCGCGCTGAGCAAGGAGAAGGACGCCGCGAGCAAGCAGCGGCTCAAGGAGCTCAAGAAGCAGATCCAGGAGCTGCGCGGGCAGGCCGACGCCCTGCGCGCGCAGTACGAGAGCGAGAAGCAGTCGATCGGCAAGGTCCGAGAGCTGCGCGAGCGGCTCGAGTCGCTGCGGCAGCAGCAGCAGGACGCCGAGCGGCGCTACGACATGGACAAGGCCGCCGAGCTCAAGTACGGCGCGATTCCGACGGCCGAGAAGGAGCTCGCGGCCGAGGAGGAGCGCATGGCGGAGGCCGACGCCGAAGGTGCTGGCAGTGGCCATGGCCGGCTGCTGCGCGAGGAGGTCACGGGCGACGAGATCGCGCAGATCGTCGCGCGCTGGACGGGCATCCCGGTCACGCGCCTCGTCGAGGGTGAGCGCGAGAAGCTGCTCAAGCTCGACGAGGTGCTGCACGAGCGCGTGATCGGCCAGGACGAGGCGGTCCAGGCCGTCGCCGACGCGGTGATTCGCGCACGCAGCGGCATCAAGGATCCGCGGCGACCGATCGGCTCGTTCTTGTTCCTCGGGCCGACGGGTGTCGGCAAGACGGAGCTCGCGAAGACACTCGCGGAGGCGCTGTTCGACAGCGAGGACAACATCGTGCGCATCGACATGTCCGAGTACATGGAGAAGCACGCGGTCAGCCGTCTCATCGGCGCGCCGCCGGGCTACGTCGGCTACGACGAGGGCGGGCAGCTCACCGAGGCGGTGCGGCGCAAGCCGTACTCGGTCGTGCTGTTCGACGAGATCGAGAAGGCGCACCCCGACGTGTTCCACGTGCTGCTGCAGGTGCTCGACGACGGGCGCGTGACGGACAGCCAGGGGCGGACGGTCGACTTCAAGAACACCGTGGTGATCATGACGTCCAACATCGGCGCGCCGCTCCTGCTCGAGGGCATCACCGCGGACGGTTCGATCAAGGACGCGGCGCGCGATCAGGTGATGGCCGAGTTGCGGCGTCACTTCCGGCCGGAGCTGCTCAACCGCATCGACGACACTGTGCTGTTCAAGCCGCTGCAGACCGACGAGATCCGCAAGATCGTCGACCTGCTGCTCGTGGACCTTCGGAAGCGCCTCGCGGATCGCCGCATCACGCTCGACGTGACGGACGAGGCCAAGGCGTTCCTCGGCTACCACGGCTACGACCCGGTCTACGGCGCGCGGCCGCTCAAGCGGTTCCTGCAGAAGGAGCTCGAGACGCGCCTCGGTCGCCGACTCATCGCCGGCGACATCGCCGACGGCAGCACCGTGCAGGTCGACATCACCGATGGTGAACTCGTGATCGACAGCGCGAGTGTGCCCGACGGCACGGCGTAGTCAGTCGGTCTTGCCGCGCTCGCGCTCGAGCTGCTCGAGCTTCATCGTGAGCGCGGCGCGCGCGCGTGACAGCAGCATGCGCGTCGCGGCCTCGGTGCGATCGATCTCGGCCGCGACCTCTTCGATCGGGCGTTGGGCGAACACGAGTTGCTCGATCACCTCGCGATGTTCTTCGCGGACCTCGTGCAGCGCGCGGTAGACGAGCTCGACGTCCTCGACCTTCTGCAGGTCGGAGAGCGGTGACGACACCGTGCGCAGATAGGCGATCGTCAGCGCGTTGAGCTCCGTCGTGCGGCTCGGTGGCTTGCGCTTCTTGGCCGTGAGGTGGCGGTGCTGTTGGCGCGCGGAGTTCTCGATGATCGTCGTGACCCAGGCCGAGAATTCGCGAATGGTGCTGCCCTGGAACTTGCCGATGCCGCGCACGACCTCGACGTAGGCGTCCTGCAGCACGTCCGACACGCGGGTGCGGCCACGCAGGGCGGTGCCGACGCGGCGTTCCGCATCCGCGCGGAACTGATGCTCGAGGCGGGTCAGAAGACGGTCGAGGGCCGCGCTGTCGCCGGCGCGCGCGGCGTCGAGATCGGCCGCGAATGCCTTGTCATCGTTCCAATCCGTCATGGCGCCACTCGGTTTTCGGAGCGTCGGTTTCGCCGTAAGTTACAACATGCGAAGGGGTTCGTGCCGGGCGGGCCCGCGCGTTGCCAGCAATCTCGGCAAATATGCGTTATCACCATAGGGCGATCGCACCTTGTCGTCACTCGCCAATGACGGCCTGCCTACCCCGAAACATGAGCTACACCCGCAATCGGTTCGCCTCTCTCGCCGTTTTCCTGCTCCTCGCGCTCGGTGCCGCGAAGTCGCTGACTGCGCAGGTCCCGATCCTGTTCCCGGATCTGGCGATCAACCCGGTTGGGACCATCACCGGCACCGACGGCAAGGTGACGTTCAACCTCACGCAGCCGACGGGTTCGAAGCACGCCCTGCTCGTTTGCTACATCAACGTGACCGGCGAGGGGCAGTGGCCGGAGTTGATTCGCGCCGCGATCCAGGCAGCCAATCACGCGAACATCGTGCAAGACGGCGGCGGGTCCTACACGGACTCCATCGCCGGCGTGGACGCGGATGCGCAAGCCGGCACCTATACCATACCGCCGAACATCATCGCGGAGGCCGTCGCGGAAGTGAACTGGGCCACCAACTCGATCCAGGATTGGGCCAAGCCGTTCAACGGAACGATGGCGTGGCCGACGAACACCACGTCGACGACCCACTGGCCGACGAGCAACTGGCCGACCTCGTGCAGCACGATGCGATGGTCGACGCTCGGAACGGGGGTCAACTACGAGTTCGACGTCGGCGAGCTCATGGAGGCCTGCCTCGCTCGACAGATCGGCTACCACCTCGACAAGCCGATCACGCACCACGACGTCACGAGCCGCGTCGCGTCCGTGATGAAGCAGGCCAACGTGAAGTCGGCCGGCTTCGACCTCAATGCCATCGTCGTCGAGCTGCAGGATCCGCCCGGTGACACGCCGACGACGCCCGTCATCAAGCTGTCGCGCAGCCGCAAGATCAAGATCCAGGACCCCTCGCATGGCGGCGATCGCGACTTCTTCCACTTCGATCACATCTATCCCATCACCGACTACTGCGAGCTGTTGCTCGACAGCGGCATGGGGTCGAACGTCCAGGTGCCGCAGGGTGACTACTGGCTCTACTATCCGGTGGACGGCGGCTACGAGACGATCCAGCTCGAGTTCACGGTGATCCAGGGCAACCACGCCTATCGCTGCCCGATCCTGCCGGCCGATGCGATCAGCGGTGAGATCATGGTCTACGACCACCTCAACCTGACGATCGCTCCGCTTGCTGGGCCGCAGGGCAAGTCCTGGATCTACGAGTACGAAGTGCTCAACAACTAGCCGGCCTGCTCCATGACCAAGCGGCCGGAGACGGACGACGACATCGTCGAAGACATCCTCGGGCGCTGGTTCGACCTGCAGCTGGCCGGCGAAGCGCCGGACCTCGACGAGCTCTGTGCGGAAGCGCCGCACCTGCGTGAGCGGGTGCGGGGCCTGCTCGAGCGGCAGCAGGAGCTGATCGGTCCCGCGCCCGCGGAATCGCAAGAACGCGATCGTCCGTCCGGTCGCCCTGCGGTCGGGCCGCTCCCCATGGACCGGCTCGGCGGCTTCGAGCTCAAGTCGCGCATCGGTTCGGGCGGCATGGGCGATGTCTACCTCGCGCGTGAGGTCGAGCTCGACCGCATCGTCGCCCTCAAGGTGTTGCGTCGCGAGTTCTGCGACGATCCGCTGCGGCGGCTCCGATTCCGCCGCGAAGCGCAGCTGACCGCGGCGCTCGACCACCCGGACATCGTGCCGATCTACGGCACGGGGGAGGACGCGGGACACGTCTTCCTCGTGATGAAGCACCTGCCGGGGACGACGCTCGATCGCGCGATCGGGCTCGCGCCGCGGCGTCTCGCGCGGATCGGTGCGCGCGTCGCGCACGCGCTGCACGCGGCCCACGAGGTCGGCATCGTGCACCGCGACGTCAAGCCGGGGAACGTCCAGGTCGATGGCCTCGACGCGGACGGCAGAAGCGACGACGTCTGGGTGCTCGACTTCGGCCTCGCGCGCGGGCGCGTTGATCTCACGCTGACGACCGAAGGGCAGGCACCGGGGACGATGGCCTACATGCCGCCCGAGCAGCTGCGCGGCGACAGCAGCGGCGTCGACCCGCGCTGCGACATCTATTCGCTCGGCGCGACGCTCTACCAGTGCATCGCGGGACGGCCGCCGTTCGACGGCGACCGCCCGGAGCAGATCGTGCGTCGCGCGCTGCTGCACGAACCGGCGCCGCTCGAGCTCGCGCCCGTCGATCGCGACCTCGCGACGATCATCATGCGCGCGCTCGAGAAGGACCCGGGGCGGCGCTTCGCGTCCGCGGCCGAGTTCGCTGCGGACCTGGAGCGATACGTGGCCGGCGAGCCGATCCACTCGCGGCCACCGAGCACGTTGACGCGGTTCGTCAAACTCGCGCGGCGGCATCGGGTCGTCGCGTCGGCGTTGGCCGCCGCGCTGCTGGTGGCTGTCGTCCTGGTCCCGCAGCTCGTTGCCAACGCGTGGCAGCGCGCGGCCGAGCTCGACCGGCGTTTCGAGTTCGTCGAGACGACGCTCGCCGGCGGGCTCCCGGCCGTGGCGTTCGGGAGATTGCTCGAGCTCGAGAGTTCCGCGGCCGCCGAGGACGCGCGGTTCGGAGCGCTGCAGTCAGAGGCCAGGGCGACGCTCGCGCGCGACGCGCTGCTCGATCGCATCCTGCTCGATGCAGTGCATTTCACGGTGCCGGCGGATGGCGAGTTCGTGGCGGCCATGGCCGATTTGCCGGACAACGTGCGCGGCCAGGAGCTCACGGCGGTCGCGTTGGCGTTTCTCGAGTACGGTCAGGGCAATCTCGGGAGGGCCACGGAAGAACTCGGCAGGCTCGCCGGCACGGGTGCGATGCCCCGTTTCGTCGCGGTATTCGAAGCGCTGCTGGGGGGGCGGGATCCGGTTGCTGCAATCGCGAACACCGACGTCGGCGCCATGCCCGTCGAGGACCACGTATTCGCCGCTGCCGTGTTGCGAAACGCGGACGCGTCGTCGGGAGCGATGGAGGCCGAGATCCGGGCTGCGTTCGAGCTCGACCCTGCATCGCCGCGAGCCCGGTTGATGGTGGCGGTGTGGCACATCGTGCAGGGCGAGGCTGCGCGGGCTCGCGAGACGCTGCTCATGCTCTGGGACGATCGGCGGCCGCGACCGGAGTTGCATTGCGAGATCGCGAGTCTCGCGCTCATCGACTACGAGACTCGATTGGCCGCCGAACAGATCGAGCGGGCCGAGTCTGCGCTGCTGGCCACGGGACGCCGGCCCGCCCAGAACGCCCCGTTGGCGCGCGTGCGGATCCGACTGCACACGAAGCGTGGTGAGTTCGATCAGGCGGTGGCCCTGCTCGCGGCAACACGCGAACGGCTCGGGGACGATGAGTGGCTACACGGTTGCGACGTCGAGATCGCGCTCGGTCAGGAGGATTGGGGCGCGGCACGGCAACGTGCACTGCGGATGGCCGCCGTGGCGAAGGCGCCGTGGAATCGACGCCGCGCCGAGGCCGTGCTGTTGCAGATCGCCGTGGCCACATGGGGGGAGGCCCCCGATGAGGAGTCGGGTCGGGCGCTCGTCGAGCGCGCCAGGGACCTCGCGGACTCCGCCGACAAGGCCGGCCACCGATGGGCGGGCGCCATTGCACAGCTCGCGATCTTCGACGTTGGCAAGAAGATGGCTGGCGAGTTGCTCGTGGCCGATCCCGCCGAGGCACTGCGCTGGGAACATGAGTACTGGCGGGCGTTGCTGGCCGCGTTCGAGTTCGACGACGGCAACGCCGGGGCGACGATCGAAGCCGGGATCTACCTGCTCGACCGGCTCGCCGACCGCGAGCGTGATCCGGCCGCGGAGTTGTGGCTCGGTGATACGGTACGGCAGGCACGGCAACGTGCCGTGAGGCTGTCCGAGAGCGCGTACCGGGGCGAGCGGACCATCGAGTTTGCGGATCACCTGCTGCTCGCGGTCCTGGGGGCCCGGTTGTCCGCCGAGGTCGAGGACGACGCGGCGGCGAAACGAGCCGGTGCGATCGCCGCGGCGTTGCTCGGGCGGCCCGGGGTCGAAGTCGATCCGCAGATCACGTCGATCCTGGATCAGGCCCGCGAGAAGCTCGGGCTGACGAAGTGGCCGGCGCCGGCCGACCATCGGTGACCCGTAGGTCGATCTACTCCTTCTCGAGCGACCCGATCACCACGCGCGCCCACTCGACCGGCCGCAGCGTCCCCGTCGCCTGCAGTCGCAGCCGCACGTTCACGTCCCGATTCCCCGGATGCACCGCCGCCACGCTCGCGACGCCGACGGTGATCGGCGCAGGCGGGATGCCGCGGGTGACGACCATGCTCGCTTCGAGGGCGCGTTCGCCGTAGGCGGTGACCTCGATCGGGAAGACGCAGTGTTCGCCCTTGCCGATCGGGGTCGGGTGCGGCCAGACGCGCGTGCCGTCGACGCCGAAGTTCATCTCGATGCCCTTCGTGAAGTTCAGGGCCGCGGTCAGCAGGCTCGGCTTCTGGACGGCGCGCTCGAGCAACGGGGCGAGGGGTTCGGCGCCGAGCACGAGCTCGATGATCGTGCGGATCGCGAACATCGAGATCAGCGCGCGGCGGCGCTCGGCGGTGGGTATGGCGAAGACTTTGGCGAACCGCTCGTCTGGCGTGAGGTCGGGCGTCGCCAGCGCGATCTCCGCCATCGGCCCGAAGCCCACGCCGAGCACTTCGGCCGGCAGGGCGCTCGTCTTCGATTCGCCGACGACGTTGCCACTCGCATCAGTGACGAGCAGATGGCAGGTCACGGCGCCGTGCAGCTCGATCTCGAGCGGCGGTCCGCCCGTATCGGGCGTGAACGTCGCCGTGCCGGTGGCGCTCTTGTCGAGGGCCGCGATCGCCGTGCGGACGAACCACGTCTCCGGCGGTTTCTCGGGTTCGTGGATCGTCAGCGAGTAGACGGCGCAGTCGCCGAGCTTGGGCTCCTGGCTCGGCGGCGCGCTGCTGTCGACCAGGAGCTCGGCGGGCACGTCGATCGCCGGGCTGTCGTGCAGCGGGTCGAGCGGCTGCGGGTCGAACGGCGGCGGCGGTGAACTGGTGCAGGCCGCCAATGCCAACACCGGCGCGATGACGGCGGCGGACTGGATGGCACCGATGCGCAGGTGGAGGCCGACCATGAGCGGAACGCTACCGAACTCGACGCGCCCGTCGCGCGTGCGCCGAGAAATACGACCGGACGCCCGCGGCCCCACGACCGCGGTCCAGGGGCCGATCTGCGGTCTCTTGGGCCGCTTCTCGCTCTTCCTTGGACACCGCTGAAATCGTGGCGGTCGCACGGGTGCGCTGCCGCCTCCAGGGTTGAACCCGATCCAGGCACCCCATGTCCGAGCCCGCCGCCCCCCGAATCGTCCGCTTCGTCCTCCTTGCCATCGCGCTCTGGTGCGCGCTGCAGCCGTTCCTGCCCGGTCAGACCTTGCCCGAGCGCTGGAACCGCGCGGCGGACTGGGGGCTGCAGGCGACGCCCGGCAACCCGTGGGCGGACAGCCAGGGCAACGTGATGTGGTCGGCGCACCATCGCCGCGGCGGCATGTCGTTCGGTCAGTCGACGACCCTCGATCCCGCGTGGCAGGGCTGGGTCTCCGGCGGTGCCGCGATCTACTCCGGCGTCGCGCCGATCTACCAGAACGGCCTGGTGCACGAGTGCTACTACAATGTCCTCTGGGCGCGGCACCATCTGATCACGCCCGTCGTCGAGTTCCGGAACGTGACGGCGCAGGCCTTCGACCTCGCGATCGGTGGTCACCTCACGGTGTCGTGGACCGGTCCGCAGGGGATCGCGCACGACACGCCGGTGACCGTGCAGCTGCAGCTCTACGACACCGGCACCGCGACGAACAGCTTCCTGGTCGACACGGTCGTCAACAAGCCGACGCCGGGCGGGACACCCGAGAGCCTCGCGTTCCCCGTCAACATCCCGGCGTTCACGTTCCACCCGCAGAGCCGGATCCTGATCACCGTGGTCGGCCAGAACTACAGCACGGGCACGAGCTGGATCATCCTGACCGACAAGAACCTCGACTACGTGCGGAGCGTCACCGCGACCGAGGTCGTGCGGCAGGCGACGCCGCCGAACCCGCTGACCCTGCTGCCCGGTGTGACGAGCCGCCCGCTGCTCGGGTCGACGTGGGATCCCGTGATCGGCAACGCGCCGAGCAACGGTACCTTCGATCTGCTCGCGCTGGGCTTCGTGCCGCTGCATCAACCGACGCCGGTCGGCATCGCGCTGTGCGATCCGGTCGCGGTCGAGGTCGCGCTGTCGGGCACGCCGTTCGCCGTGGACTTCCCGCTGGAATACACGTTCCTCGGCCTGCCGCTGTGCACGCAGGGCGCGAGCCTGACGAGCGCGTCGACGATGTCGTTGAGCAACGCGCTCGATATCACGCTCGGCGATCTGTGACGCGGCGGCGGCGGCGGATCCTGTCGATCAGGCAGAGCAGGAAGCCGGCGCCGAGCACGCCGTAGAACCACTGCCACATCGAGAAGTTCCACGGCAGCGACAGCCGGGGTTCGCGAGCGTCCGCTGTGGCGAGCAGCGCCTGCAGGGCCGCGTCCGAGCGCACGTCCTCGCCACGTGCGATCGCGGCGGCTTCGAGTTCCTGGAACGCGGCGAGCCAGCGGTCCGCGCTCGCGCGCTGCTCCGCGTAGAACGATTCGGAGGGCGGCACGTTGCCCTGGGAGACGTGAGTCTCCGCTTCGCGTTGGTGCGCCACGATGTTGGCGCAGGACTTGCGCAGGACATCGGACGCCGGGTGGCCGCGCTCGATCGCGTGGCGGAACGACCACCACGCCAGATGCAGGTGCTCCTTCATGAGGAACAGCTCGCCGAGTGTTCGATAGAGCTCCGGGCCCTCGATCCCGCCGAAGCGCAGCATGCCAGAGGCGGCCTCATAGGCCTCGTTCCAGTCGAGCTCGCGATCGTTCCGCCACGGACTGGTATCGAGACCCTGCTCCGCCACCACGAACCAGTAGATGCTCTTGCCAGGCCTCGGTTGGTAGTTCGCATGCCGCAGGAAACTCGTGCTCGACCACAGCGTCGGGTCTCTCTTCGCCGCCGCGATGTACTCGATCAACTCGATCTGATACCGCTCGCGCCCGAAGTGCGCGTCCGGGTTGATCGCGACGGCGCGCCGCAGTTCGACGAGCCCCTCGTCGAACCTGCCGGCGTGGGCGAGGAACGTGCCGAGGTTGGCGTGATACCGATACCGGTGCTCGTCGTCGGGCGTGTTCGTGAGCGCTTTCTGCTTTCGCGCCATCACCGCGATCGCGGCGTCACGATCGCCGAGGCGCTCGTGCGCGACGGCGAGGTCGTCGAGTTCGGCCAGCGTCAGCTCGCGTTCGCCGCCGAGCCGCTCGAGCCGTTCGCGGTAGTACGCGTCCGAGTGCCGGTGCCAGCGCCCGGTGACGAGGTCGAACGCCTCGGGCAGTCCGCGCAGCTCGGACTCGAGCGTGTCGCTGTCCCAGATGCACGGCAGCAAGGCGGCCGGCGCGAGCACCAAGGCGAACGCGAACGACCGCGCCCCTGACCCGACGGCGCCGCCGCTCATCGGGCGTAGAGCCACACGAAGCCGTGCGTCTTGATCTTCTGCCCGGAGGTCTGCCACGTGACGTCACCGACGAGCAGGTCGGGCCGGCGGTTGCCGTTCCAGTCGCAGACGTGGACCTTGACGCGTTGGCCGCACGGCTTCTCCGGGCGCGTGCCATCAGCGGCGCGCTTGCCGTATGCCGGCTGCGCCACGAGCAGCCCGGCCTCGGCGTAGCGCGGCCGACCGCCCTTGCGCCCGACGTTGCGATACCAGTGTACCGCGCCGTGTTCGCTGCCGACGACGAGGTCGATGCGGCCGTCGCCGTTCCAGTCGGCGTGGTGCGCGTTGCTGCCCTCGATGACCGTGCCCTTCTCGGTCTTCAGCGGCTGGAACTCGGTGGACCACTGCGGCTCGCTGCGCGTCCCGACGTTCTCGATCACGAGCACGGGATCGCTGCGCGCGCCGACGACGAGGTCGAGGTCGTCGTCCTCGTCCATGTCGACGAGCTCGGGCACGACCGAGTACTCGGGCAGGATGATCGCCTTGCCGTCGACGTTCTGCAGGTGCTCACGCTTGCCGAAACGCGGGAGGCCGGTGCTCGCCGACGTGGCGGCCGCGGCCGTCGTCGTCGAAGCGTCCGCGGGACCATTGGCGGCGAGACCGCGGAACAGATACAGCTGCCCCGTGTACGACCCCGTGACGATGTCGAGGATGCCGTCGTGGTCGTAGTCCACGAACTGTGGACAGAACGAGAGGCATCAAGTGATCGGGACGGCGGCGTCCTCGCCGTTCGCCTGCAGGTAGGAGAAGCTCGCGAACTTCGGCCTCTTCGCGGAGCCGACGTTGCGGTAGATCCGCACCTTGCCGTTGGCGAAGCGGCCGGCCTTCTTCCAGCCTTCCGCGAGCTCGTCGGGCAGCTCGGCGTTGTCGAACTTGCCCGTGCCGAACTCGCCGACGAGCAGGTCGCGCAGGCCGTCGCCGTCGAAGTCGAAGAAGTACGGCGCGGCGTGGCCCGTCGTCACGTCGATCGGTTCGCCGGCGGCCTCGAGCAGGACCGGATTGCTGAGTTCGGGGCGCTGGCTCCCGCGTTGAGCCGGGGCTGGACTCATCAGGAGCGAGAGGACGAGCGCGCCGGCGCTCGCGGTAGCAACAGCAGGTCGTGCCATCGAGGTCTCCGAGGGGTCGGGTCGCCGAGCGTGGGGGCAGCCGGGTGACCCGGAGAGCCCGGGTTTCGGCCGCCGTGAGCGACCGGCGCAGTGTAGCGCGGCGGGCGGGGCGCGGGGGCTCGACGGCCCGATGCTCGAAGCCGGCACCTCAGAGCCGTAGGATTCGGAGCCCTGATCAGGAGTCCACTACCAGTGTCCAACGCCAGCTTCGAAGTCCCCGTCCCGCAGAACGAACCGATCACGCCGTACGCGCCCGGCACGGCCCCGCGCGTCGCCCTCGAGGCGGAGCTCGAACGCATGGCCGGCGAGGTGACGGACATCCCGATGATCATCGGCGGCAAGGAGATCGCGACGGGCGACACGCACGACGTCGTGATGCCGCACGATCACGGCCACGTGCTCGGCAAGTGTCACCACGGCAGCTCGGATGCGGTCGATCAGGCGGCCAAGGCCTGCAAGGCGGCCGAACGCGAGTGGCAGAACACGCCGTGGGAGCACCGCGCGACCGTGTTCCTCAAGGCCGCCGACCTGCTCGCCGGCCCGTGGCGCGATCGCATCAACGCGTCGACGATGCTGGGCCAGAGCAAGAACGCGTTCCAGTCGGAGATCGACGCGGCGTGCGAGCTCATCGACTTCTGGCGCTTCAACGTGCACTACATGCGCGAGATCTACAGCGAGCAGCCGCAGAGCGCGCCGGGCATGTGGAACCGCCTCGAACAGCGCGGCCTCGAGGGCTTCGTGTTCGCGATCACGCCGTTCAACTTCAGCTCGATCGCGGGCAACCTGCCGACCTCCGCCGCGCTGATGGGCACGACGTCGATCTGGAAGCCGTCGTCGACCGCGGCGCTGTCGGGCTACTGGCTCATGAAGCTGCTCGAAGAGGCCGGGCTGCCGCCGGGCGTCGTCAACTTCGTGCCGGGTCGCGGCCCGGACATCGGCACGCCGGCGCTCGCGCACCCCGATCTCGCGGGGGTGCACTTCACGGGTTCGACGGGCACGTTCCAGACGATCTGGGAGTCGGTCGGCAAGAACATCCGCAACTACAAGTGCTACCCGCGCATCGTGGGCGAGACGGGCGGCAAGGACTTCGTGTTCGCCCATCCGTCGGCGCACGTGCCGGCGCTCGTGACCGCGCTCGTGCGCGGCGCGTTCGAGTACCAGGGCCAGAAGTGCTCGGCCGCGAGCCGCGCCTACATCCCGAAGTCGATCTGGGGTGACGTCAAGGATCGCCTCGTCGCCGAGGTCGCGCAGATCAAGATGGGCGACGTCCGCGACTTCTCCAACTTCATGAACGCGGTCATCGACGAGCGCGCGTTCGACAAGATCGGCAGCTACATCGACGAGGCCAAGAACGCGAGCGATGCCGAGGTCATCGCGGGCGGCGAGTTCGACAAGAGCAGCGGCTACTTCATCCAGCCGACCGTCGTGGAGACGACCAATCCGAACTTCAAGACGATGGTCGAGGAGATCTTCGGCCCGGTGCTCACCATCTACGTCTACGACGACGACAAGCTCGACGAGACGTTGACGCTGTGCGACACCGCGTCGCCGTACGCGCTGACCGGCGCGATCTTCTCGCAGGATCGCTACGCGGCCGTGAAGATGAGCAAGGCGCTCGAGCACACGGCCGGCAACTTCTACTTCAACGACAAGCCGACGGGCGCGGTCGTCGGCCAGCAGCCGTTCGGCGGCGGACGCGCGTCCGGCACCAACGACAAGGCCGGCAGCAAGCTCAACCTGCTGCGCTGGTGCTCGGCGCGCACGATCAAGGAGACGTTCGTGCCGCCGACCGACTGGCGCTACCCGTTCATGGGGAACGCGTAGTCGTGTCGCGCGCACTGCTCCTCCTGGCGGTGCTGCCGGCGCTGCTGCTCGGGTGTGTCACCGCATGGCGCGTGAGTCTCGAGGTCAGTGACCCGTTGAACCCAGTCATGCGCTACCTCTCGGCCAACGTGCTGAGCATGGTCTGGATGTTCGTGCTGCCCGCGTTGCTCTTGCGGAGCAAGCTGTCGCTCGGCAAGGCGCTGCTCGTCGCCTTCGTGTTCTTCCTGCTGGTTCGGCTGCCGATCGGCGCCGTCTACTACCTGGCCTGGGAAGGGCAGTGGACGGTCGAGGCAACCGGGGAGCCGACCCGCTACGTGACCGACATCCGCAACGACTCCAGCGGAGAGCCGTCGCCGAATCTCATCGTGATCCTGACGACGTTCTTCCCGATCGCGTTCGGCCTGGTGTTCACGTTCGTGCTCTGGAGCCTCTACTGGGCGGTTGCGTTCCGCGGGAAGCGACCTTTCATGCGCGGAGATGCCGCGTGAGACAATCGGACCGGGTTCGGTACGTTCACGTCGTGGCGAGGTGGATGACTCGCCTCGGTGTTGCCGTCGCGGTCTCGGTGGTGGGGCTTGCGGCGCAAGACGGCGCGACCAAGCGCGCGCTGCGCGCCGCCGTCGCCGACCTCGACGTGCAGCCCGAGACCGGCGTGGCCGCGGTGACCGCGGTCGAGGCCTATGCGAGCTTCGATACCCGGCGGGCGGCCGACACGTTGCTGGATCTCGCGAGTGATCTCGGCAAGCGGATCACGCCGATCGTGGAGGATCGCCGCAAGGCGCTGTTCGGTGACGGCGGCAGCGGCCGGATGAAGCGGTCGCGGTACGAACTGCAGAACCTGACCGACACCCTCGAGGCGATCGCGCGCGTGCTCGAGGGTTTCGATTCGACCGATGCGCTGCGGGAGATGCTCGAACGGGTGACCGATCGCGGGCACACGTTGCCGCTGTGGTTGCGGCTGCGGCTTGCCGCTGCGGTGGCCCGGCTGCCGGAGGGCGAGCTCGATTGGCGGCCTGACCCGCGGAAGCGGCGCAAGGACGACACGCTGATCGCGGTGCTCACCGCCGTCGCGGCATTGGGCCCGCGGATCGCCGAGGGTGGGGCCGCGGAATGGCTCGTGCAGCAGCTGAGCAACGACAACCCCGACGTGCGCAGCGTCGCGGCGCGTGCGCTCGGTGGCCTCGCGTGGCCGGGCGCGGTCGAGCCGCTGATCGCACGGATCGACGTCGAAGACCCCGGTGTGCGTGAAGCCGTGCTCGATGCGCTCGTCGTGTTGACCGGCGAATGGCCGGGTGACAACGGCGGCTCGTGGCGCGCGTGGCTCGCCGCCGAGGGTGAGCACGTGCTGTCCGGCAGGCGCGAACTGGGCAAGGGCGACGCGCAGCTGCGGCGGCAGGGCGAGGGCCAGGGCGGCACGTCGGCCGGGTCGTACTTCGGCATCGCGCAGACGGGCGCGTCGATCCTCTACGTGATCGACAACTCGCTGTCGATGAAGGCCAAGGTCGAGCAGGTCGGGACGGGCGAGGCCAAGACGCGGTGGGAGGTCTGCAAGCGCGAGCTTCGCGGTGCGCTGCAGCGGCTCGCGCCGAGCACCCGGTTCAACATCGTGTCGTTCGCGAACAAGGCACGCGCGTTCGAACAGCACATGCTCACCGCGGAGCCGGACACGGTTGCGCGTGCCATCGAGTGGGTGGATGCGCTCGATCTCGAGTTCCAGACCAACGTGTTCGACGCGCTCGAGCTGGCCTTCGCGATTGCCGGCCGTGGTATCGACGACCGCTATTACCAGAGCGAGGTGGACACGATCTTCTTCCTGTCCGACGGCGCGCCGACGATCCCCAACCTCGACAAGCGCGGCATCCGTCGCGACGACGCCGAACGCATCCTCCTTGCCGTGCGCCGTTGGAACGCGCTGCGGCGCGTGACGATTCACGCGGTCGGCATCGGGTTGCGGAATCGCAGGCAGGCCTACGACGACCAGGGGCGCATGCGGCCCACGGCGTTCCTGCAGCGCCTCGCCGCGCAGAACGGCGGCCGCTACCGGCTGCACCGATAGCGCCGCCGGGTCGGCAGGTTCAGCGGCCGAACGTCGCGCGCGCCGTCTTGCCGCGCTGGATCTCGACGAACTGCGGTTGGGCGTCCTCGGAGGCGCCGAGGCCTTTGAGCTCGACGCGCCAGCGGCCGGGCAGCAGACCGTCGATCGTCGTTCGGCTGCGCCGCAGCATGGCGTCGCGGGCGCGCGGGTCCTTGCCGTCTGCGGGCGCGGGCCCGGCCCATGTCGCGCGGGCCGCGAGGGCGCCGCGCACGCCGACGGCGCTCACGCTCACGCGGCCGCCGCCGCGCAGGACGATCTCGACGCCATCCCGCGTCGTGCCGGCGGGGATCGGCTCGATCGTCGTGTTGCCCGTCACGTGCAGCCTGGCCTCGGCCTGGATCGCGAGTGCCATGCCAGGTCGCACGCCGCGCAGCTCGAAGTTGCCGTCGCCGTCGGTGCGGATCGGTTCGCTCCCGCCGCCGCCGAAGAGGCTCGTGAGCATGCCGCGCGCGTCACCCATCTGGGTTGCGACGTCCAGCGTTTCGGGGCTGGCCGGCAGGGCGGCGATCGATGCGCGCGCGATCGGCTCACCGCGATCGTCGACGACGCGGCCCTTCACGATCGTCAGCTGCAGCGGCACGTTCACCTGATTGTCGCCCTCGACGACGGTGACGGGCTGCGTCGCCGGCATCGCGAGGTCGTCGTGGCGCACGACGAGCCGGTACTCGCCGATATCGATTGCCTGGATCTCGAACCAGCCGTCGACGTCGGACTCGTCCGTCTGGGATGTGCCACCGAGGAACTGGCCGACGGTCGCCTCGATCATCTGCGAGGCCATCTCGCGCGCCGCGCTCTCCTCGTCGTCGAGCCCGGCCGGCAGCAACTGGATCTGCGCGCGATCGAGCGGTCGGCCGTTCATCGTTACGGTGCCCGTGAGTCGGCCGCGCAGCGGTTCCGTGAGCACGAGCTCCGCGCTGCCGCCTTCCTGCACGAGGACGGTTTCGCCAGTGCCGGTCTCCATCAGGCCCTGGAGCTGGATCCGCAGGCCGCCCTCGTCACCCGCGTCGGTGCCGAGCAGCCGGAACTGATGCTCGCCGGGCGTCAGGCCGGTGAACGCGCGCTCTCCGGCGGCGTTCGTGCGCGCTGTGTCCTTGTCGCCCGCGACGGGACCCTGGCGCTCGACGACGGCGTTGGCGAGGGTGTTGCCGTGGCCGTCACGCGTGCGCACCGTCACAGCGCCGCCGCGTCGCAGTCGCACGGTGATCGGCTGCTCCCCGGCGGGTTGCAGGGAGAACGGCTCGGAGCTCGCGAGCGCATAGTCTTCGGCCCGGACGATCACGTGCGCCTGGCCCTCGAACACCGGCGTGATGCGGCAGTGACCGTTCTCGTCGGTGACGGTCTTCTTCTGCCCGCCGGGATCGTCGAGGTCGATGTTGGGGCCGGCCGGTGTTGCCACGTTGGTGCGGGCGGAGAACGACACCGAACCCGAGCGTTCGCTCGCCTCGCCGTCGTCGTCACCCGGTGGCTCGAAGCTCTCGAGTTCGACCTCGGCGCCGGCGATTGGCTGGCCCGTCGCGGCGTCGATGACTTCGGTCACGACGATCGGGGCCTCGGCGAGGCTCGCGGTCCCGAGGTCGATCACCCCCGTGCGGTTGCCGTCGATGTCGCGACGGATCCACCGCTTCTTGCCCTCCGCGCGGATCTCGAGTGCGAGTGTCGTCGACTCGGCGCTCGTGACCTCGAACTCGGACACCTCCACGATGCCGCCGGGGAACTCCTCCTGTGGGATCGGGCGCAGGGCCGGGACGGGCACCGACAGGCCGAGCACCGAGAGCTCACGCACCGTGCCCGCACTCACCGTGAGGTGCTCGATCGGCGCGTTCGTGCGCGCGTCGATGACGCGGACCGTCACGATCGTCGGTTCGCGCCACATGAGTTCCACGCCCTGCGTGCCGGCCGCGAACTCGGCGACGATCGTCGTCTTGCGCCACTGTCCGAGCTCGACGTCGTCAGGGATGTCGCCGCCCGATGCCCACGCGCCGGGGTCCGAGTCGCCCTGCATCTGCGCGGCCCAGACGCGGTAGCTGCTGGCCGGGTCGAGCCCGTGCAGCTCGAAGCGCGCCTCCTCGTCGAGCGCGGAGTTGCGCGCGCCGATCGGGATGCCGAGGGCGTCGACGAGACCGCCGAGGTCAATGACCGCGCCGGCCATCGCGTTGCCGATGCCGCCCTCGATGCGCTTGCAGAACACGCGCACGTTCGCGGCGTCCGGCGGCCCGCCGAGGACCCGGCCCGTGATCGACACCCCGTCGCGCAGCGTGATGACGATGCCGCCTTTGTCCGCGGTCGCGTTGCCGTTCGTGCCGCCGCGCGGGTGGCGGGCGTGCGTCGCGATCAGCCGATAGTCGCCGCCCTCGCGGCGCTGCATCCGGATCGCGAACGTGCCGTCGTCGGCGGTCCGCACGCCGTTGCCGGCTCCTGCCATCATGTCGTCGAGCCCCCCGATCCGGAACGGCAGCTGCTCGGCGCGTTCGTCGGCGAGCACCACGCGCGCCTTCGCGAGGCCTTCGCCGCGGGCGTCGACGACGCGGCCGCGCAGCCATGGGCCGGCCGGTTCGGGTTCGTCGTCGGCGGCTCCCGGGTCCTCGGCCGCGCCGTCGGAGGCCGTGCCGCTCGGACTCGGCGCCGCTTGCCGTTCGACGGCGGCGGCGGGGGCCGCGTTCCCCTGGCTCGACTGCGCTGCATCGCCGGCCGCTGCACCGGCTGTCGTCGACTGCCCTGCCGGCGCGTCGGGTCGGATCCCGACGTCGTCCGACCCGAGCCAAAGCCATGCCAGCAGACCGGCGGCGAGCACGATGAGCAGGACGGCGAGCAGGGCGATGGGGGGCTTCATCGTCACGCTGTGGCCCGGTCCCGAGGGTGGCCTGTCGCTGCCAGGCGACTTTTCCGGCAGCGAACGGGTCGTGCGTTACGTCGCCGCAGTCAGCTCGAGCCGGGCGACGAGCGGCAGATGATCCGACGCCGCGCGGGCGCGCTTGTCACGGGGGCGTTCGAGGGCCAGCAGCTCGAGGTCGCCGCGGAGCCAGAGCGAGTCGAGCGCCCGCACCGGGGCCCACGCCGGGAACGTGCGCGGCGCGCGGGCGGGGCCGGTGAACCCGGCCGGCGCGAGCAGGCGGCGGCCGAGCGAGCCGTACACGTCGTTGAAGTCGCCCGCGACGATCGTCGGCGTGGACCTGCGGATCGCGCGCATGGGTTCGGAGGCCAGCAACAGCTCGAGTTGCTTCCGGCGTTCGCGTTCGGCGAGGCCGAGATGCAGGTTGAACGCGTGCAGCGTGCGGTGGTGGCCGTCACCGGCGTCGACGCGCAGCTCGGCATGCAGCACCGAACGGGCCTTCTTGCGCGGCAACGTGACGTCGATGTTCTCGGTATTCGTGATTCGCGCGCTGCTCAGGATCGCGTTGCCGTACTCACCGCGGCGTTTGCCGAAGCGCACGTTCACGAAGTAGCTCTTGTGCGGCAGCCCGAGCGCTTCCTGCAGCACGTCGACCTGGGCTTCACCGCGGTAGTGCGTGCCGTTCTGCGCGACCTCCTGCAGCAGGACGACGTCGGGTTCGGCTGCCGCGATCACTGCGGCGATGCGCGCCGGGTCGTAGCGCCGATCCAGGCCGCCGATGCACTTGTGAACGTTCCAGGTGACGACGGTCAGCCGTGACAACACGAGTCTCCCATTGAGCTGGCGACGCCGCGCCACACCAGCGCGACCACGGCCAACAGCATGGCGACTCGTTGTACGATTCTCACGGTCCGAGGACCGAAGCGCTGCGCGATTCGGCCGGCCTGACTCTGGGCGAGCAGCAGCAGCGGCAGCGAACCGACGGCGAACCCGCCCATGACCGAGGCGCCCGCGACGGGAGATCCGGCCAGGCTCGCGCCCGCGAACGCGGACCACAGGAGCCCGCACGGCAGCAGCGGCGTGATCGCGCCGAGCAGCAGCGCGCGCAGGCCGGGGGAGAAGCGGCGCGCCTGGGCGTTCAACGCCGGCACGACTCGCCGCAGCCCCGGGACGTTGAGCGCGCCGCGTTCGCCGAAGCACAGCAGCACGAGGATGCCGGCGGCGAGCACGAACGCGACGATGCTCGCGGGTCGTGCGAGCGTGTCGGCGCCGAGCGCTGCGCCGAGTCCGCCGAGCGCGAAGCCGACGAGCGCGTACGCGGCGGTCCGGCCTACGTGATACGACGCCATGCCCACGGCCGATCCGCCGGTCGCAGAGCCGTGGATCAACAGCGCGAGCGGCCCGCACATGCACGCGCAGTGCAGCGAGTTCGCGAAGCCGAACACGAAGCTGTCGAGCAGGCTGTCCATCGTCGAGACCTGGACCGCAACCGCCGCTGCCGTGCGTGAGTTTCGCGATTGTCGATTCGTGGCGCGCGACGTTCGCACTATGGCCACCTTCGCCGTTGCGCTCGGCGTAGGGCGTCGCATTCTCGTCGAAGAATCGCAGGCGCGACGAAACTCCGCGGGCGCAGTTGCCATTGCGGGAGCATGAAGCGCGATCCGCTGGTCTCTCATCGAGAGCAGCAGTCGCCCCTCCGCGACGCGGAGCGAGCGACCTCGCGGGGGAAAGGCTCGGCCCGATGTACGCACTGTGGCCTACCCGTGCCTGCCGAACGGCGTAGTTCGACGTTCTGCTGCGCGGGCTGCGAGACCGTCCATGCGCTGCTCGTCGGCGAGGGCCTCGAGCGCTTCTACGAGCTCGGGGGCAGTGCGAGCGGCGCCGTGGGCGACGTGCCGCGCGTGCCGGCGTTCGACTGGCTCCCGAGTGCGGAGCTGGCGGCCGCCGGTGACGCCGAGCCGGCCGAACTGCGCCTCGTGCTCGACATCCAGGGCATCCGCTGCGCCGCGTGCGTCTGGCTCCTGCGGGCGCTGTGGGATCGGTTGCCCGGCGCGCGGGACCTGCGGATCGATGCGTCGCTCGGGCGGGCGACCCTGACCTACGAACGCGCCGCCGGTACCGCGGCGGCGTTCCTGCCGGTCGCCGCGCGCTTCGGCTACCTGCTGGCGCCGGCGAGTCGACGGGCCGAACGCAGCGGTGGCCTGATGCTGCGCCTCGGCATCACGGCGGCGATCGCGATGAACGCGATGATCCTCGCCGTCAGCCTCTACTTCGGTCTCGATACCGCGACCACGGCGTCCGAGGTCACGCTGCGCACGATCTTCGAGAACGTGCTGTTCGCACTCGCGACGGTCAGCGTGATCGTCGGTGGCCCGGTGTTCTTCCGCGCGGCGTGGGCCGGCGTGCGGGTCGGGGTCGTGCACATGGACCTGCCGATCTCACTCGGGATCGCGCTCGCGTACTCGGGTTCGGTGTTCGCGCACCTGGCCGGCGGCGAGGCCTACTTCGACGCGGTCGCGATCTTCATCGCGCTGATGCTCGGTGGCCGGTTCCTGCAGGAGCGGACCCTGGCCAGGAGCCGGGACCAGGTGCTCGCGGACGATGGGGCGGATCACCTGCGCAGTCGCGTCGTGCGCCCCGGCGGCGAGCTCGATCTCGTGCCGGTCAAGGAGGTGAACCGCGGCGACGAGCTGGTCTTCGCCCCCGGCGATCTCGTGCCCGTGCGGGCGCGGCTGATCGCCGGCTCGCCCGCGGCGTTCTCGCTCGACTGGATCAACGGCGAGAGCGAGCCGCGCGCCTACGAGGACGGGGACGAGGTGCCGGCCGGGGCGTTCCAGGCCGGGCGCACCGCCGTGCGCGCGATCGCCATGGCGGACTACGTCGACTCCGGGCTCGCCGACCTGCTGAGCCATGGTCCCGTCGATCGCGAGGACACGCGCGGCAAGGTCCGGTTCTGGGAACGGCTCAACCGGTTCTACGCCGTGGGCGTGCTCGCGGTCGCTGGCCTGGCCGCGATCCTCTGGGCGTTCGTCGACCCCGCGCGCATCCTGCCCGTCGTCGTCTCCGTGCTCGTGGTGACGTGCCCGTGCGCGCTCGGGATCGCGACGCCGCTGGCGTTCCACCTGACGGTCGCGGGTCTGCGCCGGGCCGGAGTCTTCGTGCGCACGCGCAGCCTGCTCGACAAGGTCCGGGCCGTGCGCCACGTCGTGTTCGACAAGACCGGCACGCTGACGCACGGTGGGCTGCGGGCGACGGTGGTCATGCTGCCGGCCGGGCGCGACCTCGAGGTGCTCGCCACGATGACGGCCTCGAGCAATCACCCCGTCAGCGCGGCCGTGCTCGCGGCCCTCCCGGAGCGGCCGTTTCGCTCCGACCTGACGGTGCGTGAGCGCATCGGTCAGCACCTGGAGTGCGAGGTCGATGGGCGCGCGTATCGACTGGCCGGCGGGGAGTTCACCCTCGACGGGGTCCTCGTCGGGCGCTTCGAACTCGCCGAGGACTATCGCACCGGTGCGGCCGAGGAGATCGCGTGGCTGCAGGCGCAGGGCTTCGCGGTTCACCTGCTGTCGGGCGACCGGATCGACCGCACGCAGGCGGCCGCCGCGCAGCTCGGCATTCCGGTGGCACAGGCGCGGGGCGGCATGAGCCCGGGAGCCAAGGCCGCGGCGATTCGCGCGCTCGACGACGGCGACACGCTGATGCTCGGCGATGGCCTCAACGATTCTCCCGCGTTCGACGCGGCGTTCTGCGCGGGCACACCGGCGATGGATCGTCCGGTGCTGCCGGCGCGCGCGGACTTCTGCTTCCGGGGTGAGCGCAGCGGCTCCGTCCGCGCCGTCGTGTCGGCGGCGGCTCGCCATGCGCACGTCGTCCGCACCAACCTGACCATGGCGGTCGTCTACAACGCGAGTGCCGTGACCCTGTGCTTCCTCGGCCTCATGAGCCCCGCACTCTGTGCCGTGCTCATGCCGGCCAGTTCGGTCGCCCTCGTGCTGCACACCAGCCTGCGGGCCGGGTCGGCCAGGTCGGACGCCGGGAGCGCCAGATGACCGTCGTGATGCTGCTGTTGCTCTGCAGCCTGGTCCTCGTCGGTGGCGCGATCGTGCTGTTCGTCTTCTCGGCGAAGCAGGGCGACTGCCACGAAGCCGAACGCATCTGTCTGCTGCCGCTCGATGACGACGAGCGCCCGGCCGGCGACCCCTCCTCTTCAAACTCCACCCACCTCTCTCCCGAGGATTCCCATGACTGACTCCACCGTCACCGAGACCCGCCGCATCGTCTACGACGATGGCGCGGTGCGCGGCTTCGTCTGGGCCAGCGTGTTCTGGGGCCTGGTCGGCCTGCTGGTCGGCCTCGTCATCGCGCTGCAGCTCAGCTTCCCACAGCTCAACTTCGACACCTCGTTCCTGACCTTCGGGCGCCTGCGGCCGCTGCACACCAACGCGGTCATCTTCGCGCTGGTCGGCAACATGATGTTCGCGGGCATCTACTACAGCTCGCAGCGTCTGCTCAAGACCCGCATGGCGTCGGACCTGCTCACCAAGGTCCACCTCTGGGGCTGGCAGCTGATCATCCTCGGCGCGGCGATCACGCTGCCGCTCGGGATAACGCAGAGCAAGGAGTACGCGGAGCTCGAGTGGTTCCTCGACCTGCTCGTCGTCGTGGTGTGGGTCGCGTTCGCGATCAACTACTTCTGGACCCTCAAGATCCGGAACGAGAAGAACCTCTACGTCGCGATCTGGTTCTACATCTCGACGATCCTGACGATCGCCGTCCTCTACATCGTCAACAACCTGGCGCTGCCGGTCACGGGGACGAAGAGCTACGGCGTCTTCAGCGGCGCGCAGGACGCGTTGACGCAGTGGTGGTACGGCCACAACGCGGTCGCGTTCTTCCTGACGACGCCGATCCTCGGGATCATGTACTACTTCCTGCCGAAGGCGGCAGGGCGGCCGGTGTTCTCCTACCGGCTGTCGATCGTGCACTTCTGGGCCCTGGTGTTCATCTACATCTGGGCCGGCCCGCACCACCTGCTCAACACCGCGCTGCCCGACTGGGCGCAGTCGCTCGGCATGCTGTTCAGCCTCATGCTGTGGGCGCCGTCGTGGGGCGGCATGCTCAACGGGCTGCTGACGCTGCGTGGCGCGTGGCACAAGGTGCGCACGGATCCCGTCCTCAAGTTCTTCGTCGCCGGCGTGACGTTCTACGGCATGGCGACGTTCGAGGGCCCGCTGCTGTCGATCAAGGCCGTCAGCGCGCTCGGTCACTACACCGACTGGATCATCGGCCACGTCCACAGCGGCGCGCTCGGCTGGAACGGCTTCATGGCCGCCGGCATGTTCTACTGGCTCGTCCCCAGACTGTTCGGGACCAAGCTCTACAGCACCAAGCTCGCCGACTACCACTTCTGGCTCGGCATGATCGGCATCCTGCTCTACGTCGCGTCGATGTGGGTCAGCGGCATCAGCCAGGGCTTGATGTGGCGCGCCGAGTCGACGGAGGGCGTGCTCCAGTACACCAACTGGAGCGAGATCATCAGCAGCCAGCAGTTCATGTTTTACGTCCGCAGCATCGGCGGCGGCATGTTCCTCGTGGGCTGGCTCATGATGGTGATCAACCTGATCTTCACCGCCATGAGCGGCAAGAAGACGGACGTCGAGGTCGAGGTCACGGTGATGCGGCCGGTGACGGTTGCCGAAGCCCAGCCGTCGATGGCGCTAATCAGGAGCAAGCCCGTCGTCGTCACGGTGATCGGCATGCTCGCCGCGACGATGTTCGCGATGCCCAACATCGGGCTCGCCGTCGTCGGTCTGATCCTGATCGTCGCGATCGTGGCCTACGTGGCCATGATGCTGTTCCACACGACGGGCAAGGGCAAGCACGGCTGGCACGAGCAGATCGAGAAGCGCCCGCTCGCGTTCTCCGTGCTGACGCTCTTCGCGATCCTCGTCGGCGGCGTCTACGAGCTCGTGCCGGGCCTCGTCGCCGACAAGGAGGTCCCGCTCGCCGCCAACGGCAAGCGCACGGTCGAGCCCTACACGGCGCTCGAGCTCACGGGGCGCGACATCTACGTGCGCGAGGGTTGCTACGTCTGCCACTCGCAGATGATCCGGCCGTTCCGCACGGAGGTGCTGCGCTACAAGCACTCGGATCCCCAGTACATGAACGGCCCGAGCCGGCTCGAGGAGTCGATGTGGGACCACCCGTTCCAGTGGGGCAGCAAGCGCACGGGGCCGGACCTCGCGCGGGTCGGGCCGAAGTACGGCGCGAGCTGGCACTGGAACCACATGTACGAACCGCGCGTGGTCTACGAGACGTCGATCATGCCGGCCTACCCGTGGCTGTACGACGCGGTCACCGATCCGGCGATCGCCGCGGACAAGATGAGCGTGCTGCAACGGCTCGGCGTGCCCTACACGGACGCGCAGATCCAGAGCGCCGAGGCCGACTATGCGGCGCAGGCCGACAAGGTCGTGAAGGAGCTCGCGGCGGCGCAGATCGAAGCCGAAGGTGACAAGGAGATCATCGCGCTGATCGCCTACCTCTTGCGGCTCGGCCGCAACCTCTTGCCTGCGAACGACGCGCAGCAGGCCGCCATCGACGGAGGCAACTAGGATGTTCAAGGAGTTCTTCAGCGGCGGGTCGCTGTTCGACCTGCCACTCATCGCGATGGCGATCTTCATCGCGTTCTTCCTCGCCGTGCTCGTGCGCGTGCTGCAGAAGAGCCGGCGCCCGCAGTACGACCACATGGCGTCCCTGCCCCTGGGCGATGACGAAGGCGAAGGAGGCCGGTCATGAGCAGCGCCGACGTTCGCGAACACACGTTCGACGGGATCGAGGAGTTCGACAACCGGCTGCCCAACTGGTGGCTGTGGACGTTCTACCTCGCCTGCATCTTCTCCGTGGGCTACTGGGTTCACTACCACACGCTCGGCACGGGCGCGCAGCCCGAGCAGGCGTACGCGGCCGAGCAGGCGCGGGTCGCCGCGATCCTCGAGCAGCGCGCGGCCAACAACCCCGTGACGCGCGAGAGCCTGATCGAGATGGTCGGCAACGCCGACATCGTGAGCAAAGGGCGCGAGATCTTCCAGGACGCCAACAACTGTGCGCAGTGTCACGCGGCCAACGGCGCCGGCAAGGAAGGCCTCGGGCCCAACCTCACGGACGAGTACTGGGTCTACGGCAACGATCCGATGACGATCTACGAGACGATCCTCAAGGGTCGCAACCCCGATCCGGAGAAGGGCTTCGTCGGCGGCATGCTCGCCCACGAGTTCCGCGGTCGGCAGTTCGTGCTGCGCGCGACGGTCTACGTGCTGTCGATCATGAACACGAACGTGCCCGGTCGGCCCCCGGAGGCGAACGCGAAGAAGATGGAGCGGCCGTTCTGACCCGATCGGCGTCGCCGCAGACCACGTGACCACCGAAAGCACCGACAAGTCCAAGGTCGTCAAGGGGCGCGCGCCCGTGCGCCGCCCCGACGTCGACACGCTGTTCAGCATCAACGCGGACGGCTCGCGCAACGTCATCCACCCGGCCGACGTCAAGGGCCGCTTCCAATGGCGCAAGCACGCCATGTGGTACGTGATGCTCGCGATCTACGTCGCGGTGCCGTGGCTCGAGATCGGCGGCCATCCGGTGCTCCTGTTCGATATCGAGCGCCGGCACTTCTTCCTGCTCGGGCAGGCGTTCAACGCGCAGGACGTCTGGTTCGCGTTCTTCTTCATCTCCGGGCTGGGCTTCGGGCTGTTCGTCGTCGCGGCGCTCTTCGGACGTGTGTGGTGTGGCTATGCCTGTCCGCAGACCGTGTTCCTCGAAGGGTTGTTCCGCCGGATCGAGCGCTGGATCGAGGGGCCGGCGGCAGCGCGGGCCAAGCTGGACAAGGCGCCGATGAGCCCGCAGAAGGCGCTGCGCCGCGGTGCGAAGATGGTCGTCTTCTTCGGGCTCGCCGCGGCGATCACGCATTCGTTCCTCGGCTACTTCATGCCCGTGCGCGACGTCGTCGCGGCGATGACGTCGTCGCCGGCGGAGAATCCGATCGCGTTCACGTTCATCGCGATCTCGACGGTGATCCTGTTCGTGAACTTCACCTGGTTCCGCGAGCAGCTTTGCATTGCGATCTGCCCGTACGGCCGGCTGCAGGGCGCGCTCTACGACGTCGACACCGTGGTCGTCGGCTACGACGGCAAGCGCGGCGAGCCGCGCGGGAGTGCCGGCACGGTCGGGGCGGGTGACTGCGTCGACTGCTACCGCTGCGTCGCGGTCTGCCCGACGGGAATCGACATCCGCAACGGCACCCAGCTCGAGTGCGTCGGCTGCGCCAACTGCATCGACGCGTGCGATGCGGTGATGGACAAGCTCGAGCGGCCGCGCGGGCTCGTCCGCTACGACAGCCAACGCGGATTCGAGACGGGTGTGCGGCGGTTCTTTCGCGGCCGGGTGGCGTTCTACGGCGTCCTGATGCTGCTCGGCGTCGGCGCGTTCGCGCTGGCCACGACGGCGCGGCGACCGTTCGACGCCAACCTCGTGCGGGCCCGCGGCACGACCTACGTGATCGAGAACGGCCGCATCCACAACACGTTCGACCTGCACCTCGTCAACAAGCGGACGGCCGATCGGCGCTTCGTCGTCGTCGCGGAGCCGCAGGACGGCGTCGAGGTCGTGCTCGGGACCGCGGAGGTCACGCTCGCTTCGCTCGACGAACTGACGTTCCCCGTGCACGTGTTCGTCGCGGAGGACGTGTATCGACGGGGGATGCGCTGTCGGGTGACGGTGCGATGCGAGACGCTCGCGGGCGACCTCGATGTCGAGCTCGACGACGACGCGCCGTTGCTCGGGCCGTTCCGGCGCGAGTAGCCGCGCTCAGTCGGCCTGCGGCAGCGCGACCTTCAGCGTCGTCCCCGCGGTGCTCGTGGCGAGGATCGTGAGTCGGCCGCCGCAGCTCTCGATCAGACTGCGGCTGATCGAGAGGCCGAGGCCCGTGCCGCCGCTCGCGCGCTTCGTCGTGACGAACGGTTCGAATACCCGGTGGATGATGCTCTGCGGGATGCCGGGGCCGTTGTCCTCGACGGTCAGGAAGACGTGTTCGCCGTCGACGCCGCCGCGGATCCGCACGCGCCGGTCGACCTCTCGTTCCCGGACCGCGTCCTTGGCGTTGAGCAGCAGGTTGAGCAGCACCTGCTGCAGCTGTGACGGGCGCGCCATCGCGGTCGGCAGGTCCGCTGGAACCGTGACCTCGAGCTCGATGCCGTGGCGCCGCAGATTCTCGCCGAACAGCCCGACGGTGCGTGCGACCACCTTCGGCAGCGCGGTCTCCTCGAGGGCGTCGGCCTGTGGCTGGCGGCCGCTGCTGGCCGCGAACTCGAGCAGGTCGCGCACGATCTCGGCGATGCGCTGGCCCTCCTCCATCACGATGCGACTGTTCTCCTGGGGGTCGTCGCCGTCCTGGATCAGCTGCGCACAGTTGATCATCGTGTTGATCGGATTGTTGACCTCGTGCGCGACGCCGGCCGCGAGCTCGCCGATCGCTGCGAGGCGCTCGGCCTGGGTCAGCTTGCTCTGCATCTCGTAGCGTTCGGTCAGGTCGGTCAGAACGGCGACGAAGAACTGTGCACCCTCGACCCAGCCCTCGCCGACGGAGAGATCGATCGGGAACGTCGACCCGTCCTTGCGAAGGGCCTCGACCTCGCGGCCGATGCCGATGATGCGCTTCTCGCGCGTTTCCCGGTAGCGTCGGATGTAACCGTCGTGCTCCGAACTGAACGGCTCCGGCATCAGGATCTTCGCGTTTCGCCCGAGCACCTCGGCGGCGGTCCAGCCGAACATCCGTTCGGCCGCGCCGTTGAACGTCTCGATGAGGCCCGTGGCGTCGATCGTCACGATGCCGGCCGTCGCGGTGTCGAGCACCGCTTGGCCGCGGGCGACCGGACCCGTCACCTCGCGCGGCAGTCGCCCAGCGATGAGCGGCATCAGCGCGGCACCGAGACACGTGCCCGCGCCGAGGCCGAGAAGCAAGGCCTGGGAACTCTCGTGGGCCCAGATGCCGCCCATGAGCAGGGCTGCGCCGGCGGCGAGCCCGGGCCAGACGATGACGCGCAGCCGGTCCATTCGAGTCAGCCTACTCCCACCGGGGGCCCGAGACATACGTCGATTGGGCTCGGGAACTACGCAACTAGGCCCGTGTCGAGCCTCGCCGGCATGGGCACAATAGAGGCGTGGCCCGGATCGTGATTCTCGACGACGAAGAGCGTCTGTTGCGGACGCTCGCTCGGTTCGTCGGTCACGAGGGCCACGAGATCGTCACCGGGACGCGGTTCGCCGACGTCGAACGTGAACTCTACCCCGGCCAGTTCGACCTGTTGCTGACCGACATCGTCATGCCGGGGACCGACGGCATGGCGGTGCTGCGCGAGGTCGTGCAGGTGCGCGAGTGTCACGAGCCCGTCGTTCTCGTCACCGGCCAACCGAGCCTGGACACAGCGTCCGAGGCGGTGCGCAGCGGTGCGTTCGATTACATCAGCAAGCCGATCACGAAGGGTCGGTTGCTCGAGGTCGTGACGCGTGGGCTGCGACACGTCGAGCTGCTCCGCGAACGTGACCGGGCGATCGCGACCGAGATGGACGTGCTGCGCAACCTCGCCAAGCTCGGCGAGTCGGCGTCGGTGCTCAGCCACGAGATCCGGACGCCGATCACGAGTCTGCGGCATGCTCTGCGGGCCGTCGGCGAGAAGCTCGGGCTGTCGGACCGGCAGATCGTCGAGGAGCACATCAAGAACCTCGAGCACATCGAAGGGTTGCTCAACTCGGCGCTCTCGCTGGTGCGGCCGTTGCCGCTCGACCGGCGGGCGGTGCGGTTCACGAGGGTCGTGCAGGACGCGCTCACGACGCTGCGCGGCCTGCCGGTGGCCGAGCGGCTGTCCGTGACCGTGGAGGTGCCGGAGGACCTCGTCGTCGACATCGATCCGGCGCTGTTCCAGGACGCGCTGATCAACCTGTTGCGCAACGCGGCGGAGGCCGGTTCGGGCGAGGTCCACGCCACCGTGCGCGGCGCCGTGGTCGGCGACAGCGGGTCGGCGTGGACGGTCGAGGTCACGGACGACGGCCCTGGCGTGCCGCGCGACAAGCGCGGAGAAATCTTCCGCCCGTTCCGGAGTTTCAAGAATGGCGGCACGGGCATCGGGCTCGCGTTCGTCCGCAAGGTCGTCGAGTCACACGACGGCACCATCGATCTCCTCGATCGGGCCGATCGGGCCGACCTCGACGGTCTCGGGGCCTGCTTCCGGATTCGGATGCCGGCGGCAACGCGCCCCATTGGCAACCTCGAGACCGACACCGTCGGGCTCCGGAGGCAGCATGACTGACAAGACAGAGATCTCGCTCGTTCTCGTGGACGACCAGGCGATCGTGCGGGCGGCGTTCCGGTCGCTGCTCGAGCGCGTGCCGCACTTCCGGGTGCTCGCGGACTTCGGCGATGCCCGTGAAGCGATCGCGGCCGTCGCGGAGTTGCGGCCGGACATCGTCATGCTCGACATCACGATGCCGGGGCTCTCGGGGCTCGACGCGGTTGGCCCGATCAAGCAGAGTTCGCCGAGCACGCGGGTGATGATGGCCTCGCAGAACGAGGGCCAGAAGTTCGTGCGTCAGGCGCTCATGGCGGGCGCCGACGGCTACCTGTCGAAGGACAGCGAGCCCGAGGAACTGGCGATCGCGATCGAGGCGATCCACCGCGGCGACTCGTATCTGTCGCCCAAGGTCGCCGGCCGCCTCGTCACGCAGGTGGCGCGCGGCGAATCGCTCGCGACCGACGACGGCAGCGCGCTCGCCGTGCTCACGCCGCGCGAGCGCGAGGTCTTTCAGCTGCTCGCGATCGGCAAGGCCAACAAGCAGATCGCGCAGGAGCTCGACCTCTCACTCGGGACCGTCAAGAAGCACCGCGAAAACCTGCAGCGCAAGCTCGACTGCCACTCCGCCGCCGAACTCGCCCGGCTCGCGATCCGCGAGGGCCTGCTGAGCGTCTGACGCCGTACGGAACCTGGTTCATGCTGCCGTACGGAACCTGGTTCATGCTGCCGGCCGCGAGGGCGTTGTCTCGCGAGCGTCTGACGCCGTACGGAACCTGGTTCATGCTGCCGGCCGCGAGGGCGTTGTCTCGCGGGTCGCGTTGCGGCGGCCGGCAGCATGAACCAGGTTCCGTACGGTCGGTTCCGTACGGTCAGTCTTCCTTCGCGCGGACCGTCAGCACGGGGATCTCGGACATGCGGACGATGCGTTCGGCGGTGCTGCCGAGCAGCATGTGCTTGATGCCCGTGTGGCCGTGCGTGCCGATCACGATGAGGTCGCAGTCGTTGTCCGTGGCGCAGCCGAGGACCTCGTCGTGGATGTCGCCGTGGCGCATCTCGGTGCGCACCGTGATGCCCTCGCCGAGCTTGGCCTTGGCCTCGTCGAGCTCCTCGGACGCGCGCTTCTGCATCTCGTCCTGCAGGTTGGGGAACGCCGTGACCGTGCCGAGACTGCGCATCGGGTAGGACAGCTCGGCGACGACGTGCAGCAGGATCACCTCCGCGCCGCAGGACTTGGCGAGACCGGCCGCGTAGTGCGCGGCCTGGGCGGCGGGGGCGGAGAAATCGGTCGGGCAGACGATGCGGCGGAACATGACCAGGAAAGCGGACCTCGCGCCGGCCGATTCCGCAAGTAGGCTCTTGTACCCATCTCCGGTCGCCGGGGTCGGCGGCCTGGCCCGTCCCTCCGCCCCCCGCTCGGGCCGGCCGCCCACCTCCTCCGCCTCTCCCGCAGCCAGTCCGTCCCGTCATGGAACTCGAACCCGAAGGCATCGCTCCGCCGAGCGCGGACGCCGACGAACGGATCGGCGTTGCCATTCGTGAGATCGAGGCGCTGATCGACGACGAACGGTTCGAGGACGCGCTCGCCGCGATCGATCGGGCGACGGCGAGCGGTGCTGGCAACGAGCTCGACCTGGCCTACCTCGCCGGGGACGCCTGGCTCGCGATGGGGCGGGCGCGCGAGGCCGAGGACCGCTTCCGTGCCGTCCTCGCGATCGACCCGGACTGCCCCGCCTCGCGGTGCTGGCTCGCGCTCGCGCTGTTCCTGCAGTGGCGGTTCGACGAGGCCGACGTCGCCGTCGCTGCGGCGCTCGAGCTGCGCGAGGTGCCCGCCGACGCCCACGTGGTCCGTGGCGCGCTGCTCGAGCGCGAGGGACGCTTCGACGACGCGGAGCGCTGCTTCGAGGAGGCCCACGTCCGGTCGCCCGAGAAGCACCCGCTGCCGGTGCGGATGTCGCGCGCGGAGTTCGACCGCGAGGTCGACCGGGCGGCCAGCCGCCTGCCGCGACAGTTCCGCAAGGCGCTCGACCGCGTCTCCGTGGTGCTCGAGGACCTGCCGGCCGACGAACTCGTCGACATCGGTGATCGTGACGAGCTCGCGCCCGACATGCTCGGGTTGTTCGACGGCATTCCGCTGTCCGAGACCAGCGCGCTCGGCGGTGGCGGTGACGACTGGCGGCCGAACCGGATCTACCTGTTCCAGCGCAACCTCGAACGCGTCGCGCTCGACCGCGACGACCTGCGCGAGCAGATCCGCATCACGCTGTGGCACGAGCTCGGCCACTATCTGGGTTTCGACGAGGACGGCGTCGACGACCTCGGGCTCGCGTGAACCGTCCGACGCGCCCGGGGCACGAGAGGATCGCCGTGCCGGCGGCGATCGGTCAGCGCGCTTCCACGCGCACGGCGTCGCCGAGGAACGTCATGAGCTCGCGCACTTTGTCGTAGTCGTCGTGCCGTACGCGGAACCACGTATTGACGAGCCAGCCCTTCTCGAGCGGCAGCGTCGGTGCGCCGGGTGCCGGCACCGCCATGTCGTAGACGAACTCGCCGCACCGGCGCAGCGCGAGCTCGAGGCCGTGGTGCCGCACGTAGCGGCCGTCGCGATTCGGGCGGATCTGGATCGACCCCGCGGCGAGGCGGCGTGACGGGCTCGCTTCGCTCGGTCGTCCGAGGATCGCGAGCGCCCATTCACGGTAGACGTCGAAGTCGTTTGCGACGCGATACATGTCCCAGATCATCTCACCCGCCGGCCGGGCGCCGATCTCGGAGAACTTCAGCCCCTTCGGACCGAAGAACCACTCCATGTGCGTCGCTGCGCCGCGCAGTTCCAGTGCGTCGATCACGCGCCGGCCGACTTCGCGCAGTTCGCGATAACCGTCGCCATCGATGCGGTTGGTCACGGCGATCTGTGGCGCGACCTTGCGGTCGTTCGCGGCTTCGAGACAGCCTGGGTAGTAGTGCGCAGCGAAGTCGTGGCGCACGCCGTCGTTGCCGACGATCGTGTCGTAGAAGCCCTCGTGGCCCTCGATGAACTCCTCGATCGCAGCCGGGCGCTTGGCGCTCGGTCGCAGCTTCTGCAGCGCGTCGTCGAGTTGCGCGCGATCTTCGACCCGAAACGTCGCGAGCGAACCGAAGCCGGCGAGTGGCTTGAGGATCAGCGGGTAGCCCTCGCGCTCGGCGAACTCGTGCGCGTCCGCGGCCTTCTTCACCGCCGCCGACTGCGCGCACGGGATGTCGTGTTGCCGCAAGAACTCCTTCATCGCGACCTTGTCGCGGCACAGGCGCGCCGTCGCGACGGTCGGGCCCGGCAGGGCGAAGTGTTCGCGCAGCGCGGCCGCCTGTTCGACCAGCGGTTCGTCGATCGTCTCGACCCGGTCGAACGGCGTCCGGGCGAGCTCCTCCGCGCAGCGCGTGAGTTCTTCGACGCTCAGCGGGTTCTTGCACTGCCGATAGCCGCCGAGCAGGTCGCGGGCGGCGCGCGACAGGCTCGCTTCGGGTTGCACGCCGATCGCCGATAGCGTGACCCCGAGCCCCGTGAGGCCGCGGAGGAAGCCGTGGTTGTAGACGTGGGTGTCGGGGGCGAGGAACAGGACGTGCATCGGGCCGCCCATCATGCAGCACGCCGCGGCGCGTTACGAGCGAGGCTGCACCTTGCCGTCACGCACCGTCAGCACGAGCGTCACGGGGCCGTCGTTCACGAGCTCAACCTGCATCGAGGCGCCGAAGCGCCCGGTCGCGACCGGGACGCCGTGGTCGGTGAGCGCGGCGGCAACGCGTTCGTAGAGCGGTTTCGCGAGCTCGGGGTCGGCCGCCGCGGTGAAGTCCGGCCGGTTGCCGCGGCGGAGCTCGGCGGCGAGCGTGAACTGGCTGACGACGAGGCAGCTGCCGCCGATCGCGCGCACGTCGAGGTCCATGGGCTTGCGATCCGGAAAGACGCGCAGCGCGGCGATCTTCTTCGCCGTCGCGTCCGCGTCGGCCGGCACGTCGCCGTCCTCGACACCGACGAACGCGAGCAGACCGCGTTCGATCGCAGAGACGGTCTCGCCGTCGACGAGGACGCGCGCGCCGAGAACCCGCTGGACCACGGTGATCACGCGCGGACGGTAGCTGGTACGCAAACGCCCCGCGACCCTCGACGGGGCGCGGGGCGCGCGAATCGCCGGTTGACGGCTCCTACGCCTTCCGCACGGCGATGCGCCGGGCCTGGGCCTCGGGAGCCTTCGCGACGGTGACCGTCAGCACACCGTTCTCGTAGACGGCGTCGACCTGGTCGTTCGCCGCGTCGCGCGGCAGCGAGATGGCGCGGACGAAGCGGCCGTAGCGGTGCTCGACGCGGTGCCACTTGCGCTTCGGCTGGTCGTTCTCGTCGGCCTTGGACTGCGCCTCGCGCGTGTCCTTGCGCTCGGCGCTGACCGTCAGCGTGTGGTCGTGCAGGTCGACCTGGATGTCGGACTCCTGCAGGCCCGGCAGCTCGAACGCCAGCTCGTAGGCCGTGTCGGTCTCGCTGATGTTCGCGAGCGGGGCGACGGTCTGGTTGCCGCCGGCGAGTCCGTGCCCGAGCCACGCGTCGCTGTCCGAGAACAGCTGGAACAGGCTCTGGAACGGGTCGCGCAGGGTCGGGGTCCGGGACTTGGTGGTGGTCAGCATTGCGTTCACTCCTTGGGTTGGTGGTTGGGTTTGCTCGAGTGAATGCGATGCAACGCCTGTGCCATTTCGGCGAAGATAACGTAAGTAACTATATTCATTAGCCTTCCAGGCCTCTGACGCACGGTCGGTGCGCGGCGTAGAAGTGCCAACATGACATGTTAATGCCAGAACGGCTGGCAGGTCTCGGTCAGCTCGGCAGCCGCAGTTTGCGCCGCAGGCGCTCGATCGTCGCAGCCACGCTCCGGCGCCGGGCGTCGCGGGCCGCGAGCCGTTGCTGCATGAGTGCGCCCAGGGCCGGCCCCGTGAGCGGCTCCTCCCGGCAGTCCTCGAGGATGCGGTTCGACCAGCCGGCGAGCCGTTCGAGCGCGGTGTCCTCGTCGCACAGCTTGCCGAGCGTCCGCTGCAGCTTGGCGAGGCGCTTCCGCAGCTTGTTCAGGCCCGGTCCGGGTGCTGTGGGCAGGACGTCGCCGAAATCGTCGACGAGGTAGCGCAGTTGCTTGGCCAGGAGGCGTGCGGCGTGGAAGTCCTCGACGGGCGACGCCTCCGTGAGCTCGCGGGCGCAGCGGCGCAGCTCGGTGGCCTGACGCGCGAGCGTCGCCGCGGCGGCCTTCGCGATCGGGCCGTCGTTGGCGTGCTGCTCGGGGTCGAATGCGGTCGCGAGTTCGGCGAAGCGCTGGCCATCATCGAGGCGGCTCGGCGCGCGCAGCCAGGCCAGCAGGTCGCGGCGAGCTCGGCTGGCGTTGTCGCGCACCCACGTCGCGACTCGCTCGCCACCGGGCCCGAGGAGCGCGGGCAGCGCGTCGAGCTGAGCGGGCAACGCGGCCACCATCACGTCGAGATCGCGCACGCGACCGAGCTCGTGCGCGAGAGCGCGCAGGTGCTGCCGCATCCAGCGGGCTTCGTCGACCGGCCAGAGGTCCCGGAATGCCGATGCGGTCGTTCGCAGCCGACGCACCGCCACGCGCATCTCGTGCACGTGCTCGGGGGCATCGTCCTGCCGCGCGCAGGTCTCCGCCTGTTGCATCGCCCCGAGGTGCACCAGCAGGGCGCAGCGGATCGCCTCGGTCGTCTTCGAGTCGGCATCGAACGTGAGCTCGCCGCTCGGCAACGCGATGCCGAGCAGATGGGCGGCGTGCGTCGGTTTGTCGCGGCTCGCGGGCTCGACCTTGAGCGCGTGCTCGAGCCGCGCGGCCAGCAATTCGCACGTCGGGATGTCTTCATCGGCGACGACCTCCATCTCGATCTCGCTGAACTCGACCGAGCGGCCGGCGCCATGCGCCTTCACCGTGTCGACGACCAGTTCACAGAGATCGCGGCCTTCGACCGTGAGGTCGCGACTCTCGCGCTCGACGTCGATGCGGAGGATCGGGATCAGCGGTCGGCGCATGACGATCGGTTCGATCGCGTCGCGCAGGATCTCGGGCAGCGCGGTCGCGGCCGCGGGTGTCGTCGAGGACGGCCAGCTGGCCTCGAGTTCTTCCCGCACGAACAACGCGCCGTCGCGGCGGCCGCGGCGCTTGCACGTGATCGTCGAGCCGTTGCCGCTGCCGTTGACGCGCACGCGCAGGCCGATGCCGTGGCGGCTCAGCGACCTCAGGCCATCGTCGAGGTAGATGTCGTTGTGGCGGCGTGATCCCGAACTCGCGACCTCGGCAGACGACTCGCGGATCACGGCATCGACGCGCGCGATCTCGAGCGGCCGCGTGGCGCGGAGCTTGAACTCGGTTTCGACGTTGCCGGTCATCGGGGAAGTGCTGGCGCGCGGATTCAGGGTGTCACGAGCTTGACGTTGCGGTCGAAGAGGCCGGCGAACAGGGCGCCCTTGCGACCGAGGGTTCGGGTCTCGAGGAAGAGGCGGCTCTCGGGGTCGCTGCCGAGCGTGGGGCGCAGCCGGACGTCGCGGTCCGTGACCTCGACCGCGATGTCGCGCACGACGCCCGCGTGCTGGCGATCGAGCGCGTCGGCGATGCGGAGGATCGCGGCGAGTCGCTCGACGACCGAGCGATCGCGGCGGCGCAGCGCAGCGAAGTCCGGGTGATCGCGATTCGGTTCGGCCTTGCGGTGGTAGCGCGCGACGAGCGCGACGAGGTGCCGCTCTTCCTCGGTCAGCCCGACGAGGTCGCTCGCCTCGATCAGGTACTGCGAGTGCTTGTGATGGCCGTCGTTGTTCACGGCGACCCCGACGTCGTGCAGCAGCGCCGCCGCTTCCAGCAGCGCGCGCGCGCGCTCGTCGAGCCCGTGCAGCCCCTTGGTCTGATCGAAGATCCGGCGCGCGAGGTGCAGGACGATCTCCGCGTGGTCGGCTTCGAAGTGGAACCGCCGGCCCATGGCGCGGCACGACGACAGCACGACCTCGAGGTGGTCCTCGGCCTGGAACGAAGTCAGGTGGCCTTGCGCGACTTCCTGCAGCAGACCGTCCTTGATGCCCGCGCGTGGCACGAGAATCGTCTCGGTGCCGGCGAGCTGTCCGAGCCGGACGTAGACGATGCCGGCTGGCACGATCGTATCGGCGCGGTCGGGCCGCAGGTCGAACTTCGCCATGCGGTCCGCGACGCTCATCGCCGCGAGTTCCTCGACCATCGCGTTGGCGTCCGTCAGCTCGATGCTCTGCACGCCGGCCGTCGTCTGTTCGCCGATCCGCGCCGCGACGAGCTCGGCGATGCACTCGATGTTGCCGCCGACCGCGACGTAGCGATCGATCGAGCCCGAGTCGAAGCGGTCCTTGATGCGGCGTTCGAGGCTGTGAAGGTGCCGGTGCAGCAGGTCGGCGAACGACTCGCCCGACTCCTCCGCTTCGGCGAGCGCGGACAGCATGCGCAGCGCGCCGAGGCGGTAGGAGTCCGCGGTCGCGACGTTGCCGTTCTCGACGATCATGACCTCGACCGAGCCGCCGCCGACGTCGACGAGCAGGGAGCGCCCTTGCCCGAGGTCCACGCACGTTTCGACCCCGAGCTTGAGCAGGTAGGCCTCCTGCGTGCCGGAGATCACCTCGATCTCGATGCCGCACGCCTCGCGGACGCGGTCGGACAGCATGTGGCGGTTGTGCGCGTCGCGCATCGCCGACGTCGCGATCGCGCGCGTCGACTCGACGCCGTGGCGTTCGCAGTCGAGGCGAAAGCGCCGGAACGCGTCCACCGCCGCGGCGATCTCCGCATCGGGAATACGCCCGGTCTGGAACACCACCTGCCCGAGGCGTACCGGCACGCGGTGGCTCTCGATGATCGAGATGGTGTGGTCCTCGCCCGCCTCCGCGATCGCGAACCGGATCGCGTTGCTACCCATGTCGACGATGCCGAAGCGCGGCGGCTTGACCATAGATCAGTACCGTACCCGACTCGCGCTGGTGAGACACGCCGCTCGTTCCGCGGCCACATTCTGGCCTCCGAACGCTATTCTGGTGGACCGATGACCGACTCCGAGAAGCCGCCCGAAGGCCAGGACCAGGACGACCTGCTGTCGAGCACGTTGCGCTACGTGCGTTCGGTGCAGGGCGGCGACGCCGCCGGCACGGATGACAGCGACGTGTCGTGGGCGAACCTCAGCGACAAGTGCGGCCGCTGGGTCACCGAGGCCGCGCACGGGCAGAACCTGCCGCCCGACAAGAGCCTCGAGGACCTCACGCAGGAGGTCATGCTGCAGGTGTTCCGCGACATCGGCGACTTCCAGGTCGAACCGGGGGCGTCGTTCTCCGGTTGGGTGCGCACGATCACGCAGCGCAAGCTCAGCGACTACTGGCGCCGCGCCCGCGCGCAGAAGCGCGGCGGCGGCAAGACGAAGCACCTCGGCGACCTCGACGAGACCGGCGGTCGCGAAGCGTTCGCCGACGACAAGGTCGAACGGCAGAGCATGATCCTGCGCTACAAAGAGCTGCGCGAGGGCCTCGAGCGCGCGCTCGCCGAACTCAGCGACCGCCACAAGCGCGTGCTCGAGCTCCGGCTCTTCCAGGGCAAGAGCTACGCCGAGATCATGCCGCTGCTCGGCTACGACAAGGAGGTCACGGTGCGCTCCCTCCACATGCGCGCGCTGCAGCGCCTCCAAGAACTCCTCGGCGGCTTCGCCGGCTGAACGGGGTCGCGTACGCAACCCCGCCAGCGCGTTACTGGATCGTCATCGCGAGTTGTGACGAGATGTCGCCGATGCCGAGTGGTCGGTTCTGGTCGAGGACGACGAACGCGCCGAACAGGTCGATGCCGCTGAGCGAGATCGTCGTCGGCAGGAGCAGGCGCGGGAACGCGTGGCCGCTGCCGTCCAGCACGCCGAACGAGTCCTGGAAGACCGAGTTGCCGAACGTCAGGGAGACCGTGAGCATCACCGACGGGCCGACCGGGATCGTGCGATTGTCGGGCAGCGTCAGCGCCGGGCCGGCGTCGAAGGAGAGGCCGGCCGCGTAGGGCATACCGGCCGCCGTCGGCGCGCTGAGCTCGACCGGGATCGTCGTGCCCTGGATCACGGGTGCGGTCTGGATCATGGCCGGCCGGGTCGCGCCGCCGACCGTGTCGTTGCGCAGCACGGTGACGGTGTTGCTGTCGCGGTTGCTGCAGACGAGATCGATGTCACCGTCGCGATCGATGTCGCCCGCGGCCATGTGGTCGGGGTGGGTGCCGGCCGGTACCGAACCCGAGAACGCGAACGCGCCGCCGACGTTGCTCATGATCGACAGGGTGTTGCCGTCCTCGTTCGCCGTGACCAGTTCGGGCCGCTGATCGCCGTCGAGGTCGACCGCCGCCACGAACCCGGGCTCGTTGCCGTTCACGAAGACCGTCAGCTGGCCAGCGAACGCGCCGTTGCCCGGGTTGTCGTAGATGCCGACCCGGCCCGCGACCTCGCCGAGCGCGACGACGAGTTCGAGGTCGCCGTCGCCGTCGGTGTCGGCGGCCGTGACCCATTCCGGTCGCACGTTGGCGCCAACGGGCAGGGTCGCGGTCGCGGCGAACGTGCCGCCGCCGAGGTTGCGCAGGACCGTGACGTCACGCGAGTCGTGGTTGCCCACCGCGAGATCGGGGCTGCCGTCACGATCGAAGTCGGCCGCGATGACGTTGCGCGGCTCGATCCCGACCGGGATGTTCAACGCCGGGCCGAAGATGCCGCCACCGAGGTTGAGCAGCACCGACACCGTGTTCGAGTCGCGGTTCGCGACCGCGAGGTCGGGCGTCGACGAGCCGTCGAAGTCGGCGATGGTCAGCCCGCGCGGGTTGACGCCGACGGGATAGAACGTCGCGGTGCCGTACGCGCCGCCGCCGAGGTTGGACAGGACCGCGACCGCCGCGGCCGTGCTGACGGCGAGGTCGAGGTCGCCGTCGCCGTCGAGGTCGGCGAGCCGCACGGAGCGCGTCTGCGACGAAACGAAGATGGTGCCGCCGAGGGCGAAGTTGCCTGCGCCGTCGTTGAGGAAGAGCTGCACGCCGTTGACCGGGATGTCGGCCGTGATGGCGAAATCGAGGTCGCCGTCGCCGTCGACGTCGCCGAGCGCGATCTCGTCGGGGCGGTTGCCGACCGCAACGGTGGTCGTCGAGGTCGTGATCTGCGCGGGCAGTGCGGCGAGCGCAGTCAGGGCGAAGGGGATCGTGATCGAGAGTTTCTGCATCGTGTTCTCCGGAAGGGTTGGTGAGTTGGTCCGGACCTGCGCACGAACCGTGCCAACGGCTTCGTGCCCCCTCCGGCGTTCGGAACCCGGACGGTGCCTGTTCGCATCCCGGCCGCTCACGCTCGCCGGGCCGACAGCTGGACGCCGGCGGTCGGGCAGAACGCCCCCGCTCCGGTGTTCGAGAACCTGACACTTCCGTCGTCGATCCGTACGCTTCCCGGGTGCACGGGCCGCGGCACGCGGCTTGTCCCGACCTCGAACCCCGTCATGTCGCAGCCTCGCATTCCCTTCTCGATCGGCGGCCTGCACCGATCCGCGGAGGCGCGGTCGTGAGCGCGGCACTGAAGGCGCTGCTTGCCGAGGTCGACCCGCGGCTCACGCTGCTGCGCGAGTATGGCGGCGGGCAGGGGCGAACGCTGTGCGTGGCCGATCCCGACGCGCGCGAGTACGTCCTTCGCGTTCTGCTCACCGGCGAGGAGGCGGCGGAGGGCGCGTTGCTCACCGCGCTCCGCCATCCCGCCGTCCCGGCCGTGCAACGCGTCGGCCGGCTCGCGGACGGGCGCGCGTACTTGCTGCGGGACCACGTCGATGGGACGCCGCTCGCGATCCTGCCGAACGCGCCGGACGAACTGCGGGCAGTGCTGCGGCAGTTGCTCGAGGTGTTGGCCTACGTCCATCACCGCGGGGTGTGCCACCTCGACCTCAAGCCGGCGAACCTGCTGCTCGATCGGGCCGGCCGGCTGCATCTGCTCGACTTCGGGCTCTCGGTGCGGCGCGGCGAGCTCGGTCGCGGCGGGACACCGTTCTTCGCGGCGCCGGAGCTGCTGCTCCAGACCGTGCCCGATCACCGCGCGGACCTGTTCTCGGTCGGCGCGATGGTCGCCCACGCGCTGTGGCCGCACCAGATCGACGCCGCGCGGTTCGTGGATCGTTTTCCCGCGACCGATTTCCTCACGGCGGCCGGCATCGACGTGCAGCAGCTGCCCGAACCGTTCGGCCGCTTCGTCGCGCAGTGCGTCGCCCGCCGGCCGAGCGGTCGGTTCCCGGACGCCGAAGCCGCGCTCGAGTTCTTCGGTGGCGGCAGCGGCCGCCCGTCCGTGCAGCTGTTCTCGCCCGACCCGGTCGACGTGTTCGGCCCCGAACTCGAGAACGCGGGCGGTGACGGGCACGACGTCGTGCTCCGCGGCGCGGGCGCAGCGGATCGACGCGCGATCGCGATCCATCTCGCGGCCACGGTGCCGGGTGTGACGGCGATCGAAGACGGCGAGGAGTGCTTGCGACTCCGGCGTGATGGTCGCGAGGGCGCGGGCATCGACCTGCCGGCGCTCGCGGCCGAGCGTCTCGTCGGTCACCTTCGCGATGCGTTCGGCCTCGAGGGAACCGTCGCGCAGCAAACGGCGGACTGGCTCGCCGGTGACGACGGCACGACGATCACGGCCGTGACGGCGACCCTGCGCGGTCTCGCCGAAGCGGGCGAGCTGCTGCCGGCCGGCACGCGCTGGTCGTGGCCGGCGGCCCACGGCGGCCGGCTCGGGGCGGCGGGTTCGCCGCCGGCCGAGGACGAGAGCCTGCCGTTGGCCGATCGCATCCGGGCGGCAGCGGCTGTCGGTCGTGTCGAGCAGGCGCTCGCGTACTGGCGGCGCGCTGCCCGGGAAGGTGGCGCCGCGGAACTCGAAGCGCGAACGGCGCTGGCCGAAGGACTGCTCGGCGCGGGTGAGCCGATGCGAGCCCTGCCGTTCTGCGTCGACCTGCCGCTGCTGCGCGTCCACGCGCTCGTCGATACGGGTCAGTTCGCGGCCGCGGCGCGCGAGTTCGTGCAGCTCGAAGTCGTCGACAGTCCGCGCTACCGCCGGGTCGCCGCGCAGCTCGCGATGGCGGGCGGCGACTGGCAGCGCGGCCGCGACGTGCTCGATCGCGCGAACGCGACGGTCGAGGAGAAGCTCACGCTCGCGGCGCTGCACGAGAGCGCCGGCGACCTCGAAGCGAGTGACGCGGTCCTGCGCGGCTTCGGCGACCGACTCGACCCGGCGCGGCAGCCGTTTCTGTGCGCGACGATGCACACGATCCGCGGTCACGTCGCACGACAGCGCGGTCGGCTCGACGAGGTGCGCGACCACTTCACGGCAGCGGGTCGCCTGTTCGAGTCGCTCGGCAACGTGCGCCACGCGGCGAGTTCGTACCTCAACCTCGGCGTCGTCGCGAAGGACGCGGGCGAGCACCAGGAGGCCGTGGAGCGGTTTCGCGAAGCCCGCACGCTCTACAGTCACGTCGGCGACGAGGCGCGCGCGGCGATCGCGAGCGCCAACCTCGGCATCGCGGCGCTCGCGCGCCACGATCTGCCGACGGCGAGGTCGATGCTCGCCGATGCCGGGCCGCTCCTGCTGCGGCTCGGCGATCGCGCGGCCGGCCGGCTCGCGATGGTGATGCTCGCGCGCGCGCACGCGGAGGCCGGGGCCGTCGAGGAGGCGCACGCGGCGCTGGCTGCCGTCGGCGAACCGGACACGGATCGTCTGCGGGCCGAGGTCGAGAGGTTCCATGCGGCGCTCGCGGTTTCGCCGACCAAACCGGACACGACGAACGACATGGCGGATCGACACGAAGGCGGCCCGAGCCGCGAGCTGTTTCGTACCTTCCTCGCGGTCAACCGGCAGCTGGCGCAGGCGACCGAACTCGACCGCGCGATGCGGTATCTGCTCGACGCGGCCGTGACGCTGACCGCGGGCCGCAACGGCTTCCTGCTCGTGATGCGTGACGACGGTGTGCGGCGCGAGTTCCAGAGCGGTGACGCCGGGCCGCAGGGGCAGGCGTTCAGTCGCTCGCTCGCGCACCGCGCGATCCAGCAGCAGCGCACGATGACGGGCGGCGATGTGCTCGCGGATCGCGAACTCGCGCAGATGCCGTCCGTGCAGAACCTGCAGGTGCGGTCGGCGCTGTGCGTGCCGTTCCACAGCGCCGGCGGCACGACCGGGGCGGTCTACGTCGAGCATCCGGGCCGGGCCGGCGCGTTCACCGATCGCGACAAGGAAGCGCTCGAAGTGCTGGCCGATCAGGCTGCGATCGCCGTCGATCGCATGCTGCGTGAGGAGGCGCGCGAGCGCGAACTCGAAGAGCGCAAGCAGGAGCTGACGGTCGTGCGACGCGCCGTGCGGCGGCGCGATCGGCGGATGATCGGTGAGAGCCGTGCGATGCAGGAGCTGCAACAGCAGATCGACAAGCTCGCACCGCGTGACATCGCGGTTCTCGTGCACGGCGAGACGGGCACCGGCAAGGAGCTCGTCGCGCGGGCGCTGCACGATCGGTCGGCGCGCCCGCGCGGTCCTTTCGTCGCGGAGAACTGCTCGGCTTTGCCGGCGGAGCTCATGGAGCGCGAACTTTTCGGGCACGTCGAGGGCGCGTTCACCGGCGCCGATCGCGATCGGCCCGGGCTCTTCGAGCTGGCCAACGGCGGCACGTTGTTCCTCGACGAGGTCGGCGACATGCCGGCGGCGCTCCAGGCCAAGCTGCTGCGCGCGTTGCAGGAGAAGTCGATTCGCCGGGTCGGTGGCAGCGCGACGATCGAACTCGACGTGCGACTCGTCACGGCGACGCACAAGGATCTGCGTGCGATGGTGGAGGACGGCTCGTTCCGCGAGGACCTGTTCTTCCGGATCGCTGCGATCGAACTCACCGTGCCGCCGCTGCGGGAGCGTGAGGGTGACGTCGAGCTGCTCGCCGACCACTTCGTGAAGACGCACGCCGAAGAACGCGGTCGCTCGCTGCGGCTCGCCAAGACGGTGCGGGCCGCGCTCGTCGACTACCCGTGGCCCGGCAACGTGCGCGAGCTCGAGCACGTCCTCGCGCGCGCGGTGCTGCTCTGCGACGGTGAGGAGATCGTCGATGCGCAGCTGCCCCGGGTCGACGAGCGGGCGCCGTCGGCCCGTGCTCCGGGGGGAACGGCGCCCGACGCCGTCGTGACGCTCAAGGAGGCCGAACGGCGCGCGATCGTCGCGGCGATGCAGGCCTGCGGCGGCGACAAGGCGAAGACCGCGCGGGCGCTCGAGATCTCCCGCACCGCGCTCTACGACAAGCTCAAGCGGCACGGTCTGGGGTAACGCCCGAGGCTGCGAGTGCTGGTTGGTGTCGGGATTCCGGGCGCCCGCCGGACGGGGTTGTGCGTATTGCGGGCACGGCGGCCGTGTCCGATGCCCGGCACGTGAGTTGCTGAATCCCGGTCCTTCGGACCGCGCGCGCCGCGCCGGCGGCGACGCGCTAACCTACCCCTGCCCGATTCCATGATTCGTCACCTGATTGCCATGTCCCTGGGTCTGCCGATAGGCGCTCAGACCATCACGTTCATCGAGGGCACGCCGACGGCGGCGACGATCGTGTCGGTCCAGGAGAACGACCCGAACGGGCCGGTGGCCACCGTGCTGCAGAACGTCGAACTGCTGCCGATCGAGATCACGGGCCGGACGATCGGCCAGAGCGGTGATGTCACGCGCAGTCGCAGACTGGACCGGAACGGTCTGCAGCGCGTCGAGCTGCCGGACGGCGGCCGGCTGTTCCGGTATCGCCGCAGCGGCGGCGCGTTCTGGGGCTTCCTGCACGTGAACGCCGCCGGTGCGGCGAGCGTCGTGATCGAACGCCCGGGTCTCGGCGGCGGCGCGGATCCGTTCGTCGATCGCATCGGCGTCGATCCGGCGGGCGGCCACCTCGCCGCCGGCATGCAGTTCGGTGGGCTGTGGATCGCGCGGCTCGACGGTCAGAACTTCGCGAGCACGGGCACGCCGTCACGCTTCGTCGCCGCGGGCACGTTCGTCGAGCCGGCGTCCGTGATGGTCGGTGCGAGCATCGTCTACTTCCAATCGGCGGGGCAGCGGCTGTTCCGCTGCGCGCTCGCCGACGGCAACCAGCCGGCGGACGTGACGCCGCCGCCGCAGCCGCTCGCCGAACTCGAGGAGCACATGGCGATGGCGCGCGACGGCTCGCGCGTCGTGTTCCTCTACGGACCGGACGATCTGCAGCGCCTCTGGACGGTCGGTTCGACGGGCGGCGCGACCGTGCTGCCGCCGGGGCCGAGCGACTACGAGGATCCCGACTACCTGCCGGACGGCACGGGCGAACTCGGTCTGCTGCTCAACGACGATGGCACGCGGCTGTTCTACAACGACTCGGTCGTCGGCGACGAGCTCTACCTGCTCGACGTCACCGGCGTGCTGCCGACGCTGCACATCACGGGCGATCCGATCTTCCAGCCGACGATCGGCGTGCACATCCTGCCGGCATACGCATCCGACAAGCTGATCGTCGCGATCGGCAAGCCGGGCCTCGCCGACTGGTTCGCCGCCGAGCTCGGTGCGCAGGGTGGCAACGTCGACAATCTCACGGGCACGGGCGCGACGGCGCCGCCGTATCCGGAAGGCACGCTGAATCCGGTCACCTCCGGGCGTTCGGCGAACGGGCGCTACTTCACCGAGCAGAATGGCGGCGCGCTCGTCGTGCGCACGATCGATCCGGTGACGGGCCACCAGGCCGTGCTGCACCAGAACGCCCTGGCCGCGCCCGTCGTCGGCAGCGCGTTCGCGGGTGACGCCGACGTCGTCGTCGCGACGGCGGCGGGGGACCGGCTCTACACGAACGGGCCGACCGCGCTGCCGTTGCCGCTGCCGACCGGTCTCGTGCTCGACGCGCCCGCAGCCGGCCCGTGGTTCTCGTCGGTCTGGATCGAACTCGCGGGCGCCGGCGGTCTCGGCGCGTCGGTCTTCTACCTGCCCGACGGCACCCACGTCGTCGGGTCGATCGAGTTCGGCATGCAGCAGCTGTGCCCGACCGCGCTCGGTGGAGTCGTCATGAACGGCGCCACCGTGCGCTACCTCGGCCTCGGCGCGCGCGTCGTGCTGACGCGCCCCACCGTGCCCTGGCGCCGCTGCCTGTCCGGCGTCGGTGTGTGACGCCTCGCGTCAGCGGGCGCCGAAGAGCTGTTCGAACAGCTCGTGGAACTCGGCTTCGAGTTCGGCTCCTTCGTTGATCTTCTTGTCCGTCGTCGGGCGGCGGCGCGGGCGGGGCTGGCCGCCGTCGCGGGCTCGCGTGGCCGGGGCGCGGTCGGTCTTGGGCGCCTCGTCGCGCGCGCGAATCAGGCGGCGCACGCCCGCAGCGGGGGCGCCTGTCGGCAGAGCGTTGGCCGGCGCGTCGCCGTGGAAGTGGACGTGTACGTCGCCGTGGACGTCCTCGAACTGGATCGAGCCGCTGTTGCCGGCGCCGCCGCTCGGGCCGGTGCGGGTCGGCGCGACCGGTGCCGCAGTGCGGCGACCCTGACTGCTCGCCGCGGCGCGGCGGGCGCGCGCCGTGACGTTCTCGAGCCGCGCCTTCAGCGCTTCGTTCTCCGCGCGCAGGTCCTCCGACTCGACGCCGGCCTGGCGCAGCCGATCCATGAGCCCGCGCGTGCGGGCGCTCGCCGCGTCGTTGCGGCCGCTGCGTTCCTGGGCTGCCTTCTGCAGCGTGGCCGCGAGCTCCTGCACCTCCTGCAGCTCGTTCTGTAGCGCCTTCATGCGCTCGGTCGCCTGCGCGCCGCGGTCCCGCTCGGCGGCGGCCCGCTGCTGGTGCTCGGCGAGCTGTCGCCGCGTGTGCTCGAATGCGGCCTGCAGTTCGCGGTCGTGGTTCTCACGCGCCACGGTCTGTTCGCGCGCTTCGGCGAGCGCGCGCTCCATCATCTCGATGCGCTCCGCGTATTCGCGGTGCTGTGCTTCGAGCTGCTCCTTGCGCTGGCGCTGCATGTGCTCGGTGCGTTCGTCGAGCTCGCGGCGCATCTGCTCGATCTGCTCTTCGTATTCGCGGCGAACGTTCTGGCTGCGTTGCTCGAACTCGCGCCGGACGTCGTTCGCCCGCTCCTCCAGTTCGCCCCGCATCGCTTCGAAGCGCGCCTGGCGTTGTTCGAGCTCTTGCCGCAGCCGGTTCATCTCCGCATGCCGCTCCTGCTGCGCCTCGTGCGACCGGCGCTCGAACTGCTGCGCCAACTCGTCATGGCGCCGCTGGCTCTCGGCGAGTTGCTTCGCGAGCCGATCGGCCCGTTCGGCGGTCTTCTGCAGGTCGCGCTCGGCCGCGGCCTGCGTGGCGGCGAGCTTCTTGGTCAGCGACACTTCGAGCGCGCCGCGCTCCTTGGCCCGGGTTTCGGCCTGCTGCCGCGTGGCCGCGAGCGCCGTGCGCAGTTCGGCCGAGTCTTGCTGGCTGCGTTCGAGCTGCTTCTCCGCGTCGCGCCGCATCCTCTCGAGCTTGTTCGCGAGCGCCTTCTGCTCGGCGAGCGCCGCCTCGAGCCTGCGCTCCTTCGCCGCGACCAGTTCGCGCAGTTGCGCCGCCTCGGCCCGCGCCTGGGCCGCGCGCTCGGCCTGCGCGGCCCGGTCGCGTCTGGTGCCGCCGGACTCCAACTCCCGAACGAGGTTGTCGATGCGGTTGAGCCGGTTTTCCAGGCTCTGGATCGACGAGGTGACGCGGCGGCGTTCTTCTTGCGCCTGGCAGCTGGTCAAGCTACCGAACAAGAGCGCCGCGCCGAGCGCGGCAGTGAGACATCTGCTCATGACTGGTCCTCCGGAGCGGAAACGGTATTCGTAGACGAGGCCGCGAGACGTTACGTGAGACGGCCGACCCCGGAAAGCTCTCCACATGACCGTGCAAAGATTCCTCGGCTGCGAGTGGGCCAGCGTCCATGGCCCGGCGGACCCGCAGCAACTCTGGGTCCAGGTGCTCGAGGCCGGTTTCGACGGCCTCGTCGCGGCACCGGCTCCCCGGCCGATGGACTGGGGGCAGCTCATCGCGGCGGCCGCGGACCTGCCGGTGCACGTCGGGGTCGTTCGGGCCACGAGCGTGCTCGATCCGGCCATCGCCACCGCGGGGCTCGCGATGGGCCGATCGGGGCCCCGGGAGGTCGCGTTGGCCGCCGTGCGCCGGGCCGCGGATACGGCCCGGACGGTCGGTTGCCCGGCGATCGTGCTCGAACCGGGGCTCGTGCCGGTGTTCGGAGAGATCGAGTCCGACGACCTCGGCGACCCGAGCTACCGCTGGACGCGAGAACGCGCCGATGCCCTGCTCGCGCGCCGCAGCGTCGGGCGCGACGAAGCCGTCGATCAGGCCTGCCGCGCCATCCACGCGGTCGTTCGGGCCTGCCCGGAGCTGTCGTTCGGCCTCGCGACGGGCCGCAATCTGCGGGTCGTGGCCGACCGCCAGGGTCTCGCGGACATCTTCGAGGACCTGCACCAGCTGCCGCTCGGCTACTGGCACGACGCCGGCGCCGTGGCCCGCCGCGAGCAGATTTTCGGGGAGCCGCAGGGCGAATGGCTCGAGGCTTTCGGTAACCGCCTCAAGGGCATGAGTTTGGGTGATTCTTCCCCCGATGGCATGCTGCTGCCGCCTGGAGCGGGAGGGGTAGACTACGGCCTCCTGGCCACCTATGTACCCCGCGACCGGACCTTTCCGGTCGGGCTGGATCTCGATCCCACGGTCGCTGCCTCGGACTTTGCCGGGATGCGGTCGTGCCTCGACAAGTTCGGTCTGTAGCCGGTCGTATGGTCTCCAGCGGACCCGGGTTTCGGGTCGATGCAGAGGTCGGCGAGCCGGTCGGACCTGGTCCGGCGTAGGCACCTCAACATGACGTCTTCCCCGATAGCGCAGCAGGGCCCGGCCGCCCGCAAGGGTGGCCCCACGGCTTGCGACCACGCCCGTACGGAGACTCTCCGTGCGTTGCTTGCGGGGCGGAAACGGCTGTTGATCCTGACCCACAACAACCCGGATCCGGATTCGCTCGGCGGCGCGATGGGCCTCGCCGAGTTCGCCCGCAAGGTCGCCGGGATCGAGGTCGACTTCGCCATCACCGGCCGCATCCTGCGCGCCGAGAACCAGGCGATGGTGCGCGAGCTCGAGATCGACACGAAGACGCTCGACGACGTCGACGTATCGCGCTTCGACTGCTTCGCGTTCGTGGACACGCAGCCGGGCTTCGGTCACACCGTCGTGCCCGCGGGCATCACGCCCGACATCGTCATCGATCACCACCTGTGTGCGGAGCGCGTCGATCCGCGGACCGTGACGTTCCACGAGGTCCTGCCGGAGATCGGCGCGACGAGTTCGATCGTCGCGGCGCACCTGCAGAACGCGGGTGTGCAGCCGAGTCCCGAGGTCGCGACCGCGCTCATGTACGGGATCAAGACCGACACCGCGGACCTGTCGCGCAACATCGGCGACGTCGACCTGCGCGCGTTCGAGTACCTGTTCCCGCACGTCGATCGGCAGAAGCTCGTGGCGATCCAGTCGCCGCGCCTGCCGGCGGCCTACTTCCAGACGCTCAAGGACGCGCTGTCGAAGGTGCGGCTCTACGACGGCGTGACGCTGTGCTCGCTCGGTCGCACGCCGAGCCCGGAGATGGTCGCGGAGATCGCCGATCTGCTGCTGCGGATGGAAGGCGTTCGGGCGGTGTTCTGCGGCGGCCTCGTGAACGGGCAGTACTACATGTCCGTGCGCACCGAGGACGGCGGCGACGCGTGGCGGCTGCTGCGCGAGGCGATGGACGGCGAGGACGGTTCGTGTGGCGGTCACGGTTCGGTCGCCGGCGGGTCGATCCACGTGAACACCGACGACTCGCGGGCGCTGCGTCGCCTCGAACGGCGGCTCGAGAAGAGCATCCTCAAGGTGTTCGGCGTCTCCGGCTGCAACGCCGCGGCATTCGGCGAAGCCGACGACTGACCGCCAGAGCCACTGGCGGCAAGTCGACTGGCCGGCAATTGGACCAGGTACCGTACGGGGGGTACCGTGCGGTATGTTCACTTCGGGGCGGTAGACTCGCGGGGGACATGATCCTCGAGCAGTTCTATCTCGGCTGCCTGGCGCACGCGTCGTACGTCGTGATCGACGAGCGGACGAAGACCGCGGCGGTGATCGATCCGCAGCGTGACGTCGACGGCTACATCGCGTTCGCCGAGCGGCACGGTGCGACGATCGCGCACGTGTTGCTGACGCACTTCCACGCCGACTTCGTGGCCGGTCATCTCGAGCTGCGGGATCGGGTCGGCGCGCGGATCCACCTCGGCGCGCGGGCGAACGCCGAGTACGACTTCGACGCGTTGCGCGACGGTGACGTGCTCGAGTTCGGTGATGTTCGGTTCTCGATCCGTGAGACGCCGGGCCACACTCCCGAGGGCGTCTCGATCGTCGTGTTCGATCTGGCGGTCAGCGACACGCGGCCGCACGCCGTCTTCACCGGTGACACCCTGTTCGTCGGCGACGTCGGTCGGCCGGACCTCATGGCCTCGGTCGGCGTCACGGCGACTGAGCTCGCCGGGCAGCTCTACGACTCGCTGCACGACAAGCTGCTGCAGCTGCCGGACGACACGCTCGTGTATCCGGCGCACGGTGCCGGCTCGATGTGCGGCAAGAACCTCAGCAGCGAGACGTTCTCGACGATCGGGCAGCAACGGCGCCAGAACTACGCGCTGCAGCCGATGAGCCGCGACGAGTTCGTCGCCACGGTCACGGCGGATCAGCCGCAGGCGCCGGCCTACTTCGCGTACGACGCGGCGATGAACCAGCGCGAACGGCCGACGCTCGACGTTCGACTCGCGGATCTGCGCCCGTTGACCCTCGACGCGGTGCTCGAGCGGCAGAACGCCGGCGCGGTCGTCGTCGACGTGCGTGACGCGGACACGTTTGCGCACGGTCATCTGCGCGGCGCGATCAACGTCGGGCTCGATGGCAAGTTCGCGACCTGGGCCGGCACGCTGCTGCACGAGGTCGAAGAGCTCGTGATCGTCGCGGACCCGGGCCAGGAGGTCGAGGCCGCGACCCGCCTCGGTCGCGTCGGTCTCGACGCGGTCGTGGGTTTCCTGGCGGGCGGCCCGGCCGCGTTCGCCGGTCGGGACGAACTGATCGCGACCGTGGAACGCGTGCCAGTGCGGGCGCTCGCCGACGGCCTCGCCGCGCGACCGTTCGTGCTCGACGTCCGTTCGCCGCGCGAGTGGGAGGGCGGCCACATCGACGGCGCGGTCAACATCCCGCTCGCCGATCTCGAACGGCGCGCGGCCGAGGTGCCGACGGGTCGGCCCGTCGCGATCGTCTGTCGTTCGGGCTACCGGTCGTCGATCGCGGGCAGCCTGCTGCAGCGGCGTGGCATCCGCGAGGTCGTCGACGTCCGGGGCGGCATGCTGGCGTGGCAGGCGGCCGAGTATCCGACGCTGACGTGAGCGCGAGTCGCTGATTCGGCCGCGGGACGGGCGCTTCCGGGCGTTGGAATGCCGGCGGAGTGCCGAAGGGGGGCGCGGGGCGATCGGTCGCTCCGTATGCTGCCCCGTCGCATGCGCACGCTTCTCGGCATCGCGGTCGGTGTGGCCGGCCTCGGACTCCTCGCAGTCCATGACGACGAACCGCAGCGTGGTCCGGCAGCCGCCCAGTTGATGAGCCCGCTGATGAGCCCGCCGATGAGCCAGCCGATGGCCGCGCCGATGACTCGGCCGATGGCCGATGGCGCGCATCGATTCGTCGGTCGCAGCCCGGCTGCGCTCGCGCAAACGCGCTTCGTCGAGAACCGCGGCCAATGGGACGACGCCGTGCGCTTCGCGGTGCTCGGACGGTCGGTGGGCTGGCTGCACGACGACGGGTTCACGGTGCGTTTCGCGCGCGAGCTGCCGAACGCCGCGGCCGAGGATCCGATCCAACGCGAAGCGCCGCGGCCACGCACTTTGACCGGCGCCATCGTGCGCACGCGCTTCTCCGGCCGGGCTCGGGCGACCGACGTGGGAGCGGTGGTCGCCGGCCAGCTGCACTTCCTGCGCGGGCGGGAGCCGGGTGGGCACCATACGAACGTCCCGACCTTCGCCGGCGCGACGCTGCGCGGCGTGCAGCCGGGCATCGACGTCGTGTTCCGGGCCGTGCCCGAGTCGGAGTTCGCGTTCGCCTACGACCTCGCGCTCGCGCCTGGCGCCGACCTCGCCGCGTTCGAGGCCACGTGCGACGGGGCCGACCAACTGTTCGTCGATCGCGACGGGCGCCTGCACGTGTGCACGACGACGCCGCACGGTCCCGTCGAGCTCACGCAGGAACCGCCGGTGGCGTGGCAGACGACCGCGAACGGGCGGCGGCCGCTCACCGTCGAGTTCGAGGTGCGCGGGCCGCGCACCTACGGCTTCCACGCGCCCGAGCTCGACCCCGCTCTCGCGACCGTCGTCGACCCCGGCGTCGCGTGGAGCAGCTACCTCGGCGGCGGTGCGACGGATCGCATCCAGGACGTCGCGTGGCAGCCGGGCGTCGGCATCTGGCTCGCGGGTTGGGCCGGGTCGGTCGACTTCCCGACCACGGTCGGCGCGTTCCAGACGACGGGCGAACGGGACGCGTTCCTCGCGAAGATCGACGAGGCCGGCACCACGCTACAGTTCGCGACCTACTTCGGCGGCTCGGAGGGCGAGGAAGCGCGCGCGATCGCGCTCGGGCCCGGGCAGTCGCCGACGATCGTGGGCTTCACCGCGTCGTCGGACCTGCCGATCACCCCCGGCGCCTATCAGGCCACGTTCGGCGGGTCCGGCCCGATCGTGCCGATCGGGGATGCGTTCGTGACGCGCCTGTCGGCCGCGGGCGATGCGGTGCTCGCGTCGACCTACCTCGGCGGTCTCGTCGACGAGGCGGCCGAGGGGGTGGCCGTCGATCCCGCCGGCACGATCTACGTCGTCGGCGCCACGTCGTCGCCCGATCTGCCGACGACCCCGGGATCGTGGCAGCCCGCCCTCGGCGGTCCGGTCACGGGCCAGAACGACGGGTTCGTGGCCAAGTTCGCGGCCGATCTCACGAGCGCGACCTACGTGACCTACGTGGGCGGCACGCTGCAGGACCAGCTGCTCGACGTCGCGATCGATCCCGCGACGGGCGAGGCGGCCGCGGTCGGCTGGTCGATCGCCGCGAACTTTCCGACGACGCCGTTCGCCTACCGGACGAGCAGCGCGGGCTCCGTCGAGATGGTCGCGCTGCGCCTGACGAGCGACGGCTCGACTGCCGTGTTCTCGAGCTTCCTCGGCGGCATCAACGAAGAGGCGGCGACGGGTTGCGCGCTCGGTGACGACGGGTCGTTGTGGCTCTGCGGCTGGACCGACTCGGTGAACTACCCGATCTCCGCGGGTGCGCCGCAGAGCACGCCCGCGGGCGAAGAGGACGGTGTGCTGACCCGGCTGTCGGCCGACGGCTCGGCCCTGCTGTTCTCGACCTACGTGGCTGGCACCGACTTCGATCACGCCCGTGACGTCGCGGTCGACGGCGACGAGGTGGTGGTCGTCGGCGAGGCCGGACCCGGACTGCCGCTGACGCCGACCGCGCACCAGGGCTCGTTCGCCGGCGGCACGCTCGACGCGTTCCTCTGCTACTACACCAACCAGGGCGCGGTGCTCGAGTACGCGACCTACGCGGGCGGCTCCGGCAGCGACGCGTTCGGTGCCGTGGAGATCGACAACGGGCTGATCGTCGCGGGCGGCTGGTCCTATGCCGCGGACTTCCCGGTGACTACCGGCGCGCTGCAGGGGCAGCTGCTCGGCGTCGAGGACGGCGTCGTGATGGTCGTGGACCTGTTGACGGATCTGGCGGGCGGCCTGCAGGTCGGTTCGGGATCGGGCACCGGCGAACGCCGGTTGGCCGAGGCCGGCGAGTACGAACTGCTCGCCGCGGTCGTGACCAACACGACGAGCCGGCGGCTCGCGATCGAGGGCGTGCGGGTGTTGTTCGCCGGCAGCGGTGCTGCGCCGCAGCAGGTCTCGGACCTGCGCGTCTATCTCGACGACCCCGCGGTTCCCGGCGAGCGCGACAGGCTCGTGGCCGGGCCGGTCGCGGTCGTGCTCGACGATGCCGAGCTCGACGTCGCGTTGCAGGGCGCGGAACTGCTGCCCGGTGGAGCTGCCACGCTGCGGTTCGTCGTCGACTTCGAGCCCGCGCTCGCCGGCGGTGCGGTGGAGGTCGCATGCGCGACCGTCGATCCGAGCGCCTGGACCCTGCGCGCGTTCGGCGCCGGCGCAGGGCCGGTGGTGAACGTGGTCGGCAACGGCCGTTCGACGGGCCCCGTGCTCGTCGCCGGCGGATTGCCCGGCGACGTCGACGGCGACCTGGAATGGTCGGTGCTCGATCTGCGCGGGCTGTGTTCGACGCTCGGCAGCGCGGCCGGCCTGCTCGATACCGACGGGGACCAGGTCATCACGCTTTCCGACGTCGACAACGTGTGCGACGGCGCGCTCGGTCGCGCCGCGGTGACGATCGTGCCGGCGAGCGGCGTGGCGGGTGAGTGGCTCACGCTGCGCGGCGTGTTCCCGACGGGCGTCACGGTCGAAGCCGTGCTCGGTGGTCGCGCCCTCACGCTCGGCCGCGTCACGCCGCGCGAGGTCACCGTGCGCGTCGATCCCGCGCTGCCGCCGGGGCCGCACGACCTGCTGCTGACGATCGGCGGGCGCACGCTGGCCGCGCAGTCGCTCATCGTGCAATGACGGCCGCACCGCCGCGCGTCCTGCTCCTCGGCGGCATCGATTCCTCGGGCGGGGCCGGTGTCACGCTCGATGCGGCGGTCGTCACGGCGCTCGGCGGGCAGCCGCTGCCGTTGCCCGTCGCCCTCACGGTGCAGAGCCGGCGCGGGTTCCGGTCGTTGCATCCGATCGATGCCGCGATCGGGCGCGCGATGCTCGACGCCGCGGTCGCGGATGGCGGCTTCGCTGCCGTCAAGCTCGGGTTGCTCGGGTCGGTCGCGCTCATCACCGACGTGGCTTCGGCGCTGCACGAGGCGCTCACTGTGGTCCGCTCGGAGTCCGGAGCGCCGGTCCCCGTCGTCGTCGATCCCGTGCTCTCCGCGACCGCCGGTGGCCTCGCGACCGATGACGACGTCGTGGCGGCGTATCGCGAGCACGTGCTGCCACTCGCGACGCTGCTCACGCCCAACGGACCGGAGTTCGGTCGGCTGTTCGGCGGCGATCCGAAGCTCGCGACCGAGCACGTTCCTGCCGTGTTGTGGAAGGGCGGTCACGCGACCGACATCGAAGGCGACGGGGGAAGCAAGGACACGGCCATCGATACACTGCTGCGGCGCGATCACCCGGTCGAGCGATTCGTGCGCTCGCGGTTGCCGGTCGGCCCGGTGCGCGGCACGGGCTGTGCGCTCGCGAGCGCGATCGCCTGCCATCTCGCGGTGGGGCGCGATCTGCCGAACGCGTGCCGACTCGCCGGCGACACGCTCGCCGGCTGGCTCCGGGCGCTCGGTCCGGCGCCCGCCGATGGCCTGCCGCGCTCGTTGCCGGTCGGCGTCGACCCGTAGACCGAGTCCTAGCCGAATAGCTCACCGATGACGTTGGCGTAGCGTTCGTTGACGACGTGGCGCTTGACCTTGAGCGTGCGCGTCAGCAGCTCGTTCTCCGGCGTCATCGGCTCGGCGATCACGCGGAACGTCGCGACCCGCTCGCACCCGCGGCAACCCGCGTCGCGCGTCAGCACGTGGTCGAGCTCCTTCCGCAGCTTCTGCGTCACGGCCTTGCCGTGCAGCACGCCGTCGCGTTCGTCCCACTCCGAGCGGGGCACCTCGTCCGCGAGCAGCTCGAGGTTGGGCACGAGCAGCGCGCCGAGCGCCTTCTGGTCCTGACCGAGCACGACGGCCTGCTCGATGAGGGGCGACGTCTTGATCAGCGTCTCGAGCGGCTCGGGCTCCACGTTCTCGCCGCCGGCCAGCACGATCGTGTCCTTCGCGCGACCCGTGATCCAGACGTGTCCGACCGCGTCGACGTGTCCGAGGTCGCCGGAGCAGAACCAGCCGTCGAGGAGCACCTCCTTGGTCTTCTCCGGATTGTCGTAGTAGCCCTGCATGATTTGCGGGCCCGTGATCCACAGCACGCCGGTCTCGTCGGCATTGCACCGGCTGCCGTCCGCGCGGCGCGCTTCGATCTTCGTGTTGGGCAGCGGCGGGCCGATGTGACCCGGCGCGTTGTTCTCCGCGAGGCGAACGGCCGCGACCGGGCTCGTCTCCGTGAGGCCATAGCCGTTGAGCAACGGCAGCCCCATGCCGAGCAGCGTCTCGTCGACGTGTCGGGGCAGCGCGCCGCCGCCGCTGACGCAGAGGCGCAGTCGCCCGCCGAAGTTCTCGAGCACCTTGCTCAGCACGACCCTGCGCAGCACGCCGTGCTGCAGTCGGGTGAACGGGCCCGCGCGCCGGCCGCCGACGAGGTGGCTCGTCTGCAGCGCGCGCCGCAGCAGCTTGCCCTTGAGACCCTCGAGCTTGCGCGACGTGTTGATCACGCCGTCGTGCAGCATCTCCCAGATGCGCGGCACCGCGGCGAAGATCGTCGGCCGCACGACGCCGAGGTCCGTCTTGATGTTGCGCCGGTCGGTGTAGACCAGCTGGCCACCCGCGGCGAGCGCGAGGTAGTCCATGATGCGTTCGTACATGTGCCACGCGGGCAGCACCGACAAGAACACGTCGTTGCCCGTGATGTGCAGCGCCTCGGTCGTGTCGCGCGCGTTGCTGAGCACGTTCTCGTGCGTGAGCATCACGCCCTTGGGGTTGGCCGTCGTGCCGCTCGTGTAGACGATGGTCAGGAGGTCGGACGGCTGCACGAGCGCGCGGGCCGCGTCGAGCTCGTCGCGGCGCGAGCCGAGCAGCTCGTGACCGCGCGCCACGAGGTCCCCGAGGGTCTCGGCGCCCTCGACCGTCGTCGCGTCCGCCATGACCGCGATCCCCGCCAGCTCGTCGAGCCGCGGCTTCATCGCGAGCACCTCGCCGGCCGTCTTGTCGTCCTCGGCGAAGCAGAACTTGCAGCCGCTGTGCCGCAGGATGAACTCCATCTCCGGCAGCGAGGTGTCGGAGCCGCGCGGCACGCTCGGTGCGCCGATGCTCGCGAGCGCCTGATCGATCAGGATCCACTCGTAGCGATTCTCGGCCATGACCCCGACCCGGTCGCCGCGCCGGATCCCGCGGTCGAGCAGCGCGAGCGCGAGGGCCTCCACGTCGCTGAGCAGTCGCGCGAACGTGATCGGCTCCTCCACCTGCGCCCGCCGGCGCGGCAGGAAAACCCGTTCCCCGTGGGCGCGAACCTGATCCGCGAGGAGGGACGGAAACGTCGGATTGCTGGTCGGAAGCATGCGAAATCGGGGGGCCGGGCCGAACCGCGCGTCGCGCTCGGGAACCTGCCTGGGACTCTTGACATCCACGGCCATGGACCATACGAATGCGCCCCCTCGTTCGCGCGGTCAACCCCGGGCGAACGCGTTCTAGAGACAACTCGTGCGGGTGTAGCTCAGTGGTAGAGCATCACGTTGCCAACGTGAGGGTCGTGAGTTCGAATCTCATCACCCGCTCCAAAACGAAGAAAGGCTCGGCCCCCAGGGGGCCGAGCCTTTCTTCGTTTTGGAGCCTTTGTCCGCAGAGGCTAGGCGAAGACCGGGGACGGCGGGTTTGCCCGTTGGCGCCATACGCCTCTGCGGGGGAGCGCGCTTCGCGCGCTGGGGGTGCGAAAGCGGTTTGGTGGCGGGAGCGGTTTGGGGGTGCTACGCGCAGGGTGTGCTTCGCGGCGAGCGCGTCGTGCCTGGATCGGGCTGCGGTGGGATTCGTGGACACCTGAGAGCGCCAACTCTCTCCTCGCTTCGGGCTAGGCTAGGATGCCGGGGGTGGCAGGCCGTCTTGCAGTTCTGGTGCACGCGAACCAGGGGTGGTGCTCGCTGTGAGCCGGGCGGGAAGCGCTGCGGATGAGTCTGGCGAGGCAGTGTTTCGAACGCGGGCCTTCGCCGCATTGGGGCCCGTGTTGGTCCGCTCGCACGGCACGCGGGGACCGCGTCGGACAGGAGGCTAGACGATGAACGGCGAGCAACTCGGCCGCGCCCTGCAGGATCACAAGGGCTTCTCGGCGGTTCGGAGCTTGGACCTTGCGGTCGCGGAGTCTCTCGACGTCGACCGCTACGACTTCGTCGGGGTGCGCATCTACTTGGGATCGGTCGTGTCGTGTGGCGTGCTCACGATTCAGGGTGAAGACCTGGACTTGGTGCGCGAACGGGTGGCCGAGTTCTACGAGTTCTCGCGATCGATGAAGCCGTATGCCGGATCCGTCTACGGGGCGCGAATGGGGGCGTTCGGGATGCTCGTCGTGCTCGCGCATTCGTCGCCCAGCCCGGAGTTCGAACGCGCGATTCGTCGGCTTCGGCTCGGTTCCGGATGGCGCAAGGACTACTGCGTCACGTGGTTGATCGATGTGCCGGGCCGCGCGGTGATCCCGCATCGTGGGGTGCCGTTCGGCATGTTTCCTGGTCGCCGGTTCTTCGCTCGGTTGCTCGCGGGTGAGGTGTAGTCGGGCTGGTGCCTCCGGTTTGGCTGAGATCGCGCAGGTTGCGTGCGCTCCATTACGATGCGCGTGATCTGAGCATCATCACCGACGACGAACGCATCCACGTGATCACGGACCGAGATCCCGTCGTGCGGCAGAAGTGATGGGGTGACGAGCAGCCCGGGGTCGTTGCGTTCGTTCCGCGGTTGACGACAATCGCCGATCCGATGTCCTCCATGCTCAAATTGGTCGTGGCGCATGCCATCGTGGGAGCGGTGCTACCGTGCTGTTCCGAACCCGAGCCGGCCAGTGGCTATCCCGTTGCCGTCGACGCGTCGAAGGTCGGGCAGTACCCCGCGCTGACCAAGTCGGGAGGCGGCTACTTCTACGACGAGGTGCTGGAGTATCGCGTCTGGGTGCACGGCGACGGCGACGACGAGTTTCGAGCGTTCCGTACCTTCGAGCAGGCGGCGCGCTACTCCGAGAGAACCGAAGGGGCAGAGCCGCCCCTCGTTCTCGTACTGCAGCACGAACACGTCGATGAACCCGAGCCTGGCAAGTTCGTGCACATGAAGGAGGATCGGATCACGGAATGGCGCGTCGAGTGGCTCGAGGGCAGCAAGCGCGGACCGACGACGATTCCGGAGTTCTTGCGGGAGCGCGGCAAGTAGGGTCGCGTTTCACTTCCTTTCGGTGGCCGTATCGACCTGCATTCGACAGCCGTCATCGCGGTGTGCGCGTTGCTCGCGTAGTTCGTTTGGTTCGAACGCCGCACAGTTGTTCAGCGAGTGGTATTCGGGCGCGGAACCGCCGATCTCCAGAGCGCAACGAGCCAGGACGATCTCACAGCGTTACGACTGCGGCCACGGTTCGTTGCCTGCGTGCGCCAGTTCGCCATGCGTCTCCCTGGCGAACGCCTTCATTGCTCTCGCGAGGTGCACGTCGAATCCGGCCGATGCAGTCTCGACGCCCGCGCTGACGGAATCGTGCTCTGGTATCATCCGGACCCGATGCGTCGAGCCGGGGACTTCGTTGTGGTGTGCGCCGCGTGGTTCAGCTCCGGCTCGAGTGAACCCCTGGCCCGGGTGCAGGAGATGGCGTGACGACAGCCGACCGCGACGACGACCGCTACGACTACTGCCGGCTCGAGGTGCACCTGGCGGCGGCCGGCGGCCCGACCGACAACGCCGTCGAGTCCCAGGCCGAAGCGCTGGCAGAGGCCATCGACGCGGCGATCGCGCGGGCGGGGCTCGCGTCCGAGTTCGAGATCAACGGCCTCGAGTTCGGCGTGGGCGAGTCGACGATCCTGGTCTTCGGCGGCGCGGATGATGCCGGTGTCGCGCGCATCCACGAGGTCGTCCGGCCGGTCTTTCGGGCGTGCGCGGCGCCGCCGGGCTCGCATCTCGTGGTGGTCTACGCGTACCGAACCCAAGCGGCGTGAGGTTGTTGACAGGCGGGGACAGGAAACCTGGGCTCCCGGTTGCGCCAGCCCGATGCGGCGGGCTGCCAGTGGTATCATCGCGCCCGATGAGGTCGCCCGGGAAGCCGATGACGCAGCTCGTGGGGGCTGTCGTTCTGCACTCGCTCGCTATCGTGCCGGCGCAGGAGGTCGCCGAGCCGGGCGCCGAAGCGACCGCCGAACAGGTCGCCGAGTGTCGGCGCCTGATCGCGCAACTCGGTCCCGACGACGTGCGCGCCGCGGCGTTCTCGCGACTGCTCGGCCTGGGGGAGGCCGCCCGGCCGGCTCTCATGGACGCGATCGCCGGGACGGATGTGTGGGCGGAGCGTGAACGGTTCGCCGACGTTCTCGTGCTCAGCGCGGAACTCACGGGTTCGGCGGAGACGATTCTGGAGGCGCTGTGGGACAGGACGCGTCTGATCGACGGTGAAGCTCTGCAGCGGACGCTCGCCGCCATCGTCGATCTCGCGCCGTTCGTCGGGACTGACGCGGTCCATTACCTGTATCGGGCGCAGATCATGGCTTCGGAGCGCATGAACGACGACGGACTCGAGGCGGCGGTGCGCGAGCGCTTCGCGGAGACGGCAGTGCGAGCGATGTCGCTGGGGCGCGAGAAGGGTGAGACGAAAGGACTGGCCCACGCCGGGCGTTCGGCGCGGGAGCTGATCGACATCGTCGAGTCCGGAACCTCGTTCCGTCCGTACGACGTCGAAGCCGCGGCCGCGTTGTATGCCCGCTCGAACGGGCGCACGCCTGCCCTGGACGCATTGGCGATCAAGGCGCTGGCCGCGCGCCTCGGGACCGATTGCCTGCGTTCCCAGATCAAGCTCGGCCCGACGTGGGTCTGGTGTGGACCGCGAAGTCATCGGCGCATCGCGGTGAGCCTGCTGCGGCTTGACCCCGAGCCAGCCATCGCGCAGCGGGCGCACGTCTACCTGCTCGAGCACGGCCGCCGCCACGAACGTTGGCGGGCGCTCGACGAGTTGCGCAAGGTGAAGTCCGAGGTCTCCGGCTACGAACGAGCGCTGCGGCTCGCGGTAGCGGACGCGACGACTCCGCCCGACCTCCGGCTCGAGGCCGCGACGTCGCTCGGCATGCTGCCGCGGCTCGGCAGCAGCACGAACGCCGCGCTTCGTCAACTCGCCAGTTCCGACAACCGGGCCTTGGCCGAGGGGGCCCAGGCGGCGCTGCAGGCGGTCGCGCGGCGGCGTGAATGAGACGAACGTCATGAGCAGCGACCGAGTCTGCGCGGACTCCGACGCGCTCGTCGACGCGGCGCTTCGCAAGCTGATCGCTCCATCGGCGGGGTGACTCCGTCGGCCGGGTGATTGGCCACGGGCGCGACCTGCGCGCCGGCTCCGCGCTATCATGGCGCCAGATCCCCGCGACCCACTGCCATGACGCACTCCACGCTCTCGACTCTCGTCGTCGCGCTGCTCGCGACGACCGTCACCTCGACCGCGACCAACGCGCAGATCACCGTCCGCGACACGATCGAGGCGCTGCCGCCGATCTCCATTTGCCAGGACGGTGCGACGCACCGCACCGTCTGCACCAACCTGCGGCTGCGGCCCGGGACGCTCGGCAGCCTGACGCAGTTCGAGGGCTGGCCGCTCGAGATCACCGGCACGGCGGGCGCGATCACGTGCCCGTTCGTCGACGTCTCGGCCGTGACCGTCATGGCCAACGAGCAGTTCGCGCTCACGACGACGACGACCGCGACGATGAGCATCGACTACTACGGGTCGGGGCCGGTCGGCGACGTGTATCTGCTGTTCGTCGGGATCGGCCTGCAGGCGTCGCCCGGCACGTTCCCGCCGTTCGTCGGGCCGGTCCACCTCGATCCCAACTCGGCCTGGTTCGTCGGCGTGTTCGCGCCGCTGGGGCCGAACAACCCGTACCACACGGTCACGTTCCCCAACACGCCGGGGCTCGTCGGCATCCGATTCTACGACCAGGCGCTCGCGCTGCATCAGAGCGGTGTTGCCGAGACCACGGTCGTCGACTGCTTCAACTTCTGACCGCCGGCACCGGGCTGCGCGACAGATCGCGCGCGGGCGCGGCCACCATGTCACACATGAACCGCATCCGAGAGCACAAGGCGGCCTGCGAACGCGAACGGCGCGGGCGCTGGTGGCGTGACGGGCTGCTCGGCGTCTGTCTCGGCGCGTTTGGCGGCGTGATCTCGATCTTCGTCCACGGCTACGCCTGGTGGACCGTTCCGGCTCCTGCGGTGGCCCTTGGCGTGTTGTTCGCGTTCTGCCCCCCGCGGACCTGGCGCATTCTCGCGTACTTGCCGATCAGCTGACGGATCGGCGCCTGGCGTCCGCGGTCACCAGATTTCGAACGCGAGGCGCGTCTGGAAGAACCGCCCGTCGAGCTGCCAGTCGACCTCGCAATCCGGCAGCGCGTTGCGGAGTTCTTCGGCGGCCGGGATCGTGATCTTGGTGTTGCGGAGGCGCAGGTGCTGCAGCTGCGTCAGTCGCTGCAGCGGTTCGGCGTCGTGATCGTGCAGGCCGTTCACGACGATGAGTTCGCGTAGCGTCGGAGCGTCGCGCAGCACGGCGAGCGTCTCGCCCGGCGCCTCGACGTCCACGAGCATGAGGCGGTCGATGCGCGTGCGGTTGATCACCTCGAGCGCTTCGGGCACCAGCGCGAGACCGCGCTGTCGCAGCCCGAACTCGCGCAGCGCGGGCAGCGCCACGAGCTCGGCGAGCAGCTCACCTTCTTCGCCCATCGGGGTGTCGATGCAGCGCAGCGACCGCAGGCGGCGCAGCGACTGCAGGGCGTGGATCGACGCCGTGTCGAAGTCGGTGCAATGTTCGAGCACGAGGCCCTGCAGTCCGGTGAACGCGCGGAGGGCTGCGTGATGCGCTTCGCCGAGCTCGACGCCGACGAGGTGGAGGGTCTCGAGTTCGAAGCCGAGTTCGGCGATGGCGGTAAGCGCCTTGGCCGGCAGAGCACCGCGGAGCACGAGCGTGCGCAGTCGAGCGAAGCGCTGCAGCGTCGCGATCGCGGTCGGGGTGGTCGTTCCGTCGACGGGCACCTCCAGCCGGGTGCACGTCGCCGGCAGGTCGTTCAGCTCGGCGAGCGACTTCACGTTGCCGCGGGCCAGCCGATGCCGTTCGTCGATGTCCTCGCCGGCTGCGTTGAGCAGCCGCGTGAGCTCGGGGGTCGCGACGAACGGCGTCATGCCGTGAATCGAGAACCAGACCGGGTCGGAGTGGATCGATGCGAACGCCGTGATGCGGCGATCGCCGGGCAGCTCGATGTCGAGATCGACGAAGTCGATCCCGCTGCTCTGGCGTTTCTGGGTGTCGACGCTCGCGAGCAGCTCGCGGCGCCAGATCGCGAAGGTCACACCCTCGCGACAGGAGTAGCGCTCCGGCCAGGGCCGTGTGACGAGCGTGTCGGCTGAGTGATTCGGCGTCTCTTCGCGGGCCGCGCCGGTCACTTCCTTGCGGGTCATGCGAACACCGGTCGCGGTTCTGAGCAGCTCGCGCAGGTGTTCGACGTCGCGCACCTCGACCTGCTCGCGTTCGCCCGGATCCTGTCTCGGCGTCGCGAACCGGAACGGCAGTGCGTCGTCCTCGGTGCGTGAGAGCCACGCCGTGGCGAACACGACGGCGATACCCAGCAGTGCTGCGGCAGCGAGCCACGGGCGGCGTCGCAGTGGCGGCTGCATGTAGCCTGCCGGGACTTCCGATTCGGGCTCCGGTTCCGGGACCGGGACCGGATCTGATGTCGGGAAGGAAGCCGCCGTGGCGTCACCGCGCAGCTCTTCGGCGATGAGCACGTCGAGCAGGCGATCGAACGCCTCGTCCGAGTCGCGTTCTTCGCGGCCGCCGAAGTCGTCATGGTCGGTCATTGCATCCTCCGGCGCACGCATTGGGCCAGCGCGTCGCGCGCGCGCTGCAGCAGACTCTTGGTGCCCTCGAGTCCGAGTTCGAGTTCGTTCGCGATCGCCTCGCGCGACACACCGTCGGTGTAGCGCAGCCGCAGTGCCGTGCGCGAGCGTTCGGGCAACAGCGCGAGGCATTCCCGCAGGGCGCGTCGTTCGGCCTCGCCGCAGTCCTCGACGTGGTCGTGCCACAGCTCGTGCAGCCGGTCGGCGTCGATGAGTTCGCGGCGATGCGCCTGCTGCCGCAGCGCCTGCCGATGCAGGTTGCGCGCGGTCGCGAGCAGCCACGGCAGCGGCGGATCGCCGGCGGGCCAGCGCTCCAGGCTCAGCAGCTGCGCTTCCTGCGTGAGGTCGTTGGCGGCCTCCGGATCGGCGCCGAGGAAGCGCAGGTACCGGTGCACCCGCATCGGGCCGTCCGCGCCGGCCTTGGGGCCCCGGCCCGGGGGGCCATGGTCCTGGCGTTTCGTCATGTGCGGGATCACGCCAGGGAACTGCCCGGAATCGGTGGTCGGGGGCGAGAAATCGCCGCGCGCGGCTGCGGCGGCGATCGCGGCGGCGCCTACTGCATGCCGAGCGCCTGCTTGACGACGGGTTCGAGGCGGGTGAGCCCGCAGGCCTTGCCGAGCGCGAGCGACTCCTCGGGCGTCGCGCCGCCGATCTGGGCCCGCAGCGCGAACAGCGCGCCGACGCGGTTGCTCGAGCCGCACGCGACGAGCGTCCGCACCGCGGGATCGAGCTTCTTCGACAGCTCGTTGGCGCTGTCCTTCGTGATCCCGGTCTTGCCCGAGATCGGCATGCGGATGAACTCGATGCCGGCGGCCGCCGCGCGTTCTTCTTCCCAGCCCGTGCCCTTCTCCTTGCTGTCGCGCAGGCAGATCACGCGCTCGATGCCGGCCGCCTTCAGCTTGTCGAACTGCTCGGGTTTCATCTGCCCGGAGCAGACGATGTTGTCGAGCGGCGGGGCGAACGAGTAGCCGATGCCGAGCGCGAGGAACTCCTCGTTGCGCGACTCGGCGCTGGACCCGGCCGCGGGATCGCCCGCGGAGTTGCCGGCAGGATCGTTCGGCGGCGTCGCCGCGTCAGCGGCCTTCTGGCAGCCGGCGAACGGCAGCGCGAGGGCGAGCACGAGAAAAGGGGATGCAATGCAGCGAGACGTCATCGCGGCAGCGTAGCTCGCTGCGGCCGTCCGTGCACGACCGGGCGGCTCCGGCCGCGGAAGCAGCGGCGGCTACTGCCCGCGCGGCAGCCGGGGAACCTGGTGCTCGCGGTAGAACGTGTCGATGTGCTCCCAGCACTCCTCGGCGGTCTCGGCGTAGGAGATCAGCTCGAGGTCACGCGGCGAGATGGTCCCTTCCTCGACGAACACGTCCCAGTTGACGAGCCGGTTCCAGTAGTCCTTGCCGAAGAGCACGACCGGTAGCGGCTCCATGCGCTTGGTCTGGATCAGCGTCAGCGCTTCGAACAGCTCGTCCATCGTACCGAAGCCGCCGGGGAACGCGACCATCGCCTTCGCCCGCATGAGGAAGTGCATCTTGCGGATCGCGAAGTACTTGAACTCGAAGCAGAGCTCCGGGCTGATGAAGCTGTTGGGCTCCTGTTCGAACGGCAGCGTGATGTTGAGGCCGATCGACTTCGCACCGACGTCGTACGCGCCGCGGTTGGCGGCCTCCATGATGCCGGGGCCGCCGCCCGTGCAGACGACGTAGTCGCAGTGGCCGTTGGTCTGGCAGTGGCTCGAGACGATGTTCGCGAACTTGCGGGCTTCGTCGTAGTAGTGCGCCTTCTTGCGCACGTTCTTCGCGATCCGGACCGCGCGCTGCAGGTCCGGGTCGTCGGGGTCGTTCTGCAGTGCGGCCTCGGCAGCGGCGAGGCGCTCGTCGGCGCGGTCCGCTTCCACGACGCGCGTGCCACCGAAGACGACGACGGTCGATTCGACCTGCTCGTCCTCCATCACGAGGTCGGGCTTGAGCAGCTCGAGCTGCAGCCGCACGGGCCGCAGCTCGACGCGCCCCATGAAGTCGGGGTCGGTGTGGGCCTGGCGATACGAGCTCGAGCGCCGGATCGTCGCAATGCGTTCATCGTGGCCCACGCTCGGATCGTCCGCCGGGCCGATCGTCGTAGGCGCCTGCGGGTCGGTGGGGGGGCCGTCTTGGGTCATGGTCATTGCGTCTCTCTGCCTCGGGATCTCCCGAACGAGCACCATCGGCACAATCGATGGTCCGACCGGAGCGCTGCCGCGAAGGCGGCGAACTTCCGGGCGATACGGGGTCGTCCCCGTATCGTCGCGCGCGATGGCGACCGCCCGTTTGACCTACTGCAGCAACGTCCACGCGACGCCGGACCTCGCCGCGCACGAGGCCGCGTTGCGCACCCATGCAGCGCCTGTGGCACGGGCGTCGCGGGCTGCGGGTCGCGAGTTCGGACTCGGGGCGTGGTGGCCGGCGGACCTCGCGGCTGGGCTCCTGCGCGATCCGGAGCAGAACGCGAACTACCGCCGGTTGCTCGCCGAGCTCGAGCTGCCGGTCTGGACCGTCAACGTCTTCCCGTTCGGGGGGTTCCACGACGAGGTGGTCAAGACCGCCGTGTACTCGCCGGACTGGGGGCGCGAGGAGCGGTTGCAGTACACCCGCGACTGCGCCGAGCTCGCAGCGGGGCTGGCGGAGCGCGACGCGGTCGTTGCGCTGTCGACGCTGCCGGTCGGCTATCGCGGACCGGGTGACCCGGAGCCCGATCGCCGGCTCATGGCGCGCAACGTCGCGCGGTGTGCGAGCGTGTTCGCGGACCTCGAGGAGCGGACCGGCGTGCGCTGCGTGCTCGCGCTCGAGCCCGAGCCGAACTGCCTGCTCGAGACCGTTGCCGCGACCGCGCGGTTCCTCGAGGACTGGCTGTTCGACGAAGGCGCGTGGTCGACGATCGACGAAGCGGCGTTGCGGCGGCACCTCGGCGTGTGCGTCGACCTGTGCCATCTCGCGGTCGTCGGCGAGGACCCGCTCGCGGCGCTCGCGGACCTGCGCGCGCGGGGCATCGCCGTGCCCAAGATCCAGGTCAGTTCGTGTCTCGAGGTGCGGGACCCGGGCGGCATCGACCGGCTGCTGTCGTTCGACGAACCGCGCTACCTGCATCAGACCGCGGCGGCGAACGGCCGGCGCGCGCTCGACCTCGACGAGGTCCGTGCGCGGCGATCGGAGTTCGAGACCGCGGGGCGGATCCGCACGCATTATCACGTGCCGCTCTACTGGGATGAGCCCGGCGCGTTCGGTTCGACGCGCGCCGAGGTCGAGCGGGCGCTCGGCGGGCTTTTCGGAGTGTTCGGCAGTGACATCCCACTGCTCGAGGTCGAGACCTACACGTGGAGCGTGCTGCAGGGCTTCGATGACGCGGAGCCGCTGGCGCAGCGGTTGGTCCGGGAATTGGAGTTCGCGGCTGGCTGTCTGCAGCCATGAAGGATGGCGGCACCGTTCCCGCTTCGAATCCGCCACCCAGCGATCAGGGCAACTGGAGGGCGAGGCAGGGGTTGCGCGTAGCGCGGAATGGCGGATTTGAAACGGGTTCGGTACCGCCATCGGTGGAACGGTGCGGGGGCTTTTGCGTATGGTCCGTGGCCCCCGATGATTCGCCTCGCTGACGTTCACAAGAGTTATCGCCAGGGCGACCGGGAGGTCGTCGCCTGCGCCGTCGATGCGCTCACGGTCGAGGCCGGTGAGCAGGTCGCGTTGATCGGTCGGTCCGGGACCGGCAAGACGACGCTGCTGCACATCATGGCCGGCATCCTGCGGGCCGACCGCGGTGAGATCGATGTCGTCGGCCGGCGCGTCGATCAGCTGTCCGAGTCCGCGCGCGATCGGCATCGCGGCGAGCACATCGGGATGGTGTATCAGACGTTCAACCTGCTGCAGCCGTTCACCGCGCTCGAGAACGTGCTGCTCGGCGCGCTGTTCGGCAAGGGCTCGGGGGGCGCGGCGAAGGCGCGCGCGCTCGACCTGCTGGATCGCGTGGGGCTCGGCGATCGCGTGCACCATCGGCCGAGTGAGCTGTCCGTCGGGCAGGTGCAGCGCGTCGCGATCTGTCGCGCGTTGATCAACGACCCCGAGCTGGTCCTCATGGACGAACCGCTCGGCAATCAGGACAAGACGACGGGCACGCAGGTGCTCGATCTGCTGCTCGAGATCGCGAGCGAGGCCGGCAAGACGGTCGTCATGGTGACGCACGATCCGGACTCAGCGGCGCGCATGCAGCGGACGGTCGATCTCGCGACGCTGCGCGCGGACATGGCCGCCGCCGACGCGGTGGAGGTGAACTCGTGAACCTCGGTTCGATCAGCATGCGCAACCTGCGCATTCGGGCCGTTGCGTCGGGACTGACCGCGCTCGCGATCGTCGTCGCGACGGGGCTCTACGCGGCGATCCTGATGATGGCCGAGCAGACCGACGAGCGTTACAAGGGCAGCGTCGGCGGGTACGGCGCGGTCATCGGGCCGGAGGGCGCGAGTCAGCTCGAGATCGTGCTCAACACGATCTTCAACATCGGGAACGCGCCGGCGCTGATCAAGCTGAGCGCATGTCGTGACGTCCGGGCCGGTCGGTTCGGGGGCCGGACGTCGGTGTTCTACGCGATACCTCAAGCGCGTGGCGACAGCATCAGCTCCTACAACTTCCCGGTCGTCGCGACGATCGACGAGATGTTCACGGAGTTCAAGCGCGGCGGTGAGCCGTTGCAGATGCAGGAGGGGCGCCACTTCGAGTTCTCATGGGATGACCTCCTCGAACTGGGGAAGGGTCTCGCTGCTTGGGAGACGGATCGCAGGACAGGGAACAACACGGGAGCGAAGCGCCCGTTGCTCAACGACAAGCTGCGCGAGTGTGTGATCGGCTCGCGTGTGCAGAACAAACTCGGCTTGCGGCTCGGCGATGTGGTGACGCCAGTGCACGGCAAGATGAGCGACGTCAACTTTCACGAGCACCCCGAAGCGGCATGCAAGATCGTTGGCATCCTCGCGCCAACGAACTCGCCGCTCGATTCCACAGTGTTCCTGCCGTTGGGGACGCACCTGCTCATCGACGGTCATGAGGGTGGGGTGTTCATCGTCGACGTTCCGCCCGGCAAGAATCCCGACGCAGTGAAGAACGAGCCGGTCAACGTCTGGCAGATTGGGTTGACGGCAGTCGTCGCCGATCCCAAAGATCACTTCGGCACCCCATTGTTGCGCGACGCGTTCTCCCGTCGTGGGGGAGCCCAGGTCAGCTGGCCGCAGGACATCGTCCCGAAGTTCCTTCGCGACATCGGCAACATCGCCGAGGCGCTGATGATCGTCGCCTGGCTCGTGTTGTTCGGCGCGGGTCTCTCGATCTCCGCGGTCATCTACAACACGATGAACGAACGTCGCCGCGAGATCGCGATCATGCGTTCGCTCGGCGCGCGCCGCGGTCAGATCTTCGCGATCATCGTGCTCGAGGCCGGCCTCCTGTCGTTCTTCGGCGCGCTGCTCGGCCTCGTGATCTGTCACCTCGCGGCCCTCGGTCTCGGTGAGATGGTCGAGGATCGCACGGGCGTCTACCTCGAATGGCTGCGCGTTTCGCTCTGGGAGATCTGGCTCCTGCTCGGCGTGACCGGCATCGGCGCGGTCGCCGGCCTGCTGCCCGCGGTGAAGGGCTCCCTGACCGAAGTCGCCGACAGCCTCGCCCAGAACTACTAGACCGTACGGTACCGACCGTACGGTACCTGGTTCATCCTGCCGGGGAGCCCGCGGCGCAGCCGCGGGCTCCCCGGCAGGATGAACCGCGTACCGTACGGGTAGTTTTCCTGTGACGCGGCGGGGCGCTCACGGGAAGGCGGGCTGGACCTGCGATGAATCACTGCTCGGCACCCCTGCTCCTGACGATGGCATTGTTCCCGGCCGGGCTCATGGCCCAGCAGAGCGCTGCCATCCTGCACGCCCCGCTCGTCGTCACCCCGGTCGACGCGCCGCCGCTGCAGGCGCTCGGCGATTTCGACGGCGACGGTGACCTCGACGCGATCGGCTCGCGCGTGCACCCGACGCAGAACGCGGTCGAGGTCGTGGTGTGGCCGAACGCGGGCGGCGTGTTCGGCGCGCCCGTCGTCGTGCCGCTGCCGTTCCAGCCGATCGCCGGCGCGGCGCCGCGGTCGCTCGCGCTCGCGGTCGCGGATCTCGACCAGGACGGGCGCGACGACTTCGTCGTGGGTGACGGTGCCGGTGTCGTGCTCGGTCGAGGCTCGCCGGGGCTGCTGTTCCAGTTCCAGAACGTCGCGCTCCCCGGCGCGCCGCGTGCGCATGCCGTGACCGCCGGGCACTTCGACGGCGACCACCTGCCGGACCTCGCGGTTGCCTACGTCGACCAGCAGTCCGCGCTTCGACTCAGCGTCCTGCGCTCGACCGCCGCGCCGCTGCACGCGCAGGTCGCGATCGCCGCGGGCGCCGTTCCGCGCGTGATCAACGCCGAGCTCGACGATCAGGCCGGCGACGAGTTGCTCGTCAGCGACGAACGAACGGGCGACGCCTGGCTCTATGGCGTCGCCGTCGGGCAGCTCGCGCTGTTCGCGCCCGTTACCCACGCGCTCACGGGCCCCGGCGCGACCACGTGGCACTGGACCGGGGGTGACGTCGACGGTGACCAGCGCGACGACCTCGTCGTGTTCCGGCCCGGCGACGGTTCGCACCCGGCGCGGTACCAGCTGCTGCGGCGCACGGGTTCGGTCGCGTTTGCGGCCACGCCGACCCGCGCGGGCGGGCCGGCACAACGACTCCTCGACGTCGATGGGGACGGCGACCTCGACGGTGTCGGCGGCATCGGCGCACCCAGCCCGGTCGCGGGCGCGTGGCCGCGCCTCGACTTCGAGTCGACGTTCACCATCGCGCAGAACGACGGGAACGGCGGCTTCGCCTCGGCATGGCGCGTGCCGGCCGCGGGCGCGACCCGCCTCGCCGGCGCCGCCGACATCGACGCCGACGGTGACGTCGACCTCGTCGCCGGCCGCTGCGTGTTCTATGGCCGCGGTCCGCTGCGGTCCGAACCGACGCCGCTCGCGGGCGGCCTCGACGCCCGCACCGACGCGCGGCCGTGGCAACTGCACGACCTCGATCGCGACGGTGATCTCGACCTCGCGACCAACCGCAACCGCGGCGATGGCGCGATGACCCCGCGTTCCCAGGTCGTCGCTCCGCCCGCCGGCCACGTGCTCGTCGGCGGCTTCGAGGTCGACGTCGACGGCGACGGCGCGCGCGATCGGATCGTGCAGCTGCGTGCGGGCAGCACCCCGCAGCAATCGACGTTCGTCGCGATGGCGCTGCTGCAGAACAACGGCGGCGGGCACTTCCACTACCAGGGCCCGATCGCGGCGAACGGGTCGTCGTCCGGTCCGGCGACGGCCACGGCCAGCTTCGGCCCGGACAGCTCGCGCGCGGCCGACTGCGACGGTGACGGCGACGAGGACCTGATCTGGACGAGCGATCCGGCGCGCGGCGAGGGCTTCGCTGCGAGCATCCACTGGAACCAGGGTGCGCAGCAGGGCGGGCAGTTCGTCGCCGGGCCGAGCTTCAACGCGGCGACGGGTGGGCGCGTCGAGGCCGTGGCCGACTTCGATGGTGACGGGCAGCCGGACCTGGTGACCTCGGACGGGCTCGCGGTGCACGTGCTGCGCGGCGGCGGTCCTGCGACCCAACCGTTCGCGTCCGCGTGGAGCGGTCCCGCGATGCCGTTCGAGCCGGCCGCGATCGTGGTCGCCGACGTCGACGACGACGGGCGCCTGGACTTCGCACGGCCTGACCACGCGGGGCAGATCGTGCTGTTCGTCAATCGAACGCCCGCCGCCGGCCCGCTGCAGTTCGTCGCGACGCCGCTCGCGGGCGTCACGCTCACCGTCCGTGACATCGTGACCGGCCCGCGCGCGACCCTCACCGCCGCCGACCTCGACGCGGACGGCCGCACGGATCTCGTGGCGGGCGGACTCGCGGGCGAACCGGGAACGAGCGTCGTGCTGCGCCGGTCAGCCTGGTCCGATCCGCCGACGCTCGCCGACTACGATGTCACGCGCCAGGCGTTCGCCGGCGGCTTCGCGTGCGACATCGACGGTGACGGCGACGAGGACCTCGTGCTGGACCGCGCGATCCACGGCGCGCGCTTCCGCGGGCGGCGCGGCGGCATGCGACTGCAGAAGTTCGAAGGCACGGTCGGCGAGGCCGGCGCCGTGCCGGTGCTCGGCGGCACGGGGCCGTATCGCATCGGACTCACCGATGTGATGCGGCTCACGGGCGTGCCCGGTCCGACGCTCTCGATCATGGGGCTCGCGCTGCGCGAGGCCGACCTGCCGGATCACCCGCGCCCGGGCCTGCACCTGCGCCTCGACCCGTCGCTCATGCTCGTCGTCTGGTGGCCGGTGCCGACGAACGGTCAGGGCCGCGCGGCGGCCATCGCGACCCTGCCGAGCTTCATCATGCCGGGGTTCGCGGGCGTCACGTTCTACGCCCAGGTGTTCGTGGTGGACGCGGCGGCGCCGTCCGGGTTCACGCAGACCAACGTGCTGGAGAAGCGGATCGGCTGGTAGGGGCCCCCCGGGCTTCGAATCCGCTCGCCCGGCGCTGGGCCAAATCCCCGGTGGCCAGGGGGTTGTGGCCGGCTGGCGGCGAGACAAAGATACCGAGACTGGTTTCGATCACGGATCCTCGCGTATCGAATGGTCCGATGGGTCGTATACGATGGTCCGTCGCGCTGGATCCACGGACGTGACCAACCGCCTACTGCCATGAAGATCACCCTGTCGCTCATCGCCTCGCTTCTGCTCGGCTGTTCGCTCCTGGCTCAAGAACCTCCGAAGCCCGTTTCGGGTAAGGAGATCGAGAAGGCCGAGAAGCAGGACCCGAAGCCGGAGAAGCAGGATCCGAAGAAGCAGGACCCGAAGAAGCAGGATCCGAAGAAGGGCAAGCAGGACCCCAAGAAGGACCCGAAGAAGGGGGCGGACAAGACCGACGAGCCCAAGATCGAGCAGCCCGCGGCCGACGAGCCGATTCCGCAGGGCACCGATCCGGCCGACCTCGCCGCGATCAAGAGCGCCGAGCAGATGCTCGAGGCCGAGCGCAAGCTCGCCAAGATGATCAAGGAAGGCAAGATCACCGGCCTCGACAAGATCCTGCCGTTCGACGAGCTCACGGCCTGGCCCTACGAGGACGGCCTCAAGGGCATGCCGAAGCGCGTGAAGGAGCTGTCGGGCAAGAAGGTCCTGATGACGGGCTTCATGCTGCCGATCGACGAGGTGCAGAACATCAAGGAGTTCCTCCTCGTGCAGTCGCTGTGGTCGTGCTGCTACGGCCAGCCGCCGGACATCAACGGCATCGTTCGCTGCGTCATGCCGAAGGGCAAGACGACGGACTACTTCTTCGACCCGCTCAAGATCATCGGCACGTTCAAGGTCGAGGCGACGGTGCTCGACGGCTACTGCGTCGACATCTACCAGCTGCACGTCGAGAGCCTCGAAGCGATCCGCTGAGGCGACGCCCGGGGAGAGGCCGAGGGGGCCGTCCCGCGGGCGCGCGGTTGCCGGGCGGGCTGAACGGCCCGTGGCATCGGCCTGAGGGTTCCCCCCAGCCCGCGCGCAAGCTGGGCGGCCCCGATGCCGATAGAGGGGGCGATGGACGATGTCCCGACGCCACCTCTCCGTCGCGGCCTGACGCTCACGCAGCGCCTCGCGCTGTCGCTGTTCGCCGGCGCGCTGTTCGTCGCGACCGTGCTCGGTTTCCTGAGCGCGTCGCGGGCGGAGCAGGAACGCAGCGCTCGCACCGCGGCGACGGAGCTCGAGCTCGCGGAGGCGGCTGCCGAACGGGCCGGACCGCTGCTCGAACGCGGCGATTCGATGCGACTCTCCGTCCTCGCGACGCTGCTGCGCGAACAGATCGATGGCCGCGTGCTCGTCCTCGATCGCGGCGGCCGCGTCGTGATCGATACGGCGCTCGCCTACGGTGATCGACGCCTCGGCCTGGTCGCAGCTTCCGGCGCGTTCCAGCGCACGCTCGATCTCGAAAGCGCCGACGAGGCGGTCGAGCAACGCGAGTCACTCGTGCCGGTCCGCTATGGCGGCGACGTCATCGGCGAGCTGCGGGTGCAGCGCACCCTGCAGGCCGCGGCCTCCACGTTCGACCTGACCTGGTTCGCGCTCGTGCTGCTGAGCTGTCTGTCGCTCGTGATCGTCGCGGTCGTGATGGGCCACCACTGGTCGTCGCGCGTGCGCTCCGCTACGGACTCCCTCATCCGTCTGTCGGCGGGCGAGTCCGGCGATGTCGAGACCGGCTCGGGCGAGGTCGAACTCCAGGACCTCGGCTACGCGCTGCGCGAGATGGAACGTGGCGTGCACGAGGGTCTGCAGCTCGTGACCGAGGGCTACGTTCGCATGGCGCAGCAGATCGTCATCAACCTCGAACGCCACCGCCTCATCCCGCCGGGCCACGGCGCGCGCACCGAAGCGCTCGCCATGCGGATCGCGGATCGCGTGCAGATGCTCTCGGCGGACCGCGAGGACCTCGCGCTGGCCTGTCGCCTCGTCGATCTCGGCAAGGGCTGGGTGCGTCCGGCGATCCTGCAGAAGGTCGGCGAACTCTCGCCGGAAGAGCTCACTTCGCTGCGCCAGCATCCGCTGCGCGCCGCGGAGGCGCTCGCCGCGTTCCCGCCGCTGCGGCGCGTCGCGACGATCCTGCGGCACCAGTCCGAACGGTACAACGGCTCGGGTCTGCCCGAGGGCCAGCGCGGCGACCGCATCGCGCTGCCCGCGCGCATCCTCGCGATCGCGGCTGCGTTCGACCTGCTCACGACCTGCTCGAGCGAGCGGCCGCTGGAATGGGAGGACGCGCTCGCCGAACTCGAGAAGGCGCGCGGCGAGGTGTTCGATCCGTGGCTGCTCGACATCTTCGCGGAGGAGATCCGCAAGGACCCGCCGGCCCACGTCGACGATCGGCCGGTCATGATCGTGCCCGGCGGCCTCGTGCCGTGGGACGACGGCGCGCCCGGCCACGGACGTGAGGACGAAGACGACGGCGACGAGATCGTCGTCGGCGACCTCGAGGTCCTCTCGGACGACGACGAGGATCGCCCATGAGTTCGGTGCGCTCCGCGGGCCTCGTGGCAGCTCTGTTCTTGCTGGGCTTCACCGCGTGCGTCGCGCCGCGCGACGCCTACGTCCGCGCCGAACGCGCGCTGCGGGCGCTCGATCTGCCGAGCGCGCTCGTCGCGTTCGACGAGGTGCCCGTGTCGCACCCGCGCTACCCGGAGGCGCGCGCCGCCGCGCTGTCCGTCGAACAACGCATGCGCCGGGGGCACGAGCTGTTGCTCGAGGCGCTGCTCCGGCGGGCCGAGTGGCGTGACCAGGAGGCGCTCGTTCTGCTGCAGCAGGCGCGGGTGCACTGGCCTCGCATGCCTGGCGTCGAGGAACTGATCGCGGCGACGTCCGCGCGCTCGCGAGTGCTCGTGGGCGAGGCGGCGCCGATCGCCGGCCGGCCCGTCGAGGCACCGGAGTTCGTGCCGGGCGTCCCAGCGGGCGAGTCGAACGCCCCGGGGCAGGCTGCCCTCGGAGTGGCATCACCGGACGAGAGCACGGCGGGGCCGGATGCCGGCCCGGACGGCGAGTCGCCGACCGAGGGCGGTAGCGGGGCCACGCCGGCGGACGGCAACGAGCCCGTTGCGGTCATCGAGACGGCGAGCGGTGACGAGCCCGCCGCCAGTGGGCCGACAACGACGCCGGGGCCGGAACCGGAACTGGCGACCGCCGGACCGGACGGAATCGGGAGCCCGAGCGACACCGGTAACGTCGACCGCACCGCGTCGTTCGAAGGCGCGGGCACGAAGACGCCGGGCGGGAGTGTGCCCATCGCCGATTCCGGATCGGTGCCGACCGGCGTCGTGATCGGGCCGCAGCTGCCGCCGGCCGGCACGGTTGGCGAAGACCCCGTCGCGGCCGGTCTCGTCGCGGTCGAGTCGCGGCTCGGGCGCGGTGACCTCGAAGCCGCGGTCGCCGATCTGATTCAACTCGCCGAACGCCATCCGCACGACGCGCGGGTGCGCATCCGCCTGGCCAAGGTGCTCCACCAGCGCGCGCTGCAGCGCTACGGGCAAGGTCGGCTGCAATCCGCGATCGCCGATTGGGAACGCGTCGTCGGGCTCGACCCGGCCAACGAGATCGCGCAGAGCCAGTTGGTGACCGCGCGCGGCGAACGTCGGGCGCTGCCGCCAAAGCGCTGATTCGTCAGCGGGAGCCGCGGTGGCCGACTGCGGGTGCCCGTCGCGTCACGGGCGGGAGAAAGAAAGCCGGGGGTGAAACTTCGGGAAAAGGGGAAGAAGGAGAGTCAAGTTTTTACGTCCGTCGCGGACAACCCCCGGCGGGTGTATGGGTCGCGTCGCGGCAACACAGGCGTGACGCCAGGCGACGCGAGATCTCTCTCGTATGTCTAGGTCCTCGGGCTCGCGAAGGAACCCTAACTCCTGAATTCAGGGTAGCTCGGATCCGACGGGTGGTCAACACTTCGACGCCGACGTAAGCGCAAGCCAGCAACCACTCTCCGTCACCGAGGCGAGAAAGCCCCGCGGAATCCGGGTCGTTGCCGTCGGCTCTTCGATGATCGCCGGGCCGGGAACCCGCGCCCCGATCGGCAGTTCATCGCGCGCGAGGATGCGGAGCGCCGGCCCGCCGATCGGTGGCCGGCGCTCCGTTCCGCCCCGGACGGTCCGCGCAGCGCGCGTCGTCTTTTCGTTCGAGCCAGCGCGCGCGATACGCCGCGCCGGCAATTCGCCGCGCGCGGTGACGCGCACGATCTCGAGCGGCGCGTCGACGGCGAATCCGAAGCGGCGTTCGTGCTCGCGCGCGAACCGTCGAGTCAGGTCCCCGCGGAGCGGCAGCGCGATGCCGCCGCCCTGGCCGCGATAGCGCACGGTCACCACGACGCGCACCCGCGCGCGTTTGCCGCCGTCGGTGTCACGGTCGAGTTCGGCGCGCACGGCGTTCGTGAGCTCGGTCGCGAGGTGACGCAGCGTCCGCTGATCGGTGGGGCTCGAACCGAGGCGCACGGCGCGGGCGTGTTCGACCGATTCGCCGGCGAGCGCGAGCCCGACGGCCGACAGCGCCCCGGGGTTCGGCGGCACGAGTGCGCCCGGCAGACCGAGTCGCTGGACGAGGCCCGCGGCGTGCAGGGCGCCGGCGCCGCCGTATGGCACGAGCGGGACGTGCGCCGGGTCGACCGCGCGCTCTGCCGTGATCACGAGAATGGCGCGCGCCATCGCGATGTCGGCGACCTCGAGGATGCCCTCGGCCGTGCGCGCCGTCGTCAGGCCGAGCTCGCGTCCGAGCCGTTCGATCGCGGCAACCGCGGCGTCGACGTCGATCGGGAACGCGCCGCCGAGCAGCGTGCCGGCGCCGAGATGACCGAGCGCGACGTGGGCGTCGGTGACGGTGGGCAACTCGCCCTTGCCGTAGCACGCGGGCCCCGGGTCGGCGCCCGCGCTCTGTGGTCCGACGCGCAGCGCGCCGCCGGCGTCCGCGTACGCGATGCTGCCGCCGCCGCAGCCGACGGTGTGCACCGGGACCGAGGGCACGGGCAGCGGCAGGCCCGCGATCGTCGCCGCGTCGCCGTCCGCGGCCATCGGCTCGTCGCCGGACACGAGGCAGACGTCGGCCGACGTGCCGCCCATGTCGAATGCCGCAGCGCGGTCGTAGCCGACCTCGCGCGCCAGCTGGGCTGTCGCGAGCACGCCGCCGGCCGGGCCGGAGAACATCGCGCGCGTCGGGAACGCGGTCGCCTCGGTCGTCGGCATGATGCCGAGGCTGCTGCGCAGCAAGCGCAATCGCCCGTTGCCGACGCCGTTCGCCAACCGCGCCGTGTAGGACGACACGACGGGCGTGATCGCGGCGTTGAGGATCGCGGCGCAGAAGCGTTCGTACTCGCCGAACGCGGGCAGCAGTTCGGCGCTGCAGGTCACGGTCACACCCGGCAGCGCGCGGCGCAGGGCCCGCTCGATGCGGTGTTCGTCGCGCGGATCGGTGGGGGAGTGCAGCAGCCCGACCGCGATCGCGGCCGGTCGCAGCCTGGCGACGCGCGCGACGCAACGTTCGAGTTCGGCCGTGGTCAACGGCGTGCTCGCGCGGCCGTCGGGTTCGCGGCGGCAGTCGACACCGACGCGCAGGCGACGCGCCACCGGCGGCACGGCGCGGTGCGGCGCGAGCGCGTAGATGTCGTCGCGGTCCTGGCGGCCGATCTCGATCAGGTCCTCGAAGCCGCGATTCGTGACGAACACCGTTCTGGCCGAACGACCCATGAGCAGCGCGTTGAGGCCGACGGTCGTGCCGTGGATGACGTCGACCTCCTCGCTCGGGCTCCGGCGCACGGCGGCGAGACCGTCGAGCACGGCGCGGGCCGGGTCGTCGGGCGTCGACGGCAGCTTGTGGACGGCCAGGCCGCGGGGCGACCAACGCACGACGTCCGTGAACGTGCCGCCCGTGTCGATGCCGATGCGAATTGCGCCCACGGCGCGCAGGGTAGCCGGGCGCAGGGTAGCGGCAAACCGCGCAGCCGGTAACGTTCCGCGAATGTCCCTCGGTATCGCCATCGTCCTCGCGTTCCTCCTCGGGGGCGTGCCGTGGGCGCTGGTGCTCGTGCGGGTGCTGAAGGGCGTCGACGTGCGGGACGTCGGCAGCGGCAACGTCGGGGCGACCAACGCGAGCCGCGCGTTCGCGAGCAAGGGCACGCGGGTCGCCGCGTTCGTGGCGATCTACCTGCTCGATGCGGCGAAGGGCTTCGTGCCCGCGATGTTCGGACCCGGGTTCGTGCCGGACCGGCCGGCGTTGCTCACGGGCGTGCTGCTCGGGGCCGCGGCGGTGCTCGGGCACGTCTTCACGCCGTTCCTGCGCTTCAAGGGCGGCAAGGGCGTCGCGACCGCGACCGGCGCGCTGTTCGCGCTCGACTGGGTCGCGACCGCGATCGCGATCGGTGTGTTCTTCGTCGTGCGGTTGGTCACCGGGCAGGTGTTCATCGGCAGCCTGGCGCTCGGCGTCGCGCTCGCCGCGGCGGCGATCCTGCTGCACCTCGACACGGCGTTCTCGGCGCGCCTGCCGGTCACGGTGCTGTGCTGCGTGCTCGGCGCGCTGCTGTTCTGGACGCATCGCAGCAACATCGCGCGGCACTTCGCTGGCTCGCCCTCCGAGGACTCCACGGCATGAAGATCGCGATCCTCGGCAACGGCGGGTTCGGCACCGCGATGGCGCTCGTGCACCAGCAGGCCGGGCACGCGGTCGCGTTGTGGGGGCACGATGCCGAGTACACGGCGCAGATCGCGAGCACGCGGCAGAACCCGCGCTACCTCGACGGTGTCGAGCTGCCGGCCGCGATCGCGGTCGACAGTGACCCGGAGGCCGTGCTGCCGGGCGCCGACATCGTGCTCGTCGCGGTTCCGACGCAGCACGTTCGCGACACGCTGTCCACCCTCGCGCCGCACGTCGCCGCCGATGTGCCCGTCGTCTCGCTCGCCAAGGGGCTCGAGCAGTCGACTGGGCAACGGCCTTCCGAAGTGCTCACCGAGGTCCTCGACCACCCTGCCCGCATCTTCGCCCTCAGCGGTCCGAGTCACGCGGAGGAGGTCGCGCACGGTGTGCCGACGACGGTCGTCGTCGCGGGCAGCGACGAGTCACGCCTCTGCGAACTGCAGGATGCGCTGTCGGCGCCGACGTTCCGCGTCTATCGCAACGACGATCTGCTCGGGATCGAGGTCTGCGGCGCGCTCAAGAACGTGATGGCGCTCGCGGCCGGCATGGCCGACGGCCTCGGCTACGGCGACAACAGCAAGGGAGCGATCCTCGCGCGCGGCATCGTCGAGATGGCGCGCTACGGCCAGGCGATCGGCGCCAAGGAGTCGACGTTCTACGGCCTCGCGGGCGTCGGCGACCTCGCGGTCACCGCGTTCTCGCGCCACGGCCGCAACCGCGCGTTCGGGGAGCGCATCGGCCGCGGCGAGACCCTGCAGGAAGCGCTCGATGCGTCGCCGAAGGTGGCCGAAGGCGTGTGGACCTCGCGCGTCGTCAACGCGAGCGTCGAACGCATCGGCGTCGAGATGCCGATCGCCACCGCGGTCGCGCGCATCCTCTTCGAGGGCCTGTCGCCGACCGACGCCGTCTCCGCCCTGATGGAACGCGACCCCAAGTCCGAAGGCGGTGGCGCCGTGGGGTCCGAACCCCCTGGATCTGGCGGCCGATGACGCAGCTGGACTGAGCCGTGGTCTTCGCGTCGTTCGTCTTCCTGTTCTGGTTCGTCCCGGCGTTCTTCACGGTCTACTACGCGGCGCCGGCACGCGCGCGCAACGTCCTGCTCACGGCCGCGAGCTTCGTGTTCTACGGCTGGTGGCGGCCGCACTACGTGCTGCTGATGCTGGCCAGCACGGTGATCGACTACACCGCGGCACGCATGATGGGCGGCATCGAGGATCGGCGCCGGCGCCGGTCGTGGCTCGCGCTGTCGATCGTCAGCAACCTCGGTCTGCTCGCGTGGTTCAAGTACGCCAACCTCGTCGTCGACACGTGGGCGGACCTCACGGGTGCGCCCCTGCCGTGGGAAGAGGTGCTGCTGCCGATCGGCATCTCGTTTTTCACGTTCCAGTCGATGAGCTACACGATCGACGTGTATCGCGGCGAGGTGAAGCCGGTGCGGTCGTTCCTCGATCTGCTGTGCTACGTATCGATGTTCCCGCAGCTCGTCGCGGGACCGATCGTGCGCTACCGCGACATCGCGGCGTCGCTCGCGCGGCGGACCGTCGACTTCGTCAAGGTCAGTGACGGCGTCTTCCTGTTCGCGATCGGCTTCAGCAAGAAGGTGCTGATCGCGGATCGGGTCGCGCCGCTCGCCGACGCCGTGTTCGACGGCAGCGCGCCGGGGCTGCTCGCAGCCTGGGCCGGCGCGCTCGCGTACACGGTCCAGATCTACTTCGACTTCTCGGGCTACAGCGACATGGCGATCGGGCTCGGGCTGTTGCTCGGCTTCCGCTTCCCGAGCAACTTCCTGTCGCCGTATCGCAGTCACAGCATCACCGAGTTCTGGCGGCGCTGGCACGTGAGCCTGTCGACGTGGCTGCGCGACTACCTCTACGTGCCGCTCGGCGGCAACCGCAAGGGGGCTGCGCGGACCTACGTCAATCTCGCGCTGACGATGCTGCTCGGCGGTCTGTGGCATGGCGCGGCCTGGACGTTCGTGCTCTGGGGCGCGTGGCAGGGCCTGTTCCTGATCCTCGAGCGCGCGCTCGGGAAGAGCTCGCCATATGCGTTCCTGCCGCGCGGGCTGCAGGTCCTGTGCACGTTCGTCGTCGTCGTCCTCGGGTGGGTGATCTTCCGCGCGGATGGCCTCGGAGAGCTCGCGGGCATGTGGTCCGGGATGATCGGCGCGCACGGTTTCGGCGCGCTGCCGGCCCTCGGGCAGACCGGCGACGTCGCGCTCGCGATGGGCGGTGTCGGGCTGCTCGTCGCGTTCGCGCTGCCGCGCAGCGAGGTGCTCGTCCAGCGCTTCCACCCGCTCGTCATGGTGTCGGCGTTCGGTTGCTTCCTGCTCGCGGTCTGTCAGCTGCTCGCGACGGACCACGTGCCGTTCCTCTACTTCCGGTTCTGACGATGACCGACGCAACGAACGAGCCGACCTCACGTCGACCGTCCCCGGAGAAGGCGACCCCGGATCAGCAGACTCCGGCCCAGTGGGCCGTGCGCTGGCACGGCGTCGTGCTCGCCGCGTTGCTCGTCGCGTCGGTGCCGGCGTGGCATCTGACCTGGCACACGGCCCTCGGCAACGACGAGCCGGCGATCCTCACCCGCAGCCAGGTGGATCGGCCGGCGTTCACGGTCGAAGGGGCGCTTGCCGGCACGTGGATGACGGCGCTCGAGCAGCATCTGCGCGAGGCGTCACCCGTGGTCTGGCGGCTGCGCGGGACCTGGAACGAAGCGCTGTATCGCTGCGGGATCGTGCAGAGCGCGAAGGTCGTTGGCGGTTCGGACGGATGGCTGTTCGACCGCGGCACCGTGACGGCCGACGTCGCTTGGTTCGAAGCGCAGGGTGAGCGTCGACGCGCGTTCTTCCGGCGATTGCGCGATGCCGTGCGCGCGGCCGGCGCGGAGCTCGTCGTCAGCGTCGTTCCGGACAAGTGTCGCGTGCATCCGGAGCGCGCGTTTCCGGGCGGCCGGTTGCCGGCGACGAAGGCGCCGATCTACGAGATGGCGCTCGCCGAGTTGCGCGAGCTCGGGATCCCGGCAAGTGACGCGCTCCTCGTGATGGCGGCGATGCGCGCCGCGGCGCCGAACGACGAGCTCTACTTCGCCCGGGACACGCACTGGCGCCCTCGCGGCGCCCTCGCGGCGGCGCAGGCGGTCGCGCAGACGATCGCCGGTCTCCCGGGGCTTGGCGAACTGTCGCCGCCGCGGGCGACCGAGCTCGCCGGCAGCAACACGTTCCGTGCCGTCGGTGATCTCGCGGTGAACCTCGGTCTGTTGACGGTCGGCGAGCGCGTTGGCGAACGGCTGCGGTCGGCGCCGGCGAGTGTGCTCACGGCGACGCTCGCCGAGGAGCGCGCCCGCTACGTCGTTTCGATGCAGGAGGACGGCGCGACGGTTCCCGTCCTCACGGACGATCCGGCGACCGAGGTCGTGCTCGTCGGCACGAGCTTCAGCGACGAGAACGGGGCCGAGGCGCTCGCGCTCGCCCTGCGGCGGCCGGTGCGCACCGTCATCGAGTTCGGCGCCGACGGCCTCGCCGGGCTGCGCGAGATCGCGGCCGAGCTCCGTGCCGGCACCGGCGCGCGGATCATCGTCTGGGAGGTCGTCGAGCGCGGCCTCATGCACGATCGCTGGGACACGGTCCGGCTCGAGTGAGCGGCGCGGCCGCCGGCATGGCGAAGGCGTAGCGACGATCGGGCCGATGGGGCACGATCGGCGCAGCCCCGTGGCGGAGACGTAGCGACGATCGGGCCGATGGGGCACGATCGGCGGGATGAACTGTCGATCGTCCGTCCGATCCGCCCTCTTCGCCATCGCTGCGCCCGCGATCGCCGCCGCGATCCCCGCGCAGGCGGCGACCGCGCCGCGGCAGCTCGAGCTCATCGACCTGTTCCGCCTCGACTTCTTCATGACGGCCGGCGGCGAGGAGCCGGTCGGCTGGATCGATGGCGCGAGCTACGCGGTGTTTCCGGGGGCGCAGCCCGGCGGAGGTCCGACCTTGCTGTGGCGGCGCGTCGAGGCCGCGACCGGCAAGTCGGAGGCGTTGGTCGATCGGGACGCGTTGCGCGACGCACTTTCGGAGCATTGCGCCGAGGACGAGCTCGCGGCGATCGACGAGCAGGGAGCGTGGACGTGGAACGCGGACTACACGCGCTACGTCCTGGCGGTCGGCGGCGATCTCTGGAGCGGGAGTCGCAATGGCGCGCCGGTGCGCCTGACCTCGACACCTGACGAGGACGAGGTCGGCGTGCAGTTCTCACCCGATGGCCGGACGGTCGCGTTCATCGCCGACTACGACCTGCATGTCGTGCCGGCTGCCGGCGGCGACGTGCGCGCGCTCACGACCGAGGGGCACGCGGACCTGTTCTACGGCCGCCTCGATTGGGTCTATCAGGAGGAGCTCTACGGGCGCGGCAACTTCCAGGGCTACTGGTGGGCGCCGGACGGCAAGCACATCGCGCTGCTGAAGCTCGACGAGTCGCCCGTCGAGGAGTTCGTGCTCGTGCGGTCGCAGCCCGCTCGCCCGGAGATCGAACGCACCAACTATCCGAAGACCGGTGAGCCGAACCCGATCGTCGAGGTCGGGGTCATAGCGGTGGAAAGCGGGCAGGCGAAGTGGTTCGACCTGTCGCAGTATCCGGCGGACGATCGTCTCGTCGTGCGCGTGACATGGCACCCCGGGAGCGCGGAGGTGTTTTTGCAGGTGCAGAACCGCGAGCAGACGTGGCTCGACATGCTCGCGGGTCACGCGGGCACGGGGGCGGTGCGCAAGCTGTGGCGCGAGGACAGCGATTGCTGGGTCGAGGCCGGCCCCGAGCCCGTCTTCGTGAACGACGGCGCCGAGTTCCTCTGGCTCAGCGAGCGCGACGGGTTCAAGCACATCTATCACTACGAGAGCGCCGGCGAGCTGGTGCGCCAGCGCACGAAGGGTGAGTGGCAGGTGAAGGAGCTCGTGGCCGTCGACGAGCAGACCGGGCAGATCTTCGCGTTGACCGACAAGGACGGGCCGCTCGAGACGCAGCTGTGGTCGTTCGCGCTGGCGGGGGACGATGGTCGTCGGCTGACGGGCGAGGCGGGCACCTACGAGATCGACATGGCGCCGGATCACGCGAGCTACATCGCGACCTGGAGTGCCGCGACGAGCCCGCCGGTGCGGTCGCTCATGAAGCCGGACGGCAAGGAGCCGGCCCGCGTGATCGCGGCGGTGCGCCGCGAGTTCATGCGGCCATACGGGCTCACCCCGCCGGAGTTCCTGCAGATCGGAACGCGCGACGGCTTCCCGATGGAGGCGATGCTGTTCCGGCCCTACGGGTTCGAGGCGGGCAAGCAGTATCCGGCCGTGCAGTTCTGCTACTCCGGCCCGCACGCGCCGCGCGTGCGCAACGAGTGGGGCTACCGCGACTACTTCTGGCATCAGTATCTCGCGCAGCGCGGCTACTTCGTGCTCGTGTGCGACAACCGGTCGGCGAGCGGCAAGGGGCGCAAGTTCGCGAAGGCGTGCTGGCGCAAGCCGGGGCAGAGCGAGCTGCAGGATCTCGCGGACGGTCGCGACTGGCTCGTCGCCCAGGGCGACGTCGATCCCGAGCGCGTCGCGATCTGGGGGTGGAGCTACGGCGGCTACCAGACGCTCTACAACCTGACGCACAGCACGAAGTGGGCAGCCGGCGTCGCGGTCAACCCGGTCACCGACTGGCGGCTCTACGACACGATCTACACCGAGCGTTATTTCGGGCTGCCCGCGACCAACGCGGAGGGCTACGAGAAGGGCAGCGTCACGGCGGCGGCCGGCCAGCTGCACGGCGACCTGCTGCTCATCGCGGCGACGATGGACGACAACGTGCACGTGCAGAACACGCTGCAGCTGCTGCACGCGTTCCAGAAGGCGGGCAAGGACTGCGATCTCATGCTCTACCCCGAGGTGCGGCACGGCATCGGCGACCTGCAGCAGCAGCTGCACCTGTTCGGCAAGTTCTTCCGGTTCCTGCAGGAGAGGTTGTAGTGGCGAGCGCGTTCGCAGGCCCGCTGTCGCAGTTCTACGGCCAGCCGGGAGACGACATGGAACGGCTCGTCGTCGGCATCGAGACGTGGCGCGCGGATCTGATCGGCTCGGTCGGGCAGAAGGTCGGTGACCAGCTCGACTGGGACGAACGGAACGGCGCCGCGATGCGCTGCGAGCTCGGCGCGTCGGGCTGGCTGGCGCTGCAGCTGTTCGCGTTCTACGCCGAGCGCACCGACCTCGAGATGCCGGACACCGTGCCGCCGCTTCTCGAGCTCGACAACGCCTGGCGCGCGGCGAAGGACGAGAAGTTCGCGCGCAGCCTCTACGGCCAGATCCTCGCGTGCAGCTGCTGGCTGCCCGGCGACTTCCCCGTGACGTTCCGCGTGCCGATGCCCGACGGCGACAGCGCGGAGATCGGCAGCACGCGCGTGCTCAGTGACCAGCTCAAGTGGCTCAACGAACGCACGTTCGCGGCCGATGCGACCGAGGTCGCGCGCTGGCAGAGCCTGCCCGCGGAGCCGAGCGGCGACCTGCTCGACGCGGCACGGCGCGGCTACGCGGGGCTATGGGTCGCGGTGCAGAGCGCCATCGACGCCAAGGTCCCGCTGGCCGTGCGCGAACTGAAGTAAGCCCGTACGGAACCTGGTTCATGCTGCCGGCCGCGAGCCCGTTGCCGCGCGGGCGGCGTTTCGGCGGCCGGCAGCATGAACCAGGTTCCGTACGGGCCTACTTCAGGCCGGCGTGGATCTTCTGCACGTCGTCGTGGTCGTCGATCTTCTCGAGGAAGTCGGCGACTTCGGTGCTGGCCGCATCATCGAGTTCGATCGGGTCCTTCGCGACGTAGCCGAGCTCGGCCGAGGCGACGTCCCAGCCCGCCGCGCGCAGGGCGTCGGCGACCGTGTAGAGGTCGGGGATGTCGCTGAAGAAGCGGCCGCCGCTCTGCTCCTCGGTCGCGCTCTCGAGCGGCTCGACGTTCTGCGCGCCGGCCTCGATCGCGACCTCTTCGAGGTCCTTGCCGGTCTCCTCGTGGGTCGCCTCGATGATGCCGCAGTGATCGAACAGGAAGTTGACCTTGCTGCCGAACTGACCGCCCTTCCACAGCGCCTTGATGTCACTGCCGGTGCGGTTCCGGTTGTCGGTCATGCACTCGACGATGATCGGCACGTTGTGCGGCGCCATGCCCTCGTAGGCGATCATCTCGAAGTCGACGGCGTCGCTGCCGGTGCCGGCACCCTTGTTGACCGCGCGCTTGATCACGTCGTTGCTCACGGACTGCTTGCGCGCGGCCTCGATCGCCATCGCGAGCCGCGGGTTCATGTCCGGATCCGCGGCGCCCATCTTCGCGGCGACGGTGATCTCGCGAACGAGCTTGCTCGTGATCTTCGCCTTCTTGTTGGCGGTGATCTCTTTGTTCTTCTGCAACCACTGGCGGCCCATGGGCGAGGAGGATCGCCGGGCGCCCGCGTCGAGGCAAGCTTCGAACGCGCCGGAAGAGTCCGCCGGGCACGCCGTTTGCGCCTGACGGTGACTTTGCCGTGGTACGCCCTGCGGGGAGGACACTTCCGCCGAATGGAGGTGCCTCGTAGCTCAGCCGTGGGTAGTGTCAGGCGCCCCTCTTCGACCCGAATTTCGTCAGGAGCAAGAACTTGACCGACTCGTCCGTCCCGGTCCGGCAGGGCCATCCGCCCGGCCTGTACATGATGTTCTTCGCCGAGCTGTGGGAGCGCTTCTGCTACTACGGCATGCGCGCGCTGCTGGCGCTCTACGTCGTGCAGCAATTCGACAAGCCGCAGGACGAGGCGTCGTTGTCGTACGGCGCGTTCACGGCGCTCGTGTACGCGACGGGCATCTTCGGCGGCCACGTGGCGGACCGGGTGCTCGGCTACCGGCGGTCGATCATCCTCGGCGGCGTCATCATGGCCGCGGGCGAGTTCGCGCTGATGATCCCGACGGAGTCCGCGTTCCTGTTCGGGCTCGCCGGCATCGTCGTCGGCAACGGGCTGTTCAAACCCAACATCAGTTCGCTGGTCGGCAAGCTCTACGAAGAAGGGGACCCGCGCCGCGACTCGGGCTTCACGATCTTCTACATGGGCATCAACATCGGCGCGCTCGCGGCGCCGATCGTGTGCGCCTGGGTGTCCACCATGATGGGAACGGTGGGCGCCGATGGCGCCGTCACGCCGGACTATCGCTGGGGCTTCGCGATGGCGGGCGCCGGCATGCTGCTCGGCATCATCACGTTCACGCTCGGTGGCGGCCTGCTGCAGGGCAAGGGCGGCACGCCCGAGGGCAAGGAAGGCCCGATGCCGTTCGTCGGCACGCTGGTCGGTTGCGCAGTGCTCGTGCCGGTGATCTACCTGCTGCTCAGCAACCAGGAAGTCGCGGGCTACATCCTGCTCGGCCTCGCGGGTGCGATCATCATCTACCTGATCTACACCGGAGCCAAACTCGGCTCGGTCGTGCTGCAGCGCATCTTCGCGCTGATCATCCTGCTGTTCGTCAATGCGCTGTTCTGGGCGTGCTTCGAGCAGGCTGGCAACTCACTGAACTTCTTCGCGCAGGACCACGTCGGCAACCGCGGTGACGGCGGCTGGTTCCAGTTCGAGTTCTTCCAGTCGGTCAACCCGATCTACATCGTGCTGTTCGCGCCGGTGTTCGCGTGGCTCTGGGTCTGGCTCGACAAGCGCAAGATGAATCCGTCGATCCCCGCCAAGTTCGGTCTCGGCCTCGTGCAGGTCGGCCTCGGCTTCGGCGTGGTCCTGCTCGCGATCAACATGAGCGAGTCGCTCTCGACGATCATGTTCCTGTCGCTGTTCCTGGTCTACCTGCTGCACACGACGGGTGAGCTCTGCATCTCACCGGTCGGCCTGTCGATGGTGACCAAGCTCGCGCCGGCCCACATGACGGGCATCGTCATGGGGGCGTGGTTCCTGTCGATCTCGATGGGCAACTACGTCGCCGGCATCTTCTCGGCGCTCGCCGGTGAGACCGCGGTCGAGGGCGAGGGCGCGCCGCTGTCGGGTTACGTCGACGCCTACACGCCGATCCTCTACATGGCCTGCGGTGCCGGCGTGCTGCTGCTGATCCTCAGCAAGCCGATCAACAAGCTGATGCACGGCATCAAGTAGGCCGCGGCGCAAACCGCGGCGGTAGCCACCACTCCGCACACCCCTCTGAGCTCTCCCATGTTCACCGGCCACCCCAAAGGACTCTTCCGCCTCTTCTTCATCGAGATGTGGGAACGCCTCGCGTTCTACACGATGGTCGGGGTGCTGCTGCTCTACGCGACCGATACCGAAGACGGCGGTCTGGCGTGGTCGAAAGCGGAGGGCAACGAGATCTACGGTCTCTACCTCGCGTTCGTCTACTTCACGCCGTACCTCGGCGGCCTGATCGCGGACCGGTTGCTGGGGTATCGGAAGTCGGTGCTGATCGGCGGCATCCTGTTCGCCACGGGGTTCTTCCTGCTCTCGACCGGACAGAGCTGGTCGTTCCCGGTCGGGCTGATCCTGCTGTGCTGCGGCAACGGGTTCTTCAAGCCGAACATCTCCGCGATGGTTGGCAACCTCTACAGCGCTGGGGATCCGAAGCGCGACGCCGGCTTCAACATCTTCTACATGGGGATCAACATCGGCGCGTTCATCGCGAACTTCCTCGCGGCGATCATGCGCAATGCCTACTTCTGGGAGGCGGTGTTCTTCGCGGCCGGCGTCGGCATGTTGCTCAGCGTCGTGATCCTGCTCAGCAGCTGGAAGGTGCTCGAGAAGGCCGACATCGAGCCGGGTAACAAGCCTGGAGATACGCCGTTCTCCGAGATCATCATCAAGATCCTCGGCCCGGCCCTCGGGCTCGGCGTCGCCGGCTGGTGGGTGGCCGAGTACCTGCTGCCGGCGGCCGCGACGAAGCTGGTCCGGCCGACCGACTTCGGCTTCCTGATCGGTGCGATTCCGATCCTGTTCTTCTTCGGCACGCTGTCGCGGAAGGCCGCGGAGGAAGAGAAGCCCGGGCTGAAGGCGCTGATCCCGATCTACATCGCGGGTGGCACGTTCTTCATGGTGTTGCACCTCAACGGCAGCGCGATGACGACTTGGGCCAACGACAACACGGCGCGCCATCTCGGCGAGCCGGATCCGATCGTGCTCGTCTCCGATTCGATCTGGATCAAGGGCAAGCCCGTGTTTGCCGGGCCGGCGTTCCCCGGCTACTACGACAACGCTGCGGCCGACGTGCCGCGACCACAGAAGTCCACGATGCTGCCGATCGGCACGGTCGAACAGACTCGCATGTTCGGTCAGAAGAAGATGGATGCGGCCAACCTGGCCGCGATTGCCGAGAAGCTGCCGAACGACGTGCGTGTCGAGTCGATCCCGATCGCGGGCGACAAGAGCGAACAGCAGGAGGAGTGGGCCAAATACGCGGTCGAGATCTTCGACAAGGTCACGATCGAAGAGACCACTGACTCCCACGGCCTGCCCCAGATCTCGGTCACGGTCGACGATGGTGCCGAGCCGACTCAGGAGGTCGCGTTCGTTCGGAGCGCGGGCGACACCGAGTTCGCGACGTACCTGATCACCCAGGAGAAGTTCGACTCGATGTATGCGGGCGACCCGCCGGTCGTCGACGAGGCGGGGACCTATCTGCGTGCCGCCAATCCCGAGCTCTACCAGTCGTGGAACGCGTTCTTCGTAGTCGCGTTCACCCCGCTCGTCATGCTCTTCTTCGCCTGGACCCTGCGGAAGAAGATCGACTTCAGCACCGCCCGCAAGATTCTCGCCGGCATGGTGATCACCGCCCTGGCCGCGTTGTTCATGGCCGGCGCGGGCTTCCTGTCCGACAACGGCGCGATCAAGGTCAGCGGCCTGTGGCTGATGGGCTTCTACGCGATCGTTACGGTCGGTGAGCTGTTCCTGTCGCCGATGGCGCTGTCGCTGGTGACCAAGCTGAGTCCGAAGCGATTCGTCGGCCTGACGATGGGCGGCTGGTTCTTCGCGACCGCGGTCGGCAACAAGTTCTCCGGCTTCCTCGGCGTGTTGCAGGGCGCGATGGCGCCCGCGATGTTCTTCCTGGTGATCGCGATCGCCGTCGCGCTCGTGGCCGGCTACATCCTGGCCGTGCTGCCCAGACTCGACGCCGCGATCAAGAAGTACGGCGCCTGATCGGCGTACCGAACCGGGTGCAAACTGCCGGGATCCGAGCTAGCCCGGCAGAACGTACCGGGTACCGTACGCCGAGAACGCATGGTGGAGACGCAGCCGGAGCAGCCAGTCAGCCCATCGCCGGAAGGCGCCGCGCCGCAGCTCGGGCCGCGGTGGCGGAAGATGGCGGAGAGCAAATACGCGCTCTTCTTCATGTGCCTGCTGTCGTTCGCCGATGCGTGCGTGTCGCCCATCCTGCCCGAGGTGCTGTTCGTGCCGCTGTGCCTCATGTATCCGCGCAAGCGCTACGTGTTCGCCGCGTGGTGCGCGATGGCGTCGGTCGTCGGCGGCATGTTCGGCTACGGCCTCGGGCTGTGGCTGTGGGAGGCCGGGCTGCGGGAGTTCGCGTTCGACTACATCCCGGGGTTCACGCCAGAGTGGTTCGAGAAGGTCAGCGCCTGGTACGGCGACCAGGCGTTCCTGTGGGTGTGGCTCGGCGGGTTCACGCCGCTGCCCTACAAGATCTTCACGGTCATGGCGGGCGTGTGTCACGACGACGTGAGCTTCCCGGTGTTCCTCGCGGCGTCGATCCTGAGCCGCGTCCCGCGCATCTTCCTGACCGTCTGGCTGCTCGATCAACTCGGTCCGACCGTGGTCGACTTCCTGCTCAAGCGCGCGAGCCGGGTGCTCCTCGTCCTGCTGCTGATCGTGCTCGGGATCGTGCTCTGGAACCAGTTCGGCTGAACGGCGACCCGGGTCGCCGGCCCTGCTCGACTGTCTCCTCGATTGGCCGCTCGATCAGCCGCGCTTCTTCCGCGCCTTCTTCTTGCCGGTCCCCGCGTCGCCGGCACTGCCGACCCGCCGCCGCACCGCGTCGCGCAGCAAGAACTCGATCTGGCCGTTGATCGACCGCATGTCCTGCTCGGCCCACCGCCGCAGCTCGGCGAAGAGCTTCGGCGGCAGGCGCAGGAGGAACTTCTTGGGGTCGGAGTCGGCGGCCATCGGCCCTAGCCGTAGATCGTCCCCGCGTTGATCACGGGTTGGGTGCCGCGTTCGCTGCAGAGCACGACGAGGAGGTTGCTGACCATCTGCGCCTTGCGCTCTTCGTCGAGCTCGACGACGTCGCCCTGCTCGAGGTTGTCGATCGCCTGCTGCACCATGCTCGTGGCGCCCTCGACGATACGCGTCCGCGCGTCGATGATTGCCTCCGCCTGCTGGCGCTGCAGCATCGCGCTCGCGATCTCCGGCGCGTAGGCCAGGTGACTCAGTCGCGCCTCGAGCACCTCGATGCCCGCCATCTGCAGCCGCTGCTCGAGCTCGGCGAGCAGTTCGTCGTTGATCGTCGAGCTGTTGCCGCGCAGCGAGACCTCGTCGTCGTTCGGCGTGTCGTAGGGGTGCACCGACGCGAGGTGGCGCACGGCCGACTCGGTCTGCACCTCGACGTAGCTCTCGTGGTCTTCGACATCGAACGCCGCCTGGGCCGTGTCGCGAACGCGCCACACGACCACCGCGCCGATCTCGATCGGGTTGCCGCGCAGGTCGTTCACCTTGAGCTTGTCGCTGTTGAAGTTGTGCGCGCGCAGCGAGACCGCGCGCCGAATCGTGAACGGGTTGACCCAGTAGAAGCCGGCCTGCCGCAGCGTGCCCTTGTAGTTGCCGAACAGCACCGCGACCTTGGACTGGTTGGGGTTCACCAGCGTCAGCCCGATCAGGCACAGCAGCGCGATGGGGATCCCGAACACGGTCAGCGCGAGGACGATGCCGGCGATCAGCATCGGGATGCCGGGCAGCGGGTCGGGATACGGGATCTCTTTGGACGGTTCTCTCGGTTGGGCGGTCATCGGCGTCGGGTCTCCAAGTCTACGGTGCTATTGCGATGATATCATCGCGATATGCATTAGTGGCCGTTCCGCCAGCCAGACTGTCGTGGCGTTACCGAACCCGCTTCGAATCCGCCACGGGCAGGGGGCGAAGGCCGCCGGGGGGACAGCGGGTTGCGTGGGGGGCGGGGTGGCGGATTCGAAGCGGGTTCGGTACCGCCACGCCCTCACTCGGCGTCGTGGGAGAACGGCAGGGCCTGCAAGAACTGCCGCCCGTAGGCCTTCGTCCTGGCCCGCGGATCGAGGACGACGACCTTGCCGCGGTCCTGTTCGTTGCGGATGAGGCGACCGAAGCCCTGGCGGAACCTCAGGATCGCCTCGGGCAGGGTGTGGAACGCGAACGGGTCCTTGCCCTGCTGCCGCAGGGCCGCGAGCCGGGCCTGGGTCAGGGGGTGACCCGGGTTCTGGAACGGCAATCGCGTGATCACCAGCAGGCTCAGCGCCTCGCCAGGGACATCGATGCCCTCCCAGAGGCTGTCGGTGCCGAGCAGCACCGACTCCGGGATCTCGCGCTTCTGCTGCAGCAGGCGCGCGAGCGGCGCCTCGCCCTGCACGAGCAGCGTGATGCCGTGGTATTCGAGCTCCGGTCGCAGCCGCTGCGCGAGGTCGCGCACGAACTCCCACGACGTGCACAGCACGAGTGCGGAGCCGCCGTTGTCGATCACGTGCCGCGTCGTGCGCTCCGCGACCTCGCGCCGATACGCCTGGTCCTGCTGCGTCGGGTCCGGCATCGCCTCCTCGACGACGAGCTCGACCGCGCGGTCGTAGTCGAACGGCGAGTCGAGTCGCAGTGCCGTCGCATCGCCGATGCCGAGCTTCTCGCGGAACCAGCGGAACTCGGGATCGTCGGGGTTGCTGCCGACCGTCGCGCTGAGCAAGACACTCGTTGCTCCGCCGCCGAACAGGTGCTGCCCGAGCGTCGCGCTCACGTCGAGGGGGGCGGCGCACAGCTGCGCCCCGCGCCGCGTCGGTTCGAGCCAGCGCACGAGCGGCGTTTCGACCTCGCCCGGCCGGCACAAGGCGCGGAGGACGGAGCACAGCGAGTCGATGCCCTTGGCGCGCGCCTGCAGCTCCATGCGCAGCTCGACCTCGTCGGTGCGGCCGGACGCCGCGGCGATCTCCGTCGCGAGCGACGCGAGGATGTGGCTCAGCGGTTCGTCGATCGGCTCGCCGTGCAACGCGACGCCACCCCGATCGCGGCCCGACAGCCGCGTGCCGAGGTCCGCGAAGAACGCCTCGCTGATCTGCCACGCCTCCTGCCAGTAGAGCCTGGCCGCGGGGGAGCCGAAGCGCGCGAGCAGACTGCGTTCGCTGCGTCTGTTGTGCAGCCGCCGCAGGTGCCACTGCACCGTGCGGGCGGACAGCCGCAGCCCGAGACTCTCGGTCGCCACGCGTTCGAGGTGATGGGCCTCGTCGAAGATCACCACGCGATGCGGCGGCAGGTAGCTCGCGCCCGCGATGCGCAGCGCGAGGTCCGAGAAGTAGAGCGCGTGGTTGACGATCAGCACCTGCGCGGTCTGCATGCGCCGGCGCGCGCGTTGCCAGTGACAGCGGTCGTAGTGCTTGCACGCGCGGTGCAGACAGTTGCCGTGCTCGGCCTGCACCTCTTCCCACACCTCGGGTGCGGGCGGCGGGTCGAGCTCCAGCCGCGTGCCGTCCTGCGTCGTCGTCGACCATTCGACGATGCGTTCGAGCTGCTGCCGGCGCTCGGGTTCGTCGAACAACCCGTTCTCCCGCCCGGCCAGCTCCTGCCGGCGCAGGCAGAGGTAGTTGTTGCGCCCGATCGCCGTGACGGACGACCACTCGAGCGGCAGCACCGCGTGCAGGAACGGCAGGTCCTTGCGTTCGAGCTGCTCCTGCAGCGCGATCGTCCGGGTCGATACGACGATCGGTCCCTGGCCCTGATGCGACGTCGCGTGGATCGCCGCGGGCACGAGGTAGGCGAACGACTTGCCCGTGCCGGTGCCGGCTTCGGCCACGAGGTGGCGGCCGCCCTCGAACGCGCCCTGCACCGCGGCCGCGAGCTCGAGCTGCTGGGGCCGGACCTCGTAGTCGTCGAGGCGGCGCGCGATCGGCCCGTCGGGGCCGAGCAGCTCGGCGGCGTCCTGGTCCATCATCCGATCTGCTCCAGGTCTTCGGTCCTCGTCGTTTGCGGCAGGAAGTCGCGCGCGAGCACCATGCGGTTCCACTGCGGCAGCTGCCGGTCGTGCAGCACGGGCAGCGGCTCGAACCAACCCGTGTGCATCTGATGCTGCGCCTGCATGCCGATCGTGCTGCGCGCGCGGATCCAGTGCCGGCCGCGTCGCAGCACCGCGCGATGATCGCGGAACTCGTAGGTGATGCGCAGTGACTCGGGCAGCATCCAGCGGATCGGTTCGACGTTGCTGATGGTGCCCGTCGACACGTCGCCGTGCACGAGCACGCGGCGCAGCTGGAACGCGCCGACCACCCAGCCGCACAGCAGGAACAGGCCGGGCACGACCGTCATGCCGAACCAGAACTGCGGGCGCAGGAGCACGAAGTCGAAGTGCAGCGTGCCGCCGGCGACGCGGTTGGCGTTCGGCGGGTGCGGCACGACCTCGAGGTCGACGTTCTGGCCGAGCGACACCGTGCCCTCGTGGACGAGCGAGAAGCCCGTGAGGTCGTTGCCGCCGTACTCGAACGTGTACTTCACGCGGTGCCACCGACTGCCGCCCGGGCCGTTGAAGACGATCGGCTCGATCTCGGTGATCACACCGACGGCCGAATCGTTGGGGCCGCGGTTGAGCCGGGCCTCTTCGCTCGGCTTCGCGCCCGACGCGAGGAACAGCATCCACGAGAACAGACCGCCGAAGGCTGCGAGGAACAGGCCGAGTGCCGCCATCGGCCAGCGGTGCGCGAGGATCGGACCGGACCGCACCCGTCGCGGGGCCGCCGGGATGTTGCGCACCTCATGCTTCATCGAACAGCCAACTACACCAGTCCGGGCCAGCGCCGTCGAGATCCGAGGAAGCTCCGGCGATCGGCGCGGACCTGGCAATCACCCGGCACCGGCGCGCTCCCTGCCAGCATCTGCCGAAGACCTCAGGAGATCTCCACATGCGTTCGCGATCGTTCGTCGCGGCTGCCCTGCCGCTGCTCGTCTCGCTCCTCGCCGCGCCCGCCATGGCGCAGCTCGAACACCAGCTCGCCGGCCTCACGCGCAGCACGTCGGCCCTGCGCTTCCAGGGTGCCAATTGTTCGCCGGTCAATGCGGGCTGCACCACCAACCTGCCGGCGACGTCGGAGCCGTGGTCCGGCGGCACGGGTTACGACGCGACGAGCGGCGCGTTCTGGGTCAGCAACGGCGCACTGCTGGCGCGGGTCTCGGCCCGCGGTTGCCAGGTCCAGTGCGGACCCTACCTGCCGCCCGTGCTCGGGAACGCGACCGTGACGGGCATCGAGGTGCTCGAGCTCGGCAACGAGCTGCTGCTCATCGATAGCCGCGGCGTGCTCAACACGCTGTCACTGAACGGCAGCTGCCAGTCGCCGCAGCTCACGTCGACGTGCGGCACGGGCCTCGCTCGCCAGGGCTCGCAGGTGACCTCCGGGCTCGCGGCGGACGAGGCGCGTGACCTCGTGTTCGTCAGCTACACCGACTTCTCGACGGGGGGCAACGAGATCGCGATCATCCACAAGCCGACGAGTTGCATGCCGTTCATCCGCACGCCGCTGCCGAACTGCGGGCTGGCCGGGTTCGGTGCCTGCCGCGGCCTCGCGATCGACTCGTGCCGCCGCACGCTCTACGCCACGGACGGCCTGCGGCTGCTGCGCGCGCGCTACACGTTCGATCCCTCGACGATGAGCGTCCTCTGGGGACCGGTCAGCTGCTGCCCGCTGCTGACGACCAACCTCGATCCCTACGTCGGTCTCGCGCTGCGACCCAACCCCGGGCGGCCCGTGGGGCAGCCGTGCAACAACGGCTCGTGCCTGCCGTGCCCGATGCGGCATCAGCTGCTGACGGGGCCCGTGCTCGGCAACTCCAACCTGCTGTTCGCGCTCGACGATGCGCAGGACAACTCGTGGACCTGGCTCGGTCTCGGCTTCGGCCACTGCCGCCCGATCGGCCCGACGATCGCGCCGCTGTGCGGGCCGATCCTGCTCGGTGGCTTCTCCGCTGCGACCCCGCCGCTCGTCGCCGGGCCGTTCCCGGTCAACGGCGCGGGCCCGTGCAACGGCTCGACGACGGTCGTCGTCGACTTCCCCTACGACCCCGCCTTCTGCAACACGGACTGGTCGTCGCAGTTCATCTCGCTGTGCTTCCAGAACCCGACGGCGCCGTACGGCACCGCGATCAGCAACTGCCTGAGCTGGACGGTGATCACACCGTGACGGCAAGGCGGTACCGAAACCGTTTCGAAGCCGCCACGCGCCGATGCCGACGAACTGCTGGTGGTGGCGTGGTTGGGTTGGGGGCGGGGTGGCGGATTTGAAGCGGGTTCGGTACCGCCAGGCGGTACCGCCATGGCACTACCACTTCGGTGGTGGGTCGCGGCGTTCGCAGGCGGCCAGGCGGCGCAGCAGGAGGCGCCGTTCGGGTTCGGACGAAGGCAGCGTGAGCGCGTGTTCGAGCGCGGCGCGGGCGGCTTCGTGGTCGCCGTTCTGCCAGTGCAGTTGGGCGATCGTCGCGGGGAGCAGGAAGTAGTTCTTCAGCGCCTTGTCCGTGCGCAGTTCTTCGATCGCGGCGAGGGCGGCGCTGCTGCCGTGGACCTTGCCGATCGCGACCGCGCGGTTGAGACGAACGATCGGTGACGGGTTGAGCTGCTGCAGGCGGTCGTATTCGGTCAGGATGCGCGCCCAGTCCGTCGCCTCGAAGTCGGGCGTCGCCGCGTGCACGGACGCGATCGCGGCTTCGCAGTGATACGAGGTGATCACGTCGCCGCCGATCGACTGCCGGAAGTGTTCGAACCCGAGCGTGACCCAGTTGCCGAGCCAGCGGCTGCGGTCCTGTTCGGCGAGCGTCAGCAGTTCGCCATCGTCGGTGCGGGCGGGCAGTCGGGCGCCGAGGAAGAGCATGAGCGCGAGCAGCGCGTGAGTGCGCGGCAATGCCGTGCCCGGCAGCTCGAGCAGCAGCGCGGCCAGGCGAACCGCCTCCTCGACGAGGCCGCGATCGACGAGCTCGCTGCCGCGGTGTGCCCGGTAGCCCTCGTTGAACATCAGATAGATCACCTGCAGAACGAGGTCGAGACGGGCCGGCAGCTCGTCCTCGGGTGGCAGCTCGAACACCGCGTCGATCTGCTGCAGCTTGTTCTTCGCGCGCACGATGCGCTGCGCGATCGTCGGCTCCTTCTGCAGCAGCGCCGCGGCGATCGCGGGCACACCAAAGCCGCAGACCGTCTTGAGGATGAGCGGCACGCGCGCGTCGGGCGGCACCTCGGGATGGCTGCAGAGGAACAGCATCCGCAGCGTGTCGTCCGCGATGAGCTCGCGATCGGCGGCCGGGTCCTGGCCCTGGTCCTGCGCCGCCCACGCTTCGAGCTCGTTCTCGACGCGCGCCGCGATCTTCTGGCGGCGCAGGTTGTCGAGCGCGAGATTGCGCGCGACGCGGAACACCCAAGCCTCCGGGTTGTCCGGCACACCCTCCGCCGGCCACGACCGCAGCGCGCGCACGAGCGCCTCCTGCACCACGTCCTCGACGAGTTCGATCCGCCGCGGCGAGAGCACGCGGCAGAGGCTCGCGACCATCCGGCCGTAGCGATGCCGAAACAGGTCGTCGACGAGCGTGGGCAGGTCGGCCGCCACGAAGGCCTACTCCTCCGGGCCGCCGAGGAAGTCGAGTTCGCGGATCTCGATGCTGCCGAAGCGGAAGTTCGGGTGGCCTTCGCAGAGCTGGGCCGCGTGATCGTAGCTGTCGGCCTCGAGCACGTAGATGCCGCCGACGACCTCCTTGGTCTCGACGTACGGGCCGTCCTTGATCTCGACCTTGCCACCGTCATGCGGCTGCATGACCTTGCCGCCCTGGTCCGTGAGCTTGTTGCCGAGCTGCAGCCGGCCTTCCTTCGTCATCTTCTCGCCCCAGTCGTTGTAGGCCTGCAGGATCTCCTGGAAGTCCTGGGGGGTGAACTTGCTGTAGTCCATCGTGACGTCGGCGCGCAGAATCAGCATGAACTTGGTCATCGGTCGGTCTCCTGATGAGAGGGCTGTCGAGGGGTAATGGAACGGGCTCGGCCGCCCGATTGCACCCGCCTGACGAACGGTCCGGTCCACGATCGACCGCGGAGTCGGAAAAAATGTCGGATCAGCGCGGATCGAACCGGATCCGGTCCACGACCACCGGCAGGTCGGCGGCCTCCGGCACGGTCACGACGAGATCCATGCCAGCGCCGCCGGCCACCCGCGTCGGGCGCAACTCGAGCCGCACGGCGGCATCGGCGGGTTCGAACGCGATGTCGAACGCACGGTCCGTCGGCAGCGGCAGGGCCTCGACCACGAAGCGGCCGGTCGCATCGAAGCGGGCCGCTACCGCGCCGTTGGCCCGCCGGACCCCGACCGCGCGCTGCGCTTCGGCCCAGCCGAGCATCGCCGCGGCAGCCGCGAGGCGGTCCGGTGTAGGCGGTGGCGGGTCCGGTTCGTAGCGGTGGAACGGCACGGGTTGCCGATGGCAGCCGAGCAGGTAGCCCGGCAGCTCGAAGGCTCCCGAGTTGCCGATCGCGCGCAGGCCGACGCGTCCTCCGAGTCGGACCCACAGCGTGACCTCGAGGTCGCGTTCGCCCTCGCCGCGCACCGCGACCGGCCCCGTGCGACAGATGACGCAGCGATAGTCGCGCAGGAAGCGCGGGTCCCGCTCCATCTGCCACGCGCCGGGCCAGCGCGGCGATGGTTCGCCGGTCGGCGACGCGAAGAGCACGAGGTCGGGCGCCCGATCGAGAACATACTCGCCGTCGCCGCGTGAGTGCCCCGGGATCACGTGATCGGGGGCCGGCAGCGGTGCCCGCGCGATGTGTCGGTCGTTGAGCCCGAGCATGTCGAGGCACCGTAGCCCGCTGTAGAACGGCACGCCGCCGGCCGCGTCGAGCGCGAGCAACGGTCGGTCGTCGCCGAACGCCGCCGCGAGCCAGCGCCCGACCGGTTCGCCGCGCCACTCCCAGTCGGAGATCTGCTGATACGGATCTTCGGGATCGAGCGTTCGATCGACGAGCGCCAGGCCCACGCCGAACACCGCCGCGATCGCCGCGAGAACCTGACCGACGCCGCGTTGCGCGAGCAGCGCGAAGCCGAGTCCGGCGACGAGCGCGAGCGGGCCGAACGTCGGCAGCACGAGGCGACAGAGCGGGAACAGATCGCCGCCGACACTCGCGGTGTAGCCCGAGAAGACCGCGACGAAGCCGAGGACGAGCAGTGCGAACGGACGCGCGCGGCGGTGCGTGAGGCTCACGACGACGCCGATCGCGGCCGGCACCAGCAGGCCGCGCAGCACGCTCTCACAGCTCTTCAGATACTCCCAGCCGAGCGCGAAGCTCGCGGCCGAGGTGCCGACCTTGGCGTGGGCGGTGTTGGGCACGTAGTCACCGTGATAGAGCAGGCGAAACGCCAGCTGCGCCAGCACCGCGAACGCGACGGGCAGCCCGATGACCGCGCTCGTGCGCCAGCGATCGCGGCGCACGAACATCGCGACGGTCAGCGCGGCGAGGACACCCGCGAGCGGGCCGTCGGGCCGGGTCCAGGCGAGCAGCGCGAACGCGATCCCCGCGAGCCACGCCGCGTGGCGCGGGGATTCGGGGCCGTCGCGGTTCCAGAGCACGCGCCCGGTGCCCGCGAACCCGACGGTCGTGAGCAGCAACGCCAGCGGCATTTCGAGGCCGCCGATCGCCCAGAGCGCGATGGGCGCCAGCGCCGCGACGACGAGCGCCATCGCGCCCGGGGCGAGCTCGCAGCGCCGATGCCGTTCTACGTCGGCCAGCGGCCAACTCGTGAACGCGAGCACCGCGACGGTCGCGAAGGTCGCCGCGATTCCGAGTCCGCGCACGATTGCCACCCAGTCGAGGCCGAACGGCCGGCAGAGGACCGTGAGCAGGATCCACAGCAGGTTCGAGTAGCCCTCGACGGCTTCGCCATCGTTCCACGTCAGCCCGTCGCCGCGGGCCAGGCGCTCGGCGTAACGCAGCGAAATGAACGCGTCGTCCGAGATCCACGGCCAGAATCCCGCGATGCCGGTCCCGAGCAGCACCGTCCCGATCGCGAGGTATATGACCCGGGCGAGGTTGCGGCTGGTCGGGAGGGCGCTGCGCTTCACGTTCGGCAACCTACCGAGGCGTGGGCCCGCTGTCGCCGCTCGACCGGCCCAGGGGCGCGACCCGGTGGTCCGTGGCCGGGTGGCCGGTCGGGCGCAAAGCTCAGGTCGCGCCGCGAAATCGGGGATCCTGCTGGGGCCTTCCGCTCGTCTATCATGCGTCGAGTCCCGCGACGCTCCGTGCCCTCGGATTCCCCGCGTCGCCCTCGTCTCCTGCAACTGCGCCGCTCCCAGGGCGCCCGACCCATGCTTCGACTTGCTCTCCCGCTCGTTCTGAGCACGCTGACCGTGTCCGCGTTCGCTCAGGTTCCCTGCGTCGTCTCCAGCCTCGGCACCCAGCTCTCGCTGGCCGACGATGCGTTCTCCGCCGCGCTGCCGCTCGGATTCTCGTTCGACTACGGCGGTGTGACCTACACCGATGTGCAGGTCTGCTCGAACGGCTACGTCGTGTTCGGCACGGTGGTGCCCGCCGCCGCGGACTACACGCCGACCGTCACGGAGCTCCTCGGCGATCCGGATCCGCGCGTCTGCCCGATCTGGCGCGATCTCAACCCGACGGCTGCCGGTAGCGGCCAGGTCTACTACAACGCCGTCGCGGCGACGCCGTCGACGCCCGCATACTTCGCCGTCACGTGGGACGGGGTCTATCAGTACGGCACGTCGACGCCGATCACCGCCCAGGTCGTCTTCATCGAGGGCGGCGCGATGCAGTTCTACCACGCCGCGGACGTCGTGAACGGCGGCAACGCCTGGGTCCTCGGTGCGAGCCCGGGGAACGGCGCCCTCGCCAACCCGGTCACGTTCTCGGCGCTGCCGATCGCGACGACGGGCAACGCGACGTTGCACGAAGACGGCAGCAGCGGCTTCGCCGTTTCGGACCACACGATGCTGTGGACCCCGGATGGCGCCGGCGGCTACGTCGTGTCGCCGATCTCGGGTTGTGCCAGCAGCGAGGCCTATGGCTCGGGCTGTGTCTCCCAGTTCAGCACGTACTACGAGTACTTCCTGCCGTCGACGACGTTCGATCTGTCCAACCAGTCGTTCTCCGGGATCCCGACGGGCGTCGGCTACATCGTGACGACCGGGCTCGCGCAGTACCTCGCGCCGTCGCCGTCGGCGACCAACATGGGTCTCGCGGACGACGCCGTTGCGCCGATCAACCTGACCCAGCCGTTCGTCTATCCGGGCGGCCAGACGAACGTGCTCGAGGTCTGCTCCAACGGCTTCGTCGGCCCGTTCAACAACGCCGCGTCGTATCAGCCGGACCCGGCGACCGCGCTCACCTGGCAGGGACCCGTCTGGCTCATGTGGCACGACTTCATCCCGACGGGTGGCGCCAATGGCGACGTGTTCTACGAAGAGGTCAACGGCATCGTCTACATCACGTGGCTCAACGTCGTCAGCTACGTCGGGACGTCCGCCGGCACGACCACGAGCACGTTCCAGTGGCAGTTCGACACCAACTCCGGCTTCTGGCACCTGGTGTTCGAATCGATGGACAACGTCAGCGTGAGCACCTGGCTCAATGGCGACGGCTACATCGTCGGCTACACGCCGGGGAACGGCGCCGGCGATCCGGGCAGCATGGACCTCACGCCGGTCGCGACGGGCCAGACGCAGCTCACGGTGGGGGCCGCGGACACGTTCCCGCTGACGCTCGACATCGACGCATCGCCGCAGATCAACACCACTCCGAACTTCGTCGTCGGCAACATCACGGCGACGGCGCCGGTCGGTGGTCTGCTCTACGGGATCACCCGGATCCAGCCCGGCATCGATCTGACGTCGTTCGGCATGCCCGGGTGCTTCCAGTACAACGACCAGCTCGCCGCCGTGCTGTTCTTCCCGAACGGCGCGACCAGCGTCGCCTTGCCGTTCCCGATCCCGAACATCGTCGCGACGCTGCAGGTGCAGGCCGCCGTGTTCGACCCGGTGAGCGCGTCGACCCCGCTCGGCGGCCTGTCGTCGAACGGCCTCGAGGTCGCCACGGGCAACTGATGCTCGTGCTGTGAGGTGATGGTTGCCGATGGGAGGGTGTGCCCTCCCTCTGGCGCCAGTCCCTCGCGCTGCTGCGCGCGCCGATGAACGAGCTGTCGTTCGCGGTGCGCTCCCGCATCCGCTGGCAGCGCGGCGCGCCCCCCGCGGAGCAGCCGTCGGCGGCGCCCTGGGATGATGCGTTCGACTGGCTGCCGGCCGCAGAACGCGCACCACTGCGGGCGCGCGTCACCCGGCTCGACGCGGAGCACGACCTTGCGGCGGTGCGTCCGCTGCCGGTCGTCGCCCGGCTCGAGAACGCTGCGTTGCTCGATGGGCTGCTGCGGCTCGCCGGCGATCTCGGGTTGCCGGTTGCCGATGCAGAGCTGCGTGCGACCGACGTCGGGTGCGGCGCCTTCCAGTACGCGCCCGGACTCGCGCGCTGGTTGACGCACCTCGCTGAAGGTGCGGCGGTCCGACTGCGGGGCATCGAGATCGACGGCTACGGCGTCTACCGCGACGGCCATTCGCGCGCGGATCACGCGCGGGCGCATGCCGACCTCGCGGGACCCGGCGTCACGTTCGAAGTGGCCGACTTCGCGCGCTTGTCGCCGGGCGCGCTGCCGCCGCAGGACGTCGTCACGATGCTGTACCCCTTCCTGAGCGCGTTCTCCCTGCTGCAGTGGGGTTCGCCGCTGAGCCACCTGCGGCCGCGCGCCGTGCTCGATCGCGCCGTCGCCGCCGTGCGGCCCGGCGGACTGCTCGTCGTCGCGAATCAGACCGAACGCGAGTTCGAGCGTCTCGCGGCCCTGCTGCGCGATGCGCCCGTGACACGGCTCCGTCGCGCGAGCTTCGCGACCGACTTCGTGCCGTACCGAGAACGGACGGCGGGGCGTATCGCATCGATCTGGCGGCGCCACGCCTCGGCGCGCTGCTCCGCAGCGTCGTCCTGATCGACCGCCGCCGGCCGGATCGCCCCACCGGGGATCCGGCCCACAGTTCCTGAACGCTGGCGCGTGGTGCTGACCCGGGGGGGCGGCTAGCATCACTTGCCGGTCCGGCAGCCTCAGCCCGGCCTTTGCAGCCCGCATGTTCACTTTGCAGATTCTGGACCAGGGTCAGACCCTGCTCTTTCCGCTGCCCTCGGGGAAGGCCATTCTCGGCTCCGACGAGGCGTCCGACATCCGGCTCGGTGAGGCGGGGGTCGAGCCCGCGCACGTCCGCTTCGATTCGAGCAGCGGTGGCGTGCTGTTGACCCCGTTGGCGCCGATCAAACTCAATGGTGAGGCGATCGCCGATGCCGGCGACGAAGCCGTGCGGCTCGAGCTCGGCGACCGGCTCGAGGTCGGCCGCGCGGTCGCGGTGGTCGGCCGATCGGTTGCGCGGGCCGCGGCGCCCGACGACGTGCTCGATGGCCCGCGGCGCAGCGCCGGCCGGCGGCGGCAGGCGGCGCCGCCGAACCGCTCGAAGCTGCCGTTCATCGCCATCGGCGCGGCGATCGTGCTCGTGGCTCTGCTCGGGGTTCTGAGCAGCAGCGCCGCGGACGAGATCGACGGCGAACTCTCCGTGATCGTGCTCGCGCGCGACAAGGGCGACATCGCGCACGCGCGGCGCTACGTCGGCATCCTGCGCGAGCGGTGGCAGGGCGAGACCGACGGCCGACTCGATCAACTCGAGGCCGAGGCCGCGAAGGTCGAGGCGATCGCGACCGCGGAAGCCAAGCTCGAACGGCAGGTGCTCGATCCGACGAGCGGCACCTACGCCGCGTGGGTACGGCGACTGCAGCGCATCGAGACGAGCGGCGAGGATCACGAGCGCATCGCGGCGCGACTGTTGCGCTCACGATTGCGGGAAACTCTGGCGACGCGTTCGGCTGCCCCGGTGCCGGTCGCGGCTGGCCCCCAGGTCGATGACTCCGCGGGCGCGAGCGACGGCGGCAATGCGACGGCGGAGCCCGCGCCGCAACGGCCCGACGTCGAGGCGGCCGCAGTCGTCGCTGATGCGGACCGTCTCGTCGAACAAGGGCTCTACGTGCAGGCGCTCGAACTGCTGCGTTCCCAGATGGGCGCTTCGACCGACGCGGTCGTCGTGGACACCCTGCGGCGCCGTTTCGAAGCCATCGAGGCTGCCGCGCTCACGGCGATGCAGGCGCTCGTTGCGGGCGCCGAGTCCGCTGCCCAGGCCGGTGACTCGAGCGCCGCGATCACCAAGCTGGCGCTCGCACAGCATCGCTTCCCGGCCGGTGCGCGGTTCCATGTGCTCGGTGAGACGCTCGCGCGGCTCGAGTCCGCGGCGCGCGAGGAACAGCGGTCGGGAACGCCGGTGGCCCGCGGGCCGAAGAACGCGGGCAGTGCCGCGACTCCGGCCTTGCCGATGCCGACGCCGACACCCGGGCCCGGCACCGGCGACGCCGTGTCCATCAGCCAGCTGCGTGATCAGCTCGATCGCATCCGAGACGCCGAAGCCGCGGGCGCCTTTGCGCGCGCGGCGACGCTGCTGCGCAGCACGATCGCGGGCGTCGAGGACCGCGATCCCGACTACGCCGGACGACTCGCGGCCCGCGCGCGCGAGGCCGAGCAGCGCGCCGCGTTCCATGCGGCCGTTCGACAGGCGCTCGACGGGGGCAAGTCCTTCGCGGTCGAACTCCACGACGGTGGCGAGCTGCAGCTCGACGGCGCCACCGACGACAGCCTGCGGGCCGGGCAGCGGGTCGTGCAGTGGCCGGAACTCGGACCTGCGGGGATCGCGGCGCTCGCCAAAGGGGTCGCGCCCGCTGGCGCCGCCGCCGCCGGGGCCGCGTCGTTGCTCTACGCCGCGGGTGATGCGGCGGCAGCGGAGCAGCTGCTGGTCGCCGACGTGCGCGCCGATCCTGCCCGGCAGGACGCGGTCGCGGAGGTGCTCGCGCGCGGTCGCGGTGACGCGCCGGGCTCCGGCTACGAGCTCCGCGGCAGCCAGTTCGTTGCCGTTCATGCGATCGAGGTCGAGAAGGCCGCCGACAAGATCGCGTCGCGGATCGATGGTGTGTTTCGCAAGCGCGACGCGGACGCGCGACGCGAGTTCGTCGACGAGTTGTTGCGGGAGGGGCCCGAGCACCTCGCCGCGATCGGCGTCGCGTTCCAGCGCGACCTGGCGAAGCAGATCGACAAGCTCGAGGGCAGCCCGCTGCGGAAGCAGATCCAGACGCTGGAAGAGCAGCGCGAGGCGCTCGATCGCGCGCGCATCCACGCCAAGGAGCTGATCTACGACGAGGAGAAGTACTTCTACCCCTACAAGCCGCCGGCGGTCAGCGGCGAACGCCACGCGGAGTACGTGCGCGTGCAGGCCGAGGTCAACCGCCGCATCGGTGCGCTGCGGGCGCTTTGGCTCGACCGGCGCTTCAGCGTGCGCGTGCCGCGTTCGCTGCGCACCGCGCTCGAGCGCATCGAGTGGGACACGCGGGTGCTGCAGCGGGTCGGCGCGTTCGACGCGCGGCAGATCGCGAGCATCGGTTGGGCGCGCGCCGTGCCCGCGGTGCGCAACATCACGATCGCCGAGTACTGCAGGACACCCGAGGAGCGCGACGAGCTGCTGCTATGGCAGCGCATCGAGGAATACAACAAGGCCGTTGGCCGTGACCTGTCGTCGAGCGTTCGAGAGCTGTTGCGGATCACGAACGATTACCGGCTGATGTACCGGCACCGGCCGCTCGCGGTCGCGCCGAAGGTCTGCGCCGCGGCGCAGGGGCACGCCGAAGAGATGTCACGGCTCGGCTACTTCGCCCACATGTCGCCGACGCCGGAGCGGCGCACGCCGTTCGATCGCATGAAGCTCGCGGGCTACAGCTACGGCGTGAGCGAGAACATCGCGCTCAACGGTTCGGCGATGGGGGCGCACAACTCGTGGCTCGGCTCGAGCGGTCATCACCGCAACCTGCTGCACCCCGACCATCGTGAGATGGGGATCGGTGTCGATGGCCGCAACTGGGTCGAGAACTTCGGGCGCGGCAAGACCTACGAACGTCACGAAGCGTTCGAGGACGCCGGCGGTCGCTAGTCAGTCCCCGTTGACCGCGGCCCAGGCCGCGGCCGGCGTGCCGAGCGGCCGCGCGTCGCTGCCGACCGGCTGCAGGTGATACTGCCAGAACGCGACGTCGTGCCAGGCGCCGTGTTTGAAGCCGGCTTCCTTCACCGTGCCGCGGTGCACGAAGCCGAGCTTCTCGTGCAGGCGAGTGGAGCCGGGGTTGGGCATGGTCGCGCCGCCGATGACGGTGTGGAAGCCCTGCTCCCGCAAGACGTCGAGGAGGCGCCGGTACAGCGGCGCGCCGTAGCCCCGGCCGCAGTGCTCGGGTGTGAAGTAGATGCCGCTCTCGACGATCCAGTCGTAGGCCTGCCGCGCGCGGAACGTGCCGGCCTTGGCGTAGCCGATCACGGCGGCGTCGAGCTCGGCGACGAGCCAGGGGAAGCGATCCTCGTGTGTCCGCCAGAATTCGCGCAGCTCGTCGCCCGAGACGTCGTCGTAGCCGAAGTGGATCGACGTCGTGCGGATGTAGTGGTTGGTGATCTGCGCGATCGCGTCGAAGTCGTCGACCCGGGCCGGGCGGTGCAGAGGCGTCGTCACGGCTTCCTGCTCTGGTCCCCATGCCGGTCGCCACGCGGATCCCCGTCCCGGTCGTCCACCAGGCGCCGGGCTTCACGGCTCGGCAGCGCCGTCCCGGCGATCACCCGGTCGCGCGCTGCTCGGAGCGCGGCCGCGGCGGCGGGGTCGGCGAGGAACGAGGCGAGCAGGCGTTCGCGCACGACGGTGTCGAGCCACTGGCCGGCCTGCTGGCGCCGACGTTCGTCGAGCTGACCGCTCGTCCTGGCCGCCTCGAGCCGCGCGCGGATCGCGTCCCACGCCTCGAGGATGCCGGTGCCCGTCACGGACGAGGCGACGTGCACCGGAGGCGGCGTCGCATCGCCGGGATGGAGCACGCGCATCGCCAGCAGGCACTGCTGCGCCGCGCGGTCCGCCGCGGGCGCGAGATCGCCGTCGGCCTTGTGCACGAGCACGCCGTCCGCGAGCTCCATGACGCCGCGCTTGATGCCCTGCAGTTCGTCGCCGGCGGCGGGCGAGAGGAGCAGCAGGAAGAAGTCGACCATGCCGTGCACGGCGGTCTCCGACTGGCCGGTGCCGATCGTCTCCACGAACACGACGTCGAAGCCGGCGGCCTCGCACAGCAGCATCGCCTCGCGCGTGCGGGACGCGACACCGCCGGGCGTTTCGCCACCCGGCGACGGCCGGATGAACGCGTTCGCGTGCTGCGACAGCGCGGTCATGCGCGTCTTGTCGCCGAGAATGCTGCCGCCCGACACCGACGAACTCGGGTCCACGGCGAGCACCGCGACCTTGTGGCCGCGATCGCACAGCTGCACGCCGAGCGTCTCGATGAGCGTGCTCTTGCCGACCCCGGGCGCGCCCGTGATTCCGATCCGCAGCGCGTTGCCGGCGTGCGGCAACAGCTCGAGGAGCAGCGCGTCCGCGGCATCGGCGTCGCGTTCCCGCCGGCTCTCGATCAGCGTGATCGCGCGCGCGAGCGCGCGCCGGTCGCCGGCGCGGACGTCGGCGGCGCGCACGCTGACGGTCGGGTGGCCGGACTCGCTCACGGCGCGCAGCCTACTGCGCGCGGTCTTCGGCGACCAGCTTGCAGTAGGCGGCGTAGCGCGCGGCGTCGAGCTCCTCCGCGTCGACGGCGGCGCGGACGGCGCAGCCGGGCTCGTGTTCGTGGCGACAGTCGCGGAAGCGGCAACCCGCACCGAGTTCGACGATCTCCGGGAACGCGGCGGCGATGCCGTCGGCCGCGGCGACGAGTCCGAACATCCGCACTCCGGGCGTGTCGATCAGCTGCGTGCCGTCTGCCAGGCGCCTGAGTTGTGAACTCGTGGTCGTGTGGCGGCCGCGGCGGTCGCTCGCCCGAACGTCGCCCGTGCGACGGTCGGGCTGCGGATCGAGGCGATTGAGCAGCGTCGACTTACCCACACCGCTGTGGCCGACGAACGCGGCGGTGCGGCCGCCGAGTCGGGCGCGCAGCTCCTCGACGCCGAAGCCCTGCTGGGCCGACGTGAACAACACGGGCAGCCCGGACGCCACGAAGGGTTCGAGCGCCCGATCCAGCTCGGCGCGGTCGTGCGGCAGATCACACTTGTTGATGCAGAGCACGAGCGCGGCGCCGCTCTCGGCCGTCGCTGCCCGCAGTCGATCGACGAGACCCGTGCGCGGGCGCTCGGCCGAGAGCACGAGCACGACGTCGTCGACGTTGGCCGCGAGCACGTGCCGGCGATCGTCGGCGCCGCCGTCCCGGCGGGCGAGCTCGCTGCGGCGCGGCTGCACGGCCACGACGAGCGGGTCGGCGCCGTTCCGTTCGTGCACCGTGACGCGATCTCCGACCGCGACCGCGCTGCGTTGTTCCTGCGCGAGGTCGTGGTCGAGCAACGCCGTCACTTCTTGGTCGGCCGGGTCGTCGGTCAGGAACCGGGCGCGGCCCTGCCCGAGCCATACGATCGTGGCCTCGAACTCGGCGCTGTTCGGCCGGAACTCCGCGGTCGAACGGCGCTGGCGGTGCGCGCCGGAACTGCCCGGCGGCCGCCGGTGCATCTTCTGGAAGTCGGCCGCGCTGCCGTCGTCGTCGCTGACGTCACGGCCGGAGCCGGCGTCATCGTCCCGCCAGCGCCCGCGCTGGTGGCGCCGCGCCTTGCGCTGCTTCTGCTCGTCGTAGCTCTCGAGATGCCGGATCTGCCGGCGGAATCGTTGTCGTGTTCTCTCTTTGTCGTTGCTGTCCATCGCTCGTGTGCCTGTCGGGCGGGGCGACCGATGTCGCCACCGCGGACCTGGCCGGCACCGCGAACGACCGCGCCCCAGGAATCATCGTTGGGGCGGTACGGACCGCTGGCGCCGACCGGAATCTTCGAACCGGAAACTCAGGGGGCCTCGCTCAGAGCGAGGCAGCGACAGCGACAGCGTGGAGCGTCGTCATAGACAGCGCCCGGAGTGTAGCACGGCGCCGCGCGAGGCGTCGCCGCGCATCGCGCAGCGGGGCTCAGCGCACGCAGAAGTCGTCGATGGCGAGGTCGCCGTAGAAGAACTGCGAGCCCGCGGTGCCGTTCGTATAGAAGAGCTGGAACTGGACGTTCGCCGGCAGGCCGCCGCCGAGCGGCAGGCTGACCGGCGTCCAGTAGTCCGGGTCCGACACGGCCGGGCCCGAGAACGAACCGAGCAGCGTCGGGAACGTGCCGAGTCCGTCGCCCATGTAGACCTCGAGCGTTCCGATGTTCTCGCCGTTGCGGCTGAGCTGGAACGCGACCTCGGTCAGGCCGGCGCTCGGGTAGGTGGCCGTGTTCATGACGAACGTCGTGCCGAACGTCGCGGGCGAGCTGGCCTCGCAGTACATGTAGTTCCCGGCGCTGAACGCGGCGGCCGGTCCGGTGCCGAACGAGCCCGTGCCGTTGGCGTCGACCCGCCACTCCTGCTGGCCGCCGCCGTTGCTCCAGCCCGTCGGGTACGACCCGACGCCCTGCGCGAGGCCATCGAAGTCCTCGAAGTGCGGACAGGCCACGCCGAACAACTCGACCGTGTTGCTCGTGCAGACGACGGGGAACACGCCCGGGTTGTTGACCGTGTCGAGCACGAGGCCCTGCAGCCGCATCGAGAGCCCGTGGATCAGGAATGCGGCGGGGAACTGGAACGTCTGATCCGGTCCACCGACCGTGTTCGGTGGCAGCAGGATGTCGACGCCCGCGGGAGTCGAGCCGGCCCAGAGCTGGAACAGCCCGGGAATCGTCGCCGTGTTGCCGATCGGTGCGGGACCCCAGTTGAGCACCGTCGTGGCGAACTGACCGGTGTAGGTGCTGTTCGGGTCGCTGTAGTTCCAACTCAGGAACTCACCGGCAACGAACGACGTGTCGTTCGCCGACAGGCTGGCTGCGGGCAGTGCGGCATCAGCCGACGCGACCATCTGGATCCCGAGATCGCAGGTGAGCGTGATGTTGAAGTTGCCGGTGTCGCCGCCGGTCGTGCCGTCGTCCCAGCCGCCGACTCGGACGTAGTACAGCGTTCCGGGCGTCGCCGTCCACGCCGCGGTCGACTGCCGGAAGCAGTCGTCGTCGTTGCAGGCCACCGACGTGAGCGCGGTGCAGCCGCCCGATCCGTCATAGACCTCGATGCAGGTGTCGAAATCGGACCCGCACGTGCTGACGCTGTGGCCGTTGCACTCGGCGACGTAGAGGAACCAGACGTCGTTGCCGCCGGTGACGCACGAGAACGCGGGTGCCGACGTCGTGCTGCCGACATTGGTGAACGGGCCGTTCGCTCCGAGCGTGATCGGGATGGCGCCCGGGCAATCGTCGTTGGGGATCTGCGCGGTCGCAACGCCGGTGATGCCGAGGACCGCGGTGGCGAGGAGCAGGCGGGAATCGAGAGAGAGAAGCATGTCGTCTCCAATTGCGAGTTGAGAGATGCGCGAGCGCGGCGTGAGGCAGTTTGCACGCGTTCGCGATGCCAGGGCCCAATTCCCCGGCGCGGCCGATCGTATCTCGATCCGTCGGTGCCCGTCGGGTTCCCGGCCCGAACAGCAGGTCGTCGCCGTGCAGCGCGGAGCTTCGGCCCGGGCAGGATTCCTTGCCGGTGGGTTCGGCGATCGGCCCAAGTCCAGCTCACCGAGGATCTTCCGCGCTGCGCCGTGCCCGGGTTCGGGCGCCGCGCCCGGCCCGCGTCCCCGCTCGTCGTCGAGCGGGGACGGCGCGCCGGGCTTGTGGCTCTCAGTCGCGGGGCGACGCGGGCTTCGGCGGCTGGTCGTCGCCGGTGTCGGTGATCGCGGCCGCCGACGCCGCATCGCTGTCGTTGCCGGCTGCGCCGCCGTCGCCCGCGTCGCCTTCGTCCGCGGACGACTCGCCCGCCTTCGGATCGGTGCCGAGCACCTTGCCGAAGAACTCGGGCATCTGCACGCCGCCGATGTCCTTCATCATGCTGAGCATCGGCGGCAACGTGCTGCCGAGGTTCTGCAGGAAGCCCGATGTGGCCTTGCCGTGCTGGCTGTCCCAGACGACGACCTTGTCGAACTTGATGTTGGAGATCGCCTTCGCCGCCGTCTCCGACAGCTGCTCCATGTGCTCGAGCATCAGGAGCTGGAACGCCTGTTGCGCGCCGCCACAGCCCGCCACGATGCGTTCGAGACCTTCCGCCTTCTTGGCCAGGATCTCGTACTCACCGCGCGCCTGCGCTTCGAGCCTCGCGAACACGGCTGCGGCTTCACCCTCGGCGACGATGCGGGCCTGCTGGGCCTGCGCCTCGGCGTCGACGATGTCCTTGGCCTTCTCGGCCTTCGCGACCGCTTCGAGCTCGGCGCGCTTCTCCTGTTCGAGCTTGCCCGCGAGCGCCTCGGCCGCGCGGGCCTCGGCCTGGTATTGGGCCTCGAGAACCGCGGCTTCGGACTCACGCTTTCGCGTTTCACCGAGTTGGTAGGCCTCGGCTTCTTTGACCGTCAGCGTGGCGTTGGCGTTCGCGACCTCGGCCTTGGACTTGTTCTCGCCGACGACCGCATTGGCGTTGGCCTCGGCGACGGCGATGCGCATCTCGCGCTCGCGGTCTTTGACCTTGGCTTCCTGTTCGAACGCCGCGGTCTGCTGGCCGACGATCGTGTCGCGCGTGAGCGCTGCGACCGTGACCTCGCGGTCACGCTCGGCCTGCTTCGTGCCGATGTCGCGGTCCTTCTCGGCGACCGAGACCTCGATCGCCTGCACACGCTGCGCCTCCGCGACGCCGATCGCGCCCTTCTTCTGCTGCTCGGCGACGTCGATCTCGGCCTGTTGGATCGCTTCGGACGCGGCCTTGCGGCCGATGGCCTCGATGTAGCCCGACTCGTCGGTGATGTCGGTGATGTTCACGTTGATCAGCACGAGGCCGATCTTCACGAGTTCACCCTCGAGCGAGGTCTGGATGTTCTCGAGGAACTTGTCGCGGTCGCGGTTGATCTCCTCGATGCCCATCGACGCAATGACCTGACGCAGCTGTCCGAAGATGATGTCCTCGGCCTGCTTCATGATGTCCTGCGTCTTGAGGCCGAGCAGGCGGATCGCCGCGTTCTGCATCACGTGTTCGTCCGTGCCGATCGCGACGGTGAACACGCTGGGCACGTTGACGCGGATGTTCTCGATCGACAGCGCGCCGCGCAGCGGCACCTCGATCTGGATCGGGTCGAGGTTGAGATAGTCGTACGACTGGATCAGCGGTACGACGAACGCGCCGCCACCGTGCAGGCAGCGCGACGACGTGCCGGACCGCACGCGGCCGTAGATGACTAGGATCTTGTTGCTCGGGCAGCGTTTGTACTGCTTGGCGAGCATGAGGAAGAAGAGCAGACCGAACAGCACGGCCGCGGCCACCATGAGCCCGGTCCAGCCGCCAATCGAATCGACGAATCCCTGCAGCAGCATCAGTTCTCCTGTTGAATGCGCGTGACCTCGAACGTGCCGGGTGCCGTCACGCGCTGCACCACGACCTCGGTTCCCGTCGGAATCTCTTCGCCGCCCGTCACCGCGCGGCGCGACAGCAGCCGCCCGCCGACGACGACGGTGATCTTGCCCGAGCCCGAGTGGTTTGCCGGCACGCGCAGCTCGACCTTCGCCGTGCTGCCGATCGCCGTATTTGGGTCGACGTTGCCCTGTGACTGCAGCGAACGCATCCACTGCATGAGCTTGCCGACCATGAAGAACGCGAGCGAGCCGGCGCCCAGCGCGATCAAGAACGCGACCGTCGTGGTCGCGCCGGCCTCGAGCGACGCCATGCCGGCGAGACCGAAGAACGTTACGAACGCCGTGATCGTCTTGAGCGACAGCTCGAAGAGCACGCTCGTCGCTTCGATGTCCGACGCATCGACATCGGGCGATGCGTCGGCGTCGAACTCCGAGTCGCCACCCATGACTGCCATCAGCAGCATGAGCACGAGCAGGCCGCCGCCGATCGCGGCGCAGTACAGATAGACGTTTTCCATGCGATTCCCGGTGGGGGCAGCCGGCAACGGTTGCACCGGCGAACACCCAGGTTGTAGCCGGGATCGGACGCGGACCCGTCGTTCACTCGCGCATTCGCGACGAGTTCGCGGGCTGGATCTCTCCTCAGGCGGGGGCTGCGTTTCGCTGCCGACCTCGGCCTTGATTCGTGGCCGAAGCGGTCGTCAGACTGTCGCCGATTTGCCGCCGTGATTCGCGAGGGCGATGCGCTGGGCGCGACCGCAGCGGCTCAGCGCCGGTGGCCACGATGGCCGCCGAAGCGACCCGTGCGGCCACGTTCGAAGCCATCGCGGTTGCCGCCATCACGCCCGTCGTCGCGCGTGATGAACAGGTGCGGATCGCGTTGGTCGCGCGTGCGCACACGTTCGGCGAACTGCTGCGCCACACTGCTGTCGATCAGGAACGTGCTGCCGTGCGAGTCCATCTCGATCGAGCCGACCATGCGGTTGTCGACCCCGCCGCGTCGGCACACGTGCGCGAGAATGCGGCGCGGATTGGCTCCGCCGCGGAAGCCCCAGTTGATGCGGAACCGCGTGAATCCCGCGGTGTCGCGAGGATCGATTCCCCGACGGGGATGCTCGGTCTCGCGTTGTGCGAACGGCACGCGTTCGGGGCGGTCGGCCTTGTTGCGCCGCGGCCGCTCGGTCGGCGCCGGGCTCTCGTCGAGCTCGAACGGCGCGCGCGTCGTCGCCATGCGCTGACGCAGCATCACCGCGACGACCTCGGTCGGGTCGCGGTCACCGAGCACGTCACGCGCAGCGGCCGTGAGGTTCGGGTGGATGCCGTGGCCGCCGTCGATCTCCTTCTGCACGGCGGCCTTGGCGGCCGTCAGCTTGTGATCGTAGACCGCGTCGCGGCCTGGCACGCTGGCCCAGCGCGGCTCGACGCGCGCCTGCTTGTACAGATACCCGGCCCGGCCGGCCGCGCGCTTTGGCACGAACATCGCGCTCTGGCCCTTGTTGCCCGCACGCCCCGTGCGGCCGCTGCGGTGCACGTAGGTCGGGCCGTCGATCGGCAGGTGCACGTGCACCACGAGCGTCACCGAATCGATGTCGAGCCCGCGCGCCGCGACGTCGGTCGCGATCAGGGTGCGCACCGAACCGCGCTTGAACGCGTCGAGCGTGCGCGTGCGCTGGCGCTGCGCGAGGTCGCCATTGAGCGGCATCGCGGAGAAGCCGTCGGCGTAGAGCCGGTCGGCGAGCGTGACCGTGTCTTCGCGCGTGCGGACGAAGACCAGCGTGCGATCGTCGCCGGCCATGAGCAGCAGGTTGACGAGCGCGGCGTAGTGCTCGCGGCTGCCGATGCGATACGCGATGTGCTCGATGTCCGCGTGGGCGGCGTCGAGCGCGGTGCCGGCGATCGCGAGCGGGTCGCGCTGGAAGCGATCGGCGAGGTCGCGGACGGCGCGCGGGAACGTTGCCGAGACGAGGTGGGTACGCCGTTCTTCGGGCACGTGCTCGAGGATGCCGTCGAGCTCGTCCTTGAAGCCGAGGTCGAGCATCTGGTCGGCCTCGTCGAGCACGAGCTGACGCACGCTCTCGACGGACAGAGCACCGCTCGACAGGTGATCGAGCAACCGGCCCGGCGTCGCGACGAGCACGTGCGGCCGCCGGCGCAGTCGGGAGATCTCGGCCTGGACGCTCGTGCCGCCGGTAACGACGTCGCAGCGCACGCCCGGCAGATCCGCGAACAGCCACGTGAGCTCGTCCTTGACCTGGGTCGCGAGCTCGCGGGTCGGCGCGATGACGAGCGTCGTCGGGCCGAGGCGCGCGTCGTCCTCGACGTTGCCCGCGAGCGCGAAGCCGATCGCGACCGTCTTGCCCGAGCCGGTCTGCGACGACACGCGCAGATCGCGCCGGCCGTCGTCGGCGTCGGCGATCGCCTGCTGCACTTCCGTCAAGCTCTCGAACCCGCGGCGGATCAGCGCGGGAACGAGCGCGGCCGGGGCGTTCTCGATCTCGTTCGGCTCGGGCTCGTCCGTCACCGGACCCTGCGACCAGTCGTCATCCGCGGTGTCGTCGGCGTCGGAGTCGCTGGCCTCGGGTTCGCTGGCCTCGGGTTCGCTGGCCTCGGGTTCGCTGGCCTCGGGTTCGCTGGCCTCGGGTTCGCTGGCCTCGGGTTCGCTGGCCTCGGGTTCGCTGGCCTCGGGTTCGCTGGCCTCGGGTTCGCTGGCCTCGGTGCCATCAGCCTGCGGCGATGGCACCTCGGTTCGAAGACCGGCCGATTCAAGGCCGGCCAATTCAAGGCCAGTCGGTTCGCCGGTGTCGTCGCCGTCGTGGCCGGCGGGGTTGGCAGTGGGCTCGGCCGGTGCCGACGCGGATCCTGGGTACATCCGAACAATTCTCCCCAAAAGCAGGGCGAGCGCAATGCAGCGTTCGCGCGGGCCTGCCGGCCGGGAACACCGGATTCGGTGGTTCTCGGTTCACCGGGCCATGTTACCGGCGACTTCGTAGCGGCCCGAAATCGCGACGATTCCCGGTCTCGGCGCCGTATTGCTGGCCCGATGCAGGTCCGGCCCGAAGAAGCCGCGGACCGCGCCGCGATCCGCGCGGTGCACGCCGCGGCGTTCCCGACCGACGCCGAGGCCGGGCTCGTCGATCGTTTGCGAGTGAACGGCCGGCTGACCATCGGGCTCGTCGCGGCGGTCGACGACGCGATCGTCGGCCACGTCGCGTTCAGTCCGGTGTCGGTCGCGGGCCGGTCGACGGGTGGACTCGGCCTCGCGCCGCTGGCCGTGCTGCCATCCCAGCAACGGCATGGCGTCGGGTCGCAGCTCGTTCGAGCCGGCCTCGCGAAGTGCCATGAACTCGGCGCTCCGTTCGTCGTGCTCCTGGGGCACCCGGAGTACTACCCGCGATTCGGGTTCCGCGTCGCGTCGACGTTCGGCCTCGACAACGAGTACGGCGCGACCGACTCGTTCTTCGCGATCGAACTGCAGCCCGGCGGCGTTCCGCCCGGCGGCGGCATGGTCCGCTACGCGCCGGAGTTCGCGGAGCCCGGGTAACCGTACGCGAGCCGAACGCGGCGGCGGCTCATCGCATCCTGCGGTGGCCGCGACGTTCCTGTCGTGACCGCTCAGAACCGAAGCGGCGCTCCGAAGCAGCGCGGCGAGGTCCTCGGCAAGTTTGCTCCCGAAGCGGACGACCTTGCTTCAGAAGTGAACGTACGCGTTCGGGTTGCTCAACGCGATCGTGCCACTCGAATCGAGCACGGCGCCTTGCCAGGTGATCTGGATGCCGATGACCCAGTTGGCGTTCGGTACCGGGTAGCCTCCGGTGACGCTCGGAGCTCCCCCGATCGCGTGAACCGAGAAGCCCGGCTCGAGCCAAGCCGAATCGAGAGTCACGGGAAGCGCGTAGGGCGCGGCCGCGAAGCCGACGCATAACGCGCCGGTGTCCGTCCCCGCGACGGCGAGCGTCGCCGAAGCCGTTCCGCCGCGGAATTGTGTCGCGGCGTCGAGGCGAGGAATCATGCGCGTGGTCACCGCGATCCCTGGGCCGTACGCCTGAGTCGCAACCGCGGAGAAGCTCGTGCTCGGATCGACGATGGCCGTGCCGGTGCCCCAGACCGCTGGACTCGGCGGCGCCATGAACATCGTTGCGCCGACGACCTCGGTATCGCTCGACATCACGAACACTCCGCCGTGCATGTCGACGAGTCCCGGAACGCCGAACCCGTTGTGCTCCATTCGGCAATCGCTGACGTGGACCAGGCCGCCGGTCTGATCGAAGACCTCCCACGGGCTCCGCAGGAGGCAGCCGGTCAGCGTGAGGTTCGATTGCTCGACCTCGATGGTCGGGTACGAGATCTGGCCGGGGCGAATGCAGCAGTTGCGGAGGAAGATCCGGTCGCAGGATCGGGCATATAGCGCGCCGGCCCAGTAGTTGATCGTCGGATCCGTGACGCACGAATCGAACACGATGGTGCCGGCGCAGTCCTCGCAATCGAGTCGGCCGGGGTAGGTCGTTTGCGTCCACGAGATTCGGCGCAGTGAGACGAACTGGTCGGTGCCGAGGTCGGCAATCCGGATCGTCGGGCTGGTCGCGTTCTCGACGAGAACCCCGGCTCGCCCGATCAAGGTCAAGCTCTTCCCGACGATCTCGAAGCCGGTGTACGTCCCGGACTCGATGATCAGGGTTGCGCCATCGGGGACAGCGGTGACTGCGGCTGCGATCGACGTGAAATCGGTGCCGGGGCCGTTGTTGATGTCGACCCGGAACACCTGAGCCTCGGCGCTGGCGAGCAGGGTGAACAGGGCCGTCAGGGTTGCCACGAACGAACGAGATGTTGCGGTGATCATGATCGCGGCAGATCCTAACCCCGCGGTCCGGTTCGGTGCCGCCGCCCGGCCTCGCAGAGCGGGCGCGGTGGCATGATCGCATGCAGAAGGTCATGTTCGCGTCTGCTTGCAGGCCCGACGCGGGGCCGAAGCCTAGAATGTGGTCATGAGGAAGGTCCCCTTGATTGGCCTCTCGTTGATCGCCGGCGCCGCGCTGCTCCTGGCAGCGACCATGCAGGAGGCGACCGCGAATCGGCGGGTCGCGAAGACCTACGGCGATCGGATCGCGCCGTTGATCGGCCAGCGATTCAATCGTTCGTCGCCGCGGGGAACGATGCGTCAGCATGCCGACGGGTACCTGAAACTGGTGGCGGTCGGAGTCGACTACGTGGAGTTCGAGTCCGAACAGGGGATCGACCTCTACCCGCTGGGTGAGTGCTTCTTCATCCGGCTCGCGAAGTGATCGATGCAGCGCGCGACGTGAGACAACCCGATCGTTCGTCCAGCGTGCCCCACGACTCAGGGGCGTGCGGCAGGCGCCAGCTCGAGCGTCGCGCCGACCGAGACGACCACACGCATGACATCAGTATCCTGGCTGTCTGCAAACGCTGATCAGCTCGAGCCAGCCCTGCCACCGACGAGCGGCAGCTGGGCGTCGGTGGCCGCCGCCTCGTCGAACTGACGCCGCGGCTTACGGCTTTTCGGACTTTGGCCGCGAATCCGAGGACGCGCTATCGCTACCCGGTGAGCATCATGGCAGTTCTCCCCTTCGCCGTTCGTCGTCTGCTCGTGCTCGCACTGTTGACCGTCGCCGCCGAGGCACAGCACGTCGCCTGGGCCTGGGTTCGGCCGCAGGGCCAGGGCAGCGCGTTCATCCCCAGCGCGCCCTACCAGTTCACGTCCAGCGGCGGCATCGTCACGGTGCAGCGCGACGCCGTGCAGCAGAACCGGTTCCGCGTCGTCTTCGCCGGCATGGCGCCGGCCACCGGTGTCGTGCAAGCGTGTGCCCATGGCGGCAACCACACGGTCGTGGTGAACACCTGGTTCGCTGCCGGCAACGACGTGCAGACCTGGATCGAATGCTTCGCTCCCGACGGCAGTCCGGCCAACGACGCGGCGTTCGTCGTGAGCTTCCGACGCGGTGAGCCGCCGTATCGCCGCGACGTGTACTTCTGGGCCGATCAGCCGACGGCGTCGTCGTACTTTCCGAGCGGTCCGTACGCGCACGGCGGGGCGATGATCGACCGGCTCGGCACCGGTCTGTACCGCGCGACCGTGCCGGGCTTCGCTCCGCTGGACTCCGAGCTCGGCAACGTGCAGGTCACGCCGTTCAGCGCAAGTCTCCTGCGAGCCCGCGTGCTGAGCTGGACGTCGTCGGGGTCCGACCTGCAGATCATCGTGCAGTGCCAGAACGCGAGCGGGGCACCGACCGATGGCCGCTTCGTCCTGAGCTATCAGGAGCACGCCGCGCCGATCCCGCCCGAGCTCGGATCCGGTGCCCACGTCTGGGCGGAGCAGCCGACCGTTGCCAGCTACGCGCCGGATCCGGCCTACACGGACAGCAACGGGACGGCCGGTCGCCGCGATGCCGAACGCGTCGACCGGCTCGGCGTCGGTCGGTATCGCGTCCACCTGCCTGATCAGGTGCCGGCCGATCGTTCGATGGCGCACGTATCCCCGCAGGGGCTCGGTTCGACGAGCGTGGCAATCGATCGCTGGATCAGCGACGGTCAGACGGGCACGTTCGTCTTCGTCGACACGTTCGACGACGACGGCAACCCCGCAGACGCGCGCTTCAACCTGCTCTATCTCACGAACCGGCCGACGCACCAGATCGCGTGGGCGCTCGTCGACCCCGCCGGTCAGGGCCAGACGTGGACCCCGGACCCGTCGTTCTCGTACTGCTCGTCGGGCGAGCAGATCACGATCTCGCGTTCGGCCGTTGCCAACAACCAGCTGACGGTCCGGCTCGCCGGCTTCGCCGCGCCGTTCGGAGTGACCCATGTCACGCCGGTGGGCGGCAACCACGTCGTGGTCTCCAAGGGGGGGATCGTCACGGCCGGTGAGAGCTTCGAGCGATTCGAGGTCCTCGACCCCGCGGGCAACCCGCTCCCGATCACCGACCAGGCGTTCACCATTCTCTTTCGGGCCCACGGCGACCCGGCGCGGCGCGAAGCCGCTCTCTGGGCGAGTGACATCCAGTCCCCGAGCTATCAGCCGACGGTCTACTGGAACGGCGACCGCGGCGTCCCGACGGTCACGCGGACGGCGCTCGGCCAATACGCGGTGCGCTTGCCGGGGCTCGGCAATCTGTTCGGAGCGCACCTCGGTCACGTTCAGGCGCACGGGGCCGGTCTGCTGATACCGCCGACGCCGCCGGGCCGCGCTGTCGTTCGAACGTGGACTCACTCGGTCGGGGACGTCGTTGCCCAGGTCCGCACGTACGACATGGCGGGCGCGCCCGCCGACCGAGCGTTCGCGTTGAGCTACCAGGAGCGCGCGGCGCCGATCCCGGCAGTCATGGGAACCGGCGCCCACGTCTGGGCCGACCAGCCGCACGCGGCGAGCTACGTTCCGCCAGCCGCCTACACCGACAGCAACGGCACCTACGGTCCGACCAATGCCGAGATGATCACCCGGCTCGGCCTCGGTCACTACCGCGTGCAGTTGCCCAACGTCGCGCCCAGCGCGAGCGCGACGGCGCAGGCTTCCGCCTTCGGCCTCGCGACGCGTCAGGTCGCGATCGAGAGCTGGGGATCCGATGGCGCGACGGGTACGGCCGTGGTCGTGCGCTGCTTCGACGATGCGGGCAACGCGATCGACGGTCAGTTCACGCTGTCCTACCTGACGGACCGCTCGGTGCTCGGCGAACCGGCGACCGCGGTGTCGTTCGGGGTCGGCTGCAACGGCCCGGTCCTGCGAGCTGTCAACCGCCCCGTGGCCGGCGGCAGCTGGCAGATGGATCTGATCGGTGTCCCGCCTACGGTCCAGCTGGCGTTCGTGCTGATCGGGCTGTCCGAGCTGACCCTGCCGCTCGGCCCCCAGGCGCCGGGCTGCACGCGGTACTCGAGCGGCGAGGCGGTCGTGGCCGTCGTGCCGCCGGTGCCCTCGCCGGCCTATCGGCTGAACGTTCCGCCCGGCCCGACGTTCATCGGTCTGCCGCTGTTCGTCCAGGGCGCCGCGCTCGTTCCGGGCGTGAACGCGCTCTCGCTCGCGACGAGCAACGGAGTCGCGGGGACGGTCGGCGACAACTGACGGCGGCGTCAGCGCGACTGGCCGCCGTCCTGTATTCGGGCGCCTGCACGTCGGTCGCCGGACGCGGCTGCTCGACGCCGCAGTCGCGCGTTGCCCCGATCAACTGCCGGCGCGTTCGAGCTGATCCAGCAGCGCGATCGCGGCGTCGGGGATCACCGTGCCCGGGCCGAAGACCGCGGCGACGCCGGCGTCGTGCAGGGCCTTCACGTCCTGGTTCGGGATCACACCGCCTGCGACGACGAGGATGTCGCCGCGGCCAGCACTGCGCAGTGCCTGCACGAGTTCGGGGATCAGCGTCTTGTGGCCGCCGGCGAGCGTGCTGATGCCGCAGACGTGCACGTCGTTCTCGAGGGCCTGCTTGCAGACCTCGTCGGGCGTCTGGAACAGCGGACCGATGTCGACGTCGAAGCCCAGGTCGGCGAACGCGCTCGCGATCACGCGCGCGCCGCGGTCGTGGCCGTCCTGGCCCATCTTCGCGACGAGGATGCGGGGGCGGCGACCGTTGTCGTCGAGGAACTTCCTGGTCCGTTCCTGGGCCTTCTTGAGCTGCGTCATCGACTTGCCGGCCGCAGCATACACGCCGGCGACGGTGCGCGGCGTGGCTTGATGGCGACCGAAGACCTGCTCCATCGTGTCCGAAACCTCGCCGACCGTGGCGCCGAGCTCGACGGCGGCGACCGCGAGCTCGAGCAGGTTGCCGTCGCCCTGCGCGCCTGCCGTAATCGCCGCTAGCGCTGCCTGCACCTTGCTGCCGTCGCGCTCGCTCTTCAGCTGCTCGAGGCGCGCGATCTGCTTCTGGCGGACCTCGGTGTTGTCGATCGACAGGATGTCGAGCGGCTCCTCCTTGTCGGGCGTGTACTTGTTGACGCCGACGATCGTCTCCTCGCCGGAGTCGATCGCCGCCTGGCGGCGCGCGGCGGCTTCTTCGATTCGCAATTTGGGCAGGCCGGCCTCGATCGCCTTCGTCATGCCGCCGAGCTCTTCGATCTCCTGGATCAGCTCCCACGCGCGGCGCGCGAGCTGGTCCGTCAGCCATTCGACGTAGTAGGAGCCGGCCAGCGGGTCGGCCGCGTGCGTGACATGGCTCTCCTCCTGGAGGATGAGCTGCGTGTTGCGCGCGATCCGCGCCGAGAACTCCGTCGGCAGGGCGATCGCTTCGTCGAGCGCGTTGGTGTGCAGCGACTGCGTGCCGCCGAGCACGCCGGCGAGCGCCTCGAGGCACGTGCGCACGACGTTGTTGTAGGGATCCTGCGCCGCGAGCGACCAGCCGGACGTCTGGCAGTGTGTGCGCAGCGCCATCGACTTGTCGTTCCTGGCCCCGAACGCCTTGACGATCTTGGCCCACAGCAACCGCGCCGCGCGCAGCTTGCTCACCTCGGTGAAGAAGTTCATCCCCATGGCGAAGAAGAACGACATCCGGCTCGCGACCTTGTCGACGTCGAGGCCGGCCGCGATCGCCGTGCGCAGGTACTCGAGGCCGTCGGCCAGCGTGTAGGCGAGCTCGAGGTCCGCGGTCGCGCCCGCTTCGTGGATGTGGTAGCCGCTGACCGAGATGGTGTTGAACTTGGGCATCCGCTCACCGCAGTACGCGAAGATGTCGCGCACGATCCGCATGCTGGGGCTCGGCGGATAGATGTAGGTGTTGCGGACCATGAACTCCTTGAGGATGTCGTTCTGGATGGTCCCTTGGAGCTCGTCCTCGGCGACGCCCTGCTCCTTCGCCGCGGCGATGTAGAGCGCGAGGATCGGAATGACCGCGCCGTTCATCGTCATCGACACGCTCACCTCGCCGAGCGGGATGTCGGAGAACAGGATCCGCATGTCGGCGATCGAGTCGATCGCGACACCGGCCATGCCGACGTCACCGGCGACGCGCGGGTGGTCGCTGTCGTAGCCGCGATGCGTCGCGAGATCGAACGCGACGCTGAGCCCCTGCTGCCCGGCCGCGAGCGCCTTCTTGTAGAAGTCGTTGGTCTTCTCGGCGGTCGAGAATCCCGCGTACTGGCGGATGGTCCACGGCCGCTTGCTGTACATCGTCGCGTACGGCCCGCCGAGGAACGGGGGTTGCCCGGCGGTGAAACCCTGGTGCGCGACGTCGGCGTCGGCGGCCGTGTGCAGCGGGCGATGTTCGAAACCCTCGGGTGCGGTCCAGGGCTGGGCGCCTCTCGCCGCCGCGCCGAGCTGGTCGGCGGTCGGGCGCTCGAACTCGTCGAACCCGTAGCTGAGCTTGGTGAAGTCGGGGGTCATCGCGCCGAGCACTGTAGCGGGGTGCTGCCCGATCGCGCACACCACGACGTTCTCCGCGACGACTCACGCGGGGGCTGCCGCTCCGGCCGAGGCGCGCGTCAGCCGCGAACCTGCCAGCCCTCGACCAGCGCGCGGAACGCGAGGTCGCTGACGTTCGCGGCGACACCCTGGCGGCGAACGTCCCAGACATCCCAGTCCGGCGGGTTCGCGCCGCCGTAGGCCGACAGGCAGAGGCTGATTCCGTGCTCGGGGAGGGCCTGCCGGACGGCCTCGGTCATGTCCTTCTCCCACCCGAACGGATAGGCGAACCAGCGGTCCCCGGGGTTGTTCGGCAGCTCACGGCGAAGGTCGGCGGACGCCGACTCGATGGCGCTCAGCGCGTCGGCGAGCGGCGCCTCTGCCACGTTCGTGTGCAGCTGCGTGTGGTTGCCGAACGTGAAGCCGCGGCGGCTCATCTCGCGCACTTCCTCCCAGGTCAGCGACGGCGGTGGGTCATCGACCTCGGCGTCGTAGGGGAACTTCGCGTCGCTGTCGACGATGCGCGTGGACAGGAAGAAGGTGGCCGGGATGCCGTGGCGCCGGAGCAGGCGCGACGCGTTGAAGTTGTCCCGGTAGCCGTCGTCGAACGTGACGACGACGACCGGACGCTGCCGCGGCTTGCCTCGTTCCTCGACGAACGTTTGCAGGTCGAGAAGGTCGTACCGATGGCGCAGGATCGCGAGCTGGCGCTCGAACTGTTCGACGCCGGTCGAGATCGAGTCGTGGAACGCGTCGTCGATCCGGTGCCAGAGCAGCACGATTGCGTGGCATTGTCCCTTCCGCCCGCGGGACCAGTTGCGAAGTGGCACCCACAGGTGGACGAAGCTCCACAGGGCGGCGCCCTTGATCAGGTTGCGCGGCAGGCCGGCCAGCCCGCGAGAGCCCGGTCGGCGGTTCAGGGCGCGGCGACGGATCCGCCGGTTCAGCAGCAGCGGTGGGCGCGAACGGGTCGGGGTCCTCGCTTCGCCCTGTGGCGTCCGCGTGGCGGTGCCGGCGTCGATGTGTCGCACGGCGTCGACGAGGGCGTCGAGGCCGAGCTGATCGAGCACGATTCGCAGGCCGTCGGGCGTCGCGAACCTCGCGATCGGCAGCTCGCGCTGCAGGACGACGTCGCCCGTGTCGAGACCGCGCTCCATCCAGTGCACGCTGACTCCGGCCGTGTCGGCCCCGTCGTGCATCTCCCAGAATCCCGCCGGCATGCCCCGGTACTCGGGGAGCACGCTCTTGTGGAGGTTGATCGTCCCGAGCTCCGGGATCCCGAAGAGCTCCTCCTTCAGGATGGGGGCGCCGACGGACACGCCGAGCCACGGCCGGAATGCGGCGACCCTGGCCAGGCACTTCGGATCATGGATCCAGCCGAAGTGCTCGGCCTCGACGCCGTCGAGGTCTTCGCATCGCGGCAGGCCAACGTCCCCGCTTTCCGACCTCTCTCGTCGGCGCGAGATGACGAGACCGATCTTCTCCAGCACCTGCCCCGCCAGCTCGAGCGGGTAGGACAGCGGCTGTCGGCCGAGGCGCCGGAGCTTGTTCCGGAGCCAGCGCGATCGTGCGATCTTCGGGTCGCCCGCGACGACGAGGAACTGCGCGTCGGGAAACGCGAGATGGAGCGCCTCGACGGCCTCGACCGTTCCCGGATCGGACACTCGGGTCGTGAAGATGGCGATGCGGCGGGATTCCATGAGGGCCGCGCGGAGGATAGCGAATCGAGCCGCTCACGGTCGCGCTCGAATCGAGTCGAATCGCGAGCTGGCAGGCGAACGGCCCGTGCGCCGGCGAGCGCGCTATTGCCGCGGCGCGATCGGCGTGCGCAGGTGGCCAACGATCACGTAGTTCTGTGGATCGAATCGCGACCCTTCGCCAGACCAGCGCACCTGGCCGTGGTGCACGTGCTGCGCGCCGGCCGCGTGATCGTCGAGCAGCAGTCGGATCGCGAAGTGCACGGACGGAAACGCGAGCTCGTCCCACGGCAGTTCGTCGAACGGAAAGAACCGGGCCTCGAGCGTTTCGTCGCCAGCACCGAACTCGGGCCGCAGCAGCTGCGCGCGGAAGATCGCGTAATGCTGTCCGATGTGCGTGAGGTCGAGAAAGCTGTGCGGCGCGGTGATCTCGACGTCGGCGAGCGCCTCCTCGCGGGTCTCGCGCTTCGCGCCCTCGGCGATGGTCTCGCCCAGCTCGAGGAACCCCGCCGGCGTCGTCCACTTGCCGTGCGCGGGCTCGATCGCGCGGCGGCACAGGAGCAGTTCGTCCTCGCGCTCGACGAGGCAACCGACGACGACAACGGGGTTCTGGTAGTGCACGAAGTCACACTTCGTGCAGATCGACCGGTCGCGGTCGTCGCCGGGCGGCATGCGTTGGGCGATGTCGCCGCCGCACTGGCTGCAGAACTTCATTCCGAGCAGCGTAGCGGCCGCGCTCGCCGGCATCGCCGATTGTCCGGCAGACCGACGACGGAGATGGCATGATGACGCGCCATGCCCGCCTCGCCCCGGTCCGTCCTCCGCGCACTTGCCGCCCTGACCTTGGCCTCGCCGTTCGCGGCGGCGCAGGAATGGCCGGGCTGGCGTGGCCCGACGGCGAACGGTCACGCGGCTGCGGCCGATCCGCCGGTGAGCTGGAGCGAGGACGAGAACGTGCTCTGGCGCGTCGATCTCCCGGGCGTCGGTACGTCGACGCCGGTCGTCGTTGGCGATCGCCTCTACCTGACGACGGCCGTCCCCAACGACCGCGAGGTGCAGATCCCGGCCCGCAAGGCGCAGGCGCCTGGGGGCGAGGAGATGTCGTTCCCGGCGGCGACCGTGGCGGGCCAGGACCTGATCCTGATGGCGTTCGATCGTCACACCGGCGAAGAGCTGCTGCGCGTCGTCCTGGGTGACGGCACGCCCGTCGAGAAGGGGCACGAGACGTCGAGCTCCGCATCGCCGTCACCGGTAACCGACGGGGAGCGGATCTACGCGCCGTTCGGTTCCATGGGGCTATTCTGCACCGACCTCGCGGGTGAGGTGCTGTGGCAGCGCGATCTCGGCGACAAGCTCATGGCCAACTTCGGCGAAGGCAGCTCGCCGGCGTTGGCGAACGGCGTGCTCGTCGTGTCGTGGGACCACGAGGGGCCGTCGTTCGTCGTCGGGCTCGACAGCAAGACCGGGAAGGAGCTGTGGCGGCAGGAGCGCGCGAGCTTTCCGTCGTGGGCGTCACCCGTGATCGTCGAGGTCGACGGCCGTCACCAGGTCATCGCGGCAGCCAGCGGTGTCACGCACGGGTACGACCTGCAGACGGGTGCGCCGATCTGGCAGGCGAAGAACCCGACGATCGTTCCCATAGCCGGCCCGCTCGTCGCCGACGGCGTGGCCTACGTGATGAACAACTACCAGAAGCCGTTCGTCCACGCGCTGCAGTTGAGTGGCGCCAAGGGCGAGCTCACCGGCACGGAGCACGAGCTTTGGACCTATCGCCGCAGTGCGACGTCCGTGCCCATGCCGTGGGTCGCGAACGGTCTGCTCTTCTTCCTGCGTGGCAACACCGGCACGTTGCAGTGCCTCGACGCGGCGACGGGTGAGGTCGTCTACGACGGACAGCGCCTGCGTCAGAAGCAGATCTTCGCGTCGCCGGTCGTTGTCGGAGATCGCATCTACCTGCCGGCCCGCAGCGGCGAGACGATCGTGTTCCGCGCCGGTCGCGAGTACGAGGAGCTCGCCCGCAACGAGCTCGACGCCGTCTTCGACGCGAGCCCGGTCGTCATCGGCGACCGGCTCTATCTGCGCGGTCGGACGAAGCTCTACTGCATCGGCGAATAGCGGGCGGGCCCAGTAAGGGCAGAGTCAGTAAGGGCAGAGTCAGTAAGGGCAGGCCGAGTGCTGGCAGGGCTCAGTCGTCGAGCCGCAGCAGCGGCGTCTTGCCGCGTGGATCCTGCAGAACGAGCGCGTTGGCGACACCGTTCTCGCCGAGTTCGATCGTCAGCGTCACGGGGATGCCCTCGATCGGGTAGGCCCCGTCCTTGGCCCGCTCGACGGCGAGTCGCAGTTCGTTGTCCGGCATGACGAACCAGGCCTCGCCGTCGTGCACACGCAACTCGACGATCGCGTCGCGCAGCGGCGTGTCCGTCTTCTCCGCCTGGTAGCGGGCGCCCAACGCGCTCGCGAACCGGGTCTTCAACTCGGCTTCGTCGCGCGCGATCTCGGCCGGCGTTCGCGTGAGCCGTTGCACGCCGATGGGCATGGTGAACAGGTCCTCGGCTGGCGTGATCCACTCCGCCGCCATGATCGTCATCACGTGTTCCTGCCCGTCCTCGGCGCGGAAGCGCGTGATGCGCTCGGGCAGCGTCAGCCCCTCGATGTCCTGGCTGCCCTGCAGGATCAGCGTCGAGAGCCCCGTGCCCTCGCTGCCGACCAGGCGGCCGCCGTCGACGTCGAAGTAGAACGTGCGCGTCAGAAGAGCGCCGTCCTCGGCTTCGCCGATCACGTTTCGCACGCGCCAGCAGTCCGTCTCGGCGAAGCGCGCGGGTTCGGGCGGCATCGCGTTCTCGGGGCATGCTGGCGCGAACAGATCGCGCAGCGGGAACAGCATCTGGTGTTCGCGCAGCTCCTCGCCCCTGATGATCCGCGGCCCCTGCGGCTCGATGGCCCACGCCATGTCGCCGTCGAACGTGTAGGACAGCCCGCCCTCGTCGAGGTCGAGATGCCAACGGTTCGGCGCGACGAGCGTCCAGGTCATGGGCTCGGGCTCGAGGCCGCGCAGCGGGATCGCCCACGTGCCGCGCAGCTGCAGCGCCTCGCCGGGGCGGTCGAGCCGGTCCGGAGCGACCGCTTCGTTGTGGGCGTCGAACAGCGCCGTGGCTGCGGGCACGTCTTTCGGGGCCCTCACGTCCGCGTCCGGCTGCACCTCGGCGACCGCATCCGATCGCCGGCGATGGTCGAGACAACGCATGTCACCGAGGCTGTTGCGCACGTAGACGAGTCCGTCGACGAGCACGGGCGTGGTCCAGTAGACGCCGCCGTCGAGCACCTTCTGGCGCGAGAGTTCCTTGAACTCGCCGGGCGTCGCCGCCGCGACGATCAGCTCGCCGTCCGAGGTCAGGATCAGCAGCCGGTCGCCCGCCAGGGTCAGCGCGCCGAGCCCGAGCCCGCGCTTGCGCCACTTGGAACGGCCGTTCGTGTCGATGCAGCGCAGCATCGACTCGTCGAAGCCGTAGAGGTGGCCGTCATGCAGAACGCACGCGGTGACCTTGTTGCGCATGAAGCGGTTGGCCCACGTCTTGAGCGCCGCCTTGTCGTCGCCGAGCTGCAGCATCGCGCAGCCCTTGTCGTAGGCCGTGGACAGGAACACCCGGTTCTCGTCGATCACGAGCGGGGCCGCGCAGTGCACGGCGTTGCCCTTGAGCGGCCACGGGTAGTCGTGGAGCACTGCGCCCGTCGTGCGTTCGAACACGTAGAACATCGGGCCGAGCACGGCAGCGATCGCCGGCTTGCCACGGGCAGTCAGCAGCGTCGGATCGGAGTAGGCCATGTCGCCCTCGTCCTTGCTCTGCCACACGAGGTCGCCCGATTTGCGATCGAAGGCGGCGAGCACGCCGCCGAACTGCAGGTAGATGTGATCGCCTTCCACGATCGGCGACGCGCAGAAGCCGTGGAACGTCTTCTCGAGCTTCAGCTCGGCGTCGTAGTCGCGAGCCCACGCGACCTTGCCCGTCGCGAGCTCGAGCACGTGGAACTTGCCGTGCCGGCTGAGGCAGTAGACGAGACCGCCGGCGATCGCAGGCGTGGTCAGCGTGCCGCCGCCGTGATACTGCGGCTTGTCCGTGGCCGCGAACTCGAAGCGCCAGAGCTCCGCGCCCGTCTTGCTGTCGAGGCAGAGGACACGGTCGACGCCCGCGCCTTCGTCGAACCCCATCGTCACGAGCCGGCCAGCGACGATGGACGGGCACGAGTAGCCGCGGCCGACGTTCTTGCTCCAGAGCGGGTCGGGGCGTCCGGCGGCGGCCCAGTTGCTCGCCGCGACCGCGCCCGTGCGGTCCGGACCGCGATAGTGCGGCCAGGCGTCGTTTCCCACCTCTGCTTGTGGCAGCGGGACGGACAGGATGGCGGACAGGGCGGCGGCGACACCGGCGGACATCGTCATGCCGCGAAGTGTAGCGGCACCCACGACCAAACGAGCCCGTACGGTACCCGGTTCGAGGTGCAAGGCATGCCTTGCACCTCGAACCGGGTACCGTACGGGCCCGTCAGTAGTCTTGCCACTCGCCGCGGACCCAGATGCGGATCGAGTGGTCCGCGGGGTCGCGGCTGGCGGGGATGCCGGCGAGGGTGAGGAGGTCGATGCGGTCGAACCGCTGGTCGGGGCCGATCGCGTCCGGATTGTCGAACTCGCCCAGCGCGTCATAGATCATGCGGATGCGGGGAGAGCGCCCGTTCTTCAGCACCTTGCGCCACGGCGCCGCGAGCCAGCGGCGGGCGAGGTGACGCTGCACGTTGATCGGCATCGCGCGGATCGTGTCGCGGTGCAGCTCGATCCAGCGTCTCGGAATCGACGGGTCGGCCACGCTTCCCGAATCCGCGGCGGCGGCGGCGACCGCGGCGGCGACGAGAACGGGGGTGTCGCAGTAGTGCTCGTTGAGCCGGAGCATCGCGCGAAACACGGCTCGGTTCCGGCGCACGAACGCGGCCAGTTCGGGCGCTTCGGCGTCGAGCTCGGTGACGAAGACCCGGAAGAGCAACTCGACCGGCTGGCCGTCGAGCATCGGCGGCGCGCTCGCATAGCTCGTGATCCGCTGCACCGTGACCTCGTAGTCCTCCGTGGCCTCGAGGTCGGACCAGGTGGCCTCGACCTCGGGCACGGGGCCGACGTCGCCGAGGGCCTTGTGCAGCGTGCGCGCCGCGCGCTGCGGCCGTTCTCCGAGCGCCAACCGCGGCGAATAGCCGGCGCTCAGCAACGCCCACATCATGTCGCCGCCGAGCGGGATCTCGACGTCCTTGCCGGCGTAGAACGCGGTGCGGACGTCGTCGTACCGGCGGGTGCCGATCGCCCTGAGCAAGGCGTCGCGGTCGAGGTGGCCGTGCTCGATGGCGTGGCCGACGAGCCACGGCGTGAGCCGTTCGATCGCGAGGCTCTGCAGCGGCCCGCTCGGATCCCGCAGGTCGAACAGGGCGTGCCAATCAGTCGGCGCCGGTCCCGGCCCGGGCGCCGGTGTTGCCCTTCGAGCCGAGTCGATCACCGTTCGGTTCGCCGCGGCGCGGCGCTCGAGCCACGCGACCCACGGGAGCATCGCGCCGGGCGCGATGTCACTCGTCACCGCGGCGAGCGCGAGGTCCGGCCGGCAGTCGACGTTCGTCAGCAGCAGGTCGAGGCGCGCGTTCACGCGCGCGCTCTCGGGGGTGGTCGCGTCGGGCAGTTCGCCCGTGGCGTCGATCGCGGCCCGTCGCGCGCGGGCCGGCGCCAGTTGCCCGAACGTGCGCCGCAGGACCCGGCGCTCGACCGGGCGCAGCCAGTGGCCCGCGCCCGCGCACTCGATGTGGTTGGCGTTGAGCACGTAGAGGCGGCCGTCGCCTGCGCGCACCGCTCGGCGGAATCGCGCGTTCTCGGCTTCCGACACGAAGTAGTCGGCGTTCTGCGGCAGGAAGCACAGCAGCGGGCACGGCGCGTTCGCAAGCGCGCCGAAGACGTCGATGTCCGCGACCTCGCCGACGAACAGGTCGACGAACCGGGCCAGCGGGGTCCACAGCACGTCGTCGATCACGTTGAACGCAACGGTGCGCGGGTCGATCGGCGCGATGACGGTCCAGAGTGCCGGACGGATGCCGGCGTGGACGAGGGCGCTGCCGCCGACCGTGCCGAGCGACGTCGTGCGCAGCACGATGCGTTCTTCGTCGCCGCCGACGCGGTCGAGCGCGGCCTGCCACATGGCGGTCGTGTCGGCGACGAGGTTCTGCACGTCGCGTTCGCCGGACGAGGCGCCGACGCCGCGATAGTCGAGCATCAACGACGCGTAGCCGAGATCGCGCAGCTCCCACAGGACGGGGTAGCCGCAGACGCCGAGCGCGCTGACCTCGGGCTGGCAGCCGGCCGTGGCCGAGCTGCGGGCCTCGAGCACGTGCAGGACGAGCGGGCCGCTGGCTCGGTCGGGCGCCGGCACGTAGACGCCGCGCAGCGTCTCGCCGTGGACCGGGACCTCGATGATCTCGGTCGCGGGCGGCAGCAGCGCGCGGTCGAAGCCGTCGTGCCCGCCGGCCATGACGGCGGGCGGGCTGATGCAGGCGGGCAGCAGCGCGAGCGCTGTCAGGGCGGCGATCCGGGCACGGGTCGTCATGGCGGGCGACACACGCTACTCGTAGACCGCTCGATGGGGCAAACTCCCACGATGCCCGACGACGACCAGCGCGCCGCACTCCGAGGTGAGTTCCACTTCAGCACCGAGGTGCGCGTGCGCCTGCCCGAAACCGACGCGATGGGCGTCGTCTTCCACGGCAACTACTTCACGTACCTCGAGGTCGGCCGCGTCGACTACCTGCTCAACCTCGGTCTCACGGAGGGCAATCGCCCGATTCGCGACTTCGAGAACGTCGTCGTCTCGGCGCATCTCGATTTTCGGGCGCCGGCCCGGCTGCACGACCTCCTCAAGATCGAGGTGCGGGTGGCGGAGATCCGCACCGCGAGCATTCGCTTCGAGTTCCGGCTGCGCAATCGGCGGACGAACGAGCTCGTCGCCGAGGGGCACACCGTGCACTGCGCCATCGCCGACGACTTTCGGCCGATGCCGGTGCCCGAATCGTTCCGCGTGACGATCCAGGAATTCGAGCAGCGTTCGTTCGAGTTGCCCCCGAAGCCCGAATAGTGCGTTGCCCTCAGATCGACTCGGGCTCGGCGTCGACGCGCCACGCGTCACTGCCCTCGGAGCGCACGTGCAGGACGACCGGGCTGCAGCACACCGGACAATCCTCGACGTAGGTCTGCTCGTCGCCCGCGGACGGGTCGATCGGGACGACGATCGTCTCGCCGCAGAACGGGCAGGTGTAGTCCGATTCCGGCAGCATCGCAGAACGGGACTCAGCGCGCGGCGAGTTCGGCGGCCAGGGCCTTGGCCTGCTGCGCGAGCGGATGCTCGGCGGTCAGGTCGGCGGTGAGGATCGCGATCGCGCGGTCCGCGGCCGTCCTCGCCTCCGGCGAGTCCGTCGCGGCCAGGGCGCGGGCGTGAAGGAGCCAGGTGATGCCGACGGTGCCGCGCGGCAGCTGCTCGGCCGTAGCCGTGTCGTCGAGGGCCGCGAGCATCTCGTTGCTCGCCTCCAGCGCGCGCGCCGGACGTTCGCCCGTCAGCAGTGCGTGCATCAGGTTGTGGGCCGTCGAGAACGTGCCGGGGTGGGCGCGGCCCTTGACGCGGCGGTTGGTCGCGTAGGCCCGCTCCATGTGGGCGATCGCCGCGTCGAAGTCGCCGGCCTGCAGGCGGGCGACCGCGAGCGCCTGCAGCACGTCCATCGTGCGCGGGTCGTCCGCGCCGAACGTGCGCTCGCAGCGCGGCAGCATCGTGCGCGCGACCTCCTCGAGCTCGTCGCGGTCGCCCTTGTGGTGCAACGCCTTGAGCAGGTGATAGGCCGCGCCGAGCGTGACCTGGTGGTCGGGACCCGCGAGCTCTTCGAACGCGGTGTAGGCCTCGCGATGCCGCGCGATCGCGCGGTCGATCTCGCCGACCGCGAGCCACGCCTCGCCGAGGCTGTCGGCGATCTGCCACCGCGATGCCGGTGGGTGGTCGGACCGATCGGCGCGATCGACGGCGGCCGTGAGCATGTCGCGCGCAGCCTCGTTGTCGTACTGCATCAGGAGGAGCAGTCCGAGGCTGTGCATCGCGACGATCGTGGCTTCGGCGTCGGGTCCGAGCAGGCGTTCGCGGGCGGCGACGACTTCGTGCAGGAGCGCGTTGGCTTCGTCAAGCCGGCCCTCGTGCCGCATGAGGTAGGCGTCGTGGAACTGCAGCTTCCACCAGCGCGGATCGTCGGCCAGCTCAGCGGCGTTCTGCGCCTCGGTCAGTGTGGCCTTGGAGTCGTCGAGCAGCCGGCGCGCGTCGGCGACCCGGTTCTGTTCGCGCAGGGCGACGACGAGGGCGATCGACGTGTCGACCGCGTTCGTCGAATGCGCGCCTTCGGCCTCGAGCCACAGCGTCCGCGCGCGCAGCAGGTGGCGCTCGGCGATCACGGGCGCCGACAGGCTGCGATACGTGTCGCCGACGAGCTGGCGCAGCTCGGCCTCGATCGCCGGTGACTCGAACCGTTCGCGCTCGAGGGCGGCGGCGGCCTCGTCGAGCGCCTCCCGCACGGTGTAGTCGACCCCCTTCGTGCGCATCAGCGCGGACTCCGCGAGGAAGTCGCGGGCGAACTGCGCCACGCGTTGGGCGACACGTTCGCGGCGCGCGAGTTCGCGGTTCTGCCAGAGCACGACGGCCAGCGCGACCGTCGCGAACGCGGCGATCACGATCAGCGAGCCGACGAGGCCGCGCCGCCGCCGCGCGAACATCCGGAGCTGGTAGAGGGTGCTCGGCGCGCGGGCGCGCACCGGCCGATTGTCGAGGAACGCGCGCAGATCGTCGGCGAATTCAGCGACCGCGGAGTAGCGCTCGTTGGGGTCGCGCCGCAGCGCCTTCTGCAGCACGACCTCGAGGTCGCGGTCCGCGCCCTTGAGGACGGTCGACAGCCGCGGGGCCTGCTGGTTCTCGACGGTCTTCGCGACCGCGAGCGGTGTCGTCTCGTCGAACACGAACGGGCGGCGGCCGGCGAGCAGCTCGAACGCGACGACCGCGAGCGAATAGATGTCACTGCGGAGGTCGACGGCCTGGCCACGGAGCTGCTCCGGGCTCATGTAGTGCAGGGTGCCGAGCACGACACCGCCGTCGGTCATCGAGACGGCGGGCGTGTCCTGTGCCATGCTGCGCGCGATGCCGAAGTCGATCACCTTCGCGCGGCCGCGCGAATCGACGAGCACGTTCTGTGGCTTGAGGTCGCGGTGCACGACGCCGTGCAGGTGGCCGTGGTGTACGGCGTCGCAGACCTGCAACAGGAGCTCGAGGCGCGCGCGCTGGTCGAGGCCGTGCTCGTCGGCGTAGGAGACGAGGTCCAACGCGTCGGGCACGAGCTCCATCGCGAACCACGGCAGCTCGATCCGGCCGGCCCCGTGGACGCCGACTGCGAAGACCTGCGCGATGCCCGGGTGCTGCAGCCGCGCGAGCACCTCGGCCTCCCAGCGGAATCGCCGCGCGGCCTGGTCGTTCGCGAGCGCGAGCGAGAGCACCTTGAGGGCGACGCGGCGCCGCGGCTCGGACTGCTGCGCGGCGTAGACCGTCCCCATGCCGCCGCTGCCGAGCACCTCTTGCAGTTCGTAGTCCCCGATGCGGCCGCCGAGGTCGAGGCCGGCCCGGTCCACGTAGCGTTCGGCGCCGCGATCGAGCAGGTCGGAGACGCCGCTCTCGACCTCGTCGAGCGCGAGCAGCTCCTCGACCTCGGCCCGCACGGAGCCGTCGCCCTCGCCGCAGCGTTCGTCGAGGAACGCGGTCCGTTCCTCGGCCGGCAGGTCGAGGGCGTGCTCGAACAGCTCCCGGACGCGCCGGAACGCGGTTGTCGGTTCACCGCGTGGCACGGTCGATCCGGGCAGGAGAATGCGGGGCGGAGCTCACCAGGGCAGAGAGCGTAATCGCTGGCCCGGCACCGCCAACTTTTGGCCGGTCCGGAAGCGACCGCCGTGCGAGAATCCGCGCATGCGTAAGGCTCTGGCCGGGACCGTCTTCCTGCTCCTGATGCTGCTCCTGCTCCCGTGCGGGGGCTGCGCCGCGGTGCAGTTCGATCTGGGTGAGCTGCCGTTCGTCGTGAGCGCGAGTCCGCCGCCGGCGGGCGCCGCGGTCGAGCCGTTCGAGATCCGGGAGAAGGCGGCGCTCTACCTGCACGGGCTGTTCGGCGAGAGCGTGCCCGACATCGCCGGGCTGCTCGCGGAACGCTGCGGCGAGGACTGTGTGGGGGTGCACGACTTCCGCGTCGAGGTGTCGGCGTCGGGCCACGACTGGTTCCTCACCCATCTCACGTTGACGATCGTGCGGCTCAAGACGGTCACGATCCGGGGTTCGATCGCATCCGCCCGGGTGACGCCGTGAGTCGCGGCGCGTCCGGTCTCGCGTTCGTGGCCGCGCTGCATCTGGCCGCGCTGCACCTGGCGGCGCACGGTGCGGCGCAGGATCGGCCCAACATCGTCTTCGTCCTGACCGACGATCAGCGTCACGATGCGCTCGGGTGCGCCGGTCACCCGTTCTTGCAGACCCCACACATGGACGCGATCGCGGCGCGCGGCGAACGCTTCACGAACTGCTTCGTCACGACGGCGATCTGCGCGGCGAGTCGCGCGAGCATCCTGACGGGTGCGTGGGAGGGCACGCACGGATACACGTTCGGCAAGCCGCCGCTAGCGGAGTCCCTGATCGAGAACTCCTGGCCGCGGTTGCTGCGGGGTGCCGGCTATCACACCGGCTTCGTCGGGAAGTGGGGCGTCAAGGAGCCGCGCGGGAGCCGCCAGACGATGTGGGACTCGTTCCGGGCGATGAGCGCGCCCTACCTGCGGCGGAACGACGCGGGCGGTGTCGTGCATCAGACGGACGCCGCGGCGCAGCACGCGGTCGAGTTCCTGCGCGCGGCACCTTCGGATCGGCCGTTCTGCCTCATGCTGAGCTTCAACGCGCCGCACGCGCACGACAGCAACGAACAGCAGTACGTCCCGCCGCCGGCCCTCGCCGGGGTCTACGACGACGCCGAGGTGCCGATGCCGCCGCTCTGCGAACCCGAGTTCTTCGCGTCGTTGCCCGCGTTCCAGCGCGAGTCGCTCAACCGCGTGCGCTGGTTCTGGCGCTTCGATACCGAGGAGAAGCGGGTGCGCATGACGCGCAACTACTGCGCGATGATCACGGGTGTGGACCGCGCGCTCGGTCGTGTGCTCGACGAGCTGCACGCGCTCGGGCGCGCCGACGACACGGTCGTGGTGTTCACGAGCGACAACGGCTATTTCCTCGGGGAGCGCGGCTTCGCGGGGAAGTGGACGATCCACGAAGTCTCGGTGCGGGTGCCGTTGCTCGTGCACGACCCGCGCCGGCCGCGGCTCGAGGCTGCCGAGCTCGACCCGATCGTGCTCAACGTGGACGTGCCGTCGACGCTGCTCGATCTGGCGTCGGTCGAGGTGCCCGCGAGCTATCAGGGCCGCAGTCTGCTGCCGTTCCTGCGCGGCGAGACCCCGAAGTGGCGGGACGACTTCTTCTACGAGCATCGGATGAACCACGCGAAGATCCCCAAGTCGGAGGGCGTGCGCGGGAGTCGCTGGGTGTACGTGCGCTACTACGAGCAGGAGCCGGTGTTCGAGGAGCTCTACGACCTCGCGGCGGATCCGCATCAGCGTACGAACCTCGCCGCCGACCCGGCGCACGCAGCAACTCTCCGGGCGATGCGTCAACGCTGCAACGAACTGCGCGCGCGCTACGTCTCGGAGTAGGCAGGCGCTCTAATGGCGGGCGCATGCGGTTGCTCGCCCTCGTCGTCGTTCTCGTCGCCGGTGTTCTCGCGCCGGTAGGTTCTCTCGCCGCTCAGGTGCCCGATCCGGACAGCCGGGGCGAGGTGCGGCCGTTCGCCCCGGGCGTGCGCTACGACCCGCAGATCCCGACTCTCGCGCAGGTCACTGGGCACGCCTTCGGTGAGTCGATCTCGAATCACGCCGACGTCGAGAAGTACGTCTACGCGCTGGCCGAGGCGTCGCCACGGGTCAGGTGGTTCGCGATGGGGCAGAGCTGGCAGGGGCGCTCGCTCTACTACGTGGCCGTCGCGAACGAGGACCGGATCGATCGCCTCGACGAGATCCAGGCCGCGATGAAGCGACTCGCCGACCCGCGCGGGCTCGACGACGCTTCGGCCGAGCGACTGATCGAGGCGACCCCTGCGGTCGGTTGGCTCGCGAACTGCGTGCACGGCGACGAGCCGTCGGGCACGGACGCCGCTCTGCTCGTGCTCTACCACCTGGTCGCGGCCGAGAACGATCCGGTCGTCGACACGATCCTGCGCGAGTGCGTCGTGCTCGTCGATCCGCTGCAGAACCCCGACGGGCGCGACCGGTTCGTGCACTCGACGCGCGATGCGCGCGGGCGCTGGCCCGATGCGACGCCGGCCAGCGCCGAGCACAGTCAGCCGTGGCCCGGCGGCCGCGTCAATCACGCGCTGTTCGACATGAACCGCGACTGGTTCGCGCTCTCGCAGCCCGAGACGCGGTCGCGCGTGGCCGCATTCCTTGCGTGGTGGCCGCTCGTCTACGTCGACCTGCACGAGATGGGCGGCAACTCGACCTACTACTTCGCGCCGCCGGCCAAGCCGGTGAACGAGGAGATCACCGAGTCTCAGCGCGGCTGGCTCGACCGCTACGGCCGGAACAACGCGCGCTGGTTCGATCGCTACGGCTTCGACTACTTCACGCGCGAGGCCTACGACGCGTTCTATCCGGGCTACGGCGAGGGCTGGCCGATGTTCCAGGGCAGCATCGGCATGACGTTCGAGATGGCGAGCGCGCGCGGCATCGTCTATCGCCGGCAGAACGAGACGTTGCTGTTCTATCGTGATGGCGTGCAGCGCCACTTCGTCGCGTCGATGGGGACGCTCGAGACGCTGGCGAACGGCCGCAAGGACGCGCTGCGGGCGTTTCTGGCGCATCGTCGCGCCGGCGTCGCTCGCGGGCGGACGGGCGACGTGCGGGAGTACGTGTTCCCCGCGACCGGTGACCGCACGCGCACGGCGCGGCTGATGAACCTGCTGATCGCGCAGGGCATCGAGGTGCATCGCGCCACGACCGAGCTGCGGACGACCGCGGCGCGGCCGCTCGGTGCGGACCCCGAAGCGGTGCCCGCGGCGGGGCGCACGTTCCCGGCTGGCAGCTTCGTGCTGTCGATGTCGCAGCCGTCGAGCACGCTGGCGCGCGTGCTCGTGCATCCGCACTTCACCCTCGATTCGGACTGGCTCGAGGAGCAGAAGACCCGGGCCGCGCGCCGCCAGCGCACCGAGTTCTACGATCTGACCGCGTGGTCGATGCCGCTCCTGTTCGGCGTCGAGACGTGGCAGACGAGCGCCGCCGTGTCCGGCGAGCGCGAGCTGCTGCACCACGGCATGGCCAACGCCGGTGCTCTGCCGCTGCGGGTCGACGTTCCGAAGGTCGCCTACGTGATGCCCTGGGGCACCAACGGCGCGGCCGCGATGCTCGCCGAGCTGCTGCGTCACGGCGTGCGTGCGCGTTGCATCGACCGGGCGTTCACGCTCGGCGACATCGACTTCCCGGCGGGTTCGATCGTCATCAAGGTCAACGACCTCTCGGGCGCCGAGCGGACGCGGCTGCACGGCCGGATGCGCGATCTCGCGACGGCGCACGGCGTATCGGTGCACTGCGCCGACAGCTCGTGGGTCGACGAGGGCCCCAACTTCGGCACGAACCGCGCGCTCGATCTGAAGACGCCACGCGTCGCGATGCTCTGGGACGAACCGGTGTCGCGCTACTCCGCGGGCTGGGCGCGCTACCTGCTCGAGCAACGCTACGGCGTGCCGGTGTCGCCGGTGCGGGTTCGCGACCTCGGGCGCGTCGATCTCGACCGTTTCACGGTGCTGATCGCGCCGGCCGGCCGCGGCTACAGCGGCGAGCTCGGCAAGCGCGGCGTCGATGCGATCCAGGGATTCGTTCGCCGCGGCGGCGTGCTGATCACGTTCTCGAGCGCGACGCGCTGGCTGACGCAGAAAGACGTCGGGCTGCTCGCGACCGAGGCCGAGTCGCGGCAGCACCCGGACGCGGATGGCGACGACGAGGCGAAGGAGAACGATGACGAGAAGGCCGAGCCGGCGAAGGACGAGGCCGGCGAGAAGGCCGTTGCCGCTGCGGGTCCGGGTGCGCCGGCGAAGAAGCCGAAGAAGGAGTTCGACTACGACCGCGCGATCCGCCCCGACGAGGAATCACCGCAGTCGGTGCCCGGTGCGATCCTCACGGTCGCGGTCGACGGCGAGCACTGGCTCGGCTTCGGGTACCCGTCCGGTCGCGCGGCCGTCATCCACGACTCGTCGAACATCTTCACGCCGGTCAAACTCGACCGCGGGACCAACGTCGCGACCTACGCGCCCGCGGACGAGCTCGTGCAAGCGGGCTTCGTCTGGGAGGACACCAGGCGGCAACTGCCGCAGAAAGCGTTCCTCGTGCACCAGCCCCACGGCCGTGGCCACGTGGTCGCTTTCGCGGAGGATCCCAACGTGCGCGCCTTCGCGGATGGTCTCAACCTCATGCTCATGAACGCCGTCCTGCTGACGGCAGGGCGCTGATCCATGACCGACCTTCTCGCTTCGACCGCTGCTTTGCTGCTCGGTGGTCTCTTCGCCGCGGCGCCGCTTCCCGCTCAGGATGCTGCCGGACGCGCGCATCCGATGCCCGAGAGTCCGCGGTGGCTGACGTACGTCGGCGAGGATGGACCGGGTGGGGGCAAGCACGTCGTGCTCGTCGCGGCCGAGCAGGAGTATCGCGCCGAACAGGCGATGCCGATGCTCGCCAAGGTCCTCGCGAAGCATCACGGCTTTCACACGACGGTGCTGTTCGCGCAGAACCCGGACGGCCTCGTCAACCCGACGCAGCCGACGCGGCCGCAGGACAAGGAGATCGTCCACGACATCCCCGGGCTCGAGCATCTCGGCAAGGCCGATGTCCTGATCCTGTTCAACCGCTTCATCACGTTGCCGGACGAGCAAGTCCGCCACGTGATCGAGTACCTCGACTCGGGCAAGCCGCTGATCGGCATCCGCACGGCCAACCACGGCTTTCGCGGCAACTTCCCGTACGAGGTCGGGGGCAAGCGGGTGCGGTTCGGCGACGACGTCCTCGGCGGCGCGTTCCGGGGCCATCACGGCGGCTGGCACCGCGAGGCGACGCGCGGCATCCCGGTCGAGGAGAACGCAGACCATCCGATCCTGCGCGGCGTCGACGACGTGTTCGGTCCGTCCGACGTCTACCGCACGTATCCGAAGGGCAAGGGGCTGCCGGCCGGCTGCACGCCGCTGCTCATGGGGCAGCCGCTCACCGGGCTCGACCCGAAGGACCCGCCGAACGAGAAGAAGGTCGCACTCCCGATCGCGTGGACCAAGCCGTGGACCGGCAGCGCGGGCAGGACCAGCCGCGTGTTCCATGTCACGATGGGCAGCGCGCGCGACTTCCAGAGCGCCGGCCTGCGGCGCCTGCTCGTGAACGCGGTCTACTGGGGCCTCGAGCTCGAGGACCGGATCGACGGCGAGCGCAGCGTCGACATCGTCGGCGGGTACGCCCCGCGCAAGAGCGGCTTCAACTACGAGAAGCTCGGCGTGAAGCCGATGCCGGTGTCATCGTTCCGGTAGGAGGGCGGTGGTCAGCGCCGGCGGTGGCCCCAGATCTTCGTCAGGAGGGCGTGGCCGCGCGCGTCGCAGTGCTGCAGCTCACTGCGCACGAACGGGTAGAAGTCGTTCGTGCCGAAGTAGGCCTCGGTCGCCTCGGCGAAGTACTCCTGCTCGTTCGTGAGCGCGTAGTGCTTCTGCTTCCTGCCGTTCACGTGTAGCACCTCGTCGTAGACGCCCGCCTTCTTCGCGGCCCCGAACGCCGCGCGCACGCCCGCGTGCCCGTAGCCGAGCACCTGGTGGTGGTAGCCGTGCGCGAGCTCGTGCAGCACCATCCACGGCTGCTGCAACGTCCACGACAGGAAGTTCTTCGCGTTGGCGATCTCGACGCCGCGGGCGAGCTCCACCGGGTACTCGTGCTGCTCGAGCCAGCGCGGTGACGGGTGGTAGAACATGCAGTTCTGCCGGTGGCGTTCGTCCTCGAAGCCGACCCAGATCGGGATCGCGCGGAGCTTGCCGAGTGCGGGATCGGGCACGACGCGGCGGATCTGATGCAGCTGCGCGCCGAGCTCTTCGAACACGCGATCGTGCAACGGGTGCTTGCCGAAGTCGTGCACGAGCCGCACGTCGAAGCCGTGGACCTCGAGGTGTTCGACTTCGGGCGCGGCGGGTTGCGGTTCGCCACCGCGGCCTTGTGCCGATGCTGCCCGAGAGAGCGGGAGGAGCAGCGCGGCGGCAGCGGCGGCGAGCAGAGCGCGGGTCGTCATGCCGGCACTCTATCCGCCAGCCGGCACCGACGGCTCAGTGCTTGTCGACGCCGACCTGGATCTTGGCGGAGCGGTGCTTGCCGCCGCGGATGAAGCTGACCTCGACGAGGCCCTCGTAGCCGGCGTTCTCCTTGGCCTTCGTGAGGTTGCCGTCGGTGGCGGCCATGCCATCGATCTTCGTCAGGATGTCGTAGCGCTGCAGACCGCCGCGCTCGGCGCCACTACGGCGCGTGACGCCGGTGACGAGCAGCGTCTTGCTGCGCTCGAGGCGCAGCTGCGACGCGAGCGCGGCCGACGGCTTCTCGATGTTGACGCCGATGACGAGGCGGCCCTTCGGTCGCGCCGGCTGCGGCGGCAGCAAGACGCTGTCGATCACGTGAACGACGCCGTTCTTGGCTTCGATGTCGGTGCCGACGATGTTCGTGCCCTGGACCTGCAGTCGGCCGCCGGCGATCGAGAAGCGCACCGGCGCGCCGTTGACCGTCTTGGCCGAGGCCGCGGCGATCGCCTGATCGGCGTAGATGCGTCCCGGGATCACGTGGTAGGTCAGGATGCTCTTCAGCTTGCCGCGGTTCTCCTTCTTCAGGAGTTCCTTGACCGTGCCGCCGAGCTTGGCGAACGCCTCGTCCGTCGGGGCGAGCACCGTCAGCGGGCCGTCACCCGAGAGCGTGCCGACGAGGCCGGCCGCCTTCGCTGCGGCGAGCAGTGTCTTGAACGAACCGGCGGAGTTGGCGACGGCCGGGATCGTCTCGGTGGCCGGCATCATGACCGAATCGATGACGTGGATGATGCCGTTGCTGCAGCGGATGTCAGTCTTGACGAGGCCGGCGCCGCCGACCGTGACCGTGTCGCCGTCCATCATCACGGGGAGGCGCTGGCCGTTGGCCGTGTCGAGCGAGGTGCGACCGAGCACGTCGCTGGCGGTCAGCGCGCCGGGCACGACGTGGAATGTCAGGATGCCCGCCAGCTGCTTCCGGTTCTGCTTCTTCAGCAGGTCGCCGAGCACGTGCTGGTCGAGCTTGCCGAACGCGGCATCGGTCGGGGCGAAGACCGTGAACGGGCCCTTGCCCTGCAGCGTCTCGACGAGCTTCGCGGCCTTGACGGCGGTGACGAGCGTGCCGAAATCGCCGGCCTTCACGGCGGTCGTGACGATGTCGTTCTGGGCGGAGATGCTCGCCGTCAGGGCGAGCGCGGTGATCATGAGTCGTTGCATCTGGTTCTCTCGTGGTTCCTCTGTGGCGCGCGAGTCGGTCGCGCCGCCCTCGGTTCAGGTGAAATTTCGAGCCCGGCCGCAGATCGGATGCAGAGGCCTCGCTTCCCGGCCCGATCCGGGCAATCTTTCCGCCGCCGATGACCGACCCTGCCAGCCCGATCCGCCTGCCGACCCGTACGCACGTCGGCTACGCGTTCGCCGACGTCGGGCTCAATGCGGTCGAGGTGGCGCTGCGGCTCTACCTGCTGATCTTCTACACCGACGCGGTCGGCCTCCGGGCCGACCTGGCGGGGCTCGCGCTCGCGCTCGGCCTGCTCTGGGACGCGGTCACCGATCCGCTCATGGGTGCCATCTCCGACCGCACCGCGCACGGTCGGTTCGGGCGCCGGATCTACATCTGGATCGGCGGCGCGCTCCTGGCCGCGGCCGTGCTGCTCCTGTTCACCCCGCCGGCGATCGAGTCGCAGTGGGGGCGCTTCGCCTATCTGCTCGTCGTCGCGTGCTTCCTGAACACCGCGCTGACGATCATCAACGTGCCCCACATGGCGATGGCCGGGGAGATGACGCGGGATCCGGGTGAACGCGCCGCGATCTTCGGCTGGCGGTTCGCGTGCATGAACGTCGGCGCGGTCTTCGCGGCAGCGCTCCCGGCCGTGTTGCTCCAGCTCCGTGGTCAGCAGGACACCAACCAGGTCCTGGGGGAGTTCAGCCTCGTCGTCGCGTTCGTGGTGCTCGGTTCGGCGCTCGTGACGTTCTTCGCGACGCGCCGTATTCGGTTCCTCGTGGTTCCGCCGCGGTCCCGTTCGTTCCTGCGCGAGATCCAGGAGGCGTTCGGCAACCCGACGTTCCGACCGCTGGTCGCCGTCTACGTCGTCGCGATGATCGGCATCGGGGTGAACGGGACCACGGCGCTCTACTACTACGGCTATGCCCTGGACCTGACCGACAAGCAGATCCAGATCATGCTCGCGGTGTTCCTGCTGGTGTTCACGCTGTCGATCCTCGGTTGGGTCAAGCTGAGTCAGCGATTCGGCAAGGTCCGACCGATCATCGTCGGCGCCGGCACGCTCGGGGTCGTCACGAGCGTGCTGTACCTCGTCCTGCCCGCCGGCAACTTCGTCCTGCCGCTGCTGCTCGGCGCGGTCGGCCTCGGGTCGCTCGTTGGCTGCATCGTGCTCATCGATGCGCTGCTCACGGACGTCATCGACCACGACGCCGTGCGGACCGGGGTCCGGCGTTCGGGCGTGTTCTTCGGCGTCTGGCGCTTCACGTCGAAGCTCGCACGGGCTGCCGCGATGTGGGGGGTTGGCATGCTGCTCGACACGGTGGGGTTCGTGCCGAACGCCGAGCAGACCGAAGACGTGCGCTTCGCGCTCTCCGTCATGTTCGGCCCGGGCGTCGGTCTGTGCTTCCTCGGTGCCGCGGTGTTGCTCGGGTACTACCGCTTCACGACGGGCAAGCAGGAGCAGGTGCGCCGTATCCTGGCCCGTCGTCGCATCTGAGCGATCACTTGCCGTCGAGCTGACGGAGCGCCGCCTTGGCGAGCGCTGCGACGGCGGGATCGGTGTGTGACGCGAGCTCGTTCAGGCGCCCGCGAACCGGGCCGGCATCGATCTCGAAGATGCCGATCGCCGGGATCGCCTCGCGCAGGATCGCGATGTCGTCGCTGCGGATCGCGGCGGCTACGGCGGCTTGCACGACCGGGCGATCGCCGGCCGGAACGGGCGTGCGACCGATCGCGCGAGCGGCGCGCAGACGGTCGCGGCGGCTGCCGTCATCGAGCATCTTCGCGAGCGCGGCGGCGGCTTCCGGCCGACCCTCGGCGACATGCGCGAGGGAGCGCGCGGCGGCGAGTCGGATCGCGGAGTCGTGATCGAGGTGGAACCCGAAGGTCCCGCTCATTCCTTCCGGCAGCGACCACGCGACGTTCACTCGGCGTGGGTGCTTTTCGGTGAGCGCCGTTCGCAGCGCTTCGATCGCTTTCGCTCTGTCCGCGTTCCGGACTTCACGGAGCAGCCGGGCGGCGAGTTCCCGTTCGTACGGGCTCTCGCTCGTCAGGCGGCTGAGCCACTCGCGCCCGCCGTCTGCCGGGCCGAACTCGAGTCGGTGCAGCAATCGCGCCACCTCGCGCCGCGAGTACGCGATCGCTCGCCTCGGTCCGCCAACTGCGGGGCCGGCTCCGACGCCGCCGCCTCCGGCCGGGCCGCCGGCCGCCGGGCCGCCGCCGGCCTTGGGTCCTGCGGCGGGTCCTGCCGCTGGGCCGGCGGCGGGGCCGGCGCTCGCGAACGCCTTCAGCAGCACGGCGCGTTTGAGCGCTCGCTGACCGTCGACCGTGCCGAACGGCGCGAGCTCGGCGGCTGTCAGGACGGCGGGGCCGATCTCGGCGCTGTCGGACTCGACCGCGAGGATCAGTTCTGCGATCGCCGGCAACGCGGCGCCGGCTCGGGCCTCGAGCGCACGCAACGCGTCGAGCGCTGCGACCCGCGGGGCGCCCTCGTCCGCGAGGATCGCCGCGAGTGCGGGGACCAGCGCGGTGTTCCGTTGCTCGAGAACGGCCCGTCCCATGGCGCGCGTGCCGGGTGTCGAGCTCGTGAGCATCTCGAGGACCTTGCGCGCCTGATCGGTGTCGGGCAACGGATCCTGGACCGGATCCTGGATCGGGTCCTGATCCGGGACCCCGGCAGGCGCGCGCGGATCGTTCGGTTCGAAGGGTCCCTCGCTCGCGCCGCCGGCTGCGAGAACCGCGAGCACGCCGACGACCGTGACGCCGAGCAGCGCCGCAACGGCAACGAGCCACCGGCTCGAGCTCGGCTGTGGTGCCGCGCCGTGGACCAGCGCTTCGCGGCTCGACGCGTCGCTCGCGGCGAGCGTGCGCTCCAGCAGATCGGGCGCGGGTCCGACGCCCTCGGCTTCGGCGAGCAGCGTGTCGAACAGGCGGTCGTCGAGCTCGCGCTCGAGGCCCGTCACATCTTGCGGTTCGTCATCGTGGTTCATGACAGCTTCCTCCCGACACAATCACGCAGCGCCGCGCGCGCACGTTGCAGCGCGGTCTTCACGCCGTTCTCCTGCAGACCGAGCCGTTGGGCGACGTCCTGCCGCGAACGACCTTCACCGTAGAACAGGCGCACGATCTGCCGCGGGCGGCCTTCGAGACCGTCGACGCATTCGCGCAGGGCCTCGACGCGGCGGTCGCCGTTGTCGTTCGGGCCGGCGCCGCACACCCGTTCGAACACCGTCTCCGCGGCAGTGGCGAGGAGCCGCGCCCGGCGGTTCCGGCGTTCGTTGCCGCGCAGCCAGAGGTGGCGGACGGTGTGCCGCAGGAACGCCGCCGTCTCGCGCTCGTCGCGATCGCCGACGCCCTTCTGCAGCGCCACGACGAAGGTCTCCTGGGTGAGATCATCCGCCTCGTCGGGCCGGCAGCCGAGCAGTCGGGCGAAGCGCCAGACCGCGCGCAGGTGGGTCTGCACGAGGTGCTCGGACCCGCACGACATGGGCGTGTCCGATGGCGTGTCGGGGGGCGGGGAGGCCGGGTCGGGCGCCGGGTTCATGGCAAGGGTCGCGCTGGACATCGCTAACAGCTCCCGTGAGAGGGGGGCAGGGTATTCCGCTGATTCCGGTTTCTGTCGCTGGGGGAGGTTGACGATGGAGCGCGTATGACGGAGCGTCGGACCGTGCTGTCGTTCGTGATTCCGGCTCACAACGAGGAGCCCAACGTCGGTGCCACGGTCGCGAGCGTGCAGCGCGCCGGGCGGGCGCTCGGCGTGCCGTTCGAAGTCGTCGTCGTCGACGACGCGTCGACCGACGAGACGGCGGCCGTCGCGCGTGCGGCGGGTGCGCGGGTCGTCCCGGCCTCCGTGCGGCAGATCGCGCGCTCCCGCAATGCCGGCGCCGCGGCAGCCGAAGGTGAGCACCTGATCTTCGTCGACGCGGATACCGTCGTGACCGACGAGGTCGTGCGGGCCGCACATGCTACCCTCCTGGCGGGCGCCGTCGGCGGTGGTTCGGCCGTGCGATTCGACGACCCGATCCCGCGCTACGGTCGTCTGTTCCTGTGGCTCGGCATGCCGGCATCGCGGCTCGCGAAGGTCGCGTTCGGCTGTTTCGTCTACTGCCGGCGCGACGCGTTCGAGGCGATCGGCGGCTTCGATACCGAGCTGTTCGCGGGGGAGGAGATCGAGTTCTCGCGGGCGCTCAAGCGACTGCGTCGCGGCCCCTTCGTCTGTCTGCGCGAAGCCGTCATCACGTCCGGACGCAAGCTGCGCACGTACTCCGCATGGCAGCTTCTCACGGCGCTCTTCCGGCTCTTCGTGCTCGGGCGCCGCGGCGTGCGGCGGCGCGAGGGGCTGGAGCTCTGGTACGGGCCCCGCAAACCCGACCCCGGGCAGTCGCAGCAGCCATCTTGACCAGGAGTTCACGGAGTCCGCGTCACGGTCGCGGGCTGGTCCTCCTACTCTCGCGGCATGGCTCGCTCGTCCGCGGTTCTGATCGTCCTCGCTTCGTCGTTCTCGAGTGTCTCTCTGTCAGCGCAGGGTGATGCCGTGCTCGCGCGGCTACAGCGGGAGTCGCAGCGCGCGCCCCTCGTCGTGGCCCACCGCGGCAGCAGCTCGACTCATCCGGAGAACACCCTCGCCGCGTTGCGCGCGGCGGTCGCGGACGGAGCGCACGTGGTCGAGTTCGACGTCCAGCTGACGAAGGACGGCCGTTGGATCTGCATGCACGACACGACGCTCGATCGTACGACGGACGCCGTCGCGCAGCTCGGTCGCCCGAAGGTCCGCGTCGCGGATGTCACGTTCGAACAGATCCGCGCGCTCGACGCGGGCAGCTGGTTCGATGCGAAGTTCGAGGGCGAGAGAGTGCCGACGCTGGCGGCGGCGCTCGCCGTGATCCTGCCGGGAGCCGTGCCGATGATCGAGCGCAAGGGCGGCGCGGCCGAGGCGCTCGTCGACGAGCTGCGCCGCCTCGACGTCGTCGACCGGGTGCTCGTCCAGGCGTTCGACTGGGACTTCCTCGCGGTCGTGCATCGGGCCGAGCCGCGGCTTCTCGTCGGGGCGCTCGGTAGCGGCGAGTTGACCTCGGAACGGCGGACGGAGCTTCTTCGGACGGGCGCACGGATCGTTCATTGGGCGCGGACGGGCGTGACCGTCGAAGCTGCGAAGGCCGTGCGATCGACGGATCAGCTGCTCTGCGTCTACACGGCCAACCCGGACATCGAGCTGCTCGGCGCTGCGGCCCTGGGTTGCCATCTCGTCACCACGGACCGCCCGGCGCGGATGGCCTGGCTGCGCCGCGAAGGGCTGTTGGGCGGCCCGAAGGCGCGCTGATCCGAATCTGGCGCTGCCGCGGCACGCTCGGGGCCCCGATGTGGCATGATCTCCGTCTCGCCATGGTGCACGACCCGTCCAAACCCGATCCGAAGCGCGACGCCGAGTCGAAAACCGACCCGGTTGTCGGTTCGGAGACCGACCCTGTCGTCGGTTCGGAGACGACCAATCTCGTCCGCAAGGCGCAGAGCGGGGAAGGCACCGGCGCGTGGACCCCGCTGTCGGACAAGATCGCGTACTACCTGCGGACCCGGTTCGGCAACGCCGGCTTCCCGCCGGGCATCGAGTTCGACGATTTCGTGAGCGACATGATGGCGCGCGTGATGACGTCGATCGACTCGTTCGAGGACCGCGGCAACCAGTCGTTCTGGCGCTGGGTCCAGACAATCGGCGGCAACCTCTGGCGTGACATGTGGCGGCGGTTCGAGCGCGATCGCAAGCTCGGCATCGCGGGCCGCGGCGAGACCCCGTCCGGCGGCGACGAGTCCGGGATCCATCGCGTCGACTCGGCGCCGATGATCGGCGAGACGCCGACCGGCATCGTGCGGTTCCGCGAGCTCGAGCAGGCCGAGAAGGAGTGCGTCGACCGGTTGCCGGCGGTGCTCAAGAAGGTCTACGTCGCGCGCCGCGTGCACGAGCAGTCGTTCGCCGAGATCTCCGCTGCCGAGGGCGGCACCAATCACGCGACGCTGCGCAGCCACTACATGCGCGCGCGCGACACGGTGCGCGACTGCCTCGCGCGCCGGATCGACGAGCTCGGCAAGACGTTCACCGGCTGGCGGTGATCCGTGCTGCGTCGGCGCGCCGTGAGGAGGCGTCGCCGGTCGGTCGTATCGCGAGAGCGGTGAAGAACCCGGGGAAGTAACGCCCCGCCGCGATCGCATCGCGCGAGCGCTGTTCGAACTCGTTCTCGGCCTCGAACAGCGGCTCGACGTCGCCGAGCTTCGCGAAGCGGTTGATGCTCGTGCTGCGCAGCTCGAGGCCGCAGTCCTCGAGCCAGCCGTGGACCTCGCGCAACGTGTGCTGCGTCTCGTGCGGGTGCAGCACCTGATCGCGGAACCACGATCGGATCATCGAGGCGTCCCCGGCGTGCGCGCCGTCGAGCTCGCGGTAGCGCTCGAACGCGATCTCTTCGCCCTGGTCGCGGACCAGGTCACGAAAGTGCTGTAGGAACGGCCGCCGTCCCGGCTCGTGGTAGAGGCCGATGTAGACGTGACCGCCCCGGCGCGCGAAACGCTGGACATGTCGGAACGCGCGCGCGCAGTCCTTGGTGTGATGTAGCACCCCGAGACTGATGACGAGGTCTACCGGTGCGTCGGCCTCGAACTCGAACAGATCGTTCTGGACGAACTGCGTGCGCCCCGCGACACCGAGCCGCTTGGCGACCTCGCGCGCGCGTTCCAGAGCTGCCGGCGTGAAGTCGACAGCCGTGACCTCGACGTCATAGTGGTGTGCGAGCGTCGATGTGAGCCATCCGCCGCCGCAGCCGATCTCGATCGCGCTGCGAACTTGACCGCTCTGCAGGAGCTCGTGCAGGTCCGGGTATGGTTCCGCCAGAGAGTGGGCGCGGATCGAGCTGGCAGCGGTCTTCGCATCGCCGTGGTGGTTGAACGGCAGTGCGTCGTAGAAGCGACGCACCTCGTGGCCGATTCCGCTCGCCCCCGGTCGCTCGGGCCGGGGCGCGCCGTCCGCCGCCAAGGATGCGGCGCGCGGTTCGCGGACCGATTCCGCGACGTCGCGTAGCCGGCCGCTCGCGACGAGCCGCGCGAAGACGCTCGCCGCGATCCGAGCGTGGGTCTCGGCACCGAAGTGGGTGCCGTCGTGAGCGCGATCGACGTCGGGCGCTTGCTCATCGTGCGGTTGGTAGAACGTCGGGTCGATCGCGTCGATGAGGGGCGCCAGCACGGGATGCGTGGCTGCGTTCTCGGCGGTGGGCTGGACGCAGCGGCGGCTCGTGGCGATTGCCGGGATGCCGCGCGCGGCGAGGAAGCTCTGCACGAGCAGCAGCTCGCGAAGCATCACGAGCTGCGGTTGTCGGATGTCCGGGAAGTTCAGGTAGCGGTGCCCGTACTTGCTGGCCATACCCCACGGGTCGTCGCTCGGTAGTTCACTGAGCGTGCGCGCGTTCTCCGGTTCGTTGAGCCATGGGCCCGTGTGCACCGTCGCATCGCGTACCGCGATTTCCGTCCGATGGGGCGAAGCGAAGTTCACGACGGCAAGTCCCGGCGACAGGGCCCCGCACTGGCTGATGACGCTGCGGGCCACGGCGGCGTTGGACCCGCCAGGGTCGGCGAAGTTCACGAGATTGACCTCGTCTTTGCCGAGGCCGAGCTCGCGCCGGACGAGTTCCGTCAGCGCGGCTGGCCAGGTGTCCTCGAGCGGCAGCGCAACGCCGAAGGCGTCGCTCTCGCCGAATGCGAACACGTGCAGCCGGGCTGCGGGGTCGTAGCCCGCGCCGCGGTATCCGCAGGCGTCGAACTCGTAGAGCACAGCGCCTGACGAGTCGCCGCCGTGCTCTCGGCACGACCAAGGCGCGCCGATGTTGTTTCGGCGATCGTTGCTTGGTCCCGCGTAGGGTACGGGTCCGGGAGCCATGCTGGCGTCGGTCATCGCCGCGATCAGAACAGCGGGTAGATGTTCGGGTTCTTGTTCTTGCGGCGGAACGGTCGGAGCAGGAACTGGAACGGGGCTCGAGCCAGCCACTTCAGCATGCGGAGCATCTTGGTCGGAGCAGTTGGGTTGGATGGGAGGGGGTCGGTCAACTCGTGGCGCCGGCACCGACGAGTCGGCGATGCAGCGCGCGGGCGCCGAGGCCGGTGGCGGCGAGCACGACCGCAGTGCCGGCGAGGACGCAGTCGGTCGGCATCGGGGTGCAGACCGCAGCCGCGAGCCCGAGGAACGCGGCGCGGAACGACCAGCGTTCGGCGAACTCGACGCGGCGCACAGCGAGCGCGCAGTCCGCACACTGATGGACGTGCGCCGACCGCCGATCGATCGGACGCGCGGCCGGCGGTTCGTGGGACTGCTGGCCGCGCGTGCGCAGGCCGATGAACTCGGGGCGGTCGCTTCCGTATTGGTCGAGCCACTCGCGATACGCGATCACGAGGCGGTCGCTCGAACGCAGCGGCAGCCAGTGTCGCGCGAGCGGCCCGCGCGTGCGGGCTAGGTTGTCGGCCTGCCCCATGACGACGGCCATGTCTTCCTCGAGCAGGTGGCACTGGTAGCCGTGCTCGAAGAACCGCGGCCGCACGCGGTCGCGGAACGAGGCGAAGTTGGTGTAGGCGCGATACAGCAGCCGGCACCGGTCGCGGGCGAGCGGCGTCGAATAGAGCGCGAGGCCGGCGATGCGGTCGTCGCCGTAGTCGGTCCAGTAGTGAACGAGGCCGGGCGCACGGAACGCGGCGTGCGCGGTCGCGCCGCCCGTGTCGCGAGGGTCATCGCCGTCGGCGCGCGTCAGCGTCGTCTCGAAGCCGTCGGCCCGGATCTCGGACAGCTCGAACTCGAGTGGCCCGGCGAGCTCGCGAAGCCCGCCGCCGCGCGACCGGTCGTGCGCGATGTGGATGTGGGCGTAGTCGAGCACGTTCTCGATCAGGAAGTCCTGGCCGTATGGCAGATCGATCGCGAAGTCGATGCAGTGCACGTTCTCGGCGTCGACGTCGGCGACCGTGAGCGGCGGTGCGTCGGCGGCGGGCTCGGCGTCACTGCCGGCGACGTCGTCGTTCCGCGTCTCGCGCAACCAGACGAGGCCCTGGGCTTCCTGCACCTCTGCCGTCACCGCGCACGCGCCCGCCGGGATGCCCTGCGACGACAGCCGTTGCGGGATCGACGTGCAGCGGCCGGCGCCATCGAAACGCCAGCCGTGGTAGCCGCACTCGATCTCGCGCCTGCCGGTGCCGTCGGCGCGCAACCTGCCATCCGACAGCCGCGCGCCGCGATGTGGGCAGTGATCGCGGAGCGCCTTGACCGACCCGTCACCATCCCGGAAGAACACGCAGCCATGGCCCGCGATGTCCACGCGGTGCATTCGCCCTTCCGCCACGTCCCTTGCGAACGCCACCGGATGCCACGGCCGCGCGCCGGGGCGCGTCGGTCGCTGCTCGAGGGGCGCGATTGGGGTCGAATGGGACATGCCGGCAGACGGGGTCACTGAAATTGAAGCGCGTTGACGGTGCCGCAGGGGCAGATTTCCGTTCACGGGTCTGGCAGGCGTTGGTACCCCTTGGCGAACGTCGATGGCGGTCCGATTGGACCGCGTTGACGCCAGACATGCCGGCGTGTCACACGATTGGACGGCAATATCGGGCCGCGTGTTCCCTCGCCCGCATCCGGATGACGACAGACCCAGTGGTCGGTCGCGGAAGTTCAGATGTTGCCGTAGACCGGAATTCGGCGGCTCACCGGCGGCCGCGCACCGCCTCGCTCACATGTTGCGCCGGTATTGTCCGCCGACGTCGTACAGCGCCGCCGACATCTGCCCGAGCGAGCAGGTCTTCGCCGCTTCCATGAGGCTCGCGAACACGTTGCCGCCGGCGAGCGCCTGCTGCTGCAGTTCCTGCAGCGCCGTTGCTGCGGCGCCCTTGTTCTGCTGCTGGAACGCCGCGAGCCCGTCGATCTGCGCCTGCTTCTCGGCATCCGTGCTGCGCATCACCTCGCCGACGACCTGGATCGGCGAGCCGTCCTTACCGAGGAACGTGTTCACGCCGATGATCGGCATCTCGCCGCTCGCCTTCAGCGACTCGTAGTGCAGCGACTCGTCCTGGATCTTGCCGCGCTGGTACATCGTCTCCATCGCGCCGAGGACGCCGCCGCGTTCGGACAGCCGTTCGAACTCCGCGTAGACGGCCTCTTCGACGAGGTCCGTGAGTTCCTCGATGATGAAGCTGCCCTGCAGCGGGTTCTCGTTCTTCGCGAGGCCGAGCTCGCGATTGATGATGAGCTGGATCGCCATCGCGCGCCGGACCGACTCTTCGGTCGGCGTCGTGATCGCCTCGTCGTAGGCGTTGGTGTGCAGCGAGTTGCAGTTGTCGTAGATCGCGTAGAGCGCCTGCAGCGTCGTCCGGATGTCGTTGAAGTCGATCTCCTGCGCGTGCAGCGAGCGGCCCGACGTCTGGATGTGGTACTTCAGCATCTGGCTGCGCTCGTTGCCGCCGTAGAGCCGGTCGATCGCCTTGCTCCAGATGCGCCGCGCGACGCGGCCGATGACCGCATACTCGGGGTCGATGCCGTTGCTGAAGAAGAAGCTCAGGTTCGGCGCGAACTCGTCGATCGCAAGACCGCGAGACAGGTAGTACTCGACGTAGGTGAAGCCGTTGCTCAGCGTCAGCGCGAGCTGCGTGATCGGATTCGCCCCGGCCTCCGCGATGTGGTAGCCGGAGATCGACACCGAGTAGAAGTTGCGCACGCCGTTCTTGCTGAAGAACTCCTGCACGTCGCCCATCATCCGCAGCGCGAACTCGGTGCTGAAGATGCAGGTGTTCTGCGCCTGGTCCTCCTTGAGGATGTCGGCCTGCACCGTGCCGCGCACGGTCGCGAGCGTCTCCTGCCGGATCCGGTCGTAGACGTCGGCCGGCATGACCTGGTCGCCGGTCACGCCGATGAGGCGCGTGCCGAGACCGTCGTGGCCGTCCGGCAGATCGCCGCGGTAGCGCGGTCGCTGCGAGCCGCCAGCGGCGAACAGCGCGTCGATCTTCTGCTCGGCCTCGTCGGTCTTGCCGTTCTCCTGCAGCCACTTCTCGCACTGCTGGTCGATCGCCGCGTTGAGGAAGAACGCGAGCAGCATCGGTGCCGGACCGTTGATCGTCATCGACACGGACGTGACCGGGTCGCAGAGATCGAAGCCCGAGTAGAGGCGCTTGCAGTCGTCGAGCGTGCAGATCGACACGCCGGCGTTGCCGACCTTGCCGTGGATGTCGGGCCGCACGGCCGGATCCTCGCCGTAGAGCGTCACGCTGTCGAACGCGGTCGACAGCCGCTTGTAGGGCTGCCCGTGCGAGAGGTAGTGGAAGCGCTTGTTGGTGCGTTCCGGGCCGCCCTCGCCCGCGAACATGCGCGTCGGGTCCTCGGCCGTGCGCTTGAACGGGTAGACGCCGGCCGCGAACGGGAAGCGCCCCGGCACGTTCTCGGTCAGGAGCCACCGCAGCCGGTCGCCGTAGTTCTGGTAGCGCGGCAGCGCGATCTTCGGGATGTCGAGCCCCGACAGCGACCGCGTGTGGTTGCTGACCTTGATCTCCTTCTTGCGGACGTGGAAGACCGAGTGCTCGGCGGCGAGGCCGGCGACGAGGTCGTCCCAGCCACGCAGCGCCGTGAGGCACTCGGGCGCGAGCTCGCTCGCCACGGTCTTCGCCGCGGTCGTCGCCGCGTCGCGCGCCGGCCCCTCGGGCAGCTCCTCGGCCGCGCGTTCGAGCACGTAGAGCCGTTCGGCGAGCGCGCTCTGCTCCCTGGCCCACGCATCGTAGGCGCGGTTGTTGTTCACGATCTCCGCGAGGTAGCGGGTGCGTTCGGCCGGGATCACGTGCGCCGTGCCGGGGTCGCCCGTCGGCATCTCGACCGTGCTCTCGAACTGACCGGGTCGGCGCTCGGCGAGCGCTCGCGCGATCGCCTTGTAGAGCGTGTTGGTCCCCGGGTCGGCGAACTGCGCGGCCATCGTGCCGAAGACCGGCATGCCCTCGACGGGCCGTTCGAACGCCTGCTTGTTGCGCTGGACCTGCTTCTTGACGTCGCGCAGCGCGTCGCGCGCGCCTCGGCGATCGAACTTGTTGATCGCGACGAGGTCCGCGTAGTCGAGCATGTCGATCTTCTCGAGCTGGCTCTGCGCGCCGAACTCGGGCGTCATGACGTAGAGCGACAGGTCGGCGTGCTCGACGATCTCGGTGTCGCTCTGGCCGATGCCGCTGCTCTCGAGCACGATCAGGTCGAAGCCGCTCGTGCGCAGCACGGCGAGCGCGTCCTGCACGGAGTCGCTGAGCGCGACGTTCGCGCGCCGCGTCGCCATCGAACGGACGAACACCCGGTCCGAGACCGCGGCGTTCATTCGGATGCGGTCGCCGAGCAGCGCGCCGCCGGTCTTGCGCCGCGTCGGGTCGACGCAGAGCACCGCGATGCGGAGGTCCTGGAAGTCGAGCAGGAAGCGTCGCAGCAGCTCGTCGATGAGCGAGCTCTTGCCAGCACCTCCCGTGCCCGTGATGCCGAGCACCGGGGCCGGCGTCGCGATGTCGGCCGCCGCGCCGCGCACCTGGTCGCGGTGCCGTTCCGGGAAGTTCTCGACGAGCGTGATCGCCTGCGCGACCGTGCGCGCGTCCGTCGCCGCGGCCCCCGGCATCGCCGTGTCCTGCGTCACGGTCGCGAAGTCGCACCGCCGCAGCATGTCGTTGATCATGCCCTGCAGGCCGAGCTCGCGGCCGTCGTCGGGCGAGTAGATCCGCGCGATGCCGTAGTCGTGCAGCGCTTGGATCTCGTCGGGCAGGATGACCCCGCCACCGCCGCCGAAGATCTGCACGTGGCCGGCACCGCGCTCCGCCAGCATGTCGAACATGTAGCGGAAGAACTCGTTGTGGCCGCCCTGATAGGACGTCACGGCGATGCCCTGGGCGTCCTCGGCGATCGCCGCGTCGACGATCTCCTGGACCGAGCGGTTGTGGCCGAGGTGGATGACCTCGGCGCCGGACGCCTGGGCGATGCGGCGGAAGATGTGGATCGAGGCGTCGTGACCGTCGAACAGGCTCGTGGCCGTGACGAGTCGAACTTTGTGCCTCAGGGTAAGCGGGCCGTCCGCGGGGCCGTCGGATTCGGCCTGGTCCGCGGGGCGTTGCGGCGAAGCTGCAGAAGTCACGCCTCCCAGCTTACGCTGAATGGCCTACTCGGTCGCTGCTTCCTCGGGCGCGAGCGGCGAGAAGTGCTGCGCGACGATCTTCCAGTCATCGCTCATCCGGCAGAGCGAGAACGTGCACATGCCGCTCTGCTCGTGGGCCCGCCCCTCGGGGTCGATCTGAGCCATCTTCCAGCCGCCCACGGCCGTCGCGAACTGGTCGTCGAAGACCTGGTAGTCCATGTCCTTGAGCTCGAGCTTGACCGAGTCGAGGTAGCGGAACTCCTGGTCGAGCACCTCCTCGAACGCGCCCCAGCCGCGGTCCTGCCGCCCGCTGGCATCGAGGTTACGGAAGCGCTTGTCGGTCCAGTAATGCGAGCGGAACGTCTTCAGGTCGCGGCTGTTGAACGACTGCCGCATGCTGCGGAAGAATTCGTCCATCTCCTTCATGCTCTCGACGCTCATGCAGGTGGCTCTCGGCGAGTTCTCTCGGTTGCCTCGGCGGAACGCAACTCGTTTCCAGTGACGGAGAAACGGTTGCTCGAGGGCATGGTATGCGAGTGCTGGCTCAGCGCTCGATGTGACGGAAAAGCGGGTCCTTCGACTTCTCGTAGACGACCTTGCCGTTCACAAGGGCCGTTTCCACGAAGGTCGCATAGTGCAGCGGGTCGCCGTCGAGAATCAAGACGTCCGCGTCCTTGCCGGCCTCGAGCGACCCGACCCGGGCCTCGGCGCCGATTGCTCGCGCCGCATCCAAAGTGATCGTTCGCAAGGCCTTACGGTTATCGAGGCCGCCGCGCACGGCGTAGGCCGCATCGACGTGCGGGGTGTTGAGGTCCTGCCCGAGGATGCCGCCCGTGCCGACCGACGCGCCGCCGAAGCGCCCGCTCGGGGCCGTGACGGCGACGGGCACACCGGCCTGGCTGAGGATCGCGGCGCTCGCGAGGTTGGTGCCCGTGGTGTCCGGCTTCTTCGGGTCCGGCGCGGTCCGGTTGCGCGGGTTGAGCACGACCATCGACCCGGTCGCCGCGATCTCGTCGGGCACGAGCCACGCGCTCATCGGGTTGTTGAGCACGACGCCCTTGCCGAACAGCTCGCTGACCCTGAGCGCCTGGCGGATCGCGTCGACGTCGCTGCCGTCACCGCCGCCGCCGCCCATCATCCGGCGGAAGCGCGCCATCCGGTCGCCGAGCTCGATCCACAGGCGCTTCTTGCCCTGCAGCACGGCGACGATGTTCTCCGTGCCCCGCGGCACGCGCGGCTCCTTGGCCTTGGGATCCTTCGTCTTCTTGGCCGGGTACTCCGCCAGCTCGGTCAGGTACTCCTTCGCCTGTTCGACCTGCTGCGTGAGCTTGCCCCAGTCCGCGAGGCTCAGCGGCACGTTCATCGCGACCACGCTGTTCTCCTCGAGCACCATGCCGTCGACGTCGCCCCACGCGAGTTTGGCGATCGCGTTCGTGCCGCTCGGGGTCGAGCCGCCGCCCGCGCCGCCGACGAGGAACGACGTGATGCCCGCCGCGAGGCCCTGCTTCATCTGCGGGTCGTAGGGGTTGCTGCCGTCCTTGAACGGCGCGCGGCGCGCGGCCCCCATACCCGAGCCGGCGACCGCGACGAAGCCCGGCGCGACCGTCTTGCCCTTGGCGTCGATCGTCGTGCACTTCTCGGGCAGTTCGAGGTCGTGGCCGACGGCTTCGATCTTGTCGTCCGCGATCAGCACGGTCGCGCCCGTGAGCCGCTGGCCCGTGCCGAGGTAGACGTCGCCGCCGACGATGGCGGTGTATTCCTTGGGCTTCTTCGCCTCGTCCTTCTTCTCGGGCTCGGCAGCCGGCGGTGCTGCGGGTGCCGGCGCGCGCATGCGGCCGCGGCGGCCGCGGCCCTGGCCCGGAAGGTCGGCGATGGTCGCGAGCGTGATCGTCGCGGCGAGGAGGAGCTGGATGCGCATTGGTGGGTCCTGCGGATGAACGTTTCTGGGCGGCTGGTGGCGGGCTACGGCTGCTTGCGTTCGACGGCGTGGCCGCGGAACCACACGGAGTCGATCTCGCTCGCGGGCGACAGCGGGTCTCCGGTGAACACGATGAGGTTGGCGTCCTTGCCGACCTCGAGCGTGCCGACGGACTCGTCGATGCCGAGCGCCTTCGCGGGCACGCGCGTGACGCCGGCGTAGGCGACGTCCTGCGGCAGGCCGCTGCGCACGAGCTCCATGAGGCGGAAGAACACGGACCGCGCGCTGCTGCTGTTGTCGCCGATCACGAAGCCGACCTCGACGCCCGCGTCGTGCAGCGTCCTGGCCGGGTGGGTGAGGTGACGCGACCGGCCCTTCGTCGAGAGAGCGGCCGGCAGCAGCACCGGGCAGTCGAGCTTCTTCACCTCGTCGAGCACGATGTCGAGCGTGCCCGAGTAGGGGTCGTGGCGCGTCGAGACGAGCGTGCGCGGGAACTCGAGCTCGGCGTCGATCGCGTTCTGCCAGTGCGCGAGGTCGGCGGCGGAGCCGATCTCGACGATCGCGCGCTTCTTGCCCTCGAGCAGGTCGGCGAGCACCTCGATGTTCGGGTCCTTCTTCTGCTGGCGCGTCGTCGGGCGCCGCGTCGGCTGCTTCGGCGGCTCCTTGCCCTCCGGCTTGGGAGTCGGCGTCGGCTTCGGCGTCGGCTTCGGACCGGGCTTCGGCGGCTCCTTCGTGTCGCCCTTCTTCTCGCCTGCCTTCTCGGCGGGCTTGTCGCCGTTCTTCTCGGCCGGCTTCTTCGCCTCCGGCTCTTGCGCGGGCTTGGGCTCCTCCTTGGGCTTGTTGCGTTCCTCGACGACCTTCTTGGCCTTGTCGAAGCTGTCCTTCAGCAGCTTCTTCGTGGCCGCGTCGCGCGCCATGCCGATCTGCAAGAACGCTTCACCGTCGGCAGTGAGCTCGCGGACGGTGGTGCCGTTCGGCGCGAGCACGGCGCCCGTGCCCGGGAACGCGTTGCCCGTCGGCGTGAGCGCGAGCGACGTCACGCCGGCTTCGAGCAGCTCGTGGAAGACCTTCTGCTTCGGGTAGAGCCCGTCGACGACGCGCGTCGCAGCTTTGTTGGCGGCGCGACTGCCGGACGAACGCATCGTAACGCCGCGGGGGAAGCCACGGCCGCGCCGGCTCGACCGTTGGACGAGATCCGGCTGCCCGCCGGACAGCCCCGCGCGCGAGTAGGCGCTCACGAGGCCCGGCATGATCGTCTTGCCCTCGGCGTCGACGATCTTCGCGCCTGCGGGCACCGTGGCGTCCGCGCCGACCGCCTCGATCTTGCCCTTGCGGATCACGAGCGTGCCCTGCTCGATCACCGGGCCGGCGACCGTGACGATGCGGGCGTTGGTGAACGCGACCGGGCGCCGGTCCTGGGCGCGCAGGGAATGCGGCAGCGCCGCGCAGAGTGCGGCGAACGCGAGAACGGGAAGGTGACAGTTGCGAACTCGGCTCATCGGCAATCTCCGCTGCGGTAGATCAGACTTCCTTCGATGTAGACCTTGCTCGGTCCGATGCGCGGATCGAGCGGGTCGCCGGCCGTGACCTGGAAGTCGGCGTCCTTGCCGACGGTCAACGAACCGACGCGGTCGTCGAGGCCGATCTGTTGCGCCGGCACGAGCGTGACGGCACGAAGGGCGGCCTCGTAAGGCAGACCGAGGCGCGCGGCCATCGCCGCCTGCAGCTGCAGCTGCTCGGGCGGGATCACCGGCGCGTCGGTGTTGATGGACAGGTTGTGGCAGCCGGCTTCCCAGAACGCCTGGCACATGCCCTGCATGCGGCCGTAGCGGTCGAACTGGTACATGCGCGGGCCGAGGTTGATCGGCGTCTGCCATTCGGCGAGCGGGCCCGCCGCGATCCAGCCGTCGAACGAACCGTGCGACAGGATCATGCGGACGTCGAACACGCCCTGGAACATGCGGGCCGTCGCGACGCAGTCGCGCGCGCCGGCCGTGTGGATGAGCACGGGGACCTCGCCGTCGAACACCTTGCGCAGCTGCTCGAGCGTCGGGTCGAACTGCGGCGCCTCGCCCTTGCCGGCCCTGGCGTCGCGCCACGCGGTTGCGTAGTCGCGGCCCTTCTCGAGCGCCTGCGTGAGGAGCTCGCTGCTGCCCATGCGCGTCTGGCCGAGATCGCCGCTGTAGCGCTCCGGGTTGTAGCCCTGCGCGACCTTCATCGCGCCGAGCTCGCGGATGACCATGTCGTCGAGTCTGCTGCCCCAGCGCATCTTCATCAGCACGCCGAAGCCGCTGATGTTGGTGCCCGACCCCGGGATGAACAGCGTCGTCGTGACGCCGCCAGCGACGGTGCGCTGGATCATCTCGGTGTTGGGCTTGACCGTGTCGAGCGTGCGCAGCTCGGCGTTGATCGGCTGCACCATGTCGTTGATGTCGCCGCCGCCGCTGCTGACGTGGTGGTGCAGGTCGACGAAGCCAGGGCTGAGCCACTGATCGCCGTGGTCGACGACCGTCGCGCCGGCCGGCAGCTTCGTCGTCGCCGCCGCGCCGACCGCGAGGATCTTGCCGTCCTGCTCGACGAGCACGCCGTCGTCGATCGGGGCGCGGTCGATCGGCAGGATGCGCGCCGCGCGATGGATCGTGACGGGGCCCGAGCCGAGGCCCTCGCGTCCCGATTCCGCTGCCCGATCCTGCGTGCCCACGCCGGCCGCGAGAGCGGCGGCGACGGCGAGGGTGCGGATCGTGGTGGTGGCGGTCACGTGCCTTGGTGCTGAGGGGTGGGGGCTCGGGAGCGGTTACCAGACGGGGCGCTTGCTGTCGCGGCGGTAGCAGATCGTCCCACTTACGACCATGAGCTCGACGTGCGAGCGCGGATCGAGCGGGTCGCCGCTCCAGACGCCGATGTCGGCGTCCTTGCCGACGGTGAGCGAGCCGACGCGGTGGTCGATGCCGCCCATCTTCGCGGCGTTGATCGTCAGACCGCGCAGGGCCCATTCGTGCGGCAGGCCGAGGCGCACGGCCATCGCGGCCTGCAGCGTGAGCTGTTCCTGCGCGACCACGGGAGAGTCGGTGTTGATCGAGATGCCGTCGCGGCCCACGCCGGGGACCGGGTCGCGCCAGCCGTGCTGACCGCCCATCGCCCAGTTGGCCGCGAGCCCCTCGATCTTGCCCGTGGCGCGATCGAAGTGGTACTGGCGCGGTCCGTTCGCGATCGGCACACCGTGCTGGCGCATGTTGCCGCTGAGGCGGAACCCGTCGAACGTGCCGTGCACGACGACGGTCCAGAGGTCGAGCTCGAGGCGCAGCTCCTGCAGCGTCTGGAGGACGACCTGGTAGATCTGCGTGTGCACCGACACCGGGTACTCGTGGCGGAAGAGGCCGGATACGAGCTCGAGCGTCGGGTCGAACTTGGGCTTGTCGCCCTCGCCGCGTTCCGCCGCGAGCGTCTGCAGCCAGTAGTCCCGGCCGCGCACGAGCGTCTGACGGATGCCGTCGCTCATGCCCATCATGCCGTAGCCGAGGTCGCCGCTGCGCCGCTCGGGGTTGCCGGCCTGCGCGATCTTGAGGCTGCCGGGGAAGCGCACGAGCGCCTCGTCCGGGCTCTTGCCCCAGGTCTTGGTGATGGTGCCGAAGCCACCCATGTTGGAGCCCGACCCCGGGATGTAGAGCGCGCAGCTCACCCCGCCCGCGCGCGCGGCGCGGAACTGGTCGTGTTCCATGCTGATGAGATCGAGGGTGCGGAACTCGGGGTTCGTCGCGTGCACCGTGTCGTTGAGGTCGAAGCTCTCGCTCGCGACGTGACAGTGCATCTCGACGAGACCCGGGACGATCATCGCGTCATCGCAGTCGATGAGCTGGTAGCCCGCGGGCACCGGCGTCTCGTCGTAGGTGCCGATCGCCTCGATGATGCCGTTCTTCGTGACGACGACGCCGTCGAGGATCGGCGGCGCCGTGACGGGGATCACCTTGGCCGCGCGAAAGACGTAGCCGGGGCTCGGCAGCCCGCGCGGACCCCACTTCGCGACCTTGTAGTCGGCCTCCGTCTTCGGGCGGCGGGGGTAGTAGATCTCGAACGGCTTCGGTTCGGCCTGCTGCTCGACCGTCCGTTCGGTCGGCGCAGCGGGAGGCGCGGTCGCCCTCTCGTCCTGCGCGAACAGGCCGGGGGTGAGCAGCGCAGCGCAGGGCAGGACGGCGGCAGCGAGAGAACGGATACGCATCATTGCTTGCTCCGGTGATCGACGACCACGCGGCCGTTGCAGACGACGAGCAGCACGCGGCTCTGCGGCTCGAAGGGGTTGCCCGAGAACACGACGAAGTCCGCGTCCTTGCCCTTCTCGAGCGAGCCGACGCGATCCGCGATGCGGAACGCCTCGGCCGGCCAGAGTGTCAGCGCCTTGAGCGCGTCCGCGGGGCTCAGGCCGTAGCGCACGGCGTAGGCCGCGTGCATCGGCAGGTGGCGCGCGCCCTTGCACTCGCCGCTGCCGAACAGCACGGGCTGACCGCGGTCGGCGAGAACCGCCGGCTTGTTCTGCAGCTGGCCCTTCTCGTCCTCGGTCACGACGACCGGGCCGACGATGACGGGCGGGTTCTTGCCGTTGCCGATCGCCTGATCGTCGACGAGGTCGCGCACGCCCTGCAGCACGTAGGAGATCTCCTCCTTCTCGAGCAGGTCGATCACGTCGCGCGTCGCCGCGCCGCGGTTCGTCACGACGACGAGAGCCGCGCGCTTCTCGAGCACGGCGCGGATCGGTTCGAGGTTGTGGTCGACCTTGGGCGCCTCGGGCTTGTCCGACTTCGCTTCCTCGGCCTCCTTCGCGATGGCCTCGACCTTGCTCGGCTTGCCCTGGCTCGTGCGCTTGGCGGCGAAGTCCTGCTCGCCGAGACGGCCGAGCGAGATCTTGCCGCTCATCGACTCGCCGTTGATCGTGGCTTCGATCTTGGCGTCGCCGCCGCGGCCCATGCCGGCGAACTCGAGCACGAGCTTGCCGCCCTGGAACGAGCCGGAGTTGATCGGGCGCGGCTGCATGCGGCGGCCGCCGAAGCCGACGCTGATGTTGCCCGTGACCTTCGTGCCCTGACGCTCGAGCTCGAGGATCAGCTTGAGCTGGATCTGGCCGCGGATGTCGATGTCGGCCTCCCAGGTGCCGGTGACGGCGTCGGCGGTCTCGCCGGCGTCCTTCTCACCTTCGCCGGTCTTGTCGCCCTGCTTCGCGGCGGCCTGCTCGGCGGCCGGCTTCTCGGCGCTCGCTGTCGCGGTGCCGTCCTGCTTCTGCTGCCACTCGGCGAGCGCCTTCTCGTAGTCCTGCCACTTCTTGACGTAGGCCTTGCCGCGGTCGAGCTGCGACTTGACCGCGTTGATCGCGCCCGGGCCGATCGCGTCGTGCTGCATGCGCACGCCGGCGATCTCCCGCACGACGAGGCCGGCGCGGTCCTTGGCGCCGGTCTTGACCGCGGTCACGCGGTGCGGCGTCGCGCCGCGATCCTTGCCGGACGCGAGCACGGTCGTCAGACCCTCCGCGAGCGCGCCCTCGAACATCGGGTCGTCGTACTCGATCGCTTCGTCGAGCCTGGCTGCGGCGGTGCCGCTCGGCACGCCCTGGCCGTCGCCGGCGAGGCCGAGGTGCGAGAACGCGTCGACGAAGCCGGGCGTCATGACCGCCTCGCCGAGATCGATGACCTCGGCGCCGTAGGGCACCGCGAGCTCTTCGCCGACGGCCTTGATGCGACCGTCCTGCACGATGATCGTGCCGTCGCGGTAGACGCGGCCCGTCGCATCGAGGATCCGGCCGCAGCGCACGGCGAGCACCGCGCGCGTCGGCGACGGTTCGCGCTCGAACATCCGTTCGCCGCCGATCCAGGTCGACTCGACCATCGTGCCGACGGCGAGCGGGTCGCCGCTGAGGATCACGAAGTCGGCGTCCTTGCCGGCCGCGAGCGTGCCGACGCGATCGTCGACGCCGAGGATCGCGGCCGCGTCCGCGCCGATGGCGCGCAGCGCGTGTTCGCGCGACAGCCCGTGGCGCACCGCGATCGCGACCGCCATGAGGTAGTCGCGCGCCGAAACGCCGGGGGCGGGGCACAGGCCGATCTTCATCCCGGCCGCCGCGGCCTTGGCCGGCGCGTCTGGCCGCGCTTCGAGCGTCTCCTGCTGGCGGTCCTCACCGCCCGGGTTGCGCTGGCCGAAGCGCACCGGCACGCGGAACGTCGCCGCGACCTGCTGGCCGGCGGCGCGCTCGGCGATCGGGCCGATGTGCTGCGGGTCCTCGAGCACCATCGTCAGCCCGAGCTCCTTCTGCAGCTCGAGCGCGCGGTGGATGTCGTAGGTCTTGACCGCGGCCGCGCGCACGCGCAGCTTGCCGGTCGCGGCATCGCGGATCGCGGACTCGTCGTAGAGATGCTCGGCCGGGCCCTCACCGCCGAGGCCGACGTCCTCGGCCTTGCTCGCCGCGGCTTCCGCGAACAGCGCGCGCAGCTCCGGCAGCACGGCGATGCGCGCCGTTGGCGTCTGGATGCGCGAGGGCTGCAGCGGCTCGTCGCTCGTCGGGAACGGGTTCGGCTCGAACACGCGGGGCGCGCGCACCGAGCTGTCGCCGAAGTCGACGCGCAGGCAGTTGGCGTCGTCGAGCACGCGCTCGACGATGTCGTCACCGGCCGTCTTCACGACCGCGCCCTGACCCGAGATCAGGCGCTGCCGCCCGGGTGACAGGTAGAGCGTCGTGACGCCGCCGGCGAGCTCGGCGCGGCGCCTGCGCTCGAAGTCGAACGCGTCGAGCGCGAGCGCGTCGGGCGTGACCTGGTACTCGGAGTCGGCGGCGCCGCTGAGGTCGCTGTCGACCGCGACGATGCCGGGCATCACGACCTTGTCGCGCGCGTCCGTGACGGGCACGTTCGCGGGCGGCGCGGTCTTGCCGATGCTCTTGATCTTGCCGTTCTCGACGACGAGCCAGACGTCCTGCATGGCCGTCTTGCCGTCGCCGGTCAGCAACGTGCCGCAGCGGATCGCGCGCGCGCCGGTCTCGCCCTGCGCCGGCAGGAAGCCGGCGAGGGTGAGCAGCGCGGCCGTCGCCGCCGCCTGGAAGCGGAAGGAATGGAATCGCATCGGACTACTTGTTGTCCTCGCCGCTCTTGTTGTCGCCGTCCGGGCCGCCGCCCTTCTTCTCCTTGTCCTGCTCGTCGCCGAACAGGTACTGGAGGCGCGGGTCCTTGTCGCGTTCGTAGACGACGCTGCCGTCGAGCAGCACCGTGTCGACCCACGTCGTGGCCTCGAACGGATCGCCCGTGAGCACCTGCAGGTTGGCGACCTTGCCGACCTCGATCGTGCCGACCTGGTCCTCCAGACCGAGGATCTTCGCGGGCACGACCGTCAGCGCCTCGAGGGCCTGGCGGCGCGACAGACCGTTGCGCACGCACGTGCCGAGCTGCCACCACGGGTAGCTCGTCGGGCCGCTCGAGCCGAGCGTCAGCGCGAACGGCACGCCGGCGTCCGCGAGCAGCTTCGCGACGCAGATCTTCTTCTGCTCGCGCGTCTCCTCGTCGGTCTCGCGGTACTCGATGTTGTCGTCGAGGATCATCGGCATCTCGAAGCGCGCGAGCTTGCTCGCGGCCTCGTCCACGTCGCGACCGAGCACGATCTGCAGGTCGAGTTCCTGCGACAGGCGCAGCGCTTCACCGACCTCGGCGTAGGACGGCACGTAGAGCCAGCCCTTGGCCTTTTTTTCGACGAGCTTCGCGGCGGCCTTCTTCGTCCGGTCGTACTCCTCGTCCCACTCCTTGTCCGCGGGCTCGGCGCCGGCCTTCTTGGCGTCCTCGAACTCCTGCTTGCGGCGTTCGAAGTCGGCGATGTACTCGCGCACGTCGGCCAGCGCGCGGCGCAGCTCCCGGATCTGCTGCAGGCGCCGGCCGCGCTGGTTCATCAGCGACACCTTGATGCCGGTGTTGGCCGCGACCGTCATGTCCTCGATCGTCTTGCCGAACGGCTTCAGGACCATGCCCGAGCCGCCGAGCAACGTGCTGTTGCCGGGCTGCACGTGGACCGTGCCGACGCCGTTGCGCAGCGCGTCCTCGAAGTAGGTCGACGCCGGGTCGACCGCGTCGGCGACCGATAGCCACGGCACGTTCTGCATGCTCTCGTTGCTGCCGCGCATGCCGCCCGTGCCGTGCGCGATGACCCACGTCGGCATGACGACCTTGTCCGAGGCGTCGACGACCGTCGCCGTCCACGGGATCTCGACCTCGGTCGCCTTGCTGATCTGCTTGATGCGGCCGTTCTCGATCAGGATGACGCTGTTCTCGAGCGCCGGCCCGCTGACCGTGAGGATCTTGCCGGCCTTGACGGCGACCATGTCCTGCGCCGCGGCGGGTGCGGCGCACAGGGAGACCACCGCGCTGATCGCGGTGAGGGTGAGGAGCTTGTTCATCGGGAGGTGTGGACCGGTTGACCGTCGACGTGGACCGAGACGGGGGTGGCCGTGGGGTGAAGGGGATCGTGGGACCAGACGACGAAGTCGGCGTCCTTGCCCGTGGCGAGGCTGCCGACGCGATCGTCGATGCCGAGGAGGCGGGCGGGGAGGATCGTCACCGCGTCGAGCGCGAGCTCGGGCGCGATGCCGTTGCGCGCGGCGAACATCGCCTCACGCACGAGGTCGAGCGCTTCGGGGTTGGTACCCGTCGTGATGACGAACGGGATCTTGCGGTCGGCGAGCTTGGACACGGTCGCGCCGCGCGGGTCGGCACCGTCGCGCCCGGCCGTGCCGGCGACACGCTCCGCGCTCGGGGCGCCGAGCAGCACAGTGACCTCGGCCTTCTGCAGCTCGTCGAGGACGTAGTAGGCGTCCTGCGCGTCGTCGATGACGGTCTTGTAGCCGAACTCTTCGGCGAGACGCAGCGCGGTGCGGATGTCCTGCTCGCTGCGCGCGGTCGTGAACGCCGTGAGGTTGCCGGCGAGGACGCGTTTCAGCACCTCCATGCCGGGGCTCGGCGTCGGGTCGCCGCCGTCGAGCGTGTTCTCCTCCTTGGCCTGGAAGAACGCCTGCCGCGCGGCCCACACGACGCCCATGCGGGTCGTCGGCCGGCGGTAGTAGATCGAGTCGATGCGGCCGCCGCGGATCGCGCGGTTGCCGAGCGACGGTTCGCTGCCCATGACGAGACGCATGCTGGCCTCGCGATCGAGGATCATCTTGCTCGGGCTGCTGCCGAACGTCTTGATCGCGCAGCCGAGACCGGAGATCACGTTGCGCGTCCCGGGCATCACGTGCACGGTCGTCACGCCGGCCTCGCGGGCCCGGACGAACGCCGGATCCTCGGGGTCGATCGCGTCGAGCGCGCGCATGTGCGGCGTGACCTCCTCGCTCTGCTCGTTGAGGTCGGTGTAGTCGACGCTGATCTGAAACGACGCGTCGACGAGGCCCGGCGTGATCACCTGACCCGCGCAATCGACCGTGACGGCGCCGTCGGGGATCGGCGTCGAAGCACCGCCGACGGCCTGGATCTTGCCGCCGGCGACGATGAGCACGCCGTCAGCGATCGGCGCGCCGCCGCCCGGCATGATCGTCGCACCCTTGTAGACCGTCACACGGTCCTGCGCGGCGAGCGGACTCGCGACGACAGCGGCGAGGAGAACGGACAGAACGGGCGAACGCATCAGCGGGTTTCCTCGGAGGTCTTGGTCTGGTTGGCGCGCTTCGACTCGGAGCCGCGCAGCAGCGTGCCGTCCACCCAGCACGCGACGTGCGCGCTGTGCAGGTCGAGCGGGTGACCGCTCCACACGTTGAAGTCGGCGGCGCAACCGCGGCGCAGCGCGCCGACCGTCGCGGTCTGACCGAGCAGGTCGGCCGGCGTGCGGGTCAGCGCCTGCAGCGCGACGGCGCGATCGAGGCCGTGCCGCACGGCGAGTACCGCGGACAGCCGCAGCTTGCTCGGGTCGCCCGCGAACGCGAACGGCACGCCGGCCGCGGCGAGCTCGGCGGGCAGGCGGAGCTGCTCGAGACGCATCTCGGGGCGCAGCGTCGACAGCACGATCGCGGCCTTCTGCGCCGCGATCCGGTCCATCACCTTCTTCGCCTCGGCGCCGCCGACGATGACGGGGCTGAAGCCGAACTCCTCGGCGAGGTCGAGCAGGCCCGACAGCTCGGTGTAGGTGTCGGCGTGCGCGAACACGCGGCGCGAGCCGTCGAGCACCTCGCGAACGATCGCGACGGCGGGGCCGCCCTGCGTGCCCTTCTGCGCGTCGCCGAACACCGTGCGGAGCATCTCGAGCGCGCCGATCAGCGATGTCGGCGCGCGCTGCTGATCGCGCGCGACCTTGGCGATCGACAGCTGCAGGTGCAGCTCGCGTTCGGCGATGCGGCCCTGGGCGTCGTCGCCGCTCTTGCCCGGCTTGGCGAGCGCCGCGAGGCCGCCCGCGACGTTGCGCGGCGACGGCGACAGCGCGACCGACGTGATGCCGGCGTCCGGCAGCTCGTCGAGCTCGTCGTTCCACGGATCGAACGCTTCGGCGGCGAGCAGGTCGGGCGTGAAAGCGAACGCGGCCTCGGCGAGGTCGCCGTCCTGGCTCAGCGTCGACTGCGCGAGCACGAAGCCCGGCGTGATCGTCGCGTCGCCGTAGTCGAGGCGGCGGGCCGTGCGGCGCGCTTCCGCGGGGATCTCGTCGCCGAGGTAGAGGACCTTGCCGTCGCGCACGAGCAGCTGGCCCGGCGAGAGGACGGTGCCCGGCGCGACGACGATGCGCTGCGCCTGGATCAACAGGTCCTGCGCGTTCGCCGCGGCGGTCAGAACGCCGAGGGCGAGACAGAAGGAGGGAAGGGAGCGATGCATGACGAGCACGATCAGTTGGCCTCGTATTCGGTGCGGCCCTTGCCGAGCACGAGCAGCACGCGGCTGTCGCTCTCGAACAACGGTCGGTCGAAGATCACCACGTCGGCGAACTTGCCGCGGGTCAGCGACCCGGTGTCGCGGTTGATGCCGAGGATCTCGGCGGGGGTGAGCGTGATGGCGCGCAGCGCGGCGGCCGGGGCGAGGCCGCGGCCGACGGCCGTCGCGGCCATGAGCGGCAGCAGCGACGCGTGCCGCGCCTTGCCGGTCGCGATCGCGAACGGCACACCGGCCTTGTCGAGGTGCTGCGGTGCCGCGGCCGGATCGAACGCCTCGTAGAGCTTCGGCATGCTGCTCGGCAGCACGTCCGTCAGCACGACCGTCGCGCCGGCTTCGCTGATGGTCTCGGCGAGCTGGGCGACGCCGTAGGCCTGCTCGAGCACGAGCAGCGGCACTTCGGCCGCGCGCTGCAGCGCGAGCGCGGCGCGCAGTTCGTCCGGGCGGTGGGCTTCGACGCGCAGCGGCATCTCGCCTTCGAGGACCGCGAGCAGGGCTTCCTTCGTCGGGTCTTCCTTGACCGGCTTGGGGTAGGTCGGGCGCTTCGGCGCCTCGTCCTTCTTCGCGGCCGGCTTCTGGTCGTCGCCCTTCTTGTCGCCGGCTCCCTGCGCGGGCTTCTCGCCCTCACCCTGCGGCGGCTTGCCCTGCGGGTCCTGCGCCGTCGCGGCGGGCTCGGCTGCGAGCAGCTCGAGCATCTCGAAGAACGCGGCCTCGAACTCGGGCGACGCCAGCAGCTCTTCGCCGTTCATCGCGTTGCCGCCACCGGGTGGGCCGCCGCGCCGGCGCCGGCCATCGGCGCCGCCGGCGTTGCCCGGCCGGTTGCCGCCGCCGCGGCGTGCGTTACCGGACTCGCTGCCGCCGTCCTTGCCGTCCTCGGCCTTCTTCTTGGCCTTGTTCTTCTCGTGCCACTCGAGCCACTTCTTGAAGTCCTCGGCGTACTTGTCGAGGTCCTTGTTGTACTTCTGCTTGGCCTCTTCGTACTTGTCGAGACCGTCGAACGTCTTGAGCAGCGCGTCGAGTTGCTGCTGCCGCGCGAGCGCATGGGTCGGCACCGGACCGCGCGTCATGCGCAGCTGCACCGCGGCCTTGCTCTTGTCCTCCCACACCTCGAAGCCGTCCTTCCGCGGCCGCACGATCGCGCCCTGCCCTGCCGGCGCGCTCACGTAGGCGACCGTGATCCCCGCCGCCGCGAGCGCGTCGTCACGCGTGTGCCGCAGCTGCAGGTCGTCGGCGAGCGCCATGCCCGCGTCGAGCTGTCCGGTCTGCGTCGCGGGATCGGTGAACGCGTCGGTCTCGGCGTCGATCAGGCCCGGGTAGACGTGCCCCGCGGGGAACGCCCGCACGGTCGCGCTCTCCGGGATCTCGACCTCGCCCTGCTTGCCGACCGCGAGGATGCGCTCGCCGCGAATCAGCACGACGCCGTTCTCGATCGCCGGACCGCTGACCGGGTGCACGTGGCCAGCGGTGATCGCGATGACGGGCTGGCGGCGGCTGCCCCGACCTTGGCGACCGGGACCCTGGCGACCAGCTCGGTTCCCGCGGCGGTTGCCGCCCTGGCGACCCGGGTCCTGGGCCCCGGCCCGCTCGGTGCCGGCCCGTTCGGATTTCGGCGCGGGTTCGGGTTCCTGCGGTCGCACCACTGATCTGGCCGGCAGACCCAGGGTCGAAAGGAGGAACAGGACAGGGAAGTGCCAGGGAATCCTGCGCATGTGGCCGGGCGATCGGGGTCTAGCGGGGGGCCGCTGGTGCGGCGCGGGGGGCCCCGCATTTACGGCGACGGGACGATGGTCTGCCAACCCTTTTTGCAGGCCCCGGTGCAACTTGGGTGTCGCGGGGCCGCCGGGCGGCAATTGTGCGGTGCGACGGAAGGTCGGACCGTCACAGTCAACCGTTGCCCATCGGCGGCACCCTGAGGCACGACAACCACTTCGAAGTCATCGTCATCGGGCCCAGGATGGGCGGTAAACCGCTGATAAGGGTAAGATCGCCGGCGTTCTGGTGACGACCGGAGCCGGACCCGCGGACGCAGCGGGAAGAGAGTCGCCCATGCGTAACACCGTCTCGATGTCCACCTGCCTCTTTGCGCTTCTGGCCTCGGCCCAGGCGCAATCGACGCTGCAGTGGCAGCCAGGATCCGCCATTCCAGGACCGATCGATGGCTACGGTCTCGCCCTCGTCGGCTGGGACCCTGACGGGTCGGGACCGCTCCCCGAGCGCATGGTGGTGGGTGGATCGTTCTTCGATGCCAGTGGTCAGGATCTGGGGACCGTCCTCGCCTTCGATCCGGCGGGGGTCAGCTGGACGTCGGTGTCGTTGGACAACTCGACCGTTCGACAACTTGTGGTCCTGCCGAGCGGCGATCTCGTCGCTGCAGGCACGCTGTTCCTGCCCGGCACTACCACCAACATCGGTATTGCGTTCTGGGACGGGCAAGGGTGGCAGGCTCTCGGTGGCGGCCGCAGCCGAACCGTCAGCGTCGTCACGCTCATGGCGAATGGTGACCTCGTTGCTGGTGGCGAAGCGCTCGAAGTCTGGGACGGTTCGGCGTGGAGCGTGATCCCGACGCCGATCGCCAACGCCAGCTCGTACTTGCCGCTCGCGCTGTCGAACGGCGATCTGGCCGTCGCCTTCGCCACCCCGACCGGTGCGTTCCTCGGCGTGCGGTCGGCCGCCGGTTGGCAAACCTGGGGCGCGTTCTCGACGCCGCCGATCGGCAGCTTCGTGTACTCCATGGCCGCGTTGCCGAACGGCGACTTCGTCGTGGGCGGGGTCTTCGAAGCCGTTGGCGGCGTCGCCTCGCCCGATCTGATTCGGTTCCATCAGGGCGCTTGGGTGCCGTTGCCGCGGCCGGGTACGCACCGCGTGCCTGTACGCTTGTTCGCCCGCCCGGACGGCAGCGTGCTGATGGCGAACTACGCGGCAAGCGTGCTGCGGTGGGACGGCACCGATTGGATCTCGTTCGGCTCGCCGCTGTCGCAGATCGGCGCGTTCGGAGAGACCTCGACCGGTGAGCTGTTCGTCGCGGGTGGGTATTCGCACGATTTGGACGGCGTCGTGCGGCGCTACGACAGCGGCGCGTGGCGGCCGCTCGGGCACGGGTTCACGAGCCCGATCCTCGATCTCGAGGTCGACGCGCGCGGCGACCTGTTCGTTGCCGGAGAATTCGATCAGGCGGGTGACACGGCGGCGTTCGCGGTCGCGCGTCGTGACGCCGCCGGCTGGCACGCGCTGGGTGCAGGGCCGCGGAGTCCCGCGCAGACCGTTCTGCCGCTGACGAACGGGAACGTGGTGACGGGTACTTCGCACGGTGACGTCGAACTCTGGGATGGCGCCCAATGGCGGACCATCGGGGATCTCGGCTACTACGCCGTCAAAGCCCTGATCGAACTCCCCAACGGCGACGTCGTCGCCGGCGGCAGGTTCAGCGCCACGGCGCGCCGCGTCGCGCGCTGGGACGGCTCCGCGTGGCACGCGCTCGGCACGGGGCTCGGTCCACCATTCAACGGTGGCGAGTACGATTCGGTCGAATGCCTGCTCGCGATGCCGAACGGTGATGTGATCGCGGGCGGCTACTTCAAGGACCCCAACAACAACAACCAACTCTGGAATATCGCGCGCTGGGACGGCAACAGTTGGGCGGCAGTCGGGCCGGGCATCGGCTCCGGGAACAGGGTCGTCGACCTCGCGTTGGCGCCGGATGGGAGCCTGCTCGCCGCGGTGAGGGGGGGATACAACCCGGGCATCCGGCGGTGGGACGGCACCGCCTGGTCGGCATTCGCAGTCGTCAACGACAACATCTTCGCGATCGACGTCCTGCCCAACGGCGATCTCCTCGCAGGTGGCTCGTTCACCCAGATTGCCGGAGTCGCGGTTGCGGGGCTCGCGCGGTGGGACGGTAGCGTGTGGGCCGCGGTCGACCCGAGCGTCGGCCCAGTCGTCGAGGCGCTGGCGCACACGCCCGACGGCACGGTCCACGCCGCGACCCATATCGGCGCCTTCTGCTGCCGGCTCGAGATCCAAGGCGTCATCACCCGGCACTACGCCACTCTGACGACGCAACTCCAGGCGCGCGCGGATCGGATACCGACGCCGTGCGTCGGCCCCGCCGGCCCTCTCGAGTTGACCGCGGCCGCGCTGCCGTGGATCGGCACGACGTTCCGTTCGACGGCGGCGGGCTTCGCGCCGGGAGCCCTGGCGCTCGCGATCGCCGGCACGGCGCCGCGCAATCTGCCGCTGTCGCTGGTCTTGCCGAGTGCGCTACCCGGTTGCCACCAACTCGCATCGAGCGAAGTCGCCGCGTTCGCGATCCCGAGCGCCGGTGCCGCGTCGTTCGAGTTCGCCATTCCGAATACGATCGTCCTCGCACAGCTGCAGGCCTGGCACCAGTTCCTCCAACTCGAACTGACCCCTCAGGGCGTCCCCCTGACTCTCAGCAGCAGCAACGGCCTGCACCTCGTCATTGGTGCGTTCTAGGATTCACGCGAGACCTCCCCCAGCCTGCGCAACGCGTCCCGCCCCCCAGGCGCCGCCGATGCGGTTGTGGTAGGCCTTCGGGCCGCGGATTCCGGAACGCGGGCGGCGTCGACCGGGGCCGGGGGCCGGTGACGCGGCCCCGCTTGGCGCCGCCCGCGGCGGCGGCGAGAATCTCCGGGGATTGCCCGTCACGCCATGCCACGCGGCGGCGTCCGGGCCCATGACGATGGCAGCGTTCTTCGACGACCCCGACGATCTGGTCCGCGCGCACGAGAGCGTGCGGCGGCTCGCGGTCGCGATCGCCGGGCGGGCCGGCGACGGGGACGACCTCGCCCAGGAGGCCTGGCTCAAAGCCCTGCGAAACCGGGCTCCCGGCCCGCTGCGCGACCCCAAATCATGGTGGGGAAGTGTCTTACGAAACGCGAGGCGCGACCGACGGCGGGGTGACGCCCGCCGCGCGAAGCGCGAGCGGCTGGCGGCGGTGCCGGCCGGGACCGAAGCCGCGACCCCGTTCGACCTCGCGGTCTACGAAGAGCGCCGGCGGGGGCTCATCGCGGCGATCGAGGCCTTGAGCAGCCCGCAACGCGACGTGATCGTGGCGCGCTACTGGGAGGGGCTCGAGCCGCGCGAGATCGCGGCGCGGACCGGCGAGAGTGCGGCGGCCGTGCGGCAGCGCCTGCGGCGCGCGCTCGCGGCGCTGCGGGCCAGGGTCGAGCGGCGAGGGGACGCCGGCGCGTGGCTCGCGCCGCTCTGCGTCGGCGGGTTCGGTGGTCGCGAGTCGGCGGCCCTGGCCGGAACGACGTCATCGTCAGGCGCGACCGCGGTAGGGACCGCGGCGACCGCAGCGGCAGCGACCGCTGGAGGAGTCCTGATGAACAAGGTTCTCGTGACGGCGGCCGCGGTCGTGATCGTCGTACTGGGATTCGGCGCGTTCGAGTTCCTCGGGTCGGAGCCCATCGATCCCGGAGCGCACGGTGCAGCGACCATCGCTGCCGCGGAACTCGATCCGGAGGCCGGGACGGAGCCTCGGCGCGACGTCGCCATCGCATCGGTCGATGTCGAACGGCAGCCGCGGGTCGTGTCCGAGGTGCCGGCAGTGACGCTCGTGGATCACCGCGGTGAGGGACTCGTCGGCGTGCCGTACTGGCTCGACGAACGGCCGCACGACTCGCACCCGGGTACGGCACCCGCCGGCGCGCCGCGAACTCGCGCGGACGGTGCCGTGGACCCGGCGCCGCTCGTGCAGGAACTCGGCGCCGACGAAGGGTGGCGCGACTGGCTGTGGTTCGAGATCGACGGGCATCTAGCGATGGCCGTGTCGCTCGCGCGTCTCGCGGAGTTCCATCGCGACGAGACGAAGCTGCCACGGCCGTTCGAGATCGAGGTGCCGAAGCGTCGTCGAGTGCGAGTCTCTGTCGATCGCGTGCCACCGGGTACCCCGTGGCAGGTCAGCGTGATGATGTGGCGGCAAGGGCAACCACCCGCCAGCCGGCTCGCCACCGAGCTCTCGCGTTCCCAGGACGGCGTATGGCTGCTGCGCAAGGCACTCCGCCACGACCACACGATGAGGGAGCCCGCCGTGTTCACGGTACTCGACTCGTGCACGTACTTCTTTCGTTGCGAATCGAGCGTCGTGTCGTTTCGGGATCCGGTCGTGGAGTCGCGTTCGGGCTCCCGGATCATCTTCTATGCCAAAAGGCCGCGCCCCGCGTTCCTGCTCGAGGTGCTCGAGCCGGGCGGCTGGCACCGCAGCACGATCGGCGGCCATTGGCAGTTCGAGGTCGACAACGGCGCGCGCGGCGGCGACTTCGTGAACGGCGTCGCGGCGCCGACGAGCGCCGACTGGCGCCAGGAACGCTGGGACCGCATGGTCGTCGTCCTGCGCGACGGCGAGCTGTTCTCGATGAAGTGTTCCGAGCTGCCGATGTTCGATCGCGCGGTCACGGTCGTGCGCGCGTCGGGCCGGCCGGCCATTCGCGCCATCGAGGTCGCGACGTCGGTGATGGAGTGGCCGGGCGCGCGCACCTACTGGCAGGATGGTCTGCGGCTGCGGTCGACGTGCACGCCCGCGGCACTGCACACGCAGCAGACGAACGATCAGGTCGCGGTGTGGCTGCACGAGAACAACCTCATCGTGCAGACCAATCGACCGGACGTGCTCGTCGGACCGTTGCTGCGCATCGCGGAGAACGGCTACGTCGCGCGCGAGACCGGCGGTCGCCTCGAGGTGCTCGACGGCGCCGAACTCGAACCGCTCGACCTGATGCGCATCGTTCGCCAGTACGCGCGGTCCCAACGTGACCGCGAACTCGTCGTGCGCCACGAACTCACGCTGTCCGGCGTCGTCGCGAGCAACGACAGCCCGTGGCTGCCCGTTCGCTCGTGGCGCCTGCAGCGAGTCACCGGCTTCGGCTGGCGCATCGTCGAGTCATCGGACGGCGACGTCCACCAACGCATCCCGGACGCGATCCCGCTGTGGGCGCCGTTCGCGGCGGGGTCACGGTTGCTGGTGAAGTCTCCGAGCGCAGGCGAGGTCGCGTTGCCGCACTATCGGTAGTGAACAAACGGAACCTGGCACACAATCCTCCCCCGCGGCTCGGCCGCGGGGGGAGGATTGTGTGCCAGGTTCCGTTTGCTCACTTGGGCCTCGCTCAACTTCGCACGGCTTTCAACAGGAACTCGAGCACTTCGCGACTCTGATACTGCTTGCCGCGCCGGCGCCGCGGCAGCATGAGGTGGGTCTTGTTGGAGTCGACCGGTCGCACCTCGGCGAACGCGTCGAGCCAGCTGCCGCCGAGGGGCACGCCCGGTTCGTGGCCGACGACGAGGCGGTCGTTCTCGACCCACTGCACGGAGCGGACGTTGAGGGCCTGCAGGCCGTGCTTGAGGCGGAACACGCGCAGCAACGTGCTGACCGGCAGCGGCAGTTTGCCGTAGCGGTCGCGCATCTCGGCTTCGAGCGCTTCGAGGTGCTGGTCGTCGATCGCCTCGTCCATCTCGCGGAGCAGTTCGAGGCGCTGGCGCGGGTCGGTCAGGAAGTCGAGCGGCAGGTAGGCCTGCAAACGAAGGTCGACGTCGACCTCGACGACATTGGCAATGACGGGTTTGCGCTCCTTGGCGGAATCGACCGCGGAACGGAGCAACTGGCAATACATGTCATAGCCGACCGACGCGATATGACCCGATTGCTGCGGGCCGAGCAGGTTGCCGGCGCCGCGGATCTCGAGGTCCTTCATCGCGATCGCGAAGCCGGCGCCGAGGTGCGAGAACTCCTCGAGCGCTTTCAGCCGCTTCTTCGCCTCGCGGCCGGGCGGCTCATTGCGGTCGATCAGCAGGTAGCAGTAGGCCTTCTCGGAGCTGCGCCCGACGCGGCCGCGCAGCTGGTGCAGCTCGGCGAGGCCGAAGTGCTCCGCGCGGTCGATGAGGATCGTGTTGGCGCGCGCGATGTCGAGGCCGTTCTCGATGATCGTGGTGGAGACGAGGATGTCGAACTCGCCGCGGACGAACGCGCGCACGGTCTTCTCGACCTCGGTCTCCGTCATCTGGCCGTGGCCGATCGCGATGCGGGCGCCGGGCGCGAGCTTGCGCAGGCGTTGCGCCAGCGGCTCGAGTTCCTGGATGCGATTGTGCAGCACGAAGACCTGGCCCTCGCGCGACAGCTCGCGCAGCAGTGCCTCCTGCACGACGCGGTCGTCGCGGAACGCGACGCGCGTCTCGACCTCCTGACGACCGGGCGGCGGGTCGTCGAGCGTGCTGATGCCGCGGATCCCGAGCAGGGAGCTGTGCAGTGTGCGCGGGATCGGCGTTGCGCTGAGCGTGAGCACGTCGATCGCGCTGCGCAGTTGCTTGAAGCGCTCCTTCTGACGCACGCCGAACCGCTGCTCCTCGTCGATGACGACGAGCGCGAGGTCTTCGAACTCGACGTTCTTGCCGAACAGCTGGTGCGTGCCGACGACGATGTCGATCTGGCCCTTACTGAGCTTGTCGATGACCTCGCGCCGTTCCTTCGGCTTGCGATAGCGCGACAGCAGCTCGACGGTAAGGCCGAACGGTTCGCAGCGGGACCGGAACGTCTGGTTGTGCTGTTCCGCGAGGATCGTCGTCGGCGCGAGCACGGCGACCTGGCGGCCCGTGATCGCGACGCGGAACGCGGTGCGCAGCGCGATCTCGGTCTTGCCGAAGCCGACGTCGCCGCAGAGCAGCCGGTCCATCGGCGAGTCCTTCTCGAGATCCGACGTGATCTCGGTCCAGGCGCGCGCCTGGTCCTCGGTGTCGTGGAACGGGAACGTGTCGAGGAAGTCGCGCTCGAGCTGGTCCGTCGGATACGGCGGGCGCTTGACGAGCTCGCGCTGGCTCTGCACCTCGAGCAGTTCGGCCGCGAGGTCGAACAGCGCCTCGCTGACCTGCTCCTTGCGCCGCTGGAACGACTTGCCGCCGAGCTTGTCGAGCGGCGCCCGACCCGGAGAACCGCCGCCGCTGCCGACGTACTTCTGGACGAGGTGGATCTTGCTCGCGGGCACGAGCAGCTTGACGTCGTCCCGGAAGACGAGGCGCAGGTGTTCCTCGGTGCCCTCGCCGCGATGCACGAGCTCGGTGCCCTCGAAGCGCGCGACGCCGTGCACCGCGTGCACCACGAGATCGTTCGGGCCGAGCTCGAAGAAGCTCTGGATCGCGCGGCTCGGCATCTTCGGCCGCTCGCGCACGCGGGCCTGTTGCGGCACGCCCGCGAACTCGACGTTGCTCAGCGCGGTCGTCTGCAGCTCGGGAATGCGAAACCCTCGGCTCAGGCCACCGACGAGCAGGTCGACCTTCTCGCGCCGCAGGTCGACGTCCTTGTGCGCGAAGATCTCGAGCAGTCGGTCACGTTCGTCCGCGGTGCGGCAGTAGAGCAGCACGCGCCCCTGCACGCCGCGCACCGAGCGCAGGCGGCCGCCGGGGTCGGCCTCACCCGAGCCCGGCGCCGAGCCCGCGGACAGCACCTTGTAGTCGTAGTCATGGCTCGGCAGCGCACCGACGTCGACGCGGCGGCACGGGCGCAGCGTGTCCTGCACCTCCTGCACGCGCGCTGCGAAGTCGCTCTCGAACGCGACGACGCGGGCCGTGCGTTCTTCGATGCGCAGCGGCTCGTAGGCCACGACGAGCAGTTGGGCGGGCGCCAGGTGCTTCAGCACCGAGGTCCCAGCGTCGGCGTCCGCGCCGCTCTTGCCGAGCGCGAGCGCGTAGGTCTCGTGCACGGCGGTCGTGCGCTGCGTGCTCGGGTCGAACGTGCGGATCGACTCGAGCACGTCGTCGAAGAACTCGAGGCGGACGGCCGCGTCCGCGCCCATCGGAAACAGGTCGACGACGTCGCCGCGGACGCTGCACTCACCCGGTGCGAGCACGAGCGGCACGGAGCGCAGGCCGGCGTTCTCGGCGCGCACGAGCACCTGCGCGCGGTCCGCGCGCTGTCCGGCCGTCAGTTCGAGGCGACTCTTCTTCAGACTCTTGGGCGAGGGTGCCGGCTGCAGCAGCGCCTCGATGCTCGCCACGAGCGGCGCCTTGTCCGCCGCGTGCTGCACGAGCGCGCGCTGCCGTTCGCTGCGCGATGCGGCGTCGGGCTCGCCGTCGTCCGAAGTCTCCTCGCGCGGCAGCACGTGACTGCGCGCGGCGAACGCGAGCATGTCGGTCTGCAGCTGCAGGCTGTCGACGTCGTCGGCCGTGAGCACGAGCACGGGGCCCTTGTGCTGCTCTACGAGCGTCGCGAGCAGCAGCCCCGCGCTCGCGCCCCAGAGCCCGCCGGCCTTGACGTGCGCGCCGCGCGCGAGCTGCTGGGTCAGGTTCTTGGTGACCGTCAGCCCCGCGAACTGCCGCAGCAGGCGCTCGGTCGCGGAGCTCTCTCGGTCAGTCGCGGGCACGGAGGGATGGTCGAAGCGGCGCGGGGTTTGGTGCGGGCTACTGCGTGAACGCGATGAAGTCCCGCTGGCCGGCGCCGCTCTCGATCGCGCGGTCCATCGCCGCGGCGATCGCCGGCAGACTGATCGTCTTGTGGTTGCCCGCGGCTTCGAGCATGAGTCGAGCGTCCTTGCGCGCCATCAGAAGTTCGAACGACGGCGCGCCGCGTTCGCCGGCGCTCACGTTCTTGCCGATCATCGGCATCGCGTGCGCGACCTTGAAGATGTCGAACAGCTGCAGCATGTCGGCGTCTTCGATGTCGTTGCCGCGGCCGATCGCGAGCACGTCACTGAGCGCCGCGGTCATCGCGAAGTAGACGGAGTTGCCGGCGAGCTTCCACGCGGCCGCGAGCGCCGGGTGATCACCGACGCAGTGCAGTCGCCCGGTCATCGCTCCGAGGTGGCCGTCGAGCGCCGCCTGGTCCGCGTCGTTCGCCGCAAACACCATCATCCCGCTCGCCTCCCGCGCGTTCTGCGGCGACATGAAGACGGGGGCCGGGACATAGCGCACGCCCTCATTGCGCAGGCGCTCGTGGCGCTCCGCGACCTTGGGCGGGGCGTTGGTGCTGTGGTCGATGAGCCACGCGTCGGGTGAAAGGCCCGGGCGGAGGGCGGTGATCACCTCGTCGACGGCGGCGTCCTCGGCGAGCACGAGATGCACGTGCGAGCGGCCCGCGACGGTCGCGGCGGGGTCGCCGGGCGCCGTCGCGCCGCGGCCGACGAGGGGCTCGGTCTTGCTGGTCGTGCGGTTCCAAACGGCGACGGAATGGCCCTTGTCGAGGAGGCTTTCGACGAATCCGGCGCCGAGCAGGCCGGTTCCCAGGAGTGCGGTGTCGGTCATCAGGTTCTCGATGGAATGCGGGCGGCGCATCGTCGAGCCCCGGGGCGGTCGGCGCAACGCTCGCGATCCGGGATCGCCGGGAACAAACGGAGCAGTCGTTCGTCGACGCGTTGGCGCGACTATGGTCCCGTCGCCGATAGGTGCCCTGATGACCGACGATCGATCCCGTTCTCCTCGTTCGGCCACGCTCGGACTGACCGTGCTTCGCGGTCTGGCCGTGCTCTTCGCCGTCTCCGTCATGGGCTGCTACGTCTGGGACGCCCAGCGCCGGGCCGACGAGCGCGCGGCCGAGCAGGCCCGCCAGAGCGAGTCGGCGGTCCCGGCCGGAGCGGCTGCCGACGGAACCGTGGCCAACGGCACCGTGGCCAACGGCACTGGGCTCCAGGGCAACGCGGTGTCCGGCAACGGGACCGCGGAGCTCGAACTCCCGCTCGGCTCGCCGCACACCCCGCCGGAGTTCCTGTCGAGCTCCAAGTTCGCCGTGATCGTCGACCAGAACGATCAGCCGTTGCCGTCGAGCAAGGGCATGGTGCTTCCGACCGACGTGTTCCTGATGGGTTCGAAGTCGGGCGTTTCGCCGCCCGCAGTGCTGCCGTCGTCCAAGGTGCTCGTGATCGACGAGTCGCAGTTCCTGTTCTCGTCGAAGTCGGCGGCGCCGCTGCCGGTGCCGTCGCCGCCGGCCGGCGTCGAGCCCCCTGCACCCGAGAGAAAGCAGGACGAGTCCGGCACCGAGCGCAAGCCCGAGCGATGATCACGACCGAACTGCTGCTGCACACGGCGAAGACGTTCGGGATCCTGTTCGTCGTGTTCCTGCCGCTCGAACGGCTGGCGCGCGGCCACGAGCAGCCCGTCTTCCGTCGCGGGTACGGCACCGATCTGCTGTTCTTCCTCGGGCAGTACCTGCTCTGGACCGCACCGGTGCTGCTCGCGCTGGCGTGGATCTTCAACAATTCCCAGCACCTGCCGCTCGAGCCCGTCCGCGCCACCGTCGCGGCCTGGCCATGGCCGGTGCAGTTCGTCGCGGTGATGTTCCTCAGCGACCTCGCGATCTACTGGGGGCATCGGCTGTCGCACAAGTACGAGTTCCTGTGGCGCTTCCACCGCGTGCACCACACGGCCGAACGGCTCGACTGGCTCGCGGCGCATCGCGAGCATCCGTTCGACAACCTCTACACGCGGACGATCGAGAACGTGCCGTTGATCCTGCTCGGCTTCCCGCTGCACACGATCGCGGGCTTTGCGATGTTTCGCGGGCTCTGGGCGATCTACATCCACAGCAACTGCGCGCTGACGCCCGGGCCGCTGCGGTACCTGATCGGCGCGCCGCGACTGCACCACTGGCACCACGCGATCGAGGCGCGCGGGCAGGTCAACTTCGCCAACCTGAGCCCGCTCATGGATCTGATGTTCGGCACGTATCACGACCCGGGGCACATGCCAGCCCGGGTCGGCATCACCGAGCCCGCGCCGAAGGGCTACGTGACGCAGCTCATCGACCCGCTGCTTCCCGCCCGCGTGCGTCGGCGGCTCGCGGCGAGGGACGGCGGCGGGGCCGTTCCCGAGCCGGTTGCGCCGGTCGCGCCGGTCGCGCCGGTCGAGCCGATCGCGGCGCCCGAGCCCGCGCTGAGCGGATCAGGCGTCCGCGTCGGCCTGGAGCTCGTCGAGTAGCGCCGCCGCGGCGACCTTCTCCGCGGCGCGCTTCGTGCGCCCGAGCCCGTCCGCGTGCCGTCCGTCCTCGATGCGGGCGCGCGCGCGAAACTGCTGCTCGTGCTGCAGTCCCGTCGTCTCGACGAGCTCGTAGCGTGGCTGCCCGAGGCCGACGTGCTGGCAGTAGTGCAGCAGCGCCGTCTTGGCGTCCTTGCTGGGTTCTTTCTGGCGCTTCGGCGGTTCGTCCGCGGGCAGGCAATGGCGGCGCACGAACGCGCGAGCCGGCCGGATGCCGCCGTCGACGAGGATCGCACCGAGCACCGCTTCGACGAGATCCGCGCGGATGCGCGCGCTGCGGGTCTCCTCCTCGCGCAGTCCCTTGCCGGACAGCAGATGCTGCGCGAGGCCGAGCTCGTCCGCGATGGTCGCGAGCGGCGTGCGGCTCACGATGTTGGACCGCGTCTCCGTGAGCTGACCCTCGGCGACCTCGGGAATGGCAGCGAAGACGACCTCCGCGACGGCGAAGTTGAGGAACGCGTCGCCGAGGAACTCGAGGCGCTCGTAGCTCTTCTTGCCCTCGTTGCCGAGTGAGCTGTGCGTGAGTGCGCGGTCGAGCAGCGTGAGATCTTCGAACGCGTAGCCGAGCCGCTTGGAAAGCGCGAGCAGCTCGTCGCGGCGGCTGTCGTTCTCGAGTTGGTCGTCGGTCGCGGTCATGGCGGTTCGTCAAGCTAGTCCACCGAGGAAGCAGTCGCTACCCTTGCCGGCCGATGGCGTTGCCACGCGCGACTACCGGCCCTGGCTCGTCATGGGGCGTGACGCTCGGTTTCGGCGTGGTCGCCGCCGTGCTCTACGCCGTGACGTGGCAGGACGCGCTGCACGGACTCGACTGGCGCTTCATGGTGCTGTGGTACGAGGACGGCTACGTGCATCCGCAGCACCCGGGGTATCTGCTCGCGGCTCACGTCCTCGGCTGGCTGCTCGTACCGTTCGGTCTCTCGACGTTCGACCTGCTCGCGGCGCTGTCGGTTCTCGGCGGCGCCACGGCCGTGGCCGGGCTGCATCGCATCGCCTCGGTGGCGTCGGCCGACGTCGGGATTGCCGATGCGTCCGAGACCGGCGTCGCGGCTCGTTGGTTGCCGTGCTGGTTCGCCGGGCTCGGGATGCTGACCCCGGCGGTGTGGCATCACTCGACGGTGGTGGAGCTGCACGCGCCGTTCCTGGCCGTCGTCGTCTGGGCAGCGTTGCCGCTCGTTCGCTGGGCGCGGAGTCCGGCATACGGCCAGGTCGTCCTGCTCGGCGTTCTCACTGCGATCGCGGCGCTCATGCACGCGACCGGGCAGCTGCTCGTGCCCGTCGCCCTGGTAGCGTTGGTGTTCTCGCGGGTTCGCGGCGGTGCTGCGGCGCCGAGCTGGCCGCGAGTCGGGGGCGCGTTCTGCGCGTTCTTGGTAGCGCACGGCGTGACGTTCGCGACCCTGTTCGCGCTGGTCCGTGGCCTGGGCCCGTTGCCGCCCGCGGCGTTGGCGGTGCCTGGTGCGCCCGGCCTGGAGTTCGCGGACAACCCGGCGGGTTACCTGCTGAACGCTCTCGGCGGTTCGGACGTCTTTGCGCAGTTCTGGCCGACCATGCGGCGCGAGTGGCTCGAGCCGTTCGCGCCCTGGTCGGTGCTCGTGTTGATCGCCCTGGCGCTCCGTGCGACGCGCCGCGCGGCTGCGAGCTTCGCGATCTTGTTGCTCGGCTACCTCCTCGTCGCGGTCGTGCTGTTGCGCGCACAGGTCGACGAACGCGGGGCGTATCTGTTGCCGCTGCTCGGCCCCGCGGTTTGGCTCGCACTGCGGTTCGCGACGACGATACCGCTGCGGTGCGCGTTGCTGCTCTTCACCCTGCTCGCCGGGGTTGCGTGGCGCGGAGAACCCGGTCGGCTGCCGCCGGATCACGCGTTCGGCCGCGCAGCCCTGACGCTCGACGAGGTGCGGCCGACGGCGTTCTTCGTCGCCGGCTATCCGGAGATGGACGGCGCGTTGCGCGCGGACCCGCGTCTCGATGTCGATGTCGCGCTGCGGGCGTGGGGCGAGTTGCGAGCGTTGGGCGGCGACGCCGCGTTCGAGCCGAACGAAGCGCAGATTGCGGCGTGGCTGCAGCTGCTGGCCACTTCGGCAGGGGAGCGGGGGCGGCGTTTTCTGATCACCGATCGCGCGGTGGAGTGGCTCGGCGAACGCGTGCCGACGTTCGCGAGCGGGTTCGAGGCCTTCGTCGTCGCCGCCGATGCGAAGCGCGTTTCGGCCGCGGCCGGGGTGGGGGGCTACCTCATCGAGTAGCGGCGCGGCCTCAGACCGTCTCGCGGTTGCGCTCCTTGCGCTTCCGGTCCGTCTCCTTGAGGTCGGCCTTGCGCAGCCGCACCGCGGTCGCCGTGACCTCGACCACCTCGTCGTCGCCGACGTACTCGAGTGCGTCCTCGACGTTGAACGTGCGCGGCGGCGGCAGCTTGACGAACGCCTCCTTCGTCGAGCTGCGGATGTTGGTCGCCTTCTTCTCGCGCACGATGTTGATCGTGAGGTCGTTGTCCTTGCAGTGCTCGCCCACGATCATGCCCTCGTAGACGGTCGTGCCGGGCGGCACGAAGAACTGACCGCGGTCGCGCAGGTTGTCGAGCGCGTAGCCGGTCACGTTGCCCTGTGACATCGAGATCAGCACGCCCGCCACGCGATCCTCGATCTCGCCGCGGTGCGGACCGTAGCCGTGGAACACGTGGTGCATGGTCGCCTGGCCCGCCGTCGCGTTGAGGATGCGGGTGCGAACGCCGATCAGGCCGCGCGCGGGCACCGTGAACTCGATGCGCGTGAACGTGCCCTTCGGCTCCATCTTGAGCAGCTCGGCCTTGCGCGTGCCGAGGATCTCGATCACCTTGCCGCACGCGTCCGCCGGCGCATCGACGGTCAGATACTCGATCGGCTCGTGGGTCGCGCCGTCGACGTCCTTGAACAGCACCTGCGGCTTGCCGACGCCGAACTCGTAGCCCTCGCGCCGCATCGTCTCGAGCAGAAAGCCGAGGTGCATGACGCCGCGGCCGGACAGTCGGAACGCGTCGGCCGTCTCGCCGGGCTCGACGCGCAGCGCGACGTTGACACGCAGCTCCTTCTCGAGCCGGTCCCGCAGGTGGCGCGAGGTCAGGAAGCGCCCGCCGTCGCGGCCCGCGAACGGCGAATCGTTGACCCGCATGACGATCGTCATCGTCGGCTCGTCGATCGCGATCACGGGCATCGCCTCGGGGCGGTCGGGCGCGGCGAGCGTGTCCCCGATCTCGATGTCCTCGACGCCGTAGATGCCGCAGAGATCACCCGCCTCGACGACGTCGGCCTCCTCGCGCGACAGCCCGACGAAGCGGTAGACGCCGCGCGTCGTGACCTCGGTCTGCTTGCCGGTGCGCGACAGGTGCATCACGCGATCGTTCGGGCGGATGCGACCGCGGTGCACGCGACCGATCGCGATGCGGCCGACGTAGTCGCTCCAGTCGAGCGTCGTGACGCGGAACTGCAGCGGCTCCTCGGGGTCGTCCTCGGGGGCCGGGATGTAGTCGACGATCTCCTCGAACAGCGTCTCGAGGTCCTTGCCCTCGCCGCCCTTCTTCGCGTCGTCGAGATCCTTCGTCATCCAGCCCTGACGGCCGCTGCCGTAGAACACCGGGAACTCGAGCGCGTCCTCGTCGGCGTCGAGGTCGATGAACAGGTCGAACACCTCGTTCACCACTTCTTGCGCGCGGGCGTCGGGCTTGTCGATCTTGTTGACGACGACGATCGGCTTGAGGTGGTGCGCGAACGCCTTCTGCAGCACGAAGCGCGTTTGCGGCATCGGCCCTTCGGCCGCGTCGACGAGCAGCAGCACGCCGTCGGCCATCGACAGCACGCGCTCGACCTCGCCGCCGAAGTCGGCGTGGCCCGGGGTGTCGATGATGTTGATCCGCGTGCCCTGGTAGCTCACCACGGTGTTCTTGGACAGGATCGTGATCCCGCGCTCGCGTTCGAGCTCGTTGCTGTCCATGACGCAGTCGTCGACCGCCTCGTGGTCGCTGAACGTGCCCGTCTGACGGAGCAGCCCGTCGACCAGGGTCGTCTTGCCGTGGTCGACGTGGGCGATGATGGCGACGTTGCGGATGGCGGCTGGCATTGAAGGCGAAGCATTGTGCCGCTGGCGGGGCCGCCGTCAACCAGGGCCGGGGCCAGACGTGAACATACGGCACCGTGCCCAACCGGATTCCGTGAGGCCGGCTACGGCACCCGGAGGCCGAGTTGGCGCAGTTCGGCCGCCAGGCGCAGCAGCGGCAGGCCGACGATCGCCGTCTGGTCCTCGCAGTTGATCCCGGCGAACAGGCTGATTCCGAGCCCCTCGATCTTGTAGCTGCCGGCGCAGTCGAGCGGTGAATCGGCCGTGACGTAGCGCTCGATCTCGGCGCGTTCCAGTGGGCGCATGCAGAGCCGGGTCACGTCGACGAACTCGATGGTTCGTTCGCCAGCCGTGATCGCGACGGCGGTGACGAGTTCATGCTCGCGCCCCTGCAGGAGGAGGAGCTGCTCGATCGCGCGCTCGGTGTTGCCGGGCTTGTCGAGGACCCTGCCGTCGATCGTCGCGATCTGATCGCTGCCGATCACGAGGGTCTCGGACGCCGTCGCCACGGCCGCGCCGGCCTGGGCCTTGGCCGCGCCAGCTTGGGCCTTCGCCCGGGCGAGCCGCTGGGCGAGTTCGAGCGGCGTCGTGCCCGGCGCCGCGTCGGCCTTGATGGTGGCCTCGTCCACCGCCGGCGCGACGCAGTCGAACGGCAGCCCGAGCCGCTCGAGCAGGGCCTTGCGGTAGGGCGAGGTGCTGGCCAGCAGGAGCTTCTGCATGGCCGGATCACACGGGCGCCCCGGTTCTCGCCCAATCGAAATCTCGATTGTGGCGGCGCGTTGGACTACTTGGGTCGTCGGGCGACCGCTGTCCGTTCCGCCCCCGCCGAATCTCGAGCCATGAACCCCAGCATGAAGCCGATCCTGACCGTCGGCAGCGCCCTGGCGCTGCTCATTCTCCCAGCCTGCGGTGGCGACGAGCCCGCCAAGCCCGCGCCCACGCCCGCGCAGAAGAAGCAGGCCCCGAAGCCGTCGCGGCCGAAGCGCGAACTCCCGGTGCGGCTCAACATGCCGATCATCAAGGCGACGTTCGGGATGGAGCCGTCGGGGAACAAGCTCGACGCCGCCCCGACCGAGGCGCAGGTCGCGCTCGGACGCACGTTGTTCCACAACGCCGCGATCTCGGCCAGCGGCGAGGTCAGCTGTGCGACGTGTCACGACCTCGCCAACTACGGCCAGGACGGGGCCGTGACGACGGCGTTGCAGGGCGACGCCGGCGACACGATCGCACGCAACGCGCCGACGGTCTGGAACGCCGCGCGGCAGATGTTCCTCGGCTGGGCGTACGAGTATTCATCCGTCGAGGAGCACGCAGTCGGCCACGCGACGAGTCCACGCGGCCTCGGACTCGCCTCGACCGAGGAGCTGGCCGCGAAGGTCAACGAGGATGCCGCGCTCGTCGCGGGGTTCGAGAAGGCGTTCCCCGGCGGCAACGCCGTCACGGCCGAGAACTTCGGGCGGGCGGTCGGCGCATTCGAACGCACGCTCGTGACGCGCAGCAAGTGGGACGAGTTCCTCGACGGCAACGCGCGGGCGCTGTCCAACGCCGAGAAGAAGGGGCTCAAGCTGTTCTACGACGCCCAGTGCTTCACGTGTCACATGGGCCGGACCGTCGGCGGCACGATCGTGCAGAAGCTCGGTGTCCACAAGCCGTACCACAACCAGAAGGACACCGGTCGGCACACGGTCACCGGCGACGACGGGGACAAGATGATGTTCAAGGCGCCCAACCTGCTCAACGTCGCCAAGACCGCGCCCTACAACCACGACGGCCTGACCGCGTCGCTCGCCGATGTGGTCAAGCAGATGGCCGATATCCAGCTCAACCGGTCGTTGAGCGACGACGACGTCGCCGCGATCGTTGCGTTCCTCGAGGCGCTCACGGGCGAGCTGCCGGCCGACATCGTCGGGCAGAAGTAGTTCTGCCCGCGGCTGGGCGTCCGCCGCCGGTCAGCGCCGCACGATGAGCTGCACGCCGTTCGTCGGCGTCAGCGTGCCCGACGTCGCGCCGAAGACGAACGCCTGCAGATACAGGCGGGTGCCGTGCCACGCCACTGCTGGCGGGATCGTCACTGTCTCCGACGCCGTGCTGCCGTTCCAGAAGCCGATCGAGAGCGGCGATGACGGCGTTCCGAGCAGGTAGCGCCCGCTGAACGGTGCTGGCATCGGCACGTTGTCGGGGTCGAGGCTGCCGACGAACGCGTAGAGATCGCCGTTCTGCACGGGGAACCGCGGGTCCAGATCGATGAAGCAGGTCGTGCCGGTCCGCGGCTCGTTGCGCACCGTGAGGCCGTTCTCGAGTCCGGCGGCCGCGAGCATCGCCGCGGTGTCCGGGCGCCGCGCGATGCCGCTGACCTGCGGGCCGTGGGCCCGCAGCAGCGCGCGGATCGCGAACATGTCCATCGCGGCCGCGGCCGCCGGCTCGAGCTGGGAGCGCGCCGCGCCGAGCATCGCGGTCACCGCGCCGGTGACGATGGGGGTCGCGGACGACGTGCCGCTGAAGCTGTCCGTGTAGCGCTGCCGCACATCGCCCGGATCGAACAAGCTGCCGTAGCCCGTCGTCGCGACGGAACCGCCCCAGCCGTTGGCGTCGATGCGGCTGCCGTAGCAGCTGAAGCCGGCGCGCGACAGCGGACCGCCGAGGCTCGCGCCGACGATGATCGCGCCCGAGTCGCGCACGTTGAGGTTGAACAGTCCGCCGAGCGACGGCGAGTCGAGGTTGACGCCGCCGTTGCCGGCCGCTTCGACGGTCACGATGCCGAGCCCCGTCGCGATCAGGATCGCGTCGAAGTCGGCCTGGTTCCACTCGGTCGGCCCGAGGCCGAGCGGCGTGCCGGTCTGCGCCTCGAGCACCATCACGTCGCCTGCCGTGAGCACGGGCAGGCCGACGGCGATCGCGTTCGCGACGCTGTAGCCCGACGCCGGGAAGTCGGTCGCGACCCGGATGTCGACGTCGGGGTTGAAGCCCGTGACGCCGTAGATGTCGTAGTCGGCCGCGATCTCGCCCATGACGGCGGTGCCGTGGTTGTTGAAGCTCGGGTTGGCGATCGGTGGGCCGACGAGCGCGCTGGCCACGAGCTCGCGGATGTCCTCGTGATCGAAGTTCCAGCCCCATTCGATGTCGAGCACGGTGATGCCCGCGCCGGTCGCGCCCAGCGAGGATGCGATCGCATGGCCGTCGATGCCGTTCGGGGAGCTGTCGCGGTAGCCCTGTTGGATCGTGAAGTCCGGGGTCGGCGGGAAGATGTCACCAGGTGGGGGCGTGGGCAGCTCGCGCGGGTATGCCAGTTCGACCGCCGCCAGTTCGTTGAGCCGCGCCGTGAGCTCGCGGGTCGCCGCGCCGCCCGTCGTGTGGACCTGGAAGTAGAGCCCGAGGTCGACCGGCGGGCGCTGCCCGGGCGGCGTGCGCGCGAGCTGGCGGGCGCGGATCGCGCGCAGCTCGGCTGCGAGGCCCGGGAAGAACGAGCCGACCTGGCGGCCGCCGATCACGGCGAGGACGTCGGGCGCGACGATCCTGCCGTCCGCGACGAGCTCGGGGCGGCCTTCCGCGAGCTTCAGCACGACGCGGTCCTGCCCGATCGTCGCGGGCAGAGCGTTGGCCATCGCCTTCGGCATGACTCCGCGGACCGGCAGCCCGGTCGCGATGGCGGCGGACTCGGGCGGGGGTGGTAGCTGCGGCGCGAGCAGGGCGCTGCCGAGGGTCAGACTGAGAACGGCAGAGAGCGTCATCGGGACTCCTTGGGCCGAATCGGTAGGGGCCGGTCGTGGGGGCGGCGATGCTACTACGCGACGTCGCTGATGTGGGCGAGCATCCGGGCGTAGGCGCCGTTCCTGGCCACGAGTTGCCGATGCGTGCCGGCCTCCGTGATCGCGCCGTGCTCGAGCACGAGGATCTGGTCGGCATCGCGCACCGTGGAGAGTCGGTGGGCGACGACGATCGCGGTGCGGCCGCGCAGCAGCACGGCGAGCGCGCGCTGGAGCCGCGCCTCGGATTCGCTGTCGATGCTCGCCGTGGCTTCGTCGAGCAGCAGCACATCCGGATCGACGACGAGGGCCCGGGCGAAAGCGAGCAGTTGGCGTTCACCCTGGGAGAACGTCGCGCCGCGTTCTTGCACCTGGGTCCTCAGACCGTCCGGCAGCGCGTCGACGAAACGGTCGGCGCCGACGGTGGCGAGTGCCTGCTGCACCCGTTCCTCGGAGATCGTCGGGTCGAACAGCCGGACGTTGTCGAGCACGGTGCCCGTGAAGAGGAACAGGTCCTGCGCCACGAACGCGATCCGTTGCCGCAGCTGGGTCGGATCGAGGTCGCGGACGTCGACGTCGTCGACCTCGACGCGGCCGCCAGTGGTGTCGCGCAGGCGTGAGATGAGCGCGAGCAGCGTCGACTTGCCCGCCCCGGTTGGCCCGACGACGGCGACGGTCTGGCCCGGCTCGACCGTGAAGTCGACGCCGCGCAGGACCGGTTCGTTCTCGAGGTAGGCGAAGTCGACGCCGGCGAAGCGGATGCGCGCCGCGCCGCGGCGGGTCGTCGGCAGGGCGCGGCCGCCCGCCGGCGGGAACGTCGGTTCGTCGAGGATCTGGAAGACGCGTTCGCAGCTCGCGAACGCGGCCTGCAGCACGTTGTACTTCTCGCCGAGCTGTCGGATCGGCGCGGTCAGCAGCTGGTAGCAGAGCCAGAACTGCACGAACTGCCCGGGCAGGAGCGTGCCGGCGAGCACGGCGCTGCCGCCGAACCACAGCAGCCCGACCGTCGTCGCGCGCATCGCGAGGTCGATGAGCGAGAAGAAGATCGAGAAGTGCAGCACCGCACCGCGCCAGGCGTTGGCCGTCTCGCGGTTGCGCTCGCGGTAGCGCGTTGCGATCGCGGTTTCGCGGCCGAACGCGCGGGTCGTCGCAGCACCGCCGATGAGCTCCGCCGTGTACGCGTTCTGCAGCGCGAGGCGGCTGCGGACGGCGCGATAGGCCTGCTCGGCGCGCTTCCGAAACAGCAGGCTGATGACGAGCAGGATCGGCGTGGTCGCGATCGTGAAGAACGCGAGTGCCGGGTCGAGGAAGAACAGCACGACGACGACGCCGCCGATCTTCATCAGGTCGAAGACCGACTGCAGCACGCCGGTCGCGATCAGCTCGTTGAGGTTCTCGACGTCGCTCGTGATGCGCGTCGTGAGCTTGCCGGCCGGGTTCTTCTCGTGATAGCCGAGGCGCGTCCGGAGCAGGTGGTCGAACAGGTGGCGGCGCACGTCGCGGATCACGCGCTGCCCGTTCCACGCCGTCAGCAGGCCGTAGACGTAGCCGAGCAGCGCGCCGCCGCCGATCGTCGCGGCGAAGCCGATGCCGAGCCAGATGAGCGACTGCAGCCGATCGTCCGTCGGCAGCGAGTCGTCGCGCATCGGGCCGTCGATCGCGAGCCGCAGCAGGTAGGGGCCGAGCAACTCGAGGACGAACGAGACGACGAGGATGCCGAGGCAGGCGAGGAAGCCGCGACGGTAGGGCCGCACGAACGGCCAGAGCCGCCGCAGGAACGTGAACGAGAACCGCCCCTCGGGCGCGTCGTCGAGGTAGGGGTCGCTCACGCGTCGCCCTCCGGCAGCCCGCCGCCGTCGCTGCTGTCGCCGTCACCGCCCTCGCCCGTGAGCGCCGCGGCCTCCGCCTGCAGCTGCCATGCGGCAGCGTAGGGCCCGGCTCGTTGCAGGAGCTCGGCGTGGGTGCCACGTTCGCGCACCGTACCGTCCGCGAGGACGAGGATGACGTCCGCATCGGCGACGACCGACAGGCGATGGCTCGCGGCGACGACCGTGCGCGCGCGGCGTTCGGTCTCGAGGCCGCGCAGGATGCGCCGTTCGGTGCCGGGGTCGACCGCGGAGAGGGTGTCGTCGAGCAGCAGTCCCGGGCGGTCGCTGAGCAGGGCGCGCGCCAGCGAGACGCGCTGCTTCTGGCCGCCCGACAGCGTGACGCCGCGTTCGCCGACGAGCGTGTCGAGCCCCGCGGTGAACTGCGGCAGGTCCTGGTCGAGCGCCGCGGCGGCCACGGCGGCGTCCTTCGCGTCATCGAGCGCGACGTCGGCGCCGTGGTTCTCGGGGCCCTGGCCGGCGTCCGCGCCGAAGGCGACGTTGTTGCCGATCGTGTCGGAGAACAAGAACGGCTCCTGCGCCGCGAGCGCGAATCGCGCACGCACGACGGCCGGCGACAGATCGAGGATGTCGTGGTCGTCGACGAACATCGTGCCGCGCGGCGGGTCGTAGAGCCGCATGAGCAGCGCGAGGAGCGTCGACTTGCCGCTGCCGACGGGGCCGACGAGGCCGAGCTTCTGGCCGGGTTCGAGCACGAACGACACGTCGTCGAGTGCGGGTCGGCTCGCGCCGTCGTAGCGGAACGTCAGGTGCTCGACCCGCAGCCGGCCGACGAGCTCCGGCGCGATGCCGGTCGCGACCTCGGGCTCGACCTCGAACAGTTCCGCGATGCGGGTGGCGCCGGCATAGGCGCGCGGCAGCATCGCGAGCGTCCACCCGAGGATCTCGAGCGGGAACGTCATCAGCGCGAGGTAGCCGATGAACTGGAACAGCTCCCCGACCGACAGCCGGCCGTGGATCGCCTCGTAGCCGCCGACCGCGAGCACGCTGAGGAGCACCGCGCCGCTGGTCGTGTGGGTCAGGGCGTTGAGCGCCGAGCGCAGCCGCACGAGTCTCAGGTTGGCCAGCAGGTAACGCCGGTTCTTCGTGGCCATCGCGGCGCGTTCGCGTTCGACGCGCGCGAACTGGTGCACGACGCGGATGCCGGCGAAGTCCTCCTGCGCCTGCTGCGAGATCTCGGCGACGGCCTCCTGCGACTTCTTGCTCCAGCGGTGCAGCCGCGGCATCACCGCGCGGAACGCGAGCAGCAAGACGCCGAACACGCCGGCGGCCGCGAGGGTCACGGGCACGTTCATCGACGCCATGAGCCAGGCGCCGGCCGGCAGCACGAGCAGCGCGTTGCCGCCGTGCAGCAGCAACGGCCCCATGACGAACCGCACGAGCTCGGCGTCCTGGGTCAGCCGGCTCACGATGTCGCCCGTTCGTGACCGGTCGAACCAGGTCATCGGCAGCCGCTGGAGGTGGTCGACGAGGTCGTTCTTGAGGTCCTCCTCGACGTGGCGCGAGACGTCGATGAGGAGGCGCCGCGAGATGAATCGGCTGCCCGCTTCCGCCACGCCGAGGCCCAGCAACAGGAGACAGGTCGCGGCCAGGGCGTCGCGGCCCGCGCTCGATTCGCTAGAGACCTCGCGCTCGAGCAGATCGAGCGTCTCGCCGATCAGCGCCGGCATCCACAGCGTCACGGCGGCGTGAACGGGGACGAACAGCATGCCGATGACGACTTGGAGCCGGTGCTGCCAGAGCAGCCGCAGCGGGCGGCCGAAGGCGCGGCGCCAGCGCCGAGAGGTCGGTGGCGCCGCGCTCTGGTCGGGGTCGGTCGTCGGGCTGGCCACTGTGCACAGCATCGACGGGCAGCACCGGTGTTGCAAACTCCGACAGCGGCAGCTCGCCCGCGCGGAGCGCGTTCGTGCCTCGTTCTGAGACGAGCCCGGGGTTCCGCAGAACCCGGAGGCAGGGAAATGCCGATAGGCCGCGAACACCTATTCCGGGATGTCCCCGTCAGGAGTGTCTGCGAATGCGTACTTATCGAGCCGGTCAGAAGGAGGCGGGCTTCACGTTCGCCGAGGTGGCGTTCAGCATGTTGATCCTCGTGATCGGCGCTGCGGTGCTGATCAACCACCTCGCGGTCAACTACCAAGCCACCAAGACCGAGCGTGACAAGGTCTTCGCCTACGCGAAGGCCCAGGCCATCCTCGCCGAGATCCAGAACCTCGTCGACCGCGGCGGCGTCGACTCGGCGGTCGACCTCGACGTGCTCGACGATGGCGTGGTCAGCAAGAACACGCTGACGATCACGGAGGACGGCTCCGGCAACCTGGTGCTGCCCGACCACGTGCTGTCGGGCAACTACCAGCGCTACGAGAACTGGATCTGGTCCCGCCGCATCTCGGTGCAGCCGTTCAGCGGCGTGGACAACCGGAACGTGCGCTACGTGACCGTGACGATCTTCCGGCGCGACCAGGACGGCAACGAGACCGCGATGGCGGACCTGTCGTCGGTCATCAACTCGGCGGCGGTGGCCTACCCGACGACGCAGGTGTTCGACGTCTACCTCCTGGCCGTCGAGAACATCCCGGGCTGGTGGGTCTACATGGACACCATCAAGCCGTTCGTCGAGTCGATGATCACCGACCTCGAGAGCCGCAACCCGGGGCTCGAGTACCGGACGCACTGGATCACGAAGGCCGCGTTCGGCCGCAACCAGGGCTACCGGCCGTTCATCAACGACGCGGTCGACAGCTACGACCCGATCGCCGACGTCTACCACTACCCGGGCACGATGCCGTCCGGGTCGTCGTCCGTGTACTACTACGTGCCGGACAACTTCAACGGGTACGTCAACCTCGACGGCGTCGCGACCAACGGCTACGACGCGACCGACAATCCGGTTCCGTACGCGCTCGCGGACTTCTTCAACCACGCGATGCGCTACCCCGACGAGCTGGAGCTCTGGGAGCGTCGCGTCGCGGCGATCGAGCAGCGCGAGGCGGACATCGCGGCGGCGATCCTCGCGGGCACGACGCCCCCGGACGAGCTCGACGACATGTCGAAGGAGCCGACGCTGCGCCTGTTCCTCGAGGACCTCAACACGGACCCCGACAAGTACCGCAACGCGCTCGTCATCAACCTCCACGGCGAGCTCCTGCCGATGCCCGCGCTGCGCAACTACAGCGATGCGGCGCGCGTCCCGGACGTGCTGCCGAACATCCGCGCCGTGACGCACCCCGAGCAGCTGCGGACCCTGCGTGACCCGGTGACGCCGAGCTCGAGCGATGTGGTCTCGCTGCGTGTCTACGCCTACCACGACGATCCGAGCTACAGCGGCGACGACCGCATCTGGTACGACCCGGGTGCCGGCAAGAACAACTACATCGTGCTCGAGATCCCGGGCCTCGACATCGTCGACAACTCGACGTACGAGCTCGATCCGTCCGCCCGGCTCTTCAACGTGCACGGCGGCGTGCCGTGGGGCTTCGCCGGCACGACCGACTACGACCTGAACTGGCAGCCCGCGGTCCACTTCGACGACCCGGCGCGCGAGCCGGGCCAGATGTGGTACTTCGCGTACCTCGCGGTCGACCCGGAGGGTGGCCCGCCGGTCAGCCGCATCCTGCTCGGCAACACGCCGGTCATCTGCCCGCTGGACAGCAACAACCGCGGGCTCGCGGCGACGGACCGAGCGATGCCGTACGGCATGCCCTACGTGCCGTGCTCGATCGAGACGTCGCCGGCATTCGACACGGACCTGACGACGATCGGCGCCGTCGGGCCGAAGAACACCGCGCGCTGGAACCTCCAGATCTCGCCGGACGTGCTGACCAACTCGTCGTTCGTCAACCAGTCGGGGGTCTACTACAACCCGCCGGGTGACGTCCAGCTCGAGGTCCGGACCTACATCTACGCGGGCTCGTACGGGCCGGGCGTGATGTGGCCGGCCGCGTCGCGCGTGCAGCCCGACAACAAGTCCAAGACCTACACGTGGTGGGCCGACAGCGCCGAGGACGTGCCGTTCACCGAGCGGTCGCAGTTCAACGGCGACCCGCGGCACATGCCGTACGTGGACTGCATGACCGGGGCGACGGACTTCCCGGACGGCTACAACTGGTACTTCAACGATCTCGCCGCCGGTGGCAACGACGCCGCGCCGGACTTCCCGTCGATCGACGACGCCCGCCTGCGTGATCGCTGGAACGGTTCGATGTCGTGTGACGTGCCGCGCTACATGCAACTGCTGCGCCGGGGGCTCGCGCGGAGTTCGTGCGTCTACACGACGTTGACGGGCTATTCGTACTACTACCTCGGGATCGGCAACGACATCGGCTACGACAGCGCGAACGGCTACCCGAGCTCGATTCCGCTCAACATGACCCCGCACGGCGGGACTGGCAACGGCTACCTCAACACGATTACGAGCAGCCGGCGCTACGTTCGCTCCAACGACGCCACTCCGTGGTGGGGCATGCCGTGGCTCGGCGAGCTCTACCCGGACTCGGCACAGGCGACGTGGTTCGCGGAAGACGGTTCCGGCAACATGCGCGGCAACCTCGACCCGGGCACGAGCGCGGGTGAGTTCTTCCAGACGCCCGTCGCGACGGCCTACGACCTCGGTACGCGCACCAGCTACGGCATCGACATCGTCTCCAACCACCAGCGAACGTCGAGCCGCGGCTGCATCTGCTTCTTCAACATCGGGTCCGGTGGGTCGACGTTCGACCACGTTCCGAGTGGCGGCAACGGTAGCACGACGACGATCGGCACCGAGGTCGCGACCAACTACAACATCGAGTTGGTCACGACCGCGCCGATCTCGCGTCCGTTCCGGTTGAACGACAACGCGTGGCCGGCCGACGAGTGGAACTACAGTCCGTACACGAGCCGCAACACGGCTTCGCTCTACAAGGAGTACTTCACGCACGGTTCGGGCGTCGGCTCGGGCCTCGTGAAGCTCGTCGACAACGCCGGTACCGACGCGGCGTACATCGTCGTGAACGGCATCGACAAGACCGTTCAGTCGGGCACGTCGTTCATCGCCAAGTGGTCGGTGCTCACGCTCACGCACTCGTTCTTCGAGGCGGGCGACACGGCGAACACGCTGCGCATCAACCAGCTGCCGCGGGTGGAGATCAACTACCCCAACGACATCACCGAGCTCGTCTCCGTGACGTCGATCGACGTCGTGTACGACGTCGAGTGGACGCGCTGGGACGGTGAGCCCTACACGCTCACCGGCACGTTCAGCGAGGACGAGTCGTTGCTCGAGTACGTGATCATGTACTCGCGCGACAACGGCGACACCTGGCTGCACGTGCAGGACAACGCCGTCGCGACCCCGGGCGAGCGCCCGACCAACGCGACCTACCTCGAGCCCGACGTGTCGGTCGGCGAGGAGACCTACACCTGGCCGACACCGGCCAGCAACTTCCCAGAAGGCACGTACCTGCTCCGCATCGACTGCTACCGGCAGGGCGCGCAGGTCCACTACGCCTACCACCAGACGAAGATCTACATCCAGCGATGAACGTTCTCAGCTCACGCCAGATGCCCCGCGAGGGCGGCTTCTCCTTGCTGGAAGTCGTCATCGCGTCGGTGCTGCTCTTCGTCATGATCTACTCGGTGGCGAACCTGAGCCTCTCCGGGGCCGACGCCTCCGACCTTTCGCGACGGATGACGCGGTGCTCGGAGGTCTCGTCGGAGGTGCTCAACGACACACGCATCGAGCTCGTGTCGTCGGTGCGCCTCTTCGGCAACAACACCGAGGGCAACGCCAACCTCGCGATCTTCGATCTGAGCGCGGCGCCGACGCCGCTCGACACGAGCATCCTGCCGACGATCTCCGCGACGGGCACGATTCAGGCCGACACCGTCGGCAACGAGATCACGGGCAACTCGCTGTTCTTCGCGCGACTTGCGTGGACCGACCGATTCGTCTGCACGAGCGGCAACGAGTACCTCGTCGACATCGTCCGCTGGGTTCATATCTACCTGACGCTCGAGGATGGCGGGCCGGTTCCCGGCAGCCCGCTCGGCCTCAACCTCGTGCGCGTCGTGAGCGAACCGATCGCGGACGCGGCGAGCGTCGACGAGATCACGGACTCGACGGACCAGGCCGAGGTCCTGCTCCATCTGCTCAACGCCACGCCGGATAGCAACGGCGATACCCACGACCCGGTCGAGATCGTCTGGTCGCGCGGCGATCTGCCGAGCGTCACCGGCACGATTCGGCAGATCGACTCGGCGGACGGCTCGCTCAGTGACACCCCGCTGAGCGGCCGGGCCAACCCGTTCGAGGTCGAGCCGCGCGACGACGCGATCCAGGGCATGCTCTACTACCGTCACCACTCGGTGGCGTCGAACTACTCGCAGCCGAGCTACGGCGTCGCGACGTTCGGCATCCCGGACAACACGAACAACGGGTTCCCGCACGGCCTCGAGGTCCAGATCGTGGGCCCCAGTTCGGCCCGCCAGGTGATGATGCACCTGGTGCTTACTACGACGAACTCGCGCGGCCACCGGGCTTACACGGACACGACCGTCGTGGTGGACGCGCGGGAGATGTAGCGCCCCGGCCGCTTCCGCGAGATCGTCTTCTGCCAACGACGAACTCGCGCGGCCACCGGGCTTACACGGACACGACCGTCGTGGTGGACGCGCGGGAGATGTAGCGCCCCGGCCGCTTCCGCGAGATCGTCTTCTGCCCAACGACGAACTCGCGCGGCCACCGGGCTTACACGGACACGACCGTCGTGGTGGACGCGCGGGAGATGTAGCGCCCCGGCCGCTTCCGCGAGATCGTCTTCTGCCAACGACGAACTCGCGCGGCCACCGGGCTTACACGGACACGACCGTCGTGGTGGACGCGCGGGAGATGTAGCGCCCCGGCCGCTTCCGCGAGATCGTCTTCTGCCCAACGACGAACTCGCGCGGCCACCGGGCTTACACGGACACGACCGTCGTGGTGGACGCGCGGGAGATGTAGCGCCCCGGCCGCTTCCGCGAGATCGTCTTCTGCCCAACGACGAACTCGCGCGGCCACCGGGCTTACACGGACACGACCGTCGTGGTGGACGCGCGGGAGATGTAGCGCCCCGGCCGCTTCCGCGAGATCGTCTTCTGCCCAACGACGAACTCGCGCGGCCACCGGGCTTACACGGACACGACCGTCGTGGTGGACGCGCGGGAGATGTAGCGCCCCGGCCGGGCCCGCCCAACTTGGCCCGGCCACGGGTCCGGCGGCGCCGGATGGGCGGATCCGGGCTTGCATCCGGTCGGGCCGGGCCTACGCTGCTTCGCCCGCTTGCGGCCCAGCCCGGCCGCGCGGCCCCCGACCGCCATGGATCAGAGCCTCCCGCAAGAACTGGTGAAGCAGGTTTCCGGTTCGTTCCGCCTGACGGCGCTGCTGCAGAAGCGCGTGCGTGAGCTCGTTCGCGGCCAGAAGCCGTTGTTCGAGACCCGGGAACGCAACTACATCAAGATCGCCAGCGAAGAGCTGAAGCGGGGTCTGATCGAACTCGTCCCCGACGAAGAGCAGGCCGAGCCGACCATCTGAGCCGACCATCTGAGTCGGCCGTTCGGGTCGCCCATCTGGGTTGACCGCATGTGGGCTGGCCACCTTTGGGCTGGCCGTCGGAACGTCTACGGGGCGCGCCGATCCTGTTCGAGCTTCGCGATGGCTTCGAGCAGTTCGTCCGGCGTCGTCGCGACGCTCTCCACGCGGCTGCCGATCGCGAGGTAGGCCGTCGGGCGGTCCCGCACCTCGAGGCCGCTGCGTTCGAGCAGCACCGGGTCGTGGTTCGGGTCGAGCGACTGCACGATGCGCGAGGGCACGTACTGGGTGAGCGCGGCGCGGCGCAGGGCCACGGCTGCCTCCGTGTCACGGTCGCCGACGATCGTCACGAAGAGCGGTTCGTAGAAGATCAGGTCGACCGCGCGACCGTAGCTCGCGACGTAGTAGCCGTACTCCCGGTAGTCGCCGGCGAACGATTCGAGCGCTGCGACCGCTTCGTCGAACAGGTCGGGGCGGCGAGCGAGATAGGAGAGCCGCACGAGCGACTCGGCCATCTGCGCGTTGTCGAGAATCGACCGGTTGCGCCGCCGCATCGAGCCGTGCTGCTCCGGATCGTGCAGGATGTCGTAGAACCCACCCGAACTGGCCTTCTGGCGTTCGATGGCGCGTTCCGCGATCGCTTCGGCCGGCTGCAGCAGGTCCGCATCACCGGTGTTCTGCGACGCGTCGATCAGTGCGCGGATCAGGCAGGCCTGGTCCGCGAGCATGCCGGGCAGGTGATACGTGCCGTCCCAGTAGTGGTAGACCTCGCGACCGTCGTAGAGGTTGTCGAGGACGAACTGCAGCGTCGTCATCGCGTGCTCGCGCCAGTGCGGCTGATCGAGAACGGCCGCGGCCTTGAGCAGGCTCGAGACCGCGATCGCGTTGGAGTTGCAGTAGACGGTGCGGTCGACGTGGGGCGCGGCGCGGCGGCTGCGTTCCTCGCCGCTCGTCGTGAAGTAGTCCATGTCGCCGTTCTGGCTGCCGGCGAACGCGCCCGTCTGCTCGTCGCGCATCGTCGTGAGCATCCACTCGACGATGCCCTCGGCCGCGCGACGATAGGCATCCTTGTCGAACACCTGGTAGGCCTCGAGGTAGGCCCGTAGCACGAGCGCGTTCTGGTCGAGCAGCTTCTCGTAGTTGGGCGTGTGCCAGTCGGGCGTCCGCGAGAACCGGAAGAAGCCACCGTCGACGTGGTCGTGCAGCGGGCTCTCCATCATGCGATCGAGCGTCAGGATGACGACCTCCCGCATGTTGGCGTCGTCGCGCTTGCTGACCTGCACGAGCGCGAAATCGAGGGCCTCGGGGTGCGGGAACTTGCTCGTGTCGCCGAAGCCGCCGTGCACGCGGTCGAACTTCTCGTAGATCGAGCCGGCGACGTTGGCCGTCATCTCCTGGCGCAGCTTGCCCTGCTCGGGGCTCGCGTGCTCAGGGCGGCCATGTTCGGGCGCGCTCGACTCGGCGTCGGCCCGCAGCTCGGCGAGTCCCTGCTCGATCGCGCCGCGGTTGTCGCGCCACGCCGTCCGCACGCGGTCGAGCTGCGCCGTGAGCGCTTCCGTGTCGAGGAAATTGCTCTGCGTGATGAGCTCGCCGTCCGGCGTGAGCCACGCGATCGTCGGCCACGCGCCGGCGCCGTAGCGCTGATTGACATCGGGTCGGCGTTCGGCGTCGACGCGCACGGGCACGAACGCCTCGTTGATCCGATCGATCACCTGCGGATCGGCGAAGCTCGTCGCCATGAGCGCGCGACAGTGCTGGCACCACGGGACCGTCAGCACCATGACCACCGGGCGGTCCGCTTTCGCGGCGGCCGCGAGGACCGTCGAGTCGAAGTGCTGCCACTGGATCGTGTCGCTCATGTCGCTCGGTGGGTCAGGGGAGCCGGCCGTCGCCGGCTGCCGTTCTATCGTCGGCGGACGCCCTCAAACTGCAAGCCGACTCGGAAACGTCGTCGTGTCGGAGCCGCCCACGCCATCGCGGGTTCGGCCCCCGTTCGGTCCGGCGGGGCGGCCTCGACGCCGGGGGCTTCAGTTCGGGGCGCCGTCGGGCCCGTCACTGCCCGGGTCGTCACCGCCCGGGTCGTGACCGTCCGGCGCGCTGCCATCCGGTGCGCTGCCATCTGGCAGGAACGCGCCGAAACCATCCAGCGTCGGCTGGCGGATCTCGTTGCCGTCCGCCGCGTCCTTTTCGGTCGGCGTGGCGCTCGGCTCGAACGGCACGCGCGGCACGTCGGCCCACAGCGTCTCGAGGCCGTAGTACGACCGGGCCTCGGGCTGGAACAGGTGCACGACGACTTCGTCGAAGTCGAGCAGCAGCCAGTTCGACACGTCGCCGTCGAGGCCACTCGCGTGCCGCCGGCGGCGGCCGCGCATGGCCTTGCTCGCGGCGTCGAGTTCGCGCGCGAGAGACTGCGCCTGGCGCGTGCTCTGCACCGTCGCGATCACGAAGTAGTCGGCGATGACGAGCGGGCCCGACACGTCGAGGATCGCGATGTCGCGGGCCTGCTTCTCGTCTAGTGCCTCGGCGATCTTCAACGCGAGTTCGGTCGCAGCCGGATCGGGCGTCGCGGCGGTCGGCGTGTCGGTGGCGGTCCCGTCGGACTTCGTGCGCGGCGTCGTGATCGGGTCGGAACTACGGTCGGATGCGGGTGTGCTCAAAGCGATGGTGGTGGGTTCGCGCTCATCAGCGCCCATTGCAAGGATAGCAGCCTCATGCCGCTTGATAAGCCCCTGGTCCCCGGGCGTACCAGGGAAACTCGCGGTCGTGGGGCAGCAATTCGGGCATCTGCGCTTTCATCGTCCCTTGACCGCCGCGGGCTGGGGGATTTCACCGACCCGTGCCTTCCCATGGGGGACTCGAGGGGCGCCGTGGGGCGTCCCGGCTGGCGCGGGAGCCGGCCGAGCGCGCCGGCCCGGTCCTCGCATGGCCGGTCCCGAATGGCCGGCCCCGTTCCGCGGCGGGTCGGCGCCCCAGATCGGCCAGCTCCGGAACGGGCCAGCTCCGGAACGGGCCAGCTCCGGAACGGGCCAGCTCCGGAACGGGCCAACTCCGGAACGGGCCAGCGCCGAGACAGGTCAGTTCCGGAAGAGGGGTAGCGCGATCAGCGCCGCGATCGTCATGAGCTTCATGAGGATGTTGATCGACGGGCCGGCCGTGTCCTTGAACGGATCGCCGACCGTGTCACCCGTGACTGCGGCCTTGTGCGTATCGCTGCCCTTGCCGCCGAGCGCACCCGACTCGATGTACTTCTTCGCGTTGTCCCACGCGCCGCCGGCGTTGGCCATGAACAGCGCCATCATGACGCCGGCCGCCGTCGCGCCGGCGAGCAGGCCGCCGACGGCCGCCTTGCCGAAGATCATCCCCATCGCGATCGGGGCGAGTACCGCGAGCAGACCCGGCACGACCATCTCGCGCAGCGCACCCTTCGTCGAGATGTCGACGCAGCGCTCGTAGTCGGGCTTGCCCGTGCCTTCCATGATGCCCGGGATCTCGCGGAACTGACGCCGCACCTCCTCGACCATCGCGTTGGCGGCCTTGCCGACCGCCTTCATCGCCATCGAGGAGAACACGAACGGCAGCATCGCGCCGATCAGGAGACCCATGACGACGTTGGCGTCCTCGAGGCCGAGCGACGTGTTGGCCGCGACCTTGTAAGCCGAGAACAGCGCGAGCGCGGTGAGCGCCGCCGAGCCGATCGCGAAGCCCTTGCCGATCGCGGCGGTCGTGTTGCCGGTCGCGTCGAGCGAGTCGGTGCGCTGGCGCACCGACGGGTCCTGGCCGGACATCTCGGCGATGCCGCCCGCGTTGTCGGCGACCGGGCCGTAGGCGTCGACGCCGAGCGAGATGCCGAGCGTGCTCAGCATGCCGACGGCCGCGACGCAGATGCCATACATGCCGCAGAGGTGGTTGCAGAAGTAGATCGCGAGCGCGAGCAGAATCGTCGGGATCCAGGTCGACGCCATGCCGGTCGCGAGGCCGTGGATGATGTTGGTCGCGGCGCCGGTCTTGCTCTGCTCGGCGATCATCTGGGCCGGGGCCATCTTCTCCGAGGTGTAGTACTCGGTGACCTTGCCGATGATGACGCCGGTCGCGAGGCCGATGACGACCGCGAAGAACACGTTCCAGTGCGAGTGCGTCTCGGTGCCGCCAGCGGCGACGGCCGGGCTCGGCTGCATGATCGCGGTGATCACCGCGGCGCCGATGACGAGCAGCACGGATGCGGCGATCAGGCCGCTGAACAGCGCGGCCGACAGCTTGCTCTCGTCGTCCGCCTTGACGCGGAACGTGCCGAGGAAGCTCGCGACGATGCCGACCGCGGCCAGCACGACCGGGAAGAGCATGAGGCTCGCGCGTGCCGTGTTCTGGGCATCGACATCGTCACCGAACGCGCCGATCGCCGGCACGAGCGAGAAGCCGATGATCGCGGTCGAGATGATCGCGCCGCAGAAGCTCTCGAACAGGTCGGCGCCCATGCCCGCGACGTCACCGACGTTGTCGCCGACGTTGTCCGCGATCGTGGCCGGGTTGCGCGGGTCGTCCTCGGGGATGCCGGCTTCGATCTTGCCGACGAGGTCGCCGCCGACGTCCGCCGCCTTGGTGTAGATGCCGCCGCCGACACGCGCGAACAGCGCGATCGAGCTCGCGCCGAAGCTGAAGCCCAGCACGTAGTTGACGAAGTTGGTCTCGCCGCCGTCCTGACGGAAGAGCAGCATCAGCAGCGCGATGCCGCCCAGGCCCATGCCGACGACGACCATCCCCATGACCGTGCCCGACTTGAACGCGACGTCGAGCGCCGCGCCGAGGCTGGTCTTGGCCGCCTGCGTCGTGCGCACCGCGGAGCGGGTCGCGCAGTGCATGCCGAAGTAGCCGGCCGTGCCCGAGGCGAGCGCACCGAGCAGGAACGCGACGCCCGTGCGCCAACCGAGGTACTGACTCTTCTCCGGGTTGTCCGGGCCGAAGCAGATGCCGAAGAAGACGACGACGACGAACAGCGCCAGCCACTTGTATTCGGCGTGGAGGAACGCGCGGCCGCCGGCCTGCACGGCGCGGGCGATCTCCTGCATCTTCTCGTCGCCCCCGTCCTTCTGCATGATCTGCTTGAACAGGTTGAACGCGTAGACGATCGCCGCCGCGGCAATGATCAGGGAGAGAATCGAATAGAACGAATACATGGAGACGCGAGTGGGCCGTGGATCCGGGAGGATCGGGCCGGGGGATTGGGGATCCCGACGAGGATCCGGAGCAGAGTTGGAGTTCCGGCGGAAAAGTGGGGCGGCACCTTAGCCGGGCAGGCCGGTCAGGGGCAAGCGATTGCCCGCCCCTCAACCCGCGTTGTCCGCATCGGTGCCTGACGGCGGCGGTGCGGGAGCGCGATCGCGACCACGGACCTCCTCCGAGGCGCCCGTATCGTCCGCGCGAGGCGTGGAATTGCGTTCCGGTGCCGGGTTTTCGTCCGTTGCCGGTGATTCGTTCGCACCGGACTCGGCCGCGGCCCGATCGTCGGGGGAGCGGTCGTCGGGGGAGCGGTCGTCGGGGGGGCCGTCGTCGGCGATCGCGTCGGCGGCTGCCGGCTCGTCGGGCGCTGCCAGCGGCGGCGATTGACCCGCGATCGGACGGCTTGGCTCCACGAACGCCTCGCCGACGTCGCGGCGGGCCGCCCGTCGCCGGCGCCGCCGCCACCACCAGAACCACAGCGCGAGCACGACACCGCCGCCGATGGCGGTCCAGAGGATGCCGCGTTCGACCTGCTGCACGTCCTCGATCAGCTGGTCGATGTACTCCTGGCTCGCGTAGGCCAGCCAGGTGAGCAGCGGAACGATGAGCAGGATGCCGATGCCGTCGTAGAGCAAGAATCGCCGCCACGGCATCTTCATCGCGCCAGCGGTGAAGAACGCCACCATGCGCAGGCCGGCGATGAAGCGCGCGATCAGGATCACCCAGTCCCCGCGCCGCCGGAACCACAGGTCGAACGTGGCGAGGCGCCGCTTCGTCACGAAGATCCGCATCCAGCGCAGGCGCAGCAGGCGGGGCCCGAACACCCGTCCCAGCAGGAACGGCAGGATGTCGCCGGCTGTGATCGCGCCGCCGCACCAGACCATCATGACCCAGAGGTTGAGATCGAGCTTGGCGCAGACGTAGCCAGCCGCGAGCAGGACCAGCTCCTCGGGCAGCGGCAGCCCCATGCCGCAGAGTAGAAATACCGCCGCCACCCCGAGATAGGGGTAGGCCTCGAGCCAAAGGACGATCTGGTCGAACATCGACGGGGTCGGGGGACCGGCTGGGGGGGGCTACCGCAGGTAGGGCTGCAGGTGGTTCAGGCGTGGATCGGCGCGCACGTCGTCGAGGTTGACATGTTCGCCGCGAAGATGTCGCAAGACCTTACGAAGTAGGTCGGCCCATTCCTCGGCCTTGGTGCGATCGAGGCTCGTTCGAGCGCGGCCGACGGCCCATTCGATCACCTCGATCGCGCGCTGCCGGTCGCCCCAGCGGAGGAAGCTCGCTGCGCGTTCCAGGGCCGTGTGGAACCGCTTCTCGCGCAGGATCCGGCTGTCGGTGAGCTGCTCGGCGATCGCGAGGTAGCGGTCACCGAGCGCGACGGCGCCGAGCCCGGTGCGTTTGCGGAGGAGCGCCTCGAGGCCGGGGAACCGGCGCGCCATGATCTCGGGCAACATCGCCATGCCCTCCAGCAGTTCGACCTCGCGGCGACCGGCGGAGCGGCGGGCGGATTCGAGCCAGGCGAGCGCGACCTGCAGGCGGTCCGCGGCCGCCGCGGCCGCATCCGCATCGGCGCTGGCGCGAGCCAGCCCGCCGTCGGTCGCGAAGCGGTAGGCGAACACGGTCTGGGCGTCGGTCCAGCTCGGCACGAGTTCGAGGAGCTGCTGGCTGCGGGCAAAGGCCTCGGCGCCGTCGCCGGACGCGACGGCGAGATCGAGGTCGCGCCAGAGGAACGGCAGGACCGCGGGGCGGACCAGCCAGCGCGCGGTCTCCGCTGCGGCGGCGGGTCGGGGTGGCTGCAGCCAGAAAGCGGTGCCGAGGCACAACACGCCGGCTGCGCCGAGTGCGAGTGCGCGCTTCATCGCGCGAGCCTCCAGCGCACCGCGACCGCCGCGGCGAGCCCGCCGAAGCCCGCGAGTGCGGTGGTTGCAGTCGTCGCGAACGCGGGGCTCGTCGGCAACCAGTAGCCGCGGAGCAGCGCGAGCAGCGTCGCGTGCCCGGGGCCGATGCCGGCGACCGACAGGATGAAGAGCAGTGCGAACGCCACGGTCAGGACCGTCGGGCGGGCGGCGGCGGCGCCCGCGAGGTTGGCGAACGCGAGCACGGTGAGCGCCGGCAACAACCAGAGCAACGCCGCCAGGGCGCCGTTCAGCAGGCCGCTGCGCGGCGTCGCTTCGATGCCGAGCACCGCGCCCGGTGGAAAGAACAGCGGAACGTTGCCGGACTCGAGCAGCAGCTCGATGCGCGTGATGGTCCGCGGCTCGAAGTCGATACGCGCGAACTGGCCGGTCTGGTCGAACACCGCGGTCGCCGACGAAGCGGTGGGCGACGTGGAGGTCAGCGGTTCGTTGCCAGCGCGCACGACGACGCGGCTCGGGGCGAGCGTTGCGCCCGGCGGCCCGGCGAGCGGTCGCAGCTCGATCGCCGCGAGCGAACGCTTCTCGGCGCCCGGCAACTCGAACGGCAACGCCTGCTGGCCCGGCGCGAGCAGCACCGGGGCGTCGGTCGCCGGGGTCAGGGTCAAGCGTGCCGTGATCGCAGCCGGAGCGCCGAGCAGTCGCGGCAGGATCATCGTGAGCGGCATCGTGAGCACGAGCTGGGCGAGCAGCGCGCCCGCGATCGCGCCGCCGCTGCCGCGCAGCGGTCCGCGCTGCAGCCGTCGGATCCAGTCGGCGCCCTCCGCGCCGGAACCGGCCGCGCCGGAACTGGCCGCGCCGGAGCCGCTCGCGCCGGGCGCGCCCGCGCAGAACGTCGGCCAGGCGGTGATTGCCGTCGCGGTGCACATCGCGACGGCGACGACGAGCGGCAGCAGGAGCCACGACGTCAACGCTCCCGGCGCGGTCGCGCCGGTCGTGAGGACGGGTGCGACCGAGGTCGCACCGAGCCACGCGACGATCGCCGTGCCGAGCGTCGGCAGTGCCGCGCGGCGCAGGCCGAGCGCGAACGTGATCGCGACGGCGGAACGGGTCGGGAGGACGCTCACGAGTTCCCGTCGTGCTCGTTGGTACCGTGCTCGGTCGTACCGTGCTCCTGCTGGCCCCGCTCCGGGCCCCCGTCCGGTCGGGGCCCGCGAGCATCGGCGAGGCGGCGGAACAGCGCGAACAGATGTTCGCGTTCGGGTTCGTGCCGGACGATTTCACCGCCGAGTTCTCGGGCCGTCGCCGCGAGCGACTCGCGTTTGCCGTCGTCGAGCCCGCGCACGACGAGCGCGTGCGCGTCGGTGCCGAGCAGATCGTCGAACGTGCCGCGGGCGCGCATGACGCCGTTCTGCAGCACGACGACCTCGTCGCAGAGCTCTTCGATCTCGAGCAGGTGGTGCGACGCCATGAGGATCGTCACGCCGGCCGCCGCGCGTTCGCGCAGGATCTCGAGCACGGTCGCGCTGCCGAACGGATCGAGCCCCGACGTCGGTTCGTCGAGCAGCAGCACGGCTGGGTCGCCGAGCAGCGCGGCGGCGAGCGCGAGGCGCTTCTGCATGCCGGTGCTGAACGTGCGCAGCCAGCGGCGGCCGGCATGGCGGAGGTCGAGGCGTTCGAGCCAGTGGCTGGCGCGCGCATCGGACTCGCGGTTGGCGAGGCCGAGCTGCGCGCCGACGTAGGCGAGGAACTCGGGCGCTGACAGCACGCCGAGCGGCAGCGCGCCTTCGGGCTGGAACGCGAGTCGCCGGTGCAGCGCCGCGCTGCCCGGCGGGTGGCCGAGGATCGTCGCGGTGCCCGCGGTCGGGCGCTGCAGTCCGGCGAGCACGCGCAGCAGGGTCGTTTTCCCCGAGCCGTTGGGGCCGAGGATGCCGGCGATCCGCCCACCTGGCAGCTCGAGGTCGAGCGGCGCGAGCGCGAGCACGGGCCGGCGGCCGCCGAAACGGACCGAGAGCTGCTGAACGGAGATGGCGGGCGCTTCTGCGGTCACGACGATCGGGCGGGGATCCCGCCGGCGGTCGATGCTATCCTGCGCGGCCCCCGTTTCCCCACAAGCGCGTCGGTTCGGCGCCAAGGAGTCCGGTCGTTTGAGTGGTCATTTCGCGTTGTCCGACGGTCGCACGGTCGCCCTGCGCGACGGTCTCGTGATCGGTCGCGGCAAGAACTGCGACATCGTGCTCGACGACACCAAGGCGTCGCGCCGGCATGCCAGGGTGATCGTCGAGAGCGGCGTGGTCGAGATCGAGGATCTCGGCAGCAGCAACGGCACGTCGTTGAACGGCGTGCAGGTCGATCGCCGGATGCTGCGGGACGGCGACCAGGTGCAGATCGGCAAGACGACGCTGACGATGCGCGATGCGCCCGCGCCGACTGCGGGCGGGGGCGATGACGGCGACGAATTGTTCGGGGACGCGCCGGCTGCCGCCGGCAGTCCCAGTACTGGCGCGGCTGGCGGAACCGCGGCGGTCGACGACGGGGACGAACTGTTCGGCGAAGCGCCCGCCGCGACCCCCCAGCCAAAGTCCCAGCCGAAGTCACAGCCGAAGTCACAGCCAAAGCCCCAGCCGAAACCGCAGTCGACACCGTCGTCGACACCGGCCGCTCCCGCGGCCGGTTTCGAGGACGAGGACGAGTTGTTCGGGGGCGGTACCGACGTCGTGTCGAAAGAGCCTGCGCCGCCACCGGCCGCCCCGAAGCCGGCCGCCCCGAAGCCGGCCGCCGCGAAGAAGAACGTCGTCGAGTTCGCCGACGAGGTCGTCGAGGTCAAACAGACGGCGAAGCCGAGGTCCGAATCCGTGGCTTCGCGTCCGCTCTCCGGCGGCTCCGGCGAGCCCGTCGTCGAGTCCAAGAACCGCGTGCTGCAGTACTCGAAGCAGGCCGGCAGCCGATCGATGCTCGGCGACGACGTCGGTCAGATGAGCGGTGGCATGCGCGCGCTCATGTTCGTGCTGATCATCGGCGGCATGGGCGCGCTGGCGTGGTTCGTCATGAACGCCGTGCGCTGACGAGCCGGCGCCACAGCTCGACCACGCGCTCGGCCGTGGTGCGCCACGACAGTGCCGTCGCCCGCGCGATGCGCCGGCTGCGAGCCTCGACATCGTTCCCGGTTTCGGGGGCCACGGCAGTGCGGATCGCGTTGGCCCACGCGGCCGGGTCGTCGGGGGGCAGCACGACGCCCGCATCCGAGACGACCTCGGGCAGCGCGCCCGCGTCGGCGACGAGCGTCGGCCGGCCGTGCGCGAGCCCGTCGAGCGCGGGCAGGCCGAAGCCTTCGTAGCGCGAGGGCACGACCACGGCGGCGGCCGTGCGCAGCAGCGCCGTGACCGCCGGATCCGGCAGCACGCCGCGCCACTCGATTGCATCGCCCACGCCGAGCTCGACCGCGCGGTCGCGGAGCGCGGTCCAGGCGCCGGCGTCGCGACCGACGAGCACGAGTCGAGGTCGGTCGTTGCCGGGCAGCAGCGCGAGGGCGCGCACGAGCACGTCGAGGTTCTTGCGCGGCTCGAGATGACCGACGTGCAGCAGGATGGCGGGCCGATCGTCGCGCGGCGGTTCGAGCGGCGCCGCTGCCGGCACGTCGACGCCGTTCCCGATGACTTCGATCGTCGCGTTCTCGGTGACCGAACGAACGCGCGCGGCCGTGAACTCGCTCGGCACGACGAGCGCCGCCGCGCGGTCGGCCGCCCGGCGCACCGCCGCCCGAGCGATGAACTGCGGCCAACGGGTCAGCCCGTCCACGGCGCGCAGGTCGTGGATCGTAACGCAGATCGGCAGGCTGGCCGGCAGCGGCGGCACCGGCAGCAGACCGTGATCGAGGAGGTTCGCGTCGAGCCGGCGCAACACGCTCGGCAGCTCGCGGCGTTCGGCGAGAACGCGCTGGGGCAACGGGCCGGCCGGGATCGCGACGCGCTGCCAGCGCACCGCGGCGGTGTCCGCGCGCTCGGGAGTGTCGCGATGCAGCACGGTGATTCGTTCGCCGTTCTCGAGCAGCGCGTCGGCGTGGTCGAGGATCGCGCGCAGCCGGCGGTTGGCGCCGGACTGCGGGCCGAGCAGCCAGCCGGAGACGGCGACGTGCAGCGATCCGGCCGTCATGCGAGAGTGGCCGCGATCTCACGCAGCAGCCCCGGCACCTCGTCCTTGGCGTGGCCCGCGACGAAGCGGTCGGTGCCGAGCGCGAGGTTCTGCGGTTCGTCGAGCGCTTGCACGAACGTCGCGGCCCCGATCTGGCGGGCCGCGTGCAGCATCCCGGCGGCTGGCCACACGGCGCCGCTCGTGCCGATCGCGATGAAGTGGCTGCACGTGCGCAACGCGCTTTCGATCGTCTCGAGGTGCAGCGGCACTTCACCGAACCACACGACGTCGGGGCGCAGGCGGTCGTGCCCGCACGCGGGGCACGGCACGAAGAGCTCCGGGTCGACCCGCTCGAGGTCGCGCTCGCGATGGTCACACCGCTCGCAACGCAGGACGGCGAGCTCGCCGTGCATGTGCAGCGGCGTGCTGCCGGCGCGGTCGTGCAGGTCGTCGACGTTCTGGGTGACGAGCGTCACGCGATGGCCGTTCCCCGTCGCGTCGCGTTCGAACTCCGCAACCGCCGCGTGCGCCGGGTTGGGCTCGACCGTACGGAGCTGCGCCCGCCGCAGCTGGTAGAACCGCCAGACCATCACCGGGTCCTTCGCCCAGGCCTCGGGCGTCGCGACGTCCTCGGGTCGGTGCCCTTCCCACAGGCCGCCGGCGTCGCGGAACGTGCGCACACCGGAGTCCGCCGAGATCCCGGCTCCGGTCATGAACACGATGTGCGCCGCCATGCGCGCGATTAGAGCGCGTGCCGGTCGGCGACTTCCCTAAAAAGCCCCGACCGTGAGCTCGAGCGCGTTCGAGCTGCTGAGCGACATCAGCAGACCGCCGCCGTCGAGCTCGACCTGGATGTACTGATGCGACAGCGGCAGTCCGGCGAACGCGGGGTCGTTGGGGATCGAGAACGCGTACTCGACCGCGCCGGCGATCGGCAGGCCGAGGAACGTCGCCTCGGTGTTCGCGAGCAGGTCGCAGTTGGGCAGGGCCGCCGGGTCGAACGCCTGGAGCGGCACGTTCTGCGAGCCGATGCCGACGAGCCCGAACGCGAGGGCGCCGGGCAGGAACCCGTTCGCCGTGGACTCGAACGTCGAGCCGGTCCACGGCAGCGTGCTGCTGGTCAGCGTGATCGGACCCGCGGGGCCGACGCACGCCGTGGTCACGTTGGTGAGCGTCGCCGGGCAGGTCGTCGTGACGATCGCGAGGTTGCCCGCGGCGCCGCTGCCGGCCAGCGTCAGCGAACCGCCGACCGCGAGATCACCGTTCGGCAGCTGCGCGAGCGCCGTGAGGTCGCTGTCGGTGTCCGTGCCGAGGAGCGGCGCCCACGCGGTCCCGTCGAACCGCGCGAGGTTCGCGACCGCGACACCGCCGGCCGTGGCGAAGCTGCCCGCCACGACGAGGTCGCCGTTCTGCAGCTCGACGACCGCGCGCGCCGGGCCGTCGACGCCGCCGCCGAGATCGTCCCACGTCGCGCCGTTCCAGCGCGCCACTCCGTTCGCGGGCACCCCGTCGACGCCGGTGAACTCGCCGACGATCACGAGGTCGCCGTTCCCGCGTTCGAGCACGTCGAGCACGATGCCGCCCGTCGGGCTCGCGAACGGCGTCCACGCGCTGCCGTCCCAGGTCGACAACTGCGGGCCGAGGATCGGATCGCGGTGCGCGGCGAGCAGATCGCCGCTGCCGAGCTCGATCACCGCGCGCGGATCCTGCGGCAGGCCGCCGCCGAGCGTCGACCACGTCGCGCCGTTCCAGCGCGCGACCCGCGACGCGAGGATGCCGCCGATCGTCGTGAAGTTGCCGACCGCGACGAGGTCGCCGGCCGCGGTCACGACGAGGTCGCGCACGGTGTTGTTGGCGTCGCCCATCGACTGCCACGCGTTGCCGTCCCAGCGCGCGATGCGATCGATCGACTGCCCGCCCGCGGACCGGAAGTCGCCGCCCGCGATGATCTCGCCCGCGCGCTCGACGACGGTGCGCGGGATGTTGACCTCGAAGCCGCCGCCGAATGCGTGCCACTGCGTGCCGTCCCAGCGCGCGATGCGGTTGGCCGGCGTCGTGCCGGCCGCGAGGAACGAGCCGACCGCGATCAGGTCGCCGTCGCCGTTGACGAAGAGATCCTCGACCGGCAGGTTGAGCCCGTGCCCGGCGCCGAGCGGTTGCCACGCGCTGCCGTCCCACTCTGCCGCACCGCGCGCGCCGACGCCGCCAACCGTGAGGATGTTGCCGCACATCACGAACCCGGTCGGCGTCGGCAGGAGATCGCGCACGTTCCACGGGTCGCCGAAGGCCTGCCACGTCGTGCCGCTGCGGCGGGCGAGGCCGCGGATGTTGGTGCCGCCGACGTTGGTGAAGTCACCGCCGATCAGCAGATCGCCGTTCGGCAGGTCGAGGAACGCGTAGACGGCCTGGTCGGCGCCGCCGAGGTTCTCCCAGATCGAGCCGTTCCAGCGCGCGAAGCGTTGGATCGGCGCGCCGCCGATGAACGTGAAGAAGCCACCGGCGAGGAGGTTGCCCGCGGCATCGACGTGCAGCGCTTCGACGATCGCCGAGGCGCCACCGCCGAACTGCTGCCACGACACGCCGTCCCAGACCGCGAGGTAGTTGGTCGCGACCGCGCCGGCGTTGAGGAAGTTGCCGCCGGCGACGAGGTCGCCGTTCGGCAGTTCGGCGAGCGTGTACGCCGGGCGGTCGAAGCCCGTGCCGATCGCGGAGAACGTCGCCCCATCCCAGCGGGCCACGCGGTCGACGGGAACGCCCGCGATCGACGTGAAGAACCCGGCGAACGCGAGGTCGCCGCTGCTCAGCACTTCGATCGCGCGCACGACGCTGTTGCTGTCGTGGTCGGTCCACGTCGTGCCGTCGAAGCTCGCGAGCCGCACGGCTGGTTGGCCATCGATCGTGGTGAACGCACCGCCGACCCAGAGGTCGCCGTTGCCGTCGACCGCGACGGCCTCGACGTTGCCGTCGAGCGCGGCGATCGCGTGCCACTCGGTGCCGTCGAAGCGCGCGAGCTTGCTCGCGGCGACGTTGCCCGCGGCGACGAACTCACCGCCGACGACGAGTTGTTCCGCGAGCGGTCCCGCGCCATCGGGGTCCCACATCGTCGCGCAGTAGCCCCAGCGGCTGAGACCGGCGAAGCCGAGCCCGGGAACGAACTCGTTGTCGCACTGCGAACGCAACGGGCCACTGCTCGCGAGCCCCGCGAGCAGGATGAGCGTGGTGGCTCTCATGGACGGCGACGATACCGGAAACCACTCGGTTCGGGCACGGCGACGGCAGGGTCGCAACGCCCTTCCCGGGCGGCAATGCGGCGCAGTGGAAACCTTCACGCGATGTTCGCGTGTGACGCCAGCCGGAGCGCGCGCGGGGCGCGATCTGCCGTTGCCAACGAGACGACCGTGGGGTGTCGCGCGTCCGCGGATACCCTCGCGCCCGTGACCGACTCCCACGCGTATCCCCCGCTCGAGCCGTTCGACACCGGCGAGCTCGCCGTCACCGCGCCGCACGTGCTCTACTACGAGCAGTGCGGCAAACCCGACGGCGAGCCCATGCTGTTCCTGCACGGTGGCCCGGGCGCGGGCTGCACGACGACCGACCGCCGGTTCTTCGACCCCGAGCACTTTCGGGTCGTGCTGTTCGACCAACGCGGCTGCGGCCGGTCGCGACCCGTCGGAGAGCTAACGAACAACTCGCCCGATGACCTCGTTGCGGATATCGAGCGGTTGCGTGAGCACCTCGGCATCGACACGTGGCACGTCTTCGGCGGCTCGTGGGGCAGCACGCTGTCGCTCGCGTATGCGCAGTCGCACCCCGAGCGTTGCCGCAGTCTGACCCTGCGCGGCATCTGGCTGCTGACGCAGGAGGAGATCGAGTGGTGGCTCTACGGCATGCGCCTCATCCAGCCCGAACGCTGGCGGGAGTTCGCCGCGATGGTGCCCGAGGCCGAGCGCGGCAATCTGCTCGACGGGTACTGGCAGCTGTTCGACAGCGCGGATCGTGACGTCGCGTATCGCGCCGCCGCGGCGTGGGCGAAGTACGAGTTCGCGAGCTGCACGCTGCTGCCGAACCCCGAGTTCCTCGCGCAGGTCGACAATCCCGAGGTGTCGTGGGCCGTGGCCCGCCTCGAGGCGCACTACTTCCGCAACGTGCGCTTCGATCCCGACGATCGCCTGCTGCAGAACGTCGACCGCGTGCGATCGATCCCCGGGTTCATCGTGCACGGGCGCTACGACATCGTCTGTCCGATCAAGAGTGCGTTCGACCTGCACGAACGCTGGCCCGAGTCGAGTCTCGTCGTCGTCGACGACGCCGGCCACAGCTCGCACGAGCCCGGCATCATGAAGCAGCTCGTCGCCGCGACGGATCGGATCCGCGATCACGGCAGCCCGGTCGTGCGCGATTAGTCGACCGCAGCCGTGTGGAGCTCGCGCCAGCGCGACGCGATGTCTTCCGGCGGCCGCGGCGCAATGGCGACAGGCGGTGCACACAGGGCGGCCGCGATCGCGTCGACGTCCGTCGGATCGACGAACGTCGCGACTCTGCCCGCGATCTCGCCCGCAGTCTCGCCCGTAATCTCTCCCGCGATCTCTCGATGGGGCGGAATGTCGGAGCAGATCAGCGGGGCGCCGTGCACGAGCGCTTCGAGCACCGGCAGACCGAACCCCTCGTAGAGCGAGCACTGCACGACCGCGCGACACGTCGCGAGCAGTTCGGCCTTCTCCGCCTCGGTCACGTAGTCGTCCGGAGGGCCGACGAAGCGCAGGTCCGGCAGGGTCGGGTCGGCGCGGCGCGCGATCGCGTACGCCTGTCGAACGCGGTCGCGGTTCTTGCGCGGTCGGTCGTCGCCGAACGTCACGAACGGACCGTTCCGCGGCGGCGCGGCGGCACGGGCCGGCGCCGGTGGGGTGACATGTGGCACGAGCCGCAGCGTCCGTTCGGTGCCGAGGAGTCGGGCGGCGGCCGCGAGCGTGAAACGCGACGGCGCGATCACGAGCGTGGCCGAACGCAGCGCGCGCGTGGTCGCAAACCGCCGCCACCACGTCGAACGTTCGCCGGCTTCGGGGTGCAGCCACGGCAGGTCGTGAACCGTCGCGATCGTCGGGCACGGTGCGCGCAGCGGGACGGCGGCGACGGAGCTGTGCAGGACAGCGGCGCCGAGATCGCGCACCAGTCGCGGGATCTCAAGTTGGCGGCGCCAGGCGCCGTGCGGCGCGGCGACGGTTCGCACCTCCGGCAGCTCGCTCCCGTGCGCGTCTTCTGGCACGAGCACGATCATGTCGTCGCCGAAGCGCTCCGCGTATTGCGTCAGCCCCGTGAGGAACGCGCGCGCCACACCCGTCACCGGGCCGTCCGCGAGGCAGATCGCATCGAACGCGACCTTCACGGGGCGAGCTCGCGGTAGAGCGCGGCATGCTGCGCAGCGCAGTCCGCCCAGCGGTAGCGGGCGGCGTGCTGTCGCCCGGCAGCGACGCGGCCGATGCGATCGGTGAGTGCGGTCTCGATTCCGGCCGCGAGGGCCTCGGGGTTCGTCGCGTCGACGAGTAGCGCAGCTGCGCCGGCGATCTCGCGCAGCGCGGGCGTGTCGTTGCAGACGACGGGCACACCACAGCGCATCGCCTCGAGCGGCGGCAGGCCGAAGCCTTCCCACAGCGACGGATAGACCAGCAGCTCCGCGTGGTGCAGCAATCGCCAGACCTGCGCGTCGTCGGCGCGGCGCAGCCACGTGACGTGCCCCGCGCGCTCGGCGGCTTCGAGGTCGCGCACGATCGCGTCGCACTCCCAGCCGACGCCGCCGACCACGACGAGGTGTGGCGCGACATCACCTGGCAGCGCGCGCCAGGCCTGCAGCAGCGTCCGGTGGTTCTTGCGCGGCTCGATCGTGCCCAGGCAGAGCGCGTACGGAGCGCCGCCGCGCGGGTGGTCAGCGCTACGCGGTGGCACGTGGTCGGCGCCGAACGGAATGACGCGCGGCTCGACCGTCGGCGTGAACTCCCGCAGGTCGGCCGCCGTCGTCGCGGATGGCACGACGACGGCATCCGCGCGTTCGATCGCCAGCCGCGTTCGTTCTCGCAGCGTCACGGCGTCCTGGCCGTGCCACGACGGCTCGCGGACGAACGCGAGGTCGTGCACCGTGAAGACGGTCCGCGCCCGCCGCACCGGCGGCTGGATGAAGTCGAGCCAGTGGAAGACCCGCGCCGAGCCCGCGAGTCGTTCGGCGCCGAGCCCGAATCGCGCGAGCGCCGGCAGGCCGCGGCCGGGCAGCGGCAGGCGATGCAGTCGGGCCGCTGCGGGGATCTCCGGCTGCACGCGCGCGGCCGCCACGCTGTGGCCGAAGAGATGCACGAGGAGTTCGTCGTGGCCCGCGAGGTGCCGGGCGAGCTCGCGCGTCACGCGACCGATGCCAGCGCGGGACAGGAGCGCGGGGCGGTAGTCGAGGGCGATGGGCAGGCGCACGGCGGCGGAGAAGATCACGATACCTGGGACGTCGGCGAGGCTATCCTCTTCCCGTCCTCCCCACGGCATGCAACGTACCAACGCCCTGCTCCTCGTCACCGTCCTGATCGGGCTCGCGATCATGACGCTCTGGCGTCTGACGGCCGAGGAGATCCGACCGCTCGATCCGAGCGACCCGGTATCGGATTCGGGTGAGGGCGTAGCGAGTGGCGACTCGGGCGGGGCTGGCGACGCCGGCGGTGGCAGCCAACCCCTCGTCGAACTCGCGCCGGGGGCGCCCCGGGTCGTGGTTCGGGTCACGGCGCGCGAACGCTACGTGTTGCCCGATCCGTCGCCGGTTCGGGCCGTGTTGCTGCCGCGGCGCGACCCGCTGCCGACCACGCTCCTCGCGGGCACGGGCGCGGAGCCCTGGGCCGGAGCGCAGGCGGAACGCGCCCCGCGCGCCGGTGCCGCGCTCGTTCGCGTCGCGATCGACGGCAGCTTCCTCGTGCGGCAGGCCGTCGTCGACCCGGCAGTCGGCACGGCGGAGCTTCTGATCGGCAGTGAGCTGCGCATCACGGGCACGATCCGCGATGCGACGAGGCAGCCCGTGCAGGACGCGCGCGTCTGGCTCGGGCAACTCGAGAGCGACGGCCGCACGCGGCACGTGCGCACGGACGGGGAGGGGCGGTTCGAGGTGTCGGTGCGCGCGGGGCCGGGTGTGCCGTTCGTCGCGTGGGCCGAGGGACACGCGGCAGCGTGGCGGGCGGTCACAATCGGTGTCGATCTCGATCGTGACCTCGAGATCACGCTGCCGGCCGGCGGCGAACTCACGGTGCAGCTCGCCGGCCAGGCCGTCGAGGTCCAGCGCGGTCAGGCGTTCGTCACGCCGGCCGCCGCGATCTCCGCCGAACTCGCGAGCTACCCGTTCTTCCTGCAGGGGCTCGTCGGTGGGATCGAGTTCGACGCGCGCGGCCGCGGGCGCGGCACGTTCCTGCCGCAGAACGGCAACGTCGGGGTCACGCTCGTGCACCCGCTCCTCGCGATCGGTCGGAACAAGGAGGTCGAACTCGGTGAACGGGAGCAGTGTGTCGTGCCCGTCGACTTCCGACCCGCGTGGCGCACGCGGGTCACGGACAGCGGCGGCGTGGCGGTCCCCGCCGTCGAGGCGTTGTTGCGGCCCGAGGGGCGGCGGCCCGCGGTCGTGTCGCGTCAGCGCCTGTTGCCGCCGCACGTCGGCGCGGCCGGCTGCTACTACGCCAAGGCCGACCCCGACGGCGCGCTGCTCATCGCGCGACCGAGTGCGGGCGACGTGCTCGCGCTGCGGGCGCCGGGGTTTGCCGGGCGCGACGTCGTGATCCGTGACGCCCTGCCCGAGCCCATCACGCTGCATGCCTGGGACGGGACCGAGCCGGCGCTCGCATTGCAGCCGCCGGTCACAGGCCGCGACTGGCGCGCCGAGTTCAGCCTAGGCGAAGGCGTGACGATCGATCTGCCGGCCGGCGAGGCCGCGATCGTGGCGTTGCCCCACGCCGGTCGGTTCGCGGTCGAGATGATCACGTTCGTCGGCGAGGAGGAACGCGGCCGCGAGGATCTCGGCGAGATCGTTGCCACGGGCCGGACCGCGCTCCAGGCGCCGCGGATCGAGTGAGTCCCGCCGCGCGCGACTGACGCACTCTGCGACACACCGGGTCGGGAGTCTCTCGGCGAGACGCGTGGACCGCGCGATGGGACCGCACCGTGCGCGCCGGGCGACCGGGGCGCTGGCGGTCCGTCCGACCCGAGCATCGAACTCGGGGTATCCTGTCCGTGCGTGTCGCTTCCGTGGCGCGCACCTCGTGTGGCTTCGTTGTGTGGTGGGGGGCCGGTCCTTCGGGGCCGGCCCCCGCTTTTTTTCCTCCGCGTCACACTGCGCCGTCGACCCGACCTGGCCGGCGCGCGAAGCTCTGTCGCCAGTGAGCATCCTGCGCGACCCCGTCCACGGTGACATCGAGCTGACGGCCGATGAACTGCGACTCGTCGACACGGCCGAGTTCCAGCGCCTGCGCGGCATCAAGCAACTCGGTTCGGCGAGCCTCGTCTTCCCCGGTGCGGTGCACACGCGGTTCGAGCACTCGATCGGCACGATGCACCTGGCGGACCGTCTGCTCGATGCGTGCAACAAGAACGCGGCGCGGGATCCGGCCGGCTGCCATCGCGTGACCGAGGAGGAGCGTCGCATCCTGCGCGCCGCCGCGCTGCTGCACGACGTCACGCACATTCCTTACGGCCACAACATCGAGGACCAGACGGGCCTGCTCGCGCGGCACGACGAACCCGAACGGTTCGCCGGCGTGCTCGGCGACACCGAGCTCGGGCGCGAACTCGAACGCCAGGGACTGCATCGCGAGGTGCTCGCCGTCCTCACGGGTGAGCCGGTCGCCGGCACCGGCGCGACCGTGCCGCCGTTCTGGCGGCAGGTCCTCAGTGACACGATCGACGCCGACCTGCTCGACTACCTGCGGCGTGACGCGCTCTACACCGGGCTCGAGCTGCGCTACGACCGCCGTGTCCTCGACTACTTCCGCATCGACCGCCGCACGCAGGAGCTGTTCGTCGACTGCGAGAAGAACGGCATGCTGCGCGAGGACATCGTCAGCGAGCTGCTGCGCGTGCTCGAGTGCCGCTACCACTTCAGCGAACGCGTCTACTACCACCACGCCAAGATCGCGGCCGGCGCGCTGCTGTCGCGCATGGTCGAGCTCGCGCTGCGCAGCGGCGCGCTCGAGGGCGACGAGCTGCAGACGATGACCGACGAGTCGCTCGTCGTGCGCCTCGCCGCGCTCGACCTCGGTGACGCGGAGCAGAACGCCCGGCTGCAGCGCTTCGTCGAACGCTTCCGCCGCCGCGCGTTGCCGAAGCGCGTGCTCGTGCTGCCGTTCTACAGCAACCGCGACCAGCAAGACGAGCTGCTCGAGCGCTACTTCCAGCCAGGGGACCCGACCGCGCGCTTCGAGTGGGAGGCCGAGATGGAGGCGCGCGCGGCGAACGAGCTCGGCGAACGTTCGGACGTGATGCTCTACTGCCCGAAGCGCCGGATGCAGCTCAAGGAAGTGAAGACGCGCGTGCGCTTCCCCGGCAGCGGCGGCACCGAACCGCTCGACGCCTACGCCGACGAGCTGCCGCGCCTGCGCGACCTCGCGGACAGCTACCCGCGGTTGTGGAAGCTCTACGTCTTCACCTCGACCGAGGACCGACTGCAGCGCCGCAAGCTGCAGGAGATGTGCCTCGCGGCGCTCCCGGCCGGCTGCCGGAACGCGCTGGCGCTGTAGCGGTCCAGCACGATCGTCCCGGACGCAGTATCATCGGGCCGTCCAACAAGCCCAGGAGGCTCTCGATGCTCGATTCACGGTTGCTGTTCGTCGTCGGTCTGTTCCTCGCTCCGGTTCCCGCTCAGACGTTCGTCGTCGATCGAGCTGGCGGCGCGGGCTCGCAGTTCCTCGAAATCTCGACGGCGGTCGCAGCGGTGCCGGATGGGGCGACGTTGCTCGTTCGTCCCGGCGTCTACCAGGGGTTCGGCTTCGCGAACAAGGGGCTGACGATCCTCGGCGACCCGGGTGTGCGGATCGACGGGATCGTCTCGGTCTCGGACACCGCCGCGCATCAGCCGACGATCCTGCGCGGGTTCGACTGGGTGCTCTACACCGCGCCGGCGAACCTCGGCGGCAGCAACGCGCTGATCCAGCTGACGAACTGCATCGGCCGCGTCGTGCTCGAGGACCTCGATACGAGTAGCGGCGTCAATTGCCTCAGTCTGCCGATCGGCAGTGACTGCCTCTGGTCACCCGGTCTGCAGGCGAACGACTGCCACCAGCTCGTCGTGCGCGACTGCGCGATCCACGCGGGATCGTGGATCGTCGGCACCGCCGTGTTGATCGAGTCGTCGGAGTTTGCCGGCAAGAGCTATCAGCACAACTCGGCCGGGCACCCGACGGCCGGACTCAGGCTGTCGAGCAGTTTCGCGCAGGTCGCCGGGAGCAGCACGTTCGTCGGCGGCGACGGCGTGAACGGTGGACTGGCGAACGCGCCGGCCGAGCCGGGCATCTGGGTCGGCCTCGGTGACCTGCGCTTCCTCGAAGGGCACGCGACGGGCGGCGGGATCACCGGCGGGTTCGGTACGACGCACCCGCCGAAGTCGGCCGTCGAACTGTTCAACGCGTCGCTGCGGCGGGATCCGGTGGTCCAGCTGACGACGTTCGGCGCCCCGCCCGTCGGCGGTTTCGGCACGGTCGACAACAGGCCGATGCCGGTCACGACGAGCACGGGCGCAGCACCTGGCGGCACGTTGACCGCGAGCGTGAGCAGCGAGAACGGTGACCTGCTGCTGCTCGTCACCGGCCTGCCGGGGAACCCGACGCCGCTGCCGGGCTTCACGGACGCGTTCTGGCTCGATGCGACCGTGCACGTGTTCTCGGCCATCGGCGTGCAGCAGGGCGGCGTGCCGCTCACGACGTCGATCCCGGTGCCGGCGAATCCGGCCCTGCGCGGGCTCGCGCTGACGTTCCAGGGCGTCGCGGACGGGCCCGTGACCGGCCTCGCGGCCGCGAACCCGTCGTTCGCGATCGTGCGCTGAGCGGGCAGAAAGTCGCGGGGACCTGTCGGATCGCGGGTCGCCGGGACACTGGCTTCGGGAACCCCGCCCGAAGCCGATGAATCCACGCGATCGAGTCTCCTTCTCCGTTCACGCGAGCCTGGCCCTGGCCCTCGCCGCGACCGCGCCTTGTCAGCGGCCCGACGTGGAGTCGGCCCGGATCGCCGTCCAGCGGAACGCCGGCCTGCAGGCCGTGCCAGGCGGGCTCCACGGCGGCGGGGAGCGCTACGACGTGCGCTTCGACGCCGCCGGCATGCGGTTCGAGCCGGCGCTCGGGGCGTCGATCGCGACGACGCAACGGCTCGGCCTCTCGCCGATCGCGGTCGAGCGCGGCGGCGAACCGGTCCTGGCTCTGCCGTCCGGTGCCGAGCCGCGGCAGCACGATCGGACGGCGGTGTTCGCGCATTCGCGGGCGGTGCGTGAACGCTTCGCCGTTGGCGTCGACGGGGTGGAGCTGTCGTGGATCTTCGACGAGCGGCCAGCGGGGCACGGCGATCTCGTCGTGCGCTACGCGGTCGACACCGAACTCGCCGAGCCGGTTGCCTTGCCGGGCGGCGGCCTCTACTTCGCGCACCCGGGCGTCGGCGGGGTTACCGTCGGCACCGTGACGGGGATCGACGCCGCGGGCCGCTCGGTGCCTGGCGGTCTGCACTACGAGAACGGCGAACTGTCCCTGTCGCTGCCGGATGAGTTCGTCGACCGCGCGAGCTACCCGCTCGTGCTCGATCCGCTGATCGGCACGCGCTTCGACATCTGGGGCGGGCCGCAGTACACGGATTCGCAGCCCGACTGTTCGTTCGAGAAGACCGAGGACCGGTTCCTGGTCACGTTCCTGCGCTACTTCTCGGCGGGCGACGTCCGCATCCGCGCGCAGCTCATCGATCGGACCGCCGGCCTGTTCCAGGGCGTCATCTGGGTCACGACGGGTGGTTTCTCGCTCGCGCCGCGGGTCGCGAGCTTCTCGAGCCGCGACCGCTTCGGTGTCGTGTGGACCACCAACGTCGGGACCCAGTCGATTGCGTACTTCCGGTCGGTGTCGTCGATCGACGGGTCGACGTCGACGACTCGCACGCTCGGGCAGAGCACGGCGGGGACGCTACGCAACCTCGACATCGGTTCGGAAGCGGGCGCGTTCCAGCAGGACTACGCGTTCGTGACGGTGTGGGACGACACCAACGACGGCCGGATCTACGCGCGACGGGTCGGCATCGACGCCGGCGGCAACTCGGTGCTCTACCCGGCCTACACGGTGTTCGCCGATGCCGGACTGAACGAGTACTCGCAGCCGGCGATCGCTCGGGCGGCGGCGACGGGCGGCAAGCTCATGGTGGCCGCCCGTCGATTCAGCGGCATCGGTCCGACGATCGGGATCAGCTCGCGACTCGTCTCGGCGCGTGACAACACGGTCAGCTCGCCGACGACGATTGCCGGCAACACGACGGACGAGTTCCGCACGCCCGAGGTCGACGGGTACGGGAACGAATGGGTCGTGGCCTGGCGGCAGACGCCGAGCGGATCGTCCCGCCACGCCGTCGTCATGCGGTCGGGGCAGCTGGTCGGGTCGTCCGTGCAACTCGCACCGCCGGTCACGCTCGGCGGCTCGTCGCTGGTGCAGGCCGACAGCCCGACCGTCGGCTACGCGCACGGCAAGACGTGGCTCGCCTATCGTCGCGTCGCGTTCGGCGCACCGACGCTGCAGGCGCGCGGTATCGACAGCTCCACGTGTCTGAGCTGCCAGGACACGTTCAGCGAACCGGTCCCGGCGGGCGTCACCCGGATCGTGGTGGCGACCACGATGTCAGGCAACGATCCGAACCGCGACGAAGGCGTGATCGTCTGGGCCGAGAGCTCGGACGTCTGGGTCCAACGCGTCGGCAACCACAGCAACGGAGGCACGGTCACGAACATCGGCGGCGGGTGTGGCGCCGGCGGCAACCACTCCGCCCAACCGCCGGTCATCGGCGCGAACGCGCTCTCCTGCTCGGTGACCGGGCTGTCGACGACGGCGACGCTGACGATGTTCAACCTCACGATCGGCGCGACGCCGATCGTGTGCGGCACCTGCGAGTGGCTGCCGCCCTCGGTCGCCGTCGTGATGCCGGTGACCCAGTGGCAGAACGCGAGCTTCGGCTACGTCTTCCCGTGCATGCCGAGCCTCGTCGGTGTGCAGTTCGAGACCCAGTGGACCACCTATGACCCGGCTACCACGGCGTGCGCGCTGTATCCGGGCTTCTCGGTGTCCGACCGCCTGCTGCAGACGATCGGGCAGTAGGCGGTGACCCGGTCAGTCTCGCGAGGGCAATGGTCGGGTTCGAACTCGGTCGTCCTCGATGATCGAGAACTCACCGTGCCAATCCGTTCGGCTATCGAGCGCCGCGACTGCGCGATCGTTGTCGATGGCTGGAGACGCTCCGGTGAGCCGGAGCAAGACGATGCCGCATTCCGCTGGCAGTCCGGCTTGGAAGGCGAGTTGCCCGAAGTCAGTGTCGCAGGTAAGCACGAGCCGCTTCTCCAGTGGTGCCTTCGCGAGGACGGAACGGTCATCGACGCCTGGGTGGTCTTCGGCGATCCAAGACACGTCGTGGCCGCGACTACGCAGAGCCGTTACTACGGGACCGGGCACATTCTCATTGGCGAGAACCCGAAGCATGCCTGCCGGTGAATCGCTCACGCTGGGCGGCCGAGCATCCGTTCGAGTCGAGTCAGTTCCGCTGCGTAACCGAGGCAAGCAGTGATGTCTGCCACGGAGAGCGATGGATACTGCGCCAGCACGTCGTCGTGGCTGTAGCCGCGGGCGAGCAGGTCCATCACGAGTTCGACGCTGATGCGCGTGCCCTTGATCACGGCCTTGCCGACCAGGACGTCGGGGTCTGCGCCGATGCGATCGCGCCAGTTCATGTGGCTATTCTCGCCAACTCGGTGTGGGGCGCAACCCTGGCAGCTGCCCCTGACGGGTCGTCGGTGGCCGAGCGAGCACGGTGGACGGGACTCTCCGGCACAAAACCTCCGTTTCGACGTCGCACGATCGCCAGCCCGGGATAAGGGAACCCCGTGTGGCCGATTTCCGAGGACCGCCTGTTCGAGCGCTTTCGACGTCGTCGTGACGGTGCGTCGCTCGCGGCTGTGTTCGATCGCGTCGCGCCGGCGCTGCAGCGGGTCGCGTCGCATTTGTGCCGGGATCCGCATGCGGCCGAGGATCTGGTGCAGCAGACGTTTCTCGCCGCGATCGAACGGGCCGAACGTTGGGACCCCGAGCGCGGGCTGTTTCCGTGGTTGGTCGGCATCTTGACCAACCGCGCGCGGCTGCATCGCCGCGCGGAGCAGCGCACACCCGTCGCCGAGCGGCTGTCGCAGCCGGCGGTGGAGCAGCCGGACGATGCCGCCGAACGGCGCGAGCTCGAGGCGGCGGTCGACGCGGCGATTGCCGAGCTCGGGGACACGTATCGGCCCGTTCTGCATCTGCACCTGCTGCACGGTCTGAACGCCAAGGAGATCGCGGCGGCGCTCGGTCGGCCCGCGGGTTCGGTGCGCACGCAGTTGGTGCGTGGCCTCACCCGGTTGCGCGCCGCGCTGCCGGTCGGGCTCGGGGTCGCGCTGGCCAGCTCCGCGTCATTGCTGGCCATGCGCCAGCGCTTGCTCGACGCCCTGCCGGCGGCAGACGCCGCGGGAGCAGCTTCGCTCGCGGCGACGCTGATGATCGGAGGATCGATGGTGAAGAAGTGGACCTTGCTCGGGATCGTGCTGCTCTTCGGGGTGGTCGCGGGGTGGCAGGCGGTGGGCTCTCCGGGGGCTTTCGAGCCGGCGGGTGCCGGCGCGGCGCAACTCGACGTCAGCGCCGTGGACGTGAAGCGTCACGGCGCCGGCGCCGTGAACGATGCCAACGGCGTCGGCGACCGCGACGTATCCCGTACGCTCGCCGGGCCGTTGCGCGACTCGGCCGCGACGCCGGGCAGCATCGAAGTGCGCTGCCAGGCCGCGCTCGCGTTGCCGGACGGCAGCGCCGCCGAGGAGGGGTTGGCCGGCGCCTGGGTGCAGGTGCGTGGCGTCGGGCAAGGGTGGCGGGATCGCCGCTTCGGCGCCGATACCGATGCCGATGGCGTCGCCCGTTTCGCTGATGTGCCGGCCGGCGAGTGGCACGTCGTCGCGGTTCTCGGCGTGCTGCGGCAGTCCAGCACGATCGTGCTGGAGCCGGGTCGTTCGCTCGACATCGAGCTGACCTTCGATTCGGTGACGGGGGTCGACGTGCACGTCGTCGACGAGGGTCACCGGCCCGTGGCCGACGCGGAGGTCTGGGTCGCGCTCGGAATCGGTCTTCGGCGGGTGCGGCCGATGGAGGTGACGACGCGGATGGCCGGGCGCACCGACGGCAACGGCAAGGTGCGCGTCGCTGCCGGTCCGGTTGCCCACATCGGCGCTCGCAAGGCCGGCTACTCGGCGTCGCTGACGGCGCGCACGGAGTTGGCGAGCACTGGCCCGCTGACCCTCGTCCTGCGGTCGGGCGGTGGCGCGATCGATGGCGAGGCCCGCGACGAACGTGGTCGCGCAATCGCCGGCGCCCGGGTGTTCTTGAGTCCGGTTATCGACGATGCGGGAGGGAACTTTCGCACCGCGGACGGTAGCCCCGGGTTGCCGCCGACCGGGATCCGCGTCGACGCCGACGAGCACGGGCGGTTCACGATCGATGGGCTGGCTGCCGCGCGCTACCGGTGTATCGCGATTGCGCCGGGCGCGCTCGATGCCGAACTCGAGGTCGAGGTGCGCGATCACGAGCGCAGCCCTGCCGCGTTCGTTCTTCAGGCCAGCACCGAGCTCCATGGTCTCGTCGTCCGGCGCGGCGGGCAGCCTGCGCCGGGCCTCGACGTGACGTGTCGTGCACTCGACGGCCGTCGGTTCCCCTGGTCGAGCGCTCGCACCGACGAGCAGGGACACTTCACGATCGACGTTCCGCGGGCCGGCTACCACGTGATGGTCGAGCGCGGTGAGCGGATGCTGGCCGAAGCTCGCAGCCAGGCCGTGCTGACCGGTCCCGTCGAAGTCGAGTTGACCGTCACCGAAGAACGACTGGCCAGCGGGCGGGTGATCGACGAGCGCGGCGAGCCGATGGCCGACTGGTACGTCGTCGGGATGCCGGACGGCGAACGGTCGTTGCTGGACGTGATGCGCGCCGGTCACCGGGACTGTGCGCGCACCGATTCCGCGGGTCGCTTCGAGCTCTGGGGCACCCCGACCGGCGCGTTCACGGTCGCTGCCGTGGCCCGCCTGGGTGGTCGCTACCACGACCTGCCGCCGCCGCAGCTGCATGGCGTGGTCGTCGGGAGCGCCGATCTCGAGCTGGTCGTTCCGGATCGTTGGTTGAGCCGTGCGACCATCGCCGCGCGAGTCGTCGACGCCGAAGGTCAGGTGATCGCCACCGCCGAGGTGGCGCTCATGACCCAGAGTGATGCCGCGGTCGCATGCGAGCAGGGCCAGGTGCGGTGCACGGCCGTTACCTACGGCGAACAGCGCCTGCATGTCACCGCGGCGGGCTACGGCACCGTGAGCGTCAAAACGGTCGTAGAGGGTCCCGCGATCGATCTGGGCGACATCGTGTTGCAGCGCGCGGTCGAACTGCGCGTGCGGCCGCGGCTGCCGGCGGGGCAGCCGTGGCGGGGGCCACTGCCACGGCCGTGGCTCAAGCACGGTGACGGTGGCCTCGTCGCCAGTCAGGAGGCCCAGGTCGAAGGCGGCATATTCGTGTTCCGCTGCTTGCCGCCCGGGAGCTACCGCATCGTGCCGCACTTCCGCGACAGCGTGGCCGCCAGCCCGTTGCCGTTGGAGCTGCGTGCCGGCGTGCCGCTGACGCTCGATTGGCCGGTGCAGGCAGGGTTTCGGGTCGCGCTCGAGTTCACCGAAGACCCGGCAACACCCATCGACCCTCAGGTCGTGCTCACGATCACTGTGCGCAATGCCCGTGGCGAGATCGCGCTGCACGAGGCGCAGCCTCGCGGCTCGAACCCGGGTTGGCTCGTGCTGCAGCCGCTCGCGGCGGGTCGCCATCGGGTCGAGGCCAGCTGTCCGAACGGTCGGCGCTACGAAGGGGAGTTCGAGGTCGAGCTCACGGACGAGACCCCGAGGTTCGAGTTCGAACCCCGGCGTTGAGCCGCTACTGCCAGTCCGACCGGAAGCGCAGGATGTGATCCCGCACCTTGCGATACACGGCACCCGTCGCGCGCACGTCGTGGCGGTTGTAGTCGGCGATCTTGACGATCTCGCCCGCGGCGTAGGCGGGCGCGACCATCGAGCCGTCCATGTGCTCCTTCGGGCTCTCGATGCCGAGCGCCCAGCACACGACGTCGAGCTTGCTCGGGCCGCGGCCGCGTTGCGTGAGGATCTCGAAGAGGTCGAGGTGCGGCTTGAGCGAGAAGCGGTTGCTCACGAGGTCGACGCGCGCCGGGATGCCGTGGACGAGGCTGCGCGTGACGACGAACGGCACGTCGAAGCCGCGGCCGTTGAACGACACGACGACCTCCGCGCGGCTGCACAGCGCCCAGAACGCGCGCAGCACGTCGGCTTCGCTCATGAAACGCAGCCACGGCGGACAGTCGTCCTCGGGCAGCTCGAAACCGGGCGGTGGCACCGCGAGGACGGTCACGTCGCCTTCGGGACTGTCCGGATCCGCATCGCCGTCGCCGACCGCGATCGACGCGACCTGGCCGAAGAACGGACTCATGCCCATGAACTTCTTGGCCTCGGCCTCGATGAGATCCGGCTCGCTGTGCTGGCGCGCCGCGAACCCGTTGAGCGCGTCGGCGACCGACTCGGGCAGGTCCTTGCGCTGCACGGCCGGCACGGTCTCGATGTCGAACACGAGCGTGCGGCAGCAGAGGTCTTCGACCAGCGCGAGTGCCGGGTCCTCGATCTGCGACAGGTCGAGGCCGGGCGGCGCGTCCTCGGGATCGATCACGCGCAGCCGCTCGACGATCAGCTGCTTCTGCCCCTTGTAGGTGTTGATGTAGCCGAGCACCTTCACGATCGCGTTCACGGGCGCGTCGGTCGCCGCGTCGATCGCCTTCTCGTGGTCGCCCCAGATCTTGCCCGAGAGCGTCGCGTCGCGGTCGGCGAGGTCGAGCACGGCGAACGGTTTGCCGTTCTTGGCCTCGAGGCGCTTGGCCGACCGCAGCTGCGCGAACGCGATCCAGCGCTGGTCGCCCTCGGTCTCGCTGAGCAGCGCGGAGAGGTTGTCGGCGAGCGGGATCGCTTCCTGTTGTTCGTCGTTGTTCATCGTGCCGTCCGATCAGCGACTCAATCCGCCGTGGCCCACTGAGCGAGCCGGTCGACGCCCTTCTCCAGCGCCGGCATCGCCGCCGCGTAGCTCAACCGCACGAAGCCCGGGATCGCGAACGCGCTCCCCGGCACGCCCGCGAGCAGGTGATCGTCGAGCAGCTGGTTGCACGCTGCGACATCGTCGATGCCGCGCCGTGCACAGATTTCCCGCGCGTCGACGAGCGCGTAGAACGAGCCGCGCGGCGTCTGCAGCGCGAGCCCCGGGATCTGGTTGATGCGATCGACGAGGAAGCGCCGCCGTTCGTCGAACGCGGCCATGCGGTTCGTGTGCTCGTCGGGCAGCGGCGTGTTGCACGCCGCGAGCATCGCCGCCTGACTGATCGTGCACGGGTTGCCGAGCACCTGACTCTGCATCTTGGCGCACGCCTCGATGAGCGGAGCGGGCGCTGCCATGAAGCTCGTGCGCCAGCCCGTCATCGTGTGGCTCTTGGTGAAGCCGTTCACGACGACCGTGCGCTCCTTGCCGCCGGCGATCGCGGCAGCGCTCGCGTGCTCGGCGTCGTCGTAGAGCAGCGTCGCGTAGATCTCGTCCGCGACGATCCAGAGCCCGGCGGCCGTCGCGGCGTCGACGATCGCGGTGAGCTGCGCCCGGGTCGGCACGGCGCCCGACGGGTTGTTGGGGTAGTTGAGGATGATGCCCTTGGCGTCGTGTTCTTGCGCCGCGGCGGCGATCGCGTCACCCGTGTGCACGAACCCGGCCTCGGGCACGGGCGCGACGACGGCGGGTTCGCCGCCGGCCACGCGAACGAGCGCGGGGTACGACACCCAGTAGGGAGCGAGGAGCAGGACCTTGTCACCGGGCTCGACGAGCGCCGACAGGGCCAGGTGCAGCGCGGCCTTCGCGCCGGCCGTGACCATGACCTCCGCGGCCGAATACTCGAGGCCGAACTCACTGCTGAACCACGCGGCGCCGGCCGCGCGCAACGCCGGCGTGCCCGCGGCGGCCGTGTACCGGTAGTCGCCGGCCTCGATCGCCCGGATCCCGGCCGCGGTGATCGGCGGCGGCGCCGGGAAGTCCGGTTCGCCCGCGCCCAGCGACACCACGTCGAGGCCGTCGGCCTTCATCGCGGCCGCGCGGGCCGAGATCGCCAGCGTCGGCGAGGCTTCGATGCCGCGGGCGAGTGAGTTGGGGGCGAGGCCGCTCATCGAGCCAGTAGAACGCGCGGCCCCGGGGAAGGCAAATCGCGGTGCAGGTGCGGATTCGCCGCGCGTGGGGCCGGAGGCCGGCGGAGATGCTCGGAGCTGGGACTCCCGCTGCGCGGAGCTGGGAATAACCGGGCGAGATGGTCGTCGAAGACGGTTCGGCTGCACTGCGCGCGGAGCTAAGCTGCCGCCCCGAGGCATGAGCAAGAAGACGAAGACGAAGACCAAGAAGAGCAGCAAGCGACTCCTGCGCAACATCGCCCTCGGGCTCGTTGCACTCGTGGCGTTCCTGTTGCTGTTCGTCGTGGCGTTCATCTACAACCCGTTCGAAGGGTCGGTGCGCGACGTGCGCGACCTGGTGCCGCGCGGGGTCAACTTCTTCGCGCGCAAGACGCTGCTCGAGGACGATTTCTACGACTTCCCCGAGCCCAAGTTCTGGGTCCGACTCACCGACACGGTCGGTTGGCAGGAGATCCTCGAGGGGCCGCTGGCGCAGCAGGCGCGATCCGCCGGGTTCGAACGGTCGGTGCAGCAGCTGCGGCAGGCAACGGAGCAGATCCAGCGCGACAGCGGCGGCTGGGTCGAGCTGCTGCGCGACCTGATCGGCACCGAAGTCGTCGTCGCGGGCTACATGCAGGACTACAGCACGGCCCCGCCGCGGCCGCTGAGTCAGCCGCACTGGTGCGCGTATGCGCGCGTCACCTGGCGCATCAAGGCCGCGCTCGGGCTTGCGGGCTTCGGCTTCGTGCAGGGGGAGATCGAGAAGAGCGGCACGCAGTTCACGACGGACGGCGACCTGTTCGTCGTCACCCCGCCGGGGCAGCAGCCGCTCTACGTTCGCCGCCATCTCGACGTGCTCATGGTCGGCAACGACAAGAGCATGTTCGAGGCAACGCAGCGCCTCATCGACGGCAACCGCGACGAAGAGCCGTTCGGTCGGATCGCGGAATACACGGACGGCGCGGTCGCGCGCATCGAGAAATGGGCCGAGGACAACTTCATCGACGAGCCCAACGTCTTCGACTACATGCTGGAGCCGAACGCGTTCGACGGGTTCCGGCGCTTCGCGTCCAACTGGCCCAACCCGGCCAACCAGGACAGCATGAACGAGCGCGTGCTCGCGTCGTTCCTCAACCTCAAGGGCTGGCGGCGGCTCGTCGGCGGCGTGATGTTCGAGCCCGGCGTGCTCGCGGCGACGGGTCAGGTCGTGCTCAACAGCAAGCAGCACAGCGCGTTCCAGAGCACGTTCTACGCGGCCGAGAGCGCGCCGCGGGAGCAGTGGCTCGATCCGTTCCTGCAGATGGTGCCGCAGTCGGCCTGCGCGGCCGTCGGCATGCGCATGCCGGTCGGCGACTTCCTGCACGCGATGTTCGCGGCGATGGAGCCGGCCGAGCGCGATCTGATCAACGAGATGATGCGGCGCACGTCGTTCCGCGGCGAACAGCTGACCGGGACGGACGACCTCATCGAGCGGCTGCGCGTCGCGTTCTTGCCGCGCGCGGGGTTCGTGTTCCGGCGCAACATCCCGGACACGTCGGTCGACGAGAACGGTGAGGCCAAGGTGCCGGTCGCGCGGCAGTCGCCCGTGCCGCAGGTCGCGTGGGTGTTCTGGCTGCGGCCCGGCATGGCGCCGATGTTCGAGGACCTGATCCTCACGCTGCGCAACAACCCGGGCAACTTCTACATCAAGAAGGTGTGGCACCTGCGCATCCCGCTGTCGGGCGGCACGCTGACCGAGCCGGTCACCGAGTTCTGCAACGCGCAGATCCCGGGCACGGGCGAGATCGCGATGATGGTGTTCCGCGACTTCTTCGTCTTGTCCAACTCGGGGCCGCTGATCCAGGACGTTCTGCGCACGGCCTACAGCGACGGCAACAACCGCTCGATCCTCGACCTCGAGGACTTCGACAAGTTCGACCGCGAGACGCCGAGCGCGCTCAACGCGTTCGTCTGGCTGCACGGCGACAACCTCGTCAAGCTGCTCGACGACTACCAGCGCTTCAGCGAGGCCGACAGCGAGCAGATGGACTCGGGTTGGATGCTCGCGGTGCGCGGCGACACGGAGGAGCAGGTGCGGCGCTCGCAGTTCCCGCGTTATCCGAGCAAGGCCGCGATGCCCGAGTCGCTGCGCCGCGGCGCGTTCAACGACGCCGTCGTCCGCGCGATGCAGCAGCGCTGGAAGCGCGAACGGACGAACTTCACGGCCGAGGACCAGGCTGCGATCCGGCAGCTGCGCGGCATGGCGCAGTTGCTCGACACGGGCTACCTGCAGCTCGAGCTCATGAACAACTTCATCCGCTACCAGGTCAAACTGCTGCTCGACATCGAGTAGCCCGCCCGGCCGGTTGGGGCTGCAGGGCCGTGATTTCGGGCTGGCCGGCAAACTCCGCGTTGACAAGGGCGGGGCCGGGGCTAGTCTCCTCGGCCCGACACGCTCAGGTGGCGGAATTGGCAGACGCGCTAGCTTGAGGTGCTAGTGTCCTACGGGACTTGCAAGTTCAAATCTTGTCCTGAGCACCACTTGCCCCACGAATCCTCGGGGCCTCGACGCGACGAACGGCGACGTTCGTCGCGTTTTCTTTTTGCGTGGCCTCGGTTTCACGCCGGCGCGACGGCGGCCTGCATCGCGGCCCAGAGTTCCTCGACGTGCCGGCGTTCGGTCGGCAGGGCGCCGATGGACACGCGCACCATCCAGCGACCGTCGAGTTGCGCCGGGGTCAGCCAGCCCGCGCCGCTCTGCGTGACGCGCTCGTGCCACGCCATCGTGTGCGCGTCGAGCTCGTCGCCCGTCATGCCCGCGGGCTCGTGTCGGACGCACAGCGTCTGCAGCGGCACCGGCGCGAGCAATCGCCAGTCGTCGGTCGCCGCGACCTGCTCCGTGAGCCAGCGCGCATTGTCGAGGTCGCGCCGCAGGCGTCGTTGCAGGCGGGCGACGCCGTGCGTGCGGATCAGGCTCCACAGCTTGAGCGCCCGGAAGCGGCGGCCGAGCGCGATGCCCCAGTCGCGGTAGTTCTTCACCTGCTCGTCGACCGCGGTGCGCAGGTAGCTCGGGTTGGTGCTCATCACGCGCTCGAGGTGCTCGGGGTCACGGATGAACATGACCGAACAGTCGAACGCCGCGCCGAGCCACTTGTGCGGATTGACGACGAGCGAGTCGGCGCGTTCGGCGCCGGCCCACAGCCGGCGGCATTCGGGCAGGATCATCGCGGAGCCGGCCATCGCGGCGTCGACGTGCAGGAACGCGCCGTGTTCGGCCGCGACATCGGCGCACGCTGCGATCGGGTCCATCGCGGTGGTCGTCGTGGTGCCCGTCGTCGCGATGATCGCGGTCGGGATCGATCCGTTCGCGACGTCCTCGGCGACCGCGCGTGCGAGGTCCGCGGGATCGATCGCGTAGTCGGCGGTCGTCTTCACCTTGCGGAAGTTGCTGCGCGAGAACCCCGCGAGCAGCACCGCCTTGTCGATCGAGCTGTGCGCGTGCGCGCTGGTGTAAACGGTCTTCTGCGTGAGCGGCGCGGCGGTGCGTTCGCGCGCGCACAACATCGCGATCAGCGAACCCGTCGACGCGGTGTCCTGGATCACGCCCTGCAGTTCGGGCGGCAACCCGAGCATCTGGCGCAACCAGTCGGTCGTCCGATCCTCGAGCTCGGTCAGCGCGGGAGCGGACTGCCACGCGAGACCGAGCACGCCGAGGCCCGTGCTCAGGAAGTCGCCGAGAACGGAACTCAGGTCGCCGTTCGACGGGAAGTAGCCGAAGAAGCGCGGGTGTTGCCAGTGCGGCAGCGCCGGCAGCAACAACTCGTCGAGGTCGCGCATCACCGCGTCGAAGCCTTCGGGTTCGACGGGTGGTTCGGCCGGCAGTCTGGCGAGCAGCTCGCCCGGTTCGGCGCTGCTGTGGATCGCCCGATCGCCGACCGAGGCCCGGTAATCGGCGATCCAGTCGACCACGCGGTGGCCGAGCTCACGGAATTCTTCGGGGCTCATCGAGGAATCGTCCATTGGTGCGGCGCGGAACTCTGGCGATGGGAAGGGCAGTTCGCGATCGGCGGCCGCGACGGGCGCCGCGGAGACGCAGTCGTAGCGGTCCAGGGCTGGGATTGCAGCCGCCTCCGTGGCTATGCTCGCGGTCTGGCATGACGAGTCCCCGCGGTATTCCGGAGTCGGAGCGGCCGTCGCCCGAGCAGATCGCGACGACGATCGCGCTGCTCGGCGACGACGCCGGTGTCGTTCAGGCGTCGGCGCGCGAGCGCCTCGTGCTCTGGGGTGACGCCGCGGTCGCGCAGCTCGAGACGGCGACCGAATCGTCGAGCATGCTCGTGCGGTTGCGGTCGCGCGCCGTGCTGCGGGCCATCGATCTGCAGAAGGACCTGCGGCGGCTCGGGCGGCTGCAGTTCGAACGCGCGGGTCGCGGGTCGGCGCCGACGCTGCTCGAGGGCTCGATGCTGCTCGCGCGGCTCGTGCGCACGTTCGTGCCGCGCACCAGCTCGGTCGCGCAACGCCTGCGCCGGCTCGGCCGCAAGCTCAAGCGCGAGTTCGTCGGCCGCAGCCTGCCGACCCGCGCGCGACTGCTCGCGGAGCGCCTGCACGACGAGCTCGGACTGTCGGGTCAGAGCCCGGGTGGTCCCGAGGCGAGCGTGCTCGAGCTCGACCACGTGCTGCCGCACCGCGTGCTCGTTGGCGGCACCGGCATCCCGGTCGCGCTGTCGATCCTCTACATGCTCGTGGCCCGCTGGGCCGGCCTGTCGGCCGCCGGCGTGGCGCTGCCCGACCACTTCCTCGTTCGCCTGCACGGCGTGCGGCCGGTGCTCATCGACCCGTTCCACGCAGGGCGCACGATCACCAAGGCCGACTGCTCGCGGTATCTGCGCGCCAGCGGGCACGATCAGGTGAAGCATCACCTGCGCGATCTCGACGATCGTGAGGTGTTGCTCTACGCGCTGCGCGCGCTGCGGCGCGCGGTCCACTACCGCACGGCGCCCGAGACCAAGAAGGCGCTTTCCCGCGCCTTCGCGCTGCTCGACGAGTGAGGCAGCTGGCTGGGGGGCTGGCAGGAGCGATCGCAGCGCTGACGCTGCTGCTCGCTGCTGGTTGCACCGGCCTGTTCCAGCGCGCGCTGCCGAGCACGCCGCAGTCCTACGCGGTGACCGTGCCCGCGACCGGTGCCGTGCGCGTCGGCAGCGCCGAACGTGACATCACTCCGACCGTCGGTGGCTACCTCGGCGGCTTCGACCTCGCGCGCCGCAGCACCGCGGTGAACACGAAGCTCAAGGTGCGGGCGCTCGTCGTCGAGACGGGCGGGCGGCCGTTCGCGATCGTCGGCGTCGACAACCTCGGGCTGCTGCGCGAGGACGTCGACTGGCTCAAGAGCGGGCTGGCCGGCTTCCGCAACGGCGACATCTGCGTCTGCGCGAGCCACACTCACGCGGGCCCGGACCTCATCGGCATCTGGGGCTGGTACTTCATGACGACCGGGCGCGATCGCGGCTACCTCGCGAGCGTTCGCGACGCCATGGCCGCAGCGGTCGCGGAGGCGCGGCAGAACGCGGTGCCGGCGCGGTTCTCGCGCGGCACGGCGCTGTTGCCGCCGAGCGGTCTCGTGCGCAACAGCAACCGGCGCGGCGTGTTCGATCGCCGGGTCGTCGTGCTGCAGGCCCGTGCCGTCGATGACGATCGCCCGGTCGGCTCGCTGCTGCATCTGGCCTGCCACCCCGAGGTCCTGCCGCGGCGCAACACGCTGGTCTGCGCCGACTTCGTCGGGGTGCTGTGCGACGAGTGGCGCGCGCGCGGCCACGGCCAGGCCGTGTTCGTCAACGGCGCGCTCGGCGCGATGATCGCGCCCGACTACAAGCCGCGCACGCCCGCCGGTGTGCAGGAGTGCGGCAGCAAGCTCTGCGACATCGCCGAACGCGCGCTGGCTGCGGCCGAGCCGATGCCGATCGACGCGATCGAGATGCGCCGTCGTGACATCTTCCTGCCGATGGAGGCGCTCGCGTTCCGGCTCGGTCGCCTCATGACCGTGCTGCAGCGTGAGCTGCACGAGGGGTACGCCCGTTCGACGGTCGGCTACTTCCGCCTCGGTCCGTTCGAGGCCGCGCTCATCCCCGGCGAGATGGAGCCCGCGCTAGCCGAGCAATTGCGTGCGGAGCTCGGTTGCCCCGATCTACTGATCTTCGGCCTCTGCGACGACGAGGTCGGCTACCTGATGCGCAAGCAGGAAGCCCGCCACCCCGACTACCGCTACGAACACTCGATGAGTCCGTGCACGCTCGCGGGCGAAATGGTGCGAGCGGCCCTGACCGGCCGCTGATGGCGTTACCGAACCCGTTTCAAATCCGCCACGGCAGAGCAGCGGCATGCGGCGGCGGAAGGGGCGGTTGCGATGGGGCGGGAGTGGCGGATTCGAAACGGGTTCGGTACCGCCAACGGGTTCACTTCAGGATGTGGGGGTGGCTGAAGACGCTGTAGGGGAGCAGGTCGTCGACGGCGAAGAGCACGGGCCAGACGAGCTGGCCGCCGTAGTTGAACAGGATGACGAGGATGATGATCGTCATGAACGGGATCTGCATCAGGCCGTCGTAGATCTTGTTGGCGCCCGGATAGAGGCCGCGGACGACGCCGGCGCCGTCGAGCGGCGGCAGCGGGATCATGTTGAACACGGCGAGCAGCACGTTCAGCAGCAGGAAGATGCCGGCGATGCGGCGGATCGCGACCATCGTGTCGCCGTCGGGGCGGGCGATGAACCAGAGAGCTGCGAACGCGACGCCGGCGAGCATGACGTTGGCCAGCGGACCGGCGGCCGACATGAGCGCCGCCTTCTTCGGGTTGTGGTGGGCCCAGATCGGATCGATCGGCGCGTGGGCGAAGCCGAACGTGTAGCGGCCGCCGCTGAGGAGCAGGATCACGATCGGCATGACGATCATGCCGAACGGCTCGCGCTGGATGTGCGGGATCGGATTGATCGTCACCTGACCCGTGCGATACGCGGTCAGATCGCCGCCGAGCTTGGCGAACCACGCGTGCGCGGCTTCGTGGAACGTCACGCTGATGATGAACGTGATGAACCACATCGCGGCGAGTGTCCAGTCCACGCTACTCCTCGCCCTCCTCAGCCGCGTCGTCGCCATCCGCCGCGGTCGCCATCTCGTCGACGACCTTCTTCACCTTGGTCTCGGTCGCCGCGAGCTTCTGGCGGCAGACGGTCAGCAGCAGAGCGGCGCGCTCGACCTTCTCCGACAGGACGTCGAGGTCGATCTCGCCCGACTCGATGTCGCGCAGGATCTCGTCGAGCTCGGTCGTGGCTTCGGAGTAGCTCGGCTCCTTGGCCGACTTGGTCTTCTTCGCAGTCATTGGTTCTTGCTCTCGCTCGGGTCCTTCTCGACGCGTTCGATCGCGGCCGTCGCGCGGCCGTCGCGGAACTGCACGACGAGCTGCTGCCCGGCGCTGAGTCGGTCGGCGCTCGGCACGACGTTGCCGTCACTGTCGCGCGCGAGCACGAAGCCGCGTTCGAGCACGCGGCGCGGGTCGAGCAGGCGCAGGCGCTCGGCCTGGCCATCGAGCCGCAGCGTGGCGCGTTCGAGGCGGCGGGCGCTGCCGTTGCTCGCGCGCGCAGCAGCGGCCAACAGCGCGTTGCGCTCGTTGGACAGTCGCAGCGTGACGGAGCTGCCGAGCTGCCGGCCGGCGCTCAGCAGGCCGTGGCGTTCGTCGCGGATGCGATGCGTGGCCGCGCGCTGGAGGTCGCTCGTCGTGCGCGCCAGCCCGTCGCCGAGGTCCTGCAGCAGCTCACGCGCGAGGCGCTGCAGTTGTTCGGCGCGCTCCTTGACGTCGGTGCGCGCGCCGCGCAGCAGCTCGACGATCAGGCCGGCCGCCGCGGTCGGCGTCTTCTCCGAATGCGCGACGAGGTCGAGCACGGACTGGTCGCGTTCGTGCCCGATGCCGACGAGCACCTTGAGCGGGTGCCGGCACACGAGCTGCGCGATGTCCTGGTCGTCGAACCACGCGAGGTCGGTGCGCGAGCCGCCGCCGCGCACGATGCACAGCAGATCGAACTCGGCCGCGTGCCGTTCGAACCACTCGAGCCCGCGTCGCAGGCTCGGCTTCAGGCCCTGGCCCTGGGTCTTGATCGGATGCAGCGTCACATCGAGGCCGCAGCCGCTGCCCTGCAGGTGCTGCAGGAAGTCGTTCCAGCCGTCGGAGTCGGGGCTCGCGAGCACACCGATGCGAAGGGCCGGCACGGGGAACGGCAGCGCCCGGTTCTGCTCCGCGATGCCGAGCTTCTGCAGCTCCTTGAAGATCTGCTCCTTGGTCAGCGCGAGCTTGCCGAGCGTGTGCTCGGGGTCGATGTCCTCGATGATGACCTGGAAGCGGCCGACGTTCTTGAAGAGGTCGACGCGCACGAGCGCGCGGATCTCGATGCCGTCGCGCAGCGTCAGCGGGTTGTCAGAGCCTTCGAGCTTCTTCAGCAGCCACGACGCGGTGCGGCCGAACAGCGCCGTCTCGACCGTCGCGACGGCGCGCTGCGCCCGCTTGCCCTGCTCGGCGAGCTGGAAGAACTTGTGCTCGCGGTCGGCGGCTTTGTCGTAGCCGACGATCTCGCCGACGATCCACACCGGGTCCGGAAACAGCTGCCGCAGCCCGTCCTTCGCCCGGCCGGTCAGCTGCGAGATCGTCATCGCGTCGGGCGCCCGCGACTCGCCACCGGTCTGGCCGTCCGCGCCGAGCGGCAGCTGGCCCTGATCGACGGCGCCGTCCGTCGGACCGGCGGCGGCTTCGTCCGCCTTGGCCGGCGGCGCCCACGTCCCCGCGAGCAACCCCGACGCCTCGGACGAGAACTCGAACTGGAATGCGGCGAACGTCGCGTAGACCCGATCGATGTGCTGGCACGGCACCTTCCACGTCTTGTTGCGTGGATCCCAGCGGCGCCCGGGCAGCTCCTTCACCGCCGCGACGAGCGACTCGTCGTAGGGGAACCGAATGAGCAGATGGGTGCCGCCGGGGTCGATCTCGACCGTGCCCGTCATCGGCTCCAGTTCATACCGGATCGGTCGGTCCGGCGCCCCCTCTGCGCGGGAGAGTGCTCCTGCGCCCGAATCACCCAGCCGAATCATGCGTCGGGCGAACCGACGAGCTCCGGCACCTCGGCCGTGGCAGCGGTGACCGCCTCGACCATCGTGATCGCGCGCCCCGTCACGCTGCTGAGGTCCGTCATCACGTCGGGCGACAGGCCGCACGGCCGCACCTGCTGCCATGATGCCTGATCCATCGCGATGTTGAGCGCGATGCCGTGCAGGTTGACCCAGCGTTTGATCGCCACGCCGATCGAGGCGAACTTCCGCTGCCCGGCGAACACCCCGGTGCCGTCGACCGACGGCGTTGCCTGGACCCCGAACCGCGCCGCGAACGCGACGCCGAACGCCTCGAGCCGCCGCAGCCAGTCGCGGACGTCGCGCCGCGGCAGCCGCACGATGGGGTAGACGACGAGCTGTCCGGGGCCGTGGTAGGTGATCTTGCCGCCGCGCTCGATCTCGACCGTGTGCGGCCCGAGTTCGGCCTTCGGCGTCGCGCGCCCGGCGGTGTAGACCGGCTCGTGCTCGACGAGCAGCACGCGGCCCGGGTCGTCGCCGTGCTGGACGGCTGCGTGCAGCTCCCGCATTCGGGTCAGCACGGGACGGTATTCGGCGCGCCCCAGATCCTCGACAACGACGGACTGCATCGACAGACTACCCACGTGCTCCTGGCTTCGTTGTCCTTCAACCTGGTGTCTACGGCCCTGGTCCTGCCTCAGCTCGAGATCGAGCCGTCCCGCATCGCGGTCGGGCAGACGGTGGAGGTGCGGGCGATGCGGCACGACCGCGCGCTCGCGGACGCGCCGATCGAGCTCGTGTTGCCGGATGGCAGCGAATCGACGATCGGTACGACGGGCGCTGACGGACGGCTGACGTTCGTGCCGGCGGCGGCTGGCGAGCACGTGTTGCGTACCGAGGCCGAGGGCGTCGTCATGCTCGCGCCGCTGCACGTGCTGCCGGCGCGGCCGCGCTGGCTCGTCGCGGCCGTCTGCGTCCCCCTCGGTCTGGCGCTGCTCTGGCGCAATCTCAGCCGAGCACGCGGTCGACGTGCGTCGTGACCGTGCGCAGGTCCTTGTTGCCGGTGAAGCGCTCGACTTCCTTGCCGTCCTTGAAGAACACGCAGGTCGGCACGCTCATGATGCCGAGGCTGGCCGCGGACTCCTGGGCGTTGTCGATGTCGAGCTTGTAGACATCGATGCGTCCCTTGTAGTCCTCGGCGACCTTGTCGATCGTCGGAGCAAGCGCCTTGCACGGTCCGCACCAGCTGGCCGAGAAGTCGACGAGCACGGGGACCGAGGCGTTCTGCAGCGTGGACTGGAAGTTGGTGTCCGTCAGTTCGTTTACCATGATGTGCTGAGGGCCGGAGGGTAGTGGCGATTGGAGTCTGAAGTGGTGGTGCCGACCGTGAGGGCCAACGGTGTTGTGGCCTACGCGCCTGGCGCCTGGCGGTTGAGGGCGGCGAGCAAACGGTCCGTGGGGATGCCGTTCTGCTGCGCGACCGTCTCGATCGAATCGTGCTGATCGAAGCCGCAGTTGCTGCAGCCGCCGAGGTGGAAGTCACGCATCAGAACCATGCCCAGCGAAGGGTCGGCGGTCAGCGCCTCGAGCATCGTGGTCTGGGCCGTGAATCGCGTCGGGCTCGACGTCTTGCCGGGGTTGTCGTTCATCGTAGTTCGATCGTGCGGAGTGAGTGGGGGCGAGTGGGAGCGCAGGCCGTCGGTGGCCACGTCGGCTCGCGAGGATAGCAGGCGCGCTACTCCGCGTTGAGCACGCTGACGCGTTGCGCCATTCGGCCCGCGATCTCGAGGATCGCCTTGGCCGCCGCGGAGTTCGGGTCGGTCGTGACGATCGGCGCGCCGCGGTCGCCGCCTTCGCGCACGGGCACTTCGATCGGGATCTGGCCGAGCAGCGGCACGCCGAACTCCTGCTCGATGCGCTTCCCGCCGCCCTCGCCGAACAGGTGGTACTTCTCCGTGTGACCCGGCGGCGTGAACCACGCCATGTTCTCGACGACGCCGAGGATCGGCACGTTGACCGTCTGGAACATGCGGATCGCCTTCTTGACGTCGAGCACCGACACGTCCTGCGGCGTCGTGACGATGATCGCGCCCATGAGGTGGGCCTGCTGGCTGAGCGACAGCTGCGCGTCGCCCGTGCCCGGCGGCAGGTCGACGACGAGGTAGTCGACGTCGCGCCACGCCACGTCGAACAGGAACTGGCGCACCGCGGAGTGCAGCATTGGACCGCGCCAGATGACCGGCTGGTCCTCGGCGACCAGCAGCGCCATCGAGATGACCTGCAGGCCGTGGCGTTCGAACGGCACGATCTTCTTCTCGATGACCTCGGGCTGCCCCGTGATGCCGAGCATCAGCGGCACGTTCGGCCCGTAGACGTCGGCGTCGAGGATGCCCACCGTGGCGCCCGTCTTCTGCAGGGCACACGCGAGGTTGACCGCGACGGTCGACTTGCCGACGCCGCCCTTGCCGGAGGACACGGCGATGACGTTCTTGACGCCGGGGATCAGGCCCTTGTCGCCGAGCACCGGCCGGGAGGCCGTGACCTGCGCCGTCATCTCGACCGCGACCGAAGTCACGCCCGGCAGCGCCTTCACGGCCGTCTCCGCCTGGCTCTTCATCAGCTCCTTCACCGGGCACGCGGGCGTGGTGAGTTCGATCTGGAACGCGACCTGACCGCCGCGGATCTCGAGTTCCTTGACGAACCCGAGGTCCACGATGTTGCGGTGGAGGTCGGGGTCCTGCACCGCGGAGAGCGCCTCGAGGACGGCGGCTTCGGTGGGCTCACTGGCGGCGGGGGCGGTCATGGGGGGCAGGACAAATAGCCTCGGAATGGGGCCTATTCAATGCCGGCGCGGGGACATTCCACCCGCAATGCGTGGCGCGGCCGGTCGCGTGCTGCCCGGCGGCTCGACCGGCCAGGATCCCGGCCGCATGGCCCGTTCGCCATTGCGGGGGGCTGCGTGGGGAGCGGGGCCGGCCGGGAAGTTCTGGAAGCACGCGAAGATCCGCGGCGTTGATCCGTCCAAGTGCCTCCCGGCGCCACAATCTGCACCCCCAGCACTGCCTTGGCTCGTAGAGTCCTGGCAGGTCCCCGCCGCCAATTCCGAATTCCGATGAAGTCCGCCGTCCTGCTCGTTCTGCCGTTCCTGATCACCGCGCTCCCGGCCCAGAGTCCCGTGCCGGTCCGGCAGAAGCCGGCGCCGAGCGAGGTCAACGGCGGTGATGAAGTCAAGCTCAACGACTCGGGCGAGCCGATGTACGAGGGGCGGCCGAGCAAGAAGGTCAACAGCGAGATCGTTCCCCGCGTGCGCGCCGCGTCGGCGTTCTGCATGTTCTACGTGCACACGGAGCCGACCAAGCTGATGCCCGGCGAGACGGGCAAGCTCATCGTCACGGCGTCGCTCAAGGATCGGGCCGTGCTGCCGTCGCCGGCGCCGTTGCGCGTGACCTCGCCGGCCACGCAGGGCCAGCTGACGCTGGGGCCCGCGACCGTGCTGCCGGCCGAACTCGGTCGCCTCCCCGGCGCCTACCGCGGCCGTCCCGTCTACGACAACTGGGCGACGATCGAGATGCCGATCACCGTCGCGGCGAGCGCGCCGGTCGGCAAGAAGCAGTCGGTCGTGGTGGAGTTCTCGTTCGAGCTCTTCGACGGCAACACGGCGCAGAGCCTCGGCGAGTTCGTCGATCGGGCGCTGGGCCAGATCGAGATCGGCAAGTCCTACGACCCGCAAGTTCAGGGCGGCTACGAGGCGCCCGCGGCCGCGGCGGCCGCTGCCGCCGAACCGCAGCCCGAGATCCGGCCGATGGCCGACGATCCCGATGAGCCGCTGACCCCTGCCGTCGGCGGTGCGGAGCCGCTGCCGGTAGTCGATTCGGGAGCTCAGGCAAAGGCGGTCGCGCCGATCGTCGACGAGGGCCCGGTCGCGCAGATCGAGGACGACGAGGGCAACCGGTGGATCCTCATCGTGGGTGGTGGCGCGCTCGCGCTCGCCGTCCTGCTGCTCGTTCTGAAGAAGAAGTAGGGCGGCAGAGAAGTAGGGTCCGCGCCGGGCGAACGCCGCCGGATCCACACCCAGGCCATCAGCCTCTCGCGGGTGCGGCCACCGCCGAGTCGAATTTCGGTAAGACGCAATTCAGCGCGCCGCATGCGAATCCCGGTCGCAATCGGCCGCAGTGCGAAGTGGAAGGCACGGAACTTGAAACCGGTTCTTGCGCTACCGCGAAGGCTCGTTCGAGACGAACCGTCGTATCACTGAGCCTCCGCACCCTGGAGGGACCCCGATGGCATCCACGAAACTGTTTCCACGATCTGGCCGCAAGAGCGCAAGTCCAATCCTCATCGAGGACTTGGACCGGCATCTCGACGTGGACGTAGATCGGTTCCCGGCGCTCTGCAAGCGCCTGGCCCGCCAGTTCGGCAAGCATCGCGCGACGCTCGATGTGGCAGGCTACCGCTACGTTCGGCAGCAGCTGACTGCCGAAATGGCAGGCTCGACGTCGGCCCCCGCGGGTCGCGGCAGCTACTCCGTCGAAGTTCGTCGGCTCGCCCCGATGGATCGCGAGGAGGAGTTCAAGATGGCCCGCCGGCATGAGTTCGTGCAGCGCGTTCTCGTCCATTTCCTCGCCGACTACGGGCTCAGCGAGACGGACGCGATGCAGCTGCTGCGACAGCCGACCACGGCGATCCGTGCAGCTCTCGCCGAGCGCACGCTGAAGTCGCGGAGCTCATTGGACGAGCAGTGGTTCGACGCGTTCCTCGACCAGTTCGAGGACCTGCGCAACCTCTACGTCGAGGGCGCGCTGCACATCGTGCTCGGCACCGTGCACCGGTATCGCGGTCTCGGCGTGGACACTGCGGACTTGATCCAGGAGGGCAACGCGTCGTTGTTCCAGGCCATCGACGGCTTCGACTGGCGGCGCGACGTGCGCTTCCGGACCTACGCCCAGTTCTGGGTGCAGCAGGCCGTGCTCAAGATGCTCTACAACCACGCGCGCACCGTGCGCGTGCCGATCTGGGTGCAGAAGGTGCTCGGCAAGATCCGCCGGGCGCAGGAAGCCGGGCGGCGCGACGGGCGGGAGCTCACGCATCAAGAACTCGCCGAGCGGCTCGAGCTGCCGGTCGAGAAGATCAAGTGGGTGCTCGAGTCGCGCCGTCATGCCGTCAGCCTCGACGCCGAGGTCGGCGGGCAAGAAGGCGCGTCCCTCGGGCAGTCGCTGCCCGACGACAGCCTCGAACCGATCCCCGATTCGATCCCGCCGGGTGACCTGGGTGCGACGCTCGAGGAAGCGATGGCGGATCTGCCGGATCGCGAACGTCACATCCTGCGCAGTCGCTTCGGCCTCGATGGCGCAGAGCCGCGCACGCTCGGCGACATCGCGACGGACTACGACATCACGCCCGAGCGCGTGCGGCAGCTGCAGAACGCGGCGCTCGCCCGGCTCAAGAAGCCGGCAAAGCTCCAGCAGCTCAAAGCCTTCGTGGAGTAGGCAGTCCCTGACTTCGCGGCCTGGAGCTTCAGCAGCTCGAGGCTTTCGTGCAGTCGGTCGGGCTACGACGACGAGTCCGCGGGCGGGTCGTTCTCGCGCGCGTTCTCGTTCATCTGCTCCCACGTCGCTTCGAAGAGCCGGCGGTAGACCGCGGGTCGCAGGTCGCGGTTGAGCGGCAGGATGCGGCGCATCGTCCGCACCTTGCGGCGTTCGATCTCGGCGATCACCGCGCCCGCATCGCCCGTGCCCGAAGCGAGGATCTCGCCAGTCGGCGCGATGATGCGGCCGTCGCCGGGGAACGGCATCGGCTCGCCGTTCTTGAGGGAGGCTTCCTGCCCGGTCCGGTTGCAGCCGACGACGAACATCTCGTTCTCGATCGCGCGGGCGCGCAGCAGCGTGCGCCAGTGCTGCGAGCGCGCCTCGGGCCATTGCCCCGGCACGACGAGGATCTCGACCTGGTTGTGGAAGTAGTAGCGCGACAGCTCGGGGAAGCGCAGGTCGTAACACACGAGCACGCCGAGCTTGCCGACGCCGGTCTGCACGATCAGCGGCTCTTCGCCGGCGGTGTGATGGCGGTCCTCGGCGTTGGGCGAGAACAGGTGGATCTTCCGGTACTTGCCGAGCGTCTCGCCGTTCTCGTGCACGTACGCCGTGTTGTAGAACCGACCGTCGCTCGGCTCGATCGTGCTGCCGACAATGACGAGGCCGTGCTCGCGCGACAGCTCGCGCAGTTCGTTCTCGGCGTCCTCGACTTCCTTCAGCAGCGCGTCGGAGTAGGTCTCGAGGAACGACGTCGACCATAGCTCCGGCAGCACGCACAGCCGCGCGTCGCTGTCCTTGGCTTCGTCGATCGCGGCGCGGACGGCGACGAGGTTGGCGGCGACATCGCCGGCGCGCACGTCGAACTGCAGGCAAGCCGCGGTGAACGGTTGGTGATCGTCGTCGTGATCGGTCACGGTGGCGCAGAATAGCCGGCGGGCCCGCCGAATCGCGATCGGTGTGCCCAAATGTGTCGTTCGTGCCGGATCCGTGGGCGGCGGTCCGCGTACACGACGCGAGGCCCGCGTGGGGCCTCGTGGTGGTGCGTCGCTGCCGGCTCCGCACGTTCGCGGGTGGCCGTTCCCGTGCCGGGCGTCTAGCCCTTGAACAGGATGTCGTCGGTCGGCTGACCTTGCGCCTTCTTCGGGCGCGGCGCGGCGTTGCTGGCCGTGTCCGAGATCAGCTGGTCGCTCGGCTTGAAGATCACCGTCTCCTTGTTGGCGACGTCGATGCTCTCACCGGTCAGCGGGTGCTTGTAGGCGCGCCCCTTGCGGATGCGGCGCTCGAACGTGCCGAAGCCCTTGACGGCGACCTTGCCGCGCGCCCTGAGCAGTTCGGAGACCGAATCCAGCACGGCGTCCAGCACGCGAGCGGCGGTGCGGCGAGGCACGTTCAGCTCGGCGGCGATCTGGTCGGCCAGGATTCCCTTGTTGGCTTGGCGGCCGAAAGCTTCTTCGGCTGCCCCGGACTGGCCCGTCGCCTGATCCGTGCGATGGTTCGCATCCTGCTTCGTCATACGGGTCATACTTCCTCTTTCCCTTGTTACTGACGGGGGTGGTCCCGTCGCCCTTCGTCCCTTCTTACCTTTCCCCTCTCCGTCAGTTCTCAGCGGCCTGCGGTGCCGGTGACTTGGGTGCCCCGATGTAGCGTTCGAGGGCTGTCACCAGCTTCGCCAGGTATCGCGCCGCGACACTGCCCGGGAAGATCTCGCTGAAGGGAGTGCGCTTCAACACTGCGCCCTCAACGGAACTATCCTCCGGCAGCAGTCCGAGCCAGTTGAGGTCGAAGCTCAAAAAGCGATCGGTGCAGCCCTTCAGTTTGAGGAACACCTGCTCGGCTTCTTCTGGCGAACGGACGCGATTGACGACCGCATGAATCGGGCGGTCGTACCCGTCTTGTACGATTACCTTGACGATGCCGTAGGCATCGGCAATGGAGGCGAAGTTGCTCGTCGTGACGAGGAGCGTGTGCTCCGCCATTGTGATGAAATCGGTCACCCCCTTCGACACACCGGCACCGGTGTCGAGCAGGATGATGTCGCAGAACGGCTGCAGCTCCTCGATCGCGACGCAGATCCGGGCGCGCCCGTTGTCGTCGAGGTTGGCCATTTCCTTCACGCCGCTGCCGCCGCTGATGAACTTCACCTGGCAGGGGCCGTCCTCGATGATCTCCGCGAGCTCAGCGTTGCCCTCGATGTAGTCCGACAGCGTGAGCTTGGGCTTGATGCCCGCGAGGATATGAGCGTTGGCGAGACCGAGGTCGGTGTCGACCACGATCGTGCGGTGTCCGCGCCGCGACAGTTCGCAGGCGAGGTTGACCGACAGCGACGTCTTGCCGACGCCGCCCTTGCCGGACGTGATCGCGATGATCTTCGCGCCACCCGAGGTTTGCTCTCCCGGGGTTCGTTCTGGCGAATTCGATGGATCGGTCATGGGCTGATCTCGTTCTCGGTGGTGAACGTGGTGTTCCCCCAACTCGCTGCCCTCATCGGTCGGAATCGTCGATCGGCTTGCGTCCAATGCTGAGACAATGCGGGAGGCCACGCATGCGTTCCGGCCTTCCGACGGCCGATCTCGCAACAAGCCATGCGAAGTGCTCGAGGGAACAGGCGAAAAGGACCGGGCAAGGCGACGAAGTTGCCCGCCGTGCGGGTCGCGATGATTGCCGGCGTCGTGGGCATGCTCGGTGTCATGGTGGGAATCGCGGCGTACACGACGTGGCTGCTGCGGTCCGCCGGCGAGGGCGAGACGATCGATGTGTCGACACTCCTCGTGCCGTTTGCCGCGTTGTTCGTCGCCGGCAGCATGGTCGTCGTGGTCTTCCAGTCCCTGCATGTCGCGAATCGCGTCGCCGGGCCGGAACAGCGTCTCAAGCAGACGCTGCAACGCGTGCGCCGCGGCGACCTGTCCAACCGGATCCATCTGCGCCGCGGCGATCTCCTCGGGCCGCTCGCGCGCGAGTGCAACGAATTGCTCGACTGGCTCAATGCGAACCCGCCGGCGGGCACCGTCGGCGGCTCCGACGTCGTCCCGCTCGAGCCGGTCGAGGTCGGTGAGCCGAACGGTCGGGCGGCGGGGGAGGAGCGCCCATGACGGGACGCGTGCGCCTCGGCAACGAACGCCGACTCGCGTTCGTCGTGCTCGCGGCCGGCGTGTTGGCGTCGTTCTGGATGCAGCGCGAGGCGGCGGGTGTCGACGCGATCGTCGCCGCGCGGTCGCAGCAGCTCACCCACCTGCGCACGGTCTCGGATCCGCGGCGCACGCCGCACCGCGACGGTTGCACGGGTGACGCGCTGCGCGGCGTCTTCGCCGACTACCGGATCCGCTGGCTCGACACGCCGTTCGGCCCGACCCTCGGACTCGCGCAGGTGACGGAGCCGCAGTCGTGACGGGTGGATTCCAGGCGCGGTTCGAACGCCGGCAGCGCGCGTGGCGCTGGACCTGGCTGCTGGACTCGCCGCTCTGCATCGCGACGTGGGTCACGATCACGCTCGGGGCCTGGTCGTTGCAGCGCGTCGGGGAGTCGCTCGGTCAGGCGGCCGCACTGCAGCGGGAGGTCGACGCCGAACTCGCGCGCCTCGCAGCGGACACCGTGCTCATGACGCACAGCGAGGCGGTCTGCGCTCGCGGTGGTGGCGTCGTGAATGCGAGCGTTGGCGAGATCGCGGTCGAAGCCCGCCGCGTCGGGGACGAGTTCGTGGTCGCGTGCACGTTGCCCGACGGTCGCGTTCACGAGTTCGTCGCGGACCTGCTGCCGGGTGCGGGTCCGGTCGAGCTCGGCGAGCCGCGGTCCGACGTGGTGCCCGAACTCGATCCGAACGAGATGCTGCGGGCAGCGCGGGCGGACGAGTTGCGGGCGTTCCGCCGCGACGGCGCGATCGCGCTGATGCACCTCGAGAGCGGCACCGGACTCTGTGACTTCGTGCTCGAGTCCGGCTGCATCTCGCGCTTCAAGACCGAACTCGTCGAGGTTTCCGGGCACCTCTGGGTCGAACCCGACCCCGAGCCGCTCGTCGTCAGCCTCGTGCGCGACACCACCGTCGTCGTGCGCGGCAACCTCTACCTCGGTCGCACGCTGCGCGTCCGTGGTCCGGGTCGCCTCGTGTTCGTCGTCACCGGCAGCGACACCGCGACGCCGTTCGCCGACCGCGACGGCAACGGTCGCCGTTCCGCCGGGGAACGGTTGCGGGGCGGCGAGGTCGCGAGTGCGCCGGCCGTGCCGCCGGGTCCGATCGAAGGCGGCGGCAACGTCTACTTCGGCGTCACCGCGACCGACGAGCCGCTCGAGTGCGACGCCTCGGTCCTGGCGGTCGGCTACGCGCACTGTCGCAGCCCCGAGATCGTCATCGCGGGCGGGCTCGCGACCGCCGCCGCCGCGGATCCCGTGTGGCTCCGGCCGCCCGGCCGCCTCGCCACGACGGGTGCCCGCCGCTTCCGCCCGACCCGCGAACGCGTCCCCGGCTTCGGCCCGATCGGCGCGCCCCGCCCCGGCGTCCTGCGCCCCCGCGAGGCCTCGGATTCATAGCAACGAGCCCTTTACCTGGGCGCGCCCGGTCGCTAACGTTCCGCGCCCACATCCGGGGCCGTAGCTCAGTTGGTAGAGCGCTGCGTTCGCAATGCAGAGGTCAGGGGTTCAACTCCCCTCGGCTCCACCAGTTTCCGGGAAGCCGATTCCTCGGGAACGAACGTTCCGGGACGATGACGAAGAAGGGGCCGCACCGTCCGGTTCGGACGCGATCCGCTGACTGGCGCGAGCTGGCGAACCCGTGGGCGCCGTTCGTGTTCGCGCGACTCGTTCCGCATGCCGAGCGGCAGTGCTATCCGCACGTTTGCTATGGCCAGATGCACGTCGACGCCCGGCGGGTCTTCCTCATGCGCGGACGCCAGCGCCGGCTCGTCGACGAGCTCGCGGCCGCGGTCGGGCTGCCCGACGACATCGCCGGCAACATCCACGCGATGACGGACCATCTCGAGGACCTCTACTCCCATCATCCGGCTGCGGAGTTCGTGATCGTGCTGCGGAACGCGGACCTCGTGCAGGATCTCGACTACTGGATCGCGCTGTTCCATCGCGTTGGTGAGCGGTATGCCGAGTCGATCGACCAGGGCGCGCACTTCGATCGCCCGGCGATGCCGTTCCACGCGGTGCTCGAGTGCGAGTCCGAGGACGGGCTCGGTCGCGTCAACCGCGAGATCTGGCGCGAGACTGGCGAGTCGACGCCGGTGCCGCAGCTCGGTGCGAGTCCGTTCGTGGAACAGCGGCGGTAACGCCGCCAGCGCATCGACTATCGCCAGGTCGGAGTGTCAGACGCCGTGGCGATACCGAACCAGTTTCGAATCCGCCACGGTCGCAGCGACGCTGACCGCTGCGGACGGCGGGTTGGCGCGGTCAGGCCGGTGGCGGAGTTGAAGCGGGTTCGGTACCGCCATCATCGGCGCGGGTGAGCGCGTGCGCGATGCGGAGTTTGATCGCGACGGCGAGCCAGAGGTTGGCGCAGAGCAGCAGCGTTGCGAACAGCGGGCTGCGGCGGTCGCGGTGGAGCTCGATCACGGCGTCGAGCCAGTTGGAGTCGTACTCGTAGCCGCCGACCCAGAAGAACTGCACGCTGTAGCTCGTGCCGACCACCACCACGGCGCCGAGCAGCACGAGCTGGGCGAGGACCGGGAGGGCGAACGCGCGGCAGTGTCGGCGCGCGGTCGTGATCGCCGATGCGAGGGCGCGGCCGAACGGTTCGTCGCTGTGCAGGACGGCGAGTAGCAGGGTCGCGGAGGCGAGGTTCCAGGCGATCGTGAGGAGCGCGCCGAAGACCATGGCGACCATCATCGCGCGCGGGGCGCCGGCCGCGACGAGGGCGAGACCGGCGAGCAGCAGGAGGTTCACCCCGTGGCCGATCGCGAGCGCGCCGAGTCCGCGCCAGAACCGATCCCGCACGTCGGTGAGTCCGAGGGTCAGTGCGGTGTCGGCGTCTTCGCCGGCAGCGAGTCGCAGGATCGCGCGGCTCGTCCAGATCACGGCGATCGCGCTGAGCACGAGGCTGACGAGCAAGGTCAGCGACAGCTGCATCCCGAGGATGCCGCAGCCGACGTCCGGTCCGGCATCGAGCAGCGGCAGCGCGTGGCCGCCCACGGCGAGCACCGTGTTCGCCCCGAGCAGCATGCCGATGGGCGCGAGCGCTGGCAGCGCGTGGCGCAGTGAACGGAGCCGCCCCTCGCGGAACAGCGCCGCGAGTCCGAGGGTCAGCAGCGTCAGGACGATCGCGGCCGAGATGACCGGCACGGACCGGCCGGTCATGGTCCAATCGGCGTCGGCGACCTCGGAGAAGAGGTGGAGCCCGACGCCGATGATGCCGCACACGGGCGCCCAGCGATTGGTCTGCATCGTCGCTGAGCCTATCCGAACGAACGCCCGCAAGATTCTGACGGGATTCGTGGTCAACCGGTCCCGGTGGCGCCGCTCGGCCGACGGAGACTCGTGCGAGGTGCGCCCGGGGCGTAGCGTGACGTGATGCCCGCACCCGTGATTCGCCGGCTCGCGACCGTCGCCGCTGGTCTCGTCACGCTCGGCGTCGCGGCTGCGCAGGACGGCTCGCCGAGCTGGTTCGAGGTCACGGAGTATCACGCGGTCCAGAACGAGGCGGTCCTGCCGCAGCTCGAGACTCCCCAGTCGACGCTCGAGTTCTTCTTCGACGCGATCGCCGCGCACGAGTACGAGCGGGCGGCGGCCGCGCTCAACCTGCGCCTGGTCGATGTCGCGGGCGCAGCGGCGGCAGCCGAGCTGGCGCGGCGGCTCGGCTACGTGATCAACCAGGAGGTCTGGGTCGACTGGGACGCGGTGCCGGATCGACCGGACGGGGTGCGCGAGCCGGGCCTGCTCGGGGGCGAGGCGGGGGCGGCCACGCAAGCGCGGCGCGGCTTGCGAATCGGCGACGTCGAGATCCAGGGGCGAATCGCCCCGATCAGTCTGCACCGCGTGAAGGCCGCGGGCCGCCCCGCCATCTGGCTGTTCTCCGCGCACACGGTCGACAACGTCGAACGCATGTGGGCCGTGCACGGGCCGAGTGCACTGGCGCGCGCGATGCCGGCGTGGGCGCAGGAACGCGGTTTGGGGCAGCTGCTGGTCTGGCAGTGGATCGGGCTCGGCGTCGTGCTCCTGCTGGCCCCGTTGCTCGGGTTCTTCGTCGCGGGGCGGGTCGTGCGCTTCATCGAGCGCCGGACCGGAGGCGAGTTCTCGGCGATCGTCGCGCGGCTGCGGTGGCCCATCGGTGGGGTCGTCATGACCGGTGTCCTGTGGGGCGTGATCGACGGCGTGCTCGGACTGCCGAGTCTCGTCGCGGTCGTCGTCGAGCCGCTGGCGCTGATCCTGTTCGTCGCGGCGTTCGTCTGGTTCGCGATGCGCCTGGTGAGCTTCTTCGTGGACCGCTTCCTGAAGCGCGCGGCCCGCGGTGAATCGGACGAGGACGCCGAGCCCGATCGGCAGCTCCTCACGCAGCTCACCGTCGCGCGCCACATCCTGTTCCTGGTGCTGGCGCTCGTCGGAGTCGCGGTCGTCCTGCTGCAGCTCAACTCGTTCCGCGCGGTCGGCGTCACGCTGCTGTCGTCCGCCGGCGCGATGGCCGTGATCCTCGGCATCGCGGGGCACGCGGTGCTCGGGAACCTGATCGCGGGGCTGCACATCGCGTTCGCCCAGCCGTTCCGGATCGGCGACAGCGTGTTCGTCGAGGACAACTGGGGCCGGATCGAGGACGTCAGCTACGTCGACGTCGTGGTGCGGACGTGGGACGAGCGTCGCCTCGTGTTCCCGATCCGCTACTTCGTCGACCGCTGGTTCGAGAACTGGTCCAAGACGGACGAGTATCTGAAGAAGCCGATCTACCTGCACGTCGACTACCGGGCCGACGTCGAGCGGATCCGTGAGCGGTTCGAGGAGATCGTCCGGGCCGACCCCGACTGGCACGGGGAACGCGACGACCCCGAGGTGCTGGTCGTGGACCTGGGCGAGGAAGCGATGAAGTTGCGCCTCACGTGCGCCGCGAAGGACCCGAGCGCGGCCTGGGCCCTCGTGAACCGGGTCCGCGAGCAACTCGTCCGCTGGCTTCAGGCCGAGGCCGATGGCGCGTGGCTGCCCCGGCGCCGGGTGCTCGTCAGCAATCGTGGGGCGGCCGGCGACCGCGCAGCCGCCGATCGGGCGGCCGACGAGTCGTCGGCTGGGTAGGTTCGGGGAATCCGGGGAGCCGAATCGCCGGCGGCCGGCTCGGCCCGTCCCCGGGGCCCTCGGGTTTGCCCGCCATCGGCATTGGCTCGTGCCGGGCACCGGCTTAAGCTGGTTGCCCCCATGGGTCGCCCAGTCATCGTTTCTGCGTGCCGTTCCGCGATCGGCAAGTTCCAGGGAGCGCTGTCCTCCTTCACCGCGCCGCAGCTCGGCGGGTTTGCCGTCAAGGAGGCGCTCGCCCGCGCGCAAGTGCCTGCGGACGCCGTGGAAGAGGTCCTCATGGGGAACGTGCTGCAGGCCGGCCTCGGGCAGAACCCGGCGCGCCAGAGCCAGCGCGCGGCCGGCATCCCGGACGCCGCCGCGGCGGTCACGATCAACAAGGTCTGCGGCTCCGGTCTCAAGACCGTGATGCTCGCGGCGCAGGCGATCAAGGCCGGCGATCTGAAGGTCGCGGTCGCGGGCGGCATGGAGTCGATGACCAACACGCCGTACTACCTGCCGGCCGCTCGCCAGGGCGCGCGCCTCGGTCACACGCAGGCGCTCGACGGGATCATCCAGGACGGCCTGTGGGACCACTACAACGACTTCCACATGGGCAACACGGGCGAGCTCGTGGCCGAGAAGTACGAGGTCTCGCGGCAAGCCCAGGACGCGTATGCCGCGGAGAGCCACCGGCGCGCAGTCGCGGCGCAGGAGAGCGGCGCGTTCGACGCCGAGATCTTCGCGATCGAGGTGCCGCAGCGGAAGAAGGACCCGATCACGTTCGACAAGGACGAAGGCCCCCGCAAGGACAGCACGGTCGAGGCGCTCGCCAAGCTGCGTCCCGCGTTCAAGCGTGACGGCGGCACGGTGACGGCGGGCAACGCGAGCTCGATCAACGACGGTGCGGCGGCGCTCGTCGTCTGCGACGAGGACTGGGCCAAGGCCAACGGCCTGCGGCCGCTCGCCGCGATCACGGCCTACGCGACGGGCGGCATGGCGCCGGAGTGGGTCATGATGGCGCCCGAGGTCGCGACGAAGAAATTGTGCGCCTTGCAGGGCGTGCAGCCGACCGACTTCGAAATCGTCGAGATGAACGAGGCGTTCTCCGTGCAGATGGTGGCGCTGCAGCGGCAACTCGAGATCGACCCGGAGCGGTGGAACGTCCACGGCGGCGCCGTGGCGCTCGGCCACCCGATCGGCTGCTCGGGCGCGCGCGTGCTCGTCACCCTGCTGCACGCGTTGCAGCGCCACGACAAGACCCTCGGCCTCGCCGGTCTCTGCCTCGGCGGCGGCAACGCCGTGACGCTGAGCGTCGAACGCCTGTAGCTCCGCGGTAGACCAGAGACACCCTTCAGACGACCCCAATGACGGACCAGCAACTTCCCGCTTCGGTCGCCGTGATCGGCGCCGGCACGATGGGCAACGGCATCGCCCAGGTATTCGCCAGCAGCGGTGTGTCGACGTTCATGGTCGACCTCGACCAGGCGGCGCTCGACCGCGGCACGGCGACGATCCACAAGAGCCTCGGCAAGTTCGCGAGCAAGGGCAAGATCACCGAGGAGCAGGCCGAGGCCGCCAAGGGTCGCCTGACTGCGACGACCGACATGGACGCGCTGTCCGGTGTCGATCTCTGCATCGAGGCGGTGACGGAGAACATCGACGTCAAGACGAAGGTGTTCCAGGCCGCGGACAGCAAGCTCGGCGATGGCGCCGTGCTCGCGAGCAACACGTCGTCGATCTCGATCACGGTGCTCGCGGCGAAGACGCAGCGCGCCGACCGCGTCATCGGGATGCACTTCATGAACCCGGTGCCGCTGATGAAGCTCGTCGAGGTCATCCGCGGCAACGACACGAGCGATCAGACGGCGACCTCGGTCGAGAACTGGTCCAAGGCGCTCTCCAAGATCCCGGTGATCGCCAACGACTACCCGGGCTTCGTCGCCAACCGCATCCTCATGCCGATGATCAACGAAGCGGCCTTCGCCCTGATGGAGGGCGTCGCGACGCGGGAGGCGATCGACGAGATCATGAAGCTCGGCATGAACCACCCGATGGGCCCGCTGACGCTCGCCGACTTCATCGGCCTCGACGTCTGCGTGTCGATCCTCGACGTGCTCAAGGACGGCCTCGGGGACGACAAGTATCGGGCCTGCCCCTTCATGCGCCGCCTCGTCGCGGCGGGTCACCTCGGCCGCAAGACGGGTCGAGGCTTCTACGACTACAGCGAGCAGTGAGCCGCATCAGCAAACCCGCACGACCGCGATGACGACCACCACCGAGACCCTCCAGGTCCCCGACTTCCAGCTGTCACCCGAACTCGAGCAGTTCCGCGCGAGCATTCGCGAGTACGCGGACCAGCATCTCGGCCGCGCGCGCGAGTACGATGCCAACGTCGAGTTCCCGGCCGACGCGGTGAAGGTCGCCGCCGAGCGCGGGCTGCTCTGCACGACCGTCGCGAAGGACTACGGCGGTTCGGCGATGGGCAACGTCGCGAGTTGTGTGATGCTCGAGGAGATCAACAAGCGCTGCGCGTCGACGGGTGTCACGATCAGCGTGCACAACTCGCTCGTGAATTCCCTGCTCGGCAACTGGTGCAGCGACGAGCAGAAGCGCCGGTGGTTCCCCAAGCTCGTGACGGGCGAGTGGCTCGGCGCCTACTGCCTCAGCGAGGCCTACTCGGGTTCGGACGCCGCGGCGCTGCGGTGCGAGGCCAAGAAGGACGGCGACCACTACGTGCTGAACGGCGCCAAGCTGTGGATCACGACCGGCAGCGAGGCCGACCTCTTCGTGGTGTTCGCGCGCACGGGCGAGGACCGCGTGAAGGGCATCTCGGCGTTCGTCGTCGAGAAGAGCTGGGACGGCGTCGGCGTCGGCAAGAAGGAGCGCAAGCTCGGCCTGCGCGGTTCGCCGACGACCGAGATCGTGCTCGAGAACGTGAAGGTGCCGGCCGACTGCCTCATCGCCGAAGAGGGGCAGGGCTTCACGATCGCGCTCGACACGCTCGACGGTGGTCGCCTCGGCATCGCGTCGCAGTCGCTCGGGATCGCGGCGGCGTCGATCGAGCTGATCCGGGATCAACTCGCGAGCCAGGTCGACCACAAGGGGCGGCCGACGGCGTCACAGGCGGACCAGTGGACGTTGGCCGACCTCGCGTCGGACCTCGACGCGTATCGCTTCCTGACGTGGCGCGCGGCGGTGCTGCGTGACCGCGGCGTGCGTTGCAGCGTCGAGGCCGCGATGGCCAAGAACACGACGTCTCGCCTCGCCAACCGGGCGGCGCGTGCGGCCGTGTCGATCCTCGGTCAGCGGGGCGCGAGCGGGGCGACGGTTGCCGAGCGGCTGCTGCGCGACGCGCGCATCTGCGAGATCTACGAAGGCGCGACCGACATCCAGCGCCTCGTCATCGCCCGCGGGTTGATGGGCTGATGAGCGGTTCCGACCTTCCGCCGCCCGATTCGGGTACCGGCAACGCCGGTTCTGCTGGCAGCCCGACACCACCGCCCGGCGTGCCGATCGGGAAGCCGCTCGCCGCACCCGAGTCCGCGCGTGAATCGCGCGGGGTCGCGTTCTTCGTCGCGATCTTCCTCGGCATCCTGTTGATCGCGTCGCTCGGGGTGAACGTGCTGCTGCTGTTGCTCAGCGTCGGCAGCTTCGCCGGCTCGGGGCTCGCCGCGCCCGGGCTGTTCGAGGAGGTCCACGTCGCGGGCGAGCGTTCGGCCCGCAACAAGATCGTGCAGATCCCGATCCATGGTGCGATCGCCGAGGCCGCCAACCCGGTGCTCGGGTCGCGTGGCGGGATCGTCTCGACGACCGAGTACTTGCTGCAGCGCGCGGGCGAGAACCCGGACGTGCGCGGCATCATCCTCGACATCAACTCGCCGGGTGGCGGCGTCACGGACTCCGACGAGATCTACCTGGCCGTGCGGCGGTTCCGGCGCGACCACCCGGACAAGCGCGTGCTCGCGATGTTCGGTGACATGGCCGCGTCGGGTGGTTACTACGTCGCCGCGGCGGCCGAACGCATCGTCGCGCGCCCGACGACCATTACGGGCAGCATCGGCGTGATCATGTCGAACTACAACTTTGCGGAAGCCGCGAAGAAGGTGGGCATCGACCAGGTCACGATCAAGTCGGACCGCACGCCCTACAAGGACATCCTGTCGCCGATGCGCGCGATGACCGACGAGGAGCGCGCGATGTTGACGAGCATCGTCGACGAGCTGTTCGATCGCTTCGTCGACGTCGTCGACGAGGGGCGCGACAACCTCGATCGGGCCGACGTGCTCGCGGCGGCGACGGGTGCGATCTACTCGGCGAACCAGGCGTACGACCGCGGCCTCGTCGACGAGATCGGCGACAGCGAGACCGTCCTCGCGTGGTTCGATGATCAGATCGAGGGCGGCATCGAGGTCGTCGAGCTGCGGCGGCAGCCCTCGCTCACCGACCTCCTGCTCGGCGCCGCGACCGCGGCGGATGCCGCCTCGGTGACCGACCTCGACGCAGCCGCGGGCCGGTTGCTCACCGGGCTCACGGGTCCGCGCTTCCTCTACTACTGGCAGGGTGGCCGCTGATGGCGGCCCGACGATTCCAATGCACAACCTCCAGCTGACCGAAGACCAGGATCTCATCGTCGACACGGCGAAGAAGTTCGTCGCCGACAACGTCGCGCCCGAAGTGCTCGATCTCGACGAGCACCGCAAGTTCGCGCGCGGCCAGTTCGACGGGCTCGCGGAGCTCGGGCTCTTCGGCGTGTGTGCGAGCGAGGACGTGGGCGGTGCCGGCATGGGCCTGCTGCCGTTCGCGGCCGCGGTCGAAGCGATCGGCGAGCAGAGCAGTTCGCTCGCGCGCCTGTTCGTCGGTCAGGTGCAGAGCGCGCGCGTTCTCGAGGCCGCGGGTCACGAGGATCTCGAAGAGGTCATGATGGGCGGCAAGCTCGCGGTGTTCTGCGGGCTCGAATACGGCCTCACGAGCTCGGGCGACGCGATCACCGGCACCGCCGAACTCGTTCCCGGTGGCGGCGAGGCCGACGTGTTCTACTGCGCGACGGTCGACGGCGAGACGCCGCGCATCCTGCGCGTCGAGGCGGGGAGCACGGCGCGCGAGGCGCTGACGAGCCTCGGCCTCGCGAGCAGCGCGCCCGCTCGCGTGAAGTTCGACGGCGCGGCTGCGACCGTGCTCTCTGGGGGCGACGCCGCGCAGCAGGCGATCGACGCCGCGAGCCAGCTCGGTTGGATCGGTGTCGCCGCGAACGCGGTCGGTGGCGGCAGCGCCTGCATCGCGGCGTCCAAGAGCCACGCGGCCGAGCGCATCGCGTTCGGCAAGCCGCTCGCGCGCCAGCACGCCGTGATGCGCAAGATCGTCGAGTCACGCCAGGGCGTCGACGCCGCCCGCCAGCTCACGATGCACGCCGCCCGCCTCGCCGATGCCGGCCTCGACGCGACGCAGTCGGCGCTGCAGGCCCGCGTGCTCGGCATCGATGCGATGGTCCGCGCCGCGGACGAAGCGATCCAGATCCACGGCGGCTACGGCTACACGGTCGAGTACCACGTCGAACGCCACTATCGCGACGGCAAGACGCTCGAAGTCCTCGACGGCGGCAGCGAGAAGCTCCGCGACCGCCTCGCAACGCTGGAAGTGTGACGTGATGGCGGTACCGAACCCGCCCGTACGGAACCTGGTTCATGCTGCCGGCCGCGTGCAACGCACCCGCGAGGTAAGGCCTTCGCGGCCGGCAGCATGAACCAGGTTCCGTACGGGCGGGTTCGGTACCGCCATCACATGTGAGACTCGCGCCACTCGCCGGCGCGTTGGGTGGCGCGGCGTAGCAGGCGGCGGACCGGGGCGTCCATGAGCAGTTCGCGGTGGGCGCGGACGTAGCCGCGCAAGAACGCACGGATCGCAGCGGGGCCGCCGGGTTCGTCCGCTTCGCGGAACGCGGCCAGCAGGCGGCCCACGTCGGCGCCGCGGCCGCGGCTGTCTTTCGGTGCCTTCTTGCGGATGCCGTCGAGGTCCGTCATCGCGATGCGCATCTCGTCCGGCAGGCGAACGAGGTTGTCCAGCTTGAGATCGCGGTTGCGCAGGCCGTGCGCGTGCAGCCGACCGACGCTCGTGCCGAGGTCGCCCGCGAGCGCCATGGCGGTGGCCGCCCCGATCGCGCCGGCGGCGAGCTCGTCGCCCAGATGGGGGTTGCCGATCCGGCGCGTGACGACGAGGCCACTGCCGCGATCGAGCCGCAGCGCGATCGGCTGCGGCGCGGGCACGCGCGCGAACTCGAGCCAGTAGCTCGCGCGCCAGAGCCGGCGCGCGTGACTCGCGTCGCGGCTCTTCACGACGAAGTCCTCCGAGAGCCACACCTCGCCGCGACGGCCGCTCTTGTGCGGTTCGAGGTCGGCGTCGCCGGGCTGCGGTTCGCCGCCCTCCGCAGCCGGCAGGCGGGCCAGGAACTCCCGGGCTCTGTCGCGCTCCGCGGTCGTCGCGCCGACGAGGCGCTCGAACCAGCGCGGCTGCCCGCGCCGGCGGCGCTCGACGAGCGTGTGCCGGCAGTTGCGCTCACTGCGGCGCCCGAACGCCGGCAACGCATGGGATCGCCAACGGCGCGTCGCGTCCGCGAGCAGCGCCTCGAAGTTGATCGGCATCGGGCTGTCGCCCTGGTAACCAGCGAGCAGCGGTCGCGCCGCGCGCGCCAAGGCGCCGCGGTCGAACTCCTGGCAGAAGCGCGCGAGCGCCGCGGCCCGGCCGCGGTTGCCCTGTTCGCCCGCGTGGCGGAACGCCGTGAGGTCGATGAGGTGCAGCGCGCCGGTGGCGTCGACGAGCAGGTTGCCCGGATGCAGGTCGGCGGCCGCGCAGCCGAGGTCGTGCAGGCGCCGCAGCAGTGCGCCCGTTCGGGTCAGCACGTCCGGGCCGAGGTCGAACGCGAATGGTCGCGCGTCCGGCACCGTCGCCGTGACGACGAAGCTGCGGCGCGCGCCGTCGCCGTCCTGCACTGTTCCGAACGCGAGCGGCTCGACGGCCGGCAGGCCGAGCTGCCGTGCCCGGGCCAGGTTCTTGGCCTCGCGTTCGCCGGGCTCGCCGCGCAGCGCATCGCGGGCGCGGTCCGACAACTTGTTGGCCCGGAACACCTTGATGTGCACGGCGACGTCGCCGAGCCGGCCCTCGAACACGCTGCGGACCGTGCGTTCCTTGATCCTGGTCAGCCCGTGATCGGTCCAGTCACGGACGTCGTTCCGCAACAACTCGGTGAGGGCTTCGGCTACTGTGTCCGAAGCGGTGGCGGCCCCGCCCGCAATGGCGGTGGATCGTGGCAACGATTCGTTGCCCGGCGTGGGGCCAAGCGGGACCATTACGAACGCGATGTGGCGGCTCCATAGATACTACCTCAAGGAGCTCGGGACGAACTTCGGGATCACCTTCCTCGTGATGTTCGCCGTGGTTCTGGTGTCGCTGATCACGCGCGGGATCAACCGGTCGCAAGGGGGCGGCCTGATCGACGCGGCCAAGATCACGCTGCTGTTCGCGGTGGACGCGTTTCCGCACCTGCTCGCGATCACGTTCCTGGTCGCGACCGTGCTGACCTACACGCGCGCCGCGCAGGATCGCGAGCTCATCGCGATCCGCGCCGCCGGCATCGGGCCGCGCGTGCCGATGATGCCGGCGCTGCTCATCGGGTTGGCGCTGTCGGTGTTCGGCTCGTTCGCCAATCACTACGTGATTCCGTGGGTGCACTACGAGAAGTACCGTGTGATCGCGGCCGTGGTGCGCAACGTGTTCACCAACCTCAAGCTCGGCAGTGATCGGATTCCGATCCTGGACACGGGGTACGTGATGACCTTCGCGGAGCGTGATGGCGAGGACTTCGTCGACTGCACGATCTACTGTCCGCCGGGGCGAACGATCGAGGGAACGGGTTCGCCGATCCTGAGAGCGGAGCGCGTGTCGCCGCCGCGGGTTCGTGAGGGGCAGGAGTCGATCGTCGTGGTCTTGAAGGGAGCGCGGGACCCCGTGCCGGACCCCGACAGTGATGCCTACCTCTCGGAGGTCCGCATTCGCATCGGTCAGAACATGATCGCCGACCGCGGGCGGCGAGCGGATCGTGACGAAGACGTGCGCAGTGACCAGTTGCTGGGCGAAGTGTTGCGCGGCGCGCACCCGCGGGCGCACGAGGCGCAGTACACGTTGTTCAAGCGCTGCTGTTTCGCGCTGCTGCCGGCTCTGCTCGCGCCGATTGGCTATTGCATCGCGGAGCTCATGCGCATGCGTGGGCGGGTGCTCGCGTTGACCGTGTCGTTGGTGCCGATCGCGCTGTTCTACATCGGTGAGGCCGTCGGCACGCGCGTGATGCAGGCGACGGCCAGTTCGTGGAGCGCCTGGTTGCCGATCGCGTTCCTGCTCGTTCTCGGAGTGCCGCTGTGTTGGCGGCAGCTGCGCCGATGAACCGCCTCGATCGCTACGTCGGTAAGACGGTGCTCGGGGCGTTCATCGCCGCGCTGGCGTTCTTCACGCTGCTCGTGATCATCATGGACGTGCTCGGCAACATGCCACGCTACGTTCGAGTCGCACAGGAGCAGGAGCTGTCGAGTGCAGGGCTCGCGCTCCTGATGTTCGACTACTACGTCGTACTGTTACCCGTGCTGCTCGTGTCGATCGTCCCGTTCGTGACGGTGATCGCGTGCATGTTCGCGCTGGCCAGGCTGCAGCATGCCAACGAGGTCGTCCCGATGCTGTTCGTCGGGCGACCGATGCGGCGAGTGCTGCGGCCGATGATGCTCTGCGGTCTGCTTGCAGCTCTCGGCATGGTCGCGTGCTGGCAGTGGGTCGTGCCGGAGGTCGCGCCGCGTTTCACGCAGCTCACGCAGCAGCTCAATCGCGGCCGCTCGACGCAGGAGACTCTCGTCGACGAGTCGCCGGACGGCGCGCTCATGCGGCGGCTCTACGTCGGCGAGTTCGAACCGGGCAAGAACACGATCCGCGGCGTCCACATGCTCGTCGAGGCCGTGCTGGCCGCCGACAGCGTGATGATCACCGCGGACTCCGGCGTGTGGGACGAGGAGGCGTCGGACTGGCGGCTGGAGAACGGTTGGCGCGAAACCGTCGAGAACAAGCAGCAGATCGGCTTCCTCGGCCGCCCAGACCTCGCCCCCGAGGTGCTGCTCCAGCGCGGCCGTTCGCAGATCGAGGCCGACGCGCAGTCCTACACCCAGCTCGCCGAGACGATGGCGCTGCGCTCACATCGCGCCGACGTCCGCCTCGCGTTCCACCGCCACATCACCTATCCGCTCGCCAACCTGATCCTGCTGATGCTCGCGCTGCCGCTCGCGGTCTGGTTCGAACGGGGCAGTCGGATCGAACGCATCCTCATGGCGATCGGGCTCTGCGGCGCCTACGCGCTGTTCGACCTCGTGTGCCAGAGCCTCGGCGTGCGGGGCTACCTGCACCCCGTGGTCGCGGCGTGGTCGCCGACGATCGTGTTCGGCTCGCTCGGGCTCGTGTTGTTCGGGGGGATGCGGTCTTGACGGACGGGCATGATTCCGAGGCGTCGCGCGGCCGACTGCCCGGCTGGGTGATCGTTCTGGCCGTGCTGCTGTTCACGGGGCTCGTCGGCCTGATCATCGTGCTGTCGCCGCGGTCCTGACGCCCGGGATTCGAGAATCCTCGGCGAGCTCGATCGTAGAATCCTGCCCGAGCGCGCGACGCCGTCACGGCGACTGCGCTCCGAGAACCGATCATGACGAATCCGCCATCGCTCACCGCCCTCCTCGTCGCCTTCGGCGGCCTGATCTCGGCCGCAACACTGCCCGCCCAGGCTGACCCCAAGCCGGCCCCGAGGCCCGCGCAGTTCCTGCCGACCGACTATCACAACGTCCTGTTCGCCGACTTCGCCCAGCTGCGTGAGAGCGGCGTGCTCGACGAGCTGCGTGTGGGGGCTGGCGGGATGATGCTGCAGCAGCTCGAGCAGGGTATGGGGCTCGAACTCGACAGTCTCCAGAGCATCACGATGGTGCCGGTGGCGCCGCCCGGGAGCGAGGACGTGCGAATGGGTCGCACGATGACCGTCATGGTGCTCGAAGGGGTCAAGGAACTCGATCCGCCGCGGATGGTCGGCGGCTACACCGACGACAGGATCGGCGCGTTCGACGTCAAGCGCAGCGATTCGAGTTGGAAGAACGAGGTGTTCGTGCAGCCGGGCCCCAAGGTGCAGGTCATCGGCGAGACCGACCTCGTCCGGCCCGTGCTCGAGGGCAAGCTCGGCTCCGGGCAGTCCTGCCCCGATATCCTGTCGCTGCTGTCCACGCGCCGTGCGGGCCTGCTGTGCTACGCGACGATCCACCTCGCCGACCGCGCGCTCAACCGGCACATGGTCGATTCCTTGTTCGGTGACGAGGAGTGGCCGGAGAACGGCCAACCGCAGTACATGTTCCTCGACATCCGCGCGATCGGCGATCCGGACGATCCGAACGTGCAGGTCGAGGTCGTGTTCCGGCACCTGCGGGGCGGCGAGAACGTCGATCTCACGCAGAAGCACTTCGACGCGCTCCTCGCCAAGGCCAAGGAGATCCCGCAGATGCGGATGCTGATGCCGTTGCTGCAGAAGATCCAGCGGTCGCGCGACAAGTCGGATCTGGTCTACCAGCTCGACCTCGGTCGCGGTCGCGCCGCAGCGGGCAACCTCGCGATGGCGCTCGCGCCACTGATGTTCATGGGCGCGTCGGCCGAGGCCGCACCGGTCGTCGTCGAGGCGGTCGAGGCGGAGGCCGTCGTGGAGGAGGAGCCCGCTCCCGAACCGGCGAAGAAGAAGGGTGGCGGCGGCAACACCAAGGGCAACGGCAGGTAGTCGCTCCCCGGCTGCTCACACGAGATCGGAGTCGCCGAGCGTGTGATACCAGTGGTCCTTGTAGAACCGCGCGTCGTCGTTCTCGAACGGGATGACGACCTGGAAGTAGGCGGTTCCGAAGACCGAGAACCCGTGGCTCTGGAAGCCGAGGAACCGCGGGTCGAGGTGGTTGAACACCGTCGCGAGCACGGCTGAGCCGTTCGCGTTGGCGCGCTGCTCGGCCTTCGCGATCAAGGCGATCGTCGCGTCGTGGTCATCGGCCGGCGCGAGCCAGTCGGCGAGGAACGTCGTCATCGCCGGGAACGCCCACTCGCGCTGATTGAGCACGGTCACCGCGCGCAGCTTGCCCGTGTTCTTCTCGCGGCACTCGAGCAATTCGTAGTCGGCGTCGTGCGCGTCCGCGAACCGCCAGTTGAGATACGTCGCGTCGCGCACGAGCGACAGCCGACTCTGATCCTGCAGGCTCTGCCACAGCGTGTCCGTGTTGCTGTCGAACCGTTCGACCGCGCGCACCTCTAGCTCGGCGCTCGTAGACCGCTTGGCGAAGCCATCGGCCGGCCGTTGCTCGAACAGGAAGTCCCAGTCGCGCACCATCTCGTAGCGCAGGTACTTCTGCCCGATGCGCCACGTGGCGATCGGCCAGCCGTAGTGGAACGCGTTCTGGTGTGGCTCCTTGCCGCCCCAGAGGTCGTAGTGCGCGTGCGCGAGGTTGACGAAGAGCCCGGGGCGCTTGCCCGCGCGACGATGCGCCGGCAGCACGAACAGGTCGACGCACTGCCCCGCGAGCCGCTCGTTGCCGTCGATTCGCACGCGCACGGGTAGCGTCACGTAGGCGCCGACGATCCCGTCGGTCTCGTGCGCTGCGACCATGGTGTGGATCTGCCCCGTCGGGTTGTCACGGAACTTCCACTGCCAATGGGCGAGCGAGCGCGTCGGCTCGAACGTCGCGTTGTGGCCGGCGAGCAGCGACTCCTCGTCACCGGGCTGGTAGGGGCGGATCTCGATCGGGCCGGACATGGGCGTTCTGGAGTAGCGGTCGTCGACTGTATCGGCAGGATGGCGAACTCGGGTGAGTCACTGAGGGGAACCCTGGGCCTGGGCTAGGATGAGGGTCATGTCCTCCACCGAACCCGTGCCGCCACCGCTCCCACAGGAGTCCGACGAGAAGCCTGCCGAACGCCGGTTTCCGTGGCCCATCTGGGTCGTCGCGGGGCTGGTTTACGCCTTCTTCCTCACCGTCGCGATCCGCGTTGGCGACGACGTGCCGTATCAGGCGGGCAAATACCTCGGGTCGATGGGCATCGCGGTCCTGGCATCGTGGGGGCTCTGGCGCCTGGCGTCGCGTGCGACCGGAGCTGCGTGGGGGGGGCTGCTTCTCGGGGTGGTTCTGATGCTCTTCAGCGACGGCCAGACGCTCCGCCGCGAGCGCGAGGCCAATGATCGCGCGATCGCTGCGTACTCCGAGGCGGAGCAACGAGTGAACTCGACGGCGGAGCGATTCTTCGCGACCGGCGGATTGGATCTGTCGACTCTCGAGGAGGGGCCGAGCCTCGAGGCGCGACGCGACCTGCTCGTCGAACTCCGTGGGCTGCTCGAGGATCTGGAGCGTGACCTGCGGACGGGGGACGCGTATCGCGAGGCGCTGCGCGCCGGCAACGTCGACGCGCGCCGGATCGAGGTGCTCGTGCCGGAGTTCGTCACGGGCGTAGCAAAGATCCACGGCATGCAGGCCGCCTACCTGTCGTGGTGCGATGCGGCGCTGAACCTGCTCGAGCTCGCGCAGCAGCACCGCGATCTCTGGTCACTGGATTCGGATGGCGCGTTGGTCGTGTCGGAGGGGGCGGACCCGAAGATCGACGCGCAGTTCGACGACGCGGTGGCCGAGGTCGGCACGACCTGGGACCTGCTCGAGCAACGCAGCGCCGCGTTCGCGGAATGGCAGCAGTCGATCGGCGGGCCGCGCTGACCTGTCAACTCTCGCCCTGCAGCCTCGGACGTCGAAGTCGCAGGAATCCCACGAGGCCGACGATCGGGCAGGCTGCCGCGCCGGCCAGGCAGACCCAGAGCCAGAAGACGTGCGCCTCGCGCCGTTCGGGTGATGTGGGCGGGCCGCCGCCGGCCCAGCCGTGCCACGTTGCTAGGAGCAGCAGTGGTGCGATGGCCACGATGCCGAGCACGAGTGAACTCCACGCGGCCGCCTGTCTCATCGAGGAAGAACGTGAGCGCGACGCCGGAGTTTCGCGGTGGCGCACCGGGGTCGGGTCCTCAGTCCGGCCGCCATTTCAGGTGCGCGCGGACGTCGTCCCCGAAGCCGGCGCCAACCAGCGCATCCCGCCAGTCGAGCTGCGCGAGCCGGACCGCGTCGGCGAGCGCCGCCATCGAGCCGCCGCTGATCTTGAGGACTGCGAAGCGGATGCGTTCGAATCCAGTCGGCGTCTTCGAACTCCACAGCGGCAGCGTATCCCCGCACTCGTTCTCGAGGATCCAGCGCGCCTGATCCCGTTCGCCCAGGTCTTCGAACACGGCAACGAGGTGTTGTTCGGTCTTGTCGCTGAGCGGGATGGCCATGGGCTGCGTCACCGCAGCTGCTGCAGCAGCTCGTTCGCCACCTTCTCGGACGAAGCCGGATTCTGGCCCGTGATGAGGTGGCCGTCGACGACGGCGAAGGCCTCCCAGTCTTCGCGCTTCTCGTACTTGCCGCCGAGCTCCCGCAGTCGATCCTCCAGCAGGAACGGCACGACGTCGGTGAGGCCGACGGCGTCCTCCTCGGAGTTGCTGAACCCGGTGACGCGCTTGCCCTCGACCAGCGGTGCGCCGGCCGGCGTCTTGACCTGATGGAGCACGGCCGGGGCATGACACACCGCGGCGATGGGCTTGCCTTGCGCAACGAACGCCTCGATCAGCCCGATCGAGTGCGGGTCCGACGCCAGGTCCCACAGCGGACCGTGCCCACCTGGGTAGAACACGGCGTCGAACTCATCGGCGCTCACCGTCGCAAGCTCGACCGTCGCAGCCAGGGCCTGCTGCGCCTCGGAATCGTCCTCGAAGCGGCGCGTGCTGTCGGTCTGCGCGTCCGGCTGTGAGCTCTTCGGATCGAGGGGCGGCTGTCCGCCCTTCGGCGACGCGAGCGTGAGCTCCGCGCCAGCGTCACGCAACGCGAAGTAGGGCGCGGTGAACTCTTCGAGCCAGAATCCGGTCTTGTTGCCGGTGTTGCCGAGTCGGTCGTGGGAGGTGAGGACGATGAGGATGCGCATGGGATTCGAAGACGGGTGTGGCCTCCCCCCGTGGACCGGGGCTTAGGACGCGCCGCGCGCAGCTCAAGCCATTTGCCGCGCCCCGCCGCGGTGCGTCGCGGCAGTCGACGACCGCGTTTCGGTCCTCGCGGTCACCTGCTGGCGATCGCGTCGCTCGATTCGCTTGGAGCGAGCCCGTATGCGCTCAATCGCCGGGCAGCTCGTGCCGGATTGCGGCGACTCGGTTCGCGAGTTCGGTGGGTGTGAGCCGTTCCGAGGCCGTGAAGGTCACGTCGGGAATCTCGGTCAGGCCGAGCCTCGTGCCGCCCCAGGACTCGAGTTCCGTCGAGCGGCAGGCCGGGCAGACGATCCGGTGGGTCATCGCCAGGCCGTCGATCGGGTCTGCCAACGCTGCGAGGAACGGCCAGATCGTCCGGTCATTCCCGGTCAGCAATTTCGCGACGCGTTGCGCGAAGTCGGAACCAGCACTGGCGCGCGCAAAACGTCTGCCGTCGCTGGTCGAAAGGACGGCTTCGCCATAGGCGAGGTCACCGAAGCTGGCGTGGTGGAACTCCGTCCGACACGACGCACACTTCGCTGCGAGCAGTGCGGCGGCGTTCACCTGCCCTCGTGACGCTCTTCGAGTTCGTGCGGGCTCACCGACTTGGAGCTGGTCGGGTGAGCCAGGGTCGCAGCATGTCGCCTCGGCCGCGCAGAGCTTGACGGCCATCGGGGCAAACCGTGGCCTGCGGCGCCCGGTACTCGCAATTCTCAATTCGCCCCATGCCGCTCCTGCCAGCGCACCAACAGCTCGTACGCCTGCCGCGGTGACATGTCGTCGAGGTCCAGTTCCCGCAGCTCCTCGACCAACGGCTCGGGCGGCGGGGCGAACAGCTCGTTCTGGCGCGGGCCGGGCTTGCTGCGTTCGCGTGCGTTGACCAGTGACTCACGCACGTCGTCGCCTTCGGCTTCGAGCTTGTGCAGCACGGCGGTCGCGCGGTCGAGCACGGTCTTCGGGATGCCGGCGAGCTGCGCGACGTGCAGGCCGTAGCTGCGGTCGGTGCCGCCGGGTTCGATGCGGTGCAGGAAGACGATCTCGTCCTGCCATTCGCGCACCGCGACGCGGCAGTTGGCGACGCCGTTACCCGGCGTGCCGAGGTCGACGAGCTGGTGGTAGTGGGTGGCGAACAGGCCGCGGCAGCGGATCCGCTCGAGCAGGTCCTCGGCGATGGCCCACGCGAGCGAGAGCCCGTCGTAGGTGCTCGTGCCGCGGCCGACCTCGTCGAGGATCACGAGGCTCTTCTCGGTCGCGTTGTTGAGGATGTTGGCCGTCTCGGTCATCTCGACCATGAACGTCGACGCACCGCGGCTGATGTCGTCCGCGCCGCCGACGCGCGTGAAGACGCGGTCGACGAGGCCGATGTGCGCGGCCTTGGCGGGCACGAAGCTGCCGATCTGCGCCATGACGACGATCAGCGCGTTCTGCCGGATCCACGTCGACTTGCCGGCCATGTTGGGGCCGGTGAGGAGCACGAGGCGGCGTTCGGGTGGCTGCAGGTCGGTGTCGTTGGCGACGAACGTGCCGGCTGCGTGCGTCGTCTCGATCACGGGATGGCGGCCGTCCTCGATCTTCAGCACCGTCGAATCGTCGATCGTCGGTTGGCAGTAGTTGCGTTCCTTCGCGACGGTCGCGAGCGCCGTGAGGACGTCGAGCTCGGCGAGCGCGCGCGCCGTCGCCTGCAGCCGTTCGCACGCCGCGGACACCTGTTCGCGCAGCGCCGAGAACAGCTCGTACTCGAGCGCCTTGCTGTTCTCCTCGGCCTTGAGCACCTTGGCCTCGAACTCGCGGAGCTCGTCGGTCACGTAGCGCTCCGCGTTCTTCATCGTCTGCTTGCGCTGGAAGTCGTTCGGCAGCGCGACGTCCTTGTGCGTGTGCGTGACCTCGATGTAGAAGCCGAAGACCTTGTTGAACCCGACCTTCAGGCTCGGGATGCCGGTCGTCTCTGCGAGCCGCGTCTGGTAGTTCGCGAGCCAGACGTTGCTGTCCTTGGCCAGGGTCCGCAGCTCGTCGAGCTCGCTGCTGAAGCCGGTCCGGATCATGCCGCCCTCGCGGACCGACAGCGGCGGCTCGTCGACGATCGCCTTGCCGATGGCGCTGGCCAGCTCGGGCAGCGTGTCCATGCCCGCGAGTCGCTGCAGCGCCGCGGCGCCGCAACCCTGCAGCCGTTCGACGAGCGCCGGCAGTTGCCCGAGGCTCTGGCGCAGCCCGGCGAGATCGCGCGCGTTGCCGCGGCCGAACGCGGCGCGGGATGTCAGGCGTTCGAGATCGAGCACCGGCTCGAGGGCGGCGCGCACCGCGAGCCGCAGATCCGAACCGGCAAACAGCTCGGCCACCGCCGTCTGCCGATCGAGCACGGCCTCGACGTTCCCGAGCGGCGCGAGCAGCCAGTGCCGCAACAGCCGCGCGCCCATCGGCGTGTCGGTCTCGTCGAGCACGGCGAGCAGCGGCGTGCCCTCGTCGTCGCGCATCGTCGACACGAGCTCGAGGCTCTGTCGCGTCGCGCGGTCGAGCCGCATGTGCGCGCCGTCGCTGAAGACCTCGAGCCCGCGCAGGTGGGGGAGCGCGCACAGCTGCGTGTCCTGCAGGTAGGTGACGATCGCGCCGGCTGCACCGACGGCGAGCGGCAGGTCGGTCACTCCGAAGCCGGCGAGCGTCTTGAGCTTGAAGAACTGCTCCAGCGCGCGCGTCGCTCCATCGGTGCCGAAGTCGTAGCCCGGCCGCCACGTCACGGGCACGCGATTCGCCATGAGCCACGGCGTGTCGCCGCGCAGCGTTTCCGAGCACAGCAGCTCCGCCGGTTCGATGCGCGCGAGCTCGTCCGGCAGCTGGTCGACCGCGCACTCGTGCACCTGGAACGCGCCCGTCGAGAGCTCGACCCACGCGATGCCGGCGCGATCCTTGCCCATCGCGACGGCCGCGAGATGGTTCGCGCGGCTGCCGTCGAGCAGGTTGTCCTCGGTCAGCGTCCCGGGCGTGATCACGCGCACGACCTCGCGGTCGACGACGCCCTTGGCCTCGCTCGGATCGGACATCTGCTCGCAGATCGCCACGTGGTGGCCCATCTGCACGAGCTTCTTCATGTGCCCGTCGATCGACCGCACGGGCACGCCGGCCATCGGCGTCGCGCTCTCGCCCTTGCCGCGCGCGGTCAGCGTGATGCCGAGGTCCTTGGCGGCGATCTTCGCGTCCTCGAAGAACAGCTCGTAGAAGTCGCCCATCCGGAAGAACAGCAGCGCGTCGGGGTGCTTGCCCTTGGCATCGACGTACTGCTGCATCGCCGGGGACAGCGACGAGCCCTTGCCCTTCGTGCCGCTCACTGGACGCCTTCGCCGAACTGGCGCCGTGGTGACGCGCGCACCATGCGGCCCGCTTCCTCGACGAGGATCGTCGCCGCGCGTGCGGCCTCGGCCTCGGTGGTGAGATGCGAGAACGACAGCCGCACGACCTCGCGCGCGGCGCGGCGGCCGAGGCCGATGCCCGTGAGCACGTGGTTCTGCTTGTCGTCCGCGCCGTGGCACGCCGAGCCCGTCGAGAACGCGACGCCGCGCGCGTTGCACCGCTCGAGGAACGTGCTGCCCACGATGCCGGGCAGCCGCAGCGACAGGATGTGCGGCAGCCGGCGATCGGGATGACCGAGCCGTTCGGCGTCGGGCACGACCTCGAGCAGCCGTTCGCAGATCATCGCGGCGATCGCTTCGCAATGGCGCGCCGTGCGGTCGAGTCGGGTGAACGCGGCTTCGGCCGCTGTCGCGAGCCCCACCGCGCCGGCGACGTTCTCCGTGCCGCCGCGCAGGCCGTCCTCCTGGCCGCCCGCGAGCTGCAGCGGGCGCACGTCGGCCTGGTTGGACAACGCAAGGAACCCGGCGCCGCGCGGCCCGTGGAATTTGTGGCCCGACACCGCGACCGAGTCGACGTCGTGGTCGTCGAAGTCGAACGGCACCTTCGTGTAGGTCTGGACGAGGTCGACGTGGATGTGCGCCTTCGGCGCCTCGCGGCGGATCAGTTCGGTGAGCTCGTCGAGCCGACTCAGCGTGCCGAGCTCGTTGTGACCGTGCATGAGCGCGACCGTGCGCACGTCGCTGCCGAGCGCTTCGAACAACGTCTCCGGCGCGAGATCGCCGTGCTCGGTCACCGGCAGCACGACCGTGTGGTGGCGCCAGCGGCCGGTCACCTGATCCGTGCGCAGCAGCGCCGGATGATCGGCGGCGGCCATGAGGATGCGGCCCGGCGGCCGCGCCGCGGCGCTGCCGACAATGCCGAGGCAGTCCGCCTCGCTGCCACCCGAGGTGAACACGACGCGGCCGGCCGCGAGCGTGCCGCGCAAGAACTCGCGTGCGTCGCTCAGCAGCTTCTGGGCCGGCGGGCCGAACGAGTGCGGGCTGCTAGGATTGCCGAACGCGTCGAGGTGCGCCTGCGCCATCGCGTCGACGACCTCGGGCAGAGGGCGCGTCGTCGCGGCGTTGTCGAGGTAGATCGGACCGCCGGTCATCCCGGTAGCATCGCGACCGGTCGCGACCGGGCAAGTCGTGGGGTGGCCAATTCGGGGGCCGCCGCCCGTTCTCGTGCCGGGGACGACTACGAGTCGATGCCGTAGCGCCGCAGCTTGTCGTAGAGCGTCGACGGCGCGATCGCGAGCGCCTGCGCCGCGCGTGCCCGGTTGCCGCCCACCCGTTTCAGCGTCCGGCGAATGTGCTGGCGCTCGACCTCCTCGAGGGATTGCAGGCCCTGCATGGAGACCTCGACCTGGCCCTCGACGATCTCCGTCGGCAGGTGGCGCGGCGTGATCTGGCCGCCGCCGGCCTTCGCCGCCGCCGTCTCGATCGCGTGTCGCAGCTCCTCGACGTTGCCGGGCCACGAGTAGCCCGCGAGCAGGCGCTTGCTGCGTTCGCTGAGCAGCCGCGGCGTCCCGTCCATGCCGGGCCCCATCTCGGAGAGCAGCAGTTCGGCGAGCGTGACTACGTCGGTGCCGTCCTGGCGCAGCGGTGGGATCGATACGACGTGGGCGGCGAGGTGCCCGCCGAGTTCGTTCGTCCAGCCCTTCTCGGTTTGGGCCGGCGCTTCGCTTCTCGGCATCGCCTCGCCATCCTCGCCCGGCGGGCGATGCTTCGGTGGTGGCAGGAGCGAGCCGCCGACGAGCCGGAACGCGGCGTCATCGGTCGCGAGGCGCTTCTGCAGCCCGGGCGGCAGCGCGTCGATGTCCTCGACGAACAGCGTCCCGCCCGCGGCACGCGCCGTGGCGCCGACGTGGCCATCGTCGCCGAACAGTTCGCGCTCGAGTTGGTCCTTGGGTACGGCGCGTGGATGCAGCGCAACGAACGCGTCGCTGCCTTGCGACTCGGAGTGCAGGTAGCGCGCGAGCTCTTCGCGTTCGGTGCCGGCCTCGCCGACGAGCAACACGGGCGCGCCGGCGTTCGCGACTTCGCGGAGCGTCTGCCGAACGCTCTGCAGGCGCGAGCTCGCGAGCACTGCGTTGTGGGCCGCCGTGCCGTGCAAGCGCAGGCGTTGCACCTCGTCGCGCAGCCGCAGGCGTTCTTGCAGTTCGTCCAGCCGGTGCCAGATCACCTTGCCGAGCGTGTCCGCGAGGCGCAGCAGGTCCTGGCCCGCGGGCGCCCGGGCGCTCGGCTGGTCGAGCAGGACGAGGGCGTTCGGTCCGTCGCCGAGCGGGATCGCGAGTCGGCCCTCGTCCTCCGATGTCGTGAGGATCGAGACCCGGCGCAGGCGATGGGCTTCCCGGATGATCGCCTTGGGCACGTCGAACCCGATGTCGGGACGCTGGGTGTCGAGCATCGCGAGGGTCTCGACGGCGTTGCCCGTCGCGCGGAAGCGTCCGAGCAGGCCGCGCGTCCGGCCCGTCAGATTCATGGCCAGCTGCAGCAGCGGCTCCGCGGCGTCGGTCAGCGAGCCGATGTCCGTGAAGGTCCACCCGATCCGTTCGAGGATGCGCTGGGCCTCGGGTGCGCGGGGGGGCGCGTCGTCCGCGGGTGGCGCGAGTTCATCGTCGATGACCTCGCGCCGCGTGATCATGACCGTGTCGTGGCCATCCTCGAGCGGTTCGCGCGGCTCGCGGCGCTGGAGGACGAGGCGGGTGAGGCCGATCGAGAGGGTCTGGCCGGGGGTCAGATCGCCGCTCGGGGTCGGCGACCCGTCGATCAGGATCGGGTTGCGGCCGCCCAGGTCGATGATCCGGAACGTGTCGCCGCGGCGCTCGATCCGGACGTGCTGGCGGCTCACGGTCGGGTCGCGCAGCTGGATCGCGCAGTCGGGGGAGCGCCCGACGAGCCAGCGCTCGCCGTCCAGCGCGATCGTCCGTACCGACCCGTCGCCGATCACGACCAGCCGGAATCGACCTTCTCGGGCCACCGATTCCATGGCCCGAAGTATCCGAAAATCGAACACTACCCGCAAGGCCTGCGCTTCGATCCGAGAATCGAATACCCCGATTGACGGCAGCGGCCCCTCTCCCCTAGGCTTGAGCGTCAGCGGGAAGCGGACCGGGTCAGGTTTTTTCGAGAATGTCGCGCAACCCCGTCTCGCCCCGGGTCCCGGTCCACCCCGGGACCCGTCACGCTGCCTGCCGCGCCTGCCTGCCACGTGGCCTTTCCTCCCGCGCCTCCCACCGGTCCCGAGAGTCGATGGGCCGCCCCTGCTGAAGGCGACATGGCCATGCGGTCGATACCTCGCACATGTGGATGTGGGGGCTCATCGGATGGCTGTTGGTCTCGGTGCTCGCGGCCGCGCTCCATCACCGGTTCCAGCGGCGGCAGACCCGGGTCGATCCGGCGGTCGGCGCGTTCCTCCTGCGCCTCGAGACGCTGATCGCGGAGCGCCACCCCGGCGTCCGCTACGTCGACCTGCTGCCCGACCAGTTCGCCTGCCTGCTCGAGGTCGATGGGCAGGAGACGCCGGTCTCGCTGCACGACGCGTTCCGCCACGAGCAGACGTTTCCCGACGGCTTCCCCGACTACGTCGAGCGGCTGATCGGCGACATCCGCGAGGTCGGCCTCGACCGCGTCGATGACCTCGACCTCGCCGGCGCGGCGGCGCAGCTGCTGCCGCAGGTGCGCAGTCGGCAGTGGCTCGAAGACCACGGCCGGTTCGGGGATTCGGGTCTCGTGCATCGATCGCTCAACGACGAGCTCGTCGTCGTCTACGTCGTCGACGATCCGCACAGCATGGTCTTCGTCTGTCGTGGCCACCTCAACGCCTGGGGCAAGACGATCGACGACGTGCACAATCTCGCGCTCGCCAACCTGCAGCGCCTCGACGGTGACCGGCTCGAAGAACTGCGGCAGGTCGCGGAACCGTTGCGCATCGAGATGGGCGACGGGTTCGATGCGGCTCGCGTGCTGCTGCTCGAGGAGGCCGAGGGGCTGCTCGTCGCGCTGCCCGATCGCGACCTGCTCTGGGTCGGCGGTGAGGATCAGGTCGACCTCGAGACGCTGATGGCCGACACGGAAGCGCTCGCGGAGCGCGCGGCGCATCCGGTCTCGAAGCGCGTCTATCGCGTCACTTCTGCGGGTCTCGAGGCCGTGTCAGACGTGCCGTCAGAGTGACCTCGATCGGCGTTCCGTCCCCTTCGGTCTTGGCGGTGAAACGCTGCCGAACCGCCGAGCGGATCGGATCGACGACTTCGTAGTCACCCGCGCCGAGGACGAGCGTCACGCTGCCGTCGTCGAGCCGCAGGCCGCCCGCTGCGGCGCCCTGGGCGAGCCAGTCGCGCGCGCCGACGCGAACGAGCTGGAACGGGCCGGCGGGGCGGCCGTTCGCGGTGACGAGACGAACGCGGACGACGGGCGCGGTCATCGAGAAGTCGCGGATGTTGCCGCGCGGGTCGAGCGTCGCGCGGGCGAGGTAGCCGTGCTCGGCGCTGGCCTCATCCGGGGCCACCGTCACCACGAACGGCGCCGAGGGCGGCGTGAGCTCGATCACGAGACCGTCGGGTGAGACGGTCGCGTCCGCGAGAGGATGCCACGCGAGGCGGGCGCCCGTCGTCGGGGCGAACACCGCCACGCCGGCGCTCGAGCTCGTGGCGTCGCCGGGGTTCACGATGTCACGATCGAGGCCGCGCACGAGGAGTCTGGTCGGGCGTTGGTCGGCGCGAATCGCGCCGACGAGCGCGGCCGGCGTCGCGAAGGCGTGCGGCCGTGCTTCGAGCTTCAGCAGCCGGGGCGCGGGCACGACGAGCAACCGCAGTTCGAGATCGGGCTGCGCCGTCGTCACGACGGCCGGCTGCCGCAGGCTCAGGAGGAACGAGTACCCCGCGACGGCAATGCCGACGGCGATGAGCAGGGCAGCGAAGGCGGTGGCGAGGAAGCGAATGGCGGAACTCCGACGGACCATCCTACCGCGGATCGCCCGCGCCGGCACGGTGGCGATTGCCGCCGTGTCGTCGCCAGTTCGAACGGCCCCAGATCGGTCGGCGCCAAATCGGGTCGGCGCCGAATCGTCAGGTGCGGCCGGTCGGCACGGGGCCGACCCGCACCGCGGCCTAACGACCGCCGTTGCCGTTCGGCTGACCCGTGCCGGCGGGAGTCGCCTTTCCGAGCGTGCCCGTGACCGCATTGTCGCCGCTGCCGACCGAGACCGTTTGGGTCGTCGTCTCGTGGTCGCGGGCGCGCACGACCATGAGGTAGGTCCCGGGCGGCACCGATTCGAACTCGAACGCGCCGTCGCGGATGCGGGCGTTGTGCGCGCGGTTGCCGGGCGTGCGCATCCACTGGCCGAGATTCTCCGGCAGGGTGGTGACCCCCTGGAGCAGCGACACCGACGCGCGCACCGACTTCGGATCCGTGTCGTCCTCGGCGACGACCGTGCCGGTCAGCCGACTCGTGAACACGGTGACGTGTTGCTCGGTGACGCCGTTGATCGCGACGAACACCGGCTCTTCGTGCACCGTCGAGCGCTGCCGCGTCGTGACGCGCAGCGTGTACTGACCCGGGTTCACGCGGTCCATCTCGAACGTGCCGTCGGCCTTGACCTCGGCGTTGCCGCCGCCGCCGAAGCGGCCGCCGCGCATCCGACTGAGGATGTCACGGCCGCCTGGGCCGTTCGCGCCGTTGCTGGTGCCGCTGTCGACCGCGCGCAGCTCGACGCGGAAGCCCTGCGCCGGTTCGCCGTTGTGCATCACCGTGCCGCGGACCGTGCCGAACTCGGCGCGCAGGACCTGCAGGTCCCGTTCGGCCGTCTCGCCGCCCTCGAGGCGCAGGTCGGGCAGCAGCTCGCCCGTCATGAACTGCGGCATGAGCTGGCGCAGGATGTCGCGGCGGGAGCCGACGTAGGCCCGCACGATGTAGCTGCCCGGCTCGAGGTCCTCGATGACGTAGCTGCCGTCGGACTGCACCTTGGACTGCTTCGGGCCACCGCGGCCGAACATCCGGAACATCGCGCTGCCGGCGTCGCCGCCTTCCGGCACCATCATCGCGGTGACCTCGGCCTCGGCGAACTCGCCTTCGGCCAGGCCCGTGACCTCGCCGACGAGGCGGCCGAGCGGGCCCATGACGAACTTGCCGTCCGAGCGGTCGCCATCCAGTTCGATGGTCTGATCCTCAGGCTCGGCGAAGCCGTTGGCTTCGGCCGATACGCTATACCGACCGGCCGGCACGTGCGTGAAGAAGAACTCGCCGTCATCGTTGGTCTTGGTCTGCAGCCGCAGGCTGTTGCCGCCGCCCATGGCCATGAACGCGCGCATCATGCGTTCGCGCGGGTCGCCGCCGCGGCCGCGATCGCCGCGTCCGCCGGCCGGCGCTGCCGATTCGACCTCCTGGTCGACCGCGCGCAGTTCGACCTCCGCGCCGGCGATCGGCCGGTCCGTGTCGTCGAACACCACACCCGCGAAGTAGAGACCGCGATCGAGGCGGATGGTGAGGCTCGGCGAGACTCCGTTCTGGCGCAGCTCGACCTCGGCGCTCGTGAAGAAGGCGTGATCGGACGACTGCACGCTCACCTCGTAGACGCCCTCCTGCAGGCCGGTCAGCACGAACTGACCGTCGGCGTGGCGCTCCGGCTTGCCGATGTTCGTCGGGCCGCCGAAGCCGCCCCAGCCGCCGCGTCCACCGCGGCCACGACCGCCGCGGTCGCCGCCCCGATCGCCGCCCCGGTCGTCGCCGCGGTTGCGGTTGCGGCGGGCCTGGTCCTCCATCGCTTCGCGCGCGTCGCGCATCTGCTGGCGCAGCTGGTTGCGCGTTGCCTCGTCGAGGTTGCCGTCGCGCAGCTGCGCGCGGACGGCATTGAGGTCGATCGACTGGGCGCCGGGCACGGGCAGGCCGCGCACGCGCCGCGCTTCGATCGCGAATGTCGTCACGGGCTGGCTGTCGACGGCGTCGAGCACGACGCCGGCGATGCGCAGGCCGGTCTGCAGCGTGACGTAGATCGGCTGGCCGACCGTCGGGTCGAGGCCTTCCGCTTCGTAGTTGAGGTAGTCCTCGGCGCGCACCTCGAGGCGCATCGTGACGCCCGGCAGATGCTCGAGCGTGAACTCGCCGCGTTCGTTGGTGGTCGTCGAGTGCGAGCGCCCGCCACCGAACGGTCCACCGCGGCCGGTATCCCGACCGCCTCGCTCGCGGCCGCCGCGACCGCGGTCGCGACCGCCGCCGCCCTGGCCACCGCCCTGGCCATTGCGCTCGCCGCGGCCGCCGGTGCTGCGCGCGGTGACGCGGGCCTTGGCCACGGGGGTGCCCTGCGGGTCGCGCACGATGCCCGTGAGCTCGAAGCCCGGGCCGAGCTGGATGTCCTCGACCTCGACGCGCTGGTCTTCGACGACCTCGAACGTCGCGCTGCGGCCCTCGGTGTGGCGTTTGGCGGTCGCCGCCGTGTTCCAGTCGCCCGCGGGCAGGTGGGCGAGGCTGTAGTAGCCGTTGTTGTCCGTCGTGACCTCGGTCACGAACTCATCGCGGTTGCGCATCCAGCGCCATCGGTTGCGGCCCTGCGCGCCGGGGCGGATCGTCGCGTTGGCGATGCCGTTGCCCGCGAAGTCCGTGACGCGACCGACGACTTCTCCGCCGTTCTGCAGCACGACGTCCTCGAGCTGCAACACGATGCCCTCGGGCGTCGACTGGCCCTTCGCGCGCACGTCGCCGATGTCGCGGTCGACGATCCCGGGCGCGTGGAGCTTGCTGCGGACCTGCAGCGACACGCGCAGGTTGGCGAACGCGTTGCCCGCGAACGCGAACTGGCCGTCGCGGTCCGTGCGCACCGGCTCGGGAATGCGGCGGCGGTTGCCGCCGCGCCGGCGGTTGCTGCGCGAGTGTTCGAGGAACACGTCGGCGTTCTGGACCGGGGCGCCGTACTTGTCGACGACCCGGCCGCGCACGATGACCGCGACGCGGTCGCCGCCGTCATCGACGATCGGCACGCCGTTCTCGTCGATCTCGACGGCGGTGCGCTCGATCTCGGCGCTCGCCAGTTCGCCGGTCTCGGTCTCGGGGTCCTGGACCGTCGAGACCTCGTCGTCGGCGTTCCATTGCACGAGCGGAACTTCGTCGGCTCCCCCGAACTGGGTCCAGGCGAGTGCTGCCGCGCCGGTCAGGAGAACGGCGCCGATCACGAGGGCTAGGGTCTGCTTCTGCATGAGCGTTGTCGCGTGGGGCCGGGACGCGCGGGAGTGGCGCCGGGCCGCCCTCCTTTACGGCCGCGCCCCGCGTTTGCCGACAGCAAGACGCTGTAACGGTTATGCACCGCTGGCAGGGCCCGTGGGATGGGCACTACCGGCTGTGCTGCAGACCCTTACGACCGCGATCCCGGGGCCGTCGGAACGCCGCTACTGTTGCAGCACGACGGCCGCCGGGGCGCTGGCCGCGATCACGCCGCCGGCCTGGTCGACCATCGCCGCCTGCGCACGGATCGTCAGGGCCGGCGTGAAGCCCGGGTTCGTGAGCGGCAGGCTGCCCGCGCCGGCGGCGTCGAGCGCGACGAAGTGGGTGTTCACGGGGATCAGCAGGCCCGTTCGCCACAGCAGGGGTTGCTCGAACCCGGGCACGGCGACGCTCGTGAACCCGGGGCCCTGCGGCAGGCCGAGCGCGATCAACGCGGCGCCGTTCTGCGGGCCGTCCGCGAGGTCGAGGGTGAACGCGCCCGCGGGGATCGGACTGGCGACGCTCGCGGTGAGCGTCGGGGCAGCGGGTCGCACGGTGCGGCGGTCGTTCGTGCTCGCGTAGTCGGTCTCGCGCACGAGCAGGCGGGTGCCGGCCGCCTGGAACGGTTCGAACACGCCGGCGCCGAAGCCGGCCCCGGCTGTCCGCGCGACCTGCAGTTCGGCCGCGCTCGTCGGCGTGCCGGAGTAGTCGATGAGCACCTTCACCGCCCTTGCCGGCCCGGTCGTGTCGTCGATCTCAGAGACGGCGTCGTTGAACCAGTCGACGAACAGCAGGTCGTCGTCGCCGTCGAACGCGAGGTCACCGGCGCTGTCGAGCCCGGCGATCACGACCGTCGCGTTGGCCGGCGTGAGCACCTGCTGCGTCAGCAGGGCGAGGTCGACGACCGTCCGATCGAAGCGCAGCACGTCGGTCGCGCCGGGCGGCGTCGGGAACAGCGGGCTGCTCGTCGCGTAGCAGAGCGCCGCGTTGCGATCGACCGCGAGCGGGCCGGACGCGCCGGGGATCTGCGCGAGCAGCTGCGTGCTGCCGGTGTTGACGTCGACCGCCCAGAGGTCGTTGTCGTTCGCGCCGAAGCCGCCCGTCTTGGCGGAGACGATCACGCGGTTGCTGTCCCAGCGCACGGCGTCGTAGTTGAACGCGAGGGTCGCGAGCGGCTGGGTCGGCGGCGCGCCGTTGAGCGGCACGGCCCAGAGGTTGCCGTTCGAACTCTCGCCGAAGAGCACGAGGCCGGGCCCGGCCGCGATCGTGAAGGAGCCGAATACCGGCATCGGCAGCGTGAGGAGCGCCCGGGTCTGGCCGCCGGCCGCGAGTTGCAGCGTCGTGCCATCGAAGTAGACGAGTCCGCCGGCGCCGGGCGTCCCGGCGCCGAGTGTCAGCACGTTGGCGGCGCCCGCGGGGAGCGCAGCGGCGGTCGAGTCGTAGCCCTCCGGCAGGGTTTGCGTGGTTGCCGTCGAGACCGTGAGAAGCGCCGCGATGAGGGCTGGGGCGAGGATGCCGCGAGGGGCACGAACGTTCGAACGAGCGGGAGTCGTCATGGCAGCAGTTGCAGTGCGAGGGGGACAGAAGTGGCGTGGACGGTCGCGTTCGGCGCCGTCGCGAGGGCGATCGCCTGCGCGGTGACGGTGAGCGCGTAGCCGCCCGGATTCGTGATGGTGTGCGTGGTGCGCCCCGCGGTGTCGGTGGCCGGCATCGGCAGCGCGGACGCGAACGCGGCCGTCGGGAAGCCGAGCCACACGGGCAGCCCGTGCAGCGTGACCGCGGCGTGTTCGGCGGTCGGTGATCCGAACGCGAGCAGCGTCGCCGCGAGCGCGTTCGGTGGTGCGCCCGCGAACGTGAGCGTCGTGCTCGACGCGGCGGCAAGACTGCCGCCGCCGCTGCTCGTGAGCGTTGCGCGGGCCGGTTCGAGGCGCGCCACGGCGAAGCGCTGCAGGAAGTCCGAGTGCGCGATCAGCAGGCTGCCGGCGCGCTCGGTCGGTTGATACGCCGCGAACGGAGCGCCGCCGGTCGGTCGTTCGAGTTGGTGCAGCCAGAGCCCGGAGCGACCGCTGCCGACGTCGGCGATCGTCGCTGCGGGTGCGAGCATCCCGGGTGCCGATTGCGTGACGCGCGCGCTCGCGGGGTCGGTCGTGTAGGCCCGCCCGCGGTCGTCGAACGCGAGGTCGTAGATGCCGTCGTAGCCGGCGGCCACCGCCGTCGCCTGACTGCTCGTGAGCGCGGCGCCCGTCTGGATCGCCTGCTGCACGAGGTTGGCGGCGAAGCGCAGCAGGCGCGCCGTGCCCGGCGGCGGCGGCACCGTCGCGCCGAGCTCGGCGACGACGAGGTCACCGTTCGGGGCGAGGGCGAGCGGGCCCGACGGGCCGACGAGCGCGATGAGCTCGCGCGGCGTCCGGTGCGGGCCGGCGAGCCACACGCCGCAGTGGCTGCCGCTCGTCGGCCACGCCGGGTTCGCGTTGAGCAACACGTCGCCGTTCGGCAGCGCGATTGCGTCGAACGCGTTCTTCGGGCCGGCGAACGCGCGGAGTCGCAGTCCCGTCGTCGGATCGATCTCGCTGAGCCAGCCGCTGAACAATTCGCCGACCAGGATCGCGCCCGCCGGGGTCGGCGCGAGGCAACCGAACGCTTCGCCCGGCGCGAGTTGGTGCAGCGCGCGAACCGCAGTATTCGGTCGGTGCAGTTCGAGAACGCGGCCGAGTCCGACGACGAACTCGTCGCGGCCGGGGAGCGGCACGATGCCGCGCACGTTGGCCGCGGCGCTCTCGTGGAGCACTTCGGGGGCTTTGAAGCCGGAGGCCGGTACGACGGCCTGGGCCGGGACCGTGCAGGCCAGCAGGGCCAGAGCCCACCCCAGTGGGGGGAGAACCAGGTGATGCATTGACCGCGGGCGTCTCGCGCGCCCGTGTGGGGTCGATCGAACCGGCAGCCGGGAGCGGCGTCCGGGCGACTCGCGGGTGTTCTGGCTCCCGATTCGTCCTACTGGCTCACCTTCCCAGGGCCGCCGACGCGGCGGTCCCAGTGGCATTTCGAGCGGTCGTCCTCGGTGACAGCTGCGGGACAGCGCCGGATTCACACCGGACTTCCCCGCGAGAGGCGCCCGCATGCTGCGCGAACGGGCTGTCCTGGTCAAGGCGGAGCCTCGTTCCGGCGCGATTGTGCCGGCAGCGGCCCGGAATCCGCCCCTGGCGGCAAACGGGGGTTGTCAGAGGCCGGTCGCGGGCCCAAAACCTCAGTCGGCGCCGGCGAGCCGTTCGCCGCGCCTCTGTCCCAGATCCATGCGCCCAGACCGACGTTCTGAAGGCGTTCCCTGACCCGTGGCTCCCATTCCGTGGCCCAGATTGTCGATGGGCCCCGAACATCCATGGCCCAGACGCTGCTAGCCGAGATCCGAAACCTGGCCGCCGCCAAGGGCTTCAATCTCGTCGGGGTCGTCGACGCCGAGCGCTTCGACGCCTGTCAGTCGCCGGGGCGCCGAATCGGCGAACTCATGGCGCGCTGTGACACGGCGGTTGTGGTCGGGTCGAGCGGCGTCAAGCTCGACGACCACACCGTGCAACTCGGGCTCGAATGTCTGGTCGCGCGGTTGCAGGAGGCGAGTCGGCGCGTGCGCGCGATCGGGTGTAGCCGGCACAAGCTCAGTTTCGCGCGGCTCGCGGACGCGGCTGGCTTCGGCACCGTGTCCCCCGTTACCGGCATGCTGCTGCACCCCGAGTTCGGCCCGTGGGTGCGCGTGCACGACGTGCTGTTGCTCGAGGGGCGACCGTTCGGCCAGGTGCACGATGCATCGATCTCGGACCAGTTCCAGCCGTGCTGCAAGTGCGACGGCCAGCCGTGCCTCGAGCCGCGGCCGGCTACCGATCCGGCCCAGTTGGATCCGGCCCAGTTGGATCCGGCCCAGTTGGATCCGGCCCAGTTCGATCCAGCCATGGGTTGCCCGGTCGGCGCGAAGCACAAGGCGACCGACGCGGCGCTGCAGTGGCCGGCGCCGGTGCCGATGTCGAAGGTGACGCGCGTCGCGTTCAACGCGCTGCGGCTCGTGCCGCAGCGGTTCATGGCGTTGCGGTTCTTCCGCCGCTGACGGCACGCCACTCGCCGAGCGTTACTTGCCGAGCTGACCGTTGAGCTGACGGGCGCCGTCGACCGCGGCGCGCAGGCCCGGGGCGTTCAACCCTTCGACCTCGACGAGCGCCGCGAGGTCGTCCCAGCCGAAGTCGCCGAGGTGCTTGCTCGAGCGCAGCAGCATGCCGAACGCCGCGGCGGCGGTCGCGACGTTGAAGTCGCGAGAGGCCGCGCCACCGGCGCCCGTGCCGAGCGCGAAGCTCGTCTCGCGCGCCGTGTCGCCGTGCGGCGGCTTGTAGCGCAGCCGCAGCGTCGCCGGGCCGCGACCGGGCTCGGGGTCGTTGCTGGTCGTCGGCATCGCCTCGGGGTCCGCACCGGGCACCGCGCGACCGGCCGGCACGAGCTCGTAGAGCGCGGTCAGGCTGTGGCCCGCACCGATCTCGCCCGCGTCCTTCTTGTCGTCGCGGAAGTCCTTCGCTGCCATCACGCGGTTCTCGTAGCCGATCAGGCGGTAGCCCGCGACGCGGCTCGGGTCGAACTCGACCTGCAGCTTGACGTCCTTCGCGACCGTCATCATCGACGCACCGAACTGTTCGACGAGCACGCGCCGCGCCTCGGTCAGCGTGTCGAGGTAGGCGTAGACGCCGTTGCCCTTGTTGGCGAGACGCTCGAGGCTGTCGTCCTTGAGGTTGCCGCCGCCGACGCCGAGCACCGTGAGGAACACGCCCGCGTCGCGCTTCTCCGCGATGAACGTCTCGAGCGCGTCCGCGCCGCGGATGCCGACGTTGAAGTCGCCGTCGGTGCACAGGATCACGCGGCTGATGCCGGCGCCCTTCTGGTTGCTCTGCGCGATCTCGTAGGCGCGCTGGATGCCGCCCGCGCCGTTCGTGCCGCCGCCCGTCCTGAGGTTGGTCAACGCGAGGTGGATCTTGTCGTGCTCGTCACCGTTCGTCGCTTCGAGCGGCACGTGCACGCCCGCGGCGTAGGAGACGATCGCGACGGAGTCCTGCGGCCGCAGCTGGTCGACGAGCAGGCCCATCGCGCGCTTCACGAGCGGCAGCTTGTTCGCGCTGCGCATCGAGCCCGACACGTCGACGAGGAACACGAGGTTGCACGGCGGCACCTTCGCGGCGTCGATCTCGCGCGTCTTGAGCGCGACCCGCATGAGTTCGTGGTCCGCGGCCCACGGGCACGGCCCGACCTCGCTGTGCACCGCGAACGCGTCGTTGCCCTGCGGCTCCGGGTCGCCGTAGTCCATCGCGTTGATGAACTCCTCGATGCGCACCGCGTCCTGGTTCGGCAGGCGACCTTCGTTGAGCATGCGGCGAACGTTGGACCACGACGCCGTGTCGACGTCGGCCGCGAACGTCGACAGTGGGTTCCTGCCCGTGACGTAGAAGCCGCTCTCGGTGATCGCCGCGTACGACTCGGAGTCCGGCTCGCGCAACATCTTGGACTCGGCGAGCGAGAGGCTCCGGCGTGCTCGCCGGCCGCCGATCTTGCCGCCGGCGCCGCCGCCGAGCCCGACCGCGGAATTCCACTGGTTGGAGTCGAACGCGGACTCCTTCTTCCGGGCCGGCATCTCGGCCTCGACCGACCGGTCGACCTCCATCTCCTCGAGGACGAACTCGCTCGTCGCCGGGGTATCGACCCTCGCGACTTCGGCCGGATTCGCGGCCGGAGCTGGTTGTGCGTCCTGCTGGGGTTTCTCTTGGGGTTCTGGCGCGGTCGTCCCGCCGTCCGCGACGGGCGGCGTGACGCCGGAGTCGTCCGTGGGGGAGCTGTTGCAGCCCGAGAGGAGGAACAGGGCCGAGCCGGCCAGCGCGGAGCCGGCCAGCGCGGCGGTGAACGACAGGGGACGTGGTTGCCTCATGGCGACCGGGAAACGCAGGCCCGCGGGTCTGGTTCGCGGGTTTTCCGCGTTCGCGTTCCGCTGGCCGCGATGGGCCTCAGAGGTGGATCGTCACGGGGTGGGACAGCGAGAAGCCGATGTTGTTCGCCGCGGCCCAGGTCACGGTGAACGGAATGTTGGTGCCGCTGAACCCCGGCGGGATCGCCCACTCGCAGCGTTCGGGGTGGCCGTCGAACTGGAAGAACGGGCTCGCGGGATCCGGTCGGCCGACGAACCCGAGGGTCACGTAGGGGCCGACCTGCGGCGGGCCGATCGTGACCGCGCACGCGGCGACGCCGGGAACCGGGTTGAATGGCGGCGGCCAGCCCGTCATGTGACTCACGAGGAACTCGGTGTTGCTCGCGACGTCGAACAGCCGCGTCACGGACTGCCCGAGGTTGGTCGGCGCCGATGGCAGGAGCGGTTGCTGCGGTTCGCCGATCAGGCGGTAGAGCTGCAGCGACGCGGGGATCGCGGGCGCGCCCGGGTCGAGTGCGCAGATGCCGTCGAGGTCGTCGGGCGCCGCACCGACGCCGAGCGCCGTCGACACGGGACCGCCGCCGGCCGGCATGCGGTACTCGGTGTTGGTGCCCGAACCGAGGATCGACCAGAGCAGCGGCGGCAGCAGCGGCGAGGTCAGCGGGTCGCAGCTGAACAGCACCTCACCGCGAACGATGTCGACGGCGATCGCGTCGATGTCGTCCATGGCGGACAGGCCGAACGCGGCCGGCGGATACGCGACGACGACCGGGTCCCAGCCGCCGGCGCCGCCGCCGAGCGCCGGGTTCCACGTCGTCGAGAAGATCGTCGCGCCGCTCTGCAGGGCGGGGCCGGCCCACGCGGCCGGGATCGAACCGGCAGTCGCGTCGCTGACGCTGAAGTAGCAGGTCGGCGGCGGCAGCGTCGCCGCGAACTGCGGGTTGTCACGATAGACGAGGCCGATGAACAGGTCGTGTGCGTCGAGGTTGCCGATCGTTGCAGGCGGCGTGAACACGGAGATCTCGGTCGCATCGCGCGCGCGCTGCGGGATGCCGACGATCGCGGGCGGCAGCGCGCTGCCCGGCAGGATGTAGCTGAACACGTCGCCGGCCGCGCCGCTGGGCGTCGCGGCTTCCATCGCGACGAGCGAACCCGGCAAGCCGACGGTCGCGCGGCTCACGGTGTAGGTCAACGCGGCCCAGTTGCCGGGCGGCACCGTCATCGTGCCCGCCTGATCGCTCACGACCCAGTCGAGGCCGATCGACAGCGCGTCGACCTCGAGCGCGGCCGGAATCGGCAGCGCCGCAAAGTCGGCGATGCCGGGCGGCGGCACGAACGGCGCGGGGAACGTCGCGTCGAAGCCCGTGCTGGCCGCGATGACGGTCGCGCCCGTGACCGGCTGGATGGCGGCCGTCGGGCCGTCGACCGAGAACCCCTGACTGACTCCCGTGAGCGGGCCGCTGGACTGCGCCGTCACCGAGCCGGCGCCCAGCAGGAGCACCCCGAGCAGCAGGAACGGTCCTGGCCGGGAGCGGGAGATGGTCGGGTCGGTGGTCATGGCGGGCCTCGTCGAGAGCAGTGGATTCGTGCTGGGGATTCGTGCTGGGGATTCGGGCAGCGGGATGCAGGGCGGTCAGCGGCGTTGCTTCTGGGTCGCGCGCAGGGCGTCGCGATGCTTCAGGATGTCCTTCTTGCCGGGCGCGAGCTGCGCCGCGATCTCGAGCAGGAAGAGCCGCACCTCGTCGCGCAGCAGGTCGTCGAACGGCAGCCCCTCGAGCAGCTTCACGAGGTTGCTGAGCTGCTGCGGGTTGGTCGCGTCGCGGCGCAGGCGCAGCATGTGCACGATCGCCGCGATGCGCCGGTCTTCGTGGGCGAGCGCTTTGGCGTAGCTGATCGCCGCCGGGATCGCGGCGGGTCGCGGGTGGCGCGTCACGGCGGGCGGTTCGGCCGCGACTACTGCGGCTTCGAAGTGCGCGAGCGCGTTCTCGGCGTGGGCGATGCGCGCGGCGTCGTCCGCGCCCGCGAGGATCGCGCGTTCGAGATCGACGTTGCCGAGCTCGTGTTCGCGGTAGGCGACGTCCGTCATCTCGGCGAGCGTCGCCTCGGCCAGTTCGCGGTCGCCGAGCGCGCGCTGGGCCTGCGCGAGGTTGGCGCGGCTGTTCGCGAACCACGGGCGGAACGACACGGCCCGTTCGAGTGCCGTGCGCGCCGCCTCGAGCTCGCCCGAGCGCAGCAGCGCGAGCCCGAGGTTGTTCCACGGCCCGTGGCGGTCGGGTCGCAGTTCGAGCGAGCGGCGGCAGAGCGGGACGGCGCGTTCGTAGTCGCGGCGCATGAGGCTCGCGACGGCGCGGATGTGCAGCGTGCGCGCGGTCTCGAAGCCGTAGTGGCCCTCGAGCCACGCGGCTTCGCTCAGCAGCTCGTCCGGGTCGGGGCGCCGCTGCCCCGCGAGCGCCAGCAAACGAAGATCGCGCGCGGGCACGAACCCGTCGTCGCAGCGCGCGAGCAGTTCGGCGGCGCGAGCGAAGTCCCAGGCGCGCAGCGCGTGGAAGCCTGCGACGAAGAAGTCGGGGCCCGTCGTCGGCTCGGGCAGTCCCGTCAGGTCGATGCTCGTCGGCGTCGTCGCTTCGTCGGCCATGGCTGTGGCCTCGTAGCGTTCGGCAACGGCGAGCAGATAGGGACTGTCGGCGAGACGCTGCACCTGCCGGAAGTCGTCGGCAGCGCCCGCGCGATCGCCGCCGTCCAGGCGCTCGGCCGCGCGCATGAGCCGCACGTAGAGGTCGGTCGCGTCGAGTTCGAGCAGGCGGTCGAGCTCGGAGGTCACGCGCTCGCGTTCTCCGATCGGCACGAGCGGCCGCAGATCGGGCCAGCCTTCGAGCGCGAGGTCACCGGGCAGGCGCGCGAAGATGCGGCCGGCTTCTGCGTCCTGCTCGCGCGCCTCGACCGTGGCCCAGAGCGGCAGCAACACGCTGAACGTCACGACGAGGAGGGCGGCGAGCAGCACCGACCCGGTGCGGGCCGGCTGTCGGCGGCAGCTGCGCAGGAACCGCCGGGTGCCGCTGATGGGTCGCGCCTGCACGGGGCGATGTTCGAGGAACGCGCGGACGTCGTTCCCGAGCTGCGCGACGTCGGGGTAGCGGCGCGTGAGGTCGTGCTCGAGTCCGTGATCGAGGATGGCCGCGAGATCGCGCGGCAGGCCGCGGTGCAGCCACGCGGCGGGGGTCGGATCGCTCGTCCGCACGGCGACGAGGACGGTCTGCAGGTCGCCTTCGTGCGGCGGCTGCAGCGTGAGCAGGTGATAGAGCGTCGCCGTCAGGCCGTAGACGTCGAGCGACGGGCGCGGTTCGGCCCGACCGCTCGCCTGCTCGGGCGCCATGTAGCACGGCGTGCCGACGATCGCGTGCGGCAACGTCATCGCGGCGTCGCCCTCGCGCGCGGCGATGCCGAAGTCGAGCAGCACCGCGGTGCCGTCCAGGCGGATGAACACGTTCGACGGTTTGATGTCGCGGTGGTAGACGCCGGCCGCGTGCGCGGCCTGCAGCCCGCGCGCGAGCTGCTCGATCCACACGACGATCTGACGCAGGTACGACGACTCGAGTTCGGCGTCGGGCAGCAGCTCGCGCAGCCAGTCGGTGGCGCGGAACGTCGCGCTGCTGGGTCCGCCCGTCGCGCCCATCGCGGCGTGCGAACGTTCGAGGATCGTCTGCAGGCTCACGCCGTCGAGCAGCTCCGTGACGAGGAACGGCGCACCGTCTGCGGCCGTTCCCTGGTCGTAGATCCGCACGATGTGGCGGTGTTCGTGTTGCGCGAGCACCTCGGCCTCACGGCGGAAGCGGGCTTCGACCTCGGGCGCGCTGAACAGGCCGTGATGCAGCAGCTTGACGGCGACGTCGCGGCCGAGCCGTTCGTCGTGCGCGCGAAACACCATGCCGACGGCGCCTTGGCCGATGCACTCGACGAGGCGGTAGCGCTCCGCGAGCACGCGCCCGCGCGGATCGTCGACGGGTGCGGCCGGGCCGGCGGCGCGGTCGTGCAGACCCGCGAGATCGGACCGCAGTCCGAGCGCGTCGCGCACGAGCGGCAGGACGTGCGGATGCGCCGCGCACAGCGCGTCGACGTCGACGGGTTCGCCCGCAGCCCGCAGCTCGAGTGCGCGCGCGAGATGCTCGGCGACGAGATCTTCGTCGGCGCTCACTGCGGGCCTCCGGCGAGCCCGCGTTGCCGCAGCCGCAGCAGGAGCCGTGCCTCGGCGGTGTGGAACGCCTTCCGCGCCGCGTCGGGCGACGGGTAGGCCAGCCGTTCGGCGAGCTCCGCGAACTCGGTCTGGTCCTCGAGCCGCAGCGCGAGCAGCGCGCGTTCGCGTTCGCCGAACGTGGCCAGCACTTCGCGGTAGATCTCGATCTCCTCCTGGTTGGAGGCGAGCGTGCCGGGGCCATGTTGGCCGGAGGCGGCGCCGACCGTCACGGGCCCAGCACTGCCCTCGCGGCGGACGTCGCGGCGCGCGGCCTGGCTGCGGCGCACCTGGTCGATGACCCGGTGCTCGACGAGCGTCGCGAGCAGCGCCATGAACGCGGCTTCACTGTCGCCGTCCCAGCGGTCGAGCCCGCGCAGGACCTCGACGAACACCTCCTGCACGAAGTCGCCCGTGCTGAGTTGGCGCAGGACCGCGTGCTGCTGCGGTCGCAGGCGCGACTGCAGCTGCCGGTGCACCATCGCGGCGACCCGCTCGTAGTAGCGGGCGACGAGCTCGCTGCGAGCCTGGGCATCACCGGCCCGCGCCTGTTCGAGTAGCGCGACGAGGTCCATGCAGACCAGTATCGGGCCCGTGGGGCTCGAAGGGCAGGGGGGAGGCGGGAGTACGGCGGTAGTGGTCACGTTCTCCTGACCGGCAGGGCCTGGAGCCAGCGGAACGATTCTCGTGAGAATTGTGGCATGCTGCTGCCGTGCCATCGCCGGTTGCCCGCATCGTCAGTCTCGTCCCGAGCACCACCGAGAGCGTCTGCGCGCTCGGGCGCGCGGACGGACTCGTCGGCTGCACCCGGTTCTGCACGGAGCCCGCGGGCGAGCTGGCGGCGGTCGAGCGCGTCGGCGGCACCAAGAACCCCGACCTCGAGCAGATCGCCCGGCTTGCGCCCGACCTCGTGCTCGTCAACGCCGAGGAGAACGAGCTCGAGCACATCGCTTGGCTGCGCGAACGGTTCACGGTGCTCCAGCAGACGCCGTGCACCGTGCGCGAGGCCGCGGCCGAACTGCGCGAACTCGCGTTGCGACTCGACGCCCTGCCCGCGGTCCAGCCGTTCCTGCTGCGCATCGAGGCGCAGCTCGCGGCCGCCGAGGTCGCGCGCCTCGACCGGCCGCCGCTGCGCGCGTTCTACGCGATCTGGCGCAAGCCGTGGATGAGCGTCAACGGTCGGACGTTCATCCATGACATGCTGACGGTCGCGGGCGCGGTCAACGTCTGCGCCGAGGAACCCGACCGCTATCCGGAGATGGCGCTCGACGAGGTGCGGCGGCGGCGACCCGAGGTCGTCCTGCTGCCGAGCGAGCCGTGGGTGTTCGACGCGGAGCAACGCGACGAACTGCGCGCCGCCGGCCCGTTCGCGCCGGCAGTGCTGCAACTCTGCGACGGCCGCGACTTCTGCTGGCACGGCGTGCGCATGGCCGACGGCATCGGCCGCGCCGCCGCGGTCATCGCGCGAGCTGCCGCCGGATCCGATCGAACGTGACGGGCTCGACACGGGCCTCTCCGATACCGATAGGGAGGGCGAACTGCACGCCGTCGCCCGCGGCCTTCTTGTCGCGCTTGACGAACGTCATCAGGTCGTCCGTCGGCGGCAGCGGATCGCGCTCGTAGCCGAAGCGCTGCAGCAGCGCGCGGCAGCGTTCGAGGTCGGTAGCGGACATCGCGTCGAGGTCGTGCGCGAGTTCGAGTGCGAAGTGCAGGCCGCGGGCGACGCAGAGGCCGTGCGCGAGCTTGCCCTTCTGATGCGCCTCGATCGCGTGGCCGAGCGTGTGCCCGAGGTTGAGCAGGCGGCGACGGCCGCCCTCGTGCAGGTCGCCTTCGACGATGCCGATCTTGCCACGGATTGACCGCTCGACGACGTCGAGCAGGACGTCGGGGTCACGCGCGAGCACCGCGTCCGCCTCGTTCTCGAGCAGCTCGAACAGCTCGCGGTCGACGCCGATCGCCATCTTCACCGCCTCGGCGAGCCCGCTGCGGAACTCGGAGTCGGGCAGCGTCGCCGCGAAGTCGATGTCGATCACGATGCGGCTCGCGGGATGCACGGTGCCGGCGAGGTTCTTGCCCTCGGGCAGGTTGACCGCGGTCTTGCCCCCGACCGCGCTGTCGACCATCGCGAGCAACGTCGTCGGCACCTGCCAGAGCTCGATGCCGCGCATGAACAGCGACGCGCAGAAGCCGCCCGCGTCGCCGACCGCGCCGCCGCCGAGCGCGATCAGCAGACCGTTGCGATCGAGGCCGGCCGTGACCATCGCGCGCAGCACGGGCTCGCAGGCGGACAGCGTCTTCTGCTCGTCGCCTGGCCTGGCGATGTGGCGGTGCCACGCCGCGTCGAGCGCTGGGTGATCCGCGAGGAACGCGTCGACGAGGGCGAACACGCGGCGGTCACGGCACGCCGCGGCGAGGTCGGCGGCGAGTCCGCGGCCGAGTCGCACCTCCGAAGCCGGTTCTCCCGGCGGACGACAGTGCAGCAGCCGCGCGTTCATGCGGCCCTGTCTACAGCGTGCGGGGGAATCAGACTACCGCCGTTACCCGAGGGGCGGGGGGCCGCCGATGTCACCCGTCGGCAGGTCACCGCCGCCGGCAGCGGCCGCCGTCGCCCGGTTCTGGCGTCGCCGCCGGCGCGCGGCCATCTGCTCGGCGTGGCGCTCGCTCTGCGTCTTCGCACGCCGTTGGGCCACGAAGATCATCAGGAGCATCACGAGCAGCGCGGAGCCGATGACGAACCCGAGCGACTCCATCGTCTCGTCGACCCCGAGGTCGTAGGGATCGAGGGTGGCCGCGACGAACAACGGCGCCCGTCGCTTGACGTTGTCGAGGCTCTCGTAGGCCCACCAACGGTAGTAGTAGCCGCGCACCTCGAGGTCGGTGCCGATCGGCATGTCGGACAGGCGCTCGGGCAACCAGACGGGCACGATGAGGCCCCCGTAGTCCGTGACCTGCAGGTAGGCCATCGTCCAGTAGTCGACGCCGATCGGGTTGGGCGGCGCGGCGATGGCGCGCCGCTTCTTCAGCGTGCCGAGGATGCGGATCGGCTGACCGCGTGCGACCTTGCCGTTCACGAGCTTTTCGTGCCACTCGGCGTGGTTGAGCACCGGGTGCTTGCGCCAGTCCTCGAGGGTCTTGAGCGGGCGGGTGTCACGGGCGAACGCGGCGAGGTGCCACAGCGGCGGGCCCTGATCGTCCTCGACGTCGAGCCACATGAGCGATCCCGGGAACGGGTCCTCGTCGTCGAGGCCTTCGTAGATCGTTGGGTCGAACTCGGTGACCGGACCCCAGCGTCGGTAGTCGCGCACGATCTCGCGCCCGACGAGCAGCGGTACCTGATCGAGCGCGCGCGGATACGTCGTGTCGCGCAGCTTGAGGAAGAAGCCCTCGACGCGCACGATCCCGCCGCGCCGCACCTCGTCGTCCTCGTTCAACGAGAAGTGCGCCATCACGCGTTCGTCGTCGTCGAGGCGCACCGTGGCTTCGTAGATCTTGTAGCCCTCGACCGGGTGCCCTTCCTTGGGCCCGTGCAGCTCTTCGAGCTCGCCCTTGAACCACAGCCAGCGGCCGCGCCAGGTGTCGGGCTCGGCGCGCAGATCGGTGAGCGGAACGGGTTGTTCGGGTCGGCCGAGCGCGAGCGCCGCGGCCGGACTCACGTCGATCGCCTTCTCGAGCAGGTGCCGCAGCGGCTCGGGCTGGATCACGAGGCGTTGCTCGCGCGTGTCGTCCTTCGCTGCCGCGACGATCTCGTCGTCGAGCTGCGGCACGACGACGCCGACGCCGGTCTCCGGCGGCGGTGCTGGCCTGGTGTCCTCGCCGACCGCGTCGAACACGACGTAGTAGGCCGCCGCCGCGACGAACACCGCGAGGACGCTCAGCCGGATGATGGGCGGGATCCGGAACTGCCAGGGGGCACGACCATTCGCGAGCATCAGCACGCGGAGGATAACGGGCGGAACGGGCCGGTGGTTTGGATTCACTGCCCGAAACGGGGCGCAAATCCGTGTGCCGGTCGTCGGGGGTTGCGGTCCGGGGCGGGCCGCGCGACAATACTTTGCAATGCAAAGCATGCCTGCAGCGGGGCGCGCATCGGCGAGTCCTCTCGATTTGCATCGGTCGTCGCCGAGTCGCGTCGTGGGCTACCTCGCGTTCGCGTTCCTGCCGCTGCTCGGCTTCGTCGCCGAGATCGCGACGGGCGCGCTCGGTTCGCATCTCGTGCTGTTCCCGGAGCGGTGGTACGTGCTGCCCGTGCTCGTTGCCGTGGTGCTGAACCTCGTCGTGCAGGGCAACGGTTTGCGGCGGCCCGCGACCCTGCCGCTGCACGCGGCCATGTTCGGCTTCGTGTTCGGGATGGCGGCGCTCTACGGCCTCGTCATGGCTCCGGCGCTGCCGATGATGGTGTTCGCCGCGATCCTGGTGATCGGGCTGCTCGCCGCGGCGCCCTACTTCACGCTCCTCGGCCTGATGTTCCATTGGCCGGAGCTCGCGCAATCGTGGCGGGACAGCGGCCGCTCCGAGGGGCGCCTGTGGGCCTGCGTCGCGGTGCCCGCGTTGCTGCCGTTCGTCGCTGTGGGGGTGATCGCGGTCGTCGACGTGCGGGTCGAGTCCAGGATGGCCGAGCTGCACGCGGCCGTGCTGCGGGGCGATGCCGCGACAAGTCAGGTGCTCGCCGCCGAGCTGCGAGGGTTGCCGTCGGCGCCGCAACGCGCGCTCTGCGAATGGCCGGCGTGGCGCGGACTCGATGACGTCCCGTTCTCGTTCCTCGGTGGCAAAGGGAAGCAACGTGGTCGCTTCTGGTTCCTCTCGAGCGAGCAGCCGCTGTTGCCCGAACACGCCCGGCTCGCGTTCTATCGCGCGCACGGCGAAGTCGTCGAGCCGCCGTCCGAGTCGACCCAGTGGCGTCCGCGGCGCGACGTGCGGTGGACGGGGTCGCGTTTCGAGGTCACGGTCGAGCCCGCGGCCGCGATCGCACAGGTCGATTGGCTGACGACGGTGCAGAGCACGACACACCGGCCGGTCGAGGCCGCGTTCCACCTGCAGTTGCCGGAGGGCGCGGTCGCGACCTCGCTGTCGCTGTGGATCGGCGGCGTCGAACGACCGGCGGCGTTCGCCGGCCGCGCGCAGGTCGAGGCCGCCTACCGGGAGGTCGTGCGCAAGAACCGCGATCCGGCTCTGCTGATGGAAGTGCGCCCCGGGCTGCTCGAGCTGCGGCTGTTTCCGCTGTCGAGGCGGTCGCCGCCGATGCGGGCGCGGGTCGGCATGACGCTCGCGCTGCCCGTGCACGATGGCGGCGCCGACCTCGCGTTGCCGCGGATCGTGCGGCACGACTGCTGGCGCGTCGAGCCGCAGCCGGAGGTCGCGGTGCACGGCATCGCCGGGACCGCCGCCGAAGGTGTCGACGTCTGGCGCGGCGGCGACCTCGGGCGCGTGCTCCGGATCCCGGGCCATCTGCCGCGCGTGGCCGCGCGCGATGCGGCCGGCGCCGTCGTGCAGGATCTCAGGGCGCGCAGCGCCGCGCGGCAGGCCCGGCGCCACGTCATCGTCATCGAGGGTTCGAGTGCGGTCGCCGCCGCGGTCGCCGATCCGGGCGCGCTGCTGCGGCCCTGGCCGGACGAGGCGCGATGCAGCGTGTTCGTCGTTCAGGGCGACTCGTTCGTCGCGCGCGACGGGATCGCGAGCGGGCCAGAGCTGCTCGGCTGGCTGCGCGAGCAGACGTTCGCCGGCGGCGTCGATTCGCGCGCGGCGCTCGCGGCGGCGTCCCGGCGGGCGGCCGAACTCGGGCTCGAGCACGTGACGTGGCTGCACGGACCGGCCGCCATGCTGCTGCCGCTCGCGCGCTTCGAACTCGCGCCGGATGTCGAAGTCGCCGCGCTGCCACTCGCCGCTGGCGACAACCTCGTGCGCGCGCTGCTCGATCGGCGCGGCGCGCTCCTGCCGATCGCGCGGCGCGACGCCGGTGACTGGCTCGGCGAACTCGCGTCGTGGCTCGCGGGCGGCGAGCTGCCGTTCCGCCGGGCGTTGTCGCGGAGCCCCGACCTGCCGGCGGATGTGCCCGAGGTCAGCGATCATCTCGCCCGCCTCTGGGCGGCGGCGGAAGCGCAGCGTCGCGAGCGCGCGCGCGCCGGCACCGGCAGTCAGCTCGCCGCGCGGTATCGCATCGTGACCGCGGGGGCCGCCGCGGTCGTGCTCGAGTCGGCGGAGCAGTATGCGCAGAACGAACTCGAACCGGGTGCGCTCGCCGGCCGCGAACCGCGTGGTCCGGCGGGCTCTCCCGTTCCGGAGCCCGGCACGTTGTTCCTGTTCGGCACGGGGCTCGCCGCGGTCGCCCTGTTGCGGCGGCGGCAGCAGCGCGCGCGTGACCGCGCTGCCTGACGGGCGGCGCCGCTCGGGGTTGGGGCACCGCTCGAGTCAGGGCCCGCGCGATTCGGGGCCCGCTCGAGTTGGGCCCGCTCGAGTTGGGGGCCGTCGCGTCCGGGGTTACTCGCCCGGCTTGTCGAACAGGCCGCCGAGGTGGAAGTTGGCGATGTCCGAGCGGTCGACGATCGTCGCCGCGTTGACGCCGAGCGTGATCGCGATGACCTCCGCGATCTCCTCGCTCGTCGCCCCTTCACGCTTCGCCTTCTTCAGGTGGCCTTCGAGGCAGCCCTTGCAGCCGCTCGTGAGCGCCGCCGCGATGGCGATGTATTCCTTCACCTTGAGCGTGAGCTTCGACTTGCCGTACGTGGCCTTGTAGAAGCCCATGTAGAGCTGCTTGAGTTCGGGGGTCAGCAGCGCGTAGCTGCGCATCTGCGAGCTCGGCAGCCGGCCGTCCTCACCGGGTTCGGCAGTCGTCTCGGTTGCGGCGGCGGCGGAGTTCTTCGTTTCTTCAGTCATGCGGGGAGCGCGAGTAGTCGAGTTCTGCGGCGGCGAGAGCCGATGTCCGGACGGTAACGGCTCCAGACGGTAACGGCGCCTCTATACGACTTGCCACCCCGTTGAGATGCGGCAATTTGCCGTTGCCGGATTATTGCAGAGTCAGCCGCAGCCGGACGAGCGCGTCGCGGTCCGTCGGGTTCTCGAGCTGTTTGAACGCGTCCTCGAAGCCGAGCCAGCAGAACTCGCCGACCGTCGGACCCGGGTGGAGTTCATCGATCGGTGCCGTGGGGGCGCCGGCCTGCCAGGCGAACGGCCAGTCGACGAGGCCGAGATCGCCGAACAGCTCCTTCTGCGGCTCGAGCAGCTCCATGAGGTGCAGCGGGCGGCGCAGACCGGTCTCGGCCTGGACCTCGCGGTGCACGGCCTGCTCGATCTGTTCGCCCGGCGTCACCGGCCCGATCACGGGACCGAGTGGCCATTCTTCGCGCGGCTTCTGTCGCAGCAGCAGGAACTCGACGTGGTCGTCGAGCACCTGGAACACGAAGACGCGGATGCGGTGTTCGAGGCTGAACATGACGGTGGAACGGGCGGCAGGATCTCTGCCACCCCTTTCTAGTGCCCGTCATCGGCCCGGATGCGTCGGTTTCGAGGTCGAAAACCGGGTTGTCCCCGATCCGGACCCGGGTCCGGGCTAACCGTCCTTGCCAGCGCCGACTGGCACTGCTGGGGCCTTCTTCCGTGACTTGCCCGCGCCGGCCGCGGCGCTGCGGAATCGATCGCCGACCCACTTCAGCGACTGCGCGAGGCGTGGCTCCACGCCGTCACCCCAGGCGTGGCCGCTGCCCTTCACGAGCTGCCACTCGTGCGGCACCTTGCGCTTCTCGAGCTGCTCGTGGAGCGCCTCGTTGGCGATGTGGAACTTGAGGCGGTCGGCCGTGCCGGCGTCGAACCAGAGACCGAGGCCGTCGAGTTTGGCCGGCTCGAGCTCGCTCGCGATGCAGAGCGGGTTGGTCTTGCGCCAGAGCTCCTCGTCGATCGGGTTGCCGAACACCTTGTCGAGCCCGATTCGGCCCGAGAGCGCCAGCAGCCGCGGATCGAGCTGCTTGGGGTCCATCGGGAACACGGCCGAACTGTGGCACGCCACGGTGCCGAACAGCTCGGGGTTCTCCCAGGCAATCCGCATTGCGGCCATGCCGCCCATGCTGATGCCCATGAGGGCGCGGTCGCTGCGCTTCTTGCTGACGCGGTACTCGGCGTCGATGTGCGCGATCAGGTCCTGCTGGATCAGGTCCTGATAGCCCTTGTACTCGCCGGCGTTGACGTACATCGACGTGCGGCCGCCGTTCGCGAGCACGAACACGCAGGGCGGCAGATCACCCTTGCCGACCGCGTCGTCGAGCACCTTGCCGCCGCCGCGCGTGTGGAACCGGCGGTGGTCCTCCCACATGCCGTGCAGCCAGATCACGAGCGGCCAGCGCTTGTCCTCGTTGGCCTCGTCCTCGTAGCCGAGCGGCAGGTAGACGCCGTACGGCATCGAATCGCCGACGGCCTCGCTCTCGAACCGGGCTTCCTGGTGCGTCAGGTGCTCGAGCTTCGGCGGTTCGCTGCGGCGACGCCGACCCTGCGCGAGGCAGGTCGTCAGGCAGAGGGTGAAGACGAGGAGGTGGGCGAGTCGCATGCGATACCTGGAAGCGGGGGACAGCGAGTAGTGTTGCGGGGGGCATAGGCCACGCCCAGGGGGCGGGCCGCGATTTCTCCCAACTCCGGTCTTGGATCCCGCTGCCGAAGAACTTGCGCCGCTGCTGGCCCGCCTCGTGAATTACGAGCGGCTGCGGCCCGATCGTCGCCTGTGGGATCTGACGACGATGCGACAACTGCTCGCGGGGTCGGGCGTCCTGCCCGGCGCGCGGCCGGCGGTGCAGATCGGCGGCAGCAAAGGCAAGGGCACGACCGCGGCGTTCCTGGCCGCCTTGGCGACGGCCGGCGGCGACGTGGTCGGGGTCTACTCGTCACCACATCTCGTGACGTTGCTCGAGCGCATTCGGATCGCGGGCCGCGACGTGACGATCGCGCAGCTCGAGCCCGTGTTGCGTCGGCTGCTGGGCGTTCCCGGGCTCGAACGGCCGCCGACGTTCTTCGAGGCGATGACGGCCGCGGCCGTCGCGCTGTTTCGCGAACGCGAAGTCGACCTCGCGATCTACGAGGTCGGGCTCGGCGGGCGGCACGACGCGACGACGGCGATTCCGGTCGATGTCGGCGTCGTGACGCGGATCGAGCTCGAGCACACCGAGGTGCTCGGGGACTCCGTCGAGCAGATCGCCGCGGAGAAGGCGTTCGTGCTGCGACCGGGCGGTCTCGGGTTCACCGCGACCGAGGGTCCCGCGCTCGCCGTTCTGCGCGACCATGCGGCGGCGCACGCCATCGACCTGCACGCGCTCGGCGATCCGGAGTTCCGCTGCTCGGCGCCGACGTTCGTGGGCCCGGACTGTCGCTTCGAACTCACGCTGCCGGGGCCGGCCGGCGGCGAACGTCACGACGTGCGGATCCCCGACGGCCGGGCGTTCGAGGTTCCGGCCGTCGCCCTCGCGGCCGCGACGCTGCGCGCCGTGCGGCCCGATGTCCGACTCCAGCTCGATCCGACCCCGCGGCCGGTTCTGGCCGGTCGATTCGAGGTGTTCGACGAGCCCGACGGCGAGGCGCTCGTGCTCGATGGCGCGCACACGGAAGAGTCGGTCCGGGCCGTCGTTCTGGAGGTCGCGCGGCGCTGGCCGGGCCGCCGCCCCGCGGTCCTCTGTGCGGCCGCGGCGGGCAAACGCTGGCGGGAGAGCTTTAGTTCGATAATCGGAGTCGCCGATAGCGCCCTCGTCACCGAAGTCGTGGGCACGCCCGGCGAGACTCCCGCTGTGATCGCCGATTGGCTGTCGCAGCAGGGGCTGCCGAGCGAGACGGTCCAGGACGTTCGGGCCGGGCTGCTGGCGCTGCGCCAACGACCCGGTCCGCGTCTCGTGATCGGCTCGTTCTATCTCGTCGGCGAGGTCCGCGCGCAGTTGTCCCAACCCTGAGCGCATCGATGAACCAGCCCGACCCCAGCGGCTCGACCGTCACGCCCGTCCTCGTCGAAGACCTGTTCGTCACCGAGGTCTTCCTCATCAAAGGCCGCGTCGCCGGCAAGACCAAGCGGTTGTCGAACCTGCTGCAGGACTACGAACGGCAGTTCCTCGAGGTGTCCGACGCGACGATGGTGTCGCTGCGCACCGGCGAAGTCGTGAAGACGCCGCGCGTGATGATCAACACGTCGGAGATCCGCTTCGCGCACGAGCTCGTCGAGGTCGCGGGCGACTTCGCGATGCGGCAGCTCGGCAAGAACGAGAAGCCGACCCGGATCCGCGCGTTCTACAGCGGTGCGACGCAGTTCGAGCTCGCGGGCCAGATCGAGCCCGGCGCCTACGAGCTCAACCCGCTGACGCAACGGCGATACTTCATCATGCAGCAGCCGACGATCCGCGGCCTCGACCTCGAGCATCCGGAGCTCCATCTGCTGCGGAATCTCGAGTACGCGATCGTGCGCCACGACGGCATGTCGTACGTCTACGACTTCTCGTAGACCGCGCCGATCCGCCGTTGCCAGCCGACAGTTCCTCCGAACCCCGCCAACCTGCCGTCGCGCCGCCGCGCGCGCCGTGGACCATTCCGCTGGCGCAGGGCCCGATCGGCGCGGGCGCCGATCGAGCGATCGCGGTCGTGTTCGCCGGCGCGGCGATCACGGCGGTCGCGGTGCTGTGGCCGCTCACGGCGGACGAGCAGGGCTTCGACACGCACACCCAGCTCGGCCTCGAACCGTGCGGCTGGCCGATCGCCTACGGGATGCCGTGCCCGACGTGCGGCTGCACGACGGCCGCGACGCACGTCGTGCACGGCTCGCTGATCGACGCGTTCGTCACCCAGCCATTCGGCGCCGCGCTCGCCATCCTCGGTCTGTTCCTCGGTCTCCACGCGCTCTACTGCCTCGCGCGCGGCCACTCGTTCGTCGACCTCGTCGTGCGCATCAACTTCGGCCGCTGGCTGCTCGGCGGCACGCTGCTGCTGCTCGCATCCTGGGGCTACAAGTGCCTGATGATGTGAAGATGGCGGTACCGAACCCGTTTCGAATCCGCCACCTCGTCTCCTTCGCAAACGCGGGAGTGAAGGGCTGTTGGCGATGTCGGCGCGTGGCGGATTCGAAACGGGTTCGGTACCGCCATCCTCACGTCTCGCTGTCGTCTTCGACCGCGGTTTCGAGCAGCGCCAGGTACGACTCGTAGCGGGACTGCGCGATGTCGCCGGCTTCGACGGCCTGGCGCACGGCGCAACTGACTTCACCGGTGTGGCGGCAGCTGCGGTATTCGCATCGACCGAGGCGCTCGCCGATCTCGGGGAACAAGAACTGCAGCTCCTGCACGCCGACGTGGAACAGACCGAAGTTGCGCACGCCGGGCGTGTCGAGCACGTGGCCGCCGCCGGGGAGCGCGATGAGCTCGGTGTGCGACGTCGTGTGTTTGCCCTGTCGGATCCGATTGAGCGTGCCCGTGCGCAGCTGCAGTCCGGGAACGAGGTAGTTGAGCAACGTCGACTTGCCGGCGCCCGACGGGCCCGTGAACACGCTGCGGTTCTCGCGCAGCAGTTCGCGCAATTCGGTCAGCGAATCGGCCGTCTCCTTGCCGGCCGTCGTGCACGTCTGCAGCACGGGCACGCCGATCGCGCGATAGACCGCGGCCCAGTCGTCGCTCTTCTTCCTCGCCACGTCGTACTTCGTCATCACGATCGTCGCCGTGATGCGTTCGCGGCGCGCGGCGGCGAGCACGCTGTCGACGAGATCGGGCTGGAACGGCGGTTGCTTCGGGCTCGCGACGACGAACGCGTGCGTGATGTTGGCTGCGATCACCTGCATGCGCGGCGCGCCCTCGCCGGCCGCCTTGCGATGCAGTTGCGAGGTGCGTGGCAGCACCTCGTCGACGGCCTCGCCGGTAGTATCGAGTCGCACGAGGTCGCCGACCGCGACGGGGCGCTTCTCGTGGCTCCGGACCTCGAACAGTTTGCCCGCGAGCGGCAGCTTGTGCACCGCACCGTCGATCTCGACATGGCACACCTTGGCGTCGACGCGTAGAACGAGGCCGGTGAGTGCTGGCGTGGGCAATGACGATGACATCGATGATGGGGCAGCGGTCGTGCGCGGCCGACTCGCGCCGAGTCCGACGGGAGCCCTGCACCTCGGCAACGCCAGGTCGTTCCTGCTGGCGTGGTTGTCGGTGCGCGCGGCCGGAGGAACTCTACTGCTCCGCGTCGAGGACATCGACGGTCCCCGCGTGAAGCCCGCAGCCACGACGCAGGTCATCGAAGATCTGCAGTGGCTCGGGCTCGATTGGGACGGCGAGGTGACGCGGCAGAGTGAACGGATACCGCGCTACCGAGCCGCTGCCGATCGCCTCGTCGCGGCCGGTCTGGCGTATCCGTGCGTCTGCACCCGCAAGGAAGTCGAGGAGGCCAGCTCCGCCCCACACGAGTCCGCTGCCGCGGTCGACGGACCGGTCTACCCGGGAACGTGCCGCGACCGCTTCGCGAGTGTCGATGCGGCGCGCGCGGCCACGGGCCGCGACCCGGCGTTGCGGTTCCGGGTCGACGTCGGCGCGGTGCCGTTCGACGACGGGTTCCTCGGGCCGCAGCCCGGCGCCGTCGCCGGCGACTTCGTGATCGGCAAGCGCGACGGCGGCCCGGCCTACCAGCTGGCGGTCGTCGTCGACGATGCGGCGCAGGGCGTGACCGAGGTGCTCCGGGCCGATGACCTGTTGCCGAGCACGCCGCGGCAGCTGTTGCTCTACCACGCGCTCGGCCTGCAACAGCCGCGGTTCGTGCACGTCCCACTCGTCGTCGGTCACGACGGCCGACGCCTCGCGAAGCGCCACGGTGACACGTCGCTGCGTTGGTTCCGTGACCAGGGCGTGACCGCCGAACGCCTCGTCGGCTACCTCGCGTTCCTCTCTGGGTTGCGACCGCGCGGCACGTCGTGTCGCGCCGTCGATCTGCTCGCGGAGTTCGACCTGAAGGTGCTGCCGCGTGGACCCGTGCGGGGCGACGACCACGGCTTGCTCGAGTAGGGCGCCGCGGCGCGGCTCGGCTGCCGCGGACCGTCTCGTCCGCCGGCTATCGGGGGCGCTCGATGCCGTGAGCGGCAACGGCCTCGGCGAGCTCGTCCGTGCGCTGGTTCAGCGCTGCGCGCTCGTTCCTGCGGGTCACCTCGATGAGATGGTCGTAGGTGATCGCCCACGCGGCGTTGGCGAACGATCGCGCCGGGCCGGTCGTGGTCACGTCCTCGAGGGCTTCGCCGAAGGCCGTCAGCGCGGCCGCGAACGCGTCGTGACGGGCGAGCGCGTCGGTCGCGGTTGCGGCCGTTGCCTCGGCGACGGCCTCGGCCAGCGCGGTCGCCGGGACCTGCTGCTCGTTCGCCAGGTCCGCGACCCGCGTGCGCAGAGCCTGGATCCGCTCTGCGATCGAGCCCGCGTCGTTCTCGCCGGCGAACACGGTGCTCAACAACCACGGTCCGGCGGTCCACGCTAGCGTCGAGAGCGACAGCACGAGCGACGCCGCGAGCACGAGCAGCGCGCGCCGCCTTGTCCGGGCGCGCCGCGCGGCTTCGGCCGCGCGCGTCTCGACCTCGCGATTGCAGGCCGCGACGACGGTGCGCCAGTGTTCGAGCTGCCGCAGCAATCGCCCCGGCGGATCGTTGTCGAACGTTGCCGAGCTCGCCGCCGTCTCGAGCGCTTTCGTCGTGCGCGTCGCGATCTCGCGGCGTGGCTCGACGTCACTCGCCTCGTCGAACGTCAGTTCGGCGCCCGCGGCTTGTTCGAGCGCGATGTGCAACTCGACGTCGCGCAGGTCCGCGGCGTAGAGCTGCGCGCGTTCCTCCGGCAACTTCTGTCGCAACTTCCGCAGCTGGGTACGGCGCTCGCGCAGGGTCGCGAGCCGGTCCTCGACCGTGCTCGCCGGGTCGTCCTGCTGCATGCCGTAGCGGTTGCCGAGTTCGACGTTGTGCCGCACCGCGTCCTCGAGCTCGCGCTTCTGCGCGCGCGCTTCCTCGAGCCGCTCCTCGAGTCGTTGCGCCTCCGCACGTTCTTCTTCATCTGCCGGGTTCAGGCCCGCGACCGCGCGCTCCATGTCGAACAAGCCCGTCGTCCAGTGACCGCGCGCCATCGCCTCCTCGGCGCCCTCGGTGAGCCGATCGCGCGCTGCCCGGGCCTGCTCGAATTCGAGGCGCAGCTGCTCGATCGCGTCGAGCAGCTCGCTGCGCGGCCGCTCGGGGCGGTCGACGAGCGCCTCCAGGATGCGGAACGAGTCGAGCCGTCCGAGCGTGATCTGCAGCGGTCGCACGGGCACGGGCACGGACTCGAGCTGCTTGCTCGCCTCGGCGACGAGCTCGGCTGCGCGATCCGACGTGTGCTCGAGGGCGCTCGTGAGGGCGTCGTGCGCCGGACCCGAGCGCACGTAGAGGTGCGGCAGTTCTTCCGCGAGGTTGACGAGGGTCACCTGCAGGCTGCGCAGCCCCAGCGGCGTCGTCACGTCGGGGCGATTGGCCGGGCCGATCGCGCGCGCACACTCGGTCACGAAACCGAGCAGCGGATCGAGCGCCGTGCGATCCCAGGTCTGCGCGAGGCGTTCGACGCTCGGCAGGCCGAGCGCGATGCGTTCGCAGAAGAAGCGCAGGCGATGCAGCTGATCGCGGCGTCGCGCCGCGGTCGGGGAGGCGCCGCCGTAGCGTTCGGCCATCGCGTCGATCGCCGCCTCCGCGCGGTCCAGGTCGAGTTCCTGTTCGGCCGAGTCGATCGCCGATGTTGCGGTCGCGAGCTCTGCCCGCGCGTCGGCGAGCTGATCCTGCAGTCGGCGCAAGAACGCGAGCGGATCGCGCTGCAGCAGCCCGACGGTCCGCGGATCGGGCGCGCCGGGGATCGGCTCCCGGCCCGGCACGAGCAGCAGCGCGCGCGTGAGCTGCAGGCTGTCGTCGAGCCAGTGCGCGGCGTCGTCGTGGCGTTCATCGCGCTGAAAGCCGCTCACCCGGCTGGCCGTCGCCGCCAGCAGATCGCGAGCGCACGCCGTGAGTCGGCGGCGCCACGTGAGGAGGTTGCGCTGCCGGGGGAAGTGGCGCAACGCGCGTTGCACGTGGTGCAGGGCGCGCAAGGTCGCGGCGGGAGTCGACGGTGCGCCATCGGGGATCTGCAGCAACTCGGGGAAACGCTCGCGCAGTCGGCGCTGGCGCGCGGCGAACCGCTGCAGCTCGGCATGGCGCGGCGAATCACTGACGAACTCGAGTCGTTCGCCCGCGGCCAGTGGTCCGAGGATCTCCTCGTCGCTGTCGTTCTGCAGCCGCCGCGCGATCGTCGCCAGCCGCTCGGCGATGCTCGCCGCGGCCGGCCGCGCATTGGGATCTTCGGCCATGCACGCGCGCACGAGCTCGTGCAGGTCGCGATCCTGCGGCAACCGTGCGAGCCCCGCGCCCGTCAGCAGCCAGCGCAGCGTTGCGCCGAGCCCGTAGACGTCGAGGGCGGGCGAGGGTGCTGCCCCGTGGCGCGCTTCGGGCGCGGCGAAGCCGCCGGTCCCGTGCACGGGCCCCGGTTCACCCGCCGCCGCGGTCGGGTTGATCGCCGCTGCGTGTTCGAGGTCGAGCACCAGCGTCGTCGTCGCCGTCGCGAGCAGGTTGCCCGGCTTGATGTCGCCGTGGCAGTAGCCCGCCGGCGCGCTGGGCCCGCGATGGGCGTGCATCGCGGCGAGCGTTCGCGCGACCGGCACGAGCAACTCGGCAGCACGGGCGGCCGGCACCGCGCCCGAACGCGCCACCACGTGGTCGAGGTCCTGGCCCTCGTGCCAGTCGAGCAACACGCACGGACTGTTGGTCGCCGGGTCGAGTCGCGCGCCCAGGTAACGCGCGATATCGAGTCCCGCGAGTTCGCGCCCGATCGCCGCTTCCTGCTCGGCATCGGCGAGCGCTCCGCGCACGAACAGCTTGCACACCACCGTCCGGCCGCCATCGGATGTGACGAACAGCGTCCGCTCGAGCGAGCAGTGCAGGAGCCGGTCGGACCCGGTCGCTGGGGTGGGGCGTGACATCTTCGGTACGGTCGTCGGGGCGAGCGTAGCGCGTCGGGGGAGGGGTCGGAGAAGGGCGCCTGCAGGAGGGGTTACGGCACAGGAAGAATAACCCAGCCACCCTCGAATGCCCTCACCAGGAACTGATGGCTTGGGTGTGGGCGATCGGTCTCAAGGCAGTTCGAGTTGGTCGGTTAGGTCCGGTTTGACGTCCCCCCGCCCGGGCGTGCACGTTGTCATCGCTCGCATCGGGGTTTGCGCGACCTCGTCGCCTCACGATCCACACCCAAGCCATCAGCTCCGGGTGGCGGTATTCCGACGGGAGGGGGTCGCCAATCACTCCACCCCGGCGATAATCCGACGCATGCCCGTGACCCTCGAAATCACCGACCATTCTGGCAATCGCGAGGTCGAAGTCGACGAGGACACGTTCTGGATCGGTGGGCCGAAGTCCGAGGCGGCGGTCGTGCTCGAGCTGCCGGGCGTGTTCGGCCGACTGCTCGAGGTCGCGCGCGATGATCGTGGCCGGCTGCGGGTGCGCGCCGAGCCCGGGCTGCCGTTCCCGGTGCGGTGTGCGACGGGGAACGTGGGCAGCCGGTTCGAGAGCTTCCTCGACGGTGACACGTTGAACGTCGGGCCGGCGCTCGTGCGGTTGCGGCACGTCGCGACGAGCGCGGATGGTGAAGGCGGTGAGTCGGTGCAGGAGATCGATCCCGCGGCGCTCGCGCCCGGGCCGGGTTCGCCGGTCGGGGCGTGGTATCAGACGTTCATGGAGATGGCGGATCATCTCGAAGGGCTGAAGAGTCCCGACCAGATGGTGCCGGCGGCGATGGCGGCGATCCTGCGGGCGACGGGGGCGGATCGCGTGCACGTGTTGCTCGACACGGACGAGGGTGGCCAGTCGTTCTTCACGAGTCGCGCCGGGGACAAGCGGCCGTTCCGACCGAGCCGTTCCCTCGTGGAGCAGGTGCGTGAGTCGGGGCGGGTGGTGCACGTGCCGATCGCGGCGTCGGATCCCGTGGCGAGCACGTTTCAGAGCATTCGCAGCGAGGGCATTTCGGCGGCCGTGGCGCTGCCGGTGCAGGCGCTCGGCAACACGCTCGGCATCCTGTACGCGGACTGCACACGCGATGGCGCGGTGTTGTCGGCGGAGGATCTGCAGCGCATGGCGTTCTGCAGCCGCATCCTCGCGACGGCGCTCGGCAATCGCGTGCTCGTCCGCAGTCTGCTGAAGCGCGAGGTCGGTCAGTCCGAGGCGCCGCACTGGGCGCTCGAGACGAGCAGCCCGGCCTGCGCCGAGCTCGTCGAGCGTGTCAAGTTGTATGCGCCGGCCGACTACACGGTGCTGTTGCGCGGTGAGACCGGCGCCGGCAAGGAGGTGATCGCGCGCGCGCTGCACGACCTGTCGCGCCGCAGCAAGGGACCGTTCGTGCCGGTCAACTGCGCCGCGATTCCCGAGCAGCTCATGGAGAGCATGTTGTTCGGTCACGAGAAGGGGTCGTTCACGGGTGCGGTGCAGAACCGTCGCGGCCACTTCGAGGAGGCGCACGGCGGCACGATCTTCCTCGACGAGATCGGCGACATGGCGCTCGAACTGCAGGCGAAGATCCTGCGCGTGCTGCAGGATCGCGTCGTGATGCCGATCGGCAGCCAGCGCCAGATCCGCGTCGACGTGCGCATCATCGCCGCGACGCACCAGGACCTCGTGCGCATGGTGAAGGAAGGGCGCTTCCGGCAGGACCTCTACTACCGTCTCTGCGAGCTCGCGATCGAGTTGCCGGCGCTGCGCGAGCGCGCGGAAGACGTCGAGATGCTGTGCGGTCGGTTCCTCATCGAGGCGGCCGAGGAGCTCGGCTATTCGGACGTGCCGGGGCTCGCCGAGGACGCGCTCACCGAGTTGCGGCAGCAGCGGTGGCCCGGGAACGTGCGTGAGTTGCGGCACGTCATCAAGGGCGCTGCGTTGCGATCGGGTGGTGACACGCTGACCGTCGAGCACCTGGATCTGCGCCAGCACGATGCGAGCGGGGAGCTGTTCGGCGAGGCGGAGTTCGCCGCTGCCACGGGTGACGCGGGTGACACGGCGGCGGCCGCGACCTGGAAAGAACGTCTCGAGGCCCAGGAGAAGGAGGCGCTGCGGCGCACGCTCGCGGCGGCGAGCGGCAACCTGACGCGGGCCGCCGAGATGTTCGGGGTGCCGCGAACCACGTATCGCGAGAAACTTCAGCGTCACGGTCTGCTCGAAACGTAGTTCGTCACCGATGACCGATCTGCCCGTTATCGACCCCGACATCCGCCGGGCGCGGACGTTGCCGGGCGCGTTCTACGGCGATCCCGCGTGGTACGTTCGCCAACGTGAGGTGTTCGCGCGCGCCTGGCACATGGCGCCGATGAATCGTACGGCACCCGCGCCGGGCCATGTCGAGCCGTGGTTGCTCGAGAGCTGCGGGCTCGACGAGGCGCTGGTCTGGACGCGGAACGGGGATGGGGCGCGGCGCTGCCTCTCGAACGTCTGCACGCACCGCGGTCGCGTCGTGTGTGACAGCGCCGGGCCGCGTGAGGTGCTCACGTGCACGTATCACGGGCGCTGCTTCGACTTCGACGGCAGCGTGCGCGCGGCGCCCGGCTTCGAGGACGTCGCCGGCTTTCCGGGGCCGACCGATGCGTTGCCTACGGTCGCAACGGGGGAGTGGGCCGGGTTCGCGTTCGCCTCGCTGGCGCCGAGTCTGCCGTTCGCGGAGTGGACGGGCGCGCTCGAGGCGTGGCTCGGCCATTGGGCTGCCGGCGATCCGAGCGGTGACGCGACGCGCGGTGATCTGGGGTTGGGCGCGATGCCCGACGAGCCGGCGTTCCGGCACGACTACGAGTTCGATGCGCACTGGGCGCTCTACCTCGACAACTTCCTCGAGGGTTTCCACATCCCGTACGTGCACCCGGCGCTGCAGCGCACGTTGACGAGCGAGTACGAGACCGTGCTCTTCGATCACGCGTCCGTGCAGGTCGGGTTCTCGCGGCCCGGCGAACCGGTGCTCGAGTTCCCCGCGGGGCATCCGATGCACGGGCGGCCCGTCGCGGCGCTGTTCTTCTTCCTGTTCCCCGGAACGCTGCTCAACATCTATCCGTGGGGCATCTCGATCAACCTGGTCGAACCGCTCGGGCCGCTGCGAACACGCGTCCGGTATCGGCAGTACGTGCGTCGTCCGGAGCTGCGCGAGCATGGTGCGGGCGGTGACCTCGAGACGGTCGAGGCCGAGGACCAGGCCGTCGTGCTGGCCACGCAGCGCGGCGTGCGCGGTCGGCTGTACCAGCGTGGCCGCTACGCGCCGGCGGAAGAACGCGCGGTGCATCACTTCCATCGTCAGCTCGTCGCGGCGATGCAATCCGTTGGGGTCTGATGCGTCGTCGCGACACCGGCCCTCGCCGTGACCGCGTCCTGCCTTGTTTCTCGGCGGTATTGCCGTAACCAAAGGCGAAGTGTCCGGGCATCCGAAAGACCGAACGGCCAGTCTCGTGGTCGTGGGGGACGTGCACCGCTGGTGGCGGCCGGCGGACGTCGCGTTCCTCGAACGCGCGCGGCCGGACCTCGCGCTCTTCGTCGGTGATCTCGGCGACGAGGATCCGGACATCGTGCAGCGGATCGCGGATCTCGCGGTCGACAAGGCCGTGATCCTCGGCAACCACGACGCGTGGCAGAGCTTCGGCCGCAAGACGAGCACGCCGGCGCTGCGGCGGTCGCTCGAGATCCTCGGCAAGGACCACATCGCCTACACGGTACGCGAGGTGCCGAGCGCCGGCGTCTCCGTCATCGGCGCGCGGCCGTTCTCATGGGGCGGGCAGAGCCTGCGCAGCCCCGAGCTCTACGACGAGATCTACGGCATCCGCACGATGCGGCAGTCGGCCGCGGCGATCGTCGACGCGGCGCGGCACGCGCAGCATCGTGACATCGTGATCCTCGCGCACAACGGCCCGACCGGCCTCGGCGAGAACACGACCGACATCTTCGGCAAGGACTTCGGCAAGCCCGGCGGCGACTGGGGCGACCACGACCTCGCGCTCGCGCTGCAGCGCATCGACGGGCTCGGGCTGCGCGTGCGCGCCGTGATCGCGGGCCACATGCACCACCGGCTCAATCACCCGCGCGGCGGCGAACGCATCCGCTTCGTGCGCCGCGGCGGCGTGCTGTTCCTCAACAGCGCGTTCGTCCCACGGGTCGTGCACACCGATGACGGCGACGAACTGGCCTACTTCCTGCGTACGACCTGGCAGCAGGGCGAGTGCACCGCGATCGAAGAGGTGTTCGTCGACATGCACGGCGACGAACGTCGCGCCGAGCAGCCGGTCGTCATCGACCTCGAGGACGACGCGCCGGTCATCGACGAAGCGGGCGATTGACGGGGCGGCGCCCGCCGCGGCTTCCGGGGGCTCGTCGAGCGGGGAGCGGGAGCGAAACTGCGGTCGCGATGACATGACCGTGAACCGCCGCCGCACCGTCGGCGTTGTCGTTCTGCATGACCGTCCTCCGCCGCGCACGCGGGCCAGGCCTCGTGCTCCTGTCGGCAGCGCTCGCCGTGAGTGTTCTGCCGGGTCAGGTGACGGAGCGTGCCGACGCCGCTGCCCTGCTGGCGGGGCTCTCGTCGGGCGAATCGGCCGAGATCGCATGGGCCAGCTATCGGATCGCGACCTGTGCCCGTGCCGAGTTCGTGCCCGAACTCCGACGGGTCCTGGCCGGGCTGGTGCGCGAACCTGTGGCGACCGAGCGGCACGGGGAGCAGCGGTATCTGGTCATGGCGGTCTTCGATGCCTTGATCCGGACCGGTGCGACGTTGTCCACGACCGAGTTGCTGCCGTGGCGCACGCGGATGCCGACGGCGGTCTTGATTCTCGCGGCGCGCGACGCCGAGACGCATGCGGGCCTGCTGCTGTCCTTCGTCGAGAACCGTCGGATGGGCCCGTGCCGGCTCGCGGCGATCAACCTGCTGCTGACCGGGATGCCGGCGATGCTGATGCCGCAGCTCCTCGCCGATGCCGAGGTCGATCTGACCGTGCACGTCACGAGCCCCGGCGAGTTCGTCTCGTGCTGGAGCAGCGGTTCGGGGCGCGGCTGCGGCAGGGGGCGACGCTTACCGGGCTTCCCCCCGGTCGTCAGCTACCGGCTCCAGGTCCGGGCCGGCGAGACGTTCGCCGATGGCCCCGAGCCCGTCGGCTGGAGCCGGGTCGAGCACACCCGGACGTCGTACGGCGTCGGTGCGTCGGTCGTGAGCCTCGAGGAACGCGACTACGCCTGGCGCTGCCTGTATCGCCTCGCCGAGCGCGAGGTCGGAACGGCGCGGCTGCGGGGGGCGGTGCACGAGTCGGTCGAATGGCGCGACGAGGCGGGGTTGCGCGCGACCGTCGTCGAGATCGAAGCGGGAATGCGGGCCGAGTACGGCGAACTGCTCGCGGAGCTCGCGAGACGGCAGCTGTGCTCGAGCCGGGTCGCGCGCCTGCGGATCCGGCTGCGTCTCGAGGACGAGCGCCCGGAGGCGGATCGGGAGGTCGCACTGCCGACGCCGGCGGAGTTGCGTCGGGCCGGCGAAGGGCGCCTATAGTCGTCCCGGCTCCTGGATCGCTTTTCCAATGCGTCCACCGAAGCCGCGCTGCCGCTCGGTCGGATCGCGTGTCGGCGTAGATGCGCACCTGACATGGTAGTGGCCGACGGCGCGTCTGCGGAGGGTCACGGGTTCGGGAGGCCCGCGCCCGCGGGCTTGGACCGGCTGCTCCCATGGCAGCGGGGAGGTCGGGTATGCTGCCCGATCCTAACGATTTCGTCGTGGTCGGCGTCGGCGCTGTGCCCGCGACCGGGCTGTCGTTGCAAGTGCTGCTCACGACCGCGGTCGGTGTCACCGACGTTCTCGCGTTCCAGACCGCCGTCCTGCTGCCCAGCGGCGAGTTGGCCATGTCGTTGCCGAGCCATCCCGTGGTCGTGCGCTCGGAAGGTTCCGCGATCGCGGTCGGTAGGCAGCACTTCTTCGTTGCCGCGGTTGGCGGGGCGGCGGTGCAACTGGCAGGCGGCCCGCCGAGGCTGGTCGTATGCTCCGCCTCGTCATGATGACGATACGCAGGGTCTTCCTCGGCCAGATCGCGAGTCTGGCGCTGCTCGCGATTGCCGGTTGCGCTGGCGCCGGGCATCAACGTTCGGTCTCCGACAGGCCGCTGATCGGGATCGCGAGCCTGGCGTCGGATTCGTACGCGCGCGCCGTTCGTGCTTCGGGAGGGGTCCCCGTGACCTTGCCGAACGCGGGCGGGGAGACCGCGAAACTCGACGAGTATCTCGCGCTGCTCGACGGTCTGCTCATGCCGGGCGGCGCGGACATCTCACCGTCGGAGTGGGGCGAGGAGCCGCACCCGACGACGCGACTGCTCGACGAGGATCGCTATCGATTCGAGAAGGCGATGATCTCGGCCTGGATCGAGCGGAGCGACAAGCCGCTGCTCGGCATCTGCCTCGGCAGCCAATGGGTCAACGTGGCGCACGGCGGCTCGTTGGTGCAGGACATCCCGTCGGAGTTCGGGGTCGAGCACAGCAATCGACGCCACACGGTCCGGCTCGAGCCCGATTCGCGCCTGAGTTCGATCCTGGGGGCGACCGAGCTCGAGGTGAACTCGTACCACCATCAGGCGGTGCGCGAGGTCGGCGAAGGGTTGCGGGTCGTCGCCCGGTGTCCGGACGGGATCATCGAAGCGACGGAGACGACCGACCCGGCGCGCTTCCTGATCGGCGTGCAATGGCACCCGGAGCGGCTCATGCCCGAGGACGAACTGCAGGCGAAGCTCTTGCGCGCGTTCATTCTGGCGGCGGCCGAGTCGCGGTCGCGCGCCTCTGCTGCTGCCCCGACGGCGCGCTGACGGCGTCCGCGGCTACTTCGACAGCCGCTTCGCCTCTTCCTCCACCGCGCGCCAGACGCGCAGCAGGTTGCCGCTCCAGATCTTCTCGATTTGTTCGCGGGTGTAGCCACGGCGGACGAGCTCGATCGTGACGTTCATGCTCTCGGCGGCGTTCTGCCAACCCTCGATGCCGCCACCGCCGTCGAAGTCCGAGCCGATGCCGACGCAGTTGATGCCGGCGACTTTGACCGCGTGGTCGATGTGGTCGACGAAGTCGCTGACCGTCGCGCGCGGGTAGCGCTGTTCGATCTCGCGGAGGCCTTCGCGGTAGCGCTGCATGCGCGTGTCGAGGTCGAGCTCCGGCTCGGGGGCGTCACGGCCGCGACCGATGCCGAGCTCCTTCTTGAGCTCGGCGTCCGCGGCCCGGCGCGCCGTGGCGTCGACGAGGAACGAGTCGAGGGCGACGACCTGGATGACGCCCTTGGTGCGCTTGAGCGCGCGCAGCTGTTCGTCGTCGAGGTTGCGGGAGTGATCGCACAAAGCACGGCAGCCCGAGTGCGAGGCGATGACCGGCGCGGAGCTGTGCTCGACGGCCTGCAGCATCGACGACTTCGCCGCGTGCGAGATGTCGACCATGATGCCGACGCGGTTCATCTCGCGGATCGCCTGACGGCCGAGATCCGAGAGGCCGCCATGCAGCGGTTCGGTCGGGGTGTGGGAGTCGCCGAGCTGCGAGTGGCGGTTGTGCGCAATGCTCATGTAGCGCGCGCCCTTGCTGTGAAACTCCTCGACGAGCGCGAGGTTCTCGCCCATCGGGTAGCCGTTCTCGATGCCGATGCAGGCGATCAGTTTGCCGGCGGCATGCAGGTCGCGGACCTGCTGCACGGAGGTCGCGAGTCCGATCGTGTCGCCGTGCAGCTTCGCCATGCGGTGGATGGCGTCGAACTTGGCGTTGGCCTTGCGCAACGCCCCCGCGAACCCGGGGCCCGTGAGCTTGCCCTGGCCGACGTAGACGATGAAGAACGCGCAGTCGTAGTGACCGTCGCGCATCTTGGGGAAGTCGACCTGCTGGCTGCCGCGGGTCGCCGGGTCGTACTTTCGGCGGAACTCCTTCGCCGTCTCCGGGTCGCTCGGATACTCGGCGGGCGCGAGCTGCGGCTGGATGTCCTTGTGCGTGTCGAGCGTGAGGATCGACTCGTGGATCGCTGCGGCGCGGGCGACCAGCTCGTTCGCGGGGTCGCGCAGCAGCTTGTCGAGCAGGAACTGACGCTCGTTCTTGTAGCGCCCGGACGCGGCGTGACCGGGGATGACGAGGTGGCACTCGTGGCCGACCTTGGCGGACGCGAGCTGCAGCATGACGCCGAGGCGCGGGTGATGGATGCCGTGGCCCGCGCTCTTGCTCGGCAGCGTCATGTCCGAGCCGTAGCGCATGAACAGCGGCGGGTCGTCCGACGTCACGTGGTTGATCGGCGAGAACTCGCGGTAGTGCTCTCCGTGCCGGTCGTAGTTGCGCAGCGCGCTCGCCATGTCGGGCTCGCCGACCGCGCGCCAGATCATGCGGTGGTCGAGGATCTTCGGGCCGACCCATTCCTCGATCACCTTGGGATCGATCGCGGTCTGCCCGCCCCAGACCGCGGCGGCGGCGACGCGCGTCGACTCGCGCAGCACCGGGTCCACGTTCTCCGGGTCGGCGAGGTCGTCGTGCAGCAGCAGCCACATCGATGTGCACGCCCCCGCGCTGCCGCCCATGAGGCCGATGCGCGCGGTGTCGATGCCCCAGTCGTCGGCCTTCGTGCGCAAGAACTGGATCGCGCGCGCCGCGTCGTGCACGGGTGCTGGCAGCGCGTGCTGGTCCGTGCGCCGATAGTTGATCGCCGCGCAGTGGATGCCGTTCTCGAGGAACGGCTCGTGCATCCGCCGCATCGTCTTCTTGTCGCCGCCGACCCAGCCGCCGCCGTGGATGTAGACGACGAGCGGCCGTGGGCCGTCGCCCTCGTCGCCGGCGCGCCAGAAGTCGAGGCGGTTGCGTTCGTGCGGGCCGTAGGCGACGTCGCGGTGGTCGGGGGCGCGCTGGGCGGCGACCGTTTCGAGCGTCGTGAGCGCGGTGAACAGGACGATCGCGATGGCGGTGACGTCGGTTGCTGGCCGGCTGCGGGCCAGTCGGGCGAGGCGAATCGGCATGCCCGGAGTGTCGGGGTTGGACTCGGGCGTGGCAATCGTCGGGCTCGTCACAGCCCGGTCACGGCCCGGTGGCATGGGGGGCAGGGCGACGATGGCCGCAGCGGCTCAGGCAACACCCCCGATTGCGCCGAAAATCGAACGAGCGCCGAGCCATGTCGGCGCCTTCGCACCGTGGTGATCTCTGACACGTTCGACTGCCTGCGCGAGCTGCCTGCCCGGCGGCAGGTCGCGCTCTGCCTCGCCGCACTCGGTGAGTCGCACGGCGGCGTGCAGGCCGCGGCGGTCATGGCGCTCATCGATCCGGTGCGGCTCGACCGGCCCGATCTCGTCGTCGACGCGTTCGCCGATCTCGGCATCGAGGGCGTCGTGGCGGCGCGCACCGCTCGGGAGGTGCTGCTCGAGATCGCGACCGAACGGGTGCGCAACGCCGGCACCGGCGAACGGTTGCCCGCCATCCGGGTGCTCGCGGAGTTCGGTGACGATGCCGACGTGATCGCGCCGCTCCGCATCGCGTTCGGTGACGAACAGCAGGCGATCCGCGACGCTGCGTACGAAGCGCTGGTCCAGCGGATCCGGCGGCTCGCCGACGCCACTGCGGATCGCGAGGGCGCGTTCCGCGGCGCCGAGGCCGCCGTCTGGGAGGCGTTCGAACTGCTCGTCGATCGGCTGCCGGAGCACAGTCGCCAGGACTGCCTCGAGCTGTTCGCCGCGTTCGGTCGCCGCGCGGTCGTCGCGGTCGCCCGCCGTCTGCGCCGCGCGTCGGATCTCGAGCCGCTGCTCTTCGAAGAACTGCAGAAGGCGCCGCATCCGGCCGGCGCGGACCTCGCGCTCGGCCTCGCCGCCCACAGCAACGAGGATGTCGCGGAGTTCGGCCGACGGTTGCTGCAGGAACGCGACGATCTGCCGTTCCAGACACGGCTCGCGGAGCGGCTCGTCGGTGCGGCGGAGGAGAGCGACGTCGCGGTTGACGGCGCGCTCTTCGCGGCTGTGCTGCCCGAGGCGATGCCCGGATTCACCGAGGCAGAAGCGTTCGCGATGCTCACCGACGTCGGCGCGCGGGCGCCTGACCCGTTGACGCACCAACGCCGCGTCGAGGCGTTCCTCGCGCATCCTGCTCCGGCGGTGCAGATGCGCGCGATCGCGACCTTGCGTGAGCTGAAGTGTCCGGGCGGTTGCGGGGCGCTCGCGGACCTCTTGCGGAGCGCGCCGGACGAGGTCCGGCTCGCCGGTGCAGAGCTCGTTTCGGAGCTCGCGCCCGCCCAGGCCGGCGAACTGCTCACGCCGCTGCTCGCGGCCGAGGACGACACCGTGCGGGCGCGGGCCGCGCGCGAGGTCGCGCGCGTCAGCCTGGCGAAGTTCCTCGATCGCTTCGAGGACATGGGACGAACCGCACGCCAGACCGCGGCGAAGGCCATCCGGAAGATCGACGGCCAGGTCGGGCAGCGTCTCGAGGCCGAGCTGCAGAAACTCTCGGGCAAGCGGCTCATCAACGCCTTGCAGGTCGTCGACCTGCTCGGCGCGGGGGGCGAACTGCGCGAGCCGTTGCTGGACCTGCTCGACGACGCGGACGTTCGCGTGCGCGCCACTGCCGTCCGTATCGTGGAGCTCGGCGGTTCCGTTGCCGGCGTCGATGTCCTCAGTGATCTGCTGGCGGATCCGGATCGGCGGGTGCGCGCCAACACGATCGAGGCCGTCGAACAGCTCGGCGACCCGGAGTGGATCGGCAAGCTCATGCCGTTCTTGCGCGACCGCGACAACCGCGTCCGGGTGAACGCGGCGAAGGCGCTGTGGAACCTCGGCTGGTCGGGCGCGCGCGAGGCGCTGGTCGAGATGCTCGCCGATCCGTCGCCGCGGCTGCGGGTCTCGGCGATCTGGGCGATCGAGCAGCTCGCGTTCGACGGTGCGGCAGGCGTGCTGCGCAACCGGGTGACGCGCGAACGCGACCCCGCGGTGCGCGCGCGCCTGCAGGCCGCGATCGTCGAGATCGAATCCGCACCGGTGGAGGCCGGATAGGGGCACCGATGGGCAACTGGACGATCACCATCACCGTCATGGTCCTGCTCGGCATCATCGCGCTGGCCGCCGGTCCGCACGTGCTGCGCTGGCTCGATGCCCGGCGGCTGCACGCGCGACTCGCGGCGAAGAACGGGCTCGATCCCGACGAAACGAGCTGGCTGTGGCAGTTCGCGCAGCGGCGCTCGCCGGCGCTGCCGGCCGCGGTCTTCGTGCGACCGAGCCTGTTCGACGGCGAGTCGGACACGGGCGGTGCCGGCGATCCGAACGATCGCCGGCGCGCGATCCGGCGCAAGCTGTTCGGCTGACGCGGGGCGCGGCCCGGGCCGGAGCGAATGCTGTTCGTCGTGGCGTGGCATTTCGCCGACGCCTCGGCATCATCGTGCGCCCGTGACCGAGACTGCAGACGTCGTAGTCGTCGGCGGCGGCATCATCGGCTGCGCGGTCGTTCACGCGCTCGCGCAGCACCTGCCCCGTTCGACCCGTATCGTGCTCCTCGAGCGTGGCCCGATCGCCGGCGCCACGTCGGGTTCGAGCATGGGGCACCTCATGGTCACGCCCGACACGGCGCAGGACTACGCGTTCAGCCGCACGAGCGTGCGGCTCTGGGACGAGCTCGCCGAGCGCATGGGTGGCTTCTACCACCAGCCGACCGGCGCGCTCTATCTGGCGGACACGCCGGAAGACATCGACCTGATCCCGGTCCTGCGGCGACAGTTCGAGGAGAACGGCGAACGCTGTGAGGTGCTCGACGAGCACCGCCTGCGCGAGCTCGAGCCCGGCCTCGCCCCCGACGTTCCGGGCGCGCTGTTCTACCCCGGTGATGGCGTCGTGTTGCCGATGCTCGCGTGCGGCGCGATGCTGCGCGAGGCGCGGCAGCAGAACGAGAACGTGAGCGTGCGGGCCGAGTGCCCCGTCACCGGCTTCGACAAGGAGGGGGATCGCATCGCGCGCGTCCGAACCGTGCGCGGTCAGATCGCGACGCCGCTCGTCGTCAACGCGACCGGGGTCTGGGCGCCGGAGATCGCGCAGATGCTCGGGCAGCCGCGGTTGCCGATCTGGCCGCGGGCCGGCAACCTCGCGATCACCTCGCACCATGTCACGCCGATCCGTACGCAGCTGCTCGAGATCAGCTACCTGCGCTTCGCGCACGGCGCGGCCAAGGTCGACCCGGCGGGCACCGACGATCCCGGCGGCCACGCCGTCAATATGCAGCCGCAGAGCCACGGCGGGTGTCTCATCGGCAGCACGCGGCAGTTCCGCGGCATGGACCGCACGCTGAATCGCGAGCTGTTGCGACGGTCGCTCGAGCGCGCGCAGCGCTACGCGCCCGCGCTCCGGTCCGCGCCGATCGTGCGCACCTGGGTCGGACTGCGCCCGTACGCGGACGGTGGCAAGCCGCTGATCGGACCGTGGCCCGGGCTCGAGGGGCTGTGGATCGCGGCCGGCCACGAAGGCCTCGGGATCTCCCTCGCGCCGATCACGGGCCAGCTCATCGCCCGGCAGATCGCGGGCGTTGCGCCGCTCGTCGATCCGACACCGTACCTGCCGGCGAGGTTCGCGGCATGACGGGCCGCGTCGGTCATGACGGTCGCGCGGCCGTGGAGTTCTCGTTCGACGGTCAGCCGATCGCAGCGCGGGCGGGTGACACGGTCGCGATGGCGCTCTGGGCGGCCGGCGTGCGTGATCTGCGCCGCAGCAGTCGCCGCGGCGCCCCGCGTTCCGTGCTCTGCAACATGGGGATCTGCTACGAGTGCCTCGTCGACGTCGATGGTGAGGCGGTGCGCGCGTGCATGACGGTCGTGCGGCCGGGGCTCGTCGTCGAGACGGGTGGCCGGCCGATGAGCGAGGACGCCAACGCATGACCGACCTGCTGCATCGCGCCGAGGTCGGCATCGTGGGGGCCGGGCCCGCGGGCATGGCCGCCGCGGATCGACTCGCGCGCGCCGGCCGCCGGGTCGTCGTGCTCGACGAAGGGCAGCGCGCCGGCGGGCAGATCTTCCGGCAGTTGCCGCGCGGCCTCGCGGCGCCGGCGAACAGTCACGAGCCGCCGAGCCACGATCACGGCCACGCGCTCATCGAACGGTTCGAGCGGCCGGAGATCGAGCTGCTGTCCGGCGCGACCGTCTGGGACGCGCAGCCGGGTCGGCTGTGGTTCGAACACGACGGCCGCTCGCACCTGCTGCAGTGCGAACGCATCCTGCTCGCGCCCGGCGCGATGGACCGTTGCATCCCGTTCCCCGGCTGGACCCTGCCCGGGGTCCTCACGGCCGGGGCGCTGCAGGTCATGGTGCGCGGGTTCGGTGTCGTGCCCGGCAAGCGCGCGCTCGTCGTGGGCTCGGGGCCGCTGTTGTTGCCGACCGTGACCGCGCTCGCTGGCGCCGGTGTCGAGATCGTCGCCGCGCTCGAGGCGAGCTCGCGCTGGGGTGCCCTGCGCGCGCTGCCCGGCGTGCTCGGGAACGCGGCGCGCTTTCGCGAAGCGACGTGGTACATGCGCCAGCTGCTCAAGGCCGGCGTGCGCCTGCGGTGGGGCTGGACCGTGTTGCGGTGCGAGGGCGACGGCAAGGTCGAGCGCGCGGTGATCGCGCGCGTCGACCGCGCGGGGCGGCCGCGCGCCGGCTCGGAGCAGACGATCGAGGTGGACGTCGTCGGCGCGGGCTTCGGACTCGTGCCCTCGGTGGAACTCGGGCTGCGCCTCGGGTGTGACACCAGACTGCTGCCGGCCCGCGGCGGCCACTGCCTCGTCGCCGACGAGCACCAGCGCACGACGATCGGTGACGTCTTCGCTGCCGGTGAGATCTGCGGCATCGGCGGGGCCGAGGTCGCGAGCGCCGAGGGTGAGCTCGCGGCGGCGGCGATCGACGAGTCGCTCGGCGGCGTGCCCGTGCCGCCGGCCGTCGTCACGAAGGCCGCGCGTGAGCGCCGCGCGGCGGATCGCATGTTGCGCGCGTTCGCGCCGCTGCCCGGGCTCTACGACCTCGCCGACGACGACACGATCGTCTGCCGATGCGAGGACGTGACGCGCAGCGAGGCCCGCGCCGCCGCGCAGCTGCACGGCGAGTCCGCGCGCGCGATCAAGGTTGGCTGTCGCGCGGGCATGGGGCCGTGTCAGGCGCGCATCTGCGGTCCGTCCCTGCAGGCGCTCGCGACCGGCGATCCGGCGCGCGCGATGGACCCGCCCGTGGTGCAGGTCCCGATCAAGCCGGTGCGCACGTCGACGATCGTCGATGCGCCGGCCCCCGTCGCGCTCGACGACCCGGCGGTCGGGTGAGTAGCGCGCCGCGGCCGGGCAACGGCTGCGGCTGAGCGCCGCGCGCTACTGACCGAAGCGCAGTTCGGAGCTGTTCGCCGCGAGATCGACGTCGACGAAGATCTCGCCGCCGAGTCCGACCGGGCTCGCCGCCGGATCAGCGGGCAGCAGGTTCACGGGCTTGAGCGTAACGCGCCAGATGTAGCGGCCGTCGAGGATGCGCTCCGTGGCGCCGGTCACGCGGTGCTCGTCGCCACTGCGCGCGTCCGTCGAGGCGTCGAGCGCGATCGCGACCGCGCGTTCGAGCCGTTCGGTCGTCGGCGTCGAGCGCGCGGTTCCGGTCGCCGAACACGCCGCGCTGGCGAGAGCCGCGAGCCCGGCACCGAGGGTCAGGAGCGTTCGTAGGAGCAGGGGGGTTCGGAGCGAGCTGCAGACCATGCGCGCTCGAGACGCAGGCGGCGCGGCCCTGTTCCCGGAATCTGCGACTCCGGGTTCCCGGATTCCGCGATTCCCGCCGCCGAGCGCTTCGCCCTCAGCGAAGGTCCACTGCCAGCGCGACGCGATCGGCGATCCGCGCCGCCCGCTCGCCGACCGTGGTGCCGGGGTGCTTCTCGGCGAACGCGCGCAGCCGCCGATCCGCGCCCTTGCCGGGCTTCTTGCGCGTCAGCGGCCGGGTGAGCTTCTGCAGCTTCTTCGCGAGGGCGAGCTCCCGTTGGCCCGTGTCGTCGGCGAAGCGCTCGGCCGTGGCGTCGACGGCCGCCGTGAGGCTGGCGTCGCCGGTCACGCTCTTGCGCAACGTTTCGAGGGCCGCAGCGGCGCGCAACCACTCGTTCTCGCGCAGCCACTCCACCGCGGCGAGCCGGCGCGCGAAGGCGGCGGCCACCTCGTCGTCGAGCTTGCCCGCGGCGGCTTCACGCGCGGCGACGAGTTGCCCCTTGCCGTAGAGCAGGCTGCGCGCCTTGGCCACGCTCTTGTCCTCGCCCCAGCCGTCGTCGAGCTGCTGCATCGCGGTCTCGACCGCGGGCGCCAGGTCGCTGCCGCGCTTCGGTTCGCTGCCCGCGTCGACGAGCGTGCCGTCGGGCGCGATCACGGCCCAGTTCGGCGGCATGCCGTCCGCCTGCCAGTCCCACGTCGCGCGGACGCGGTCGCAGATGCGGATGTCCGTGCTCGGGAAGCGCTTCATGAACCACGCGCCGAGGTCGACGTTGGCCGTGCCGTCGCCGTAGGTGCCGCCCGCGTCGATCCGGGTCGCGATGACGACGAGGCCGCGGTCGCCGTGTTTCTCGTGCAGCCCGATCGCGCGCCGCAGGGCGCCGAGCCCGCTGAAGACGTCGGCGAACTGCACCACGACGACCGGCTGCCCCTCGAACTCGCCGAGCTTCTGCCGGCCGTCGCCGTGGATGAACTCGGGGAACGTCAGGTCGGGGACGGCCTGGCCCGTGCCGGCGCCTTGCGCGGGGAGCGCACCGGGCGCGGCCGTCGCCAGTCCGAGAGCGAGGAGGATTCGCGTGGAGTGGTTCATCCGCAGCGCGGCGCAACGGTCGTGCCGCCCGGGAAGTGCGTCGGATCGAACGCCGGGTTGCACCGGGCCGACGCGAGGCGTGCGGTTCGTCACACGAGGTCGGGGAACGACGCCCGGTTCGTCGGTCACGAACCGAACGCCCGAGCCGAAGCGCACGCAGGTAACGGTCGGCGAAACGCCCGGGTGTCATCCGCGCAGGACACCGGCAGCGGGAACTCCGCTCAGAGTCGTCGAACCGCCTCCGACCGGCAGCCGTCCTGCGCGTCGTACGTGAGCAGCGTCGCATCCGGCCGCGCGTGCCGTCGCATGAGCTCGTAGAGCCAGTCCTCTTCGCCGGGCCACGGGTACGCGAAGACGAGATCGAACGCGTCGAGCTGCATGCCGATCTCGTCGTAGGCGTCGTCGCCCTCGGTCGGCGTGATGCGTTCGCTGTCGAGGTTCTCGATCTCGTCGCGGTAGTCGAACGGCACGAACGAGCCTTCGACGAACGTCGCGTCCGAGTCGAACTCCTTCGCGAGCGCGTTGGACTGCGGCACGAGCCAAGGCTCGATCTCGATGCCGTAGGATTCGAGTCCGAGCAGGTCGGCGAGGATCGTCACGACGCCGGCGGCCGAGCCGAGCTCGAGGAACGTGCCGCCGTTCTCCGCGAGCGGCTCGAGCGCGCGGTAGACCGCGACCTGATCACACGGCACGAACAGGTGGTGGCGGCCACCCGCAACGGTCTCGAACCGATCCCAGATGTGCTTGCCGCGCTGCACGAGCTGATCGACCGTGCGGTGGGGGACCCTCGGCTCGGTCACCCTCGCCTCGCGATCATCACGAGCGCCGCCGGGTGCTCGAGGGCGAAGATCTCGCAGGCGGGGAACCCGGCGGCCAGAACCGTGGTCCAGACGTCGGCGCCGAACTCGGTATGCACGCGCTGGTCCTCGTCGGTCGTGCCGGGTGCACCATGGAACGCAGGCGGCAGGTCCGCGCGCGAACGCGTCAGTCGGCCGACGATCGTCGGCACGGTGAACAGGAGCGTGCCGTTCGGACGCAGCACCCGACGGCATTCGGCGAGGGCCTGCACGGGATCGGGGATGTGCTCGAGCGTGTCGCTGTGGATCACGAGGTCGTAACTCGCGGACTCGATCGCGAGCTCCTGCATGTCGAACTCGGGATATTCGATCCGGCGATGACCCGGACAGCTGCTGAGCGTCGCGGTCAGGCTGTCGGCCGCGTTGATCTCGAGCAGTCGAACCGGGTTGTCGGCGTGGCAGAACCCGCGCAGGGTCGCGTGGCCGGGCGCGAGCCGCAAGATCGCCGCGGCGAGCGCCATGGCGCGCAGGTTGTTGCGGCACGTCGTGCAGTGCAGGCCCTGCTGGCGGTTGATGTAGTGGACCTCGTCGGCATTCAGCTCCCAGGCGGTGACGAGCTCGTCGAACAACACGTCTGCTGTGGCAAAGTCGACGCTCCCGCAGACAGGGCACGGACCGGCGAAAGGCGGCATGGCAAGTGGTTGTATCGCAGGCGGCCGGCCAGTTGCTGTGTGTCTGAAGTTCGGATCAGGAGTCCGCGTTCCTGGGCGTCGTCCGCAAGGCGCGGCGACGCGGGGATATCGGTGGCCGTCGATGGGATGGGGCGAGAAGGCGCAACGCCGCGGACGGCGTCCAGGGGCGCGGGCTTTCTATGCGAACTTCGGACACAGACCGCTAGATCTAGCGCGCATGGCGCTCGAAGAAGCGCACGTCGTCGGCGAGGATCGTCTCCAACTCGCGCCACTCGGCCGATCCGGGCTCGACCCGATCCTGGCTCGGGGGCTTCGGCGTCGCGTTGAGTCGGACGGAGGCATCGAGCGTCGCGCCGGTCAGGTCGCCGAGCGCGGCGAAGAAGCTGGCCCGCTCGTCGTTGCGGCCGATCAGGTCGAAGCGGTCCATGTCGAACCCGGCGAAGTAGGTCTCGGAGTAGAGCCGCCGCAGGATCGGCAGGCGCGCGGTTTCGACCAGGGACAGTTCGTGCCGTAGGAAGTGATCGTGCAGCACGTGCTTGCCGGGCGCCAGGGACCGCCAGAACGCATGGATCGAGATGAGGTTCTCGACCGGGTGTCGGAGCACGGTCGCGACGACCGTGTCCTCGTCGATGCGGAACAGGCCGGGGTGGAAATGGCCGTGCACGCACTGACCGGCAGCGAGGCCGAGCTGCCGTCCGAAGTGGCGGTCCGGGTCGAGCTGCCGTTCGGCGAGCGGGTCCGCGGGATCATGGTCGTAGAGCGTTCGAAATCGATCGCCGTAGGCGCGGCGGAGAGTCTCGAGCGTCGACGTTCCTCCGGCCTTGGGCACGTGGACTGATAACAGAGATCGCACGGCTACAGTGTGCCGGTGCGCGCAGGCTCGAAGAAGCGCACGCTGACGGAACCGTGGTTCGCAAGGACTGGCGGGTTGGCCGCGGTGCGGCGCCTACCGGTCCGGCGCGAGCCGGTAGCCGGCGCCGTGCACCGTCAGCAGCAGCTGCGGGTTCTTCGGATCGGCCTCGATCTTCTGGCGCAGCTGGAAGACGTGCGTGTCGACGGTGCGCGTCGTCGGCGTCGCGTCGTAGCCCCAGACGGCGCGCAGCAGATCGTCGCGCGAGCAGGTCTGCCCGCGGTGCTGCAGGAGGTGCGCGAGGAGCTCCGCTTCCTTGGGCAACAGTCGGAACTCGGCGTCGCCGCGGCGGCCGCGGTGACCCTGCAGGTCGACCTCGGCGTCGCCGAGCCGCAGTGACGCCGCGGGCTGATCGGTGCGGCGCTGCACGGCCTGGATGCGGGCATCGAGCTCGTGCACCGAGAACGGCTTCACGACGTAGTCGTCGGCGCCGAGTTTGAGGCCGAGAACGCGCTGGTCGACCTCGCCGTGCGCGGTGAGCACGATGACCGGTGTCTTGTCGCCGCTCTTGCGCAGCTCGCGCAGCACGTCGAGGCCGTCGCCATCGGGCAACCGCAGGTCGAGCAGGACCATGTGGAACCGTTCGCCGGCCAGGGCGCTGCGCGCTGCAGCGACGTCGCCCGCCGCGTGCACGATCCACTCGCCGCGGCCCTTGAAGTAGTCGACGAGGCTCTCCTGGATGCCGGGGTCGTCCTCGACGACGAGCAGTCGGTTCATGATGCGGCTCCGTTGCCGGCTGCCGGGCCGGCGGGCAGTCGCAGCGCGAACACCGCGCCGACCGTGCCTTCGGCTCCCTTGTGATTGCCGTCCTTGACGTCGACCCGGCCACCGTGCGCGCGCGCCGCGGCCGCGACGAGCGCGAGGCCCAGGCCGCTGCCCGGGACGCGCGCGGACTCGCGCCGCCGCACGAACGGTTCGAAGATCGCGCGCCGTTCGGGCGCGGGGATCCCGGGCCCGCTGTCCTCGATCTCGACGACGACGTCCGCACCGTCGGTGAACGCGCGCACCGTGACGGTCGACTCGGGCGGTGCGTACTTGGCCGCGTTCTCGAGCAGGTTGCGCAGCGCCCGCGTGACGACCTCGATGTCGGCATCGAGCATCGGCAGCGACCGCGGCGCGTCGACGTCGAGCCGTTGTCCAACGAGCCGCAGTGCGGGTCGCCCCGCGCGCAGGCCGCGCGCGAGCACGGCGCGCGCGGGCACCGTCTCGCGCTGCAGCGGCGCGCCCTTCTCGAGTCGCCCGAACGCGAGGATGCGATCGACCTGGTCGGTCAGTTTCTGCACCTCGCGGTAGAGCGACTGCAGGTAGTGCGCGCGGCGCGATTCCGGCACGTCACCCGTCGCGAGCATCTCGGCCTTGAGCGACAGCGACGTGAGCGGCGTGCGCAACTCGTGCGAGACGACGTCGACGAAGTCGCGACGCATGCGCACGAGCGCGAGCTCGCGCCGGGTCAGCCGCCACACGATGAGGTTGCCGAAGACCAGCGCGAGCAGCGCGAGGGCGAGGCTGCCGCGCGCCGTCCACGTGAGCAGCCGGCTGTCGCGGAGTTCGGCGCTTTCGATGACGAAGTTCGCCGGGTCGAGCCCGGGCAGTTCGACGTCGAAGGCAGGGTGTCGCCGGTGCGCGGCCGCCGCCGCCGTGCGCCGCGCGGTCGCCACCCGCGCCGCTGGCAGCACGACGAGACGATCGCCGTCGAGCGGCACGAGCACGCTGCCGTTCGGCCCTGGGCCGATCGCCTCGGGGGCCGAGCGCCCGCCGAGCGCGATCGCGGCCTCCGCGTGCGCGCGCACGGCCGCGAGGTTCGGGTCGTCCGCGAGCTCCGGCAGCGCCTTGACGATGCCGTCCGCCGCGATCGCGACGGTCTCCGCGTCGAGCCGCAGGAGTTGCGCGACCGCGCGGGCACCGAGTTCGTCCCGTTCGGCCGGTGCCGTCGTCCAGTTCGCCGCGCGCAGGGCGGCGAGCAGCTCGAATGGCAGCGCGAGATCGGTCGCCGTCGCCGCGAATCGTTCGCGAGCGGTGGCGAGCAGCTCCGTCGCCCGCTCCGGATCCGCGCCCCCGACGAGCTCGCAGTACGACAGCCAGCCTTGCGGCGACAGACGATCGGTCTCGACCGCGAGCTCGAAGAACGGCAGGGCGCCGGCGTCGTCGCCAGCAGTGAGGCGCGCGCCGGCCGAGGCCTCGGCGAGCCCGACCGCTGAAGGTGCGTCCTCGGACACCGCCGCCGACGTGTACGTGCCGAACGGGCCGACGGCGCGCAGGTCGGCGTCGAGCGTCAGCGCGCAGCGCTCGGCGACCTCCGCGGCGGCGCGATGGAGTCCGGCCGTCAACTCCCGTTCGGCCGTCGCCCGGCACTGCGACCCGGCCGCGGCCTCGTCGGCCTCGGCGCGCGTGATCGCGCCGCCGAACGACAGCCAGGCCCACACCCCGGCGGGCGCGAGCGGCAGGGCCAGCGCGAGCGCGAACGCGAGGCCGATGCGGGGCGAGCGGGACGTCACGAGCGCTATCCTAGGAGCGAGTGCACCGGCGACGTCAGAGGGTTGTCAAACCGGCGGTTGCCGCCGGATCGGCCCGTTCGTTTGACAGCGCCATGACAACGATTCGGGCCGGAATCCCGTCAATGCTCCCATGGCAACACCAGTCACCGTGAGTGCGACCCGGATCGCGCTGTCCTGCCTCATCCCGGCGATGGCCACGCTTGCCGGCGCGCTGCCCCAGGGCGCGAGCGCCGGTGCGACGGTCGCCGGCGCGGCCCTGGCCGAGAACGAGGGTCGCTATGCCGAGGCCGAGCAGCTGCTGCGGCGAGTCGTCGCGAGCGGCGACCACGCGGCTGCCGCGCGGGCGCGCACGCGCCTCGACGCGCTGCTGCAGCGCCAGGGCAAGGCCGCGGAGATCGTGGCTGCGGCCGCGCCGACGGGTGACTCCGCTGCGCCGACGACGCAGGGCCCGCCCGCGGACCCGATCACGCGACTGATCCAGAAGCTCGATACCGGCACGAAGGCCAACGTCGAGGTGAAGCAGGCGATCTCGCAGCTCGACGACCTCGGCTCGCTGATCGTGCCGCACCTGCTCGGCGCGCTCCCGCAGTTCGGGCCGTTCGGCGTCCACAACGCGCTGCAGCTCCTGCGCTACGAACGCGACGATCGCATCGCCACCACGCTCGGCGCGATGCTCGACCAGGGCAAGCCCGAGGTCGTCGCGGCGATCACGGGTCAGCTCGGTCGCATGCACGCGGCGGTCGCGCTGCCGCTCGCCCAGAAGATCGCGGGCCTCGACCTCGACTCCGGCGCCCTCGGCGCGGCGCTCTCGGTGCTCATCGAACAGGGCGGTCACGACGAGCTCGCCCGGAAACTCGCGCAGCGCATGCTCGATTCCGGCGACGAGGCGATGCAGCGCGCGCTGCTCGCGGCGATGTCCGACGGCGATCGGGACTGGTTCGGGGCGCTCTACGACGCGCTGCGCGCTTGCGACGGCGCCGACGTCCGCGCCTCCGCGACGTTCCAGCACATCGAAGCCGCCGGCCTCGACGAGGACGCGGCGCTCGCGGCGATCGCCGGTCTCGAGTCGCGCGACATCGCGTGGCGCATCAGCGCCCTCGGTGAGCGGCATCCCGACTGGGCCCGCGTGGGCGCGATCGGGTTGCGCGTGACGCCGACGGACGACAAGTGGGACAGCACGCGGCGCAACATCATCGAGAAGTTCGAATGGTGGCGCGCGCCGGAACAGGCGATGCCGGAGCTGCTCAAGCTCCCCCTAACGTCCCCGATGCAGAACAACTTCGGCACCAACTCGCCGGAGTGGGCGGCCTACCAGGCCGTCGGCAAGTTCCTCTCGCGCGCGTCGGGGTCCGACTGGCAACTGCCCGAGGTGTGGGACGAACCCGTGGCCGAGCGCGTCACCCGCCTGAACGGCGACTGGCGCGCGTTCGTTGGCCTCCTGCCGGAAGACGCCGAGCAGCGGGCTCTGCGCATCTGGCGCGCGGCGCCGGCCGCGCGTGTCGCGTTCGCGACGGCGGCGATCGGCGTCGGGCGGCCGTGGCACGACCTCGCGTCCGAGGTTCTGCTCGAGTTCGGGCCGAGCCATGGCAGCACGGTCCTGTTCCTGCGCGGCGATTGGACCGGGGCGTCGGAGACCGCGGTGGCGCGGTTGCGGACCTTCGTCGAATTGACCGCCAAGCTGCCGTCGAACGCGCCCGCCAACACGGCGAGCGAGATCGTGCGGCTCTACGCCGACACGCCGTCGCTGCCCGACGACCTCGTCATGCCGCTCGTCGGGATCGGCCACAACGCGGCCTGGGACGCGGTCTGCCGCCGCGCGCCGCGTGCCGTGCTCACGTATGCCCGCGACGGCAAGCTCTACGCTCACTACTTCCAGACGATCCGGAGCCTGCTGCTCAGCCACGGCACGACCGAGGATCTGCCGGTGGCGCTGCGGGTCGTGCGGGAGAGCTACGTTCCCAACCAGGATCAGGCCGGCATGCGGCAGTGGTTCGGGACGCAGGCGCCGGGCCACCTCGACATCGTGCGGCTCGACAGCCCGGAGGTTCTGTTGCGCACGCCGTCGCAGGACCTGGCGCACACGTTGGCGGGCGAGGCCGCGACGCGGATTCGCGCCCAGGACATCGAGGCCGCGCTGAAGTTGCTGCCTGTGGTCAGCGAGTCCACGCGCGGTCGACTCCTGGAAGGCATCGCTCGCGTCGTCGACGGACAGCACGTTGGCGCGTTGCGTGACGCGCTTCGGACGGACCTGCAGGGCGAGCCGCTGACGACGAAGGACGGCAACGGCCGGAGTCTCTTGATGCCCAGACTCGTGCAGCTGCTCGCGTCGACCGGTGGTCGCTCGGCGCTGCCGGAGCTGCGAGCTGTCCTCGAACGCGAGGACCTGGCGGATGACGTCATCCTGGCCGCGGCACGCGGCATCGTTGCAACTGCGGGCGACAGTCGGGCACGCGAGTTCGCCGCGATGCTCGATTCCGAGCGCGCCGTGATCGTGCAGGCGGCGCTGTACTCGTTCGGCGAGCCCGAAGCGGGTGACGCGGCGATGGTCGACCGCGCGATCGCGGCGATACGCCGGCACGGCGCGGAGTTGCAGACCACGGGTGCCTTGTTCGTGGCGATGAAACGAGAGGAGTGCGTGCGGGTCGCCAAGGCGATTCTCGAGAGCAAGGGCATGCGCGAGTTCGGGCGCCGCGTCGTCACCGAGGCGATCGATCAACTCGCGGACAACCGGGATCCGGCGCACGTGCCGGCGTTCGCGTTGGCCGCGAGCCACCGCGAGACGAACGTGCGACTCGAGGCCAGCAAGCAGCTCGGCAACTCGTTCGACCGGAGCGCCGTGCCGCACCTGCTGGAGCTGCTGCGCGACGAGAGTTCGAAGGTGCGCCAGGCGGCCCAGTCGGGTCTCGATCAGATCGCGAACTACCTCGATCAGCTCAAGATGTGGCAGGATCGCTTCGGCGATCTGCCGGCGACGGGCAAGGGCAAGTAGTTCGCGCCGGCTGCGTCGCGGCCGCGCGCACTCAGAGCGCGCGGATCTCGACGATCGTACCGACCTCGGTCTGGCGCTCGATCACGCCCAGACCGTGGACCTGCAGCACGGTCTCGAAGAACTCGTCGAACTCGCTGCGCGCGCAGCGCATCTCGCCGACGAGCGAGATCGGCTGCCGGTCGGCGAGCTCGCGCTGGTCGAACGTGTAGGCCTTGTTGGTCACCTGCTGCGCGAGCTTGACGAAGTCGCCCACCGGCAGCTGGTGGACCCGCAGCCGAACCTCGTCGCCGGCCACGTTCAGCTCGTGCGATGGCTCCGTCGGCGGGGCTGGCTGGGGCGCCGAACCGCAGGACTGGCAGAGAATTGCGGCGTACAGGGTGAGCGCGGGGGCCGCGCCCGCGCGGACGGTTCGGTTCGGTTGCATCGGCATTCCGGCGGCTTCGACGGCCTGCTTTCGGCGGTATTCCGGCCGGTTCGTGTCCTATCGATCGTCGAATCGCTCCGGATGACGTCCGCTCTGCCCATGCCGCTCAGAACTCACGCCCTTCTCGTGATCCTCGCCGTCGCCGCGGCCGTTTCGACGCTCGCGGCCCAGTCGGGAACCCCACGCTTCGTCTTCGGTGACGACGCCGTCGTACGCATCCGCGGCGACCGCATCGACGAGCTGCGCGAACTTTGGCCCGACACGGCCCTCGGCCGGCTCTGGACCGACCCCGCGATCGTGGACCTCGTCGAACGGATCGGTCGTGACCGCGAGGTGACGCGGGAGCGTGATCGGCTCGCGCTCGCTGAGGCGAGTCGGCTCGGGATCGCGCTCGAGGACTACGAGATCGGCAACCTGTTCTCCGCCGTGGGGTCCATGGCGATGGCGCCGCCGGTATCGGAGTGGCGGGCCGCCGCGCAGGCGATGGCGTTCGAGCCGGGCTCGCCTGCACCGCACAACGCGTTCGCCGTCGCCTGCATGCCGCAGTTCGAAGGCCGCTGGACCAAGGAGTTCGAATCGGAGTCCGCCCGGCTGCGGCAAGCGCCGTGGTTCCTGCCGGCGGCGGAGCAGAAGATCGGCGGCGTTCCGGCGCACGTGTTCGAGAGCGAACTGATCGAACGCTTCGGCGAGGGCGAGCGACGCATGGGCCATTGGCGACTGCACCTGCCGGGGTGGTTCGTGGCGGGCAGCGGGCGCCCCGAGCTGTTCGGTCAGGTGGACTTCGAGGCGCCGCCGGTCCCGCGGTCCGGGCTGCATCTCGAGGTCGACGTCGCCCGTTTCGCGGAGCAGGTCGAGCCGCCGGTCGAACTCCAGATGATGGTGCTGCGCGGGCTCGAGCGGCTCACGTGGGACCTCGGGTTCGTGGGCTCCGACGTGCGTGACGAGTTCGTCGTCGAGCTCGGGCCCGCCGACGAGCGCGCGATTCTGTGGCAGGCGTTGCGGGCCGGAGCAGCGCCGTTGCCGGAGCAGGCGTTGCCGGATGGTGCGACGCTGCAGCTCCGCGGCAGCCTCGACTGGCCGCACGCGCAGGCGGCGTTGCTCGAACTGGGGAAGGACGAACTGCGGTTGCCGGTCGAGCTCACGGATCGACTCGCTGCGGCACTGGACGGCAGCATCGCGCTCGGTGTGGTGGCTCCGCCGGTCGGTGGCCTCGTGCCGCGGATCTACCTCACGTTGGGGCTCGTGGACCGCGAGGCGTTCCTGGGTGGGATCGTGCCGGCGGTGGCGGCGAAGGTGCCGCTCAAGGCCGTGACGTACGGCGAGGTCGAGTGTCAGGTCCTGCAGATCCCCGGAGCGCCGCAAGGCGTGCAACCGGCGTTCTGCGTTGTCGGCGACCAGCTGCACATCGCCGAGTCGGCGCGCAGTCTGCGCACGTTCTTGAAGGCGCAGGCGGACGGCGTCGACGCCATGGCGGTCGGCGAGGCCGCGGTGCCCGCCGGCGTCGGCGAGTTGTTGCCGTTCGATCTGCGGATCGACGTGGGGCGGCTCTACGAGGCGTATTACGAGACGTGGATGCCGCTGCTCGGCGCGACGATGGCGTTCACCGGGGCTTCTGCGGGCGACGCGCTCGGTTCGATGCGCGATGCGATGCCGGACCCCGACTTCGTCGCCGAGCTCGCGCGGCCGATGCGCGGGGTGCTGCGCAGTGACGGAGACACGTTGCGGCTGGTGCAGGTCGGCCCGTTCGGCGGTGTCGCCATGGTGGCGTATCTCGCCGTGATGCCGGTGATGTTCCAGGCCGGCGGTGCTCAGGTCGGTTCGGGCAGTTTTCTCGCGGAGCCGATCGGGCGCCACAAACTCCGGATCGTCGGGGCGGCGATCGACAAGTTCGAGGCCGAGAACGGCCGTCGGCCGCATGGCCTCGGCGAGCTCTTCGCGGCCGCGAGGTTGCCGGCCGACGCGCTGCTGCTCCCAGGCGACGAGAACGCGGAGGCGTTCACGTTGGCTGACGGGAAGGTGGCGAAGACCTCGTTCCGCTACTTCCCTGCCGGCGCGAAGGTCACCGACTTCAGCAACACCGTCGAGGTCGTGCTGCTCCAGATCGAGCCCTTGACCTACGGCCGCATGGCGCTCGACGCGGCTCTCGAACCCAACGTGATCTACGGCGACGACCGCACGACCCCGATCGACGCGATCGGAAAGTGATGGCGGGCACTCCCCGTACGGAACCAGGTTCATGCTGCCGGCCGCGGGCCAGTTGCCTCGCAGGCGGCGCCTCGGCGGCCGGCAGCATGAACCTGGTTCCGTACGGGTGTACCCGGTGAAACGGGTTCGGTACCGCCATCACTGGCCGAGCAGCTTGTCCAGCGGGCCGTCGACGTAGGTCGGGCCGTCCTCGGGCTTCCAGGTCTCGCCGGAGCGCAGGCCCGGGTCGCCCTCGAAGACGACGATGCCGTTGTCGTTGAGGAGCAGCACGCGCGGCATGCCGAAGAAGCCGGGTTTGAGGAAGAAGCGGTCGTAGGTCCGACCGCTCTGGTCGATCGCGACGTGGGCGTTCTCGAGCGGGTGCTTCTCGAGGTAGCCCTGCAGGTCGACGACGTCCGTGCTCTGCTCGCAGATCACGACGACGGCGAGGCGCTTCTGCGCGCCGCGCGCGATCGCGTGCTGCAGCCACGTCGTGCACGGGATGATGCGATCGACGCGCGGCGACCAGAACACGAGCATCGTCGGGCGGCCGCGCAGCTCGCCGAGCGTCGTGCCCTTGCCGTCACCCGTCTGCCAGACGATGCCGTCCGCGAGCTCGGGCGCGACGAAGCCGCTGAACGTGCCGGGCTGCCGCTTGCTCGGGTCGCTCATCACCTTCTGCATCGCGATCTCGCGCTCGATGCGCGCGGCCGGGTCGAACGGATCACGCGCGAGCAGGCGCACGTTGCGATACGTCGCCTCGCCCGGGCCGCACAAGAGGCCGAACGCGCCGCGCACGACGCTCGCGTCCGGGAAGTCGAGTGACCGCACGTAGAGGCCGTCGAAGTAGACGTCGAGCTGGTGGCCCGTGACGTCGATCCGCAGTTCGTGCCAGTTGGATCCGACCGGAATGCTGCGGTGGTCGTGCACGGTCCACTGGCCGCCGCGGTTGCTGCTGATGTCGAGGTAACCCTTCGGGTGCAGCAGCACGGCGTGGTAGCTCTGCGTGCCCTTCTTGCCGAAGCACAGCCCCGCGAGTTCGCCCGCAAACGATCCGGGCTGGCCGGGCTGTTCCGGGATCTTGATCTCGGCCGACAGCGCGAAGTCCGCGTCGAACGTCACGTCCGCCGTGAGCTCGCGCGTGATCATCGTGTCGCCCTCGCGCGGAACGGCGGCGCGCAGGATGCGGCCGTAGGCCTGGAACGCCTCGTCCGCGCCCGACCAGCCGTTGAGACTGCGCTCGTCGTAGGCGACGCGCCAGCGCGCGAGGCTCTTGCCCGTTCGGGACGCGAGGTCCCGGTAGTAGTCCATCGCCTCGGGCACCGAGAAGCTCGCCGTCATGCGGCGCGCGATCTCGAGCGCCATGGTCGGCAGCTCGCGCGTCTCGTAGCTCTTCGCGAGCGTCAGACCCTTCTCCGCGACGGTCGTCTTGAGCTTGCGGTAGCGCTTGATGAGCGGATCGAGACGCGTGATCTTCTGCTGCGCCTCGTCGTGCCGCGGGTCGTCGAGCTTGCCCTGCGCCTCGAGCGCGCGCCGGAACTCGCGCAGCCGCGCGGCCGCCTCGCTCTTCTTCTTGGTCTTCTCGAGCACCTCGGCGAGTTGCCACAACACCTCGGCGTCGCTCGGCGAGCGCTCGCGCGCTTCCTGCAAGAACTCGATCGCGAGGTCGAGCTCCTTGCGCTCGACGGCGGCTTTTGCCCACTGCATCAGCTCGTCACCGACGTCGAGTTTGCCCGTCTCGCGATCGCGCAGCCGCAGGATCCACTCTTTCCAGATCGCATCGAGCTCGTCGATCGTCTGCACGGGCGACAGCTTCGCGCCCTGCAGCACGATCTCCTCGAAGTTCTCCACGGGGTCGCTCGGCTGCCCGCGCTTGAACGACGTGTAGTAGGCGTGCAGCGCGTCGCGATACACGGTGCGGCCGTCCTCGGCGCGGTAGTTGAACAGGAAGTAGACCAGGCCCCACGTCGGCGCATACCACGGCGGGCCCCAGCGATACTGGCTCTCGACGATCATCCGGATCGGCGGCGCGCCGGTCGGCTGACCGAACTGCCCGCCCTCGCCGTCGGCCTCGCCGATGTCCCGCATCCAGCCGGCCTCCATGCGCGTCGCGAGCGGGAAGAGGCGATGCGGCGGCACGCGGTTCCATTTCACCGTGCCGTTGCTGAGGATCACGCACCCCTCGAAGAACGACGCGTAGGCCTCGTTGAGCCACCCCGGCACGAACGGCCCCGTGAGGCTCACGAACTGGTGCGCGGCCTCGTGGAACAACGTGCCGTACATCGCGCGCACCGACTCCTTGCCCGACACGCCGCCAGCGTAGGTCTCGACCGCGCTGCCGATGAAGTGACCGGCCGACCACTCCGCGGGCGGGCCCTTGCCGATCTCGAGGTACTCGTCGCGGTTCTTGAAGATGCGGATCTCGATCTTGGGCGTCTTGCCGCCGTCCTCCATGAACCGGAAGAACCGGCGGTAGAACAGGTTCATCTGCTCCATCGCGATGCGCGACGTCTTGAGCACGAGGTAGCCCGCGTTGGTCCGGTAGCGGTAGTTGTCGCTCTCGTCGGTGTAGGCGTTCTCCCAGTCGCTGTGCTTCTGATCCATCTCGCGCAGCTCGTCCTCGGACATGCCGCCCGTCGGATCGCTGCCGGCGTAGACGTCCTCGACCGCGACCTCGCGGCCGCCCGTCGTGCGGATCTTGTGGATCGCCGCCTCGGCCGCGGGGAACCCGGGCGCGACGCTGAGAACGTGCGCGTAGATGTCGAGCGCGCCGAGCAGGTCCTTCTTCTTGGTGTAGAGCTTGCCGAGTCCCATGAGGTCGTCGACGTAATCGCCCTTGAGCGTCTCCCACGTGCGCGCCTCGACGTCGATCGGTGCGAGTTGCTCGTGGATCGCCTTGCGCTGCGGGGTGCTCTTGCGCGTCTTGGCCCGCGTGTCGTGCACGTCGAGCCAGCGGTGCAACGCGTGCACCGCGGTGTCGAGATCCTGCTGCGCCGCTGCGATCTCGCTCAGCAGTTCGAGCCCGGCGAGGCTGTTGGGGTCCCGTTCGAGCGCGCGTTCGACGGCCGCCCGCGCGGCGTTGGGATCGCCGCTGCCGAGTTTGTCGCGCGCCTCCGCGAGGTAGGAAGCGACGAAACCGAGCGGCTCGTCACCGCCGCCGTTGCTGCCACCGTTCTGGGCGACAGCGACCGCCGGCCAACACATCGCGATCAGCAGGGCGAGGCCCTGAAGCTTGGGGGTCATGCCGGCATTGTGCCGGCACACCCACGACGCGGATAGGTGCGGACGGGGCCAGGTACAAACTCTCCGCGGTGACGTAGCACCCGATCGCGGAATCGCCGGGCTCAGTGACCGACGCGGCCGATCAGGCCGTTGCTCGCCGCGAGCCCGAGCGGGTTGATGCCCGGCACGAGCGCACCGCCCTGCGCGAAGATCTCGAGGCCGACGAAGCTCGGGTCGGCCGGGATCGCCATGCCGTAGGTCGGCACGAAGCCCGGCATCGGGAAGATCACCGTCACGAGGCCGTCGGTGTACTGCCGGCAGAGCGGTGCCTGGCTGCCGAACGAGAAGTTCGGGTTGCTCAGGCCCAGCTGCACGAACCCGAGCACGCCGCCCGGCGTCGAGACGTCGAGACACATGTCCCACGTCCGGCAGAGCGCCGGCTTGGTGAGGCCGGTCAGCCGAGCACCGTTGCAGCCGCTGCTGTGGACGATGTTGTCGGCGAGCAGCAGCGCGGAGTCGTCGCTGAGGTAGAGCAGGTTGAACTGTGAGTCGATCGGTTGCCCGCTGGCGTCGAACGTGCGCACGCGGACGGTCGTCGGACCGCTCGTGCCGCCGCCGAAGCTGCTGAGCATCGCGAAGTTCGCGGCCGCGCCGTAGGTGCTGACCTGCACGTTCACCGAGTCGAGCTTCGGCTGGTTCGGCAGGATCACCTCGTAGGAGCCGGTCGCCAGCCGCGTGACGGTCTCGGCGTTCGGCGGGCCGGCGCGGCCGTTGCTGTCGGCGTAGGCCGGGGCCGGGGTGTAGGTCACGGGGCTCGACTGCTGGTTGGCCCAGAGGTGGGCGCCCGAGCCCGCGCGCTCGTCGACCGGCGCGGCGACCTCGTTGTAGAGCAGCACGAACTTGCTGTCCGTCGCGTTGCCGCCCTCGTCGTAGCAGCGGATGTCGACGCGCATGTCGCCGCTGACCGGCGTCCACGAGCTGACGTTGGCGCGCACGAGCCAGTCGGCGACCGGGGCGACCTGCACGTGACCCTGTTCGCCGCCGAGCGGCGCGAGGCCCGGCAGCGTCGCGCGGTAGTGGCCGGTGCCGATTCGCTGGATCTGCGGCGTGCCGCGGTCGCCGTTCCACCAGGCCGCTGGCGTGTAGCCGGTCGCGGCCGGCTGGTGCGCGAACAGATACGCCTCGCGATGCTCGGGGCTGCCGTCGCGCCGGTAGAGCGCGGTGAACATGCCGTCATCGGCTGGCCCGCCCGTGCCGTCGAACACCTCGACGTCGACGACGACGTCGTGGCCGTCCTCCCACCAGTCGCGGATGACCGCGCTCTGCGGCGCGAGCACCGAGTGCGCGCTCACGAGCGGGATGCCGCGGTTGGGCGCCATGTTGGTGAAGCGCACCTGGAAGCGGTTCTGCGTGGGGGCGACGCGGTCGACGAAGAACGCGGTGTTGAAGTTCGGGTCCGGGCGCGTCGAGTAGCTGTAGTTGGGGCTCGTCACGAACTGCGCGCCGGCGTTGAACGGGTTGATCCAGGCCCAGGCCTGCTCGCGTTTCTGCACCGGCCGGTTCGTCATGTAGAGCAGCGAGAACTCCGCGTCGATCGGGTTGCCGGCCGCGTCGCGCGTCGTGACCTGCACGCCCGTGCCGCCGCAGCCGTCGTCGCCCCAGCCCTCGATCGAGGCGTAGATCGGCGTGAAGCCGCCGAACGCGGTGACGATCGCGGTCGCGCTGTCGTCCGGCTGGACGTCGGGCAGGCGCGCGATGTAGCGGCCCGGAGTCAGGCGCAGGATCGACTCGCTGTCGTTCGGCCCGACGTCGCCGTTGCTGTCGCGGAAGCGCGCGTCGGGCACGTGACACGTCACGCTGCCGTCGTCGGAACGGATGTGCGCCCCCGAGCCGAGAGCTTCGTCGATCGGGGCGGCCTGCTCGTTGTAGTGCAGCGTGAAGCGCGTGTCGGCGGGGTTGCCGGCCGCGTCGAAGGTCTTCACGAGAACGAGCACATCGGCGCCTGACTGATGGCCGACGCTCTGCACCCAGCAACGGCGGAACTGCGTCCCGTACGGCGTCGCCTGGATGTTGCCCTGTTCGGGCCCGGTGGGGCGGGCCAGGCCGTAGAAGTAGACGTAGTAGACCCCGGTCGCCGCCCGGTTGATCCACGGATTGGCGCGGTTGCCGTTCCACGAGTAGAAGATGTTGGCGGTGTAGCTCACCGCGGTCGGATCGTTGGCCCAGCAGAACGCCTGGCGATCCTCGGGGTCGCTCGGCAACCGGTAGAACAGCGTGAACCCCTCGTCGAACGCGGGCGAGCCGTCGGCCGCGAAGATCTCGACCTGGCAGCGCACCTCGCCGCCGAGCACCGACCAGCCGTTGATCACGACCGCGTGGTCGCCGTCGAAGGGCGCGGCCTGGAAGTTGCCGTACGGATCGGTGATCCCCGGGAAGCGCACGATGAAACGGTTGGTGCTCGTGCCGCCGACGCGGTCGACCCGCACGAACGTGCCGCCCGGGATGAACTGGTAATCGAGGTTCGGGATCCAGCTCGCGCCCTGCCCATCGGGTCGGACGAGGGCCCAGGCGACGCCGTCCTGCGCGGTGAGGGTGCCGATCCATAGGAGCATGGCACCGAGGAGAGTCAGCAGGTGGGCGAACGGTGAACGCGCGGCGCGGTTGGGCATGACGGTGGGGGAGTGCCGTCGGAGCCCGCGCTCCTCGCCCCTTCCCGGGGTTTTCTGACGCCCGGGCACCGTTGCCCTACGTTGTGGCCATGTTCGAACGCTTCACCGACCGCGCCAAGGCGACCATGGACTTTGCCGGCGACGAGGATCGCGACGACAGCTGAGCGGCGGTGGCGGATTCGAAGCGGGTTCGGTACCGCCACGAAGCGGGAACGGTTCCGGCAGCGTTCGTCAGAGCAGCCGTTCGCCGAGCCAGAACAGGCCGGCGAGGCCGACGCCGATGGAAATCAGCGTGCGGCCGGTCGCGCCATATCGCGTCTTGTCGAGCCACCACAGCAGCGGCAGCGCAAGGAGCGCGAACAGGATCTGGCCGACTTCGACGCCGAGGTTGAACGACAGCATCGGCAGGATCGCGTGCGGGCCGCGGATGTCGAGGTCGCCGAGGAAGCCGGCGAAGCCGAAGCCGTGCACGAGGCCGAACGCGAGCGCGAACTGCCAGCGGTGCAGACCCTTCGTTTCGCCGTTCTGGCCGAGGCGGGCGCTGGCGCGGAGATTCGACGCCGCGACCCAGACGATCGAGCCCGCGATGACGGACTCGACGAGCAGGCCGGGGAGGCCGAGGAGGCCGACCGCCGCGCCGACGAGCGTGATGGAGTGGGCGACGGTGAACGCCGTGATCGTCACGACGGCGCGCCGCAGCGTGATGCCGGCGACGAGCAGCGCGAGCAGGAACGCGAGGTGATCGAAGCCGAAGAGGATGTGCTCGACCCCGAGTCCGAAGAAGAGCCCGACCTGCTCGAAGCCGCGGCCGTTCGTGTTCTCGGCGGGAACAACGAACGTGATGTCCGTCGGCGTCAGCAGCGCGTCGGTCTGGATCGCGCCGGCGTCGTCGATCTGCGCGATGTAGCTGCGATGGCCGCGCGAGAAGTCCTGGAGGATCGGACAGCGCAGCGCCCGATCCGTGGTTGCTGTGGCTGCCGTAGCCGCCAGCTCGAGCACGAGCTCGATGTCGTCGTTCTCGCCCAGTTTGACGGCTACGAGCCGGGCCGCTTGCCGCGTATCGGAGGTCGGTGCGTCGATCGCGAAGCCGGACCCGACGGCGCGCTCGATCGCGGCGCGCCCGGCGGTGAGTTCCACGTCGTCGATCCGGCCGTCGCGGTCGTCGTCGATGGGGACGACACCGGCGAAGTCGGCGTTCGCGAACGCGGCGTGGATGACGAGCGCGCGGCCGGAGTCGTGCACGCGGATCGAGCTCAGGCCCGGATCGTGCGGCAGCGGCGCAGCGGTGAGCGCGGACAGCAAAGTGACGGTGAGCAGCATCGGCGGATCTCCTGTGGTGGCGGCGCGGGCGATGCCGCGCCGCCGATCGGTCAGTCGTGACTGTGTTCGCGGCCGTTGTGCGGCGTCGCGGCGTACGGCATTACCTTGCTGTAGGCGATGTCGTTGCTGTCGACGTTGTCGCCGGCCTGCCGGATCACCGGCGGGTTGACGCGCAGGTCGCTGATCACCGCGCTGACGCCGATGTCGTAGACGTCGTCGCCGAAGCGCCGGCCGTTCGGCCAGCCGCTCGGGATCATCATGTTCTGCAGCGGGCTGAAGATCGTGTCACCGCCGAACACGGAGAGCCGCGAGAAGCCCGGGTCGTCCGGGTTGGTCGGGTGGTTGGGACCGCCGCCGGCCAGCGGCACGGGTGCCGTCGACAGGTCGACCTTGATCACGTCGGGAATGAAGATCCCCGCGAGGTCGAAGCGGTTGTTCTCGATGCCCGGGATCGGGTTCGGCGCGAACACGAGCGCGTTGAGCAGCGCCGCGAGTTCGGGCGTATCGGCGTAGCGTTGGAAGCGCGTCGCGTCGGCGGTCGGCGGCACGCGGTTGTAGGCGTCCTTGTCCTTGATGGCGACGAACGCCTCGCAGAACAGCGGGTTGCCCTGGCGGCCGACCTGGATGTATTCGCCGAACTCGAGCGGCTGCGCCTGCATCGAGCGCAGCGTGAGCGCGCGGCGGAACGTCGTCGCGTAGACACCGACCGTCTGCATGTCACCGCCGAGACGACTCACCGGCACCTGCATGACGATGTTGTGCACGTTGAAGCCCTTCTGGCTGTCCTTGCCCGGATCGCGCAGCGCGAGCAGGTCGAACGTCGCGCCGATGTCGGCGTAGAAGCCGTCGTCGCGCTGGCCGGCCCATGTCACGATGCCGCTTGGTTGCGCGGTCACCGTCTGATCGGTGTAGCGGTCGAGCTGAGTGCTCTGCGCGACGCCGCCGAGCGCCGGACCGTCGCCGTTCTGGCTGTTGTAGTGCGGTGTCGCGCGCCCCTGGTTGTTGGGCGGCACGACGCCGCTGCCCGCGAACGCGACCGAACTCGCGCGCCAGTCGATCTCGAGGATCGAGTAGTGCTGCGTGAGGTTCTGCGCCGCGTCGTCGACGTTCTGCACGACGCCCGTGTAGGCCTGCAGGATCGTGTTGCGGTTCTTGTAGCGGTCCTCGAACAGATACACGTACGTGAGCGACTTGCGCCCGGTCGCGAGGTCGGGACCCGTGCAGATGTTGAGGGCATACGCGACGCGCGGGTCGAAGCCGAACTTGTTCGGGCCGATGCCCGGGTCCTCGAACGGGAAGACGCCGAGACCGAGGGTCAGGTGCTTCTCGTTGTTCGGACCGTCCGCGACGAACGCGTAGACGTCCGTGAGATTGGCCGCGTCGTCGAGCGTGATGAGCGGGGCGTCCATGTGGCTCGACGCGAGCACTGGAACGCTGGCCGCGAGGATCGCGGCGGTGAGTCGGGTGACTGTCATGAGTTCTTCGTGTTGTTGTTGTCTAGGAAACGTTGCCGACCGCTGGCGTTCGAACGCCGAGCGCCGGCGGCGGCGTCGAGGCGGTTCAGCGGCCCGCGATGAGTCGGTCGAGCTCGCGCTGTTCGCTCGGCCACAGCGCCGCGCGACCGGCGTCGGCGCGTTCGAGGTGCGCGGCGAACGGAGCGCCCACGGCGTGCCGCGCGAGTGCCGCGTGCAGGTGCAGGCGCGCACAGTCGAGGCCGGTCGCGAGCGCGCGATCGAGCGTCGCGTTGCTGCCCGCGACGTCGCCGGCGCGCAGCAGGGCGAACCCGAGCACGTCCAGCGTCTGCGCGTCCTGACGCAGCGCCGCCTCCGCGGTCGCGTGTCGCACCGCGAGCTCGGGGTGTTCGCCGCGCGTCGCGAGCCAGAGCGCGAACGTGCGCGGATCTTCGCGGCCGTTCGCGCGCAGCTCGGCCAGGGTCGTCTCGACCGCCGACGTGTGACCGGCGCGGGTCAGCGCCTCGGCGTGACCCCACAGGTGCTGCGGCAGCGGGTATGCGGCCGCAGCCGCGGCGAGGCTCGTGAGGGCGAGATCGGTGCGGTCGAGGGCGAGCGCGGCGCGGCCCTGCACCAGCAGCGCGGCGGGGTGGTTGTCCACGAGCTCGAGCGCGCGCTCGGCGAACTGCAACGCGGCCTCGGCGTCGCTGCTCTCGAGCTCGAGACGGCCGCGACGCGCGAGCACCCAGGCCAGTGACTCGGGGTCGCGGCGACTGCCCGCGGCCGCCGCGTCGGCCAGCAGGCGTCGACACGCCGCGTGGTTGCCGCGCAGCCACTGCAGCTCGGCGGCGCGGCTGTAGCTCAGCAGGCCGGGGCGCAGGTCGAGCATCGCCTGGTAGGACCGTTCGGCGGCGTCGAGCTGGCCGCGATCGAGCAGCACGTCGCCGAGCAGACCGTGGTCGCGCAACGAACCGCGGCGAGCGACGAGGTCGCGCGCGATGCGCTCCGCGGCGTCGAAGTCGTGCAGCGCGTGACGCACGTGGCCGCGCAGGAGGGCCGCGGCATCCGCGCCGCCGTCCTCGGTCGGCATCGCATCGGCGCAGGCTTCGGCCTGCTGGTAGTGCCCCGGGTCACCCGTGACGCGCGCCTTCGTGATGAACAGCGTCGCGAGCCGCTCCCAGCGCGCGACTTCGTCCGGGCGTTCGCGAACCTTGGCCTGCGCGGTTCGAATCCGGCCGTCGAGTTGCGTCTGCCCGCGCGGCGCGACGAGCGCAACGCGCGCCGCGACGTTCGCCGCGGTCGTCTCGGCGAACGACAGTTGCTCGTTCGCCTCGGCGTCGGCGTCGGCTGGGCGCAGGACCACCGCCGTGACCATGAGGGCGGCCACGCTCACCCAGCCGGCGAGCGGCCAGCCGACGCGGCGCCGGTGACTCCCGGAGCCGGAGTGCGGGGACGGAAGAAACGGATCGGAAGCAGGTGCCACGCCCCGGTGAGGTAGGGCGGCGGGTGTTCATGTCACCGCTCGCTCCCGTTCCTCGAGCGCCCTACTCGAGGGCCCCTACTCGAGGGCCCCTACTCGAGGGCTGCGCGCAGCTCGCTCCCCGAGGTCGGCAGCGGCAGCGGCAGTGCGCGCCGGGCGCCGTCCAGGGTCGCGGGGTCGAGCAGGGTGTCGCCGCGTTCGAGGGCGTGGCGCAGCGTCTCGCGGTCGTTCGTAGCGAAGGCGGCGGCGGCCTGCAGGTAGCGGCCGCGAAGGTCGTCGGGGTGGGACGGCAGCGTGTCGTCGAGGTAGCGCAGGGCGTCGCGCGGTTGCCCACCGAGGAACAGCGCGGCCGCGCGCACGATGCGCGCCTCGCCGTTCATGGGATCGCGGGACAGCTGGTCGTCGGCGAGCGCCACGATGCGCGTGAGCGCGGCCTGATCGTTGCTGCGGGCGAGGCGACCGATCTGCGGCAGCAGCACGGGGAGCGGCAGAGCGGGGGCGTCGATCGCATCGCCGGAAGTGGCGGACATGCCGATGCGCAGGACGGCGAGCGGGGTCGTCGCCGGTTCGTCTGCCGGCTCGATCGCGAGCGCGGCGTCGGTGAGCGCGGGCGTGACCGCGGGCTGCATGAGCGCGGCGTTGGCGGTGGCGTGATCGGTCGGCCGGAGTCCGGCGAGCGTCGTTGCCGGCAGCCAGCCGCGCGCGAGAGCTGCGGCGTCGCTCGTGACCGAACGCGTCGGGCGTCCGCCGCTGCCGAGATGCCGCAGCGGCGAATCGTCCGGCAGCGCGGGCAGCGCGTCCGCGCCGACGCCACCAGCGTGCGTGAGCAGGGCACGACGTTCGTAGGCGATGCGGGTGGCGTGCTGGCCGGCGACTGGGCTGCCGAAGTCACCCTCGGTCAGCAACGTGATCGCCTCCGGCCGCCGGTCGAGCGCAAGCAGCGCCTCCGCCCGACGCAGCTGGGTCGTCGGCAGCAGCGGGTTGCCGTCGGGGAAGACGGCGGGGAAGAGGGCCTTGTGCCGCGCGTCACGGAGCAACGTGATGGTCCGTTCGAGCGCGAGCAGTTCGGCCGGGCGGTCGCCGAGGTGACGGCAGATGTCGGCGAGCAATCGCCACGCGGGGATCGCGTCGGTCGCGGCCACGGTCGCTGCCGTTGCGTCCTCGCGGGCCGCCTGCGGTCGGCCGGCGGCGAGGTGCACGCGGGCGCGTTGGACGAGCGCGCCGGCGCGGTCGTGGGACGTCGCGTTCTCGAGCAGCGCGTCGCACGCGGCGAGGGCCTCGGCGTGGCGGCCCGTCATCGTCACGCCGGCGACGCGCAGCAGCGCGGCGTCGCGCCGGTCGGGTGCCTTCTCCAGCACGCCGTCGAGGAGCAGCAGCGCGAGTCCGGCGAGGGCCGCGGCGCGACTCGCCGGGATCGGCTGCGCGGCGATCGGCGAGAACTCCGCGCCGAACTGCACCGGGCCGGCCTGCCACGTGCCGGCTTCGGCGAGCGCGAGCAGGACCTGGCTCGTCAGCACGGTGACCCACGGCGGCGCGTTGCTCAGCACTTCGGTGACGGCCGCGACCGGGCGCGACAGGTCGTCCTCGGGATCGAGACAGCAAAGCGCGGCCCAGAGCAGCCGGGCGGTGCCGTAGCGCGGGCGCAGCGCGGCGGCCTGCAGCAGGTCGTCCTTGGCGCGCTCCAGGTGCATCACGTCGGGGCACGTGCGGCACCAGCCGCGATGCAGCAGCGCGTAGTAGCGCCGTTCTTCGGGCAGATCCGGGTCCAGGATCGCGCGGTCGAACGCGGCGATCGCCGCGAAATACTGCTGCCGGTGCTGATGCCACAGCCCGCTCCAGAACGCCGCTGTCGGGTCGGTCGCGTCGACGGTCCCCAACTCGGAACCGCCGCCGCCGCCCTGCAGCTGCTCGAACACCGCGGCCATGATCCGGTCGCCCGGCGTGGCATCACGCAACGCGAGCAGGTCCTCGAGCACGGCGCGCGTGCGTCCGGGATCATCGCCGACGTCGAGCAGCGCCATCGCGAGCGCGCGCTGGACCCTGGCTTCGTCCGGATACTCGCGGGCGAGGCGTTCGGCGATCGCGAGCGCTTGCGTCGCGTTCTCCGATCGGGGGCCCGGTCCCGCGTTCGTGGCCGGCTGGCCGAGGCCGGCCCGGGCGTAGAACTTCAACGCCGCGCCGCCGAACGCGACGACGCGCTCCGGTGCGGTGCCGAGCAGCTCGGGGATGCGGCGCAGGTCCGCGTCGCGTTCGAGCATGCGCGCGGTCGCGCGCTGGGTCGCGCCGTAGGACACGGTCGCGAACACGCTGCCGAGCAACAGCACGGCGACGGTCGTGAGAACGGCGACGAGCGGGTGCTTCCGCGCCGCCCGTCGGAGTCGTTGCCACGGACCGCGGGCCGCGGCCTGCACCGGTTGTCCCGCGACGAAGCGGCGGAGGTCGGCCGCGACATCGGCGGCCGACGCGTAGCGCCTCGCCGGATCCTTCTCGAGGCACTGCAGCGCGATGCGCGCGAGCTCGGGCGGGACGCCGGGGCGGCGGTCCTGCGGGTCGCGCGGGTCGACGTTGAGGATCGAGTCGATGACGACGGCGAGCGGGCCGGGGGCGATGGGAGGCTGGCCGCAGATGCACTCGTAGAGCACGGCGCCGAGGGAGTAGACGTCGCAGCTGCCGCCGCTGCCCCTGGCCGCGACGGCCTGCTCGGGTGCCATGTAGAGCGGCGTGCCGAGGAGATCGCCCGTGGCCGTGAGCGCCGGCTGGTCGTCGTCGCGCACGCTCGCGAGGCCGAAGTCGAGGACGGTCGCGCGGCCGACGTCGTCGACCATCAGGTTCGCCGGCTTGACGTCGCGATGCACGACGCCGGACCCGTGCGCGAAGTGCAGCGCGTCGGCGACCTGCGCGAGCGTGTCCGCGGCGGCCTGCGGGTCGCCGAGCAGGCGTCGCGCGATGCCGTGATCGACGTCGCGCGGGTCGGCCAGTGCGGCGAGGAGCCGCTGCAGCGAGCGCCCTTCGACCCGCGCCATCGCGAGCCACACGCCGTCGGCGTCGGCGCCGCATTCGAACACCTCGACGATCCCCGCGTGCGACAACGACCGCGCCGCGTCGCCCTCGCGATGGAAGCGGGCGAGCGCGTCGGCGTTGTCGGCGACGTGCGCGTGGAGCACCTTGAGCGCGACGCGCGCGCCCGTCGTGATCTGCTCGGCGTCGTAGACGATGCCCATCGCGCCGCGGCCGAGCTCGCCGAGCACGCGGAACTCGCCGAAGCGCAGCGGCAGGTCGCGCGGCGCCGAGCCGGTCGCCATGCGATCGAGGGCGGCGAGTGACTCGAGCTCCTCGAGGAACCGCGTGCGTTGTTCGTCGGGCAATCCGGCCGCGAACGCACCCGGCAGCAGGTCGGCGTCGTTCTCCTTGGCCTCGAGCCACGCGGCGATCGCGTCGTCGATGGGATCGCCGCCGCCGTTGGCGCCGTCCGAGTCCGAACGGGACCCGGTCACGAACCGTCTCCGCGTTCGTCGCGCGGCGTCATCGCGGCCTTGAGCTTGCGCAGAGCGCGGCTCAACAGCAGGGCGACGGCGTTGCGGCTGCGACCCATGCGGTCCGCGACTTCCTGCAGCGCGAGGCCTTCGAACCGCGCGAGCGTGATCACCTCGCGGTCCGCCGGCGCGAGCTCGGCGAGCGCCGCGTCGAGGCGGGCCTCGGCCTCGGTGCCGATCACGAGCGTGCGCGGGCCGGGCCCTTCGGCAGCCGGCTGCGGACTGCCCCGGCGCGCGGTCGTCGCGCCGGGGCCGACGATCGGTCGCTCGCGTCGCCGATCCCGCTTGGCCGCGCCGGCGGTGCGGCGCAGGTTCGCGATCCGGTGCAGCGCGACGGTCGCGAGCCAGCGGAAGAACGAGTCCGGTCCCTGGTACGTGTAGTCGTCGAACTGCCGCGTGGCCTCGAGGTAGGATTCCTGCACGAGGTCGTCGATGTCGGCGTGCGCGAGCGCGCTGCCCGCGCGCAGCTGGAGCAGCCGCCGCAACCGCGGCCGGCAGCGCGTGAAGAGCTGGTCGAGAGCGTCGGAGTCGCCGCTCGCGGCGTGTTCGACGAGGCTGCGGCTGTCGCGGATATCCATGAGGTGGCGGGCGCCTCGGCGCCTGCCCGTGCAATGTAACCGGCGTCGCCGATGTGTCGCAGAAACCGGGTGGGGGCGGAGGAAGGGCCGATGCCGCGGGCCGCAGGCCGGCTCACAGGCCGCCCGGGAGGCTCGCGAGGAACGGCAGTTCGATGGCCGGCGGCCAGATCTGGATGCCGAAGCCGACGCCGAACAGGCGCAGTTCGACGCCCTCGAGCAGGCCGATCTCGACGCCGAGCGGCAGGGTGTCGACGGCTATGCCAGTGCCGCGGGTCGTCAGGCCGGCGTCGAACCACGTCGTGAAGTTCTTGCCGAGCGCGGTGTGCGGCAGGCTCACCGGCATGTCGACCTCGTGCGCGAGCCACGCGAGGAACGAGTTGCTGTTGGGACCCGGCCAGGCGCGGTATCGCGTGGCGCACGGATAGCCGGCGGCGCGCGCCTGGATGGCCGCCGCGATCCGGCGCGCCCGGTCGCCGGTGAACGAGCGGTGTACCGCGACGTTCTGTTCCCAGCGCAGATCCTCGAACGCGGTGCCCGCCGTGATCGGGTGCATCAGCACGTGGTCGACGTCGTTCCACTCGGCGCGCTGCCAGTCGCCGCCGTGCTTGTAGTCGACCCAGAGGTGTTCGGCCCAGCGCGTGTACCACGGCAGCCACGAGCGGTCGGGAATTCGGCACGACTTGACCATCACGAGCTCGGGGCTGTCCGTAATGGTCGACGGTCGCACGGCGCAGCCGCTCGCGAGGGCCGACGCGAGCAGCAGCGCGAGCAATCGACTGACGATGCCGTGTGCGGTCATGGCACCTGCTATAACGACCCGCCGGAGACTTCCCATGCATCCCACCGCGCCAGTTCTGTTGCTTTTCGCCCTTGTCGTCGTCGCTTGCGAGGCCCCGCGGGTCTCGGTGAACGGCGACACCGACATGGCCGCCGCCGCGTCGCCGCCGGCGCAAAGACCCACCGAGCAGGGCCGAACCGAGCAGGATCCCACCGAGAAGGCCACGAACGAGGCGGCGAGCCAGCAGGCCAAGAAGAGCGCGGAGCAGGATCCGGCGAAGAAGGCGCGGCAGCAGCAGCGCGAGCTGCAGAAGAAGCGCCGCGAGGTCGAGCGCCTCGCGCTCGCGCACCGCGTGGCCGAACTCGAGCGTCGTGGCAAGCAGGTCGCGGCCCGGGCCGCGCACGAGAAGGCCGAGAAGGCGCTCGTGCTCGCGAAGAGCGAGCTCGAACACTTCCTCGGCGAGGTCCGGCCGCGCGAGATCGAGGAGCACCAGATCCGCCTCGATCGCGCCACGCACCGGGCGGATCACGCCAAGGACGAGTTCGACGAGCTCACCGCGATGTACGAGGCCGACGAGTTCGCGAAGGCGACGAAGGAGCTCGTGCTGAAGCGCGGGCGGCGATCGCAGGAGATGGCGGCGCGCGACCTCGCGGTCACGAAGCGCAAGCTCGAGGCGTTCCGGAAGTTCGAACTGCCGAAGCGCGAGACCGACCTGCGCCAGAAGGTCGCGGACGCGGAGCGCGCGGTGCAGAAGGCCGCGTTCGACCTCGAGAAGCTCGAGATCGAGTTCGAGCTCGCGCGCCTGCGCGAGCGCGACAAGGTCAGCGACCTCGAGGCCGAGATCGCGGAGCTCGTCGAGCAGACCGAGGGCAAGTCGTGACGATCGGGGTCGGTTGCGCGACGGTGACCCGGGCGCTCGCGCTGGTCGTGGGCCTTTGTGGCGCTCTGGGCGCGCAGGATGACAAGGCCGTCGATCGCACGTCGAAGGCCGCCGCGCGCGCGGCCGTCGACAAGACGATCGACTTCTTCGTGCGCACGCAGAACCACGACGGCAGCTGGGGCAGCAAGTCGTGCGAGATCACGTTCGAGATGACGTTCGCGGTCGAGACGCAGTACGCGTGGGCGGTCGCGGCGCACGCGCTCGTCACGATGATGCTGCTCGAGGCCCCCGAGACGCCGGAGCGGCGCGCGGCGCTCGACAAGGCCGTGCGCTGGCTGACGCGCAGTCGCATGACCAAGCGCGGCAGCACGTGGGACAACGATGCCGTCTGGGGCTGGCTCTACGGCGCCGTCGCGATGACCGCGGTCAGCAAGGACGAGCGGTACCAGGGCGACGAGTGGCGCGAGCACGTGCACGGCCGCGGTCGCGCGATCGTCGGCTGGCTCGAGAAGAACCAGGAGCCGACGGGTGGCTTCGGCTACTACGACGACCCGCCGTACACCCGGCGACCGAAGTGGGGGACGAGCTTCTCCACGGGGCTCGTCGTGCCCGCGCTCGGTGACGCGTTGCGGCTCGGTTGGCTCGAGGACGAGGCGACCAAGGAGCGGGCGATGAACTACCTGCGCAAGTGTCGGTTGCCCAACGGCGCGGTGTCGTACGACCTCACGCCCGTGCCGCGCATCAACGGCGGCGAGCACATCAACGACGTCAAGGGCAGCCTCGGCCGCATCCAGGTCTACAACTGGGCGCTGCGCACCGTCGGCGACGAACGCGTCACGGACGCGATGATTCGCACCGGCCTCGAGCAGTTCTTCGAGCACCACCGCTTCCTCGCCGTCGCGCGCATGCGGCCGTACCCGCACGAGGCCTACTACGCCAACGCGGGCTACTTCTTCTACTTCGGCCACTACTACGCGGCGCTCGCGATCGAGCTGCTGCCGGCAGGCGAACGCGAGGCGTTCCGCGAGCAGCTGCGCGACAAGCTCATCGAGACGCAGCGCGCGGACGGCACGTACTGCGACTTCCTCGGCATCAGCTACATGGTCAACTCGTCGAGCGCGTTCGCGGCGCTCGCGATGCTGGCCGGGCTGCAGAACGAGGACTGACGCGCCCGAGCGCGCTACGGTGCGACGGCGACGGCGGGGGTCGAGAGCGACACGCCCGCGCTGCCGAGCAGCGCGGTCTGCAGCACCGCGGTCGTGCCGGGCGGCAGGCTCGGGTGCAGCAGCGTGCTCGTGTGCGTGCCGGTCGCCGGGAACGTGCCGGCCGCGACGACTGCGGTGGCCGTGGGGTCGAGCCACGCCCAGCCGGCGTTCGTCGGCTGCAGCGGCGCCGGCAGGCCGATCAAGGTGAGGAACGGCGCCCCGGCCGGGCCGGCCGCGACCATCGTCAGGGTCGTGCCGTCCGTGCGGGCGCGCTGGAACCCGAACTCGAACGGCACGACGGTCGCCGTGCCGCTGACGGCCGGGGCGGCGCCGGTCGGCTGCAGGACGGCGCTCGGGTCGACGAGCACCGCGCCGCCGATCGTCGCGATCGCCGGGTTGTTCTGGCCGGTCGCGCGAACCGTGCTGTCCGCGATCGCGAGCTCGCCGTGCGTCAGCGAGATCGCGTTGCTCGCGAGAACGCTGACGCCGCCCCGCAACGATGAGCCGACCACGGCCGCGCGGCCGCCGCGAACCGTGAGCGACCAGAACGACTCGGGGTCGAACACGCAGCTCTCGATCGTCGTGTTGCAGTTCTCGAGCAGCGCCGTGCGGAAGATCGAACTCGAGACGTGGACCTGCGCCGAGTTGCGCGCCGTGAGCCGCCAGATGCGCAGCCCCGATTGGCCGAGGTCGTGCAGGTGCACGGCGCCGGCGCAGTCGAGCACTTCGACCTGGCGGTCGAGGGCGAACGAGCCCGATTGCGGCGTGAACCCCGCGACCGTGACCGACTCGCCGAGCGGGACGTCGCGGATCCGCAGGGGCTGCAGCAACACACCCTGCTCGAGCCGGGCAGAGCGGCCGATGAGCGCGATGCCCTTGTCGATCGTCAGGTTCTCGGTCCAGGAGCCGCCGTTCACGAGCACCGTGTCCCCGGGGCTCGCGGCCGTGATCGCCGCCGCGATCGTCGGGAACGTGCCGCCCGCTCCGACGACCAGGGTCTGCTGCGCCGCCAGCGACGCGGTCGAGCCGGCGACCGCGACGAGGCCCAGGTGGAGGAGTGCGATTCGGAACGATCGGATCATGGCGACTCGTCTCGGTGCTCGAGTTGGCTGGCCGGGGCTCGGTGGACCGACTCGCAGCCGGGACCGGGCCGCGCGACGGGTTGGCCGCAGCGACCACTCTACGACAGACGTCGAATCGCGGTTGCCGTCACGCGCCGAGCCCGCATGAACCGGGCGGGCTGGCGCGACGGACGGGCGGCGGATCCGGCGGCGGCCGGCCGCGGCCGTTTCCGAGCCGCTGAATCGCTCGGAATTCGTTGCCGGGCCAGCGGTTCGTCTTATTGTCCCCCGGCTCCGCCCGGGCCCCGGACCCGGACCGAGGACCGTTCTGGAGACGTCCGTTCCGCTCGCTTTGCGTCAAACCGTCCACATCGATCAGCCGGAGTCCGGCCACGGCGAACGCCAATCGGGTGACCGCAGCCGGGCCGACCGGCCTGCCGTCGAGCTCGGGGGCGACTCGTTCGCCGTGATCGGCGGGCCGTGCGCCGTCGAGTCGCGCTCGCAGCTCATGACGGTGGCCACCGCGGTCGCCGGCGCGGGTGCGGCGCTGCTGCGGGGCGGCGCGTTCAAGCCGCGGACCTCGCCGGAGTCGTTCCAGGGCCTCGGGCGCGAAGGGCTCGAGCTGCTCGCGGAAGCGTCGCGAGCGACGGGTCTGCCGGTCGTGACCGAGGTGCTCGACCCGCGCGACGTCGAGCTCGTCGCTCGGCACGCGGCCATGCTGCAGGTCGGCAGCCGCAACATGCAGAACACGCCGCTGCTGCGCGAGGTCGGCAGGTCCGGGTTGCCCGTGCTGCTGAAGCGCGGTGCGGCCGCGACGCTCGAGGAGCTCGTGCTCGCCAGCGACTACATCCGCCGCGAGGGCAACGATCGCGTCGTGCTCTGCGAACGCGGTGTGCGCTCTTTCGACCCGGCAACGCGCTATCTGCTCGATCTCGCGGCGGTGCCCGCGCTGCGCGCGCTCACCGACCTGCCGATCATCGTCGACCCGAGCCACGGCACGGGGCGCGCCGAACTCGTCGCGCCGATGGCCAGGGCCGCGCTCGCCGCCGGTGCGGATGGCCTGATGATCGAGGTGCACGCCGATCCCGCGGCCGCGCTCAGCGACGGTCCGCAGGCGATGCGACCCGCCGAGTTCGCCGATCTGCTGGTCGAACTGCGGCGCCTCGCGCCACTACTACAGCGACGTTGGGTGCGGGCCCTGAGCAGGGACCGGGCGACGTCGCGCCCTCTCGACGACGAGGTCATCGCGCCGTGACGAATCGTTCTCGCAAGCCGTACATCGCCGGCAACTGGAAGATGAACCTCGACCGCGCGCGGTCGCTCGACCTGATCAAGACGATCAAGGGGCGGCTCGGCGACGGCGGTGATCGCGAGGTCGCGTTCTTCGCGCCCGCGATCTACCTCGCGGACGTCGCGGCCGTCGCGCAGGGTTCGCCGCTCGGGATCGGCGGGCAGAACATGTGGTACGAACAGAACGGCGCCTACACCGGCGAGCTCGCACCGCGCATGCTGCGCGAGGTCGGCGCCGATCGCGTGCTGGTCGGCCACAGCGAGCGCCGCTACGTGTTCAAGGAGCCCAACGACTGGATGGGGCGCAAGGTGCGCGCCGCGCTCGACAGCGACCTGCTGCCGATCTACTGCGTCGGCGAGACGATCGACGAGCGCAAGGCCAATCGCACGGACCGCGTGATCAAGAAGCAGCTCGACGCGGGCTTCGAGCAGGTCAAGGCCGTGGATGCCCACCGGCTCACGATCGCCTACGAGCCGGTCTGGGCGATCGGCACGGGCGAGACCGCGACGGCCGAGCAGGTCGAGGCGGCGCACCGCACGATCCGCAAGTGGATGACCCAGCGGGTCGGCGAGGAGGCCGCCACGGTGCGGATCCTCTACGGCGGCAGCGTGAAGCCGACCAATGCCAAGGAGCTCATGGCCATCGACGAGGTCGACGGCCTGCTCGTCGGCGGGGCCAGCATGGCCGCCGATACGTTCCTCCCCATCATCGAATACGATCGCTGAGCGCGCTCGACCGCGCTATCATCCGACCCGACCCATGGCCGTTTTTCTGTACTACGCTGGCTGGCTGGCCTTCTTCGCCTCTGCCGTTCTGCTCGTCATCATCGTCCTGCTGCAGGAGTCGAAGGGTGGCGGACTCGCCGAGGCGTTCGGCGGCACCGGGGCCGAGACCTTCGGCGTGAAGAGCGGCGGCATCAGCCGCTTCACGTTCCTGATCGCCGCGATCTTCTGCGGCTCCGCGATCCTGATCTCGTCGACCTGGAACGCCGCGTAACCGGCCATGCCGGCGAGCATGACCGGCGTCGGTCTGGCCGCGGGCCCGACCGAGATCGGCGAGCTGCGCATCGAGGTGCGCACGGTCAACGGCCGCTCGCTCGCGATCAAACTGCGGCTCTCGCCGGTCTGTGCCGGCTTCGAGGCCGCCATCGAGCAGGCCGTGCGGGCCCGCCTGTCGCGCGGCACCGCGATCATCGTGGTCGAGCACGTCGCCGGCGCGACGGCCGGCCTCGACCGTGACGCGGTGCAGCGCGCGGCGAGGGAGCTGACCGAAGCCGCGAAAGCCGCGGGCCTGCCGGGTCCGACCCTCGCCGACGTGCTCGCGTGGGCCGCGCCGACGGGCGGGCACAAAGAACCGTCGACCTCGCGTCCGCTGCCGCCGCAGGTCGAAGCCCTGTTGAAGACCGCGCTCGACGAACTGCAGCGTTGCCGCGCCGCCGAGGGCGACGGCACCGCGACGGCGATGCGCGCGGAGCTCGCCGAGTTCGAGAACGGACTGCACGCGGCCGAGCAGCGCTCGCCGCAGCTCGTGGCCCACTATCGCGATCGCCTGCTCGCGCGGGTGCAGGAGTTCGTGCAGCAGCACGTCGAGGGCGGCGTGCCGGCCGTCGATCTCGTGCGCGAGGTCGCGATCCACGCCGACCGCGTCGACGTCGCCGAGGAGTTCCAGCGCCTGCGCGCGCACCTCGCCGAGTTCCGCGCGATCTTGGACGGCGGCGATGGCGGCAGCGGCGCGGCGGGCGGCGGGAGCGGCGGTGCGGCAGCGAAGCCCGGCGCGCCAGTCGGTCGCCGCCTCGAGTTCCTGCTCCAGGAGCTGCTGCGCGAGACCAACACGCTGGGCTCCAAGTCGCCCGACACCGAGCTTTCCCATACAGTCGTCGGCATGAAGTCGAGCATCGACCGGCTCAAGGAGCAGGTCGCCAACCTCGAGTAGGTCCGCATTTCTCCCCGTTCCATGACGAATGGCCCAGGCAAGCTGGTCGTGATCTCGGGCCCGTCGGGGGCCGGCAAGACGTCCGTCTGTCGGGCGCTCAAGCAGCTGCCGGGGGTCGAGTTCTCGATCTCGGCGACGACGCGCGCGCCGCGGCCCGGTGAGCAGAACGGCGTCGACTATCACTTCCTCGCGAAGGCGGACTTCGAGGCGCGGGTCGGCCGCGGTGAGTTCCTCGAATGGGCCGACTACAACGGCCGGCTCTACGGCACGCTGCGCGCGCCGATGACGGATGCGCTCGCGCGCGGCAAGGTGTACCTGCTCGAGATCGAGGTCGCGGGCACCCGGCAGCTGCGCGAGGGTGCGGTCGACGGGCTCTACGTGTTCATCGCGCCGCCGAGCATCGATGAGCTGCGCCGCCGCCTCGTGGCGCGGGCGACCAACGCCGAGACCGAGATCGAGCAGCGCGTCGCGATCGCCGTGGCCGAGATCGAGGCCGCGCGCGGATCGGTGAACGATCGCCCGCTCTACGACCACACGATCGTCAACGACGACCTCGAGGCGACGATCCGGCGCGTCACCGAACTGATCACGCCGGCCGAGGCGAGGTAGATGGAGGCGGGGTAGATGAACGTCCTGCTCGGCGTCGGCGGCGGCATCGCCGCGTACAAGATGGCCTGGGTCGCGAGTCGGCTCGTGCAGCGCGGCGACGAGGTGCGCGTCGCGATGAGCGCGGCGGCGACGCAGTTCATCGGGCCCGTCACGTTCGCCGGCCTGACCGGCCGGCCGCCGATCCTGTCGTCGACGCAGACCGATCCCGACGGCTCGGTGCCGCACATCGACGCCGCGGCGTGGGCCGACGTCTATCTCATCGCCCCGGCGACGGCCGATCTGCTCGCGACGCTCGCGATGGGTGGTGCCGGCGACCCCGTGGCGCTGCTCGCGATGACGTGCCGCTGTCCGCTCGTGCTCTGCCCCGCGATGAACGACGCGATGTGGCAGGCGCCCGCGGTGCAGCAAAACGTCGAGCGGCTGCGGGCGCGGTCGGTGGAGTTCCTCGGCCCCGTCGTCGGCCATCTCGCCGAGGGCTACGATGCGATCGGTCGCATGGTCGAGCCCGAGGAGATCCTCGCGAAGCTCAGCGCGCTCGGCGCGAACGGTTCGTGACCGGGCCGGCGGTTTCGGCCTGGCGGCTGGCGGGTTCGCCCACAGCACTCCGCACAGCACTCGATCGACTGCACGTCCACGCCGACGTGCGCGGCGTCGACGAAGGGGTCTCGCCGGCGTCATCGAGCGCCGTGGTCGAGGAATCGCCCAACGAAGTCACGGTCTACGTCGCGGGGCCGCTCCCGCCGCTGCCAGCAGATCTCGGCGTCACGGTCACCGCGGCCGCGATGCCGGATCCGGATGTCGTCGTCACCGGCCTCGAGAACGATCGCGCGATCGTGCTCGCGCCCGACCTCGTCGTGCGACCGCCGTGGGTCGAATCGCCGTTCTCGCCCGCTGAGTTCCGCGGCGTCGAGCTCGTCGTGCCGCGCCGCAACGCGTTCGGCAGCGGCGAGCACGACAGTACCCAGGCAGCACTCCTGCTGCTGCACGAGCTGTGGTGCGGTTCGAGCACCTGCGCGGACGTCGGCACGGGCTCCGGCATCCTGCTCGCCTACGCCGCAGCGCGCGGTTGTCCGGCGCTCGCCGGCTGCGACATCGACCCGGTCGCGATGGGGGCCGCCCGCGAGCTGCTGCCGAACGCGACGCTCACGGTCGGCGGCCCCGAGGTCCTGGCGCCGGCGGCGTGCGTGATCGCCAACCTCAACGGGCAGGAGCTCCGCACAGCGTTGCCCGCGATCCTCGCGCTCTGGAACGGCGACGGCCCGCTCGTGCTCAGCGGCATGCGCGGCCCGGCCGAGGTCGAGCCGATCCGTTCGCGGGTCGGGCGGCCGCCGGATCGCGAGCTCGAACGCGGCGCGTTCACCGCGCTCGGCTATCGGCCGGTCGCAGGCGGCGACGGCGGCGGCGGCGAAACGAGGTAGACGTCGAAGCGCACGCGCTCGCCGGTCACCGAATGGGCCGGGTCGGGCGCGAGCGGCGGCAGGTCGGGGTGGCGTTTGACGACGACCCGATCGGTCGCCGCCTTGCTGGCCACGTCGAACAACCCGTGTTCGTCCTCGGCTGGCCCGGCGAGCAGGCGGCAGATCTGCATGTCCTTCTTCACCTGTGCCCGCTTGTCGGCCTCCTCCCCCCAGAACATCGGGTCGAGGTAGACCACGTCGGGTCGTTCTTCGACGGGTCCCACGGCCAATGCGGTGAGCCGTTCTCGGGCGTCCCCGAGGCACACCCGGAGCCGCCCGTCGAGCCCGGCCTCGCCGACTCGGAGCGCTGCGAGCAGGGCGAGCGCGGGCACGCGCTCGATCGCGGTGACCTGGGCCCCGAGCACCGCGAGGGTCATCGCGTCGCGGGCCAGGCCGGCGGTCGCGTCGACGATCCGCGCGGTTTTTTTCCGCCCACCGAGCCCCGCCGCGCGGCCGAGCGGATCGCTCGGTCGGACGCTCCGCAGGCGCCGGACCAGCGTCCCGGCCGGATCGCGAACCTCCGCTCTCATCGGACCTTGCGTCAGCGGTGTAACGAGGGCGAGCGCGGACCCGCGGCCGACGAACTGCCACGAATCGGGGTCCCGCGGAGCCGAACGGATCCCGAACTGGCTGGCCAGATCGGATTCCGCTCCACCGGCTCCCTCTGCCAGCGTAACTTCGATGCTCTCGGAGGTAGGTGTCATTGGATGTTCGGTGGGCCGAGTCCATGGCCTATCGGACTGGCACTGGAGGGCGGGGATCGACGGTCGTAGATCGTCGATCCGAGCCCCTCGAGCGCCACTCTCTGCTCGCCGAACTCGCCAAAAACCGTTTCCGGTCGTCCAAATCACAAGGCCGGTCGCAAGGCCGATTCTGACATCGAATCAGCCCGATCCCGACCTCTTTCTCTGGAACGTGCTAGCCTTTCGCAGATCGCGACGGGCATCCGGACACGGTCTGACTCCCATTCCCCCGATCCGTACCTCTCGACTCGAATTGCCTCCCATGCGGCGCCTGCATCTCAAGCTGTTCTACCTCCGTACCCGCATCAAGCGTGAAGCCCAGGGCGTCACGGCCAAGACCCTCGGCGTGCGTCCTGCCACGATGTCGCACCTCGAGCAGGGCCGTTCGCTGCCCACGCTCACGATGCTGCTCGCGCTCTGCAAGCACTACGACGTCACGCCGACCTACCTGCTCGACGACGATCGTCCGATCGAGCCCCAGGCCCGCGATCGTTGGAGCGAACGGGATGCCGTGATCGCCCGCGGCAGCTGGCTCGAGGTCGCGGACGGCGCGACGGTCACGACCAACGACGGGGTCCGCCTCGTCGCGGTCCAGCCCGGCGCCCGCCACTACGATGCGAACACCCAGGCCGAGCGCATGACCTGCACGTCGACGGCCGCCGCCGGCGAACTCGAGGCCAAGCTCGCAAAGACCGCCGAGGACGGCGACAAGGAGCTCGAGGAGACGTTGACGCGCGAGCTGATGTCGCAGCGCAAGCCCCGCAACAAGCCCGTCGCCAAGAGCAACCTGAAGCCGGCGATGGCGCAGGCCGAGTAGTCCGCCCGCCGCCGGCCGGCCCGCCCGCGGGCCGCCGGCCGTTCAGTCCGCTGCGCGCACGCGCTCGAGCACGTCACTGACGCGCGCCGCGAACCGCGGGAGCGAATAGCACTCCCGCGCCTGTTCTCGCCCCGCGAGGCCGAGGGCGCTGCGCTCCGCCGCATCCTGCAGCAGGCCCCGGATGCCGTCGCGCAGCGCGTTCACGTTCCCGGGCGGAACGAGCAGCCCGGTGATCCCGTCGCGGATCATCTCCGGCGTGCCGCCGATCCGGCTCGCCACGACCGCGCGCCCGGCCGCCTGGGCCTCGGCGATGCTGCGCGGGGCCGACTCCGCGGCCGTGCTCGGCACGACGACGACGTCGACGCCGGCGAGCACCGCAGGCACGTCGTCGCGGTGGCCGAGGAAGTGGGTGCGGTCCGCGATGCCGAGCGTGTTCGCGAGTTGTTGGAGCGTGTCGGTATGTCCGCGGATGCGCGCCTGCGAGTCGGCGAACGCCTCGGTCCCGACGATGAGCACGTGCGGCCGCGGCTCGATCGCCGCGCACGCGCGCAGCAGCACGTCGTGGCCCTTGTGGGGGTCGATGCGGCCGACGATCGCGACGAGCGGGGTGGGGTTGCCGTCGCCCCCGGTTTCGAGTGCCGCGAGGCCGAGCTCCCGCCGCAGTCGCGTCGCGTGCTCGGGCTCCGTGCCAGCAGTGAAGAACGCGTCCGGCACGCCGTTCTCGATCACGTCCGCATCGTCGCGCCGCAGCGCCGCGGCGGCTTCGCGGGACGGCGTGATCACGGCGCGGGCCCGCCGCTGCGCGCGCCGCACGATCGCGGAGTCCGAAACGATGTGAACGTGCCACACCGCGCGCAGCCGGTGCGGTCGTTCGCGCTGCGCGAGCACGCCCGCGTAGCCCGCGATCATCGAGTTGGCGTAGCAGACGTCGCTGCCGGTGCGCTCGGCGACGCGGCGGATCGCGCGCGCGGCGGGCAGCAGGCTCAGGAGCTTCCGCACCGGGCCGCCGCCGCCGATCGGGATCGTCTCGATCGGGACCTCGAGTTCCCGTGCCCGTTCCGTCAGCGGCCCGTCGCCCGGCACGAGCAGATGCGGCGCGAAGCGCTCGCGGTCCAGCGTCGCGAGCAGGTCCGCGAGCACCCGCTCGGCGCCACCCCAGTCGACGACGTGGCTGCAGAACAGGATCGGAGAAGGGGCCACGACGACGCGAGGCTACGCCGGGCGCCGGTGCCGATAAAGCGTGACCGCCTGCTAAGGCCGGGGCTCGAACTGGCCGATGACAGGGGAAGATGCCACCCGCTCCGGCGCAGCCCGAGGTCGCGATCGTGATCCCGTGCTACCGGTATGCCCACGTGCTGCCGGACGCGGTGCGGAGCGCTGTCCAGCAGACCTGGGAGAACGTCCGCATCGTCATCGTCGACGACGGCAGCCCGGACGAGACCCGGGCGGTCGCCGAGCAACTGATCGCGGAGCACCCGGACGCGCGCATCGATTACGTGCATCAGCCCAACCAGGGCCTCGCGGCCGCGCGCAACACCGGCATCCGCGCGACGAGCAGCGAGTTCGTGCTGCCGCTCGACGCTGACGACCGGCTCGTTCCCGAAGCCGTCGAACGCCTCGTCACCGCCTTGCGCGCCGAGAACGCGGACGTCGCGACGCCGCTGGGTCGCACGTTCGGCGACGAGGATCGCGCGCTCGTCACGCTGCCCGTCACGCGCCGGCGGCTGCTCGCGGGCAACTGTCTCGTCTACTCGAGCATGTTCCGCCGCAGCCTCTACGACCGGGTCGGCGGCTACGGCAACAACATGCACGCGGGCTACGAGGACTGGGACTTCTGGCTCGGCGCGCTCGAGCGCGGCGCGCGCTTCACCCACGTCGCCGAAGAGCTGTTCTGCTACCGGCGGCATGGCGCGACGATGCTCAGCAGCGCGGATCGCGCCGCGCTGCAGCTGCGCGCGACGATCGTGAGCAACCACCCGGCGCTCTATCCCGCGTGGCGCGTGTGGCTCGCGCGCCGCTGGCTGACGCAGGCCGAACGACCGACGTGGCCCGTGCGGCTCGGCATGCTCGTGACGCTGCTCGTGGACCGCCGGCTGGGGCAGTTCTGGCGCCAGGTGGCGTTGCTGCGGGAGCCGGCGGCGTTGTCGGGGAGTTGAGGGGGCGTGGTGCCCGTTCTCGGACGCGGCTCGCTTCAGCCCGGCCCCTGTTCAACTCGGCCCAGCTCAACAGGGCCCAGCTCAACAGGGCCCAGGTCAACTCGGCCCCAGTTCAACTCGGTCCGGGATCGAGCCGCTCTCGCAGACGGGTCAGCAGATCCATGTTCTCGTGAAGCACCGCGAGGATCGTCAGCTTGCGGCGCCCTCGACGGACCGAGAACACGACGTGGTGCTCGCATCGCGAGGCGCGCAGTTGTGGCCAGTCTTCGAACGCTGTCTTCGTCCGGGCTTCGCCGTTGGCCAGGGCGTCGAAGTGCCCGGCCAAGGACGGCGCGTAGCGCCTGGATTGCCCGGCACCCCATCGTGCGGTTGTGTAGTCCGCAATGCTTTCGAGATCGTCTTCGGCGCCCGCGGCGAGTTCGTACTCATGCATCGGGGCCGGCGGAGCGCTTCTCGGCCGCGTCGGCGAAGATGGCCTCGACGGACCGGTCGCTCACCTCGCCAGCATCGACTTGGGCCGCACGTTCCCGCAGCAGCGTTTCGAGCTCGGCAAGCGCCTCGCCGGCCTCGGTGCCGATCGTGCTCGCTAGTACGAACTCCTTGATGCTCTTGCCCTGCAGCGCCGCGAGGGCCTTGAGTCGGTGGCTCTGCTGCTCGGTCACTTCGATGGTGATTCGCTTCATGGGTGGCCGCTGGGTCGTCATCGGCCATGCAAGATAGAGTGGACCCATAGAATTGTCAATTTGTGTGGTCTGGCGGCGCCCGATGAGGCGAGGTGTTGGCCTGCCCGGTTGATGTTCCGATGTCATCGATAGGAGTGCACCAACCGGCGTCAAAACGCAGGCTCATCATCGTCGTTCTGGAAGAGACTTGGCTCTCCGCTGGCTCCGACCAAGGTGGCCGGCACCGGCGACGATCTAGCCGCTGGTCAGCTGCTGCCGATTTCCGACCGCGCGACGCTTCCCAGGCCCCGAGGGTCGTCAGTTCCGTTCGCGGCCCTGCGTCTCTCAGACGTGCCGTTCAGGGTCCATACTCCCGTGCAGCACTCGCTGAACAACGACCTCAGTGTCGTCGAAGGTATAGAACGCAACATGCTTGCGGATGAGCTTCGACCGGTAGCCCTCGCGGATCGATTCGTGGTCCTGCCCTCGCTCTGGCGCCATGCCACATTCTCGAAGCCCGGCATCGATCTGGTCGAGATAGAGGTCGGCCTGCGCTTCGCCAAAGCGGCCGCAGCTCCACCGCCAGATCTCCCGAAGGTCGGCCTCGGCGCGCTCGCTGATGACCAGCGACCGCATCAAGGTTCGAGGCCAGCTTCAGCGCGCGCCTCTCTCTTGATCTTGTCCATATCGAGCGGGCCGGCGATGCCGCTCTCTTCGCCCTCGATCAGGGCGTTGCGGAGCGCCTCAACCTTCTGCTCGTGTTCCTCGAGCAGGCGTAGGCCCGAACGGATGGCGTCTGTCGCGTTGGCGTAGCGGCCGGTCTTGATCAACGAAGCCACGAAGGTGTCGAAGTGGTCTCCGAGGATGAAGGATGTGTTCTTGGACACGGGAGCCTCCTTGCAGCTGTTCTGGCCAGTATACCAGATAATGGTATATCGGTCAGGCGAGTGAGCGGCTCGAGCGCTCGTCACGTTGAACGCCATGGATCGACCTGGTCCACGAGCTCGTCGCGGTAGGAGGCACAGCCCGTCGACCCTCGCGCCCGCTGCGGAACGCGCCGATTCGCGTATTGCTCCGGTGTCATCGATAGGAGTGCACCAACCGGCGTCGAACCGCTGGCTCATCCCACAAAAACCTCGATGGGCGGGTCGCGCCGCGGCCCTTGGTCAGAACCGAAGAGGCGCCCCGAAGGCGCGCGGCGAGGTCCTGACCGAGTTTGCCCGCTTCGCGGGCAACCTCGGTCAGAACTTGCCGACCGTGCCCACCATCGACGGGCTCGCGAGCATGCCGAGCGGGTTGGCCGCGGGTGCTGGGCCGAACGCCTGATGGAAGAACTGGACGCCGAGCAGGCCGATCGAGTTCGGGATCGCGAACTGGACGGTGGCGCGTCCGTTGCCCGACGGCGTGCCGAACACCGACGCCGCGGGGGCGATGTTCAGCGTGCACTGCGGCATGCCGATCGGCTGCAGTGACTGCGGCAACGGCTGGCCCGCGAACGTCTGATCGTCGAAGCCCATCGCGAGGATGCCGACGCCGAGCGGCAGCCCGGCGATGTCGACGGCCATCGTTCCGTCGAGCCAGGCGCGGGTCCACGGCTCGCTGAGCTCGAGCGTGAGGGGGTTGGGGCCGGTGCAACCGGCCGCGTGCGGTTGGTAGGTCGCGGGATGGACGTCCGCGAGGTAGGACCAGGAGCTGAGCCCAGCACCGGGGGTGTAGCCGTAGCGGCGATTCCGGCGGCTGTCGTAGGCGCCGTTCCATGTGGCGAGGTAGCCCGTGCCCTGAACCCCGATTTGGTCCCAGCCGCCGTTGCCGTCGTACATGTAGGCTTCGATCACGGAGCCGTGCGCGTTGTGGTCGTGCCGCATCACGCGGCCGCGGTGGGCATCGAACCACACCATCGTTGAGCCGAGCATCGGTCCCGAGTTGCCCATGTCGACCCAGCCGTTGATCGGGTCCCACTCCCAGGTCACCGCTTCTGCCTGGATCAAGGAGTTGAGAGGGGGCGGGTGGTGTTCATACCGACCGAACATGACCAGCTTGTCGCGCCGCGTATCATATGCGATGGGGCCATAGCGATAGAGGTTCAGGCTCTGTAAGCGCCGATTGGGGGGGCGATTCGCCGACGAATGAATCGTCTCGTTTCCGGCGTTCCATTCGAACACGTCGAAGCCACCGGTGACCGCGCCGACCGAAACTATGCTGCCGAGCGTTACATGGAAGACGGCAGGATCGGCGCTCGTCGGACCTGGTCCAGCAAACGCCCACGAGGTCCCGTCCCATTCCCAGGCTTCCGGCCCGTTCGTTGTTGAGATGAACAGTACGGTCACTGAGCGGGTAGAGTCGAAGACCGGCACCGTCGATGCGTATGAGGACGGGATGAGAGGCGGTCGAGGCTGCCAGCTGGTCCCGTCGAACTCCTCGAGGGATCCGGGTCGGTGCGCGATCAACCGATCCCGGGCTGAGTCGTACACGAAGTTGCCGCCTATGCTCGGCGGTGGCGCTGGTGTCCAAGCGACCTGCGCGGCCAACGGCATCGCCGTGACGACGATCGCACAACCCCAATTCAGAACGCGCAGCACACTGGCAAGCATGCGGCAGGTCGCGCATTCGAGCAATCCCCGCTGCCTTGGTCGCTGGCCGATTGCCGTGGTACCGTGTCAGGCATGCACGAGCCGATCGCGGCGGACCTACGACAGCAACTCGAAGCCCTGGCGCAGGAGCGTGGGGCGACCGTGGACGGCCTGCTGCGTGAGCTCCTCCGCCGGGCTCGACTCGAGACCGGCCCGAGCCGTGAACACGGTGAGCGCGACTGTTTCGAACTCGCGCAGGCGTCAGGCGTGATCGGCGCGGTCGCAAACACGCCTCGCGATCTGAGCTCGAACCCGGATCGACTCGACGGCTTCGGCCGCGAGTGAGCGCCGTTCGGTAGCGCTGGCTCCCGCAGGCGTCCCGCTACGCCTGCTTCTGCGCCACGAACAAGCTGTCCACGTAGCGCTTGTTGGTCCAGAACGGTTCGCCCGCGATCTCCTCGTCGACGACGCGACGCGGCCCGTCGTGCACCGCGTGCACCACGTCATGCATGAGCAGCAGGCCGCCGGGCTTGAGGCGCGGCGCCCAGTCGCGGTAGTCGCGCAGCACGGACTCGTAGGCGTGATCGCCGTCGAGGAAGAGCAGGTCGATGTCGCCCTCGAAGTCCGTCGCGACGTCGTGACTCAGACCCGCGCGCACTTCGATCACATCGCGCAGCCCGGCCGCCTGCAGGTTGCCCTCGAACGAGCTGCGCAGCGGACCATCGATGCGACCCTGGCGGCCGTGGTAGTCGGCGAGACTCTCGGCGTCGCCCGACGCGTCGAACGGATCGATGCAGATCAGCCGCGCGTCCGTCTTGCCCTCGAGCCCGCGCGCGATGCAGATGCTGCTCTTGCCCTGCCAGCTGCCGATCTCGACTGCGACCGCACCGTCCTGCAGTGACTTGCTGCACTCATAGAGGGTGATCGCCTCATCGACCGTGAGCCAGCCGTCGACCGACACGTAGGGCAGCAGCGCGTGGTAGCGCAGGCCGCGCATCAGGAGCCGGGCGCGCGTGCCGAGGCGGAGGGGGCGTCGGGTCTGCATCGTCCGTGGTATCGGCGTTCTCGGGGCTTGTCCTGAACCCGTCAATCGAGCTGCCTAGAACAAGGAATGCCTGAAAATGCCAATTATTGACATCCATGCTATACTTCGGACCATGGCCGACTCGAAGGAACGCGGCGGCAAGACCGTCGGGATGAACGTGTCCTTGCCGACCGAACTCGCGCGGGCAGTCCGTTCGACGGTCGACGGCGGCCTGTACGCCTCGTCGAGCGAGGTCATTCGCGAGGCCCTCCGGCGGTTCTTCGCGGCCCCGTTGCCGCAGCGCGACGCGGCTCTGGCCGAGCGGCAGCACGCCGGACTCGATGCGCTCATCGAGCAGATCCGGTCGCTGCCGCCGACCCAGCCACCGAACGACGGATTGGCTGGCAGCAGCGATCACGATGCCGTGCTCTACGGACCGGACCGGTCGTGATCTTCGTCGACACGAGCGCCTGGTTTGCGCTGCTGGTGCCAGAAGATCACAACCACGAACGGGCGTGCGGACAGCACGAGCGAATCCGAGGGCGCGTTCTCGCGACCTCGAGCTTCGTGCTCGACGAGTTGTTCACCCTCTTGAGAGCCCGTGGCGCCGCGGATCGGGTCGCCGAAGCGGGTGCGTTCTTGTTGGACCCCGAGTACGTGTTCGTCGAGCACGTCGGTCGGGCGGAGTTCATGGCGAGTTGGGCGCTCTTTCAGCGGTTCTCGGACAAGGGGTGGAGCTTCACCGACTGTTCGAGCTTCGTGCTCATGAATCGGCTCGGGGTCGATGCAGCGTTTGCGTTCGATCGGCACTTCGAGCAGTACGGCGTCGTGCCGGTCTTGAGCGCCTGGTTACCCGACTGACGGTCGGGGGGAGCGCGTTCCGCTGCGACAGGGGCCAGGCCTGGAGGCGTTGGGGCTGGCTCAGGGCTCGTCGCGCACCGACAGCGGCCAGGCCGGGCCGGGGCGGTAGCTCGAGCCGAGGCCGGTCGGGGCCGGGCCCGCGAGTCGCGATTCGATGGCGCGCACGAAGCCGCCGAGGCCGTTGTGATCCGGTTCGTCCGGGTCGCACCAGACGTGGTGCTGCTGGATCAGGTGCGTGAGGAGGCGTTCGCGCAGCGTGCTCGCGGGGTCCTCGGTGAGTGCCAGCTGCAGCAGTTCGGGGAACGCCGCGGGCGCGCCGCGATGCGTGACACCAGGCAACGCGAACAGCGCGCGGCCCGTGTGGATCGTCGGTGTGCCGGCCAGCAGGCTCGTCGTCGCGGCCGGGTGGTTGATCGAGAACGTCGCGGCCGCGCTCGCGGCGACGGTGTGCGCGTGGCGCGCGGCGACGACCTCGACCTCGGGCGGCTGGTGCAGTTCGGCGAGCAGGTCGGACGGCAGACCGTCGGACGGCGCGGTGATCACGATCCCCAGCCCCGGATCGACGGCGCGCGCGGCGCGGATCGCGGCCTGCACCAGGTCGCGCGCCGGCACCGGCGCGGCATCGAGCCGCACGCGTTCGTCGGTGTCGGACTGCAACAGAACGGCGACGTGGTGGGGGCGCGCGAGCGCGAGGTTGTGCTGCACGAGCGGACGCGTCACGCCGTTGGCGCGGCGCCAGCCGGTGAGCGCATGGCGGATCGCGGCGAGGCCCTGCGGCGCCGCCCGGATGGCGTCGAGCAGGCGGGCGGACAACGCCGGCGGCGTGATCTCACTGCGCGCGAGGCCGAACGGGCGCGCGCCCGACAGCGTGTGCGCGAGGCTCGCCGCGAGCAGCTGCGGGTCGCGCGGTTCGTCGCGATACTCCCAGGCCTCGCGCGCGGCCGCCGCGCTGTCGGCGTCGAGGCCGCGGGCGTCGAGCTGCATCGTGCCGGGCAGCAGACCGTCGCCGGTCCATAACGTCGTGATGCCGAGCTCGCGCGCCGCGAACTGCAGCAGCCGGCGCTCTGCCGTGCGGGCGCCGTGCAGCAGCACGAGCTGCGGGCGCTGCTCGGTGAGCCACTCGAGCACCGCGGGGAAGAGGCCCTGCAGGTCGCGTTCGAGCCGCGCCATGGTGCGCCGGCCGGGCGCGGTGTCGCGGTCGAGGCCGCGGCGCCGGCACTCGGTCGCGGCGAGTTCGGTGACGGGCGCGTCCGGACCGCGGGTCGTCGCCTTGCGCATCCGCACCGCTGGCTGCACCTGCGCGCGCCAGAACGAATGGGCGACGGGATCGAGCGACAGCGCGTCGACCTGGTGGCCACGCTGCACGAGTTCGCGCCCGAGGCGGTCGTGCAGATGGAAGCGGGCGATGCCCGGGTCGGCGAAGACGATGCAGCCCATGCTCTCATGGCATGGATCGACCAGCGCGGACAGGCGGCTTGACCGGGGGCTTTACGGCCCGGCGAGCGCGGCGCCGTAACCCCGATGAGACCCGCGCATAGCACCGCTTCGGCCGGTAGGATCCCTGGCCTGCTCCGCACCTGGCCGGGCGCGTCGGTCACGTTGCTCCAGGCCCACCCTCGCTGAGGATTCCACCTATGTCGCGATCGTTCTCCCTGGCCCTCCTGGCCGCCTCGCTGCCCTGCGCGTTCGTCGACGCCCAGACCCTGCCGACCGGTTTCGTGAACGAGACGATGGTCAGCTCGGGCCTCACGGCGCCGCACGACTTCTGCTTCCTGCCGGACGGCCGCGTGCTCATCGCCAACCGGCCGGGCGGCGTGACGCTCTGGGTCGGCGGCTCGTCCGTTTCGACCGTCGGCAACGTCGCGAACGTGCTGACCGGCAGCGAGCGCGGTCTGCTCAGCATCGAGCCGGACCCGAACTTCCCGACCAACGGCTACATCTACGTCTGGTACTCGAGCACGCAGGACTCGTTCATGCACCTCGACCGGTTCACCTGCACGGGTGACCTGAGCAACCCGGCGAGCACCAACCTGTCGTTCTCGACGGCGAGCCGGCGCGTGATCCTCGCGGCGGTGCCCGACAACGCGTTCAACCACAACGGCGGCTCGGCGCGCTTCGGTCCGGACGGCATGCTCTACATGTGCATCGGTGACGACGCCAACAACTGCACCGCGCAGAACACGTCGTCGCAGCTCGGCTGTCTGCTGCGCATGGATCTCTCGGCGCTGCCCGCGGGCGGCAGTCTGACCGCGCCGTCGTTCTCGACGCTCGATCCGGGCACCAATCCGCTGAGCAACAATAACGACATCAGCCAGCTCTTGATCGCCTACGGGTTGCGCAACCCGTTCCGCATGGAGATCGACCAGGTCACCGGCAGCCTCTACATCGGCGACGTCGGGCAGAACGCGGTCGAGGAGTACAGCGAATACGTCTACCCCGTCACCGGGCCGCTGCCGCTGCGCAACTTCGGCTGGCCGTGGCGCGAGGGCAACAACACGTTCAGCGGCTGCGGCGGCAGCGCGCCGGGTGGCCTCGTGCCGCCGATCGCGGCGGTCAACCAGGGCGGCGGCTGGGCCTCCGTGATGGGCGGCCCGCGCTACCGCAATCAGGGTGGCACGTTCGATTTCGGTCCGAGCTACGAAGGCGTCGCGTTCTTCCACGACTACTACGCCGGGCAGATGCGCGCGCTCGAGTTCAACGGTTCGACGTGGTCGACGCTGCCGCCGGTCGCGGGGCAGCCCGGCGCGTGGTGGGCCACCGGCTTCTCGCGCGTCACGGCCGTGCGCCAGGGTCCGGACGGTGCGCTCTACTACACGCAGCGTTCGGGCAGCTCGACGAGCGGCGGCACGTTCGAACGCTTCCGGCCGCTCGGTCCGACCAACAGCGTGGTCTCGGTCAGCGGTGAGTCGCAGCGCACCACGATCGGTGAGACCTTCGCGCAGCCGTTCCGCGTGCAGGTGCTCGACACGATGAACCAGCCGCTCGCCGGCGGCACGGTGAACTTCAACCTCACGGGCAGCGGCTCGCTGTCGACGACCAACCCGGTGATCGCGGACAGCAACGGGTTCGCGCAGACGACGGTCACGGCCGGCACGGGCGGCGGCGGCATCACCGTCACCGCGTCGACCCCGGGTTCGCAGACCACCGCCGCGGCCAGCCTGTTCGCGCGCAAGCTCAACATGATCCAGGCCGGCACGCTGTCGGTCCTGACCGTGACCAACATCACCACGGCGCCGACGCCGCAGGTGCCCTACGTGATCATGGTCGGTTTCCCCGGTGCGCCGGGCGTCACGATCCCCGGCTACGGCTTCCTCTGCGCGGACCCGGCGTCGGCGCTCACGATCATCATCGAGGACGGCACGGGCATCTTCGGCGGGGTGTCCTACTCGGGCACGGGTGGCACCGGCTCGCCCAACCTGACGAAGATCTACAACCTGCCGCCGGGGCTGCTCACCGGCCTGCAGCTGAACTTCACGGGCGTGGGCTTCGACGCGGTGGACGGCCCGTTCCTGCTCAACTGCGACACCGAGCAGTACTAACGACCGCGCCCGGCGTACGGTACGCGGTTCGAGCTGCCGGGGAGCCTGCGGCTTCGCCGCCGGTTCCCCGGCAGTTCGAACCCGGTACCGTACGGATCACGACTGGTGGCCCCTTGACCCGCGGCGGCGGATCCGGATGATGCTCCGCCCCTTTTTCCCTCCCGCTTCCCCGCCCGTCCGATGTCCCGTCCGCTGGCCGTGATCTGTCTGGCCGCCGGCCTCGGCACGCGCACCAAGGTCAGTCGGCCCAAGGTGTTGCTGCCGTTGTGCGGCCGATCGCTCGCGGCCACCGCGCTGTCCGCGGTGGCGCCGCTGCAGCCGCGGCGCGTCGTCGCGGTCGTGCACCATCAGAAGGACGCGGTCGAGGCCGAGCTGCGGCGTTCGCTCGCGGGGATGTTCGGGGACGGCGACCTGATCTTCGTCGACCAGGGTACGCCGCGCGGCACCGGTCACGCGGTCGCGGTCGGGATGGAGGCGCTCGCGGACTTCGACGGCGACGTGCTCGTGACCTACGGCGACTGTCCGTTGATCACCGCCGAGACGCTCGCCGAGCTGCGGCGGATCCGCGCCGAACAGGACGCGCCGTGCTCGCTCCTCACCGGGTTCGTCGACGAGCCGAAGGGCTACGGTCGCATCCTCCGCGAGGCGAACGGTGAGTTCGCCGGCATCCGCGAGCACCGCGACTGCAGCGCCGAAGAGCTGCTGATCGACGAGATCAACGCCGGCATCTACTGCTTCGATGCCGCGGCTCTGCGCAGCGCGCTCGCGACGCTCACGCCCGACAACGAGCAGGGCGAGCTCTACCTCACCGACGCGCCCGTGTGGCTGCGCACGGCGGGCGCGCCGGGGAACGGCAAGGTGCCGACGCTCGAGGTCGAGGACATCGGCGAGATCCAGGGGGTCAACACGCTCGCCGATCTCGCGATCGCGCGCATCCAGATGCAGGAACGCATCCTCGAGCACCACTTGAGCAACGGTGTCTTGATCACCGACCCGGGGTCGACGTGGATCGATCACGACGTCGAGATCGGCGCCGACACGACGATCCTGCCGTGCACCGTGATCAGCGCCGGGTGCCGCATCGGCCGCGGCAGCGAGATCGGCCCGTTCTCCCACCTGCGCGGCGGCACGGTCGTCGGCGACGGCTGCAAGGTCGGCAACTTCGTCGAGGCCAAGAAGGCGACGCTCGGTGATGGCGCCAAGGCGGGTCACCTGACCTACCTCGGGGATGCGACGATCGGGCCGCGCACCAACATCGGCGCGGGCACGATCACGGCCAACTACGACGGCGTGAACAAGCATCCGACGACGATCGGCGCCGACTGCTTCGTCGGCAGCGGCAGTGTCCTCGTGGCGCCGAGCACGATGCAGGACGGCGCGATGACGGGCGCCGGGGCGATCGTCAAGCCGGGCAGCGAGCTCGGTGCGAACGAGGTGTGGGTCGGGGTGCCGGCGCGGAAGCTCAAGCAGCGCGAGCGGCCGGCCGGCAAGAACCAGCGAGCGGGAGGCGGCTGACATGCGGGGCGAACGACTCAGGGTATTCGCGGGCACGGCCCACCAGGAGCTGGCGCAGGGCATCTGCTCCCACATGGGGGTACCGCTCGGCGCCCGCACGCTGGAGCGCTTCCCGGACGGGGAGATCAACCTCAAGGTCGACTGCGACGTGCGTGGCGCCGACGTGTTCGTCGTGCAGCCGACCTGTCCGCCGGTGCACGAGCACCTGTTCGAGCTCGTGTCGTTCGCCGACTGCCTGCGGCGGGCCTCGGCCGATCGGATCACGGCGGTGATCCCGTACTTCGGCTACGCGCGGAAGGATCGCAAGGACGAGGGGCGCGTGCCGATCAACGCCAAGCTCGTCGCCAACCTGCTCGTGACGGCCGGTTATCACCGCGTCGTCGCGATCGACCTGCACGCGGCCCAGATCCAGGGGTTCTTCGACATCCCCGTCGACCACCTCTACGCCCGGCCCGTCCTCATCGAGCGCGTGCGGCAGCTCAAGACGCACAACCTGATGATCGTGTCGCCGGACATCGGCGGCACCAAGCTCGCGCGCGCCTACGCGAAGGAGCTCGGCTGCGACCTCGCGATCATCGACAAGCGGCGCATCAGCGGCGAGAAGACGGTCATCGAGCACATCATCGGTGACGTCAAGGATCGCGACGTGATCCTCGTCGACGACATGGTCAGCACCGGCGGTTCGATCGTCGACGCGTCCCGCATCGTCAAGGAGAAGGGCGCGCGGTCGGTCTATATCGTCGCGACGCACGCGGTGCTCGCGGGCAACGCGATCGAGAAGCTCAATTCGGCGCAGGTGGAGAAGATCTTCTTCACCGATTCGGTGCCGATCCCCACGGACAAGCTCGACAAGGTCGAGGTCTGTTCGATCGCGCAGCTGCTCGCGCGCGCGATCGATCGCATCCACCGCAGCGAGAGCATCAGCATTCTGTTCGAGAGCGAGCGCTGACGCGGCGCGATCGACAGGGAATACAACGAACCAGAGGTAGTGTCATGAAAGTCATCCCGATGAAGGCCGAACGCCGCACGGCGAGGGGTCGCAACCAGCTCGCTCACATTCGCAAGGAGGGCTGGATGCCCGCGGTGCTCTATGGCGCCGGCAAGGACAACGTGTCGATTGCGATCTCGGAGTGGGAGCTCGACCAGCACGTCAAGGCACGCCAGAAGGTGTTCGAGATCGACATCGACGGCAGCACCGAGTCCGCGTTCCTCAAGGAAGTGGCCTGGCACACGCTGAACGACCGGCCGCTGCACGCCGACTTCGTCCGCATCGATCTCGACCAGCCGATCGAGACCGAGGTCGAGGTGTCTTTGCTCGGCCACGCGGCCGGCCTCAGCAAGGGCGGCACGCTGGTCAAGGACAGCGTGATCCTCAAGCTGCGCAGCCTGCCGTCCAAGGCCCCGAGCGAGCTCGAGGCCGACGTCACCAAGCTCAACATCGACGACTTCCTGCGCGCCAACGAAGTCGCCCTGCCCGAGGGCGTCGAGCTGGTCTCGCCCGCCGATCAGGCCATCTGTCACGTCATCGGCCCGCGCGGCCGCAAGAAGGACGACGAGGCCGGTGAGGGTGAGGCGGCGGACGGCGAGGCCCCGGCCGAGGGCGGTGACGCCGGCGGCGAGGGCGGCGGCGACGCCTGATCCCCGGTGAACGGCAGGGCCGGGGCCCGCGCGGCACCCCGCTCGGACCCGCCGCAGGGAGGGGCCGATCGGGCCCCTGCCGACGCTTGTCTTTCGGTCCCTGCCCCGTAAGCTCTTCGCCCCCTCGATCTGCCCCATGGGCTGGCAATCCATCGCACTCGGCATCGGCAACCCCGGCGCCGAGTACGACGACACCCGACACAACGTCGGGTTCATGGTGCTGGACCTCGTGGCAGAGCGTCTGGGGCTCGCCTTCTCGCGCCTCGAGCGCCGTGGACCCGACGGGTCGAAGCGGTTCTCGGGCAAGGTGAAGGCGAAGGTCTGCGAGGGTGAGCAGGACGAACGCCCGTTCGTGCTGGTCAAACCGCAGTCCTACGTGAACCTGTCCGGTGAGATCGCCGCGCCGCTGTTGCGGCACGCGGAGCTGTCGCCGGATTCGCTCTTTGTCATCGTCGACGACCTGAACCTACCGCTGGGCCGGATCCGTATCCGGCCGTCGGGGAGCGCAGGAGGCCACAACGGCCTCAAGTCCATCCAGCAGATGCTGGGCACGGACGCGTTTCCTCGTCTCCGTCTCGGTATCGGGCTCGCTCCCCATCTGGCTGATGATCCACATCTGGCTAGTGGGCTGGCTGATGAACTGGCGTCGCGCGACGCTGGACAGCCGCCAGCCGGAGCGTCCGAAGGACTGCACGCCGCTGAGTGGCGCGACTTCGTCCTGGCTCCATTCCTCCCGGAGGAACGTGAGGTTCTCGGTCCTGTTCTTGGTCGGGCTGCAGACTGCGTGATCGCGTGGCTCGGTGGCGCCGACCTCCAAACCCTCATGGGGCAATACAACGGCACCGTCACCTCCGGCGAGGCTCGCGCGAGCGAGCCGCCAGGCAGTGGGGATGCTGATGTGGAGCCCGACGCGGGCACGAGCCCGGGAGACTGAAGTTGCAACGCGAAAGAACCTACGAATGCATGTGCGTCCTCGACAATCGCGAGGTGCGCCAGGGGTGGGAGCCGGTCAAGGAATCGGTTGCCGCCGTCATGACCAAGCACGGCGCCGAAGTGCTGAGCAGTCGGCGCTGGGACGAGCGCCGGCTCGGCTACCCGATGCGGGGCCAGCAGCGCGGCACGTTCCTGCTGACCTATTTCAAGACGGACACGCAGAGCCTCGTCGCGATCCGTCGTGACCTGCAGTTCAACGACGCGGTCATGCGCTTCCTCACGATGCAGTGCGAGGAAGTGCCGGAGACGGCGTACGAGCCGGAAGCCGAGTTCGACGTGAACGCGATCCCGGTCGACGATGCGCCCGACGTGGAAGAACCGGTGGTCGAGGAGTCGGCAGCCGAGGGCTCGGCAGCCGAGGAGTCGGCAGCCGAGGGCTCGGCGGGCGGTGACGCCAAGGCCGAAGGTGACGGTGACGGCGAGGGCGACGGCGAGGCCAAGGCCGAGGGCGACGCCGACGGCGCTGCGTCCGAGAGTGGCGACGCTCCCGCGGCCGATGCCGATGCGGGCGCCGCCAAGGACGGCGACAGCAAGGACGAGGACAACAAGGACGCCTAGAAGATGACCACCACCAACACCCCCGATCCCAGCGCCAGCAGCGATTCGGCCGGCAGCAGCGGCAGCGATAGCGGCCCGGCGCGCGGCATGGGCCCACGGCGTTCGAAGTTCGGCCGGTTCGGCGCCAAGCGCAAGCAGGTCGAGCCCGAGGAGCCGCTGGACTACAAGAACGTCGGCTACCTGAGCAAGTTCGTCTCGCCCAACGGCCGCATCCTGTCGCGCAAGCGCACGGGCTTCTCCGGCCAGAACCAGCGCAAGCTCGCCGCGGCGATCAAGAACGCGCGCATCGTCGGCCTCATGCCGTTCGTCGGGAGGGCCTGATCCGATGGAGCTTCTTCTCAAGCACAACATCGAGCACCTGGGCCGCATCGGCGACGTCGTCGACGTCAAGCCCGGCTACGCCCGGAACTACCTCCTGCCCCAGGGCTTCGCGGTCCCCGTGACGCAGAGCAACGTCGCCGAGATCCAGGCCGCGCGCGCCGCGGCGCTCGTCGAAGAGCAGGGGCGCATCCAGGCCTACAAGGACCTCGCGGGCCAGCTCAACGACATGTCGATCACCGTCGAGGGCAAGGCCAACGACGAAGGTCACCTGTTCGGTTCGGTCACGGCCGCGAACATCGCCGCCTCGCTCCGCGAGAAGGAGATGCCGGTCGAGGAGCGTCACATCCGCCTCGAGCAGCCGCTCAAGGAGATCGGCGTGTTCGACGTCGTGGTGCACCTGCACACGGACGTCGAGGCGACGATCAAGGTCTGGGTCGTCCAGCAGAAGCCCGAGGCCTGAGCGCCCGGGCGCGAGCCGGCGGCGCGGGGTGGCCCGCGGCGTCCGGCTGCGTGTGACACCACGCGAGCCCCTCGTGAACGAAGCGATCCGCGTCTCCCTCGTCAGCCTCGGCTGCGCGCGCAACCTCGTCGATTCCGAGGTGCTGCTGGGGCATGCGGTCGAAGAGGGGCTGCAGGTGGTCACGGACGCCGAGGACGCCGACGTCGTCGTCGTCAACACCTGCGGCTTCATCGACAGCGCCAAGCAGGAGTCGATCGACACGATCCTGTCGGTCGCGCGCCTCAAGCAGGAAGGCTCCCTCAAGGGCGTCATCGCGGTCGGTTGCCTGGCGCAGCGCTACGGCGACGACCTCGCCGCGCAGGTGCCCGAGCTCGACGCCGTCTTCGGCCTCAGCGACTACTCGGCGGTGCCGGGCGTCGTGCGCAAGATCGTGAACGGCAGCGACCGGCGCTGGGTCGCGACCGTCGATGGCGGCAAGCCGAAGGGGCCGCGCAGCGACCAGAAGCGCGTGCTGCTGACGCCGCACAGCTTCGCCTACCTTCGCATCAGCGAAGGCTGCGATCACACCTGCACGTTCTGCGCGATCCCGTCGATGCGTGGGCGCAACCGCAGCAAGCCGATCGACGTGCTCGTCGAGGAGGCCGAGACACTCGCCGCGGCCGGGGTCAAGGAACTGGTCGTCGTCGCCGAGGACAGCACCGCCTACGGCCTCGACATCGACCGGAAGCGTCGGATCCACGAGCTGCTCGAGCGGCTCGCCGAGGTCGACGGCATCCGTTGGATCCGGCTGATGTACGCGTACCCGCACACGGTCAGGCCCGAGCTCACGACGTTCTTGCGCGAGCACGAAAAGGCCGTGAAGTACCTCGACATCCCGATCCAGCACATCAGCGGATCGATGCTCAAGGCGATGAAGCGCGGGGTATCGAGCGAGCAGGTGCGCGGCATCCTCGATCGGCTGCGCGACGAGGTGCCCGGGATCGCGGTGCGCAGCACGCTCATCACGGGCTTTCCCGGCGAGACCGAGGCCGACTTCGCGGCGCTGCGTGACCTCGTCACCGACTACCGCTTCGAGCGACTCGGCGTGTTCACCTACTCGCGCGAGGAGACGACGCCGGCGCACGACCTGCCGGACCAGGTGCCCGAGGAGGTCGCGGAAGCCCGCGCCGCCGAGCTCATGGAATTGCAGCGCGGCGTGATGAACGAGTTCCAGAACGGCCTCGTCGGGCGCACGCTGCCCGTCCTGCTCGACGGTCACGACGAGAGCGGCGAGTTCGTCGTCGGACGCACCTGGGCCGACGCCCCCGAGGTCGACTGTCGCGTGCTGCTCGCGAGCGGCGCGGGCGCGCCCGGTGAGTTCGTCGACGCCGAGATCGTCAGAGCCGGCGATTACGAGCTGGTCGGCGAGGTGCGCCCGTGAACATCCCTAATCTGATCACGACGGCGCGGCTCGCGATCACGGCGCTCGTGTTCCTCTGCCTCGAGCTCGCGGGGCAGCCGGTCCACGCGACGCTCGCGTGGACGGCGTTCGCGCTGTTCCTCGTGGCCGCGGTGACCGACTTCCTCGACGGCTATCTCGCGCGGCGCTGGAACATGGTCACCGCGTTCGGCCGCATCGCCGATCCGTTCGCCGACAAGGTGCTCATCACCGGCACGCTGATCACGCTGCTGCAGTTCCCCGCCGCGACGGGCATCCTGACGACCTGGTACGTGGTCGTCGTCGTCGCGCGCGAGTTCCTCGTGACCGCGATCCGCGGCGTCGTCGAAGCCAGCGGCACCCCGTTCCCGGCGGATCGCCTCGGGAAGTACAAGATGCTCGCGCAGTGCTGGACCTGTGCCGCGCTGCTCACGATGGTCGCCGGCTCTTCGGTCTGGGTCTGGGCCGCCGAGTGGGGCTTCTGGATCAGCCTGGCGCTGACGGTCGTGTCCGGTCTCAACTACGTCTGGAAGGCGCGCAAGATCGTGCTCGCCGGCGCGATCTGACGGCCCCGACTCATGTCCATCCTCGATCGGTTGCGCTGGTGCCTGATCACGAGCTTCGGGCTCGGGCTCTCGCCGTTCGCGTCCGGGACCGTCGGCACGCTCGGCGGCGTCGCGCTCGCGGTCGGTCTGCAGTGGGGGCTCACGCCGGCGACCCTGCCCGAGGCGTCGCCCGACCAGTGGCCGGCCATCGTCGCGTGGTCGATCGCGGCGGTCGTGCTCTTCGTCTACGGCTCGCTCGAGACGAAGTTCGTCGAGCGCACGTGGCCGAAGAAGGACCCGGGTCAATTCGTGCTCGACGAGGTCGTCGGTTACCTCGTCACGGTGATCGTCTATGCGCTGCTCGCCGGCAAACTGCCGTTCGCCGTCGGGCACTGCGCGGCGTTCTTCGCGTTCCGCGCGTTCGACGTGCTGAAGATCCAGCCCTGCAAGAAACTCGAGGATCTGCCCGGGGCCTTCGGCATCATGGCGGACGATCAGGTGGCCGGCGTCTACGCGGGGCTGTCCATGTGGCTCGTGCTGCCCCTGTTGGGGTATTGAGCGCCGGACCCGGCGCGGCTGGAATCTGACCATGGCGAGACGCGGCAAGAAGACGACGGGCAAGCTCCACACCGGCCTCGCGCTGGCGGTCGGCGCGATCGGGCTGCTGGGCGGCCTGCTCGTCGCCGTGGCGCTGATCCAGAACCTCGGCGGGTCGATACCCGAGGAGGAGAGCGACGCGATCGGCCGCGCCTGGGGCATCGGGTTGCTCATGGCGTTCGTCTGCGGCGGCGTCTGCGCGACCTCTGCCTGGGTGCTCGGCAGCAAGATCGGCTCCCGCATCACCGACATCGGGCTCGCCGTGAGCAAGCTCGGTCGCGGCGGCTCCGAAGTGCGCGTGCGCAACAGCGGCAACGACGAGGTGTTCGCCCTCGGCCGTTCGGTGCAGTACCTCGCGAACGATCTCGCCGAGCTGCTCGCGAGCCAGGACGAACAGGGCGGCGGCCTCGTGACGATGGACCCGCTCGTGAAGCAGCTGCGCGATCTCACGCTGCCGAACGGCTTCGCCCAGATCGACGGCTTCGAGGCGGACGGCGCGATCGGCAACGGCTCGCGCGGCGGGCTCGACTACTTCGACTTCGTCGACCAGAGCAGTGACGGCGAGTCGGCCGCCGTGATGTACCTCGTGAGCGGTGAAGGCCACGGTGCGCTCGCGGTGTTCGCCTGCCGGCGCGCGCGCGACGAACTGCAGCGCGCGCTCGAGCAGGGTGCGACCCCGCGCCGCGCGCTGGCCCATACCAACAAGGTGCTGAAGCAGACGTTGCCCTCCGGATGCTGCGCGAAGGCGACCCTGCTGCAGCTCAAGGACGGCAACGCCAAGCTCTACCAGGCCGGCGCGCAGACGCCGCTGCTCATCTGTCAGCGCGGCGACGTGCTCGAGCTCAACGCCGAGGGCATCGCGCTCGGACTCGACGACGGGCCGGTGTTCGAGAAGTCGCTGCGTCCGCAGGAGATCGCGATGAGCCCCGGGACACGGCTCGTGCTCGGCAACGACGCGATGCACCGCAGCGAGGGCGTACTCGATCTGCTGCGGCAGCACGGTCCGCGCCACACCAACATGTTCATGAACATGGTGCTCGGCAGCATCGAGCAGGACGCCGGTGACGACGGCCTGCGTGAGGACGTCGTGATCCTGACCGCGAAGAAGACGGGCCAGGACGGATGAGCGCGGAAAAGCCGGAGCGCCCGGCGGCCGAAGGCTCGTTCCAGCGCCTCATCGAGGACATCTACTTCGAGCGTGACAGCGAGCGGGGGGTGCAGGGCACGCTGCTCTGGTTCGTGGAGGAGGTCGGCGAGCTCGTGCGCGCGATCCGCCGCGGCGAGCGCGATAACCTCGAGGAGGAGTTCGGGGACGTCTACGCCTGGCTCGCCACGCTCGCATCGATCCACGGCCTCGATCTCGAGGCGGTCGGGCGAGCCAAGTATCAGAACGGCTGCCCGCGGTGTGAGTCGACGCCGTGCAGCTGCCCGCACTGACGGCCGCCGTGCCAGCGGGACTTGCGGGCTGCGGGGCCGCGCCGGAAAGTCTTCGAATCTTCGCTACCCGCTTCCGTATCCGCGTGGAGTCGAACCCGCTCTAGAATCGCCGCGCTATGGCCGACGCACAGCCTCCCTCTGACAGCCCGTTGCCCGACTGGGAAGCGTTCTATCGGGACTACCGTAAGCCGGGTTACGTCCAGGGGTTCGAGGTCACCAGCAAGCTCGGCGGCGGCGCGTTCGGCCTCGTCTTCCGGGCGCGGAAGGAATCGATCGGCAAGGACTACGCGATCAAGTTCCTCAAGGTCGAGGACACCGAGGTGCGGCAGGCCGTGCTGCGCGAGCTCGAGCAGGTGCAGTACTTCGCCCAGGTCGACCACCCCAACCTCGTGCAGATCGAGGACCGCGGTGAGGTCGACGGGATCCCGTTCCTCGTGATGCAGTACGCGGGCAGCGAGACGCTGCGTGACCGGCTGCCGAGCGACGGCAACGTGCCGACGGCCGAACAGCGCGACGAGCTGCTGCGCTACCTCTTGCAGGCGTGTCGCGGCGTCGCGGCGCTGCACGAACGCTCGCTCGTCCACTTCGACCTCAAGCCCGCGAACGTGTTCCTCAAGGGGCCGGTCGCACGCGTCGGTGACTACGGCCTCAGCAAGCTCGTCACGCACTCGCGCGGCAGTCTCACGATGGGCCGGGGCACGCCGTACTACATGGCGCCCGAGATGCTGCAGCGGCGCGGCGATCATCGCAGTGACGTCTACTCGCTCGGCGTCATGCTCTACGAGATCCTCTGCGGCCGGTTGCCGTTCCAGGGCGACAGCGAGTGGGAGGTCCTGCGCAAGCACGAGAAGGACGAGGCCGAGTGGCCGGCGCACCTGACCGCGGCCGATCGCGCCGTGCTGCAGCGCTGTCTGCAGAAGGATCCGGCGGCCCGGTTCCAGAGCGTGCACGACCTCATCACCGCGCTCGGCGCGCCGGCGGGCGTCGCGGCCGCGGCGTGGGACGACGTGCGCAGTGGCGTCGGCTTCGAGACGAACGCCGGCGCTGCCGGCGCGCCGCCGCCCTTCCCGGGAGCGAGTGGCCCCGAAACGACCGGCGCGACGCCGCCGCCGTTCCCTGGCGATTCGGCGACCGGGGATGCCGGTCAGACGGCGGGCGAAGATCCGTACAAGGGTCTGAAGGAGGCCGGCAAGGAGGCCTACAAGCACGCCCGCAAGATCGCGCAGGACGCGATGAAGAGCGCGCGGGACTTCTCCGAGAAAGCCAGCCGCAAGGCCCGTGAGGTGATGGGGGACACGGCGAAGGAAACGCGGGCGGAGCACCGGCGCCGGTTCCAGGAGTGGCGCGAGAGGCGCGCCCGGCAGCGCGCCGAGAAGGCGGCGGCGCAGTCGATGCCGCCGCTGCCGAAGCGCAAGCGGTCCGCGGCGTGGCTCCTCCTGTTGCTGATTCCGGTTGGCGTAGCTGCCGCCGGTATGTTGTTCCTCGTCGCCGCGCCGCGGTCGGGCGGTCCGCAGATGATCTACCACGGCGGTTCGGCCACGGCGGCGGCGTCGAACAGCCGCTCGACGCAGTCGTGGCGCGCGTTCAACGGCTATCGCGCGGACGGGACCCGGGTCAGCCAGCTCTTCGACGAGTGGCACGTGCCGGGCAAGCTCGTCGACGAGGTGTCGCACCAGGAACCGGCGTGGGCCGCGTCGTTCGATCACGATCGGCAGAAGGCGAAGCAGCAGCTCGATCTGCACTGGGCGAAGGTGCGGCGGTACGCCCCCTACAAGTCATCGCGGCGCAAGCGCGACGTGCCGGTGCCGGAGTTTCGCCGCTTCGAACTGGAACCGTCGCATCGGGTCGCCGTGCGCGAGTTCCTCGCTCTGCCCGAGTACCACGCGGACGCCGCGGCGCGGATCGTCCGGGATGCGCCCGGATCCCTGGTCGCCGTCGCGCAGAAGCTCGACGAGATCGGCAACCAAGGCTACCGCGATCGCGGCGACTACGAGCGGGCGTGGCGGTTGCACAAGGTGCTCGTGCAGGCCACGGGTTTCGACGCGATCGAGTTCGAGGACAGCAAGCGGCTGTCGCTGCGCGAGAAGGCCAAGCGCAACCGCCAGCTCGGCGCGGTGTGGCTGTGGTTCCTCCACGAGGTCGGCATGACCGAACGGTCGTGGCGCGCGTTCCAGAAGCTCTACGGCCGTTGATCGTATTCGGCGCTGAGCAGGAATCTGGCGGCCCGGCTACTTCTTGTCGGCCTCCCAGGCGTTGTTGCCGCGATCGGCATCGAGCGCCTGGATGTCGGGATCGATCACGACTGCCGCTGCCTTGCCGTTGAACTCGAGCACGGCCGTGCGGCTCTTCTGCCAATGCGCCGGATCGATGCGTTGGCGTGCGCTCGTCCCGTCCGTGAACGTCGCCTCGACGATCGTCGGCATCAGCGCGCGGCCGCGGTCTTCGACGGTAACGATGGTCTTGTTGCCACTGGCCTGCACCTCCGCGATCGCGTGGTCCAGCGCCCACTTCTCGAAGAACCACGTGCGGAAGTACGGCTCGAGGTCGACGCCGGCGTGGTCCGAGAACGTGTGGAAGAAGTCGTACGGCATCGGGTGCTTGAACGCCCAGTCCGCTGCGTAGCGCTTGAAGCCATTGAAGAACACGTCGTCGCCGAGCAGCCCGCGCAGCTGGTGCAGGATCGCTGCCGGCTTGCTGTAGCTCGCGAAACCGAAGCTCTCGGTGCCGTAGGTGTCACCGTGACGCATGCAGACGATGTCGCCGCCGCGCCGGACCACGTTGCCGTAGCCCATGACGGCGCGCTGCGGCCCGACGCTGCGGCCCGTGAAGTCGTCGCGGCACAGCGTCGTCCAGAACGACGTGAAGCCCTCGTCCTGCCACGCGTAGCGCTTCTCGTTGCTGCCGACGAGCATCGGGAACCACATGTGGATCAGCTCGTGCGCGATCGTGCCGGCCGGTCGGCGCCCGCCGATGATCGTCATCATCGGGAACTCCATGCCGCCGCCGATGATGCCCTCGCACGCCGTCATCTGCGGCCACGGGTACGGATGCACGTTCTCCGACATGTACTCGATCGTGTGCCGCGCATACTCGGCGCCGCGGACCCAGTCGCCGGCGTTGGTCTCGTAGACCGAGTGGATCATGCACGTGCCGTCCTTGCCCTCGCCGTGCTTGTCCTTCACCACGGCGTGGCACGCGTCCCACACGTAGGTGCGCGCGATGCTGACCGCGGTGTCGCGCACGTTCTCGGCACGGAACTTCCAGGTCAGCTTGCGCTTGCCCTTCTTCGTGACGAGCCCGGCCTCGAGATCGTCGGCGCTGATGATCGGCACGATGTCGCGCGACGTCTTCGCCTTCTCGAGCTGCTTGATTGCCTTCTTCGTCAGCACCTCTTTGGCGTTCTGCAGCTCACCCGTCGCGCGCACGAGGTAGCCCTTCGGCGCGGTGATCGCGAGGTCGTAGTCGGCGTAGCCCATGTAGAACTCGCCGTTGCCCTTGTAGGGGTCCGCGACCCAGCCGGCGACGTCGTCGTAGACCGCGAACTGCGGATACCAGTAGGCGAGGTAGAACACGTCCTCGCCTTCCCAGCCGTTGCGGGGCGCGGTCCCGGCCTTCGGCACCTCGTAGCTGTAGTCGATCGTGAGCGTCGTCTTCTCGTCCGGCTGCAGCGACTGCGGCAGCGTGATATAGAGCAGCGTGCCGCGGGCGCGCGCTGCGCGGCCGAGCTCGTCGCCGTCGAGCACGACGCTGCCGAGTTCGATCCCCGACGTCGTCTGGATCGTGCGCGTGCGCTGCATGCCCGGCTTCATCATGTTCTGCCGCAGGTGCACGACGAGGCGGCGCAGCGCGTGCGGCGAACGGTTGTGGTAGGTCATCTTCGCCGTGGCCGTGACGATCTTGGCCTCGACGTCGAGCTCCATCGCGATGTCGTAGTGCGCGTAGTTGGTCCAGTAGTTCGCGCCGGGCTTGCCGGTGAGCGTGCGGGTGCCGTTCTCGATCGCCTTCTGGTAGCCGGTCGGCAGATCGATCGGGTACGGTTGGATGCGCGGGGCGCTGGCTTCGGTCTGCGCGGTGGTGACGGCCGTCAGGCCGAGGATCGAGGCGGTGGCGAGGGCGCGGAGGGTCGGAACGGGCTTCATGGGGGCGTGCGTTTGGACTGGCGTGTCCACCGTTTGGAGCCGGTCGGCAAGGCCCGTTCAAGCCTTGCCGGGCGGTGGTGCCTTCGCGGTACAAGTCGGGACCCGTACGGAACCAGGTTCATGCTGCCGGCCGCGAGCCACAGCTACCCGCGGGTGGCGTCCTGGCGGCCGGCAGCATGAACCTGGTTCCGTACGGGCTTCCCCCGCAACTGGTACGGGAGTGGTGGAAGTGGTCGGTGTCGTCCGGTACTTCCGATGTCTGCGTCATGCCCGATCCCGACCCCGATCCCGTGCCCGTGTCGGCAGACGCCGCGGAGGATCACGCACCGGCCTACGTGCAGGTCGCGCTGAACCTGCCGCTGCGGCGGGAGTTCACCTACGCGCTGCCGGCGGGGGTCACGGCGACGGTCGGCAATCGGGTGCGCGTGCACTTTCATGGCCGCAAGCTCGGCGGGATCGTGACCGCGACGGCGGCGACGACCGATCTGCCGGCGAGCAAGGTCAAGTCGATCGAGTCCGTGCTCGACTCCGAGACGCAGCTGCCGCCAGCACTCCTCGAGCTCGGCAAGCGCATGGCGACGACCTACGGTTGCTCGCTCGGCGAAGCGCTCGATGCGACGCTGCCGGCGGTGGCGAAGCGGCGTGGCGTCCGGCGCATCCCGCACGTCGAGCTCGCGGCCCCGCACGACCTCGCGCAGCGCGCCGTTCTCGAGCTCGAGGAGAAGTTCCAGGCGCAGTCGCGCGTGTTGCGCACGGTGCTCGAGTTCGGCGGGCCGATGGCGGTCCTCGACGTCAAGCGCCGGACCAAGACGAGCGACAGCCCGTGGAAGACCCTGGTTCGGAACGGGATCCTGCGGAAGGTCATGCTGCAGGAAGAGCTCGAGGAACTGGTGCCGGCGGCCGACGAACGCGCCGAACGTCACGAGCTCAACGCGCACCAGACCGCCGCCGTGGAGCGTGTTCTCACCAAGGTGCACGCCGCCGAACACGCGACGTTCCTGCTGCACGGCGTCACGGGCAGCGGCAAGACCGAGGTCTACCTGCGCGTGCTCGAGGAGGTCCGCAAGCTCGAGAAGAGCGCGATCGTCCTCGTGCCCGAGATCTCGCTCACGCCGCAGACCGTCGGCCGCTTCGCGTCGCGCTTCTCCGACGTCGCCGTCCTGCACTCGGGCTTGACCGACGCCGAACGCGGCCGGCAGTGGCAACGCCTGCTGCGCGGCGAGGCACGGATCGCGATCGGCGCGCGTTCGGCGCTGTTCGCGCCCGTGCGCGACCTCGGCCTCATCGTGATCGACGAGGAGCACGAGACGTCGTTCAAGCAGGAGAGCACGCCGCGCTACCACGCGCGCGAGATGGCGATCGTCCGCGGCGAGATCGAGAACGCGGTCGTCGTGCTCGGCTCGGCGACGCCGACGCTCGAGTCCTACGGCAAGGCCAAGCGCGGGCTCTACGAGATGGTCACGCTGCCCGAACGCGCGGGTGCGGGGCGACCGCCGCGGATCGTCGTCCAGGACCTGCGCGGCGAACCCAAGGAGTCGCGTCGCGGTGGCGTCGTGTTGTCACGGACGCTCACCGTGATGATGGAAGAGCGCCTCAAGGCGCGCGACCAGGTGTTGCTATTCCTCAACCGTCGCGGCTATTCGCCGGTGCTGCTCTGCCCGGGCTGCGGCGAGGCCGTGCAGTGCGAGGACTGCTCGGTGTCGATGACGTGGCACTCGCGGCGGGGGCGACTCGTCTGCCACTGGTGCTGTCACGAGAAGCGCCGCCCCGAGGTCTGCGAGACGTGCCAGCACGCCGGCATGCACGAGCTCGGCATCGGCACCGAGCGCCTCGAGGCCGCGGTGACCGCGCAGTTCCCCGAGGCGATCGTCGCGCGCATGGACGCCGACACGATGGCCGAACGCGGCGCGCACGAACGCGTGCTCGGCTCGTTCCGCAAGCGCCACATCGACGTGCTCATCGGCACGCAGATGATCGCCAAGGGCCTCGACTTCCCCGACGTCACGCTCGTCGGCGTCGTGTCCGCGGACACGGGACTGTTCGTGCCGGACTATCGCGCCGCCGAGCGCACGTTCCAGCTGCTGCAGCAGGTCGCCGGCCGCGCAGGTCGCGGCGAAAAGGCCGGGACCGTGATCATCCAGACGCACTGCCCCGACAACTACGCGATCGAGGCCGTCGTCAAGAACGACTACGAGTCGTTCGTGCAGCAGGAGCTCGTGCACCGGAAGGCCGCCGGCTACCCGCCGTTCTGCCGGCTGATCCGGGTGTTCGCCGAGGCGTTCCGCGAGAGTGACGCGCAGCAGGTGCTGCAGAAGGCGACGGCGCCGCTGCGTTCGCTCGCCGGTGTCGAAGTGCTCGGCCCCGCGCCAGCGGTCGTCGCCAAGGTCAAGGATCGCTGGCGCTGGCACATGCTCGCGAAGTGCTTCGACCCGATCGCGTTCGCGGCGGCGATGAGCGAGGTCGGCACGATCGAGGACCTCGGGACGCGCAGCTGTCGCGTCACACTCGACGTCGATCCCGGCAGCCTCCTCTGAGCTTCTTCGGAACGGAACCAAGCCAGACCCGTACGGAACCAGGTTCAGGCTGCCGGCCGCGAGCCAACCAGACCCGTACGGAACCAGGTTCAGGCTGCCGGCCGCGAGCCAGTTGCCGGTCGGTGGCGTCCGGGCGGCCGGCAGCCTGAACCTGGTTCCGTACGGGTCCGTGAGTTGCCTGCGGGTGGCGTCCCGGCGGCCGGCAGCATGAACCTGGTTCCGTACGGGTCCGTGGTCGAGCCGCCCTTGTCATGGGACCGCGGGGCGCGCGCTGACGGTCGGCCGCGGGGCTGCCCCGGGGTTCGGCGGTTTCCGACGCCGAAGGGGCAGTTCGGCGTGGGGTAGGCTACAACCACCCCGCGATGACGAGTAAGGACCCCTTCGACAAGACCCGGCGCATGCCCGACGGCGACGGCCAGAACGACAAGGGCCAGAACGACAAGGGCCAGAACGAGAAGGGCCAGAACGAGAAGGGCCAGATCGAGAATGGCCCGACGGCTGCCGACGACGGCATCGACCGGACCGTTCCGGCCGGCGAACGGCCGCAGCCGGCGCGCGAAGGCGACGGTGAGATCGACGCGACGGTGCCGTCGCGGCCGCAGCCGATCGAACCCGAGGCGACGATCCCGACCGGCGACCAGGGCAACGCGCCGCCGCCGGGCAGCGACACGATCGCCGATCCGGCCGCGCCGCGGAACGCGGGGGATCCGCTGATCGGAACGGAGCTCGGCGGTTGCAAGCTCGAGGCCCTGCTCGGTCGCGGCGCGATGGGCGCGGTCTACCGCGCGCGCCAGGTTCGCCTGAACCGCGAGGTCGCGGTCAAGGTCATGCGACCGGAGCTGCTGTCGGACAAGCGCATGCTCGAGCGCTTCGAGTCCGAAGCGCGCGTGGTGGCGCAGTTCCAGAGCCCGCACGTCGTCATGGTCCACGACGTCGGCTTCGAACACGGCGTCCACTTCCTCGTGATGGAGCTCGTGCGCGGCAAGAACCTGCGCGAGTACACCCGGCTGCTCGCCGGCGGCCGATTGCCCGTGAGCGAAGCGCTGCCGCTGTTGCGGCAGGCGTGCAAGGGCCTCGAAGAAGCGCAGCGGCAGGGCATCATCCATCGCGACATCAAGCCCGACAACCTGATGCTGACCGAGCGCGGCGAGCTCAAGATCGCCGACTTCGGCATCGCCAAGCCGGAGAGCGACGATCTCGGGTTGACGATGACGCAGGAGCTCATCGGCACGCCGCTCTACATGAGCCCCGAACAGTGTCAGGGCGTGCGCGACATCGATTTCCGCAGCGACATGTACTCGCTCGGCGCGACGTTCTACTACCTGCTGACGGGTGAACCGCCCGTGCGGGCAAGTTCGGTCTACGAGCTGATCCAGACCAAGACGCGCATCGAGAACCTGTGCCTCTGGGAGGCGTTGCCGGAGCTCGACGAGGACCATCCGCTGTCGCGGGTCGTCGCGCGTATGACCGCGCTCGACCGCGAGGACCGCTACGACGACTACGAGGACCTCGCGAGCGACCTGCTGCTCGTGCAGCAGGGGCGCACGATGGAGATCAAGCGCCCGCCGTCGCAGCGTCGTTCTGCCTCGCCGAAGGGCGGCACGAAGACGACCCGGATGCGCGCGGCGGAGCCTGCAGAACGCAAGGGCAGTGGCCTCGTGATCGCGCTCGTCGTGATCTTGCTGCTCGGCGGTGGTGGCGGCGGCTATTGGTTCTGGCAGCAGCAGCAGAAGTCGCAGCAAGACGACGGCAACGAACGACAGGCTCAGAACGCTCAGAAGGCCACGGGTGATTCGACGGGCGACGGCACCGCGAGCGAAACGCCAGAACCGGTGGCGCCCGCGGTTGCCCTCGCGGGTTTCCGCGACTCGCTGCGGACGGACGGGCCATCGGTGGAGCTCAAGGCCGCGGTGGCAGACCTCGCAGCCGAGGGGGAAGACGCCGCGGCGCGCGACGCGCTCGTCGCGACGATCGACGAGGGCCTCGCGATCCAGGCTGCGCTCGCCGCGATCGAGGTGCCGGCGGCGCTCGCCCTGCCGTTCGACGATCTCGAGGCGCATCTGCAGCGCGTCGATTCTGCGTTCGACCTCGCCGACGACGCCGATCCGGCGCTGCGCAGCTGGGCCGAGGGGGCGTTGGCCGCGAGCCGCGCCGAGGCCGAGCTCGCGAAGCTGACGGGCGCGGCGCTGACGAGCGCGTTCTCCGAATGGGGCAAGCGTCGCACCGCGGCCGGCAAGGACGCCGCCGAGCTCGCCAGGCTGGGACCGCAACTCGAAGCGATCCGCACGGCTCGCAGCCGCGCGCTCGGATTGCTGCCGGGTCAGGCCGACGCGATCGCATCGCGGCTTTCACGCGAGGCCATCGCGACAGCAGCGGCCGACCTGAAGCTGCCCGAGCCGAGCGTCGACATCGCCGCGCGGCTCGCAGAACTGCGGGCGGATTTCGACGAACGCGGCCCGCTCGATTCGATCCGGACCGACGTGCGCCAGCTCGAGCCCGTGGCCTCGGCCGACGTCGCGGCGCGCAGCGCGTTGCTCAACGCGATCGGCGAGGCGTCGACGATGAAGGAGAACGCCGGCAACATCCTCGGCGCGTTCCCGAGTGACCCGAAGCTGCCGTTCAAGGACGACGTCGAGGCGTTCTTCGACAGGATCGACGTCGTGCTCAACCCGGCCGGCAAGCCGGTCGCCGAACTGCCCGCGTGGATCGGCCGCGAACGCAGCGCGCTCCGTCGCGTCGACACGCTGCGACCGAAGGTGGTCGCGGCGTGTGACCGCGCGTGGGGGCAGTGGCAACTCGCGCGCAAACAGCGCGGCGCCGATCCGGCGCGCCTCGAGATGCAGCTGACCGAGCTGCGCGACGGGCTCGAGCGGGCGCGGCGGCTGTTTCCGAAGGCGCAGCAGGAACTCGACGCGATCGTGAACGATCGCGGCATCGCGGAGGCGAGCGCCAGTCTCGCGGAAGCCAGTGCGCGCGCCGGGATGTTGACCGCCGTGACCGCGATCGCGACCGAGGTCAAGGGCATCGACTCGCTCACGGCCTGGCGCAGCGGCGGCGAAGCACTCGCCGGCCGCGTCGCCGACCTCGCCAACCAGCTCGAGGAGGCCGGTGCCGACGCGGCGGCGCAGCGCGAGCTCGGCAGCGCGCGCGATGCGCTCGCCGAATGGAGCGCGGCCGCGACGCGGATCCAGGTCGTCGCCGACCATCTCGGGGCCGGCGACCTCAGCGCCGCGCTCGCCGCGGTCGCGGACCGCTTCACGGGCACCGCCGGTCGCGCGGAGTTCGAGGCGTTCGCCGTCGCCACGAAGGGCTGCCGCGACGCGTTCCGCGGGCTGCTCGAAGACCTCGACTGCCGCGCGGCGAGCCAGCGTCTGCGGGCCGTCGCCGAGGAGCTGCGGCGCGCGGGTGATCTCGCGGACGCCAGCGTCACGCGTGTCGAGGGGTGGGCCACGGCCGTCGACCGACTCGGGGCCGCCGCGACCGGCATGGTCGCGGTCGCGGCCGGTGAAACGCGCACCGCGGGTCGGTGCGAGGCGTTCTTCATGGCGCCGACCGAGACGACGGCGGGCAAGTTCGAGGAGTTCCGTGCGGCGGCCGCGGCGCTCGCGGAGGGCGCCGGATCGGACCGAGAGAAGCAGCACGCGGCCCTCGCCGCGCGCCTCGGCGACGCGACGCCGCCGGCGGCCGAGCTGCGCGCCGTTCTGCGGCCGCTCGGTCGGCAGAGCGAGGAGATGCCCGTGCAGGGCGTCTCGCAGTACGGGGCCGCGGCCTGCGCGGCGTGGTTCGGCCTCGCGTTGCCGACGCACGCCGAATGGGCGCTCGCGGCCTTCGGCGACGGTCAACCGCACGACTACCCGTGGGGCGGCCGCGAGTATCGCCCGGTCAACCGATCGCTGATGGCCGCCGGCGACGGCGGCGAATCGTGGCGACCGGGCGGTGAGCCGCGTCATCTCGCGGGCAACGTCGCCGAGTGGCTCGCGCGCACGCCGGGCAGCGACGTCGGCGCGCTCGCCGGCGGGCGCTACAACGACGTGGCGGGCGACCAGCGGCGCCGCGCGGCCGGCGCGACTCACGACACCGCGCTGCAGAAGGGGCTGCCCGGCTTCGGCTTCCGCATGGTGCTGCGGCCGCGCGATCACCTCGCGCCGCAGTTCGCCGGCGGCCAATTCCCGAAGCTGTAGCTCCCGCAGCCGTAGCTTCGCGGCTGCGACTTCGTCGCTGGAGCGGGCGCGCTGCCAGTGGTGTGGCGTCCGCGCTCGAGCTCAGTACTTGCGTTCGAGGATGAACAGCACGTTCGGCGCGTCGGTCACGCGCAGACGTCGCGTGCCGGCGACGAACGTGGTCGCCTCGGTGGACTCGGTGCGCGACTTCGGCATCGCGTCGACCTCGCCGGTGCTCTCGTTCTTGCGGACCGCGGCGCAGATGATCGACACCTCGGGCGTCTCGAACGTGATGTCGATCGCGACCTGGTCGTCGCCCGCGACGTTCACGACCCGCTGGTTGGTCGCCGCGCCGTCCCAGTCGTCGCCGATGACGACGAGGCAGGGCACCGGCTTCTCGTCCGTGTCGATCGCGTCGATGTAGAACGTCTGCTTCGGTGCGCCCGCGCAGGCCGTGAGTAGCGCGAGGCCGGCCACGCTGGCCCAGCGGCCAGAACGCCGGGAGCGGCCAGAACGCCGGGAGCGGCCAGAACGTCGAGAGGGAAACGAGGGGGTGCTTGCCGTGGTGGTCATCTCAGCGCTCCTGCTCGAGGATCAGTTCGATCTGCTGGAACTCGCTGATGTGCTTGGCGAGTCGATCCGGCGTCCAGATTTCGAAGTGCGGCCGGCAGCCGTAGGCGGTCGCCTGCAGCACGGCACGTGGGTGCTTGCTGAAGTCGAAGTCGTAGACGCGCTTGCCCGTCCCCTGCTTCTTGCCGTTGATGTAGATCGACGTCTGCTTGGGGTCGACGACGATGCCGACCTTGGTCGTGGACGAACAGCCCGCGAGTGCGGTGCAGGTCGCGGCCAGGGCGAGAGTGAGGCGGGGGCGTTGCGGCATGACTGGTCTCAAGGAGGGGCCGCGACGATAGGTGCCGCGGATCGCGATTTCCAACTCTGGGGTCCGCTATGCTCCCGGCCTACCTCCGCCTGCCGTGACCCACTTCGTTCCCTCTGCGATGCCCGACGAAGGGCTCGGTGTACTGCTCCTGATCCGCATCGTCGAGCAGAACACGCCGCAGTTCTTCCGCCCCGACCGCGCGATCCACGTGGCCCGCGCGCCGGGCCGATTGCCCGTGATCGGCGGGCTCGCGACCGGCGAATCGACGGCGGGCAGCGAGCCCGGCGAAACCGGACCGGTCGCGGTGCATCTGCCGACCGCGGAGGCCGCGTGCGTGGCGGTGCAGCGCCGCGACGACGAGTTCATGCGCGTGTGGTCGCCGGCCCAGGACGACTCGCGCACGGATCGGTTGTCCGTCCGCCTGCAGGACCTCGGCCTGCCGAACTCGCCGATCGACTACGACGAGGCCCGGGCGTTCCTCTGGGCCGCGCCGCGCGACCGCTGGATCGCGCACGTGCTCGGCGGGGTCGTCGCCCTGGCGCGGGAGCTCGGCCACGAACTGCCGGCCGGCTTCGAGATGCTCGTCACGAGCGACATCCCGGAGGGCCGCGGTGCCGGGTCGTCGAGCGCGCTGCAGATCGCGGCGCTGCGGGCGATCGCGGCGGCGTTCGAGTACCGGCTCACGGACGACGACGTCACCGCGCTCGCGCAGCGCATCGATCGTGACATCGTGCACGCCCCGACGAGCGCCGGCACGCTCTCCGCGCTCGTGCACGCCCGCGCGGGCCAGCTGGCCGTGAGCCGCGGGGAGCGCGTGACCGGCGCGCGGCACGTCGAAGTGCCGGCGGACCTCGAGTTCGTCGGCCTCGAGCTCGGCCTCGATTCCGGTCTCGATTCCGGCCTCGATTCCGGATTTGGGCCGGCCGCCGCGGCCGAGCCCGTCAGTGCGGCCGAGGCGGCTGCCGAGTCCGAGCGCGCAGCGCGCTTCGTCGAACTGCTCGGTCAACCGCTCGAGTCGACGACCCGACAGGAGCTCGGTGATCTGCTGTTCGCCTCCCACGATTGCCGAGACCGGGGCCGCGGCCAGAGCAGTGATCGGGAGCTCGGCCGCTTCGTCGTCGACTTCGCGCGCGAACGGCGGGCGGCCGGCGCGCCGCTGATCGGCGCGACCATGGCCGGGCGCGGGGCGATCGTCGTGCTCGGCGATCAGACCAAGGCGTGGTACGAAGCGTTGCGGCTGAAGAAGGCGCTGCGCGAGAAGACCGGGCACTCGGGTCACGTGTTCCGCTACTCGTCGCCGGGTGCGGCCGCCTTCGGCGGCATTCGGCTCGACCCCGTCGGCAGCTGACGAGCGCGAGAGCCGTCGCGAAACCGCGCCGGGATCAGGCGTTCGCCGGGCGCTCGAGAATGCCCCGACTTCGATGTCGTCGAAGTTTGCGAGAAGTCCTGGGGCGGGCCCTCGGGGCCGGGTCGGAGCCGCCCACGGCATCGGCGGAACCGGACCGTGGAGCGTCACCGGGGCCGTGGTGGAACGCGACCCCTGCCCTCGCCCGGCCGGTGTCCTACACTTCTGCGGTATGTCCGCCCTCGTGCGAATCGCCGCGGTCCTGACGTTGCTCGCCGGCTCGGCGCTGGGGCAGGTCTTCCCGCCCGTGCCCGAACCCGCGGGCAATCCGACCACGCCGGCCAAGGCGCTGCTCGGCAAGGCGCTGTTCTGGGATGAGCAGCTGTCGTCGACGCGGACGGTCGCGTGCGGCACGTGCCACCGGTGGGACGCCGGCGGCAGCGATCCGCGCGTCACCTCGACGAACCCGGGGCCCGACGGGCTCTATGGCACGGCCGACGACATCATCGGCTCGTTCGGCGTCGTGCGGCAGGACGCGACCGGCAGCTTCGTCGCCGATCCCGTGTTCGGCGTGCGGCGGCAGGTCACACGGCGGCGTGCCCCGTCCCCGATCAACGCGGGCTACCTCAGCGTGCTGTTCTGGGACGGTCGCGCGGATGATGTCTATCGCGATCCCGAGACCAACCAGGTCGTGCTGCCGTCCGGTGCCGCGCTCGAGCACCAGGCTGCCGGGCCGCCGGTCAACGACGGCGAGATGGGCCACATCGGCCGGTCGTGGACCGACATCGCGCAGGACCTGCCCAGCCTCACGCCGCTCGCGCTCGCGAGCAACATCCCCGCCGCGTTGTCGACGTTCATCGGCAGCTCGAACTACGCGCAGCTGTTCCAGCAGGTCTACGGTTCGCCCGGCGTGACGCCGAATCGCATCATCTTCGCGATCGCGGCATACGAGCGGACACTCGTGAGCGATCAGTCGCCGTTCGATCTCTGGCTCGCGGGGCAGGGGACCCTGACGCCGCAGGAGAACCAGGGACGGCAGACGTTCAACGCGCTCTGCAAGGTCTGCCACACGGACGTCGACAACGCGGTGCTGACCAACGGCCCGGTCCTCAACGACTTCCAGAACATCGGCGTGCGGCCGTTGAGTGACGATCGCGGGCGGTTCGAGGTGACGCAGGTCGTGCTCGACCAGGGCAAGTTCAAGACTCCGGGACTCCGGAACGTCGAACTGCGGGCGCCATACTTCCACAACGGCGGCATGGCCACGCTCGCGGACGTGATGGACTTCTACGAACGCGGTGGTGACCACTTCGTCAACATCGCTCCGGAGATGTTCAACATCATCGGGGCGTTCGGTCCGTCGGCGCAGGCCGACGTCGAGGCGCTGATGCGGGCGCTCACCGATCCCCGCGTCGCGAACGGCCTGCCGCCGTTCGATCGCCCGACGCTCTGGAGCGAGACGAGTGCCGTCCCGACGACGTTCGGCTTCGGCACCGCGGGTTCGGGCGGCATCGCACCGACCGCGATCGCGCTGCAGCCCGCGTTCCTCGGCAACCAGGGGCTGACGATCGGCGTCGACGCCACGGCGCCGGGGGCGTTCGCGTTCGTCGTCTGGGATCTGTTCAGCAACGCGTCGCCGACGAACGTCTTCGGCCACAACGTCTACCTCGCGCAGTCGCCCGCGATGACGACGGCCGGTGTCGGCTTCACGCAGGGGAGCGGCACCGGCGGCGGCTTCGCTTCGACCACGCTCGGTCTGCCGGCCAACCCGGCGTTCGCGGGTGCGATCCTGTGGGGCCAGTGGCTCGTCGTCGATCCCGCGGGGCCCGTCGGGTTCTCGAGCTCGAATCCGTTCGGGCTGCCGCTCTTCTGAGAGCTGTCACCGACGCGCGGGTTCACGCCCGCTCGAGCAGCGTGACCGCCTCGACGTGCTCGGTGTGCGGGAAGAGGTCGCACAAGCGCACGGCGCGCACCCGGTAGTTCGGTACGAGCCGGGCCAGGTCGTTCGCGAGCGAGTCGAGCGCGCACGAAACGAGGAGCACGCGCTCGGGCATGCCGCCGAGGATCGCGGCCGCGCCGGCCTCTTCGAGGCCCTTGCGCGGCGGGTCGACGACGAGGACGTCGCACGGTGGCAGGGCGCCGTTGCCGAACCGTTCTTCGACGACGCAGTCTTCGTCCTGGCCGAGCGCGCCGAGGTTGTGGCGCGCGTCGGCGCATGCCGAGGGCGAGCTCTCGATCAGCGTCACGCGTTCGGCGCCCGCGCGCAGCAGGCGGGCGCCGAACGCGCCGACGCCGCCGTAGCCGTCGACGACGGTCGCGCCCGCGACGTCGCCGAGCATCGCGAGCGCCGGGCGGAACAGGATCGCGTCGCTGTAGCGGTTCTGCTGGTAGAAGCTCGTGAACGACACCCGCAACTCGAGTTCAGAGACGCGGTCGACCTGCCACGTGCGGCCGCGCGGCGCCGTGGTGTCCCGGCCGAGCAACGCGTTCCCGCGGTCGGCGTTGACGTTGATCGCGACGCCGACGGGCTGCAGCGGTCGGCCCTGATCGTCGCGCAGGTTCTGCGCGGCCCGCCACAGGCCTTCGGCGAGGCGTTCTCTTTCGGGAAAGTCGCGTCGCGTGACGACGACCCCGAGCAGCAGCTCGCCCGTGCCCGGCATCACGCGCGCGCGGAATGCGCGGACGATGCCGGCGTGCCGATCTTCGTCGTACGGTGCGACCCGGACGTCCTGCAGGACCGCGCCGGCCCGCACGCCGAGCTCCGTGAGCGCCTTGTGCTGGATCCGGCAGTCCGTGATCTCCTCGATCACGTGGCTGCCGCGCCGGTAGATCCCGAGCGCCGGCTCGCGATTCCGCCCGCGCGGCTGGACGGGGTAGAGGATCGAGGTCCGGTCGTGTCGCGGCGGCCGCGGCGGTAGCGCGATTTCGGGCTCGAGGCCCGCATCGGCGAGGAACGGCCGCAACAAATCCCGGGCCCGGGCCCGCTTTGCTGCGAGTTGTTCGCCGATGTCGACGTCGAGCGCCGAACAGCCCCCGCAACGACCAAAGTGCTGACAGTGCAGCATGGGTGGCAGGCTACTACAATGACCCCGCGGTGAGCGAACGAGCTGACAACCCGAATCCACAACCTGCCGGTGGCGGCGCCAGTGGCGCCGCCGATTGGGAGGCGTTCTACCGCAGCTACCGCAAGCCGGGCTACGTCCCGGGGTTCGAGATCACGATGAAGCTCGGTGGCGGCGCCTGCGGACTCGTGTTCAAGGCCCGCAAGGAATCGATCGGCAAGGACTACGCGATCAAGTTCCTGCAGGTCGACGACACGGCCGTGCGCGAGGCCGTGTTCCGTGAGCTCGATCAGGTGCGCTACTTCGCCCAGATCGACCACCCCAACCTCGTGCAGATCGAGGACCGCGGCGAGGTCGACGGCATCCCGTATCTCGTGATGCAGTACGCGGGCAGCGAGACGCTGCGCGATCGGGTGACCGACGGCGGCCCCGCCGGTCCGGCCGAACGGGACGAGGTCCTGCAGCTGTTCTTGCAGGTCTGCCGCGGCGTCGCGGCGCTGCACGAACGCGCGCTCGTGCACTTCGACCTCAAACCGGCCAACGTATTCCTCAAGGGCTCGGTCGCGCGCGTCGGCGACTACGGCCTGAGCAAGCTGGTCTCGCATTCGCGCGGCAGCCTGTCGATGGGGCGCGGCACGCCCTACTACATGGCGCCCGAGATCCTGCAGCGGCGCGGCGATCAGCGCAGCGACATCTACTCGCTCGGCGTCATGCTCTACGAGCTGCTCACGGGGAACGTGCCGTTCCGCGGGGACAGCGAGTGGGAGGTGCTGCACCAGCACGAGAACGTCGAGCCGGAGTGGCCGGCGCACCTGCGGCCGGCCGACCGCGCCGTTCTGCGGCGGTGTTTGAGCAAGGCGCCGAGTGCGCGGTTCGAGTCGGTCGAGCAACTCATCACGGCACTGGCGCAGGGGCGTGCGCCAGCCGGTATCGCAGCGGCCGAGCGACGCGTCGTGCCGCCACCGTTGCCGAGCGCTCGCGGTCGGTCCGTGCCGGTGCCGCCGCCGTTGCCGACGGCCGCGGCCACAGCGTCCGCTGGCCCGGTGCCCCCGCCTCCGCCCTCGGCCTCGCCCTCTGGCACGACACCGGCCAGCGGGCCGGAGTGGCGGCGGGCGCCGGCTTCGATCCAGCCGCCGCCGCCGCCGGCCGACGCCGCCAGCGCGGGACTGCAGCCGCCGCCGTTGCCGAAGCGGAGCAGCCGGCGCCGCAGCTCGAACCGCCGCGGCAGTCCGTTCGCGATCCTCGTGCCGCTGTTGTTGGTCGTGGTCGGTGCCTTCCTGTTCGTCGCGAACCGGGCCGCCGATCGCCCACACGCATCTTCGGTGCGCTCGGCGCAGAACTACGTCCTTGCCGAGCACGGCGACGGCTCGGCGCGCGGCGGCCACATCAAGTCGCGGCTCGACTCGTTCGTGAAGCGGGCGCGGCAGCGCGTGCGTTCGGCCGAGCGGCGCCGGCGGTCCGCGGACCTGCAGGGGCTGCCGTGGCAGCAGCTCGGCGCCCCCGGCAACATGCCCGTCTACATGAGCATGGTCGAGCGCATCGCCGAGGCGCCGCGGTTCTCCACCGGTCATGCGCTGCGACTCGAACGCGAAGGCCGGCCGATCTTCCTCGCAGCGGTCGCGATGCTGCAGGAATACGACTACGGCGACGGGGAGGACTGTCGGCGCGCGTCGCACACGACGGAGCTGCTCGTGCACCTCACTGGCCTGAGCGGGTTGCGCATCCAGTGGGACGCGTTCGAGCCAGAACGCGCCGAGACGTGCCGCTTCGCCGCCGTCGCGGACGCGTGGCGCGAGCTGGCCGAGGAGTTCGCGGCCTCGGATGACGCCTACCGTCGGTTGCGCGCCGCCGGGGGGCGCGGGCGTGGCTGACGCGCGGTTGGACCTCCGAGACTTCGTCTGCGTCTGTGCGGCGCCCCTCGAGGGCGAGGCGCTCGCGGACCGCGGCGTCGAGATCACGACTCTCGGGGTCGGCAAGACCCGCGCGGCGTTGTCGATGCTCACGCTCCTGCAGCGGCAACCCGAGGTCCGGGGCGTGCTGCTCTTCGGCGTCGCGGGCGCGGCCCGATCGAGCAGGCTCGCGCCGGGCTCGATCTGCGTCGTCGGCTCGGAGTCGTTCGGGGACGAGGGCGTGCTCGCACCGGACGGCTTTCAGGACATCGCCGCGCTGGGACTCGGCGAGGTCGGCCCGTTCGAGCTGCCGCCCGACCTCGCTGCCGCGGCGGCCGGCCGGCTCGGTGTCGAAGTCGTGCACGGCACGACCGTGAGCACGTGCAGCGGCACGGACCCGGTGGCCGCCGCCGTGACGGCGCGGACCGGCGCCGCGGTCGAGACGATGGAAGGTGCCGCGGTCGCACTCGCCTGCCGCGAGCGCGGCGTACCGCTGCTGCAGATCCGCGCGATCAGCAACTGGCTCGGTGACCGCGACCGGGCCGGGTGGGATCTGCCCGGCGCGGTACAGTCCGTCCAGCGCGCCGTGGTGACGCTGTTGACGAACTGATGAACCGACGGACTGGGGAGGACGGGGTCAGCGGTGCAGCGGCAGCGAGCCGCGGACCGTCCCGGCGTCGGTCTCGATCTCGACCCAGAACGCCGCGGCATCGGTGAGAGGGTCGGGGACCTCGGCGTGACCGTGCAGCGTCGAGTCGCCCGAGCGCGAGAGCTGGCCCTTGCGCGAGCCCTTGCCGTCCTCGGCGCCGACCCAGCCGCGGCACGCGTCCGGCAGCGTCGCGTCCGTGGCGAACTGGAGGTCGAACGCGAGCTCGGCGCCAGCAGTGACGTCGTTGTACTGCGTGACCTCGAACTCGAAGGAGCCGACGGTCAGCTTGCCGAGGGCGTGGCCGTCGCCGTGGTCGTTGGCCATCCCCGAGCCGCCATCATCGGAGTTGCTGGTGCCGCCGGCGTTGCCGGGGTCGCTCGGGGTTTCGGCGGTGCACGCGGGAAACAGCGTGGCCACGGCGAGGCAGAGAAGGGTGGAGAGTCGCTTGGTCATGACGGTTGGTTGGAACGGAACAGGAGGGCGAAACCCGCGGGCACGACGATCAGGTTGAGGAGCGTCGAGGTCACGAGGCCGCCGAGGACGACGATGGAGAGCGGCGCGAGGATCTCGCTGCCGGGCTGACCCGCGGCGAGCGCGAGCGGCAGCAGGCCGAGCGCGGCGGTCAGGGCGGTCATGAGGATCGGCACGAGGCGTTCGCGCGCGCCGCGCACGATCGTCTCGTCGAACGGCACGCCTTGGGCGAGCAGATCGAGGTAGTGCCGCACGAGCAGGATGCCGTTGCGGGCGGCGATGCCGAACAGCGTGACGAAGCCGACCATGCTCGCGATCGAGACGACGGGTTCTTGGTAGCGGCCGCCGCCGAGCCCGAACAGCGCGAGCGTGTTGCCGAACACGGACTCCGAGCCGGCGAGGTAGATGGCCGTGATGCCGCCGATCAGCGCCAGCGGCAGGTTGACCATCACGAGCAGCGCGGCCTTCACCGACCCGAGTGCCTGGGTCAGCAGCACGAGCATCACGAGCACGACGGCGCCGCCCATCCAGAAGATCGTTCGGCTCGCGGAGCGCTGGGCCTCGAACTGGCCGCCGAAATCGACGGCGTAGCCCTCTTCGACGACCGCCGGTGTCACGCGCGCACGGAGCTCGTCCACGACGGAGCCGAGGTTGAAGCCGTCGGCGATGTTGCACGACACGACGGCCTTGCGCCGGGTGTTCTCCCGCGTGATGAGGTTGGACGAGCGTTCGAGTTCGACCGCGGCGACGTCGCGCAGGCGGACGCGGGTGCCGGTGCTGCCGGTCAGCACGAGGTCCGCGACCTGCTCGAATCGTTGCCGCTCGTCCGGGTGCAGCCGGACCGTCAGGGCGATGCGACGCGGGCCGTCGTTGATGTCGGCGACGGTGATGCCGCGCAGGGCGGCCTCGACCTGCTCGGCGGCCGAACGTGGGGTCAGCCCGGCCGCGGCGAGGCGCGCATGGTCGTAGCGCACCGGCAGCGACGTGATGACCACCTCGCGCTGCGCGTTCACGTCGCGCGTTCCCGGCACGCTGCGGGCGATCGTCGCGACCTCCTGCGCGAGCTGGCGCAGCACGCCGAGGTCGTTGCCGCGGATGTCGATCGCGACCGCCGCGGGCGTGCCGGAGAGCACGTGCGACAGCCGATGTTCGATCGGTTGGCCGACCTGCGTCGTCACGCCGGGCACGTCCTCGAGCACGGCGTCGATCGCGGCCCGCACCGCGCTCTTCTTCGCGCCGGGTTCGAGAACGACCTCGACCTCGGAGCTGCTCACGGGTTCGGCGTGCTCGTCGCGTTCGGCGCGGCCGGTGCGGCGCACGACCGAGCGCACGCCGTCGATCTGTGTGAGGCGGACCTCGATGCCCGCGGCCAGGCGGTTGCTGGCCGCGAGCGACGTGCCGGGTGGGGCCATCAAGAACACGGTGAACGTGCCTTCGTTGAACTCGGGCAGGAAGCTCGTCCCGAACGTGCGCAGCAGGCCCAGACACAAGAGGAGCGCGCCCGCACTCGCGATCAGCAGCTTGCGCGGGTTCTGCAGGCTCCACCGCAGTGTTGGTGTGTAGGCGCGGTCGATGTGGCGCACGAGGAAGCCGTCGCCGTGGCGGCCCGGCCGCACGCGGCGCAGCAGCAGGCGGCAGAGGACCGGCGTCACGGTCAGCGCGACGATCAACGACGCCATCGTCGAGACGATGTAGGCGATCCCGAGCGGGCGGAAGAACCGACCTTCGAGCCCCGCGAGGAACAGGAGCGGCACGAAGACCATCGCGATGATGACGGTCGCGAACACCATCGGGCTGCGGATCTCGTTGCTCGCCGCGAGCACGACCTTGCCGACGCCCAGGCGTTCGTTGGCCGGCAGCGTCGCGTTCTCGCGCAGCCGGCGCAGCACGTTCTCGACGTCGATGATCGCGTCGTCGACGAGCTCGCCGATCGCGACCGCGAGGCCGCCGAGCGTCATCACGTTGATGGACTGACCGAGCAGGCTCAGCGTCAGGATCGCGGTCGCGAGGCTCAGCGGAATGGCTAGCAGCGTGATCACCGTCGTGCGCAGATCGAGCAGGAAGAGCACGAGGACGAGCGCGACGATGATCGCGGCGTCGATGAGCACCGACAGGACGTTGTTGACCGACAACGAGATGAAATCCGCCTGTCGCATGACGTGGCGGTTCACGGCCATGCCGCTCGGCAGCGTCGGTTCGATCTCGTCGAGGCGCCGGTCGATGGCTGCCGTGAGCGCGAGCGTGTTCGTGCCGGGCGATTTCTGCACGGAGAGGACGACCGCCGGCCGGCCGGCGTCGGCGCCAGCGCCTCGGCGCGGGGTCGGACCGAGCACGACGTCGGCGACCTGTCCGATGGTGACGGGGGCGCCCTCGTGGATCCGCACGACGGTGCGCTCGATGTCGGCTACGGAACGCACCCGGCTCGTCTGGCGGATCGGCAGCTCGACCCCGTCGACGTCGGGCAGGTAGCCGGCGCCGGCCGCGCTGTGCGCCGTGCGCGCGGCTGCCGCGATGTCGGAGATCGTGAGATCGAAGGGCAGCAGGTCGTGCGGCCGCACGAGCACCTGATATTCGGGCAGCTCCCCGCCGATCGCGACGACCTGCGCGACCCCCGGCACCGCGAGGAGTTCGTTGCGCAATTCGAACTCGGCATGGCTCCGCAGTTCCATCGGTGAACGCGAGCCGTCCGGCGACGAGAGCGAGAACAGCATGATCTCGCCGGTGATCGAGGTGACCGGCGTGATCTCCGCGTGCGCGTCGGGCGGCAGGACTTCACGGACCACGTTGAGGCGTTCGCCGACGAGCGTGCGCGCACGATAGATGTCCTGGCCCCACTCGAACTCGACCCACAGCAGCGACAGCCCGATCGAGCTCGCGCTGCGCACGCGCCGCACGCCGGAGACCCCGGCGACCGCGGCCTCGAGCGGGAACGTGACGTTCTGCTCGACCTCGTCCGCGGCGAGACCCGGGGCCTCGGTGAGGATCACGACCGTCGGCGCGTTGAGCTCCGGGAACACGTCGACGGGCATGACGTTCATCTCCCGGATCGCGGCGGCGACCAACAGGGCGGCGAGCGCGAGCACGAGGCCCGGACGCTGCAGGGAGAACGCGATGAGGTGGCGCATCAGTGGTCCGCGTGCCAGGTCCCGTCGGCGTGGAAGTGGCCGCCCTTCGTGCTCGTCGCCGAGCTCTCCAGCATGAGCTCGTATGCGCCGGCGACGACGATCTCGTCACCGTCCGTGAGGTCCGTCTTGACGACGATCCATTCGCCGTCGCTGATGCCGAACTCGGGCTCGACGCGGATCACCTCGTCGGGCTTCTTGCCGTCGCGGCGGAACAGCACCCGGGTCAGCCCGTCGCGTTGCACGGCGCTGCGCGGCACGGCGATCTCGGCGCTCGCCGTCTCGTCGGTCACGACCTCGATCACGCCTGCGAGGCCGGCGCGGGCCCAGGCGGGCGCGGGGCTGGCCGGGAGGAAGAGCTCGACCATGCGCGTGCGCTCGTCGACCGTGGTCCCGAGCTCGAGCTTGCCCGTGACCGGGTCGCCGTCCATGCCGGCAGCCGGCGCGACCCTGGCCGCGTGGCCGGCGCTCAGTCGCTTCAGATCGCTCTGCGGCGTGTGGGCGCGGAAGCGCAGCCGGGTTGGATCGGTGACGACGAGCAGCAGGTCGCCCGGTTCGACGAAGCGGCCGTCCACGGCAGCGATGCGTTCGACGATACCGGCCGTGCGGGCACGGATCTCGATCCGCGGTGCTTCGTACCAGGCGTGCGTGAGCTCGTCCGGAGCCAACCCGAGCAGGGTCGCCGCAGCTGCCAGCGCGTACTCGTAGCGCGTCGTGTAGCTGCGATGCGCGGCCTCGAGCTCGATGATCCGGGTCCTCGTAGCGACGTGCTGTTCGGTGACTTCAGCGGCCTTGGCTTCGAGTTGCGAGAGCATCACCTTCGCGGTCGCGAGCGCCGCGGCCTGGCCGCCGACCTCGCGACGCGTCGCCTCGAGCTCGGCGATCCGCTCGCGTTGCACGTCGATCGCCGCCATGACGCTGCGTTCGTGCTTCTCGTGGGCGGCGATCAACGGATTCAGGGCCTCACGGCGGGCGGTCGCGAGGTCGACCTCGTTCATGAGATCGAAGATCTCGCGCTGCCGCGTGCGCCACTCGGGGGCGTCGAGCGTCGCCAGCAGATCGCCGGGTTCGACCTTCTGCAGCAGCTCGACCCGGACCTCGACGAGCCCGGCGAGCATCGCGCGATGCTCGCGGACGGCCGCCGGCAGCAGTTCGAACGCGCCGGGTGCGCGCAGCGTTGCAGCCACCTTCCGGCGCTCGACCGTGCCGAAGCGGATGTCGAGGTTGTCCCGGACCTCGCGCGGCACGGCGATACGGTTACTCGGCGGCGGCGCCGTGGTCGGCGCATCGCCGCCCTGGTCCTGCGTGTCGTCGCCGCATGCCGCGAGCGCGATCATGAGACCCAATGCCGGAGCGAGCAGTGCCGGTGCGAGTCGGGAACGGGAGTCAGGGGGCCGCGCGATCATCGTTCCATCTCCTCGGTGCTCCTGGCCGGCTGGACGTTCGGCAACTCGATCCAGAACAGCTGCTGGATCGCGAGCGCGGTGCGGCACTCGGCGACCGTGGCGTCGATCCACCCGAGCCGGGCGGTGAGCACGCGGCGCAGCGAGTCGAGCAGCAGCAGCGGGTCGAGCTGGTCGTTCTCCGCGAGCGTGCGGCTGTCCTGCAGCTGCCGTTCGGCGAGCGGCGTCAGCTGTTCGGTGAGCAGCGCGCGGCGCGAGGTGGCCAGCCGGTGCGCGACCTCGCCTTGCGCGAGCTCGTGCGATGCTCGTTCGAGGGCGATGCGCAGTTCTTCGGCGCGCAGCTCGCGGCGCGCGTGCGCCGTCGCGATGGCCTGCGCGTTGCCGTTCCAGAGCGGCAGCGGCAGCGTGAAGCCGAACGCGACCCGCGGCTCCGCGTCCTCCTCGGCCCAGCCGGCGCCGAAGTTGAGGTCCGGCCACTGCTTCTCGATCTCGAGCTCGAGAGCGCGTTCGCTGGCGTCGTGGCGACGTTGGGCGAGCGCGATGCGCGGCCCGGACGCGAGCGCCGTTCGACGCTCGGGCGCCGGCAACATCGTCGGTGCGGCGAGGCTCGGGACGAGCTCGACGGCGGCCGTCGGCGGCAATCCCATGCGCGCGAGCAGCGTGAGGCGGGCCGTCTCCTCGGCGGCGCCGACCGTCAGCAACGAATCGGCCAGCCGGAGCCGCTCGAGTTCGAAGACGCGCGCGGCGGTGGCGTCGATCTGGTCGGTCGCGCGCAGCCGTTCGGCGATCGTCGCGAGGGCGTCGATCTGGTCCGCGAGCTCCGCCGTCGCGATCTGGCGCAGGCGGGCGGCGCTCCACTCGAACCAGGCGAGGTCGAGTGCGAGCACCGCCCGTTGTTCCACGAGTCCGGCCTCGAGCGCCGTTGCCCCGTGCTGCGAATCCGCGAGCGCACGGGCGGCCGCGAGTCGACCGGACAATGGAATCGTCACGGCGAGCCCGGTGGCGGTCAGCCACCGATGCGGCAAGGTGTCGAGGATGCGCTGGAAGTCGCCCGTCAGCCGCGGGTCGACCCACCGGCCGGCCTCGTCGCGCCGGGCCAGCGCGACGCCGGCGCGGCGGCGTGCGAGCCGGCAGTCGGGGTGGAACAGCACCGCGACCGGGCGCGCCTCGCTGCGCGTGATGCCGTCGGTCGCATCGAACGGCGCGTCGGGCGCGGCCTCCGCCATCGTCCTTGCCACGATCGCGAGGCGGTCCGCGAAGAGCCGCGCATGGGCCGCGAGATCGACGGGCGCCGGGGTGTACGAGTGGCATGCCGCGATTGCGGTGAACGCCACGAGGAACGGAGAGCGGGACATGAGAACTGCGTCAGCGAAACCAACAACGAACGACGTCGTCGCCCGCTCGCGCCGTTGCAGTCACGGCTCGATCCGGACGACCTGTCGTCGGTCGCTATTCGCGCAGTTCGATCACGCGCTGGTCGTGCAGCGCTCGCCGGTCGCCCGGTGGTCCGGTCTGCCAGTAGTCCCCCGGCGCGTGGCGCGATGGCGCCGCGCCGAGGTCGGGCATCGTGACCGCGTCGATGGCTGCCGGTGTTACCTGGAGCATCGGCGCCGACTTGCTCGCGGGCGCGAGCTCGAAGCTCAGCGCCGCGTGCCGGCAACCCGGTGGCGTGAGACGGTCCGGTGTCGGGGCCTCGGCCTCACCGTCGACGCGCGGTTTGCCGAGCGTCGCCGCGGCGCCGCCGTGATCGTGATCGCCGCACTCGTCGCCGCACGCGAACTCGACGTGCGCCGGCCCGTCGTCCGGCGTGCAGACGATCAGCTGCCGCTGCAGCCCGGCCGCCAGCGCCAGCAGAACGAGTGCGGCACCCACGCGGGCGATCGTTGATACGAGGACGGGACTCACCGGGTTTCTCCCCGGCACGATGCGCCGGCACAATGGGTCCGTCAAGCCGCTGTGCAGTTCTTCCCCAGGTCTCGCCCCATGCCAACGATCGTTTCCCGTCGCTCTTGCACCCCGTCGTCGTCCGTCGCCGCGGTGGCGCTGCTGCTGGCAAGCCACCTGCCGGCGCAGTCTCCGGTCGAACCGGTCGACGACAAGGCCGTCGAGTTCTTCCTCGCAGAAGGGCTCGAGCGGTCCCAGGTCATGGATCACCTGAGCTGGATGTGCGACGTCCACGGCCCCAGGCTCACGAACTCGCCCGGCATCCGGCGGGCCCAGAAGTGGGCCGTCGGCCGCTTCGAGGGGTTCGGCTACGAGGCCGGCACCGAACGGTGGGGGCCGTTCGGTCGGGGCTGGCGTTGCGATCACGTGCACGTCGCCGCGGTGAACATGGCGACCGGTGAGTCGTGGCCCGTGCTCGCGCACCCCAAGGCGTGGTCGCCCGGGTTCGAAGGTCGCGTGCAGGCCGAGGTCGTGCACGTCGCCGCGATGACGCAGGAGGAGCTCGAAGCCGCCGACCTGCGCGGCAAGATCGTCCTGCTCGAGTCGCCGCGCGAGGTGCGCGAGAACTTCGACGGGGTGAGCAAGCGCTTCACGCCCGAGGACCTGCTCGCGATGGCCGACCAGCAGCGCGAACGCGCCCGGTCGTCGAGCACGCGCGCGGCCGCCGCACGGCGCACCAACTTCCGCCAGGGCTTCCGCCGCCGCGGCCAGATGCTCGCGATCGTGCAGCGGAAGGCGCCGCTCGCGATCATCGATCGCGGTTACAAGGGCGAGTACGGCTCGCTGTTCGTGTCGCGCGCGAGCGCCCTGCCGGGCCCCGACGGCGAGCGCGTTCGCGCCCAGGATCCGAAGGCCGTCGTGTTGCCGCAGCTCGTCTTCGCGGTCGAGCACTACAACCGCCTCTGCCGCATGCTCGAGAAGGGCGTCGACGTGCAGCTCGCGCTCGAACTGCGCACGACCTACTTCGACGACGACCTGCACGGCCGCAACGTCATCGCGAGCATGGCGGGCAGCGATCCGGACATCGGCAGCCAGTTCGCGATGCTCGGGGCCCACTTCGACAGCTGGCACACCGGCACGGGGGCGACCGACAACGGCTGCGGCAGCGCGGTCGTCATGGAGGCGGCCCGGTTGATCGCCGCATACTGCAAGGCGAGCGGCGTGCGTCCACGTCGCGGCATCATGGCATGCCTGTGGAGCGGCGAGGAGCAGGGACTGCTCGGTTCGCGCGCCTGGGTGCGGGAGCATCTCGGGACCAAGGAGGCGCCGAAGGAGCTGCACGACAAGGTGTCGGGCTACTTCAACCTCGACAACGGCACGGGTCGCATCCGCGGCGTCTACCTGCAGGGGAACGAGGACATCGCGCGCGTGTTCCGGCCGTGGCTCGTACCGTTCCATGAGCACGGCAGCTCGACGCTGACGCTCAACAACACGGGCGGCACGGATCACCTCGCGTTCCACGGCGTGGGGGTGCCCGGCTTCCAGTTCATCCAGGACCCGGTGAGCTACAGCACGCGCACGCACCACTCCAACATGGACGTCTGGGATCACGCGGTCGCCGAGGACCTGCAGCAGGCGTCGGTCATCATGGCGACCTTCGTGTGGCACACGGCGCAGCGTGATGCGATGTTGCCGCGGTTGGTGGCGAGCGACTCGGCGCGCTGATGGTGCGATCAGGATCATTCGGCGCGGCCGCGCTGGCTGCCCTGCTGGCTTCCGTGCTCGCGGGCTTGCTCGCGTCGTGCTCGTTCTCGAGCGTGGACCTGGTCCCGCTCGCGGGTCCGGCGCCGCAGAGGGTTACGGTCTGGCCGGGCGTCGGCGGTGACCTCGGTCCCGTGTCCGGGACCCTGCTCTACGGTCTCGACGAGGCGCTGCGGCGCCGCGGCTATCGCGTCGTCGCGCAGCGAGTCGCGCGCCAGATGCTCGTCGACGCCGGGGTGCCGTCGCCGGAGAGCGTGCTGCCGGAGCGCACGGACCTCGGCGCGATCGGGCGGGAGCTCGCGGTGGACGCCGTGGTTCTCGTCGACGTTCGTGACTTCGAGGTCGAGCCGCGGAGCGGCGACCTGCGACACGCGCGCTGGGACCTCTCGTGGCGGATCCTGTCGACGCGCGATGGCGCGGAACTGTGGCGCTATCACCACGGCGGCGCGTGGAGTCGCAGCAGCGAGCAGCGCTTCGATTCGCTGGAACGGCCCGAGCCGATGCCGGGCGTCGTGCCGATCGGCGGCGATGCCGGCTGGTCGTTCCGCGACGCGGCCGATCTCGCGGCCAACCTGCATCGGCTCGCGCTCGCGCACTTGCCCCCGTTGGATCGTAGCCGCCGACGTTGAACGTGACGGACCTCGACGTCGTCGATCATCCCGGCCTGCAGCTGCGCCACCGCACCGTCGCGCTGCCGCGACCGCTCGCGGACTTGCAGTCGCCTGGTTGGCTCGTCGACCTGCTGCGCGTGGACGCGAATGCCCCGGTCACGCCGCCGGCGGACATCAAGGCCGTCGTGCGTGATCTGCTGCGCGGGCACGGCTATCGCCCGACCGGCCGCGGCAAACCCGCGTCCGAGTACGTCGCGGCCGCGGTGCCCGCCGGTCGCCTCGGTTCGATCAACGCGGTCGTCGACATCGGCAACGTCGTGTCGTTGCACTCGGGACTGCCGGTCAGCGTGGTGGACGTCGACTGTCTCGCCGCGCCGCTCCGCGTCGCGATTCCACCAGCGGACACGCGCTACGTGTTCAACCGTGGCGGCCAAGAGATCGATGTCGGCGGCCTGCTGAGTCTGCACGACGCGAACGGTCCGTGCGCCAACGCGGTCAAGGACGCGCAGCGCAGCAAGACGAGCGCGGAGACGAAGCGAGTGCTCGCGATCGTGTGGGGGACGGAACGGCCGCCGGGTCACGCGGACGCGGCGTTCGCGTGGTTGAGCGAGTGCTTCGACCGGCTCGTCGGCGCGGACTGAGCCGGATCGAGTCCGCTACCCGGCCATCCAGTTCGCCTGCTGCTCGCCGCTCTTCTGCAGGTAGTCGTCCTGCAGGCGCTCGCGCAGGAACTGGCCGTAGATCGCCATGACGATCTCGTAGATCGCGAGCCAGTTGGCGGCGCGGTCGGCCGTGCGGTCCTGCGCCGACTCGATGTCCTCGGCGTCCTCCGGCAGTCGAACGCCCGACAGCGTCATCGTCGAGGCGTCGAGCGTCGCGGCCCACTGCCGGTCGCCCTCGGCGATGATGAGCTTGGCCTTCTTGAGGCGGCGGCCCTGGCGCAGCGCGCTGCGCGCTTCCGGCGTCCGCGTCGGCAGGCCGCGGCGCAGCGTCTGCTCCGTCTCGTCGTCGCTCGGCGCCGCGAACGCGAGGAAGTCGTCGAGCGCGATCCCGACGCGCCGGCCGGCCGACAGGTCGTACTCGCCGCCGTCGGTCTCCCAGCGGAACCACAGCCAGGTCAGGAACTCCTCGCCGAGGAAGCCGTGCGTCGTGCCGGCTGCTGCATTCGTTTCGCTCACTGGGCGTCCTCCTCGTCCCACGGCACGTCGTTGTCGCCGGTGGCCTCGCCGCCCGCCGCGGCTTCCGGCGCCGCGACGGCTTCGACCTCGGCGGCCGCCTCGGCGTCAGCATCGGACGCTTCGGGCACGGTGCCCTCTGCGGGATCGCCTGCTGCGGGATCATCTGCCGCGGGATCGTCCACTACGGGATCATCGGCCAAGGCGGCGATCGGCTTCGGCAGCGCGGGCGGCGCCGTCGGCACGTCGCCCGGGCGCGTCGCGTCCGGCCACCGCACCGGCGTCAGGCGATCGAAGTCCGCGAGCAGGTCGCGGTCGACGCCGACGCGCGTGCCGCACTGGTACGGGCTCGCGCGATCGAGCGGCAGCGCGAACGTTTCGAAGAACAGCTTGCCGAACGCCTCGACGACCGCGTTGCTCGTCGCGAAGAGCAGGATCGTCTTGCGATCGTGGAACATCAGCGCGTCGACGAGGTTGATCGTCGGCAGCACGCGCGGCAGCAGACGCTCGCCGATGTCCTCCTTGAGTTCACGACGTTCGCGCGGCGGCAGCTTCTTGCCGCGCGCGCGCTCCTCCGACTCGAGGTGGATCTGCAGCCACTTCCGCGGCAGCGTCTTCTTGTCGATGCGCATGCGCAGCCAGGTGGCCACGCCGCCGTCGATGTCCTCGGGCGTGAACTCGTCACCCGTCGGCAGGGCGGGTGTCACCCATCCCACCGACACTTCCTCGGACGCCGCGTTCTCGATCGTCCGGAACCGCTGGTTGGCGAGGGTCTCGCAGAACTCTTCGTCCCGCGGGTCCGGCACCTTGCCCTGCCAGTACATCGCGACGAAGCCGCCGCTGCGCTTGAGTGTCGCCATACCCTCCCTGCTGCGCGCGGCCGCAGCCGCGGTTGCTCGTTACTTGCCTTTCTTGCCGTTGGGGTCGCCGGTCTTCTGCAGCTCGATCGCATTCCGCACCTTGCGGCCGGGCTTCACCGGGCCGTCCGGCGGCTCGACCTTGCCCGCGTCGATGTCGCCCGTCGGCACGACCGGCGGCAGGTTCTGCAGCGCGGTCTCGAGCTCGGCCTTCTGCTTCTGCAGCGACTTCAGCTCGGCCATCTCCGTGTCGCCGGGGGCGTCCCCGATCTGCGCGATGCGCGCCTTGATGACCGTCAGCTGCTTCATCAGCGAGGCGCGCGGCGCGGCGGGTTGCGCCGGGACGGCAGGCGCCGGGCGGTACATCGCCGGCAGCATGCTCATCGTGGCTTCGTCACGCACCTGGATCTCGACCTGGCCGCGCGAGGCGTTGGCCTGCGCCGTGTTGAGCGCTTCCTCGTCGTCCGAGAACCGCACCTGGACGGCCTTGGCCTGGATCTTGTCCAGCTCCTTGGTGCTGCCCTTCTCGAACTTCTCGCATTGCAGGACGACGTAGCCGAACACGTTGCGGATCGGCTCGGAGATCTCGCCTTCGGCGAGCGCGAACGCGGCCATCTCGACGCCCGTGCCGAGGAACGAGTTCCGCGTGATCGTGACCGAGCCGTCGGGCTGCGCGCCGAGGACCGCCGCGTTGGTCTTGACGAGCTCCGCCGCGGTCGTGCCGCCGGCCATCGCCTTCTGCACGACCTTGGCCTGCTCGAGCGCGTTGTTCTGCGGGAACTTGCTCGCGACCGAGTTGGTGCGGATCAGCTCGAACATGATCCGCTGGCCGCGCATCGCGTCGTCGCCGGTGTTCTCCAGCGTCCGCATGTACTCCATCATCGTGTCGAACTCGGCCTGCTTGACCGGCGTGCCGTCCACGGCGATCAGCGCGTCGGCGCCGAACTCCTGCCGCGCATCGGCCGACATCATCGTGGCCTTGTTGATCTGCATCGGCTGCGGACGGGCGGGGCGCGTGATGCCGGCGTCGATCGACGCGATCTGCGGCTCCGTGCGCGCGAGCTTCTGGGCCAGCATCTGGTTGGCGTTCGCGGCGCGCTGCTTCGCGTAGGCGATCTCGCGCTGCAGACGCTCCTTCTCCGCCTTGAGCTGGCTGAGGACTGCGCCCGGATCCTGACCCTGGCCCTCCTGACTCGGGGCTTCCGCCGCCGGCTTCGCGGCGGGCGGATCGTTCTGGGCGGTGGCTGCGGTCGCGAGCAACAGAGAGGCCGAAAGGAGGCGGACGATCATGAGGAACAGTCGGAAGTTGAGAAGTGGGGCGGACTATGAAACCGGCGGACCGTCGAACGCGCAAGGCTCGCGGTTCCTCCCGGAACGGGCATTCTCGCGGCATGGCCCAAGCGCCGCGCCGGGGCGGGGTTGTGGGGGCAGCGTACCGCTCTCAGGGGCCCCGGGTCGCGAAGTGGTCCGCTGCGGCCGACAGGATGGGCGAGATGGCGATCGCGGCCGTGTAGTGGCCGAAGGGCACGTCGTAGCGGGCCGGGCGACCGAGCGCCTCCCAGAGCAGGTCCTGGTTGAGCCTCGGGATGACGTCGTCGAACACCGCGGCGACGAACAGCACCTTCTCCGTCGCCACGGCGGGTGCCATCAAGAGCGGCTCGTAGTGCAGGTGTTCGCGCAGCTCCGAGCGCACGTGATCGACGCCGACGCCGTCGGTCTCCTGCAGCCAGGCGACCCAGTTCTCGACGCGCGATTCGCCGCTCGCCGGGATCAGGCTCGGCAGGTGGCCGCCGGCGAGGCAGATCGTGACGCCCGCGAGCTCCGGTTCGTGGGCGGCGACCGCCGTCGCGACCATGCCACCGAGGGAGATGCCGAGCACGAACTGCGGCTGCCGGGCGCCGCCGCGCTGCGCGTCGGTCGTTCGCAGCCAGGCGAGCAGCAGGCGCTGATGCAGGACCGTCCGGCGAAACAGCTCCTGCAGCTCTGGTCCGCGCTGGCCGGGTTTCATCGCCGAACCCGCGCGATCACACAGCGCGACGTCGAAGCCGCGCGCGAACATGCTGTCGCCGACGAACTCCATGATCGCCGCGCCGCCCGCGAGCATCGGCACGAGCAGCACGAGCGGGCGCGGCGGGGTGTCGGCAGCGCTCGCGTCGCGCGTGCTCCAGAGCTGGAAGCGGACGGTCTCGTCGTGGCCTTCGAGGCGACCGCGCCAGCGGGCCGGGCCCGTGCGTTCGAGGCCGGTGACGGTCGGGGCCGTCAACGGCTCCGGTCGGGCTCGCGCGGCCGCGGGCAACGCGGGCCGCGGGTGCCGTGGCGCGATGCCGGACGTGCAGCTGGCGAAGAGCGCCGACAGCAACAGCAGGGCGCGCCAGGTTCCCGCGCCGGCGCGCGGGGTCGTCTCAGAAGATGTGCACCGCATACATGAGGAGGCCGGGGGAGCCGTCCATCGGTGCTTCGAACATCGAGTAGATCGAAGAGGTGGAGAGGAAGTTCATGTCGTCGCCGACCGCGAAACGCACGCTCGTCGTCGGCGAGTAACGATACGAGAGGTCGGCGCGAATGTGCGTCCGATACGTGTAGTACTCGTAGTGCGAGTTGAGGTTGAACGACAGGTTGTCGAGCAGCGGCCAGTCGATCGACAGCCGGCCGCGGTCCTGGCTCGTGCCGAGCCGCACGCCGTGGTTGATGTAGACGACCTCGAGCGGGTCGCCGCGGCGGCTCGCGTGCAGGCGCATCGACAGGCGGCCGAGCTTGCGGTGCTTCTTGTGCGCGTCGCGATACGGCTTGCTGAGCGGCACGAACGAGGACCGGAAGTCGTCCACCTGGACCTCGAACGCCGTGACCAGCGGGAAGCGGCGCAGCAGTCGCCGGGCCGGACGCGACAGCACGCGCGGACCGTTGTCGTGCACCCATTCGGCCTGTTCCTCGGCGATCGCCTGCTCGCTCCAGAGCGGCTGGCTGAGCTCGAGATCGGCGGGGCGCCACTGCTCGAGGAACGGCAGGCGCACCTCGCGTTCCGTGCGCCGGCGATCCTCGCGGACGAGGTCGTCCATGAAGCGCAGGGTCTCGCGCGCGAACGGATCGTCGATCGCCGCGAAGTCGGTGGAGCTCAGGGCCCACGTATGACGCGCGTCGGGAACCAGGCGGCGTTCGGTCAGGGTCGTCGGGGTCTCCGCGAGCCGCTCGGGGCGCCGCGGGATCGTGCGCTCGACGATCGGCGGTTCCCGTTCTTCGAGCTCCGGCGGCAGGAACTCGACGCCGATGCGCAGCACGGTCGTGGGGCGGGCGGTCGCGATCGACGTCGCCGTTGCAGGAATTCCCGCCGGGTCGGAGCTGTGACCCCACCGCGGCTGCGATGCGCAGCCGGCGAGCAGACAGGCTGCGATGCCGAGCTGGAGCTTCAACGGGCCAGGTCCCCGAAACCGGATGAAGAGAAAGAACGCCAGTAAGCGTGCAGTCCCTGCATCGGCCTCCGCCGGGCGTTCCTGTACTCACGTTTTCTGGCGCGCAGTGAAATTCTATGCGCGTTCGGCCGCCTGGTTTCGCCTGCGGCACGGATCGTTCGGTGATATGGCCGCAAAAGGCCCGGGATTTTCCGCGCCCGCTGCGGCGCGCGTGTGACGCGCTCCGAACGAGAAATCGGACCGCGCGACGACGCCGGCGCAGCGTTACCGAATCGACCTCGTTCGTACGCTCGCGTCACCCGCCCTCACCGCCCGATTCAGTGCCCTGCCCACCATGGCAACGCGCACTACGTGCGCGTCGACCGCAGCGGCCAGCGTCAGTTCGGAATCGCGGGGGTCAGTCGAGCGCGCGCCGACGCAGACCGTCGCTCACGGCGAAGCGCGGCCCGAGCGTGCGGGTCAGTTCGTCGAGTGCCGCGACGATCGTCGAGAGGCCCTCACGGCGCGCGTAGCGCGTGATCCCGCCGGTGAACGGGGGGAAGCCGATGCCCATCACGAGGCCGAGGTCGAGGTCCTGCTCGGCGCTCACGACGCCGCCGTCGAGGCACCGATACGCCTCGTCGACGAGCGGGTAGATCAGCCGCTGCACGAGTTCGGAGCGCGATGCCTCGCGACCCGGCGTCTTGCCGTCGCCGCGCAGCTGTTCGATCACGCGCCGTCCGGGGCCCGTGCCGCGACCGTTCGCCGCGTAGATGCCGCCGCCGCTCTTCTGCCCGAGCGCGCCGGCGCGCGCCATGGCGCCGAACAGATCGCACGGTTCCATCCGATCCGGGAACCCGGCCTGCATGACCTCGCTGACCTTGGCCGCGACGTCGAAGCCGACCTCGTCGAGCAGGCGGCACGGTCCCATCGGCATGCCGAAGTCGAGCATCGCCGCATCGATCGCCTCGGGCGAACTGCCCTCGAGCAGCAGTCGCGCGGCCTCGTTGAGGTACGGCGACAGACAGCGGTTGACGAGGAAGCCCGGGGCATCCGTCGTGACGACCGGGAACTTGCCGAGCTCGACTGCCAGTCGGCATGCCGTCGCGACGGCCTCGGCACTCGTGTGCTCGCCGCGGATGACCTCCACGAGCGGCATCTTCTCGGGTGGGTTGAAGAAGTGCAGGCCGACGACGCGGTCGCGCTGCACGACGTTCTCCGCCATTTCGGTGACCGACAGCGAACTCGTGTTGGTTGCGATGATCGCCTCGCGCGGCAGCCCGTTCGCGACGGCCTGCGCCATGAGCTGTTGCTTGACGGCCATGTCCTCGACGACGGCTTCGAGCCACAGATCGCAGCGCGAGAGGCTGCCCCACTCCGTCGAGACCATCAGTCGGTCCTGCGTGGCCTGCGCCTCGTGGGCGGCGAGCCGGCGGCGCTTGACGCGCTTGCCGAGGTCCTTCGCGAGACGCGCCTTGGCCTTCGCGAGCGCGGTCAGATCGAGGTCGCACAACCGCACGTCCCGCCCCTTGTCGGCCATGAGACCCGCGATGCCGGCGCCCATGATGCCGCCGCCGACGACGAACGCGCGCTCGACCGGACGGGCGGCGTCGTCCTTGCCGAGGCGCTTGCTGCGCTCGGTCAGGAAGAACAGGTGCGTCAACGCCTTGCTCTCCGGGGTGACGATCATCGCGCCGAGCGCTTCGGCCTCGGCGTTGAGGGCCTGGTCGCGTGGCAGCGCGAACGCGTTGACGCAGCACTGCAGCGCGGCCTTGGGGGCCGGGTAGAACCGGGCCTGACCCTGCGACAGCTTCTTCGTCACCGTACGCACGACGAGCCCGCGCAGCGGCGTCCGCGACAGCCACCACGCGCTGCCGCGCAGTCGCCGGCGCGGCGACTTCTTGCTCGCGGCGATGAGCTTCTGGCACTCCTCGCGCGCGGCCTGCCGCAGCTTCTCCGTCGGTACCGCGCGGTCGACGAGGCCGCGCTTCAACGCCGGCTTGGCCGGCAGCAGCTTGCCGGCGAGGATGAGATCGAGCGCGATCGGCAGGCCCACGAGCCGCGACAGGTTGTACGTGCCGCCAAAACCCGGGATGATGCCGAGCTTGGTCTCGGGCAGACCGATCTTGGTCGAACGGTCGGTGCTCGCGACGCGCACGTCGCAGAACAGCGCGAGTTCGAAGCCGCCGCCGAGGCACGGGCCCTCGATCGCCGCGACCACGGGCACGCTGAGGCTCTGCAGCCGGGCGAACGCGGCGCGCCCGCGGGCCGCCGCTTCCGCGCCGGCGCGCGGCTCGGTGATGTCCTGGATCAGCTGGATGTCGGCGCCGGCACAGAACATGCCGGGACCCGGACCCGTGACGATCACGGCGCGCACGCGCGCGTCGCCCGCGAGCCGATCGAACGTCGTCTCGAGGGCCGTGATGCGGGCGGTCGTGAACGTGACGACGGATTCGTCCGGGCGCCCGAGCCGGACCTCGGCGATGCCGTCGGCGTCGACCGTGCAGCGCACGAGGTCGTCGTTCTTCGGCGCCGTGTCCGTGGGCTCGTTCGGCGTCGCCGAGGAATCGGTCGCCGCGTCGTTGGCGCTCGTCGTCTTGCTCGTCGAACCGGTCATGCGGCCTCCAGCACCACGGCCTGGCCCTGGCCGCCGCCGACGCAGAGCGTGGCGAGGCCGTGGCGCAGTCCCGAGCGGCGCAGCTGATGGGTGAGGGTCAGGATCAGGCGTGCGCCCGTCGCCGCGATCGGATGCCCGACCGCGATCGCGCCGCCCTGGACGTTGAGCTTGCTGTCGTCGAGCTCGCCGACCGGCTTGTCGAGGCCGAGGTGCTCGAGGCAGTACTCCGGTGATTGGAACGCGGCCTTGCACGCGAGCACCTGGGCGGCGAACGCCTCGTTGAGCTCGATGCGGTCGAGGTCCCCGAAACCGATCTCGGCACGTTCCAGCGCCAGCGGCGTCGCGTGCACGGGGCCGAGGCCCATCGTTGCCGGGTCGAGCCCGACGGTCGAGGTTCCGCGCACGAACGCGAGCGGCTCGAGCTTGTGCTCCTTGCACGCCGCGGCCGACATGCAGAGCAGCACGACCGCGCCGTCCGTGATCTGGCAGCTGTTGCCGACGGTGACGTCGCCGTTGTGGCGATCGAAGACCGGCCGCAGCCTGGCGAGCGCTTCGCGCGACTGCTCTTGGCGGATGCCGTCGTCGCTGCTCACGGGTGCCTCGTATCGCGGCGGCGCGACGTAGGGCGCGATCTCGGCGGCCAGGCTGCCGTCCTGCAGCGCCGCGGCCGCGCGCTGATGGCTGCGCAGCGCGAAGTCGTCCATCGCCGCGCGGTCGACCCCGAAGCGGCGCGCGACGAGCTCGGCGGTGTCGCCCATCATCATCCCGGTCGTCGGATCGGTCAGCCCTTCCTTGATCGCGATGCGCGGCGCGAGCGCGCGCGGTCGGAACGACGCCATCGCCGCGAGCTTCTTCGAGAACGAGCGCGCCTTGCCGAGGCGGGTGAAGAACTTGACGAGCTGCGGTCCCATGACGAGCGGGAAGTTGCTCATCGACTCCGCGCCACCGACGAGGAACACCTCACCGGTGCCGGCCGCGAGCTTCTCCTGTGCGGTCACGAGCGACTCGAGGCCCGAAGCGCAGTTGCGCATCACGGTGACGGCCGGTGTCGTGGCCGGCAGGCCTGCGCGCAGCGCGGCAACACGCGCGACGTTGGCCTCGCGAGCGTCGGCGCCGGCGCAGCCGAGGATCACCTCGTCGACGACGGCGGGATCGAGTCCCGTGCGTGCGAGCAGCTCGCGCATGGCGAACGTCGCGAGGTCCGACGCGAGCGCGCCCTGCAGCGGGCCCTGCGCGCGGCAGAACGGCGTTCGAATCCCGGCGACGATCGCCAGGTCCAGAGAACGGGCATGGCCTTTGCTCATGATTGAAAGTCGATCTTGCGGGTCGCAGCGACCGGCGCTGCCGGCGGTCAGGACTTCGGACGCGCGTCCACGAAGCGCTTCTCCTTCATCTCGGTTTCCATCCCGATCTTCTGGAGCATCGCCTCGAGGCCGAGGAACTGGAATTCGTTGGGGGTCACCTCGAGCCGGCTCTTGAACACGTTGCGCACCTGTTCGGCCATCGGCTCCTGGCCGCAGCCGTCCTTCAGCGCGAGGTGCACGACGAGCTCGTCGACCTCGAGCGGGTCGTCGTCCTTCTTGCGCAGCTCGATCTGCCACTCCTCGACCTCGGGCATGTCGGACAGCAGCATCGCGCAGTCCTCGAGGTTGACGAGCGTGCCCTTCACCTTGAGCAGCTGCAGATCCTTGAGGCTCGACTCGCGCGTCAGGTCGCTGCTGATCCGCGGCACGGTGCGGCCGCAGTGCGGACACGGGTCCCAGCGGATGCCGCCGCGCACGCGATCACCCGTGCGATAGCGGAAGACGGAGCTCGCGCGTGCGTTGAGCGGCGTGAACACGAGCTCGCCGTCTTCGCCCTCGGGCACGACCTCGCCCGTCTGCGGATCGACGACCTCGAAGATCGCGAGATCCGGATACAGATGGTAGCCCGTGTAGGCGTTGTCCTTCGTCGGGCACTCGGCGAACGCCATGCGCGCTTCCGTGAACCCGTAGGTGCCGAACACGCTGACGTCACCGGCGCCGGTCGCCTGCAGCAACTCGCGGATCTTGTCCTTCATGCCCGGCGGCACGCGTTCGGCGCCGAGCACGACGCAACGGATCGACGACAGGTCGAGCCCGTCGCTGACCGCCTTGCGCAGCAGGTGGTAGACGTAGCCCGGCACGCCGATCAGCGCGTCGGCCTTGAGTCGCGAGATCGCGCGCAGGTCGCCCGTGCTGCCCATGACCTTGCCGCCACCCGTCGACAGCACCATCATCCCGGTCTCCTGACCGGCGAAGAAGACCTGCCAGAACGCGAGGTGCGGCGCATACGGGAACACGTTCGCGATGCGGTATTCCTCCGGCAGACTCATCACGTCGACGAGTCTGCTGCCGGTGTCGTGCAGGTTCCGGATGTCGTGCGGCGAGTAGAAGAACGGCACCGGGTCGGCGGAGCGCCCGGTCGTGAAGGTCATGAAGCACGGCGAGAACTCGCGCTTGACCGCGCGTCGCACCGAGTCCTTGCCCTTGGTCCACTTCTGCCACAGGAGCGGCAGCTTCTTGCTCAGCGGCCACGCGGCTTTGATGGTCGCGGGATCCGGCTGCAGGATGAAGTCCTTGAACTTCTGCGGCTCTTCGGGGCTCGCGAGCAGGTCGCGCTTGCTCGTCAGCGGCAGCCGACGGAGGTCGGCCACCGTGCGGATCTGTTCCGGCCGCACGCCGCTGCTGTCGAAGAGCCGGCGATAGAACGGCGAGAACGGGTAGAGGTATTCCCGGACGTAGCGGCTGAGCAACTGGTCCTGTACGGCGCGCTGTTCAGCACGCGACATGCGCTGCAGTTTCGACCAGTCGTGCATATTCAATGAGCTGCCCTCCGTCGGAGTGCGTCTACCTGTTCTAGCTCTTCGGCACGGCCGGGTTTCGTTCTTCAGGCAACTCCCGGTATTGGCCGATCTAGAGACAGTGACGGGCCGGCGATGTCCGCCTCGTGGGCGGCCCGCCGGTCCCGGATTGAGTCGGCCCGGTTCGAGTCGGCTGCAAGCGATTGGCCTGAAACGTGGCAAACCGACCTCTGCATCACGGCCTCGGGGCCGACGGCGCGCCGGTGCCGGCGGGTAACGGCTCTGTCAACGGCCAGCGCGATGGCGCCGGCGAGACCCGGCCGCAAGGGGCGCCGCGAGCGTTCGGCGGCGATCGGCCGCGCCGCACGATTCTCGTGCTGGGCGGCGGCGGGATGCGCGGCTTCTCGCACATCGGGGTGATCCGCGCGATCGAACGGCTCGGCCTGCACGTCGACGAGGTCGTCGGCACGAGCATGGGCGCGGTGATGGGCGCGCTCTACGCGAGCGGCGCCGACAGCCAGCAGATCGAAGAGGTCGCATCCCGCATCTCGATCGACGACTACTTCCGGCTCAACGTCGTGAAGTTCCTCGTGCGCGGCCTCAAGCACGCGTCGGTCTACAAGGGCCGCACGTTTCGCGAGTTCTTGCGCGAGTCCCTGCCGCAGAAGTCCTTCGCCGAGCTCGCGCGACCGTTCTACTGCAACGCGATGTCGCTCACGACGGGCGGCTCCGCGATCTTCGGCCTCAAGGGCGCCCCGAGCGTGCCGGTCGCCGAAGCCGTCTACGCGAGCGCGTGCCTGCCGACGATCTTCGAGCCGGCGCTCATCGCCGGCGACCACTACGTCGACGGCGGCATGACCGAGACGTTGGCGCTGCGGATCGCGCACGCCCGGAACGCCGACCTCGTGATCGGCGTCGACCTCTCACACCGGGACCTGCACAAGGCGACGCCCTACCGCGCGAGCCTGCCGCACATCCTGTTCCAGACCTACGAGGTCATGGGGCTCGCGCTCAACGAAGCCAACCTGCACCGCTACGCCGACGATCGCACCGTGATCATCAAGCCGAAGGTCAGCCACCTCGGCCTGCTCGACATGCCCGACGTCCAGGAGACCGTGCGCATCGGCGAGAAGGAGGCGATGGAGGTCTTGACCACCAACCCGTTGACGCGCTACCTCGGCGACCCCGAGGTCGTCGCTGACGAGGACCGCAACGTGGCGCGCCCGCGCGACTACGTCGAACTGCAGGTCGACGCCAACGCGTGCATCCAGTGCGGCATCTGCGCCGCGACGTGCGCGACGCAGGGCTTCGCCGCAGTGCCGTTCGGTGACGTCGTGCGCAAGCCGTTCAACTACGAGTGCACTCGTGACATGGCGTGCGAGCGGAATTGCCCTACAGGAGCGATTCGGCTGGGGAACTTGTAGGTCGGCAAGGAGGTGCCCGAGTTGGCGGTTGGCGAAGCATCGGCAGATGCGTGAGCCGAATCGCTCGACCGCGTCCTGTTCGAGTGCGTGACGAATCGCGATGACCGTCGTCCGCCCCAGGGGCGATTCGGATTCACAACCTGCAGGACCCGGCAGTCGCGAAGAAAACCCGCGACGACTCGCATCCGTCGCGTCAGAGCCGCGAAGACGACGGCAAGCCCGATCCATCCCTGCGATCGGATTCATCGCCTGCCCCGCAACCCCTGCGTACTTCCGCTACGTCATGCGACTCCTTCCCATTCTCTTCACGACCACCGCGTTCGCTTCCGCCCTCGCTGCCCAGGATGCGCGCGTTTCCGTGCTGCACGGCATTCCTGGCCTCAACGGCCCAGTTGACGTCTTTGCCAACGGCAACTCGTTGTTCTCGTTCGACTACGGTGATCAGCGCGGGCCGCTCGAGCTCGCCCCGGGCACCTACCTGCTCGAGGTTCGCCAGAACAACAACACGCTGCTGTCGCTGAACGCGCCGCTCGCCGCCGGTGACGACGTTGCCGTGATCGCGCATCTCGACGAGAACGGCGCGCCGGTCCTCGCCGCGTTCGCCAACGACGTGATGCCGCTGACCCTGCCGGCTTCGCGGCTCCTCGTGCGTCACACCGCCCAGGCGCCCGCCGTCGACATCGTGCTGCGCCAGAACAACTCGGTCGTCGCGACGATTCCGAACGTTTCGAACGGCCAGGAGGTCGCCGCGGACGTGGCGCCGGGTCAATACTCGGTCGAGCTGAACGTCGCCGGCACGTCGAACACGGCCTTCGGTCCGGTCGACATCGTCGTCGAGAACGGCCGCGGCTACGGCGTGTTCGCCACCGGCGTCGCCGGGGCGGCGAGCTTCACGCTCCAGACCCAGGTCCTGCAGCTCGCGCCGCAGGTGACCGTCGTCCACGGCATCCCCGGCCTCGGCGCGCCCGTCACGGTCGCCGCCAACGGCGCGTCCCTGTTCACGTTCGACTTCCTCGACACGCAGGGCCCGCTCGTCATCGATCCGGGCACCTACACGTTCGACGTCATCGTCAACGGTTCGACCGCTCTCAGCGGCACCTACCCCCTCGGTCGCCTCGACAACTTCACCGTCGTCGCGCATCTCGACGCTGGCGGCACGCCGCAGCTGACGCCGTTCGCGAACGACACGTCGTTCCCGGCCTCGGACAACGCGCGAGTCGTCGTGCGCCACGCCGCCGCCGCGCCGGCCGTCGACATCACGCTGGACAACCAGGGCGCCAACCTCGCGACCTTCTCGAACGTCGTCAACGGCAACGAGGTCGGCGGCGACATCCCGATCGGCAACTTCGACGTCTCGATCTTCGCCGCCGGCACGACGACCCGCGTCTTCGGTCCGGCGGGCTTCCGGCCGCAGCGCCACGTGCTCTACGAGTTCCTCGCCGTCGGCGATCTGGCGAACTCGTCGTTCAACGTGATCGCGCTCACGCACGACCTCCTGCCGGCAGTGCCCAACGCGCTCACGCCGAGCGTCGGCGGCACGACGTGCGGTCCGATGATCGGCACGGCGCCGGCCACGTTCGGCTACGGCGAGCAGTTCGATCTCGTCGCGACCGGCGCGCCGGCTGGCGCGATGGCGATCGTGCAGTTCGGTGACAGCATCACGAGCTACGGCCCGGTGGCCCTGCCCGCCGCGCTCGGACCGTTCGGCGCTCCCGGCTGCTTCCTCAACACCAACGCCATCTCGGTGCTGCCGACGATGAGCGATGGGCAGGGTGAGGTGCGCGTCGGTTACCTCGTGCCGCGCGCGCTCGCTACCGGCTTCGGCGATGCGTTCTTCCAGGTCGGTGTGCTGTCCAACGCGAACACTCTCGGCGTCGTGACGTCGGAGTATCTGCAGCTCAACTGACAGCGTCGCCGCGGCGGGCGGCGCGCCAACCCTACGGTTCGCGCGCTGCTCGCTGCCGGCGGAACTCCTCGACGGGCAGGCCGCCGATGCCCCAGTCCTCGAGGTCGACCTCGTCGATCACGACGAAGGTCGTGCACGGGTCCTTGCCGAGCACGTCGCGCAGGACGTCCGTGATGCCGCGGATGACCGCAGCCTTCTTTGCGGACGAGCCTTCGCCCTCGCGCGTGATCCTGACGTTGACGTAGGGCATCTCAGTTCGCCCCCTTCGCCGCCGCCGCGTGCGGTTCGCCGTGGAACACCTTGGACTGGATTCGCCAGCGACCGTCGATACGGAGCAGGGCGAGGAAGTCCGAGTAGTCGTGGCCGAACAGCGAACAACTGACCTCGGCCAGCGCGGTGACCGGCCCGGCGAAGCGCACGGAGTGCACCGTGTAGCCGTACGGTGTGCCGTCGTCCCGCGGTGCCGGGCGGCGGCGCACCCGTTCGAGGTAGTCGTCGAGCGCGAGCTCGAGCAACTCGCCGCCCGAGGCCGTCGCATAGCGCGCGCTCGGTGAGAACGCGCGGCGCAGCTTGTCGATGTCGATGTGGTAGAGGCCGTCGTAGTAGTCACGCAGCGTGGCGAGCACGTTCGTGAACTCGGGATCCGATACGTTCGGTTCGGTCATGGGTCTGGTCGGCCGTCGGGTTGTTGATACGACCGGTCGTCTTGCAACAAGCTGTGCTGCTGGACGAGGCATTGTTCGGAGCGGGCGCCGCTCGGGAGAGCGCAGGAGTCGGTCAGGCCTGGGCGCCTGGCGGCTGGAAGTAGCCGTCCAGCAACTGCTCGAGGCACTGGTGCAGCGGCGCGAGGGAACGCTCGACCTTCATCCGGATCACGGCGCCTTCCCAAGCAGCAACGAGCAGATCGGCCATCGCGGTCGCCGTGAGATCGCGGCGCAGCAGACCCTGCGCCTGCGCCCCCTCGATCGCGCGGCGCAGGCCGTCGCGGTAGCCGAGCATCGCGGTCTGCAGGACCTGGCGGCAGACGTCGTTGCCCTCGAGCTCGCTGCCGAGGTTCGCGACGAGGCAGCCGCCGACGAACCCGGCGCCCTCGAACTCGGCCATCTGGCCGCGGAAGAACGTCCGCAGTCCCCGCAGCGGGTCGGCAGCGCCCTCGAGGGCCGCCGTGAGAGACTGACCGAGGCAGCTGGCGTACTGCTCGATCGCCGCGGCCGCGAAGTCGTCCTTGCTGCGGAAGTAGTTGTAGAACGAGCCCTTCGGGACCTGGACCTCGTCCAGCACCTGCTTCAGGCCGGTGCCGTGGTAGCCGTTCTTCAACAGCGAGTCGATGCCGGCATCGATCAGACGGTCGCGGGTCTGGTCGCGGTCGATACGGCGCGGGCGTGCCATGGGATCAGAGTAGACCGGTCGTCTTGAAACCCAAGCCGGGGCGCCGGGAAAACCACACGCAAGGCATCAGTCTCGTTCAGCGGAGATAGACGGGGGCCGGGTAGCGCCGTTCGGGCGGCAGGTCCGCCGCCACCACGTGGGGGCCGTCGACCGGCTTGCGCGCGATCGCGTAGATGTTCTCGCCGAGCATCCCGTCGGGGACCCGGGCGCGGCCGAGCCAGCGCAGCACCCGCACGAGCCAGCGCACCGAGCTGCGGCCCGCCGGGCGCGTGACCAGGGCGACGACCTCGAAGCCCGCGTTCTGCAGCAGGAGTTGGACCTCCTGCGGCATGAACTCGCGATGGTGGCGGTGGTCGGATTGCGGCCGGTACGGCGGGAAGTGACCCGGGTGCTGACCGCGCAGGAGCCGCAGCAGGCTGCCGGCCGAACCCACGTTGGGCGTGGTCACGAGCGCGTAGCCGCCGGGTCGGAGCACGCGGTGGAACTCGAGGAGGGGGAACATCGGGTCGGCAGTGAGGTGTTCGATGACCTCGAGGAAGCTCACGAAGTCGAGCGCGGCGTCCGCGAACGGCAGCGGTTGGCGCTCGATGTCGCAGTCGTGCCGGGTCGCCGTGACCGGTTCGCCGCGGACGGAGAACCGCAGCGGCCGCGGTCTCGGGTCGTCGCCGAGATCGACGGCGTGCAGCTCGCGCCAGCCGAGGTGGTGGAGGATGGGCAGGAAGAGGCCGCCGCTCCCGCCGACGTCGGCCGCGACGCCCTGGCCCGTCGGCAGGCCGTGCGCGAACTCGTAGCTGGTCTCGAACCGTTCATGGTGCGGTTCGAGGTAGCTCGCCTGCTGTGGTGCGGCCTCGAGCACGAGGTCGACGAGCTGCTGGCGGGTGAGGCGGGCCACGCCGAGCAGTATGGCCTTCCCGCCGGGCGCGGCCGCGAGTTTCCCTCGAGAAGGGGAGCGCGCGCGGACGATGCGGGCCGGATCGGGCGTCCTGCCCGACCAGCGGGCCGTGGGGACCCTGGAACGGGGACTTCTTTCCGTTTCCGATGCCAGGATGTGGCAGGATCATCGCCGCGATCGGCCACCAGAGCCCGTCGGCTCCCGCCGTCTGCCCCACCCGTCTGCCCCCAGATGAAGAAGTTCACCGTTCTGCTTGGCGTGGTCGTCGTCGCGAGCGCCGCCGGCATCACCTGGGCCGTCATCAAGCCGCCCGAACCGACCAAGGTCCTGACCGCAGAGGCCGCGGTCGTCGAGTCGCTGCAATCGATCGTCTCGGCCACCGGCGAGATCCGGGCCCAGGAGTTCGTCGACATCCAGACCGAGGTCTCGGCGATCATCCGCGAGGTGCTCGTCGAGGAGGGCCAGCGGGTCCAGAAGGGCGACGTCCTGTTGCGGCTCGAGGACTTGCCGCTCCAGGCCGACGTCGACGCGGCGAAGGCGCAGCTCGAAGCGACCAAAGCGGATGCCAAGAACGCGGAGGTCGGCGTCGCGACGGCCAAGGCCAACCTCGCGGCGGAGAGGACCGTGCTCGCGAGCATGAAGATCGAGCGCGAGCAGGCGCGCACGACGCGCGACCGCAGCAAGCAGTCCTTCGAGCGCCAGACCGAGCTCTACCAGAGCAACCTGATCGGCAGCGAGGAATACGAGGTCGCGGCGGCCGACGCGCGACTCGCGCAGCAGAAGTTCGAATGGCAGGAGGCGCGCATCGAGCAGGGTGAGGCCAACATCCACGCCGCCGACACGCGCGTCGAGGCGGCCGAGGCAGTGCTCGCCGGGCAGCAGCAGCGCGTCGCCGCGGCGGCCGCGAGCCTCGAACGCGCGACGGACATGCTCGGCAAGACGGTGCTGAAGGCGCCGATCGCGGGGCTGATCACCAAGCTCAACGTCGAGAAGGGCGAACGCGCGGTGCCCGGCATCCAGAGCAACCCGATCGCGACGCTCATGACGATCGCCGACATGTCGGTGATCGAGGCCGAGATCTCGGTCGCCGAGGCCGACATCGTCATGGTCGAGCTCGGCGCGCCCGCGATCGTCGAGGTCGACGCGATGCGCGACGTCGAGATCCGCGGCGTCGTCACCGAGGTGGGGCAGAGCCCGATCCAGGAATCGGCGGCCGGCAGCGAGGCGGAGAGCAAGGACTTCAAGGTCGTCGTTCGCCTCGACGAGCCGCCGAGCAAGCTGCGCCCCGGCTTCACGGCGACGGCGAAGATCACGACGGCGACGCGCCGGGACGTGCTCGTCATTCCGCTGCAGGCCCAGACCGCCCGCGAGGTGGAGGTCGACGATGAGGATCGCTACGTGCCGCCGCCCGAGCCGATCGGTGATTCGCTCGTCACGCCGGTGTCGGCGGTCGATCGTCGCAAGCTCGAAGAACTCGAAGGTGTGTTCGTCATGGCGGACGGCCGCGCGCGGTTCCGGCCCGTCAAGCTCGGCATCATCGGCGACATGGATGTCGAGGTGCTCGGCGGACTCGCGCCGGGCGACACCGTCGTGATCGGGCCGGTCAAGGCGCTGCGGACCCTCGAGGAGTGGGATCACATCGTGATCGACGAGGAGCGGCAGCGCGGCAAGCTCGGTCGCCTGCGCAAGAGGCAGTGATGACGGACGTCATCCGGACGGCGGCGCTGCGGCGCGAGTTCGCGATGGGTACGACGACCGTGCAGGCGCTGCGCGGCGTCGATCTCGTGATCGGGAAGAACGAGTACGTCGCGATCATGGGGCCGTCGGGCTCCGGCAAGTCGACGCTGATGAACCTCATCGGTTGCCTCGACACGCCATCGGGCGGCGAGTACTGGCTCAACGGCAAGCCGGTCGCGCAACTCGACGAGGATGCGCTCGCCCACATCCGCAATCGCGAGATCGGGTTCGTGTTCCAGACGTTCAACCTGCTCGCGCGGGCGACGGCGCTGCGCAACGTCGAGCTGCCGCTGATCTACGGCGGCATCGCACCGGCCGAACGACGCGAACAGGCGGCCGAAGCACTGCGCCAGGTCGACCTCGAGTCGCGCATGGACCATCGGCCGAACCAGCTGTCGGGCGGTCAGCGCCAGCGCGTCAGCATCGCCCGCGCGCTGGTGACGAAGCCCGCGCTGCTGCTCGCGGACGAGCCGACGGGCAACCTCGACTCGAAGACGTCGATCGAGATCATGGCGTTGTTCGAACGTTTGCATCGGCAGGGCAACACACTCGTCGTCGTCACGCACGAACGAGAGATCGCCGAGCACGCGCAGCGCATCATCACGATCAGGGACGGCCTGGTCGAGAGCGACGAGCGGGTCGGTGGGCGGGCTGCGGCGGCCGCCGCGGAGGCCGAGTGAACCTCGCGGAGTCGACGCGGCTGGCTCTCGAGTCGATCTGGGCCAACCGCCTGCGGTCGTTCCTGACGCTGCTCGGGGTGATCATCGGAATCGCGGCGATCATCGCGACCGCGGCGGTGATCAACGGGCTCAACATCTATGTCGCCGAGAAGCTCAGCAACCTCGGCAGTGGCGTGTTCACCGTGCAGCGGTTCGGGATCATCACCAACCGGCAGCAGTTCATCGACGCGATGCGCAAGAACCGGCGGCTCGAGCCGGCGGATGGCCGGGCGATCGCGGAGCGCTGTTCGCTCGTCGACGTCGTCGCGTGGGAGGCGCACGCGACGCGCGACCTGGCGCGTCGGCGCTACGAGCTGCAGGAGGTCGATATCGGGGGCATCACACCCGGTGTCCTCGAGATCGAGCCCTATGAGGTCGAGGCCGGGCGAATCTTCACGCGGAACGACGACGAGCACGGGTTGCCGGTCGCGTTCCTCGGTCACGACGTCAGCGAGCAGCTGTTTCCCGCGGTCGACCCGCTCGGCAAGACGATCCGCGTCGAGGGTCTCGACCTCACTGTCGTCGGTCTCGCGAAGAAGAAGGGCTCGTTCCTCGGTTTCTCGCAGGACAACTTCGTCAAGATCCCGTACGGGCTGCACAAGAAGCTCTTCGGTTCGCAGAACTCGGTCAACCTGAGCGTCAAGGCGGTCGACGACGGCGCGATGACCGAGGCGATGGACGAGGTACGTGCCGTGCTGCGCGCGCGCCATCACCTGCGACCCGGCGACGACGACGACTTCGCGATCGTCACGGCCGAGGGGATCAACGATCTGTGGCGCAGCATGTCGCAGACGATCTTCGCCATCGCGTTGTTCGTCGTCTCGATCTCGCTCGTCGTCGGCGGGATCGTGATCATGAACATCATGCTCGTGTCCGTCATCGAGCGGACGCGCGAGATCGGCGTGCGCAAGGCCGTCGGCGCGCGGCAGCGTGACATCGTCGAGCAGTTCCTCATCGAGGCCGTGTTGCTGTCGTGCATCGGTGGTCTGATCGGCGTGTCGCTCGCGTGGGGGGCATCCGAGCTGCTCGCGTCGCAGACGCCGCTGCCGGCCGACTTCCCGCCGTGGGCGCCGCCCGTGGCGTTCCTCGTCTGCGCCAGCATCGGCGTCTTCTTCGGCATCAGTCCGGCCCGCCGGGCCGCGCGGCTCGACCCGATCGAGGCGCTCAGGACCGAGTAGGGCGATCCGGCATGCGACGGGCACTCTTCGCGATCTGGGAGAACACCAAGCTGGCGTTCGAGACCCTGCGCGGCAACCGCATGCGGTCGTCGCTCACCGTGCTCGGCATCTTCATCGGCGTGCTGCTCGTCGTGACCGTCGCGTCGGTGCTCAACGGGTTCCGGCAGTCGGTCGTCGACCAGGTCGAGGAGTTCGGGACGGACAACATCTACATCCACCGGATGCCGATCGTGAACATCGGCCGCCGCTCGCGCGAACTGCGCATGCGGCGCGAGCTCACGCTCGACGACGCCTGGGCGATCCGTGACCTGTGTCCGTCCGTGGCGCTCGTTTCCCCGGTCCTGCGCGCGCCGACGTTCCGCAGCCGTGCCGTCTACCGCGACGAGGAGATCGATGCGCCGCGGGTGCAGGGCGTGTTCCCCGTCGACTTCCTGACCGCCAATCGCCGGCTCGCGGAGGGGCGCTTCCTCACCGAGCAGGAGAACACGCACCGGGTGCCGGTCACCGTGCTCGGGCACGCCGCGGCCGAGGCGTTGTTCCCGAGCGGCGGTGCGCTCGGCAAGGAGATCCTCATCGGCGGCAACAAGTTCAGCGTGATCGGAGTCTGCGAGAAGCGCAAGGAGGGCCCGTTCGGCGGCGAGAACGAGCAGGACTCGCTGTTCATGATCCCGTACTACACGCTGCTGCGGTACCACCCGGGGCGCGACGATCACTTCATCGCCGTGCGCGCGGACACGGGCCTCGTGGAGTCGGCGAAGGAGGAGATCACCGAGGTGCTGCGGCGGCGGCGCCGCGTGCGCTGGGACGAGGACAACGACTTCGACTTCGCGACCGCCGATTCCCTGATCGAGTCGTTCGACGGGATCGTGTTCGCCGTCCTCGCCGTCATGTTCCTGCTGTCGACCGTCGGCTTCCTCGTCGGCGGCGTCGGCGTGATGAACATCATGCTCGTATCCGTGAAGGAGCGAACGCGCGAGATCGGCGTGCGGAAGGCCGTCGGTGCGCGCCGGCGTGACATCATGGGGCAGTTCCTCGTCGAGGCGATGCTGCTGTGCCTCATCGGCGGCGTGCTCGGCCTGCTGGTCGGCGAAGGCCTGCTCGCGCTGCTCGGCGCCGCGGTCTCCGGCCTGCCGAGCGAGACGCCGATGTGGGCCCGCCTGTTCGCCTTCGGCGGCTCGGCGGGCGTCGGCCTGTTCTTCGGCCTCTGGCCCGCCTGGAAGGCCGCGAGCCTCGACCCGATCGAAGCCCTGCGCTACGAGTGACGCCGGCGGGCGTGGCGGTACCGCCATTGGCGGCTACGCGTCTTCGACCTGGATGCGCTGTTGTTGGGCGCGCAGCATGCGGCGCTTGCGCATGAGGGCGACGAGCATGCCGGCCACGGCGCCGGCGATGCCGCCGACGAGCATGCCGCGCAGCGTGCTGTCGTCTGCCGGTTCGGCGGCGCCGTCGAACGTCTGGAGCACGGCTTCGATCGCACTGCGGCCGTCCATGTCATCTGGATGGTAGAACACCTCGAAGAACTGCAGGCGGTCGTCGGCCGGGACGGCATGCACCTCGAGGATCCACTGCGGCGTGGCCGTGCCGCTCGCATCCGCGCGTTCGATGCGCCAGCGCAGCGCGAGGGCGTCGATCGCGAACAGCTTCGCGGCCTGGTCGTCGCTCAGGCGAACGAGGTTGACGCCGTCCTGCTGCGTGTAGCTGGTCTCGAAGTTGCGCCGGAGTTCGTCGACCCGGTCCCGATCGAGCAGCTGCGCCGAAGTCACCTCGGCGGGCTGGCTATAGGCGTTGATCACGCGCACCTGGCCGGCCGCCATGCCCGGCTGGTGCAGCACGAGGTTGTCGCGCGTGCGTTCGCGCTGCTTCAGCTCGGCCGCGATGCCGGCGACGAGCCCGCGCGCCGGGTCGGCCGCCGGATCCGAGGGGCGCGAGTCGAGCAGCAGGTCGGCGGCGGTGAGCACGATCCAGCTCGGCACGACGTGCACCTTGCCGGTCTCGCCCGGCAGGGACACGGCCGTCTTGCCGGACGGCGGCGGCGACGTTTCCTGCGCCACGGTTCGGCCGGCGAACGCGGTGGCGGTCAAGAGCAGCAGCGAGGCGTAGCGACGCATGGGCGCACCATCGCGCTTCGGCCACTGCCATTCCAGTCCGAGGGCGCGCCCGCGGCTACTTCGTCAGCGGCCAGATCAGCGGGGTCGCGAGCGTCGCGACGAGCCAGGTGATGACGGCGAACGGCAGCCCCAGCACGACGTAGTCGCGGAAGCGGTAGCGGCCGGGGCCCATGACGAGGAGGGTCGACTCGTGCGCGATCGGGGTGATGAAGCTCGCCGAGATGCAGACGCAGATGCCGAGGAAGTACGGCCGCGGGTCGGCGTCGCTCGCGAGCGCCATCTCGTAGGCGAGCGGCGCGAGGAGCACCGCGACGGCGGCGTTCTCGATGATCTGCGTCAGGATCAGCGCGAGCAGCAGCAGCACGCCGAGGGTCAGGTGCGGGGAGTCGGCCCCGGCGAAGTCCGCGATCGCGCCCGCGAACAGCTCCGCCGTGCCCGTCGTCTGCAGCGCTTCGCCGAACGGGATCATCGCGCCGACGATGATCAGGGTCGGCAGGTCGATCGCTTCGTAGGCCGAACGCAGGCCGACGCAGCCCGAGAGCACGGCCGCCATCGCCGCCATCGGGATCGTCGTCGCCGGCGACAGCCAGCCGAACGCGCCGCTGACGACCATGAGGAAGAGGATCAGCAGCAAAACGATCGCCGACCTCGGCCGCGCGTTGGGCAGCGGTCGCGACTCGAGGAGCAACAGATCCGGGTTGCGACGCAGGCGCTGGATCTCCGTCTCGTGGCCGACGAGCAGCAGCGAGTCGCCGCTGCGCAGCGTGACGCGCGAGGGGCGTTCGCGAATCGAACGCCCCGCGCGACTGATCGCGAGCGGGCTCACGCCGTAGCGATGGTGGAAGTCGACGTCGCGCAAGCTGCGCTGCACGAGGCCGCTGTCCGGCGGCAGGATCGCCTCGACCATGCGGAGGTCGGCGGAGCGCAGCGTCTTGTCATTGATCTTGAGCTCCTCGCGCACCTTCATGCCCGGTGACGTGATCACATCGGTGATCGCGGTGATCCGGCCCTGGATCACGAGCACGTCGCCGGGCTGCACTCGCAGCCACGGACTCGGCGGCAGGAACTCCTTGTCGCGGATCACCTGCAGCAGCGACACATCCTTCTCCGCGAGGTCGAGCTCTTTGAGGGTCTTGCCGACGTACTCGGAGTCGGTCTCCGCCATCGTCTCGGTGAGGAACTCGGCGACCTCGTAGCGGCTCTCGAGTGAGGCCTTCGACTCGCCGCGCGGCAGGAAGCGCCGGCCTGCCAGCACGAACCACGCGCCGCACGCGAGGAACACGAGCGCGGCGAGCGGCGTGAACGCGAAGAACCCGAAGCCCGAACCGCCCGGGGTGTCCGCGAGGAAGTCCGACAAGATCACGTTGCTGCGCGTCCCGATGAGCGTCCACTGGCCGCCGAGCAGCGAGCCGAATGCGAGCAGCATGAGCACCCGGGACGGCGAGTAGCCGCGTTCGCGGCAGATCGCCATGACGGGCGGCATCCAGACGAGCACGGTCGTCGTGTTGTTGATGACCGCGCTGAACCCCGTGATCATCACGAGGATCGTGAGCTGGAACCGCAGTTCGCTGGTCGCGCTCCGGCTCAGCAGGCGGCCGCCGAGCAGCGCGGCCGCGCCCGTGCGGACCATCGCGGCGGACAGCACGAACATCGATGCGACCATCACGAGCGCTGGGCTGCCGAAGCCGTGGAACGCCTGGACCGGGGAGAGGATCGCCTCGAGTCCGTTCGGGCCCGGCCGCCAGGGCACGAGCAGCGCCAGCATCACGAGCAGTGCCGTCACATCGGCGCGGACGCGCTGGAGATAGAACGACACCATCGCGGCGAGCAGGATGGCGGCAAGGAAGACGGACTCGGCGGTCACGCAACCAACGGTAGGGAGGCCGGGTCATTCTGCCCAGCTTGACTCATCGCGGCGTGGGGCCGACCATCAAGGTGTGTACCCCCTGACTCGCGAATTCTGGCGTTCTGCTGGTGCTGCCGCGCTCGCCGCGCTCCTGACCGTTGCGACCGTATCGGCCCAGGACCCGGCCGACGACGTGGCCGAACTGCTGCGGTTGCGCGACGACGCCGATCCCGCGTTGATCACGAAGATCGCCGCGACCCGATCCCGCACCGGGGCCGAGGGCCTCGTGAAGGCCTACGACCTGTGCGGCAGTATTCTCATGCGCCGGGAGATCGTCTACGGGCTCGCGCGCTTCGACGGTTCGGCCGAGGCCGAACAGCCGGCGCTGACCAAGATCGCGAACGTGGCGACGGGGTCGGAGGACGAAGAGCTGCGCGACGCCGCGATCACGGCCCTCGCCGGCTGCAAGAACCTTGGCAAGCACTTCCTGCGGCAGATCGTCGAGAGCCCGGCGGCGGACGTCGTGCGCGAGCCCGCGATGGCGGAGCACGTCAAGCTCGGTGATGCGTCCGATCTCGACTGGTACAAGTTCGTCTGGAACCTGAAGAACGAGCAGCGCAAGGACGAGGCGGGCGAGATCAAGCCGATCGAGCTGCCGACGATCCGACTGCTCGCGTTCCGCGGCGCGGCGCCGCACCTCACCGAGAGCGAGCTCATCGAGGCGACGCGGCGCGAGTTCGATCCCAAGATCCGACGTGAGGCGCTCGTCACGATGCGCAACCGTGACATGCCGAAGACGGCCGAGATCGCGGCGTGGATGCTCGAACGCGTCGACTTCCCGGGGCCGGACCGCATCGTCGCGGCCCGCATCGTCGCCGATCGGCAGGGTGAGCGCGCGGCGAGCCTGTTCCTCAAGCTCGCGAAGAAGCGCGACGTCACGACCGAGGACCTGCGGCTCGAACTCGCGCGCCTCATGCGCAAGATGAACGACGCGAAGGTGCGCAAGAAGGTCGCGAAGATGATCGGTCGTGGCAAGCCGCACGAGCGCGTGTTCGCGCTCGAGGCCGCGGGTCGTGAAGCGACGGAGAAGCAGCTCAAGAAGGAGCTCGGGCACAAGGAGGTCGAGGTCCGCCGCGCGGCGGCCGATGTCATCCGGGAGCGCAAGATGCGCGAGATGCTGCCCGAGATGCGCAGCATGCTCGAGGATCCCAAGCGGCCCGGTGACGCGCGCCTCGCCGTCGAGGTCATCAGCGCCATCGAGAAGGGCTCAGATCCGTGGCTCGAGGAGCTCGCGAAGTTCACGAAGTCGGAGGATCGCGATCTGCGCAACGCCGCGGTCGAGCAGATCGGCAAGGGCCGCTGGAAGAAGCAGGTCGGCGTGCTCGCCGAGGCGCTCGATCACCCGGACTGGTCGACGCGCTTCGCGGCGGTCGAGGGGCTCTACGAGATGCGCCGCAAGCAGGTCGTCCCGCTCCTGATCGAGCGGTTGCCCAAGGACCGCGGCCGCATGAGCAAGCGGATCGGCGAGATCCTGTTCGAGTTCACCGCCCAGCCCTACGGCGAGGACTACGAGCGTTGGAAGGCCTGGTGGCAGGAGGCCGCTGCCAAGTTCGAGATCGTGTCGGACGGTGATCTGGCCAAGGCCAGGAAGGCCCGCGAGACGAAGCGCCTGACCGAACGCACCCGCGCGCCGGCCAAGTTCTTCGGCCTCAAGATCGAGTCCCACCGCGTGATCTTCGTGGTCGACGTCTCGGGCTCGATGATCGAAGCGATGTACGGGAAGGAATACGACGGCCGTCCCGCTGCCCGCATCGACATCGCACGGGTGGAGGTCATCAACGCGATCAAGAACCTCGACTCCAACGCGCTGTTCAACGTCTACGCGTTCAGCAGCGGCGTCGAGAAGTGGAAGGAAGAGAGCTCGGGCACCAACAACGCGGACAGCCGCGCGGCCGCGATCGAGTGGGTTCAGCGCCTCGGCGCGAGCGGCGGCACGAACATCTACGACTCGCTCGAGCTCGCGTTCGCAGATCCGGACGTCGACACGATCTACCTGATGTCCGACGGCGAGCCGACCGTCGGGGCGGTGATCGATCCGCACCGCATCCGCGAGGACGTGGCGTTCTGGAACCGCCACCGCAAGATCAAGATCCACACGGTGGCCGTGGGCGGCAACCTCGAGATCCTCGAGTGGCTGGCGACCGACTCGGGCGGCCGCCACATCAAGATGCGGTAGCGCCGGCGCGACGGACCGGTGGTGTCGCCGGTTGCCCGGCGATGGATTCCTCGCACATCGGGGCGGCCGCGGCGGATTTCCCGGGGCCGCGGTGCCGGGCACGGATCGGCCCGATGGCCCGATGCGGTCGTCGGTTCGCCGGTGCCGGCAGCCCCTGGGTCGTGCGGCATGCCGTATCGGCTGGATCTTGGCGTTGACTTTCCCGAATCGCGTGGCGTACTTGCCTCATGCTACGCGTTCTCACCACCCTCGTATCCACCCTGCTCGCGGCGTCCGCGCTCGCGCAATCCAACGCCGTGCAGGGAACGGACGTCAACCTCTACGAAATCTACGGGAGCACCGTTCACGGGCGTCGTGGGCCGTCGTATCCCGGCGGTGAAGTAGGGGTCACGTTCGGGCACGGGTTCTGCAACGCCGGCACGGTGCACGTGCCGTGGCAGACGACGTCGCCGGGTGCGACGATGGTGGACGTCCACTTCAAGATCGCGTTCATGGTGGCGCGTGAGAGCAACGGCCGCATGGTCCAGGTCTCGACGTCCGAGACCGGCGTGAAGCACTCGCGCACGACCTACAACCTCGGCTCGAGTCTGTGCGGGACGATGATCCCGGGGCCGTCGAGCACGTTCTACATCGGCGCCTACGACGCCTACAACGCGTCGTACTGGAACGCCGATCGCTACAACCTCGGCCCGAGCGACGAGGTCAACCCCTGGCTCGGTTCCTGGGATCCGGTCGGCAGCTACTTCGATCGCGGTGACCCGGCGGTCGGTGGCGGCGCTGCGAACGACGGCCGGCAGTCGCTGACGTCGTCGCAGACGGGCGCGTTCGACGAGGTCAAGAACCGCGTCGTCATCCCCGAGGCCGAGCTGTCGCAGCCGGGCACGTTCTTCGCCCAGGTGCACTTGACGTGCGAGGGTGAGCCCGTGGCCAACCGCGGCAACAACCTGCGCAGCGAGCGGATGTCGTACAACTGGAACGGCAGCAGCTGGTCGTCGAGCAACCAGGGCAACGAGGTCGCCGGTTCGGTTCTCAACCAGTGGCAGGGCGCGAACGTGTCGCTCGGCGGCAACGGCAACGACGACGGGCGCTTCGCCGTCGGCGTCGTCGTCACGGGGCCGACCAACGGCATCTACCACTACGAGTACGCCGTCCACAACGTCGACAACCATCGCGGCGGTGCTTCCTTCCGCCTGCCGCTACCGCCGGGTGCGAACGTGACGAACGCGGGCTTCCGCGACATCGACACCAACGCGCTCAACGAGTGGAACATCAGCCAGAACGCCTCCGAGATCGCGTGGACCGCGGCGGCGAACAACCCGCTCAACTGGAACTCGATCTACAACTTCTGGTTCGACTGCGACGCCGCGCCCGGTGGCGGCACGGCCGTGATCGACCAGGCCCGCATCGGCCCCGGCGCGCTCGACGTCTCGGTCAGCACCGAGGTGCCGGGTGGTTCCCCGGCCGCGACCGTCGCCCAGTTCGGCAACGGCTGCGGTTCGTGCACGCCGGCGTTCTACGAGCTGTTCTCGCCGGCGGCCAACATCGACCTCTCCGGCTCGTCGGCCGTGATGAGCTACGGTGGCGGTGAGTACAACGTCGGCAACGGCTCGACCCAGTACCTCGCGCCGGCGAGCGCCGACCTCGGCCTCGGCAACGACGACCACGTGCAGGTCAACCTGCCGTTCTCGCTGCCCTACCCCGGCGGTTCGACGAACTCGCTCTGGGTCTGCTCGAACGGCTTCGTGTCGACGACGGCCGCGAACGGGACCGGCTGGCTGCCGATCATCAGCTCGTTCCTGAGCGGCGCGACGCGTTGGGCCGCGGGCATGCACGACCTCGATCCGTCGACGGCCGGCAGCGTGCACTTCGACGCCTCGCCGACCGTGGCGACGGTGACGTGGCTCAACGTCGCGAACTTCCTGTCCGGCAGCTTCCCGGGCACGACCACGATGCAGCTGCAGTTCTACCCGAACGGTGACGTGCACATGATCTGGCAGTCGATGTCGAACACGGGTGTGCCGTGGGTCGTCGGCTACACGCCGGGTGGCGTCACGGTCGATCCGGGTAGCATCGACATCAGCTCCGAGGTGGGCAACGGTTTCCGGCTGTGCATGGCGACCGTCGAAGAGCTCGCTCTCGACGCCAGCGCTCCGCCGGTCGTCGGCTCCCAGCTCGACCAGATCACGTCGAGCATCAGCCAGCCGGGCACGCCGTTCGGCGCGACCCTGATGACGATCACGCCGCCCGCGTCGCCGATCGACCTCAGCGGGTTCGGCCTCGAGGGCTGCTCGGGCTACGTGCCGTCGAGCGGTTCGGTGACGGCCTTCTGGACGACGGGCGGCAACGCCACGGTCCAGGTGCCGTTCGCGGTGCCGAACAACAACGCGTTCATCGGGCTCGAGATCACGAGCCAGAGCTTCGCCTACACGCCGGCCGCCGGCACGTCGATCGGGCTCATCGTCTCGAACGGCCTGCTGATGACCGTCGGCATCTAGCAGGAGCTGCGCGGGATCGCCCGCCCGGGATGGTTGTCCCGGCGGGGCGGGCGTCGGCGTTACGATGCCGACGCCATGCCCTGCCGCCGTGCGTCGCTCCCGCTGCTCGCAGTCCTCGGCTCTGCGGCTCCGCCCGCTGCGCTCGCGCAATCGGCGGAGCCGAGTCATGTACCGGTGCACACGCCGCGGCTGTGGGACGACGCGGCGCTGCGCGACTGGGCGTTGCCGGTCGCGGCGCTGGGGGTGGCGCCGGCGCACATGCCCGCAGCGGACTACTACGCGTTGCCCGTCGACAACCTCCGGACCTATCCCGTCTACCACCCGGATCGCGAGCCGCCCGGCTACCTCGACGAGATTCGCCGGCGCGGGCCGCAGCCGCTCGTCGATCCCACAGCGCTCGATGGCCAGCCGGAGGCCGTCTGGATCGAGACCGGCCGCCGCGTCTTCGATGAGCTCGACTCGTGGTTCTTCCGCACCTCGGACCCCGACGTCATCGCGCACTTCCGCAGCGCGAAGTCGATCGACGCGACGCGGGACGACCGCAACGATCGCATCACCGCGGACGGCATCCTGCCGGTCTACCGTTGGGTCGTCGACCGCGACGGTGTGCTGAACATCTCGCTGCAGAGCTGTGGCAGCTGCCACCATCGGATCGACGACACCGGCCATCTCGTGCCCGGCGGGCCGCCGAATTACTCGCTCGCGGAGAACGCCGCGGTCTCGCACATCCTCGGCCTCGTGCGCGACGTGCCGGGAGTCGCGCCCGGCGAGCTGTTCTACGCGTCGTTCGGCGTGCCGTGGCTGGCGGGCGACGTGCACGAGAGGTATCGCAAGGCGCCAGGGAGCGAGATCGGCAGGCTCTTCTCGTTGCCGACCGGAGCGCCGGAGAACACGACGTTCGATCGCATCAACGGCAGCCCGTTCTTCGCGACGCGCCTCAGCGATCTGCGGGGCGTGCGCCACCGCCGGTTCCTCGACGCGACGGCGACGCATCGCAATCGGGGTCCCGAGGACATCGCGCGCTACGGGATTCTCGTGGAGGTCGCCGACACCGGCGTGTTCGGTGAGCACCGGTTGTCCGAGGCGCTGCCGACCGAGCGTTACCGGCCCGAGGACGCGGCGATGTATGCGCTCGCGCTCTACCTCTGGTCGACCGAGCGACCGCGACCCGCGGCCCCGCCGAGCGACCTGGCGCGGCGCGGTCAGGCGGTCTTCGAGGCGGAGGGCTGTCACAAGTGTCACAGCCCGCCGCACTACACCAACAACGAACTCGTCCGGGCACCGGGTTTCGACCCCGTGCTCGATGCTCCGCCCTATCGCGATCTGCCGATCATGCGCCGCCGCGTCGACACGGACCCGGGGCTCGCGCTGCGGACCCGCAAGGGCACGGGGCTCTACAAGGTGCCGTCACTGCGCGGCGTGCGGTACCGCGAGTTGCTCGGCCACAGCGGCTCGGTGAAACGGCTCGAGGACTGGTTCGATCCCGCCCGGCTCGAGGAAGACTACGTGCCCACGGGCTGGCGCGGTCCGGGCGTCGAGCGTCGCGCCGTGCCGGGCCACGAGTTCGGCCTCGATCTGGAGCCCGCCGACAAGCGCGCGCTGCTTGCGTTCCTGCGGACGCTGTAGTCCTGGATCAGCGCCGCAAGCTCGGCCGAACCGCCGCGTGCGGCGGCCGGGGCGGGGGGCCGAGACTGCGTCATGCGCCCCGCTCGATCCGGGCTGCGGCGGGTCGGCCGGTCCGGCAACACTTCCCGCGACCGCGGCGTGCAGCGAACGGCGGGGTTCGTAGACTGTTCGGCGATGTCACGATCCATCCCGATTCTCGGTCTCCTGGCCGCCGCGCTGTTCGCCCAGCCGGTCGAGGCGCAGGACTTCACCAAGGACGAGCAGGCGCTGGCCAAGAAGGCCGTCCGGCAGCTGACGCGCTTCGCGCGCACGGCCAAGTCGCGCAAGGTCGGCCCGCGCGCCAAACAGGCGTTCGACCTGGTCCTCGAATACGACGCGGACCACAAGGCGACGCGACGCGAGCTCGACTTCAAGCGGGTCGGCGACGAGTGGGTGCTCGAGCCGCCCGAGAAGCGCACGAGCTGGAAGGACAAGGCCACCTACGAGAACCGGTTCAAGGTCGCGGACGAGTGGTACAAGGTCTGCATCGAGCTCAGTGAGTTGCACAAGACGCTCGGCCTCAAGATGCAGAAGGCGGGTGCCGGTGGAGCGACGTTCCACCTCGAGAAGGCCGTCTACTTCAACGCGATGGACGAAGAGGCCAACCTCGCGCTCGGCTACGAGCAGGGGCCCGGATTCTTCGGCACGCCCGAGCAGATCGCCTTCGCGAAGAAGATGAAGGAGATCGAGGTGCGCGCCGTCGAGATCGCGCGCAAGGAGTACCCGGTCGAGGCGCTCCCGATGGAGGATCTGCCGCAGCAGCTCGCCAACCTGCAGATGGCGGTGCCGGAGTTCATGAAGAAGCCGAACATCGACATCTTCGGCGCCAAGTCGAAGAACTTCGTGATCTGGACGCGCGGCACGCAGGACAACGCCAACGACTACGTGCAGTGGGCCGAACGCGGGCTCGAGTTCGTCGTCTACCTCTTGGGTGAGAAGCGCGCCAAGCAGATGCGGGTCGTCGACCGGGTCGCGAAGAACTACAAGTGGCGCGCGTTCTTGTTCACGCGACGGGAGCGCGAGGAGTTCCTCAAGGCCAACCCCGAGACCTGGGAGGGCGCGAAGTCCGTCGATGAGGCCATGCGCTTCAGCAATACGGTGTTTCGGGTTCCGGGCGGTCGCGCGCTCCTCGAGGTCGGCAGCGCGCCGCGCACCGTGCACGACAGCCTGATCGCGTACGCCGCGCACGACGGGTTCGCCCAGGATCGGAACGTCGGTCTCGGACAGGGTTTCGTGCACGCGGTGTGCTGGTACCTGAAGGCGACGTCCATCTCCAAGTGGGGCGCGCTGCCCGAAGGCACGGTCGGCGATGACGCGCTGCCGCTGCCGCAGGGCACGGCGTGGTGGATGCGCACGATCCGCGACCAGGCGTCGTCGAACACGGATTGGCCGCTCGCGCAGGTGCCGCGTGAGCGGTTGTCGCGGTTCCGGAACAACTGCCGCATGAAGACCTGGAGCTTCACGACCTGGGTGCTCGCGGCCTACCCGGACAAGTGGCAGGAGCTGTTCCTCAAGATGCCGAAGGGTGAGAAGCGCCCACCGACGCTCGAGGAGGTCGATGCGGTGTTCGTGAAGGTCCTCGGCAAGAAGGCCGCGGTCGTCGATGCCGAATGGCGGGAGTGGGCGCGCGGTGATTCGGGCGTCGCGTTCGGAACCGGCTATGGCCCGCCGCTGTTGCCGGCTCGCCCGAGCAAGCTCGAACTCGCCGCGCTCGAGCGGATCAACGAGGTGCGCGCGCAGCCGATGGCGTACTCCTGGCCGAAGGGCGAGGACATGCGCAAGGGCTCGTTGTCCGGACTGCCGCCGTGCGAGATGGACGCCGAGGCGTCGATGGGTTGCGAAGCGCACGCGCTCTACGTGACCAACCACCAGGAACTGCACGAGAACCCGGGGCCGGAGATCCACGAGGAGAACCCGGCGCACGACGACTTCTCCCGCAAGGGGCAGCTCGCCGGTTCGGGCAACATCATCAGCGGCTACGGTCAACGCAGCGAGAGCTTTGCCGCCGACTCGATCGACGGCTGGATGGGCGTGCCGTATCACCGCTTCCCGATGTTGCAGCACAACATCAAGCGCCTCGGCTACAGCTACGTCTACGAGAACGACCTGTCCGTCGCGGTCGTCGACATGCACTCGTTGGAGGAGCCCTACGACCAGGCAACGGCGCCGCGCTTCCTGATCTGGCCGTTCCCGGGGCAGACCAAGGTGCCGTACGGGTTCCCGAACCCGGAGAGCCCGAACCCGCTGGCGGACCAGCCGGAGGAGGACCAGGACGTCACGAAGTGCGGCTATCCGATCAGCCTGCAGGTTCAGCGGGAGCTCGCGGGCAACCTCGTGGATGCCTCGATCGAGGTCTACGAGTCGCGCAAGGGCGGGCGTCCGCCGACGCAGCACTTCCTGAGTCCGCAGGAGAACGGTGCGATCCTCAAGGAATGGAAGGACCGGACGAAGGGTGATCCGATCCCGCTGTGGGTGCACACGCCGCGCGTGCCGCTCAACAAGAAGCAGGACCGTCGTGACGTCGTGTTCGGCCTCCCGAAGGAGCCCCTGAAGAAGGGCAAGGCCTACCAGGTGCACGTCATGCTGCACTTCGGCGGCAACGATCCGCTGATCTTCGTCTGGGAGTTCGTCACGGGCTCGCACCCGGGGCTCATGAAGTTCTAGCCGAACGGTCCCGTTCCCACGGAGGCACGCAGTCGCGTCGACGGGCGAGGCTGCGTGCCTCTCGCGTTTCGTTTCGTTCGTCGTTTCGCCCACCGTTCGGGGGGCCGGGCTTGCAACGGGCCCGGCCGCGAACACAATCCGTCGCCAGATTCCCCAACCCCGAGCCCCCGGCGGCAGCGCCGCCCCGAACTGCAATGTCCGAACGCGTCGAAGAGATCCTCTCCTGGTACGAAGCCGACAACCCCGGCGTCCTCAAGAACCTCCGCTGGATGATGGACACCGGCGCGCTCGCCGGGACCGGCAAGTTCGTCATCCTGCCGGTCGACCAGGGCTTCGAGCACGGCCCGGCCCGCACGTTCGCGAAGAACGCGCCGGGCTACGATCCGCACTACCACTTCCAGCTCGCGCTCGAGTCGGGCTGCAACGCCTACGCTGCGCCGCTCGGTTTCCTCGAGGCCGGCGCGCGCAAGTACGCGGGGCAGATTCCGCTGATCCTCAAGCTCAACAACAGCGACTCGCTGTGGAGCAGTCCGGATCCCAAGCCCGCAGTCACGGGTTCGGTCGATGACGCGCTGCGCCTCGGTTGCGCGGCGATCGGCTTCACGATCTACCCGGGGTCGTGCATGCGGAACGAGATGTACATGGAGCTGCGCGAGATCGCGGAGGAAGCCAAAGCGGCCGGCCTCGCGGTCGTCGTGTGGAGCTACCCGCGCGGCAGCGGTCTGAGCAAGGAAGGTGAGACCGCCGTCGATGTCGCGGCCTACGCGGCGCAGATTGCTGCGCAACTCGGCGCGCACATCATCAAGGTCAAGCCGGCGACCGAGAAGATCGAGCAGGACGCCGCCCGCAAGGTCTACGAGTCGGAGAACATCCCGATCGGCACGCTCGCGGAACGGACGCGTCACGTCGTGCAGTCATCGTTCGGCGGCCGCCGTATCGTGATCTTCAGCGGCGGCGCCGCGAAGGGCACCGACGCCGTCCTCGAGGAGATCCAGGGCCTCGCCGATGGCGGCGCGTTCGGCTCGATCATGGGCCGCAACGCGTTCCAGCGCCCGAAGGCCGAGGCGCTGGAGTTGCTGAAGACGGTGCAGGAGATCTACCGCAAGGCCAAGTGAGTCACGCGCCTGCGGCGCGAGGCTCACTTGGCCTTGCGGTAGGTGTCTTCCTCGCTGCTCGGCGATGACCGCCGAGGGCGTGGCCTGGCCCGTTGGCGCCGGCACGCAGCGAGGGGGGGCGCCTTCGGCGCCAGGACCTGGCCATGCCCCCTCGCTTGGAAAGCGGCCGTACCGAACCCGTTTCGAATTCGCCACTCCTGGTGCTCCGCAGCGAGCGGTTCGGGTACGTGGTGGCCGGTTTGGCGGGCTTGTCTCTTCGATCGGATGGGGGACATCGTTCTGCGGGGTTTGTGGGGGCGGCGGGGACTTCGTCTTCCTGCGATAATCTGGGGGGCGTTTCGTCTACTTCGGCACCATGGACCTGCGGATGCGGACTCTCGGTTCGGCGACTCTGGCGGCCTGGCTCGGTGGCCTTGGCGTCGTTTCGGCGCAGGAACCGCAGCCGTCGGCGTGGCTGCCGCCCGAGTGTCTGTTCGCCGTGTCGGTGCCGGCGCCCGTCGAAGCCGTGCGGTCGTTGGCCGGTGCCGCTGGCGGCCTGCCGACCGACTTGCCGGATGACGTGCAGGCGTTGGCGGGCGCGGGGATGTTGTTCCTGCGGTCGCAGATCGGCGGTTCGGTCGAGGACTTCGTCGAACGGATGGCGGGGTCGGGGGCGGCGTTCGGGGTGCTGCGGGGGGACGGCAAGCGCCGGTTCCTGCCCGTTCTCGTAACGCGGCCCGGCGACCCGAAGGCCGCGGCCGCGTTCTTCGAGCGCTTTCCCCGGGCGGCGGTCGCGACGCACGACGGGTTGCTGCTCGTGAGCAACGCGCGTGCGGGGCTCGCGCGCCTGCAGGAGCACTGCGAGAACGTCGAGCCGTCGGGCAGGGCCGCCGAGCCGCCCACCGATGCCGCGATCGCCGGTCGTGTCGACCTCCTCGCACTTCGCGAACTCGTGCCGGCGTTGCGTCCGCGGGAACTCGGCGTCGGCCCCGGATTGTTGTTCGCTCCGCTCGTCGCCGCGTTCGGGGAAGCGGCAGCGATCGACCTGCGCCTGCTGGTCGACGACGATTCTGCGATCCGTTTCTCGGCGAGCCTCGACGCCGGGATCCGGGGCGCGCGCGCCGCCGGACTGCTCGCGGCCGGCGGCGGCGAACGCGATCTCGCGCCGCTCCCGAGGAGCGGCATCGCCCAGATCGCGCTCGACCGCAGCGTCGCGGCGCTGCTGCGCGCGCCCGAGGAGTTCGTGAACATGGCCGGGCAGCTGCAGGTGCAGAGCTTCCTGTCCATCGCCGACGCCATCGACGGCGCGACGACGTCGTTCACCGAGGATCTGGTCGGCGGGCTCGGTGAGCCGATCCTCGTGACGATCGTGGAGGACGAACCGCCCGCTCCGCGGTCGCCGTTCGTGCTCCCTGGCATCGTGCTGAGTGCCCCGATGAAGGGCGACGAGGTCGAGACGGTGATGCGCCGGGCGGCCCAGGTCTTCGCCGTGATCGTCAACGCCGAACGGGCGCAGAATCGCCAGCGACCGTTCCTCGTCCGCTCGGCGCCGAGCGAGTTCGGCCGCGGCCTCGTCGCGGAACCGCCCCCGTGGCGCGGACCCGGTGAACCGCCGGTGGAGGATGCGCTGACGCCCACGCTGCTCTTCGGCAACGGCCACGTTCTCCTGGCGACGACGCTGCCGGCCGCCGAGGCAGTGCTCTCGACGCTCGCCGAACAGGGACCCGAACGCATCGCCGGCGACCGCATCCAGCTGCGCGGACCGACGATTGCCCGGGCGCTCGAGCGCAGCCGTTCACCGCTCGAACTGGCGCGCATGCTCGACGAAGGCGAGACGCCGCGCGAGGCCGCGCGCTTCTGGGACATCGCGATCGCGCTCGCGAACGTGATGGCCCGCCTCGACGTCGCGATCGACTTCGGCGCCGACGCGACGACCCTGGTCCTCGAACTGGAGCGCGCCCGATGATCGACCCCATGGCCCGGTTCGAGCCGACTGCGCGCGATCCGTTCGACCTGCGCAAGGTCTCGCACCTGCTGCGGCGCGCCGGCTTCGCCGCGCCGCTCGGCACGCGCCGACGATTGGCCCAGAAGGGCCTCGATCGCGCGCTCGCCTGGGTCATGCCCGAGGACGGCGAGCAGCCGCGCCTCGACGACCGCTTCGACGATGTCGTCGCCACCGGCGAGATCGAACGCCTGCGGGCGTTGCGCGTCGCCCAGGCGCTGTCCTCGCGGCTGCAGCTGCGGCAACGTCTCAGCTACTTCTGGCACGACCATTTCGCCACGAGCAACCAGAAGCTGCGTGACCCGCGCGCGATGGCCGAGCAGTTTCGGACCTTCGATCGGCTCGGCTCCGGCTCCTTCGATGATCTCGTTCGGGCGCTCTGCCGCGACCCCGCGCTGCTGCGGTGGCTCGACAACGACGTCAACACGAAGAGACAACCCAACGAGAACTTCGCCCGCGAGCTGTTCGAGCTCTTCACCCTGGGTCGCGGCAACTACACCGAGGTCGACATTCGCGAGGCGGCCCGGGCGTTCAGCGGCTGGCACGTGCGCGACGGGCAGTTCCACTTCGCGCCCAACCTGCACGACTCCGGGAGCAAGTCGGTCTTCGGTCGGACGGGCGAGCTCGACGGCGACGACATCGTCGACCTCTGTGTCGAACGCGAAGATTCGGCGCGCTTCCTCGCAACGCGATGGCTGCAGTTCTTCGTGCATCCGGAGCCGGAGGACGACGAGGTCACGGCACTCGCGCGGGTGTATCGCGACCACGGGCGTGACGTGCGGCGCACGATCGTCACGCTGTTGCAGAGCCGCCTGTTCTTCTCGCCACGGGCCTACCGCAGCATCGTGAAGAGTCCTGCCGAGTTCACGATCGGCGCGGTGCGCCTCCTCGGCGGGCGGGTCGCGCCGGCGTTCGTCGCGCGCGTCATGGGCGCGCTCGGCGAGACGTGGTGCGAGCCCCCGTCGGTCGAGGGTTGGCAGGGCGGTCGCGCGTGGCTGTCGCCCGCGTCGTGGCTCCTGCGCAGCAACTTCGTCGCCGACGTGCTCGCGGGGCGTCGCGGCAAGTTGCGGCCGGCGCCGCAGAGCCTGTTCGACCGCGTGCGCCCGGATCAGCGCGCGAAGGCCGCGCTGCTGTATCTGCTCGACGGCGACGTCGACGACGACGGGCGCGAACGCATCGAGGCGCTGGCCGCGAGCCAGCAGAACCACGGCAGCCGCGCGGCGGCGGCCGAGTTGCTGCACGCGGTCGCGTGCCTGCCGCAGTTCCAACTCAACTGAGACATCTCAACTGAGACACAACGCGCAATGACGAACCGCATCGATCGCAGGTCCTTCCTCATCCGTGCCGCCGCGACCCCGCTCGCGTTGGCGGCGCCGGGTCCGGGCGCGTTCTGGTTGCCGCGCGGCGACGACAGGCTGCTGCTCGTGCTCGAACTCGTCGGCGGCAACGACGGCCTCAACACCGTCATCCCCGTCGATGACGACAACTACAAGAAGGCACGCCCGACGATCGGCAGCGTGCGAAACGGCGCGCACGCGCTCACGGATGGCACCGCGCTGCACCCGGCACTCGCGCAGCTGCATCGCCGCATCCAGGACGGCAAGGGTGCGGTCGTGCACGGCGTCGGCTACCCGCAACCCGACCGTTCGCACTTCCGCAGTCGTGACATCTGGCACACGGCCGATCCCCTGCACCAGGAGGTCAAGTCGTCGACGACGGGCTGGCTCGGGCGCGCGGCCGATCAGCTGAGCAAGCGCGGCGCCGGCGTTCCGGCGGCGGCCGTCGGGGGCCTCGAGGTGCCGCTCGCGCTGCGCGCGAGGAAGGTCAACGTGCCGAGTCTCGCGCGCGTCGAGGACTTCCAGTGGCTGTCGGCCAGGAGCGGCGGCACCGTGGCCGCCGGTGCGCCCGTGCGCGCCGTCGTCGACCACGAGGGCCAGGGCCAGAGCACGGATGAGCTCATGCGGTTCGTCGGCGACGTCGCCAGGAAGGGCGCGTCGCTCGCCGACGAGCTGGCGGCGGCGCTCGCCGATTATCGGCCGCGTGCCGAGTATCCGGGCTCCGACCTCGGGAGGAATCTCGGCCTCGTCGCGCAGCTCGCGGTCGCGGGTTTCGGCACACGCCTCGTGCACGTCGGGTTGTCGGGGTTCGACACCCACGCGCGCCAGCTGCCGACGCATGCCGGTCTGATGCGCGAACTCGACGGCGCGCTCAGTGCGTTCCTCACGGATATCGAGAAGCACGGGCTCGGCGATCGCGTCACCGTCCTCGTTCACAGCGAGTTCGGGCGGCGCGTCAAGGAGAATGCGAGCCAGGGCACGGACCACGGCGCCGCGGGACCGGTCTTCGCGTTCGGCGGCGGCATCCAGGGTGGCTCGCACGGCCAGGTGCCGAACCTCGAGGACCTCGACGACGGCGACGTGAAGAGCACGGCGGACTTCCGCGACGTCTACGCCGACCTGCTGCGCTGGCTCGGCGCCGAGACGAAGCCGGTGCTCGGCGGCGAGTTCCGTGGCGTCGGGCTGACGCGGCGGTAGACCGCGTGCGGTAGAGTGACCCGCGATGGTGCTCTCCCGAACGCGGCTGATTCCCTTCGTTCTGCTGGCCGCCTGCGCCGCGTCGCAGGACGCGGCTCCCGAAGTTCACGGTCGCATCGAGGATCTCGGTTCCGGCCTGCAGCTCCTGCGGACCTGGGGCACTCCGGCCGAGCGCGGCTACGCCCACGGTTTCCTGCTCGCGGAGCAGGTCGCCGCGGTCGGCATCGCCGAGTTCGGCGCGCGGTTCGGCCGCGGTGCCGGCAAGGCGATCCTCGAGGTCGCTCGCAGTTCGATCGATCGGCTCATCGAGTATCCCGACGACGTGTTGCAGGAACTCGAAGGGCTGTTCCGTGGCCTGCAGGCCAGCGGCGTCGACCGTCGGATCGAAGCGCTCGACCGGGACTTCGACTTCACGGATCTCAAGGTGGCGAACGCGCTCGACGTGTTCGGCCTCATGGGTTGCAGCGGCGTCACGGTCTGGGGCGATCGTGCGGTTGGCGGCGGCGTGCTCACTGGGCGCAACTTCGACTGGCCATTGACGGGCAGGCACATGCTGGATGGCACGGTGCTGCTCGTGCAGCATCTGTCGAACGGGCGCGCGACCGCGTCGGTCACGTGGCCCGGCTACGTGCCGGTCGTCACGGGGATCAGCCGCGCCGGGGTGGCGACGTTCCTGCACGTCGGTTCGGCCAAGGTCACTCTCACGCCCGAGCCCGGATCGTGGCCGACCGCGGTGGCCGCGCGCGCGATCCTCGAGGGCGTCGCTGCGGACACCACGGCTGCGGCCGCGTTCGAGCTCGCCGCCGATCGGCTGTCGTGGACGAGTCCGCCGGCGGGGTTCCTGACCCGCGTCGTGCTGCCGCGCGTGCCGGCGAACGGACCGCCGGTCGCGGTGTTCGAGACGGACAGCAAGAAGGCCGTGCGGGGCGGCGCGATCACCGACTACTCCGTCGTCACGAACCACTTCTGCGTGCGGCAGGACGGCCGATCGGCTGGCCGCGACAGCACCGGCCGCGCCAAGCAGCTCGGGCAAGGCCTCGATCGCTGCCTCGCGGAGGACGACAAGGCCGTCTCACCCGCCGAGATCTGGGGCGTGCTGTCCAACGTCGAGCGTGGCGGCGGCCGGCGGTTCGGCACCCTGCACTCGCTCGTGTTCCGCCACGAGCCGTGGTGCTTCGAACTGCGCATCGGCACGCTCGACGACAACGGCCGCATCGTCGCAGCGACCGCGAGCGAGCGGCGGTTCGAACTGACGCGCGAACAGATCTTCGGCCCCGAAGACGCCCTCCCGGGCACGAGTCGCTGACGGGGTTGTGGTTGGTGCCTGGCACCGTACACAACCCCGCTCGCTCAGAAGGACCCTGTCAGCAGGGCGAGGGCGTCGGATACGACGGCGCCCAGAGCGTTCGTTCCCGGGTCGAGCACGAGGGCCTGGACGTAGAAGTTCACGCCGGCAAACGTCCCGTTGTTCGGCAGGGAGATCGCGTGTTGCGCGATGCCGCCGGTACCGATCAGGATGACGTTCGCGTCCGGGCTGGCGTGGCCGGTGCAACCCGGGGCTCCGAGGCTCGCGAGCGATAGCGGCAGCGGGCCGAACGGCGACGTCGTGTTCGACAGGCCGATCATCAGGAAGCCGACGTTGGTCGGCATGTTGTCCAGTTCGACCGTCGTGGTCGTGCCGAGCTGCGGCCGGCTCGTGCCCACGGGCTGCAGCGTCGGAACGCCGAGTGAGCCGGCGCAGCCCGGCGCGTAGAACGTGATGCTGCCCTGCGGGAAGGAGTTCTCCCTGAGGTAGTGCAGCTCGCCGACCCACTGCCGCGGCGCGAACTGCGGCGCGACGGTGAACGGTCCGTTCGGGACCCACGCGGCGGCGACCGGGGTGAGCGTGAGGTCAGCGTTGCTGATCGGAGCGCTCGCGTTGAGGTAATACGCGGAGTTGCCGTTGTGATAGATGCCGACGCCGTAGCTCCTGCCCGGCAGCAGCAGGATCGGGCGGTCGAGCACGACGCGCGCGGGCACGTTGGCGCCCGGCGTGATGCCCGTGGCGGTGGCGACGCGGCGCCACGCATCCGGGTTGGTCTCCTTCCCGAGCGCGCTGCCGTCGGTCAGGAACACCTCGATGGCCATCGGGTTGCCGGCCGGCGTGTAGCTGTTGCAGTCGATCGCGCAGATCGACAGCGCTTCGGTCGCGTTCACCGTGAGGTCGAACATCACGACGCCGAACTCGTTGATGAAGCTCGCGGCGTTGTAGCCGCCCGTCGACAGGCTGTCGCTCGCGATCGTGACGCGGCGGGTTCGGGACGACGTGCGGCAGCCGTTCGTCACCGTGAGCGTCGCCGCGTAGCTCCCGGGGCCGTAGGTCGTGAGCGGGTTCTGCAGCGTCGAGTCGACGTTGCCGTCGCTGTCGAAGTCCCACGCCCATGACAGCGGCGTGCCCGTGCTCTGGTCGGTGAACTGTACGTTGAGCGTCGGTGCCGGACCGGTGTTCGGGCTCGGATCGAAATCCGCCACGAGCGGGTCGATGCTCATGAGATCGGGCCAGACCACCGAGGTCGAGCCCGCCGCAGTCGTCACCGTGAGTCGCACCGAGTAGTCCCCGCAGGTGGCGTAGGTGAACGCCGGATTCTGCAGCGTCGAGTCGACCGTGCCGTCGTCCTCGAAGTCCCACGCCCAGCCCGTGATCGCCCCGCTCGCCGCCGTCGATAGGTCGCGGAACTGGACCAGGTGCGGGCTCGCGCCGGTCGGCTCACTGGCGGTGAAGTCGGCCTCGTCGCTCGTCGCGGGCGCGTAGTGCACGCGCACGTTCGCCTCACGTGGCGAGAACACGGTCGAGACGAACGGCTCGTTCTGCGCGGAGCCTGGCGTGATCGTCAGGTCACCGTTGGCGGATGGCGTCGAGTTGTTGCTGTAGCGCGTGGCCGCGCCGTGGTAGAGCACCGCGACGCCGTAGCTGCCGGGGGCGAGCACGAACGGCTTGTCGAGGATCGCGACCGTCGGGTTGTCGCGGCCGGCCGTGAACATGGTTGCGCGGCCGCGCAGCATCCACGTTCCCGGCGCCGGGCCGACGAGGTTGCCGACGTGTGAGACGCCCGCCGCGGTGGTGTAGACCGAGATGCTCGCCGGCGTCGCGCGCGGGTTCTGGCAGTTCACGTCGAAGCGGTGGATCGAGAGTCCCGCCGGGTTGGTCACGGTGACGTCGAAGTAGACCGCGCCGCCGACGCTGCCGCCGTTGTTGCTCGTGAAGGTCGTCGTGAGCGACTGCGCGGCGAGCGACGGGATGAGCAGGGCGAGCAGCAGAGCGAATCGGGCGCGGAGGCAAACGAGAGTGGCAGCCTGCAACATGGTGGTTCTCCTCGGTTCCGGGTGTGGCGCCGCGGCGCGGCGATCCAGGGTCTCGCAGGATACGGCGGGACGGGGTCGGCTGCAGGGGGGGGCGCGGCGATCTTGCCCCTCGACCTCCCTGGCGAGACCGGTAACCTACCCCGCTCGATGGCCGACCGATCATTGCAACAAGCCGCCAAGGGCCTCGGTTGGGGCGCGTTCCTCGCTGGCCTGATCCCGGGGCTCCTGCAGTTCCAACTCGGTCAGAAACCGCGCGCCGTCATGGCGTTCGTCAGCTGCACCGTGGTGTTCTTCGCCGGGTGGGTGATCGTCGGCGAACGGCTCTTCTACTGGAGCCTCGTCGTGCCGGACGCGAGCACGGACATCGTGCGCGGCATGGCGCGGGTCGGCTTCCCGCTCACGCTGCCCGAGCTGCTCAACGTGCCGGCCAACGCGCTCGGCGCGATCCTCGCGTTCGACGGTTCGCCGAGCGGCGAGCGGCTCTGGCGCGCGCCACGCGACTTCGAGCACATCGCCGGCTGGTTGACCGCTGCGAGCGGCATGCTCGCCGCCTTCTGGGCGGCCGCGGCACAATGGCAGCTCCGACTGCGTCGCGACGGCAAGGAGAGCTCGCCGGCGCCCGTCGCCGATCCGGCGCTGTGCGCAGCGCTGTCGTGGGTCGTGCCCGGACTCGGGCACGCCAAGGCCGGGCAGAAGGACAAGGGCCTGCTCATGGCGGGCGCGGTCGTCATCGTCTTTGCGATGGGGCTGCTGTTCTCGCAAGGCCACGCCGTCGACCGGGCGACCGCGTCCGTGTGGTGGATGGGGCAGAACCTGTTCGGCGGCGGCACGCTGTTCGCCGCGCTCGTGACCGGGCCGATGCAGATGGAGGCCGCGCCGCAGCACCTCGATCTCGGCGTCGTGCTCTGCACGGTCGCCGGTCTGATGAACCTCGTGGTCATGGTCGACGCCTACACGGTCGCCGAGCGCTCGGTGTTCCCGGTGAAGGGCAAGCCCGGCGGCGGTTCCGCCGTCGAGGATCGCGCCGTCGACACCGCGCCGGTCGCGAGTGCCGCCACGGCCGAGGCCGTGACTGATGCGGCCAGTGGAGGAACGGCCTGATGGACCTGCTCTTCCGCATCGCGGTCTACGTGCCGGTCCTGTTCCTCATCGCGATCGTCGTCGTCGCGCAGAACCACGCGGATGCACGGGGCACCCTGCAGGAAGCCGTGAAGCGCACCGGCCGCTGGGTCTGGTGGAGCGTGCTGCTCGTCGCGTTCATGCTCGCGCTCGAGTTCCTGTTCATCGGCTTCTAGTTGGTTCTTTCGGGGCGAACTGGCCGGCGGATGAGCAGTCGGTCGCAATAGTCCGGGGCTCCGTTCGCACCTGCCCGGATGCGCCGTCGCTCCATCGTCCTGCTGACCGCAGCCGTCGGCCTCGGTGGGGCCGGGCTCGCTGCGGCCCTCGGCCTCTGGCTGCCGCTCGCCTCGCCCGTGCTCGCCAGCGTGCCGCCGCTCGCCGCGCCGCTGCGAACGGGCGCCGAGCACGACGCGCTCTACGGCCCGCCCGATGATCCGTCGGCCTACGTGATCGACGTGGCGGCGCCGAACCGAACCGCGGAACGTGCCGGCCACGCGCTCGTGCTCGGTCTGCGGCACACCAACGCCGAAGCGGCGCCCCAGATCGCGGAGCTGCGAACGCGTTTCGCCGGCTTCGAACCGACGCTCGTGCTCGTCGAGGGCCGGCTCGGGCTGCACTTCGGGTCCAGCTCGGGGCTGCTCGCGCGCTTCGGCGAGTCGGGCGAGGCCGTCGCGCTTGCCGCGGCTGCTGGCGTCCCCTTTCAGAGCCTCGAGCCCGATCGGGCGAGCGAGGTCGCGGACGCGGTCACGGCGTTCTCGCCGGCCGAGGTGCTGGCGTTCTACTTCCTGCGCGTCTTCACCAGCGAGCGCGGCAACAGCTGGCCCATCACCGAGCTCGAGAGCGAGGCCGCGCATCTGCTCGGCAAGCGCGGGTCGCGGACCGGGCTGGCCGACGCGTTGCCGGACCTCGCCGCGATGGACGCGTTCTGGCGTGAGCATCGGCCACAGGCCGCGCCCGCGGACTGGCGCGAGCTGCCGGCCAAGGCGCTGTGGCGCGATCCCGAGGGCACGTGGCTCGCGCGCCTGGCCGAGCACATCAACGGCTACCGTGACCGTCACTTCGTCGCGGCGATCGCGGCGGCCGTGGCGCGCGGCGAACGCGTCCTCGCGGTCTGCGGCAGCAGTCACGCGATCCTGTTCGAACCCGCGCTGCGCGCCGCGATCGCCGGGGGGTAGCGGCCGCGGTCGACGCCTCACGTCGCGATCCAGACATCACCCGGCTGCCGCCGGATCACCCCGCGGCCCTCGAGTGCCAGCGTCACCCGCAGGAACGTGGCGCGGTCGAGGCCGCTCTCGCGATGCAGCAGGTCGCTCGGGCGCGCGCCGCGCCGCAGAACATCGAGCACGGCCTGCTCGTCGGCGCTCGCGGTGAGTGCGAGTGCGCGCCCCTGGCCCGCCACGCCGAGGTCGCGCAGCAGCGCTTCGGGGCCCTCGACGATGCCCGCGCCGTCCGCGATCAGTCGATGACAGCCCTGGCTGCGCTCGCTGTGGAACGGTCCGGGCAGCGCGAACACGTCCCGCCCGCAGTCGGCGGCGGCCGCGGCGGTGTGGAGCGCGCCCGACGTCAGGCTGGCCTCGATGACGAGCGTCGCCGCCGCGCCGGCGGCGAGGATTCGATTGCGCCGCACGAAGTGGCCGCGCCGCGCGCGGCGGCCGGGCGGCAGTTCGCTGACGACGCAGCCGCCGGTCCCGACGATCGCCTCGATCAGCCGCTCGTGTTCGCGCGGATAGACGTGGTCGAGTCCACCCGCGAGGACGGCGACCGTCGGCCGATCACCCTCGACCGCGGCGCGGTGCGCGATCGCGTCGATGCCCCGAGCTAGCCCGCTCCACAGCACGACGCCGGCACGAACGAGCGCGCCCGCGAACTGTGTCGCGCCCTCGCGGCCGTAGCCGGTCGGGGTGCGGCTGCCAACGAATGCGACGGCGGGTTGGTGCGCCAGGGCCTCGAGGTCACCGCGGCAGAACAGCGTGAGCGGGCGGTTCGGCAGCAGCTGCAGCCCCGCCGGATACTCGGGCCGATCCGGCGTCAGCAACGCGAGGCCGAGACGCTCGGCATCGCGCCGCATTCGTGCAGCCGCCGAACCCAGGTCCGGATCGTGCAGCCGCCGCAGCACGCGCGGCGGGACCTCCGGCGGTCCTGGCGGGTCGGTCAACAGACGGCAGGGATCGGCCGTGGGGTCGAGCAGCGCGTCGACGGTGCCCTCGTCGAAGCCCTCGGCCACTGCTAGTTGCAGGTAGGCGTCCACGCCTCCCTGTGGCGCGCAACTGGCCGTTGGTTACATCGTGCTCCGCGTTCCCACGCCCCCTGTACGCAGAACGGGCGGCCCCACGTCCGCGGAGCCGCCCGTCCTGTAGTCGCCGTCGAGCGCGGGAGCGCTCCCTGGCGGCACTACGACGATTCGCCGTCGCCGTCCGAGCTGCTGTCGTCGTCGCCCGGCTCGTCGCCGGCGCTTTCACCGTCGGCCACCGCGGCCTTCGCCTTCGGCTTCTCCGGCTTGGCGGTCAGCACGAAGTCGACGTCGTCGTCCTTCATCGTCGCCTTGATGTCGTACGGCGTGTCGAGCTCGCCGCGCAGCATCTGCTCGCTGAGCGGATCCTCGAGGTGCTTCTCGATGCCGCGCTTGAGCGGCCGCGCACCGAAGTCCTCGGTGAACGACTTGTCGATGAGCCACTCGAGCACGTCCGGCTGGACCTCGAGGCTGTGACCCTTGTGGCGCAGGCGGTCGTTCACCTTCTCGAGCTCGTTGCCGACGATGCGCTGCATGTCGTCACGCGTGAGCTGGTTGAAGATGACGATCTCATCGAGGCGGTTGATGAACTCCGGCCGGAAGTGGCGCTCCACCTCGGCCATGATCATCTCGCGCATCTTGTCGTTGCCCTGGTCCTTGCCCGACTTGGCGAAGCCGAGACCCGCGCTGTTCTTGATCAGGTTGGCGCCGATGTTCGACGTCATGATCAGGACCACGTTGCGGAAGTCGATGTGGCGGCCGAACGAGTCGGTCAGGCGGCCCTCCTCCATGATCTGGAGGAGCATGTTGAAGATGTCCGGGTGCGCCTTCTCGATCTCGTCGAGCAGCACGACCGAGTACGGCCGCCGGCGCACCTTCTCGGTGAGCTGGCCGCCCTCCTCGTAGCCGACGTAGCCCGGAGGCGCGCCGACGAGTCGCGAGGCGTTGTACTTCTCCATGTACTCGGACATGTCGATCTGGATGATCGCGTCCTCGCTGCCGAACATGAACTTGGCGAGGCACTTGCTCAGCCAGGTCTTGCCGACGCCCGAGGGGCCGAGGAAGACGAACGAGCCCATCGGCCGGTTCGGATCCTTGAGGCCCGCGCGCGAACGGCGCACGGCCTTGGCGATCGCCGTGATCGCGGCCTCCTGATTGATGACGTCGCGCCCGAGTTCGTCCTCCATCTGGAGGAGGCGCTCCGCCTCCGCCTGGTCGAGGCGGTTGAGCGGGATGCCCGTCATCTTGGAGACGGTCTCGGCGATGACTTCCTCGTCGACCTCACCGCCCGACTCCTTGCTGTTCTCGCGCTCGCGCCACTCCTTCTGGATCTCTTCCTTCTTCTTGCCGAGCTTGAAGGCTTGATCGCGGAGGTCCGCGGCGCGCTCGAAGTCCTGACCCGCGACCGCTTCCTCCTTCTCCTTGTTGAGACGGGCGATCTCGTTGTCCATCTCGCGAAGGTCGGGCGGCGCCGTCATCGACTTGATGCGGATGCGCGCGCCGGCTTCGTCGATCACGTCGATCGCCTTGTCCGGCAGGAAGCGGCCCGTGATGTAGCGCGTCGACAGCTCGACGGCGGCCTGCAGCGCGTCCTCCGTGAACGTGACGCGGTGGTGGGCCTCGTACTTGTCGCGCAGACCCTTGAGGATCTCGACGGCCTGCTCGGGCGTCGGCGGCTCGACGTTGACGGTCTGGAAGCGGCGCTCGAGCGCGCCGTCCTTCTCGATGTACTTACGGTACTCGTCGAGCGTCGTCGCGCCGATGCACTGCACCTCGCCGCGCGAGAGCGCCGGCTTGAGCACGTTGCTCGCGTCGATCGCACCCTCGGCGCCGCCCGCACCGACGAGCGTGTGCAGTTCGTCGATGAAGAGCACGACGTCCTTGGCGCGGCGCACTTCGGTCATGACCGCCTTGATGCGCTCCTCGAACTGGCCGCGGTACTTCGTCCCGGCGACCATCATCGCGAGGTCGAGCACGACGAGGCGCTTGCGCCGCAGGATCTCGGGCACGGTGCCCTTGACGATCTGCTGGGCGAGCCCTTCGACGATGGCCGTCTTGCCGACGCCGGCTTCGCCGAGCAGCACCGGGTTGTTCTTGGTGCGGCGCGACAGGATCTGGATGACGCGCTCGATCTCCTGGTCCCGCCCGATCACGGGATCGAGCTTGCCGTCCTTCGCCAGCTCGGTGAGATCGCGGCCGAACGAGTCGAGCGCCGGCGTCTTGCTCTTGCCCTGCGAGCTGCCCTGGCGCGAGCTCGAACCCTCGGAGGAGCCGCCGCCGATGGACTCGCCACCCTCGCTGTCGTCCTCGTTGTTGTGTTCGGACGCGCCGAGGAACTCGAGGACCTCCTCGCGGACCTCGTCGAGCTTGACGCCGAGGTTCATCAGCACCTGCGCGGCGATGCCCTCGTTCTCGCGGATCAGGCCGAGCAGCAGGTGCTCCGTCCCGATGTAGTTGTGGCTGAGCTGCGAGGCCTCCTCCATGGAGAGCTCGAGCACCTTCTTGGCCCGTGGCGTGAACGGCAGCTGGCCCATGGTGACCATCGAGGGGCCCGTCTTGACGATCTTCTCCACCTCGTGGCGGATCTTCTCGAGATCGACGGTCATGTTCTTGAGCACGTTGGCGGCGACGCCGCTGCCTTCCTGGACCAATCCGAGGAGGATGTGCTCGGTCCCGATGTACTCGTGGTTGAACTTCATCGCCTCTTGGCGAGCGAAGCTCATGACCTTCTTGGCGCGGTCGGTGAAGCGATCAAACATGCTGTTGTGGTCTCCGCAGGGCCCGGGTGGCTCTGGTCTCTAGATCGGTTACCTGCGGTATAGGATTTACCCGGTTTGGAGATCCAGATGCGAAGGGCAAGACGGGGGTTTTTCGGCCGTTTACGGCCACCGCCTTGAATCTGCGGTTTCGGCAGTCTCGGGGCGCTTCGGGTTTACCCCTTGTCCCCTTGGGCAGGCCCGGGCTGGCGGTGTGACGGCGCCCTCAGAGGTCGACCCGCAGGATCTCGCGCACGAGCCGCGCGCGGCGCTCGTCACGGGCCTCGGCGTCGAGCCGCTGGCGCGAATCGCGCTGCAGGTGGCCGGGCTGCGACATCAGCAGCGCGCGGTTCACGTCGGCGACGGCGAACCCCGACAGGATCTCCTCCTCGAGCCCGAACCGCAGCGCCGAGAGGCAGCCCAGACACTCCTCGCTCGTGAGGATCTGGGCGCGCTCGATCGTGCCGAGGGCGCGGTGGATGCGGTCGAGGGTGCGGGCCCGGGCCGCGCCGCGCAGCAGCGCCTGGCGCACTTCGCGCTCCCACGTGACGAGGCGGCCGACCGCGAGGTTGACGTCGTCGAGGATCTGCTGCTCGTCGCGGCCGAGCGTGATCTGATTGCTGACCTGGTAGAAGTCGCCGAGCGCCCGGCTGCCTTCGCCGTAGAGCCCGCGGACCGCGAGGTGGATCTTCTGCGCCACGTTGGTCGCGCGCTCGATGTCGTCGGACCACACGAGGCCCGGCAGGTGCAGCATCACGGAGACGCGCAGACCCGTGCCCGTGTTGGTCGGACACGACGTCTGGAAGCCGAACTCCTCGGACCACGCGATCGGCAGCCGTTGGATCAGCGCATCGTCGAGCCTCTCCGCGCGCTGCCAGGCGCCAGCGAGGTCGAGGCCGGACTCGAACACCTGCATGCGCAGATGGTCCTCCTCGTTGACCATGATCGCGACGCTCTCCTTGGTGTCGATCGCAGCCGCGCGCGGGCGTCGGCTCGACGCGAGATCGCGGCTGATGAGGTGACGCTCGACGAGCACCGAACGGTCGAGTTCGTCGATCGAATCGAGGTCGACGACCGCGAGGCTCTCCGGCAGGCCGGGCTTCTGCAGCCGGTCGATGACGAAGTCGCACAGCCGGCGCGCCTCGCCCTCCTCGAGCCGGGGGGTGAAGTGGTAGCCGACGAGGTTGCGGGCGAGCCGCACGCGCGTGCAGATCGCGATGTCGCTGTCGGGGCCGGTGCCGCGCAGCCACGCGCCGCCGTCGAACTCCGAACCGCCCTCGAAGTCGGCGCCGCGCTCTCGGCGATCGCTCACGACGACGCGCCTCCCTGCTCGAGTCGCCGCAGATCGTCGCGCAGTTGCGCGGCCTCTTCGTAGCGTTCGCCGCGAACCGCGTCCTCGAGCTTCTGCCGCAACTCCGTCAGGTCCTGCTCGTTGCTCGGGGGCGGCGCGGACGCGAGGTGGCCGGGCAGGCGACCGCGGTGGCTCTGCGACTCGTGGATGCGCTGCAGCAGCGGCAACAGGTCGTTGCGCCACGTGTCGTAGCAGCGGGGGCAGCCGAGCCGTCCCTTGTTGCGGAACTCGCTGACGCTCATCGCGCACCCGGGGCATGCGTCGGCCTGGTGGCGCGGGGCCGACTGCGTGCTCTTCATGCCGCCGAGCAGATCCTCGAGGATCTCGGCCGAGAACTTCGGCGGCGCCTTGGGCTGCGCGAGACCGAGCTGCTCCGCGCAGTTCTGGCAGAGGTGCTGCGAGCTGGACACGGCACCTTCGTCGAGGTCCAGGATGACGACCGAGGCGATCGCCGTCTGGCATGCGGAGCAGTACTGCATCGGTGGACTCACATTACCCGCTGGGCGTCGCGTGCGCACGCGTGCCGCTCGCGCGCCCGAGCCACTCGTGGAACGCGAGGCCGCGCGCGCGAAAGTTGGGGTATTGATCGAACGATGCGAAGCCCGGACTGAACAGCACGACGTCGCCGGGGGTCGCCGCTCCGAGCGCGGCGGCGAGCGCGTCGTCCAGGTGTTCGCTCTGCGTCAGGGTGGGAGCGTTCGGCCAGTGCGCCGCGAGCGGAGCCGCAGCGGCGCCGAAGACGTGCGCCGTGGCGCAGCGCTGCGCGAGTTCGCGCGCGGCTTCGTCGAACCGGCCGTCCTTGCTCTTGCCGCCGCCGACCCAGTGCACCCGCGCCGCGGGACGACCGCGTTCGGCATCCAGGGCGAGCGTGTCGAGCGCCGAGACCGTCGAGTCGAGCGCCGTGCTCACGGCGTTGTCGAACACCCGCACGCCGCGGATCGTCGCGACCTGCTGCAGGCGGAACGGCAGCGGCGAGGCCAGCGCGAGCGCGAGGCCCGTGTTGTGTTCGTCGGCGCCGAGGCTGTCCGCCGCGAGTGCCGCAGCCAGGGCGTTCTCCAGCTGGAAGCCGCTGCCGCCCTGCAGCATCGCATCGCGGTGGGCCAGCCGGACGGCCGCCGCGACGCCGCGACGCAGCGCGAGGAACCCGTCGACGAGGCCGCCGCAGTCCGGGGCGGGCTCGGTCAATGCGAAGCGCCGGCGCGTGTTCGCTCCGGTCGGATACGCCGCCGCGACCTCGTCGGCCGCCGCATGCACGACGAAGCGTCTGGCGGCCGCCGCGAGCCGCCCCTTGGCCGCGTGGTAGTCGGCGAGCGTGCCGTGACGATCGAGGTGGTCGCACGTTACGCGCGTGAACACCGCGCCGTGGACCGCGCGTTCGGGCGCGAGGCGCGCGAGCTGGAAGCTCGACATCTCCACCACCGCGATCTGGTCCGAACGCCACTGCGCTTCGTCGGCGAGGAGGCTGTGGCCGATGTTGCCGCCGAGCAGCGCGTCGATCCCGGCGCGCCGCAGCGCCCGGTGCAGCAGCGTCGCCGTCGTGGACTTGCCGTTCGTTCCCGTGACCCCGACGACGCGGCCCGGATAGGCCGCGAGGAACAGGTCGAGCTCCTGCGTGAGCGCGATGCCGCGCGCGCGGGCCGCGCCGATCAGCGGGTGGTCGTCGGGCACGGCGGGGTTCTGGACGACGAGTTCGATCCCCGCGAGCAGGCCCGCGTCCTCGCGGCCGAGTTGCCAATCGACCGTTCCCGCGCCCGGCGTCCGATCACCCTCGCCGATGCTGCGGCGCACGTCCTGCAGATCGGCGCCGTCGGCCCGATCGGCGACCCGGACCCGACAGCCGTGACGCACGAGGAAGCGGATGGCCTCGCGACCACCGCCGAATCGCCCGAGCCCATGGACGAGCACCGCGGTGCCGGGGGCCGGGCAGCTCATCGTGAGATCCGCGCGGCTTCGACGCGGCGCCGAACCTGTTCGCTGTTCTGCGGCCGGACATCCTCTTCCGCGCGCATCGAGAGCGGCGTCGCGGGCGGCGTCACGAGCACCGTGTACGACGGATCGGGGTCGAAGAGCCGGCCCGCGGCTTCGAGCACGAAGTCGAACGGAAACAGCCAGGGGCTCGCCGGCTCCTCCATCACGAGGGCCTGGCTCATCGACAGCCGCGACCAATCCGGCCGGCCGTCCGGTCGCGGCCTCGGGATCACGTCGACGCGGCTCGTGCCGTAGTAGCGGAACGGCAGGATCGGGCGCGTTTCAAGCCGCCCATCGACGTAGCAGCGGTGGCCACCGTCGTTGTCGAGGAACGTCGTCGGTCCGGCGCAGCCCGCGAGCGCGATTGCGGCGAGCAGAGCGAGGCTGGCAGCGACTGACCGGTGACGCGACATCGAAGCGGGCAATCCGCCGGTTCGGGCCCGGCGGGAAAGTTGGCGGAGAGGGGGGGATTCGAACCCCCGGTACCGGGAAACCGGTACGTCGCCTTAGCAAGGCGGTGCAATCGGCCACTCTGCCACCTCTCCGCAGGTGCCGTGACGGGATTCAACGCGCTGCCGGCCAGCCCGTCAACAGCCGTCTCCAGAACGAGCTGATGCCTTGCGTGTGGTGCGGTTGCCCTAACGCCGCGTCCGGTCTTCGGGTAGGGCGTTCTGGTGCGCCGGTCCGGCCGGTCGGGTCCCGGTCCGGTCCCGGTCGTTCCAAGCACCGGGTTCGTGCAGCCGTGCACCGTGCGACAACCACACGCATGACATCAGTCTCCGGAAGGTGTCGGGTCGCGGTGGGAGCGGCGGGGTCGGGGTCGGGCCACCTCGACACGGCGGTTCGGGACGCGACTCGAACGACCGCCGAAAGGCGCTTGCATTCCGTGGCCGACAAACTAGACTGTCGGTCGGACAGGAATAGTTGTCGGTGGCTGTGCGCGCCAGCCGCCGGTCGAGCCGGTCCGCCTACCAGCAGAACCCAATCACCAGGAGAATGACCCATGTCAGTCAGTAGCAGACAGTTCGAGATGGAGATCCGGCTTCCCGCGACGCCCGACCAGGTTTGGAGCGCGATCGCCGACAAGACCGAGTTGCAGCGCTGGTTCGCGCCACGCTGCGAGATCGAACCGCGCGTCGGCGGGGCGGTCCTGTGGCAGTGGGGTGAGCACCACACCTGGCCGCAGGTTGTCGAGACGTGTGAGCCGGGCGCGCACCTGCGGACGCGCTACGACTCCGTCGTCGACGATGGGGCGGGCGGCAAGCGGCCGCTGTTCATCGACTTCTTCCTCACCGGCGACGGGGGCGAGACCGTGTTGCGGCTCGTGCACTCCGGGTTCGGACCCGAGGGCGACTTCGACGCCGAGTACGACGGCATCTCGAGCGGTTGGCCGGTCGAGTTGCGCAGCCTGCGGCACTACCTCGCGCACCACCGCGGCAGGGATCGTCAGATCGCGTGGAGCCTGTGGTCGACGCAGCTCGATCCCGAGACCGCGTGGTCGCGGCTGACCGGCGACGGCGGGCTGCCGCTCGGCGGTCTGCACGAGTTGGCCGAAGGCGACTCCTACTCGGTGTCCATCCCGGGCGCGGGCTCGATCGCCGGGCGCGTCCTGCACGTGCCACACGCGCGCGAGTTCTCCGGCACCGCGGAGAACCTGAACAACGGCTGGTTCCGGGTGCACTGCGAGCACTGGGCCGGCGCGACGCAGATCTGGATCTGGCTCGCCGCCTACGACGCGGATCCGAACGAGTTGGCGAAGTTCGAACGCGCGTTCGACACCACGCTCGGAGCGTTGTTCGACGACGGCAAGAAGACGGCGGGGGCGGTGGCTTGAGCGCCGCCGTCGATGACGCAGTCCTCGTCGTCGAGGAGCCCGAGCAGGCCAGAACCCTGCTGCACGACACCCGACTCGAGATCCTCGAGCGGCTCACGAACCCGGAGTCCGCGGCGAGTCTCGCAACGGCGATGAACCTGCCGCGCCAGCGGCTCAACTATCACCTGCGCGAGCTCGCGGCCCAGGGGCTCATCGAGACGGTGAGCGAGTCGACGCGCGGCAGCGTTCGCGAGCGGACCTACCGCCGCGCCGGCCGCTGCTACGCGATCTCGGCGCACGCCCTCGGCACCCTCGGCGCCCGGCCGGAGCACGTGCAGGACCGGTTCTCGTCGGCCTACCAGATCGCGGTCGCCAACCAGGCGATCGCCGACCTGGCCCTGCTGCGCGCCGGCGCGGCTGCCGCGGGCAAGCCGCTGCCGACGATGACGCTCGAGGTCGACGTCCGGTTCAAGGACGCCGAGAGTCGTAGCGCGTTCGCGCAGGAGCTGTCCGACTCGGTCGCGGCATTGGTCCGGAAGTACCACGACGACACGACCTCGGGCGGGCGCACGTTCAAGTTCTTCGCCGGGTCATACCCCAAGCCGAAGGCGACGTGACCGGCCGTGCGGCCGGGGCCACCTGCTGCCGACGGCACGACAGGGAGCAACGCTGGCAGCGTCGATTACCGATCGCAGCAGTCTGCTCCCGACCGCTGGGCGATCGGGATACGGGCTGCGGACTGTCGGTTGGCCCGGCGGTAGTCTCACCGACCACCATGGCTTCGGATTCCGCTCACGGGCGGGTGCTGCTGGGTCGGGCATGCCCCACGGTCTCGGGTAGGGCCCTGCCGTCCCATTCTCCCCGGGCGTCCGGCTTCGCCGGCATGCCGAGCATGCGATCGACGCAATCGCTCTCGAAACGGGCCGCTGGAGTGGCGACGAAGGTCCTTCGGGACGTTCTTCGTGCGCGGCATGGGAACTCGCGGGAACACTCCCGGCCATAGCCACCCTGGCTGAGATGACAACAGCGATGAGAAGGTGGCGGTGGGAGAGGGATTCGAACCCCCGGTCGGCTTGCACCGACGCCGGTTTTCAAAACCGGTCCATTCGGCCGCTCTGGCATCCCACCGGGCCGGCCGCGGGCTGCGCGACGCCGGCAGCGTAGTTGCGTCGGAGCCCGGAGTCCATGCGCGCGCAGATGCCCTGGCGAATTGCGGGCCTCGGCCGGTCTGCGCTAGTCGACGCTGACTTCGTCGAGCACGTGGCGGGCGACGAAGATGCGGGCCTGGGTCTGCACGGCGAGGGCGATCGCGTCCGAGGGGCGGCAGTCGACGCGCACCTCGTCGGTCTGGCTGTCCGGTGCGGTGCCCTTCGGCACGAGGCCGAGGAACGCGAAGAACGTGCCGTCGCGCAGGTCGTTCACGACGACGCGTTGCAGGCGGTGGCCGAGGTTCTGGATCACGCGGCCCACGAGGTCGTGGGTCAGCGGGCGCTGGGTCTCGACGGCGTGCAGCTTGCGGTTGATCTCCTCGACCTCGTGGAAGCCGATCACGATCGAGAAGATGCGGCTGCCCTGGCGTTCCTTGAGGTTGAGGAACTGCTGCTCACCCTTCTGCTGGATGATGACGCGAGAGAGTTCGACTTCGACGAGGTCCATGCGGGAGCGTGCCGTGGCGGGTCCGTCGGCGCAGTGTAGCCAACGCCCTGGGCCGCGCGCACGGTATAACGGGCCGGTGGCTCATCCCGACAACCCGGTCCTCAGCGTCGTCACGCGCAGCGACCGCGTCGAATCGTGGCATCGGGGTGCGCTCGTGGTCGTGCACGACGGCGAGCTCGTCGTCGCGATCGGCGACGTCAAGAACGCGGTGTATGCGCGATCGGTCGTCAAGCCGCTGCAGGCGCTGGCGCTGCTCGAGCGCGGGCTGCACGAACGTCTCGAACTGACCGCCGCGGAGATCGCCGTGCTCTGCGCGAGTCACGACGGCACGCCGTTCCACACGGAGCTGGTCCGCACGTTCCTCGGTCGCGGGGGGCTCGACGAGACCCACCTGCGCTGCGGCCCGCATGCGCCGTTCGATCCGGGGACGCGCCGCGCGATGCTCGGCGCGGGCGAGGCGCCGAGCCGGTTGCACAACAACTGCAGCGGCAAGCACACCGGCTTCCTGCATCTCGCGCGCGAGTGCTCCGACGATCTCGCTGACTACCTCGACCCGGCCTCGGCGGCGCAGCGCGAGGTCCATGCCGCGGTCATCGGGATGGCCGGGCTGAGCCACGAGGTACCGACGGGGCTCGACGGCTGCGGCGCGCCGACGTTCTGGCTGCCGCTGGCCCGCATCGCGCGGGCTTTCTGCCAATTGGCGAACCCGATCGGGGTCGCCGACGTTCGAGCCACGGCATGCCGAACGATCCTGGATGCCGTGGGCCGCGAGCCGGTGGCCCTCGCGGGCGAGCGCCGCTTCTGCACGGCGCTGGCGCGGGCGTTCCCGGGCCGGGTGTTCCCGAAGAACGGCGCCGAAGGGGTCTACGCGGTCGCGCTCGCGCCCGACCCGGCGCGGCAGCGATGGCCCGGCGCGATCGGGCTCGCGGTCAAGATCGACGACGGCAACGAACGGGGCTATCAGCCGGTCGTGATCGACGCGCTGCGGCGGCTCGGTGCGTTCGGCGAGGCGGCTGTTGGCGCGCCCGGGTCCGGGGCCGCCAAGTCCGGGGCCGCCAAGTCCGGGGCCGCCAAGTCCGGGGCCGCCGGGTCTGGTTCCGCACGCTCTGGGGCCGCCGGGTCGCTCCCGAGCGAGCTCGAGAAGTGGGCGCGGTTGCCGATCCTCAACACCCAGAAGCGCGTCGTCGGCGAAGTGCGGGCGGAGTTGCCGTGGCCAGTCTGAGAAAGAGCGCGGCGCGCCGCGCGTTGCCTTCGGCCGCGGGCTCGGGCATCGGCTCGTGGCGGCGCGTTCGGCGGGTGCCGGCTCTGCCCCCGCGCGCGACCGATCTGCACAAGGGCGCGGCGGGTCGCGTGCTCGTCGTCGCCGGCAGCGACGGCATGCTCGGCGCGGCCATCCTCGCGACGACGGCTGCATTGCGCGGTGGTGCGGGGCTCGTCACGGCGGCGTTGCCGAAGCCGTTGATGGCGCCGCTGACCGTCGCGGTGCCGCCGGCGATGACCCTCGCACGCACGGCGGCCGCGCTCGCCGGAGCGGTGCCGGCCGCGGATGCGATCGTGCTCGGCCCGGGCCTCGGCCGCACGGCCGCTGCCAAGGCCACGGTGCAGAACGTGCTGCAGCAGGCGACGGCGCCGGTCGTCGTCGACGCGGACGCGTTGTTCCTGTTGTCGCCGCTGCGACGCCGCGCGCGCCCGGGAGCTCCGATCGTGCTCACGCCGCACGTCGGCGAGGCGGCGCGATTGCTCGGCGTCGATGCCGGGGTCGTCGTGGCGGATCGGCAAGCCGCGCTCGCGCAGCTGTGCGAGCGCAGCTCGGCGACCGTCGTGCTCAAGGGCGAGGCGACGCTCGTCGGCGGCGCCGAACGCTGGTATCGCAACGCGACCGGCAACCCCGGTCTCGCGACCGGCGGCACGGGCGACGTGCTCGCGGGGCTGATCAGTGCGTTCCTCGCGGGCGGGATGGCGCCGTTCGATGCCGCGTGCGCCGCGGTGCACTGGCACGGCAAGGCGGCGGACCGGGTGGCGGACCGACTGTCGGAGCGCGGGCTCATCGCGTCGGACCTGCCGCTCGCGATCGCGGAGGTGTTGCCGTGAGGTGCTCGACCGCGCTGACGGTTGCGGCGTTCGTGGGTGTCTGGGCCGCGCAGTCGCCGGCCCAGGTCGAGGTCGCGGTCGGTCAGCTGCACGAAGCGCAGGACCGCGGCGAGCTCGACGTGGCGACGGTGGTCGCAGCGCTGCGCCAGGGTGGCGACGCGGGCCGGGCCGCCGCCGCGATCGTGCGCCACGAGTGGCTCGACGTTCCGGCAGAACTGCTCGACGCCGCTGCCGGGCACCCGGCGAGCGCCACGCTGCTGCTGCGCGAACTGGCGCTCGCGCCGCGCCCGAGCGTGCAGGCATGGGCGAGGACGCAGGTCGAGCGCGACGACCTGCCGAACGACGTTCGGTGCTATGCGATCGCGGCGGCGCAGCTGCCGGCGACGGGCAAGGTCGCGAACCTGCTCGTCGATACGGCGCTCGATCCCGAAGGCGGCGACGGTTATCGGACCGCGGCGTGGCTCATGGCATCGCGCGATGCCGATCGGCTCCTCGGTCGGCTGCACGCGGCGGCGCTGCAGCAGCAGGCCGAGTTCGATCGGTTGCTGCCGTTCTTCGACCGGCTGTCGCCGCGCGGTCACGAGCACCTCGTCGGGCTCGCGCTGTCGTTGCCGAACGAGCTGCAGCAGCCGCTCGTGCGGTATTTCCTCAACAACGACGTCGCGGCCTATCGCGACCGTTCGGCCGACGCGCTCGACGGCAAGCTCGAGCTCGAGCCGATCTGGCTCGCGCGGGCCGCCGAGTTGCTCACGGAGCGCTCGCGCGTGGAGCGGTTGTTCGGCGTTCTCGACGACGAAACGGCGTCGGCCGAACTGCGGGATGCGGCGTTCCGCGCGTTGCTCGAGGCCTCTGTGATCGAGCCGCCCGTGGTCGACTACGCGGGCGACGCCGTCCAGCGCAGTCGCGACATCCGGGCGTTGCTCGATGCCGGTGTCGGTCAGCTGCCGGTCGACACGATCCTGCACCTGCTCACCGGCGACGTGCGCGTCGCGGCGCTCACGGCTAGCGCGTTGCTCCGACGCGACCCGCTCGAACCGGCGATCGAGGCGCAGCTCGTCGAGCTGCTCGCCGACGTCGTGCCGGCCACTCCGACGCTGCCGCTCGTCGTCGCGCTCCTGCGGCGCGGATCCGAGGGCTCGGTTCGCGCGATCTGGCCGCGGTTGCGCGGCTCGGAGCTGTTCGATCAGTGCGTCGACATCCTCGCGCGGCGCGAGGCGGCCTGGATCTCACCGCTGCTGCTCGAGGACCTCGCGCACGACGTCGGTGACGAAGAATCGCTGCCCGCGCGCCGGCAACGCGACCGTGCGTCGGTCCGGCTCGCGCTCGTTCGGCGCGGCGACCGGCGCGAGCTGGACCGCCTCGTCGAAGGCGCCGCGACGAGTTCGCCGTCGTTCTTGCGTCGGTGCACGCACCACGCTGCGCCGGTCGGGGTCGAGCACAGTCTCACGCTCCTCGAGTTCGCTGGCGCGACGGCGGATGATGATCTCGCGGTCGAACTCATCAGCTGGGCCGCGACGACCGATGATCCGCAGGTGCACGCCGCGCTGTTCGGTTTGTGGCAACCCGCGGAGCTGACCGAGCGGCACATCGCCGCGCTCTCCGGGCTCGGGCACAGCGCGGCGCGGCCGCGGCTCGTCACCGAGTTGCGCGCGGCGATCGAGGCCGGCACGCGCGACGATCGTGCGGAGATGCTCGCGTACGAGCTGATTTCCACGATGCGGATGCCGCTCGCGCAAAGAGACATCGAGCTGCTGGCCGAGCTCGCGCTCGTGTGGCCGCTCGCCGATCCCGAGCGGGAACGTGGGCGGGCGCAGCGCTGGTCGGACGGCCGCAACGGGTTTCCGCTCGCGGCCGCGATCGCGCACCGATTGCGCGGTGCCGACCCGGAGCTCGTGCACGCGGTGTTCGGCCGGACCGCGCAAGCGGTGCAGGAGCACTCCGAGTTCGCCGCGTTTGCGCCCCAACGGCTCCTCGTGATGTGGCGGGCGTTGGTCCCGGACCAGCGCGTGCAATCGGCGCTCGGTCGCGCGACCGCCGCGTTGTTGCTCGCGGCAAACGATCCGATGGCGGTCGGCCACGGGCCAGCGAGCCTCTACGCGAGCCAGGAACGGGAAGCTCGCGGCGAGTTCGCGGCAGCCGTCCAACACGCGCGCCGGGCCGTCGCTCTGCTGCTGCGGCAGCCTGACGCGCGGCGCGATGCCCGGCTCTTCCTCGGCGAGCGCGACCCGGTCGCGGGCGTGGATCCGTGGAGTCGGCTCGCGGCGCGACCGTTCGTTCTCGAGGCGAGGGCGTGCCTTGCTGCGAGGAATGATCCCGGCGCGGGCGCGGCATTGCGCGCGGCGGCCGAGCTCGTCGGGCACGACGCCGACGGGCGGGCTACGATCGAAGAGCTGACCCGAGCGAGCAAACGGTGATGATCAGGACAATGACGATGGCGATCGGAATGACGGTGGGCACCGGCCTGTTGGTGGGGCTCTTCCTCGGTTGCGGTCAGCGCGATGCTGGCGGCGGCCAGTCGCCGGTGCACGCGGGCGTCGGGCTCGGCCCGGTGCGGGGCCAGCAGTCGGGGCAGGATCCGCAGGCGCAGGATCCCCAGGTTGGGCAGGACCCGAAACAGAACCCCGAGGGCGACGCGAAGACAAAACCCGCGGTGACCCAGGATCCGAAGGAGCTGCTCGCCGAGATGATGGCGCGCTTCAAGGAGCAGAAGATCGCGGTCGACCTCGAGGCGCACACCGTCGCGATCCCGGTCGTGCTCAACCTGCCACAGGATCCGGTCGAGTACCTGCTGATCCATCGGCGCGGCAAGCGTCACGAGGCGATGTTCGTGACCGAGGCGAAGCCGAGCCTGCTGAACGGCGCGCTGCTGCTCGCCGGTCTGCAGATCGGCAAGAACGCGCGCGTGCGTGACGTCGAGCCGATGCCGTCGCTCGAAGAGGTGCAGAACGGCGCCGAGACGGTGATCGTGACGCCGCCGAAGGGGCAGCCGTTCTGGATGACCGCGCGGTGGGCCAATGCCGCCGGCAAGGTCGTCGAACATTGCATCGAGGATCTGATCCTCGATCTGACGACGCAGGAGCCGATCACCGACTGCCAGTGGATCTACATCGGCGGCCGGATGGCGAGGCTCTACAAGAACGACCCCGAGGTCTACGTCGCCGACTTCGAGGGCAACATCGTGAGCATCTGCTACATGCTGCCCGACAACCACCTCGCGACGATGCGGCATGCGTCGGCGCGCGACGACCAGAACTGGTGGTTGTCCGATCTCGTGCCCGAACCGGGGACCGAGGCGCAGCTGATCTTCCACGCGCAGAAGTCCAAGCTGCACGTCGCGCGTGACGAACGGCTGGCGGCCGAGGCGAAGAAGAAGAGCGCGACCGACGGCGGCAAGTAATTGCGCGTCGCCGCGGGCGCAGAATCGTCGGTCGGCAGCTCAGTAGATCAGCGTCTTGCCGCCGCTCGACATCGCGATGCCGTTCGTCGCGCTCGGGTCGAACACGAGCCACTGGAAGAACAGCGGCACGTTGCTGAAGCCCGGCGGCAGCGTCGGCATCACGAAGCGGAACTGCCCGTTCGCGCCCTGCGGGACGATGTTGCTGCGCATGTCGGGTGACACGAGCAGCTGGGATTCCGTGAAGCCGAAAGTCGCGAGGTTGACGGGCAGCAGGGTCGGGCCGCTCGCCACGTTGCTGAAGCCGACGTAGAGCGCGGCGAACGGGGCGGTGTTCGGCGCCATGCCTTCGAGCCGCAGCTCGAAGTTGCTGGTGCCCTCGAACGGCTGACCGCGCATCGTCGTCCGGCCGCGCAGGCTGCGGCCGAAGCGCCACGGCCCGTGCAGCTCGTAGAGCACGCTGCCCTGCCCGGTCTGCACGACCGCGAGCATGTGCATGCCGCCGCGGTTGTTCGGGTTCAGCAAGCGGTAGACCTCGAAACCGCGCGCGATGCCGCCGGGCGGCCCGCCCGCGTTCGGCACCTGCAGGTTGCCCCAGAAGCGCGTGCCGGTCGGTCGGTGGTCATAGGCCGAGTACTCGGAGCCGTTGACGCGCAGCGTGCCGCGCGGCGTGGCCTCGGGCTGGCTGCTGAAGAAGTAGTAGCGGCCGAACGTGTGGTCGTAGCCGGCGCCCTGGGCGCGTTGCGGCAGGGACTGGAACGTGCGGAGCACGGCCCCCGTCGTGAGTGCGACCTCGTAGCCGAGGCCGCCCTGATCGGTGATCAGGAACGTGCCGGCGCCGAGATCGCCGTCGCGGTTGAACGCGATGCTCAGGGGCTCGGGACCGCCCGCGGCCGGCAGCGCTGCCGTCACGAACAGCGGTGTCAGCAGCGCGCCGGACAGAGCGTCGATCGCGCGGATCTCGACGCTGCCGCCGGGCGAGCCGCGGCGATCGACGATCGCGTAGACGACCTGCGTGTGCGGAGCCGTCGGCGAGGTTTGAATGGTTCGCACCGTGAGGTCGGAGGCGCCGAACGGGGCCGCGGCCGGCGTGTCGGGCAGGTTGGTCGACGAGATCGGCTGGCCCGACGCGTTGAAGCGGATCAGACGGTGGGGGAGGCCGGTGCCGGGCGCGAGCGCGCTGACCCAGTAGCTGCGCTGGAACGTCGCCGGGTTCTCCGTCAGCGCCGCGGCGACGCACGTCCGGCCGCCCGTCGCCGCCGTGAGGTTGATGCCGGTCTGCCCGAACGTCGAGTCGTCGACCTCGCCGAGCGCCTCGGCGTCGGCGTCGGCGTCCTCGACCTTCACGCAGCGACTGCTGACGAACAGGTCGTCGATCGCGACGTCGTTGTTGAGATCGGTGAACAGTTCGATCACGACGTCCTCGTCGTCGGGTTGCGGCCAGAGTTCACCCATGATCGTGACCGTCTCCCAGCCGCCGCCGACGGGCACCGACTCCCACGTCACCGAAGAACGGTCGTAGGCGGCGAGCTGCTCCTCGAGAGACGCCGTGATCTCGCCGACCGTGCCCTCGAGCGCGTCGAACTGCACCTCGAAGATCTTCACCCAGTTGACGTGCGGATCGTTGTCCGCGGTCAGGTCGATCGACGCGGTCTGCGGCGAGCCGTTGCCGAGGATGCCGAGCACGTCCGTGCGGCCGGCCAGCGCCGGGATCACCTGCAGCGGACCAGTGGTCGCGAAGACGGTCTGCTGCGGGTTGTACCACGACGCCGTCGCGACCTGCTGCGGCACGAACGGCGTCGCGCCGCTGAAGTCCCAGTACAGCGACATGGTCTCTTCGTCCTGCACGCCCCACCACGGCGGCGCGTCGAGCGGCGTCGGGATCTGAGCAGCGAGAGTGCTCGCGAGTACGGCGCTCAGCAGCGGGGCGGCGGTGCTTGCTAGCACGCTTCGGATGCGGTGGTTCATGGTCGGTTCTACAGTGCTGGCAGGGGATGCGGTGCGGGGGCAACCGGGTGGTCAGTCGCGCGGGTTCTCGAGGCCGAAGCGGCGGCGTTCGGCCGGATCGAGCGGCGGCAGCTCGAGTTGCCGGGCGACCTCGACCGGATCGGTGGGCCAGACGTGCGTCGTGCCGTCGCCGCACGACGTCGCGGCCCAGCGGCCGTCGGGGCTGAATGCGCTGCACTCGACGGCGCCGCGCTGGGCGTCGAAGTGCAGGATCTGGCGTCCGGTCTGCACGTCCCACAGGCGGGAGCGGATGCGGTCGTTGGTCTGGATCCGGGTGCCGTCCCGGCTCCATGTCACGTGGTGCAGCCCGGGGTCGGTCGCGATGCGTTGCAGCTCCTCGCCCTGCAGGTCGGTGATTCGCAGGATGCCCGCAGCATCGGCCGTGAGCAGAGCCTTGCCGTCGGGTCGGAACGCGACGTCCACCAGGCGTGCATCACCGCGAATCTCCCCGATCGGTTCGCGGCTGCTGACGCGCCACAGCTGCGCGACGTTCGCGTCTTCGCCGATCGTCGCGAGCACGGTCGCCCCGCCGGACAGGGCGGCCGCCGCGAGCGGCGCGCCGAGGTCGAACTCGCTGACCCTGCTGAAGTCGTTGGCGTTCCAGACCACGACCCTGCCGTCGGCGTCGGCCGTGAGGATGCGCGTGCCCGAGGCGGAGAACTGCACGCGACGGATCTTCTGCGCGTGCGGCTCGAGCTGCTGGATCCCGAAGCCGTCCTTGAGTCGGTGGATGTGCACACCGCCGCCGACCGTGGCCGCGACGATGCGCTCGCCCGCGCCGTCGACGTCCAGGGCCGTGATCGGGTTGCCGAGTGCCTCCGAGATCCAGAGCAGGCGCCCCTCGCGCGCGTGCCACAGCCGCAGGTGCTCGTCGTCGCCGGCCGTGACGACCCGTTCGCCCGTCGCGTCGAAGCGCACCGCCGGCACTCTGCCCGTCTGGCGCAGGGACACGACGCCGAGGCCTTCGGCGAACTGCCACATCACGGGTTGGCGGCCGCTCATCGCGAGCACGCGGCCGGCACCCTCCTCCGGGGAGAACTGTGCCGCGTAGATCCGGCCCGCGAAGTCGTAGCTCGCGAGCGTCATCCCCGTCGAAGAGCGGTCGCCGCTCGCGTCGAACACGCTGAGGCGGCCATCCGTGCACCCCGTGACGACGAAGCGCTCGGTCGGGTCGAAGCGCGCGCTCGTGACCGCATCGTCGTGGCCGACGAACGTCTGCTCCTCGTGGAGTTGCCACGGTGCCCCGGCAGCACCGCGGTCGATGCGCCAGACCCGCGCGGTCTGGTCCTTGCCGCCGGTCAGCAGTCGGTCACCCGCGCGGTCGAACTGCAGCGTCGTGACCTCCCGGCTGTGGTGCGCCGTCGCGATCCGGTGCCCGTCCGGGACGGTGTAGATCCGGGCGCAGCCGTCCGCCGAGGCGACGGCGACCGCATCGCTGTCCGGATGGAACGCGAGCGCCGTGACGCGGCCGCTGTGGTCCTGCAGTCTGGCGAGCTCCGTGCCGTTCGTCGCGGACCACAGCTTGACGTGATCGGCGTTGCCGTAGGTCACGGAATACTCGCCGTTCGGGGCGATCGCCGCGGCGCGCACGAACTGCGTGAGCCCCGCGCAGCTCGCGAGCCGCTCGCCGGATTCGACGTCGCGCACTTCGGCGAACATGTGCTCGTCGGATCGACCCGTGACGAGCGCGCGGCGACCCCGGCGGTCGAAGTCGATCTGCCGCGCTGCGCCATCGAGGCGCCAGATGCCGGCCGTCGAGCCGTCCGCGACGTGCCACAGCCGCACCGTGCGGTCGACGCTGGCCGTCGCGACCCGTTTGCCGTCCGGCAGGAACGCGGCCGCTACGATCCAGTGCTGGTGACCGCTGAGCGTGCAGCGCGGTTTGCCGTCGAGGTCCCAGAGGATGGCCTTGGCGTCGTCGGGCTCGCCGGTGTCCATCGCCGCGGTGAGGATCGATCGGCCGTCGGGCGACCAGCGCGCGACGAGCGAACGCGATTCCCGCACCTCGCCGTGCGGCCACTCGAGATACTGCGTTCGCGAGCCGCTGCCGAGCGCGTCGAGGACGGCGCTGTGGGTCTCGGCCGACTCGCGACGATCGACCGCCGCGAGCGCGAGCAGCACCGCGGTCCGGCGGTCGTTCGTCATCTCCTGCTTGCTCGCGGAGATCAGGCCGCGCGCCTCGGCGATGTCGACCTCCTCCTGTTTGGCCGCGAGCTCGCTGTGGTTGCGGTAGCGCTGGATCGCCGCGTGCACGGCATCGTCGTTGCGCAGCGCGAGCGCCTGCGTCGCGCTCGCCAACGCACGGTCGAAGTCGCCGGCCGCGTCGAATCCTTCGGCCGCGAGCATGAGCCGGTCCGCTTCGGCGTCGTCGAGCATCGCGGTGTAGCCGGCATACCCGAGGCCGCCCGCGCCGAGCACGACCACGATCGTCGCCGCGATGACCTCGGTGCGATGCCGACGCACGAACTTGCCGAGGCGCGACAGCGCGCCTGCCGGCCGCGCGTGGACCGGCTCCCAGCGCAGGAAGCGCAGCAGGTCCGCCTCGAACTCCGCGGCGTTCGCGTAGCGGTTGCTCGGATCCTTCTCGAGCGCCTTGAGGCACACCGTGACGAGATCGCGCGGCACCTTCGGGTTGCGCTTCTGCGGCGAAGTCGGCTCCTTGAAGCAGATCTCGTAGACGATCTGCTGCATGTTCTTGCCGTCGAACGGGCGGTGCAGCGTGAGCAGCTCGTAGAGGATGACGCCGAGCGCGAACACGTCGGTGCGGTGGTCGACCTCGACGCGTTTGGCGAGCGTCTGCTCCGGGCTCATGTAGTGCACCGTGCCCGTGATCTCGCCCGACATCGACAAGCTGCCGTCGCCGAGCGTCTTGCTCAGGCCGAAGTCGAGCAGTCGCGCCTTCTGCCGATCGTCGATCATCAGATTGCGCGGCTTGAGATCGCGGTGCATCACGCCCTGCGCGTGCGCGGCGGACAGCGCCGAGCTGATCTGCGCGCAGAGCATCGCGCACTCGGCGACGTAGCCCTTCTCGGGTGCGAGGCCGAGCGAGCCCTCGACCGGCCCTGGTTCGCTGCCGTTCGCGAGTCGCAGGTCGTCGATGATGTCGGCGAGGTTGCGGCCCGCGATGTAGTCCATCGCGATCGCGAACGTGCCGTCGACCTCCTCGAGGCTGTGCACCGGCACGATCGCCGGATGCCGCAGCTGGGCGGTCGCGGCGGCCTCGCGGCGGAAGCGCTCGACGTGCCGGCTGCTCAGTGTCAGGCCGCTGGCCATGACCTTGAGCGCGACGCGCCGGTTGAGCGAACGCTGCCGCGCGAGGTAGACGACGCCCATGCCGCCGCGCCCGAGCTCGTCCGTGATGTCGAAGTCGCCGAACCGTCGCCCTTCACTCGGCTGTTCGCCGGCGTCCGCCGATGCCTGACTCGGCTCCCAGACCTCGGGGCCGAGCAGCCCGTCGAACGCGAGGAACTCGGAGCACTGCGCGAGGATCCGTGGCCGCAGATGCTCCGGGTACGTCGTGACGAACGCCGCGAGCTCCGGCGCGTCGCCGCAGCTGTGCAACTCCACGAACCGTTCGACCGCGATCTGGATCTGGGCCGACGCGCTCTCGTCGGAGGCGGCGCGCGTCGTGACCGGCCGCGGCAGTTCGCCGCCGCCCGCCGCGGTCTTCTGCAGGTCAGTCATCCGACGGCCTCGACAGGTACCCCGACAACCGGGCCTGGGCGCGCGACAACAGCGCACGCACCGCCCCCTCGGTCGGCAGCCCCATCTCGGCGCAGATCTCGTCGGTGGAGAGCTCGAGGTAGCGCTTCAGCACGATGATCTCGCGCTCGCGGTCCGGCAGCTGCTGCAGCGCGACGCGGATCCGTTCGGCCAGCTCGGTCTCGTCGTGCACCTGTGACGGGGTCGCGTCCTTGCTCGGGATCGCCTCACGCATGTGCTCGTCGATGCCGACGAGGCCGCCGTCCTGCGGCCGGCGCTTGCGCGCTTCGACGGCGCGGATGCGACGGATGATCTCGTATTCCGCGCCCTTCAGCAGCCACGCGAGGAACGAGCCCTCGCCGCGATACTCGAACTGATGCAGTCGCCGGAGCGCCGACAGGATCGCGTCCTGGGTCGCATCCTCGCTGTCCGCCATGAGCACCCGGTACTTCGGACCGATCAGCTTGCGCAGCGCACTTCGCAACCGATCGCGATAGCGCTCGAACAGCTGATCGATCGCGTCGCGATCCTGCTCCAGCGCGCGGCTGACCAGGTTGCGGGTGTTGTCGTCCAAGAACGGGGCGTGGGCGGGGAGCTTGCGATTTTGCCGCTTCCTGCCGCGGCGGCAAGTCGGGTCGGGCTTCATGGCGCGTTTGCGGGGGGCGGCGCGACGGTCGGCGGTGGCAATCATGGGATGGCTCACCCGCGGAAGCGCCAGACCGCCGCGATCGCACGGGGAATTCCGGCCCTGGTGGGATTCGGCGCCCGAGACGGCCGACCGTCTCGGGTGTTTCACGGTTTTTCGGATCCGGGCGCCGGTCGGAGCCGTGGCGGTGGCGCTATCGCGTCTCGTCGAGCGGGCGCAGCACCGTGCTCGATTGGCGGTACGAGCCGAGTTCGCGGCGCAGCGCGGCGAGGATCTCGTCGTCGTAGAGGACCCGGGCGAAGTCGCCGGTGCCGCCGCTGACGGTCGCGCTGCCGGTCACGACGACGGAGCCGCGGATCTCGGCCGGTTCCTGCATCGTGAAGTTGCCGCCGACGTAGATCAGACCCGAGAAGCTCGAGTAGCTGCCGGCCTCGATCGCGAGGTCGCCGAGGACGATCACGATGCCCGAACCGAGCAGCCGCTGAGTGTCCGTGAACGAGAGGTCACCCGAGCAGACGACGAGCGAGTTGGTCGGCAGCGGCGACGGGAACGCAGATGGGTCGGTGATGTGGATGTCGGCCATCGCGCGCAGCTCGTCGGCCGTCGCACCGAACACGGCATCGAGCGAGTCCTCGTACGGCGTGTTGGTCGCCGTGCCGGGCGAGCCCGAGATCTCGGCGGCCGTGCCCGTCACCGTCGGCGAGCCCGTGCCCGATTCGCTGAACAGCCCGGCCGCGGCGCTGCCGCCGCGGATCTGACCGCGCGTGCTGACGAGCACCCCGCTCGCGGTGCGAACGCAGACCGCGGCCTGGCCCGGCAGGTTCATCGCGAGGCGGCGCGCCTCCATCTCGGCGATGTCCTGCGCGATCACGCGGTTGGGCGGCGCGTCGAACGCGACCGCGGCATCGCGACGCTCGTAGACGTAGCCGACGCTGCGCAGCCGCCACACCGTGCCCGCGGTGAGGCCGCCGCGGGCGGCCGACACGTCGCGGCACTGCATCTGCGTCCGGAACGCGAGGCGGTCCGGATCGGGGTCGGCGGCCCACTCCTTCCAGACCTCGTAGCGACCCCAGGTCGTGCCGCTGATCTGGAACTCGCGCACGATGCCGATGTCCGGCTCTTCGGTCTCGAGCACTGGCGGCGTCGCGAGCTCGTCCCGCTGCGGGTCGAGCGCCGTCACGGGTTGCGACGTCTGCTTGCGCAACCAGCCGAGCCCGTCCGTCAGCCCGGAGTTCGCGAGCGCGAGCGCCTGACTGTCGCGGGCGAAGCGGGTGTCGTTGAGGTCGCGGTGCGAATCGAGCGTCTGGCTGTTGGTCAGCACCAGCCCCATGATCACCACGAGCATCAGCAGGGCGGCGATGAGCGCGCTGCCGCGCTCGCTCGCCGCCGCGGTATGGCGCGGCGGGATCTGCGGAGAACGGGCGGACGACCGGCGACGGGACGGCGAATGAAGCATTTGCGAACCTCTCGAGAACACCGTCCTATCGGCTGCCGAATCGGGTTTTCCCGTGGCGCTGTCCCCGTTCGGGACCGGCCAGAAGTCTCATGGCCAGTCTGGCCGATAGGACGGGCATGAGATTGCTGCACACGTGCGCCTCCGCGCTGCTCGTCGCGTCGGTCCTGGTATGTCAGACGGGGCAACCGGGTGGACCGCCGAAGGCGACCAAGAAGGAAGCCGAGTCCAAGACGGAGTCGAAGCAGGACCCCGGCAAGGAGTCGGAGGCGACCGACAAGGCGTCGCGCATCGAAGAGCGCGCGAAGCGCATGCGCCAGGAGTTCGGCGGTGGCAAGAAGGTCAAGAGTCACGTGCGCGTGCAGGTGCGCCTCAACAACGGCAACCGACTGCGCGGCGTCGTGAAGGACGGCCGCCTCGTCGAGCGCGTGACGGGTCTGCGCTTCGAGACCGCGCACGCGGCCGATCGCGGCGCCGGCATCCGGATCTGGTACTCGGGCGGCACGCGCAACTACGTGTTCGTGCCGTTCTCGGAGCTGAAGAACTACACCGTGCTGCAGCGGCTCACGACCGAGCAGCTCGCCGAACTCGAGGCCGAGATGGCGATGAAGGAGGACCGCGAGCGCCGCGGCGGCTTCCAGCGCGGCGGTGATCCGAACCGCGCGAGCGGCTCGCCGGCGCGCCCCGAGGGTGAGGGACGCCCGCAGGCGGGCGGTGCGACGGGCAGCAACGGTCAGCCGGCGAACGGGCAGTCCCAGGGTGCCACGCCCGCGGGCCCGGGTGCGGCCGGCGTGCAAACGCAGGCATCGCAGATCGGCTCGGCGAAGCCGTCGGCCAAAGGCAGCACGGGCAACGGGCCCGGCGCGACGGGCGTCGCCAAGTCGGTGACGTCGGGCGCGGGTTCGACGGGCAGCGCGACGACCGGTGCGGGTGCGGGCACGGGCGCGTCGGAAGCGCAGCAGGAGGCCCACCGCAAGTGGTTCCAGCTGCTGCAGGACTACCCGCCGGCGCAGGGCTGGAACGAGGCGAAGCGCACGGAGATCCAGACGCGCTTCAACCGCATCGGCGCGGCGCCGACGGAGAAGGAGAACGCGTTCGTCGAGAACTTCGCCGAATGGCAGAAGGCGGTGAAGCACTTCGCCGCCGACACCGGCACGAGCGACGTCGACGGCTCGCAGGACACGGGCCGCAAGAAGACCCGCCGCGAGCTGCGCCAGGAGCGCCGCGAGAAGCGCCGCAAGCGCTGACGGATTCCGGAAGCCAGCCTTGATCGGACGTGGGCGCCGGCGAGAAGCTTCTCGCCATGGCACGCGCTTTCCTCTTCACCGGTCAGGGCTCGCAGTTCGCGGGCATGGGCAAGGAGCTCGCGGACCGCTTCCCCGCGGCCCGCGAGACGTTCGAGGAGGCCGACGCCGTCCTCGCCGAGCCGATCAGTGAGCTCTGCTTCTCCGGCCCCGAGGAGCAGCTCGCGCTGACGACGAACACGCAGCCGTGCACGCTCACGGTCGCCGTCGCCGCGTTTCGAGCCCTCGCTTCCGAGAACGGGGGCATGACGCCCGACCTCGCGGCCGGTCACAGCCTGGGTGAATACAGCGCCCACGTCGCGGCCGGCACGATCACGTTCGCCGACGCCGTGCGGCTCGTGCGCGATCGCGCGGAGTGCATGCAGGACGCCGTGCCCGTCGGCACGGGCGGCATGGTCGCGCTGCGCAAGATGGAGCTGGCCGACGTCGAGGCGCTCGTCGCCAAGGTCGACGCGGGCGTCTGCGAGATCGCCAACTACAACGAGCCGACGCAGATCGTGTGCTCGGGCGCGATCGCCGCGATGGATCAGCTCGTCGAGCTCGCGCCGCGGCGCATGGCGATGAAGCTCAACGTCAGCGTGCCGTTCCATTGTTCGCTGCTGCAGGACGCGGGCGCGAGCTTCGCGACGACGCTCGATGCGATCACGATGAACGACCCGGCGTTCCCCGTCTGGTGCAACGTCGATGCCAAACCGGTGACGACGGCCGACGCCGCGCGCGACGCGCTCAAGCGGCAGTTCGCCGGCTCGGTGCGCTGGCTGCAGACGATCGAGGGCATGCTCGAGCAGGGCGTGCGCGAGTTCGTCGAGTGCGGTCCGAAGCCGACGCTCGTCAACATGGTCAAGCGCATCGCCATGGCGCGTGGCGTCGAGGGCGTCGAGACCCACGCCGCGACGACCGCCGACGAGATCGCCGCGCTCTCGTGAGCGGACCGCCCGCAGCACGCGAGGCCGAGGCCGCCACCGCGGGCAATCCGTTGCGCCAGGCGCTCTGGCCGCTCGGACTGCTGTACGGCGCGGTCACGGCGATCCGGAACCATGCGTTCGACGCGGGCTGGAAGCAGGTGCATCGGCTGTCCGTGCCCGTGGTGTCGATCGGCAACCTCACGGTCGGGGGCACGGGGAAGACGCCAACGGCGGCGTGGCTGGGCGCGCTCGCCGCGCAACGTGGCCGGCGCCCCGGCGTGCTCGCGCGCGGCTACGGTCGAGCCGAGGGTGCCGTACTCAACGACGAGGGCATGATGCTCGCCGCCAGATTGCCCGAGCTGCTGCAGGAACAGGACCCCGACCGCGTCGCCGGCGGCAAGCGGCTCGTCGAGCGCGGCTGCGACTACGTGGTGCTCGACGACGGGTTTCAGCATCGGCGGCTGCATCGCGACCTCGACGTCGTGTGCCTCGACGCATGGCGACCGTTCGGCAACGGCCAGTGCCTGCCGGCGGGGGACCTGCGTGAGTATCGATCGGGGTTGCGGCGCGCCGGGCTCGTCCTGCTCACGCGTTCGGGCGGACTGACGCGCGAGCAGATCGCGGCGCGGGTGCAGCGGATCCGGCAGCTCGCGCGGCGCGATGACCTGACCGTTCATGCGTGCGAGCACGCGCCGACGAAGCTCATCGAGCAGCCGGCGGGCGCCGAGCGCGAAGCGACGGAGCTCGCGGGGCGGCGCGTCGTGCTGCTGTCCGCGATCGCGCGGCCGGCCAGCTTCCTGGCGACGGTGACCGAGCTGGGCGCCGAGGTCGTGCGGGAGCTGCGCTATCGCGACCACCACCGTTTTACCGCAGCCGAGATCGAGCGCGCGGTCGAGGCCGCGACCGCGGCCGACGCCGTGCTGCTCACCACGGAGAAGGACGACGTGAAGCTCGCGTTGGTCGCGCCCGACGCGCCGCGCTCCGTGCTGCGTATCGAGCTGCGCTTCGTCGACGCGGACCCGCGGCCGCAGGAGTTCCTGCTGTGAGCCAGCGCCCGAAGGCCCGGGTCGGCGACCGCATCGTCTACTGGCTCGCACGCATCGCGATCGGGACCGCCGCGCGCGTCCCCGAACGCCTCGGCTACGGCGTCGCCGCCTGGCTCGGGCGCGTCTACTTCCGGTGTTCGAAGAAGCGCCAGGGCTACGCGCTGCGCTTCCTGCAGGCCGCGTATCCCGATCGCGACGAACGTGAGCTGCTCGACCTCGGCAGCAAGGCCACGGGCAACCTCTTTCAGGTGCCGCTCGACATGGCGCGCCTCACCCGGTTGCTCGCGCGCGGCGGCAGGCTCGAGGACGTGCTCGACTACACGGCTGCCGAAGCGTCGCTCGTGACCGCGGCACCCTACGTCGCGGTAACGGCGCACCTCGGCAGCTGGGAGATGGCCGCCGCCGGCATGGCCAACCGCGCAGGCGAGGCCCACGGCATCGCGAAGGTGTCGAAGAACCCGCTGCTGCAGCAGTGGATCCTCGACAACCGCCGCCGCGCGGGCCTCTTCATCCACCCGCGCCGCGGCGGGGTGCGCGACCTGAAGCGCGCGCTGCAACGCGGCGCCGTCGGTCTCCAGGTCGTCGATCAGAACCAGCGCCTGCGCGGCGTGTTCGCGCCGTTCTTCGGCAAGGTCGCGAGCTGCGAACGCGCGGCCGTGACGCTGTGCCTGCGCAACGGCTACCCGTTGATCGTCGGCGGCGCGCTGCGCGTCGACGGCCGCTTCCGGTTCCGCCTCGTGCTGCTGCCGCCGATCGTCTTCGAGTCGACGGGCAACAAGGCGAAAGACCTCTACGACGGCGTCTGCGCCGTGAACGAGCGGCTCGAGCAGCTGATCCGCATGGCGCCCGAGCAGTACCTGTGGATCCACGATCGCTATCGCAAGCAGCCGCCCGCGGGCTGGGTGCCCGGCGCCGACTTCGAGGAGGGCGACGGCGAAGAGGGCGACGGCGAACCGGCGGAAGCGAACGCGTCATGAGCGACGCGTCTTGCTGGCTCTCGGGCTCTGCAAGAACGGGCCGCCGGTGCCCCCGGCCAGTCACGCGCCGGAGCCGTATTGCGCCACGAAGGCCTCGAATCGTTGCTTCAGGTCCAGGTCGCGGTGATATCCGCGCTCGTGGATGAGTCGCACGAGGGCGCCGGCTCGCGCGAGGTCCGCAACGGAAGCAACTCGAATGAGCGCCTGCAGGTCGGCGCGGTCGTTCGGCCGGATGTCAACAATTCTGCGTGTGCACGCGAGTTACGGGGGCGTTTCGACGGATGGTGTGCCACTTGGGGTGGGCGCAGATCCGGGATGGCTCCGCCCCCGATTGACAGTGTGCGACAATGTCATACAACGGCCTCGCGTACTATGGCCAAGCGAGAGAACATCAGCGTGTCCTTCACCTCCAAGCAGGCCGACTTCCTGGCCGAATGCGTCGCGTCCGGCCGCTACCAAACCGTCAGCGAGGTCGTGCGCGAAGGGCTGCGGCTGCTCGAGGACCAGCAGCGGCTGCGGGATGCCGAGGTCGAGCGCGCCCGGGCGTTGATCCGAGAGGGTGCCGAACAACTCGATCGTGGTGAGACGGTCGACGCGGACACGTTCTTCGCGGACTGGGATCGCGAGCTCGCGGCCCTGGAGGCGCGACGAACGGACGATTCATGAGTCGGATCCAGCTCTCGCGCGCGACCGAGCGTGACCGCCGGGACATCATGGATTTCACGATCGCGCGCTTCGGACCGAGCCAGGCCCGGCGCGTTCGTGATGCGCTCGAGCAGACGCTTCGCCGACTGCTCGAATCACCAGGCCTCGGGCGCACCAATCCGGAGCTGGACCCGCCGGGCCACACGCTCCGCTACTACGTCCTGTTGCGGACGTTCGTGATCGTCTACGAATCCGTTCCCGATGGGATCCGCGTCGCCCGCTTGCTGCACGGCGCGCGCGACGTTGCGAGGGAACTCGGTGGTGACGTCGGGGATGAGTAGACGTCCCGGCGCGCAGCGGTTGCAGTCCGAGTCCCGCGCAGAGTCAGCCACGCCGAGAGGGGCCGTAAGCAACAGCAGACGAGTGCGAATCGCCGCACTGCAGAGTCCAGGGCTGGATTGGCACGCCCGGCAGGATTCGAACCTGCGACCATCGGCTTAGAAGGCCGGTGCTCTATCCAGCTGAGCTACGGGCGCCCGCCGGGAGTCTAGCGCGATCGATCTGCCCGTGACATGGTCACGATCGAGCGTTCTCACGCGCACCGCCGTGCCGCGCGACGCTTCGCGGTATCGTGTACGGACTACCTATCGTGCCCGTTCGCCGGGCAACCCCCGTCACCACGAACTCACACCATGCGCGCTACCACCACCGCAACCGCCGTTCTCTTCACTGTCACCATCGCCACCGCCCAGGCCCAGATCCAGGCGGCGTTCGACCCCTACGGCGAGTCGTGCAACGGCACGAGCGAGTCGGCGTGCCTCACGCAGAACGACGTGGGTCCAAGTCTGTCCGTCGGGTCGTTGCCCAACGAGTATGCCTACCCCGTCGTGAACACGACGGGCAACCCGATCCAGGTCGTCGGGTTCGAGGTCTTCACGGTGACGAACACCAACCCGGTCGAGACCGTCAACACGGCGGTCCACCGCGACGCCTCCGGGGCGGGCGCGGTGACGCATACCGCGCCGGACTTCACGGCCGCCGCCGTCGGCACGATCACGGTCACCAACGCGCAGGCGTTCTATGCGACGACGGTGTATCCGCCGCTGACGATCGCGCCGGGCGAAGCGTTCTGGATCGCGCACGACTGCTTCAGCATCGTCTCACCCGCGGAGAACCTCGGTGGTGTCGCCGGGCCGGCCACGGTGCACTGGCGCCGGCCGAGCTACAACGGCAACGCCTGGACGACCTCGTCGTCCGTGACGAATCCGATCTTCAAGATCCGTTGCCTCGCGAGCAACGTGCCCGCCCCGGGTCTCACGGCGTCGTCGTTGCCCCAGCTCGGCGGCAACTTCGTGCTGGACGTGGTGGGCGGCGCGCCGAGCCTGTTCGCGTTCGTGATCTACTCGTTCGACAACACCCAGGTGTTCGGGTTGCCGACGCCGGTCGATCTCGCCTTGTTCAATGCGCCCGGGTGCTTCGGCTACGTGTCGCACGACGTCACCATCACGCTGCAACTCGACACGATGGGCCATGGTTCGACCGCGCCGTTCGCGGTTCCGAACAACCCGCTGTTCGACGGCCTCGTCTGGTACAACCAGGCCGCGGTCATTGCCCCTGGCGTCAATCCGTTGAGCATGCTCGCGAGCAACGCGGGGCAGGCCACCGTCGGGATGTGACGCGGTCTCGAACCCGCGGCCGCATCGGGGGCTCGCCGAGCCTCCGGAGAGGTCGGCATGGGGTACACTTCGGGGTCTGCTCATGCCCCGTTCCGACTCGAGTGCCCCGCATCGCGACCCGACGTCCTGGGGGCAGCTGATCGACAGCATCGACTCGGCGAACGTGTTCGTGCTGATCGCCGGTTGGCTCGGGCCGAAGGCGCGGCTGTCGGTCACGGTGGAGGACCTGTGGCAGGAGACCCTCTGGCTCGCCTGGCGCGACCGACAGCAGCACGAATGGGTCAACCTCCGCAAGTACCGGGCGTGGTTGCTCGGGATCGCGAAGCACCGAATCCGGGAGGTCGTGCGCAACCTCGGCCGGCAGAAGCGCGGGGGCGGCGTGCGGACGGATTCGCTGTCCGCGTTCGGCGGTGCGGACACGGCCGCTTCCTACCTGCCGCCGCAGTCGACGACGCCGAGTCGCGTCGCGTCCAACATGGAGCGGGCACGATCGCTCGAACAGGCGCTCGAGGCGCTCGACGAACCGTTGCGCGCGGTCGTGCGGTTGCGGCTGTTCGAGGAGGTGTCGTCGCAAGAGGCGGCTGACCGGCTCGCGATACCGCTGTCGACGGCGAAGGAGCGGTTCGTGCGCGGGACCAAGCGCTATCGGCTGGAGCTCGAGCGGTTGCTCGGCCGCGGCGGTGGCGACGGGGATCCGGACGACGGGGATGCCGACGACGGCGGCGCGTCGGCGACGACGACGCCGGGTGGGGCGCCGTGACATCCGCGTCGCGTGACGATGATCCCGCGTTCGCCGACCTGCTCGACGAACTGCTCGCGGCGTTGCTCGACGGCGAGGAGCCGGATCTCGTGAGCGTTGCCGAGCGCCACCCGGAGGCCCGCGAGCGGGTCGACGAGGCCTGGCGGCTGGCGTGTGACGTCGCGGGGCGGCGAGTGACGCCGCGACCGGTGCTCGGCGGCTACGAGGTCGTGCGGGAACTCGGGCGCGGCGGCATGGGATCGGTCTACCTCGCCAAGAACGAGCAGCTCGGCCGCGAGGTCGCCATCAAGGTGCTGCCGCACTCGTTCGGTCTGTCCGCAGCCAGCCGGCAGCGCTTCCTCGCCGAGGCGCGCGCGCTCGCGCAGGTGCACCACGAGAACATCGTCGGCATTCATCGCATCGTCGACGATGGTGAGCTGCTCGCGTTCGAGATGGAGTATGTCGATGGCCCGAGCCTGCAGACGCTCCTGTCGCACCTGCGCGCCGTGCGGGAGCGCACCGGCACCATGCCGACGCTGCGGGACGTCGCCGAACTGTTGCAGCTCGACGAGCATGCGCTCGGGGCTCGCAGCCTGACGCAGTTCTTCGTGCGGATCGGGCTCGCGGTCGCACGGGCGCTCGGCGCGGTGCACGACCGTGGGTTCGTGCATCGGGATGTCAAGCCGGCCAACATCCTGCTGCGGTGCGACGGCCAGCCCGTCCTGGCCGACTTCGGCCTCGTGCGCGACACCTCGCTGCAGCGCACGAGCCGGACCGGTTTCGCGGGGACGCCCGTCTACTCGTCTCCCGAGCAGATGCGTGGGCATTCGCCCGTCGGTTCGGCGACCGACGTCTACGCCCTCGCGGTGACGCTGTACGAATGCCTGACGCTGACGCCGCCGTTCGCGGGGCGCACGACGACGGACCTGTTGCGCCGGATCGAGGCTGGGCGGGTGCAGCCGTTGCGGCGACTCGCGCCCGATGCGCCGCGCGACCTCGAGACGATCGTCACGCGGGCGATGGAGCTGGAGCCGCACAACCGGTATGGCAGCGGTGGCGAACTGGCCGACGATCTCGAGCGGTTGCTCGAGCTGCGGCCGATTCGAGCGCGGCCCGTCGGGCTCGGTCGCCGACTCGGCAAGTTCTCGCGCCGCAACCGTGTCGCCCTGCTCGCCGGTTGTGCGGGTGCGCTCCTGGTGCTGCTGCTCGTCTGGCCGTTGTTCGCCCACGTGCAGGCCGCCGCCAGAGCCCAGGACGCGGCGGCGGCGCACGTTCAAAGCGCCCGCCAGCAGCTGCTGGCGCCGGCCTGTCGGGCGTTCGCTGCGGGTCGAACACGATCGTTCGCGGCGCGCGCTGTCGATCCGTCGGCGGATCCGCTGCAGTCGGCGGTTGCCGACTACGAACGCGCGCTCGCGCTGCAGCCGGCGAATGGCGCGGCGCGCGCCGAACTCGCGGTCGTGCGGATGGCGCTGTGGCAGCGCGACCTCACCGTGCAGAGTCGTGAGGGGCTCGCGGCGGCGATCGCAACGGCCGAATACGCGACGCTCACGCGCGCGCTGCCGCCGCTCGTGCGCGAAGTCGCTCGCGGCATCGCGAGTGGAGCGGCGTTGCCGCCCGACCTGAGTGCGCGGCTGACGCGGGACTCCGAGCGCGCGGCGCTCGGGTTGCTCGGCTACCTGCTCGGGGAACCCCGCCTGGTCGAGGTCGCCTGGGGAACGGCGGGCGTGGATGTCGGGAATGCCAGTCTGCGGGATGCGATCCAGGGTCTGCAGCTCCTGGCCGATGGCGACTCCGAGGCTGCATTCGCGCGGCTGCGCGCGGCCCATCGGTCGTTCCCCGATGTCGGCCTGGAGCTCGAACTCGCCGAGGCCGCGCTCGCGATGGGCGAGGTGACGCGAGCCGAACAGTGGTTCGGCCGCACGGCCGATTCCGGCGCCCGCGATCCGCGGCGGCTGCGCGTGCGGGCGGACCTGCTCGCGGCGCGTGGTGACGATGAAGCGGCCGCCGCGCTGTACGGCGAGCTCGCGGAGGACTTCGTTCATGATCCGACGCCGTTCTTCCGGCTCGCGCAGCTCGCCGCGCGCGCCGGCCGGCTCGAAGCCGCGGCGGCGCAACTCGAGGCGATCCTCGCCGCGTGGCCCGACGAGCCGCGCTTTCGGCTGGCGCGCGCGCGGATCGCGCTGCAGCAGCGCGACAGCGCGCGCTACCTCTGGCAGGTGCTGGCCGTCCTGCGGCTCGATCCCGCGCGCCTGACCGCCGGTGGCGTCGCCCGGCGGCGCGAGATCCTGCGTATCGGCGGCCTGCTGCGGTTGCTCGGTGCCGACCTCGATCGGGCGGGCGGCCGGGTCGGAACCACGTTCCTCGGCGGCGAACAGCCCCTGCGCGCGCTGCTACCGAGCGAGCGGGTCGACCGACTCGAAGATCTCCTGCCGCACCTGGCCATCGTGCTGGACTCGATGCCGGTCAGGATTCGCGGCGCGGGCATCGATCCCCTCACCCGTCGGTTGTTCGGCGAGTTGCCGTTGGCACTGGCGAGGCTGCCGGCCACCGCCGCCTGGCTCGGACCGGCACGGCGCTGGGCGTGCGAGCTGATGCCGACGGCCTTGTGGGCGGCCTATCCGACGCTCCAGCAGCTGCATCGGCAGCTGATCCTCACGTTGCCGGGTTCGGGCTGGAACTCCGTCGATCTGGTCGCGGTCGCGCCGCCGGTCGCGCTGCACCCCGTCCACGAGTTCGGCTCCGACCTGCGCGTGGGCGCGGACTGGAACGGCGACGGCACGCCGGAGGTGCTCGTCGGCTGTCAGGCGAAGGACCCGCGATCGGCGCCGGGCCACGCGTTCGTCGTCGACGGACGGACGGCTGCCGTTCTCGCGTCGGTGGAACGACCGGCCGGCGACCACCTCTTCGGGTACGCCGTGCAGCTGCTCGGCGATGTCGATGGTGACGATGTCTCGGACTGGTGCGTCGGCGCTCCGGGTGGCGTCGCCGACGCGCGCGACGGCTTCGTCGAACTGCTGTCGGGCCGGGATCAGACCGTGATCGGTCGCGTGCGAGAGCCCGCCGTCGCTTTCGGAGTCGCGCTCGCGGCACTCGGCGATGTCGACGGTGACGGTGTGCCGGACTTCGCGGTCGGGGTGCCCCCGATCGTGCAGAACGCGACGCCTCAGGGCCACGTCTCGATCTACTCGGGGCGCACGCGGGAACGGCTGCGCGAGCTGCGGAACGACATCCCGGGCGTCTGGTTCGGGGCCTCCCTGGCAGCGGTCGGCGACGTCGATGACGACGGCTGCGTCGATCTGCTCGTCGGTGGCAACTATGGCGGCGCAGCAGGCCTCGTCCGGCTGTACTCGGGCCGCGCCGGCGTGCCGCTGCACGAGTGGCGCGACGCCTCGACGGTCAGCGGGTTCGGTGCGTTCGTGTACGGGTTCGGAGACCTGGACGGCGACGATGTCGGCGACATCGGCGTCGCGTCGGTCAGTGTAGACGGCCATCTGGCCGATCGCCTCGCCGTGTTCTCGGGCGCGGACGGGCGGACGCTCAATGTCTTCGAATCCGGTCGACCGGGCTCACGTCTCGGGGTCGCTGCCGTGCGCTATGGCTGTGGCCTCGGGCCTCCGGTGCTCGCGATCGGAGCGCCGCTGGGTGGGAACGCGCAGACCGGTCTCGTCGAGCTGTGGTCGATCGACGGCCGGCCGCTGTCGTCGCTGCTCGGCGCCGCCCCGGCCGGGTTCTTCGGTGGTCGCCTGGTCTCCGTCGGCGACACGAACGGCGACGGTCGCGACGAGCTGTTCGTCAGCCGGGGGCGGGGCAACGGCGGGGTCGACCGTGTCGACTCGCGGAGCCTCACGATCTCCCGGTAGGGCGGCCGCTCTCGCCGGCCCGGGATGCCCCGTGGCCCGGGCGTGACCGGGCCGCGGGAAAATGTGAGATGGACTTGGCCAGGTCCGGGGAAACGGCACCTCAGCGGCTCCGAAACCCTGGAGTCCCTGAATGACCGACCACCGATTCTCCGTTCGATTCTCGACGTTCGCTCTCGCCCTCGCGGCGCCCCTTGCCGCCCAGTGGGGTGAGCAGACCCCGGCCAGCGCGCCGTCCGCGCGCTCGGGTCACGGCATGTGCTTCGACGGCAGTCAGGCGCTGCTCGTTGGCGGCTCCGCCGGCTTCTCGACCAGCAACGAACTCTGGTCCTACGACGGTGCCAACTGGTCGGCCCTCGCCGCGTTGCCGAACGCTGGCGGCGTGACCGGTGTCGAGCTGGTCTACGACTCCCTGCGCGGTGTCGCGGTGCTCTACGGCGGTCTCAACACCTCGTTCTTCGGCGGCCCGTCGATCGACGAGACCTGGGAGTTCGACGGGGTCAACTGGACGCAGAACCTCACCGCGACGACGACGCCCGGCGGCCTCGGCATCTACGGCGCCTGCTTCGACTCGACGCGGAACGTGATGGTCCTCTACGGCGGCAGCGCCGACTCGTTCTTCCCGATCGCCTCCGCGGCGCACTGGGAGTACGACGGCACGAGCTGGACCCAGGTCAGCGCCGCCGCGACGCCGGGCCCGCTCGAGCGCCCCGCGATGTGCTACCACGCCGGCGGCGGCGTGACCGTGATGTTCGGCGGCATCGACCCGCAGACCGGCGGGGTCGACACGACCTGGCTGTACGACGGGGCGACCTGGCAGGCGGCGGGCGTGGCCGGGGCGCGGCCCGTCGAGCGCACGGGCTGCAAGATGGCCTACGACTCCGTTCGCGAGGTGTGCGTGCTGAGCGGCGGCATGAACCCGATGAACGGCCAGCCGATCGTCGACACCTGGGAGCTCGCGTTCGACGCGGGGACCACGACCTGGACCTGGACGCAGGTGCCGACGAGCACGACGCCGCATCGCGACGGCGCGATGACGTTCCTCCCGGGCATCCGGCAGGTCGTCGAGTTCGGCGGCATCGATCCCGCGACGTTCTCGGATTCGGGCGCGACCTGGCACTACGGTGCGAAGGTCAGCACGTACGGCGCGGGCTGCGCCGGCACGTTCGGGGTCCCGAGCCTGACGGCCGCCGACGCCCCGCGCCTCGGATTCGACTACGCCGTTACCCTCGGCAACCTCGATCCGGCCGCGACCATCGCGGCGTTCGTCATCGGTCTGTCGGATCAGACGAGCACGTTCGGGGCGCTGCCGTTCGATCTCAGCGGTGCCGGCATGACGGGCTGCTCCCTGCTCGTGAGCAACGATGTCTCGGTGTTCATCGGCACGGATCCTTCGGTGCCGGGCACGGCGACGCTGACGACCGCGCTGCCGAGCGACGTCACGTTCCTCGGGCTGCCGTGGTTCCACCAGGGCCTGTCACTCGACTTCGCGGCCAACGCAGCCGGGCTGACGATCTCCAACGCCGTGGCGAGCACGGTCGGCAACTGATCATGCGCCGGGCTCTGGTTCTGCTCACGGCATCGCTCGCGTCGACATCGCTACCAGCCCAATGGGGAGCGGTGTCGACGACGGGCACTCCGGCTCCGCGCTCGGACGCGCTCCTCGCCTACGACCTGCCGAACCAGCGCATGCTGTTGTTCGGCGGGAACTGGAGCAACGACTTCTACAGCCTGCAGAACGGCGTCTACACCGCGCTGACGCCGGCGTCACTGCCGGGAGCGCGGACTCGCGCCGCGATCGCGGTCGACTCCATCCTCGGCACCGTGGTGCTGTACGGCGGCGACGGGGGCGGAAGCCAGCTCGCGCTCGACGAAACGTGGCTCTGGAACGGGACCGACTGGCAGTTGCTGCAGACGACGGTCTCGCCGGGCGGTCTGGCGCGTCACTGCATGGCGTTCGACGTGGCTCGGCAGGAGACCGTGCTGTTCGGTGGTCGCCAGAACAGCTGGAACAGCACCCAGGCCTTCGGCGACACGTGGGTGTTCGACGGCACGGACTGGGCGATGGCGACGCCGCTGAACTCGCCGCCAGCGCGCCTGAACGCCGCGTTGGCGTATCACCCGGCGCTCGGCGGGGTGATGCTCCATGGTGGCGAGGATCCGCAGAGTGGTGCGCTGGGTGACTCCTGGTGGTTCGATGGCCTCGATTGGACGCAGCTGCCGACGACCGGGAACCAACCCTCACCGCGGAGCAAGGCCAACCTCGTGCCGATCCTCGGGCGCGCGGTGGTCGTGCTCCACGGCGGTGAAGATCCGACGACCCTCCAGATCCAGAACGACACCTGGGAGCACGACGGTTCGAGTTGGCGTCGCGTCGACAACGTCTACGGCGGCATCTACCCCGCGCGCCGCGGGGCCGCGGTGGCGCACGACTTCGCGCTGGACCGCCTCGTGGCGGTCGGCGGCAAGCTCGCCAACGGATCGTTGCGGAACGACACCTGGGAATACGGGGCGCAGTGGCAGCGGTTCGGAACCGGCTGCCCGGGCTCGAACGGCCGGCCGGACCTCGCCGGCGGCTCGCTGCCGCGGCTGGGGTTCACGTGCACGGCGGCGGTGACCAACCTGCCGCCCAGTGCGGGGGCAGCGATCATGACGGTCGGGCTCTCGCGCCAGCAGTGGGCCTTCGGTTCGCTGCCGATGCTCCTCGACCCGTTCGGCATGACGGGTTGCCGCGCCTACGCCAGCGCCGAGGTCGCGACTGCGGTCGCGGCGGTGGCCGGGGTCGCGAACTGGAGCTGGGCCGTGCCGAGCGATCCCGCGTTCGTCGGGCAGCCGTTCCATCTGCAGGCGATCGTCGTCGACCCGGCGGCCAACGCTGCCGGCGCGACCGTCTCCAACGCCGCCACGATGGTCGTCGGTTGGTAGGTCGGTGCTCGCTCGCCGAGCGCGGCCGCGCTCAGTCGAGCGACGCGAGGAACTGCGCCTTCCAGTGGTAGCCGTCGAGCAGCGTCTCGTCGTCGTCGCCGAGCAGGCGGCGGGCGAGGTAGAGCGCTTCGACCGATGCGAGGCCGCCGGCCGGGTCCTCGAAGGTCTGGCTCACGCGTGGATACGCGGTGACGACGTCGCCGGGGATCGAGCGCCGCACGGGTTCGCCATCGAGGCACTCGAACAGCTGCGGCAGCCAGCGCCACGTCGAGTCGAGCAGGAGCAGCGGGCGGCCCGCGTCCGCGGTCGACAGCGGTGGCGCGTCCACGGCGAGGATCGTGTAGCCCGTCGCGTCGAAGCGGAACGCCTTCGTCGCCTTGAGGAACGTCATCTCCGGGCGGTCGTGCAGGAAGCGCAGCGAACACTTGCTGATCCGCTCGCGCGGGTGGCGGATGACCGTCGTCGGGATCGATGTCACGACGGCGCCTCCGCGCGCGGCGCTCCGAGCTGGCGCAGGACGGCGGCCTCGACTTTGCCGGTGTCGATGCCGAGAACGCACTGCGGGCTCACGCAGTCGCGCCGCGTGCACGGGCGGCACGGGACGTCGTGGCAGAGCACTTCGTGCTGAATCGGGCCCTTCGAGTCGCGGCCGTGCGAGCGCGGACCGTAGCGGGCGGTGTCCTTGGGGCCGAAGAGCGCGACGCAACGCGTCCCGGCGAGGGCTGCGAGGTGCAGCGGGCCGGTGTCGGCCGCGACCATGACGTCGCACTCACCGAGCACGCCGGTCAGGCCGCGCAGTCCGAGCGAGGTGCCGTCGACGGCGCGGACGCGGTCGCGCTCGAGGAGCGGTGCCGCGAGCTCACGTTCGCCGGGGCCGAAACCGACCGCGACACCGAGCCCGCGGTCGAGCAGGCGCCCGGCGAGATCGACGAACTTGTCGATCGGCCAACGCTTGAACGGCGCGAACGCCGACGTGCCCGGGAACAGCATGACGAGCGGTCGCGTGACGCCGGCCAGCAGGTCGGGCGGCGGCGGGGTCGCGGCGAGCGTCGGCGCGGCTGGCTGCCCCGACAGTCCGATCGCGGCCAGGAGTCGATGGCCGATGTCGGCGCGATGCTGCGGTGTGCCCGGCATCGGCACGCGGCGAGTGAACACCCGCTCGGCGCCCTCGCGCGCGGTCGGCGCGTCCGGCCCGATCTTGTGCGTGGCGCGCACGCACCGCACGTGCAGCGCGCTCTTCTGGATCGCGTGCAGGTCGAGCAGCACGTCGTAGCGCGGGCGGCGGCGCAGACGCAGCAGGCTGCCCGGGATTCGCAGGCGATGGCGCCGCGGGTAGACGAGGACCTCGTCGATCTGCGGATGGTCCGCGAGCAGGCTCGCGAAGCGATCCTCGACGAGGAAGTCGATCGTGACATCCGGTCGTTCGCGTCGCAGCGCCGCGACCGTCTCGAGCGCGAACAGCACGTCGCCGAGCGCCGATAGCCGCACGACGAGCACGCGCCCGCCGGGCGGGAGTATCCGTGCCGCGGGCAATCCGTCGTCGCTGGCCATGGCGGTGCGAGCATTGGGCATCGCCGAGGCGTGTTCCAGCCCAATCAGCTGCCGGCAGCGTCGCTCCCACCGCCGGATGTCGACCGCGAGCCGCCTCGTGTTGGTGAACTGCGGGTCAGGTCGGCTCCCTGCGCGGTCGCGGTCGAGGTGGCGAGCTTGCGGTGGCGGGGAACCTGACCGAATCCGGGGTGGGAACTCGAGTCGGGAACAGGAGGTCGTTCGGAGAAACCCCCGCGCTGTGTTCTGGCCTGGCCTTACGCTGATGGCCACCAATGAGCGCTCCGGACGGATTCATCGAAGTGCGCCAGGGATCGGCGTTCGGCTGGCTGCGTAGCGACGTGGCGGGCCTCGGGCTCGACCCGTTCTGGGCCACGCCGGAGCCGCTGCCCGGTGCGAAGGGGCGCGGCGGGGTCGGCGTGCTCGAACTGCCCGAGCACGAGGTCGTCGTGCGGCCGTGCCGGCGTGGCGGCGCGCTCGGGTCGTTGCTCAAGGACCGCTACGCGTCGGCCAACCGCGTGCGCAGCGAGATCGAGGTCTTGCTCGCTCTGCGAAACGAGGGGGTGCCGACGGTCGCCCCGATCGCCGCGGTGGGCAAGCGGCACGGCGCGTTCTGGCGGTTGCGCATGTGCACGGAGCGCGTCCCTGACGCCGAGGCGTTGCCCGCGTTCCTCGCGCGCGAACCCGATGCGCGGCGGCGCACGGCGGAAGCGGTCGGCACGTTGCTCAAGCTCGCGTTCGCCGCGGGATTGCAACACCCGGACCTGCATCTCGACAACATCCTGTGCAGCAGGCGCGGCGAGCGCGTGCGCGCCGTTCTCGTCGACCTCGACCGCGCGCGCGTCAAGCCGCCGCTCGAGCAGCGGGACACCGACGCGATGCTCGTTCGCATGGCGCGCTACGTCGTGCGCCACAAGGGCCGGATGGCCGCGGTGCCGACGCGGGCCGAAGAACTGCGACTGCTGCGTGCGCTCGGCCTCTCGCGTGCCGATCGGAAGACGACCTACGCGCGCCTGCGCCAGAAGCTGCAGCGGTCGCTGAAGAACCGCAGCTGGCTGCGCTCGAAGACGGCAACGGCGGCAGAGTAGGCCCGGACGGCGGTCAGCTGCCGGCGGTCTTCAATTCACGGTCGGCGAGTGAGCGCAGGTAGTCGGCGCGGGTGCGCAGGGCTTTGCGTTCGCCTTCGACGACCTCGAGCGAGTTGCGGATCGCGTCGTCGATCTCGGTCATGAACGTCGCGCGGTCGCCCATCGCCACGAGGCGCTCGCGGAACTTCGGGACGTCGTAGTCGCACTGCATCCAGAGCCAGCGCGAGCGGCGGATCAGCGGTTCGTATCTCGCGTCGATGATCGGATCGGCCACGACGTAGGTGGCGGCGGCCGCGAGCACCAGCGAGCGGTAGACGCGGTGCTCCTGGAAGCCCTCGCGGATCTTCTGGTAGAGGCGGGTGCGCCGGCGATCGGGGGGGATCGGTGACCGAAACGAGCGCGTGTGGCGCACGTGCCGCGCGAACGCGATCGCGTCGGTGTCCGGGACCTCGACGATCTTGCCGGAGTTCCACGCTGCGAACATCGTGACGCCCTCGTAGACCCCGCCGATCCGGTCGGCGTAGAGGTGGCCGAAGAACTCGGCGAGCGGGCGCTGGGCGGCGTCGTGGTCCAGATCCCGGACGATCTGGGCGATTGCCTGATCCGCGCCGGGCAGGTAGCCCCGGACGTAGTTCTCGAACCGCTCCGCGTCGCTGAGGCTGTCCCGCACGCGAACCACCTTGCCGGTGCGCCAGTCGTAGACCACGCGCGCATGCAGGTCGGGCAGGAACTCGATCTCGGCCATCCCGGCGGTGCCCTGCCGGTGCCTGCTGCTGCCCGCCGTCACGCGCGACCGCTGCTTCGCGACCGGCGCGTAGTCGGCGGTGTCATAGAACGGGATCTGCTCCTGCTCGGGGTAGCTGCGGATGCCGCGCTCGAACATGAACACGCGGCGCAGGACGGCATCGCTGTGGCGCTGCAGCCGCCGCTCCATGTTGCGCACGACGGTGTTCTGGCGGTCGCGATCGAGTTGTCCGAAGCGTTGGATCAGGTCCGCGGCCGCGGGCGGCGGCGCGTCCTGGGTACGGAGGGCCGCAGGGGCGGCGGTGAGCGCGATGGTGCCCGCGGCGACGATGCGGAGCGCGCGGCCGTTCGTGGTGCCGTTCATCGATCGCTCGATGCCGTTCCGGGACGACGCAGCACCATGCCGGCGCGTAACCCGGTGAGCTTGCCGTCGCTGACTGCGAGCTGGCCGTTCACGAACACGTGCGCGATGCCGACCGGCGGTTCGATCGGAGCCTGGAACGTCGCCATGTCGCGCACCTTCTCGGGGTCGAACACGACGAGGTCCGCGAACGCGCCGACCCGCAACGCGCCGCGGTCGTGCAGCCCGAAGATCGCAGCCGGCAGCGACGACATCTTGTGGACCGCCGTCGCGAGGTCGATCACGCTGCGGTCGCGCACGAAGCGGGCGAGCACCCGCGCATTGTTGCCGGCGCCGCGCGGGTGGGGGCGCGACGTGCCGGACAGGCTCCGCACCCCGGCGTCGCTCGCGACCGCGATCCAGTCCTGCTGCATGTAGGCGTCGACGTCCCGGTCCGCCATCACGTGGTAGACCATGCTGACGCGGCTCGGCGCGGCGTCGCAGAACAGCTTGATCGCGAGGTCGGCCTGGCGTTCACGGCTGCCCTCGCCGAACTCGATCGCAGCGGCCTCGGGGATGAGCTTGCCGTTCAGCTTCGCGTTGCCGCGCGCGGACGCGATGCGGCAGTACGAGAAGTCGCCGAAACCGACGCGGTCCATCTTCTGCAGCAGGCCGGCGTGGATCCGGGCGCGATACTCCTGGTCCGACGCCAGCTTCCGCGCGAACTCCTCACGGCCGACGTCGAGCTCCGCGGTCGGGAACAGCACGTCGAGGCCGGTCGACGACGCCGCGTAGGCGTATTGGTCGGCCGTGACCCGAACGCCCTTGGCGCGGGCTCGGCGCAGCATCTCGAGCATCTCGGTCGACCGGCCGTGGTTCTTCTTGCCGCTGTTCTTGATGTGCGAGATGTGGACCGCGCAGTCGGCGGCCTCGCCGATCGCGAGCGCCTCCTCGATCGCCGTCGTCATGTGGTCGTTCTCGTTTCGCATGTGCGAGACGTAGAAGCCGCCGGCTGCGCTGGCGATCTTCGCGAGCGCCGCGATCTCCTCGGTCTTGGCGTAGGTGCCGGGCACGTAGATCAGGCCCGTCGACAGTCCGAACGCGCCGGCGTCCATGGCGCGCTGCACGAGGCCCTGCATGCGTTCGAGTTCGGCGGGGTTCGGCGCCCGGTCCGCGGTCCCGAGCACGGCCCGGCGCACGGTGGCGTGGCCCACCAGGCTGCCGTAGTTGATGCCGATGCCGCCGCGCTCGATGCGATCGTAGTGCTTCGCGAGATCCTGCACGGACGAGCCGCAGTTGCCGGTGATGAGCGTCGTGACGCCCATGAGCAGGAAGTTGCGGCAATGCGCCCGTCGGATCACCTGCGCGTCGGCGTGGCCGTGCACATCGACGAACCCGGGGGCGACGTGCAAGCCGTTGAGGTGCAGCAGCGGGGTGCCGGGCGGCACGTCGAACTCGCCGATCGCCGCGATGCGGCCGTCTCGGATCCCCAGGTCGCCGCTTGCGATCGTGCGCGCGATGCCGTCGATCAGCTTGCCGCCCTTCAGCACCAGGTCGAACCGCAACGGTTCGGCCTGGGCCAGCAGCGGCGCGGCCATCACGGCGAGTGCGACCGCCAGCAGCCGCACGAGCCCGGTCTGTCGATTGGTGGCGCAGCGCCGCTTCTCGGTGTGCATCGCGGCAGGGTAGCCGGGGCGGGCCTCAAGTCGACACCCCCGCCGCCTCGATAGCCCCGGTGACGCCGATGATACGGCGCGCAGTCCATGAGCGATCCCGTCCTCACCGCGATGGTCTCGACCTACGCCAGCGAGCGCTACCTCGCGGGGTGCCTCGACAGTCTGCTCGAGCAGACGATCGCGGACCGGATCGAGATCGTCGTCGTCGATGCCTGCTCGCCGGAGCGGGAAGGCGAGATCGTGCGTGCCTATCAGCAGCGGCACCCCGGCATCCGTTACGTCAGGGCGGCAGAACGCGAGAACACGTCGCGGTCGTTCGACCGAGCCACCGCCATGGCGCGCGGGCGCTACCTCACGACGGCGAACGCGGACGATCGCCATCATCCTGATCTCGCGCGCGTCCTGACGACCGCGCTCGACCAGCACGCCGACGTCGGCATCGTCTACGCCGACTCGCTCGTCACCCACGGGGACAACGAGACGTTCGCGGTCAACTCGGCGAACAAGCTCTACGCCTGGCCCGACTACACGCCTACGACGGCGCTGTCGTGTTGCCTGTTCGGCGCGCAGCCGGTCTGGCGGCGGGCCGCCCACGAGCTCGTCGGGGGCTGGAACCCGGACTACCGGTATGCGAACGACCAGGACATGTTCCTGCGCATCGCGTTCGCCTGTGGCGCGCTGCACGTGCGTGAATCGCTCGGCCTGTTCCTCATGCGGTCCGACAGCGTGAGCGGCAGCGGCAGCCGCGAGCCGACGCTGCAGCAGGTGCTCGCGATCATGCGGCACTACCGCACCACGACTCCCCTCGAGGTCGTGTTCCCGCGGCTCGCGGAGACCGCGGCCGCGGATCTGCCGATGGCGACCGCCGCGGCGTTGTTCGAGCTCGGCAACCTCTGCGCGCTCGGGCCGTACACCGACGCTGCGCTGGCGCTGCAGTGCTACGACCGGGCCGCGCGTCTCGCCGTGCCGAGCGAACTGCTGCCGAGCGTCCGCGCCGGCTTCGCCAACAACAGCGGCGCGCTGCTCGCGTGTGCCGGCCTCGAGGAGCAGGCCGAACGCACGCTCGCCCTGGCCGGAACGCAACCGGCGGCGCGGCACAACGTCGAACGATTGCGGCAGGGCTCCGCCGCTGCGGCACCACCGCGACCGGGCGAGATGCGGTTCGTCTCGTTCGACCATCCGGTCGTGCAGGCCAGCCGCACCGCGGTCGGGATCGAACTCGGTCACCACGGTGAACCGGTGGTGGGCGAGCCGGCCGTGCGGTGCCCGTGGGACGTCTTCGACGGTCCCGCCGGCGTGCTGCGCCCGATCGCGTGAGAAATCGGTAGAGTGGCGGCGCCATGCCGACGCTCGCGCCGATGCCAGAACCGACGAAGTGCGGGATGCGGGGCCTGCTCGCGATCGCGTTGTCGGTCGGCCTGGTGAGCGCCCAGTCGACCTGGCCCGCGCCGCCGACGCCGCCGGGCAATCCGACGACGACGGCGAAGGTCCTGCTCGGGCAGGCGCTGTTCTGGGACGAACAGCTGTCGTCGACGGGCACGGTCGCGTGCGGCACGTGCCACGTCTTCTCGCACGGCGGCGCCGATCCGCGCGCGCTGGACGCGGTGCATCCGGGGCCGGACGGGGTCTTCGGTACCCCGGACGATGGCCGTGGTTCGCCGGGCGTGCCGCCGAGCGACGGCGCCGGCCGCTACGGCTGGGTGCCGGCGACCGGGTCGAGCCCGCAGCTGACGCGGCGCACGTCGCCAACCGTGATCAACGCGGCGTTCCAGCGGTCGCAGTTCTGGGACGGCGTCGTGGAGAGCGGTGTCTTCCGCGATCCCGTGACCGGCGTGGTCGTGCTGCAGCAGGACGCGTTCCTCGAGAACCAGATCGCCGTGCCGCCGCTGAGCGCAGCCGAGATGGGGCACCCGGGGCGGGACTGGCAGGACGTCGTGCGCGCCGTGCGGCGCCAGGTGCCGCTCGCGCTCGCGAGCGGGTTGCCGCCGCGACTCGCGACGTTCGTGCACGGGCGGCGCTACGCCGAGCTCTTCGAGCGCGCGTTCGGTTCGCCCGGCGTCGACGCGGCGCGCATCGTCATGGCGATCGCGGCCTACATGCGAACGCTCGTGGCCGACCGGTCGCCGATCGACCTGTTCCTCCGCGGGCAGGCGCCGTTCCCGGCGGGCGCGACCAACGGCTTCGTCGAGTTCGGCGCGCGGTGCTCGCAGTGTCACAAGGACCTGAGCACGGCGTCCGTGCTCGAGGGCCCTGCGAGCATCGACTTCCGCAATACCGGTGTGCGGCCACCGGGCGAGGACCGCGGCCGCTTCCTCGTCACGCAGGACCCGGCGGACGACGGGAAGTTCAAGAGCGTCGATCTGCGGAACGTCGCGTTGCGCGGGCCGTTCTTCCACAACGGCAGCGCGCGGACCCTGACCGAGGTGCTGCAGTTCTACGATCGCGGCGGGGACTTCGCGGCCAACCGCGATCCGCTCGTGACCGCGTTGCAGGGGCAGCTGCCGCCGATCACGCGCGCGGAGATCCTCGCGTTCCTGCACGAGCTCACGGACCCGCGGGTCGCGGCCGAGACGCCGCCGTTCGACCGGCCGCGGCTGTTCCACGAGGGCGTGCGCGCGCCGCGGCTCCTCGGCACGGAGTCGGCGTGCGGGGCGGCGCCAGCCCCTCGGGTGATCGCCGTCGAGCCGGCGCTGTTGTCGCGCGGCGGCGTGACCGTTGCGGTCGACGGCGCGGACCCGGGCAGCCACGCGTTCCTCGGGCTCGACGTCGCGGCCGCCGGAACGCCGCAGCTGCTCGGCGGCGTGGCCGTCTGGCTCGGACTGACGCCGGGAGTCGACGTGGTCTACGCCGGTAGGCTCAGCGCGCCGGCGGGCCCCGGCAGCGGTCACACCTCCGTGCGAGTGCCATTGCCGCAGCAGCCCGGCGCGGCCGGGCAGTCGCTGTTCGGGCAATGGTTCGTCACGAGCACGGGTTGCGCGAACGGGCTGGCGGCGTCGCGGGCGTTCGAGCTACGGTTGTTTCGCTGACGTCATGCAGCCTCTCGTTCCAGCCATCCTGCTGTTCACCGCTCTCGTGGGCGACGCGGCTGCGCAGACCCTTTGGCCGCCACCGCCGACCCCGGCCGGCAATCCCACGACCGCGGCGAAGGTCTTGCTCGGCAAGGCGCTGTTCTGGGACGAACAGCTGTCGACGACCGGGTCGGTGGCGTGCGGCACGTGCCACATCCTGAGTCACGGCGGCGCCGATCCGCGTTCTCTGACGGCGTTGCACCCCGGCCCCGACGGCGTGTTCGGCACGCCTGACGACCGCCGGGCGTCTCCCGGTGTGCCGGCGAACGACGGTGGCGGAACCTACACGGGAGCTCCGGGTTTCGGCGCCGCGCCGCAGGTGACTCCGCGCGCGGCCCCGACGGTCATCAACGCTGCGTATCTCGGCGAACTGTTCTGGGACGGTCGGGTCAGGGACGGCGTGTTCCGCGACCCCGTGACGGGCCAGGTAATGCTGAATGGCGATGCCCAACTCGAGAACCTGATCGCCGAGCCGCCGATCGATGCAATCGAAATGGGGCACCCGGGACGCTCGTGGGCCGACGTCGTCCAGCGGGTGCAGGGCGTCGAGCCGCTCGCGCTCGCCTCGCACCTGCCGGGTCCGCTCGCCACGTTCGTCTCGGGCCAGACGTATCCGGCGCTCTTCCAGCAGGCGTTCGGTTCCGCCGGCGTCGACGCGAGCCGGATCATCATGGCGATCGCGGCCTACATGCGCACCCTCGTGAGCAACGGCTCGCGCGTCGACGCGTTCCTCGCCGGCACCGGTACGCTGACGACCGTCGAACAGAACGGACAGCAGTTCGCCGCGCAAATCTGCGTGCGCTGTCACGGCGACATCGATGACAACGTGTTCCTGCTGGGGCCGGCTTCGGTGCGATTTCGCAACACGGGTGTCCGGCCCATCGCCGAGGACCCGGGTCGCAGCGCGGTCACTCAGAGCGCGGCGGACGACGGCATGTTCAAGGCGCCGGACTTGCGCAACGTTGCGTTGCGCCCGCCGTTCTTCCACGACGGGAGCGCCGCGACGCTGGCCGATGTCGTCGCGTTCTACGCGCGCGGCGGTGACTTCCACGTCAACAAGAACCCGCTGATGAATGCGCTGCCCGGGTTTTTCGCCGCGTCGCCGCGCCTCGAGGCGGAGCTCGTGGCGTTTCTCGAGGCGTTCACGGATCCGCGCGTCGAACACGAGCTGCCGCCGTTCGATCGCCCGACGTTGTTCACCGAGGGGCCGAACCGGAACCTGCTGTTCCCCGCGGGCACGCCCGGCACCGGCGGCGTCGTGCCGCGCGCGGTCGCCGTCGAGCCGGCGCGCATCGGCGGTCGGGTCACGGTCGCGGTCGATCGCGGGCAGCCGGGTGAGTTCGCGCTGCTCTGGTGGGACGTCGCGGTGGCCCCGGGTCCACGTACGATCTTCGGGTTGTCCGTGCAGCTCGCGCTCACGCCGGCGACGACGCTGGCCGTCGCGGGCGCGCTGCAGGGCGCGCCGGGCGAGGCGTGGTTGTCCTGGTCGCAGCTCCTGCCGGCCGACCCGGTGTATGCCGGGCAACGGCTCTTCGGGCAGTGGCTCGTGACCGACCCCGCCGGCCCGAACGGGTTCGCGACGTCCGGCGCGTTCGGTCTGCGGCTGCACTGAACCCGGCTCGGCCATGGCGGGCTGATTGCCCGGGCGGAAACGCCCGATCCACTGCGGCATGCCGCCAAAAAACGTCGCGCCGAAGCGAAACCACGGCCGGGGGGGCGAGTAGTTGAACGTGTCCGCGCGTTGGTGTGAGCCGCGTGGCGGACGTTCCTGACGAGACTCTCCGCCGAGGAGTGAGGGGCACGTTGCTCCGAGCTCCGGGGGCGAGGCGGAGAGTCTTCTTTTCCGTACGGGCCGAGTTCCCGTCGGGCGGATCGGCCGTCAGAGTGCGGGGGCCGGGATGCGCTGCACCCAACCGTGAGCGGCGGCGTCCGGGTCGTCGTGGTCGCAGAACACGGTCCGGACGACCTCCTCGATCTCGCGCCGCGTCGCGCCGAGATGTTGCGCGCCGCGCGCGTGGCCCGCGAACTGGCGCTTCTGGTCTGCCGCGACGAGAGCGGCGAGTGCGACGAGTTCGCGCACGCGCGGTGCCAATCCGGAACGGGCGAGGATGCGGCCGTAGGCGGCCTCGAGCACGAACGACTGGAAGTCCGGATGGAAGCGGCCGAGCATCGCGCGCACGGCCTCGGCGTTCTTGCCGTAGATGCGATCGAACAGCGCGCGGCCGCGCGCGGCCTGCTCGGCCGGCGTCGGCAGTTCGGTCGCTGCCGGCGGGGTCGTGGCGGGCCACGTGGACTCGAAGTGTTCGAACGCCGTGACGACCCGCGGGAACCCGCAGAACAGGACCGCCTGCAGCAGCATCTCCTCGCAGTCCGCGCGCTCCGATCCGCGCGCCTTCGCCGTCCCGAACACGGCCGTCAACCGCGGCCAGTCGGCGCGCCAGATCGCGACCTGCCCGAGCACGAGCAGCCGCACCTCGGGGTCGAGGTCGCCACGGGCGAGCACGCGATCGATCGTCATCGGCGGAGGATTAATGCCGTACGGAACCTGGTTCAAACCGCAAGGCTGCCACGCAAGAGCCGCCGAAGGCGGCTCTCGCGTGGCAGCCTTGCGGATTGAACCAGGTTCCGTACGGCAATCACCTGCGGTTGGTGTGCTCGGGGTTGGTGTAGCGCGTTCGGCGCAGTTGCTCGGCGTGCTGACGTTCTTCGTTGGTCAACTCGCCCGGCTCCGGTGCGAGATCGAGGGCTGCGGCGAGATGGTGGACGAGCCGGTCACCGAGACGGATGGTCAGCGCGGCGTCGACGGCGACGGTGTCCGCGACGGCCGCGACGAACGGCGTCAGGGTGGGGCGCGACAGCACGAGCGAGCCGTGATGCAGCACGCGTCGAGCCGGCTGGGCGATGCGGCGTTGGGCCGAGCCGACGAGCTTGCCGGCCGTGGTCACGATGTCGTCGCGGCCCGGTGTGCGGAAGCACCAGCGGTCCTTGGGGCGCGCCGTCTGCGCGTGCCCGCTGTCGAGTCGGGTGCTGTCGACGCCGACATCGCGGAGCGCCCGCACGACCGCGTCGTGCAGTCCGCGGTAGCTGCCGGCGACGTCCGTTCCGAGCAGCTCGGCGGGCAGCGCGAGCGCGAACGTGAGCTCGTCGCCGTGGTGGATCGCGCCGCCGCCGGTGAGCCGGCGCACGATCACCGTGTCGGGCACCAGATCGGCGAAGTCTCTGCGGCGCTGGAAGTAGCCGAGCGAGACCGCGTGCGGCTGCCAGCCATAGAGCCGCAGCGTCGGCTCGGTCGCTCCGACGAGCAGCGCTTCGTCGACGGCCATGTTCGTGGCCGGATCGCCGGGCGGGTCACGCAGGACCCGGATCGTCGCGGGCGTCACGAACCCGGCCGGCGGTCAGGACTCGGCCTTGACCGTCTCTTCGTAGGCCGCCGCGTCGAGCAGGTCGTCCGACGTCTCGGTGACCTTGACCTTGATCATCCAGGCCTTCTCGAACGCGTCCTCCGCCAGCCACTCGAGGTTGTCCGGCAGCTCGGCGTTGACCTCGGTGACCTCACCCGAGACCGCGGCGTAGAGGCTGCTGACGGCCTTGACCGACTCGATCTCGCCGAACTGTTCGCCCTTCGTCACGTCGTCGCCGACGTTGGGCAGGTCGAGGAACACGAGGTCGCTGAGCTGTGACACGGCGAAATCGGTGATGCCGAGCGTGGCGACGTCGCCGTCGACTTTGCACCACTCGTGGCTCTTCAGATACTTGCGGTCGTCTGGACGCATGGGTCGGTGTCGTTTGGGGGTTCGATCGGATCAGCGTTGCCGCTTGTAGAACGGCATGGGGGCCACGACGCAAGCTTCGAGCTGGTCGCGGACGCGGAATTGGAGTTCGGTGCCGGGCTCGGCGAGCTCGGTCGGGACGTACGCCGTCGCGATGTTCGTCCCGAGCGTCGGCGAGATGCTGCCGGAGCAGACCGCACCGACGTCCTGGCCAGCGTGCACGATCGGGTAGCCCTGCCGCGGGCAGCGCTTGCTCGCCGCCGTGAGGCCGACGAGCTTGCGACCGGTGCCGCCCTTCTCCTGCACGGCTTCGAGGGCCGCGCGGCCGACGAAGTCGTGGGTGAACTTGACGGCGAAGTCGAGTCCGGCCTCGAGCGGGTTGGTCGTCTCGTTCAGCTCGTGGCCATACAGCGGCATGCCGGCCTCGTGGCGCAGCGTGTCGCGCGCGCCGAGGCCGATCGGCTTCAGCCCGGCGCTCTCGCCGACCTCGAAGAACGCGTTCCACACGTCCGCCTCGTAGCCGCCCGGGACATAGACCTCGAACCCGTCCTCGCCGGTGTAGCCGGTGCGCGAGATCGTCATCGGTTGGCCGCAGATCTCGGTCGCAGTCCACGCGTAGTACTTGAGCTCGGCCAGGTCGGTCGCCGTGAGTTGCTGCGTGATCGCTTCTGACTGCGGACCCTGGATCGCGATCATTCCGGTCTCGTCCGTGCGGTCCTGGACCTCGCATTCGAAGTCCGCCGCGATCTTGCGCATGATCTCGAGGTCGCGCTCCGTGTTGCCCGCGTTGATGACGAGGAAGAAGCCATCGTCCTTCGGGTTGCGGTAGACGAGGATGTCGTCCTGCGTCAGCCCCTGCTCGTCGAGGATCATCGCATAGCGGATGCGCCCGGGCTGGATCTTGCTGACGTCGTTCGTCTGCAGACGCTGCAGGAAGTCCTCGGCCTGCGGACCGTTGACGTTCACGCGGCCCATGTGACCGAGGTCGAACAGGCCGGCGGCGTTGCGCACCGTCTTGGCCTCGTCGAGGATCGGGCCGTATTGCACCGGCATGCTCCAGCCGGCGAACGGCACGAGTCGGGCACCGTGCTCTTTGTGGATCGATTCGAGGGCGGTCGTGCGCATGGTCGGGGGGGGGGCTTCTGAGCGGGCCGCGGCGAGCGGCGGGGGCGGGCCGCGACCGGGTTGAGCGGCGGCGAGCGGGCGGCCGAGCTTAGCTCTGTGCCGCAGCCGTTGCTACGGTCTCACGGGCGATGTCGCCCGGGACGAGGCTCACGACGGTGCAGCCGGCCTGCAGCGCCGGGCCCGATTCGGCGGCCACGATCTTCAGCTTGCCCTCGGGGCTCACGACGAACAGCGGCACGACCCGATCGGCGTTCTCGGCCTCGAACTCCTCGGGGCCGTACTGCTCGGTGAGCCCGGTCGCCTTGAGCTTGGCGCCGGAGGCGAGCTGGTTGCGCAGCCAGTCCGCCGTCGCGCGTTCGTGGAACAGCAGCCGGCCGTGCTCGGACGCGTCGTGGCCGTCCTGTTGTTTCTGCTTGCCGCTCGGCGGCACGCGGTAGACGTGCGAGCGGCCGAACGTCGCGACGAACTCGCGGGCGGCGAGTCGGTTGACCTCGTCGCTCGGCAGCAGCGCGAGCAGGAAGCCGATGCGATGCAGGTCCGCGCTCTCCGCGAAGCGCGTCGACAACACGCTGCCCTGGAACGTCGGCAGGCCGAGAGTGCGCGCGTTCTGCGTGCTGCGGGCGTTGGTGTCGACGAGCAGCACGTCGAAGCCCTGCTCCTTGAGTGCGGCGCCGATCTCGCGGCCGACGATGTCCGCGCCGACGATGAGGCAGCCCTGCGGGTCGCCGCCCGAGAGGCCGATCGCCCGCGCCAGCGGCCGCGCGCCGAGGCCGTAGACGAGAACGGTGAGGACGATCGTCGGGAAGACGAGTGCGACGACGGTGTTGGCCGCCGCGCGATCGGTCATCTGCAGCGCGAGCTCCGAGCTCACGGCGGCGACGACGATGCCGCGCGGGGCCATCGCCATGAGGAACGCGCGATCGCGCCCGCGCAGGTCGCTGCCGAGTGTCGACAACCAGACGGCGACGGGTCGAACGACGAGGATCAGCGCGCCGCCGTAGAGGAGCGCGCGCCAGCCGAGCTCGGTCAATGGCTTCAGCGGCAGGTGCGCCGCGATCGACACGAAGAGCACCGACAGCAGGATCGTCGACAGGTGCTCCTTCCACTCCGCGATGTGATCGACGTCGAGCGCGCGCCGGTTGGCCAAAGTGATGCCCATGATCGTCACGGCGAACAGGCCGGCCTCGTGGTGCAGCATGTCGGCGCCGACGAACGCGACGGCGACGGTCCCGAGCGTGACGGGCACGTGCAGCATGTCGGGCACGAGGAACTTCTCGAGTGCCCGCGCCAGGGTCCAGCCGGCGACGAGGCCGATCACGCTGCCGAAGCCGGCCGTCTTGGCGATGCCGAGCGCGATCGTGGCCGGCCCGGCGTCGGCGCTGCTGATGGCCTCGAACACGACGATGGCGAGCAGCGCACCGATCGGGTCGATGAGGATGCCCTCCCAGCGCAGGATCGCGCCCGTCGGACCGGCCGGGCGCACGTGCCGCACGAGCGGGATGACGACGGTCGGGCCGGTGAGCGTGAGCAGCGCGCCGACGAGCAGTGCGACCTTGAAGTCGATGCCGACGAGCCAGACGCCGGCGGCCGTCGACAAGAGCCACGTGACGAGCGCGCCGACCGACACGAGGTTGCGCACGACGCTGCCGCTGCCGCGCACTTCGGAGAAGCGCAGCGTGAGACCGCCCTCGAACAGGACCAGACCGACCGCGAGCGAGATGATCGGGCGGAACAACTCGCCGAGCGCACGGTCGGGGTCGAACAGCCCCGTGACCGGGCCGGAGATGAAGCCCGTCAGCAGCAGCAAGAGGATCGCGGGCACCTTGAGGCGCCACGCGAGCCACTGCGCGAGCGTGCCGGCGCCGAGCACGAAGGCAAGGGCCGACAGGGAGTCGAGGGGCGCGGGCACTGGCGTCGGGTCGGTGGGGTCAGGAGACGGCTGCGCGCGTCGACTCGATGCACGCCATGAGCAGGGCGCGGAAACCGGCGGGCGTCGCGATCGTGCCGGTGGCGTGCACCGACTGGCCACCGATCGCGAGCGCTGCCGCGCCCTCGGGCAGCCGCTGGAACATGTCCTCGTCGGTGCGGTCATCACCCGCGCAGAGCACGAAGTCGTCGGGGCCGAGTTCCGCGCTGCGGGTCGCGACGTAGCTGCCCTTGTCGATGCCCTGGGCGCGCACCTCGATGACCGCGTGACCCGCGATCGCCTCGGCCGGCTCACTCGACAGCAGTTCACCGAGGTGATGGTGCAGTTCGCGCGCGCGCCACGGTCCGTAACCCGGATCCGCGATGCGGTAGTGCCACGCGAGGCCGCCCGGCTTCTTCTCGATGAACGAGCCGGGCAGGTCGTCGCTCGCGCGCTCGAACAGCTCGGTTACGAGTGGCAGCCAGCTCAGGTCCGCGGTGATCGGTTCGTCCCACTCGCCGCCGGGGCGCTTGTTGGCATAGCCGTGCTCCCCGCAGAGGTGGATCGGCAGGTGGCCGAGCCACGACTCGAGCGTCCGGCGCGGTCGGCCGCTCACGACGTGCACTTCGGTGTGTGGCAACGCCGCGAGGTCGGTCAGGATCTGCAGGATCTCGTCGGTCGGGTGCGCTTGCTCGGGCAGCTGCTGCAGCTCGCGGAGCGTGCCGTCGTAGTCGAGGAACAGCGCGCGGTGCGGGGCTCGGGCGAAGCTCTCGGCGATCTCCTGGCGCGCCGCGGCGTCGAGCCGGGTCGCGTCCGTGTCCGCGTTCTTCAACGCGGCCTTCGCGAGGCGGTCGAGGAACCGCAGGGACCACTTCGCGCTGTCGAGCTCGAGCACGCGTTCGTGCATGCCCGCGATCCGGTCGTTGCGCTCGTCGGTCGGCATCCGCAGCGCGTCGGACAACGCTCGCGCGAGACCGTTCTGGTCCCACGGGTTCACGAGGATCGCGCGGGTCAGCGACAGCGCGGCGCCCGCGAACTCGCTCAGCACGAGGATGCCCTTGGCTGCGCCGGTGCGCTCGATCTCCTGACCCTGGCAGAGCACGAACTCGTGGGCCACGAGGTTCATGCCGTCGCGCAGCGGCGCGACGAGGCACGCGTCCGCGAGCTGGTAGAGCGCCGACAGCTCCTGCGTGTCGATGCCGCGGTGCATGAACTCGAGCGGCATGCGGCCCGGCGCGCCGAAGCGACCGTTGATGCGGCCGACCTCGCGCTGGATCTCACGCAGCAGCGTGCGGTAGCTCTCGTTCTCCTCGCGCGAGGGCACGAGCACCTGCAGCATCACCGTGTCGTCGATGCGTTCGGGCTCCTGCTCGAGCAGCCGTTCGAACGCGCGCAGCTTGTGGACGATGCCCTTGGTGTAATCGAGTCGTTCGACCCCGAGCAAGAGCCGGCGGCCGCCCCAGTTCTGCGCGTAGCGCGCCCGATGGGTCTCGACCTCGTCGGACTGCAGCGCCTCGAGGAAGTTCTGGACGTCGGGGCCGAGCGCGTTCACGCCGATCGTGACCGTGCGCGTGCCGATCTCGATCGTGTCCGGGCCGGCCTCGAGGCCGAGGACGCGCAGGCACGAGTTGCGGAAGTGGCGCAGATAGTCCGGCGTGTGGAAGCCGATGTAGTCGGCGCCGAGCATCCCGCGGAGCAACTCCTCGCGGGCGGGCACGAGGCGCCAGATCTCCGACGACGGGAACGGCACGTGCAGGAAGAACCCGATGTGCAGGTCCGGTCGCTCGGCCCGGAGCAGCTCGGGCACGAGCATCAGGTGGAAGTCGTGGATCCAGACCTTGTCGCCGGGCTGCGCGCGTTCGAGGATCGCGGCCGCGAACCGCTCGTTGACGCGGCGGTAGGCTGCCCAGGATTGCTCGGTCGCGTCGACCTTGCTCGGAAAATAGTGCAGCAGCGGCCAGAGCGTGCTGTTGCACATGCCGGCGTAGTAGTGCTTCTCTTCCTCGGCGGTGAGGAAGACCGGCACGAGCTTCTGCTCGGCGAGCTTGTTCGTGACCTCCTCGCGTCGGCTCTTGGGCACGGGCCCACCCGACCAGCCGATCCACTCGCGGATCGTCGTGACGGCGCGCAGGGCCGAGGCGAGGCCGCCGGCCGCCGGTGACATCGCGATGCCATCGCGCTCCAGGCGCACCCGCACGGGCAGGCGGTTGCTCACGATCAGAACGTCGCTCGTCTTGGCTTCGCCTGGATCCACGTTCGTCCGATACGTATGGGTTGTTAGCGTCCGGGGTGCATCGCCAGTGTGGCGGTCCGTTCCGGACACCGAATCATCATGGTTGCAGCTACCGGCCTCATCGGCAACTGTTCGTTCAATGCCCTGATCCAGGAGGGGCGGGTGGCCTGGCTGTGCTGGCCGCGACCCGACAGCAGTTTCGTGTTCGGCGAGCTGCTCGACCGCGAGCAGGCGGGGGTCTACGCGATCGAACCGGACGGCGAGTACACGACGACCGTCGAGTACGTCGAGAACACCAACATCCTGCGGACGGTGTTCCGGAGCAGCAGCGGCGCGTTCGAGGTGCTCGACTTCGCGCCGCGCTTTCCGCTGTTCAACCGCTGGTATCGCCCCAAGATGCTCGTGCGGATCGTGCGGCCGCTCGAGGGCGAGCCGACGATCCGCGTGCGCTGCGAGCCGGTGTACGACTACGGCCGGCAGCAGCCGCAGGTCTGGACGTCGAGCAACCACATCCAGTTCGGCGGTTTCCCGGCGCCGCTGCGGCTCACGACGAACGCGCCGCTGACCTACGTGCGGCGGGCGACGCCGTTCCTGCTCACGCGCGACCTGCACTTCGTGCTGACCTGGGGTGAGCCGCTCGAGGCGCCGCTCGAGGAGACCGCGGAGTCGTTCTACGTGCAGACTCGGGACGCCTGGCGCCGTTGGGTCAAGAGCGGCCGCATCCCGCGCGAGTGGCAGCCCGAGGTCATTCGTTCGGCGCTGGCGCTCAAGCTGCACCAGTTCGACGACACCGGGGCGCTGCTCGCCGCGACGACGACGAGCCTGCCCGAGTCCCCGGGTTCGGGCCGGACGTGGGACTACCGCTACTGCTGGATTCGCGACGCCTACTTCACGATCGACGCGTTCGAACGGCTCGGCTACGCGGAGGAGATGGAGAAGTTCCTGCTCTTCCTGCGCAACCTGTGCGGTGACGGGCACTGCGAGTTCCAGCCGGTCTACGCGATCGACCTCGAGGCCACGCTCGAGGAGCAGATCCTCGATCACCTGGAGGGCTTCCAGGGGGACGGCCCCGTGCGCATCGGCAACCAGGCGTACAGCCAGATCCAGCACGACGTCTACGGGGAGCTCATCCTGTCGATGAGCCGGCTGCTGCTGGATTCGCGCTTCCGCGGCGGCGAAGGCGTCGACGGCGCGGGTCACCTCGTCGAGGGGCTCGTGTCCCAGATCGAGGCCAAGCTCGAAGAGCCGGACGCCGGCCTGTGGGAGCTGCGCGGCAGCAAGTTCGTGCACACGTTCACGCTGCTCACGCACTGGGCCGGCGCGCGCCGCGCGGTCGACATCGCGCAGGTGCTGCGCGTGCCGGCGCTCGAGGCGCAGGCGCGCCGCGTCATGGCGCGGGCGTCGGACTACCTGTGGGAGAAGTGCTGGAACGACAAGATCGGCTCGTTCACGCAGGCGGCCGGGCGTGACAACCTCGACGCGTCGAGCCTGCTCGCGCTGCACTTCGGCTTCGTCCGCGGGGACGATCCGCGGGCCCGCCGCATGGTCGACGCGATCCAGAAGCAACTCGAACTGCCCAACGGCATGCTGCGGCGCTACGACGTCGAGGACGACTTCGGCGTGCCGGACGCGGCGTTCACGGTCTGCACGTTCTGGCTCGTCGACGCGCTCGCGATGGTCGGTCGGCAGGAGGACGCGCGCGCGCTGTTCGGTTCGGTGCTGTCGCACCACAACGGCCTCGGCCTGTTCGCCGAGGACCTCCTGACTGGCGACGGCGCGCAGAGCGGCAACTTCCCGCAGACCTACAGCCACGTCGGCCTGATCAACGCGGCGTTCCGGCTCAGTCGGTCTTGGGACTGATCGGCCCGTCGCTTCTCAGCCGATCACGCCGTCTGCTATTCGCCGTCGCCGAGGCGGCGCGCGAGCTCGTCCAGGTCGCAGGCCGCGATCTCCGCCGCCGCCACCGGACCGAGCAGCTCGAAGCGCTCCCGCTCGAGCGGCGTGCGGCAGTCGTCGCGGTCCGGCTCGTCGTCGCGGGGCTGCTTCCTGCTCGCGGGTTCGCCGAACGCCGCCGTCCAGTCGGCGGCTGGCTCGGCGTCCCAATTGTCGACCGAACCGTAGTCCGCGAACGAACGGTCCTCGACCGATCCGGTCGCATCCTCCCCGACCGGCGGGTTCTCGTGCAACGATCGCCAGGTCGCGCGGTCGCCGGGGCTGTCGAAGCCGTCGTCGAGGTCGTCGATCCCGAGGTCGTCGTTCTCCGTGCGGAACCCGGTGGCCGTGGGGCCGAGCGGTTCGGCTCCGACGCCGTCCTCGCGGCGCCCCCGACCGGCGCCGAGCTGCAGCCCGAACGGATCGAACCCGGACGGATCGCGCTCGCGACTCGGGTTGCCGCGGCTCTGGCCCCCTTCGAACGGATCCCGTCCGAACGGGTCGCCGCCGGCCGCGTCACGACCCCATACCGGCTCGTGCGTCGTGCCGGCGAGCCGCGGTTCGAACAACTCGAACGGCTGGCGTAGCCGCGAGAAGCGCCCGGGGTCGGCGCGGCGCGCGTGCGCGAACTCCCGGCGCCAGCCGGCGTAGTCGCCGTTGTCGTAGGCGATCCGGCCGAGGTGGATGTAGGCCGCGAAGTCGTCACCCTTGAGCCGCAGCACGCGTTCGTACTGCCGCCTGGCGCGTTCGCGCAGCCCGAGCCGGAACGCCACCCAGCCGCACATGGCAGCGAGGCGCGCGGCCGCGGATCGGAGGAGCTGCTCGGCCGGAATCATCGGGGCCAGAGGGTACGGCGCGGAGTGACGGGGCACAAGCGGTCAAGGGTCCTCTGGGAGCGGCGTTCGTGGCGGCGTCCGCCCGATGGCGTGGCGGCTGTCGTTGCGCCGCGCAGGATTCGCCCGATCCACGGTCGTGACACCGGGTTCAGGCCGCCAGGACGCGGTGGGGGCAGGCTTTCCCTCAAATGCTCAGGGCGCCGGGGCCAAACGTCGATAGAGGGCACGATTCGGCATTGACCGAAGGACAGGAAGACCATGGCACTCAGAGGGGATCTAGCAAGCGTCGATCTGGCACAGGTGTTCCAGATGCTGGCCATGAATCAAAAGGTCGGCCTTCTGAGCATCCAGTCCAAGCGGCTGTGGAAGGTGCTGCACTTCGATCAGCGCGGCGTCACCATGCATCACAACGAGCATGCCGTGATGGACCGCGTCGTGGCCGGGTTCGTCCGGCTCGGCCGCCTGCGCGAGGACGCGCTCGAAGAGGTGCAGGATCATGCGGCGCGCATGGGGCAGCCGCTCGTCGACAGCCTGCTGGCCGGCGGTTATCTCGACGCGGCCGAACTCGAGGAGCGTTATCGCTTCGAGCTCGAGGAAGAGCTCTACGACCTGTTCTTCTGCCGCGATGCGCGCTTCGAGTTCCACGAGAACGCGGCGACGCTCGAGGGCTTCGACGGCAAGACCGACGACCGCTTCCTGTTCAACTGCGACAGCATCGTCATGGAGGCCGCGCGCCGCATCGACGAGTGGGCCTACATCGTCGAACGTGTGCCGGCGGACGACGAGGTCTACCTGGCCCAGGTCGACTCGATCGCGACCGACGAGATCGGTGACGACGGGGCCGCGGTGTTCGAGCTGCTCGATGGTCGGCGCACGATCGCGCGGCTCATCGAGCTCACGGGCCAGTCGCGCTTCCAGGTCTTCAAGACGCTGAGCATCCTGCTCGACTCGGGCGCGATCGCGCCGGCCCACGAGGACGACCTCGTCGACTTCGGTGTCGAGTGCCTCGAGGAGGGCCGGCTCGAGGAGGCGGCCAGCCTGTTCGAGCGTGCCGCTGCCCTCGGCGTCGGGCTGCCGGACGTCCACGGGCTGGCAGCCAACGCGTACACGCAGGCGGAGAAGTTCGGCGACGCCGCGCGCCATCTCGAGGCCGAGGCCGATTGCCTGCTCGATCAGAACGAGCCGAACAAGGCCGCGCGCAAGCTGCTCGAGCTGCGTCAGATGCTGCCGACGTCGCTGTCGGCGCGCGAGAAGCTCGCCGACATCGCGCTCGACCACAACCTGTCGCTGCCCGACTTCGACGCTCTGGCCGAAGGCAAGGAGATCGTCGAACTGCTGCTCGCGTTCGGCGACGTCGAGCGCGTGCGGGCGCTGCTCGAGCGGCTGCTCGTCGTCGTGCCGGACGACCTCGACCTCAAGAAGGCGCTCATCAGCGTCCACATCAAGGCCGGGGACCAGCAGCGCGTCGCGGAGCTCTACGAGGCGATCGCCGAAGATCTGGTCGAAGCCGGCCAGCCGCTCGAGGCCGTTGGCTACCTGCAGAAGATCCTGCTCATGGATCGCAGCCGCACCGACATCTCGGCGCGGGTGCGGGAGCTCTACGAATGCGACGAGCGGGCGCGACGGCGGATGCGCATCCTGGGTGCGCTGGCCTGCCTGTTCTGCGTGCTCGTCATCGGCGGCGCCTTCTACTGGTTCTACAACGAACGGGCGAAGCAGGAGTTCGAGAAGATCGACGTGCGTGAACTCGTCGCGCACCAGGACTTCGCCGGCGCGGCGATCGCCTACCGGGACTTCGTCAATCAGTTCCCGTTCACGTCGGTCGTCGGTCAGGCCGAGAACGAGCTGAAGCGCATCGAGGCCGAGCAGAAGAAGTTCGACGCCAAGCTGGCGGCCGAGCGCGCCGAGCGGCAGCGCGAGATCGACCGGTTGCGCCGCGAGTACAAGAAGGGCTGGAAGCTCCACCGCGAGCAGTTCCTCGACGGCGCGCCGGCCGAAGCCATCGAGACCCTGCGCAAGGTGCGCGAGCAGCTCGAGGCCGCGGGCGCGGCGGAGGACGTCGCGTGGGCGCTGGAGAACGAGGTCGAGCGCCACTGGCAGCGGCTGCAGGACTACGTGAACAACGCCAACGAGCTCGCCGTGCAGTACAACAAGGCGCTCGAGGGTGGTGACTGGCAGCTGGCGCGCGAGCACGCGCTGCACCTCAAGGACAAGTACGAGAACACCGAGGCCAACCGCAAGGTGCACGTGCCGGTGATGATCCGCACGCAGCCGCCCGGCGCCAAGCTGATGCACCGCGGGAAGCCGCTGACGCAGAACGTCGACGGCGAGACGGAGCCGCTCGTGACCCCGACGCTGATCTACTGCGCCGATGCGCTCACGCCGGTCGAGCTCACGACGGAGCTCGAGGGTTTCGAGAGCAGCACGATCACCGTGCAGCCGATCAAGGATGGTGAGGTCGCGGTCGTGCTCACGGTCGTGCCGGCGCGCCGGCTCGACTTCCCCGTGCCGCTGCAGTCCGGGATCACCTCGGCCGGCGGCTGGCTCGCGGTCGGCCTGCGCAGCGGCAAGCTCGGCATCGCGAGGACCGATGGCAGCGGCCAGCGGGTGTTCGACCTGCCGGGTCTCAAGGAGCTGAGCTCGGCGCCGCAGATCTCGACCAACCGGCTCTATTTCGTGAGCAACGAGAACACGATCGAGTGCCTCTCCCTCACGACCGCGAAGCCGGTGGCCGGCTGGCCCGCCGCGCTGCCGAACGGCGCCGCGACGGAGCTCGTGGTCGGCGGCGGTCGCCTCGCGGTGATCGACGGCGCCTACGTCGTGCATTGCTGGGAGCAGGGGCGCGGTTCGCACCTCTGGTCCGTGTCGCTCGACAGTGCGCCCGCGGGGCCGCCGACGATGGCCGGCCGCAACCTGCTCGTCGGGACGAACGACGGGCGCGTGCTGAACATCGATGTCACGAACGGACGGATCCGCAACGTGCTGCGGACGCGCGAGAGCCTGAGCACGCGGCCGTTGACCGACGGCAAGATCGTCGTGTTCGGCTGCTCGTCGGGCCTCGTTCGCGCGATCGAACTCGAGACCGGCCGGGTGCTCTGGGATCAGCAGCTGCCCGCGAAGGTCGTCGACGGCACGCTGATGCTCGCGAGCGGCCACGTCGCCTGCGCGCATGGCCGCGAACTCGTCGTTTGGAACCGCGACACCGGCACGGAAGCCGGGCGCCGCGACCTCGGCGCCGAGGTCCAGCCCGGGATGGGGCTGCAGGGCGATCAGCTGCTCGTGCGCGTTCGGCGCAAGAAGGAGGGCCGACGTCGCACGCGCGACGTGCTCGTCGCCGTCGACGTCGCCAGCGCCAACGTGCTCTGGGAATACGAGAGCGAGACCGTCAGCCCCGGGGCTTTCGGTGTGGACAGCATGTCGATCGCGTTCCCGGGCGCGGAGAACCAGGTGGTGTTGTTCCGCTAGGCCGCGAGGCTGGGCAGGAGCCTGAGGCAGATCGATGCAGCTCATTCAACGAATGAAGATCTGGAAGGAGCTCAAGCGGCTCGAGATTCGAGTCCGTGAGGAGCCCTCCCCGACGACGTTCGTCGATCTGGGCCAGGTCTACATCAACCTCGAGAGTTACGACAAGGCGCTGCGCGTCGCGGAGGACGGGCTCGCGCTCTTCCCGAAGGCGAGCGAGATGAAGAAGCTGCTCGACACCGCGCGTCGCGGTCTCGGGAAGCAGCGCGCCACCGAGCTCAAGGCCAAACTCATCCGGTCGCCGAGTCCGAAGCTGTTCCGCGAGGTCGCGGAGCTGCAGATGGACCTCGGGGACGTCGCGGCGCTCAACCAGACCTGCCAGGAGTGGAGCCTGCGCTTCCCGGACGACGCGGGTGCGTGGCTACTGCTGGGTCAAGCGCGACTGCTCGGCTTCTACCGCGACCTCGCGGCGCGCGAAGGGCGCGAGGCGGTGCGGTGCCTCGACCGCGCGATCGAGATGAAGGGCGACGACGAGCAGGCCCACCGGCTGCTCGGCGAGGTCCTCTACCGGGTCGGCGCCGTGAAGCAGTCGATGGAACACCTCGAGGTCGCGAAGGGTCTGCACCGCGGCGACTCCGAGCTCGAGCAGCTGCTCAAGTACGTGGCCGGGCTCGAGGACAAGGGCATCGACGTCGAACAGCTGTTCGTCGAGGTCGAGGAGCGCGGCAGCCTGATGCACCCGCCCGCGGCGGCGGCCGGCGGCGCCGGCGAGATGGGCGTGACGAGCATCCGCGAGGCGCTCGGTCACATCGCGGACATCGAGGGCGTGACCAAGGCGACCTACATCAAGGGGTCGCGCGCGCTCGTCAAGGGTCAGATCAAGGACGGTCGCGACCCGTTCCTGCGGATCGTGCGCGTCATCGCCAAGGCGGCGCATCGCTTCGGTCGCCGGCTCGACATCGGCAACGCGTGCAAGAACGTCGTCGACGGCGAGTTCGGGCACATCTGCGTGTGCGTCTACGGCGAGGTCCTCGCCGGCGTGCAGTGTGAGAAGGGCACCGATCTCGAGCTCGTGCTCGGCGAGCTCCAGGAGATCGTCGCGGGTTCGCTGACGCCGATGGGAGGGACGAACTCGTGAAGTCGATCCAGGATGTCCTGAAGGAGCTGTACGGCAGCGGCGGGATCAAGGGGGCGGCGGTCGTCACGCTCGACGGTCTCGTGGCCGCGGGCGAGCTCGACGAACGCTTCCACTCCGACGTCGTCGGTGGGCTCGCGTCGTTCCTCGTGATGACGATGAACCGGAGCCTGCGCGAGGGTGGGCTCGGCGACTGCGAACAGTTCCTGCTGCACGCGACCCATGGCAAGGTGGTCCTCGCCGCACTGGGCGAGTCGTACCTCGTCGTGATCTTCGATCAGTTCGCGGACACCCAGAAGGTGCGCACCGATGTCGATCGGGCCGCCACCCGGCTGCGCGAGCTGTCGCGCCTCGGCTCGGCGAGCTGACGCCGCCCGCCTCGCGGGCCGCCGGGCGCCTGCGGGCAAACCCGCACCCGGCGCCTCCGGTCCGGCTTCCGGGACGGCTGCGGCGCTGGTGAATCCGGCCGCGATCCGCCCCGCCGGCGTCTCAATCCGAGCGCACCTGCAACCTTCCTAAAGCGACGTTTCTGCGCGCGTCGATGAGGGATGTGGCGAGACGGTCGGGGGACCGTTCGACCACACCACCAGCTCGCAACGGCTACACCAATGGTTCAGATCAACTTCGCACTCAAGGAAGTCAACTGCAAGGTCGTCTTCTATGGCCCCGGGATGAGTGGCAAGACCACGAATCTCGAGATCGTTCACCAAAAGGCTCCCGAAGAGAACAAGGGCGAGCTCACCTCGATCTCCACGGACGGTGACCGCACGCTGTTCTTCGACTTCATGCCTCTCGACCTCGGCAACGTGGCGGGCATGCGGACGAAGTTCCAGCTCTACACGGTGCCGGGTCAGGTCTACTACAACTCGACCCGCAAGCTCGTGCTGCAGGGTGTCGACGGCGTCATCTTCGTCGCCGACTCCGATCCGGACAAGGTCGACGAGAACATCGAGTCGTACTCGAACCTGATCGAGAACCTGGCGGAGTACGGCAAGGACATCCGCGAGCTGCCGCACGTCATCCAGTACAACAAGCGCGACCTGCCGAATGCACTGCCGGTCGCCGAGCTGGACAAGGCGATGAACAAGTTCGGTGTGCCGACCTTCGAGGCCGTGGCCTACACGGGCGAGGGCGTCTTCCCGACGCTCAAGACGCTCGCCGCGATGGTCCTCGAGAGCATCGAGAAGGTCGATGGCCGCAACCCGCGCAAGGCCGCTGGTGGCGGTGCGCGCCAGGCTGCCGCGGCACCCGCCGCGCCCGCAGCTGCCGCCGCGGCCGCGCCGGCCGCTCCGGCTGCCGCTGCCCCGGCCGCACGGGCGCCCCGCAAGGCGACTGCCGGTGCCGGTGGCCAGCGCAAGGGTGCAGGTCGCCGGTCGGCAGCGGGTGGCCGCGCCGCAGCGGGCGGTCGCGCCCAGGCCGGTGGTCGCGCTCCCGGTCGCCGCGCCGCGGCCGGCGGCCGCGCTGGCGGCAAACGCGCTGCGGCTGCTGCCCAGAAGAAGGGTGGCAGCATGGGGCTCGTGGTGGGTCTGACCGTCACGCTGCTGATCGCGGCGGCCGGTGTGGCCTACTTCTTCCTCGGTGACCAGCTGGGCTGAGGAGGCGACCCATGGGCGACAAACTCTCGAAGAACGAGAAGCTGCGGTACGACCGCCTGACGTTCTACAAGGACGACATCGAGCGCATCGACAAGCTGCTCGCCGAGTTCTTGCGGTTGTCGGGCGCCAAGTGCGCGCTGCTGATCGACAAGGAAGGTCACCTCGTCACCAAGCGTGGCGAACTCCGCACGATCGACATCGATACGATCTCGGCGCTCGTCGCCGGTTCGTTCGCGGCGACGAAGGAGATGGCCAGGCTGCTCGGTGAAGACGAGTTCACCGCGATGTTCCACCAGGGTGAGCGCGACAACATCCAGCTCTCGCTCGTGGGCGATCGCACTCTGCTGACGATCCTGTTCGACGATCGCACGACCGTCGGCATGGTTCGCCTCTACGCCGGTGAAACGGCGAAGAAGCTCGCCGAAGTGTACCGCGATGCGATGTCACGCGGTGACGAGACCCCCGATCTCGGTGACGGCTACGGCGAAGCGAGCAAGGGCGCGCTCGACAAGCTGTTCGACTGAGATCGTCGGACGTTCCGACTGACGTTGCACTGCGGCCACCGGGACTTCGGTTCCGGTGGCCGCGCTGGTTTTGCACTGCGTGTTCGAAGTTGTTGGCAGCGTCGAGGTGTCGTGCTGTGCGCGGTCCGGATTCGGCTCGAACCGACGCGTTCGAACCCGGTTCCACCGTGATTGGAAAAGAGTTCACAGGCCGATTTCAGGCGCATTCGTACCAAGCAAAATCAAAAAAAAACTGCCTGGGCCCGAGAACCCGCGAGTTCATGCAATGCATGCTGTTTGTGCTGTAATCGCAATGAATCATAGCGATTCGGATATTGATACGGCGCGGCGTCGCGACACTATCCCCAGGTGCCATCGCAGGTTCGGGTGAATTCAGCGATCTGATCGGTCGATCAGGTGCGTGGCCGGAGTGACCGGTATGCGCCTCATGGTGTGACCAGCCGGCTTTCCCCAAACGAAAACCTAACAAGGATAGAGCTATGGCTGCCAGAAAGAAGGCCACCAAGAAGAAGGCGACCAAGAAGAAGGCCACCAAGAAGAAGGCCACGCGCAAGAAGGCCACCAAGAAGAAGGCGACCAAGAAGAAGGCCGCCAAGAAGAAGAAGAAGGCGACCCGCAAGAAGGCCGCCAAGAAGTAGGTCACCTCTTCCGAGGTCGCGACTCGGGAGTGCCTGCGAAATGGCGATCGCAAGATCGCCAGTTGGCGCCCACCGAATCGCAGCGAGCGGGGCCCGGTTCTGCCGGGCCCCGTTTTTCGTGGACGGGGACGTTCGCGAGCCGCCCGTTGCGGGGCGGGCCCGGCGGGGGTGGGCCCGCGGGTGGGCGCGGCGGGGCCAACGCGGCGGGCGCCGACGAGCGGCGCGATCAGTGCAGCCGCTGGCCCGGCAGCGCGCCGTCGTCCGGCGAGACGAGGAACACTTCGCCATCGGTTCCGGCCGCGACGACCATGCCTTCGCTGAGGCCGAACTTCATCTTGCGGGGCGCGAGGTTGGCCACCATGACGACGCGCCGGCCCACGAGCTTCTCGGGCTCGTACTTGCCCTTGATGCCCGCGAACACGGTGCGCGTCTGGCCGCCGCCGAGGCCGAGCGTCAGGCGCAGCAGCTTGCGCGCCTCGGGCACTTCCGCCGCCGCGAGCACCTCGGCGATGCGCAGATCGACCTTCGTGAAGTCGTCGATCGTGATCTCGCCTCTGAGCGGTTCCTGCGCGAGCGTCGGTGACGGCTCGTCGCTGCCGATCGGCGCGGTGTTCGCGTCCGCGGGCGGCTCGTCGACGGTGAACATCGCGGCGACCTTGTCGGCGTCGACGCGCTGCAGCATGTGTTCGAACTTCGCGATCGCGGCGCCGACCTGCGGCGTCTTCGTCGCCTGCCAGTCGTCGAGGGTGACGCCGAGCAGCTGACTTGCCTTGCTCGTCAGCTGCGGCGTGACCGGCGCGAGGTAGATCGCGAGCTGGCGGAACAGGTTGAGCACGACCGTGCACACGTCCTGCAACTCCTGCGCGCGGTCCGGATCCTTCCTGAGCGTCCAGGGCGCCTTCTGTTCGACGAACTCGTTCGCCGCGTCCGCCAGGGTCATCGTCAAACGAACGGCCTCACGGAAGTCACAGCGCTCGTAGGCGGCCGCGATCTCGTCACCGCGCGCTGCCGCGGCTTCGAACAGCCCGCCGTCGTCCGGGTATGCGCTCGACAGACCCGAACTCTTCACGAACTTCGCCGACCGACTCGCGAGGTTGACGACGCGACCGACGAGGTCGCTGTTGCACTTGCCGACGAACTCCGCGGTGTTGAAGTCGAGGTCGTCGATGCCCGGGCCGAGCTTGCTCGCGTAGTAGTAGCGGATGAACGTCGGGTCGAGCCCCTGCACGAGGTAGGAGCTCGCGTTCACGAACGTGCCGCGCGCCTTCGACATCTTCTCGCCGTTGACCCGCAGGAAGCCGTGGATCTGCACCTTCTTCGGCAGCTGCAGGCCCGCCGTCTTCAGCATCGCGGGCCAGAACAGCGTGTGGAAGTAGGTGATGTCTTTGCCGAGGAAGTGGGTGACCTCGCACTCGGGGTTGCGCCACCACGCGTCGAAGTCCTGCTGCGTCTTCGCGCACCACTCGGCCGTGCTCGACACGTAGCCGATCGGCGCGTCGAACCACACGTACCAGAACTGGCCGGCCTCATCGGGGATCTCGAACCCGAAGTAGGGCGCCGGTCGCGACACGTCCCAGTCCTGCAGCGGTTTGTTCAGGAAGTGGCCGGCGAGGTAGTTGGCGACTTCTTTCTGCAGCGGCCCGTTCGCCTGCTGCGTCCACTCCTGCAGGAACGGCTGCACCGACTCGAGCTTGACGAACAGCTGGCGGCTCGGTCGCAGTTCCGGAGTGGCGCCCGAGTGCACGCTCCTCGGCTCGATGAGGTCGGTCGCCGCGTAGGTCGCGCCGCACTTCTCGCAGTTGTCGCCGTACTGATCCTCGGCGCCGCAGTTGGGGCACTTGCCCTTCACGAAGCGGTCGGCGAGGAACGTCTGCTGCACCGGGTCGTAGAGCCGCTCGACCTCACGTGCCGTGACCATGTCGGCCTGCTGCAGCGCCGCCCAGAAGCGCTTGCACTCCTCGTAGTTCGCCGCGCTGTTCGTCGAGCCGTAGTGGTCGAACGAGATCTCGAACGCGGCGAAGTCCCGCTGGTGCGACTCGGCCATCTCCGCGATGTAGTCCTCGGGCGTGCGGCCTTCCTTCTGCGCCCGGATCATGATCGCCGCGCCGTGCGTGTCGTCGGCGCAGATGTAGGCGACGCGGTGGCCGCGCAGCCGCTGGAAGCGGGCGTAGATGTCGGTCTGCACGTACTCGACGAGGTGCCCGATGTGGATCGGGCCGTTCGCGTACGGCAGGGCACTGGTCACGAGGATCTGGCGCGTCATGGCGGGTCGGGCAGGCTACGTCGCGCCGCCGCAAAACGCGAAACCGATCACCCCGGCGGCGACGCCGGCGGTCCTTCTGGCGCCTTGTCGCACCGGATCAGGCAACTCGTCGCGGCGACGGCGGCGACGCTCGGGAGCAGCAGCACGTTGAGGAACGGCACGCCCGCGACCGCGAGCAGCCCGAGGCCCAGGCCGAGCGCGCGCCAGCGGTTGTGCCAGATCAGCCGAGCCCGCTCGGCGAGCGGGTAGCCGCAGCGCTCTGCGGCGGCGTCGAGCCAGACGTAGGCCTGCAGCGCCGCGCCGAGCAGAACGGCGAGCGGCAGGCCGGCGTAGGGGATCGTGACGAGCGCCATCGCGACGAGGAGCAGCACGAGGCTCGCGACGACGGCGGCGAGCCGATGGCTGGCGGACCCGCGAACGCGCGGTGGGGGCGGCAGATCGGGGCCGAGCATGATGCGCTCGGTGAGATCGCGCAGCGGGTTCTGGCCCGGACCGGCGAGCAGCTCGAGCAACGGCGGGGTCAGGATCAGCAGTGCCGCGAACCCCCAGCGCGCGGGTTCGTTCGTCGCGCTCGAGGCCGAGCCGAACGCCGGCAGCAGCGCGAACCAGAACAGCGCCGTGATGATCACGACGGCGATCACGTTCCAGCGGACCGGGCCCTTGAGCTGGCCGAAGAATCGCTGGCCGAGCAGAATCGTGAAAACCGAGCGCGTCGCATCGATTACCCCGCTGGCGAAGTCCACCGGCGGCAGCCCGCGGCCGGGCTCGACCGGATCGCTGCCGTGCAGGGAGCGCGCCGACCCGTGGCCGCGCTCGCACGGGCGATTCGGCGGGTCGCTCGCGGGGGCCGTTGCCGGGTCTGCTTCGGCGCCTGGCGTCGCGTCCGGCAACGGGTCCGGTGGCGCCGCGGCGTGGCCGCAAACCGCACATCGGACCGCGCCGCCTTTCCTTGTCACAACGAAGTGTCTATCCTGCTTCGCCCCCAAATCCCAATGGCTCAATGCCAACGGCCCGCTCCGAACGGGCCCCGCTCCGCTGCCCGATGACCGATCCCTACAAAGCACTCGATTACCTCGCCGTCGACGAACTCTTCACCGAGGAGGAGCGCATGGTGCGCGACACCATCCGCTCTTGGGTGTCGGAGCGGTTCATGCCGGTGATCGAGGAGCACAACCGCAACGCGACGTTTCCGAAGGAGCTGATCCCCGAGCTCGGCGAGCTCGGCGTCTTCGGCTCGAGCCTCGAGGGCTACGGCTGCGCCGGGCTGTCGTCGGTCGCGAGCGGCCTCATCTGCCAGGAGCTCGAGCGCGGTGACTCGGGTCTGCGCTCGTTCGTGTCGGTGCAGGGTTCGCTCTGCATGTATCCGATCCACGCGTTCGGCACGGAGGAGCAGAAGCAGAAGTATCTGCCCAAGATGGCGACGGGTGAGCTCATCGGCTGCTTCGGTCTCACGGAGGCCGACTTCGGCAGCAACCCGGGCGGGATGCTGACGAAGGCGGTGAAGGACGGCGACGACTACGTCCTCAACGGCAGCAAGTACTGGATCACGAACGGCAGCTCCGCGCACCTGGCGATCGTCTGGGCGCAGTGCGAGGGCACGATCAAGGGCTTCGTCGTCGAGACCGACACCAAGGGTTTCCAGGGTCGACCGATCAAGAACAAGTTCTCGCTGCGCGCGTCCGACACGAGCGAGCTCGTGCTCGAGGACGTGCGCGTGCCGAGTTCGGCGATGCTGCCGGGCGTCGAGGGCCTCAAGGGCCCGCTGTCGTGCCTCACGCAGGCGCGCTTTGGCATCGCGTTCGGCGCGGTCGGCGCGGCGCAGGCGGCGTTCGACGAGGCCTGTCGCTACAGCAAGATCCGCGTGCAGTTCGACAAGCCGATCGCGCGGTTCCAGCTCGTGCAGAACAAGCTCGTCTGGATGGCCAACGAGATCACCAAGGCGCAGCTCATGTGCTGGCGCCTCGGCCGCATGAAGGAGGAAGGCACGATGAAGCACTTCCACGTCTCGATGGCCAAGCGCAACAGCTGTTGGATGGCGCTCGAGTGCTGCCGTCAGGGTCGCGACATCCTCGGCGCGAACGGCATCACGGACGAGTACCAGATGATGCGTCACATGTGCAACCTCGAGTCGGTCATCACCTACGAGGGCACGCACGACATCCACGGCCTGATCATCGGCCGCGAGCTGACGGGCGAAGACGCGATCATGTAGCGCCCGATCGGGGCGCGCCCGATCTCGTGGTGTCAGGGGGCCGGCCGGGCTCAGCGACCGCGCTTCTTGCCGTGGCCCGTGCCGTGCGCGCCGTCCTTCCCGGGCAGCTTCAGCCCGCGCGCGTTGCGCGGGAAGTCGATGGCCTCGCCGCGCAGGCCCGCCGCAGCGATGTCGGCGAGGTCCGAGCACGTCTTCGACACGAAGCGGTTCTGCAGCGTGCGCGATCGTTCGAGCAGCGCCTCGGCGGTCTCGAATCCCGCGGTCGCCACGTCGTGGGCCTCCTGGAAGTGCCGGCGTGCCAGTTCGGCATCCTCGACCTCACCGCCGAGCGCAACGAGGTGCTCCGCGAGCTGCGAGCTGACGAACGCGAACGTGCTCTGGACCAGCGCGTTCTGCGGATCCCGGTCGCGCAGGAAGATCAGTTCGTCGCGGCTCGTCCGTAGCAGCCGTTCGCCCTTCTCGAGGTCGTGGCCGCGGCACAGCGCGAAGCCGTAGACCCCGCGGATCTTCGCGCGCAGATGGCGCGCGACGATGTCGTCGGGATGTCGGTCGGCGAGCTCGAGGACCTGCAGCGCGGTGGCGTGGCTCTGGAGCTCGCGTTCGTGGTCGGGCAGCCGCGAGTAGGCCTGACCGAGCCGGTAACAGAGGTTGCCGAGCGCCATCGCCGTGTCGAGGTCGTCCGGGTGGTCGCTGCGGATCTCCGTGAGGATCGCGCAGCCGTCCTTCAGGTGGGCGACCTCGGCCTCGGTGTCGGCGACCATGATCGCGACCGACGCGCGGCAGTTCTTCACCCGGGCGCGATCGAGGCGCAGGTCGAGGCCTTCGACGGGCGGCAGCTCGGCGAGGCGGTCGACGGTTGTCGCGGCGATATCCCAGTAGCGTTCGGCCGTCGGCATGTCGCGCGTGCGGTTGTAGGCCGTCGTGCCGCGTTGGAACGCGAGCTCCTTCCGCAGGTGGAGCACGCGGGGATCGTCGGGGGCCGCCGCGAGCAGCACATCGATGTGGCGCTCGCACTGGGCGTAGCTGTGGTCGGTGCGCGCGATCGCGTCCTTGTCGCGGCCGTTGTTGCGCTGGATGCCGCCGAGCTCCAGGTAGGCCCGGGCGAGCTGCCGGCGGCGATCGTCGTCGATCGTCAGCTCGTGCTCGAGGAACTCGAGCTGCGTCGCGGCCTCGGCGATCAGCGTCCCGCGCAGCTCGGTCGCGTGCGGCACGTCGCGCAGGCGACGCGGCAGGTCGAGCACGGTATGGATCGCCATGTCGAACGTGCGCTGCAGGGCGTCCTCCTTCGCCGCGGATTCCTCGACGGCCAGGCGTTCGGCGTCGTGGGCGCGGAACGCGTAGACGACGCTCGACGCGCCGCCGATCGTCGAGATCAGCACGATGGCCAGAGCCGACGCGACGAGCCCACGCCGGCGCCGCGCGAACATCCGGAGCTGATAGCGCAGGCTCGGTGGGCGGGCGGTGATCGGCTGGTGGTCGAGGTGGCGCTGCAGGTCCTCGCCGAGGCTGCCGGCCGAGCCGTAGCGCTGCTGCGGGTCCTTGCTGAGGGCCTTCTGCAACACGACTTCGAGGTCGACGTCGAGATCGGGTCGCACCGTCCGCAGCGGGGTCGCCTCGCGTTCGGCGAGGATGCGGCCGACCTCCGGCAGGCCGCGGCCAGCGAGGTCGAACGGCAGGCGCCCGGCGAGCTGTTCGAACAGCATGACGCCGAGGGCGTGCACGTCGCTGCGCGTGTCGAGGATCTCGTCGCCGCGGATCTGCTCCGGGCTCATGTAATGCAACGTGCCGAGCACGTCGCCCGTGCGCGTGAGCTGCTCCGGCACCGAGTCGGAGATGCTGCGCGCGATGCCGAAGTCGATGACCTTCACGTTGCCGTCGCCGTCGACGAGCACGTTGTGCGGCTTGAGGTCGCGGTGGACGACGCCGCGTTCGTGCGCGTGCTGAACCGCAGCACAGATCGTCACGAAGAGCGCGATGATCTCGCGGTCGTCGAGCTCCTGCGAGCGCACCCAGTCGCCGACGACGCGCGCATCCTCGACGTACTCCATCACGAAGAACGGCCACCGCAGATTGCCCATCGCCGTGGCTTCTTCGTGCACGCCCGCGGCGTGGATCTGCGCGATGCCCGGGTGCTGCAGGCGGGCGAGCAGTTCGCATTCGTTGCGGAAACGTTGCAGCGACTCGCCCGTGTCCGACAGGGTCGCCGTGAGCAGCTTGAGCGCGACGCGGCGGCGCGGTTGTTCCTGTTCGGCGAGGTAGACCGTGCTCATGCCGCCCTGGCCGAGCAACTCCAGCACGTGGTAGCCGCCGATCTTGCGGCCCCGCGCGAGCACGCGTTCGGCCGACGCGACGAGCGCCCGGTGCGAGGAGTCCGGATCGAGCCGGTCCGGCTGGTCCGTGATCTCGCGCAGCAGCGCCTCGACCTCCGCGCGCAACGCGGGCGCGGCGTTCGCGAGAGCCGCCGCGCGGGCCGGCGCCGCCAGCTCCACGCAACGCTCGAACAGCTCGCGAACCTCGCCCCAGTCGGGCGTCGGGCCCGTGGCGCCGGCGTCGGCGGGCGGGCCAGAAGCGGGATCACCAGCAGGCGGATCGACGGGCGGCTCGGCGGTCATGGCAGGGGACTCCCCAGGAGAGAGCGTCCGAGCGCCCCGCGTTTTCCGCGCATTCGGCGAGGGCCCGGCCGCGCCAAACTCGGCGGCCGGTCACTCGCCGGCACCGTTGCCACGGCTCAACTCCCGGAGCAGGAACGCGCGGGCCAGTTCCCAGGACCGAAATACCGCGGCGCGGCTCCGTTCGAGCGTGTCGGCGGTCTCCTGCAGCGTGAGGCCGCCGAAGAACCGCAGCTCGACGATCTCCTCGAGTTCGGGGTCGCGTTGCGCGAGGCGTTCGAGCGCGGCCTGCAGGTCGAGCACGGCGATGCGCTCGTCCGGCCCGGGGCCGATGGCGATCGCGACCTCGTCCTCGGCCGGCAGCGACTCGGTCGGCCGGCGGCGGCGGCGGCGGGCATGATCCACGAGGACGTTGCGCATGACGCGGCCGGCGAGGCGGACGAAATGTCGGCGGTCGCCGATGCCCTCCGCGGCGGGCTGCAGGCGCATCCAGGCCTCGTGCAGCAGGGCGGTCGGCTGCAGCGTCGAGTTCGCCGGTTCGCGCCGCATCATCGAGCGGGCGCGGGCGTGCAGGTCCGCGTAGAGCAACGGCATGAGCTCGTCCGCGGCGGTCGATTCGCCGCGCTGCAGCCGCGTCAGGAGCTGCGTGATCTGGGCCGCGGTGTCGGTCATGGGGAGTGGCGGGGGCGCAAGTCTACCCTACGAACGGAGGTCCCGGGCCCGGTGGCGCGACCCGGCAACGGCACGGGCTTCGCCCGGAAGTCGGCTGTGGGATTCACGGATCTGGACGATCCGGAGCCGGTCGCGCAAACTCCTGCCCATGACACTGGCCCATCACGCAAAGATCGTCTCGCTCGCGGCGCTGGCCGCCCTCGCCACGGCCCTGCCGGCCCAGGACAAGGATGCCGGCAAGGACAAGAAGCCGACCGCCGATCAGAAGGCGGCGGCGAAGCGCACCGCCGGCGACCCCGCGGTCAAGGCGCTCGACTCGTTCATCAAGAAGAAGGTCAACACCAAGGCGAAGGACTGGCGCCTGCGCGCGCCCGAGCCGCCGCGCGTCGAGTTCGATGCCGAGTCCGCCTACTACTGGATGCTCGACACGGACTGCGGCCTGTTGAAGATCGAACTGTTCCCGACCGAGGCGCCGCGCCACGTCACGAGCACGATCTACCTAACGCGCGCGGGCTACTTCGACGGCCTGAAATTCCCGCGCACGATCCGTGGCTTCATGGCGCAGGGCGGCTGCCCGACCAACAACACGCGCGGCCGGCCGGGCTACACGCTGACCCACGAGTTCGCGCCGAACCGCCGCCACGACGGTCCCGGCATCCTGAGTGCCGCGAACGCCGGGGCGCCGAACACGGACGGTTCGCAGTTCTTCCTCACGTTCGTGCCGACGCCGCACCTCAACGACCGCCACACGGTCTACGGCAAGGTCCTGAACGCGAAGGAGTACATGGCGACGCTCGCGGCCATGGAGAAGCGTGGCACGGGTCAGCGTGAGCCGTGGCAGAACATCAAGAACCCGCCGAAGATCGCGAAGGCGTGGATCGTCGTCGAGTCCAAGAAGGGCGCGGGCGACCAGGGCAAGGGCGACGACGACAAGAAGAAGGGTGACGCCAAGAAGAGCGACCCGAACAAGGGCTAGGACTGCGCCTCAGGCGTCGTGGTCGTCCGCGATGCCGAGCGTCTCGAAGCCGCTGCGTTCGGCGGCGAGCAGGTCGCGACCCAGCGTCCCGGCCAGTTCTTCGAGTTGCAGGTCCGTCGTGTCGGCGGCGACCTGCACCGGGTCGGTGAAGCGCAGCACGATCTTCGCGAACGGCTTGGGGACGACGAGGCGGTCCCAGCTCTTCAGCCGCCAGCATCGGTTCACCGCGATACCGAGGCCGAGCATCGGCACCTGGCTCCCGCGCGCGAGCCAGGCCGGGCCGCTGTTCATCGCGTGCCGCGGGCCGCGGGGGCCGTCCGGCGTGATGATCACGGGCGTGCCCTCCTGCAGCGCTTCCGACATCTCGCGCAGGGCGCTGGCGCCGCCGCGGCTCGCCGAGCCCAGGATGACGCGGTAGCCGAACGAACGCAGCGCGATGCCGGCGAGTTTGCCGTCGTCGCTCGGGGACACGAGGATGCCGAGGCCGCGGTGGGCGTGGCCCTTGATCGGCAGCGGCGGCACGAGGCGGCCGTGCCACAGCGCGAGGACGAACGGACGATCGCCGTAGGCGACTGCCATGCCGGGCTCACCCTGGCGTTCGACGCGCCAGGTCCACGCGAGCACGCGGGTGAGCAGCGGGCCGGCCGTATGCAGGACGCCGTTCCAGAACTTGCGCCAGCGGCGCCGGCGACGGCTGCGCTCCGGGCGATTCCGGCCCGCGGCCTCGCGCGCGTCGCGTTCGCGGCGGCGTTCGTCGTGTCGTTCACGCCGGATGTCGCGGGCCTGCATCGGCAGCAGTGTGCCATTCCTCGCTCCGTCACGCTCGGATTGCTACAAATACCGCCCCCATGTCTTCCCCTGCTTCCACCGAGGCGGCGACGCCGGAACAGCTGGCCGCGATCGACGAGGTCATCGAGCAACTGCGCAACGAGCGCGGCGCGACCCTGCCGATCCTGCACGGCATCCAGAACGCGCTCGGCTTCGTGCCGGCCGAGGCCGTGACGCGCATCGCCGACGCGCTCAACCTGTCGCGCGCCGATGTCCACGGCGTCCTCACCTACTACCACGACTTCCGGCAGGCGCCCCCCGGCCGCCACGTGCTCAAGGTCTGTCGCGCGGAAGCGTGCCAGGCGATGGGATGTGACCGCCTCGTCGGGCGGCTCGAGAAGCACCACGGGATCGCGATGCACGGCACGGCTGCCGACGGCAGCCTCACGGTGGAGCCGGCCTACTGCCTCGGCAACTGCGCGCTCTCGCCGTCGGCCCAGCTCGACGGGCGGGTGATCGGCCGCTTGACCGAGGCGCGTCTCGACGCGCTCGTGCACGCGCTCGGCGGCGACGGAGCGGCGTCGTGAGTGCCGTTCGGGTCTACGTGCCGCGGGACAGCGCGGCGAAGTCGATCGGCGCGGACGAGGTGGCGCAGGCGATCGCCCAAGCGGCCGGTGACGCCGCGCAGATCGTGCGGAACGGCTCGCGCGGCATGCTGTGGCTCGAACCGCTCGTCGAGGTCGAGACCAAGGTCGGCCGCGTGGCCTACGGGCCGGTCACCGTCGACGACGTTGCCGGGCTGGTCGATGCCGGGCTGCTGGCGGGCGGTGAGCACGCGCTGCGACTCGGACGCACGGAAGAACTGCCGTGGCTGCGGCGACAGACCCGGCTCACGTTCGCGCGCGTCGGCGTGACGGACCCGCTCGATGCGGACGCCTACGTCGCGCACGGCGGCATCGCGGGCCTGAAGAAGGCGCTGGCGATGTCGCCGGCCGAGATCGTCGAGACCGTCGTCGAGTCGGGGCTGCGCGGTCGCGGCGGCGCCGGGTTCCCCGCCGGCATCAAGTGGCGCACCGTGCTCGAGGCGGCGGGCGAACCGAAGTACGTGGCGTGCAACGCCGACGAGGGTGACTCGGGCACGTTCAGCGACCGCATGATCATGGAGGGCGATCCGTTCCTCCTGCTCGAGGGCATGGCGATCACGGGGCTCGCCACGGGCGCGACCGAGGGCTGGATCTACCTGCGGTCGGAGTATCCGGACGCGCTCGAGGTGCTCGAGGCGGCGATCGCGACGGCGCGCGAACGTGGCTGGATCGGCGACGACGTGCTCGGCAGCGGCAAGCGCTTCGAGATCGTTCTGCGGCTCGGCGCGGGCAGCTACGTCTGCGGCGAGGAGACCGCGATGCTCGAGAGCCTCGAGGGCAAGCGCGGCATCGTGCGGCAGAAGCCGCCGTTGCCCGCGCACGAGGGGCTCTGGGGCAAGCCGACGGTCGTGAACAACGTGATGACGCTCGCGGCCGTGCCGTGGATCGTCGAGCACGGCGGTGCGGCCTACGCGGCGCACGGCGTCGGTCGCAGCACGGGCACGCTGCCGGTGCAGCTCGCCGGCAACATCAAGCAGGGCGGGCTCGTCGAGGTGCCGTTCGGCATCACGCTCCGTGAGCTCATCGAGGATCTCGGCGGCGGCACCGCGAGCGGCCGGCCGATCCGCACGATCCAGGTCGGCGGCCCGCTCGGCGCCTACCTGCCCCCGGAGAAGTTCGACACGGCGCTCGACTACGAGGCGCTGACCGCGGCCGGCGGCCTGCTCGGTCACGGCGGTATCGTCGTCTTCGACGACACCGTCGACATGGCCGCGATGGCGCGCTACGCGATGGAGTTCTGCGCGCTCGAATCATGCGGCAAGTGCACCCCGTGTCGCATCGGCAGCACGCGCGGCGCCGAGGTCATCGACCGCATCGTCCAGAACGTCGACCGCGACCAGAACACCGAACTGCTGCAGGACCTCTGCACGACGATGAAGGACGCCTCGCTGTGCGCAATGGGCGGGCTCACCCCGCTGCCCGTCCTGAGCGCCCTCGAGCACTTCGGCGAAGACTTCCGACGGTAGGGACCCGTACGGAACCAGCACCCGTACGGAACCAGGTTCATGCTGCCGGCCGCCGGAACGCTACCCGCGAGGTAAACCGCTCGCGGCCGGCAGCATGAACCTGGTTCCGTACGGGCTCAGCGAGGTAAACCGCTCGCGGCCGGCAGCATGAACCTGGTTCCGTACGGGCTCAGCGGATCGGGCCGAGGAACAGGAAGCCGTTGAGTTCGCCGCCTTCGACTGCGCCGATGCCGACGTGCAGCGGCGCGATGTTGAGGTCGACGGCGACGAAGCCGCTGCCGCCGACGAGCATGTCCTCGAACTGGTCGTCGCGCTGCGCCCAGGCGCCGCCGAGCTCGATCGAGGCGCCGACGAAGATCGGGGCGATGCCCTCGTAGATGCGATGCCGGGCCATCACGGTGCCGAACGCGACGTGCTGGCCCGAGATCGAGCCCGCCGGCAGGCCGGACAGCTGCAGGAAGCCGCCGATCGCCGACCGCGCGTAGCCGGGCCGGGTTTCGCTCAGCGTCGTGTCGTAGGCGGCGATCCCGGTCAGCGTGAAGTCGGTCCAGGTCGCGGCCTGGAGCCAGGTCAACGCGATCGCCTGGTAGTCCGCGTTGCCGCCCAGGCTTTCGAACCCGGTACTGTAGGCGAGGGACGCGAGCGTGCCGTCGCTCGGGAACAGGCCCCGGTCGAGCGTGTCGACGACGAGCTCGGCGCGGAACACGCTGTCGTCGAACTCGATCGTCGGGATCGCGGTTCCCGCGATGTTGAGGCCGACGTCGATGCGGCCGTGGGCCCGGCGCCAGCCGACGCGGAGCTCGGCGCACGAGTTGATCTGCGTGCCGATGTCGAGCCCACCCGCGAGGTACTCGAACGTCGTCTCGCCGAGCTTCTCGCTGCCGGCGTAGGCATCGGCGGAGGCTTCGATCGCGGCCACGGTCGGCGCGACGAACAGTGTCCGGTCCGCGAAGAGCGGCTGGTAGAACTCGAACTCCACGCGCGACTGCAGCCCGATCCCGAGCGACGTGCGAAACTCCGCGCCGAGGGCGTTGAGGTGTTTCGCCGTGTGCAACGCCTGGATCTGATAGCTCGACGCGTCCTGGAAGTTCGACTGCAGCTGGAGCCCGACCGCGAGCGTGTCGACGCCCCACTCCTTGTCCTCCGGGCGCACGACGAGATCGGCTTCACCGCCCGCGACGTTCTCGAACGCGAACCCGATGCGCTGCACGTCGTCGGTGCCGTAGAGCGTGGCGATACCGGCGCGGAGCCGAGTCTCCTCGACTGGTTGCCCCGGCTCGACGCCGAGCCGCGCGCGCAGCACCGGGTCGGGGATGCTGCTCCGGTTGTCGAGCAGGATCTCGCGAATGCGTGGCAGCGCCCGGTCGGTGCGGCGCTGGCGCTGCAGGAATCGCGCGTATTCCGCCTCGCTGACCGCGAAGCGCCGCAGATCGGCGGCAGCCGCCGCCGCCGCGGCCTTGCCGAGGGCGATCAACTCGGCGGCGCGGGCGAACTGTGTCGCGGTGATGTCGCCCAGCTCGGGTTGGATCAGAAGGTCGCGGTCGGTCAGGCTCGCGAGGCTGCGGTCCACGTTCTGCTGCGTGAGGATCGCGAACATCTGCGTCGTGACGTCGACCAGGTCGGCGACCGCGTCCTCGTCGGCCAGCGGCGCGCCGATGTCGACGGCGATCACGACGTCGCAGCCGAGCGCGCGCGCGACTTCGATCGGGACGTTGTTCGTGAGGCCGCCGTCCAGCAGTTCGCGGCCGCCGATTCGCGCGGGGGCGAACACGCCCGGCACCGACATGCTCGCGCGCATCGCCATGGCCAGGTTGCCGTCACCGAGCACGACCTGGGCGCCCGTGCCGAGCGCAACCGCGACGCAGCGGAACGGCAGCGGCAGTTCGTCGAAGGTGTCGAGGTCGTGGGCCGCAGTGGTGAGAAAGCGCAGCTCGGTCTCGAGGTTCTGGCCCTGGATCCAGCCCTTCGGCAGCCCGATCTTCCAGCCGTCGACGCCGAAGCGGTTGGCGCCGACGATGCCGCGCGACTCCTCCTTGCGGCGGTAGTCGAGCGCCTTGCGCCCGTCGCCGTCGCTCAGCAGGTAGTCCCAGTCGCGGTCGCTGCCCTCGCGCGTGAGCATCCGCTCGAGTTCGCGCGGCGAGTAGCCGTAGGCGTAGAGGCCGCCGACGATCGACCCCATGCTCGTGCCGACGACGCAGTCGACGGGTACGCGGAGTTCTTCCATGACCTGCAGGACACCGGCGTGCGCGGCGCCGCGCGCGCCGCCGCCGCTCAGCACGAGGCCGATGCGCGGCCGTTCCTGCGATGCTACCGGCGCCGCGGCAAGGAGCGCGGCGAGGCCGAGGTGCGAGAGTGGGCGTCGGAGGAACGAGGACATGACGTCGCGGCAATCGGGCTGCGGTCGCGGCCCGCGCAGCCTACCTTTCGCCGGTGCGAACGTCAGCCCTGCTGCGGGTGGTAGCGATCCCATGCGCGGCGCGGAGACGGTAGACTCCTGCGCGTCTGCCCTCGCTTGCCCATCCTTCAGGCTTTCATGCACCAACTCTCCTCCCTGGGCGCCGTCCTCGCGTGCGCCATCGGCTTCTCCGTCTCGGCTCAGGCCCAGGACGAATCGTCACGCATCCGGCTGCGCTACGAGTCCTTCGATCCGCTCGCCGGCGAGCCCGCCATGCCGGCGACGCTGCAGAGCCGCGGTGACGAGCGCCTCTTCATCGTCCAGTTCGCCGGCACGCCGACGCAGGTCGGTCGCGACGGCATCGACCAGGCCGGTGGTCAGGTCCACGGCTACCTGCCGGACAACGCCTACGTCGTTCGCATGGGCGAACCGAACGCCGATGCCGTCCGGTCGCTGCCGACCGTGCGCTGGGTCGGTCGCTACCACGCGGCGTTCCGCCTCGATCCGGCGCTCATCACCGCCATGCAGAACGGTGACGTCGAGCGCGCGCGCTACAACATGGTCGTCGTCGACAAGCACAACGACAAGCCGGCGCTCGCGGCCAACATCCGAGCACTCGGTGGCGTGGTCGAGGACGAGCACTTCGGCAGCCTGCTGTTCTCGGCGACGCTGACGCAGGATCAGCTCGTGGCGACGGCGCACCTCGACGAGGTGCTCTGGATCGATGCCTGGACGCCGGACGAGATCGACGTCGACAACGCCCGCATCCAGGGTGGCGCCAACCACGTCGAGTCGCAGGCCGGCTACACGGGTGCCACGATCAACCTGCACATCTACGAAGGCATCGACGTCAATCACCCGGCCTACTCGGGGCCGGTCATCAACGTCAACAGCGGCGGTGCGAACTCGGGCCACGGCACGAACACGGCCGGCATCGTCTTCGGCAACGGCACGGGCAACCCGCAGTTCCGCGGCTTCGCGCCCGACGCGGGCAAGTTCTACACCAACTACAGCTCGGTCACGACGTCGCGCTGGCAGGTGTGCAGCGACCTCATCAACGTGCACGACGTGAGTCACACGACCGCGTCATGGGGTGGTGGCCGCACGTTCTTCTACACCTCGGTCTCGGCCGAGACGGACGACATCATCTTCGACCACGACATCGCGTGGACGCAGAGCCAGAGCAACGCGGGCAACCAGGACTCGCGGCCGCAGGCCTGGGCGAAGAACATCTTCTCGATCGGCGGCGTGCGCCACGGCAACAACGCCGATCCGCTCGACGACAGCTGGAGCAACAGCGGCAGCACCGGCCCGGCCCAGGACGGCCGCATCAAGCCGACGCTCGCCGCCTACTACGATCAGATCGGCACGACCAGCAGCGGCGGTGGCTACACCACGAGCTTCGGCGGCACCTCGGGCGCGACGCCGATCGTGGCCGGCCACAATGCCCTCGCGATCGAGATGTTCGCCGACGACAGCGGCAGCCCGGGCGTGAACCCGTTCGGCAATCCGCTGCGCGTCCCGGGTGGCACGACGCACCAGAACCGGCCGCACTTCACGACGCTGAAGTGCATGCAGGTCGGAAGCGCCGCGCAGTACGCGTTCAATGCGGCCAGCACGGACAACCGTCGCGAGCACGTGGGCTGGGGCTTCCCCAACCTGCGCAAGCTCTGGGACAACCGCATGAAGACGCTGATCGTCGACGAGACGGACGTCCTGACGCAGGGGCAGAGCACCTCGTACACGATCGTCGTGCCGGCGGGTGAGAACAGCTTCCAGGCCGTGCTGCACTACGCCGAGGTCGCCGGCAACCCGTCGGCGCAGAGCCAGCTCGTCAACAACATGTCGCTGCGCGTCACGTCGCCGAACAACACGGTCTACTGGGGCAACAACGGTCTCGAGCAGGGCAACTGGTCGGTCGCCGGCGGCAGTGAGGACAACACCAACCCGATCGAGTGCGTCTTCGTGCAGGATCCGGCGCCCGGCAACTGGACCGTCGAGGTCCTCGCGACCGCCATCGTCGTCGACAACCACGTCGAGACGGCGGCCGTCGATGCCGACTACGGTCTGTTCGTCTCGAGCTCGCGTGACCCGGTGTTCGCGACGTTCGACAAGTACGGTCAGGGCTGCCCCGGTTCGGTCGTGGAGCCCTATTGCGCCGGACTCAACGAGAACGGTGGTTCGCTCACGAACAACACGAACACCTATGAGTACTGCTTCGTCGTGAGCGGCCTCGGCAGCGCGCAGGTGCAGAGCTTCGACATCTACACCTACTCCAACTCCGGCACGCTCAACCGTCCGGCCCACATCTACCTGCCGAGCGGCAACGGTCCGAGCACGACGCCGCTGGCGACGACGACGATCACCGTCGGCTCGACGCCCGGGTTCTACACCGCGACGTTCAACCCGCCGGTCGCCGTGAACGGCACGTTCTACATCGGCTACGAGAACTCGCCTGGTGGCATCATCTCGAACCTGAGCTCCGGCGCGACCGGCACGGGCTACTACCGCACCGCGGTGACGGGCTCGTGGAACCAATCGAGCCTCGTGCAGCGGCCGTCGTGGCGCGTCAGCTGCAGCAACGGTGGCTTCGCGGCGCCGTCGCTCGGCAACGTCGGGTTGCCGGTGATGGGCACGAGCTACGACGTCACGCTCGCCGACGCCGCGGCCTCGGCCGCGACGTTCTCGCTGACCGGGTTCTCGGACACGGTCTACCAGGGCACGGCGCTGCCGGCGCCGATCCCGGGCGCGCCGGGCTGCGACATCTACGCGGCGCCGGACTTCACGCAGCTGATGTTCACGTCGGCTGCCGGCACCGCGTCGGCGACCTACGCCGTGCCGACCTCGATGACGTTCCTCGGCTTCGACATCTACCACCAGTGGGCGGTGCTCGACGCGGTCAACTCGATCGGCATCGTGGTGTCCGAGGCCGGCAAGGCCTCGATCGGGCAGTAGTCTCGGACTCCCGGGGGCGGGCCGTGCCGGTCCCCGGGTAGGCTGACGATCGCGTTTTCTCGCGATCGGCGTCATACCTCGGCCCGCCGACCCACTGGCCGGTCGAGGTGACTCGATGACGACCTACGACACTCCCGACGCGCCGCTCGTGGTCGCGGCGTTCCTGGCCCGTTACTTCGCCGACGCCGAAGCCGGCACGGTTCGCGATCGCAGCGCCTACGAGGCTCTGTTCCCCGGTTTCGCCGCGGTCGTGGCCGCGGAGTACGACCGGCTCGAGCGCGACCGCGAGGCCGCTGCCAGGCCCGCGGCGCGATCCGACGAGGTCGCGGGCGAACGGCTCGGCGGCTACCGCATCGAGCGTGAGCTCGGACGGGGCGGCCAGGGGATCGTCTATCTCGCGGTCGACGAACGTCTCGATCGACGCGTCGCGCTCAAGGTTCTGCCGGGCGCATACTCGGCGACCGTGGCGCGGCAGCGGCTGCTGCGCGAGGCGCAGGCCGCTTCCCGGCTCGACGATCCGGGCATCTGCACCGTCTACGATGCCGGCGAGGAGGACGGGGTCGCGTTCATCGCGATGCAGCTGGTCGAGGGCGAGAGCTTCGCGGATCGGATCGAACGGGAGCGGCGGGCTGGCAACGCACCGTCGGCCCTGGCGGCGGCGGAGCGTGTGCGCGAGTTGCTCGCGGCGTTCGAGGCCGTCCTGCGGTCGCTGCACCGGGCGCACGAGAAGGGGCTCGTCCACCGCGACGTCAAGCCGAGCAACCTGATGCTCGCCGCGGACGGCACGCCGCGGATCCTCGACTTCGGCCTCGCGTCGTTCGACGATCACCCCGACGGTTCGCTGACGGGCGAGGTCGCGCTCGGCACACCGGCCTACATGTCGCCGGAACAGCTGACGGCGCGCGAGGGGCGGGTCGACGCGCGCTCCGACGTCTTCTCGCTCGCGGTGACCTTCTACGAGGTGCTGACGCTCGCGCACCCGTTCGAGGCGCCGACGCGCGAACGGCTCTACCAGCACATTCTCCAGGGCGAGCCGCGCGCGCTGCGCCGTGTGCTCCCGGGCCTGCCGAAGGACCTCGACGTCGCGTTGCAGTGTGCGCTCGCGAAGGACCGGACGCGGCGGTACGCGACCGCGCTCGCGTTCGCCGAGGACCTGCGCGCCGTGCGGCTGCGCGAGCCGATTGCGGCCCGCCCGGTCGGTTGGCCCGGGCGCACGCTGCGCTGGGCGCAGCGTAATCCGGTCGTGGCCGGGCTCGCCGCGCTGCTGTTCGTCACGCTCACGGCGTCGGCGGTGTTCTTCGCGATGCAGAGCGCCCGGCTCGGCGACGCGCTGCGCGCGACGGAGGACTCGCGCGCCACCGCCGCCAGCGCACTCGTCCGCGAACGCGCTGCCCGCGAACGGGCCGAGGGCCTGCACCTCGTCGGCATGGCGCGGTCGCAGCTCGGCGAGGACCCGGAGCTCGCGCTGCTGCTCGCGCGGGCGAGTCGGCGACGGCTCGATCATCATCTGACGCGCAGCACGCTGCGCGCAGCTCTCGAACGCTGGCAGCCGCGGCCGTTCGTGCCGGGCGTCGACGCGGCGAGCTGGGTGCGGCTCGAGCCGGGCGGGCAGCGCGTCGCCATCGGCAACGGCGACGAGGTCGTGCTGTTCGATCGCCGGACGAACGCGGAGATCGCGCGGCTGCCGTGCCCCGGTGCGTCGTCGAGCCGGCTGTGGTGGTCGGACGACGGCGCGCACTTCGTGCTCGCGCCGGGCAACGACCTCAACCGCTACGTCGACGGCACGGTCGCGGACGGACCGTTGACCGTCACGCTGCACGATGGTGCGACGGGTGCGCAGCTCGCCGAGCTCGGTGGCCATCGCGGCCGGCTCACCGCGGTCGACTTCGAGGCCGGCTGGGTCGCGACCGGCGACAGCGCACCACAGATCGCCGCGCCGCGCGGCGGCACGGTGCGGGTGTTCGAGCTCGCCGCAGCGACGGCAGGTCCCGCGTTCGAACTCGACGGTGCGGGCCAGGGCGTCGCGATCGTGCGCTTCTTCGGCCCCGAGCGCGCCGGCCGCTGGCCGGACCTCGAGGTCGTGAGTCGTGACGGTGAGTTCCGGCGCTTGCAGGGCGGTCGCGGCGTCGTGCTCGAATCGCGTCGGCTCGTCGAGCCTGGCACGAAGCGCCTGCCGGAGCTCCATCTCGGGAGGTCCGGCGAGGTGTTCGTGCGTGCGGCCGACGAACTCCGGCGGTACGAGGCGCGCACGGACGACGAGCCGACGGTCGGGCCGCGGACCGCCGGGGCCCACATGCTCACGCACGCGGGCGGCCTGGTGTGCTGGAGCGACACGGCCGCCGTGCTCGTCGATGCGGGCAGCCTGGAGCGGCTGCGTGAATTCGTCATGCCGCCGCGCGAGATCGTGCAGCTCGACATGGGGCGCCAGATCGCCGCGCAGGCGTCGTTCACGAGCACGACGCGCACGACGTTCTACGAGACGACCGCGGTCGCGGCGTTCGCCGATGGCTCGTGTCGGGTGTGGTCCCTGCCGACCGGCGAGTTCCGCGACGTCCCGCCGATCGGCGGTGGCATCGTCGCTGCGGATTTCGCGCAGCAGGGCGCGGTCGCGGCGGTCATCGACCCGACCGGCCGCGTGCGCACGTTCGAGCTGTTCGGCGCCCCGTTGTTGCCGGCGGTGACGGGGGTGACCGATCATACGTTCGACGCGCTGCACCCGGATGGCCGGCGGGTGGTGACCTTCCGTGACGGCGACGCTCTCTGCGTCGACCTCGCGACGGCCGCGGTCCTCTGGGAAGTCGATCCGCGCGCGGGCGCGCAGTTCGAAGTCGCGACCTGGAGTCCGGACGGCGCGGTCTGCGCGATCGGTGCTGACGACGGGGAAGTTCGCCTCGTTCGGGCCCTCGACGGGTCGGTCGAGCACCGGATCGCAGGTGCGGGCCGTGAGGTGCTCGAGCTGTCGTTCTCTGCGGACGGCCGCACCCTCGCACTCTCGCGCCACGGGGTCGAGTTCTGCGACCGCGAGTCCGGTGAGCTACGCCCGGCGCCGGCTGCGATCGGGGAGCATGCGGTCAGCGTCGCGCTGAGTTCGGCGAGCGAGAACGTGCTCTACGCGCACACGACGTCGAGTCAGATCCGCTCGCCGGCCGGCGAACTCGTCGGAAGAACGGCGGGTGGGCAGAGTGACGACCCGTGGTCGCTCGGCGTCCCGGCCGGGGTCGGTGGCCCGTTCGTGCTGCTCTGTCGGCAGCACGTCGGACTGCGGCAGCAGGTCGGCGGCGACGGCGAGGCCTGGCTGGTCGATCTGCGTGACGGGGCGCGGCACGAGCTTCCAGGGGGGCCGTGGGGGCGTGGCGGTATCGCGCCGGGCGGCGACTACGTCGTGTTGCCCGACCCGGCCGGCGGCCTCGTCGTCTACGACCCGGAGACGCGGCAGTTCGGCGAGCCGCTGCGCGGCCATGATCGGCCACTGAACCACGTTCGCTTCTCGGCGGACGGCGCGCTGTTCGCGACGGGCTGGGCGTCACGGGGCTTCGCGAAGAAGCTCGATGGCCGGCGCGTCTGCGTCTGGTCGCGCGCCGGTGAGCTCGTGCAGCGCTTCGACTTCGACCGTGCGAGCATCAGCTGGTTCGACCTCTCGGCGGACGGCGAGTGGGTCCTGATCAAGACGTCGGACGGCGAGCTGCGCCGGTATCCGGTGCAGCCCCTGCGCATCGTCGCGGCGCTGCAGCTGCGCGATTTCACCGCGGCCGAACGGGAGCGTTTCGGGCTACGGTGATGACGATGATCCCGCCCGAGGAGCTCGACACGCGGGCGCACGTCCAGCGCGCCGTCGTCGGGGGCGACGCCGCGAGCCTCGAGATCCTGATCGCACGGCTGTCGCCGCTGCTGCTCGCGCAGGCGCGGTTGCGGATCGGGCCCGCGCTGCGGCGGGTGATCGAACCCGAGGACCTCGTGCAGGAGGTCTGGGCGATCGCGTTGCCGCGGCTGCCCGAGCTCGGGCGGCGACCCGGGAGCGCCGGCGAACGTTGCGCATCGGGCGCATTCCGATCGGCCGAACTCGAACCTGCCGAACTCGAACCTGGCATCCTGGTGGCGTTCCTCGCCCGCACGCTGACCTATCGCTGCAATGACCTCGTGCGGAAGTACATCGCCGGCAAGCCGCGCGCGCACGGCTCGTCCGTCGGCATGCTCGCTCGGCTGCCGGGCGACCAGAGCGGGGCCGTGACGCGGGCGGTCCGCCGCGAGACGGACGACATCGTCCGGGCCGCGATCGACCGGCTCGACGAGTTGGACCGGCAGGTCGTCGTGATGCGTGGCATCGAGCGCCACGCGCACGCCCAGATCGCGGCCGTCACGGGGCTGACCGCGAACACCGTCGCAGCCCGGTATCGCCGGGCCTTGCACAAGCTGTCGGAGCTGCTGCCAGCCGAGATCGCGGCGCTGTTCGCCGTCGCGACTTGACGCCAAAGCCGGTCGTGGATGCACTATAGGACGCCCGCGCTTTCGCTCGGGCGGGACGCATCATGTACTCCAACAAGGTCCTCGATCACGGCACTCCGGCCAGCAAGGCCACAGAACAGGTCACCGTTCACATCGACGGCAAGCCGGTGGTCGTGCCCGCCGGCACGTCCGTCATGCGGGCGGCGGTCGAAGCCGGAGTCAAGGTGCCCAAGCTGTGCGCGACCGACAGCCTCGAGAGCTTCGGCAGCTGCCGGCTCTGCGTCGTCGAGATCGAGGGGCGGCGCGGCTACCCGGCGTCGTGCACGACGCCGTGCGCGGACGGGATGAAGGTCACGACCCAGAACGACAAGCTCGCCGACCTGCGGCGTGGGGTGATGGAGCTCTACATCAGCGACCACCCGCTCGACTGCCTGACGTGCACCGCGAACGGCAACTGCGAGCTGCAGGACATGGCCGGCGCGGTCGGGCTGCGCGAGGTGCGCTACGGCTACGACGGGGCGAACCACCTCGACCAGGAGAAGGACCGCAGCAACCCGTACTTCACGTTCGACGCGACCAAGTGCATCGTCTGTTCGCGCTGCGTGCGGGCATGCGACGAGATCCAGGGGACGTTCGCGCTCACGGTCGAGGGCCGCGGGTTCGAGTCCAAGATCGCGGCCGGGCCGACGAACTTCATCGACAGCGAGTGCGTGTCGTGCGGCGCGTGCGTGCAGGCGTGTCCGACGGCGACGCTCATGGAGAACTCGCTCGAGGACGCGGGTCAGCCCGACCACGCCGTGACGACGACGTGTGCCTACTGCGGCGTGGGGTGCTCGTTCCGCGCCGAGATGAAGGGCAACGAGGTCGTGCGCATGGTGCCGCACAAGGACGGCAAGGCCAATCACGGGCACAGCTGCGTGAAGGGTCGTTTCGCCTGGGGCTACGCGACGCATCCCGACCGCGTGAAGGCGCCGATGATCCGCGAGAAGATCACCGACCCGTGGCGCGAGGTGACGTGGGAGGAGGCGTTCGCACACACTGCCCGGGAGGTCAAGCGCATCCAGGCGAAGTACGGCCGCGGCTCGGTCGGCGGCATCACGAGTTCGCGTTGCACGAACGAGGAGACCTACCTCGTGCAGAAGCTCGTGCGCGCCGCGTTCGGCAACAACAACGTCGACACCTGCGCCCGCGTGTGCCACTCGCCGACGGGCTACGGCCTCAAGCAGACGCTCGGCGAGTCGGCGGGCACGCAGGATTTCGACAGCGTCGACCACACGGACTGCGTGATCGTGATCGGCGCCAACCCGACGGACGGTCACCCGGTGTTCGCGTCGCGCATGAAGCAGCGACTGCGCGAGGGAGCGGGCCTGATCATCATCGATCCGCGCCGGATCGACCTCGTGCGGACGCCGCACGTCGAGGCGGACTACCACCTGCAGCTGCGACCGGGCACCAACGTCGCCGTGATGAACGCGCTCGCGCACGTCGTCGTGACCGAGGGCCTCGCCGCCGACGACTACATCGCGGAGCGCTGCGATCCGGCCGAGTTCGAGAAGTGGAAGGCGTTCATCAGCGACGACAAGAACTCGCCCGAGACGCTCGAAGCGGACACCGGGGTGCCGGCGGATCAGATCCGCGGCGCGGCGCGGCTGTTCGCGAAGGCGCCCAATGGCGCGATCTACTACGGTCTCGGCGTCACCGAGCACAGCCAGGGCAGCACGGCGGTCATGACGATCGCCAACCTCGCGATGGTGACTGGCAACATCGGCCGGCCCGGCGTCGGGGTGAACCCGCTGCGCGGCCAGAACAACGTGCAGGGCAGTTGTGACATGGGCAGCTTCCCGCACGAGCTGCCGGGCTACCGCCACGTCAGCGATCCCGACGTGCGCGCCATGTTCGAGAAGCTCTGGGGTGTTGCGCTCGAGCCGGAACCGGGCCTGCGCATCCCCAACATGTTCGACGCCGCGCTCGACGGCTCGTTCAAGGGGCTCTACGTCCAGGGTGAGGACATCGCGCAGAGCGATCCCGACACCAAGCACGTGCTCAAGGCGCTCGAGTCGCTCGAGCTGCTCATCGTGCAGGACATCTTCATGAACGAGACGGCGAAGTACGCGCACGTCATCCTGCCGGGCAGCTCGTTCCTCGAGAAGGACGGCACGTTCACCAACGCCGAGCGCCGCATCTCGCGTGTGCGCAAGGTCATGCCGCCGCTCGCCGGCCTCGCCGACTGGCAGGTCACGGTCAAGCTCAGCGCGGCGCTCGGCTACGAGATGAAGTACTCGCACCCGAGCGAGATCATGCAGGAGATCGCGGCGCTCACGCCGACGTTCACCGGCGTGACCTACGAGAAGATCGACGAGCTCGGCAGCGTGCAATGGCCGTGCAACGATCAGGCGCCCGAGGGCACGCCGTACATGCACGAGAAGGAGTTCGTGCGCGGCAAGGGCCGGTTCTTCGTCACCCAGTACGTAGCGACGCCGGAGCGCACGACGCGTAAGTTCCCGCTCATCCTCACGACGGGGCGCATCCTGAGTCAGTACAACGTCGGCGCGCAGACCCGCCGCACGGAGAACAAGGTCTGGCACGACGCCGACGTGCTCGAGCTGCATCCGCACGACGCGGAGCACCGCGGCATCAACCACGGCGATCTCGTCGCGATGACGAGCCGGCAGGGTGAGACGACCATGCGCGCGGTGCTCACGGAGCGCATGCAGCCGGGCGTCGTCTACACGACGTTCCACCACCCCGAGTCGGGCGCCAACGTCGTCACGACGGACAACTCGGACTGGGCGACCAACTGCCCCGAGTACAAGGTCACGGCCGTGCAGGTTCAAAAGGTCGTCGCGGACAAGTCGGAGTGGCAACAGGGCTTCGCCTCGTTCGAGAAGCAGCAGGAATCGCTGCTGCCGCGGCCGGAGCAGCAGGAGGCCGGCAAGTAATGGACGGTCCGAAGCTCGTGCGCATGGCGAACCAGATCGCCGACTTCTTCGCGGCCGAGCCCGTGCACGCGGACGCCGTCGCGGGGGTCGCGGGCCACCTGCGGAAGTTCTGGGATCCCCGAATGCGACGGCAGATCCTCGAGGTCCTCGACGCGGGTGGTGACGGCATGCGGCCGCTCGTTCGCGAAGCGCTCGAACAGCACCGCGGCGACCTCGCGCCGACGAGCTGACGTGGTGTGTGGACGTCGACCGGACGCGATCAACATGACGGTCCGACGTGACTGGCGTGCATGAGAGGGAGCCGGGCGGGCGTACCCGACCGGGTCGCCGGCTCTGGCCACGCGTCGGCCTGGCGCTCGTGGTCGCGCTCGTCGGGCTCGAGCTCGCGCTGCAGGTTCTCGCGTTCGCGGCCTCGCTCCTGGTCGCGCCGGTTCCTGCCACCGCGGTCCCGGATGGAGCGCGCGTCGTCGTGTGCGTCGGCGATTCGTTCACGTTCGGGCTCGGCGCGACGGCTCCCGACGCCAGCTACCCGGCAGTGCTCGAAGCCCGGCTGCGAAGCGAGCAGGACGCGGCGTGGGTGACCGTCAATCGCGGGTATCCCGGGCGCAACTCCCGTGAGGCAGTGATCGCGTTGCAGCGCGCGCTGACGACGATGCAGCCCGAGTTCGTCTGCATCGTCGTCGGGGTGAACGACGCGTGGTCGCGGCCCGACCGGCTCGATCGCGCTGCCGTCGAGACCGTTGCCGACGCCGCGGCAGAGCCCGGCTTTCGGTGGGAGTGGCGGACCCTCCGGCTGCTGCGCACGGCGCGCCAGTGGAACCCCTGGGGAGCTGGCGAACCCGCGCCAGAGTCAGGAGTCGTCGAGCCTGGAATCGTCGAGCCTGGGGTCGTCGAGCCGCCGGCCGAAGACCCGAGTGCGCCGGTCGAGACCCGGCCCGGGGGCGACCGGCCGACCGCGACGGTCAGCGGCCATTGGCGAAGCGTGGATGGCGTCGTCGACCTGCACCTGCTGCGCTCGGGTGCGCTCGAGCTCGGCGCGTTGACCGGTCGCTGGCAGCCGGGCGCCCTGGCCGGCCAGCTCGAGCTGCGGTTCGACGGCATGCCGGCAGTGTTCGTGGTCGACGTCGCGCCGGATGGCAGCACGCTCAGCGGCGTGATTGCCGGCGGCGTGGAGGTCGTACTGAAGCGTGTGCGCGCCGGCACGTTGGCGGTCGAGGCCGCCCGCGCTCTGCTCAGGCGACGCGAATACGACGAGGCGGAGGTCGCGCTGCGCTCGGTGCTGGCCGGCCACGTGGATGAACCTCGGATCGAGGCGCTGGCCCGCGCCGGGCTCGCGGAGGTCGCGATGCACCGCGGGAACGTCGATTCTGCAGCTCGCCATGCCGATCGTCTGCGTGAGCTGCACGAGAGGGCCGCGGATCCCGAGGTCACCGCTGCCTGTCTCCACGGGCTCCTCCGCGCGCGGCAGCGGGCGGCTGCGCTCGCGATGGCGCGCGAGGCCGTCGCGGTCGCGCCGGACTTCGCCGCGGGCTGGCTCACGATCGCCACCGTGACGCTCGACACCGGCGAGCTGCGGGCGGCCCGCGAGGCCGTCGCGCGCTGGCTCGAGCTCATGCCGGCGAACTCACCGGGGCGACCGCACGTCTTGCGGCTGCGCGCGTTCGCTTGGGGTGGTGAAGACCCTGCGCTCGCGTCCGAGAGCGCGCTCGGAGCCTTGCTCGGCATGCGCGACGAGCGCGCGGCGCGCCACGCGGTCGGCACGCTCCGGCGCTATTTGCCGCCGGCGCGGCTCGCGGCCGCGTTCGATTCTCTGGGGGTGGACGCCGCCGACCGCGCGCGGGTGCAGCGACTCCTCGGGCCGAGTGACGCCGCAGTGTCGGCCGGGGTGCAGGAGACGCTGCGGCACCACCTGCGCCTCCTGGTCGAGCTCTGCCGCGAGGTCGGCGCCGAGCCGGTCTTCGGCAGCTACCCGAGGGGCGCGAGCGATGCGGTGCGGGCCGTGGCGACCGAACTCGGGGTCACGTTGCTGCCCGTCCACGAACGCTTCGAGCGCGCCCGTCGTGAGCAACCCGCCGCTGCGTTCTTCGTCGCGGACGGCCACTGCAACGACCGCGGCTACGCGTTGATGGCCGAGGTCTTCGCCGAGCACATCACGGCGCGGTCCCGCTGACGGGGCGAGCCGGTTGCAGTAGTGCCCGCGCCCGCGCCCGCGCCAGCGCCAGCGCCGCGCCTCATCTGGGCAGGTCGGGGAACGGGATCCGCTCGACCTTCGGCCGGCCCCGGGTCAGGTCGGCGAGATACACCCCGGCGTGCTCGCGAGGGAGGCCCTGGACCAGCCCCGTCGAGAACGCCGCGACCGTGCGATCCGGCGCGAGCGCCATCGGCGCGAGGAACGCGGGCGCTTCGTCGTCCTTCTGGACGGGGATCGAGAAGAGCGGCGTCTCGCGCTTGAAGCTGCCGCTGAACGACAGCTCGAGCAGCGCGAACTCGTCGACCTGGTCCTCGCCGTTCCGGCGGCAGATGCCGGCGACGATCGTCACGCCGTCCTGCTTCCACCCGACGCTGCCGATGCCGAAGTTGCGGGTCTCCTCCACGCCTACGCCGAGCGGCAGGCGGGTCTCGATCGCCCCGTCGCGCACGACGATGAGCCCGTGGGAAACCCGCTCGCCGGGACGGTGGGCGGGCAGCACGATGCGCTGCAGGTCCGGCGAGAAGCTCGGCAGCGCGTACGGGATCCACTCGCTGTCGTCAGGCGCCGCCACGATCGGAGTGCGCTCCAGCGTCTCGGGATCGAGCGTGCCGATCTCCCACGCGGTGGCCCGCCCCGCCTTCTGCTTCGGCAGCAGCAGGTAGCACAGGCCGTCGCCGCGCCGAGCCACGGCCAGGCTCATGCCCCGGGGTCCGTCTTCGCGTCGCACCTCGCCGGACTCGAGGTCGAGCCGGACCAGGCCATCGCTGCTGAAGAACAGGTACGGGCCGTGGGCGATCGGCGGCAGGGCGAGAAGCTCGAACGCGAGGCCGTCGGCGCGCACCTCGAAGCGGCGAGCTTCCGCCTCGGCCGCCTCGGGGTGCACGAGGACCTCGATCTTCGTGTTGCTGCCGTCCTGCTTGCGGATGACGAGCACCGCGTCGCCCGTCGCGGTCCAGCCGACGATCGGCAGCTGGTTCGTCGGCTCGAAGTCGCGCAACAGGCGGGTCGTGCGGGTCGCGCGGTCGAGGATCACGACCCCGAGCGTCTTGTTCGGCAGTGCGGTGGCCAAGGCCAGTCGGCGGCTGTCCGGGCTCCAGGCGGGGCGGCACGCGAGCGTCACGAGCGCGGTGGCGAGCCCCGCGAGGACGAGGAGGCGGCAGGCAGCGCGCCCGGCGGGGCCGTTCATCATGCCCTTGCAGTGGCCGGGTCCGGACGCGGTCCTGTCGGCCTACCCCGTCTTCTTCTTGCCGCCAGCCATCGCGGCGCCGATCGCGGCCGCGATGCCGCCGGCGAGGGTGGTCCAGCCGAACGGCCAGCCGAGACACTGCAGCGACGTGAGCGCGAACAGCGCGACTTCTTCGGGGACCTCCGGCGTGAGCTTGGCGTAGTGCACGTCCCAGCCCTTCACGATCGCGAAGTACTGGATCACCGCGACCGGCGCGCGCGACAGCACGCCGAAGAGCGCGAGGGCGAGCCAGGCGCGCGGCCAGGCGATGAGGGTGAGGAGGCCGGCGCCGGCCATCACGAGATTGCCGACGAGGAACCACTGCTCCCACTGATCCGGGGTCGAGGGTTCCATCATCATCCGTGACAAGGCCACCCCGCTGATGCCGAGCACGAGACCGACGATCGGCAGGCCGAGCGCCAGCCCGATCGACCGCGGCGGGTGGCCGCCGCCGCTGAGCCGGACACCGAACCAGAACCCGAACGGCAGCGCGAGCCACGTCACGCCGAGCGGCGAGAGTCCACCGCCCGGTTCGGTCGAGAACACGACGGCGGGCCACCCCTGCAGTTCGCCGACGAGGCGAACGATGCTGACGATCAGCGCCACGACGCCGGCAACGAGGACGGCAACGAACAGGCTCTTCTGCGGGCGGTCACCCATGCCCCGGATCGTGCCGCGCCGGGCCCCGCGAAGTCCAGCGTGAACGCGGATGCCACGTCGCGTGCTCGCATGATGCGACGCGAGCCGGTACACGGGTGGCATGCGATTCCTCGGGCTCGACGTCGGCGGGACCAACTGCCGCTACGAGTATTGGCCCGCGGGGTCGGGCGCGAGCGGGCGTGGCGCGGGCGTGCAGCCGGCCGTGCACGGGCTCGATGCGACGATTACCGGGCTCACGACCGTGCTGCGTGAGGCCGAGGGCCGCGGCGAGGCGCCGACCGCGGCCGTGCTCGCGATGGCCGGTGCCGGTGACGCGGCGACGGCGCGGGCGATCGCCGATGGGCTGCGCGCTGCGGGTATCCGCTATCCGGTGCACGTCGTGGGTGACGTGCTGGCCGCGGCGGCCGCCGCGCTGCGGGACCGGCCGAGCGTGCTGCTATGGTCCGGGACGGGCTCGTTCGCGGTCGCGCGCGGCGGCGATGGTGGCGCTGGCGGCGCTGGCGGTGACGTGCCGGAGTTGCATCGGGTCGGCGGGCGCGGCTACCTGCTCGGCGACCAGGGCAGCGGGTTCGACTTCGTGCGGCGCGCAGCCGCCGCGGCGATCCTGGCAGCCGACGACCTCGGCCCGGCGACGTCGTTGACGAACGAGCTCGTCGCCGCGTTCGACGCGCCGTCGATCGAACGCCTCGGCGCGGTTCTGCAGGGCCTCGATACCGCGACGGTTGCCGCGCGATTGCCGATCGTGCTGCAGGCCGCCGCCCGCGGCGATGTCGTCAGCAACGAAGTGCTCACTGCTGGCAGCGAGTCGCTGGCGCTGCTCGCGACCGCGGCGGCGCGGACCGCGGAGCTCGATCCGCGCGGCACGCCGGTGCGACTCGGCGGCGGCGTGTTGCTCAACGTTCCCGCGATCCGTGAGCTCGTCGCGGCGCGGCTCACGGCGCTCGACTTCACCGTCGGCGAACCCATCGCAGAGAACGCGGCGGCCGTCGGCGCGGCGTGGCTCGCCGCCGGCAGCCATGCGGGACGGCAACCCGAGTCGGCCTGGATGGAACGTGTCACGCTCTGATCTGCCGCTGCGCGACGGCCGCGTGCTGCCGGCCGACTGCTTCCACGTGAGCTTCGCCCGCGGCGGCGGGCCCGGCGGTCAGCACGTCAACAAGACCGAGACGAAGGTCATCCTGCGCCTCGACCTCGCCGCGGCCGAGGGCGTGCTCGGTCCGACCGACGTCGCCCGCATCCGTGAACGCCACGCGGCCCGGCTCGACGCCGACGGTCGGGTGCAGGTGACCGTGAGCGAACATCGCAGCCAGTACATGAACTTCTCGACGGCGATGGAGCGCATGGCAGGCCTGATCGCGCAGGCGCTCGTCCGGCGGAAGCGTCGGATCGCGACCAAGCCGACGCGCGGCAGCAAGCGGCGTCGCGTCGAGGCGAAGCGTCAGCGCGGCGAGACGAAGCGTGCTCGCCGCAAGCCGCGGCCCGAGGACTGAGAGCCGCGGCCCGAGGGCCTGCGCTCGGGGTGTGGTCCTACGCGTAGATGCCGCGCATCCGCGTGATCTCCGCCACGCGGTCGACGCCGAGCATGTAGGCCGCGATGCGGTTGCTGACTTCCCACTTGCGGGCCATCTCGACGACCGCGGCGAACGCGTCGCACATGATGTGCTCCATGCGCTCCTCGATCTCCTTCTGGGGCCAGAACATGCCGATCCGGTCCTGCACCCACTCGAAGTAGCTCACCGTGACGCCGCCCGCGTTCGCGAGGATGTCCGGGATGACGAAGATGCCGTTCTCGTCGAGGATCTTGTCGGCGTTGGCCGTACACGGGCCGTTCGCGCCCTCGGTGATGATCTTGGCCTTGATGTTCGCCGCGTTGCGGCTCGTGATCACGTTCTCCGTTGCCGCCGGGACGAGGATGTCGACGGCCAACTCGAGAATCTCCGCGTTGCTGATGCGTTCGCCCTCGTTGAAGCCCTCGAGCTTGCGGTTCTTCGTGAGGTAGTCGCGGATGCCCTTGAGGTCGAGGCCGTTCTCGTTGTAGAGCCCGCCGTGCACGTCGCTGATCGCGACGACCTTCACGCCGAGCTTCTCGAGCTGGCGCGCGGACACGAGGCCGACGTTGCCGGCACCCTGCACCGCGGCGGTGCAGTTCTTCGGATCCATGTCCAGGTGCTTGAGCGCCTCGCGCGTGCACAGCATCACGCCGCGGCCCGTCGCCTCGACGCGGCCGAGCGAACCGCCGAGTCCGATCGGCTTGCCCGTCACGATCGCCGGCGTGAAGCCCTTGGCGTGCATGGAGTAGGTGTCCATGATCCACGACATCACCTGGCCGTCGGTACCCATGTCGGGCGCGGGCACGTCGCGGTCGGGGCCGAGCACGTCCAGGATGCCGGCGATGTAGCGGCGGGTGAGGCGCTCGAGTTCGCCGCGCGACATCTTGAACGGGTCGCAGATGACGCCGCCCTTGCCGCCGCCGAACGGCACGTTGACCACCGCGCACTTCCAGGTCATCCACGCGGCGAGCGCGCGCACCTCGTCGCGGTTGACGTTGGTTGCGAACCGGATGCCGCCCTTGGCCGGCCCGCGCGCCGTCGAGTGCTGCACGCGGTAGCCCTCGAAGATGGACACCGAGCCGTCGTCCATCACGACCGGGATGCTGATCGTGATCTCGCGCTCACAGCTGCGCAGGATGCCGAAGAGGTTCGGATCGAGGCCGAGCCGATCGGCGGCCTGATCGAAGCGGACCTGCATGGCCGCGAAGGGGTTCTCTTCGCCGGAGGCTTGTGGATTCATCGTTTGCGCGGCGCTGGGACCTGAGAGAACCTAACCACACTCCGTGTCCGCCAGCAACAAGCCACGTCCAGCTAACGACGACACATTGGCGCTTTTGGGCGTCGATGTCCGCCCCGTGGTCGAGCAGCTCGTTCACGGTGCCATCGGCAGGACCGTGCGTTGCACCCCGAACCGCCGGACCGTCTTCGTCGATGGCCCGGTCGCGTTGTTCGGGAAGTGGCGGGAGCACGGTCTCCCGGCGGGGTTCTGGCGCGTCGGCACCGCGGCCGACGCCGCGCGCGAGTGGCACTGGCTGCACGTGCTGCCGCTCATGGGACTGCGGGTTCCCGAACCCGTGTGCTGGATCGGCAACCGGTCGCGCTCGTTGCTCGTGACGAACCGCGTGCCGGGTCGCGGCATGGATGCCTGGATGCGGGTCGCCGAACGGGAGGGCTGGCTGGAGCAGCTCTTCGACTACGTGCTCGAACACGTCGCACCCGCGATCCGGCGCTTGCACGCGGCCGGGGTCGCCTACCGTGACCTCTACTGGAACCACGTCTTCGTGTCGGACCCGCGCGCCGGGGACGAGCCGGTGTTTCTGGATGTCGAGCGCGCCTTCCGACCGCTGTGGCGCTGGCGCCGCTGGGTCGTCAAGGACCTCGCCGGCCTGCTCGCGTCGGTGTCCGTCGAGCTGCCGCCGAGCTGGCCGCTGCGGTTCTTGCGGCAATACACCGGTGGGGCGCGGCTCGATCCTCGCTGGCTCGCAGCCATCGCGAGCAAGGCGCGGCGAATCCGGGGTCACCAGCCCAAGTTCGGCTGACGTTCGGTTGCGGTTCGGTCGCCGTTCGCGCCTCCCGAACGGGCTACGGCGTGGCCCAGTGATCTACGACGGGGCGGCTAACGTCGGGGCTACGACGCGGGGGGGCTACGACGCGGGGGGCTACGACGCGGGGGGGCTACGACGCGGTCGTTCCGGGGCGCTCGCGCCGCCGCAGTCGCGCTGTGATCGCGATGCCGAGCAGGCCGGAACCGACGAGGAACAGCGCGCTCGGCTCGGGCACGGGGGCCGCGCCGTCGCCGCCGGGCTCTCCGCCTGCCTGGTGGCGCGCATCGAGCGCCACGCCGTCCGTCGGCGAGGATGTGTTCTTGCTCGCCAAGCCTGGCTCCGACGGGATCGTGCTCCGATTCGCAATCGGGCGTGGGGGCGTCTGGGTCGTCGCGGTGGCGACGAGCAGGCAGCAGCAGGCGAGAGAGACGATGAGCCGCATGGGGCGACGGGAGAGCAGGCGAGCGAAGCTGGCGGAGGGCGAGAACCGCTTCCGGATGTATTGGAATACCGGAAGAATCAGAATGCGCAAACACGGTCGTGCCGAATTCACGAGATCCTGACCTGGGGGGCTCCCGGAGTGTAGGTCGACCACCGTCCTACAATGTCGTGAGCGGTTTTCGTGGGACGTTTTGTCCGGGAATCCTCGGAGATTACCATTCTCGGGCCTGGTCTCCGGGCGATCGCCGGCGGCCTCGTGCCGCGGGAGGAAAGTCCGGGCTCCGCAGGGCGAGGTGGTGGGTAACGCCCACCGTTCGCAAGGACAGGGAAAGTGCCACAGAGAACAGACCGCCGGACGGCCCAACGGGCGACGGTAAGGGTGAAACGGTGAGGTAAGAGCTCACCGCGGGCCGGATGACCGGCTCGGCACGGCAAACCCCACCTGGAGGAAGACCGAATAGGAGGATCGCGTCGCCCGCGCCGAGATCCTCGGGTAGGTCGTTCAGGTCCGCCGCAAGGCGGGCCATAGAGAAATGATCGTCGCCGTCCCTCGGGGCGGTACCAGAACCCGGCTTACGGAGACCAGGCACTTTCTTCTCCCGTTCCCCGGCCCGCCACCCCTTCAACCGTAAGCTTCGCGCGCGACCCGCTGGCGCATTGCGTGGGCCCGCCCGCGGCGGTCGGTCACCCGCGGTAGCGCTCGAGGATGACGAGCGCGGCGATGCTGTCCGCGTGGTCCTTGCGGCGCTTGGCCTTCAGGCCGCCGGCCTTGAGCCGCGCGTGGGCTTCGTCCGTGCTGTGACTCTCGTCGACCGTGGTCAGCGGGCACGGCAGCGCCTTGCTGAGCACGTCGCGGAACGCGATCGTCCGCTGCGCCCGGTCGCCGACACCGCCGTCGACCGTGAGCGGCATGCCGAGCACCACGAGTTCCGTCTCGCGCTCCTTCGCGAGCTCGGCGATGGCGCGAGCGAGTGCTGCGGGATCGCGTTCATCGATGCGCGGCAGCGGCAGGGCGATCGTGCCGGTCCAGTCGGTCGCGGCGAGGCCCGTGCGGCTGTCGCCGTAGTCCACGGCGAGGATGCGGCGCGGTCGGTCGGTCACAGCAGGTCGTCCCGGCCTTTGGCGCGGACGTGCTCGACGAACTTCTTGAGTTCGGCGGCGCGATCGCGCGGGCAGACGAGGACGGCGTCGCCAACGGCAACGACGACGAGGTCCCGGACGCCGAACAGGCAGACCGTGCGGTCGCCCTCGGCGAAGACGAGGTTGTCCTTGCTCTCGAGCGCGAGGTCCTGCGCGCCGTCGACGAGCAGCGCGTGATTGCCGTCGCCGCGATCGCTGCCGATGTCCGCGAGGGCAGCGAGGCCGCCGACATCGTTCCAGTCGATCGTCGCGCGCACGACCGCGATGGCCGGCGCGTTCTCCATCACCGCGTAGTCGATCGATGTCTTCGGTGCCGACCGGAATGCCGCGGCGAGCTCGTCGCCGGTTGCGCCGCCCCCCGAGAAGGCCGTCCGCATCGCTTCGGTTGCGGCGAGCAGCTCGGGGCTCGACTCCTGCATCGCGGCCATGATGCCCCGCGCGCTCCAGACGAAGATGCCGCTGTTCCACAGCATGCCCGCGGCGACGAACTGCTCCGCGGTCGCGCGGTCGGGCTTCTCGCGGAAACGTTCGGCGTGGAATGCGGCCGGCTCGCCGTCGTCGAGCTGCTGGCCGGGCTCGATGTAGCCGAACCCCGTCGCCGCGTGGGTGGGGGTGATGCCGAACGTGACGATCGTGCGGTCGTCGGCCGCGAGGTCGCGACCGCGGCGCACCATCGTGTGAAACGCGTCGGCCGGGCCGAGCACGTGGTCCGCCGGCATGACGACCATCGCGGCGTCGGGGTCCCGAGCCGCGACCGCGGCAGTCGCGAGCGCGATGCACGGCGCGGTGTCGCGCGCCTCGGGTTCGATGAGGATGCGTCCCTCCGGCAGGTCGGGCACCGCGCGGCGCACGGCGTCGAGCTGACCGGGGTTCGTCACGAGCCAGACGTTGTCGGGGTCGCAGAGTCCGTCGAGGCGGGCGAGCGTCGCGGCGAGCAGCGGCTGACCGTGGGCGAGCGGCAGCACCTGCTTGGGGCGGGCTGCTCGACTCGCGGGCCAGAAGCGGGTGCCGGATCCTCCGGCCATGACGACGGCGTGCAGATTGCCGGTGGTTGGCATCCGGTTAGTAGTCGGGGGTCTCGGTACGGGGCATGATCGGCGGCAGCGGCGGTACTCGCGAACGGTCGGGTGCGCCCTGGCCGAAGATGCGCTGCTCGGCCACCAGGTTGCGGAGGTGGCCGTAGAGGTGGAAGCTCACGAAGTTGCCCGCGAAGAACTCGACGAACGGCGTCACGAGCGGGTCCGCGCTGTTGCCGAGCAGGTTGGCCAGCTTGAGCTGGATGTCGACGTAGCCGTCGAGCCCGAGCGTGCCGTCGCCCTCCGCAGACAGCAGGTTGGATTTGACGAGCAGCCTCTCGAACGCGAGACGCTGTTCGCCGAGGCTCCAGGTCGCCTCGAGGTCGGTGAAGCGCGGGCGCTCCGGTGCGGGCATCTGCGCGTAGATCGCGGTGAAGAGCGGGACCGCGCCGAGGTCGCCGCGCTCGATCACGAGCGTGCCGTTGCCGACCGCATCTACGATGGCCTGGCCGTCGAGGCGGTCGATCCGCAGCGCGCCGCGCGCATCGCCGCGGTAGGGCGGTGACTCCCAGCCGGTCTTGCGCAAGAAGCTGTTCACATCGACGCCCTTGAAGTCCACGTCGACCTGCAACCGCCCGTCCGGAGTCGCGGGGGCCGGCAGGGTGTAGACGAACGCCGGCGTCGCGGGGTTGCGCTGCCGGAACGTGCCCCCGTGCAACCTGGCGTCGAGGCCGTCGAGGACGAGCCGCTGGGAATCCGCCTGGAAGCGGCCCGAGAGCCCCTCGAACGGCTGGTCGACGAGTTGCAGCGAGGCGTTCGTCAACCGGCCGGCGAGGCCGCCGCCGCCGTCGCCGACCCGCGACTCGTCGAGCTTGACGTCGCCGTAGAGTCGGCGGACGCGCAGCCCGTCGCGGCCTTCGCCGAGCGTCAGCCCGACGTCCTGCAGGCGCAGTTCGCCGCTCAGCGTCGTCTCGAACGGCATCGAGCTCCCGGCGGGCGGCACGGCGAAGGCCAGCTTCAGCCGTTCGATACCGGCGCGGCCCGAGAGCCGACGGCCGGCGATCGACTGCCGCAACGGGCCGGCAAACAGTCGCGCGAGGTGCTCGTCGACGGGGAAGTCCGTCGCTTTGACCGTGAACGCGACGAGCGTGCGGCCGTCGGGTTCGGGCGCTTCGGAGATCGTGCCGTCGAGCAGCTGCACGAGCTTGCCGCCGAGCTCGGCGCGGACCTCCTCGAACCCGATGCGCCCGTTGGCGACGTGCACCTCGCCCGTCATCTTGCGGGCCGGCCGCGGCAGGATGGCCGCGTCGGTGCCGACGTCGAGCAGGTGCACGACGATGTCGAGGTCCGCATCGTTCGCCGGCGTCACGCGATGCCGGCAGACGAGATCGACCGCGCCCGACGGCTGCAGGAAGTCCCAGGTCTCCTGCTCGAGCGCGCCGAGCGTCGCCAGCGCGTTGCCGAGTGCGTCGTCGAGCTCGAGGCCGCGCACGACGAGGGACAGGTCGCTGTCGGTCTGGTCGGTCGTGGCCGTGGCGTCCGCGGCCCGGCTCGCGCCCGGCTCGCGGTCCTTCTGGCTGTATTCGACGCGGCCGAGCATCGCGAGCTGTGCGGACGTCGCCGCGCCGTGGTCGAGCCGGCCGCGCAGCGCGTCGAAGTCGATGCGCATGGCCTCGCCCGAGCCGGTGATGAGGATGCGGCCGTTGAGGTCGCGGGCGAACCACGGGTCCACCGCGAGCCGCAGTTCGACGTCCTCGACGTCGAGTCGGAGGTCGTAGTGAAAGCCGTCGAGGTCGGGCGCGATCGAAGATCCGGCCGCGGCGCTCGCGGGCTGCCACGCCCGCACGAAGCCGCTGCACCGGCCGCTCGGCGCCACGGCACCCCACGGCTTGTCGATGTCCGGCGCGAGTTTGCGCACGGCAACGCGCAGGTCCTCGTCGATCGCCAGGCCTTCGAGTTCGACCGCGACCTGGACGCCTTCGCGTTCGGTGCCCTCACTGTTGTTCGAGCCGGTCCCGTCGTTCTCGTATTCGATCGGGAGCCGGCCGTGCAGCGTCACGCTGCCGTCGCCGTGGCGCCCGACGAGGTCGAACTCGGCCTTGCTGTAGTGCACGACGATGCTGCCGCGGATGGCCGCGAGCTCGTACGGGAACTCCTGCCACAGCACCGCGGCGTCGCGCGGCGTGATCGTGACCGCGAACAGACCGTCGAGCTGCGACTCGGGCCGCACGGCGACATCGACGTCCGCGTTCCCGCGCGGTCGCAGGCTGTCGTAGAGCGCACCGTCGTCGGTCAGCAGGTCGGCGAGCGCCGTGCGCAGCGCCGACGTGAAGCGTACGTTCTCGGCGCGGATGTCGAGGGTCGTGCTCTCCAGCGGCTCGACCACGGTGTTGATCCGGCCCGTCAGCGTGACATCGCCGCCGCCCGCGGACTCCTTGATGCGCGCCGACATGTCGATGAGCTCGACGATGCCCTCGCGCAATCGCACCGTGCCCTGCGCGCCCTCGAGCGGCAGCGCGAATCCGATGCGGTGACCGCGCGTCTCGAACCCGCGGTAGGCGAGCTCGCCCTCGCGCACCTGCATGTCGAACTCGACCTTGCCGGTCGCGCGCTGCGGATCGCGGAGGAAGAACTCCATGTCGGCGCGGCCGGCGCGCGGCGCGAGCGCATCGACGATCTCGGCACCGAGGTCGAAGAGCCGCAGCGCGTCGAGCGTGTCGTCGTCGACCTGCAGGTTCTTGCCGGTCGCGCGCACCGTGTAGCTGAGTTCGTCCGCGCCGAGCGTCATGCCCGTCACGTCGACCGTGATGTCGATCGACCCGTCGGCCAGCGGCTGCTGGATCTGAGCGCGCAGCTCGCCGCCGTTCCTGCTGCTCCCCACGAAATCGATCGTCGCCGACTGCAGGTGGCGCGGCAGGCTCGCGGCCGCGAGGCGCGCCTGCTGGAGCTGGCCGCGGGCCTCGACCCTGGTCGTCATCGCGCCGCTCTCGTCCGGCGCGGTGCGGAACGTCAGCTCGAGTTGCCGCAGCGTGCCGGCGAGGTCGATCGGGTCCGAGAACGCGATGCCGAGTCGGCCCTCGAGCCACTGCAGGCACGCCGTCTCGAGCGGCCAGTTCGTGACCCGCGCCGTGAACTCGGTGGCGCCCGATTCCGAGTCGACGTGCCCCGCGATCTCGACCGTGGCGCCGAGGCCTTCGACGCGCGCGGAGCCCGTCACGACGAACGTCTGTTCGTCGCCGAGGCGCGGCGTCGCGGTCGCGTTCAACGCCGTGAGTTGGATCGGCTCGCGGCCGGGCGTGCAGCCGATGCGGACCCGTCCGTCGGTGATCGCCAGGGCCGGCAGGGCGCTCGCCGCGCGGTTCTCGTCCGGCGCCGTGGTCCGCAGCAACTGGGCCAGGGCGGGTGGGTTTTCCCCAATGTCGACCTCGAGGCCGCTCACGCCCACGCGCCGGAGGGCAACGATCTGACCGATGTCGAAGCTGGCATCGAGGTCGACCTGCGCCGCTCGCAAGAGCGGTTGTCCTGGGCGGTTCGGATCCGCGATGTGCAGTTCCCGCACGATGATGCGACCGGCGCCGAGGTCGAGCTCCGTGCCGCCGAGCGTCACGGGTGCGAGCAGGAGCGCGTCGAGCTGTCGCTGCACGATCCCACTCGCGGCATCGGAGCGATGCAGGACACTCCACGTCACGCCGCCGAGCGCGATCACGAGCACCAGGGAGTACAGCAGAATGCGGCGCCAGCTCATCGAGTGTCCCGATGGTAGCCGGCCGCGACAGTCAGGGCACGGTGGGTCGTCGTGATTCCGCGCATCATTCGCGCTGACACCCGCGACACGAAGGCTCGGAATCGGGCGCCAAACGGGGTTTTCGAGGGGTTTTTGATTTGATGTGTGCGCGGGATGTTGTCACACTTCGCGCGAGTTCGCCGGTTTCCAGGCACTTTGCCGGGTTCTAGCGCGGACCGACACCAATCGTTTCAGAGACATACGATGGCTGCCAAAAAGAAGAAGAAGGCCTCGAAGGGCCCGGTCGATCTCATCATCTCCAAGGCGCGCACGAAGGCTTCGGTCCGGAAGTGCAACGTCTCCTCGGAGTTCTACGGTGCGCTCGACCAACACGTCCGTCAGTTGATCCAGGGCGCTGAGAAGCGCGCTACGCTGAACGGTCGCAAGACCCTGCGTCCGCAGGATATCTAAGACGCACCGCGTCGCCCGCTCGCGGCCTGCACTAGGTGGTGGGTCGAGGGCTTCGACGACGGTCTGCACGTCGTCCACTGTCAGGGCCCGGTCGATGCTCGGTTAGGCATCGATCGGGCCTTGCTTCGTACCCGCGCGAACTGTCCGACCGGCGGTCGCAGTCTGGAGCGGAACGTGCGATATCGCGGTCGAATCGGCCGTTTGGGCCGCGCCTGCGATTTTCGTCGTGGCGCGGGCGAGAACGCGCGATCAGTCGGCGTAGGTGCCCATGAGGTAGCGCGGCTCGAGCTCCGTCGTCGCGCACGGCGCGAGCACCTCGGCGAGTTCGCGCGTGAACAGCGCGCTGGCGAACGCGGTCTCCGGCTGCGTCGCGATCACCGTCGCCCGCGCAGCCAGTCGTTCGCGCATCGCGGCGTCGAACCCTGGCGGCACGATGAACGTGTCGTCGGCGCGCGCGCTCGCGAGCACGTCGTCGGTCACGAGGGCCGCGGACGGTTCGAGCTGTCGCAGCGCGCCGCCGTTGCCGGTCGTCGCGAACGCGCCGCAATGCCAGCGGCCGCGGCGGGCATCGAGGACGGGTCGGAGGCGGCCGCCGCCGGTGGGCGGTGGTGCGGCCGGCGCCGCGGCGGCGTGCGCGACGAGCGCGAGCGTGTCGCACGCGAGGACGCGAACCTCGCCGAAATGCTGCAGGAATCGCACGAACGTGAGCGCGATTCGCAGCCCCGTGTACGACCCCGGGCCGAAGTCCGTACGCAGCTCGACGAGCTGGTCCGGCGCGACGTCGTGGGTTGCGAGCAGGTCGGCCACGAGCCGTGCCAGATCGCCACGCTGGCCGGTCGGCGTCGACGCGCTGTGGAAATCATTCCCCAGGCGCAGGCACGCGCTGAACGCCGCTTCGCCCGTCGGGTTGCTGCCGCTGACGGCGAGGGCCGCGTCGTTCCCCGGTGCTCCTGTCGCGTTGCTGTCGCCGCGGCCGGTCATCGTCAGGCGGATGGGCCGCCGAGCTCGGCCGCCACGACCGCTGCGAGCTCGTCGCACAGGCGGTTCGTGAGGGCCTCGTCCGCGGCCTCGATCATGACCCGGCACTTCGGTTCGGTGCCCGAATAGCGCAGCAGCAGGCGGCCATCGGAGCCGAGCTCGGCCTCGATCTCGCGGGCCTTCGCGGCGACTGCCGGCACCGTGTCGAGGTCGGGTTTGCGCAGCACGGGCACATTCACGAGCTTCTGGGGGAAGCGCTGGAACGCGGCGAAACAGCTCGCGAGTCCGTTCTGCTGGCCGGCCGGCAGGTCGAGGAGTCGGATCGCGGTGTAGAGCCCGTCGCCGACGAGCTCGTTGTCGGCGAACAGGATGTGTCCCGACTGCTCGCCGCCGATCGCCGCGCCGCGCTCCTTCATCGCGAGCCAGACGTTGCGGTCGCCGACGGGGGTGACGTCGACCTGCACGCCAGCCTTCCCGAGCGCCTTGTGCAGGCCGAGGTTGCTCATGACCGTCGCGGTCACGAGGTTGCCCGGCAGCTCGCCGGCGGACTGCAGCTGCAGGCCGAACAGGCACATCACGTCGTCGCCGTCGCGCACCGTGCCCCGTTCGTCGACGAAGATGCCGCGGTCGCCGTCGCCGTCGAGGCAGATGCCGAGGTCGAGGCCGTGTTCCTGCACCGCGCGCGCCATCGTCTCCGGGTGCAGCGCGCCGACGCCGTCGTTGATGTTGAAGCCGTCGGGTTCACACGCGATCTCGACCACGTCGGCGCCGAGCGCGCGCAGGATGCGCGGCGCGAGTTCCGCGCCGCCGCCGTTCGCGGCATCGACGCCGACCTTGCGACCGCTGAGGTCGAGATCGGCGAACTGCTCGGCGAAGCGTTCGTCGTAGCCGAGCAGCAGTTCCTTGCCCGGCTTGATGCGCGGCGTCCTGGCCTCGGCCGGGCGCAGCTGCAGCGCGAGTTCTTCGAGTTCGCGCTCGACGTCGTCGCCGAGCTTGCTGCCGTCCTTGGCGAAGATCTTGATGCCGTTGTCGTGCGACGGGTTGTGCGACGCGCTGATCATGATGCCCGCGTCGAACTCGCTGCGCGTGCGCGTGAGGAACGCGAGCGCCGGCGTCGTGCACAGGCCGACGTCGGTGATCGCGACCTCGGCGGCTGCGAGGCCCTGGGCGAGGGCCTCGAGGATCCAGGGCGCGGAGTCGCGGCCGTCGTCGCCGACGATGACGCGCTTCTGCTCGTCGCCCGAGCGTTGCAGAACGACGCCGAGGGCGGCGCCGACACGGCGCAGGCTCTCGGGGTCCATCGGCGGGTCGCCGGCACGGGAGCGCAGGCCGTCCGTGCCAAAGCGCAGGGGTTCGATGTCGGTCATGGCTTGCGGGTCAACGTCACGAGGGCGCCGCTCGTCACGTTGTAATCCGACCGCTCGACGCGATCACCCAGCCCGGAGAAGAACACGAGGGTTGCCTCGCGCGTGATCTGGCCCTCCCCGATGTCCTCGGGGCGGAGGGCCACGATGAGCGCGATGTTGTCCTTGGCCCATTGATCGAGTGCTGCCTGGCGTTGTCCTTCGGGTCGCGACCCGATCGGCACGAGATCGAGGAGCACGGGTCCGCCGGCCTCCAGCGTGATCTGCCGCAGGGTCTCGCCGTCCTTGACCTGGTACTGGCCCTGATCCTCCTGCGGCAACGCCTGCTCGTAGATGTCGATCGGAACCTTCATCGTGTAGGAGTCGGTCTTCTGCGCGACCTTCATGGTGAGCGTCGAGCCACCGGCGCGAAGCTGCCGCCAAGGTGCGCGGAGCATCACCGCGACGGACAGGTTCTTGTCCGTCTGGCGGGGTGCGACCGTGACGCGGAACGGCTGTTCGCCGCTCTGGATCGCGGCCTGCAGTCGTTCCATCTCGCGGGTCGGACCCGTGACCTCGACCTTCTCCGGCGAGAACGTCGCGCTGTCCAGGCGCAGACGTCGGCGGACCTCCTCGTCGTCGACGTCGAGGTAGACGTGACGGGCGAGATCGAGCGTGATCTCGAGGTTGTCCAACCGGTCGATGTTCACCCGGATCACCGCCGGCTCCATGACCATCGACAGGCCGGCGAACGCGCTGGGCAGGATGAGCTTGTCGACGTCGAAGTCGACGAAGCCGCTCGCGAGTCCGTCCGTGACGCGGTCCTCGAGGTCGACCCGCAACTCCGGCCTCTTCCGGCGCAGGGCTTCGATGTCGGCGCTCGGACCCGTGAAGTGGATCGCAACGGCGTTGTTCGGCAGCGGCTCACCACCGGCCAGGAAGCCGGTCGCGACGATGCGGTCGTTGCCGAAGTCGACGTGGATCTGGCCCGGGGCGCTGCCCTTCGTCTCGAGCTGGAACTCGAGCGTGTCCGTGCGCTCGAGCTGCAGGTTGAGGAAGTACCACAGCCCGGTGGCGAGGCCGATCGCGGCGAGCTTGCGGTACGGGTCCGCGACGATCGCCGCGAGGATGCGGCGTTTGCGCCGGTTGGGGAGTGACCGCGTCGCGAGCGAGGTCATGCGGCCTGCTCCAGGTGCAGGAAGGCCGCGAGCTGGTTCTCGAGTTCTTCGATCGAGAGCCCGTGGTTGAGCTTGCCGCCGATCGCGGTCGAGATGTTGCCGGTCTCCTCGCTGACGACGAGCACGATCGCGTCGGTTTCCTCGGACAGGCCGAGCGCGGCGCGGTGCCGGGTGCCGAGGCGCTTGTCGATGTCCGACTGACTCAGCGGGAAGAGGCACGATGCCGCGACGATGCGGTCGTCGCGCACGACGATGCCGCCGTCGTGCAGCGCGCTCTTCGGGAAGAAGATCGACTCGATCAGATACGAGTTGAGCTCGGCGTCGATCGTGATGCCCTTGTCCGCGACTTCCGCGAGCGACGCTTCGCGCTCGATCGCGATCAGCGCGCCGACGTGCTCCTTGCTCATGCGGGCCATCGCGCGCACGAGGCGCGGCACGATGCGGCTCTCGTGGCGGAAGAACCGGTTGAAGATCGGCGCGTCACCGAGGTGCAGGATTGCCTTGCGGATCTCGGGCTGGAACACCACGACGAGCCCGATGACGACCGACGGCGCCACCATCGTGAAGAGCTGGCCCAGGTTGCGCAGGTCGAACACGCGGATCAGCACCCACACGACGATCGTGCCGATGAGCAGCAGCGTCATGCCGTAGATGACGCCGGAGCCGCGGGTCTCGCGGATGAACCGCAGCCCGAAGTAGATGAGGACCGCGAAGACCGCGATCTCGAAGGCCATCTTGGCGAGCCCGCTGATCTGCTCCCAGCTCGTGTCGCCGTCGAGCAGCGACAGGGCGAACGTCGCCAGCATGACGGATCAGGCCCCCGACAGCCCGACGTCGGGCTTCTCGCCGCCTTCGTCGGCCGCGGGCTCAGCGCTCGCGTCGGCCTCGGCGGACTTGGGTTCCTTCTTCGGCTTGGGCGCGCGCTCCTTCTGGAGCCGCTCCTGGGTCGCGCGGAACTCCTCGAGGTCGTCGCCGCGCAGGATCGCCGCCACCTCGTCACCGCTCAGCGTCTCGTGTTTGAGCAGCGCCTGCGCGACGATGTCGAGTTTGCCGCGGTTGTCCTCGAGCAGCTTGCGCGCGGCCGCGTACTGATCGTCGATGATCCGGCGGACCTCGTCGTCGATGAGCTCGAGCGTGCGCTGCGAGATGTGACCGAGGCGGAACTCGTTCCCGAGGAACGGATTCTCCTCGGTCTCGGTGTACTTGATCGGCCCGACCTTCTCGCTCATGCCGAGCTCGCACACCATGACGCGCGCGAGGTTGGTCGCCTGCTCGATGTCGTTCTGCGCGCCGGCCGAGATGTCGCCGAAGACGATGTCCTCGGCGAGGCGGCCGCCGAAGCAGACCGCGATGCGGCCCATGAGCTTCTTGCGCCAGTGGTTGTAGTCGTCCTTCTCCGGCAGCGACATCGTCACGCCGAGCGCGCGGCCGCGCGAGACGATCGTGACCTTGTGCACCGGGTCCTGGTCGGGGGTGAGGATCGACACGAGCGCGTGCCCGGCCTCGTGGTAGGCCGTGATCTTCTTGTCCTCCTCCTCGATCGCGCGACTGCGCTTCTCGCGGCCCCAGCGGATGCGGTCGCGGGCCTCTTCGAGGTCCTGCTGGTCGACCGCGTCCTTGTTCTTCATCGCGGCGAGGATCGCGGCCTCGTTGATGACCGCGGCGAGCTCGGCGCCCGAGAAGCCGGCGGTCGCCTTGGCCGTGATGCTGAGGTCGACGTAGCCCGCGAGCTTCACCTTGCGCGCGTGCACCTTGAGGATCGCCTCCCGGCCCTTCACGTCGGGGCGGTCGATGACGACCTGGCGGTCGAAGCGGCCCGGGCGCAGCAGTGCGGGGTCGAGCACGTCCGGGCGGTTGGTCGCGCCGATCAGGATGATGCCCTTGTCGCTGTCGAAGCCGTCCATCTCGACGAGGATCGCGTTGAGCGTCTGCTCGCGCTCGTCGTGGCCGCCGCCCATGCCGGTGCCGCGCTTTCGGCCCACGGCGTCGATCTCGTCGAGGAAGACGAGGCACGGCGAGGCCTCGCGGGCCTGCTTGAACAGGTCGCGCACGCGGCTCGCGCCGACGCCGACGAACATCTCGACGAAGTCACTGCCGCTGATCGAGAAGAACGGCACTTCGGCCTCGCCGGCAATGGCCTTCGCGAGCAGCGTCTTGCCGGTGCCCGGCGAGCCGACGAGCAGCACGCCGCGCGGAATGCTGCCGCCGAGGCGCGCGAACTTGGCCGGGTTCTTCAAGAACTCGATGATCTCGCGGACCTCGGCCTTGGCTTCCTCCATGCCCGCGACGTCGTCGAACGTCACGTTCGTGCGGCTCTCCTTGGTGTAGAGCGCCGCGCGGCTGCGCCCGAAGCTCAGCACGCCGCCGGTGCCGCCCGGGGAGCGCATCTGTCGCAGGATGAAGAACCAGATGATGAGCAGCACGAGCAGCCACGGACCGACCGTGCTCAGCACGTAGATCAGCGCCGTGTTGGGCTCGTGGATGCGGAACTCGCTGCCGAGCGACAGCTTCTCGTCCCGCACGGTTGCGCCGGCTTCGCGCAACGCGTACGTCGCGTCGAGCAGCGTCGGACCGGAGCCGTCGCGCGACGGCTCGAGTCGCACGTAGTCGATCGAAGACGTGCCCTGCAGCATCGCGGTCAGATACGTGCCGGCTTCGCGCACCGAGTCCGTCTCGTTCTTGCGCTCCTTCTCGGAGCGCGCGGGGGTCTCCTCGACGAGGAACGCCCGCAGTGGCCGCACCCGCTTGTCCTTGATGTCGTCGATGAACCGCTGGATCGCCGTCGGGTCGTCCGGGCCGTACGTCGTGCGATCGAGCGTCAGGGCGGACATCGCCCGGTAGAGCTTGATCTCCTCTTCCTTGCTGTTGCTGAGGAACTCGCGCACGACGACCTCGAGCGTGCGCAGGTCGTCGTCCTTGTTGCGGATCTGGGCCGTCGCGATGCCGTTGCTCAGCTGCAGGTTCTCGATCCGCCCGTTCAGCAGGTGGCTGTAGAACGCGTCGACCGTGCTCTGCGTTTCCTGGCCGGCCTTCGATACCACGAGGAACAGCGCGGTGAGGAGGGCGAGGATCAGGATCACACCGCCCATGCCGCGCGGCTTCTTCGCGCGGCTGCCGTCGTCGGCCGGTTCCTTCGGTTCGTTCGTCGTCATGTAGTTTCCTGGTGGGGCGCAGTCCCTTGGCGATCAAGCACCCCACTCTGAGCGCTCATTGGCGGTCCGCGGCACGAGAACGCCAACCAACGCGAGATCGGCCCCGGCAACCCGATTCTCGGCAACCCGGTGCATGGCATCGGGATCATCGGCAATCGGGGGGCAGGGCCCGTAGTCGCGTTGCCAACTGGTGTTCAGCGCCGGCGCAGACCTGTCGCAACCACTCTAGGTCGCCGCGCGCGCAGTTGCCAGTCTGCGCGTCCAACGGGGCCCCCGCCTGGGCGTCCAAGGGGTCCCAGCCGGCGCGTCAGCGGGGCGTCCGCGCGGCGTCCGCGTCGATCGCGCGGCCGTCGAGCGCGAGCGCGATCTTGCGGGCCAGGTCGTTCACGAGTTCGGCCCGCGCCGAGGTCAGGTTCTCGCCGATCGGCGACCGGAACTCGGTTCGGTCGAGCAGCACGCGTTCGATCAGGACCCGGCCGTCGGGCGCGATCAGCCGCATCGTCACGGCCGCTGCCAGGGTGCCTTCGCGGACCGGATCGGCGGCGCTCCCGGGCACCAGGGTGCGCTCGCGGGCCTCGTCGATCTGCACCTCCAGCCGGGCGTCGGCGTTGCCCCAGGTCGCGAGCCGGAGGTCGGTCGAGACCGGCAATTCGCGCGCAAGCTTGGCCGCCAGTTCGACTTCGAGCCGCTGGCGGAACGACTGATTGGTCACGACCGCGAGCGCGACGGTGCGGATCCCGCGGGCCTGCATGCCGGAGCCGAACGTGTAGCCGCACCCCGCGGGGAGCAGCGCGAGGCCGGCGGCGAGCGCCGCGAGCGCCGGGCGGGGGCCGCTCACGGGCCGTCCTCCTTGGCTGCCTCGGTCCCGGGTTCCGGCGTGGGCGAGCCGGTGGCCGTCGCCTCGTCCGCGGCTTTGGCGTCGGTCAGCGCCGCGAGGTCGCGGACCGCGCGCGCGTGGGCCTCGGTGCCGGCGAACTCGGCCGCGCTGGCGTAGCCGAGGTGCAGGCGCTGGCCCGCCGGGTTGTCGACCCGGCGGTAGAACTCGGCGATGTAGTAGTGCCGTTCGGCGCGCCACGCGAGGACCCGGGCGAGGGCCGCGCGGGCCTCGTCGACGAACCGCGGGTTCTCGCGGCCGGCCGCGAGGAACTGCGTCAGCTCCCGGCTCGCGAGCTCCATCTGATCGAGGTCGTACTCGGGCCCCTGCAGGCCCTCCACCATGCTCATCGCGAAGCGGAACGGCGCGTAGGACTTGCCCCACTCGCTGTCGGGGAAGCGCCGCATCAGGTCGCGATAGCGTTCTTGCGCGAGCAGGTAGTCCTGGTCGTCGAACGCCATGTCTCCGAGCACGCGCAGCGCGTCCGGAACCCGCGGGTTGTCGGGATGCCGGGTGATGAGGTGCTGCAGCGCCGAGCGCGCGCCGTCGGCCTCCGAGTAGAAGAACAGGAACGAGCGGTTGCTCTGGTGCAGGGTGTCGCCGATCCGCCACACGAGCTCGCCGATCTGCATGCGGCGCTCGCTGTGCGGGAAGCGGTCCGGGAACTTCTCCGCGACCTCGAACGCGTCCCACACCTCGCCCGAGTTGAACTCCGCGAACGCGAGGGCGAACTGGTGGCGCTCGGCGAGGCGGAACGCGAGCTCGCCGGGTTCGAGGCTCTCGAGGAGCTCCAGCGCGCCCGCGGGGTCGTTCTGCTGCAGCCGCTCTTCGGCCGCGGTGATCACGGCCTCGGGATCGGGCACCGTCGCGGGCGCGCCGGCGCACGCCGCCAGCAGCAGAGCCGTGAGCACGTCGGCGCATCGACGGGCCGCGATCGGTCGGGTTCCGGCTCGAGATCGGGGCGCGGCGCGCTGCATCGCGACCGATGTTCGGCCCGGCGGCGGCACCGGTCAAGCGAAGACCAGGCGGCGCCAGCGCGGGCGCAGCTCGGTCGCGGTGGCGAGCCATGCGCCGGGCAGGCTGCGGGCCAGGGGCATCGCCACGTCATCGAATCGGGAATCGGGTCGCGGCCAGTCGCGGCCCGGCGCGTCGCGCAGGAAACGCAGCAGCTGCAGCACGGCGGGTGCCATCACGTGGCGCGGCGGCCGACCGTGGTCGCCGCAGAAGAACGCGAGCGAGTCCTCGACGCGGTAGGCGCGATCGCCGAGCGGCGCGCCGCACTCGGCGCAGTGGTCGAGGTCGGGCAGCGCGCCGAGGTGCGCGAGGAACCGCAGCTCGAGTCCGAGCACGACCCGCGGCAGTCGCGTCGGCGGACAGCGCTCGAGCAGCGTGAGGCCGCCGGCGAGCAGGTCGTAGGCCGCCGGTTCCGGGCGCTGGTCCGGCATCGTGAACTCGCTGAGCTGCGCCAGGTGACACGCGGCGACGAAGCGCTCCGGCGACCGCAGCGCGCGCCGTTCGCGCAGGAGCTCGGCGCGGACGAGCAGCCGCAGGCCGCCGCGATCGGCGGAGAACGTCGCGCGTACTTCGTTGAGGAAGTCGATGCGACCGAGGAACGGCGAGTCGGGCCGGTGGGCGCCCTTGGCGAGTCCGGCGATGCGCCCGTGCTCGCGCGTCACGACGGTCACGATGCGGCTCGACTCGCGGAAGTCGGAGCGCCGCAGGATCGTGGCGGTCGTCGTGAGCTGCGGCATTGGCCTGGCGGCGATCGGTTTCGGTCGTGGAGCGCCGACGTCCGCGCTACGCTACCCGCACCCGGCCGGTGGTGGCACTGCATTCGTCGCCGCCGCCGCCCTGGTGAGATGCGCATGTGGGAGTGGTTGTGGCTGTTGTTCTCCTCGGAAGGGTTCGTCGCCCGGTGGGACTGCGGGGTCTGGCCCGCCTGGCTCGGCTGGCTGCACATCGTCGCTGACCTGCTGACGTTCCTCGCCTACGTCGCGATCCCGGTGGTCCTCCTCCGGGTGTTCTTCGTGAACCGCGAGCTGCCCGTCCCGCGGCTCTTTGCGCTGTTCGCGGCGTTCATCTTCGCATGCGGCGCCGTGCACCTCGTCGAGGCCGTGATGTTCTGGGTGCCGGTGTATCGCCTCTCCGGCGCGCTGAAGGCGGTCATGGCCGTCGCCTCGGTCGCGACGGTGATCGTGGCTGCGCCGGCCGCTCGCTGGGCGTTGCGGAAGCCGGCCACGTTCGCGGCCACCTCGCGGCTCGCGGCGATCCTGTCGGCGACGACGGACGCGGTGATCGCCATGGATCTCAGTGGGCGGATCACGAGCTGGAATCGCGGGGCCGAGACCATGTACGGATACGGCGCGGACGAGATGATCGGCGAGTCGATCGAGCGCATCGTGCCGGCCGATCGGCTGGCGCAGCTCGACGCGACGACCGAGCGCGTGCGGCGCGGCGAGCGCATCGAAGCGATCGAGACCGAACGGCTGACGAAGTCCGGCGAGCGGCGGCCCGTGTCGCTCAGCATCACGCCGATCTACGGCCGCCGGGACCGGATGATCGGGATGGCCGGCATCTCGCGCGACATCTCGGCGCAGCACGCCCACGAGCGCAAGCTCGAAGAGGCCGCGCGGCGGCTCGAACGCGCGAATCGCCGGCTCCGCAAGCTCGCCGACAGCGACGCGTTGACCGGGCTGCGCAATCGGCGCGGCATCGAGCGCGCGCTCGCGGTGGAGGTCGAACGCATGCGACGGCATGGCTCGCGCGCGGCCGCCGTCCTCGTCGACTGCGACGACTTCAAGTCCGTCAACGAGCGCTTCGGCCACGACGGCGGCGACGAGGTCTTGCGCGAGATCGGCAACCGTATCGAAGATCAGGTGCGCGACTCGGACGTCGTCGGGCGGCTCGGCGGCGACGAGTTCCTGGTTCTCGCGACCGACCTGCGGCCGGGCGAGGCGACGCTGCTCGCGCACCGGATCCGGCAGGCGATCGCGGACCGGCCAGTCACGACCTCGTACGGGCCGGTCGCCGTCGCCGTCAGCTGCGGGGTCGAGAGCATCGACCCGCAGAACCCGGACCTCGAGGGGCTCGTCGGGCGAACGAGCGCGGGGCTCAAGGTCGCCAAGCGGGCGGGCAAGGACACGGTGGCGACGGCCGACACCGCGGCGGTCGCGCTGCCGGGGCCGAGCGATCTGCGCGCCCTCGCGCAGGCCATCGTCAACGTCGCCAACGGCGAGGTGCGCGGCTACGAGTTCCTCGTTCGCGGACCGCGCGGGCCGCTCGAGTCGCCCGAGCGGCTGTTCCGCGCCCACCGCGAGCGCGACTCGCTCACGGACATCGACCTCGCGTCCCTCGACCGTTGCCTCGCGACGGCCGCCGACGTGAAGGCGGGGATGCGGGTGCACGTCAATCTGCTGCCGTCGACGCTCATCGAATCGGACGTCGACAAGCTCGGGGAGCAGATTGCCGCCGCCCGCGAGCCGCGCAACCTGTATCTCGAGATCAACGAGGCGATGCTCGTCGGCGATCCGGCCGCGCTCGCGCCGAGCAGCCGTGAACTGCGACGTCGAACGGGGTGTCGCCTCGCGATCGACGACGTCGGCTACGGCCGCAGTTCGCTCGAGGCGCTGCTCGTGCTCGAGCCCGACGTCGTGAAGATCGACCGCCGGTTCGTGCACGGGATCGCCACGGATGCCCGGTTGCGCCGGCAGTTCGCGCGACTCGTGCGCATCGGCCGGGCGATCGGCGCCGAGATCATCGCGGAAGGCGTCGAGCGCGAGGCCGATCGTCGCGTGCTCCTGGAACACGGCGTCGAACTGGCCCAGGGCTACCTCTGGGGGCGCCCGTCCGAACTCGCGCCGGCCGCACCGTCGTAGGTTCGCGCTCCCCGGCGCCGTTCAGAATGCCTTGGGTTGGACCTCGACGCCCTGCGTCGCATGCGCGTCCTGCAGGGTCAGACGCAGGCGCCGCAGGCGCCGTTCGTCGGCCGCGAGCACGACGATCTCGAGGCCGCCGATCGTGATCACCTCGTCGGGCTGCGGGATGCGGTTGCTGTGCGCGATCACGAGACCGGCGATCGTCTCCCAGTCGCCTTCCTCGGGGAGCTGGCTGCCGAGCACCTCGTTGACCTCGCGGATCGTCGAACGCGCCGGGAGCTCGACGACGCGGCCCGATTCGACCACGGTCACCGGGCCCTGGTCGCTCTCCTCCTGGCCGGGCTCGTCGTCGTACTCGTCCGCGATGTCGCCGACGATCTGCTCGAGCACGTCCTCGACGCTCACGATGCCGGCCGTCGTGCCGTACTCGTCGAGCACGATCGCCATGTGCTGGTTGCCGGCCTGGAAGCGCCGCAGCAGCAGGGCCGCGCCCATCGATTCCGGCACGAAGAGGGTGTCCCGCAGCATCGTCGCGACGCGCTGGTCACCAGCCGCATCGTCGTCCTCGACGAGCTTCAGGGCGTCCTTCACGTAGAAGATGCCGACGATGTCGTCGACGCGTTCGCGATAGACCGGGTAGCGCGAGAAGCCTTGTTCGAGCGCGGCGCGCACGACCTCGCGCACCGGCGTCGACTCCTCGAACGCGACGATGTCCGGGCGCTGCGTCATGATCGTCGAGATCTGCAGATCCTTGAGCGCGACGATGTTGCCGATCCAGGTGCGTTCTTCGCCTTCGAGCGTGTCCTCGGTCGAGTCCGCGACGGCCGCCATGACCTGCTTCTGGACCTCGGCCTTGTCGCTCGGCGCGCTCTGCCGGATACGCAGCGCGTGCAGGCAGAGCCTGGTCAGCAGCAGGAGCGGCAGCACGAGCGGCCAGCGCAGCACGAACCAGCCGGTGCGCACGGCCGGGTGCACGAGCAGCAGTGTGCGCTCGGCCCGGAACTTGGTGATCGCGACCGGCAGACTGCCGGCGACGAGCAGCATCAGCGCGCCGAACGCGATGAGCGCGGTGAAGTAGAACTCCTCCGCGACCGCGAGCCGCAGCGCCCACAGGCCGATGATCCAGCCCGCGACCGTGTAGACGAACGCGACCGCGAGATACTCGGTGTCACGGCTGGCGATCTCGCGATGCAGTCGACTGGCGTCGTCGTCGCCGTCCTCTTCGAGTTCGGCCGCGAGCAGCGTGCGCGAGTAGCCGAGCAGGCTGGCGACGGCCATCGCGCCGAGCGCAGCGAGGAGCGTCGCCGCGAGCGTGACCGCGACGAACGCGAACGACAGCGGCCCGTCTTCGGGTGGCGCAGCGAACTCGCGCACCGCGCCCGCGGTGCCGGCGAGGACGTCGGGGCTCAGCCCGGCGACGGTCACGGCCACGATTGCCGCGGCCGCGCACCTGTAGGGATCGAACCCGCGAGGATCGAACGCGAGGGTGTGGGGATCGGGGCCGCGAGGGTCGGGATCCGGTTCGTCGGATTCGGCGAGTGCCGGCTCCGGGGGGCTGTCCGATCGGTCGGGCGTGGGCAATGTGCGCTGGATCATAGCCAACGGGGTGGGGCCGGTGCAGCTTTCCTCGCGTTCGGTCCGCGGATCGGGCTCAGTCCTTTGCCGGCCCCGGCGTCGGTCCCTGGCTCGGGCCGGGATCCTCGCTCGGCGTCGCCGCGACGGGCTCGACGTCGTCCGCCTCGGTCGGGTCCGCCGAGAACCGGTTGCGGCCGCGGTCCTTGCTCGCGTACAGCGCCTGGTCGGCGCGGTGCAGGATCGTCTCCCAGGTGTCGCCGTAGCGGCTGGTGGCGAGCCCGATCGACACGGTCAATGGCAGGCCGATCTCCCGGCCGCGGTTCTCGATGGCGGTGTGCAGGCGGGCGGCGAGCACGCTGGCTTCTGCCGTCGACGTCTCGGGCAGCATCACGAGGAACTCCTCGCCGCCGTAGCGACTCACGGAATCCGATCGCCGGACCGTGTGGCGCAGCACATCGGCCGTGACGCGCAGCGCGTGGTCGCCCTGCAGGTGGCCGTAGGAGTCGTTGAGCTGCTTGAAGTAGTCGAGGTCGCAGAGCAGCAGCGTGAGAGCGGTGCCCGTGCGCGCCGACCGCGCCATCTCCTGATCGAGGTAGTGCAGCCCCATCGTGCGGTTGAGCAGGCGCGTCAGACCGTCGGTCGACGCGAACTTCTGCGCCCGTTCCGCGCGCTTGCGCAGCAGCAGGTTCTCGATCAGCAGCGTGCCGGTGAGGCCGATCGTCGTCGCCAGGCGCACATCGATGATCGGGCGGATCGGCTCGTGGGTGAGCGAGCGGTCCAGCACGAGAACGGCCGGCGACTCGAACTCGGAGTTGAGCGGCACGACGAGCGCCTCGTCGGTCCCGAGGCGATCGAGCAGGCCGGCGCGCGGACCGCTGTCGTCGCCTTCGGCGCCGTCGCCACTCGCGGCCTCGAGGCGTTGCGGGCGGGTGCTGTCGAGCGCGAGCCGGAGCAGCGCGGCCTCGGCTTCGGTCGGCGTCACGACGGTCGCGGCGAGCGGGCGCGCGGAGAGATCGAACTTGGCGCGCAGGATGAGCTTGCCGCGGCGGCGGCACCACTTCGCGAGCACCGCGCGATCGTAGCCGCCGTGGCGTACGGCAGCCGCTACCAGCGCCGTCACGATGCCGCGGTACGACCGCGAACCCGAGCAGCTCAGCAACGTGAGGGTCAGCTCGTCGGCCGAGATGTGCGGCGCGCTCTGATCGTCGTCACCGAGGGTGCCGGTGTCGCGCACGAACATGCCGGCCGTGCCGAGGTCTGGCTGCGAGAAGTCCAGACCGACGGCTTCGAGGTGAGTGGTCACGGCGGTGCGCGTGGCCGCGATCCGCTCGCGTTCCTCGGCCGACGGTGGTGTGGCGTCGTCCGCGGGGGCGCCGAAGCCGGCGAGCAGTGCGATCCGTTCGGCGCGATGCAGCAGCTCGGCGGTGGCGCTGTCGGCCTGGTCCCGGGTGTCGGCCTGGGCGGCGGCCGGCGCGGCGGCCCGGGCGGCGTCCTGCACGGCGGCCGGCAGGTGCCAGGTCAGCAGTTCGGCGATCGCCGAATGCGCGTCGAGCGGGTTGCCGTCGTGCATGCGCGCCAACCGGTCGAGCCATTGCCCGCTGCGATAGAGCAGTCCGAGGAGGTAGAGCGCCTCGGGGTCGAACGCGCGATCGTCCTCGCCGCGTTCGGCCGCGAGCAGCTGTGCTGCGTGCGCAGTGCCGATCGACTGCATCCACAGCTGCCGGATCCCCGTCGTGCCGCTGAGGCCCCGCTCGGCGGTCGCGATCAGACGGGTGCCCGCGTGCTGCCCGAGTGCTCCGACGATCCGCGCGATGGTCCACGGCTCGGGGCTATCGCCGTAGACCGGCGCACTGACGGCGCGCAGGCCGCGCAGCACGGCCGGCGGGTCGAGCGCGAGCAGGTCGCGGATCTGCGTCTCCGCGAGCCGGTCCGCGCCGACGCGGCGCCGCACGCGGCGTCGCAGATCGCAGATCGCGAGGATCGACGGCATCGTCGCGAGCAGCGCGGCGCCACGGATCGGGCTGGCGGGAGTTGGCGTGGGAGAGGACACAGCGTGTATCCAATGTTCGGCTTCGCACGCTCCCTCGCTCAAGTCAGGCTCGGCAAGCCCGTGCCAAGGCCGGATCGGGGACCGTTCCGCGGTCCGCTGCCCAAATTTGATGATCGTCTAAGTCTCCATCTGAAAGACCCTTGGGGCCTGTGTGGCGAAATCGCACGGGGTTTCTTGCCTGTTTGGCCCGGCGTTCGCTCCTGGTCGCGTGCCATGACCTGCCCCCCCTCGCAGACGGCACCTTCGGCCCTCGCGTCCACGGAGTCGAACTTGTCCTCCCGCTCACCATCCGCGGTCGAGCGCGCTGCCGAAGTGCTCGCGCTCTACGACGACAGCACGGTGACCGCGCTCGCGCCGCCCACGGGCGAACGTGAGCAGGCCGCCGCGCACGCGACCGCGCTCATGGATCTCTATCGCCGTACCGGTTCGTCCGAGGCCTTCGAGTCGCTCGTGGCGGTCGCCGGTCCGGAGCTGTTCGCCCGCGTGCGTTCGCGCCTGCGCCGGCTCGGCGCCACGCTCGATCCGCATGAAGTCCTGCAGGATGCGATCGTCAACGTGTTCCGGTATCCGGATCGCTTCGTCGCATCGCGTTACAACGCGTTCGCGGCGTGGTCGGCGACGATCGTCGACAACGCGATCCGCCGGCAGTTGCGGCGCCGGCAGTCGGGACCGTCGATCGCGCTGAGTCCGACCGAGGTGCTCGCCCAGCAGGCCGACGCCCGCACGGCCGAGCCCGATCACGCCGCCGTCGAGCACGAAGAATCCAAGGCCACGGCCCGCGCGTTCAGCGTGCTGCTGGCGTGCTACCTCGCCGCGTTCGAGACGCTTTCCGATCGCGAGCGCTTCGTGCTGCAGATGGTCGAGGTCGAGCGCATGCGCTACGCGCAGCTCGGCGAGCTGATCGGCATCCGGGCCGAGACGATCAAGATGGTCGTGTTCCGCGCGCGCAAGCGCATCATGGAGCGCATGGCCGGGATGCTGGCGCCGCTCGCGCCGCTCTCCACCGCGGCGTAGTCGCCGCGGTCCGGACCGAATCGCGGACTTCGGGCAAACGGTCGGCGCGGGCTTGCGTTCTCCACCGGTGCCCGCGACCGTGCTGGCATGGAGCAGGTCGACCGACTGTTCGTCCACTGCAGCGAACTCGTGACCCTGACCGACGGCCCGGCGACCGGGCCACGGCGGGGCGATGCGATGCAGGCGCTCGGGGTCGTGCGCGACGCGGCGATCGCCGTGGCCGGCGGGCGGATCGTCGCCGTCGGGCCGACCGATCGGATCACGCAGGACTACGAAGCGCCCGAGGAGCTGGATCTCGGCGGTTTCGTCGTCATGCCGGGCTTCGTCGACTGCCACACGCACCCGGTGTTCGCGCGGACCCGCGAACGCGAGTTCCACATGCGCTGCGGCGGCGCGGACTACATGGCGATCGCGGCTGCGGGCGGCGGCATCCTGAGTTCGATGCAGGGCGTTCGCGAGGCCGACATCGACGCGCTCACCGAGCGCACGGCCGAGCACCTCTGGGGTTTCCTCGCGCACGGTACGACGACCGTCGAGTGCAAGAGTGGCTACGGCCTGTCGCTCGATTCCGAACGCAAGAGCCTCGAAGCGCTCGCGGATGCGCTCGGCGACGTCCCGATCACCGCGCGGCGCACGTTCCTCGGGGCGCACGAGTTCCCACCCGAGTACCGCGAGAACCGCGACGAGTACGTGCGCATCGTCTGCGAGGAGATGTTGCCGGCGCTCGCCGATCTCGCCGACTACTGCGACGTGTTCGCCGAGCCCGGGGTGTTCGATAGAGCGCAGACCGCGCGCGTGCTCCAGGCCGCGAAGCAGAACGGCCTGCAGCTGCGCGTGCACGCCGACGAGATCGAGCCGATGGGGGGCACCGAGATCGCGGTCGAACACGGCGCGGCGTCGGTGGACCACCTGGGCCGGATCTCCGACGCGGGGATCCGCGCGTTGGCAGCGAGCGACACGGTCGGCGTGTTGCTGCCCGGGACGATCTTCTTCCTCGGCAAGCCGCACTACGCGCCGGCTCGGCGGATGATCGAGGCCGGCTGTGCGGTCGCGCTCGCCACGGACTTCAATCCGGGCAGTTGCTACACGCAGTCGATGACGCTGATTCACACGATCGCGTGCACGCAGATGCACATGAGCGCTGCCGAGGTGATCACCGCGTCGACGATCAACCCGGCGTTCTCGCTCGGGCTCGACGGCGAGGTCGGGTCGCTGCACGCGGGCAAGCGCGCCGACTTCTGCGTGCTCGACCTGCCGAGCCATGAGGCCGTCGGGTATGCGTTCGGCGGCAATCCGGTCGTCATGACGGTCAAGGACGGCACGCCGGTGCACGCCAACATCGGCGAGCGTGGGCCGGATTGGTTCGCGGACGATCTCGACGAGATCGTCGACTGAAGCCGAGCGGGATCGGAATCGGTCGCGGCGCCAATGGCCGCGAGTGGCCCCGTCCGTGCCGTCGAGGTAGCGTGGCCGCATGGCCGAGGACGCCAAGAACGTCGGCGACATGCGCGAGTGTCCGGAGTGCGGGGCGCTGAATCCGGCAGCAGCCGGGTACTGCGACGCGTGTGGGTGCATGTTTCCCAAGATCGCGCGGCCCGCACCGGCCGCAGTGCCGGACCCCGCAGCCGCGGCGTCCTCTGGCCCGCCACCGCTGCCGGGCGAATCGGCGAAGGAGGAGCCGCCGCCATTGCCGGGTGAGTCGGGTGGGACCGCGGCCGTCAGAACTCGGAGTACTGCCGCGGCCGACAGGCGCGGGCGGTCGGGGCGGCGCGGCAGGCGCTCGCCCGAGGACGTCGAGAAGATACGGGCGCGGCAGGAGTTCGCCCGCGTCAAGAGCACGGTCCAGACCGTGCGCATGGTCTACATCGTGAGCGCCGGTGGCGCGGCGGTGAACGTGTTCCTGTGGCACGTCCTGCTCCCGTACACGATGCAGCTCGTCCTCGGTGACAGCTACGGCACGTGGTTCCCGATCATGTCCGTCGCGCTGTACCTGCAGTTCGGCCTCATGACGGTCGGGGCCGTGCTCGTGTTGCGCGCCCCGCTGCTCTGGACCGTGATCGGCGCGGCTGTGTGGACGATGCAGAACCTCATGCAGTGGTGGCTCGTCATCGAGTGCCTCGCGATCAATCGGCGGATCGCGGAGTACGAGGCGTCGCCGCTGAGTGCGCTCTTCAGCTCGCGGCCTCCGGTCGAACCGATCGAGGTCGGCATGATCATCGTGATCGCCGCGTTCTGGTCGCTGATCGCGGCGGCGCTCTGGTTCGCGGCGTCGCAGGCCGCGCGGGTGCAGCGCCTCATGCGCGAGAATCCGGAGCTGCAGATCGAGCGCAAGGGCCTCGACCCCTACAAGCGCGTCGACGGCGGCGTCGGCGACAAGCTCCGGAAGAAGCGCGAGGAAGAGAGCGGCAACGAAGCGAAGATGATCCTGAAGATCGGCGGCGGCGTCGTGATCGGTCTCGTCGTGTTGCTCGTGTTCCTGCTGCTCTCGTCGATGCCGCCGGCCGTCGATGGCGCGGTCGACCGCTTCACCGCAGCGTGGCGGAGCGCCGACCTCGAGGCGATCGACTCGCAACTGCAGCGCGGTTCTGTCGCGAAGGAGATCCGCCGCCACGGCTGGGGCGAGGCGACGCCGACGCTCGGCGAACCCGAGATGGAGGTCGGCGATGACCGGGTCGACGTCACCTGGCCATGCGCGGGCGACGAGATCCGCGCCCGCTTCGTGCTCGTGGAGGAGGCGTGGCAGCTGCAGGACGTCGTGATCCCCGAGCTCGATCCGCCGGCGATCGGGCCGGCGATCGAACGCTACCGGGTGGCGTGGAGCAAGCCCGGGATGGATGCGCTCGTCGAGCAGTTCCGGCCCGACCTGCGACCGCGATTCGGCGCCGCGATGCGCCGCATGTTCGAGAAGCGCGACTGGTCGCAGAAGCGGCCGGACCTCGGCGACGTCGATCCGGGCCGCGTGCGGAACGGCAACTGCAACGTGCTGTTCGCGATCGGCTTCGACGAGCTCAAGGTGCGGTTCGAGTACTGGCACCCCGAGTGGCAAGTGACGGGCATCATCCCGCCCCAGTGAGCGACGCTGCAGCGACGTCGGCGACCATGCTCGAGTGCGTTCCCAACTTCTCCGAGGGCCGTGATCCGGCCGTCGTCGACGCGATCGCGGCTGCGATGACCGCGGTCGCCGGGGTCGGCTGTCTGCGATCCGAGCTCGATGCCGACCACCACCGCGCCGTCATCACGATCGCGGGCCCGGCCGACGCGGTGCAGGAGGCGGCGTTCCGCGGCGCGCGCACGGCCGTCGAACGGATCGACCTGCGGCGGCACACCGGCGTGCACAAGCGGATGGGGGCGCTCGACGTCTGCCCGTTCGTGCCGCTCGCCGGTGCGACGATGGCCGACGCGGTCGGCGCCGCGCGGGCGGTCGGCGCCCGCATCGCCGACGAGCTGGCGGTGCCGGTCTTCCTCTACGCCGAGGCCTGCACGCGCGAGCAGCGCCGCAAGCTCGGCAACGTGCGCAACCTGCAGTTCGAGGGCCTGCGCGACCTCGTCGGCCGCGATCCGGATTACGCGCCGGACTTCGGGCCGGCCCGCGTGCACGAGAGCGCTGGTGCGACCGCGGTCGGTGCCCGGCGCTTCCTCGTGGCCTACAACATCAACCTGCGGAGCAACGATCTGCAGCTCGCGAAGGACATCAGCAAGGCGGTGCGCGAGCAGGGCGGCGGATTGCCCGGCGTGCAGGCCATGGGCTTCTTCCTCGACGGCAAGCAGCTGGCGCAGGTCTCGATGAACCTGCTCGACTTCGAGCGCACGTCGATCCGCACCGTCTACGATCGCGTCGCTGAGCTCGCGGCCGCGCGCGGCGTCGAGGTCGCGGAGAGCGAACTCATCGGACTCGCGCCCGCTGCCGCGCTCGATGCCGACCTCGCCGCGCACATCAGACTGCCGGACTTCGATCCCGAGCGGCAGATCGTCGAGCGCCGGCTGGCGGCGCTCGCGAACTGAGCGTCGCCCCGCGCGGTCTGCCGCCGCGGCGGCGCTACATGTCGCTGGAGCCGTCCGCGCCCGTCGGGTCGGTGAGCCGGATCCGGATCCGTTCTTCGCGCGGGGCGTCGGGCAGGCCCCGGATCAGCGTGACCGCGATCTCGTCGCCGGGCTTGCGGCTCGCGAGCACGCGTGGCAGCTCGCTGAAGCTGCGCACCTGGCGGTCGTCGATCTTGACGATCACGTCGCCGTAGCGCTCGATGACGCCGCCGCGGCGACCGTCGCGGACGACGAACGGGCGGATGCCGGCGGCCGCGGCGCCGAGTCCCTCGACGACCTCGGTCACGATCGCGCCCGACGTATAACCGGTCTCGGGGTCGAGCCGCAGGTTGTCCCACTCGGTGCGGACGCCGAGCACCGCGGTCGTCGGCCGGTCCTGCAGCAGGCGCGGTACGATCTCGTTCACGGTGTCGACGGGCACGGCGAAGCCGATGCCGGAGTTGGTGCCGCTCGGCGAGTAGATCGCGGTGGTCACGCCGATGAGGCGGCCGGCCGAGTCGAGCAGCGGGCCGCCGGAGTTGCCCGGGTTGATCGCGGCGTCGACTTGGACGAGCCCGTGCATGAGCACCGTGCCGCGAGCCTGCTTGGCCTGGATCGTCCGATCGGTCGCGCTCACGATGCCGGTCGTCATCGTCTGGTCGAACCCGAACGGGTTGCCGATCGCGATCGCCGTCTGGCCGACGCGCAGGTCGCCCGAGCTGCCGAGTTCGATCGGCTGCAGTCCCGCGACGCGGCCGCGCAGCTGCAGCACCGCGAGGTCGTGGTTGGGGGAGCTGCGCAGCACGTCCGCGCGGTAGTTGCGCCCGGCGACCGTGACCTGCACCTCGCTCGCATTCTCGACGACGTGATGGTTGGTCACGATCGTGCCGGCGTCGTCCCAGACGAAGCCGCTGCCCGAACCCTGCTGCTCGGCGACCCGCCAGCCGTTGCGCACGACCGACGATGTGTTGATGTGCGCGACCGACGGCGAGCAGCGGTCGAACACTGCGATGAACGACTCCTCGAGCGGCGCGAGCTCCCCGCGCGGTGCGATCGTGCGTTTGGTGACGATCGGCGCGGGGTTGAACATCCCGGCGCGGTCGAGCACGAGGTAGGCCGCCAGCGCGAACGCGGCGCCGGCGACGAGCGTCGGCAGCAGACTGCTGCCGCGGCGGGGGTACTGTTGGTAGGTCGTCACGGGTCCTCCCTACGATGAAAACGCAGAATACTCGAACAGGGCGTAGTAGGACGCGACGGCCACCGCGCCAAATCAGGCCGGGCCAGATCAGGCCGGATCCGGCCAGAGCTGGCGCCATTCGCCGCGGTCGCCGGGTGCGTCGACGCGGCCCTGCAGCATGCGCGCTGCCGCGGGATGCAGCTTCACGTTCTCGAGCGCCGTCTTGCTGAGCGCCTCGCCGCATGCGTCGGCGATGCCGGCCGGGTCGAGCCCGTGATACGCGTAGACCTGCTTGGGCGTGCCGGACTTGCTGAACTTGACGACCGCCTTGCTGACCTGCTGCACGCCGACGACCGAACCGAGGTTGTCGAGCAGGCCGATCTCGCCGTCGTGCACGGACACGATCGGGACCCGCCGGCCGGCGAGGTCCACGGCGTCGCCCGCGCCGAGCCCGCCGTCGCTCCCGCCCGCCGGTCGCAGGTGCAGGTCGCCGCTGACGCCGAGGCGCTCCAGCAGGTGGGCGTGCCCGTTCTGCCTGCCGAGTTCGCCGCACAAGAGGTCGGGCGAAGTGACGACGGTGACGTTGGCGTAGACGCCGCGGTCGAGCAGCTGCTCGGCGGCACCGACGGCCTCGGGCACGAGCGCGCCCATGACGAACAGCTCGACGACGTTCTCGCCGGGCTGATAGCCGCGGTAGCCGCGCCAGTCGATCAGGCGGTAGCCGCCCGCGAGCGCGTCCTGCTGCAGCTGCGCCATGATCGTCGCATCATCCCGATGGGTGACCTCGGCCTCGTGCATGCCGCCGTCCTCGGCCGTGAGCCCGAGCTCGACGCCGTCGGGCAGGTCCGTCTTGTTGGCGGCCTGCTTGCGCAGCCACGACAGCAGCATCTTCTGGTCGAGCGCGCGTGTCACGGCGCGGATGAGCACGCCGCTGCGGCCTTCGTTGTCGCGCTCGAAGTGGCGGCGGATCGCGTCGCACAGGATCCACTCCATCTCGATCGCGAACGCCGGCTCCCAGGTGATCAGGTTGGGGATCTGGATGTCGCTCTTCCAGCTGTGCTGCGCACCCTCGGGCGCGAGCGTCACACCGCTCGGCGTGCCGACGAGGACGAACGAGCTGCGCCAGTAGAGGTTGTAGTAGAGCTGGTCGAGCGCGCGTTTGATGAAGAAGTCGTAGACCGTCATCATCGGCAGGAACGGGATCCCGGCGACGTGATCCATCTTGCCGAAGCTGCCGAGCGCCGTCATGCAGTTGGCCTCGGCGATCTCGAAGCGGATGTGGCGTGTCCAGGCCTCGTCCGTCGGCGCGAGCTCGGGGCGCAGGCGCTCGTGCAGATCGAGCTTGTCCTCCCAGTTCTCGTCGTGCTTCGGCCCGAAGATCTTCTCGTCCATCGCCGGGTTGATGTTGGTCGACGTGCCGACGTCCGGCGCCATCGTCATCATCAGGTCGGCGAGCGGGTTCCAGCGCGCTTCCTCGGCGGTCGGGTTCTTGCCCGCCTTGTTCTCCTTGCCGGCCTTCGCGAGCTCGTCGTAGACGCCGATGCGCACGAGCTTGGCCGCGAGCTGACCCCACATCCACTGCGTGTGGGTCGTCGGCGCGAGCTTGAGGTTGATGTCGAGGCTCTCGGGCATGCCGCCCTGCTCCTCGATCTGCGCGACGACGCGCTGCCGGTTGGCCTCGGCCTGCGTCTCGAGCGCCTCGATGCCGAGCCGCATCGCGAGGCCGCGCTGGGTCGCGTACTTGCCTTCTTCGCTCTCCTGGTCGAAGCGCTGGAACGGGCGCTCCAGCGACAGGCCGTGCTCTTCGAGGATCGCCTCGACCTCCTTCTCGTCAGGCAGCGCGGAGTGGTTGCCGTTGGCCGCGACACACTCGAGGCCGCGCCCCTTGATCGTGTGGGCGACGATCAGCGTCGGCGTCTGCTTGTCCTTCTTGCTCTCCTCGAAGGCGTCGACGATCGCCGCGAGGTCGTGACCGCCGGTGTCGAAGAACAGCTCGACGATCTCGTCGTCGGACAGCGACTCGACGAGCGCCTTGCAACCCTTGTCGGCCGCCACGGCCGCCTGTCGCATCAGGTCGGCGTCACGCTTCCAGATCAGCGCCTGGTAGTGGTAGTCGGTGAGCCCGTCCTCGAGCACCCGCTTGAGGGCAGCGCCGCCCTTCTTCTTGAACACCTTCTCCCGGAACGTGCCGTGGCGCAGCTGGATCACCTGCCAGCCGTTCGCGACCGCCGTGCCTTCGATGCGATCCGCGTCCGTGCCCTTGAGGCCGCGGTTGTTGGGGATGCGCGTGCCGTCGAGGTTCTGACGGTTGTAGTCGACGATCCACGTGACGTTGCCGAGCTCGCGCTCCGCGACCTCGGGCAGCACCTCGAGCAGCGAGCCCTCGCGGAACTCGCTGTCGCCCATCATGCACCAGAAGTGCGGCTCGTCGACGTCCCAGCCGTGCTGCCGCGCGTAGCGGTAGGCGAGCGACAGGTAGGCCGCCACCACCGGGGGGATGCCCACCGAGCCCGACGGCAGGAAGCGCCAGCCGTCCGGGTCGGCCTCGGCGTGGTAGCTCTGGAACACCGCCTTGCCGTCGTGCGAGAACGAGCGCAGCCGGTGCATCACGGCTTCGGCCGCTTCGTCGTCGAACCAGTTGCCGTCCGGATGCCGGAACAGGCCCATCGCGTGGTTGAGCGCGTGGTCCGCGGGCGAGGCGTGCGGCTTGCAGCAGACGAAGTCGCCGGGCTCGCGCACGTGCAGGTGCAGCGCCGCGAGGAAGTCGAGGCTGCTCGCGCACGCGGCGGGGTGGCCGCCGACCTTGGGGTCGGTCTTGTCGGCGTCCTCGCGGTTGTTCGCGATGTGGATCATCGCGACCATGTGGGCGAACGCGCGCTTCGTGATGCGCTCGATCAGCGGGAAGTCGGGCTGGCTCGGGGACTTCATGGGGCGAAACACGGTACGGGGAACCGGCGCCGCTCGCCACTCTCGGGGGGCTCTTGGAACGTTTTCCGGGACTCCGGCCCGCTCCGCGACCGGGCCCCGGGCCCGGCCTATTCGTCGTCGTCGAATCCGGCGTTCTGCAGCGAGCGCTCGAGGTCGCGCGCGAGCCGATTGCGCGCGGCGCGGGCCAGGCCGGCCAGGAGGAATGGCGGCCACAGGAAGTGTACTGCCTGGACCATCTGAATGACCTGGTAGCGCACCCCCATGTGGTCGTGGGCGAGCGCGAAACGGGCCAGGACGAAGTACAGCGCGATGATGGCCACGCCGCCCAGTGCCGTGAGCCAGTGCCCGGCAGTGACCAGGCCGCTGCTCGTCTCCAGCTGGTAGGCGACCACCGTGCGGTCGTCGGTCGGCCGCGATCCGGCGCGCAGCGAGCCCGCGTGCCGCAACCTGCCGCCGCCGCCCTCCCAAACGAGCGCGTCGGGGTGCGATTCGAGGAGTGCGATTCGGCTCAGCGGCGAGCCGACGACGCCGCGTTGCAGGAGTGCTTTCGCACTCCGAACGATCGTCGCCGGCGCGGCGTCGACGACGACCTCGCCGGTCGACGGAACGCTCAGCCGGCGCGCCGAGGTCCATACGAACACGGTGCCCGCGAGCCAGAACACGGCGGCGATCGCGGCGATCAGGTCGAGCAGGATCGCGGCGGATTCGAAGTCCATGGCAGCGCAGCATACTCAGTGACCGCGATCATGGCAGTCTGCCCGGAGCGGTGACCGTCGCGGCGCGGCTTCGTAGAAGCCCCCCGATGCCGACTCCGCTCATTCCCCGGGTCGCGGCCGCCGCGACGCTCTCGCTCCTCGCCGTCGACCTCGTCGCCCAGCGCGCGACCCCGACCGCGAAGTTCGGCGACTTCTCGACGACGATCTCGCACGGCGTGGTGAAGGTCGGCCAGCACTCGCTCGCGGCGTTGCCGGTCGGCGGCACGTGGCGCCTCGGCAAGGATCACGCGAGCACGTGGTCGACCGACGTGCCGCTCGTCACGGATGGCGCCGTGATGCCGCCGGGCGAGTATCGCGTGAGCCTCGAACGGGTCGCCAAGGACCGCTGCGTGCTCGTGGCGAACGGCTCGGGGCACGCGCTCGGTCGCAAGGAGGCCAGCGGCGACTTCCGGCTCGCGGGCAAGCTCGCGACGCTGCCGCGGCCGAGCAAGAAGCTCGCGATCGACTGGGACCTCCCGAAGCCGCTGCCCAAGGACGCGACGACCGTGAACGCGATGCTCTCGGTGCAGTTCGGCGAGGACCAGTGGACGGGTCAGGTCACGCTTCCGGCCGGTTCGACGCAGAAGGTCGGACGGTTCCGCGTGTCGACGTTCGCGCTCGAGAAGTCGGTGTTCGCGGCGGCCGACAAACCGATTCCGGTGGCCGTCGTCGAGGCCGGCCGCGGCCGCAAGAAGACGTCCTACAACCTCGTGCTGCAGGGCGATGAGGCCAGGCTCGTGCCGTGGATGGTCGCCCCGACGACGCACTTCGGCTTCGGCGAGATCGTGCCGCCCGACGCCGCGGCCATCACGCGCGGCACGGTCGAACGCCAGGATCTCGGCGAGGAGCTGCCGGCGGCGACCCTTGGTTTGCGCGACTCGGCGTACGAGAAGGGCAAGCCCGGCGACCTGCGGTTCACGTTCGCGGTCGGCAAGGAGTTGCTGACCGTGCGCGTGCCGGCGCCCCGCAAGCAGTGAACTACGCCATGCGCTCGACGTAGGCCTCGATGCGCGCGAGGAAGTCCTGCGCCAGCGTCGGCCCCTCGAGCGTGCACACGTGCTCGCCGTCCTCGAAGACGGGCGACCGCGGCGCTTCGCCCGTGCCGGGCAGTGAGATGCCGATGTGCGCGGCCTTGCTCTCGCCCGGGCCGTTGACGACGCAGCCCATCACGGCAACCTGCAGCCCGGCGGCCTGCGGCTTGGTCTTCTGCCACTCGGGCATCCGCGCGACGAGGAACTTCTCGACCTCCTGCGACAGCTCCTGGAAGTAGCTCGACGTCGTGCGGCCGCAGCCGGGACACGCGGTGACCTGCGGCAGGAACGGGCGGATGTCCATCGCCTGCAGGATCTGCTGCGCGGCGCGCACCTCCTGCGTGCGCGGCCCACCGGGTTCCGGCGTGAGCGACACGCGGATCGTGTCGCCGATGCCCTGTTGCAACAGGATCGCCAGTCCCGCGGCCGAACTCACGAGACCCTTCATGCCCATGCCGGCCTCGGTGAGTCCGAGGTGCAGTGCGTGGTCCGTGCGATCGGCGAGCGCGCGGTAGACCCGCACGAGCTCCTGCACCTTGCTGATCTTGCAGCTCAGGATGATCTGCTCGCGCGCGAGGCCGAGCTCCTCGGCCGCGGCCGCCGAGCGCAGCGCGCTCTGCACCATCGCCTCGAGGAATACGGACGTCGCGTCGAGCGGCACCGAGGCCTTGGCGTTCTGCTCCATCAGCGAGTCGAGCAGCTCCTGGTCGAGCGAACCGGCGTTCACGCCGATGCGAACGGGCCGATCGTGATCGATCGCGCACTGCACCATCGTCGCGAAGTTCTTGTCGTGGTTGGCTCCCTTGCCGACGTTGCCCGGGTTGATGCGGTACTTGGCGAGCGCGTCCGCGCACTCCGGGTACTTCCGCAGCAGCACGTGGCCGTTGTAGTGGAAGTCGCCGATGAGCGGCACGGCACCCGCGCCGAGGTCCGTGAGCCGCTGGCGGATCTCGGGGACGGCCGCGGCGGCTTCCTGCGTGTTGACCGTGATCCGGACGATCTCGCTGCCCGCGTGGTAGAGCTCGGCCACCTGCGCGGCGGTCGCCGCCGGATCGGCCGTGTCCGTGTTGGTCATCGACTGGACGACGACGGGCGCACAGCCGCCGACCGTGACGTCGCCGACCGCGACCGGGGTCGTCCGTTTGCGTTCTGGCAGGAACATGGGGGCGAACAGGATAGCGGCCCGGCGCCGCGAGTCAGGCCCGGACTTCCCGGTGGCGCGTCTTCCGGGGGCCGCGGATCCCCCGCGGCGCGTCAGCCCTGCAACAGCTGCAGGATCCGGCCGCAGTGGTGGGCGTCGTGCTCGGCGACGAACACGCAGAGATCGAAGAGCCGCATCGGCTGGTCGAGCCGCGGGTGCCGGGCGCTCCTGGCGAACGCCGCCGCGTCGCAGCCGGCCAGTCGGTCGACCCACGCGCCGCGGGTGCGGGCGAACTCGCCGACCAGATTCGCGAGCGTTCCCGCGTTGTGATCGGCCGCGTGGCTCTTCGTGTTCTGCAGGTCGGCGGCGGTCAGGGTCTCGGCGCCGCCGAGGATCTCCTCGGTGCGCGTGCTCCACAGCTCCTCGAGATCGAGCAGGTGGCCGACGTTCTCCTGGATCGACCAGCGCTCGCCGTCGCGCGCCGTCGCCGTGCCCGGCGCGAGGTCCTGGCAGAACGCGTGGATCTGCAGCGGCGTCGCCATGAGCCGGGCGAGCACGTCGTGGAAGTTCTCCGGCGCGAGTCCGAACTCGAACCGGCGCTCGAACCAGGGTTGGCGGGTCATGGGGTCAGTGTAGGACCGGACGCGACGGCGTCGTTCCCGGTTCTCGGCGCGGGTGGCTGGATCTTCGCCCGGGACGGAAGGGCCCGCGAAATCCATGGTGGCCGTTGGCATGCGGCACTAGTTTCGCGCCGATGAACTCTGATCGGTTGAAGATTGATCGGGTGAAGGGGGCCGGCCGATCGGCGGTTGTTCAGGTGAGTCTGATCACCGCCTTACTGGCGCAGGGTAGCGCGCCGGTCGAGCGCTCGGGCGATGTGTTTCGGCTCGTGTTCCACGCGGCCGACCTGCCAGAAGACGTGGCCGCGTCGCTCGCCGACGCCGCGAGCGCGCGACTGGAGGCGTTCTCCGAGCACGTCCGCAAGTTCTGTGGCGTGCGCGGTCGGGGGGCGCAGACGATCCACCTCTACCGTGACCTCGGAGAATACGGAAAGGCGGCGAACGAGGTGCGGGCGCGTCGGTTCCCCGGGTCGGGCTACGTCGATGACGGCGTCGGTCACGTGGTCCTGTTCCCGACTCTGTCGCCCGAGGTCATTCGCGGCCTCGGTCGGCTCGGCATCGACTTGCCTCAGACGACTCGCAACGCCCTGCTGCGGGTCGCGGCGGAGCTGCAGATCGCGCCCGCGGTTCCGAAGGCCGACGCCGGCCACTGGATGCTCAACGCGCTCGTGATGGGCGCCGTCGACTCGGCGGTCAATCCGAAACGCGAGCTGGGCGTCGACTTCGAGTTCGATCTACGGCGGATGGCGATGACGCAGATGCTGGCAGACGGGCATTCGTTGAGCATTGCCGATCTGAAGCGACCGCCGACGGGGCAGCGCGAGGAGAACGACTGGATCTGGCGGAATCACTACGCCGCGCTCGTAGCGGCGGTGTGCGAGGACAAGTCCTCGCGCTGGGCGCGGCGCTTCCTGCGATACAAGTTCAAGCCGCCGCGCGGTGGTCACGATCTGACTCAGCACTTTCGCCATGGCGCTCTCGAGGCCGTGCTCGGTCGCGACATGGCGAAGGCGGAGTTGCGACTCGGTGAGGTGCTGGCGCGGCCGGGCCCCACGTGGCAGGCGTCCATGCCGTTCGCTGAGCAGCACGGTAGCAAGTGGATCCTGGCGGGGGGCGGCGAGAACGGGCTGGCGTTCGTCCGGAGTGTCGCGGAGTTGCCCGAACTCGACTACTTCATCGCGGGGCGCTTCGAGCTCGGTGCCGGCGTGAAGAATCAGGTCCAGGTCACGTTCGGCTACGACGGCAAGACCACGATGGCGGTTCTGATGTCGGCAGGTGGCGTCCGGGTCAGCGAGTTCGGGCACGAGAGCGGGAAGTGGCGCCGGCTCGCCGCCGGCGTCGCGCCGATCGAAGACGGGGAGCCGTTCGATCTCCGGATCGAGCTCGATCGTCGCGAGCTCCGGGTCCTGGTCGGCGGCGACATCGTGTGCCGGTGGCGGCGCACGGCGCGGGCGATGCACGGCCTCGTGTCGATCGGAGCGCAGGAACGCATCGTCATCGTCGAGGATCTGCAGTTCGGCAAGCTCGGCCAGTGAGACAAGCGTGAACCGCGGCTGGCGGGTTCGGTATGGTCGCGGCGATGGCCGCGGTTCCGTCTCACCTGCTCGCATCCGGTCGCTGGCGCGTGCTGCTGTTCTGCTGGCTCGGTTGGGTCTTCGACTTCTATGACCTGATCCTGTTCGCGTTCACCAAGCGCACGATCGGAGCCGAGCTCGGTCTCGATGCGATGGCGGTCGGCTGGGTCGAGGGTTGGTCGCTGCTCGCGACGGCGATCGGCGCGCTCTGCGCGGGGCGGATCGCGGATCGGGTCGGACGGCGGCAGGGCATGGTGTTCTCGATCGTGCTGTTCTCGCTCGGGGCGCTGCTGACCGGCGCGGCGAGCGGGTTCTGGTCGCTGTTCGTCGCGCGCTTCGTCACGGGGCTCGGTGTCGGCGGCGAATGGGGGATCGGGCACGCGGTCGTCGCGGAGCACTGGGCGGGCAGGGACCGGGATCGCGTGCACGGCATCTTGCAGGCCGGCAGCCCGGTCGCGATGGCGGGCGCGGCGGCCGTCGGTTGCTTCCTCGCGCCGTTGCCCGAGGTCGGCTGGCGCGCCGTGTTCTACGGCTCGGCCGGGTTGGCCGTGCTCGCGTTCGCCGCGCGGTGGGCGATGCCCGGGCCGGACCGCGCCGTCGAACGCGCTGCACCGATGCCGGTCATGGCGTTGTTCCGGGCGCCGCACCTGCGCGTCAGTCTCGCTCTGCTCGCGGTGCTGTCGCTGCACATGGCCGGGTTCTGGTGCGTCTACGCCGAGATCCCCGCCGCGCTCATGCAGCAGCACCGCGTGCCCGTGCAGGAGGTCGGCTGGTATCAGATCAAGGTCAACGCGGTGCACGTCTTGGCCGACGTCGCGTTCGGGTTCCTCGCGGCGCGCCTCGGTCGCATCCGCGTGTTCGTCGCGTTCTGCCTCGTGTTCGCGGCAGGCCACTGGCTCGTGCTGCAGTCGCTCGGCGCGATCGCTGCCGACTTCTCGACGTTCACCGTCGTCATCGCCGCGATGGGGCTCGGTGCCGGCACGTGGTCGTGCTTCGGCGCGCTGTTCGGTGAACACTACCCCGTGGCGCTGCGCGCGACGGCCGCGGCGCTGTTCTACGCCCTCGCGCGCTCCGTGCAGTTGCCGCTCAAGCCGGCGATCGGCACGGCGATCGAATCGCACGGGCTCGCGCCCGCTTTGTGGGTGGGCATCGCCTGCGCGCTGTTGTCTGCAGTTGCGGTGCTGCTACTGCCCCGGCGCGGGGTCTGAGGCTTCCTCGGCCTCTCGGTCGCGGAAGAGCAGCACGAACAACACGAGAATCGCGAGGGCGCCGATGCACGGCCAAAACCAGATCGTCGCCCAGTCGGTCGCCGCCTCGGTCTTGTTGTTCTCGACGAGGCGGAACATGATCTGCGCGCCGAGGAACATGCCGAGTCCCTGCGTGATCCACACGAGCAGACTCTGCGCCTGACCGCGGATCTGCGCCCGCGCCTTGCGGTCGACGTAGATCTGACCCGTCACGAAGAAGAAGTCGTAGCAGATGCCGTGGAGCAGGATGCCAGAGAGCACCATCCACGCGATCGGTGTCTCGCCCGCACCGCCCGACCACAGGCCGTAGCGCAGCACCCACGCCGCCATGCCGACGGCGAGCATCCACTTCACGCCGAGCCGCGCGAAGAACAAGGGCATCACGAGCATGAAGCCGACCTCGGCCCATTGGCCGAACGTCATGTAGAAGCCGGGTTCTTCCCAGACGGTGCCCGCGAACTGGTTGCCGTAGCTGTAGTAGCCCGCGAGCGGGATGCAGATCAGGAACGAACACAGGAGGAAGACGACGAACGCCGGTTGCTTGAAGAGCTCGAGTGCACCCAGACCGAGGGTCTCACTCAGCGAGACCTGTTTGCCGGCCGCTGGCGGCGGGGTATGGGGAAGCAGGAAGCACAGGACGCCCATCGCGATCGAGCTGTAGCCGGCGACGGAGAACATCACGGCGTCCGTGTCGGCGCCGAGTCCCTTGCTGACCAACGTGACCGCGGCGATCCAACCGAGCGTGCCGAAGACTCGCGCGAGCGGGAACTGCTTCTCGGGGTTGTCGATGTGCGCGAACGCGACCGTATTCGTCAGGCCGAGCGTCGGCATGTAGCACAGCATGTAGGCGAAGATCAGCCACTCGAACTGCGCTGCGTCGCCGGCAGCCGTGACGCTGGGTACGTAGAACATGATGCCGCCGCCGATGAGATGCATCGCGGCCAGCACGATCTGCGACGGGAAGTAGCGGTCCGCGATCAGTCCGAGGAAGAGCGGCGAGATCATCGCGGCGATCGGGCCGGCGGAGTAGACCCAGCCGGTCGTCGCGTCGGTCCACCCGAGCTCCGGAACCAAAGTCCCGGCCGTCACGTACCAGCTCCCCCAGACGAAGAACTGCAGGAACATCATCGCGCAGAGCAGCGGGAACTTCGGCATGGGCGGGGATTCTGGCCCCGACAGCACTTCGACTCCAGCGCGCTTACGCGTTCGCCGTCGAATCCGCCGGCTCGACGCGGGTGTCGATCGGGCGGTCGCGGCGCGAGAGGCGCAGGGTGAAACGCGCGCCGCCGCCGTCGCGATCCTGGTAGTCGATCGTGCCGCCGTGCGCGAGGGCGACCTCCATGGCGATGCGCAGACCGATGCCGATGCCCTGCGGCTTGTCGACGAGCACGTCGCCGCCCTGGGTGAACTCCTCGAAGATGCGGCTCTGGTCGGCCTCCGGGATGCCCGGGCCGCGATCGAGGATCTCGATCGCGACATCGTCCTCGGCCGGTGTGACACGGATCTCGACGACGCCGTCCTTCGGGCTCCATTGCCACGCGTTGTGCAACACGTGGTAGATGGCGTCGGTCACGCGCTCCCGGTCGGCGCTCAGGTGGACGGCGGCGGCCTCGAGCCGCCACTCGATCGGTTTGAGCTGCAACACTCCGGCGAGGCGCGACCGCGCGTTGCGGCAGAGCTCGACGACGTCGACGTTGCTCACCGTCCACTCCGTGCGGTCGCTCGCGAGGCTCGCATACTCGAGCGCGTCGCTGATGCGCGTGCCGAGCCGTGCGGCCTGTTCGAGGATCGTGCCGAGGAACTCGGTGCGGTCTTCCGACGAGGCGCTGTCGCCGAACTCCTGCAGCATCTCGGCGGACGTCTGGATGCCCGTGAGCGGGGTGCGTAGCTCGTGGCTGATCGACATCAGGAAGCCGTCCTTGGCGCGGTTGGCCGCTTCCGCGCGCACTGCCTTGTCCGCGGCCTCATCGAACAGTCTCTGCATCGTCGTCGCCATCGTGTTGAACGACTCGCCGAGACGGCCGACCTCGTCCTGGCTGTCGATCTTCACGCGGGCGCCGAGGTCACCCATCGCCAGCTGCTTGTTCGCCAGCACGAGTCGCCGCAGCGGCTGGCTCAACCGCCGCGCCGTGCGCGACGCGAACCACAGGCCGAAGAGCGTGACGATCGCACCGAGCGCGAGCAGGTAGAGGATCGCTTCGTCGCGCAGTTGCACGATCGCATCGACGTCGTGCGGCAAGAACGTGATGATGCCTTCGTTCGTGAGCCGGATCGCGAGTCCGGGCCGCGATTGGCCGTCCACCTCGATGCTCGCCGTCCGCCCGGCCGGCGGCAGATCGCCGTGCCGGAGCGTCGCGAGCTCGTCGATCAGAAGATCCGTTGGGCTGTGTCTGAGCCAGACCTGACCCGCGAGCCGGCCCTCGTGCATGAGCACGAGGTCGTTGCCGATGCCGCTGCCGAGCGTGCCGGCGAACGCGTCGTCGACCGGGATGCCGCGAACGAGCACCGCGGCGACCGCGTCGTCGGCAACGATCGGCGCGAGGCCGGCAAACATCAACGTGGCGCCGTCGTGCCATAGGTGAACACTCGGGGTCCCCGTCAGCGCGGCTTCGACGCCCGGCCAGTTCGACATGTCCGCTGCGATCGCGAACGACGCGTTGCGACGGCCACGGACCTGCCCCTTGTCGTCGAGCACGACGAGCGCCTGGTCGGGTCCGCCATCACTCTGGATCGCGTCGAAGCCGTCCTCGAGCGTTGCCTGGTCGACCCCTTCGATGCTGGCGAGGGCCGTGAGCAGCGGTGTCTGCGCGAGGAAGTCGGTCTCTTCGCGCAGGTCGACGCGGAGGCGTTCGATCGCGCGGCCGAGGTTGCGGTGCCCTTCGGCGACGCTGTTGTCGACCTCGCGGGCGGCGAAGTCGTTGATGCGGCCCACGAACACGGCAGCCGCGACCGCGACGAAGCCCGCGATGAGCGTCGTCGTTCCGAGGACCAGGCGGCCGCGCAGATCGAGCTGCATCTCAGTACTTCTTGCGGTAGCGCTTGCCGTGCTTGTTGGTGTGCTGCACGCGCGCTCGGGTCTCCCGGACGGTGAGCGGCACTACCTGCGCGATCCCGTCATGGACTTCGATCGTCGTCGGCGGTGGCATGCCGAGCGCATGCCAGACGCGGAGCCGATAGCGCCCGTCCGGGACGTCCGGAATGGCCCAGTAGCCGCGCTCGTCGGTCACCGTGGCGCGGTCGTTCTCGAGAACGAGCACGCTGGCCGACATCTGCGGGTGGATGTTGCAGTGCACCTTGACGAGACCGGCCCGGTCCATCGCGACCTCCTTCGACCTGCCCTTGCCGTAGGTGCCGAGGTCGAACGCCTTGGTCTTGGACTTGCTGAAGACGTTGTGGAACACCACGTCGTCGTTGGGGAAGCGCACGACGGTGCCGCGCGTCACCGTGAGCACGCGCGGCGCGAACTGGCGGCCCTGCTGGGAGATAACCGGCTTGCGGGCGGCGGGGGGCGACGGCGGCAGCGCGTCACCTTCGAGGAACACCACGACGCCGCCGCGATCCTCGTGGGCAGCGCCGTCGCGCGCGAGCAACTCGATGCGACCGTGCAGCGCGTTGCCCCGGTTGGGGAACAGGCCGCGGGCGGCGTTGTCGTCGCGGACCTCGAGATGACAGCTCGTGCAGGCCCGCCGCAGCAGCGCGAAGTCGTGCCGCCGCAGCGCGGCATCGGGCGCGCTCCCGAGCGCGCGAGCGCGGTCCCTCACAGCCGTGAGCCAGCGCGTCCCGCCCGGGCCGAACCGAGCCGCGCCGGCCAGCCCGCTCGCCGTGTCCACGATCTTCGCCGTCGCCGCGGGGTTCGTCGTGTCGCGGTCGAGCGCGCGCTCGAGCTCCTGCACGGCCGTCGCGAACGCCTGCATCGCCGCCGTGGTCGACGGCGCCTCCTGCGCGCTCGCGGCGCCGGCCACGCCGAGCAGCGCCATTGCGCGCGCGAACGCCCGCATCGTCAGAACGCCAGGACCAGTTCGGCGGCAACGAACTTCCGCGTGTCGTCCGCGAGGCCGCTGAGGTCGGTCGCGCGCGCGTGGTCGAAGCCGACCTCGAACTTGCCGAGCAGGCCGGGCGCGAACGTCCGGACGACGCCCGCGGATACGCGTTCGGCCTGCATGAGATCGAACCCGTAGCTCGCCATGCCGTTGAAGTAGGGCTGGCCCTCGAACTGGTAGCCCTCCTGCGAATCGAACGTGCTCACGCCGCTGTAGCGCAGCGCCACCGTCCAGTCCTCGTTGAGCACGACGGACGGCTCGACGATCCAGAACCCGAACTCGCGGTCGAACTGGTCACCGATGTCGTTGATCTGGCAGCCGCCGAGCTGCCACTGCAGCTGGAAGCTCTCCGATGGTTGCCAGATGCCGTCGAACGCGCCGACGAGCGCATCGATGTCGGTGCTCGGGCTGGCGCCGCCCGCGCCGCCGCCGACCGGCGTCAGCACATTGCCGCCGAAGCACAGGGCCGTCGCCGGAGTGTTCTGCACCCAGTGGCAGCTCGCGCTGAGGTACAGCGACTCGCAGGGCTCGGCCCAGAGCTTGCCGGTCAGCGCCGGTGAGATGCCCGTGCTCGACTGCCGGTCGTAGGTGCCTTCGGTGAACGAGAACACCCAGCCGCAGTCCCCGAGGTCCTCGAAGAGCTGGATGCCTTCGTCCCAACGATAGGTCGTGGGCAACGGGATGCTGACGAGCCGGTTCCGCGGCGCGTCCTCGAGGAAGTAGTACTCCCCGAACGGCAGGTTGAAGCGTCCGGCCTTGAGGCCGACAGCGCCGTCGCCGTTCTCGTCGCCGAAGCCGAACGGATCGTGGAGCTGCAGATAGACCTCGTTCACGCCGACGCCGTTGGCGTCGTTGTCACGGAACCAGTCCCACTCGACCTCGACGACGACCGTGCCGGTGTCGCGCAGTTCGGCCTGGAAGAACATCAGCGCCTGCTGCACACCGAGCGCACCATCGGGGTAGTTGCCGGTGTCGTCCGTCTGCATGTAGCGCGACGCGAGGAAGCCGTAGACCTCGAAGCGCTCGAACCAGCGGTCGAGGCCCTGCTGGACCTGACCCGCGGCTTCGCCCATGTCCGCGAACGACTCGTCGGAGAGGTCGATGCCGCCGTCGGTCGGCGGGTCCTGCGCCAGCGCCGGCGCGGCGAGAAGCAGGACGGGAACGAGCGCTCGCAGCGCACCGAAGCGGCTCGCGCATCCGCGGAAGGGAGTAGGGGGAACCATGGAACGGTGTCCGGCTCATCGGCCGCGAGCCGCCGCGGGCTTGAAGCCCATGCGAACGAACGTTCGCGCTCGGCCGTCCGGGTCGTCGGTGCCGCCGGGCCCCGGAGGTTCCCCTGCGCTAGACGGGGACCACTAGCCGCCGTAGTAGCGACCGAAGCGGTTCTTGAGGAACGCCTCGTAGTCGACGCTCTCCATCCGCAGGAAGCCGCTCTCCGGCAGCTTGCCGTCGCGCAGCAGGTCGACGATGCCCGTGACGCCGGCCGCGGTCGTGATCTGGATGCCGCTCCAGTTCTCGCCGTCGATCTCCTGGTGGTAGATCGTCTTGGCGTAGGTCCGTTCGGTGAGCCGCCCCTTGTACTGCCCGGTCGCGCTCACGTAGATCACGATCTGATCCTGGAACGTGGCCGGCAGCGCGCGCTCGAAGATCGCGCGCAGTTCGTCCTGGTGGTCCTGCATCTGCAGGTCGAGCAGCAGCAGCTTGAGCAGCTCGCAGTGGCCGGGGTAGCGGATCGTCTTGTAGTTGACGTTCTTCACCCGGTCCTTGAGCGTGATCGCGAGCGTGCCGAGGCCGCCCGACGTGTTGAACGCCTCGTACTCGACGCCGTCGATCGTCAGCCTTTCGAGCTGCTCGAGCGGTGGCACGGTCGTCAGCTCACCGTTCTCGACGGATTCGCACGGATTGCAGTACTCGTTGATCAACCCCTCCGTGCTCCACGTGAGGTTGTACTTCAGGCGGTTGCTCGGGAACCGCGGCAGCGCACCGACGCGCAGGTTGAGGTCCGTGACCTCGGTCATCGACTTCATCAGGTGGTTGGCCACGATCGTGATGAAGCCCGGCGCGAGGCCGCACTGCGGGGCGAACAGCGTGTTGGCGCCGTCGGCGAGGTCCTTGACCTGCTGCGTGACCGCGACGTCTTCCGTGAGGTCGAAGTAGTGGACACCGTTTTCTTTCGCGCGCTGCGCGATCAGCGGGTTGCAGTGGTACGGCGCGCAGCTGATCACGGCCCAGGCGCCGTCGAGGATCGCGTCGAGGCTCTCGGCACTCTCGAAGTCGACCACCTGACCCGTGACGTTGTCGTACTTGTCGTTGAGGAACGACACGGCCGGCTCGGCCACGTCGCCGACGCGGACGCGGTAGTCGCCCGACTTGGCCATGAGGTGACAGACCATGCGGCCGATCTTGCCGGCGCCGAGGATGACGAGTTCGTGCATTGCAGTTCTGCGTTCGGGCCTGCGCGCCGGCGCGAACGACCGTTCGCGCGAGGGCCAGGCCGGGGTTCTGGGCGAAGCATTGTTCGGATCGCAACCCGCGGGCGCAAGGCCGGTACGGGGATTCGCGCGCGGGCTTGCCGACTGCCGTCGAACGGCCGGTGGCAGGGTCGCTACGCGTCTGCCGCGGCGCTGCCGTGCCGCTTCAGGGCCGGTCGAGCGCGGCTTCGAGGCGGTCGCAGAGGGTCTTCAGCACCTCGATGCGGGCGAAGCGCTTGTCGTTGCCCGGCACGAGGTGCCAGGGCGCTGCGCCGGTGCTCGTGTGCTGGACCATGTCGTGCACGGCGGCAGCGTAGTCCGGCCAGCGCTCGCGATTGCGCCAGTCCTCCGGTGTGATCTTGTGCTGCTTCCACGGCAGTCGTTGCCGGTCTTCGAACCGCCGCAGCTGTTCGTCCTGGTCGATGTGCAACCAGAACTTGGCGAGCACGTCGCCGTTCTCGACGAGCTGGGACTCGAACTCGTTGATCTCCTGGTAGGCGCGCTGCCACTCGTCGGCGCGGGCGAAGCCCTCGACCCGTTCGACGAGCACGCGGCCGTACCACGAGCGGTCGAAGACGATCATCCGGCCAGCCCGCGGCACATGGCGCCAGAAGCGCCAGAGGTAGTGGTGGGCGCGTTCTTCGTCGGTCGGCGCGGCGATGGCGACGACGCGAAGCAACCGCGCATCGACCGCGCTCGCGAGCCGGCGGATCGCGCCGCCCTTGCCCGCGGCATCGGGCCCCTCGAACACCAGGACCGTGCGGCGCTGCTGCTCGCGGGCGCGCCACGCGAGCGCGTTGAGGCGTACGCGGTGTTCGTCGAGGGCGATGTCGTAGGTCGCCTCGTCCAGTCGTTGCGACAGGTCGACGCTGTCGAGCACGTTCGCCGGCGTGGCCGCAGTGGCGGACGCCGGCGGGGCGGTCGCCGTCTCGTCCGCGCGCGCCAGCCGTTCCTGCATCGCGCGCAGCAGGAGCTGTCCCGTCGTCAGGTCGCGGTGGCGTTTGTCGCTGGCCTCGACGAGATGCCACGGGTTCGCGTCGGTGTCCGTCTGCGCGATGGCCAGTTCGGCGGCGGCGCGCACGTCGCGATACCGCTGCACGCTCTGCTCGAGCAGCGGCGATGTCGTGAAGCCGCTCTCGACGTCCTTCTCGAGTCGCTTGCGTTGGGCTTGGGCCGTGAGGTGAAACCACAGCTTGATCAGCAGGGTGCCGTCGTCGGTCAGCATGCGCTCGAACTGCGCGGCACGGTGCAGGGCGCCTTCTAGGCCGGGACGGTCGAGGTCGCCGCGAACGCGCTCGACGATCGGCTGCGTGTACCAGCTGCCGAACAGGATCGCGGTCCGCCCCGCTCGCGGCAGCCGGCGCCAGAAGCGCCAATAGCGCGGCCGTTCGTCCTCTTCGGAGCTCGGATCCCAGAACGAATGCGTCGTGACGCGGCGGGTGTCGAGCCACTTGTACAGGCGGTTGACGACCGCGCCCTTGCCGGCGCCTTCGATGCCGGCGACGACGACGATGACCGGGATCGCGCGCGCCGCGATCTCGCGCTGCGCTGTCAGCAGACCGGTGCGCAGCTCGGGTTCGGCCGCGGCGAACGTGGCCTTGTCGACCTTCTGGCCGACTTCGACGGCTTCGAACATGACGGTGGGGACAGGGGACGGATCGGCCCGGCGTGGGGCGTCGCTCGCCGACGGCCTGGTTGTAGTCGATCGTGCGCGCGGCGCCCAGGTCCACGGCGCGCCGAGGGTTGCTTCCACTTCGGGGGCCGTCGAGCATGCTCGCGTGGAACACTCGCTGCCGGACCGAATGCGCGCGATCGTGACGCGGCGCTATGGACCGGCGGAGCGGCTGCGGATCGGCGAGGTCGCGCGCCCACGCGTGCGGCGCGGTGCGGCGCTCGTCCGCGTTCGCGGCGCGACGGTGACCGCCGGCGACTGTGAGATGCGGGCGTTCGAGATTCCGCTGATGTTCTGGCTGCCGGCGCGGCTCGCGCTCGGAATCACCGGGCCGCGGTCGGGAATCATCGGCCAGGAGTTCGCGGGGGACGTCGTCGCCGTCGGCGCCGACGTGACGCGCGTCAGTGTTGGCGATGCCGTGTTCGGCCCGACGGGGCCGGCTGGTGGCGCCTACGGCGAGTTCGTCGCCGCGCCGGTCAAGCGGCTCGCGAAGATGCCGCGCGGGTGGAGTTTCTCCGACGCCGCGACGCTGCCGGTGGGCGGCCTCAACGCGCTGCACTTCCTCCGCATGGCGAAGCTCGCAGCCGGCGAATCGATGCTGATCCACGGCGCGGCCGGCGCGATCGGCACCGCGGCGCTGATGATCGGCAAGGCGCGCGGTGCCGTGGTGACGGGCGTCGATCGCGGCGACAAGCTCGACGTGCTGCGTGAGCTCGGGGCCGATCACGTCGTCGACTGCACGCGTGAGGACTACGCCGCGGACGGAGCGACGTTCGACGTCGTGTTCGACGTGGCGGGCAAGATCACGGTGAACGACGCGCTGCGCGTGCTGCGGCCGCGCGGCCGCCTGGTGATCGCGAACCCGCGGTTCTGGAAGCTGATGCGCGGCCTGCTCGCGAGCTTGACGAGCAGCCGCAAGGTGATGTCGGGGATCGCGGGCGAATCGGCTGCCGACCTCGACGAGCTCGCCCGACTCGCGACCGACGGCACGCTGCGGCCCGTCGTGCGGCGGCGGTTCGACATCCGTGACATCGTCGCCGCGCACCGTTTCGTCGAGAGCGGGGACAAGGTCGGCAACGTGGCCATCGACGGCTGGGGGGAGGCCAGATGAGGTGGAGGTCGTGACGGGCGCGATCGATACCTACGCGAAGGGCAAGCTCGACGCGGAAGTCCTGTACGGCGCTCCCCTGCTGCGGCTCTGCGAGTCGTCGACGTTGCAGAACGGCGGCCAGGAACCGCCGACCCGAGCGTCGTGCGTTCGATCCTCGAGCGTTGTCGCGACCACACGTCGGTTTATCTGCGGATCTGGACGAACCGTCAGCTCGCGCGACTCGAGTGACTCGCGGGGTTCGCAAGCGGGGCGAACCGTCCTACTCTCCACTCATGGGAACGAAGCCCGTCAGCCCGGTCCGGGTGCTGCTCGTGGTGGCCGCCATCGGGCTCGCCGGTTGGTCCGGCTACCGGATCCTGACCGCGGAACCGCCGCCGCCCGACTTCGATGCGATGTCGACGCCGGAGCTCGTGCGGTGGATCGCGGAGTGTGGCGATCCGGTGCCACGGAACTCGTCGGAGCCGTACCTCACCGCCTCGATGTCGCTTCATGATCGCGATCGGCTCGCCACCTGTCGCGAGCTCGTCGATCTCGTTTGGATGCCGGAGTCCGACCTGCGCGCGCCTGCGGTTCGCCATCTCGGGAGTTTGCTCTACGGGCCTCCTGGAGCCGCAAGCTCGGAGCTCGCCGCGAGCGAGCGGGCGACGTTCGAGCGGGTCCTCGACGACGCGCTCGACGACGCCGACTTCGCGGTTCGGCTCGAGGCTTGGGCGGCCCTCGCGGAGACGTGGTGGTCCGAGGTTCCGCCAAGCGTCCCCGCGGCTGTCGGCCCGATCTTGTCGGAGGCTCTCGCCAGCGCGGACGCACGGGTGCGTGCCAAGGCGTACTGGGCGGCGCGCGGGACCGGCCCCGCGATCGTGGGCCAGTTGCCCGACCTCATCGCCGCGCTCGACCGCGAGACGCCGGAGGGGCCGCTGGACATGCTGCTCATCGCCGTCGGCAGTGTCGGCCGGAACAGTTCGGAGGCGGTGCCCGCCATCATCGACTTCGTCGACCCTGACCTCGACGGCGAGCGCGACGGTGACGAACCCAATGTGCGGTTCTTCGCGATGACCGCGCTCGGGACCGTCCGCGATGTGCCTCCGGAGCAGCTGCAATCGCTGTTCCCGTTCCTCGACCTGTCGCCCGACGATCCGTTGCACGCAGCCGCGCTCGGTGTGCTGGCGAAGCACGCAACCGAACCGGCCGACGTCGAACGCGCGTTGCATACGCACCTCGGCAACGCCCGGCTGTTCCCCGAGTACGAGGCTCAGCCGTGGCTGGCCGCGGTCGGTCGACTCGGTGCGCGAACCGTCGGAGAATCGAAGGCTGCGGCCCTCGCGGTGCAGGCCCTCGAGGATGCGCTGACGAACGTGGAGGACGACGTGCGGCCGTTGGTCCGCTCCGCGCTGCTGCAGCTCGCCGCCGGGCGCGGCGATGCCGCGCTCGTCGCGCGCTACCGCGAGCCCGTCGCGCTCTGGCTCGACGGGCGTCTCCGGTCGATCCATGAGTCGGGCTCGCGATGGGGCCGGGCGCCGGACACGGAGAACGTGGTTCCCGCGATCGAGGCGTTCGTCGCGCTGATCGAGGCCGGCGAGCGCGACCCGGGGATCGACGCCCGAATCGATGCGGATCGGTTGCGCCGAACGCTCGAGCAGTGGCAGTCACACACGTTCTGGTGGCAGCGCGAATGGGCCACCGAACAGCTCGCGCGTCTGCCCTGAGTTCCGCCCGGGAACGCGGCGGAGTTCCCGAGCCCGCGAGCGATCGCCCGGGCAATGCGCTACCCTCGTCATCCGCGATGACCGACGTCAACGACTCCGCAGAGCAAGCCGCCGGCGAACGTCCCGGTGACGTGATCGGGCGCTACAAACTGCTGCAGGAGATCGGCGAGGGCGGCATGGGGTCGGTGTGGGAGGCCGTCCAGTCCGAGCCGATGAAGCGCAAGGTCGCGCTCAAGATCATCAAGCTGGGCATGGACACCAAGGAGGTCGTTGCCCGCTTCGAGGCCGAGCGCCAGGCGCTCGCGCTCATGGACCACCCGCACATCGCGAAGGTGCTCGACGGCGGCGCGACCGCGAGCGGCCGCCCGTTCTTCGCAATGGAGCTCGTGCGCGGCGTGCCGATCACGGACTACTGCGAGCGGCACAAGCTCGCCGTCGCCGATCGCCTGCGGCTGTTCGCCAAGGTGTGCGACGCGATCCAGCACGCGCATCACAAGGGCATCATCCATCGTGACATCAAGCCGACCAACGTGCTCGTCGCGCTGCACGACGGCAAGCCCGAGCCGACGGTCATCGACTTCGGCATCGCGAAGGCGACCAACGCGGAGCTCACGCAGAAGACGCTGTTCACGCGCTATCAGCAGATGGTCGGCACGCCCGACTACATGGCGCCCGAGCAGGCCGAGAAGTCCGGGCTCGACGTCGACACGCGCGCCGACGTCTACTCGCTCGGCGTGCTGCTCTACGAGCTGTTGACGGGGACCAAGCCGTTCGACGTCGACGGCGCGCTGCAGAAGGGCTACTCCGAGCTGCTCCGCACGATCCGCGAGGACGTGCCGGCGCGGCCGTCGACGCGGATCCCGGCGGTGGGCGGTCGCGTCTTGCGCGGCGAACTCGATTGGGTCGTGATGCGCGCGCTCGAGAAGGACCGCGCGCGGCGCTACGACACGGCGGCGGCATTCGGCGCCGACGTCCGGCGCTATCTCGCAGGTGAGCCGGTGCACGCCGTGCCGCCGAGCGCCGGGTATCGGTTGCGCAAGTTCGCGCGCCGCAACGTGGCGGTGCTCGTCGGGACGACGCTCGTTGCCACCACCGCTGGCACGATTGCGTACTCGATCTGGGCCAAGATCCAGTCCGACCACCGCTATGTCCAAGAGCACTCGCAGCAGACCCGCACGGCGCTCGAGGTCGCGAACTTCGCGCTCGATGCCGCGATCGAGGCGCCGATCTCGAGCACGACGGAGTGGCTCGAGGCCGAGCTCGCACGCGAGCAGGTCCTGAACGCGCGCGGTACGCACAAGGTGCGGCATACGGTGCACGCCGACTACGAGGCGTTCATGGCGCGCTACGCCACCGCGCGCGCCGAACGCGACCTCGCGCTGCGCCTCGAGGACGTGTTGATCGCGCGGGCCGCGCACGAGGATCTCGCGAGCTGGCAGCAGATGGAGCGCGAGCTCGCGGGGTTCTTGCGGGAGCACGGTGCCGACGTGGACGAGACGGATTCGATGGTGGTCGCGGCTGCGATCCGCGAGCACCCGCTGCGCGAACGGCTCGTCGACGTGCTCGAACTGTGGATCGCGACGCGGGCGCAGATGTCGGCGATGGGCGGGCCGCGCGCGACGGCCGCGACGATGCAGCCGTGGGCCGACGCGATCTACGCGGCCGACGACGATCCGCTGCGCACCGGCATCCGCAAGTTGATCTACTCGGGCCGCATGCCCCCGCCGCCGGACGCCGTGAGCGCGCTCGTCGACGGCGTCGACTACGACACGCTGCCGCCGCGCACCGCGTCGTGGCTCGCGATGCTGCTCGCGATGTCGGGGCAGCAGGATCGCTCGGATCAGCTGATCCGCGACCAGCTGCGGCGGCACCCGCAGAACGTGATGCTCAACTTCGACTACGGCCTCGGGCTGTCGAAGTTCAGCCGGCACCAGGAAGCGATCCGGATGTACGCGCGCGCCGTCACCGTGCGGCCCGAGGCGGCCGGCATCTGGCGGATGATGGGGGCGTCGCTGCTCGCCGTCGACGAGGTCGAGAACGCGATCGAGGCCTACGCCGAGGCCTGCCGGCACGCGCCCGACCATGCGCCCGTGTGGCTCGATCACGCGCAGGCGCTGCTGCGGGCCGAGCGGCTCGACGACGCGGCCGCCGCGGTCGAGCGCGTCGTCCGGCTCGCGCCATCGCACCCGGGCGGGCCCGCGACCAAGGGACGCATCGCGCTGCTGCGCGGCCAGCCCGCGGCGGCGCTCGTTCAGCTCGAGAATGCCGAACAGCTCGCGCCGGCCGGATCGCCGTGGGCGGCCCGCGTCGCCGAGTGGCTCACGGAGTGCCGCAAGCAGCTCGGCAACGACTGACGGCGCCCGGATGACGTCGACGCACCTGTTCGTCCTGTGCCCGCCGTTCTCGGGTTCGACGCTGTTGTGGCGGCTCATCGGCACGTCGGGCGCGGTGTCCGTATTGCCAAAGGAGGGCCAGTTCCTGCCGGAGGTCGAGGCGGTGATGCGGCAGGACCCCTGGAACCGCGAACGCGAGCTGCCGTGGCCGCGCATCAAGCGCGCCTGGGACGGCTACTGGGATCACGACAAGCCGGTGTTGCTCGAGAAGAGCCCGCCGAACCTCGTGCACGCAGCGGCGATCGCGCAGCATTTCGACCCGGTCCGGTTCGTCGTGATGGTGCGTGAGCCGTTCGCCCATTGCGAGGGACTCATGCGCCGCAACGGTTGGAGCGTCGAGCTTGCCGCCGCGTTCAGCGGGCAGTGCCTGCGCCAGCAGCAGCACAACGTCGAGCGGCTCGACGGCGTGTTGCGCCTGACCTACGAAGAGTTGGCGCGCGATCCGCGGGCCGCCGCGCACCGCATCGAACGGTTCCTGCCGGCGCTCGGGCGACTCGACGCGGAGCGCGAGTTCAAGGTTCATCGCGGCGATGCCGCAGGGGACCGCGTCGTCGAGGCGGCCGTCGAGGACCTCAATGCGGAGAAGATCGCGCGGCTGTCGGCGGCGCAGGTCGCGGCGATCTCGGCCGGACTCGCGTCCTACGAGGACGCGTTGCGGTATTGGGGCTACGCGCTCCGCTGAACGGCTCGGCCTCGGTGGTCGTGGTGCGGGGCGCGCGTTCGCGAGACTTGGCGCTACCGAACCCGCTTCAAGTCCGCCACCCCGCTCCCGCTGTAAGCTGGGTATTGCGGTGGGGTCGTGCGCGGTGACCGGTGGCGGAAACGAAGCGGGTTCGGTACCGCCTCCCTCACGGATTGACCGTTACTGGGGCTTTCGGCCGACGACGATGCTGATCCAGGCTTCGTCCATGTCGCCCTTCGCGCGGCGGCGGAACACGCCGTTGCCGGTGCCCGAGTCGTGGTCGGTGCCCTCCCACAGCACGTGCGTGTCCTCGAAGCCGGCCTCTTCGAACAGCTCGATGATCTCGGCGAGGGTCCAGAGGCGCCAGTCGTAGACGAACGCGTTGTGCATCCTGGTGCCGTCCTTGAACTCGAAGTGGATCGCGCACGTGATCTCGTGGCTGATCGGATCGTAGACCCGCTGCTCCCACTCGTAGACGAAGCCCTTGTGCTGGATGCGGTCGGTCTTCTGCTGCATCACGTCCGGACCGCCCCAGGCGTCCATGAACATGACGCCGCCGGGCTTCAGCGCACGGAAGCAGCTCTTGAGATACGCGCCGAGCTCCTTGCGCTTCTTGAACACCGAGTAGCTGAAGTTGAGGGCGTTGATCGCGTCCGCCTTGGGTGAGCGCACGTCGAGCACGTTCTTGTTGAAGAGCTTGAGGCGCTTCTTCTGCTCGTCGTTCAGCAGCGGGTTGACGTTGTGCTCGATGCCCCAGTCGAGCGTCGGTTGGTCGAGGTCGACGCCGATCGCGATGTTGTCGGGGTGCAGCAGCACGTGGTGGCACGACAGCACGGCCGTGCCGCAGAAATCCTCGCGGAACACGCGCAGGTCACGGCCCGTGTACTTCTTGAATCGCCGGGAGTAGAACTGGGCGTCGTCGGCCGGCGCCTGCACGGAGCGCTGGTAGAGCACGTGCCGGTCCGCGGTGCGGGCCGTGAGCTTCGGCTGTTGCTTGCGGGCCTTCTTGCCGGCGCGCGCTTTCGCCGGAGCCTTCTTGCCCGCCGCGCCCTTCTTCGCCGTCGCGCTCGCGCCGGTTCGGGTCTTGTCGGCCCCGGTCTTGTTGCGCCCGGTCTTGTTGGCCCGGGTCTTCTTGTCGGCCCGGGTCTCGGGAGACTCGTCGCTGACCATTGCACTTGCCGTTCCGCTTGCCGCCATGCGCTGTTCGTAACGCAATGGCGGCCGAGACTCCACAGCGGAGCTGCCGCCCCCGCTACCGGTCGGACGTCACGCAGCGCGCGTCGCCGCGGCGGCGCGCGTGCGTCTTGCGGAACGAGGCGTCCGCCGTCCACGGCCCGAAATCGACGTCCAGCGGCAGCAGCAGCACGGTGTCGCGATCGGCCTCGTGCCGGCGGCCGGGCTCGAAGTCAGCCGTGTAGCGCGCGACCCTGCTGATGCGCACGTCGTCGACCTTGCCGCGGAAGAACGACACGGGCCGGCCGCGGCGGTCCGGGTCCGCCCCGATGTAGAGCGGGTGACCGTTGCGCGTGCGCTTGCCGCTGCCCGCGCTCTTGCTGACGAGTTGGCCGTCGAGGTAGAGCCGCACCTCCTTGCCGTCGAACACGCCCGCGAGGTGGTGCCAGCGTCCTGGCTGCAGCGCGCCCTTGTCGCCGCGCGCCGACACGTACTTGCCGTTGAGGTGGACGGAGAAGTCCGGTTGGCCGTCGCTGCAGAACAACGCGAACTCGCTGCTCTCCGTCTTCGCGAGCACGGCGCGCCGCCCCTGGAACTCGTCGCCGTTGAGCCAGAGCTCGACCGTCAGCGGCCCATCCGCGAGCTCGAACCGGTCGGACGCGATCGCGAGACAGTCGCTCCGGCCGTCGAGGGTGAGCACGCCGTCACGATCGGTGCGCGCCGCGTCCGCGATGTCGGCCGGCGGCGGCAGGTCGAGTTCGTTCGTGCGGCTCGGGATGCTCATCCGCCGCCCGGTCGCGAGGTAGTCGCAGCGCGTCTCGAGCGCGGGCATGGCGAACTGCAGGCGCTCGGCGAGCGGCGCCTCGTCGTCGATGAAGCGCCGGATCCCGAACTCGGTGTTCGCCGACTCACCCGGCGCGATCACGAGGTGCTGGTGGTCGGGGCTGAACTGCCAGTCCGGCGTCCCCGTCGGCACGATCTCGAGTTCGATCGGGCGCGTCGTCGGGTTGTGATACGCGAGGGTCACGAGCGCGTTGACGCTGCCGTCGCCGTTCATCGCCTGCTTCGCGGTGCCGCCGGCCGCGACCTTCTGGATGCGCGGCTGCAGCGCGCGGTTGAGCTTGCCGATGTCGTCGCTGACCTGGCCCGTGATCTCCTGCGGATCCATCACCGTGCCGACCGGGAGCGTCGCGACCTTGATGCCCTCGGGGCGAACCGTCACGACGTTGAAGTGGTGCAGGTAGCCGCCGTCCGGCACGTCCATCGACAGATGGCCACCGACGGTCGCGAGCGTGTAGTACTGGATGCCGTCGACGACGCCGTCGAACCGCATGCGGTGGATGTGGCCCGCGAACACGGCCGCCACGTTGCCGTTCTTCTTCAGCAACTCGTGGCAGCGCTCCCAGTCGTTGCCGTACTGCGGCAGCCAGCGCGGGTGATGCATGAAGACGAACACGTGCCGCGCGTCCTTCGCCCGCTTCAGCGTCTGGCCGAACCACTCGAACTGCGCTTCGCTCATGCGCTGGCACGACGGCTTGCCGAAGTTCTTCTCACCCGTGTCCGGGTTGCCCTCGTCGGTGTAGAGCGCGATGAACCAGCACTGCTTGTGCTCGACGGCATACCACAGCGGGCCGAAGTGCTGCTCGTAGTTGTCCTCGTGCTCGTTCCGCGGCCGATTCGGCCCGCGCCAGTAGACGTCGTGGTTGCCAGCGACCGGGAACCACGGCATCGAGAGCTCGGCCATCGTCTCGTTGTATTCCTTCGCCTGCGCGAGCCACTCCTTCGGCTGGTTGTAGCCGTTGATCAGGTCGCCGACCGTGAACACCAGGTCGGGATCGAGCAGGTTGGTGTCGTAGACGGCCTGCTCGAGCACCTTGATGCCCTCGGCCGGACCGCCGGTTCGATCGCCGTAGACGATGAAGCCGAACGCGTCGTCTTCCTTCGGCAGCGTCAGCAGCTGCCGGCCCGCCTTGCGGTCGGTGTGGAGGCGGGGGGACTGCGCGGGCGCGACCGCAGCACCGGTGAGCAGCGCGGTCAGGGTGACGAGAATCGTGTGGCGACGCATGGTGACGAGTATCCGCGAGTCAGGCCAAGATCCGGTGAGGATGCGCGAAAAGGTGCATGTGCTGGAGCGCCTACGGGATGACGAGGCGCATCGCGTCCGACGAGATCACCAGGTTGGCGGCCGTCGGATCGAGGGCGACCCACTGGATCCAGTACGTGCCCGGGGCGGCTTGTGACGGCGGCACATGAAAGATGTGACTGTTGTATCCGCTGCCGTCGGGCGAAGTCTTCGTCGCGCCCAGCGGCAACGCGAGCAACGCGGGGCTGACGCCGAGGTGGACCTGCATCCCGAGGTAGAGGCTCGGCGCCGGCGACCCGACGAGGTCGACCATCAGTGCCGTGAACAGGCCCGGCGCGATCCGGTCGACGCCGACGCCGAACGTGTCGTTGCCGTGATACACGGTGCCGAGCGCCGAGATCCTCGGAGGGCGCGGGGTGTGCGGTGCCGTGCCGACGCCGAACGCCGTCGGCACGCGGACACTCTCGATCCAGAGTCGGGGGCGGTCGAACGGCGGCAGCTCGCTGGCCACGCGCGGGTCGGTCAGGCTGTGAAGCAGCGCCAGCAGCGCCGCGCGGCGGCGCGGGGTCAGCTGGCCGCGGATCGCGTCGACGAGGGGGTCCCGGTTGTCGGCGTGATCGCCACCCCGATCGTAGAACGCGAGCACGTCCGCCAGGGAGCTGCCGCTGCCGTCATGGAACCACGTGCTGCGCAGCGCCACGTTCCGCAGGTCCGGCACCCGGAACTTGCCGCGATCCGCTGTGGCGCCCGTCACCTGCGCGCGCCCGAGATCCGTAGCCGGTGGTCGCACGCCGGTGTTGCGGAAGTCCTCGTGCACGGGGCCCGTAGCGAGAACCGCCGCGCTCAGGCCCGTGTGGCAATCGGCGCAGAACCGCTCGAAGACGGTCAGGCCGTGGCGCGCGAGCGGCGAAAGCGTGCCCTGTCCGGCGAGGTAGCGATCGAACGGCGATCCGTCGCTCACGAGCGTGCGTTGATACGCGGCGAGCGCGAACGCGATCCGGGTCGGCGTGATCTCGGGTGTGCCGAACGCGCGGGCGAACAATGCCGGGTACCGTCGGCCGCCGATCCAGCTCTGCATCGCGGGCGGCACGCGTTCCGCGACCGCGAGGGGGACGAGGCGCTCGATCAGCGTGGTGACGTCGCGCCAGTCGCGATCGACGTGCGCCATCTCCGCCGTGCTGAGCAGCGGCTCGAGGGCTTGATGTTCGAGAGCCGCATTCGCGGTCAGCACGATGTCGCCCGTCCTCGGGTCGCGGAACACACCGTCGGCGCGCCCGTCGACGAAGACAGACGGTTGGTAGGCGGAGTTCACGAGCGGTGGCGCGCGACGGTGCGAGACCTGCCACTGCACGCCGAACGTGGCGTTCGCGATCATCAAGCCGCTGCTGTCATGCAGCGGGACGCCGGGTGAGCCGCGGCCGTCGTCGGCCGTCCCGAATACACCGTCGGCCCCCGGATGCACGCTGCTCGGTGCCCGAGGATCCGTGCCGTCCCGGCCCGGCACGTGGCACGTGCCGCACGCGATCGCGTTCGAGGACGCGAGCTGTTCGTCGTAGAACAGCGCCTTGCCGAGCAGGACCTTGTCGGGCGTGGTGGGGTTTCCCGCGGGCGTCGGCGGAGTCGGCCAGATCGACTGGGCTCGCACAGCGGCGAGCGCGACCAGGAGCACTGCCAGGAATACGTATGCGAACTGACGCATGGTCGGATCACTCGCCGCCCGCGAGATGCCGCGTGATGTTGCGCCAGAGCGGCTGCGTGTAGCGATTGCCGTGCGGGTTCCGCCACTGGAAGAACTCGTCGCTGCCGATCCACGCGGTGCGGCCCTTGCCCGCGGTGCCGACGGCGACGACGAGCGCGGGCTTGCGCGCGACGGGGTTCTGCTCGTCGACGAGCAGCGCGCGGCCGGTGGGGGCGAGGCCGAGCGCGAGCGGCACGTAGCCGATCGGGGCGAGCTTCGCGAACGTGTCGCGGACCGACGCGCCGTTCGTGCCGGGCTCGAGCACGAGGGCCGGGTCCGCGTTCGCGCCCGCGGCGGGCGTCACGCGACCGCGCTGGCGTTCGTAGCGCACGTCGCCCTGCGCCGGGGGACGCAGCAGCACGGGCAGGCGCCGTTCGAGCGCGTTGCCGCGGAAGTACTCCGGCACGGTCGGGCCGCAGACGAACGCGACGCCGCCGCCGTTGTCGAGGAACGTCGCGAGCGCCGCGCACCAACGGTCCTGCTCGGCGGGCTTCCCGAGGTCCTTCTCCAGGAGGTCGCGCGTGACATCGTGCAGATACACGACGTCGAACGCGGCGAGCTCCCTGGCCGTCCGCGGCAGCGCGACGGAGTTGAACGGTGAGTCGGCGTCGCCGACGAAGCAGGTGTCGAGCCGGACGCTCGCGACCCGGGACAGGTCGTTGCGCAGGTAGCGCCACGCCCAGTTCGGCGCGCCGCTCACGAGCAGCACGCGCACGCGCCGATCGGGGGCTTCGCGGTTCGGCTCACCGGTCTGCGCGACGGTCGCCGCCGGCACCGCGAGCGTCGCGATGAGTGCGACGAGGAACGGCAGCGTGATGCGATGCGTGGTCGCCGAGGTCATGCCGCCGATCGTATCGTGAGCGGCTGCCGCGTGGGCAGGTCAGCGGTCGTTGTCGCGCTGCCGTTGCCGCGGCGCGAGCAACGGACCGAGCAACTCGGCCGCCTTGCCGCTGGCCGCCCGCGCGCGGCCGAAGTCGATCGTGAACGACAGGTCGGTGCCGTCCCGTTCGAGCTCGACGTTCTGCAGCAGCGGCGCGACGGCGCGGAACTTCGGCGACTTCGCACCGCGTTCGAGCAGCGTCGTGATCGCGGCCGCCGTGACATCGAGACCCGCGTCCGCCTGCGGATGCCGGAGCACCGCCTCGATCTGCAGGTGCGGGTCGTCCGGATCGCCGGTCGCGAGCAGCCGCACGAACAGGTAGCGCGGGCGTTCGCCGGGTTCCCATTCGACGCCCGGGAACAGCATCGGGAACAGGTCGCCCGCGAGCTGGTCGTCGCCGAGGTGTGCCGCGCTGTAGGCGAGCAGCCCCGGTTGCCGTTCGGACAACAGCGACAGGATGTCGGGCGCCGGGCGACCCGGCCCGCGGTCACCGGTCAGCGCGGCCTCGAGCAACCGCCAACTGCCGCCGATCACCACGTTCGGCGTCGGCTGGCAGTGGACCGTGTCGTCGCGGCGCATCATGGTGAGCGGGCCGACCTTCTCCTCCACGAGTCCCAGCTGCACCATCATCGGCGGCAACTCCAGCGCGGCGTTGCCCTCGAAGATCGTCACGGACAGATCGCGCGGCCGTGGCCCATCCGAGCCCGGCGGCGTGATCGTCGCGCGGTCGAGCTTCGCGAGCGGCAAGCCGAGGAATTGCTCCGCCTGCGAGCACGGCGAACGCGAGGAGCAGTCTGGACATCGGGCTCGGACCTCCGGCCCGCCAAGTTACCATCGCTCCCACGCGCCGAGGCCCCCCTCGCGATCGCGCGCCCCCGAACGATGCCCAAGACCTGTAGCAGCTGCCGCGTCGCGTTCCCCGATGGCGCGACCCGTTGTCCGCGCTGCGGCGCAGATGCGGCCGCAGCGCAGCCGATCGTGGCGGGGGCGGAACGTGACATCCCGCGGCCGGGCTACGGCGAACTCGGGCGTGACGAGGGCGGGATCGAAGGCCGCTTCCGCTACGGGGCGCTCGTGCCGTTCTTCGGCATCGGCCTCTTTGCCGCGATCGGCGCCCTGCTCGACGGTCGGAACGGCGCGTCGATGGGCGCGGTGATCGGGCTCGTGTTCTTCGCTCTGATCGCGCCGCTGATCTCGCGATGACCACCAGCGCAACACGAGAGCCGATCCGACTCGGGATCGTCGGAGCCGGGCGGCGGCGGAACGGGCTCGGGCCGTTCCTGGCGATGCACGCCGAACGGGCCGGCTTCGTCGTCGCCGGCGTCGCGGGTCGCGATCGCGCGAGCGCCGAGCGCGGCGCGGATGCAGTCGCGGAGCGCACTGGTCGAAGGCCCGACCCGTTCGAGTCGGCGCGCGCCCTCGCGGCCGCAGTCGACTTCCTCGCGATCTGTTCGCCGGCGGACGTGCACCTCGAAGGTCTCGAGGCCGCGCTCGCGGCGGGCATCGGGTGCCTCTGCGAGAAGCCGTTCGTGCTCCCCGACTCGACGGATCGCGGACTCGAACTCGTCGATGCGTTCGAGCGCCGCGGGCTGCCGCTGTTCGAGAACTGCCAGTGGCCGTTCGCGCTCGGGGCGGCTCGCGCGCTGCATCCGACGCTGGGCGACGGCGCGCCGAACACCCTGCGCATGGGCCTCGCGCCGGCCGCCGGGGGGCGCGCGATGATCCTCGATTCGCTCTCGCACACGCTGAGCCTCGCGCAGGCGCTCGCCCCGATCGATCCGGCGGGGCGGGTGCAGAACGTCCGCGAGGTCGATTCGCGCGCGAATGCCATGACCAACGTGCTGCGCTTCGAACTCGCGATGCGACCGGCGGGCTGGCTCCGCGTCGAGCTGGTGCTCGAGCGCCACGACGCGCAGCCGCGGCCGGCGTGGTTCGAGGTCGACGGCGCGCGCGTCGACCGCCGCATTGGTGAGAACTACTCACAGTCGCTGGCAGCGCCCGACGGTCGCTCGGAAGCGATGCCTGATCCGTTCGCCGCGCTGGTGTATCGTGTTCGGGATCAGCTGACCGCCAGGTCACCGAGGCTGACCTCCAGGTCAGTTCGAGCCCCCGAAGTTTCGCCGCCCGCCGCGACGCCACCGCCACCGCCACCACTACCGCCCGCCCTTGACCGATTCCTCGGCCCCGTCGCCATCCGAACGCGCCTTCGCTGCTTCCGCGCCATCGTCGAAGGACTCGACGACGGGCTCGACGAAGGACTCCGCCCGGCCGGTCGCGCAGTTCCATGACTTTGCCGCCAAGCTGCAGCAGCCCGAGCTGTGGCCCCGGGTCGTCGACTACGTGAAGTGGCAGCGCGCGCTGCGCCGGGCGCAGGCCGACGGCAGCAGCGAGCAGCCCGCGATGCCCGATTTGGCGCCGCTGTCGATCAACCTCGACCTCACGACGGCGTGCAACTACGCGTGCGACCACTGCATCGACTGGGACATCCTCAACAGCAAGGTGCGGCACGAGGACGCCGACCTGCGCGCGTCGATCGCGCGCATGCAGGAGCGCGGCCTGCGCAGCGTCATCCTGATCGGCGGCGGCGAGCCGACGCTCTACCCGGGGTTCGCGAGCATGGTCGAGTTCTTGAAGGGGCTCGACCTGCAGGTCGCCGTCGTGAGCAACGGCAGCCGCAACGATCGCGTGCTCAAGGCGGCGCCGTTCTTCACCAAGGGCGACTGGGTCCGGCTGTCGCTCGACGCGGGCAGTGACGAGGTCTTCCGGCGGATGCACAACCCGTCCAAGAAGGACCTGTCGCTCGACGAGATCTGCGGTTGGGTGCCCAGGATCAAGGCGGTGAATCCCGACGTGCTCGTCGGCTTCTCGTTCGTGATCACGTGGCACGGCGGTTCGCGCGGCGACGTCAAGGTTGTCGAGAACATCCACGAGATGGTCGCCGCGGCCGAACGCGCCCGCCTCGCGGGCTTCGACTACATCTCGTTCAAGCCGTTCCTCGAACGACAGGCGGACGGCGCCGAGGTCATGGACCCGCAGAAGACCGCGGCCGAGCTCGATGCGGTGATCGCCCGCATCCGCGCGGCGGTCGACGAGGCGCGCGCGGCGGCCGCCGGCTCGGCGTTCGAGGTGCTCGAGAGCACCAACCTGCGCGTGCTGATGGCCGGCAACTGGCGCGACTACACGAAGCAGCCGAAGACGTGCCACATGCAGCTGCTGCGGCAGGTCGTCACGCCGCTCGGCACGTTCAATTGCCCGGCGCACCGCGGCGTCGACAAGGCGATGGTCGGGAGCAAGGACGTGTGGGCCGACCCGGCCAGCGGCCAGCGCGAGTCGGCGCGGCTCCTCCGAGACTTCGACGCGAGCCGCGAGTGCAGCGAGGTGACGTGTCTCTATCACGGCACCAACTGGTGGCTCGAGTCGCTGATCGACGCCAGCGCCGAGGTGCCGGCGGAGTTGTCCGCCGGGGCCCCGATCGCCGCGCGCGGCGACACGTTCCTGTAGACTGCCGGTGGGATTCGGGGCCGCCGGTCGCCGGCCATGGCCCGATCGCGGTCACCGGATCGGGCACGTTGCCGTGACCGCGGCCCGTGACCCGGCTATTCCGGTCGACCCCACTCGGATCCCACCTACCCAGAAGGCCTCGATGATCCGCTGCCCGCTCCCCCTCAGCGCGCTCGCGCTGTCCGTAACTGCTTTTGCCATCGTTGGTTGCTCGAACAGTTCGAGCGAATCCCCGGGGCCACGCCCGCCGGAACTCGGCGTTGCCGAGGTGACACCGCCGCCCCAGACCACGGTCATCCCGACCACGGGTTTCGCGGTCCGGTTCGCCGAACCGCTCGACACCGGCGTCGCTGGCGTGCTCGCGGGGCCGATCATCACGGTCAGCGACGGCAACGGGCCGGTCCTCGGGACCGAGAGGTACGTCGAGGCCGTGAACACGCTGTTCTGGGACCCCACCGGCGCCATGCCGCGCGGGGCGAGCATCGAGGTGCGGGTGCATGCCGGCCTCGCCGGCACCGCCGGCTCCGTTCTGCTGGCGGACCTGGTCTACCCGTTCCGCGTCGCGAGTGCGCCGCCGGCGCCGCCGGTCGAGCTCGCGGCGAGCATCCCGAACGACGACCTGTTCGTCGCCATGTACTCCAACGGCGATGCGCAGATCATCGCGGCGGACCAGTCCTGGCGCTTCAGCGTGACCGGCACGTTCGTCGCGCCCGAGCCGATCCCGGTCGGCCCGACGAGCGTGATCACGGGTCTGCACCTCGATGCGCAGACGCGGGCGAGCGCGGTCATCGTCGATTCGACCCTGGGTGGCCCGACGGTCGGGGTGAGCCGGCGTTCGGGTTTTGGCGTGTGGGGCCCGGCCGAGCAGGTGATCGCGCCCGCTCCCGGAGCGATCACGAGCGCGAAGCTCATCGGCAACAGCAACGGCGATCTGCTCGTGCACGCGACGCGCACGACGGGCTCGATCGTGCAGACGATCATGCGCTGGTCGCTGCGCGACACGATCAACGTCTGGCTCGACGTGCCGCCGCCGACGTCGACGCCGTGGGCGGGACTGTTCGCGGCCATGGACGACCGCGGCCAGGTGAAGACGATGCACGTCGCCCGCACGTCGCCCAACTTCCTGCTCGTCGACGAGTACGAGCTGCCGTTGCCGTACGTGAATACCCGGTCCCTCGCGACGGGCGCTGCCCTGTCGGCGGTCGGCTTCGCGATGAGCGAGGACGGGACGATGCGGGTGGCCTGGCGCGATCACAACCGCGGCTTCCTGCAGCGCCATTCACCGCCCGGTGGTCCGTTCGGAGTGGAGGTCTTGCTGAACACTGCCCTGGTCGGCGTCAATCAGTGGACCGTCGCCCCGACCGGCGCGGTCATCGCGCGCGCCGGCCGCACGGTCTTCCGTTCCGAGGCCGGCGCCGACGAATGGACCGAGGCCGAGCTGCCGCAGGAGCCGCTGGCGCTCGCGATGTCGCCGCGGGGCGAGATGGCCGCGATCTGTTTCGAGCTGCCGGATGTCTGGTCGCTCGTGCGCTGGCGCGCCGGCGAGCCGATCGATCCGCCGGTCCGGATCGCCGACCTGACGTCGATGTTCAACGCCGCGCGCGCGGCCGCCGTCGGCGTGAGCGCGTCGGGCCACGTGGTCGCCGTGCTGTTGCCAGAGGTCGGTGGCAAGGTCTTCGCGGTGCGCGTCGACTGACGGCCGACGGCACGCGACCGACGGTGCGGCGCGGCCGCCGCGGCAGGGGGGTGACGGCGTCCCCCGATCGGCTTCCAATGGGAACGTGCTCCGATGCCCGTCCCTCTCTGCGTTGATCGTGTTCGCGGCGGTCGGCTGCTCGAACGGCGACGAAGCGGCAGGCATCGTCATCGAGCCGCCCGGCCTGCAGGTCCGCGCGTTCGCGCCGTCGAACAACGCGACCGTCGCGCCCGATGCCGACGTCGTGATCGAGTTCGAGGAGCCGCTCGAGCTCGCGGGTGGCACCGTGGTCGCCGGCGTGTTCACGGTCACGGATGCGGTCGGCGAGTTGCCGGGTGCCGTGCGCTACGATCCGGTGGCCTGGCGGCTCGCGTTCCTGCCGGATGCGCCGCTGCCGCTCGGGAGCCGGTTGACGGCCCGGCTGGCCGGCGGCCTGCGAAGCGCGTCGGGCAAGGTGCTCGCGGCCGACCTGACCTTCTCGTTCCGCGTCCGACCCGGTGTCGCGACGTCGCCGGTCGTGCTGGCGCCGGCGCTCACGCTCGCGGGATCGCCGGGGCCGCGCGTGTTCGTCCGAATGCACGGCGACGGCGACGGCGACGCGCAGATCGCCGCGGCCACGTCGTCGTGGCGGTTTTCGAGCAGCGGCGTGGTCGGCCCGACCGAACACTTCGCCGGGGGCGAGGTCCGCGGGCTGCACGTCGATGCTTCGTCGCGCGTGAGCGCCGTCGTGATCGATCGCTCGGCGAACCCGGACGTCGTCGGGGTGGTTCGGCGCGACCGCGACGGCAACTGGGCGGCGCCGGTACCGATCGTGCCGGGGCCGGGCGGCGCGCCGACCTCGCCGCGGCTGGTCGGGAACGCTAGCGGCGACCTGCTGGTGCAGGTCCGCACGGTGTATCCCTCGCCGTTGCCGTTCGTCGACGAACTCTACTGGAGCGATCGGCGGACGCCGGGGGCCTTCGTGCCCGTGCCCGTGGCAGCAGGCGTGCCGCCGGCCGGGCTGTTCGCGGCTCTGGACGACTCGGGACAGGTCACCACGAGCCATGCGACCGTCGGCGGTGAGTTCGTGCTCGCCGACCGCTTCGCGGTGCCGCCGGTCGGTGGCCGGGTCGCAGCCTTCACGGTGGCGAGCGGCATCAACCTGCAACCGGTCCTGTTCGGCGTGAGCGGCGCGGGTGCCACCAGGGTCGTCTGGCGTGATCCCGGGCGCGGCACCTTCGAGCGTCGCGCGCCGGCCGGGGCGGCGTTCGAGTCGGAGGTCGCCCTCGCGATCGCGCCCCCGCCGGTCGGCCAACCGCTCACGACCCGAAGTGGTGCGGCGGCCTTCGTGACGTTCGACGCGATCCAGCGGTCGATCGGTGCCGCTCGTCAGGACGATTGGCAGACCGCCGAGTTGCCCGTCGCGCCGCTCGCGGTCGCCATGTCGCCGCGCGCCGAGGTCGTCGTGTTGGCGCACGAACGGCCCGATCGCTGGCTGCTGATCCGATGGCGCGCGGGCGAACCGATCGATCGGCCCGTCGTGGTCGCGACGTTGCCGTCCCCGTTCGCCGCCGTGCGTGCCGCTGCCGTGGCGGTCGATGCCGCGGGGCGGGTCGTCGTCGCGATCCTGCCCGAGTCGGGTGGTCCGCTCTTCGCCGCGCGCGTGGGTTGAGACGCACGCCGGCCCCTGGCGTTTGCCGGCGGCGAGGCTGGCATCGTCGCTGCGGCCTCGTTCTAGTGGCGCCCCTCGATGGCCCATTCGCAAGTCGTCCGCGTCTACAGCACCTACCAGGATCCCGATCACGAGTGCCCCTGGCAGAGCCTGGCGCCGCGCGGCAGCAACGGGTCGGGCGTCATCGTCGGCAAGGGCGAGATCCTGACGGGCGCGCACGTCGTGGCCAACGCCACGTTCGTGCAGGTGCAGAAGCCGAGTGACCCGACGAAGGTCGTCGCGAGCGTCGTGTCGATCTGCCACGAGGCCGACCTCGCGTTGCTCGCGGTCGACGATGCCACGTTCACCCGCGGGGTGCCGGCAGCGAAGATCGGAGACCTCCCGCACCTGCGCGACGCGGTGCAGGTCGTCGGCTACCCGATCGGCGGCGAGGAGGTATCGATCACCGAGGGCGTCGTGTCGCGCATCGAGGTGCAGCGCTACGAACACAGTCAGCGTCACCTGCTCGCGGTCACGGTCGACGCGGCGATCAACTCGGGCAACAGCGGCGGGCCGGTGTTCGCCGGGCGCAAGGTCGTCGGCATCGCGATCCAGTCGATGCAGGACGCGGAGAACATCGGTGAGATGGTGCCCGCGCCGATCATCGAACGGTTCCTGCGGGCGGCGCGGGCCGGCGAGCAGAACGTCGCGGTGCCGGGGCTCGGCATCACGACGCAGCCGCTCGAGAACCCGGCGATGCGGTCCTACCTCGGCATGAAGGCGCGCGACTCCGGGGTGCTGGTCACCGCGGTGCAGTACGGCTCGAGCGCGTGGAACAAGCTCCGCGCGGGTGACGTGCTGGTGTCGATCGGCGGCATGCGCATCGCCAACAACGGCACCGTCCAGTATCGCGATCGCTTCCGCTGCCAGTTCGACGTCGTCGTCGGCGACTGCTCGGTCGGCGATCGACTCGAGGCGCGCGTGCTGCGCTCCGGCAAGAAGCTCGAGCTCGTGCTCGACATGACGGAGATGTGCTGGCTCGTGCCGCGCATCGAGTACGAGCAGCTGCCGACGTGGTTCGCCTTCGGCGGCCTCGTGTTCCAGAAGCTCACCGTCGACCTGCTGCGGATCTGGGGCGACAGCTGGTGGGACAAGGCGCCGAAGGAACTGCTGCACCTCTACTACTCCGGCCTCCGCAAGCCGGGCCGGCAGGAGGTCGTCATCCTCGGGCAGGTGCTCGCGGACGCCGTGAACGTCGGCTACGAGCCGTTCGTCAACGACGTCGTCACGGCGGTGAACGGCAAGAAACCGGCGAACATGGCCGAGTTCGTGAAGCTCGTCGACGCCAGCGAGGACGAGGTCTTCGTCACGTTGTCGAGCGGGGCGTCGGTCCTGTTGCCCGCGCGTGAGGCCCGAACGGCGAACGAACGCATCGCGGCGCGCTACCAGTTGCCGGGCGATCGGTCAGCAGATCTGCCACGGCGGCGGGCGCCACGTCGGAAGAAGTGAGCCCGGCGGGGCCCGCGATAGCGCACGGCGCAACCCGACGGACGGTTCGGCGTAACCGATGCGTGGGGCGCTGAGCCGCCGACGAGCGGCCGACGCCAAGATCGACGGTTCGCCGTCATGGGTCGCGGCCGAGCCCGCGCGAAAGCCTCGCGCTACCCACTTTGCGGCCCTGGGAACGACGCTACACTTCGTCCCGCTTCGGCTACAGCAACCACGCCCTCGTCTCCCCGGTTCGCTCCCTGGCCACCTGTCCCTTCGAAGCGCTCTGCCCCCGATGGAGTTCCGGTCTCTCGTTCCGTGCATCGTCGCGACCGCCGCGTTGGTCACGGCGTCGTTGTCGGCTCAGATCCCGCTCTCGGCGCAACGCAGCGACAACCTCTACGAGTTGTTCCCGAGCCGCGTGCACACGCTCGTCAAGGCGAGCTACGACCCGGACGATCGGGTCAACGCGGTGTCGCAGGGCAACGACGACGGCTTCAGCGGCCTCAACCTCTGCGAGGCCTATCGCTATGACGACAACGGCACGTCGGTCGCCGTGCTCGCGGACATCGAGGGGCGCGCTGGCGTCATGGGGCTGTTCTTCCGCAACTTCTGGAGCGACTCGTACGGGTTGCCGCGCTTCAAGTCGGAGAACAACCGCACGCGGTTCTGGCTCGACGACCAGGTCCGGCACGACCTGCCGTTGCTCGACTGCTTCCGCCCCGCGGGGCATCCCGAGGGCCAGGTCGCGCCGTTCGACGGGCCGTTCACGCTCGGTCGCGCCGGCGCGCACGTGACGAGCGCGCAGCTGCAGTGGGACCAACGGTTCCGGCTCGCGCTCGACGACGACTCGTTCGACAACGCCGCGCGCTTCCATCGCGTCGCGGTGACCCTGGCGTCGCCCGAGGGCGACCTGCCGATGCCGGACAAGGCCGATTGGGAGCGCATCGCGAGCAACCCGGGGCAGTGGCCGCACAGCACTTCGCGGCGCCCGACCACCGTGGCGTTGCCGGTTGGACCGAACGGCGGCACCAACCACGTCGTGATCAACGGTCCCGGGACGATCCTCGAGCTCACGTTCGAGGTGCCGGAACACGGCGACTGGCGCGACCTCTGGGCGCGCGTCACGTTCGACAACGCGACGACGCCGCACGTCGACATGCCGCTGCGCTACTTCGGCGGGATGATCGAGCCGCCGTACACGTATCCGGTGCACAGCCTGCTCATCGACAACGACGGCGGCACGCGGTGCACCTGCTGGTTCCCGATGCCGTTCCGGCAGAACGCGCGCATCGAGGTCGTCAATCGCGGCACCACCGCGGTGCCGGTGCAGTTCACCTACGCCGACGTGCCGGGGCAGCCGCAGGGTGACTGGGGCTACTTCACCGCGTGGTTCCGGCGCGAGATCACGGGCACGGGCGAGCCGTTCGTCGGGCCGCGACTGACGGACTGTCGCGGCACGTTGCGCTTCCTCATGCTCGAGGACTTCGCCGACACGAGCGGGCGCATTCCGGACATGAACATGTCACACCTCGAGGGTGACCTCTGCATGCGGATCAACGGCACGCGCGGTGACGATCACACGTTCGCCGCGTCGGAGACGAGCATCGGGCGGTGGGGGTGGTACCTCACGCCCGCGGACCAGTCGTTCACGACGGACCAGTCGTTCCAGTCGTCGCTGCGGGCGCGCTTCCTCACGCCGACCGTGATCGAGGGGCGGCGCATCCAGGGTTCGACGTTCATCTTCGATCCCGTGCACTTCGTCGACGGCATCGAGATCGTGCTCGAGCACGGGCTACAGAACACGTCCAACGCGGACTACTCGCTCGTCGCGTTCTTCTACCTGCAGGACGGCAGCGCGCGCCGGCAGATCGCCGAGATCGACATCGGCAACATGAGCCCGACCGATCCGCGCAGCGAGCCGAACAACGACGTGCGGTTCAACGCGTGGAGCACGTACGTGCAGAGCGGCAACTTCCTGCGCGACCAGTTCTACGGCACGCCGGGCGTCACCGACGACGTGCGGCACATCCGCGATTTCCTGCGCTTCCGGATCAGACGCCAGCGGGACAACCGCAATCCGTTGACGATCGGTCTGCGGCTCGATCGGCTCGGCGGGCCGAGCACGGGCGTCTGCCAGGCCGACGTGTTCGTCGACGGCGAGTACGCGGGGCTGATCCACTCGTTCACGCACAACGCCGTCTTCCCGTGGAAGGAGGGCGCGGAGTGCGAGGTCGGACTGCCGGTCGCGCTCACGGACGGCAAGGCCGGCATGGCGGTCGAACTGCGGCCCCGCGCCGGATCGGACCCGTTCAAGGTCGCGCGGATCTGGGTGTACGAACACACCAAGTGAGCCCGCGGGCGGGCTGAAGCGGCGAGCAGGAAGTGACTTAGGAGAAACCAGAGCCATCCACTTGCCTAACTGTTCTAGTTCAGCTAGAACAGTTAGCACAGTGGTCGTCATCCGAATCGATCCCAGCTCGGCCGAGCCGCTCTTCGAGCAGGTCATCTTCGCCGTGAAGCAGGCCGTCGCGCGCGGCACGGGCAAGGCCGGGGACAAGCTGCCGTCGGTCCGTGAGCTCGCGCGCGAGCTCGCGATCAACCCCAACACCGTCGTGCGCGCCTACGAGGTGCTCGAGCGCGACGGCGTCGTCGTGCGGCGGCAGGGGGCGGGGTGCTTCCTCACCGGGCGCGGCGCCGAGCGTCAGCTCGCGGCGAGCGAGCGGCGGCGGCAGCTCACCGACCTGCTGCGCCGTGCCGCGACCGAGGCGTTCCACCTCGGCTTCACTGCCGCGGAGGTCCAGGACGCGCTCGAGCGCAGTCTCGCCGAGCTCGAGTTCGGCGGCGATGGCGCGGCGAAGGGCCGGGGCAATGGCGACTCGAACGGCAAACAACGCAAGCGGAACAACTGATGAACGTGAACCATCCAGTCGAGTTCGACGACGTGCAGCGCTGGTTCGGCAACCGCGCCGTGTTGCGCGGGCTGTCGTTCCGGGTCGAGCCGGGCACCGTCTACGCGCTGCTCGGGCGCAACGGCTCGGGCAAGACTACGGCGCTCCGGATCCTGCTCGGGTTCCTGCGGCCGCACCATGGCCGGGCCGTCCTGCTCGGTGAGGACACGACGAGCCTGCGGGCCGCGACCCGCGGTCGCGTCGGCTACGTCAGCGAGGACCATCGGCTCTACCCGACGATGACCGTGCGGCAGGCCGTCGAGTTCGAATCCGGCACGCGGCCGACCTTCCGGCGCGACTTCGCGCTGCAGGCGATCGACCGCTGCGGGCTCTCGCGCAAGCAGCCGATCCCGCTGCTCTCCCGTGGTCAGCGCGCGCAGCTCTGCATCATCCTCGCGGTCGCGGGCGACCCCGAGGTGCTGGTCTGTGACGATCCGGCGCTCGGCCTCGACGTCGTCATGCGGCGCGAGCTGCTCGATGTGCTCATCGATCTGCTCAGCGACAGCGGCGCGACCGTGCTGTTCAGCTCGCACTTCCTCAACGACGTGGAGCGCATCGCGGATCGCGTCGGCATCCTGCACGACGGGGCGTTGCTCGTCGATGCGGGCATGGAGGACCTCAAGCGGCGCGTGCGTCGCGTCGCGTTCGTTCCGAACGGTGATGCCCCGAGCACCGAGGCCCCGATTCCGAACGGCGACGACGTGCTGCGGGTCCGCCCGCGGCGGCACGGCGTCGACGTGCTGCTGCTCGATGCCGGACCGGACCGCCTGCGCGAGCTCGCGCAGCACGGCGAGGTGTCGGAGCCCGAAGCGCTGTCGCTCGAAGACCTGTTCGTCGAGATCGTCGGGCCGGATCAGGGCATCCTGTCGGCGGCGAGCGACGTCGAAGCGGAGCAGCGCGAGGAGGTGGCGTCGTGAACGGTGCTGACATGGGTCGTGCGCTCCGCAAGAAGGACGCGCCGTGGTTGCTGTTGTTCTCGTTCGGTGGCGCGATCGCGCTGCTGACGACGTTCGGTGACAGTGGCTTCTTCAACTCGCTCGTGATGCCGCCTGGTCGGAGCGAGAGCGAGTTCCATGCGGCGTGGATCTGCGGGCTGGCGCTCGGCGTCACCGTCGCGTCGTTCGACGTCGGGGTCCTCATGGGGGATCACCTGCGGCAACGACCGATCTCCGCGGAGCAGCTGTTCTGGCATCGGGTGCAGTCGATGGCACGGGTGCTCGCCGTCTGGTTCGTTGGCGTGCCGATCGCGGCCTGGATCTGGATGGCGACGTTCGAGGGCGCGTATGCCCCCGATCCGTTCGCGCTCGCCCAGTACTGGATTGCCGTACTGCCGGCCGGGTCGGCCGCGGCGATTGGGTTCGCGGCGCTGTCGTTGCCGCTCGTCTGGTGGCTGCGGCTCGTCGTCGGCGCCGCGGCGTTCTTCATCGCGTTCTCGGTCGACTACGAGGTCACGATGCTCGCCCACTCGCGGGAGGCCGCATTCCAGGGCGGCTCCATGCTCGTGCACGTCGTGCTCCACGTGCTGTACACGGTCCTCGCGATTGCCGCGGCGCGCGCCGTCCGTGGCGGTTCGTTCGATCCCGACTTCGCGCCGCCCGCCGGCCTGCGGTCACTCGGCGGCTTGTTCGGTGTCCTCGCGCTCGCCGCGGTCGGTCAGTTCTGCGTCCTGCAGGCCGAGGTCGCGGCTGCTCGCGAACTGCGATCGGCGTACCCGCGCGTCGTGTTGCACGACGGTGCCGTGAAACTGGTGGATCCCGAATGGGGCTGGCGCGAACGTCGCCGGCGTTTCGTCGACCGTGAGCATGCCCTGACGGGTGAGGATGCGCCGCGGGACGAGATCGCCGATTTCAGCAGCCGTCAGACACCGCCGAGTGGCGTCGCGCAGCTCGGCTTCGACGCGCCGATCTGGCATCGCTACCCGTCCGACGCTGGATTCGGCGATCTGCGGCTCTACCTCGACCACCGCGGTCACGGGTGGCTGCGTGACGATCGCGGCCGCGCGGCGCTCGAGCCGATCGGCAAGGGCGACGACGGGACGCCATTCATCCCCGGGTCGCGACTTCATCAGGACTGGTCATCGAGCAGAACCTGCTTCGTGCACGAACCGGGTAGCGGGCGCGTGTACTTGTTCGACCCCGACAACCGCCGGTTCCGCGTGCTGGCGCTGCCAAAGCAAGAGGCCGTGGAGCGCGTCGGCTATACGGACCTGCCGCTCGGTCTGCTCGCGAGCGAGACGCGGCGGCAGTCGCGAGTCGTCCTGCGTTGCGAGTCCGCGTCCTATGTCTTCCACGGCGACGAACTCGTCGAGCTGCCGGAGCAACCGACGGAGCAGCCGCGACACGATCGCGCGCCGATCGCCTGGAGTGGCGGCCCGGTCATCCTCCACATCGAGCTGGAGGCACGCGATAGCCACCCGGCGTTCGAGCACACGTATCGACCGCACACGCTGACGGAGTACGCGCTCGCGGCGCTCGTCGGCGCGCTCGCCAGCGTGCAGTCGCCGTTCTACGTGGCGTGGTTCCACTCGACGGCATTCGAGTCGCCGAACACCTGGATCTACGTCGCGCTCGCGCTCGCGGTTGCGATCCTCAGCGGTGGTGTCGTGGGCCGTCGCCTGCGCCGCCTCGGTGCGCCGCCGCGCGTCCGCCAATACTGGCTCTGGCTCACCGTCATCCTCGGTCCGATCGCGCTGCTGCTGAGCATCTTGTTCGAGCGGCCGCGCGCCTATCGCGATCGCCCGCGCTTCGATGCCGTGCGACCGCGCGTGTTCACCCAACCGGAACTTCAGGAGAAGGCATCATGAGACCCTACGTCTTCGGACTCTCGGCCGCGTGCGCGATGATCGTCGCGTCGGCGGCGTTCTCGCAGGACCTCGCCGACGGCCCGTCGCTGTCGCCGTTCAAGGACATCCGGCCCGTCGACGGCGGCCTCGAGGTGCAGATCCACGACACCACGTGGTACGCGCTCCTCAAGATCGAGAACGTCGAGACCGCGAAGCTGTTGACCGAGAGCAAGCGGCTCTGCGGTGGGCGGTGGTGGAAGCGCGTGTGCGAGGACCTGCCCGCGCTGCTGCACACGATCGACGAGGACCCGGGCCGCGAGGTCGACCTCGTCGTGCGCGATCTCGCGACGGGCGAACGCAAGACGTTCGAAGGCGTCGCGATGACGCACGACAAACGCCAGGCACTGCTCCACCGCTACCGCGGACGGCTGCCGCGGGCGGGCGCCGAGGCCGCGGATGCCGCGGCCCGCATCCCGGTCTCGGCGGCCGACGTGCGCTCGGACCTCGAGGCGCTCGAACGGCTGCTGCGCGAGCGGTATTCGTACTTCGACCTGCGCGGCGTGAAGCTCACGACGATGCTGCGGCAGGCGCGCAAGAACCTGAAGGGCGACCGCGTCGATCTCCTCACGTTCGCGCGCGAGATCGATCGCATCATGAACGCGTTCGGCGACGGCCACTCCGGCCTGCGCGGCGGCCTGCCGCCCGAACAGCCGGGCTACCTGCCGTTCCTCGTGCAGCAGGTCGACGGTGGGGTTGCCGCGTTCTTGTCCGACCGTTCGGGGCTCGTCGACGCGGAGCACCCGTTCGTCACCGCGATCGACGGCGTGAAGATCGAGCGCTGGCTCGCGGCCGCGGCTGCGCGGGGCCGGCAGGGCTCGGAGATGATGCGGTACCGCGAGTCCGAGCGCGGGCTGCGAACGATCGGCGTGTTGCGGCGAGATCTGGAGCTGCCCGCGGGCGACACGCTCGACGTCGAACTGCGCGGCAAGGGCGGCACGACGAGCAAGACGATGCGCCTGTCCCAACGCAAGCCGATCTACGGCAGCTGGCCGCGCGCGGAGCTGCGGGCCAAGACGATCGAGCGCGACGGCCGGTCCATCGGCTACCTGCGCATCGGCTCGATGATGTCGGACGAGCAACAGCTCAGCGAGATCGAGGGCGCGATGCGGTCGTTCTCCGCGACCGATGGCCTGGTCATCGACGTGCGCGGCAACGGTGGCGGTTCGCGCCAGGCGCTCCGCATCCTGTTGCCGTATCTGCTGGCGCCCGACGCCGACCCCGTCGTCACCAACGTCGGCGCGCTGCGACTGCCGCCGGGCGAAGCGCCGCGCGGCGAGCTCCTGAGCGATCGCGGCCTGCACCCGATCGACTGGGACGGCTACGACGACGCCGAGCGCTCTGCGATCGCCGACTTCCTCAAGACGTTCAAGCCGTCGTGGCGTCTGCCGCGCGGCAAGTTCTCGCCGCTGCACTTCCTCGTGCAGCGTCACGCCGACAACGAGAACGCCTACCACTACGACCAGAAGGTGTGCGTGCTCATCGATCGCGGCTGCTACTCCGCGACCGACATCTTCGCCGCTGCGTTCGGCGTCCTGCCGCAGGTCACGCTCGTCGGCGAAACGACGATGGGCGGCAGCGGTCGGGCGCGCACGTATCAGCTGCCCGCGAGCGGGCTGCGCCTCAAGCTGTCGAGCATGGCGTCGTTCCAGCCGAACGGCACGCTGTTCGAGCACTCGGGCGTCGTTCCCGACGTCGCGGTCGAGGCGCAGGCGAGCGACCTGATCGGCGAGACCGACACGGTCCTCGACCGCGCGATCGATCTGCTACGGTAGGCGGATGCTCGCCGCGCTGCTGCTCGCCGTTGCCGCCGTTCCCCTGCCGCAAGGTGACAGCCAGCAGCCGGCGAGCGGCGCCACGGACCTGCAGGGGGATCTGCAGGGGAATCTGCAGGCCGGCCTCGCGCGGCTCGTCGATGCGTCGAGCGCACGCTCGCGGCGCCTCGTCGTCGAGCAGCTGGCGGAGAAGGGGCACGCGCTTGACGAATGGCTCGCGGCGTGCCGCGCGTTCGGCGGGTTCGACGGTCTCGACGCCGGGCAGAACCGACAGGTCGTCGAGCTGCTCGTCGACGGCAACGTGCAGGAGACCGAGGTCTTCCTCTGGGTGCCGAAGAGCTACGACCCGAAGGTCCCGGCACCGCTGCTGTTCTGGGGTCACGGCGCGGGCGGCACGGGCGCGCGTCAGTTCCGGCAGTGGGAGGCGCTCGCCGAAGAGCTCGGCATGCTGATCCTCGCGCCGACCGAGGGCGGCGGCCGCTCCGGCTGGGGCTTCACCGGCCGCGAACGGGAGGCGCAGCTGCAGGCGCTGCGCTGGGCGCGGCGGCGCTGCAACGTCGACGAGAACGAGATCTTCGTCGGCGGCCATTCGCGCGGTGGCCACATGACGTGGGATCTGACGCTGCGATTCCCCGACCTCTGGGCGGGCGCGATCCCGTGCATCGGCGGGCCGCGCATGGCGCTCGGCGAACACAACAACCTGCGCTACTGGGGCAACGTGCTGCACCTGCCGATCCGGTGCCTGCAGGGCAGCAAGGACGATCCGCGGCTCTTGCTCAACCTGCGGCTGCTGTTCGAGGTGCTCGGCAAGCACAAGGCAAAGGACGCGGTGTTTCGCGAGTTTCCCGAGCTCGGGCACTCCTACGAGCTCAGCGGCGTCGACTGGCGCGCGTTCTTCGCGCTGCGCCGCGATCCGCTGCGGGAGCGCGTGCGCCGCATAGCCGCCGAGCCGGCCGAGACGCGCGCTGACTGGGTGCGGATCATCGGCTTCGAACGCAACGTGGCGGTCACTGTTTCGCCGCGCGTGAGCGCCGCGGCGTGGGAACGCCTCGACGAGTATGGCCAGCGCCGGCTGCTCCTCGATCGCCTCGGTCGCCACAACGCCGAACTCGCGGTCCGGCACAAGGGCAAGGGGCGGTTCACGGCGGAGAGCGCCGGGGTCGCGGCGTTCGAGCTGTTGTTGCCGGCAACGATGTTCGGCAAGAAGAACGCGGTGGAGGTGCGGTGGAACCGCAAGACCCACCGCTTCACCGCCGAGCCGTCGGTCGAGGTGCTGCTCACCGACTTCGGCGAACGCTTCGACCGGACGTTCCTGCCGGTCGCGCGCATCGAAGTGCGGTGACCTGGCCGCTCACTCGCGGGCAGCCCGCGGTCGCGCGATCAACGACAGCACGGCGACGAACAGCGCCGAGCCGACGACCGACCACACGAGCGGGAACGACACGTCGTCGAACTGCAGCACGAAGAGCTCGGGCAGGCCGAGCGCGCCGCACACGGCCGCGATCACGAGCATGACGAGGAACTCGAGGAGGCTCACGCCGACCTACCTCCGCGCACGAGACCGCCGAGGCCGACGATCGTCAGCAGGGCGCCGCCGATGATCAGCCAGAGGGAGCGGTCGGTCGGCGTGCCTTGGAACGTCTCGGAAACTTCGGAGGCGAACGACTCCGAGGCGTTGAAGCCGAAGACGAGGAGGACGACGCCCGTGACGAGGACGGCCAGGAACAGGAGGCGTTTCATGTGCGATGGGTTTGCAGGGACGAGTCGAACAGGTCGGTGAGGCGGTCTACGCCGGGGAGGTGGCGCGGCGCCCGAAGATAAGGCTCACCACGAGCAGAACGAGGAACACGTAGAACAGGACCTGCGCGATGCTCGCGGCGCCGGCGGCGAGGTTCGTGAAGCCGAAGACGCCGGAGATGAGCGCGAGCACGAGAAACATGAGGATCCACTTGAGCATGACGGGGAAGGAGCAAGCGGCGTGCCGGGAACGCGCCGCTTCCTGAGGACGAGGCCTCAAGTCATATGTTCGCAGTTGCTTCCGTCGCCTCTGCGATTCCGGGCGCCGGCTGGACGGAACCCGCGATTCCGGTCGGTTTCGGAAGCTCCACGGCCGGTTTGCCGCACCGGTCAGTCGAGCGTCACGAACAGCGAGTCGTGTGAGCAGAGCAACACCCACAACTCGCGGAGGGCGGCGTCGGGCAGTTCGCGCGCCGGCAGATCCGAGCGGCGGCGCAGCCGCCGGCGGAGGTCACCGAGACGATCGCCGTCGCGGCGCAGACGCACGTTCTCGTAGTCCGGCGCGGTTGGCAGCGGATCGCGCGCCAGGTGTTCGGTCACGTTCTGCCGCAGCCTGGTGAACGTGCGGTACGGCGTGAGTCCGAACGGCACGTCGCGGTCCTCGAGCGGGTCCGCCCAGGTCAGCCAGCGGCCCATCTGCGCCTCGAGGTCGGGCAGGCCGAGTTCGGGTGCGGCGCTGGCGAGTTCGAACGCGGCGAAGATGTGGGCGTAGAGCGGATTCGGCGCCCGGCGACCGACGCGCAGCGCGCGTGCGTTCGCGAGGAACTCGGGCTCACGTTCGAACGGCTCGTGCGCCGGCAATTCGGGCGGGTGATCGACGCCGCCGAGCACGAGGCCCGTGCGGCGCAGGCGCTCGAGCTCCCGGCCGCGGTGCAGCGCGCGGGCGTCGGCGGGGCGCAGCACGACCTCGCCGTCGCCCGTGCGCGTCGGCACGCGGCCGCCGAGGGTCTGCAGGCGGGCGAGGCGCAGGCGATGGCGCAGGGAGTCGGACCGCGCGAACATCGGGTGGGGGCGTTCGGGCCCGGCCTCGCGAGCCGGCGCGTCGTCGCGGCGCGCGCAGACGATGTAGTTGCTGCGCAGCTCCTGCCAGAGGTCGAGGTAGTTGAGCACGAAGCCCTGGCCGCGGCCGCCGAGGTCGAGACGTTCGGCCATGCGGTCGGGCTGGCCCCACGGCCGGTGGAACCAGTGCGCGGGTTCGAGGCCGGCGCGCTGCAGCAGTTCGCCGAGCTGGAAGCCCGTGAACCCGCGATCGCCCGCGTGCAGGAACGCGTCGACGACGCCGGCGTCGTTCTTGCTGTCCTGGTAGTGCAGGAACGCGTAGCGCAGCGGATGACTGCGCGGCAGCGACCGCATGAGCGACCGTAGCGCGGCCGGGTGCGAGCGGTCGCCCGCGTGCAGGCCGAGCAGCTCGGCGACGCGCTGGATCTGGAACACGCGGGCGCGCGACCACTCCGGGTAGACCATGAGCCGCAGCACACCGCGCGCGGTCAGCCGGTCGCGCAGCGCCCGCAGCACGCGCTGCGGGTCCGGCAGGTTCATCAGCACGCCGTAGCACTCGACGACGTCGAACTGCCCGGTCGGCCACGTCGACTCGTCGGTCAGATCGACCGGCGCGAACTCGACGTTCTTCTTGCCGTGCAGCCGGCAACGCCGCTCCGCGATGCGCAGACTCGGTTCACTGAGGTCGCCCGCGACGATCTCGGCGTCGGGGTTGCTGACCGCGAACGCGTACGGCTGGAACGTGCCGCACCCGGCGATCCAGATGCGCGGCTTCTTCGGCGCCGGTCCGCTGCCGCACCGATCCCACAGCCAGTCGCAGTGCAGCTCGAACGGATGCGTGCTCGGCAGACTCGCGAGCAGCGGCACCTGCGGGTACGGCCAGTCGGCGTACTGCTGCCCGATCGCAGAGCACAGCTCGGCGTTCGCCTTGCCCCCGATCGTCCTGGTGCCGGTCGCCATCCACCGGTGCTATCGGCCGGAGCGCGCCCCAGTCTTCAGCGACTCGCCTTCAGCGACTCGCCTGCAGCTGCCCGCCTCTCGCAGCCGGCCTTGGATGGGGCCTACTCGTCGTCGGCGTCGTCGCTGCCGTCGAACATCTCCCGGATCTCGTCCCGCGCGGCGTCGAGGTCGTCGGGCGCCTTGATCGGCAGGAAGCGCGTCTCGCGGCCGTTGCGGCGGACCTGCAGGAACGAGGTCGACAGATGCGCCGTGAGTTCGCCGATCAGGTGCTCGATCTGCACGGCCGGGCGGTCCTCGACCTTCTTCTCGACGAAGTACCGCCCGAGCTCGAACTCGCGATCGAGCGCGCTCGCCGTGAACGTCGCCGTGTTGGTGTTGAACACGTCGACGATGTTGGGATCGAACCCCTCCGGGTAGCGCACCTGCTCGACGAGCTGCGTGCGGCCGTCGTAGAGGAACGGGCTGCCGCCGACGTCGCCGGGCCACTTCGGCGCGACCTCGAACGTCGCGTCGACGCCGGCCTGGATGTGGTGCCCGAGGATCACCGGGTCGACGCGCGCGCCGAGGTTGTCGACGTTGCGGGCGAGCAGGTACTTGCCGCCGCCGGCCAGGAACTTCCGCAGCGCGCCGCTGTCTCGGAGTGCTTGCGCGAAGTCGCCGTGGCCCGGGCCGTACGGCGAGACGTCGCCGTTGTCGAGGCGGAAGATCTCGCCCTTCTGGTCCAGGCGCAACGACACGAACTGCGTGAAGTGCGTGATCTGCTCCGGATCCGCCTGGAAGTTGTCGTGCGCCGCGAAGTGCTCCTTGGTCTTCTCGTCGGTCGCGAAGCTGTTCATGAGGAACACCGGGATGCGACCGCCGCACTCCTTCTGCTGTCCTAGCACGTCCTCGATGCCGAGGCCGAGGAACGAGCGGTCGTCGCCGAGCACCGGCACGACGCCCTTGACGACGCCGCCGAAGCGCGTCGCCATCCCGCCGTTGAGGATCACGACGCCGAGCTCGCCGCGGGCGATCGCCGCGCGACCGAGCTCGAAGAGCTCCTTGTTGGCCTTGGACGATCCCGCGGGCAGGTTGCTGATCGTGCCGGGCGGCGGCGTGAGCAGCTCGCCTGTCACGGCGTTGTTGGCCTTGGACATGCGGCCCTCGCCCACGGCGCTCTGCCAGCTGCGGAAGAGCTCCTCGTCGAAGCCGTAGCGGGCGAGGAACTCGTTCTGTTGGTCGGTCAGTTCGTTCAAGGGGCCGGAAAGTTACCCGCGCCCTCGTGTCCAAGCCACAGCTCCGAGCTACACCTGTGGCATGCCGCGATCCGGCGACAGCGACCCGAGCGACAACGATCCCGCCAGTCCTGACCGACCGGCCACCGACCGGCTCGACCCGCGCACGCCGCTGCTGCAGCTGCCGGGGATCGGTCCGACGACGGCGGGGCGACTGCAGAAGGTCGGGCTCTCGACCGTCGCCGATCTCGTGCGTTGGTTTCCGCGGCGTTATCGCGAGTTGCGCGCCATCGAGTCGCCCTCGGAGTCGGCGCTCGGCGAACTCGTGCGGATCGAGGCGACGGTGCACAACGTGGCGATCGCCTGGCTCCCCGGTCGCCGCGCGATGGTCACCGTGACGTTCGCCGCGGTCGATGGCGTGACGTTCGGGACGCGGTTCTTCAACCAGCCGTGGCTGCGCAAGAACTACTCGGCCGGGCAGCGCCGCGTCGTCGAGGGCCGGCTCGAGCGCAAGAGCAACAAGTGGCTCCTGGAAGCGGCGCGCATCCTGCCGCGCAACGCGAACCCGACGGGCGAGGTCCAGCTGCGGTATCCGGACGTCGAGGGCGTGACGGCCGCGCGCCTCATGACCTGGATCGGGCACGCGCTCGACCACGTCGACGTGAGCGCGCTCGCGGCGGATCGCGACCCGTTGCCCGTGGGGCTCGAGGAGCACGACGGCACGTTCGGCGAGTTGATCGAGGCGATGCACCGGCCACCCGACGTGGCGACCCACGAACGGGCGCGGCTGCACTTCGCGGTGCGTGAGGCCGTCGCGCTCTTCCGGGCCGTCGAACGCGCGCGCCGGGCGCGGGCCGAACGGCCGGCGCGGGCGTTCCCGGTCGACGATGGGCTCGCCGAACGGATCCGCGCGACGATTCCGCTGACGCTGACCGCCGACCAGGATCGCGCGGTGCGCGAGCTGTGGCAGCGGCTCGCCGGCCCGGCGGCAGCCGGCGTGCTGCTGCAGGGGGACGTCGGCACCGGCAAGACCGCGGTGGCCGTCGCGGTCGCGCTCGCCGTGGTTGGCGGCGGCGGGCAGGTCGCGTTCCTCGCGCCGACCGAGTTGCTCGCGGAGCAGCATCACGCGACCGTCGGCGCCTGGCTGAAAGGGAGCGGGGTGCGGGTCGAGCTGCTGACGGCGACGACGCGCAAGACCGTCGGGGATCTGTCCGCGGCGGGGCCGCTGCTCGTGTTCGGCACGCACGCGTTGCTCACGAAGGCGACCGACCTGCCGAGCCTCGGTCTCGCGATCGTCGACGAGCAGCATCGCTTCGGGGTGGACCAGCGCATGGCGCTCGTTCACAAGGGCGACAATCCGCACGTGCTCGTGATGACGGCGACGCCGATCCCGCGCACGTTCGCGCTCACGGTGTTCGGCGATCTCGACGTGCTCAGCCTGCGCGAGCGGCCGGCCGGCTCGCGGGCCGTACCGGCCGTGTCCGTGCGAGCAGAACACTGGGCGCGCGCGCGCCAGAGCATCGCGCGCGCGGTCCGGCGCGGCGGTCAGGTGTTCGTCGTCTGTCCGGCCGTGGGCGAGGACGGCGAGAAGGGCGGTGCCGTGTTGCTGCATACGACGCTGCAGAACGAGCTCGCGGCCGACGAGGTGCGGGTCGGGCTCGTGCACGGGCGGCTGCCGACCGAGGAGCGGCAGGCCGTCGTCGAGTCGTTCCGTGCGGGCGACCTCGACGTGCTCGTCGGCACGACGGTCCTCGAGGTCGGCGTCGACGTGCCGAACGCGACGCTCATGGTCGTCGTGTCGGCGGATCGGTTCGGCATCGCGACGCTGCACCAGCTGCGCGGACGCGTCGGTCGTGGGCGGCGGCGCGGGCTCTGTCTGCTGTGCGGTCCGCGCACGGCGCGGGTCGATGCCGTGTCCAAGACGACCGACGGTTTCGAACTCGCCGAAGCCGACCTGCGCCTGCGCGGCAGCGGCGAACTGCTCGGCACCGCGCAGAGCGGCTTCGTCGAGCTGCGCGCGCTCGACCCGAGTGCAGACCTCGATCTGCTGCTGCGCGTGCGCGCGGCGGTGCGCCAGGATTCCGGCGCGGCGTCGGAGCCGGGGGACTCGGTGACGAACGAGGTCGCGCGATGAGCGCGGATCGCGTCCTCTCTGTCGAGCAGGCCCGCGCGATCGATCGCGACGCGGCGGAGCGCCTGCGGATGCCCACGATCCTGCTCATGGAGAACGCGGCGCGCTCGGTCGCCGAGGTCGCGCGTTCGATGGGGGAGCGCTTCGTCGTGCTGTGTGGCAGCGGCAACAACGGCGGTGATGGTCTCGCGGCGGTGCGGCACCTCGGATCGGCGCGGTGCACGATCCACTTGCTGCAGGAGCCGGATCCGGAGCGCGCGCCGGACGCCGCGACGCAGCTTCGGATTCTGCGGGCGGCCGGTGTCGCGGTCACGGTCGGCCGGGTGCCGGAACCAGCAGCGCACGCCGGTGCCGTGTGGCTCGATGCGCTGTTCGGCACCGGGCTCACGCGCGACCTCGAGGGCGAGGCGCGTGCCTGCGTCGAGGCGATGAACGCGGCGACCGGACCGAAACTCGCGGTCGACATCCCGTCCGGCCTGCACGGCGACACCGGTGCGGTGCTGGGCGCGGCCGTGCGGGCGGATGTCACGGTGACGTTCGTGGCGCGAAAGCGCGGGATGACGATCGGGCAGGGGCCCGCGCACTGCGGTCGGATCGAGGTCGTCGGGCTCGGGCTGCCGACGTAGCGACGGCGGCGTTACTCGAGCCCGTCCCAGAACGCGCCGAGCACGCGCACGAACTCCGCCGGGTTCTCCATCGGCGGCAGGTGGCCGGCGCCGGGGATCACCGCGTGCGTGGCGCCCGGGATCGTCGCGACCCACGCGGCGATCTCGTCCGGCGGCGTGATCGTGTCCTCCTGGCCCGCGACCACGAGCACGGGAACCCGGACGTTGCTCGTCTGGGCCGTGCGATCCGCGCGATCGCGCAGGCCGCGCAGGTCCGCGACGATGGTTTCGGTGGGTTGCGCCTCGATCATCGTCGCGACGCGCGCGCGGAGCAGCTGGCCGTGCGGGTCGTCGTCGGACCGCACGGCGAGCAACGCGGTCTGCATCGCGGTGGCGATGGCGCGGCGGCCGTCGGTGATCACGTTCTGGATCGCGTCGTTGCGCCCCTGCTTCTGCGCGTCGGTGTCGCCGCGCGCGCGCGTGCACGCGAGCGCCAGCGAACTCACGACGTCGGGGTGACGCTCGACCAGCGCCTGCGCGACGTAGCCGCCCATCGACAGCCCGACGACGTCGACGGGGTCGTCCGTGAGCGTGCGGATCACGGCTGACACGTCGTCCGCGAAGCCGTGCATCGTGTGCACGTTGTTGCCGCACCACGGTGACTCGCCGTGGCCGCGCAGGTCGATCGCCGCGAGCGTGTGTGACTCCGCGAGCGGGCTCGTCATCACGTCGAGCCACATGCGATGGTCGAGCGGGTAGCCGTGGAGCAGCACCGCGAGCGGCCCGCTGCCCGTGAGGTGGACGGCGAGCCGGGTGTTGTCGAACGAGATGTGACGGGTCTCCATGGGCGGTGATTACCTGGCTGACAGCCTACCAGCGCAGCCGCAGCGTGCGCGTGACATGGCGCACGAGCGCGTCGGGGATCCCTAGCTCCTCGGCGAGCTCGCGCCACTTCGAGAACGCTTCGGTGACCTCTTCGACGATCGCGACGTGACGCCGCTGGGGCAGGCCGGCGTAGTCGGCGAGCGCGGCGAGGTCCTGCATGGTGAAGTCGTTGGTCTTGCCGTTGATGCTGAGTTGGTGGTTGCGCGTGAAGTCGCTGCCCTCGGCGTGGCAGAGGTCGTAGGCCGGCGTCAGGCGCCAGTCACCGCGGCGGTCCATCTCGAACGAGGTGTTCTTGACGTGGTCGTCCTGGTTGCAGCCGACGAGGTTGAAGACGACGCGGCGAAACTGCTGCTCCAACTCCGCCATCGGCATGTGCAACCGCTTCATCGTGAGGAACAGCTGCTCGTACGAATACTGACCGCTCTCGTAATAGTCGTAGTGCGCGAGCGCGGCGAACGTCTGCACGAAGCGCTTGCCGCCGGCGTCATCGCGGTCGAATCGCCGTGTCATGAAGTGGCTGCGGTCGTTCTCGCGCAGCAGCGCGCACTCGGTCATCGTCACGCCGCACGCCTTGGCGATCTGCGAGTAGCTGTACTCGAGCAGTCCGAACCCGGCCGGGTCCGCGATGCCCCAGTCGCCGTTGAACTCGACGCCGTCGAACTTGATCAGCCAGTGTTCGAAGCCGGGCGGCAGATCGAGCTGACCCGAGCGCACCTGTTTCGTCTTCGGGTGGAACGCGATCACGGCCTTGGCGCGCGCACCACCGGCGGAGGCGCCGACGCTGAGGATGTCGAGCATCGCCTGTTCGGCGTCCTCGCCTGCGAGCCGGGTGTCGAGCGCCGCTCGGCTCGCGAACGCGATGGACGCGAGCTCGACGAGCTGCTCGATCTCGAGGGCGCGGTCAGAGAGTTCCTTGCCCGTGGCGGGTTCGAACTCGAGCGCGCCCATGCCGCGGGTGCCCGTGTAGCAGAGCCGGTCGACCGCGTGGAAGTCGTCGGGCGTGCGGCCCGATCGGGCCAGCCAGACATCGATGAGGCGGTTGCCGTAGCGATCCGGCAGGCTGTCCGCCAGCAGGCCGGGCAAGCCGTGGAACGCGCGCGGCTGCAGCTCGGGGAACCGATAGATGTGGTGGGGCCGGACCGGCATCTGCAGCGGGGCGACCTCGATCCCGGCCTTGCTGAAGTCGGGGTCGTATTCGAACCGTGCGAACCGTTCGCCGCGGTCCATCGCGGCGTAGCCGATCACCGTGCCCCAGAGCTTGACCGTCGCGGTCGTCATCGGCGCTCCTCGCCGCGGCGTTCGTCGCCCCATACGAAGTCGGTGTCGGGTGAGCGTCCGCGGCGACCGCGTCGCCGGCGCGCTTCGGCCATGGGCGAGCGCAGGTCCTCCGGCAGCAGCGCGTCGATCGCGGCCACGAGGTCGAGCGCCTTCAGCAGCCGGAGCCACGATCCGAGTCGGCTGTCCTTGCCGTCCTCGATGCGCCGCAGCGTCGCGACCCCGAGACCGGCTTCTTGGGCGAGCGTCTCCTGGGAAAGGCCGCGCTGCTTGCGGATCTTGGCCAGACGGGCGCCGAGCTCCTCGAGGATGGCAGGGTCGGGGGTCAAGCGATCGATCTTCATATATCACATATGATCGAATAGAAGAGACATGCTCTTGAATCGATCTTTTATGATCGATCTCACTTCGATTCAAGAAAGCGATCATAAAAGATCGATCATGGTCGTTCTTGGCCAAGAATCGATCATTTGAGAGCGTATTCTTGTCCGGTCTCGGCACCGGCCCGCTTCCGCGACGCGGCTACCACGGGGCGGGGTGCAGGCTCCGAGCGCCAGCTCGGAGCGCTGGCTCGTGGCGAGTCCGCGGCGCGGTGCCAATCAGCGCAGCTGCAGCCGCGCGACGCTCTCGACGTGATAGGTCTGCGGGAACATGTCGTAGGCCTCCACGCGTTCGACGTCGTAGCCGCCGTCGTGCAGCACGCGCAGGTCGCGCGCGAGCGTCTGCGGGTCGCACGACACGTAGACGATTCGCTGTGGCTGCAGCTGCAGCAGCGCCGGCAAGGCTGGCTTCGCGCCGACCCGCGGCGGGTCCATCATCACGAGGTCGGGGCGTTCGCGGTTCTTCTGCAGGAACTGCTCCGTCGTCGCGCGCACGTAGGCGACGTTGCGCTGCTCGTTGATCCTGGCGTTGACGCGGCCGAACGTCGCGGCCCGCCGTTCGTCCTCGACGGCGACCACGCGCTCGTAGCGATCGCCGAGCGGCAGCGACAGCAGGCCGACGCCGGCATAGAGGTCGAAGGCGAGCCCGCCCTCGAGCCCGTCGACGGCGCCCTGCACGAGCTGCTCGACGAGGTGGCGGTTGCCCTGGAAGAAGCTGTCGGGCTCGATGAGGTAGCGGAAGCGACCGACGCGGTGTTCGACGAGGTCCTTCGGCATCCCCGGCAGATCGGGCGACCACGACGCGCCGTCGCTGCCGCACGCACCCTCGACCTGATACGGCAGGTCGCGCTGCGCGAGCGGCGCGAGCACGCGGCGGACGTCGTGCATGCCCTGCTCGAGTTCGGGCGCGAGCACGGGGCACTGCGCGACGTCGATGACCGAGTGGCTGAACGCGCGATGGAAGCCGAGGACCGGCGGATCGCCGGGCTTGCGCGGCGGTGTCGCGGCCCGTTCCGCCGCGTCCTGTTTCGCCTGGTCAGGCCGCTCGTTCTTGCGCAACCGCCCGTGCTTGCCGTCGCGCCGCTTGCCCGAGGTCGCGCGCAGCTTGAGCTGTGTGCGCGAGCGGTAGCCCCACGGCTCGGCGTGGTGCACGACGACCGGCGCCGGCCAATCGAAGCCGCCGGTCCTGACCAGCGCGTCGCGCACGAACTCGCCCTTCTGCTCGACCTGCACCGCGTAGTCGACGTGCTGATACTGGCAGCCGCCGCAGTCGCCGAAGTGCTGGCAGCGCGGCTCCACGCGACCCGGCCCCGGTTCGAGCACCTCGACGATCGCCGCCTTCACGAACGTCTTCTCCCGCTCCGTGACCTCGACCCGCAGCACGTCCCCGGGCGCCGCGAACGGCACGAACACGACGATGCCGTCCGGATTGCCGCGTTGCCGCGCGACGGCGCGGCCCCCGAACGCGAGGCGTTCGACCTGGACTTCGAGGGTCTCGCCCACGGCGGGGGCAGTCGGTGGCGCTGTCATCGTCGCGGGAGCATACGGCGAGGTCGAGTACTGCGAGGACACGGAGGCGAAACTCGTCGAGGACGGTTTTGCGAGTCTCAATCCTTCGCCTTCGCCTGCAGCCAGATCCCCGCGCTGACGAGCACCAGCGCGACGTAGAACCGGAGCCCCGGCAGGGCTTCGCCCACCAACGCCCCGATGGCGACCGCGCACAGCGGCTGCACGTTGATGTAGAGCGCGACGGTCGAGCCATGCGTGTGGCGCAGCGCCCAGTTGTTGATCAGATACGTGAGCACCGTCGCGCACACGACGACGTAGAGCGCACACCACGCGATCGGCGGCGTGAGCAGCGTGTCGACGTGCTCCGCTTCCACGTGCAGCAGGCCGTAGCTGCTGATGAACAGGCTCGCCCAGGCGAACATGATCATCGTCGCGATCCACGGGTCGAGGTTCTTGCCGATGCGGCGCATGAGCACGAGGTGCAGCGCGAACGCCCAGCCGTTGAACATCGTCAGCACGTTGCCGAGCAGTGTCGCGCCGCCTTCGGTCGCGTTCGACTCCGGCTCGCCGAACAGCAGGTCGTCCAGGCCGAGGAGATAGAGCACGCCGGTGACCGCGAGGCCGATCGCCAGGAGGCGGCGCGGGCCGATGCGTTCTTGCCCCGCGAGCCACGCGAAGAGCAGGGTCCAGACCGGGATGCCGACGTTGATCACCGAGCTGTGCGCGGGCGTCGTCCGTTCGAGGCCCTCGAAGAACAGGACCTGGTTGAGCGCGACCCCGAAGAACGCCGCGACGCCGAGCCAGAGGATGGTCCGGCGTTCGGGCAGCGCGCGCTTCTGGCGCAGCAGCCAGGCGATCGGCACGAGCAGCGCGGTCGCCGCGAGGATGCGGAACATCGCCCAAGAGCCCGCTGGCACGGCGCCCAGGACCTTCTTGCTGAAGACGTAGTGGCCGCCGAACAGCACCGACACGGTGAGCAGGGCGAGGTGGACGCGGACGGGGGACGGGGGCACGGCGGGCGCAGGATCGTGACGGCCCGGGGCGGCGATACAACCGACGAATCCGGGATCGGGGTTGCTGGACCACGACATCGCGGGCGGCCCTCGATATCATCCGCGGCCCCCCCAACCCTGCATTCGGCCCGACCCCTCGTCGAATGCCATAAGAGGTCGCCCGCCCTGATGATCCTCGCAACGAGCCTGTTCTCGCTGACCGTTCTGTGCCCTGTGGTATCCGCGATGCCGCAGGGTCGCATCAAGCTGCCCGAGCGCGCGCCGCAGCAGGAACCAGCGAACGTTCCGCCGCCGCTGACCGAGATCGAGCGCTTCCGGCACGACATCGAGGAGCTGGCGCAGTCGCCCGGCCGCGTCGAGCAGCGCCTGCAGTCGATGGCGCTGCAGTACGGCAAGATCAACGACCTCGTCATCGAGGTCGCGCGCGGCGCCCGGGCGCGCGAGATGACGCATCTGATGCTCGTCGCCCGGCGGTTCGGTGACGGCGACGTCGCGCGCGAGCTGCGCTTCCAGCTGCTGGCCCGGCGCCTCGGCCGCGCGACCCGCCCGGTCATCGACGCGATGACGTTCCTCATGGGGCCGGAACGCGATCCGGACGACCAGCTCGACGAACGGCAGGCGCTGCGCGACGTGATCCGCGGCCGCCAGGCCGGCGCGCGCCGGCCGGCGACCGAAGCGCTCGCGGAGATCGCGACCGCAGCGGACCTGCCGTTCGCGCTCGAGCTCACGAGTCACCAGAGCCTCGATCTGCGCCTGCGCGGCGTCGACCTGCTCGCGGCCATCGACACTGAAGGCGCGCGCCAGCGCCTCGTGGAGCTGCTGTCGAAGCCGCCGGCACTCGCGGGTGCCGCGTGCCACGCGCTGATCCAGCTCGGCGAACGCGCCGTGCCGGACCTGCAGGCGATCGTCGCTGGCCCGCCGATCGATCGCGGGTTCGCCTACGCGGCGTTCGCGCTCGCGGAGATCGGCGACGCGACGGGGCAGCCGCGGATCGATCCGGCGCGCGCGGACCTGATCGCCCAGCAGCTGCGCGCGCGCGAGGCGCTGACCCGCAGCCTCGCGGCGATCGCGCTCGCCGATCTCGGGTATCGCGCCGGCAACGGCGAAGGCACGGTCGCCGAAGGCGTGATCGACGACCGGGCGATCGGCGACGCGCTCGTCGACCTCGTCGACGCGCGCCTGTTCGTGCCCAACCTCGACCTGCTCAAGTTCCCCGCCGAGCGCCGGCTCACGCGCATGACGGGCCGCGTCGTGCAGGCGGACAGTCCGCTCACGTGGCGGCAGTGGTGGGAGGCCCGCCGCGACGGCTTCGTCGGCCTGCGCGCCGCGGTCTCGATCGACGCCAGCACCGCCGCGACCGCGGTCGTCACGCTGCGCGCGAAGGGCCCGGCGCTGCGGCTGCTCGCCGAAGGTCTGACCGAGGTGGCGCCGCTCGAGAACTCGTACGAGGCGTTCCTCACGAGCGAGCAGATGCTCGCACTCGTCGAGGGGCTGCAGCGACTCGGCTTCGGTGATCCGCGGCTCACGCGCCAGGAGGCCGGTCTGCCGATCGCGCGCTCGCTCGAGGTGCAGGTCGGCCGCGCGCGCGCGTTCGTCGGCGTGCCGGCGGGCGAGGACCTCGCGTTCGGCGCGCTCGCGGAGCGCGTGGAGGCGGCGCTCGAGTCGCAGCTGTGGCAGCTCTACCGGCACCCCGAGAAGGAGCCGGACCGCGCCGCGTTCTGGCGCGCCGAGCGCCGCTGGCTGCTGGCCCACGAGAGCCCGGTCGAACGCGGCCAGCGCTTCGCGCGGCGCGTGCTGACCAACTGGACGACGTACTCGCCGTGGCTGCAGGCGCGGGCCCTCGAATACCTGTTCGAGCGCGAGGACCGCAAGCTGCTGCTCGGCGAGGCCGAGGGTGATGCCGTGCTCGCGATCGTGCGCGGCGTGGAAGAGCTGTCGACGCTCGAACTGCGCCTGCTCGAGCTCGCGGCCGGGATCCCCGGCGATCGCATCTGGCGCGAGTGCGTCGCCGCCGCGGCGACCGCGCCTGGCGGTGGTCGCGAAGCCGTGCGCGCCGTGTTCGCCGTGCTCGGGCCCGAGGCCGTGCTGACCGCGCTCGCCGACGAACGACCGGTCGTGCGCCGCGTCGCGATCGACGAGATCGTCGTCGCGCGTGACATGCGCGCCGGCCCCCGGCTCGTCGAGCTCCTCACGGGCGAGAACGAACCCGCCGAAGTGCGGCGCGCGGCGGCCGAGGCGGCCGGCCAGCTGCGCCTGCCCGCGGCGCAGGATCCGCTCGTGCAGCTGATCATCCAGGCCGAGACCGCGCCGGCGGTGCGGCGCGCGGCCCTCGTCGCGCTCGGTCGCGTCGGCGGCAAGAACGCGTTCCCCGTGCTCGATCAGGCGCTGCGCGCGCCCGTGCCCGCGGATCGCGAAGCCGCGCTGCGCGGCCTCGGTGAGCTGCGCGACCAGCGCGCGGCGCACACGCTCGCCGAGCTCGCGGTCATCGCCAACGGCAAGGACCTCGGCAACCTGGCGCGGCTCTACCTCGGCCGCATGGGCGCGCAGCTCGCGGTGCCGGCGCTGCGGCGGCAGGTCAAGACGGCGCAGAACCCGGCGATCCACGACGAACTCGTGCTGCTGCTCGGGCGCTACCAGGACGCCGAGACCGTGCCGGCGTTGCTGCCGCTGCTGCGCAACCCGCAGCACGCCGCCGACGCGAAGCTCGCGCTCATGGGGACGACCGGCCTCGACCTCGAGTCGGCCGACGACCCGTGGAGCATGGTCGAAGCGTGGTGGCGCCGTCACCGCGCCGAACCGCAGTGGCGCTGGCTGCTCGACGCGCTCGCGGCCGCCGACGTCCCGACCCTGCTGCGGCCGGAGCACTTCCAGCCCGGCGGCATCGAGCCGATCCCCGAGCTCGCGCGCCTGCTCACCGACCTGCGGCAGCCGCGGCTCTACGTGCTGGCGTCGGCCGTGCTGCGTCAGGTCAGCGGCCAGGACTACGGCGTCGTCGCGATGGCGACGCCCGCCGAGGCCCGCGCCGGGATCGCCGCGCGTTACCGCGTGCTGTTCGAGACCCGCAAGGCGGCGAAGAACCAGTAGCGGCGGACGGCCGGCGCGCGTCGCCCGCCAGCGCGGTGTTTGCGGAGTTCTCGCGGCTCGGTATCGTCCGTGCCCTTTCCGACCGCCGAGCCCCCGCCGCCAATGACCGACGTCGTCGCCATCGCCCAGAAGATCCAGGCCGAGAGCCAGAGCCTGCAGAACGTCCGCGCGGCGCTGCAGAACGTCATCGTCGGCCAGGACGAGCTGCTCGACGGTCTGCTCGTCGCGCTGCTCGCCGACGGCCACGTGCTGCTCGAGGGCCTGCCCGGGCTCGCGAAGTCGCTTGCCGTGAGTTCGCTCGCGCGCGCCGTCGGCGGCGAGTTCCGGCGCATCCAGTTCACGCCCGACCTGCTGCCCGCCGACCTCGTCGGCACGCACGTCTACAACCCCAAGACGGGGGAGTGGCAGGTGCGCGAGGGGCCGGTGTTCGCCAACTTCGTGCTCGCCGACGAGATCAACCGCGCGCCGGCGAAGGTGCAGTCGGCGCTGCTCGAGGCGATGCAGGAGCGCCAGGTCACGCTCGCCGGCGACACGCGTCGGCTGCCCGATCCCTTCCTCGTCCTCGCGACGCAGAACCCGGTCGAGCAGGAGGGCACCTACGCGCTGCCCGAGGCGCAGGTCGACCGCTTCATGGTCAAGCTCGTCGTCGGCTACCCGAGCAAGGCCGAGGAGCTCAAGATCATCGACCGCATGTCGGCGATCTCGGCGTCGACCGACGTCGCGCCGGCCACGTCGCCGGAAGAGCTGCTGCGCATGCGCCAGCTGCTCGACACGATCTACCTCGACGACAAGGTCAAGGCCTACATCGTCGACCTCGTGTTCGCGACGCGCGAGCCGGCGGCCGTCGGCCTCGAGAAGCTGCAGCCCCTGATCCTCTACGGCGCGTCGCCGCGCGCGTCGCTCGCGCTGGCCCGCGCGTCGCGTGCCCGGGCGTTCCTCGAAGGGCGCGGCTTCGTCACGCCGCAGGACGTCAAGGCCGTCGGCGCGATGGTGCTGCGCCACCGCGTGCTCACGACCTACGAGGCCGAGGCCGAGGGGATCACGAGCGAACAGGTGCTGCAGCAGGTCTTCGACACCGTTCCCGTGCCGTAGCCAGCCGCCGTGACGCGAGCGATCGATCCAGAACTGCTCGCCGAGGCGCGTCGCATCCAGGTGCGCGCGGATCGCATGGTCACCGACGTGATGTCGGGCGGCTACAGCTCCGTGTTCCGCGGTTCGGGCATCGAGTTCGACGAGGTGCGCGAGTTCGCCGAAGGTGACGAACTGCGCGCCGTCGATTGGAACGTCACGGCCCGCGTCGGACGCCCGTTCGTAAAGAAGTTCGTCGAGGAGCGCGAGCTCACGGTGCTGTTCCTGCTCGACGTTTCCGCGTCGATGGCGTTCGGCAGCAACCCGCGCGGCATCGAACGGCGCACGGTCGCGCAGACCGCGGCGCTGTTCGTCGGGTGCGTCGCGTTCGCCGCGGCGCGCAACAACGACAAGGCCGGGCTCATCCGCTTCGGCAGCGAGATCGAGCAGTACGTGCCGGCCAAGAAGGGGCGCAACCACGTGCTGCGGCTGATCCGCGAGGCGTGCGAACCGCCGCTCGCGCAGGTCACGACCGACATCGACGCGGCACTCGATTACACGAGCCGGGTGCAGCGACGGCACGCGATCGTGTTCGTCGTGAGCGACTTCTTCGGCGGCGGCGACCCCGAGTCGGCCTACGGCCAGAAGCTGCGGCTGCTCGCGCGGCGGCACGACGCGATCGCCGTGCGCGTGCGCGACCCGTTCGCCGGTGGCGTCGATCCCGCGACGGGCGAGGTGCCGGAGCTGCCCAAGGTCGGGCTGCTCGCGGTGGCCGATCCCGAAACCGGGACGCGCGTCGAGGTCGACACGAGCAGCCGCGCGGTGCGGCGCGACGTGCGCGCGGCGTGGCAGCGCGAACGTGAGGCGCTCGACGCGCTCTGCCGGCGCTCCGGCGTCGACCTGCTCGACGTGCCGACGAGCGGCTCGGTCGTCGATCCGCTCGTGCGGTTCTTCCGGATGCGCGAGCTGCGGGGGGCGAAGCGGTGAGGCGGCTCTCCGTGATGACGAGCCTGCTGCTGTTCGCCGCGCTTTCGCTGCCGTCGTGCGGCGGTCCCGGCGCCTCGCCGTGGGCGAAGACGGCCGGCAGCGGCGCGCCCGCCGCCGCGCTCGACCTCGTTGCCACGGTCTCGGCCGACGAGGTCGCCCTGCTGCAGCCGGTGTACGTCACCCTCGACCTGTTCCGGCGTAGCGACCTCGAGGTCGAGTTCGATCCCGAGGTCGACGGCGACCAGTTCGCGAGCGAACGCAAGGACCACCCGGCCGTGCCGCTCGGCGACGGGCTGTGGCAGCGCACCGTGCTCACGCTGCGGCCGATCGCGGCACCCGGCGAGCTCGAGATCCCGGCGTTCGTGGCCAAGGCCGTCGACGGTTCGGTCGACGCGCGCACCGAACCCGTGCGCCTCGTCGTCACGTCGGTGCTCGACGGGCACGGAGAAGCGCTCGAGGCCCCCGGCGCGCCGTTCCCGCCGCCGCCGCGTTGGCCGCTGTATCTCGGTCTCGGCCTCGCAACTCTGCTGGTGCTCGGTGGGCTCGTGTTCTTCCTCCGCCGGCGCGCGGGCGACCGGACGATGGGTGACGCGATCGCCGTCCCGCCCCACGTCACGGCGCTGCGCGCGCTCGAACGGCTGCGCGAGGCGCCGCGTCGGACCCCGGCCGAGGTCGAGGCGTTCTACGTCGACGTCTCCGACGTGCTGCGCCAGTACCTCGAGGCGCGCTTCGGGCTGCGCGCGCCCGAGAGCACGACCGAGGAGTTCCTGCGCGATCTCGAGGCCGGCGACGCGCTCGCGCGCGAGCACCAGAGCGAACTGCAGCGCTTCCTCACGCAGTGCGACCTCGTGAAGTTCGCGCGGCACCAGCCGGGCGAAGCGGATCACGTCGCGATGTTCGAGATCGCGGAGTCGTTCGTCGAGACGACGCGCGCGGACCGCGGCCGCGGCGCGGCTGGCGTCACAGGTGCGGTGCCGGGCGAACGCGCGTCGACCGAGGAGGTGCCCGCATGATCGCCGCGGCTGCGTCCGCAGTGGGCCCGACCTCCCTGGGCATGTTCGGGATCACGCTGCTCGACCCGTGGTTCCTGCTCGCGATCCCGCTCGGCCTGCTCGCGGTGCTGTGGCGCGCGCTGCGGCCGCGCGCGGCGCTCATGACGGCGACGACGAGTCTGTTCGCCGGCGTGCGCCGCACGCTGCGGCAGCGGCTCGCGTGGCTGCCGCTGTTCGGCAAGTTCCTCGCGGTGGTCGCGCTCGGCCTCGCGCTCGCGCGGCCGGTCGAACGCGAGGTCGTGCCGATCCAGGACCAGGGCATCGACATCCTGCTCGTCGTCGACACGAGCTCGTCGATGACCGTCGAGGACATGAGCGACGAGGAGCGGCTCGCGCGCATGACGGCGGCGCGGGCCCGCGCCGAGGAGTTCGCCGGGGCGCGGACCAACGACCGCGTCGGGCTCGTCGCGTTCGCGCGCTACGCCGAGCTGCGCTGCCCGCTGACGCTCGACGAGGAGGCGCTCGCCGCGTTCCTGCGCGTGCTCGAGGCCGTGCCGATGAACAGCCCGCTGGACGGCACCGCGATCGGCACGGCGCTCGCCAAGGCGGCGCAGGTGCTCGAGACGAGCGAGGTCGAATCGCGCGTCGTCGTGCTGCTGACCGACGGCGAGACGACCGTACGTGACATCGAGCCCGAGGAAGGCGCCAAGCTCTGCAAGGACGCCGGCATCCGCGTGCACACGATCGGTCTCGGGCGCGGCGAGGTGACGCCGTTCGGCATGCGGCCGCTCGAGTTCAACGACCTGCGCATGATCGCGGACACGACCGGGGGCGAGTTCTTCCAGCCGCGGTCGGACGAGGACCTCGCGGCCGTGTACGAACGAATCGACGAGCTCGAAACGAGCGAGCTCGAGGACCCGCGCTACCGCACCGTCGACCGGTTCGAGTATCCGCTCGGCGTCGGGCTGTTGCTGCTGCTCTTCGCGTTGCTCGGTGAGGTCCTGCTCTTCCGGAGGGTGCCGTGATCGCGCTCGTCGCAGCGAACGATTCGGCCGGCGACTTCGAGTTCGCGCGGCTGTGGCTCTGGCCCGGCCTGCTGCTGATGCCGGTCGTCTGGGCGCTGCTCTGGGCGTTGTTCGATTCGTCGGTGCGGGCGGCGAAGCGCTACGGCGTGCAGCCGACCGATCCGGTCGGTTCGCCGCTCGCGCGGTCGTTGCGCGTCACGCTGCTGCTCGGGCTCGGGCTGCTCTGTTGGATGGATCCGCGCTGGGGCGAGGAGCCGATTCCCGTCGAACGCCGCGGACTCGACCTGGTGTTCTGCCTCGACACCTCGCGGTCGATGCTCGCGCGCGACATGGACGGCACGCGCCTCGACCGCGCCGTCGCCGACATCCGCGCGGTCTTGCCGAGCCTCGAGGGCGGCGATCGCGTCGGGCTCGTCGTGTTCGCCGGCACGGCCCGGCTGTGGGTGCCGCTCACGCACGATCTCGACTCGTTCCGCGGGCTGCTCGACGAGGTCGACACCGACATCGTCAAGACCGGGGGTACCGACCTCGCGGCGGCGCTGCGCAAGGCGCTCGCGGTTGCCGAGCCCGACAACGCGACGACGACGGCCGTTCTGCTGCTGACCGACGGCGAGGACCTCGCGGGCGCCGGCCAGCAGGCCGCGACGGAGCTCGCCGCGGAGGACATCGTCGTCTACTCGATCGGCTACGGCAGCGCGCTCGGGAGCAAGATCACGATCGCTCAGCGCGATGGCACCGAGACGTTCCTGCGCGATCAGGAGGGCAACGAGGTCGTCTCGCGCCTCGACCCCGAGAGCCTGCGGGCGCTCGCCAACGTCACGGGCGGGGAGTTCCTCCGGGCCGAGGTGATGGCGCTGCCGCTCAACCAGATCCATAGCAAGCGCCTGCTGCCGATGGAGAAGCGCAGCTACGACGCGGGTGAGGAGGCCGGCAAACAAGCCCGCTACCAGTGGGTCCTGCTGCCGCTGCTTCTTCTGCTACTCTTCGAGATCGCGACCGCCGGAGGCCGCCGCCGATGAAGACCCCGATCCTGTTGTCCTGTTCGCTCGCGTTCGTGCTCGCCGGGTCCGGCGATCGCGAGGACGGTCTGGAGCACTACCGCGCCGGCCGTTACCCGGAGGCCGTCGCGGCGTTCCAGCGCGCGATCGCGGCCGACGAGGAGTCGGCCGAACTGCACTTCAACCTCGCGCTCGCCGCGTGGCGCGCCGGCGACCTCGCGACGGCCGAGGTCGCGGTCGAGAAGTACGCCGCGCTGTTCTCTGACCCGCGCGCGAGTCTGCACGCGGGGCTGCTCGGCGCCGTGCGGTTCGAGCAGGGCAAGCGGCTCGATGCCCAGGCCGACGCCGCGCTGCAGGCGCTGCAGCAGCCGGTGGACAACGAACGACAGCCGATGGACCCGCTGCAGCTCCTCGGCCAGGCGCTCGTGAAGGCGCAGCTGGCCAAGCGGCATTTCGTTCGTGGCGCGACCGAGGAGCGTTCGCCCGAGTGCGTGCGCAACCTCGAGCGCACGCTGCGGTTCATCCAGGAGCTCGAGGACAAGATCGAGCAGCTGAAGCAGCAGCAGCAGGACAGCGGCGAGGACGGCGAGCAGCAGGAGAAGCAGGACGACGAGTCCGAGAAGCAGGACGAGCAGGGCGACGAGCAGAAGGAGAAGCAGGAGCAGGGCGAGAAGGGTGAGCAGGAGCAGGGCGAGCCGAAGCCCGATGAGTCTCAGCAGGAGCCCGGCGAGCAGTCCAAGGAACCGCAGCAGTCCGAGGAGTCGCAGCAGAACCAGAACCAGCAAGGTGAGACGCCGCCCGAGCAGGAGGGCGAGGCCGAGCAGCCGCCAGAACCGCAACGAGCAGAGCCCCAGCAGGGGGAGCCGCAGGAAGGCAAGCCGGAGGAGCCCGAAGGCCAGAACCCGCAGCAGCAACCGGACCCGCAGGAGACGCCCGAGGGTTCGCCGAGCGGCGAGCCGGAGGAGTCGAAGGAGCCAGAGCAGGCCGAGCCGCAGCCGAGCCCCGCGGAGCCGGACGGCTCGGAGCAGCCGGCCGAGGGGCGGAGCGACGCGCCCGGTGAGGGCGTGGCGGGCCGCGCGTTGACGCCCGAGCAGACCCAGCGGTTGCGCGACAAGCTGCAGCAGCTCGAACAGCAGCTGCAGCAGTTGCGGCAGCGCAGCCGGTCGCGGCGCGGGCGCGTGGAGCGCGACTGGTGACGGCGCGGAGACGAATCGCGGCGTTCGTCGCGCTGACCCTGGCCGTCGCCTTGCCGGCGCAGGAGACCCTCGAGCTGCAGGGGCCGACCCCGGCGACGGTCAAACTCGGCGACAGCGCGCAGGTGCTGATCCGCGTCGAAGGGCGCGGCGCCGATCCGCGCGAGCCCGTGCTGCCGAACGTGCCCGAGCTGGCGATGGACCTGTCCGCGCCCGTGCGCAGCAGCTACTCGTACTACGACGGCCGCACGATGATCGAGCGGCAGGGCGTGCAGTACCGTCTGCGCCTGACGCCGCAACGCGAAGGCAAGTTCGTCGTTCCGGCGTTCGCGATCTGGACCGGCACGAAGTCGCAGCGCACGCGGCCGATCGAGCTCACCGCGGTCAAGGACCTGCGCGGGGAGAACCTCGGCTGGGTCGACGTCCGCATCGAGCCGCAGCGGGTCTACGTGCACGAGCCGATCCGCATCGAGGCCGCGTTCGGTCTCGATCCCGGCGTCCGCCTCGTGCAGGACGTCTACCGCAACGTGCGCTACCTCGACGTCGAGGTCCAGGCGGCGTGGCTCACGGACTTCCCGGGCGGCGAACGCATCGAGACCGAGGCGCCGAGCGGCGACCGGCGCGCGATCATCAGCAACCGCGAGCTGTTCCACGCGAGCTTCGATCCGGGCTTCCGTCGCGACGGCCGCAACTGGCACCGCTACTCGTTCGAGCGCGCGTTCCTGCCGACGCGCACGGGCGTGATCGAGCTGCCCGCACCGACCCTGCGCTTCCAGGTCGTGCGCCGCGCCGGGCGCCGGGACATCCTCGGCCGGTCGCGCGGCGCGCAGACCGAGCAGATGTACGTCTACGGTCAGCCGGTGCGCATCGAGGTGCTGCCGATCCCCGAGGCGGGGCGGCCGACGCCGTACTACGGCGCGGTGGGGCGGTTCTCGATCACGGCCGAACTCGATCGCAATCAGGTCAAGGTCGGCAGCTCGGTCAAGCTGCAGATCACCGTGCGCGGCGCGGGCAACCTCGAGTTCCTGCGCATGCCCGAGGTCGAGGAGCTGCCGGGCTTCCACAAGCTCGGCCAGGCCGAGGCGCAGCGCGATGCCGACAAGGTCGTCGTCACCTACGATCTCACGCCGACGTCCGCGGACGTCACGGCCGTGCCGCCGATCGCGTGGAACTACTTCGACACGACCCCGGGCGTCGAGGCGTTCGTCGAGGTCGCCACGCCGGAGCTCGCGCTCGACGTGCAGCCGCTGCCCGAGGGCGAGACCCTCACGGCGCTGCCCGAGGACGTCGCGGCTCCCGTCACGCCTGGCGTCGACGACATCTTCGACCTGCCCGACCTGAGCGGGCCGCCGGCGCTCGCGGATGCGCGCGCGCCATGGCTCGGATGGCTCGCGGCGCTCGGCCCGTGGCTCGCCGTGCTGCTCGGCCTCGGGTTCGCCTCGGCGTTGCGGCGCCGGCGCGCGGACGTCACCGGGCAGCGCGAACGCGCGGCGCTGCGCAACTGCCGCCAGGCGCTGCAGTCCGGCGCGGATCCGGGCGACGCGCTCGCGGGGTATCTCGGTGACCGGCTCGACGTGCCGGCCGCGGCCGTCGTGCGGCCGTCGTTGCGCGACGATCTGGTGCGCACCGGTCTCGACTCCGCGCTCGCCGAGGAAGTGAGTGTGGCGATCGAGAGATCGACCGCCGCGCGCTACGGCGGTGGCGGCGGCCTGCAGCAAAGCGAGGTCGAGGCGCTCGTCGCGAGGCTCGAGAACGCGACGATCGAACGTTCGCAGTGGGCGGGTCTGATGCCGATCGTGTTCGTGCTCGCGACCGGGTTCGCGCCCGGTGGTGTGCTCGTCGCGCAGGAATCTGTCGTGCAGGGGGCTGGCTCGCTGGCGCCGGCCTCGCCGCCCTCGCCGGGGACGGCTGGCGCGACTGCCGGCGCGAGCGCGGCGGTCGCGGCCTACCGCGCGGGTGACTATCAACGCGCGGACGAGCTATTTGCCGCGGCCTACGAGCGCACGGGGGACCGGCGACTGCTGCGCGCTCGCGGCAACGCGCTCTACCGGCTGCAGGATCTGCCGCGCGCGCTCTGGGCCTACAAGGCGGCGCGGCTCGGCGCGCCGCGCGATCCCGAACTGCTGCGCAACATCGCGCTCGTCGAGCAACAGCTCGAGGTGCAGGAAGCCGCGGGCGGTTTCGCCGCCGAACTCGATCGGCTGCGCGCGCGCCTGTCACCCGGCGAGCGCATCGCGCTGCTCGCGGGGTTCATGTTCGGCGCCGCGTTGTGTCTGGTGCTCGGCCGGCGCCGCATGGGCTGGCGCTGGGTCGGGGCCCTGTTGCTGCTGCCCGGCGCGTGGCTCGCGGCCGAGGTGCTGTGGTTCGATGCGGTGCGCGCGCCGCGGGCCGTCGCGCTGCAGGAGCTCGCGATCACGAGCGAGCCGCGGGCGGACCTCGAAGCGGTCGCGACGGCCCGGCCCGGCGTCACCGTCGAGGTGCTCGGCGGCACGAGCGGCCGTTTCGTGCGCGTCGCTGCCGGCGAACGGTCGGGATATGTGCCGCGCGAACTGATTGCCGTGATCGACTGAGCACGAGGGCGCAGCGTGCCGGTTACGTTCGTGGGCGATGAGGATCGTCGCTCCGTTCGTCATGAGTGTCGCGCTGTGCGCGCAGGACGCGCCGCGCCCCGGCGTCGGGCTGCCGAATCGCTGGTACACCGAGGGCGGCAGCCCGAGTCGCTCCGGGGCGGTTGCCACAGTGCCGCTCGAGCTCGAGCCGGAGCGGGCATGGCAGTTCGATGCCGCTGGTCCGATCGTCGGCGAGCCGCGCGTGTGGGACGACTACGTCGTCATCGAGTGCAAGCTGGGGCAACGCAAGCGGCGGCTGCAGGCCGTCGATCTGGGCACCGGTACGGCCATCGCGCACAAGGACTTCTTCGCGCGTTCGGGGTTGCCGCCGCTCGCGCCGACGTTGTGGAACCGCCAGGTCATCGTCCGGGCCGGCGGCAAACTCAAGCGGCTGCGCGTCGACAGCGCGGCCATCACGGAGCAACGCGATTCCGAGGCGATCACCGGGCTCGGGCCGCCGCTGCGCGTCGGCAACGAGGTCTACGCGACGGCGGGCGGGCGCGTAATCCGTTTCGACGCCGTTCGCCTGCAGTCCGTCTGGCAGAGTGCGGGCGGTGGCTTCGCCGGGCCGGTGACGCTGTCGGAGGACCAGGTCTTCGCGATGGGCTTCGGCCAGTCGACGGCCTCGATCGTCGGGTTCGATCGCGAGCGGGGACAGCGACGGCAGAGCGTGAAGCTGCCCGTGCCGAACGTCGGCCGCGGCGGCCGGATCGTCGTCACCGACGACTTGCTGATCGCGCATGGGCTCGGCGCGATCCTGTTGCAGGGCGGTGACGCGGTCGATGCGTTGAGCTACCGGTTGCCGCTCAGCGGTGGCAAAGAACCCTCGGCGCTGTCGCACATCCCGAACGCGCCCGCGGTCGCCGACGGTCACTGGGTCGGCGGGTGCGGTTCGGTGAAGAAGCCGTACCTCGGGCGCGGGGTGGCCGGCGAGCAGCAGTTCAGCGTCCTCGCGACGCCCGACGCGCATCCCGAACTGCTCGGGGCACCCGTGACGATCGCGGGTTCGCTGGCCTACCTCGGGGGCGTTGCTGTCGACCTCGAGACGCTCGAAGTGCGGTGGCGGATCGACGTGCCGAAGGGGGCGCGCGCGATTCCGGCGCGCGACTCGCTGCTGTTCGTGACCGAAAGTCGCGTGCGCGCGTTCCGGCGCCAGGGCGCGGTCCTCGACGTCGACGTGCGCGCACGCGAACGGACGTGGGCCGGCGCGTTCGTGGCCGCGCAGCACGAAGCCCTGCAGGACATCGTCGCCGATGCGATGATCGCGCGCGCGATCGATCTGCTGCCCGACCTGTTCGAGCGGTGTCGGGCGGCGGGCGTCGAGGAGAAGTGGGTGGCGCAGCGCGAGCGCAAGACCAAGGGGCTCGCGCGCGGGCGGCGGGGGGCGACCGAGAAGGAGGTCGCGGCGCTGACCGAGCGGCGGGATGGGGTGGCGACGGCCGCGGTCGCGAAGCTGTGGCGCAAGCTCGGCGTCGCGGACCTGGAGGGTGAGGAGCGCCTGCGCGCGCTGCGGTTCATTTGTGACATCGACAGCAGTTACCCGCCGTTCGCCACGGCCGTTCGTGAGCTGCTGCCGAAGGAGCTGCGGCCTGCGGACGAGACCAGGGACTTCGACGCGGCCGAGTGGCTCGCGTTCCTCGAGAGCACGCGCTGGATCGACATCGACTTCCTCGCGGTGCCGACCAAGGAGCAGATCGGGACCGCGACGCCGGATCAGCGCAAGCTGCTCGAGCTGCGGGACCGCTGGCGCCAGGACCTCATCGGCGTGCAGAGCGGGCGGCTCCTCGTCTACACGCCGATCGCCGCACCCGGCAGTCTCGCGCGCTGCCTGTCGCTCGGCGAGCTCGTCTGCGACACCCTCGAAGGCATGTTCGAGGATCGTCAGGTCGTGCGGGCCGACGCGCGGCGCATGCGCATCTTGCTCTTCCCGACGCAGGAGGAATACCAGGAACAGTCGCCGGGCGGCGGGCACCTGGCGTGGACCGCGGGGCACTACTCGCCCGAGGAGCAGCTGTCGCGGATGTACCTGCCCGACGATCGGCAGGCATTCGCGCGCGTGATGCCGGTGTTCGTGCACGAGCTCACGCACCAGTGGCTGCAGGATCGTTGCCCCGCGATCTCGTCGATGCGGTCGATGCGGCGCGATCCGCGCGTGCCGGGCTACTGGCTCGTCGAAGGGTTCGCGTCGTTCGTCGAGGAGTTCGTGTTCGACCTCGATCGCAGAACGCACGCGACGGACAGTCCGCGCGACACCAACCTCGACATCCTCGCGCACGCCAGTGACCGGATGCTCGTGCCGTGGCGGACGCTCGTGCGCGCGTCACAGGTCGACTTTCATCGCATCTCGCCGAAGCCGAGCTTCCGGGTCAAGCTCGGCCATCGCCTCGGCGTGCAGCGGTCGCTGAGTCCGCGCAACATGTTCTACGCGCAGGCCGGCGGCCTGTGTCACTGGCTGTGGCATGCGGAGAACGGCGCGCACCGCGATGCGCTCATCGATCTCGTCATCGCCTACTACCACAACGAGCGCGACGCGGTCGACGTGACGGAGCGCATCGATCGCGACGCGAAGGTGATCGGGGCGGCGGTCGTCGAGCACAGCAAGTGGCGCTGACGGCCGGGTCCGTTCGTGCGGCGGAGATCAGCCGCCGAGCATGCGGCGCGCGCGCAGACCGGTGAAGAGCAGCACCGCGCCGATCAGCAGGAACACGCTGGCAACCATCCAGCGCAGCAGTTCTTCGTTGAAGATGATCAGCAGGCCGAGCCCGATCGCGCCGCCGCCGAGCATCATGAGCAGGAACGGCAGGTTGGGCGGAACGGCCGGCATGCCGCCGCGATTGAGATTGATGTCCATGTCCAGAGCGGAGCATCGCGGCCCGCGCGAGCCGGATCCAGTCCGATCACGCCCGTACGGAACCTGGTTCAAACCGGCAAAGCCGGGTGCCGCCGGCGAAGCCGGCGGCACCCGGCTTTGCCGGTTTGAACCAGGTTCCGTACGGGCTAAGACTGGCTGGATGAGTTCCGCTGCTGCGCCGTCGGTCCGGGCCCCGAACGCTCTCGCTCTGCCGTTGGCGCTGGCGTTGACCGTGACCTTCACGGGCTGCGCGAGCACCGAGTCCAACATCATGGAGCTCGGGCGGCTCGACGAGGCGACGTTTCAGAAGCTCGTCGAGGCCAACAAGTTGTTCCAGCAGCAGGATCCGAGGTATCCGGCGCTGCGCGACGAGCTGCTCGAGGATCCGGTGTCGGCCGGTTGGCTGACGCGCAACTTCGTGCACTACGTGTTCTACGAGCGCGAGATCCTCGGGCTGCACGACGACGCTGACCTGCTGCGCGCGGCGGCCAGGATCGACGATCCGTTCGAGCGCTTCGCGATCGAGGAGATCCGCGTCATCGGTGGCCAGGCCGTGCCCGTGCTCGTGCAGGATCTGCTGCTGCACAAGCAGGCGCAGGTTCGGCAGGTCGGCATCGAGCTGCTCACGGTGGTGGGCGAGCCCGCGTTGCCGCGACTGCTCGAGGTCGCCGGGTCGTCCGAGCCGCGGCATCGGCGCACGGCCGCGCTCGCGCTGTCGGGCTTCGTGGAGCATCCGCCGGCGGTCGAGGCCCTGACGCGACTCGTCCACGACAGGGACTTCGCGGTGCGCGCCGACGCCGTGCGCGCGCTGCGCAACGCTGGGCCGAACGTCACGCCGCTGCTGCACGACGTGCTGCAGAACGATGATGATCACTTCGTCCGGCGGGTGGCGGTGGAGTCCCTCGCCGGTCATCCCAGCGGCAAGACCGCGCGGCTGCTGGCGGCGTATCTGGCGAAGTGCAAGGCCGGCGATGACTCCCGCGGGTATCAGGCGGCGCAGGAAACGCTCCAGGAACTCGCGGGCGCGCGCGGGCCGCGCACCGTCGAGGCGTGGCAACGCTGGGCCGAACGCCAGCCGCTCGATTCGTCGGCCGCCAACTCGACGGACAACGGCGCTCGACCGCGGGGCTCGTAGCGGCCACGATACCCGCGCTCACCACGACCCACATCATGGCCGAAGACTGGAAGATCCGCGTCGACCGCACCCGCTGCGACAAGCCGGGGTGCCCGTTGCCGACGAGCAGCTCGTACATGGCGGTGCTCGAATTCCCCGAGTGCGTGCGGCGCGACCTGTGCGACGCCTGCTTCACGGACTACGAGCGCAAGGCCGAGGACGGCAAGGCGCCGGTCTACTGGCGGGCCCGCCGCAAGCAGTCCGGCAGCAAGGAGCCGGTGCTCGACCTCGTGTCGCTGCGCGCGCTGTTCGATCGCCTGGCCGAGGTCGAGGACGACAAGGCGCGCGCGCTGCGCTACTTCTGCGCCCTGCTCCTGATCAGGAAGCGTGTGCTCCGCATGGAGCGTCCGCGCACGACCGAGCAGGAACGCGCCGATCTCGTCGTCGTCGACCCCAAGATCAAGAAGGAGGAGCGCGAGCCCATGTTGCTCTTCGCGCCCGAGATCGATCCCGACGACCTCGATGGCCTCAAGGACGAGCTGCTCGCCGCGATCGGCGAGGGCGATGAGGGCGCGGAGGGTGACGCAGCGGTCGCCGACGGCGAGCCTGCCAATGCCGAAACGCGCGTGCCTGCGCCCGACGCGTCGGCCGATTGACGGCGCGCCTCAGCCGGCGCTCGGATCGGGGCGGGCCACGTCGTACCGCAGGCGGATGATGCCGCAGCCGTAGGTGTGCGTGTCCGTCAGGCGGAGCGCCGTCTGTGGACCGGTCGGACCGATCATTGGGATGCCGGAGCCGAAGACGACCGGGTTGAGCTTGACGACGACCTGGTCGACCAGGGCGTCGTGCATCAGGATCGCGGCGATCTCCGCGCCCCCGCACAGCCAGACCGGCTTGCTCGCGGTCGCCTTCAGCTCTCGAACGAACGCGGCCGGGTCCTGCCGCACGATCTCGACCGCCGGATCGGGACTCTCCGCCATCGAGCGTGAGAAGACGACCTGGCGCATCGCGGGGTATGGGCTGGTCTTGCCCTCCGCGAGGCCGACGTCGTAGGTCTTGCGGCCCATGAGGACGGTGCCGAACCGTTCGAGTTCGGCGAAGAAGTCGGCGACGACTTCATCGTCCCAGGCGAACCCCCCGAACGAGCCGTCCGGGTGGGCGATGAAACCATCGAGGGTGGCCGCAACGTGGTAGACCAGCGGTTGCGTCGAATCGCCGGTCGCGGCGTCCGCGCTCATCGCCAGGTGACGTCCCAGACGAGTTCTTCGCCTTCCTTGATCGCTTCGCGTGCGGGGACGAGCAGGTAGGCGCGCTTGCGCTCGCGGTCGGCCTCGATGCCGCGGCCCGGTGGGTGGACGCTCGAGGCGACGACCTCGCCCGGCAGCTCGAGCTCGAGCCGGATCGTGTCGCCGACCTCGCGCGTGCGTCCGGTCGGATCGTAAACGGGAGCGAGTGAGCGGCGCTGCGGGGCGTCCGGGACGAGCGCCTGGACCCATTGCTGGGCGGCGCCGCGCGGCACGTAGACCCGCACGCTCGGCTGCTCGCCGTCGAGGGTCGCGGCGAACCTGAGGCCGGTCGGCCCGCCGATCTTGACGTCCGACAGCCGGGCGAACCGACCCTGCGACGCGACGACGGCCGCGCGCGCCTGCCAGTCGACGGTGCCCCCGGCCGCGGCCTCGACCCGGGCCGGATCCGGCACGGTCAGCGCGCGGGTCGTGATCGTGCCCGCGCCGTCCTCGGCGAGCGTGACGTGCACGCCGACGAGCTGGTCGCCGGAGCAGGCCGTGAGCGCGGCCAGGGACAGGAGCAGAGCGGTCGGGCGCAGGAAGGTCATGGCCATGATTTGCGATTGCGGGTCCTAACCGATGGGCGGCTGGCCGAAAACGGCGAGCTGCGCGAAAAAAACCGGGTCTCGAGCCGGCACAGGTGCTTGTGGGGTGCGATCACACCGGACCCCACCCTTGGCCCTGATGTGCAAAACTCACGGGTCCGTGGGGGTCGGGGGTGGTGTTGAGTGGTTTGCTAGGGTTGACAGGGGTTCTGCGTGGGGTAGGCTCCGAAGCGTGACAGGGAGGCAGTCCCTCCTCGGCCCCATGGCGACCTTCTTTGGTAGTTCGGAGCACAACCTCGACGACAAGGGCAGACTCGTGCTGCCTGCGCGGATCCTGGATGCGCTCCCCAAGAACGACTGGAAGTTCCACCTGACGGCCGGGCTGGACCGCTGCCTCCTCCTGCACGACTCCAAGGGTTTCGAGGAACTCGTCGATCGGATCGGCCGGGCAGTCCCTGGCAGCCGGGCCCACCGGGCGCTCTGTCGACGGTTCCTCGGGCACTCGGAGGAGGTCAAGCCGGACGGCAATCGAAGGATACGGATCCCCGAGCCGCTGTTGCGATACGCCGGCCTAGCCGCCAGCAGTCCTGCCACGTTGATCGGCACCGGTCGGGTCTTCGAGATCTGGTCGCCGGCCAACCTCGGCGAGACCCTGGACCAGGCGACGGCCGACGAGGAAGCGCTCTTTGCCAGTTTGATCGAGCCAAGCAACGCCGCTGCCCCGAGCGAGGAATGATCGCTCGGGCACGTCGTGCCGGATCCCACGCGGCAGTGGTCCTGCCGTGCGGGAGCGTTCTGCGACTGCCGCCGGGTGGTCATGGGATGTAGCGTATGAACGATTCGGGCACGACGGAGGGCGCGGGCGGGCACGGGGATAGGCGCCCCGTGCACGTGCCCGTGCTGCTGCGGGAGACCCTGGCGATCCTCGAGCTCTGGGAGGGGCTCGTGGTCGTCGATGGTACGGTCGGTGCCGGCGGACATGCGAGGGCAATCCTGTCCGCAATCGGTACGACCGGGAAGTTGATCGGGCTCGATCGGGACAGCGAGATCCTGGTCTCCGCAAGGGCCGCACTCGGAGGGAGTGCGGCCCTCGCGGAAGCCGGGGTCTCGCTGCACCACCTTTCGTATTCGCGCATGCGCGAGGCGCTGCAGGACTCCGGTCAGACCTGCTGCGATCGCGTGCTGCTCGATCTCGGTGTCAGCTCCATGCAACTCGACCGGCCAGAACGCGGGTTCTCGTTCACCTCCGATGGACCTCTCGACATGCGCATGGATTCCGGTTCAGGCAGGACCGCGGCGGACTGGCTCGCGCGCGTCCCGGAGACGGAGCTCGCCGACGTGATCTACCGCTACGGTGAAGAACGTCACAGCCGCCGCATCGCGCGCCGCATCGTCGAGCAGCGCCGGCGGTCGCCGATCACGCGCACGCAGCAGCTCGCGGACATCGTGTGTTCCGCGCTGCCCGGTGCCGCGAAGGGCCGCCGGATCCATCCGGCGACGCGCACGTTCCAGGCGATCCGGATCGCGGTCAACGACGAGCTCGCCGAGGTCGAACGCGGCCTCGCCGCCGCCGTGGATTGCCTGCGACCCGGTGGTCGGCTCGCGGTCATCTCGTTCCACTCGCTCGAGGACCGCATCGCCAAGCACTTCCTCCGTGAGCACTGCGACGTCGTGACCAAGAAGCCGATCGTCGCGGGGCCCGCCGAGGTCCAGGACAACCCGCGTTCCCGCTCCGCCAAGCTGCGTTGCGGGGTCAAGCCGGTCGCGGCGGGCGACCCGGGAGGTCGATCGTGAAGTGGTTCCTCGCGGGTCTGATGTTCGCCGCGTTCGTCGCGATCGCGCTGTTCACCGCGACGGTGCGCGCCAACAACGCGCTGCGCCGTCACGAACTCGAACTCGAGTACCGGAGCGTGCGCGATCGCGAGATCGAGCTCGAGCGGCTCGAGGCCCAGCTGCTCGATAGCGCGACGGCCGAACGGCTCGCGCGCGCCCACGAACACTGGCTAATGGCCGAGTACGAACGCCGCCAGCGCGGCTGGCAGTAGGAGCGCCATGATTCGACCCGGCGAACGTCTCCGTCTCGGCTTCGTGTTCGGCCTGCTGGCCTGCGTGCCGGTGTTCCTCGCGGGCTGGCTCGGCTACGTGCAGGTCGCGCAGGCGGGGTCGTTGGAGCGCGACGGTCGCGCGCCGCTGCGGCTCGATGCGGACGCTTCTTCGAGTCAGTGGGCCAGGGTCGAACGCACGCCCGCGGCGCGGGGTTCGATCGTCGACCGCAACGGCGAGCGCCTCGCGTACGACCGGTCGGTCTACGAGGTCCGCGCCCGGATCAGCGTCTCGTCGTGGCGCCACAAGAACGCCGCGAAGTTCCGGGAGTGGCTCGAGGGTCTGGCCCGTGACTTCGCGCGCGCGCTCGCGAGCGATCCCGAGCTCGCCGATCGGCGCGCCGCGCGTCGACACCACGAAGAGCGCGTGCTCGGGCTGTTCGCGCGCAAGTTCGCGTTCGATCGGCTGCCGGCCGGCAACCGGCCGCTCGCGGAGGGGCATCCCACGGTCGCCGACCTGCGGATCGCGGGCGACATCGACGTGCTCGCCGTGATCGACGCGCTGCGCGGGATCGCCGACCGCAACGACCTCCGTGGCTTCGTCCGGGTCGACTTCCTGCCCGCGTTCCGGCGGGTCTACCCGGACCGAGAACTCACGTACGGACTCGTTGGCCACACGGTCACCGAGTGGGCGAAGAAGAAGGGCGCCGGCCGTGAACTCGTCACCTACGGCACCGTCGGCCTCGAAGCCGCGAACGTCCTCGGCACGGGCGCGGGCACCCGGCGGGCGCTGCGGCGCGACGGCCGTGGCCGCGGCTACTTCCTCGGGCTGCCTGCGGACGATGTGCGGCGCCCCGTCGTGCACTCGTCGATCGATCTCGAGCTGCAGCGCATCGCGGTGCGCGAACTCTCGGCGCAGGCCGAGGCCGGCGCCACGGTCGGCAAGATCACGATCCCGAAGTGGGGCGCGCTCGTGCTCGTCGACCTCGAGTCGGCCGACGTCGTCGCCGCGGCCTCGTGGCATCGCGACGTGAAGAACCTGAAGAACGCGTCGTTCACGCCGTACCAGAGCCTGTTCGAGCCCGGTTCGATCGTCAAGCCGCTCGTCCTGAGCTACGCCTACGAGGCGGGCACGTTCGATTGGGGCTACGAGTACGACTGCCGCGCCCACGGGCGCGACTACCGCGAGCAGATCCGCGGTCTCGGGCGGCGCAAGCCGGTGCGCGACGATCACGACTGCGAGGACCTCGATGCCCACGGCATCCTGGTCAACAGCTCCAACATCGGCGCGTCGCTGATCGGCCTGACGCTGTCGCGCGAACAGTGGCGCGACTACATGCGCTTCTACGGCTTCGGCGAGTCCCTCGACCTGCCGCTGCCGCACGGGCGGGTCGGCGGCTGGCCGAAGCAGTCGTTCGACCCGAACACCCGGATGCGGTCGTTCCGTGCCAACAGCGCGATCTCGTTCAGCTTCGGCTACGAGTTCCAGGTGACCGCGCTGCACGTGGCCCGCGCCTATCTGCGGATGCTCTGCGGCCACGAGGCCGAGCTGCGGCTGTGCCGCGGTGTCGAGGTCGACGGCGTGTGGCACCCGGCGCCGCCGGCGAAGAACGGTGGAAAGTTCTCCCCGCGCGTCCTCGGCGCCGTGCGGGACGCGATGGTCGACGTGATGGGGCACGACTCGCACGCGACCGGCAGCAAGGTCCGGCGCCTCATCGAGAAGGAGCAGGGCATCGACATTCACGGCCACGTCGCGGGCAAGACCGGTACTGCTGCGAGCATGATCGGTATTCCGGGGCGCGGTCGGGTCAACGTACGCAACGCGAGCTTCGTCGGCTTCCTGCCGGCGCGGGCGCCGCGCTGGCTGTGCGTTTGTGTGTTGCAGAAGGACGATAGTGCGCGCTTCTACGGCGGCAGCTATGCTGCACCGCCAGCGGTGCGAGTGCTCTTGCAGGCCGAACGGCTTGCGGAGCAGCGCCGCCGCCGACAGAAGTCGCGTCCATCGAACGGTCAGGTTCGGTGATTCGTAGGCTCCTGAGCGGTCAGGCTGAGGCAGCAGTCTCAGAGACGATACTTCGGTAGGGCGGTTGATGACTGAATTGGCTTTTCCGTCCGGACTCCCGTCCGGACAAGGCGTCGTGCGTCTGCGCGAACTGCGGGACTGTCTGCAGCCACGGCAGACGCTGCACTGGCGCGACATCACGGTGGAAGGGCTGCAGTTCCATTCGGCCGAAGTGCGCGCGGGCAACATCTTCTTCGCCATCCGCGGTGCGAAGAACGATGGCGCTGCCTACGCGCAGCAGGCCGTCGCGCGCGGTGCGGTGGCGGTCGTTGCCGAGGAGGCGCTGCCGTTGCACGTCCCCGTGCTGATCGTCGACAACGCGCGGCGCGCGCTCGCCGACGCGGCGCGCTACTACTACCGCGATCCGTCGCGGGCGCTGTCGGTGATCGGCGTCACCGGGACCAACGGCAAGACGACCGTGTCGCACCTGATCCGCGGCTGCCTCCAGGCGGACCGTCGCCAGGTCGGCCTGATCGGCACGATCGCCTACGAGTTCGGCGGGCGCCGCATTCCGGCGGGCACCACGACGCCCGACGCGGTGCGCATCCACGGCTACCTGCGCGAGATGGCGGACCGCTTCGCCAGCGCGTGCGTCATGGAGGTCAGCAGCCACAGTCTCGATCAGGAGCGCGTGCGCGGCGTGCGCTTCGCGACGGCGGTGTTCACCAACCTGTCGCAGGACCACCTCGACTACCACGGCTCGATGAAGAACTACCGCGATGCCAAGGCGCGGCTGTTCACGAGCCTCGAGCGCGGCGCGACGGCCGTGCTCAACCGCGATGATCCCGCGGCCGAGTACTTCTCCGAGCTGCTCGATCCGAGCGTGCGCGTGCTCTGGTTCGGCGGCGAGAACGGCGACGTGCGCGCGGAGAACGTCGTGCCGTGCGCCGACGGCACCCGCTTCCGGCTCGTGATGCCGAACGGCGCGGTCGAGCTCTTCCTGCGGCTCGTCGGTGCGCACAACGTGCAGAACGCGGTGGCGGCGGCGACGGCGGCGCTCTCGCTCGGTGCGAGCGAGCTCACGATCGCGTCCGCGCTCGAGGACGCGCGCCCCGTGCCGGGCCGGCTCGAGACGGTCGAGGCCCCGCTCGGTCGCGGCGGCGGCGTGCGCACGTTCGTCGACTACGCGCACACGCCCGACGCGCTCGACAAGGTCTGCTCCACGCTGGCCGACGTCTGTGAAGGGCGGCTGCACGTCGTGTTCGGCTGCGGTGGAGATCGCGACGCGAGCAAGCGGCCCGCGATGGCGGGTGCGGTCGCGCGGCACGCGGACGTCGCGTACCTCACGAGCGACAACCCGCGGTCCGAGGATCCCGACGCGATCCTCGACGACATGGAGCCGGGGCTCGTCGGCGGCCGGGCCGACTGCGTGCGCACGATCGACCGCGCCGAGGCCATCCGACGTGCGATCGCGGACGCCGGCCCGGGCGACACCGTGCTGATCGCCGGCAAGGGTCACGAGACCTACCAGGTGTTGAAGGACAGCGTGATCCCGTTCGACGATCGCCTCGAGGCGTCGCGCGCGCTCGGGGCCAAGGAGGCTGGATGGTTGCACCAGTGAAGGGCGTCAAGAACCGCAAGTCGGACAGGACCGACAAGACCGAGGCGCGCGCGACGACCGCGGCCCGCGGGTGGATGACCGCGACCCGGGTGGCCAAGGCGCTCGCGGGCGGCGCGGTCATCGCCCGTGGCCGCACGGCTTCGCGTGTCTGCACCGACTCGCGCGTCGACTGCCGCGGTGCCCTGTTCGTCGCGCTGCGCGGGCCGAACCACGACGCGCACGGTCACCTCGCGGACGCGGTGAACCAGGGCGCCGTCGGCTTGCTCGTCGATCGGCCGCTCGCGGAGCTGCCGCCGCTGCCGCGCACGCAAAAGGTCTACGTCGTGCAGGTGCCCGACACGGGCACAGCGCTCATGGAGCTCGCGGCCGAGCATCGCCGCCGCCACCCGGCGCGGGTCATCGGCATCACGGGGTCGTGCGGCAAGACCTCGACCAAGGAGATGCTAGGTGGCGTGCTCGCGAGCGCGATGCCGACCGTGCGTTCGCCCGGCAGCTACAACAACCAGGTCGGCGTGCCGCTCTCGCTGTTGCAGATCGATGCCGCGACGCGCGCGGCCGTCGTCGAGATCGGCACCAACGGCCCCGGCGAGATCGGGCCGCTCACGGCGATCGCGCGGCCCGACGTCGGCATCGTGACCTGCGTCGCCTCGTCGCACCTCGCGGGTCTCGGCTCGCTCGAGGGCGTCGCGCGCGAGAAGGCCGCGCTGCCGCACGGGGTCGCCAAGGGCGGTCTCTGCATCCTCAACGGTGACGACGCGGCGTGCCGTGCGATGGCCGCCGAGTGCGATGCGGACGTGCAGTTCACCAGCGTCGCGGGTGAGGCCGACTGGTTCGCGACGGATCTGAGTTTCCACGCGCTGGGCACGTCGTTCCTGCTCAACGGCGAGCGGCCCGTCACGCTGCCGAAGCTCGGCACGCACAACGTCTACAACGCGCTCGCGGCGATCGCGGCGGCCGTGCATCTCGGCATGCCCGAGGACGACGTGCTCGCGGCCCTGGCCGGCGCGCCGTCGGCCGCCCGTCGGCTCGAACCGAAGTCCGCGGCCGGCGTCACGATCTTCGACGACACCTACAACATGAACCCCGAGTCGGCGCGGGCGGCGCTGCAGGCGCTCGCGGGCATCGGCCGGACGGGCAAGCGCATCGTCGTGTTCGGCGAGATGCACGAGCTCGGGGCGCAGAGTGTCGCGCTCCACGAAGAACTCGGCGGCCGCGTCGCGGCGAGCGGGCAGGACGTCCTCGTGACGGTCGGACCCGGCGCCAGCGCGATCGCCGACGGCGCGCTCGCAGCCGGGATGCCGGCGAGCAAGGTCGAGCGGGTCACGGATGGCGAGGCCGCGCTGCAGTTCCTCCATTCCACCGTCCAGTCGGGCGACGTCGTGCTGTGCAAGGCCTCGCGACGGGTCGGACTCGATCGCCTCGTCGACGAACTCCTGTCCCTGCTCGGGGCTGCCTTTGTTGGGGCCGCCTCTGTCGGGCCCGCTTCTGGCGAGGCCGGCGGCTGACCCGTGATCACCACCATCCGCCGAACGACCTGACCCATGCTCCACTGGCTCGCGCCCTACTTCTTCTCGGACGACGTGTGCCGCCTGTTCGGCTACATCTCGTTCCGGGCAGCGGGCGCGACGTTGACGGCATTCCTGTTCGCGGTCCTGTTCGGTCCGCGCGTGATCCGCTGGTTGAGCTCGGTCGGCGTCGGCGAGCGTATCGACGGCACGGGCTCCGTGACGCTCGAGAAGCTGCACGAGCACAAGCGCGGCACGCCGACGATGGGGGGGGTGTTCATCATCGGTGGCATCCTGCTCTCGGGGGTCTTGTGGCTGCGCTTCGACGGTGACAACCGGTTCTCCCTGCCCGGACTCGTGCTGATCGCGGGCTTCGCGCTCGTCGGTTTCTGGGACGACTGGGTCAAGCTGAAGAACAAGCTCGAGGACGGCAAGGTCAAGCGCGGCATCAGCAAGCGCGAGAAGCAGGGCGCGCTGACGCTCATCGCGCTCGGCGTCGGGCTCTGGCTCATGGGGCCGGCCGCGCTCGAGGGGCCGGCAGGACCGCAGCTCTACCTGCCGTTCTTCAAGGACGTGTCGATCGACCTGACGATCGGCTACGGCATCCCGTTCCTGCTGCTCGCGATCTTCGTGCTCACGGGTTCGGCCAACGGCGTCAACCTCACGGACGGACTCGACGGGCTCGCGACCGGCTGCATCGCGACGGCGGCGATCGCCTACGCGGTGATCACCTACGCGGTCGGGCGCGTCGACTGGTCCGAGTACCTGCTCGTCGAACACATCGCCGGCGCGGGTGAGATGACCGTGCTCATGGGGGCGCTGCTCGGCGGCGCGCTCGGGTTCCTGTGGTTCAACGCGGCGCCCGCGATGGTCTTCCTCGGCGACGTCGGCAGCCTCGCGCTCGGCGGCGCGCTCGGCTATGCCGCGATCGTCAGCCGCACGGAACTCGTGCTGCTCGTCGTGGGCGGTGTGTTCGTCGTCGAGGCGCTGTCCGTGATCGTCCAGGTCGGCTCGTTCAAGCTGCGCGGCAAGCGCGTGTTCCGCTGCGCGCCGATCCATCACCATTTCCAGTTCGGCGGCATGCCGGAGACCCGCGTCGTGGTGCGGACGTGGGTCGTCTCGGCGCTGCTCGCCCTCACGAGCCTCGCGCTGTTCAAGGTGCGGTGATGAGCGACATCGAGCTGAGTGATCGGGATGCCCCCGGCAAGGATCGGGTGCACCTGCGTGAGCTCGATTGGCTCATGCTCATCACGGTGTCGCTGTCGTGCCTCGGTCTCGTGATGGCCGTGTCGGTGCTCGGGCCCAAGATCGACGTCGGGCCGCTCGCCGCGGTGAAGAAGCAGAGCTTCAAGCTGCTGTTCGGGCTGGCCGCGTTCCTCGTGACCGCGACCCTGCCGATGCGGCTGGTCTACCGTTCGGCGCTGCCGATGTTCTTCGTGACGACGGCGCTGTGCCTCGTCCCGCACGTGATGCGCGACGTCAAGGGCGCGCACCGTTGGATCCACATCGGCGACCATCAGTTCCAGCCCGTCGAGCCGGCGCGGTTCTTCATGATCCTGTCGGTCGCGCTGCTGCTCGCCCGCGCGGGGCGCCATGTCACGACGTTCTTCCGCGGGTTCGGCCCCGCGATCGGCTGCGCGGGCTTGCTCGCCGCGGTCCTCATGAGCCAGCCCGACAACGGCAACGCGCTCATCGTCCTCGCGATCGCGAGCGTGCTCGCGCTGATCGCCGGCGTCCGGATCCTGCACTTCCTGCCGTTCGCCGCCGTCGGCTTCGCGTGCTTCTGGTTCGTCGCGATGCAGCATGGCTACGTGCGGGACCGCGTCCACGACTTCATGCACCCGACGCCGCGGTCGCAGGTTGGCCTCGGCCTGATCGCGGTCGGTTCGGGCGGCACGACCGGGCAGGGTCTCGGGCAGGGCTGGATGAAGATGGGCTTCGTGCCAGAAGCGCACAATGACTTCGTCTTTGCCATCGTAGGTGAAGAACTGGGATTCCTCGGGACGGCCGGCGTGCTGCTCGGCTTCGGCGCGTTCGGTTGGATCACCTACCGGATCGCGTCGAAAGTGCGCGACCCCTTTCTTCGCTACGTCGTCTGCGGTTACGCTCTGATGATCTGCATGCAAGCAGCGGCCAACCTGCTCGTCGTCAACGGGTGGGCCCCGGCCAAGGGCATCGACCTGCCGTTCGTCAGCACGGGCGGCACGAGCCTGATGTTCTGCTTCGCTGCGGTGGGCCTGATCGGCAACGCAGCCAGAGCCGATCGGGCGGGCGACTTCAGCACTGAGTATTCGAGCCATGGTGGTTGACGGTCAGGTCGACCAAGCAATGGCGTTCTACAACGCGACAATCCTGGGAGGGATGTGATGGGCCAGCTCGAGAAGTACGGGCTCTACGTTTTGTGTCTGCTGATCTTCCTGATCCTCGGCGTCACCCTGATGGGGTCGGGGACGGTGGAGGCCAGCCCGGACGGGCAGCGCGAGCGCCAGTCGGTGCAGGATCTGAACGCGAGCCGTGAGGGTGGCGGGGCGCTGCCGGTGAACGATCGCGACACCACGCGGTCGAGTGGATCCCCGGCCAATGGATCCCCGGCCAATGGACCGACGGCGAACGGATCGCCGGCCAACGGCGGCGCGCGCGCCCCGAACTTCCGGGAACTGCTCACGCCGTCGGCGCGCCCCTCGAACGGTGGCGCCAGCAGCAGCGTCGCGACGCCGAACCCGCGGCCGAACACGACCCCGTCGAACGGCGGGAACAGCCCACCGTCGAACGGCCGGGCAGCGTCGAACGGCCGCACCGCGACGCCCGACCCGGCGCCGGTCCACACGCCGGCGCCAGCCGACCGCCCGACCTACACGATCCGGCGCGGCGACAACTACGAGTCCATTGCCCGCGAATTGTTCGGCACGCGCGCGCTCGTCGGTGAGATCGCGCGGCTCAACCCGCGCATCGATCCGCTCAAGCTGCAGCCCAACAAGACGATCCTCGTGCCGACGAAGGCCGAGGCCGAGGCGTTCATCGCGCAGCGCGCGGCGAAGCGCACGGGCGTGCAGCTCGGCGGCACCTACAAGATCAAGAAGGGCGACACGCTGATCGACATCGCCAAGCAGCAGCTCGGTTCGGAGGGTCGGCTCGCCGATCTGCAGGCCCTCAACCCGGGCCTCAATCCGACCAACCTGCGCATCGGCCAGAAGATCCGCTTGCCGCGCAAGTAGCGCTGCGTTCGGGCCGGCGCGCTCACGCCGGCGCGGCGGCGTGTCGACGCCGCCCGAGGTCTCCTGACGTCACTCTGCTTCTCCGATTCTGCACCGAATGGTCCGACGTGTTTGTCTCGTGAGTGGGGGCACGGGCGGTCACCTGATGCCCGCACTCGTTCTGGCTCGCGGACTGCGGGAACGCGGTCACGAGCCGGTCCTCCTGACCGAGGGCCGCGACGTCGAACGCGCGATGGTCGAGCGCGAGCTGCCCGACTTGCCGGCGCTGCGACTGCCGGGCACGGGTGACGTCGCACGGCCGTCGCGCCTGCAGCTGCCGCTGTGGCTCCTGCGCACGACGCTCGCGATGCGCAAGACGCTGCGCGACGAACGCATCGACTGCGTGGTGAGCACGGGCGGGCGGCCGTCCGTGCCCGCGGGGCTCGCGGCGCGCAGTCTCGGCGTGCCACTCTTCCTGCTGGAGCAGAACGCCGTGACGGGCCGCGCCAACCGCCTGCTCGGGCCGTTCGCGAAGCGCATCTACCGCGGGCTGCCCGATCGCGGCCATCATGATCCCGGCTTCGTGACCGGCACGCCGCTGCGGCCCGGCGTCGGGTCGGTCGATCGGCGGGTGGCGCGGCGGGCGCTCGAGTTGCCCGAGACGGCCCGCGTCGTCCTCGTGACTGGCGGCAGCCAGGGGGCGCAGGCGCTCAACGAGACCGTGCCCGCGGCGTTGCAGCGTCTCGCGGACGGCGTGACGAGCTACGTGCTGCACCTCGCGGGCGCCGGCAACGCGGAGGACGTGGCGGCGCGCTACGGCATCGGCACCCACGACCTCGAGGCCGGCAGGGCCGTCGGGTCGGCCACGGTCGAGTCTGTCACGGTCGTGGCGAAGGTCTGGCCGACCACGACGCGGATGGCCGAGTGCTATGCCGCCGCGGACCTCGTGATCTGCCGCGGCGGCGGCACGACGGTCGCCGAACTGATCGCGGCGGGCCGGCCGGCCGTGATCGTGCCCTACCCGCATCATCGCGATCGCCAGCAGGTGCGGAACGCCGAGGTGCTCGTCGATGCCGGCGCTGCCGAGCTCGTCGAACAGCACGAGCTGACGGTCCAGGGCCTCGCCGACCGTCTCGCCCGGCTGCTCGGCGACCCCGCGAAGCTCGCGGCGATGGCGACCGCGGCCGGGCAGGTCACGACGGGCTCGGCGACGACGGCGATCCTCGACGACGTCGAGCGCGCGAGCGGCTGGACGGAGGTGGCCGAATGACGGCGCCCGCCGACGTGCCGCAGGAAGGCGTGCAACTCGCCGAGGCGACGGCCGGCGCGCCGCCCGTTCCCGGCTTCGCGAGCCGGCGCTTCCACTTCGTCGGGGTCGCGGGGGCTGGCATGAGCGGCCTCGCGCGACTGCTGCGCGGCATGGCGTGCGAGATCAGCGGCAGTGACTCGACCGACGGTCCGCAGCTGCAGCAGCTCGTCACCGAGGGGTGCGATGTCTGGGCCACGGGGCGGCCCGAGCGCATCGCCGGCAGCGACGGCTACGTGATTCGGAGCGCCGCGGTGCCGAGCAGCGACCCGGAGGTGCAGGAGTGCGTGCGGCGTGGCTTCACGTCGCTGCTCTACGCCGAAGCGGTGGGGCGGCTCAGCGAAGGGCGCCGCACGCTCGCGATCGGCGGCACGCACGGCAAGACGTCGACGACCGCGCTCACGGTCGCCGGGCTGCGCGCCGCGGGCCTCGACCCGTCGCATCTGATCGGCGGCGACGTGCCCGAGTTCGCGACGGCAGGTGGTGTGGGCGGCAACGGGCATGGCGGCAAGAGCTCCGAGTTCGTCGTCGAGGCCTGCGAGTTCAACCGCAGCTTCCATTCGTTGCGGCCGTTCGGCGCGGCGATCCTCAACCTCGATCACGACCACTTCGACTGCTACCCGTCGACCGAGGAACTCATCGACGCGTTCGCCGGCTACCTCGCGCGCGTGCGTCCCGGCGGGACGGCGCTCGTCGACGAGAGCGTGCCGCGCGGCGTGCTCTCGAGTCTGCGCAACGACGTGACGATCCTCACGGTCGGCGCCGGTCTGTGGGCCGACATCCGCGCGATCGAGGTGAGCGAGGATCTCGGCCGGTTCTCGTTCGTCCCCGTCGTCCACGGCGACCGATTGGAGCGGGTTCAGATGGCGATGTCGGGTCGCCACAACATGCAGAACGCGCTGTTCGCGCTCGGGCTCGCGCACGTCGTCGGGGCCGATCTGCAGCGCGCCGGTCGCGGCATCGGCGACTTCGGCGGCGTCAAGCGCCGTTTCGAGGTGAGCCGCGGCCCCCGCGGTGGCGTGCTCGTTAACGACTACGCGCACCACCCGGTCGAGATCGCGGCGACGCTGCAGGCAGCGCGGCGGCGCTTCCCCGGGCAGCGGATCGTCGTCGCGTTCCAGCCGCACCAGTTCCAGCGCACGCGCTACCTGTTGCCGCAGTTCGCCGAGGCGCTGAGCGCGGCGGACCTGACGCTCGTCGTCGACATCTACGGCGCGCGCGAGAGCGCGGATGCGCAGGCCAGCGTGTCGGCGCTCGACCTCGTCGAGGCCGTGCGCGAGCGCGGTGGTCGCAGCGAACGGGGCGGGAGCATTCAGGAGTTGCCCGCTCGCGTCGCCGAGCACTGGCAGCCCGACGATGTCGTGCTCGTGCTCGGTGCGGGGGACGTCGACCAGGCCGTGGAGGCGATCGTTGCCGGAATCTGACCGCGAGCCGCAGTCCCGATCCGAACGGTCGGCCGAGCTGTCGACCGCGCTGCAGTCGATCCGCGGCGCCGTGCGGCAGAACGTGCAGCTTGCGCCGTTCATGCACCTGCGGATCGGTGGTCCCGCGGAGTGGTTCGTCGAGCCCTACGCCGAGGAGGATGCGGCCCGGGTCGTCGCGATCTGTCACGAGCTCGGCGTGCCGATGCGCGTGCTCGGCGGCGGCAGCAACGTCGTGATCGCGGACCGTGGCCTGCCCGGCGTCGTGCTCTACCTCGGCAACCTCAACCGCATCGTGCGCGACGGCGAACGCGTAACGGCCGGCGCCGGGTGCACGTTGCCGAGCCTCGTGCGCGCGACCAAGGAGGCCGGGCTCGCCGGACTCGAACGCCTCACGGGCGTGCCGGCCCAGGTCGGCGGAGCAGTCGCGATGAACGCCGGCACGCGTGACGGCGAGACCTTCGATCTGCTCGTCTCGCTGACCGTCGTCGAGCCGGACGGCACGATCGTGGTGCGCGGGCCCGATGCGTTCTCACCGCGGTACCGCAACGGCGGTCTCGGGGACGCGATCGTGCTGCAGGCGGCGTTCGAACTCACGCCGGACTCACCCGACGCGATCTTCGAGCGCTTCTCCGCGAGCCTGCAGAAGCGCAACGCGTCGCAGCCCGTGTCGCAACGCAGCGTCGGTTGCGTGTTCCAGAACCCGGAGAACGACGCGGCGGGGCGGCTCATCGAGGCGGCCGGCTGCAAGGGTATCAGTGAGGGCGGCGTCGAGGTGAGTCCAGTGCATGCGAATTACTTCGTAAACTCGGGCGACGCGAGCGCCGCGGAGTTCCTCGCGCTCATGCGGCAGGTGCAGGCCCGCGTGCGCGACCAGTTCGGCGTCGAACTTCGCCCCGAGGTCAAGCTCTGGGGCTTTTAGCGGTTGTGGTCCGTCGCCACCAGACCGCGGTGTCATGGTCGCTACGAACGGCCGTGCGAATCGCGATCGTCGCGCCTCGGGATCTCGCGACGGGACTCCCTTGCAAGCGCGGCGAACTTCCCGGACGCTAGGTTCGATACGCCTTCTGCTATGAGGAGCGCCATGGACGAGCACGTCGTTACCATCGAGTTCAAGGGTCGCCACGACCACATCTCCGAGCGGATGAAGGAGCACGCGACCCACAAGATCGGTCGCCTGTCCAACTACCGCGATCGGCTGACGCGGATCGAGGTCGTCGCGGATCACATCCACGACAACCCGGAGGTCGAGCTCATCGTGCACCTGACCAAGGGGGCGCCGATCGTCTCCAAAGAGCACAGCACGTCGTTCTCGGCCACGATCGATCTGCTCGTCGACAAGGTCGACACCCTGCTGCGCAAGCAGAAGGAGAAGGCGATCGACCGCCAGAAGCACCGCGCGGACAGCTCCGTCGCGCCGGAGCTCGACGGCCGCGACGACGAAGAGACGTACGAAGAAGCGGTCCGCAAGTCGCTCTGAGCGCTGGCCCCGACTGGGCACTGGCCCCGACTGGGCGCTGGCCCCGACTGGGCACTGGTGAACGTACCGAACCCGCCAGCTTTGGCTCACGGTTCGTCCCACCCCCCGGGTGAGACAAGCCGTGAGCCAAAGCTGGCGGGTTCGGTATGTTCACGACCGGTCCGGGGTTCTGGCCTGGCATGGGCCGTTCCGCGCCGGCAGCGGCCACGGCGAGCAGCAGGATTTGCCTTCGGGAGCGGCGCGGCGTTGCTTTCCGCCCGCCATTCCCGACACTGCTCGCCCATGATCGGACAGGTGGTCCAAGACGCCCGGCTCGTGCCGGAACTGCAGGCTCAGAACAAGGAAGGCGCGCTCAAGGAGCTCATCGGCCACGCCCAGGAGGCGGGCGCGTTCCCGAGCAAGTCGCTGAAGGCGATCTCCAAGCTGCTGCACGACCGCGAGGCGATCGGCAGCACCGGCCTCGGCAACGGGGTGGCCGTGCCGCACGTGAAGTCGGACGCGGTCAAGGAGCCGACGCTGGTCCTCGCCCGCAGTCACGCCGGGCTCGAGTGGCAGGCGATCGACGGCCGCGCGGTCCACATCATGTTCATGCTGGTCTCGCCGGCGGACGAGCCCGAACGCCACCTCGGCTACCTGCGCTGGATCTCGAGTCTGGCGCGGAACTCGGACTTCCGGCGCTTCCTGCTCGATGCCGACGACGAAGCCGGCATGCGCGACCTGCTCGTCGAGATGACGCCCAAGGACGCCTCGTGAGCGAATCGGAAGCGCAGACGCTGCGCGTGACGCTGACCAACAAGCACGGGCTGCACGCGCGGCCGGCCCACCTGTTCGTGCAGACCGCCAACGCCTACGCGAGCAGCCTCGAGGTCGGCCGGGCCGACAGCGAGGACCGCGTCGACGGCAAGTCGATCATGGGGATGATGATGCTCGCGGCCGAGTGCGGGGTCGAGCTCGAACTCAAGGCCACCGGTCCGGACGCCGACGCGCTGCTGCGCGCGCTCGAAGAACTCGTCCAGGCCGACTTCGGCGAGGACTGAGCGCGGCGGCGCTCTGGACGTCCGGTCCTTCCGGTTCGTGGCGCCCCGACCGGGGAACCTCGCAGATCCTTCGGATCTCTTGCTCGCGTCGACCGTTGGCATGAGAGTGGAGGTGATGTCCATCCGCGTTGCCCTGCACCACCGAACGAGCTACTCGTACGACCGCCTCGTCGAGCTCGGCCCGCAGGTCGTCCGACTGCGCCCGGCGCCGCACTGCCGAACGCCGATCTCGGCGTACTCCCTGCGGGTGCGGCCGAAGAAGCACTTCCTCAACTGGCAGCAGGATCCCCTCGGCAATCACGTCGCGCGCTTCGTGTTCTCCGAGCCGACGCGCTCGCTCGAACTGGAGGTCGACCTCGTTGCCGACCTGCAGGTGATCAACCCGTTCGACTTCTTCCTCGAGCCGTTCGCGGAGGAGTTTCCGTTCACGTATCCCGCCCAACTCGCGCAGCAGCTCGCGCCGTTCCTGCGGCGGGACGAGGCCGGGCCGTTGTTCGCCGCGTTCCGTGGCGAGGTGGATCGGACGGCGCGGCCGACGACCGACTTCCTCGTGCTGATGAACCAGCACGTCAACCAGCGGCTGGAGTACGTCCTGCGGCACGACCCCGGTGTGCAGTCACCGGAGGAGACGTTGACGCTGGGCCGCGGCTCGTGTCGCGACTTCGCGCTGCTCCTGCTGCAGTTGCTGCGGCATCACGGGGTCGCGGCGCGCTTCGTTTCCGGCTACTCGATCCAACTCGTGGCCGACCAGAAGCCGCTCGAAGGTCCGGTGGGCGTCGCCGTCGATACCGTGGACCTGCACGCGTGGGTCGAAGCGTACTTGCCCGGGGCTGGCTGGGTCGGACTCGACGCCACGAGCGGCCTGTTCGCTGGGGAAGGTCACATCCCACTCGCGTGCAGCGCCGAGCCGCACGATGCGTCGCCGATCGCCGGCAGCCTCGACGACTGCGAGACCGAGCTCGACATCACGATGACCGTGGAGCGTCTGCGGGACGTGCCACGCACGACCAAACCGTTCTCCGACGAGCTGTGGGATCGCCTGCTCCGCGTGGGCGACGCGGTCGACGAGCGTCTCGCTGCGGGCGACGTCAGGTTGACGATGGGGGGCGAACCGACGTTCGTGTCGATCGACGACTATGTCGGAGCCGAGTGGAACACGGCTGCCGTCGGCGGGGCCAAACTGGAGCTCGCGCACCGACTGATGGGACGCCTTCGCGACCGGTTCGCCGCCGGTGGCTTCGTGCAGTTCGGTCAGGGCAAGTGGTACCCGGGCGAGTCGTTGCCGCGCTGGGCGATGACGTGCTACTGGCGGCCGGACGGCGAACCGATCTGGCAGGACCCGCGGTGGAGTCACGATCCGTCGGCCACCGGTTCGCAGACGGTCGCGCAGGCGCGGCAGTTCGCGGAGACGTTGGCGAAGAACCTCGCGACCGATGCGTCGCACGTGCTCGCTGCGTTCGAAGATGTGGGCTACTATCTGTGGCGTGAGGGACGGTTGCCGGCCGACGTCGATCCGACGAACCCGGAACTCGAGGACGCCGAGGAGCGGGCGCGGATCGCACGGGTGTTCTCGCGCGGGCTCACGACTCCCGTGGGGTACGTGCTGCCGCTGCAGCGCGTCGCGGCCGGGAGTCGTCGAATCTGGCAGAGCGGCCTGTGGATGCTGCGCAGTAAACACGTGTTGCTCGCGCCGGGTGACTCGCCGGTCGGGCTGCGACTGCCGATGGCCTCGTTGCCGGCGAGATCGACCGCGGCGTGGTCACCGGAGCAGCCGCGCGACCCGATGGAGCCGCGCGGTCCGCTGCCGCCCGCGGGCCGGGTGCAGCCGCAACGGGACACGACATCGGTCGACGGGCCGGACGGCGGGGCGCGCAGCGAGCAGGTGCCGCCGAGCGCGACCGCGGCGGCGGGTGACGCGGTTCGGACGGCATTGGTGGTCGAACTGCGCGACGGCCGGGTGCACGTGTTCCTGCCGCCCGTCGCGTTGGCCGAGGATTTCCTCGATCTCGTGGCCACGGTGGAGCGGACCGCGGCGGAGGTCGGATTCGCGGTCGTCGTCGAGGGCTACCCGGCACCGCAGGATGACCGGCTCGCGCTGCTGCGGATCACGCCCGACCCCGGCGTGATCGAGGTCAACGTTCAGCCGGCTGCGTCGTGGCGCGAGCTGGTCGAACTGACGACCGGCCTGTACGAGGACGCCCGGCAGAGCCGACTCGGAACCGAGAAGTTCCTCGTGGACGGCCGGCCGATGGGCACCGGCGGCGGCAATCATGTCGTCGTCGGGGCGGCTCGGCCGCAGGACAGTCCGTTCCTCCGGCGGCCCGATCTGCTGCGGAGTCTGCTCGGCTACTGGCACAACCACCCGTCGCTCAGCTACCTGTTCTCGAGTCTGTTCATCGGCCCGACGAGCCAGTCGCCGCGGATCGACGAAGCCCGGCACGACTCCCTGCGCGAGCTGGAGATCGCGTTCGCGCAGATTCCCGACGGCGGCGGTGACGGATCGCGGCACTGTCCGCCGTGGCTCGTCGATCGCCTGTTCCGTCATCTGTTGGCCGACGCGTCGGGGAACACGCATCGGACCGAGTTCTGCATCGACAAGCTGTACTCGCCCGATTCGGCGAGCGGGCGACTCGGACTGCTCGAGCTGCGCGGTTTCGAGATGCCACCTCACCCGCGCATGAGCCTCGCCCAGCAGCTGCTCGTGCGGGCGGCCGTGGCGCGGTTCTGGGATGCGCCGTACCGCGCGCGTCTGACCCGCTGGGGTACGACGCTGCACGATCGGTTCCTGCTCCCGTACTTCGTGCGGCGGGACTTCGAGGCAGTGCTGCGCGAGTTCTCGGACCACGGACTGCCGCTCGAGTGGGCGTGGTACGCGCCGCAGTTCGAGTTCCGGTTTCCGCGCGCCGGCGAGGTCACGGTCGACGACGTGCAGCTCGAGGTGCGGCATGCGCTCGAGCCTTGGCACGTGCTCGGTGAAGAGCCGGGTGGCGGCGGCACGACCCGGTTCGTCGATTCGTCGCTCGAGCGCGTGCAGGTCATGCTGACGGGGCTGTCCGACGTCGATCGGCACGCGCTGGTGTGCAACGGGGTCCGGGTGCCGCTCACGGCGACGCACGTACGCGGACAGGCCGTGGCCGGAATCCGATTCCGGGCGTGGCAGCCGCCGAACTGCCTGCACCCGACGATCGGCGTCAACGACCCGCTCGAGTTCGAGCTGTTCGACGAGGTGGAACAGCGCGCGCTGGGCGGTTGCGCCTACCACGTCGCCCATCCCGGCGGCCGCAGCCATGAGGCGCCGCCGACCACGGCCTACGAAGCCGAGGGGCGTCGGCTCGCGCGGTTCGTGCCGTTCGGCCATACGCCGGGTCGGGCGGCGCCGCGCGCGGTGGACCGTGACCCAGAGGGCCCGATCACTCTGGATCTGCGACAGGCGGCGCGAGCAGCACGCTGAGTCGCAGGGCGCGCGCGAGCGTGACCAGAGCGCGACGTCCCGCCTCGCTCGTGCCGTGCTCGTTCACGCCCGGCGCGAATACCGTGATCCCGGCGCAGCCCGGCGACACCGCGACGATGGCGCCGGAGATGCCGCTCTTGGCCGGCAGACCGACATCGAAGGCGAATCGCCCCGACTCGTCGTGCAGGCCGCATGTGTACATCACGCTGAGCGTCTGGCGAACGACGGCCTGGTCCAGTAGGCGGTCGCCCGTGGCCGGATCCAACCCGCCGCTGGCCAGAACGGCCGCCATGCGCGCGAGCTCGGTCGTGCCCGACCGGATCGCGCACTGGTGGAAGTAGAGCTCGAGCGCATGCTCGACCTCGGCGACGACGCCGTGGGCGCGCAGCAGGCTCGCGATCGCCCGGTTGCGGTCGCCGCCGACCCGCTCCGCGGCCAACACCACGGCATCGACCTCGAGTCGGTCCACGCCGGCGAGCCTGGCGAAGTCGCGGAGCTGTGTCGCGACGCGGTCCGCCAACGCCGCGCCGGGGACGGTGCTCGCCACGGCGATGGCGCCCGCGTTGCCGAGCGGGTTGTGTGGCCGGTGCAGGACGGGGTCGAGGAAGATCTCGTGGAACGGGTTCCCGCTGGCCTCGACGCCTGCGAGTTCGCGGATCCGGTCGCCGCCATGCCGTTCGAGCGCCAACGCGTGGCCGAACACGTTCGCGGCCGCCTGCATCGCAAAGCGGGTCGCGATCCCGGCCTGGACCACGACGCCGGCGGTCGTGACGAGGCTGATGTCGACCTCTTCGTCCCGGGCGACGGTCTCGACGAGGGCTTGCAATGCCGGCCCATCCGGCAGGGTCGGCTCCGCGCGCGGTGCCGGCGGCACGTTGCGCGGCGAGAAGATGTGCAACCCCATCGACGTCGACAGCTCACGGAGTGCGGCGACGCCACGGACCGGGTTGCCGCGGGCGTCGAGCCGCGGCGACCAGGCCGCGAGCCCCATTCGGCCGGGAACGACCGCGAAGATCGCGCCGGAGACGCCGCTCTTCGCCGGCAGGCCCACGTCGTGCAGGAACGCCCCCGCGCCATCGTACAGGCCGCAGGTCGACATCACCGCCACCACGTCGCGCGCGACCTCCGGCGTGACGACCTGTTCGCCGCTCACCGGGTTGTGGCCGCCGTCCGCCAGCGTCGCCGCCATGACCGCGAGCTCGCGGCAGGTCACGAGGATCGCGCACTGCTGGAAGTAGAGGTCGAGTGCGGCGGCGACATCGACGTCGATGACGCCGTGATAGCGCAACAGGTAGGCGATCGCGCGGTTCTGATCGCCCGTGTCCCGCTCCGACAGGTACGTCGCCGAGTCGACGTGCAGCTCGGCAGCCGCGAACTGCCCGAACGATCGCAGCATCGTCGCGATCGGCGCGTCGTCCGTTGCGGCGGCCAGGAGGCCCGATACCGCGATCGCGCCGGCGTTGATCATCGGGTTGTGCGGTCGGTGCGTACCGGTCTCGAGCCGCACGATGGAATCGAACGAGCGGCCCGTGGGCTCGACGCCGATCTTGTCGCATACCGCGTCGCGGCCGAGTCGCTGCAGGGCGCCGGCGTACGCGAACGGTTTGGACGTCGACTGCAGCGAGAACCGCGCGGCGCTGTCGCCGACCTCGGCGATCTCGCCACCAACGGTGCACGCGGCGATCCCGTACTGCTCCGGGTCGGCCTCGGCGAGCCGCGGAATGTAGTCGGCGACCGCGCCGTCCCGCAGCTCGGCGGTCCGAGCGAGCGCGTCCCGCAGCGCTTGTTGGAGGTCAGACGTGGCCATCAATAACGGGTGTCACCCGCACCTCGATCTCCAGCTTCTCGCCGCCGCCACCGCGGTAGATCGTGCCGGAGGTCGGCGTGGCATCGCGGAAGTGCCGGCCGGATGCTACGCGGATGTGGTCGTGGTCGACGATGCACCCGTTGGTCGGGTCGAGGCCCTTCCAGCCGAGCCAGGGGAGGAACACCTCGACCCACGCGTGCGACGCGTCGGACTGCAGCTTGTTCTCGTAGTTGCCGCCCGTGTAGATGTAGCCGACGCGATAGCGGGCCGGGACGTTGAGCAGTCGCGCGAGACAGATCAGCAGGTTCGCGAAGTCCTGACAGACCCCGCGGCGGGTGGTGTAAACCTCGAACGGCGTCGTCTCGACGGACGTGATGCCCTGCACGTAGGCGTAGTCGCGGTAGATCGAGGTGTTGATGTCGAGCAGCGTCTCGACGATGTCGTAGTCCTGGCGCTCGACGAAGCTCATGGCGTAGTCGAACAGCTCCTGCAGTTGGGATTCGGGCAGCTCCATCGGCAGCAGGTACGGCAGCATCATCTGCCGCTGCCAGGGCATCCAGGACAGCGGCACGCTCGTGCGCCGGTGCGGGGAACGCAGCTCGCCGACGGGCATCGCGTGGACCCGGACGCGCGAACGCGCGACGAACGCCATCTTCGGCGCCGACCCCTCGATCTCGATACGGGTCGCGAAGTTGCCGAACACGTCCTCGTGCTCGAACTGCGCGGTGAGCGGTTCGATGTCGAGATCGTACGACAGCACCTCCTGGAACCGGTCGTGAACGGGCCGCACCCGCAGGACGTGCCGGCTGAACTCGACGGGCGTCTCGTACTCGTAGCGCGTCGCGTGCAGCACGTCGTACACGCGCACCGAGTCGGTCGGGGACGGCGCGGCATCGGGAGACGGCGCCGAGGGCGCGCCGGGCGCGGTGGGCGAGTCGGCCGAGGTCAGGGTCGGGTCGGGCCCGTTCGCGGCTGCTTCGCCCTCGGGCGCCGCTCCGGGACCGGTGGGCGGCGGGTCGTTGACGGCGGCCGGCGCCGCCGTCTGCTGCTGCAGTGTCGGTGCCAGCCCGGCCTCGGCCGGCAGGTCGAGGGGCCCGACGGGACCCGCCGCCGGCGCGGCTGCGGCCTCGCCCAAGATCGAGGAGGGCGGGACCGAGGAGGGCGGGACCGCGGAGGGTAGGGCCACGTCGGCTGTCGCCGGGGCGGTCGCGCTGTCCCAGAGGACGGCGCCGCGGCAGATGGCGAGCATCTGGCCGGGCGTCATCCGCTGCCAGTTCCCCGGCTCGTCGCCGGCGTCCGCGAGTTGATCGGTCGAGACCAGCACGGCCGTGCGGCTCCGGTCCCGAACGCCACCGAGGTCGAGTTCGACGTCGTCGCCCGTCAGGAGCGTGGCGGCGTGTGGCGGGCAGCGCCGCGTCCAGTGCATCGGTGCGTGGCCGCCCTGGTCCTGATACGCGACGAGATGGGAGCCGTCCGAGATCAGCATGTTGAACGTGCCGACCTGGTTGGCCTCGCCGAGCCACGCATGCAGGCGCTCCCATCCGATCTCGGCCAGCCGGTCGATGTCGTGTTCGCGGCACCGCTGCAGCAACCAGCACAGGACGTGTTCGGTGTCGGTCCGGCCAACGGGTTCGAAGGCCGGTCGGTCGCCGAGCGGCAAGGCTGCCGCGAAGCCCGCGTCGAGCTGGCCGTGGTGCGTCATCACCCAGTCGCGGCCCGCATGACTGCGCGCGAACGGGTGCGTGTTCTCCTGCGAGATCCGGGCCGCGGCGCCGCGCAGGTGACCGACGAACACAGTCGAGCGGAACCGGGTCCAGTCGCGCAGCAGCTGCGTCGACGCGCCGTCGGAGGACGCGGCCGGGTCCTTGACGACGGTCGCGGCGCGGTCGCTCGCGGCGTACCAGGCCATGCCCCAGCCGTAGGGTCGCTGGCGATCGGCGCGATCGGCCCGCGTGTAGAGCAGCGTCATGAGCGGCGATGCCGCGGCGTCGAACGACATGCCGAGGAGTTTGCTCACTGACCGACTCCGCCGGCCCGATCGGCCTCCTGCTCGGCGAGAGTGGGGTCGAAGAAGTCCGCGCGGACCTGCAGACACAGGTTGGCGATGCCGTCGATCATGTAGGTGAGTTCGTCGTGGAGCGCGAAGCCGAAGAGCTGCGTGCCCGACTCGTGCCGCAGCCGGGTCCGCAGGGCGTCCAGCATTGTAGCCGACTCCTCGCCGCGCTTGCCGTCGCTCAGCTCGCGCACGTAGGCGATGGAATCGGCGGCGCGGACCAGGCAGTGGCGGACGGAGCGCGGCAGGTCGCGTTCGAGCAGCAGGAACTGAGCGACCGCTGCGCCGGAGAGCGTGAGCCCGCGCTTGAAGAACGACTCGGTCGCCGTCAGCGTCCGCAGCAGCGCGAGCCAGTGCGCGGCCTCGGCCGGCGACTCGCCCTGACTCGGGTCGGTCGGCCCGAGATGGTGGTGCTTGACGTCGAGCAGGCGAGCCGTCTGGCTGGCGCGTTCGAGCAGCATCCCGAGCCGCATGAAGTGGAAGGCCTCGTCGTGTAGGATCGTGCCGTGCGTCAGTGCACGCAGGAGCTCGACCTCCCGTCGGACCCGGGAGTAGAACTCGAGGGCGTCCTTCTCGAACAGCCGCCGCCCCTTGCCGTCCGTCAGCCACAGCCAGAGGCCGTTGATGGCGAGCCACATCTCGAGGCTGATGGTCTCTCGGACCGTGCGGGCGTTCTCCCGGGCCAACGTCACCATCTGGACGACCGAGGCGAAGTTGTCCGGGTCCCAGACGAGGTAGTCCTGGACGATCTGGCCGTCGGTCGCGGCTGCGGCATCGTGGCGTTCGAGAAAGCCCGGCTCTTCGCCGGCAGCGATGAGCAGCGCGCGCCAGCTGTCCTTGGCCGAGACCTGCAGATCGAGCACGCTCGACAGGTTGACCTCGATCATGCCGGCCGTGCTGCCGGCACGTTCGAGATAGCGGTGCAGCCAGAAACAGTTCTCCGCGACGCGCGAGATCATGACTGCTCCTTCAGGACCCAGGTGTCCTTGGACCCGCCGCCCTGGCTGGAGTTGACCACGTACGAGCCCTCCTTGAGGGCCACCCTGGTGAGGCCGCCGGGCAGGACCCAACTCGACTTGCCCGTCACGATGTAGGGGCGAAGGTCGACCCGGCGGGGCGCGACCCCGCGCGAGGACCACGTCGGGCAGGTGCTGAACTCGACCAGCGGCTGCGCGATGTAGTTGTGTGGTCTTGCCGCGACCTGGCGCGCCATGGCCTTGATCTCGGCCTTGGTCGCCGTCGGGCCGACGCACATGCCGTAGCCGCCGGCGCCCGCGACCTCCTTGACCACGAGATCGGCGATATTGTCGAGCACGTAGCGGCGATCGTCCGGTTCGGAGCAGCGGTAGGTCGCGACCTGCGGCAGCAGCGGTTCCTCACCGAGGTAGAACCGGATCATCTCGGGCACGAACGGATACATCGCCTTGTCGTCGGCGATGCCGTTGCCGACGGCGTTGGCGATCGTGACGTTGCCCGCGGCGTACGCACGCATCAGACCGCAGACTCCGAGCGCGCTGTCCTCGCGGAACATCTCGGGATCGAGGAACAGGTCGTCGACCCGGCGATAGACCACGTGCACGCGGCGGGGGCCCTGCGTCGTCTTGACCCACAGGCAGTCGTCGTGCACGAACAGGTCGCGACCCTCGACGAGCAGGCAGCCCATGAGCCGCGCGAGGAAGCTGTGCTCGAAATACGCCGAGTTGAAGATGCCGGGGGTCAGGACCGCGATGTTGGTGTCCGCCGGGTCGATCGGTGAGACCGAGAGCAGCGCCTCACGCAACCGCATCGCGTAGTCGTCGACCGTTTCGACCTGGGCAAGCTGGAAGATCAGCGGGAACAGCCGCTTCATCACCGAGCGGTTCTCGAGCACGTAGGACACCCCGGACGGGACACGCAGATTGTCCTCGAGCACGACGAACTCGCCGTCCTGCCGCCGCAGCAGGTCGACGCCGGCGATGTGGACCGAGACGCCGTGCGGCTTCGTCAGTCCGCGCACCTCCGGCACGAAGCCGCTGCACTGCTCCACGAGCTCGCGCGGGATCCGTTCCGCCTGCAGGATCTCCTGATCGCCGTAGATGTCCTCGAGGAAGCGGTTGAGCGCGGTCACGCGCTGGATCAGCCCGCGCTCCAGGGGCGCCCAGTCGGCCGCCGAGATGACCCTCGGGATCAGGTCGAACGGGAAGGTCTTCTCCGTGCCCCGACGGTCGGAGTAGACCGAGAAGGTCACCCCGCCGCGGCGGAACGCCGAATCCGCGAGGCGCTGGCGCTGCCGGAAGTCACCGCGATCGATCTGGAGCAACAGGCGCGCGACGTGAGCCGCATCCGAGTGCGGCGATCCGTTCTCGTCGAACAGTTCGTCGAACGCGTCCGCGGGTTCGTATCCGTCGAGTAGCCCTGCCGCCGGCTCACCCCTGCGTGATCTGCCTGCCATTGGGCCGACTAGACGGCTTCGGCGCCGTGAGTCACGCACGAACGCGGATTGCCGCCGCCCCCGCGGAGTGCGGTTCGGTGGCTACGGGATTCCCTCGATCCGCCCGTGGCACCGACCGGACTGCGTCGGGATGGACAACTGCCTCAATTCGAGAGCGGGTGCGGACCGATAGATCGCCGGGAACGCTCGCTCGGCGAGCAGGAGTCAAGCGCCATGCTGAAGCAGCGGAAGAGCATCGTCGGTCTGGATATCGGCAGTCATTGCATCAAGGCCATCGAGCTTGCTCGCGACAAATACGACTACGTGATCACGGGCTACGCCCAGATCGAGGTCAGCGACGAAGCGGGGCGGTCCGACGCCATCGCGGAGCTCATGCGGGCGGCGAAGTTCCGCAGCAAGCGCGTCGCGACGTCGGTGAGCGGCAAGAACGTGATCTTTCGCTACGTGCCGCTCGCCGACATGTCGCAGGACAAGTTGGTGCAGGCCGTGCGGGTCGACGCCGACAAGTACATCCCGTTCGACGTCGAGGACGTCGAGCTCGACGTGCAGAAGCTCGCGAAGGTCGAGGAGGACAACCCCGAGTCCGACGTGAAGTGCCTGCTGATCGCCGCGAAGAAGACGGTCGTCGCGGACCAGGCGCAGCTGCTCATGGAACTCGGGCTGCAGCCGGTCTCGATCGGCGTCGACGGCTTCGCCCTCGGCAACGCCTGGGAGCTCGGCGACGTCGTGAACCCCGGCATCCAGGAACCGGGTCGCACGGTCGCGCTCGTCGACATCGGCGCGACCAAGACGAGCATCAACATCATGAGCGACAACGTCTCGTGCTTCGCGCGCGAGGTGCCCATGGGCGGCCAGGACTTCACCAACGCGATCGTCCGCCGTCTCGGCATCGAGAGCCCGCAGGCCGAGCAGATGAAGCGCGATGCCGGTGACCAGGTCGACGTCGTCCAGGAGGCGATGACGCAGGCCATCGAGGACCTCGGCAACGAGATCAACCTGTCATTCGACTTCTTCGAGAACCAGTTCGACGGCGAGGTCCAGGAGGTCTGGCTCACCGGCGGCTCGGCGCTGCTGCCGTTCCTCGAGGAGAGCTTCGAGAAGATCTTCGAGAAGCGGACCAAGACCTGGAACCCGATCGAGGGCCTGAAGGTGCGCGCCGACAACGTCGACGTCGAAGCGCTGAACCAGTTCGCCCCCCAACTCGCCGTGGCCGTCGGCCTGGCGGCGACGTCGTAGGAGCTGACGAGGACTACTGCCATGATTCGCATCAATCTTCTTCCTGCCGAACTGCGGCGCGGCAACAAGCTCGCGCTCAAGGTGCTCGTCGCCGCGTTCGCCTCGGCTCTCGCGGTCAGCGCGTCGGTCGGCTGGTTCGGCATCGTCTGGTTCGGGCAGCTCGCCGAGGCCGAGCGCACGCTCGCCGCGGTCGAGAACAAGCTGGCCAGCAAGCAGTCGAAGGCCGCCTACTTCGACCAGCTCGAGTCCAACAAGCGCGACTACGCCCAGCGCGTGCAGACGATCCAGGACATCGGGAAGTCGCGTCGCCTCTGGTCGCGCTTCCTCGACGAGCTGATCGACGTCGTCAACAACAACGGCGACGACGAGCGCCACCTCGCGTGGTTCGACCGCATGCAGGTCAAGACGGACCCGAAGGGCGGCGCCCAGATCAACCTGCCGTGTCAGGTGCAAGGCGACGACAAGTCCCGGATGGCGAGCTTCCACGACGATCTCGAGGTCGCGCCGTTCTCCGAGGGCATGACGAAGTCGACGCCGTCGTATCGCGTGGCGACCGACGACAGCCGCACGCCGGCCGTGTCGCTGAAGTTCCCGATGAAGATCGAGCTGCCGCCGCGCGGTTGCAAGAAGAAGTGAGGTGACCAATGGCTGCTAGCAACCAGAACAAGCAGATGTTGATCATCTGCGGTGTCGGCGCGCTCATCTGCGCCGGTGCCGTCGGCGGGGGCTTCTACGCCCAGGGCGAGATCGAGACGATCGAGAAGACCATCACCACCAAGAAGGGTGAGATCGCCGCCGCGGAAGCCAAGATCGTGAAGATCGGCGCCTCCGAGAAGGAAGTGGTGATCCTGCGCGAGAACCTCGACGAGTACGTCAAGATCTTGCCGGACGCCGCGGACCTCACGCAGTTCGTCCGCATGCTCAATCGCTTCGAGCAGCAGTCGGGCGGCAAGAGCTCGATGATGACGCCCAAGAACAGCAAGGGCGGCGGCAAGAAGCGGTTCGCGCTCATCGAGTACTCGTACGAGCTGACGGGCACGCTGTGGGAGATCATGCGGTTCGTCAACCTCATCGAGAACTACGAGCGCTTCGTCAACATCTCCGAGTTCTCGATCCAGCCGGCCAACAACCAGGGCTCGGCGAACGAGGAGACCCGCGACGGCAACGCGATCCACCGGATCAAGTTGACGATGCAGACCTACCGCTACAACGGTGCGCAGTCGCAGAAGGAAGTCCGCATCGAGGACTACGACGACCTCAAGGAGTCGCTGCGCGAGGAGATCTTCGCGCGCATGCAGGCGATCCGCATCGAGAAGTACGAGCACAAGGGCCAGCAGGGCCGCCGTGACATCTTCGTCGATCCGCGTCTGCGCGGCGACGAGGGCATGCAGGGTCTCTCGCCGGCCGAGCAGCGCGTGATCCTCGAGCGCTACATCACCAAGGTGGACAAGCTGCGCGAGATGCTGCGCCGAGTCCGCCGCGACGACACGACGCTCTTCGAGCAGTACGCGCTCGAGAAGGGCCTGCGCGACGGCCTGCTCGAGCTGCAGGGCGAGATCGACACCGACGACAGCAAGATCACCTACACGCCGTTCCGGATGAAGTGGTCGAAGGACGTCGCCGGCGCGGTCGAGGACATTCGCGCCGACTTCGAACAGGGCAAGATCGACGGTCCGGCGGACCCGTTCCTGCCGTTGCCCGAGATCGAGGCGCTCGTCGCGCAGATGAAGGAGGAGTGCGAGAACGGCTTCCTCGACGACGCGCGCTCGCGCTACGAACTCGTCGAGGAGCAGCTGCAGGTCCCGGCCGGTGATCCGCGGCACTCGCTCGCCGTCGAGGCGAAGACCCTGCACAGCAAGGCGGTCACCGCGATCGACTTCCGCCAGATGGATCTGCGGATCCAGGGCGTGGTCGTGGATCGCACGGGCCGCTCCGGCGTGCTGCTCAACGGCGAGGTCTTCGAAGAAGGCGAATACGTGAGCGAAGAGCTGCTCATCAAGATGGTCGAAGAGGAGCAGGTCTGGTTCATCTTCCGCGGGCTCACGCTGGTCCGCACGATGTGATTTGGGCGAGCCGCGGGGGAATCGTCGGCAACGTTAAAGCCCCCGCCCCCCGTGGCTCGATGTAAGACAGAACGTGGCCGGCGCCCCCAATTGCGCCGTTCCGCGGGACTCGAAACGCACCCCCGCGTGGGGAAGGAACGACATGCAGGCAGTGAGTAAAGGGATCTTGGCCGCTCTGGCCAGCTGCGTGGCTCTGAGCCTGCCGCTCGCGGCACAGGAACAGGGTGGCGAGCAGCAGCAGGGGGACATCACGTCCGGGGCGCAGGCCGACCGCGCCAGCCGGCTGACCCTCAAGCTTCGTGACCGCGATCTTCGTGAGATCGTCGCGAGCATTCGTCGCAAGACGAACGCGAACATCATCATGGATCCGGGCATCGAGGCGCCGATCACGATCGAGCTCGCCGACATTCATTGGCGGCAGGCGCTCGAGCTGGTCGCCGAGCAGGGTGGCTGCATCGTGCGTGAGCTCGAGGGCGGCATCCTCAAGGTGGAGCAGCCGCCGCCGGTCTACTTCGCGTTCGAGAACACGGACATCCAGAAGGTGATCGACACGATCGCCAAGATCTCGGGTGCCAACATCGTCGTGAACCCGGACGTCCAGGGGCAGATCACGGTCCGCCTCAAGAACGTGCCGTGGCGCCACGCGCTCGACGCCTGCGTCAAGACGCTCGGCTTCGTCGTCGTCGAAGAAGACCGCGGCATCCTGCGCGTCGTCCCCGCGTCGAACATCCAGCAGGACCTCATCACCGAGCCGATCCAGCTGCGCTTCGTGCGCCCGCAGTCGACCTACGTGCCGTTCATCGACAGCGAATACATCCTCAACCAGCAGGCCAACGTCCAGCTGCAGCAGGGTGAGATCAACTTCACGCTGCTCGACACGCTGCAGACGATGATCACGCCGAACATCGGCAGCCTGGAGTACGTCCAGGAGACCAACGTCATCGTGGTCCGCGACACGCGTCCGGTCGTCGAGGCCGTCCGGCGCACGATCGCGATGGTCGACCTCGAACCGTCGCAGATCTACCTCGACGTCCGCTTCGTGACGACGAGCAACGAGGACATCCTCGACGTCGGCATCAGCCCCGGTGGTTCGGGCTGGGCGGCCAGCATCGGCCTCGGCTCCGTGCCGACGCGCCTGCCGTTCGACCTCGGCAGTGGCGGCTGGGAAGACGAGATCATCGCGAACGACACGGGCACGGGCCCGTTCGCGACCGACGGACTCAACAGCTCGGCCGGCCTGACGATCCCGAACGTGATCTTCGGCGCGCTCGACTTCACGCAGGTCACCGCGACGCTGCGCCTCCTGAAGCGCGACTCGCGCAGCGAGATCGTGCAGGCGCCGCAGATCGTCGCGCTCGATCACCAGACCGCGACGATCTTCGTCGGCGAGGCCGTGCGCTACGCGCAGGCCCGCGTCGAGCAGGGTCAGGCCGGTGGTCTGCTGCTCGCGCTCGAAGAGGGTGACGAGTCGCCGGTGAGCGTCGGCTTCCAGCTGCTCGCGACCCCGCACATCGTGCCCGGCTCCGACAAGGTGATCCTCGAGGTCATTCCGAAGCGCACGGCGCTCTCGGGCACCGGCAGCACGACGCTCGCGCCGCCCGGCTTCGACGTCTTCACGATCGGCACGAGCAGCTCGGAAGAGGGTCGTATCGCCCTGCCGCGCGTCAGCTCGAGCACGCTCGCGACGACGGTGCTGCTGACGGGTGGTCAGACCGCGGTGCTCGGCGGCCTCAAGACGAAGAACGAGACCGAGAGCGAGACCAAGCTGCCGTTCCTCGGCGACATCCCGATCCTCGGCCACCTCTTCAAGAACACGACGCGTCAGGAGACGACGTCGACGCTGCTCGTCTTCATCACGCCGACGATCATCCGCACGACGGACGACATCGAGCGGACGATGAGCGACGTGCTGCGCGAGAAGACGCGTGACCACCGCTCGACGCTCGCGTCGGAGCGCGAGGCGATCTTCGGCGGCGACAACTAGCCGCCGCGCCAACTGGCCGGAACCGAGTCCACCGGCAGCCAGGAACCCCGCGGCAGCTCGACATTGAGCCGCCCGGGGTTCCTTCGTATCATCCGGCCGCCTGCCCGGGCCGGGTGAACCGCCCGGCCGCGGTCGGGCGCGCTTCGACGCCGCCGCCCCCCGCGACGCGCGCGAGCGCTGCGTTGCATTTGCCATGGTTTCCGAGCGCCTCCGCCCCCGCACTGCCCTGGGTCCCGACTCGCACCTCCGGGTGCGCGCCGGCGGCCGGCGGTTCGGGCCAGAGAGCGCGCGCGGGCCTGGTTGTTTCGAGTTCTCCCTGGTCGAACCGAAGTCTGCGGCTGCCACCGGCGCCGCCTGGTCCCAGGGGATCGCCCGTCCGGGCGATCGATACCCCGAGGAAGTTCCCCTTGAAGCGGATGCTCATCAACGCCATCGATCCGGAAGAAAGCCGGATCGCCGTGGTGGAGGACGGCGTGCTGCAAGAGCTGCACGTCGAGTTGGCCAATCGTGAGGCCTATCTAGGCAACATCTACAAAGGCAAGGTCGTCAACATCGAGCCCAGTATCGGCGCCGCGTTCGTGGCGTTCGGTGGCCGGGTGAACGGCTTCTTGCACGTCAGTGACGTTCTGCCGGCCTACGGGCGCCCCGAGTTTCGGCTCGAGGACGTGATCGAGGGCCGCGCCCGGGTCGACGCCGAGGACGGGCCCGAGTCGCTGCAGCAGGCGCTGGACGACGGCGACGACGCGGATGGTGATGCCGACGAGGCCGACGGCGACGGTGAAGCGGCGTCTGCGGCGAGCGCCGAGGACGGTGACGCGCCGGCCGCCGATGGTGCCGCGGCCGACGACTCGGCTGGCGACGCCGCTGCTCGCGACGACTCTGGCGACGATCGCGAGCCCGAGTCTGGTGTGGCCGAATCTGGCGCGGTCGATGCCGATTCGGATGCCGACGACGACGGCTGGGACTTGTCGGCCGGAGAAGATGCCGACGGTGACGCGGCCGACGAGGAGGACGAAGACGACGACGTCGAGGTCGAACCCGACGACGCGCTCGAGGTCGAACCCGATGAGGACGATGACGACCTCGGCTTCGGTGACGGCGTCGACGAACGCCCGCTGCTCATGGCCGCGCGGTCCGAGGATGGCGCGGGCGATGGCGGCGAAGCGGACGATTCGGTCGACCCCGAGACCCGCCCGTTCGCGGCCGCGGCCGGCGAGCCCGAGGCCGACGGCGACGGCGAGGCGTCGCCGCGCAAGAAGCGCACGCGCCGCAAGCGGACCAAGAAGGCCGAGGCGGACGACGGCGAGGTTGCCGCGGCTGCGGCCGAAGCGAGCAACGACGGCGGCGCCGAGGTGCGTGACGCGGGCGTGGCGGATGCCGATGCCGGTGCCGATGCGGGCGCCGATACCGACACCGCCGCTGCCGACACCGCCGATGCCGACAGCGCCGAAGGCGATGGCGAATCGGGCGGTGAACGGCGTCGCGGCGCGCGCAAGAAGCGCAAGAAGGCCAGGTCCGGCGGCGCCGACGAGGACGAGGCTCCGGCGGAGGCCCAGGAGAGCGGCAAGAAGTCGGGCGCGCCGAAGAGCAAGGACGGCGGCGGCCGTTCGCGGCGCGGCGGGCGTCGCAACAAGAAGAGCGGCAACGACGGCGGCCGGCCGCGCGCGGCCCGGCCGCGGCTCGCGATCGATCAGCTGCTCAAGAAGGGGCAGGAGGTCGTCGTGCAGATCACCAAGGAGGGCATCGGCAACAAGGGGCCGACGCTGACGACCTACGTGTCGTTGCCGGGGCGCTGCCTCGTGCTCATGCCGTCCCTGCCGAAGTGCGGCGTCTCCCGCAAGATCGAGGACGCGCGCGAGCGCAAGCGCCTGAAGAAGATCGTCAAGGGGCTCGACGAAACCGGTAGCGGCGGCATCGGCTTCATCGTGCGCACGGCCGGCATCAACAAGAGCCAGGAGGACCTGCAGCGCGACCGCGACTACCTCAACAAGATCTGGGAGCTCGTCGCGCAGCGCCTGCAGGTGACGCGCGCGCCGGCCCTGCTCTACCAGGAGTCCGATCTCGTGCTGAAGGCGATGCGCGATCAGTTCACGCGCGACATCGCCGACGTCGTCGTCGACAGCGAGGACGTGTTCATGCGCATCCGCGACTTCGCGGACAAGCTGATGCCGCACCTCAGCGAGCGCATCAAGTCGCACACGGTCACGACGCCGCTCTTCCATCACTTCGGCATCGAGAGCGAGGTCGAGAAGCTCTACCAGCCCAAGATCGACATCAGCAACGGCGCGTCGATCGTCATCGACCAGACCGAGGCGCTCGTCGCGATCGACGTCAACTCCGGCAAGTACAAGGCCGGGCACGACAGCGACGACACGGCCTACAAGACCAACCTCGAGGCGATCCCGGAGATCGTGCGCCAGCTGCGGCTGCGCGACCTCGGCGGCCTGATCATCATCGACTTCATCGACATGATGCAGGAGAAGCACCGCCGCGGCGTCGAACGCAAGATGATCGACTCGCTGCGCGGCGACCGCGCGCGCATCAAGGTCGGTCGGATCTCACCGTTCGGCATGCTCGAAATCACGCGCCAGCGCGTCGGGCCGGGCCTGAAGCGCACCGTGTTCATGCAGTGCCCGCACTGCAAGGGTGCTGGCTGGTCCCGGACGGTGCAGAGCAAGGCGCTGTCTGTCTTGCGCGAGACCCGCGCGCTGCTGCACCTCAAGGGTTATTCGATCCTGCAGGTGTTCGTCGCGCCGGCCGTCGCCGACTACCTCGTCAACCACAAGCGCCGCGCGATCCTCGAACTCGAGGACGCCGTCGGCAAGTCGATCGCGTTCAAGCCCGAACAGAGCTACCCGATCGACGTGGTGCACTACCGCTTCATGACGGGCGACGGCCAGGAGGCGCGCGTCGCGATCCCGGCCGGACTCGGGGTGACGGCGTGAGATGAGGGCGCGGTTCACAGCGCGCGCCGCGGTCGGCGCGGCGCTGTGGCCGGGGTTCTGCGTGGCTGTGGCCGCGCAGGAAGTCGTCGAGTTGCCGTGGCGGGAGACCGCGGACGGGCGGCTGGAGTACCGGGCCCACATTCCGGGCGAGGGCCGCGTGCTCGTCGAGGAATGGCAGCCGATGTTCCCCGATCTGGTGTCGGAGGAGAGTGGGCTCGACGCGATCGCGAACCTGCCGACCGTCGCGCTCGTGCCGCTCCTGTGCCACGGCGTCGGCGGCGCGGCGGCGATCGCCGAAACCGACCTCCGGCTCCAGCGGCTCGGTGTGCGGCTCGTTCGGAGCCACGGCTGGATCCATACGCATCTCGAACCGCATCCACTGCGGGACCTGCTCGCGGTCTGCTGGCTCGCGGCCTCCGATACGGCGGTGGCTACGTTCGCATTGCGCGACATGGCGGCCCTGTACGGGGTGGACGAAGGCCGCGGCGAGCGCGAGCGGGACGCATTCGTTCGGGCCGCCGCGGCGGCTGCGCTGATCCGTCGTTCTGCACAACTGCCGGGAGGCCCCGATCTCGCCGATGACGCTCGCGCGCTGATTCGTCGACTCGTCGGCGAGCGGTCTGGGAGCGGTTCGCTCCACGACGGCCTCGCCCGGTTGCCGGACGACGCGACGTTCGTTGGTGGCTTCCACGCCGCGGCTTTCCCCGATTCGACTCCGGTGTTGCGGGCCTGGCGTCAGCTTATTGAACGCCATGCGAGCGAGCACATGCTCGACCAGGGCGTGCTCTCGCCGGCGCAGCTGCTGATTGCGCAACTGGCCGCGGACTCGCCGGGGCAGCTGCCGTACGAGCTCGCGTCGAGGTTCGGCAACTGGCGCGCCGACTACGCGCTGTTCGCACGCCGCGGCACGGACGCCGCTCGCTGGTGGTGGTTCGTCGGCGGCAGGTTCCAACCCGACCGGGTGCGGGCCGGGCTCGAAGCCTCCGGGCTGCGTGACGTGACGTCGAGGGACGGCGTCGTCGAGGCGACCTTCGCGGGCTGGCACGTGCGCGTGAGTTCGACGGCCTTCGAACTCTGGCAGGGTGACCTCGATGACGTTCCGCGCGGTAGTCGGGTTGCTGAGCTGCATGATCGCGCGAACGAGGGATCGGCTCCGGTCTGGTTGTGGATCGAACCGGACTGCCCGGGCGTTCCGCTGACGAACGGTGCGGCCCGGCCGCTGGATGTTCGCGTCGATCCGATCGCAGGTGTGGTGGGGGCGAATGTGACGTTCGCGATCGAATCGGCCGCTGTCGCGGCGAGCGAGTCGTGGACCAAGTGGCAGACGGGCGCCCGATTCGATCCGGACGAGCGCGCTGACATCGAGGGCCCGTTCACCTGGCGCCAGGTCGAGGAGGCGCCTCCCGGCCTCGGCGAGATCGGCAAAGGGCGACTGAGCTGGCGTCGTTGCATCACGGCCGTCGAACACGAGCGCGACGGGGTGAGGCTCACCTGGCAACTCGACCTCACGACGTTCCCGGCCGTCGATCGTTTGCATTGGCTCGCGCCGCCGCTGTCGGATCGGTGGCGCTATCGGTGATGCGGATCGTGTTGCTGGGCTGCATGGAGCGGGACGAGCTTTTCCGACTGCGGAAGTAGGCGTTTACGCAGGCGTCGTTACTCCGCCGACTCCGCGACCAAGGGTTAGGCTGGCGCCGACATGGATATCACAGTTTCCGTCGACCAACTGAGTGAATGGGCAGAGTCTTGCCTGCGGATCAACCACTTGAACACACTCGTTCAGCGCGAACTCGCGGAGGACTCACGGGCGGCCAAACTGAGCGAGAGGGCACGCAGGCGTGCGTGGAGTCTCTTCAACGAGATGGTGGCCACAGGTGCCAGAAAGCCGCCCGGCTACTGCGAGCCCGACGGCGCTTCATAGCGAGGCGACGCTTTCGCTGCGCCGACGCAGGCGCCGGCCTGTTTGCGGAAACGGGAGGATTCGCAGGCGCGGCTTGCGCCAGCGGTGCCGGCATGGAACCCATCAAGACCGTGGGCGGCACAGAGAATGGCGATGCGATCATCGCCACGATTGGCGGTGATTCAGCTGGCGCTGCTGCTTGGTGTCGGATTGGCCTGCTGACGATTCTCTTCCTGCTGCCTGTGCCCTTCTTCGACCCCTGAGACTCGCCGCGCCAGCCCAAGCACCTCGACCTGGCGGACAACACGTCGCCGGCCTTCGGCCCGTGGCAGCTGTCGCGTGCCGTTCGTTCTTCGGGACCGAAACTCGCCGTGGCCGTCCGCGCGCGGTTACCATCGGTTACTTCCCCCCAACCCCCCGGAGACAGCATGCAGATTCGCCAGAAGCCAGTGGCACAAGTGCTGCTCGGCGCTGTCCTCCTCGCCTGTCCGTCCCTGCTCGCGCAGGATGACCCGGCTGCGGCCGAGTCGATGACGGCGATCGAGAAGGAGTACGAAGCCGCCAGTGAGCAGTGGATGAAGTCGTATCGTTCCGCTTCGAAGGAGGAGCGGCAGAAGCTCGTCAACGAACGGCCGGACGCCAAGACGTGGCTGCCGCGCGTGCAGCAGATCCTCGCGGCGCGGCCGCAGTCGGATGACGGCTGCGCGGCGGCGATCTGGGTCGTGCGCGTCGCGCGCGCCAGCGGCAGCGAGCTCGAGAACGCGCTCGACGTCCTCGCGCAGCATCACCTCGCCGATGAACGGCTCGGCGACCTGATGCTGACGTTGTCGCGCAACCCGGCGCCGGCCGTCGGGTTGTTCCTGACGAAGGCCGAAGCCGCGGCGGAAGGCGAGATGCTCGCCAAGGTCTGCTTCGCCCACGGCTCGCACCTCAAGTCGGCCGCGGGTCTGGCGAACCGGATGGCCGGCGCCAGCGACGAGGAGAAGACGCAGTACGCGGGCTTCTACGGTCGCCAGACCGTGGACGTGCTCGCGGAGGCGGACGCCAGCGAGTTCGAGAGCCGCGCGGTGAAGTACTTCGAACGGATCCTCGCCGACGATGCGATGCGCGCGGTCGAGTACTACCGCGGCACGATGGGCGAAGCCGCCGAGGGCAACCTCTTCGAGCTGCAGCGTCTGGCGATCGGCAAGGTCGCGCCCGACATCGTCGGCGAAGACATCGACGGCGTGCCGATGAAGCTCAGCGACTACCGCGGCAAGGTCGTCGTGATCGACTTCTGGGGCGATTGGTGAGGCCCGTGCCGGGCCATGTACCCACACGAGCGGTCGCTCGTGAAGCGTCTCAGTGACAAGCCCTTCGCGCTGCTCGGCGTCAACTCCGATCGCGATCGCGAGAAGATCAAGCAGATCATCGAAGAGAAGGGGCTGACGTGGCGTTCGTTCTGGAACGGCGGCAGCACCAGCGGGCCGATCTCCACCCGCTGGAACGTGCGCGGTTGGCCGACGATCTACGTCCTCGACGAAGAGGGCGTGATCCGGTTCAAGAACGTGCGCGGTGAAGCCATGGACCACGCCGTCGACTCGCTGCTTGCGAAGCTCGAGGCGAAGTCCGGCGCCGCTGGCGATCAGAAGAGCGGCGGCGAGCGGTAGCTCGCCCGCGCGGCATGTTCACACGGGTTGCTCGCGGAAGCGCCCGTGCTTGAGGAAATGCAGCACCTGGACGATCGCGGCGTCGTCCTGCGCGAGTTGCGTGTGGCCGAGCAGCATGCCGACGCTGTCGGTCTGCTCCGGTAGCTGCGCTTCTTCGACTCCGACGCGGCCGTCGTCGTCGCCGGGGATCGCGGTCGACCAGCCCTCGGGCGGCGCGGTGCCGAACATGCACCCGATGCGCGCGACGTCGAGCCGCGGCAGCTTGGCGTAGATCGGATCGCCCGGCACGAGCTGCTTCGCCGACTCGCCGCCGAACGTCTGGAAGAACCAGCTGTCCCGGTAGGTGCTCGCGAGGTGCGCGCCGCGGTGCGGTGAGCCGAGGAACACGCAGCTGCTCGCCGGGCGCGCGTCCGGCCGCGCCAGGTAATGCCGGATCACGAGGCCGCCGAGCGAGTGCCCGACGAAGTGGATCTCCGGCAGCTCGTCGTCGCGGCCGTCGAGCCGTTCGTCGATCGCGGCCTGCAGCCTCGCGCTGTGACCCTCGATGCCGTGCTCGGTGCTCGGGTACGACGTGTTGAGCACCTCGTAACCGTGCGCCTCGAGCGCCTCCTCGAGGCGCCACAACGACAGCGACGATCGCAGCATGCCGTGCTGCAGCACGACGAGCTGCGGCCGCTCGCGTTCGTTCTGCAGTTCGGCGCGCCGGTCGAATTCGTCGAACGAGCGGATCGTGTCGCGCACGTCGAACGGCGTGATCACGCAGCTCGCGCCGATCAGCAGGAGCAGCGCGATCGTGGCGCGGACCAGGCCTTGGCGGATTCGTCGCCACCGGCCGGTGGGGCGAGGGCTGTCCGGAACACCGTTCATCCTGCCCTAGCCCCTGGGCCGCGAGACGCCGGCGCGAAAGGGTCGAAATACGCGTCGCCGCGGGCGGTCCCGCGACATGGGCGGGCATGAATCGCAATCTCCACGGAGTCTTCTCGATCGCGCGCGCCCGGGTGATGCTCGCGGCGTTCGCGCTGCTCGCGGGCGTGCTGCTCGCCACGCCAGCGGCGAGTCAGGTCGTCGGCTGGGCCTGGGTCGTGCCGGCCGGCCAGGGGCAGACCTTCACCCCGCTGTCGCACTATCAGTACCTGACGAACGGCCAGACGATCACCGTGGCGCGCGGGATCGGCAACAACGAGTTCATCGTGACGTTTCCCAACGCCGCGCCGAGCGTCGGTGGCTGTGTCCACGCGAGCCCGGTGAGCGGCAACCACACGACGGTCGTGAAGAGCTGGCTCACGAGTTCTGGTGACGTCGTCGCATCGGTGCTGTTGTTCGACGCTGCCGGGCAGCCGGCGAACGACGAGCAGTTCACGATCCACTGGCGCTACGAGGGGCCGAACTCGCGCCGCGAGGCCTACTGCTGGGCCAACAATGCGACGGCCGCGGTCTACACTCCGAGCGCGGCCTACGCGTGGAACGGCAACCGCGGGGCGCCGACGATCCAGCGGCTCTCGACCGGGCGCTACCGCGTCAAGTTTCCCGGACTGTCGAACTTCCTCCCCGGCGGGGAACGCGGCCACGTGCAGGTCACGCCGCACGGCAGCGCGCCGGTGTGGGCTACCGTCGCGCAGTGGAGTCACGCCGGCAGCGACGTCAACGTGGAAGTGCGCACGTTCGACGCCCTGGGCCAGCCGACGGACAATCGCTTCGTCGTGAGCTACAACGAAGCGGCCGCGCCGCTCGCCGCCGACGACGGTTCGGGTGCGCACGTGTGGGCCCACCTCGCGACGCAGACCAACTACACGCCGTCCGCGAGCTACACGGACAGCAACGGCCGCTTCGGGCCGCCCGACGACGAGACCGTGCGTCGCATCAGCACGGGCTTCTACCGCGTCAACCTGCCCAACGTCGACCCGGGCAAGAGCTCGACTGTGCAGGTCACGGCGTTCGGCACTTCGTCGCGCTACGCGTCGGTCGGCGGCTGGCTCGGCGACGGCTGCGGCGGCACGAACGTGGTCGTGCGCGTCCATGACCAGAGCGGCAACCTCGTCGACGGTCAGTTCAACCTGCTGTATCTCTCGAGCCGGCCAGCCAGCAAACCGTCGATCGGCTGGGCGTTCATCAACCCGGCGGGACAGGGGACGACGTTCACGCCCGACCCGACGTACTCGTACTCGAGCGCCGGCCAGCCGATCACCGTGACGCGCGGCAACTTCGCCCACGAGTACACCATCACGTTCGAGGGCCTCGCGCCGCGTCCGGGCGGCGTGCCGATCGTGGCGCCGCTGAACGGGAGCCACGCCGTCATCGTGCGGCACATCGACACCGTGTCGACGCCCGACGTGACGGTCTTCGTCGACACCTGGGGGCCCAACGGGTTGCCGGCACCCAACGCGCCGTTCACCATCCTCTGGCGCCAGGGCGGCGAGTCGGGCACCCGACGCGCGTACGCGTTCTCGACGCAGCCGACGTCGCCGTCGACGCCGATGCATCCGATCTACCACTGGAACGACGGTCGCGGGGCGGTCGTGAACCGCATCTCACAGGGCAACTACCAGGCCGTCTTCTACGGGCTCGCGCCCCAAGGTGCGGAGCGCGGCAACGTCCAGGTGTCGGCGTACGGCGCCGGCCTGAAGCGCGCCAAGGTCGTCTCGTGGGGGGCGTCCGGGCCGGACCTCGTCGTGAACGTGCAGACGCGTGACATCACCGGCGCGCTCGAGGACCACGAGTTCATCGTGAGCTACACCGAGACGGCCGCGCCGATCCCGCGCGAGGACGGCTCGGGAGCGCACGTGTGGGCCAACTTCCCGACGCTGCAGAACTACACGCCGCACGCGGCCTACACGGACAGCAACGGGACCCTCGGCCCGACCGGTGGCCCGAGTGGCGGCGAGGAGATCTTCAGGCTCGGCACCGGTTCGTATCAGGTGTGGTTGCCCGACCTCAAGGGCAGCGACAGCAGCATCGCGATCGTGACCGGCCACGGCAACGACGACACGTTCGCGAGCATCGACTCGTGGTGGGCGGGTCCGAGCGGCGGCACCGGGGTCGTCGTGCGGACGATGGACGCGGCCGGCAGCCTGACGGACGCGCGTTTCACGCTGCTCTACCTCACGGACGAGCCGGCCGTGACCGTCGCGGAGAACTCGACGTTCGGCAGCGGCTGCAACGGGCTGACCCTCGTGCCGCGCACGCGCCCGGTGCTGTGTCGCAAGTGGGAGCTGTCGCTCACGGGCGTGCCGGCGAACGCGGCGCTCGGCTTCGTGCAGGTCGACCTGGTGTCGACGCAGTTCACTCTCGGCCCCAATGCGCCGGGCTGCGTGCTGCACACGGGCGGCGCCGCGACCGTGCTGCTGCTGATGCCGCTGCCCGATCCGGCCTACAGCCTGACGATCCCGAGTGACCCGTCGTTCATCGGCCTGCCGATCTACGCCCAGGGCGGCGCGTTCGTGCCGAACGTCAACCCGTACTCGCTCGCGCTGAGCGCCCCGGTGCTGGGCACGGTCGGCGACTACTGATGGCGGTACCGAACCCTTGCGCCAGGCGAAGCCTGGACGGGAGAAATCATGACCTGACAGGAATGAGAACCCCGTATTGGAGTCCCGCGGGTGACGAAACCCGCCCGGCGAAGGCTAGCCACCAGCCGGAAGCGAGTCTTGCGTGGCGACCGGGTAACCGCCGCTGCGAAGCGTAGACAGCGAGGATGTGGGCGGCGCGACTGAGCCCCGAAAGTACCGACAGCGAGAGAGCCGACGTGGTGGGTTCATCGGAAGGCAACATGGAAGGGCCGCAACCGGCTTGGCCCGGAAGTCTCTCCGGGGTCCTGAGAACGACCGCACGCATCCATCGGACTCCCCAGGAACCTGGGATCCCCTCGATTGGTCCGATCGTCAACTCCGGCTGGGGCCCGGAAACCAACTCTCCAGGGCCGCGACGTCGTGTCCGCGTCGGTGCCGTCAAGGAATCCGGACACACGGCCGGTACCGCCGAGCGAAGGAAACGAAGCGACGCGGGACGCCAACGAGGGAGTCGGAGTGCGTCATAGTACCAAAGAGTCCGGGGAACCCGCCCCACGGGGACCCGGCGGAGGGAAGGGCGTCACCGGCGACAAGGAACCGCTGGACGGACCGACCACGGAGACGACGGGCTCCGAGCAGGTCTCCACGAAACTCCGGCGGGTAGCGGAGCTGGCGAGGCAGCGACCAGACCTGGTCCTGACCACACTGGCACACCACATGGACATCGCGCTTCTGCGGGAGGCGTATCGCCGCACGCAGAAGTCCAAAGCTCCTGGTGTCGACGGCGTCACGGCTCGCGACTACGAGCAGGATCTCGAGGGCAACCTCGCGGACCTGCACGAACGCGCGAAGTCAGGGCGCTATCGCGCACCACCGGTCCGGCGCGTGCACATCCCGAAAGGGAAGGGTGGCACGCGTCCAATCGGAGTGCCGACGCTGGAGGACAAGGTCTTGCAGCGGGCGGTGACGCAAGTGATGGAGGCGGTATATGAGCAGGACTTCTTGGACTGCTCGCACGGCTTCCGTCCCGGTCGCTCGCCGCACACGGCACTGGAATCGCTTTGGAAGCATGCGATGTCGATGGGTGGCGGCTGGCTGTTGGAAGTCGACATCCAAGGTTTCTTCGACAACCTGGAGCCGACCCATCTGCGAGCGATCCTCGACCAGCGGGTGCGCGACGGAGTGTTCCGTCGACTGATCGACAAGTGGCTGAAGGCGGGGGTGCAGGAGGACGGTGCGCTGCATCGCTCTCGCAAAGGCACCCCACAAGGAGGCGTGATTTCGCCGCTGCTGGCGAACATCTATTTGCACGCAGTGCTGGACCGTTGGTTTGTCGAGGAAGTCAAGCCGAGGCTTGCCGGTCGCGCGGAGTTGGTCCGCTATGCGGACGACTTCGTGATCCTGTTTGCCGTCGAAGCCGATGCACGTGCGATGTCGTCGATCCTGGCCCAAAGGCTCGGGCGCTTCGGCCTCACACTGCATCCGGACAAGACCCGGTTAGTCCGCTTCCAACCGCCCGAAGACGGCGCGGCGGGGAGCGGCACTTTCGACTTCCTGGGCTTCACCCATCACTGGTCACGCTCCCGGCGCGGCCGATGGACCGTGCAGCGGCGCACCACACGACACGTCGTGACCCGTACCCTGACTGGGCTACGGGATTGGTGCCGTCGCAATCGGCACGACAAGGTCCGCGTCCAGTACTCCACCCTGTGCTCGAAGCTACGGGGGCACTACCTCTACTTCGGCGTGACCGGCAACTCTGCTGCGTTACGTCGCGTATGGTACGAGGCCCGTCGCATCTGGCATCGGTGGCTGAGCCGGCGCTCGCGGGCGGCCTACATGTCGTGGGCCCGCTTCGAGCAACTGCTGCGTGCATACCCGCTTCCTCCGCCCCGGCTGACCCGGTCGGTCTACGCAGCGAGCCCTGAACCGCCCCGGGTTCTCCGGAGGCTCGGTTAGTTGAGTGCCACCACCGCGGCAGCAGCTCGTTGTTGATTGTAGTAGTTGCTCTCGAACTCCGAAGGCGGGATGTGCCCAAGGGGCTCGAGCAGCCTCCGATTGTTGAACCAGTCGACCCAGTTCAGGGTCGCGAACTCGACGTCCTCGACGCCCTTCCTGGGGCGACGCTGCTGGATGACCTCGGTCTTGTAGAGACCGATGATCGTCTCGGCGAGCGCGTTGTCGTACGAGTCACCGACACTTCCGACGGACGGCTCGATGCCGGCTTCGACGAGGCGGTCCGCGTACCTGATCGACACGTACTGACAGCCTCGGTCGCTGTGGTGAACGAGCCCTTGCCGGTCAGGCCGGGCGTGCAATGCCTGCTCGAGCGCATCGAGCGGCAGGTCTGTGGCGAGGGAACTCGACACGCGCCACCCAGCAATGAAGCGGGAGAACACGTCGATGACGAACGCCGTGAATGCGAAGCCCGACCAGGTCGAGACGTACGTGATGTCGGCGACCCAGAGCTGGTTGGGGCGCGACGCTGTGAACTCGCGTTGGACCAAGTCCAACGGTCGACTTGCCGTCTCGTCCGGGACGGTCGTCCTGAACTTCCGACCGCGAACCGCGCCCTGTACGCCGATCTCGCGCATGAGGCGCTCCACCGTGCAGCGAGCGACAGAAACGCAATCACGATGGAGTTGCCGCCAGATCTTGCGCGCGCCGTAGACGCAGTGATTCTCGTCGTAGACACGCTGAATCTCCGGGACCAACTCGGCATCGCGTTTCGCCCGAGAGCTTCGCCTGTCAGGATCTCGCTCCACGGCTTTGCACGCGAAGTACGTCGACGGGGCGATCGGCAACTGGCTGCAGATCGGCTCGACCCCGTGCTCGGCTCGGTGCTCGTCGATGAAGGCCACCATCACCTTGGTTTGCGGTCGAGCTCCGCCTGCGCGAAAAAAGCCGACGCCTTCCGCAGGATCTCATTCGCCCGCTTCAGGTCGCGATTCTCGCGCTCCAACTCCTTGAGACGGTCTCGCTCGGCCGTCGTCAGCCCGGGCCGATCGCCGATATCACGCTGGCTCTGCCGAACCCACTTGCGCAGCGTCTCTGGCGCGCAGCCGAACTTCTCTGCCGTCGAGCAGATCGCCGCCCATTCCGAGCCGTGCTCGTCGCTGTGCTCCAGCACCATCCGGACAGCCCTCTCGCGGACCTCGGCCGGAAACTTCATTGCTCCCATCGCTACATCCTCTCACGTCTGGGAGCCTCCGAGAAACCCGGGGCGGTTCACCCTTGTCGCTGACGAGCCGGATGCGTTAGCCGCGCACGTCCGGATCTGTGGGAGCCCTGGGGGGAGACCCCCAGGGCCACCCGGCGTTTCGAATCCGCCACCGCGCCGCCAGCGCAACCCCGCTTCCAAGCCGCGTTGCCGCCGAGTTGCCGGTGGCGGATTCGAAACGGGTTCGGTACCGCCATCACTGCAGGCGGAGATCGACGGCGTTGCTGACGTGGGTGACGATTCCCTGGCGCAGCGCGATCGCGACGGGGTGCAGCGTGATCCCGGCGAAGCCCGGGGGCAGCGGCGGGACCGCGATCGTGCAGCGGCCCGTGCCGCTGCCGTCGAGGATGCCGGCACCCTGTCGCATCGTGCCCGGCAGGCCGCCGGTCACGGTCAGCAGGAAGAGCGGGTCGACGGTCACGGGCAGGGTGATGCCCGCCGCGGTGATGCCGTGCGTCGTCGTGGCCGTGGCGAGGCCGAACGCGTAGCTCGCGCCCGCCGAGTCCGGCCCGAGGCGGAACGTGAGCTGCTGGCGGCCGCCGCTCGTGACGGGCACGCTCGCGATGTCGCTCGTGAGTGTGGTGGCGTTCGCGAGCGCGCCCGGATCGACGGGGAGGGGGCGCGGTGTTCCCAGCTGGTCGAACGGCAGCGCGAACGCCGGATCGCCGCGGTTGTCGATCGCGTGGCCGGCGCGCGGGCGCGCGTCCGCGGCGAACGTCACGAGGTCGACGTTCTCGAGATCGCCGAGGCCCTGGCCGAACTGATACGCGTCCGCGGTGTGCACGGGATTGCTCGCGCCGAAGATGACGTTGCCGCTCGCAACGACGCCCTGGTCACCGATCCCGAACCACACGGCGTAGTCGGTCAGCGAGTAGAGCACGTTGTTGCAGAGCACCATGCCCGGCCGATTGCCCCAGCGCGCGAGCGTCGCCGCGCGCCCGACGCTGACGAACGTGTTGTGCACGAGCTGCAGCCGCTGGCTCGTGCCCTGATGGTCGTGGCTCTGGAACGCGGCGCTGCCGCCGAGCGCGATGTTGTTGAGCACGAGCGCGTCGCCCTGCACCTGCAGCACGGCGTCGTCGCTGTCGTAGCACAGGTTGGCCGACACCACGTTCTCGTCCACGCCGCCCGTGCCGTAGACGAGGATGCACGGGTTCTGGCAGTCGTGCACCCGGTTGTTGTGGATCCAGTTGCGCGTCGAACCCGGCTTGACCTCGATGCCGTCGCCCTGCCCGGCACTCGCGGAGCGCGTGCCGTGCACGTGATTGAACGCGATCACCGAGTCGGTCACGACGAGGCTGCCGGAGGTGCCGCCGAGGTAGATGCCTTCGTTGGGCGTGCCCGGCCCCGGCCGCGTGATCTCGTTCCGCGTCAGGTACAGGTGACTGCACGAGATCGTCTGCACGGCGATGCCGAGGCCGTTGCCGTCGTGCAGATAGCAGCCGTCGATCCAGGTGAACGAACCGTCGTAGATCCGGATCAGGTCGCTGCCGCCCGTGAACTCGAGGTTCTGCAGCACGAGATAGCGTGAGCGGCCGTTGCTCCCGATGTTGAGGCAGTTCTGGCTCGCGCTCGGGCGCGTGATCACCGGCCGGTCGTTCGGATCGGCGGCGACGATCCGCACGGGCTGATTCGCGGAGCCCTGGATCGACAGGTCGAAGCGGTTGCTCACCGACCACGTGCCCGGACCGAGCTCGAGCGTCGTGCCGGGCGCCAGGTTCTCGGCGAGCTGCTCGAACGCCGCGCCGTTGCCGAGCGGGCCGAGGCTCGGTTGATACGCGAGCTGGATCACGGTTCCGGCCGCGCTCTGGCCCCAGGCCGGGAACGGGCTGCTCGGCAACCAGGCCGGGAGAGCGACCTGTGCCGCGACGGGGGCGCAGAGCACGCCGAGGAGGGGCAGGGCGGCGAGCAGACGCGGGTTCTTGGCCACGGGACGCGCTACGCGGGCGAGCGGGCCGGCGGGCACCGAAATCCGGTTCCGCCGGGCCGGTGGGCGGCCGCGGGCCGTTTCGGGTCCGGGGATCGTTGCGCTTGACACCCGGACCGCCCCGGCTACTCTCCCTCGCCCGTTTTTCCGCGCCGGCCCCTGGGCCGTGCGGACCGAACCCACGCCATCCCCGCCGCGACTATCGCAATGTACGCCGTCATCGACGATCGCAACCAGCAGTACCGGGTCCAGCCCGGTGACCGCATCCGGATCCACTATCGCAGCGATGCCGAAGAGGGCGCGAGCGTGACCTTCGACAAGGTCTGCTGCGTCGGCGGCGAGGGCGACGGCAAGGTCGGAACCCCGCACGTCGACGGCGCTTCGGTCGCCGGCAAGGTCGTGCGCCAGTGCAAGGGACCCAAGATCTACATCGGCAAGTTCCGCCGGCGCAAGGACAGCAAGAAGCGCACGGGTTTCCGCGCGAAGTACACCGAGGTCCAGATCGAGGCGATCAACGCCTGAGGCGGTAACCAACCATGGCACACAAGAAGGGACAGGGCTCGACGAGCAACGGCCGCGACAGCAACGCGCAGTACCGCGGCATCAAGGCCTACGGTGGTGAGCGCGTGAAGGCCGGCTCGATCATCGTTCGGCAGTGCGGCACCAAGTTCCACCCGGGTCGCCACGTGCGGCGCGCCAAGGATGACACGCTGTTCGCGGTCGCCGAAGGCGTCGTTCGCTTCCAGAGCAACGGCCGCGTCCACATCGACGCGCCGGCCGCGAACTGACGCCTGGCTGATACGCAAACGGACGCCCGGCTGACGGAGGCGAGTCGGTCTCGTCGCTGGGCTCGTCGTCGCTGAGGGCTGCGCCATGTTCGTCGACGAACTCGAAGTCACGCTCCGCGCCGGGAAGGGCGGCGATGGCTGCGTCTCGTTCTTGCGCGACAAGAACACGCTCAAGGGCGGGCCCGATGGCGGTGACGGCGGCAAGGGCGGCGATGTCGTGCTGCTGCCGACGACGCACAAGAACACGCTCTACCACCTGACGGGGCAGCGCGTTCTCGGCGCGAAGAACGGCGTGCAGGGCGGGCCGTCCGATTGCTACGGCAAGGCCGGCGACGACCTCGTGATCGAGGTGCCCGTCGGCACGGTGGTGCTCGACGCGGAGCGCGGCCACGTGCTGCGCGACCTCAAGCAGGCGGATGAGCCGTGGGTCGTCGTTCGTGGCGGTCACGGTGGCCGGGGCAATACCCGCTTCAAGAGCGCGACCAACCGGACGCCGCGGCAGTACGAGCGCGGCAAGCCCGGCGAAGAGCGCTACGTCCGCTTCTCGCTCAAGCTCATCGCCGACGTCGGGCTGCTCGGGTTGCCCAACGCGGGCAAGTCGACGCTGGTCTCGGCGATCACGAAGGCGCGGCCGAAGATCGCGTCGTATCCGTTCACGACGCTCGAGCCGATGCTCGGCATCGCGCAGGGGGCGGGCGACACGACGTTCGTCGTCGCGGACATCCCGGGGCTCATCGAGGGCGCGAGCGCCGGCAAGGGGCTCGGCGACAAGTTCCTCAAGCACATCGACCGGACCCGGCTGCTGCTGCACCTCATCGATTGCAGCGACCTGCCGCACGACGAACCGGCCGAGGCGTGGCGCGTCGTGCGCCAGGAGCTCGCGGGGCACTCCAAGGACCTGGCCGCGCGCCCGAGCATCGTCGTGGCGACCAAGATCGAGGACGACGCCGCGCGGCAGCGGGCGCAGGCGCTCGCGACGGCCATCAAGCAACCCGTGCTGCCGATCTCGAGCGCGACGGGTCAGGGGTTGCCGGAGTTGCTGCGGGCGATCACGGTGACGCTGGCGCAGCTCGAGCCGGATGCCGGTGCGGTTGCCGATGGTGGGGCGGCCGCCGGCGGGGCCGTCGACGGCGGCTGATCAGCAGATCACGCGCCGCGCGATCGCCCGATGCCGTGGGCGGTTCGGCACCCCGTGCCCGAGCCTGCGACGACCCGCTCCGGTCCACGCCGAGGAATGCCGATACCAGCGTGAACTCCGGAGGGAACCGCATTGAGCACGCAAGGCAAGAATCCGACGTCGACCACCTCTCGCCTGCCCAAGCTGCGCGATTTCCTGCGCATCATGGTCAAGGAGAACGCGTCGGACCTCGTCCTCAAGACGCACGGCTGCCCGGCCGTTCGCGTCGCGGGCGTCATCCGCTTCCTCGGCGACCAGCCGCTGCCGCCGGAGCTCATGCGCGCGTTCGCCGACGAGGTGCTGACGAGCGAGCACAACCGCGAGGAGTTCGAGCGCACGGGCGCGAGCGACACCGCGGTCGTCGTGCCGGGCGTCGGGCGCTTCCGCTGCAACGCGTTCCACCAGTGCGGCGAGATCGGCTTCGTCCTGCGCGCGATCAAGAACGAGATTCCGTCGTTCAAGGACCTCAACCTGCCGGTCGACCCGCTGAAGCGGCTGTCGTCGCTCAAGCGCGGCCTCGTGCTCGCCACGGGCGTCGCGGGCTCCGGCAAGTCGACGACGCTGGCCTCGATGCTCGAGTTCGTCAACCGGACGATGAACAAGCACATCATCACGATCGAGGACCCGATCGAGTTCCGGTTCGAGGACAAGCGCTCGATCGTGAACCAGCGCGAGATCGGTCCCGACGTGCAGAGCTTCGGCCAGGCGCTGCGCCAGGCCATGCGTCAGTCGCCGGACGTCATCCTCATCGGTGAGATGCGCGACGCCGAGACCGTCGCCGCGGCGATCTCCGCGGCCGAGACGGGCCACCTCGTGTTCTCGACGCTGCACACGGTCAACGCCGTACAAACCGTCGAACGCATCATCTCGTTCTTCCCGCCGCACCAGCACGAGCTCGTGCGTCTGCAGCTCGCGCTCAACCTCGCGGGCGTCTGCTCGCTGCGTCTCGTGAAGAACAAGGACGGCACGTCGATGGTGCCGGCCGTCGAGATGCTGATCAACACGCCGACCGTGCGCGAACTGCTCGAACAGGGCAGCACCCGCATGCTGCCGAAGGCGCTGCAGGAAGGCAGCTACTACGGCACGATGACGTTCAACCAGTCGCTGATCCGTCTGTTCCAGGCCGGCAACATCAGCCTCGAGGACGCGCTGAGCTCGTCGGACAACCCCGACGAACTCAAGATGCAGATGCGCGGCATCACGCAGGGCGGCGGCGGCCAGATGCGCCAGCCCGTCTGACCCGTACGGAACCTGGTTCAAACCGCAAGGCTGCCACGCGAGAGCCGCCTTCGGCGGCGCTCGCGTGGCAGCCTTGCGGTTTGAACCAGGTTCCGTACGGGTAGCGACTGGCAGGGCCGGCGGCTAACGTCGCTCACGCCATGGATCGACTGCGCACGTTCGGGATCGTCGCGCACATCGATGCGGGCAAGACGACGCTGACCGAGCGCATCCTGCACGATGCGGGTGAGCAGAGCCACGTCGGCAGCGTCGACGACGGCACGTCCGCGATGGACTGGATGCCGGCCGAGCGCAGCCGCGGCATCTCGATCACGGCGGCCGCGACGCGCGTGAACTGGAGCGGCTGCACGCTGCAGGTCGTTGACACGCCGGGTCACGTGGACTTCGTCGCCGAGGTCGAGCGCTGTCTGCACGTGCTCGACGGCGTCGTCGTCATCGTCGACGGTGTGCGCGGCGTGCAGTCACAGACGGAGACCGTCTGGCGTCAGGCCGAGAACCGCCGGTTGCCGCGCATCGCGTTCGTGAACAAGCTCGACCGGGTCGGCGCGTCGTTCGAGCAGGCGATGACGCACCTGCGCGAGAAGTTCGACTGCCGCCCGGCTGCCGTCGTCGTGCCGCTGCGGGACGGTGACGGCGAGTTCGCCGGGCTCGGCCACGCCGTCACGGGCGCCGTGCAGTGGTTCGAGGGCGCGCCGGATCCGGCGATCGTTCCCGGCCTCAAGGCCCAGCTCGTGGCGGCGAACGACAAGCTCGTCGAGATCGCCGCGGACCTCGACGGGGCGGTGATGGACGACGTCGTGGCCGGCCGCACCGTGCCGCCCGATCGCCTCGTCGCGGTGCTGCGACGCGGCGCGATCCGGCGCGCGTTCACGCCCGTGCTCGCGGGCGCGGCGCTGTGGAACCGCGGCGTCGACTGGCTGCTCGATGCGATCGTCGACCTGCTGCCGTCGCACGGCGACGTCGAGCGCACGGGCATCTGGGGCGCCGAGCGCGCGGGTGATCCGACGGCGCCGGCGTGCGGCCTCGTCTTCAAGGTGCAGCACGACGAGGCGATCTGGAACTTCGTTCGCCTCGTGCGCGGCCAGCTCACGGCGGGCGACACGCTGACGAACGTGCGCACCGGCACCGCCATCGCCGTCGATGAGCTCTGGATGATGCACGGCGATCGCCACCGCGTGCTGCCCGCCGTCGCGCCGGGCGAGATCGTCGTCGTGCCCGGCGATTTCGACCTGATGACCGGTGATTCGCTGTGCGCGACGGGGCACCCGCTCGCGCTGCCCGTGCCCGAGTTCCCGCCGCCGGTGCTCGCCGTCACGTTCGAGCCGGACCACAGCGAGAACGGCCCGCGGCTGTTCGAGGCGCTGCGCGATCTCGCGGGCGACGACCCGACGCTCGAGGCCGAGCTCAGCCACGGCGAGGTGAACGTGCGCGGCATGGGCGAGCTGCACCTCGAGATCGTGGCCGAGGTCGTGCGCGGCCGCGTCGACTTCGCGTTCGACGTCGGCAAGCCGCGCGTCGAGCGGCGCGAGACCGTCGCGAGCGCAGCCGTGGGGGAGGTCGAGATCCGCGCGACCGTCGCGGAGGCGCTGCGCGCCGTGCGGTGCGAGGTGCGCGTCGCGCCGCTGCCGGCCGCGCCGCTCTCGGCCGAGCCCAGCTCCGTTGCGGGCGGTGAACGTTCGGCAGCGGAGGGCGCGGCCGTCGTTCGCAGTTCGGTCACGGCCGACGCCGGCGAGCGCGGCAAGGAGCTCGCGATCGTCGAGCGCTTCGCCCTCGCCGAGCTGCGTTCGCGCGCGCTCTCGGGGCTGCGCGCCGGCAGCCTCGTCGACGCCGACGTCGAACTCTGCGCCCTGACGATCGACCCGCCCGCCGGGGCGGCGGCCGAGTTCCTCGAAGGCCTGATCGAACAGGCCGCGACCCGCGCGCTCACGCTCGCGGTCGAACGCGCCGGCCTCGTCGAGCTCGAGCCGGTCGTGCAACTCGAGGTCACCTGCCCCGAGGACGGCTGCGCGGCGGTGCTCGCCGACCTCGGTTCGCGCGGCGCCGACGTGAGCAGTGTGGTCAGCGGCAGCCTCGGGGCACGGATCGTCGGGCGGGCCCCGCTCTCGCGGATGCTCGGCTACGTGACGCGGTTGCGCTCGATCACCAAGGGCCGCGGCCAGGCCTGGCTGCGCCCCGCGGGCTTCCAGGCGAGCTGATGTCCTGGGTGTTGCCGATATCCGGTAACCAGCTTCTTGCAAATGACTTGTGCTAGAGTGGCCGGCCGTCGCCACCGTTGTCGGCGGCGCGCGCCCAGCGCGTCTTCGAAACACGGGCGGAGCACTCGTGTTCGGCGTCGCCGGATCCGCGAATCCACACCCAGGACATCAGTCTCTGGAAGTGGCGGGATGGACTGGGAATGCGCGGCTACGATCCTTGACGCCGCCACATCCCATCGCTACCATCTCGCGCCCGCCATCGCTCCAGGGAGCACACTCGACGGTGTAACCCCTTGCCGTGACGGCGCTTAGGCCGCGAAACGCTCGCTTCCCCTCGATCCGTCGTGGATCGTTCCCCCGGGCTGCTCCGACCGACATTTTTTCCCCAAGGCTGGTTCGAGCGGGCCAGTCATTTGCAATGCAAGAGCGAATCCAGATCCGAATGGAGGCCTACGACTACGAGGCCCTCGACCAGTCGGCCCTCGACATCGTCGAGACCAGCAAGCGCACGGGCGCGCGCGTCGCCGGTCCGGTGCCGTTGCCGACCCGCGTGGAGCGCTACACGGTTCTGCGCTCGCCGCACGTCGACAAGAAGAGTCGCGAGCAGTTCGAGATCCGGACGCACAAGCGGTTGATCTACATCTCGGAGCCGACCACCAAGACGGTCGACGCGCTGAGCAAGCTCAACATGCCGGCCGGCGTCGACATCCGCATCAAGGCCTGTTAGGCGCGGGGAACGAGGAGAACACCATGGTCGAGATCAAGGTATTCGACGGCGGCAACGTGACCTCCAAGGAGGTCGACGCCGACAACTTCGGCGGCAAGGTCCTCGGGCGCACGCTCAAGGACGCCGTCGTGATGTACGAGAACAACCTGCGCCAGGGCACGGTGCGCGCCAAGACGCGCTCGATGGTGCGGGGGCCCAACAACAAGCTGTGGCGCCAGAAGCACACCGGCCGCGCCCGCATGGGCACGACCAAGTCGCCGATCTGGCGCGGCGGTGGCCGCATCCACCCGCCGGAGCCGCGCGAGCATCACTACTCGATGCCGAAGAAGGCGCGGCGCGCGGCGCTGCGCAACGCGGTGTTCTCCAAGTTCCAGGACGGCGAGGTCGCGATGGCCAACGGTTGGCCGACCGACAAGCCGAGCACCAAGACCGCTCACGCGGTGCTCGAGAGCCTCGGCATGGGCCGCAGCGCGACGGTCGTCACGGCCGGTCTCGACCGCAACCTGGTCCTGTCGCTGCGCAACGTCCCGCTCGTCGACGTCTGCACGGTCGACGACCTCAACGCCCGCCAGGTGCTGCTGCGCCGTTACCTGGTCCTGACCCCGGACGCGTACGAAGCCGTCGAGAAGAAGTTCGCGACGGGCAAGATCAAAGAACGCGCTGCCGCCGGCACGAAGGAGAGCTGAGCATGGCCAACGACAGCAAAGCAACCGAAGCCAACCCGCAGCAGTACTACAGCGTGCTGAAGAAGCCGCTCGTCACCGAGAAGACGACGATGCAGCAGGAGCTGCGCAACCAGTACGCGTTCGCCGTCGACCCCGACACCAACAAGGTCGAGGTTCGCAAGGCGGTCGAGGTGCTGTTCGGCGTGCGCGTCAAGGCGGTCAACATCGTTCGTATGCCGAGCAAGCGGAAGCGCATGTTCGGCCGTCCGGGCCTCTCGCGCCCCTGGAAGAAGGCCATCGTGACTCTGCACGAAGGCGACGCCATCGAGGTCGCGTAGCGCGCCGGCAGCGCTACCAGATACGGGCCAAACACACGGAGAACTGATGCCAGTCAAGGTCTACAAGCCAACGTCCGCCGGCCGACGCAACTCGTCGGTGCTGGACTTCAGCCACCTGACGAAGGGCAAGCGCCGCGAGAAGTCGCTCACGGAGCGGCTGACCCACAAGGCGGGTCGCAACGCGCATGGTCACATCACGATCCGGCACCGCGGTGGCGGCGCCCGCAAGATGTACCGCAAGGTCGACTTCCGACGCGACAAGGACGGCGTGCCCGCGCGCGTCGCCGCGATCGAGTACGACCCCAACCGCACGGCCGACATCGCGCTGCTGTTCTACGCGGACGGCGAGAAGCGCTACATGCTCGCGCCCAAGGGGCTCGCGGTCGGCATGACGGTGATGTCCGGGCAGACCTGCGAGCCCGAGGTCGGCAACTGCATGCCGCTGTCGTCGATCCCGATCGGCCTCGAGGTTCACAACGTCGAGCTCAAGCCCGGCAAGGGTGGCCAGATCGCGCGGTCGGCGGGCAACAAGTGCCAGCTGCTCGCCCGCGACGGCGCCTACGCGACGCTGATCATGCCGTCGGGTGAGACCCGCAAGGTCGAGGCCCGGTGCCGCGCGACGATCGGCGAGATCGGCAACAAGGACCACCAGAACGTGCGGTGGGGCAAGGCCGGCCGCATGCGCCACAAGCGTCGTCGCCCGATCGTTCGCGGCACGGCGATGAACCCCGTCGCCCACCCGATGGGCGGTGGTGAAGGTCGCACCGGCGGTGGTCGCCACCCGTGCTCGCCGCAGGGCAAGCTCACGAAGGGTGTCCGCACGCGCAAGAAGAAGGCCAAGAGCAGTGACCTGATCCTGCGGCGTCGACCGCCGGGCAAGCACATGGCGGTTGGCAAGTAGGCCCTGAGGCAACGAACACCGAGTTCCTGAGGAATCATGAGTCGCAGCATCAAGAAGGGCCCGTTCGTCCACCCGAGCTTGCTCAAGAAGGTCGAGGCCCAGAACGCCAAGAACACGCGCCAGCCCATGAAGACGTGGTCGCGCGCGAGCGTCGTCCTGCCGGACTTCGTCGGGCACACGTTCGACGTGCACAACGGCCGCGCGTTCATCAAGGTCTATGTCACCGAGGACATGGTCGGGCACCGGCTCGGCGAGTTCGCCCCGACCCGCACGTTCCGCGGCCACTCGAAGAAGGACAAGTAATGTTCGAAACGCGAGCAGTTCACCGTCGGGCCCGTATGAGCGCGTTCAAGGCGCGCCGCGTGCTCGATCTGATCCGCGGCCGGACCGTCAACCAGGCCCTCGATGATCTGCGCCACGACCGCCACCGCGCGGCGCGCGCGATCTACAAGGTGCTCGCGTCGGCCGTCGCCAACGCGCTGCAGAACCCGAGCGTCCGCGCCAACCGGTTGGTGATCTCCAAGACGTTCGCGCAGGACGGCCCGCCGCTGCCGGGCGGCATGCGCCTGCGTCCGGGCCCGCAGGGTCGCGCGATGCCGATCAAGCGCCGCACCTGCCACATCCACATTCACGTCGCCGATCCGCAGGCGAGCGCGGCCGAGCCGGTTGCGGCGCCCGCGGGTGCTGCCGACGACGTTGCCGACGCCCCGAGTGGGGGCGAGGAATAGATCATGGGACAGAAGGTTCACCCCACCGGGTTCCGCATCGGCGTCACCGAGCAGTGGCGTTCGCGCTGGTACGCCAGCAAGAAGGACTTCTCCCGCAATCTGGTCGAGGACCAGAAGATCCGCAACTTCATCAAGAAGGAGTGGCAGTTCGCGGCCATTCCGAAGGTGGAGATCGAGCGGGCCGGCGCGGGCGAGACGATCACGGTCTTCGTGCACACGGCGCGCCCCGGCGTGCTGATCGGCAAGAAGGGCACCAAGGTCGACGAGTTCCGCAACGAGCTCGAGAAGCTGACCGGCAGCCCGGTGCGGATGAAGATCATCGAGATCCACCGCCCCGAGATGGAGGCCAGCCTCGTCGCCGAGGCGGTCGCCGAGCAGCTCGGCAAGCGAATCAACTACCGCCGCGCGCTCAAGAAGGTCGCGGAGACGTCGATCGCCGCGGGCGCCAAGGGCATCAAGATCCGCGTCTCGGGGCGTCTGCAGGGTGCCGAGATGTCGCGCGTCGGCATCTTCCGCAAGGGCCGCGTGCCCTGCAACACGCTGCGCGCGCAGCTGGACTACGGCTTTGCCACGGCGAAAACCAAGTACGGATCGCTCGGCTGCAAGGTCTGGATCTACAAGGGCGAGTACGGTCCGGGTGAGACGACCCGGGGCCTGCTGCCCGTCAAGGTTGCCGACCGGAGCGCTGCCGACCGGGCCGCGACCGGAGCCTGAACCCGCCGCCGCCTAGGAGACTACGAGGAGCACTATCATGTTGATGCCCAAGCGTACGAAGTGGCGCAAGCAGCACCGCGGTCGCATCCGCGGCGTCGCGTCACGTGGCACCGAGGTCGCGTTCGGCGAGTTCGGTCTGCAGTCGCTCGAGCCGGGTTGGCTGCCGTCGCGCACGATCGAGGCCGCGCGTATCGCCGCGTCACGTAACGCGCCCGAAGGCAAGCTCTGGATCCGCGTCTTCCCGCACAAGTCGATCAGCAAGAAGCCGGCCGAGACTCGTCAGGGCACCGGCAAGGGCGACGTCGAGTACTGGGCCGCGGTGATCAAGCCCGGGATGATCCTCTACGAGCTGGACGGCGTCACCGAGGACGTTGCGAAGAAGGCGTTCAACCGCGTCGCTCACAAGCTCCCGGTCAAGGTCCGGATGGTCCGCCGCCGTCGCGGCTAGAGAGATACTGCGATGAAGAACGCAATGACCGAGATTCGCGGCCTCGACACGGCCGACCTCCAGGGGCGCCTCAGCGAACTGCGCAAGGAGCAGTTCGAGCTGCGCTTCCGCGGGTCGGACGAGGCTGCCGCGATGAACAACCGGAACCGCGAGATCCGCCGCACGATCGCGCGCATTCTCACCGTGATCGGCGAGCGTGAGCGCGCCGCCGGTAGCACCAAGAGTGGCACCACCAAGAACGGCGCAGCCGCGAGCGACGGAGGCCAGCAATCATGAGCGAAGACACCCAAGCTGTCGGGAACCCGGCCAGCAACCCAGCTGGCGCGGATGCCCCCGAAGGTCGCAAGCACGCGCGCGCCCTGCGCGGCATCGTCATCTCCGACAAGATGAACAAGACCGTGATCGTCGCCGTCAACCGCAAGGTTCGGCACCCGGTCTACGAGAAGTTCGTCTCGCGCCGCACCAAGCTGCACGCCCACGACGAGAAGGACGAGGCGAAGATCGGCGACACCGTCGAGATCGCGCAGACCCGGCGTCTGAGCAAGACCAAGAACTGGCGCCTCGTGCGCGTCATCCAGGCGGCCGAGCGCGCCGACGCCTAGCCCTCCCGTCCAGCACAAGCTCGAAAGGAATCTACGATGATCCAGGAAATGTCGATGCTCGACGTGGCCGACAACACCGGCGCCAAGCGCGCCATGTGTGTCAAGGTCCTCGGGGGCAGTGGCCGGCGCTACGCGTCGGTCGGCGACGTCGTCGTCGCGGTCGTCAAGAAGGCGCTGCCGGCGGGTGAGGTGAAGGAGCACGACCTCGTGAAGGGTGTCGTGGTTCGCACCGCCTACGCCGTTCGCCGGCCGGACGGTTCGTACATCAAGTTCGACCGCAATGCCCTCGTCGTGATCGACAAGGACAACAACCCGCGCGGCACCCGCATCTTCGGCGCGGTGGCCCGCGAGCTGCGTGATCGCAACTTCATGAAGATCGTTTCGCTCGCCGAGGAGGTCGTCTGATGCTGGACATCAAGGGCAAGGCCCCCAAGCAGAAGCTGCACGTGAAGAAGGGCGACCGGGTGGTCGTCATCTCCGGGCAGTACAAGTCCGACGAGCCGCGTGAGGTGCTCAAGGTCGACGCGCGCACCGGCAAGGTGATCGTCGCCGGCGTGAACCTGCGCTGGAAGCACCAGGCGCGTTCGCAGGAGAACCCGAAGGGCGGTCGGGTGCAGGTCGAGATCCCGATCCCGGCGTGCAAGGTGCTGCTCTACAGCGAGTCGCTCGGCAAGGGCACGCGCACCAAGACCGAGATCGTCGACGGCAAGAAGGTCCGCGTCGGCGTGAAGTGCGGGACCAAATTCGATTCGTAACGATGACCACTACCGAAGCAACACCGGAGACCCCGAAGGCGCTGCCGCGCATGCTGCAGCACTATCGGGAGAAGGTGATCGACGCGCTGAAGAAGGACTTCGGGTACGCCAACCCGATGATGGTTCCGAAGCTGCAGAAGATCGTCGTCAACATGGGCGTCGGCAAGGCGGTCGAGAACAAGAAGGCTCTCGAGTCCGCCACCAAGGACATGGTCACGATCACGGGCCAGCAGCCGATGGTGCGCAAGGCGCGCGTCTCGGTGTCCGGCTTCCGCCTGCGCCAGGGCTATGCGGTCGGCGTCGCCGTCACGCTGCGTGGCTCGCGCATGTGGGAGTTCCTCGACCGTCTCGTCTCGCTCGCCATCCCTCGAATCCGCGACTTCCGCGGCCTGCCCACCAAGCTCGACGGGCAGGGCAACTACTCGATGGGACTGTCGGAGCAGAGCGTGTTCCCTGAGATCCAGCTCGACAAGGTCGAGTTCGTGCAGGGAATGAACATCACCTTCGTCACCAGCGCACCGACCGACAAGGAAGGCCTCGCGCTGCTGACCCACCTGGGCATGCCGTTCAAGAAGTAGCCATGGCAAAGAAGTGCTTGAAAGTGAAGCAGCAGCGTCCCGCGAAGTTCTCGACGCGCCGCTACAACCGCTGCCAACTCTGTGGGCGCCCGCGGGCCTACTACCGCAAGTTCGGCATTTGCCGGTGCTGTTTCCGTGACCTCGCCCTGCAGGGTGAGATCCCGGGTGTCCGTAAGGCCTCGTGGTAACCGACAGGAGACTTGGCCCATGATGACCGACCCGATCGCCGACATGCTCACGCGCATGCGCAACGCTCTGATGAGCGGGGCGAACCATTGCGTGGTGCCCGGCAGCAAACTCAAGGTCCGGATCCTCGACGCGATGAAGCGAGAAGGCTTCGTCGACAGTTACGAGGTGCACTCCGAGGGTCACCGCTCGGTGATCCGAATCAACTTCAAGTATGGCCCGGAAGGCGAGGTCGTCATCTCGACGATCCAGCGCTTCAGCAAGCCGGGCTGTCGCCGTTACCGCAAGTTCGAGGACCTGCCGCAAGTGCGCGGCGGGCTCGGCATCGCGGTGGTCTCGACCAACCAGGGCGTGCTGTCCGACCGCGAGTGCCGCGAGCGCCGCGTCGGTGGCGAGGTCCTCTGCACGGTTGACTGACTCTTTTGGCGACTGAGCCGTTCGGCGACCCCAACGCAACGCACGAGGAACATTCAATGTCACGTATCGGCAAGCAGCCCATCGCCGTCCCCAAGGGCGTGACCGTCGCCGTCGCGGACGGCGTGGTCTCGGTCAAGGGCAGCAAGGGCGAGTCCAAGCTCGACCTGCGCAAGGAAGTCGCGGTCGCGATCGACGGCGACTCCGTCACGGTCAGCACGACCGACGGGGAGCGCTGGTCGCGCGCGATGCAGGGCACGACCCGCGCGCTGCTCCACAACATGATGGTCGGCGTCTCCGAGGGCTACGAGAAGAAGCTCGAGGTCAACGGCGTCGGTTTCGAGGCGGACCTGCAGGGCAAGACGCTCGTGCTCAAGGTCGGCTTCAACAAGCCGGTGAAGTACCAGGTGCCGGACACGGTCACGATCGAGTGCCCGTCGGTGACCAACATCACGATTCGCGGCATCGACAAGCAGCAGGTCGGAGCGGTCGCCGCCGAGATCCGCAAGATCCGGAAGCCGGAGCCCTACAAGGGCAAGGGCATCAAGTACGCCGACGAGGTCATCAAGCGCAAGGCCGGCAAGGCCTTCGCGTCGGGCGGCTAACGCCGACCGGTGGTGTCACGAACCGAGCCATAGACAAGAGATCAACCGCAATGACTTCCTCCGTAACCCGCAAGAAGCACGCCGCCCGTCGCGGCAAGGCGACCTCGCTGCGCAAGCGCATGCGCCGGCGTACGGACCACCCGCGCCTCTCGGTGTGCCGCAGCCTGACGAACATCTCGGTCCAGATCATCGACGACCTCAAGGGGCACACGCTGTGCGCCGCGTCGTCGCTCGAGAAGGACCTCAAGGGTCAGACCGAGGGCAAGAACAAGACCGACGTCGCGGCCAAGGTCGGCGAGGTGCTCGCCGAGCGCGCGAAGCAGGCCGGCGTCAGCAAGGTCGCGTTCGACCGCGGCCCTTACAAGTATCACGGCCGCATCAAGGCGCTGGCCGACGCCGCTCGGAAGGGCGGCCTGGAGTTCTAGTATGGTCAACAAGTTCTACCCGCAGGTCTCGATCGACGAAGCGCTCGCGGCGAACGTCGACGACGACGTCGTGGCGATCAACCGCTCGGCGGCCGTGGTCAAGGGCGGCCGCCGCTTCTCGTTCAGCGCGCTGAGCGTGGTCGGCAACCGCGACGGACTCGTCGGCATCGGCTACGGCAAGGGCCGCGAGGTCCCGTCCGCGATCGAGAAGTCGGTCAAGGACGCACGCAAGCAGATGATGCGCGTCGTTCGCGACGGCACGTCGATCCCGCACGGCGTCGAGGCGCGCTACTGCAGCTCGCGCGTGCGGCTCATCCCGGCGGCGCCGGGCACGGGCATCATCGCCGGCAAGGCCGTGCGCAAGATCCTCGAGCACGCCGGCATCACGGACATCCTGACCAAGAACTACGGCTCGACCAACGCCCTCAACGTCGTCAAGGCGACCATGCTCGCGCTGAGCATGCTGCGGACGAAAGAGGACACGGCCCAGCTGCGAGGAGTCGAGATCGCATGAATCTCTCCGAAGCGAAAGAACTCGGACTGAAGTATCCCGAACGCAAGCGCGTCGGGCGCGGCACGGGCTCGGGCACCGGCAAGACGGCCGGCCGCGGCCACAAGGGCGCGCGCGCGCGCTCGGGTTGGTCGCAGCGCATCGGTTGGGAAGGCGGTCAGATGCCGATCTACCGCCGCGTGCCGAAGCGCGGGTTCAACAACAAGAACTTCGAGAAGGTCTATACGACGGTCAACGTCCGCGACCTCGAGGGGTTCGACGCCGGTGCGACGGTCGATCTCGAGGCGGTGCTCTCAAAGGGCCTGACGTCCAAGGCCAAGCACAGCGACCTGTTCAAGATCCTCGGTGACGGCGAGCTGACGAAGTCGGTCACGGTCAAGGTCCACGCGATCACGAAGAGCGCGCAGGAGAAGATCGAGAAGGCCGGCGGCAAGGTCGAGCTCATCGAGCCGAAGCAGATGCGACCCAAGTTCGTGGCCAAGGACGGCAGCAAGCGCAAGCCGGGCACGAAGCGTCGCCGACGCGGCGGTCCGATCAGCGAAGCGGCATCGGCAGCCAACGAGACCACCCAAGGCGAGGACTCCTAAGGGAGCTGCGACAACGGCATGAGCTTCACCGTCGCCAATCTGTTCAAGGTCAAGGAGATCAGGAACAAGATCCTGATCACCCTCGGTCTGCTCATCGTCTACCGGATCGGGTTCTGGATCCCGATCCCGGGCGTCAACCAGGTGGAGCTCTTCAAGCAGATCGGCAACGAGGGGGGCATCGGCAAGTTGTTCTCCATGATGAACGTCCTGACGGGCGGCAACCTGCAGAGCGCGACGTTGTTCTCGCTCGGCGTGATGCCGTACATCTCGGCGAGCATCATCTTCAGTCTGTTGTCCAAGGCCGTGCCCGCGCTCGAGAAGATCAGCAAGGAGGGCGCGAGCGGGCAGAAGAAGATCAACCAGATGACCCGCATGGCCACCGTGGCCATCTGCCTCGTGCAGTCGTGGTTCGTGATCTTCGGTGTGCTCGGCGTCGAGGGCAGCAAGCTGCTGCACGCGGGCGTGCAGGACTGGTTCGGGATCTACTGCGTGGTCGTGATGATCGCGCTGACCGCCGGCACGATGTTCATCATGTGGCTCGGCGAGCAGATCACCGAGCACGGCGTCGGCAACGGCATCTCGCTGATCATCATGGCCGGCATCATCGCCAGCCTGTATCCGTCGATCTCGCAGTACTTCTCGTTCGGCTTCGGCCGCGAGGAGTGGCAGAAGCTGCTGACCTTCATGGCGGCGTGGGGTGTCGTCGTGGTCGCCGTCGTCTACATGACGAAGGCGCAGCGCCGCATCCCGATCCAGCAGGCCAAGCACACGCGCGGCCGCCGCGTCTACGGCGGGCAGCGCATGTTCCTGCCGTTCAAGGTCAACCAGGCCGGCGTCATGCCGATCATCTTCGGTTCGACCCTGCTGCTGATCCCGACCATGATCGGCAGCGCGGTGCCGGGCATGGGCTGGCTCAGCGACACGTTCGGCAGCCAGCGCGGCTTCTGGTACGTGACGACGTTCACGATCCTGATCTTCTTCTTCTCGTTCTTCTGGACGTCGATGATGTTCCAGCCGACCGACATCGCGAACAACCTGCGCGAGGGCGGCTCGTTCATCCCGGGCATCCGCCCCGGCAAGCCGACGGCGGACTACCTCGAGGCGACGATGCTGCGCATCACGCTCGTCGGGGCGCTGTTCCTCGCGACCGTGTCGGTCATCCCGGCGTTCTTCGGTGGGGGTGGCGGCAGCCAGATGGACCAGGTGCTGCTTTACTTCATGTCCGGCACGTCGATCCTCATCGTCGTCTCGGTGGCGCTCGACATGGTCGAGAAGATCAACGCGCTGCTCGTGATGAAGAACTACGAGGGCTTCATGACGGAGCATGGCACCCAGGGCGGCCGTCAGGCCGGTCAGGGCGCCGGTGGTCAGGGCACGACCGGCTGGGGCCGCCGCGGAGGGGCGACCAGCTGAGATGCGAGCGACCGTGACAGCCCGCTGCGTGTTCCTCGGCGCCCCGGGTGCCGGCAAGGGCACCCAGGCCAAGAAGGTCGCGGAGTCCGTCCAGGCTGGCGGTGCGGGCCTGGCCCACATCTCGACGGGCGACATGCTGCGGGCGCAGGTGTCGGCCGGCACGGAGCTCGGACTGCAGGCCAAGGGCTTCATGGACCAGGGGCAGCTGGTGCCGGATCAGGTCATCATCGCGATGGTCCAGGACCGGATTGCCCAGCCCGACGCCACTTCGGCATGGATCCTGGACGGCTTTCCCCGTACGCTGCCGCAGGCCGAGGCCCTGGATCAGGGCCTCGCCGACAGCACCCCGCTGTCACACGTGATCTACTTCGCCGTACCCGAGGCCGAGCTGCTGGGACGTCTGACGGGTCGCCGGACCTGCTCCAACTGCGGAGCGATCTGGCACGTCACCAACAAGCCGACCAAGGTGGCAGGCGTCTGTGATCTGTGCGGTGGGGAATTGACCCAACGCGCTGACGATCGCGAGGAAGCGATCGCCCAGCGCCTCGTTGCCTACCGGGAGCAGACCGCTCCCCTTCTGGAGTACTACCGTTCCCGGAATGTCCTGCGGGAGATCGATGCGAATCGATCGCCCGATGTCGTGTTCGAGGAGTTGTTGACGCTGATGCAATGATCGAGTGTGTGCGATGAGCGACGTCGAAGGAGCACCTTCGGAACCCGCCGTGCAGGCGACCGTGATCGGCCGACTGCCCAACGAGATGTTCCGGTTGCGCCTGCAAGACGGCCAGCTTGTCGACGCCCACGCCGCCAAGAACCTGCGAATGACCTACGTCCGGCTCGTGCCGGGAGACGTCGTCGAGATCGACCGTTCTCCGTTCGACCCCGACAAGGCGCGGATCATCCGGATCCGCAAGCTGAAGCACCAGCAGCAGGCCAGCAACACGACTCCACCCTCCGCCACCGAATCCAACCCCTAGTCAACCCGAGAGCCCAGCCGTGAAAGTCAGAGCCAGCGTTCGACGGATCTGCGAGCACTGCAAAGTCGTGAAGCGTCGCGGTGTCGTCCGGATCATCTGCAGCAGCAACCCGCGCCACAAGCAGCGCCAAGGGAAGTAAGCCATGCCACGCCTCCTCGGTGTCGACATCCCGAACGAGAAGCGCATCGACGTTGCGCTCACCTACATCTACGGCGTGGGCCACACCACGGCGCTGAAGGTGCTCGAAGAACTCAACATCCCGCGTGAGACGCGCAGCAAGGACCTCAAGGACGACGAGGTCGCGACGCTCGCTGCTCACCTTGAGAAGACGCTGCCCGTCGAGGGTGCGCTGCGTCGCCTGACGATGCAGAACATCTCGCGGCTCAAGGACATCCAGTGCTACCGCGGTCTGCGCCACCGGCGCGGTCTGCCCGTTCACGGTCAGCGCACGCGCTGCAATGCCCGCACCCGCAAGGGCCCGCGCAAGACCGTCGCCAACAAGAAGATCCTCAGGAAGTAATTCGATGGCCGGACCCAAAACGGACAAGAAGAAGGCGCGCGTTCGCAAGAACGTCGGCAAGGCGATCGCCCACGTGAAGGCGTCGTTCAACAACACGATCGTCACGGTCACGGACGCCTCCGGGCAGGTCATCGCCTGGGACTCGGCCGGCACCATCGGCTACAAGGGCTCGCGCAAGAGCACGCCGTTCGCGGCGCAGCGCGCGGCCGAGAAGGTCGCCGACAAGTGCAAGAAGATGGGCGTGCACGAGATGGAGGTCCTGGTTCGCGGCCCGGGTTCGGGACGCGAGTCGGCGGTCCGCGCCCTCGCGTCGTCCGGCATCGAGATCCGCTCGATCGAGGACGCCACCCCGCTGCCGCACAACGGCTGCCGTTCGCGCAAGCGCCGCCGCGTCTAGCGCGGCTCCACCCAGCCGCGCCCACCACAGCAAACCAACCGCATTCTACTGATGGCTCGTATTTCGAATCAGGTCTGCAAGCTCTGCCGCCGCGAGGGCGTCAAGCTGTTCCTCAAGGGGCAGCGGTGCTTCTCCGAGAAGTGTGGCGTGAACCGCCGCAACTACCCGCCGGGTCAGCATGTTCGGCCCAAGAAGGGCACGGACTACGGCGCCCAGCTCCGCGAGAAGCAGAAGTGCAAGCGCATCTACGGCGTGCTCGAGCGCCAGTTCATGAACTACTTCACGATCGCGCAGCGCCAGAAGGGCAACACGGGTGACAACCTGCTGATCCTGCTGGAGCGTCGCCTCGACAACGTGGTTCTGAGCCTGGGTCTCGCGTTCTCGCGCTTCGATGCGCGGCAGACGGTGGCCCATGGCCACGTCTACGTGAACGGCAAGCGCCTCGACATCCCGAGCTACCTCGTGCGTCCTGGCGACGAGATCGAGGTGCGCGGCAAGGAGAAGCTCAAGAAGAAGGTCACGGACGCGATCGAGATGAACAAGGGCCGGCCGCTGCCGCCCTGGCTCGAAGCCGTGCCGACCGACCTCAAGGGCAAGGTCGTGCAGCTGCCGAAGCGCGAAGACGTCACGGCCGAGATCAACGAGCAGCTCATCATCGAGCTCTGCTCCAAGTAAGCACGCAGCTGGCCGCGTCTGGCGGCGAGCTGCACCCCGGCCCGGTGGCGACCGCGTTCGCACCCGGGCCACTGACGGCAAAGCAAGGATTCACACGCAATGCGTATTCGTTGGCGCAACTTCGAGCTGCCTTCCCAGGTCCGCCTGGAGCAGGACACCTCCTCCTCGAGCTACGGCAAGTTCACGGTCGAGCCGTTCGAGAAGGGTTTCGGCACCACGATCGGCAATGGTCTGCGCCGCGTTCTGCTCTCGTCGATCGAGGGCACCGCGGTCACGTGGGTGCGCATCGACGGCGTCGTGCACGAGTTCTCGACGATGCAGGGCATCCTCGAGGACGTCACGCAGATCGTGCTCAACATCAAGAAACTGCGCGTCAAGATGCACACCGACGCGCCGACGACGCTGCGCATCGACTGCAGCGAGAAGGGCGAGGTGCTCGCCGGCATGATCGAGGGTGACCACAACGTCGAGGTCGCCAACCCCGAGCTCAAGATCTGCACCCTGACCGAGGACGTCCGGTTCTACGCCGAGATGCAGGTTAAGAAGGGCCGCGGCTACGTCACGGCCGAGGAGAACGTCACCGAGGACCAGGAGATCGGCACGATCCCGGTCGACTCGATCTTCAGCCCGGTGCACCGCGTGCGCTACGGCATCGAGAACACGCGCGTCGGCAAGTCGACCGACTACGATCGCCTCGTCCTCGAGGTCTGGACCGACGGCACCGTGTCGCCCGAGATGGCGCTCGTCGAGGCGAGCAAGATCTACCGCAAGCACCTCAACCCGTTCGTCCAGTACTTCGAGTTCAAGGAAGACCTGGCCGTCGAGGGTGGTGTGCTCGCGCCGGAAGGCGACGAGGGCGCGAAGCGCCGCGAGATGACGGACCTGCTGAGCAAGAGCGTCGACATGCTCGAGCTGTCGGTCCGCGCAAAGAACTGCCTGGACAGCGAGAACATCACGGTCATCAAGGACCTGGTGCGCATGTCGGAGGCGGAGCTGCTCAAGGTCCGCAACTTCGGCCGCACCTCGCTCAAGGAGGTCAAGAGCAAGCTCAGCGCGCTCGGCCTCTCGCTCGGGATCAACGTCGACGAGTACGCTTAGGCCGCGTCACCCGCCGCACAGCACTGCACACAACTACTGACAGGACTATCGGGTCATGAAGCACCGCGTCGCCGGCAAACATCTCAACCGCAACTCCGCGCACCGCGCGGCGCTGCGCAAGAACTTCTGCGTGTCCGTCATCATGCACGAGCGGGTCACCACGACCCTGGCCAAGGCCAAGGCGCTGCGCCCGTTCGTCGAGAAGATGATCACGCTGGCCAAGGGTGCCAACGAGCAGAACAAGCTGCACCGCATCCGTCGCGCCGTCTCGATCCTGCAGGACAAGACCGCGGTGAAGAAGCTGTTCGAGGAGATCGCGCCGCGCTTCCAGAACCGCGCGGGCGGCTACACGCGCATCCTGCGCCTGCCCGACTACCGCATCGGTGACGGCGGCGACAAGGCCCTGTTCGAGCTCCTCGACAACGACGTCCTCGAGCGCCAGATCAAGGCGGCCGAGGAGGCCGAGGCCGAGGTCGACAGCGAAGAGGAAGCGGAAGCGGGCGTCTAGACGCTACTTCTGACGCTCCTGGGCACACTCCCGAACGGGCCGGCTCACCAGCGGTGAGGCGGCCCGTTGTCGTTGGCCCGTTGTCGTTGGTGGGGGGCGGGACCGAGTTGGGACGCCGTCGGACCGGCGTACGGGCGTGCTCGGGCGCTCGACGCCGTATCCTCGTGGGCATGCGTTTCGTCCGTGCGTCGCTCTGCCTGCTGGCTCTCGGTCTCGTCGCTTCGGCCCAGGAGCCGGGCGACCCGAAGACGGACGCGCTCGAGCGTCGGCTGACCGCCCTGTTCGAGCGCCCGGCTGGCCAGCGCATCTCGGACGCGCAGAAGGCCGCGCTCGGCGAATTCGTCGCCGCGCACGCGGGTGAGCTCGGTCGCCTCGGCTATGCCAAGGGGCTGCACAGCTACCTCACGCGGCAGCCCGAGCGGGCGGTCACGGAGCTCGACGCGTTCTTCGAAGGCCACGGTCCGGACGCGATTCGGGTCGCCGAGCAACGGCTCATGGTGGGGCGGATCTACATGGCCGCGTTCGGCCGGGTCGCGCGGACCGAGGCGCCCGACGTCGAGGCGCTGCAGCTCTACGGCGAACGCGCGACCCGGCTCTACGCGGATCTGCCGCTGCTCACGCGCTACATGCCGCGCATGCTCGGCGGGATCGCGGACGACGCGACCCGGGTCCTGGCGCGCGCGGCGCTCGTGCGCGGCGCGGCGAATTCGGGCGGCGAGCCGGCGGCGTTCGACCGCTTCGTCGCGGCGCTCTATGCCGATGTCGCGGCACCGGTGCCGGCCAATGCGCGGCGTGGCGCCGCCGGTCGGACGTCGGGCAAGCGCACCGACCCGACCGCAGCGGTGCGCGACGCGCTCACCGGCAAGACGCCACCCGCGCTGTCGGTGCAGCACCGGATCGGCGAGGGGCGGGCGGAGATCGCGGCCCACCGCGGCAAGGTCGTGCTCGTCGACTTCTGGGCCACGTGGTGCGGGCCGTGCCGGGCCGTAATCCCCGAGCTCGTGAAGCTGCAAGACCAGCATCCGGACTCGCTTCGGGTCGTCGGCGCCACGCGGTTCTACGGCTACGGCATGGACTTCACGGGGGACGGCAAGGTGCCGCACAGCGGGACCATCGTCCGTGAGCTCGATGAGGCTGCCGAACTCGCGATCAACCGCACGTTCGCGATCGCGTTCGAGCTCAACTACCCGATCGCGTTCGTCCCGAAGGGCACGTTCGAGGCCTACGGCATCCGCGGCATCCCGACGGTGTTCGTGATCGGCCGCGACGGCAAGGTCGTCGGCCACGTGGTCGGCAACCGCCACGAAGAACTCACCGCCCTCGTCGAGCGCGCGCTCGGCGACGAGTAGCTCTGTCTGCTGACCCCTGCCCTGCAAGGAGGTTTTCGATGCGACCGTTCCTGTTCGTCTGCTCCGTCACCCTGACCTTTTGCGCCACCGCACCGGCGCAGTACGGCTTCCTGGCCCACACGTCCGGCTCGAGCACGCAGATCAACTCCGGCTGCGGGTTCGACTGCACCGATCCGCAGAACGTCGTCCAGGTCACCGTCGTCGGCGGCGACCGGCTCAACTACGAGATCCAGGGCGACGGCGGCGCGCTCGCGGGCGTGCTGATCAGCATCGTGCCGCCGCTGCCCGCGTGCCCCGGCATTCCGTTCGCCGGCATCCAGAACTCGCTGCTGCTCGATCCCAACCCGACGTTCACGGCCGTGGCCGGGATCCTGCCGTCGCTCTCGACGTCGACGGCGCAGAGCTCGTGCGGCGCGTTCGGCCGCCGGCGCATCCTCGCGCTGTTCGACCTGCCGGCGTTCTTGTCCGGGTTGACGGTCTCGTTCCAGGGCTTCGTGTACGAGAACGGCACACCGACGTTCACGCGCGCGCTGCAGATCGATGTGACCTGAGCGCGCGCGCCCCGCTTCGTCAGCGGGGGCAGAGGATGTTGTGACGGCCGGCGTGCGGGCCCGTCATGACGATGTCATCCCAGTACTGGCCCGCCTCGTTCCACGTCGTCATGCCGAACGTGCCGCGCTGGTTGACCCACATGTAGGTCACGGGCTCGAGGCTGATGAGCTCCATCGTCGCGGTCTCGTCCGGGATCAGCACGCCGTTGAACTTGACCAGGGCGTAGATCGTGCCGCCCTGGTTGGAGCACTCGAGCGTGATCGTGTTGCCGGGGCTCACCGGCACGCCGTCGGACGTGAGGATCTCGTGGGTGCCGATGATGCTCGGCGTGCCTTCCGGCGGCACCTGGGCGAGCGCCGCGCTGCTGAACGCGGCCAGGGTGATCACGGCGATGGCGGAGCGGAGGAGGGCGGGAAGGCTGGTCATGGGGGCTTTCGACGGAACGGGAGAGCGAATGGCCGATCGGCCGGGCGGCACGACGCCGCCGAGCCTCGGCGGTTCCAGGGTGCCGAAGCCCTTTGCCTCTAACGCACCTTCTCGGATTCCGATGACCGGCCCCCGTCGGCGCCGGTGCAGCTACTCGCGGTGTGTCGCCCGCACGAACGTCACGAGCCAGGAGCCGCTCGCGCGGCGGACCGCGACGAGGCCCGCGCAGCCGACCGGCAGTTCGACGCTCTGCGCCATCTCGACCGAGCGGCGCAGCGGCGCGTGGATCTCGCGTTCGACGCCGGGGTAGACCTCGACGTCGACGGCCGGCAGCGGGAGCTCGATGTCGCTCTGGGTGACGCGGTAGTCGAGGCTGACGGTGCCGTCGTGCAGGCAGGCACCGAACAGGTCGACGGTGATGCCGTCGAACAGGGTCTCGGTCACGGGCGTCGTCACGGGTTTGCCGTCGACGAGCTCGACCTCGAAGTCGCGGGTGCACGAGACGGAGCGGCCGACCGACAGCCGGGCCTTGCCGGCGTGGTAGGTGAGCAGGCGCGGCGCGTGGATCATCTCGACCGCGTCGTCCTGCTTGAGTGAGCGTTCGAGCTCTGCCGCGCGCTTCGGCTTCAGGACCGCGAAGCGTTGGTCGCCGTCCTGCTCCGGCCCGAACACCGCGTCGAGCTGGCGTTCGAACAACGACGTGTCGGCGCGCATGATCCAGCTCTCGACGTCGATCTGGGTCCCGTGCAGCTCCTGGCAGCGGGCGATCAGGCGCTCGACCCACGCGCACTGCGGCTCGGTGCCGAGGACCGTGAGGTGTCGGTCGCCGAGGAGCTGGATCCCGTGCTCCGGCCCGAGCGCGGGTTCGACGAACCGGCGGGCGAACGCGGCGATGGCCTCGCCGTCGAACGGGAGGTCGTCGTTCCCGAGCTTCGACAGGTCGTGGACCTGCAGCGTGAGGTTGGTCGCGACCGGCATCTTCTGGGCCTGCGCGACCGCGGTGCACGTCGAGACGGTGAGCGCCGCAGTGAGGGCGGCGGAGAGATGATCGAAGGTCACAGGGAACGGCTCCGCGTGGTGGTGACGATGACGTGGGTGCGGTGACCGCCGCGTTCGGCGGCGATGCGTTCGGCGACGGTCCACGAGACCGTTCCGGAGGTGGGGGATCGATTCTCGGAGACCGTGACGCCGAGCAGTCGTCCGGCGGTGGCGTTCGAGGACGCTTCGGCGTCGGCCGGGAACGAGGCGAACACGGCGGCGGTCGCGAGGACGGGAATCGCGGCCGCGACGAGGATCCACCCGAGCGCCCGCCCTCGGCGGCGCGGAGCTCGGCCGGCCGGGGCGGCTGGGGGCATTGTGTTTGGAGGCAAGGCCTGCAGCCGCGCGTAGAGGTTCGCGAACCCCGGCAGCTCGTCCGGTTCGGCCAGCAGCGCGTCGACGACGGCGGGGTCGTCGAGCGGGTCGGCGCGCCGGTCGAGGCAGTCGTGCAGCGCGCGTTCGAGTTCTCGGCGGGTGCGGTCAGTCATGGTCGGCGTTCTCCGCGGCGGTCCGTCGCAGCTTCTCGCGCGCGCGGCGCAGGTGCGACTTGACGGTGTTCAGGGGCAGGTCGTGGTCCGCGGCGAGCTGCAGCAGCGTGCGGTCGTCGCGATGGAAGCCGAGCAGCAGCGCGCGCTCGATCGCCGAGAGCTCGTCGAGGACGCGCTCGACCTCGTCGCGCAGCTCTGCCGTGCACGGCGGCGTCGCGCTCTGCGAACGCGCGAGCTCGTCGGCCGCCTGCGGGACGCTGCGCAGCTTGCGCCGGTGGTCGATGACGCATCGAAACCCGGTCTGCAGCAGCCAGCCACGAGTGCTGCGCCTGGGATCCCAGCTGCCGCGGTAGCGCCAGGCGCGGGTCATCGCCTCCTGCAGCAGGTCGTCGGCGTCGCGCGGCGCGAGCCGCCGGAGCATGGCGATCAGGGCCATGCGATGCCGCGCGAGGTAGTCGGCAAACTCGCGTTCGATCGCACTCTGGTTCATCGCCGTCGACACCGGGGTCACTCCGGCTGCTATACCGCAGCCGGCCGGCGCGAAGTTGCGGCCGGCGACGATTTCCGCCTGGTTCACGAACCCGGGCGCTACTGCCGGGTGAACGACACGTTCTCCGGGCCGACGATGGGGGCGAGATCGTCGAGCAGTTCGTCGCTCACGCGGATGCCCGTGTCACACCGCACGCGGAAGCAGTCGTCGCCCTCGACGATGTCGAGGTGGAGCTGCTGGTGGCCCTTGTGGCGGTCGGCGATCGCGGCGATGCGGTCGAGGCTCGCGTCGCTCGCGGCGGCGCCCTCGAGGTTGAGGACGAGACCGGCGACCTCGCGGCGCATGACCTCGGCGGCCGGTTCGATCTCGTCGAGCAGCAGCGCGGGTTCGTCACTGTTCTGATCCATGCGGCCGGAGATGAACACGATCTCGTCGTCGACGATGCGGTCCTTGGCGGTCTCGAACTTGCGCGCGAAGCACGTCACACCGATCTGGCCGTCGAGGTCCTCGAGCAGGAACTTGGCCATCTTCTTGCCCGCGTTCTTGCCCTGCTTGATCTGCAGCACGCGCACCGAGCTGACCATGCCCGCGAGTCGGATGTCACTGATGCTGCCGGGCTCGGCGTCGCGCAGGGTGGATGTGCCAGCGCCCGCGATCCGGCGCAGGAACGAGCCGCGCTTCTCGAACGGATGACCCGAGAGGTAGAACCCGAGCGACACCTTCTCGCGCGCGAGCTTGTCGTGGTCGGGCCACTCGTCCTGGTGCACGCCGTTCTCGATCACCGCGGTCTCCGCCGCGGGCGGCGGCGCGAACAGCATCTTCTGGCCCTTCCTGCGATCCTCGCGCGCGATCGCCGACGACCGCAGCGCCGCTTCGATCGCCTCGAAGTTGCCGGCGCGGCTCCTGCCGAGCGCGTCGAACGCGCCGCTCTGGCAGAACGCCTCGAGTGCGGTCTTGTTGAGCACCGTGCTGTCGAGCCGCTCGCAGAGATCCTCGAGCGAGTCGTAGTCGCCGTTCTCCGCGCGCTCCTCCGCGAGCCGGTCGCAGAGCTTGGTGCCGACGCCCTTGATGGCGCCGAGGCCGTAGCGGATCTTGCCGTCCTCGACGCCGAAGTAGCGCACCGACCGGTTGATGTCGGGCGGCAGGATCTCGACGCCGGCGCGCCGCGTCTCGTCGACGAACTCCTTGATCTTGTCGCTGTTCTGCGACTCGACCGTGAGGTTGGCCGCGTAGAACTCGATCGGGTAGTGCGCCTTGAGCCACGCGGTCTGGTAGGTGACGAGGCCGTACGCGGTCGAGTGCGACTTGTTGAAGCCGTAGCCCGCGAAGTACTCCATCGTCTCGAAGAGCTCTTTCGCGAACTTGCCGTTGTAGCCCTGCTTCTCGGCGCCCTCGATGAACTGATCCTTGAACTTGAGCATGACCTCGGGCTTCTTCTTGCCCATGGCCTTGCGCAGGCTGTCCGCGTCACTCAGCGAGAACCCGCCGATGATGTTCGCGATCTGCATCACCTGCTCCTGGTAGACGATGACGCCGTAGGTTGGCTCGAGCACCGTCTTGGTGTCGGCGTGCGGATAGACCGTCTCCTCCTCGCCGTGCTTTCGGCGCACGAACATGTCGACCATGCCGGAGCCGAGCGGGCCCGGCCGGTAGAGCGCGAGCACCGCGATCACGTCCTCGAACGTGCTCGGCTTGAGCCGCGTCAACAGCTCGCGCATACCGCTCGATTCGAGCTGGAACACGCCCTGCGTGTCGCCGCGCGTCATCAGCGCATACGTCGCCTCGTCGTCGAGCGGCAGGTTGTCGATGTCGACGTCGACGCCGTGCGTCTCCTTCACGAGCCGGACGCCCTCCTGCAGGATGGTGAGCGTCTTGAGCCCGAGGAAGTCCATCTTGAGGAGGCCGACCTCCTCGAGCTCGGTCATCTGCCATTGCGTGATGACGTCGTCGTGGTTCTTGCCGAGCGGGACGTATTCCTTGAGCGGCTTGTCGCCGACGACGACGCCCGCGGCGTGGATCGAGTTGTGGCGCGCCTTGCCCTCGAGCTTGAGCGACAGGTCGAACAGCCTCTTGTGCTGCGGCGACTGGTCGCGGATCTCCTGCAGCTCGGGGTCGCTCTCGAGCGCGGCCTTGAGCGAGGCGCCCGGGCCCTGCGGCACCTTCTTGCAGATCTTGTCGATGTCCGCGATCGGGAAGTCGAGCACGCGACCGACGTCACGCAGCACGCCGCGGCTCGCCATCGTGCCGAACGTGATGATCTGGCAGACGCACTCGGGGCGGTACTTCTCGCGGACGTACTGGATGATCTCGTCGCGCCGGTTGCCGCAGAAGTCGATGTCGATATCGGGCATCGACACGCGCGCCGGATTGAGGAACCGCTCGAAGATGAGCGAATACTCGAGCGGGCAGACGTCGGTGATCCAGAGGCAGTAGGCGACGATCGAGCCCGCGGCCGAACCGCGGCCCGGCCCGACCGGAATCCCCATCTCGCGGGCCTTGAGGATGAAGTCCCAGGTGATGAGGAAGTAGCTGACGAAGCCGAGCTTCTCGATGATCCCGATCTCGTAGTCGAGGCGCTCCTGGATCTCGGGCGTGATCTCGCCGTAGCGCTTGATCGCGCCTTCCTTGCAGAGCTTGTGGAAGTACTCGTCGGGCGTCGTGCCGTCCTCGGGCTCGAACACGGGCACGTGGTAGACGCCGAACTCGATGTCCACCTCGCAGCGCTCCGCGATCTCGACCGTCGCCGCGAGCGCCTCGGGCCAGTCGTGGAAGTCCTTGGCCATCTGCTCGCGCGACTTCAGGTAGAGCTCGCGCGAGCTCATGCGGAAGCGCGATTGGTCGGCGACGGTCTTGCCCGACTTGATGCAGAGCATGATGTCCTGCGCCAGCCAGTCGTCCGGCTGCAGGTAGTGCACGTCGTTGGTCGCGACGCACGGGATCTGCAGCGCCTCGCCGAGGCGTCGCAGCGTCTCCGTGACCTTGGTCTGCGGCTCGCAGTTGGTGCGCGCGACCTCGAGGTAGAAGTTCTCCGGGCCGAACAGGTCGCGCAGGCGCTCCGCCGTCACGCGCGCCGCCGGCACGTCGTCCTGCAGGATCGACGTCGCGATCTGCGAGCTGATCGTGCCCGACAGGCAGATCAGCCCCTCCTTGTGCTCCTCGAGCAGCTCGAGGTCCGCGCGCGGCCGGTAGCTGAAGCCCTCGAGCCACGACGTGCCGGACAGCTTCTTGAGGTTCTCGAACCCGGCGTTGTTGTAGGCCAGCAGCGTGAGGTCGTGGGTCGGGTTGTCAGCCGGCCGCGCGGTCTCCTTGTTGGTGCGCGCCGCGACGTAGGTCGTCTGCCCGAGGATCGGGCGGATCCCGGCCTTCTTGCACGCCTTGAAGAACTCGACGGCGCCGAAGAGGTTGCCGTTGTCCGTCAGCGCGAGCGCCGTCTGGCCGTCTGCCGCGGCCGCCTTGACCAGCTCGCCGATCGCCGCCGGCGCGTTCAGCAGGCTGTAGTGCGAACGCGTGTGCAGGTGAACGAACGGAGGCGGAGCGCTCATCGCCGCTCAGCGTACGGTGCGCGCCGGACACCGCAATCACGTACCGGAACAGCCGCGAGGGCGAGCCTGTGCGGTGGCGTCCGCCACTACTGCAACAGCTGCATCAGGATCGCCTTCTGCACGTGCACGCGGTTTTCCGCCTGGTCGTAGATCGCGGAGCGCGGGCCGTCGAGCACCGCGTCCGTCGCCGCGACGTTGCGGCGCACGGGCAGCGGGTGCATGAGCAGCGCGTCGGCCGTCTGCTGCATCAGCGCCTCGTCGACCTTCCAGTCCTGCAGCGAGCGCTTCATCATCGCTTCGCGTTCGGGATCGTCCCAGTACTTCGTGCTGCCCCAGGACCGCGCGTAGAGCACCTGCGCGCCTTCGCTGGCCGAGGCCAGGTCGTTCTTCACGCTGACCTGGCCGCCGGCTTCCTTCGCCATGCCGCTGGCCTGACTCAGCACTTCGCTGTCGACGTCGAACCCGATCGGGTTGGCGACGGTGACGTCCATGCCGAGCATCGCGGCGACGCGCAGGATCGAGTGGGTCGGACCGAGCGACTTGGGGTCGGGGTGGTTGCACCACGCCAGCGTGAGCTTCTTGCCGCGCAGGTCTTGGAGGTGCTCGCGCATCGTCATCGCGTCGGCGATCGCCTGGCACGGGTGCTCGAAGCAGGTCTCGAGGTTGATGACCGGCACTGAGCTGTGCTGCGCATAGCTCCGCAGCAGCAGCTCCTGCCGGTCGCGTTCCCACGTGCCGACACGCGAGACCGCGCGGACCCCGAGCGCGTCGACGTAGCGTGACATCGTGCGCGCGGCGTCGATCACGTGCTCCTCGGCGCGGCCGTCCATCACGACCTGGTCGCCGGGCTCGAGCTCGTAGAGGTCGTCGCGCGCGAGGTTCACGCAGTGGCCGCCGAGCTGCACCATCGCGGTCTCGAACGACACGCGCGTGCGCAGGCTCGGCTGGAAGAACAGCATGCCGAGCGTCTTGCCGGCCAGGCCCTGCGTCAGGCGCTTGCCCTTGGCCCGCGAGGCGAGGTCCAGCAGGTCGTCCAGGTCGGAGCGGGAGAGTTCGGCCGTCGATAGGAAGTCGCGCTTGCTCAAGGCTGTTCGGTCCGTTTTCGTGGAGCCCATAGATGAGCACCACGCCGGGCGCAAAGGAAGACGAACGTTGGATCGCGCGTTGTCTCGAGCTCGCCGCGGAGGCTGCGCAGAACGCCGAGGTCCCGGTCGGCGCCCTCGTGGTGCTGGACGACGAGGTCGTGGGGGAGGGCCGGAACCGCGTCGAGGCCGAACGGTCCCCGCTCGCCCACGCCGAGATGATCGCCCTGCAGGCGGCTCTCCGGACGGTGGGCGAGAAGCGCCTGCCGACCGCGACGCTCTACTGCACGCTCGAGCCCTGTTTCCTCTGCGCGGGGGCGATTCTGCACACCCGCATCCGGCGCGTCGTGTTCGGCGCCCGCGACCCCAAGTTCGGGGCCGTGCGGTCGCTCGGCACGATCCTCGAGGACGATCGGCTGAACCACCGCTGCGAGGTCGTCGAGGGCGTCGGGGCGTCTGCCAGCGCGGAGCTATTGCGGGCCTTTTTCAGGGCCCGTCGATAGATCCGTGTTTCGCACGAGGAGGTGGCTCACCGATGATTCCGGGCCCGCCGACATCCCGATGGCCGGTACTACCTCGCTGAGCTGACCGTGACCCGTACCCTCGCACTCGTGATCTCGGCGGCGTTCGCAGCGCCCCTCCTGGCGCAGTCTCCAACGCCGGAATCGGGCGCTCCGGCGGACCCCGACCACCAGCACCCGCATCCGCTCGTGCAGCGGCCTGACTCCGGGCCGACGGCGATCGCCGACGTCGTGCAGTTCTCCGGCATCTTCTCGGCGGCCTGGCAGCACGAGAGCGTGCGGGGCGCGCGCGATCGCGAGGGCGGGTCGTTCATCTTCCAGCCCGAGGTGGTCGCGCGGGCGTCCGAGCGCACCCTCGTGCGGGCTCGCTTCGGTTTCGCCGCCGACGATGCGCTCAACAACGACTCGCCGTTCGCGTCGGTCCAGCCGTGGGCCGCGGACACCGAGTCCGGCGTCAACAACATCAACGGCCGCAGTCGCGATGCCGTCATCATCGCCGAGGTGACGCACGCGATGACGACGCGGGCGGGCGAGCTCACGATCACGGGCGGCGTCCTCGACCCGACCGAGTTCCTCGACGAGAACGCGTTCGCCAACGACGAACTCAGTCAGTTCATGAACCTCGCGTTCGTCAACGACCCGATCGCCAACCTGCCGACCTACGACGTCGGCGCGGCCGTGCGGCTCGACAGCGGCGACTGGCAGTTCACCGCGCTCGGCCAGCGCTACGGCAGCAACGGCATCGGGCGCTCGTTCACGCTGTGGGGCGGGCAGGCGATGTATCACTTCGGCGGCGAGGATCGCGACGTCGACAACGTCCGCCTGACGGTGACCGGCACGAGCTCGGACTTCGCGGACCCGACCGGGGCGTCGAACGACGAATCGCAGATCGGAGTGTCGGTTTCGGTCGATCATCGCCTGCTCGACTGCTGCGGCGTCTTCAGCCGGCTGAGCTGGGGCAACGACGATCCGGCCCGCGCGTTCGACCGCTACGCGTCCGCGGGATTTGCGTTCAACGGCTCATCGTGGGGCCGCGAGCACGACGTCGTCGGGGTCGGTCTCGGCTACCTCGATGGCGGCAACACGTTCTACGACGACGCGATCGTCGGCGAGATCTACGGCTCGGTGGAGCTCGTCGACACGATCGTGCTGACGGCCGACGCGCAGTACGTCGACGAGAACGTCATCGCCGGCGCGCCGCAGCGCGGCGTCGACGGCTGGATCCTCGGCCTCCGCGTGACGATGACCTTCTGAGCGCGATCGGCGCGGTTCGCCGCCGGCGCGGCGCGCTACCAGCCGCCGAGCACGAGCTCGACGCCGCGCGTGCTCGACGCGAGGCCGTTGCTGCTCGTGAAGTCGAGCACGAAGCCCTGCGCGAACAGGCTGAGCCCGCAGAAGCTCGTGCCGCCCGGGAACTGGAAGTCGAAGTAGGCCGAGCCGTCCGGGAACGTGCGGCTCGAGAGCGTCGGCGTGCCGTTCGGCACGACGAGCACGTTGATGCCGCCGAAGTTCTGGTTGGTCGGCTGGGTGCCGAGCAGCAGCGCGGACAGCGAATTGCCGAGGCCGTTCTCGATGCGGATCGCGGTCGAGCTCAGCTGTGCGCGGGTGACGAGGTACTCGGAGTAGAGGTTCGGCAGGCCGGTCGTGCCCGCGGTGCCGGTGCCGTACGTCACGATGTTGGGGCGGCAGTCGAGCAGCGCGAGCGTGCACTCGACGGCGACCGAGCCGTTCGCCGGGACCATCAGCGACCACTGGAACGCGCCGCCGTAGTCGCCCACGCCCTGCTGGCCGCTCCAGCCGCCGAGGTTCGTCAGCTCGATGTCCGTGAGGCCTGCGGTCAGGGTCGCGGGCGGCGCCACGGCGGTGCGCGTGGCGCCCTCGGCGCGGAACTCGCATGCCTGCGTGATGCCGTCCTGCACGACGTGGCTGATGCGGTTGCCGCGCGCGATGTTGAGCGGGTTGCCGCCGGCATCGAGATCGGCGATCGCGAACAGGTCGACCGTCAGGGGCTGGGCCCTGAGATTCGTGAGCGTCATCGTCTCCTCGAGGCGCGCGCCCTGGACGCCCGACGTCGCGAGCGTCTGCACGAGCGTCGCCGAGAAGTCACCGCGGCCGTCGAGATCGACCCAGGTGGTCGTGATCGTCGGGCCGCTCACGACGCGCGTCACCATGCCGTCGTCCTTGAACGCGTACTCGCGCCGTTGCCCCGGGCCGCGGAAGTACCACCAGTGGTTGCGCAGCGGGTCCGAACCGCCGCTCGTGAGATCCCCATCCGGGATCATGGTCTCCGTGGTCGGCAGGGCGCCGACGACGAGCGTCGCGGGCCCGGTCGAGACCGTGACCGGCAGGTTGGTCTGCGCGACGGCGACCGACAGGCCGCTCGTCAGGATCAAGACTGGAATGAGGCGCATGGATACTCGGAGGCAGTGGGGCCTGAACGTAACCGACGCCAGGGTTGCCGCGAAGGGGGGGGCAATCGCCGGAAACGCGCGTTCTCGGGCCCGGATCGTCGGTTTCCGGTGTTCCGCCGTCAGGCCCGCGCGGCGGCACCGGCGGTGACCGGGCACTGCCATCGGGCGTTGCCGCGGCGGCAGGAGAGCTGCGGCCGCGGCCCGGGGTGTCGCAGCGATGACGCGCGCCGCGGCGCTCGGTGCGGCGGCAAAACCGTGCCGGGCTGATTGTTGCAATGTCACGGCCGGCCCGGCACGATCCTCCGCCCCAAGGCGCGTCGTCCCCACGGCGGCCCCTCGCGGAGAGGTGCCAGAGCGGCTGAATGGGCTGGTTTCGAAAACCAGTGTAGGCGCAAGTCTACCGGGGGTTCGAATCCCCCCCTCTCCGCCACTTCTCCCCGGCGGCTGGTCTCCGGCGGCCTGACCCCAGCGGCCTGACTTTGGCGGCCCGTCTCCGTCGGCCGGACTCCGTCAGCCTCGGCTCGGGGACGGCCTGAGCCGGAATTACCCGGTCGCGGTCACTTACCCTGGAGCGTGCGCCACAGGAACGTGTAGGCCAGCGCCGTCATGAACGCGGCCTGTTCGTTGTCCGCCGCGCCGCCGTGGCCGCCCTCGATGTTCTCGTAGTAGAGCGCTCGGTGCCCCTGCTCCATCATCCGCGCCATCATCTTGCGCGCGTGACCCGGGTGGACGCGGTCGTCGCGCGTCGAGGTCGTGAACAGCACGCGCGGGTACCGCGTCTCCGACTTCACGTTGTGATACGGCGAGTAGCGCACGAGGAACTCGGCCTCGGCCGGGTCCTCCGGGTCGCCGTACTCGCCGATCCACGACGCGCCCGCGAGCAGCTTGTGGAAGCGCAGCATGTCGAGCAGCGGCACCTGGCAGACCACGGCGCCGAACAGCTCGGGATACGTCGTCAGCATGTTGCCGACGAGCAGGCCGCCGTTGCTGCCGCCCTGCACGCCGAGGTGCGGTGCTGCGGTGACGCGTCGCGCGATCAGGTCCCTCGCGACGGCCGCGAAGTCCTCGTAGGCCTTGTGGCGTTTGCCCTTCAGCGCCGCCTGATGCCAGCGCGGGCCGAACTCGCCGCCGCCCCGGATGTTCGCGACGCAGAAGACGCCGCCGCGCTCGAGCCACGCGGTGCCGGTGACCGCGCCGTAGCTCGGCGTCATCGAGATCTCGAAGCCGCCGTAGCCGTAGAGCAACGTCGGGTTCGTGCCATCGAACGCGAGGTCGTCGCGGCGCACGAGGAAGTACGGGATCGACGTGCCGTCCGCGGACTTCGCCGCGTGCTGCTCGACGACGAGGCCGTCGGCATCGAAGAACGCGGGCAGGCTCTTCAGCTGCTTGGGCGCGCCGTTGCCGACCGTGCCGAGCCACAGGCTCGTCGGCGTCAGGTAGTCCGTGATCGTGAGGAAGTAGTCGTCGGAGAAGTCGCTGTCCGCGGCGCTCGCGCTCACCGTGCCGAACTCGGGCAGGCCGGGCAGCAGTTCGCGGTTCCAGCTCGCCCCCGCCGCGCCCGGCGTCAGCACGTAGACCCGGTTCTTGACGTTGTCGAGCACGTTGAGCAGCACGTGGTTCAACGTCGGCGAATAGCCCGCGAGTGACGTCCGCGCGGTCGGTTCGAACAGGATCTCGAAGTCGCGTTCGCCCGCGAGGAACGCCTGCAGATGGATGACGAGCAGCGCGCCGGCCGGGTAGGTCGTCTGCTCGATCGGCCAGTCCTCGCGCAGCGACACGAACAGCCATTCCCGGTGCAGGTTCACCGTGGCGCTGTCCGGTTTGTCGAGCTTGATGGTCTTGCCGTCCTCGAGCAGCAGGACCTCGTTGGTGAAGAACGTCTTCGCGCGCGTCAGGATGTCGCGTTCGAAGCCCGGGGACTGGTCGTGGTTGGCCGCGAACGCGACGTCCGTCGCCTCGCCCTCGCCGACGAGCTCCGCGCTGGCGAGTTCGGTGCCGCGCCGCCAGCGCCGCGCGGTGCGCGGGTAGCCCGAGTCGGTCATCGTGCCGGCGCCGAAGTCCGTGCCGACGTAGATGTGATCGCGGTCGATCCAGCCCGCCATCGTCTTGGCCTCGGGCACCGTGAAGCCGCCTTCGACGAACGTGCGCGTCTGGACGTCGAACTCGCGGATGACGACCGCGTCCGCACCGCCGCGCGACAGCGACACGAGGCAGTAGCGGCGCTCGGGCAGCAGGAACGTCGCGCCCTTCCACACCCAGTTCTCGTTCTCCTGTCGCCCGAGCTCGTCGAGGTCGAGCAGGACGTCCCACTCGGGCTCGTCCTGCACGTACTGCTCGAAGCTCGTGCGCCGCCACAGGCCGCGCGGGTTCTTCGCGTCCTGCCAGAAGTTGAAGTAGTGCGCGCCGCGCCGCGTGACGAACGGGATCCTGTCGTCGCTGTCGAGCACCGCCAGGACGGCGCGCTTCAGCTCGGCGAACAGCTCGGTCTCGGCGAGTTCGCCCGTCGTCGCGGCGTTGCGTTCGCGGACCCAACCCAGGGCCTCGTCGCTGTCGACGGCCTCGAGCCAGAGATTCGGATCGGCGGGGAGGTCGGGATCGGGCATCGGGGGAGTCTGCGCCGCGGGGGAGCCGGCGACGGCGAGGGTGGCGGCGATTGCGGTGGCGCGGAGGTGCGGGATCATAGGAACTCGGGGGGCGACGGCGCGCGGCGGGCCGCGCTGTGGACGCGCGGCCGGCCGTTCATGTTCATACGGCGTCGCCCGGGCCTCGGCGAACTGCGACCGTATTTGCGGTGTGGCGTATCCGGGCGCACCCGCCCGAGGAAAGACGCACGGCCCGCGAAGGTGAGATCCACCAGGCGGCCCGCGCACAAGAGACTGCACGCTTATGGCTGCTTCCTTCCGGACCTGACCAGGTTCACGCCGCCCCCTTGCACGGGACCCGACGAACCCCACCTTCGCGAGCCGTGCAGGAATGGCGGAGAGGGGGGGATTCGAACCCCCGGCAGGCTTTTGACCTGCACTCGCTTTCCAAGCGAGCTCCTTAAGCCGCTCGGTCACCTCTCCACGCAACGCCGCGTGGGCCCCGGAGATCAGTCCTCCGGAAAATGGGGAGGGGAGTTCTAGGTGGCCGCCCCGCGAGATGCAAGGTCGGCATGGCGGCGCCGTGCGATCGCGTTCGCGAAGCGGGCCTCGAGCCTTCCCCGGGTGCGCGCGAGGTTGCACACTGACCGCATGGCAGCGTCCAAGAAGGCGACCTCGAAGCCCGCTCCGGCGGCGGACGGGGCAGACGGGTATCAGGTCGTTGCCCGCCGGTTCCGGCCGCAGTCGTTCGAGGAGATGGTCGGCCAGGACGAGGTCCTGCAGTCGTTGCGGGCCGCGCTGGAGCAGAAGCGCATTCCGCATGCGTTCCTGTTCTCCGGCAGTCGCGGCGTCGGCAAGACGACCTCGGCGCGCATCCTCGCGCGCTGCCTCAACTGCGTGCACGGCCCGACGCCGACACCATGCGGGAAGTGCGAGCTCTGCACGTCGATCCTCGACGGCAGCAACCCGGACGTGATCGAGATCGACGCCGCGTCGAACAACAGCGTCGACGACGTGCGGCAGCTGCGCGAGCACGCGGCGTTCGCAACGATGCGCTCGCGCAACCGGGTGTTCATCCTCGACGAGGTCCACATGCTGAGCAAGGGCGCGTTTAATGCGCTGCTCAAGACTCTCGAGGAGCCGCCGGCCGGGGTGGTGTTCGTGCTCGCGACGACCGAGCTGCACAAGGTGCCGGAGACGATCCGGTCGCGATGTCAGGTCCTGATGTTCCGTCGCGTCGGCGAGCCGGACCTGCAGCGCCGGCTCGCGACGATCGCCGAGCGCGAGGGCGTCGACGTGCCGGCCGAGGTGCTCGCGGAGATCGCGGCGTCCGTGCGCGGCGGCGTGCGCGATGCCGAGACCGCGCTCGAACGCGTGATCCCGCTGGCGCGCGAACTCGGCAGCAAGTTCGACCTCTTGGCCTACCGGACGCTCGTCGCGCGGGTCGGCACGGACGCGGTGGTCGACGTCGTCGCGGAGCTGCTGCAGGGGAACGTGCAGGCGGGGTTGCACTTCGCCCGTTCGCTGCAGGAGCAAGGGGTCGACGAACGTGAGGCGCTCGGCGAGATCGTCGAGGTGTTGCGGTGGCTGTTGCTGCTCCGCGTCGACGGACCCGACAGCGTGCTCGTGCCGCTGACCGGTGCGTTGCGCGACCGTCTCGTCGAGCTGCGCGAACAGGCCGACACGGCGAAACTCGACGCGATGATCACGGCCGGACTGCTCGGCCGCGAACGGCTGCGTCGGCTCGAGGATCGCGGCGTCGTGTTCGAGGTCGCGCTCGTGCGAATCGCGCAGGCGGGCACGCTGCCGAGCGTTGCCGAGTTGTTGTCCGAGGTGCGCGCGGGTGGTGGGGTCGTCGCCGCCGGACCGGCGGGTGGCGGCGCTCCGGTTGCGGGGGCGGCCGCCGGCGGCGGCGATCTCAAGAGTCGCGTGCTCGAGCTCGCGCGCGAGAAGGGCCTGCTGCGGGCGACGCTCGAACTCTGCGAGTTCGCCGACCCGGACAGCAGCGGCAAGGTCGTCGTGAGCACGCAGACGCCGCGCAAGATGCACCAGGACCGGCTGCAGTCACCCGACGTCCAGCAGCAGCTGCAGGGCTGGGTCCGGCAGGCGACCGGCGCAGACGTGCGCGTCGAGGTCAAGATCGGCAAGGCCGACGCTGGTGGCGCCAGTGGCGGCGCCGGAGGTGCGGCGAAGGCCGGTGCCGCGTCGGGGCCCGCGAAGAAGCCCGGAGCCGCCGCGAAGCGCGCCATGGGGCGCTTCGGCGGCCGTGTCGTCGACGTCAATCCGGACGACCGCGTGCAGAAGCAACCGCCCGCAAGCGACGACGGCGACGACGCGCCGGACGCGCCGCCGGAAGACTGACCGGACGGGTCGGCGCGTTCGTTTGGGGGTCTACTTCTCGGACAGGCAGTAGAGGCTCTTGTGCCCGCGCAGGTAGATTGCGTCGCCGAGGATCACCGCGCTCGCGTCGAACGCGTCCGCCAGTTCGTTCGTCGCGACCTCTTCGAACGTGTGGCCGGCCTTGAAGACCTTGGTCTGGCCTTCGCGCGACGTGACGTAGACGTGGCCGTTGGCGCCGACGGGTGACGCGTAGACCGTGCGCAGGCCGCCGAGGCGCTGGCCTTCGTAGTGCACCTCGCCGGTCTTGGCGTCGACGCAGGTCAGCACCGCGTTGTTGACGCGCAGGAAGTAGATGTCGTCGCCGTAGAGCAGGGCCGACGGCACGTACGACGTCGCGCGCGTGTGCTGCCACAGCACGTGCTCCGAATCGGTGAGATCACCGCGCGCGCCCGGCAACGCGACGGCCTGTAACATCGCGCCGCGGAACCCGCTCATGAGGAACGCAACGTCGTCGCGGATGATCGGCGTCGGGATGGTGTTCACCGTCATGCCACCGAGCTCCCAGATTACCTTGCCCGTCTGCAGGTCGTAGCCGCGCGAGGCGGTGGTCGCGTTGATGATGATCTGCGGCTTGCCATCGACCTTCGTGATGACCGGCGTGGACCAGCTCGTGACCTCGTCGCGGTCCTGCTTCCAGAGCTCCTTGCCCGTGCGCTTGTCGAGCGCCGCGATGAACGACTGCTTCTCGTGGTCCCAGTTGATCACGACGATATCACCCCAGATCGCGGGCGAACTGCCCTCGCCGAACTGGTTGCGCGTCCGCATGTAGCCGTAGTCCTTCGACCAGAGCACCTCGCCCTTCATGTCGAGACAGTGGATGCCGCGCGAGCCGAAGTGAGTGTAGATCCGTTCGCCGTCGGTGATGGGCGAACCCGAAGCCTGCGAACCCGTCGAGTGGCCGCGCTCGTGCGGTACGGTGCGCGCGACGCTCGTGCTCCAGGCCGTCGAACCGTCCTTGCGATCGAGCGCCATGACGCGGAAGTCGAAGACCTTGGTCAGCGGCTCCGGGGGGCGGCGGCCGCGGCGACCGCCGCGGCCGCCGCGGCCCGCGCCGTCGCCGATCGGTTCGAGCTCGGGCGCCTCGCCGTCCTCGTCCGTCTCGATGGCCGTCGTGAGGATGATGTGATCGCCCCAGACGATCGGCGTCGCGTGGCCGAGGCCCGGCACGTCGACCTTCCACCGCACGTTCTCGTTCTCGCTCCAGGTCAGCGGCGGCGTCGTGCCCGGGGCGGCGCCGGACCCCTCCGGGCCGCGCCAGAACGCCCAGTTCTTGCTGCCGCCCTGCTGCGTGGTGGCGGCCTGCGGCACCGGATCCTGCTGGGTCTCTGCGGCCTTCGCCGGCATGCGCTCGAGGTGGCCGAACATGTGACCGCCGTAGCTCTTGCCCGACCAGACGCCGGCGTAGCGGTCACCGTGGAAGACCACGCGCGCGCTGTAGGTGCCGAGCATCGGGAAGCCGACGTCGGTGACCTGGATGGTCGGCGTGTCGCCGGCCCACAGCACGTTCGCGCCGACGGGTAGCGTCACGTCCTTGCCGTCGTAGCGGATCGTCGCGTCGATCTTCCACTTCTCGTCGCGCAGCTTGGTCGCCTTCTCGATGAGATAGGTCTCGGGCCGCGGCGGCCCGTCGTTGCCGTCGACGGTGAACCGGCCGACCATCTTGCAGCGGGACATGCGCTTCGCGAACGCGGCCTCGCGCGCGGCCTGCTCGGCGTCGTCCGACTGGGCGGACAGGAGGGCGGGCGAGAGAGAGAACGCGACGAGCGAAGCGATGGCGTGATACTGCATGGCGAGATCGGCTCCTTGAGGCGATCCGGTGTACCCCTGGGGGGCGCCAGCGGAAGCGCCGCTGGCCGAGTCGGCAAGGGTTACTTACTTTCGACAGCTCGCGGCCCGTTCACCGCCAGGCGAACGCGGCGAGCCCCTGCAGGCCGCGCACGAAGACCTGATCGCCGTCGACCGCGAGATGGGCCCAGGTCTCCTCCTCCGCGACCTCCATCCGGCTCTCGATCTCGAGCTCCTCGGTGTTCGCGCGGATCATCAGCAGTTCGCCGGAATCGGTCAGCGCGAGCATGCGATCGCCCCGAGCGACGATCGACCAGTAGGTGTCCCCGAGCGGTTCGCTGATCCACGCGACCTCGCCGGCGGCGAGGTCGACGCAGCAGAAGCGCTTGCTGCGCAGATAGAGATACGCGTGGCCGTCGATCACGACCGGTGACGTCATGTTGCCCTGCGCGCGGTTCGTCCACGCCTGCTCGACCTGCATCGCCGGCGCGCCGTCGCCGCCCTCGGCGTTCTTGCTGACCGCGAAGTAGTGCGCGCGGCCGCCGTAGGCCGACGTGAACACGCCGTCGCCGAACGGCAGGGGCGTGAGGATGTTCATGCCGCGGAACGACTTGATGTCGACGCCCCAGAGCTCGTCACCTGTCTCGAGGTCGACGCCCGACAGTCGGGTTCGGCCCTGCACGATGATCTGCTCCTGACCGGCGATCGTCGCGATCACCGGCGAGCTGAACGCGCCCGCGTTCATCATGTTGTTGCCGTCGTCAGCGAGCCCGCGCCAGACCGACTCGCCGGTCGCGGCGTCGAGCTTGATCAGGCCGGCGGCGGTGTGCACGTAGACCGCGCCGTCGTGGACGAGGGGCGAACAGACGAAGCCGAACGGCTGCTTGGGCGTGCCGTAGCGACCCTTGAAGTCGACGCGCCAGTGTTCGTTGCCGGTCGGGGCATCGAGGCAGACGAGCACGTCGAGCATGCCGGCGACGTAGAGCCGATCGCCGTGGAGCGCCGGCGTCGCGCGGATCCACGAACCGTTGCGGGCCGCGAAGAACGGCACCTTCATCGCGCCCTCCCAGGTTGCCTCCCAGACCTTCTCCCCGGTCTTGCGATCGATGGCCCAGACGCACTCCTCGAACTGGTCGAGCGTCGCGGTCGTGTAGACCCGCTCGGCGTCGCACACGGGGCCCGAGTAGCTCTCGCCGAGCTCGACGTGCCACTGCCGTTGCAGGGTCTCCTTCGCCAACTGCTCGGGCCACTCGGCGCCGGCCGCTTGACCGTCGCGGGCCGGGCCGCGCCATTGGTTCCAGTGGTCGCCCTGGGCAGCAACGGCGGCGGTCAGAGCGAGGGCGAAGACGACGGCGGGGAGGACGAGGCGCGGGGTCGCGAGTGGCATGCCGGCACTTCGGCCGGAACGGCGCCGCGGATGCACCCGATGCGGTCGGGTCGAAGCGGGCTCTATTCGGCGTGCAGGGCCCGGAGCAGCTGCCCCCGGGTCGCCAGGGCGCTCGCCAGGACGACCCAGAACGCGCCGCTGAGCGCGATCAGCGCCACGAAGCCGAGGAGCGGCCCGATGGCGACCGGGTCGGGCGACCGGACGACCGGGACGATCGCGAGGCCTGCCGCCACGAGCCCGGTGAGGAGGCCGAGGCCCAGCAGCAGCCCGTGTTCGCTCACGACGAGTCGGCGCACGTCCCGGCTCGAGAAGCCGACGGCCTGCAGGGTCGCGAGCTCGGCGCGGCGTTCGAGCGTGTTGCGGAGCACGACCACGCCGAGCCCGACCGTGCCGAGCAGCAGGCCGAGGCCGCCGAGCAGCTGGAAGATCGCGAGGTAGGTGTTCTGCACGGCCTGGAACGCGGCGAGCCGGTCGGCGGACTTCGTGAGCTCGAGTCCGAGGTCCGCCAGCGCGCGCGACAGCGACGTCGCGACCGCGTCCGCGCGTTGGGCATCGGCGTCGACGAGGAACATGCGGAACCCCGTCGCCGACGGGAATCGTTCCCGCAGGTGCCGATCGGCGATGACGAGATTGCCCTGCAGGATCGAATCGCTCACCGTCGCGACGATGCGCACGTCGAACTCGTTCCCGGCCTCGTCCCGGTAGCGCAGCGCATCGCCGACGGCCTTGTGCAGGCTCCACGTCACGCTCGCGGCGTCGCCGATCGCCGGCACGACGTCGGGTCCGAGGTCCCGGTCGAGCAGTCGCCACGGGTTGTCGTCGCCCGCGTCACCCGTGACCGCGAACCGGAAGGCCTCGCGTTGCGCCAGCTGTTCCGGCTCGACGCCGACGAGCCGCGGGCTTTGCGGCGTGCTGAGGTTGAGGCAGCTGCCGTCGTCGCCGTCCTTGACGCGCAGCGGCACGATGCGTGCGCCCTGCAGATCGTCGTCGTCGAGCGCGTAGGCGTCGCGTCCGGCGGTGGTCGCGAGATCGCGCAGCACCGGCAGCGACGAGCGGCCGAACAGCGCGAACCCGCCCGTGCCCGACGCGCGCACGCTCGGATCGGTCGGCGGCTCGAGCCGGTTGCTCTGGACGGCGACGACGAGGAACGTGCCGCTCGCGAGCAGCGCGATCGTCGTGAGGCTCCGACCCGTGCGGCGCGAGCTGTTGCGCACGCCGAGCGCGGTGATCGTCGGCAGGCCCGCCGTGCGTTTCGCGGCGTGGCGCAGCAGCAGGTGGCGCGATGCGAAGATGCCGGCGATGAGCACGAGCGCACCCGCGCCGAAGAACGTGCCGGCGGTCGCGGCCGAGCTCGACCCTGCGGTCATCACGAGCGTGATCGCGCCGGCGAGTGCGATGACGGCGAGCCCGAGGCTCAGTCCACGCGGGCCCCGGGCACCGGGTCGTGCCGTGGGCGCCAGCGTACCGTCGCCCTGCAGCAGTTCGACGGCCGGCCGCCGGAACGCGCGGCGCAGCGTGAGCAGGATCGCGAGCAGCGCCGCGACGACCGCACCGATCGCGCCGCCCACGATCGAGCCCGGGACGAGGTGGGCCGTGAGCGTCGTCTGGCCGACCGCGTCCTGCCACAGCGACCCGAGGCCGGCGAGCACGGCGTGGGCGTAGCCGATGCCGAGCAGGGCGCCGAGCGTCGCGCCGACGCCCGCGAGCAGCAGTGCTTCGCGCACGAACAGGCCGCGCACCCTGCCCTCCGTGAAGCCGACCCCGAGCAGCAGGCCGACTTCGCGCCGGCGCTGTTCGACCCCGAACACGAACAGCAGCGCCGTGAGCATGAGCCCGGCGATGACGAGGAAGAAGCTCAGTCCGAGGAAGAGGCCGCCGAAGTCGGTCGCCGGCGAGCCTGCGGCGAGTGCCGGGCCGCGCAGGTCGCGGAAGAACAGCCCGAGTGCTTCGGGATCGAGCTGCTGCGCGAGCTCGGTGCGCACGCGCGCGGCGGCCGGCGCGCTGAGCCGGATCGCCGTGAGGTTGCCGAACCGGTTGCCGAAGAGCCGCTGCCCGGCGGCGAGCCCGAGGAACGCCTTGGGCGTGCCGCGGTGTTCTTCCCAGTAGGCCTGGTCCTCGCCATCGAGCCGGTCGAGTTCGACCGGGATGCCCGGCTCCCAATCGCCGCAGCTGCGCGCTTCGGCGAGGCCCGGGAACGCCGGCATCAGAGCCGGGTCGAGCGCGGCATTCGCGAGCTCGACGATCGCGCTGACGCGCATCGTGTGGGTGCGTTCGTCGAGCTGCAGCTGCTCGTCCATGACGTAGTAGCTCAGCACGAGCTCGGCGCCGGGCTCGGCGCCGATGTCCTTGGCGAGCCAGTCGTGGATCACCAGCTCGTCGCCCTCCGGCGCGAGACTCGCGGTCGCGGCGAGCGGCGCTGCGGGAGCGGTCGCCGGGTCGAGCGGCCCGAGTGCGGTCACCGTCGAGTACGGCGTCACGCGTTCGCCGGCCGCGATCGAGTTCACGAAGTAGGTGAGGATCGCCAGGCCGTCGGGCGCGATGGCGCGAACGGTGTCGCCGATCGCGGGATCGAGGAAGACGCGGCCGCTCGTCAGCGCGTGGATCTCGGGGTTCGTCGCGCTGCCGTCGAGGTCGGCCGGGATCGGGCCGAGCTCGAGCTCCGCGTCCGCGAGGGTCCAGTGGGTGCGCAACGCCCGGTCCGCGGCCGCAGGCGTCGCATCGATCGCGAGCAGGTTGGCGCGGTCCTCGAGTTCGAGCTCGGCGTTGAGCCACGCCCGGTCGAGGAACACGTTGAACGGCGGCACCTGGCTCGCCCGCAGACCGAAGCGGCCGAACTCGTCGTCCTGCAGCACGCGGTCGACGGTGACGCGCAGCGCGAACGCGACGTCGTCGACGGTCGCCATCGTGGCCTCGCGCGGCATGAGGCTCGGACGCTCGACGCGCACGACGAACTCGTCGCCGGCGTCGATCTGCAGCTGGCGCGCGAGTCGCACGTTCACGAACGCGCGGCCAGGTGGGATCGCGGTGACCGCCGATGCCCGGGCTGGCGCCATCGCGAAGAAGCGTGTGTCCACGCCGTAGACGTCGACGAGACCGGTGCGCAGTTCGGTCGGCCCCTGTTCGTTGCCCTTGCGGCGGCTGGTGGCCACGCCCGGCAGCTGCACGATCGGCGCGCACGTGCTGCCCTCGATCGCGGCTGCGATCCGATCCGCGAGCGCGACCGTGACGAACCGGTCGCCCGCGGTCAACGCCGCGTCGAACCCGCCGATCCGTTGCAGTGCCTGCTCGCGCAGGCTGAGCCGTACGGAGTCGCCGACGGTGAGCGCGCCGACGAGCACGGTCGCGGCACACAGCACGCCGAGGACGACCCCGACTTGGGTGCGCCAGTAGTGCCGCAGGCTGGCCTTCGTCAGGCGCCAGGCATTCATCGCGGTTGGCCCGCGGGTGCTGCGGCCCCGGCGAGGACGCCGTCACGCAGTTCGATCGCGCGACTCATCCGGTCGGCGAGGCGGCGCGAGTGGGTGACGACGAAGAGCGCCACGTCGTGTTCGCTGTTGAGCTCGACGAGTAGCTCGCCGAGTCGGTCGGCGCCGCGCTCGTCGAGCGACCCCGTCGGTTCGTCCGCGAGCAGCAGGCGCGGCCGGTTGACGAGCGCGCGCACGACGGCGACGCGTTGGCGTTCGCCGCCCGAGAGCTCGGCCGGGCGGTGATCGAGTCGGTCGCCGAGTCCGACGTCGTTCAGCAGCGCCCGGGCGCGGTCGGGCGCGGCCTTGCGTACCGCGGTATCGGACAGCGCGAGCGTCGGCACGAGCACGTTCTCGAGCGCCGTGCACTGCGGCAGGAGGTGGTGCGATTGGAACACGAAGCCGATCTCCCGGCTGCGCAGCGCGGCGAGTTCCTTCGCCGACAGTTCGCCGAGATCGCGGCCGTCGAACCGCACCGTGCCGGTGCTCGGCGGCAGCAGCCCGCCGATGAGGTTGAGCAGCGTGCTCTTGCCGCAGCCGGACGGCCCGAGCACGGCCACCGACTCGCGCGCCGCGATCGTGAGGTCGACCCCGCGCAGCACCTCGGTCGTGGGGCCGAACGTCCGCGTCGCGCGCTCGACCTCGACGAGTGGCCGGTCGGCGGTCGTCATTTGGGCGCCTGTTGCGACGGGGCCTGTTGCGATGGGGGCGTGCCGGGTTTCGCGCCGGCCGGTGCCGGCTTGTAGAGCGTCACGAGCAGGCCGCCGGTCGCGGCGAGTGCGATGCCGAGCAGGAACCGCCAGTCGAGACTCCCGAAGCCGCCCGTCGGCGGGTGGACGGCGATCGCGACGAACGCGTTCACCATCGGCGCACCCGCGAAGATGATGGACATCACCGCGGCGGGGTGACCCTTCGCCCCGAACGCGAGCAGCACGCCGAACGCGCCGATCGCGCCCATGATGCCCGCGACGAGCGACCAGGTGACGGCCTTGGGCGGCATCGACCAGGACGCGCCGGCGAACCACAGCATCGCGGCCGGGGCGAGCACGGCGATGAGGAAGTAGGCGATGCCGACCCAGAAGAACGCCTTGTAGCGCCCGTTCTGCGGGTCGCCCATGGCGACCTGGCCGGTGTGCAGGAGCACGCCGTAGAGCCCCCAGCTGACGACGGTGAGGAGGGCGAAGAGGATCCAGGTCTGCATGGTCTCAGTCTGCTCGGGGTATTCGGGGGGCGCAAGGTTTGTCAGCGGGGGGCCGCGGCGACGGTCTCGCAGATCGCAGCGACCTCGCGCGCCATGCGCTCGGCGGTGAAGTGGGTGCGAACGGATTGCCGGCCACGTTCGCCGAGGGACCGGGCGAGCACGTCATCCGAGAGCACTGTCCGGAGGCCGTTCGCGAGCGCTGCCGCATCGCCGGGTTCGCACAAGAGTCCGCCGCCCGTCGCCTCGAGGATCTCGGGGAACGCGGCGTGGCGCGGCTGCACGACGGGCACGCCCGCCGCCATCGCCTCGAGCACGTAGAGCCCGAACGACTCGCCGTAGAGCGCTGGCACCGACATCACCGAGAGGGTGCGCAGGAACTCGAGCTTGGTCGGACGATCGATGTTCGGCAGGAAGTCGACGCGGCCCGCGGCGCCGTTGGCCGCGATGCGGTTCTCGAGCTCAACGGTGAACGCTTCGTCCTCGCGCAGGCGCACGCCGGCGACCCGCAGCCGCACGTCGGCGAGCGCGGGATCGGCGGTCAGTTCGAGGAACGCGTCGACGAGCACGTCGAGGCCCTTGTCGCGGCACATGCGCGCGAGGTAGCCGATCGTACGCGGGCGGCGAGCAGCCGCAGGCTCCGCCGGTTCCATGATGTCCGTGCTGTCGATGCCGTTGTGCACGACGTGCAGGCGGTCGGTGGCGGGGCCGAGGCGCTCGCGCATCACGTCGCGATACGAGTGACTCACCGCGATCAGCGCGTCGACCTCGGCAGCCCGCTCGCGCAGAGTCTGCCACGCGGCGTCGCGGTCGCGCGGCGGCAGCATGTCGAGGAACGGCTGTTCACCCTGCAGCGTCACGACGACCGGGACGCCGAGTGCCTGGCGCAACGGCCGCGCGACGCCGACGAGCATCGCGTTGCTGACGATGACGACGTCGGGCGTTTCGCCGGTGCTGATCCAGCGCACGAGCCGGTCGATCTCCGTCTTCTGGCGGCCCTCTTCGCCGCGCAGCAGGGACACCGTCATGGCGCCGAGGTCAGGGGCGTCCGTCATGCTGCCGCGGTTCGCGGCCCAACGCAGCAGCCCCGGCCGATCGAGCCAGTTGCTGACGAAGCGCGGCAGCAGTCGGGCGAGCCCGCTCTTCTGCTGCAGGTAGACGTTGATGCCGCCCATGCGGATCGCCGGCTCGATCCCCGTGCCGTCGGTCTCGATGACGAGCGGCAGGTAGAGCGGCGCGACCCGCACGTCGTGGCCGAGGCCGCGCAGCGCGTCGCCGAGCGCGATGTCACGCAGGCAGCTGCCGCAGAAGAAGTTGCCGGTGCCCGGGGTCAGCAGCAGGACGCGCATCGGCTACTCGTCGCCTCCGGCCGGCGCGCGGAAGGCCCAGACGCGCTTGTCGCCCGCACCGACGACGATCATACCGTCGATCACGGCGGGCGAGCTGAAGATCGGGCGACCGATGTCGTAGTTCCAGACCTCGTCGCCGGTCGCGAGTCGCACGAGGTAGAGCCGGCCGTCGCCCGACCCGAAGACGACCTTGTCGCCGCAGATCACGGGCGAGCCGTCGACCTTGCGGCGAGTCTTGAACGTCCAGAGCTGCTTGCCGGTCGCGCGTTCGATGCAGTGCAGCTGCTTGTCGCGGCTGCCGATCACGATGTGATCCTCGGCGATCGCGGGCGACGAGACGAAGCCCTCGCGGCGGTTGCTGTAGGTCCACTCCGTCTCGCCCGACTCGAGATGAACGCGCAGGAACTCGTTGCCGTAGTGCCCGAACCAGGCGCGGTCGTTCGCGAGCGCGACGGAGCCCGCGACCTGGCAACCCTGCCCGAGGTCGATCCGGGTGATCGGTTTGCCAGTCGCGGCCGCGACGAGGTGCAGGCCGGCGTCGCAGCCGCCGAATACGACCTCGCCGCCGGCGATCGCCGGCGCGCCGTGCACCTGGTCCGTCGTCTCGTAGACCCACTGCTGCTCTCCCGCGGCGTCGACGCAGTAGACGCGCGCGTCGTAGCTCGGGACGACGATGCGCAGCGCGCCGCCTTTGAGCCGGAAGTAGTTCGCACCGCCGAGGATCTGGTCCTCGGTCTGGAACTTCCAGCGCAGTTCGCCGGACGCGGCGTCGAGCGCGTAGAGGTGGCTGTCGGACGAGCCGATGTAGACGACGCCGTCGACGACGAGCGCCGGCGCCTCGACCATGTCGCCCGTCGGGAATGCCCAGCGCCGCTGACCGCTCCGCAGGTCGATCGCGTAGACCGAGTTGTCGGTCGAGCCGACGTAGACGAAGCCGCCCGCGATCACGGGCGACGACATCACCTCACCGCCGGTCTCGAACTTCCACGCGACCTCGGGCGTGTCCGAGAGCGCGCCGCGGGCGACGCCGTGCAGCGACGGGTTGCCGCGGTAGTGTGGCCACTCGCCGAGCGGTGGGGGCACGGCCGGGGTGTCCGCGACCTCTGGCTCGCTCGCGGCCTCGGCTTTGGCCGCTTCGTCGAGCAGCGGCGAACGGAACTCGTATTTCGCGAACAGGCGTTCCCGCAGCGCGTCGATCTCCGCGCGGGTCGCCTTGCCGCCGGACAGCTCCTTCTGCAGCGCCGGGCGCACGCGATCGAGCTCGGTGACCTGCTTGTCGAGCAGCTGGATCAGGTGGTAGCCCGTGCTCGAACGAACGGGTGCGGAGACCTCGCCGACGGCGAGCCGGCGCACGGCGTCCGCGAACGATTGCCCGAACCGCACGAAGTTGTAGCGCGGCAGCACGCCGGCCTCCGAAGCCGTCGCCGCGTTGCGCAGCAGACGCCGCGTCGTGCGATCGTCCGACTCGCGCAGCAGCGCGTCGAACGACTCGCCGTTCTGCAGTCGGGCGTGCAGCCGCTTCGCGCGCGCCTCGGCGTCCTGCCGGCGGTCGTTCACGAGCACGTGCCGCACCTTCACCCGCACGCCGCCCTCGCCGTACCGATGTTCGAACAGCGCCTGCACGCGCGCGGGGTCGACGCTGCGGGCGGCGGCGACGAGCGCGTCGATGCGCAGGTCGCGCAGGGCCTCGGTCGCGAACCGGGCGCGCAGACGAACGTCGGCGACCTCGCGGTCGGAGGCGAGGCGCCGGCGCGAACCCATGGCGCGCGCGAGGGTGGGGGCGCTGCGCGCGATGCGGCGCTTCTCGCACTCCGCAGCGAGCAGGATGTCGAACGCGAGCTCACGGATCTGCCGCGGCCCGGCGCGGCCCGGCGCGAGGTCGCGCTGGTAGCGGTCGAACGTAGCGCGCGTGATCGGGCCGGCCGTCGTCGTGGCGACGATCTCCGAGCCTTCCGCCGTTCCGCCCGTGGCGGGGTCGGTCGAGCAGAAGAACCCGCGGGACGGGTCCAGGTGGACCTCCTGGGCCAAGCCTTGGGCGAACGACGCGAGCAGCGTCAGTGCGAACAGCCGTAACGTGCGGGTCATCGCAGCGCAGCCTCCAGGATCGAGCGCAGCTCGCCCGAGGTGACGGTCCGCGGGTTGAACTGCGCCGTCCACTGCGTCGCGGCGGCGGCCGCGAGGTCGTCGAGCGCCGACTCCGGCACGGCGGGGAGCGTGCGTTCCGCAAGCTCCACGAGGGTCACGAGCCGCTTGACGAAACGAGCGTAGGCCTCGCCGTCGTCGACGTGCGTGTCAGCGAGCGCGGCGCCGCGAGCGAGGTGCGCGTACATTGCCTGCGCACCCGGCTCTTCCGCGTTGAACCGGACGACGAACGGCAGCAGCGCGCCGACCGCGACGCCGTGAACCACGCCGAACCTCTGCGTCAGTGGGTTCGCCAGCGAGTGCGCCGCGCCCAGCATGCTGTTCTCGATCGCGATGCCGGCCCAGGCCGACGCGTGCAGCATCCCGGCGCGCGCCACGAGGTCGTTCGGGTCCTCCAGAACGCGCGGGAAGTGCTCACTGACGAGCCGGAACGCCTCGGTCGAGCACGTCGCCGACATCGGCGTGCGGGCGCGCGTCACGGCGGTCTCGACCGCGTGCGCGAGCGTGTCGAGGCCGGTGCACGCCGTGACGAAGCGCGGCATCGTCACCGTGAGCGTCGGGTCGAGCACCGCGATGCGGGGCGCGGCCTGCGGATCGCCGCACGCCATCTTGCCGTGATCGTCGCTGTTGGTGATCAGGGCGAACGACTGCACCTCGCTGCCCGTGCCGGCCGTCGTCGGCACGGCGATGAGCGGCAGCAGCTGCCCCTTCGCGGTGCCCTTGCCGCGGTAGTCGCGCATGCGCCCGCCGCCGGCTGCAACGAACAGCGCGCCCTTGGCCACATCGATCGCGCTGCCGCCACCGACCGCGATCACGAGATCCGTCGCGGGGTCGAGCGCCTGCCGGCAGCGCTCGACGTCGTCCTCGGTCGGGTTCTCCGCGGCATCATCGAAGCGGTCGACGGTGAGACCGGCCTGCTCGAGGCAGCGCTGCGCGCGGTCCGGATGCCCCGCGGCCGCAACGCCCGGGTCGGTCACGAGCAGCACGCGCGTGGCCGACAGCTCGCGCGCGAGGTCACCGATCCCGTCGACCGCGTTCTCGCCCAGCACGAGCCGGGTAGGGCACTGGAACTGCGGGTGCGATCCCGGCGCGGTCACCGCTGCTCCTACCAGCCCTGGGCGCGCTGGATCGCGCGGCGCTCGTAGAGGAACTCGAACAGGTTGCCCTCGTGCGGCTGGTCCCACTCGACGTGCGACGTCGGCACGGGCCCGACGTTGAGGCGGTCGACGTGGTGCGACCGCGACAGCTCCGCGAGCAGGTCCTCGTCCTTGGTGATCGCGGTCACGACGAGGCTCGGGCCGAGGTCCTCGACGAGCCGGTCCGCGGGTACCTCGACGACGCTCGCGAATGGGCAGAGGAACTCGGTGCGCGCGAGCGGGTGCTCGACGTCGTCGCAGCGCACGACGGTCGGCAGCAGGTACTGGCGGCCGCTGTGTTGGACGGCGCGCGGGCCGTCGCGGTGCGCGGCGCTCACGTCGCGGGCGCCGCTCCGGATGCCGTCCTCGATGCGCGCGTCGATGAACTCGGCCATCTTCGGGTTGGCTAACGCGGACAGCGACGCATCGTCGGCGTCGGGTGCGGTGGGGGCGCGGTTCTTCAGTTCGGCGGCCAGCGCGTCGGCGATCGCGTCGCCGTGCTTGCTGACGAAGATCGAGGACGCGTTGACGCAGCTGCGACCGCCGTTGTCCGCGACGGACGCGGCGAGCACGGGCAGGTACTCGCGCCAGTCGTCGATCAGGTCCGGACCGATGACGACCTTGCTGCGGCCAGGGCCGTGGATCTCGATGCGCGGGTCGTGGGCCCACGCCTTGGTCACGGCCTCGTCGCCGAACAGCTGCGTCCGACCGCAGCGTTCGAGGATGACGCCCGAGCCCTCGTGGTCGGTCGGGTAATAGCTGAACGCTTCGCGTGGGCAGCCCGCCGCGATGAACGCCTGCATGATGCGCAGCGGCGTCCACGGTTCTTCGCGGCCCGGCTTGAGCACGACCGGAATGCCGAGCGCGATCGCGGGCATCCAGATCGAGTTCACGCCCGGCGAATTGCTCGGCAGGATGACGCCGAGCGCATCGGTGGTCGGCGCGTAGTAGACCGGCACGTCGCCGTGGCTGCCGAAGCCGGTCTCGACGACGGCCGGGTCCATGCCGCGCGTTAGGCCGCGCAGGATGCCCGCCATGCCGTCGAAGACCGTGAAGATCTTCTGCATGTTGCGGCGCACGAGCACGTGCGGCAGTCCGCTCGTGCGGCTCAACGTCGTGACATGGTCCTCGGCCGACTGCGTCGCGCCTTCACCGTTGAGCGGCAGCTCGGCGGTCATGAACAGCTCGCCGGCCTTCTTGCAGATCTCGAGCAGCTGCGCGCTCGACAGCGCCCGCAGCGTCTTCGCCGCGCGATCGGCCTTCTTCAGGTCGCGCTTGATCATGCCGGCGTTGGCCTGACTGATCACGGCCACGACGTCGTCGCCGCTCAGCAGCTCGTTCTGCTCGAGGCTGGTGTACTCCTTGCCGGCGCGCAGAACGGGGATGTGCGGAGCGCTCAATAGACCCCCTCGACGATCTTCTCCTTCTCCGCCTCGAACGGCCGCACCTCGCCGACGCCGTCCCACGCGTACTGCTCGCACGGCTTGCGGCGAAGCGCCTCGTCGCGCTCGAGGAAGCGCGGCATGAAGAACTCCTTCGTCAGCGTCGTGAGCTCGACGCGGCCCCAGTCGTCGTAGTCGACGACGTTCTCCGTCTGCTCGGGGTCGACGACGCGCAGCACGGCGCGCGGCTGCGGCGCGTAGTAGGTGATCGAGTAGCCGTCCGCTGCGAAGTCGGGCTTGTGGGCCGCGAGGCCCATGAGCGTGTTGCCGTAGGTCGGGACGAACTCGACCTCGCCCTCGAGGACCTCCTCGCAGATGAACCGCGTGTTCTGCGGCGTCATCGTCGTGCCGCCGCAGAAGACGCCCTTGATGCCGGCCTCGGGGATCGACGTGCGTTCGCCGAGCTCCTCGAGGAGCTTGGGCGTCGTGAACAGCGCGGCCACGTCGCGGTGCTGGATGATCGACATCGCCTGGTCGACGACGTGCGCCATGTAGGCCTTGGCCTGGTCGAACTCCTTGTTCCTGATCAGCTTCTTCACCCAGCGCGGGTCGAGGTCGACGAAGTAGCACGATGAGCCGCGGAAGTTGGCGAGGTGCTCGATCGCGAGCCGGAGGCGCCGCGGTCCCGTCGGGCCGACCATGAGCCACGCGCCGCCCGGCGGAAACGCCGCGTCGCTCAGCGTCGCGGAGAACTGCTCGTAGTCCGTCTTGTAGTCCTCCCAGTTGATGCGCTGCTTCGGCATCCCGGTCGTGCCGCCGGTCTCGAACACGGTGAACGGCCGGCCCTCGTACGCCTTCGGGATGAAGCGGGCGTGCGGCTCGGTGCGCAGCAGCTCGCCGTCGAAGTGGGGGAAGCGCGTGACGTCGGCGAAGCCCGTCACCTCCTCGGCCGGGTTCCAGCCACTGGCCTTGGCCCAGTCGAGCCAGTGCGGCGTGCCGGTCTCGGGCGAGAAGTGCCAGCGCACGATCTCGCAGAAGTGTTGGTCGAGGTTCATCGCTAGTGCCGTGTACCGGAAGTCACCTTGTAGATCGCGAGGTCATTCGCGTTCCTGGCAAGGAGCGATCCGCAGGAGTATTGGTGGATACGCCGAGGACGCGCGACGCAGCCAGGGGCGTGAAGGGCCCGCGAACTACAAGGTGACTTCCGGTACATGGCACTAGGGACTGAGGTCGGGACGGTCGAAGAAGCGGTCGATGGTCTTGTCCGATGGGGGTCGGGTCACGAGGCTGACGACCACGAGGGTGACCGTGGATGCCGCGATCATGACCGTGACGGGCATCATCCCACCGATCAGATAGTCCTCGCCGGCGCGTTCACCAGCCAGAGTTGGCGCCAGCAGGCCGTCGTAGAACAGGACGGCCCAGGTGACCCCGGCGACGAGGACCGCGGCGATCGCGCCCGCGGCCGTGGCCCGGCGCCAGTAGACGGCCGCGACGACGAGCGGGAACAGCGCCGCGAAGCCGCTGAAGCACCAGACCGCGAGGTCGAAGACGTTCGGCGGCGGGAACAGCGACAGTAGGTACGTGACCGCGACGATCGCGAGGATGAAGAGGCGACCGAGGCGGACCTTCTGGGCCTCGTCGAGCCGGGCGCCCATCCGGTGGGCGACGATGTCGTGGGTGAAGATCGAGCCGAGGCAGACGAATTGCGAGTCGAGCGACGACATGATCGCGGCGAGGATGCCGGCGAGCAGGAGCCCTTCGACGAACGGGTTGCTCAGCTGGATGCCGACCATCTTGGCCAGGATCGCGTTGCTGTTGCCGCCCGGCGCCTCGATGCCGGCGCCCGCCGCCCAGATGCCGATGAGCACGCACGGCGCCCAGACGATCATGATGAACAGCGGGTGGGCGACGACCGTCATGCGGAACGTCTTCGCGCTGCGGGCGGTCAGCCAGTGCTGGAACAGGTGCGGGAACATGCCGACCGACAGCGGCACGAACATGTAGGACAGGAACTGCAGGTGGCCGATCTCGCCCTCGCGTGCGAGCAGCTCGGGCCGGTTGTCCAGCACGTTCTGGCTCGCGGCCTCGACGCCGCCGAGCGAGTCGCTGATCAGGTAGAACGCGAGCAGGCCGACGAGCATGAACACGATCGTCTGGACGGCGTTGGCGAGCGCCGCGGCGCGCACGCCGCCCGTGAGGATGTAGGCGAGCACGACGCCGCAGACCACGAGACCCGTGATCCACGGCTGCACACCGGCGATGCCCTTCACGACCGCGCCCGCGCCGACGATGCCGATCAGCAGATACGGGATCACGAGCCCGACGAGCACCGGGAACAGCAGGTAGCCGAGCGCGTTCGACTCGAACCGGCCGCGGAAGAACTGGATCTGCGTGACGTAGTTGTGCTTCTTCCCGATCGCCCACAGCTTGATGCCGACGAGGAAGAACACGAGCGAGTGGATGATGCCCGACGCCGACGCCATCAGACCGTAGACGCCGATGCCGGCGTCGTAGGCCTTGCCGGTCGAACCGACGAGCGCGAACGCGGTCATCGTCGTGCCGAACACGCTCATGAGCAGCAGGAACGGCCCGATCGAGCGGCCCGCGACGAAGTACTCGCCGGCCGAGCCGCGCGAGCGACGGCTGTTGACCATGCTGAAGAGCAACAGCAGCGCGAGGTAGCCGGCGACGACCCAGAGCGGGGTCGTGCTCTTCTCGGCGGGGGCCTGCAGCGTGGCGAGCAGGTCGGCGATCATTCGTTACCCCCGCTGCCGCTGCTGTTGCCGCTGTCGTCACTCTCAGAAGCCCACTCCTCGATGTGGGAGGGCCACGCGAACTTCACGACGAGCAGCCACGCCGTCGCGGCGCCGACCGAGATCAGCACCTGGAACAGCAGGCCGATCGGCACGAACCCGAACACGAGCGTGCGGTCGTCCCAGTACCAGAAGTCGTAGTGCAGGACCGCGAGCACCACGACGAGCAACCAGGCGAGGATCCCGGCACCCGAGATCCTCCGGCCGGAGTGCGCATCGCTCATTTGCCCTGCTTGTCGCCGTCGGTGGTGGCGATCGCGTAGAGGTGCGTGTGCGTTGCCACGTAGAGCGTGCCGTTCGCCGCGATCGGCGAGCTGAAGATCGGGGTGCCGAAGTCGATCTCCTTGACCTGCTTCTTGTCGAGCGTCTTCTTCGCGGGGGCGGAGACCAGGAAACCGTCCTCGATGCCGACGTAGACGCGGCCGTCGGCGACCAGCGTCGAACCCCAGATGTGCGCGCTCGTGTCGTAGCGCCAGTGCAGCTTGCCGGTCGCGACGTCGAAGCAGTAGAGGAAGCCGGAGTAGTCAGCGATGAACAACATGTCCTCCCAGATCGACAGCGTCGTCATGGACCGGTTGATGTCGTTGTAGCTCCAGACCTCCTTGCCCTCGTGATCGACGCACACGAGGTTGCCCACGCCCTCGCCGTGCTCGGGGTCCTGACCGATCGCCGTGTAGACGCGGCCGTCGTGCACGATCGGGGTCGCGAGCACTTCGCTCGGGCCCTTCGCCGTCGCGTACTTGCGCGGCTTGCCGTCCTCGTCGAAGCGGTAGCGCTTCGGGTTGCAGTCGTACTCCCAGACCTTCTTCAGGACCTGGAAGCCCTCCTCGTCCGGCACGGGCTTCGGGTCGAACGCGTAGAGCACGCCGTCCGGACCGCCGAAGATCGCGAGCTTGACCGGGCCCTTCTCGAGCCAGGCCGGGGACGACCAGTTGCTGTGGAAGATGTGCTCACCGAGGCCCGAGGCCTCTTCGCCGATGAGCTCGCCCGTGTTCTTGTCGACGACGATCATCGACGGGGCGTTCGGCGCGGGCGTCTCGACGTGGCCGTAGTCGACGCCGTTGCTCGTCGAAGTCCAGACCTGGTCACCGACGATCATCACGGAGCAGCTCGTGATGTTGTGCGGGAACACGCCGCACTCGTCGATCATGTTGAGCTTCCAGATGATGTCGGCGTCGGTCTTGCTCACCGCCATCGGCGGCTTGCCGTTGTCGGGGAAGTACTTGCCCTCGTCCTGGAAGGGGCCGTCGTTGCCGTTCTCCATCCCGTTCACGTCGAGGCACATGACCTCGCAGCGGTTGGTCACGAGGTAGACGCGGTCGCCCTCGATCGCCGGCGAGCTGCAGATGCCGAGGAACTCCCAGTCGCTGACCTTGCCGGTGCCGAGCTTGGGCACGTTGAGCTGCCAGATGAGCTCGCCCGTCTTCTCGTCGAGGCAGTAGACGCACGACCGGTCGCCCGCGAAGCGCGGGTCGCGCGGCGTGTCGTTGTTGGTGCCGACGTAGACGCGGCCGTTGGCGACGGTCGGGTTGCCGTAGCTCTGTGAGCCGAGCTTGGCGACCCACTTGACGTTCTTCGTCGTCGCCATGTCGATCTCCTCGCTGTCACCCTTGTAGGTGCCCGGGTTGAAGTCGACGGGCAGGCCCTTCACACCGGGCGCGACCATGTTGCGCGCGGCGGTGCGGCCCCACATGGGCCAGTCTTGGGCGGCGGCCATGGGCGCGGTCAGCGCGCCCAGCGCACCGATGCCAACGAGGGCGAACAGTCGATTCTTCAGATCAGTCATTGGGAGTCACCGAGATGTTGTCGAGGTAGACCCGGAAGCGGCTCTGCGGGGTGAAGCCGTATACGCCGGGCGCGCCGTGCGTGTTGGCGATCGGCACGTCGACCTCGAGCGTCCAGGCGTCGGGTTCTTCAGTGCCGCGTTCCCAGGCCTTGGCGCGCACGACGCCCGACCCGTCGGAGTTGACGTCGACGCGGCTCTTGAGGGTGTACCACTTGCCGGGCTGCCAGCGGAAGCGAACGCTCTCCTTGAGCAGCTCTTCGTTGGACGTGATCTCGAGCTTCTGGTGGTTGCCCTTGAGCACGATCTGGTAGCGCTGGTTGATGATGCCGGGGTTGCTCTTGATGCGGCGGTTGCCGTCCGTGCGGACGTCGGCCTGCACCGTGTAGTTCTGCATGTCCGGGTGCCCGATCATCGTGATCGTGCGCTGGAACAGCGGAATGTCGAGCGTGCGCGCGAGGACCTTGTCGCCGTCCACGTCGCGCACCTCCCACTTGTTCTTGGCGCCGATCCAGTGCGCGGGCGGGTCGTCGAACATGACGCCGGCTTCCTTCGGGTGGGGGCGCAGGGTCGCGCTCTCGAAGTCCTCGGCGATGGGCGTGTCGGCGACGATGCGAATGCGGGCGGTGCCGGTCAGGTCGCCGACCGTCGCCTTCAGCAGGCCCGCCATCGGCACGGCGTCGCGCGCGATCGTGAGCTTGCCGCTGCGGTCGATCGTCACGCCCTTCGTGAGCTTGCCGCTCCACTGGATGTCTTCGTTAGCTGGACCCTCGGCCGGATCGGCGACCGTCGCGCCGTTGCCGTCGAGGCTGCGCACGCGGAACTGCACGGTTTCGCCCTGCCTCATCAGGATGTCGGCGGGAATGACCTGCAGCTGCGCTGCGGCGCCGACCGGCGCGGGCTGCGCCATGACCGGGGCTGCTGGCACGGGGCCGCCCTTGCCGGCGAAGCAGTAGAGCGCCTTCGTCGTGTGTACGTAGATCCGGCCGCCGCAGATCGCGGGCGCGCCCAGGCAGTTGCCTTCGAGCTGGCGCTCGGCGATCACGTTCGGCTTCTCGTCGGTCGGCTCCACGATGAAGAGCGTGCCGTTGTTCATCGGCACGTAGAGCCGGCCGTCGCCGAACGCGGGGGAGGCGTGGATCTGGTCGGGCGCGAGCTTGTGCTCCCAGTAGATCTTGCCGGTGTCGGCGTCGACGCACGCGAGCTCGCCGGTCGCGACCGTCTGATAGACGCGGTTGCCCGCGAGCACGGGCGAGCTCGTGAACGCGACGAGGTGGTTGCGCCACGCCTCGTCGGCCTTGCCGAGGTCCTTCAACGACCCGTCGGGTGCCGGCGGGCTGCCGCGCCGGATCGCGACCATGCGACCGGCCGTCGAGTCGTCGAGGTTCTCCTTGCCGTGGATCGCGATGACCGTGTCACCGTGCACGACGGCGCTGCTGCTCATGCCGCCGGTGCACATCGGGAAGCGCCACAGCGGCTGTCCGGTGCGCACGTCGACGCACGCGAGGTGGCCGCCCGAGCCGCCCGCGTACATCACGCGCCGGCCGTTCTCCCAGTCGAGCACGGGCATCGTGAACGAGATGTCCTTCGGCGGCCCGCCCGGGGTCGACGACCAGACGTTCTCGCCCGTCTCCTTGTCGAACGCGAAGAAGCGCTCGCGCGCGGGGCCGTGCGGCCCCCAGCCCGACGTCGTGCCGTGGATGATCGCGAGCCCGCTGTCGATCACGGGCGAACCGGTGCGGCCGTTGGGGAACACGAGCCGGCCGAACTCGGAGCCAGTCGCGTGCTGCCAGCGCAGGTCGCCGTCCCGCGTGAACGAGCAGAACAACCCAGCGGACGTGAGGCAGAACACGTTGCCGGTCTCGGGGTCGACCGTCGGGCTGCCGATCGAGAACCGGTAGTAGATGATGTCCGTGAGGAAGTGCTGGAAGCGGCGTTCCCAGATGCGTTCGCCGGTTGCCGCGTCGAGGCACAGCAGCACCTCCTCGAGGTTCTTGCCGTCGCCCTCGTACCCGAGCGTGTAGAGTCGCCCGTCGTGGACGACCGGCGTGCCACGGCCCGCGAGGTCGTACTGCCACGCGAGGTCGTCGAGCTGCGTCGGCAGGCCGATCTCACGCGAGGTGCCGTTCTGATCGGGGCCGCGCCAGCTGAGCCAGCTGTGGGTCGCGGTGGCCGGGTTCTGCGCCTGGGCCATCGTGCAACTCGGCAGCGCGAGCGTTCCGGCCGTGAGCAACGTGGCAACCGTCGCGGAGCTGGCGAAGAGCGAGCGGAGAATCATGGGGAGCATGGAACGGGGCGTGGGGGCAGATGGCACGAGGTTTCGCAACAGTTGACCCACAAGTTACTTGCCCACGACGTATGGGCCGGTCGAGCGCTCGGGGTCGGGTGCGTGGCGAGGGCGCTCGGGAGGCTGTTACGGCCGTTCGCTCAGTTCGGTGAGGAGATGCACCACAGGTGCTCGTGGGTGCGCAGGAACAGCTCGCCGCCGGCGGCGGCCGGCGTCGAGTTGGTGTCCTCGCCGAGCTCGTTGCGGGCGAGGACGACGAGTTCTTCGCGGTCGGGCGCGAACACCGTCGTCGTGCCGTTCTGGCCCATGAGGTACAGCCGGTTGCCGGTGGTCAGGACGGAACCCCACGTCTTGCCGCGCGTGACGCGCGAGCGCCAGTGCTGCGTGCCGTCCTTCGGATCGAGGCACCGCACGAAGCCGTCCATCTCCGGCACGAAGATCGCGCCGTTCTCGAACACGGCCGATGCGCAGTTCGTGATCGACTCGGGATGCAGCCACTCGCGATGGGTCGCCGTCACGTCGCCGGTGCCGTCGAGCCGCACGCCGAGCATGGGGCCGACGTAGCCGCCGAAGATCGCGCACAGCTCGCCGGCGATGACCGGCGAGCTGTAGGTCAGGTCGCCGCGCGAACTCGAGACCCCGCCGCACTCCCAGGCGATGGAGCCGTCCTTCGCGTCGTAGGCCACGAGCCGCGTCGGCTGGCCGCAGAGCACGAGGTCGCGATTGCCGACGCGCTGCACGAGCGGCGTGTGCCACGAACCTGCGAGTCGCTTCTTCTCGACCTGCTCGGGCGTCAGGTGCGGCGGCTCGTCGGTGCGCCACACGGTTGCGCCGGTCTCGCGATCGAAGGCGGCCACGAACGACGTCTCGCCCGGACCGGTGTGGAGCAGCACATGATCCCCGTGCAGCACGGGCGATGTGCCGTGCCCCCATTGGTGGCGGAACTCACCGAGATCGCGGCGCCAGAGCTCCTTGCCGTCGAGGTCGTAGCACAGCAGCCCCGCGCTCGCATGCCACACGATCACCCGGTCGCCGTCGCACGCGGGCGTCGTGCTGCAGTGCGGGTTGGTCTGGTGTGTCGGCATCGCGCGGTCGAGCGTGACCGTGCGGCGCCAGAGTTCCTTGCCCGAGCTCTGATCGAAGCACAAGAGCGACCGCCCGCGCCCGTCCTCGTCCTCGGCCATCGTGAGGAACACGCGACCTTCGGCCACGATCGGGCTGCCGTTGCCTGCGCGGGCGAGGGGTGTCTTCCACTTGACGTTCTTCGTCGGGCTCCACTCGAGCGGCAGGTTCTGCGCCGGCACGCGGCCGTCGCCGGTCGGGCCGCGCCATTGCGGCCAATCCTGCGCGTTGGAGCGGGCGACGAGCAGCAGGAGGCCCGCGGTGGTGCAGGCGAGCGTGAACGCGGGGTGATGGCGCGGCATCCCGTCATCGGACGGGGAATGCCGCGTGCCGTCAATCCGACTCGGGGGCGATCGCGACGAGCTTCGTCCGCGTGCGGTAGAGCAGCATCCCGCGGGAGATCGCGGGTGTCGCCATGACCGTTTCGCCGAACTCGTGGACGCCGAGCAACTCGAACTCCGGGCCGGCCTTGACGACGTGCACGTCGCCTTCCTCGCTCGAGTAGTAGAGCTTGCCGTCCGCGGCGACGCCCGAGCTCGTGTAGCCGAAGCCGGCCGTCAGCCGTTCGCGGTAGTGCTGGGTGCCCGTCCTGGCGTCCCAGCACGTGATCACGCCGTTGTCGCGACAGACGTAGAGTTCGTCGCCGTAGACGATCGGCGTCTGCATGTAGGCGCCGAAGCGCTTCGAGCTCCACACCATCTGCTTGCCGTCGGCTTCCATCGACAGCTCGCCTTTCGAGTTCGCCGCGACCGCGAGGATCTGCGTGCCGCCGTGCGAGCTCGTGAGGAAGAACATGTCGTGCGCGACCGCGGGCCGCGGCACGGGCAGGTCGCCCTTGCCCGCGAGCCACCACAGCGGTTTGCCCGAGTCGAGGTCGTAGCCGCCGATGTGCTTCCAGCCGTTGAGCACGAGCTGCCGGCGACCCTCGCCGATGTGCACCGTCGGCGTGCACCACGTCGACTTCTCGGCGCGATCGGTGCGCCAGACCTGCTTGCCGGTCGCGACGTCGAACGCGGCGACGAAGCTGCCCTCGTGCGCGTCGGCCTGCACGTAGACGCGGCCGTCGTGGATGATCGGCGAGCTCGCCCAGCCCCATTGCGCCTTGGGCATCGCGAAGAAGCACGAGTCGAGCACGCCGAAGTCCTTCGACCAGAGCTTCTCGCCCGCGACGGTGTAGACGTGCAGCCCCTCGCTGCCGAGGAACGTGGCGACGTGCTCGCCGTCGGTGGCCGGCGTCGATGCCGCATGCGTTCCCTTGGGGTGCCGCGGGATCGCGGGCTTGCCCCGCCACACGCTCTTCGACCAACGGACTTCCCCGCTCTTGCGATCGACGCAGAGCAGCTGGAAGTCGAACTCGGAGTCGTCCTCGACGGGGCGGATGTCGCCGTAGAGGCCGACCTTGAGCTCCTCCTCGCCCTCCTTGTCACCTTGCCGGATCGAGGTGTTGACGAACACCATGTCACCCCAGATCACCGGCGAGCTGTGCGACAGACCCGGGATGGCGGTCTGCCAGGCGATGTTCTTGCCCGACTCGACGTCCCACTCCGTTGCGGTCTCGAAGCCTTCGGCGACGCCGCGCCCGTGCGGGCCGTGGAAGCCCGGCCAGGCGGTCTCCGCGTCGGACTGCGCCGGCAGCGCACCGAGCGTGAGGGTCAGGAGAGAGCATGGAGCGGCGAGTCGGGCGTTCATCTGCGTTCACCTTGGGGCCGGCCGAGCGCCAGCAGTTCGGTCTCGGTGCGAATGTAGAGGCGGTCGTGCGCGATCGCAGGCGTCGCGCAGGTGGGGCTGCCGAGGTCGAGCTCGCCGAGCGGCGTGTGCTCGTCGCCGGTCGCCGAGAACGTGCGCAGCGTGCCGGCGCGGTCGCAGACGAAGATCGTCTCGCCGTTGGTCACGGGCGAGCTGAAGTAGCGCGCGTCGGTGCGTTCGCGCCACAGCTCGTCGCCGGTGTCGGCCTGCAGACACACGGCGTAGCCGCTGTCCGAGAACCAGAAGTAGCGCTGGCCGATCGCGATCGCCGCCGGCACGTAGGGCAGGCCGCGGCGCGGGCGATACGCGATCGCGGGCTCGGTCGCGCCCGCCTTGCCGAGGTCGAACACGGCGCACTCCTTGCCGGCGTTGCCCGCACCCGTGTTGACGAACAGGCGGTTGCCGCAGCGGGTCGGCGTCGCGATGAACCGGTACTTGAAGCCCGGGTCGGCCTGCCAGCGCAGTTCGCCGGTCGCGGGTTCGATCGCCGTGAGCCCGTGCGCCGAGCTGGCCACGAGCAGGAACGGATCGCCCGTCTCCGGTTCGAACAGCAGCGGCGGCGAATACTGCGCCCAGCGCGCGTTCGCCTCGCGATCGATCCGCCAGACCGGTTCGCCCGTCTTGCGATCGAGCGCCGTGAGGAAGCTGTCGGGGCCCTGGTTCTCGTTCGCGATGATGACGAGATCGCCGCACAGCACGGGCGCCATCGCGCTGCCGTGGTTGCTCTTGAACGTGCCGAGCACGTGGCGCCACGCCTGCTTGCCGTCGTGATCGAACGCAGCCGCGACCAGGTCGGCGCCGTCGGTCCACAGCCCGTAGACCGCGTCGGCGTCGCAACACATCGTCGCGCTCGCGAAGTTGTTGAGCTTGTGCTGGTCGTGGGCCTCGAACTCGCGGCCCGCCGTCCAGAGTTCGTTGCCGGAGTCGGCGTCGAAGCACACGACGGCTCGGGTCGAGCCGACGATCCGGGTCAGGAACACGCGCTTGCCCCAGAGAACGGGCGAGCTGTGGCCGACGCCGCGGAGTTCGGCGCGCCAGCGGATGTGTTCGGGCGTCAGGTCGCCGGGCAGGTCGAGCTGGCCGTGACCCTGGCCGCCCGGCCCGCGGAAGCGCGGCCACTCCTGCGCGGTCGCGCGTCCCGAGACGGCCGCCGCGAAGACCGCGGTCGACGCCGCGAGCAGAACTCCGAGAACGCGGTCTCGCATCATTTCGCCCCGAGCTTGTAGAGGTGTTCGTCGGTGCGCAGCCAGATGCTGCCGTCGACGAGCGCCGGCGTCGCGAAGCACGTCTCGCCGAAGTCGGCCTCGTGCAGCACCTCGAGCGTGCCGGCGCGCAGCACCGTGAGGATGCCGGCCTCGCTCAACAGGTAGACCTTGCCGTCGCCCGCGACCGGCGCGGTGAAGTAGGCATCGCCCGCGTGCCCGACCCGTTCCTTCCCCTGCAGTTCACCGCTCTCGGCATCGAGCGCGGTCACGAGGCCGCCCTGGTCGGCGGCGAGGTAGTAGGTGCCGCCAGTGACGAGGGGCGACGGCAGCTGCGGGATGGAGCGGTAGTACTGCCACAGCACGTTCTCGTCGGTCATGTCGCCCTCGCCGCCGACCTTGACGGCGATCGCGCAGTTGACCGCGGCGAGCGACAGTCGCAGGAGGTGCCACTCGCGCGCGTCGAGCACCTTGTCACGGTTGCTGTCGACGAAGCCGGCGTAGCCGCGCGCCCGCCGGTCCGTGAGCTCGGCGGCGTCGATCTTGCCGTTGTCGTTGCTGTCGAACTGTTCGAGCGCCGCCTCGAACTCGGGCAGGTCGAGCTGCCGGCCCTTGTTGTTGATCGGGCTCGCGAAACCGTGGATCCAGAGCGTGTCGTCGAGCAGCACGGGCACCGACTTCATCTCGCCCGCGAGGCCGCGGATCCACCACACGCGCTTGCCGGTCTGCACGTCGTAGGCGTCGAGCAGGAACGAGCCCGCGAGGATGAACTGCTTGGCCCCGCCGTCCGGCTGCCACAGGACCGGCGTGCAGTGGCCGCTCACGGCGTCGGGTCGCGCGGTCTTCCAGAGCACCTTGCCGCTGTGCTTGTGGATGCCGAGCACGTAGCTGTCGACGCCGTCGTCGCACGGCACGATCGCGACGTCGTCGATCAGGATCGGCGACGCGCCCATGCCGTACGCGTTGTGGAACGGGCCGAGCGGCAATCGCCAGCGTTCGTTGCCGTCGTGGTCGTAGGCGAGCGCGCCGAACTCGTCGAAGAACACCACGACGGTGTCCGCGTCGACCGCCGCTGATGCCGCGGCTGGACCGTTCTTGCCGTGAAACTTCGTCTCGCGTTCCCGCGGTGCCTCCTGCTGCCACACGGTTTCGCCGGTCGCCCGATCGACCGCGATCGTCCAGAGCTTGCCGTCTTCGAACGCCGTGAGGAACAACCGCGTCGGACTGAACGTCGGTGAGCTGTGACCCGGCGGGAATGCGCGCTTCCAGATCACGTTCCGTTCCGGCCCGACCTCGGCCGGATACGTGCCGCCAGTGGCGAGCCCGGTGCCGTTCGGGCCGCGGAACATGTTCCATGGCGAGGTGCCGTCTTGAGCGGCACCGTCCTGGGCGCCGAGCGTGGCGAGCATCAGCAGGGCGGTGATCGGCGGCAGGGCGCGGCGCGCGAGCGAGATCATGGCGGGAGAGTAGGCGGCGCGGGCCTCGCCTGCACGTTCGCTTGCCGCGGACAGGAACGATGCCCGGCCGCCGTTGCAGGGTCGTTACGACAGGCGCTCGGCGGGCACGGCCTCGATCGCCGCGTCGATCGCGGGCGGCATCGCCACGGCGCGCAGCGTGCCGTCCGCGGTCTTCTCGATGCACACCGCCGTGATCGTGCCGCGCGCGACCTCTTCGCCGGCCAGCAGGAACCGCGTTTCGTAGACGATCGCCTTGCTGCGCTTCTCGCGCACCAGCAGGTGCAGTTCGACCTCGTCCTCGTAGCGCAGGGGCCGCTTGTAGTCGCACGTGGCGTTGCGACGGGCCCAGCCGAACGCCGCGGTCCGAACGTCGCCGTGCACCGAGTAGCCGAGCGAGCGGAAGAACGCGTGCTCCGCCTCTTCCATGTACCGGAAGTAGTTGGAGAAGTGCAGGATCCCGGCCATGTCGGTCTCGGCGAACGTCACCGACCGTCGCATTCGGAACTCACTCGCCATGACGACTCACGCGTAGCGCACGGCGCGGTGTTCGGCCGGAAAGAACTCGTGCAGCAGCCGGTCGATCTCGAGCATCGCCGCGCGCCGCACGGTGATCGCATCGCCGCTCACCTCGAAGTGGCCATCAGTGACGTGCTTGTCGAGCGCCCTGCCGAACCGCTGCGTGACCTCGACGCCGAACTTGCTGCGGAAGTAGCCCGCGTCGACCTGGCCGAGCTTGAGCTGCAGGATGAACTCGCGGATCAGCCGCTGGTCGTCGTCGAGCGGCAGCGCGCGATGGATCGGCAGCTCGCCGGCCTCGACGCGCTCGACGTAGGGCAGGAAGTCGTGCTCGTTCTGGAAGTGGATGCCGCCGACGTGCGAGAACGACGCGACGCCGAGCCCGAGCAGGTCGGCGCCGTGCCACAGGCCGTCGCGGTAGAGGAACTGCGCGTCGCCGCGCTTGGCCGTGTAGGCGCTGCCGATCGTGTAGCCATCGGCCTCGAGCGCGCGGAACGCCTCGTCGACCCAGCGCCGCTTGGTCGCCCAGTCGGCGACGGGGGCCACCTCCTCGCCGCTGTCCTTCATCCGGCGCGCGACCGTCGTGTTGAACGGGATCTCCATCTGGTAGATCGTCACGCTGTCGGGCTGCAGCTCGATCGTGCGTTCGATGCAACGTTGCCAGTTGTCGTCCGTCTCGCCGATCATGCCGGCGATCAGGTCGATGTTGATCTGCGGGAAGCCGACGTCGCGCGCGGTTCCGTAGGCCTTGTCGATCTCCTTGGCGCGGTGCGCGCGGTTGTTGCGTTCGAGGATCTCCGGATCGAAGTTCTCGACGCCGAGCGACAGCCGCGTGATGCCGAGGTCCTTCAGCGCCTTGATCTTCTTCTCCTGCAGCGTGCCCGGCTCGCACTCGAACGTGATCTCGCGCGCGGCGTCCCACGGCAGGTGCTCCTGGATGCCGGCGAACAGCTCGGTGAGCTGATCGACCGACAGATAGCTCGGCGTGCCGCCGCCGAAGTAGACGAAGTCGATCGGGCGCCCGGCGACCGCGGCCTGCTGCGCGTAGGACTTCGCCTCCTGCACGACCGCGCTCGTGTAGCGCCGGACCTCGTCGCTGTTCTTGTCCGTGTAGACCCGGAAGTAGCAGAAGTCGCAGCGCTTCCGGCAGAACGGGATGTGGACGTAGAGCCCGAACGGGGTGCCCGGATCCGGCGGCTCGGCGAAGCGCGCGCGAGCAGCGGTGGCGTGCTCGGGCCGCCACACCGAGAACGGCGGATAGTTCGCGACGAAGTAATTCCCCGTCGTCGTGCTGTTGGCTTCGGAGTCGGAGGCCATACGCGCATCCTATACCGCCAGTCGTTGCCGTACGGTACCTGGTTCATGCTGCCAGGGAGCACGCGGCTCCGCTGCGTGCTCCCTGGCAGCATGAACCAGGTACCGTACGGCTAACGCGATACCCATCCCCGTCTATCGCGGCACGCCGAACGGCAGCGCATCGAGCGCCGAACCGGGCAATCGGTGGATCGTGTACGCGAGCCCGGGCCGCACCTGGGTCGCCGTCGAGATCGGGATGCCGAGGAAGCGGGTCGTCGTCGTGCTGCCGACCTCGGTCGGGACGTAGCCGCGGAAGACGCCGATGACCTCGAGGCGTTCGGTCTTCGCGTTCCAGAGCATCGCGGGGCCGCCGGACATGCCGCCGAGCTCGAAGTGGCCGCCCGCGGCGAACCAGTGGCGGGCGCCCGGGTCGGTGTCGCGGATCGTGGCCGGGATCGACGGTGCCCGCGCGGTGTGGTCGACGCGTTGGTCTTCGAAGAACCCGGCCGCGTAGCCGACGAGGAGGACTTCGTTGCCGACCTCGGGCCGCCAGTTCGCGGCGCGCGCCGGGGCGTGGATGGGGGCGATCGCCGTCCAGCGCGGCGCTGCCGCGCGCAGGATCACCCAGTCGCCGTGCGGGGTCTCGGGGTCGCCGGATGCGACGACCGTGACCGCGACCTCCTCGCCGGCAACTCGCAGCGGGACCGTCTGCTCGACGTCGGTCGGCGTCGTGCGCGTCATGTGGGCCGCGGTGAGCAGGTGATCCGGCGCGATGATCGTCGCCGTGCCCTGGGTTCGCGCCCGCAGGTTGACGATCGCGACGACGGGCGCGAGATCGGTGTCATTCACGTGCTCCGGCGTCCGGTCGGCGAACCGGGTCGCGAGCGGCGGATACGCGCCCGCCGCGCTGCCGGGGCCGGTCGCACACGCCGTTGGCAGCGTCAGGGCCATGGCAACGGCCAGGGCGGCGGCCAGGGCAGGGGTCAGAGCAGGGGTCAGAGCGACGGCTACGGAACCGGACCGACCAGCGCGACGGACGAACGGGAACATCGGGGTGGTGTCAGATTCTCGTCTCTGAGTTTGGTCTCGCGCGATCATGTACCATCATGCCGCGATGAGCGCGCCCGGTGAGGAGCCAGATTTCGATGTCGTCGTGATCGGCGGCGGGCCCGCGGGTGCCGCCGCCGCCGCACTCGTCGCCGCGCAAGGGCACAAGACCGCGCTGTTCGAACGCCAGTCGTTCCCGCGCTTCCACGTCGGCGAATCGCTCGTGCCGGCCGTGAACCAGACGCTCGATCGACTCGGCCTCCGGGGTCGGATGGACGAACTCGGCTTCGTGCAGAAGCATGGCGTGCAGTTCTACACGCCGAACGGGCCGAGCCGACCGTTCTACTTCAGCGAGGTCGACGATCCGGCGCTGCACAACACGTGGCAGGTCCACCGCAGCAAGTTCGACGCGATGCTGCTCGAGCACGCGCAGAACCGCGGCGTGCACGTCGAGACCGACACCCCGGTCGTGCATGCGCTGCGCGACGGGCCCGCTGTGACCGGCGTTCGCGTGCGGCATCTCGACGAGAGCGAGCAGAACGTGCGCGCTCGCATCGTGCTCGATGCGTCGGGGCAGAAGGGCATCGTCGCGTCCGACCTGACGCAGCATCAGGGCGTGCCGGGGCTCGAGAACACGGCCGTCTACGCCCACTACCGCGACGTGCCGCTCGATCCGGGCAAGGACGCCGGGTCGACGCTGATCTATCGCCTCGACGCGCGATCGTGGATCTGGTTCATCCCGCTCGAAGGCGTCGTGAGCATCGGCCTCGTGACGTCGGCGCGCGAGATCCTGCGCTTCGGCCAGGACCGCAACGCGATCCTCGACACCGCGATCGCGCAGTCGGAGCACCTGAGCGAACGGCTGCAGTCCGCCACGCGCGCCGGTGAGGTCCGGGTTGCGCGCGACTTCAGCTACCGCGCCCAGCGCGACGGGGGGCCGGGTTGGGCCCTCGTCGGCGACGCGCTCGGCTTCATCGATCCGGTCTATTCGACCGGGCTGCTGCTCGCGATGAAGGCGGCGGAGACCGCCGCGCTCGAAGTGACGTGTCGGCTCGCGAGCGACGCCGCGCACCCGGACATGCAGGGCTTCTCGGCGCCGTGGCAGCAGTCGTTCGACCGCTTCCTGCCGCTGGTCCGCGCGTTCTACACGGAGGACTTCCGCTTCGGCGAGGTCAGCAAGGAGCCCGCGCACCGCAAGGGCCTCGTCGATCTGCTCACCGGGCTGACGGACACGCAGGAGGCCATCGACGTCACCGAATTGATACGCCGGCTGCTCGGTGACGAGGTGACGGCGGACTCGTAGAGTGTGGTCTCCCCTTCCCGGAGACCAACGTTGCGCCATCCCACGTCGACTCTCGTTCGTTCGTTCGCTTTCCTGACGCTGATCGGCAGCGTTGTTGCCGGCCTCCTGCCCGCGCAGGATTGGCCGCATTGGCGCGGTCCCGAGTACGACGGTTCGACGACCGTGACCGGACTGCCCACGACGTTCTCCAGGACCGAGAACGTGAAGTGGCAGACGGCGATGCCCGGCCCGGGTGCGAGCACGCCGATCGTCGTCGGCGATCGCATCTACCTCACGTCGGTCGACAGCGAGCGCGAGCGGCTCGTCGCCATGTGCCTCGATCGCAAGAGCGGCGAGGTCGTCTGGCAGCACGATGCGGGCAGCGGCTACAAGGAGCGCGAGGGCGCCACGCGAATCGCTCGCGGCAGCCGCACGCGGGCGACGTTCGCGTGCCCGTCGGCCGTGACCGACGGCGAGCACGTCGTGTTCTTCTTCGGCAACGGCGATCTCGTCGCCTACCACTGTCAGGGCGAGAACGACGGCGCCGAGGCCTGGCGCCGCAACGTGCAGGCGGACTACGGCAACTTCGCGTTCAACTGGACGTTTTCCGCGAGCCCGACGTACCACGATGGCCTCGTCTATCTGCCCGTTCTGCAGCGCGACGAGCCGATCCAGCGGCGGCGCCGCGGGGGGCGCGGTCGGCGCGGGCCGCAGGACGGGGGCGCGGACGGCGAGCAGCCGGCGGAGGCGAAGCCGCCGGCGATCGACTCGTTCCTGCTCGCGATGGACCCAGCGACCGGCAAGACGGTGTTCAAGCACGTGCGGCCGTCGCCCGCCAAGGTCGAGTCGCTCGAGTCCTACACCTCACTCATTCCGTACACCGACGCGGACGGCAACGCACAGCTGTTGCTCGCGGGCGGCGACGTGCTCACCGGCCACGACCCGAAGACGGGCGCGGAGCTCTGGCGCTGGGGGACCTGGAACGAAGGTCACCGCGAACGCTTCTGGCGGCTCGTGCCGAGCGTCGTCACGGGGTCCGGCATGGCCCTGGTCTGCGCGCCGAAGCGCGCGCCGGTCTACGCCATCCAGCTCGGCGGGAAGGGCGAGCTGCCGAAGGAAGCGTGCGCGTGGCAGAGCGAGGGCCGGCCGAACCCGGTCTCGAGCGATGTGCCGACGCCCGCGTTCGAGGGCGGCGCGTTCTACGTGCTCTCCGACGTGCGCGCGGCGCTGTCGAAGGTCGACGCCAGGACCGGCAAGGTGCAGTGGACGACGAACCTGCCGAAGGAGCACCTCTGGCGCGGTTCGCCGACGGTCGCGGATGGCAAGGTCTACTGCATGAACCACAACGGCCTCGTCGTCGTCGCCGACTGCGACACCGGCGAGATCGCGCACCAGGTCGCGATGGGCGACGAAGGCGACGACCACACGCGCAGCACGATCGTCGCCGCGCACGGCGCGCTGTTCATCCGCACGAACGGCGCGCTCTACTGCCTCGCGCGGTAACGAACGTCGGGTAACCGTTACCGCGCTTCGGTCGCGCCCTGCAGCACCCGCCGGGCGCGCGCGAGGCGGGAGCGGACCGTGCCGATCGGGACGCCGAGCGCGATCGCGATCTCCTCGTAGCTCTTGCCGGACGACTCGAACAGGTGCAGCACCTCGCGCTGCTCCGGCGTCAACGACTCGCGCGCGGCGGCGAGGGCCTCGCCGAGCTCGTGCGCGACCGCGACGTGGATCGGGTTGTCGCACTCGTCGTGCAGCTTGCAGTGCGACGACGCCACGTGCTCGTGGTGGCGCCGGCGGCGAACGGTCCGACGCAGGTGGCGGCTGCGGTGCACGACGGCAGCCGCGAGCCAGTAGCGCGGGTCCGCGGGCGGTTCGGGCTGCGAGACCAGCGCGAGCAACGCCTCTTGCAGCGCGTCCTGGGCGAGGTGGTCGCAACCGAGGAAGCGTCGCGCGATGCGCAGCAGCCGACGCAGGTCGGCGTCGGAGAGATCGGGAAAGTCAGGTTCACCGCGAAGCGGCGCGGCGAGTGTGGAAACCGACATGCGGTCACCCGTGGGGATTCAGTGCAGCGGGAACGGCCGGTGCGCCGCAGGCGTGCGGACGCAGTCAGCGCTCGAAGCGAGAACTCAGGCTTCGGCTGCCGCCGGGGGCGCGCGCGATGGTGGGATCCGGACCGGTCGCGCCCGGGTCTGCGAGGTCACGTCGACGCGGTCGTGGTCGAGCGCTCCGCGGGCGAGCTGCCAGTCGACGCTCGGCGCGAAGCCGCATGGCGTGCCCATCTCGAGCTCGCATGCGAAGCACACGTGGCCGCACTCGGTGCCGTCCTCGACGCTATCCGTGCCGCTCGGCACTTCACGTTCAGCTGGCCCGTGATCGAGGCCGCAGCTGCACTGGTGGACCGGTGCCCCAGTAGCGCTCGAAGCCGCGATCGAACCCGCAGTCGAATCCGCAGTCGAATCCGCTGGGGCGTGGCCGTGATCGTGCCCGCAGGCGTGGGTATGCAGGCCCGGCAGCGCGATTCGCAATGCGATCGCGAGCAACGCCAGCCCCACGAACAGCCGGGCGAAGCGGCGCTCGAGGCGGTGGGGGTTGCGGGTCGGGTTGGCCACGGGGGCAAGGAGGTTACGACCGCCGACCCGGCTTGGGAAGGGGTGGAATGGCCTTCAGGCCCACAGCACCGGCCCGCGACCGGCTTCGATTTCGTGGAACTCGCGAGTCGCAGCGGCACTCCGGCCGCGTGACGGTGTCCCCTTGCTTTCGTTCGCGGTTCTCGCGTTTCCTGCGCTCCGGGGCCGCGATCCTCGGCGCTGCGGCCGTCTTCGGCGGGCCGATCGTCGGGTTCTCGGGCGCTGCCGTCGCTCAGGGCGAGACTCCTCCCGAACCGCGCATCGTGACGCTCGGCACCCACCAACGGCTGCCGTTCGACCGCGACGTCGAGCGCCTGGCCGTCGGCAGCGACACGGTGCTCACGGTCGACCTCATCAACACCCGCGAGGCGCTCGTGCTCGGCGGCTGCATGGGCACGACGACCGTCCTCGTCTGGTACACCGACGGCACCTACGAGTCGCTCCTGTTCCGCGTGCAGCGCGACCTGTCCGTGCTGCAGCGCGCCCTGCGTGACATCTCACCGGGTGTCGTGGTCGAGATGGCCTCGGATCGGAACGCGCTGGTCGTGCGCGGTGTCGTGCCCGATGAACTGCGCCGTCAGGCCGTGCTGCGCGCCGCCGACAACTACCTCGCGGCCGGTGCGCCGCTCGACGTCGCGGTCGGTGCGCGCGACGCGTCGACGGCCGCGACGGAGCCGGCCGAGGTCCAGCTGTCGGATCCGAGTCGCGAACCGGCGTCCCAAGTCATCGACCTGCTGCGTCTCGCCGAACTGCCGACGACCCTCGAGGACCGCATCCTCGAGGCGATCCGACCGATCGCCGGTCCCGACGTGCAGGTGCGCCGCCTGCAGCGCAACCCGCTGCGCGACGACGAAGAAGACGTGCTCGTGCTCGAGGGGTCCGTGCCGGACCAGATCGCGCTCGTGCGCGCGATGCAGCTCGCGGCGCAGCTGTTCCTCGGCGATTCCAACGCGGCGAGCGCGAACCGGAACGCGATCCAGGTGCTCGCCGACGAAGCGGGCGGCTTGCTCGGGCAGCGCGGCAACCTCGGCGGTGGCCAGGGCGCCGGTCAGGGCGGCCAGGGCGGTGGCTTCGGCGGCGGCGGGCAGGGCGCGGGTGGCTTCGCCGGTGGCGGCGGCGTCAACGTGCAGCGCAACGAGATCCAGCGCAACCTCGGCCGCGCGACCATGCTGTCGATGGCGCGCGGTCGGATCCTGTCGTTCGTCGAGGTGCGCGATCGGCCGCAGGTGCGGGTCGCGGTGCAGTTCTTCGAGATCGATCGCGATCGCCTGTTCCAGTTCTCGTCCGAGATCCAGGGGCTCGTCTCGGACTTCGACCAACCGCCGCTCGTGCCGGCCGACGTCGCTGGTCGCATCCAGCCGACGCCCGCGAACGTCGGCGCGTTCTCCGACAGCGACGTGCAGGCCGGCCTCGCGTCACTGACGCGGGGCTTCAGTCAGCAGATCCAGGTGAGCGGCCGGCGCTTCGCGCTCGACACGCTGCTGCAGGCGCTCGAGGCCCGCGGGATCGCGCGGCGACTTTCGGGTCCCGTGGCGACGGTGCTGAACGGTGAGACCGCGCAGTTCCAGGTCGGCGGCGAGATCCCGGTGCCGCAGGCGTTCACGCCCGCGGCCGGCGCGAACGCCGGGCTCGGCACCTTCGCCTCCGTCGACTTCCGCGCGTTCGGCGTCGGGCTCGGCATCCGCCCGCTGGTCGGGGCCGACGACGACGTGACCCTCGACCTGAGCTCGATCGTGTCGCAGCCGGATCAGATCCTGACGACGGTCGTGCGCGACGCGACGGGCACCGACCCGCAGACGACGGCGTTCTCGACGCGCGCGCTGCGCACCAACGCGCGCCTGCAGGACGGTCAGAGCCTGCTCATCGGCGGGCTCGTCTCACGCTCGCAGCAGAGCGACGTGTCGAAGACGCCGATCCTCGGCGACCTGCCGCTGCTCGGCTGGTTGTTCCGCTCGACGAACGACACCTACGGTCAGTCGGAGCTGTTCGTGCTCGTGAGCCCGAGCGTCGTGCGGCCGCCCGTGCCGGGCAGTGATCTGTGGCTGCACCCCGGGCTCGGCGAGACGCTGGCGGGGTGTCTGCCGAAGCGGCCTGCCGCCGCCGAATCGGGCGACACATCCGGCGAGGAGTGATGCGGTTACGGCGAGCCAGCACGGTCGTCGGACCACGTTTTTCGCGCGATTCGGGAACTCCCGTACCCGCACCGGCACTAGCCCCGTGACGCGGGTGTTCGCGTCCCCGGTTTCCCAACGCCTCCCCGTCAGAACAACGACTCCAATGATCAAGCTCCTGCAGAACAAGAAGGGCTCCGCCCTCGTCGAATACGGCCTCCTGGTCGCCGGCGTCGCGCTCGTCAGCGCCGTCTCCGTGTCGATCTTCGGCCACAAGACCAACGACCTCCTGGCCGCGACCGCGACGATCCTGCCGGGCGCGCACGACGACGACAACGGCCCGATCGTCAGCGCCAAGCTGATCGAGACGACCCGCGACCCGAACAACAACGACGCGATCATCCTCGATCCGGCCGCTGCGGCGACCGAAGCGCCGCGCCTCGGCAACAACCTGCTCGGCGCGAGTTTCAACGCCCCGGGCGGCTCGGGCAACGTGCTCGGCTCGACGCTCGTCATCGAGGCGAACTGAGCCGTCGGGTTCGGACCACGACCGCGCTGTCCCGCGTGTCGTGGTCGTCGAACTCGTCGACTGCTCGCGCGATCGCGGTCACCTCGATGCGGGGTGCCCGCGTTCGTGCGTTACGGGCGATCCCCGTGATTGCCGTCCCCAGCTGACCGACTCCCCATGACTCCGCCGCTCGGACCGAACCTGGCCGCCTTCGCGCTGCTGCTGGTCGCGGTCTGGACCGACCTGCGCGGGCGGACGATCCCGGACACGATTCCGATCGCGATGGTCGTGCTGGCTCTTCTCGCGACCGCCTTCGGCTGGCACGCGGTGAGCTTCGCCGGACTCGGACTCGGCCTCGCCATCGGGTTCGGGCTCGGGGCGCTGTTGTTCTACGGCGGCGCGATGGGTGGGGGTGACGCCAAGCTGTGCGCCGGGCTCGGCGCGTTCTGCGGCTGGTCGCGGCTGCTCGAGGTGCTCTTCGCGACGGCGCTGTGCGGTGGGGTGCTCGCATACTGGGCGAAGCGTCGCGGTCAGCGCAGCCTGCCGTACGCGCCGGCGTTCGCCGCCGGCTATGCCGTCACGGTCGCCATCGCGTGGACCCTGCCGCCGACCGGCGGCCTGTGGGAGCTGATCACCGGGAGGTCGACGTGATCGGTGCCGCGCGTCGTGTTGCGCGCGCTGCCGAACGCGGCGCCATCATGGTCGAGTTCGCGCTCGTTGCGCTCGTGCTCTACTTCCTGCTCGGTGCGCTGCTGTCGTTCGGCACGATGATCCAGAGCGCGCAGGTCGCGCAGGACGTCGCGCGACTCGGCGCGCGTGAGCTCGCGCTCACGGCGTTGCCCGCCGAGCTGACGTTCGAGGAAGCGCTCGATGCGACGCGCGATCGCGTGTTCGACCCGAACCGGCTCGTCGTCGATCTCGAAGTGCTCGCGGACCAGGGCATCGAGATCGAGGACTACTTCGCGACGCTGCCGTTGGTGAACCGCGCGCTGCGGCCGGTCTTCGTCTACGACGTCGTCGCTGGCCGCCGGCTGCTGCGCTTCCCCGGTGCGGTGCTCCAGTCGCCGGAGCCGACGGTGTTCAACGCCGGCCTGACGGTCGGCGTGCCGCTCGTCGTGCAGCGGGGCGCGGACGGCGAGACGATCCGCTGGCTGCCGATCGTCGAGGAGGTGCGGCCCGATCCCGCCGATCCCGCAACGGGTTCGTTCTCCGCTGCGGCCACCGGCAGCGACCGCGCGTTCGTCGCGCTCCGCATCAACATTCCCGCGACGGCCGCGGCCCTCGCCGAGTACGACGGTCCGAGCACGTGGCCGCCGGCAACCAACGCGGGCCAGCCGCACGAGGTCGGGCCGGTGACCGCGCTCGCCGGGTCCGTGCCGCCGTACGGGACGCCTTTTGCCGGCGCCGTCAGCGAAGGGCCCGGCGCCATCGGCGGCGAGCAGGGGCTCGGCGAACTGGGCGCGCTCGGCACGCCCGTGCGCCCGTTCCGCCGCGTGTTCCTCGGCCAGGCGTTCTTCCGCCGCGAGGTCTTCCAATAACCGCCGCCGCCTCCTCCTCCCGACTCCAGCGATCGACATCATGGCTTCCCGTCACCGTCCTGTTTCTCCGCGCACCCGGCCGCGACTGCGCTCGGCGTCGTGGTTGCTCGTGCCGATCGGCGGCTTCGCGCTGCTCCTGCTCGGCCTGATCGTCTACGTCACGGTCGTCGGCGAACTGCGGTTGCCGTTCGGCGACGGCGTCGTGTTCGCGTTCGGCAAGGAGGAGCAGAACGAAGCGAGCGCGAACGTGCGCACCCTGCCCGAGGGCACGGTCGGAGTGTTCGCGTGCCCGCGTAAGCTGCCCGCGTTCACGAAGATCACGCGCGATCACCTGCTCACCGCCGACGGGTTCCACACCGTTCCCGTCGTCGAGTCGGCCATCGAAGCCAACGGTCTGTTCGCGACCGACGTCGACGGTTTGAAGCGACTGCTCGGCCGCGTGCTGCGGCGCGAGAAGCCGGTCAACTTCGCGTTCAGCGAGGGCGACTTCCTGCCGGTCGGGACCAAGGCCGGACCGAGCGCCGGCATCCCGCCCGGCATGCGCGGCGTCTGGATCGACGTCGCGACGGTCCCTGGCCTCGCAAGTGCCTCGGCGGGGGATCGCATCGATCTCGTGGCGGCTTCGCAGGCGGCCGATCGTCCGCCCGCTGACCCGGGGCTGCTCGGCAACGTCGCCGACCCCGTGATGCGGGCGCGCGTGCAGATGCTGGCGACGCAGCCGCGCACTGGTGGCGATACGCGGTCCTGGGTCGTCGCGCGTCATGCGCTCGTCGTGCAGTCGATGCGACCGCGGCCGTCGAGCGTCGCGCCGAAGCCGGCGGCGGCCAACAGCAAGGGGGTCGAAGAGGTGTTCGTCGCGATGCAGCCGCAGGAGGTCGCGAAGTTCAGCCAGGCGATGGCCGAGGGTGCGACCCTCGTCGTGGCGCCGCGTTCGGGCCAGCCGGAGAACGAAGCCGTGGACGAGATCGAGGACGTCGTGCCGCCCGACCCGAGCGCGGCGCTGCGGGAGTTGCTCGTCGGCTCCTCCGGGACCCCGGCGAGCCTCGGCGTCGTCGAGGTCATCCGCGGTGAGTCGCGCGCGTCGGTGACCGTGCCGCGGGGGCAGGGGGGGCGTTGAGCCGACGGGACGTGAAGCCAACCGGCGGTGCCGAGGAACGCGAACGGGGTGCGGTGCTCGTGCTCTTCGCGCTGCTGCTCGTCGGCATGTTCGGAATGCTCGCGGTGCTCGTCGACGGCGGGCGCCTGCGCGTGACCCGGCAGCAGATGGATGCCGGCGTCGAGCACGCCGCGCTCGAGGGTGTGCGCTTCAAGGACAGCGAGGGCGACGCGGGGCGTCGCCTGCGCGCTCGCATCGCGATGGCGCGGCAGTTTGACGACGATTTCGTCCTCGAGAACGGCGATCGCATCGGCTTAGGGGCCGGCACGGTAGCGATCGTCACGCCGGGTGCGCAGGCGCCGCTCGGTGGCCGTCTCGATGTGCCGTTGGCTCCGGTCGCGCGTTACTGGAAGCCCGATCCGGATCCAGCGAACCCTGAACCGCCTGACCCTGAGTCGGTCTTGCAGGACAACCTGGCCAACGCGACTCACGGAGACTTCGTTGCCGGCACCCACGATCCGGGTGCGGGAGAACCGATCGAGGACGATCTGTTCCAGCGCAACGACTTCGTGGCAACGACGTTCGGCAGCTCGACCGCGGAACTGGCCGCGGCCCCAGCGTTCCTTGCACGCCTGCGACGCGCCAACGGGCGGCTCGCGCTCGACCGCCAGCTCGGAGTGAGTTCGGCTGGTCCGCCGTTCGAGTATCTGTGGGCGCGCGGTAGTGCGTGGCGCGAACCGGGGCTGGGCGAGACCAACGCGAGTCGAGCGGATGGCCTCACCGTGCGCGCCGCGGCGATCGCGAGCACGGAACGTGCCCTCGTCGTCACGGCTTTGCCCGGCAGCGGCCTCGCGATGGCGCCGTTCGCGCTCAGGGCCGAGCCTGCCTCCAGCTGGTCGGGCACCCTCGTCGGTGACTCGCTGGTCGTGACCGTCGACTCGATCGGCACGTTGACGCTCGGCGGGCAGGAGGAGGGCGCCGTGTTCTTCGCGGCAGGCTTCGCACCTGTGGTCGGGCTCACAATCGCCCCGAGGCCGGGTGACGTTCCCTCGATGCCAGCTGGCCAGTTGATCGTACCGGTGTACGGGATCGTGGGCACGATCCGGCGCATCGCCGGATTCACTCTCGCCACTGCGACGCTTGTCGGTGACGAGTTGACCGTGATCCGAGTGCCTGGCGGCGTGCTGCCGGCCGGCGCTTCGGCCATCGCACCGGCAGCTCTCGACGCGCGCGTGGAGCTGGGGCGCGACCCGGCGCTGCGCGCGCTCCACCAGTCGTTTCCATTCCCCGTTCTCGCACCAGCTCTCCGCCGCTAGCGATGTCCCGTCCAGTTCCAATGCTGTGGATCGGCGACGATCCTGACCTTTCGACCGAGGTCGAAGCCGCGATCAGCGGGCTCTCCGATGTTCGCGTGCTGCCGCGCTTCGCGGACGACACCCGCGTCGGTCTGCGGCTCGCTCGCAGTCAGCAACCCGAAGTGATCGGGCTCGCGAACCTGCCGGCCGTCGGTGGGCTCGACGCGACGGTCGAAGAGCTGCGGCTGGCGGTGCCGGGTGCTGCGATCGTCGCGTTGCTCGATTCGCGGCGATTCGACAGCGGCGATGCCGAGAGTGCATTCCTCGTCGAGGCCACGCGCGCCGGTCTGCGCGACTTCCTGCGGCGGCCGTTGTCGTCGGCCGAGCTCGCGGCCTGCCTGCGGCGGCTCACCGCGGGGGCGGGGCGCGCGCAGTCGGGTGAGCAGGGGACGGTGACCTGCTTCACGAGCAACAAGGGCGGTGTCGGCAAGACGACGCTCGCGGTGAACGTGGCGGCCGAGCTCGCGCAGCGCGAACCCGGCAGCGTGCTGCTCGTCGATGCGGCGCTGCAGCTGGGCCTCTGCGCGACGATGCTCGATCTCGAGCCGGCCGTGACGATGCGCGACGTCGTCGATCAGATCGACCGGCTCGACGGGACGCTGCTGCGCGAGATGGCCGAGACGCACGAGTGCGGTCTCGACCTGCTCGCGGCGCCGGGTGATGCCGTCGAAGCTGCCGACGTCTCCGAGGAACACCTGTCTCGCATCCTCGCCGTCGCGCGTGCGACCTACGATCATGTGATCGTCGACACGTTCCCGATGCTCGACGGCATCGCCATCGCCACGTTCGACCGCGCCGACACGGTGTGGCAGGTCGTCGCGCCGACGGTGCCGACGGTGCTCGGCGCCGAACGGTTGATCGGCCTGCTCGAAGGAGTCGGCGTCGAACCGGCGCGCCAGCGCATCGTGGTGAACACCTCGGTGCCGTCGCACGCCGGCCAGCTCTCCGCGCGCGATGTCGCGACCCGACTCGGGCGTGACGTCGATATCGTGATCCCGTTCTCCCGAGCGGCCGTGGCCTCGTGCAACAGCGGCCGGCCCGTGGTGCTGGCGAGCGCGCGCTGGAGCGGTTTCCGCCGACGGGTTCGCGAGCTCGCGGACCTCCTCGAGCAACCGAACCGCGCCGCGCTGGAGGCCGTCGAGTGACCGAGCCGCCGCCGATGCCGGACCCCGCGACTCCGGGTTCCGCGGGCGATTCGGGCACGAGCCGGAAGCGCGTCGATCGGGCGCTGTTCCGCGGTTCGCGGGCGGCCGACATGACGGCGCGCATCCGCGCGGCCAAAGGCTCGGGCGCCGCGCGTGCCGAAGCGACGCCGCGTCCGGCCGCTCGCCCCGAACGCCCCGCCACCGACTACGCGTCGGTCAAGGGCGAGCTGCAATCGCGCCTGCTCGAAGAACTGTCCGACCGCGAACTGCTCGGGGCGGACGAGGCCCGCATCGGCGCGTTCGTTCGCGAGTTCGCCAACCAGGTGCTGTCCGAAGAGGACGTGCCGCTCAACGAACGCGAACGCGAGCAGCTCGGGCGCGACCTGCTCCAGGAAACGCTCGGGCTCGGACCGCTCGCGCCGCTCGTGCTCGACCCGGCGGTGACCGACGTGCTCGTCAACGGGCCGAACGACGTGTTCGTGGAGCGGCATGGGCGCTTGGAGCGCAGCGACGTGCGCTTCCGGGATGCCGAGCACCTACTGCGCGTGATCGAGCGCATCGCCGCGCGCGTCGGCCGCCGCATCGATCAGTCGGCGCCGATGGCGGACCTGCGGCTGCCCGACGGCAGCCGCGTGAACGCGACGATTCCGCCGGTCTCCATCGACTACCCGACCCTGTCGATCCGCCGCTTCGGGCACCGCCGGCTGCGCAGTTCGGACCTTCTGCGCTACGGCTCGCTGAGCGATCCGATGCTCGCGTTCCTGCAGGCCGCCGTCCGCTGCCGCATCAACATGGTGATTTCCGGCGGCACGGGCGCCGGCAAGTCGACGTTGCTCGGCGCGCTCGCCGAGGCGATCCCGTCCACCGAGCGGATCGTCACGATCGAGGACACGGCCGAACTGCTCCTCGATCAGCCGCACGTGGTGCGGCTCGAGAGTCGCCCGACGAACTCCGAGGGCGCCGGCGAGATCACGATCCGACAGCTGGTGATCAACTCGCTTCGGATGCGGCCGGATCGCATCCTCGTCGGTGAGGTTCGCAGCGGCGAAGCGCTGGACATGCTGCAGGCCATGAACACCGGGCACGACGGCAGTCTCACGACGGTGCACGCGAACTCGCCGCGCGACGCGTTGAGCCGCCTCGAGACCATGGTGCTCATGGCGGGCACGGAGTTGCCGTCGCGCGCGATTCGCGAACAGGTCAGCTCGGCCGTGCAGCTGCTCGTGCACGTCAGTCGCGGCGAGGACGGCGTGCGGCGGATCGAGAGCATCAGCGAGATGACCGGCCTCGAGGGCGACACGCCGTTGCTGCAGGAGATCTTCCGCTGGCGGCGATCGGGTCGCGGCGAACGCCGCATCGAGGGCCGATTCGAGCCGACGGGCATCACGCCGCGCATCGCCGACCGGCTGCGGAAACGGGGCGCCGACGTGCCGCAGCAGTGGTTCCACGGCGCCGGCGCGGCGAGCCTGCACGGTGGCGGGGCCGACGCAACGCGCGAGGCCGACGGCGGCCATGCGGATCCGCGGGGGCGGTCGTGAGCAGCACCGCGATGGGGCAGCGGCCGATCGCGCGCGCTGCTCCCGAACCCGTGCGCGTCGGTCACGACGCGGCCCGCGGTCGCCTCTGGGTCGGCATCGTCGTCGGCACGATCGTGGCGCTTCTGGTCGCTCTGCTGTGGGACCAGATCGAGGTCGCGATCGCGTTCGGCGCGCTGACCGGGGTCTTGGCGTGGATCGTGGACGGGTGGTCGGTGGCGTCTCGCACGATCCGGGTCGAGACCCAGCTGGCCGATGCGCTCGACCTGCTCGGCTCGAGTGTGGCCGCCGGCGTCGGCCTCGTGGAGGCAATGCAGGGCGTGGTGCGGGACGTGCGGCAGCCGTTGCGGGGCGTGCTGGCCGCGGCGGCCGAGCGGTTGCGCCTCGGCGATGACCCGCAGCGCGTGTTCGAGGAGGCGCAACGGGCGCTGCCGCTGTCGGCGTTTCGGCTGCTCACGCATTACCTCAGCGTCCAGTGGCAGAGCGGCGGCGCGATGGCGCCGGGCCTGCACGCGATCGCCGAGACGGTGCGCGACCGCGTCAACCTCGCGCGGCGCATCCACAGTCAGAGCGCCGAGGCCCGCTTCTCCGTGCTCGGGATCCTCGCCGTCGTCTACTTCATCGCGATCCTCGCCTGGACCAACAGCCCCGAGCGCGTCGAGGACTTCGTGTTGTCCGAGATCGGTGGCGGCATCGTCGCCGGTTGTGTGTTCCTGCAGGCCGTCGGCCTCGTCTGGATGGCGCGGTTGACGCGGATCGAGCTGTGACCTCTACCGTCGTCATCGCGATTGCTTCCGCGCTGGCGATCGCGTTGCTCGTAGCCTGGCTGCGGCAGCGTTCGATCCGGCTCGCGGCGCAGGAACGGCTGGCCTCGAGCTCGCTGAGTGGAGTGGCGTCCCGCCCCGTCGCCGTTTCGGGTGTGCCTGACGATGCGGTTGCGCGGTGGCTCTTCCTCGCGGGAGAACGCGGCCCCGGCGCGGTCGGTCGCTTCTGGTGGTCGACGACCGTGTTCGGTCTGGTGGGCCTGGTCCTCGGGCTGGTCGCGCTCGCGTCCGGGCTGCTGGGGCTCGTGAACGACGCGCTCGTCGGGATCCCGGGCCGCGTCGGCTACCTGTTCGTGCCGATCGTGTTCCTCGTGCCCGTGCTGCTGCCGCTCACGTTCGCGGCGTGGCCGACGGCGCGGATCCGCCGGCGACGCCGAGCGCGGGTGCAGCTGCTGCTGCGCGATCTGTATCCCGTGCTCGAGCTGTTCGCGAGCCTCGCGCAGGCCGGGTTGGCGTTCGACGCCGCGCTGGCGCGCGTCTTGTCGACGCTCGGTCCGGAGCAGCCACTCGGACGCGAACTGCTGACGTTCCAGGCGGAGGTCATGGGCGGCGCTGATCGCCCGGAGTGCTTCCGGCGGCTCGCGCGACGGGTCGCGTTGCCGCAGATGAGCAGCTTCTGTTCGGCTCTGATCCGGGCGCACGAGGTCGGCATCGGCCTCGCGACCACGCTGCGGCGGCAGGCGGACGACCTGCGCAGCGAACTTCGCGAACGGGCGCTCGCGCGCGCCCAGTCGCTGCCGGCGCGCCTCGTGTTCCCGCTGGTCCTGTGTTTCCTGCCGGGCATCTTCGTGATGAGCCTCGGTCCGGCGTTCTATGGCTTCCTCGTCGGTACTACCGGCTTCGGCGTTTCTCGATGACTCTGTCTCGCGTACTTCCACTCTCCTCGTTCGCCGTCGCGCTCGCATTGACGTCGTGCGCCGTCTGGGATCCCGACTACGAGCCCGATCCCGACGTCGTTCTGCGTGACCTCGTGGACGGCCTCGACGATCGCAGCGAGCCGCTGAACCCGGTCGAGCGGCAGCGCCTGCAGCACGCGATCGAACGCCTCGCCACGCGGCATCCGACCCACGTGCCGAGTCAGGTCGCGGCGGGCGCGTGCGCGATCGGCGCGGGCGAACCGCAGCGGGCGCAGGGCTACGTCGATCGCGCGCTGTCGCTCGAGCCGCGGCACGTCGAGGCGCGGGCGTTGCGCGTGCGCATCGCGGTCGCGGACGGCAGTCTCGATCTCGCGCGGCGCCTCGTCGACGACGGCCTGCGCCTGCGCCCGGACGCCGCCAGGCTGCACGAGTCCTCGGCCTGGCTACATCAGCTCGAGCAGCGCTGGGACGATGCGTTGGCCGCCCTCGACACCGCGGCCGAGCTCGACGCCCCGGCCTGGCGACTCGCGTTCCACCGCGGCCTCATCGAAGAACAACGCGGCAACCCCGAAGCGGCGGAGACCCACTTCCGCGCCGCGCTCGACGCGAACGAGAACTGCACGCCGGCAGCCCAACGCCTGAAGGCGCTCGTCGCCCAGCGCAAGATCGCCGAACGCCGGTGATGCCCGTACGGTACCTGGTTCAAACCGCAAGGCTGCGCGGCAGCCTTGCGGTTTGAACCAGGTATCGTACGGGTGTCAGAAGACCAGGCGGCCCGTTACGCCCCAGGTCTGGGGGGTGCCGTTCTGGCCGACGAACTGGGTCGGGTCGGCCGGGTTGGCCTGGAACGCGATCGGCACGTACTCCTCGTCGAACGCGTTGTGCAGGAAGACGGCGAGGTCCCAGCCGACGTTGCCCACCTCGCCATTGGCACCGAGGCGGAAGTTGACGAGGTCGAACTCGTCGGCGCCGAGGTTGCCGGCGTCGTAGTAGAACTCGCCGGTGTGGAACCAGTCGGCGCGCGCGTATGCGGCGACGTCGTCCGTCAGCTGCTGCATGTATTGACCGCCGAGGCTCGAGGTGAACTCGGGCGCGAACGGCAGGTCGTTGCCCGCGACGTTCTGGCCGAAGGAGTCGGTGAACGCGTCGAACTCGGTGTCGAGGAAGCCGGCGCTGCCGAAGACGGTGAAGCCGTCACACACCACGGCGCTGACCTCGAGCTCGACGCCGCGGCTCGTCGACTCGCCCGCGTTCGTGACATAGCCACCGGCGGTCGCGTCGAACTGGCTGAGCTGCATGTCCTGCCAGTCGATCCAGAAGAGCGCGACGTTGGCCTGGATGCGCTCGTCGTACCAGTCCGTCTTGGCGCCGATCTCGTAGGTCCAGCTCGTCTCGGTCGAGAACGACTCGTTGCCGGACGGCGCGGTGAGGTTGAATCCGCCGGCCTTGAAGCCGCGCGAGGCCGACGCGTAGGCCGTGACGCGATCGCAGACGTCCCAGCCGAGGCTCGCGCGCGGCAGGATGCGTTCGAACGCGCGGTCCTGATCCGTCGCGCTGACCGGCACGGTGAAGCCGCCGGACTGGAACACGCGCGTGATCCGCGCGTCGACCTCTTCGTAGTCGTAGCGCAGCGCGATCGTCGCTTCGAAGCGGTCGCCGAACGGCACGGCGAGCTGCCCGAACGCGCTGATCGCGAGGTTCTCGAAGTTGCCGCTCGCGTCGTCCTGGCCGACGTTCGTCACCGGGAACAGGATGCCGGCACCGCCGGGACGGAAGTCGTTGATGGCCGAACGCGTCGCGTCGCTGCGGAAGCCGCTCATGCCGACGAGCCAACGCGGGCCGGTCGCCGAGTCGGACGACTCGAAGCGGATCTCCTGGTAGATGTAGTCCTGCTTCTCGTTCGTGAAGCGGCGCACGCCGTCGAGCTGCGAGAAGTCGAAGTCGGCCGACTCGTCGATGTCCCAGCCCTGCGCCGAGGTGATCGACTTGAAGTCGAACTGCTCGCCGTAGTAGTCCCACACGACCGACGCGGACAGGATGTCGCGATCCGTCTCGCCGACGAAGTCCTGCGCGATCCGATACGGGTTGTTGCGCAGGCCGGAGGGGCCGCCGAGCGGCGCCAGGACGAAGCCACCGTCGCGCGTCTCCTCGCCGTGCAGAACCACGCGCACGACGGACGAGTCGCCGGCGTTCCACAGCAGCTGCGCCCGGCCGAACGCGCTGTCGCGCGAGTCGACGTCGCTGTTGGTCACCGTGTTGGTCGTGTAGCCGTCGCGCTTCTCGTAGGAGCCGCTGAAGCTGAAAGCGAGCTCGTCCTCGATGATCGGGCCGGTCGCGGTGACCTCGTGATACTGGCTGTCGTAGTTGCCGAGCGTCGTCCGGAAGTCGGCGCCGTAGTCGAACCGCGGTTGCTTCGTGATCAGGTTGATCGCACCGCCGACCGTGTTCCGACCCCAGAGCGCGCTGTTCGGCCCGCGCATGATCTCGACGCGGTCGAGCCCGGCGAACGACAGGTTGGTGTTGCTCGTGCTGAGCTGCGGCACGTCGTCGACGAACGTCGCGACGGCCGGATCGCCCTCACCCGAGCCGACGCCACGGATGTAAGGAAAGCTCAGGCGCCGGGCCGAGAAGCCCGTGACGAACGTGTTGGGCACGTAGCGCGCGGCCTCGTCGATCGCGCGAATGCCGGCCTGCCGGATCGTCTCGGCCGAGATCGGCGTGATGCTCATCGGCACGTCCTTGACGTTCTCATCGCCCCACTTCTGGGCGCTCACGACGATCGGCTCGGTCGTGCGGCGCGGTTCCTGACCGTCACCTGCCCCGGCACTCGGAGTGCCGGACGGGATCGGTGCATTCACCTTCGCCGGCGGATCCTGCGGCGGGTCCTGGGCGACGACGAGATCGGTGAGGGCGAGAGCGGCGGCGAGGCAGCCGCTCGTCGTGGCGAGGGAGGTGTGCGTCACGGCGAGATCGGGCGAAACGAGTTCGCGGGCGGCGAACACTACGCAGTCGTGCGGTCGGTCGCGAGACCGGCATTCGGGTTCTCGCGCTTCCTGGCTCATGCGTGACGGCTTCGTGACAGTGGCCGTGGACGTTCGCCCGAAACCGGGCATGATGGCGGGATGGCCAGTGGATTCGGCGACATGAGCAGCCTGCTCAAGCAGGCCCAGGAGATGCAGCGCCGGCTGCAGGACACCCAGAAGAGTCTCGCGGAGCGCGTGATCGAAGGGTCGTCGGGTGGCGGCGCCGTCAAGGTGCAGGTCAACGGCAACCAGGAGCTCGTCGGCATCCGGATCGCGCCCGAGGCCGTCGATCCCGACGACGTCGACGCGCTCGAGGACATGGTCGCCGGCGCGCTGCGCCAGGCGCTCGCCGAGGCGAAGACATTGCGCGACACCGAGATGGCCAAGGTCACGGGTGGGATGAACCTGCCCGGCCTCGGCTTCTGACCGCGTTCGCCGCACGCCCATGGTCGCCCGCGATCGCACGATCGAGACCCTCATCGAGCGCCTCAACCGGCTGCCGGGGATCGGGCCGAAGAGCGCCGAACGGCTCGCGTTCCACCTACTGAAGATCGATCGCGACGAAGCGCTGCAGCTGGCGCGCGCGATCGAGGCGGTGCGCGCAGCCGTCCGCACGTGCAGCGTCTGCTTCAACCTCGATGCCTCGGATCCGTGCAGCGTGTGCGCGGACGACACGCGCGACCGCACGCTGCTGCTCGTCGTCGAGGATCCGCGCGAGCTCGCGCGCTTCGAGGACGTCGGGTTCACCGGCATCTACCACGTGCTGCAAGGTCGGATGTCACAGTTCGAGAGCATCGGGCCCGACGACCTCACGACCTCGGCGCTGCTCAAGCGGGTGCAACAGGAGCCGCCCGCCGAGGTCTGTCTCGCGACCAACCCCGATCTCGAGGGCGAGGGCACGGCGCGCGTCCTGGCCGAACGGCTGCAGCCGCTCGGCGTGAAGGTCACGCGGCTCGCGCGCGGCCTGCCGGCCGGCTCGTCGATCTCGCAGGTCAGCAGTTCGATCCTCGCGGACGCGATCGAGGGGCGGCGCACGTTGTGAGGCCGCGACGGCAGTGAGCGCGCTCGAGCCGCTCCCGATCGACGACGTGTTGCCGGCGGTGCGGCGCGCCCTGCAGAAGGCCGACGATCCGCCGCTCCTGTTGCTCGCGCCGCCGGGCTCGGGCAAGACGACGCGCGTGCCGAGCGCGTTGCTCGACGTCGTTCCTGAAGACCAGCAGATCGTCGTGCTCGAACCGCGTCGGCTCGCCGCGCGGGCGGCAGCGCAACGCGTCGCCAGCGAACTCGCGACGAAGGTCGGCGACCTCGTCGGCTACCAGGTGCGCGGCGATTCGAAGACGAGCAAGCGCACCCGCATCCGCTTCGTCACCGAAGGCGTGCTCGTGCGGCAGCTCGTGCGCGACCCGTTCCTCGAGGGCGTCGCCGCCGTCTGCCTCGACGAGTTCCACGAGCGCAACCTCGAGGGCGACCTCGCGCTCGCGATGCTGCAGGAGGCGCGCACGACGGTGCGGCCCGATCTGCGGCTCTGCGTGATGTCCGCGACGCTCGATCCGGCGCCGCTGATCGCGTTCCTGCCCGGCGCACAGGTGCTCGAGGCCGACGGCCGGCTGCACCCGGTCGAGGTCGTGCACCTCGGCAGCGGCGGCGGTCGGGCGCTCGAGAAACGCATCCGCGACGGCGTCGAACGCGCGCTCGATGCGACCGCGGGCGACGTCCTCGTCTTTCTGGCGGGCGTGGGGGAGATCCAGCGCGCCGCGGACGAGCTCGCGCACTTCTGCGACCGTCGCTCGATCGATCTCCTGCCGCTGCACGGGCGACTCGACCCGCGCGACCAGGACCGCGCGATCCGGCCCGGCGACCGCCGCAAGGTCGTGCTCGCCACGAACGTCGCCGAGAGCTCGCTCACGATTCCCGGCGTGACGGCCGTCGTCGACTCGGGCGAGGAGCGTCAGCTGCGGTTCGACCGCGGCCGCGGCGTCGACGTGCTCGAACTCGGTCGCATCAGTCGCGCATCGGCCGCGCAACGCGCGGGCCGCGCCGGTCGCACCGGGCCGGGCATCTGCTACCGCCTCTGGAGCGCCGGTGAAGAACGCGCGATGGCCGCGCACGGCGTGCCCGACGTGCGCCGCATCGACCTCGCCGGGCCGGCGCTGCTCGTGCGGGCGTTCGCGGGGCGTGATCCCGTTGCGTTCGGCTGGTTCGAGGCGCCGGACCGCGCCACGCTGAGCGCGGCGGACCACCTGCTCGCGGAGCTCGGCGCCCTGGCGGACGACCGGCTCACGGAACTCGGCGAAGCGCTGCTCGATCTGCCGCTGCATCCGCGCCTCGCGGCCGTCGTCGTCGCGGGCCGTCGGTTCGGCGGCGAGGTCAGCAAGGCCGCCGCGACCGCTGCGACGTTGCTGAGTGACGTCGAGCAGCTGGGGCGCGGCCGCCCGGCCGACCGCCGCGTCGCCGGCGGGATTGCCAGCGGGATTGCCAGCGGGGGGAGCGACGAAGGCGCGGACCTCGAGGTCGCGACGGCGGCGTTCCTGCGGGCCGAAGAACGTGGGTTCCCGGCGCCGTTGTGCCGTGAGTTCGCGTCCACACCCGGGTCGGCGCGGCGCCTCGTCGCGATGCGCGACCGGCTGCTCGGGCACCGCGGCAAGGTTCGCGGCCGCGGCCGCGGCTCGACCGCGGGCAGCCTCGCGAGCTGCCTGCTGCGCGGCTTCCCGGATCGCGTTGCGTTGCGTTCGGCGTCGGCCAGCGACGGCGGCGGCGACCGCGCCGCGCTCATGGTCGGTGGTCGTGGCTTGCTCTTGCCGGCAGCGCTGGACGGTCACGACCTCGTGCTCGCGCTGCGGCTGCTCGAGACCGGGCGTCAACAACGATCCAAGGTCGTGCTCGGCGCGCCGCTCGACGAAACGGAACTGCCCGGGATCGAGGACGTCGTCGTTGCCGAACTGGACGAACGGGCGGGCCGGGTCTTCGCGGTGCGCCAGCGTCGCTACCGCGATCTGCCGCTGACGGCGGCGCGCGGCGGCGAGCTGCCGCCCGGTGCTGCGGCCGAACGGCTGACCCCGCTGCTCACCGCCGAGCCCTGGCGCTGGCTCGGCGACGAGAAGGCGGTGGCCGATCTGCGGCGGCTGCTCGCGCGGATCGCGTGGTTGCGCGAACGCATGCCGGAGCTCGAACTGCCGGAGCTCGACGACGCGGCGATCGGCGCGGCGGCCGCGCAGCTGCTCGGCGACCGGACCAGCCTGCGCGATGTGCAACCCGGCCCGGTCGCGCGGCTGCTCGAGGGCCAGCTGTCGCCGCCTCAGCAACGCGCGTTGCGCGAGTCCGCGCCCGACAAGATCGACCTGCCGTCGGGTCGCGCGGCCAAGATCGACTACGCCGCGGCAGCCGGGCCGACCGTGGCCGCGCGGCTGCAGGAGTTCTTCGGTCTGCCGCGGGTCCCGGCACTCGCCGGCGGGCGCATCCCGGTCGTTCTCGAGCTGCTCGCACCGAACCACCGGCCGGTGCAGGTGACGACCGATCTGGCGAGCTTCTGGACCAACCACTATCCCGCGATCCGTCGCGAACTGAGCCGGCGGTATCCGCGCCACAGCTGGCCCGAAGACCCGCTCGCAGCGACACCAGAGGCGCGACCGGCGCGCCGCCGCCGCCGCTGAGCCGAGCGCGACTGACCAATAGTCGGACGGTCTGCCAGGGCCGCTCAAGATCTGGACGGAGGACGTCGAAAGTCTCCTTGCGGAGCACCTTTCCGCGTCACTCACACGTCCACGCCGGCCCCACGCATGAGTCTCGAAGTCCGACTCGGACAGCGCCAGGAACAGCGCCTCGCCCTGCTGCCGCAGATGCTGCAGTCGATCGAGGTGCTGCAGATGGCGACGACGGATCTGCTGCAGTTCCTCGAACTCGAGGCCGAGCAGAACGAGACGCTCGAACTCACGGACGTCGCGCGGGCGGCGGACGAGTTCGGCGATGTGGCCGCCGCCGCGACGGAGGACGCGGCAGGGGACGAATCGGACGGCCGCGATCGCGGCGAGTTCGCCGGCGACGACGACTGGACTCCGCGGGCGCGGGGCGACGCGGGGGAGCCGGACGGCAAGCGCGCGTTCCTCGAGAACGTCGCGGACCGCGACGGCACGCTCGTCGACTTCGTGCGCGAGCAGGTCGCGTTCCGCGAAGTCCCGGACGAACTCGCGGCGGCCGTGGTGCAACTGACCGAGCACCTCGACGAGCGCGGGTTGCTGCCGTTCCCGCTGCCCGATCTCGCAGCCGAGTTCGGGCTGCCGCTCGAACTGCTCGAGGAGGCCCGCGACGAACTGCAGTCGCTCGAGCCGCGCGGCATCGGTGCCGCGGACCCGGTCGCCGCGATGCTGTTGCAGGCTGCCGGCGACCCCGACCTCGTGGTCATCGAGCAGCTGCTCAAGCAACACCTCGAGGCGCTCGGCAAGAACCGTTTGCCCGACGTCGCGCGCGAGGTGGACCTGTCGATCGACGAGCTGCAGGAGGTCATCGCGCGCATCCGCCAGCTCAATCCGCGCCCCGCTTCGGAGTTCTCCGACGAGGTCGCGCAGGCCATTCGCCCCGACGCCTACGTCGCGTTCATCGACGGTCGGGTCCTCGTTTCGCTCGACGACGCCGCGCTGCCGGGTGTCGGTATCGACGCGGAATACGCCGCGCTCGCGGCCGAGGCGACGACGGCGCGCGAGGTGAAGGACTACCTGCGGCCGAAGCTGCGCTCCGCTCGCGAACTGATCAGCGCGGTCGAGCAGCGGCGCGAGACGCTGCTGCGCGTCGTGCACGCCGTGATGGAGCAGCAGTTGCAGTTCTTGCAGCGCGGCCGCGCAGCGATCGTGCCGCTGCGCATGAGCGACGTCGCGGACCGTCTCGAGATGCACACGTCGACCGTGAGCCGCGCGATCGCGGGCAAGCACGTCGCGACGTCTTTCGGCCTGTTCCGGCTGCGCGACTTCTTCGACGGCGGTCGGCTCAAGGGCGGCGCGGGCAGCGCGCGCGCCGGCCAGGGCCGCCTCGGCGTCGCGCAGCAGGTCGCGGATCTCGTGGCCGCCGAGGACAAGAGCGCGCCGCTCTCGGACGACGAGCTCGTCCAGGCGCTGGCGAGCAAGGGCGTGTCGGTGGCTCGTCGCACGATCGCGAAGTACCGCAAAGAACTGGAGATCCCGTCGAGCTATCGGCGCCGGCGCTACGGAGGAGATTCATGACCTACAACCCGCTCTCGTACGGAGAGATCAACCTCGAGAAGAAGGCCGGCGGCGACCAGGCCGCGGCCGGCGCGGAATCGCCCGACGACATCCTGTTCCAGGACGCCGGACCGGGGGCCTCGTCGGCGGCGCCGTCGGCAGAGGGGAGCTGGGACAGCGGTGGAGCGGACTTCGACGAGGCGGGACCGAGCGGTTCGCCCCAGAACCTCACGGAGTTCGGCGCCAACATCCTCGGGGAAGAGACGCACCCGCACGAGTCCGCGCCCGGCCCGGGGGCGGCCTACGATCCGATGGGCGGGGCCTACGAGTCGGCGGGCGATGACTACGACGCGCCAGCCGGCGCGCCGATGGGCGGCCCGGCGTCACTCGGTGGGATGCCTGGCATGGACGAGCCCGGGGTCGGTGGCGGCGCGCCGCTCGCGGATCAGATGGGGCAGGGCGCGATGCCGGTGCCGCGACAGGAGCCCGAGTCGGTGCGCCAGCCCGCGCGGTCGCAGCCGAGCAGCCCGAAGGCACAGAAGAGCCAGCGAACCGCGAGCGGTCAGAGCGCCCAGCAACCGGGTCGCCGCAGCCCGCCGCGCCGCAAGAGTCCGGCCCGCCGCCGGGCGTCGCGCATGATGGCGACCGTAGTGCCCGCGATCCTCGTCGCCGCCGGTGGCGCGGGAGCCGGTTGGCTCTACATGATGCAGCAGAACGCGGTCATGGCCGGGATCACCGGTGGTGCCAGCCTCGTCGCCGCCGCGATGGGCCGCATCCTGTTCCGGTGACCGCGCGAGCGGGCCGCGCAATTCGCCCGACGAAGGTTCCGCTGCGGGCCGCCCGGCGAATAGAACGACGCGGCCGATGCCGACCGCGCTGCTGACCATCGCCTACGAGGGCACCCGTTATGCTGGCTGGCAGCGCCAGCTCGGCCAGCCCACGGTGCAGCAGTGCCTCGAGGAGGCGTTCGCCGCGATCGACTGCCCCGGGATCCACGTCGAGGGCGCGGGGCGAACGGACGCCGGCGTGCACGCGTTGGCGCAGTGTGCGCACGTTCGGCTGCCGCGGCCGTTCCCCGTGGAGCGACTGCCGATCGCGCTCAACACCAACCTGCCCGACGACATCGCCGTGCGGGCCGCGCGTGCCGTGCCAGACGATTTCCACGCCCGCTTCTGCGCGCGCGGCAAGCGCTACGTCTATCGCTGCGTGGTTTCCCGGATCCGGCCGGCGATCGGGCGCAACCTCATGCACTGGGTGAGGCGACCCGTCGATCTGCACGCGATGCGAACGGCCGCAGCCTGCCTCGTCGGCGAGCACGACTTCGCCGCGTTCGCCTCCAACCCGGGCTACCCGCGTCAGCGCGGCACGGTGCGCACGCTGCGCGCGGTGCACCTGCCGGCGACCCGGCACGGGTTCGACTTCGCCGTCGAGGGCAGCGGGTTCCTCTACAACATGGTGCGGGCGCTCATCGGCTCGCTGCTCGAGGTCGGGTTCGGCAACAAGCCAGTGGCGTGGTTCCGGGAGGTCCTCGAATCGCGCGACCGCAACTTCGCGTCCACGACCGCGCCGGCGTCCGGTCTCTACCTGCTGCGGGTGCTCTACGCGCCGGACCTCTCGCCCGGGCCGGCGCCGCCGCTGATGCCGGGCCCCGCCGGGGAAGATGTCCCCGAGCTGGACGACTGACCGCCGCTTCGCCGACAGGATCGAGAACTCTTCGGCTACCGACGACTGCGTGCGAATAGTCCGGGGGATTCGCCCGTATCGGCCCATCGACCGTCGCTCACGTCTGACCGCAACCTCACCCTACGGGGACCCTGACTTACGATGAATGCACCTGTCCTGTTCTCTTCTCTGTTCGCGCTCGGCTGCGGCCTCCTGCCGGCCCAGGCGCCGCAACTGCCGCCGCAGTCCGCCGCCGACCTGCTGCCCGCGTCGACGTTCGCCGCCGTCCAGTTCGCCGGCATCGAGGCCTGCGCCGAGGCCGCCGAGCAACTGCCGATGGGAGCGGTGATTCGCGAGTTCCTCGAGAACGTCCCGGCCGCGACGCGCGCCGAGCACCTCGACGAACACCTCGACCGGGCCGCGCAGCACGTGCGCCAGACGCTGAAGCGCGTCGGCATCGCGCCGCAGGACCTGCAGGCGTTCCTCGGCTGCAAGCATGCGATCGGCATCGGTCGGCCGACGATCGAGGGCATGGGGCCGTCGTTCGCGTGGCTCGTCGAGACGGGCGGGGCGGAGAACGAGGCCGCGTTCGAGCGGCTGATCTCGGCGCTCGCGGGGCTCGGCCAGCGCGCCGGCGCGATCGGTCGCGCCAGCGAGGTCGAGATCGACGGCGCGCCCTTCCGGCTCTGGCGCGTCCAGGGGCACGTGCCGGTCTTCGTCGGCAAGGTCGGTTCCCACATGGTCGTGACCAACAGCCGCGGCTACGTGCGGGAGATCGGCGCCGTCGTCAGCGGTCAGCGGCAGAGTCTGCAGAAGGGCTCGAGCCTCGGCCGCGTGCAGCGCATGCTCGGCGATGCCAACGTGCTCGCGTCGGTGTTCGCCAACACCAAGAAGCTCTGTTCGATGGCGGACCCGGTGCTGCCCTACGAGATCTCGGAATGGTCCGACGTGCTCGGCCTCGGCAAGCTCGACGGCATCTACGCGGCGACGGCCGCCGGTGGTGACGGCGCGGTCGAGATGCTGCACATCGGCATGAACGGCAGTCCCGACGGCCTCTTCAAGGTCGCCGCGAGCAAGCCGCTCGACTTCCACGTGGCGCGCTGCTTCTCCGAGAACACGGTCGCGTTCGCCGCGCTGCGCTGCAACGTGCCGGGCCTGATCGAGGCGTTCGACCGCTTCGTCGACCTGCTGCCGGCGGAAGCGCAGCACGAGATCCGGCACGAGCTGCACCGCGAGTTCGGTCGCGAGCTGCGGCGGGCGGGCTCGTCGCCCGAGGAGCTCCACAAGCTGCTCGACGCGTTCGGTGACCAGATCGCGTTCGGTCTGAGCCTCGAGCCGAGTGCCGTGCCGAAGCCCGAGATGCTCGTGCGCATCAGCGTGAACGATGCCGCGCCGATCAGCAACCTGCTGCAGCGCTTCGAGGCGCTGCTCACCGAGGAGGAAGGGCTCGCCTGGAAGAGCCGCAACGTCGACGGCACGACCGTGCGCTTCGTCAACGTGAACATCCAGAACGAGTTCAAGCTGTCGCCGTGCTACGCGCTGACCGAGGACGCGCTGATGATCGGTTCGGACACGGCCGCGCTCGTGCGCGCGCTGCGCAGCGACGATCCCGAGGAGAGCCTCTGGGGCCAGGACGACTTCGAGAGCGTGCGCAAGGACATGAAGGGCGCGTTCGGCGTGCTGCACCTGCGCCTGTTCCGCGCGTCGGAGCTCGGCTGGCGCACGGTCGAGACGATGGCCTTCCCGCAGATCGACGCGCACGCCGACGAGCTCGGCTTCGACAGCGACGCGCTGCCGGACCAGGACCAGATGTCCGAAGCGCTCGGCTGCACGACGATCGGCGCGCACGTCGACGCCAAGGGCTACACGCTCGTCACGACCGGGCTGCTCGGCAACGGCCCGTGGCTCGCGCTGTTCGGCCGCCTCGCGGACGAGGTCCTCGCCCGCGCGTCCCGCACGCAGCCGAAGATCTACTAGGCCCCCGTACGGTACCGGCCCCCGTACGGTACCTGGTTCATGCTGCCGGCCGCGAGCGCGCTGCCTCGCGGGTGGCGTCTTGGCGGCCGGCAGCATGAACCAGGTACCGTACGGCCGGGGAGGGTCTTGCTCTTCGCGGCGTCTCGGGTTGCGATAGGGGTCCATGGTCGACAGCCGAACCGGGATTCGCCGAATCGAGGTGCTGCGTCGGGGCCTGCGGGCCAAGGCCAAGGCGGCCGGGGAGGCCGTGACCGTGCGCGCCGAGGATCTGCTCGCCCTGCTCGACGAGGTCGGGCGGCTGGCGCAGGGCAACGACCGGCTGCGGCGGCAGAACAAGCGCATGCGGCTGCGCACGCGGCGGGCCCTCGTCGGTGACGACGCGGACGCGAACGTGAACTGAGCGCGCCGCGCGCCAGGTCTTCCTCGGATGGCAGCCGCGAACGTTCTCTTCGTCCACTGGCACGCGGCCGAGGGTGAGGAGCGCGCCGCCAAGCTGCGCGCGCTCGGTCACGATGTCACGTTGCACTGGGACCGCGACGCGGGTTCGCAGCTCACGCGCGGTGTCGCGCGCGCGCTGCCGGATGTCGTCGTCGTGGACCTCGCGCGCCTGCCGTCGCACGGCCGCGAGGTCGCGGACTGGCTGTGGGGGCGCAAGGCCAGCCGGCACGTTCCCGTGGTGTTCGTCGAGGGCGATCCCGACAAGACCGAGCGGGCGCGTCAGCAGTTTCCCGCGGCGGTCTTCGCGCCGTGGAGTCGGGTGCGCGGCGCGATCACGCGGGCGCTGAAGAACCCGCCGGCCGCGGCCGGCGCGCCGGTGCGGAACCGGGCCGCGAGCTCGAGCGCGGCCGGTGCCGCCGGCGCCGGCTACTCGGGCACGCCGTTGCCGAAGAAGCTCGGCATCAAGCCGGACGCGCGCGCGGTCCTCGTGCGGGCGCCCCGCGGCTTCGCGGACACGCTCGGGGACCTGCCCGCGGGCGCCAGGGTCACGAGCCGACTCAGCGGCGAGTTCCAGGTCGTCGTCCTGTTCTGTCGCGCGCTGACCGAGCTGCGCGCCGACTGGTCCCGCGCGGTGCAGCACCTCGCTGCGGGCGGCAGCCTCTGGATCGGCTGGCCGAAGAAGAGTTCGGGCAAGTTGACCGATCTCGACGGCAACGTCGTGCGCGCGTTCGGCCTCGATCAGGGGCTCGTCGACACCAAGGTCTGCGCGATCGACGAGATCTGGTCGGGCCTGCGCTTCCAGCGGCGGCGGTCGCGGTAGCCCACGGCAGCCGCGGGCCGGCGGTTTGCGGAGTTCGCGAACGCCCCGTATCGTCGTCCCGCCGGCATCCCCGGGAATCGTCATGAAATCCAACGACCGCTTCCGCGTCGCGTTCCGTTCGCTGCTCGCCCTGCTGTTCTGTCTGTCCGTCGCGTTGCCGGCGCCGACGCAGGACGGCTACCCGCGCTACACGCCCGAGCGGACCGAGCGCAAGACCGAGAAGGGCGAGGACGGCAAGCTCGTCTGGGCCAAGTGGGAGTTCGAGAAGTGCCGCGCGTGCACGGGCACGGGCAAGGCCAAGTGCACGGTCTGCGAACGCATGTTCGAGGAGGCCAACTGCCCCGACTGCAAGCGCACGGAGAAGCGCGAGATCGTCTGCCGGACGTGTGTCGGTGAAGGCCAGCTGCCGGACCCGCTGCACAAAGTGCACTGTCCCGGCTGCGCCGGTGCCGGCTTCCTGTTCTGCACGGTTTGCAGCAGTGGCGGCAAGCTCAAGGTCAACAAGGCCAAGCGCGTGAGCGCCTGCCCCGCCTGCCGCGGCGACGGGATGTGGAAGTGCGAGGCCTGTGACGGCAAGCGGTTCGTCGGCGGCGCGAAGCTCAAGCCGTCGCTCGCCGAGTGCGAGGACCCGGGCAAGATCCAGGCTGCCCTCGACGTCGCGGACGAAATGCTCAAGGAGCTCGACAAGTTCAAGCCCGCCGGTGGACCGAAGGCGCGCAAGGAGGTCAAGGAACTCCAGCGCATCATCAAGATCGGCTACAAGGACTTCGTCGCGCTGAAGCCGTTCCACAAGCAGGTCGGCAAGTACATGGGCAAGATCTTCGCGGGCAAGCAGTTCGTGGCGGCGGCGGAGCACGAGTCCTACGCGATGAGCCGCATCAAGACCGCGATGGAGTACTACCTCAAGATGCAGAAGCAGATGCTGACGGCGGCGAAGAAGCGCGCCGAGGCGAACGCCAAGATCGAGGAAGAGAACAAGGGCAAGTGAGTCAGTTTCGCACCGCGGCGGCCGCCTTCACCGCGGCCGGTCTCCTCCTCGCCGCGGTCGCCGCGCAAGGTGTCGTCAATCGTTCGTTGCTCGCCGCGCCGGAGACCCCGGCCGCCGACGGACTCCGCACCGGCCCGGTCGCGATCGTCGACGCGGCGTCGCCGAGCGTCGTGCACGTCTACGTCGAGGTCGACGGACCGCGCGGCAAGTTCAAGATCGAGCGCTCGAGTTCGGGTGTCGTCGTCGACGCCACCGGGCTCGTGCTGACGTGGCATCACCTCGTCGCGGAAGCCGTCGGCGCGGCCGACAAGCGGGTCTTTGCGCAGCTCAACGACGCGAGCAACACGTGCCTCCCCGCCGAGATCGTGCGGCAGGACGCGGCGACCGGCCTCGCGCTGTTGCGCATCGCGGCGCCCGCACGCGGGCTGCAGGCCATCGAGCTGGGGCCCGACCGCCCGCGGCCGGGCGAGGGCCTCGTGCTCGTCGCGCGGCCCGAGGGTGAGGCCGTGCTCGCGTTCGCCGGAGTCGCGAGTTCTGCGCTGATGCCGGTGACCGCGCACGGCGCCGAGCTCGGCCCGGACGCGATCTGCATGACCGACGCGCGCAACGACGAGCGCTGCGACGGCGCGCTCGCCGTCGACCGGTCCGGCCGACTGCTCGGACTGTTCGCGTCGGAGCACGTGCAGCAGGACAAGTCCGAGCCGACGCTTGCCGACCTGCAGCGTCCGAGCTTCGGTGTGGTGGTGAACGCGGGGACGATCCGGCGCGCGTTCGCTGCGGAGTTCGGCAAGGGGCAGAACGTGACCCTGCGGCAGGCGCCCGCGGCGGCCGAGTGCCGCACGGCGCGAGCGACGGCGACCATCGCTCCGGCCGTCGTCAGCGTCATGGACGGCGCCGGCGAGCTGCCGGAGTTCGCGGAACTCGATCCCGGGGTGAGTCGTCGTCGCGATGGTCTCGGCTCGGGCGTGATCGTGAGCAAGCGCGGTCTCGTCGTGACCAACGGTCACCTCGTGGGCAGCGGTCGCGCGACCGTGCGGACGATGGACGGCCAGTCGTTCCCCGCGAAGATCGTCGATCTGCGGCCGGCGATGAATCTCGCGCTGTTGCAGTGCGAGCTGCCGGCCGGCGTGACGCTGCCGGTGGCCGAGTTCGCCGCCGATGGTGACGTCGTCGTCGGGGAGACCGTGGTCGCGGTGGGCAACCCGTTCGCGGCGGCGCCGGTCGTATCGGGCGGCGTGATCTCCGCGATTCGCAACGGCGGGCGCATCCAGGCCGATGCCGATCTCGGCAACCCCAACGCGGGCGGTGCGGTGGTCGACCTCGATGGTCGGGTGCTCGGCATCGTCGATGGCGGCATCGTCGATCCGCTCGAGCTGGCGTTCCTGATGCGCGGAGATCGGGTGACCAAGGAGAGCAACCTGTCGACGTTCGTCGGCATGCGCGCGGTTCGGCACGGATTCCGCCGCGAGCTCGGCGAGCTCGCGGATCCGACCGAGTCGATCGTCGCGCAGCCACCCGCGACCCCCGACAAGCGCGCGACGCCGCTGACCCGCATGATCGAGGCCAAGGCCTCGGCGATGCTCAACATCTACATCGCGGAGAACGTCGCGGTGCCGGACCCGGACGATCCGTTCGCCTCGATGGCGGAGCCCGAACTCGAGCCGCGCAGCCTCGGCTCGGGCGTCATCATCGATCGCAGCGGGCTGGCCCTCAGCAACTGGCACGTCGTCGACGCCGCGGTCAACCCGGACGGCTCACCGCGGGCCGATCACGTGATCACGGCGCGCGTCTACGGCGGCAAGACCTACGCCGTCGAGGTGCTCGCGATCTCGCGTGAGGACGACCTGTCGCTCATCCGGCTGGTGCTCGAGCCGGGAGAGGAGGTGCCCGCGATCGAGCTCAGCAGTTCGAGCGACCTGCCGATCGGCGCGGCCGTCGCGGCGATCGGCAACCCGCACGGGCAGGCCAACACGATCACCTACGGCGTCGTGTCCAAGAAGGGGCACTTCACGCGGATTCGCGGGCGTTGGGCCAAGCTCGGTCCGCTCATCGAGACCGACGCGGCGATCAACGGCGGCAACAGCGGCGGCGCGCTCGTCGACATGCAGGGCCGGCTCGTCGGTATCAACAGCGCGGGCGGCGGCACGTTCACCAACCGCGGGTTCGCGATCGAGGTCGATCACGTCCGCGACGTGCTGATCGGCAAGCTGTTCTCGCCCTACAAGCTGCGCAGCGCCGACCTCGGCATGCGGGTGCTCGATGACGAGGGCAAGGTGCTCGTCATGGACATCGACGACCGCGGGCCGGCCGCGCGCGTCGGGGTTCGGGGCGGCGACCGGATCGTGTCGCTCGCCGGCACGGACATCACGTGGGGGCCGGGCTTCGCACTGACGCTGCGCGAGCTGCCCGCGAACGAGCCGGTGAAGCTCGTGGTCGAACGCGATGGCGAGCGCCACACGTTCGAAGTCGCGCCGATCGGCTACGCCGAGTGGGTCGTCGTCAAGCAGAGCAATCTGCTCTGCCGGACGTTCGGCTACCGCGAGAACGCCGACCGCGCGCGCGCCGCCGCGATCGCGCTGCACCGTGAGCTCACGGGCGACGCGACGGGCGCACCGCCGGTGATTCCCGAGACGTTCGTCATCGTCGAGCGCACGTTCAAGGCCGGCGCCGACTTCGCGATCGAGCTGCAGCCGCAGGACCTGCTGCTCGCGGTCGAACTGCCCGGTCCGCGCGGTCGCGTGGTGACCGAACAGCTGCGCACCCTCGAACAGCTCCGCGATCTGTTCAACGATCGCACCCGCGGCAAGAAGGACGGCGTCGATCACTACAAGGTGCCGGCGGAGTACACCGTCCTGATCGACCGCGCCGGCAAACTCGAACGCGTGAAGGTCCGAGCCCGCCGCCTGCTCTGGTAGAGCTGGCGATACCGAACCCGTTTCGAATCCGCCACGGACGGAACGACTCAACCAGCGAGGGTGGCGAGCCTTGCCGCCGCGCTGGGGTGGCGGATTCGAAACGGGTTCGGTACCGCCACGGTCATGTCGGTCACTTCGCGGTGAAGGTGCCCTTCGCGGACTGGTTGCGGCCGCCGTCGCCCCAGCTCCACTGGAAGCTCATCTGGCCCTTGAGCGGCTGCAGCGGCCAGAAGACGCACATGCCCGGGGCGGCGGTCGTGCGGATCTTGCCCTCGTAGCTGTAGATGCCCTCGACCTGCTGGCCGTCCTTGTCGAGGAGGGTGCACGTGATGCTCTTGCGGTTGGGCACGCCGCCCGTGCCGCCGAAGTGCAGCGTCAGGGGGAAGCCGACGACCTGCTTGTCGCCGTGGCCCGCCTTCTCGAGCCATTTCTGCAGGTCCGGCCCCATGTCCGCGACGTTGACCGAGCCGTCGAACAGCTGCCGCGGACTGTTGGGCCGCGGGAAGCACGACACCCCGCGCTTCTCCGGCACCGGGTCGCCGATCCCGCTGACCGCGTTGATCACCATCACCTTGCCCTGGATGAACATGCCGATCGATCGGATCGTGTTGTTGAGCAGCGCGTCGCGATAGCCCGGCTTGCTGACCCAGCTCTCGAACATCTTCTCGGCCTTGCTGGCGGCTGCGCGCGTCTCCACGAGCGCCATCTGCGCGAACATGCTGCCGACGTAGCTGCCGCCGAGGGCGACGGACTGCGTGTGTTCGGCCGCCGGCCCGCGTTGGTCACCGTTCTGATCGAGGTAGGCCGCGTGCGCCTTGCAGCGGGCTGACAGATTGGCCGACCACTTGACCGGCGTCGCGTCGAACTGCTTGCGCACCTCGTTGAAGGCCTCGAGGAACTTGTCGACGCCCTTGCTGATCGACTCGAGCGGCGGCGTGCGGTTCTGGATCGACTCGAGCACGGGCGACGCGCCCGTCCAGAAGTCCTCCCATTCCTGATCCAGCTGCGGGATCGTGACGTCGGGATACTTCTTCTGGAACAGGGCCTCGAACTCGGCCGGCTGCTTGCTGCGCTTCTTCTTGAGCTCCTGCGCGATGCGATCCATCGCGCGCAGCATCTCGGGGTCACGCCGCAGCATGTAGTCCGAGAACGACCACGCCTTGATGCGCTCGTCGTTGGTGAACGCCGCGGCGTCGCAGAACGGCAGCTGATTCGCGGGGACGCCGCCGGTGCTGCGCCACGCCATTTCGAGGCTGAGGTTCTTCCAGACGTCGAAGTCGGGGGACGCGTATTCCTGGTCCTCCTCGCTCGCCGTCGTGCCCTGCTGCTTCTTGAGGTCGACGGAGAACAGACGGTTGTTGTTGAACATCATGCCGACGAGCGTGTGGCCGATGCCTTCGCTGAAACCGTCCGCGCCGAAACCGGCGTAGATGGAAGCGACGTTGCGCACGCACGCATCGAACAGGGTCTGTCGACCGTTCGTCGCGCCGACGCGCGTCCGGCCGATGTTGGACGCGCTCGAGTGCTCGAGCTTCCACTCGAGGTCCGGCACCTGGTTGGCCTTGAGGATCTGCTGATAGGTCTTCTTGTCGGTGAAGAACGCCCAGTCGAGCGGCCACGGACCGTCCTTGTAGCTCCAGGGGAACGCGACCTTGCAGACGCGCAGTGCGCGCTCGGCCCACTGCAGGGCTTCGAGCAGGTGCTCCTCGCTCTCGGGGTCGCCGTGCAGCGTGAAGTGCTCGGACCGGGCGGTGATGTAGGGCACCTGCGCGCCGAGCAGCGGTCGGCACTCGACGCCGTCGACGATCTTCGCCTCGTAGTCGATCTTCGACTGCTCCTCGACGGCCTGCTCGATCATCAGGCTGCGCTCGTAGAGCGTCTTCTCGAGATCGGTGCCGGACAGCGAGCCGACGGCGACGTGGTCGAGCGCCTTCTCGGCCTCTTCGTCACCCTTGCTCCACCGCAGCACGAGCCGCCAGTGCTTGTCCGCCATGTCGCGGCGGTCGGCCTTCTGCCACTTGCGGGCCTGGCTGCGGTGCTTGTTCGCGAGGTCCTTCTTGAGCTTGTCGTAGGCGCTGCGCAGCGGCTTGCCATCGGCGCCGCTGCCGGTGTCCTCGCGCGGGTACTCCTTGTCGGGATCCGGGTTCCAGCTGCTGCCGACCTTGACGTAGCCGAGGGACGTCCACGCGTCCTCGTTGTCGCTGTCGTAGAGCTTGATCGTCTGCAGCCAGACGACCTTGGCGATCCGCGGGAAGCCCTTCTTGAAGGCCTTCTCGGCGAACGAGTTCAGCGACTTGGCCTGGCGGGCGTTGAACGTCGCGTCGTCGTCCTGGCCGAGGGCGGCAACGGTGACGGTCAGGGTGGTGAGGAGGGTCAGCAGGAAGCGGTGCATTCGAGGCGGTATTCGGAGGCGGGCGCGAATGTGTGCGGGGGGCCGGATGTCGGGGCGCAGAGCCTATCAGAATCGCGCCACCATTCCGTTGGCCGGCGCGGGTCGGGACGCCATACTCGTTCGCCCAAATATGAGCACTGTCTACGACATTGGAGTTCTGCCCGGCGACGGCATCGGTGAAGAGGTCGTCAACGAGGCCCTCAAGGTGCTGGACGCCGTCCAGTCGGTCTACGGCTTCGAGACGAAGCGCGAAGCGATGCCGTACGGCGCAGAGCACTACCTCGCCACGGGCGAGACGATGCCCGATGCCGCGTTCGACCGGGTTCGTGACATGCACGCGGTGCTGTTCGGGGCGATCGGCGATCCCCGCATCGAGGTCGGCAAGCTCGAGTTCGCGATCATCGCGGGCATGCGGCACAAGCTCGACCTGTTCGTCAACCTGCGCCCGGTCAAGCTCTACCACGAGTCGATGTGCCCGCTGAAGGGCAAGACGCCGGCCGACATCGACATCATGTTCTGCCGCGAGAACACCGAGGACGCCTACGCCGGCATCCACGGCACGACCAAGAAGGGCAGCCCGAACGAGATCGCGCTGCAGCAGATGGTCTACACGCGCCGCGGCACGGAGCGCATCATCCGCTACGCGTTCGAGCTCGCGAAGAAGCGCGGCCCGAAGCCCGGCAAGGACAAGCCGCAGGTCACCCTCGTCGACAAGGCCAACGCCGTGCGCGCGCAGGACATCTGGACGCGCGTGTTCGCCGAGGTCGCGGCCGAGTATCCCGACATCGACACCGACCACGCCTACATCGACGCGGCGTGCATGTGGATGGTGAAGAACCCGGAGTGGTTCGACGTCGCCGTGACGACCAACCTCTTCGGTGACATCATCACCGACCTCGGCGCGATGCTGATCGGCGGCATGGGCATCGCGGCTTCGGGCAACATCCACCCGGGGCAGGTCTCGATGTTCGAGGGCATCCACGGCAGCGCGCCGAAGTACAAGGGCCTCGACAAGGCCAGCCCGCTCGCGACCATCCTCGCGATGGCGCTCATGCTCGACCACATCGGCGAGGCCGAGGCGAGCACCGAACTCGAAGCGACCGTCGCGGAGCTGATCCAGGCGGGCAAGATCCGCAGCTTGCGGGCGGGCGAGCACAAGTGCTCCGAGCTCGGTGACATGGTCAAGGACGCGCTGCTCGAACGCGCCGCTGCCCGCAGCTGACGGCGGCGCGCCCGTCACGCCGCTGGCCGCCGGCATCCGCTCGGGCGTAGACCCGGCGACGTCCGCGCCCCGGCGATTGCGGCAGGGTCGGTTTTCGGCAGGGGCTGGCCTGGGTTAGACTCCGCGGTCGCCGCCGCCCTCTCGCTGGCCTGCCCGCCGAAGCGAAGATTCGACCTCATGCTGCAACCATTCCGTCCCGCTGTCCTTGCGGCCGCCGTGGCCGCGTTCGCCGCGTCCGTCGCTGCCCAATCCAACGGACTCCCGTCCGACACGACGACGCCGACCGCTCCCGCCTCGCAGGCGCCCACGGCCCACCCGGCGCCGCCGGCCTTGATGACGCAGTTCCACGTCGCATCCGCGACGGTGCAGAGTCTCACGGTCCCGGCCGGCAACCCGTTCAGCGCGACCATCCCGGTCGTTCTCGGCGGCCGGACGATGACGTTGCAGCTGGCGCAGCGCGAAGTCCGCGCGCCGTCGTTCCAACTCCTCGAACGCACCGCGACCGGCCTCGTGACGCTCCCGAAGCCGGCGTGCGTGACCTACCGCGGTGACATCCGCGAGGATCCGGGCAGCGACGTCGCGGCCACGATTCGCGGCGGTTCCGTCACCGTGTTCGCGCGCTTGTCGGATGACAGCGTCTGGGGCATCCAGCCGGTCTCCGACGTCCAGCCGACCGCCGCACCGGCGCTGCACATCGCCTACCGCACCCGCGACAACGTCGCGCCCCCTCGTCAGTGCGGCGTGCAGGCCGTGGCGCCGCCCGTGCCCGCGCCGATCGGCGAAGACGTGATCTACGTGTGCGAGCTCGCGTGCGAGGCGGACTACCCGTTCTACCAGCAGAACGGCAGCAACGTGAACTCGACGCAGAGCGACGTCACGACCATCGTCAACGCGATGAACGTGATCTACAACCGCGACGTCGACATCGACCTCTCGATCACTCAGATCATCGTCAACAGTTCGCCCGATCCGTACACGACGACCAGCGCGAACACGCTGCTCAACCAGTTCGGCTCGCGCTGGAACACGACGTACTCCGGCGTGCAGCGCGACGTCGCCCACCTCTTCACGGGGCGCAACATCAACGGCGGGACGATCGGTATCGCGACGCTGGGCACGGTCTGCAGCGTCGGCAGCGCCTACGGTCTGAGTCAGAGCCGCTACACCGGCAACTTCACCCTGCGCACGAGCCTCACGGCGCACGAGATCGGGCACAACTTCGGCGCGAGTCACTGCAACACGAGTCCGCCGTGCTACATCATGTGTTCGGGCAACGGCGGCTGCGGCACCCCGACGCTGTTCGGCACGGCCGCGCAGAACCAGATCATCGCGTTCCGCCAGTCGATCAACTGTCTGACGATCCAGCCGACGACGCCCGTGATCGGTTCGATCTCGCAGGTCGCGATCCCGACCGTGTCGCCGCCGCAGATCGAGCTCACGGGCAGCGGCTTCCTCGGCGCGACGCACGTCTCGGTCGGCACCAACCAGGTGAGCGCGCAGGTCGTCAACGACTCGCTGCTGCGGTTCTACCCGCCGGTCGGGCTGCCGCTCGGCTTCGAGACCGTCACGGTGACGACGCCGGTCGGGACGAGCAACCCGAGCACGCTCTGGTACCAGAACGCCAACCCGGCAATCCTCGTGACGCCGATCGCCGTGATCGGCGGCACGGACATGGAATGGCGGATGGGCGGCGTGGAGAACGACTTCGCGTTCCTCGTGCTGAGTCTGCAGGGCACCACGAGTCCGTGGATGGGCTGGCCGCTCGTCGATGCGCCGATCATCTTCTGGACGGGTGGTCTCGACGCGCGCGGCATGGCCGTGACGACGTTCCCGGTGCCGGCGAACACGCTGAGCGGGTTGCAGGTCTACTCGCAGCTCATCGACATCCAGAGCGGCGCGCTCGCCGTCCGCAGTCTGTCGGCCGTCAAGAACACGCTGATCTTCCTGTAGCGGTGGGGCTCAGGCCGGCGGCGGGTCCGTCGGAACCGTCCAGCGCGGCGTCGGGGCGGTGGCCGGCTCGCAGAGCTCGCGCCAGCTCGCGGGTCGCCACTCCGAGCCGGTCGGCCACGGTCGCCGTTCGCGCGCCGGGTCGGCCCGCTCGCGCTCCGGCCGGCCAGGAAGATCTCCGATCGCCAGGCACTCCATGACCTCTTGGTGGGGGCGGCGGGGGAACGTCGGCGGATTCCGGTCCCCGGACCGACGGCCGCGACCAACCCGTGGGACCAATCCGTTACGTGGGCAGATGGCGGGTGCGTGCGTTACCCGTCCTACCCTGGCCACGTTCGATCCAGGTGGAACTCCACAGGACCCAAGAATGAAGACTCGTATCCTCTCCGCTCTCCTCGCCTGCGCGCTGCCAATGGCCCTGTCCGCGCAGGACGCCACGGCCGACGCCGAGGCGACGTTCTACAAGGCCTACTACCTCGAGCGGGGCGCGCGGGACTTCGCCGGCGCGATGAACCTCTACGAGAAGTTCCTGGCCGCAGCTCCCGACCACAAGCTCGCGAAGGTCGCGGCCAAGCAGCAGTTCGGGCTGCTGACGAAGACGGGCAAGACCAAGGAGCGCGACGCGTTCCGGACGAAGTTCGCGAGCCTGCTCGGCAACAACGCGCGCCGTTCGGACCGGGCGGAGCGCGCCGCCGATGCCGCGGGTGACGCCGGCGGCGAAGGTCGCGGTCGTCGTGGCCAGGGCGGGGAACGCGGCCAGCGCGGCGGCGATCCGGCCGAGCGCCTCAAGGCCATGGAAGCGCGCCTCGCCGAGGCCAAGGAGTCCGGCGACGAAGAGCAGGTCGCGCGCCTCGAGCGCATGCTCGAGCGCATGAAGCAGATGGGCGAAGGCGGCGAAGGTCGCGGTCGCCAGGGCCAAGGTGGTCGTCGCGGCGGCCGGGGCGGCATCTTCAGCGGCAAGCCGCTCGCCGAGATGAGTGACGAGGAGATGGAGCAGTTCAAGTCGGGCCTCACGCGCATGGCCGGCATGATCGACCGCATGCGTGACCGCATGGGCGAGGAGCGCGCCAAGGCGTTCGAGGACGGCATGGGCAAGATCCAGAAGGCACTCGACAGCGGCAAGACCGAAGAGGCCCAGAAGGCCGTCGACGCGCTGCGCGAGTCGTTCGGTCGCGGTCGCCGCGGCGGTGGCGGCGGCGAAGGTGAAGGTGACGCCGGCAACGGTCGTCGTCGTGGCGGCGGCGGTGGCGAGGAGCCGGCCGGTGGTCGGCGTCGCGGCGGTGGCGGCGGCGAAGGCGAGAACGGCGCCGGTGGCGCGCGCGGTGGCAACGGCCGGCGCGGCGGTGGCGGCGGCGGCCGCTGAGTCGAGCGGCACTCCCTCCCATTCCCTCGGCGGGCCGACCGGAGTAGTCTCCGGTCGGCCCGTTCGCGTTCGCCGACCCCCGTCATGCCTGCCGCCGTCGATCCGGTCCGACTCGAGGTCTTTCATCACCTGACGAGCGCGTTCTGCGAAGAGGCGGGCGCCCGGCTGCAGCGCTCCGCGGCGAGCCCCAACATCCGCGAACGGCGTGACTTCTCGGTCGCGGTGTTCGACGCCCGGCAGCGCCTGGTCGCGCAGGCGGCGCACATCCCGGTGCACCTCGGCAGCGCCGGCGACTCGGTCCGCGCGGCCTGCGCGGCGATCGACTTCGAACCCGGCGACGTCGCGATCCTCAACGATCCGTACGCGGGGGGCACGCACCTGCCCGACATCACGATGGTGCGACCGGTGTTCGACCCGACGCGGCCGCGAACGTCGGGATCTGGTAAGTCGGGATCTGGCAAGTCGGGATCTGGCAAGTCGGGATCTGCCAAACCGCGGGTGCTGTGGTATCTCGTCAACCGCGCGCATCACGCCGACGTCGGCGGCAGCACGCCCGGGTCGATGGGCATCGCGGTCGACCTGATCGCCGAGGGCCTCGTCCTGCCGCCCGTTCTGCTGCGGCGGCGCGGCGAGTTGCAGCAGGACCTGCTCGCGGTGTTCCAGAAGAACGTGCGCGGGCCGGCCGAGCGTGTGCTCGACCTGCGGGCGCAGGAGGCCAGCCTCGCGCAGCTCGAGGCGCGGCTCGCGGCGCACGCCGCCGAGGTCTCGATCGGGACGATGCAGCGGCTCACGGATGCGTTGCTCGACTACAGCGAACGGGCCGGACGCGCGGTCGTGCGACGCATCGGGTCGGGTCCGTTCCGAAGCCACGACGTGCTCGAGGACGACGGACTCGGTTCGGGGCCGCTGCGGCTCGAACTCAGCCTGACGCGGCGCGGCGGGCGGCTCGTGTTCGACTGGCGCAACTGCTGCGCGGCGGCGCGCGGCGGCGTGAACTGCAACCGCGGCATCGTGACCGCGGCGTGCGTCTACGCGCTGCGGGCGCTCTGCCCGGACCGGTTGCCGACCAACGACGGGCTGTTCCGGCTCGTCGAGGTCGTGACCGAGCGCGGCACGCTCGTCGACCCCGAACCGCCGGCGCCGGTCGCGGGCGGCAACGTCGAGACCAGTCAGCGGCTCGTCGACATCGCGCTCGCAGCGCTGCGCCAGGCGCTGCCCGACGCGGTGCCCGCGGCCTCGGCCGGCACGATGTCGAACCTCACGTTCGGCGGCGGCGACGGCCGGGGCGGCCAGTTCTCGAGCTACGAGACGCTGCCGGGTGGCGCGGGGGCGGGGGCGACCGGCGCGGGGCAGGCCGCGATCCAGACGCACATGACCAACACCCGCAACACGCCGGTCGAGGAGTTCGAGCACCGTTACCCGCTGCGGATCCGCGAGCTGTCGGTGCGGCGCGGCAGCGGCGGGCGCGGCCGGCACCGCGGCGGCGACGGGCTGCGCAAGGTCGTCGAGGCCACGGTGCCGGTGGCCGTCTCGTTCCTGGGCGAACGCCACGAGCGCGGGCCGGCGGGTGCGCGGGGCGGCGGCGCGGGCAAGCCGGCTCGGATCCTGCACGAGCGCGCGGGGCGGCGCCGGCGCCTGCCGGGCAAGGTCACGTTCGAACTGGCGCCGGGGGAGCGCGTCGTCGTCGAGACGCCGGGAGGTGGTGGTCATGGGCGGGCGTAGTCGATCGTTGTCGGCGCGGCTCCTCGTCGCGGCCGGCTGCGCGGTGGTCGTCGGCTGCATGGTGCTGGCGGGCTGCGCGGTGCACCCGTACTCGGCGTGCCCGGTCGAGTTGCCCGCCGGTCGGGCGCTGCCGCCCGATGCGTTCGCGCGCTGCCGCGACGTGCTGCTGAGCAGCTACGGCGGGCTCACGATGCTCGACGAGGGCGAGTTCCTGCTCACGACCGACTGGACCGTGGTCACCGAGCCGCCCGGTCAGCGCCGCGCCTCGATCTTCCGCGACCGGGACGGCCTCGCGGTGATGGTCGAAGCCCGCTTCCTCGTGGAACCCCCGATCGGTCTGCCCTACTGGAGCAGCGTGCGCGGGGACCACGCCGCCGAACGCGAGCTCGCGGACCGCCTGATCGTCGCCCTCGCACCGTGAAACGCGCCCTTGCGGGCTCGTTGCAATGCGCGATGGAGCCGGCCCGCGCTCGGTCGTCTGGCCTGGGCGCGTTGCAGCAGGAACAACGCGGCGTCCGTTCGGCCGTTGGCTTCGAGCAGGCGCGCGCGGGCCAGCGCGATGCGGTCGCGCGGCGCGTTCGGAAGTCGCTGCGCGTGCCGCAGTGCGAGCAGCGCGCCGCCGCGATCGAACCGACACAGCCGCGCCTCGAACAGCCACAGCCAGGCCGGCGCATGATCGGGCCACAGCGTCGTGGCCTGTTCGAGCGCGGTGGCCGCGGGTTCGGCCGGCGGCGGGCTCGTGCGGTTCCAAGTGGCGCGCACGTGACGCACGGCGGCCGGCATGCGGTGACGCGGGTAGCGAGCGCAGAGGCGGCGAACGCGACCGAGCCGCGCGCTCGGGTCCGGTCGCCCGCGCGTTCCGGCGCTCGGTGGCAGGAGCACGAGCTCGTGCCGGCAGCGGAGCAGGTCGGCGCCGAGGCCGACGAGCGCCTCGGCGAGTCGCCGTTGCCAGAAGATCCGGTTCTGCTCGTCGTTGCCGAGGCGTCGCGCGATGGCATCGAGGCGGCGTTGGACCGCGGCGATCGTCGAGCCGGCGCGGTCGGCGGTCGCCCGCAGGTTGCAGCGCCCGTTCTTGAGCCAGACGAACTCCGTCGCGACGTCGAGTTCCGCGACACGGGTGGCGCGGTGCTTCTGAGCGGTCGTCGCGGCGGGCGGCTCGGCGGCCAGATCGTCGGGCTCGACCGACCGGTCGCACTGCACCCCGCGGACCCGCTGCCGGTAGATCCAGCGCTCGGCGAGCCGGATCCAATGCTGGTGGCGATCGATCGGCTCGCGCCCGAGCACCCGCTCGGGCGCTTCGAGGCAATCGATGCACAGCTCCTGCACCACGTCGGCGAGGAGCTCGGGGTGCTCGGCCCGGGGTAGTTGTTTCCAGCGGGCGATGCGCCGCACGATCGCGGGGAGGACCCGGTCGGCGAACGCGAACAGCAGCGCGAGCGCCCGCTCGCGCTGGCCGGCCGCGGGGTGATCGCCGACCGGCGTGGTGGGATCCGCGGGTGCTGCGGGCGTAGCCGGCTGGCGGCCGATCACGGGTCTCCGGTCGTCGGGCATCGGGCTCGTTCCTCCACGTTCTCCGTGCGCAACGAGGGGGAATACGGGCCCGATTCTGCTCTGCCATATCCTCACCAACGACTGAGGCGATGGCCCGGCCACGGTGCTATGCTGCCGGCCTTTTTCCGCAGCCGAACCGCATGCCCACTACCTGTGTCGTTGGCATCCTCTGGGGCGACGAAGGCAAAGGCAAGGTCATCGACTACCTCGCCGCTGACGCCGATTTCGTCGTTCGTTACGGAGGAGGACACAACGCCGGCCACACGCTCGTCCTGCCCTCGGGCAAGGTCGTGCTCCACCTCGTGCCGTCGGGCGTCGTGCGCGAGCACACCGTCAACGTGATCGGCAACGGCGTCGTCGTCGACCCGATCCACCTCTGCAGCGAGATCGAACGGCTGCGCACCCGCGGCCTCGAGCTCGAACTCGGGCAGAACCTGCTCGTCAGCGAGCGCGCCCACGTGATCCTCGACGCGCACCGCCAGCAGGAGCAGTGGGCGGAGGCGCAGCGCGGCGACACCAAGATCGGCACGACCGGGCGCGGCATCGGCCCGGCCTACAGCGACCGCACCAACCGCGTCGGGCTGCGGCTCGGCGACCTCGTGCGGCCCGAGCGGCTGCGCGCGGCGCTCACGGCGTTCGGCCAGCACAAGAACGCGTGGTTCCAAGCCGTCGGGCTCGAGCGCTTCGACGTCGAGCGGACCTACGACCAGCTCGCCGCCGCGGCCGAGACGTTGGCGCCGGCGATCCGCGACACGGGTGCGATCCTGCGCGACGCCCAGAAGGCCGGGAAGCGCATCCTGCTCGAGGGCGCGCAGGGTTGTCTGCTCGACGTCGAGCACGGCAGCTACCCGTTCGTCACGAGTTCGCACGCTAGCACGGGCGGCGCGTTCAGCGGCACGGGGCTGCCGCCGCACTCGATCGAGGTCGTCGGCATCGCCAAGGCCTACGCGACGCGCGTCGGCGAAGGCCCGTTTCCTACCGAGATCGACGGCGACGTCGCCGATCGCCTGCGCGAGGCCGGCAACGAGTTCGGTTCGACGACCGGGCGGCCGCGGCGCTGCGGCTGGTTCGACAGCGTCGCCGTGCGCTATTCGGGTGACGTCGCGGGCGTCGACCGGCTCGTCCTCACCAACCTCGACGTGCTGCGCGGCTTTCCGCTGCGCATCGCGACGAGCTACGCGCTGCCGGGCGGCGAGCGCGTGACGGCCATGCCCGCGTTCGACCTCGAACGAGTCGAACCCGACTACGTCGAGCTGCCGGGCTTCGACGAGGACATCACGGGTGTGCGCGCGTGGGACGACCTGCCGAGCAACGCGCGGGCCTACGTCGAAGCGATCGAGCAGCACACCGGCCTGCCGGTCGGGACGATCTCGGTCGGACCGGGCCGCGAGCAGGTCATCGTCCGGTGAGTTCGCCCGCGGGCGAAGGCGATCTCGTCGTCCCGCGCAGCGTCGCGGTGATCATGGACGGCAACGGCCGCTGGGCGAAGCGCGCGGGTCTCGAACGCATCCGCGGACACGAGCGCGGCGTCACGGCCGTTCGCACGACGGTCACCGAATGCGCGCGGCTCGGCGTCGAGGCGCTCGTGCTCTATGCGTTCTCCGAGGAGAACTGGGAGCGGCCGCAGCGCGAGATCAAGCTGCTGTTCGGGCTGCTCAAGCGTTTCCTCGTCGACGAACGGTCGACGCTCATGGACAACGACGTGCGGCTGCTCCACAGCGGGCGGCGCGCGCGGTTGCCGGCCGACGTGCTCGACCTGCTCGACGAGACGGTCGAGCTCACGAAGAGCAATAACGGTCTGCACCTCGGGCTCGCGATCTCGTACGGCGGCCGCCAGGAGCTCGCGGACGCGGCGCGCGCGCTCGCGGAGGACGTCGCGGCCGGCAAGGTCGCACCGGGTGACGTCGACGAAGCGGCGCTGAGCCAACGCCTCTACCTGCCGCAGCTGCCGGATCCGGATCTGCTGATCCGCACGGCGGGTGAGTTGCGCGTCAGCAACTTCCTGCTGTGGCAGATCAGCTACTCCGAGATCTTCGTCAGCGACGTGTGCTGGCCGGAGTTCGGGAAGGACGAACTACACGCGGCGTTCCGCGAGTTCGGCCGCCGCACGCGGCGCTTCGGTAAGGTGTTCTGAGGAATGGCGGGGGACCTCAAGACGCGCGCCGTCCTGGCGCCGACGATGCTGCTCCTCATCGGCCTGCTGTATTGGGCCGACTACACCGAGCAGCTCGGGTTGCGGCAGGGTTCGCTCTGCGCCGGCGTCCTCGGGTTGTTCGGAATCGGCGGGGTCTACGAGTTCATCGCGTTGATGCGCGGCGGCGGCTTCTCGGTGTCGCGACGCACGCTGCCGCTGATGACCGCGCTGCTGCTCGTGTCGCCGTTCTTCTTCGCGTGGGGCAGCGTCGATCGCGAGCTCTATCCGCTGGTCGCCGCGACGCTGCTCGTGCTGTTTCCGATGGCGATGCAGTCGCTCGGGCGCGCGGACATGCGCGTCGGGCTCGAGAAGCAGGGCGCGACGCTGCTCGGCTTCATCTGGATCGCGTGGCCCATGTACCTCGCGATGGGCACGTGCTTCCGCCACCTGCCGTCCGTGCTCTACGTCGTCCTCGTCTGCAAGGGCGGCGACATCGGGGCCTACTGCTTCGGCCGGTTGTTCGGGCGGCACAAGCTCATTCCGCACATCAGTCCCGGCAAGACGATCGAGGGCGGTGTCGGCAGCCTCGTCGTGTCGGTCCTGCTCGCGGTTTATCTGCGCGATCCGCTGCTCGAACCCGAGGTCCAGCTGCCGCTCTGGCTCGCGATCGCCGTCGGCATCGCGCTCAACATCACGACCCAGGCGGGCGACCTCGTCGAGTCGCTGCTGAAGCGGCGGTGCGACGCGAAGGACAGCTCGACCTTGCTGCCGGCGCACGGCGGAATTCTCGACCTCGTCGATTCGCTCGTGTTCTCGTTCTCGGTCTGGTTCCTCGTGCTCGTGTGGCTGACCTGAGCGTATCCTCGCGCGCGATGACCGATGCCGATGTCCAGATCCCGCTGCAGTCCGTCGACGAGGCGCGCACGCTCCTCGGTCCGCTCGACAGCAACGCGCGCCTGATCCGCGAGCTGCACGGCGTCAGCGTGCTCGCGCGGGACGGCAGCCTGCGCCTGCTCGGCGAGACGGACAAGGTGACGCTCGTGCAGCAGGTGCTCGAGGAGTGCCTGCTGACGATCCGCAGCGGTCGCAAGCTCACGACCCAGGACGTCGGTTCGCGGTTGCGCGGCGGCAGCGCGGTCGAGGTGGGCGACGCGGACCTCGGAGGGGACGACGGAGCCGGTCGGGCGCCCGGCGGGGGCCACATGGGCGTGAAGGCGCGCACCGAGGGCCAGAAGCGCTACCTCGATGCGATCGGCGAGCACGAGGTCGTGTTCGGCGTCGGGCCCGCGGGCACCGGCAAGACCTATCTGGCGGTGGCCAAGGCCGTGCAGGCGCTCAAGCGCGGCGACGTTCGGCGCCTCGTGCTCGTACGGCCGGCGGTCGAGGCCGGCGAGAAGCTGGGGTTCCTGCCGGGTGACTTCCAGGCCAAGATCGATCCCTACCTGCGGCCGATGTACGACGCCTTGCAGGACCTGCTCGACGCCAGGACGCGGGAGCGCTGGCTCGAGAGCGACGTCGTCGAGGTCTGCCCGCTGGCCTACATGCGCGGCCGCACGCTCAACCGCGCGTTCGTGATCCTCGACGAGGCGCAGAACACGACGGTGCCCCAGATGCTGATGTTCCTCACGCGCCTGGGCGAGGGTTCGCGCATGGTCGTCACCGGTGATCCGTCGCAGAAGGACCTGCCACCCAACGTCAAGTCCGGGCTGTCGGACGCGGTGTCGCGCCTGCGGCAGGTCGACGGCATCGGCGTCGTCGAGCTGCACTCGAGCGACGTGGTCCGGCACGCGGTCGTGAGCCGCATCGTCGACGCATACGGCGAAGGGCCGCGCGGATGAGCGCGCGCCGGCCGCCGCTCGCGCTCGAGGTCCTCGATCACGGCCGGCCGCGCACGGCACGCGCGTTCCTCGAGAAGGTGGTGCGCGCGGCCTTGCAGCACGGCGGCCGCGAGGGTCTGCCCGTCTCGATCCTGCTCACCGACGACGAAGAGATCGCGCGCGTGCACGCTGACCACCTCGACGATCCGACCGCGACCGACGTGATCTCGTTCGACCTCGATGACTCCGCGGAGCTCGTCGTCAGCGTCGAGACCGCGCGTCGCACCGCGAAGGAGCTCGGTCACACGGTGCGTGCCGAAGTCGCGCTCTACGTCGTGCACGGGTTGTTGCACGTGTGCGGCTACGACGATCACGCGCCGAAGGATCGCGCGCGCATGCGTGACGCCGAGCGCGCGGTGATGCGTCGACTGCGACTGCAGGTGTCGGAAGTCGATGGTGAGAACTGACTACACCGTTGCACACTCCTAACAACTCGTGCTACCTTTCCGGCGCATGCGACCCGCGGACGAGCGTGTTCTTCGTTCGCCGCGGCGAGAACAGAGCCACGGGGTGGTGCCTATGGTCAGCAACACAACGGTCACCGCGAAGCGCAAGCGCGGCCAACAGCAAGCGACGAGTCGCGAGGCGAACGTCGGTGACGCGACGGTTGGGAATACTGCGAAGGCGGATCGCGACAGCACGGAGGAGCTGCTGAAGCGCTACCAGCGGCGCCAGACCCAGGCGCTGCGTGACCGCCTCGTGGAGCGGCACCGGCCGATCGTCGAGTCGATGGCCCGCACGCTGGCCTCGCGGTTGCCGCCGACGGTCGATGCGCGTGATCTCGAGCACGCGGGCATGTGGGGCATGATGCAGGCGTTCTCGACCTACGAGGCCGAGCGCTGCGATCGATTCACGGCGTTCATGCGCATTCGCGTGCGCGGCGCGATGCTCGACGAGCTGCGGAACATGGATTTCCTGCCCCGGCTGATCCGGCGCCGGCTGCGCCAGCACAACGACGCGGTGGCCCGGCTGCGGATGCAGCTCGAGCGCGAGCCGACCAACGACGAGGTGGCGGTCGAACTCGGGATCTCCTCGGCTGCACTCGTGCGCTGGCAGGAGCATTCTCAGGTGCGCGCCGCGCCAGCGCTCGACGAGGACTCGCAGATCGTCGATCAGCTCGTCGACGAGGGCAACGAGTCGCCGATCGAGCCGATCGCCCGGCGCGAGCTGCTCGAGGCCGTGCGCGCGGCGCTGCAGCCGATCGAGTGGAAGGTGTTGCGCCTGCTCTACCTCGAAGGGCTGACCGGCAAGCAGGTCGCGCGCAAGCTGCGGCTGTCCGCGTCGCGCATCTGCCAGATCCACGGCCGGGTGCTCGACCGCCTCAAGGTCGAGCTCGCGACGCTCGTCGCGGGCTGAGTTCGAGACGGCTTGCCGATGACCAGTCCGACGCCCTGCGACGAATCCGGCACCGCCGCGTTCCACCGTGGCGTGCCCGGAGCTGCGGGGGCCGGCGAGCTCTGGTGCGAGGGCGTGCGCGTGGCGGAGCTCGCCGATCGCTACGGCACGCCGCTCTACGTCTACAGCGACGCGGCCATCACCGAGCGGGCAACTCGACTGCGGCGCGCGTTCGGCGATGACGCGGTGATCTGCTACGCGGTCAAGGCCAACAGCAACGTCAACCTGCTGCGACGCGTGCACGAACTCGGGCTCGGGTTCGACCTCGTGAGCGGCGGCGAACTCGAGCGGCTGCAGGCCGTCGGGCTCGCGGCGACCCAGGCCGTGTTCGCCGGTGTCGGCAAGGAACCGTGGGAGGTCGAGGCCGCAGCGCGGGCCGGCATCCTGTTCTTCAACGTCGAGTCCGAACACGAACTGCCGCTCCTCGCCGAGGCGGGTGCCGCAGCCGGTCGTCCGTTGCCCGTCGCGCTGCGCGTCAATCCCGACGTCGAGGCCGGCACGCACGCCTACATCACGACCGGGAAGCGCCAGAACAAGTTCGGCATCGGGCTGGATCGCGCTCCCGCGGTCGTCGCCGAGATCGTCGCGAACCCATGGCTCGAGCTGCGCGGCTACCACGTGCATCTCGGCAGTCAGCTGCGTTCCGTCGACCCCTACGTCGCGGCGTTCGAGCGCATCGCCGAGTTCGCCGACAGCGACGCGCGGCACCGTGATGGCGTGACGCACTACGACCTCGGCGGCGGCTTCGGCATCGCGTACGGCGAGGGCGAGGAGCTCGACGTCGGGGCCGTGGCGGCGGCGCTGCTGCCGCGGCTGCGCGAGCGCGGCTGGACGCCGGTGCTCGAGCCCGGGCGCTATCTCGTCGGCGACGCGGGCCTGCTCGTCACGCGGGTCATCGGCCAGAAGGGGCAGGGCGGCGCCGAGTTCGTGCTCGTCGACGCCGCGATGAACGATCTGCTGCGGCCGGCGCTCTACCAGGCGGAGCACCCGATCGCGCCCGTGCTGCCGGCGCGGCCGGGCGCGCCCCGGCCGGTCGACGTCGTCGGGCCGGTCTGCGAGACGGGCGACTTCCTCGCGCGCGGGCGGGCGCTGCCGCCGCTGGAGCGCGGCGACCTCCTGGCGGTCCTCGCCGCGGGGGCGTACGGTGCGAGCATGGCGTCCAACTACAACAGCCGCCGGCGACCGGCCGAGGTGCTGGTGCGCGGCGACGGGGCGCGACTCATCAAGAAGCGCGAGACGTTCGCGCAGCTCATCCAGAACGAGGTCGATGCCGATGATTCTTGAACGGTCGAGGTCAGAGCCGTGGCGGAAGGTCGGGCGGTCGGGTCAGCGCGCGCGCCGACTGGTCGCATGGTTCACCGTCCTCTGCTGCCTGCCACTGTCCGGCTGCGGTCTGCTGTGGAACGAGTTCTCGTTCCTCGACGTCCAGGCGCCGCCACCGGTGACCGCCGGCGACGCCGACGACCCGGCCGGGTCCTGACGCGGCGCCAGGCCGACGGTGACGTGACATGGTCAGTGAGCGCCTGCGCGACGTGATGCTCGCGGCCGATGGGGCCGGCGCATTGACCGGTGACGACGTTCGGCGCGGCGCCGCGACGCATCCCGTGTGCGGCGACGAGGTCGAACTGTTCGTTCGACTCGACGGCCGGGTGATCCGAGACCTTGGTTGGCTCGCCGCCGGTTGTCCCGCGACGATGGCGGTCACGGCGCTGTCTCGTTCGGCGTTGGTCGGCGCGCCGATCGACGACGCCGAGGCCCGACTGCACGCGGCGATCACCGCGCTGGGCGGGCTCGCACGCCAGGAACGCCACGCGGCCGCGATCGTGCTGCGGGCGCTCGCGATGGCGGGCGGCAACGACGAGACGGCGGCGCGCTGATGGCGCGGCTCGCGGACTTCCTCGCGCGGCTGCGTGGCAGCCCGAAGGACGCCGAGCGGCAGCGGTGGTTCGCGATCGTCGCGCTCAACCGGCAACTCGCCGAGGCCGACGGGCGGCGGCAGGTGCTCACGTTGCTCGTCGACGAGGCCGTACGGTTGTTCGGCGCGGAGCGCGGCTTCCTAGTGACGCGGCGTGACGCGGCGCCAGGGTTCGAGGTCGAGGTCGCGCGGAACCTCGATCGCGAGGCCGTCGCCAACGCCGAACGCAAGATCTCGCGCACGGTGCTGGATCGCGGACTCGCGGGCGAAGGCGTGTTCAGCGAGGACGCCCAGGAAGGCGAGCTCAGCGCCGCGCAGAGCGTCGCGGATCTGCGATTGCGCTCCGTGCTCTGCATGCCGCTCAGGGTCGGCGAACGCGTCCTCGGGTGTCTCTACCTCGATCACCGCTTCCAGGCGAACGCGTTCTCCGATGACGATCTGCCGTGGCTCATGGCGTTCGCGGACCAGGGGGCGATCGTCGTGCACCTGCACGACCTCATCGCGCAGAACCGGGCGCAGGCCGACGAACTCGCGCAGCAGAACCGGTCGTTGCAGGCGACCGTCGAGGCGCAGGCCGAGGCGATCGCCACGCCGGCCGAGCAGCTGTCGCGCGCGACGCTCACGCACTCGTTCCCGGGCATCGTCGGTGAGTCGCCGGCTCTGCTGCGCGCGCTCAAGGTGCTCGATCGCGTCACGGACACCGACCTGCCCGTCCTCCTGACGGGTGAGAGCGGCACCGGGAAGGAGCTCGCCGCGCGCGCGCTGCACCACGGCGGGTCGCGGCGGCAGCAGCCGTTCGTCGCGGTCAACGTCGCGGCGATCAGCGAGACCGTGCTCGAGAGCGAGCTGTTCGGGCACGAGAAGGGCGCGTTCACGGGCGCGGATCGGGCGCGGTCTGGACTCCTGCGGCAGGCGCACCGCGGCACGCTGTTCCTCGACGAGGTGACCGAGATGCCGCTCGAGCTGCAGGCCAAGCTGTTGCGCGTGCTCGAGCAGCGCAGCGTGCGGCCGGTCGGCGGCGATCGCGAGTTCGAGCTCGATCTGCGCGTCGTCGCCGCGACCAACCGCGATCCGCGCCAGGCCGTGGCGGAGGGTCAGCTGCGCGAGGATCTCTACTTCCGGCTCGCGGTCGTGAGCGTGACGTTGCCGCCGCTGCGCGAGCGGCCGGGCGACATCGAGCCGCTCGCGCGCCACGTCCTCGAGGCCATCGCAGAAGAGCGCGACGAGCCGGCGCGGCAGCTGTCCGAGGAGCTCGTGGCGGCGCTGCGCGCCCGGCCCTGGCGCGGCAACGTGCGCGAGCTGCGGAACGAACTGCAGCGCCTCGTCGCGTTGTCGGACGCGACGGTGCTGGCCGCCGATCTGCTGACGCCGGCCGACGAAGCGCCGTGGGCGGCGACGGCGACGAGTGCCCAGAGCGGGCGGGCCGCATCAGGGACGAGCGCGCCGCCGTCGCTCGAACTCGCCGCGCTCGAGCGCTGGGCCATCGAGCGCGCCCTCGCCGCGACCGGCGGCAACAAGGCCGAGGCGGCGCGGCTGCTCGGGATCGGCCGCCGGACGCTCTACGACAAGCTCCGGCGCGACTGACCGAGAGTGTGCGAAATCTGCACAGAGTGCGGATCCCGCGCGCCTCGCCGGTTGCGAAGGTGTTCGTAAAGCTATGGAATAAAGATGCTTATGGATTCTCTCATCGTGGTACCGGGATTGCGATGGAACGGCTCGATGACGCCCCTCACCCAGCAACTGCGCACCGGCCTGCTCGCCATCGGGTTCGGCGCTGCGGGCCTGCTGGGGGATGCACGCGGACAGTCGCCCGCCGCCTCCGGCCCGCAGGCTGCACCGCGGCTCGTCGACTCGATCGAAGCGCCGTTGCTCTACCTTGCTCTCGGCGGCAAGACCCGCGGCGGTGGAGCCCTCGGCGGCGGGGCTGCTGGCGCGGCATCTACGGGTAGGGCGGCCGTGCAGCGGCTGCTCGCCGACCCGGCGCTCGATGCGCTGCTCGACGAGTCCCTGCGCGATGAGCCCGCCGCGACGCGGAGCAGCTCGACCGGCCGATCGCTCGCGCTCGTCCGCGGCGTTCTCAGTCGGTGCGCTGGCGAGATCGAAGTCGCGATGACGGGCGTCGTGCCCGGGATCGGTCGACCCCTGCTCGTGCTGCGCGCCGAACTGCAGCCGGAACAGGCGAAGAACCTCGACGCCGCGCTGCGGCCGCAGCCGCAGGTCAGCGGGGGCGGCAGCCGGCTCGCGGCGAACCACCGCAAGATTCGTGGGCAGCAGACCTACGCGATGCTCGGCGAGGACGGTCGGCTCGCGACCGGGATCGGCCGCCAGGTCGAGCTCGCGGTCGTCGGCAGCGACCTGCTCGTCACGAACGACGCGACGGCGATGGAAGAGTTGCTCGCGCCGCAGCGCACGACGGCCAGTCCGCGCGCGCTCTCGGGCAACGATCGCTTCGTCGCGCTGAAGCAGCGCATCGCCGCGCCCGCGGGCTCGTTGCTCGTCTACGGCGACTGGGCCCGGCTCGGCCGGCGCCTCGGCGGTTCGGGGCTGACCGCCCAACTGCTGCTCGACTCCGGTCTCGGTTCGGCGCGCAGCGTGATGGCTGCGTTGAGCTGCCAGCCGACCGAGAACCGAGCTGCAGCCGATCGCTCGACGGCTGCCGGGACGCGCTTCACCGCGACCGTGCTGCTCGATTTCGAGCAGGACAACCCCAACGTGCGGGCGCTGCGTGCGCCGGGTCGCAAGGCGCCGCCGTTCTGGGATTCGCCGGGCATCGACGGCTGGCTCACGGCCGCGCTGTCGGTCAAGCCGCGGCAGCTCGCGCGTGATCTGCCGGGTGGTGGCCTCGGTGGGCTCGTGCTCGCGATGGACCTGCCGGTCGTCGCGACGCGTTCGCCGCGCGGCGCGCGGCTGTTGCGTGACCTGCGCAACTCCCTCGAGGCCTTCGGTCTCGACTTCAAGCGCAACGTGCTCTCCCGGCTCGGCACGCGGGGCACGGTGCAGCTGCTGTTCCGGCGCGGCGCCGACGGCGAGGCCGCGACGCGTATCGAGTCGATCTACGCCGTGCGCGCCACGAGCCGCACGGCGGCGAGCAACCTCTTCACCGATCTGCGGCGCGCGGCCGAACAGCACGGCATCGGCAAGGTGCTGGCGGGTCGCGACCGGCCGGGTCGTGACAACGTCGACGTGCTCGAGCTGCGCGTGCACCCGGAAGACGAGCCGACGTGCGTCGCGGTCGCCTCCGACGCGGTGCTCGTCGCGTTCGACGCGACGTCCATCGACGAGTTCCTCACGGAACACCGCGCCGTCGCGCGGCAGCGCGGCAAGCGGAACTCGCAGGTGGGTGCAGTCGTAGAACGAATCGGAGGGCGAGAGGTCAGCGGCCTCTTCGACCTCGACTTCACGCCGTGGCTCGAACGCTTTGCCGACCTGCTCGGGGAACGTGGTGTCGCGGTCGATCTCTCCGGCATTCCGTCGCGGCACGTCGGCTACCTCGACCTGCAGCCGCGGGACGGCGGAACCATCATTCGAATCTGTGTGCTGTCGTCGCGGTAGCGCGTTGCACACCTGACGACCCGCTCGCGCGGGGCTCTTTCACAACAACAGGCATTCGACGTCCACGCCGGGCAACCGGCGCGTTCGTCACGGGTGCATGGCTGGTGCTCGTCACACGCCGCTCGAGATCTGGGGCAGGCAGGGCGGTGTGCGTCGGTCTTTCGCGTGTGTTGCGCGAACCATGCATCCGTTCCTTATTTGGCGCGTGACCTTCGGGGGTCCGATCGGCGTCCCGATTCTGGGGCAGGCTAGGGACAACGGTCGACCAGTCGCACAAGTGGTGCGAGGGGGTCACGCGCCACATTTCTCATTCTCGGCTCGTCCTTCGAGCCCTTCATCATTCCAGCTCGGTCTTCCAGCTCGGGGACTTCGTCGCGAGGACAGGCGCGGCGGGGTCCCCGGCTACTTTTTGGGCGTTGATCGTCGGCCGCGATCGCGACAATCGTCGGCATGTTCCTCGCACTGGATCAGGGCACGACGAGCAGCCGCGCGATCGTCTTCGATGCGGGCGGTGCGATCCGCGGTTCGGGTCAGCAGGAGTTCGCGCAGCACTTCCCGGCGCCGGGGCACGTCGAGCATGACCCCGACGACATCCTGCAGAGTCAACTCGCGGCCGTAGCCGCGGCGCGGCGCGAGGCCGGCGAGCCCGCGATCACGGCCATCGGGATCACGAACCAGCGCGAGACGGTCGTCGTGTTCGATCGCGCGACGGGGCGGCCGATCCACCGCGCGATCGTCTGGCAGGATCGGCGCACGGCAGGGGAGCTGCAGGCGCTCGCCGAGCGCGACGGCGCGGCCGAGCTCGTGCGCACCCGCACCGGGCTGACCCTCGATCCCTACTTCAGCGCCAGGAAGATCGCCTGGATCCTCGATCACGTGCCCGGGGCGCGCGCGCGGGCCGAGCGCGGCGAGCTCGCGGCCTGCACGGTCGATTCGTGGCTGCTCTGGCATCTGACGAAGGGCGCCGTGTTCGCGACCGAGCCGAGCAACGCGTCGCGCACGAGTCTGTTCGACCTGCAGACGGGCGACTGGAGCGATGCCCTCTGCGAACTCTTCGCCGTGCCGCGCGCCGTGTTGCCCGAGGTGCGCCCGTCGGCGGGCGAGTTCGGCGCGGGCGAGCTGCTCGGCGGCGCGCCGGTCTGCGCGATGCTCGGCGACCAGCAGAGCGCGTTGTTCGGTCACGCCTGCACGAACATCGGTAACAGCAAGTGCACCTACGGCACCGGCGCGTTCGCGCTCACGAACGTCGGGACGGCGCCGGCCGATCCGGCGCCCGGCGTGCTGTCGACCGTCGCGTGGCGGCTCGGTGACGTGACGACGTTCGCGCTCGAGGGCAGCGTGCTGGTGTGCGGCGCGGCGATCCAGTGGCTGCGCGACCAGCTCGGTCTCGTCGCGAGCGCCGCGGATACGGAAGAACTCGCGCGTTCGGTGCCGGACAGCGGCGGGATCGTGTTCGTGCCCGCGTTCGCCGGCCTCGGCACGCCGCACTGGGATCCGACCGCGCGCGGCGCGATCGTCGGAATCACCCGCGGGACGTCGAAGGCGCACCTCGTGCGCGCGGCGCTCGAAGCGCTCGCGCTGCAGGTCGACGACGTGCTCACGGCGATGGCGGACGGCGGCGGCAGCGGCGAACTGCACGTCGACGGCGGCGCGACGAGCAACGGCCTGCTGCTCGAGATCCAGGCCGCGTTGCTCGGGCGCCCCGTCGTGCGTCCGGCGCTGCTCGAAGCGACCGCGTTCGGCGCGTTCCGCATGGCGATGCTGGGAGCCGGCGCCGCGGCGCTCGACGAACTGCCGCGATTGCCGGGCGAGCCGACCCGCGTCGCCCCGGGCGATGGTGTCGCGATCGACATCGCGGAACTGCGCGCGCGCTGGCAGAAAGCGGTGCCGCGCACGCGGGGTTGGGTCTGAGCGCCGAGCCGATGCCTTCCCTCGCAGGTCGGCGTGGCCTACAACGGCAGCCATGGCTGCCCACGACGACGAGTCGCGTGATCCGAAGACGGTGGATCCCGACGCGATGGATCCGGCACGTGATCCGGCTGAAGACCCGCTGACGGCCGACGATTCCGACGAGCTGCCCGAATTCGGCGCGGGGACCGACGCGGATGAGGTCGAGTCGGACGACTCGCAATCCAACGAGTCGATGTCGGACGGCCCGCGCGTGGAGTTGAACGAGGCGGACAACCCGCTCAAGGGCGCCGTCGTCCTGCAGGACCAGGTGCCGGACACGATGTTCGTGTTCCCGCTCCGGACGGCCGTGCCGTTCCCCAACCTGACGATGCCGCTGCTGCTCGACACCGAGGATGCGCGCGACATCATCGCCAAGGCCGAAGCGCACAACGGGCACGTCTTCCTCGTGCTGCAGAAGGACCCGGAGGCCGACGCGGAATCGGCGGACGACGTGCACGAGGTCGGCGTCGTCGCCAAGATCCTCAAGACGCTCAGGCTGCCGGACGGCGGGTTGTCCGCGATGACGCAGGGGCTCTTGCGGTCACGGCTCGTTCGCGTCGTTCGCAAGAAGCCGCGCCTCGTCGGCCGGGTGCGCGAGGTCGTCGAGGTGCCGGCCAGCGGCGCGCGGTCGGAGTCGCTCATGCGGCTGCTGCGGCAGCAGATGCAGCGGCTCGCCGAGATGCAGGACACCGCGGACCCCGGGTTCACGATGGCGGTGCTCAATGTCGAGAGCCCGTCGCAGCTCGCGGACTTCACGGGCAGCATCGTGCGCAAGGTCGAGGACCGGCAGCGGCTGCTCGCCGAGGCGGACGTCGAGAAGCGGCTCGAGCTCGCGCTGCAGTTCGCGACCGCCGAGACGGAACTCGTCGAGCTCGACAAGAAGATCCACGGCGAGATCCAGAAGAAGACCGAGAAGGCCCAGAAGGACTACTTCCTGCGCGAGCAGATGAAGCTGATCCGGCGCGAGCTCGGGGAGGAACAGGATCCGCGGCTCGCCGAGCTGCACCGGCTCGAGGAGGCGATCGCGAAGGCCGACATGCCGGAGGCGGCGCTCGCGCGCGCGCAGGAAGAACTGACGCGGCTGCAGACGACGCCCGTCGAGTCGGCCGAGTACGGGGTGATCCGCAACTACCTCGACTGGCTCACGACGTTGCCATGGTCGCACTCGACGGCGGATCAGCACGACCTCGCGCACGCCGAACGCGTGCTGCACGACGACCACTACGGCCTCGAGGAGGTCAAGCAGCGCATTCTCGAGTTCCTCGCGGTGCGCAAGCTGCGGCCCGGGCATCAGGGTTCGATCCTGTGCTTCGCCGGCCCTCCCGGCGTCGGCAAGACGAGCCTCGGTCGCAGCATCGCGCGCGCGATGGGGCGCGAGTTCTGGCGCTTCTCGCTCGGCGGACTGCGCGACGAGAGCGAGATCAAGGGGCATCGCCGCACCTACATCGGCGCGATGCCGGGTCGCATCCTGCAGGGCCTCAAGACGACGGGCAGCAACAACCCGGTCATCCTGCTCGACGAGATCGACAAGCTCGGCAGTGACTTCCGCGGCGATCCGAGCTCGGCGCTGCTCGAGGTGCTCGATCCGGAGCAGAACCACGCGTTCCTCGATCACTACCTCGACGTGCCGTTCGACCTGTCCAAGGTCATGTTCCTCGCGACGGCGAACGTGCTGTCGCAGATCCCGGAGCCGCTGCGCGATCGCATGGAGATCCTCGAGATCCCGGGCTACCTGCTCGAGGAGAAGGTCGAGATCGCGCGGCGCCATCTGCTGCCGCGGCAGCTCGAACGCCACGGTCTGCTGGGCAGGCACCTGTCGATCACGCAGCCGGTCTGGCGGCGCGTCGTGGCCGAGCACACGCGTGAGGCCGGCGTGCGCGGACTCGACAAGGTCGTGCAGCGGCTGTGCCGCAGGACGGCGCTCGCGGTTGCGAAGAAGAGCAAGGCGCCGGGGCGGCTGAGCTTCGCGGAGATGGAGGAGCTGCTCGGGCAGCCGAAGTTCAAGGCGGACGAACGGCGCAAACACCACTTCGCGGGTGTCGTGCAGGGGCTCGCGTGGACGCCGTTCGGCGGCGACGTGCTCTACATCGAGGCGGTCGGGAGTCCGGGGTCCGGGCGGCTGCAGCTCACGGGCAGTCTCGGGGACGTCATGAGCGAGTCGGCGCGGCTCGCGATGAGCTACCTCAAGAGCCGGGCCGAGCGCTTCGAGCTCGATCTCGAGGCGGTCGCCAAGACCGATCTGCATCTGCACTTCCCCGCGGGCGCGATCAAGAAAGACGGGCCGTCGGCGGGGATCGCGATCGCGAGCGCGTTCTACTCGTGTCTCACCGGCCGCACGGCACCTGGCGACATTGCGATGACGGGCGAGCTGACCGTGGTCGGTGAAGTGCTGCCGATCGGCGGCGTGCGCGAGAAGCTGCTCGCCGCGAAGAACTTCGGCCTGCGTCGCGTGCTGCTGCCGAAGGGCAACGAGCCCGACATCGTGGAGTTGCGGCCGGACCTCCGAGAAGGCATCGAGATCACGTTCGTCGCGACGTTCGACGAAGTGTTCGAGATCTTGTTCGAGCCGGGCGGGCGCGCGCGCGCGAAAACCGCGACGAAGCGACCCGCGAAGAAGAGGCCCGCGAAGAAGAAGCCGGCAAAGAAGAAGCCAGTGAAGAAAGGGCCAGCGAAGAAAAAGCCGACGAAGGTCGCCAAGAAGGCCAAGAAGAAGTCGGCGAAGAAGAAGCCGGCCAGGAAGAAGGCGCCAGCGCGCCGCCGCGCGCGCTAGGCCGATTTGCCCGCGCGGCGTTCCTGTGTTCGTCGCGCCTTGCTCATCCCCCAGCTGCAGATCGGACAGGCGTCCACGTCGTGCCGCATTGCGGGGCAGAACGAGCGGCCGAAGTAGATGATCTGCAGGTGCAGGTCGTTCCACCGATCTGCGGGGAACGTCCGCTTCAGGTCGCGCTCGGTCTGCGTGACGTTCCTGCCCGAGCTCAGGCCCCAGCGCCACGCGAGCCGGTGGATGTGCGTGTCGACGGGGAACGCGGGCACGCCGAACGCCTGCGCCATCACGACGCTCGCGGTCTTGTGGCCCACGCCCGGCAGCGATTCGAGCGCGTCGAGGTCGCGCGGCACTTCGCCGCCGAACTCCGTGACGAGCAGTTGCGACAGGCCGGCGATCGCCTTGGCCTTCTGCGGCGCGAGGCCGCACGTGCGGATCGCGTGCTGGATCGTGCTCACGGGCAGCCGCGCCATAGACTCGGGGTCGCTGGCCAACTCGAACAGACCAGGCGTGACGAGGTTGACGCGCTCGTCGGTGCACTGCGCCGACAGCACGACCGCGACGAGCAGCGAGAACGGGTCGTCGTGATCGAGCGGCACCGGCGGATCCGGGAACTCGCGGTCGAGGATCGTCTGGATCCGTTCGGCCTTCTCGGAGCGCTTCATCGGAGCCGGAGAATAGGAGGAGTGGATCGGGCCGAAGTACGGAAAGTGCTTGCGGCCACTGCTGGCGGCGGAACGTTGGGGGCGTGAAGCTCGCGCCGACCTCGCGTCTCTCGAACCTCGCCGATCACGTGCGCTCCAGCCTCTGGTTCCTGCCGGCGGTCGCGATGGTCTGCGCGCTGCTCGTGGCGTGCGGAATGGTCCTCGTCGACACGTGGCTGGAGGACTCCCCGCTGGGGTCCTTGCCGTGGATCGCGAACCTCGGTGCCGGCACGGCGCAGCTCATCCTGTCGACGCTCGCCGGGTCGATCATGACCGTCAGCGGCGTCGTCTTCTCCATCACGGTCGTGAGTCTGACGCTCGCGTCGTCGCAGTTCGGGCCGCGGCTCCTGCGCAGCTTCATGCGTGACCGGATGACGCAGGGCTGCTTCGGGATGCTGCTCGGCACGTTCCTGTACTGCCTCGTCGTCCTCGTCACGATCGGCGACGGCGGGCGGAACGGCGGCCGACCGTTCGTCCCGGAGCTCAGCGTCGTCGTCGCGGTCGGGCTGGCGATCGGCAGTGTCGGCGTCGTGACCTACTTCGTTCACCGGGTCGCGAGCAGCATTCAGGTGGCCAACATCATCGCGAGCGTCGCCGACGAACTGTGCGACGCGATCGAGGTCATGTTCCCGGAGCCGATCGGTGACCCCGAACACGGTGGCGACAGCGGCGCTGGCGGCGACGGCGGCGGCGAGAATGGCGATCCGATCTCGGCAGGGCTCGAGCGTGGTCCCGTCGTCGAGGTTCGGGCGGAGTGCGAGGGCTACGTTCGGGTCGTGCGCTCGGAGCTGTTGCTCGACCTCGCCCGTGAGCACGACCTCGTGATCGATCTGCTCGAGCGGCCCGGCAGCTTCGTGGTGCGAGGCATGCCGATCATGCGGGTTGCGACGGCCCGGGCGGGGACCGTTCCCGACGAGGTCGCGCCGCGGTTGGCCGAAGCACTGATCACCGGCCCGGAGCGGACGGCGGTGCAGGATCTGGCGTTCCCGATCGACCAGATCGTCGAGGTCGCCCTGCGGGCGCTGTCGCCCGGCATCAACGATCCGGAGACCGCCGTTCGATGCGCGGACCGACTGTCGCAAGCGATGGCGCGGCTCGCGAACCGCCGCTGGCCGACGCCGGTGCGCGTCGATTCCGACGGCAACCCGCGAGTGCTGGCGCCCGTCGCCGAGTTCGGGGCGCTCCTGCGCAGCGGCTTCGAGCGGATCGCGCGCGCCGCGACCCGCGCCGATGCGCGCGAGGTCAGAGCTGCGATCGCGCGGGCGTTGCGGCGGGTCGCGGCGGTCGCGAAGAACGGCGAACGGCGAGAACAGGCCGAGGAACTCGCGCGCGAGCTGACGGCCCGCGCGGATCCGGAGTAGCGGCACCCTTGCAAACGTCGGCGGGGCCGGCGATGACGAGGGCGTGCTTCAGGCCCTCGAGTTCGTGGCGGTGATCTCCGGCGCGCTGTTCGGTGTGCTCCTCGCGCGCAGCAAGGGGATGGACGTGATCGGTGTCTTCGCGGTCGCGTTCGTCGTGGCGTTCGGTGGCGGCACGCTGCGCGACGTGCTGCTCGATCGTGCGCCGTTGTTCTGGATCCAGAACGAGCACTACGTGTGGACGGTGTTCGGGATCGCGTTCGTCGGCGCTTTCGTGCCGCGCTTCCCGCGGCGTTTCGAGCGCTGGCTCGAGGTGCCGGACGCCATCGGGCTCGCGCTGTTCGGCATCGTCGGGGCCGGGGTCGCGAGCAGATACGAGATGACGTGGTTCCTCGCGGTCCTGTTCGGCGTCGTCACCGCGACGTTCGGTGGCGTGATCGCGGACATCATCTGCAACGATCTGCCCCGGCTCTTTCGTCCGACGACCCAACTCTATGCGAGCTGCGCGTTCGTCGGCGCCGCGCTCTACCTGCTGCTGCGCGGCACCGTCCTCGGGGAGGCGTGGGCGCAGGGGCTCGGTGTCATCGCCGTCCTCACGCTCCGTTTCGTCGCGCTCCGCTTCGACCTGCGGCTGCCCGCGTCACCGGCGTGACCAGCCAATCGGTGAACGGGCGAAACCCGGTATCTTTGTCTCGCCAGCGCAGAGCCACTACAGTCCGCGCACGCATGGCCGACACTCCGCCCGCATCCTCCAACGGACCGTTCTCCGACTGGTTCGAGCAGCTCTGGACCCATCGTGAGGAGAAGGTCTACACCGCGCTGTTCGGTGACCTCGGTGAGGGCATCTACACCGCGCAGGCGTCGACGTACGAGCGCTTCGGCAAGCAGCCGCATCCGGGCTGGCTCAACCACGGCGTGTTCGCGAGTCCGCCCAACGACGACCGCCAGAGCTGGCTCTACGTGACTTCGGGGCTCAGTAACCCGTGGAATCTCGATGCGCCGGGCAAGGATCCCACGGGGTTCTCGGGGGTCGGGTTCGAGCTGGCCATCGAGACGCCGGATCCCGCGAGCTGGGCGGTCGCTCTGCTGCACAACCTCATGGCGTACGAACTGCTCGTCGCCGTCGGCAGCTACGAGAACGCGGAGCTGCTCGAATACGGCAACCGCGTGCCGCTCGAGAACTCCGTGACACCCGACTTCGAGTCCGCGATCCGCTGGCTGCTCGTCACGCAGCCGCAGCACTACGAGTCGGCGTTCTCGCTGGCCTCGGGCCGGGTCGACATCTACCACCTCGTCGGCGCGACGGATGCGGAGGTGCAGTTCGCGCGCGAGAAGGACCAGGACCAGCTGCTCGCGCTGCTGCAGCAGCGCGGTGCCGCGCCCGTGACGAACGTGGCCCGGGAGAGCGTGCGGTGACGGCGATGCGCGGGCCGAACGAGCAGCGGCCGCGCGCCGGCCAGGTCGCGACGCCGTGCATCAACGTCTGCGTCGTCGATCGCCATGGCTACTGCTCGGGTTGTCGCCGCAGTCTCGACGAGATCGCGCGGTGGGGCAGCATGACGGACGCGGAACGGCAGGCCGTGATGGCGTTTCTGCCGGGGCGAGTCGCCGGCGGGGCGGCTGGCCCGAACGGCGGCGAGAAGCGGCGCGGCTGACCCGCTGCGGCCGGATCTCGGCTACGATCGTGCAATGCTCGCTCGTTCGCTCTCGTGGTCCGCGACCGTTCTGCTCGTCGCCGTTGCCAATGTGCCGGTCGCTGCCCAGGACTTCGTTCAGGATGGGCCGCCCAGGCGCCACCTCGTTGCCGTTCGGACCACGGGGCCGGCGCAGATGCAGGCGCTGCTCGCGCTCGAGCTCGACCTCGCCGCGTGCCGCACGCCGCTGCCGGCGCAGCGCCGCATCGAGGTGATCGTCGACGATGCCGAGCTCGCCACGCTGCAGGCGAACGGCTTCGCGACCCGCGTGCTGCAGCGCGACCTGGCGGGTTGGTACGAGGCTCGGGCGCGGGCGGCGATGCCGGTCGGCGGCTACCCGGACCAACCCAACCCGCCGCTCGGTCAGGGCGCGATGGGGGGGCACTGGACGTTCGCCCAGATGGAATCGATCCTCGACGAGCTGCACAACGACAACCCGGCGATCTGCGCGGCCAAGGTCTCGATCGGCACCTCGATCGAGAACCGTCCGCTGTGGATGGTCAAGATCAGCGACAACGTCAACGTCGACGAGAACGAGCCCGAGGTCCTGTTCGATGCGCTGCACCACGCGCGCGAGCCGCTGTCGATGGAGACGACGATCGTCTTCATGGAGTGGCTGATCGACAACTACGGCATCGATCCCGACGCGACGCTGATCGTGGACGAGCGTGAGCTGTTCTTCGTGCCGTGCGTCAATCCCGACGGCTACGTCTACAACGAGACGACCAACCCGAACGGCGGCGGGCTGTGGCGCAAGAACCGGCGGCTCAACGCCGACAACACCTACGGCGTCGATCTCAATCGCAACTACGCGACGCAGTGGATCGCACCGAACGGCGGCAGCTCCACGACGCCGAACAACCAGACCTACCGCGGGACCGCCCCGTTCAGCGAGCCGGAGACGACCGCGATGGAGGCGTTCTCCGCGGCGCGCAATTTCGTGAGCGTGTTCTCGACGCACACCTATGCCGACATCCTGCTGCGGCCGTGGTGCTGGGAGGTCAACGACCCGGCCAACGTCGCCGACTATCAGGCGCTCGGAGACTATCTCACGATCGAGAACGGCATGCCGCACGGCCGCTGGTCGACGCTGCTCTACATCTCCGGCGGCACGTCGGTCGACCATCATCACACCGCGCGCGGGTCCTACAGCTGGACGGCCGAGCTCGGCCGCAGCAGCGAGGGCGGGTTCTGGCCGTTCGGTCAGGCGATCCTCGACGTCGCCGAGCGCTACCAGCCGATGTTCCGCAAGGTCGCGCTGACCGCGGGCGCGACGCTGACGATCGCCGACGTCGCGGTCACGGAGGGGCCGGGCGGCAACGGCAACCAGACGGTCGAAGCGGGCGAGACCGGTCACGTCGTCGTGAACGTCGACAACGCCGGACTGCTCGCAGCGACCGGCGTCGCCACGTTGCAGGCCGTCACCCCGGGAGTGGCCATCGGCGTCGGCAGCGCGCCGCTCGGCAGCGTGGCGTCGTTCGGTTCGGCGTCCAACGCGAGTGTGCCGCTCACGTTCTCGACCGCGGTGAGCATCGGCGTTCCGGTCGTGCAGCTGCGCGTCGCGGTGACGGGCGGCGGTCGCACGATCGAGCAGACCGTCGCGATCGAGCTCGAGCCCAGGCGTCCGGTGCTCGTCGACGACTTCGAGGCGGACCATGGTTTCGCGCGCGCGGCGGTCGGCACGGCGACGACAGGGCTCTGGGAACGCGCCGCGCCGCAGCAGACGACCAACGGCGGCACGACCTATCAGCCGGGGTTCCAGACGACGCCCGGCGGCTCGCTGTGCTGGGTCACGGACGGTCGCGCGGGCACGAGCGTCGGCAGCTGGGACGTGGACTCGGGCTACACCGATCTGCTGTCGCCGATCATGGACCTGTCGCATCTGACCGCGGCCCGCGCGGAGTTCGCGTTGTGGTACGCGGAGAGCGCGAGCAACGACGCGCTCGCGATCGACGTGAGCCGCGACGGCGGCGCCAACTTCACGCCGCTGCTCTCACGCAACACGTCGACGAACGGTTGGGTCACGGTCGACCTCGATCTCGGCGCGCCGCTCACGGCGACGATGCAGCTGCGCGTGCGCGCTCAGGACCTGTCGCCGTCGCTCGTCGAGTGCCTCGTCGACGACCTCGTGATCAGCGGCTTCCCGCGGAACGGCGCGATGACGCTGCTCGGATCGGGCGCGCCGAGCACGACGATCCAGGCCGCGATGCACGGCCCGGTCGGTGCGCTGCTCGCGCCGATCGTCGCATTCGGATCGGGGCCCGGCACCACGTTCCCGGGCGTCGCCGGCACGCTGCTCCTCGATCCGGGCAGCGCGTTCCTGCTGCCGTTCGTCGTGGCGGATGGCGACGGCCGTGGCGTCACGACGGTGGCGCTGCCGCCGGCGGGCTTCGCCGGCGTGGTGTTGCACTTCCAGGCCGGAGTGCTCGGCACGAATGCGATGTTCGGCGGCAACGCGCAGGCCCTCGTGCTGCAGTAGACGGCGCTCGTCGACCTCTCGCCCGCCGGTGCGGCCGGAGCGGCTTACGGACCACCGGCAACCGCGCCGGGGTTCGTGTGACCCCGGGGGCTTCGGTGACTACGAGAGCACGCTACATTGCCCCACGCCCCCAACGCGGTCGGGGTCTTCTGCGTCGGCCGCACCACCACTCGCCTCCGCCACACCCTCAGGGAATCCATGTTCCGACTTCTGCTCCCGCTCGTTCTCGCGGGCTCGCTCTCCGCGCAGGTCTCGTACTACGTCGCCACGCTCGACGGTGCCCAGGAAGTGCCGCCCGTCGCGACCAACGGTGGCGGCTACGCGGTCGTTCGCCTGCAAGAACCGGCGAACACCGTGCGGATCTTCATCCACTACTTCGGTCTCACGACGACGCCGACCGCCGGTCACCTCCACGCTGGCACGTTCGGCAACAACGGGCCGATCGTCGTCGGGCTCGGCGGTCCGGCCGGCAACGGCACGTTCGTCGGCACCGGCACGCTGACGGCGGCCGAGGTCGCCGCGCTCAAGACCGGTGGCCACTACATCAACGTCCACACCCCGGCAGTGCCGAGCGGTGAACTGCGCGGGCAGGTCGTGACCGCTGACAGCACGCGCTTCAACTCGATGCTCGACGGTTCGCAGGAGGTTCCGGCGACGACGAGTGCGGCGACGGGCAGCGCGATCGCGTTCCTGCACGAGCCGGACAACCGCCTCGTGTATTGCCTCGAGACGACCGGGATGGCCACGATCAACGCGGCGCACCTGCACTTCGGCGCGGTCGGCAACAACGGGCCGATCCTCGCGGGTCTCAACGGCGGGGTCGGCGGCACGTTCTGCGGCGTCACCGATCGCCTGACCGCGGCCGAGATGACGGCGATCACGTCGGGCGCGACCTACTTCAACGTCCACACGCCGACGTTCCCGGGCGGCGAGATTCGCGGTCAGCTGCTGCGCGATGCGGGTTCGGACTTCGCGGCGCGCTGCAACGGCGCCGAGGAAGTGCCGCCCGTCGCGACGAGCGGCGTCGCCACGGCATCGGTGCACATCGACAAGGACGGCGTCCTGAGCATCGAGGTGTCGCACACCGGTCTGACCGGCACGCTGAACGCGGCGCACATCCACAACGCGCCGTTCGGCTCGAACGGCCCGATCGTGCTCGGGCTGGCCCCGAGCGGGAGCAAGTTCGTCGGCACGATGACGCCGACCCCGGCCGAGCTCGCGCAGCTGCGGAACGGCGATTGGTACGTCAACCTGCACACGAGCGGGTTCCCGAGCGGCGAGGTTCGAGGGCAGCTGCGCGGCGTCAACCTGCCGGCCACGTTCGGGCCGAGCTGCGCGAGCGGGACCGGCACGCGCCTCGAGATCGGCGCGACCGGCTTCGCCGCGGTCGGCGCTTCGGTCGACATCGACCTCTACGGCGCGACGCCGGGCAGCGTCGGATTCCTCGCGCTCGGCTTCAACCGCGACCTGAGCGGTCTCGGCGCCCTGCCGCTCGCGTTCCCCGCGATCGGCCTCAACGCGCCGTGCTTCGTGCTCGTCGATCCCGTCAGCTCGCTGCTCAACTTCGCCGATGGCAACGGCTGCGCGACGCAGACGCTGTCGTTCGGCTACGTGCCGAGCCTGTCGGGCCTGCTGGTCTACGGCCAGTGGTTCGTCGCCGACCCGGGGGCGAACCCGGCCGGGCTCGCGGCGAGCAACGGGCTCGAACTCGTGCTCCTGTAGCGCGACGCCGGGCCGAACCGTTACAACGGCGCGGCCATGTCGACCGTTCGAGCCCTGAGTGCCGCGCTCGTCCTCGCGAGCGCGGCAGCGGCGCAGCAGACCGGGTCGAAAGGCGCCGCGGCGTGGGCCTACCGGGCGCCGCTAGCGGCGAGTCCGCTGGCGACCGAAGCCGACGGCTGGTGCCGCGACCCGATCGATCGCTACGTCCTCGCCGGTCTCCGGGCGGCCGGCCTGCAGCCGTCGCCCGCGGCCGATCCCGCCGTGCTGCTGCGACGGGCCTGCCTCGCGCTCACCGGTTTGCCGCCGTCACCCGCCGAGGTGACCGCGTTCCTCGCGGATGAACGCATCGACGCCTTCGAGCGACGTGTCGACGAACTGCTCGCGAGCGTCGCGTGCGCGGAGCACCTCGCGAGCACGTGGCTCGACCTCGGTCGCTTCGCCGACACCTACGGCTATCAGGCGGACATGGAATGCCGCACGTGGCCGTGGCGCGACTGGCTGATCCGATCGTTCCACGACAACAAGCCGTGGCCGCGCTTCGTGCGCGAGCTCGTCGCCGGTGACCTGTTGCCCGACGCGGACCTCGAGAGCCGGACGGCGACCGCGTTCTGGCGCCTGCATCGGCAGACGAACGAGGGTGGTTCGATCGAAGCCGAGTGGCGCCACGAGTACATCGCCGATCGCGTCGACACGTTCGGGACCGCGTTCCTCGGGCTCACGGTGGGCTGTGCGCGGTGTCACGACCACAAGTCCGACCCGATCACGCAGCGCGACTACTACGCGCTCGGCAGCTTCTTCGCGATCGACGAGTCCGGCGTCTATCCGTACTCGACGGGCGGGGTGCCGCAGCCCACCGTGCGCCTCGCGTCGCCGGCCGACGAACGCGAGGTCGAAGAACTCGCGGTGCGCGCCGGGTTGCTCGCGGCTAGGTGGGGCAACCCGCGGCCACTCGCCGAGTCGCCGACGTGGACGCGGTCGGCGCTCATCGAGTGTGACGGCGATCGCCGGACGACGGCCAGCGACGCGCCGAAGTTCACCCGGGCCGACCCGTTCCGGATCGGCCTCGAACTCTGGTGTCCGCAGGACCAGGCCGGCACGCAAGAACGCGCCGTCGTGCTGCACACGAGCCGCTACACGCTCGATGCCGACGCGCAGGGCTACCAGGTGCTGCTGCGTGACGGTCACCTGTGCTGGGAGATCGTGCACCACTGGCCGGGTTCGGCGATCGCCGTGCGGACGAAGGAGCCGCTGCCGTTCGGAGAATGGGTGGACGTCGTCGTCGGCTACGACGGCAGCTCGCGCGCGAGCGGACTCACGGTCACGTTCGACGGGCGCTCGGTGCCGCTCGAGATCGTGCGCGATCACCTGCGCGGGCCAGCTATGGTGCGCACGTTCGAGCTCGGCGCGCGCGACCGCGATCGGGGGTTCACCGGCGGTCGGATCCGCAACGTCCGCGTGTTCGACGACTGCACGACGGCGAAAGAGCAGGAACTGCGGGATGCGCGCCGGGCGCACCATGCGCGGCTCGAGAAGATCCCGGAGCTCATGGTCATGGCGGAGCACGGATATCCCCCGGCGCGCTACGTGTTGCGGCGCGGGGCCTACGACATGCCCGACGAGGAGCAACCCGTCGAACCCGACGTGCCCGCGAGCGTGCTGCCGTTCGGCGACCGTCCGCGCGACCGGCTCGGGCTCGCCGACTGGCTGCTCGCCGACGACAATCCGCTGCCGGCACGCGTCGTCGTCGATCGGTTGTGGCGCACGTGCTTCGGGCGCGGCTTCGTGCCGGCACCCGACAACTTCGGCGTGCTCGGGCAGAGGCCGCGGCAGCAGGCGCTGCTCGATGCCCTGGCGCGCGACTTCCAGAAGAGCGGCGACATCCGGGCCCTGCTGCGGCGCATCGTGTGTTCCGCGACGTTCCGGCAGAGCTCGCGCGCGGGCGCGGCGCTGCGCGAACGCGACCCCGACAACGAACTGCTCGCGCGCGGCCCGGTCTCGCGGCTCGCCGCGGAGACGCTGCGCGACCTCGCGCTCGCCGCGTCGGGCCTGCTCTGCCGCGACGCCTACGGCCCGAGTCGCAAGCCATGGCAGCCGCCGGGTCTCTGGCGCGATGCGGGCGCGGGCTGGGGCGGGGCGGACTACGAGCCGGATGAGGGGCCACAAGGGCACCGGCGCAGCCTCTACACGTATCGCAAGCGCACGGCGCCGCCGCCCGACATGACGATCCTCGACGCGCCGAGCCGCGAGGTCTGCGTCGCATCCCGGCAGTCGACCAACACGCCGCTGCAGGCGCTCGTGTTCTGGAACGATCCGGTGTTCGTCGAGTGCGCCGAGGCGCTCGCGGATCGTGCGTTGCGCGAACGGGCAGACGGCGCGGTGGCGGATCGGCTCGAGTTCGTCTTCCTCGCGCTCGCTGGCCGGCGGCCGCGCGCGGCGGAGCGGTCGGCGCTTTCAGTGCTCCTGCGCGACGCCGCCGGCGAAGAACGACACGGCCTCGCGCTCGCGGCATCGACGCTCATGGCGAGCGACGCGGTGGTGGTGGTGCGATGAGTGAGCTCCTGCCGCTGTATCGGTCGCTGAATCGTCGCGCGTTCCTGGGCGGGTCGGGCGCGGGCCTCGGCGCGATCGCGATGCGGTCGCTGGTCGGTGACACCGCGGGGCCGCGCGGACCGGACTTCGCGCCGCGCGCGCGTCGGGTCGTCTACCTGTTCCAGGCGGGTGGACCGTCGCCGTTCGAAACGCTCGATCCCAAGCCCGTGCTGCAGCAGCGCCACGGCGAGCAGCTGCCGGCGTCGGTGCTCGGCGACCAACGCCTGACCGGCATGAGCGGGTTCCAGGCGAGCCTGCCCATGGCCGGTGCGTTCACGAAGTTCGCGCGGTGCACGGATGCCGGTCTCGAGGTCAGCGAGCTGCTGCCGCACACGGTGAGGATCGCCGATCGCCTCTGTGTCGTGCGTTCGATGCACACGGAGGCGATCAACCACGACCCCGCGATCACGTTCCTCTGCAGCGGCAGCCAGATCAGCGGGCGGCCGTCGATGGGGGCGTGGGCGAGCTACGGCCTCGGCAGCGAGAACGCCGACCTGCCCGCGTTCGTGGTGCTCGTGAGCAAGGACGCGCGCCGCGATCAGCCGCTCTACGCGCGACTCTGGGGCACGGGTTTCCTGCCCGGTGAACACCAGGGCGTGCAGTTCCGGCCCGGCAAGGCGCCGGTCCTGTTCCTCGACCGGCCCGACGGGGTGTCGGCGGGGGACCGCCGCGCCCAGCTCGCGGCGCTGCAGGCGCTGCACCGCGATCAGTTCGCGCGCGAGCTCGACCCGGCGATCCAGGCGCGCACGGCCCAGGCGGAGCTCGCGTGTCGCATGCAGGCGAGCGTGCCCGAGGTCGCGGACTTCGGTGACGAACCCGAGTCGACGTTTCGGCTCTACGGCGAGGGCGCGCGCGACTCGGGCACGTACGCGAGCAACTGCGTGCTCGCGCGGCGACTGCTCGAGCGCGGCGTGCGGTTCGTGCAGCTGTTTCATCAAGGTTGGGATCAGCACGGCAACCTGCCGAAGGGGATCACGCAGCAATGCCGGCAGACGGACCAGGCCACGGCGGCGCTCGTGCTCGACCTCGAGCGCCGCGGTCTGCTCGCCGACACGCTCGTCGTCTGGGGCGGCGAGTTCGGCCGCACTGCCTACTGCCAGGGTCGGCTGCAGAAGACGAACTACGGCCGCGATCACCACCCGCGGTGCTTCCCGATCTGGCTCGCGGGTGCCGGCGTCCGCGCGGGCCACGTGCACGGCGCGACCGACGACTTCGGCTACAACATCGCGCACGACCCGGTGCACGTGCACGACCTGCACGCGACGATGCTGCACCTGCTCGGCTTCGACCACGAACGCCTGACCTACCGCTTCCAGGGTCGCGACTTCCGCCTCACGGACGTCGCCGGCAAGGTCGTCCGCAACCTGATCGCGTGAATGCCGGCTGGAACCGGGTACCGTACGCCGGGTGCCGCGGGAGGGCACCGTACGGTACCGCGTTCGTTCTGCCGAGCTACCGCACCTGCCGCCGGACCTCCTCGATGATCTGCGCGAGCATCGGATCGACCTGACCGCGGTCCACGAGCGGTTGCCACGTCGTCAGCGCGCGGCGGAGGTCGCCGAGTTGGTAGTGCGCGATGCCGAGATTGCGGCGGGCTTCGACGAAGTCGGGTTGGAGTCTCAGCGCGATCTCGAGCTGGTCGCGGGCGCGGGCGACCTGGCCCGTGACGTTGAGCAGTACCGCGTAGGTGTTGCGAACCTCGGGCTTGTAGGGCGCGAGCTCGCAGGCGCGTTCGGCGTATGCGAACGCCTCGTCGAAGAGGGGCTTGCTCGCGTGCTCCGGCAGGTCCATCGCCCGGTCGCGCAGCAGGCCCGCGAGATTGATCATCACGGCCGGGTCGTCGGGGTAGTCGCGCAGGATCGCGCGATAGAGCGACTCGGCGCGCTCGGTATCGCCGAGCGCGTGCACGAGGTTGGCGTGCGCGTTCCGTTCGTGCGCGCCCGGCGCTTCGCACTGCATCGCGCGCTCGAGCGCGGACTTCGCCGCGGCCAGGTTGCCGCTCGCGAACTCGTGGCTGCCGAGTGCCGTGAGGATCTTGCCGCTGAGGTAGCTGCCGTTCTGCAGCTCGTTGCTCGCGGCCGCGTGGCGGTCGAAGGTCTCGGCGTCCCGGTACGCGGCGGCTTCGACGTGGGTGCGCCAGGCGAACACGCCGATCACGAGGCCGGTGAGCCACGGGAACGCGCGGCCGAGTCGCCGTTCGCCGAGCATCGCGACCGGCACGACGATCGCGAGCAGCGGCAGGTACATCCGCCGGTCGGCGCAGAGCTCCGTGATGATCGGATAGACGCTCGAGGTCGGCGCGAGCAGCAGGAAGAACGCGGCGCCCGCGACACCGAAACGCGGGCGCTTCACGAGCAGCACCACGGTGGCCGCGATCGCAGCGACGATTACAACGCCCGGGAGCACGGCGGGGCCGATGTCACGGATCACGCCGAAGTCGTACATGCCGCGCAGATCGGCCGGCACGAACGCGTTCTGCACGTAGTGCGCGAGGCACTGCGTCTGCGTGAGCAGCCACTCCCACGCGGTCGCGGGCGGGTTGGTCGCGTAGCCGACCGTCGGGTTCTTCGGACCGAGCGCGACGCACGCGAGCAGGACGAGCCAGTTCGATGCGATCGCGAGGTGGAATCGCCAGCGGCCGCGGAACTCCTGCCAGCTCGACGTGCCGAACGCGCGGTCCATGAGCACGAGCAGGATCGGCAGGCCGGCGCTCTCCTCCTTGCTCGCCAACGCCAGCGCGGCTGCGGCGACGCAGACCAGCCGCCATCGCGTCCGCGCAGTGCCTTCCGCCGAGTGCGATCGCAGCAACGCGATCGTCGAGGTCAGCGCGAAGAGCCCCATGAGCAACATGGACCGCTGCGTCAGATACGCGACCGCGTCGACGGCCAGCGGATGCACGGCCCACAGCGTCGCGGTCAGGCTCGCGAACATCAGGCTCGAGGCCCGGCGCGGCCGCGCGAGCAGCCGCACGAGCACCATGACGAGGACGGCGTTGCACGCGTGCAGCGCGAGGCTCGAGAGGTGCATGAAGCCCGGGCCGTGCGAGAGCTCCAGCGCGAGCATCAGGCACGCGAGCGGCCGGTTGCTCAGCGAGTTGTAGTCGCCGAACGCCGCGGCCCACCAGTCACCCTGACGCAGCGCGTGACTCTCGAGGATCGCGCCGTGGTCGTCGAAGACGAAGTCGAACCCGTGGACCTCGTGATACGCGACGATCGCGAGGACGACGGGCAGCGCCCACAGCACGAAGCGGTGGAGCGGGGCGGGCGCCGGCGGCGCACCGGCTACTTGGGCAGCTTGGACCACGCGGACATGATGTCCACGTCGACGGTGACGGGCCACGGCTTCTTCGCAGCCTTCGCGGCAGCCAGCTGCTCGCGCTGGCGCGGCGACAGGAAGCGCTCGGCCGCGCCCTTGCTCGCGGTGGCCGTGCCCTTCGGCGCCAACGCGGCGTTGATGCGGGCCGCCTGGGTCGCCGTCATCGCCACGTGCTTGAACGGCGTCTGCAGCAGGTAGTACTTCGGTTCCTTGTCGGGCCGCGGCTCGCTCTCGAACTTCTGCACGTTGTCGCCCAGGGCCTTCTTGGCCGCCGCCATCTGCGCCGCAGTCGTCGCCCACGCGCGGCGTGCGCAATCGGTGCTCTTGCCGTGCGCCAGGAGCTTCTCGAACTTCAGGCGCGCGGGGTCGAACCACACTTCGGTGACCTCGTGGCCATCGAGCCAGCCGGCGCGCGTCCGGTGAACGCCATCGAGGAGGCCGAACTCGGCCTCGCCGACCCAGAATCAAGTCTGGGAGAACACGGCCCGTTCGAGGCCGCGGCGCTGCGCCTGTTCTTCCTGGGTCAGCAGCCGAAGCCACTCGGGCACGGGTCGCTCGGTCGCCTCGAGCGCGGTCGCCATCCGGGTGACCACGCCGTGCACGCTCCAGTCGCGCGTGAGCTTCTCGGCGAGCGGCCGTTCGTCAGCATCGATGCAGTAGACGACGGGGTTGTTCCACGCGCGTTCTCCGAAGTGCGCCAACACCTCGGCGTCCGCATCGCCCTTGCTGTTGTTCTTGATCGCGAGCGGGACGAACAGGGTCTCGGCGGCTTCCTGCACGAGTGGGTGGCTCAGCACGTGAGTCCCGAAATCGACGCAGGTCTTTCAACCGGGCACTTCCTGGAAGAGCAGCAGGATCGGCTTGCCGGTCCGCTGACTCGCGGCCTTCGCCGCCGCGAAGTCGCGTTGCCAGGCGATCGCGCCGAACTCGGTCGGGGGCGCGTCCTGGGCGCTGCCTGGAGCGGCTGCGCAGGCGGCGAGCACAAACGGGGTGAGGTGCCGGTGGGCCATGGTCGGATCGTCGGCGGTGGAGCCGGGTCGCGCAAGCCGCTGCGCCCAGTCGGAACTGCGAGCCGTGGCGAGGCAGAGGTTGACGTCCCAGGCGAGAACAGGCGGGTCCAGGCACCGAGACGAGGGTCTGCGGCGTGCGCTACCCTCCGATCTCGACGCCGAGTTGTCCCGCCATCTGCATGGCGCGCGCGTTGCTCGGATTGCTCCGCAGCGCCTCGCGGACGCAGCGTCGTGCGTCGTCCAACTGGCCGAGCTGCTGATGCAGGAACGCGCGGTTGAACCATGCCTCGGAGTGGTTCGGATCGAGTTCGATCGCGCGGTCGAGCGCCTGCCCCGATTGCTGCGGGTTGCCGAGCATGCCGTGCGCGACGCCGAGCCCGACCCACGCGGCCGGGTTGTCCGGGCCGGCGCGGACCGCGGCTTCGAACGCATCGATCACCTGCTGGCGGTCGGGGCGGCGCTGGTTGGGTCCGAGCAGCAGGCACCACGCGAGGCCGAGGCGGCCGGCGGAGAGGGTCACGCGCACCGGCCCGTCGGCGTTGCTCGGCGTGTGTTCGACGGCGCGCCGGTAGTGCTCGTTCGCTATGGCCCACTGCGACGCGTCGCCGGCCTGCGCGCGCTGCAGCGCTGCGTCGGCGACCATGACGAGCGCGCTCGGTTGCTCGGGGAAGTGCTGCACGGTGTGTTGGCCGAGGCTCTCGTCGTCACGCCAGTGGTCGAACTGCAGGAACGTGATCCCGGCGAACGCGATCGGCAGCAGCCACGGTGCCACCGACCCGAGTCGCCACAGCCACGCACGCGTGCCGAGCGCGAGCGCGAGGCCGAACGCGGCCAGATAGAGGTAGCGGTCGTTGAGCGGGTGGGCGCCGATCGCGCGCCAGTTCACCAGCGGCGGCAGCAGCGGGAGCAGCACGAGCGCGACGCCGAAGCGCAGGGCGCCCCCGTCCTGCCGGTCGCGACGCCAGAGCACGACGGTGATCGCGACGGTCATCGCCAGCAGTGGCAAGGTCAGCCACGCGGGCCAGTCCGGCGCGGGGCGCAACGGCGTCGCGGGCAGCGGCCACGCGAGCAGGCCGAGGTGCCGCAGCAGCAACGTCGCCGGCTGCAGCAGGCTGCCCTCGGTGGCATCGTCCGCGGCCGTCGCCGTCAGACTGCTCAGCACGAGAATACGCAGGCCGAGCCAGGCGATCAGGGTGATCCCGAGAACGATCACGGCGCGCCCGAGCCGGGGCCGCCGTGGCGTTCCCGCACCCGGGCTCGCCGGCACGAGGACGAATGCGAGCAGCGCGAGCGGCGCGATCGCGACCGCGGTCTCCTTCGCCACGAGTCCGCCGAAGAACGCGAGGCCCGCGAGCCACGGCCAGCCCACGTTCCCGTCCCAGGCACGGCGATCCCGCCAGCGCACCGTCGCATGGATCGCGAGCAGCGTCGCGGTGGCCCACAGCGGATCGTTGATCGCCGCGCACCAGCCGACGGCCTCGGCCTGCACCGGGTGCAGCGCGAATACGAGCGCGACCCAGGCCGCGCGCGGACCCGGCAGCCAGCGTTGCGCGAGGCGCAGCACGAGCACGGCGTTACCGGCGTGCAGCAACAGCGCGATCGCATGCACGCCGGCGGCGCCACCGAGGTGGTGACCGATCGCCAGCGTCAGCAGCGTGAGCGGGCGCCAGAGCCCCTCGGATTCGCCGTAGAGCGGTGACGTCAGCAGGTCGCCGATATCGCCGGCGAGCAACGCCGGATTGCGCAGGACTAGCGTGACGTCGTCGTAGACGTAGTTGCCGAGCAGCGCGGGCCAGCACACCGCGAGCGTCGCGGCGAGGACCACGAGCGGCAGCGTGGTCGGGCGCTGCGTCGCAGCGTCGGTCGAGCGGGTTGGAGCGGCGGTCATCGTGAACGGGCCGCGCCGGACACTACTCGCCGCCGCGCTGCTATGACACCGCGGGCAAGAGTGGAGGCCGGGCCGCGTCACCGAACGTGACCAGACGCTGCCCTACCGCTCCGACAAGTGCAACGCCGCCGGCATCCGCGGCCCGGCTCCGGTCGAGGTATCCGGTCGATCTCCGAAGGTAACGAAACACGCGCAAACGGGCCGATTCCGTGCGTCCGCGCGTTTCGAAACCGCTCGCCCGTCGAGCGCGACCGCTCGTGCGATTGCGCCCACGCGACGCCGAGCGCGGCGCTCCGGGCAGCGCCGGATCGGTCACGATCCGCTGCGTTCGCCCCTGGTCCTCGCACTTCCGTTGTCGATCTCGCCTGACCTGCGCTGGATCCGCGCGGCCCGTTGGCGCACGATGCGCGCCGACCGATGGCCGAACCCGACCGACCGCTGCGCATCCGCCCGCTCGACGAGCGTCGCAATCTCGTCACGAAGGACCAGTTCGCGAGCGTGTTGCCGCCGGTCGACGGGTTCCTCTCGTGGTTCGACGCGCTGCCCGATATCTACGGCAGCCGATCGCTGAAGCAGATCGTGCGGCGCATCGTCGATGCCCGTGCGGACGGTCGCGAGGTCGGCATGGCGCTCGGCGCGCACGTGCTCAAGGTCGGCCTGTCGCCGCTGCTCATCGACCTCATGCGGCGCGGGTTCATCACCCACGTCGCGACGAACGGCGCCTCCGCGATCCACGATTGGGAGACCGCGTATCAGGGCGCAACGAGCGAAGACGTCGGCGAGAACCTGCCCGACGGCTCGTTCGGGTTCTGGCAAGAGACGTTCACGGGCCTCAATGGTGCGGCGGCGGACCCGGCCAGCAAGGAGCGCGGGCTCGGTCGCGCGCTCGGCGACCGCATCCTGGCGGACGGACTGCCGCATCGCGAACTGTCGGTCTTCGCCGAAGCCGCGCGGCTCGACATCCCCGCGACGATCCACGTGGCGTTCGGTTGCGACATCACGCACATGGACCCGGCGCTCGACGGCGCGGCGCTCGGCGCGGCGACGCAGCGCGACTTCTGGATCCTCTCGGATACCGTCGGCCGGCTCGATCAGGGCGTCTGGTGCAACATCGGGTCGGCCGTGATCATGCCCGAGGTGTTCCTCAAGGCCGTGTCCGTCGCGCGCAACCGCGGGCAGCTCGGTGACGATTTCCTCACCTGCAACTTCGACATGATCTCGCACTACCGCGCCATGACCAACGTCGTGCAGCGCCCGCCCAAGGAGGGTCGCAACGTGATCGCGATGCACGAGATCGTGCTGCCGCTGCTGCACCAGGCCATTCTGTGCACCGCTGCCGATCGCGGCAGTCTCTCGGAGCCGCGCTGATGAGCAGCGACCGGACCACGCCGCCGCTCGACAGCGAGTCGCACCGGTTGACGGCAGCGCTCGCGGGCCTGCCCGACACGCGCATCCTCGTCGTCGGTGACCTGATCCTCGATCGCTACGCGGACGGCAACGCGAATCGCGTGTCGCCCGAGGCACCCGTTCTGGTCTTCGACTTCACGAGCGAACGCTACCTGCTCGGCGGCGCGAGCAACGTCGCGGCCAACCTCGCCGCGCTCGGCGCGTCGGCGTCCGTGCTCGGCGTCATCGGTGACGACGAGGGCGGTCAGCGGCTGCGAAAGCTGCTCGAGGACGCCGACATCGACACGCAGGCGCTCGTCGTGGATCGCACGCGACCGACGACACGCAAGACGCGGTACGTCGCGAAGACGATGCAGGTGCTGCGGGTCGACGAGGAGAGTCGGGTGCCGGTTTCCGGTGAGGCGGAGCAGCGCATGCTCGATCTGCTGAACCAGCGGCCGTTCCCGTGGAAGTCGGTGCTGCTGTCCGACTACGGCAAGGGCGCGTTGACACGCCCCGTGATCGCTGCCGCGGTCGAGGCCGCGCGGTCACAGGGCGGCGTCACCGTCGTCGATCCGAAGGGCACGGACTACTCGATCTACCAGGGCGTCGACCTGCTCACGCCCAACCGCGAAGAAGCGGAGAAGGCCACGGGCGTGACGATCCGCGGCAGCGAGGATCTGCACCGGGCGGCCCAGCGGCTGCGCGAGATCACCGGTGTGCGCACCGCGGTCATCACGCTCGGCAAGGACGGCATGTTCTTCGAACGGGAGGACGGGTCGCATCGCATCATTCCGACCGAGGCGCGGCAGGTCTTCGATGTCACGGGCGCCGGTGACACGGTCGTCGCCGTGCTGACGCTGTGCCGCGCGTGCAACGTGCCGCTCGAGGACAGCCTGCGGCTCGCGAACCACGCCGCGGGCGTCACGGTCGCCAAGCTCGGCAACTGGACCCCGAGCCGGGACGAGGTCGCGGCCAAGATCCGCGGCGGTTCGGACCGCCCCGCCGGCACGGTCCTCACGCGCGAACAGGCCATCCAGGTCGGCTCGCACATGCGCGCCGAAGGTCGCCGTCTCGTCTTCACCAACGGTTGCTTCGACATCCTGCACGCGGGCCACTGTGACTACCTCCAGAAGGCGCGGTCGTACGGGGACGCGCTCATGGTCGGACTCAACACCGACCAGTCGGTGCAGCGGCAGCAGAAGGGGCCGGGCCGCCCGTTCAACGGTCTCGAGGATCGCGCCGCCGTGCTCGCCGCGCTGCAGGCCGTCGACTACGTCGTGCCGTTCGACGAGGACACGCCGGGTGAGCTCATCGAGGCCGTGACGCCGCACGTGCTCGCCAAGGGCGAGGACTGGCGCGACAAGGGCGTCGTCGGCCGCGAGTGGGTCGAGTCCAACGGCGGCCAGGTCGTGCTCGTGCCGCTCGTCGCCGGGCGGTCGACGACGAACGTCGTGGAGAAGATCCTCGCGAGCCGGCGGGGCGAGTAACCGGTCGCCGTCGCTCGATGTTCCGCAAGCTTCGCCGTCTGTTCCGCAGCGTCTTCGGCCCCGGGCCGACCGAGGGCGAACGGCGCAACGCGCGCTACGACGCCGAGACGGTCGAGGTCATGCGCCGCGTCCTGTCCGACGACAGCGGCTGCGTCGACGTCGGCTGTCACCGCGGCACGATGCTCGACGAGATGCTGCGCTGCGCGCCGAACGGCCGCCACTTCGGCTTCGAGCCGATTCCGGAGCTGGCCGCCCAACTCGAGAAGCGGTACGGCAAGCGCGACAACGTGACGATCCACCGCGTCGCCCTGAGCGATTCAGCCGGTCGATCGACGTTTGCGCACGTCGTGACCAACCCGGGCTACAGCGGCCTGCGCGAGCGGCGCTACGACCGCGACGACGAACGGGTCGAGACGATCGAGGTCGAGACCGCGAGACTCGACGATCTGCTCCCCGACGGCGTCCGCATCCGCTTCGTCAAGATCGACGTCGAGGGCGGCGAACTCGGCGTCCTGCGCGGGGCGGCCAGCATGCTGCGCCGGGACCGCCCGGTCATCGTGTTCGAGCACGGCGTCGGGTCAGCGGACCGCTACGGCACCGAGCCGGACCACGTGTTCGACGTGCTGACCGACTGCGGTCTCGAGGTCACGACGATGCGCCGTTGGCTGGCCGGTGAACCGCCGCATTCCCGCGACACCTTCTGCGAGGCGTTCCGGAAGGTCGAGGACTTCTACTTCCTTGCCGGCCCGAAGTCGGGCTGAATGTGAGGTCGGTCGTCGCCATCAGCGTCGCTGCAACCCGGCCGGCACCGCCGCGATGCCGCGCTCGCGCATCAGCGCCTCGATCGCATCGGGCGACGACGGCAGGTGCCCCGACAGGTTCTCGTGACCGTCCGCGGTGACGAGCACCGTGTCCTCGATGCGGCAGCCCATGCCCTGCTTGCGCAGGTACGCGCCGGGCTCGACGGTGATCACCATGCCCGGCTGCAGTTCGTCGGTCGACGGGTCGTGCACGGCCAGCCCCACGTGGTGGCACGGGCCGTGGTCGACGCGGTAGCCCTTCGCGCGCAGGAGCTCGCTGCAGCGCCGCCCGATCACGCTGAGGCGCGCGCCGGGCTTCACCATCGCGAGCAGCTGCTGCTGCACTTCGTGTACGTCCTCGACGAGCTCGCGCTGCTCGTCGCTGAATTTGCCGGACGCCGGGAACGTACGTGTCACGTCGCTCGCGTAACCGTGCAGCGTCGCGGCGTAGTCCATGACGATGAGGTCGTCGGCCTGCAGCTTCCTCGTGCACGCGTTGTAGTGCAGGATGCAGCCGTTGGGCCCGCCGCCGACGATCGCGCCGTAGGCGTCCGGGCCGCAGCCGCGCAGCGAGAACACGTAGCGCGCGACGGCCGCGACCTGGTACTCGAACATCCCGGGGCGCACGCTCTTCATCGCCTCGGCGATGCCCTCAGCGGCGATGCGCGTCGAGGCGCGCAGCAGTTCGAGTTCGTGGGGGCTCTTGACCGTCCGCATCGTGCCGAGCAGGCGTTCGACGCCGTGGATCCGCAGGCCGTCGAAGCGTTCTTCGAGATGCTGCTTCAGCATCGACTCGCGCGGCTGACGGCCGTCGAGCGGGTCGCGCGTCACCGCGCGCGCGGCGGTCGCGGCCTTGCTCGGTGTGCTGCCGGTCGCGGGTGACGGCCGGACTGCGGTGTAGAGGTGGGGGCGCGCGCCGGTGTCGTCCTTGCCGAGCAGTTCGTCGAGTCGGCGGTCGAGCGCGCGCACGTTGCCGGCGATGCCGAACCCGGTGCGTTCGGCGGTCTGCTCACCCGGCGCGAGGAAGTTGCCGTCCCAGACCGCGGCGAAGCGCGAGAACGGCGGTACGAGCAGTTCGTCGCGCGTCAGCTTGCCCTCGCCGTCGATCTCGAGCAGCACCGCGACGTTGGGCTCCGTGATGCCCGCGAGGTAGAGGAAGTCCTGGTCCTGCACGAACGAGCCCATGTCCGGCGTCTGCAGCGCGCCGCGCACGAGCACGACGGCGCGTTCGCCGGGATGGCGCAATGCGATCGCCGCGGCGAGTGCGAGGCGGCGCTCCCGGTGTTCTTCGATGCTCGGTGGCGCGGGCGGTTCCGGCAGCTCGGCCTCCCGGATGGCCGCGGCCGCCGGCCCCTGCGCCAGCAGTGAGGTCGCGGGCAGCGCGAACGCGCCGAGCATCACGACCAGCGGCAGCGCGCCGGCGACGGGGGCAGGGATCGAACGGTCGGTCTGTGCCATGCCTGCAACATACGGGTGAAGCCAGCTTGTCGTTGGCGGCGCAATCGTCGACATTTCGTCCCATGACCCGTCGCCATGCCGCCCTCCTGGCCTCGTTGTTCGCCGCGACCGCGCTCACCGCGCAGGACGCGGCCACGGACGACGCCAATTCCTACGGCCACTCCCGCCACGGCGAGGCGTTCGACGAGGGACCGCGGCAGGCCGCGTATCGGATGCCGGGACTCGGCGACCAGGTGCATCTGCCGGTCGCGGGTCTGAGCCCGGAGGCGCAGGCGTTCTTCGACCAGGCGGTCACCCAGCAGCACGGCTTCTGGTACTACGAATCCGAGCGCAGCTTCCGGCAGGTCCAGAAGCTCCATCCCGACTGCGCGATGGCCTACTGGGGCATGTGCGTCGCGAACATCGACAACGCCGAACGCGCCGCGGGCTTCATCTGCAAGGCCGTCGAGCACGAACAGGGCATCCCGGCGCGCGAGCAGCTCTGGGTCGACGCGTGGGCGACCTACTACGGCGTGACGGACAAGGTGCGGAAGGAGCTGCAGTCGGGCGACAAAGAGCGCGTGGAGGCGGCGACGAAGAAGCTCGTCGAGCAGGTGAAGGGCTGGGGCGACGAGAAGGATCGTGGCAAACGGCGCGCGGCGAAGGGCAAGCGCGAGAAGAAGCTCATCAAGGATCTCGGCACGCTCGTCTACGAGCATCCGGACGACCTCGAGGCCAAGGCGTTCCTCGCGATCCAGAACTGGCACGCCTACGCGTGGGGCGGCGGCGTCGAGATCGTCTCGCACACCGCGGTCGACGCGCTGCTGCACGAGGTGCTCCGCGAGAAGCCCCTGCACCCGTGCCACCACTATCGCATCCACCTCTGGGATCGTGAGGACGCGCGGCGGTCGCTCGACTCCGCGAGCAAGATCGGGTTCTCCGCGCCGGCGATCGCGCACCAGTGGCACATGGCCGGTCACATCTACGCGAAGCTCGACCGCCACGCCGAGGCCGCGTGGCAGCAGGAGGCGTCGGGCCGCGCCGATCACGCCCACATGCATCGGGATCGCGTGATGCCGTTCGACATCCACAACTACGGGCACAACCAGGAGTGGCTCTGTCGCAGCCTGTCGCTCGTCGGGCGCTGGCAGGAGGCGCTCGCGATCGCGAAGAACCTCGCCGAGCTGCCGCGGCACCCGAAGTTGAACATGCCGGGTTCGCGCGGCGACATCGCCTACTACGGCCGCCAGCGCCTGCTCAGTGTCTGCGAGGATCACCGGCTCTGGGAGCAGGCCGTCGACATCTGTCGCGCGGGCTACTTCGAGGCCGAAGCCGACGTCCATGGCGAGGCTTCGCGCCTCGGTCTGCTCGGGCGCGCGCTGTTCCAACTCGGTCGGCGGGACGAAGCCGAGCGCGTCGTCGCCGATGCCGAGAAGCTGCTCGACCGAGCGCGCCGCGAACGCGCCGCGGGAATGGACGAGGCCGAGCAGGAGGCGATCGATGCGGACAAGAAGCGCACGGAAGTCGACGACGCGCTCGCCGAGGCCAGCCGCGAAGGCACGGACGCCGTGCGCCGCGTGCGCGATCTGCTGAAGGAGCTCGAGGCCGAGCGACTGCTCGCCGACGGCGACGGCAAGGCCGCCGTCGCGTTACTCGAGGATGTCAACCGCTTCCCGAAGACGTTGCTGGCGGACGCCAAGCTCGCGGCCGGTGACATTGCCGGTGCGGTCGAGTTGCTCGAGCAGGAGGTCGAGTCCCGTCCCGCCCGCGTGCCGACGCTGCGCCGGCTGCTGACCGCGCTGGAGACAGCCGAGGAGAAGGACGCCGACCGCATCGCCGAGGTGCAGGCCGCGCTCGCCGCGATCCCGAGTTCGATGGCCGGGTTCGGCGACGACTTCGGCGAACGCCCGCCGCTCGCGGACCTCGGCCCGTTCCGCTGGCAACCACAGCCGGCGCGCCCGCTCGATCTGCCGATCGCAGGCCGCGACGGCGAGCGCTTCCGCCTCGCGGACGCGGGTGGTCCGACCCTCGTCGTGTTCTACCTGGGTTTCGGCTGCCTGCACTGCGTCGAGCAACTGCAGGCGATCGCGCCGCAGGCCGAGGCGTTCGCCGACCTCGGCATCCGGATCGTCGCGGTCGGGACCGATACCGCGCCGAAGGCCAGCAAGTCGCTGGCGAACATGGGCGAGGGCGCCTTCCCGTTCCCGCTCGTCGCGGACCCCGAACTCGCGGCGTTCAAGGAATGGCGCTGCTACGACGACTTCGAGGCGATGCCGCTGCACGGCCTGTTCCTCGTCGATGGCGACGGCCGCGTGCGCTGGTCGGACATCAGCTACGAGCCGTTCGTCGAGATCGAGTGGCTGCTCGACGAGAGCCGTCGCCTGCTCGCGCTGCCTGGCGTCGCCGGCTCGCGCTGAGCATTCTCACGAGAACGGCACGGGAACGGCGCGGGATTACCGCCGTATCGTTGCCGCTGGGGCGGCCGCGTGGCATCCTACCCAGCGAATATGCCGGCGCGGCAGGGCTCGCGTCGGTCACGCAATCAGGGAGGCTCGATTGGTCGTTACACCCCGCAAGCAGCGGTCGAAAGACAAGGTCATCGCCGATCGGCGCGCACTCGCACTGATCCTCAACGGGCTGCGCACGAGCGGCAAGAACGTCGTGCTGACCAACGGTGTCTTCGACCTGATGCACGTCGGCCACATGCGTTGCCTCGAGGATGCGCGCTCGCGCGGCGACTACCTCGTCGTCGCCGTCAACAACGACAAGTCCGCGCAGGCGATCAAGGGCAAGGGGCGTCCGATCGTGCCCGTCGCGGAGCGGATGGAGATGCTCTCCGCGCTGTCGTTCGTCGACTACGTGACGACGTTCGAGGACGAGACGGCGGACGCCCTGCTCGAGCAGCTGCAGCCGAGCCTCTACGCCAAGGGCACGGACTACACGCTCAAGACTCTGCCGGAGCGCGACACGGTCAAGGCGCTCGGCATCAAGGCCGTGTTCGTCGGTGACAAGAAGGGGCACTCGACGGCCAAACTGATCCAGAAGGTGCAGAAGCTGCCGGCTGGCAAGGCGGCGGCGGCGGGCAAGAAGCCCGCGGCGAAGAAGGCTGCCAAGAAGGCACCCGCGAAGAAGCCGGCGAAGAAGGCCGTCAGGAAGAAGGCCGCGAGCCGTTAGTCGACCGGTTCGTCGACCGGCGACGGGCCCTCTGTGACGCTGCGGGCGCCGCCGGCTATGGTGGGCGCCATGCCGAGCCCGTTCCGCGTGTCGTTCCTGCCCGTCCTGCTGCTCGCGGCCACGGCCGCCGGCCTGACGGTCGTGACACCGGCGCAGTCGGCGCGCGATCGCAACGTCAAGGCCTACGAGAAGGCCCGCAAGCTCGAGCTCATCGAGATGGGGCAGCGCCACGTCGACATCGGCTGGTCGATGCGCAAGAGCGGGCTCAACCAGCAGGTGATCTACCAGTTCGTGCGCGCCAGGGAGCTGTCCGAGGGCGAGCACCTGATGGCGGGCCGGATGATCGGCATCGTGCGCGCCTACGGCGACGCGTTCTGGCGCAAGGCGCGCAAGAAGGCGACGCGCAAGGCGCTCGTCTACTACACGAAGCGCGCGGCCGACGCCGAGGAACGCGATCAACGCGCGCACGCCAAGCTCGCGCGGCTCGCCGAGCGCGCGCACATGGACGACACCGCGCGCCACCACTGGCGGCGCGCGCTCGAGCTCGGGGCCGAGCTCGAGATCACGAGCCGTGGCGCGAAGATCGGCCGCCAGAAGGTCGGTGAGGCGCACGTCGAGTGGCTGACGGCGCAGACGATCGAGGTCGACGGCGAGCGCAAGTTCGACTACGCGAGCGTGATGGCGACCGGGGGTGGAGCGCCGCCGGGGCCGAACGGCACGCCGCGCGCGCCGCAGTTCCGGCCGCTGCCGAAGCTCGCGGGCTTTCGCGAGGCGAGCACGGACGCGGTCGTTCTACGGACCGACCTGCCGAAGGCCCGGGCGGAAGAGCTCTGTGCTCTCGGCACCGCGCTGTGCGAGCCGCTCGCCGAGCGCCTCGAGGGTCTGCCGGTCGGCAAACTGCACGTGCTCGTGTTCGGGAAGCGCAGCGACTACGACGCCTACCTGCAGGCGCGCGGGCACGGCGACGCGACGGTCGCGCGCGGGCTGTGTGACTACGGTGGCCGCCAGGCGATGCTCTGTGCCGAGGGGCTCGAAGCCGCGGACCTGCACGCGTTGCTGCTGCACGAGCTGACGCACCTCTACTTCTGGTGCTGCTCGCCGGTGCGGATGCCAGACTTCTACGCCGAAGGCCTCGCCGAGACGTTCGGTGGGCAGGGGACGTTCGTCTGGGACGGCAAGGCTCTGACGGTCGGCGGTCCGATGCGCCGCGACCGCGTCGATGCGGTGAAGAAGGCGCCGCTGCCGCTGCGTGATCTCGTCGCGGCGAACGCGCTGCAGTTGCTCGGTTCGGACCACGACAAGGCGATGGTCTTCTACACGCAGGCGCAGCTGCTGCAGCGCTTCCTCGCCACCCCGGACTGTCCGTGGCGCGCGCGATTCGGCTGGTGGGAGGACGAGTGCCGCGGTGCGCTGCGCGGCACGGAGTCGACGTTGCGTCAGGGCAGCGTCGCGCCGGCGGAGCAGTCGTTCCAGCGGCTGTTCGGCGAGGACCTCGGCGACCTCGAGAAGGCGTTCTTCGCCTGGCTCGCCGAGCAGTAGGTCGCGGTCGACGGTCGACCGGCGATTCGTGGCCGGGAATCTCCTGAGCCGACCCGCGCGCTGGCACGGCGCGGTCGCCGTCGCCGTCAAGCGCGCCCGCGTCACGGGCCGATCGCTACCGGAGATGGCTACGGCCCTCGACAAGCAGGAGGCCCGCGCGGAGGGGTATTCCGCGGTTCCCGTGATGGGATTGGCAGCGGATCGTCCGCTCGGTTTCCCGCTGTACCTCAGAACGGCCGAACGGACCTGGGTGCTCTACCGCCCGGCGAGCGCGGAGATCGACGCGGCCCAGGTCGGGCGGCTGTACGCGGAGGGTGTGGTGGAGCTGTTCATCCGCAATGCGGACCGGAGTCTCTACTTCAACCGGGTTCGAGACTCGCTGGATCGGGTGCTGCTCGAACGGGACGTGCCGCTCGACGTGCGCGCCGACGTGCTCGTCGGCGTTGCGACGCGCATGGCCGACGAGCTGCTGGCCGCGCGCCCGGACCGCGCCGGCGTGCAGCGTGCGCGCAAGGTGATGATGGCGACGAGCGGGCTGATGCTGCGTGAGCCGAAGGGATTCTCCGCGGTGCGCAAGATGCTGTCGCATAGCAATGCGCTGTCGAAGCACGCGCTGACCGTCGGGTTCTTGAGCATGGGGCTCGCCAAGGTTGCCTACGGGGCGGACGCGAACGGGTTGATGCTTGCGGGGCTCGCGGGCCTGCTGCACGACATCAGCCACATCGGCAACACGGGTGGCGACGACGATGACATGCACGCGATTCGCAGCGCCGACTACCTCGCGGAGCTCGGGCTGCCCGAGCCGATCGTGCTCGCCGCTCGCCATCATCATGAGCGCTGGGACGGCTCGGGCACGCCGCATGGGTTGCGCGGCGAGGACATCCCGAAGCTCGCGCGGGTCGTCGGTCTCGCGGACACGTTCGACAAGGTCTACGGCGCGCAGCGTCCGCGGGTGTCGGTGTTCGACGCGCTGCGCATCGTCGCGACGGCGTACCGCGACTGCTTCGACCCGCGGCTCGCGCCGGCGTTCGTCAAGCTGTTCCGGTAGCCGGCAGCGCGCCCTCGGTACCGTACGGGCGCGGTACTGTACGGGCGTTACGGGGCGCTGACGCCGAACGCGGTCCAGTAGTCGTCGGCGCCTTCGGCCCGCAGTCGGTCCGTCGGGGTGAAGCCGAACAGGCATGCGATCGCGCGGCAGCCGAATGCCCTGCTCGCGCGCAGGTCCTGCACGCCGTCGCCGACCATGGTCACCGTCCGAGGCTCGACGTCCCGGAGGCCGAGTTGGTCGAGCGCGTGCCGCAGGGGGGCCGGGTCGGGTTTCTTCACGGCGAGCGTGTCGCCGCCGACGACGACGGGCAGCAGATCGCGCAGGCCGAGGTGATCGATGATCGGGTCGGCGAAGCGGGCCGGCTTGTTGGTGACGACGGCGAGCGGATGGCCGGCCGCGCGCAGGTGCTCGAGGTGCTCGCGGACCCCGGGATAGGTGGTCACGGCTGCCGTGCAGCGGGTGCGGTGGTCTTCCGCGTAGATCGCGAACGCCTCGTCGATCGCCCGTTCCGCGGTGGTGCCCTCGGGCAACCGGCCCTGCAGCGCCCGACGCAGCAGCATGCGGGCGCCATCACCCACGAACCCACGGACCTCGGCCTCGGTCACGGCCGGCAGACCGTAGGCCGCCCGCACGTGATTGGTGCTCGCCGTGATGTCGGGCAGCGTCGCTGCCAGTGTGCCGTCGAGGTCGAAGAGGAATGCGTGCGGGTGGGCCACGGGCCGCGCCGGTATACTGGTCGCCCCGCATGAAGTCGAAACGCCTGCTGCTCGTGTCCCCTCTCCTGTTCGCCGCCTGCGGCGTGTCGCGACAGTGGCAGGAGGTCGTGACGGCGCCGATGTCCCGCGCGGAGGCCTACGAGGGGCTCGTGTTCGTCGCGACGTCCGACCGCTACGCGCCCGACATCGCGGAGTGCGACCGCGGGCTCGGCACGTGGCAGTCGCGCTGGCGCGTCATCACGCGGGAGCGGTTCGCGCTCTACCGCAGCCGGCTCAAGGCCGAGATGCTCATCGACGACGGCTCCTCGACCGAAGGCTGGACGATCCGTTACATCGTCGAGCAGCAGCGGGTCAAGGACATGCGCAAGGACCGCGATCCGAAGGAGAACGACTGGTCGGACGCCGGTCAGGACCGCGAGGCCGAGGCGATCCTCGGCGCGCGGCTGCAGCGCAAGCTGGCGCCCGAGTCGTGAGGGAGTGGCTCGTTTCGACCATGCCACCGACGTCAGAAGGGCGCAGCTGTGGCTACTGGCCCGCGAAGGTCGATTCAGGGATGGGGGAACCCACCGATGCCTGAGCTGTCCGTCCTGATCGTCAACTACAACACGTGGCGCGAGTGCATCCAGGCGGTGCGGACGCTGCGGCAGAACGGTCCGACGCGCCCCGATGGCTCCCCGATGCCGTTCGAGTGCATCGTCGTCGACAACAACTCACCCGCGACGGTCCCGGGGCAGCCCGAGAGGCTGCGCGAGGAGCTGCGGGCGCTCGCGGAGGAGCAGGGCGATCCGGAGTCGGGCCGCCTGATCATGCACGACGAGAACGGCGGCTACAGCAAGGGCATGAACCTCGCGTTCGCGCACAGCCGTGGCCGTTGGATCCTCGTGAGCAACCCGGATCTCGTGTTCACGCCGGGGTTGATCGAGAAGCTGCAGCGGCACCTCGAGAACGATCCGAAGGCCGGCATCGTCGTCCCGAAGGGCTTCTGGGACACCGGCTTCTCCGGGCGGCTGCCGCCGAACACGTTGCCGACGCTGCGCGACCTCGTCGTCACGACGTTCGGCGCGTTCTCACGGCGGCTCAGCCGTTGGCACGCGCGGCGGCTCGCGCGCAGCTGGCTCCGGGTCTGGGAGGCGAACGAGCCGCAGGCGCTGCCGATGATGTCGGGCTGCCTGTTCCTCGTAGAGCGGTCGTTCTTCGAGTCGATCGGGCTCTTCGACGAGCGCTACCCGCTCTACTACGAGGACGCGGATCTCTCGGTGAAGATCCGCAAGGCCGGCCGTACGGTCACCCAGGTTCCCGACGCCGAGCTCGCGCACTTCGTGAACCGCTCCGGCATGAGCGACCCGAAGACGATGTGGGAGCGGCACGACACGAGCCGCGGGTTGTACTACCGCAAGTGGTACGGCCGGCTCGGCAAGTGGCTGCTCGGGTGGCAGCAGTGGATGTGGTCGACGAAGCGACTCGCGCGTTTCCGCAAGCAGGCGCCGCACGGCCCCGTGACCGACCTCGGCGAGAGCGCGCTGCGGCCCGTGATCGAGCTGCCGCGGCACTGCGACAAGTTCCTGCTGCTGATGTCGCTGGACCCGCGCTTCTACCTGTCCGGCGGGATGATCCTCAGCGGGGACCGCTGGACGCCCGACGACGAGATGTGGAGCAACTTCCACTACTCGACGTTCTTCTACAAGGTCTACGACCTCAGCGACGGCCGGTTCGAGGAGCTCGGGCAGTGGCGCTACAGCAGCCTGTCGCACCTCGGAGAGCTGACCGAAAAGGGGCGACAGTGGCTGGCCGACCGCGGGCTCGGGGTCGACGGCCAACCTGTCGAGAGCGACGCCGATGACGATGCGCCGAACACGTCGGCAGCGTCGGCCGGAGGGTGTGCATGACGGACGGCGCGCCGGTCCTGTCGGTCGTCGTGCTCAGCTGGAACACGAAGGCGCTGACGCTCGCGTGTCTGCGTGCGCTGCACGACGAGTCGCCGGCACCCCGACACGCGCGCGAGGTCATCGTCGTCGACAACGGCAGCGAGGACGGTTCGCCGGACGCGATCGCGAGCGAGTTCCCGGACGTGCGGCTCCTGCGGAACCCCGACAACCGGCTCTACGCGGCGGCCAACAACCAGGGGGCCGCGATCGCGACCGGCGAGTTCGTCTGCACGCTCAACTCCGACACCGAGGTGCGCGCGGGCGCGCTCGATGCGCTCGTCGACTTCCTGCGCGAGAACGCGGACTACGGCGCGGCGGCGCCCAGGCTCGTCGATCCCGACGGCACAGTGCAGCACGCGTGTCAGCGCTTTCCGACGCTGCTCACCGCGCTGTGTTTCGACTCGTGGTGGGGGACGTTCTGGCCCGGCAAGGGGATCCAGGACCGGTACCTGATGCGCGACTTCGACCACCTCGGTTCGTGCGACGTCGATCAGCCGCCGGGGGCGTGCTTCCTCATGCGGCGCGCGGAGTGGGCGGAGCTCGGCGGCCTCGACGAGGACCTGAGCCTGTTCTACAACGACGTCGACCTCAGCAAGCGGCTCCGTGATCGCGGGCGCAAGACGCGCTACGTCGCGGACGTCGAGGTGATGCACCACCGCGGCGCGTCGACGAAGAACTTCGCGCGCATGCTCGTGATCTGGCACAAGAACCGCTTCGCGTACTACGGCAAGCACTACGGGCTCGTAGGGCGGCTCTGGATCCGCGTTTGCGTGCGACTGCGGATCTGGGAGGAGTGGTGGAAGATCGGTCGGCGTCACAAGCGTGATGTGGGGCTGCGGCGCGCCGAGCGCGCGCACCTGAAGAAGGCGACCGCGGAGCTCTGGTCGTCGTGAAGGTCTGCTTCCTCACGAGCAACCACCTGCCCGAGGCGCGCGGCGGCACGGAGCAGGTCGTGCACGCGTTGGAGATGGCGTTCGGCGACCAGGGCGTCGAGGTCGTCGCGATCACGAGCAGCGACGTGCCGCACCGGGGCACCGACGTCGCCGAGGAGACGTTCGAAGGCGTGCGGATCCGCCGCGTCTTCAAGCTCGCCGACGAGTGGGATCACCAGGGGTTCGTTCGCCCGCGCATCCTCGACCTCGTGCGCGGACTGCTCGTCGAGGAGGATCCCGACGTCGTGCACATCCACTCCACGGCGGCGCTCGGCACGGGTTGCGCGGCGATCGCGACGGAGCTCGGCGTTCCGGTCGTCATGACGTTCCACGATCTCTGGGTCACGTGCGCGCGCTACTTCCGGTTGCCGGTCGGTGGTGTGACGTGTCCGACGGGCACGGCTCGCGAGCCGTGCCTCACGTGCATCGACAGCGAACTCGGGGTCGGCCACGCGCACGTCGCGCAGGCGCTGAGGGAACGCGATGAACGGATTCGGGCCGACGTCGCGCACGCCCGGATCTACACGGCGCCGAGCCACACGACGGCACGAACCGTCCGCGAGTGCCTGCCCCTCGATCGCGCGATCGAGGTCGTGCCGCACGGTTTGCTGCGGGCCGTGCCCGCGGACGATCGGGCGACCGGGCCGCGCGCGGGAGCGCCGCTGCGGGTCGGGACGTTCGGTGGGCTCGGAGCAGAGAAAGGTCTGCTCGAGCTCGTCGCCGCCGTGGCCGGGCTGCCGTGCGAGCTGCACCTCGCGGGGCGCCATTACGGGCAGCAGATCAGCGATGCCGTGGCCGAACTCAAACGTGCGGGAACGACCGTGGTGAACACGCTCGAATACGGGCCGCTCGACCCGCATCCGGCGCGTTCGTTGGATCTCGCGGTGTTCCCGTCCAAGTGCCAGGAGACCTACGGCCTGGTCGTCGACGAGGCCCTCGCGCATGGCGTGCCGTGCGTCGTGTCGGATCGAGGCGCGCTCGCGGAGCGCGCGCACCAGCCGGGCGTCGTCGTCTCGCCGCTCGCAAATCTGCGCACCACGCTGCACGATCTCGTCCACGACCCGGAACGTCTCGCCGGGCTCCGAGCCGCGATTCCGAGCGCGCTGCCGAGCGTGCGGGATGCTGCCGCGCGTTACCTCGACCTCTACCGGCGTCTGTCATGAATCACCTCTTCACCCCGCTGTTGCCGAAGGACGCGCTGGAGCCGCCCGTCCTCGTGCTCGCGGCGCACCCCGACGACGAGGTGATCGGCGCCGGGGCGATGCTTGCGTGGCACGCGCAGCAGGGCCACGCCGTGACCGTGGTGCACATCACCGACGGCGCCGGGGGCGATCCCGGCGCGCGCGAGGCCGGCGACATCCGTGACGTGCGGCGGGCGGAGGGCGCGGAGGCGCTGCGGCGCCTCGGGCTCGGCGCGCCGCGGCACTGGGATCTGCCGGATGGGCAACTGCCGGAGCACCTCGACGATCTCACCGCGCGGTTGCGCGAGCTGTTCGCCGAGGTGCAGCCCGCGACGCTGTACTCGTTCTGGTTCGGCGAAGCCCATCGCGATCACCGCGCGGTCGCTCGCGCGACAGCGGTCGCGAGCGCTGCGCTGCCGGCGGAGTGCCGGTGCCTGCTCTACGGCGTCAACCACGTCGTGCCGGGCGGCGCTTTGTTCGACACGAGCGCGACCTACCCGGCGAAATACGAAGCGCTCAAGGCCTACGTCTCGCAGAACGCCTACATCGATCTGCCCGGCATGAGCGAGCACCGCGATCGCGCCGCGACCGTCAATCTCGACATCGGCGGAGTGATGTACGGCGAGATGTTCGCCGACCTCCGATCGGGCGATCTGCCGCGCGCGAGCGAGCTGGCCGTCGACCTGCATCGCATGTTGCTGAGGGATTCGTGAGCAGCAGTGGCAACACGGCGCCGACCGTCTCGCTCGTAATCTCGGTCTGGAATCGCAAGGACGACCTGCGCGAGAACCTGCAGGCCATCGCGCGGCAGACCCGACCGGCGGAGCAGGTCATCGTCGTCGACAACGACAGCACGGACGGCACGCCGGAGATGGTGCTCGGTGAGTTCCCGGACGTGCAGCTGATCCGGATGCCGCACAGCAACTACGGCGCATGCGAGACGTTCAACGTCGGGTTCTCGAGCGCCCGCGGCGACTTCGTTGGGATCCTCGACGACGACGTCGTGTTGCCGGCGACGTTCGTGCAGCAGATGGTCGACAAGTTCGCGGCGGAGCCGGAGACGACCGCGATCCTGTCGCCGAAGGTCATCGAGCCCGAGATGCCCGAGTGGTACAAGGACTCGCCGGCGGTCAACACGGAGCGCTACCTCGCGACGTTTCGCGGCTGCGGTTCGATGGCGCGCGCCGAGGCGATCCGCAAGGCGCGGTGGTACGACATCCGCTTCTTCATCTTCGGCAACGAACGCGACCTCACGACCCGTCTGCTCAACCTCGGCTATCGCGTGAAGATGTTTCCCGCGGTCGAGGTGTTTCACAAAGCGCCGTTCGGCATGCGCCACGGCAAGCGCAGCCTCTACTACCACGTGCGGAACTTCTGGCTCTACGCCTACAAGTACCTGCCGTGGAGCCAGGTGCTCGGCTTTCCGTTCCGGTTCTTGCGGAAGGGCCTCGGCGGCAAGAAGAAGCAACAGGGCGGCGAGGTCGCGGACGCGGTCGGGACGATCGGCCTGTTCGACAACATCAAGGGCGTGAAGGGCGGCTATTGGATCTGCCTGAAGGCCACGCTCGCGTCGTTGTGGCATCTGCCCTACTGCCTCCGGCAGCGGCACGTTTGCACGCACGAGGACTTCGAGCCGCCGCTGAAGTAGGCGCCGCATTCGCCCCGTGACCGTCAGCCCCTCGACCGAACTGAGCGCGATCGTCGTCAACTGGAACGGCGCGGAGTACCTGGCTGGGTGCGTCGATGCGCTGCTCGCGCAGGAGCCGCCGCCCGCCGAGATCCTCGTCGTCGACAATCACAGCACGGACGGCTCGCGCGAGCTCCTCGCCGAGCGCTATCCCGCGGCCGAGTTCCCGACCGTGCGCGTGATCGACAGCGGGAGGAACGGCGGGCCGTGCTTCGCGCGCAACGTCGGCATGCTTGCGGCGCAGAACGAGCTGTGCCTGCTCATCGACAACGACGTCATCCTGCGGCCGGGTGCGCTCGCCGAGCTGCGGCGCTGTCTCGAGAGTGACCCGCGTTGCGCGATGGTGCAGGCGCGTTCGGTGTGCGGCGACGATGAGTCGGTCGTGCATTACGACGGCGGTGATCTGCACTTCCTCGGCACGCTCGTTCTGCACAACTGGTATCGGCCGCTCAGTGAGGCCGCGGACCACGACGGGCCCGTCGGCGCGGCTGTGGCGCTCTGCTTCCTCACGCGGAAGAGCGCCTACCACGAGATCGGTGGCTTCGACGAGAACCTGTTCATCCTCTACGAGGACAACGAGTTCTCCTACAAGCTGCGGATGCGCGGCTACACGATCCGGCTGTGCGCCGCCGCCGTCTGCGTGCACCTCGCGGGGACGGCGGATCTGTCCATTCGGGGTGCTGGGGCCGGGGCGCGGTATCCCGGGCGACGCACCTATCTGCACAGCAAGAACCGTTGGTACGTGCTGCTGACCTGCATGCGTTGGCGCACGCTGCTCCTCACGATCCCGGCCCAGCTCGTCTACGGTGCGGTGTATGCGGCCTTCGGGCATCAGCGTGGGCACGTGTCCGATTGGTGGCGCGGCAAGTGGGAGCTGTTCAAGTTGCTGCCGGCGGCCGTGCGCGCGCGGTCGGCGGCGCAGCGCGGTCGCACCGTGCCGGATCGTGAGCTGCTCACGAGCGCGGCGATGACGCTCAACCCGGGGCTCGCGGAGCGCGGGTTCAAGGGCTGGCTGAGGCGCAGTCTGGATCGGTTCTTCGCGGGTTACTGGCGGCTGCTGCGAGGGCTGTGTGGCTGAGCGCACGCGCGGGTCCGGCGGCGAGGTCGCTGTCCTGCTGCTGAACTTCCGGCGGCCGGAGCTCACGCTGCGTTGCCTGGACGATCTGCTCGCGGTCGTTGGGGTCGAGCTCGCCTTGCTGGTGATCGACAACGGTTCGGGCGACGGCAGCGCGGAGCAGCTGCGCCAAGGAATCGCCGAGCGGGCGGGTGCGAGTGACGCGACGATCGAACTGCTCGAGCTCAGAAGCAACCTCGGCTTCGCCGGCGGCATGAACCGCGGCATCGCGTGGGCCGGCGAACGGGGGCTGCCGTTCTGCCTCGTGCTCAACAACGACGTGCGCGTGCCCGCGGCCGCGATCGCGCCGCTTCGCGACGTCTTGCAGAACGATCCGCGCGTCGTGGCCGTCGGCCCGACGATGGTCACGCCCGACGGTCGCGTGTGGGCGGAGGGCGGCCGCACCCGCTTCGGGCCGAACGCGCTGACGCTGCGGCACCAGGGGGCCGAGCCGCGGCCACGAGAGCACGGGCCGGAGGCGGTCGAGTTCCTGCCCTGCGCGTGCGTGCTCTTTCGGACCGCGGCGCTGCAGGCCGTCGGCGGGTTCGACGAGCGCTACTTCATGTACTGGGAAGACGTCGATCTCTGCACGCGCCTGCGCGAGCGCGGCGGTCGCATCGTCTGGCTGCCCTGGACCCGCATCGAACACGACAGCGGCGGCTCCAGCGGCGGCGGCAGATCCCGGCTCCGCAAGTTCCTCATGGCGCGCTACGCCGTGCGCTACCTGCGCGACCACGGCCGCCCGTCGACGTGGGCCGGCTGGCTGCTCTTCGACATCCTGCTCTGGCCCCTGACCCTCGTCACCAACCCGACCACCGCGATCGCCAAACTCCGCGGCACGTTCGCCGGCCTGACCGACCGAACGATCACGAGCAAGGACATCGACGCCTGGCAGTGACACCGCCGCCCCTTGATCGGGGCCCCGTACGGAACCTGGTTCGTTCTGCCGACGTCGTCAACCGGGCCCCGTACGGAACCTGGTTCGTTCTGCCGACGTCGTCGACACTCCCGTCTGGGCTTTGTGTGCCCGGCTGAGTTCGAGGACAACTTCCATGCTGCAGGAGCAGCGTAACCTGGCTGTCCACTCCGCCGGGGGAAGGTCAGGTTGATCGCGGGGAGAGAAGCGCGGCGCGGAGGTCGGCATGCCAGCACGAACCGCGTACCGTACGCCGGGTCACGTCGGGATTTGCGTGTGATCTCAGGGTCTGCGTTCCACTTGGGGAGGAGGTGACCTCATGGTGCGAAAGCCGCGAGCGGATGGGCCCGGCAAGTGGTTTCACGTGGTGAACCGAGGCGTTTCCCGGCGCTCGGTCTTCGAGAACAGGGCAGATGTAGAGTTCTTCCTGGACGGTGTTCGCGATGTCGTTGAGCGCGGTTGGCTCGAGGTGCACGCCTATGCGGTGCTGACGACCCACTATCACTTTCTCGTCCGCAGTCCGGCTGCGGAGCTGTCTCGGGCGATGCATCACGTTCAGCTGCGCTACGTCCGATACTTCAATAGGACCCGTCGGCGGGACGGGTCTCTGCTGCGCGGCCGGTTTGGCTCGAAGCACGTGGACTCGGTTCGCTACCGGCTTGCCGTCGTCGGCTACATCGACACCAACGCGCCCGCGGCGGGCCTCGCGCGGTGTGCGTCCGACTATCCGTTCGGTAGCGCAGCCGCATACCTGTCGGGTGGCGGTCCGGAATGGCTCTGCCGTGACTGGGTCCACGACGAACTCCGGCTCTGCACAGGCGAGGTCGCACCGTCGGGAACAGCGTATGCAGATGTGTTCGCGCGTGGGTTCACGGATGCCCAGCGCGCGATCGTGGAGCGCCGGTTGGCGTTGCCGGACGCGGCGAATGATCCGATCGACGAACTGATGCGGGGTGGAGCACTGGCGCTTCGCGAGTGGTTTCACAAGAAGGCCCTGCTGGCTGACGGCACCAAACCGGGACTTCCGATCGCGGCACCCGAAGAGATCCAGCGAGCGCTGGCCGTCGAGTTGCCGGCAGCGATCGAGCCGGTCGTGAAGCACCTCCGGCAGGGCTCCGCCGATTGGCGCGCGGCGCTCACAGCGCTGCTTCTGCGTGAGGCATGCGGACTGACGCAGGCGGAGATTGGCGAGCGGCTCGGACGGTCGCGGGAGACCGCCAGGAGTCTGGTTGCCCGAGCGCGTCGGGTGGCGGCCGAGCACCCTGCGATCGGCGACTTCGCCGCGGCGGCTATCCATCGCGCGTTGGCTGCGACGTTCCCGCCACCAGGACACACTTCGGCAGACTGAACCAGGTACCGTACGGCCAAGGTACCGTACGGCCACAGCCGGGTTCAGTACCGCCATGATCGGACGGCTTGCAGCCGTCAGGGGAGTTGGGTCAGGAGCGTCGTGTTGTCCGGGGTCTGGCGCAGGAGGTCGACGACGTGGTCGAGGCGTTGGCGTGAGGTGAGGGGGGCGAGGTGCTCGCGCAGGCGGCGGAGGGCCTGGATCTGGGATTCGGGGAGCAGGGTGTCTTCGCGGCGGGTGCCCGTGCGGAGGACGTCGAGGGCCGGGGCGACGTGTTGGTCGGCGAGGTCGCGGTCGAGGACGATGTCGCTGTTGCCGCGGTTGTGGAACTCGTCGAGGATCGCGGTGTCGAGGCGCGAGTCGGCGTCGGTGATCGCCGTCGCGATGAGCGTGAGGGAGCCGCCCTCTTCGCACTTGCGCGCCGCGCCGAACAGGCGTTTGGGCCGCAGCACGGCACCGGCGTCGAGGCCGACGCAGATGAGGCGGCCGGTCGGGATGATCTCGAGGTTGAGGGCGCGGACGTAGGCGGTCAGCGAGTCGAACAGCAGAACGACGTCCTCGCCCGCCTCGACCATGCGCTGGGCGCGCGCGAGCGTCATGTCGGCGAGCGCGACATGGCGCGCCGGCGGTTGCTCGAACGTCGTCGCGACGATGTCGGCGTCGCCGCTGCCCGCCGCGTGAATGCGGCGCCGGATACCCGTCAGTTCCTCGGGCCGCTCGTCCAGCAGGCACATGTGGACGAACAGGTCCGGGTGATTGAGCCGCAGCGCCACGGCGATCTCCTCGAGCAATCGGGTGCGGCCGGAGCCGGGCGGCGCGGCGATGAGGACGCGCTGGCCGAGCCCCCAGGGCGCGAGCAGGTCGATCGCGCGCAGGGCCAGCGACGCGTTCTCGTGGTCCAGCCGCAGGCGGTCGGTCGGCAGGATCGGCGTGCGAGCGCCGAATGGCACGCGCCGGCGCTGCGTCGCGATGTCGCCGCCATTGACCGAGTCGACGTGCAGCAGCGCGAAGAAGTTCTCACCCCGCCGCGGCGGCCGCACTGGGCCAGCCAGTCGATGCCCGCTCTTGAGGTTGAGGCGGCGCACCTGACTCGGGCTCACGTAGACGTCGTCGGGACCGGGCTCGAAGTCGTTGCGGATCGAACGCAAGAATCCGAAGCCGTCGGGGAGCACGTCGAGGACGCCCTCGGCCCAGCCGAGTCCCGAGCGCTCGAAGCGGTGCTGCAGGATCGCGAACACGAGCTCGCTCTTGCCGAGGTTGGGAACGACGTCGAGGCCTTCGTCGTGCGCGAGGTCGAGCAGTTCTTTGGCGGAACGCGCCTGCAGCGCGGTGATGTCGCCGCCGTGGTCCCGCCGCGCCTGCTTCAGCAGTTCTTCGCGCTCCTCGGCGCTCATGGTCTCCAGGTCCGTCCCGTCGGATCGGCCAGCCGCCGGCTGCCCGTCGGCCTGCGGCCCGCTCGCACGGGACCCTTCTCGGCGCGGGGCGGGGTTGCGGGACGAGTCGTGCACGGGATCGCCGGGAAGTGGCCGAGGAGGAGCGCCGCATCAGCCCGCGCCGGTTGCGGCCAGCTCGTCGAGCACGGCCGCGACCTGCTGCGCGGTGACCGTGAGGTCGCCATCGTTCTGGATGGTATGGCGCGCGTGCGCCTTTTTCACCGCGAGGTCGACCTGCGCGGCTTCGCGGCGCGCGAGCTCGCCGTCGCTCCAGCCGCGCGCCGCGGCCCGTTCTCGCCGCGTGGCCGCACTCGCATCGACGAACACCGTGACGTCGCAGAACTCGACGAGACCGGTCTCGTGCATCAGCGGGGCATCGAGGAGAACGGAGTGACCGGCGGCCTTCGCAGCGTGGAGGTCCGCGAGGATCCGGGCCCGGATCGGCGGGTGCAGGATGGCCTCGAGGCGGGCGCGGCGGTCCGGCGCGGGGAAGACCACGTCGGCCAGCGCCTGGCGGTCGAGGGCCTGCCCGCTGGCGTCCAGGACGTCCGGGCCGAACTCCGAGCGCACCGCGGCGACGATCTCGGGGGTCCCGGCGACCTCCCGGGCGACCGCGTCGGCGTCCACCGGCACCAGCCCGTGGCCGCAAAAAAGCTCCGCCACGGTGGATTTCCCCGCGGCTACGCCGCCCGTGATACCGACGACAACGGGCCGCGCGGGCCGGAAAGGCGGCCCGGCCCTGGGGTCTTGCGGGGGCTTCCGCGCCATGTCGGCCATCCTGGGGTAGTCTATGGACGATGGCAAGTCGAAGCGAGGCGCCGCCTTGACCGAGACTCGCCTGCCTACCTAAGATCCCGTCCCTCGCGAACCTCGGGTTTCGGCCCGGTCCGGCGTGCCCTCGCCCGGATGCGCGATTCCCTCTCCGTCCGAATCCCGACAGACCCCACCCTTGGAGCACGTTCCAATGCAAACCCGCCAGAGCGGTGCCGCCCACGTCCCGATCATGTTCTTCCTCATTCTCCTGGTGATCTTCCTGGGGACGTTGGGGTTCGCCTACGTGACGCTGACCGAGAACGGCGAGCTGATCCAGGAGCGCGATGAAGCCGTCGCCCTCGCCGACGCCGAGAAGGCCAAGGCGCTGCTCGTCGAGCACTACATCGCCGACATCGGTGCGAAGGTCGGGATCCCGGCTTCCGAGTACCAGGGCCGCGCCGGGAGCTCCGGGCTCTACAACGGCAACACGCTGACCAGCGAAGGCGTGATGGACCCGGACGCGATCAAGGCGGCGATCGACAAGGCCTGCCAGGACGCCGGCGTGTCGGTCGGCATCGGCCTGCCGAACGTCCTCAACTCGATGGTCACGAAGATCAGTCAGCTCGAGCAGGCGGCCAAGGACGCCCGCGCGGAGCGCGACGCGATCACTGCGAAGAACGCGCAGCTGCAGAGCAGCTTCAGCACGGCGACCGCGGACGCCGCGGCGAAGGGTCGTGACTTCGACCAGTCGCTCGAGACCGCGCGTTCGACGTTCGCCGCCGACGTGCAGCGTCGTGACACGACGATCGCCAACCTGCAGCAGAACCTCGTCGACAAGGACGACGAGATGAACCGCAAGGCCGAAGAGAACACGGCGAACGAGAAGAAGCTCAAGGGCGAGATCGCCGAGCTGCGCAACCAGAACAGCTACCTCACCTCGCGTGAGACGCTGCGCAAGCCCGCCAACGTCGCCGACGGCAAGGTCATCGCGGCCCGTCAGGGTGTCCGCACGGCCTACATCGACCTCGGCAAGAAGGATCTGCTGCAGGAGAACACGATCTTCCGCATCCAGAACCCGCGCAAGGAAGGCGTGAAGGGCTACGCCCGCGTCATCCGCGTCGAGCCGACCCGCGCCGAGGTCGAGATCTCCGGCGTCGTCGACCCGGTCGGTGACTTCGTCCGCGAGGGCGATCTGCTCTTCAACGACCTCTACACCCCGAACATGCCGCGCACGATCTACCTGATGGGTCGCTTCAGCGCGCCCTACAACAAGGACACGATCGCGACGCTGCTCCGCGGCCTCGGCAACAAGGTCGTGACCCGCATGGGCCCGGGCGTCGACACGGTCGTCCTCGGCAACGACCCGCTCACCGAGGCCGGCGACGGCTTCGCCAAGATCGAGGACAGCGAGGAGTACAAGAAGGCGGTCCAGCTCCGCGTCGAGTTCGCCCCGCTGCTCAAGATCCGCGACCTGATCACGCCGACCCGCTGATTCTGCTGGCCCGCTGATCCAACCGCGATCCTGAGATCCGGAGAACGGCCGCTCCCGCAAGGGGGCGGCCGTTCTTGCGTACGGTACGCGGTTCAAACTGCCGGACTCCGGCAGTTTGAACCGCGTACCGTACGCTAGAGTCTGGCGGAATGGTGCAGCTCGACGACCCGAACCTCGGTGCGGACCTCGATCAGGGAGGGGGGGAGCTGGCGCGGATGTCGTTCGGGGATCACCTCGACGAGTTGCGCAAGCGGTTGATCCGGTCGTTGCTGCTGGTCTTCGTCGCGATCCTGGCGGTGATGCCGTTCAAGACGGAGGTGCAGGCGATCGTCACCGAGCCCTATCGCGTGCAGTGGCGCATCGGGTTCGAGAACTGGGTCGCCGAGCTCGAGCGGCAGGAGGCCGAGGGCGAGCTCGCGGAGGATCCGGAGGGGCGCGAGATGCTCGCCTATTGCCGTGAGCACATGGAGTCGATCCTCTCCGGCGACAAGAAGCACAAGCACCTGCTCGATGACAAGACTGGCTACCCGGTGCCCTACACCCTCGCCGCGATCAACGGCCTCGAGGACATGTTCAACTACATGCTCGCCTCGGTGCTGTTCGCCCTCGTGCTGGTGTCGCCGTTCGTCGTGTGGCAGGCGTGGGCGTTCGTGGCCGCGGGCCTCTATCGTCACGAGCAGCGGCTATTCTACCGCTACTTTCCGTTCATGGTCGCGCTGTTCGCATCGGGCGTGGCCTTCGGCTACCGGATCGTGTTGCCGTTCAGCCTCGGCTTCCTGATCTCGCTGATGAACCCCGACCAGGTCGGTGCCATGCTCGCCGTGGGGCAGTACTTCACCCTGCTGTTCTGGCTGACGGCGGCGATGGGGCTCATGTTCCAGCTGCCCCTCGTGATGCTCGCGCTGCAGCGCGTCGGCCTCGTGACCCACAAGGGCTTCCGCAAGCACTGGCGGATCACGCTGCTGATCATCTTCATCGCGGGCGCGATCTTCACGCCGCCGGAGCCGATCTCGATGCTGCTGACGGCGACGCCGATGGTGATCCTCTTCGGGCTCGGTCTGCTCCTGACCTACTTCGGCCAGAAGGGTGAGGCGCGCATCGCGGTCGAATCGGCCGCGGCAGCCGCCGCCGAAGAAGCGGACGGCGAGAAGTCCTGAGGCCGGTCGCAGCATGACCCTCCAGGCCCAGGTTCTCGCGATCGGTGACGAGCTCGTGCACGGCGCAGCACTCGACACCAACAGCCGCTACCTCGCGCAGCAGCTCGAACGCCTCGGCCTCGTCGTGCGCCGCTTCACGGTCGTCGGCGACGACCCCGACCACCTCGAGCAGGCGATCACCGCCGCGTGCGAGCACGCCGACGTCGTCGTCGCGACGGGCGGACTCGGGCCGACGCTCGATGACCGCACGCGCGAGGTCGTGGCGCAGATCCTCGGCGTCGAGCTGCTGTTCGACGAACCGAGCTGGCACCACGTGCGCGACTGGCTGCGGCAGCGGAAGCGCCCCGTGCCCGAGAGCAACCGGCGGCAGGCGATGTACCCCGCGGGCGGCGATCTGCTCGCGAACGCGTGGGGCACGGCACCCGGCTTCGCGGTGACGATTCGCGGTGCCCGCTTCTTCGCGCTGCCCGGCGTGCCGCGCGAGATGCGCGCGATGTTCGCGGAGCACGTCGAACCGGCGGTCGCGGCGATGCCCGGACTGACGCCGACGACCGACCTCAAGCTGCGCGTGCTCGGCCCGTCCGAAGCCGCGCTCGGCGAGAAGCTCGCGCCGTTCATGGCCGCCGGCCGGAACCCCGCGGTCGGCATCACGGCGAGCGGCGGGCTGCTCACGGTCCGCATCGTCGCGACGGCCGGCGACCGCGCGGCCGCGACCGGACTCTGCGAGGCGACGGCGCAGCAACTGCGGCCGCTGCTCGGCGATGGGCTGTTCGCGGAGGGCGAGGGCGAACTGCCCGAGCTCGTCCTGCAGGCGCTGCGCGAACGTGGTCTGACGCTGGCCGCCGCCGAGTCCTGCACGGGCGGCAAGATCGCGGCGCAGCTCGTCGACGTCGCGGGCGCATCCGACGTCTTCTGCGGCGGCGTCGTCGCCTACAGCAACGCGAGCAAGACCGCGCTGCTCGGTGTGCCCGCCGAACTCATCGCGGACCACGGCGCCGTCAGCGAGCCCGTGGCGCGGGCGATGGCCGTGGCTGCGCGCGAACGCTTCGGGGCCGATCTCGCGGTCGCCACGACCGGCATCGCGGGGCCGGCCGGCGGCTCGGCCGAAAAGCCCGTTGGCACGGTCTGTTTCGCGCTCGTCGGCCGCGACGGCGAACGCGTCTGGACGAGCCGCATTCCGGACCTCGGCCGCGAGTTCATCCGTGACCGCGCGGTCTACGAGGTGTTCCGCGCGCTCATCCGGTGAGGCGTTCGTGTCCGGTCACCGACGGGTACCGACTATGATGGGTCACCGGTGAACATCTGTCTGTCGTGCGAGGGCGTGACGGCCACAACGGCCAAGCGCTGCGGCCACTGCGGGGCCTTCCTGCTGCCGCTGGACGACGTCCACTTCCCGACGCGCCGCGGCGAGGCCGATGCCGGCCACCCGATGCTCGGCGCCGTCGTCGACGGCAAGTACCGGCTCGAGGGCGTGCTCGGCCGCGGCGGCCTCGGCACCGTGTTCCAGGCCGAGCACGCCGGTTCGCTGATGAAGGTCGCGGTCAAGCTGCTGCACCCGCGGTTCTCCGAGCGGCCGGAGTATCAGAAGGCGCTGCTGCCCGAAGCGCGCCGGGCGGCGACCGTCACCAACGAGCGGTGCGCGCGCCTGCTCGATGTCGGCGAGACCGCGGACGGCGGCACCTACCTCGCGATGGAGCTCGTCGACGGCGACACGCTCGACACGCTCGTCAAGTCGGGGCCGGTCGCGCCGTCGCACGCCGTCGACATCCTCGTCGACATCGCCGAGGCGCTCGTCGCGATCCACGAGGTCGGCCTCGTGCACTGCGACCTCGCGCCGCGCAACGTGATGGTGTCGCAGCGCAGCAGCGGTCTCGTGGCGAAGGTGCTCGACTTCGGCATCGCGCGGTCGGTGTCCGTCACCGCGGGCGAACGGCTCGAACACGGCGAGTTCCGCGGCTTCGCGAACCCCGCGTTCTCCGCACCCGAGCAGCTCGCCGGGCAGGACGTCGATCCGCGCGCCGATCTCTACTCGCTCGGCGCGCTCGGCTGGTTCCTGCTCACGGGCAAGCCGCCGATCGAAGAAGGCGATTCGTCGCGCGCGGCGCGCGCCGCGGTCGCCGGCGAGCTCGTCGACTGGCCCGGCGTGTCCGGGGTGCCGCGCCGGCTGCAGCGGTTGTTGCAGCGTTGCCTCGCGCGCGACCCCGGAGCGCGGCCGGCGTCCGCGGCGGCCGTGCGGCGCGAGCTGATCACGATCGCCGGGACGCGCCGGCCGGCGCTGACCAGGTTGGCCGTGTTCGCGCTCGCGGTGGCGGCCGTGCTCACCGTCGCGGTGTCGTTCGCCGGGCAGGAGGCCTACCTGCAGTCGGTCGGCGGCCCGCTCGTGCTCAGCGAGCGCACCTCGATCGATGTCGTGCACCTGCAGAGTCGGCAGCTCGAGACCGTGCAGCTGCGCTTCGGCGGTTTCCGCGCGGATCGGCTGCGTCTCGACATCGCGCGCGACGGCACCGTGCTGCGTCAGTGGCCCCTCGGCCCGCAGGTCGACGCCAACCAGGAGACGCTGACGCTCAGCGTCGCCCAGCCCGAGTGGCAGCGCGCGCTGCAGAGCATCCTCGACAGCAGCCGGGACAACGCGGTGGATCTGACGTTCGTCGTGCCGGGTCGGCCGCCGCTCGGCACCTGCCGCGTTCGGCTCGACGACGACCCGCCCGCGCTCGAGCTGACGCTCAACGACCCCGATACGGCGGGGATCTCCGCCGGGACGGTAGCCCAGTGGCAGGTCGACGACCGAACGGGCCTCGTCGAGGCGCGGTTGGTCGTCGAACTCGAAGGGGGCCGGACGTTCGGCTTCGACCTGCCGGTCGCGTCGGCCGGCGGCGGTGAGGTCGCGCTCGGCCGCGACCTCGCGACCCGGATCGACGAGGTCCGTTCGAGCGGCGGCGGTGCGATCCGCATCGTCGCCGCGGATCTCGCGGGCAACGTCGCGAATCGGATCGTGCACGAGTTCGACTGGCTCGACGTGCGCGCGCCGAGCGTGCAGGACGTCACGGGGCCGACTGGCGAGGACTACCTGCCGAGCGTCTCGGGCCGGATTCGGATGCGGGTGCAGCTGTCCGCCCCCGAGCCCGGCAGTCGGCTCGTCGTGCGGAACGTCGACGGCAGCGAGGTCGCGCGGCGGCAGCTCGAGGAGGCCAGCGTCTGCGTCCTCGAGATCGACGCCGATGCGCCGGAGGTCGGGCCGCCGAGCGCCTCGAAGCGTTACGAGTTCGAAGTCGTCGACCCGGTCGGCAACCGCTCGACGCGGACGGTCACGTGCGCGGTGCGTGACAGTTCGATCGGGCTGCAGTTCCTCGGCGACGGGCTGAGCTTCGTGACGGTCGGCGAGGAGCTCGTCATCGGCCCCGACGGCGCGGACGCGACGTTGCGGTGTTCCCCGCTCTACCGGGTCGCAACGATGCGTATCGAGTCCGAGAACGCGGCGGCCCAGAAGGCGACGATCGACTTCCGCGCTCAGCCGGGCACGACCGCGGTCACGTTCGGCAGCGTGCCGCCCGGTCGCCATCGCCTCGCGATCGAGCTCACCGAGAGCGCGGGCGACGGCGCGCTGCGCGTGCGGGAATGGCTGCCGCTGCGGGTCCTGCCGCCCGCGATCGAGGTGCACATCGCGCCGCCGGCCTCGCGCTTCCTCGCCGGGTTGGTGCGCGCCGGTGTGCTGGCCGAAGCGGGCGATGGCTACCGCGAAGGCAACGGCTGGGGGCTCGACCCCGACCTGCGGACCTACGTGCGCGGCTCGGTCTGGACCGGGTTCACGCTCGGCCCGATCCCGCTGCCGATGGTGGCCGATCCGAGCGATCCGCTGCTGCCCGAGCTGCGTCCCCTGCCGGGTCACAACGTTCTCGCGCTCGATCTCGTCGACGTGCTCGATCGTGACGTGCGCGTCCTCGTCGGGGATGCCGCGCCGCCGCGCCGCCTCGTGGGCGGTCGCAGCGTCGACGTCATCGCCGAGTTCTTCTGGCACAACGAGCCGCCGGTGGCCGTCGGCGAGGAGTTGCTCGTCGAGCATGGTCAACCGGCGCGCCTGCGGCTGCGTTTCCCGCTGCCCTACGACGAGCGCGACGCGTTGCGACTGAGCCTCTCCGAGAACGAGTTGCTGCCGGTCGGCATCGAGTCCGAGGGGGCCGGGGACGATCGGTCGATCGCGACCTACGAGATCCCGTTCGAGATCTGGCGGTCCGCGGCGGGCCTGGTCGACACACCGCGCGAGCGCTTCGCCGACCAGTTGCAGCGCCCCGTCGAGATCAGCGTCGAGACGCCCGTCGAGCGCTACGACCTGCGGCTGTCGCTGCGGACGACGCGTTCGACGCTGCGGGCCGTGGAGCTGGGCGAACTCGCCGATGTCCCGGCAGCGCTCGCGGACCTGCGGCTGCTGCCGCTCCTGGCACCGACCGGCCCGTTCCCGGAACCGGTCCCGGACGGGGCACCGCCGCGAGCGCTGTATCGACCCCAGGTCGCCGCCGCGGTTCGCAACATTCACGACCTCGTCCTGCAGGACCGCGAACTGACGGCCGAGCAGGCCGTCGCGATCGTCGACGTCGGACTCGCGCGGCGCGGGGATCTGCCCGCGAGTGCGCTCGTGCACGTCGCCGATCCGCTGCAGCACGAACGGCTCACCGCTCGCGCGCTGTTGCCGGAGTCGGCCCGGCGCGGTCGACCCGGGGCGCCGCTCACGGGCATCGACTTCTACCAGGCCTACACGCTGTGCCGCCTGCTCGGTGTCGCCGTCGCGGGTGACCCCGAGCTGTTCCGGTTGCCGTTCGGCGTCGAACTCGAACTCGCGGCGTTCGGAACAGTGCCGACAAGCGCGTGCAACGGGCCCGCGGCGCGCGGGCAGCCGGTGTCGATGCCCGCGTTCCGCGCCGCGAGGACGCGGCTGTCGATCGGGCGCGCGCCGACGGTGGCGGAGAGCCTGCGCGCGGGCGACGTCGCACCGGGTGCGGCGGGCGGCGAGTTCGTCGGCCTCGACTTCGGGGTGCGCGAATGGGTCGGCGATCTGCCGCACGTGCCCGAGCAGAAGTCGCTGCTCGAGGAGTGGATCGGCGACCACGAGAGTCACGTCGCGCGGGTTGCCGGTTTCGCGGACGGCACGAAGATGCCGCCCGCCGAGCTCGCGGGCCCGTTGCGCACGTTCGGCGTCGTGCGTGGCCTCGCGCTCGGCGAAGTCGCTGGCCTGCTCGCGGCGTCCGGACAGCGGCTCGAGCCGATGGGACTGACCACGGTCCCCGCGTCGGTGCCGGGCGTGTTGCGCAGCGAACAGCTGCGACGTGACGGGCGCGATCTGCTCGCGGACCGCCCGGATCCCCGGCTGCAGGTCGTCGGCTTGCGCGTGGCCGGCACGACGGCATTCGTCGCGCGCTTGCGAGGACTCGAATGATGCACCGGCAGCCATGTTCGCCAACGCGTCGCCCGGCGGCGCGCCTGATGCTCGCGCTCGTGGCGTCGCTGCTCGCGCTGGTCGGTTGTCAGTCGACGGCATCCGAGGTCGGCGGCCTCGCCGCGCTGCCGCCGCTCGATTGCGCCGTGCTCGTCACGGGCGGCGCGTTCCTCACGGGGAACGACGACGTCGCCGGCACGTTCTACGACGCGCCGGATCCGGCAGCGGCGCCGGCGGGTGCGACCGATCCGGCGCGCGAGGTCATCGCCCTCGACGCCGTCGTCGACGTGCTCCGTCGCGCGCGGGTCTTCCGCCGCGTCGAGATCGACGCGGATCTCGGGCGCCGTCGGGCGGTCTCGTCGGCGCTTGCCGGCGATGCGGGCAGCGCGGTCATGCCGGCCATGCTCGCGGAGGCGCGGGAACGGGGGTTCGACTTCGTGCTCGTGCTCGAAGAGCTGCAGGATGGCCCGATCGACGAGCAGGGCATCAACGGCCGCTGGCCCGTGACGTTCGCGACGTGGATCCTGCTCGGTGTCGGCGCCCTGATTCCGGATCACACGTTCGAATCCCGCGCGACGTTGCGCGCTACGCTGCGCGAGCTGCAGGCCGGCCGCCCGGTGCACGACCCCGTGTTCGTCGGCGGCCCGATCGAACTCGCCCTGACCGAGCGCACCGACGTGCTCGGGTTGATCCTGTCGATCCTCGTCCCGCCGTTCTGGGTCGGCAACGATCGCGAGAACCTCGTGGATTCCGTGCGTCAGGTCACGCGGCGGCGCCTGCTGCTGTCGCTCGCGCGCGACCTCAAGAGCGAGACCGTGCGCCGGCGGTTGCGGGAGGGCAGCGCCGCGGCGGTGACGCTCGTCGAAGGCGGGGAGGACGAGGGCGCGGTCGTCGTCGTCGACACCGTGGAGAGTCTCACGGCCGTGCGGCTGCGCGCCGAACCCGCGCTCGATCGCGAAGTCGCTCTGGTGTTCCAGGCCGAGCTGCTCGCGTCGCTCGAGAACATCGGGGGGCGCTTCCGCTACCGCGCGCGACTGCCGGCCGCGGCCGATGGTCGGCTCGTGCAGGTGCTCGTGGCCACGATCCGCGGCTCCGTCGCGTCCGCCACGTTCCGGCCCGGGGAAGCGCGGTGAACGTGCCGGCGGCATTCGTGCTCGGCGCGGCGTCCCACACCGGGCACGTGCGGGTCAACAACGAGGACGACTACCTCGTGGGGGCGCTGCTGCCGCCGGCCGACGAGTTGCTGTTCTGCGCGGTCGCGGACGGCATGGGCGGCGTCGCCGGCGGGGCCGAAGCGAGCCGCGCCGCGCTGCGCGCTCTCGGGGCGACGGTGCTCGACGGCGAGGCCGACGCCGGCGTCGACGATCGGCTGGCCAACGGCTTCGCGGCGGCGGCCGAACGCGTCGCCGAACAGGCGCTCGCGGTGCCCGCACTGCGGGAGATGGGAACGACCCTCACGGCGATCTGCCTCGTGCCCGGGCGGGCGCTGGTCGGTCACATCGGTGACACGAGGCTGTACCGCGTGCGGGCGACCGAGGCCGAGCTCATGACGATGGATCACGCGCTGCGGTCGCCGAACAACGTGCTCACGAAGTGCATCGGCGGCGGCCACGCGACCTGCGAGCCCGATCTCGTCGACTTCGACACGCGCCCTGGGGACCGGTTCTTGTTGCTCTCGGACGGGGTGTGGAGCGTGCTCTCCGCAACGGACGTGGCGCGCCTGGGTCGCGGGAGCGAACCGCAGGCCGCGGCCGAGGCCCTCGTCGCGGCGGCGTTGCGCGCGGGCGGACCCGACAACGCGACGGCGATCGTGGTCGACGTCTCGGCGACCGCGGCCTCGGCGGCCGGGCACGAGCTCGAACTCGAGCGCGGCGAACGCCCCGACGCCCGGTCGGTCTGGCCGCGGCCGCGTTCGCTGCGGCCGCCGCTGTGGCCGTGGCTGGTCCTGATTCTCGCCATGGTCCTGATCGCGCTGGCGCTGATGTCATGGGCGTTCGACTGGACCCTCTGGGGCCTCGTGCGCCGCTGATCGTCGGGCCGGGCCAGCCGCGCACGGGCGGGCTGCCGCGGGCTTTCGGTGACCGTTCGGCCGCGGCTCGCTATGCTGCCCGGGCCCCTCGAGTCGTATGCCGAAGAAGCTCCAGCGCAAACTCTCCGTCCAAAAGGCGAGCCCGGCCAAAGCCGTGGCGAAGAACGGCACGCCCAAGAGCGGCGGCGGGTTCTCGCTCGGCGGCAACCGGGTCACGCCGCGGGTGCTGACGCAGTTCACGAATCAGCTCGCGGTGTTGCTCAATGCCGGCATCCCGATCGCGAAGAGCCTGCGAGTCATCGAGGGTCAGCTCCCGGCGGGCCCGATGAAGCGCATCTCCGCGGGCCTCGTCGAGGAGGTCGAGGGCGGCACGCCGCTGTCCGAGGCGATGCAGAAGCACGACGCCGTGTTCGATCCGCTCTACACCAACATGGTGCGCGCGGGTGAGGCCGGCGGTGTGCAGGAGGAGATCCTCAACCGCCTCAGCGGCTTCCTCGAGCAGAGCGAGACGATCAAGTCGCGGGTGAAGGGTGCGCTCGCGTATCCGATCGCGATCCTCGTCGTCGCGATCGCGGTGCTCGCGCTGATCTTCATCTTCGTGATCCCGCGGTTCCGGTCGGTCTTCGAGAGCATGGGCCAGGGCGATGCGATGCACTGGACCACGGAGACCGTGATCGCCATCGGCGAACACCTGCAGGGGTTCTGGTGGGTCTACCTGCTGTCGATCGTGGGCATCGTCGCGCTGCACCGGCTGCTGATGGCGAAGGCCATGGGCTACAAGCGCGTGATGCACCGGCTCGCGCTGAAGATGCCGCTGTTCGGTACGCTGGTGCACAAGAGCATGGTCGCGCGATTCGCGCGCACGTTCGGCACCCTGATCGAGAGCGGCGTGCCGCACCTCGACGCGCTCGAGATCCTCATCGCGTCGACGAACAACGTGCACATGAAGGACGCGGTCGACGCCGTGCAGACGTCGATCAAGGAAGGTGCCGGTTTCGCGTCGCCGATGGGCGAGAGCCGCATGTTCGACGACATCGTCGTCAACATGGTGGACGTCGGCGAACAGACCGGTGAACTCGACCGCATGTTGCAGAAGGTCGCGGACCGCTACGAGATCGAGGTCGACCGCACCGTGGAGACGACGTTCAAGGTCATCGAGCCGATTCTGCTCGTCGTGATGGCCGTGGTCGTCGGCTTCATCGTGTTCGCGCTGTTCATGCCGCTCCTGACGATGATGCAGAACCTCAAGCGGTAACCCATTGTCGCTGGCCTGGCGGATCCTGCTGATCGCGCTGCTGCTCAACGTCGCGACGCTGGGCGGCGTCCAGGTCATCGTCCACAGCAACCAGCAGGCCTGGTTCCAGCGCGAGCGCACCAACTTCATCAACTCGGTCTTCGACTCCGGTCGCGAGCTGGCGCGCGTGTATTCGCCCGAGTCGCTGAGCGACGACAGTGCCGAGGCGCTGCAGGTCCGCAGCCTGATCAGCAACACCACGATCCGCAGCGAGTTCGCGGACGTGATCGTGACGAGCGGTCGGCCGCCGCACGGGCGCGTCTACCTCAACCCGGGCGGCGCGGTGCACCGCGACCCCGACGCGTTCCCGCATGCGACGATCGTCGCCGCGATGAATCGCGCGGCCGAGGTCAACGGCACGGTGCCGGTCGCGGGCGGCACGTGTTTCGCCGTGCGGCAGAAGAAGGCCGGCGTCGAGGAGGTCGTCGGCTTCGTGTGGTTCCGCCCGAAGTCGGCCGCGCTGCCGTCGGCGCTGCCGTTCTGGGGCAGTCTCGTCGCGCTCTCGATCGGCGTCCTGCTGTTCGGAGCCGCGCTGTTCGTCGGGATCCGTCGTACTGTCGGGCGTCCGCTCGAGCAGCTCCACGCGGCCGCGTCCGACGTCGCGAGCGGGCGCTACGGCGCGCGGCTGCCGACGAACCTGCCCGGCGCCGAGTTCGCGCCCGTCGTTACCGCATTCAACCACATGGCCGGCAAGGTCGAGGACCACACCGCGACGCTCGAACGGGCGGTGCAGGAGGCCGTCGCCGAGGCCAAGCAGAAGGAGCGCGCGCTCGTGATGAGCTCGCGCCTCGCGAGCATCGGCACGCTGGCGGCCGGTGTCGCGCACGAGATCAACAACCCGATCGGCGGTATGCAGAACGCCGTCCAGCGGCTGCTCGCCGCCGAGGACCTGACCGACAAGCAGCGCACCTACCTGCGCCTCGTGCAGGACGGCCTGCAGCGGGTCGGTCGCACCGCGCGCCGACTGCTCGACTTCTCGCCGAAGGAGGGCCAGGCTGCCGAGTTCGCGCTTGCCCAGGCGGTCGAGCAGGCGGTCGCGCTCGTCGAGCACCGGCAGAAGTCGGCGGCGGTCGCGCTCGACGTCGACGTCCCGGCGAGCCTGCCTGCCCTGCGCGGCGACGCGCACGAGATCCAGCAGGTCGTGCTGAACCTGTTGCTCAACTCACTCGACGCGCTCGAGCAACGCGGCGCCGGCGGCCGGATCACGGTGCGGGCCGAATCGACGGGCGAGGGGATGGTGCAGCTCCGCGTCGAGGACGACGGCCCCGGCATGGACCAGGCCCTGCTCGATCGCGTGTTCGACCCGTTCTTCACCGAGAAGGAACGCCCCGACGCGAGCGGCCTCGGCATGTTCATCAGCTTCTCGATCGTGCAGAACCACGGCGGCACGATGACCGTCGACAGCGCCCCGGAGCAGGGCTTCCGCGTCGAGATCCGGCTGCCGGTGGCGTGATGACGATCGTCAGACCGGCTGCCAGTCGAGCGACTCGCGCAGTGCGTCGGTGACCGCCTGCGCGGCGCCGTAGCCCGCGCCGAACAGCGAGTCGAATCGCACCTCGCCGTTCTCGATGCGGAGCCGGGCGCTGCCGCTGGGCGAGCGTTCGTAGAGATCCGGGTGCGCTGCGAGCGTGCGTTCGACGACCGGCGCCGGCAGGTGGTCGAGGCCGCCGACGTAGTGGTGGCCGTTGCGTTCGGCATGGGGGAGTCCGAGCACGGCGGCCGTGACGAGGTCCTGCTGCACGCTGAGCACCGGCTGGTTCGTCAGGTCCTCCGAGCTCTGGAACCGCCCGTGGTGATCGGCGCAGAACTCGCCGCTCAGCAGCGCGCGGAACACGCCCTTGCAGTTCTTGACCGACACGCCGTCGTAGTCGCTCTCGCGGAACGTGCGGCGCTGGGCGTCGGCTTCGTCGAGAAGCAGCGGGCGCGCGCGCGGCCAGTCCGACTCGGACGGTCGCTGCAGCGACGCGTGGCGCGGCAGCGGCTGTTCGATCCACGCGATGCGCGGCAGCAGTTCGCGGCCCGTGGGGCTCGCGGCGAGTCCGCGCCAGAAGCGGTCGAGCTCCGCGATGTCCGGATACTGCTCGTTGCCGTCGAGGGTGAGCCGCACGGCGTCGAGTCCGAGCTCGTGGAGCAGCTCGGCGATCGCTTCGAGGCGCGCGACGTCGGCGGTCGCGCCAGCACCGATCTTGACCTTGAGCCAGCGCACGCCGTGCTGTTGCAGCACCTCGTCGAGCGCTTCGGGCTGGCCGTCGTGCAGTCGAACGGCTGCCGGGATCTCACGGCTGCGCAGCGGGTCGAGGCGGCCAACGGTGTGCCGCACCTCGATGCGACGCGGGTGCGCGCCGCGGTCCTCGAAGGCGCGCCCGAACACGCCGCTCGTCAGGGCTGTGGCGAAGTCGAGTTCGTGGGCGCGGCAGACGGCATCGAGCATCGCGCGTTCGACGAGCGCGATGCCGAAGCCGCGCTCGAGCAGGTCGGGCACCGTGGGCGCTTCGCGCTCGACGCGCTCGTGCTGCACCTGCCGCCAAGTCTCGAACACGGTGTTCGCCGGCATCGCACGGAAGCACTCGGCTCCAACATTGACGGCATCGCAGAGCGCGCGCTGGTCGCCGTCGTGATCCCGGTCGACGTCTTTGCGGAACCACCGCGGCACGAGCAGATCCGCGGCCATGCCGATCGCGGTCTTGCGGCCGTCGACTGCGAGCGTCGCTGCGACGTGCAGGAGCGGTGCCTCGGTCACCGTCACGCCCCCGAAACGGAACGGGAGGCGCATCCGGCAGTCGACCGTGGCGACCTCGACGGCGCGAACGGCGACGTGCGGCGCGCGCGTCACTCGGACGCTTCCGAGGTCGTCGGGCCGGGTGGGGTCGGCGAGGCTTCGCCCGGGCGCGGGCCCTCCGCCGCCTTCTCGTTCGGCTTGCGGCTGGCCTGCGGTCGATCCGCGGCGGCGGCGTCCGCGTGGCCCTCGCTGTAGAGCCAGACCTGGTTCTTGCCCCGGCGCTTGCTGTCCTGCAGCGCGCGGTTGGCGTTGCGTCGCAGGGTGTCGAGGTTGCTCGCCGTCCGGCCGTCGTAGCTGTCGATGCCGATCGACACCGTCGCGCGACGTTCGTAGTCGCCGCTCTGCACGACCGTGCTCGCGATGCGATCGCAGATGCGCAGCGCGGTCTGCACGGCCTCGGCCGGGCTCGTCTGCGGCAACAAGACACAGAACTCGTCGCCGCCGAAGCGTGCCGCGAAGTCGGTCTCGCGGATGTTGTCCTTGAGCGAGGACGCGATGCGGCGCAGCACCTCGTCACCGAACTCGTACTCCGTCGAGTCGTTGATGCTCTTGAAGTCGTCGACGTCGATGAGCAGCAGCGAGAGCGGGTTGTGGTGCCGTTGCGCGCGCTTCCACTCGAGCTCGAGAATGCGCCGGAAGTAGCGATCCGACGTCAGCCCCGTCTTGAAGTCGATGCTGACCTGGTCCTCGAGCATGCGGGCGCGCGACCGCAGACCGCGGAAGCGACTGCGGTTGGCGAGCGCGAGCTCGAGCCGGTGCACGCACTCGGCGGGGGAGAACGGCTCGAGCAGGAAGTCGCGGAACGGGATGCGCATCTGCCGCGCGTCCGCGAGCGCCTCGAGGTCGTCGACGATCAGGATCAGCGGGATCGGGTCGTCCTCGCGCTGCAGGGTCTCGATCAGCTCGAGCTCCACGCCGCCCGAGCACAGCACGAGCGGGTTGAGGATCACGAGGTCTGGTCGTTCGTCCTGTACGAGGCGGTGGCTGTGGGCCAGGGACTCCCCGATCTGCACCGAGTGGCCGACGCGGGTCAGCGCGTCGCAGAGGCCCTGCAGCTGGTCGCCGCCATGATTCATCACGAGAATCCGGCCGGACCGGGGCGTTTCGGCTTCGCCGGACCCGTGGCCGGCCGCGCTCTGGCGGCTCTGGCGCGACGCCCCGGGGTCCGTCGTCGTCGGATCGGAAGGCTTCGGCGCCTTCGGATCCGGCCGCGACGGATCGCGGTCGTCCGGGTTCTTCGAAACGTGCCCCTCGGTCATGGCCTCATTGTGCGCGGTCTCGTCCCGCACCGGTATCGGCATGTGGGTAGGAAGCGGCGGTCGGTGCAAAATCTCTCGCTTTTCGCGCCCGCGGAAAGAATTCGTCGGTCGGGGTCCGCGACCCCCGTCCGCCCTCTGGCCCATGGCTCCGCCCGATCCGCCGCGTCCGGCGCCGCGCCGTCCTGACCGGAACGACCGCGACATTCGACTCGGCGGGGGTGATCCAAAACGCTAGCGATCGGCCGGTCGGGGTTCCAGATCGACCTTGACCGGCCTGCTTCGCTCACTAGACTGCTTCGCCCCATCTGTCACCGATTCGGGCGACAGAAGGGCCCCGTTCTGGGTAGCCAATTGAATCGATTTGTCGTCGCCGGCGTGGTCCGGCGGCCAGGAGCCGTTCGCAAGTGCCGCTAGTCACAGCACAGGAATTGATCGACGCCGGGGTCCATTACGGCCACCAGGCCAGCCGCTGGAACCCCAAGATGAAGCCGTACATCCACGGCAAGCGGCACAAGATCCACGTGATCAATCTCGAGGAGACGATCCGCGGGATGTACGTGGCGACGCACTTCCTGCGCCAGCTGGCGGCTACGGGCGCGCAGATCATGTTCCTCGGCACCAAGCGGCAGATCCGGCCCGTCGTCGAGAGCGAGTCCAAGCGCTGCGGCATGCCGTGCGTGACGGAGCGCTGGATCGGCGGCACGCTGACCAACTTCTCGACGGTGCGCGAGCGCCTGGCGCGGCTGGTCGAGCTCGAGAACCTCGAGTCGACCGGGGCGATGGAGAAGTACAAGAAGAAGGACCAGTCGACGATGCGCCGCGAGATGAAGCGCATCGCTCGCAACCTCGAAGGCGTCCGCGACCTCCACGGCCTGCCGGCGGCGCTCATCGTCGTCGACCCGCGCCGCGAGGAGAACGCGATGCGCGAGGCCAAGCGGATGAACGTGCCCGTCATCTGCGTGCTCGATACGGATTGTGACCCGACCCTGGCCGACATCGTGATCCCGGCGAACGACGACGCGATGAGCTCCGTGCAGCTCGTGCTCGCGCGCCTCGCGGATGCGATCGCCGAAGGCCACGCCTCGTGCGACGAGGCCACGCTGCGCGACGCGCAGAAGGCCGCGTCCGAAGACGTGCGCAGCAAGCAGATCCCGGGTCGCGCCTCCCAAGGGCGCGACGGCCGCGGCGGTCGCGGCGGTGGTGGCGGTCGCTTCGGCGGCGGCGGTCGTCGTGGTGGCCCCGGTGGCGGTCGCTTCGCCGGCGGTCATGCCGACTCGGTGTCGATCGGCAAGGACAAGCCCGAGTCGGGTTCGCCGACGGCACCCGAGGTGCTGCCGGCCGGCACGCCCGAGGGGGCGGCTGGCGGCGACGCCGCGGCGGCTCCGGCTGCCGAGGCTCCGCCTGCCGCTGCTCCGGCGGCCGATGCTCCGGCGGCGGATGCGCCCGCGCCGGCTCCGGCTCCCGATGCTCCCGCTCCGGAGGCCCCGGCCGCCGATGCGCCGAAGCCGGACGAGTCGAAGCCGGACTGATCGAAGTTAGGACAAGACGCACGGCCAGCGCCGCTCGTTCCTGCGGCACCGTGCAATCGCCCGCGCCAGCGCGCGGGCGCGTCGACCGGCCGGTAATCGCACCGGCAGGTCGGCGTCCAGCCATGATTCAACCCTGACCCGAACTGCAACTACGAGTGCGATGACCAATATCGACGCCAAGACCGTGATGAAGCTGCGCCAGATGACCGGCGCCCCGATGATGGACTGCAAAGCCGCCCTCAAGGAGACCGGCGGCGACATGGACAAGGCCAAGGACGTGCTCCGCAAGAAGGGCATGGCCTCCGCCGCGAAGGCCTCGGACCGCGAGGTCAACGAGGGCAAGCTGTTCAGCTACGTCCACCACAATGGCAAGATCGCGGTGATCGTCGAGGTCGTCTGTGAGACCGACTTCGTCGCGATGAACGAGGAGTTCAACGCGTTCGGCAAGGGCCTGTGCCTCACGGTCGTCGCCTACAACCCCGAGTACCTCGATCGCGAAGCGGTCGACCCGGCCGCGGTCGAGAAGGAGCGCGCGTTCGTGCTCGAGCAGACGCGCGAGACGATGCAGGGCAAGCCCGAAGAGGTCGTCGAGAAGGCCGTCGAGGGCCGCATGCGGAAGTTCTTCGAGGACAAGTGCCTCACCGAGGTCGGCTACGTGAACCCGCTGGATCAGAACGATTCGCGCCGGGTCGAGCAGGTCCGCCAGGAGCTCGTCGGCAAGATCGGCGAGAACATCAAGATCCGACGCTTCGTGCGCATGGACCTCGGCTCTCCGATCGAGAGCTGATCGTGGCTGCCGCGTCCTCCACGACCGTCTCGCCGCCGCGCACCCTGAAGCGCATCCTCCTCAAGCTCAGCGGGGAGAGCCTCGGTGACGAGGGCGGCGGGGTCTCGCCCCCGGTCGTGGCGCAGGTCGCCCGGCAGATCGCGGGCGTACAGCGGCTCGGCGTCGAGGTCGCGGTCGTCGTCGGCGGCGGCAATCTGCTCCGCGGCGCCGAGTTCGCCAAGCAGGGCACCAACCGCGCGACGGCCGACCAGATGGGCATGCTCGCGACGGCGATCAACGCGCTCGCGCTGCAGGACGGCCTCGAGCGCGAGGGCGTCGAGACGCGTTCGGCGAGCGCGGTCGAGATGAAGACGCTGATGGAGCCCTACATCCGCCGCCGCGTGGTGCGCCACCTCGAGAAGGGCCGCGCCGTGATCCTCGCGGGCGGCACGGGCAATCCGTACTTCACGACGGACACGGCCGCGGCGCTGCGCGCGACCGAGCTCGGCGCCGATGCGATCTTCAAGGCGACCAAGGTCGACGGCGTCTACAGCGCCGATCCCAACGTCGACCCGAACGCCAAGCGCTTCGAGCGCCTCACGTTCCAGGATGCGCTGCAGCAGGACCTCAAGGTCATGGATCGCACGGCGTTCACCCTCTGCATGGAGAACGGCATGCCGATCATGGTGTTCGACATGTTCGTCGAGGGCAACATGGAGCGCGCGGTGCGCGGCGACTCGATCGGCACCTGGGTCCTCATGCCGCAGTAGCGCCCGTACGGTACCTGGTTCGATCTGCAAGGCCGCCGCGCCTCAGCGCGGCGGCCTTGCAGATCGAACCAGGTACCGTACGGGCGCTACTGCGCGGATACCCGGGACCGCAGTTCCTTGGCTTTCCGTGCCGCGATAGGATGCGGGGCACGCCATGGAACCCTACGCCGAGATCCTTCTCGAACTCGAAGAGAAGACCCAGAAGACGGTCCAGCACCTGCGCGAGCAGCTCGGGAGCATTCGCACCGGGCGCGCTTCGCCGACGTTGCTCGACACGGTTCGCGTCGACTACTACGGCGCGATGACGCCGCTGCAGCAGGTGGCGCACGTGTCGGTGCCGGAGGCGCGGCAGCTGATGATCAAGCCGTTCGATGCCTCGCCGCCGGTGATGAAGGAGATCGAGCGCGCGATCCTCAAGTCGGACCTCGGCCTGACGCCGCAGTCCGACGGCAAGGTGCTGCGGCTCATCATGCCGCCGCTGTCGGGTGAGCAGCGCCAGAAGCTCGTCCACAAGGTCAAGGAGATCGTCGAGCAGAACCGGGTCGCGCTGCGCAACGAGCGGCGCGATGCGAACAAGCACGCCGACCAGCTCAAGAAGGACGGCGGCCTGACCGAGGACCAGCTCAAGAAGGCCCACGACGAGATCGACAAGGCCCTGAAGTCGGCCGACAAGAAGATGGACGAGATGCTCGAGAGCAAGAGCAAGGAGATCCTCGAGGAGTAGCGGCGACGGCGTCCCGGCCAGGACGCAAGGCCGGGAAGGACGACCGGGAAGAACCGGGCGCCGATCGGCTCCGATCCCCGGCGTGCCGTCCGGGTGTGCGCTCCGGGTCGGCGCTCCGGGCTGGCCGGATTCCTAGGAACGGCCCTTGTTCGGCGGCGCGCTGGGCCGAAATCCCCGGTTGCGCAGTCGTTCTGCCGCCGGAATCTCAGAAGGCCCGTTGCGTCGCGGGCACCGGCGCGCTTCGATGCTTCCCCCAATTGTGGCCACGGGGGCGTAGCTCAGTCGGTAGAGCAGCGGCCTTTTAAGCCGTAGGTCGAAGGTTCGAGCCCTTCCGCCCCTACCAGTCGTGAGCGTTCGCCGTCCGCGGCCTGCCGTTCCTATCATCATGATCGATCCGGAGTTCCTGCGCCTGCTCGTCTGCCCGGCGACGCGTGCGCCGCTGCGTGCCGCAGAGGCGGCGGAGCTCGACGCCGTGAACGCGGCGATCGATGGTGGAACCGCCCGCAATCGCGCGGGGGCCGTGGTCGAAGGGCGGGTCGACGGTGGCCTCGTGCCGACCGACGGCGCCGCCTTCTACCCGATCCGCGACGGCATCCCGATCCTGCTGTCGTCCGAGGCGATCCCGCTGGCGGACGGCGCGCCGGTCGCCGGAGAGCCGGTCGTCGGGTCCGCAGATGACGAGTCCGCCCGAGGCCGGGCAATTGGCGGCGAAACCGAGTCCTGAAGACGCGCGCCGGCTATCCTGTTCCGGCTCACCCACGCATAGGCAAGATGTCCAGCACCACTCCTGAAACGAAGACCGCGACCGAGCCCGAAGGCCCGCAGCAAGACCCGATCGTCGACGAACAAACGGGTGTGTATGGCTGGTTCCGCCGCAACCAGAAGCTGCTGCTCTACACGGTCGGCATGTTCGTGCTCGTGTTCTTCTCGGTGAGTGGCCCGATGCTCGCCCTGATCAACGATTGGTTCGCGCCGCACGTCGAGCGCCCGGCCATCACGGTGGGCGGCGAAGAGGTCAAGCTGGAGGCGATGGACTACCAGGTCGGCGAGCAGATCGCGAACCGGCCCGGGGCGCTGAGCTTCGTGCTGCCGATCATCAGCACCGGGGACAACGGCCGTTCGGAAGCGACCGAGGTCTACGCGATCCTGCGCCGCGCGGCGATCACCGAAGGGCTCGGCATCTCGTTCGCCGAGGTCGACAAGGCGATCGCGACGCGCCTGAAGCAGAGCGCCGGCCAGATGACGTCGGAGACGGCGCTCGCGGCCCAGGCGGGCTTCAACTCGCTCGCCGCGTTCCGCAACATCGTGGGCGAGGCGATGCGCATCGGCACGCTGATCCACCTGCAGACGCTGGCGCTCGACAGCTCGGACGCGAGCGTGCTCGAGGACGTGCTCGGCGACCGCGAGAAGGTCAAGTTCAAGGTCGCGACGTTCGACGAGGCCAAGCTCGCCGAAGAGCTCGAAGCGGCCGGCAACGCGAGCTACGAGGATCTCACGGCCTGGGTCGAGGAGAAGACCACGCTCGAGAAGCGCCAGATGGATGTCCTCGGCGGCAACGAGGTCGCGCTCGAGATCGCCGGGCTCCTGCTCGCCGACTTCGATCGGACGCAGTGGGAGGACAAATACCTCGCCGAGTTCGAGATCGCGGAGGAGGAGCTGACCCGGCTCTACAACACCAACCGCGAGCGCTTCAAGCAGGAGGACGAGACTTACCGCGCGCTCGAGGACGAGGGCGTCGCGGAGGAGCTGACGAAGCAGCGCGAGGCCCAGGAGGTGCTCGTGCAGATGTCGGCCGACATCCGCGAGAAGCAGGCCGAGTTCACGAAGGCCGAGGACGACGCGTTCCGGCAGGCCAACGAGGACGCGTTCGCCGCGGCGAACGCCGTCACGGAGGCGAAGGCCAAGCTCGAAGCGGATCCCGACAACGAGGACCTCAAGAAGGAACTCGCGGACGCCGAGCTCGCCAAGACGCAGGCCGACAACAACCGCAAGGCCGCCGAGGAAGCGCGCGACCAGAAGATCGCCGCGTTCGACTTCTTCGCCGCGTTCACGGAGCTCGCGAGCGACGAGAACGGCCTGAAGAAGGGCGCCGTCACGAAGAAGGTCGAGCCGCGGCGCGATGCCGAGGCGCTCAAGGACCTCGACTCCGAGGAGCTCGGGCTCGGCACCTGGGAGCAGGCGGTGGTCGCGACCTATCTGCGCAAGGTCGGCCAGCTCGGGACGAGCCCGGCCAACACGGACAAGGCGTCGTTCCTCTACCGCGCGACGGACCTGCTGCTCGAGCCGCTCAAGCCGCGCGAGGAGCTCGAGCCGCTGCTCGCCGGGGCCTACTACAAGGAGAAGGCCAAGGAGCAGGCGGAGGAGAAGAAGGCGGCCTTCGAGGCTGCGCTGTTGCGGCTCGCCAAGGCCAAGATGCCCGACAGGGTCGCGGAGATCGAAGGTCAGCGCGAGACTCGCATCGAGGAGCGGTTCACCGAGTGGAAGACCGAGATCGAAGCCGACATCGAGCACGCCAAGGACGTGATCGCGAAGGCTCGCGAGGGCACGATCGCGCACCAGGACTGGCTCAAGGAGCTCGCCCGCCTCGAGGCCGAGCTCGGCATGGCCGAATCGAAGCGCGAGGAGTTCGGCACCGCGGTCGGTGACGAGATCGACAGCGAGATCGCCGAGGCCGCGCAGGAGTTCCACGCCGCCGTGCTCGACGAGGCCGCCGCCGAAGCCGGCTTCGTGGTGCAGGAGATCGGGCCGTTGCCGCGCGACGTCGCGCGCAGTCCGCGCTTCGACAAGAAGTACGACAAGACGGCCGTCTTCCTCTACCGCTCGCACGCCGAGCTCGAGGACGGGGATTCGACCGGCCTCGTCGAGGACACCGCCGAACGCCGGCTGCACTGCGCGGTCGTCACGGGCGTGATGCCGCTCGAGCCGTCCGACGTCCGGCGCGCCGAATTCGTTCGCGCCAAGAAGGGCGCCGCGAGCGGCTTCTCCGCGTTCGACAGCTACGCCTCGGAGCGCGCCTACACGGCCCAGAGCCAGGCGTTCACCCTGCCGGCCCTCGAAGAGCGCTACGCCGTCGAGCGCCCGGTCGGCAAGCAGGCCGAACCGAGCGACGGCTGAGCGCGGCGTGGTGGCGGTACCGAACCCTTGCGCCAGGCGAAGCCTGGACGGGAGAAATCATGACCTGACAGGAATGAGAACCCCGTATTGGAGTCCCGCGGGTGACGAAACCCGCCCGGCGAAGGCTAGCCACCAGCCGGAAGCGAGTCTTGCGTGGCGACCGGGTAACCGCCGCTGCGAAGCGTAGACAGCGAGGATGTGGGCGGCGCGACTGAGCCCCGAAAGTACCGACAGCGAGAGAGCCGACGTGGTGGGTTCATCGGAAGGCAACATGGAAGGGCCGCAACCGGCTTGGCCCGGAAGTCTCTCCGGGGTCCTGAGAACGACCGCACGCATCCATCGGACTCCCCAGGAACCTGGGATCCCCTCGATTGGTCCGATCGTCAACTCCGGCTGGGGCCCGGAAACCAACTCTCCAGGGCCGCGACGTCGTGTCCGCGTCGGTGCCGTCAAGGAATCCGGACACACGGCCGGTACCGCCGAGCGAAGGAAACGAAGCGACGCGGGACGCCAACGAGGGAGTCGGAGTGCGTCATAGTACCAAAGAGTCCGGGGAACCCGCCCCACGGGGACCCGGCGGAGGGAAGGGCGTCACCGGCGACAAGGAACCGCTGGACGGACCGACCACGGAGACGACGGGCTCCGAGCAGGTCTCCACGAAACTCCGGCGGGTAGCGGAGCTGGCGAGGCAGCGACCAGACCTGGTCCTGACCACACTGGCACACCACATGGACATCGCGCTTCTGCGGGAGGCGTATCGCCGCACGCAGAAGTCCAAAGCTCCTGGTGTCGACGGCGTCACGGCTCGCGACTACGAGCAGGATCTCGAGGGCAACCTCGCGGACCTGCACGAACGCGCGAAGTCAGGGCGCTATCGCGCACCACCGGTCCGGCGCGTGCACATCCCGAAAGGGAAGGGTGGCACGCGTCCAATCGGAGTGCCGACGCTGGAGGACAAGGTCTTGCAGCGGGCGGTGACGCAAGTGATGGAGGCGGTATATGAGCAGGACTTCTTGGACTGCTCGCACGGCTTCCGTCCCGGTCGCTCGCCGCACACGGCACTGGAATCGCTTTGGAAGCATGCGATGTCGATGGGTGGCGGCTGGCTGTTGGAAGTCGACATCCAAGGTTTCTTCGACAACCTGGAGCCGACCCATCTGCGAGCGATCCTCGACCAGCGGGTGCGCGACGGAGTGTTCCGTCGACTGATCGACAAGTGGCTGAAGGCGGGGGTGCAGGAGGACGGTGCGCTGCATCGCTCTCGCAAAGGCACCCCACAAGGAGGCGTGATTTCGCCGCTGCTGGCGAACATCTATTTGCACGCAGTGCTGGACCGTTGGTTTGTCGAGGAAGTCAAGCCGAGGCTTGCCGGTCGCGCGGAGTTGGTCCGCTATGCGGACGACTTCGTGATCCTGTTTGCCGTCGAAGCCGATGCACGTGCGATGTCGTCGATCCTGGCCCAAAGGCTCGGGCGCTTCGGCCTCACACTGCATCCGGACAAGACCCGGTTAGTCCGCTTCCAACCGCCCGAAGACGGCGCGGCGGGGAGCGGCACTTTCGACTTCCTGGGCTTCACCCATCACTGGTCACGCTCCCGGCGCGGCCGATGGACCGTGCAGCGGCGCACCACACGACACGTCGTGACCCGTACCCTGACTGGGCTACGGGATTGGTGCCGTCGCAATCGGCACGACAAGGTCCGCGTCCAGTACTCCACCCTGTGCTCGAAGCTACGGGGGCACTACCTCTACTTCGGCGTGACCGGCAACTCTGCTGCGTTACGTCGCGTATGGTACGAGGCCCGTCGCATCTGGCATCGGTGGCTGAGCCGGCGCTCGCGGGCGGCCTACATGTCGTGGGCCCGCTTCGAGCAACTGCTGCGTGCATACCCGCTTCCTCCGCCCCGGCTGACCCGGTCGGTCTACGCAGCGAGCCCTTGTCGCTGACGAGCCGGATGCGTTAGCCGCGCACGTCCGGATCTGTGGGAGCCCTGGGGGGAGACCCCCAGGGCCACCCGGCGCTTCGAATCCGCCACCCGTCCGATTCCGCAACCCCGGTTCCCACCTGCCGTGCCGCCGTGTGGCAGGTGGCGGATTCGAAGCGGGTTCGGTACCGCCAGCCCTATTGGGGGCGGCCGAGGGCGAACAGCGAGTGGCCGAGCGGGAAGCGGAGCCAGCGGAGTGGCACGCGTTCGCTCGACATGATCGCGGTGAACACGCGATTGAGCCACGGCGAAAGCTCGACGCTCATGTTGTTGTAGCCGGCGGGCAGGCGGCCGAGCCTGTCCATGAGCTTCTGCCAGAGCACCGACGGGATGATCAGCGGCAGCAGCAGCGTGTTGAAGTAGCTCACGCGCAGCGGCGGCAGGCCGGCCGCGCGCATCACCCGCTTGAGGCGGGTCGCGGTGTAGCGCCGGAAGTGATGCGCCGTGCGGTCGTTCTGCGACCACAGCCACTGGTAGGCCGGCACGGACACGAAGACGGCGCCGCCCGGCTCGAGCACGCGCCGCACTTCGCGCAGCGCCTGTTCGTCGTCGGGGATGTGCTCGATCGTGTCGAACAGGCAGACGAGGTCGAACGTGTCGTCCTGGAACGGCAGCTCGTAGCCAGAGCCGCAGAGCACGTTCTGAAAGCCGCGTTCCTTGCAGACGCCGACGTACTCGTGATCGATGTCGAGCCCGGCGATGTCGCCGTAGCGCGACAGCGGGCCGAGCATGCCGCCGGCACCGCACCCGATCTCGAGAACCCGGCGGCGCTTGCCGTCCGTTCGTTCGGGCAGCAGCCGATCGAGCTGGTCGAAGAAGATGCGCCGCCGGCTCACGAACCAGAAGTGCGAGTGCTCCAGTTCCTTGAAGGTCTCGTAGGCGACGCGATCCATGCTCTCCGGCGGGCGACGATCCGGGCTCAGACCGGTTTGGCCACGACGATGATCTCGTCGCGCGGATTGACGTAGAGGTTCCAGTTGCGCAGCAGCCCGAGCGGCTTCGCGAGCAGCCCCGGGATGCGGCCGAGCTTGCCGGCGCGTTCGGCGAGGAACGCGAACGAGACGTACTTGCCCGCATACGAGGCGCCGATGTCCACGGGTTCGAACCCGCAGTCGCGCAGCAGCCGCGAGATCGTCGCGGGCGTGAAGTGGAACAGGTGCTCGTGGTGCTTGTAGTGGTGCCAGCGCCTGCCGAGCAGCCGGGCCCAGCGCGAGGCGACGTTCTGCGTCTCGAGCAGCAGGTGGCCGTCCGGTTTGACGAGCTCGCGCAGCTTGTGCAGCACGGACTGCGGCTCCGGCACGTGCTCGATCACGTCCCACAGCGTCACGAGGTCGAACGAGCCGGGCTCGTAGTTCATCGCGGTCACCGCGTCGTCGAGCGTGCCGACGTGGATGCGGTCCTCGCCGAGCGCCGCCGTGGCCTCCTTGGCGATCGCCTCGGACAGCTCGACGCCGTGCACGTCGTGGCCGCGCTCGTGCATCACGCGCAGGAAGTAGCCGGCCGCGCAGCCGACGTCGAGGATGCGCGAGCCCGGCCGCAGCCAGCGGTCGACGAGCGCCGTGCGCTTCTGGAACGTCTTGAGGTAGAGCGCCGATTCGCTGGCGTAGTCGGCGTAGCCGCGCTCCTTCGGGTTCTGGCTCTTCCAGTAGCCTTCGTCGTAGACCGCGACGAGGTCGTCGCCGACGAGCCGCGGCGTGACGTAGACGAGGCCGCAGTCCTTGCAGGTGACGACCAGAAACGGCGGTTCGGCGAACTTGAGTTCGCGCTCGGCGCTGCCGCAGACCTGGCAGCGGTCGATCGACTCCGCGTTCTGCAGGGCCTGGCTCGGTGGCGGTGCGGTCTTGGGCGACTGCATCTACTCGGCCTCCGCCGCGAGGTGGTCCTTCGGGATCTTCGCGCCGCGTTCGAGGAAGCGCTTGCGGCAGATCGTCCGGAACATCATCAGGGCCGTCTTGGCCTGCCGCATGAACGTGTCGCTGTGCTTGCTCTCGCCGCCGACGCGCGGCGAGTAGGTGACGGGGATCTCGATGACGCGGCAGCGCTCCTGCAGCGCGGCGCACATCATCTCGGGCGAGAATGCCGGGCCGGGTTCTCGGAGGCGCGGCGCGATCTTCTCGAAGGTCGTCCGCGTCAGCGCCCGGTAGGTGCAGCCGACGTCGGTGAACCGCGGTTCGGCCGGCCGCAGCCAGCATAGTTGCAGGAACTTCGCCATGAACACGTTCCCCCAGCGCAGGAACGAGCGCATGTTGGCGCCCTGCTCGACCATCTGGCGGGTCGTCCGGGTGCCCATGACCATGTCCGCGTCGTCGAGGTAGCAGAGCATCTTCTCGACGTCGCGCGCACGGAAGCTGCCGTCGGCCTCGACGAGAACGAAGATGTCGCCCTTGGCAGCGCGCATTCCGGCCATCAGCGCCGAGCCGTAACCGGGCGTCTCCTCGCTCACGACGCGCGCGCCCTCGGCGGCGGCGATCTCGGCGGTCCGGTCGCGGCAGTTGTTGTCCACGACGACGATCTCGTCGAGGTGGGGCTGGCCGCGGAATTCCTCGACCACGCGCCCGATCGTCTCCTCCTCGTTGTAGGCGGGGATGACGAGTGAAACGGAGCGGTTCCGGAACATCGGGTGCAGAAGGATAGCCCCGGCTGGCGCGGGCGCCACGGCGGGCCTGAACCTCGCCCCGCCGTTTCCGTTTGGCCCTAGCGGAGGCCGGTTTATCGTTCTCGTACTGATCCGTTTCCCCGGGGCCTCCCTGACCCCGGACCGAGCTCACGGACCCCGACCCCCGACTGCAGAATGCACTTCATTCGCGCCGCGGCCAGCCTGCTGGCCGTCTCCTTCGTTCTTCCCGCCCCGGCCTCGGCGACCGCCACGGCTTCGGCGTATGCCCAGGCCGACGCCAGCGCGCCCGGTCAGAAGACCGCCCAGAAGGCCGTGCGGAAGACCGGCACGATCTTCAAGTACGACGTCGACGACCTCGTCCGCGCGGTGCGCAACGCCGCGGTGGACGGCGTGCTCGGCACGGACGTCGAACACACGGCCAAGGTGCTGGCCGCGATGGGCCACTGCCATCGCCGCTACCACCGCGGTGACGGCCCCGTCGTCCGGCCCTCGATCGAGTATCTGATCCGGCACCGCCAGGCCGACGGCAGCTTCGGCGACGTCGCGGCGACCGGGTGGGCGATCGAGGCGCTGAAGGTGATGGACGGCGCCGCGTTCCCCGAGGAGATCGCGCAGGCCGAGAAGTGGCTCGAGCGGAACGCCGATGCCCGGCCCTCGACGTTCGCCGACCTCGTCGATCGCGTGATCGGCAAGGTCCGCGCGGACGTGTTCCCGCAGCACCTCGGCCAGGACTGGGTCAAGCTCGCGAAGATGCACGTCGAGCAGGGTGCCGCCATGGATCGCGATGCGGCCGCGGACACTCTCGCGGCGCTCGCGGCGATGCAGACGGCCAACCGGCGCCTCGACTCGTTGCAGGACCCGAAGGCGGGCGGCAAGAACGTGTTCACCAAGTCGCAGCAGCAGGCGTTCGACTGGTTGCTGACGCAGCACGAGGACGGCGTCGTCTACATCGACTACCAGGGGCAGAAGGTGCCGGAGCCCGGGCTCACGGGGTTCTTCCTGCTCGCGCTGCAGACCAAGCCCGAGGGCATGCGGACCGGTGCGGAGCAGAAGATCATCGATCAGGGCGTGAAGTGGCTGCTCACGCAGCAGAACGAGGACGGCACGTTCGGGCGCCAGGTGCCCAACTACACGACGTGCGTCGCGGTCGCCGCGCTCACGCGGGTCTCTGACCCGAGCCTCGCGCCCGTGCTCGAGAAGGCGCAGAAGTCGATCCTCGCGTTCCAGAACATCGAGGCGACGGGCTATCGCGAGAGCGATCGCGACTACGGCTCGATCGGCTACGGCAACAGCCAGCGCGGCGATCTGAGCAACCTGCACTTCTCGCTGCAGGCGCTCAAGGAGACCGGCCTCGACGAGAACCACGAGGCGTTCAGCAAGGCGGTGATCTTCCTGCAGCGCACGCAGAACCTGAAGTCGCACAACGATTTCTCCGGCCGCGTTCCGGACCCCGAGGACGAGGGCAAGATGATCGACGCGATCCCGGGCGACGACGGCGGCGCCGTCTACTACCCGGGCAACAGCAACGCGGGCTACATCGTGCAGCCCGACGGCAAGGCGATCGCGCGCAGCTACGGCTCGATGACCTACGCGCTGCTCAAGGCCTACATCCTCGCGGGGCTGCCGGCCGGTGACGCGCGCGTGCAGGCCGCGGTGAAGTGGATCCAGCAGAACTGGGACCTCGCGACGAACCCGGGCGCGGACCCGGCGCTCGGGGAGAAGGTCAAGTTCCAGGGGTTGTTCTACTACTACATGGTCCTCGCGCAGGCGCTCGACCTCGCGGGCGTGAAGCACGTCGAGATCCCGGTCGACGGCGGCAAGAACGAGAAGGTCGACTGGCGCGGCGCGCTGAAGAAGCAGCTCGAGGGCATGCAGCAGCCGAGCGGCGCGTGGGTCAACGGCAAGAACGGCCGCTGGATGGAGAGCCTCGAGCTGCTCTGCACCTGCTACGCGATGGTCGCGCTCGAGCGCTGCAACTGAGCCCGCGATGACCGCGGCAGGATCCGACTCCGAACTCGTGCTGCCGGCCGCGCCGGCCTGGTTCCGGTTCCTGCCGGAGACCGGCGGCTCACCGCGCCTCGGCATCGTCGAGCCAACCGCTGCCGGTGGGCCGCGCTACGTCGACCTCGGTCCCGTCGATCCGCATGCCCTGTTGATCGCCGGCGGCCTCACGGCCGCGGACCTGCAGGTGCGCGCGGCGGGCGGCGCGCCGGTCGCCGCGGACATCATCGCGCGCGCCCGGTTGCTGCAGCCGCTGCCGCGACCTGGCAAGGTCCTCTGCCTCGCGAAGAACTACGTGGCGCACGCGCGCGAGTTCGGCGCCGAAGCGCCGCCCGAACCGATCTTCTTCAACAAGCTGCCGGACTCGCTCTGCGGGCCCGGTGATCCCGTCGTGATCCCGCACTGGCTCGACACGCGCGTCGACCACGAGGCCGAGCTCGCGCTCGTGCTCGGTTTCGACGACCCGGAGCAGCGCGGTCGGAAGGACGTGGCGGCAGGCGAGGCGCTCGCGCTCGTCGCCGGCTACACGCCGCTCAACGACGTGACCGCGCGCAAGCTGCAGGGGCAGGACCGCGAGCAGAGGTATCCGTGGCTGCGCGCCAAAGCGCTCGACACGTTCTGCCCGTTCGGCCCGTTCGTCGTGCCGCGTGAGTCGATCGACGGCAGTGACCTGCAGGTCACGATGCGGGTGAACGGCGAGGTCCGGCAGAGCGCGCGGACGAGCGCGATGGTGTTCTCGATCGAGCAGGCGCTCGTGGCGATGTCACGCGTGACGACGCTGCGTTCGGGGGACCTCATCGCGATGGGAACGCCCGAGGGTGTGTCCGCGGTGCACGAAGGCGACGTCATGGAGGTCGAGGTCGAGGGGCTCGGCGTCCTGCGCAACCCGGTCCGAAAGGGCGAGCCGCCCGCGTCGTGACGACAGCCCCGGAGCGACCGCCCCGGCGCGACCTCGCCCTGCTCGGTCTGTGCGCCGGCGCGGCCGTGATCTGGGTGTTCGTGCTCGCCTGGCATCGCCCCGTGCCGTCGGAGGACGGCGTCTCGTACCTGTGGATGGCGCAGCGATTCGCGGCCGGCGACTGGGCGGGCGCGACTTCGACGGTCTTTCCGCCGGGCTTCCCGCTGCTCGTCGGTTTCGTCGTGCGGTGCGGACTCGAGCTCGAATGCGCCGCCAACGTCGTGAACGCCGCCGCGTTCGGTCTGACGATCGCGCCGCTCGCCGCGATCGCGCGCCGGTTGGCACCGACTCCGAGCGATCACCAGATCGGCTGGCTCACGGGCCTACTCTTCTTGTCGGGCTCGCTGCTCGCGCGCGTCGCGGCCGAGGTCTACAGCGAGCCGGTGTTCCTGCTGCTCATGGCGCTCGGCACGGCCGCCGGGCTGCGCGGCGGTCGGTTCTCGCACGCGGTCGGCATCGCTGCCGGCATCGCGTTCTGGTGCCGGCCCGAGGGCGTGCTGCTCGCGTTGTCGTTCGCGCTCAGCAAGCCGAAGACGATGTGGCCGGCGCTCGTCTGGGCGCTCGCGTTCGTGCTGCTGCTCGGCTGGGCGCGGCAGGCGTGCGGCCACGGCTTCGACCCGCTGCCGATCCTCGCGTTCCACGAACTGCGCGACGATCTGCCGCAACGCGGCCATGTGTTCGGCAACCTGCTCGCGGTGCCCGGCGCGTTCCTCGAGGCCTTCGGGCCCGTCGCGCTGCTGCCCGTGCTCCTGCTGTGGCCGCGCTTACGCTCTGGGATCACGCGCGGCCCGGCGTTGCCGCTGCTCTGGCAGATCGCGCTGCAGACCGGCGCGATCCTCACGTTCGTCGTCCGGCGGCGCTTCTTCCTCTCGGCGGCCGTCCCCGTGATCGCGCTGGCCGGAGCGGCGGCGGCGCGCCTGCCGCGGCCCTGGCGCGCGCTCGTCGTCGCCGGCTGCGTCGTGTTTGGCGGCATCGGCGCGTGGAACGGGCGGATCGATCCCGATCGCATCGCCGAACGGGAGGTGGGGGAGTTTCTCGCCGGTCGGCTGCGGCCCGGCGAGCGCGTGACGGGCGATCTGCCGCGCGTCGTGTGGTTCGCCGGCATGCGGCCGCCGCCGCCGCGCCACTTCGACACGGCGCAGCTCTTCGCGATGGCGGCCGCGGAGGACGTGCGCTACTTCGTGTTCAGCGAACGCAGTCAGCGCAGTTCGTCGCAGACGATCGAAGCCGAGCTCGCCGGCTTGTTCGGGCGCTTCCCGTTGCCCGACGCACTCGCGTCACGCGCCCGCGAGCGCGGCATCGTCGTGCTCGCCCGGCGTTGACGCGGCGAGGCCGAAGCCGAGCGCGATCAGCAGCAGGACGATGTCCCAGGCCGTCACGACGTAGATGCTGTTGAACCACTCGGCGACATCGTCACCGATCAGGTCGCCGCCGAGGAACCCGACGGTGGCTGCCCAGCAGAGCAGCAGGACAGCGAGCCACCAGGCGCGCCGCCACAGCACGGCCTGCAGCATGAGGACGAACGCGGGCAGCAACGCGACGTGGTGCGCCTTCCAGCTCAACGGGCTCAGCAGCACGGACAGGACGAGCGCGGCGGCGAACGCCCAGCCGCGAGCCGCCGCGGCCCGGCGGCGGACGTGACCGACGATCAGCACGAGCCCGAGCAGCGCGAGGCCGGTGCCCTTCGCGATCCAGCCGACGGTCGCGGCATCGAGCCCGAGGCCGGGCCGCACGCCCCCCGGCACCCTGGCCGCGAACTCCGGCGGCACGTCCCCGAACCAGCGCGCGATGCCGAAGCGCAGCGACTGGTTCATCCACTCGAACGGCGGGAACTCGAGCGCCGGGTCCGCCCACGGGTCGCGCTGCGTCGCGAGCGCCCAGCTGCCCTCGACCCACCGCAGCCACGGTCCGATCTCGAGCCGCTGCAGCGCCGCGGTGAGCAGGACGCAGAGCGCGCCCGAAGCGAGGGTCCAGAGGACGGTGCGGTGGTGCCCGAGCGCGAGCAGCACGGGCAGCAGCCAGACCTGCGTCGGCTTGGTCGCGAGCGAGAACCCGAGCAGCGCGCCGGCCGTCACAGCTCGACCGCGCTCGGCCATCGCGAACGCGATCAGACACATCCCGACGTTGATCAGGTTGCCGCCGCCGCCGTGCATGTCGCGGAAGATGAACCGCGCGCCGAGCACGAACGTGAGCAGCCACAGCACGTGCCAGGCGTTCTCGGAGCGCGGCGGCGCGCGGCCCGCGGTCAGCCGCCGGATGAAGTACGCGGCCAGAGCGACCATGAGCACCTGGAGGATGGCCCAGGCGCAGCGCGCGGCGCGATCGCCGAGCGTGTCCGCGATCACGGCGAACGGGATCGTCAGCAGGCCGTAGGACGGTGGATACGGCGCGTGCAGCGGGCGGATCGGCGCGTCCGGATCCGACTTCCACGGCCCGTAGACGTCGTCCCCGGCGAGCAGGCGGCGGCCGAACTCGAGGTGATCGAGGATCACCCCGCGGGTCGACGGCCGCGTCGTCGCGCGGGCGACGAGGAACACGGCGAGCGCGAGCCACAGCGTGGCCCAGAGGACGCGGGCCGGAGAACGCCTGGGATCGGAAGCAGTCTCCGGCACCGAATCAGAAGCGCAGCGTCTCGATCGTCGGGGTCGTCGTCGTCGCGTCCTGGCCGCCGAAGAGGATCAACGTGCCGTCGGGCATCACGGAGGCCGCATGGCCCGAGCGCGGCGCCGTGAGCGCCGGGGCCGCGGCCCAGGTGTTGGTCGTCGGATCGAAGATCTCGACGTCTGCGATCGACGTCGGCGCGGTCAGCGTGCCCTGGGCGCCGCCGCACACCGCGACGTTGCCGTTCGGCAGCAGGCTGGCCGAGTGCAGGCCGCGCGCCGTGCTCATGTTGACCGCGCTCCAGGTGCCGCCCGGGGTGTAGACCTCGGCGCCGCTGATCGGCGCGGAGTTGGCTGCGCCCGTGATACTCGGAACGAAGATCCCGCCGCTCATGAGCACGCGGTCGTCGCCGAGCGTGACCTGGTTGTAGTGGTGTCCGGCGCGGCCCTGGCTCATGCTCGGACCGTTGGTCCAGCTGTTGCTGCCGGGGTTGTAGAGCTGGACCGAAGTCGTGCTCATGGCCGAGACCGGAATGCCGAAGAAGAAGCCGACCTCGACGCCGCCGCTGACCATCACGAGGCCGTTGCTCAGCGTCGTGAGGGCGGGCGCGAGGCGGTTGCCGCCGATCGCGGGCCCGCCGCTCCACTGGCCCGTCGCCGGGTCGTAGATCTCCGTCGACCGCAGCGTGTTGGTGATCGCGCTCAGCACGTCGGCGAGCGTCGAAGTGCCGCCCGTGACCATCACGCGGCCGTCGGGCAGCCTCGTCGCCGCGTGCAGGATGCGCGGCGTGTTCATCGCACCCGTCGCGGAGTAGGTGTCCGTCGCCGGGTCGTAGATCTCGCACGAGTCGAGCACGCTGCCCGTGCTGTCGGCGCCGCCGATCAGCAGCACGCGGCCGTCGTCGAGCCGGACCGGCAGGTGCAGCGCGCGCGCCGTCGTCATCGCGTTCCCCGGTCGCACCGCCATGCGGCGGAAGTCCCAGACCTCGGTCGTCGCGAGCCCGACCGCGCTCGTCAACGTGCCCGAGCCGCCGCCAGCTACGATGAAGTCGCCGGCGCCCGCGTTGTTGTCGCGGTCGAAGAACCCGGCGCTGAACGCGCGGGCATTGAGCAGCGAGTCGCGCGCGAGCAGGCCGGTGGCCGGCAGCGATGTCTGGGTCACGACGTCGTTGCTGATCTCGCCGACGATCGTCGGGCCGCTCACCGGCAGCGTCAGCATCTGCCAGTGGAAGACGAGGTCGTCGAGGCTCGCGAGGTTCGGCAGCGCGAGGGAGTAGTTGCCCGAGCCGGCGCCCGTGAGGGTGAAGATCCACGCCGCGGACAGCTCGGTGCCGACCAGCACGGAGCGCGGATCCGCCGGATCGACCGCGGACAGCGCCGTCGGGCCGCCGGTGAACGACGCCATGATCACGGCGAGCGTGTTGGCCGTCGTGCCGTTGTAGGCCAGGTCCTGGCTGCTGCCGAGCGTGCCCGGCGTCGTCTTATCGAGGTCGAAATCGCCCTGGGCGACCGCCGGGAGAGCGAGCGCGAGCGCGAGCGGCAAGGTGAGGGCGGGGGGGAAGTTGCGGATCATGGGTGAGGTCAGGGTCCGGGCAGACCCGTACAGTATCCGAGATTCCCGCGGTCGGTGCGGCTCAAGTCGGCGGCTGGTCGTCCGAGAATGAGAACGGACCGGGCTTTCCCGAGCCGGCAGCCGTCGTTGGCGCCGGGCAGGACTCCGCCGCCCGCGGCTTTGCCGGGATGTCACGATGGCCGAGGATTCGGTGCGACGGACGGAAGCGACCACGAGCCTGAACGGCTACGGCTCCCGCGCGCCGGACGAGCACCGTTCGGGCAACCGCCGCGCCGCGCCGCCGGACGAGGTCGACGCGCCACCGAGCCGGGGCGCGGACAGCGTGGCCGTGCGCTCCGACTTCGTGGCCGCGCTGCGGCTGCTGCGGGAGCGGGTCCTGGCCAACACCCGGGACATGCTCGGGGTCGGCAGCGTCGCGGTGCCGAAATTCGCCGAGGTCGTCGGCGCGGAGACGACCGCGGCGTTCGTGTCGCGCCTCGTCTCCGACCAGAACCAGCTCGCGGCCCGCGGCGCGTCGGCCGCGCCGAGCGCCGTGCGCGTGGTCCTCAACGCGGCGTTCGAAGCCGGCAGTACGGAGGCCGCCGAGCTGCTCGCGGCCGTGCCCGACAGTGCCGCTGCGCAGGCCGCCGTGAGCGCGGCGCGCGCCGAGTTCGGGCGCCGCATCGCCGAACTCGATTCCTGACGCGTCGCTGGTTAGGTTCTGGGCATGAAGTGCCCGTGCAGCTCCGGCAAGGAGTTCGGTGACTGTTGCGAACCGATCATCGAGCAGAAGCGGCAGGCCGTGACGGCCGAAGAGCTCATGCGTTCGCGCTACACCGCCTACGCGCTGGGCAAGATCGAGTGGATCATCGAGAGCCAGTCGCCCGACGGCCGCGCGCACATCGACCGCAAGTCGACCGAGGAATGGTCGCGGCGGTCGACGTGGCACGGCATGGCGATCCTCAACGTCGAGCAGGGCGGCGAGTCCGACACCGAGGGCTTCGTGGAGTTCAAGGCGAACTACACGATGGGCGGGGAAGATGTCACGCATCACGAGGTCGCGAGCTTCCGCAAGGAGGACGACACGTGGTACTTCGTCGACGGCATCGAGGTGAAGCCGCGGCCCTACAAGCGCGTCGAACGCAAGGTCGGGCCGAACGAGCCGTGCCCGTGCGGCTCGGGCAAGAAGTTCAAGAAGTGCTGTGGCAAGCCCGGCGTGCGGGCGTCCTGAGGTCGCCATCGTCGCGCTCACGATCGATGCGTGCGGCGGCAAGCGCGACGATTCCGCAGTCGTCGGCACCCACGAGTTCGATGCCGAGGAGTCCGCGCTGCCGACCCTCGAGGAGTTGGTTTCTCGACGGCGACGTGCTGCGCCTCGAGATGTCGATTGGTCGGCTCGCGGTCGTCGCGTTCCGGAAGTGCCCGCAGTAGCGGGGCGACGGTGAGCCGGGCGTTCTTCCCGCCCGGAACGCGACAGCGCGCCGATCCCGCGGCTGCCCGATCGGCCGGAAATTCTGCCGGCTACCGGGGTGACACCTCCGGCACCGCGTCCCATGATCGAGACCGATCCCCCTGACTCACGTAAACCTGACCGGAGAACCTCGATGCGCCGATTCGCCCTGCTGTTGCCCCTGCTCCTGCCGTTCGCTGCCTGCACGACCGAGGAGTCGCATCCGCTTGCCGGTCACTGGAACGAGCAGACCGGCACCGAGAAGAAGGGCATCACGATCAACTTCAGCACGAGCAAGGAGCACTGCTACCTGCACGGTGCGCCGCGCGAGGACGGCACGCACGATCACGACGACGGGCCCTACACGTTCGACGAAGCTACCGGTGCCATCTCGATCACGTTCGAGACGGCCGGTGAGTGGAAGGGCAAGCTCACTGAAGGCACGCTGTCCGTGAGTGCGGCCGACGGAAAGGCGATGACGTTCAAGGTGGGCGAGGCCGCGCACTAGCCGTTGGGTGAACCCCGAAACCGACGATCTGGGGGCCTCGCTTTTGCCCGGGCAGACCCTATCGTTCGGAGCAACCCCAGCCCGACATGTCCGATCCGCACTCCAGCAAGCTCACCGAAGGCATCCGGATCCACGCGGCAGCGCAGTACCTGCCGCAGGAGTCGGAGCCGGAAAACCGTCGGTTCGTCTACGCCTACCGCATCACGATGACCAACGAGAGCGCGACCGGTTCGGTCCGCCTCGTGTCGCGCCACTGGCAGATCGTGGACAGCGAAGGTCGGCGCGAGGAAGTGCGCGGCCGCGGCGTCGTCGGCGAGTATCCGAAGCTCGCGGTCGGCGAGAACTACAGCTACGTGAGCTACTGCCCGCTCGCGACCAACTGGGGGACGATGGAAGGCAGCTACACGTTCGAGCGCGACGACGGTTCGCAGTTCGACGTCGCGATCGGTCGGTTCTTCCTCGTGCCGTCCGCGCCCGAGCTCGAGCTCGAGCAGCCGCAGGCGTAGCGGTCGATCGCCAGATGTCGTCGGGCGCCCGCTATCGCCGGGCGCGTCTAACGTCTGGCCTCGTCGCGCAACGCGATCAGGTCCTTCATCACGTTCTGCAGCTCGCCCGCGTTCTGCTGACCGCCCGCGCCGCTGAACGCGTCGTGCAGCTGCGCATAGAGCCGGTAGAGCTCGCGATAGACCGCGACCGCCGCCTTCCGCGGGCGATAGACCGTGCTCTTCGTGCCCGTCATCCGGCGCTGCGCCGCGGCCACGCTGCGAAACCGCCCGCCCGCGACCGCGCCGCAGATCGCCGCGCCGAGCGCGCACGACTCGGCGGAGCGGCTGACCTTCATCGGGCGGCCCGTCACGTCGGCGTAGATCTGCATCACGAGCGCGTTCTTCTCGGCGATGCCGCCGCAGTTCACGATCTCCTTGACCTTGACCCCGAACTCCTCGAACCGGCGGATGATCGTCAGCGCGCCGAACGCCGTCGCCTCGATCAGCGCGCGGTAGATCTCGGCGGCGGTCGTGTGCAGCGTCTGGCCGACGATCAGACCCGTGAGGTGCGGATCGACGAGCACCGTGCGGTTGCCGTTGTTCCAGTCGAGCGCGAGCAGCCCGCTCGCGCCGGGCGCGAGCTTGGCCGCGGCGCGCGTCAGGCGAACGTGCGGGTCGCCCGCACCCTTCGTCGCGCCGTTCGTCGCGAGGTGCTTCACGAACCAGTTGAAGATGTCGCCGACCGCCGACTGTCCGGCCTCGAGCCCGTAGGCGTCGGGCAGCACCGAGCCCGGCACGATGCCGCAGAGCCCCGGGATGTCCGGCAGCCTCTCGTCGAGCGGCCACACCGTGATGTCGCACGTGCTCGTGCCGATGATCTTCACGAGCGTGCCCGGCTTCACGCCCGAGCCGATCGCGCCCATGTGCGCATCGAGCGCACCGACGGCGACCGGGATGCCTGCTGGCAAAGAGGCGGCGTTGGCCATCTCGGTCGTGAGGTGACCGGCGACACGGTCGGACGGCAGCACCGCGTCGCCGAACGTGTCGGCGAAGCGCGGCAGCTCCGCATCGAGTCGGCGCAGGAACGCCTTCTTCGGCAGCCCGCCCCAGTCCGGATGGAACATCGCCTTGTGTCCAGCAGCGCAGACGCTGCGCGCGAGCGACTTCGGCCTCGTGTTGCCCGTGAGGAAGCCCGGCACGAAGTCGCACAGCTCGACCCAGCCCGCGGCCGCCTCGATCACGGCGGGAGCGGTGCGGCGACAGTGCAGCAGCTTGGACCAGTACCACTCGCTCGAGTAGGTGCCGCCGCACTTTCGCAGGTAGCCGTCCTTGCTGCGCGCGGCCTTCTGCGTGATCTCCGCGGCGGCGGCCGCCGACGTGTGATCGCGCCACAGCCACGCGTGCGCGGCGAGGTTCTTGTGGAACCGGCGCTGTGACGTCAGCGGCCGCCCGTCGGCGTCGACGGGCAGCGGCGTCGAACCCGTCGTGTCGACGCCGATGCCGACGATCCGGTCGGGCTTGAAGCCGCGGCGACGCGCTGCCATGCGCACGGCGGCCTGCACCGCGCGTTGGTAGCCGGTCACGTAGTCGGCCGGGTTCTGCCGCGCGAGGTTGGGGTCCTTGTCGTCGAGCAGGATGCCGTGCTCGCCGCTCTCGTAGTCGTGGGTGGCGACCGCGACCTCGCTGCCGTCGTCGAGGTCGACGACCACGGCGCGCACGCTGTTGGTGCCGTAGTCGAGGCCGATGGCGTAGTCGTTCTGCATGGGGCGCTCCGCAGTCCGGGCAACGGGAGCGCGTGGTCTAACCGTTCGCCGGCCCGCGGCAAAGGCCGCACCGGACGCGGCCCCGCCGGCAGGAGCCCGTTCTTGCCGCCGAAGGGGCGCCGAGCTAGCGTCGCCACGTGCCCACGATCGCTCTCGGTGAACCCGTCCTGCCCCTGTCCGCGTTCGTCGCGATCGCACGCGGCGGCGCCAGGATCAAGCTCTCGCGCGACGTGCGCAGTCGGGTCAGGACCAGCCGCGAACAGGTCGAACGGGCGGTGGCCGGCGGCGCGACGATCTACGGGATCAACACCGGCTTCGGCAAGCTCGCGGGCGTGCGCATCCCCGACGAGCAGCTCGCGCAGCTGCAGCAGAACCTGCTGCTGAGCCACGCGACCGGCGTCGGCCAGCCGTTGCGCCCGGAGGTGAGCCGCCTCGCGTTCGCGCTGCGGATCCACAACCTCGCGATCGGCAACTCGGGCGTGCGGCTCGCGCTGCTCGAACAGGCGATGGCGTTGTTCGACAACGACCTGATCCCCGTGATTCCGTCCCAGGGCTCGGTCGGCGCGTCGGGCGATCTCGCGCCGCTGAGTCACATGGCGCTGCCGTTGATCGGGCGCGGTCAGGTGCACTTCGGCAAGAAGGTGATCTCGGGCAAGAAGGCGCTCGAGAAGATCGGTCGCGCGCCGCTCGAGCTCGCGGAGAAGGAAGGCCTCGCGCTCATCAACGGCACGCAGATCATGACGGCGATCGGCTGCCTCGCGGTGCACGATGCGATGACGCTCGCGCGCGCGGCGGACATCGCGTGCGCGATGACGGTCGAGGCGTTGCGCGGCAGCGACCGACCGTTCGCGGCCCGGGTGCACGAGCTGCGGCCGCACACGGGGCAGATGGCGACGGCCGAGAACCTGCGCGCGCTGCTCGCCGGCAGCAAGATCATGGTGAGTCACAAGGACTGCGAGAAGGTGCAGGACGCCTACTCGCTGCGGTGCGCGCCGCAGGTCCACGGCGCGAGCAAGGACGGCATCCGCTACGCGCTCGAGACGCTCGTGACCGAGGCCAATTCGGTGACCGACAACCCGCTCGTCTTCGACGGCGCGGACGTCGTCAGCGCCGGCAACTTCCACGGCCAGCCCGTGAGCCAGGCGCTCGACTACCTCGGCATCGCGGTGTCGACGCTCGCGAACATCAGCGAGCGCCGCATCGAACAACTCGTCAACCCGGACATCTCGGGCCTGCCGCCGTTCCTCGCGAAGCACCCGGGACTCGAGAGCGGCTTCATGATCCCGCAGGTCGTCGCCGCGTCGCTCGCGAGCGAGAACAAGTCGCTGGCGCACCCGGCGAGCGTCGACACGATCCCGACGTCGGCCAACCGCGAGGACCACGTGTCGATGGGGGTGACGGCCGCGCGGCACGCCGAAGCGATCGTGAGCAACGCGCAGAAGGTGCTCGGCATCGAGCTGTTGTGCGCCGCGCAGGGACTCGATCTCGGTGAGCAACTGCGGCCCGGTAAGGGCGTGCGGGCGGCGTATCAGGCGCTGCGCAAGCGCGTGAAGGGGCTCGAGGGCGACCGCTTCCTGGCGCCGGATCTCGCGGTTGCGGAGGAAGTCGTGCAGAGCGGGGAGCTCGTTGCCGCGGCGGAGAAGGCGGTCGGGGCGCTGGCGTTGTAGCGCCTCGGATGGGCGGGCGCCCCGGCTGCCCCGTGAGCGGGTAGGATGCCGGAGGTTTCGTGGACCCGTGTCCTGGGCAGCAGTCCGCTGCGCCGACCGGGCAATGGCGTTCGCGGCGGGTGAAGAGATGAACGAACGATTCCTCGCGTTGATCGCGGTGTTGGCTGGCGTCCTTCCCGCGCAGCGGACCTGGAAGGTGAACTGCAACGGCGGGCCGGGTGTGGACTTCATCGACTTGCCGCCAGCTGTGGCGGCCGCGTCTCCCGGCGACACGATCTTGGTGTATCACACGCCTGCAAGTTGTCCGACTGCTTCGAACTACACTGCCCCCCGAATCGACAAGGCCCTCGCTATCGTTGGCTTCATCATGCCGGGGTCTCCGGGTAGCTCGACCCCAACGCGAGCGATTGTCGAGGGCGTGCTCGAGATCGGCCCACTGCCCGCCAACGCCAGTGTGACGGTCAGTAACGTCTCAATCCTCCAACCGTCGATGTTGGCGTCGCCCATCGCTCATCATGGTATTCGAGTCCACGATTGTGTCGGGCGCGTCTTGCTTGAAGACATCTACTATGGCGGCTTCGGGCTGACCAATTCCGTCATGGCGATCGAGCGCTGTGCCGACGTGACGCTCCGCGGCTGCCACTTCAGGCTCTCCGGCGAACCAGCGACTTTCGTGGACTCGCGGGGACTTGTTACGTTCTCGCGCCTCGAGCAGCGTGGCCCCTTCTTCGGAGGCGCGCCGTACGCCTACACCGCAACCCGCGAGGCGCTGCTCGTGCGGCGTTCGGATGTCGCGGTGATCGGCAGCGTTCTCGACGGCGCGAACCGGGTGGCGAACTGGTTCCCGGCGCAGAACTGGGGGCCGCGTGCGGGGGCGGTTGTCGAAAGTGGCACGCTGTCCATCGGCCCGGCGACGTTGCTACGTGGCGGCTACGATGGCTTCGGTCAGACCTGGGGGTTCTACCTGCCGCAACCGAGTCAGGCGACGGTCTACGTCGACCCGCGCGCCACGCTCGACACCGTGCCGCTGTTGCCGACAACGACCCGCTGGATCCACGCGGCCTACCACGACTGGCTCGTCGCCGGCGAGTCGTACAACGTCTCGGTCGCCGGCCCGCTCGGCAGTTGGGTGATGCTCGGCGTCGGTGCCCTGGCGCCACAGCCGGTGAACGTCGGCTTCGGCATGCTCGCGCTCGACCCGGCCGGCGTCGCGGTCATGGGCCTGAAGCAGGCTGGCGGCTTCGGCTACGCGGACTGGACCGGAACGTGCCACGCGGCCGTGCCGGTCGGCTTCGCGCTCGGATTCCAGGCCGCGCTGCTGGCGCCGAACGGCGAGATCTCGATGTCGCTGCCGTCGCCGTTCACGGTGGGCTGGCCGCACGGCGTGCAGCCGTAGATCGCCGTTCACCGACGGTGGATGGACGGGTCGATCGACGAGGATCCGACACCGCCGGCCTCGAAACGGGCAGTTCTGGCCGAGACCACAGGTGGCATGGGTTTCGCTACACTGGGGGCATGCTCCGAAACGCCAGCCTGGTCGCGCTCTGCTTCTCCGGGATCGCTGTCGCGCAGTCGCCGCAGTGGCGGTCGCTGCCGGCGGTCAACTCGTTTCCGTTGTCCGGCGCGGCGATCACCTACGACCACCAGCGCGATCGTGTCGTCCTGTTCGGCGGCGCGACCGGTCACCTGCAGACGTCCTACCTGACGGAGTTCGACGGTGCCACCTGGGCCGCGCCGAACTACGGCAGCACGGTCTTCCCGACGCCGCGCGCCGGTCATCGCGTCGCGTTCGACGGCCGCCGCGGCGAGACGCTCATGGTTGGCGGTGGCGACCTGGGGCCGATCTACTTCACCGACACCTGGGTCTGGAACGGGGAGACGTGGGCGGAGCGATTCCCGCAGCAGTCGCCCCCGGTGGTCTTCGGCGGCTTCTCGTTGACGTACGACGAACGGCGCGAAGTCATCGTGCTCTACTCGGGCACGTCGGTGTGGGAGTGGGACGGTGGCAACTGGACGCAGCGCACGCTCGCGACGCTGCCGCCGCCGCGGAGCTACCACGCGGCGGCGTACGACAACGTCTTCGGCCGCTTGCTGATCCACGGCGGGCAGACGGTGCCGTGGTCGAGTTCGTGGCAGTCGGACACCTGGGCCTACGACGGTGCGAACTGGCAGCAGTTGTCCGCCAGCGGACCGGCTGCCAACTACCCGCAGATGGCGTTCGACCGCGAGCGCGAGGTGGCCGTCGTCATGGCCGGCCTCGGTCCCACGCACGAGTTCTCCGTCGCGACCTCGACGTGGCTCGCTGGTCCGAACGCGCCGACCTTCGGCCACCTGACGTTCGATCGACAGCGCAACCGCATCGTGCTGGTCGAGCCGCACAGCGGCAACGCCGGCTCCAACCCGGGGTCGACCTACGTCTACGAGACGCCCGGTCTGGCCGTTGCGCAGCCCTACGGGATCGCGTGCGGCAGCCCGGCGCTGATCGCCGAGGCGGATCCGGGCGCGCGACCGGTGATCGGCAACACCCTGGCCGTGCAGCTCGACAACGTGCCCGGCTCGGTCGCGTTCATGTGCTTTGGCTGGTCGAGTGACAGCGTCCTCGGTCTGACGCTGCCGTACCGAATGGACGCCTGGGGGCTGCCCGGGTGCTGGCTGCTGCAGAGCGATGACGCGATTACGCTGCCCTGCACGATGACCGGTGCGGGCACCGCGCGCTTCGACTTCGCGCTGCCGAACGCAGCCGGGTTCGTCGGGCTGCCGTTCTTCCTGCAGCCATGGGCGCCAGCGCCGGGTCTGAATCCTGCCGGCGCCGCGATCGGCAACGGCGTCGCCGTGACGATCGGCGCGTTTTGACCGAACGGGGGACGAGCGCTGTCGCTACCCGGATAGCCGGTAGCGCAGGCGCTCCGGCACGCTCGCGGGATCGTGGTACGATTGCGCGCTCTCCCGGTCTCACGCCATGGCCCACAACCGATTCGCCGCGTCCGCGGCCGCCGCTCTCATCGGCCTTTCCGCACTGCCGGCGCTCGCCGCGCAGTGCACGATCCACGATCTCAACTCCGGCGCAGCGGGCACCTGGCCGCAGTTCATCGTGCCCGCGTTCGGTCAGCAGCTCTACATCAACGCCAACATCGGCGGTGCCGGATCCGAACTCTACCGCTGGAATCGGGCGACCGGCTTTCAGCTGCTCGACATCAACCCGGGCTCCAACAACAGCAATCCGCAGTCGCTCGCCGCGGCGTGCACGCCGGTCGGGCCGCGGGTGTTCCTGAGCGCGCGCGGTGCGACCGGGGGGCAGGAACTGTGGATGACGGACGGCTCGCCGGCCGGCACGGTGCGCGTGCGTGACATCCTCCCGGGCAACAGCAGCTCCAACCCGACGCACATGTTCGCGGGTCTGGATCGCGTGTTCTTCCAGGCCAACGACGGCACCAACGGGCGGGAGCTGTGGTCGTCGGATGGCACGACGGCCGGCACCCAGATGATCCTCGACATCAACCCGGGTTCGGGCAGCTCGCAGCCCGACTTCCTCGCGCTGCTCGGCGGGCGCCCGGTGTTCACCGCGTGGACGCCGACCCTCGGCCGCGAACTCTACATCACCGACGGCACCGCCGCGGGCACGATCCTGCTCGCCGACATCCGGCCGGGTTCGAGCTCGTCGTCGATCTTCGAGGCCGTGGTCCTCGGCGATCGCGCCTACTTCGCGACCGACGATGGCGTCAACGGCTCCGAGCTGTGGGCGACCGACGGCACGCCGGCCGGGACCGCGATGCTCGTCAACCTCGCGCAGAACGCGGGCAGCAGCAGCCCGCTCGAGCTCACGAAGAACGGCGACGAGCTGTTCTTCGTCGCGACCGACGGCTTCACGGGCCAGGAGCTCTACAAGACGGACGGCACGCCCGCCGGCACGGTGCTGGTGAAGGACGTTCGTCCCGGCGCGCTGTCGTCGCAGCCGCGCGACCTGATCGCGTCGAACGGGCTGGTGTTCTTCTCCGCCGATTCGGTCGGTGGGGCGGGCCGCGAGTTGTGGGTCAGCGACGGCACGAGCGCCGGCACGGTCGAGATCGACATCAACCCGGCGGGCAACTCGTTCCCGCAGTCGTTCGTGGCGGTCGGCACCGGGGTCTGTTTCGCCGCGACCGACGCGATGGGGAGCGAGCCGTGGTTCTCGGACGGGACGGTGGCGAACACGTTCCGCGTGTGTGACATCGACCCGGGGGCCGGCAGCAGCACGCCGCAGAACCTCATCGTCGCCGCCGGGCGCGTCTTCTTCCAGGCGTCCGATCCGGCGCTCGGCAACGAGGTGCACGAGATCACGACGCCCGGCGCGCTCGCAGAACGGCGCGGTCACGGCGCGTTGCCGAGTCATCCGGAGCTCGTGAGTCGCGGCGGTCGTGCGCCCGTCCTCGGCACCACGGTCGACCTCGATTCGACCGGGCCGGCGACCGGGCTCGGGGTCCTCACCGTGGGGTTCGGCAAGCTGCCGCTGCCGGGCACGCCGGGTTTGACCGTCGGGGCGTGTGACTGGACCGGTGTCACGAACAACACGGCCGTGGTCGCGGTCCTCGGGTTCGGGCCGACGTTCTCCTACGCGTTCGCGATCCCGAACGTGCCGGGCTACACCGGGCTCGATCTCGCGTTCCAGACGGTGTGGCTCGTGTCGGGGCAGACCCCGGCCGTCGAACCGTCGAACGGACTGCAGCTCGTCCTCGGTGGACCCGTGCCGATGTGACGGCCGGCGTGCCGGCTCTCGCGTGGCAGCCTTGCGGTTTGAACCAGGTTCCGTACGGCAGCGCTCGAGCCACCGTCTATCGTTGCCGGGATGCAGCAATCCGCGTCCTTCCAGGCCCCGCGTGGGACGACCCTCAACTGCGCCAATTGGCAGATCGAGGCCGCCTACCGGATGATCCAGAACAACCTCGACAGCGAGGTCGCCGAGGATCCCGAACAGCTCATCGTCTACGGCGGGCTCGGCAAGGCGGCGCGCAATCACGAGGCGCTGAGCAAGATCCTCGCGACGCTCAAGCGCCTGCAGCCGGACGAGTCGATGCTCGTGCAGTCGGGCAAGTGCGTCGGCGTGCTGAAGACGCACCCGGACGCGCCGCGCGTGCTGATCGCCAACAGCAACCTCGTCGGCGACTGGGCCAACTGGGACGAGTTTCGGCGGCTCGACGCGCTCGGCCTGATGATGTACGGCCAGATGACCGCGGGCAGCTGGATCTACATCGGCAGCCAGGGCATCGTGCAGGGCACCTACGAGACGTTTGTCGCCGCGGGCAAACGTCACTTCGACGGCGACCTGCAGGGCACGCTCACGATCACGGCCGGGCTCGGCGGCATGGGCGGCGCGCAACCGCTCGCGATCACGATGGCCGGCGGCGTGTGCCTCGCGGCCGACGTCGAGGGCTGGCGGATCGACAAGCGCCTCGAGACGAAGTACCTCGACGAGCGCATCGACGACCCGAAGCGGGCGCTCGAGGTCGCGCTGCAGAAGAAGGCGGAGGGCGTCGCGTGGTCGATCGGGGTCGCGTGCAACGCGACCGAGCTGCTCACCGTCGTGCGCGACAGCGGGCACGTTCCGGACCTGCTGACGGACCAGACGTCGGCGCACGACATGCTCATCGGCTACGTGCCCGATGGCATGACCGTCGCAGAGGCCAATGAACTGCGCGAGCGCGACCCGAAGGCCTACCTGAAGGAGTCGAGCCGGACCGTGGCGCGGCACGTGTCGCTGATGCTCGAACTGCAGGAGAAGGGCGCGATCACGTTCGACTACGGCAACAACATCCGCACCGAGGCGCGCGACGCGGGCGTGGCCGAGGCCTTCCGGATCAAGGGCTTCATCCCCGAGTACATCCGGCCGCTGTTCTGCTCGGGGCGCGGACCGTTCCGCTGGGTCGCGCTCAGCGGCAACCCGAAGGACATCGCGCGCACCGACGAGCTGGCGCTCGAGATGTTCCAGGACAACCCGGCGCTCGTGACGTGGATCGAGAAGGCCAAGGAGAAGATCGCGTTCCAGGGCCTGCCGTCGCGCATCCTTTGGCTCGGCTACGGTGAGCGCGCCCGGTTCGGCCTCGCGGTCAACGAGCTCGTGAAGCGGGGCGAGATCGAGGCGCCGGTCGTGTTCGGCCGCGATCACCTCGACTGCGGTTCGGTCGCGTCGCCCTACCGCGAGACCGAGGCGATGAAGGACGGCAGCGACGCGGTCGCCGACTGGCCGCTGCTCAACGCGATGCTCGCCGTCGCGTCCGGCGCGACCTGGGTGTCGATCCACCACGGCGGTGGCGTCGGCATGGGCAAGTCGATCCACGCGGGCCAGGTCACGGTCGCGGACGGCACCGAGGCCGCGGCCGCGCGCATCGGCCGGGTCTTCACCTGCGACCCCGGGATCGGGGTCATGCGGCACGCGGATGCCGGTTACGAGGACGCGCAGGCGTTCGCCGCGCAGGAGAACATCGACCTCGGCGGCTGAGCCGGGTCGTTCGGGTCGCCCGGGCCGCCCAGACGCGCATTCCCGGCCGGCCGCTGCCGCGGTATACTTGGTATCATAAAGTAGATTTCCTGAGCGCCGTGTGCCCGTTTCATCGTTGCTACGGGCGATTCCGGCGGTCCACTTCCAGACCCGGCATCGAGCCCGGCGCGACTTGCCACAAGCGACAAGTCGACCCGTGGTATCGGTCGAAGAGTACAGCCGCGGCGGCGTTCCAGCTGCCGTTCCCACAGCATGTTCCGTCGTCAGAAAGCCGAAGAGCGCGCCCCCGGCACCGAAGGTGATCTCGTCGTCGTCGTCGACGAGGCGGTCAACCCGTTCCTCGTGATGTTCCACGAGCCGGCGAGCTTCCGCGCCGAGCAGGTCCGCTCGCTGCGCAATCGTCTCGTCGCGATGAACCCCGATGGCGAGCCGAAGACGCTCGTCGTGACATCCGCGGTGCGCAGCGAGGGCAAGTCGATCGGCGCGCTCAACCTGGCGATGGCGTTCTCCGAGCTCGAGTGGCAGAAGGTCGTCATCGTCGACGCCGACCTGCGGCGCCCGAGCTGTGAGAGCTACCTCAACCTCAACCGCGGGAAGGGCTTCTCCGACGTGCTGCTCGGCGACGCGACGCTCGATGAAGCGCTGCGACCGGCCGGCTTCCGGCACCTGCAGCTGCTCGGCGCCGGCACGCCCGTGAGCAACCCGGCCGAGGTGCTCGGAATCGGGCGCATCGACGGCCTGTTCCAGCGGCTGAAAGAACGCTTCCAATACATCGTGATCGACACGCCGCCCGTGCTGCCGTCGACCGACGCCGGCGTGCTGTCATCGCGCGCCGACGGCACGCTCGTCGTCGTGCAGCTCGAGCAGTCCCTCAAGGGCCAGACCAAGGACGCGATCCGGCTGCTGCAGGATCAGGGCGGCAACGTGCTCGGCACGTTCGTGAACGGCCTGCGCGGCCAGGACCCGGAGAGCGACAAGCGCCTGGCCTACGAGCCGCGCGAGATCGACGAGGACTGATCGTGAAGCGCTTCAAGGAATCGCTGAAGGACGCCGTGCGCCAGATGGCGTATCGGACGTCCGTGGACAGCCTCAAGAAGCGCGGCGTCCAGCAGGTCAACGTGCTCGGCATGGACCGCATCGTCTCGCTCGTCGAGGCGGCGGTGCACAAGAGCCTCAAGAGCAGGCTCGTCGGCATGGAGCGCGAGGCGGTCGCGGATGCGACCAAGGCCGAGTTCGTGCGCCTGATGCGCAACAACGAGGATCTGCAGCGCGAGAAGAGCGAGATCGAGCAGCAGAAGGAGCGCGCGCAGGAAGAGGTCGACATCATGCGGCGCGAGATCGCGCAGCAGGAGCAGGCCCTCAAGACCCGGCTCGACGAGGGCGCGCTCGAGGTCGCGAGCCGCTACGAGGGCGAGAATGCCGTGATCGCGCAGAAGGTGGCGGACGTGATGCGTTCGCTCCAGAGCCAGGGCGGCCTCGCGGGGGCCGAGACCAAGGTCATCGAGCTCGTGATGGACATCGTCCAGGACGAGCGCAAGGAGGCCGAGGAGGCCCGGGCGGCGCTCCGCGACCGCGAGGTCGAGAACCTGCGGCGCCGGATCACCAAACTCAACGACTCGCTCGCGCAGACCGAACATCGGTTGCAGTCGGTGTCCGCGATGAAGAACATCGACGACGGCATCTCTTCGATCTACCGGGAGGTCCAGGGGCTCGACGCCTCGGACCAGCAGGCCGGCAAGAAGAAGGAGCTCATGTCCGAGATCTTCCGCGCCAACCTGGAGTTGCAGCAGAAGGTCAAGAGCCGGCAGTAGGCCGCGGGCAGACGCACACGCAGTACAGGCAGCAGCAAGACAGCAGGAACGCAGTAGGGAACAAGATGACGGAATCGCCCAAGAGCCCGGAGACCGATTCTCCGGAGAAGGACCATGGCGTCCTCTACATCGGGATGGACCTCGGCACGTCGCGCACTTCGGTGTCGGCGAGCAACGGCGTGCGCGAGACGGTGCACTCCGTGGTCGGCTACCCGAAGGACGTGGTCAGCAAGAAGCTGCTGAAGCGCGACGTGCTGTTCGGCGCCGAGGCGATGGAGAAGCGCCTGTCGCTCAAGATGTACAAGCCGCTCGAGAAGGGCGTTCTCAAGTACACGGGCGACGCGGAGAAGGACGCCGAGGCCAAGGCCAACCTCAAGGCCGCCGAGGATCTGATCGGGGAAGCGATCCGGCTCGCGAAGCCGCGCCAGGACGAGCTCGTCTACTGCGTGATCGGCTGCCCGGCCGAGGCCTCGATGAAGAACCGCGAGGCGATCATCGAGGCCGCGCGGTCGCACGTCGATTCGGTCATGCTCTGCAGCGAGCCGTTCGCCGTCGCCTACGGCCTCGACTGGCTCGAGGACGTGCTGGTCATCGACATCGGCGCGGGCACGACCGACCTCTGCCGCATGCACGGCACGATGCCGGAGGACGCCGACCAGGTCACGTTCGACGTTGCCGGCGACGCGGTCGACCAGGCGCTCGACGCCGAGATCGAGAAGAACTGCCCCGGCGCCCAGCGCACCGTGCAGATGGTCAAGGAGATCAAGGAGCGTTGGGGCTTCGTCGGGGACGCATCGGAGCGCGCGATGGTCTCCCTGCCCGTCAACGGCAAGCCGACCGAGTTCGACCTCACGGACTCGATCCAGACCGCCTGCAAGATCCTCGTCGACCCGATCGTCGGCGGCATCCACGAGCTGGTCAGCTCGTTCGACCCCGAGTTCCAGAACAAGCTGAAGAACCGCGTCCTCCTCGCGGGCGGCGGCTCACTCCTCAAGGGCCTCGACTCGGCGATCGAACGCGCCCTGCAGGAACGCCTCGGCGGCGGCAAGGTCATCCGCATCGAAGAACCGATCTACGGCGGCGCCAACGGCGCGCTGAAGATCGCGCATGACATGCCGGCTGACTACTGGGAACAACTCAAGTAGTCGGGCCACGCCGCAGCCGCACGCTGGACTGCGTCGGGACTTCGGTCGCTCGTGCTCAGCGGCCAGGAGGCCGCCTCCGCGCGGCTCCCTTGCCCTCCTTGCCAGCGCACGGCTGCGGCGCGGAGAACCGGTGCCGCGGCACGGGCAGACTTGCGGCCTTCGGCCGCTCGTCTTGTCACGATGTCACGTGTGACATCGTGCCCGTACGGTACCTGGTTCATGCTGCCGGGTTTCGCCAGGAGGGGCTGATGTCGCCGGTGGCTGCGTCAGACTCCGAAGTGGGTTTGGAGGATGTCGCGGAGTTGGAAGAAGTCGGTGACTTCGTGGTTGGCCTTGGTTTGGCCTTCTTCCGTGCTGTAGCGGCCGCCGCGGCGGACTCGGACCGTGTGCCAGCCTTCGTTGTTGCAGGGGTCGATGTCGTGGGTGGGGTTGTCGCCGACGTAGAGGCAGCGGGCGGGCTCGAGCTTCATGTGTTCGAGCACGCGGCGGTAGAGCTTGGGGTTGGGCTTGCTGAAGCCGACCTGGTCCGTGAAGAAGATCGCGGAGGGGGTGAGGAACTCGAGGACCCCGAGGCGGACGACCTTCTCGGCCTGCTTGATCGTGATGCCGGCGGAGACGACACCGCGGACGAGCGGCTTGTCGGCGAGCCAGCGCAGGACCTCGTAGACGTCGTCCCAGACCTTGAGCTTGCTCCACTTGGTGTCGTGGTAGGCGCAGACGCCCGCGGCGACGATGACCGCGCGATTGTTGCCGTCCCAGGTCTCGTGGCCGAGGCGGTCGAGCACCTTGTCGAAGTGGCTGCCGTAGTTGCTCGAGAACTCGGCGATGACCTCCTGCAGCTCGCGCAGCGCCGCGTCGCGCTCGCAGCGCAGGCCCGCGCGTAGCATCGCGTCGATCGCGGCGCGACGGGCCTGATCGGCGAAGACCGACGTCGAGAACAGCGTGTCGTCGACGTCGAAGAAGATCGCGTCCAGGGCGGTGCTCATGGGCGTGCTCAGCTCCTTCGCGTGTCCGGTCCGGCGCTGGCGCGCGGGAAACACGCCGCGGGGGTCCTGCCTACGCAAAAGGCCGCGCCGATCGTAACCGGCGCGGCCTTCGGGGGGAACGGCTGGGCCGTTCCAATGGGGGGGCTTGTGGTGTTACCGCCCGACGCTGTTCACGACGTCCGTGATCTGCGCACGCACCATGACCATCAGGCTCTTGTTCTCGTCCACCGAGCCCTCCTGCTTGAACAGGAACGAGATCAGCGGCAGGCGCGCGAGCAGCGGGACCTCGGCGCGACGCTCCTTGGTCAGCACCTGGCGCAGACCGCCGAGCAGCACCGTGCCGCCGTCCGGCACCTTGGCAGTGGTCGAGAAGTTCGTGACCACGAGGTTCGGCAGCTGCAGCGTGACCGGCAGCGTCGAACCCGCGAGCGACGTGGTGAACGTCGGGATCGGGCGGGTCAGTTCGGCGACCGTCGGGTTGAGGTTGAGGATGATGTACTTCCGGTCCTGCTGGATGACCGGCTGCACGTCGAGCACGATGCCGTCCTGGATCACGTCGACCTTCGGGTCGGCGATGAACGCCGCCTGCGCGACCTCGACGTCGAAGTCGCGGACGTAGGCCGTCTGGTTGATCACGGCGACATGGCCGCGCTCGCGGTTGAGCACCGAGAGGATCTGGCTGTTGACCATCTCGACGTCCTGCTGCTTCTCGACGGCGCGCAGGATCACGTTGAGCTGCAGGTCGTCGAGCAGCGTCCAGCCGGCCGTCAGACCGCCGGTCGGCGACAGCGCGCGGCTCAGGTCGTTGGCGAAGTAGTTCTCCGTGCGGCCGCGGATGTCACCGTCGCCGCCGTCGTTGAAGAACGCACCCGCGAGCGGGTTGGCCGCCGGATCGCCCGTGCCGCCGTTGTCGAGGCCGCGCGACGCGTTCGACTGCAGGCCGTTGGTCACGTCGTCGAGCGGCACGACCGTGCCCTTGTTGCCCGAGCCGCCGAGGCCGCGGATGTCGATGCCGACCTCGCTCAGGAAGTTACGCGAGATCGTCAGGAACTTGCTGTCGATCGTGACGATCGGCGTCGCGAAGCGGCGCATGTCGTTGAGCACCGTCTCGACCTGGGCCTGCATCTCCGGCGTCGCGGTGACCGCGAGGAAGCCCGAGTCCTCGGCGCGGATCTCGACGCCGTCACCGTCCCAGTAGATCGGGTCGGTCGCCTCGCGAACGTTGGTCACGAGGTCGGCGATCTCGATGTAGGAGACCGGGTCCTCGCCCTCGCCACCCGTGCGCGGCACGTCGTCGAAGCCGTCCTCACCCGGGATGTCGCGGATCTTCGGCGGCAGGAACTGCGTGCGCTGGAAGACCAGGTCGCTGACCGGGTAGATCTCGGTCGTCAGCGTGCCGGCGGCCTGCGACTTGTCGCCGATCAGGATGACGCCGTTCTTGACCGTCCACGCCAGGTTCTCCGTGCGGTCGGTCATGTGGTTGAGGAAGTCGCGCAGCGTGACCGAGCCGACGAGCTCGATCGCGAGCACCATCGACTCGGTGTCGATGATGTCGCGCGCTTCCGGCGTCACGATGATCTGCAGCTGCGTGCGCAGGCTCAGATTGCGGATCACGTCGAGGTAGGCGCCCGTGTCCTCCGTGTAGGTCAGCTTGCCGACCTGCATCGTGTTGACCTGGTCCCAGACCGCCTGGTCCATCGGGTCCATGACGGCCGTCGTCGAACGGCGCGCCTTGCGGCCGTTGGCCCGCGCCCAGACCGCGAGGTCCATCTCGAGCACCGCCGTCTGCGGCACCTTGAGCTCCTCGTCCGCCTCCAGCATGCGGCGGATCGCCCGCGCGCGCTGCAGGTAGTACTGCTGGTTGCTGTCCTCACGCGCGGCCTTGACCGCGGCGTTGTGCATCTCGGACGCGATCACGCTCGACGGATCGACGTCCTTCGCGCGCGTCGCGAGTTCTTGCGCGTAGGCGAAGCGCTGGTTCTCGAACGCCTTCTGCGCTTCGAGGATCAGCGCATCGTGCTGATCGCGGCGGCGCTTCTCGGCGGCCTCGTTCTCGGCGCGCAGACGCTCGGCGAGGCGGGCGCTCTCGGCCTCCTGGCTCGCCTTGACCTGCTCGTCGTAGAGCCCCTGCATCTCGTCCGTCTTGGCCGTGACGCGCTGCGGCAGATCCTGCCAGTCGACGAGGTCCTTGAGCTCGATGACCTGCGCCGCGATGCGCAGCTCCTCGAGCGCGCCGGCGTAGTCCATCGTGGCCGCGAGCTCGTCGGCCTTCTGCAGCTGCATCTCGACGTTGGTGCGCGCGCGGTCTTCGCCGATCTGGCGCAGACGCGTCTGCTCCTCGGCGAAGCTCACGACCGTGCCGACCGGCTCACCGAGCTCGGCCTGCACGCTGATCAGCAGCTCGGCGATCTCGGTGTTGCCGGGCGCCATGCTCACCGCCTTCTGCAGCTCGCGCTTGGCCGCTTCGAGCTGGCCGCGCGTGCGCAGGGATTGCGCGTTGCTGACGTATCGCTCGACGAGCACCGCGCGGCGCTGCGCGTCGACGCCCTGCGGGTCCTGCGCCGCGCCACCGGCATTGCCGCTGTTGGCCATGCCGGGGTTGCCGCCCGTGTCGCCGCCAGGGTTGTTGGCCGCGGGGGTCGGGTCCGCCGGCTGCGGGTCGGCCGGCGACATGGAGCAGGAAGCGCCGAGCAGTGCGGCGATCAAAGAGACAGCGAGAAGGCGCGATTGTTCGAGGGCCATCGGGTCACTCGGTGCGTGCAGAAGGGCTGAAGGAGCTGCGTCGTTGCAGCTCCCGTGCCCACGTGTCGAGAGGGGCTGAGTGCCGGCACGTGGACGGGACGAAACGACCGCTAGCTGGGGGCAGGCGGCCGGGAGGGACCGGAAACCTATCTACGGCCAGGGACCGGTGCCAGCGCTTTTTCAAGGTTGGAAGTCGTTGGCAAGGCCGGCGCTGGGGCCGATTTGCGGGGCGGCGCGGTTGCCCCGGGGCAGCGTTGCGCCGGAGCCCATGCGGCCCGGGTCGCGACGGGCGGCCCGGGTTCGCCGAGGTGTCGCCGGAGGGGGCTCTGGCGGGCCATGCGGCGCTCTCGGCCAGGGCCGCGCGAGCGCGGGCCCGGTCCTTTCGGCCCGCTCAGCGGCCCGTCAGCTCGTCGAGGATCGCGCGCGAGCGGGGGTGGGCCTCGCAGACTGTTCGGTCGCGTCGGTCGCGCGCGTGTGGGTCGGCGCCCGCGGCCAGCAGCACGCGGACGACGGGCCGCGGATCGACGCTGCGCCCGCACTGGAACGCGTGGAACAACGGCGACGCTCCCGTCTTCTCGTCGGGTCGGTCGACGTCGGCGCCGGCGTCGAGCAGCGCGGCGACCGTCGCCGCGAACCCGGCCTTCGCCGCGAAGTGCAGCGCGGCGCGGCGCCAGTACGGGTGCACGCGGTCGGGGTCGGCGCCGCAGTCCAGCAGCGCGCGCACGTACTCGGCGTCGTCCTTCTGCGCGTGGTTGCCGGTGCAGCTCTGCCACTGCCAGCTGCTCCACGGGTCGGATTCGTAGTTCACGTCCGCGCCGTGCTCCAGCAGCAGCGGCGCGAGATCGCCGTCGAGCACCCAGCGGCCGCAGCCGACGCGGGTCGCGTCGGCGCCGCGATCGAGGAGTTGCCGCAGCAGCTCGGGGTCGGGGGCCTCGGCCGCGTGCCGCACGAGTTCGTGGCTGCGTTCGCCGACCGTGGCGCCGCGGTCGAGCAGAAGCGTTGCGGTCATCGGCTGGTCGTGCAGGACGGCATGGTAGAGCGGCGTCAGTCCGAGGATGTCGTCAGCCGGGTCGGGCGTCTCGAGCAGTTCGGGGTGGGCGTCGAGCCAGCGCGACACGCCGATCCGATCGCCGAGGGTCGCGGCCGTGAAGATGTCGTCGCGCGCGCCGAGCTCGAACAGCAGCTCGGCCGCCGCGGTCTTGCGCTGCCGCAGCGCGCCGCACAGCGGGGTCGCGAGCGGGCCGCTCCAGTCGATCGAGGTCGCGGCCGCCGGATCGGCACCCGCTTCGACGAGAACGGCGATCACCTCGACCCGACCGCGCGTCGCCGCGAGGTAGAGCAGGCTCGGGCTGCCCCACGCAGGTTCCAGCAGTTGCGGTCGTTCGGCGAGTGCAGTGCGGATCGCGGCGACGTCGCCCTTCTTCGCGGCCTTGACCGCCGCGTCGTGGACCGGGTCCTTGCCGCAGCGATGGCGGTCGGGGTCGGGCGGGCCCGTCGGGTCCTCGTCGTTGACGAACGCGGTCGCGAGCGGCCGCAGGGTCGCGTGGATCTCGTCGCGCAGATCATTCGATACGCCGGCCATTCGCAGCGCGCGTTCGAAGTGGCCGAGCCAGCGCTGCGCGTCGCGCGGCGCGATCCGCGCGTGGCGGTGGCGCAGCCGCAGCCCGGCGCGCGCGCGGTGGCGCGAGTAGAGCGGTTCGCCGCCGAACCACTCCTCGAAGAACATCACCTGGTTCTGCCGTTCGAGCGCCTGGTCGCGCCGGAACATCGGGCGCAGCACCGGGTCGTCGTGGATGCCGTCGTAGAGGCCCTGCACGATCCGAGCCACGGTCTCGCGGCCGCCGAGCCGGTCGAACAGCGCCGGGTCGGGGCGGAGCCGGTCGACCTGCAGGTGCAGGCCGCCGCGGTGGGCGAGGGTGGGGTGGGGGGCGTCACCCGCGGGGTGGGGTGGCATCATGGCCACCTCACGAGGGGCCGATCACCGCGGTCGCGGCATCGGACAGGGCGGCGCCCAGCGCGTTGCCGGCCTGTGGATCGAGCACGAGCGCCTGCAGGTGCAGGGTCCAGCCGACGAGGGTGGGCGTCGGCGGAATCGTGACGGCGATGTCGGCGTGTCCCGCCGTGCCCTGAACGAACAGCATCACCTCCGGCGCGACCCGAAGCGTGCAACCGGGCAGGCCGAATGCACTGAGCTCGAGCGGGAGCGGCCCGAGGCCCGAGGACGTCGCGTCGGTGCCGAGCGCGACGATTGCCGCCGCGAGGGGCAGGTTGTCGATGCGAACGACGGCCGTCGCGCCGAGGCGCGGCGGCGCGCTGGCGGTGAGCGTCGCGCGCGGCAGGCTGCCGGCGCACCCGGCGCCCAACGTCTCGAACGACCCCGGACCGAGGATCGCCGCGCCCTCAGGATGTGGAACCCATTGGCCGCGACGGAGATCGCCGTGTACTGCACGCCGGCGGGCAACGTCGGCACGGGGGTCAGCCACGTCAGGTTGCCCCACAGCGTGATGCTCCCGTCACTGCGGAGGCCGGCGGAGAAGCCGGACCCGGCGGCGACTCCGGTGTAGGTCAGGCCGGGCGGCAGGGCCGGGACGTCGCACTGGTGCGAGTGGTTGTACCCCCACGCGAGCGCGACGCCGTCGCTGCGGATCGCGAGCGTGTGCCGGTAGCCCGCGGCCACGGTCGTGTAGGTCTGACCGGGCGGCAGCGGCGGCACGAGGCATTGGCCCTCGCGGTTTCGGCCCCAGGCCACGAGCGTGCCATCGGGTCGCAGGGCGGCGGTGTGGAACCCGCCGGCCGCGATCGCCGTGAAGCTCTCGTCGAGCCACGCGTCGTTCGTGACGGTCTCGCCCCACGTGGCGAGGGTCTGGGCGGCGAGCCCGGATGCGAGGCCAGTTGCGAGGCCGGCTGCGAGGCACGGCGCAAGAACTGCGGCTGCGGGGGCCCGCATCAGCATCCGCCAACCCGGGCGGCGCAGCGGTGAGTGACATCCCATGTCGGGACATCGTAGCCGATCGTGGTCACTCCGTACACGACTCGGCCCGCCGGGTCCTCGGGGACGCGGCGGGCCGGGTTGGTGCGGCCCCATCGGTCGGGGCGACTCGGGTCGCTACTTCTTGGCGCCGAGGCCGCCGCCGAAGTTGATCTCTTCGAACTCGGCCTCGTTGGCGGCGTCCGCCGTGCGGGCGACGCTCTCGTAGAACACGCCGGGGTGCGGCTCGATGACGACCGGCATGAGCTTGCGCGTGCCGGGGTTCTTCGGGTCCGGGACGCGGCTCGCCGGGTCACTCGAGATGCGCTTCAGCTCCTTGGCGACGTCCTCGATGTCGTGGAGCGGCTTCGGGCCGACCATCCACTTCACCTTGTAGTTCTCCATGACGAAGCGATACGGGCGGTCGTTGTTGGGGTTGAGGTCGTTCGGCCCCATGCCGTTCGGATACTTGGGAGAGCCCTGCGATTCGACGTAGATGCCCACGGAGAGCTGCTCCATCGGCTCGACCTGCGTCGACTGGCTGCCCTTGTCCTTCGGCAGGTAGGCGGGGAGCTTGGCTTCGAGCACTTTGAACTCGATGCAGAGGAAGAAAATGATCATCAGGAAGACGCAGTCGATCATCGGCGTCATGTCCGCCTTGGCTTCTTCCTGTGCGTCGTCGATGGCACTCATCTACTTGCCCTCCAGCAGACTCTTGTTCTTCTCTTTGGTTTCCTTGTCCTCTTCGGACAGGGCGAGCTCGACCTTCCAGAACGCGATGTGCGGCTGGCTGCACTGCTTCATGATCTCGCCGATGTAGTGCCACTCGGTCCACTTGTCGGCGCGGATCAGGATCGGGTCGTCGATCAGCTTGACCATCTTGCCGCCGATGTCCTCGTCGACGATCTTGAGCTTGCCGGTCAGTTCGCCCTCGCGGCGGATGTTCTCGAGCAGGATGCGGATCTTGGTGTAGTCCTTGCCGTCGACGAGCGCGTCGTAGATCACTTCGCCCTCGAAGATCACCGAGCCGTTCTGCAGCACGTTGATGATCGGCCGGTTCTCGGGCGGCTGGTCATCGGGCTCCTGGAACTCCGCGCGCGGCAGGATCAGGTCCTCGAGGTTCTTCTGGCTCAGGTCGATGACCAACACGAAGAAGATCATCAACAGGAACACGCAATCGATCATGGGCGTCATGTCCATGTCGAGCTGCTCCTGAGCGACTTTTTGCATGTCCATTGGTTCGCCTCCTTTGGCGGTAGGACTTCAGTAGGAGTTGGGAACGCGGACCGACGCCCGATGGTTCAACCCGCTGGCGCGCGGGTCGACTGCCGGGCGTCGATGCTGGCTCCTACTTGCGGAACCGCTCGAACAGGTCTTCCGTGACCGCGTTGATCTCGGTCGACGTGCGGATGACGCGGTTGCGCAGCGTGAAGAACGCGACGCCGACCGGGATGGCGACCGTCAGACCGAACATGGTCGTGATGAGCGCCATCTTGATGCCGCCCGCGAGCTGTGCCGGCGACACCGAGCCGCCCGCGTCGGCGATCTTGCCGAACGTGACGAACATGCCCGACACCGTGCCGAACAGACCCATCATCGGCGCGATGGCCGAGATCAGCGACAGCCAGCCGATCTTCTGGAACAGCTTGACCGACTCCTCGGTCTGCATTTCACGAACCGACGTCTGGATCGTCTCGTGCGGGTGGCCGAGCTTGGCCAGGCCGGCGCCGACGACGTTCGTCAGGTAGTTCTTCTCCTGCTCGCAGAGCTCGACGGCGTCCTGGAAGCTCTCGCCGTCGAACAGCGCTTCGAGCTCGTCGATCAGGTCCGGCGGCGCGAGCTTGTCGCGCTTGATCGTCATGAAGTTCTCGATGATCAGCGCGACGGCGACGATCGAGAGGACGATGATGAGGTAGCCGATCGGGCCGGCGTTGTCCCACTTGAAGACCTCGATGATCGGGCTCGAGGACTTGCTGCCCTCACCGCCTTCGGCTTCCTGGGCAAGCAGCGAGGTTGCCAGGACGAGCGGCGTGCCGACGGCAAGGAGACGAACGAAGGGCACTTGGTTCAGGATCATGGTGACGCGATGGCTGCGTTCCGTTCACGCAGCAGTTCAGTTAGGGGAGAGGGGGATACGAACAGCGAGCCACCGGCGATCGGTCGGCCTGGGTTGGACCGGCGAGGGGCTGGACGCCGAGAGGCAAGAAGGGGGACACCCGAAAGGGGGGCCAGAGTTTGCGGCAGAAGGCCGGACTGGGGAAGTCCCTAGGGCAGAAACCTGGGGACGGAAAACGGGGTGGTGGCGCCGCGGGCGGCGCCACCCGATGGGGTGCGGACAGCCGCTCGGCGCTACTGCTCCAGGGCCGCTTTGGCCCTGCTGGCCCATTCGGTCCTGGGGTAGTGCTGGACGACCCGGCGGAAGTAGGCTTGCGCGCGCGCCTTGAACTCGTCGCCCTCGCGCGCTTGCCCGAGCTCGAGCTGGCAGCGGCCGAGGAAGTAGTTCGCGCGGGCGCTGGTGTCGCCACCGAGCGAGTCCATGACCGCGGCGCGGGCGAGCGCGAGCTGGGCCTTGCGCAGCATGGCCGGCTCCTTGTTGCCGCCCATCGCCTTGAGGAAGACCGCCTGGCCCTCACCGGCCCACGCGGCCGCGGCGAGACCCATGTCCTTGCTCTGCGTCAGGCCGTGGAAGAACGACTCGGCCCGCTGGAAGTTCTCGTCGGTGAGGAAGGTCTCGCCCTCGCCGATCTTGCTGAGCACCTGCAGTTGCTTCAGTTCTTCCTCGTCGCCGGGCGAGTTCTGCATCGCGCTCTCGGCGGCCGAGTGGGCCGTCTGGAACTGCGTGCGGGCTTCGCCGGTCTTGTTGTTGGACGCGAGCGTCAGGCCGAGCTCGTACTTGGCACGGGCACTCCACACCGACCCGAACGCTTCGGCGATGGCGCGATCATCGAGGGTCTTGAGCACCGTCGCGGCGTCGTCGCCCTTCTGCGCGAGCCGCAGCGCGCGGCCCGCGAGCAGCAGCGCTTCGGGAACGCGCCAATGGTCGTTGTTGGCCGTGACCCACGCCTGCGCGCGCTCGGCGGCCGTGGCTGCCGCGCTCGCGTCCGTGATCGCGGCGACCGCCGCCTTGATCTGGAAGAACTCGCAGTCGGTCACGACGAGCGGGCGCTTCGCCGCGCTGGCCGCTTCGCCGAACATCTGCGTCGCGGTGTCGAAGTCGCCGCGCTCGAGCGCGGCGCGGCCGATGATGAACGGCTCGGGCAGGTTGCCCCACTCGACGCTCGCGACCGTGCGGCCGGGGATCTCGACCTCTTCGCCACCCTTCTTGGTGGCCTTGACCGTCTCGCGCTTGAACTCGGTGATCTCGATGCCGCGCATCGTCGCGCCGTTCTTGCGCACGAGGACGTCGCTCTGCGCGGGCGCCGGCGTCACGAACACAGTGGCCGCGATGGTGGCGGTCAGGAGGAGCTTCCTGGCAAGGACAGGCTTCCCGGCGAGGGGCTTCATGGTGTTGTCGGTTTGCATCGTTCGGGTGCTCCGGATCAGCGGTTGTAGAGGAACATGTTGAAGAGCTCCTGGCCCTTGCTGCCGAGGCTCTTGAGCGTCGCGAAGTCGTCGGTCGCGCGCGCCTTGCGGTAGAACTTCTGCGCGGTCTCCTCGTACTTGCTGTCCTTCTTCGCCGCCTGCTTGGCGAACCAGTAGCACTCCCAGTGGAAACGGTACCACTCGTAGCTGTACGGCTGGACCGCGGGGCGGAGCGCCCACTTGCGGTACTCGGTGTAGTACTTGAGGTAGGCCTCTTCGGCGCGGTCCAGTCCCGGCTCGCGGACACCCTGCCCGGTCGCGTTGAACTCGAACCAGCCGCCGAGGCAGCGCGAGATCTGGCGCTTGATCTCCCACTGCTCGGGGTTGGCCTCCTCGGCCTTCTCGAGCATCTCGAGCGCGACCGTGAACTTGCGCTGCTGCAGCAACGCCTCGCCGATCATCGGCCGGACCGTGAGGTCGACGACCTTCTGCGCGGCCGGGTCGGTGTCCTCGCCGTAGAGGTCGAGCGTCTTGCGCGCGATCTCGCCGACGCGCTGCCACTCACCGAGGGCCTCGAACGCGTTCATCGTGTTGACGAGCACGGCGATCTGCGGCTTGGGTGAGCTGTTGATGTAGTCGAGGCCGAGCGCGCTGAGCTTCTGCCGCACCTGCTCGAGCTGCTGGCGCGCGGCTTTCTGCGCGGTCTCGTCGTCCTTGCTGATCGCGGCCGTGAGCTCGTCGTCGAGCGACTTCTCCTGGTTGCGGTACTCGAGGAAGATCTCGGTCGCGAGGCGCGCGGCGCGCGTCTGGTCCTTCTGCTTGAGCGTCGCGTACATCTCCTCGGCGCGGTCGAGCTCGCCGATGTCGCAGAACAGGCGGCCGAGGTAGGCCGTCGCGATCGGGACGTTGGGGTTGCTCGGGTTGTTGGTCGAGAACGCCTTGAGCTTGGCGATCGCGTCCTGGTACTTGGTCGCGTCCTTCTCGATGTTGAGCTCCTCGTTGCCGCGCGCCTGGAAGTAGGCGAGCTGGGCCTCGAGCAGTTCGCCGCTCGCGAGCGCCGCTTCGCGGACCTGCTGCAGGCCAGCGTCGCGCGCGTCGATCTCGTTCTGCTTCGTGTACTCCCGGTACTCCTCGAGCGTCTTGATCGCCTGGTCGACGTTGCCGCCGAACGCCTCGGCCATCGCAACGCGCACCCGCGCGGTCTCGTACTGCGTGAAGTCCGGCGGCACCTGGCGGTACTGCTCGGCCGCGCGCTTGTAGTTCTTCTCCGTGAAGGCCGCGTTGCCCTCCTTGTAGAAGATCTTGCCCGCGCCGGCGATCGAGTAGGTCTTGATCAGGTTGGCGTACTGGTCGAAGACCGGATCGAGCAGCGGGTCGTTGTTGGTCTGGCGCTTGAGGCGGGTGATCGCGCGGTCGAGGCGGTCGGCAGCGTCGCCGGCCTGGTCCTCGTCGGTCGCGCCGAACTTCTCGAGTCCGGTGCCGAGCGCGATGATGGCCTCGAGGTTGCGCTCGCCGATCGCGAACGCGGTGCCGAGCATGTCCCAGGCCTCGAGTCCGACCTCCTGCTCCTCCTGCGCGCTCATCACGGACAGCGCGCGACGCAGGCCCTGGATCGCGGCCTCGTAGTTGTCGTTCTGGAACTCGCCCTTGGCGATCTCGAACAGCATCTTGCCCGAGACCAGGCTCTGCTGGGCCTCGAGCATGTCGCGCATGGCCGACTTGGCCTTGATGCCGACGTAGTCGTTGGGGTGCTTGTTGTTGATGCGCTGCACCATCGCGATCGCCTCGGCGATCTTGCCCTGCTCGCCGGACTCGGCCTTGTAGCGCGCCTCCTCGAGCAGCATGAGGTGGCCCCAGCGCGGCGACACGACCTCGAACACCTCGAGGCCCTCCTGGCCGAACTTGGTCGCGAACTCGCGGAACGACGCGAACAGCGCCGGGGTGTCCGGGCTGCCCTGCTCCGACAGCACCTCGGCGGTCTTGTAGAACACCTCCTGCGCCATCTCGTAGAGCAGCGCCTGGGTCTCGCCCGGCATGCCGGTGTCCGGCGCGTCCTTGAGGCTGGTCTGGATCTGATCGATCGTCGCCTGGTAGATGTCGATCGCGCCGTCGACGTCGCCGTTGACCTGGAAGCACTGCGCGATCTCGAACAGGCCGCGCAGACCGAGCGCGGTCTCCTCACCGTAGTCGAGGACCATCTCCTCGAGCTCGCCCACGGAGCGCTCGACGAGCACGTCGCGGTCCTGCTTGACCGCGCGCGCCTGCTCGCGCATGAGCACGCCCTTGCGCATCCAGAACAGGCCATACTCGATGTTCGTCCGCTCGTCCTTGCGGCGCTGCCCTTCGAGCTCCTCCATGACCTTGCTGCAGGCTTCGATGCCGGCGCGGAACGTGTCCGACGCCTCGCTCTCGAGCTGGCCCACGGCCTCGGGGTTCTCCTCGCGCGCGATCTCGAGCTCCTGCAGCAGGAACTGACCGAACTCCTGCGAGGCGTCCGCGAGCGTGCCGCGCGCCTGCAGCAGGACCTTGTCGTCGTTGCTGCGGCCGATCAGCTCCTTGGACTTCTCGATCGCTTCCTTGAACAGCGTGCGCTGGACCTCGCGGTCGGCGCGCAGCTTGGCGCCCTGGTAGCTGATCTGGACGCTGAGTTGGGCGATGCGGTCCTGTTCACCCGCGGCGCGATGCTCCGTCGCGAGGCGGTCGGCCTCGGACTTCGCGAGTTCGATGAAGCTCATCTTCTCCGCGAGCGCGCGGACGAAGTCGAGCTCGCGATCGAGCGAGTCCTGGGCCAGGAGGAGGGAGGACGAAACGCCGGTCAACGCCGGGCCGAGAAACGCCGTGAGAATGGCGAGTCGAATGCCGGTCACAAGCAACTCCGGATCGGGGACTGAAAGTCGTCGCGCGCAGTCGTTACCCGGAATGAGGTAACGAGTTACGGCTATACGAGGGCGGGTCTCGGAGGGGCCGCCAAGAGGCCCGCCGGGGAGGGAGAACGAAGGACTATAGCGACTCGTTCACTCGTTCCAACGATTAACGACCCCACCGGACGACCCGTCCTTGCCCGATCCGGGCTTCGGCCGCCAATGCAAAACGGCCGGCCCCGCGTCGCGGGGCCGGCCGTCGGAATTGGCCGTCTCGGGATCGGCCGTCTCGGTTGCCGATGGGGGCGGCGCTCAGCGCGCGCTCGTCATCAGCACTTCGCCGCTCGGCGTCGTGACCGCGCGCGGCTCGTGCTCTTCCATGAGGATGATCTTGGCGCGGATCAGGATCAGGATCTTGCGGTTCTGGACCGACGTGCCCTGACGGCTGAAGAGCCAGCTCAGGCCCGGCAGGCTGCCGAGCAGCGGCACCGTCGAGCGCAGGTTCTGCTTCTCGCTGAGGCGCATGCCGCCGAGCATCATCGTGCCGCCATCGGGCATCGTGACCGTCGTGCGGACGCGCTGCAGTGTGACTTCGGGCAGCTGGATCGAGATCGGCTGGCCGACGCCGAGCGTCGTCGTGAACGTCGGGATCGGCAGCTGCAGCGACATGACCGTCGGGCGCAGCTCCATCGTGATGAAGCGCAGGTCGCTGTCGACCACGGGGCGGACGTCGAGGGCGACGCCGTCGTGGACCGTGCCGATGACCGGGTTGGCCACCGCGGCCGCCTGCGCGATTTCGACCTCGAAGTCGCGGATGTAGCTGATGTTCCGCAGGTGGTGCATCGAGGCGCGCGAGTTGTTGTAGATCAGCAGGCGCGGGGCCTCGATCTGCTCGCTGCGCTCCTGCTTCGCCACGGCGCGCAGCACGATCTCGACCTCGGTGTCGTCGAGGAACGCGTACTGGAGCGCGAGGCCGCCGGAGTTCTCGAGGCCGCCGTTGCGGCCGCCGAGCGTGCTGTCGTAGAGGCCCTCGGTGCGGGCCATGAGGTCACCGTCGAGGCCGTCGTCGAGGAAGACGCCCGGCTCGGTGCCGGTGCCGACGAGGCCCGGGGTCGCGGCGTTCTGCTGCTGGCGCGGGCCGAACTCGTCGAAGCCGGCGTTCGTGCGGATGCCGTTCTTCTCGAGGCCGCGGCCGGCGAGACCTTCGGACGACTGGTTGCCCAGGCCGCGCAGGTCGATGCCGAGGTCCTCGAGGAACTGGTCCTCGACCTTGAGGAAGCGCGACTCGACGTCGACCTGGATGCCGACGTGGCGGCGCAGCTCGTTGAGCAGGCGGTCGATCTCCATGTGCGCCTCACGATCGGCGCGGATGTAGAGGATGCCGCTCAGCAGGTTCATCGTGAACGGGTTGCTGTCCCACTTCTCGGGCGCGACCGTCGCGGTCAGCAGCTCCATGAGACGGCCTTCGTCGACGACCGATGGCATCGGGTCTTCGTCGACCTCGGGGAACAGCGGCAGGTCGTCGCCCGGCACCGGCAGGCGCAGGTCGGGACCCGGGTTGCTGCGCACGCCCTGGATCAGGTCGGAGACCATGTAGGGCTGCAGGTAGAGCAGGCCGATCGCGTTCTCCGGGCTGACGAGGTGGACCATGCCGTCGCGCACGCGGTAGGCGACGCCGGTCTGCGACTGGATCGCGCGCATGGCGTCCGACACCGAACGGTTCGGCAGGCGGAAGTCCTCGAGCGTCGTCTGCTCGGCGGGCATGTCGCGGACTTCCTGCGTCACGAAGAACGTCACGCCCGTCAGGCCGGCGTAGTAGCTCGCCCAGTCGTCGACCGTCGCGCTCGAGAAGTTGTGCTCGAGGCGGGTCTCGTTGAGGATGCGCGCGATCTCGCGGTTCTCCGGCGTGTCGAGCGCGGCCGGCGGGGTGTAGCTCGCGGCGGTCCGCTGCGACACGTTCGCCCAACGCGTCGGATCGAACACGACCGAGTCGACCTGCGGCAGGTTGCTGTGCTGCAGCTCGAGGAACGTCTTGTTCCACTCGGTGCGCCAGCGCTCGCGCGCGGTCTCCATCGCCGTCGCGTGGCGCGCGCGGTCCGCGAGGTCACGCAGCGACATCGCCGTCGGGTTCGTCGGGTCGCGCAGCAGCGCTTCGTCGACGTAGTTGAGCGAGCGCTCGTACTGACCCGACTGGAACGCCAGGTTGGCCTCGTCGAGGATGCGCTGGACCGCGAGCTCCTTGGCCGCGCGGGCCTCGGTCTCCTGCTTGCGCAGCTCGGCGGCCGACTGCTCTTCGCGGCGCTTGATCTCGTTGACCTGCGCCTCCTGCTGGGCGTCCTGCGCGCGCGCGAGCAGCATCTCGGCGCGGCGCTTGAGCTGGTCGTTCTCCTGCGCGTAGAGCGAGTACTGCATCACCGTCACGGCGCGCTGGAAGTGATCGATCGCGCGGCCGTAGGCCTTGGTCTCGAGCATCGCTTCGCCGAGCTGCAGCTCCTTCTCCACGAGGGCGCGCTCACGCTCGAGGCGCACGCGATCCATGATGATCGCTTCGTCGAGCGCGTTGCCGACGCGGACGCCGGTGCCGGCATCGCCGAGGATGTCGTTGCAGCGGCGCAGGATGTCGCGGGCCTCTTCGTTGTTGTTGTCGAGCTCGAGCGCGTAGGCCGCCTCGTTGCGGGCGTCTTCGAAGAGCCGCAGCTCGAACGAACGGCGCGCACTCTCGACCGCCTTCTGCGCCTGCACCTGCGCGCGGCCCTGGCCCTGACCTTGCGGGTCTTGCGGGGTCGCCGCGGCCGAGGTCATGGCACTGGTGTCGGCCGAATCGTCAGCCGGTTCGGTGAGGGCGGTGGCGTCGTTGTCGTTCGGCGTGAGGCCGCCGAAGTGCGCCGGCGAACCGGAGCACGCTGCCAGGGCGAGCAGCGCGAGGAAGCCATTCGAGCGCAGGGTCTGAACCTTGATCATGCTGAATGCCTGCAATGAGGACGTACAGGGAGAGGGGGTGCGGCTGGGCGGTGCCGCGCGAGACCGACTCGACGCGGGTGCGACGACGACGGCGCGAGAGGGAAAAGAACGAGTCGTCAGCGACACATCGGGACGTCGTCCTGCATGCCACAGGACCGGCGTGCTCGAGAGGCAGAGCTGGCGACACGGGATCCGGACGATCCCGTAGATGACTCGCCGGGAGGGGAGAGTGGGCGGGACGGTAGCCAGCCCGGAAGGGGTGGTCAAGGTTGCTTTCGCCCGCTGGCGCCGGATCTTGCGGCGGGCTCGCGGCCCGGGTGGGGCCCGCCTGGCGACCCGCGGTGGCGCTACTTCGGCGGCACTTCCGGTCGGCCGAGTATGCGATTCACGCGCTTGATGTCCTCCCAGGTCTCGCGCTTCCGCGACGGCTCGCGCAGGAGGTATGCCGGATGCCAGGTCACGACGACCGGCACCCCGCGGTAGTCGAGTTCCTGACCGCGCAAGCGGGTGGCCGATTCCTTGCGGCCGAGGAGGTTTTGCGCGGCGATCCGGCCGAGGCAGACGATCGCCTGCGGGCGGACGAGCTCGACCTGTTCTTGCAGATACGGCAGGCAGGCTGCGACTTCGTCAGGCTGGGGCTCGCGATTGTTCGGTGGACGGCATTTGTTGATGTTCGCGATGTAGACCTCGTCGCGGCCGAACCCCATCGCATTGGCGATGATCTTGTCGAGCAGCTGACCGGCCGCGCCGACGAACGGCCGCCCCGTGCGGTCCTCGTTCGCGCCCGGCGCCTCGCCGACGAACATCACGGGCGCGCCGATCGCGCCTTCGCCGAAGACCACGTTGGTGCGGTGCTCGCACAGCTTGCACTGCTCGCACGAAAGCGCCCGGGTCTTGAGCGCGGCGAGCGGATCGGCGGTTGCGGGAGACGGGTCGGCGGTGGGGGCGGGGGCGCTGGTCGGGTTCGCCGCTGCGACCGGTGGCGACTTGCGCGAGCTCGCCGGTCGCGGCGCGGTGGCCGGCGATGCCGCGGCAGGTTGCCCGACTTGCGCCGCCGGTTGCCGGGCCGGCGCCGCCGGTGCGGCTCGCTGCACGGGCAGCGTGAGTTCGCTGCCGTAGGCCTGCTGCAACCGTTCGAGGTGGAGCGTCAGGTGATCGCGGTGGACCGCCATGGTCCCCGTTGTAGCGGTCGGTGGCGCAACGACGGTCGAAATACTGCGCTTGCCCCGGGGTATCTTGCACCTGCCATGGCCGCTCCCCTCATGTCCGCTCGCCGTTCTCTCATCGCGCCTGCCGCCGCCGGTCTCGCGCTCGTGCTCGCCATCCCGAGCTGCTCGGTCGGCTCGAGCTCGATGCGCGCGACGTTCGCCGATCCCGAGCTCGGCCAGGTCTACATGCGCACGCTCGATTCGCACCGGATCGCGGTCGCGTTCTATCGCGACGGTCGGCTCGACGGCGCGGCGCGCGCGTACCGGCTCGCGGATCACAGCTGGGCCAGCGACTGGCTGCAGTCCCGCGAAGCGGTCGATCCACCGGAGCTGCCCGTCTGGCGCCAGACGCTCGGTCGGATGCAGCGACTCGCGGACGCGCGCGGGGCGGATCCGCGCGAGCTGCTGCGGCTGGCCGGCGACCAGCCGTTCTCCGACGCGCGGCGCGATTGCGTGCTGGCCTGGGTCGACCACGATCCGGAACGTGCGGCGACGATCGTCGACGACATCGATGCGGCCGGGGTCGGTCGTGCGACGGGCACCGAGCTCGTCGAGCTCGCGCTGCGGGCGCCGCAGGGCGACGCGCGACTGAGCCGTTGGATGGCGGCGCTCGCCGCGGGCAACGATCGCGACGGGTGCAAGCTCGTCATCGCGGCGCCGGGCGCCGGGCCGGAGACCGCGCGCACGACGTTGCGCGAGCTCGACGAGTTCTCGAGTTCGGTGCGGGCCGTGCTGTTCGAGGCGGCTGTTCCGCGGCTCGCGGCGCCGCTGTCGCATGCGGATCGCGACCTGCTCGTGCGGGCCGTCGACCGGCTGCCGAGCAGCGCCGAGGCGCCCGCAATCCTGCGCGTGTTCGAAACTCCGGCCATGGCCGACGCCGCCCTCGGGCGCGCCGTGCTGGGCGCGATCGAGGACTTTCGGAGTTCGGACCGGCTCGACGTGATGCTCGCGGCGGCCCGGTGCGCGCGCGGCGACCGCGCCGGGGCCGATGCGATCGGTGACGCGATCGACGAGCTGCCGAGCCGCGACCGCTGGCCGGGGGCGGCGGTGCTGCTCGAAGAAGGCGCGGACTCCGAGCTCGTCGTCGCGCTGCTGCGCGCGGCGCACACGCTGCCGACGCGGGACCGCGCGAGCCTCGTCGAGGCCGCGCTGCGGCAGGCGCACTGGGACGATCGCATCGCGGTCGCGGCGCAGGCGGCGGTGGCCGACGTGTCCGGGCGTGATCGGCGCAACGAATTGCGGCAGGCCGTCGAGGCGCGCGCGAGTCGCAGCGGACGGCAATAGCGCGCCGCGTCGAGGTAAGATCGCGGGCATGGGAAGCTGCCTCCACTCCGCCTCGTTCGCCATCACGGCCCTCATCGCGGCCCCGCTCGCCGCGCAATCGGTGCTCGTCGGCCCGAGCGTGCTCGATCTGCAGCGGTCGTACCACGTCGGCATCTACGAGCTGAAGATCGAGGTGCCGTCGGGCGCGCTGCGCGTCGTCGCCGAGCACGGCGACCTCGACTTCACGGCCGCCGGCACCATGACGGGGTCGCTCGACATCTGGGAGTGGAACGCCCAGGGCGGCACGTTCACGCCCAACGAGATGATCGCGGGCAACTACGGCGTCGGACCGTCCGGGATGATCGAGGTCGATCTCGACCCGAGCAACCCCGGCACCGACGTCCTGCAGATGTTCATCGCCCCCGACGGTGACGTGATGCACATCAGCCGCTACGACCTCGACCCCGAGGCGTTCGGCATCTTCGCCGTCGCGAAGTCGACGGGGCAGTCCAACGCGTCGATGAACGGCGACTACAACTTCTACGGCCAGGGCATCTCGATCGCCGGTGGGGTGGTCGAGACCTACGCGGACTGGGGGGTCGCGACGTTCGACGGCGCGGGCAACGCGACGATCAACGGCACGTCGATGGAGGTGGCGAGCAACGGCACCGTCACGACGGGCACGAACACGGGCACGGTGCCCTACGCGGTCGCGCCGGACGGCGAGCTCGTGCTCGACGGCATTCCGGGCGGGCTGTCGCCGACGGGGGAACTGCTGTTCCTCGCGGATGGCTCGACGACGAATCCCGAGGTGGGGCTCGTTCTCGGGGTGCGCGTCGGCGGCAACTACGACCTCAACGATCTCGCGGGCAAGTACAGCCTGACCGGGATGAGCGTCGAACTCGGCACGTCGCCGTCGCAGCCGTTGACGGTCACCGACGTCGGCGAACTCGTGATCACGGCGTCGAGTCCGACGAGCGGCACGTGGTCGGCGGAGGGGATCACCGTCGACGGCAATGCGTTCGGACTGTCGTTCGGCACCCTTTCCGCGAGCGGCCCGGTGCAGCTCGCACCGAACGGCGTCGCGACGCTGAGCTTCCCCACGACCGGCTTCATCGAACTCGCGTTCTCCGACTCGGGGCGCTACGCCGCCGGTCGCATCGACGGCAACGACACCAACCTGTTCTTCGCCGTGCGGTCGTGCCCGTGCGAACCGTTCGGCACCGACACGGCGGGCAGCGGCGGCATCGCGCCGGAGCTCGGCATGCGCACGTTCCCGACGCTCGGCAACAGCAACTGGAGCTTCGCGATCGATCGCGGTCTCGGCTCGGCGCCGGCCATCCTGCCGATCGCGTTCGCGGGTTCGCCGGCCGGCCTGCCGCTGTCGGGCGGTCTGCTCTGGCTCGACCCGACCCGGGTCGCGGCCAACCCGTTCGTGGTGCTCTCCGGCCCGGCCGGCGTCCCCGGTGCCGGCGCGGTCGACGTCACGATCGCGATCCCCGCGACCCCGAGCTTCGAAGGCGTCGACCTCTTCGCCCAGGCCCTCGTCCTCGATCCCGGCGCCCCCCAGACCGTCAGCTTCAGCCGCGCCCTGGCCGTCGAGTTCTGCCGCTGAAGTGTGCCGTACGGTACCTGGTTCAAACCGCAAGGTTGCCCGCGGCCCCCCGCCGGAGGCGGGGGGCCGCGGGCAACCTTGCGGTTTGAACCAGGTACCGTACGGCACACTTCAGCGCCGGTTGGGGGCGGCCTCGCGTGGCGGATTTGAAACGGGTTCGGTACCGCCACCGGTTACGCTGCGGGCCCCTCTGATATGAACGATACGCCGGACACTGTCGCGGCCGGCGCCCCGGTATGGCCGTTGTGGCTCTCGCTCGGTGCGCTGCTCGGGCTCGCGTTGATCGTCTTCCTGCCGGCTGCGCTCGACGCGCGGTTCGTCAACCTGGACGATCCGTTCTTCTTCGGGCCGACGTCCGTGTTTCGCACGGGTGGTCTCGCGATCGCGCTCGAGCAACCCATCGCCAACGCGTACCTGCCGGTCGCGCACGGTTCGCTGTGGTTCGACTACTGGCTGTTCGCGAACGCGCCGACCGGCCCGCACGTCGTCGCCGTGCTGCTGCACGGGCTCGTCGGTGTCGTGCTCGCGCGACTGTTCGGCGCGCTCTCGGTTCGGCCCGTGCCGGCCCACCTCGCCGCCGCCCTGTTCGTCGTGCATCCCGCGCTCGCCGAGTCGGTGACGTGGGTGTCGGGGCGGAAGGATCTGCTCGCTGGTCTGTTCGGCTTCCTCGCGCTGCTCTTCGTCGTGCGCCACGCGCAGCGGGGTGGCGGCTGGCGGTTGCTCGTCGTCGCGGTGTGCACCGCGCTCGCGATGTACTCGAAGGCGACGGCGGTCGTGTTGCCGCTGCTCGCGGTCTTGTTCACCTGGGTCACGGCGACCGGCCCGCGTCGCTTCCTCGCGCCCGCGCTGATGCTCGTCGTCGTGCTGCCGATCGCGCTGCATCACCAGAGCATCGCGGCGGCCGAGGGGACGCTCGCGAGCGGCAGCTTCGGCGAACGCGCGCAGCAGGTGCCCGGCGCCTTCGCGCACTATCTGCTCACCGCGATCTGGCCGCTGCACCTCAACGTGCTCTACCCCGAGATCCAGACGCTCGAACTCTTCGTCGAACGGCTCTGGCTCGGTCTGCTCACGGTCGTCGCGGTGCTCGTTGGCGCTGTCGTGCTGCTGCTCGCGAAGGGTCGGGCGTCGAGGCTCGTGGGCATCGGCCTGCTCGCGTTCGCGGTCGCGCTGCTGCCGTTCAACACGGCCTGGCCGGCGTCGTCGATCGCGGCGGCGGATCGATACCTGCACCTCGCGCTGCCGGGGCTCGCGCTCGGCTTCGCCCTGCTGCTCACCCGCGGCGTCGGCGGCAGCCGAACGCGCCCGATCGGTGCCGCTGCCATTGCCGTTCTGCTGCTGCCGCTCGGATATCTCGCCCAACAGCGCGCCGACGACTTCACGACGACGGAGAAGCTGTGGCGGAGCAGTCTGGCCGAGGACCCCGACAACGCGGTCGCGCACTTCAACCTCGCGAGCGAACTCCTCGGCCGTGGCGTCGTCGACGCCGAAGGGCTCATCGCGATCGAGACCGAACTGCAGGCTGCCGTCGACGCCGCGCGGTATCCGATCCACGAACTGCGGGCTGCGCGTCTGCTCCGGGTCCTCGCACTGCGGCAGGGTGACTACGAAGCCGCGGCCGAACACGCTCGCACCGCCGTGCGGGCTGCCGGAGAACAGCTCGAACGCGAGGTCACGCCGCAGCGTCGCGAGCAGGCCGAGTCGTTGCTCGTCGAGACGCTGCTCGAGTCGTTCGAAGCGCTGCGCCTCGCGGGCTACGACGTCGCGGCGCGGACCAACTGGGTGACCGCGAAGGAACTCGTGCCCGAGCACCCCGAGGTCGTCGCGTTCGGTTCGTTGCTCGAGCTCGGCACGGCCGTCGAAGAGCTCGTCGGTCGCACGAGCGACGCCGCGGCGGTGACGACGCTGGCGATCGATGCGGTGCCCGTGCAGGCCGCGATTACCGCGCTCGAGACGGCGCTCACGGCCCACCCGGAACACCCGTCGTTGCTCTTCGCACTCGCCTCGTGGCATCGGGCGTGCGGCGAGACGCTGCCGGCGTTGCGCTACTACAAGAAGGCCGAGAAGGGTGCCCCCGACCGCGTCGACTCGTTCCGCGAGGCCGCGCGCATGCTGCGCGAACAGGGCCTCTACACGGAGGCGATCAAGCACGCGCAGAACGGGTTGCAGGGCCGTGAGGACCCGGCTCTGCGGCAGGAGTGGGCGCTGTCGTTGATCGGTCTCGGCCGACTCGACGAGGCGGTCATGCAGCTCGAGGCCTACCTGCGCGCGCGGCCCACCGACGAGGACACGAAGAAGATCCTCGCGAGCGTGCTCGTCGGGCGGGCGCTCGTGCGGCTCAACGAGGCCGCGGGCACGGTCGAAGGCCACAAGGAAGCGCTGCGCATCATCGACCAGGTGCTCGAGCTCAACCCCAACGAGCAGAAGGCGCACCTCGTACTCGGTCGCATCGCGCGCGAGAACGGTCAGTACCTGCGCGCGGTCCAATACTACGACCGCGCGTACGAGCTGCTGCCGACCTACGCCGATGCGCGGCTCGGACTCGCCGAGGCGCTGCGTGATCTCGGCATGGAGCGCATGCTCCGAAAGGACGATCCGGGCGCGGCCGAGGCGTGGCTGCGCTGCCTCGAGGTCGCGCCGAAGAACTTCGACAAGGCGGCGCTGACCCTGCAGCTCAAGGGGCTGTGGCGGCGCTGTGAGAACCGCGGCATCGAGTTCCTCAAGGCCGGCGACAAGGACGCCGCGATCGCCGAGTTCCGCCGCTGCCTGCAGGTCGATCCCGAACAGCACTGGATCAGCTGGCTGCTCGCGAACGCGCTGCGCGACCGCCCCGACGTCGATCTCGCGGAGCTCGAACGGCTCTGCCGCCAAGCCGTCGACTGGCAGCGCAAGCACGAGCTCGACAGCAGTCGCCAGACCTACCTGCTCGCCGACACGCTCGCGCGCCGCGGCAACCCGCAGGGCGCGCGCGACCTCGCGCGCGCGTGGCTCGAGGATGATCGCAACGATCGCGAGGCCGCCGATCCCGCCGCGCTCGGCGCGCTCGAGATCCTCGCGCAGTGACGGGATGAAGCGGTCGCGTGCATGGCTCGGCGCCTCCGCGGTCGCGGTCGGGTCGAGCCTCGGTCTCGCGTGGTGGCTCACGCGGCCCGTGCCCGAGCTGCGCTGCATCGTCGAATGGGAGAGCTCAGGCGCTCCCGTCGACGGTGATGCCACGTTGTTCTGGCGCTGCACTCATCCCGAGCCGGAGGAGCACGAACAACGGATTCACCTGCAGAACGGCACGGCGACGGTCGCGATCCCGTTCGCATCGCCGCCCGCGTTCCACCGCGCCGAGCTGCGGCTCGGTCGGCTCGAGGTTCGCGGTGGGCCGGCCATCGGAACGGACTGGCTGTCGGCGAGCGAACTGCCGCGCATGACGTTCACGATCCGGCGAGGCGACCCGGGCTCGCACGCCGAACTCGCAGCCGAGCTGACGCGACTCCGCGGGCTCGCGGACGACCTGCGCGGCGGTCGGACCCGATCGCTGTCGCCCGCCGAACGCGACCTGGTCCTGCAGTTCGGCCGGCGTTTCCACCTCGAGAGCGCCATTGACACGAGCGCGGACGAGCTCGTCGCCGCTGTGCTGGTCGCCGGTCAGGTCAACCCGCAGACGCGCGTGCGCATCGACAACGGCATCGTCCGCGAAGCGCTGGAGCGCAGCTCCGAGAGTCGTCGCCTCGACGTCGCTCGCGCGCTCGTCCACCTCGCGAACGCCGACTGGCAGACGAACGTCGGCATGGGTGACTTCGTGCGCAACCGCGACCCTGGCCTCGCCGGCCCGTTCGCCGATGTCATGACCGAGTGGGGCGTCCGGGCCAACAACTCGACGCTCGACTACGGCGGTTTGCTGCAGGACGCGGACTCCGCATGGCAGCGGTTTCAGCGCAACGCTGCGCGCCCGTCGCTGCGAGCGCACATCCTGCAGTGGGCGCGCCATCGCGGCATCGAGTGGGGCGCCGACGCGGTGCGCGTACTCGTGGAGCTCTACGTCGAGGGCCTCGATCGCCGGCAGGTCGCGCCCCCAATCACGGTCGACAACCGCACCGTCGAAGGCCGCGTCCACGGCCTGCAGTTCGAACTCGCGCGCACGCTCGCCGAACACGCCGCGACGTTGCCCGAGTCTGCGCGCGCGGCGCTCGCGACCGACCTGCAACTCGCGCAGCACATCGGTCCGCTGACGTCGATCGCGACGGTCCGCCCGTTCCTCCCGCAGGACATCGACCTCTCGGACCTCGCGACCCGCTATTGGCAGTCGGACGACCAGCGCGCGCGACGCGCGATCGAAGCGCTCGCACTGAGCGGCGTCCCGAAGATCGTCGCCACGCTCGCTCCCGGTCTGCGCGAGCTCTGACCAGCCGGGCCGACGTTCCCACGGCGTCGTTGCGCCACGGCGTGCGAGTTGTTACCTTCTCTCCACTGTCGCCGGTCAGCGGCAGCGCGCGCCTCTCGGCGGCCGGTCAGCCTCCCGTCGCGCGCCTCAATCGGTCAGCACAAGTCTCGTTCCGGCGTCCCGATGGCGACGCGGGGGGTAATTCGTGGCACGTAAGGCAAGTGACATGGTGATGCTGTTGCGTTCGCGCGGCAGCGGGGGGCGGCGCAAGAAGTCCAGCGGGCTGCTCGGCAAGGTCGGCGGCGCGATCGGACAACTGCTCGGCGGCTCCAAGTCGCGCAGCTCGAGCCGCAGCGTTCGCGGCGGTTCGGGCGGGCTCGCCGCGATGGTGCCCGGCTGGATCGCGATCGGCCTGGCGCTGCTCTGCTTCGGCTCCGGCTACGTCGTCCGCGGCTACGTGGCGCCGCCCGCGCCGGCGGACGGGGGCGCGGGCCTGCAGGCCAATTCGCGCGGCGAAGGCAACCCGGTGGCGCCGGGCGTGATCGAGGTCGACACCGCGCCGCTCGCCAACCAGGCGTTCTTCGTCGCGGCCTACGACCAGCTGGGGCCCGAAGAAGCCAAGTCGCGGGCCGTCGCGCTGAGCCGCTGGCTGCGGGACATGGGACTAGAAAAGGCCAAGCCCTACCGCTTCACGTCGGACAAGGGCACGTTCTGGTTCGTCGTCGTCTACTACTACGGTCAGCGCGAATACCAGGACACCCGCCAGCAGCTGTTGAACCTGCCGCAGGACCCGCCGGATCCGGTGTTCGTCGCGGTGAGGCAGAACGAACCCAACTGGCCGCCGCCGTTCGACATCCAGCGCTGAACCGCAGTGCCGCCGGTGGCCCCCGACCCGGCGGTCTTTTCAGGTTTGGGGCGTTTCGGGGTGGCCGGGGTCGGGCTCGATCCGCTAGACTCCTCGCCCCATTTTCCGCCTCGCGGGGGATGGCTCTGGTTCCATCGATCGCGGCCGGCGGGTCGCGGCCAGAGCTGCTCCAGCGGGCCGGCACGAGGACATCATGACGATTCACAGAAGCTTGCAGCTCTCCGGCGCCTCCGCGGGCCAGCGCAACGTGTGGACCCGCGTCGAGCGGCTCGCCGCGCTCAAGAAGCTCGGCGAATGGAGCGAAGGCGACGCGGTCGAGGGGTTGCGCAAGGTGCGCACGCGCTTCAAGGCGAAGGGCAAGAAGAAGAAGGCCGCCGCGGCCGACGACAAGGAGAAGTAGCGGCCCTCGATCGGGGCCTCGTCGCGACGGCGGGCCCGTTCCGTTCCCCCGTCCGACTGTCGTGACCGATCCAAGTCCAGGTCCGCTGAGCGAGCGCGTTCAGGCCATCGAGCCGAGCGGCATCCGCCGCATGTTCGAGCTCATGGCGTCGATGCAGGACCCGATCAACCTGTCGATCGGGCAACCGCACTACGAGGTGCCGCCGCTGCTCGCCGAAGCCGCGCAGCGCGCGATCCGTGACGGCCACAACCGCTACACGGTCACGCAGGGGCTGCCCGAGCTCAACGCGATCGTGCTCGATCGCACGGCGGAGATGCATGGCCGGCGCCCCGAGACGAGCCTGATCACGGCCGGCGTGTCCGGTGGACTCGTGCTGACGTTCCAGTCGATGCTCGACCCGGGGGACGAGATCCTGCTGCCCGACCCCGGGTTCGTGATGTATCGCCACCTCGCGACCACGTGCGGGGCGAAGGTGCGGTACTACAGCCTCTACCCGGACCGGTCGGGCGAGCGCTTCCGCGTCGACCTCGACGAGATCGAACGGTTGTGCACGGAGCGCACGAAGATCGTGTTCGTGAACTCGCCGAGCAACCCGACGGGCGGCGTGCTCAGCAAGGCCGAGGTCGAGGGCATCTGCGCGATCGCCAACCGCCGCGGGCTCTACGTCGTCAGCGACGAGATCTACGACTTCTTCACCTACATCGACGAGTACGTCTCGCCCGTGAGCTTCGCCGACCGTTGCATCCAGCTCGGTGGTTGGAGCAAGACGTATGCGGTGCCGGGCTGGCGCGTGGGGTGGGCGACGGGACCGGCCGAAGTGCTCGACGCGATGAAGACGCTGCAGCAGTTCTCGTTCGTCTGCACCCCAGCACCGTTCCAGAAGGCGCTCGTCGAGGCGATGCCGCAGCTCGACATGACGCCGTATCGCGCGGACTACATCCAAAAGCGCGGTCGCCTCACCGAGACGCTGCATCCAGCCTACAAGCTGCGTGCGCCGGACGGTTCGTTCTACGCGTTCCCCGAGCTGCCGCTCGCGCCGGGCGGCAAGCACACGAGCGGCGACTTCCTCGACGCGGCGATCGAGAACAATCTGCTCGTCGTGCTCGGCAGGACGTTCTCGGCGCGCGACACCCACTTCCGGCTCTCGTTCGCCGCCGACGACGAGACGCTCGATCGCGGCATCGCGGTGCTCAACCAACTCGCCGAGCGGTTCGCCTGATCCCGGACCCGATCGACCCCGGACCCGATTCGCCGAGCCTCCCATGACCGCCGGTCCGACCACCCGCGCCCGGGCGCCCGTCGTCGAGATCTTCGCCTCCCTGCAGGGTGAAGGCCGCTTCGTCGGCCGACCGACCGTGTTCGTTCGCACCGCGACGTGTCCGCTGCGGTGCCTCTACTGCGACACGCCGGAGAGCTACACGGCGCCCGCGAACGCCGCGGTGACCGTCGCCGGCGAGGTTGGCGACGAGCCCAACCCGATGACCGCGGCGCGGGTGGTCGAGCTCGCGGAACTCGCCGGGCACGAGCCGATCGTGAGCCTCACTGGCGGCGAACCGCTCGTGTTTCCCGAGTTCGCCCACGACCTCGGCATGGGGTTGCACGACCGCGGTGTCCGCCTGCACCTCGAGACGGCGGCGGTCCACCCCGAAGCGCTCGAGCGGTGCATCGACGTGATCGATCACGTGAGCGCCGACTACAAGTTGCCCGAGACGCTCGGCGCGCCGAACGGTGATCCCGAGTTCGGGCCCGATGGGGACTACGCGGACCGCCACGTGCAGTGCTACGAGATCGCGGCGCGCGCCGGGGTGTCGCTCGACGTCAAGCTCGTGCTGACGCCCGAGTGCACGCCGGCGTCGTTCGAGCGGGCGCTGGCCCGGCTCGAGCCGTTGCGGCCGGCGCTCACGCTCATCCTGCAGCCGGTGACGCCGTTCGGCGCCGTTCGCTCGCGGGTCTCCTCCGAGTCGCTGCGCGAGTTCGTTGCGGCGGCGCAGCGCCAGAACTTCCAGTTCCGCGTGTTGCCGCAGGTGCACAAGCTGCTTGGCCTCCCGTAGCGCGTCCGTCGCACGGGCACGATCGGCGCGGCGCGATGGCGGCGAGGGGCGGCCGGCGTAGCGTCCCATATCGGGAGTCCGCGGCCCGGCGCGGAGTTCGGGTCCCGTGCCGCTCGTTACTCCGGCTCGAGGGCCGACTATCCCTTCGGTCCCGACCTCCCGATCCTCGATGATCGCCCTGCCAATGCCTGACCGTCTCCGCCAGCGTGCGTTGCCGCAGTTTCTGCTGCTCGCGATCGCCGTCGTCGGCTCGCTGCCGCTCTCGGCCCAAGGGCCGGTGTATCGTGAGCGCTGGGGCTATATGCACCTCGAGCGCCGCCGCGCGCAGTTGTTCGACGAACTCGAGGAGTGCGACGTCAAGGTCCGGCGCCGGGTCACCGAGATCTTCGCGCGGCCCTACGACGGTCGGCCGTTCCTGCCCGTCGCCGAAGCGCTCGCGCTCGCGCGTGGCGTCGAGGCGGACGCGGCGTTCATCCTGCGCACCGCGCTCGCGGTGTTCCTGCTGCCGGAGATCGTCGATCCCGAATCGACCAACGAGCAGTGTCAGTCGCTCAACGCGTCGCTGTATCTGCCGTTCTCCGTCGAGTCGCCGGGCGAGCTCGCGTTCGTGGCCACGGTGCACGACGGCAAGGGCGAGAAGCTGTTCGAGCAGGTCGTGACGAAGAACGCCGACATCAACGGCCTGCGGCGCGCGCGGCCCGCGGTGATCGTGCCCGGCGCGGACCTGCCGAACGGGACGTTCACGTTGACCGTGCGCACGCTCGTCGACGGCGTCGAGCCGACCGCGAAGGATCCGGTCCTGCGGCATCGATTCCACGTGCTGCGCGGCTACCAGAAGCGCGCCGAGGCCGCGATGACGCGGACGCGCGAAGTGCACTCGGAGCTGCCGGCGCGGGAACGCGGCCTGTTGCTCGGGCTCACGGCCGAGGTGTCGCGGGCGTATCAGGGCGTCGCGTTCCCCGGTGAGAGTCCGGCCTGGCTCGATCTCGAACGCACGGAGCGGGCCCTCGCGAACCTTTCGGCCGGCAAGCACGTGCTGCACGGCATGACGGGCGACGTGCCGATCCAGCTGCCGGTCGGCGACGATGGCGACGGTGACGCAGGCAGCAACGGTCCGCCGCTCGCGGCCCTGTTGCGGATCCACGCCGGCAATCGGTTCGCGGCGGATCCGCAGGCCGAACGCGAGGCCCGGCCGCTCGCCGTGATCGTCGCCGGGTTGCCGACGTTGGACGCGGCTTCCGTCCGGCCGTCGTCGCCGCCGACCGGGCTGCCGCGGTCGACCGCGCTCGCGCTCCCCGACCTCGGTGCCGAGGCCGGCGACGGGTTCGACGTCGCGTTCCTCGAGTCGCCCGGTGGCGGCCGCGACTACTTCCGGGCGCTGCCGGCCGCCCTCGCGGAGCTGCGCGGGATCCTCGGTTCGAGCGATCGGCCCGTCGTGCTGATCGCCGAGCGCGAGGCCGCGACCGTCGCGGGCCTCGCCATCGCGCGACTCGACGAAATCGTCGATGGGGTGCTGCTGATCGGATCGGGCGGCCTGCCCGGCAATGCGATCGACGCGCTCGACGATCTCACGGTCGGCTATGCCGTGCTCGGGGGCTACCCGGCGACCGATGCGATCGATAGCACGCTGCGCTACGTCGAGCTGCAGCGGAAGGCCGGAAAAGAACGCGCCGTCACCAAGGTCGCGTCCGATCGGCCCGCGTGGCCGTTCGCGCTCGCGGGTCACCGCGCGACGATCGCGGGCTTCGTCGCGCGCGTCGTCGGCGGGCGGTAGGGAACCTCTACGCCACTAGAACTCGGCGGTGTCGTCCGGCAGGTGCCGGCGCACGATTGCGACGAGGTCGCGCGGCTTCACCGGTTTCTCGATCCAGTCGCCGGGCAGCAGGTCGCTGTCCGACAGGTTGGCGGCGGCCTGGCTGTTGCCCGACACCACGATGATGGGTAGCGCGGTGTGGCCGTTCTTGCGCAACCGGCGGATGACGTCCGGGCCGGACACCGTCGGCAGGTTCATGTCGAGAACGACCGCGGTCGGCACGCGCTGGTCGAGACGGTTGAGCGCCTGCAGGCCGTCGCTCGCGACTTCGACTTCGTGCCCGTCGCGCGCGAGCGCGCGGGCGAACACCTCGGCCGTGAGCGGTTCGTCCTCGACGATGAGGATGCGGGTCGTGCGCTCGACGCACTCCGGCACGCGAACGGACTGGGTCTGCGGCCGTTCGTCGGCGCCCGATCGCGAGCGTCGATTCGGCTGGGTGGCCGGTTTGGGCGGGGTGAGGATCATAGGCTGCTCCGCCGGTCCTATCGGCGGCAGCGGGCCTCGGAGTTAGCGATTCGGTAGTGCGGGATTCGCCCGGGTCAGCGCGTCGACCGCGCGCAGAGCACGAGCGTCTGGTCGCTGACGAAGCGCCGGAGCGGTGCGAACGCCAGGGCGGTGAGGCCGGCGGCCGCGAGGTCGCTCAGCAGTTCCGCCCGCCGGATCGCGGATCGGCCCGACCGGCGCTTGCCGAGCACCCGTCGCACGCGGCGGCGCAGGTGTTGCAGACTGCGCGCATCGAAGAAGGACACGACGATCGGGCCGTTCGTGACCCGCGCGAGCTCGCGCAGGATGTCGATTCGTTCGACACCTGTCGGAATGTGCTGCAGCAGCCGATGGCACAGAGCGCCCGCGAACGCGTCATCGCGGAACGGCAGCGCGTGCACGCTCGCGCACGCGCGCGGCAGCTCGGCCGCGGCAGCGCGCACCATCTCCGGGTCACGGTCGACGAGCACGCCGGGGCCCGGCAGCTCGTTCGTCATGCGGCCGGCACCGCTCGGCGCGTCGAGCCACGGCCCCTCGCGATACTCGGCCTGGGCCAGCAGCCGCCGCAGCGCGTCCCGTTCGCGGCGATCCGTGCCGGCGCCGCTGCCGGTCTGGAACCGCCGGTCGCGGTAGCGCACGGCGTAGCCGGCCTCGCGTTCGTAGGGGGTCTCGGGCACGGCCGGACCATACCGCGCAGGTCCCGTTCAGTCGCTCTGCGGAAATGCCGATGCCGTGGGAGAGGTAGTTGGCATGAGCGACCCGAAGCAGAATACGAACGCCACGTCCGCGGACCTGCGGGAGTTCGAGCGCGTCGACTTCGCGCAGCCGGTGAGCCTGCAGATCGACGGCGCGATCGCGGGCACGGGCGAGAACATCAGCCTGCAGGGCGTCTACTTCACGACGGCCCAACCCGTCGCGGTGCAGGTCAAGATCGAGGACGGCTCGGTCGTGCAGGGTGAACTCGTGCGCGCCGAATCGCTCGGCGACGGCCGCGTCGGCATCGCGGTCCGCTTCGCCGAGCCGGTCGCCGGTCTGGTCGACTGATCCCCGGCCGCGGGCTACCATCGCGCTCATGAACCTGCGCGATCAGTTCAAGAAGGCCAAGATCATCTCGGACAAGGACCAAAAACGCCTGGCCCACGAGGCCCGCGTCGAACGTTCGAAGAAGGGTCACAAGCAGATCGAGCAGGAGCAGCAGCAGCGCAAGGGCGAGGTCGAGCAGCTGCAGAAGCAGGACCGCGAGCGCACGCGTCGCGAGCAGGAGCGCCTCGACAAGGAGCGCAAGGCGCGCGAAGAACGTACCGCGGCCCTCGCGCTGCTCCAGGAAGCGAAGAAGCCCGGCCCGGGCGCGGTGAAGTTCTACTTCGCGACCGCCGACGGCGCGCTGCCGTGGCTCGAGCTCTCGCCGCGCGAAGCGCAAGAGGTGCGCGCGGGCGCGCTGTGCGTCATGCGCACGGGCCCGGGCAGCTCACACGTCTACGGCCTGCTCGGCGTCGAGCAGGCGCGCCGCGTCGCGAAGCAGGTGCCCGAGGCGGTCGCGTTCGCGCCAAAGGGCGTGCTGTAGCTGGCGGCACCGAACCCGTTTCGAATCCGCCACCCCGAATCCGCCACCCGGGCTCACCCGCGAGCGCGGCCGCCAGCGCCGGTAGGGGGCCCGGTAGGGGGCCCAGTAGGGGACAATGGTGTGTGGCGGTTTCGAAACGGGTTCGGTACCGCCACCTGATCGCTGGGGTCAGAACTCGATCTGCGACTCGCCGACGCCGAGGGCCTGGCGGCGTGACAACCGCAGTCGACCACGATCGTCGGCGCCGAGCACGGTGACGATCATCTCGTCGCCCTCGCTCGCGACGTCGGAGGCGCGGTTGGTGTGGCCTTCTTCGAGTTCTTCGACGGGGACGAGGCCTTCGTTCACGGCGTTGACGCGGACGAACACGCCGAAGTCCTTCACGCCCGTCACCGTGCCGCGGTAGCAGCGGCCGACCTTGAGGATGCCCGCGGCGCGTTGCACCGCGGCGATCGCGCGCTGCGAACTGTCCTGGTCCGTGGCGTAGATCAGCACCTGGCCGTGGTCGTCGACGGTGACGTTGGCGCCCGTGCTCGCGGTGATCGCCTTGATGTTCGCGCCGCGCGGGCCGATCAGCGCGCCGACGGCGTCGGGCATGATCGCGATGCGCGCGGCCTGCGGCACGAAGCGTGACGGCTGCGCCGGTTCGTCGATCGTCTTCTGCATCTCGGCGAGGATGTGAAGCCGCCCGTCGCGCGCCTGCGCGAGCGCTTCCTCGAGCACGCCCTCGGGCAGGCCGCCGAGCTTGTTGTCGAGCTGGATCGCCGTGATGCCCTGATCCGTGCCGACGACCTTGAAGTCCATGTCGCCGAGGTGGTCCTCGTCGCCGAGGATGTCGCTGAGCACCGCGTGACGCTGCCCGTCCGTGATCAGACCCATCGCGATGCCGGCGGCCGGCCGACGCAAGGGCACGCCGGCGTGCAGCATCGCCATCGTGCCGCCGCAGACGGTGGCCATCGAAGAACTGCCGTTGCTCTCCGTGATCTCGGCCTCGATGCGCAGCGTGTAGGGGAAGTCCGCGCTGTCGGGCAGAACGGCGCGCAGCCCGCGCCGCGCGAGCGAGCCGTGGCCGATCTCGCGCCGGCCCGGGCCGCGCAGCGGGCGCGTCTCGCCGACGGAGTAGGGCGGGAAGTTGTAGTGCAGCAGGAAGCGTTCGTCGGGCTGGCCGGGCGCGAGGGCGAAGTTGCGCTGCGCGTCGTCGGGGCTGCCGAGCGTGCACGTGACGATCGCCTGCGTCTCGCCGCGGGTGAACAGCGCCGAACCATGCGTGCGCGGCAGCAGGCCGACCTCGCTCCAGATCGGACGGATCGTCGACGGGTCGCGCCCGTCGAGGCGCTTCTTCGTGCTCAGCACGAGCTCGCGCATCTGCCGCCACACCGCATCGTCGAACGCCTTGGCAGCGAGCCCGACCTCGTCCTCGGGCAGCGACCCGAGCCACGCGTCGCGCACTTCACGGATCGCGGCGCGGCGCGCGGCCTTCTCCGTCGTCTGCAGCGCGGCCTGCAGCGCGTCACGCTGCGCGTCCGGCACGGCGGGCAGCTCGAGCGGCGCGGGCGGCTCGAGCTTCGCTGCGCTCGTCGCCTTCGCGCGCAGCTCATCGAATGCCTTGTGGCAGCGCCGGATCCACGTCGACGCCTGGTCGATCGCCGCGATCGCGTCGGCCTCGGGCACTTCCTTCGCCTCGCCCTCGAGCATGACGAGGCCCTCGGGCCCGACGCCGACCGAGAACTCGAGGTCCGCTCGTTCGCGCTGCGCCTGGCCCGCGAACGCGATCCACTCGCCGTCGACGCGGTGGATGCGCAGGCCGCCGGCCGGTCCGTTCGCCGGCACCGGGCTCACGTGCAGCGCCGCACAGGCGGCGAGCAGCGCCAGGCTCTCGAGATCGCTCGTCGGCTCCGCGCTCATGACCTGCACCTGGACCTGCACGTCGCAGCGGTAGGTCTTGGGGAACAGCGACCGGATCGTGCGGTCGATGAGCCGGCACGTGAGCACCTCGTGATCGGTGATGCGCCCCTCGCGCCGCATGACGTTGCCGGGGATGCGGCCGGCGGCGGCGAACTTCTCCCGGTATTCGACCGTCAGCGGGAAGAAGTCGATGCCCGGCTTGGGCTCGGCCGCGGCGGTCACGGTCGCGAGAACGACGTTGTCGCCGGCCCGGGCGAGCACCGCGCCGGACGCCTGGCGCGCGATGCGGCCGGTCTCGAAGCGGATCTCGGTGCCGGTGAGTTTGACGGTCACCTCGTGGGCGGTCGGCTGCATGGCGGGATCTTGCCCGTCGGATCCGGGGGTTGCCACCGCTGCTTCCGCTTGCGCCCCGGGCGTGGGGACGGCATACTCCTGGCCTTGTTGAGACCCGGTCTCAAGAGTAAGGCCGCCGGTCGAACTCGGGCCACCAATCCAGAATCCCGTGAACGTGCACTCCCGATCCCAGCTCGAGCCCGCCGGCGTGGCGGACGCAGTCAGTGCCAGCCCGCTGCCCCGTGCGCGCCGGCGCGACACCGTCGTGGTGACCGAAGTGCTCGGCGGTGACGCGCTCGCGGACCGACTCGCGGCGTCCGGGTTCTGGCCCGGCGCGGAGGTCGTCGTGCTCGGCGCCGCGCCGCTCGGGGATCCGTTGCTCGTGGCGTTGCACGGCTACCGCGTGGCGCTGCGGCGCGGCGAGGCCGAGCGCGTTCTCGTGCGACCGGCCGCCGCCACCAACGACTCCGGTGGGGCACCCGCGTGACCGACGCTCCCGCCGCTGCCAGCAAGCCCCGGGTCGTTGCGATCGTCGGACGCGCCAACGTCGGCAAGACCTCGGTCACGATGTTGCTGTCCGGCGCCGTGATGCGGCCGGTGAACTTCCCCGGCACGTCGGTCGAACGCGTCGAGGTGCCGCTGCGCCACGCGGACGTCGACCTGCAGCTCGTCGACTTGCCAGGGATCGCCGCGCTCGATGCGGCGAGCCCCGACGAGCAGGTCGCCGTCGACTATCTGCGCGGCCGGAATCAGCGCGGCCAGAGTCGGCCCGATCAGGGTCCGCCTGATCAGGGGCCGGGCGACGCGACGACCACCGCGCCGGACGTGCTCTGCGCCGTGCTCGACGCGACCAAGCTGCCCGTCGAACTGCGCCTGCTGCAGCAGCTCCGCGAGCTCGGCAGGCCGCTCGTCGTCGCGCTCACCAAGACCGACCTCGCGGCGGCCGAGAACAATCCGGTCGACGCCGACCGGCTGCAGCGCGCCCTCGGTCTGCCGCTCGTCGTCGTCGACGGTCGCACGGGCCAGGGTGTGGCCGGGTTGCGCGATCTGCTCGCGAGCGACGCGGCGCTCGAGCTCCCGACCCGGCCGGCCACGGCCGAGGCGGAGCCCAGCACCGCGGCCCGCACGTTCGGGCAGTCGCCGCGGCAGCGCACGCGCTCCGACAAGATCGACGCGTTCCTGCTGCACCCGGTCCTCGGTCCGCTCGTGCTCGTCGCGGTGCTGCTCGCCGCGTTCCAGACCGTGTTCTTCGTCGCCGAGCCGTTCATGGCCTTTGTCGAGACCGGCCAGGGCTACGTCGTCGATTGGCTCGAGGGCGCGCTGTCGCCCGGCTGGCTGCAGAGCTTCCTCGTGGACGGGATCGTCAGCGGGCTCGGCACCGTGCTCTTGTTCGTGCCGCAGATCGCGCTGCTCATCGCGCTCGTCGGCATCCTCGAAGCCTCGGGCTACATGGCGCGCGCCGTGTTCCTGCTCGACCGCCTGCTGCGCAAGGTCGGCCTCACGGGCAAGAGCTTCGTGCCGCTGTCGAGCAGCTTCGCGTGCGCGATCCCCGCGATCATGGCGACGCGCATCATCACGGACGAACGCGACCGGCTCGCGACGATCGCGGTCGCGCCGCTGATGTCGTGCTCGGCGCGGCTGCCCGTCTACGTCGTGCTGCTCGCCGCGTTCTTCCCGGCGCACCAGGCCGGCCTGCTGCTCTTCCTGCTGTATCTGCTCGGCATCATCGCCGCGTTCGTCGTCGCGTTCCTGCTGCGGAGGACGATGCTCAAAGGCGGCGCGTCGATCCTCGCGATGGAGATGCCGGCGTATCACATGCCGCGAATGCGGCTGCTCGGGCGGCACGTCTGGGGTTCGGTCCGCGAGTTCCTGCGCACCGCCGGCACGGTGATCCTCGCCGCGACCGTGATCGTCTGGCTGCTCGGCTACTTCCCGCGGCCCGCCGAGATCGGACAGCGCTTCGACGAGCAGCGCGCGGCCGCGCCGGCCGGCGAGGCGGGTGACGAATTGCGGGCCCAGCTCGACGCGCAGGAGTCGGCCGCGTATCTCGAACAGAGCTACCTGGCCTCGATCGGCCGCACCGTGCAGCCGGTCTTCGCGCCCGCGGGCTTCGACTGGCGCATGACGGTCGGCATCCTCGCCGCGTTCCCCGCGCGCGAGCTCGTCGTCCCGACGCTCGGCACGCTCTACAGCCTCGGCGACGTCGAGGCCGAGACCGACGCGAGCTCGGAGTCCGTGGCGCGCCTGCGCACCGCGATGCGGGCCAGCAAGAACGAGGACGGCACGCCCGCGATGTCGGGCCTCGTCGCGCTCGCGGCGATGGCGTTCTTCGCGCTGTGCAGCCAGTGCGCGTCGACGTTGGCCGCGATCCGCCGCGAGACGCACGGCTGGTTCTGGCCGGTGTTCACGTTCTGCTACATGACCGGCCTGGCGTGGGTGGTCGCCGTGGGGATCTTCCAGATCGGTCGATTGCTCGGGTTCGGGTAAGCCGCTACCTGCCCGACTTGCCGGTGACGTTGGCCGGCAACGTGAGCTTCACCTCGTGCTCGTTCTGGTTGGCCGGGATCGCGGCCACGAGCCGGGTCTTGCTGCCTTGCGGCAGGATCTCGATCTCGGCATCTGGCGCCGGGTCGAACACGAGCCGGCCGTTCGCGTCCGTCTGTTTGCGCGAGCCGCCGCTCTCGCTGCGGCAGTAGCACGGCAGCAGCGCGGCCGGGGTCACGCCGTCGGCCTGCAGCAACGTCACGACGAGTCGACGGCGCGTGAAGTGGAACTCGCGTGCGTAGTCCTGGCCGCTCGTGAGCTCGAACTCCTCGGCGCCCTGGATCCGCAAGCCCGGGCCGGCCACGAAGTCGCCAACGATGACGGCCGCGCGATACGTGCCCGGGATCAGACCCGGTGCTTCGAACGTCCCGTCCGCGGCGACGGCGAACTGCCCGAACGTGGCGCCGGCGCCGCGGCGGAAGTCGATGCGCGCGGCGGTCGGAGGCGCGCCGTTCACGAACACGCGGCCGCGGACGGTTGCCGGCGCGATCGCGCGCACGTCGATCTCGGCGCTGCTCTGCTGATCCGCTCGGACCTCGATCCTCGGGATCTGAACGTCGAGGTCGACGCCGGCGCCCGAGCTGCCGTGGCTGCGGCGATACCGATGGTGGTGCGAGATCTCGAGCCGATAGTTGCCGGGCGCGATGTGGGGGATCGCGAACGCGCCTTCGGAATCGACCTGGACCTGGACCGAGGGCTCGCCGTCCGGCACGGAGTCGATGCGGTGGCAGCTCACCCGCAGGTGGGTCGGATCGAGCTCGGCGAACAGCACCTGCCCCGCGATGCCGCCCGCGGGCGGCAGGACGATGACCAGCGGCTGCCCGGTCGGGAACTGTGCGGGGTCGACGATGACCGGCCGATGCGGGCCGCTCGCGCGCACGAGCAGGCTGGTTTGGTCGGGCGGCACGAAGACCACAGCGCTGCCGGTCGCATCGGTCGTCGCTCGGCTCACGAGTTCGTGGGCGCGGAAGCTCGCGTTCGTCGACCAGCTGTTGGTGCTGCCGCGTTCGGCGAGCCAGGTGTCGGCGGTGAATGACCGTGTCCCCTTGCGCACGAGTTCGATCTTGGATCCTGCAATCGGCGTTCCGTCCGGGTTGGTGACCTGGACGGTGCCCGGTGTCAGCCGCTCGACCTCGACGCGCATCGGCGGCGCGCCGCCGTCCGGCACCTCGAACTCGATGGGCTCGGAGCACGCGAGGCTCGCGTCGAGCGGCACGATGCGCAGGTAGTTCTTGCCGCGCCACACCCGATCCACCGTGACGCGGCCGTGCTCGTGCGTGCCGCTGAGCCGCAGGTTGCGCTCCCGGCTCGAACGCGCGGATGCGCTGTAGCACTGCACGGCGTAGCGCGTGACCGGTGCGCGGCTCTCGCGCTCGACGACCTCGAGTTCGAGTGCGAGCGCCCGACGCATGTCGATCCGCACGTCGCGCGTACCCCAGTCGTAGAAACGTTCGTCGGGCGGCGGCGGTTCGCACGGGCCGGGGTTGGAGATCCTGAGCCGGACCGGTTGCGGCTCGGCGTCCACGGCGTGAATGACGAAGGTGCCGTCCTTCTTGGATCGACCCGCCGCCATCCGCCCCGAGCGATTGAGGTCGGCCTCGACGGTGACGCCTTGGACCGGCGCTCCGCGTTCGTCGACGACGATGCCGGAGATCGACGGCATGCGCCGCACGATCACGACCAGCGGTTCCGAGCCCGACTCGGTGACGGTCACCTGATTCGGCCTCACGAGTCGGATCCCGCGGGAGCTGACGTCGATGGGCCAGGTCCCGGGCGGGATCGGCACGCGAACGACGAAGTCGCCGTTCTCGTTGCTCGAGCCGTAGCGGACGTCGTTCGCGGCCATGCCCTCCGTGAGGGGCAGGGGCAAGTCTTCGAGCGCGACCGCCACCCGCGATACCGGCGCGCCACGCTCGTCGACGACGCGGCCGCGCACCTCGTAGCCGGTGGGCAGTTCGATATCGCCGAGGTCGAGGATCTGTCCCCGTTCGATGCGGCTCCAGCGACCGGTGCGCGGCACCCGTCCCTCGCCCTGGACGTCGAGCGCGAACTGCATGCCGGACGGCGGTTCGAACGCGAAGTCGAACACGCCGTCGTCACCCGTGACGATCGGTTCGGGGTCCTGCCACGGCACGTCACCTTGCAGCGCCATCCGCGTCGCGTTGCCGCCCCAGGCATCGAACGTCGCCGTGCACCCGGCGAGCGGCTGGCCGCGTTCGTCGACGCACCGCCCGCGCACGTGCGCGCGGTCGTCGACCCAGCCGGGCCTCCGCTGCGAGGGTTCGACCGCTTCCCGATCGGCGACCGGCGCTGCCGCGACGAGTGCGCCGGTCGCAGGGGCCGCATTCGTCGTCACATCCGCCGGTGCGCGCGGCGCGGGCTCGACCGCGTGCGCGTCGCCGCGCAGCAGCCAGATCGCGACGATCGCGATGGCGACCAGCGCGAGGACCGCGACGGCCGGCCCCTGCCGTGACTCGAGCATGAAGCCCGATGCTACCGGGTTCGCGGGCGCGCGGTCAGGCCCGCGCCCGCGGCGTCGATCAGGCCGGCCCTATCGAGCGGGCCCGATCGAGCGGGTCGGATCGACCGCTACGTGCCGACGGTCGCGAGGCCACCGTCCGTGGCGATCGCGGTCGAGCTGCCGATCTGCTGCATGATGATCTGGTTGTACCACTGGAACCCGATCAGTCCCGGATCGTTCGGGATCGTGATCGTGTAGACCGGCGCGTTGCCGCCGTGCGGCGGGCAGCCGTTGCTCGTCGTCGAGACGAACGTGCCGAGGTCGGCGCCGACCAGCAGGTCGAAGCCCTGCGGGAACGAGTAGGGCAGCGGCAGGCCGGCCCAGCTCGTGTTCGAGAAGCCGTAGACGAGCACGGCCTGCCAGAACGTGAGCTGCAGCGTGCAGATGAAGGGCGGGTTGTTGTAGTCGACGCTGATCGTGAACGACGAGCCGATCTGCGGCGTGCCGGTCACGTCCAGGATCGGGTCGTGCGGGGTGCCGCTGCCGGAGCCGAACCTGGTGAAGCTGGCGGTCTGGGCGGTTGCCGAAACGGCGAGGAGGATGGTGGAGAGCAGCGCGAGAAGAGCGTGGCGCATCGTGGTGTCCTTGGTTGGTGCCTCGGTCGCCCGAGGGGTGGAAACAGGGGGTGGGTAGAATAGGCGAGTCCCGGGGCGAGGGTCATCGAGCTTGGCAAACATCCTCGCTCCGATTCGCCTGGGCGCAGCGCCGAACGTGCTGCCCCGGGGGCCGAACGCGGCCGTGGCGTTCGACGGCGGGGCAGCGGCGGGTCAGTCGAGGTCGAAGATGTTCGGCGGCCGCTCGTCCTTGTCCTTCTTGGCCTCGTCCTTCGCGCGCTTCAGTTCGCGTTCGAGGTGATCGGCCGCCTTGTCCTCGCGGTTCTGCGCGGACGAGAACAGGTCGGTCAGCCGATCGCTCTCGTGCTTGTGCGCGTCGAGCAGCGTGTCGAGATCCTGCCCGCCCTTCTGCTCGTCGGGCCGGACGGCGCGGGCCTTGCCCGAGCGCGTGTCGACCTCGACCGACTTGCCGCAGCACGGGCAGGCAAAGGTGAACACCGACTTCTTCATGGCGCGCCAATCTAGCGCCACTACCCGGCCGGCCCAACGCGACCCGGCGCGGGCCGGATCGGGAAGTTCCCGGGCGCCCGTTCGTCGGAGGGTCGCCGGGGCAGCGTGACTGCGGTATCCTGCGGCGCGAAAGGCCGTCGCGACCGGCGGTTCTGACTCCGCTGCCAGCCCGAAGCCAACCGCCGCGCCGCGCCGTGACCGCCGAGAAAAAGCCCGTTGTCGAGGGAACCCAGGCCGCGGCTCCGCGTCTGCTGGAGGGGTCCACGCGTGGGCTGAAACGGCAGAGCCTCGGATCTCCGGGGTCCCTGCCGGGCGGCCCCGCGGACGATCCGGTCGCCGATCCCGCGCGCGAGCTCATGCTCGCAGCGCAGGCCGGGGACCGCGAAGCGTTCCGCGGCCTCGTGGAGATGTTTCAAGATCGAGTGATGCGACTGATGGTGTCAGTGTTGCGCTGTGAACGGACGATGGCCGAGGACCTCACGCAAGAGGTCTTCCTGCGCGTCTACAAGGGCCTGCCGTCGTTCGACGGCCAGGTCCGCTTCCACACCTGGCTGCACACGATCGGCATGAACGTCGCGATCAGCGAGTATCGCAAGGGCCGCGCGCAGAAGCGCAACCGGCCGACGGTGTCGCTCGATGCGCCGGTGGCGGCGACCGAGGACTTCTATCTCGCGCCCGAGGGCCGCGAGGTCGATCCGGCCGAACGGGCGCATCAGACCGAATTCCTCGCGCGCGTGCGTGAGTGCGTCGCGGAGTTGCCCGAGGAGTTCCGCACGGCCGTGGTGATGCGCGACATGGAGTCGCTGTCCTACGACGAGATCGCCGAGGTGCTCGACGTGCCCGCCGGCACTGTGCGATCGCGGATCCACCGCGGTCGCCTCATGCTGCAGCAGATGCTCAAGGAGTTCGTCCAGTGACCAGTCGCCATGACAGCGGTGGTGCTGGCAGCCGTGACCGCGCCCCCGACGAACGGCTCGCCGCCTACGTCGACGACGCGATGACGGAGCGCGAGCGGGCGCGATTCGAGGGCGAACTGCGCGTCAATCCGCAACTCAAGGCCGACCTCGAGGACTACGAGCGGACGGTGCGGAGCGTGCGTTCGGCGCTCCAGGCGGAGACGGCCAAGGTCGACCTCGCGGATCGCATCTTCGACGCGATCGACCGCGAGCCGGCCGCGCCCGTGGCGTTGGCGAACGAGAACCAGCGCGGGTATCGCCTGTTCGTCAGCATGGCGGCGGCCGCGGCGCTGCTCGTGCTCGCGGTATGGGTCAACTCGCTGCCGATGGACCTCGCGCCGGAGTCCGCGATGGTCGCGCAGGGTGACGCGGCGGAGCCGGCGACCGAGTCGGCGGCCGGACGGAACAAGGACGTGGGCCTGCTGCTCGACGAGGATGCGCCCGGCGACCTGTCGCTGGCGCCGGGCGAGTCTTCGCGTGCGCCGACGAAGACCGAGTTCGACCTGCAAGAGTCCGAGGCCGAAGAGGGCGGCGAAGAGCCGCGCAACGCCGAACGGCGCTTCGACGAAGAGCAGTGGTCGACGGCGGTCGGGCTCGGTGGTGGGGCCGGCGGCGTCGACAAGAAGGGCAGCGAGTCGCCGCGGGGGCAGCCGCGCCTGTTCCGGCTCGGGACGGGTGACGAGACGCGCGCGGCCGAGGGGCGCAAGGAGCTGCAGCAGGCGCGCGAGCTCGAGGCGAACGAACCCGCGGCGGCCGCCGATCCGAGCGCGCCCGTTCCGGATGCCGGGGTCAGCAACCTCGGAGCGGATCCGCAGGCGAAGCCGAAGCGGGCTGGCGAGAAGTCGGCCGATCCGGGCATGGTGGCGCAGTACGCATCGCCCAACGCCAAGAACGTGCCGGCCGAAGGCGCCGACGGCGCTCCGGTGGATCGGGCGCGGGCGCCGGGCGCGGAGTCGGAGTCTGGTGAACCGAAGTCCGGTGAAGTGGCGTTGGCCGAGCGCAAACGAGCGTCGGCGCAAGCGCTTCGTGACGCGGGCGAGCGCACCGACCTGCCGCAGCCGAACCAGCAGCAGGTGAACCCGGAGCAGGTGAACCCGGAACAGGTGGATCCGGAGCAGCTGCGGCGGGCGCAGTCCACCAAGCCGGCGCCAGCTCGCCGGGCGGAGGTCGTTCGGGAAACGTTGGACGAAACGACGACGCAACTCGAGGGCCGCAACCGCAGCCTCGACGGCAAGGCCGGTGATGGCGCGACCGGCAACCCGGCGTCGCCGACGGGTAGCGCCGCCGGTAGCGAGCTCGCGGACGATGGCGGGCGCGATCCGGCGACCGGCTCGGACGACTTCTTCCTCGGGAGCCGGCGGGATCGCGCGTTGCCGCGGCCTGAGCTCGCGACGTTGCCGTTCCTGCAGGTGACTCGCACGGTGCGCGCTGCTGCCGAACAGGCGCGCCCGGAGGCGGCCGGCGAAGCCGTCGTCGACCCAACCGAGAAGCGTGGCGGCAAGAAGCGTGGCGCCGAGAAGCGTGGCGGCAAGTCGTCGAGCGGCGACGTCGCGAAGCGGGCCGACGACGAGAACAACCCAAGGCGGGCTCGGCGCGTCGTCGGACCGGGCGGCACGCCGCCGCCGGGAGCTGGTACGGGCGGTCCCGGAGCCGGTGGTCCGGGCGCTGGGCGAGCGGCTGGGCCGGCTACCCCTGGGCCGGCCGGCCCCGCGACGGGTGGCCCGTCCACGCCCGGTCCGGCAGCGCCGGCTCCGGCCGCGCCGAGCGGTCCGCCGACGACTCGATTCGGAGCGCGGGGCGGCGCGGTTGGCGCGCGCCTCGAAGCGCTGTCGCTGTTCTTCGACCGCGAGTTCCCGCGCGCGAGCGCGACGATGGGCGAGCCGGCGGTCGAGCTGCCCGTGGCGCGGTTCCGAGACCTGCAGTTCGAGGACATCACGACCGCGGTGATGGCGACCGAGCGGCTGGCGCGGCAGCGTGCGGGCAACGAGGGTCGGGCTCAGCCGGCCGGAACGAGCGAGCGCTACTGGCTCGTCGCGGGGCCGACCCGCAGCGTGCGACGACTCATGCAGGACGTCGCCAAGGCGGCGCAGCAGACCGACGCGTTGCTCGGCACCGGTGAAGTGGCCGTGCCGCTGCCGGCCAGGAAGGTCGCGGACGGTGAGAACGACAGCGGCAAGGATCGCGATGCGACCGGCGTCGTCGGCGGTTTCATCGGCGAGGCCGCGAAGGGCGACGCGGACCGGATGCAGCTCGTGCTGCGTTTCCGGGTCGTGACCGTGCCGAAGTAGCGGCGCGGGTATCGCGCGCGCGATTCGGGTAGAAATCGTTCTTGCCCACGAGCAACGAGTCCGCCGCGCGCCCGCCCGAACAGGATTGGCGGCAGAACTTCCACGCCGTCTGGCCCGCGCTCTTCGCGACCTCGATGGGGCTCATGGCGGTGCTGCCGATGCTGCCGCTCTACATCGAGGAGCGGTTCGGCATCACGGATCCCGAGGAGCTGACGTTCTGGGCCGGCGCGATCTACGGCGTCGCACCGCTCACGGCCGCGATCCTCGGGCCGCTCTGGGGCGCGCTCGGCGATCGCGTCGGCAAGAAGCCGATGGCGATCCGCGCCAACCTCGCGATTGCCGCGACGACGGCGCTCATGCCGCTCGCGGAGACGCCGATCTGGCTGCTGCTCGCGCGTGTCCTGCAGGGCGCCTTCGCCGGCTACGTCGCGCCGTCGATGGCGCTCGTCTCGCAGCGCGCGCCGCGGCACCTGCACGGCACGGTGATCGCGCGGCTGCAGGTCGCGATGGCGGCGGGCACGTTCCTCGGGCCGTTCCTCGGCGCGGAGCTCGCGTTCTACTTCGGGCGCGCCTCGATCTTCTGGATGACGAGCCTGTTCACCGCGATCGCCGGGGTGCAGCTGTGGTTGCGCGCGCACGACAGCGGACCGAGCAGGCCGCCCGAGGACTCGTTCGTGCGCGGGCTCACGACGTCGGTCGGCGCGTTGCTGCGCAACAAGGTGTTCACCTACCTGCTGCTGCTCGTGCTGCTGCTGCGGCTCGGGCAGAACATGCTCGAACCCTACGTCTCGCTGCTGATCCGCAAGCTCGGCGCGCCCGACTGGATCCTGCCGCTGAGCGAGACGCCGGCGCACGCGGTCGATCGCACGATCGGCGTCGCGTTCGGCCTGCTCGCCGTTTCGCAGCTGTTGTTCACGCCGCTCTGGGGGCGGGGTGCGGATCGCTACGGGCCGCTGCGCTGCCTCTATTTCCTCGCGCTGTTCCTCGGCAGCGTGCTCCTGGCTACGGCCTTCGTGTCCACGACGAACGAGTTCCTGCTGCTGCGCTTCGGCGCCGCCGCGACGATGGCGGGCTCGATGACGCTCGCGTATGCCGCCGTGAGCAAGCGCGTGCTCGAGAAGCGCCGCGCGCTCGCGTTCTCGCTCGTGCAGAGCTGCATGCAGCTCGGGTTCGCGCTCGGGCCGCAGCTCGGCGGCATGGTCGCGATCGCGGGCGCGGGAACGGAGCCGAACTACCGGCGCGCGTTCCTCGTCGCGGCCGGACTGTGCTTCGTCGCCGCGGTCGGCATGTTCTTCCTGCGGCGGCTCCCGCCGACCCCGGTCGACGACGACGTCGATGCCGACTAACGTCTCCGGCGATGTGTCTGCTGCTCGTGCTGCGTGACTACTTCCCCGAGCATCCGCTCGTGATCGGCGGCAACCGCGACGAGAGCACGACGCGCAAGGCCGCGCCGCCGGGGCTGTTCGACGGCGAGCAGCGTCGCATCCTGTCGCCGCGCGATCGCGTCGCGGGCGGCACGTGGCTCGCGATCAACGACCGCGGTGAGTTCGCGGGCATCACCAATCGCAAGGGCACGGCGACCCTGCCGGAAGCGCCGTCGCGCGGCCACCTGCCGCACCTCGCGCTCGATCGCGAATCGCTCGCGGCCGGCATCGAGGCCGTGGAGGAGCGTGTTGCTGCAACGCCACACTCCGGCTTCCAGCTCGTCGTCGCCGATCGCGAGCGCCTCGTCGTTCTGCAGAACGGCGAGGCCGGCCTCGTGCGAACGGAGTGGACCGAGCCCGTCCTGCTGATCACGAACGAGCACGGCCCGGGCGAACTGACCCCACGACGGCTCGCGGATGCGATCCGCCCCGAGCCGGTCGTCGACCGCCAGCTCGATGCCCTCGTCCCGCTGCTGAGTGACCGCGGCGGCGCGGGCGAGCACGAGATCAGCAAGCACGGCGAACGTTACGCCACCGTATCAAGTTCGCTGATCGCGGTGCCGGCCACGGATCCCACCGACCTCCGCTGGCGCTACGCGGCGGGACCGCCCGATGTCACGCGGTATCGCAACTACGGCAACCTCGGCACCCGCCTGAAGTGAACAGCTGGCGGTACCGCCAGCTGTTCACTTGGCCAGCTCGGTGAGGTTGGCCTGGGCGTCGGACTTGGCCTTCGTCGCGAGTTCGCGCGCGGTGGCCGTGGCGCTGCTGTCGGCGAGGACCTTGTCGGCGAGTTCGATCGCGCGATGGTAGAGCTGCCTGGCTTCCGCGAGGTTGACCTCGTTCGGCAGGTGGTAGTGCAGGATCACGCCGAGGTCGTTCGTGAGCTGGGGTGACGTCGGTTCGATGTCGAGCGCGCGGCGGTAGGCGTCGAGCGCGCCGGCGAAGTCCTTGGTCTCGCGGCAGAGGAACGCGCGGTTGTTCCACGCGTCCGCCGTGTTGTAGAGCAGCGCGATCACGTGGTTGAGGTCGCGGCTGTGCTCGATCTTGCCGCGCTGGTAGGCGCGGTCCGCGAGGAAGCGCACGATCGCGGCGATGCGGCCGCGCATCTCGGCAGAGAGGCCTTTCACGACGCCGGCGAAGGCGACGGCCGAACTCGACGCGTAGCTCGCGGCGTGCGCCTCGGCCGCGTCGTGGTCCTCGAGCTCGTAGGCCGCGAGCGCGGCGTAGTAGTGCGCGTTCACGTACTCGGGGTTGAGGCTCAACACGCCTTCGAACGCGGTGCGCGCGGCCTGCCAGTCCTGCCCCTCGAAGATCGCGATGCCCTCGTAGAACTGCAGCGTCGCGGCCTTCTGCGGGGAACTGCCCGCACGGGCCGAATACCGCTCCCGAACGCGCCGATAGGTGTCGCGCCGCTGCTGCCACGACAGGCCCTGCTGGATCGCCTGGTGGTCGACGAAGCCGTCATTCGGGTCGATCGCGAGGGCGGCGAGCCAGTGACGACGCGCGTCGGCCGTGCGCTTCTCCAGCTCGGCGATGCGCGCGAGCATCACGTGCGGATGGGCCCGGGTCGGATCGAGCTCGGCCGCCTTCTCGTAGGCGGATGTCGCGCCGACGCGTTCGCGCGCGATCTCGCCGAGCAGGTCGGCCTCGGCCTGACCCTGCAGCGTGCCCTTGCCGTGCAGCTCGAGCAGTCGCCGCAGGCGATCCATCGCGATGCGACCGAGCAGGATGTGCGCGCCGGCTCGGTCCGGGTGCCGCCGCACCGCGATCTCGGCCTGCCGCACCGCGGCCTCCCAGTCACCGAGCAGGTAGCGCGCCTGCGCCAGGATGAGCCGGCTGTCCTCGTGATCGGGCGCGATCGCGAGCACCTGCTCCGCGATCTTCGCGGCCTCGGCGTAGTCGGACAGCGGATCGATCGCGCCGCGGTCGCGCTCGCCCTTGAGCAGGTAGGTGCGCGCGAGCATCGCCGGCACCTCGACCGCGTCGGGGAACGTCGACTGCCCCTGGTCGAGCAGGTTGATCGCGTCGGCGTAGTTGCCGCTGCGCCCGAGGCACCGCCCGGCGTTCACGATCCACTCGGCGTTGTGCGGCTGGCGCTCGACGAGCTGCAGGAACGCCTCGGCTGCTGCGGCGAAGTCACCGCGGTTCTCGGCGCCGAACGCCTGTTCCCGCAGGGTCGCCGGCGTGGGGTCCTGGGCGACCGCCGGCGCCGCCAGCGCCAGCGCCGCGAATGCGAGCAGCGCCGCGGCGGTTCTGGCGGCGGTAGGGGTGGTTCTCATGCCTACTGGCCTTGCAACAACTGTTCCGCAGCCCGCAGGTGTCGCCGGGCGCCGGGTCGACGGGCGCCCGGGTAATGGCTCATGCTCTGCTCGGCCGCGGCCTTGGCCGCCTTGGCGTCCTTGCTGCGCTTCAGGTGCCACAGCGCGAGGTTCTCGTAGCAGTCGCCGATCGCCTCGTCGAGGTTCTGACGTTCGTTGCGATCCTCGGGCGGGTCGTCCGCCATCTGCGCCTTGCCGTCGGCGATGGCCGACTCGAGCAGGGCCTTCATCTCGTCCCAGTCGCGCTCGAGGTGGTAGATCGCGATCAGCGCGCAGTCGTTGCGCAGCCGCACGTTCGTCGGGTCGAGCTGCTGCGCGCGGCGGTACGCCTTGTAGCTCTGCTCGTACATCTCCTGCGCTTCCTTCAGCTTGCCCTGGCGCTCGAGCTGGTTGCCGTAGTCGCGCGCGAACAGGCCCGAGTTGTTGAGCATCAGCAGATCGCTGTCGGCCGCATCGGACGCGCGGCGGTAGATCGCCTCGGTCTTCTCGAGGTTGCCGGCCTGGTAGTAGTGGTCGGCCAGCAGCGCGATGCCGAGCTTGATGCTCTCGTTCAGTCCGAGGTCGTCGCCGATGGCCTCCGGGCACAGCTCGACGGCCTGCATGAGCTTGTCCTCGGCGAGATCGAAGTCCTTGGCCTGGAACGCGATGTTGCCCTGCTTGCCGAGCGTCATCGCGATCCAACGCTCGCAGCTCGCCCGGTAGTCGGCGTTCTGCGCCATCGACTTCTCGAACGCCTGCCGTGCTGCATCGAGCGTCTTCACGGCCTGCTCCGGGTCGCCGAGCTCGCGCTGGTTGCTCGCCTCGAAGTAGCGCGCCTTGCCGAGATACCAGATGCCGGTCGGGTCACGCCGCTTCTGCAGCACGCCGAGCGCGAGGTCGACCTGGTTCTGGTTGATCGCCGTGTCGGCGAACTTGCCGAGCATCGCCGCGTCGTCCGGGTTCTTCGCGAGCGCGTCCTGGTAGACCCGCACGGCCGCGGCCGGCGCGCCGGCCCAGAGCTCCGTTGTCGCCCACAGATCGAGCGTCGCGCCGTCGGTCTGACCTTCGGCGGCGAGCAGGCGGAACGACTTCCGCGCGTCGGACAGCAGCTCCGGCGCGTCCTCGCCGGCCTGCTTCTTCGCCGTGTAGGCCCGCGCCGCCGCGTTGGCGCGCACCGTGTGCGCCGCGTTGCGGTGTTCGGCCTGCCCGCCGCCGAGCGACTGCATGTGCAGCAGCAGCGAGGACGCCGTCTTCGCCGCGTTCTCGAAGTCGCTGAGCTGGTAGTAGGCGTCCGCGAGCAGCAGGCGCGGCTCCACCGGATCGCTGTCGAGCTCGACCGCACGCTTCAGCGCGTTGATCGCGTCCTGGAAGAAGAACTCGACGCCGCTGCCGCCGGTCTGCGCCTTCTCCTTCGCGAGGCGCAGGTTGTAGTCCCCGCGCAGCGCCTGGAACGGGGCGTAGTCCTTGCACTCCTTCTGGATCTTGTCGAGCACCGCGAGCGCGCCGTGGATGTCGCCGGCCGCGGCCTTCTCGCGCGCCTGCGGCGCCGCCTTCTCGAACGCTTCCTTGCCGCCGCCCTGCTGCGCCATCGCGACGCTCGCGCCGGTGCTGGCCGCCGCGGTCGCGTTCGCCGCGATGCCGCCGTTGCGCAGGATCGCCGCGGCTTCGCGCCGCTGGTAGGGGTAGTACTTCACGGCCTGCTCGCAGAACTCGCGGTACTCCGAGAACGGCCGGTTCAGGTTGTTGCCGAGCAGCACCGCGATGTTCTGGTAGGCGTCGCCGACCGCTTCCTCGAGGTTCTCGCGCGCGCCGGGGTCGGTCGACTCGTCCATCGCGGCGAGCTGCTCCGTGCCGAGCTCGATCGCCTGGTCGAAGCACTCGCGCGCGCGGTCGTAGCCGCGGCCGAGGTGGTAGACGAGCATCAGACCGCAGTCGTTGATCGTGCGCGCGTCGTCGGGCCACAGGCCGACCGCCTTCTCGTAGTAGCGGTAGCTCGTCTCCCAGAGTTCCTTCGCGCGAGCGCTGTCGCCGTCGCGCTCGACCTTGACGCCGAGGTCGCGGGCCGCGAGCGCCGCGTTGTTGTAGACGAAGCCCCATTGGTCGGGGTGGCGCGCGAGCACGCGTTCGTGGAACGCGAGCGTGCGTTCGAGCGCGTCGTCACCGCTCTCGGCGTGACCCGCCCCGATCGCGTCGATCAGACCCTGGTAGTGGTTGCCGAAGCTGTCGCGCACCACGGGCTGGCCGATCTCGTCGTAGGCATGGGCGAGCGGGCTCGCATTGGCGGCGGCGAACAGTCGCGTCTCGGCGCCGCCGAGGTCACCGACCTCGGCGAGGCAGCGCCCGGCCGACAGCTCGCACAGCGCGATCCACTGCGCTGCGCTGGCCGCGTGCTGCGGCATGACCGCGCTGTATTCGCCGAACTGCGTCTTGGCCTTGTCGTAGTTCGCGACGGCGCCCTGGAAGTTGCCCTGCTGGCGCTGGCCGTCGGCCTGGCCGAACAGCGCGCGGCCGTACTGCCAGTGCAGGATGACCGCGTCGGGGTTGGCCGCCGAGAAGCGGCGGTAGGCGCCCGCGAGTGCGGCGCGCTGCCCGATCGACGTCATCCACCCGATGTAGGCGTCGTGGATCGCGTTCTCGTCCGGGTGGTTCTGGATGCCGTGCTCGTACGCCGCCTGCGTCTTCTGGTCGTCCTGCAGGTAGCGGTAGACGATCGCCGTCTGGGTGGCCGCCTCGGCGGGGTAGTGCTCCCGCGCGAGGTGGTAGTTCTTGATGATCCGAACGGCCTGCTCGGCGTTCTTCTCGCTCGGCGGCACGATGCCGCGCGCGTTGGCCTCGCCGTTGTCGATCTCCTCCTGGCGCTTCGGGATCCACAGGCGCAGCTCGGAGTCCGCGTGCAGTCGCAGCGCGGTCGCGAGCTTGGGCTCGTCGACGTCGTCCTCGCCGGCCGCGGCGAAGCCTTCGGCCGCGACCTTGGCCGCGCCCGCGGCCGCGTCGAACTCGGCGAGGTCGAAGCGGCACTCGGCGAGCAGCAGCCACGTCTCGGGCGCCGCGTTGCCGGCGTCGGTGACCTTCTCGAGCTGCGTCACCGCGTCGCGCAGGAAGAGGTCGGCCCGGCCCCGGTTGGGTTCGAGCGCGAGCATGCGCGAGCCCTGCGCCGCGAGCAGGCGGGCTTCCGCGAGGCCGGGGTTGCCCTTGAGCAGTTCGTCCGTGATCCGCAGCGCGCGGTCGGGGTCATCGGCGAGCAGGCGCCGCGCCTCGAGCAGGCGTTCGGCTTCGACCGAGGTGGGGGTAGAAACGTTGGCGCAGGCCGCCAGAGCGGTCGCGCACCAAAACAGGGTCGATGACTTCATGAAGACAGCGGGCGCTCAGGCCAGCCCATAGCGGACACGCCCAGGTTCGAAGAACCGGGAAGCGAGAACCGGGATGGGAGCAGCGCGGGAGAGGGGGTTGGCGACCACTGTGATTGTCGCACCTGGACCCCGGCGGCACCAGGGTTGCCCGGCCCGGGTTTCGGTCGGACCGTGCTCGCGGCCGAATATTTCGCTGATCCGGCCGGCAAGATCCTTGCGGCGCGGGCGTCCACAGCGGACGCGCGCCCGTTCGCGATTGCGCTACCATGACGCCGCTGCCATGGCCCGAATCCCCTCCGCGTTGCTCTTCGCCCGCTCGTTCGCCGGCTTGATCGGTTCTTTGGCCGCGGCCCTGCTGCTGCTCGTGCCGCTGGCCGGGCTCGTGCCCGCGCAGGACATCGTCGTGCTCGAGGATCGGACGACCGTCCAGCTGCAGGGGCATGCCGGCCAACGCCTCGGCGCGACGCTGCCCAAACCCGGTTTCGGCGCCTGGCGCGTCGGTGAGCCGCTCGCCCACGCGGCCGACGGGGTGCAGGTCTACGCGTTCTACACGACGAAGGGCTGCCCCGAGCTCAGCGGTGACGTCGAGTACCTCGCCGAACTCGCCCGGCAGTTCGCGGATCGCGGCGTCCAGTTCGCGGTCGTCGTCGAGCCGGGTGCGGAGTTGCCGGACGCCCTCGGCACGCTGCGCGTCGTCGAGGACGTGGACAACGCGGTCGGCACGGCGTGGTGCGGCGGCGAGCCCGGCCAGGCCAACGTGCTCGTCGTCGGGCCGAGCGCGACGTTGACGTTCCGCGCGGGGCTCGGTCGCGGCGTCGTCGACGCGATCGATCGCACCCTGAGCGGCAAGACCGCGCTCGCCGACGTCGCGCGGATGGCGCTCGAACTCAACCGCGTCGCGAGCAACTTCGACAGCGTCGTCGGCAAGTCGGCGCGGCGGCAGATCGACCCGGTGCTGCGCCTGTCCCCGCGCGACGGCTACGCGCTCGGACTGTCGTACCTCATCGCGTCGACCAAGGAACGCGACGCCGACAAGGCCGAGACCTGGCGGCTCGCGGCGACCGACCGGCTCGCCAACCTGCCGCGCCCGCTCGCGCTCTTCGTCGACCTCGTGCTGCGCGGCGAAGAGCGCCCCGAGAAGCTCGCCAAGCAGCTCCTGCTCGCGATCGTGCCGGCGTCCGCGCTGGCGGCCAACGATCCCGTCGTGCAGCTGGCGCATCTGCGGGTGCTCATCTGCGCGGGTCTGCACAAGCAGGCTGGCCGGCAGGCGGCCAAGGTCCAGAAGCTCGCGATGACCAACCCGGAGCACGCGGCCGTGCTCTGCGAGCTGCTCACCAGGACCGAAACGCCGGCCGCCTACGAGCCGATGTGCGAGCAGGCGCTGGCCGTTGCCGCCCGCGGCGGCATCGCGGCCAACCGGCTCGCGGCGCTGCGCTACCTCGTCGCGGCGCGCTGCTCGGAGGACCCGGACGCGGCGAAGAAGGTGCTCGATACGTTCGTGCAGAAGAACGGCGGGGCGAGCGGCATCAACAACACCTGCTGGTACCTGATGACGGACGTCCCGACGATGGGGCGATACTCCGCGTTCGGGGTCGCCCTGGCCGAGCGCATGCTGACCAATCGCGGCGGCATGAGCTACTTCGAGTTCGACACGGTCGCCTACGCCATGTTCCTGGACGGCCGGTTCAAGGAGGCCGTGGAGCTGCAGGAGACGGCGATCCAGAAGGGCGGCGGCAACGATCCCGAGTACAAGGAGCGCCTCGCGCGCTACGAGGCCGCGGCCGCGGCCGCCGCCGGGCGCTGAGCCCGCCTCAGGCGGTGGTGGGACGGGTGGCGGGACCAGTGGCCCGGCGCGTGGCGCGGCTGCTGGCAGGACTGGGCCGCCGGTAGGGACTGGGGGCGGGTCCCGGGGACCGAGTGGCAAAAGGCCGTTCCGGCCTTGCCCCGGCCCGACCCGTTGCTATCCTGCTCCGCCCGTTTCCCCCCGAACCGCACCCCAACCAGCCCGCACCCATGTCCAGAGTCTGTGACGTCACCGGTCGCCGCACCCGCGTCGGAAACAAGGTCAAGCGCCGTGGTCTCGCCAAGAAGGACGGGGGCGTCGGCCGCCGTGTGACCGGCCGCAGCAAGCGCAAGTTCAAGCCGAACATCCAGCCGATCCGGGTCCTCACCCCGGAAGGCAAGATCCTGCGCCTCAAGGTCGCCACGTCGGTGATCAAGAAGGGCATCGTCACGATCAAGCAGGGCGACAAGCTGGTTTCGTTCCCGCTCGTGAAGGCCGTCCGCGGCCGCAACCGCGCGTTCTCGAAGGCGCAGAAGCAGTAGCTGACGCCCGCGGATCGACCGCGACGCTCGGCGGCGAGCCGATCGGAAACGGGCCAGTCGGTCGGGAATGAGCCGCGGGCTCGAACGTAGGGGTGACGATGACGGATCCGAGTGCGGGCGATGACAGCGTGGGGGCGTCGGGGGCGCTCGATCTCGAGGACCCGGCCCAGCTCGAGGTCGCCGTGCGCGAGGTCGCGTTGCGGCTGCTCGCCGGCGGGGTGTCGCGAGCGACGATCTCGCAGCTGCAGCGCATGATGCGCGAGAACGTCGGCGACTATCCGTGGCAGGAGGTCACGCGCCGCATCCTCGCCGAAGACGTCGACGCGCAGTCCCTCGTGCAACGCGGGCTGACCGCGCAGCGCGACTGGATCTGGCGTGGCGGGCGGGAGACGCCCGGGCCGTCGCTGTCGCATCGCACGAAGGGCTTCTTCGCGAAGCTCGTCGCGCAGACCATCTTCCTTTTGATCTGGGCCGTCGTGCTCGTGGCCGGGCTGCTGCTGCTCAAGCACCTGACGGGCATCGAGATCTACGTCGCGCTCGACTGGCTCTATTCGCTGTTCCCGAGCCTGCAGCCACGCTGATCGGCGGGTCGCGAACAGAAAATTTCGCCCCCGGGGAACCGGCCTGGCGGCCGTTCTCTCCACGATCGGCTTGACGCCGGACCACTACGGTTCGGTTGCCGCGGTGGCATGGGGACTACGCGTTGTGGAGGACTGTCAAGGATTCGGTCGTAGCTGATTCACAAGTGTGGATTACGTCGTGGATTCGGCGGAAAAACCCGGGGGGCCCTTGTTGAAATCCGGTGGAACGGTGGCATGATCCATTTCCTGGCTTCCGCCAAGTTCTCGAAACGCCTAGTCGAGGACGGACGTGGGACCGGCAGTGGGAGTCCGCTCCCGCTGGCAGCGAAACGCTCTCTGAAAGACCAGCCGCCTGGACTGACCATCTTGGCGGCGTCGAAGCCGGGTTCGCCCGACTTCGAGCTAGCAGACACCAGTCGGGTCGTGGCTGTGTGGTGGAGACCAGTATCCCCCCTCCCTAACCGCCCTCTCCATTGCGTAGCCTGATCCGCATTCGCGGGCCTCAGTTCTGACCGGCTGAGGCCCGCTTTTTTTTGGGCCCGCTATTTTTTGGCCGTTGCGCCCCAGGTGTGGCCGCGGGGACCCTCGGGTGCCTGTAGATTCGGGATCCGGTGGCGCTAGAACCGGGCAAGACAGGCGGATACAGCGAATGACGAAACCGGGTTTTCGCAAGGGACGTCCCGCCGGGACGCTCGGGGCAGCAGGCCGTGGCCAGGGCGGCGAGTCGGGCGCGTTCGTCAGCGGCGCGCTGTTCTCGCAGGCGCAGATCCTGCAGCTGATGAAGAACGAGTTCGCGCGCTCGCGGCGGCACGAGATCCCGCTCGCGTGCCTGCTGCTGCAGGTCGATCGGCTCGCGCAACTCGTCGACCTCTACGGGGCCGGGCTGCGGCAGACCGTCCAGGAAAACGTCGCGACGATGGTGCGCGACCGGACCCGGGGCGCCGATTTGCTCGGCGTGACGTCGGCCGACCGCTACCTGCTCGTGCTGCCGCACACCGGGCTCGAAGAGACGCGCGTCGTCGCGGACCGGCTGCAGCGGCGCTTCGCCGAGCTCGAGATCGCGGTCGACGGGCGGCCGCTCGCGCTCACGATGAGCATCGGCATCGCGGCGAGCGTCGACGGTGACACGCTGTTCTTCGACACCCTCGTGGCGCAGGCCGAGGCCGCGATCGACTACGCGACCGAGCGTGGCGGCAACACGATCGTATCGTTCGGCGAGACCCAGCTGCACGGCCGCGACGGTGGCGGCGAGGGCAACGCATGACCGAAGCCCAGACCGCGGGCCCGATGCGCGTGCTGCTCGTCGAGGACGAGGAGACGATCGCCGTCACGTTGCGTGACGACCTGGAGGGCGAAGGCTATGACGTCGAGCTCGTCGGGGACGGGCAGGCGGCGATCGACCTGCTCGGCAAGAAGAGCTTCGACGTGGTGATCACCGACGTGCGGTTGCCCGGCGCGGGCGGCATGGACGTGCTGCTCGCGGCGAAGCGCGCGCGGCCGGACACCGAGGTGCTCATGATGACGGCCTACGCGACGATCGATCACGCGGTCGAGGCGATGCAGAACGGCGCGGACGACTACATCCAGAAGCCGTTCCTCAACGACCAGGTCATCGAGCGACTGCAGCGCATCCAGCGCGTGCGTGCGCTGCTCAGCGAGAACCAGCAGCTGCGCGAGCAGCTCGACAGCAAGCACGGTCAGGGGCTGCCCGGCGTGGTCGGTCAGAGCCCGGCGATGCAGACCGTGGTCAAGACCGTGCGCACGGTCGCGCCGACCGACGCGTCGGTGCTGATCGAGGGGCAGAGCGGCACGGGCAAGGAGCGCATCGCGCGCGCGATCCACCAGCTCAGCAACCGCACGGACAAGCCGTTCGTTGCGCTGTCGTGCGGTGCCTTGCCGGACACGCTGCTCGAGACCGAGCTGTTCGGCCACGAGAAGGGCGCGTTCACCGACGCGCAGCGGCTGCGCCGTGGGCGCTTCGAGTTGGCCGATGGCGGCACGATCTTCCTCGACGACATCGACGACATGCCGATGTCGGTGCAGGTCAAGCTGCTGCGCGTGCTGCAGGAGCGCGAGTTCGAGCGCGTCGGCGGCGAGTCGCTCGTCGAGGTCGACATCCGGGTCGTCGCGGCGAGCAAGGTGCCGCTGCTCGAGCACGTGCGGGCCGGCAAGTTCCGCGAGGACTTGTTCTACCGCCTCAACGTCGTGCCCGTGGTGCTGCCGCCGCTCTGCGAACGCGAGGGCGACCTGCCGCTGCTCGTGCGTCACCTCGTCGACAAGCTCGGCGGCGGTCGGTCCTACACGGTCAAGACCGACGTGCTCGAGGCGATGGGCAAGTACAGCTGGCCCGGCAACGTGCGTGAGCTCGAGAACCGCGTCGCGCAGGCGATCGCGATGTCGGGCAGCGCGACCGTGCTCAAGAAGGAGCATCTGCTGCCGGTGGACAAGTCGCGCCGCGCCGCGCTCGAGCCGCCGACGCAGCTGCGGACGTTGCGCGAGGTCCTCGTCGAGGCCGAGCGCAAGCACCTCGAGACCGTGTTGCGGGGCGTCGGGGGGCATCGCACCAAGGCGGCCTCGGTGCTCGGCATCTCGCGCAAGGTGCTGTGGGAAAAGTTGCGCGACTACGGCATCGAATAGCTGCCACGGATCCGGACCGGCGGTCGGGGCCTTGCGCCGCCCCGCGGCATCAACTGCAATCAGGTGCATGATCGGCCCCTCGATCGGCGCGGCCCTCGGGCTCGCCGTCACGCTCGCTGCGCAGGCAGCGGCGACCCCGGTGGCGCAGTCGCCGGGCAAGTCGCGAGTCGACCCGCCGGCGCGGTTCGAACGCATCCTCTGGACCCGCGATGCCGCCGCGACCGGTGCGCGCGCGGTCGAACTCGGCTTCACCGGCGTGCAGATCGGGCGCGGCGTCGACCCCGCGCCGGCCGCAGCCGCCGGGCTCGGGTTCTACCTCGATCAGCCGGTCGGCAAGGGGGTGCTCGAGCTGCGCGACCGCGAGTTCGTCCCGTTGCGTCAGGCCTACGAGAAGAGTCGCGACCCGGCCGTGCTCGTGCGGCCGGGCTGCTATGCGAAGGCGGAGTTCGTGGCCGATCTCGCCGCGCGGGCAGCCGCCGAGGCGCGGCGCGTCGCGGGAGCCGGCCTGCGCTTCGTCGCACTCGCCGACGAAGCCTCGGCGACGCGGCACGACGCGCCGCTCGACACGTGCTGGTGCGGTGACTGTCTGCGGGCGTTCCGCAAGTTCGCGAAGCAGCGCTACCGCAGCATCGACGCGTTGAACGCGGCGTTCGGCACCCAGTTCGAGCGCTTCGAAGACGTCGTGCCGCTCACGACCGATCAGGTGCGGCGACGCGAGCTCGGCGACGTCGATCTGCCGCTCGACCTGCGGCCGTTCACAGCGCGCCTCGACTTCGTCGACGGGCAGTTCGAACATCTCGTGCGCAGCGTGCAGAACGCGGTCGCGGCGGCCGTGCCCGGCGTGCCGGTCGGGCTCACGGGGCTCTCGGCGCCGAGCGCGTTCGGCGGCGGTGATCCCGCTCGCATCCTGCCGCTGCTCACGCTCGCCGAACCCTACGACGTCGGTTCGGCGCCGGCGCTCGCGGCGAGCTTCCTGCCGCCGGGGGCGCATCGCTATCGCACCGTGTTCCCGCCCGCCGAGGACACGCCGGCCGCGCGGGTGCCGGTGGAGTCGCTCGTGCGCGCGCAGCTCGCGGACATGGCCGCGCACGGCCTCGCGGGGCTGGTCGTCTGGAACGACGAAACGGTGCTCGCTGCCAGTGGCGGCGACGAGCCGGCCGCGACGACGCCGTTCGGCCGCGCGATCGTGGCCGGGCTCGGTCGGCTCGGGCCGGTGCTCGACGCGTGCGCGGGGGCGGAGATCGCGACCGATCCGATCTGGATCGTCGAGTCGCAGCCGTCCGTGCGGTTGTGGTGGATGCTCGATTCGCAGCAGGACGGCATGAGCTGGCCGCGGCGCCTCGCGAGCTACGAACGCACCCACAGCACGAGTCAGGCTGCGCGCTCGGGCTGGCTCCTGCTGCTGCGCGATCTCGGGTTCCAGCCGCGCTTCGTGTCGGCCACGCGCCTCGCCGCCGAACTGCCGGCGGGCCAGCCGCGGTGCGTCATCCTGCCGGCGACGATCGCGCTGTCGGATCGATCGATCCAGGCGCTCACGAGCTTCGTGCGGCTCGGCGGCACCGTGCTCGCGGATCATTCGCCGGCGCTCTACGACGAGGCGCTGCAGCGGCGTAAGGGCGGTGGACTCGACGCGCTGTTCGGAGTGCAGGAGCGGTCGTGGCGGTGGGACGATCTGCGCGTGCGGGAGGGCCGGGCGACCGTCGCCGCCGGCGGCGCCGCCGATCCGCTGCCGCGCGTGGCCCGCGGGCTGCGCGCCGGGCTCGCCGTTCGCAATCAGGACGGAGACGCGTTCGCCGAGGCGCGGCCAGGCCGGGGCCACGCGGTGTTGCTCAACGCGCCGGTGTGTGACTACGGCCGCATGCGGCTGTTGCCGGGCAAGGTCGCGTTCGCGCGCGAACTGCGCCGGCGGGTGCGTGCCGTGCTGCAGTCGGCGCGCTGCCGCGAGGCGTGCGACGTGCGTGGGCCGGGCCTGCCGACGTGTCTCGAACGGGTGCGGCTGCGCCTTCGCGACGGGCGCAACGTGCTCGCGATCCGGATGAATGCGCTCGCCGACCCGCCGCTCCTGCGCCGTCTCGCGCAGGACGGCCCGCGGTCGATTCGGCTGGCGCTGCCCGCGCCGCGTCGGCTGCGGCATCTCGCCGGGCCCGAGGTCGCCGCCGAGGCCGCAACCGAGTTCGACCTCCAACTCGACCCGTTCGGTGCACTGTTCCTCGAAGTGCTGCCGCGGTGAGTGCATAGTCCGGTCCGGACATGCAGATCCAGTGTCGGAGCTGCGGCCGCGACATCGCGGCCGCGGACATCAGCCTCGAACGGCTCGTTGCCAAGTGTGCGCACTGTGACGCGGTGTTCGCGTTCTCGGTCCCCGCGGCGGACGGTGGGGGCGGGGCCGCGCGTGAGCGCAAGCGCGCCGCTCTGCCTCCGATCGCACAACCGCGCGACTTCGTCGTCGAAGAGCAGGGGCGCGACCTCGTCATCGTGAAGTCGTGGCGCAGCGGGTGCGCGATCGCCTTCATGATCTTCTTCGCGGCGACGTGGAGCGGGATCACCTGGACCGGTTTCGTGATGATGTCGATGACGGATGCCGGGTTCTTCCGGTGGTTCCTCATCCCATTCCTGTTGATCGGTGTACTGATCGTCTACGGCGTGGTCACCTTGTTGGTGAACTCGACGACGATTCGCGCCGCGCAGGGCATGTTGTCCATTCGGCACGGTCCGCTGCCGATGCCCGGCAACGTCGACCTGCCGGTGCGGGACGTCCGACAGCTGTTCGTGCAGCGGCAGTTCTCGTCGTCGCGCAGTTCGAGCGGCCGGACGTCCGTGCACGAGCGATTCGTGCTGCAGGCGCGACTCGAGGACGGCGAGAAGCGCAAGCTGCTCGATTGCCGTGACATCGACGCCGCGCTCTGGCTCGAGCACGCGATCGAGCGGCATCTCGGCATCGTGGACCGCCCCGAGCGCGGCGAGGTCTGAGCGCGGTGGCCATGCAGACCGTTCTCGGAACTCCGATCACGCATCTCGCGCCGAGCGATGGACCAGCGTTCCTGATCTCGGATCTGCACGTGCCGCTCGGCGGCGGCAAAGTCCTCGCGTTCCTCGACGCGGCGCTCGCGGCGGCGCGGCGTGAGCGAGCGCGTCTGCTCGTGCTCGGCGATCTGTTCGACACCTACATCACGGCGCGGCAGACCGACGTCCTGATCTGGCGGGACGTCGCCGCGCGCTTTCGCGAGGCGCACGACGACGGCGTTCGCATCGACGTGCTCCCCGGCAATCGCGACTTCCTGCTCGGCCCCGAGTTCGTGGCGGCGAGCCGCGCGCAGCTGCATCCGGGCGGGCTGCGACTCCGACTCGGCGGTGTCGACACGCTGCTGCTGCACGGCGACGAGCTGTGCCAGAACGACCTGCCCTACCAGCGCGCGAAGAAGTGGCTCCGCAGCCGCTGGTTGCGCCTCGTCGCGCGCCGCCTGCCCGTCGGCCTCGCGCTGCGTGCCGCCGAACGCGCGCGGCAGAAGAGCGCCCAGGTGATCGCGAGCGGCGACCAGTCGCGTTTCCTGCCCACCAGAGCCGCGGTCGACGCGACGTTCCAGACCGGCGCCCGCCGGCTCGTCTTCGGCCACATCCACCGCCTCGCCACGGCGACCCTGCCAACCGGCCAGGAGACGTTCGTCCTGCCAGCCTTCGATGCAACCGCGACCGGCTACCGCGTGGACCGCAGCGGCATCACGCCCGTGCGATTCGAACCCGAGTCCGTTGTGACATCGGACGAGCCAGCGCCCCTGCCACTGCGGTAAGGAAGGACGGGTCCGCACCGACCCAGGCCCGGCGTACGGGTACCCGGCGTACGGGTACCTGGTTCATGTCGCCAGCATGCGCGATGGCCAGTGGATGATCCTGGCAGCTTGAACCAGGTACCGTACGGCCGGGTTCGGTACCGCCATCTGTTCACAGGTCGACGCCTGTCATCGTCAGGACGAGGCGTTGGACGTCGGCGAGGGTGAAGGTGTCGGCGCGGACCTCGGCGCGGATCGTGTTGTCGTCGATCTCGAGTTCGGTCGCGTGCACCCGGGTCGCGAATGCGAGGGCCTGGGCGTCCTCGCGCAGTTGCCACGGCAGCAGTCGCTCGGCCGCGATCGTCGGGCGCAGTTCGTCGACGCGGGTGACGAAGTCCTCGGCGTCGATCTCGTCGCGGGCCGTGAGTTCGATCGCGAGGCGCATGCCACGGTCGTCGAAGTCGATTCGGATCTCGCCGCCGCGGATCGCGGGCAGGTCGAGTGCCCGCAGTAGGGGCCAGACCTTGGAGCGTTCGGGCAGCACGATACGAAGTGCCGTGGGCGGGCCCTGCAGCAGCTGCCTGGCGCGGTCCGGCCGCGGCTTGCCGGCGCTGCCGCCCTTCGTCGCCAGCAGACCGTCCTCGAAGAACTCGATCTCGGCGTTGAGCAGGCGCGGGCGTTTGAGCTGCTGCTTCCGCGTCGGTTCGCCGAGCGGTCGCCGCCGCGGTTCGAGCTCGCCCGCGGCCTGCCAGCTCACGATCGCGGGGAAGTCGGCGTCGTTCTGCGCGCGCACGATCACGCAGGAATGATCGAGGCGGATGTTGCCGAAGCGGTGTGCGAACGCGAACGGCAGCTCACCGATCTGGTCTGCCATCCACTGCGCGCCGTTGCGTTGCGCCGGCGTCACGGGGCCGCCCGCGCGGACCAGCAGGTAGGCGGTCTTGTGGGCTGCGAACTGGCGCCCCGTCCGCGTCAGCCACGACACGTCCGGCAGGCGGGCATGATCGACGAGGATCGCGGCATCGAAACCGAGCGGCAGCTTCAACGTCGCGGGGTCGAGCCGGCGCCGTGGCGGCGACCAGGCCTCGCCCCGCAGTCGCTTCGTCGCCCGTTCGGCGCGACGGCGCAGCGGCTCCGGAGCGTCGGCGCGCGCGAGCCCCATGCACTCCGCGACCGCGCCCTTCACCCCGCGCCGTTCGAGCAGGTCGATCGCGAGCATCAGGTCGAACGTGCGCGCGCGATCGAGGTCGTCGTCGAGGTCGAGGTCCGCGACCTCGCTGATGGCCTGGCCGAGCAGCTGCCGCAGCGCGATGTCACTCGTGTCGATGCCGAGCGCCTCGAAGTGGAACACGGCGTCCGTCATCCCGAGCAGGTCGCCATGGCCGTGGCACAGCATCGCGGCCGTCGCGACCGCGCCGGAGTGCCGGTCGTACTCGTGCTCGAAACCATCGCGCAGCAGCGGCACGTAGTTGTCGCGCCCCGGAATCAACATGCCGGCATCGGCGAAGAAGAACATCTCGAGCGCGCCGTTCTGGCCGCGCCGCCAGCGCGAGGCTTCGAACCGGCCGCCGGCCCGGATTCGCGCCGCGATCGCCTGGGGCGCCTCGACCGGCCCGGGTTCGTCCGGCGTGCCGGGGGGCGGGGAGTGCTGGGGCGGCGCGAACGGCGCGAGCGCGAGGGCGAACAGCGCGGTGCGGGCACGGGACATCGCCGCCATCGTAGCGCCGGTCGCGGAGACCGGAACGACGCGCGGCTCAGCCGAGCCCGAGCGGCAGGTCGAACCACATCCAGACCACGAGCACGATGGCCCAGACGATCCAGAGCGCGACCGAATACGGCAGCATGAGCGCGACGAGCGTGCCGATCCCGGCCTGTTTGTCGTACCGCTGGACGAACGCGATGATCAGCGCGAAGTAGCTCATCATCGGGGAGATCACGTTCGTGACCGAGTCGCCGACGCGGTACGCGGCCTGCGTGAGCTCGGGCGGGTAGCCGAGCAGCATCATCATCGGCACGAAGATCGGCGCCATGAGGGCCCACTTGGCCGACGCGCTGCCCATCACGAGGTTGACGAGCGCCGCGACGATGGTGAACAGGATCAGGAGCGGGATGCCTTCGAGTCCGGTCGCGCGCAGCGCCTCGGCGCCCTTCACCGCGAAGATGAGACCGAGGTTGGTCCACTCGAAGAACTTCACGAACTGCGCCGCGAAGAACACGAGCACGAGGTAGCCGCCGAGCGACTCCATCGACTTGGCCATCCCCTTCATCGCGGCGCCGTCGCTCCGGATCGTGCCGGCCACGATGCCGTAGCCGAGGCCCATCAGCGCACTCGCGAGAAAGATCAGCGTCACGATGCCGCGCATGAGCGGCGACTTCAGCAGGTCGCCGGTCTCCGGATCACGCAGGAACCCGTCGCTCGGAACCGTGCCGAGCAGCAGGAACGCGACGAACACCACGGCGACGATCCCGGCCGCGGCGAGTCCGCGTCGTTCGGCCGCGGTCAGCGGCTTGAGCGAGTCCGCGTGGCTGTCGTCGGCGGCCTGGTCGGCGTCGGGTTGCCACGTCCCGAGCCGCGGCACGATGATCTTCTCCGTGACCCAGGTGACGACGATCGTCACGAAGAACGTCGACGCGAACATGAAGACGTAGTTGCACGCCGGGTTGACGGTCGCCTCGGGCTCGATGAGTCGGGCGGCCTCCTGCGTCAGGCCGGACAGCAACGGGTCGACCGTGCCGAGCAGCAGGTTGGCGCTGTAGCCGCCCGAGACGCCGGCGAACGCGGCGGCGAGCCCGGCGAGCGGATGGCGTCCCGCGGCGAGGAAGATGAGCGCCGCCATCGGCACGAGCAGCACGTAGCCGACCTCGCTCGCGGTGTTGGACAGGACGCCCGCGAACACGACGGCGGCGGTCAGCAGCTTGGCCGGTGCCTTCAGCACGACGAGGCGCAGGGCCGTGCCGATGAGGCCGCTCGACTCGGCGATGCCGATGCCGAGCATCGCGACGAGCACGGTACCGAGCGGCGCGAACCCCGTGAAGTTCGTCACGAGGTTGGCGAGGATCCGGTGGAGGCCGTCGAGTGAGACGAGGCTGTCCGGCGTGATGATCAGCGGGCTGCCGTCCGGGTTGGTCTTGCCCGGATGGATGGCCGAGAGGTCGAACCAGGTCGCGACCTCGCTGAGCAGCACGACGAGCACGGCGAGGATGAGGAACAGCGTCGCCGGGTGGGGCAGCAGGTTGCCGACGCGTTCGATGACCCCGAGGAAGCGCGCCATCGCGCCGCGGGGTTGCGTGGGTTCGGACGAGGTGGCCATGGGGGAGCTTCTTAGCGTGTCGCCTGCTCAAGGTCCTACGAAACACCGGACGATGACGTTCCCGTGGAGCGTTTCCCGGAGTCGCGATCGAAGGCCGCGCTGAGCCGGCGCAAGCGCTTCTGGTTCCGCTTCGCGCTGCTGCTGTTCGGGATCGGCGTCCCGCTCGCGGTCTTCGAGGTCGGCCTGCGGTTCATGGCGTTCCGCGCCGACGCCGCCGCGGCCGCCGCGTGGCAGGAGGTCGGGGTAGCCGTGCCCGAGGACGGCCGCGCCAGCCTCGTGCACATCATCCGCCCGTGCCCGAACGATCGGCTCGTCTACGAGCTGCGCCCGGACCTCGACGTGACCTACGAGGGCGCGCGCCTCACGACCAACGCCGTCGGGCTGCGCAGTCCGGACGTCGCCACTGGCAAGCGGGCCGGCACCTTCCGCATCGTCGGCATCGGCGACTCGGGGATGTTCGGTTCGGGCGTGCGTGACGAGGACAACTTCCTCGCCGTCACGCAGCGTCGCCTCAACGCCGAACTGCGCGACGAACCGTTCGAGTTCGTGAACACCGGCGTCCCGGGCTACAACACGACGATGGAGGTCGAGACCCTCGTCGTGAAGGGCCTCGCGTACGAGCCGGATCTCGTGGTCGTCGACTTCTGCGGCAACGACCTCGACCTGCCCAACTTCATCTCCGCGGCCGAGGACTACTGGACCCTGTCGCGTTCGTTCGTCTTCGAGTGGGGCGCCCGCGTGATCAACGGCGTCGATCGCATCACGCCGAACCCGTTGGTCGGCGCGCCGCATCATCGCGACCTGTTCCGCCGCGAGAACGACCCGGACCGCGTGCCGCCGCGCTACCGCGACATGGTCGGCATTCCGGCGTATCGGCGCGCGATGCGGCGCCTCGCCGCGCTCGCCAGGGAGCATGACTTCCCCGTCGTCGTCACGTGTCACACGCGCGCGCCCGACTACGTGCGGGAGATCTGCGACGAGCTCGGCTTCCCCGTGCTCGACGCCGCGCCGCGCGTCGAGGCCTACATGCGGGAGCACGGTATCGCGCGCTACCTCGGCTCCGAGCTCTCCGTGAGCGCGACGGATCCGCACGGTTCGGCGATCACGCACGGCCTCATGGCCGACATGCTGCTCGAGCACCTCAGGGCCGAACCGCGGGTGCGGGCGTTCTGCGAGCGTTTCTGAGCCCCGCGCCGGAACGAGCGGGAGCCCGGGGCGGCGTTCGGATAGATTGTCGGGCAGGAAGATGGACCTGCCTCGACCCGAACTCGCCGAACTCGATGAGGAACTGCAGCGCGTCGCGGCCATGCGCCGGCGGCGCGAGCGCCTGCAGCGCGACGAGCACGCGATCCTCGCGAATCTCAGTGACGCCCGCGATCAGGAACGGGCCTGGGACGAGCGGGTGAAGAATGCGCGCGAGGACCTGCGAGCTCTCGAAGGGCTGAGTCTCACGAGCCTGCTGTCCCGGCTGACCGGCGACCGCGACGAGAAGATCGCGGAGGAGCAGCAGGAGCTCGTGCGGCACAAGCTGCGGCGCGACGAGGCCCGGGCTGCGCTCGCGCCGCTCGCGGCCGATCTCGAGCGGACGCGGGATCAGATCGCGCAGCTCGGCGATCTCGACCAACTGCGCCAGCGCCTGCTCGACCGCAAGGAGGAGCTGCTGCTCGACCGCGGCGGGGAGGCGGCGGAACGGCTCGTCACGACGGCCGAGGAGCTCGGCCGCATGATCGACGAGGAGGTCGAGGTGACCGAGGCGGAGTGCGCCGGGCTCGAGGTCGTTCGCGAGCTCGACGCGGCGCTCGAGCACCTCGGTTCGGCCCGCAGCTGGGGCACGTTCGACATGCTCGGCGGCGGCCTCATCGCGACGATGTGCAAGCACGGCGGCATCGATCGGGCCCAGCCGCACATCGAGCGGGCCCAGCAGCATCTGCGGCGGTTCGAGCGCGAGCTGCGCGACGTCGACGGGGAGCAGAACGCGATCGCGCTCGACATCACCCAGTTCTTGCGGATGGCGGACTACTTCTTCGACGGCCTCATCGTCGACTGGATGGTCCAGTCGCGGATCGTGAAGGCGATCGAACGGGCCGCGGAGACCCGGCGGACGGTCCGCCAGGTCGTGCTCGTCCTCGCCGAGCGCAGCAAGCACCTGACGACCGCGATCGAGACGGCGCGGCGGGATCGGCGGCGCTGGCTCGAGGCGGTCGGGTGAATCGGCCGGGCGGTGGGGGTGGGGGCGCTCCGGGGCCCGGATTTTTGACATTCCCGGAGCCCGCGAGTGCGGCCGGCCGGTAAGCTCTTTGCCCCCTCACCGGCCCTCGGGGCCGGTTCCGGATTCCGGCAAGGTTCGACGTCCGGCAGCGATCTTTGCCAATGTGGATCGATTTTCCCCCGATAGCAACTCCGTGTCCATTCTGACGCATCCCTCGTGAGCGACGGCGACCCCGAGCAGAACGCCGCCCTGACGGCGGCGACCGGCCCGACCGACGTCGTTGCGATCGACGGCCCGTCGGGCGCTGGCAAGAGCACGGTCGCGCGCACGCTGGCCGACCGGCTCGGGTTCGCGTTCCTCGACACGGGCGCGATGTATCGGGCCATCACCTGGCGCTTCCTCGAGCGCGGCTGCGCGCCGTCCGAGTGCGCCGGTGAACCCGATCGCGGGCACGCCCGGATGCAGGCCGTGCTCGCGGCCACGCCGCTCACGTTGCGGCGCGGTCGCGTGCTCGTCGGCGACGGCGAGGGCGGTCAACGGGACGTGACGACGCATCTGCGGACCCGCGAGGTCGAATCGCAGGTCTCGGCCGTCTCGGCGCTGCCGTTCGTGCGTGAACGCATGCGCGATCTGCAGCGGCAGATCGCGGCCGTCACGCCGACCGTGGCCGAGGGCCGTGACATGGGCTCGGTCGTGTTCCCGCGCGCGCGCTGGAAGGTCTACCTCGATGCCGCGCCCGGTGAACGGGCACGACGTCGGAGTCGGGACTTCCGGAGTCAGGGTCGACGGGTCGACGAGACCCAGGTGCTCGAGGAGATCCTCGTGCGCGATCGACTCGACAGCACGCGTGACGACGCACCGCTCATGCGGTCGGACGACGCGCTCTACATCGACACGACCGGGCTGACGCTCGACGACGTCGTCGGGCAGCTGCTCGAGTTCGTCGGTGAGCGTCCCGACGCCTCGGGTGCCGCCAGGACCGGAGCCGATTCGAGTGGCGCGGCGCAAACCGTGCGGCGCGCGAACGCGTTCTGGTACTACCTGAGCAAGTTCTTCGTCTGGTCGTTCTCGAAGCTCTACTTCCGCCTGCGGGTGGAGGGGCGCGAGCACTGGCCGGCGGACGGGCCCGTCATCATCGTCGCGAATCACAGCTCGTACCTCGACCCGCCGATGGTCGGCATCAGCGCGCCGCGCGTGGTGCTGTTCCTGGCGCAGGCCGGGCTCGCGAAGTTTGCTCCGGCGCGATGGTGGATGAGCAAGGTCGGCGTCACGCTGATCGATCGCGAGGCGCCGTCGAAGGCGGCGTTGCGGTTGCTCTCCGACTCGCTCGCGGCCGGGCAGGCCGTCGGGATCTTCCCCGAGGGCACGCGCAGCAAGGACGGCCAGATCGGCCAGTTCCAGAGCGGCGTGGAGTTCCTCGTGCGGCGGACCAAGGCGACCGTGCTGCCCGTCGGGCTCGACGGCCCGTTCCGGGCCTACCCGCGCAAGGCGTGGTTCCCGCGCCCGCGCAAGATCGTCGTGCGGTGGGGGCGGACCTGGACGGCCGAGGAAGTGCTCGCGCCCGGCGGCGTCGAGCGCCTGCGGCAGACCGTCGCCGAGCTCGCGCACAGCGACCTCAAGGTCCGGCGGCGGGATCGATCCAGAGCGGTGCAACCCGACTCATCTGAACATTCTCCGGTCGAAGCGTCTTCGGTCCGGGTTTCGTCTGCCGAGCAGACCCGGTCCTCCGGGCCTTCGCGGCAATCCTCTTAGTTACTGACTCTCAGTCGTTTCTTCGCGTTTCCCGTTTCTCTCGAACAACCCCTTTTCATTGCATGCACGGTAAGAACCTCATCAAGAAGTTCGCCATGGCGGACGACGAGCTCTCGCGGCTCACGTCCGAGGCCTTCGGTGGCACCTCCCTGGCAGAACTCGACAACGCGATCGGCGAGACCGTCGCCGAACTCGCGCCCAACAAGATCGTCCGCGGCAAGATCATCAAGGTGCAGGAAGACGGCACCGTGATCGTGGACGTCAACTACAAGGCCGAAGGCCACATCTCGATCGAAGAGTTCCCGGACCCGCTGGCCGTGCAGGCGGGCGAAGAGGTCGAGTGCCTCGTCGAGCAGATCGACGACGCGGAGGGCTTCATTGCGCTGAGCAAGCGCAAGGCCGACCGCATCCGCGGCTGGGAGAACATCATCCAGACGCACAAGGAGGGCGACAACGTCAGCGGTCTCGTCCTGCGCAAGATCAAGGGCGGTCTGCTCGTCGACATCGGCGTGCCGGTCTTCCTCCCCGCGTCCCAGGTCAACATCCGCCGCGCCGGCGACATCGGCGACTGGATCGGCAAGGACATCGAGGCGCGCATCATCAAGATCGACGAGGAGCGGATGAACATCGTCATCTCGCGTCGCAAGCTCATCGAAGAGGAGCGCGAGGCGAAGAAGGCGGAACTCATGGCCGTTCTCGAAGAGGGTCAGGTCCGCACCGGCGTCGTCAAGAACATCGCCGACTTCGGCGTGTTCGTCGACCTCGGCGGCATCGACGGTCTGCTGCACATCACCGACATGTCGTGGGGCCGCGTGAACCATCCGTCCGAGATGGTCGGGCTCGACGACCAGGTCGAGGTCAAGGTGCTGAAGATCGACCGCGAGCGCGAGCGCATCGCCCTCGGCATGAAGCAGAAGTCCGCTTCGCCGTGGGAGAACATCGGCGAGAAGTACCCGGTCGGCCAGCGCGTCGCCGGCGAGGTCGTCAACCTCATGAGCTACGGCGCGTTCGTCAAGCTCGAGGACGGCGTCGAAGGCCTCGTGCACATCTCGGAGATGTCGTGGACCAAGCGCGTCAACCACCCGAGCGAGGTCGTCAAGATCGGCGATCGCGTCGAGGTCGTCGTGCTCGAGATCGACACCGAGAAGCAGACCATCTCGCTCGGTATGAAGCAGACGGAGGTCAACCCGTGGGACCTCGTGGCCGGCCACTACCCGCCGGGCACCGTCATCCGTGGCAAGGTGCGCAACCTGACCAACTACGGCGCGTTCATCGAGCTGCAGGAAGGCATCGACGGTCTGCTGCACATCACCGACATGTCCTGGACCCGCAAGATCACGAACCCGTCCGAGGTCGTGAAGAAGGGCGAGGAGATCGAGTGTGTGGTGCTGTCGGTCGACCAGGAGAAGAAGCGCATCGCGCTCGGTCTCAAGCAGCTGCAGGCCGACCCGTGGAGCGGCGACATCCCGGCGCGCTACCACATCGGCGACTCGGTGCCCGGCACGGTCACCAAGATCACCAACTTCGGTGTGTTCGTGGAGCTGGAGCAGGGCCTCGAGGGTCTGCTGCACATCAGCGAGCTCGCCGACCACAAGGTCGACAACCCCGAAGAGGTGGTCAAGGTCGGTCAGCGCGTCGAGGTTCGCATCATCAAGATCGACACCGACGAGCGGAAGATCGGCCTGACGCTGATCCAGGCGCACTTCGACGAGAGCGAAGAGGCGGCGCAGGCCGCGGCGCAGACGCAGCCCGAGCCGGAGCGCGCTCCGGCCCTCGGTTCCCTCGCGAGCCAGCTCAAGGGCATCGGCCTGCGAGGCAACGAGAACGAGGCTGGTGCGGCGCCAGCCCAGCCCGAAGAAGCCCAGCCCGAAGCTGCGGCAGAGCCGACGCCGGAGGCCGCTCCCGAGGCGCCGGCCGAGGCGGGCAACGAAGGCGGCGACGCGTCGTCCGAGGAGCCGAAGGCCGAGTGATCGGTCGCCGGCGTTTCCGAAGCGGCGCGGGGCTCGCGCTGGCCGCTCTGCTGGCCAGCGCGTGCATCACCGTCGTCGAGGAAGCGCCGCTCATCGGGGATCAGATGGAGCTGCCGCCGTTCGCGGTGGCGCAGACGATCCCGCTCGGCAAGCCCTCGCAGTCCGAGGGCGAGCGGCAGCTGATCCAGCTCTACGACGGCATCCTGCGCCGCATGCAGGAAGCCGCGGATGATCGTCAGGTCGACGTGCTGTTCGACCTGCTGAACAGCTACCAGAAGCCGGGGCTGCCCGACTGGCTGGCGAACCGGCTCGCGGGCTACCGCGCGCTGGCGCACGGCCTGCGCTTCCTCGAACACGCGGTTTCGCGCGCCGAGCTGCGGCTCGTGCCGGCGACGGTCGAGGGGCCGGCCGACGGGGCGGGCGCCGCGGTCGAGACCGCTGCGACGGCGACGCCCGAAGGCATGTCGACCCGGATGCCGCACCTGCCGCCGATCGGCGATCCGCTGCAGCTCGAGTTCATGCTGCCGCCGATGGTGACGCCGATCCGGCTCGGCGGCCACGACGACAGCGACCCCGTGACGTTCGCGATCGCGATCACCTACGAGGACCTCTACGTCCACGGCGGTTCGAAGAAGCCGCAGGCCCAAGGCTTCGAGTCGCTGCCACGCGAGTTCGTGCTGCAGGCCGGCGAGCCGCTGCGACTGCCGATCCGGTTCGCGATCCCGACGGACGGCGCGGTGCGACGCACCGTGCACGTGCGCGTCGACATCCTGCCGGGCTACGTCCGCGTCGAGAACGCTCGGACCGGCGACGGCAGCAGCGGCGAGGTGCGTGCCCCGATCGAGCGCCGCACGCTGGCGGCGAGTTCGTGGCAGCAGTTCCCGGCCGGTCACCGACCGATCGCCGAGCGCCCACTCGCGACCCTGCGCGAGGCCATTCGCCTCGGCGACAGCAAGCACTTCCCGCACGTCCTGCTCGGCGCGCTGTTCACGACCGGCCCGGACCGGCAGGAGGCCATCGCGCTGCTCATCGACCAGGTCCGCTTCGCCAACGAAGCCCTCGCCATGGTCGCCACCGCCGCCCTGCGCGAGATCACCGAGGCCGACATCCCGATCGGCGACCGCGAGGCCTGGCTCCGCTGGGCCACCCGCCGCTGATGGCGGTACCGAACCCTTGCGCCAGGCGAAGCCTGGACGGGAGAAATCATGACCTGACAGGAATGAGAACCCCGTATTGGAGTCCCGCGGGTGACGAAACCCGCCCGGCGAAGGCTAGCCACCAGCCGGAAGCGAGTCTTGCGTGGCGACCGGGTAACCGCCGCTGCGAAGCGTAGACAGCGAGGATGTGGGCGGCGCGACTGAGCCCCGAAAGTACCGACAGCGAGAGAGCCGACGTGGTGGGTTCATCGGAAGGCAACATGGAAGGGCCGCAACCGGCTTGGCCCGGAAGTCTCTCCGGGGTCCTGAGAACGACCGCACGCATCCATCGGACTCCCCAGGAACCTGGGATCCCCTCGATTGGTCCGATCGTCAACTCCGGCTGGGGCCCGGAAACCAACTCTCCAGGGCCGCGACGTCGTGTCCGCGTCGGTGCCGTCAAGGAATCCGGACACACGGCCGGTACCGCCGAGCGAAGGAAACGAAGCGACGCGGGACGCCAACGAGGGAGTCGGAGTGCGTCATAGTACCAAAGAGTCCGGGGAACCCGCCCCACGGGGACCCGGCGGAGGGAAGGGCGTCACCGGCGACAAGGAACCGCTGGACGGACCGACCACGGAGACGACGGGCTCCGAGCAGGTCTCCACGAAACTCCGGCGGGTAGCGGAGCTGGCGAGGCAGCGACCAGACCTGGTCCTGACCACACTGGCACACCACATGGACATCGCGCTTCTGCGGGAGGCGTATCGCCGCACGCAGAAGTCCAAAGCTCCTGGTGTCGACGGCGTCACGGCTCGCGACTACGAGCAGGATCTCGAGGGCAACCTCGCGGACCTGCACGAACGCGCGAAGTCAGGGCGCTATCGCGCACCACCGGTCCGGCGCGTGCACATCCCGAAAGGGAAGGGTGGCACGCGTCCAATCGGAGTGCCGACGCTGGAGGACAAGGTCTTGCAGCGGGCGGTGACGCAAGTGATGGAGGCGGTATATGAGCAGGACTTCTTGGACTGCTCGCACGGCTTCCGTCCCGGTCGCTCGCCGCACACGGCACTGGAATCGCTTTGGAAGCATGCGATGTCGATGGGTGGCGGCTGGCTGTTGGAAGTCGACATCCAAGGTTTCTTCGACAACCTGGAGCCGACCCATCTGCGAGCGATCCTCGACCAGCGGGTGCGCGACGGAGTGTTCCGTCGACTGATCGACAAGTGGCTGAAGGCGGGGGTGCAGGAGGACGGTGCGCTGCATCGCTCTCGCAAAGGCACCCCACAAGGAGGCGTGATTTCGCCGCTGCTGGCGAACATCTATTTGCACGCAGTGCTGGACCGTTGGTTTGTCGAGGAAGTCAAGCCGAGGCTTGCCGGTCGCGCGGAGTTGGTCCGCTATGCGGACGACTTCGTGATCCTGTTTGCCGTCGAAGCCGATGCACGTGCGATGTCGTCGATCCTGGCCCAAAGGCTCGGGCGCTTCGGCCTCACACTGCATCCGGACAAGACCCGGTTAGTCCGCTTCCAACCGCCCGAAGACGGCGCGGCGGGGAGCGGCACTTTCGACTTCCTGGGCTTCACCCATCACTGGTCACGCTCCCGGCGCGGCCGATGGACCGTGCAGCGGCGCACCACACGACACGTCGTGACCCGTACCCTGACTGGGCTACGGGATTGGTGCCGTCGCAATCGGCACGACAAGGTCCGCGTCCAGTACTCCACCCTGTGCTCGAAGCTACGGGGGCACTACCTCTACTTCGGCGTGACCGGCAACTCTGCTGCGTTACGTCGCGTATGGTACGAGGCCCGTCGCATCTGGCATCGGTGGCTGAGCCGGCGCTCGCGGGCGGCCTACATGTCGTGGGCCCGCTTCGAGCAACTGCTGCGTGCATACCCGCTTCCTCCGCCCCGGCTGACCCGGTCGGTCTACGCAGCGAGCCCTTGTCGCTGACGAGCCGGATGCGTTAGCCGCGCACGTCCGGATCTGTGGGAGCCCTGGGGGGAGACCCCCAGGGCCACCCGGCGTTTCGAATCCGCCATCGACCAGGTTCGCCAACGCGGTTCGGCAGCGCCACCTGCGCTCGTCGCTCCGTGGCGGATTCGAAACGGGTTCGGTACCGCCATCCGGGATGGCGTGTGGGCATTCTGACGGTAGCGTCACCCGCGTGACCGTTCCCGTTGAAGAGCAGCTCCGGATCCTCGAGCGCGGTGTCGTCGATCTCGTCGATCGCGAGGATCTGAAGAAGCGGCTCGAGCAGAGTCAGGCCGAGGGGCGCCCGTTGCGCGTCAAGTTCGGCATCGATCCGAGTTCGCCCGACATCCACCTCGGCCACACGGTGCCGTTGCGCAAGCTGCGCGACTTCCAGCGGCTCGGCCACCGCGTCATCGTGCTCTGGGGCACGGCGACCGCGATGGTGGGTGACCCGACGGGGAAGAACAAGACGCGGCCGCCGCTGTCGCGCGACGACGTCGAGGCCAACAAGCAGACCTATCGCGATCAGATCGGCGCCGTGCTCGACGTCGACGACATCGAAGAACGCGAGAACGGCGCCTGGTTCCACGAGCAGTCGTTCATGGACTGCATCACGCTCGCGAGTCGCTACACCGTCGCGCGCATGCTCGAGCGCGACGACTTCAGCAAGCGCTACAAGGACGGGCGGCCGATCGCGATCCACGAGTTCCTCTACCCGCTGCTGCAGGGTTGGGACTCGGTCGAACTGGAATGCGACGTCGAGATCGGCGGCAGTGATCAGCTGTTCAATCTGCTCGTCGGTCGCGACCTCCAGGGCCAGAGCGGTCAGACGCCGCAGATCTGCCTCACGATGCCGATCATCGAAGGACTCGACGGCACGCAGAAGATGTCGAAGTCGCTCGGCAACTACATCGGCATCAACGAGAGCAGCTCGGAGCAGTTCGGCAAGGTGATGAAGGTGCCGAACGACCTGCTCGAGAAGTACTTCACCCTGCTCACCGACGTCGAGCCGGACCGCATCGCGCAGTTGCTCGACAACCCGCTCGAGGCCAAGTTCGCGCTCGCCGACGCGATCGTCGCGGACTACCACGGCCCGGATGCGGCCAGGGCGGCGCGCGCCGAGTACGACCGCGTGCACCAGCAGGGCGGCCTGCCCGATGACCTGCCCGAGTTCGCGATCCCGAGCGACCAGCTCAAGGATGGCGCGGTCTGGCTGCCGGCCGCGATGGCGTTCGCCAGGCTCTGCGCGAGCAACAGCGAAGGCCGCCGGCTCGTGCAGGGCGGCGGCGTGCGCGTCGATGGCGAGGTCGTGAAGGACGCCAAGCACGGCCTGCCGCCCGGCGACTACGTGCTGCAGGTCGGCAAGCGCAAGTTCGCGAAGGTCGTGATCGCCGGCTGACCGGACCCATGACGCCGCCGACCGACTCCGCTCGCAGCCAGAATGCCGAATCGGCGGCGATCGCGCCGCGGGCCGTCGTGCTCGTCGGGCTGCGGTGCACGGGGAAGTCGACCGTCGGTCGTGAGCTCGCCCAGCGGCTCGCGTGGGCGTTCGTCGACGCGGACGACGAGCTGGCGCGCGCCGTCGGCCAGCCCGCGGGCGACTACCTTCGCACTGCCGGCGAGCCCGCGTTCCGGGCCGCGGAAGAGCGCGTCCTCGTTCCGCTGCTCGCGAGCGTTCGAGCGACGGTCGTGGCGACCGGCGGGGGCGCGCCGACGATCCCCGCGGTGCGGGCGGCGCTCGCGGCCGAGGACCTCTGCTGCGTCTGGCTCCAGGCGGACCCGGCGGTGCTCGTGCGGCGCCTCGCGAGCGGCGAAGCGAGCCGTCCGGCGCTGACGGATCGCGACCCGGCTGCCGAGATCGCGCAGCTGTGGCGCGAACGCGAGCCGCACTACGCCGCGGTGGCGCGGTTTTCCCTGGATACGTCGGCTGCCGAGCCGAAGGCGACGGTCGCGGCGATCGTCGACGCGGTGTTGGCGTCGGAATAGTCGGCTCCGGACGGCCCGATTCGGGAAGCACACCGGTGCAACGTTCGTAGTCCGACTGCGCTTGGATCCGGCCCTAACGCGGTGCGGGCGCGATTGCCGATGGTGGCCTGCACCGATGCGGTTAGGATGGACCGCACGCAGCGGGTTCGTGTCGGCGCACGAACATGGGACCCACGGCAGCGAGAGGTAGCGGCTGACTTCATGAACAGGCTTCTTCGGATGATGGCGGCGACGCTGGCGATGGCCGCGGGCACGCTGTTCGTCACCGATCTGCCGGCCTGCGCGCCTGGCTGCCCATTCGCTGGGGACCCATTCGCCGGGGACCCGTTCGGTGGGGACGCCTGCGAGCGGGACGGGGCCGACGACGGCGCGCGTTCGCAGCAGGACCAGAACGGCCGCCAGCAGAACGGCGGCAAGCCGCGCGACGAGATCGCCAAGCTGCGCGCCGACCTGCGCACGCCGGGCGCGGACGGTCGCGTGACGCGCGAGGGCGCCGTCGAGCGTCTGCTCGGCATGCCCGAGTCGCGCGCTCATGTCGTGCTGAGCCAGGAGCTGCAGAACGACGACGACCCCGACGGCGTGCGCGCGACGATCTTGCGCGGCCTCGAGCGCCATCTGCTGGCGGCCGACGCCCAGCAGTTCGGCGGCGCGCCGACCGAGGTCCGGGAACAGATCTTCGGCGCGTACCTGCGCGCCGTCGTGCGGTGGTGGAGCGACGATCGCCCGGAGCGATACCGCGCGCTGCGGCGACGCGCGCGGGAGGCGCTGATGCTAGTGCCCGTGCTCGAGCTCGAGCGCGTGGCGGGTCAGTATCTCGCGGTCGAGGAGAACGACGCCCCCGCGTTGTTCGCCTGCATCGCCGACCTGCAGAACCTCTACCTCGGCCGGGTGATCGCGAACCAGCTCGAGAACGACGACGCGCGCATCCAACGGGCTGCGCGCGCGGCGCTGCGGCTCCTCACGTTCCGCGAGACGGACTTCGAAGCGCGTCAGGAGTTCATGACGTGGCTCGAGCAGAACTCGGATACGGACTACACCGACCTCGCCGAGCAGGCCGCGCGCAGCAGCTCGCGGCGGGTCGCGGACGTCCTGCGGCAGCGTGACGACGCGATCATAATGCGCTCGCGCGATGTCGTGCTCGCCTACGCCGACTCCAATCCCGTCAACTGGAGCGCGATCCGGAAGGAAGTGCTCGTCGCCGATCAGGCCATCGCCGAGGCCTGCCTCGACGCGTTGCGGGGCGTTCTTGCCGATCGCCTGCCGCCGGTCGGTACCCCGGCGCGCCACGAGTTCTGCAAGGGGCTCCTCACGCGTTGGCGCAACCTGCCGGCCAACCGTCAGCACCTGCGCGCGCTGCTGCTCGAGGTCGCGGCGTACGTCACGCGGCCCGACGAGACCGAGCTCGCCACGGAGATCCAGAACGGGCTCATCCTGCAGCTCGATCGCAAGGATTCGCAGGTGCGCCTCGCGGCGCTTCGCGGGTTGCGCCGCTTCCCGAGCGCCGAGACGCGGCGCGTGATCGTCGCGCATGCGCGGCGGGCCGTCGACGAGGGTGCGCCGGCGGTGCCGCTCATCGAGGCCGCGCTCGCCGCGCTGTCGGCGCGCACGCCGCCGCGCTGGTTTGCGCCCGGGCCCGACGATCCCGACAAGCAGGAGTGGATCGATCTGGTGCGCGCGATCTGGCTGCAGCCGACCCTGGCCAACTTGCGCGACCAGGCACTCACGCTCGCGCTCGCGCCCGCCGCGATCGGTGAGAACGGCGCGGAGCAGCGCGTTCCGGAGATCTTCGATCTGTTGCTGAAGTTCGCGCAGGACGCGCGGCTCGACAGTCGGTTCCGGGTGAGCTGCATCTTCGGGCTGCGGACGTGGAACTATGCGGCCGGCATCGAGCGCCGGCACGCCGCGTTGGCGGCGCTGCTCGCCGATGCCGAGGTCGACGTGCGCCTGCAGGCGGCGAGTTCGCTCGGCAAGCTGCACAAGGTCCGGCCGGCGGCGACGGTCGAGGCGCTGCGCACCCGGTTGGCCGTAGAGACGCAGGTGCCGGTCTACGAGGCGCTCGTGGAGGCGCTCATCGCGTGCGGCCGCGAGCCGCAGATGCCCGAGGTGGCGATCGGCGCGATCCGCACCGTGCTCGCGGACCTGCGGCAGGAAGGCGCGCTGCCGGAGGCGCACCTGTTCCGGCAGCAGAAACTGTTGCCTGCGCTGTTCCAGATCGCTGGCGAGCGTGGTGCGGCCGACGGCCCGTGGCTCGCCGCGTGCGACGAGTTGTTGGCGTTCGAAGAGCGGACGATGGCGCGCGACCTGTTGGGGCGCATCCATTCGGCGATCGACCTCGCCGGCAACGTCGAGTCGGCGGACGGTCGCGTCGCGAGCCGCGCGCGCTGGGCGATGCAGCTCATCATCCGAACCGCGTTGCTCAAGCCCGCCGACGTCTGGTGGGGCAGCTCGGAAGAGCTCAAGAGCGAGGCCAATGAGGTGCACATCGCGTTCGGCACCCTGAACAAGCCGAAAGTGCCGGCGGGCGATCGTCTCGACGGTCCCGAGCACCGGGTGCTGTTCCTCGAGGTCGAACTCGTCGGGTCCAACTACGGTGAGGTGGTGGAGCGCGCCGGGGCGTGGCTCGCCGAACGTCCGGCCAACGCGCCGAACGGCGCCGCCGCAGCACCGACGTTCCGCCCGGAGCAGAAGGACCGCATTCGCCTCCTCGCGGCCGATGCCCGACTCGGCCTGTCCAAGCCCGCGCAAGCCGCAGCGATGCTGAAGGTCATCGATCCGAAGCGCCGCCTCGGCCCGCGCGAGCTGACCGTCTTCGACCGCGCCGGCCGCGCCCTGCTCGAGACCGACGCCGCGACCGCCGTCGCGCTGCTCGATCGCGCCCGCCAGGCCACCGCGACCGATGACCCCGCGTTCCGCCAACGCCTGCTCGAGTGGGCCCAGGCCGCTCTTACTCTCGACCCCAACGGCAAGAACCGCATCCTGACCGAGGTCGAGAAGCACGCCGCCCTGTTCACGGGCGAAGACTGCCCCGAGGACCTGCGCAAGCGCTTCCAGTCCCTGCGCGGCACCGGCTGACCAAGACCCGAACGGCCAGGAAGCGCTCGTTCCTCGAACAAAAGCGCTTGAGTCATGGTGACACCGCGCTATCGTTCTCCGTCCGCGACGCGGGGTGGAGCAGTCCGGTAGCTCGTCGGGCTCATAACCCGAAGGTCACAGGTTCGAATCCTGTCCCCGCTACCACTCAGAAGCGCAGGGTGGACAGGCACATAGATCTGTCCACCCTGTCTTCGTTTTTGGGGGGCCTCGACTCACTGTGACCAGAGTGTGTCCTACCCGGACACCGAGTCTCGGCCTAGATGCGGCGAGAGCAGGGGGGACCCAGCCCGAGTTGGGCGTGGTATCCGGAAACTGCGCCGAAGTGATTCGCGGTCGAATCGTGGCATTCCGATTGCGGGAACGGCGATGAGCGCTTGCCAAGTTCAGCCGGCATCGCAGACCGGTGGCCGCAACCGGAGCGACGAACCGGGGCTTGTTGCGAGAGCCTGGCTGTCAGGCTGCGCGGCGGTAGCTGCGAAGCAGCCCGCCGAGTCGCTCGTCGGCCACGATCTTCTCTCCGCTGCTGCTCTCGGTAGCAGTCGGTGCGATGCGCTCGTTCACGATGCCCTGATGGGGCCGATCACGGTGGTAGTGCTCGACGAACTCGGCGAGCGCGCGTCGGAGGTGGGCTTCGCCGAAGATGATCAGCTTGCTGAGGCACTCGCGCTTCACCGATCCGACGAATCGCTCGGCGATCGCGTTCATGTCGGGCGCCTGGATCGCGGTCGGCAGAAGCGCGACACCCGCGTCTTCGACGATGCGTTGGAACTGGGCAGTGAACTTCCCGTCCCGATCGAGGATCAGGAACCGCTTGTCGCGGAGGGCGCCGTCGACAGGATCCGTGAGGTTGCGGCCGACCTGCGCCATGAAGGCGCTGTCCGGGCTCGTCGTGATGCCGGCGATTTCGACGGCACGCGTCGCGTGGTGGATGACGAACAGCACGTAGTGGGTGACCAGCCCGCGCGCGGTCCACACGTCGACCGTGAAGAAGTCGGTTGCTGCGATCACGTCGGCGTGCGACTTCAAGAACGTCGCCCACGAGGTCGGCCGTTCGGGGCTCGGCGGCACGCCGGCATCCTTCAGCACCTTGGCGATCGTGGTTCGAGCAACTCGATGGCCGACCTTCTTCAGCTCACCTTGGATCCGCAGGTAGCCCCAGCTCGAGTTGTCGGTCGCCATGCGAACGATGAGCTCGCGGATCGTCTTCATGATCCCGGGCCGGCCAACGCGAGTCCGGTGCGGGTACGTGTGCTTCGCCGCGATCAGCCGGTGGTGCCAGCGCAGGATCGTGTCGGGCGTGACGATCGTGGCAACCTGGCTGAGGAGCTTGCGGCCGAGTGCCTGGCCCTTCGCCGCCAGCCGACGTCGCTGGTCGTCGCTGAGCCGCAGGCGGCGTGCTCCGAACTGCTCGCGCAGCACGCGGTCTCTTCGACGAGGTAGTCGATCGCCTGCGTCTGTTGTCGGTTCACCCAGCCGGCGAACGCGAACAAGAGGAAGCGCAGGGGCAGCAGGGTGTCCGGCATGGGGGCGGCGCACGGTAGTCGCAGGCTCGCTCGCGGCAACGCTTGCGCCATGGTGCGCCGGAGTCCCCGCATCTCGCTCATGCTCGAGCCCAGCCGGTGGCGTGGCTCCACGATCCCGGTGGCTCGGCACCGCGCAGGGCCTCGGCGAGGGGCCGCAGGAACCGGACCAGCTCATGTCCCAGGTCCGTGAAGACCTGCGGAACGTCCCCGCCGGCTGCCACCGAACGGGAGTACGCGCGCCATCGCTGGTCCAGGACCGGGTCGGAGTAGAAGTCCGCGTCGAGGATCTCGTCGAGGTCGCCGAGGTCCGCGTCGCGTTGCGAGAAGGTCGCCCTTGCCGCGCGGCTGAGCAGCGCCCCATCGAACTCGCTGCGCCGGGCGAACGTGATCAGGTCACGGAAGTCTTTCATGCGGCTGTTGGCGCGTCCGAGCCGGACGATCGCCTCGAACTTCTCCGCGACGACGGTTTCGATCGGATACATGCGCAGACGCGGGGCAGGCAGTGGCAGCAGGGTCGGGAAGTCCCGGGCGCGAGGAGCCGGCGTGATCGCATCGCCGAAGCCGACATCGACCTGGAGGTGGATCCTGGCCTTGCCGAGGTATGCCGACAGCGTGATGCGCACGCCGCCATACTCCTGCACCGCGCGGATCTCGGCGGCCTCGACGGAGTCCTCGTCGAACTGCAGGGCGTCTTCGCTGCATGGTTGACGGCAGACCTCGCGGAAGACGTCGCGGAGGTGCTCAGGAGCGGTTTCGCCGAAGCCCTCGAGGTCGATGTCTCGGGTGGGGCGGTAGAGTTGGTCGGGCCAAAGCAGGAGCAGGAGGGCGCCCTTGAGCACGAATCGTTCGGCGTGCTGCGTTTGGCAGAGGCGATACAGCAGTCGCTCGGCGCCGTAGCGCAGCAGGGTGAGCTGGAAGTCCTCACCGCGGTCGCGAGCACCGTTGAGCAGGCGGCGATGGATGGATGCCGCCAGGTCCTTGGGCTCGCCGTTCATGCGATGAGGACCTCCAGATCCTGGCGAACGCGCTCGGGAGCTCCGCACTCCCGCGCCATGCGCAGCAGGCCGCTGGCGGAGACCTTCCGGCCACGCAGGCCTTCTCGGGCTGCTTCCAGCGCAGTCTCCCGATCGATCAGTCTGGTCAGGCGGAAGCAGTCGATGATGGTCCGGGCAGGGTTCGTGATCTTGGTCGGCACTCCGTCGATCCGTGTCGGCTCGACGCCCGCGGTCAGTAGCACGCCGGAGAACCGGACGACCCGGACCTTGGTAGGCACGGAACGTGGGGCTCGCTGGCCGTAGGGGATCCCGATCCAGACCTCCGGCGAGAGCCGGGTGCCGATGCCGTGGATCTGCAGCGCCGTCAGCAGACAGACGATGCCGCGCGGGACACGCGCGCAGGCCGCAGCGACGGAGTAGAGGCCTGACGTGTCGGCTGCCACGAGTCGGTAGAGGCCGCGGGCGACCCGCTCCACCTCACCGCGGCGGACCAGGTTTCGTAGCATGGCTTCCGTGATGCCCAGGGGCCTCAGGTCGCATGGCCGGAAGAAGGCGCCGAGCCCCGCCCTGCGAAGGGAGGTCGGGGTCAGTTTCGAGGCGGGGGCGGGCATGGTGGAATATGTCTACATGGTTGGGCTTCATGTGTGCAGTTTCCACCCTCTCAGGAGGCCGAATCGATGTTCCGATTACGCGAAGTTCGAGGAGCGTCACGACTGCTCCCCCGATCCGGACTGGCTTCGTCACGTACTCCATGACGAAGAGCGTCCCGACTGCTCTACCATTTGACTAAGCCCGGGGTAGAGACTGACACAAACGGTCTCTACCTCGGGCTTTGTCTTTATCTGGTCGACGTAGCACCCGACCAGGCTGCGGCGCTCCTCCAGGGTTCCTGAGGCCAGCACGGACTCCAGCCGGTCGAACTCGGCCGCGATCCGCTTCCGGAGTTTGGCACGGGTGGGGGATCCGCGGGTTTCGGTCCGAGCGTCGCGAGTCTGTCATGACCGGTCCGAGTCCGGCGTCTGTTCGGGCAGGCGCTGACCCTGGAGGCGGTCGGGTCGGGCACCCTCGTGGTCGATTGCAGCCAGTCCGTTCATGCGGGCGTCGGCGTCGCGCAGCAGGATGGTCCGAAACCAAGGAACTCCTCATGGCTCCCCTGATCACTCTGCTCGTCACCTTCGCTGTTGCCCGCACCTGGACCGGACTCCGGGGGCACCGAGATTCCGGCCTGCGCGCCGCGCGCGCCGCATTGGCGGCGATGCTCGTCCTCACGGGCGTCGCGCACTTCGTCTCGACCGAGGCGATGGTGCAGATGGTGCCGCCGTTCTTGCCGGGCGCCGCGACGTTCGTCTACGCGACGGGTGTGCTCGAGCTCGGCGTCGCTGCGCTGCTGCTGTGGCGCTTCGCTCGGCCTACGCCGCGGCTCGGCTGGGCCCTCGCTGCGTTCTTCTTGGCGCTGCTTCCCGCGAACGTCTACTCGGCGGTCGCGGAGGTCGGGCTGGGCGGCCATGGCCCCGCATACCTGTGGTTCCGCATCCCGCTCCAGCTGCTCTTCATCGGCTGGGCGCTCGTGGCCACCGGCGCGGTGCAGCGCGGACGCGCGGTTGTCGCCGCGGCTTGACGAGCTCGCCCTATGCGCGCTCGGAGCTCGCATGCGGTCTGAGAACGTCGTCGGAAAGCCGTGTGCGGGAAATCCGCACGCACGGTTTGAACGGGGGTCTCAGGTGGTGCAGGGCTCGCTTGCTTGTGTTTCCTTCATCACCTGAGATCTACCTATGCACCTCCCCGACGCGGCGCCGTTCACGATCTGGCCCTCACGCCTCGCGGCGCAGGCGCCAGGGGACGCGAGCGCGCCGCATGCACACCACGCGATGCACCTCCTGCTCGCTAGGAGCGGAGACCTGCGGGTTCGCGAAGGGGGCGAAGTGCACTGCGCGCCCGGGGTGGTCACTGCTGCGGACGTCGAGCATGCGGTAGAGGCAGCCGGACGGGAAGTGGTGCTCGCATTCTGGGATCCCGAGTCGGACGACGGCGCGAGCTTGCGCGCCACGTTCGAGGGCGGCGTGCGGCTGATCTCGGAGGCCGAACGACGCGCGTTGCTCGTCGACCTCCCCGAGGCCCCGGGGCGTGACGACCTCGACGCGTTCATGGCGCGCGCACGGGACACCCTCGCCGGGCCGACGTCGCGACCGCGCATGCACCCCGACGTGCGCGTGTTGCTGGAGTCACTGCGTGACGGCGCGGAGATCGACACCTCGCTCGAAGCGCTCGCCGCGCGCGTGAGCCTCTCGCCCTCGCGCCTGATGCACGTCTTCACCGAGTCGGTTGGCATCCCGCTGCGGCCCTATCTCCTGTGGCTGAAGCTGCAGCGCGCCGCGACGTCGATCGTGAACGGGGTGGGGCTCACGCAGGCGGCGATGGGGGCGGACTTCGCGGATGCGGCCCACATGAGCCGAACGTTCAAACGCATGTTCGGGATGACGCCCTCCGCGCTCCAACGGCGGAGCCGCCGCGCGTCGAGCTGAAGCAACTCGCGAACCGGTCGCTGTCCTACTGCCGCTCCAGATCGACGATGACTTCGGTCGTTTCACCCTCGCGCACTTCGATGCGGCGCGGTGGGATCGGGCGGAACCGGCCCTTGCCGATGCCCTCGAAACTGATCTCGTACAGCCCTGGCGCGTCTGCTTCGAGCATCCAGTAGTTCAGGTAGCCGACGTTGCCTTCGTGTCCGATCGGGCGGACGGTCTTGGCGATTCCGTTGTAGATGCCTTCGTCGCGCGGAAGCGTGGCGCCGTCGACGCGGAAGTCGAACTTGATGGTGTAGCCCGGTCCGAGTTCGTAGCGGACGTGCTGGAGACCTCGGACGAGGTCGAGTTCCTGCTGGCGATGAGCCAGGCCCAGATCGTCCGGAAGCCGGTAGGTGCGCAGCAGCACCGGGCCGGGGGCGGCCCAGATGCGGAAGTGACCGGGTGAGCCATCGTATCGGGTGGCCTGGCGTTGGCTGCTGTGGTCGTGATGGATGCGGTCCGTCAGCTCCTCGCGGCTGGAGAACCGGATGATCTCGAGCGGGATCCGCTCACCCGTCTGGGCGTGTACGGTTTCGACTACCAGCTCGGCGAGCTCGGGAACCACGAACTCCAGGTCGTCGCGACCGCCCGTCGGAAGCTCGATCATCCAGTTCTTCTCGAACGGCATGAGCCGGACCTGGTAGCGGCCGACCGGCAGGCCTTCCAGACGGAACGCCCACGTCGGGAGCGCGCCCACCGCGGGCTCCATGTCGGCTAGCGTGATCTCGTAGTCGGGTTCGCCGTACTTGTAGTCCGACTTGTAGAGCCACAAGCGAACGTCTTTCTCGCCGCCGAACGTGGGAAACGAGAGCCTGCCGGCGAGGTTCGTCAGCTCCGGGGGCGCGGGTGAGTCGTCCAGCACCAGCATCACCTCGTGCTGCCTGCCGGCGACCAGCGTGATCTTCTCGCGCGCGAGCACGTGCCGCTTCCGCCATGAGAAGTCGTGGCCCAGCTCCACCGAGACGCTGTGCTCGCCCGGACTCAGATTCTCGATCCGGATCCCTTCGGCCGCGAGCGTCTCGTCGAGCTCTTGGCAGAACACACCATCCACATTCCCGTCCGGTCGGAGGCTCCCGACGCAGATCGTCGCCGGCTTGTCGAGCTTCGCGTACTCCCCGAGCTGCACGTTCGCGAACCGAACGTTCATCGTCGTGGCCGGTCCCAACAGCAGCTCGCGTTCGCTGCCCTTGCTGACGTCGATCACTATGCGGCCCCAGGCGTAGCCGGGGGCGCGCGCGTAGACCATCACTCCGCGCTCGTTCTCTTCGGGCTGCACGAGGTCGGTGGGCTCCGGTGCCTCGCCCGCCGTGGCCGGCCGCAGCGCGATGCCCGCGACGTGATCGTCGCGCTCCTTCGCCTTGCGCCCGCCGAGCAGCGCGATGGGGGAGCTCAGGCCGTCACCGAGCTTTGTGAAGATGTCGTCCGATCCAGGTTGCTGGTGCAAGCCCATGAACGCCGTCGGCACGCAGCGGAGCTCGACGTCTTCGAGGTGCTCCTTCGTGAACGCGTCCCGCACCGAGAGCGCGAACTCCGGCCAGAAGACGACCTCTGCGAACTGAACGCGAGCTTCGTAGATGGTCTGGCCGTTGCTGGATTCGATGCCGGCGGTCGCCGGCACGCGGATCGTCTCGCGCAGGTACAGCGGATGTTCCACTGCGACCTTCAGCTCGTCGAAACTCTGTTCCGGATACTGCGCCGCCACGGCCGCGAGGTACGAGTCGAGGCCGAACTCGCTCGTCGTACCCTGGCTCTGCCACGACTCGCGGATGCGCGCGGTTCTCTGCTTGCCCTCGTCGTAGGTTCGGACCGTGATCCTTGCCTCGGCGGCGCTCTCGTCCGGCATCCCCTCGAGGATCACACGCAGAACGTTCGTTCCGGCGGCCGCAGAGCCGGTCGACACCTCGGCGACCAGGATTCGCTCCGCGTCGTCCGCGGGGTTCCGCTGCGAGGCGTCGGTGGCCCGCTCGGCGGCCGCCGTTACACCGGTCTCCAGGGGCGCGATGGACGGCGATGTCGCCGGTGCGTCGCCGGGTAGCGGGCCAGCCGGAATGGCGTCGGTCCGTGTGAGCCACCAGCAGCCGGCGGCACCGACTGCGATCACGACGGCGACCGCGATGAGATGAGAGCGTTGCATGGCGAAACGGGCGCTGGCGAGGCTCTGGCAATGATGCCGGACGACGGCTTCGACGGGGCAGAACTCCCGCAAGCCGGCCGAGGTCGAGTCGTGGCAGCGCCCCGTTCGGTTCGATGTCTCGCAGCTGAACCGCCCCGGCGTTCCCGGAGGCTCCTCCGTAGCTTGCGACGAGCCGCGCGCGGCGCGTTCGCGGCCCGCTCCCTGACACCAACGCCACGGACGAACGCCAAGATCGCACTCAGCGGGCGGCGACGTCCGCTAAAATAGCGGCTTCGATGACCAGTCGAGGTCGAACGTCCGCGGGTTGCACGCCAGTCGTCACGGTGCTGGTCGCACTGTTCGCCGGGCCGGCCAGCGCGCAGTCGCGCGACTTCCCGGTCTATCGCGCGCCGCTGCAGGCGTTCGAGCCGGGCGAGGGGCTCGCCGGCCTCGCGCAGACGTCCGACGGCTTCCTGTGGACGGCGACGAGGCGCGCGCTGCTGCGTTTCGACGGCGTCGAGACGCGCCGCTTCACGCCTGCAGGCGAGCAGCTGGCGGGCATCACGTTCCTGCCGCGCTGGCTGGCCAGGAGCCGCGACGACCGCCTCTGGCTGCCGTCCGCCGCCGGCCTCGTCGCCTTCGACCCCGTGCGCGAGACGTTCACGCGGTACCGGCCGAAGGCCGCCGCGCCGTCGCGCGAACAGCTCCGCGTCGGCGCCGTCGTCGAGGACGCGCACGGCGGCATCTGGGCGTGCACGGGCGCCGGCATCGCGCGCGTGGATCCGACGACGCGCACGTTCGAGGTCCGCCACGTCCTCGACCGGGGTTCGCTGGGCCAGCTCGCACCCGCCGCCGAGCCGCGGCCCCCACGCTACGACTACGCGCAACGGGCCGTGCGCGGTCCCGGCGGGCAGCTCTGGATCGGCACGCACTACGGCGTATGCCGCTTCGATCCCGACAGCGGCCGCTCGCGGCGGTTGTTCCTGCAGGAGCCGGGGCAGCCGTGCGCCGTCGGTGGGATTGCGTTCGCGCGCAGCGGTCTGTTGTGGGTCGGCACGGCCGCAGGGCTGTACTGCGTCGACCCGCGCGCCTTCACGGCGCAGCGCGTCGAGTCGACCCGCCACCTGCACGTCACCGATCTCGGCGTCGATGCCGCAGATCGGGTCTGGGTCTCGACCGTCCAGCGTTCGCTGCAGGTGCGGGACAGCGAGGGGCGGCTGCTGAGCCGCCTGCGCCTGGACGGGGTTCCGGTCTCGACCGCGCTGCCGCGCGCGCGCGCCACGCGATTCCGCCCGACGGACGCGCGGATCGCGATCCGCAGCCCGGCCGTGCGCAACGTGCTCCACGATCGCGCCGGGCGCGTGTGGGCGGTGAACCCGGCCGGGCTGTGGAGCGGGGACATCGCCACCGGGTTCGAGACCTATCGCGTCCCCGGGATCGCCGACGAGGTCGCGAGCCACGGACTGTCCGCATGGTCGGACTCCGACGGCACCATGTGGTTCGGCTGCAACCAGACCGGCCTGCACCGGATCGCGGCGGACGGGCTCTCGGTCGAGCAGGTGTTCGTCGACGCGCACTCCCGGCGCGGCAACGTCTGGGCATGCCGGCGCGACGCGCGCGGCGACCTGTGGTTCTCGGACTCGGCCAAGCTGCTGCGCATGCGCGAGCCCGCGACGTTCGAGACCGCGACGTTCGCGCCGCGGCCGTCGTTGGTCTCGGGCCTGCACGAAGACGCCAGCGGCAAACTGCTCGCCGTCGCCCGGATCGACGGCGAGGACTGCATCTGCGTGTACGGCCTCGATGCGTTGCGCTGGGCGCCGGTCGAACACCTGGCGTGGGACGCCGCCACCGCGCCGACCGCCGGCGAGTGGTTCTGCGGCACGTCGGCGATGCTGCTCTGGGATGCGGGCGCGCGACGGGCGCACCGGTTGCCGCTCGCCGCGCTCCCGCCGGACTGCCGCGTGCGCGAGCCCAGTTGCTGCGGCGACGGCGCGGGCGGCTTCTGGCTGCTGGGGCACCGCGATTTGCACCACTTCGAGGCGAGCACCGGTCGGCCCCGTTCGGTGCCGTCCCTGCAGCGTCTCCTGGCGCAGGGCGGACGTCCGACGTCCATCACCCGCGGACCGAACGGCACACTGTGGCTGTTCACGGCGCGGTCGGCGTTCGCGTTCGACCCGCTGGACGAGGCGTGGCGCTCGTTCGGGGGCGCGCACGGGCTGCCGGACACCGAGATCCATGCGAGCCGACGGACCCCGTCGGGCCATATCGTGCTCGCGACCGACGAAGGCGTCGTGCGCTTCGACCCCGAGGAGGTGCTGCGGTCAGCGCCAGCTCCCGACCCGATGCTGCTCGAGACGCGCGTCGCGGGCGAGCCCGTCCAACGGGGCCCGCTCGAGCTCGGCTACCGCCAGGACCTGGTCTCGTTCCGGTTCGCCGCCGTTCTCGAACGCGAGCCGCGTTGGCTCGAGTACTCGTTCCGGCTCGACGGGATCGACGCCGACTGGCGATCGAACGGCAGCCACCGCGAGCTCACGTTCGCCAACCTCCCGGCGGGTCGCTACCGGCTGATCGCGCGCGCGCGGCGGACCGGCGAGGCGTGGTCGGCCGAACGCGGCCTGGCGGAGCTCGTCATCCACCCGCCGTGGTGGGGGAACGGCTGGTTTCGCGCGGCCATTGTGATCGCCGCGGCGCTCACGCTGCTCGGCTTCTACCGGCTGCGCACGCGTGCGATGCGCGAGCGCGCCGCGGCGCTGCAGCTGAAGAACGAGCTGCAGTCGCAGCTCGCGGAGTCGCGCCGGCTCGAGTCGCTCGGACGGCTGGCCGGCGGCGTGTCGCACGACTTCAACAACATCATGACGGCGCTGCTCGGACATTCGGAGCTGCTCGAGCTCGCGGTCGAAGGGGCGCCCGCGGCGGCGATGGCGGAGGTCCAGGAGATCCGCCGTTCGTGCGACCGCGCGACGGAGCTGACCCGACAGCTGCTCGCGTTCAGCCGCCGTCAGGTCCAGGTGCCGAGCGTGTTCGATCCGGGGCCCGTGCTGCGGCAGCTGGTGCCGATGGTCCGGCGGCTGATCCCGTCCGGCATCGAGCTCACGATCGACGTTCCCGAAGGGCTCGGCCGGATCCGGGCCGATCGCGGCCAGCTCGAGCAGGTCGTCGTCAACCTCGTCACCAACGCGCGCGACGCGCTGCCGAACGGCGGACGGATCGCGATCCAGCTGACGACGCGCGACCTCGACCGGGCCCACGTCGCGCAGCATCCGGACGCGCGCGAAGGGCCGCACCTGGTCGTCTCTGTCACCGACAACGGCCAGGGCATTCCCTCCGAGCTGCTGCCGCACGTGTTCGAGCCGTTCTTCACGACCAAGCCGTTGGACCGCGGCACCGGGCTCGGCCTGGCGTCGGCCTTCGGCATCGTGCACCAGTCCGGCGGCCACATCACGGTCACCAGCCGCGTTGGCGAAGGCACCGAGTTCGGCGTGCACTTCCCGATGTGCGCGGCGCCGGCGAGCCCGATGCCCGAGCGCGCGGCGACGCCCGTGCCCGACGTCGCGTCGGCCGAGCGGACGGTGCTGCTCTGCGACGACGACCCGGCGATCGTCGAGATGGCGACGCGCGCGCTCACCCGCCACGGCTACCGGGTCGTTTCCGCCAGTTCGCCACGGATCGCGCTCGAACTGGTTCGCGAGCAGGGCGTCGAAGTCGACCTGCTGGTCACCGACCTCGTGATGCCCGGCATGCGCGGCGGCGATCTCGCGCGCGCGATCCGCGAACACCACCCGGAGCTGCCCGTGCTGTTCATCTCGGGCTACAGCGAAGAGGACCTGCCGGAGCTCGACGACGACCTCGCGACCGACTTCCTGGCGAAGCCGTTCTCGGGCAGCCAGATCGCCGAGCGCCTCGTCGGGTTGATGGCCGCGGCCGAGTAGCGGAGGCGCGCGCGCAATCGAGGCCAGAGACGAGGAGGCGCGCAAGAGCAGCGTCTGCCGCCGCGCTATTGGCTCGCCCGGAGACTCTCCGGGCCGTAGCCGTCGACGAACCGCCCCGTGCCGCGGTACTTGCCCCAGAACGGGCCCCAGCCCCAGCCCCGATAGTACGGGTCGTGATCGAGCGGGTTGCGGGGTGCCCGGAAGCGCTCGAACTCGGTATCCTGGGTGGCGACGTCGATCCCGCCCGCGACGATGGAGTGGCGAATGGCGAAGTCCGGAACGTCGAGGGCGCTCGTGGCGTTGCGCGCTGCGAACCACATGTCGACGCGCCTGGTCTCGCCTGGCGGCACGACCGTCGAGCCCTCGCTCCGCGCGAGCTCGAGCGCGTCGGACGTCGAACGAACGTCGCCGAGCTCGACCGCGGTCGCGCCGGTGTTCTGCAACTCGAAGCCGACGTGTACCTCGACCCGGTAGTCCTCGGAGCCGCCCACCGTACGTTCGCCGTTGGCGCCGTCCGACCAGACCCAGACCCTGCCCGCGACGTCGCTCGCACCGAACGGATACACCGACGCGGGCACACCGCCCGGCCCGGTGGCGTTCCTCGGCTCGCTCGGCACGAAGTAGCGGACATCCACGCAACCGTTGAGTGACAGCAGGAGCGCCAGTGCCAGGATTCGCATGCCCCATGATTGGTGCACGATTACGCGCCAGGCAAGCCCCCCGGCCCCGGAACCGCGCGCCGGCCGACCGGCACGTGCCTTCGGCAGCCGGAGTTACGGACCACGACCGGCGTCGCGCTGTCGGCGGTTCGGCACGCCAGCAGCATCCGGCGCGATGCTGGTGGCCGCGCTCTGGTCTAGTGTTACCCCAGACATGCTCAACGGATTCCGTGCACCCACAGCGACCTCGATCTCGGCGGGATGTTCACTGCAGGCGGCCGACGTTCTGCTCGCGCACGGGATCAAGCGCGTTCTCGTCGTCACGGACCAAGGGGTGCGCGCGACCGGTGCCTTCGCCGGCTTCGCCAAAGGCCTCGGTTCGAGCTCGCTCGAGGTCGTGATCGACGATGGTGTCGAGAGCAATCCGCGCATCGCAACGGCGCAGCGGTTGGGCGAACGCGCCCGCGAAGGCGGATTCGAGGGCATCGTCGGGATCGGTGGTGGCAGTGTGCTGGACGCAGCGAAGGCCGGCGCGATGCTCGCGACGAACCCTGGGCCCGCCGCAGCGTTCGTCGGCAAGAACCTCTTCACCAAACCTCCTCTGCCTTTCATCGCTCTCCCGACAACCTGCGGCACCGGCAGTGAGGTCACCTGGGTCAGCGTCCTCAGCGACCCTGATCGCGAAGTCAAGGTCAGCATCAAGGGCGACGGCATGTTCCCGAACGCCGCCCTCGTCGACCCCGACCTGCTGGCCGAGCTCCCGGCGCACTTGATCGCGACCACCGGCCTCGACGCCCTGACCCACGCGATCGAGGCCGTCACGGTGTCTTGTCGCAACCCCGTTTCCGATGCGCTCGGTACGGCCGCAATCGGCCTGCTCCTCGACTGGCTGCCCCGCGCTGTTCAAGAGCGCGAGGCGAGCGCCCTCTTCCAGGTGGCGCGCGCCTCGACCCTTGCCGGCATGGCGTTCGGCAACTCGGACGTCGGAGCCGTGCACTGCCTCTCCGAGAGCATCGGCGGACTGCACGACCTGCCGCACGGCCTCCTCAACGCGGCGCTCCTGATCCCGGTCTTCGAGGCCCATGGCGAAGCCGTCGTCGAGCCTCTGGCCGCGGTCCAGCGCGTGCTCGAGCCAGGCAACGAGGCAGCGCCACATGAGCTTGCCGCCCGGTTGCTGGGCACGATCCGCGACCTGGCTCGGACCATCGGCATCCCGCGATTCTCGCAACTCGCGGTGCCCCGGGCCGACTACGACCGACTCGCCGAGCTCGCCGTGCAGAACGGGTCGAACGACTCCAACCCGCGCCCGATGCGCGCCGCGGAGTACCGCCGGATCCTGGATCGTGCGGGCGCGGCCCCTGCTTGATGCGGTCGGCGAGCACGGCACGTTCGCCTGCTGCGGTTCGTCGCCGACCCTCGATCGGATCTCCTCAGTCGGGTTCGTCGTCCCCGGACTCCCGCCGCTTTGCGAAGAACTCCTCGAACGACATCCCGGGTTTCGGCTTCTGCGCGCGCAGCGCCCGCAACGCCGCCGGGCCGCCCGCCGATTCTGCGCCCGAACCCGCCCCGGCTTTCGCGGCCGGCCACTCGTGCCAGCCGGCGAATCGCTGCGGCGAACGCCCGCCGGTCTTGACCTGATGCAGTTCGAGCGCCCCGTCGACGAGCAGCACCACTTCTCGCGTGCTGCCGCGACACACCAGGATCTCGTCGTAGAGCATCGAGCCCAGATCGGCGCGGATCCGGTCGCGCACCTCGGGGTCGGGCAGGTCGAAGTCGTCGAGATCAGGACAGGCGCCCTGCGCCCGGGCCCACGTGAGCCAAGGCGCCGTGTCGTAGAGCCCGAACGCGACCTCCGGCATGCGAAATCGCGGCGGTACCCCGCCGCACGCAACCGCGTGGTCGGTGAACGTTGCCGGCAGCTGCACGTCGTGGCACTCGACGTAGTGCGGCAGCCCCTCGGGCCAGACCCAGCGACCGTCGGTGTAGTCGCCGGCACCAGTGTGCACGATCCCGCAGTCGAAACGACAGAACGACGGCTCCGGAAACCGTGTCAGTTCCCGTCCCGCGCGCAGGTACTCGAGCACCGCGCTGCGCGGTTCCTGATCCCAGACGCCCACCAGCGCCTGCGGCCGCGGGAGCGTCTTCGGCGCGTGCGGGTTGAACCAGTGGCCGAGCACCTCGAGTCGCTGCATGAACGCGTCACCGTAGCGGATGCGGGGCCCGGCGCGTTCTACGACCAACGTGATTCGGCCACGAGCTGTGACCCATGACGAAGGGCGTCCGGACCGCGGTCGCGGCCTTGCAGGTCGCGGCGCGCGACGGCATCGACGGGCCGGTCGTCACGATCGGATGCGACAGTTGGGATCGCTACCGCGGGCAACCGTGGCTCGCGGGGTTGCCCGCCGAGTGAGACCCGGCGTGATGCAGGAGTCGAGCATGACCAGGCCAGTAGGATGCGCCTGCGCGCGGCTTGCGGCATGATGCGCCGATGCGCTGCCTCGCCGTCATCGTTGCCGCCATCGTCACCGCTCTTGTCACCGCAGGCCCGATCGCCGCGCAGGAGCTGACGGACAAGCAGCTCCGCGGGCTCGAGAGGCTCGGCGAGCGTTGGGACGATGGCGACTCACCCGGGTTCTCGGTAGCGATCGCGCGCGGCGGCAAGCAGATCTACGCCGCCGGCCATGGCCGGGCGCATCTCGAGTTCGATGGGAAGATCGCGCCAGACACGATTTTCCACGTCGCTTCGGTCAGCAAGCAGTTCACCGCGTTCGCGCTCGTGCTGCTCGAGCAGGACGGGGAGCTGTCGCTCGACGACGACGTGCGGAAGCACGTGCCGTGGCTGCACGACTTCGGTGCGACGATCACGATTCGCCACCTGCTCAACCACACGAGCGGCCTGCGCGACCAGTGGGAGCTGCTCGCGATCAGTGGCTACCGCCTCGACGACGTCCTGACCAGGGACCACATCCTGGCGATCCTGCGCGCGCAGCGCGAGCTGAACTTCGCGCCGGGATCGGAGTACATGTACTCCAACATGGGCTACACGCTCGCCGCGTACGTCGTCGAAACGGTCGCGAAGAAGCCGTTCCACGCGTTCTGCAAGGAGCGCATCTTCGAGCCGCTCGGCATGACGCGAACGCACTTCCACCACGACCACCGGCAGGTCGTTCCGGGGCGCGCCTACAGCTACGCGCTGACGCGTGGCCGCTGGCACAAGGGTGTGTTGAGCTACGCGAACTGCGGCGCCACGAGCCTGTTCACGACGGCGACTGATCTGACGCGATGGCTGCACAATCTGGGCGCGGGTGAAGTGGGCGGCAAGGACGCGGTGATGGCGATGCGCACCCGCGGCCGGCTCACGAGCGGTCGGGAGATCCGCTACGCGCTCGGCTTGCAGGTCGGGGAGAGCCGCGGTCACACCATGCTGCAACATGGCGGCGCCGATGCCGGTTTTCGATCCCACGTCATCTACCTGCCGGACGTCGACCTCGGCGTCGCGGTGCTTTCGAACGCGGCGAATGGCAACCCGAGCCTGATCGCGAACGGGATCGTTCAGCTGCTCGTCAAACGGCGGAGGGTGGCCAAGAAGCCGGAGCAGCCGGAACGGTCCGCGCCGGGGGCCAACGCGGACGGGCCCGACACGGACGAGGCCGACGCGGAAGGGCCCGGCGCGGCGCCCGAGGTCGAGCCGATCCCGCTGGCAGAGATGGCCGGGCGCTACTTCTGTCCCGAGCTCGAGGTGTTCTACGAAATCGTCGTCGACGGCGACGACGTCAAAGCGGTGCACCGCCGGCACGGCGACTTCGATCTGCAGCGCCGTGGGCCCGACACGCTGACGGGGCGCCCGTTCTTCTTCCGGAAGGCTTCGTTCGCCCGCGAAGACGGCCGGGTCACGGGCTTTTCGTTGACCGGCAGTCGCGTGCGCAACCTGCGCTTCGTGCGCGTCGAGTGAGGCCCGGGGGGCCCGCGTCGATCGTGACCCGTCACCCAGGAACCGTCTCTCGGGGGCAGGTTGAGCAGCGCTACTGCACCACGGTACGGATCACGTTCGTAGTGGCCAACGTCTGAGCTGCGTTGGAGGGGATGATGAACCCGAGTCCTTGGACGATGAACGTGAGTGTCGTGTTTTGCGGTATTCTCAGGGTGAGAGACGCTGTTCCGGACGCGTCGGGGATCAGGCCGGGCGACAGGGCGACGGCGTTCTGGTCGATTGCAATGAAGCCGACGGAGGGGAGGTGGCCCCACGCCTGCTGGGGAGGCACGGACAAGTGTAGGACCATGTAGCTGCTTCGGACGGTGTTGTCGTAGAACCCGACATCGAAGCCGAACGTGAGCTCGTAGTCGACAAAGCCGGAAGTCGTGTTGATCAGCCGCGGGGCGTCGATCTGGCTCAACGCATTCGGATGAAAGCGCAGCGATGATTCGGTAGGTACCGCCGTGAACAGGTCGGGGTCGCCGTCGAGGTCCACATCGGCGAGCGCTACCCCTTGGGTATTCAGCTGCAATTGCGAGTCTGACTGGATGCGGCCTGGCGCGTCCACGAACCCCGGACCAGTCATGGGGGAGTTGTCGAACAGATAGAGCCGCGTTCCGCCGTGGGTCGATCCGAACGTCTCGTTCACCGTCACGACATCGAGGTCGCCGTCACCGTCGACGTCGCCCACGGCAAGGTCGTTCGAGGCATCGCCCGAGGAAGGCAGCGGTTGGGGCGCGGCGAAGACCCCGGTCCCGTCGTTGAGGAACAGTTGTTCGGAGCCGTTGATCCAGAAGCCGGCAACGAGCTCCGGTTTGTTCGCCGTGATCAGATCGAGGTCGCCGTCGTTGTCGACGTCGGCGAGCTCGGCGCCGCTGCTTCGCCTCGACGGCAAGCCGCTCAGGCCCGCGGTGGCGGTGCTGTCGGTGAAGGCGCCGGAGCCGTTGCCGGTGATCAGAACATGCGTGCCCGCGCCACCAGTGGCCGAGCGCAGGCCTGCGAACAGATCAGGATCACCGTCGCCGTCGATATCGCCGGTTGCCAGCGCTTCGATATGGATGTTGCCCGTCACGGCGGGAATGCCCGTCGCGACCTCCGTGAAGGTCGGCGGCATCGTGCCGCTGTTTTCGAGGTAGAACAGGCCGGAGGTAAAGCCTGGCCTCGGTGCCGCGCCGGCGAAAATGTCCAGGTGTCCGTCGCCATTCCAGTCGACCAAAGCGACGCATCGGACGTTTGCGAAGTTGGGCACTTCCAGCAGGGCCAACTGGCTGCGGTCGTCGAAGGTCGACGTCGACGACAGAGCGTTCTCGAAGTAGAGCACCGCGCCGGGGCCGGAGCCCTGGGTGACCGCGAGCACGATGTCGAGTTGCCCGTCGCCGTTCATGTCGCCGACGGCTCCGTCCGTGGCGCCATTGGCAGGCCGTGTAACGAAGCTCGTCCGGTCGAAGAACTCGCCCTGCGGGTCAGCGAATCCGGTCGATTGACCGCCGTTCTCGTAGTACGAGTCCTGGCCCGAGCTCACGACGTACGCGTCGACATCGCCATCGCCGTCGAAGTCGGCCAGCAGCACGTCCTGGGCCGCCAGAGTAGGCGAGTTGGGGAGCTTCGCGTTGAACCCCAACACCGGCGGCGCCGTGCCCGTCTCGGCAGCGTGCAACGTGAATTGTGTTGTGAATGACTGCGCAAGTGCGGGGGACGCGAGTGCGAGGGCGACTGCCACAGTCAACGTGCGATGAGTCGATGCGTTCATCCGTCAGTCTCTTGGTTGTGAACTTCGGTGGTCTGGAGCAGCCTCTGTTGAGCGGCGCGCGTTGCGTGTTGCGCTGATTCTGCAGAAACTGAGTCACCCTCGACCGGGTTGACACTCGCGTGCTCGGGGCACTAGCGTTGAGAAGCGAATGGGTGGTCAACGCGGCGAGCGCCACACCGCCGATATCCTGCGGCGGGCGCAAGGCGGCAACCCCGACGCCTGGGCCGAGTTGGTTCGGCGTTGCGAGAATCGGTTGCGCGTTCTGGTGAGCTTCCGATTACGGGCGGCCGGTCCGGCCAATGCGGACGACGTGCTACAAGACACCTGGTCCGTCGCGCTGCAGAGGTTCTCGGCGTTCGAGTATCGCGGCGAAGGCTCGTTCTTGCGGTGGATGTCGGGAATCCTGCGCATGAAGATCCTGGAGGCGGCGCGGACCACGCACCATTTGCGAGGAGGCGTCGACCTGGGCGCGGTTGCCGTGGGGGCCAATCCGCCGGGGTTGCTGCGCGCGCTGATCGAGTCGCAGACGCCCTCGCGCGAAGCCTCGTGCAACGAGCAGGTTGCGCGGGTCCGGCAGGTATTGGCCGCGCTGCCGGAGCCCGATCGAGAGGTCCTTCTGATGCGTCACTATGAGGGGCTGACGCTCCGCGAGGTCGGCGCTCAACTCGGTGTTGACGCTTCTACCGTACTACTGCGCGAGCGACGGGCGATCGACCGCTGCGCCCGGGAGTTGAGGGAGACCCAGTGAGGAGGCCCGTGAGAGACGCGGTGGACGGGAGCGACTCGAGCCACCCGAGTGATCACGACCGTGTGCTCGCGTTCCTGACCTTCCGTGAGGATGCGGAGTCGGATGATCGATCCGTACCACGGTCGGGCGATCGGGTCGCCGGCTACACGCTCGGTGCGGAGATCGGGCGAGGCGGTGTTGGTGTCGTGTTCCGCGCCCGTGACGAAGCGCTTGGCCGCGACGTCGCGCTCAAGTTGATACCAGCGGCCCTCTCTGATGTCGGTCGCCAGCGCGCCGAGTCGGAAGGGCGCCTGCTCGCCGCAGTCCGTCATGATTCCATCGTGCCGGTGTACGCGACGGGTTTCGTGCGGGGGTTCTATTGGGTGGCGATGGAGTTGGTCGATGGCGAGTCGCTGATGCGTTGTCTCGCCGGCGAGCCGGCCCGCGGATTGCGCCCGGGCGAGCCCGATTGGCTCGGGTGGTTGTTGCCGTACCTTCGACAGATCGCCGCCGCACTCGGAAGTTGCCACGCCCGCGGCATCCTGCATCGAGACATCAAACCGAGCAACGTCCTCATTGGGTCGAACGGCCAGGCCTATCTCGTCGACTTCGGGCTCGCGCGGGTACTCGATGTCAACGCGACGGCCACCGTGGGATTCGTTGGCACGCCCTGCTACGCATCGCCCGAGCAAGTCCGCGGCGAGCCACTCACTGCGGCCAGCGACGTCTTCTCGTTCGGTGCGATGATGTTCGAAGCGATCACTGGCGTGCTCGCATTCTCGCAGCACGACCGCGGAGCACTGGACGATTCCATTCGGTTCGACGACCCGGTCTGGCCGCGGCGCGTTCGAGCCTCTGCGGAGCTTCGAGCGATCGTCGAGAGATGCCTCGAGAAGGACCCTGGGGACCGTTACCCATCGGGCAGCGAACTCGCTGCAGACTTGGCGCGGTTCTTGCACTTCGAGCCCGTTCGAGCGATCAAGAGAGGCCGGCTGAGTCGCTTCTGGCAGAGGGTGCGGCGGCGGCCAGGGCCCTTCGCCGTGCGGGCCGGCGGCGTCTTGCTGGGCTCGGCGGTCGTCGCGCTGTGGTTTCACAACGCGACACAGGCATCGTCGCTGCAGCGCGTCGGGGCCGAGGCGCAGTTCGCGCGCGCGGTCGAGGCCTACGAGATCGGCGATCTGGACGCTGCCGGCCGGATGTTCGCGAATCTCGCCGGGTCTGACTACCGGGCTGCAGAGGCGATCGACTATCGCGGCGAGTTGGCTCTCCGGCGGGGCGAACTTGGCGAAGCGCGCCGAATGTACCGAGCGTCAACTGTCGATGACCGGCAGCTGACGACCCGTGTCGGCCGGCTGTTGTCGGCTGTGGTCCCAACGGATTCGGCGTTGCAAGGCGGGGCGACTACACCTCGAGAGCACGCGATGCTCGGCCGGTATCGGTTCGAACGCCGCGACTTCGCTGCGGCCAAGGTTCACCTGGACCTGGCTCTCGCCAAACGCAACGTATGGCCGTGGCTCGTAGATCGCGCTCGGTGTCATTTGGCGCTGTATGAGTTGCGCGCTGGCGGTCGTGATGCCCTCGCTGCCTGCTCGTTGTGGCCTGATAGTCTCCGTGATGCCACGTTGTTGGAGACACTGTGTTTTTGCTTGCGCAACACGGGCAAGGCGGCCGAGGCTGTTCGAGTAATCCGGGAAGGGCGCGTGCGAGGCATCGACTCGGATGTTCATCGCGCGCACCTTGCTCTGTGCCTGCTGGCCGTGGATAGGCGCTCGGTAGAGGCGAGAGAAGAGATCGCGAAGGCGTGTTCGGCATCGAGCCTCAGCGAGTGCGCAGACCTCGTCGCCTTCGCCGTCGCGATGTGTTACGGGGCCGAGCCCGGAGCACCGCAACTCGCGTTCATCGATCGGGTGCTGGCTGAGCGCCCAGAATCCCCGGGGGCCTGGGCCGCCAAGACACTCGCGGCTTCGCGCCGATCGGATTGGTCCGCTGCTGTGGATGCCGCCCAGAAGGGACTGGGTCATGCAATGGTCGGCTCATGGGCACTTTCCTTGCGCCGGCATCTTGCGATTGCGTGGTTCGAGCAGCAGCGCTTTGCGGAGGCCGCGGTGGAGCTGGAAGCCATCGAAGAACTCGTTCCCGGAGACGCGGCGATCTCTAGTTTGCTTGGCCGGGCTCTTCTGCAGTTGGGACGACTCGAGGCCGCGTTCGCTGCAAGCGAGCGGGCGATGAACGCCGACCAAACGTCGTACGAAGCGCTCGTACTGCGTGGCCAGTTACATGCGCACCGGGGTGAGTTCGAGTCGTCCATTCCCTATTTCATGCGTGCGTGTGGCGTGCGGCCAGATCGAGCGGACGCGTGGTACAAGCTGGCGAACGCGCAGGTTGATCTAGGCCAGAACGGCGCCGCGTGGCTCAGCGCCCGCGAGGCGACCCGCCTGAGCCCGGTGTGGGGTTGGGCCTGGGTCACGCGCGCTCTCGTAGAATCGCGGCTCGGCAAGTCGTCGGACTCGGTTGATAGCTACCGGCGCGCGGTGGCCATCGTCAAGGAGCCTCGCGTTCGGCTTGATCTCGCAGAGGAGCTCCGAAAGCTCGGGCGTATGACGGAGGCACTGATTGAGGTCGAGAACGCCCTCCGTCTCGCTCCCGAATCGCCGTACGTCCTCGCAAGTCTCGGTGAACTTCTCTCGACTGCGGATGATTCGTCGGGCCGTGATCTCGAGCGTGCGGAGCGAGTGTTGCGCCACGCCTGTCGGTTGGCCGATGTCGAGTTCCGCCCGACGTGCGAGCGACTGCTGCGAGCCGCGATCACGGCTCGGCGGTAGCGCGCTGACCTCAACGCCGCCTCGAAGCCTCTCGGTGGACCCGCTGAGCAGACTGACCGAGCCCGCTTCGCGGGCGGCCGCCGCAACTGCTCAACCGCAACGGCACCCGGTCAGAACGCGCCCTCGTCTTGGTGCGGTGGCGCGCGCCAGACCTGCGGCCGCTAGGCTGTTGGTGGAACTCGCCATGTCCAAACCACAGTCCCTTCTCCGGTTCCTGACGGCCGTCTCGTTCACGGCCATCGCGTCACCCGTTCTTCCTCTCCTACACGCGCAGGGCGAACCGGCGGCCGCCGGTCGGCCGCCAGCGGAGAAGGCCGCGGAGAACGCCGCGGACACGACTACTGAGGACGCCACGCCGAAGGTCCTGACCGTCGCCGACTACGGCTCGTGGAACCGAATTGGCGACGTCACGTTGTCACCGAACGGCCAGCACATCACCTACAGCTACCGGCCGAACGACGGCGACACCCGCTTCTTCATCGCCGAGGCGGCGAGCGGGCGCGTCGTTCACGAGGTGATGAACGGTGGGTCCGTCCGGTTCTCGGACGACGGCAGGTGGATCGGCTACCTCGTCCGGCCGCAGGAAGCCGAAGCGAAGAAGCTGGCGAAGCAGAAGAAGCCCGTGCGCTCGGCGCTCGAACTGGTCGAGCTGCCGCCGCTCGGCGACGCGGATGCCGCGATCGAGCCGCGACGCTTCGAGAGCGTGCGGTCGTTCCGGTTCGCGGACGAGGGCGTGCCGTTCGTCGCCGTTCACAAGCACGGGGCCGAGAAGGCCGAGCACGACGGCAGCGACCTCGTGTTGCTCGATCTGCGCCGGGGCCAGGTCCAGAACATCGGCAACGTGTCCGCGTTCGCGTTCTCGGAGACCGGTTCGTTCCTCGCCTACACGATCGATGCGGCCGATGACGCCGGCAACGGTGTCTACCTGCTGAGGTTGCGCGGCGACGACGGCGCCGCGGCGGGGACCCCCGTGGCGTCCGTTCTCGATTCCGGCACCGACTCGACGTACCGCGGTCTGGTCTGGCAGCGCAATGATCGAACCACCGACGCCGACTTGCTTGCTGTCCTGCGGGGGCGAGTCGTCGAGTCGGACGTCGCGGAGAGCGCCGAGCCAGACGCGAAGACCGGCTCCGATCCGAAGACGAACGGCGAGCCCGAGAAGAAGGAGTTCGAGGCCGAAGAGAACGAGCTGCTCGTCTTCGACCCGGCGGCGGGCTGGTCGGAGGTCTTCGACCCGAAGAAGGCCCCGCGGTTCCCCGACGGCCACGTGCTCTCCGAGTACCGTGCTCCGTCCTGGTCCGACGACGGCAATCGCGTGTTCGTCGGCGTGCGCGCCCAGGCCGAGAAGATCGCGAAGAAGTCCGACGACGATCAGGCCAACGTCGAGGTGTGGCACTGGCAGGACGAACGCGTGCAGTCCGTCCAGAAGGTTCGCGCGTCCCGGGACCGGCGCCGCACCGACCTCGCGGTCGTGCACCTCGCGGATCGCGCGGGCCAGCGGCTGGACCAGCCGCGGTTCGTCGCGCTGACCGACGACCGGGTGCGGAGTGTCACGACGACCGATCATGCCGACTTGTTCGTCGGGCGGGACGACTCGCGCTACCGCGGGGACATGTCGATCGACGGCGGTCTCGCGGACTACGTCACGGTCGACCTGTGGACCGGCGAGCGCCGTCCGATCGTGCAGCGCGTGCGTCGGTCGATGGGGGCCTCCCCCGACGGCCGCTTCTTCGTCTGGTCGGTCGACGGTGCGATCAGCGCTTACGACCTCGAGCGCCGGCGGCGCATCCCGCTCTCCGGCTTGATCGATGTCGACTTCACCAACCGGCAAGCCGACCGCACGAGTGAGAGTTCGACCTACGGCATTGCAGGGTGGGCGGCGGACGGTCGCACCGTGATCCTCAATCACCGCTACGATCTGTGGGCCGTCCCGCTCGTCGCGGACGAAGCGGAGGACGGCGAGCTCGAGCGCCCGACCGACCTGACCGGTGGCGTGGGGCGTGAGCGCGCGATCCGGTTCCGGCTCGTGGACCTGGAGCCGGACGTCGACACGTTCGACCTCACGAAGCCGTTCCTGCTGTCGGCGTACGGGGATCGGACCAAGGAGTCGGGGTACTTCTGGGGCTTGCCCGGCGGTGCGCCGAAGCCGTTGCGCTACGTCGATGCGATGGTCTCTGGCCTGCGCAAGGCGGCGGACTCAAGCCGCGTCGTCTGGACCCGCCAGACGGCGGTCGAGTTCCCCGACCTGTGGACCGCGACGCTGCCCGCTGCCGGCCAGCCGATGTCGGCTCCTCAGAAGCTCACCGACGCCAACCCGCAGCAGTCGGAGTACGCGTGGACCCCGGGCCGGATCCTGTTCGACTACACGGACGCGCGCGGCAACGAGCTCCAGGGCACGCTGACCCTGCCTGCCGGTTACGAGAAGGGCCGCCGGTATCCGGCGCTCGTCTACTTCTACGAGAAGATGTCACAGCGGCATCACCAGTACTCGATGCCGGCCTACGACGATCGGCCGCACATGTCGACGTACGCGAGCGACGGCTACGTCGTCATTCAACCGGACATCGTCTACGAGCCGGGCAAGCCGGGCTCTTCGGCCGTGGACGACGTGACGGCGGCGGTGCACGCGGCGATCGAGCTGGGGATGGTCGATCCCGACCGAATCGGCCTGCAGGGCCACTCGTGGGGCGGCTACCAGTCGAGCTTCATCGTGACGCAGACCGACCTCTTCGCCTGCGTCGTGACGGGTGCGCCGTTGACCAACCTCGTCAGCATGCACAACGTGCTCTACAAGCGCAGCGGCTCGCCCAACGCGGGCCTGATCCAGTGGGGGCAGGGCCGCATGGGAACGAGCCCGTGGGACGACTGGCAGGGCTACCTCGACGAGTCGCCGGTGTATCACGCGCGTTCGATCACGACGCCGTTCATGATCCTGCACGGCACGGCCGACGGCGCGGTGGACTGGAACCAGGGGCTCGAGTTCTACATCGCGGCGAAGCGGCTCGGGAAGCAGGTGATCCTGCTGAGCTATCCCGACGAGCCGCACCACCTGCGGAACAAGGCCAACCAGATCGACTTCCAGATCCGCATGAAGCAATACTTCGATCACTACCTCAAGGGCGCGGATGCGCCCGCGTGGCTCGAAGGCGGCGTGGACTACATCGAGCGCGACCGCGAGGTGCTGAGCGAGCAAGTGGGACGGTGATCGTGGGGTGCTCACGACCGTGTTGAGGGTGCCGGTTCCTGGCACGAGCCGGGTTCGGCGCCCACCCGGTGCGCAACGGGCCGTGTCGTGGCGGGACGACTGCCGCAGGCCATCCAGGGCGCGGACTTCTTGTCCGAACGTTCGACGCAAGGCCTATCGAATCACCGGAAGCGGGCGCCGCGGCCGGGCCACGCCTTCGAGCCCGTAGCCGGGCCGCCGCGACAGCAGCACGACCTCGCCGTCGAAACCGGCCGCGACGAGCTCGTCGGTCGAGTTGCGGCCGTCGAGTTCACCGGTCGTCAACCAGTGGCCCTTCTGCGCGCCGGTCCAGATGTCGGTGACCTGCCACGAGCCGTCGGGCCCGCGTGACACCAGCTGCACGATGCCGTTGTAGCCGTAGACCGCGACGGCCTCGCGATCGTCGGCGAAGAAGCGACCTGCCGCGACGCCGCGCAGCCCCTGGTCCGTCACGAGAATCGGTTCGCGCGCGACATCGCCGGGTGCGTCGAACATGACGCGCAGCAGCACGCCGTCGTCGCGGGTCACGTAGAACGTGCCGCGCTTGCGGCCGCGCGCGATTCGCCCGAGTCCCTGGCTCTCGTGCAACACCACGCGCGAGGTCAATCCCTGCCTGTCGAGCTGCATCGCGAGCAGGTGCCCGGCCCGGCTCACGCCGAGCACGGTTGCCCGCTCGGACCCCGGTAGTTCAGCGACGAGCGCGTCCCGCACCCGGCCGCCGACGTGCCCGACGCGTTCGACCCGGAACGCTCCGGCTGCGCCGCTCGGCGATGCGCGGTAGACCGCACCCGAGATCCCGAACGCGAGCAGCTCGGCGCCGGCACCCTCGGCGAGTTCAGCGGTGAGCACGGTGTGGAACTCCTCGGCTGCGACGTGGCCGATCTCACGACTCTCGAGCGTGAATCGCGCGAACGGCTGCGGCCGCAGCGTGACCTGGTGGATCGAGCCGGCCTGGCCCGCGGCGTAGAGCTCCCGTCCGGGCAGGCGCGGATCGATATCGGCCGGCCGTGAGGGCGCGAGCCACTGCCGGTCGGGGGTGACCTGGTGCGGCGTCCATTTGCCGCTGTAGACCGACAGCACGAACAGGCGGCCGGCGTCGTCGGTGGCGATCACCTCGGGCGGGGCGTGGGCCTCGACGACCTGGTCGACGTGCGCGTACCAGACGCCGTCGTCGCCGGAGTGGATCGTCTGTGCCGCCCAATGTTCGGGCCCCTGCGGCAACAGCGATATCGCGAGGGCGAGCGCGATCATAGGATCGTGAAGCTGGCGCCGCGCGAAGCCGCGAGCAGGCCCGAGGCCTGCTCGTAGACGAAGCCCTGGGTGTAGACCGCGATGCCTGTCAACGCCGGTCCCGGCGGCAACGGGAAGTCCACCCTGCCGGTGCCGTTGCTCAGCGTCGAGAAGACCGGATACGTCACGCCCAGATCGACGAGCACCGACATTCCGAACATCGTCGTCGGCACCGTGCGCGCCAGGCTCATCACGAACAGCACCGGATCGCTGCTCGTCAGGCTCGCCTCGAGCGTCAACGAGAACTGGAAGTTGCCGGGCTCGGGCAGCCCGCCGGGATTCGGCGTGAGCTGCCAGTCGTAGGTCGCGGCGCCGGGCGTCCCGGCGCCGAACGCTTCGGGGTTGGGATTGACGTCGAGCGCCGAGATCGTCGCGCGATCGGGTGTGATGAGCAGCGACTCGGGCGTACCCGGCTCGGCCCAGAACACGGAGCGAGCGGGGTTGCCCGCGTTCGCGGTCGCGAGGATGTGGTTGCCGGTTGCGCGCTCGACCGCGATCGCGTTGAGGGGGCCGATCGTCGTCACCACCGCCGATGTGGTCTGGGTCACCGGGTCGTAGCGGAACAGGTTCGGCGGTCCATTGAGGCACGCGACGAGGACGGTGCCGTCGAGGTCGACGGCCAGGTTCGACCCCGGCGCTGGCAGCGAAGCGACCTGCGTCGCGATGCCGCCGGCGATCGGCACCTCCCACAGGTCGCCGGCCATCGTCGAGATCCAGTTGGTGACGTAGATCGACTGGCCGTCTGGCGTCACCGCGAGGCCGTTCATCACACCCGGAAACTGGCTGAGGTTCGTGATGGGGATCGGGGTGAGCGCGCCGGTCTGCGTATCGAGGATGCCGATGCCTTGCCAATGAAAGCTCGCGGTCAGGGCCTGTGCCAGCGGGCTGTTGGCGGTGAGGTCCGTCGCGGCGACGACGACACGGCCGTCGGGCAACAACCCCATTTGCGGGGACTCGGCCTCGACGACGCTCGTGCCGATGCTGAATGCCTGGCTCGAGACGACCGCGGCGGCGTTGAGGTGCAGCACGTGCACGTCCACACTGGTGCCGGCGGGAGCGCGCTCGGCGGCGATGATCGCCTCGTCGCTCGGGCGACGCAGCAGCGCAGCAACGCCACGGTTGGTCTGCAGTGGATCGTAGGACAGAGCTGCCGGCAGGCCGGTGACCTCGATCGCCGGCGCGGCCGTGTCGCGCGGGTGCACGAAGAAGATGCCGTTCTGGCCGGTGGCGCCCTGGAACGAGCCGAACATCACGTAGCCGTCGGGCACCTGTGCGGTCGCCGTGGCCGCGGTGAGCAGCAGTTCGGTGGTGAGGGTGGCGAGGAAGGAGAGGGAAGTGAGGGTGGTCTGCATGATTTGCCTCCGATCGGAACCAGGTGCCGGGATGAGCAACGGCCATGCCACCACGCGCGTAGTCCGCTCGATTCCCGTTGCGGTTACGAGGCCGTGCCGGCGGCGACGCAGGTGTCGCGGTGATGTGACGCCATCGCGCCTCGCTGACCGAAGCGCGCGCCGTTCGTCGTCACGCCGCCACTACGTCGTGTGCCACATACGCGACGCGGTGGGCCGAGGCCGTGGCGGGCTCCCTCAGCGGCCGATCGAGACCCTCAGCCCGTCGCTGCCGACGACGGTGAGCGAACCAGCGAACAGCGCGAACCACTGGGTCGTGAACGTCTCGCCCGCGAGCGCGATCTGGTTGGGGATGGCGACGCCGAACGACGTTGCGCCGGCAGCGCGCCGCAGGGTGCTCAGCAGCAGGGGAGCAGGAAGCGCACGCCATGATGATTGCGATTGCGCACCATGCGGTCGCCGACCTGCGAGCGGTGTCGGCGTCCGCAGGTCGACGCGCTACCACATCAGCAACGCGGTCTCGCCGTGCGATGCCGCCCAGTAGAGTCGCACGCGAAGGACGTAGCGCCGGTTCGCGATGAACTTGTAGTCCAGCGTGGCGTTGAGCGCGGTGCCGCTGTCGTCGTCGCCATCGCGATACCGGAGTTCATTGCCGTCCTCCTCGAACAGCACGATCACCGTGTCGGAGTCGCCGAACGTGCGGATCGTGCGCCAGCCGGTCGTGGTCGGAACGATCGAGAAGTTCGCCTGCTCGCCTGGCCCGAGCTCGAGTCGCTCGAGTTCGAACGCCCGGAGCTCGGGGTGGGTGTTCTGGATCGGCGGGTAGAACAGTTGGACCTGGTCGATGTCCTTGCTCGACAGGCCCGCCGCGGGAATCAGGTCGTTGTTCTGGAACTCCGAGGGGTGCTCGATCAGCCCCGCCTCGAAGTGGTAGTGCATGATCGAGTCCCTGTCCCAATTGGTGCCGGACACGTCGTCGGCCGGGAGCTTGTTCAGGATGTTGTGCCGGATCTGACTCTCGGTCCAGTTGTTCGGCGGGCCGGAGAACGAATCGAGCACGGCGGCCTCGTCCCAGACGATGCCGCTGAGCGGGTTCTGGTGTTCGTGCGGAAAGCCGAGTGCGTGGCCGATCTCGTGCAGTGCCGTGTCACGGCCGTACTGGGTCGTCAGATCCCAGCCGAAGTTCATCGTCCAATCGGTTGGCGAGCCGCCGTAGTCGATCGCGTCGCGCCCGACGTACGAGGCCGAGCCTCCCGGTCGGAAACTGATCTTGATCTCGGCGTCCGACGGGTCGTTCACCTCTTCGAATTCCAGGCCGATGCCGAGGTCCCTCCACTCCTGGAACGCGTCGCGAACCGCCTGCTTCTGGTTCGCGGCGCCGACCCAGTTGTCGGGCAGCCAGGCGCCGGCGGTGGCCTTCTCGAAGAAGTAGTAGTGCAGGGTCGTGCCGTTCACCCACTTCTTCGACGTGCGTCGAATCAGCTCGAGGCGACGCGGCGAAACGTCGCCGTCGACCGGCCGTTCCGGCACGTCGACGAGTTTGCAGAACGCCGGCTTGCCTGCGGTCTTCCGTCCTGTGCTCGACGAGCCCTTGCCGTCGTCGTGGACGATGTTGTCTTCGATGCGGTCGAGGCGGCGCTCGATCTTGGTGAGGCGCGAAGCCAGTTTCTTTTCGGACATGGATCTCTCCTTCTTTCCTTCCCGTTCCCTTCCCTGCCGTCCCGTCGGATCGCCCTTCGGATCCGGTCTGCGTTGCTATTGTCTCGTTTCCCTCGGTCGGCGTCGAGCCCCGCGGCCGCCTTTCTGGCGATCTCGACGACCGGCGGCCCGGGCCGAACCGCGTCCCCTCGGAACGGCAATCCGCGCGGCGAGGGTCGGTCGCGCCGCGCGACTCACCAGCAGCACGAGCAACCCGACCGTCATCGATCAGGTGCCGGCGCGAGGCGCCTGGCCGATCACCGTTACGCTCAGTCTCCGAGCGGCCGATGCTGGTTGACGAAGAGGCTGACCTCCGCACCAGCGCAGCGCTCATGCAGTCGTTGTTGCAGGTTCGCGAGGCTCCGAGCCGTGCCGCGGAACACCGAGAATGTCAGGGTCGTCTGGTCGGCGACGTCGCTCATGCCGTCGAGCGCGGCCGGCTGCCCCTGTTCACGGCTGCTCTCGAGCACCGCCTCGAGGGTTGCGTTGGTCTGCTCCTTGGGCACGGTGACAACGAGCGACGCGACGGCGCTGCGGCTGCGCGCGAAGCGCGGCACGACGCGCAGGATCACGAGCAGCAGGAACGTGAGCGTGAGCAGCAGTGCGAGCATCACGAAGTTGAGCGTCGCGGAGCAGATCGACGTCGCGATCAGCGCCATGAGGAAGCCGATCTCCTCCGGTTCTTTGAGCGGCATCCGGAAACGCACGATCGACAGCGCGCCCAGGAGGCCGAGCGACATCGGCAGCGAGTACTGCAGGCACACGAAGATCGCCGTGATCGAGATCCCCAGCACGGGAAACGCGCGGTGGACGTCCGACCCCGTCGCGCGCCGTTCGAAGAACACCGCGTAGAGGAAGAACAGGGTCATCGACGACGCAACGCTGAGGAGCAGGATGACGAGTAGCGGCAGCCAGTCGGTCACCGCGACGTCCTGCAGGCGCAACTCGCCGAGCCGGCGGAAGATCGACTGGAGCCACTCGAGCATGGGTGTCAATCGGCCTCGGCGAGGAGGCCATACTTGGAGAACGACGAGCGGCGAGCGCCCATCTCGCGCAGGAACGTGAGCGCGCGCGGGAGGTGGCGGGTGTCGCCCTTCGCCTCGACGACGACCCACGGGAGTGGGTGGTGGGCGCGTTGCGCCGTACGCGCGAGCAGCGGATGCACTTGCACGGCCCGGATCTCGGTGTCGAGTGCGACGCGCAAGGCACTCGTTCGCTCGACGAAGCGGTGGCGCCGGTAGACGACGTGCAGCGTCGGCTGCAGGTTGCCGAGCGGAACCTCGACTCCCGCCGCCCGCAGCATGCTCGGGACGCCACGCCACGCCGCGCTGTGCAGTGGAGCCTCGACGTCGACGTCGTCGAGCTGCACCCGGAGCTTCTGCCGTTGCGCGCCGGCCTTGCGCTTGCACTCGGCGAACGCGGCCTGTCGCCCGCTCGAGCCGTACCAGCGCACGCGGATCTTGGCCTTGAGCCGGTCCCCGTTGCGCACCTCGGCCACCGAGTCGAGTGTCGGCGTGTCGAAGTAGACGCTGTGCACGACGTCGTCCGCGAACTCCCCATCCGGCGGCAGCACCGCTCGCAGCCGCGCGAGCAGACGCGGGGCGACGCTCGCGTGCGCAACGTATTTGCGTTCGTAGGACATGGGCCGGAACGAGGCTGCAAGTCTACCCGCGGTCGGTGCCGAGTTCTGGAGCGGAAGGACGGGTCAGGGCGGCATCTCCCGGGCCAACGCGCCTTCTGGAACGGGAAGTCGTCGACGTCAGTCCAGATCAGTGGACCCGTCCGCTCGATGTCCGCTTTCGGTCTCTTGCGATTGTGGGCGGACCGTGTCCTGACCGTCGGGTCGCAGCCTTGTCTAGCGCGCTTCGGCCGCATCCATGCTGCGGTCGTGCAACCGGCTGAGGAGCAACTGCGCGAGTATCGCGCCCGACACCGCCATCGTCATGTCCCACTGCGCGTCCCAGGGATCGCCCTGGTGGCCGAGCCATTCGGGCCCCGCGTCGGGGTAGAACAGCAGCACGCACCACATCTCCAGCAGCTCGTAGGCGGCGCTGAAGCCGAGACAGCAGCCGGTCACCAGCCAGAATACCGTGCCACCTCGCGCCATTCCGCGCCGTCGAATCAGCCACTCTCGAAGGAGGATCGCCGGTACGAAGCCCTGGAAGAAGTGCCCGATGCGATCCACAGGGTTGCGCTCGAGGCCGAACCAGTGGAGCACGTCCTCCGGGATCGGTACGCCGGCGAACGTCCAGCGGCCGCCGATGCATTGAATCAAGAAGAACGCCGTGAGCAGGCCGTAGCTCAGGGTGCTGAACCGGAAGTAGCTGCGCCGGATCGCGAACACGATCAACACCGCCGCGAGCGGCAGCACCTCGAAGCCCCACGTTGCCGGGTCGGACGTTCCGAGCGCCGACCAGATCGCGCCGATCGTGCAAGTCGCCATCAGCAGTGCGAAGACCCAGTTGTCGCGGGCGGCCATGTCGACACTGTACCGATGCGTGCGACGAGATGACGATCGGGAGTCATCGTCGCTGGCAGGTGAAGGCGGGGCGTGCCCCGCGCGTCGACCTCGCTAGCCGCTGGCGGTGCGGAACACGACGACCCGACCGCCGCTCGCCACGGCGGGCAAGCCGCGCCGCGGTAACGACATCACGCGAGGTGCCGACCTGCCGTCCGATGCCTTGGATCCTCGCTTCTGCTTCGAACCCGGCGGGGGGCCGGTTCGCCCGTTCGACTCGTTCTTCTTCGCGTCCGCGGGTTTGCGATACGGATTCTCGCCGTCCCTCAGCTCCAGCGGAATCGTCAGCACGTGGGTGCCGAACGCGAACCGGAAGCGTGCCTTGTCGGCTTCGCCGACGGGATCGATCGCGAGGTGCAACCGCTTGTGGAGCTCCGCGGTCGATTTCGCATGCATGTGCCAGTCGATCGGGATCGGCCCTTCCCCGCCCTGCTTGCGCAGGTTGAGTTCCCAGCACTGATCGCGGTCGATCGTGAAGTAGAGGTCGTAACGGCCCGGCGGGATCAGGTTGCCGCACGCGACGACGTGGTTGGTCGTGGCGAACGTGCCGATCGGTTTGCTCGCTGCGATCCGGTTGAACTCGGCGTGTCGGCTCTTCTGTCCCGGCAGCATCCGCCACATCCCCTTGCCGTAGGCGATCGCGGTGTAGTGCAACTCGACCATCGAGTCGCCGGGGAAGTCGATCCGGGTCGACAGGCGCGGCGCATTCTCGTTGATCGAGCCCGTGACCTGGGCCGCGGTGACTGCGGAGAACGCGGCCGCGGCGAGGCCCGCGGTCAGGACACAACGGCAACACGACGCCACGTTCATCACCGTCGAGTCTAGCACACGGTGGTGCCGGCGATGGTGGGTGGGAGCTCCCGATGCTGCGGTTGTTTCGACTGCGCTAGATCGGCAGCCGTTCGAGCTCGAGGGTGACCGTCCGTTGATTCTCACCGCGCCGCAGCAGCAACGTGTGCTTCGCGGTCACGCCCTCGCGCAGCCCGTTCCACAGGCCCTCGATCCCGATCTGCAGGGCCGAGCGGCCGTCGACCTCGAGCAACACGTCATCGCGTCGGATCCCGGCGCGATCGGCAGGCGAGCCCTCGTAGACGTGAAACACGCGGATCTCGGTCGGGACGGCACCGTCCGCGGCGAACTCGAGGCCGGTCAGACTCTCGCGCAGCGGCGCGGTGATCGCTGCGTTGGGTTCGAGGAACATGCGCGTCCGGCGGTAGTCGAACGTGACGGTGAAGCGGCGCAGCAGTTCGCCGCCGATGATGCCGGCGTAGAAGCGCCGACCCGACGTGCCGTCGCTCACGACGGCGTGCGCGACGACATCAGTGAACGTGTGCCGGCCGAGCACCACCTTGTCGATGCGGACGAGCTTGCCCGTCGCCTGCGTGCCGCCGAAGCCCCAGCCGCGCGCGGCGACGCTGGGCTGATCCGCAGCGATGACCTCGTCGTAGAAGTGCGGCGACAGGCTGATCGTCTGCGCGCTCCCCGCGTCGACGAGGAACTTGCCCGTCACCTCTTCGCCGTCACGTCGCGTCAGGCGCAGCTTCACGAGCGGCTTGGTGCGACGGATCTCGAGGTCGAGGGCTTCGCCCCGGCCCGAGTAACGAAAGCCCTCTGGCTCGTAGAGCCGCATGCGGCCGGCGCCATAGTCGAGTTCGACGACCTTCGCCTGCGGCAGGTCGTAGCCCATGATGCCCCACAGCGGCCGGCCGACCGCGCCCGTGAGCTGGCCCATCGGCACGGCGCCAACCGTTCGGTTAGGCCAGGTGAACGCGCCGAGCTGCAGCGTGACGCCCGACGTCTTGCCGAAGCGTACAGTGCCACCCGGTTGTGTCGACGTGCCGAGGTCCTGCACGGCGAAGCCGAGTCCCTCGACGAACGTGCGGTCGAGGAAAGTCTGCGTCGCGCCCGTGTCGAAGCACAGCCAGCGCGGTTCGCCACCTCCGACGGTCGCCCAGACGAACGGCAGGCCGAGCGGGGTCGTCATCGGCAGCGTCGCGATCGGGGTCGATGGCGCGGGGTCGGCCTCGGGCCCCTGGGCGAGCACCAGCGCGGCGCAGGCCAACGCCGGGGCGATTCGGAAGAACGTGCGCGGCATGGTGTGCATTGCTGCACAGTCGCCGGGCCCGTCGCCTGGGACTCAGCAGATCCGGAAATGTGCCCGCGATCCGGGAAGCGCTATCGATTCCGTGGCGAAGTCTGCAGTGCGCTCCGCACGGCCTCGACGATGGTGCTTCTCGTAGCCGGCTTCTGCAGGACCGCTGCCAAGCCGGAGTCCCGGTAGCGATCGAGCAGGTCGGTTTCCGCGTAGCCGCTCGCCAGGATCACGGGCACCGTCTCGCAGTGTTGGCGAATGGCCACCAGGGTCTCGGCACCGTTCTTTCCAGGCATGCTGTAGTCGAGCAGGACACAGTCGATCGCGTCATGGTGCTGGCGGAAGAGCTCGATGGCCTCCTCGCCGTCGGCAGCCGACAACACCTCGCATCCCGCGGTGCTCAGGACGCGGACCATGACCCGGAGAACGGCGTCGTCGTCGTCGGCAACCAGCACCGTCGCGTCGAGCGATTCCGCAGGGTGCGGGGTGCCGCACGGTTCTGGCGTCGGGGCGGAAGTCGTGTGGGGGAGGAGGACCGTGAACGTCGTGCCGTGGCCGACCTGGCTCTCGACGAGGAGCCCGCCGTGGTGGCTGGTCACGATGCCGTGAACGGCAGCCAGTCCGAGTCCGCGGTTGTCGGACTTGGTCGAGAAGAAGGGATCGAACATGCGAGCCCGGTCACGCGTATCGATGCCGACGCCGGTGTCCGCCACCGTCAGGACGACGTACGAGCCCGGCGCCAGCGGCGCGCCTTCGGCCTGCCACTCGCTGAGGCCCTGGTCATCGAGGTCTCGAATCGACGTCCGGATCGTGATCTCTCCCGCCACGTCCCCGATTGCGTCCACGGCGTTGGTCAGGAGATTCATCACCAGACTGCGAATCTGTGCCGCGTCGCCGGACACCCCGCAATCACCACGATGGAGATCGAAGTGGAGTTCGATGTTCTTGGGAATGCCCACCCGCAAGAGGCTCGCGACTTCGTTGACGATCTCGTTGCAGGCTACGGTTCGTGGCGCCGTGTTGCCTCGCCCGGTGTATGCCAGGATTTGCGCGCACAGTTCGGCTGCAGCAGTGCCGGCCTTGTGGATGTCCTCGAGTTCGGGCTGACCGCGATCGTTCGGCCGCGTCAGCAGCAGTTCCGCGTTGCCGACGATCGTCGACAGGAGGTTGTTGAAGTCGTGTGCGATGCCGCCCGCGAGCAGGCCGAGTGCTTCGATCTTCTCCGTGCGTAGAACGCGTTGTTGCAGCAGGTCGCGTTCCACTGCGAGCCCGACCATCCTGGCGGCGATCTCGAGCCCGTCCATCTGTTGGCGCCGGGGCTCGGCCGGAACTCGGCTGTACAGTGCCATCGCGCCGAGCACCCTGCCATCCGAGTCTGCGACCGGGTGTGACCAACAAGCGGATACCCCAGCGATCGATGCGGCTGCGCGCAGCTCGGTCCACAGCGGGTCGTTCTGGATGTCCGCGACCACGACGGGCTCGTTCCAGAAGGCCGCCGTGCCGCAGGATCCGACCATTGGGCCGATCCTCAGACCCTCGACCGCGCGATTGTACTCGGCTGGCAAGCTCGGGCCGGCGCCGACGGTGATCCGCTCGCCGGTCTCGTCGACGAGAACGATCGAACAGAGCATCCCGGGGTTCTTGGATTCGACGATCTGCGCCATTGCAGCGAGCGTCTCGGCGATGCCCGAATTCGCCGTCTCGGCCGGGATCCGCGGACTCGGCTCCATCAAGGGGGCCGACAGGCTCGGCCTGGTCCCGAGGATCACTCCGTGGCCCTCGTGTTGGCGGATCCGCCACTGCAGGCTGACCCACGTGCCGTCGGCTGCGCGGTGACGAGCGATCGTAGGCGCTTCGTCGCGCCGCTCGATCGCGTCCTCCAGCTGCTGCCAGTCGTCGGGGTGGATCCACTCCACGAGTGGATTCAGCGCGAGTTCGCCGTCGGAGTAACCCGTCAGCTGGGCGAACGGGCCGTTGCAACGCACGGTGCCCACTCCGTCGAGTCGGCGCAGCACCATCGGGGCGTAGCAGCTATCCATGGCAGAGGTGAGATGAGCGAGTTCCCCAAGTGTCGAGAATGGGAGAACCGAGCGCAAGCGGGTGCCCTCCGCGATGGGCCCGTGCGGGCGGCGAGCGGGGCGCAGGACGAGTCAGCGCGCAACGCAGGGACTGGGTCGCGTTCCTCGGCATCTCGGGTCGCATTGCTTGGCAGTGCAAAGCAATGGCAGCCGGATTGCCCACCAAACATGTCGTGCTACACGACTGCGCCGCTCGCGGCGGACCTGCCGAGGCACCACTGCCGCGCACGTCGACCTTCACGAGCACGTAGCCGTTGGCAAGAACAGATCGACGCGTCGAACGTGCCCATGCTCGTGTTCGCGAGTTGGTTGAACGCGGGCGCTGACACCCTACTTCCCCTTCCACGCGTCGCGCAGCTTCGCCGCGGCTTCGGTTCGGCCGGCGGCTTCGTGAACCCGGATCTCCTCCCAGTTGGCGACGTGAAGCCACGCTCCGCCCTCGCGGATCTGCGCGGCAGCAGCGCGGATCTCCTCGAGGACGGCGGTCGCGGTGTCGTACTCGGTGGCGTCGATGTGGGCGTGGGCGGCCTCGACCTTGTGGACCAGTGCGAGGTTGGTGCTGCGCGACGCGGTCGACGCGGTCGGGATCTCGGTCTCGAGAACGTTGCGAGCATCGGTGAACCGGCCGAGCCGCACGTAGACCAGCGCGACGCGGATCGCGGCGGACAGTCGCCACGCTTCGCCGTGCGGCTTCGTGCGCTGTCGGATGCGCAGCGTGGCCTCGGCGTCGGGGAGGACTCTGGCCAGGGGGTGGTGCATGGTGTCGCGCATCAAGGCCCGCATCTCGTACGCCCACGCGGCCATCGCGTGGCCGTCGGGGCGCAATCGTTCGTAGATCGCGAGCGAGTTCGTGGCGGCCTTCTCCGCGGCCTCCAGTTCGCTCAGCGCGTAGTGGGCCCAGCTCACGTGGTAGAACGCGCGCCCGATGTACTCGTGGAACGGCTGCACCGTCTCGAGCATCTCGATCGCGGCCTTCGCCTGCTCGAGGGCGAGTTTCGGCTGTCTCTGAAAGTTGCGCAGCACCGCGAACCACAGCAGGGACGTGCCGTGTTCGAACGTGGCGGCGGGGTTCGCCTCGACGAGCTTCTGCGCCGCGAGCAGGCGTTGTTCGGCGCTGCCGGTGTTGCCGGCCTGCATCTCGAACCACGCCAGAGCCTGGAGGCGGCGCGCTTGAAAGCTCCGTTCTTTCCAGTTCTCGAGCGGTGCGTCGGTCGTGGCTTCGATGAGCAGCTCCTGTGCCGCCGCGCTGTCACCGAGTCGGCCGACGCAATCGCCGAGGTTGCCCAGGACGATGCGGGTGTACGTGTGATCCGCGGGCAGCCGCCGTCGGAAGATGCGCAGCGCTTCGCGAAAGTGCGACTCGGCCGCGCGGAGTTCGCCCGTCTGGAGCAGGGTCAACGCGAGATCGTTCGCCGTCCAGCCGACCTGCATGTGGTCGGGGCCCACGCGTTGCTTGAACGCGTCGAGCGCCAGTTCGAGTTGCTCGCGGGCGGCGTCGATCTCGCCCGCGAAGTTCAGTGTGCTCGCGTACGTGCGCCTGGCCTGCGACGTCAACGGGTGGTCCCGCGACAGCAGGCGGGTGGCCTCGTCCACGGCACTTGCCGCCATCGCGACCGCGTCATCGCGTCGATGCGCGCCGCGCAACGCCTCGGCGAGGTTCGACCGGGCGACGACGATCTTCGGGTGGCCCTCGGGGAACGACGAAGCGAGCCCTTCGAGCTGTTCGCGGAACGCGGCTTCGGCCGCGGCGCCCTCGCCCTGACTCGTCAGCGTGCTGCCGAGCGAGGCCAGGGCATTGTGCACGATCCTGACCGAGGCGGAGTCGCTGCGCGGCCTGGCGACTTCGAGTACCTGCTCGAGGATGGCGCGCGCCTCGTCGTGCCGTTCGACCGAGTTCAGCGCGTTGGCGCGTTCGAGCTGGCAGTTGAGGATCACGGTGTGGTCCGGCGGAAACCGTCGACGCGCGCGTTCGAGCGCGTCGTCGGCGGCGGCGATCGCCTCGCCGTAGCGGGTCTGCGCGAGCAGAGCACCGGAGTAGCTGCCGCGGATCGTGATCGATCGCGCATCGTCGGGCAGCGAGTCGAGGATCCCGACCGCCTCGGTCAAGAGCGCGACCGCATCCTCGTACTCGCCGAGCCAGAAGTGGACCCGGCCGAGCCGGCCGAGCATGCGCGCGCGGATCTCGGGCTGCTCGGTCAGCTCGGTGCGAATCAGCTCCCTGGCCTGCTCCAGGACGAGCGCGACCGACGCGTCCTTGTCGAGCGTCGTCTCGGGGCTCGCGTACTGCACGAGCCGCTCGAGAACCTCCGAGACCCGCAACGTGTCCTTCGCGTTGCGCTCGGCCTGGTCGCGCGCGTCGTTCGCCTCGAGCAGGAGAACGAGCGACGTCGCGCCGCCCACGATGATGGTCAACAGGATCGCGGCCGCTGCCATGACCTGGAGGCGGTAGCGGCGCACGAACTTCCGCATGCGATAGGTCGCACTCGGGGGGCTCGCCGTGACGGCTTCATCATCGAGGAATCGTTGCAGGTCGCGTGACAGCTCGGCGGCCGATTCGTAGCGCTCATCGGGATCCTTCGCGAGCGCGCGTAGAACGATCCAGTCGAGGTCGCCGCGCAGCGCCCGCGCCAGCGGCTCGTCGCAGCGACTGCTCGGTCGCGGTGGTTCGTCCTCACGAATGATGCGCTGGATCTCCGTGAGCGACAGCTGGCGCAGTTCTTTGCTGTCGAACGGCAGCGTGCCGCTGAGCAGTTCGTAGAGCACGACGCCGAGCGAGTAGACGTCGGTGCGAGTATCGATCGCGTCGCGTCGCCCCGCGGCCTGCTCGGGTGACATGTACTCGGGCGTGCCGACGAGCACGCCTTGCTCGGTGTAGATCGAATGGTCGACGAGCTCCTGTTCGGTGGCGCGCGCGAGGCCGAAGTCGATGATCTTGACACGGTCGCGCGTGCCGTCGCGACTGCCGAGCAGGTTCGCCGGCTTGAGGTCGCGGTGCAGCACGCCCTTCTGATGCGCGTGCTGCACGCCGTCGCAGACCTGCTGGAAGAGTCGGATCCGTTCTTCGATCGACAGCTCGTGGGCCTCGCAGAACCGCACGAGCGGCTGCCCCGACACCAGCTCCATGGCGAAGTACGACTGCCCGGTCTCGGCGACGCCGGCGTCGAACACCCTGGCGATCGCCGGGTGGTCCATCATCGCCAGCGTCTGGCGTTCCAACGCGAAGCGCGCGAGGATCGTATCGCTGTCCATGCCGCGCTTGATGAGCTTGAGCGCGACCTCGCGACGCACCGGCGTCTGCTGTTCGGCGCGGTAGACGATGCCCATACCGCCAGCGCCGAGCGTCTCGAGAATGCGGTACGGCCCGATCGTCTCCGGAGCGGGTGTCGAAGTAGCGGCGCCCAGTTCGAGCGATACCGACAGTTCGTAGGCCTTGCGCAGCTGGGTGGCGTGCTCGGGGTGCTTCGCGCATGCTGCCGCCAGAGCGTTCGGTTGCGCTTTGGCCGGCAGGTCGAGCAGGCCGTCGAGGATGTCGGCGAGCATCTCCTCGACCGGATCCGAAGGTTCGGACGGCGCAGGCGAGTCGGACTCGGAGGCCATGGCCCCACGGTATCCGGAACGGTGCCGGCAAGCCCGACGATCGCCGCCTGGGGCTCGACGCCCTTCAGCTTTGGCTCGACGCCTTGGTCGCCAGCGCGCTCCGCAATCGCTGCTGGAAACCCTGCGAGATGCCGTCTCGCTCCAGGTCGTCCTGGAATTGGGTCTGGTCCACGCCCTGCTCGGCGAGGACGACGTAGTCCGGGCGGTCGGCTGCCGATTCGTGGATGAACTGCGCCACGATGTAGCCCTTCGACACGACGAACGCGCCGGGCATCTGGGCCGCGTCGCCGCGCAACCAGCCGATGCCGTGCCCTCGTTTCACGCCGGCGTCCCACCCGCGCTTCCAGACGGACCAGCCGAGGAGTTGCGCGGGGCTGCCGCGTCGCAGCGCGAACGCGCGATAGAGCACGCGGTCCGGGTCGCTGACCGCGGTGACGTCCTGCAAGCCATATTTGCCGAACATGACGCGGGCCTCGTTCTTCGACGACATGTGCACCAGCACGAGGCGCATGCCGGCGGCGCGCAGCCGGTCGTTGATCGCGGCCAGGTCGGAGAGCGCCTCCCGACAGAAGGTGCACCCGAAGTGCCGCAAGAAGACGACGAACTGCGGCTGGTCGCCCGAAGCCGTGAGCAGGTCGATGCCGTCCCGGTCCTCGTAAAGCGACAGGGCCATGTCGAGCGGCAGGACGGGGGGCGTCTGCTCGCTACGGTGGGCGCGGGCCGCGCCGCGCAGAATCAACCCGAACGGCACCCACCAGATCGGCCCGAGGGCGAGGACCAGCAGGCCGAACTCCCACGGGAGAAGCCCGCGAGCAGCAGCCCAGACGAACCCGCCCGTGAGGAGGATTTTCGCCACGAGGCCGACCAGCACGACTGGCCAGAGCCGCAGCGGGTGCCGCGCCGCGAACGCATACCCTAGGCCGTAAATAGCGAGGATCAACCCCAGGCCCTGCTCGACCTCGGGGTAGCGCGGGACGTCCCGGCCGGCCCATGCGAACGGGGCCGACGGGGCGGCGGCGAGGAAGATGCCGCCGAGGACGTCGACGGCGGCCGCGAGCAGGAGCACGCGGGACATCCATTTTGGTGTGCGGCTGCCAGGCTGCATGACCGCTTCTTTCGCCGCCGGGCGGCGCGCGGATGCGGCAGTTGCCGGGGAGGGGCAATGATGCTTGCCGGGATCATGCCGCCGCTGCCGGCGTCCGCGGCGCATCGCCCGTGGGCGGCCATTGCTCGGGCGCCGCATCCGATTCCCGACCGCCGCGGTCAGCCCGCGATCCGGCGCAAGAACCGATCCATCGAGGCGTCCACGGCCGCGCGACCACCGCCGAGGATATCGCGACCCCAGGTGTAGCCGAACACGTCGTCGAACTCGATGTCGGCCAGGCGTTCGCGGATCGCGACGACGTCGCTCGTGAGCATCGGCACGAGGTTCGGGTAGCTGTACATGAACGACACGTGCCGGCGGTCGAGGCCGACCTGCAGAGCGTCGCCGGAGAAGAGAGCACCGCCCGGGCGCGGGCCGTCGCGCCAGTGCAGCACCGTGCTGCCGGGGAAGTGGCCGCCGCAGCGAATCAAGGTCACGTCCGCGAGCTCGAGCGTGTCACCGGACCAGAACTCGATCGCGGAGTGGGGGCGTTGCACCCACTCGCGGTCCGCTTCGTGGAGCGTGATCGGCACGCCGCCGAACGCGTCGCTCCACTCTCCCATTGCGGAGTAGAAATGCGGATGGGAGATCGCAATGCGCTCGATCCCGCCACGCGCCCGGATGGCCTCGACCGCCTCGTCGGTGACGGCGCTCAGGCATTCCCAGAGGATGTTTCCGGTCGCAGTCGGGATCAGGAACGCGCGCTGATCGATGGCGAACGACGGCGTCAGCCCGAGGGCCAGGATGCCGTGGTGGTCCTCGAGCCGCGCGCTGTGCTGCTCCAGCAGGGCGGCATGCGTGGTCCAACGTTGGCCGTTCCAGCCGACGTACTGGCGATCGTCCTCACAGATGGGGCAATGCGTCGGAGGCCGATCGGAGTCGGCGAACTGGGTGCCGCAGGTCTCGCACAGAAAGCGTGTCATGGTATTGGTCTCCAAGTCGTCGTGGTTGATTGGTCGGTGGGTGGCTGTCGATGGCGGTGTCAGTTCGGATCGGGGTTCTCGAGAGTCGCGAGGAAGCGTTCGAGCAGCTTGTTCAGCCGGCGGAACTCGCTCTCGTCGAGGCCCGCGGTGAGCTTCGACTGCGTCGCGACGTGGTCCGTGACGGCGGTCTCGATCAGGTCGAATCCCGCGTTGGTCAGAGCGATCAGGAAACTGCGGCCGTCCCCTTCATTGGCGATGCGTTCGACGAGGCCGGCCTTGGCCAACTGGTCGATCCGGTTGGTCATGGTCCCGGACGTGACCATGGTGCTGGCCATCAGCGCGCCGGGCGTCATCTCGTACGGCTCGCCCGAGCGTCGCAGCGTCGCCAGGACGTCGAAGCTCGCGAGGTTGAGGCCGTGGGTGGCGAACGTCCGGTTCATCTCCTGCTGGAGGAGGTGGTGGATGCGTTTGACGCGACCGATCAGCCCCATCGGGGCGACGTCGAGGTCGGGTCGTTCGCGGTTCCATTGCTCCAGAATCCGGGCCACGTGATCCATGCCTGAAGGGTGGAGCACAGGTCTCTTGAAGTCAAGATAAGTATCTCGAAATCAAGAAATGTCGTGCTGCGCTGCGGTGCTGTGCGGCAGTCGGCCGGCGAACGGGCGGGCCAGTCAGTCTTCCACCGCAGACCGCAAGCGCGCGATGGCCTGGTCCCACTGCGACGACACCCGATCGAGGTAGTCGCGCGCGTCGACGATGGCCCTGGGCCGCATGGCGAAGCGGCTCTCGCGCCCGACGCGCTCGTTGTCCACGAGGCCGGCTTCGTTCAGCACCCGCAGGTGTTTCGTCACCGCCTGGCGCGTCAGGGCGAGACCGTCGGTCAGCTCGGTGATCGAGTGCGGCTCGCCGTCGCTCAGGCGAGAGACCAGTTCGAGTCGCGTGACGTCCCCCAGGGCCGCGAAGACCGGGGCGGCCCTGGCCGGTGCGGTGCCGCGGCGTCGTGCCCTAGCTCGCGACATGGGCCGCCACGTTCTCGGCCTGGATGTCCCAGCCCTGTCGGTTCGAACGCAGCACCTCGAGCCGCTTCGACTCGGGGAACTGCAGGAAGCCGGACTCGGTGATCGTCAGGCGGGTGCCGGTCGTCGTCGGCTGCAGGCGGAACTCCACGACGACCTTCGCGTCGGCGTCGTACTCGGTATCCGGGTCGATCGCGCTCGGTGGCCACGAGAAGACGAACAGGTGCTCGTGCTCCATCCGCTCCGTGACCGACTCCCACTGCATGTCTTCGTGGCCCGGGTAGGTGATCCTGCCGGTCGTCGTCTTGCCGACCTCGAACGGGCCGTCGAGCCGGACACGGAACCATTTCCCGAACTCCTCGTGGTCGGTCAGGGCGCGCCAGACCCGCGAGATGGGGGCTGCGAGGTCGACGGTCTTCTGAATGCGGTCCTGGTCGTTCGTCATAGGGCAACCTTTTGGTTGCATGGCAGGGTATCGAGCGTTGTCCGAACATGCAACCCAGGGGTTGCAAGATGCATGTGCGGACCCGTGAGGTGCGGCGCGTGCGAATTGGTCGTGCCGAGGACCGCGGGTGATGGCGGGGTCGGTCGGGTTCGCCCGGTGGCGGGAATTCTCGCAATATCCAAAAACCGAATCGGATTCGGATTATCGTGACCGCGATGGACGACACCACGGCATGGCTGCATGCCCCGAAGCAGGACCGCAGCCAGCAGACGACCGAGCGCATTCGCGCCGTGGCGCTGGCGGCGTTCGCGGAAGAACGGTTCGACACCGTGTCCGTCAGTGAGCTGGCCGAGCGGGCCGGGGTCTCGGTGGGGGGCTTCTATGCCCGCTTCAAGAACAAGGCGGCCCTGCTGCACGCGCTCGACGACTACGTGCTCGACGAGATGCTGCGCAGCGTTCGCCGGGTCATGGCCGCTGACCGGCTCGCGGGCGCGAGCCTCGCCGACGTGGTGGCGGCCTACGTGCGGATGATGGTCGGGTTCTTCGCCCGGCACCGGGGCGTGTCGCGGCAGATCGTGATCCGCGCGCGCACGAGCGACGACCCCGGGTTCCTCGAACGGATGCGGGCGTTCAACGCCGAGGCCCACGGTCTATTGGCTGCGCGACTGCGGGAGCGCAGCCGGGAGATCCGTTGTGACGACCCGGAGGCAGCGATCCCGTTCGCGATCATGACGGTCTCCGCGACGGCCCGCGAAGCGGTTCTGTTCGGGGATCGGAAGATGAACCTCACGACGACGCGCGGGCGCGCCCTCGTCGAGTCCCTCGTCCGCGTGTTCCTGGCCTACCTCGGCGTCCGCGACGCGCTGCGTTGGACCGCGTCCGGCGCGGCGCGGCCCGCCGGCCGCAAGCCACGCTCGACGCGCCGATCCGGCCGCCGGTGACGCGGCGCTCAGAGAACTCCCATGAGTCGATACCCGATCCGTTCCAGGTTCCGCAGCGCCGTGATCGGCGCGCTCTCTGCCGTACCACTGCTGGTTGCCCCACTCCTCGTGGGGCCCGCACTCGCCGCGCAGGACCCGGGCATCGCCCGCTACGTCGCGGGCCGATTCGCCGAGGACGCGCCCGGTTGTGTGGTTGCCGTCGTCGAGGACGGCAAGATTCTCGCGACCCATGCGCGCGGCCTCGCCGAGGTCGGTCGCGATCGCGCGATCGATGCGGATTCGGCGTTCTACCTCGCGTCGGTCAGCAAGCAATTCACCGCCGCGTGCGTCCATCTGCTGCACCGTCGGAACGAGCTGTCGCTCGATGACAGCGTTCGGAAGTTCGTGCCGGGGCTGCCGGGCTACGCCGACGGGATCACGGTGCGACACCTGATCCACCATCGCTCCGGCCTGCGCGACTGCTTCGAGCTGATGGTGCTCGCGAAGATGGACGTTCACGGTGCCCATTCGCACGCCGACGTGCTGGAGCTCGTGTGCCGCCAGCAGGGGCTCAACTTCGAGCCGGGAACCGAGTTCCTCTACAGCAACACGGGCTATCTGCTGCTGGCGGAGATCGTCGAGGCCGTGAGCGGGCAGTCGCTGCGCGAGTTCGCCCACGAGAACCTGTTCGAGCCTCTCGGCATGGCGCGAACCGGCTTTCGGGATACGCCCGACCGGCGCTTCGACGGTCTCGTTGCCGGCCACGAGGTGGCCCGCGGCGAGGTGCGGTCGGTCGCAACGAAGTTCCACCTCGTCGGTTCGGGTGGCGTTGTCTCGACTGCCGGCGACCTCGCGAAGTGGGCCACCGAGTTGGATCGCGGCGAGCTGCTCGGAGAGGACTTGATCGCGACGCTGCAGGCGCCGATCGAGCTCGGCGCCGACGACGGTCGCGACCCGAAACTCGGGCACTATGCCGCCGGCATGTTGATCGGCGACTTCGGCGGCCAGCGGACGGTCTGGCATCCGGGCGGATCGCTGGGGTTCAGCACGTGTCTGCTTCGCATTCCTGAACGGCAGCTCTCGATCATCGTGCTGTGCAACTCCTCGTTCGGGCCGGCCCGGACGGTTGCGTTCGACCTCGCGGCGCTGCTTGTCGGATCACCCCGGTCAGCGGCGTCCGCGCCCGTTGCGGAAGGCCCGCGCGACGGCCGGCATGTGTTCCGCCATCCGCGGACCAACGAGATCGTCGTGTCGATCGTTCGCGGCGAACGGATCAAGCTCGCGACGGCTGCCTGGGACGTGCCGATGCGCGCGGTCGATGCGACGAGCATCGCCAGCGTGGACACTGCGCTCCCGATCGCGGCGACGTTCGTCTACCAGGACGACGGGCCGGCCGATCTGCGGTTGCAGATCGGCGCGCAGGCGCCGTTCGTGTGCCACGGATTGCAGCTCGAACGCGTCGCGCCCGAGAAGGTGGAGTCACTCGTCGGGACGTGGCGCAGCGAAGAGGCCGGCGCGTCGCTCACCTTCGCGTCAGGTCGCGGCGGCGTGAGGATCGCGGACCAGCTGCAGCTCGACCCCGGGCCGCTCTACGCGCTGCAACCGGACCTGTTCGTGGCCAACGACGGCAGCTTCACGCTCGAAACCGACCGCGACCCGGCGGGCGATGTCACGACGGTGTGGGTCAGCACGAAGGGGGCCCGCAGGCTGCGCTACACGCGGTAGGGCGGGGCCGCACCTATCCCGATCGCCCGCGCCAGTCGAGGAAGACGATGTCGAGCCATTCGCCCCAACCTCGTGGCGAATGGTCGATGGGCAACTCGAGGACACGAAGGTCCGCCGATCGATCGCGGAGCGCACCGGCGAGCGCGCGGCCATCCGCGACCAGCCGCACGAGCGGCATCCAGGCCGGAGTCCGGCGCGGCATGGGATGGCGGTGCGGCAAGGTCACTGCACGGTATCGCGTCGGTCCGTCAGACCCAGGGTTCCCGCTCAGCGCTGCGTCCGTCCGAAACCGCGCAGTGCGCGCACTGGCCGAAACCCGGTGTCCGGATCGCCGTCGGGGCTCCTCGACCATCGGCCGTCGCTGCGGACGAGGTCGAGGCCGTACCGCCATGACCCGCCGCGCGCGACGGCGACGTCAGGCGGCTCCGGCGCGCACCATTCCATGACGTTGCCGTGCATGTCGTACAGCCCCCAGGCATTGGGGGCGTAGGACCGGACGGGCCGCGTCCGGTTGCCGGGCTGGGGTTTTCGCGGGTCACCGGCCGCGGCGTTCGCCCTGGCGTGATCGAACTCGTCCCCGAACGAGTAGGCCGTCGTCGTTCTGGCGCGGCACGCGTGCTCCCACTCGCGCTCGGTCGGCAGGCGAAAGCCCGGGCCGAGCCACTCGATGAACGCTCGCGCTGCCGACAGGGACACCATGTCGACGGGTTGGTCGAGGCCTCCGAAGACGCTGATGTGATGGGGATCGAACCGCAGGAAGGCCGCGTTCGTGACCTCCGTCTCGCAGAGATAGAAGGGCTCGAGTTCTTCATCTCCCGGAACCAGGACGAAGCGCAGGCCGGAACGCGGTTCCTCGAACGACGGCGGCAGACCGAGCCGCTGCGCCGTCGCGCCCGGCGTCCGCGCGTCGCGGGAGTCCGGTCGGGTCGAGCAGCTCGGGTGCGCGAGGGCGAGGAGGACGAGTGCTCCGAGAGCGGTTCCGAGTCGGCTGTCCATCGAGGGTATCGTGCGGCCGTGTGTTGCCGGTCCGGTCTGGACCAACGTCGGTCTCTTGTCGCGGGGGCGAGGGAATCGCGCAACCCGTGCTCCGTCCGCTTCTCGCGCGTGGCGGTGGCTGGCCGTCGGTGGTCAGGAATCGTCAAGACGCGTGTGACCGGGTCGTCCCCGACCGGGGCCTACCGGGTCGGCCTGGACAGGCGCTCGAGGTCGCGGCGAAGTGCCGGAGCGAACATGAGCCGTTGCCAGGCGCTACGATGCGAGGGTCTCGTGCCCTGGCCCTGACATGCCCGATTACCGCGAACACCAACCCGCCGCGCCGCTCCGCTCGTTCGTGCGGTGCATCTGGGAGCTCGTCGCTGACCCTGCGGAAGAACCGGGTGGCGCGCTCGAGCGCGTGTTGCCGGACGGTTGCATGGAGTGGGTGTTCCATCTTGGCACGCCGTTTCGGATCGAGCGCGCGCCGGGGCGACTCGAGCGCCAGGCGCATGCGCTGATCGGCGGCGTGACGACGCGCGCGATCCTGCTCGAGCCGAGTGCCGACGCGTGGGTGTTGGGCGTGCGGTTCGAGCCGGGGCATGCGTGGGCTGCCGCCGGGATGCCGGCGCGTGAGCTCGCCGACCGCGTCGTGGCCGCGGATCACGATCCGTGGTTCGCGGAGGTGACCGGACGGCTGCACGATGCCGCACCCGCAGAACGGGTCGGGCACCTGCAGGCCGAGTTGCTCGACCGCTTCGCGAACGGGCCCCGGCCGCGTCGCGCCGCGCGCGATCTCGGGCTCGCGATTCGGGCGCTCGTCGACGGACGTGCGACGGTCGATCAGGTCGCGCGGTCCTGCGGGCTGAGTCCGCGGCAGCTGCAGCGGCGGTTCCTGGCCGAGGTCGGCGTCGGGCCGAAGCACCTGGCGCGCATCACCCGGTTCGCGCGGGCGGTGGAGCTCGTGTCGTGGACCGATCAGCCGCTGACCTCCGTCGCGTATGCCGAAGGCTACGCCGACCAGTCGCACTTCACGCGCGAGTTCAAACAGCTGGCCGGTCTGTCGCCGCGGCAGTATCGCGCGGAGACCCACGGCATGGCCGAGGCCTTCGCCGGGGGCGCGACGTCGCATTCGTTCTAGTCGGCGGCCGCGGCCCGCGCCAAAGTGCCGGCGTTTGCACCCCTCCCCGGAGACCCTGTCATGACCTCGAACCTCTCGTTCCGAACGCCGCTCGCCGCCGTCCTCCTGCTCGGTGCGCTCCTGGTCCTCACCGGCTCGATCGATCTCGCGTCGCCGGGCACCGACCCGCAGGACCCGCAGCCGGCCCCGCAGAAGAATGCGAAGAAGAAGCTGACCCTCGCCGACATCGCGTGGCTCTCGGGTCACTGGCGGTCCGAGAAGCCCGGCAGCATGAGCGAGGAGCTGTGGATGCCGGCGCGCGGCCGCATCATGCTCGGGCTCAACCGCAACGTGCGCGGCAAGGCGCACGGGCAGTTCGAGTACCTGCGCATCGTGCAGACCAAGATCGACACCTACTACTGGGCGAGTCCCGGCGGCGGCAAGCAGACGCCGTTCAAGATGACGAAGGCGACGGAGGATCACGTGGTCTTCGAGAACCCGGAGCACGACTTCCCCAAGCGCATCGAGTATCGCCGCAAGGGCGACACGTTGACGGCGCAGATCTTCGGCGACGAACCGGGACCGTCGTGGTCGTGGAAGCGGATCGGCGACGTCAAGTAGCGCGGCGAGCCAGCCCCGCTCGGGCCGTTCTGTTACCTTGGCTTTGTGCAGAACGGGTCGAGCACTGAGCCCGCCGCCGCCTGGTGGACCGCTTTCGGTTGGATCGGGTCGATCTGCGCCGGGCTCACGGCCGCGGTCCTGGCCTTGCTCCTCCAGGGCTCTGTCGCCGCGCTCGAGGTCTACGTGTTCGCGTGCCTCGGGGAGAGCCTCGCGGCCGCCGCAGCGCACACGGTAGTGTTGGCCGCGATCGCGTTCGCGGGCGTGTGGGCGGCCGGCGTGACGGCGCCGGTGGGGCTCGGACTCCGGCCGGCAGTCGTGGCCTGGTGCATCGTGGTCGGCTACCTCGGGTGGGCGATGCGGGAACCGCGGTATCTCGAGCTGCTGTTCGGCGCGGTCGCCGGGCTGGCGCTGGGGCGATCCGTGCTGCGACCGAGATCGCGAAGTGTCCGCCCCGGAACGGCGCGTTGACCACGTCGCCCGACGGTTCTGGCGGCGGACCGACCGCCACCTGGCCGCGCGTCTTCGGGTGGATCGGCTCGACGTGCGCCGGGCTCGCGGCGGCGTGGCTCGTCTGGCGCGAGGCGTGGTTCATCACGCTCATGCTCTGGAAGTTCGGGGAGGGTGGCGTCCGCGCGTGGGTGTTCGGCATCAACACGACCGCGGCCACGTACGCATGCGTCCTGGTTGCCGGCGTGACGGCTCCGACCTCGCGCCCGATCTGGCCGGGTGTCCTCGCCTGGGCCAACCTCGTCGGCTACCGCGCTTGGGCGACGTGGGGTGCGCCCGGGCACTCGTGGTGGTTCGAGTCGCTGCTCGGGCTGGTCGTGGGGCTGGCGTTGGCGGCATGGACCCTGCATCCGATCTCGAAGTGGCGGGCGCAGCGGGCCGCGGCGCGCGCGAAGTAGCCGCTGCGACGGGCAGCTCCGTGCCGCTGCATCGATGCGGGACGGCGCGTATCGAGAGGCTCAGTTTCGGCGTTGCCCGCGGTCGAAGACTCGCCAATGACCACTCTGCAGGAGTCCGTTTCGGACCGCGTTCGCGCCTGCCGTTTCCGCGCGGACGTCGCGCTGCTCGAGCGGATCACGGGCGACCAGCAGTTGCATGCCGCGATTCAGGACCCGCGCGCCCTCGAGCATCGGCGCACGGCCCGCGGGCAGCTGCTCGCCTCGGCCGTGCGGGTCGACGAACGCATCGTGCCCGGGCTCGCGCGCACGTTCGCCGAGATCGCCGAGCGCGCCGGCATCGACGTGCCGTTCGAGGCCTACGTGCACCAGGACGCAGAGATCAACGCCTACGTCGGGATGGGCGCCGGGCACCTGCTCATCTCGCTGACGAGCGGGGCGGTCGAGCTGCTCGACGAGAACGAGCTCGAGTTCGTCATCGGCCACGAGCTCGGCCACGCGCTGTTCGGGCACCTCGACTACGTGCCCGGATTCGCGCTCGAGCACGGCAACATCCCGACGCGCGACGCGATGCTCGTGACCGCGTGGCAGCGCGCGTGTGAGATCTCCGCGGATCGCGCGGGGCTGCTGTGCTGCGGCGATCTCGACGTTGCGTCGACCGCGATCTTCAAGACGCTGTCGGGCCTGCGCACGCCGGTGCGGATCGACGCTCACACGTTCGCCGACCAATGGGAGCAGCTGCAGCAAGAACTCGTGCAGCGCGGCGATCGCGAGCACTGGAAGTTCAGTCACCCGTTCCCGCCGATGCGGCTGCAGGCGTTGATCGCGTTCGCCGGCGCGGGTGGTCTCGAGGCCCGCCCGGCCGACTGCGGCGAACGCCAGGAGGCCGACAGGACGGTGCAGAGCCTGCTGGCGTTCATGGATCCGCTCGCGCGCGAAGAAGGCGAGATCTCCGATCCCACGCTGGCCGAGTTCATGCTCTGGGGCGGCCTCTACCTGGCCATCGGCGAGGGCGCGGCGGCCGTCGAGGACCTCGCGCCCCTCGATCGGCTCGTGTCGAACGCGCGGCTCACGCAGGCGTTCGCGGCGCTGCCGAGTCGCGCGCGGTGCCTCGATGAGCTCGAGAACGCGCTCGGTTGCCGGGACCGCCGGCTGCGCAGTCTCGAGGTCTACCGCATCGTCGAGTGCTTGACGGGCACCGCGGCGCAGGGCGGCGTGCTTTCGGCAAGCGCGCGCGAATCCATGATCCACGTCGCGGGGAAGCTCGGTCTCAAAGCAGAGGCCGGCACCGCGATCATCGACCGAGTGCTGAAGGGAACGAACGGAGAAGACCAATGAACGACACCGCAGGCATGAAGACCGTCCTCGAGCAGGTCGAACGCATCGCCACGATGAGTGGGCTCGTCGGCGAGCAGCGCGACGAGGATTTCGCGATGCTGTTCGACCTCGGCGACGACCGCTCACAAGCCGTCTACGTCAAGCCCACGGGCACGTTCGAGGACAGCACGATCGTGACGTTCTTCTCGCCGGCTCACATCGTGGCGAAGGGCGGCATGTTCAAGAAGGGTCTGAGCCGCGAAGCCGCGATCGAGCTGCTCATGGCCAACGAGAACATGATGTTCGCGCGCTTCGGGCTGTGGACCTCCGACGAGGAGGACACGATCGTCTGCAGCGTGGACGCGCTCCTGGAGTCGATGGACCCGGAGGAGTTCAGCCAGTTCGCGCACCGCGTCGCGCACGCCGCCGACGACTACGAAGCGGCGCACGGCGGCGCGGACCAGTTCTGAGCCCGGTAGCTCGCGCAGCGAGCAAACGGACTCAGGACCTCGCCGCGCTCCTGCGGAGCGCCGCTTCGGTTCTGATCGATCGATCGGCCAGCCCTCGGCTCGCCGAGGAGGGTCGTCAGTTGCCGACCCGCAGGCCGATCGCGTTCGAGGTCAGGACTTCGTACTGGAACGGCACGACCGCGCTCGGATCCGGCACGAGGAACTGCGCGAACAGATCGACCCCGACGAACGCGGGGTTGGCCGGAATACTGACGGCGAAGCGGGCTGCGCCGTTCGTCGGGAGCACGACGACGGGAGCGTCGGCCGCGACCCGCAGCGGACATAGGCTCGCCACTCCGAACGTAGCGAGCGATGTCGGTAGGGGGATCGGGCCCGAGAACTGGTCGGACAGTCCGAGCGCGAGCACGCCGAACGCAGCGGTGCTCGGCCAGCGGGTGGCTGCGAGTTCGAGCTGGTTGCCGAGGATCGGGCGGTCGTCGCCGACCGTGCCGAGCTCCGGTGCCGGCGTCGTGCCGAACGGCGACCGGCAGGCCGTTCCGAGGCTCGCGGTGCGGTTGCGACCCGGTCCGGCGCCACGCACGACCCAGTTGGTCCGGTTGGTGAGCGTCCGTACGAGAACCTGACCCGTGCTCCCGTCGAACGCCGCGCCGGCGTCCGGGCCGAGGTCGAATTCGCCGGAGGCGATCGGTGCGGACCAGGTCGATGCCGCCGGGTCGAACTCGAACACGTCGTTCAGCGCGTCGATCTGCAGCACGTTCGTGCCGTTGACGTTGACCAGCGTGTTCCTCGCGCCACCTGCGAGGACGAACACGTTGCGTTGCAGGTCGAACGCGAACGCTGCGCGATAACGGTCGGTCGGTGCATTGGGCGTCGAGACCTGGCTCCAGGATCCCTGGGAGTAGAGCCACGTGTCGTTCGACTGCACGGTCGGGCCCTGCGAGCCGCCGAACAGGACCGGCGGCCCGCCCGGACCGTTCGCGAACGACGCGAAGTCGCGTGCAGCAGGCGCGGTGCCCGGGCTCTGTTGCGTCCAGTTGGTGCCGTCGAAGGTCCACGTGTCGGCGAGCAAGGTCGTGTTCGGCGCGCGCCCGCCGAACAGCACGATCGACCCCGTAGCGGATTCGAACGCCAGCGCTGTTGCGATCCTGGGCGGGGGCGACGTGCTCGTTGCGACCTGCAGCCAGCCGCTCGCGTTGAACGTCCACGTCTCGTTCGAGAAGCCGCTGGCGCCGGCGCCGCCGAAGAGCACGACCGTCTGTCGCACGAGGTCGCTCGCGAGCGCGTAGTCCTGGACGGCGGCGGGGCCGGTGTCGGGCAGGCGGAGCCATTGCCGGCCGTCGAAGCTCCACGACTCCCCGCGGCTGAAGACGAACGGTTCGAACGTCGGCGACGATGTCAGTGTGCCATGGCCAGCGAAGGCCGGGCTGCCACCGTTCGCCGAGATCACGCGGGCGATCGCGATTTCGCTCTGGGCCGTGATGACGTCGCCTGGGCCGAAGATCGAGCTGGCCGTGAGGAGCGTCAGCGAGAAGCAGTGTGGAGGAAGTCGCATAGCGGCGCGCGGTCGGGGATGCCGGGGATAGCCACCGTGCGAGCGGCCGTAACCCGTGAATCGCCGGTGCTGGCCGACTTGCCGAATGGTGACATCGTGACGCCTTGACGGGAGCTGCGTAGTCCGGGAGGGTGGGGGCTCGTCGCACCCGCTGCAGAAGGAGAGTCATGCGCTGTCTCGCATTCACGGTAGTTCTCGGCCTCTGTTCCCAGTCGGTCCTTTCGCAGGCGGAGCCGGCGGATGCAGCCGAAGTTGCGTTCGATGCCGGCCGCGCCGAGGTGCAGGAGCTGATGGGGAAGGCGAAGTGGGCCGACGCCAAGTCCGCGCTGCAGAAGCTGCTCAGCGCTCACGAGAGCAAGATCTACGTGCAGGCGCAGCGGGACGCGATCGTCGCGGACTTCACCGCGTGCTGCTTCTACGCGCACGCCAGGATGCCCGAGTTGCGTGACGTGCTCGACGGCAAGGTCGCGTCGTGGTCGGAGCGAACGGGCAAGGTCAAGCTGCAGTACGACAACCTGGCGCAGGACTGGGAAGACCAGGAGGGACTGCTCGTTCATCCCGCCGTGTTCGCGGGCAGTTACTCGATCACGTTGAAGGGCAAGTCCTATCCGCACATGAACGAACCCCTCCGGGTGTTCTTCGACCTCGATACGAGCGGTGGGGTCCACGTCGCTGGCTTCGGGCATGGCGAACAGGACGTCGGCAATGGCGTGCAATGGCTGCCGGCATCCGTCTGGTACTACGGCCCGGCCAAGGGGGACGAGCGGCTCCTCGGGAAGGACCGGTCGAAGGCGGAGCCGGGCGAGCGCTACACCGCGACGGTGCGCGTCAGCGGCAACCGCGTCGATCTGCTCTACAACAAGCGGTCGATGCTGCGGGTGAAGCGCGAGGACGCCGGCGGGGGGCGGGTCGGCATCTTCACGGCGGGCTACGACTCGGTGGAACTCGAAGGCAAGCTCGAACCTGGCTGGTTCCAGAGCTGTGTCGACGAAGAGCTCGCGAAGCAGCGCGCGGAGTTCGACAAGACGTTTCGCGCGAACGAGGAGCTGCCGAAGTGGCTGTTCGAGCAGCCGCGCATCGAGCGCACGCCGGCGCGCAGTGCGTCGTGGCTGCCGGGTGTGCGCGGTCGCATCTCGCCGGGCCTCTCGAACGTGCTCGACCTGTGGCGGGATGGCAAGCTGCCTGCTGCCCGGGAAGCACTCACCGGTCTGTCCGATAACGACGCCGAGCCCGTCACGCGTAGGTTCATCGACGCCAGCCTGCTGCTCGCGCGTGGGCGCGGCGAGGAGGCCATCGTGATCAGCGAGAAGCTCGTCGCGGAGGACCCCGAGTCGAGTCAGCTGGCCGTCCTGCACGCGGACATCCTCGACTCGCTCGGGCGCGGCGACGACGCGATCACGACGTTGCGCGCGGCGCTCGGGAGCGATCCGGGTGAGCCGCGGGTCTACGACAAGCTCTGCGTCGCGCTGATGAGCGCGGGACATGCTGACGAGGCCGCGCGACTCGTGCGTTCGGGCAAGACCCGCCACGGCCTCTGGGACGATCTCGCGCAGCTCGACACGCTGCTCGCGATGGCGGCGCGGGGTCCGGCGTTCGCGCGTCGATTCAGCTACCGGACGACGCACTACGAGGTCGTCTCCGACATCGACACGAAGGTCTGCCAGCGCGCGTGCGCGATCCTCGAGGCCAGCTACGTCAACCTCATGGCGCAGTTCTCGTGGTTGCGCAGCAAGCAGAAGCAGCCGCGCTTCCGCGTCTTCTTGTTCTCGGGCGAGGACGGCTATCAGGCGTACTGCCAGGCGATCCTCGGTTCGACGGCGCCACACACGGCAGGGCTGTACTCGCCGGTGCTGAAGCAGCTCCTGATCTGGAACCTGCCGAAGCGCGAGGACATGGAGCGCACGATCCGGCACGAGGGCTTCCACCAGTTCCTCGATCGCCTGATGAGCAACCCGCCGACGTGGCTCAACGAGGGCACCGCGGAATACTGGGAGACCGCGGAGCGCGAGCAGGGGCGGCTGACGGGCGGCCAGGTCCGGCGAGACCACATCGCGACGCTCGTGCGCAGCCGCCGGGCACTGCCGTCACCGAAGGACTTCGTCTACGGCAACCGCGCCGACTTCTACGCCAACGCGCAGCTGCGCTACGCGCAGGCCTGGGCGACCGTGCACTTCCTCCGGGAGAGCGGTCGCAAGAACGCGGCGCTGTTCGAGAAGCTCTGGGAAGAACTGCGTTCGGCCGGCAGCACGCGGAACGCCCTCGATGCCGCGTTCGCGAAGGTCGATTGGGAGGAGTTCGAGACGGCGTTCTGGGAGCACCTCGACGCGCTGAAGAACTGAGGCAGCGGGTGCGCGAGGCCAACGGAGCGCGCGATCCCCTCAAGGTCTTGCCGGCCCGCTATGCTGTGACATCCCACTGCCAATACCCCGGGATTGCCATGCGCCGACGATTCGTGTTCCTGCTGCCGCTCCTGTATGCATTCCCTGCGATGGGGCAGGCGGCGACGTACACCGAAAGCCCGTTCTGATCCCGGCTGCGGCGGGCTGGCGTCGCGCCGCCGGGCGCTCGCCGAATGACCTCTCGTCCGTGGGGAACGACGTTCACGTGAACTTTCCGTGACGTCGCCGACACCAACATGTGTTCCCCCAGATCAGAGAGGCACTCATGCGCTCATCCACCGTGCGGGCCGCCTGGCTCGCCGTCGTGTCCCCGTTCGCTTCCGCCCTGGCCCAGGAGGAAGTCGTCGTCTACGAGGCCGTGACGAGCAACGGGCTCGCCGTTGCGGACGTGGGCAGTCACACGCTCGTGCTGGCGTGCCGACCCGACGACAACTCGGTGTTCGTCATCGACACCGCGACCAACACCGTGCTCGAGCGCGTGCCGGTCGGGCTGACGCCGATCGCAGTGACATGGGATCCGACGACGTCGCGCTTCTTCACCGCGAACCGCATCGGGGACTCCGTGAGCGCCGTCGAGTTGACCGAGGTCGCGGGCCAGGTGCAGAGTCGACTGATCGCGACGAGGCAGGTCTACGACGAGCCGATGGACGTCGCGATCGGTCCGGGCGGCCGCCTGCACGTCGTGATGGGGCGCAACGCGATACTCAGTCAGCTCGATGCGACGACCCTGCAAGAGTTGAACACGTATCTCATGACCGAGCCGTTCACCGCGGTCGACATCCTCCCGACGGGCGGTCTCGACCTCGCGTTGCAAGCCGCCTCGGCGCTGCGCGCGCCGCGACGAATCGTCGTCGACGGTCAGCGTGTGCACGTGCTCGACCTCAAGGGCGACACCGGTTGGGATGTCAACAACGGTACGTTCGGCGGCTTCAAGTACGACCTCGCGACCTTCGACTGCAGCGGTGCTGCGCCGGCGAGCGGGTTCCTGACCGGCACGCTGGGTTCGACCAACGAGGCGATGGTGCTCGGCAGTGACGGCAACCTCTACGTCGTCGGCGGCATGGCGCGCAACGACGTGACGGGCAACGGCAACCTCGAGATGATGAGCAGTGGCTTCGTCGAGAGTCGACTCTACGTCCGGTCCTCGGCGCACACCGCGACCACGACGGCTGCCGAACGTGACCTCAACCTCGACGCGATCGGCGGCACGCTCGCGGCCGGCGAGTCGATCTCGCAGCCCGCGGGTGTCGCGCTCCTCGAGTCCGGCGGCAACGTGAACAAGGTGTTCGTGTCGTCGTTCGGCACCGATCGCCTGCTCGAGCTGACGGTCAACGCCGGCGCGCCGTCGACCTGGGCGAGCGCCGTCATCACCGTGCCTGCCCCGGCGCTCGCCGAGACGATGAACGGGCCGCGCGATCTCGAGATCGTCGACACGGCCAACGGACCGCGGCTCTACGTGCTGAACGAGCTCGGCGGTTCGGTCTCGGTGTTCGATCCGACCGTCGCCGCGACGGCGTCGACGGAGCTCGCGCGGGTCGCGCTCGCGCAGGTGCTCACGGACGATCAGCAGCGCGGTCGCCGCTTTCTTTACGACGCGCGGCTGTCGGGCAACGGCAAGGTGTCGTGCGCGTCGTGTCACATCGACGGCCGCACGGACAGCTTGAGCTGGCACCTCGGCGATGCCACGAGCCCGCACGAAGCGGGCGAGACGATCCCGTACGCCGATGATCCGCTCGGTCCCAAGCCGCTGAACTGGCTCATCGACGGCGTGATCGAGCCCAACGGTGAACTCCTCGAGGACCCCAACACGACCGGCGCGTTCGCGTTTCCCAAGAACAAGGGCCGCATGGTCACGCAGTCGCTGCAGGGGCTCGTCGAGCACCCGGTCAACGACGATGCGCAGTTCATGTTCTCGACGGGCGTGCTGCACTGGCGCGGCGATCGGATGACGCTCGACTCGTTCAACGAGGCGTTCGTCAACCTGCTCGGTGCGCCGTCGGTCATGGGCAGCCCGGCGAGCGGTCCGGATGCGAAGGGGCTGACGACGACCGAGATGGAGCTCTTTCGCCGGTACGTGTTCGACATCCGCTACGAGCCCAACGCCGATCAGCCGCGGGACCGCGTCCACTCGGGTGCGATGGACGATCTGCCGACGCTCGGCTCCGGCGGCATGCGCGGACTGCAGATGTTCTTGTCGCGGCCCAACTCGCCGTTCGGCCCCGGCGGCCAACCGTCCGCCCAGGGACTCGGCTTTGCCGGGCGCTCGTGCGTGCAGTGCCACTCGCTGCCGGGTGGGACGAACGGGCGGCTCTGCCTGCTCGGCACGATTCTGCTCGACACCGGCTTCGGCGACGACCAGGCGCAGAAGAGCGCGCAACTGCGCGGGCTGACGCATCGCGAGGGCGTCGTCGAGTTCTTGCCCGTCGAACTGCACGAGGTCGGTCCGTTGACCGGTGTGGTGCCCAACCCGCGCGGCCTGCCGCGCACCGGTGAGTCCGGCATGTCGCACGCTGGCACGGAGATCGAGGACCTGCCGTTCAACATCAACCGCTTCGCGTCGCTGTTCTTCAACGCGTTCTACGACTTCCCCAACGACACCGAGGAACTCGCGCGGCTGACGGACCTCGTGACCTTCCTGCGCGAGCTCGACAGCGGCACGGCGCCGGTCATCGGCCTCGTCGAGACGTTCGACAACGGCGCCGGCGTGACCGCGTCCGTCGACCTCATGGAAGCGCAGGCGTTCGAGGCCAACTGCGACGTCGTCGTGCACGTCGTCGACGGCTCGCCCCCGGTGTTGCGCGGCTATTACCTCGACGTGCTCGCGTCGAGCACGGCGCCCGTGACTCCACGTTACCGCGAGGCCACGGCGGGCGTCGGGCCGCTCGTCACGCGCGCCACGCTGCTGCAGAACGCGACCGCGGTGTTCCAGGCCGTGCCGGTCGGCAGCGGCCGCCGCATCGCCGACCCTGCCGGCACGGGCGACTGGGCCGCGTTGACGGGGCCGGCCGCGAGCAACGTCGTTCTCGAAGCGATGCGCCCGGCGACGCAGTGGCGTGAGGTCGCGTCGGTCTACAAGAACTGGAACCGCGGCACGGGCCCGGACGACTTCCAGTGGCTTACCGTCGCGAACCAGGGCGGCACATGGGTCAACTGGCCCAACGGCAACCCCGACCCGGCGTTCCCGCGCGCGCAGCGCCAGCTGCAGGCGGGCCTCCTCGACGATACCGGGACACCGCGGTTCGGCCTCACGGTCAACGCCAACGGTGAGTTCCATCACGAGCCACCGCGCCGTTTCCGCGTCAGCGGCGATGACATCCGTCAGGGGGCCCGACTGCTGCTGCTGTTCAGCTCCGATCCCGTCCAGCCGGGCCCGAGCTCGAGCAACATCTCCTACATCGAGGCGCCGCTGTTCCCGGCCCTCGACCAGAGCACGGGCGAGCTCGTGTGGGAGACCGCGGTCGAGGCGAACGCGCTGACCACGCTGGCGCTGCTCCACGGTTCGGTCTACGTGCCGGGCGTCGAGCTCGTGACCCTCGGCGGCGTGCCAGATGGCCAGACGGCGATCGATCCCTACGCGCTCGACCCCGTGGCGCGCAACTGGTTCGCCCCGCTCGTCGTCAACGCCAACGGCGCCTGGTCGCTGCCGAGCTGGCAGCGGTTGACGATCACGGACAACTGAGGCCTCGAGCCGGCGAGTTCTGCGGAACGTCGGGTGGTCGACGCCCGTGCCATCGGGCCGACCGCTGGGGATCGACTCGCGGAAATGCGCCCTCGCGACCGATGTTGCCCAGTTGCGTCGGTTCGGGCGCCCGACGGAGGTCGAGATGAGCCAGACCGGGGCGCCGGTATGGCGCTACCACACCGACACCGAAATCCTCTCGGTCGACGTCTCGGTGGGCGGCTACGTGATCGGCATGCGGCGACGCGAGCGGCGGAGCTGATTCCGCGAGGCCAACGGCGATTCGAATCCAGCAACGGGGCGAGCGTCAGCCGCGGCTAACATGCGGTGGCCTCAGGAACCGCCATGAACCCTCGTCTCGCTGTCTCGTTCGCCGCCGCGGTCACCGTCGCGCTGGCCTCGTCCTCTCCGGCCGCAGCCCAGAAGCTGCAGGTCTACATCCTCGCGGGGCAGTCCAACATGCAGGGTCACGCCAAGACCTCGACGCTGGACTACCTCGCCGACGATCCGGCGACGGCGCCGTTGCTCGAGCGGCTGCGGCCGAACGGCAAACCCGTCGTGCGTGACGACGTCTGGATCTCCTATCTCACGGGCGGTCGCGGCGGTGATGGCGTCGGCGCCGGTCCGCTCACGTTCGGCTACGGCGCGCGCAGTCAGGCGACCGAGCCCGGCGAGAAGATCGGGCCGGAGCTCGCGTTCGGCGTCACGGTCGGCGACGCGACGGACGACCCGGTGCTGCTCATCAAGACGGCGTGGGGCGGCAAATCGCTCAACACCGACTTCCGCCCGCCGTCGGCCGGACCGTACGTGTTCGACGCCGCGCAACGCGAGCGGCTCGAGGCTCAGGGCAAGTGGGAGTCGGCAGCGGCGAAGCGGCGCGCGGCGACCGGCGTCTACTATCGGAAGATGATCGAGCACGTGCGCGCCGTGCTCGCGGATCCGGGCAAGGTGTGTCCGAAATACGACCCCGAGGCCGGGTTCGAGATCGCGGGGTTCGTGTGGTTCCAGGGCTGGAACGACATGGTCGATCGCGGCACGTATCCGAACCGCGGCAAGCCGGGCGGCTACGACGCCTACTCCGAGGTCATGGCGCACTTCATCCGCGACGTGCGCAAGGACCTCGGCGTCCCGGAGCTGCCGTTCGTGATCGGCGTGATGGGCGTCAACGGCAAGCTGAAGCCGGGGGAACGCTATACGCCCGTGCATGGCAGCTTTCGCGAGGCGATGGCCGCCCCGGCGCGGTTGCCCGAGTTCGCCGGGACCGTTGCCGCGGTGCGCACCGCGCCATTCTGGGATGCCAAGCTGCAGGAGATCGCCGAACTGCAGGGCAAGGTGCAGGGCATGAGCCGCAAGCTGAAGCGGCAAGCCAAGGACGGCCCGAACGCCGACGGCTCGATGACGCCAGCGCAGCAGAAGAAGTGGCTCGCCGACTACCGCAACGAGGTGGTCGGCGCGGAGCGCGAAGCGATCTGGCGGCGCGGCGCGTCCAACGCGGGCTACCACTACCTCGGCGCGGCCAAGACTTTGATGCAGATCGGTGAGGCGTTCGGCGAGGCCGCGCTGAAGCTGCGGAGATAGACCCGGACCGTCACGATCGACGGATCCCGGGAACCCGTTGCGCGGATCGGCGTCCAGTCGGGCATGGCCATGCTTCGAGTCGGGCGCGTTCTCGTCGTTATGATACCGGCTGGGCTGTCGGTCCTGCCGGCCCAGACGGGTGACGCGGCGGCGGCAGCTGCGACTGATCTGCGGAAGGCGCCGAGCCTCGACGACGAGGCGATCGGCTACGCCGGGATCAAGAGCGCCGCGTATCGCGCCTACGAACGCCTGCGGGATGCGGCCACCGCGGCCGAGCTCATCGTGTGGGTAGGTGATGATTCGCCGATGCTGCGGTGCTACGCGTTTCGGGCGCTGGTCGAGAAGCACCCGGACGTTGCGCTCGGGCCGCTCCTGTTGCCGCAACTCGGCGACCGCAGCAAGGTCACGACGATGCGCGGCTGCATGCGCGCCGAGCGCTACGCCACCGACGTTCTGCTCGAGCTGGCCGCGCCCGTATTGCCCGTCGCCGACCAGCGCGCGCTCCACGCCCGGCTCGTCCGCGACGAAACGGCGCCCGCGCTCGATGCGCGCGGTCGGGCGCTGCGCTCCGAGAAGTTCGCGAAGGATCTCCTGCCGGTGATCGAACGGCTCGCGCGCGGCGGCGACGACGAAGCGCTCATCGCGCTGATGCGCTACGGCCGACCCGCGGACCTCGCGCTGCTGCGCGAACGTCTGCAGGCCGACCGTGGCCTGAAGGAGCTGCACTTCGTGCTGTGGGCCGCCGAGGTGCGGCCGGACCCGGCGCTCATGCCGCTGCTCGCCGCGATCGCGCCGAAGGCGCATCGGCAGCTGCGGCGGGACACCGGGCACCGGATGCGCCAGTGGTTCGCGGCCGTCGCGGCCCAGCGCAGCGAAGCGGCGGCCGCGACCTTGCGGGCGTTCGTGCGCGACACGGACGCGTCCGAGTCACGCCAGCGCAGCATGCGCACCTGCCTGCGCAAAGTGCTCGAGAAGCACGCGGGGGTCGCGGTCTACGACGAGCTTCGCCGTTCGCTCGAGTGAGTCACTCGATCGCGTCAGTTCTTCGGGGCGGCTGGTCGCTTCGTGCCCGCGAGCGTCGTGCGGCTCAGCCACCAGTAGGCCACGAGCAGGTTCGGCACCCAGCACGACCACGACACGATGCGATAGCCGGCCTCGAACGACTGCAGGCTCATGGCGAGCGGACCGAGCTGGACGCGCAGGGTGACGGCGGCGTAGCACAGCGCGAAGCTCAGCACCATGAAGCGTCGATGGCGCGCGACGTCGCGGCGCTGGATCGCACGCACGCCGAGCGTCGTCGTCGAGAGCCACAGCACGGCGAGCACGCCGAAGCCGAGGTGAGTGGCGAGTCCGTGCATCGAGAAGCACGCCATCGCGAGCGCCGCGAGGCCGGAGGTCGTGACGCCGAGAACGTAGATCCAGCCGAGCTTGCGATGCCATGCTCGCGCCCGGGCGAGCAGGTCGCGACGGAACCCGAACGGGCCGACCGCGAGCGCGATCCCGCCCGCGACGAAGTGCACCTCGTCGAGCCACGGCAGCCCGGGAACGGCGTTCTGCACGTCGCGCGCGTCCTGCAGCGCGATTGCGTAGGCGCCGATCGGGATCGAGGTGATGGCGATCAGCCACCAGAGCCAGCCCGCCGAGAGCTTCTGAGGCACGGCGGCTGCCGGGATCTCGAAGCCGTGGGCCGTCATGGCGTCACCGGCGCGATGGCAGTGTGACGCGGTTCACGATCTCGCCGTCGACCGCGTGGTGCCGGACCTCGGCGCGTTCGGCGTCGCAGTGCACCGAGAGGAAGCCGCCGCGGATGCGCAGGAAGCGCTGCCACTCGGGCTGCAGGTCCTTGCGCCAGCCGCCGGCGTGTCGATCCGAGGCGGGGCCGCACCCGAACTCCACGAGGCCGGTCACCTCGTCCACGGAGTGATACTGCCAGTGCCGGTCGCCGTTGATCACGACGAGGCCAGGGATGGTCGCGAGCAGCTCGCGCAGCTTCTGACCCTCGTGCGCGAAGCCGGAGTTGGCGTGGTTGTCGTTCTTGCCCTTGCGGTCCGGCCCGACGACCGGCGTCGCGGACACGTAGAACTTGTGCGTCGCGTCGGACGCGCGCAGCGACTCCGCGAGCCAGTTCCACTGCTCCTGGCCGAGGATCGACTTGTCGGGCCCGTCGGGCATGCGGTTCGGCGAGCGGAACTCGCGGCCTTCCGGCAGCCAGATCTGCACGTGCCGGCCCCAACGGAACGTGCGGTAGGGCAGCTCGGACTGCGGCACCTGCTCGCGCCAGATCTGCAGCCCCTGCGCCCACGTGAGATCGCCGTAGCGCTGGCCGGGCCAGCAGTCGTTCTTCAGCACGTCGTGATCGTCGTGCATCCAGTTCGACGGCACGCGCGCGTGGAACGTTCGCAAGAACGGCAGTGCATAGAGCCGGTTCCACTTGTAGCGCGCGGTGCGCTGGTCCTTCGCGAACGGCTTCGGCTTGTCGTAGTAGAGCGTGTCGCCGGTCTGCACGAAGAACGCGGGCTCGAGCGCGAGCATCGACCGGTAGATCCGGTGCCCGTTGGCCTTGTCGTCGCGGCGCGGGAAGTCCTGGCACGTCGAGATCACGAACGTGATCGCGGCGTCCGCGTCGCGTGCAGGCGCAGTCGTGAACGAGCCGTCGAACACGGCGGTTGCGCTGCCGGTCGTGCGACCGAGCGCCTGGAACTCGTAGCGCGTCGCCGGCTGCAGGCGGTCGAACCGATGCTGGTGGCAGAAGTCGGTGCTCGCGTCGACCGCCGTCCACGGCGACGCGAAGCGCTGGTTCGGAGCGTCCGTTCGCCAGTAGACGAAGCGGACCTCGCCGGCGATGCCGGGCACCTGCCAGTGCGGGCGCGCCGGGTCCCACTCGTCGACGCGGTGCAGTGCGTCGGCGAACCGGGTGAGCCGGGTCCAGAGCACGGCGCTGGTCGCGGTGACCTCACCGATCTTGACGCCGTTGCCGTGAGCGGGCGGTGCGACCTCGGTCGTCGTGACCTCGGGCGGTCCGGCGCCCGGGTCCTGGGGCAGCAGCGTGAGAGCGAGGGCGAGGAGGGGCGCCATGGCGAGGACGATACCGGATCGTCGTGGCGGAACGGCGAACCTGCTATGACCCGATGGGTCGCGTCATGCTGTTCCGGTTCAGCCTCTACGGATTCCTGAAGAACCTGCGCCTGTTCGAGGCGTTCCTCGTGCTCGCGTTGCTCGATCGCGGCCTCGACTTCTTCGCGATCGGGACGCTCGTGCTCGTGCGGGAGATGACGCTGAACGTGCTCGAGGTGCCGTCGGGCGCGCTCGCCGATGCGGTGGGGCGGCGGCGCTGCATGGTCTTCAGCATGGCGGCCTACGTCGTCGGCTACGTCGTGCTCGGCTTCTCCGAGAACTGGTGGGCGCTGGCCGGCGGGATGGTGCTCGCCGGTGCCGGTGACGCGTTTCGCACCGGCACCCACAAGGCGCTGATCTTCGCGTGGCTGCGCCAGCAGGACCGGGTCGGCGAGAAGACCGCCGTGTACGGCTACACGCGGTCGTGGTCGAAGATCGGTTCGGCGTGCTCCGCCTTGCTCGGCGGCGCGGTCGTGTTCGCGGGGTTCGGGTTCGAGACCGTGTTCTACGCGAGCGCAGTGCCGGCTGCGGTCAACCTCGTGAACCTCGCGACCTATCCCGCGAGCCTGGATGCCGAGATCCGATCGATCGCGGGTGAACGGCCGCGGGTGTGGGGCAACCTCGTCGCGGCTCTGCGCGAGGTTCGTGAGAGCGGGCGGCTGCGCGCGCTCGTGGGGGGCAGCGCCGGCATCCAGGGCGGCTACACGGTCGCCAAGGACTACGTGCAGCCCGTGTTGTTCAGTCTCGCCGCCCTGCTGCCCGTGTTCTCCGGCGTGAGCGTCGAGCAGCGGTCGGGGCTCGTCGTCGGCGTCGTCGCGGCGGTGCTGTTCCTGCTCGCCGGCGTTGCGTCCCGCCGGGCACATCGGTTCGAGGTCCGCGCCGGCGGCGCCGATCGCGCGGTCCGTTGGCTCACGCTCGGTTTCGTGGGGGCCTACGCGGCGCTCGCCGCCCTGTTGTTCTGCGAACTCATGTGGCCCGCTGCCGCGCTCTTCGTGCTGCTCGCCGTCGGGCAGAACCTCTGGCGCCCGATCCAGGTCGCGCGCTTCGACGCGCATGCGACGGCCGCCCGCGGCAGCACGATCCTCAGCGTCGAGTCGCAGGCGAAGTCGCTCGTCGTCGCCGCGTTCGCGCCGCTCGTCGGCTGGCTCGTCGACCTCGCGACCGCGAGGACCGTTGATGGCGACGGGATCGCGCTCTGGCCCGTGCCGCTCGTCGCCGGTGGCCTCACCGTGCTGCTCGCCCGCCGCGATCTGCGCTGATCGTCAACGCAGCAGCGGCGCGAGCGCCCGGCTGTAGGGCTCTCGAAACCGCCGCCATAGGTCCTCGTGCCGGCCGCCCGGCAGGATGAGAGTATGCGTGTCGGGGCTGCGGCTGGCGGCGATGAGCGCGCTGGTCTCGGCCATGCGCACCTTCGGGTCGGCATCGCCGGCGACGATCAGTAGCGGCGCCCGCAGGTCGGCGAGTCGATCGACGGGCCGCAGGTCCGCGACGGGCGCGCCGAGCATCGCGGCGCCGAACCACTCCACCGGCAGCAGCGCGACATCGGGCAACGGCAGCCACGGCAGCCGGTTGTGCAGCGCGTGCCGCAGGTCGTCGTAACAACTGTCGAGCACCACGAACGCGCAGCGCTCGCCGATGTCCGGCAGCGCGTAGCCGATCGCGGCGGCGCCGAGGGAATGACCGTGCGCCCCGATCCGTTCGAAGCCGCGCGCGGTCGCCCAATCGAACCACGCGATGACGTCGAGTCGCTCGCCGTAGCCGAGCAGGATGCGGTCGCCGTCGCTCGCGCCCGTGCCGCGCAGATCGGGCATGAGCACGGCCCAGTTCCGTTCCGCGTAGTGCTCGGCGAGTGCGGTCATGGACATGCGGTTGCCGCGGATCCCGGCGAGCAACACGACGACCCGACGCGATGAGGCCTTGACGAGCCAACCGCGGACCGTGAGGCCGTCCGCGGTCGCCGCTTCGACCGACTCGACGGGGTGGCCGGCCAGCTCGGTGCGCGGCGGTATCGTTCCTGGTCGCGGCGCGGTCGCGACGGCGACCGTCAACCAGCCGAGGAAGATCCAGATCACGAACGCGAGCGTGGCCACGATTGCGCCAACGATCAGGGCGCGGCGTCGGCGGCGCGGTTTGGCCATGGTCGCGACCTTACCGCGAGCACCTTGTGACCGTCGCTAAAGTCGTCCGGCGACCCTCAGCTGCTCCAACGATGAACGAGCACGAGGGCGTCGCGGCTCGGCGCCCGGTGATGGTCGAGCAGGTCGCGCGCGATCTCGAACGGCGACCCCGTCGCCGACAGGTCGCCCGAGCACGGCCACGGCGGTGAAGCGAGGCCGGAGCTCGTGAGGATCGCGGTGTTGGCGAGGTGGCTTCGGTTCTCGACCCTGGCGCTCTGGACGCTCATGCCGTTGTCGCCTTGCAGGGTGAGCAGGGGCTGCCCGAGTTCGGTGTGGGCCGCGCACATCGCGTTGCCGACCGTGGCGAACACGCTGTGGTCGACCCCGAATCGCGCGAGCGCGACGCCGCTCGGCTTCGCGCCCGACGGGGCGACGAGTTCGGCGTCGAGCACCTGCGCGAGCAACTCGGCGGGGTCGGTGCAGACCCTCGAGTCGAGGAAGCGCAGGACCGCGTCGGTGGCGTTCGGATCGTCGCCGGCCGTGATCACCGCCGCGACGTGGCTGTCGCGGCCGATCTCGGTGTGGGTGCAGCGATGCGGAACCGATGCGCCGGGAACGGCCGGAGCCGTCAGGCACCCGGCCTCGTAGTCCGACCCGGCGCCTGCCGCGGCGGCGGGACGTTCCGCGCTCGTTACGATCGCTGTCATGGGGCGGCGCAGGGCCCGGTCGGGCGCCGTGCTCCTCCGGATGTCACGATCGACGTTCCGCGACGCGGCCTTGAGCCGCGATGCCAGAACCGATGGCACTGGCAGAACGGCCGGTCAGCGCCAGCGCACGGGCCGGGCGCGCGGCGCGAGCACCGCGCGCACGCCGAGCTGCCCTGCCGCCCCGGCACCGACGACCAGGGCCTGCACCGGGCTGTCGAGGCGCGGGTCACGTTGCGCAGATACTCGCGTGTAGGCGCCCGGCGTGTCCGACCGGGCGATCACCTGCGCCGTCGTCATCGGTCGCCCGCCGTCGAGGATGCGGCGGTAGAGCACGCGATTGCTCTCGCTCTCCTTGCTGTAGATCGCGATCGCCTGGCGACCCGGGCCCTGTGCGAGCGCGAAGTGCTCGTGGGCGATGTTGCCGGCGACGAGTTCCGGGTCCTCCGCGAGCACGCCGTTCTGCCACACCTTGCCGTCGGTCGAGTGCGCGAACATCAAGGCGCCCTTGCCGGTTCGGCCCTGCGCCGCTGCCGGATAGACGACGGTGATCGCGCCGAACGGGTCGACGAGCATCGAGCTCGCGTTCGAGACGTAACGCCCGCTCGCCGGCTTGACGCTGACCTCGACGTGCTGCTTCTGATCGAACGTGCGGTCGGCGAGGCGGAAGCTGCGATAGCCGATCAGCGAATGACTCGGTGACGTGCGGTAGCTCGTGTGAGCCCGGCCGTCGAACAGCTGCAGGTTGGAGTAGACCGCGAAGTTGGAGCTGTTGATCGGGAACGGACCGCGCCAGGGCTCATCGGCTGCGTTCGGATCATGGATGAACAACCCCGTGCTCCAGCCGCTCGGCCACGGCGGCTGTCGTGGACGCCGGTGGGTCGTGACGAGGATGTTGACGCGGCTGGCCGCGTCGATGCCGAGATCGGAGACCCCGAACTGGTCCTCGGCGCCGCGGCCGCGCTGCAGAATCGTCGGCTCGCCGAGCCAGCGATCCTGCCCGGTATCGAAGCGCTGGTGGACGGCGCTATGAACGTCGTCGTTGTCGACCTTGGCGGCCCAGGCGACGTGCAGAACGGCGGAGTCAGGACTGCCCGCGGCCGCGCCCCAGACGGACTCGCGCAGCGGCGTCCGGCCGATGCGACGCCACGTCTGCCCGCGGTCGGTGGAGCGATGGATCGTCAGCCGCCGGGTCGTCTGGTCGTCACCCCGACGTTCGTGGACCAGCGCATACAGCCGGCCCTGGCCGTCGGCCGTCACCCCGTCGGAGAACGATCGCATCGGCGAGGCGTGCCAGCCGGGCTCGGGACGCACGACGATCGGCAGGCCGTCAGGGCTGGTTGCGGTGTCCGATTGGGCGACGACGAGGGTTGCCAGGGAGAGGCCGCTCGCGAGCAGTTGGAGGACGCTTGGCATGGTGGAGGTCCGCTGCAGGTGAGAGTCGCGTTGCGACCGCGATGTCAGGCGGAAAGCCGGCACGGTTTCCACGACGCAGCATCCTCCGTAAGCTCCCGAACTTCATGTCTCGGCCCGTTTTCGTCGTCTGCGGTCCCCGTTCGGGGTCGACCTTCGTCGTCGCGCTGCTCGGCGGCCACGGTCGCATCCAGATGACGAACGAGGCGGCGTGGGTGACCTACCTGCGCAAGACGTTCCTGCTCGCGAGCACGCCTTCGAGCCAGCAGATCGAGGACGGCGAGGGCTTCGCGACGCCCGGCATCCTGCCCGAGAAGTACACGGAGGCGATCGCGCGCTCGCACCTGTCCGTGATGCGTCTGTTCGTGACCCGGTTCTATCGGCGCGCGGGATCGCCGATCGATGGCGACGACTGTGCGTTCTACGGCGACAAGGTGATGTCGGTGAACGATCTGCGCTTCGCGGCGGAGTGGTTCGACGAGGCGGTGTTCGTGCACCTCGTGCGTGATCCGCGCGACGTGATCGCGTCGACGTTCGCGTTCTCGCAGAAACACAAGATGCTCTGGGACAGCGCCACGTTCGACACGCGCGTGTCGCACATGGCGGAGTTCCTCGGCAAGACCGGCGACATCCTGCGGGATCGGCGGAGCCTGCTGTTGCGCTACGAGGACCTGCTGGAGGATCCGGAGCGCCGGGTCGCGGAGCTGTTCGCGTTCCTCGAGCTCGACGTCGACGGCGGCGTGCGCGAGTTCCTCGACGGCGAGTCGCAGCGGCTCTTCGCCAATCACGGCACGAGCGCAAGCCCGACGGCGAGCATCGGGCGCTGGCGCCGCGACCTGTCGGCCGAGCAACAGACGCAGGCGACGGCCGGGCTCGCGGCCGAACTCGCGCGCTACGGCTACGAGTCGGCCTGACGGCGCGTCGAACTCAGGTGCCGATGAGGAGCTGGACGCCGTTCGAGGTCACCAGCCCGAGCGCGTTGAGCGACGGCGCGAGCGCGGCCGACTGCGCGTTGAAGCGCACGCCCATGAGGTTGGTGTCGTTCGGGATCGGGCCCGTGTAGATGCCCTGACCGCCGCTCGGCACGAGGATGACCGTCGCGTTGTTGCTGACGAACTGGTGGCAGCCCGGCATGCCGAACGACGACAGCTCGATCCCCGGACTGAACTGCTGGAAGCCGAGCAGCTGGAACCCGAGGCCGGAGCCCTGCGGGAACTCGGTCGTCGTCATCACCGAGCTGCCGCCGAGAACCGGCGGCGTCGCGGTGAGCGTCAGACCGAGCTTGTTCTGCGCGGCGGTCGAGAACCCGGCGCCCGCGAGCTCGGCCGTGAGGTCGAGGTTGCCGGCGTCGAAGTTGGGCGCCACGTGCGAGTAGCCGACGAGCACCGAGGTGCCCACGCCCGACATCGTCTGCCACGCGTAGGTGACGGTGCCGCTCTGCGGGTCGAACTGCAGCTGGAACGTGCGCGGCGTCGTCGTGCCAGCGGAGTAGACCCCGTCCCACGTGATGTGGGCGATGCCGCCGATCTCCTCGAACAGCACCGAACCGCCGCCGGAGGCCGACGGATCGAAGTCGTGCCAGCAACCCCAGCGCGCGACCGTGCCGTTGAGCCAGTCGGTGGGCGAGATCAGCGGCGAGGTGCCGTTGCCGGCCGCGACCGAGACGAAGCCGTTCGAGCAGACCTCGAGCGTCGACGTCGTGCCGCCCGGGTAGTTGAACGGCGTCGTCAGGTTGACCGTGACCGCGTCGTCGTCCTGCAGAGCCAGCGTCGTCGCGCTGGCCGTCGGGGCCACGAACGAACCGCCCGTCAGGCCGAAGTAGGCGTTGCCGAGGCTGATGAGCTGGAACGCCTGGTTGTCGAGGTCGAAGTTCGAGGTGCTGTTGAAGAACTCGTAGAACGCCTTGCTCTGGCGGTAGCAGCCGTCGCCGAACACGATCGCCCCGGCCGGGTTGCCGCTCGGCCCCTCGATGTCGAGGTTGAAGCCGCCCGGCGCGCCGTTGCTGCCGACGCGGATGTAGTAGGTGCCGGGCGAGACCGGGATCGAGAGCGACGACTGCGTGCCGCAGGCGTCGTCATTGCAGCCGACGCTCGTGAGGTTGCCGCAGCTGCCCGAGAACACCTCGATCACCGTGTCGAACGCCGCGAGGAAGCACGTGTCGACGTCGAGCGTGCCGAAGTTGGTCACGTTGTAGGAGAACCACACGTCGTTGGCACCGTTGCCGCACGGCCAGGCCGGCGCCGAGGTCGACGCGCCCTGACAGGTGAACGGGCCGTGGACGCCGTTGAGCAGCGGGATCGCCGTCGCGCAGGAGTCGTTCGTGACGGCCAGCCCCGTGTTCGGGTAGGGGATCGAGTGCCGCAGCGCGGCATAGGTGAGCTCGTTGCTGTGCGGGGTGCCGTTCAGCAGGTTGGCGTCGTTGTCGTCCGCGAGGAAGATCTCGAGGACCGCGCTCGGCTGATCCTGCGCGTTCGCCGCGATGCTGCCGAGCACGATCCGGTTCGTGATCTGGATCGCCTGCGACCGGCTCGACAGCGTCTGCGCGAGGCGGTCGCGAAGCTTCCACGCGAAGCCCATGAACGACTCGCCCTGGCTGTGCACGCCGCTGCCGTTCGGGTACTGCCGCGTGTTGGTGCCCGCCCGGAGGTAGCCGCCGGCCGAGAGGAAGTCCTGGCCGATGATCGCGTCGTCGAGCAGGTACATCCCGCAGATGTCGGCCCAGCCCTCGCTCAGACCGTTGGTCTGCGAGATGCCGCCGTAGCGGTCATCGAGTCCGTGACCCCACTCGTGGGCCACGACCGACGAATAGGCCGAGTTCCGGCAGCCGCCGCCGGCCTGGTAGAAGTTCATCGTGTTGTTGAGGTAGTACGCGTTGCACGTGAAGTTGAGATTCACGCGCGACTGGATCCCGTCGAGGGACGCGAGCTGGCTCGTGTTGCCGAGCGTCGCGCGGGCCCATTCGTTGACCTCGTTGGTGAAGTAGTAGACGTTGGTGTGCGCCGCGAAGTCCGGCGTCGCGGTCTGCCACAGGATCTGGAACGTCGTCGTGAGGCCCGGGACGAGCGGGTTCTGCGCCGTCGGCGCGTTGGGGCCCTGGATCAGCTGGCAGTGGACGCCGTCGAGGTCGACGGTCACGTTGACGTTGTTCTGGATGTTGACGGTGAACATCCCCTGGTTGTCGGTGACCACGGTGCCGACGCCGGGGACGTCGACCTCGACGTTCGGCAGCGGGACGTTGATGAGCGGGTCGAGCGCGCCCTTCCCGAGCCGGACCCACGCCCGCACGATGCCCGTCGCGATCGGCATCGACGCGTTCGCCGTTGCCGCCGCGCTCGGCTGGTCGTCGTCGCCGCCGCTCGCGATCGGGGCCGCGATCGGTGCAACAACGGGGGCCTTGTCAGCGCCCGGGCGCCGCAGCATGCCGGCCATGCCGAGGCGCGTCGCCGCCGCATCGGTGTCGACCTCACGGTTCGAGCAGCCGAAGCCGCACTCGTGCTTGTCGTTGCGGAAGTGCAGGACGTCGCCGTTCACCGCCGAGACGTAGTAGCGGCCGGCCTTGCCCTGACCGGTGGCGTCGATCGCGCTGACCGGGATCTCCCACGCGAGGTGCGGCGTCGCGAGCTTCGGTGCGTGCATGTCCGCCCAGATCACGAGGCGCGGTGCGCGCGGCTTGCCGGGCTGTTCCGCCGTCGGGATCGTCTCGATCTGCGACCACGCGATGCGCTTCGCTTCGAGCTCGGCGATCGCCGGCACGGTCGGCAGATCGGCCGGGATCTGGATCGCCAGGCTGCCGAACATCGACACCTGACCGACGCGGTGCACGCGCACGTCGGCGCGACCGTTCAGGACCGGCAGGCCGCGGTAGTACTGATCGAAGACGAAGCTGTAGTTGTTGCCGATCGGTTGGGCGATCGCTTCGCGAAACTCACAGAGCCCGAGGCCGAGCAGTTCCGACTGCCGCTCGAGCAGGAGCAGCGCGTGTCGCCGGGCTTCGCTCATCGAGTCCTCGAGCCACGTGTCGACCGTGAGGCCCGGACCGTAGATGTGTTGCGGGGTGCCGGTCGCGGTGCTCCAGCGGGTCTGCCAGTTGCCCGGGTGCTGCACCAGGAAGCGCTGGAACGCCGCGCTCTCGGCCTCGTACTTCGCCGCGAACTGCCGGGCCGGGTCGGCGATGGCGTTCTGATACTCGTTCTGCGAACGGCCGGGTTGCTCGGATCCCGCTTGCGCGCGGATCTCGGAGATCCCGATCCCGGAGATCGCGAGGGTCAGGGTCAGCGAGGAGGTGACGATGGCCCGCGAGAGGGCGGCCCCGGACGGGGCGGAGGGAAGGGTTCTCATGGCAGTGCTGGGGCGGCAGAAAACGCGGGGTAGAACGGTTTTCTTCCGGAATCGGCGATCGTCGCGTGCGGGCTGCGGACCGTCAAGGCGGGCGACGGCCCGCCGCACGGGCTCCGGGGCCCCCGATCGGCTCGCAACGCGGGTCGGCGTGCTGCTGCTAGGAGTGTAGCTGCAAGGGGTTGGCGAGGTCACCGGGAAGGGAAACAGGCCCTGCGGGTTGACCCGAATCCCGATCCCGGACGAGATCACAGAGTCGCCGGCGCCACCGGGGGGAGCGCCCGACTCGCCCGGATCTGCCCGGGCGGTCGCGGTCGGTCGGCGGACCGTCGTTTCGATACCTTGCGAAGGTCATGGCCTCGCAGGACGACAACACCATCGGGCGCCGCGGTGGCGGGCTGCGGTCCGTCGCACTCGCGGGTGGGATCGGCGTTCTCACCGCGTGTTCGGGATCGGGCCCCGCGACCGACTACGGGATCGCGCAGCGCACGGAGGTCGCGCCGCTGCCGTTCCCCACCGGCCTGCCGTCGCCGATCCCGGTCGACTTCGACGTGGCGTTCCCCGGCCTGCTCTTCGACGCGCCCGTCGCGCTCACCGCGCCACCCGATGGCACCGACCGCATCGCGGTGGTGGAGCAGCGCGGCCGCATCCGCGTCTTCGCCAACGACCCGAACGTCACGGCAGCGGCCATGTCGGACTACCTCGACATCCAGTCGCAGGTGCGCTACGGCGGCGAGGAGGGGTTGCTCGGGTTCACGTTCCACCCCGACTACGCGACGAACGGGTGGTTCTACGTCTACTACACCGCGGACGCGCCGCGCCGTTCCGTCCTGTCGCGCTTCACCGTGAGCAGCGGCGACCCCAACGCGGCCGACCCGGGCAGCGAGGTCGTGTTGCTCGAGGTGGCGCAGCCGTTCGGCAACCACAACTCGGGTGCGCTCGCGTTCGGCCCCGACGGCAAGCTCTACGTCGCGTGCGGTGACGGCGGGGCGGGTGACGACCCGCACGACAACGGGCAGAACCTCACGACGCTGCTCGGCAACATCCTGCGGTTGAACGACGACGGCAGCGTGCCCGCGGACAATCCGTTCGTCGGCGGGACCAACGGCGAACGCCCGGAGATCTGGGCCTACGGCCTGCGCAACCCGTGGCGCATGAGCTTCGACCGCGACTCCGGGCGGCTCTGGGTCGGCGACGTCGGGCAGGGCGCGCGCGAGGAGATCGACGTCATCGTGCGCGGCGGCAACTACGGCTGGCGCGTGTTCGAGGGGCGGCGCGAGAACATCAACCCCGACAACCTCAGCGCTGCGTCGTTCATCGACCCGGTGCACGACTACGGCCGCGAGTCGGGTTCGAGCGTCACGGGCGGCTACGTCTATCGCGGCACCGCCGTGCCGACGCTGGCCGGAGCCTACGTGTATGCCGACTTCGGCAGCGGGCGCGTGTGGGCGCTCGTCTACGACGGCACGCAGGCGGTCAGCAACGTTCACATCGCGACGGTGACGCAGCCGAGCTCGTTCGGCGAGGACGAGGCCGGTGAGCTCTACGTCTGCTGCTTCGACGGTCGCATCCGCAAGTTGCAGGCGGACGCGACGACACCGACCGTCACCGAGATCCCGACGACGTTGTCCGCGACCGGACTGTTCGACGACGTCGCGGCGCTCGCCCCCGCGCCGGGTGTGCTCGAGTACGACGTCAACGCGCCGTTCTGGTCGGACGGCGCCGAGAAGCGCCGCTGGCTCGCGCTGCCCGGCAGTGCGCGGATGGCGTTCGATGCGACGGGGTCGTGGCAGTTCCCGGTCGGCACGGTGCTCGTCAAACACTTCGAGATCGCGCCCACGCCGCTGCCCGTGTCGCGCCTGCGGCTCGAGACCCGGGTGTTACTGCACCAGGAGAGCGGGTGGGTCGGCTACACGTATCGCTGGAACGCGGCCGGGACCGACGCCGATCTCGTCGCGGACGCCGGCGACTCGATGACGTTCACCGTGACCGACGCCGGCGGGGCGACGCGGCAGCAGACGTGGCAGTTCCCGAGCCGCGCGAGCTGTCTGTCGTGCCACACCGCCGCGGCCGGGCACGTGCTCGGTGTGCGCACGCGGCAGATCAACCGCGACTTCGCGTTCCCGTTGCGCACCGACAACCAGCTGCGAACGTGGAACCACCTCGGGCTGTTCACGACCCCCCTTCTGTCGGCCGCGAGTTACCCGGCGTTCGTCGATCCGCACGACAGCGCGGCAGCACTCGACGATCGCGCGCGCGCGTGGCTCGACGTCAACTGCGCGCAGTGTCACCGCCCTGGCGGTCCGACGCCCGTCGATCTCGATCTGACGATCGATGTCGCCGAGGGCGCCATGAACCTGTTCGGTGTCGGCGCGACCGTGCCCGTGCCGGGCGGCGCGGGCGTGCGCGCCGTCGCCGGGTCGGCGGCGACGAGCGATCTGTGGCTGCGGATCATGCGCCGCGACGGCTACGGGATGCCGCCGCTCGGCAGCTCGGAGATCGATCAGGCCGGCGTCGAGCTGCTGCGCGCGTTCCTCGACTCGCGCTGAACGCGGCGCCGCTCAGCGCAGGAGCGGCATGAGGATCGGCGCGGGCTTCACTTCGCCGAGGTCCTGGGACGTCGGGTTGCCGAAGTCATCGACCGGAACGCCGTTCGTGTCGCGGAAGCCGCGCCAGCCGAGCGCCCGGGTCTTCTGGGCGCCCGTGAGCGGGACACCCAGGCGCAGGATGCGAATGCCGTCGTCGAGCACCGTGTTGGTGTTGTCGAGGTTGCCGCCTGGTGGGGTGGCGAGCTGGATCACACCGTTGCCGCCCAGGCCACCGAGCGGCGCGGAGTCGTAGTTCGCGCCGAACGTCGGGCCGATCGCCACGCCGTTCGCGGGATACTTGCCGGTCACGATCGGCGAGCTGAACAGTCCGGTCTGGCTGATGCCGCCGTCCGCCGAGAGCGCGAACTGGTAGTCGTCGTTCGAGAACAGGTCGCCTTGCGCGTGGAGATCGATGCGGGTCTCCGACGCCAGCACGATCATGCCGCCGGAGCCGCCGCCGCCGCCACCGCCGTTGCTGCTCGAGCCGGCGATCTCACCGCCGCCCCCGTTGCCGCCGTTGGCCTGGATCGCGCCGCTGACGACGATCTCGCCGAGCGCGTAGACCACGACGCAGCCACCGCCACCGCCGCCGCCGCCGCCGCGAGCGTCGTTCACGAACGTGCCGGAGCCGAGTGGCGATGCCGCCTCATCACCACCGCCACCGCCGCCACTCCCCCCGGTCGGAAGCGGGAGCTCACCACGAATCAAGCGCGCGCGGTTCACGTCGTAGGCGGTGCCGAAGAAGTCGTTGTCCGGGTCGCCATCGCTGAACGGGCTGCCGCCGGGGCCGCCGCCGACGAGGGCGCGGGTTGCCGAGCCGCTCACGCCGAGGCCGCCGAAGCCGCCGAGCCCGAGCTGCTGCACGAATGCCGTGCCACCGATCCACGACGCCGGGTAATCCGGGTCGCCCTGGGTCGCGAACGCGCCGCCGGCACCACCGGAGCCGCGGCGGGTTGGCAGGAGCGCAATGATCCCGCCGGAGCCGCCGGCACCGGGCAGGTTGCGCGGTCCGTTGCCGCTCTGACCGGCGTACGATCGACCGGTCGTCCGGGGGCTGCCCGTGCCGCCGCGACCGCCGTTCGGCCCGCCAACGCCGCCTTCGGTCGAGAAGTTCGCAGCCTGCAGCGTCGTGACTCGCTCACCGTCACCACCCGAGACGTCGAGCACGCCGTGCACCGTCATCCTCCCCGTGACGAGAAACACCAGTGGTTTGCTGCCCGTCCCGCGCACGGTGATCCCCTGCGCTATGTTCACGTCGCGAAACACGAACACGCCGCCCGTCACGGGGTAGGGCGCGCCGAACGCCGGCGTCACGATCGTGAAGTCGGTGTCGAGGACGACGTTCGCCGTCGGATCGAAGCTCGGTTGCGCGACCAGCAGATCGCAGAGGACGGCCACGGTTGTGACCCCGGACAGGAGGCGGACCATGTCAGGCCGATAGCCCGCCATCACGTCGGCGTAACGTCACGACCATGGGATTGGGGCTTCCCAAGCGGTGCACGTTTGCCGATCCTCGCACGGGCCCGGTCGTTCGGGCGTCGGAGGTCAGCATGCATCGCATCCGTTTCGTCGTCGCCGCGAGCCTCGTCGGTCTGGCCACCGGCACTCACCGGTTGCCGGCCCAGGAGCCTGCGGCGCAGTCCGGGCCCTACCGGTCGCTCGTGCCGTACGGCGCGTTCGTCGATCTCGACAGCGGCGTGATCCTGCCGCGCGCGCGTGTCGGTGACCTGGTCGCGGACCTGCGCTGCGGTCGTGATGGCGGCGGGTTGTTCGTCGAAGGGTTGCGCCGCGGATTGCAGCTCGCCGAGTTCGGCCTCGTTTCGCCGAAAGCCGATGGCTGGCAGCAGGAACGGTTTCGGATCCGCCGCCAGGCGAAGCTCGAGCCCTTCTTCGCCGTGACGGACCGCGGCGTCGCTCGGGTGAACGTCACCGTCCTCGATCACTACAGCGCCGCGCCGCTGGCCTTGGACTGGGTCATCGCTCCGGCCGCGGTGGCCCACTTCGCTCCCGCCCCGGTCGACCTCACGCGGCGGCTCGACGGCGACGAGCTCACGTTGGCGTGGTCCGACGCCGCGACGAGCTGGATCGTCGACGTGCACGGCAAGGACTCCGAGACCGGCGCGCCCACCGTTGCGCGACATGTGGTGGCCGAGCCGAAGTTCGCGCTGCCCGGCCTCGGACCCGAGCAGTCGCGGCGCGTGCTCGTGCGTGGCATCACCGGTTTCGGCGAGTCGGGCGATGGACCGACGGCGCCCGCGACCTCACTGCCCGCCGAGTTCATCGTTCACGGCGCGCCGCGTCCGGCCCGACGGGCGGTGACCGAGTTCCACTCGGGGTTCTACGACCGGATCGGCGGCCTCCGGCTGACGGGCGAACGGCCGGAACCCGCGACGGCTGCCGAGGTGGTGTTCTTCCTCTACGGCGTCCACGTGCCGGGCGGCGGCGTTGCGAGGATCGGTGCTGGCGAGCATGACTATCGGCGGATCAGCAAGCTGCCCGAGCTGCCGATGCCGCCGGTCTACGATCGGCTCGACGCGAACACCGTGCTGGCCGTCGAACTCGCGGATGGACGCTGCGCCAAGCTCTGGCTCGAGCCGATCGCGGATGACGATCTGCGCGCGGGGATGCGGGTGCACAGCACGTTCCTCGCGGACGGCCGTCGGGCGATGCAGGCGCCGCCACGGCAGGTCACGGCCGAGATGGAGGACGGGGTCATCACGGTGTCGTGGCAGCCGGCGCCCGGGGCGGTCGAATATCGCGCGGAGGCGAGCGGGATGAACCCGGTGAACGTGAGGACGACGTCGGCGCGCTGGCCGGCGCTCGCCGATCGGCTCATCGACGTCCGCGTCGTCGCGCGATCCGCGATCGGTGAGGTCTCCGAACCGGCGACCACGCGGGTTCACACGTTCGGCGACGGGGTTCAGCTGCGGCGGGCGACGCTGACCGTCGGTACCGGCATCGCCTTCGCGACCGGGCTGGCGCTCGGTCGCGGGCGCGGCGCCGATCTGACGTTGATCGGGGGAGCTGGCGGATCGCAGGTCCTGAACTTCCGCTCGACGGGCAGCATCCACGACGCCGACGATCGCGCGTTCGACGACCTGTCGGTGCTCGGCGAACCGGAGGGCGGCCAGCGGTGGTCCAGCGATGCCAGAAGGCGGGGCGCGGACCGCTTCTACGTGCACACCGAGAACGGCGGCTGCGCGAGCGTGCGCATCGTCGAGCGCGGTTGGCCGAAGACGATCATCGAATACCTCTACCGACCGAAGCCCGAGTAGCGCGCCTCAGCCGCGCCAGATCGAGTCCAGCAGGAATCGCATCGCGGCGAACGCGCGATCGTTGCTGCGCTGATGGAAGCGCGCGCCCTCGCTCGCGGCCGCTGGATCGGTGAAGCTGTGCACCGTGCCGCCGAACTGCAGCAGCTGCCAGTCGACGCGCGTCTTGGCGTAGACCTTGATCCACTGCTCGACGTCCTGCTGCGGCACGTACGGATCGTCGGCGCCGTGGCACACCAGGACCCGGGCCTTCGTCTTGCCCGCGTCGTTCGCGAGCGTCGGTGACATCAGATCGCCGTGGAACGAGACGATCGCCGCGAGGTCCGCACCGCTGCGGCCGAGTTCGAGGACCGTGCCGCCGCCGAAGCAGAAGCCGATGGCCGCGACCCGGCCCGGGTCGAGCCCGAGCTCGGCGCCAGCCTCGCGGAACATGCTCAGCGCCTTGCTGGCGCGGGCGCGCATCATCGCCCGATCGCCGCGCACCGCGCCGGCCGCGGCGCTGGCTTCGCCCGCGTTGGTCGGCCGCACGTCCGTGCCGTACATGTCGACCATCATCACGACGTAGCCGTTCGCCGCCACGGCCTTGGCCTTCTCGAGCGATGCCGCGGTCGGGCCGAGCCAGTTCGGCACCATGAGAATGCCGGGCCGCGGCGGCATGTGATCGCCGTGGTGCACGATCGTGCTCTCGAATCGGGTCTCTCCGATCGAGTACTCCACGACCTGGGTCGGCAACGAGGTCGGGTCGGCAGGGTCCATGGCGTGATCGTCGGTCAGCGCGCAGGCGCCGAGACCGAGCAGCAGGGAGACCACGAGGGTGCGGGCGATCATGGCCCGACCATAGATCATCGGCTCTGCCGGGCAACGGTTGCGGGCAGGCTACCGCAACGCCTGCAGCGCGAGCATCGCGGAAGCCGTCGTGTAGACCTCCATCCCGGGGTGGGCCCAGGCGTCGATCGCGGGCCAGTGCGCGGCGCCATCGGCCGTGATGCGGTTCGGCACGAGCGCTTCGTGCAGCGCGTTGCGCCAGCGTTCGAGCGTGACCGGTTCGATCTGCGGCGTTTCGGCCGCCGCGGCGAGCGCGATGGCCTCGGCACCGAAGTGCCAGTAGGCGAGGTCGATCGAGCCCTTGTCGGTGTGCCATTCGGGCGGCAACGCGGCCACGAGTTCGAGGCCACGCAAGTTGGTGTCCTTCTCGAGTGCGCTCTGGTCGTGAGCCGCCCGCGCCAGGAGCGTGAGGGCCGTCGGTTCCTCCGACAGCTCGCCCGGGAAGTCGGCCTTCTTGGCCACGAAGCGCGACATCGGACCGCCGCGCCTCACGAAGCCGACCCGCCCGTTCTGCGGGTTGGTGAGCTCGTCGAGCAGCAGCATCGCGACCGTGATGCTGCGCTCTTTCGGCTCGATACCGCACTTGCTGGCGTCGCCGAGCGCGAGCAGCATCATCGACGTGATCTTGCTGTCGTTGTCGTTGTCGCGCACGCCGTAGCGCCACCCGGAGTACGGGTTCTGCGCGAAGTAGCAGTAGTCCGTCGCGAGTTCGATGCGGCTGCGGCGTTCCTCCGTCGGCCACTCCAGCTGCACCGCGGCGAGCGCGCGCAACGCGAACGCGTGGGCGTAGTGCGCGGCCATCGGGTCGTTCGGACCGATGCGGCCATTGGCCTGTTGCTGCGTCTCGAGGAACGCGGCTGCGCGCTGCACGGCTTTGGCGATCGGGAGCGGTTCCGTGCGCAGGCCGGGCAGCAGCGCGAGGATCGCCATCGCGGTAACGCAAGTCGAGTTGTGATCGCGGACGTTCTTGCCCGCCGGATCCGGGCCGACGACCCAGCCGCCGTCTGCCTGTTGGTTCTGCAGCAGCCAGCGTGTGCCCTCCGTCAACGCCGTGCCGACCGCTTGCCGTTGCCGGGACGTCGGGTTCTTCACCACGACCGGGGCGTCGGCTGCCGGTGCCGTGGCGGCCGCGCCGGGCCGCGGGGGGGCTTCGGATTGGGCGAGGGTGACGGTCCCGAGCAGGGTCAGGAGGAGCAGCGGTGCCGCTGCGGCGGTCAGGCGGGGCCGCGCGCGGAAGCGCGGGTCGAGAATGCGGAGCAGGCGGGTCTTCATGAACGTTCTCTCGGACAGGAGGTACGCGTGGGACAGCGCCGGCGTAGGGGTGTTGCAGGCGCGTTCGATCAGGGTGAGCAGGGAATCGGCGAGGGCGCCGCGGTCGACGTTGCTGCGCGCGAGCGCGGCCTCGTCGCAGGCGTATTCGCGCCAGCGCGCATGCAGCGCGGCGGCGAGCCAGAAGCCGGGGAAGAACCAGAAGGCGCAGCGCAGCCCCTCGATGAACGCGCCGATCGCGACGTCGTGGCGCGCCACGTGTGCGAGTTCGTGGCGCAACACGAAGTGCAGTTCGGTCCCCGCCATCGTTCTGGTGGCGTCGCTCGGCACCCACACGATCGGGCGGCGCACGCCGCTCGTGAGCGGCGACTCGAGCCCGTCGACGAAGCGTAGGTTCACGGGTCGTCGGATGCCGCTCTCGCGGACGAAGAGGCGGAACCGTGCCGCGAGCTCCGCGTCGGGTTCGCGGCTCCGGCGTTCGAGGCCGGCGATCGCCGCGCGCTGGCGGTAGATCAGGCGGACCAACAGGCCGGACAGAGCGGCGAGCCAGATCGCCGCGAGGAGCGTGCGCCACGGCACTACGACCGGCTCGGTGCGCAGGCGTGCCGTGTCGTTCGGCTCCGGGGCACCGCCCGTCGGAGTGTCCGACTCGCCGAACGTCGGGTTGCTCGCGGTCGTGGACTCCGGCAGAGCGGGCGCCTGCGCGACGGACTCTGGTTCCGCTGCGACCCAGCTCGCGAACGGTAGCTGCAGCGTCGCCGGCGCGGGCAGCAGTCGGTCGATCGGCAGGACGAGCAGAACGAGCGGCAACAGCAGCAGGCAACTCGGCAGGTGGGCCGAACCGTGGCTGCGTCCGCGGCGGCTCGCTCGCAGGAGGCCGAGAACGAGCACGACGACGGTGAGCGCGAGCGCGCTGACGACCATGCGCGCCGTGATCCAGTCCAGCCAGGCGTGCCCCAGCAGGTCCGCGTTCGAGGTGCCGATCACGACTCGTCCTCCGAACGGCGGCGTTGGTCGATGAGGTCCCGCAGGGCGTCGAGGTCCTGTGGGCTGAGCTTGCTGCGCTTGACCATGTACTGCAGGAGCGGGCCGACGGTGCCCTCGACCGCGCGGTCCATGAGCTGGTCCGCGGACTCACGCAGCGCCTTGTGAATCGATCGGTTGGGGCGGTAGAGCAGCGAGTTGCCGACCGCGCGGGTCTTGAGCAGGCCCTTGTCGACGAGCCGCCGGAGCAGCGTCTTGATCGTGCTGTCGGACCAGCCGTGCCGGGCGCTCGCATCGGCGATCACGTCGCGCGCCGCGCAGCTTCGGTGCGCGAACACGATCTTCAGGATCTTCCATTCCGCCTCGGTGGGCTGATTCGCTTCGGGTGCCATCGTTCGTCTACAGATGTAGATGGTGGATGACGCCTGTGAACGGCGGTCCAGCGGCGGGGTTCAGCGTCCGCCCGGATTATTCGCGCGCCCCGCCAGGCGAACCCGGGGCCGGGCTCGCCGGGCGGGGCGCTGCGTCCGATCGCGGTTCGGTCGCGTCACCGGCGCGGGCCAACAGGCTGTCGACGAGCTCGACCAACTCGGTGCCGGCAAACGGTTTGGGCAGGATCGCGTCGACCTCGACGGCGCCGAGTCCCGCGCGGATCGTGTCCTCGTCGTGGCCGCTCATGATCACGACCTTGAGGTCCGGCAACTGCTCGCGGAGCCGGCAAGTCAGTTGGCCGCCGTCCTGATCCGGCAGCGTCATGTCGATGACGGCGAGCACCGGCTTCGGTTCGGCCTCCTCCGATCCGCGCAGCGCTTCGCTGCCGCGGCTCGCCTCGATCACCTCATAGCCCCGTTGCGTGAGTGACAGCCGCGTGAACGCGAGCAGCCAGTCCTGGTCGTCGACCACGAGGATCGGGCCCGATCGCCGGGCGATCGGGGGACGCGGCATCGCCACCGGTGGCTCCGCGGCTCGATCCTGCGGCAGGTAGATCGCGAACGTGCTCTTCGTCTTGCCGTCGGCGACGAACCGGAACGCGCCGCCGAACCCCGTCGCGATCGTGCGCGCTGCGGTGAGGCCGGGGTCGGCACGGCTGGCCTCCACCCCGGTGGCGGGGTCGAAGATCCGTGGCAGGCTGGCCTCGGAGGTGCCGCCGCCGTCGTCGGTGATCTGCAGCACGGCGTACGACGGCGCCCGGCGCGGCGTGCCGAACCACGTCGCGCCCGGTCCGGTACCCGGCAGGGTTGCGACCTCGGCCAGCTCGATCACGATGCGGCGGCCGCCGGGGGGGGCGCCTCGAACGAGCCGCGCGACTTCCACGAGCAAGCGGCGGATCGCGCCGGTGTCGACGGTGGCGCGGATCGGTCGCGGCGGCAGTTCGATGCGCACGGCGACCGTCTGGTCGACCGAAGTGAGCAGCTCCTCGTGGGCCGCCGTCACGACGTCGCGCAGGTCGACATCGTGTTCGATCGACCGGCTGCCGCAATCGCGCACGTTGGAGTAGTCGAACATGCGGGTGCACAGTTCGGCGGACTCTTCGGTCGTGGTGCGGATGCGCTCGAGGCGTTGGCGGTGGGGGTCGCCCGCCGGGATCTCATCGAGCAGCAGGTCGACCTGCGCCCGGACGGCGGCGAGTGTAGTCCCGAACTGTCGGGCCCAGCTCGCGGCCAGCGCGCGCACGCCCAGCAGGCGCTCGCGTCCCGTGTCGCCGCCGGCCTGACCGCCACTCGCACGCGACGGTTTCGTCGCTGCGGCACCTGTCGCTGCGGCCCGCACCGGTCCGTCGGCCCGGGACGAACCGGGATCGGTTGACCGTTCGACCGCCTCGGCAGGGCGTTCACGACGCTCGCCGCGGCGGCGCCCGAAGCGGTAGGCGGCGACCGCCAAGCCGATCGCGGTCACGGTCGCGAGGCCGAGCAGGTCGCGGATCGTCCGGTTCGTCTCGTTCTTCGTGGCTGCCGTGCTCGCCGCCACGGCGTCGTCGATGAGCTGCGCGATGCGGTCGTTGCGGGTCGCGGTGCGAGCATCCCGCAGCCGACTCAGCGTTCGTCGGGCGGCATCGCGGTCGGCGTTTCGGCGGGGTGGCTCGAGCTCGGCGAGTCGGTTCGCGTGGTGCATCAGACCGGCGTCCAGTTCGCGCTGGCGGTCGAACTCGATGAGCGACCGCAACACGAGCCTCTCCAACTCGGGGCGGGCGAGCCGTTCGGCGAGGGCCATGGCTTCCTCGAGTGCCGGCTCTGCGCCGTCGGGATCGTCGAGCAGCAGATGCGTGCTCGCAGCCGCGTTCAGTGCCCGCGCCAACCGGGCGGGGCTGCCGAGCGCGCGGGCAACGTCGACGCGGCGTTCCGCGACGGCCAGGGCGCGGTCGGTATCACCCACCGCCAGCGCTGCCTCGAATCGACGGGCCAGGCAGTCGAGTACCGCCTGGCGATCGCCGAGTTCCTCGGCGGCACGCAGCACGTCGTGTCGGGCTGCCTCGGCATCGGCGTCGCGGCCCTGCCACTGCCACGCGTCGGCCTGGCGCAGTCGTGTTCGGAGCTGTCCGCGCACGTTCTGCGCAGCCGCGAAGAGTTGCGCCGCCGTGCGCAGGATCGCGTTGGGCTCGAGTCCCATCGATGTCGCTCGCAGCTGATCGTGCAGTGACAACAGGCAGTCGCCGAGGACAGCGTCCGCGCCGGCGTCCGTTGCGAGGTCGGTCGCGCGCTCGAGGTTGAGCGCGGCGTTGCTGAGGTCGTGGTCGACGAAGCAGATCGTCGATTCGATCAAGAGCACGACCGCCCGCGTGACCACCGATGCGTCGGCTGGCAGTTCGGCCCGCGCCTGCTCCATCAGCCGTCGCCCGCGCGCCGTGCTCCCCAACTCGCAAGTCGCGGCGGCGGCCGTCGCGAGCGCGATCGCGGTCTCGCTGGCGCGACCGAGGCGTTTGGCTGCGGCCGCTGCGCGTTGTGCCGCGACGCGGGCCTTGGGCAGGTCATACGCGAGCAAGGCGCGGGCCCGCTGCAGCATCAGCTCGAGGCGCGCGTCGTCGGCCAGCGTCGGGTCGCCGAGTCGCTGTTCCGCGGCTTCGGCCACGCTGCGTTGGGCAGCGAGTGCGGTCGCGAACGTGAACGCGAGGGCCATCGCGCCCGACGCGCGGCCGCGCGCGAGCCGAACCGCGAACGGGAGGAGACGTGAGGGCATCCGTCGGGGCTAGGTGCCGGCGGGCTCGCACACGGCGAACACCGCGGGCGTGCATCCTACGGTCGTACCGGTCATCGCGCCCGCCACTTTAGCGAGCAACTGCGACCGGCAGTGGCCGTGGCTATATTTCGCCAGATGTTGCTCGCCTCCGTCGTTCTCGCCTGCCCGCCGCAAGGACCCGGTCCATCGCTGATGCAGAGCTTCCAGCGCGGCGACTTCGGTCGCCAGCTCCGGGCGATCGTGCCCGCCGCAGATGACCGCGCGTGGCAGGCCGTGCCGTGGGGCTCCGAGTTTCGCCGCGCTCTCGTCGCCGGAGCCGAGCAGGACAAACCCGTGTTGCTCTGGGCGATGAACGGGCACCCGCTCGGCCAGACTTGAAACAACGGCGTGCGGGCCAGGCGGTCGGTCTGGACGGATCCGCACGTGCAGGAGTTGACGGCGAGGTTCGTGACGGTCGCCGACGAAGTCGGGCGACTGCAGCGTGGCAAGGACGCGGAGAGCGCGATGTTTCGCTCGTTCTGCGAAGAAGGTCATTACGGCGGTCGCTCGCGTCCGACGGGCACGCGGCAGGGGATCTACGCCGTTGCGCCGTCGGGCCGCTTCCTGGCGTCGATCAACACGACGCAGCCGCAGCGGATGGTGAAGATGCTCGAGACGGCGCTCGCGCGTTGGGCGGAGCTCGCTCCGACAGAGCGTGCGCTCCCGCCCGACATGCGGGAGCGGCTGCTCGGCGCCGAACGATTCGAAGACCGCTACCCCGACGACGGGCTCGTTCTCGCCGAGTACTGCCGCGACCTCGAGCCGGCCGGTGCCGAGATCCCGCAGTGGCAGGCCGGCGCATGGAACGAGGATCAGGCCTGGTTCACGGCCGCCGAAGCCAGCCGCTTCGTGCCCGAGGAACTCGCGGTCGGCGCGAGCCGCGACGTCCCGGCGCGACTCGCGAGCAGGCTCGCGCGCCTGCACCTCCTCGACGTCGTGCGTGGGCAGACGGCCGCGTTCCGCAAGAACCACGTCGAACGCGCCGAACTTCGCAGTGTGATCACCGGCGTCACCGACGGGCGCGTCGAGTTGCGCTTGACCGGCCACACCGCGACGCGGCACCGCGGCAGATGGCGCGTGCGCGACGGCCGTTCGTACACCGAGCCGGTCGAACACGAGCGCGGCGTGCGCACGGAGCTGCGCGGCCGCGCGACGTGGGATCCGGCGGAGCGGCGCTTCACCGCGTTCGAGCTGGTCGCGCTCGGGGAACGCTGGGGCGCGACGCAGTACAACGGCCGCCCGAACGACCTCGAGCCGACCCCGATCGGGTTCGCGTTCGTGCTCGCGCCGCCAGACCACCCACGCGTCGCTCCGGCGTTCTATTGGCACTACACGCTGCGCAGCGAATAGGTGTTCGGTACGGTGCCTGGCACCGACAACGGAGTGTCAGTCGTCGCCGCCGGTCAGTCCGGCGAGCATCTGTTGGGCGGCGTTCAGCATGCCGTGGCCGGGATGGGTGCGGCCCATGCGTTCGACCAGGCTCTCCAACAGTTCGATCGCGGCCTTCTTGTTCTCGCCGTCTGGGGTCATCGCGAGCGCGCGCGCGAGCCAGAACTCCGCATGGTAGGTCTGGAGGTTCTCCGGGCCGAGCGCGGTGTGGTTGAGCGTCGCGCCGCCCCGCAGGTGGGGGATCGCGTCGTCCGGGCGCTGCAGTCGCACGAACGTGATCCCGAGGCCGATGCGGGGCCGCGCCTGGGTCGGATGGTCCGCCGGCAGCGTGCGACCGAACATCGCGATCGACTCCTCGAACAACGGGATCGCCTCGTCGTAGCGCCGCTGGCGTGAGATCGCGGTCGCGAGGCTCAACAGGCTGCCGGCGGTCTGGGAGTGTTCGCCGAGCTTCGCGCGCCTGGCGTCGAGCACCGCGCGAAACTCGTTCTCGGCGGCGGCGTGATTGCCGCGATCGAGTTCGCCGACGGCGACCGAGTTGCGCGCCGTCAAGACCACCGGGTGCAGCGCGTCGTAGACCGCGCTGCGGATCGCGAGCGACTCGCGATACATCGCGACGGCCTCGTCGATCCTGCCGGTCCGCCTGAGCAGGTTGGCGAAGTTGGACAGCGTCGTCGCGAGCTCGGGGTGGGCGGCGGGCAGAGCCGCGCGCTGAATCGCGAGGGCGTCGCGGAACAGCGTTTCGGCTTCTTCGAGCTCGTCGAGCCGTCCGAGGCACGCGGCGAGCTGGCCCATCGTCAGTGCCGGATACGGGTGGTCGTCGTCGAACCGTGCGCGGTCGTGCGCGAGGATCTCGCGCAACAGCTCGATCGCGCGGTCGTCGTTGCCGTAGTCGATCTCGAGCATCGCGAGTTCGAACAGCATCGTGTCGACGTCCGGGTGATCGGGGCCGGTGAACTCGCGCGTCAGCTCGAGGGTCCGTTCGAACGCCGTGCGAGCCGACTCGAGATCCTCGAGCTCCTTGTAGGCCCGGCCGCGCTCCGTGTGCAGCATCAGGAACCGCGGGTCGTCGACCGCCGAGGCGTCCGGGGCGTCGCCGACGGCTTCTCGCTGGGTCGCTTCGAGCAACTCCGCGGCCTGCTCGGGACGGCCCCGTTCGCGCAGCACCTGCGCGCGCGTGACCGCGACGCCGAACGTCCGGTCCGTGACGTCGTTCTCCGCGGCGAGCCGCGCGGCCCGGTCGAGGAGCTGCTCGGCTTCGTCATAGCGGCCGGGCTCACGCAGCCAGGAGGCGAGCGTCGTGAGCCGGAGAACGCGCTCGAGCACCGGCGCCGGACCGCCGCGTGCCGGAGGTTCGATCGACGCGCGGATGAGCCGTTCGCCGGCCGCGTCGTCGCCGTCGTGGAACGCCTGCACGCCGGCCCAGTACTGGGCGCGACGATGGGCCGAACCGTCGCCGGCATGCTCGCGCAGCACGCGTTCGGCTTCGGCCATGAGCGGGCGCGACGCGTCGTAGAGTCCGAGTCCGATGTAGGCCCGCGCCATCGTCATCTGCAGCTGCGCGCGCTGTGCGGGCGCCACGGTGAGGTCACGATCGATGCGGCGCGCGCCGCGGTCGAGCAGCTGGCGCGCACGCAGAGTCTCGGCGCGTTCGGGATCGGGCGACGCCATGTCGAACAGGTCGACGAGGAAGCCCGTCATCTCGTCCGCCAGGCGACGTTGCGTGATCGCGTTGTCTCGCTCCTGCGCGATCCGCTGGTTCTGTAGGAACGTCGTGATCGCGAACGCGACGACGAGGCCGAGCACGACGACCGCCGCGCCGAGCGCGATGCGATGGCGCGCGACGAACTTCCGCGCGCGATAGCCGATGGTGTCCCCCTGGGCCGTGACCGGCAGCCCGTCGAGATAGTTGCCGAGGTCGGCGGCGAGCGCCGCGGCCGACTCGTACCGCCGTTCGGGCTCCTTGCGCATCGCGCACGCGACGATCGTGTCGAGGTCGCCGCGCAGCAGACGCGTCGAGTGCGGCGCGCTCGGGCCGCGCGTGTTCGCGATGGCGCTCGGGGGTGGGGGCGTGCGCTCGCACACGACTTCGATGAGCTGGGTCAGCGACCGGTTCTCGAGCGGCTGCGCGCGCTCTCCGGACAGCAGTTCGTAGAGCAGAGCGCCGAGCGCGTAGACGTCGGTCGCCGTCGTGATCGGTTCGCCGCGCACTTGTTCGGGGCTGCTGTACTCCGGCGTGAGCAGCATGTTGCCGGTGCGGGTGAGGGCGAGCGAGGCCTCGCCGTGCTCCTCCGGCAGCAGCAGCTTGGCGATGCCGAAGTCGAGCAACTTCGGTTCGCCGTCCGTCGACACGAGGATGTTGCTCGGCTTGAGATCGCGGTGCACGACGAGCGCGCGGTGCGCGTGCGCGACGCCGCGGCAGACCTTGATGAACAGGCGCAGCCGGTCGTGCAGCGAGAGCCGAGCTTCGCGGCAGAACGTGAGCAGGTCGGGCCCGTCGACGTACTCCATGACGACGTAGGGCTGACCGGTGTCCGTCGTGCCGCCGTCGAACAGTGCCGCGATGTTGGGATGCTGGAGGCCGGCGAGGATGCGGCGCTCGGTGCGGAAGCGGCGCTGCATCTCGCTGTCGTCGAGCGGCGCGCGCAGCAGCTTGATCGCGACGCGGTTCTTGAAGTCGCTGTCCTGCCGCTCGCAAAGGTAGACGACACCCATGCCGCCGCGGCCGAGCTCGCGCGTGACGCGGTAGCTGCCGATCTGCTCGGGCGGCGGCCCGGCGGCCTCGTTCTCGGCGTCCTGCATCGCGCCCGCGACCTCGGCCTCGCCGAACGCCTGCGCCGGCGAACCGAGCTCTTCGGGGTCGTCGTTGTGCTGCGCGAACAGCCGCCGCAGCTCCGTCGCGAGCGTCGGCGTCTCGGCCGCCAACCGCTCCAGCGCGGCGGCGCGGGCCGTTTCGGAGAGCGCCCGCAGCGCCTCGAACTCCGTCGCGATGCGACCGAAGTCGAGTTCCCCGCTATGCTTCGTGGGGCGTCCGGGCGTGGCGTCGTCGTTCATGTCAAGCGATCGCGAGTCGTTCACCGAGATGCTGCAGCGCCACCGCGGCGGCGAGGACGTCGCCCTCGGCGCGTTCCTGCCCGCGGTCTACGACGAACTGCGCGGCCTCGCCCGGCAGCAGCTGCAGCGCGAGGCCAAGGCGGCGCTCGAGCCGACTGCGCTCGTGCACGAAGTCTACCTCCGGCTCGTGGATCAGCGGCTCGCAGGGGTGGCGGATCGAACGCATTTTCGGCGGCTCTGTGCGCGGGTCATGCGGCAGGTCCTCGTGGACCAGGCCCGCAAACGCGATGCGCAGAAACGCGGTGGCGACCGCGAAGAAACCCTCAAAACCTGGCTCGAACCCGCGGCCCCCGATGCCGCGGGCGGCGGCCTGCCCGTGCTCGCGCTCGACGAGGCCCTCGAACGCCTCACCGCGCTCGATGAACGCAAGGCCCAGGTCGTCGAGCTGCGCTGCTTCGGCGGCCTGTCGATGGCCGAGGTCGCGGCCGCGCTCGAGGTGTCGCTGCGCACGATCGAGGCGGATTGGTACTTCGCCCGCGCCTGGCTCAAGGCCGAGCTCGCGCCGGAGTAGCCGCGAGAGTCGCTGGGGGAGCGGCGCTGGACTTCGCAGTCGGTGCGGCTATCGTCCCGTGCGAGTTACCCCGTGGTGTAATTGGTAGCACATCTGGTTTTGGTCCAGTCGGTTCCTGGTTCGAGTCCAGGCGGGGTAACCACTCTCAAGAACTGCTGAGCGTCGCACTTGCGACGAACCGGCTTCGGGCCGTGCGGCACCTGGATTCGCCCTTCGGGTCAGTGTCCAGCCATTTGTGTCCAGCCAGAGCACCGGAGGCTTCCCGATGCCGTCCAGCAGTCGCCGCACCAAGCGGTCCAAGTTCCATCCCCGCACGCCGCAGTTGCGCCGCCACAGTCGCGGCCGCGCGATCGTCACCTTGTCCGGTGAGACCCACTTCCTCGGCGCGTGGCCACCTGACGCGGCGGCCCACCGCGCGTACGCGGAGCTCCTCGAGCAGTGGGAGGCGAACGGCCGGCAGCCCATCAAGTCCGTCGTGGAGACGTGCGCGAGTGCTCAGCGCGACGCGGAACGGCTCGCCGAGCGGTTGGGCGTGACCGTTGACCAGGCGGAGCGGGTGCGCGTGCTGGCGATCGAGATGAGCCTGAGCCACGCCGAGGCGCTGGCGCTCGCGCGCGTGCGGCACGTCGACCTGTTCGAGCCGCAGGAGCCGGTCGCCTCGGTGCGGGACGCGCTCGCGGACTACGAGGCGCACATCGACGGCATCGGCAAGTACACCAAGGGCGGCGCGCGGACGACGGAGCGGTCACTTATCGACCGAGTCGTCCGCGAGTTCGTCGAGCAGTACGGCGACGTGCCCGTGAGCGAGCTCGGCAAGCGCCACCTGGTCGGCTACCGCCGCTGGCTCGAGGTGGACAACCCGCACTTGACGGTGAGCGGCATCCGCAGGAAGACCGCGACCATCAAGCGCGCCCTGGCGTGGCTCTACGAGGGCGAGGTGCTGACGCCCGAGCAGTGGCTCGCCGTCGACTCCGTGCGGCAGCTTCGGCGCAGCGACCTCCCCGAGCGCGACGTGCGCAAGCCGAAGCGCGAGGTGACGCTCGAGGAGGCCGAGGCCGTCGCCGAGAATGCCGGGCGGGTCATCGGGGCGATGGTGCTCACGCAAGCGTTGACGGCGTGCCGGCCTGGCGAGGTGGTCGCGATGAAGCACGGCGACATCGACCGCACGCCGGTCGTCGGCCCTGACGGCGTGAGCTACTGGACGTGGCACCTGCGCACGCACAAGACCTCGCACCACGACCCCGAGGCTCGGACCATTCCGCTCGGACCGCGGGCGCAGCAGATTCTCGGCCAGTTCCGCGGCTTCGGCGCCGCGTTCGTGTTCCAGCCGCGCGACATGGTCGCCGACCGTCGCCGTGAGCAGCGCGAGCGCCGGAAGACTCCCGTGCAGCCGAGCCAGCAGGCACGCGACAGAAGGCCGAAGCGCCCCGTTGCCGCGCAGTTCGACACCGACCTCTACAACCGATGCGTGCTGCGAGCCATCGCGCGCACGAAGGGCGTGGCGAGGTTCACGGTCCACCAGCTTCGGCACGGCGCGTTGTCGCGCATCGCACGGACCGAGGGTCCGCTCGCGGCGCAGGCCATCGCAGGGCACAAGCACCTGACGACGACGCAGGGCTACGTGCACCACGCACGCGACGACGCATTGCGTGCGGCGGCGTGCCTGGACGGCGCGCAGGTCGGCTAGCATTCACCGCGAGGGGCAACGGTCCGGGTCGCTCTCGGTCCGTAGGCGGTGGAGCCTCACCGCCGCGCCCCTCGCATTTCAACGAGGCTGCACGGAGGTTCCCGTGGCGATTGACTGGACCGCAGTGATTCACGCCGTCGACGACGACGACGGCATTCGACGATTGCACAAGCGGTGGGCGCACCGCCTCGGAGTCGCCGCAGAGGGCGAGTTCGGGCGGCAGCTGTTCGACGTGTTGGACGAAGCCGACGACGACCTGCTCGATTCGCAGGCTGAGTTGCGCGTGCGCGTCGATGGCTTCGCGGAACTCGTCTCGCAGGGCGACCACGCAGCGCGGTACGACGAGTGTGCGGACTCCACGCTGTTCCTCTCGTTGTTCGTGTCGGCGTCCCCCTCGACGGGTGTGACGGTTGCGGACGTGCTCGCGCAGGGGCGGAAGATGCTCGCGGAGGTGGGCAAGTGGGTCGCGCGTGCCGAGAACCTAGGGCGGCGATCGGCGACCACGATGACCGCGGCGGAGGACCGGCAGATCCAGCGCCGGAATGCTCTGCTGCGATGCGTGCCTGCGCGGTGCGCTGAGGAAGGTCGGCCACCTAGGACCATGACCGAGGTAGTGGGGTGGTTGAGCGCCGACGAGGGTCTCAACGCCAGCGATAAGACGGTGAAACTCGACCTGCTGGCCTTGCGCGATGACGGCCGCCTGACGCCGGACCAACTACCGCCGCTCGGCTGAGGCTCGGAGTTCTCGGAGTGCTCGGAGTTGCACCGGGGTAGCCGGCGAGCATCGATATGGGAGGGGGCACTCAGCCAATGAGCACCCCGACCAAACACCGTGGCGCGACCGGCGCCCTCTCGACTCTCGAGTCGCCCTGGTGGGTAGACGACGGCGAGCCTCTCACGCTCGCGGCGGCTACCCGCCTGTTCCCGAGGCGCGCCGATGGGAAGCGCATCAGCCTTTGGACGCTGCATCGGTATCGCGAGCAGGGCGTCGCGTTGGGGCGCGGCCGTCGCCTCCGCCTGCGCTGCTTTCGCGGGGACGCGAGTTCGTGGGCGACGACGACCGGCGAGATCGGGCGATTCCAACTCGCGCTGACGGAGGCGCGCGGGGGCGACGCCTGAGATGCCCCAGTTCCGCGACTTGCTGGTCGGCCACAGCCCGGGCGCGTCCCCCGAGGCGACGCTCGTGCTCTCCGCGCGCGCGGCGTTCGCCGGCTTGCTGGCCGCCGGCCGGGCGATGCCGAACCGTTCTCCGCGGGTGCCGACGATAGTCGAGGTCGCGGCCGAGCTCGGCCTCTCTCGTGACGCTGTCCGACGCGGTGACCGCGAACTGCTCGAGCGCGGCGAGCTCGTGAACGGATCTGACGGGCCTGAGGTCGTTCCTGCCGCTCTGGCGCGGCGTGCCGCTGACCGTCGACGGCTCATCCGCCTCGACCGCGACGTTCGGTCCCGCGGTCTCCGGCCGAGGACGTTGCTGCTCGCCGGCCTCGTGCGTGCCCAGGCGCGCCCACGCGGCCAGTTCTGGGCCGGGGTGCCCGTGCTGTCCGACCGACTCGGGCTGCCACCTCGGACGACCGAGCGCGCCCTCGCGGCGGCCCGAAAGGCGGGCGTCGTTCGGTCTCACGTCGTTCCCGGCTCATGGCGACTCGTGCTGTCGCCAACCGGCGGAAGCAGTGCGTCGCAAAGCGGCGGAAGCAGTGACCCGCAGCCGAGCACTCCGGACGGCCACCCGGAGCCGACGTCGCGAATGGGCGGGAGCAGTGACGCCGGCCCGGTGTCGCGAAGCGGCGGTCCGAGCGTTGCGAATCGGCGGCCCCCGTGTCGTGAATCGGCGGCCGGAGTGTCGCGATCCGGCGGAAGCTCTGCGGAAGTGCGGAGTACGGACTCACCTCCGGAACGCGTGGGCGCGCGCGAGACGCCGCCACGGGCGGCGGGTGAAACCAGAGCCCTGCACGACAGCCGGCAGCAGCAGAGGCCGAACCCGACAGCGGGGCGGGTCGATGTTCGATGGGTCGCCGGCGAGTGGGCGGTCCGGATGATCGTCGGCAACGGGCGGGAGCAGCTGACCGAAGTCGACGCGGCCCACCTGGCGGCCCTGCTCGATGAGCTCGAACCGCCCGAGGCCGACCCCTACGTGCGCGACCCGCGGGCCGTTCGCCGGGAGCGGCTGTCGTTCGCACGGAGCGTCATTCGGTGGGGGCCTTCGCCCGAGATGCTGGCCCGATGGCTGGCGGTGGCGGTGCCTGTCTACGGCGTCCGAGGGGCTGGCCAGTACCTGCGTCGCACGGTCGAGGGTGGCGGCGACCCTGGCACGCTACTCAGCCGCCACGGCGGCGGTGAGCAGGCTCTCTACCCCGAGCACGAGGCCGCTCTGCTCGGCGACAGGGCGCGCGAGGTCGCGGGACTGGTGGCGGCCACGGCGGCGGTCGTTGGTGCTGACGGCGACGCCCGCGAACAACTTGCCACCCAGCTTCGCGACGCCATCGATGCCGGCGACCTGGCGGTTGCTCGCGTGGCGGTGCTCGCGTTGCTCGACGGCCTACCCGCGCACCCGCTGCGTGTGGCCCGCATCGCAGAGCGAGTCGGCGTGGAGCCCGAACGCATCACGGAGGCGCTGGCGGCATGATGATCACGCAGCCGAGGCCCGCGTCGTTCAAGTGCGCGAGGTGCGGGCGGCCGACGCTCGCGAAGGACGGGGTTCCCGCTGACCGGTGTTGCACGGCCTGCAGGCGGGGGAGTGCCGACGCGTCGCTGGCAGCGTGGCGGCATCGGTCTGGCGTGACGCCGACATGGCCGACGAAGCGACCCGAGGGGACGGCATGACCGATCAGCGAAACATGCGGCGGCTTTCGCGCGTGCTCGTGGGGCTCTACCGCGACACCGTCCCCGGCGTCGATTCGGACGGCGCTCCGACCGTCGTGGGGTGGACTCCGTCCGACCTCGAGGGCGATGCGCTGATTGCAGCCGTCGATCGGGCCGACCCGGCGCTTCGGTGGCTGTCGTGGCCGGAGCCGTTTGAGGCGGTCGTGTTCCGCGCGTGGTCGGTACTTCACCGAGAGTCCGCGCGCCGCGTGATCGACGAGGCCGAAGCGCAGGGCGCATCGCCCGAGGATGTCGCTCGGTGGCGGCGGAAGCTGGAGACGGGCGCATGACAGCCACCATCGCCGACCTGGTCCGCTCGCGGATGGTGGACCTCGGCGCCGACCGCGACGACGTTCTCGCGGCGGGTCACGCACTCGACCACGAGCGCGGACCGCATGCGCTGTCGCAACTCGTCGCGGAGGTGCGCGCGTGGACACGCACCGGATGGATGCCGCTCGACCCGCTCGCGTACTACGTCATCTCGCGGCTGCGCCAGGCCGGCGTGTGGAGGGCGACGTGAGCGAACCTCGAGCCGTTTCGATCGACACGCTCGTCCGGGCACGGCAGCGACGGGCCGCCGCCGAACGTCAGGTCGCACAACTGAAGGCGACCGTTGCCCAGCTGCACGAAGAACTCGCCGACGCGCGGCGCGAGATCCGCCGCCTGCAACAGATCAACCAGACCAACCAGGCCGGCACCGTGCCGGTCGCAACCGAGAGAAGCGATGAAGGCGAAGACCAAGAGCACGAAACCGACCCACCCAGACCCGAGGCCGGGCAGCAGCAACGCCGCCCAGGACCACGGTCAGCGCCGTAGCCACGAGTCCTTGAACGCCACGCCGAAGACGGCGGGCAAGGAGTGGCAACGCGCAATCGCCGAGTCCGGCGGCTCGACGGTGCACGGCCAGTTCGACGGCCGCACCGGCAAGCGCAAGCAGTAGATCCACCACCAACCCGAACCAGGAGAATCCCAATGACCGAAGAACACGACGACGACATCGACAACCCCGACGACCGCTCGCAGATGAGCGTCACCGAGCGACTGGCGAAGCTCGAGTCCGAGCGTGTCCTCGCGCGACTCGAGCGCGATCACCAACTCGGCGGCGAGCACGCGCAGGAAGTCCTCGACATCGTCGCGTCCAGCGGCGGAACCATCAGTGAGGGCGAGGCCGTCCGCGTAGTCGAGGAGCGGCACGCGCTCGGCTCCGTTCGACCAATGCACAGCCACGGGCAGATGCGCGCGCAGTCTCGGGGTGGTCCTCGCCCTCGGCAGAGCCCGCGAGCGGCGCAGCGGGAGCGACTGGCAGCGATCCGCGAACTTGCCCAGCGCGACAAGCGAGCAGCAGCGGCCGAGGCCAGGCTCGAGCACGGCTCCATGTTGGCCTCCGCAATGAACTGGTCGCATGGCGCGAGCGAGGGACGAGACGCGGGGACGATTCGGTCCCGCCACGGCCTCGTCGCGCAGCAGTGACCGCGCAAACGGCATCCCCGGAGTCCCGGAGGGGCACCTGGTTCCATCAGGGCCGGGGGTGCTGTTCGCGATGCGCACGGCGACTCGCGGGCAACCCCGACCTCGAGCCGGAGTCCCAGCGCGGCGGAGCTCCCCCCGGGTATGGGGGGGCGACCGCTCCGCCCTTCCCCGCGGCCGACCGGCAGGCTCGCCGCCTGGTGCCCAGGACGCACTCCTGGCAGCGGCTCCCTCGCACGAACTCGCGAGGGGCCTGCCATGGGTCGCCCAACGAGATCGGCGCTCAGAACGCCTCTGGCGCTGTGCGTCCACGGCCCCGCTTGGACACAATGGCTGGACACAGCGCCTCTCGGCGCCTGCCCGGCACCTCGACGATGACCTGACCGGCTCGCCAGCCCTGCAACCATCGGGCTTGCAGCCGACCACCTGAACCGACGACCGTCTGCTACAGAGCCATGGCCATCCGCTTCCGTGAACGTGCCCGAGGCCACTGGCTCGACCGAGCCCGGCCGCAGCCTGCGCCGTCGTGGCGCGCGCCGGCCGCCTACATCTTCCCGGGCGAGACCGACAGCGCCGGCAACGTGCTGAAGCCGCTCGCTGCGCCCGCGGCGCCAACCGTCCCGGAATCTTCGGCTGATGGCGTCGGCCTTTCGGCCACAGCCGCCCCAGCCCTCACATGGCGAGCGCTGGAACGCCATCCGGAGGGTGAACAGTCGGGCAGCAACCGCGAGCGGACAGGGGGTCGCAAGAGACCACGCGAACCGCGGTCCGGGAGCAACCGGCCACTGCGCCCGATACCCACCGATCCGGTGCGGATCGATTGCGTTCTGCGGACGCTCCAGGGGCAGACGGTCCGCGCATCCAAGTGGCACCGGCTGCGGTCGCGGGCGTTGTTGGCGGCGTGCGTGTCGGCGAGCCCGTCGACGACGTTTGCGGCCCTAACGCGGATGACGCACCAGCAGGTCAGGAGCGAGCTTCGTGCGCCGCGCGAGGGCTGGCGCTGGATTCGCGGGTGGTTGGCCCTTCGCGCGCAGGCGCTGGGTGCGGCGGCTGAGTCGTCGCCGTGGACGTCGTTCCCGCCGCTCTCGGCCGGCAACTATCGCAAGCTGGCCGAGGGCTTGGTGCGGCTGCTTGAGTCGTCGAAGGTGCCGGCGTGGCGCCCGTCCGCGCTGCTGCTCGCGACCTGGGGCGGGCTGACGATCTACTCGCACTCCGAGGTCTCGCGATGACGGCGGCTGGCGTTCCGTATCACCGGGCCGACCCGAAGGCCGAGAAGGCCGGCCCGAGCTTCGCGCGTGAGTTGCGGGAACTCGAACTGCGATACCGCGACGAATCGGTCCGGCTGCTCGAGGAGTCCAAGCGGTTGGCGGCGGAGGCTGTGGACGCAAAGAGGTCCGCCGAATCGTGCGCCACATGGCGTCGAAGCCTGGGGACCGAGCCCGACGCTTGAGGGGCTACACCCGCAGGACCCAGTTCAGGTTCATGGAGAAGATCCAACCGATTCCGAGCGCTCCCAGAGCGAACATCGCCGTGGCGACATGGAGAGCCACGGGGTTGTGCCTCCCAGCGGCATCGAAGACGGCCCAGAACACGGCGTCCCAATCGACCTCCTCCGTATCCCTATCCGCGAAGTCCGCCCACTGCTCACCGTTCTTGACGAGGCCGAACTCGTGGAACTTCTCCGGCAGCTTCTCCTCGCTCGGATACGAGAACAGGTAAAGCGACTGGGACGTGCCGATGCGTCGCCCGGCGGAAAAGCCGAGGGGTCGCCCGATCTGTTCCGGACCATGTGCGATGCGTTGCGCGTAGCGCATGAGGTGCTGGGGCTGCTTCCTCGACGCCTTGAACGAGCCCACGTCCGCATGGTCCTTGATGACCTCCGGACAGCGCCAGTCGAACAGCAAGTGCGCCAACGTGAAAGCCACCGCGGTTCCGAACAGCACCTGCCATCGGAACGGCAACTGGAGGCTCTGCACGAAGTCAGCAGCCCACTCCGGTTCGGTCACCCGTTCCCGGAGTTCCAGCACGACTCGAGCGGCGATCGGAACGGCGCCGATCCAGATCATCGAGCTGCGAACGAGTCGGTTCTGCCCCCATGCGCGTAGGCGCTGCCATTCGAGCCACGGTCGCTTCTCGGCGAGTGTCGCGTCTGGGTTGACCGGGTGCCGAACGATCGACTTCACGGCGTCACTGTAGCCATGGCTGGACACGGGGCCCAGTTGTGTCCACCGGGCATGCTCAGACATGCACACCCTTGCACGTCACCGGGCTTCTGGTAGGCTGAGAAGGTCGACCCGACATCGCGGGTCTAGGTGCTGTTTCGAGACCGATTCCGAGGGTTTGACTCTCCGTGGCTGGCCGAGATTTTGGTCCAGTCGGTTCCTGGTTCGAGTCCAGGCGGGGTAACCATTCGACGCTGACCCAGCGTTGCTGCGATCGCTGGCCGGTTGGTGTTCGGGTCGTTGTCGATCGTTCCCTCGGTGGCCATCCAATCGTCCCAGTTATGCTGCCGGCGGTGGAGTCGCTCCGAAACGATGCGCTGGCGTGGCCTCGGTGGCGCGTTGTCGGGGCGATCATCGGCTGCCTCGTCGCTACGGCGGTGGTGTTCTGGCCGGCGCTGCGCGCCGAACTCGTCTACGACGACGAGTTGATCATTCGGCGCAACGCGGCGTTGCGCGACGCCGATTGGGTCGGGCTCATCACGGAACCGTTCTTCGTCGCGCAGGCCGGCTACTGGCGACCCGTGACGTCGATTGCGATGGCCGGTGCGTATGCCGCGGCTGGCGTCGTCGGCGTTCACCTGCTCGCGCTGTTGGCGCACGCGTTCACGGGGGCGGTCGTGTTCTTGCTCGGGCGACGGTGGCTCGCGTCGGAGCTCGGCGCCGGTGCGGCCGCCCTGGTGTTCTTGTGGCACCCGGTCCAGGTCGAGAGCGTTGCGTGGGCATCGGCAGTGAGTGGTTCGATCGCTGCGTCGTTCGGGCTGCTCGCCGTTCTGGCGCTCGGGCGCAGCGAAGAACGCGGCGCCGCCTGGCCGTGGCTGCCGGCCGGGCTCTGGTTGCTCGCGGTGCTCGCGAAGGAGAGCGCCGTGGCCCTGCTGCCGATCCTGTTCGCCGTTGCTCGATGGGGGCCGTCGCGCGAACGCGCCCGATCCTCACTCCGGCTGCTCGCGCTTCTCGGCGCTACGCTCGGCGTCTGGGTCGTCCTGCGTGTCGTCGTGCTCGCGCAACCGATCGGGGTCACGGGCGGCGACGGCACCGGCGCCGGCATCTGGCGCGAGGTCAGCGCGCCGGCCGAACTGCTCCTGCGGCACCTACAGTTGCTGCTCGTGCCGTGGCCGTTGACCCCGTTCCACCCCTTCTCGGCGACGATCTCCGTGAGCGGTGCGGTCGCGCTGTTGCTGGGTGCGATCGCGGTCGTCGCCGCGATCGTCGTCGGCTGGCGCGTTGGCGGTAGCCGCCTCGCGCCGCAGCGGGCGTTCGTCGTGCGCCTCGGGCTCCTCCTGGTCATCCTGCCGATCCTGCCGCACGCCGCGTCGTTTCGGGTGGTCGGCGCCTACCCGCTCGCGGAGCGCTACCTCTACGTGTCGACGGTCGGGTTCGCGCTGCTCGTCGCCGTGAGCCTGCGAGGGCGATGGCGGTGGCTGCTGTGGGGTGGTTGCGTGCTGGCTGCGGTCATGAGCAGCGCGCAGACCTGGGTCTGGCACGACCAGCGCGCGCTCGTGGAACACGGGCTGCGGCACGCTCCCGAGGATCCGCTGCTGCACGTCATGGCGGGCAACCTGGAACTCGTCGGCTGGCAGAACGGGGAGGAGCGCGCTCTGGGACGAGCCAGAGCCCACTTCTTCTCTGCCACGGATGCGGCGAAGGCCATGCCCGCGGACAACCAGAAGGCCAGGAAAGCGCGCGCCGATGCCGCGTTGGGTCTCGCATGGGGCTTGTTGTTCGACCAGCAACGGACCGGATCGGTGGATCCTGATCAGATCACCGGCGCGTTCGAACGCGCGTTGGCCCGCGACGACCGCGTTGCCGCCGCGTGGGTCGGCATGGGCGTCGCGCACGAGGTCGCCGGCCGCGCGGATGCCGCCGAGTCGGCGTGGCGCCAGGCCGTCGAGCTCTTCCCGCGATGCGCGGAGGCCTGGTTCTATCTCGGTCGATTGCAGGTGAACCGTGGTCAGATCAGTGCGGCGCGGAGCAGTCTCGAACGGGCCGTGACCGCGAATCCGGATCTCGCGCCCGCGAGAGTCCTGCTCGATCGATTGCGGTAGCAGCGGGTGGCCCGATACTCGCGCAACCGCCCGGAGGGCTGGCGGCGCCGATCCGAATGCCGCACCATCGGGGCATGCCCAGTTGCCGTCACCGCGCTCGCCTCTTCGCCGCCGCGATTCTCGTGACGCCGGCGTTGTCCATCGGCGCGCAGAGTCTCGCCGATCTCGCGCGGAGCAAGGACGCGATCCAGTCGGCGTCGGTGAGCATCGATCTGCTCGTCGCGAAGACGCAAGAGCTGCAGCAGCAGATCGACGTGACGTTGAAGGCGCTCGAACAGAGCAAGAAGGACGTCGAACGGGTGCAAAACACGCCGGCCGCCACCGAGATCGGTGCGCTGGCGCATGCCGTCGAGCAGCTGCAGAAGCGCCTCGCCGAGCAAGTGGCGACGATCACCCGGATCCAGCGCGACGGCGCGGGCGCGAAGGGGGATCCGGTCGGCGCGACGATGAAGGCGATCGACGAAGCGCTCGCGGGCGACGATGCCGCGGCGCAGGCGAAGCGGTTGCGGCGGCTGGCGCGCGAGGTCGAGGACGAACGCGGTCGCGCGCTGGTGCACTATCACGTGGGGGAGGCGCATCGCCGGATCGCGGAGGTCGAGCAGAGCCGCGGGCGCGTGCAGCAGGCGCTCGGTGAACTCAAGCGGGCGGCCGACCACTACGAGAAGTCGGCGGCGTGCGATGAGGATCTCGACAGCGCGGTCGGCACGTCGCTGCTCGGTTCGGCGCGTTGCCGGCTCGTTCAGGTCGAGAGCGCGATGTGCCGGGCCTATTGGGACAGCTTCAAGCGATCGGGCAATCGCACGGCGCGATCGCACGCGAACCGGCTGCGCCGGTCGGTGAGCGAGCACTTCGCGGTCCTCGAGGAACGGCATCTCGAGGACTGGCTCGACGAGAAGGAGAACGTCGTCCACACCGCCTACGCGGACGTTCACCGGTTGGCGAACGAGCTCGGGGTGCAGGCCCCGCCGGTCCCGCCGCGGCCGACCGAGCCGCCGCCTCGGAAGAAGCAGCGCTGAGTCGAGCGGAACCCGGCGCCACCCCCTTGACATCAAAACCTAATCATTTAAGCTTAAGGCATACATGGAGCCGACCGAACGCGAGCTGCAGATCCTCAAGGTCCTCTGGGAACGTGGGGAGGCGACCGTGCGCGACGTCTACGAGGCGTTGCGTGAGGAGCTGCCGATCGTGCAGAACACGGTCCAGACCTTCCTCCGCATCATGGAAGGCAAGGGTTTCGTCGAGCACCGCAAGGAGGGGCGGTCGTTCGTCTACCGGCCGTTGCGCCGGCGTGAGCGCACGAGCCGCGAGGTGCTGTCCGGCGTGCTCGAGGACTTATTCGACGGCGCGCTCGACGCGCTCGTGACGAGCGCGTTCAAGGTCAAGAAGCCGACGGCTGCCGAACTCGACAAGCTGCGCGAACTGCTCGGCGAACACGAACGCCGCCGGAGGAAGAAGTCGTGAACGTCGTCGCCGAACTGGCCGAGATCGTGCGCGATCACGGCGTCACGGTGCTGGTCGGGAGCACGATCGTGCTCGGTGGGATCGCGGCCGTGGCCGCGGCGACGCGATCCGTCGTGGCGGAGCGGCAGCTGCTGCGGTGGGGGCTCGTCGCCGGTGGGCTCTATCTGCTGGTGGCGCTCGTGCCGCTGCCGCGGTGGTCGTTGCCCGACCCGTTCGGGACTCGGGACGGGGCGGGACCGGTGGTTCGGGTTGCGCTGCCGCCCGCCGCGTTCACGGGCGACGTTGCGAACGCGGAGCGCGGTTCGCCGTCGCGCGACGACACCGTGACCTCCGAGCCCCTGCCTGCGCGTGAACCGCCGCGGCGTGAACTGCCCGCGCGTCAACCGCTCCCGCTCGAATCGTCCGCCACGCGGTCAACCGAGCCGCGAGCCCCATCGCGTGCGCCTGCGGCCGCGCCGGTCACGATCGCGGCCGCCGAAAAGCGCGGGAGCGCCGCGTTCGACGTTGCCGAATGGCTCGCGATCACACTCCTGATCGGCAGTGGCCTCGTGGCATTGCACGCGGGTCTCGGCTGGTGGCGACTGCGCCGTCTGCTGGCCCGTTGCCGACGCGCGCCCGCGTCGCTGATCGAAGCGCTCGACACGGCCTTGCCGCGCGGCACGCGGCTCTGGGTCGCGGATGGCCCTGTGCGACCGTTCTGCGTCGGGGTCCTGCGACGGCACGTCGTCGTGCCGCCCGAGCTGGCCAGGCCGACCGCGGCCGCGCGGTTCGTGCTGCGGCACGAGCTCGCGCACGTCAGCACCGGCGACACGCGCTGGTGCGCGCTCGAGTCGCTGCTGCGGCCGGTCCTGTGCTGGCAGCCGCTGTTCTGGTGGCTGCGCGCGCGGCTGCGTTTCTGCGACGAACTGCTCGCCGACGACGCCGCCGCGAGCGGCGACGCGTCGGGTTACGTGCGCGCGATGCTCGCGCTGTCGTGCGGCGATCGCCAGCCGGTTCGCGGCGCGCAGGCCGCGTTCGTGTTCCAACGTCCAACCGAACTCTATCGGAGGTGTCAGATGATCCTGCAACGAGAGAACGTCCTGAAGAAGTCGATGTCCGTATCCCGTCGTGCCGGGCAAGCACTCGGGGTGAGCGCGCTGCTCGCGGTTGCCGCCGCGAGCTTCGGTGTCGAGCGCGTCGTCGCGCAGGATCCGGGGGCCGCGCGCGAACTGCGGGCCGAGGTCAACCGGCTGCGGGCCGAGAACGAGAAGCTGCGCGAGCTGCTGGAGAACGCCGTCACGAAGGCGGACCCCGAGGGCTCCGGTGATGCGCGCGGAGCGCTGTGGCAGCTCGTTCATGGGGGCGCGATCTCGAGCGCGGCGGCCGACCTGCTGGCGAGTGCGGCGCGCGACGACCTGCTGGCCCATTCCGCGGCCGACGAACTGCTCGCGGGCGCGATGTCCGAAGCGGTCAAGCTCGTGCGCTACACCGTCAAGGAGGGGGACACTCTCGCGAGCATCGCGCGGACGTTCTACGCCGATGAAGCCGGCCTCGACCGCATCCGCCGACTCAACCCGGGGCTCGACCCGCGTCAGCTCGTCGTCGGCACGGCGATCGTCGTCGCCGCGGACCCCGAGTCGTCGCCGGGCGACCCCGCCGCGAGCGGGGAGTCGCCTGCGGATCCCGGCGAACGCGTGACTTACCGGGTAAGAAAGGGCGACAGCCTGCATCGGATCGCGAACCAGTTCTTCAGGAATCGGGACGGCGTCGATCGGCTGCGCCGACTCAACCCCGGACTCGATCCCGATCGTCTGCGGGTCGGTCAGGTGATCGTGATCGCCGGCGACCCTGCCACCGTCGCCGAGAGCGAGGTTCCGCCCGGCGCGATCGATCCGACGCAGCCGCGTCCCGAGCCCGCTGGGTCACTCGGGTCGACCCGCGGTCGTTCCCTCGACGACGTCGCGCGCGTCGTGACTCGCTGCATCGAACTGCGCGGCGAGGTCCGCATCGCCGAGATCGAGCTCGCGCGCGCGGAGCGCGGCAAGCAGAACGGTGTCGTCGACCCGTTCGATCTCGAGATCGCGCGCATCCGGCTGGAGACGTCCAAGGCCCAGCTCGACGCGATCACGAACATGCTCGAGACGGAACTCGAGGCCGCGCAGGCGGAGCTGCAGCGTTTGCAGGCGCTCGCCAACGCCGGTGCGATCGGCAGGCACGAGGTCGCCGAGGTCAGCTCGTTCGTGCAGGTGCTGCTCGGCGTGTTCTGATCGCGTTTGGCGGCGACCTCGAACCAGAAGGTCAAACCGGGCTTGCGAATTGCCCGCCGGCCGCTACGGTTCTCGTTCCGAAAACGCCGATATCGTCGGCGGACGCGGCTCCAGACGAGCTCCACTGCCCCGTGGTGTAACGGTAGCACAACAGATTCTGGTTCTGTTTGTCAAGGTTCGAATCCTTGCGGGGTAACCACTTACCGCCATACCGCGGTCCACTCGCGGACGTTCGCCGGGACGTCGAACGTGCGGCTGACCCCATCGCTCGTCAGCACGAGCGTCAACGCGCCGAGCGGCACCCGCTCGATGCTCGGCGCCGCGGTCGGTGAGCAACCCACCGAGTATTCGCGGCCCTGCGCGTCGCTGCACCGCGCGTCGGTGACCGGCACGTCGGTGCCCGCCGCGTCGACGACCCGGAGCTGCAAGGTGCGCGCGGGTTCGAGGCGGTAGAGGCCGTCGGGTTCCGGTTCCTGCCACGTGCGCGGCAGGTGCGTCGGATGCAGCAGCGTGAGTTCGCTGTTGGCCGCGAGCTGCAGGTCCAGGGTCGAGTCGGCGACCTTCGTCTCGCGCAGCATCGGCCACCAGCCCGACGTCTTGTACGTTGCGCCGTCGAGTCGGGCACCGTTCGACAGGCTCACGACCTGGCCGACGAAGCGCTTGACCGTCGGCGCGGGCAGTTCGGCGCGGGTGCGTCGGCCCGGCTGTAGCTGCACGCTCAGCTCGATGCCCGTGTCGGCGCCGGATCCGTCCTGCACCTTCAGGTGAACGGTGCTGCTCGGGCGGAGCATGCCGATCAGTTCGAGCTCGCGATCGGCGGCGAGTTCGAAGGACTGGGAGTAGGTCGAGCCCCGCGGTGCGATCACGACGTCGTCGTCGTTGCCGCCGACGCCGAACCCGGACCAGCTCGAGGCGGTGCCGCTCGACGGGTCCGAGCACCAGAGACCCAGGTAGTGTTCTCGGAGCGCGCTGCTCGTCGCCGGTTGGAACTCACCGCGGAGCTCGACCTGGCATCCCGGCAGAGCTCGGGCGGCGGCCCGGCCGTCGATCACGAGTCCGGTTGCGGTCCGCAGCGTGATCACCGGATCGCGCTGCAGCTCGGCGGGCGTGACCTCCGCGTAGTCGTAGCTCTTCGCGACGACCTCGACCGACCCCGCGAGCGCGGGCTGGATCCACGCTTGGCCGCGTTCGTCCGTGACGCCGAGCAGGTCGTTCCATACGGCGAGCATCGCGCCGGCGACGGGCATGCCGCTCTCGTTCTGGACTGTGACCCGGAGCCGGCCGCGGCCGATCTCGAGGCGCAGATCCTCGTCACCGCCGCGCAGGATGACGCGCTTCGCCGCCGCGACGAGGACGGGTCCCTCGTCGGCGATCGTGGTCCCGCGTCCGACGACGCGGGCGTCCACGCGGCGCGCACCGCCGACCAACGGGATCACCTCGGTCACGCCGAGTCTGGCTGGCACGTCGACGACGTCGATCGAACCGCCGCGCTTCTCGAACTGCTCGACGTGGAGCCGCGCCGCTCTGGGCAGCGCACCGTCGACGAGCACGGGCGTGACGCGGAGCACCGGTGCGTCGCCGAGTTCGATGCGCGCGGTGAGGTTCGGCAGCGGGCTCTGCCACGTCTTGAGAACGTGGCCGTCCGGTCGGCGGAAGAGCAGTTCGCCGGCGTTGTCGAGCACGATGGCGTCGCCCGTCAGGCCACCGATCTCGAGCCGGCCGCCCCGGCAGTCCAGCGGCAGGTGGCGCGTCGAGAACGCCGGCTGGTGATCGATGGCAGCGGCCGGCAACGTGGCGGCACCGAGGTCGTCCCAGCCCGTGAAGGGGGGCCCCGTCACCTGCAGTCGCAGCCGGACCTCCGCGAGCCGGTCGTGCGGCGCGATCACGTCGGCGACGAAGACGGGGGGCGGCAGCTGCACGTGGACGAGTTCGCGGTCGTCGTTCCCACCGCCGCTGCGCCGCACCGCGTCGGGTCCGAACCGAACGGGCAGCCAGTTCTCCTTCCTGACCGCGACCTCGCGCCACGCCGTCGGGACCGGAGTGCCCTCCGTGTCACAGTGGATTGGCACGAGGCCGGCTGGCGTGCGCCAGCACAGGCGCGCCGCGGTCGGCCGACTGTTGGAATCCAGCACGCGGAGCAGCGGGCGCGCGGCGGCGGTGCGGGTTGGCGGATCGTGCGGGCGGTCCGGCGAAGGTCGCGCGGCGGCGTGGCCAGGCGCGTTACCTGGGGTCGCGGCCGTTCGCGGTTGCGCGGGGCCGGGGGCCGGCGCGGGCAACTCGTCTCGCGGCGACGAGCTCACCGCCAGCAGCAGCAATCCCACGGCGCAGAGCACCGCGACCAGAGCGACGCGATTCACATGACCGATGATACCGCGCCTGGTCCGGCGCCGCGGGGAGCCGCGCGACTAGGCGCCGTCGCCGAACATCACGAGGATCGCTTCGGCCGGCTCGTCGTGCTCGTTCCACCATTCGTACGGTGTCATTGCGGGGATGAACACCATCTCGCCCTGCGCGACGGTCGTGGGTTGGCCGCCGACGGTGCCGCTGCACTCACCGCGGATCGCGATCACCATGACGGGGAAAGGCACGCGCATCGGCTGGCCGGGGCCGTTCTGCACGCGGTCGCCCTGCTCGAGCATCGACCACACCGTGCGCAGGCCCTTCTCGTAGTAGAAGATCGCGTTCTTCGCGCCGTGGGCCTCGCGCGTCAGCTTGGGGCCGAAGCGGACCTTCTCGGGAAACCCCCGGGTCCAGAAGTGGAACGACAGCGGGTTGACGTCGAACCGTTCGGCGTCGGGACTCCACTGCATGTCGAACGGCGCGGAATCGCCGTAGAACTCCTTCGCGGCCGCGGTCAGGGCGCTGCACTCGCCGGCGTCGATCCTGGCCAGGGTCGCGGTGTCGGTGGTGTAGACGAACGCGGCGTCCGCCGGTTCTCGGCGATCGAGATCGACGCGCCAGCGGCCGTCGTCGTCCTGCCGACCATGCACGGTGACGAGCCAGGCGCCGCCGTTGTCGCCCGTGACGCGCACGCCGAACGTGCGGGGCGTGCCGGCGGCAGGATCGGAACGGAAGTCCTCGACGTAGGTCCTCAGGATCCGCTCGGGATCGGTCGGCGGCGACGCAGCCGGGTCGGAGCGGCCCGGCAGGAGTGCGAAGGAGCCGGCGGTCAGGCCGGCGGACAGGAGGCAGAGGATCGGAGTACGCACGGTTCGGTTCGGTTGGTCAGGGTCGGAGGAGGCGCGATGCGAGGTGCAGACGACGTTCGGCTGCAGCGGCATGCCAGCTAGTGCAAGATTGCTATAGCAGAAATGCTGTAGTTCGGCAACGGGCACGGGGCCGCGTGGACGGGGGGAGGCCGGCCGCGGGCGGCCGGGCGGCCGGGCCGCGGGGTCAGCGGATCGCGGAGTCTTCGGCCGCGAACGCCCGCAGCAGGGTCTCGCTCGGGTTGGTCGGCCGAACAGCGACGTAGCCCACGATTCCGGCCATGCCGGAGATCAGCACGGCGGCCTCGTCGAGTTGCAGCCGATACGCCCCGGCGGCCGCCGCGACCAGCGCGCCGGCCAACGCGAGGACCAGCGTGTTGCGGCGGCTCCACGGCGACACGGTGCGGCCCGGGCTGCCGCGGCGCCGGTCACGGACGACCCAGGTCAGGGCGCCGAGAAGGGTCGCGATCGTGACGACCGGTCCGAGCAACTCGATCGAGACGACGAGGTCGATCCCGGCGCACTCGGCGCGCCACGGTCCTTCCGCCACGGCCGCGGTCGTGGTCACCACGGCGAGCGTGGCGTGCCAGATCAGCAGCAGCCAGGAAAACGCGCGACCCGCTCCTCGCCAGCCGAGAGCCGCGATCGTCAGGCCGAGGCCGGTCGCGAGGAGCAGCACCCAGAGATCGCCGGTCGCGCCGACGCCGCCGAAGGGGCCGATGCGCCACTCCGTCGCCGGCAGGCAGAGGCAGCGCAGGACCAGCGTGGCGCCGACCACCGGCAGCAGCCAGGTGATCGCGAGCACGACGCGCAGCAGCGGATCCGGATACCACCTAAGCACGGCGCGGCCTCCCGGCCCGCGTCAGCAGCCCGAGCTTCGCGATCGCCTCGTCGCACCACTCGACGCGCGCGCGCAGCGTCTTCAGGCCGAGGTCGAGGGCGAGGTTGCCGAGGAGATCGGCTTTCGGGTCGTCGTGCTCCACGGCCGAGCGGCGCGCTTCGTATTGCGCGAGTCGCGCGGCGAACCGTTCGCGCACCCGCTGCAGGAACGTGCGCGCCTCGGCGGGGTCGCGGGCGCGGCAGAGGAAGTGGATCTGGGCGAGTACCGACAGGCGTTCCTGGCCAACCTCCGGGTCGCTGTCCAGCCACTCGTCGAGCGTGCTCTGGCCCGCTCGGGTGCGCGAATAGACGCGGCGGTCCGGGCCCTTCTCCGACTTCTGAGGCTTGCTGCGCAGCAAGCCGTCCCGCTCGAGGCCGCGCAGGGTGCCGTAGATCTGGCTGCTCTCCGCGGCCCAGAGGTGACTCATCGAGTCGATCTTCTGCTTGAGGTCGTAGCCGCTCGCGGGGTTCTCCAGCAGACCGAGAAGCAGATAGCGCAGGCTCATCCACAATCAGTATAGCGAATGTAGAATAGCTGGGCGAGCCCGGGGCCGGGGCAGGTCGTGCGATGCGCTCTCAGCTCGTCGCGCGGTGCAGGAACCGGTCGGTCATCCCGGCGATGTAGTCGCAGACCGTGCGCTCGACGCCGTCCGTCGAAAACCGCGCCCGGAAGCGTTCGGGCAGCGGTGACGGGTCCGCGCACCAGGCCGCGAACAGCCGCCGGATCCGGGCGGCGCCGTCGTTCATCACCGCGAGCACGCGGGCGCTGCGGTAGAAGCGGGTGCGCAAGAACTCGAGCACCTCCTGCGCGAGCACCGTGATCTCGTCGGAGTGGCGCAGGCGTGGCGTCGCGTCGCCCGGCTCGGCGGCGGCCGCCGCGAGGTCGCGGTCGGCGTGCTCCACGAGGTCGTGGATCAAGAGCGACGTGAACTCACTCACGACGCGCAGTCGGTTGCTCGTCGCGGCGGCCTCGCGCGCGCGCGCCCAGAGCCGCAGTTCGCCGGCCTCGTCCTCGGTGAACAGGCCCGCACGCAGGCCGTCGTCGAGGTCGTGACTCAGGTAGGCGATCTTGTCGCAGAGGTCGACGAGCTGGGCCTCGATCGGCAGCGGCGGGCGCGGCGAGGTCGCGCGTTCGTGCCGCAGGTCGTCGCTCAGCGGAAAGCCGTCGGGCACGCGGCCCTTGAGCAGGCTCCGGCGCACGGCGTAGGTCAGGTTGAGGCCGTAGCCGTGGCCGTAGCGGCTGGCGAGCCGGTCGACGATACGCGCGCCCTGCGCGTTGTGGCGGAAGCCGCCGTGATCCTGCATCGCCTCGTCGAGCGCTTCCTCGCCGACGTGCCCGAACGGCGGATGCCCGAGGTCGTGCGCCAGCGCGATCGCCTCGCTGAGGTCCTCGTTGAGGCGCAGCGCGCGCGCGACGCTGCGCGCCATCTGCGAGACCTCGAGCGAGTGCGTCATCCGGCTGCGGAAGTGGTCGCCCTCGAACGCGGCCATCACCTGCGTCTTGTGCTGCAGCCGGCGGAACGCGGAGCAGTGCAGGATCCGATCACGGTCGCGCTGGAAGACCGTGCGCAGCGGGTCCTCGCTCTCGTCGAGCCGCCGGCCGCCGGCGTTGCGGCTGGCCGTGGCGAACGGGCTCAGGCCGTGAAGCTCGCGGTCTTCCTGGTCCTCGCGGCGAAGCCAGACCATCTCAGTTCGCCTCCGGGCGCTCGCAAAGCGGGAGCCGCCGAGCGCAAGAGGCTCTACCGTCGCTGCTTGGGTATGCCAGCAAAGCCGAATCCGGGCGTTCGACCCGGGCCAAAAGAAACGCCCGACAGGCCGTCGGCCTGCCGGGCGAGTGGTACCCCCTAGGGGATTTGAACCCCTGTCGCATGGATGAGAACCATGAATCCTAGGCCACTAGACGAAGGGGGCCTGTGCTGTCGGGTGAAGACAAGTACGGTGCGGGCTCGCTCGGGTCAAGTCGGCACCACCGGAATGGCGATCCCGGAATGTTCCCGAAGATCCCGCGTTGGACGGTGTCCGTGCGTATCGCCCGGATCCCGGATCTGATTCCTTCCTCTCTTCCCCCCGGGGCGCCGCGTGGCGCCCGCCAACCAGAGGACCTCTATGCACTCCATTCTCGCGTCATTCCTCGGTCTCGCGCTGCTCGTCATGCCCGGCGGCGGCTGGCTCGGCGTCTACCTCGACGCCAGCGACGGCACGGCCAAGATCTCCGAAGTCGTACCCGATTCGCCGGCTCAGAAGGCCGGTCTGCGTTCCGGTGACGTCATCGTCGCCGTCGGCGACGAGAAGACGGCCACGACCGAAGACCTCATCAAGACGATCGGCGGCAAGGACCCCGGCGAACGGGTCAAGCTCAAGGTGAAGCGCGGGGACGGCCACACGATGGTCGTCGTCAAGCTCGGCAAGCGCCCGAGCGAGACCGCGGTTGCCGAGAGCGCGCCGCCGGTGGCGCGTCGCGGTGGTCGCCCGGGCGTCGCGGCCGTGGAGTCGCGCCCCAGCAAGGTGAGCAAGGCGAACAAGGCAAGCAAGGCGAGCAAGGCAAGCCAGCGGAGCAAGCCGCGCGGGCCGAGCACGATGCAAGAGCCGAGCAAGCCCGACGTGGCGAAGCCGACGGCCGCCCCGGAGCGCCCGAGCGTGTTCCTCGGCGTGCGCGTCGTCGAAGAGGACGGCCGTCTGCTGATCGACGGCGTGCTCGACGACAGCCCCGCCGCGAAGGCCGGGTTCCGCGAAGGAGACACGTTCGCCGCGATCGGCCGTCGGCGCCTGCGCAGCCTGCGCGACCTCGATGCCGCGATCAAGACCCTGCGCGTCGGTCGGCCCGTGCCGGTCGCGCTCATGAATGGCGACGAACGTCGCAGCGTCGTTCTGAAGCCGGCTGCGGCGCGCGGCGCCGACGCGCCGGCGAAGGAGCACGAGCACGCCGAGGCCCACGACCACGGCGAAGGCCATGCCGCCCGCGAGCACGGGGAGCACGGCAAGGAGCACGGCGAGCGCGAAGGTCACGGGCGCAGCGAGAAGCACGAGCACGAGGCCGAACTCGAGCGCGAGATCGAGGCCATGCGGCAGGAGATCCGCAACGTGCGCAAGGAGCTCGAGCAGCTGCGCCGGCAGCTCCGGCGCGAGGGCGGCGGGCGCGGTCGCAAGGACTGAATCCAGCTCGCGACCGCAGGGCCCGGGCCGCGGTCACCCGACCGCGGCCCGGGTCCGGCACGTACGGCCACAAGTCCGGGAATAGACCGGCGCTTCGGTCGTCCGATCCGGCGCGATTGTGGCGGTCCGCAGTGGACGCGCGCCCGGTCGCGACCGAGGATTTCGTGCCGATGACCCGCCCGCCGTTGCCCGATCGCCCCGCCGAGCCGCTGCTGCGGCCCGCGGACCGGGGCGGGCTCGTGGTCGTCACCGGGGGCGCGGGTTTCATCGGCTCTCATCTCGTCGACGAGTTGCTGGCGCGCGGCTTCCGGGTTCGGGTGGTCGACGACCTGTCGACGGGGCGGCGCGACAACCTCACGGCAGCGATCGCGGCCGGCTCCGAGCTCGTGGTCGGGTCGATCGCCGATCGCGCCACGGCCGAACGCGCGTTGGCCGACGCCGCGATGGTGTTCCATCTCGCCGGCGTCGTCGGAGTGCGGCTGCTCGCCGAGCAGCCGCTGGCCGTGATGGAGCGCAACCTCGACGGCACGCGGACGCTCCTCGCGGCCGCGGCGCGCGCGGGGGTCCCCGTCCTGTTCACGTCGAGCTCCGAGGTCTACGGCGACGGACCGGTGCCGTTCTGCGAACGCACCACCGTGCGACCCGGCGTCACCGAGGGCCGGCGCGGCGGCTACGCGTGCGCGAAGGCGATGAGCGAGTGGCTCGCGTTCGGCCACGGCGAGCAGGCGGATCTGCCCGTCGTCGTCGCACGGCTGTTCAACACCGTCGGGCCGCGGCAGACCGGCGAGCACGGCATGGTGCTGCCGCGATTCGTGCAGCAGGCGGTCGCGGGCGAGCCGATCACGGTCTACGGCTCGGGCGATCAGACGCGCTGCTTCGCGCATGTCGGTGAGGTCGCGCGCGCGCTCGCCGATCTCGCCGCGGCGCCGGGCTGTCGCGGGCGCGTGTTCAACGTCGGCGCCGCCGTCGAGACGACGGTGCTCGAACTCGCCGAACTCGTGCGTCGGGTGGCCGGCAGCAGTTCCGAGATCGCGCGCGTGCCGTTCCATCGCGTGTTCCCGCAGGGCTTCGTCGATCCGCCGCGCCGCGTGCCGAGTCTCGACCGGCTCGAACGCGCGATCGGCTGGGCGCCGGCGCGGGAACTCGAGTCGATCGTCGCCGAACTCGTCGAACTCGCGCGCCACGCGCCGTTGCTGGGCTGAGGCCGGACGGCCGCCCGGGGCGGGCAGCGAGTCGGGGCCGTCAGACCCCGGCGGGATGCCGCTGCCGGAACGCGGCGAGGTTCTGCCGCGGGACCGGGTGTTCGGGCAGCAGCACGCAAGCGCGCTCGAACAGCTCGGCCGCGCGTTCGTAGTGGCCCGCCTGCATCTCGCAGATCGCGAGGTTGGTGTGGGCGAGCGCGTGGTCGTGCTCCATCGCGGTCCGGAACGACTCGGTCGCGGCCTCGAGCTTGCCGTCCGCGAGCAGACACGAACCGAGCCAGTTGTGCAGTTCGCCGCTTCCGGGATCGAGCGCCAGCGCGTCGCGGAAGCTCTCGGCCGCGGCCGCGGTGCGGCCCTTCCCGTAGAGGTGTTCGCCGATCCGGCACAAGGTGTTCGCGAGCGCGTCGGGCGCGAGGGCGCAATGGGTGCTGGCCCATTGCAGCTGCGCGCCGGCGCCAGCCTCGTCACCGCCGGCAAGTCGCGCGACGGCGAGTTCGAGCGCGGCGTCGCTGTGGCGCGGGCAGCGGTGCAGCAGGCGCTCCAGGTGTTCGATCGCGCGGACGTGGTCGCCGCACTCATTGTGGAACCGACCGAGGTACCAATCGCCGTCCGGCCAGTGGGGCCAAACGCTGCGCGCGTTCGCGCTCGCCGCGGCCGCGCCGGCGTGGTCGCCGCGGATCTGTGCGAGGACCGCCTGGCCGGCGGGGTCGTGCTCCCACTTGCTCGCGAACTGCGCGAGCCGTTGTTGCAGCTCCGACGCGAGGTCGAGGCCGAGCGCCTTGAACGTAGCGTGCCCTTCGTGGTGCAGGAACGCGCGCCGCGCGATCACGAGCCGGTGACCGAGCAGTCGCAACCGCAGGCAGAAGTCGTCGTCCTCGAAGTTGCCGTTGCCGAACCGCTCGTCGAACTCGCCGACCTCGGCCAGCGTCTCGCGCCGCAGCATGAGGCACAACCCGGCGAGCGTGTCGACGTCCTGTACCTCGCACGGCTCGTCCGCGAGTGCGTCGCGCACCTCGGCGCGCACGGAGGCTGCGTCCGTGCCGCTCACGGGCAACTGCGCCGGCCCCTTCACGAAGTTGCTCATGGGTGCGACGGCCCCGATCGCGGCATCGCTGGTCAGCACGCGATGCTGTTCCTGGAGCATGTTCTCGGCGGCCTGCGTGTCGTTGTTGAGCACGAGCACGAACGGCAACCGCGCGGCTCGCAACCCGACGTTCACCCCGCCGGCGAACCCCAGGTTCTGCTCCTGGCGCAGCACCCGAATCACCGGCGACATCGCCGCGAGCTCCGCCGTCCCATCCGAACTCGCGTTGTCGACGAGCAACACCTCGAGCTCCTCGACCCCGCGCTGCTCCAACAGGCTCGCCAAACACGCCCGGGTCAACTCCACACCGCCATGGCAAGGAATGACCACCGAACAACGCATGTCAGAGGCATCGACACTTCCCGACCGCCAACCCGAAGAAAACCGCACCGGACCAGCCCATCGAGCCCACCGGATACTGATGTCCTGAGTGTGGATTCTCCGGATCGCGCCGCGCGCAAGAGCCGGTCGGTCGCGCTCTTGCAGTGGCGGGTCTCAGTCGGGACGGACAAGTCTCCGGGATTGCATTGCAGGCAACGAGTTACGGTTGTTCGACCACACGCAAGGCATCAGCTCCGGGTGGGGTTGCGCTGCCGTTCCCCTGGCCCCCGCGTCCGGCCCCAAAGGCCTCCGAACCCCCTCGCGCGTTCCGCAGCCGGAGCCGTCAGGGAACCGGCCTACGCCGCCCTAGGCACCGACCAGCTGCGCGCAGCGCAAGAGAACCACTCGGTGCCTAGGCAGTCCGCCGTAGCCGCGTGAATCATCGGCCCAGCCACCGACCCGAGGCCGCATAAAAAAAACCACTCGGTGCCTAGGCACCGAGTGGTTGGGGAAAGGGGTTGGAACCCCCCGTGATCCACGGCGACGGTGAGCGCTCTCGCCTGAAACTCATGCACACTTCGCTCCGAGAACGCGCGGGCTCGCCTCCCACACGCTCTCTCCGCCACGCGGACCGAGCTGAACCGGATCTCGCCTTCCCAGTTCAGCCCTTCATTGTTTTCAAACAGCTCTCGTTCTCTGTACTCGTTCGGGCGGCCTCTGACCGAGGCACTCCCGAAGGACGACGGCCTGGTCGCGAAAGGCGTGCCAAACGTCCGCGTTTGTAGCCGGGGTGCCGTAAGTGGGCCGCTGTGCGCATCGTGTGGTGTTGTTCACGCCCCTGACTTACAGCGGGATCCCATTCCAGAGATCGAGATGGGACGATAGCGGGAATTGAGACGAGACGGGAAGCTCGCCGTGGACGCGCGTTTCCTCCGAAACCAGGGGACCTTGTGCGTGATCCCGCGCGCCGTATCGTCCTCGCGGTGTCCCGGCGTGCAGACCCCAGCGATCACGTATTCGTCGTCGAGCCCGATGCGCGCGGGTTGCGGCTGCTGGCGCTCCTGGAGCAGCAATTGCCGCAGATCCACCGCGCTGAGCTCCGGGCCCATCTCGCCGACGGGAACGTCTCGCTCAACGGTGAAACAGTAGTCAGTGATCGGCGGCTCCGGTCCGGTGATGTCGTGCTCGCGAGTCCGCTGCCACCCGGGGTTCGGGCGGCGCCCGGGGTCACGGGGGCCGCGTCGCCAGGGGGCCTGACGGCAGCGTCGCTGGCGATCTTGTTCGAGTCAGAGACCGCGCTGGTCGTCGCCAAGCCCGCCGGGATCCCGACAGTGCCCGATCGCAGTGGTCGCGAACGGGGCGTGCACGGACTGCTGACCGACCTGCGCCCGGACGGCGATCTGCGCGTGGCCCACCGGCTCGACCGTCAGACCTCGGGTTGCCTGCTGCTCGCGAAGGGGCTGGACGCCGCGCGCCACTTCGACGCCGCGTTCCGGGCGGGCACGGTGCAGAAGCACTACCAGGCCCTCGTGCAAGGCGTCGTGCGGGACGGCGAGTTCATGATCGATCGCTGGCTCGGCCCGGATCCGCGGCGGCCCGGCAAGGTGATCCAGGGGCCGGCCGGGAAGAAGGGCTTTCGCGAGGCCGTGACCGTGGTGCGGCGGGCCCGGATCTTCGCGGCCCATTCGGTCGTGGATCTCTTTCCGCGGACCGGACGGGGGCACCAGCTGCGGGTCCACCTGAGCTCGCGCGGGCACCCGATCGTCGGCGATCGTGACTACGGCGGCCAACCGCTGCTGTTGTCGCAGATCAAACGCGGATACAAACCTCGGCTCGGATTCGACGAGAAGCCGGTGCTCGCGCGCACCTTCCTGCACGCGCTCGGCCTGTCGTTCCGAGACGTCGACGGCCGCGAGGTGGCCGTCGAGACCCCGCTCCCCGAGGATCTGGCGCAGGCCCTCGGCAAGCTCGAACGCTTCAGTCCGCCGCGGCCCTGAGTCCGCGTCGCCTCTCTCAGCGCCACTAGCCCAGGGCAGTCGCCCGCGTCAGCATGCGTCTCAAGACCACTCCCCAAGACTTCCGCGTCCGCGAACTGCTCGAGTGGCCCGAGGTCAAGGACGGCGACTACGTCGTGCACTCGCTCCACAAGGAGAAGCTGTCGACGGCGGAGGCGCTGTCGATGCTCGCGACCCAGTGCAAGGTCGACCGCTCCACGATCGCCTACGCCGGTCTCAAGGATCGGCAGGCCGTGACCGACCAGTTTCTCACGATCGAGCGGCGTGCCGTCAACCTGTCGCTGCCCAACCTCAAGGTGCAGCCCGTCGGCACGACGGACCGGCCGATCACGAGCAAGATGAGCGCGGGGAACGCCTTCACGATCGTCGTCCGCGATCTGCGGCCGACGCAGGCGACGCAGGTGCGCCGGTCGCTGCCGAGCCTCGTGAAGGCGGGGTTTCCGAACTACTTCGACGACCAACGCTTCGGCTGCCTGCGCCACGGCCAGGGATTCGCGATGGAGAGCGTGCTGCACGGCGACTACGAACGCGCGTTGCAGCAGCTGATCGGCGAGCCGTCGCCCGTCGCGATCACCGGTGACGTCAAGCTCAAGCAGACGATCCGGGCGCGCTGGGGTGACTGGGAGATGCTGTCCAAGGTCGCGCGCGGCCCGGTGTACGAACCCATGTTCCTGCACCTCGTGAGCCGCCCCGACGACTTCCGTGGGGCGCTCGAGTTCGTGCCGTTGCGCCAGCGGGTGATCCAGGCGTTCGCGTATCAATCCTTCCTTTGGAACCGCGCGGTGAGTCAGCTGCTGCACCGCGGCATCGCGTCGGCGCAGCGCCTGCGGATCCATACGCTGGCCGGCGACATCATGGCCTGGAAGTACCTCGCGCCCGAACGCGAGGAGAAGCTCGTCGCGATGCGCACGCCGCTCTACGGTCCGGACGGGGACGGCGGCAGCACGCCGTTCCGGCGGTCGATGGAGCGACAGCTCGAGCGGGCGGGGCTGAGGCGCGACAGCTTCTTGCAGAACGAAGTGCCCGGGATGATCTGGCGGGAAGAACAGCGCGACGTGTTCATCAAGCCGCGCGACGTCAAGGACGTGCGCATCGAGCCCGACGACGAGAACCCGGGCAAGGTGTGCGCGCATCTGGCGTTCGCGTTGCCGCGTGGCGCCTACGCGACGATGCTGATCAAGCGGTTGTTCGCGCACAGCTGGTACGACAAGTTCGACGAACGTGGCGGGGGGCGTGGTCCGGGCGGGCCGCGCGGTGGCTACCGCGATCGCGACGACCGGCCCCGTGACGATCGGCCGCGTGATGACCGGCGCCGCGATGACCGGCCCCGCGATGACTTCCGTGGCGATCGGCCGCGCTTTGATCGCCCGCGTGACGACCGTCCGCGACAGGATCGGCCGCGACGCGACCGCTCACGCGACGATCGGCCGCGCCGCGACCGCCCGCGCGACGACCGTCCGCATCGCGACCGCCACGATGACGCTACGGCGATCGATGGTCCGCCGGCGATCTTCGACGCCCGCGCGGCCAACAACCCCGAGCCGCCGGTCGACGGGCGGGCGCGCGGAACTGTGGGTGACGGACCGGTGGGTGACGCGGCCCCGACCGAGCGCGACGACGCACCGCCGCCGGCCAGGCCACCGCGCTCGCGGCAGCGGCTCGACGCTGGCTTCGAAGGCCTCGACGAGTTCGTGCAACGGTCCGACGAGAGCGGCGGTACGACCGACGACTCCGCGCCCGAATCCGACGAATCATGAGCGAGAAGACCCTGGGAATCATCGGCGGCTCCGGCCTCTACGATCTGCCCGAGCTGGAAGAACGCGAGGAGGTCGTGCTCGACACGCCCTACGGCAGCCCGAGCGATGCGTTCATCACCGGCCGTTTGTTCGGCGTGAAGATGGCATTCCTGCCGCGGCACGGTCGTGGCCATCGGCTGTCGCCGAGCGAGTTGCCGTTCCGCGCCAACCTCTACGGCATGAAGCAGCTCGGCATGGACTGCGTCGTCGGCGTGTCGGCCGTCGGGTCGATGAAGGAGAACATCAAGCCGGGTGAGCTCGTGCTCGTCGACCAGTTCATCGATCGCACGCGCGGTCGGACCGAGGAGTCGACGTTCTTCGGCAACGGCTGCGTCGCGCACGCGCACTTCGCCGATCCGATCTGGGAACCGCTGCGCAAGCGCGCGCTCGGCGCTGCCAAGGCGGCGGGCGCGGTCGCGCACGATGGCGGGACCTACGTCTGCATGGAGGGGCCGCTGTTCAGCACGCGCGCCGAGAGCAAACTGTATCGCAGCTGGGGCGTCGACGTGATCGGCATGACCAACCTGCAGGAGGCCAAGCTCGCGCGCGAGGCGGAGATCGCCTACTCCACGGTCGCGCTCGTCACCGACTACGACTGCTGGCACGAGGGCGAGGCCGACGTCGACGTCGCCGCGGTCATCGCCGTCCTCAAGGCCAACGTCGACATGGCGCGCCGCGTCGTCGTCGAACTCGCGAAGGCCACCGCCGAGGGCGAGCCGATCTCGGCCGCCGGTGCGATGGAGCACGCGATCATGACCGACAAGAAGCTCGTCGGCGCCGACGCGCGGCGGCGGCTCGAGATCCTCGCGAGCAAGTATCTCGGCTAGACCCGCGGCGGTACCGAACCCGTTTCAAATCCGCCACCGAGCCACCGGCGCAACTGGCGTTACACTGCGGCGTTTGCGCGGAACTGCCGTGGCGGATTCGAAACGGGTTCGGTACCGCCGCGGGCGGTGGGTCATGGCGTCAGCGCTTCTTCGGGCGCGACGAGATGTCGTCGGCGGTCCCGAACTTGCCGTCCGGGCCAGCGCTCACAACAGTGAACTTCGAAACTGTCTTGCCCGTGAGGCGGAACGGGTTGCCCCACGCGTCGGTCGGCAGCTTGGTGAGGAAGCGCTCGGCACCGGTCGTCAGTTCGGTGAGCGACTTCGGCAAACGTCCGTGGCGGGTCGCGTGGGCGGCGACGCCCTTGGCGAGGATCGCCGCCGTATTCTGCGCCGCGATTCGACGGGTGCTGGCGGCCATGCGCCGGAACGCCGCGGCCTGCTCCTTCAGCTCCGCGTTGTCATATTCGGCCGCGATGCGCGCCTGCTCCGTGGCCGTGCGTTCGAAGTCACGCGCGCTCTCGTGAGCGAGGGCGACCCGTTCGAGTTCGAGATCAGCACCCGTCGGCGTTCGCTTGATCGTCGGCTCCTTGGGCTCGGCTGCGCTCTGCTCCGCGGCGCGTACGAGGTCAGCGATCAGCTGGTTCGTCTCGCCTGATTCGTCTGGGTTCGACGGCTCGTCCATTGCCGCGATCCGGCGTTCGAACTCGCTTTCTTTCTCTTGCCACTCCTGCATGGCCCGTTCGAAGTCCCGATCGAACTGCGCTCGCCGCCCAAGTGCCGCCGCCGCCCCCGCCGTGACATCATCCCGCGTGTCGATCTCCCCGTCGCTGCCGAGCGACCGCACGTCCGGCTCACCGTCGATCAACCGCAGCGCGTAGGGGCGACCCCACGGATCGACGCCGTCCTTGCGGCCGGGCAGCTTGCCGTTCTCCTGGGCCTGCCGCACGGCTGCCCAGGTCGGCGTCGTGCCCGGGTTCTGCGCGCAGAACTTCACGACCGCGGCCCGCAGCTTCTGCACGTCGCGCCGTGCGCGCCAGCGCTTCTGCTTGAGCCCCTTCTCGACGGTCGGGAAGCGCTTGCGGTCGCAGTCCCACGCCGTGATCCACTCCTCGCGCACGAACTCGAACCCGAAGTCGGTGAGCAAGCGCCGCTCCATGTGCTCCATGTGGGCAGCGCCGTAGTAGATGCCGATGTTCTGCACGCCCGCGTCGAGCTGTTCCTGCAGCACCGCGAGGCACTTGTCGTTGCGGCCCTCGATGATGACGGTCGGCTTGCGGGTTGGCGGCTCAGGCGTAGCCATCAAGCGCGCGCCCATCACCCGCATCCCGTGGGCGCCGCGGCCGCTGCGGAACGCCTCGACGAGGTCGACCCTGCCGCGACGCTTCTCGGCCTCGCGGTCGACCTCGGCGGTCGGATTACTCATGACCTCGCCGATGATGCTGCTGTTGTGCCGTGTCATTGCCGCGTCGAACTCTTCGATCGTCATGTCGGCGTGAACGAAGTTGGCCTGTCGGTAATCGAGCACGTCCGCTTGTTGATGCAGCGAGAACCCGCGGCCCATGCTGGACATCAGGATCGACAGCCAGTCGTCCTCGAACTCCATGCCCGGGTGGGGGCGCAGGCCGGGATCCGTGACGAACTCGTAGAGCAGCTTGTCGTAAGTCGCGAACCGGCGCTGTAGCTCTTCGTAATGCTCGCGGTCGGCGATGTGCAGCGACGCGAGCAGCGTGACGGTCACGTCACCGCGGCGGTAGGTCGCGATCGCCGTCTCGAGCTGGCCACCGTCCGGCTCGTCGACGAAGCGGGTGAACGGCCGGCGCTCGGGCTCGCCCGTCGCGTCCTGCGCGGACGTCGCCGTGGCCAGGGCGGCGAGGAGACAGCTCGTGATCGCGAGGAGTCGCACCCCCGGATGATAGCCGTTCGGCCCGGTCAGGCGCGCTTCCGCGCGATCACCTCGTACACCGGCGGGCAGTGCACGATGACGTTCGGGTCGCCGCGGCCGTCCGCGAACTCGCGGAGCAGCGTGTCGCACGTGCTCTGCTCCAGCCGCTGCATCGCGACGAGCTTGGGGCCGAACGTGTGCCACCAGGTGTCGACCCACCCGTACATGCTGTCGGTGCCGCGCGCGACGCGCAGCTGGCACTCGATGTGCTCGAGCTCGAAGCCGTGGCGTTGGAGCATGGCCGGCAGGCGGCCGACGACGTCGGGGTCACCGCCGCGTTCGTGCCACGAGTCGACGGTCGCCGCGATCGCCTGGCTCTGCGCGTCCGAGTGCGGGCTCATCGCGAGCGTCGCGTAGTTGAAGTAGTCGTGCACGACGAAGCGGCCACCCGGCGCGAGCGCCGCCGCGACGCCGGCGACGACGGCCTCCGGGTCGCGCACGAAGCACAGGACCCAGCGCGCATAGGCGAGGTCGAACGGCGGCTCGTCGCCGAGCAACGGGCCGAGCTGCTGCACGTCGCCGAGCCGGGCCGTGATCCAGGGCAGGTCCTGCGTCTGGCGCTGCTCGCGCAGGTGCGCGAGGAACGGCTCCGACTCGTCGATCGCGACGACGGCGCCGCGGCTCGTGACGAGGCGCGCGAGGTCGAACGCGGCGTAGCCCGGACCGCAGCCGACGTCAAGCACACGGTGTCCGATGCGGATGCCGGCGCGACGGCAGGCCGCGAGCATCGCGTCACCCCAGAGCCGCGACTGCAGGCCGAGGCGCTCGAGCTCGTCGTCGCCGGTTCCGAGGACGTAAGGCCGGGCGTCGGTCATGCCCTTTCGTATACATTCCGGCCCCATGAGCGACCTCTCTCGACGCAAGTTTCTCGGGGCCTCCGCGGCGGCCGCGAGCCTGCCCGCCTGTGCTGACATGACGGCGCGGCTCTCGATCCATCGCCGGCAGTCGCCGGTCGCGGTCGCGAGCGCCAACGGCCTCGAGGCGGTGCGGATCGCCGTCGAACGCATGCAGGCCGGCATGCGGCCGGTCGATGCCGCAGTGGCCGGGGTCGAGGTCGTCGAGAACGACCCGAAGGACGACAGCGTCGGGCTCGGCGGCCTGCCGAACGAGGACGGCGTCGTCACGCTCGACGCGTGCGTCATGGACGGGCCGTCGGGGCTCGGCGGCGCCGTCGCGCACCTGCGCAACATCAAGAACCCGGCGCAGGTCGCGCTCAAGGTCATGCGACGCACGGATCACGTGTTGCTCGTCGACGAGGGCGCGCTCGAGTTCGCGCGGGCGCACGGCTTCGTCGAGGAGAACCTGCTGACCGAGGAGTCGCGCAAGAAGTGGTTGCGCTGGAAGGAGCGGCGGTCGTCGATCGACGACTGGATCTCGCCCGAGGAGAACGGCGAGCACGGCACCGAGTGGTTCGACGAGTTCAAGGACAAGACCGGCACGATCCACCTCGGCGCGGTGAACGGCAGCGGCGACGTCGGCAGCGTGACGACGACGTCGGGGCTCGCGTTCAAGCTGCGGGGCCGGGTCGGCGACTCGCCGCTGCTCGGGTGCGGCAACTACTGCGACAACGACGTCGGCACGGGCGGTTCGACGGGGCGCGGCGAGGCCTGCATCCTGAGCAACGGCGGCTCGTTCATCGTGCACCAGATGGCGCTCGGCAAGTCGCCGACCGACGCGTGCCTCGAGACCGTGAAGCGCGTCGCGCGCATGACCAAGGTCAAGCGGCTGCTCGACGACCGCGGGCGCCCGAACTTCCAGGTCAAGTTCTACGCGACCGACAAGCAGGGGCGGTACGGCGGCGCGGCGATGTATCCCGGCAAGTTCGCGGTGTGCGACGACAACGGGCCGCGGCACGAGGATCTCGCGCCGTTGTTCGAATCGCGGCGGCGCTGATTGCCCGATTCCGGAGCCGGCGTCAGAGCGTGGTCGGCGACGCCGCCCCTGGCAACGCGAGCTCGGGTGCCGACAGTTTGCCGTCGCGGTTCTTGTCGAGCTTCGCGAGGATCTGCGCTGCCCAGCGCAAGAGCGCCGGATCGAGTTTGCGCAGCGCGCCTTCGAGTTCGGCGCGACTGATCATGCCGTTGCCGTCGCCGTCGACCTCGCCCCACGGGGCAGGCAGTCCCGACGGTGGCGGCGCCTGCTCGAGGCCGGGCAGCGCAACGGCACTCCGCAGCTGTTCGAAGATCGGCGCGAGTTCGGCTGCTTCGACCTGGCCCGACTGGTTGACGTCGAGCATGCGCAGCTGCGCTTCGAACGCCGGCAGCAGCTTGATGTCACGCGCGATCTTGCTGATCTCCTCGGGGTCGAGGCCGCCGTTCTCGTTGCGATCGTTGAGCTGGATGAACAGTTCGAGCGGCGTCGCCTTGCGCGCGGCCTGCAGCTCCTTGGCCTGTCGGACGAAGCGCCGACACGTGCGCACGTGGAACTCGCCGTTCTTCTCGATCAACTCGCGGTAGTGGGCGTCGAACTCCGGCCACTGCAGATAGCCGTCACGGCTCGTGTCGAATCGCAGGAACGCGGCCGAGTCCTTCGGGCTCGCGAGGGTCTCGAGGGCGTCGCACGCCTCGAACAGGTCGAGGCGATCGTCGCTGTCGGCGTCACAGGCCGAGAACAGCTCGCGGCTCGTCGACTCGGTGTAGGCGTCGAGCGACGTGCGGCCGCCGTTCTCCGGGACCGTCGGCGCCGCGGGCTCGCCTTTGCCGACCGGCGTCGCGGGCGACGGCGGGTTGGGCGACGTCGGGTTTGGCGAAACCGGGCTCTGTGCCAGTCCGACCGCGGCGCTCGCGATGCCGGCGAGCAGCAGGTGCAGGATCCGGTTGTCGGTCGTCGGTCGCATTCTGCAAAGTTGGAGCGGTCGGCTTCGGGTCCATCGGTCGCCCGGGCCCCGGACTATAGCACCCGATCGCGGCGGCTGCCGGAATCGGCCCGGCGGCGTCAAGGGGTTGGCCGGTGCCGCCGGCACTAGCGCTTTTCGTTCGGCGTCGGCCGCAGCAGCCGTTCGGCGTAGAGCGGGATGCGCCGCACGAGATCGACCGCCGCATCGGGATCGGTCACAGCCAGGGCTTCGAAGCGGCGCTCGAACGCGCGGTGGTCGCGGCGCCAGATCCCGGTCCATTCCCGCTCCTGGAGCAGGTGTCCGAGGTTGTAGCGGATCCGCGCGACGTCGGTCTGGGGCTCGGGGGCGGGCGGCGGAGGCGTCCAGTTCGGGAAGTAGAGCGACCGCAGCTCGTTGGCCCGGTCGCGCTGGTCGGCGGCCTCGGCGCGCAGTACGCGACCCGCGAACACGCGGCGCGTGAACGGCGGTCGGTAGGTCCGGGTCGAGCGCTGGCGGATGCGGTCGAGGCGGCTCGGCATCGCCTGGTCTTCGTACCACCGTTCGGCTGCGGCCACGAGCGGGCGCAGCGGCGGCGGCGCGGCCTCGGGTTTGCCGAGGACCTCGAACACCGTGTCGGTGTCCTGGCCGCGCAGGGCGTCGAACTGGCTGATCTCGAGCGTCGAGTCCGCTTCTCGGAACAGCGGGCGCAGGTCCGGCGGCGCGTCGGTGAAGTCGATGCGGTCGCCGCTCGTGAGCTCGATGCGCTGCAGCTCCATGAGTCGAGCGGCTGCGATCCAACGCTGCAGGTTGCGCGGGCGTTGGGCCGTCAGCACGTCGCGGTACAGCGATTCGGCCGCGCCGACGTCGAGGTCGAGCACTTCGCGCAGCCAGCCGCGGTGCAGTTCCGACGGCACGGCGGCATCGTCCTGGGTCGCGCTCCTGCGGGTCGGCATCGACGTGACGATCGGTTGGGCCGGTTCGTCATCGGTCGCGCCGGGGCGTTCCGAGGTCGCGGTCGCCGCCTTTTCCGAGGCGCCGTCCGTCGGTCCCTGCGGCGTGAACGCGAGCAGCGCGGCGGCGATCGCCGCCATCGTGAGCCCGGCTGCGAAGCGTTCGATGCCAGTCGTCGCGGTGCCGTTCACCTTGCCTACTCCTCGCCCTCCAGTTGGGACTCGAAGCGGTAGCCGAGGCCGTGCACGGTCACGACGTGCACCGGGTTCTCGACGTCGCGCTCGACCTTCTTGCGCAGGCGCGCGATGTGGTTGTCCACCGTGCGCGTCGCCGGCAGGTGGACGTAGCCCCAGACGCGGCGCAGCAGGTCCTGGCGGCTCACGACCTCGCCGCGGCGGTCGATCAGCATGCGCAGGATCTCGGCCTCGTAGCGCGAGAGCTGCGCTTCCTCGCCGTCGCGCACCACGGTGTAGCGCTTCCAGTCGACGGTCAGGTCCGGGAACTTCATCACCGTCGCCGTCGGCTTGTTGGTCACGCCCGCGCGCGCGCCCGCCTGCGTGCGGCGCAGCACGGCCCGGATGCGCGCCGTGAGCTCGCTGAGGCCGAACGGCTTCGTCAGATAGTCGTCGGCGCCGAGCTCGAGGCCGGCGACCTTGTCGCGGTCCTGCCCCTTCGCCGAGATGATGATGACGGGCGTCTCGTGGCCGGTGTCACGCAGCGTGCGCAGCACCTCGAGGCCGGGCATCACGGGCAGCATGAGGTCGAGCAGGATGAGCGAAGCCCGACCCTCGCGCGCCTTGCGCAGCCCCTCGTTGCCGTCGGCCGCGGTGTCCACCGTGTAGCCCTCGAGCTCGAGGTTGTGCTGCAGGCCCTCCCGCAGGTCGGGCTCGTCCTCGATCACGAGGACCGTCGTGTCACTGAGATTGCTCATGAGTCGTCGTTTCGATTCTTGGCTGCGCTGCCGGCCCTGCGGGCGAGCGGGAGCACGATACGAAAGATCGCGCCGCCGCCCTCGCGTTCTTCGGCCTCCGCGTCGCCGTCGTGGCTCTGCGCGAAATGCCGAACGAGGCTGAGGCCGATGCCAGCGCCGCGAACTTCGCCCGAATTGCTAGCGCGAAAGAACGCGTCGAACACCTGGTCACATTCTTGTTGCGGGATCCCGCGGCCGTGGTCCCGCACCTCGATGGTCGCTCGTGAGCGCGCTTCGTCGACGCGCAGGTCGAGTTCGATCTCGTTGTCGTCGTCGCCCTCGAGCGAGTACTTCGCCGCGTTCTCGAGCAGGTTGAGCACCGCGCTCTCGCACGCGTTCTGATCGCACCGCACCCAGGCACTGCCGTGCACCGTGTCGGACAGCATCACGCCGCGCGATTCGAGGTGTGGGGCGTAGGCGTCGGCGATCTCGCGCAGCAGCTCGCCGAGATCGAACTCGGTGGGGCTGTAGGTCAGCGTGCCGGCCTGCTGCCGCGAGAAGTCGAGGATCCGCTGGATCATCGTCGTGAGCCGCTCGGACTCGCGCGTGATGATTCCGCCGAAGTGCTGCGACTGCTCGTCGTCGCGCACGCGGCCGAGCATCAGGGTCTCGCCGTACATCCGGATCAGCGCGATCGGGGTCTTGAGCTCGTGCGACACGCGCGAGACGAGGTCGACCTTGAGCGCGGCGAGCTCCGACTCGCGGTTGACGGAGCGCCACAGCCACAGCGCGCCGGCCATCGCCGCGACGAACAGCACGAGGAACAAGAGCAGGCGATTGCGCGTCCGCGCGTTGCTCTCGGCGAGCAGGCGTCGCGAGTCGGCGGGGTAGACGCTGAGCTTGATGCCGCGGTGCACCACCGACGGGGGCACCCAGTCGGGCGGCACGTCGACGGGCGGCGGCACGATCGTGCCGGCCGCGCTGTCCTCGGGATCGCCGATCGCGATCACGAACTCATTGTCCTCATCGCCGCTGTCGAGGAACTCGCCGAGGGCGGGCGCCATCAGGGCGCCGAGGTCGACGTGCAGGCCGATGCGCGCGGCCCCATCGTAGCGTTCCTTCTCCACCGGCTCGGCGTCGCGCACCCAGAGCATCGTCGTGGCCTGCCCGAGCGTCGCGACGATCTGGACGTCGCCGCCGGCCTCCGGGCCCGCCCCTTCGTCGTCGGGTGGGGGTGTTCTCCCGTCGGGCGGCTCGGACTGCCGCAGCCGCAGGCGCAGGTCACCCTTGAGGATCGCGTCGTAGTCCGCGGCGAACGCGCGGGTCTGGGCGCGCTGTCGTTCCTTCGCGAGCGCGATCTGGGCCTCGGTGAAGTAGCGCGAACCGCGATCGATGCCCTCGACGATGCGTTCGACGACCGCGGTCTGGAAACCGTCCTCGATCGCGGTGTAGCGCCGATCGCTCGCCATCCTGGCCAGCAGGTCCATCCGGTCGGCATCGTCGCCGTACTCGGCGAGCGCGATCTCGCACATGAGCCCGACGGGTTCCCAGCCCCGGATGCGGCGGCTGCTCTTCGGGAACGTGATATCCCGGACGGTCTCGAAGCCGGCGATCGCCTCGGTCTCGCGACCGAGTCGGCGGTGCGCTGTCGCCAGCTTGAAGCGGGCGCGCAGGTACGATCGCGTCCGCGTCTCCTTGGCCTTCTCCAGCTTTGCTGTCAGCGCCTCGAGCAACTCGGCGCCCTTCTCGAAGTGCCCCTGCGCGAGCCACAGCTCGGCGAGGTTGAGACTGTTGTACGGCAGCACGTCCGGGCCGCGGCCCTTCGGTTCGTCCGCGAACGGCAGCGCCATCGACGACGGGGATGCAGGCGGGTAGAGCACGACGCTCTGCTCGTCGAGCACGACGATGTCGAGCAGCGCCGAGTACCGCCCCTGCAGCTGCTGCGTCGCCTCGATCGCACCGATGTGCCCGACGAGATCGCGTGACTCCGCGACCAGCTCCTGCATGAGGAAGTCGATCTGCCCCTCGAGCGCGGATTCGGCGTTCTCCAGGTAGAGCTGCGCCTCCGCCAGGAGTCCGGCCTCGATCTGATCGCCCTGCCGCCGCAGCTCGCTCCACCCGAGGATCGCCAGCACGGCGAGCGGGATCAGGAACGAGCACAGGGCCAGCAGATGCCGGCGGCTGAAGCGGGAGCGGGAGGGGGTCATGCGGAGCACGTGCCGTGGCGGGGAACGGGCGCGATCCGCCAGAGCCCACCGAGCCCCCAAAGCCTACTGGGCGCGCGGGTTCGGCGCGAGGCGTGGCGCGGGCCCGGCAGCCTCGACCAGGGTGCCGCCGAACGCGACGAGCCGGTCGCGGACCGCCGCGATCGTCGCCGCGGGCGTCGAGGTCCCGGCCGTGAGACCGACGGTGCTGCAGTTGGCGAACCACTCCGGTTGCAGTGCCGGGGCCGAATCGACGTGGTAGGCGACCACGCCGCGGCGGCGCGCCGTCTCGGCGAGGGCCCGCGTGTTGTTCGAACCGAGGCCGCCGACCGCCACGAGCACGTCGACGCGGGCGATCAACTCGTCCAGTGCTTCGATCCGTGCCTTCGTGGGGGCGCAGATCGTGTCGACGAAGCGCACGTCGCTCGTCGGATTGGCCGCGCGGATCGCGGCGCGAATCGCGGCGGCCTTGGCAACCGGGGTCGTCGTCTGGCAAAGCACGCCGAGGCGCGGTTCGCCCCAGCTCTCGACGTCCGCCGCCGTCGCGACGACGATCGGGTCGGCCAGGTCCTCGGTCAGGCCGCGGACCTCGACGTGACCGGGTTTGCCGATCACGATGACCCGGCGCCCCTCGGCCTGCAGCATGAGCGCGTTCGCGTGCGCCTTCGTCACGAGCGGGCACGTGGTGTCGAGCACCAGCTTGCCCGCGTTCTCGAGCCGCGACCGTTCGCGGTTGCTCACGCCGTGGGCCGTGACGAGCACGCGCGGCGTCGCCGGCACGGGCCGTTCGTCCTCGGGCGAACGGGCGAACCCGCGCCGGTCGAGATCGCGCAGCACGTCCTCGTTGTGCACCAACTCGCCGTGGATCGTGACCGTTTCGGGATCCTGGACGTCGTGGATCAGCGCCAGCGCGTCGCGCACGCCGAAACACATGCCCATGGCCGCGGCTTCGAGGATCTGCATTGGAGGGGCGGGGAGTGGGGGTGTTCCATCCGGCTTTGCGTCGCAAAGCACTTGTGAAGACCGAACGCTACCGCGATCACCCCGACCCCTCAACCCCCTCCGGAGCTGATGTCGTGCGTGTGGACGGGTCGGCGGCTATGCGTTGCACCACAAATACTTCTGCAGCTGGCGGGGTCGCAAGGACGACCACCCGGGCGGGAATGGGCCCCGCGCAACGGCGTACCGGCGGCCATCCACACGCAGGACATCAGTAGGGTGGGATGCCTTGGCAATCGTCCCGTGGGAAAAGCACAATCCAGGTCGAACCCGGGCGCAGTGCACGACTAGATACCCCCGGCCACCGGTGCGCGTCCCCTCGGCGTCCGGCTGCCGAACCCATTACCATCGTGCGACGGGCTCCTCCGTGAACCTCGTTGCCCGCAACCCTCTTACTGGCATGACTCAACTCCGGCTCGTTTCGGCCGCGATGGCGCTCGCTCCGCTGGCCCTCGCATCCCTCGCTTCCGCCCAGAATCCTCTCGGCACGATCACCAACGTCGGTACGACGTGGGCGACGCGCGGCCTGTCGGCCGCGTCCGAGCAGAACGCGGCGACTCTCTTCACGCGCTACGACAGCGATGCCTACGCGGGCTACACGTCGAGCTCGGCGCCCAACGTGCGGCAGGTCGTCGGCGTGAGCTTCGTGCTCCAGGACAACGACCTCTCGACGCAGGACTCGTTCAACCTGGTCGTCTGGTCGGGTGATCCGGCCAACCCCAACTACCCCGACGTCACCTCGGGCATGGTGAGCGGTGGTCTGCCGTTCGCCTTCCCCGTCGGCTCCGGTGGCGGCGCGTTCTTCGCCAACGCCAACTTCGCGACGCCGGTCACGCTGCCCGCGACGGAGGACGTTTACGTCGGCCTGCAGTTCAACTCGGCGTGGACGATCGCCGGCGGTCAGATCACCGACGGGCTGTCGATCTGGGAGTGCCAGCAGCAGGCGCCGACGACGCCGCAGACGGGGCAGTCCTGGGACGAGCCGGGCGGCGGTGCCGTCGGCCTGCCGATGCCCGAGGACACGAACTTCTCGGGCTACTACGTGGCCGCCACCAACCCGGCGACCCCGCCGACCTACCAGACCGAGAACTCGATGTTCAAGATCGAGCCGGTCATCCCCGGCTCGGGCGGCGTCGCGGGCGCGCTCACCAACCAGGTGACCCACCCCGAGAGCACGCTGACCTCCGCGGCCGGCTTCCAGGTCCAGGTCCCGGGCGCGGGCACGGCGTGCATGCACTCGGCGCTCTTCCCCGATGCGGCGACGCCGTCGGTCGGCGCGGGCCGGGCGGACGACCTCGTGCAGTTCTTCCGTGACGACACGATCCCGGTGGGCAGCCCGGTCTTCTTCCTGATCGACCTCGGCCAGTTCAACCCGGTCGAGATCGGCCTCGACCAGTTCGTCCCGGGTTCGACGGGCGTCACGTGCCTCAACTTCTCGGCTGCCAACCTCGGCTTCGTGCCGACCGCGGCCGTGACCGTCGGCACCGCGACCGAGAATCGGGCGCACCTCGTGACCCAGTTCCCGGCGACCGCGCGTCCGCTGCTCAGCGGCGTGTCGTGGGTGCGCCAGGCCATCGCGATCGACGTCACGACGAACACGCTGCACGCGACGGCCTGCACGCGCCAGCGCACGTAGGCGTTCGGCGTTCGTTGCCGGGCCGGGTATCCCGATCCGGGTATCCCGGTCCGTGCGTTCCCCGGCCGTTACTTGCCGGGAATGATCGCGCCCGGCGGCAGGTCGCTCGTGCGCGGTGCCACCGGCACGGGATCGCGCGGGTGCAGCGAGTAGCTCACCGCGTCCGCGCGGCCGAGGTCCGGGCGGTAGATCATCATCGTGGTCGAATACGTGCCGTCCGCGTGCACGTACCAGTCGAGCCCCGCGTTGTGCTCCTGGCGGACGATCGGGGACCACTCCGGGTTGTTCCACAGCAGCTTCGGCGGGTTCTTCACGCCGTTGAGCGGTTCGGCGTAGCCGCCGTCGGGCAGCAGCAGTTTGCCGGCGGCGGGGTCGTTCGGTTCCTCGGGACCGGGTTCGGCGACGTTGCCGGTGGCGATCGGCGCCGGCTCGGTCTCCTCCTGGGTTGGCGCCGGCTCGGGCGGCTTCGTCGGAGCCGAGTCCTCGTCGCCCGTCAGGGCGAACCAGGTCACCGCACCGCCGATCGCGGCGGCGCCGAGCAGGGCGAACGACAGACGGGCGGCACTCACAGCATCAGTGTAGCGCGCTCGGCGCGCGGGTTACCGGGAATGGCGGGCCAGGTCACCGCGAGAGCAGCAGGATCTCCGCTCGGCTCGGGTGGTCGAATGCTGGCTCGGGCAGGTCGATCACCCGGAAGCCGAGGGCGCCGAGCTCGGATTCGGTGATGGCGGTTCGGCCCCGTTTCAGCGCCACGTAGCGGCACGCGGGATCGCCGGCGAGGCGCAGCAGGTCTTCGGATTCGATGCGCCGCGGCGGCGGTGGCGGCAGGCCCGCGAAGTAGACGAGTCGCGGCATGTCGGAGACGACGGTGTCCTTCGGTGCGAGCCGCGCGGCGAGCGCGCGCCCCAAGACACGTTCGATCGTGCGATCCGCGGGATGGCTGAAGAACAGCTTGGCCTCGCTGGCGAGCACGAGCGCCAGGAGCAGCAGCGGCGCGACGCGGCCGTGACGGCGCAGTCGTCGCCACAGCAGCGCCAGCGTGATGCCGGCGAACGGCAGCAGCAGGACGCCGAGGCCGGCCGCGAAGCGATGATGGCTCTTCAGCAGCGGCACGACCGCGAGTTGGGCGAGGAACGGCAGCACGAGTGCCGTTCCCGGGTGGGCGAAGCGGCGCGGTCCGAACCGGATCGCCCCGTAGACGAGCAGCGGGAACGCGACGTAGCCCAGCCCTTCCCACGCGTCGCCGGGCCACCGCAGCCACTGGGTCACGTAGTGCCCGAGTGCGCTGTCGGAACCGCCGGCGCCGACGTCCCAGTTGAACGCGGCCTTCGGCGTGATCGTGAAGCCGTGCCCGCGCACCATCATCCCGAGCGGCAGCAGGCTGCAGACCAGGGTTCCGGTCGCGGCATGCGCGACCGCCGCGCGACGTTGGCCGGTGGCGATGAGCCATAGCGTGCCGGCGACGATCAGCGCGGCGCCCTCGGGGCGCGCGAGGAAGGCGAGGCCGCCGAGCAGCGCGCTCGCGCACACCGAAAGGCAGGGGCGGGCATCGCGGGTCGACCGTTCGCCGAGCAGCAGCGCGGCCCAACTCGTGGCGGCGAGGAAGAACGGACCCTCGCTCATGCACTCCGCCGGATGGCGCACGAACCAGACGCCGATCGCGTAGAGCAGCGCGGTGGCGAACGCGGCGCGGCGGCCGAACAGGTGCTGCGTGAGCCGCCACAGCGGCAGGATCGCGGCCGCTGCCGTGGCGGCTGCGACGAGTTGCCCGACGGTGACGGGATCGAGTGTGGGGCCGCAGCGCAGACCGAACGCGATCAGCAGCGGATACAGCGGATGGAACACGCTGTCGAAGAGCGCGCCCGGCTCACCCGTCGCGACGCGTTCGGCGACCCAGAGGTACGCGACGCCGTCGCGACCCGGCACCGGCGTGATCAGGCAGCCGTAGGCGCGCAGCAGGGCCGCGAGCAGCAGCAAGGGCCAGGGGGTGAGCCGGAGCAGGCGGAGCACCCCGAGAGCGTTGGTGTTCCGGCGCTCGGCGGCAAGCCTGGACTGGGCGACCTAGTCGGCTCGATCGGGTCGGCTCGATCGGGTCAGCTCGAGAGGCCGACGCGGCTCGACGCCGCGCTCCGCACCTGGTGTCGGCGGCGGAGTCGGCTCAGGATCAGCACGAGCGAACCCGCGAGGAGCAGGAGCCAGAGGTCGGGGGCGTCGGACATGCGGGTTCGGCTCTACGAGCGCCAGAACCATGTCCGATCGGACACAACGCGACGGGAAAGCCGGATCAAGAAGCGATGAAGTCGGCTGCGTCAGTCCGCGGCGGCTGGGCCGAGCCAGTCCACGAGTTCGAACAGGCGGTCGACGGTCGCGCGGTTCGTCGCCGCTGCGCGTTCGTGGTAGGGCACCGTTGCGGCGTCCGCGTCGGTGATCGTTCTCGGCAGCGGGTCGTCGGCGCGCTGCTGCCAGCGTTGCCGCCATTCCTCGGGCAGGTCGTGCGGCAGTTTGCGATCTGCGAGCGCGCCCCAGACCAAGGCCCAGGCGCGCGGGATCACGTGCCGCGGCCGGTAGCCGCCGCCGCCCGTCGCGACCCAGCGGCCTTCGCACCAGCGATCCGCGAGGCGGCGGCAGAGCTCGGCGTTGCGGCGCGCAACTGCGGTCGTGCACTCGAGCGTCGCGAGCGGGTCCTCGCGGTGCGTGTCGCAGCCGTGCTGGCTCACGATCAGATCGGGGCGGAAGCCCGCGCCCGCGGCGGTTAGCACACGTTCGGTCACCTCGACGAACGACGCGTCGGTCGTGCCGGGAGCGAGCGGGACGTTGAGCGTCTTGCCGCGCCCCTCGCCGGTGCCGATGTCCTCGACGAACCCCGTCCCTGGGTAGCGCACGCGCGGGTCTTCGTGGAACGAGATCGTCAGCGCGTTCGGGTCGCCGCGAAACACCGCCTCGACGCCGTCGCCGTGGTGCACGTCGAAGTCGACGTAGAGCACGCGTTCGGCGCCGCGATCGAACGCGCGGTGCATCGCGAGCGCGAGGTCGTTGTAGAGGCAGAAGCCGGCGGCGCGATCGGGCATCGCGTGGTGCAGGCCACCGGCCGGGTTGAACGCGGCGCGGCACATTCCGTCGAACACCGCATCCACGGCCGCAACGGTCGCGCCGGCCACGGCCGCGGCCGCGTCGTGTTGCCCCTCGGCGATCGGGTTGTCACCGGCGCCGAGGCCGTGCTGCGGCGCGAGCGCGATCGTCGCGTCGCTCGGCAGCGGCATCGAGGTCGCGATCAGGCACCGCACGTAGTCGAGGTCGTGGACCCGTGCGAGTGCGCCCGCATCGAGCGGCGCCGTCGCGAGCACGTCCGCATCGGTCATCGCGCCCGTGCGGCGCAGCAGGTCGAACAGCGCGTGCTGGCGGTCCGGGGCGAACGGGTGGTCCGGGCCGAGGTCGTAGGTCGGCAGCGCCAGCGCGTCCACGATCCGCGCGGCCGGTCGCGCCAGCAGTTCGCGAATCGCCCGCACGACCACAGCGAGCTCCTGGGTGGCGTCGACGCGCTCCGCCGCGCCGAGCGGCTCGAACGCCGCGAGCTGGCTGTCGAGCAGACTCGCGGGAAAGAAGTGGTCTCGCCGCGCGGCGAGTCGGGCTCGCAGTTCGTCGGGCGGCACGTCGAGCTGCACGCAGCGCACCGCGAGGCCGGTCCGCAACCGTTCGCGATACGCGGCCCGCAACGCCGAGCAACCGACGACGAGCCCCGTGCCGCTCGCCGCTGCCCGTTCGAGTTCGTGCCGTACGCGATCGAGCCACGGCGCGCGTTCGGCGTCGCCCAGCGCCTCGCCCCGCCGCATGCGCTCGATCGCCGCCGCGCTGTGCAGGTCATCGGCGTCGACGAAGCGCACGTCGAGCGCATCCGCGAGCGGTCGGCCCACGGTGGTCTTGCCGCAGCCGGCGGGGCCGATCAGCAGGACGAGGGGCGATGGCATGGGCCGAACGATCCAGGCCCCCGCCCCGGATGTCATGCCGTAAATCGCCCGCCGACCGCAGTACGGTAGCGTTCGGGATTCTCTCGTTTCTGCCGGCGATCGGGTCGCCGCGCGCAAGTACAGGCTCATGACCGATCCGCACGACCTCGATGCCGCGCCCGCTGCGGCTGCCGCGGACGGGCCGACGGATCTGGTCCTCGTGCAGGCTGCGTTGCGGGGCGAGGGCGCGGCCGTGGATCGGTTGCTCGCGCGCCTCGGCTGCGTGCCACGTTTCGTGTTCCGGCTCAATCGCTCGCTCGCGACCGGGCTGCCGGTCGAGGCGCTCGAGGACGTGGTGCAGCAGGTCTACGCGGTGCTGTGGCCGCGGCTGCACGAGTTCCACGGCCGGAATCCGCTCGAGACCTGGATCTTCGGGTTCTGCCGCAATTGCCTGCGCAGCGCCGTGCGGCGCGGGCGGGTTCGCCAGGAAAGCCGGACTGCGTCGCTCGGGCCCGATCTGCTCGCGACCCTCGCCGATGCGGATTCCGGGCCCGAGGCCAGCGTTGCCCGGCAGGAGGCGATCTTCGCGTTGCGCGACGAGCTCGACGAACTGCCGGCGGCCGAACGCGATGCCGTGACCGCGCGCCATCTCGACGGCGCGAGTTTCGAGGATCTGGCGCGCGCGTCGGGCGTCGCCGTGAGCACGATCAAGGACCGCTGCTACCGCGCGATGCAGCGACTGCAGGACCGACTCGGCCGGCGGCTGGTCGGAGGAGAACGACCATGACCGATACCGAGTTCGAAGGTCTGCTGCGCGCCCACGCGCTCGACGCGTTGCAGCCCGCAGAACGCGACCGGCTCGACGATCTCGCCGCGGCTGCGCCGGAACGCGCTGCTGCGGTCGCCGAGGTCGACGCCGTGCAACGCGTGTTCGCGGCCGAGCGGCAAGTGCGTGCCGAGGTGCTGCGCGAAGGCGCGCCGTTCGCCGACGAGTCGACGGTCGCCGGAGCCGAGGCGATGGCGCGGCTCACGGCGGCCGCGGGTGCGGCCGAGAACGAACTGCGCGCGCAGCTGCTGCGTCCACGCGCGAACGCGACCGTCGTGTCCGGCCCGGCATCGCCGTGGCCGCGCCGCCTCGGTGTCGCGGTGCTCGCGGCGGCGGCGGTGCTCGCCTTGTGGTTCGGGATCTTCGCCGGTGAGGACGGTCCGCGGCTCGATCCGCGGCGGCCCGATGATCTGCGGGCCGGTGACCGGGCCGGTCCACGGCTGCAGCTCGTCCTGCTCGAGCCGACGCTCACGCCAGAGGCGCGGACGATCGCGTGGGCTGCCGTGCCCGGCGCGAGTGGCTACGATGCGAGCATCCTCGATCGCGACGACGCGATCGTTCTCGAGCGCGATGACGAGCGCCGGGCGAGCACCCAATGGGAACTGACGACCGCAGAGTACGGCGCGCTGCTGGCCCTGCGGCCGCTGCGACTGCGCGTGACCGCGCTCGATGGCGTCGGGCTGCCGATCGGCAGCTCGGGCGACCTGGTTCTCACGTTGCGCTGACCGCGCCGTTCGTCATTGCGATGCTCTCCTGGCTCAGGGGGCTCAGGGGGCTCTGGGCGCTCTCGGCATTCCTGGCGCTGTGGGGGGGGGGCGGCGTGGGGCTGCGCGCGCAGGCGCAGACGCCGCCGCCGCCGCCCGACGCGGAGTTCGACGCCCGGTTCACGGCCGGGTTGCGCGCGCTCTCGGACGAACGACTGCCGGCGGCGCGCGGCGAGTTCGTGGCGGCGCGCGAACTCGCCGACCGCGTGAGTGCGAGTCGTCGCCCGGTCGCGACGTTCGCGGCGGAGCTCATGCTCGTCGAGGTCGTGCTGTTCGCCGGGCAGCTCGCGGACGCCGACGTGCACGAGCGATTGCTCGCGGTGATCGAGCGCGCGACCGTGAGCGGCGCGTGGTCGGCCGCGGGCGCGGAACGGTTGCGGCTGCGCGCGCTCGTGTCGCGGTGGAAGACGGGCGGCACCGAACGCTTTCGCGCCAAGTTGCCGGCGGCCGATCGCGAGTGGCTGATGCGGGCGGACTTCTTCACCGCGGTCCCGGCGCGCCGGCTCGCGGGACTCGAGGACGCGGCGCGCGTGCTGCGCTTCCAGCTCGGTGTCGGCACCGCGCACGAACTGCGGCAGCTGCGCGAGCTCACGGCAGCCGCGATGGCGTCCTCGGATTCGGCCACCGACAGCGAGTGGAGCCGAACGATCCTCGCGACGCTGGCGCGCTATCACGGCGAACGCCGGAGCCTCGATCGGGCGCAGGTCTTCGTCGAGCGGCTGCCGGCCGACGAGTCGCGGGTGCTGCGCGCGTGGCTCCTGCTGCAGCGTGAGGATCACGACCGGGCGCTCGCGATCGCCCGGCAGCTGCAGGCGGATCACCATCCGCAGGCCGACCAGCTGCTCGGTGAGGTGCTCGAGCGCCTCGGCAGGTACGACGAGGCGTTGCAGTGCTACGGCCGCGCGCTCGCTGCCGCGGGCGGGGAAGCTGCGCGCGCCGCCGCCCTGAACGGTCGCGGGGACTGCCTGCTCGCGCTCGGCCGGCTCGGGGAGGCGAGGACTGCATACGAGTCCATCGAACGCGACCTCGGCAGCGCTGTGGCGCTCGTCTTACCCGGCGAGTTCCCGGGCGGACCAGCCGCCGCGATCGGCTTGGCCGCCGAGTACGCCGAGACGATCAAGGACCTCGGGCGGCTCGCGGAGTTGGGCGGTGACAACGCGGCGGCGAACGCGCGCTACATCGACGCACTGGAGTGCGGGGAGCTGCTTCGCAGCCAGCTCGTTCACGACCCGTTCGGCGCATCGTGGTTGCGCATCCACTCGGATCAGCGGACGGCGATCGACGGTGTGCTGCGGACGTGCGGCGACGAAGCGGTTGGGTGGGAGGTCGTGCACGCGCTCGAACTCGGGCGCGGCCGCGGTGCGCTCGATCTCGCGGCCCGCTCTGGCGTCGCGATCGATCGGGCCGAATTGCAGCGGCTCGTCGAACGGCTCGTGACGGCCAACGACCCGGCGGTCGTGCAGCAGGTCGCGCGCGAGCTCGAGGCGCTGCGCGTGCCGAGTCGGGCCGCCGCCGAGCGGGCAACCGTGCCGAGCGCGCACGACCTGCGACAGGCCGCGTATCGCCGGCCCGACCACGCGGTGTTGTCGTGGTGGTTCGGCGTCGACGAGGCGTGGTTGCTCGTTCTGCGCGGGGTTCGGGTGCAGTCGTTCCCTCTCGGACCCGTCGCAGCCTGCCGCGACGCGGTCGCCGCGGCGTTCCGCGCGGTGGCGACGCCGAGCGGGGATCCCGCGGGCCTCGAACGGGCCGCGAACGTGCTGTTGCCCGCCGCGGCGCGCGAGGTGGTCGCCGGGGTCGACGTCGTGGTGGCCATCGCGGACCCCGCCATGGCGCGGCTGCCGCTGGCGGCGCTGCCCGTCGATGGGCAGCCGCTCGGCGTTCGGCACGCGCTCGTCCAGACGCCGTCGCTCGCCGTTCTCGGGCTGCTCGAAGAGCGCGGCCGCAGCGGCGCGGGCACGGTCGTCGTCGAAGCGCCGCCCACGACCGAACTCACGAACCGTCTCCGGCTCGATCCGTTGCAGTTCGCGGCGCGCGAGTGCGAGGCCGTGCGGACGGCGCGCCGCGCGACCACGGACGGCAGCGTCGTGCATCTGCGCGGCCCTGCCGCGACGTTCGACGGCGTCGTGCGCCGCGCGCCCGACCTGCTGCACATCGCGGCGCACGCGATCGATTGCCCGGGGCTGCCGACGCAGTCCGTGCTGCTGCTCGCGGACGGTCCGCACGCGATGGGCAGCCTCGGCAGTCTCGAGCTGCCCGGATCGCTCGTCGTGCTCAGCGCGTGTTCGGCGGCGGCCGGGGAGCAGCGCGGTGACGAGGGCGTGATCGGCCTCGTCGAAGGCCTGTTCGCGGCTGGCGCGCGCGGCGTCGTGGCGCCGGTCGCGGCCGTGAACCAGCAGGCGACCGCGGACTTCATGGCGGTGTTCCACCACGAACTCGCCGGCGGCATGTCGGCGGCGGCCGCGCTACGCGCAGCGCGAGCGCGGCTGTGGGCGAACGGCAGCGGCAACTACGCGCACCCGCACTACTGGGGAGCGTTCACGCTGTTCGGCGACGCGCCGCTGCCACGCCCGCCGCGCGCGCCGAACGCCTGGATCGCACCGCAGTGGCTGCTCGTTCTCGGGCTCGCGCTCTTGGGCGGCTGGCTGCTACTGCCACGGCAGCAGCGCCGCGTCGGCCTGCGGTAGCGGCGGCGCCGTGCGCTTCTCCCAGACGACGCCTTGCGCCGACTTGTTGCCGTTGCCGCCGGGATCCGTGTGCAGCAGCAGCGGCTCGGTGCGGCGTTCGGCGCCCGCGTAGTTGGCGTTGCCGAGACCCGTGCCGAGGAACGTCAGCTGCGTCCGACCGCCGGCGGTGAGGTAGCCCGCCTGGACGAACGCGAGCGGCACCAGAGCCGGGTTGTTGAGGAAGTTCGCGGTCGTCTGCGCGCTGTCCTGCCACTGCACGGTGAAGCTCGCGAGCCGCGTCACGGGATCGATCGGCAGCAGCCGCCGGTCCCAGCGCAGCTGCTGGCCGGTGAACGGATGCTCGACCATGACCTGCAGCTCGATCTGCGGCAGCGCCGCGAGGTCCCAGCTCGCCGGCACCGCGATGTCGTAGGTCGCGCCGTACCAGCCGAACGACGCGAGGGACACGTCCTGCGTGATCGCGACGAGGCCGGGGCGCTGCGCGATGTGTTCGTGCCGCAACGTGAGCCACTGGCCGCCGTCGGGATGCTGCAGCAGCAGGTCGACGTCACCGTCGGCGTCGACGTCGGTGCTCGCGAGCTCGCACGGCGCATGATTGCCGACGTAGGCCGCCGGATCGGCCGGCCGCGTGTCCTGGATCGGGCCGGGCAGTTTGCCGCGCGTGAGCGTCTGCGTGCGCAGCAACCGGCCGTCCGCCGCGCCGAGCACGACGTCGACGGCGGGGCCGCGCGGCAGCAGCGCGGTGCCGTGCGTCGGGTGCCCCGGTGCGGCTGCGAGCCAGTGGTACTGCAGCGTGGCGGAGTCCAGCCAGCACACCAGCACGCCGGTCGGCGTCGCGATCGCGAGGGCCGCGGTCGCATCGAACGGCGCGGTCGCGAGGTCCGTCACGTTCGGCGCCGGGATCGCCGCGATCGGCACGAGGTTGCCGAGCAGGTCGTCGCGCAGGACCGCGACCCCGAGTCCGGGGACGTGCGCGATCACGTCGCCGCTGCCGTCACCGTCGAAGTCGCAGAGCGCGACGTCGCGGACGGGCCACGGCACGTCGATGCGCGCCGAACCGATGAGCATCGGCACGCCGAACGGCGCGTCGAGCGCGTGCCGGATGACGGCGAAGCCGGCGCTGCCGTTGTCGTGCACCACGACGATGTCGTCGCAGCCGTCACCCTCGACGTTGCCGGTCGCCAGATCGACCGCGCCGTAGCTCGGCGGCAGCACGGTGAACGCCGCGGTCGAGAACGCGCCGCTGCCGTGCGGATCGACGCCCATCCCGAGATCGAATCCGAGTCGCAGGAGTTGTGGTGCGTTCGGGTCCGCGAGCAGGACGGTGTCCTGATCGAGCCAGGCCTGGCGCAGCGGGGCCGCGGCCGTGAAGCTGCCGCTCGCGAGTCCGGGCGCGATCGGCCAGTCGCGAAAGCGCCCCGGGCTGTGTTCGCGGCCCATCGCCACGTGCAGCGCGAGGCCGTGCCCGGCGTCACCGAGCACGATCGCGTCGGGGATCCGGTTGCCGTCGAGGTCGAGCGTCGCGACCGTCACGTCCGTCGCGATCGCCGGCTGGCCGAGCGCGTCGACGAACGGCACGTGGGCCATCTCCGACGGGCGATCCGGGTAGGCGAGCGAACCGGTGGGCGCGGCCGGCGTGAGCGTCGGGCCCTGGGGGAGGGCGAGGCTCACGGCGCAGCCGAGGAGAACGAGACAGGTCATGGCTCAGGGCGGCAGGGGACCGCGAGCATAGCAGGTATTCGGATCTGCGGCCGGGCGCCGGGGGGCGGGCAAAAACCGGGCAGGAGCCGGGCCCCCTGCCAAGGTCGGTCCGACGCCTGCCCGCGGCCGGATGGACCGTCCACCCGGAACCGACGACAACCGCCGTCGGACACCGGGTGGTTGCGGGTTCGGGCCCGACCGCCGGCGGAAAACCCGGAAATCGGGGGCTCAGTAGCTCAGGCCGTTCTTCCGGATGTGCACCATCGGCTGGCGCGCGACGTCGCCGTCGCCGGCGACGACCTTGCCGCAGACCACGGTGTGATCGCCCCAGTCGTCGACCGCGCCGACGACCTCGCACTCGAGGTGGGCCGCGGCACCCGTCGGATACGGCACGCCCTGCGCACTCGTCGCCGTCGCGATGCCCGCGAACGCCGGCGCGCCCGGCTCGAATCCGCGCGCGAAGTGCCCCATGAGATTCTTGCTCGCCTCGTCGATCACCGTGAGGCAGAACGCGCCGCCCTGCCGAACGAGCTCTTCGATCGGGCGCCCGCGCTTCAGCGCGACCATGACGGTGGGGGGCTCGAAGCCGACCTGTTGCACCCAGGACGCGAGCATTCCGGTCGCGCTCTTGCCCGTGCCGGCGGTGAGGACGTAGAGCCCGCTCGCGATGCGGCCGAGGCTGCGCGCGATGGCTTCGTTGGATTCGGTGTCGGTCATCGTGTGGCCGTCATCGTGACGTGCGCAAGCGGTGCGCGCTACCAGGCAGTCACTGTTGCTTGCGGTCGTCGCGGCCGGGATCGGTCGCCGTGCCGGTCCCCGGGTTCGTCGTGGTCGGGCTCGCGGATCCGGGAGCGGCGGCCTGGCCGCCCGGCGTGAGCGCTTGCATGAGCCGATCGACGTCGCCGAGGAACTCGCCGAGGCCGTCGACGTCGACCGGCGTCGCGGGGGCGTCGGCCTGGCCTCCGGGGCGCAACACGCGCGCCATCTGGTGCTCGCGGGCGCTCTCGGCGAAGAGGCCCTGGCGGTCGAACATCTTCGCCGCCTCGAGGTGGACGTAGAGGTCGCCCTCGAACCGAACGCGGATCCCGCGCATCGCGGTGAGCGCCTCCTCGACGTCACCTTCGAGCTCGCGGATGCGGGCTCGCGACACGAGCACGCGCGGGTCGTCCGGGTTCTCGCCGGCAACCGAGAGCACCTCGCGGGCGCGGGCCAGCGCCTCTCTACGTTCCTGGCCGGCGGCGTGTTCCGCGAGGTCGATGAGGTGTTCGGCGACGAGCGCGCGCGTGCCGAGGTCGGGCGCGATCACGAGCAGCGCGGTGAGGTCGCGCTGCAGGCGGCGAACGGCGGCGCGGTCGCCGATCGCCTCGAGGGCTCGGATCCGCAGCCGCAGCAGTTCGGGGTCCGCGCCGCCCGCGAGCTCGGCGGCGGTGTCGAGGTCGTAGATCGCGGCGCGGAAGTCGCCGAGGCGTGACTGCGCCTTGGCCCGCAGCAAGAACGCGCGCGGATCGTCGGCGCGTTCCTCGACGACGGCCGACGCCGCGGCGATCGCCTGCAGCAGCAGGTCCTGGCGTTGCCGCGCCGACCGCTGGTTGCCGCCTTCGTCGCGCGCCGTCGACGCGAGCGCGAGGTAGCGCTCCGCCTCGGCGAGGCGTTGCCGGATCGCGTTCTCGTTGCGTTCGATCAGGAGCCACCCGCCGATGCCCGACAGCGCGAGGACGGCCGCCGTCAGCGCCGACAGCAGCGGTCGTTGCAGGACGAACCGCCAGGCCCGCGCGCCGGGGCCGGGCAACCTCGCCAGCACCGGCTCGCCGGCGAGGTGGCGTTCGAGGTCCTCGGCCAGTTCGAGCGCGGAGCCGTAGCGGCGCCGCGGGTCGCGGTCCATCGCCTTGTGCACGATCGCTGCGACGTTGTTCGGCAGGTCGCGGCGCAGCTGCCAGCTCGGTGTCGGAGCCTGCTCGAGCACGGCCTTGAGCACGCTCTGACCCGTGGGCCCGTCGTACGGCGGCTGCCCCGTCACGAGGGCGTAGAGCGTCGCGCCGAGCGAGTAGACATCGGCGAGCGTGCCGGCGTCAGCCGTGCCGCCGAGGACGATCTCGGGCGCCATGTACATCGGGGTGCCGACGATCGCGCCGCTCTCGGTCATCGAGCCGGTGCCGGTTTCGCGCGCGAGGCCGAAGTCCGTGATCGCGACGTCGGCCGCCTGCGGACCGGCGCCTGGCTCGTCGCCGCCGGCGCTGCGCAGCATGATGTTGCCGGGCTTGACGTCGCGATGCACGACGCCGTGATCGTGCGCGAAGTGCAGCGCCCGCGCGACCCGCGCCGCGATCGCACACGCGTGCTGCACCGGGAGGGGGCCGACGGCGAGCCGTTCCTCGAGCGTCACGCCGTCGACGAACTCCATCGCGAACCAGTGCAACCGCCCGCGCGTGCCCTGATCGTGGAAGCGGACGATGTCGGGGTGGCGGACTCGCGCCATGAGGCGGCCCTCGCGATAGAAGCGGGCGAGGGCCCGCTCGGTCAGCGTCAGGCTCGGCGGCAGCACCTTGAGCGCGACGCGGTCACCCGTCGCTCGCACCCTGGCCTCGTAGACGATGCCCATCGAGCCCTTGCCGACCTCGCGCACGATCTCGAACTCGGGCAGGTCGCCCGTGAGCGTCTCCGGCGCGAACGTGTAGAAGTCGCGCGTCGAGCCCCAATCCGGGCCGGAGCTGCCAGCGCCACCGGAGTTGCCCGCGCCGCCGGAGTTGCCTGCGCCACCCGGATTGCCGGCTGATTCCCCGTCCGCGGTCACGTTGCGCCGGCCGCGCGTTCGATCGCCCGCAGCTGTTGCAGCAGCGGGGCGAGGTCCTCGAGGCGCAGCATGTTGGGACCGTCGCTCGGCGCGTTGTCGGGATCCTCGTGCACTTCCATGAACAGCCCGTCGACGCCGCAGGCCACCGCGGCGCGCGCGAGGTAGGGGACCTTGGTGCGGTCGCCGCCGGTCGAGGTGCCAGCACCGCCGGGGCGCTGCACCGAGTGCGTGGCGTCGAAGATCAGCGGTTGCCCGGCCGCGCGCATCGTCGGGAAGCCGGCGAAGTCGACGACGAGCGTGCGGTAGCCGAACGACGCGCCGCGTTCGGTGATCATCACGCGATCGTGGCCCGTGGCCGTGATCTTGCGGATGACGTTCGGCACGTCGTCCGGCGCGAGGAACTGCCCCTTCTTGACGTTCACCGTCTTGCCCGTCGCCGCGGCCGCGAGCAGCAGGTCGGTCTGCCGACAGAGGAACGCGGGGATCTGCAGGCAGTCCACGACCTCGCCCACGGCCGCGCACTGGCCGGCCTCGTGCACGTCGGTGAGCACGGGCAGCGCGAGGTCGCGCTGGACCTCGGCGAGAATCGCGAGCCCCTCGTCGATCCCGCAGCCGCGGAACGCGCCGCCGGACGTGCGATTGGCCTTGTCGAAGCTCGACTTGAACACCAGCGGCACCTCGGCGGCCGTGCTGATCCGCTGCAGGGCCTCGGCGTGCCGCAGCGTGTGATCGCGGCTCTCGATCACGCACGGGCCGGCGATGAGCGCGAACGGGTTGCCGTTGCCGAATTCGACGCTGCCGACCGGGACGTTTCGAGGTCGGTCAGGAGAGGGACCTGCCATGCCACCGATCGTAGCGCCGCGGGCACCGCGGTGGAGCGCTATTCGTGACACGGGGCGTGGTAACCTTGGTCTCACCCCGTGTTTAGGCCCAAAGCTCGAGGCGGGGTCGAGTAGCGCCACGTAGCACCACCGGAGAGCCTTCCGCTGCCGACCTCGCCAAACCCCGATCGACATGCAGACCCCCACCCTCGCGGCGCTGCCGCTCCTTGCCACCTCACTCTTCGCTCAGGGCCTCCACGAGGCGCCGGAGCCCAACGACACCGCGGCGACGGCCACGGTCCTCAACGTCGGTCAGCAGGCGTTCGGTGACATCACCGCGGGCGACGAGGACTGGTTCGCGATCACGCTCGCGAGCGACCAGGACTACAACATCTGGACGAGCCCCGGCTTCAGCGGCGCGATCGGCGACACGCGCGTTCGCATCGTCGAGTCGGACGGGGTCACGGTCGTGGTCGACGTCGACGACGGCAACACGAGCACGCACGGCTACTACTCGACGCTGCGCGGCACGCTGACGGCGGGAAGCTACTTCATCGCGGTCCGCGGCTACGACGCGACGACGGCGGGCAGCTACACGCTCGACGCCGTGTTCGCGCCGCTCGGCACCTACGTGCCGGCGCTGACGCCCGCGGCGGAAGGGGCCGAGAACAACGATCCGCGGCCGAGCTACGGCAGCGGCACGCCGACGCCCGTCGCGCTCGGTTCGCTCGTCTCCGGTGAGATCCTCACGGGCGGCGGCGGCGCGAGCTACACCGACCCGGCCGCCGACTACGACTTCTTCGAGCTGCAGCTCGCGGCCGACGCGACCCTGAGCCTCGAGACGGTGACCGGCGCCGCCGCGCCCGCGCTCAGCGACTCCGTCCTGTTCCTCGTCGACGACACGTTCGCCGTGATCCGTTCCGATGACGATAGCGGCGCCGGGCTGCTCTCGCGGCTCGACGAGTCGCTCGCGGCCGGCACCTACTACGTCGTGGTGAAGGGCTGGGGCACGGGCAACTACGACCTCGCGGTGAACGCCGCGCTGCCCGTCGGCACGGTCTCGACCGGCACGACGGCGTGTTCCGGATCGGCGGGCGTGCCGAGCCTCGACGTCCGGCGCCTCGTCGGCGGTGAGATCCCCGAACGGCCGATCCTCGGTTCGACGTTCTACTGCGACGGCACCAACCTGCCGCCGAGCACGCTCGTCGTGCGCGTCGTCGGGCTGCTCAAGCTCTCGACGCCGGTGAGTCTCGCGGCGTTCGGCTCCCCGAACTGCTTCTTCGACGTCGACCAGATCAACCAGACGCTGTCGCTGACGGATGCGACCGGCGCGCACTTCTGGGGCATCGATACGCCAGCGAACCCGGCGTTCAACGGGCTGCCGGTCGAACAGCAGCTGATCGGCATCGAGGTGATCGGCGGCGCGTTCTCGATCGTGTCGACGAACACGCTCTCGACGGTCTACGGCCAGGCGCACTGAGCGCCGGCCGTTCGCCCTACGGTAACGGGGTTGTTCGTCCCCGGTTCGTCCCTGCCACGGTAGCGGTTCGGAAAAGCTGTAGTCCGCGGCTGCGGCGCGGGTAGATGCCCTTCGGAGAAGGGGGCACCTCCCCCGAATCGTGCCATGCAGATCATCCGTTCCGCGGCGCTGCCGCTCGTCGGTTCTCTCGTTCTCAACGCGTCCGCGCTCGCGCAGGGCCTCCCCGAGGCCCCCGAGCCGAACGACACCGCTGCGACGGCGACGGTGCTCACGCCCGGCCAGCAGGCGTACGGCGACATCACGGCCGGCGACGAGGATTGGTTCGCCGTCACGCTGACCGCCGACCGGGACTACAACATCTGGACGAGCCCGGGCTTCAGCGGCGCGATCGGGGACACGCGGGTTCGCATCGTCGAATCGGACGGGGTGACGGTCGTGGTCGACGTCGACGACGGCAACACCGGCACGCACGGCTACTACACGACGGTGCAGGGCACGCTCACTGCTGGCACCTACTTCATCGCGGTGCGCGGGTACGATGCGACGACGGTTGGCAGCTACACGCTCGATGCCGTGTTCGCGCCGCTCGGCACCTACGTGCCGGCGCTCGCGCCGGCGGTCGAAGGCGCGGAGAACAACGATCCGCGGCCGAGCTACGGCAGCGGCACGCCGACGCCGGCGGCGCTCGCGACGCTGATCGCGGGCGAGATCCTGACGGGCGGCGGTGGCGCGAGCTACACCGAGCCGACTGCGGACTACGACTTCTACGAGCTGCAGCTCGCAGCGGCGACGACGTTGGACCTCGAGACGGTCACGGGCGCGGCGTCGCCGGCCCTGTCCGACTCCGTGCTGTTCCTCGTCGACGACACGTTCGGTGTGATCACGGCCGACGACGACAGCGGTGCTGGATTGCTGTCGCGGATCGTCGCGCCCGTCGCTGCCGGGACCTACTACGTCGTCGTCAAGGGCTGGGGCCCGGGCAACTACGACCTCGCGATCACGGGCGCGCTCCCGGTCGGTTCCGTCGTCACGGGCACGACGGCGTGCAGCGGCTCGGCAGGCGTGCCGAACCTCGACGTGCGGCGCCTGGCTGGCGGCGAGATCCCCGAACGGCCGATCCTCGGCTCGACGTTCTACTGCGACGGCACGAACCTGCCGCCGAGCACGCTCGTCGTGCGCGTGGTCGGGCTGCTCAAGCTGCCGACGCCGGTGAGCCTCGCGGCGTTCGGCTCCCCGAACTGCTTCTTCGAGGTCGACCAGATCAACCAGACGCTGTCGCTGACCGACGCGACCGGCACGCACTTCTGGGGCATCGACACGCCGGCCGATCCGGCGTTCAACGGGCTGCCCGTCGAGCAGCAGCTCATCGGCATCGAAGTGGTCGGTGGCGCGTTCTCGATCGTGTCGACGAACACGCTCTCGACGGTCTACGGCCAGGCGCACTGAGTCGCCGGCGAACGGTCACTCGTCGCGCCGCAGCTCGCCGAGCCGCAGCGCGAGGCGTGACAGGCCGCGGTGCACGAGGTGGCGCGCGGCACCCTCGCTGCGGTCCATGCGTCGGGCGATCTCGGCGTAGGGGCTGTTGCTCGCCGCGCGGCGCGCGGGTTCGGAGTTCGACGCGACGACGGCGCACTACGCGCCGCTGCGGGACCTTCCCGGCTGGGACGAGCTCGCCGGTCAGTGAGTTCCGGTCAGTGAGTGGAGGGGGCCGGGCGCGGCCCGAACAACCGGGCCGGTCGCTCCCCCGAGGTGATCGTCATCGGCGTGTCGCCGCCGTGGTCGCCGTCGACCTGGAACGGCGCGTTGCCGGTGATCGCGATCGTGCGGGCCGTCGTGACTTCGAGATGGGGGCCCGCTCGCAATCGGCCGCAGAACGCGCGCAGACCGTGCCAGAGCCAGCTCGTGCGCGAGCGCATGCGGAACGCCAGCACGTGCAGCTGGCCGTCGTCGCCGCGGATGCCCGGCGTGAGCCGCACGACGCCGCCGAAGTGGCGCGTGCGCGTCACGAGCACGGAGCTCAGTCCGGACAGCACGCGGTTGCCGTCGAGCGTGACGCCGAGGTCGAAGCGCGGCCACCGGCGCACCGTGTGCAGGATCGGGCCGAGCCACTTGTGCTTGCCGAGCGTTCCCGTACGCACCTCGCTCAAACGCCGCACGACCGCGCCATCGACGCCCGCGCCGACGAACAGCAGGAAGCGGCGTCCGGTGTCGGTGACGCCGAAGGTGTGGTCGGTCAACCGACCCGCGGCGAGCACGTCCGCAGCGCGCGCCGGGTCGCGGGGCAGCCCGTACTCGAGTGCGAGGACGTTCGCCGTGCCGACCGGCAGGAAACCGAGCGGCCGCGTCGGGTCGGGCATGCCGTTGAACACCTCGTTGATCGTGCCGTCGCCGCCCGCGGCGACGAGGCCGTCCCAGTCCTCGTCCGCCGCCTGCGTCGCCCGTTCGGCCGCGTGGCCCGCGCGCTCGGTGAAGAACCCCTCCGCGTGGATCCCGCGCCGCCGCAGGTGATCGCATAGCGCCGGCACGGCGGCGCGCGCGCGGCCGCCCCCCGAGATCGGGTTGGCGATGACCAGCAGTCGGTGCGGAATCGACGGCGGGTTTGCGGACGCGGGCACGGCGCGCCACAGTAGCGCGCGATGCCGCCGCCGCGCATTCTCGTCACCGGCTCGACCGGGTTCCTCGGCCCGTTCGCGGTGCGGGCGCTGCAGGAGCGTGGCTACGAGGTCGTGACGGCGGCGCGTTCGGGTGGCGATGCGGCCGTCGATCTCGCGCAGCGCGGCAGCGTCGCGGCAGTCGCGGAGGCGCTCGCTCCCGAGTTCGTGCTCAACCTCGCGGCGATGGCGCGCATGACCGAGTGCGAGCAGGACGCCGAACGGGCGCACGCCGTCAACGTCGAACTCCCGGCGCAGCTGGCGGAGCGCTTCGGCGACCGCCTGCTGCACTGTTCGACCGACATGGTGTTCGACGGCCGCGGCGCACCTTACGGCGAGGTCGACGGCACCGCGCCGCTGTCGGCCTACGGCATGAGCAAGGCCGCCGGCGAAGAACAGGTGCGCGCCCGCGGCGGCCGCATCGCGCGCCTGCCCCTGCTCTTCGGCCGCGACGAGAACGGCCGTGGCGCGTCCGAGATGGTGCGTTGCGCGCTCGGATTCGGCCGGGCGCTCACGCTCTACACGAACGAGTACCGCACGCCGCTGCACGCCAAGGACGCTGCCCGCGGCCTCGCCGAACTCGTGACCCTGCGCGCCGCGCCGCAGGTGCTGCATCTGCCCGGCCCCGAACGCTGCTCCCGCTGGGACCTCGGCCGTCGCCTCTGCGCGACCCACGGCCTCGACGCCACCCCGATCCAACCGGCCGAGTGCCAGGACAGCGCGCGCCCCCGCGACGTCTCATTGACGGGCGAGTGGCGCGCCGAACGCACGCTCGACGAAATGCTCACCGACGCGTGACGGAGGCGCGGCCGTTCACTTGCGGCGGCGGCGGTCGAGGCGGGCGCCTTGCGAGCGCTGTTCGTAGTCGGGCAGCACGTAGGCTTCGTCGGGCAGCGCCGCGAGCGCCTGATCGATCTCCTGCACCATGTCGGTGAGGTCGGCGGCGGCCGCGCGGGCGCGGAGCTCGTCGCAGTTCTGCAGGCCCGTGCGGCTCAGGCCGTCGACCGCGGAGGTCGCGGCCGGATTGATCTCGAACGCGCGCTTCATCGCGGCCCACGCGCCGACGAGGTCGCCGTAGCGCGTCTTGACCGCGCAGATGCCGTGGTGGGCGACGGCGAGGTAGTGCGTGCTGTCCGTGGCATGCGTGCCCGTCACTTCCTGGTAGTTCTGCAGGTGGGCGATCGCGCGCTCGTATGCCGCGACCGCTTCGGCCGTGCGATTGCGTGAGCGATGCGCTTCCGCCGCGACGAGCGCCGCGTAGCCCGCGAACCACGGCATCGTCTGCGGCGCCTCGCCGGCCGCGAGCCGCCGTTCGTACTCGGCCTCGAGCTTCTCCGGGCCGCCCTGCTTCAGCAGGCGCGCGCGCAGCCGTTCGTGCAGCAGCGCCGAGCCGGGGAAGCGCCGCAGGCCGCGATCGAGCACGGCGTCGGTCTGGGGCGTCCCGAAGAAGTCGAGGAAGTCGTAGTGGTACGCGAAGTGGCGGTCCTGTCCGAGCGGGTGCTTCTCGAGCACGGCGTAGGCCGCGTGCACGTCCGTCGTCCACTCCGGCGGCCATTCGGCCTGCTGCCGCACGGCCCGGACGATCGCGTTCTGGCGCGCCTCGGCGAACAGCGCGAGGAGCTCCATCGCGAGCTGACCGGGCGCGTCCGGCGGCAGCTCGGGCGCCGCCTCGATCGCCAGATCCCACGCGCGCCTCTGGCTGCCCATGCGATTGCTGATGACCGCGCGGATCGCCGCGAGGCGCCAGCCGGCCGCGCCGGCCTCGGCCGCGGCGCGTGCTTTCTTGCCCGCGTCCTGCAGCAGCATGCGCTGGAAGCGCTGCGCCTGACGCTGTGCTCCCGGTCCGACGCCCGGCGTCGTCGACAGCGCTTGCAGGAGGCTCGCCTCGGCAACGTCGAGCAACGCTGTGGGATCCTGCGGATTCTCCGCGAGCTTCGCGTCGCGCTCCGTCGCGATCCTGGCGGCCTCGTCCGTCGTGTAGGCGCCGGAGTAGGCCGCGCCCTCGAGCACGGACTGCCACTTGCCGGTGTCGATCGCCGACTGCTGACTCGCCAGGCCGCGGTGTGCGGTCGCGAGCGTGCGCGCGCGCGTCGAGTCGCCGGCGAACTTGTCGAGTGCGCCGACGAGTCTCTGGCGTTCGTCCTTCGGCAGCTGGGAGCGCAACGTGTCCGCGATGAGCTCGACCGTGCCCGGGTCCTTCGCCGCGGTCATCCCGAGGCGTGCCTTCTGCGCGAGCTCGGGGTCGGTGCCGTAGGCGGCGAGCCGCAGCAGCTCGACGGGAGCGTCCTCGCCGAGCTCGAGCGCGGCGTCGAGGATCGCCTTCTTCTGGTCCTGGTCCGCTTCCGCGAACGCCTGCTCCACCTCGGCGCGGTCCGCGCTGTCGCGACTCGCGACCTTCTCGAGCAGCGAACGGTCGCCTTTCACGATCGGCTCGGGCTCGATCTCGCGGTCCTTGATGCCGTTGTCGAGCGAGTCGAGCACCGACTTGACGTCCCACGTGTAGAACACGTCGTAGACCTCGCTGCCGTCGAGTTCGACCATGATGTGGCGCGGCGAGATGCGCTTCCCGTCGAGGAACTTCTCGTAGACGATCGGCTCCATCGCGATGTGCTCGCCGCACGTCACGCACCCGAGCCGCGGGCACGGAATGCGGCGGCCCTCGTCGTCGTAGTCGCGCGGGTTGTGGCGATAGACCGACGCGATCACGCACACGTACGGCTCGAACAGCTTGCTGATCTCGGGGTCGCGATACCGGATGCCGGCGTAGTGCTCGCTCGCGATCTCGCCGTCCATGTTGACGCAGACGAGGATCGGCTTCTTGGTCTGTTGCGACAGGCGCACCGCGTCGTCCCAGGTGCGCTGCCACTGGATCGGCACGGGGCGCGCCCAGTCCTGCACTGTTGGCGCCGGCCACATGCGTTCGGGAACGAGGCCGGCGGGCTGTGGCACGCCTTCCTGCGCCGCGAGGCCCCCACCGGACATTGCAGCGGCCATCAGAGTGGCCATCACGGTGGCCAGCAGAGCTGCGGCGGTGGTGCGGCCGGAGAGTGTCGGGGACGTGGGCGTTCTGATCATCGGGTCTGGCATCTGGAAGCGCTCCAACGATAGCGACGGGTCGGCCGCGCGGCAGCCCGGGTGGGTCGCAATCCCGTCAGATCGAGGTCCCGGGCGAAAGGCCTGCGGACGGTCGTGATTTCCCGGAATCGGCATCGTTTCGCCGCGGCCTCGCTACACGAAGGTGGCGGCGGCCGCTGGCAGAGTCGTCGCCGTTTCATCGAGTCTGTTTCGGAGGTCGAGAGGATGCGTTTTCTTCAGGACGTTTCGGTTGCGGTCGCAATGGTGGCGGGTGGTTCGGCGGTGGCGCAGGCGGTGACGGCGACGCCGTCGTACGAGGTGCCGCAGACCGAGCTGAAGTGGGAGCTGCTGAAGCCGCTCAAGTTCGACGATGCGAGCGTCGTCGAGATCCGGTTCAGCGGGCGGCCCGAGGGCTCGGAGTGCTCCGGCAAGGCCGGTCCCGCCGGTGACGCCGAACCGGGCCCGGACCTCAAGGACGAGTTCGACGAGGACTGCGCGATGGGGTGGGTGCTGCACGTGCCGAACGCGGAGGACGCGATCGGCATGGCGCAGGTCTCGGGCTCCGTGGTTGCCGACATCGAGCAGGGCATCGGCAACGCGGCGGTCGGCGCGCGCGCGACGGGCAGCGTCAGCTACGCCGGCGTGCAGGCCGAGGCGACCGACCAGCAGTCGATCGCGATCGCTTCGGATGCCGCTCCGATCGGCGTCGGGGGCTCGGTGCAGATCATGGGCTCGGGCGCGGGGTTCTCGATCACCGTGACGCCCGATCGCCCGACGGCGCAGCGGCAGCGGCTCGCCGACGTCGACTCCAAGGGTTGGCGGCCGGCCAACTCGGCGACCGTTCTGCTCGAGGCCGTCACGGTCGGCAACATCAACCTGCAGGTCGGACCCGACGGCATGGCCTGCAAGGGTGAGGTCGCGGGTGAGGCCATGGCGGGCGCCTACGTGGCGTTCCGGCGGTAGGGACCGGAATCCCGCAACGGAGCCCGAACCGCGATGCGAACAGCACGAGCGAGTTGGTCGGTGGCTCTCGGAGTCGCCGTTCTCGGGGCGCTCGGTGGCGCCCTGCTGGCGTTCTGGCCGACGGCCGGTGCGTCGGCCGTCGGCGAACCCGTCGCGAGCGGGGCGCGCGGAACGTCGACCGCGGCTGCAACCGTTGCAGCAGGCGGCGATGCCCTTGCCCCGGCAGTCGGGGTGCGCGAACGCGCGGTGGTGCCGCCGAGCCTGCGGCTCGTGACCAGGTCCGGGGTGACCGTGCCGGACGGCGCGGTCGAGCTGCGAGTCGGCGAGGGCGCCGACGTGCGGGTGATCGCCGCCACGCTGCTCGACTCCGAGGTCGTTGCGCCGGTCGATCTGCCGGTCGGGCCCGCGGTCGTGGCGTCGGCGGCCGAGCCACCGACGTTCGCCGACGTCGCCACCGAGTTGCAGAGCGGTGGGTGCGACGTGGTCGTCGTGCCGGTCGGGCGATTGCGGCTCCGCTGCGTCGATCTCGCTGGCCACGCGACCTCGCGTCATCGGCACGGCCTCGAGCTGCGGGCGATCGCGGCGACGACGGTCGAGCGGTCGTCGCGCGGGCGCGCGCGCGACGGGGCGGCCGTGACGCGGGCGTTACGCGAGGCGGACTCGGCGGCGCTGCAGGACGGCGGTGTCGTGCCCGTCGACGCATCGGTGTGTGTGTTTGCCGCGGCGCGGAGCGTCGTGCGCATCGAGCCGCCGCACGGCAGCTGGTACGGCGTCGGGTTCGAGACCGACGGGTCGGTCGGTGCTCGAGCGCCGACCGTCGGCGGGGCGCGGTCGCCCGTCTCCGCGCCGATCGCGGGCGCCCCGGGCGAAGTGGTGGAGGTTCGTGTCGTGCTGGCCGAGCCCGGTGCGATCGAGGTGCGGTTGGATGGTTGGCCGACGGGCGCGACCGGGGTCACCGTGCGGCGTGAGGGGTTGGCTGGCGTCGACGGCGCCTCCAACTCGTGGAGCATCGCGGCGGAGCGCCAGCTCGACGCGCGAGGGGGCGACGAGGTGCGGTTCGTCGACCTGGTGCCGGGACGCTATCGCGTGGACGCGGCGTGCCGGTCGGGTCGCGAAGTCACGTGTGCGTTGCTCGTGACGAGGGTCGAAGCCGGCGGCACCGCGGTGGTCGTGCTCGCGGACGGCACCGGTCCGCACGAGGTGCGATTGCGGCGCGACGCGGGCCGATCGAGCGGGCAGCTCCTGCTCGCGATGAGTCCACCGAGGCCGCCTGGCGGCGACTCGCGCCGCCCGCCCCACACACCGGCGCTCACGGTCACGCTGCCGTTCCGCGACTGGGAGCCGGGCGAGTCGCTCACGATTCGCGGGCTGTGGCAGACCCGCGGCACGGCCCACTGGTTCGACCGCGGCACGATGCCACGCGTCGAGTTCGATCTCGCGCGGGGCGTGAGCTGGGCCTTGCAATGACGCGGCCCCAGCCCGCTTCGACGACCGTCACCGCACGGACGCGTCGACCGCATCCATGGCGCGCACGACGTCACGGGCCCGCAGCGCGATGTCGCGGTCCTCGTGGTTGATGAGGAGTTCGACATCCGCGCGAATGCGGCGGGCCGGGGACGCGAGTTCGAGCAGGAACGCGAGGGCGCGGCGCATCCGCTCGCGATCGCCGCTCCGCAGCGCCTCGAGGTTGAGCGTGACGTCCAGGTCCGGCGTCACGGACGTCGATGCCGTCAGGCGCATGAACCACTCGATCGGTCCGAGCAGGCAGCCGAGCGGGCGGCGTCGCTCGATGCAGGGATAGGGCGTGCCGCAGACCGGGCAGTAGACGCATCCCGCGCGGCGCTCGTGTTCGCAGCCGGTCGCCGTCGGGTGGTCGTGGTCGGTCGGCATCGTCGTCCTGAGCGAGTGCGATGGCGTGGCCGCACTATTGCGGGAGGCCGCCGCCCTGGCCGCGCAGGACATCCGTGGCGACGCCGCGTTGGCGCGCGATCGTCGTCGCGTCGCCGTCGACGAGCACCTCGACCGGCGTCGGGTGACTCAGGAAGCCGGTCGGGCTGTAGCTCGAGCCGTAGGCTCCGGCGTGCAGCACCGCGATCAGATCACCGGCCTGGAGCTTCGGCAACTCGACCGCCTTGCCGAACTCGTCGGCGGGCGTGCATAGCGGACCGCCGATCGTGACAAGTTCACGACCGGACCCGTTCCCGTCGGTCCCGCGCACGTCGGTCGCGTGCACGAGCAGTGGGGGGCGTCGCAAGACGGCGCCGAGGCCCGCCGCCACGGCGCAATGGTGCATGCCGCCGTCGATGACGACGTGCTGCCGATCGCCGCTCCGCTTGGTTCGCACGACGCGCGCGACGTAGACGCCGGCCGGCGCGACGAGATAGCGTCCGAGCTCGACGAACCAGCGGCGGCCGGGACGGTCGTGCACGGCGAGGATCTCCTGCACGCCGCGCCCCGCAGCGGCGAGGTCGAACTCGGGGTCGCCCGCGTAGGTCGCGATGCCGAAGCCGCCGCCGAGGTCGATCTCATCGAGCGGGACCCCGAGGTCGCGTTCCCAGGTGGCGGCGCGATCCGTGAGCAGGCGGGCGTGGGCCACGAACGACTCGGCCTCGAAGCCCTGGGTCCCGGCGTAGACGTGCAGGCCGCGAGCGCTGAGTCGCGGCGCGTCGACGATCGCGCGCAGCGCGACGGGCACCTGATCCTCGTCGATACCGAAGCGGCTGCTCTTGCCGCTCATGCGCATGCGCGAGCCCTGCAGTTCGTGCGGCAGATTGACGCGCACGGCGACGCCGACCTCGCGATCGTGCCGCGCGGCTGCTGCCGCGACGAGTTCGATCTCGTCGAGCGACTCGACGTGGAAGTAGCCGAGGCCGAGCTCGACCGCGGCGTCCACCTCGGCCGCCGTCTTGCCCGGACCCGCGAAGCGCAGCTCCGCCGCGGCGTGACCCGCGGCCAGGGCGACGTGCAGTTCGCCGAGCGACGCGACCTCCGCGCCGACGCCGCGCTGGCGCAGGCGCTCGGCGACGGCGACGAGCGGATTGCTCTTGATCGAGAACAGCAGCTCGACGCGCGGCCCGAGTGCCGTGCGGACGGCCGCGACGCGCCGATCGAACGCGCCAGCGTCGTAGAAGTAGCCAGGCGTGCCGAACTCCGCGGCGAGTTCGCGGACGCTGCGATTGCCGACGTGCAGCTCCGCGGAATCCGGGCCGTCGACCGACAGCCCTCGCAGGGCCCGGTCGCAGTCCGCGGCGTAGTCGGCACTCATGGGCGGGATCATGCCGGAGGGGGCGCCCGTTCGCCCAATTCCTTCGGCCCAGTTCCTTCCGCCCGATTCCTTCCGCCCGTTTCCTTCCTAGGGGCGTTCGCGCATGCGATCATCCAGCGCGATGACCGGTTCTCCGATCGACGACGAGGCGCTGGCGCGGCTCGCGGCGGCCGCGCGGCAGGTGCAGGCCAACGCCTACGCGCCGGCTTCGCGGTTCCGGGTCGGCGCCGCGGTGCTGACGGCCGACGGCCAGCAGTTCGTCGGCTGCAACGTCGAGAACGCGAGCTACGGCCTCACGGTCTGTGCCGAACGATCCGCGGTCAGCGCGGCCGTCGCGGCCGGCGCGCGCGAGCTGGTCGCGGTCGCCGTGGTCACGGATCTCGACGATCCGGGCCGGCCGTGCGGCGCCTGCCGGCAGGTGCTCGCCGAGTTCGGCCCGACGATGCGCGTGGTGTTGCTCGGCAACGGTGCTTCCCGGATCGACACGAGCCTCGACGTGCTGCTCCCGGACCCGTTCACGTTCGACGGACTCGGAAGTTAGACCGTCGGCGCGCCGTTCTCCGGCGCGCTGTCGACACGACCGCGCACGGGTGGCACGATCGCAGGTTCGATGTCCCGTTCTTCGACCCCCGTCGAGTTCCGTGTGCCGCCCGTCGACGCGGTCGCGCTCGAGACGCGCGCGCAGGCGCTCGCGACCCGCTCGATCAAGAAGCAGGCCAAGATCGACGGGCTGCGGTTCGCGATCTCGATGATGGACCTGACGACGCTCGAGGGCATGGACTCGCCGGGCAAGGTGCGGCAGCTGTGCCAGAAGGCGATGCGGCCGTTGCCCGGTGCTGGTGGCGTCGACGTACCGGCGTGCGCCGCGGTCTGCGTCTACCCGGATCTCGTGCGCGAGGCGGTCGCCGCGGTGGGCACGAGCGGGGTCGCCGTCGCGTCGGTCGCGACCGGCTTCCCGGCCGGGCGCATCGATCTCGCGTTCAAGCTCGCGGAGGTCGAACGGGCGGTGGCGGACGGTGCGACCGAGATCGACATGGTGATCGACCGCGGCGCGTTCCTCAGCGGGCGCTACGGCGACGTCTACGAGGAGATCTGCGCGACCAAGGCGGCGTGCGGGCCGGCGCACCTCAAGGTCATCCTCGAGACCGGTGAGCTCAGGACCTACGACAACATCCGCCGCGCGTGTCGCATCGCGCTGCTCGCGGGTGCCGACTTCATCAAGACCAGCACGGGCAAGGTCAAGCCGGCGAGCACGCTGCCCGTCGTGCTGCTGATGCTCGAGGCCGTCCGCGATCACTTCCTCGAGACGGGCACGATCGTCGGGGTGAAGGCCGCCGGTGGGATCCGCACGAGCAAGGACGCGCTGCGCTACCTCGTGCTCGTGAACGAGACGTGCGGCGATCGCTGGATGACGCCGGACCATTTCCGCTTCGGAGCCAGTTCGCTGCTCAACGACGTGCTGATGCAGCTCGAGAAGGAACGCACCGGCAGCTACCAGCGACCCGTCGACTTCAGCGCGGACTGACCGCGGTCGCCGATACCTACGAGACGAATCATGCCGAAAGAGATCGAACAGGTGGGCGACGTGGCGGCCGGGTCGGATCGTCAAGAGCTGACGTTCGGCGGCCGCTGGTCCTACGCGGCCGCACCCGAGGGCACCGATCATTTCGAGATCGCACCGCGCTACGACTTGTTCCTCGGTGGCGAGTTCGTGCGCCCCAAAGGTGGGGGAGGCTCGGGCAAGAAGGGCGCGGCGAGAACGGCGAGTCACTTCGCGACGATCAACCCGAGCACCGAAGAACCGCTGAGCGAGGTTGCCCAGGCCGGCAGCAAGGACGTCGACGCGGCCGTCGCGGCGGCGCGCAAGGCGCTGCCGGGTTGGAAGCGCAAGTCGGGTGACGAACGCGCGCGCTACCTGTTCCGGATCGCGCGCATCCTGCAGGAACGGGCGCGCGAGTTCGCCGTCCTCGAGACGCTCGACAACGGCAAGCCGATCGCGGAGACGCGCGACGTCGACGTGCCGCTCGCGGCGCAACACTTCTTCTACCACGCGGGCTGGGCCGACAAACTCGATCTGCTGTTCCCGGGTCAGTCGCCGGAGCCGATCGGCGTCATCGGGCAGATCATTCCGTGGAACTTCCCGCTGCTCATGGCCGCGTGGAAGATCGCGCCGGCGCTTGCCGGCGGCAACACGGTCGTGCTCAAGCCGGCGGAGACGTCGCCGCTGACCGCGCTGCGCCTGTGCGAGGTGCTGCAGCAGGCCGAGCTGCCGCCGGGCGTCGTGAACGTGATCACGGGCGATGGCTCGACGGGTGCGGCGTTGGCGCGACACGAGGGCCTCGACAAGGTCGCATTCACCGGCAGCACGGAGGTCGGCAAGTCGATCCAGCAGGCGGTGGCCGGGCGCGGCGTCGACCTCACGCTCGAGCTCGGCGGCAAGGCGGCCAACATCGTGTTCGAGGACGCGGCGATCGATCAGGCGGTCGAGGGCATCGTGCGCGGCATCTTCTTCAATCAGGGCCACGTGTGCTGCGCGGGCTCGCGGCTGCTCGTGCAGGAGAGCGTGCACGACCTGCTCATGGACAAGCTGCGGCGGCGCATGCAGCGCATTCGCGTCGGCGACCCGCTCGACAAGAACACCGACATGGGCGCCATCCACTCGGCGGCGCAGCTCGCCCGGATCCGGGAGCTGTGCGACGCCGGCGTCGCGGAGGGCGCGACGCGTCACCAGAGCGAGTGCGCCCTGCCGGAGCGCGGCTTCTGGTTCCCGCCGACGGTGTTCACCGATGTCGCGCTGAGCCATCGCATCGCGCGCGAGGAGATCTTCGGTCCGGTGCTCAGCGTGCTCACGTTCCGCACGCCGGAAGAAGCGGTGGAGAAGGCCAACAACACGAGCTATGGCCTGTCCGCCGGCATCTGGACGGACAAGGGCGCGCGCATCCTGTGGCTCGCCGACCGCATCCGCGCCGGCGTCGTCTGGAACAACACGTTCAACCGCTTCGACGCGGCCTCGCCGTTCGGCGGCTTCAAGGACAGCGGCTTCGGCCGCGAGGGCGGCCGGCAGGGGATGCGGGCCTACGTGCGGCTGCCCGGTGGGTTGAGCGCCGGCTGAGCCCTTACGAGCCCACCGTTGCGCGATAGGTGGTCGACATCGACAGGCCGGTCGACGGACACGAGTTGAGCGACACCAGGTCGGCGCCCTGCACGTAGAACTGGAAGCCGACGAGCGACGGGATCGGCGGGATCCAGATCTGCAGCGAGGAGCCGTTCATCACCGCCGACCAATCGTGGCCGACCGTGCACCCGCAGAAGGGCTGGCCCGGTGACGTGACGCCGGCACCGACGAGCGCCAGCCCCGCGGTGTTCACCGTCGAGACCGTGAGAGTGCTCGCGATGGACAGGTTGCCGGAGAACTCGAGGCCGACGTTGCCGCAGCCGCCGGATGCGACCGGCGCCAGCGAGCCGGAGCCGCCGCCGACGCTCAGCGTGAAGTTGCCGGACATGCCGTGGGTGCCGACGCGGATGTAGTACGTCATGCCGCCGTTCAGGATCGTGTTCACGACGGCGCCGACGCCGAAGTGACCGCAGGTGTCATCGTCGCCGGCCACGTAGACGAGCTGGCCGCAGCTGCCCGCGTAGATCGCCACGACCGTGTCGACGGCTGCCGTCTGGTTGCAGGCGCTCACGGTAATCGGCCCGGATTGCGACGGCGTGAACGAGAACCAACGGTCCGCGTGCGGGGGCGTCCATGGGTTCCAGGGCTCCGACGACGGGCTGTAGCCGATCGTCGTGGCCGCGACGGAGCCCGGGCTCACGAGGACGGCGTTGGCGCAGTCGTCACCAGCCTGACCGCGCGCCGTGCTGGCGAGGGCCAGCGAGAGCAAGACGAAGGAGAGCTTGTTGGGCATGTCTTCCACCATGTCTTCCGCGAGGTCGCCGAATCCAGCTATGGCTAGGTAGACCGTTCGCCAAAGTAACCACATTCGATGGCGTGTGCCGCCTGGCGCTGCCGATCCGATGCCCAGACCCTCCCGGTTTCTCGATCCCGCACGCCGCGGACCACATCGAGCCGATCGAAACCCGGCGGGGCCGGCCACCAGGGTGCTTCCCGCGGGGTTGGGATCGGACCCGGCCGGGCCTCTGCGATTCCTCCGCGCTCGCTCGCGGTGGGCTATTGCGCTGGCGTCTGGCGCCCGGCACCGTTCTGGATCATGACGCTGTCCGTCAAGAAGACCTACAAGCACTACGTCGGCGGCAAGTTTCCGCGCAGCGAGTCGGGGCGCTCGTTCCGGCCGCACGACAATGGCGCGATCAACGTCACGCGCGGCAGTCGCAAGGACATCCGCGAAGCCGTGCTCGCCGCGCGTGCGGGGCTGTCGAGCTGGAGCGGCGCCACGTCGTATCTGCGCGGGCAGATCCTCTACCGCGTCGCCGAGATGCTCGAGTCACGGCGCGATGCGTTGGTCGCGGAACTCCAGCTCGGCGGGTGCACGAAGCCCGCGGCGAAGAAGGAGATCGACGCGGGGATCGCGCTCACGGTCTGGTACGCGGGCCTGAGCGACAAGCTGCAGAGTCTGCTCGGCGCGCAGAACGAGGTGCAGGGGCCGTTCTTCGCGTTCTCGACCATCGAGCCGACGGGGGTGATCGGCGTCATCGCGCCCGAGCGACCGGCGCTCGTTGGTCTGCTCGCGCTGCTCCTGCCCGTCATCGTGTCGGGCAACAGCGCGATCGTGCTCGTCAGCGAAGCGGCACCGTTCGCCGGGCTCGCGCTCGGCGAGGCGTTCGCGTCGAGCGACGTGCCGGGCGGTGCGATCAACCTGCTCGCCGGTCTGCGTTCCGAGCTCGCGCCGCATCTCGCGGCGCATCGCGACATCGACGGGCTGCTCGTGGCGGGCGCACCCGAAGCCGAACTCACCGCGGCCGGCGCCGACAACCTCAAGCGCACGCGCTTCTGCGACCTGTCGCCGGATGCGTTCGCCGACCTCGCGAAGGTGCGGCAGCTGTCCTGGGTCGAGCCGTTCGTCGAGGTCAAGTCGCTCTGGCACCCGGTCGCGCCCTGATGCAGCACCACCCGGCGCGACTCATCGCGAAGAAGCGCGACGGCGGCGAGCTCGCTGCCGCCGAGATCCAGGATCTCGTGAGCGGGGTCGTCGACGGTTCGCTCGGCGACGCGCAGCTCGGCGCGTTCCTCATGGCGGTCTGCTGCAACGGCATGACGGCGGCGGAGACCGCGGCGCTCACGCTCGCGATGCGCGACAGCGGGCTCGTGCTGTCGCATCCGGGAGTGAGCAAACGCAAGGTCGACAAGCACAGCACGGGCGGTGTCGGCGACAAGGTCAGTCTGCTGCTCGCGCCGATGGTCGCGGCGGCCGGTGTCGCGGTGCCGATGATCAGCGGCCGCGGGCTCGGTCACACGGGCGGCACGATCGACAAGCTCGCGGCGTTGCCGGGCTACACGACCGACCTCGGGGTCGAGCGCTTCAAGAAGGTGCTCGAACAGTGCGGCTACGCGATGCTGTCGCCGAGCGCAGAGATCGCGCCGGCCGACCGGCGGATGTATGCGACCCGCGACATCAGCGGCACCGTCGAGAGCATCCCGCTGATCACGAGCTCGATCCTCAGCAAGAAGCTCGCGGAGGGCATCGACGGCCTCGTCATGGATGTGAAGTGCGGGCGCGCCGCGTTCATGAAGGAGGAGGGTGATGCCCGCGTGCTCATGGACACGATCTGCGCGGTCGGGCGCGCGGCCGGGGTCGAGATCGCAGCACTCCTGACCGACATGGATCATCCGCTCGGGCGCGCGCTCGGCAACGCGCTCGAGGTGCGCGAGGTCCTCGTGGCGCTCGACGGCCCCGCGGCGTGCCCGGCCGACCTCGCGGAGGTCACGCTCGCGCTCGGCGCCGAGATGCTCGTGCTCGCCGGCACCGCGACGGACGCCGCGTCCGCGCGTTCGGTGCTCGAGCGGCTCTGGCAGGACGGCGTGGTCAAGCAGGTCTTCCAGCACAACCTCGAGCTGCAGGGCGGCGATCCGCGGGTGCTCGACGATCGCGAACTGCTCGGCAAGGCCGCCGTGATCGAGCCCGTCTTGCCGACCAGCGCGGGATACTTGGTGGACGTCGACCCGCTCGCGCTCGGTCAGGTCGTCGTCGACCTCGGCGGCGGTCGCCGCCAGCCGAGCGATCCCATCGATCCGCACGTCGGCCTCGAACTCGCTTGCGAGCTCGGCGATTCCGCGGACCCGTCCAAGCCGCTGGCGATCGTGCACGCGAGCACGGCGGATGCAGCGACCGCGGCCGCCGCACGCGTCCGCGCGGCCATGCCGATCGGCGACGAGCGCAAGAAGCGCCGCCCCCTGGTCCTGGCCCGCTCCTGAGCGGCGCTACCGCACCCGTTTCGAATCCGCCATGCTGCAACCCTCGCTGCGATCGGCAGGGCGGCGACTTCTGGCCGGCGAGGGGTGGCGGTTTCGAAGCGGGTTCGGTACCGCCATCAGCGGTCGTAGGCTTGCAGGGCGCGCTGGACTGCGGGGGCCGGGTCCTCGCGCAGCCATTGGATGAAGCGGTCGACGCGCTCGCGATCCGGGTGGTCCTTCAACCGACGGATCGCGAACGCGCGCAGGGCCGGGTCGCCGGCAGCCAGTGCGTCGAGCAGGGCGATCGTCGCGTGGTCGCCGTGCGGGTCCTGGTTGCTCTGCAGCAGGAACACGCGCGTCTTCAGGTCCTCGGGAGCGTTCCCGACCAGCCGGAAGCGGCCGATGCCCTCGAGACTCGGCATGAGGAGCAGTTCGTCCGCGGCCGCGATGCGGGCGTCGGGATGGGAGGAGCCGCGGCGCAGGACGCTCGCGAGCAGGTGTTGCAGGTCGCTCTCCTTCGTCTCGAGGCGCCGCAACGCCGCGATGCCCTCGCGGCCGAAGAACGGCAGGGTCAGGGGCGCCATCTCGCGGACGTATGGCTCCGGATGTTCGAGAAGCAGCGGGATCAGCGGCGCGCCGGCCGGGCCGAGTCGGTGCAGTAGCCGCAGATCGCCGGGGTGCAGGAACGCGAGCCGCGTCCGTTCGAGCACGGGCACGGCCGCGGGCCCGATCGACACCAGGGCTTGCAGCGCGAACTTCTGCTTCCCGAGACGCGGGGCGAGATGTTCGATCAGCGACGCGTCCGCGCCGATTCCTGCGAGCGTTTCGAGAACGAGCGCTTCGTCGTGCAGCGTCGGGCGCTCGAGTAGCTCCGCGAACGTGGCACGCATGGCCGGCTGCATCCGCTCGTTCTCGAGGACCGAGTGCGCGGATCGGCGGCGGTCCTCGCGCGGGCTGTCGAGCTCGCGAACGATGCGTTCGGGGCTCGTCCGCAGAACGGCGAGAAAGAGCGATTGCCCGATGCCGGGCTCGTCGCGCGCCGCGAGGGCCGCTTCGGGATCGATCGCGGCCGCCGCGCGCGCGAAGTGCCGCGCGAATCGGCCCCGTGGTTCAGCGCGGAACCGCCGCAGCAGGTCGTCGCGGATGCGGGCCCGGATGCCGGGCTGGGCCTTGTGCGCGAGCCGGGCCACGGCCGCGAGCACGTCGGCGCTCCGATTGGCCGTCATCTTCGGCACCTGGGTCGCGCGCTCGATGAGACCCTGCGCGAGCCAGCCGATGTCCTTGTCGTCCTCGATGCAGTCGGCTGCAGCCTCGGCGAGGACCTCGTCGTGCGGCCACTTGCCGAAGCCGCGTCCGAAGTGATCGCGGATCGCGTCGAGCACGACTGCGTCGCCGCCGCTGAGGCGCAAAGCCGCGCCCGCCGCGGCGCTGCCCGCCACGGTTGCTGTCTCGATCTGCTCCACGAGGAACGGCAACGCCGGCCGGTGGCCGAGACGACCGAGCGCGTCGAACGCCGCGGCGATCGCGACGCCGTTCTGATACGAATCCGGGCGTTCGGGTCGTTGTTGCAGTGTGACCTCGATCGCCGACCGGTAGCGCGCGGCCCAGACGAGCCGTTCGTCGGCCGCGGGCGGCGCGTGCCGCAACTGCGCGAGGTAGACCGTCTCGACGACCGGCAGGCTCGGCTCGTCGCGCTTCGCCAGCTGAATGAGCGCCGCGGTCACACGCTCGGGCAGCGGTGTGCTGCCGGTGAGGAACGGCTGGAGCGCCGTGATCCGCTGCCCGTCCAGCGCGTAATCGATCCATGGGGTCGCGCTGCGCGGTTGTTCGAGCACGAGAACGAGGAGCGCGCGAGGGCTGTCGGGATCGATGGGTTCGTCGGGGCTGGTGGGGTCGCCCGGCTCGGCCGCGACACGTCGCCCGATCGCGCTCACGATGTCGTTCCGCGCCTGCATGACCTCGTACCAGTCGCGGCTGCGCGGATCTGGCAGCTCCGACGTGAGAACGGCGCGGAGCAGCGCGGCGCGTTCCTTCGTCCACGGGGTCTTGGTCGCCGTCGCGAGCATGACCGTGGCGGATAGTCGATCGCTGCCGTAGAGCCCGCGCGCGAACTGGTCGGCGATGGCGAGCGCCTCGTCGTCGCCCCAGCTCAGCAGGCGCGCGAGCGCGGACTCGCGGACCGACTGCAGGGGATCCTTCAGCGCGGCGATCACTGCCAGACGCGGCGCGCGCGGTTGCCGCGTCATGTAGAGCGCGGCGCGTGGGCCGATCGGCGCGGGTTCGGTGAGCCGGGCCTCGATGTGGGCCCGCATCTCGTCGTCGACACTGCGGATCCCGAAGCTGATCTGCCGCAGCGTCTCGCTCGTCCTCGCGTCCAACGCCGCGACGATCGCGCGGTCGATCGCGCGGTCTCGCCGGTCGCGTTCGGGGTCGTCGCGCAGGCGCCGGTCGCGGTAGAAGAACAGGCCCTCGAACGCGAGTGACCGCGCGGGGGAGTCGCGGTCGAGGCTCTCCGCGAGCAGCGCGTCGAAACCCGCGGGGCCCAGCTCGGTGATCGCGAACGCGTGCCCCTGCCAGCGCAGGTCGTCGTCCTCGCGCAGGAGCCGCACGCCCTCCTGCGCCGCCGCCGCCGGCTCTCGCCGCAGGTCGTCGAGGATCAACGCGCGCTTCTCGCGGTCGGCGCCCTTGAGCGCGCGCCACAGGACCTCGAGTCGCGACGCCGCGACCTCCTGCGCGGTGGCGGGCCGCGCGGCGATCGCGGTGAGCGCGGTGAGGCCGGCGATGAGCAGCTTCGATCGGCGGGGGAGTGTCATGTAGGGAAAGACGACAATAGGCCGGACAAGCGGAAGAACCGCCCGGTGCGACCCTGAGAACGTTCGATCAAATCGAACCGACCGGGCCGACGCGTCGTCCGTCTGCGGGGCCCTATCGGCGTTCCTACGGCCGATTCGGGGCCGGCGAACGCCAGCCGTTCGCGCGCGGACGGCCACCTCCGAGGTGGCTCGGGTCGGCGGCTTGCGTTAGAAAGTCCGCCCCCAAACGCCAGCTGCACCCGGCCCGGGGTCGATGCAGTGGATCTGGCTACGCGCGCGCCTCGCACTATCGCTCTCAGACTCCTCGGATTGCGCTCATGAAGACTGCTGTTGTCGGCACCGGCTACGTCGGACTCGTAACCGGTTCGTGTCTCTCGGACGTCGGTATGGACGTCACCTGCGTCGACGTCGACGCCGAGAAGATCGCCAATCTCGAGAAGGGCGTCCTGCCGATCTACGAACCGGGTCTCGAAGCCATCGTCGAGCGCAACACGTCGTCGGGACGCCTGAAGTTCACGACGAAGCTGGCGGACGCCGTCCAGGACGCGAAAGCCGCGTTCATCGCGGTCGGCACGCCGCCGGGTGAGGACGGCAGCGCGGATCTGCGCTACGTGCTCGGCGTCGCGAAGGAGATCGGCGAGACGATGACGGATTACCTCGTCATCATCACGAAGAGCACCGTCCCGGTCGGCACGGCGGAGAAGGTCAAGCAGGAGGTCGCGGCGGCGCTGCAGGCGCGCGGGGCCGACATCCCGTTCGACGTCGCGAGCAACCCGGAGTTCCTCAAGGAGGGGGCCGCGATCGAGGACTTCATGAAGCCCGATCGCATCGTCTGTGGCGTCGAGAGTGACCGGGCACGCGACGTCATGGCGCGGCTCTACAAGCCGTTCACGCTCAACGGGCACCCGGTCTACTTCATGGACGTGCCGTCCGCGGAGATGACCAAGTACGCGGCCAACGCGATGCTCGCGACGAAGATCTCGTTCATGAACGACATCGCCAACCTCTGCGAGCGGCTCGGCGCCGACGTCAACGAGGTGCGCAAGGGCATCGGCAGCGACCCGCGGATCGGCAATCGCTTCATCTACCCCGGCATCGGCTACGGCGGAAGCTGCTTCCCCAAGGACGTCAAAGCGCTCGTGCGCACCGGCCGCGAGAGCGGCTACGACCTGCGCATCCTGCAGTCGGTCGAGGACGTCAACGAGTCGCAGAAGCACGTGCTCGCCGACAAGATCACGAAGCACTACGGCGGCGAGCTCGCCGGCAAGCGCTTCGCGATGTGGGGGCTGAGCTTCAAGCCGGAGACGGACGACATGCGCGAGGCGCCGTCGCTCGTCATCAGTGAGCAGCTGCTGGCTGCCGGCGCGACCGTGTGCGCCTACGACCCCGTGTCGATGCCCGAGTGCAAGAACATGATCGGGGACAAGATCGACTACGCAGACGACGCGTACGCGGCGTTGCAGGGCGCCGATGCACTGCTGCTCGTGACCGAGTGGCGCGAGTTCCGCGTGCCTGACTGGAACCGCGTCAAGGCGGCGCTCGAGTTGCCGGTCGTCTTCGACGGGCGCAACATCTACAGCGGCCCCGAGCTGCGCGGGCAGGGCTTCACCTACTACGGGATCGGCGTCAAGTAACGCGCCGCTCCGCCGCCAGCACCAACGACATGCCACGGATCCTCATCACCGGCGCCGCGGGTTTCCTCGGCTCTCATCTCTGCGACCGCTTCCTGAAGGAAGGCTACGAGGTCGTCGGGATGGACAACCTGATCACGGGTGACCTGCGCAACCTCGAGCACCTGTTCCCCGAGGCGCAGTTCACGTTCTACAACCACGACGTGAGCAACTTCGTGCACGTGCCCGGGGAGCTCGACTACATCCTGCACTTCGCCTCCCCGGCGAGCCCGATCGACTACCTCAAGATCCCGATCCAGACGCTCAAGGTCGGCTCGCTCGGCACGCACAACTGCCTCGGGCTCGCGCGCGCGAAGGGCGCGCGCATCCTCGTGGCGTCGACTTCCGAGGTCTACGGCGACCCGCTCGTGCACCCGCAGACCGAGGAGTACTGGGGCAACGTCAATCCGGTCGGCCCGCGCGGGGTCTACGACGAGGCCAAGCGCTTCCAGGAGGCCATCACGATGGCCTACCACACGTATCACGGTCTGGAGACGCGGATCATCCGCATCTTCAACACCTACGGTCCGCGCATGCGGCTCAACGACGGCCGCGTGCTGCCCGCGTTCATCGGCCAGGCGCTGCGCGGTGAGGACCTGACGGTCTTCGGTGACGGCAGTCAGACGCGGTCGTTCTGCTACGTCGACGACCTCGTCGAGGGCATCTACCGACTGCTCCACAGCGACTACCCGTATCCGGTCAACATCGGCAACCCCGACGAGATCACGATCAAGGAGTTCGCCGAGGAGATCATCAAGCTCACGGGCACGCAGCAGAAGGTCATCTACAAGGACCTGCCGAAGGACGACCCGACGCAGCGTCAGCCCGACATCAGCAAGGCGCGCGAGATCCTCGGTTGGGAGCCGAAGGTGAAGCGCGCCGAAGGGCTCAAGATCACCTACGAGGCGTTCAAGCAGCTGCCGCGCGAAGTGCTCTACAAGCAGGAGCACCGCGACTTCGAAGGGTTCGTCCGCAAATGAAGCAGGTCCTCGTCACCGGTGGCCTCGGCTTCATCGGCTCGCACACCGCGGTCGAGCTGCTGGCCAAGGGCTACCAGGTCGTGCTCGCCGACAACCTGTCCAACACGCGCCCGGAGGTGCTGGACGGTATCGAGGCGATCTCGGGCCAGCGCCCCGAGTGGGTGAACGTCGACCTCGCGGATCAGGCCGCGTGCCGCGCGTTCCTCGGCGAGCGCCAGTTCGACGGCATCATCCACTTCGCGGCCAAGAAGGCCGTGGGGGAGTCGGTCGACCAGCCGGTCGACTACTACAGCAACAACCTCGGTTCGCTGTGCCTGCTGCTCGAGCACCTGAGGGGGCGCCCGGAGTGCGCGTTCATCTTCAGCAGCTCGTGCACGGTCTACGGCCAGGCCGACGAGCTGCCCGTGAGTGAGGACGCGCCGATCAAGCCTGCGGAGTCGCCCTACGGCAACACCAAGCAGATCGGCGAGGAGATCATCCGCGACGCGGTGGCGGCCCACGGCCTCAAGGCGATCGCTCTGCGCTACTTCAACCCGATCGGCGCGCACCCGTCGGCCAAGATCGGCGAGCTGCCGCTCGGCGTGCCGCAGAACCTCGTGCCCTTCATCACCCAGAGCGCCGCGGGCCTGCGCTCTGCGCTCAAGGTCTTCGGCAACGACTACCCGACGCGCGACGGCACGGCCGTGCGCGACTACATCCACGTCGTCGATCTGGCGCAGGCCCACATCGTCGCCATGGAGCGGCTGCTCGACGGCAAGGCGGACGAGCCGTTCGAGGTGTTCAACCTCGGCACGGGCACGGGCTCGACCGTGCTCGAGGTCATCCAGGCGTTCGAGCGCGCGACCGACGTCAAGGTCGCGTGGGAGCACGCGGACCGGCGGGCCGGTGACGTCATCGCGGCGTTCGCCGACACGAAGCGCGCCGCCGAGGTGCTCGGCTGGCGCGCGGAGCGCACGCTGGAGCAGTGCATGGCCGACGCCTGGCGCTGGCAGCAGGCGATCGGGAAGGGCCAGGAGTAACGGCCGATGCGGATCGCGCTGTTCTCCTACGAGTATCCGCCCGAGACCGGCTTCGGCGGCATCGGGACCTACTCGTTCTATCAGGCCCGCGCGCTGGCCAAGAACGGCCACGACGTGCACGTGTTTGCCGGTTCGACCGAGGACGGCATCCACCACAGCGAACACGAGGGCGTCAAGGTCACGCGCATCAAGCGGCAAGGGTGGTTTCACGGCACGCTCGAGGGGCTGCGCAATCGCCGCGCGTGGTGGGCGGCCAACCGACTCGAGACCGGCTTCGGCGCTTTCGAGGCGTTCCGGCACCAGATGGACAAGACACCGTTCGACTTCATCGAGGCGCCCGAGTGCGGCGCCGACTCGATGATGACGAGCACGCTGCTCGACGTGCCGACGGCGATCAAGTTCCACTCGCCGGCGCGCCTGATCATGAACATCTACGACGTGCCCAAGATCGACCGCGAGATGACCGCGTTCGTCGAGCAGGTCGGGATCAATCAGGCCACCGTGCTCACGTCATGCAGCCGCTTCCTCGCCGACGACGTCGCGGCGAAGATGAACGAGAAGAAGCCGATCCACGTGATCGGCAACGGCATCGACGTCGAGCTGTTCGACCAGGACACGGGCGTCGACGTCTACGCCAAGTGGAACCTGCCGAAGGACAAGAAGCTCATCTTCTTCGCCAACCGGATGGAGGAGCGCAAGGGCATCCACATCGTGCGTGAGATGGTGCAGCGGTGTCTCGCGAAGTACGAGGACATCGCGTTCGTCTTCGCCGGGCGTGATCTCTTCGGCTACATGGAGAAGCAGATCCTGCCGTGGGTGCAGGACAACGGCCTGCAGGAGCGCTTCTTCTACGTCGGTGGGCTGGATCTGCCGCACGTGCGCGCGATGCAGAAGGCCGCGAGCATCTTCCTCGTCGCGAGCCTGTGGGAGAACGCGCCGTACTCGTGCATCGAGGCGATGACCGCGCGGTGCGCGATCGTGAGTTCGGATTGTGGCGGCATGCCGGAGCTCATCGACGATCACCGCACGGGGTTGCTCGCGCGGAACGGCGACCCTGACTCCTTCGTGAAGGCGCTCGAGGAGATGATCGAGGATGATTCTCTGCGCGAACGCTGCGGCGAAGCCGCGCGCGCGGAGGTCGAGAAGCGCTTCACGGACGTCCACATCGCGAAGCAGAGCGTCGAGGTCTACCAGAGCTATCTCGACGGCGCGCCGGCCGTGACGGAGGGTCAGACGGAGCGAGTGGCACGGGTGCAGGCTGCCGAAGCCGGGATCAACGCGACCGAGGCCGGTGAACTCCGTGCGCGAATCGCGGCGCTGGAGAGCGAGCTCGCGATCCTCAAGACTCGCCGTGAGTGGCGATGGGGCCGCCGGCTCTTGAGCATCACCACGCTCGGTCGCAGCGGGCGCGGATAGAGCGGAAGATTGCCGGTCCCTGGGCCGTGCTGGGCGGGTGGCGCGTGGCCAGCTGTTCGCATAGCGTCCGGTCTCGAGTTCGCGCCGTGCGCCACAGCGGCGCTCGAGAAGGGATCGATGAACCGCAATGAGAATGAACAGCGTTCGCCCGGCAGCATCTCGGGTGGCGTCGGCGCAGTGGAGAGACGGACCGACCTGGCCGTTCCGCAGCTAGCCAGTGAGCTGTTCGCCGCGGTGCAGGAACTCGGAGACCTCCGCGGATCGGAGCACGTCGTCCGGTTGCTGGGAACCCTGGTCGCGAACCTGGAGGCCAGGCTCGATACCCCCGGGAATCGGTTCGCCAGAACCAAAACCGGTCACGCCGCCCGCATGCTCCTGGCTCACCCCGACATGAGCCTCGAGCGAGTTCGCGGTGGGACGTTCGTCGACTTCGGCTGCGGGGCCGTCAGTCCGTTATCCAGCCTCGTCGTGCTCAAGGCCCTCGGTGCCGCGCGCTGCATCGGCATCGATCTCGATGCACTCGCAGAGACGATCGCCGTGCGTGCCATGGCCCGGACGGCCCTGGAGTTGATGGGCGAGCCGACGCTGTACTTCCCCTCCCGGCGACTCGATCGCGAGTACGTGCAGGCCAACCTTCGCGGGCTCGACATCCGCGCCTGCCTGGAGGGTGAACACAAGGGCATGCTCGCGGCGTTGGGGTCGTTTCCGGTCGAGTACCGACGCGCGAGAGCGGAGAACACGGGGCTCGATGATGCGAGCGTCGATGGCGTCACGAGCTTTTCGTTTCTCGAGCACGTGCCCGATCCGGACGCCGTGATCGCCGAGATGGCGCGCGTCTGCAAGCCCGGCGCCGTCGGTCGCCACACGATCGACGGCGCCGATCACCGCAGCTACTCGAACCCCAAGATCGGTAGGCTCCAGTTCCTGTACGAGAGCTCGGGCGAGCCCATTCTGTACGGCTGCAACCGGATCCGGCCGCTCGACTTTGTCCCCATCTTCGAGCGCCATGGCTTCGAGGTGGTGGAGCACTCGGCGACACGAAGCGAATCAGTGAGCGCGAAAGATCGTTCGCGAATGGCGGAACCATACCGTTCGATGCCGATGGCGACGTTGTCGACGCTGGGCGCGCAGGTGTCGTTGCGTCGGCGCTGAACGCGATCTCTGATCCGGCGCCTCAGCCCTTGACGCGGCCGACGACCGCGATGCCGTTACTCTGCACCTCGAGCGAATACTGCTGCTGGGGCGTGACGAGCCGCAGGGCGCCGGCGGGCAGGTCATGGGTTGCACCGCCGATCTCGATTCGGCTGCCGGCGACGGACGCGACGACGAGTTCGTCGGTCGCCGACTTGCGCGCATGCCGGCCAGGCGCGAGCACTTCGAGGGTCAGGTGGTCGCCGCGCAGCGTGGTGACGGCAGACCCCGGTTGCCACACCGTCGGCCGGCGTTCGGGCCTCGTCGCCGCGAGGGCGTCGTCGATCTGCAGCGGTCGGCCGCTGCCGTAGTCGTAGAGGCGATAGGTGCAGTCTGCGGGCTGCTGCAGCTCGGCGATGAGACAGCCGCCGCCGATCGCGTGCACGGTGCCGGCCGGCACGAGGATGACCGTGCCGGCGCGGACGGGGATCGCCTCGATCATCGCGAGCAGGTCACCGCCGCTCTCGGGGGCCTGCTCGGAACGTCGGACGGCCGCCTCGAACGTGGCGCGGTCGACGCCCGGCTTGATGCCGGCGATCACCTGCGCATTGGCGTCCGCCTCGAGCACGACCCAGGCCTCTTCCTTGCCGGGCCGCCCGCTGTCAGGGTCGTCCGTCGGGTGGACCTGAACACTCAGGGGCTGGGAAGTGTCGAGTAGCTTGGCGAGGAACGGCAACTCGCGCCCCAGCACTTCGCCGAGGCGTCGGCCGTCGCTACGACTCTCGCTGCCGGGCATCGTCGAGAACTCCCACGACTCGCCGATCGGCCGCGCGATGCCGGGTGGCGCGTTGCGGAGCTTCGCGAGCCTCGGTCCGCCCCAGGGCCGCGTCTTGAGGGTCGCGGGGCCCGGTTCCGGGGTGAGCATGGCGGGCTGCGGTGTCGACGTCATCGCGGTGGTCGTTGGGCGGGCCGGCGCTGCCTGCTCACTGCGTGAGCATGTAGCTCCAACGGCCGAGCGCCGCCTGGACTTCGTCATAGTTCGCGATCTCGTCGCGCAGCGGGCCGCCGGCGAGTTGCGCGACCTTGATGGCGAGTTCCGGGCTCGGATCGAGTCCGAGGAACTCGACGGCCTTCTGGCCGCCGACTTTGGGGTCTGCGGCCAGGTCTTCGTAGGTCACGTCGAGTGTCGGGTTGGTCGCGAATGTGCGCTCGGCCTCGGCAGTCTCGCTCTCGGCGCGCGGGATGTCGGCCAGCAACCGCCCGATGTCGACGACGATGGGCTCGGGTGGGCGCTTCGGAACGTCGTCCCTGACCGATCGCTGATACACGCTGGACTGGCGCGCTCGTTCGGAGGAAATGAACCGTCGTAAGAGGTTGCTGCGCTTGATGTGTACGACCTTCCACTCGCTGTCGCGCGCGACGAGGTCACGAATGACCGGCATCGTAGCCGTCTGGTAGTAGAGCAGTTTGAACCCGATTGCCCGGATCTCCCGCGTCGCGCTGCGCTCGAACAGTTGCTCGAGGAACTGCAGCGGGTCGGTCTCGCGCAGCTGCAAGAGCCTCGCGTCGTCGCGCAGCGACAGCACGGGCCAATCGAGCACTCCGTCCTCGATCTTCTTCGGGTGGAAGATCTCGCCGCCTGCGATCGCATTGGGATGGGATCCGATGAGCCCCTGGAGGAGCGTCGTGCCGGTTCGGGCATTCCCGATGATGAGAAACTTCTGCATGGGGTTCGCGGTTCCTGGGCGTCCAGGGAAGCTACGACTTCCCGTGCGAGAAGTCGCGCAGCAGCGCGCGACACGGTGCCATCAGCGCCTGCGTGGCGTCATCGTGCATCTCGGGCGTCGGGTAGTAGTGGTTGTACAAGAATCCGTCCGTGTCGCGGCGCGTGCCTTCAACGGCAGTCGGGGCGCGCCAAAGCCTCTGTGGGAAGCCGCGGCGAGAGACCGACTCGACATACTCGGATGCCTCGGGGCGAATCGCGTCGATCGTCGATCGGTCGACGAACTGCGGATACGGGCCCACGAGGTCGTGCACGGACCCGAACTCCAATGTGTAGTCCGGCGATCGCGTCGCGAACCAGAACAGCACGGTCGGTCGACCGATCTCCGTCAACAGCGCTCGAAACTGGGCGACAAAGTCGGCGCGGGTTTCCTGAACGATCTTCTCGACGAAGTCGCGCGGCTTCGTGCGAAGGAGCTCCGCGAGCAGGGGTTCGAGGCGCCCGCGTTCTCCGGTCGCGGTGATGGTGCCCTGAATGTCACCGTCCGTGCGGAACGCCGAGTTGCTCGCGCTGCGGCCAGAGAGGACCTGGGCGATAACGAGGCGCGCGCCTTGCAGTACTCGCATCAGGCCCGGCTTGCGATAGAACGCGGGCCCGGTCCCACCGATCGCCAGGTTGAGCACGGGCAGCTCTAGGGCCTCCTGCAGCTGTGATGGGTACGGCCGCTCGCAGAAGCGACCGAACGTCTGCGCTGCTCCGATGCAGGCCGCATACGGCTGGTCGAAGTCGACCCCAGGGCCGCGGATCGGTCGCGGGATCCCCTCGATGTCGATGATCCCGTAGTCGATGAACGGCTCGTCGAGCCTCTGGTAGTAGCGCGACATCGTCGGTCAGTTGTCGAAGTACGATACCCAGGATGCGAACATCGCTCGCAGCTCGTCGTGGTTGCGGATTGCGTCTTTCAGTGGGTCGGTGCCGGTCTTGCGCTCGCCGAGTTCCAGGTCCCTGGGCGGCAGGCCGAGGAAGTCGAGTACGGCGACCGCCACGGACTGCGGGTCGCTCTCGAGGTCTTCGTAGGAGACGTGGTGGATCGACTTGTTGGCGAACGTCTCGTCAATGAGCCGTTCCTTGTTCATGTGGACGAGGTAATCGCGGACACAGAGGCGGAAGTCGATGTGCACGGGTCGAGGCGCGGGCTTCCTGGCGCCGTCCTTGGCCGAGTTCTTCCACTTGTCGCTCTGTTGCGCGCGCGTGTGCGACAGGAACCGGCGGAGTCGGTTGTGGCGCTTGATGTGAATCACGCGCAAGTCCGGAATGCCCTGCAGGAAGTCCACGACCTCCGGGTTGCGCTCGGCCTGGTAGTACATGAGCTTGAAGCCGAACGCGCCGAGTCGCTGGCCGGTCGCGATCTGGCCGAGTTCGGCGAGCATGGCGTTCTTGTCGGTCTTGCGCAGCGCGACCAGATCGTCGCGATCCCATACCGGTGGCCACGGGATCGGGTCATCGAGGTGACGGCCGTTGAAGATCTCGCCCGCGGCGCCGATCTCGGGGTGCGACCGCAGCATGGAGACGAGCAGGTTCGAGCCGGTGCGCTCGGCACAGCAGATCACGAACCACGTGGGCGTAGTCTCGGGGCCGCCGGCGTTCATTCGCAGTCAGGAGATTGCCGGGTCGTCGGCGAGGAACTCTGCCCACGGCGTACCGGAGAACGCCGTCGCGAGCTCGTCGAAGTTCTCTATCACGGCGGACAACGGCTGCACGACCTGGCGTCTCGTGCCTTGTTCGAGGTGGTGGCGCGGTGCGCCGAGGAAGTCGAGAATGCGTTCCGAGTAGCCGGTGGGGTCTGCCGCGAGGTCTTCGTAGACAATCTCGAGCGTCGCGTGGTCGCGGAAGAACTCGTCGCCCTCGCGTTCGTAGCCGATCGTCCGCTCGAAGGACTCGATGCACTGCTTCGGCCACAGCTTGATCGTGACGTCCGAGTGGGCCTCCTTGTCGGAGCTGATCGACCACTTCTTCGTCAGCTTGGCGAGCTTCTCTGAGAGGTGCTTGCGGAGTCGGTTGCGGCGCTTGATATGCAGCACTTTCAGGCTCGGGTCCGATCTGAGGTGGAGCCAGACGGACTCCCAGTTCGGCTCGCGGGCGTGATAGTAGAAGATCTTGAAGCCGACGAAACGCGTCTTCGGCCCCACGTTCGTGAACACCCGTTGTTCGAGGAATCGAACCGGGTCCGACGCCCGCAGTTCGAGATCACCCGCGCCCTCGCGGGGGTGGCCGCCCCAGAGAATCTTGTCGGGTTCTGAGTCGTTGAACAGCTCGTTCATGCACCGAATCTCGGGGTGTGAGTTGAGCATGCTCACGAGCAGGTTGGAGCCCGTGCGCCCGCAGCCGAGTACGATGAATCGCTGAACGTCAGACACGACGTCAGGTTAGCCCGGAACGCAGGCGATTCGAGGTCCGATCCCGATTCGAGAGGCCCCGTCCCTTCGGGGTTTCGAGCCGGTTGTCGGGTATCGAACGTGCCCTGGCATCGGCGTGGTGGTCACGATCGAGCTATGGCTGCCCGAGCCATCGAGCTATCGTCTCGCCGCGCTCCCATGCTCTCCGATCGCCCGCAAACCGGCATCCGCTCGTGGCTGAAGAAGCAGTTTCGGATCGCGCGGGATCGCTGGACGCGTGCGTCGTTACGTCGCCGGCCGGCGAGCGGGGATCGTGTGATCATGGCACCGACATGGGCGTTCCCGAATCCGACGCATGCGTTCGTCTACCAGGACATGCTCGGGTTCCTCGGGCGGGGGTTCGACGTCCTCGTCTTCATGGGAGAGCGCCAGGCGGGTCGGGATGTCGCGGCGCGCTTTCGGCCATTGCTCGATCGGACCGTTTGCGTCGAAACCGTTCGCAGAATCCACACCGAGGATCTCGCAGCGCTCGATCGCGAGCACCCGGGCCGGGTCGACGCGTTTCTGGAGCGGGTTGCTTCGGCCGTCGGTCGCAGCGTGTCGGAGCTGCGTCGGGACCCGCTCGTGCTCCGCGCTTGCACGTTCACCCGGCTCGCAGAGTTGGCGCAGGCGCGCTATCTGCAGAGCTGGTTCTTCTACGACCAGTCGTTCATGGCGATGTTCGCGGCGGAGGTTCTCGCGGTTCCGCGAGGGATCGCGTGCTACACGGACCACATGCTTGCCGACTTTCCGTTCAAGCTCGTCGGGTTGCATCTGGCGACCGCCGATCTCGTATTCGCGACGAGCGAGCGGACCAGGCGGCAACTGTTGCAGATCGGCGGGGCGGAGTGTGCTCCGAGGATTCTTGTCAAGCCGATCGGGGTCGACGGCGAAGCGCTGCGCGCCGTTCGGGCGCAGCGCCAGAGGCTAGGGGGTGATGGATTCCAGCTGCTGTCGATCAGCCGGATCGAGCCGAAGAAGGGGCTGCTGACGCTCGTCGAAGCCTGCGCCGAGTTGATGCGCCGCGGTCGAGTGTTTCAGGTGCGGCTGGTCGGCGGGGAAGATTCCGGTCACGCGGCGAGCGCGGACTACGCGGGTCGGGTTCGAGACCGCATCGCGGAGTACGGGCTGAGCGCGGTGATCGAGCTCACGGGTTCGATGGCGCATGACGCGATCGCGGCCGCGCTGGCCCGGGCGTCCGCGTTCGTCGCCCCCTACGTCGAAACCGAGGACGGCGACTCGGACGGCATGCCGACCGCGGTGCTCGAGGCGATGGCCGCGGGTCTGCCGGTCGTGTGCAGCCGAGCCGGTGCGATCGCGGAAGCCGTCGACGATGGCGTCGAAGGACTGGTCGTACCGCAACACGATGCGGCGACGCTCGCTGATGCCGTGGAACGGCTCATGGACGATCATGAACTCCGGGCCAGGCTCGGCCGCGGTGCGGCCTCGCGTTTCGACCGGGAGTTCGACCATCGGGTTACCGACGAGACGATGCACGCCCGCGTGAACGAAGTGCTCGAAAGCCGGGCTCGCGGGTCAGCGGGGAAGTAGCAGCCGGATCCGTTCCGCAATCGTTGCGCGCGTGCGCTCCGAGGCGAACTCCTCGAAGTATCGCTTTCGGCCGTTCGTGCCGAGTGCCGTCTGCCGCGTGGGATCCCGGAGAAGCTGCGCGACCTGGTTCACGAATCGGGCCGCTTGACCGGTAGGCACGAGTATGGCCTCGCGGTCCGCCCGCGCGGCGTCGGCCACGGAGGACACGTCGCAGCCGACGATCGGGATGCCGGCCGCCATGGCCGCGAGAACGCCGCGATCGAGTGGGGTGGGGCGCTGCTCGCTCCACGGCGCGAGCATTACCGCCGGTGGTCGTCCCAAGAACTGTCGATGCTGGTGATCCAGGTCCGGGCCGTGGCCGCCTTCCGGCCTCCACTGGAACTGCCCCGCGATGCCGAACGCGCTCATGGTGGCGCGAACGTTGGCCGCGCACGCTCGCGAGTCCGCGGAGCCCGGCATGACCGTTCCGAGGACGTCGAGTTCGAGTTGCCAGCCACGGTTCATCAGATCGATCGTCGTGGCCAGCAAACGGTCCCACCCCGGATCGGCTGACATCGGCGCCATCACGAGCAGGTGCGGCGGGGCGTCGATCCACGGCTTTTGCTCGCATTCGACGACCGGGAACGGCCGCATGACGGTGTGATCGGCAGGCACGCCGTTCTCGAGCAAGGCGTTGCGGAGCTCGGGGGAACGGGGGACCAGCAATCCGGCGTTCGTGAACTCACGCCCGAGCCACCGCGATTGGGCTTCATCGTCGGCTTCGACCGTCCCAACGAACCCGACCCAGGGCACACCGAGCAGCTGGGAAGTGATGGCCGCGCGCACGAGCTCGGATCCGCGGCCGCCCGCGATCAGCAACTTTGCGCGTTCACGGCGTGCGGCCCGCGCGAACGCCAGGTGTTGGGCGAGGATGTCGAATGCGCGCTCCTCGTCGCCGCCACACGCGGATCCAAGAGTCGCGAGCAATGCGTCGCATCGGCTCTGAGCGCGGCTTCGAAAGTACCGCCAATGGCGTTGAACCTGCTCGGGGAAGGCCCATGCCACGGTCTCGCCCGGACCCGCATCGGATTGCTGTGTGCCGGCCGGCGCGTTGCCGTCGCGCAGCAGGATCGTGCGGTGCTCGGCGGCCGCCTCCTGGCAGAATCGTACGCTGTCCGCGCGGTCGCCTTCGTCGGACACCACGGCGACAACGATCGTCGGCGCGACGTAGGGGCTGGCCCATCGGGGCCGCAGGGCCGCTGCGGCGGCTTTCGTCTTGCGATGCCACTTGCCGAGTCGGCGCAGCAGCTTTCTGCTCGAACTGCCGGGCTGCAATCGCAGGCCGCGAAACTGCGACATTGCAGCGCGATCGGACTCGGTTGCGAGCTCGAGTTCCGCGAGTTGCGTCGCGAGCTCGCGTTGGGCATGGGCTCGCGCTGCGAGCCCGCGATCGAACTCCGTGCGCTCGCGCTTCAGGACCGCCTGCAGCTCGTCGCGCTGGCGCTCGGTGGTGACGAGCTCGCCCCGGGTCTCGGCCAACGAGCTCGCAGCCGCGATGAGTTGCTCGCGAGCGGTGGCGAGCTCCGCGTGCGTGCGACCGAGTTCTTCCTTGGTGGCGCGCAGGTCGGTCTCAGTGGCTTCGAGCGCCGCCCGGGTCGAGGTCGCGTCCTGCTCGAGTTGGTTCAGCGACGCAGTGGCCCGGTTGTGCTCCGTCTGCAACTGCTGCAATCGCGCATCGACCTCGGCGATTTGCTCCTGCTTTGCCGTGAGCTCGTTCTGCGCGCTGACCAGCCGATCCTGAGCGGCATGCAGTTCGGACTCGATTCCGCGCAGTCGCGCGGCGTCGTCGTCGATGCGCTTCTTCTGCCACTCGTCGCGGCTCCGCAGCGAGTAGACCTCGTCGGTCGTCGCCGTGTACTTGCTCGCGAGCGCGCGCGCGCGGCGGCGCTCGGCGGCCGTCGTCGGGTCGTTCTTCTGCCACGCGAGGCGTTCGAGGTTCGCGGCGAGGTCGGCGATCGCCGACGATTCGCGCGCATGGTGCTCGAGCCGGAAGCCACCGATGAGCTCGTTGAGGTAGAGCCCGGTCCAGTCGACCTCGGTGTTGTGACGCAGGTGCTCGGCGATGTCGCGCAGGGCGAGTTCGACCCGTTCGGCGCTGTCGTCCGGGAACTCGGCGATATGGTCGCGGATCGCGCGCGCGGCGACGCGGTCGACCTCGAGCGAATAGGCCCAGCGCGCCTCGTTCTCGAACCACACCGTGTTGCTCGGATGCAGTCGGTAGGCGATGAGCCGGTCCGGCAGCCAGCGCAGCTTCTGCTCGCGCGCGCCGTCGAGGAACAGCTGCCAGTCGAGGCAGTACTTGAGGCTCCGCAGCGCGTCTTTGTGGTCGCGGAGCCAGTCCGTCCGACAGACGATATTGCTGCTCGTCGCGAGGAAGTTGCGTTCGAGCAAAGCGCCGAACAACCCGTCTGGCTGCGTGGATCGCGGCTTCGTGTTGTCGTACCAGTGCACCCAGTCGCGCACGTTGCGGCCGTGAAAGAGCGTGCTCGTGTTGTTCGTCGTCAGGCGCTTGTCGTCCTGGTCGATGATCGCCAGTCCGGTGCTCACGAGCTCGCACTCGGCGTCGTCGCGCAGCGCGGCGAGGCACTTCTCGAGCCGCTGCGGGTGGAACAGGTCGTCCGAGTTCAGCAGCGCGACGTACGGCGTTTCGATGGTCTCGAGCGCGTTGAGAACCGAGTTGCCGAGCCCGACGTTTTCGGGGTTGGTGCGGACCTCGAGTCGCGGATCGTGGATGGCCTCGGCCGCGGCGACGGTGCCGTCGGGGCTCTTGTCGTCGACGACGAGCACGCGCAGTTCGGGCGCGGTCTGCCCTAGCACGCTGTGGATCGTCGAGACGATGTACTGTTCGTGTTTGTAGGACGGGATCAGCACCGTGATCTCCGCCGCGTCGCGTTGGGTCGCCGTGGCCTGGTGCCGACGCTTGATCTTGAACGGGCGGCTGCGCGGCGCCGGCGTGAGCAGGCCGAGGTCCTCGACGTTCTGCGTGGTGAGCCATTCGAGCCCGATCGGTGCGAATGCCGCGTGCTCGGCGTCGACGAGTGCCTGCCGATTCGCGGTGTCCTCGTAGACCGCGGCGAGAACTCGCTGGACTTCGGGGTTCCAACGCAGCACGAGCTGGCGCTGCAGGAGTACGCGGAACCACGCGTGCTCCTGGGCCAGGTCCCCGGCGTCGTCGCGGTTGGCGAACGCGCTCGCGGCAGCCTGCAGCGAGTCTGAATCGTCGAGGTGCAGGAACGCGCGCCAGAACGCGAGGGCGCGATCCGGCGTCGCGAGCAGGTCGTGCTCGATCGGCGGGAATCGCAGTTGCGCGTCGCCGCGCTCGCCCTCGTGAATGCGCGAGTCGGCCGCGGCCTTGAGCTCGTCGCGCAGGCCCGCCGCGAGTTCTTCGTAGGCCGTCGCTGCGAGGCTCGTCGGCCGATCCTCGCCGCTGAGCTGGGGCCACCAGTCTCGAATGGTCTCGTACGCCGCGGTGAACTCGGCGATCGGCAGCCGTGCCATCGGGCACGTGCCCCCGTTGCCTTCGGTGCCTGCGCTGCTGCCGGAGCCGTCGTGCAGAGCGATTCGCATCCGTGCGCCCGCCGCAGCGCTCGCATTGGCGGCGCGGACGAGCTCGAACCAGCTCTCGGGGTGGAGCAGCCAGACGACCTCGTCAGGCTCCCGGGTGAGTTCCTTCTCGAGCTCTGCGAGCGAACTCAGCATCGACGGATCTCTACTGGCGGTGCAAACCGCATGGCGGGTGGCAGGCTAGCGTGCGGAGGCGACCGGCGCGACGTCTATCCGTTGCCCGGAACCAGCCCTGTCATCGGCGTTTGCCGGGAGGGAGTGGAGCATATTCACCGCGGTGGACGATAGTCCCGTGAGGCGGTAGTAAGCTCTGCGCCCGATCTGCCCGAGCCAACATGACGCGAACCCTCCCGATCACCCTTGCCATGGTGTCGTACAACAAGAACGACACCATCGCGCTGTCCATCGAGTCGGCGGCGAAGGGCAGCATGAAGCCCGACTTCCTCGTCATCTCGGACGACGGCAGCAGTGATGGCACGCCCCAGATCGCGGAGGAGACCGCCAGGAAGCTCGGCATTCCGTGCCGCATCATCCACAACCTGCGCGTCGGCCGGTTTCGGCTGCAGACGATGCGCAATACCGTCGCCAACAACGCGCTGAACGGGGTGGTTTACCTGTCCGACTCGGATTGCATCTTCGGCGAGCACTGCATCGAGTCGCACTGGGAGATCCATCGCCAGCACCCGTTCGCGGTCGGCACGGGGCCGCGCTACGAGTATCTCGAAGGCAACTCGGGGCCGTTCAAGGCGACGTTCCAGACGCTCGAGTATGCCCACTTCCCGGGCGGGCACTACTGCACGCCGGTCGGCGCCAACTTCTCGTTCCGCAAGACCACGTGGAAGCGGCTCGGCGGCTTCGACCGTGCATACGAGGGCGCCTACGGGATGGACGAGTTCCAGTTCAGCCTCTCGGCCGAGAGCGCCGGGGCCGAGTGCATCGCCGATCCCGGCGCCTACCTGTTCCACATTCCGCACGACACGCTGTTCGGCAGTCGCGGCGCGTGGCGCAACATCGGCGTCTTCAACGAGACCTACGCCCGCGATCACATCGAGGAGGAGCGCGTGATGGTCGAGGATCGCGCGTCGCCTTGGTACTACCGTGGCCTGCGCAAGACGCCGATCCTCGGTGACAAGGTCAAGCTCAACGAGTGGGGGGCGCCGGACGGGTTCGTCCCGCCGGCCGACATCGAGATGAGCCGCAGCCTGCGCCCGCTGACCGAGCCGGTCGAGCGGTATCTGCAGACCAAGGCCGCGGAGGACCTGGTCGCGATCAAACACCTCGTGGCGGAGCTCGACTGGCGGCGCCACGGGCACACGACGCCGGCGCACGTCAAGTTCGGCGAGCTGCACCACCTGATGAACGACTACAAGGACCTGCAGGACCTCGAGGACCGCTTGCGTTGGTGGCTCGGGAACGCGCAGACCCTGGCTGCCCACGTCGGGGGGCAGGCGACGGAAACACGATGAAGATCTGCATCATCAGCTACGAGTACGAGCCGTTTCCGGGGGGCGGCATCGCGACGTATCACAATGCGGCCGCGAAGATCCTCGCGGCGGCCGGGCACGAAGTGCACGTCGTCACGAACTTCGCCAATCACGGCAGCTACGAGCCGCAGCACACGCACCGGCTGTGGACGGACGGCAACCTCACGATCCATCGGTTGTTCCACTTCGACGGTCGCCGCGAGGTGCGGCAGGGCGCGCAATTCCTCGACGTCATCCCCGATCGCTACGCCGACCGCGGCAAGCTCTGGGCGAACGAGCCGTCGAACATCGCGGCCATCCAGTGCGCGGCATACGTCGAGCAGCTGCATCTCGATCACGGCATCGACGTGATCGAGAGCCCCGAGTTCTTCGCCGAGGCGTTCTACGTCATCCGCGCGCGGCACGCGGGCCGGCGGGCGAGTTTCCCGCCGGTCTGCGTGCACGGCCACGTCAGCTCGCGCATCGCGTTCGCCACCAATCGGCATCCGTGGGAGCTCGGCTACCACCCGCACCGGCAGATGATGCTGCGCGAGGAATACTGCGTGCAGAACGCCGACGCGTTGCTCACGCCGTCGCACGCGCTCATGGCGCGCTACCGCGAGCAGTTCGGCGACGATCTGCCGGCCATCCAGCGCACGATCCCGTACTTCCTCGACCTTCCCGAGGCCGGCCAGCAAGTGCCGAAGGAACTTCACGGCGGGCGGTTCCTCGTGTGCGTCGGTCGGATCGAACCGCGCAAGGGTTCGGACGACGCGATGCGCGCCTTCGCCCGGCTCGCGAGCGACTACCCGGGCCTCAAGCTCGTCTTCCTCGGCAAGGAGATGTGGCACCAGGGCGAGTCGGTGCAGGACGTGATCGACGCGCTCGTGCCGGAGGCGTTCCAGAACCGCGTCGTGCGGCTCGGCAACATCCCGCGCGAGCAGGCGCTCGCGGCGATGCAGCAGGCCGCCGCGTTCCTGCACCCGGCACCGTGGGACAACTACCCGTGCGCGACCCTCGAGGCGATGGGCGTCGGCGCGATGTGCATCGTGTCCGATCAGGGTGGGCAGTCGGAGATGGTGACGGACGGCAAGACCGGTCTCGTCCATCGAGCCGGTGACGTCGATGGCCTCGTGGCGGCGATCAAGACCGCGCTGGACGACGACGCCAGGGTCGCGACCTTCCGCAAGGCGGCGAAGGACCACGCGATCGAGCTGACCGACGAGAAGCGGCTCGTGGCCGAGAAGATCGCGATGTTCGAGGAGATGCTCGAGCGCGAGAAGCAGAACCGCACCGCGATCGAGGACGCCTACTACCTGCCGCCGACGCTGCATCCGCTCGAAGTGCCGCCGGCGCTCGGCGGCAAGGGCATCGTCGTGCTCGATGCGGGCGGCGACCCGGGCGATCGCTACAAGTCCTCGATGGCGTCGATCGACGCCGAGCTGCGCGGCTCGCCGGGTTGGGCCGTCAAGGTCCTGCGCGATCCCGAACAGACCGTCGAGACGCCGGCCAACTGGACGACGACGACGACGATCGACCCGCTGCCGTGGGCCGACCTCGACGACGACGACACGGTCGTCTGGGTGCTGTCCGGCTGCCGTTTCGACCTCGGCCGGTTGCGCGACGTGGCGCGGCAGCCGACCGATGCGCCCGTGGCGTGCGGCTCGTTCGGCTGGCTGCGACCGGCGAGCGCGCAGGTGTTCCCGTACAGCCCTGACTTCGGGTTCGAGGATCTGCTCGTCGGCGGTCACGTGCTGCCGCCCGTGTTCGCTGTCAAGGTTCGCGATCTGCGTCACATCCGGTCGTTGTCGGGGCTCTACGAGCCCGAACAGCGGCTCGGTGCGTTGCTGGCGGCCACGTCCGCGAAGGGCGACATGATGATGCAGCACACCGGCGAAGTGCTCGGCGACTTCTACGGGGATCTGCCGCTCGTCAGTCAGGACATTCAGTATCGCGCGATCGGCTTCCTCGAGATCCACGGTCTCATGCCACGCCGTATGACGATGCTCGGGAACCTCGTCGAGGTGCCAAACGCGCCAGTCGCGCCGCCGCCGGCGCCGCCGGCTCAGCCGCCCGGGGAGAACGGCAAACAGACTGATTCGCAGCCCGCCGCCGCGCCGCCGGCCCAGAGCTCACCGGTCGCCGACATCGCGACGCTCGAGAAGGTCTACTACGAGCACATGAAGCTCAAGGAGCTCGGCGTCGTGCGCATGTTGCGCAGGCTCGGCGTCTTCAGCATGGCGCGCAAGGTCATGCCGGGCAGCAAGAACTACATCGGCGACGGCAAGAGCCACGGCGACGACAACCACCGTTGAGCGGCGGCAACGGTCGGCTCGGCGGCACCGTCAGCGACCGGACCAGTGGGCCCAGATCGCGTCCGCGACCGTGTGGCCCTTGAACCGCACGCCCGCCGGCAGGTGGTGGCCGACGTCGCGAAAGAACTCCTCGTGCTGCCCCGTCGTCAGCGCGTCGAGATCCACGAGCAGCGCTCGATCGCCGTAGCCGGCGGCGGCCTGGCGTAGCAGGATAGAGAAGGCCGCAATGCCGGGCGCATCGCTGCTGAATGCGATCTCCGGATTCTTGGAATGTCCCTGCGTCACCAGGACCGGGACGATCGAGTTGCTGTTCGCCAGCTCGACGACCGTGTTGACGTTGCGCAGGTAGGTACGCGCGAGCTGTTCTTGGGCGTTGCCGCGCCGATGCGGTCGGTGGAGTGCGCCGCCGAGATCGGCCCATGGCGGTTTCGGCGCGAGACGGTGCGCGAGGAAGCGATACACGAGGCTGCCGCGAATCAGCCAGACGTCCGGTGGAGTCGGCGGGTCGAAGGCCTTGAACGCGTGCGAGTAGTCCCCGCGAAAATCGTCGGGGTGACCGTTGGCGCGCAGGTCGTTCCAACCGTGATGGAATACGACGTAGTCTGGCCGGTAGTCGAGTGCGTTGAGCGCGAAGTTCACGACCGAGTGGGCCGAGGTGTAGTAGCCCATCGCGAACGACACGCACTCGAAGCGCTTGCCCGTGTCCTTCGCGAGTTCGTTGAGGCGGCGTTCCGCGGCGCGGAAGTAGCCGGTCGCGGTTGTCGAGCCACCGAGGAACGCGATGCGCACGACGTCATCCGGCTTCTCGAGGGTGACGTTCGGGCCCACGAACCCGAGATCGTTCAGGCCGGCGGTTCCGAGCACGTCGGTTCCCAGAAGCGCGCGATGCGGTCGACCCACGAACTGCAGGAACGGGTGTCCGACGTAGGCCGCACGTTCTGGGTATGTTCGGTCGGCGAGTGCCACGTGGGTCGCGATCCAGGTGTCGGAGCAGAAGATGCGGGCCCAGGTCCGCGTGCCCGTCTCGATACCACCGACGATCAGGATCGGCAGCAACACCGCGGTGAGTCGCGGGCTTCGCGTCCGAACCGCCGCGATCCCGAGGCCGACGAGGATCGTCGACATGCCCCAGAGTGGAGCGTGGTCGACGTCGTCGAGCGGCGCCAGTGCGATCGTTGCGTGTGCCCAGAGCGGGACGATGAGGAGGCCGAGGAGCGCCGTCATCGCGCCGACCGTGCGCGGAATTGCCGCGGGCATCGGGCGGCGCCGGGCGCCGGGAGCGCGCGTCTGGGACGCCGAGGTCATCGTCCGCGGAAGATCTTGCGGTAGGCCTCTTCCTGGAGCGCGCCCATCTTCTCCCACGCGAAGTCGAGGGCGCGTTCGCGGGCCTTGCTTCCGATCTGCTCGGTGTACTCGCGGCTGTCGCAGACCCTCTGAATCGCTGCGACCGCGGCGTCGATGTCGCCCGGCGGCACGAGCTCACCGCAGCCTTCGCTCACGTACTCCGGCGTTCCGCCCGTGTTGGTGGAGATCACGCCGGTGCCGCAGCTCATCGCCTCGAGCATCGCGTTGTTCGCCGTGGACATCGCGAGCGGCAGGAACAGCGCATGGGCGCTGCGGTACTCCTCGAGCAGCTGCGCGTCCGGAATCTTCGTCATGACCGTGGTGTTCGGCAGCGGCTCGAACTCCGCGACGCGGTCGGGGAACGTGACGATGCGGAACTTCGCCGGCAGGCCGCGCTCGGCGCACTTCCTGATCGTGGCCTTTGCCATCTCGATGTCGCGAAGCCAGACGCCGACGAACAAGAACGTCGGGTCCTCACGGCGTTGCACGTTCGCGTCCGGGCGCCAGTGCTCGACGGCGACGCCGTGGGGCACGCAGAAGATGCGTTCCTTCGGCACGAACTGGCTCATGTACGGGATCTGCGACTCGGCCATCACGATGATGCCGTCGAGCCCGCGGATGTAGTTCTTGTCCTCGACATGGGTGTCGAGGAACTCCGGCGGCTGGTGGAACGACGCGACGAATTTATTGTTCCAGCGCCAGCGCCACTGCGAGCAGACGCGGACATCGTTCTCGGCGTAGAACCAGTGGAACAGCGTGCGCGCCGGGAACATCGCCGATCGCGCGCAGATCGCGATCTCGCGCCGCATCGCCCAGCCCGAGTACCACGGCGTGTCGTGCCACTTGGACGCCTCGAGCCGCGAATACTTGATCTTGCCCGTCAGCTTGTAGAGCGCACCGTCCTTGTAGGGCTTGGCACGCACGTACTTCGCGAGCTGGTCGTAGCCCGAGTGCGCGGCGTGGTGCTCGATGTGGTTGTAGATCAGGCGGACGGGCATCAGGCTCCGTGACGGGGCGAAGAATTGGACGGGCACGATAACGACGCGGATTCCGGGGTCTACCCCCGCGGCGGCGGGGTTGCGCCCTCAGCCGCGATAGGTCGCGGTGAAGACGTCGTAGTTATCGGCGATGCCGCTCGGTGGCCTCATGCGCAGGTTGGCGAACCACTCGGGCCCGGCCGCGAGGCGCTCGAGGATCGCGCGCAAAGCCTCGGTGTCACCGGCCGGAAAGAGGAACCCGTTCTCGCCCTCGACGATGATCTCGCTGAGCCCGCCGAGATCCGAGGCGATCACCGGCACGCCGGCCATGAAGGCCTCGAGCACGACGAACGGGGTGTTCTCGTACCAGAGGCTCGGCACGACGAGCACGTCCATCGCGGCGAACACCCGTGCCGCATCGGCAGCCGCGTACGGGCCCGGGAACGTGATGCGTTCGTCGTTCTCGGCCAGCCGCACGATCGGGTCGATGTAGTCCTGGAACAACGGCTCCTCGGTGCGACCGTGGATCGTCACGTCGACGGCGGCATCCGACGACCGTACGGCGTCGACGAGCAGGTGCGGCGCCTTCCACGGCGACAGCACGCCGCAGAAGCCGACCCGCAACGGAGTTCGCGGGCGTTCCGCTGCGATGGGCACGATGCGGTCTGGTTCGAGCCCGTACGGCACGACGGTCATGCGGTCCACCGGGAGGCCGTTCCTCTCGAACATCCGAGCGAGAAAGCGCGAGGGGGCGATCACCGCATCGGCTGCAGCGAGGTTCTCGCGCTGGATACGCTGCCGGTCGAGCAGGGCACGCAACCGGCTGGGTGGGTCGTCGGCCGCCGAATCGGTCGCCGGTTCGACGCCGGCGAGCTCCGGGTGCTCGCACTCGATGCAGCCGTTGCCCCCGTCTGGTGGGCCCTCGCACAGGCCACCGTCGCTGCGCAGCAGCGTGAAGCGCGGACAGAGGTACCAGAAGTCCATCAGGTTGACGACGGTCCGGACCGCGTTGCGCTGGGCGACCCGGATCAGGTTCGAGCCGAGCTGGCGCAGGTGGAAGAAGTGGACCGCGTCTGGTTCGACGTCGTCCAGCACGGCCTGGAACCAGCCGTCGAGGTGGCGGTTCTCGTAGTCGCGCAGCACCGCATTCGGGTTCATCCGCCGCCAGTGGTTGAGGCGCAGGACGCGGAAGTTGTCGTAGGGCGCCTCGAAGAGCCGCACGGGCGGCATCTCGTCCTCGTGCCGCGGATTCAGCGACAGCACAGTGACGTTGTCACCGCGGCGTCGCGCCTCGCGCGCCACGGCGAGGCAGTACTGCTCGGTCCCCGAGTGGCAGTCGGGGAAGAACTGGTGGATGACGAAGAGGAGCCGCATCGATCGCCGCTCGAGAAGACTAGCTCCTACCGTAGAGATCGCGAACGGAACCCGGCATCATCCGCGCCCGTGCGCACCTCACTCGTGATGCCGACCTGGAATGCCGGACCGTTGCTCGACGAAGTGCTCGCATCGATCACGGCGCTCGAAGGTGTGCGGTTCGACGAGCTGATCGCCGTCGACAGCGGGTCGAAGGACGGCACGGTCGAACGGCTGCGGAACGCCGGGTTCGACGTGGAGTCGATCCCGCAGCGCGAGTTCGATCACGGCAGCACGCGGGATCGTGGCATCAGCAGAGCGACGGGCGACGTCGTCGTGCTGCTCGTCCAGGACGCCACGCTGCAGGGCAACGACTGGCTCGCGCGCATGATCGAGCCGTTTGCCGACCCGGACGTCGCGGGCGTCTGGTGCCGCCAGATCCCGCGGCCCGGCTGTCAGCCCGTGCTCGATCGGCGGATCCGCAACTGGCCGGGGCTCGGGGAGGTCGCGACGAAGAAGCAGCTGCCCGAGGGCAAGCAACTCACCGATCTGGAGCCGTTCGACCAGCTCATGCTGTGCGCGTTCGACAACGTCGCGTCCGCGGTGCGGCGTTCGGTGTGGGAGCGCTTTCCGCTCGGACCGCGCCGGTTCGGCGAGGACATCTACTTCGGCAAGCGCGTGATCGCGGACGGGCTGGCGATCGTGCACCAGGGCGGCGCGTGTGTCGTCCACAGCCACGATCGCAGTGCGTGGGACGAGGGGCGTCGCACGTTCTGCGATCATCGCAACCTGCGCCGGTTGTTCGGCATGGTGGGGATCCCGACCTACGCCGACGTCAAGAAGGGCATCCCGCACGCCACCGAGGAACACGTGAACTACGTCAAGAGTCTCGGCTTGCCTCCCGAGCAGGAAGGGCCGGCGGTCGAGTGGACCCGCGACTACGTGAAGTACCAGGTGTGGGGTCAGTACCTGGGCGCGAAAGCCGGGGCGGATCGGAAGGGCCTGAAGGGCGTGTTCTTCCGGTGGCTCGGTCGGCGGCTCGAGCGGGGTATCGGCTGACGATCGTCAGTCGTGGCCGCGTCCGAGGTCGCGCAGCTCCTGGCGGGCTTCGGCCAGCAGCTCGACGAGTCGCTGCGTCTGGGCGGACAGGTCGGCCCGGGCTCGTTCGCTAGCGGCCAGCTGCTCGCGGAGGGCCGCGTTGTCCTGCAGCAGCTGATCGAGTCGTCCGTCGAGGCCGTCGACCTGCGCGCGCAGCTCGCGCAGCTCGGTGAGGATCGGGTCGCCTTGGTCCGAAGGTGGCGGGGGCACGGCGCGGAGTATAGCCTCGCTCGCCGCGTGATCCTCGTTCTGGCTCCCTTCGTTCCGCACCCGCCGAAGCACGGCGGGAGCATCCGATCGCGCGTGCTGCTCGATGCGTTGACGCAGGATCACGAGGTGCACCTCGCGGCGCCCGTGGCGGACGACGAGGCGCGGCAGAACGCCGCGGACCTCGTGGCCGCGACTGGCATCACGTTCCACGAACTGCCCGGCAACGCCGTGGTGGCGCCATCGCTGATTCGCAAGGGCGGCCAGTGGCTGCGCGGTCGGTCGGAGTTGTTCGTGCGGCGTTGGGATCCGGCTGCCGCGGGTGTCGCGCGTGAGCTCGTCGAGTCGCTGCGGCCCGAACTGCTCGTGGCGGACAGCAGTTTCGTGCTGCCGCTGCTGCCGCCGAGCGGGCGCGCGGGCGGTGACGTGCCGCTGCTGCTCTACCTGCACAATCTCGAGTTCGCGCTCTTCGCGCGGCCGGACGCGCAGGCGCGCGCGTTCAGCGAACGGATGACGCGGCGCTTCGAGGCCAAGGGCATGGCGCGGGAGGAGGCGCGCGCGTTGCGCCGCGCGGTGCAGACCGTCGTGGTCTCCGATCGCGACGCCGAACTCGCGCGCGGTCTCGCGCCGGAAGCGCGGCTCGAGGTGATCCCCAACTCCGTCGACCTCGACCGGCTGCCGCGGCAGCCGCGCAAGACGGCCGGTCCGCCGCGGCTCCTGTTCGTGGGCGGGCTCGACTACCCGCCCAATCGCGAAGCCGTCATCGAGCTGCTCGAGCGTCATCTGCCGCGCCTGCACGGCCATCATCCCGACCTGCTCGTGCGCCACATCGGCAAGGACGACGCGGGTCTCGGGCGGCGCCATCCGGAGCGCGACGGTCTCGAGGTGATGGGCTTCGTCGACGACCTGCTGCCGCACTACGCCGCGAGCGACGCCGCGTTCCTGCCGATCCGCAGCGGCGGCGGCACCCGCATCAAGGTGCTCGAAGCGTGGGCCCTCGGCCTGCCCGTCATCGCGACGGGCGTCGCAACCGAGGGGCTCGAGGGCGAGGACGGCGTGCACTTCCTGCGGTTCGAGACCGTGAGTGAGGGCGAGGCCGCGCTCGGGCGCGTGCTCGCGGGCGGCGACGAGATCGCGGCGATGACCGATCGGGCCCGGCAGCTCGTCGAAGAGCGCTACTCGCATGCCGCCGTCACGGCGCGGCTGCGTGCGGTCGTCACCGCGGTATTCGGCCGGTTGCGCGGCCAATGACGTTCGGCCAGCAGCCCAGCACCAGCGACCGGCGTCGTCAGCGGTCCGGATCGCTGACGTTCGTCAGCACGGCGGCGGCCGAACGCCGCGCGTGACAGCGCGAGCGCAGGCGTTCGCGCAGCGCGGCGGGCAGGCGCGGCAGCGTCGAGCAGGCCGCCGCGACGCCGAGCGCGAGCGGCACGCCCCGCCGCCGGGCCTGCTTGTGCAGGGCATACCCGAACCAGAACGCGTGTTGCACGACGAGCCATGGCGCCGTGATCGCACGCACGAAGAACAGCTCGCGGTTGCGCCAGTCGAGCCGTTCGACGCCCTCGCGGCCGAATACCCGCGTCGACGTGCCGCGGTGGGCATGATGCACGACGCTGCGGTGCGCGTAGCGGCAGCGCCAGCCGCGGCGCCAGGCCTCGAACGACAGGCTCACGTCCTCCACGTAGCACGGCACGTAGAGCGACTCGAATCCGCCGATGGCGTCGTGTTTGCCGCGGGCGAACGCGCTGCTGCCGCCGCCCGCCCAGAGCACGGCGGTGCCGTCGTCTTTGGGGGTGCCGGGGCGCTGCACGAACCGCAGCTCGCCTTTCTTGACGAACGTCCGCGCGAGGCCCGTCTCGCTGCGTTCGCCGGCCATCTCGATCCGCGCGGTGACGGCGAACAGGTCGGCCGCGTCCGGTTCGCCGAACGGTCGCAGCAGCTCGACGAGGAAGTCGGGCTCGACCCGCATGTCGTTGTTCAAGAACACGAGCAGGTCGCGCGCCGGGTTCGCCGCTTCGACCCCGGCCAGGTTGCCGCGGATGAAGTGCCGGTTCTCGGGCAGCGGCAGGGTGCGCGCCCACGGGTGTTCGCGTTCGAGCCACTCGACCGAGCCGTCCTCGCTGCCGTTGTCCACGACGAGCACTTCGTGATCGCCGGGGCAGCGGTCGACGGCCACCCGTAGCGACGGCATGAGCTCCTGCAGGAAGTGCTGCCCGTTCCAGTTGAGGACGATGATCGTCGCGTTCGTGTTCTTCGGCGCCTCGTCGCCCGTCGGGCGACGACGCAGCCACACGAGCGGCGTCGTCACGCAATCGAACAACAGCAGGAATGCGCCGAGCGCGAGCGCCCCGAGGGCGACGAGCGGAAAGAGCAGCAGGTAGCCGATGCGCGCGCCGGTGCTCATGCCTCGATCCTGCGCACGAGATCGGTGACTGCCACGTCGATGTCGAGCAGCTCGCGCACGAGGGCGCGGCCGCGGGCGGCGATCGCATCGCGTTCGTCAGGGGCAGCGAGCGCTGCGGTGATCGTCGCCGCGAGTGCGCCGCTGTCGTTCGGGTTGCACAGGTAACCGGTGTCCCGGTCGCGCACGAGCTCCGGGATCCCGGAGATCGGCGTCGAGAGCACCGCCACGCCGAGCGCCATCGCTTCGCAGAGGAAGATCGGGATGCCGTCGCGTTCGCCGTCGTCGGCGACGACGCACGGCAGCATCGCGAGATCGCAGGTCAGCAGTTCGCGGCGGACCGCGGCGTTCTCCTGCGCGCCGAGGAAGTGCGCGAGGTCCCGGACGCCGTGCTCGTCGCACAGCCGTTCGAGCCGCGTGCGCTCCGGCCCGTCACCGAGCACGCGCCACTCAACGGCGACGCCCTGCTCCCGCAGTGCGGCCAGCGCGGGCGGCACGAGGTGCAGTCCCTTCTTGGGGACGAGTCGGGCGGCGCTGACGATCACGCCGCGGCGCGCCGGCTGCGGTTCGTCCTGCCATTCATCGAGCGCGAGCCCCAGGTAGACGGTCGGGATGCGGTCGTCGTCGAGTTCGAGGTCGGGCGCGGCATCGCGTCCGAGGTCGGCAAGGCGCTCGGCGCAGAACCTGGTCACGACGCGGAAGAACGTCGCCCGGCGCAGCTTGTCGCCGAGCATCCGGAAGTCGTAGGGGAACTCGAAGTCGACGTAGGACGAGATCGACGCGGGCACGCCGAGCAGGTGGGCGGCCGCGAGCGCGACGTTCGCGGGGTAGGTCGAGCTGTAGACGTGGACGTGCCGCGGCCGGAGCGGCGCGAGCTCGTCGGCGAGGAGGAACGCGTTGCCCGGGTGGCGCGGGTCGCGCAACGGCAGCTTGCCGAGCAGATCGGCGGCCCGCCCGTTCGGGCGACTGCGATAGAGCGCGAACAGCTCGCGTCCCGGGCGGCGGCAGAGCCAACGCAGAACGCGGAGCGCGCGGGCCGTGATGCCGTCGCGCTTCAGATACGTGGCGCGTTCTCTGACCGCGGCGGCCTCGGCGTGCACGGGCGCGCCGGGGTTGTCCTGCAGCACCACGATCCGCCAGTCGGGCCGCAGGCGCAGCATCGTGAGCGCTTCGCGATAGACGAACGTGTGGGACAGATCGGGCAGGATCGGCAGCACGACGACGACGGGGCCATCGCCGGCGCGATCGCGGCGGACCGCCGGCGCGGTGCGGCTGCTCGACAGCGTCGCGAGGGCCTCGAGGCCGAGGTCGAGCGCGCGCAGCCAGATGCCGCGCAGGGTCTCGCGCAGCAACGCCCCGGCGCCGAACGGAACGCGGCGTCGCGCCTCGTCGAGGACGATGCGGGGCTGCGATGCGGCGCGGATCGCCGCGATGGGCGCGGGCGCGTGCGGATGGCCGGTCCAGACGACGGTGCTGCCGGGCTCGGCCACGGTTGCCGCGCTTTCTTCCGCGGTCACCGGTCGCCTCCGGCGCAGCGCCGATAGTCGGCCTCGAACTCGTCGACGGCGGCGCTCAGGGTTTTCGGCGGGCGCACGTTGCCGCGGTAGCGCGCGAGCCGTTCGGGCTCGTCGACGAGGCGCTGCAGCCTCGTGGCGAGGTCGGCGGGGTCGCCGGGTCGAAACAGTTCGCCATCGACCTCGTGCTCGACGATCTCCGCGAGGCCGCCGAAGTCGCTCGCGAAGACCGGCAACCCGGCCGCGCGCGCTTCGAGCACGACGAACGGCGCGTTCTCGTGCCAGGTGCTCGGGACGACGAGCACGTCGATCGCCGCCAGTGCGTCGGCGAGGCCGGCGCGATCGTAGGGGCCGAGCAGCTCGATCTTCGGCTCCGCTTCACTGGCGATCTGCAGGTCCTTCGAGTAGTCGGGGAAGTCGGTCGCCCGGCCCCGCAGGATCGCGCGCCAGCCACCGCAGCCGCCGCCGCCACCGCCACCGCGGAGTTGTCGCAGCGCCTCGACGAGCACGTGGGGCCCCTTGTGCGGCGAGTACGTGCCCTGGAAGCCGAACGTGATCGGGCGTTCCGTGGCCTGAGCTTTCACGTTCTCGAGACCGAGTCCCGCCGTATCGATGCCGTAGCTGCGATGCTGCAGCCGGTCGCCGGGAACGCCGTTCTGGTCGAACACGTTCGCGAGATAGCGCGTCGGCGCGGCGATCGCGTCGGCGAGCAGCAGCTGCTTACGCAGATACCCGAGGCGTTCGAAGTGCGACGCGACCCGCGTCATGAGTCCCCGGCCCGCATCGGGTTCGGCGCCAGCGGTCAGCGCGGCGCGGATCTCGGCGCCGACCGGACTCGCGTCGAGTTCGCGCGCGAGGTCGGGCGCGTGGCACGGCAGGCAGCCGCGGCCGTCGTCGGGTGGGCCAGCACACGCCGAGCCGTCGGCCCGCATGAGAATGACGCGCGGACAGAGGAACCAGAAGTCCATCAGCGAGACGCAGATCCCGGCACCGTGCGTCCGCGCTGCCGTCAGCAGGTCCGCGCCCACGTGGCGCAGGTGGAACGAGTGCACGACCTCGGTTCCGCGCTCCCGAAGGTGGGCCGCGAACGTCGCCGCCATCCACGGATTGCGGTATTCGACGCGGGCCCAGTCGGGCGCGAAGTTCATCCAGTAGTTGATCCGCCGAACGGGCAGCCCGTCGACCGTCTCGCGCGACTCGCGCCACGGGCCGTCGCGTTCGGCGAACGCCGGATCGAGGCAGAAGACGTCGACCTCGTGGCCGCGCCGCTGCAGCTCGCGACCGACGGCGAGCGCGTACTGCTCGGTGCCGGTGAAGTACTGCGGCGGGAACTGATGGACGATCTGCGTGATGCGCAAGAGTGGGGAAGCCTACCCCGACGGCATCACACGATCATGTCGATCCGCAGTTGGCGGGTCGTCGGCGGGCGCGGCTCGGCGCCGGCAGCGCTTCGTCGCCTGCCAACGGCAGGGTCGTTCCTTGGGAACGGCCTTGCCGTTCTGGCCCGCGCGGGCTGGCCGATCGCGATCGCGTGGCCGGCCCCGGGGGGACCCGCGAGATCAGCGGGTCGTGAAATCGTCGATCGCGATGTCGCCGGTGAAGCTGCCACCGCCGGTGTAGTCGAACCGGAAGATGTAGCTCGCGGCGACGCCGGCGTAGACGCAGTGCTCGTTCCACTCACCCGCGGCCGGACCCGTGAGGTTCAGCAGCGGCGTGAAGTTGGTGCCGCCGTCCGTGCTTACGAGCACGTCGAGCGAGCCCATCGTGTCGCCGATGCGGCTGCACTGGAACGTCATGACGCCGTTCGGGCACTCCGCGGCGGAGTAGCTGCGGGTGTCCATGACGAAGTTGGCCGAGCCGCCCGAGCCGCTCGTCTCGCAGTACATGTAGTTCAGGGACGCGTTGACGCCGGCCGAGGGGCCCGTGCCGCCGGACGGCGTGCCGCCCGAGTCGCAGGTCCAGTCCGTCGCGCCAGGAGCGGTGCTCCAGCCGAGCGGGTAGCTGCCGGTGCCGTTCGCGACGGCTTCGAAGTCCTCGAGCGTCGTGACCGTGGCGGGGCCGCTGCGGGTGTAGGTGATCGAGTTGTTCGTCGCGACGACGGGCAGCGTGTTGCCGATCGTCGGGGCTTCGGCCGGCGCCAGGACCAGGCCCTGGATCCGGAAGCCGACGCAGAACGGGAACGCGCCCGCCGGCGGGGCGAACACGTAGTCACCGCCACCGATCTGGTTCGGCGGCAGGATGAACGAGTAGCCGGTCGGGTTCGAGCCCTGCCAGGCGAGGTCGAGGTTGGCGATCTGCGGGGTCGTCGCGCCGACGGTCCCGAGGTTGAGGCCGACGATCGTGAAGTAGCCCGGGAAGGCGCCGTCGAGATCGGTCAGGTTCCAGCGAATCGTGTCGCCGAGGTCGAAGATGCCGTTGTCACGGCTCAGCGGATCCTGGTTCTTCGCGGCATCGATGAGGAAGCCGAAGGCCGGGCCGTTCGACGTCAGGTCGAGCGAGTACGTGCCCGAGCTCGCCGAGGAGAAGCCGCCGACGCGCACGTAGTACGTGAGGCCGGTGAACGCCGTCCAGGTGATCTCCGACTGCAGGCTGCAGGAGTCATCCAGGCACTGGATCTCGTTGAGGGCGCCGCAGGTGCCTTCGTAGACCGACAGCGCGCTGTCATAGGTGGTGCCGTTGCACAGCGACGCCGTCACGATCTCCGACTGCGTAGCAGTGAAGCTGTACCAGACGTCGGGCGCGAGGCCGTTCACGCAGCTCCACGGCTCGGCCGAAGGGGTTGCGGTGCTGGTGTCGCCGGTGTACGGGCCGCCGCCGACCGTTATCGGGAGCGCGGTGATGCACTCGTCCTGCGCCGTGAGGGAAGCGCCCGTTGCGAGCACGAGAGAGAAGGCCAACGTCGTGGCGAGCTTGCTAGTCATTCCGTAGAGCATGGGTAGTGGTGAAACGAGCAGACGCTCTGCAGCGTCTCTGCAGCGTCTTTGTACAGCGGAAGGTTCCTGCCATGCGAGCAGTTCGTCAAGTCGCGTCGCGGGCGAGACGGAGCGGAAACCCGACGCTCGCGCTCGACCGTATTGTGCATCGGTTCCGGCGGCCGAGCCGACCAGGCGGCGAATGACCAGTGCCACCGCCAGCACGACGAGACTGGGCAGGGCGGTCGGGTCGCGCGCCGTCGCCGCCGTGAGGCCAAGGAAAACTACTCGAGCATGCGCATCATCGCGCTGCCGAACGCCTGGCCGATCGCGTTGAACCAGAGCGCGCTGCCGAGGTAGTGGTAGCGGTGGTCCGAACCGGTCCGCTCCCACTCCTCGAAGCGCTGCTTCCACTCGGGGTAGAGCGTCTCCGCGGCGCGGTCGACGAGCACGTCGGTCGCGACGGTCTCGACGTTCGCCAGCGTCCTCCCGACGGCGAACTGCGCGTCCTGGATGACCTTCATCGCGCCCTTGCTCGCCGTGCTGCCGTTCTGGCCCATCGCGCCGATCACGACCGGCAGGTCCGCGACGCTGAACTCGGCGCGCACGTCGTGGATCAGGTGCGTCAGGTTGCTCTCGTACTCCTGCTCGGCGCCGCCATACTGATCGTTCCAGCCCTGGAACCAGACGAACCCTTCGATCCGCGCCTTCTTGCCGCGCAGCTTCGGGAACAGCTTGCCCATGTCGTCGAGCGTCGCGTGGACCTCGTGGATCATCGCGCGGTAGTCCTTGCCGTACTCGGCCTTCAACTCGGCCATCGTCGGCGCCTTCTGCTTGCGTTTCTCGGCGCGCTTGATGCGGTCTTCGAGTTCTTTGCCGAGCGCTTCGTCGTCGGGCAGCCCGGCCGACGGCGGTCGGAAGTCCTTCTTGATCGAGCGGCCGCCCCACGCGGTCTTGATGAGCAGCACGGGACGCTTCATGCGGTCGCCGACGTAGTGGCCGAACGCGAGCTCGCAACCGGTGCGGTCCTTCGAGCCGTAGCCCATCGTGAGGTTGCCGTGCCGCCCGAGGAACTTGATGAACACGTCGTCGCGCTCGCGCCACGCCGAGTTGTCCTCGTTGCGGTAGGCGGCGAACGCGGCCTTGGTCGCGGGAGCGGTCGCCTGGTGCTCGAGCAGCTTGTTCTGCGCCTTGCCTTCCATGTTGGACTGGCCGGCGAGGATGAAGACCGCGACGGTGTTCTGCTGCGCGGTGAGCGGGAAACAGCAGAGTCCGGCAGCCAGAACGCCAAGGAGCGTCGCGATCGTTCGATCGAAGGTGGTCATGGAGTTTGCTCGAGAAGGTGCATTCGTGGGGGAGTCCATACGTCGAGTCATCATCACGTCGAAGCTCTGTCGCGCGGCCGACTCGGTCAGCGATGCTCGGGCGCGATCGCGATCGGGTGCTCGGGCATCGACGCGAGTGCTTTGGCGAGCTTCCGGCGCTGAGCGCGCGTCCGGTCGTCGTCGGCATCGACCGGCAGCGGTGACTCCTCCTCCGGGTCGGTCGTCAGGTCGAACAGCCGGCCGTCGCCGTAGAGCTTGTGCGTGTGGTCGCGCGCGAACCGGCCGCGCGCGAACTTCTGCCGTTCGGGCCGCGGGTTGTAGTAGCAGAACAGCCACTCGCGTTCCTCGGCGCGCCCGCCGGTCAGCTGCGGGAAGAACGACACGCCGTCGAGCGGCAGGCCGTCCGGCGGGGGCAGCTCGGCGGCCGCGAGCAGCGTCACGAAGAAGTCGGTGAAGTCGACGAGCGCATCGCACGTCGCGCCCCGTGGCACGGTGCCGGGCCAGCGCGCGATCAGGGGCACGTGGGTGCCGCGATCGTTCGGCAGGCCCTTGCCGCCCCGCACCTCCTTGCCGTTCTGCCGGGAACGGATCTGGCGGCCCGTGCCGTTGTCACTCGTGAACATGACGAGCGTGCGTTCGCGGCCGCCGTGCTCGTCGACCGTGTCGACGATGCGACCGACGAGCTCGTCCATCCGCGTCATCATCTGCGCGAAGCGGGCCTGCCGGCCGGCCTTGCCCTGCGGGGTCGCGGGGGCGCCCGGCGGCGACTCGTACGGGGAGTGCACGAGCGCCATCGGGAAGTAGAGCAGGTACGGCTTGCCCGCTTTCCGCTGGCGCTCGATGAACTCGACGGCGTGGTCGACGAACCGATCGGGGCCGTAGCCGGCCGGCTCCTGCTCGAGATACGTCCCGTCCCGCACGAGCAGCGGGTTGCCGTAGCGCGAGCCGATACGGTCGACCTGCCACAGGCAGTGCGAGTCGAACCCGGCGGCGGCCGGCGTCGTGCCCGCGCCCTTGCCGAGCAGCTCCTGGCGCGAGCCGTAGAGCTGCCATTTGCCGACGACACACGTTGCGTAGCCCGCGTCCTGCAGCACGTTCGCGAACGTGACGCTGCCCTGCGGCAGAATGCCGAACGACACGTAGTTTCGGATGTTGCTCTGCCCCGTCATGATCTTGACGCGGCTCGGGGTGCAGAGCGGCTGCGAGTGGCAGTGAAGGAAGCGCATGCCTTCCGCGGCGAGCGCGTCGAGGCGCGGCGTGTCGTAGCTCTCGCCGCCGTAGGTCGAGAACGCTTCCACCCCGGCGTCGTCGGCCATGATGAGGATCAGGTCGGGACGGGATCGATCCGGCGCGGTGTCGGCTCCGGTGCTCTGCGCGGTCACGGTCGCCGCGAAGAGCAAGGGGAGCAGCTGGCTGCGGCCGAGGTGCGGGAGTGGCATGGCTCGCATCCTACCCCGGCGCGCGCGATGTCCTCTATCGCGCCTGGCGCGGCGCCGGCTTGCCGCGCTGATAGGCATTCCAGATCGCGTCGAGCCGATCGCGCGTCGCCTCGGCGATCGTCGCGAGCTCGCGCTTGCCGCGGTGGCGCCAATAACCCGCGATCTGGCGGGCTGCCGTGCGATAGTCGTGCAGCACACCCATCGCGCAGAGGTCGTGCTGCAGGAACGGATGCTCGAGCCAGCCGTCCGCCAGCTCGAACGGGGCGGGATCGGGCGGCGGCGGCCCGATCGCGAACAGCATTCCGGTGGGCGAGACCGCGCCGCCGTCGACGAGTTTGGCCGAGAGCAGGAATGCCACGGTCGTGCGGTCACACAACACGGTGCGGTTGTCGCGGCGTGCCCACTGCACCGCGGCGTCGAGCAGCGCCCGGTAGGTTCGGAGCTGCGCCTCGCTGTCGAGCGTGAACCAGTCCGTGTAGACGTAGTCCGGGTCGACGGCGGCAATCGCCGCGAGGAACGCGTCGTATTCCTGTGCCACTGCGCCGTGCAACTCCGGCCACTGCCGCGGGAACAGACCCTTGTGCGGACCCTTGAAGCTCGCCGGCACGATGACGAGGTCGCTGCGGTAGTCCCGTTCTTCGATCGCGAGGCGCGTGAGGGTCTGCAGCTCCCAGCTGCTCAGCAGCACGAGCGCGCGGTCCGGACACGAGCGCGACACGTCCTCGAGCACCGCGGTGCCCGCGCGATACCCGCGGCGGCTGCCGGCGTCGCAGTTGATCGCGACGAGCAGCGCGAGAGCGGCGGCGGCAGCGGCGCCGGCGGCAGCGCGTCGCCACGCGAACAGCTCGTTCAAACCGATCGCCGCGAGCACGGTGAGCACGCCGAGCGCGGGCAGCAGCGTCGCGTCCATGTTGGCGGTGTGCATCCGCAGCAGCTGCAGCAGCGCGAGGACGGCCGGGTAGCGGAGCGCGAGCCCGAGCACGTAGCGCGCGCGCCGCCAGGCGACCCGGACTCCGAACGCGGCCGCGATCCAGAACGGTCCGAGATGCCACAGGAGCACCTCACCGAGCACGCGTGCGCGGCCCGCGTAGTCGACGCCGGCTTGCATCAGCGAGTCCCGGAAGAAACCGCCGCTGAGGTGATGCCAGAGCCGGCTCGGCGAGTCGGGCTGGCCGAACAGCAGCGCGGCGTCGTCAGCGGCGGTGACAGCGCTCGTCGCGAGCAGCAGCCAGGACAGCAGCATGATCCCGGTCGCGATCGCGAACGCCGGCAGCAGCGCGCGGATGGCGTCGATCAGCGTCACTCCGCGCAAACCCGCGGCGACGACGACGAGGAACGGGACCATGAGCACCATTGACACGTGGTGGTTGCCGAGCCCGACGCCGATGCCGAGGCCGAGCAGCAGTTGCGTCCGCATGCTCTTGCCCGGTCGGACGACGCCGTGCAGTGCGAGAGCCGCCGCGCAGAACTGCAGCGCGTAGACCTCGGCCGAGTTGCTCCACTGCCACATCGTGGCGCCGAACGCCCCGGCGAGCGCCGCCAAGGCGGCCGCGTCGCGCGCTCGTTCCTGTCGTTCCACGTCGGCGAACACGCGCCGCAGCAAGGTCGCGATCGCGCGGTAGAGGACCACGCTGCCGGCCGCGGCGAACACCGCGTTCAGGGCGCTGACGGCCACGTACGAGCCCAGGCCGCCGGAGCCCAGCCCGCCCGCCACCGTCAGCCAGAGCGCGGCGGCCGCGACGAAGAGCGTCCCGCCCGGTGGGTGGGCCGGGCTCCAGTCCCGTGCGCACAGCGCGAACTCGGCCGCGTCGTCGAACGCCACGTCCGCACTCGCCGTCAGCAGATAGACCACGAGCGGAACGACCCCGACGATCACATCACGCCATGGCAGGCGGGCTGGCCACTCGGGGCCTGAGCGATCGGGGGCAGCGGGCACCGCCGGATGCTACCGGCGTCGGTGGAGCGTGCGATCGGTGTTTCGCCCGCCGTCACTCGGAGAACGTCACACCGACGAACGTCGTCTCCGTCGCCGCGGGTTCGCCGAGCCGCGCCGCGAGCGCGGCCAGCAGTTCTCGTTGGCGGGTGAACATCGCGAGCTTGAGGCTGCGACGCGAGCGATCCGCGCGTTCGAGCAGCAGCGTGAGATGGCGGTAGCCGCGGTTCTGCTCGTGCCCCGAGCCCCAGCGCCGGACGTCCTGCAGGGGGATCGCCTCGGTCCGCGTCACGAAACCGAGCCGCGGGCAGATCAAGTGATCGGACGTCAGCTGGACCTTCGCGTTCTTCCACGTCGTGATCGCGAACGGCTGCACGAGGGCCCCGACCGCGACCGCGACCCAGCGCTCGACATCGGTGCCGTCCGTGACGACGGTGCCGCGCGGCACGAGTCCCGCGAGCTCGACGCCGCAGAGGACCGCGGCGACGGCGCCGATACCGCCGAGCATCAGCAGCGGGATCCGCCAGCTCCACTGCATCGTGCAAACCACTGTCGTGTCGGCCATAGGGGCACGGTAGCCGGCCGCGTGCCGGTCCTGCTGACCGCGGAATCGTTCCCGGTTGCGGGTGGGGCGCGAAAATCTCCGACAGATTGTAGGAGGTTCGGGCGACGATGGAGCGCGATGACGCCACGGCCCAATCGTTCCACCAGCAAGTCCGCGATCACCGACGCCGAGCTCACGGTGCTCAAGGCCCTGTGGGACGACGGTCCCGGCACGGTCCGCGAGCTGCGCGAACGGCTCGGCACCGACTGGGCGTACACGACGGTGCAGACGTTGTTGTCGCGCCTCGAGGACAAGGGGCACGTCAAGGCCAACCGGCGGGGGCATGCGCACGTGTTCTCCGCGGTCGTCGCGCGCGACGAACTTGCCGAGCGCCACGTCGACGAGGTCGCGGATTCGCTGCTCGATGGGGCGGTCGCGCCGCTCGTCCTGCGGCTCGTCGAGCGCGGCGACTTCTCCAGCGCCGACATCGCCCGTTTCCGCAAGCTGCTGAAGGCCGCCGAACGCAAGAACGAGAAGGAGGACACGTGACCTGGCTGCTCGTCAACACGGTGATCGCGGCGGTGCTCGCCCTAGTCGTCCTCGCGATCGGTCGGTTCGTCCGCCCCGCGCCGACGGTCGTGCACGGGTTGTGGCTGCTCGTGCTGCTCGAGCTCGTCGTGCCGCCGGTGTTCACGGTGGAGTTGCCGACGGGGTGGTTCGGCGATGGCGCCGAGGAACGAGTGGCGAGCGCCGAAGCCACGAACGTCGTCGTCCCGATCGAACGCACCCCGAGCGGCGCGCTCGAGCTCAAAGCACCCGCCGCCGAGGTCGCGGCGCTGACCGCGTTCGCGCGTTCTGCTCCCCGCACCCAAGAGAACGGCGCCAGTACGGATGCCAGCTCCGGCGCCGCGGCCGGGTCGCCGGCGGAGTCCCGCGAGAGATCCTCGGCAGAGCCCCAGCCAACCGTCCTCGAACCCGAAGCGACGGCGTCGCCCGGGCTGGACTGGATGCTCTGGATCACGGTCGCCTGGGGTGTCGGGGGTGCCGCCGTGCTGCTGCGCATCGTCATCGCGGCGTGGCGCGGCCACCGCCGACTCAGAGCGCTCGGCGTCGTCACTCCGACCGTCGAACGTGAGGTCGAGGACATCGCGCGCCGCCTCGGCGTGCGCGTGCCGCAGCTGCTCGACGATCCGACGGCGCCGTCGCCCTACGTCTGGGGCCTGGGGTCGCCGCGCCTCGTGTTGCCCGTTTCGGCCCTGCGCGGCTGCAGCAGCAAGGGCCGCGCGGCCGTGATCGCGCACGAACTCAGCCACCTTCGGCGCCGGGACCACTGGGTCGCGCACCTCGAGCTCGCGCTCGGCGTCGTGCTCTGGTGGCACCCGTTGTTCTGGTTCGCGCGCGATCAGCTGCGGCTCTGGGCCGAGCTCGCCTGCGACGCGGCCGCCGTCACCCACATGCCGGACGCGGCGATCGACTACGCCACCGTGCTCGTCGACGCAGCGGCCCGTCCCGTCCACGAGACCCCGGGTCTGGCCGTCCTCGCAGCGAGGCCGGCGGCGCGGGTCGCATTCGAAAGAAGGTTGAACATGATTCTCAACAACAAGTTCTCGCGGCGCGTCTCGCCGCTGTGGTGCGTGCCGTTCGCGGCCCTCGCCTGCGGTCTGTTCGCCGCGCCCGCCGTTGCCCAGGGCAAGGGCAGGGCCGAAGAGGTCAAGATCGAGATCCGCATCAACGGCGAACGCGTCGACGACATGTCGGCGGCCGATCGCCGCGCGCTGCTGAAGCTGCTGCTCAAGCAGGACGCCAAGAAGAGTGCGCGCTCCGAAACGCGCCCCGAGCCGCGCCCCGAGCCGCGCCCCGAGCCACGCCCCGAGCCGCGTCGTCCGGGCCGGGCCGAAGCCGAGCTGCAGGCCGAGATGCAGAAGCTCGAGAAGAAGCTCGCGCGGCTGAAGCGCGGTGCGAAGCCCGGCCGCACGGGCATCGGCCTCGGCGACCTCCAGGAGCTCCGCGGTCTCGGTGGCGAGGTCGGCACCATGCTGCGCCAAGGCCTCGACGAGGCGCGTCGCGAGATCAGCAAGGACGAGGACCTGCGAGAGCTCGGCATCACCGACGAGGTGCTCGACCTGCTCGACGACGTGGCCGCCGGCCGCGGGATCGAGTCCGGTCTCGACGACGTCATTCGCGCCGCGATGAAGGGTGCTGGTTCGATGGTGATCAAGGAGCTGAACGAGGACGAGGACCTGCGGAAGCTCGGCATCGCGGACGGCATCGGCGAGCTCGTCATCGGGTTCCTGAACAACGAGCGCAACCAGGACATGATCGGTGAGCTCGCCAACAAGGCGCTGCACAACGCGATCAAGGAAGCCAAGCAGGAGATCCGTTCCGACAAGGACCTGCAGGAGCTCGGCATCGCGGGCGACGTCGAGAACCTCATCGACGCGGCCGTCAAGGGCGGCGGCGACTTCGAGGGCAGCCTCGAGCGCCTCATCCAGAAGGCGACCAGCTCCGCCATGGAGATGGCCGAGCGCGAGATGGAGCAGGAGCTGCGGCGCGAGAAGGCGAAGGCGAAGCCGAGCCGCCGGTCGCAGCGCGTGATCCGCTGAGGATCAAGTGCTGTGCGGTCGGGGCTCGATGCCCCGACCATGTGCCGTTCTCGACTCCTCGTCCTGGCCGCTTCCTTGGCGGCCATCCCGTTGGCTGGCTGCGCGTCCGGACCGGTCGTGCCCAAGCCGCCGTCGGTCCGCGCGCAGCTGCGGTCCAAGGTGATCACGCCGGAGTACATCGACTTCGTCGGCACGGTCGTGATCGAGAACCGCATGCGCGCCGACCTCGACATGCAACAGGTCGACTACGGTGCCGAGCTGCACGACGCCCCGCTGTGGGAGAAGTCGTTCGATGGCCTGCACCGGATGCGCCCCTGGGGCACGCAGACGGTCACGTTGCCGTTCCGCGTGCCTATGCAGGACATCAGCAGCCAGGTCGAGGACGTGCTCGCGGAAGAATCCGTGCGAGTGCGCCTGACCGGCACCGTCGTGCCGGTCGGCTGGCAGCCGATCGCGTTCGCCGCGACCAAGGTCATCCCCGTGCCGCGGCCACCGAAGATCGCGTTCGCCGGCACCGAGGGCGACCCGCTCGACGGCGAGTTCACGGTCTTCCTCGACGTGCAGAACGAGAACGAGTTTCCGATCTCGTGCGGCGCGATGCAGACCTGGTTGAAGCTCAACGGCAAGCGCTACGACCTCCTGCGCACCGAGGAGTTCAGCGAACTCGGCACGGGCGAACGCGGCCGCGTGGCCCTGACGATGCGGCGCACGCGTGGCAAGGGCATCAGCATGATCGTCAACGTGCTGAAGAACCGCGCCGTCGACCTTCGCCTCGGCGGCGCGATGTCGTTCCGGTCGCCACACGGTCTCTTCCACCTGCCCGTGGAGGTCGGCCCCGACGGCTTCGCGTCGCCGCCGCGATAGCGCGCGCCGGCTCTGGCCGTGCAGCCCGGGCGACGCGGGCTACCATCGTGACATGGTGCTCGACTGGCTGCTCGCTCCGCTCCGCCACCGGCGCCGGCGCGCGCTGCTCGAGGAGCCGTTCCCGGCCGAGTGGGAGTCCGTGCTGCAGGGGCTGCCGTTCTTCCGGGCCCTCGACGAACGCGGCCAGCAGCGCGTGCGCGACGACCTGCGCGTCATCATCGCAGAGAAGGAGTGGGAGGGCTGCGGCGGGCTCGAGCTCACGGACACGATCCGGGTGACGATTGCCGCGCAGGCGAGCCTGCTGCTGCTCAACATCGAGCACGAGTACTACGCGACGGTCGCTCGCATCCTCGTCTATCCGAGCGCGTACCGGACTGCGCCGAGCACCGACGCGTTGGGCATCGTGCACGAGGGGCAGGTCAACCTCGGCGAGGCGTGGCGCCGCGGGCCCGTCGTGCTGTCGTGGGATGCGGCGCGAGGCGGCGCACTCGACCCGGACGACGGCCACAATCTCGTGCTGCACGAGTTCGCGCACAAGCTCGACATGCTCGATGGCACCGCGGACGGCACGCCGCCGCTCGCCGGACGCGAGGAGCTGGCCGAATGGGGCGCGACGATGACGCGCGAGTTCGAGGCGCTGCGCCGCGACGCGGAGACCGGCCGGGTGCGCGTGCTCGATCACTACGGCGCGACCAACCCGGCGGAGTTCTTCGCGGTCGCGACGGAGTGCTTCTTCGAGAAGGCCGAGGCGCTGCGGTCGGAGCATCCGGCGCTCTACGAGCAGCTGCGCGGCTACTACCAGCAGGATCCGGCCGCGCGCTGACGCGGGTTGGCGAGCGAACCTGCCATGGGGTCGGGCCGGCGGCCGAACGTCGCAAGGCTCGGAACGGCGGCGCCGGGATGCGGCTCGCCGTAGGCCGAAGGTGCCGGCTCCGGGATCCGGCCGGACCCGCGCAGGCCCACGTCGACGCCGGTTCCCGCTGCCGCTCCGGCGAGGTACCCTGTTTTCGTCATGCCTCGGCTCCCGCTTCCCATCGCCCTCGGTCTCGCTCTCTCCTGCATCGGATCGGTCAGTGCCGCCCTGGCCCAGTCGCCGATCGCGATGCCCGGGTTCACGTCGACCTACGTCGGCAACGCGACGCGCGGGTTCTACTTCACGTGTCCCGTCGACTGCGTGATCACCGGACTGCAGGCGCCCAACGAAGCGTCGCAGCCAGCACAGGTCGTCGAGGTGCTCGATCTCGGAACGACCGCTCCCGCCGCGTTCCCGGCGACGACGGCCCCGGTTGGGCAGCTGTTCTACGACAACGCGGTGCCGGCCGGCACCCGGGTCAGCACGAGCGTCGCTCTGCAGGCCGGTCGGGTCTACGGCATCTTCGGTTGCGCGACCGCGAGTGCGGGCAGCGCGCAGACGTTCTCGTCCTACGGCAACGGCGAGTTCTCGACGACGATCCAGGGCAACGCCGTCGTGCTGCGGCGGCTCGTGACGCAGAGCGGCATCGCGAGCAACGGCGGCAACCAGCCGTGTTCGGCGTCGACGGGTTCGATCGGGCGCGTGCTCGTCGACATCGAGCCGGCGGCCGGGCTCTACCCGAGCTTCGAACTCGACGTTGCCACGGGCCCGTCGCCGCTCACGGTGCAGTTCACCGACACGAGCACGACGAACGATCCGGGCGGTGTCACGAGCTGGGCCTGGGACTTCGACAACGACGGCACGATCGACTCGACCGCGCAGAACCCGAGCTACCAGTTCATGACGTGCGGCGACTTCGACGTCAGCCTCACCGTCTCCGACGCGACCAACCCGCCGGCGACCGAGCTGCGGTCGGCAGCGGTGCGCACCGATCTGCTCGATCCGGGATTCCAGGTCGCGCTGCTGAGCCCGCCGAACGTCTGGCAGTTCACCGACACCTCGAGTCCGACGCCGACCGCCTGGGCGTGGGACTTCGACCACGATGGCACCGTCGACTCGACGCTGCAGAACCCGACGTTCCCGTCGGTGGGGCCGTGCCTCGACACGACGGTCCGCCTGACCGTGACCCGTGACTGTCGGACCGAGGCCACGGTGCGGCCCGTGTTCCGCGCGGCGGAGTCGTTCTTCGGTCCGACCGCCGGTGGCAACGGCACCACGAGCCTGACCGCGGCCGGCAACTACTTCGACATCGAGGTGACCAACCCCGGCGGCATCCGTGTCTGCGGCCTGGCCGTCGCGCCGCACACAGTCGCCGGGCCGCTCGACCTGACGATCTACGTGACGGAGGACACGTTCGTCGGCAAGGCCGGCAACGCCGGCTTCTGGCGCCTCGCCAGCACCGGCACCGGCGTGTCCGCGGGTGGCACGTTCCTCGCCCCGATCCTCAGCGACGTCGCACTCGACACCCCGTTCCTGTTGCCGGCGGGGAACTACGGCATCGCGGTCTTCCTGAGTTCGCCGAGCGGCATGGGCATCGCCTACACCAATGGCCCGGGCGGCCCGTTCGTCGGCGCCGACCTCGTCATGCACCCGAGCGGGGAAGGCGCCGCGAGCACGACCGAACTCGGCAACGTGGTGTTCGAGCCGCGCCTCTTCAACGGCGGGTTCTACTACGCGCGCTGCAGCGTCGACGGTGAGGCCGCCCGCGGCTTCTACGGCACCGGCTGCCCCGGCGCGCTCGGCGTCCCGCAGCTCGACCCCGGCGTGACCGAGCCGGCGCTCGGCACGACCTACCAGCTCGACGTCACCAACGTCCCGAACGGCCTCGCCCTGATGTTCACAGGCCTCAGCAAGACGACCTCGATCTTCGGCCCACTCCCGCTCGACGGCGCCGCCTTCGGCGCCCCGGGCTGCCAGATGCGAGCCAGCTCCGACGTCGTCGAGTTCCTCCTGACAGCGACCAACACGGCCACCTGGACCCTCCCGGTCCCGAACGACCCCACGTTCCTCTGCCTGCCCATCTTCAACCAGGCTGCCGTCCTGTCGAACGGAACGAACGCCCTCGGCTTCGTCCTCTCGGACGCCTGGGCTGCACAACTGGGCAACTAGCGCAACTGGACCACGCCGCACGCCTGCGGCGCGGAGAACCGGTATCGCGGCACAAGCGGACTCTCGGCCTTCGGCCGAGTCGTCCTTGAGGATGTGAACGTACCGAACCCGATCTCTTGGTCTCGCTATGCGAACGGCGGGAGCGGCCGAGGTGAAGGTGTTCGCGTGAGGATGGCGTTACCGAACCCGTTTCAAATCCGCCACCGCCGACGTGGCTGTGTCCGTGTGCGGCGGCGGGCTGTGTCGAGGAGCGGCGTGGCGGATTCGAAACGGGTTCGGTAACGCCACGAGGGCCGGTGCACCACTCTCAGATGCGAAGTGGACGAGCGGCCGAAGGCCGCAAGTCCACCTGTGCCGCGATACCGGTTCTCCGCGCCGCAGGCGTGCGCTGGCAAGGAGGGCAAGCGAGCCGCGCGGAGGCGGCCTCCTGGCCGCTGAGCACGAGCGAGCGCCGGCCCGACGCAGTCCAGCGTGCGTCTGCGGCGTGGTCCAGTTGCCTTAAAGGTCTTCGAGGAAGACCAGCAGCGCGTCCACGTCCTGCGGGGACAGGGCCTGGAACGCGGCGGTGACGGCAGCGGCTTCGCCGTCGTGGGCCTTGATCGCGTCGACGATGGTCTCGGCGCGGCCGTCGTGCATGTACGGAGCGGTGTCGCGGATGCCCCAGAGCGGTGGGGTGCGGTAGAAGCCCACGTCGGCGCCCGGCTCGGCCATGCCGCGGAAGCCGGCGGGCATGACGTTGTGGAGCAGGAGGTTCGAGTAGAGCGGGACCGGGCCGGCGCTGCCTTGCAGGGTCGGGATGTGGCAGACGGCGCAGCCGACGGTGTTGAACAGCTGTTCGCCGGTGGCGAGGCGCGGGTCGGTCGAGCCGCCGCGTGCGGGTGCCGGCAGCGATGCAATGAACGCCGTGAGGTCGTCGATGGCGGTCTGGTCGAGCTCCGGGTCGGGAACGCCGTCGCTGTCGCTCGGGACCGCGAAGCCGCGGCCGACGCTCGCCGTCGTGATCCCCATCTCCTGGCCCATCGCGTCGCGCACGAAGTCCTCGATCGTCGGGACCTGGGCCTTCCAGCCGAGGCGTCCGATCTCGATGCTGCCGCCGATCGTCAGCCGGCGCGCGACGCCGAAGATGCCGTCGTTGTTGGCGTCGGTCGGGTCCTCGTTGGCCGTGATGATCGGGCCGGAGATCGTGTCGATCAGGCCGAGGCCGAACAGGGTCGGCGTCTGACGCTGCTCGAAGACGTCGGCTTGCAGGCCAGCCGTCGGATGTTCTTCGCGGCCGGCGGCGTCCGGGGACCGCAGCTTGCTGAGGATCTGGCCACCCGGCAGGTTCTGGAACGGGCCGGCGCCGCCGTTGTCGTTGGCGAAGCGCGTGACGTTGAGCTCGAGCCCGCCGGCTCCCCCGAGTCCGGGGTCCTGATGGCAGGCGCGGCAGCTGTCGGCGTTGATGTCCGGGGTGCCGAGGCCGTCCGCGACGTGGAAGTTCCGGTCGAACAGTTCGCGGCCGTTCGCGATGTTGCCGCCCGGGCCCTGGAAGAACGCCAACGCACCGACGGTGAGGGCAGTGCCGACCCCGAGGGCGAGGGTGTGGCGATGAGTGAGGGACTCGAACATTGCGATCACAGATGCTTGAGGAAGGTCAGGACGTCGTCGCGCTCGGCCTGCGTGAGACCGAGGTAGTCCTCGGTGCTGGCGCTGGCCTCGCCGCCGTGCATGCGGATCGCGTCGTCGATCGTCGCGGCCCGGCCGTCGTGGAGGTAGGGCGGGAAGAGGGACACGCCCCACAGCGGCTGCGTGCGCCACTCCTGGCCATTGGCGAGTGGGCTCGACGGCGAGGCCTGCGGCGAGCCGAAGTTGATCCCGTCGGCGAGTGCCGGCCCCATGTCATGGATCAGGAGATCGGTGTAGGCCCGCACCGGACCGCGCGACGACGGCAGCTCGGGAATGTGACACTTCGCGCAGCCGATCTGGTCGAACAGCGCTTCGCCGCGCAGCGCCGCTTCGTCGAACGGCAGCGGTTCGGGCGGCGCGAGAAAGCGGGTGAACGCGATCAGGTCACCGAGGTCGTTGTGCGCAAGCTCGGGATCGGGCACGCCGTCGTTGTCCGTCGTCGGATCGTTCGGGTTGCCCGACGCCTGCGGCGCCATGCCCGGCGCGAGCGACACGGTGCCCGCCGAACCGAGGAATGGGTTGGTCGTGATCCCCATCTGGTTGAACAGCGGGGCGCGCGTGAAGATCTCGACGTTGTTCGACTGCGCCTTCGTGCCGAACCGACCGATGCCGGACGGGTCGGTGTTGTAGCGCCCACTGATCCCGTCGTTGTCGGCGTCGTCGGGGTCCGCGTTGCCCAGGATGGTCGTGTTCGAGACGAACTCGAACAGGCCCGTGCCGAAGATCGGGATCGAGTTCCGTTGCGCCGATACCACGGGGTAGAACGGGTGGGACATCGGCGTGCGCGGCGCATCGAGTTCGTGCGCGGTCGAGAACACGCGCCCGAAAGCCGGAACGACGACGCTCGGCAGACCCGACAGGTTGAACTGGAACGCCGGGCCGAGGCCCGGGTCGACCTGCGCGACGTAGAAGTTCCGGTAGAGCCCCGCGCCGCCGCCCGGTTCGGGGGTGCTGTGGCACGAGGCACACGACGTCGCGTTGTAGAGCGGGCCGACCCCTTCGCTCGGCGTGAAGCGCTTGCTGAAGAGGACGCGACCGCGTTCGAACGCGGCGAGTTCCGTCGGGGTCAGGCCGGGCAGCGGGTCACCGAGCGCGGTCCGCGTCGGCGTCGGTTCGGGGTCCGGGCCAGGGTTGATCGGCGGCTCGCTGCCACCGCTCGAAGTGTGGCGGCACGCGGTCAGGGCGAGCGCCGTGCTCGCGGCGAGAAGCAGCGCGGTGCGACGGGTTTGGGTGGGCACTGGAGTCGTTGGATCGGGCAATGGGAACGCGACTACGGCAACGGTAACACACGACAGCGGCCCGAGTGGAGGGCCGGCCCTCGGCAGTCGCGGAACGGGATACGCAGCGACGTGTCAGTCCTAGAGCCGGAACCGGCTGACGTAACGGCCGATACCGGGGCCGGGGCTATGTCGCGTTCCCGCCGCCGGTTCCCGATCGCCGCTGCTGCCAGTGCGGCAGGCGCTTGCGCCGCTTCGGGCCGGCTGCATGCTGCCGGCATGAACGCGGAACGCGCGGCGCGCCACATCGTCCTGCTCGGGGACTCGATCTTCGACAACGCCGTCTACGTTCCGGGCGAACCGGCGGTGCCGGACCAGTTGTCGGCGCTGGCGGTCGGTCGCGTGACGCTGGCGGCCCGCGACGGCGACCAGGTCGCCGGCGTGGCGGACCAACTCGTTGCGGTGCCCGCGGACGCGACCCACCTCGTGGTGAGCGTCGGCGGCAACGACGCGCTCGAGCACGTCGGCCTGCTGAACCGGCCGGTGAGCGCCTCCCGCGAGGTGTTCGGCGAACTGGCCGCGATTCAGGTCGCGTTCCGCGCGCACTACGAGCGCATGCTCACCGCGGTGCGGTCGCGCGGCCTGCCCGTGGTCGTCTGCACGATCTACGACTCCAACTACGAAGAGGGCAACAAGGCGTCAGCCGACGCCGCGTTGACGGTCTTCAACGACGCGATCGTGCGGTGCGCCGGTGCCGCGGGCGTGCCGGTGATCGACCTGCGTCGCATCTTCACGGCGCCGACCGACTACGCCAACCCGATCGAGCCCTCGGCGGTCGGTGGCCAGAAGCTCGTCGAGGTGATCGCCCGCGTCTGCGTCGAACACGACTTCGCCGCGTCGCGCGCGACGCTCTACCCGTGAGCGGCCGGCGGATCGCGGCGCGCCGCGTTACGATGGGCGAATGACGGCTCCGAGCGCGCCAGACCAGAACGACCTCGATCCCGTCGAAGCGTGCTGGCGCTCGCTGACCCGCGGCATCGACATGCCGGCCGGCGAACGCGAGTGGTTCGGCGCGCAGGTCGCGTCGTGCGCGGTGCCGAAGGGCGAGCTGCTGATCGCGGAGGGCGAGCTGGTCGAGCACGCGTTCTTCCTGCTCGAAGGCATGGTGCGGCACGTCTCGAAGCGCGGTGACCGCCAGGTCACGTTCGGCTTCGACTACGAAGGACGGCTCACGTCGGATCTGCTCGGGTTCTTCGGCGGCGAGCGCGCGCGGTCGTCGCTCGAGGCGATCGAGGACGTGACGGCGGTTCGGATCGGCCGCGCGACGCTCGAGGCCGGGTATGCCCGCGACCCCGTTTGGGAGCACCTCGGACGTCGGCGATTGCAGGAGACCGTCGTGCACCTCGCCGACAAGGAGGACCGCATCCGGACGCTGACGCCCGAACAGCGCTACCGCGCGCTCGTCGACGCGCGGTCGCCGCTGGCGCTGCGCGTGCCGCAGTACCTGCTCGCGGCCTACCTGGGAATCACGCCCGAGACGTTGAGCCGGATCCGCGGGCGATCTTGATCCGGATCAACGCGGCGCGGACTAGCGTGCGGGCGATGCAGACCCATGGTCGTTCCTCTGCGCCGCGCGCGGCTCTCGGCGTCGCGGTGGCCGTGCTCGTCGCGCTCGCTCCGCTGGCCCGCCCCGCTGCCGCGCAGGGCCCGTGGCGCCAGCTCGCCGATCCGGTCGCTGCCGGTTGGGACGAGGCCGGGGTCGCAGCGGCGCGCCAACTGGCGGAGAACGGTGGTTCGGCCGCGGTCGTCGTCGTCGATCGCGGCGTGATCGCGCACGCCTGGGGCGAGGTCGAACGCAAGTTCAAGTGCCACTCGGTGCGCAAGAGCATCCTGAGCCTGCTCTACGGCATCGCGGTCGAGCGCGGCCTCGTCGACCTCGAGGCGACCGTCGGAGCGCTCGGGATCGACGATCGGTCGGCGCTGTCCGACGTCGAGAAGTCGGCCCGGATCATCGACCTCCTGGCAGCGCGTTCGGGCGTCTACCACCCCGCGGCGAAGGAGCCGAACGACATGAAGCGTCGTCGGCCCGCGCGGTTCTCGCAGCGGCCGGACGAGCGATTCTTCTACAACAACTGGGACTTCAACGTCGCCGGGGTCGTGCTCGCGCAACAGACCGGGAAGGACCTCTTCGCGACGTTCGACGAGTGGCTCGCCAAGCCACTGGGGCTCGAGGACTGGCAGTCGGACGACGGGCGCTACGAGCTCGAGCCGGGCAACTCGGAGCACGCGGCGTTCGCGTTCCGCATGTCGGCGCGTGACCTCGCCCGCATCGGCTGGCTCGTGAGCAACGACGGTCGCGTCGGAGAGCGGGCCGTCGTCCCGGCCGCGTGGATCGAGCGCAGCACGGGGCTCGTCTCGCGCTTCCAGAACGACTCGGGCTACGGCCTGATGTGGTGGTGCTATCCCGCGGGGTCGCTCGCGAGCGCGCCGCGGCTCAATGAGCACGACGTGGTGCTCGCGCGCGGCACCGGCGGGCAGGCGGTCTTCGTCGTGCGCGGTCAGGACTTCGTCGTCGTGCACCGCGGCGACACGGACAACGGGCAGCGCGTCGGCGGCGGCACGGTGTTCGGAATCGTCGAGGCGATGTTCGCGGCGCGCCCGGCCGCAGCGCCGGCCCGCGAGCTTTCGACCGAGGGCATCGTCGCGACGCCGCTCCCGGGCCGCCTGCCCCGGCGTCCCGAGCGCTCGGCCGTCGCGAGCACCGCGGCAGAACGGGCCGAAGTCGCCGGCGTCTATCGCTTCCCCCGACTCGGTCGCTGTCGCGTGTTCGAGCACGACGACCGGTTGTTCGTGCACGCCGCTCCCGGGAACGAGACCGAGCTGGTGCGCGTTCGCGCTGACGATGGACCCGACGGCGATGGTGGCGCTTCGTGGATCGCGGCGGTCGATGGCGGGGCGATGACGCCCGAGCGCGGCGCGAACGGTCGCGTCGTCGCCGTCACGGTCGAGGTCGGCGGCCGCGCTCTGCGCGGCGAACGGGTCCCACCCGACGGAGAGCTCTGGGTCGTGCACATCGACGAGGGCGGCGTGCGCCAGGTCGACCTCACGACCGGCATCGCCTCGGACCTCATCGCGACCGGCCGTGGACCGCACGAGATCGCGCTGTGCCCCGACGGTCGTCGCGCCGTCGTCGCGGACTACGCGGGCAGCCGGCTCGCGGTCGTCGACCTCGACGCGCGCACCGTCGAGCGTCAGATCCCGCTCGCGCGCGATCCCGTGCCGGCGTTCTCCCGGCCGCACGGCGTCGCGGTGACCGACGACGGGACGGCGCTCGTGACGGCGGAGGCCAATCAGCGGTTGCTGCGGGTCGACCTCGAGCGTGGCGCGGTGCAGGCCGCGATGCCGACGGCGGCGCGCATGTCTCACATGGTCCTGCCGTTCGACGACGGGGCGCGCGCACTCGTCGCGAACAAGACGGACGGTGACCTGACGGTCGTCGACGTCGCGCAGGGCAAGGTCGTGCAGAAGATCGCGACGGGTGCCGGGGCGCAAGGGCTCGCGTTGCGGCCGGGCACCCGCGAGGTCTGGGTCACCAACATTGAGGCCGACTCGCTGTCGATCGTCGACCTCGATTCGCTCACCGAGATCGCCGAGCTGCCGTGCCCGGACCATCCGGTGCGCGTCGCGTTCTCGCCGGATGGTTCGCGCGCGATCGTGAGTCACTACCGGCCGGGCACGGTGTCGATCTGGGGCGCGGCAGCGCGCCGTCTCCGGATCGAGTTGCCGTTGCCGCGACTGACGAACGAGGCCGCCGCCGCGCGACCGTCGCCCGCGCACCGCCGCGGCTTCCCGGTCACGACCCCGTTGCCTGTCGGGCTGCTCGTGCACCCGGACGGCGAGACCGCGTTCGTCGCGTGCACGCGCGGCGATCAGGTGATCGAGATCGACCTCGCGTTCGAGATCGTCGGCCGCCGGTTCGCGACGGGCCGCGCGCCCGACGGCATGATCTGGCGCCGGTGAATCAGCGCGGTGAGCCCGGAGGCGTCGTGGACGCAGTGCCGGTGTAGAGCGCCAATCGCAGCAGGTAGTCCTCGTAGAAGTCGGTCGAACCCGCGACGTAGCCCTCGACCGAGATCCGGCCGACGCCTTTGACCTGATGGGCGAAGCCGTCGTGCCATAGATCGGGCACGAGCGCGCGGCGCGGCTCGGTGTCGCGTTGCATGCGCCAGTGAGCCGCGGCGAGAGCGAAGGCCTGATCGCGCACCCAGCGCGGTTTGTGGCCCGCATCGATGAGCGCGAGGAAGTCGGCGCGGCGGGGTTCGTCCGTGATGAAACGGGCGAAGAACGTCCGCATCGCGTCCTTGGTGCGCGGGCCGAACTTGCCGTCGACGCGCAGCTCGGGTGCGACGAGGTCGTGTAGCAGCAGCTGCAGCGCGGCCGTCCGCGACGCGCCGCGGCCCGCATGGAAGTCGGCGAACACGAACGCCAGCCGCGGGTCGTGGGTGATGCGCGGGGGGATGCGATCGGGTGGACGGTGGCCGTGCTCGGCTTCCCAGAGGCGTGCGACGATCGCGATACCGAGGTCACTGCCGGGCTCGGCCGCGAGGTAGCGTTCGCGTTCGGTGGCGCTCAGGGCGGAGGCGGCGACGCTCGAGACCTCGCGGGAGCGAGCGCCGAGAACGCCGTCGAGCGCGAGCGGGCGCCGGGTCACGTCGCTGAGCAGCTTCTGCCAGAGCGCGATCCGGTCCGCGCGTCGTGGCAGGGTGCCGAGCCAGTCGCGGGCGAGCGTGCGATCCGGTGTCGCCACCAGGCCGGGCGCGCCGCGCGAATGCACGAACCCGGTGAGTCGGCGGTCGGGGAAATGGTCGCGGACGATCGGGTCGAGCACGGCCACGCAGGCTGCGACGCCGAGTTCGATGTCGGCCGCGAGCGTTTCGAGTTCGTTGACCGCGAGGTCGCGTCCGAGCGTGCGCTCGAACACGTCCTGCAGCCGCCAGCGCTGCACCTGCATCGGGCCGATCGTGTGGACCGGGTCGGGGACGCCGAGCTCGTGCACGAGTTGCGGGACCAGGCGCTCGAAGAGCCACTCGAGATCCGTCGCGAGGAAGTGCGATTCGCGGCGCACCTGCGCGGTGACGAGCGCGATGTAGCCGAGGTCCTCGGTCGGCGTGGCGCGCACGATGGCTTCGGCCCAGCGCTGCGCGTTCTGCACGTTGTCCTCGGCGAGCAGGCGCATGAGGGCGCTTACGAGCCGCTGTTGATCGGGGCGCAGCGCGGTGCGCTCCGGGCGGGCGGGCGGGGTGGTCGCCCGGTTCTGGTAGCCGAGGTAGAGCGTGCTGCCGAAATGGAACGTGCCGTAGAGCGCGAGCGCCGCGACGCCCACGCGCCACGTGAGCCGTGAGAGCCGCGACCAGCGCCGGGTGCGCGACTCTCCGACGCCTGCGCCCGACTCGCCCGCTCGGTGTCCGCCCGCCATGACCGGGCATGACGGTAGCACGGTCGGCATATTCGGGAACGGCAAACGTGCCGCGGACGCCGATCCCGCCGGCCAGTTCACCGCGCGTTCTGCCTATACTCCCCGGCCTGCCATGGAACTCATCCTCGTCGTCGCGCTCGCGACGCTGGCCGCATCGTTCGTCTGTTCGCTGTTCGAGGCCGCGCTCTACGCGGTGACGCCGGCGCAGATCGAACTCGCCAAGCAACGCGGGACGAAGGGCGCCAGACGGCTCGAGAAGCTGCGCAGCGACGTCGAAGAGCCGATCGCGGCGATCCTGACGATCAACACGATCGCGCACACGATCGGCGCCGCCTGGTGCGGCGCGATGGTCGCGCGCGAGTACGGCGACGGCGCGGTCGCGGTCTTCGCGACGGTGTTCACCGTGGCCGTGCTCGTGCTCACCGAGATCATCCCGAAGAGCCTCGGTGTGCGGCTCGCCGCGAGCTTCGGTCCGAGTCTCGCGTGGCCGCTGCAGCTGCTGACCTGGTTCGCGTGGCCGATCGCGCGCCCGACGCGCGCCGCGATGCGCTGGCTCACGGGCGGCAAGGGGCCGGTCGGGCCGAGCGAGGACGAGGTGGTCGTGTTCTCGCAGCTGGCGCGCCGTCACGGTCAGGTCCGCCGCGAGGAGCACGAGTGGGTGCGGAATGCCCTGACGCTCGACCAGGTGCGCGTGCGCGAGATCATGACACCGCGCCGGGTCGTCGAGATGCTGCCGGAGTCGATGCCGCTGCAGGACGCGATCGCGCGCACGGATCGCTGGGTCCACAGTCGGGTGCCGCTGCACGCGGCCGACGACACGGATCAGGTGATCGGCGTGGTCTACCGCCGCGAGGTGTTCGACGCCGCGGTCAGCGGCCGCGAGATCGCGACCCTCGCGGAGCTCAAGAAGCCGCTCGAGAACGTGCCGGAGACGATGGCCGCGCACGAGCTGCTGCGGCTGTTCCTGCGGCGCCGGCGTCACCTCGTCGGGGTCGTCGACGAGTACGGCGCGTTCGAGGGCATCGTGACCCTCGAGGACGTGCTCGAGGCGATGCTCGGCGAGGAGATCGTCGACGAGCACGACGAGATCGTCGATTTGCAGGAGCACGCGCGGCAGTCGAACCCGCATGCCGGGCTCGAGGGTGAGTCGGGCAGCAATCCCCAGTCCTGAATCCACTGCCCCGTAGCCCGGCGGACGGGTTACGATCGACGGCATGAAGCGAAGTCTGCTCGTCGCGCTGGTCCTGTCGGTCGCCGGGTTCTCGGCGGACGCTGTCGCACAGGCGCGGTCGCGCGCGGATGCCGCGCTGCTCCTCAGGGCGTTCGCGGCGGCCGGCGGCAAAGTGCAGAAGGTCGTCGACGCGATCGACATCCACGTCGAGAAGACGTGGGACGCTCCGTGGATCGCGACGTCCGAGAACTTCGAGGTCCGCACTCTCGCGGGCTATGGCTATGGCCGCGACCTCGCGCTCGGGCTCGAAGCCCGCCTCGTCGACTTCAACAAGACGCTCGGAATCGATTACGTGCCGCGGAGCCGGCACAAGGTGCTGCTGTTTCCCGACGCGACGGCGTACAACAACTACGCCAACGCCAACAACGCCGACGAGCGATCGTCGATGTACGGGAGCTTCTACTCGCCGCAGCCCGAACAGGCGGTCGCGGCGCTGTTCCACCCGAATCCGCAGTGGACGCGCATGCAGGTCACGCACAGTTCGGTGAACCAATGGCTCGCCAGCGCCTATCCGCGCACGACGATTCCGGACTGGATCGACGAGGGGCTCGCCGCCTACATCACGTTGTTCTGGGACTACTACTATCACCTGGACCAATTCGAGGCGCTGCGGCGAGAGGGGCGGCTGCTGCCGCTCCGGCAGCTCCTGTCGGAAACGACGGCCAACTACGGCGATGCGACCGGCGCCCACCTGCGCTTCATGCAGCTCAGCATGCTGTTCTGCTACCTGATCCGGTACTGCGAAACGACGCGTACGCAGGAGGACGGCAGCGCGGCGCCGTTCCGCGACTACCTGCAGAAGGTGCTGGCCGGCGAATCGACCGAGGGCACGGTGGTGCGCGAGCTGCTCACCGATACCGAGAAGGCCGCGGCGTTCGAGCGCGAGTTCCTCGGCTACGAGTTCCCGCGGTAGCTGCTGCTACTGCTTGAGCCGCTCGATCCAGGCGTCGACGCGATCGTCGCGGCCGCCGGCGCGGCGGAACGCGCGGAAGTGTTCGACGGCGCGTTCGGGCCGGTTGAGATACGTCATGTAGACGATGCCGGCGTTGAGGTGCGCCACCGTGTCTTCGTTGTCGAGTTCGGTCGCGTGGTCGAGACGCACGGCGGCCTGGGCGTAGTTCTCGAGCTGGAACATCGCGAGGCCCCAGTTGCGGTAGGCGGTGGGGGACTCGAACCCGTCGCAGGCCGCGGCGCAGTGCTCCGCGGCGCGCTCCCATTGTTCGGCCGCGAGGTGCAGGGCGCCGAGCAGTTCGTGGATCCGCGCGGTCTGCGCGGGCGGGGTCGCGGCATCCGCGCTCGCGAGCGCGGCGGCGAGGTGCTCGATCGCGACGCCGTTGTCACCTTCGCCCGCGGCGGCGAGCCCGCGCAGCAGCGAGAGCGTGCTCGTGTCGACGTCGGTCGAGGCCAGTTCGTCCGCCGCGCGCGCGGCGGCGCCGAACTGCTCGCGCGCGAGGTTGAGCTCGACGATCCGCAGCCGCGGGGCGGCGAAGTTGGAGGGCGCGATCCGGGCCGCGTCGCGGTACTGCCGTTCGGCGCCCGCGAGGTCGTCGAGCAGCGTCAGCGCGTCGCCGAGGCCGACGAACGCGCGCCACATCGACCCGTCCAGTCGTTTGGCCGCGACGAACGCCGCGCGCGCGGCCTCCGCGTCGTCGAGCTCGAGCAGGGCGCGGCCGAGTTGCAGCTGCACGAGCGAACTGTCGGCGGCGTCGGCGTTTTCGAGCAAGGTCCTGGCGCCCGCGGCGTCGCCGCGGGCCACGAGCAGGGCGCCCTGCCCGGCGATGGCGTCGCTGCAGCCAGCGTCGTGGCCGAGTGCGGCCGCGAAGCGCTTCTCGGCGTCGTCGAGGTCGTTGCTCTCCAGCTGCAGCCAGCCGATGCCCGACTCGGCGATCGCGTAGCTCGGGAACTGATCGAGCGCTTCCTGGAAGTCAGCGAGCGCCGTGTCGCGGTCGCCGCGCAACTGCGAGGCCCGGGCCCGGATCACGAGCCCCTCGGGGTCCTTGCTCGGCAGCGCGAGCGCGTCGTTGACCGTGCGCAGCGCCATATCCGGGTCACCGCGACGCAGCGCCGCTTCGGCGCCATCCAGCAGTCGCACGTATTGATCTTCTTCGGCCGAGCGCGCCGTGGGCGGCTTGTCCCGCACGAGCATCGCGGTGGCGCTCTCGCCAGCACTCGAGCTGTCGCTGCCGAACGCGAAGAACAGCACCGCCGCGAGCGCCGCGATGCCAACGCCGCCGCCGACCAGCAGGGGCGTCCGATTGGTCGCGTTGTCCGCCTTGCTCTGCCGCGAGCGACCCGAGCGCTTCGTCGACCGCGCGCGACGCGGCCGGACGATCTCCTGCGCGGAGCCCTCGAGGTCGACCTCCTCGAGCGCCGCGAGCATCTCCTGCGCCGTCTGGTAGCGCTCGTCCCGCTCTTTGGCGAGCGCCTTCTGGATCACCTCATCGATGTCGTCGGGCAGGTCGATGTCGGTCGCGGTGTCGACGAGCGACGGCGGCGCCTCGGTCGTGCTCCGAACGAGCGTCTCCGTGAGGTTCTTGCCCTTGAACGGCTGCTTCCCCGCGAGCATCTCGAACAGGATCAGCGCCGACGAGTAGAGGTCGGTGCGCGTGTCCGCGTCCTCGCCCTGCCACTGCTCCGGCGCCATGTAGAGCGGCGTGCCCATGACGCGACCCGTCTGCGTCATCAGGCTCGCCTCCATCGGGCGGTCGACGAGCTTGGACAGGCCGAAGTCGAGGACCTTGAGGTTGAGCTGGCCCGACGCGCCGCGCGTGACCATGAGGTTCTCGGGCTTGAGGTCGCGGTGCACGATGCCGTGCGTGTGCGCTTCGGTCAGCGTGCTCAGGAGCTGTCGGATCAGGTGCATCGCCTGGTCCGGCTTGAGCGACCCCTCACCGAGGAGCATCGTCTTGAGGTCCTGACCCTCGACGAACTCCATCGCGAGGAAGAACTTGCCGTCCTCGGTGTGATCGAAGTCGAAGATCTGGATCGCGTTCGGGTGGTTGACCTGACCGGCCGCGATGCCCTCGCGCTGGAAGCGCTTCAGGACCTCGTCGTTCACCTGCAGGTCACGGTGCAGGATCTTGATCGCGACGCGCTTCTTCAGCGTGACGTGTTCGGCGCGGAACACCGTCCCCATGCTGCCCGCGCCGACCTCCTCGACGATACGATACTTGCCGTTGAGGGTCCGGCCAACGAGGCTGCCGTCTTGCGCCTCGACCTGCTGTGTGCCGCACTTCGGACAGAACTGGAAGCTCTGCTCGGATTCGAAGCCACACTGGTTGCACGTCGTCATCGGTGGGTTGGCAGGATCAAACGAGAGCGGGTGCGTCCAGTCCAGGCCCGCGGCGCGAAAGACCCGCCCTCGGGACCTGCGAGTTCTCGGCACCAATACTCCGGGAACGGACGTCCGGTGGCGGAGAAGTCGTTCGGGAACATTTCTGGTGAAGCCGAACCCGCAGCGCCGGCGGGTCGCACGTAGGCCGCCGCATGCGCCGTTTGCATCTGCACCTGCACCGCGTCACCGCCGCCGTTCTCCTCGTAGCCGCAGCAACCGCCGAAATCGTCGCCCAGGACGGGAATTCGATCGCGTCCGAGGGGTTGAATCACGAACCGCAGGTCGCCGATCTGCGGGTGGCGGGAGAGGGGCGCGACCGCGTGACGTTCACCGTCCGATGGCCGAACGCGTTCTGCACGGCGCGGAACCACGATGCCGCGTGGATCGTGTTGCGGGGGCCGGACGCGCGGGCGCCGACGGTGCGGGTCGCGACGCACGGCCACCGGGCGGAGGGTGACCGGCCGGGTCGGGTGATCGCCTCCGCCGATGGCCGCGGCGTGTTCGTGGAGCCGACGGTCGCGTTCGAAGGGTCGGCGGACGTCGAATGGCGCGTGACCGTCGCGCTCGCCGAGGCGGCGCCGGAGCCGGTGACCGCGTGGGCGGTCGGGATGGTGTTCGTGCCCGCGGGGCCGTTCGAGGCCGGGGACGACGATCCGATCGCGCTGCAGTTCGGTGCGCTGCACACGGTCGGTGACGACGGCCAGTCCGTCGGCCCGGTTCGGATCGAGAGCGAGGCGGAGCTCGCGGTCGGCGAGGGTGCTGGCGAACTGCGCTACCGCCGGGGTCAGTATCGCGGTGATGGTGCCGGGCCCGTGCCGGCTGCGTGGCCGAAAGGAACGCGCGCGTTCTACGTCATGCGGCGCGAACTGTCGCAGGGGCTCTACGCGCGCTTCCTGTCGGCGCTGCCCGGGGACTGGCAGGCCGCGCGCGGTCCGATCGAGCTGCAGGGGAAGGAGACCGCGACGTGCTCGATCATCCGGACCGAGGCTGGTTGGCGGGCGGATGCGCCGACCCGGCCGTGCAACTTCGTCTCGTGGGACGACACCGCCGCGCTCATGGACTGGCTCGCGTTGCGGCCGATGACGGAGCTCGAGTTCGAGAAGGCGGCGCACGGTCCGCGACGGCCCGTGCCGCTCGACTATCCGTGGGGCACCGCCGCGCTCGCGGATCTCGACCGCAGGGTGACGCCGACGCGTGACCTCGAGAACGCAACGCCCGCGGCCGAGCGTGACCTCACCGAGGCGACGCGCGCGCCGTTCGGCGCGTCGTTCTACCGGGTCATGGATCTCGCCGGCAGCCTGTGGGAGCGCGTCGTCACGCTCGGGCATCCGAAGGGGCGCGCGTTCGTCGGCTCGCACGGTGATGGGCGGCTCGGTGAGCTCGGTACCGCGACCAACGCGGATTGGCCGCGGCAGGAGCAGGGCGGCGACGCGGCGTTCGGGATCGGCTACCGCGGCGGCGCGGAGTACTTCGTGCCGGTCAAGGCAGGGGATCCGACCAACCCCGCGAGCCCGGTCGCGCTGCGGACCTACGGCGCGTGGGAGGGCGGTCAGCGGTACAAGACGTACAGTGCGCGCGGCTGCCGCACGGCGGACGGCAATCGGCCGCGCTGACGGCGTGGTGTGCCGGCGGAGGCGGTTCGCGCCGGCAGATCGAACCGGGTACCGTACGTCGGTGAAGCTCCGGGCAAGACCCGCTAAGTTGCGCGGATGATCGCACGCGAGTTGGTCGGCACCGCGCAGGTGCAGGATGGTGGCGAACTTCGCTGCTACCGCCACGACCGCGACTACTTCGTCTTCGCCGGCAACACCGAGCTCATGAGCACGCGCGTGTTCGGTTCCGAGGAAGTGCTCGCGGAGCTCGCGATCGAACGGCGTGGGAAGGCGAACGCGAAGCGCGTGCTCGTCGGCGGTCTCGGCATGGGCTACTCGCTGGCGCGCACGCTGGCGTTGGTCGGGCCGGACACCAAGGTCGACGTCGCCGAGCTCGTGCCCGAGATGGTGCAGTGGCACCGCGACTGGTTCGCGGAGTTCAACGGCCATCCGCTGGACGATCCGCGCACCGAGCTCGTCGTCGCGGACGTGATCGACGTCGTCAAGGACCGGGTCAGCACCTACGACGTGATCCTGCTCGACGTCGACAATGGCCCCGAAGCGTTGCTGCGGCCGGGCAACCAGAGCCTCTACAGCCAGCGCGGCCTGCCGCGCGTGCGCGCCGCGCTGAAGAGCGGCGGCGTGCTCGCGATCTGGTCCTCGGCCGAGCACCCACGCTTCGAACGCCGCCTCCAACGCACCGGCTTCGACGTCACCCGCAAGTTCGTGCGAGCCCGCCGCGACAAGGGCCCCCGCCGCGTCATCTGGATCGCCGAACGCCTCGCCTGAAGGGGTTGGTGTCTGTGCCAGGTACGGTACGCAACCCCCGGACGACGGGGTTGGCGTCGAACGCGGCTTCGTCCGCCAGCTCTGCGACGCGGCACGTGTCGCGCGGGCGGCTCGCGAGCGCGAGGTAGGCGGCGCGGCGAGTCCACGGGTTGGCGTGGGTCGTGTGCTGTGCGATGCGAATAGTGAGGTCGTTCGGCCAGTTCGGCAGTCGGCGGGCCGCGAGCAGCAGGCTGCGCAGTTCGCCGCCGCGTTCGGGGAAGACCCTCGCCAGCTGGTTGCGCAGTTCTTTGCCGCTCGCCGGCGAACGGGCCACCGCAGTGAGCATCGCGGCGTGCAGCTCGCGGAGACGGTGCTGCATCGCGTCCTTCTCGTTGCCTTCGGGCACCGGCAGATCCAACTCGATCGCGACTTCCCAGGCGATGCCGACGCGACCTCGGCGCTCGCCGATCGTCGTGCGGACCCATTCGGTCAGCGCTTCGGTCCCGGGCGTCCCCAGGCTGGCCGCGCAGAGCGCGGCCGCGTGCGCGGTGGCGTGATCGGCGCCGCGCCACAGCCGTTCCAACGTGGCGATCGCACGCGCCCGAGCGCGCGCCGGCGGTCGTGGCGCAGAGCGCAGAACCATCCCGAGGTAGCCGCGGCGATCGGTGTCTTTCGCCTGCCGCGGAGCAGCGGCGACGGCACCGGTCAGGTCGCACCCCGCGGGGTTGCCGAGGGCGCGCCACATGCGCAGGAGATCCAGCGCGCCGTAGTTCTCGAGCCGGAGATCGTCGATCGCGAACGGTTGATTCCGGTCGGCGGCGAGGCGTTCGAGCCGATGCCGCGCCGCGACTGCGGTCGCGGCCTCGTACTCCGACGCGGCGAGGTTCGCGCGATACCAGTCGAACCTGCCTTCCGGCAACTGCGGCAGAACGGCCACGAGCGTGGCGATCACGCCGCGCCGCCAGTCGTTGAGGCCCTCCGGCGCGGGCGGCGGCCACTTCTCCAGGCCGCGCGAGTACCAGCCGAACATCCGCGTGGCGACTTCGGCGTTCGTGCGCGGTGCGCCCAGCAGGTGGCAGGTCAACTTGAAGTTGCCGGGCAGCGGGCTGCGCGTGATGGCGAGCATCCGCTCCGGGTCGCCGAAGACCGACGCCAGCGCGAGTGTCCGGGACGCGGCGTCGTGCGGACTGCGGATCGGCAGGACGCTCGTCCGCGTCGGCGCGGTCACCGACCCGGCCTGCCAGTTGCCGAGTTTCACCGCGCGGTTGCCCGGCGCGCCGAGCGCGTCGGCCATCGCTTCGATGCGTGGTGCGAGACCGCCCGCATCCGGGTGCGCATCGAGCAGCCACACGAGCCGCTCGAACGCCGGCTGCGCGACGGCCTCCTCGCGGTCGAGCAGGGCGAACAACAGGTTCGCGAGCCGGTCTGGGTCGGCGGTCAACCCGGCGCGCTCGCCGATGCTCGCGATCGCGAACGTGGCGAGCACGGGATCTGGCGTGGTCGCCGCGAGTCCGAGCAACGCTTCGCCGCCGGTCGGGTCCCGCCGCGACGCGGAGCGGAACGACTGCTGCGGGCCAGCCCCGGCAGCCGCGCCGGTCCGGCCGCCGCCGTAGCTCTGCAACCCGCGTTCGACCGCCCGCATCGCGGCGAGCTCGTCCGCGCGCCAATCCGCGCGGCGGACGCGAGTCTTCGGCGGCAGCCCGAGCGTGCGGCGCCGGTCCGCGAGCTCCCGTAGCCGCGCGGCGGCCCCATCCGCGAGCCGAACGTGGACGACCTCGGCCGTGGGCTCCTGCGGCCGGGGTGCCGCCAGCGGGGTCGAGGCGAGGAGCGAGAGCGCGGCGGATCCGAGCATGCTGAGTCCTGCGAGTCGGGTCGACGTCGCCTGACTTGGCGACGCAAAGTTCACGGCAGAGTAGAGCGATCTGCTGGCGCGGGCAACCGGCCGCCGCGAACGGCCCGGGGGGCCAGCCCTGTTGGACCGGCCAGCGTTGGACCGGCGTTGGACCGGCTAGGCCAGGCGATCCAGGTCGGACGTGACGTCGCCGCGCCGCAGCGCGTGGACCTGCTCCGCGAGCCGCTTCAACGCCCGGCTGTGCCGCATCCGCGCCGCGTTCTCGCTGATCCCGAGCAGCTCGCCCAGCTCCTTGAACGGCACCTTGTCCCACAGCCGCATGTGGATCACGCGCTGGTCCTCCTCGTCGAGCAGGTCGATCGCGAGGCGGACCCATTCACGGCGTTCTTCACGGTCCATCACCTGGCTCGGCCGCGTCACGTCGCGGTCGGGCGGGTCGAGGTGCAGGATGCTGTCCGAACCGATCGGTCGTTCGAGGTCGGCGTCGCGGCGCTGTCGCCGCAGCCAGCGCTGACCGTCGACGATGTCGCTCGCGATGATGCGCGCGACCAGGGCGCGGAAGTGTTCGCGGTCGGCGATCTCGAACCGCGGTCCGAGCTCCATCACCTGGACCATCGCGTCCTGCACGAGGTCGACGGACTCGACCTTGTCGCGCAAACGGCCGGCGAGCTTCTTGCGCACGTAGGCGTGGATCCACGGCAGGTTGTCGCGGATGAGCTCGTCGAGCGCCGAACGGTCGCCACCGTGCCAGCGACGCAGCAGTTGCAGGGTATCGGCGGAGCCGGAGCTCATGGCGGCATTGGAGGCCGCGCGGGGTGCGGCGTCAAACACCGCCGCCGTCATCGTTCGAAGCGGGCGCGGAGCTCCCGGAACTTCGGGTGGTCCCGCAGTGCCGCGAGATCGGGGCGCTCGAGCAGGTGCAGGGCCTCGTCGCGGTCGTGGGGCAGGGCGGCATCGATCCAACCGCACGCCAGATCGCGCATCGTCGCGCCGCGCTGCTCGGCTTCGGCTTCGTCGAGCAGGCCGATCGCGGTGATGAGGAAGCGCACGCCCTGCAACAGGCGGCTGCGATCCATCGGCGCGAGCTCGACCGTGCCGATCGCGGCGCGCTCGAGCAGTTCGGGGCTCTTCATCCGCGCCGCGGTCTGCGCGAGCAGGTTGTAGTGCACGGCCAGATAACTGCGGGCCGTCTCGTTGTTGGGCGACTGGTTCAGCGCCGTCGTCTGCAGCTCGATGGCCTCGTCGAGCATCTCGAACGCCTCGGCCGGCGGGCGACCGGAGAAGCGCAGCAACCAGTTCGCGCGGTTGCTGAGCAGACCGCCGAGCGCCGTGCGATAGCGCGGCACGTCCGGCCACTGCTCGATCAGCTGGCGCAGGACCTTCATGCCGGCCGCGAAGTGGTGCTCGAGCACGTCGACGTCGCGCGCGACCTTCATGTACTCGACCTGGGCGCGCACCTTGTGCGCCGTCGCGAGGTTGAACATGTCGTCGGGCTGGGCGCCGGGCCGCGACGCGAGGTCCTCGGCGATCGGGAGCAGGCGCGCGATCGCCTTCGCGGCCGCCGGCACGGTCTTGTTCTTCGCCGACTGCTGCATGGCCTGCACGAGCTCGAGGTGCAGCAGGTCGCGGCGGTAGAACGGCGTGTTCGGGAACTTGTCGCAGAGGTCGCGCAGGATGCGCAGGCCGGCCTCGCGGTGATCGCGGCTCTGGTCCTGGACCCCGAGCCGGCGGCTCACGTCGGCGAGCCCGAGGTGCACACGCGCGAGGCGGAAGAGGTACGGCGGGAAGCCGGGGCGCTCCGTGAGGAGTTGGTCGAGCAGCTCTTTGGCGCCGAGGAAGTGATCGCGCGCCGCGATCAGGCGGCCGCGGCCCAGCAGGATCGACGCCAGGTTGGTGCGGCTGAGCACGTAGAGTCGGGTCGACTCGACGTCCTCCGGGTCCTCGAGGGCGAGTTCGCGCCAGATCGCGGTCGCGCGTTCGGTGTACTCCTGCGCTTCCGCCGTCGGCTGGATGCGCATCGCATGGCGCCGACGGGCGTCGAGCAGCATGGCGCGCGCCGAGCGGGCGTCGCGCCAGCGTTGCGCCGACAGCTTCGTGCGCTGCAACGCGCCGAGCAGGGACTCGGCGCGCTCGATGTCCGGCATCGCCTCGTCGAAGCGCCGCAGGTCGAGCAGGGCCTGGGCGCGTGATTCGTGCATCACGGCGAGGTCGATCGTCGCGATGATCGGGAGGCGGTTGTCGGGGAACCCGGTGCGCATCAACTCGATCGCCTCACTCAGCGAGGCCAGAGCACCCTCGGGCTGCGCCAGCGACTGCTGCATCTTGGCGAGCGAGCCGCGCGCTCGGGCCGCCTCGTAGAGCAGCATCGGGTCGTCGGCCGCGATCTCGACGAACTGATCGCTGAGCTCCGTCGCGTCCTCGAGCAGCTGGATCCGCAGCGGTTCGGTGTGTGGCAGCGCCTCGAGCTCGTACTCGGCGACGCGGGTGTAGAGTCGCCGCACCGCGGAGCGCGCCTGGGTGAGGAAGCGCTGCGCGAGCTCGTGCTGTTCCTGGGTCCGCTGCTTCTCCGCGGCGAGCTCGTCGCGCGCGTTCTTGAAGTGAACCATCGCCGCGAGCGGCGTCACGACGAGGAGCAGGAACGCGAAGACGCCGGCCAGGGTCGCCGCGGGCTTGCGGCGGGCGAAGCGCAGCGCCTTGAACAGCGGCGAGATCGGTCGTGCGGCGATGGGTTCGCGCGCGAGATAGCGCCGCAGGTCTTCCGCGAGTTCCTGCGCGGAGTAGCGTCGGCGCGGGTCCTTCTCGAGGCTCTTGAGCGCGATCGTCTCGAGGTCGCGCGGCACGTTGGGGCTGCGGGAGCGCAGCGCCGGCGGCTCGTGGGTCGCGATCGCGTTCATCACCTGCCGCGTCGTGCTGCCGGAGAACGGCGCGGACAAGGTCAGCAGCTCGTAGAGCACGACGCCGAGCGAGAACACGTCGCTGCGACCGTCGATCGGCGCGCGACCGGCCTCGACCTGCTCCGGGCTCACGTACTGCGGCGTGCCGGCGAACTCGCCCGTGTGGGAGAGGCTCGCGGCCTCGAGGTCCTTCGCGAGGCCGAAGTCGACGACGCACACCTGGCCCGTCTCCGAGATGAGCACGTTCTGCGGCTTGATGTCACGGTGCACGACGCCGCGGTCGTGCGAGTATGCGAGCGCCTCGGCGATGCGGGCCGTGAGTTCGGCGATCTGGTCGAAGTAGTTCTGACCCGCGGTGCCGCTCGCCGCGGTCGCCGTCTTCGCTGCCGCGCCCGACTCGTGGAAGCGCGTCGTGACGAGCACGTCGCGGCTGCCGAGGCGTGACGCGTCGCCGCGGACGCGGGCCTTCACCTCGTCCATGACGACGCGCAGGCTCTTGCCCTCGACGAGCTCCATCGCGATGAAGTGCGTGCCGTCGTGCTCGCCGACCGCGTGGATCCGGACGATGTCTCTGTGCACGAGTTTGGCCGCCGCGGCGGCCTCACGGCGGAAGCGTTCGACCTGGCGCCGGGACAGCGTGAGCGAGGGCGACAGGACCTTGAGCGCGATGCGGCGACCGAGCGACTGCTCGACCGCTTCGTAGACGATGCCCATGCCGCCCCGTCCGAGCTCGCGACCGAGGCGATAGTCCCCGAGTCGGCGCTCGTCGGCGGCGTCGCCCTCGCCGGCCGTGCCCGGGCGATCGTCGAGCATCGGCTCGAGCAGGTCGCGGATCCGTTCGTTCTGCTCGAGATAGTCGTCCACCGACTCGCGCTCCGCCGGGTTCTCGGCGCGGTCGATGTAGGCCTCGACGGCGTCGGCGAGCCGGTCGAGATCGTCGTCGGGCGACGTGTCGAAGGAGGATTCGGTGGGGGGCGTCACGGGGGTTGCGCGGCGGTCGTATCCCGACCTCGTCGGACGGCGCGAAATCGCACGGGAATTCCCACGATAAACCGAACGTACGGCGGCTGCGCCGGATCGAGCGCGCTTGACGCTAGGCCGCGCGCCAGCGATCGTTTGGGGCCCCGACTCGCCGCCCCCGCGAACGGCCCTGATCCTCGCCATGCTGACCGTCATCGTCGCTCTGTCCGCCCTGGCCCTGCCGCCGCAGGAACCCCTGAAGCTCGGTGTCATCGCGCGCCTCGAGCGTGGCCAGCCGGAGCTCGCCTACGGTCGTGGGGCGACGTTCGCCGTGACCGCGATCAACCGTGCGGGGGGCGTCGACGGCGCAAAGGTCGAACTGGTCGTGGAGCCGGCCGAGTCGGCGGCGGCTGTCGCAGCGGCGGTCGAGAAGCTGCAGGCGGCCGGCGTGCACGCGCTGCTGCCGCCGCTCGAGGCCGGGATCGCAAGGGCCGCAGCCAAGGCGGCGGGTGAACTGCCGATGCCGCGCTACGCGATCCCGGTGCCCGCGATGATGGGCGCGATCGACGCGCTGCTCGCCGAGCGGCTGTGCATGACCAAGGTCGGACTCGTGCGGGGTCGCAAGCGCCCCGACCGCACGTTCGCGAAGACGTTCGGCGAGACTCTGACCGCGCCGACCCGCCTGCTGTGGGACATCGACGTGCGGACGTCGCCGCGCAAGTTCAGCAAGACGTGGACCGAATCGCGGCCCGAGGTGCTCGTGTTCGACGTGCCGCCGGCCGATGTGCAGAGCTTTCTCGCCGCGCACATCGGCGACGACCCGATCCCGATGGTTCTCACGCCGCGCGCGTGGAGCTCGGCGCTCCTGCCCGAGGCGAAGAAGCGGGCGACGTTCGTGGTGCACGGCACGTCCCCGGCGCAGTCGGCGACGGAGTCCGAACTGCGCGAGGTCTACGAGCGCGACTTCGGCACGCCGGGGTTCGGCGCCGCCGAGGGCTTCGAGGCGGTCACTGCGTTGGCGCGCGCGTTCGACGCCGCGAACGGTCGTGATGCCGCGGCGGTCACGGCGGCGCTGCAGGGCAGCGCGATCGAGGGTGTGCGCGGGCGGTTGCCGTGGGACCAGGACAGCAAGGCGTTCCTCGCTCCCGTCGGCATCTGGCTCGTCGACGAGGACTCGGTGCTGCGGCCGTACGCGCCGCGCATCGTGCCGCGTGAGCAGAAGGGCACAGCAGTCGGCGGCGAGGTCGTGCCCGAGCGCGCCGTGCCGCAGGCCGGCATCGGGGTGCCGTTCGGCACCTGGAGGACGCGGCGGTTCGGGCTCGACGAGGGCGCGCAGTGGGTCATCTGCGAGTGGGCCGACGACGGCGGGTACGCCACGGCAACCGAGGACCTCGTGCAGCTGGGCCTGTCGACGGGCGGCAAGTCGCCGATCGTCGACCACCTCGTGAAGGAGGAGATCTTCGCGCGCGTGCTCGCGATCACGTCGACCAAGTTCGGTCGCAAGAAGGACGGCAGCGCGGTGCCGGGCAAGAGTCTGAACATCTGCTTCGGCGTCTACGCCGATCCGAAGGCGCGCAAGAAGAAGCGCCAGCGACTGTGGCCCGCGCGGTTCGGCGGCGACCACGAGGGCGCGGGGGGTGAGGCGTTCGGGACGTTCTGTCGCGTCTACACGGCGTTCATCCGGCGCACGATCTTCCAGTCGCACGCGCTCGAGCCGGCGGTCTCGGCCGCCGATCGCGAGTTCCTCGACGGCAGCTACCGCTTCGGCGACGACCTGGAGAAGGATCGGCGCAGCGAGCTGATCCGGGCGTTGATCAACGGCTACGCGGGCTCGATGGCATTGACGCTCGCGCACGAGGTCGGCCACCTCGGGACGCTCGGGCACGTCACCGAACCGCCGACGGCGATCATGAACGTCGACGAGGGCGGCGGGATCGATTACCCGGAGGCCAAGTTCTGCGAAAGTTCGTGGGCGATCCTCGTCGAGCAGCTCGGCCTGGTGGGCACGACCGCGGGCACGTCGAAGAAGAAGCGCGGCCGCAACCGGGAGTAGGCGAGGTCCTGGAGCCAGCCGGATCTTGGCACAAGAACGGGAATAGTGGCTCCGATCGCCCGTCGTTACCGAACCGGCGGGCAGGCATTCGCGTTTGCGGTTAGCATGGTCCCGTCTTCGTGGACGAGGAGAACTGCATGCCCCAAGCCAACCATTCGCGGCCCCGCGCTGCCGCTGCTCTGCTGGTCGTCGCCGCCCTGATCGGCGGTGGCTCGGCACCGCTGGCCGCTCAGGGCCGCATCGCATGGGAGACGGACTTCGAGGCGGCTCTCGCGCGCAGCAAGGCCGAGAACAAGCCGATCATGGCGTGCTTCAGCATGAAGGGCGAGCGCGTCTGCGACGTCATCATCGCGGAGCACTACAGCGACCCGAAGCTCGTCGAGCTGAGCAAGCACACGATCAACCTGTTCTGTTCGCCGCACGGCACCCCCGAACAGCGTGAGCTCGAGAAGCGCGTGCGGATCGACCTGCTGAAGGGCGACGAGTCGACGTGGATGGTCGCGCCGCAGCACTGCGTGTTCCTGCCGGACGGGACGCTCGTCTGGGCCGTGCCGTACTACATCGCGGCGGGTGAGCTCGAATGGATGTGGGTCGAGGGCATCCGTAAGGTCGACGCGGCGTTCGAGTGGACGCCGACCGATCGCTACCGCGCGCCGCGCAAGCTCGCGGCCGAGATCGAGAAAGAAGAGCAGGCCCAGGCGCCGCCGCCGACCCCGGCGGAGATCAAGGCGATCCTCAAGGAGATCAAGAAGGGCTTCGGCGGCTTCTACGAGGCCAACGAGAAGCTGCCGATCATCGTGCGCAGCGAGAGCCGGCAGGCGAAGCAGTTCGTCGAGCGCCTGCTCGAAGCGCACGACACGACCGAGTCGAGCAAGATCACGATCCTCGCGTACATCAGCCGCCACGCCGCGCGCAGCTGGTGGAGCGTCGTGAAGTGCGTGCTCGAGGACGAGAAGAAGGATGTGCGCCTCGCCGCGATCCGCACGCTCGGCGACCTCGGCGAGAAGCGTTCGACGTCGACGATCATGGGTCGCTGGCGCAAGGAGGACAACAAGGCCGTCAAGGGCGCGATCCTGCAGGCGGCCGTGCAGTGCGGGCCGAACAACAGCAAGGTCGTCAAGTTGCTGCCGTTCGTCATCGCCGACTACGACGAAGTCGACCTGCGCATCCAGGCCACGCTCGCGATCGCGAGTCTCGAGGACAAGAAGGCCGTGGCCGAGGGACTCGAAGCCGCGCTGACCTCCGACACGCCGCGCATCCGCGCCGCGGGTGCGTGGGCCGTCGCCACGCGCCGCGAGACCGCGCTCGCGGGCGCCGTCGATGCCGCGTTGAAGAAGGAACAGGACGCCGCAGCGAAGAAGTGGCTGCAGGCCGCGGTGAAGGCGCTCGGCGGCGAACAGGTGGACGCGCTGCGTGAGTTCCCGGAGCTGAAGAACTTCGGGTGGTAGCGCGGTGGGGGCGAATCGTGATCACGGAGAACGCTCGAGACTCACGGCCACGCTCGTGGTCCAGGTGCTCTTGCACTTCGCAGTCCGTTCCGCCGAGTCGACGGTCGCCGCGCGTAGCGTTTGACCGGCGGTAGCCAGGATGTTCCTCGACTTCGGCATTGTCGTAAACGCGATCCTCCTGGTGCTGGGGATCCTCTGGTGCCGCGAGATGTTCGGCCGCCTGCCCAAGGACCTCGAGGAGTACCGGACGGCGCAGGATCCGAGCGTGCGACAGACCTTGATGATCCTCTGGATCGCCACCGGGTTGATCGTCGTGCTGCTCGTCAACTTCCTCGTCGGCATCCTCGGCAACGTCGGGTTGTTCGGCGGTTGAACCCACGCGTAGGGGATCACGAGTGGTCGAGTCGGGCGCCGTATCCCCTCCAACTGGCATGCTTGTTGCGCGTGGAGGGGTATGACTTCCACGACCAAGAACACCGTTGCCGTTGCGAACGAGCTACGACGCCTGTTGCGCGGAGAGATCGCTGCCGCTGAGACCTATGCCCAGGCGCTGGAAGCCGCCGATGAATCCGTCGCGCGGATTCTCGGGCCGCTGCAGGATGATCATGGCCGCGCGATCAAGTTCCTCGCCGAGCAAGTGTCTGCGCACGGCCAGGATCCGACGACGAGTTCCGGCGTGTGGGGCGGTTTCGCCCGCGCCGTCGAGGGCGGGGCCAAGCTGCTGGGCATGAAGGTCGCGTTGACCGCGTTGCGCGAAGGCGAGCGCGCGGGCCTGGCCGACTACGAGGATGCCCTGCGGACCGGTGAGCTGCCGGAAGTCTGCCGCCATCGAATCGAATCCGAGTTCGTTCCGGCACAGCGCCAGCACATCGAGACGCTCGATCGCCTGATCGCGTCGAAGTGACCTATTGGGAACACCGAGCGCCCGTCGCAGTCGCGCTGATCGGAGGGCCGGATGCCGGTGAGAAGCCGCGCTTCCGAGCGCCGGCAGCCAAACTGCCGATCTGATCCAACGGATCGATCGTCGGCGTTGTCGGCACAACAGTTGCCGAGCAGAACGCGATGATCCGCAGGCTTCGCCCGGGGAAGGGCCCGCGTCCGCGAGACAGCTCTTTCGCGGTCGTCGAGCCCTCGCGCCCACTCACTCTCAACCAACGTTCCGTCATGCAATCCTTCCGTTCGATCCACGATCTGCTCGTCTGGGTGCAGGACCTGCATCGCCGATGCTGCGTCCGGTTCGCGCGCGCCCGACAAGAGTGCGCCGAACACCGCTACCGCGCCCTGCTGGAGTTCCTTCGCGACCGCGAAGCCGAGCAGTTCGCGGCCATCGCGCGCCTGATCGCGAGCGGCGATGATCGGCTGCGATGTTTCGTGCAGCGGGTGCCCGAAGCGGCACTGCAAGCCGCCGCCACGATCGAGCCGACCGGACCGGACTTCGATGCCGAGGTCTTGCGATACCGCCAGCGCGATCGGGCGCTGATCGGGGCCTACGAACAGCTCGCGGCGAACGTGGGCCACAAGGCCGGATCGATCCTGCGCGAACTCCTGAGCATGCGAGCCAGGACCCAGGCGCGCCTTCGCGAGGCGCTGATCGACTCGTGAGCGCGGATCCCGACCGCGGTTAAGGTGTCGCGCCTCGAACTGCCGATGGCACGGGCATGGCCAAGAACCCCCTGCGCCTGCTCCTGCCCCTGGGGCTGCTGTTCGCCCTGAGCAGCTGCTCGATGTATTCCACGGCCCGCGAATTCAACGGGCACGTCGGCCCCGACGGGCGGCCGGTGTTCGTAATGACGGCGACCTACCTCGGCGTTCACCTCGTCGGCTTGGTGCCGATGGTCGGCGACACGACGATCGAGGCGATGGTCGAGGACGCGACGGACCACATCGAGAAGGCCGACGCCAAGAAGTTGCGGCTCGTCGAGACGGAGTCGGTGAACTTCTGGTACGGCGTGCCGCCGCTGTCGTGGATCTTCTCGCCGGTGATCACGAGCGTGACGTTCGAGTACGAACCGACGGATGCCGCGCTCGCGGCCGCGGGGCTGGGCCCGGCGACCGATGCCGCGGCGAGTCCGGGTCGTTGACCCTGGATCGCCCGCGGATTGCGCGGAACCGCGCCGCGCGACGGCCGTAAGTTCCCGGCATGCCGCGCCGCCGCCAGAGCATCGCCTACACGATCCGCGACCTGCTGCCGATCGTCGTGCTCGGATCGCCGATCGTCTTCCTGCTCGCCGATCCCTGGAAGTCTTGAATCGAGCAGGAGGTGTGCGGCCCCCGGGTGGCGGCCGACGTGCAGCGCCTGGCCTTCGCGGCGGACGAGTTCTACGGCATTCACGACCGTTGGCCGAGTCACGCGGAGCTGCTCGCGATCGATGACTCGATGCCGGAGCGGGACGTCTGGGGACACGAATACACGTTCGAGTTCGACGCCGAGGGCCACCTACAGGTCCGCAGTCCCGGCGTCGACGAACGGCGCCACACGGCGGACGACATCGTCTCGTGGGTGATGCGGGGCGGGCAGCGCTTCGAGGAACGCCAGGTCGTCCAGCAGCTGTTGGAGGAACGGGCGGCGCGGGAGCGGGCCGGCGAACGACCGCGTCGCTGAGCCTATTCGTGGCGCAGCGCTTCGACGGGGTCCATCGTCGCCGCGCGCCACGCGGGGTAGACCCCGAACCCGACGCCGACCGCGGTCGAGATGCCGAACGCGAGCAGCACGTGATCGACGCGGACGATCGTGAGGTTGCCGCTCACGTGCGAGATGATCTGCGGGATCAGCAGGCCGAGCGCGACGCCGAGCACGCCGCCGCACGCGCTGAGCACCGACGTCTCGACGAGGAACTGGGCGATGATGTTGCTGCGCCGGGCGCCGAGCGCGCGGCGGACACCGATCTCACGCGTGCGCTCGGTCACGGTCGCGAGCATGACGTTCATGATGCCGATGCCGCCGACGAGCAGTGAGATCACCGCGATCGAGCCGAGCACGATGTTGAAGATCTGCGCCGTGGCCTCGCGTTGGCGCAGCAGCTCGAGCGGCACGATCAGCTTCACGTCGTCCTTCGCGCGGCGCCCGATCTCGAGCATGTCCTCGAGCAACAGCGACGTCGGGATCACGTCGTCGGTCGTCGGCATCTGCAGCTTGATCTCGTGCAACTCGACCCGGGTCCGCTCCTCGCTGCCCATGCTGCGCTTGCGGATCTCATCGCCGAAACGGGCGCGCGAGGTCGAGACCGGCACGAACATGCAGTCGTCGAGCGCCACACCGCCCGGGCTCGCCTCGCGGCCGAGGCCCGCGAGCATGCCGATGACGGTGAAGCGCGTCATGCCCGCCTGCACGGTGCTGCCGATCGGGTTCTCGATCGGGAACAGCGTCTCCGCCAGGCCATGGCCGAGCACGGCGACGTTCTTCGAGCGGTCGATGTCGACGGGCGACAGCCAGCGCCCCTCCTCGAGCTCGAGGCTCATGAGGTCGAGGTAGGGGACCTCGGTGCCGACGACGATGCTGCTCGCCCAGCGGTAACCCTTGCGCAGGCTGTGCGGCGTCTCGCGCACGCTGACGACGCGATTGGCATCGTCGATGAGCGTCCGGATACGGGTCGCGTCCTCGTAGGTCAGCCCGTAGGCGAACGTCTGCCAGCGGCTGCCCGAAATCGTCTCGGCCGTCTCGGGCGGCCGTTGGCTCCGCACCATGAGGTTGGTCGGGCCGAGCGCTTTGAGCTGCTCGAGCGCCGCGAAGCTCGCGCCTTCGCCAACGGCGAGCATCGCGATCACGGACGCGACACCGAACAGCAGCCCGAGCACGGTCAGGAACGACCGCAGCCGGTGCATGAGCAGGCTCTTCACTCCGAGCCGAGCCGTTCGAAAACTGCCGCGCAGCATCGTCGCGTGGGCTCAGCCGCCCCCATTCGAGCCAGCACCGTTCGAGCCAGCACCGTTGGAGCCAGCACCGTTCGGGCCGGCGTTCTCGGTCCCGCCGTCGCTGGCGGCCGACGTGTCGTCCGTCGCCTCGTCGGTCTCCCCGGTCGCTTCCGCGTCGGGCAACATCGCGCCCGGCGGTCGCACGAGGTGGATCTCGTCGCCCTCTTCGATCCCGGCGGCGAGCGCGACGTGCGTCAGGTTGCTGCCGCCGACCTCGACCGGGGTCGCGACCGGACCCTCGTCCGTCGCGAGCCACACGTAGTGCTGGTCGCGCCGGCGTTCGAGCGCCGGCAGCGGGATGTAGAGCACGTCCTCGAGATCGCCGACCTGGATGGTCACGCTCGCGTTCATCCCCGGCCGCACCGTGCCGTCCGAGTTGTCGCGGTCGAGCGCGACGTGCACCTTGTATTCCTTGACCTCGCGGCTGCGGCGGGTCGGCACGGGCAGCGTCGAGACCGACGCGACGTGCCCCTCGAAGATCTGGCCGGGGAATGCGTCCACCTTGATCGCCGCGGGCTGGCCGACGACGACCTTGTCGACCTGCGCCTCGTGCACGCGCAACTCCGCCGTCATCTTGCGGATGTCGGGCAGGATCACGATGTCCTGGCGCTCGCGGACCTCCATGCCCTCGTAGACCGGTTCGTCCCAGTCGTAGCGGCCGTAGACGACGAGCCCGGAGGACGGCGCGAGCATCACCGCGTGCTTCAGCTGCTCGTTCCAGTTGTCGAGGCGGTCCTTCGCGAGCTTGTATTCGGCCTCCGCGCTGATGAGCTCGGCCGATTGCTGCACCCGGCGGGCCTCGTTCGCGGCCTTGACGCTCTCGAGCCCGAGCCGCGCGTTGTCTTCCTCTTGCTTGAGGCCGATCAGCGTCTCGTGCAGCGTGAACTTGACGAGCAGCTGCAGGTTGTTGAGCGCGACCGTGACGCGGGAGCGGTTGCGCTTGTGGTTGATGCGGTCACGTTCGAGTTCGTTACGCGTGATGAACCCGTTCGCCGCGAGGTCCTTGCTGTGGTTGAACGTGTCCTGGGCGAGTGCGAAGTCGGCGCGGGCGAGGCTGATCTCGTCGATCTGCGTGAGCACCTGGTTGGCCATCTCGCCCATCTCGAGGTCGTAGGCCGTCTCGGACCCGAGAATCTCGGCGATGCGCGCGACGAGTTCGTCCGCGCTCCGCGCCGGCAACAGGTCCGTCATGCCCTCGACGGCGAACAGCGCCTCGAGTTCGTCGACCATCTGACGGTTGGTGCCCGCGTTCTCGTCCTCGTTCGGGCCGCGCGCGGCCTGCGACGTGCGGGCCTGGCCGAGGAACTTGCCGAGCTTGATGCGGGCGATCTTGAGCCGGCTCTCGGCGGTGCGTTCGGCCGCGAGCAGCTCCTTCTCCATCACCTCGTGGTTCTTGCGCGCCTGCTTCACCGCGGCGTCGGCCCGTGCGACGGCGATCGCCTGGCTGGCCTGCTTCTCCTCGATGAGGCTCGCGTCGAGCTCGGCGACCTTCTCGCCCGGCTCGACCACCGTGCCCTCCTCGATCAGGTAGATCAGCGTGTTGCGCCCCTCGAGGCGCGACACGACGCGCGTGTCGGATTGGGCCTCGATCTCCGCGCGTTCGCGCACGGTCACGGGGAGCGTGCCGCGGGTCACGGTGTAGCGCAGTTGATCCGTCGCGGTGGACGTGTCATCGCACCCGGCGAACACGCCGACCAGGCAGGTGATGGCGAGCGCACGAGCCGGGGCTGCAATCGAAGCGGATTCGGTCATTCGGGGCCCAGGGAGTCTAGGCGAGGATCGCCGCGCGCGAACGCGGAGATGCGCGACCTCAAACCTGTTACATCATCGTCGGGGCCGTCGCATGGCGCTCGGATCCCCGCCGGTCAGTTGCCCGAACCGCGAGATCGTGCAACCTCACGGCGAGTCCGCGCGGAGTAGGCTCGTGCGGCCGATGTCTCCCGAAGCCCTGTTTCGCCAGTATCGCGACTTCGGCGACGCCGAAGCGCTCGGGGCCGTGTTCGACCGCCTCGCGCCGGAGTTGGCGCTGATCGCGGCCCATCTCGTCGGCGCTGACGCAGCCGAAGACCTCGTGCAGGCGACGTTTCTCGATGCGATCGAGCAGCGTGATCGCTGGGATGGCAGTCGTCCGCTCGCGCCGTGGCTCGTCGGTCTGCTCGGGATGCACGTGCGGCGGGCCCGACGCGAACGCGGTCGGTGGCCCGACGCCGGGCGTCTCGGGGATCGCCGGTCGGACGTCGATGACCGCGACGGCCCGGCAGCAGCGGCGGTATCGCGGGACACGCTCGCGCTCGTCCGGCGCACGGTCGCGCAGCTGCCCTCGCACTACCGGACCGTATTGTCGCTGCGCCTCGTCGACGGACTCGAGGTGCAGGCCATCGCGCGCAGCCTCGGCGTGCCGCTCGGAACGGTGAAGGCGCGGCTGCATCGCGGTCTCGATCTCCTGCGACGGACACTGCCCGCGGGGGTCGCGGGAGCGGTGGCTGCGCTCGGGCTCGTCGAGCCCGCGCTCGGTGCGGTTCGGGCCGCCGTCGTCGATGCGGCGATGCGGCCTGGCGTCGGTGCCGGCGTCGGCGGCGCGGTCGGCACGGGCGTCGGGACATTGGCCGTGACGGGAGCCTGGATCATGAAGCAGTGGATCATCGGGAGCGCGATCGTGCTCGTCGTGTTCGCGGGTTGGCTCGTCGTGCGGTCGGACGCGACGGAGCCGGGGCAAACCGAAGCCGGGTCAGCCAGTCCGGCCGGTGCTGCCACGGCGGCGCCCGGGGAGCGATCGTCGAACCCCGCGCCCGTCGCTGCGCCGGCCACCGTCGAACGTGCGATCGTGCCAGCCGCGACGCCACAGTCGCGACTGGGCGCGTTGCGCGTGGCCGTCGTGTGGCGTTCGGACGGTGCGCCGGTCGCCGGCGTGCAGGTCGAATTGTATCGGCACGGTCGGCGGCGTGCCGTCGACATCGCGCATAGCGCCGACGATGGGGTCGTGACCTTTGCGGACTTGCCGCCCGGTGACTACCGGGCGAGCATCGTCGCGCTGCCGCATGCGCCGTGCGAGATTCGGATCGCAGCCGGGACCGCGATCGAACGCGAACTTCCGGTCGGCGGCGATGTGCGGCTGCGTGTTCTGGTCGCAACCGCGGACGGCGCGCCGTGGTCCGACGCGGCGGTGTGGGCCTACGATCACCTGGGTGGCCCCCTCGGCGGGCGACTGCTCGGGCGCACCGACGTCGCCGGGGTCCTCGAGTATCGCGGCCTGCCGCCCGCGTCCGTGTGGGCGCGTGCCGTCGGACGCATGCCGAGTCGACTCCACGCCCTGCCCTCGGACCTCGCGCGCGGGGCTCGGCCGTCGCCCACCGAAGTCCTGCTCGTTCTCGGTGGCTCGGGGGCCGCAGTGCATGGTGTCGTGACGGATCCCGACGGTCGGGTGGTCCCGGACGCGATCGTCGCGGTCGCCGTCGTGGACGAGTTCGGCGGCACGGACGATCCGCCCGAGGTCACGACGACGACGGACGCGGCCGGCCGCTTCGCGCTGTCGGAGCTGCCGGTCGGCGAGCGCAACATCGTCGCCACGGCGCCTGGGTTCGCGGCGATCGAGGCGCGGGTCGAGACGCTGGCCGACGAGGTCGCGTTCGTGCAGCTGCAGCTGCGGCGTGGTGCGAGCATCCGCGGTCGGGTGCGCGATGCCGGCGGCCGGCCGGTCCCGTCGTTGCCGGTCACCGTGGGCACGGACGGCGGCGCCACCGGCATCCAGCGCCACGGAGGACGGTTGCGCACGACGCGGACCGACGAGGCCGGGGACTATCGGATCGACGGGATCGTGCCGGGGAACGGCAGGGTGCTGGTGCATCTGCAGCCGGTCAGCAAGCGCGAGTTCGTGTTCGTCGATGGTGAGGCGTACGAGTTCGACGTGCAGCCGGCGCCCCGTGGCGCGATCACAGGCGTGCTCGTCGACGAGGACGGCGAACCGCTCGCGGGTTGGTCCGTGGGGGCCTCGAGTGGCAGGTTCGGCGCCGCCCCGTTCGCCACCGCCACCGATGCAGGCGGACGGTTCGAGCTCGCGGTTCCCGCCGGCCGAGCGTACGAGCTGCTCGTCTTCGCGCCGCGACAGGGCCACTGGACCCCGTTCTCGTCACGGCCCCGGCTCGCCGTGTCGGGGGTTTCTCCCGGGGGCGAGCCGATGCGGTTGGAGGTGCCGGACGCGGCGCTGGGCGATGCCGTCCTGCATGGCAGCGTCGCGCTCCCTGATGGCGAGGCGAGCCGCGCGTCGCTCGACCTGCGCGGGATCGTCGCGGGTAGTGCAGCCGTCGTGGTCGATCGTGTCACGATCGCGGCGGGGGCGGCGCCGACGTTCCGATTCGAGCACCTGCCGCCGGGACGATACCGACTCGCGTGCGACTTCGGTGGCCGCGGTCGCATCGTGCGTGACGACATCGTCGTGCGAGCGGGTGAGGAGCGCGAGCTCGGCCCGCTGGGCCTCGGGGGGCAAGTGCCGGTTCGCTTGCGGTTGCGGCGCCCCGACGGTGCACCGGTGACCGGCGCGAGCCTGCGGCTGGTGCCGGGTTGGATCGCGCTCACGGAGTCGCGCCCCGGAGAGTACGAATCTGCGCCGGTGCAGCTCGGGCGGTTCGAGGTTTCGGCGTTCGGGCCCGGGATCGCCCCGGCGAAGTGGACCATCGATGTCGGTGATGACACGCCGATCGATCACACGCTCGCAACGGCGTCGACCGTCGAGTTCGTGATCTCGCCGCGGTCCGAGCGCAAGTCCTGGCGCGGAACGCTCGCGATCGAGCTGCGCGCGACCGGCCCGCGGCCGCTCGTCCAGGCGATCGTCACTTTGCCCGGTGACCCGATGTACTCGTGGTCGCTCGGGCTGCTGCCGGGCACGTACACGCTGAACGTGCGTGACAACCAGGGCAGCGTCGAGCGCACGGTGACCGTCGGCGCCGGCGCGCAGCGGTTCGACGTTCCGTTGCGCTGAATGCCGACGCGGGCAAATCGGCGAATGCGCGGGCGCGCCTCGTGTGATATGCCGGCGACCCATGACCTCGATGCGCCCGCTGCCCGTTCGTTCGTCGGTGCTGGCCGTCCTGGTGTTCGCCGCCTGTCAGGGCGCCGCTGCCGATCGTGGACCGGATCCGTCGCCAGCTGCGGTCGATCCGCGTCTGGCGGTCGCGCCGTTGCCCTACACCGCCGAGCAGATTCGCGAAGCGCACCCGAGCGGAACGACGATGCGCTTTCGGGTCACCCAGCCGAACGGCACCGGGGTGCAGAGCATGCAGTTCTCCGACTCCGACCCGATCGGGGTGACCGTGGCCATGGCCAGGGTCGATGCGAGTGGTGCGACGACGGGAAAGGCGGTGACGACGCGCTCGACGTGGCGTGAGCTGCAGTCGCATGCTGCGTTCCCCGCGCTGCAGACCCGGCGCGAACGGTCGCGCTGCGTCGTGCCGGCCGGCGACTACGCGTGCTGGCACTACACCGTCTCCGAGACGACGGCCGACGGCCGGGCGGTGACGTCACAGTACTGGTTCGCGGACCGCAAGCCGGGGCCACCCGTCCAACTCGTTCGCGCCGTCGACGGCCAGGAGGTCTATCGCATGGAACTCGTCGACTACCAGCGCGGGCGCTGATCGCAGGTCACGGCAGCAGTATCCCGGCGACGATGTGGACGAGGGCGTCCGGCAGGGCGAAGCCGAGACCGTCCAGCCAGCTCGGCTCCGTCGGGGCGAGCGCGGTCAGCGTTGCGGACGGGACCCAGTTGCCGTGGCACGCGCTGCACCGCAAGAAGCTCAGGCCGCCACGCGAACGGCTGCCGAGAGTCGATGCGGTGCACCGCGGGCACACCTCGGCGCCGGCTGCCGGTGCTGCCACGTCGGCGCGGGCGACCTCGCGCGCGCTGTTCTCGCCGGCGTGCCGGGCCCAGGTCTCGAGCTCACCGCGGTCGAACCACAGGCCGCGGCACCGGTCCCGGCACACGTCGAGGCGGACTCCGTGCACGGTCGTCTCGTGCAGGAGGCCGCGGCACTGTGGGCAGATCAGGTTCGGTACGGTCATCGGGAATCGGAACGTTGGTGGCCGAACACGCGCGGTAGTTGTCACGAAGTCGAACGGCCGATTCGGAGCCCGGACGCGCCGTTGGGTTTTCGTCAACACGCAGCGCTCGTGCCCGTTGTGTGGGCGCCACGTGAAGACTGCGTCGCCCCATCGTGGGGGGCGAACTCCACCCTGGTCGCGCCTATGATTTTCGGCGCGGAATCCCCCGCAAAATCTCGCCCGGCGCTGCTTTCTGCAGCCACACTTCTACGACATGCAACACGCGCTTCTTTCCCTCGCCTCGGCGGGCGTTCTCGCCACTGCCGCGTTCGCCCAGTCCTCGACGGCTTGTCTGCCCATCGGCACCAACGGTGCGGTGGGCTGCCAGTCCGCGAGCGCTCCCGTCCTGACCGGCGGCGTGATCGCGACCGGTATTATCGACTTCGACTACAACCAGACGACCGCGATTCTCGAGGTTCGGGTCACCAACACCTCGCCGGTGCTGACCAACGCCAACAACCCGGTGATCACCGGGGTCGCGTTCAGCTTCCCGTTCAACACCGTCAACAACGCGACGCTCGTGTCGCAGACGGCGCTCGCCGGTGCGACGCCGAACTTCGGCATGCAGTTCACGTCCGGTCAGTTCCTGCTGCAGGGCTGCATGGGCTGCTTCAGCGTCGTCCTGACCGCGAACGGTCCGGGTGGCGGTATCGGCAATGATCTCGCGACGCAGTTCGCCAACCCGCCGGTCGTGCTCGGCCGCACGACGTTCCGGTTCCAGCTCAGCGGTCCGGGTGTCGGCACGCTCGATGCTGACGCGATCTCGTCGATGCTGTCCGGCGGTGGCACCTACAACGTCGCCTCGTCGTTCTTCTTCGAAGGCGGCGGTGCGAGCGGTTCCGAGAACGGCTATGTCTCGAGCGGCTTCCCGTGCTGCCCGAACAACGCGATGTTCCAGAGCGCCGGTACCGGTTGTGCGCCGTCGTTCCTCAGTGCCCCGACCGTCACGGGTGTCGGTCTGCCCTACGTCGGTGACGACGTGGTCGTCGACGTCAGCAGCCCCGCCACGCCGAACGCGCCGGGTCTCCTGATCCACGGCTTCTCGAACACGTTCGATCCGTTCTTCGGTGTGCAACTGCCGCTCGACCTGTCGATCTACGGCTTCCCGGGCTGCTCGCTCTACCCGAGCAACGAGTTCGTGCTGCCGATCCTGACCGACGCCACCGGCAGCGCCGGCTACTCGGTCTCGATCCCCGGCTTCGGCAAGTGGTGCGGCCGCACGATCACCTACCAGGCGTTCTTCGTGGCGCCGAACGGTGGTGCGATCCTGAGCTCCGACGGGCTCACGGCGACCCTCGGCAGCTGAGCTGGCGAGCTGATCAGCGTTCGGCCCGCCACCCCGGCGGGCCGCCGACCGGCGGCTGTCGCGCTCTGCGGCAGCCGTTGCCGGGTATGGACGCTACTTCGCGGCGGTCTCGACGCGGCGCAGCGCGATCCCGAGCGGCTTCGGCCCCGGATCACGGTTGCGCTGGTTGAAGCGCCACGCACCGCGCCGTTCGCCGACGGCGACGAGCTCGAAGCTCTCGAAGTCGCCCGTCTTGCTGTGCCAGCGTGACCGGCCGTAGAGCGTGGCGCGGTAGCCTTGCTGGCCGGCGTCCATCACGGCCTCGCCGCGATACTCGATCGTCCAGACCGAGCGCTCGACCGCCGTTCGTTGCATGGTCAGGGTCGCGGTCTCGATGTGCTGCTCGCGCCAATGCGGCGCCTGGCCGCGAACGTTGTCGACGAGCACCTCGCGATAGAGCCGTCGCACGACCTCGTCGTCGACCGGTCGGGGTTTCTTGCTCTTCGTCACGAACACCTTTGGGTCGTCGAACGCGATCCAGTTGCGGTTCCAGGCCCACTTCACGAACTCGGTCCAGTTGCGGTCGTCGAAGCGGTTGCGCTGATATCGGCGCACGGACTCGGGGTCGTCCATGCTCGCGAGGTCGCGCAATGAAACGGCGAATGCGAGCGCCTTGCCCTCGATGTCGGGCGGCATCACCCGGTCGGCGACCGGCACGGGCGCGTTCTCGTAGCCGCGCCGCTGGCGCAGCTTCTGCCAGCGCTGCAGCGCCCGGCGCAGGCGCTCGCGCATGTCCTCGCGGTCACCGCCGGCTGCGAACCGCCCTTCGAGATACTCGGCGTCGGGGCCGATCATGTAGATGCCCTGTTTGGTTCCCGGGTGGTTCCAGTCACCTTCGGGCATCGACTCGCCGTACTTGCGGAAGAAGCGGTGGGTCGGATCGTTCGCGATCCGCTGCACGTGCTGCGGGTTCTCGGGGTAGAGCCCGTAGGCCTCGTCGGCGACGGTGACGAACTCTCGGCTGAGCTTCTGGATCTCCGGGTCTGACCAGACCAGTTGGCGTCCGCGGACGCCGTTGTTTCAAGTGCAGCCGAGCGGGTGGCCGTTCATCGTCCAGAGCAGGATCGGGCGACCGAGCTCTCTGGCCTCCGCGATCGCCGGGCCGAGCCGGTTGCGCCAGCCGACCTGCTGGAACGACAGCTCGAGCTCGTCGGGCTCGATGGCCTCGAGCCAGTCGTCGAGGTTCTTCGGTCCGAGGGTGGGCAGCTCGGTTTGCGCGATGCTCGGCGATGCCAACGCGAACGCCAGCGCCACTGGCGACAGTGCGATCCTCATGCGCGTGACCATACCGCCTAATCGTGGCGGAACACGAGCACGCGCGGGCGGTCGGCCGGGATGCGTTCGACGAGCGTCCAGCCCGCCGGTGGGTCGGCGACGACGAGGCCGCGCTCGGGATCGTCGCGCACCCAGCTCGCGCAGATGCGGTGCGCGCGCTCTCCCGTCGGCGGCTCGACGATCGCGAAGCGCACGGTGCGGCCCCACGGCAGGTTCATCACGTCGGCCAGCTCGGCCTCGGTGTGCGGGAACGGATACCGCGTGCCTTGCACGTGCTCGTCCCAGTCCGCGGTGCGGCCGTCGGTCGGCCCGAGCAGGTAGTGCAGGTGACCGGCCCGGCCGACGTGCTCGCGCAAGAACGCGTGCACGGCCGGTTGTTCGGGTGCCGGCGAGAACCGGTTCGGATCGAAGGTCAGCGCGCCGCAGGTCAGGCTCTGGATGGCGAGGCCGAGTCCAACAAGGAGCGCGATGATCGGCGGCGCGACCCGCAGGGGCTGCGGCAGCCGCGCGACGTGGCCCGCGATCGGGGCCAGCAGCAGCGGCACGAGCACCGCGAGGAAGCGCCAGCCGGGGACGACCTGGGCGTACCACGCGAACGGCAGGAAGAACAGGACGAAGAGCAGCAGCAGCAAGGAGCGGCGCGCCGGCCGGTCGTCGGTCCACAGCGCGATGCCGACCCAGAGCAGCAAGGGCAGGCCGCACGCCAGCGCGGGGTCGACGGGCGAGAAGATCTCGAGCTGGTGCAGCCCCTGTTTGACCGAGCCGAGTCCGAGTCGCATCGCGATGTCGACGATCGAGTGGGTCGCGAGGTAGTGCGACAGGCTCGCCTGCGCCATCGCGTCCGGGTCGAAGAACGCGTTCCAGCTGTCGAGCCAGAACACCTTGCTCGTGTTGATGTTCCAGAGCGGCGTGCCGAACACGACGGCGTTGCGCCAGAGTAAAGGCAGCGCCGTGAGCGCGAACGCGGGCACGAGCACGGCGATCGCCGGCAGCGCGCGGTGGCGCCGCCGAGCGAGCAGCCACAGCACGGTCGTGACCACGAGGAGCGTGCCGGTGCCCTTGAGCAGATAGGCGAGTCCCGCGGCGACGCCCGCGACCGCCCAGGTCCACCAGCGTTGGCGTTCGCGCTCGCGATCGACGTGGTCGACCCAAACGAGCAGCGCGGCCATCTGCCAGCTCTCGCACGCGACCATCGTCGCGTGATCCAGGAACGTGCCGTTCGTGAGCACGAGTGCAGAGACGGCGAGGCTCGGTCCGTCGCCCCATCGCCGGCGGCAATAGCGCAGCACGAGCAGCAGGGTCGCGATCGCGCCGGCGAGCGCTAGGAGGCGCGCGCGATCGGAGAACCGGTCGCTCCGTTCGGCGAACGTCGACAGCGCGGCCATGTAGAGCGGGTGCTGGTTGTCGCGGCGGTACTCGCCGCGAAAACACCGGCCCGGCAGCGCCGCGGCCCCGCCCGCGTCCGCGATCTCCAGACTCTGCGACAGGTAGAACTTCGCGTCCTTCGTCAGCGTGTGGTCGGTCGCGATGCGCGCGAGCCCCGTCAGCGCGAGGGCGAGCACGAGCAGGCCGGCAAAGAGCGGATACCGACGAACGCGCAGTTCGGCCGGTGGCGCCTGCGGCAGGCGGGCGAGTCGCAGGGCGTGGGGGAGCAGGAGCGCGATCGGCAGCGCGAACAGCAGCGCGAAGCGGAGTCCGTTCGCGATCTCGGGGGTCACGAAGTCGACGTCGCCGTCGCTCGCGAACCCGTCGATCAGCGCTTTCCAGTCCGCGCCCGACCAGATCGCTCCCGCGATGGTCGCGGCTCCGCAGAGCCCGAGCAGCGCTCGGGTGATCCTCGTCCTGGCCGTCGCGCCGGTCATCGGCGGCGGATGATACGGCCGTTGCCGCCGAGCGCCCCTGTTCAGCCGGCGTTCTTGCGGCGCCGCGCCGGACGCTTGGGCGCGCGCCGTTGCGCATCGCGACTCGGAGGCTCGAGGTCGAACGGCTCGCCGTTCTGCGTGCGGCAGAGGATCCGCTGGTGCCCGTCGATCACCGCCGGCCGGAGCACCACGCCGCGGGTGCAGAGCTCCGCGACCTGTTGCCGCGTCAGCGTCAGGCCGCGGTAGACCTTGGGCAGGCGGAACTCGCAGTTCTCGCGCCATCGCGAGCACCCGTACGCCTTCTGGCCCTCGACGACCGGCGCCTGGCAGCGCGGGCAGTTGCCGAGCGAATTGCTCGCGACCGGGGCCAGGCCGCCGCCGACGATCTGCTCCGTGCTGCTCACGATCTCCGCCATGAACTCGTCGCGGGCGCGCTGTCCGCGTTCGATCTGACCGAGCTTGAACTCCCACTCACCGGTCAGCTCCGGTGACTTGAGAACGGGCGACGCGATGATCGCGACGAGGTAGCGGCCGAGGTCGGTGACGCGCAGCGCCTTCTTGTCGCGGCGGATGTAGCGGCGCGACAACAGCGTCTCGACGATCGCCGCGCGCGTTGCCGGGGTGCCGAGGCCGCGGCCGCGCATCGCCTCGCGCAGCTGCTCGTCGTCCACGAGTTTGCCCGACGTCTCCATCGCCGCGAGCAGCGTGTTCTCGGTGAACGGGCGCGGCGGCTTGGTCTTGCCCTCGTGCAGCTCCGGCTCGTGGGGGCCGCTCTCGCCCTCGGTGAGCTCCGGCAGCTCCTGGGCGTCGTCGTCGTCGTCCGCCGGCTTCTTCTTGCTGCTCTTCTTCTTCGCCGCCTTCTTCGCCGTCTTTTTATGGGCCTCCTTCGGCTCGAGCGCGCTCCAACCCGGGTCGGTGATGACCACCCCGCGCGCGCGGAACGGCACGTCCGCGGCGACCGCGTGCGCCGTCGTCACGTCCTGCTGCTTGTCGCCGAGGAACACCTGCACGAGGCGCGTCGCGACCGCGTCGAACACCTGCTGCTGTTCACCGGACAGCGCTTGGATCGCCCCCGTCGGCACGATCGCGTGGTGGTCGCTGACCTTGTTGTCGTCGAACACGCGCCGTGGTGCTGCACGCGGGCCGCGCTCGCCCTCGGGCGCGCCGCCGATCCAGTCCGCGAGGAGCTGCATCGCCTCCGGGTTCCAGCCACGCAGCTTGCCGAGCGTCTGCCGCACCGGCTCGATCATGTCCTTGCTCAGATGGCGACTGTCCGTTCGGGGGTAGGTCAGCAGCTTCTTCTCGTAGAGCTCCTGCGCGACCTCGAGCGTGCGCGCCGCGGACATGCCGTGGCGCTGGTTCATGTCGCGCTGCAGCTGCGTGAGGTCGTAGAGCAGCGGCGGCGGCTGCGACTCGCTCTTCTTCTCGATCTTCTGGATCGTGAGGGGCTCGCCCTCGACCTTCTGCAGCAGCTCGGCGGCCGGCTCCTGCTCGCGGAACCGGTCACCGGTGAACTTGAAGCGCGCCGCGCGATACTTCGTGCGCAGCTCCCAGAACGGCCGCGGATCGAACACCCGGATCTCGTCGTCGCGCTGCGCGATCATCGCGAGCACCGGGGTCTGCACGCGGCCGAGGCTCCACAGCACGCTGCCGCCGCCGAACTTCACCGTGTAGGCTCGCGTCGCGTTGAGGCCGACGATCCAGTCGGCCTCGCTGCGGCTGCGCGCCGCGCTGTGCAGGTGCTCGTACTCGCGGCCCGACTTGCGCGACTCGAGCGCCTTCTTGATCGCCGTCTCGGTCAACGAGCTGAGCCACAGCCGCGTGTGCTCGCGTTCGGGGCAGCCCGCGTACTCGAGGATGTAGCGGAAGATGAGCTCGCCCTCGCGGCCCGCGTCCGTCGCGCACACGAGCTCGTCGGCGGTGCGGCAGAGCTCGGCGACGATGTCGAGCTGCTCCTTGCGGCCGCTCGCGTCGGTCGGCTTGAGCTCGAAGCGCTGCGGCACGAACGGCAGCCGTTCGAGCGACCAACGCTTCAACGCCGGGTCGTACTCGTCGGGCGACTTGAGCGTCGCGAGGTGGCCGAGCGCCCAGGTGACGCGCCAGCCATTGCCCTCGAGGTAGCCGTCGCGGCGCTGGTTGGCCCCGAGGACCTTGGCGAGGTCCCTGGCAACCGACGGTTTCTCGGCCACGACGACGTTCACGCCGTCGCACCGTAGAGAACGGCGCAGCTATCGCAAGTCGCGAGCGTGCTGCCGTGCTCGGCCTTACCGCACGACGAAGTCGCGTTCGATCTCGGTGCGGCTCGCCGGGATCGTGAGAGGTTGATCACGCAGCGGCTGACCCATGCCACGTGAGATCGCGATCGTGTAGCTCGGGCCGCGGGTCAGCACGATGCGAAAGCGGCCGTCCTTGCCCGTGCTCTGCCAGCCGCTCACGGGGTGGAGTTCGAGCGTGCCGCCGTGCTGCGGCACGTGCGTTCGGCCGCCGACGATCGCGCTGCCGACCGGCTTCTTGGCATTGTCGATCGTGCGACCCGTGACCGTGACCTCCTCGCGACCGACGTAGCGGCCGTCGCGGAACGGCACGAGGTCGATTCGCACCGGCGTCGGATCCCGGCTCGGCAGCGCATCGCAGCGGAACCTTTGTTTTTCGAACGGATTCCGCACATGCACGTACCGAGCGTTCGGGTCGGCGTGGAACGTGAGCGCCTGTTCGCGGGCGTCGAGGCCCTCGGCGCGGAAGCGCCCCTCGGCATCCGTGCGCACGCTGACGGTCGTGCCGTCCTGCCCTTGCCCATTCACGTAGACCCGCCCGTTCGCCAGCGGCTCGCCCGCGACGGTTACGACGCCCGCTACGGCGAGTCCGGTCCAGCGCAGCGTGAAGACGTATCCCGGCTGCGCGTCCTTCGGCAGCTGCAGTGACCAGCGGCGGCCGTCCGGCGCGGTCACGTACAGGTAGGCCTCCGGCACGAGATCCAAGGGCACGCTGCCGTCCGCCCCGACGTCGACCGGCTCGTGATCGGGAAGCTGCGCCGCGGACGCGCGGGCGCGGAAGCCCTGGAACCCGCCATCGGGCCCTTCGCCGGCGAACGCGAGGAACGGGCGGATCGTCGGGTTGGCGGGAATCCGCAGTTCAACGACAGGTCGTTCGCCGGCCGCGGCTTCGATGGTCTCGACGATCGCACCGACCCACGAGTGCTCGGCTGCCTGCCGCGGCGCAAAGACCTTGAGCTGGCCCGGGGCGAACGGGCCGAGTACGGCCTTGCCGGTGGCGTCGGTGCGGGCGCGCCGCTGCTGATGATCGACGGTTCCGATGGCGACGTTGTGATCGGCGCGCGGCTTGCCGTCCGGGCCGACGACGTGGACCTCGACGTGCACGGCGCCCGCGAGGTCGATCACGCGGTCGTCGTCGTCAGCCGCCACCGCTACCGCGAACTGCGCTTCGCAGAGCTCGCCGACGAACACCTCGCACAGGTAGTTGCCGGCCGGCGCCGTGAGCTCGAACTGGCCCTCGCTCGTCGTAGTCGCCGCGTCGATCACGCACTCGGTGTTGTGCTGCCAGTTGAGCTGATTGAACGGGCGCAGCTGCACGTTGGCGCCGGCTACCGGGTCCGTTCCACGCACGACGCGGCCCGCGAAACGGGCCGGCGCGCCGGGTTCGAGCTGGACCTCGTGCGGCTGCAGGTCGGCGCCGAAGAGCTCGATGCGTTGCAGGACCGCCGGCCGATACCCGTCGGCCCACACCGTGACATCGAGCTGACTCGGAAACACACCGCGATGCTCCCGCGGCATCTCGAGCACCTGCTGCGCCCGGAACGGCGCGAGCGCGAACCAGCCGTCCTCGGCGTGGAACGTGCCGGTGTGTCGCGGCGTGCCGTTGTCGTCCGCCGAACGGATTCGGATCGTCTCGATCGGTCGCCCGGTCGCCTTGTCCGTGACATGGATCCGCGCCCCGCCCCAACGCGTCACGTGCACGGTGCCCGCCTCGTCGGTCGACAGGCTCGTCGACGTGATCCAGCGTTGCCCGTTCTGCTTGATGATGTTGCGGGTCACGGTCCACCCCGGCGTGAGGCACGTGACGCTGACGCTCGTTGCGCCGACCCGCGCCGTGAAGCGGCCCTTGCCGTCGGTCTCCGTGAACCACTGGCCGCCCTCGCCTTCGAGTCGGAGCCGCAGCGGTTCGGGGACCAGTTGTTCGTGGTCGGTGAGCACGAACCCGACGAGCTCGCGCACGGGCCACAGGCTGATCGTGAGGGCCGCGTTCGTCGCGCCGTCCGTGCTCGTGGTCGAGCGGACCACGCCGAACCGCGGGCCAGAGGTTGGGTCACCCTCGAACGCGAACCGGCGCGGCGCGCGGCCGTCGGCGCGGGCCTCGACCACGACGCCGGTCAGGGGGACCGGCAGTGCGCAGCGGCCGTCCGAGTCGGTCGTGCGGCGCAGCAGCGCTGGCTTGGTCTCGTCCCGAGGCGGCACGAGGAACGGGTGCTCGGCGCCGCGCAGCGTGACGTCGAGGGGCAGGTCCCGTGGGATGCGAACGGATTCGCCGAGGTCGTGGGGGATGCCGGTCGCACCCATCTGCGTGGTGCCGGCGAGCTCGCGCTGCAGCTCGAGCAGCGTGAGCTCGCGGGGGCCGAACAGCGCGAGGTCGGCGCCTTCGATCGGCTGTCTCGTCACGCCGTCGATCACCTGCACGTCGAGAGTCCAGGCCGCTTCGACGACGGCATCGACGACGGGGGCGGCGACGCGCTCGGCGGCCGCGGGTGTCACGTTCCGGTCGCTGGCGCGCTTCGGCGTCGACGGCTCGACGGACGCCGGGGTGGGGGCGGGTGCCGCTACGTGATCGGTCCGTGGCGTGTCGCTCTCGCCCGGCCACCAGGCCACGCCGAGAACGGTCACGCAGACGGCGACGAGCGCTGTGAGAACGACGGTTTGCTTGCTCATGACGATTCCCAGAACGGTGATGCCGGCGCCCGTTGCGGCGACGGCGCCCGCGGCCGCCTTGGCCGCGGTGAGGCGCGCGCCGGCGGCGATGACCTCGGTGCGGATCGCGGCGAGCCCGCGCGTCGCGGTCATCGCGGTCGCGGCGAGGGCGGTGGCGAGTCCCGCCGGCAGCGCGCGCCGCGCCATCTCGAGGCCGCGGTGGATCTGCGAGCGCACGGTCGCCGGGCTGCGGTCGAGGACGAGCGCGATCTCGGCCGGCTCCATGCCGTGCACGAGGCGCAGCAGGGTCGGCTCGCGGAACGGTTCGCGCAGGCGTTCGATCGCGTTGCGGGCCGTGTCCGACAGTTCGCGGTCCGCGACGCCGTCGGCCGGCTGCGGCTCAGTGCCCGAGACCTGATCGCCGTCCGCGCCGAGGTCGGGCGAGCGTCGACTGCGGCGACGCTCGCTCTTGGCCCGGTTGGTCAGGATCCCGGCAAGCCACGGCGTGACGGACCGCTTGCCCTCGAAGCGGTCGGCGCTCTCGATGGCGGCGAGGAACGTGTCCTGCAGCAGATCTTCGGCGGCGGCGACGTCGCGGGTCAGGTGCGACGCGAGGCGCAGCAGCTCCGGCGCGACCCGGTCGAACAGCTTCGCGAGGGCGTCGACCTGATCGCGGTCGCGCCAGCGCAGAAACAGTCGGGTCGCTCGGTCTCGCATTCGTTGGTTCTGGACTGGGGATGGGGGGGCGTTCCCGGATTCTCGCCAAAACCGTCAGCGCGTGCAGCGTGGGATCCCGCGCGCCGCATCCGATGAATACGAGCGTGTGACGAAGCGGGGACGGCAACGTTGCCCTCCGGCCGGCGGAACTCGCTACCCTGCGCCGATGAACACCACGATCGGCAGCGGTCTCGCCGCGTTCGTTCTCGCCGGCGCGCTCCAGGCGCCGAACCTGCTCGCGCAGAATCACGTGTCGTATCCGCAGGACACGACGACGGGCGGCAACGGCAACAACATCGCGTTCGGCGTGAGTTCGGGTGCCAGCCTCGACGAAGGGCGGTATCAGCAGCTGATCCCGCGCACGCATCTGCCGAGCACGGGCGCCGTGATCCTCGGCGTGGAGGTCGTCTCGCGGGCGCTGCAGCCGCACACGCTCACGCACGAGTCGCTGCAGATCACGCTGAGCCACGACGCGCGGACGCAGCTCGATCCGAGCGCGGCGACCAACCTGCCCGCGCCGGTCGTCGTGCTAGCAGTGCAGAACTTCAGCAACGCCTACGCCGCGGGGCAGTGGTCGGCGATCCAGTTCACGACGCCGTTCGTCTACGACGGGGTGAGTGACCTCGTGATCGACGTGCAGAAGGTGTTCGACCGATCGACGTCGACGGTGCCGGTCGGGGGCTCGAGCATGAGCCGAGCCGGCCACCCGGGACGGCCCGACCTGCCGGACTCGCGCTGGGCATTCGGGTCGTACGGCAGCGGCGCTGCGACGAGCTCGACGTTGAACTTCTTCGGTGACCCGCTGCTGTTGCGTCTTCAGGTCGGCGGCCTGCCGACGACGGTGCTGCGCGGCGACCGGGTGGGCAACACCGGCAACTTCTTCGCGCTGGCCAACCCGTTCGAGGTCGAGGTGCGCGCGGCGAGCGGCGATCTGTTCGGGGTCTTCGCGTCGACGAGCTTCCAGGCACCGATGACCTTTCCGCTGCTGTCCGGCACGCTGCAGATCACGCTGCCACAGACGCTGAAGGTCGGCCTGATGCCGGCAACCGGGGTCGATGTCACGACGATCACGCTGCCGAACAACAACGCGTTCGTCGGCACGCACCTCACGTTCCAGTCCGGCGTCGTGCCGAGCGGCGCGGGCTCGGGGCTCTGGACCAACGCGACGGACATGTTCGTGAATCCGTAGCGCGATAGCGATCGCCGAAGCCGCCGCCGAACGTATGCTCCCTGCCCGATCCATGAAGCAACTGCTGTCCCCGCTGCTCCTGCTGCTGTTTCTCCTGCTGGGCGCCTGCGCCTCCGCGCCGCCCGGCCGCACCGTGTACCTGCTCGGCGACTTCTCGCCCGCGAACGAACGCGCCGAGCTCGTGCGCTGGCTCGAAGCCAACGGCCACACGGTCGTGCAGACGATCGACGATTCGGTCGAACTCGTCGTCGTCGGCCGCAACCCGCGCGGCGCCGATGGCGCAGGCGCGGTGCCGCTCGACGAACTGCCGGACTACAACACCGCGATCGCCCTCGACCTCGACCTCGTCGCGGCGCGCGACCTGCCGGCCCGCCTCGGCCACGGCGGGCCCTACGTGCCGACGGTCGATCGCTGACGGCGCTCAGTCGGGCAGCGTGATGTCACCGAGGTCGACGTCCGCGTTGACCGGCACTTCGAACTCGGTCAGCAGGGTGTGGTGGTCCTGCCAACCGACGCGCAGGTCGTGGCGGCCAGGGCGAACGGTGAACTCGAACGCGCCGGTCGCGTCGGAATGCCCGCCGCGACCGCCCCAGTCCAGGTGGTCGTGGGCGTGAGCGGTGATCAGCACCCGCGGCGCGGGTTCTCCGGACCGGGTCCGCAGAGTGCCGCGAGCCCGCTGTGGACGCCGAACTATGACCGGTTCGAGTTCCGTCGTGCGGCCGGCGGTGAGGCTGAAACGCGGACTCCTCCCCTGGAGTTCAAACTTCTCGACGGCGACGAACACGCCGTCGCCGATGTCCGCGTTGAGGCCCGCGAATGCGAATCGACCGGTCGCATCGGTGTCCGTCGTGAGGATCCGGCTCGTGTGCGGCCCACGCGGCGTTTGCCAGTGCAGGAAGAGCGTGGCCGATGCGCCGGCGAGTGGCGCGCCGTCCGCCGTCACGCACCGGCCAGTCACCCCGGCGGCGGCCGCAGTGTGGATGACGATCTCGTCACGGATCGGCGGGTAGCGATACAGCATGTGGCGGCAGTGCAGGCTGCGTGCGGCCTCGGGATCGCGCTCGTCGACGACCCGGGGGCCGTCGCCGAGAGTCAGGACGATGTGATTGTCGTCCGGTGTGCGGCAGACGAACTCGAACCGACCTTCCCCATCCGTCGTGAGGCGATGATCGGGGCCGAAGTTCTCGTGGACGAGGACCACGTGCCCGGCGACGGGGGCGTCGCGCTCGTCGAGGACCCGGCCGCGCACGATCCGTTCGGGATACGGGCGAAACGTCGTGACCCAGTCGATCCGGCCCGGTCGCGGGTCCGGGTCGAGTCCCTGGTTGATCGGGTCCGGATACATCCCGTCACACCAGATCCCGGCCGAGAGTTCGAGGTCCGTCGGGAGACCCGCCAGCGTGACCTCGTCGGTCTCGTCGATCGTGCCCTCGATATGAAGGCTCGGGGGGTAGTTGGAGAAGAGGGTGTACCGCGTCGGCAGGTAGGCCCCTTCGCGCTCGATGCGAATGCGGATCCAGCGCCCGTTGGCCGGCTCGAGCCGCAGGTCGAGCGTCGTATCCGATTCGACGACGCGTTCGAGAACGACCATCTGGTAACCGTTGCGCCACACGTTGAAGTGGTGACGACCTGGCTCCAGCTCGAGCGTGTAGCGCCCGTCCCGATCCGTGATGGCCTGCTCGTAGCTCATGCGAACGGCGACCTCCGGGATCGGGTCGCCATGCGTATCCGTGACCTGGCCCGTGATCGACACCGTGTTCGTGAACGCGAAGCTCAGCGCCTGGCCACCTGCTTCGCGGTCGTGGTGCCACCCGACCAGGTCCTTGTGCCCCGGCTTCGAGACGACGAGGCGCGATCGGCGTTCGTCGTCGCCGGGGACCTCGAACGCGAACTCGCCACGTTCGTCGGTCGTGGTCGCGGCGGTCGCCGTCGTGGAGTCGCCGCGATAGAGCGTGACGGCCGCCCCCGCGAGCGGCTGCCCGTCGATGTCGACGACGAGGCCGGCCAGTTGGATCGGGGTTGCAGCGTTCTGTCCGTTCGGGCGCGGCATGGTGGCATCTGAGGTCGCGGATCGGCCGGGGAGGCGCGAGCGCGATCCTGCACTGCACCGCAGGATAGTCGAGCCGGAGTGCTGCGAGTCCGGCAACCGCGGTGACGCTGGCCGGGTCGGTGACTATTCGCCGGTGTCGCTCGAATCCCTGGACCCTGGAGGCCTCCGTATGCCCCGTTCGCTCTTCACGCCGTTCGCCGCTGCCCTGTTTGCCACGACGGCTCTGACGCAGACGTTCGTCGTCGACGCCCAGAATGGCCCCGGCACGAACTTCACGACCATCGCCGCTGCCGTCGGCGCCGTGCCCGATGGCGCGACGCTGATCGTGCGGCCAGGGATCTACACCGGATTCTCCGTCGTCCAGAAAGGCGTGAACGTGCTCGCGGATCCGGGCGTCCATGTCTACTCGGGCATCACGATTCTCGAGGTCGGACCGCAACAGAAGGTCGTCATTCGCGGGGTGGAGTGGGGCAACCCGACCGGGGTCGGAACGTTGGCCGTGCGCGATTGTCGCGGCCCCGTCCTCGTCGAGGACTGCGCGGGGACGCCGGCCAACGCGCCGTTCGGCGGGACGATCTCGATCCAGGCCAGTGACTCCGTGCACCTCGCGCGGACCCTGGTCGTCAGTCCCCTGTTCGAGCCGGTCGAGACGTCGGGCAGCGACGTGACGATCACCGACAGCCAGCTGCGCGGCCCGATCGGCCGCACCGGTCTGCAGCAGATCGGTGGCCGCACGCGGATCAGCAATACCTACGTCGAGGGCGCTGGGAGCGTGCTGCCCGCGTCGCCGACGAGCGTCGTCGGCATGCTCGGCGGCGAACTGACCCTCGACGGCGACTCGGCGCTCGTCGGTGCCGCGCCCGTCATGGTCGGCATCGAAGGCAACGGGAACGCGATCGTCGACCCCGGCGCGACGATCCTCTCGACGAATCGGATCGGCGCCGGGATCACCGAGTTCTCGCGCGCGCTCGCGCGCTGCTCGGCGTCGACCGCGGCGCTCGGCGGCACGGCCACCGCCACGATCGAAGGCCCGTCCGGCAGCTTCGCGGTGGCGCTCGCGGGCTTCGTCGGCGCCGCGCAGAACGTGCCGGGACCGATGTATCCGCTGTGGATCGACCTCGGGACGATGATCCCGGTGGTCAGCGGCGTCACCCCGCTGACGTCGAGCTACACGGTGCCGAACGCGGCGTGGGTGCGCGGCATCACGTTCGGTTGGCAGGGTCTGGTCTACGACCAGACGAACGGACTGCAGCTCAGCAACCCGGGCATCTACACGCACTGGTAGGAGCGTGCGCGAGCGCCGCGGGTCGCGGCAGTGGCCCGCGACCCGGCTGCTACTTGCCGTTCTTCTTGCCTGCTTCCGCGCGCTTGTTCTTCAGGTAGGCGCGCCAGTACTTGCGGTACTTCTGCGGCACCTTCGGCGTGCTGCCGCGGTGCTTCAGTGAGTTGAGGTAGGGCTGCAGCTCACCCCAGGTCTCCGCGCCCTCACCCGGGCGGCCCGGGCCGGTGGCGTTCTCGGGCGGGTTGGTGCCGCGACGGTTCGCGCCGCGCGCGTCGCGTTCGTTGCCGTCCGCGGGTTGGCTCGCCTGCTGCTCGTCACCCTGTTCGGTCGGATCGCCCGTCGGCTGGCGGAGATCCTGCTTCGCGAACTCGGGCGTGCTGGACTCGCGGCGGTTCTGCGGCGAGCGCTGCGACGCCGCGCCAGTCGCCTTCGAACCCGGCTCGTTCTCGCCGCGACCGCTCTGGTCTCGGCCATTCTGACGTTGCGACGAGTTGTTCTGGCCGGACCGGCCAGAGCCACCGCCGCTTCAATTGCCGCACTGGTCCTTCAGCTCGTGCAGCTTCTCGATGAGGCGGTCGATGCCATCGGCAGCGGCCTTGCTGCCGTCCATCGAACGCGCGAGCTTGTCCTTCGACGTCGTGCGGCCGCTCTGTGACGCGCTCGACTCGAGGAGCATGCGGTCGACGTCTTCGAGCTGCTCGGTGACCTCACGCGCGATCTCCTGGATCTGCCGCATGGTGTCGGACGTGGTCGGAGCGGTGCTTGCGTCTTGCGCGGTGAGCCGGGCTGGGCAGAACAGCAGCGTGGCGAACGCCAAAGCGATCGGTGCCGCGAATCGTCTCGGGTCAGGGCCGGTCATCGTCCATCTCCTTGGTGGTGACCAGTGCGGGGTGCCAGAGTCTTGGGGTGAGCAACAGAGGATACGGCATGGCGGGGCAGCCGTCGACCGGGTCGGCTACCGCAGGTCCACCCGCGCCTCGGGCGCCTTCAGGCTCTCGGGAATCGTCATGTCGGTCTCGCCCCGCAAGCCGTCGTCGGTCCAGAACTCGAGGTGGTAGCGGCCCGGCGCGAGCGTGTAGCTCAGCTCGTAGGGTCGCAGCGGCGAGGTGTAGAGCTTGCCCTCGTACTCGCGCGCGATCCGGCCGGTCGCGTCGGTGAAGCGGTAGCCGCGCGTCTTCGACTTCGACTGGCCCTCGGGCCACCAGATCGCGACCTTGCCGATCGCGCCGGCGCGCAGGTCGAACGTCGCGTCCGTGGTCTGGCCGGCGACGACCGTCGCGCTGCCGCTGAGCGCGACCATGCCCTTGAAGTAGGCGGTGATCTTGTAGTCGCCCGGCGTGAGGCTCGCGGCGACGATCTCGCTCTTGCGGCCGATCTCGACCCGCGTGCCGAGGGCATCACCGTCGCGACGCAGGTAGAAGTTCGGTTCGAACTCCGTCGCCCGCGCGTCCCGGTTCACGAGCACGCGCAGGCTGCCGCCCGTCTCCGTCGCGAGCACGCCGGTGTCGACGTCGCCGCCCGGCGGCAGCTCGTGCCAATCCGACGACGCGAGCACCGTCTCGCCCTCCTTGAGAATGACGCGGAACTTGCACGGCTTCACGTCTTCGACGCGGAACGCGCCGTTCTCGATCTTGACGCCCGGCCGGAACCACCCCGCGTCGGAGTTGATCGTGACCGTCACGTTGTTGGGGTTCTGGATCCGCGCGCCGGAGTCCGCGATGCGGCCGCTGACCGTGCCCGTCGCCTGCTTGACCGGTTTGTCGTAGTCGACCGTGAACTCGACGATGCCCTGGTCCGGGACGACGCCGCTGCGTCGCGGCGCGGTGTTGCCCTTCGGTGCGTCGAACGGCGGCTGCACGCGCACCTCGTAGACGGAGGGCTCGAGGCAGAGGAACCGGAACGTGCCGTCCTTACTGCTGTTGATCGTGTGCTTTTCGCCGCTGCGCTCGTCCTGCAGCGTGACGAACAGATACGGGATCGGGTGGCCGTCGCGATACCGCACGATGCCGCTGATCGTGCGGCCCGGATCGATGACCGGGTCCCACTGCACGTCGCTGCCGGGCTCGACCGTCAGCGTCTCACGCGCGAGCGCGACCGAGATGCCGTCGCGGCCGCTGTGCTGCCGTTGCGCGAACATCCAGACCTCGCCCGGGGTGACGTTCTCGATCCGATAGCGCCCGTTCTCGTCGGTGATCGCCTGCAGGCCGCCGAACGTCTCGTCGAAGTCGATCTGCCCGCCGGCGAGGAAGCTCGTCCCCGGTTCGCGGTCGTATGCCGACACGGTGGCCCCGACCTCGGGCTCGCCCTTCTCGTTCTTCACGTGGCCGTGGACGATCGCGCCGCTCGACAGCTCGATGTCGAGCGTCGTGGTCGCTGCCGCGACGACCTTGGCCTCGCCGCGCCAGATGCCGAACCCGGGAGCGCGCGCGGTGAGCGGCGTCGTTCCGGTGCGCAGTCCGATGAGCGTGTAGCGCCCGTTGCTGTCGGTCTCGACCGTGCGGATCGACCACGCCTCGATGAAGCGGCCGCCTTCGTAGTCGAGGTTGCGCGGGCGCTTGCCGGCCGCGACCTGGGCGCCGGCGATCGGTTCGCCTTTCGAATCCGTGACGATGCCCGTGAGCCCGCCGCCGCCCGGGCGCAGCTGCAGATCGACGCGGGCCGGCATCGAGCTCACGTCGACGATGTCGAGGTCGACGAGTGCGGACGGCGCGAAGCCGCGCCCGATCGCGCCGAGCGAGCACCCGGGCGGCAGGTCCACGAGCTCGAACTTGCCGGTCTCGTCCGAGTGTCCGAGAACGCGCGCGCCTTCCCACGACGTGCGCGCCGTCTGCAGCCAGATCTCGGCGTTCGCCACCGGCCTGTTGCGCGGGTCGGTCACCATGCCGGTGACGTCGACTCCGGGCTTGACCTCGAACTCGAACTCGTTGAGGCCGGGCTCGACCGTCAGGCTCTTCTGATCGCGCCGTTCCGTCGACAGGTAGTACTTGCCCGGCGTGAGGCCGGCGAACTCGGCGCGGCCGTGCTCGTCGGTCGTGCCAAGCGCGGAAGACCGCGAGATCCGGTTGCCGCGCATGCGCTGCACTCGGATCTTGACGTTGCGCACGATCGCGCCGCCTTCTTTCGAAACCGTCGTGACGCGCAGCAGCGCTTCACCGTCAGCGATCTCGGGCTCGCCGTCACCCGTCGCCGTCGCTTCCGTCCGCAGTTCGTTGCTGGCCGGTTGCGGCGCTTCGTCGACGTCGGTCGCGGCGAGCTCGCCGTCCGAGGTGTCGGCGGTGAGGTTCGTCTCCGGCGCGTTCGGGGTCGGCGCCGGCGCGGCGTCACCGCGAGACCAGAACAACCAGATGGCGCCGGCCACGGCAGCGAGCAGCAGCGCGACGACGGGGAGCTTCGATCGGGGCATGCGAGTCCTCCGGAGATCGTGACGATACCGGATCCGACGCAGCAGCTGGTCCCGAACTCCGGCTACCGCAGCTGGAGTGCGCGAACGACAGGTTGGTCGCGGACTTCGATCTCCTCGTCGATCGTCATGGTGCTTTGCAGCTTGTTCGGGCCGGACGCGGTAATGCGATAGTGGCCCGGTGGGAACTGCAGACAAGGCACCCGCGGTGGTCGACAGATCCCCGGGTCAGCGATCCCAGTCGGCCGGCAGTCGGATTTCGATCTCGGCGGCTTCGTGCTCGGTGAACGAGATGGGCGGGAGGGTCACGAACATCCGTTCGCGCGCGGCCAGATCGTCGAAGTGCGCGATGAGGTGCTCCCGAAAAGCCGCCTCATCCTGCAGGCTGCGAACCCGAACGCGCGGGACCGCGAGCCCGGGCGTCGACGTGATCGCGGTGCGGCCGTCGTCATCCGTGGGTTCGTGCGCGCTGGTCAGCGCAGCCCCATCGCGCAAGAACGTCAGCTTGGCGCCTGCGAGTGGGCTGCCGTCCGGGGTTAGCACCCGGACCCTCGCCGTTCCGAGGCGCACATCGAAGTCCGCCGTCGTGATCTGCCCGGACGCGACCGTTGCCTGCGCGCTCGAGTAGGCGCGCAGTCCGACGTCCCCGATGCGAACCCACGGGCCGGCTCGCCAGGTGCCGGCCGGCAACAGAATCCGGTATCGCCCGTCCCCGTCCGACTGCGCGTAGCGCGTCTCCCGGCGCGGTGAACCGTCGGCGAGAACGCCGTCGATGGCAGCGAACTCGACCTGGCCCGTCAGTGGCTTGCCGGCGAGCGTGACCCGTCCTTCCATGCGTCCGAGTCGGTCCTGCGGACGGTTCAGCTCGATTTCCGCTTGCTCGGCGTCGCGTAGCGTGATTCCGGTGCGAACCGTTCTTCCGCTGTCGGTGAAGCTGCCGGGTCCGAAGGAGCGGTACGTCATGAGCTGCAGATCCCAGCGGCCGGGTGGGATCCCGCGCATTACGGCGACGCCATCATCATCGAACGAGAACGCTTCCTTGCTGCCCGACGGCGGAAAGTACACGGTGTCTCGTCCGGTGCCCTGTCGGAGGCGAATCGCGGGGTAACGGGCGCGGTCCTTCTCGGAGACGGGGCCAGCGCGCGGCATGCCGGCCTGCTCCCGGAGATCGGCGAGGAGTTCGAGGGGGCGCAACGTGACGCGGAGCGCCGCGCCGGCGTGCACCGTGGCGAAGATCGGTTCCGCGCTGAGTCGAATCCCGGTCAGGACGAGCGGATCGTGCGGGCCGGTGATGCGCAGGCAGTACTCCCGGTCGGGGTCGCCTGCCAGCTTGCAACGACCGTTCGGGGCGCTCTGGGAGTCGACGAGAAGCGCCCGGTCGCGGGTCTGCCTGTTCCAACGATCGATCGCGAGGGCGCGGGTCTCGAACGTGACGGGCGAGCCGGGGATCGGCGCGAGGAGTTCGACTTTGCTGCCGACCGATGGCTCGCCGTCCGCGAACTGCACGTGCACCTGCTGGCGAACTGCATCCTGTAGTTCGACCTGCACGGCGTTCGGCACGTCGCGAGAGAGGTTGACCTCGAGCGGGCCGAAGACCGCGAGGCCGGACTTCGTGATCGGCTCGACGACGAGCCAGTAGGCGCCCGGTGGGAACCCCACGACCTCTGCCACCCCGCCGCTGTGCTCCCAACCGCCGCGGACGCGGGTATCCAGGGGCGAGGACCGGCTCGAAGCTCCGGGCTTCTGGAACACGCGCAGTCCGAACTGCTCGACGGCGGCTCCGTCGCGTGCCCGTGTTGCGTGAACCCGGAGACTCGCGCCTGCTCGCAGCACCAGCCGGACGGGGTTGTCACCCCAGTCATGCTGTGCCTCGCTCGTCAGCCTCTCGTAGCTGTCGTGCTCCACTTCGAGGTGGAACGGGCCGCTCGGACGATCCGAAGAACGGTGCTGCAGCGTGAAGGCGCCGTCGCGCTTCGTGCGCGTCGAGGCCCCGCTACCAATCTCCCACGCGGGCCGCACGGTCGCGTTGTGCACGGGTCGGCCGGCTTCGTCGACGACGATCCCGCGCAGGGTCGGGATGTCGTGTGCTCGCTCGACGGTGAGGTCGAGTTGCTTGCGAGGCAGCGCCAGTGTGGTCACCACTGGTTCGTCCGCGAGGCGCGCGCCGTCGAGCTTGACCTCCCACGAACCGGCCGCCAGGCGCGTAGTGACCTCGAACGTCCCGTCCTTCTTCGTGTAGCCGCTGCCGTACGTCATCGACCGGAGGCCGTCGGACGATCCGCGGTTGCCCGTTCGAATGAACCGAACCCGAATGCCCTCGCGAGGTGCGCCGTCGACATCGATCACTCGGCCGGCGACGTGAACGCCGGGCTCGAGGACGACGTCCGCGAAGTCCCTCGTCGTGCGCGGCGCGATCGAACTCCATCGTCCGTAGGTTTCGGTGAACCCGTCGCAGTTCAGCGAGAGCGTGAACTGATGCGACGACGGTGGATCGAACCGCACTTCGAAGCGGCCGTCGGGGCCGGTGATTGACGGTTCCGGGTCCTGCCAGTCGACGGGTCCATGATCACGGATGTGCGCGTTGAGGCGTTCGTCGTTCGCGGCCCAACCGTGCAGCTCCACGCGCACGCCAGCGACGGCGTCGCCGGTCGCATCGACGCAGCGTCCGCGCAGGGTGGCTTCGTTCGTCCTGGGAGCGATCGCCGGTGCGACGACCGGGTCGCGTTCGAAGCGCTGTTGATCCCCATGACCCGCGACGGGGTCCGTGACCGCAATTGTTCGGTTCGTCGAGGGGTTGGTGCCGGCAGCGATTCCCGCGGTGCGGTCGTGAGCCGCGGTGGTCCCGTTCGCGTTCGGTGGGTCAGGTTGCATCGCAACCCACCACGCACCGGCAGCGCAGGCGATGGTCAGACCGGCAATGGCGAGGTTCTTCATGAGCAGTCCTCCGGCGATCGTGGCGGCGGTTCCGGCCGCCAGGTTCGTTGCCGCCGCGCTTGCACTGCCGGTCGCGACGCCAGCCGGCACCGCGATGGGCCTGCCGCCGGCGATCAACGGCACGAACGCCCCGGCCCAGTCGCGGCCGTGCCTCTTTCCGAGCGCCTGGCGCAGCTTCGCGAGTGCGCGCGACAACCGCTGTCGCACGGTCGCTTCCCGTTCGCCCGTGACCGCGGCGATGCGGGCGCACGAGTGGCCATCGAGATAACGCGCGACGACGACGGAACGATACGGCTCCGGCAACGCCAAGACGGCGTCCGTGAGCTCCTTGTGCCGCTGCAGGCGGTCGACGGCGTCCCCGGGTTCGGGGCCCGGATCCCGGTCGTGACTGGCACGCGCCTCGACGTCACGCCGGCGGGCGCGTCGGGCCCGCCACCGCGCGGCCTGACGGCGGGTGACCTCGAACAGCCAACGGCGAATGCCAGCTGGCCCCTCGATCCGCGGCCGCCGATCCAGCGCGGCCGCGACGACGTCCTGCGTCACGTCATCGGCGTCCGAATCCGATCGGAGCAGCCGCAATGCGAGGGCCCGCACCCAGCCGTACTCGGCGAGGACGCGGTCTTCGAGGTTTGCGACATCGGCATCGGTGGAGCGGTCGGAGGCGGCCATTCGATCGGTATCTTCCTGGCGCACGGGTAGCGTGACAGGAATTCCGGATCAGGTCGTTGCCCGCATCGGTGCGAGCTACTGGAGCCCGATCTGCGCCGGCGCGGTCTCGGCGTTGAGGTCGAACTTGCCGCTCTTCAACAGCTGCGTGCCGGCGTGCAGTTCCCAGACGTAGTGGCCTGCAGGCAGCTCGGCAGTGGTCGGGTAGCCGCGCAGGAAACGCGCCCAAACGGGCACCCGCTTGCGGTCGAAGATCGTCAGGCAGTGGATGTCCGAACGAGGCACGTCGAACGTCGCAGCGATGTCGACTTTGTGGGTTCCGGCGAGCGTCAGAACCACGGGTTCGTCGCCCAGCCCGGCGGTGTTGACGACCGTGTTGGCTTGCGACTGACCGCGCACGAATGCCTGGATCAGGTAGCGCCCGTTGCCGATGCCGCTGAGCTTGCACGTGCCATCCGACTCCGTGCGGCCGGAGCGGCGGTACATCGACGGCTGCGGGAACCGCCGGCGATCGAGGTTCTGCCATTGGATCGTCGCGCCCGCCGCCGGTTCGCCCGTGGCGTCGACGACCTTGACGGCGACCTCTCGCGGTGGGTGCAGCGCGATCGTGCCGAGGTCGTGCTCGCCGGGCGTCAGACGCAGGAGGTCGTGGTAGTGCTCGAGATCCTTCGCCCAGATGTCGAGCTCGAGGATCCCGACCCGCTCGTTCTCGAGCGTGATGCGACCGTCCGCGTCCGTCGGGCGGCCGCCGCCACCGGACTGACTGTCGCTGATGCCGACCCTGGCACCCTCGACGGGCAAGCCCGTCGCAGCGTTGATCACCTGCAGCGTGACCGTCGTCGTGGATTCGCGGACGGTCTCGAGCGGAACTTCGAGGATCACTTCCTTGTCGCCCGGGTTCACGGTCGCGGTCGCGAGAACGAGGTGGCGGAACACCGCGGCAACGTAGATCGGCGGCGGCTCCGAAAGCTCGAGGATGCCCGACACACCGGCCGGCATGGGGTCGCGTTCGCGCGCCATGAAACCGTTGGCTGCCCGCCACGAGCCGATCCCGAAACGCGAGTAGCCGCGCAGTTCGGTCATCGGCAGATTGCCTTGGATCGGCTCCTTGGAGGCCACGGCGAGGACCTGGGTGTAGTGACCGAGCTTGGCCTCGGCGATGGCCTCGTGCAGCGGCTGACCGTCAGGGGTCTGGATCTTGACCGTCACGAGGAACGACGGTGAGAACGTCAGGTCGAGCCGCTGCGTCGGCGTATCGAAGATCTCGACCTCCTGCCGCAGGACCGCGAAGTCCGCGGGTTTGGAGTACACGTTCCAGCGCCCTGGCGTGAGCCCGGTGAGCGCGAACCCGCGGCCGCCTTCGACGCTCGCCCGGCGTCGGATCTTCGTATCCGCGACGCTCGAGAAGCTGATCGAACACTCCTCGATGGGCGTGCCGTCGGTCGATCGCGCCATGCCATAGACGAACGTGCCGAACGCCGGATCGTAGTCGATGGTCGGACCGCTCGCGGTCGGGGTCGGGGCCGACTCGCGGATCGGGGCCGTGACCGGCGCGGTCTCGGCGCCGCGATCGAAGTTCGCATTGGTTGCGAGCGTCGCATCGGATGCCGTGACGGTGCGATCCGGCGCGGGGTTCGGCTGCGGCGGCAGGGCTGGTTCGCTGCGAAACGCGACGAACCCGAGGAACAGGCCGAGTGCGAGGCCGAGAACGAGTGGGAGTGCTCGCTGCATGTCTTCTCCAGGGACAGCGTGAGGGGTCGCGGCGCGGCGCGCCGATCAGCCTTCCAGTCTAGCGAGTTCGCGGCGAGTTCGCCGGGATCGGCGGTTGCCGACCGCCGGCCAGCACGAACGCCGAGAACGCGGGATCCGTCGTGACCTCACGCGTGGCCCAATCGGGCAGCGCAATGCCGTCGAGCTCGGCGTCGGTCTCGCACTCCACTTCGGCGAGGATCAGGCCGGCGCGGTGGGCGGGTTCTTCCCAGACGTCGACGGCCCAGGTCGCGCCGTGGTGCTCGAGCGAATAGCGCCGCTTGCAGCAGTCGACGCCGGGAAGCGCGGCCAGCGGCGGCGATTCACCTGGTGCGAGGTAGATCGTCGTGAGCAGCCGACGCCGTGGATCATCCGGCGCGTCCGGGTCCGGTCGCTTCTGGCCGAGCTTGGTGACGAGGTGGTCGCCGCCTGGCGACTCCACGCGGCGAATGCGCAGCTCGGCGCCAGTAACGAAACGATCGCGCAGGCGGACGAAGTCGCCCTCGTCGACCCCCGGGGGCAGGCGATCGAGCACGAAGCGGCGTTCGCGCTCGACGCGCGCGTAGTCGGTGCGTTGCAGAGGTCGGGTCACGTCGTCATCGCCGAGTGTAGCAGTCCGGTGGCGTGGACTTGCGCCCCGTGCTACCGGTGCCCGCGGTGTTGCCCCTGCGCGGGATAGTGTCGTGCTAGGCTGGTCCGAATGCCTCGTCGTTGCGTGGTCGTCGCCCTCGTCGGTGGGTTCGTCGCCCTCGTGGCGACGGCGGGCAGGAGCCAGGCACCCTGCGGTGCAGTGCCGTACGGCAGCGGCGCGCCGGGCGCGAACGCCATCGTCCCGGACATCACGATCACCGGCCTGCCATTGCTCGGCAACGCCGGGTTCGGCTACCGCGTCGCCGACGTTCCAGGTGGGGCGTGGACGGTGCACCTGCTCGGGATCGCGCCGGCGTCGACGAACGTGCTCGGCGTCGAAGTGCTCGTCGACACGCCCGTGGTGGCCGGCACGTTCGCCGCGTCGAACGGAGGGGCGGCGTTCCGTTTGCCCCTGCCATCAGCTCCCGCGCTGACCGGATTGCCGCTCTTCGCGCAGACCGGAGCGCTCGACCCGGCGGCCCCGCAGGGGATCTCGGCGAGCGCGGGGCTGATGGTCGACCTGCGGCGAAACAACATGCTCGGCGCCGTGAGCGCCTACCAGGGCGCCGCCGCGTCGGATGCGTTCTGCGCGATCCACTACCTCGGCAACGGTCGCATCATCGCCGGCAAGCGGTCGTCGACGGCCAGCAACCGCTTCCTGCTGAGCGTCGACTACGGAATCAACTGGCAGGTCGTGGGCTGTCCGGGCTCGACGGGCTCGCACGCCTACTTCTTCGGAGCGGATGGCGCGACGGTGTTCTCCGGCACCGGCGACACGGGCAACGCGTGCCTCATGCGCAGCGATGATTCTGGCGGGACGTGGACGGTTGCGCTCACGACCGCGCAGATCGGCGCGCTCATCGGCAGCGCGGATCCCAAGGCCGTGTTCGGGCCCGTGGCGCTCGGCAATGGCGAGTGGCTCGTGAACATCAAGAGCTTCGACTCGAGCAGCTCCGTGATCCGTTCGACGGACAACGGCCAGACGTGGCAGTTGCCCGCGGCGCAGCCGGGCGTCGGACCGTCGTCGTGGGCGCGGCAGATGATCCGCACGGGCGACGGCGTGTTGCTGTGGCCTGAGGTGCTGACCGATCGCATGTTCCGCTCGGTCGACGGCGGCGCGTCGTGGAGCATCGCGACGGTGCCGGGTGCCGCGCTCTTCCAGCCCCTCTGCGATGCTGGCGCTGGCGTCTATCTGTGCGGGGATGCGAGCCCGGCGGCGAACGGCACGATTCGTCTGCATCGCAGCCTCGACCAGGGGCTCACGTGGTCTGCCGTCGCCGCCGTCAACCTGCAGCAGCCCGCGGTGACCTACTGGCGCGACGTGATCCGCGCGGGCGGCGCGCTCTATGCGTCGGCGTGCTGTGTCGAAGGGCAGAGCCAGGCGCGCGCGATGCAGCTCTGCCGTTCGGTCGACGACGGCGCCACGTGGTGTTCGCTCGGCAATCCGTTCGTCGGGCCCTACGGCGGCATGCAGGCGATCTATCAGATGTGCGTGACGGAGCTCGGTGACGTGTTCGCCGCGTGCCAGCCCGACAGCACGATCGTTCGTTGGCGCGCGCCGTAGTTACGGCGTTGTCGGACTTGGGGAGAACGCTCCACATAGCGCGCGGACTCGCGCGGGCGATCGTGCAGTCGGCGCTCGTGGTGGGGTTGGCGCCAACCGGTGAGTGCGACGACAATCTGCCGAGTCAGGCAACTCGCCGCGCAACGATGCCCGTCGAGCCAGCCGCGAGCCGCGTTGGTTCGCCTCGGGAAGCCACCGTCAACCAGGTGTCAGGAAACCTCATGCCGACGTTCCGTTTCGTCGTCGCAGCGACTCTCGCTGCAGCCGTTCAAGCCCAGGACTGCACGGGCACCACCGCGCAATCCGTCCTGCGCAACCGCGACCCCTGGGGGGCGACGTTCTTCTACGGCTCCAGCAACGGGCCGACGGGTGCGCAGACGCTCGCCCTGTTCTTCGATCTCGAGACGCGCGCCCCGATCACGATCGAAGCGATGCAGATCCCGACCTATGACCAGGGCGCGGGCAATCCGGTCATCCCGACCCAGCTCGGCAACGTCGCGGAGGTGCGCGTCTATCTGATCCCCGGCACGCGAACGGGCAACGAGACGAACCAGAGCGCGTGGGGCATCGACGCTCTCGGTGTCGGCACGGCCGATGGCGCGCCCGAGGCGCTCGGCGAACTCACGGTGGTCGCGTGGAACGGCGACAGTCCGATCGTCAACTTCAAGGATCCGGTGACCGGCCTGCCGGCGCCGTTCGACGTGCCCGTCGGGCAGTTCGGCGTCTGCCTCGAGGTCATCCCGACGACGTGGTCCGGAACGACCGCGCTGCCGCAGACGAACTTGCCGCTGCTCAACCCCGGCCCCCTGCACACGATCGGGGTGAGCCCCAACCCGGGCGTTGCGTGGGCCGATGATCTGATCACGGTCGACAACGACGGGGTGCAGCAGCGGGGTTGGCAGATCGTCGACCCGACCGGCGTGATCGGACCGAATCCGTCGCCGACCGGCGTCATCGACAGCATCAACATCGAGATCGCGTACACGCCGTCGCCCAACGCGGCACGCAGTCTCGCGTACGGCGAGGGCTGCTACGACCGGCCGCGGGCGTTCTACGACCAGCTCCCCGAAGCAACGGCGTCGGGCAGCTACCTCGAGAACACGGGGATGTCGTTCGCGCCGCTCGGCGCGCCGGTCGAGGCCTACCTGCCGGGTGCAGGTGCTGCGTATGCACCGCCTGGCGCGGGCGCGACGAATCTGGCGGCCGGCGCGTTCACGTCGAGCTCGAGCGCGTCCTGGGACGACGCGAGCGTGACCCAGGCGCTCGGGTTCACGTTCCCGTTCCCGGGCGGCAGCACCGATACCGTCACGATCAACAGCAACGGCAAGATCTACCTCGGCGTGACCCTCGATGGATCGTTCGCGACCAACGGCGCCAGCTACGGCAGCGTCGCCGTGCTCGAGAACGGTCCGCCGAGCGGTCCGCTCGCGCAGTGGTGTCCGTTCTTCACCGACCTCGATCCGAGCGATCCGATAGCGCCTGCTGGCAGCGGCGTGTTCTTCGAACAGCTCACCCCGACGAGCTGCCGGATCCATTGGCATGATCTGCCCAACTGGCCCGCCGTTGCCGGTCAGCTCAGTCAGGTCAGTATGACCCTCGATGCGTCCGGCCAGGTCGACGTCGCGTGGGGCGTGCTCGAGAACTCGGCGCCCGGGAGCGGCAACGACGCGCTCATCGGCTTCGCGAGCGGTAACGGCGAGCCGGTCGGGATGCCGCAGATGCTCACCGGTCTGTTCGGCACGCCGACGGGCAACGGCGCCGTGGCGCCGAAGCTCGTGATCCGCGGTCGCCCGGTCGCCGGGGCAACGGTCGATCTCGAGATCGAGGACGTCTCGCCGGGCACGATCTGCGGCTGCATCTCGTTCGCCTATGGCTTCGAGCCGCTGCCCGGCGTGTCGCTCGCGAACTTCGGTCTGCCGGGCTGCTCGCTGTTCATCGACAACAGCACCGTACTCGCGGGCGTGTTCTTCTTCCCCGGCCCGCAGAACGAGCTGCGCTGGAGCTGGTCGGTGCCGACCGGCTTCAACGGGGTCGGCACCTACCTGCAGGCCGCGACGCTCACGCCGGGAGTCAACGCCGCGAGCCTGCTGATGACCAACGGGCTTTGCGCTCGACTCGGCCTCTGAGGCCCCTCTACCCATCCAGCTGTTTCACCAACGGCACCTCGACGCGCGAGCTCGCCTTCCGCGTCGTGGCGTCGTTGGCGAAGTTCGGATAGGGCGGGCGCGGCGAGGCACCGGTCAGCGTTTCGGTGGCTTCAGCGTCACGGTGATCTCGGTCGGAGTGCTGCCGTCGATGGTGCACTCCGCGTTGCCGAACGAGCGGAGGTCGTGCACGGTCACATGGTAGTCGCCGGGCGGCAGGCCGTGCATCGTGAACGTGCGCCCGACGCACGTGCCTGGGAACGTCGTGCGAGCAGACGTCGAGTTCTTCGGCCTCACGGCGACCTGCAGGGCCTCGGCATCGGACTCGCCGGTCACCGAGATGCGCAGCACTCCGGCGTCCGTCGGTCGCAGGTCGACCTCGTTGAGTTGGCCGCCGACGAGCTCGAGCTGCTCGTGGATCACCAGGCCGATAGTGCCGGGGAAGCTCCGCACCTGGATCCAGCAGGTGCCGGGCGCGAGGGCCTTGATGCGAAAGCGGCCTTGCTCGTCGGTGCGTTCCTCCGCTCGGTCGCGTTCGGTCGACACGGCGACGATGGCACGCGCGAGGGGCTGCCCGAGATGGTCGACCACGGTGCCGGCGAGCGTCGCGGCGGCCGGCACCTCGATGCGGCAGTCGGTTGCCTGCCCGGTCTCGATCGTGAGCGGACCGACGCTGTGTGACGGCCGACCTTCGGTTTCGACGAGCAGCGCGGCAGGACCGGCTGGCAGGTCGGCGAGGGTGAACGTGCCGTCCGCTGCGCTCGTCGCGCGGATGCGGGCGCCGTACTCGGTGTCGAAGTAATCCGGCGGCCGTTCCTCGGCGAAGTGCACGATGCGCGCGCCGGCGATCGGTTGGCCGTCCGCAGCCGCCACGACGGTGCCGCGGATCGAACCGCCGCGGACGAGACGAATCACGCAGTCGTCCGGGTCCGGATCGAGCGCCGCGACGACGCGGGGGTGGCGCGTCGGGGCGTAGCCGGACGCGGTGATCTCGACCCCGCTGATCGCGCCGGCCGTGAACTGTTCGTTCTCGGTCACGAACACGCCGTCCGTGGTCTGGAACCGATAGCCCTCACGCACCCAGGTCGCGCTGTACGACGAAACCGCCTCTTCGCCCGCCGCGACGGTGGCCTGGAACAGGTGGGCTCGGAAGTCGCGAACAGGCTCGCCGGTCGCGTCGTCGACGACCCGGCCGGCGAGTCGGGCCGCGTGCTGCACGACGATCCGCAGGTCGCCACGATCGACGGCGACGTCGCGCGTCAGCTGGCGTTTGATGCTCGAGCCGTACGCTTCGAGGTTCAGGACGCCGGCGGGCAGGCCTTCGAGGCGGAAGGAGCCGTCGGAGCCGGTCTGGCTGCGAATGTCGAGATACTCGCCGCGGTCGCTGCGATGCCGCGCGGAGTCGGGGCGACGCTGGAGCACCGACAGCAGGATGTCGGGTACGCCGTGCCCTTCGGCGTCGACGACGACGCCGGCCAGGAAGTGTCCCGCGCGCAGCTGCACGTCGACCGCGAGCTCGCTCCGATCTTCCGGCACCTCGAGCACGCGGGTGTCGGGAGCGAGACCTTCGCGGCTCGTGACGAGCGTTTGGGGACCCGGCTCGACCGCCGAGAACTCGAACGTGCCGTCGTCGTCCGAGACCGCGTCGAGCCGATTGTAGGCGTTCGGGCTGAAGCCGATGTAGAGCTCGGCGCCTGCGAGGGGGGCGCCGGTCGGGTCGAAGATCCGACCGTGCACCCGCACGCCGCGTCGCAGTTCGAGGACGTAGTCCGAGTCGGGTTGCTTGCCGTCGACCTGGGTCTTGGCCTCGACGTAGCCGTCCTTGCGCGCGAACAGCGAATGCGAGTTGCGCGCCGGATCCGCGTGCGTGATCTCGAAGCGGCCGGCGGCATCGCTCGTCGTCGGATCGTAGAGCGTGAAGAACGTCGCGACGGTTGCGCCCTCGACACCCGCGCCGTCTTCGTCGACGACCCGACCGCGGATCCGAAAACCGGGTGCCAGTCCGAAGTGGGCCTCCGCGGTGTCGCCGTCCAGGGTCAGGGTTTGGCGGGCGGTGGCGAAGCCGGGGGCGCCGGCTTCGACGCGCGTCCGGCCGTAGGGGTTGGCGACCGCGAACGCGAACGAGCCGTCCGCTTCGACCGGCCGCTTGTTGCGCACGGTGCCGACCCAGGCGTCTGGGATCGGTCGGCCGCTCTCGTCGTGGACCGTGCCGGTCACGGTGCAGTCGAGCGGCGAGACCCAGATCTCGAGATCCTGCGGCGGTGCGTCACCGCGCGGCACGAGCTCGGTCGAGCGGCGCGCCGTGTGTTCCGTCATGTCGCCGGCACCCGCGATCGTCACGGTGCCGATCGGCGGCGGCAGCGGCCATTCGAACGTGCCGTCGTCCGTGGTGGTGATCGACCGTTCGTGGAGCGGCGCGCCATCGGTGGTGGCGCCGGCGTAGCAGCGCAGCTGGACGCGCGCACCCGGATAGCGAACGTTTCGGCGCTTCATCACTTGGCCGCGGACGATCCACGTGTGGTGGGCGGGAACCGTTGGCGTCGGTCGGTCGCGTTGGATGCTGGCGGGCTTCGTCGTCGCGTCGTCGGCCGCGCTGGCGTGGGCGGTGGACGGTGCCGTCGGATCCGCGCCGCTTCGCGGGTCGGCATCCACCGGACCGCTTCGCGGCACGCCTGGTCCGGGGGCGATGGCGGCGTCGTCCCACAGCAGCCAGTAGCCGCAGCAGCACGCGGCGAGAACGGCGAGTGTCCCGAGCACGACCTTCTGCATGGTTCGCGATGCTATCGAGACCGCGGCGCGGCGCTCGGATCGTGCGGCAGGCGCGAACGTGTCACAGAGGTATGGGATGCACGGCGACGAAACGCGCGCCGTCGGTCGGGGATTCGCGGTCGCGATCGGGCCGGATTCTGCAGGCCTCGCAAGCTTGTTACTCGGCGGTTCGCGGCGAACGCGTCGTGCGTGGAACGTGAGACGTCCACGTGGCCTGTGACGGGGGACGACCGGCGGGTCGATGCCGTGACGGCCGCCGTGAGTCGGTCAGGCCGCGCCCATCGAGTCTTGCTGGTGCCGTTGGCACGGTATTTGGGCCCGGATCAGGCATTCGACCCGGCAAAAACTGTCGGATAACGTGCGGGAGCAGCGCCTGCCCCCGGCGTTCTTCCCTTCCCGTTAGTGAGTCCGGGTCTCCGGCAGGCGTTCGCTTCTGCCACCTCAGTTCCCAACCAAAGGAAGCTCGCACGATGAGAACCTCCATGCTCTCCGTCCCCGCCTGCACCCTCCTGCTCGCATCCGCCGCGACGGCGCAGTGGTCCGACAACTTCGACACCTACAACATCGGCACCGTGACCGGCCAGGGCGGCTGGGAGGAGTGGACCACGGGTGCCGAGGCCTACGTCACGACGACGCAGTTCCGCAGTGCGCCCAACTCGCTCGCGATCGGCCAGGCGACGCCGACCGGCACGCTCGAGAGCGACGTGGTGCAGCAGTACTACAACACCAACATGGCCGCGTACTCGACGGGCCACTGGGTCTACACCGCCTGGCAGTACATCCCGAGCTCGATGACGGGCACGACGTACTTCATCCTGCTCAACACCTACAACATCGGTGGGCCCTACAACTGGTCGGTGCAGGTCGAGTTCGACGCGCAGACGGGTGACGTCGAGATCGACGCGGGCGCGTCCAACAACGGCAACACCGCGATCATCCTCGATCAGTGGGTGCGTCTCACGGTCCACATCGACCTCGACAACGACACCTGCCAGTTCTACTACGACGACAAGCCGCTCGGCCCTGAGTACCAGTGGTCCGGTGGCGTCTTCGGCCAGGGCGGCGGCAATCAGTGGCTCGGTGCGGTCGACCTCTACGGCAACACCGCGACGGACTGCTACTACGACGACATGGAGGCGCGGTACTACGGCTACGAGCTGATCGGCCGCAACCCGCCGTCGTCGGTCGGTCCGATCCAGTTCACCGAGCTGCTGTCCGCGACCATCACCAACGGCGCGTGGATCACGCAGTTCGACGGCCTGCCGGACGCGCCGTTCTTCCACGTCGTGAGCACCAACCGCACGACCTCGACGCTCGGGACGCTGCCGATCGACCTCACGCCGTTCGGCCTCACCGGCATGTGCGCCTACGTCAACACGGAGAGCGTGCTGTTCCAGCTCGGCACCCCGACCGGAACGACGTTCCAGGGGCAGTTCGCCGTCACGATCGGTGGCCCGCAGTTGCTCGGCACCAACCTCTACCAGCAGCTGCTCTACCTCGACAACGGCCTGAACCCGGCGGGCGCGGGCATGTCCGACGCCTACGGCACGCGCATCACGATGTAGCTGGCTGCCGGGCGCCGGCGCGCGTTCGCGAGGGGGAGAAAGACTCGCGGACGCGCTGCCTGGCGTTATTGCCGGCTCTCGGCATCGAGAACCGCGGAACCGGCTTTGCGCGGCTCCGCCGAGGGGTGATCGTGGGGGAATGCATGCTCCCGCGGGAACCCTCGGCGTCGCGCTCGTGACGGGTGCCCTGACGTTCGGCACCCTGGCCGTCGAATCGCTGTCGGCCCAATCGTCGTGGCCGCAGTTTCGTGGCCCGAACTCTCGCGGTCACGCAGAGGGCGGCGGGGCGTTGCCGATCGAGCTGGACCCGAACGCTGCGTCGTGGCGGGTCGAGGTCGGTCCGGGGCACTCGTCGCCGTGCCTGACCGCGGACCGCGTGTTCCTGACGTCGGGTCGCGAGCGCGAGCTCACGACGACGTGTTTCGATCGCGGTACGGGCAGGACGCTGTGGACCCGCAGCGTGCAGGTCGAGGCCGCGGAGCGCACGCATCGCGTCAACTCGATCGCGTCGCCGACGCCGGCCACGGACGGTGAACGGGTCGTCGTCTACTTCGGCTCGTTCGGCCTCCTGTGCTTCGACCTCGACGGCGAGGAGTTGTGGCGCCGGGAGTTCGCAGAGCGGCGCAACACGTTCGGAACGGCAGCGTCACCCGTCTTCGCGAAGGGCCGCGTGCTCGTCGCGCGCGACACCCAGGACGAGTCCGAGCTGCTGGCGCTGGATCCGCGGACCGGCGAGGACGTCTGGCGCGTCGACCGCAGCGGCTTCCCGTCGGCGTGGTCGACGCCGGTCGTCTGGTCCAACGCCGGGGTCGACGAGGTGCTCGTGTACGGTGCGTTCAAGCTCACGGCCTACGCGTTGTCCGACGGGCGCGAGCGCTGGTCCGTGCCCGGCCTCGCCGACGAACCCGCGATCACGCCGGTGATCGGCGACGGCCTCGTCTACGTGACGTCGTACAACATGCGGACGAGCCCGGAGGCGATCGGGTTGCCGAAGTGGAAGGAGCTGCTCGAGCGCTACGACGACAACGGCAACGGCACGCTCGATCGCGAGGAGGCCGCGAAGAACGACAGCATCCTGTCGCGCAGCGACGCGGACGGCGAGGGCGACCACCCGCTGCGCGGGTTCTTCCGCTGGCTCGACGGCGACCGTGACGGTGAGCTCAGCGAGCAGGAGTGGCAGAAGATCGTCGCCTGGCTCGAGAGCTTCGAGCACAAGAACGCGCTCGTCGCGATCCGCCCCGGCGACGACGAGCGCGATGCGGAGATCGCATGGCAACATCCGCGCGGTGTTCCCGAGTGCCCGTCACCGCTCTACCACGACGGCGCGGTCTACCTCGTGAAGAACGGCGGCCTCGCGACGTGCGTCGATGCCAGGACGGGCAAGTCGCACTACACCGCCCGGCTCGGCGCGCGCGGCCCCCGCTACAGCTCGCCAGTGGTGGGCGACGGCAAGATCTACGCGGCGTCGGCGCGCGGTCAGATCACGGTCTACAAGGTCGGGCCGAAGCTCGAGGTGCTGGCGCAGAACGACCTCGGCGAGCGCATCATGGCCACGCCCGCGCTCGTGGACGGGCAAGTGTTCGTGCGCACGGAGCGGCACCTCTACTGCTTCTGAGGTCTGCTGCGAGTCGAGTGCGCGCGGCGTGTGCGTCAGCGTTGCGGCTGGTCGACCTTGGCGAAGAGGGCAGCAGAGACGAAACGGCGCATGTCGGTTGGACGGCGATGGGGGTTGGTTCTTTCGAGCGCTCCGGGTTCTCGGCGTGAAACGATCTTGGCGTCGACGCCGCCCGTACTCGACGCGGGCCTTCTCGAGGTTCCTGGCCGTCGACCGCGAAAGCGAGAACCAGAACGACGGACGACCGGAGAATGGGGGCACGGTAGCGCGCGGGGACCCGCGGTGGCGGGGTTGCAACCGTGGTGCGATCGCGAGTCGGAGGCTTCCCGTCCGGTCGGGGTCGTTGGCTCAGCGCTTCTTCGCGGCTGGCTCGGGCTCGGTCCTGGCCTTCGACATCGCGATTCGGGTGAACTCGGCGAGGCCAGGCGGCTGCTGCATTGCGGCGTGGCGGGCTGCGTCGTTCGGCAGCTTGGTAAAGAAGTCTAGGCCCCGCGCGTAGTGCAGCCTCTTGCTGCGCCAGTGCATGGCTCGCAACATCCGCGTGTGACCCGGCGAGTCGAAGTCCGCTTCGACTATCCGGCCTTCCACGAACACCGCGTAGCCCTCCACGAGAGCGCGCGCGACCCACTTGTCCGTGGCGGTCTCGGCGTTGATCAGTCGGGTCTTTAGCCCGAAGTGCTGCTCCTGCAGAATGTGCACGAGCTCATGTACGATCGTGCTGCTCGCCGGTCCGATGCGACGCTTGGCTTCGGTGTTGCGGCGAGCTTCGAGGAACTTGAACGCGGCGACCGGGCTGAGGACGGCGCCCTCGTCGGCGGACAGAAACAGCCCCAGTGTTGTCGCGATCGTCAGGTGCGGGTCGCGCGCATCGGGGATCTGGTGCTTGACGACGGCCGCCCAGCTGTCCTCGTTCGCGACCCGCACCCGGGGTGGCTTTGCGAACTCGAGCCCGGAACGGAGTTCCACTAGGGGGACCAGTCCGGAGACTGCCTTGTCGAACTCGGCTTGCGAGAACCAGTCCTTCGTCGGGGCGACGACCGCGGGGAACGGTGGGCGTTCGGGCTTGGCCGCCGGCGTCCCCGATGCAGTTCCTGCCCGCGGCTCGGACCTGCGTTCCTGCGCAGGCAACGTCGCCGCGAGCAATGCGGTGCTCATCGCGAGGACTGCGGTTCGGGCATTCATGGTCAGCATGCTACCACGCCGCGGGACAGGCCCGATCCCAACGCTCCGCGGCGCAGTCCACGTTCGGCCGGACCTTGGCCGGGGAGCCGCGGTCCTCGCGTCGGTGTTGATCGCGTGGCGCCGCTCCCGAGATCGCGATCGGTGTCGCGATCACCGAGCGACGCAGTCGGCGAAGGTGGGTTCGCCGGGCAGTTCTGCGCATGCATACTCGAGGTGCACGATGCGGCGTTGCGTGTTCGTCTCGCATCGTGACGATGCGTGCAGGAGTAGTGGGCGCATCAAGAGTGCGCCGCCGGCCGGCACCGCGCTGGTCGCGGGAGTCGACGTCGCAATCGTGCTATTGATCTGGGAGCGGGACAGAACACCGTGCCGATGGCTGCCCGGGATCACGCGCAGGGCGCCGCTCCGACTATCGGAGCCGTCGAGGTCGATGCGCACGGCGAGCACGCCCGCGAGTGCGGCGGTGGGAGGCTGCACGAACCAGGTCTCGCCCTTGCGCGACCAGGGGCCGTAGCCCGGCGCGTCGACCCGATCGCGTACGGGCACGACGAGATCCTGGTGCCATCCGACGAGCCAGTTGGTGCGGGTGGACTTGGCGAACAGGGTGGCCCGATACGCGAAAGCCCGATCGCCGAGCGCGGATTCGGCGAGGTCGAGGACGGCCGGGTGCCGCGCGAGTCTCCGGATCCCGTCGATCCGAAGTGCGTCGCGCCGCCCCGGCCGTGGGCCGAGCCCCTCGACGAACACGTTCAGGAGGTCGGGCAGGGCTCCGGCTGGCAGCACGTTCGGGGCGATGCAGAACCCGTCGCGTTCGATGTCTGACTGCGGCTGCAAGTAGGACACGATACTCGCGTTGCGAACGATTCGCCGCGGATCTACGCTCGCGACCCATGCGTCATCGGCTCGGTCTCTTGGTCCTGCTGTTCGCGGTCGGGGGTGGATGTTCGGTGAACGACGGCGCGGCTTCGGGAGGGGCCGGGGCGCGTGGCGCGCGGCCGAGCCATCCCGAGGACATCTCGCTCGCAGAGGCGGATGCGTTGCTGGCGGGCGATGACGACGTGGTCGTGCTCGACATCCGCACCCCGCAGGAGTTCGCGTCGGGGCACATCCCCGGGGCAGTCATGCTCGACTGCAAGGCGGACGGCTTCGTCGAACAGCTCGGCAAGCTCGACCGCAGCAAGACCTACGTCGTGCATTGAGGCTCGGGCGGACGGAGCGGCCGTGCGCTGCCCACGCTTCGCGAACTCGGATTCGAAAACATCAAGCACCTGCCCGCGGGGATGAAGGGCTGGGAGAGCTCGGGGCGACCCGTCGCGAAGTAGCCGCCGCGAAGTAGCAACCGAGGATTCCCTCAGCCACGTAGGAAGGCGGCGTACTCCCGTTCGATCTTCTTCCAGGTGGCGTCGTCGCTACCGATCACCCTCTCGAGTGTCTGCGCGTGCACTTGGTCTAGGAACGCGGCCCGGTCGTCGGCGGCGGGGAGCTCCGCCGCGAACTTGGCCAGCGCCGAGAGGTAGCGCGGCAGGAAGTTCTCGAGCGCCGGGGTCCGGGTCTTGCTCAGCAGGAAGCTTACCGCGAGCTGACATTGGACGTCCCAGCGCTCCTTTCTGCGATGGAGGCGATTCGCCCAGGCAGTGAACTCCTGCCCGTCCAGCGTGAAAATCTGGCGCAGTGGCGTGAGCTTGCGCTGTCTTACGATCTCGCGGCCGTGATCGCGCGCGAAGTCGCTGCCATCGAACGTCACGTCCTGTTCGATTCGCGCGGCGTAATACAGCGTACGATGAAGGCCGTGCCGGAGCCAACTCGGCAGCGCGTGCCCGACGAGCGCGTTCTTGTCGTGCAGGTAGCCGTAGAACAGTGTCTCGCACGCCCTCCCGTAGACGATCGGATCGACTATTCCAGTATCGGTGATGACCGCTTCACCGAACCCGCTGGTGGGCGCGTGCCAATTGCAGAACGCCCGGCCCTGGTCGATCGCCCGGCAGATCCGCAGTGAGCTGCGGCGGACGTGCTCGTCGCTCAGGTCTCCCAGGAGGTCGTCGAGGTAGTCGAGGAACACTTCGAGGTCCGCGACGAACGGGTCGGGAGACGAACCACGTTGGCTGATGACGACGAGTCGTTTGGTGCGGTCGTATTCCCACGCGGGTCCCGTCTGCTTCTTGAGCGCCTTGGCCCATGCGGTCTCGAACCGCTTGCGCAGGGACTTCCGCTTCGAAGCCGGCAGCGCGAGCCAGGCAGCGAAGTGCTCCGGTTGGAGCTTCGCGCCCAGCCAGCGGTCGTCGGGGCTCGGGCGCCGTGGTCGCTGCGCGATCTGCCTGGTCTTCTCGACGACGTTCTGCCACAGCGACTCGAGTGCGGCCCGCTGGACCGTCTGTGCCGTGAGCTCGACAGCGATCGAATGGGCCTCGCGCTCGAACACACGGGCGCGGCGCGTGTAGCCGTCCCCGGGCTGTTCGATGACCCGGTAGTCGCGATACTCGCCGATCGGACTGTCCCCGGTTGCGGTCTCCTCGACGCGAAACTCCTTGCCGTTCGGCACTATGTCGGGCGTCGTCGCCTCGACGAACTTCTCGTAGGTCGCGTGACCCGATCCTTCGGTGCTCAGGGAATACGGGTCGAGCGGGTCCGGGCTCGCGATTTCGCGGACCCGGTCGACATCGGCGGGGAGTACGATCACCCGAGCGAACGTGTGACCAAACCGTGGATCGGGTCCGTCGTCGACGAACGAGGCGGCGATCCACGGGGTGTCTTCGCGGCGGGGAACCTGCGTCCACGCTCCCGGAATCGTGATCGCGATGCCGAGCGTCGGGGCCTGCCAATCGAGCTTCTCGCGACGGCGCTGTGCACTCGCGTCCGTGACGAGAAGCCCGACGATCAGAGGCAAGACTGCGAGGTAGTTCATGGGGATCCTGTTGTGCCGAGTGCGATTCGGTTGGCCCGATGTCGTTCGCCGATTCCAGCCGCAGAGTAATGGAGCGCGTCGATTCGTGCATGCCGCACTCGTTGAGGCCGGCGGGCTCATCGCCGTTCGAGGCGCAGCAGAACGTTGTTCTTCGGCATTCGACGCACGGTCGGGGGCGTGAGTCCGGCGCGAGTCGCGATGGCCGTCAATTCCGTGAGCGTGCGGACCCCGTACGCGGAATCCCGTTCTCGCAGCTCGCGATCAAACTCCACGTTGCCATCAGGGCGCGGCTCGCCGTCCAGAAAGACCGCCCCGTAGACGAGCAGCACGCCGCCGCGAACGAGATGGGCCGCGGCGCCGTGAAACAACGCTTCGGTCGTCGCGATCGGCGCGATGTGCATCACGTTGCTCGCGAACACGGCGTCGAGCGATGCCGGTTCGCACGGCCAGGGTTCGCCGAGCGTCAGCGGCTTCGGTGGGCGAAGGTTGTCGAGTGCCGCGTGCTCCACCCACGCTCGAATCGACGCGAGCGCTTCCGGATCGCGCTCCGTTGGCTGCCACGTCCAGCCGGGCAGTCGCGTTGCAGCGAGCACCGCGTGCTCGCCCGTTCCGGCTGCGATCTCGAGACAACGACCCCGTTCCGGAAGTTCGTCGAGCAGGGCGGCGACGATGTCGCCGCGGTTGCGACCGGCCGACGGCGAGTAGCGGCGACCGTCCGGCTCCCCGTCGAGGGGCTCCATGCGAACGGGTGGGGTGTTGCTCATGGGGTCGCGGCGCTCGTCGTGAACCGTTCCCGGGCGGGGATCCACGGAGCTGGATGTAGGCTGGAGTGATCATGCCAGATCCCGCCGAGGTACTGTCGTTCTGGTTCGGCCCGATCGCCGACGATGGCAGCTGTGCGCCCGAGTTCGTCCGTCGCTGGTGGGCGAAGGATCCCGCATTCGACCGCGAGGTCACCGAACGGTTCGGCGAGGCGATCGCGGCCGCGGAAGCCGGGCAACTCGACGCGTGGCGGAGTTCGCCCGAGGGTTGTCTCGCCCTGATCCTGCTGTGCGATCAGATGACGCGGAACAGTCGGCGCGACAGCGGTCGCATGTACGATGCGGACGATAAGGCGCAAGAACTGGTCCGGTATGCGATCGAGCAGGGTTACCCCGAGCAGCTGCGGACGATGCAGAGCTACTTCCTCTACATGCCGCTGATGCACGCGGAGTCGCTGGAGTTGCAGCGCGAGGGGATCGCCCGCTTCACGGCTCTGGCCGAGACCGCCGAGCCCGGCGCGCGGCAGGCGGCCGCGGGCGCGGTGGACTACATGCGGCAGCACGAGGCCATCGTCGCCCGGTTCGGCCGCTTCCCGCACCGCAACGAGTTGCTCGGTCGTGCGAGCACTCCCGAAGAACTCGAGTTCCTCGAGCAGCCCGGCTCCAGCTTCTGATGGCTGTACCGAACCCGTTTCGAATCCGCCACCGAATGGCTGTACCGAACCCGTTTCGAATCCGCCACCGATGCGCCGCTGCAATCTCCCGCGAAAGCCGGCGTTGACGTGGTCGAGGGGTGGCGGATTCGAAACGGGTTCGGTACAGCCACGCGCGGGTCAGCGTTCCCAGGTGATCGTGACATCACCCTGGCGGTAGGTGAGCATGCGGCCGCTGTCGTCGATGCGCAGGCCGATCTTGGTGCCCACCAGGTTGAGGTCGACGGCCCGGGCCGCGACGGTCTCGTCGCCGACCTCGACCTCCTCGTTGCCGGTTGGCGTGAACGACAACGGCAGGGGTGACCGGTGTTCGACGTGCAGCGCCTTGCAGTTCACCGGGTCGCTGCCCGCGAGCGGCAGGCGCGCCAGCATGATCAGCAGGTGCGCCGTGTTGTTGTTGTGCAGCACGAACATGTCGGCCTTGGCGGCGACGGTCTTCTCGTCATCCTCGTCCGCCGCGCCGCGCCGGATCGTGACCACGTCGCCGTCGCGGACCGCGGAGAACGTCGCCTCCTTGCCGCCCGCCTGTCGCTTCGCCGAGAAGCGCAGCAGGCGTCCGTCGTCGCCGACGACGGTCGTGGCCGTCTCCTGGTAGCGCCCGTTCGCGAGGTCGACCTCGGTCTCGAACAGGTGGCCGCCATCGTCCTGTTTGCCGCGGTAGGTCATCCGTTCCTTGCCGAGCAGGCTGGTCCCGTTCCTGTAGACGAACGTCTGCGTCGCCCCGACGGGCCACGGAAACGCGTCGGTGCGGCGCGCCGTCGCGTCCTGCTGGAGCTTCGGCGCGTGGTCGAGCACCTCGAGCTTCTGCGGCCGGAACGCCGTGAGGTCCTCGCTGAGGCGGATGTGGCTCGCGTCGACGTAGGTCGCCTGGCCGGCCGTGCAGTCGACCGGCAGCCAGCCGATCTCGTCACCGAGGTAGACCTCGGTCCACATGTGCTGCCCGAAGCTGCCGCCGTAGAGCGGCACGTACATGCCGCCCATCGGTGTTCGTGCCGGGATGCCGAGCGAGCGCAGCATCGCGGCGAGCACCCGCGAGTGACCGCCGCACTCGCCTTCGCGGAGTTCGAACGTGCGCGCGGCCGTGCCGCCGCCGGGAATCACGTACGGGATCTCCGCGGTCCAGCGCGCGAGGCGATCGACGACCTCGAAGCAGTTGTTCGCGCCCGCGGCGAGCTCGCGGGCTTTCGCGCGGATGCCCTCGTGGTCACTCTGGACGTTCTCGTCGGGTGCGAGGTAGGGCTGCAGTTCGGCCGCCGTGAACGTCCCGTCCTCGACGGGGAACGGCGGGGCTCCGGCGCCGTCGATGCGCCGCGGTCGGATCTCGAACACGCCGTCGACGACGCCGTTCTCGACGGTCCCTTCGAACGACTGGCCGGGCACGTTGAGGCCTTCCTTCGTCACCACGGCGGTCGCCTCGATCACCGCCCGCACGCGCATGAAGGTCAGGGCCGACGGATCGCCGTAGTCGAGGTTGGTGGGGCCGACGAGCGTGTCCGTGAGGTCGACGCGTTCGATGCGCGCGACGACCTCCGGGTCCACGAGCTCGATGACCATCGACGCGGCTGGGATGTTCGACGTCAGGACCTCGAACTTCACCGCATCGACCGTGATGTCGATGACGGTCCCCATGGTCGCGAGATCGATCGTGTAGTCGCGGATGCGTCGGCGCTGACCGCGGAACTCGCGTTCGCCGGCGGCGACCCACGTCACCTTGGCCCGCTGCGCGTCGCCGATCTCGGGAACGAAGTAGTCGATCTCGATCGTCACCCCCGGCTTCGCGGGGCCGCGTTCCGCGAGCCAGCGAAACTCCGGCGTGACGATCACCCGGGTCGGATCGAGCGTCTTGCCGCTCGAAAGCTCGAAGCCGGCGTCCGTCCGTTTGCCGTCGCACGTGATCTTCTGATCGCCGACGTCCATGCGCGAGGACATCGACAACACGCGACGCGAGGCGGCATCGAGCATCCACGTCTGATCGACCGATTGCTCGAAGCTCTGACCCAGCATCTCGAGCTTGATGAGGCTGCGCACCCCGAACCGCACGACGTCCCGGTCCCCTTCCCGCGCCGGGTTCTCCGTTTCGATCTGGTAGCCGACGACGCGACCGTTGCTCCTGACCGCGTAGGTGCGCTCGATCGCGTTCTCGATCGCGTTCTTCGCCTGGGCCGGAAGCGCGGCAACGGAGGCGAGCAAGACGGCGAACGACGCGGCGAGCGAGCGGCGGGTGTGCATGGTGGCTCCGTGGGGGCGGGGCGGCCGATGCTACCCGACTTTCGAGGGCGCTACCCGCCGGCGCGCACCTCGAACACGATCGTCGCGGCCTTGCGGTCGAGCTCCTGCCGCGTGCCGTTGGCCTGCAGGTGCAGGAATTGACGGCCGTCGTGCCGTTCGACGGCGCAGCGGCGCAGTCGATAGTTCATCGGTCTGCCGTCCGCCGCGTGCGCGACGACGCGCGCATCGAAGCGATCGGCCGCGATTCCGAGGGCCGTGAGGTCGATGCGCGTCAGCACGCGGTAGTCGGCGCGGCGGTCCGTGCCGAACATGTCCCAACTGCGCGGCTGCCAGCCCGCCTCGCGTTCGATCGTTACCGTCAGCCCGTCGTCGGTCCGGATCGCGCGGACCTTCTCCGCGGGGCTCTCGACCCGCGGAAACGGGCGCAGCGCCGGATCGCCGATGAGGATGCGGTTGCTGCCGCCGCCCTGCATCACGGCCTCACCGCGCTTGTGCGGTTTGCCGACCTCGGGGATGTCGAGCACGAGTTCGCCGTTCGCTGCCAGCAGCACGTCGTCGTACGTCGACTTCATCGTCTCGCCGAGGCTCGCGCCGTGCCGCAGCGCGAAGTCGGTCTCCATCGCGACGCTCATGCCGTGGTTGGCGCCGAGCGGAACGAGCAGGCTCACGGCTCCGGCCGCGAGCCAGGAGAGCGCCAGGCTGTTCTCGGGCCGGAGCTCGTGCACGGTTGCGTTCTCGGTGCGGCCGAACGTCGAGACGATGTCACCTTCCACGAAGACGCGTTGCACGGCGCCGGAGTGACACGTGCCGGACCACAGGATCGGCGCGTCGAGCTCGAGCTCGCGAAAGCGCGCGGCCATGAGCCGCGGCATCTCGCCGCTCGGATCCTCGCCGACCCGGGCGGGGTCGTAGTTCCAGTGTAGCTCGGGCTTCAGGTTGCGTTCGTCGTCGAACAGCCAGATCCCCTGCGGGTCACCGCAGCCCGTGAACTCGACGACCGCGGCCGTGCTCATCGCCGCGAGCGAGCGCGTCACGAACGCGTCGCAGTCGGGGTCCTTCGTGCCGTAGTAGTAGTGCGGGGCGACATAGCCCGCGGCGCCCACGGCCTGCGGCGGCGAGTCCGCGTAGAGCAGCGACCGTTCCATCGGGGCGACCGAAGCCTGCAGCCACGTTCCCTCGCGCTTGCCGCTCGCGTGCACGCGTTCGATGCGTTGCCACAGCCGTTCGCAGGCCGCCCCGTCCTCCGCGGTCAGGTAGCCGAACGCCACGTCGCAGAACCAATCGTCATCGAGGGCGGCGGCGAGCAGCAGGATGCGGCGGTGCAGCGGCAGATCGAGCGTGTCGGGCCGCAGCACGAACGCGACGTTCGCCGGAGCGCGGCGACGCAGCTCCCGCTGCAACGCCTCGAAGTCGCGGCCGTCCCACGACCACGAAGCGGCGCGATGGAAGCGTTGCGCGCTCGTTGCAACGCGCAAGAACCCGGCATCGGATGCTCGTCCGGGAGCGAGGTCCACCGGCACGACGAGGTAGGGCCCGGTGTCCGGCGCGCCGTTCGAGGACTTCGCCCGCGTCGGGCGGCCGCTCTTCTCGCCGCCCGGTCGCGAAGCTTCGTCCTCGGCCTCCGCGTCCTCGCGATCCATGCGTTCGAGATAGCCGGCCGACGCCGCGCCGACCGAGGTCATGCCCTCGTCCTCGATCACGCGCCGGAACATCGCGCGCGCCTCGTCGCGGCGGCCGACGTTCAGCAGGTGGCAGGCCATGTAGTGCCGCACGAGGGTGGCCTCGTCGCCGTCCGGGAAGCGTTCGAGGTAGCGTTTCTCGAACGCGAAGGACTCCTCGTCGCGACCGAGGCGACCCAACGTGCACGCCATGTAGAACAGCGCTTCGCGTTCGGCATCGGTGTCGGCCGTCGCGGTGGCGAGCGCGTTCTCGAGCAGTTCTCGGGCAGCGAGCAGATGCGCTCGATCCGCCTCGCGGAGTTGCCCCGGCAGCGTGAAGCCGACCTGTGCGAAGCGCGAGATCCCGCGGGCGACGAGATCGGCTGCGCCGTGCCTCGCTGCGCCGGGGCGCGGGGCCGGTGTCTGCGGCTGCGGTTCTTGCGCCGGCAGCGGCTGTTCACGTGACACCGCGTTGGGTTCGAGCCGCCAATGTCCGGCGCCCAGCGCCGCGGTGCCGGCGGTCGAGAGCTTGCCCTTGCCCGTGATGATCGCGAGCACGCTGCCGTCGAGCACCGCGACGTGCCAGCCGTCGTCGTCCGACGTCAACGCGAACCCCGCCGGTCCGACGGCTTCGAGCCGGATGTCGTCGCCGAGTTCGACGGTTGCGGCCGCGCGCGCCGGCACCTCGATCACGTCGCGGCCGACGATCGCGCGTTCGGCGGCGACCGTCCACCCGCGGTCCGGGCCGAGCTGCCGTTGCGTCACCGATCCGCGGGGCGCGGCGGCCGGCAGCAGGAACAGGATGAGTGCGGCGGCGAGCGCGGCGGCGGCGAGGCTGTAGAACCGCGCCCGCGCGCCGTGGCCGGAGCCTCTGGTCGTGGCCTCGAGTCGTTTCGCGGACTCGGTCAGGAGCGCCGTGAGCGCGCGTTCGCCGCTCTCCCACGAGCGGCAGCGTTCGCAGATCGCGAGATGGGCGTGCACGTCGAGTCGCTGCCGGTCGTCGATCTCGCCTTCGATGGCGAGGAAGAGCAGCGGCCGAATCGAGTCGCAAGTCGGGTTGGTGTCGCGGTCGGTCATGGTTTCGTTCGTCGTTCGAGTTCGGTTCGGAGCAGCTGGCGCGCGTCGTAGAGGCGGCCGCGCACCGTCGAGACCGGCACCTGGAGGCGCGCGGCGATCTCGGCGTAGCTCAGGTCGTCGCGGTAGCGCCAGCTCAGCAACTGGCGGGGCGGTGAAGGCAGCTTCTCGACGAGCTCCCAGACCCAGTGGCCCGGCACCTCGTCGACCACCTCGTCGTCGAGCGGTGCGAACCGCTGTTGACGCTGACCGCGCCGGTGATGATCGGTGACGCAGTTGCGGGCGATGCGGCCGATCCAGCGGTCGGCCAGGCGCACGTCGAGCAACTTCGCTAGCTGGTCGTAGACGCGAATCCAGATCTCCTGGATCACGTCCTCGCGCGCGTGCGGGTCGCGCAGGCGTCGCCCGACGATTCGTCGCACCGGGGCGTCGAACGCGCTCACGATCTCCCCGAACCGGGAATCGTCACCGGCCAACACGGCCTGGACGGCAGCGGGAATTGGATCGGGGCGCGCCACGAGGATCTTGACGACGGCGAGCGCCGGGTCGTCAGAGAAATCGTATCGCCCATCCAGGGTCGGCCCGGCGAGCGAGCGCGGTGGGCGTGATAGACTGCACGCTCGATGCCCGATCCCCGGATCGAACCCCAACCGACACCGCTCACGACGCAGCCGCGCAGTCGGCCGCTGCGTGCACACAGCTACAACCTGCCGCCGACCGGCCCGCTGCGCGGGCGCCACCGGCGGCACTTCGCACGCCAGGAAGGCACGGGCGTGCTCTTCCTGATGTTGATCGCGAGCGTCGGGGTCTACCTGCTCGGCGTCGGGTTCGGCTGGTGGGAGACGGTGTTCGGCTGAGCCGCCGAGCCTCGCGTCGAGCCGGCAAACCTGCCTGGGTCGGCCCCGACACGGATGCCTCGCGCCGAGCTATCCTGAGCTCATGGTTCGCTTCGCCGCTGCCGCTCTCGCTCTCTTGGCCGGGGTCCTCTCGGCCCAGACCCTCGTCGGCATCAAGACGGTGGGCAGCATGTTCCGGCTGGAGCGCGGCACCGGCACCGCCTACCGGGCGGGCACGGTGGTTGGCCTCGGCAACGCGATCGTGCAGGAGCTGGCATACGACTCCGCGACCCGAACGGCGTGGCTGACGACATCGACCGATCAGCTGTGGACCGTCGACCTCGCGACGGGCGCGGCGACGCTCGTCGGAACGTACGCGCCGGGCGGGATGAACGGTCTCGACTGGGACGGTTCGCGAGGGCTGCTCTACGGCGTGGCCGCGGACAACCGCCTCTACACGATCGACCCGGCGACGGCGGCGACGACGTCGGTCGGTCCGACGGGTCTGAGCGGCACCGTCAACATCGCATACGACTCGACGCGGGACGAACTGCTCGCGGTCGACAGCAGCACGATCAGTCTCCATCGACTCGATCGCGCACTCGGTCTGGCGAGCACGATCTCCGCATTCAACGGTCCGGGGAGCCCCGGCAGCCTCGCCTACGGCGCCGCGGCGGACACCCTGTATCTCGCCGACGGCCTGACGCGCAATCTGTATCGCGTCGACCCGGCGACCGGGTTGGCGAGCCTGATCGGACCCTATGGCGGCCTCGTGGTGTCGGCCACCGCCGTGCTGCCCGCCGCCGACTCGACGCGACGACCGCACGGCTGCGGCGTGACGCTGCGCGTGGACGGGTTGCCGTTGCTCGGCGGCAGCCTCGCGGCGGAAGTGCCCAACCCCGCGTACCCGACCTTCATCGGACTCGGTCTCCGCTCACTCACGATCCCGTTCTGCGCCTGCACGCTCGGGCACGGCTGGATCGCGAGCCGACTCGGTGACAGCGCGACGCTGCCGATCCCGAGCACCGCGACGTTCCGCGGCGTGCAGGTCGCGTTCCAGGCCGGTCAGGTGCTGACACCCTTCGGGTGCACGGTGCCGCAGGTGGCCTTCAGCGACACGTTCGTCTTCGTGATCGACTAGCGGCACGAGGCTCGCAGGATCGCGCGCGCGGTCTCGGAGTGCGTCGCGAACAGGAAGTGGTCCGCGTCCAGCGCGTGGAGGTTCACCTCGGCGCCCGCCCCCCGCAATAGCTTCGCCACGGCTCGCACTCGTTCGATCGGGATGCGTCGATCCCTCGTGCCGGTGAGCAACACGATCGCCGCGCCGCGCATCTTGGACGGGTCGAACTTCTCGAGCGGCACGCCCGAGATCGCGATGCACGTGCGGAAGCGCGTCGGGTTCGCGGCGTAGTGTTCGAGCGCGCCGATGGCGCCAGCGGAGAGCCCGCCGATCACGGTGTGCCCCGGACGAATCGGGAAGTTCGCGAGAACGTGCCGGTGGACCGACTCGATGCGTTCGGTCGCGGTTGGTCCGTGCCAGTCACCGAACCCGAACGTGGGCAGCGCGACGGCGATCCCGTGCTCCTCGGCCAGCTCGAGCAGGGTGACGGCATACGATTGGAAAGGGCCGCCGTTGCCGTGCAGGAACAGCAGGAGCGGGAACGGGCCGGCCCCATCGGGCAGGACGAGACGGTAGTGCGGCCGATCGACGAGCCAGGCATCGACGACGCGCGACGCCGATCGTTGGAGGACGGGTTTCCTGGACAGCTCGGTGTAGATCTGCTCGAGCGCAGCACCGTTCCGGATGGACGCGCGTTCATCCGGCGTGAGCCCGAGCGCGGCCCCGACGCGCACGAGTTCGATCTCGGGAACGAGGCCGAACCATGGCGCCGGCGGCTCCTCTCCGGTCGTGAGGACTTCGCGCACCGGGGCGGCAGTGGTCACGGTTTCGGGCCACGGCAGCACCATCGCCGCGGCGCCGGCCGCTGTGACGAGCGCGACCGCCACCGACGCGTATCGATGTCGTCGCGCGCTTGCCGCGATGATGCTCACGAGGCAGGCCGTGGTCAGCGCGGCGAGCCCGCCGATCGTCGGGCCGCCGAGGACCAGACACAGAACGGCGAGAGTTCCCCCGAGACTGATCATCGTGGCGGCCGCGGCCAGCCGGCCGCGGCCGGCCCAGGTCCTGACTCGGGTGGTCGGCATGGCGCAACGTCGAGGAACAGGATGATCGACTTGCCTCGTTCCTGCCGCAATAGGCTATGGGACCCGGCCAGCGTTCCGGTTGCGGCTCGTCCTTTCGCACGTGCGTCCTGGTATTCTCGGGAACCTCGGCGGCGCTCGCGACACCACTGCTCTGGTCGTTCGAAGGGCGATGCACTCTCCCGAGCCAACCCGAACTCCGGCGTGCGCGAACTCGACGCGCCGCGTCGCCGCCGTCTTCATCGCGCTCGCGGTGGGGCCGGTCGTCGCCCTCGATCTGACGGCGGGCCTGCTCGGCGTCGCGCTGCTGGCCGGGTTCCTGCTCTTTCGCGTGACGTTCGCCGTGCGGTTGCCGTCGTGCCGCGCGACCGCGGCGCCATACCTCGTGGCCATTGCGTGGCAGGTCGCGCACTTCCTCGAGGAACTCACGCAGGGGTTCGCAGAGCTCTTCCCGCGGCAGTTTGGCTGCCCGGCGTGGGCCGAATCGAGGTTCGTGACGTTCAACGTCGTCTACTACGCGATCTTCGGGCTCGCGCTGGCGGGCTTCCTCGTGCGGCGAGCGTCGCTCGCGGCGCCGGCGTGTGCGTTCGTCACCGCGACGCTGGTCGGTGGGCCGGCCCACACCGTGATGGCGCTGCGGGCCGGGGGCTACTTCCCCGGACTCATCACGAGCTGGGTCGGCAGCGGGTTGGCGGTGTGGCTGATCCGGCGTTGGCGCCGTCTCGCCGCCGGCGAGTGCCGCCGCTGAGCTCACTTGCCCGGGTCGGTCGAGAAGAGCACCTCGAAGCGCGCGTCGCGCAGTTGCTCAGGCGTCATGTCCGGCGGCAGCTCGACCCGGAACTCGACCGGACCGCGATCGGGCAGGTCGACGACGATGGGGCGGGGGCCGTGCTCGTCGAGTCGGAGAACGTGCATGCCGGTGTCGAGCGTCCCGGTCCCGTCGTCGACGCGGATGCGGACCGGGACGTGCAGCACGTGCTGCACTGCCACGTAGCTCGCCCCGGCGCAGGCCGCGAGCAGCGGCGTCAGCACCCAGATCGGCCATCGCGGCGAGCTGCGAGTGGCGGAGAATCGGGCGGTCATCGCCGCAGTCCGTGGCCGTTCGAACCAGTGCCGTGCAGCGACCCTGGTCAGCAGGTCGTCGAGCTCGCGGTCCTGCAGGGTCATCGCTCGCCTCCGCCTCCGCCTTCGCCTCTGCCTTCGTCCCGGCCGAGCGCGCGCCGCAACTTCGCGCGCGCGCGCGAGAGCCGCGACTTCGCGGTCCCCTCGGCGATGCCGAGGATGGCCGCCGCGTCCTTGAGCGGGACGCCGTCGAGGCAGTGCAACGAGACGATCGCCTGCTGCGCGACGGGCAGCGCGTCGATCGCGATGCGCGTGTGCCGGAGTTCGTCGCTCTCGTCGAACGTGTGGTCGGGGTGCTCGTGCGCGGGGAACAGCGGCGCGAGCAGTCGCCGGGCCCGGCGCTCGAGTGCACGGCGCCGCAGCAGGCGGCACACGGTGTAGGTCGCGATGCCGAGCAGCCAGGACTCGACCGGGACGTCGCCGCGATACTGCGACCGACTGCGGAACGCGCGCAGGAAGACCTCGGCCGTGATCTCCTCGGTCTCGTCGCGGTCGGCGAGGCGGCGATACACGTGCGACGCGATGCGGCGGTAGCTGCGTTCGTAGATCGCGACGAAGCCGGCGATGTCCGTAGCGTCAGTTTCGCCGCTCTCCGTCCGGGGATCCGAGGCGCCGCGTTGGCTGGCGGGGCGCGAGCTGGTCGGCCTCGGGTCTGGCCAGGGGGCGCTCGGCATCGCGGAGTCGGACATCGTCACCATATGGTGTCACGGATCGCCGTCGGGTTCCGGGGGCGGGGGGATTTCCCTGCCCGGTCGAACCCGCGGGGCGCCGAGTCCGAATTGCCGTGGAACCTCGGGCCCTTCGGCGACACTTCACCCGTGATGAACCACCGGTCCCGGCGCGTGTTCCTGACCCGTTTCGTTGCTGCCCTGCTCGCGTTGCCGATCGTGGGCCAGGACCCTGCCAGCGAGGAGGCGGGCAAGCCGTGGCGCGAGATGCTCGCCGCGAAGCCCGGCGCATGGGCTGCGCCCGCCGCCGAAGTCGTGTGGCGCACGGACCTGCGCGCAGCGCTGCGCGAGGCGGCGGCGGCCGATCGGCCGCTGTTCGTCACGCTGCGGTGTCTGCCGTGCAAGCAGTGTGCGTCGTTCGACCAGGACGTGCTCGAGGGCGGGCCCGAACTGACACCGCTGTTGCGGCAGTTCGTGACGGTTCGTCTGACGGATGCGATGCAGATCGACCTCGCACGACTGCCGGTCGAAGGGTTTCAGGACTTCGACATGTCGTGGTGGGGTTGGTTCCTGTCGCCGGAGTCGCAGGTGTACGGCGTGTTCGGCGGCCGCGACGAGGTGTCCGACACGACGCGGATCAGCAGCGCGGCGCTCGCCGCGACGATGCGACGCGTCCTCGATCATCACCACACGCCCGGTCGCCGCGAGTGGAACGTCGACGGGCCGGCTGTCGCGGACGATGTGGCCCCGACCTCGCCGGGTCAGTTGCCGGGTTACGAGTCGTGGCGGCGGCAGTCGCTCGAGGCGCCGAAGCAATCGTGTCTCCATTGCCACCAGGTCGCCGAGATCCTGCGGCAGCCGGCAATCGATGCCGACGAGTTCGACAAGGCGGCGCTCGCGCCGTGGCCGCTGCCCGAGAACGTCGGGCTGAAGGTCGACCGCGACGACGGTCTGCTCGTGACCGAGGTGCAGGAGGGTTCGCCCGCGGCGCGGATCGGTGTCGCGGCCGGTGATCGACTCGCCGTGGCGGATGGCCGTCGACTGTTCGGTCAGGCTGACCTGCGCGCGGCGTTGCATCGCCACGAAGAACCCGACCCGCGCATCGGGCTCGGGTGGCGGCGCGGCGACGAGTTCCTGACCGGATCCCTGACGCTGACGGGAGAGTGGCGCAAGACCGTGCTCGACTGGCGGATGTCGGTATCGCAGGGCAACCTCGGCGTGGGGCCCGGGTTCTTCCCGCTGCGGGCGCGAGGGGGCGGCGGCGACGGCATGGCGATCCGGCCGTTCTTCGGCCGCGACGTGCACCGCAGCGCGTCGCATGCGGCCGGCTTGCGGCAGCATCACACGATCGTCGCGGTCGACGGCGAGCGTCGACGCATGAACGGACGGACGTTCCTCACGTGGTTTCGGCTGCGCTACGGGCCGGGCGATACGGTCGTGTTCACGGTGCGCGAGGGCAACGCCGAGCGCGATGTGCGCGTCGTGTTGAGGAAGCCGTGATGCGGTCGGTCGTCGTCGGATGCGGGCACACAAGCTCCGTGTTGCGCCCGCCGAGATCGGTCGTGGCGGGCCGATCGGCTCAGCCGTTGGGCTGAGCGACGGTCCGCAGGTAGGGCTTGATGGTCTTGAAGCCGGCGGGGAACCGCTTCTTGGCCTCTTCGTCGCTCACCGTCGGCGGGATGATGACGTCGTTGCCCTGCTGCCAGTTGACCGGCGTGGCGACTTTGTGCTTCTCGGTGAGCTGGATCGCGTCGAGGGCGCGCAGGATCTCCTGGAAGTTGCGGCCGACGCTCATCGGATACGTCATCGTGAGCTTGAGCTTCTTGTCGGGACCGATGATGAACACCGTGCGCACGGTCGCGTTGGTCGCCGCCGTCCGGCCTTCGCTGGTGCCGGATTCATCCGCCGGCAACATGTTGTAGAGCTTGGCGACGTTCAGGTCGGTGTCGCCGATCATCGGATAGCCGGGCAGGGCACCCTGGGTCTCCTCGATGTCCTTGGCCCACGCGTCGTGCTGATCGACGGGATCGATGCTCAGGCCGATCAGCTTGCAGTTGCGCTGCGCGAACTCGCCTTCCAGCCTGGCCGCGGCGCCCAGTTCGGTCGTGCAGACCGGCGTGAAGTCCTTGGGGTGGGAGAACAGGATGCAGTAGCTGTCGCCGATCCAGTCGTGGAAGCGGATCTCGCCCTGGGTGGTCTGGGCTGCGAAGTCGGGGACGGTGTCTTGGATGCGGAGGCTCATGGCAATCGGAAGGGCTCGGGGAGGACGCGACCGGGGGGTGGGTCGCCGTCGGCGGACGTCGGATGATCCCGGTTCCGGCACCAGAAACAAAGGGACTCTCGCGTTGCGGATCAGCTCGGCGGGCAAGCGCGGCGGTGCGGTCGTCGAATCGGTGCGGTTGGCGGCCGGCGTTGGCCCCGGCGGCGCTCCGGTGCGGTAGAATCCCGCGACCGTCCCAGCCGTGGTTCCGGCCGTTCGTCGGATCACGTGGCGACGATTCGTCGAAGGAGATCGCTTATGTCACTGCGTTTCGTGGTCCGTATCGCTCCCGCGTTGCTCGTCACCGCGCTCGCCGTTGCCCAGCGGCCGACCGTCGGGGCCGCGGCGCCGCCGATCGTCGCTGACGACTGGCTCAACTGGGAGGGCGATGGGCCGACGCTCGAGTCGCTGGCGGGGCGCGTCGTGCTGCTCGAGTTCTGGGGCACGTGGTGTGGTCCCTGCGTGCGCGCCATGCCGGGGATCCAGAAGCTCCATGATCGGTACGCCGATCGCGGACTCACGGTGCTCGCGATCTCCTACGAACCCGCTGCCACGATGCGGCCGTTCCTGACCAAGAACGGCTACACGATGGCGGTCGGCTCCGACCCGGGGAAGCGAACGATCGCGGCCTATGGTGTGAGTGGCTGGCCGATGACGGTCGTGATCGACAAGCAGGGCAAGATCGCGCACGTCGGTTCGCCCTACGACGCCGAGGTCCAGGTCGAGAAGGCGCTGGGGCTCGAAGCCGGGCCGGCCGCGCTGCTGAATCTGTATCTCGACTCGGTGGCGGGCAGTGACGAGGCGGCGCAGCGCGACGCTCTCGAACGGCTCACCCAGAAGGCGACGAACGACTTCGATCTGCAGGCGTGGGCTCGGAGTCACACCGGGGTCGAGACCGTTGCCGACGGAGGTTCGGAGCCGAGTCCGCGTCAGGCCGGCGGCAGAGCAACTGGCAACGCCGGCGATGGAATCGCTGTTCTCGAGCGTTGCATCAAGTCCTGGACCGACGAATCACGACGTGCGTCGCTGCTGCAGCAGCTCGCGGATACCGGGCCCGCGAAGTTCGATCTCGCGAGCTTCGCACGCGACCGGTTCGCGGACGCCTACCCGTTCAAGGCGAGCGAGCTGAAGGCCATGCTCGAAGCCAAACGGTACTCGGGAGTGGTCGATGCGATCGCCGAGCGCAGACCTTCCTCGAAGGTGCTCGCGACGGCTGCCAAGCACCGCGACTTCGCCACGTTCTGCGAGGACAAGAGCGGGGCCGCCCGGACGATGGCCAAGAAGGGGCTCATGGCGCAGTGCTGGGTGTTCCCCGGCGCGTTGCCGGCGGACGAAGAGCTGAACGGCAAGTTCTTCGGCGAGCTCGCCATCAGCGGGATCGCGACCAGCAAGGACAAGAAGACGATCACGGGCATCATGCTCGGTGGTGAGCTCGTCAAGAGCGACGAGGTCGAACGCTTCATCGTGAGCCACCTCACGCAAGCGCTCTTGATGGAGAGTCTGGGGGCCGGCAAGGCGCCGAAGCTGGGCAGGCTCGACAAGCAGTTGGCGAAGGAGCGCAAGTCGATCGTGCGCGACCTCGAGAGCCGCTATGGCAAGCCGAGGTCGCGCGGCAAGGAGTAGGGCCGCGCGACCCTCGATATCGAGGCGCGCAGCGAAGCGGACGAGCTCGTCGGTTGGCGTCGTCGCCGTCAGCGATGGCGCCGGATCAGATACCGTGATCCTGCGAGCAACTCGCGGTCGAGTCTCGTGACTTCGCCGGTCGACCAACGAATCTCGACGCCGGCGATGCGCTCGTATTCGCCGAGGCCGAACCACGCGATCGGCGCATCGAACGACACGAAGCCGCCGCTGGCCTGGATCTCCCGGATCTGCTGCCGGGCGCCGTCAGGGCCGTAGCGGATGACGATCTTCGCGCCGATGCCGAAGTGGTTCCCACGCTCGTCCCGCAGTTCGAACGCAACGCTGCGATTGCCTGCGAGGTTGTTCCGATAGGTCAGCACGGGGCCGACCGCGGGCAGGGCAATGATGTCGAGGTCGCCGTCGTTGTCGAAGTCGACGTAGGTGTAGGAGCTCGTCGCCAGCAGCGAAGTCAGGCCGCTCGTCGCGGTGGTGTCGACGAAGCGTCGGCCGCCCTCGTTGCGGAAGAGCATGTTCGTCTCGCGCGTTCTCGTCGTGAACTCGCCGTTCACCACGAACAGGTCCTGCCATTCGTCGTTGTCGAGGTCCGCGAACTTCGCGTTCCAGGTCCAGCCGACAACCCCGAGCCCGAGTTCGCCGGCGACGTCGACGAACCCGCCGTTGCCGTTCGATCGGAGCAGTACGTTGTCGCCGGCGCGGGCCGGGATGCTGTCCTTTCGCTCGGCTTCCGTCTGTTCGACCCGCTCGCCGAAGACCAGGCCGCACGCGAAGCCGAACGGCTCCCAGTTGCCCCGAAACAGCTCGCACAGCTGCGGGTCGGGGTTCCAGTTGGTCGCGTGGTAGAGCAGGAACAGCGCGATGCTGTCCTCGCGGTACCGCGGGTCGATACTCGTCGTGATCGTGAGATCCTGCTGCTTCGCGATGCGGAGAAGCTGCTCCTGCACGGCGAGGACGTGCCGGCAGTGCTCCCGATGCGCCGGCTCGATCATCTCGTCGGCGATCGCGTCACCGATCGGAGTCAGCGTTGGGCCGCCGCTGCCGCTCCGGCCAGTGATCTGCCCGATGTACATCTCGGGAACGAGATCGTTGTCGAGGTCCGCCGTCGCGAACGACATCGTCGTCACCGTGGAGTGCGGGATCACGCCGTCGCCGCGACGGATTCGGCTGAGGCTGCCCGAGCCGTCGCCGCGGTAGAACGTGTCCGGCGGCCCGAAGTCGTTGGCCATCACGAGGTCCAGGTCGCCATCGTTGTCGAAGTCGGACAGCAGCGACGCAAGCGACTCGCCGACGGCGCCGGGCAGCAGGCGAACGTCGAACGCGCCACCGCCGTGGTTCATCAGCACGACGTTCCGGCTCGACGACAGACCGCCGACGGCGCCGCGCACCTGGCCGATCTGCCCGATCGACCAGTTCCCGACGGCGACGTCGAGGTCGCCGTCGCGATCCAGATCACCGAACGACATCGTGCCCGACATGATGGCGGTGTCGTGATTGGGCAGCTCGAACAGTCGCGTCGCATCGAACCGCCCGTCCTGGTTGTAGAGGACGAAGTTGCCGCGGCGATAGCAGCAGAACACGATGTCCAGCCAGCCGTCGTCGTCGAGGTCGACCAACGCCGCGTTCACGACGCGGCAGTCGCGCAGGTCCCCGAGGTCGATCGGTTGGCGTCGGAACCGCGCGCCGGCTTCGTTGCGATAGAGGGTCAGGCCACGGTCCGACGTGATCACGACGTCCGGCCAGCCGTCGTGGTGCACGTCGCCCGATGCGATCGCGCGGAAACGGTGCAGCGAGAGGAAGTTCGTGACGTCGAACGCGTAGGGCTCGTCGAACCCGAACATGTCGCCTTCCAGGCGCGTGAACTGCGGACCGAGCTCGCCGACGCGCGGCCGGAAGGCGGTTCGTTCGATGGTGATCCCCGGTCGGGTGACGTCGACGAGAGGTGCGCGAGCGAGCGGTTCGACGGGGCGGGCAGGAGGTGCGGGCGTGGCCTTCGCTTCGCGATAGCGCATCGGGCCGCGCGGTGCCGTCGTCTCGCCGAACGTCGCGAGGAACAGCTGATGCTGCTCCCGCAACTGCATCTTGTGGAAGCCCTCGGCGAGCACGCCGGCGATCACTCCGAGGCCCGCGAGAACGACGAACAGCACGACGGACAGCCGCCGAGAGATCCCGGTCCACACGATGGCCAGCGAGTAGATGCTGTAGATGCCGAGCGTGAACAGCAGGATGACCGCGTAGCGCATCGGCATCCCGGCCGCGAGCAGGATCGCCGTGACGAGGACGTCGAACGCGATCGGCACCGGGAGCGTGATCCCGATCAGCGCGACGACGAGCATGCTCGCGAGCACGCCGGTCATCGTGGTGTCCGGGATCAGTGTCGCGACCGAGCTCCACGGCACGAACGTCACGAGCACCGCGCCGAGGAAACCGGCGAGCACCATGAGCGGAACGGTCGTCCTGCAGATGAACCAGAGGTTCTTCGCGTAGGAGCGGAGCAGCCAGGCGACCGCTGCTCCCCACCCGGGGCCGGCCAACGTGTTCGTGGGTGCGGTATCGAGCAGGTTGGTGGGGGAGCCGGAGGGGAGTGGTTGCCGGACGTCGCCGCCAAAAAGGCGCCCGAGCAGCGGCAGGACGACCAGGACGAAGCCGATCGTGAGCCCGAGCTTGATCGCCACGATGTAGCCCGGGAGCAACGCGAAGAGCATGCTCAACACGATGATGTTGAGCGTCGGCGAACTGAGCATCGCAGCGAGCGTGGTCTCGACGCGCGCGCCGCCAGCGTGCAGTCCGCGCGCGATCGGCGCCGCGCAGTTCACGCAGACGCCGAGCGGTGCACCGATCGCCATGCCGAGCGCGGAGTTCGCGAACCGACTCTCGAAGCTGCGCGTCTTCGACCGGGTGAGCAGCAACATCAGCGCTGCCGCGAACAGCAGGCCGAACGTCATCCCCTTCTTGTTCGTGTCGAGCCAGTTCACCGTCGTGAACAGGATCCGCTGCATCGCCGGGTCGTCCGGCTGAACTGTCAGGACCGTTTCGAACCCCAGCTCGTCGAGCTGCACGGTCCCGCCCATGAGGGCCTTCTCGTTGAGCTGCGGCACGCGGGACTGCGTCCAGAACGTGCCCGCGAGGCCGGCGATCAGCAGGATCGACAGGATCAGGCGCTTGTCCATCGAGGCGGCGACGTGCTTCCGGGAACGGCCCCGCCTGCCCGGTGCGAGGCGCTGCCGTCGGCCTCATCGGCAGGACGGGCGGTTCAGACGAGGCGGGTTCCCTGGCAACCGCGGCACCGGCGGCGCGTCGCCCGGTCCGGCAGCGTCAGCCGCCCAGGGTCATCACGAGCCCGTTGCTGACCGAGATCGGGGTCGAGGCGTGCACGGTCTGCACCGTGAACCGCACGCCCGTGAACGTCGACGAGGCCGGGATGTTGAGGGCGTAGGACCACTGCGGCCCGAACTGCAACACGGACGCCGTCGGTCGCAGGAGGTGGGGCCAGCTCACGCAGTCGGCGGGCAGGACGCCGGGCAGCGCGATCGGACCGGTGACGAGGCCGATCACGAGCGCGCTCACGTTGCCCGTCGGCACCGTGCCTCGAACCGGAATCGCGCCGCCGAGGACCGGGTGGCCGGCGCGCAGCGTCGGTGGGTCGACGTGGCCGCAGCCGTTGCCGAGTCGGTCGACCGTCGCGCGGCCGCGGATGACGCGCAGCTCGACGCCCTTCAGCGGTTCGAATGCCGGGAACCAGACACCGCCGCGATGCGCGAGGAGGTCGGTGACGTGACCGATTGCGGCGCCGGGGTCCAGGTCCGCGACCAGGACCGTGCCGGCCGCGGTGCCGTCCGAGAACCACAGCTCCTTGCCGTGCGTGCCGTCGTCGGCGCGGAAGAACACGCCGCCGGATGCCGGCGTCAGCAGCAGCGGGTCGGAGGCTCCCGAGCCAGGCCGGATGTCGGCGACCAGTCCCGTTCCCGCGGCGGTGCCGTCGCTCGCGAACAGTTCCCTGCCGCCGCCGGGGCCCGGCGCGACGAAGAACAGCCGGTCGTTCGAGACGTTCAGGGTGCCGGCCGTCACGGCGAGGGAGGCGATCTGGATCGTGCCCGCCGCGGTGCCGTCGGTCTTCCAGAGGCCGCTGCCCGCCGTGAACCACATCTCGCCCGCAAACGCCGTGAAGCCGCTCGGGTTGCCGTTGCCCGGGCCGGGCACGAGGTCCTCAACGAGCGTGGTGCCGGCGCTGGTGCCGTCGGATCGGAACAACTCGGTGCCGAGCGACGGGTGCCTCGCGTAGAACAGCACCTCGTCGCCAAACGCCGTCACGCTGCCGGGCGCCGGGGCTGCGCCGGGCTGCAGATCGTGCACCTGGTAGGTGCCGGCGACGGTGCCGTCGGTGGCCCAGAGCTCGTGGCCGTCATGCCAGTGCAGGGCGGTGAAGAACAGCTTGCCGCCGGCGACGCAGTACGGCCGCGCGTGCGAGGACGCCCCGCCCGGGTTGATGTCGGCGAACTGCATCGTGCCGGCCGCGGTACCGTCGGTGACCCAGAGCTCGCGGCCGTCCTGGCCGCCGTCGGCGGTGAAGAACACGCGGCCGTCGAACGCGACGAGGTCGCGCGGATCGCTCGTCGCGGCGCCGGGCCGGATGTCGCGTAGCAGGATCGTGCCGGCGGGCGTGCCGTCGGTGCGCCAGACTTCGCGGCCGTTCGTGCCGTCATCGGCGACGAACAGCGTCACGGTCGCGGCGCCGCGACGGAGGTCGACGAAGGTCGTCGGCGCGCTGCCGCCGGCGCCGGGTTGGAGGTCCGCCAGCAGCGACGTCTGGCCGCCGTCGTGGACCCAGAGCTCGAAGCCGGTCGCTGGCTGGTAGGCGGCGAAGTACAGCGCGCCCGTGGTGCTGCCGAACAGCTGGCCCGGATAGGCGTCCTCGGTCTGGAAGCCCGGGTTGCAGTCGAACAGCAGCTGGGTGCCGGCGCTCGTGCCGTCGGTGATCCAGAGTTCGCTGCCACCCTGCCCCTCGCGCGGGTCGTCGGCGCGGAACAGCGCCGTCAGACCGTTGCCGGTCGGCGTGAGCTCGAGCGGCGAGCCGCCGGTCGCGCCCGGCACGATCTCGCGCACGCGCAGAGTGCCCGCTGCGGTGCCGTCGGTGTGCCAGAGCTCGGGTCCGCCGCTGCCGTCGTCGGCCGACAACAGGAACGACCCGCCCGGCATCGCGGTCAGGCCGCTGGGATCGCTGTCACCGACGCCGGGGTGGATGTCGGCGACGAGGCTCACGGTGTTGCCGACGAGTCGATAGAGCTCGGTGCCGGTGCTCGGCTGTGTGCCGGCGAGATAGAGCGTCGCGCCGTCCAGCAGCATCAGCCGCACGTCCGTCATCATCGGCAGCGGGATCACGGACGTGCCAGCCGCGGTGCCGTCGGTGCGCATCAGGCGGTTGGCGACGCCGTCGGACGCGCGGAAGAACAGCTGGCCGCCGAGCACCGCGGGCGGACCGCGATCGGGATGGAGCTGCGGGAGCGACCAACCGCTGCCGGGATCGAGGTCCGCGAGCAGGTTCGTTCCAGCGCTCGTGCCATCGGTCCGCCAGAGCTCGACGCCGTGTATGCCGTCGTTGGCCCGGAACATCATCCCGCCGCCGAGCGCGACGAACTGCTCGGGCTGGCTGCTCGCGACGAGGCCGGTGCCCGGGCGGATGTCCTTCAGCCGGAACGTGCCGGCCGCGGTGCCGTCGGTGCGCCACGGTTCGTCACCGGCCTGGTCGCGCCCGCTGAAGTAGACCACCGTCCCGGCCTGATCAGCCGCGAAGTGTTGCGCCGAGGACACGCCCGAGAACAACGCAACCGTGCCGTTCGCCGTGCCGTCGCTGAGGTAGAGCGTGTTGCCGGCCGAGAACAGCAGCGCGCCGTTCCATTCGAACAGCTCCGGGCAATGGCCGGACTGCACGATCGACGTGCCGGCCGCGGTGCCGTCGGTTCGCAGCAGCCCGTTCGACGTCGCGGCGTAGACGATCGAACCGAGGCAGATCAGCGAACGCGGGTTCGCGCTGGCCTGCCCGGGCGCGAAGTCGACGACCATGCTGGTGCCGGCGGCGGTGCCGTCGGTCTTCCAGATCTCGTTCCGCTCGTCGAACGTCGTCGCGACGAAGAACCACTCGTTGCCGCACCGCACGAACCCGTGCGGGCTGCCGTCGCGCTCGAAGCCGACCTGGTTGACATCGTGGACGAGCTCGATCGGTCCGATCGGGCCCTGCGCCGCCAGTAGCTGGGAGGCGATGACGAGGGCGACGAGGACGACGAGAACGGGGGGAGAACGGTGGGGGCGCGGGCTCATGTCGTCGACTCGCGCGGAGCGGCCGGCAGGGGCAGTCGGCAGGACGGTTTCTTGGTTCGGCCTGTTCCAGCGCTACTGACTCCGGCCGTTCGTAGGTCGCAAAATACTGCTATTGTGCAACTTGCGTTGAGCGCTGCAAGGTCCTTGCCGCCGGCGAGCCGTCCGTTCGGGTTCGACTTCTAGCGTCGTCAAGGGGAGGTTCGTTGAGCATCCTGCTCGAACCGTGAGAGAGCGACCGCCCGCGCGCGTCGGTAACCCGAGCGCCGTTTCACGTTGCGACGACGGAGCAATCCCGTTCAGGGGAGGGTGCCACCGTTCTGCTGCAAGTGGCGTGCTGCCTTGCGGCGGCGCTTCGGGGTGCGATCGACGGAGTGCATCCTGGACCGGTTGTCGGCGTTGGCGTTGAGCGCGAGTACGGCGGCCATGACCAGCTCCATCGCCGTTTCGTCGGGAATGTCTCCGTTCGCCAGAGCAGCCAGAATGTCCTCGTCCCGCCGCTCTCGAAGACGGGCACGAACCGTGTCGGAACCGGAGTTCCCATCGACGAGGTGCACGCCGAGCAGCATGACCTTCAGTATGAACGATACATCGAGGACTTCTGCGCTCCGTGGCGCCTCTCGCGAGTCTGCGTGCCGGTATCGCCGCCGGTCTCGACCGACCTCTACGAGCAACCGCCCAGCATCCTCGATCGCGCCGCCGAGTAGCTGCGGGTTGGATGCGGCAACCATGCGAATCGCGTGAAGCCTGTCGTGAGCGGACACGCCGCGTGCTTCGCCGACCTGACACTTGTGCGACTGGTACGAGCCCCACAGGCCCCGAGGCAGGCTCTTCTGCAGCACGTGCTGGTGGTACTTGATCGCAGCCTCATCGACGAGGAGGTTGCCGCGCGCTACCCGACCGTCGAGCAGCAGCGGATAGATCACTACGCCGACGAGCAGCAACAGCAGGATCGTGATTCCCGAGATCAAAACGAGGCCGATTGGCATTACTGCTCTCCGTTCTCTGATCGGTCTAGTTTCAGCATGTCGCGGACCTTCTCGACGATCACCCTGGGGCTGTCTTGGCGTCGGAACACGGCCACGCGAACGTCGAGCCCTCGGGAGTCAGCGTGCAGCTCCAGTTCCTGCTGGATCCGGTTGACATCGCCGCCATCCAGCACCGTGTACAGGATCACGTTCGATACGCCTCGGTCGAGTGCTTCACGCGCCAGTCGTGCTCCAAGTCGCCGCTCGAGGGAAAACTCGCCTCGGGCTCGCATCAAGACCACGTCGAGCAGTACGAGGTCGACGTGCTTCTCCAAACGGTCTCGCCCTTCGTCGTAGGCCTCCGCCCGGTGTAGCCGAATCGCGAGTTGATCCAGGTACGAACGCAAACCGGTCATGACGCGCATGTCGTCGTCGACCCATAGGACTACTGGGATCAGCTCCTCGGTCATTTGCCACTCCACTCTGCAGACATGTGAGCCTCGGCTTCCAGTACGGGAAACAACAACGAACACTTGGTCAGGTGCGGGACGTCCTCATCGTCACCGTCTCGTGTCGAGTCCGTCGCGGGGCGTGACTGGATGCGAACCTCGCCGTCGTGCAGTGACATGATCTCATTGACGACGTACATCCCGATGCCGAAGCCCGGTCTGCCGCTGTTCTGGGCCGCGCTGCCGCGGAACCCGAAGCTTCCGATCCGCGAGATCTCGTCCTTGTCGATCGCGATCCCGTAGTTCTGGACGCTGATTTCGACTCTGCGTTGACGAAAGCCTGGGTCGAACAACTTGGCTCGAACGTCGACGTGGCGCGTCTTCGACGTGGCGGTGGAGAAGTACGAGTACTTGATCGCGTTGGATACGACGTTGCTGAGAGCTTGTTTGATCATCTGAGGATCGGCGCGAATCAGGATCGGTTCGGTGATATGGCTGCGCAACTCGATGCCCTTCGAGTCGGCCATGGCTCGCCAGGTCCGAACCACCGACGTGAGTATCTCGGAGAGATCCAAAGTTGACGTCCGGGGGCGCGAGCGCTTCTCACCCCGCCGTGCGCTGTAGTAGCGCATCAGGTTCTCGAGATGCCAAAGGCCGATCTCGGCCTGCTCGCCGGCGACTCTGACGTTCGCGGCGATCGGACGAGGCAGGGAGGCGTTCGGGGAGAAGGCGTCGTCGCCGGCGTCGAGAAGGAACTCCGCGGCTCCTTGGATGGCCGACAGGGAGACCCCGATCTCATGCATCGTGTTCTCGCGCGCAACCTGGTCACCAAGGGTCAGCTGGGTAACCTCCAACAACGCGAGACCGAGCAGATCCACGGTTTCGGCAGCGGATTCGCTCGAAGTGCCACGCAGTCGCACCTGTCCCAGTCCGGGAACGGTCTCCGAGCGCTCGATTGCTTTCGGGAATGTCCCGGGTTTGCCGAACGTGGCGATCGTTCGGCCATCGACGTCGAGGGTCAGATGTAGGCCGTGACCTGCGACCGACTGCATGATGGCCGTGAACTTGGGAAGGACGCGGCTCTGGAACTCGGCGAGAGCCCAGCTCGAAGGATCGCCGGGCCCGCTGGTTCCGGCACCGTCACTGAAGTAGCTCATTGTCCCCTCGCTTCCGTGAGAAGCTTCCGCACGCGATCTCCGACCACGGCGCAATCGAGCAGGGGTTGCATGCCCATGTAGCGGAGGTCGGAGAAGAAGGCCGAATCAGCGAACCCGCGATAGAGCGCTCGTTGCAGGGAGTCGTACGCAAGATCGCCGTGCTCGCACTCCTCGTGGTTGTCCCCGCGGCATGCGCTGCCGGGAATAGCCATGCGAAGAGCGATCAGCTGAGCCCGCGTGATGAGGTATGCAGGTTGTGGGTTCTTCTGGAAGTCGTCGAATAGCAGCTTGATGTGCTTGTCGATCCAGTCCCGACACTCTTGATCGTCCGTGAGGATCTGCGCCAGTAGTCGGTGTGCTTCCTTCGAGAGGCGAGCCGGTTCGATCCGCGGCCCGTCGCCTGGGTCCCGTTCACCTTCGTAGCGGATCCGGAGAATGCGATAGATCAGATCCGCGATGTTGTTGCTGTGAGCGCCTACGGACGCTCCGGTGTCGGCGCGGTATCGCTTGACGGCCTCGTTGATCGCGGCCTCGAACGGGATCGTCGATTTGGTGGCGTTCGTCGGAGTCGGGGCCTGAGTCTCACTGGGCCAGTCGTAGTCCGACTTGATGAGCCGCCACTGTTGGATGTAGTGCGCGATGCAGTTGCCGATGAGCGAGTCGATTCGCCTTCGATCCTTGTCGCCCGCCTCGCCCTCGGGCGTGACCTCGCGTGCGCGAAGTAGCAGCGCATGGGCCTTGGCGGTGTAGCGCACGTGGAGCCCCTGTGCTCCGAGGGCGAGGCATCCGCGCGCGCGCATGACCAGCAACTGTCCGGCCGCTCCCGGAGCCTCGTTGCCGGTGGGGACCATCGGCTCGTAGCAGTGACTCTCGAGATGCTGGTAATACTCTTCTTTCGTCTTGGTTGCGGCGAGGGCACGGAGCTTCTTGATACCGATGTCGTACGCCGGATCGACGACCGTGAAGCTGCGGCACATTGGCCAGCTGGCATGCGCGGAGTCTTCGGCAAGAAGCGTCTTCATTGGCGCACTGGGCCGCTCGTCGAAGTTCCGGATGTAGACGAGGTCCTTGAACTGCTCCTCGAGCGCCTCCTGTCGAGTTTGGAGGACGCCGGAGTACCAAGTGGCAGTGATCGTGACCGCGATCGCCGCAGTCGCGATCATGACGAGGCCGATCGCAGGTCCTTCGATGCGGGACTTCCGGTCGACCATCCAGCCAGCGAAGCGCGACTGCACCTTGAAGAGCAGGTCGCAGAAGTTCATCCACATGCGGCCGAGGAATTGGCGACTACTCTTGGTGACCGCGGCGAGCAGGAGCGCGACGGTCAGACTGCCGAGCAAGAGTTCGACGTAGCCCCAGCTCGGTGGCGCCTTCGCCGAGCCGTCTTGCAGGAGCTTGGCTGCGATGGCACGGACGAGGTAGGCGTCGCCGATCAGCGCGAAGTAGATCACGCTGACCGTGCAGACGAGCAGCACGAGCATGGCGTACGAGCGGTTGAGCACGACGACCTTCGGCCGACCCGCACCGTAGAGATACGTCAACCACACTCGGTAGGTGGCGTTGAACATGACCGACCTCCTTCCCGACTCTCGAATGAATCGCGCTACGAAAAGCGCGCGACTACCCAACAGAGGATGCCGGCTGCGCACGGAGTAAGTCAAGTGGCGGGAGCGGTTGCCCCGAGACGAGTCGCAATCGGGAGTCGGTCTCCACGCTCGATGGACGCTCGTAACGACTTTCGAACTCTTCAACTACGGCGTTCCCCTCGAGCTCGCAGACGATCGCGGCGGATCGCGTTTCGATGTCGACGACATGCTCGCGATCTACCCGATCACGGGGGAGGTGCTGTTCGACGGCATCGTTGGTAAGTAGCTGCCTCGTCTTCGGGAGTTTGCTGGCGCGAGCGTCGCCCGGGAACGTGGGGTGCGGCGCGGCTCGGGCGGAACGCCCGGAGGGAAATCGTCGCGGCATATCGGTTCGCGTTTGGCGTCACCGGCATCACGCGTGTTCTCGCGGTTTTCCGCACCCTCTGCCCGCGTTCGCGCATCCTGTTCGATGTGACCCGAACCTTCGAGCACGACGACCCCATCGCGCGCTCCGGACGAAGCGATCCGCTGTCGCCCGCCTGGTTGGACCGCCATCGCGATCGCGTTTACTGGTACCTGCGGTTCTTGCGCTGTCCGCACGACCTCAGTGAAGACCTGACGCAGGACGCCCTGCACCGCGGCTGGCGAAATCACGAACCGCTCGCCGGGGATGAGCGGACCGCCGATGCCTGGCTGCGCACGACGGCGCGCAATCTGTACTTCGAACACCTCCGTCGCATGCGGCGGCGCATCGAGTTCGAGGACACCGACATGCTCGAGCGCGTCTGGCAGGAGGAGGTCGAAGCCGATTCACGACGCCATGCGCTGGGCACGTGCCTGGATGCGCTCGGCGGGCGGGCGCGGCGCGCGTTGGAGATGCACTACGTCGAAGGCCAGGGCCGCGAGGCGATCGGCCGTGAGCTCGGCATCGGCGTTCATGGCGTCAAGAGCATGTTGCGCCGGCTGCGGCAGAGCCTGAAGGAATGCACCGAGAGGAGACTGCGATGAAGATCGACGAAACGGTGTGCCGCGATGCGGCGTTCGATGTGTTGCTGGCACGCACGCTCGCCGCAGGGCGTCGCACCGACGTGGCCGCGGCAGTCCGAGCGGACCACCCGCGACCCGCGCGGCAGAACCTCCTGCAGACGCTGGCCATCGTCGCCGGTATCGCGGTCGTCGTCCTCACCGCGTGGCGATCGTCCCTGCCCGCATCCCCGGTCCAGGACCCGCAGCGCCCGCTTCGCGAGATCACGTTGCAGGATGCGGAGCACCTGCGGCGTCTCGCCGACGACGTGCACGATGCGTTCGCGCAGTTCGTCCAGGTCGTGACCATTCGCTTCCCGATCGGCCGCCAGTTCGGCCAGCAGGTCGACTTCGTCGAAGTACCGGACGCACGAATCGAGGTTGCGAACGGTGCGGCGTTGGCCCGCGAACTGGCCACCGCATTCGCCAGACCGCGCGATGCATCGGCCTCGCACCAGGACGCGCTGCTCGATCTCCACCTGCCCGTCGATGACGATCGATGCATCGTGGTGCGTTGCCACCGGACCGGCGGCAAGGTGTCGATCTCGACCGTCGGACTCGGCCTGCGGCACGTCGACGGCGAACTCGCGAACCGCGTGCGGGAGTGGATGAACCGCGCCAAGGAAGCTGCCGCCCCGACGTTCGTCTTCGCGACGACCGCGCCGGACCTGCGCAATGCACCCGAGACCGTCACTCAGCTAATCGGCTACGGGGTCGACGACGAGGCGCTGCCTGCCACCAAGCACATGCCGTTGCTGCAGCGCGTCAGGCTCGTCGGCCGCCACACCGACGAGTACCCGCAGGACTACGTCGGCGTCGAGCTGTCGGCCACCGGGTTGGCAGAGCTGGCCGCGTGCCCACGGATCACGCACCTGCACCTCGAGAGCGCTGTCCTCGATGATCGCGCGCTCGGCATCGTTGCCGGGTTCGCCGATCTGCGTGAACTGGTCATCGATGACGGCCGTCGTTGCACGTTCGGCCGCGGGGGAATCGCCCTGTTGGCCAACCTGCCGCGCCTCCGCAGCGTGCACATCGACGGTTGCGACGGCCTGACCGACAGCGCGCTGGCGGCGCTGGCGCGCAGCCGCACTCTCACGGAGGTTCGACTCGTGGACTGCAATCGCGTGAGCGGGCGTGGTATCCGGGCCCTGCTCGGGGCGACGGCACTGCGTCGACTCGAGCTCGTTCGCGTCGATGTCAGCGGCGACGACGACGAGGTCGACACCGATGCATCGGGGCTGCGCGAGCTCGAGCTCGTCAAGTGCACCGGCCGCTTCTCGGCCTGGGAGGTGACCCCGAACATCGCCCGCCTGAGCCTCTCCGACCAATCGCTCGACGCCGGCGGGATCGAGTCGCTGTGTCGACTGCCGCTGCGGGAGCTGAGGATCTCGCGTTGTCCGGGCGCCGCGCCGCACCTCGAGCGACTGGCGGCGCTGCCGCGTCTGGAGTCGCTGACGATCCTGGGCATGCGCGCCGGTGCGGATTGGCCGTCGACGTTCGCGAAGCTGCGTCACGCCGAGTCGCTGCGTCGACTGAGCCTGGTGCAGAACGGGCTGGCCGATGACCACGCCGTGCACCTGCGCCACCTGCAGCAGCTCGACCGGCTCGACCTGAGATACAACCAGATCCGGCCGAAGCGGCTCGACGAGCTGCGGCAGTGGCTGCCGGGCGTCGCTGTGTTCGGCGACGATTCCCGAGCTGGACCCAAGTGAGGCGAACTCGCGAACCCTTCGTCGCAGCGACGGCAGCGTTGGCTCTGGGAGGGGCGCACCTGTCTTGATGGTCTCACCAGCCAAGCGAATCCACCATGCTCTCCTTGGGGCGTTCTTCGGAATGGGCTGGTCGTGGGGGAGCCCGGTGGCGCGGACCGGCGAAGCGGCCGCGCGGCATCACTGCGCTGTCGGCGGCAGCGGCTCGGGCACCTTGTTGACGATGGCCGGGATCGACTGCAGGAACGCGAACACCGCGCGCAGGTCGGCATCCGTCAGTTGGCGGATCATCTCGTACGGCATCGGGGGCAGGATCTGACGCCCGCGACCCTGGTGCCGGCCGGTGCGCATGGCGGCGATGAACTCGTCGCCGGTCCAGCTGCCGAGGCCGGTCTCCGCGTCGGGCGTCAGGTTGGCGGTGTAGCTCGTCCCCCACGGGCCGCTCCACGCCGTCATCGTGCCGGCGACCGCCGTCGGCCACTCCGGCGTGCCGCGCGGTGCCGGCGGCAACTCGACGTCGTTCGGGTGGCCGGAGAGCATGCGCGCCATGTCGGGCGCCGGGCCGTGCGGCCCCAGGTGCCACGGCGTGTGGCAGTCGTTGCACCCCATCGCGGTGACGAGATAGCGCCCCCGGTCGACGGGATCGTGGTGCTCCGCGCGCGGCGCCAGCGAGAAGCCGACGGTGCCCGCGACGAGGGTGAGAGCCAGGGAGGAGACTAGAATCTTGGTCATCATGTTCTGCATCAGGGTTTCTTTCTGTTGGTGAGGTTGGTTTCGAGGCGGCGGTCGCCGTCCAGGTCGTCGCGGATCCAGCGCTCGATGAGTTGCACCGCGACGGGGTCCGTCAGGTGGCGACCGAACGGTGGCATCTGCGTGATCGGGTCGTCCGCGGCGATGCGCAGCGCGAGGACCGAGTGTTCCGGGGCACCGGCGGCGACCCGCAGGCGGTTCCCCGGCCGTTCGAAGCGACTCGCGACGGCCAGCGTCGTGACGATGGCGGGCGCCGGCCCACGGTGCGACAGCGGGAAATCCAACCGGAGGCCGAGGCGGCGCAGCGGACCGGCGTCGTTGTGACAGTTCGCGCAGTTGCCGTGCAGGTAGCCGAGCGCGGCCCGCTCGACGGCGCTCCGGCCGTCGATGCGCGGCGGCTGCCGCAGCCACTCGGCGGCCAGCCCGGTGAGGAGCCCGCGGTCCACGAGCGCGCGAAGGCCGACGTCTCCGGGACGCCGCGGTTCGCCGTTCGGGGCGAGCGGGTCGACATCGTCGGAGAGCTGCAGGGCCGAGAAGCCGAGCACGGGCGAACGGCCGGCCTCGTGGCACGCGCGGCAGTCCGCGAGCGACGGCAGATCGTGGTGCCGATCGCCGCGCGTGCGGCAGGCATCGCGCACACCCCCGTCGGACGCGAGCTCGGCCGTTGCGCCATCGACCGCCCAGAGATACGTCGCGTAGCGCCACGTGCCGTCGGCCAGCAGCTCCATGAACCTCGTCTCGACCGGGCGACCGAAGTCGAACTGCTTCCAGATCTTCGTGCCGACGGGGAACTGCCAATCGTCGACGGCGCTCGCGTCGATGCTCAGCCCCGGCGGCAGGGCGATGTAGCGGCGCTTGACCGCGCCGTCCGTCCACAGCGGATACTGCGGCGTGAACGTCAGCACCCCGGCCTGGATCGTGCGGCTCGCGAAGTCCGCGTAGAGCCCGGTGTCGGCCAGCCGCGCCGGCGCGGTCACGGCCTGGTCCGGCCGCGGCGGTGCGCAGCCCGCCAGCAGGCCGACCAGGACCGCGGCGATGGCGCGGCCGGACCGGGTCTCGGGCGACGGCAGTGGTCGGTTGGACATGCCGTTCCGAGTGCCCGGCCGACGAATCCGTCACACCGACGTCACGGTTTTTCTGGGGACCCGGTCGCCGTTACGATCCACGTTCGTGACCGACGGCCCGATCGCCAGCGCAACAACGGCAGAGCTCGTGGCCGCGGCCCGGCAGCAGGACCGACCGGCGATCGAACAGCTGTTGATCCGTCATCTGCCGGGGCTGGAGGCGTTCGTCCGGCTGCGGATGGGCGCCCGGCTGCGCGGCCTCATGACGGCCCCGGACCTCGTGCAGTCCGTGTGCCGCGAGGTGCTCGAGGACCTCACCGCGTTCGAGTTCCGCGGCGAGGCGCCGTTCCGGCATTGGCTGTACGTCCGCGCCGAGAACAAAATGCGGGCGCGCCACCGCTACCATCGCGCGAGCAAACGCAACCAGGAGAACGAGGTCGCGTTGCCCGAACCGAGCCAGCTCGCGGCGACGTACCGCGGCGTCTGCACGCCGAGCCAGGACCTCGAGGCGCGGGAGACGATGGAGCGCGTCGAGGCCGCGTTCGACCAACTGCCCGACGACTACCGCGAGGCGGTCATCCTCCACAAGCTGTGCGGCCTGTCGCACAAAGAGATCGCCGAACGCATGCAGCGCAGCGAAGGCGCGGTCCGCAACCTGGTGTACCGCGGCATCTCGCGACTGGCGCTGCTCGTCGACGACGACATCACCGCGTCGGATTGACGCGGGCCGCGAGGCGCTGCAGCAGTTCCCCGAACTCGGGAAGTCCGCGCAGCGGATCGTAGACGCGGTCGTTGAACGCGCTGCCCGAGCCCCAACCGAGGGCCTCGGCCGCGAGCAGGTTCGCCATCGCCTCGCGCACGAACCGCTCCCGACGAACGCCGCTGCCCTCCGGCTGCGGCACGATGGCATCGAGCACCGCAACGCACCGCAGCCAGAGCCGCGCGCTGCGCCGGCGCGCGACCGGTCGATCGGCGAGCTCGGCGAGCTCGCCGGCCGTGACCTCGAGCGCATCGAGCCGGCCCATCTGCGCGAGCGTCGAGCCCCGCACGGTGAGGTGGTTCATGAGGTAGTCGCTCGCCTGTTCGAACGTCGGCATCGCCGCGAGCACCTCGCGCTGCAGTGTGACCGCGCGTCCGAGCAGCTCCAACGACTCTTCGTCCCGCGCCTGCCGGTAGTAGAGGTTGGCGAGGTTGTGCAACGCGCCCGCGAGGTCGCTCTTCAACATGACGTCGCTCGGGTGTTCGCGCAGGACCGCCTCGCGCAACGCGACGGCCTCGAGCAGCGGCGCCGACGCGCGCTCGTCGCGGCGCGCCACGTGCAGGTTGCCGATCGACGTGAGCACGACGCTGACGAGGAACGGCTGCGGCGGCCAGATCGTCGCGTCCGCGGGGATCTCGCGCGCGTTCGCGAGCCCCTCGTCGAGGAGCGCGAGCGCGTCGTCGTGGCGACCGGTCCGCGTCAGCAACGTGCCGAAGTTGTCGAGCACGTCGACGAGCACCTGCCGGTCCGCGGCATCGAAGGGCCGCTCGGCGCAGATTGCCCGAGCCTGCAGGAGCGCCGCGCGATACTCGCGTTCCATCCGATCGCCCTCGACCAGATGGTCGCCGATCGCGGCCGCCGCGAGGCAGCGCTGGACGTCGACGCGCCGCCGATCCAGTTCGAACTCGGGATGGTGCGCGAGCACCGCGAGATCGGCCACGACCGCGTCGAGCGCCAGCTCCGCCGCCGGCCGATCGCCGCGCTGGACCGCGTTCCGGGCGATTCCGAGGTGAACGTACGAACGGGCGTTGACGAACGATGCCGGGATGTCGTTCGACCCGTTGCCCAGCACCCGGAGCCCCTCGCGCAGGGCGGCCCGTGCGCCGGCTTCGTCCCCGTCACGCACGAGCAGGTCCGCATACCGGTAGAGCGCCTTCGCGGCGTCGACGCGCAGACTCGCGTGACCCGGGTGATCGCGCAGCAGGCGGTCGTACATGTTGCAGGCATCGCGCAGCGATGCGATCGCCATGCCGCGCGCCGCCGGCACGTAGCGCAGGCGGTCCTCGCCGACGCGGACGAGCAGCGACTCGATCGCGTCGAGGGTCGTTCCGAGGCTGCGGTCGGCCTGCTCGACCGCGCTCTGCAGGTCGCGGTTGATGCCGCGTTCACGCCACGCAACGACGGCCGGCAGCAGGGCTCCGACGACCACGATGCACGCGATGATCGTCGCGGCGGCACGATGCCGCTGACTCCAACGCAACAGCCGCAGTCCCGGTCCCGGGTCGCGCGCCCGGATCGGCCGCCGCGCGAGGATCGCCTGCAGGTCGTCGAGGAACGCCTGCATGTCCGGGTAGCGCCGGTCGCGCTCGATGTCCATCGCGACGCGCAGCACGATCACGAGCTCGCGCGGCAGATCGCGGTTGTGGAGCCGCGGGTTCGCCTTCTCGCCGGCCAGGACCCTGGACGGATCGTCCCCCGGCGCGAACGGCGGCATCAGCGTCACGAGCTGCCACAACGTCGCGCCGAGCGAATAGACGTCGGTCCGCTCGTCGACGGCGTCGCCGCGGAGCTGCTCCGGCGACATGAACGCGGGCGAGCCGAGCGCGTGGCCCGTGCGCGTCAGGTCACTGCCGACGCCGACTCGCGCGACGCCGAAGTCGAGCAGGACGGCGCGACCGTCCGTCGTGAGCATCACGTTCGAGGGTTTGATGTCACGATGCACGATGCCGCGCATGTGCGCGTGGCGGACGCCGATCGCGACCGCGTGCACGACGTGGACGGCGGCCTGCCACCACGGCCCGGAGTACGGCGACGGCATCGCGCCGGCCACGCCGAGCGCGGTCCACAGGTCGTCCCCGGTCAGCGTCGCCGGGTCGCGCCCTGCGACCGCCGCCGTCACCTCGTGCAGCGTACGGCCGGGCAGCAGTTCCATCGCGTAGTACGGGATCCCGTCCTGTTCGCCGGACGCGAGGATGGGCACGATCGCGGGATGTGACAGCCGGGCGACGGCTTCGATCTCCCGGCGGAACCGCTCGCGTGCGCCCTCGAAATAGAGCAGCTCAGGCCGCACGACCTTGAGCGCGACCGGCCGATCGAGCGAGAGCTGTCGGGCCTCGTAGACGACTCCCATGCCGCCGCTGCCGAGCCGGCGCAGCAGGCGGAACTCCCCGAGGCGATCGGGGAAGTCGGCGCGCTCGGCGGGACCAGCGAGCCCCATCTGCAGCGCGCGCTGCAGACCGCGCTCGAGCGCCGCGCGGTGGGTCGGATGAGCGTCGACGAAGCGCTGCAGCGCCGCGTCACCGCCGACGTCGAACGCAGCCAGCGCGCCGGCGAGCAACTCTTCGAGCCGTTCGGGAACGGGCGTGGGCATCGGGTCGGCCGTGATCATAGCGCCGTGGGGCGGACCGGAAACCAGCGGGCACCGCCCGCACGGCGGGGCCACCCGAGGAAGTCGCACCGCCGGTGGGACGATCGGCCCGCCCCGGAACCCGTGCGCCGGCCTACCGGCCCGCGCCGAACGCCGGCGGCGGCGCGACCAGCCGGGTGACGCCGGCCGCCTCGCCCGCGAGGAACCGCGCGATCGTGGGCACGACGTCCGGGTGATCGAAGAACAGGTTGTGCCCGCCGTTCTCCACCGTCACGAGGGTGCCGTGCTCGAGCCGCTGCGCGAGCTCCTGGTGCGACTCGACGTAGGTGCGCCCATCGAGCGTGCCGCTCAGGATCAGCGTCGGGCGATCGCCGGCCGACGGCGCGCGGAACGCGTCGTCGAGCTCGAGCCCGCCGACGACGCCGCGCAGGTGCGGCATCGGGAAGTTGAGCGCGTCGTCGAGCAGCGCGCTTCGCCGCTGCTCCTCGACGACCGCGAGCCGCGCTGCCGAGATGCCCGACGCCAGATCCATCGCTTCGGGCATGCCGCGCAGCCGGATCGCGGTCGGCGAGATCCATCCCAGCCATCGCCCGAACCAGGCGAAGTCACCGTCCGCGGCGCGATCGATCGCGCCGAGCAACGTCGCGATGTCGTCGGGGTCGGCGATCGAGTAGCCGATGGCGATCTGCATGTCGAACCGCCCGAGCACGCGCGCGCCCCCGGCGCTGCCGCGGCGTCGCAATGCGAACTCCGGCCGGTCGCGGTCGCAGCGGGCGAGCGCCGCGGCGATGCGCCCGGCGACGTCGGGAAAGCGCGCCTTCGCCGCCGGCTCGGCGTCGATCGCGGCCTGCAGCCGGGCGAAGTAGGCGTCCGTGCGGCGCGGTAGCTTGACCGTCTCGTCCAGACCTTCCGGACTGACGAGCACGACCCGGTCGACGTGGTCGGGAAAGAGCTTCGCGTAGGCGAGCGCGAGATGCGTGCCGTAGCTGATGCCGAGCAGCGAGAGCCGCTCGACACCGAGCGCCTGCCGGAGGTCGTCGAGATCGCGTGCGCTCTCCGCCGTGGTGTAACCGCGGATGTCGATTCCCGTCTCGGCCCAGTGCGCGACGGCCTGCCGCATCGCCTCGCGATGGAGTCTGGTCCACAGCGCCCGCGTGCCCGGCTCGCCGGCCGGGAATCCGACCGACGACGTGAACGCTCCCGGGCCGTCCGAGTCCCCGGTGCCGCGCTGATCGAACGCGATGACGTCGCGATCCTGCATCAGGGCCGCGAACAGCGGCCACCTGCGGCCGCGTGCCGTCGCGATCCCCGACCCGCCCGGCCCGCCGGCCAGGTAGACCACCGGCGTCAAGTCGGCGTCTTGCTGCCGGGACGGGAACCTGACGAAGCGCAGCTTCAGGACCCGGCCGTGCTCGGCGGCGCGCCGCTCCGGCACGGTGAAGGTCACGCGCTCGGCGGCGACGGCGTCGTGGCCGTTGGGCTCGAACTCGATGGGCTCCCGAACCTGGGCCGAGGCCAGGCCGCAGAGCAGACACAGCGCGGGGATCGTTCGCATATCGGGAGCGCGAGGCGTTGGATGCGCTAGGGCCTGATGTGGCGCGCGGCGTCAGCGGTCCTCGGAGTCCGGCTCGTCCTCGTCGACGATCTCGTCACCGGCGATGTCGATGCCGAACCAACCCAGCAGGAAGTCGACGAACTCGCCGGGAGAGACGCCGACGTGCAGACCGACGCCGAGGGACACCTCGGCGTAGACGTCGAACGTGCGGTGCAAGCGCTGCTCCCAACGCTCCCCCTGGTTGAACAACCGGGTGCGCGGCCGGGCTCCCATCAACGGCACGGGGATCACGTTCGAGAGTGGATCGCTGACCGTCAGATAGGGGGGCATCGGTCCGTCGTAGTAGCCTTCGCTCCCGACGAGCGCGACCATCTCCGCGCCCGAGTCCTGGATCCACGACTGCGCCAGCACCAGCGCCCCTCGCGAGGTCCGGGTTGCCGTGCCCGCATAGCGGCCATGCAGCGCGTACACGTCCTGCTCGTTGTAGCCGATCACGATGCCGACCGCGTCCGTCGCTTTCAGCCCGACGTGTGCGCCCGCGCCGGCGCCGACCTCGAACGTCACGATGTCGAGCAGGTCCGCCACGCGGTTCTTGAGGTAGGAGCAGCCCCCCGTGGCGAGCAGCAGCAGCAGGCAGCCGATCGTGGAGCGCATTCTCATGTCGGACATGGTAGCCGGGTGCCGGCGCAGCGCCGACCGCCTTCGGCGTGCCGTGTCGGAGCAAGCGATGGCGGGGTTGTTGTCAGCCGACCGACATCGGGAGCGCAACCGCCTGGCGCGATCACCCAGCGGGCGTTCGGTTGCACCGTGAACGCTCGACTGGGGCCGAGGAGCGACTCGGGGCGCGGTCACGATGACCGGCGTCCGCGCACAAGAACGCCCCGCGGCTCTCAACCGCGAGGCGTTCTCATCCGCATCATCTGCGGCGACTGGCTCCCGAGAGCGGTCGTGGATGCGAAGTTCGGTTGGAGTGACTGGCGTCCGGAGTCGCCGGTGACATGGGGCGCTCGCGGCCCAGGTCTCATGCCGGCTTGCGCCCGCGCCGATGTGTTATAACATGGTGATAACATGACCGACTCCCTCATCGAGCTGCGACTGCGGCGAGTGGGCAACTCCCTGGGCGTCATCTTGCCCAGGGAGGCGCTCGAGGCCCTCGGCGTCGACGCCAAGGAAGGGGCAAAGCTGGCGCTCGTCCGGTTGCCCGACGGCAGCGGGCTCGAGCTGCGCCACGAGGACGCGAAGTTCGAGCGCAAGCTCGCCCTGCTGCGCGACACGATGCAGAAGTACAAGAACACGCTCCGGTCGCTGGCGAAGTGACCGCCGAGCCGGAGTGGATCGAGCTGGCAGATGCCCTGCTGTTCCACGGCCGGTTGATCGCGGTGTTCGGCGGCGCCTCGGGCATCAGTGACAAGGGACTGCTCGAGTCGGCGCTGAGTCGCCCACGAAACCTGTTCGGCTACGGTACGACCGATCACTTCGAACTGGCTGCCGCGTATGCGCACGGCATCGTCCAGAATCACCCGTTCGTGGACGGCAACAAGCGAGCGGCCTTCGTGATTGCGCGTGTCTTCCTCGGCATCAACGAGCTTGCGTTCGATCCGCCGGAGGAGGAAGCGGTCGTCATGGTGGAGGGGCTTGCGGCGGGTGAGGTGTCGCAGGCGCTGTTCGCCGAATGGCTGCGGAAGCACACCAAGTAGTCGGGGCGGCCTCGTCATGGTATTGCGATCGCCGTCTGCGTCTGGCAAGACGCCACCGTGTCCGACCTGCTGCCGCTTCGCCTCCTGCTGCTTGCCTTCGCCGGCCTCGTCAACCGCGATCAGGCCCGTCTGCTTGCCTACACTCTCGAAGAGAACCGTATCCTGCGCGAGCAGATCGGTTCACGCCGACTTGCACCTGACCGCGGAGCAGCGCCGCCGATTGGCCAGGCTCGGGAAGGCGCTCGGTCGCAAGGTGCTGAGCCGGGTCGCGACGATCGTCACGCCCGACACCATCCTGAGGTGGTGTCATGGACCGCCCTATGAGAGCCACTCCGGTTCGGCCAAGCGGAGCCACCTCCAGTTCGGCCAAGCGGAGCCAGGGCAGTTCGGCGAAGCGGAGCCACCCTGGTTCGGCCAAGCGGAGCCAGCCGAGTTCGGTCGGGCCGGAAGTCAGATCTGAAACTGGGTGAGCCCCCTGCCGCCCGGGATCCTCGCGGGAATCACCAAACCCCCAAGAGGACCAGATGGGCTTCAGGAGGCTCTCGATGCATCGTCTACAAGATCTCGTTCGACTTCACCGTCAAGGTCAGCCAAACCGCGCAATCTCGCGCTTGTTGCGCATGGGGCGCAACACGGTCGCCCGCTACCGCAGTGCGCTACTGGCTGCAGGTCTGCTGGACGGCAACACCGAGGAGCTGCCGGGCATGGAGGAGCTGCGCGCGGCCGTGGACACGCACGCGCCATCGGCACTGCCCCCGCAGCAGCGGTCCTCGATCGAGCGTTGGCTGCCGATCATCGACGAGAAGCATGCGGCTGGCGTGAAGCCGACCGCGATCTACCGGTGGTCAGCCGCTGGCAGTTTGCGAGCCGCAGAGCGATGCTCAGCAAGAGACGTTGCTGCGGGCTTGGAGGCAGGCCCAGGCCGGCGAGGGCCGCCGCGCCGACGACGTGCTCGACGATCTCGGGCGCAAGTGATTTCGTTCGTTGGCACCCGGCGAGTCCGCCCGCTTGCGGAAGCACCGGCGAGGGGTAATCTTGCCCTTCATGTCCTGGACCGACCGCATCACGATCGAGCCCGGCAAGCGTGGCGGCAAGCCGTGCATTCGCGGGCTTCGCATCACCGTGTCGGACATCCTCGAGTACCTCGCATCAGGCATGTCGGAAGACGAGATCCTCGCCGACTTCCCCGACCTGGAGCGCGCTGACATCCGCGCGGCCCTCGCGTTCGCGGCGGAGCGGGAGCGACGGCTCGTGGAAGTCCGGCCCGCGTGAAACTCCTGTTCGACGAGAACCTCGCCCCGCGGCTCGCCGTGGGGTTGCAGGACCTGTTTCCCGAATCGCAGCACGTCCGCGATGCCGGACTTGCCGGTGCCTCGGATGCCGAGGTGTGGGACTACGCCAAGACACGAGGGTTCGCGATCGTGTCGAAGGACTCTGACTTCCAGCGCATCCATCGCCTGCGAGCCCTCACGTTTCCGCAAGCGGCGCTAAGTTTGAACTACGACGCCGTTCGTCCCAATGAACGTGCCGCCACTGATCGCGATGCCTTGCGTGTAGAACGTCAGGCCCGGGATCGGAGGAAAGGTCGCCTCGAAGTCGACGAACTTGCGGTTGTTTGGTCCGTCGAGGAGCGGCACTCCGAGGATGAACTGGGGCTGTACGAGTAACGGACAGGCGAAGCTGGGCAACTGGACGTTCCACTGCGTGTCGCCGCCCATAAGCCAGGCGAACGTCGCGTCGCTGGGTAGGGAAGCCACGAACACTCGGTCGAACGTTGCGTCGCCGTGCTGACAGCCCAGTTCACCGGCGCAGTTGGGACCGAACACGGGCTCCAGGTTTGGCTCGACGAAATCGAGGACGATGGCCGAACTCACGGCGGAGGCGCCCGAGGAAGGGGAGCTCGCAGAGTCGATCGTCCAACGCACTTCCGTGCCGCGGCGATCGCAAAGCACCGGGAGCGTCGTTTGCGGCGTCGATGTGAGCCCGGATGCGCTGTGCTCCAGGATTCCGTCAGCTCCGACGTCGATCTCGGATTGCGCACCGACTGCGAGAGGCGATAGCCAGAGGTTGTAGTCCACCTGCACGTCGAACTCGAGGTGAACGCGGCTTGGTGCTGGCGCGGTCACGACAGTGGTCAGCGATGTGCGCGCCGCAGTGTAGAAGTGGTGCAGTTGCGACGCGCGCTGTCGTGCCTCCAAGCGGTTGCCTGCCCGATCGAGACTAATCACTCCGAGATAGACGAAGCTCGGAAATGTCACGGGTCCGGGCGGAAGGTAGTGGTACTGGCCCGAGCCCTCCGACGTGAAGTACCAGGTGGCCTGAGGCGCGTTGCGAGTATCGAGTTGCAAGCCTTGCGCCGGCAAGCTGGCGAGTGACATCGATACCGCGATAAGCGAGTTCCGCATTCGTCAGATTCTACAGGCAATGTGACGTGCGTTCTCTCTCATGGCGCCGGGTTAGCGAGGCGGAAGGACGATGGTTTGCTCCGAGACTTCGTTCGCCCGAATGACGACATCCACGATGGCGGTCTTGCGCCCATTGGCGGTGACGAAGAGGCGTTGCGCACCAAGCCTCAACCCGTGGAAAGTGGTCATGTCGTCCTCGACGAGATCGAATACCTGATCGCCGATGATGACCGTCGCGCTTTCGATTGGCGCGCCGGCATCGTCCTTTGCCGCGAGTCGGATCCGGCCGCTGGGAATACGCAACTGCCACGGGCCGGCGCCCTGTAGTGGGAACCGCTGCGTCAGGTGGCGCGCCGTCAGGTCGTCGGACTCCGGCGGATACACGACCAGCGTGTCGCTGGCGCGTGCGTCGATACCGAGCCAGCCGCCGAGATCGTCGAGCGGAACCGTGTCCGGTGTCTCGCGCACGTTCTGCCAACCCGGGCGCAAGAGCGCGGCCTCGAGCCAGGCGCAAGGCTTGCCGTCGGCGAAGGTGACGCTCACGTTGGGCTTTGTGCCGAGTCGAATCGTCCCGACGTCGACCACGACATCGACGCCGCGCGGTGGCAGGACAACGGGTAGCAGGCGTGCCCACTCGCTGCCGTCGAGCGGACGGACGACGAGGATCGAGAGGCCTTCCAGCGTCGTGGGAAGCGAGAAGGCGCCGTCGGTCTGCAGTTCCGCGTCGAACTCATCGTTCTCAGGGTGCACGCAATCGCGATGGCCGCGCCACGACCGCAGGCCCACTCGCGATGCCACTGGTTCGCCGTTCGCGTCGACGACCTGGCCTTCGACTCGGCTCGGAGGGAACGGGTGGAGGCGTATCGGGGCCGCAGCCAACGCCTCGGCCTGGGTGAGGCGGAAGGGGCGGCGAGCTTCACCGAGCTCGAACGTGAGTGAGCCCGGCGGTAACGCGATCGGAAGCCCGAGCCGGATTTCCTCCGAGATGTCGCGGACGCCGCTGGCGGACCAGAGCGCCACCTCGATCGGCGGGTCGCCGGCGACGCGGACCAGGATCTCGGTCGACGCCGCGTTCGTCTCTTCCTGCGCTGCGGCTGGTGCACTCTCACGTGGTGCCGTTGGGCGGGCCACGAACTGCTCGGGATCCTGATCTGGTTCGGGAAGGCGCAGGACGAACGGTTCGGCTGCCGGGCGCTCGAACCACACGCGTTGTCGGCCGTGGACGACAACGAGGTTGTTGGCAACTTCGGGGCCGAACAGCGCGAACGAACCGTCACGCTTTGTTCGGGTCCAGGGACCTCGGTGGTCGCCCGAATCGCACCCGACGTAGGCGTCGCGAACCGCTGTTCCTGCCGCATCGAGAACGCGACCGATGGCTGGTTTGCCGGGTGGTGTTCGGAACGTCAACGGCGGCTCGTCGGGATGCCACGTCGCATCATCGAAGTAGCCGAGTGCGAGCGCGGGGTGCTCGAGGTAGATGTCGCCGATGCCGTCGTGCGGGTCGACTCCGGTCAGGGTGACGAGGCCAGTCGCGTCGGTGCGACCCCAGGCCAGATCCGGGGTATGCCCACAACCGCCGCAGAACCCGACGAGCACGTTGGGGACCGGCTCATGGCGCCAGTCGAGGATCCTGACTGGAACCGGGATCGCGGGGGCGAGGGCCGTGATGCCTTGATCGACGGATCCCATGCTGACCGTCGCGGCGTAGCCGGGTGCGCGAACGATCGTCCAGCCCCAGGGTCGGTAGTTCGGAGCCCGCTCATCGCATCGCAGTCTCACGAAGCCGTCGGCGTCCGCCGTCGCGCGCATCGAGAACCAGAACTCACCGCGAAGTGGCGTCGGGCTTTCCGCATCGAGCAACAACTCTGCCGTCGGAACCGGGGCCCCCGTCATGCCATCGACGACCCTCGTGACCAGCCACGATTGGTCGTTCGTGTAGACGCGGCCGTCCCAGCCGGTCGGATACATCTTGGGCGTGATCGATACTTGTGCAGCTACCGCCGTCGTGAGCGCGAGTAGGCAGACCGCTGCTGAAGGGAGCGAGCTCGCAAGGCTCTGGGCTCGTGGGGCGCAGCGGTTCGGCATCGTGTCATGGTAGCGAAGCTGCTCAGGCTCGACTGTTAACCAGAATCCGAGCTCTCTCCCCGTCCGCAGAGAGCATCCGCCCTGGTGCCACTCAGGCCGACCCCGTTCCCGGGTGGGGACCCGCAGCACCCCGGTCTCGCGAACACCCGCCCCAAGCCCAGCGACCGCCCACAACCGCCCCCGACACCCCCGCCTACGCCACTCCCCGCTCCAAAAGAAAACGCCCCGCGGCTGCTAACCGCGAGGCGTTCTCATCCGCATCATCTGCGGCGACTGGCTCCCCAGAGCGGGCGTGGATGCGAACTTCGGGGCCGTAGGGCTCACTTCTTCTGGTCGTCCGGGACGAACAGTTTGGTCCATCGCGAGCCTTGGAACTCCTTCGCGGTTCGGGAGCGCAGGTCCGTGGCCGCGCCGCCGCGCGTCTCGACGGCACGGATGCGGTTGAGACGACCGAGGGCCTTGATGCCGAGCTTGGCCGCGTCGGCTTCCGGCTCTCGGGCGAACGCACCCGCGAGCGTCCGCAGGCGTTTGATCTCCGGAGTCAGGTCGGCGCCCTTGGCGGCGGCTTCGAACACGGACGCGAACTGGGCTTCGGCCCAGTCTCGAGCCTTCTTCGTCGCGGCAACGATCAGGTCGCGTTCTTCGCAGCGGCCAAACGTGTCATCGGCCGTCTTGGCGGCCTTGAGCACGGCCCGCCAGTCTTGCTTCTCCGCGGCCTTCTGCGCCTCGGTGGCGAGCTTGGCGAGGCGTTTGCGGAGTTCCGGAGGTGCGTCGAGCTTGCCGAGCTTCTCGACTTTGTCGAGCATCTCCGCGAACTGCACGCGGGAAACCCCGCCCGAGTAGCCGGTGACCCATTCGCCCTCGTGCGTGAGGATGGCAACGAAGGGCAGGCTGGTCGCTCCCGCCAGGTTCGCGTCCATGATGCCCGCAACGTCGGAGTCCGGATCGTCACAGTCAGCCGCCAGGCCGACCGCGAGATCGCCGATTCGCCCGTGCACGGGAGCGACGCCGAGGATGCCCTCCACGAGGGCACGGCACATGCCTCAAGCCTGGCGGCCGTACTCGACGAGCACGAACTTCTGCTGCTTCCTTGCGGCCGCCTGCGCGTCCGCCAGCTTCTTGTGCCACTGCAGGGCGCCGTTGTCGGCGAAATGCGGATGACCTTGCGCTGGCGCCTGGGCGATGAGTGATGCCAGAGCGATCGTGAGGATGGGCTTGAGCATGGCTACCTCTTCCATGTTGGGAAGAGTAGGGCAACTCGCCGAGTTAGGCTAGTCGCGTGCAGTCGTTGGAGGTGCAGTCGGTCGGCGGCGTGAGGGGTTGTCGTCGGTTGCTGATCTGGCCGACGCACGGGCTCTTGCGGCCGGGGTGACCGTCAACCAGAATCCGAGTGCCGACATCCTCGCTGACTTCCCCGACCTGGAGCGCGCTGACATCCACGCGGCCCTCGCGTACGCGACGGAGCGGGAGCGACGGTCTGTGGAAGTCCCGCCCGCGTGAAGCTCCTGTTCGACGAGAATCTGGCGCCGCGGCCCGCCGCGGCATTGCAGGACCTGTTTCCCGAATCGCAGCACGTCCGCGATGCCGGACGTGCCGTCGCTTCGGACGCGCAGATCAGTTGAAGATCGGCAGCTCGGTGACGCGGCCGACGAAGAAGTTGTCGTTCGAGTCGATCCAGCCAGCCTGCAGGTAGAGGTTCTGCGCCACGAAGGCCGGCGAGGTCGGCACTTGCAGCGTGATGGTCTGCGAGGCGTTGAATGGGAAGCCGATGCCGGCGACGATCACCGGGTCGGTGAGCACGGGGTTGTCGAGGTAGGCGCCCGGCGTGTTGGTGCGAGAGAACGAGGCGCCGAGGGCCCAGATCTGGTCGAGCACGTTGAAGTGGGCGTCGACCTCGAACGAGAAGCTCTGGCCAGGCGCCGCGGCGACGACTCGGTCGTGAATCGAGACCTCGCGCTCCATACCGGTGCGGTAGAAGCTGAGCGGGTCGTTGGGACCCTGCCCGAAGAAGAAGATGGTCGGGTCGAGCTCGTTCGGCTGAGCGTTCGGATCCTGCTGGACGAACGGTGGGATGGAGTAGACGAACAGCTCCAACGGGGTCAGGACCGTGTAGGCGCCACCCGGTTCGGTGGTGAGACCGTCCCGCACGTGCATTACCGACGCGCTGCGTTCGGGGGTGCCGGCGACGATCTGTCGAGTGATGAACGACAGCCATTGACGGTCGCCGCTGACCTCCAGCGTTTCTACATCCACACCGATCGTGAGGTCACGGATCGCGAGCGGGTTGTTGCGGTTGAAGCGCACGATCTTGTGGATCGAGGGCGTCGCGTTGTTCGACATGCGCGCGACCAGATACTGCGTGTCGATCCACTTCAGGTCGGTCATCGTGTGATTGGCCGGCACGTTGAAGCTCACGACGCCGCCCGGAACGCTGCCGTTGAAGTTCACGAACGAGACCTGCTGACCGGTCGTGCCGTTGCTGAGGAACGCGATCTGCGATAGCGAGCCGTTGTCGATCACGGTCAACGGTTCAGTCGCGGCCGGGCCCGAGGTGGGGGTGAGTCGAGGCGGGTTGCCCGCGATCCCGCTGCGGCCGGTGTAGAAGAGGTTGCCGACGGAGTTGCCCGGCTGCGTGTTGGCGCGCCGCAGGAAGAACGTGTTGTTGCCGGTGCGCACGCCCTCGACGCGCCAGCTCTCGTTGGTCGCGAACGACAAGGTCGGCAGCTGAGTCGCTCCGCCGACGAGGTATCGTTCGACGAGCACGGCGTTGCCATTGACGTCGTTCTGCACATCGTAGGTCGTGGTCGGCGTCGCCGTGCTGCGTTCCCAGATGATCGAATCGACCGAGCCGGCGGCGAACGGGTCGATGATCTGCACGAAGGTCGGGTTGCCGCCGGTCGCGAGGTCGAAGTAGCCGTAGGCGCCGTTCGTCGCGCGCAGTAGAACCCGCAAGCCGGCGTCGCCGAAGCCGAACGAGGTCCCGCCCTGCGAGGTGAGGTTGTTGACGGTGAATGGGGTCAGATACTGCGCCGCCAGTGGGCTGCAGCAGGCGAGGGCGAACGCCGTAGCGGCGATCGAAGGAAGTCGTGTAGTCATCTCTGTCGTGGGTTCGTTGTCGAGCCGTCGAACGCGGAGGTCGCGAGACGGGATGACGTTGGTGTCTCGGGGCGTCGCGGCGGCTGGCGCAGTCCTCGGATTTTCGCGAACGGCTGCGTCGTCGTTGCTGTTCGTGCCGCAGCGCTTCGCCCGCGCCCATCGCCGTGGCGCGCGAACTCGGTCTACACGAATGCGAACGGGCCGCGCGTCGGAGGCGACGCCGTCGATCCTGACAACGGAACCGCGATAGTCGCGGCCGCTCTGGTCGAGCGACCGCCTGTGTCAGGCTCCGCCGGGAATCGAGGTGACGGTCCCACTCCCTTCGAGTCGGATCCGTTGCCTCGTCCCCGTTTCAACGCATTGCGGACGATCACCTCGATCCGTTCGCCGATCGAGGTGCGATCGTCAGCGCGGCGCGCTTGTTACCAGCCGACCGTGATATCGAGAACCTGGCCGCTCGGCCGGATCTGCAGGGTGCCGCTGACATCCGACACCAGCATCGCCTGCTGGAAGTAGCGGGTCCCGAGCACGCTCGCGGACAGCGGCAGCGGGATGTCGATCGCGATCGCGCTCTCCTGCAACGAGGGACCGAAGAAGTAGGTGCCCGAGGTGCTGCTGCCGGGCTTGTTGATGCTCCAGCAGGCGGGGGTGCCGGAGGAGGTCTGGAGGCTGCCGAAGGCCTGCTCGGTGCTAGAGAAGTCCGACACGATCACGGCCGAGTTCCAGTTGAGACCCGGCCCCTGCTCGGCGCCTTCGATGACGAGCGAGTAGGTGCGGCCCGGCATGGCGTCGCCGAGCGCGCGCAGGCGTGGCATGCCCTGCGTCATCGTCAGCGTCGGGATGCCCGACGGACTCGAGTAAGCGCCGCGCGTTACCGACAGGTCGTAGTAGAGCGACCCGACGTTCCACATCGGACAGCCGGACAGTGGCCACGCAGCGCGGTAGGCCGCCCACGTGTTGCCGCCGACGGAGGTGCTCGGCACCGGACCGAACGGCACCGCGGCGGGCGTGCCCGGCGGCCGCGGCATGAAGATCGCCATCTCGGGCGTCGCCGTGAATACGAGGAAGCGTGGGCCGTTGCCGCCCGAGATGGCGGCGAACTCGGCGCGGGCGACGCCCGCGTCGGCGTCGATCACCAGTGTCGAGTCCCAGCTCGTGCCGTTGTTGTCCGGCTGCCAGACGACGCCGGAACCAGGCGAGGCGCAGCCGGGGCTGGAGCCCGCGCTGGTGGACGTCCCGACCTGCAGGCTGCACGGGATGCTCATATTGCGGGCGAAGCGGCCGCGCACCTCGAGCGTGATGGCGTTGTCCGTCACGAACGCGGTCTCTTGAGCGAAGGCGAGTGCGATTTCACGCCTGCTGGTGATCGGCTCTGGATCGAGCGTCACGCCGGCGGGCAACGTCGAACTCGTCGAGCTAGGGGTCGTTTGGGCGACGTCGCACGGCGGCGCGCTGAGGCTGGTGATCGTGGCTACGGCGGCGTTCGGACCGGGAGTCACCGGGCCGAGGCGAGTCGCCGCGAAGCCGACGTCGATCGACGTCGGTGCCGGCGTTCCTGCCTCGGCGCGGTTGACGAAGGCGACGACGTTGATCGTCTCGTTGGCGGTAGCGACGAACTCGGCCCGTTCCCACGTGCGGTTGCCAAAGGTGTCGGCCGGGTTGACGAGCGAACGCGCGGTGAGGATCTGGCCGCTCACCGAGCCGAACAGCATGAGGTCGATGTCGGCCCAGACCGGCTGGCCTGCGACCAGGCCTGGGTTGAGGTTGGTGCGGAACCAGGTCAGGACGACCGCGTGCCTTTCACCGGCGGTGACTGGGAACGATGCGACCATCGGACGCAGGCCCGTCGTGTTTCCGATCGACACCACGTTGTGCGTCGTGGCGGCGTCGGTCAGCGGGTCGTTGGTCAGTCGATCCGTGCGCAGGAAACCTGCGCCCTTCTCGTTGTCGCCGGCGCCATCGGCGTTGCCGTTGACTGCGGTCGCCAGCATCATCGCCTTGGCCTCGAGCACGGTGGTGACGGTCGGCGCGCCACCGTCGCGGCCGTTCATCATCAGCGTCGCGGCGCCAGCGACGATCGCGCCCGAGATCGAGGTGCCCTCGACCCGCGTCGACGTGCTCTCGTTGAGGTGCACCGCTGCCGTCACCTGGCTGGCGACTGCGGCGATATCCGGATACTCCCGTCGGTAGGCGTCGCCGGCGCCCGTCACGTTCGGCATCCGCCACTGCGAGTCGTTCCAGGCGGCAAAGCCGATCGAGCACGGCACGCTGGTGCGCGCATTGGTCAGCGGACCGGTGCCGGTGCCCGGCCAGAGCGGATGCGCGTCGGTCGCCGACGGGGCGCGGCCGGTGCCGCCGACGCACAGGCCGTTGCACTGATTGAAAGCCTCGTACGGGTTCTGGCTGAAGTCGTCGTAGTTGCCGGTCGGCGTGACTACGAGGATGTCGGCGTCACGCGCGAGCTGATCGACGGTGAGTGCGAGCGGGTGATCGGGGTTGGTGGGACCGCCGAACGACAGGCAGGCGACGCGGACGGCCGCGCCGGCGGCGGTCGGGTTGTTGAGCAGCCAGTTGAGGCCAGCCAGCGTGTCTGACGTCTGGGCGAAGTAGCCGACGTCGTTGTAGAGCACACCTCCGCAGTTGTAGTAGGTGTCCCAATACTGCGTGATGTTGACGCCGACGATCGAGGCGCCGGGGGCCTGGCCGTCGGTCAACGGCTCGGTCGTCGGCTGGTTGCATGCCGCACCCGCCGCGAAAGCCGCCATGCCGGTGCCGTGATCGACGCCCCAGGGCTTGTTCGGAATCGCCAAGGTCGGCGTCCACGGCGTGCCGCTCGGCACCGAGTTGTTCTGCAGCAGGACGCGGCTCGGATTGGCGGTGTCGCCGCCCTCGAACAGCGTCTGGTGCGCGCGCTGAGTGCCGCCATAGTCGTCGACCAGCCAGTAGTCGAGCACTGCGAGCAGAGCAGCGCCGTTGGCGCCGGTGTAGCCGAGCTTGTGGGCGATGTTCGCGGCGTGGTGCTCGGGCGCGAGCAGGTCGCCGTCGCTCGGCGCGAATGCTCGCAGCTGGGCCCGGTGCACGGCATCACGCGCGACGCAGGCGATCGCCGGGTGCAACTTCAGGGCTTCGACGCGGGCGTCGGGCAGCTCCAGCACCAGCGTGTTGATCTGCGGCAGGTGACGGATGATGCGGGCGCCGATGCCGTCGAGATGATCGCCGATCGCCGCCACCTTCTCGTTGTAGCGTTGCGCCCGTTGCCGCTTCTCTTCGTGGCGCAGCTCGAGGCTCTGCTGGGGCGTGAGGCCGCGGTGTCGCGCGTGGAACGGCTGTGGCGGCGCGCCGCTCTCGATCAGGCGGACGATCCAGCGGGTCGCGCCGTGAGCAGGGGGCGTCACTGATGGCGTTGCCGTGGTGGTTGCGGCGACGTCGAGCAGCGCGGGATCCGGGCGGATCTGTGCCGGGAGGGCGATGGTGAACATCGGCAGGAGGAACGCGGCGCGTAGCGCCGATCGGGCGGTGCGGCTGGTTGCGTACGTACGGGTGTCGGACTTCATGTTGGAAGCGGGTTCGGACGGATATCGTCGAGCGGAGAGTGCGCGCGACGTGATGGCTCTTGGTGTCGCCGCGAGTCGCGGCGGTTGAGGCAGTTCTCCGATTTCCGCGAGCGACGTCCCGCCGGCGTTCGCAGGCCGCCGTTGCCCGCGCACGCGTCGCCGCGTCCTCCCGCAACCGTGTCAGCACTTCAGCGCCCGCGAGCCCGCGCCAAAAGAAACGCCCCGCGGCTGCTAACCGCGAGGCGTTCTCATCCGCATCATCTGCGGCGACTGGCTCCCCAGGGCGTTTGTAGATGCGAACTTCCGAAAGAAGGCGTGTATTTTCCCTGACTCGCAGGATGCTCCGCAGCTAGTTGGGCGTGGCTTGGTGGTGCGTTCTCGGACGGAACGGGCGCGTGTGGGGCCCGTGCGCGGCGATCTTGCCGGGTCCGCCATATCCGCTTTGCGACCTCCGGGTGCCCGCATCGAGTGAAGTGGTAGACTGCGGTCCCATGGTGTGTCCTGAACGCCAATCCTCACCCGAGGTGAGGCGATGCTGTGTCGAACCAGCGGGTGCGAGTCCCGTCGCGGTAAGCGCCGAGCGCCGCGTAGCAGGCTCCAGCCGTCGCGAGAGATCGCGCCGGCCACAGCGGAGCGTCGAAAGCCCGCGTCGGGGTGTATGCCCCAGACGGGGGGAGCAAAGTCGCAGGCCCAATCCGAAAGGGTGAACCTTGCAGCCTCGTGAGAGTAGAGACCCGAAAGGTGGGAAGGCCGAGCCGATCATGTCGCGGCGAAGGCAACAGACTGCGTCCGAGTACGGAGCGGCGCAGGACTTCCCCGGGGTAGGGAGGAGGGCATGCGACGAAGGCTCGACACGGACCAGGAGAGGCCCTACCCAGCAGCCGACGTCAGGCGAAGCGCGCGTCCATAAGCCGAGTGCGAAAGGACGCCGTGCTGGGAGGGAGTCCGAGGGGTTCGTAGTACCGACGAAGCCGGCGGCCACAACGCCGGCAGAGGGAAGGGGCCCTGCTTTGGTCGCGCGCGTGTCTGGGGGTAAGTGCGAGGGCATGGCCGCAAGGCCCAACAACCCCGTAGACAAAGTACGAGAACTCCAACACGCGCTCTTTCGTGCCGCCAAGCGCAACCCAGGGCGGCGTTTCCACGCGCTATCTGATCGGATCTGCCGGGGTGACGTCCTGCAGAGGGCGTGGAAGCGAGTGCGGAGCAATGGTGGAGCTGCCGGCATCGATGGCTTGTCGCTGTCGATGATCGAGCAGCGGGGCGTCGAGCACTTCCTCGCGGAGGTGTGCGACGAGATCGGGTCCGGGCGCTACCGACCGCAGCCGGTGCGGCGCGTGTGGATCCCGAAGCCGGACGGCAGGCAGCGACCGTTGGGCATCCCGACGGTCAAGGATCGGGTGGTGCAGATGGCGGCGAAGCTCGTGATCGAGCCGATCTTCGAGGCTGGTTTCGAAGCGTGCAGCTATGGCTTCCGTCCTCGACGGAGTGCCACGGACGCACTGGAGAAATTGCGCATCGAAGGCGGGCGAGGTTGCCGCTTCGTCGTCGACGGCGACATCCAGAGCTTCTTCGGCACGATCGACAAGGTCGTGCTGATGGATCTGGTGAGCCGGCGAATCTGCGATCGCCGCGTGCTGAAGCTGCTGCGGAAGTGGCTGGACGCAGGCGTGATGGAGGAAGGCAATGTGAAGCACGATGCCACGGGCACTCCCCAGGGCGGCGTGATCTCGTCGTTGCTCGCCAACATCTACCTGCACGAACTCGATCGCGAGTGGCAGCGCGACTGCCAGCATCTCGGCGTCCTGGTGCGATACGCGGACGATTTCGTGGTGCTGTGCAAGAGCGAGTCGCAAGCGAACGAGGCGATGCGACGGCTGCGCGCGATCTTCGCGCGGTTGAAGCTCACGCTGCATCCGGAGAAGACGAAGCTCGTGCAGATCGGGCTCGGCAAGGACGGCTTCGACTTCCTCGGCTGTCACCTGCGGATCGTGAAGTCCCACTTCAAAGGGCGCACGTATCTGTTTCGGTGGCCGTCGGTGAAGTCGAAGAAGGCGGTCCGCAGCCGGGTGCGCGAACTGACGGACCGCCGCCACCGTGCTGGTCTGAAGGACGTCGACGAGGTGATCGCTGACCTCAACCCCGTGCTGAAGGGCTGGGGGAACTACTTCAAGACCGGCAACGCGAGCAAGCAGTTCAACCAGATCGACTACTACGTCTGGCGGCGCATCACGCGCATGCTTGGCAAGCAGCGTGGCTTTCATGGTCATCGGCTTGCCTGGCGCGTGGCGCACCAACGGGCTGCGTGGCCGCTGGAGAAGCTGCGTGAGCGTGGCCTGCACAAGCTGCTCGGCACGATCCAATACCCAGGGAGCAAGACGGCATGAACAAGACCATCGGTCAGCCGTGTGCGGGAAAACCGCATGCACGGTTGGAAAGGGGGGCTTGGTTGCTGCGGGCTTGCTTCTTCAACAAGGTCCAGTAACCAAGCTCTACCAATGCGCAATCTGCTCCTGGCAGCAACTCTGGTTCTTGTCGTTGTGGTCGTTTGGCTCTGTGTGGAAGCGGGCGCGGGCGTCACCAACGGCCCGCTGCCGGGGGGGGGGGCAGAATCCGGGGCATAGTCGCGAGGATGTTGGGGGGGCGGCGCCTTCGCTGTCTGACGAATCCGGCAGCGGAGTGCGTGACCGCGCGCCTGTCATCCCGGGTCCGTCCGCCAAGCGGGCCCGATCGGCCACCGTGCGAGTCGTTGTGGTTGATGAAGTTGACAAGCTGCCCGTCAAGGACATACCCGTCATCCTGCGGCGCGCTTCTGGAACCCCAGTCACCTTCCTTGGTTCAACTGGAGACGGGGGGGATGTCGAGTTCGCGGCCGTTCCGCACGGGACTTATCGGCTCGTGGAGCCGAAGCGAACTGAAGCACCGATCCGCGAGTTGCAAGGTCTTGGTAATGCGTCGCGGACGTACGACTGGAAGGTCGAGGCTTCGCCTTATCACGATAAGGTGATCGAAGTTGTTGACGAGTCGGGGGCGCCCGTCGGGCAAGCTCAGCTTTGGGTGGACAGCGAGGTGCCCGTGCGTATCGGGTGTACCGATGCTTCTGGCCGCGCGAGCTTGCGCATGCAAGCCAACTCGCCTGGGCTGACCGTTCGGCGGCTTGGTTTCAAGGTTCGCAGGCTTGTGCCTTCGGCTCTGGGGCAGCGGGAGTTGTCAGTGTCCTTGGAGCGCGGAGGTGCCGCGATTTCGGGGCGACTCATGGGCGGGGGCGGCCTGCGCGGAAAGTCCGTGCAGGTGACTCTCTTGTCGTTGAGTAGCCTGCCGCCAAAGGTAGTTGCAGTGCAGAGTATCCCGCTTGGTCAAGTATTCGAGTTCGTTGGCCTTGAGGCAGGAGACTACCGCGTGATTGCCACAGTCGATTCTCTGGCGGCGGCGACGACGGAGGCGGCCTGTGCGGAGCGCGGTCTGACTGCTTGCGACCTATTTGTTGCTCCTGTGGAGCCACTGATGGGATCGGTGGCGGGGCCCGATGGTCGCCCGATCGCAGGGGCTTTCGTTACGATCTACCTCGGTGGCCACTCGGCCGCAGAGTGTCGAACTGGTGAGGATGGTCGCTTTGTCGTGTCGGGCTTGCCGTTGGCGCCGCTGCGGGTCTTCGCGGCGATCGCTGGGACGGATCGCTGTGGGAGCACCGATGTTGTTCGGTCCAAGGCGTGTGGCAAAGCCGTGCAGGTTGTTGTTCCGTGATAGCCTGTCGCCCACGCCGAAACCCCTGCACACCGTAGCCGTTAATCCCGGCACCAAAGTCATCGCTCTCCTCAACCCCGGCAGAGAGCCGGAAAGGCAGACCGATGACCGATTCGCAGAGACCAGAAGACAACGCTGACCAGCCGACCATTCCGATCGGGCCCGAGCCGACCTCGCAGTTCCCGCTGACGCCGCAGGCGCCCGGGATCGGCGGCGGAGAGGAGACGCACGGCGAAGCCGGGCGACTCCTCGGAGCCGGCGATCCCGGGCGGGCGCCAACCCCCTCGACGACAGGCGACCTGCCGCCCGAGCTCGCAGGCCGTCGTCGCTCGCGCACGCGCCGCCGTGTCGTGCCGCAACCGCGTCAGCATTTCAGCGCCCGCGAGCGCCTGCTGATCCTGGACACCTGGCAGCGCTCGAAGCTGCCGGCAAAGGACTTCGCTGCGCTCGTCGGAGTGTCGCCGCATTCGCTCTACAAGTGGCGCAGCCGCTTCCAGGAGGAAGGGCCGGCGGGCCTCGAGGATCGCCCGAAGGGCCCCGGGCCCGGCAGCCGCCTGTCGGACGAGACGAAGCGCGCGATCCTGATGATGAAGCAGGCGCATCCCGAGTGGGGCCAGGATCGCCTGCACTCGATGCTCATGCGCACGCAGGGCCTCGCTGCGAGCCCAGGTGCGATCGGTCGCTACCTGGAGGAAGAGGGCTACGTCGTCGAGGACGTGCCGACGAAGCCGCACCCGGACAAGCCACGACGCTTCGAGCGCAGCAAGCCGAACCAGATGTGGCAGACGGACCTGTTCACCTTCGTCTTGAAGCGTCAGAACCGACGTGTGCACCTGGTCGGCTTTCTCGACGACTACAGCCGCTACCTCGTCGGCTTCGGACTGCACGCGAGCAGCTCCGGTGCGATGGTGCGCGAGGCGCTGGAGTCGGCGATCGCCAACTACGGTGCGCCCGACGAAGTGCTGACCGACAACGGGACGCAGTACAAGACCTGGCGCGGCAAGAGCGCCTTCACCAAGTTGCTCGAGCGTCGCGGGATCAAGCAGATCGTCGCCAGCCCGCGGCATCCGCAGACGCTGGGCAAGATCGAGCGCTTCTGGGGGACGCTGTGGCGCGAGTGCGTGCAGCAGGCAGTGTTTCGCGATCTCGACGACGCGCGTGATCGCATTCGTCAGTTCGTCGATCACTACAACTTCCAGCGCACGCATTCGGGGATCGACGGCATGGTGCCGGCGGATCGCTACTTCGAATCAGCGCCGCAGGTGCTGGAGACGCTGCGCGAGCAGGTGAAGGCCAACGCCAAAGAACTCGCGCAGAACGGCGCACCGCGCAAGACCTTCTACCTGACGGGTCGAGTCGGTGACTCCAACATCTCGCTGCATGCCGAGGGCGAGCGGGTCGTGCTGACGAAGGAGGACGGCAGTCGCGAAGAGGTCGACCTCGGCGCGACCGGCCGGCGGGCCGAAGTCGGGAGCGAATCTGACGTCGAAGGGCCCGGCGAGTCTCCCCTCGATGCCGCTCTGCAGGACCTGTCCGACGGTCTCGATTCGGAGACCGGGGAGGACGACTCGTGACGGCGAAGAAGCCACGCCCGAAGCCGGCGGGGCCGAAGGCCCTGACCGGCAGCGACGAGGCCAAGCGCCGCGCCACGGTCATCCTCGAAGCGATGTGTGGGCTTCGCACCACGCAGTCCGCCAGCGATGAGCTGCGCATCGCGCTCGTGCGCTACTACGTGCTCGAGACGCGCATGCTGCAGGCGATGATCGACGCGCTGGAGCCGCGTGCGCGCGGTCGCAAGCGCGACATCGAGGCGGAACTCAAGCAGGTCCGCGAGGACGCCAAAAAGACGCAGCGCGAGCTGATGCGTCTGCAGGCGTTGCACCGCGTCACGCAGCGCGCTGTGTGCGTCAAACCGGACAAGCCCGCCAAGTCGGCCAATTCAAAAGGCGGAGCCCCGGTGAAGAAGCGTCGCACCCGCAAGCAGTCACGCGGTGAGCGCGTGCTCGCGGCGATGAAGGCTGCCGAGTCCGACGCTGCACCGGCGTCCTTGCCCGCGCCGAGTGCTATCGTGACGCGACAACCAGACGAGGGAGTGGCGTGACATGACGATGGGACGGCCGAACAAAGGACTGGATCACCTCGACAAGTACGACGTCTCCGAGCAGAGCCAGCTGCGCGGTCGCATCGTCATGCAGACCATCACGGGCGAGCTCTCGGTGGCAGATGCGTGCGAGCAGCTCGGTGTCGATCGCTCGCGCTTCTGGCGTCTGCGTGACCAGGCGCTGCAGTGGTATCTGGAGTCCTTCGAACCTGGCCGTCCCGGTCGTCCTCGGAAGCGAGACGCGGATGCCGAGACCGAAGAGCAAGCTCTGCGTGATCGTGTCGCGCAGCTCGAGCGTGAGCTCCGTCTCGCGGAAGCGCGGGCGGATCTCGCCGGTCTCGATCCAAAAAAAGTGACGCCGGAACCACGGCGCATGAGCCGACAGGAGCGGCGACGAAGAAGCCGGTGAACGCCACTGCGGGCAAGCGCTGGGCTGCGATCGACGTATCGCGTCAGGTGATCGCGAACGTCGTGCGCGACCTCGGCGTGACCTGTCGTCGTGCCGGCGAGTTACTGCGCTGCTCCGCGTCGACAGTGTCCGCCTGGATGCAGCGCGCGGCGCGCGCTGCCATCGGCACGCCCTATCGCAGGCCAGGTCGTCCGACTCTGGCCGCCGATCGACTGGCCCGCAACGACGTCTACGCCACGCTGCAGGCGCACGGCGGTCGCATCTCGGATCAGGAGCTCAAGCAGGCATACCCGGACGTCGGTCGCGCGGAGCTGCGGCGACTCAAGGCGCGATGGCGTCGGCTGTCGGCCCGGCTGCGCCGTCGCCGTCTCGAGCAGTTGACCTGGGAGTGCCCGGGCGCGATCTGGGCGATGGACTTCGCCGAGTTACCCGGCGGCATCGAAGACCTCGGCAAGCACCTGCTCGTCGTGCGCGACCTCGCCAGCGGCGCTGTGCTCGAGGCTGCCGCGTGCCGGGCGCAAGATGCCGCGCACGTCGTCCGTGTGCTCCGCCGACTGTTTGCCGAGCATGGCGCCCCGCTCGTCCTCAAGAGCGACAACGGGAGCGCCTTCGTCAGCCATGCTGCGCAGGCGCTGCTCGCCGCACACGGCGTGCTGCCGCTCTTTTCGCCCCCCGGGACGCCGGCATACAACGGTGGCTGTGAGGCCGGCGTCGGCAGCGTGAAGTCGCGCGCTGTGGCCATCGCGAGCATGCGCGGCGTCGACTGTGGTGTCACGCTCGACGACTTGCACGACGCGGTCGCGCAGAGCAACGCGCAGCCGATCGCGCGGCGCGCCGGCTCGCCGCTGCGCGGGCCAACGTGGCTTGCTCGGGCGCCGCTAACGGCCGCGATGCGAGCTGGCCTGTGCCGCCGCGTCGAGCGGCATCGCGGGAGCGCCTGCCGTGCTCGGGGGATTGCCTGGGGCGCCGACCTCCCGCATCATCTACGGGCTTCGATTGATCGCTTCGCGATCGGTCGAGCGCTTCGTGAACTCCGTTTCCTATCAACCCGGAGAGCCGACTTTGCTGCCTGATTGCTCAGCCAGGGTGTGCAGTGTTTGGCGGGGGCGTACACAAGCGACGGAGTTCAGCGGGTCGTACGGTTGAAGGCAATCGGTCGACCCAAAGTCGAGGTCTTTCCACAGCCGCTTGTGCTCGTGGGGGGGGCGGGGCAGCGAGCCGAGGACGCTTTTGAGCTACGTGTGACCGTGCCGGTTGACTGTCCGGCCCCGACCGTGTCGGGGGTGGAGGTCGGCGCTGAGTGGGGGGTGGTCCCTACCACAGCGAGGCTGCGGTCCCGCACGGACGGCGATCAGGTTTGGAGCTTGCCGTTCAGCGTTGCTTTCTCGGATTCGGCCGGCACGCATACTGCGAGCTGGAGTGCGTCGCTCGAGTTTGGTGATTCGCAGGCTTCCTTTCGCGGGACCCTGATCGCTGTTGTGCGCTGAGTAGCAGCGGTACCCGAGTTGTTCGCGGCTGAGCTACTCAGCCGCCCACCGTGAAGCCGCCGAGGCAAGCGCACGGGATCCTGGCTCCGCGGCCTGATCCAGCCGCGTCCGGGCCACGGCTTGGCCTTACGTCGACTGGTCGCAGCAGGAGTTCGGCATTGCCGCAGCACTGTCGGGGGACGAGGCGATGCTTCGAAGCGTGCTTGTCCGCTCGTCTGGGGATCCGTACCTGGCGTTTCGCCAAGCAGGTCGGCGCGGCACCGGCCGCGCAACTTCGGGATTGGGGTCGGTCGGCAGCGTCGTCGGGCAGCGAGTAGGCCGAATCGTGTTCACGCATTTTCGGACACTACAGGGTCAGAGGATCCTACCAGCCGTCACGCGAATACACCGTCCATCACACACTCCCGACACTAGTCATTGCGGGCCAAGTAAGAGTTTCTTGTGCCGACCTAAGTGGTTCTTCCGAATCGAGTTAACTGACGGTCGGCACCCTGCCACCACTATCCGGTTTTAAGATGCAGGCGTACCGTGGGTGGGGCGCGAGTGCTGTACCCGCGTCCAACATTCGCAAAAGTCAAAACGACAGGAAAATCATGATAAAGAGTTTTGCTCTGAGTTTAATCACTCTCTTTGTTACTGCGGGGGCGGCCTCCGCTCAGTGGTCTAGCTGGTCCGTCAGCGATGCGCAGAAGTCCATGGAGCTAACGCCCATCACTCATAACTGAACCGCCCCGGGTTCTCCGGAGGCTCGGTTAGTTGAGTGCCACCACCGCGGCAGCAGCTCGTTGTTGATTGTAGTAGTTGCTCTCGAACTCCGAAGGCGGGATGTGCCCAAGGGGCTCGAGCAGCCTCCGATTGTTGAACCAGTCGACCCAGTTCAGGGTCGCGAACTCGACGTCCTCGACGCCCTTCCAGGGGCGACGCTGCTGGATGACCTCGGTCTTGTAGAGACCGATGATCGTCTCGGCGAGCGCGTTGTCGTACGAGTCACCGACACTTCCGACGGACGGCTCGATGCCGGCTTCGACGAGGCGGTCCGCGTACCTGATCGACACGTACTGACAGCCTCGGTCGCTGTGGTGAACGAGCCCTTGCCGGTCAGGCCGGGCGTGCAATGCCTGCTCGAGCGCATCGAGCGGCAGGTCTGTGGCGAGGGAACTCGACACGCGCCACCCAGCAATGAAGCGGGAGAACACGTCGATGACGAACGCCGTGAATGCGAAGCCCGACCAGGTCGAGACGTACGTGATGTCGGCGACCCAGAGCTGGTTGGGGCGCGACGCTGTGAACTCGCGTTGGACCAAGTCCAACGGTCGACTTGCCGTCTCGTCCGGGACGGTCGTCCTGAACTTCCGACCGCGAACCGCGCCCTGTACGCCGATCTCGCGCATGAGGCGCTCCACCGTGCAGCGAGCGACAGAAACGCAATCACGATGGAGTTGCCGCCAGATCTTGCGCGCGCCGTAGACGGGGAGTGTGCAGCTAACGGTGTAAACGGCGACCAGCTGGCGGAGTGAGGTCACGGTTACAGGGCAGGTATCCTGCCTTGAAAGAAGATAGCGAGCTGCCCGAGGACGGCGCTCCAATTCCAGAGCGCACGCGTCCACTTCTTCTCGAAGCGACGCAGCGCGAGGTAGAGCAGCTTGGTGACGGACTTGTCGTCCGGGAAGTGGCCGCGGTACTGCAGCAGCTTGCGCAGGCTCGAGTTGAGCGCCTCGATCTGGTTGGTCGTGTAGATCACGCGCCGGACCTCGGGCGGGAAGTCGAGGAACGGCACGACACGCTCCCAGTTCGCTCGCCAGGACGAGGTGATCATCTCGTAGCGGCGGCCCCACTTCTTGTCGAAGGCATCCAGCGCTGCCTCGGCGGCTTCACGGTTGGCCGCCGTGTAGATCGGCTTGAGGTCCTTGGCGACGGCCTTGCGATCCTTGTAGCTGACGAAGCGCAGCGAGTTCCGGATCATGTGCACGATGCAGGTCTGCACGGTGGCCTGCGGGAACACGTGCTCGATCGCGTCCGGGAAGCCCTTCAGGCCATCGCAGCACGCAATCAGGATGTCCTGGACGCCCCGCGTCTTCAGCTCGTTCATGACCTTCAGCCAGAACTTGGCGCCCTCCGTCTGCTCGATCCAGATCCCGAGGACTTCGCGGCGGCCGTCGAGCGTGACGCCGATCGCCAGGTAAACCGACTTGTTTCGGACGACGCTTTCGTCGCGCACCTTCACGACGAGCGCATCGAGGAAGACGATCGGGTAGACCGGCTCGAGCGGCCGGCTCTGCCAGGCCAGGACGTCTTCGTGGACCGCCGACGTGGCGCTCGAGATCAGCGATGGCGAGACCTCGACGCCGTACAGCTCCTCCAGGTGGCCCTGGATGTCGCGGACGGTCATGCCGCGGGCGTAGAGCGCCAGGATCTTCTCGTCGAAGCCCGCGAAGCGTCTCTGGCGCTTCTTGACGATCTCGGGCTCGAACGTGCTGTCGCGATCGCGCGGCACCTCGATCTCGAGCTCGCCGTCCTCGACCTTGATCGTCTTGCTGCGTGATCCGTTGCGCGCGTTGCTCGTGCCCTCGGCACGCGGTGCGTGCTTCTCGTAGCCGAGGTGCTCGGTCATCTCGCCTTCGAGGGCTCGGCCGAGCAGCTGTCGCCCACGCCGAAACCCCTGCACACCGTAGCCGTTAATCCCGGCACCAAAGTCATCGCTCTCCTCAACCCCGGCAGAGAGCCGGAAAGGCAGACCGATGACCGATTCGCAGAGACCAGAAGACAACGCTGACCAGCCGACCATTCCGATCGGGCCCGAGCCGACCTCGCAGTTCCCGCTGACGCCGCAGGCGCCCGGGATCGGCGGCGGAGAGGAGACGCACGGCGAAGCCGGGCGACTCCTCGGAGCCGGCGATCCCGGGCGGGCGCCAACCCCCTCGACGACAGGCGACCTGCCGCCCGAGCTCGCAGGCCGTCGTCGCTCGCGCACGCGCCGCCGTGTCGTGCCGCAACCGCGTCAGCATTTCAGCGCCCGCGAGCGCCTGCTGATCCTGGACACCTGGCAGCGCTCGAAGCTGCCGGCAAAGGACTTCGCTGCGCTCGTCGGAGTGTCGCCGCATTCGCTCTACAAGTGGCGCAGCCGCTTCCAGGAGGAAGGGCCGGCGGGCCTCGAGGATCGCCCGAAGGGCCCCGGGCCCGGCAGCCGCCTGTCGGACGAGACGAAGCGCGCGATCCTGATGATGAAGCAGGCGCATCCCGAGTGGGGCCAGGATCGCCTGCACTCGATGCTCATGCGCACGCAGGGCCTCGCTGCGAGCCCAGGTGCGATCGGTCGCTACCTGGAGGAAGAGGGCTACGTCGTCGAGGACGTGCCGACGAAGCCGCACCCGGACAAGCCACGACGCTTCGAGCGCAGCAAGCCGAACCAGATGTGGCAGACGGACCTGTTCACCTTCGTCTTGAAGCGTCAGAACCGACGTGTGCACCTGGTCGGCTTTCTCGACGACTACAGCCGCTACCTCGTCGGCTTCGGACTGCACGCGAGCAGCTCCGGTGCGATGGTGCGCGAGGCGCTGGAGTCGGCGATCGCCAACTACGGTGCGCCCGACGAAGTGCTGACCGACAACGGGACGCAGTACAAGACCTGGCGCGGCAAGAGCGCCTTCACCAAGTTGCTCGAGCGTCGCGGGATCAAGCAGATCGTCGCCAGCCCGCGGCATCCGCAGACGCTGGGCAAGATCGAGCGCTTCTGGGGGACGCTGTGGCGCGAGTGCGTGCAGCAGGCAGTGTTTCGCGATCTCGACGACGCGCGTGATCGCATTCGTCAGTTCGTCGATCACTACAACTTCCAGCGCACGCATTCGGGGATCGACGGCATGGTGCCGGCGGATCGCTACTTCGAATCAGCGCCGCAGGTGCTGGAGACGCTGCGCGAGCAGGTGAAGGCCAACGCCAAAGAACTCGCGCAGAACGGCGCACCGCGCAAGACCTTCTACCTGACGGGTCGAGTCGGTGACTCCAACATCTCGCTGCATGCCGAGGGCGAGCGGGTCGTGCTGACGAAGGAGGACGGCAGTCGCGAAGAGGTCGACCTCGGCGCGACCGGCCGGCGGGCCGAAGTCGGGAGCGAATCTGACGTCGAAGGGCCCGGCGAGTCTCCCCTCGATGCCGCTCTGCAGGACCTGTCCGACGGTCTCGATTCGGAGACCGGGGAGGACGACTCGTGACGGCGAAGAAGCCACGCCCGAAGCCGGCGGGGCCGAAGGCCCTGACCGGCAGCGACGAGGCCAAGCGCCGCGCCACGGTCATCCTCGAAGCGATGTGTGGGCTTCGCACCACGCAGTCCGCCAGCGATGAGCTGCGCATCGCGCTCGTGCGCTACTACGTGCTCGAGACGCGCATGCTGCAGGCGATGATCGACGCGCTGGAGCCGCGTGCGCGCGGTCGCAAGCGCGACATCGAGGCGGAACTCAAGCAGGTCCGCGAGGACGCCAAAAAGACGCAGCGCGAGCTGATGCGTCTGCAGGCGTTGCACCGCGTCACGCAGCGCGCTGTGTGCGTCAAACCGGACAAGCCCGCCAAGTCGGCCAATTCAAAAGGCGGAGCCCCGGTGAAGAAGCGTCGCACCCGCAAGCAGTCACGCGGTGAGCGCGTGCTCGCGGCGATGAAGGCTGCCGAGTCCGACGCTGCACCGGCGTCCTTGCCCGCGCCGAGTGCTATCGTGACGCGACAACCAGACGAGGGAGTGGCGTGACATGACGATGGGACGGCCGAACAAAGGACTGGATCACCTCGACAAGTACGACGTCTCCGAGCAGAGCCAGCTGCGCGGTCGCATCGTCATGCAGACCATCACGGGCGAGCTCTCGGTGGCAGATGCGTGCGAGCAGCTCGGTGTCGATCGCTCGCGCTTCTGGCGTCTGCGTGACCAGGCGCTGCAGTGGTATCTGGAGTCCTTCGAACCTGGCCGTCCCGGTCGTCCTCGGAAGCGAGACGCGGATGCCGAGACCGAAGAGCAAGCTCTGCGTGATCGTGTCGCGCAGCTCGAGCGTGAGCTCCGTCTCGCGGAAGCGCGGGCGGATCTCGCCGGTCTCGATCCAAAAAAAGTGACGCCGGAACCACGGCGCATGAGCCGACAGGAGCGGCGACGAAGAAGCCGGTGAACGCCACTGCGGGCAAGCGCTGGGCTGCGATCGACGTATCGCGTCAGGTGATCGCGAACGTCGTGCGCGACCTCGGCGTGACCTGTCGTCGTGCCGGCGAGTTACTGCGCTGCTCCGCGTCGACAGTGTCCGCCTGGATGCAGCGCGCGGCGCGCGCTGCCATCGGCACGCCCTATCGCAGGCCAGGTCGTCCGACTCTGGCCGCCGATCGACTGGCCCGCAACGACGTCTACGCCACGCTGCAGGCGCACGGCGGTCGCATCTCGGATCAGGAGCTCAAGCAGGCATACCCGGACGTCGGTCGCGCGGAGCTGCGGCGACTCAAGGCGCGATGGCGTCGGCTGTCGGCCCGGCTGCGCCGTCGCCGTCTCGAGCAGTTGACCTGGGAGTGCCCGGGCGCGATCTGGGCGATGGACTTCGCCGAGTTACCCGGCGGCATCGAAGACCTCGGCAAGCACCTGCTCGTCGTGCGCGACCTCGCCAGCGGCGCTGTGCTCGAGGCTGCCGCGTGCCGGGCGCAAGATGCCGCGCACGTCGTCCGTGTGCTCCGCCGACTGTTTGCCGAGCATGGCGCCCCGCTCGTCCTCAAGAGCGACAACGGGAGCGCCTTCGTCAGCCATGCTGCGCAGGCGCTGCTCGCCGCACACGGCGTGCTGCCGCTCTTTTCGCCCCCCGGGACGCCGGCATACAACGGTGGCTGTGAGGCCGGCGTCGGCAGCGTGAAGTCGCGCGCTGTGGCCATCGCGAGCATGCGCGGCGTCGACTGTGGTGTCACGCTCGACGACTTGCACGACGCGGTCGCGCAGAGCAACGCGCAGCCGATCGCGCGGCGCGCCGGCTCGCCGCTGCGCGGGCCAACGTGGCTTGCTCGGGCGCCGCTAACGGCCGCGATGCGAGCTGGCCTGTGCCGCCGCGTCGAGCGGCATCGCGGGAGCGCCTGCCGTGCTCGGGGGATTGCCTGGGGCGCCGACCTCCCGCATCATCTACGGGCTTCGATTGATCGCTTCGCGATCGGTCGAGCGCTTCGTGAACTCCGTTTCCTATCAACCCGGAGAGCCGACTTTGCTGCCTGATTGCTCAGCCAGGGTGTGCAGTGTTTGGCGGGGGCGTACAGCGTCGGGAGAATGACTGATGAAGCCGGGCAATTCAGTTTTGACGGCATTTACGCGAGGGATGTATTGGAGATTGCGGTTGACGCGTCGGGTTTCAGAAGTGCTCAAAAGACTATAGGGCCGGGCGAAGGTGATGGAGTAGACTTTGTCTTAGATTGTGGGCATAGCGTGACAGTGGAAGTTGTAGAGCAGGGAGGTAGAGCCGCGCCGTTCTATGCAGTTCCGCTTGGTGGTGGTGGGCATTCGGACCGTATGGGGAAGGGGATAGTGGTTTGGCGCCAGCTGCCAGACGTCGTCACTTTTGGGGTGCAAGTTAGTGGTTGTCGATTTGAGGTTGTGCACAGGGCGGAAGAGTCAAGGGCGAGGATCGAAATACCGCCGCTTGGAAGTCTGAAAGCGCAAGCACGTGGCCTCTCTACTAGGATGTTGCAGCACGCAGATCATGTACGAGTGGAGTTGCAGCTGCTCGACAGGGCGCCGGCGGAGCCATTTCAAATTGTGCTGGATGAGGCAGTAGACGTATTGGCAGGGCGATACAGAGCGCGACTAATAGGTGGCGAGATCGGTGAGTCAGCGGCGGTGGTTCAGGACGTGGACGTGCTTCCGGGGCGCTTGGTGGAGATTACGTTCAAGTAGAGCGGCCCCGGGTAGTCCGATGAACGGCGTGCGTCGCCGTTGACCAACGGTATTTGAACGCCGCCGGCGTGGAGAATGCCGGGGAAAGGCGTCGTTTCGGGGAGATGGCGCATGGGGTGTTTTACGTCGATGTGCCACTGGAGATGTGGGTTGGGGCGGTGACGAAAGTTTCGCCAGAATCGCTCGGGCTTCGGCGCCTGCGGTAGCGGCGTCGCAATCTGCGAGTTCGCCTGACTTCAGCCCCCCGAGTGAATCTCGAATCTCGGATGTCACATTTCCTCTGGCATGTGACTCCCGGACGGGCGCCCGCCACCGTTGACCAACGGTGTTTCAACGGTGGATCGGCCGGTTGTCGCCCCGATCGTCGCCGCTGGTTAACAGTTGGTGGCGGGCGGCCTATTCGCGGAGGAGAAGCTTTGCGACGACGAGCGCAGTCTCATTCTGGTAGCTGTCGTGAGCGGTTGTCGCGAGGCGTTGGCGTACCCACGCGTCGTCGAACAGTCGCCAGCTATTCTCCTCGAACGTGGCGGTCAGACCGCGCTTGTCGGTGGCCTTCGCGATCTTGCCGGTAGCCAAGCATAGGGTCACTGTCGGGTTGGGCTGGCAGGACCCGGACTTCGCGAACTGATCGGCAAGTGCTGGCAGCACGACGTCGCGCACAGCTCGATCTGTGAACAGCTTGTAGTGGTCCGGGTCGTGGAAAACGCCGGCCTTGAACCGAACCCCATAGGAGTCGAGGTAGGACTCGCACTCGACGACGAGCAGCTCGTTGGTCGAGCCCTTGTAGCCCACGACGTCGACTTCCCAGCGTGGAGACGACGGCTTGCCCATCGCGGCCTTCTGGCGCTTGGTCAGCGCGACTTTGACGGAGGTGTCGGTCCAGTAGCCGTCACGTCGCAGCAGCAGGGCGATCAGGTTCTCGAAGGCATCCATGCAGGTCCCAGACAATAACTCGCGGTGCATGGCCAGACGCGATACGATCGATCTCGGAGGCGATTCCTATGAAACTGCACTCCATCCCAAACACCCCAGGACATCGGGGATAACCACAGGCCGGGATGCCGGGTAGCCGGCTCGGTGACCAGCCACCGAAAGGGCCGTAGATGATGTGGTAACGAGGCAACGCGTTGCGCCCCGCGCCGAGCTGGGTCGGCCGGGGCAGACTTTGAACTACGCGACTGCCGCTGCGAGGAGATCGATCGCCTTCCGCATCGCGACTCGCAACCGTTCAGCTTCCGCGTCGCCCTCGGCCCGAATCTTGTCAGCGACCTGCCTGATCATGGACTCGACATCGGTCGGCGCGCTGCTGGCCCTGGGACGGCGTGTCGTGGGCTTCTTCGGGGCCGGCCTGGTCAGAGCGCCGGTTGCCGTCGCGTCGTCCTGGCGGGACAGGAGCCGCTTGGCGGCGCTCACGCTGGCGGCAGTGATCCGCGTGCCATGCACCGCAGCTTGGGCCTTGGCGTCGTCGATGCTGATCTCGGGGTTCTGCGTGATGATGTGCAGCGCTACGAGGATCGGCTCGCGGACCTTCGGGTAGCGCGCCTTCAGCTCGGCGAACTGCTCGGTCCAGGTGTCGTTGGTGGTGGGGATGGTGGCTTCTGCGGTTTCAGTCGTGGTCATGGTGGTCCTTCAGGACGTTGGGGAACATACGGTGGAAGGCGCGCCGCTGGTCGTCCCAGAGCGGATGCCTTCCGACTTCGCGTAGGTGGCGATCGCGAGGCTCGACGTCGCCGAGCAACACGGCCGCCTGGATGTCAGGGGCGAGAAGCGCCAGGTCGCAGACCTGGGTGATGCGGGCGCGTGTGATCCCGAGCCGGCGACTGGCTTCGGCGTAGCCGTCCAGGCTGCCCCTTTCGACGAGGTCCTCGATGTGGTGGGCAAGGGCCACTCGGCGCGCGATCGCGGTCGGCCCCGCAGGCTGCGGCTCAGGCGGCGCCTCGGGCCGTCGGCGGCAGGTGCGGAAGGGAGTGTGCGATGAACGGTGTATTCGCGTGACGGCTGGTGGGATCCTCTGACCCGTAGGGAGCCCACCGATGACCCCGAAGAAGAATGACCGCCACCGAATCCCGGACGAGCTGATCGACCAGCTCCTCGCCAACTACGAGAAGCCAGAAGACCTGACAGGAAAGGACGGCATCCTCAAGGAGCTGACGGCCCGGCTGCTCGGCCGAGCCCTCGAAGGCGAGATGACCGAGCACCTCGGCTACGAGAAGCACGCACCGCGTGCCGAGGGCACGAGCAACGCGCGCAACGGATCACGCAGCAAGACGATCAAGGTCGAGGACGGCGAGCTCGAGATCGAGGTGCCGCGCGATCGCGACAGCACGTTCGAGCCCGAGATCGTCAAGAAGCGCCAGAGACGCTTCGCGGGCTTCGACGAGAAGATCCTGGCGCTCTACGCCCGCGGCATGACCGTCCGCGACATCCAGGGCCACCTGGAGGAGCTGTACGGCGTCGAGGTCTCGCCATCGCTGATCTCGAGCGCCACGTCGGCGGTCCACGAAGACGTCCTGGCCTGGCAGAGCCGGCCGCTCGAGCCGGTCTACCCGATCGTCTTCCTCGATGCGCTCGTCGTGAAGGTGCGCGACGAAAGCGTCGTCCGAAACAAGTCGGTTTACCTGGCGATCGGCGTCACGCTCGACGGCCGCCGCGAAGTCCTCGGGATCTGGATCGAGCAGACGGAGGGCGCCAAGTTCTGGCTGAAGGTCATGAACGAGCTGAAGACGCGGGGCGTCCAGGACATCCTGATTGCGTGCTGCGATGGCCTGAAGGGCTTCCCGGACGCGATCGAGCACGTGTTCCCGCAGGCCACCGTGCAGACCTGCATCGTGCACATGATCCGGAACTCGCTGCGCTTCGTCAGCTACAAGGATCGCAAGGCCGTCGCCAAGGACCTCAAGCCGATCTACACGGCGGCCAACCGTGAAGCCGCCGAGGCAGCGCTGGATGCCTTCGACAAGAAGTGGGGCCGCCGCTACGAGATGATCACCTCGTCCTGGCGAGCGAACTGGGAGCGTGTCGTGCCGTTCCTCGACTTCCCGCCCGAGGTCCGGCGCGTGATCTACACGACCAACCAGATCGAGGCGCTCAACTCGAGCCTGCGCAAGCTGCTGCAGTACCGCGGCCACTTCCCGGACGACAAGTCCGTCACCAAGCTGCTCTACCTCGCGCTGCGTCGCTTCGAGAAGAAGTGGACGCGTGCGCTCTGGAATTGGAGCGCCGTCCTCGGGCAGCTCGCTATCTTCTTTCAAGGCAGGATACCTGCCCTGTAACCGTGACCTCACTCCGCCAGCTGGTCGCCGTTTACACCGTTAGCTGCACACTCCCCCTTCGGAGTTCGAGAGCAACTACTACAATCAACAACGAGCTGCTGCCGCGGTGGTGGCACTCAACTAACCGAGCCTCCGGAGAACCCGGGGCGGTTCAGCAGCCGCTGACTACCCTGGACTGTGGGGTTCTGAGTTAGCGCAGATCGAGCTTTGCCCACCGCAACTCCCGATCAACGCGGCAACCGAACCAGATGGTCTCGCCCTTTCGATCCCACCATGGTCTCCCGACGTCATCGTACGGCGGAGACTTGTGATTGCCGGCGACAATTCGCCACCCACCGTTGTGGAGAACGGCGCACGCGATTGCGCCCTGCGGTCCGAATGTGACGTGTTCGATGTCCTCGACATTCTCGATCAGAGTGTTCGCCGGCTCTCCCTTGCGTCGGCGATGGAGCGACCACCGCCCTCCGCGAATAAGGCGCTCACCTTCCCGATGTAGGCGAGTGACGGGACCGATCGGGCCACCGGAGCAGGTCGCGAATGCGACCTCGTCACGCTTTGGATGAAACACGGGATTGCCTACGAACTCGAACTCGGGCGCGGGCAGCTCTTCGCCATCGAACGCGAGGTTCAGTCGGTCGCCCTTCAGATAGCGGAAGACGAACGTCTTGCTGTTCGGTGAGAAGTCGGCCAGGAATGCAGCGTCGACTCCTTCGCCGTAGGTCGACTCGCCTACTCGGACGCGGTACTTCCCGGCTTCGACGCCGGCCGGAACGCGGATGCCCGGCGGAATGACCGGGCCGCCTTCGACAATCGTCAAGGCAACGCGCTTTCCGTTGGGGGACAGCGCGATGTCCTGGATTTCGGATTCGCTTGGCAGGGCCGTTGGCGTGCCGCGTTTGAACAACAGGGGTATGTAGGAGCGTTCGCGTCGGTGCAGGGTCAGCACCGTGCGTCCATCCAGGCTGAGGCGTGGCGGCATCAGAGCGACTGGGGCATGGTACGGTTCGCTCTTCTTGCGGCCGGTGTGGAACACCATGTCGACGTACTCGATGAATTCGGGTTCACTCGGCCGCTCCCAGAACGCCAGGTCGCCGCCGCGGTTGATCACGATCTCACCGAGCCACCCGAAGCCGGCGTCTAGGGTGCCGTTCTTGATGATCCACCACCCCTCGTCGTGTCCTTCGCGGTGCGCTGCGCGGAATGCGTAGTGGCGAGCCGCTTCGTCCATCACGGGCTGATCGAGGACTCGGAACTTGCCGAGCTCAGTGTCTCCGACCATCGCGACCCAAGATCCGGATCGGAACGCGCCGTAGGCGACGAACTTGCCTTCGGCGCCAAACGCAAATTGCGTTCGGATGGGTTCCCGGCTCGCGAACCGATTCCGGTTAGGTCCTTCCAGCGCCATGCCATCGGGAATCGTGGCAAGTAGCCGTTCGCCGGCGCCCTGTTGCGCGCCCAGCGAGATTGCCCAGAGGAGCCCCCAGCACGTTCGAGCCATCATTGAGTCGCATGCTACCGGGAATGGGACGTCGCTGCAGCGGGGCGTCGCGGTCGGCTTCCCGTGTATGCTGGCTGAGTGCGAACACTGGCAGGCCGTTTCCTGAGTTGGGCGGTGCGGTGCATCACCTGCATTGGTGTCGCCGTGTGCGTGGTGTGTTCGCTCTCGCCTGGCCAAACCGGCATCGAATGGCCTCCCCCGGTTTCTGCGAAACCTCAGTTCAAACCGGGTCAGCAGGCTACGGCACTCGAGAACGTTGGCCCGAGCTACACGTTCAAGATTACGATTGTGGAGCGTTCGACGGGGAAGCCCCTGGCGGGCGCCGAGCTGCTCTATCTGCCAGACGACTTCGGACGCGAGGTAGTGCAGCATGCGTTCTGTAAACCGCCCGAGGCAGCTTGACGCAGTCGGCGGTGGTCGTCGCGGTCGGTCTGGGCGCTGCACCCTGGGTGCAGTGGCCAGGCCGACCGCGACGACCACCGCCGGCGCGGACGGATGCTTCAAGTCGGCGAGTCACGACGCTCAGCTTTTGTTAACCACAACGAAAGCAGAACGAAGTGACCCACCAATCCGAAAGTAGCACGCTCGACACCGTCTTGGAATCCATCGCAACGCAGGGTCTGGGAGGGATCGCGGACGCGATCCGCGTCCTCGTGAACGAGGCCATGAAGATCGAGCGATCCGCGTTCCTGGGCGCCGGCCCAAACGAGCGTACCGAGTCACGACGGGGCTACGCCAACGGCTTCAAGCCGAAGACCGTGGCGACTCGCGTCGGCGCGATCGAGTTCGCCGTCCCGCAGGTCCGCGAGGCCGTCGACGGCGAACGCTTCTATCCGACGGCACTCGAACGCGGGATTCGCTCGGAGCGCGCCCTGAAGCTCGCGGTCGCCGAGATGTACGTCCAGGGCGTCTCGACCCGCAAGGTCGCCGCGATCACCGAGGAGCTCTGCGGAGTACAGGTGTCGTCCCAGCAGGTCTCCCGGGCCGCCGCGGCACTCGACGACGAGCTGCAGCAGTGGCGGATGCGCGAGCTCGGCCGGTGCCGCTACCTGGTCCTCGATGCCCGCTACGAAAAGGTCCGGCACGCCGGCTCCGTCATGAGCGCCGCCGTCCTGATCGCGACGGGCGTCGATGATGCAGGCCATCGCTCGGTCCTCGGCGTCAGCGTGTCGCGCTCGGAAGCCGAGGTCCACTGGCGCGACTTCCTCGACAGCCTGCGTGAACGTGGCCTGCACGGGCTCGGACTCATCGTCAGTGACGACCACTCTGGCCTCCGCCAAGCTTTGGCGGCGAGCTTTCCCGGAGTCGCTTGGCAACGCTGCCAGTTCCACCTGCAACGCAACGCCGCTCCACGAGTGCCGACCGTCTCGTTGCGCCCGTCGATCGCTCGTGGACTTCGTGCGGTCTTCAACGCTCCAGACCGACCTGAGGCCGAACGGCTTCTTGATAGGCTTCTGGAGGATCACGCGGAAACCGCTCCCGACTTTGTCCGGTGGGCTCGCGACAACGTCCCCGACGGCTTCGCTGTCTTCGCGATCCCGGCGACGCACCGTCGCTGCCTTCGCACGACCAACATGCTCGAGCGCCTCAACAAGGAGCTCCTGCGCCGCACCCGCGTTGCGACGCTCTTCCCCAACGACGCCTCTCTTCTCCGGCTCGCCACCGCGGTCCTCATGGAGATCAGCGAGGACTGGGTGACTGGCCGTCGCTATCTCTCCATGGACGCTGAGTGAAATGATTCGCCGACTATGGGCTCGCTCTTACAGAACGAATGTTGCTTTGCCGGACGCGAGCGCCTGACGTTCGCCGAGCGCATTCATGCCGACCGCTTGCGGCAAGGTGACCTGGAGCAGTACTACCGGCGGTACGGTAGGGCTCTCACTACTGGCGCGGATGGGATCGTGTCGCTCACTTTGCGCAACAGGTGCCCGCGCCTGCTCGCCAGGCACGGCAGGCTCCGCGGGCATCTGTACGTCTTCGACCGACCGGAGCCCGACGTTTCGACGACCGAGCACCGATTCGAACTCGAACCGGAGCGATCGATCGTTGTGCAGGTGGTGGGTGCCGATGGTCACCCCGCACCTGGCGCGGCAATCGATGCCGCGTTCGGCGCGTCGCACGGTGGCACCTACTACGCCAGTGGGCGTGAGGCGACCGCGACCATCCATCGCCCCCTGGATTCGTCGGATGCGAACGATGAATGGCGGATGTTGCGGCTTGGCGTGCCGATTCTGGGGGCGACGATGCCGCCCGTCGTCGTGGACATGAAGGAACCGCCGGAGCAACCCGTTCGCATCGTGCTACCTGCCACCGGATCCATGGTAGTGCGGGTCGCCGGGGAGCCTGGGGCGGCTCGACTATGGTTGCACCACCTGTTGCTTGCTACCGAGGGCGCTGCGAAGAAAGGCATGCGCCCGAGAGACGAATACGCGGTGGGTGAACTGGCCTTTGGCCAGGTTCTTCCTGATGGTGGTTTCCTGTTTCCCTGTGTGGCGCTGGGCGGCCGCTTTCGGGTCGTGCCACCAACGCCGTACACCCCTCATCCCGCTTTCCCGATGCGGCCCGGCGGCCTCGACCCGGGCACCTTTCTTGGGCCGAAGGCGGTTGGGGAGAGTGTCGAGGTCGATTTGCTTGGCGACGCGCAAGCACCGGTGGTCAGGGGGCGTCTCGTGCGTGCCGACGGACGAGCTTGGAGTGACCGTCAGATCGAGTTCGATCTTGGGGTCCTCGTCGTCGACGCACGGGATTGTCGACCGTTCTTTCATATCCGCACGGATTCGCTCGGCAGGTTCGCGTTGCCGTTGCCGCGCTACGCCGTGGGGCAGTCGGCGGGGACGCGCACTTTCCGGGTTCTGGACGGATACGGGATCCGTTCCGGACCGTTTGCCACGGTGAAGCTGCCGACGCTCGTTGCTGGTGAGATCGATCTCGGTGCCGTGATCGCCGAGCGACCGCCGCGGGTGGTTACGGCCTATCTGAGAAAGGCGGATGGGACGCTGCACCGCGGTTTGTGCCAGCTGGAGGTCTGGGATGACGATCTCCTGAGCGGACCGAAATGGGCCGTTGTCATCCCGGAACACGTCGAGACTGCGGCGGACGGTGCAACGGTCTTCTACGCGCCGCCGCGACCGGGTCGATGGCGTCTGGTTTCAGGTAACCACCCCCGCATGGCCGTCGACTTCGAGTTTGGCGCTGTTGGCGTCGAGGTGGTTTGCCACCAGTAGCGCGTTCGCGGCAGGTAGGCAGGCAGGCAGACGACGCCATGAAGTTCGG